>CAVZBF010000001.1:0-2167712 GCA_963773465.1 uncultured Bacteroidota bacterium
TTTTTCCATCATATATTTTAATGAAGAACCGGAAGGCATTGCCGGAGTAATGCCGAATATCTTATCATTTTTTTCTGCCAACTCAATAATGGTATATCCAAATACATCCTGGTATTTTGGCGCTTGTGGCAGATCAAATTTCTTTTTATGAATTTCACCGGTTACTTTATCAAACAAACCCGGGCGCATGCCATTTGGTTTGATCTTTTTCTGCCAGGTCATATCCTTTTCCTTTTACCGTAACTATATGTAATAGTTTAGGACCAGGAATATTTCTCAGATCTTTTAATGTATCGACGAGCTTTGTGATGTTATGTCCATCGATAGGGCCGAAATAGCGAAGATTTAATGCTTCAAAAAGATTACTGCTTTTACTTACCATACCTTTCATTCCTGCTTCAAGTTTTGAAGCCATATCCCTGGAAAACTTTTTTCCTACCGGTAACTTTCCCAGCAGGTTCCAAACTTCATCACGTAGTTTATTATAAGTAGGAGAGGTAGTGATATCGGTTAGGTATTCTTTTAATGCACCCACATTCGGATCAATGCTCATGCAATTGTCATTGAGTACGATCAACAAATCGGCATCTGCAACACCCGCATGATTCAGACCTTCAAATGCAAGACCGGCAGTCATTGCGCCGTCACCAATCACCGCAACCACTTTTCTTTCTTTTTCGCCTTTATATTTTGCGGCCATGGCCATACCCAATGCTGCAGATATAGAAGTGGAAGAGTGACCCACGCCAAAAGTATCATATTCACTTTCGCTTCTTTTCGGAAAACCACTTAATCCTTTATATTTTCTGTTTGTTGGAAAATTATCGCGGCGGCCGGTAAGAATTTTATGTCCATAAGCCTGATGCCCAACATCCCATACCAGTTGGTCGTAAGGTGTGTTATATATATAATGAAGTGCAACGGTCAGCTCAACAACGCCAAGGCTGGCGCCAAAATGACCTCCATGAACACTCACTACATCAATAATATATTGACGTAACTCATCGCAAACCTGGTGAAGCTTTTCACGGGACAGTTTTTTAAGATCTTCCGGAGTATTGATTGTTTGCAAAAGCGGGCCTGCTATGATCTGCATGTGTTGTTTTTACGATGTAAAATTAATGTTTTAAAAAGTTTATTCTATATTTTAACAAAACTGTCATAAAATTGTTTTGTTCATCTTTCCATTTACCTGTCTTATTTGCCTTTAATCAAAAGAGGGTGGATAAGGGCTGGTGAAACTTTTAAATTTGAGCTTATATTTATGCCCGTTATGTCAAGGAATAAGAGGTACTGGCTTTTCCAGCTATGCGGATGGGGATTGTTTGCCCTGATTAATATCTTTTTTGCATTTTCTTTCGATAAATGGCTTAATAAGGATGCCGACCGCATTTTCTTCTTTACACGGCTAGTGCATTTTTGTTTTATGGGTATTCTTATTTCCCATTTAATGCGTTATATTATTATTGGTCTGAATTTTCTTCAGCAAAAACTCGAGTAACAGGTTTTCTATTTTATACTTATAACAATTGTATTCGCCTTTGTGATCTCGTTCATAAATATTGAATTGCTTATAAGGATGAGCGATAAAAGTTTTTTGAAAAATGTAGAACTGCTTTCTGATAATGAAAAGAAAGTACTTTATAACCGGGATAACTCTTATTCAAGTAACAAACTGCTGGTTGTATTGAGCGGGCGTTTTATTTTTTCATTTACTTTTTTATCTGGAACCTTATTTATTTCATTTACCATTTTATTACAAAGAGCCAGAAACAACAACTTGATACATTGAAACTGGAAGCATTGGTAAAAGAGCTTGAATTAAAAACGATCAAAGCGCATATCAATCCTCATTTTATTTTTAATTCATTAAATGGCATCCGCGCATTGGTAGATGAAGATCCCAACAGGGCAAGAAATGCGATCACCGAGCTGAGTAATATTTTACGAAGCAGCATGCAAACCGATAAGCTCGAATCAGTTTCGTTGGAAAAGGAATTGAATATTGTTAAGGATTATCTCGCACTGGAAAATATGCGATTTGAAGACCGGCTTCGTATAGAATATGACATTGATGAAGATACATTGGATCAACCGGTGCCGCCAATGATGCTTCAAACACTTGTGGAGAATGCGATCAAGCATGGCATCAGCAAACAGATCACCGGCGGCAAGATCAAGATCGTTTCTGATTTTAAAGATCATTATCATGAGCTCGCGGTGCAGAATACGGGTAAATTGGTAAACGGCACTGCCAAAGGTGATGGGTTTGGTTTACCAAGTACATTGAACAGGCTAAGTCTTCTATATGGCGAAAAAGCCAGATTCAGCATAAAACAATTAACGTCTGAAATTGTGGAAGCGAGAGTGATGCTTCCGGTACAAATGAGTATATAAATCATCCTACATGAGAGCAATAATCATCGATGACGAAAGACTTGCAAGAGCGGAGCTTAAAAAACTTTTACAGGATTATCCTGAAGTGGAAGTGATAGACGAAGCTGCCAATGCAGACGAAGGGATAAATAAGATTGACAGCCTGCAGCCTGATCTTGTTTTCTTAGATATACAAATGCCGGGCAAAACCGGGTTTGACATGCTCGCCGAACTGGAAAGAGCACCCCATGTAATTTTTACAACCGCTTATGATGAATATGCATTAAAAGCATTTGAAGTAAATGCACTGGATTATTTATTAAAGCCGATCGAGCCCAAGCGACTTGCCGACGCCATGCAAAAGTTGCATGTAGCGGAAACAAAAGAAAATCATATTGTACCTGAGAATTTCAATCAATCGATATTGACCGAAGCCGACCAGGTATTTGTAAAAGATGGTGAACGCTGCTGGTTCGTGAAATTGTCAGATATACGGTTGTTTGAAAGTGTTGGCAACTATGCAAAGGTTTTTTTTGGTGCTAATAAGCCGCTTATATTAAAATCGCTGAATGCATTGGAAGAAAGATTGGACCCAAAAACTTTTTTCCGGGCAAACAGAAAACATATTGTAAATCTTCGCATGATCGAAAAGATCGAACCTTATTTCAATGGCGGCCTGTTATTGGAATTAAAAGGGGGAGAAAAAATAGAAGTGAGCCGCCGGCAAACGGTGAAGTTTAAAGAAATGATGAGCTTGTAAATTAAATGGCCAAATTGATAAATTGCTAAATGGTTATTTGATTAACAATTAAACAATTTGTCAATTCAACAATGCAACATATAATACACATGAAGAAAATATTTATGATGGGGTTGTTCATAGCAACAACCTTTTTTGTTTTTGGACAGAAAGCAGATGCAATTATCAATGCAAAAGAAGTAGAAAGAATTGAAAGAGTTCTTTCTGCTGATGAGATGAGAGGTCGTAAAACATTCAGCCCGGAAATAGATAAAGCCGCTGATTTTATTGCAGATGAATTTAAGAAAGCCGGTTTGCAAACCTTCAATGGTGCAAGCGGATTCAGGCAGGATTTTACTATGGTAACCCCAAAGTTCGTAAGCGGATCTGCAACTTTTGATAACGACCAGGTCGATTTTAAAGATGTGATAGTTATTACCAGTCAACCGGGATTTAATATAAACGAGAAATCTGGCTATGAAAAAGTAAAGATCGAAGCAGGAAAGAATTTTCAAAGTGAAGCTATAAAGTATGTTCGTTCAGGAAAAAATTACATAGTGCTCGTAGATACAAGCTATTCAAAGAATTTCCCTCGTCTTGCAGGCTTGAAAAGGGCTATGTTTAAAATGGATAACAGTGTTGTGTTTGTATTGACAACAACAGAGCCAAAAACATTTACTGTTGAAGCCCGTCATGATATAACAGAACAAAAGCTGGCGAATGTGGTTGGCATCTTGCCAGGTAAATCAAAGAAAGATGAATATGTGATCTTCTCCGGACACTATGATCATATTGGAGTTGGTAAACCAGATAACAATGGTGATTCAATTTACAATGGCGCAAATGATGATGCGGCTGGCACAACTGCGGTTATCATGCTTGGCAAAATATTTTAAAGCTTTAGGCTAATAATGAAAGAACAATCGTATTTGCAGCATTTACGGCTGAAGAAGTTGGTGGTTTTGGCTCACAATATTTTTCAAGACAATTTGATCCGGAAAAAGTGATGGCCATGTTCAATATCGAAATGATAGGAACGGAAAGCAAATGGGGGAAGAACTCTGCTTATATCACCGGCTATGAAAAAACAGATATGGGCGCTATCATGCAAAAAAATTTAGAAGGGACCGGATTTACATTTCATCCTGATCCTTATCCCCAGCAAGGTTTGTTTACCCGTTCTGATAATGCAACGCTGGCAAGGCTTGGTGTTCCGGCGCATACAATTTCAACAGCTAAAATGGATGGCGAGCCACACTATCATAAAGTATCAGATCATATTGAAACACTCGATATGGAAAACATGGCAATGATCATTAAGTCAATTGCATTGAGTTCAAGAAGCATTGTGGCGGGGAAGGATACGCCAGGCAGAGTGAACGTGAATGACCTTAGATAATTTTCATTTTATTATGGAAATATGTCAGCCTATAATCTCATTATAGACTGATGAAATATTTCCTTTTTATAATTACAATGCTTCTTTTTATAAGGTCTTCTTCTCAAATCGAATCTCAAAAGCAAGAATTCGAAAAAATAGTTTGTGGTCGAATCGAGAAGGAAGCCATCGTAGATATCAAACACTGGCAAAGCTATTTATCGGAAAACCTAAAGTTGGATTCACTTGCACAGGATACAATTCCATCGGGCATTTACAACATAACCGCGTTGTTCGTTATCGACAAGGAAGGATGCATCACTAATGCAGAAGTTCGGGATGATCCTGGTTACGGTTTGGGAAAGAAAGTGGTAAGAGTAATATCAGGGTATACTTTAAAATGGATACCGGCAGAAAGGAACGGAAGAAAAATAAGAGCCTATAGAAAACAAATAGTAACTATTACTGTAAAGAATGAAAAGTGCAAGGATAAGATGCCGGAAGAATTTATACTTTAACAGGCACCGAATGGATCGCCGCCGCCATTTCTTTTATCAATGAAGCATCTTTCTCGATCGCATTACCAACTACTATTACATCGGCGCCGGCTTTACAATTGAGATAAGCTTTTTCAGGATTGGTGATTCCACCGCCCACGATCAATGGCACTTCAATATTTTTTGCCACTGATTCGATCATGCTTTCAGTAATTGGCCGTTTTGCACCGCTGCCACTGTCCATATAAATAAGTTTCATGCCAAGCATTTCGCCTGCCATTGCCGTACACATTGCAATTTCATTTTTATCAGCCGGAATAGGAGAGGCATTGCTGATATAAGAAACAGTTGTAGGGGCGCCGCCATCAACGACCATATAACCGGTTGGCATAATTTCAAGTCCGCTCATTTTTACAAATGGAGCTGATACCACATGCTGGCCAATCAATAGTTCAGCATTTCTTCCTGAAATCAGCGACAAATAAAGCAACGCATCTGCATATTTGCTTACCTGGTTAGGACTGCCGGGAAAAAGTATGACTGGTATTTTGCAATTGGCTTTTATGTATTGAACAACATCATCAAGCTGATTGCTGATAACCAAACTGCCGCCAACCAAAAAATAATCCACCTTGGCAGAAAGAGAAAGTTCCATCAGTTCATCAAGCAGGGATGTATTCACCTTATCGGGGTCAATAAGAACGGCGAAAGATTTTTTCCCTTCTTTTTTCCTAAGCTGTAGCGATTGATAAATTCCTTGCTTCATCCGGGTTGGTATTAATTGCAAAAATGCAAAAACTTTTTCGCTTTTATAGTTTTTAATTTAACCGTATTTACGAGGGAAAACACGATAAATGGCTTAACAATATTTAAAAGATTAATATAGCATGTTTTATTGTAAAGCTTTCTATTCATGTACATCTATTTTTCGCCTGTAATGGATCGTTATTAAATTGTTTTAAAAAAAATATTTAAAATCCTTTGCTGGCAGGACTTTTGAAAGATTGGTTTTATATAATCCTTAACCAGTCAGAATTTCATAAAAGGATGTTGGAATTTGAGAAGAGAAATCAATTGTTACATATCTTATATTGATTTACCAAAAAAATTTTTAAGATAAAAATGATGTTAGCTGTGCAAAAATCCCGAAACAAGCCACCTGACTGCGTTAGCAAATTATTCACTTCCCTTTTCCACATTGTGTTGATATTTGAAGGTTTGAAATACAAGATGATAAAAATATTTTCGTTAACACCTTTCGCCAGAAAGGTTAACAACCAGAACCGACAAAATCTTTAATTACTATGCCCATTAAGAAACAAGCTTCCCGCGGAGCGGGATTGCAGTTCCCTCGTCGCTTCACTCGTGAAGATGTGAATGTATTCGATCTGTTCGAATACGATTATCGTACTTCAGTGATCCGTAATCCAAGCGGTGAAGTAGTATTTGAAATGAATAATGTTGAAGTACCGAAACAGTGGAGCCAGATCGCTACCGATATTCTTGCACAAAAATATTTTCGTAAAGCAGGCGTACCGCAAACTGATGGTAGTCTTGGCCGCGAAACTTCAGCAAAACAAGTTGCACACCGCATGGCAAATTGCTGGAGAGTATGGGGCGAACGATATGGTTATTTTGCTTCGGAAAAAGATGCACAAATTTTTTATGAAGAACTGGTGTATTCCATACTTAACCAAATGTGTGTGCCTAACAGCCCGCAATGGTTCAATACAGGATTGTATGAAAGCTATGGTATAAAAGGCAAGCCGCAGGGACATTACTTTGTTGATCCTGCAGATGAGCAATTGAAAAAATCTACATCCGCTTATGAGCGTCCCCAACCGCATGCATGTTTTATATTAAGTGTTAGTGACGACCTGGTGAATGACGGCGGTATCATGGATCTCTGGGTTCGTGAAGCAAGAATATTTAAATATGGTTCCGGCGTTGGTACAAACTTTTCTCAACTAAGAGGCGAAGGCGAAAAATTGAGTGGTGGCGGTACATCATCCGGGTTAATGAGTTTCTTAAAAATTGGTGATCGTGCAGCTGGTGCTATTAAAAGTGGTGGTACTACACGTCGTGCTGCAAAAATGGTTTGTCTCGATCTTGATCACCCGGAAATAGTTGAGTTCGTTAACTGGAAAATGGAAGAAGAAAAGAAAGTGGCCGCATTGATCGCTGCAGGTTATGCAAGCGATTATGAAGGTGAAGCATATAAAACAGTAAGCGGCCAGAATTCAAATAACTCTGTTCGTATTCCAAACGAGTTCTTTAAAGTATTGCAGGAAGATGGTGAATGGGAATTGAAAGGAAGAATGGATGGAAGGGTAATGAAAAAAATTCCTGCCAGGGAATTATGGAATCAAATTTCTTATGCCGCATGGCGCTGTGCCGATCCGGGTACTCAATATGATACTACTATTAATGAGTGGCATACTTGTCCAAAAGGCGGTCGCATCAATGCATCTAATCCCTGCAGCGAATACATGTTTTTAGATAATACTGCATGCAACCTTGCATCAGCTAACCTGATGAAGTTTTATGACAATGAGAAAAATATTTTTGATGTAGAAGGTTATGAATATAATTGCCGCTTGTGGACCGTTGTACTGGAAGTTTCTGTATTGATGGCGCAGTTTCCAAGCAAGGAAGTAGCGCAGCTTAGTTATGAATACAGAACACTTGGTCTTGGTTATGCCAACCTTGGTACATTATTAATGGTAAGCGGTATTTCTTATGACAGTGAAGAAGCAAGAGGAATAGCAGGTGCATTGACTGCTATCATGACCGGTATTTCTTATAAAACATCGGCTGAGATGGCAAGTGTGCTGGGTACTTTCCCAAGATATGAAGAGAACCGTGATGATATGCTTCGTGTAATGCGTAATCATCGTCTTGCTGCTTACGATGCTGATAATTATGAAGGCCTCAGTTTAAAACCACAGGGGATCAAAGCGCAATACTGTCCAGCTTATTTATTAAAAGCGGCATGCAAAGCATGGGATGATGCTGTTGAATTGGGTGAAAAATATGGTTATCGTAATGCACAGGCTACAGTTATTGCACCAACCGGCACAATTGGTCTTGTAATGGATTGTGATACTACCGGTGTTGAACCTGATTTTGCATTGGTAAAATTCAAAAAACTTTCTGGTGGTGGTTATTTCAAGATCATCAACCAATCGGTGCCTGCGGCATTAAAGAATTTGGGGTATAATGAAAAAGAAGTTGATTCCATCGTAAAGTATGCGGTGGGTACGGCATCATTTGCCGGTGCGCCATTTATAAATCATCAATCACTAAGTGAAAAAGGTTTTATTGCCGATGAAATAAAAAGACTGGATGCAGCCGTAGCGTCTGCATTTGAAATAGGATTTGTTTTTAATAAATATGCTTTGGGTGAAGAGTGCCTGCAACGGCTTGGCTTTACACCTGAGCAATACAATGATTTTGAATGGAGCCTGTTGGAAGCTCTTGGTTTCAGCGATGAACAGATTGATGCCGCTAATGATTATGTATGCGGTACCGGAATGCTGGAAGGAGCTCCTCACCTGGACGAAGAACATTTGCCCGTTTTTGACTGTGCCAACAAATGTGGAAAGAAAGGCCAGCGGTATATTCATGCCAATGGCCATATCCGCATGATGGGCGCCACACAACCTTTTATCAGTGGCGCTATTTCCAAAACCATCAATCTGCCTAATGAAGCTTCGGTGGATGAAATTGCCAGCGCCTATATGTTAAGCTGGCAATTGGGATTAAAAGCAAATGCATTGTATCGTGATGGTTCTAAGTTGTCGCAGCCGCTGAGCAATAAATCTGATAAGAAGAAGAAGCCGGAGGAGAGTAAGGAGTCAGGAGTCGGGAGTCAGGAGTCAATAGTAAGCAGTCAGCAAGTTGAGAGTAATATCGTTGACCTAAGTAAGCTCACGGTGGAAGAATTATTTGAAGAAGTACAAAAAAGAGTACAGGCTTCACCTGATACAAAATTGAAACGCAAGCTTGCTACTATTGTTGAGCGTCGTACACTGCCTGCAAAAAGAAGAGGGTTTACGCAGAAAGCAAAGATCAATGGACAAGCTATCTTCCTTCGCACAGGAGAGTACAATGATGGCACGCTCGGTGAAATATTTATTGACATGGCTAAGGAAGGTGCAACGATGCGCAGCATGTCAAACTGTTTTGCCATTGCCATCTCTATCGGGTTACAATATGGCGTTCCATTGGAAGAATATGTAGAAAAATTTGTGTTCACCAAGTTTGATCCCGCCGGATTTGTAGAGCATCCGAATATCAAATCAACCACATCTATCGTTGATTTTATCTTCCGTGCATTAGGGTATGAATACCTGGGAAGAACTGATCTGGTGCATGTGCTGGATAAACCCGAAGTAATGAATACCGGTGCTGATGATTGGGATGAAATTCCAACCGGGCTTGAATATGAAACAGCTCCGGAATTGTCAAGTGTAAGAATTGTGGGAACTGCCGGTAATGGAGTGCAACCTGTAAAAGCGCAGAGACCAGTTGTAAAGGCTGAGACAAGCATGGAAGCAATGAGTTCTGCAAACAAGAGCATGCAAAGTGATGCGCCGGCCTGCAATACCTGCGGACATATTACAGTACGCAGTGGCACTTGTTACAAGTGTTTGAATTGTGGTAATAGTCTTGGTTGCAGTTAAATATTATTTTGGATGGGAAGGCTAGGTACATAACATGACTTAGTCTGATCTGGAAAAACCAATAGTACCCTTTTACTAACCCCGAAGAAATTCGGGGCTTTTTTATTTTAAATAACAATACGATAAGCCGCAGGAATAGCGTTTAGTTTAATTTCAACACAAAGTTTTTGGATGAAACGAACTTGTCTAATTGTTTCAATTTTCTTTATACAAACTTGTTTTGCACAAGAGGAGTTCTCGGTAAGGATTTCAATACCGCAAGGATCAGGACTTGCGAGTGCTCCTTATCAAGCCTTTGAAATAATGAAAGGAAAATTAAATGTAATTAGCGAGTGGTATTTATGGGATACATTAGCAAAAGATAAAATCCTCGAAACTTATGAAATAGATGATTCGCTGTTAGCAGAACTAAAGAAAATTATTGCACAAACAGATTCAATAGGGAATCATTATGGACTTTGTGATATCGTCTTCGGCCGGCCAAGATTTTTTATTTCATTTAATGATAATGGGAGGAAACAAGGAGGTTTGATTGCAAATGTTTACCGCGAACACGTTTACAAAATCGTTGATCTTTTCAATACAATATATCCTGATGGAGATGTTATTGATTACAACAAAAAAGATTTAATAAAACAAGAAAAAAAATGTGAAAGGAATTTTTTCAAAGAAAAAAATAACTAATCCAAAAAATCATCCTCATCCTTCGGCTTATATTTATCAAACATCTTTTCAATGGCTCCTGAAAAAACGGGAAATTTTTCCTTTGCAAAATCTTTTACCACTTCAATAGATTTTAATGCTTGTTGTTCAGTTAACCCGGTTGCCACCAAACGATCTATCAATTCTTTCATAAATTATTTTTATAAATAAAAAGGTCAGATTTCTCTGACCAAATATCATCATTAATCCTAATAATCCTTTAATCCTGGTTTAAGCAACTTTAAGGAGACTGATCTTACTGGTTTCAAACTTCCTCTTCGCATATTCAATATCCAGCATAAAGACTTTTTCATTAGTGCTGGGCAGTTCAAACATGGCATCAGTTAAAATACTTTCGCAAATGCTGCGAAGCCCACGGGCACCTAATTTATATTCCACCGCCTTTTCTACCATGAAATCAAGAACGGGAGCATCGATGCTAAGATTAATTCCTTCCAGTTCAAATAATTTTTTATACTGCTTGATCAATGCATTCTTTGGTTCGGTAAGAATAGCACGAAGTGTAGGCGCATCCAATGGATCAAGATGTGTAACCACAGGCAAACGACCCAGCAATTCAGGGATCAATCCAAAACTTTTCAGATCGGGAGCATTTACATAACGAAGCAAATTCTTCTTCATAGAATCCTGCAGCTCTTTATCTACATTAAAACCGATCGTATTGGTTTGCACCCGGCGTGCAATCACTTTATCAATACCATCAAACGCACCACCGCAGATAAAAAGAATATTCTGTGTATTGATCTTGATAAGCTTTTGTTCAGGATGTTTGCGTCCGCCTTGCGGTGGTACCAATACATCCGTTCCCTCAAGAAGCTTCAGCATTCCCTGTTGCACGCCTTCACCACTTACATCACGGGTTATAGAAGGATTATCTCCTTTGCGGGCAATCTTATCTATTTCATCAATGTACACAATGCCACGCTCAGCAGCAGGCACATCATAATTACAAACCTGCAACAACCTGGTAAGAATGCTTTCCACATCTTCACCAACATAACCGGCTTCCGTAAATACAGTGGCATCAACAATAGCGAATGGAACATTCAGCAAGCGGGCAATAGTTTTTGCAAGCAAAGTTTTACCCGTACCTGTTTCACCTACCATAATGATGTTGCTTTTTTCTATTTCAACATCACCGGCTGATTCACCTGGTTTTTGCTGCAATCTTTTATAGTGATTATACACAGCAACTGCCAACACTCTTTTAGCTTCATCCTGACCAATCACGTATTCATCTAAGAACTTCTTGATCTCAACAGGTTTCTTTACAGTAAGTTTAAATGAAGAAGGGATCCGTTCATCTTTGGTCATCAGCTCCTGCTCGATTATCTCACGGGCATGCTCTACGCAATTTTCACAGATATGACCTTCCTGTCCGGCAATGAGGATCTTTACTTCATCGCGGTTACGACCACAGAAAGAACAGTGTAAAGGATTTTTAGCCATGTATTTATATTGGGCTTAAACGGTAAGCAATCCACAAAATTATAAATCCGCCCCGAACGAGGCGGATTTATTTTATAGTTGAATGTTAAAATATTGCCGGATAGCTTTTTAGAGTTTTTCCACAACCCCATCCACTATTCCATAATCAATGGCTTCTTTGGCATTCATCCAGTAATCCCGGTCAAAATCTTTCATCACCTGTTCCATGGTTTTACCGCAGTTCTGAGCCAGTATCTTAGCCCCAATTTCTTTTACCTTTTTTGTTTGCACAGCCTGTATTTCCAGGTCGGCGCTAACGCCGCGTATAAAACCTCCCAGCGAAGGTTGATGGATCATCACTTCACCGTGCGGGTAGATAAGGCGTTTTCCTTTTACGCCACCACTCAATAAAATACTTCCCATAGATGCAGCAAGTCCCATACAAATTGTACTTACCGGCGACTTCATCATTCGCATTGTATCATACATCACCATTCCGCTCGTTACCACACCACCGGGACTATTGATATAAAATTTAATTTCCTCGCCCTGCTTATCTGCGTCCAGCAAAAGAAATTTCGAAACCACTTCCTTTGCCGATTTATCATCAACTACACCCCAGAGATATACTTCACGTCTTTCAAAAAAATATCTTTCCAGTTTTTTATTCAGCATCTGGAGCTCATCCCTCTTATCTTCTCTTTCCTTTTCTTCTTCCGGTTCTTCATCCATTCTCCAGCCTTTGTAATCAAAATTCTTTCTGTTCATAGTATGTTTTTTATGTATTCAACTTTTGTAATTCTATTTAGCTTCCGTTGCAATCGAAGATTTGTTAAATTATTTTCTTCCAGTGGAAGAGAATAATTTAATCACACTTGTACGTCAACAATTCTACTCGGCCCCATCCTCTGACTCCTTCTCCGCCGGAGGCGGAAAGGAGCAGCACTTCATAACTTTCATCACCTTCTTATCTTCCACATCATCTTCATCTATCTATTCATCATAATTGACGACTCTTCATTCTTGTTATACTTTTCAAATAAGCCGGCCTTGTTTGTTGGCAAGTCCCCCGTTGGGGGATTTAGGGGGCTTTCTGTTTCCTCGGGTTGATCAGCAACACTTCATCAACCAGTCCATATTCCTTTGCTTCAGGGGCCGTCATCCAGCGATCGCGGTCAAAGTCCGCTTCGATCTGCTTTACATCTTTTCCCGAATGATAATTTATCACATCATATAATTCAGCTTTCAACTTCCTGATCTCGTTTACCGTAATTTCTATGTCGCTCGCTTGTCCGCCAATGGCACCACTGGGCTGATGCATCATTATTCTTGCATGTTTCAGCGCTGCTCTTTTACCCTTTGTACCCGCAGCCAGGAGCACAGAAGCCATTGATGCAGCCACACCAATACAGATCGTAGCGACATCAGGCGTTACATATTGCATAGTATCATATACACCCAACCCGCTGTATACACTTCCACCGGGACTGTTTACATACATATTGATGTCCCTTGTTCTATCAGTAGAATCAAGGAACAACAATTGGGCTGTAACAATATTTGCCACTTCATCATTTATAGGATAGCCAAGGAAAATAATCCGGTCCATCATTAAGCGGCTGTATACATCCATCACGGCTACATTCATCGGACGTTCTTCAATGATATTAGGAGTAAGGCCGGTCACCAGTTGACTTGCATAACCATGAAGGGTGTTGCTGGAAATGCCGCGGTGCTTAACCGCATATTTTTCAAATTCTGAATTAAAACTCATTTCGTTTTTGTTTGCAGATTAAGGCAATGATCGCCAATTCGTCTGATTCATCAAATATCCGTCCAAATGGCAAATCCGCAAAATTGGTGACACGAATTACACGAATTGAGACGAATTGACATTACAAAAAAGGAGTTGCTTTCAAACAACTCCAGTAAATAATTTCAAATCTAAGGTGTCCGCCTCAGGCAGAGGACAGGGGGTTTAATGATGGTGATGCTGATGCTCTTCCTGCATTTTCACGAAATCTTCCATCGCAATTTCTTTTTCGGTTGGTTTTACCTGCGTCTCTGCCCACTCAAAAACTTTCTGGCCCTGGATACGATTATAAGCATCTTCCACGTACTTGCGGTCCTGCATCATCTTATCAATATAATTATCTACCCATGGTTGGTCATCGCCTCCCATTGGCATATTCATGTAGCCGAATAATTGCTGCCTGGCAAAAGCCTTTACTTCCTCAGGTTTTACATCAATATTATTTTCCCTGACAATTTTATCGCTGATCAGTGTCCACTTCAACTGATTTTTAAATGTGGGAAATTCTTTCTCGGCATCTTCTTCTGTCTTTTTTTCTTCTCCCTGCGTTTGCATCCATTTTTTCAGAAATGTTTCGGGAAAATCAATTGTAGTTCCGTCCAGCAATTCATGATAAGCCATGTGCTGCAATTGGCTTTTTGCCTGGTTATCCCAATATGCCTGTATCTCTTCTTTGATCTTATTTCTGAAATCATTTTCTGTGGTTACTTCAGCATTCGGATAAAGTTGTTTGTAAAACTCTTCATTCAATTCCTTCTTTTCCAGCAAACCAATTTTCGTGATCTGTATTTTAAAATGTCTTTGCGCAGCCGCTGAATCATTATCAAGTCCAAGATCTTTTAAAATAAATTCAAGCTCTTTTTCTGCAAATGCTGTGTCAAGCTGGGCAATGATATAATCATTAATATTTTTACCGATTAAATTAGTGCGGAACTCTTCTTTAAAATATTTTACCAGCAGCGAATTATCTTTTTTGACGCCGCCTTCTATTTCATTTCCGTTCTCATCAACTTCCGTAAAAATAACATTCAAAACATTTTCCTCGCTATTCACCGTATTCTCATCCTTCATATTGCCATAGCGATTCTGCAGGCGGGTGATCTCATTATTGATCATTTCATCGGTGATCTTCACCTTATAACGGACCGTGTTCGCTTTTGAAAGATCAGCCAATTCAAAATCAGGTTTCATCCCTATTTCAAAATGAAAAGTGTAGTCAGCAGGATTATTCATATCCAACTGGCGAATATCCATTTCAACCGGGAGAGGCTGGGCAAATATTTCAAGCTTTTCTTCTTCCAGGTATTTGATAAGCTCCCTGTCGATTGTGCGAAGCACTTCATCAGTAAATAAAGAAGCCCCATACATTTTTTTGATCAGGCCGGCAGGCACCATTCCTTTTCTGAATCCCGGAATGTTGGCTTTCTTACTGTAATCTTTTAATGATTTTTCAAACGTCGGAAGATAATCGGTTTTCTCAAGTTTCAATGTTAGTTTCTCGTTCAGCAAACCGATATTTTCTTTTGTAACTGTAGCCATAACATACCCCCAATCCGCCACAGGCGGAGATTTTTTTATGCACCCTAATTTAAAGCGTGTGTCGTAAAAAAAAGCGTTCAATAGAATTTCGAAAGTAGAAGTGTGCGACCCTTCGGAACTTTGTTCGCAAGTTTCGAATAAGCTTCGCTTATTTCTCACTTGTGCTCTGGGTAAATCCGATAGCAATCGGATGCGACGCTATTGTTGAATAGCGAAGAGAAACCTGAATGGAGCGTCGCAACAAAAGATGAACAGAAATTCAAATGCTGGTAACACAATTATCACTTTCAAAATAAAGAACTCTTAATTCTTATTGCAAACCCTCAGCCTAAGTTCCCCCTTAGGGGGCAGGGGTTTGTTTTTTGTCCGGATGGAGGGACTCGAACCCCCACACCTTACGGCATCAGATCCTAAGTCTGACGTGTCTACCAATTTCACCACATCCGGGAGTAGAAATTCCAAAAAATAAAATTCCAAATTCCAATTTCAAGCTGCCATTGGAATTTGTGATTTACAAATTTGTGATTTCCAATTGGGGCAGCAAATGTAGCAGATTTCGCTCAGAAAAAGCGGCTGTTTTTAAGTAAATTCGCTATTCATGGATACCCTTGCGCAGTTGCCCAAATATAATTTAAATGAAGAGCAGGAAAAGAAACTGATCCTGAGGGAATACCGTGCCTTGCTACGGGATCTAAAAACCAAATTAAAGCCAGGTGATAAACGAATGATAAGGCTTGCCTTTGAAATGGCGGTTGATGCGCATAAAACTATGCGCCGGAAAAGTGGGGAACCTTACGTTCTTCATCCGATTGCCGTAGCAAGAATTTGTGTTGAAGAAATAGGTCTTGGTGTTCGTTCTACAATTTGTTCGCTTGTTACATGATACCGTCGAAGACACTGATATCAGTTTGGAAGATATAGAAAGAGAATTTGGAAACGAGATAGCGAGAATTGTGGATGGACTTACCAAGATATCCAACGTGATTGATGTCAATGCATCGCAACAAGCAGAGAATTTTAAAAAAATATTGCTCACACTTACTGATGATCCCCGGGTGATCCTTATCAAACTTGCCGACCGCCTGCATAATATGCGTACACTGGATCATATGAAGGCTGATAAGCAATTAAAAATTTCTTCTGAAACGGTTTATGTATATGCGCCGCTTGCACATCGTATGGGTTTATATAATATAAAAACAGAAATGGAAGACCTGGCGATGAAATACCTGGAGCCGGAGATCTATAAAGAAATTGCAAGAAAGCTGGCCGAAACAAAAAAAGAAAGAAGCCGGTATATCAATGAATTTATAAAGCCATTAAAAGATAAACTGGAAAAAGCGGAACTGAAATTTGAAATATACGGGCGACCAAAGCATATACATTCGATTCAAAACAAAATGAAAAAGAAAGGAGTGAGTTTTGAAGAAGTATATGACCTGTTTGCGATTCGTATCATACTTGAGTCAGCTCCGGAAAATGAAAAAAGTGATTGCTGGAAAGTTTATTCGATCATCACGGATGAATATACACCAGCACCTGAAAGATTGAGAGATTGGTTAAGCAACCCTAAAAGTAATGGCTATGAAGCCTTGCATACAACGGTGATGGGTCCGCAGGGAAAATGGGTGGAAGTGCAGATAAGAACGAAGCGTATGAATGAGATCGCAGAAAAAGGGTTAGCAGCACATTGGAAGTATAAAGAAGGCAGCGCCGATGAAAATCGTTTTGATAAATGGTTTCAGCAAATACGTGAAGTGATCGGCAACCAGGATACCGACTCTGTTGATTTTTTACAGGATTTCAAAACAAGTTTTCTTGCCGAAGAAATTTATGTGTACACACCAAAAGGTGATGTAAAAATGTTGCCTGTTGGTTCTACTTCACTTGATTTTGCATTTTCAATACACAGCGCTATTGGTGTAAAAACTATTGGCGCCAAGGTAAATCATAAACTTGTTCCGTTAAGTCATAAACTAAGAAGCGGTGACCAGGTGGAGATCATTACATCAAACAAACAAAAACCTTCTGAAGACTGGTTGAATTTTGTTGTTACTTCAAAAGCAAAAGGAAGAATAAGAGATGCACTAAAAGAAGAGAAAAGAAAAATTGCTGATGAAGGAAAATACACGGTGCAACGAAAGATCGAAGGAATGGGTGCTGCGTTCAATCAGCATAATATCGATGAGCTCTGGCAGTATTATAAACTTAGTTCTGCTCTCGATCTGTTTTACCAGGTTGCCATAAAAAATATCGATCTCAAAGAACTAAAGGAATTTAAAGTTCATGGCGATAAGATAGAAGCGCCAAGGCCTGTAAAAATACAGGAGATAAAAGTAGATGGGGTTCACCACCCGTTGGTAAAAAAAGATGCTGAGCTGATCATATTTGGAGAAAGCAGCGACAAGATCGTTTATAATCTTGCCAACTGCTGTAAACCGATCCCTGGTGATGATGTATTTGGTTTTGTAACAACAGGAAAAGGATTAACGATTCACAGGACTAATTGCCCGAATGCAGCAAAGCTGATGGCCAACTTTGGGCATCGCATAGTAAAAACAAAATGGGCAAAGAATAAAGAGATTTCATTCCTCACGGGTTTAAAGATTGTGGGCCTTGATGATGTAGGTGTTGTAAATAAGATCACTAACCTTATATCCGGAGAATTACGAATCAATATTGCCGCCATGACAATTGAAGCGAAAGAAGGAGTATTTGAAGGGAATATAAAATTATATGTGCACGATAAGGAGGAGTTGGATGAATTGGTTTCGAGATTATTAGGGCTGCCGGGTATAGAAAAAGTGGATCGTTACGATACAGAATTGTGATTGCAAACAGGGGGGGAAAGCATTATCTTCCGTTTCTCATTTTACCAAAACGCTGATTAGCTACTGCTATGAGAAAGTACCGTGAGGTGTACATTGTTTTTTTATTTTGTTTAGGAACCGCCGGTGCTTATTCGCAAAGCTGTGTTTCATCTAATAATAATAAGGTAATCAATTTTTCGTGCGGGCTGAGCTGTGGAAATGTAACGCTCAGCGTGCCGGATCTGAAAACAACTTCGGATTACGCTGTAACAACGATCCCATATAATCCTTATCCGTATACAACGCCACTCGGCAATGAGCTTACTACGTTATACGCCGATGATGTTTATAGTGCCAAAATATCTTTGCCATTTCAATTTTGCTTTTATGATTCTGTTTTTTCAAAAGTTGTAGTTGGTTCAAATGGATTAATGACTTTCGATACATTGAATGCAAATTGTTTTAATGCATGGAACATCACACCGATAATTCCTTATGCATTAGGTACGCAATGCCCGCCGCCACTCCAACAGGGAGGTTCCTATTATCCAAGAGCAACTATTATGGGAGCTTATTCAGATCTCGATCCAAGACTTGCGGCAAGTCCACCCGACAGAAAAATTGAATGCAGGGTTGAAGGGACTGCTCCTTGCAGAAGATTTATAACAAGCTATTATCATATAGGGGTCTTTGGTACTACTTGTGGCTACTCAACTCCCAATACTTTTCAAATTGTTATTTACGAATCAACAGGGATCATAGAAATATTTTTTGAACAAAAGGCTTGTTCTTCGTCCACAAATTCAGGAAGAGCAATCTTAGGAGTACAAGACTGGACACAAACCAAAGCAAGGGCTGCTGCTGGAAAAAATGCCGTTGCATGGAATTTACAAAATGAAGCTTACCAGTTTATTCCTTCAGGTGGTGCAAGCAGGTTTATAAATTCGCAACTGTTTACTATGAGCGGCTCACTGGTAGCAACAGCTACCACTTCATTTGCAATACCCGGAAGCATTGGTTTAACTTTTCCAAATATTTGCCCTTCGGCAAATTCAGAACAGTTTGTTGTAAGAACAAGCTATACATCATGTGCCGATCCAAATACGATTTTACTGCTGGAGGATACGATTACAATAAATAAAACATCTACATTAGGTGCAACAGCTACGGCAACAAATCTTAATTGTACTACAGGTTCAACAGGAACAATAACTGTGACGGTACCGCCAAACAGCGGCGTGCCTCCACTTCAGTATTCTATTAATGGAGGGCCATTACAAAGCAGTAATGTTTTCACGGGTCTTGCAGTGGGTAATTATACAGTTTTTGCTACGGATATTAATGGATGCAGTACTACACTAAATGTAATTATAAACAGAACCGGCAACCTTGGAGTTGGTTATACTTCCATTAATTCCGCCTGCGCGGGTTTGAATACCGGCAGTATCACAATACTTCCTCCTTCGGTTTACACTCCGATACAATATTCAATAAATGGAGGGCCACCGCAAACAAGCAATATTTTTACAGGTCTTGCCGCAGGCAATTATACAATAAGTGTTACTGACGCTATTGGATGTACGGGTTCAACGAACGTGACCATCACACAGGGAGGTGGTGTATCGGCCATATTTGGAACTACACCAACATCTTGCTCGGGCACGAATAATGGATCCATTGTTGTTATGGCAAGCGGAGGCACCCTGCCTTATCAATATTCATTAAATGGTGGCCCGTTGCAAAGCAGCAACGTATTCAGTGGTTTGGCCGCAGGCAACTATTCAATAAGGGTTGTGGATGCAAATGGCTGTAATTCTACATATCCTGTGTCTGTAGCCGCCGGCGCTCCATTAAATGCAAATGTTATCAAAACGAATGTGAGCTGTAATGGGGCTGTTGATGGAACAATTACAGTAAACATTTCAAACGGAACACCACCTTATCAATATTCACTTGATAATGTAACATGGCAAACAAGCAATGTATTTACAGGGCTGGCACCCGCCACTTATACGGTTTATTATCGTGATAACAATGCTTGTTCGAATTCGCAATCCGTCAGTATTACTCAACCAGCAGCTTTAAGTCTTACGCTTACGACGCAATCACCACGTTGTTTCGGTTATAATGACGCATCAATAACAGCGATGCCGTCGGGAGGTACAAATCCACTGCAATATTCACTTGATAATGTTAACTGGCAGGGTACAAACACATTTAATAATCTTTCAGCCGGTGCGTACACTGTTTACTGCCGTGACAATAACGGCTGTAATACATCAAGGAATGTAACGATTACTCAACCAACAGCATTGACGGCAACGGTAGTGGCAAGTGATGCTACTTGTAATGGCGGTGCTGATGGACAAATTACTGTAACTGCCAATGGTGGTACGTCACCATATGGATATGCCACAACAGTTCCACCGCTTCAGCCATCAAACATTTTTACCGTAGTTCCCGGAACTTATCTTGTAATGGTGGTGGACGCAAATGCATGTGTCACTACTATTCCCAATGTTGTGGTTGGGCTAACCAATAACCTTTCGTTAGCAGCTTCGGCTGATGTAACAATTTGTGAAGGGACCTCAACACAACTTGATGTAACCGGCAATGCTACCCAGTTTTCATGGTCTCCCGCTACGGGTTTAAGTAGTGCAAATATTAAAAACCCTGTAGCGAAGCCAACTGTAACAACTCAATATATAGTTACGGCAACTTTTGGTCAATGCAGCGGAAAGGATACAGTTGTTGTAAATGTGAATCCGGCGCCTTTACCCGATGCAGGGCCCGATATTGAGATTTGTTATGGACAGGATTATACGTTACAAGGGTCAGGCGGTATTCAATATAACTGGACACCATCATCAACATTAAGCAATGGTGCTCTTCCCAATCCTATAGCGGTACCAAAGCAAACAACCATATATAGTTTACAGGTTATTGATGCAAGTGGCTGTTCTTCGCTTGCGGCTGACCAGGTTATAGTAACCGTTACTCCACCCATCATTGTAAAAACATTTCCTGCTGACACGGTTGTATTTGCCGGCGATAAGTTTCAATTGGCAGCTACATCCGGTGCAACAAATTATACATGGAGCCCACCCGTTGGTTTAAGTGATCCTTTTATTGCAAACCCGGTTCTTACCGTCACATCCGATATTACATTTACAATAATAGCTAAAACTGCGGCCGGGTGCCGTGGTGACGGAACAGTGAATGTAAAAGTTTTCCGGGGACCCGAGATCTATATGCCAACCGGGTTTACTCCAAACGGTGATGGAAAGAATGATATATTCAAACCATTTACTGTAGGTATAACCAAACTCAATTACTTTAAAGTGTATAATCGCTGGGGGCAATTACTTTATTCAACTGCAGATCTGAATGAAGGTTGGGACGGCCGGATCAATGGCACAGATCAACGAACAAGTACTTATGTTTGGATGGTGCAGGGCGTGGCCCGTGATGGCAGGGTGATCACTAAAAAAGGCACGGTGACTTTGATAAGATGAAAGCACAAGGTACAAGGCACACGGTACAAGGTACAAGGTACAAGGTACAAGGCACACGGTACAAGGTAGAAGATGTTTTCAACATTCATAATTCTGCGTTCTTTGTTACTTGTTCGTTATTCTTTCCCCCTTATTTTTGCCCCCGCCAAACGAGAGGCCCCTGATTGCTCAATAGAATTACAAAAGATGAATGGAGCGTCGCAAGTAAAGTTTAATAGTAGCACTCAGCCGGTAAAAAAAATAATTTATAATATTCAACACAAATGATCGATGTAATTCTTGGTTTGCAGTGGGGTGATGAGGGAAAAGGAAAGATCGTAGATTTTTTTGCTTCGAAGTATGACTTGATCGCCCGCTTCCAGGGCGGGCCGAATGCAGGACATACTTTATTCGTGGGGGATAAAAAAGTTGTACTGCACCAGATACCTTCCGGTGTTTTTCATGCAAATACTATAAACCTCATCGGTAATGGTGTGGTGCTTGATCCTGTCACGTTGAAAAAAGAATGTGACACTGTTTCATCATTTGGCATCGATCTGAAAAAAAATCTTTTTGTTTCGGAAAGAACTCACCTGATCCTTCCTACCCATCGTGCATTGGACAAAGCTTCGGAGATGTCCAAAGGGCATGACAAAATTGGCTCGACACTAAAAGGTATTGGACCAACTTACATGGATAAAACCGGAAGGAATGGGTTAAGGGTTGGCGATCTGATCCGTGCGGACTTCAAGCCTGCTTATGATAAACTGGTTAATAAACACCGTCAATTGCTTGATGGATATTCCTTTGAGGAAGATATTTCTGTATGGGAAAAAGATTTTTTTGACGGGGTGGAATTCTTAAAAAGTTTGAATATTGTTTCGGGCGAATATTTTATTAATGATCATTTGTCAGCAGGAAAAAGGATTTTAGCCGAAGGAGCCCAGGGCAGCATGCTTGATATTGACTTCGGAACATTCCCTTTTGTCACTTCATCAAATACAATAACGGCGGGTGTTTGCAGCGGACTTGGTGTAGCCCCGCAAAAAATAAAAGATGTGATGGGGGTAACGAAAGCGTATTGTACCCGTGTTGGCGGCGGACCTTTTCCCACTGAACTGGATGATGCAACCGGTGAAGAATTAAGAAAGATCGGAAAAGAATTTGGAGCGACCACCGGGCGGCCACGCCGTTGCGGCTGGATCGATCTTGTTGCTTTGAAATTTGCCTGTATGATAAACGGGGTGACAAAAATTGTCATGACAAAAGCCGATGTGCTGGATTCTTTTAATGAATTACAAGTTTGCACAGCATATAACGCCGATGGAAATAACACGGAGGAAGTTCCCTACCAGATGACGGGAATCAACTTAAAACCTGTGTACAAAAGTTTCAAAGGATGGAACACTGATTCTACTGTTTTAAAAGTTGAAAAAGAATTGCCCGCAGCCATGCAGCAATATGTACAATTTATTAATCAATACCTGGGAGTAAAGGTGAATTATATTTCCAACGGACCGGGCAGAGACCAGATAGTTTCCCTATCTTGAAAAAGAACTGCAAAAAATAATTGCAAAAATTTGGAAGTTTTAAAACTTCGCTGAAATTTTACATTGATTAATTTATTGGAATATGACAATGAAATCTGGTAAAGGAAAAAAACCTGGCGACAATCATACGCCATCTTCCGGTAATGAGGATAAAAAAGCTTCACCAAAATCAAAGAAGCACGAAGAAGTAGATGATGATGATGACGAACTGGAAGATGAAGAAGTGGAAGTAAAGCCTTCTAAAAAAGGAAGCAAACCTGCCGCTGCAAAAAAAGCAAGCGATGATGACGACGATGACGATGCCGAAGATGAACCGGATGATTGGGAAAAACCTGAGGAGGAAGAAGAGTGGGATCCTGACTTTGATGAATTCGATATTCCTGCTTCTAAAACAAAAAAAGCTTCCGGTGGCGGAGGAAAGAAAGGTAAAGAAGAAGAAGAGGATTTTAAAGTGGATGATGAGTTTAAGGAGATGGGTCTTTATAACGACAGTTACGAAGAAGATGAAGATGATGATTACTAAAAGATTTTTATTTCCCGTTTTATATTTTGAGCGCAACCAATACTAACTGCATTTTTACAATCACAGATCTTGAGAATGCAAAGAAAAAAATGCTAAGCTGGGTAAACCAGTTTAGCATTTTTTGTTTTCTCGACAATCATCGCTACCAAACCAATTATCATACTGTCGAATGCCTGCTGGCAGTTGGCAGTAAAAAGAATTTCATGGCAAAGCCGGGTCATGCATTAAGTGATCTTCAGGTTTTTTTGAATGAAAAACCGCGATGGCTTTTTGGCCATTTAGGGTATGATCTGAAAAATGAAACGGAAGACATTCGTTCAATACATCCTGATAAGCTGGGATTCCCTGCTATTTTTTTCTTTGAACCAACGATCGTCATCAGGCTTTCAGAAAATGAAATGGAGATTGAGGCTGAGGATGAGGTTGAGGCCGGGAAAGTTTTTTCAGAGATCATGGCTACCGGCTACCGGATGCCGGATAAAAATTCCCACTTACAGATCAGGCAACGGGTATCAAAGCAGGAATACCTTGATACGATCGATAAACTAAAAAAGCATATTCTCCGCGGCGATTGTTATGAAATAAATTATTGCAAGGAGTTTTTTGCAGAAAATGCGATTGTTGATCCGTTATCAATTTATCAAAAGCTCAGCAGCACTTCACCCAATCCTTTTTCTGCTTTGTATAAACTGGATGACAAGTGGCTGATATGTGCAAGCCCTGAAAGGTTTTTAAAAAAAGAAGGTGATAAAATTTTATCTCAACCGATCAAAGGAACATCCTCAAGATTTTTGCAGAATATAAATAAAGATGAAAAAAGCAAACATGATCTTTTTATAAGTGAAAAGGACCGTTCGGAAAATGTGATGGTGGTGGATCTTGTACGCAACGATCTTGCCCGTGTATGCAAAGAAGGAACAGTAAAAGTGGATGAGCTGTTTGGTATTTATTCTTTTCCGCAGGTACACCAGATGATATCAACAGTAAGCGGTGAGTTGAACGATGGAATTTCCTTTACAGAAATAATCAAAGCAACTTTCCCGATGGGTTCTATGACAGGTGCACCGAAAAGAAAAGTGCTGGAGCTGATCGATAAATATGAAAGATCGGGAAGAGGGATTTTTTCCGGAGCAGTAGGTTATATCACTCCCGGAAATGATTTTGATTTTAATGTTGTGATCAGAAGTATTATGTATAATGCTTCTGAAAAATATCTTTCTTTTATGGCCGGCTCCGGTATTACTTTTTATAGTGATCCGGAGAAAGAATATGAAGAGTGTTTAATGAAAGCGGAGGCGATGAGGGGAGCAGTAAGCGGAATGAATTGAAAATTTTTTATAGCAATAATATGCTGAACCGCCAAACCTGGGTCACTATTTTTGTTTGCAGGACCCAACGACATAGTTTATTTTCCTGCAGCTTCAAATTCTTTCGATGCCATGTTTTATGGTTTGCTTACCGCCCTATTTGCAACTTTCACAGTACCTGATACTCAGGCTGCCGACTCGCCACATTGCATTTATAGGTGTGACTGAGCCATTTATCGATTCCGAATCTGCAATAGAATTATCCAAATCTTTTGCACAAAGAAAGAATACCTGCCTTAACTCGGCTTGTTGGGTATGCTCATAAATTTTAAGCTGGTAAAACTGTACATCCTTTACTGACAAAATCAGGATTCATACGAACTTCCTCTTTTCCGTGAAAATTTCTATTTTGTATGTTTAACCATAAGGACAATGCAGTCTTGTTTTTTTATTAAAGTTTCATATCAGCAAAAGGAATTTGAAAAAATTATTTTTGTTCCAGGCAGCAATGTTTTTATTTATCTTTCTTTCGGGTCAGGTTTCCGTTATCAAAATAATGGGGAAAAATGCGGATGGATATAAAGCAGGTACTGGTATATTTTATTCTTTTGATTTACCGGTAAACCCGGTGGAAAATAATAGTGTCATCTTTGAGTTATTCGATTTTGGAAATTTTTATGTCAAAAACAATTCCGGGAAAGAACCAACTGCTTATTTATCCGTTAAAGGAGGTTTCCGGCATATTTTTAACAGGGAAGGTAAAACCGGTTTTTTTATAGAACCACAGGCGGGTTATTGCTGGACAAAATCAGATAAATCTTATTTAAACATTCAGGGGGGACTTGCCCTGGCCATTGTTACCGGTTATTCGCAGGAAGTAGGGTTTAGCGGAAACAGTCTTGTTTTCGGATTCAAATATGAAATGGATTTACCCGGCAGCGACAAACAATTTAATATGATTGGTTTTCGATTTGCTTTCAATTACAACTTTAAAGGAAACTGAGTTTAAACGGTTATCATAATCACACTATTTTTTTCTGCAAATAAATCGAAGATTGATTCTGGTAGCGATGCTGAAAAGGCTATGAAGAATGTTTACTGAAAGCTGAAGCGATGCGAGGAAGGTTGTGATGGAAATCAGATGATTGTTCTGATTTTTAATAAATATTTTTAGCGCAAAATGAGAATTGAAAATAAAATTCTTTCGGAGTCGGGAAGCAGTGTTGATGATGAACAAAAATTGAAAGAATTTGAGCTTTCAATGGCTATAAAAATACCAAACGAGCTAAGGGATTTAATTAAAAAAGGAAAAATTGTGTTTGAGAAAAAAACATTTTTAAGAATAGTTGATGAAAGCTTTAAGCAAGAAATGACTTTGGAGTCAATTTTTTCTATTAACGAAATCATAAAAGGAATGGATTTTATGAGCGATGAAGAAGAATTTATTAAAAATAAACTACTACTTTTTGGAGAAACTTTAGGAAGTCCAATCGTATGTATTGGAGTAGGTAAAAATAATTACGGGTTTGTGTATGTTTTTGATTGGGATTTTGGAATAACCAAAATCTCTGATTCATTTGCTCAATTTGTCAATTCACTAAAATCAAATAAAACTACTTAGTAGGTTTTTTATCTGTACTTGTTTTAGCAGGCGTAGAAATCGACTGCTTAAAATTATCCAGCATTATCTGCAGACTTTCATTGAGGATATCATAACGCTTTGCCATAAATAGATCCATCTTGTCAAAAGGCAATCTTAATTCATATTTACCATTGTGAGTGATCAGCTTATCAAAGTCGGGATTATAGCGATTGAATTCTGTGATGGAGAAAGTGATATGTTTTGTAATTACCGCTGAGTTATACCTGCCGCTGATCGCCTGCACTTTTGAATTTGTCAATTCAACTTCAGTTAAATTCTTTGCGGCCGGATTTACATTGGATGCCTGCCGCAAAAGATTTGTTTCATCTTTTGTCAATGTTGTAATACCGCCATCGCCTTCCATAATATAATGCGTGGCAATAAATTTTTTTACATGATCTCTTGATTCAGCAGGTAAATAATGCTGCAGGTCCCAGAAATTTTTGCTTTTGCTTTTTCTTATCGCAGCATCAACATTTCCCGGGCCGCCATTGTAAGCTGCAATCACGAGTAACCAATCATTGTACATGTTGAATAACTCACTCAAATATTTTGCAGCCGCATGTGTGCTTTTGTAATAATCAGTCCTTTCATCAATGTAGTCATTAACCTTTAACCCAAACTTGCGGCCGGTAGCGGGCATGAATTGCCAGGGGCCAACAGCGCCTGCCCATGATACGGCGTATGTTTTCAAATATGATTCAATAACTGCGAGATACTTCAGTTCTCTTGGAAGGCTATGATAATTTAGTACTGCATCGATCATATCAAAGTATGGGCGACCCCAGCCTTTAAGGTTTTCCAAACCTTTCCTGTGTCTTTTCATATAATCATCAACAAAGGTTATAGCGCGGGGATTTAATTGTACCTGGCTCAGGCCTTCTTCTTCGGGTTTGCTAACATAAAGACTTCTAAAACCTGTTTTGGGATCATTGGCAATTACAACCGGAGCAATTGTTGAATCTGCCGGTTGGTTGTTTAACCGTGATCTCGAAAGATCCCTGATTGAATCTGTAGCTGCCTGTTGCGCAGTGACCGTTAAAGCCAAACTAAACAGAGATATGATAAATAAAAAACGCATTAGTATTTTTTCGCTAAAGAAGCCCGCCCGTTAGCGGATAACTGCATCAATTTTTCTGACGCCTGCAACAAAGATAGCTCGTTAAACTGTTTTGCCATTAATTGAATACCAAAGGGCATACCATTTGAATGTTTAAAAAGAGGTAACGATATACCCGGAATACCAGTAAGATTTGCAAAAACCGTATAAATATCTGCGAGATACATTGCAATCGGGTCATCGGTTTTCTCGCCTATCTTAAATGCAACAGATGGTGATGTTGGCATAAGAATAAAATCAAAATCACTGAAAACCAACTCTGTTTTTTCAACAAGCTTGCGTCTTACTTTTTGCGCTTTGGTAAAATACGCATCGTAATAACCGGTGCTTAATACAAATGTGCCCAACATGATCCTTCGTTTCACTTCTTTACCAAAACCTTCACTCCTGTTATGCTTGTAAAACTCTGTTAAATCATTTGAATGTGTTGAAGAACGATAGCCATATCGCACGCCATCGTATCGTGAAAGATTAGAAGAGGCTTCAGCCGTTGTAAGAATATAATAGGCCGGAACTATATAATCGAGGTATTCAAAGGATAAAGCAGTTACTTCATCACCTTGTTCTTTTATTTGTTGAATAAGATCTTTTATTCCGTCAGCAATTTCTTTATCAAGAGATGGATGCTCCAATGTTTCTTTAAAATAGGCGAAGCGAATTTTTTTTTCTTCTTTGAATGTTATTGAATATTTCTCAACAGGCTTCTGAGAAACGGTGCTGTCATAGTTATCAGCACCCGCCATTACTTCTAAAACTATGCTGGCGTCTTCCACATTGTTTGCAAAAATTCCAATTTGATCGAAAGAGGAAGCATAAGCGATCAATCCATATCTTGATATGCGGCCATAAGTTGGTTTTAATCCAACGATACCGCAAAAATCTGCCGGCTGACGAACAGAACCACCGGTATCACTTCCAAGCGATACCATGCATAGCCTTGCCTGGACCGCAACTGCAGAACCCCCGGAAGAACCTCCCGGAACTCTTGTTTCATCGGCTGCATTCAACACATTTCCATACGCTGAATTTTCGTTGGTTGAGCCCATAGCAAATTCATCACAATTGCAAACACCGATAATGATGGCTTCTTCCTGCAAAAGTTTTTCAACAGCTGTTGCCGAATAAAGCGACGTAAAATTTTTCAGAATGCCCGACGCCGCAGATAGCGGATGATCCTTATAGCAAATAACATCTTTGATAGCGATCACCACGCCATGAAGTTTTCCAATGCCGTTTCCCTGCCCTCGTTTTTTGTCAAGCTCTGCAGCTTTCTGCAATGCTTCATCTGCAAATACATGGACGAATGCATTCAGATGTTTGTTTTTTGCAATGCGGGATAAGTAATGACGAACAGCTTCCGTACAGGAAATTATGCCCTGTGTTATATCAAATTGGTATTGCTTAATAGAGGTATACTCAAACAAAAGCGGAAGCTTTTATTAAATGAGAAGATAAAAATTGTAATGTTTTTACTGTACGATTAAGAAGAAGCCTTATTATCTTTTTCTACGATGCTTTCTTCCAATTCTTTTCTTACGTTGTCTTTAGCATCTTTGAATTCACGTACACCTCTTCCAAGGCCACGCATCAGCTCAGGTATTTTTTTGCCTCCAAATAACAATAACACTACAAAAGCGATCAATATAATTTCAGTGGCACCAAGATTTCCCATTGTATAAATTTTAGAAAAGTAAAGGTAACATAAATTGAATTCTGTTTTCCACTAATGAGTCATGCAGATGTAATTGCACAAATGAACCGGTTAAGAATGGTCTTTTGATCCGGAATCAAATCAGGAGGCCTTATTTTTTTTTATCTGGAGTAGTTTCTTCTAATTCCTTTCTTACATTATCTTTTCCTTCCTTAAATTCCCGAACACCCCTTCCAAGACCACGCATCAATTCAGGTATTTTTTTACCACCAAACAGCAGTAACACAACAAAGGCAATTAGCAGTATTTCTGTCCAACCGAACTTCATAAGTGAAATTTTTTAGATGAAGGTCAAAGTTAGCGCAAATTAAAATCCGTTTAGAATTAATTTGTTAAGTCGAAGAAAATGCAAAAAAAAGCGGCCGTTAGTTCCGGCCGCCAAATATTTTCAGAAGGAAAATTATTGTTGCTCTGCACCTTCAACGGCCTGGCGCTTTTCACGAATTCTTGCGCTTTTACCGCTTCGGCTGCGTAAGTAATAAAGTTTAGCCCTGCGAACCCGGCCACTTTTGTTTACTTCTATCGATTCAATGTTGGGAGAATAAAGAGGGAAAAGTCTTTCAACACCAACACCATCAGATATTTTACGAACTGTAAAGCTTGCAGTAGCACCCGTGCCCTGGCGTTTGATCACATCACCTTTAAAGCTTTGGATCCTTTCCTTATTACCTTCCACAATCTTATAGTTAACCGTAACGTTATCACCGGATTTAAAAGCCGGGATCTCTTTTTTACCGGTCAACTGGTCGTGCACAAAGTTTATAGCGTTCGTATTCATGATCTTCTGTTTTGCGGGTCGCAAAGATAATTGTGGCAGGGTTAGGAAACAAATTTGAAAAATCTTTTTAAGGCACAAGGCACAAGGTACAAGGAACAAGGGACAAGGCACAAGGTACAAGGAACAAGGGACAAGGCACAAGGAACAAGGTACAGGTTACAAGGAACAAGGGACAAGATAAAAGGTACAAAACACGTAAAGTATTTGCAATAAAAGACGACTTGTGCCTTGTACCCTGTACCTTGTGCCTTAACTTCTTATCTCGCTACATTCACAGCTCTCTTTTCCCTGATCACGGTCACTTTTATCTGCCCCGGAAAGGTCATTTCGGTTTGAATTTTCTGGGCTATTTCAAAAGATAAGCTTTTCCGAGTCCTGGTCGGTTACTTTATCAGCTTCCACAATCACCCTCAGTTCACGGCCGGCCTGGATGGCATAGGCTTTTTCAACACCGTTGTAAGCCATGGCAAGGTTTTCAAGGTCCTTGATACGTTGCAGGTATTGCTGCATGATTTCCCTGCGGGCACCCGGTCTTGCACCGCTGATGGCATCGCAGGCCTGTACAATCGGAGAAATCACATATTGCATTTCCATTTCATCATGATGGGCGCCAATGGCATTTACAACCGCAGGATTCTCACCATATTTTTCAGCCAGTTTAGCCCCAAGCAAGGCATGGCTCAATTCAGTTTCTTCATCAGGAACTTTTCCAATATCATGAAGCAGACCGGCACGTTTTGCCAGTTTGGCATTCAATCCCAATTCAGCAGCCATGATAGCGCAAAGATTGGCTGTTTCGCGGCTATGCATCAACAGGTTTTGACCATAAGAAGAACGGAAACGCATGCTGCCCACCATTCTTACCAATTCTTTATGCAAACCATGAATGCCCAGTTCGATGACGGTTCTTTCACCGATCTCCATCACCTGTTCTTCAATTTGCTTTTTGGTTTTTTCAACTACTTCTTCAATACGTGCAGGGTGAATACGGCCATCTGCAACCAGTCGTTGTAAACTTAAACGGGCAATTTCACGGCGCAAGGGGATCAAATGAAGAAAGAATAATTGCTTCAGGAGTATCATCAACAATCAGATCAACGCCGGTGGCAGCTTCAATGGCACGGATATTTCGTCCTTCACGGCCAATGATCTGGCCTTTTATTTCATCACTTTCAAGGTTAAAAACAGTGATGGAATTTTCAATGGCCTGTTCAGCAGCAGTACGCTGAATGGTTTGAATAATGATCTTCCGGGCTTCTTTATTTGCTTTTTGTTTGGCATCATCAATTATTTCCTGCTGAATACCAATAGCCTGTGTATGGGCTTCCTGTTTCAGGCTTTCAACCAATTGTGCTTTGGCTTCTTCGGCAGTAAGACCGGCAATTTTTTCCAGGCGGCGGATATGTTCTTCCTGGTGTTTTTCCAGTTCGGTACGTTTAATATTCACCACTTCAATCTGCCGGTTCAGGTTTTCTTTGATAGCTTCATTTTCCTTTATCTGCTTATCAAGATTACCTTCTTTTTGGTTAATGGATTGTTCTTTTTGCCGGATGCGGTTTTCGGTTTCATTGATTTTCCTGTTCGTTCAAGTACTTCTTTGTCATGATGCCGATTTCATCTGCACAAATCGTTCTTTGGCTTCCAGTTCTTTTTCTTTTCGGATGGTTTCGGCCCTGAGTTCGGCTTCTTTAATGATGTTTTGAGCATTGTAATTCGGCTTCTTCTATTTGTTTTTTTGTGTTTTTGGCAAAAATGAGCTTACCCGCTATAATGCCGATAATAAGCGCTGCCACACCGATAATGACAAACAATATATTCTGATCCATGAATGTTTTAGTTTAATTGATTTCACAATGCTTGTTTTTAAAACACCTGTCCTGGTTCTGATAAATGCTGAGGGTCAGGTAATCAGCGAAGATACAAAACAGCGGGAACCAATGAAATCAATGTTGGAATTTATAAAAGCAACAATAAGTTCTTAAAAGGCAATGTTAAGATTGCATCTGCCCATCCAGCATCCGTTCCAGCAAATTCAATTTATCAGTGATATTATCTCTTTCCACATCCGACGCAGGGTTACTGTTTTGTTCCGTAGCATACCAAACCAGGGCCATCGCTACATAGTCCTGCATATCTTTCCCGGCAAACATGGTTTTAAACTCAATGATCTTATCATTGATCGTTTTTACCGTTTTGCGTACCACCTCCTCATCTTTTGGATCGAGCTTGATCCGATAACTGCGGTCGGCAATGGTAATTGTGGCAGGTATTAGTTGTTCGGACATATTCTGTGAGTTTGTGTCCCGATTGCTATCGGGATGTGAATGGTGAGTGTACTTTTTTCAGGTCACTCACTCAATAAAGCGATACAACGATCTATTTCTTTAATATAAGAATTGATCCTTTTTTCAAATTCTTTTTTATCACTGGGATCTCAATCTCCTGAAGTGATCTTTAATACATCGACTTGCTGTTTCAGATCTTCAATATTTTGCTGGTGAGCAAAAGACTGCGTCCTGTTCTTATCTAATTCTTCTTTCAGGCGCAAATTTTCTTTTTGCAAACCAGAATGATCTTTCAGCACTTGCTGAAGTTTATCCTGTATTCTTTTTAGTTGTATTTCCAAATCAGACATAAGCGATCCTTTAAATCTAAAAAATGTTCAATGTTCAATATCCAATTACTTGAACACTTATTTTCTTATTTCAGCATTAAGTTCTTTTTCCAGCGTCGTCATTATTTTATTCATCCATTCATCGATCTCTTTATCAGTTAGCGTTTTTTCTTCATCAAGAAAAGTAAAGCTTACCGCGATAGATTTTTTTCCGTCCCCAGCTTTTCACTTTCGAATATATCAAAGAGTTTAACTTCCTGAAGTTTTGCAAGCTTTAACTTATTCACCGAATTCTCCACTTCCGCATAGCCAGTTGTTTTGGAACTACCATTGAAATATCTCTCATCACCGATGGGAACCTTGGCAGTTCTTTTATGGACAACATTTGTTTTAAGGCAAGTTTCATCACTGCTTCCCAATTTAGCGCAGCAAAAAACACGGGTTGCTTAATGCCAAATTGCATGAGCACTTTTTGATTTACTCCTCCTGCCCCGGCCACTATTTCACCATTTGCTTTATATATTATATGGTCCTGCAGTTTGGGAACAGCCAATGTTTCAATTGTATCCGGCTTTATGCCGAGCAATTGCAACACGGAAGAAACAACACCTTTGATATAAAAGAAATCTGACGCATTACTTTTCTCTTTCCAGGTTTGCTCTTTTAGTTACCTGTTATTACCATACAAACCTGTTCCATCTCATGATATTTACCCGGCCCGCTTGTAAAGTATCCTTTGCCAAATTCAAAAAGTTCAGGTTATTGTTTTTATGATTCAGGTTGCGGGCAACACATTCCAAACTCGTTTCTAACAAAGATGGACGAAGAATATTAAGCTCGGCGCTAAGGCTGTTCAGCATTTTTACCATTTGTTGCTTTTCATCTTCAGAAAAATAAGCAGCATTGGTAATCGAGTTGGTCATCATTTCATGAAAGCCAAGCCCAACCAAATAATTGGCAACTTTTTCTTTTAATGTGTGGCCCAGATAATTTTCTTCAACCGACGGAGTGATCGTGATGGCTGTCGGAATTTCAATATTATCCAATCCATCGATTCTTAAAATCTCTTCTACAATATCTGCCGGTAACGAAATATCAGGTTTGCTGAAAGGAACTGCTACACGCAGTTCATCAATGCCTTCTTTTGCAATTTCAAATCCAAGACTGTGTCAAAATATTCTTTACGGTATCAGGATGATAATTCTTACCGCTTAATTTTTTCAGGTAATGATATTTAAGTGAAACTTCGGTTTTATTTACCTGGTTCAGGATACACATCAACAATATCGGAAGCAATTTCGCCACCGGCAAGTTCTTTGATCATAAGAGCGGCACTTTTCAATACAGTCACTGTATTCGAAATATCAATATTCTTTTCAAAGCGTGTGGCAGCATCGGTTCTCAGGCCATGGCGAAAAGATGTTTTGCGGATATCAACCGGGTTAAACCAGGCGCTTTCTAAAAAAATATTTTTTGTCTTATCCGTCACCCCTGAATGTAATCCCCCAAATACACCGGCAATGCAAATCCCGCCTTCTGCATCACAGATCATCAGGTCTTCTTTACTTAGCTTTCTTTCTTTTTCATCAAGGGTGATAAACTTTGTTCCTTCCGGTAAATTTTTTACAATGATTTTTTTACCTCTTATTTCATCCGCATCAAATGCATGAAGCGGTTGCCCGGTTTCATGCTGAATAAAATTGGTAATGTCAACTATATTATTGATCGGCCGCAGCCCGATCGCTTTTAATTTTTTTTGCAGCCATAAAGGTGATTCTTTAATTGTAACACCCGCAATGCTAATACCGCTATAGCGCTGGCAGGCTTTTGTATTTTCTATCGAAACAGCAATTGGCAGGACTTATTATCAATTTTAAAACCATTGCTTGTTGGCAATTTTGGTTTCAGCTCTTTTCTATCATGATGACTCAAGTAAGCGCAAACATCTTTTGCTACACCCCAATGACTCATTGCATCCATGCGGTTGGGTGTAATGCCAATTTCATAGATCCAATCTTCATAAGGCTGAAAATACTCCGCGGCATCCGAACCAACCTTTGTATCTTCTGGTAAAACCATGATACCCGCATGCGAAGTACCTAAACCGATTTCATCTTCAGCGCAGATCATTCCATAGCTTTCCACGTTCCTGATCTTAGCCACTTTCATTGTAAGCGGTTCATTATTTACCGGGTAAATGGTTGTTCCCACTTTTGCAACAACAACTTTTTGGCCGGCTTCAACATTGGGGCGCCGCAAACTATTTGCAATGGTTCGCCGTTTCCAACATTCACTTTTGTAAGCGTAAGCTTATCAGCATTCGGATGTTTTTCGGTAGCAATAACTTCACCGATCACAAGGCCTTTTAATCCACCTTTAATTTCTTCATATTTTTCAAAGCTTTCTACTTCCAAACCGATGGAGGTAAGTATGCGGGCCAATCTTTCCGGTTCCACTGTTACAGGTAAATATTCACTCAGCCATTTATAGGAGATCGTCATGTTCGCTTGCTTCTTTTATTAGCTGCGAAGATAAGGAATGGAGGAATGAGGGCGGAATGTAACCAGTTTGTTATTTGAAGTAAAAATTCGTTTCTTATTAAATATTGGATTAATAAAAAGCACGAAATCTTTAGTCAAATAATAAACTTATTAACCACTGTGCAAGCCCGGCTAAAATAGGCGCACTAACCACCAGCACATCAACCGTCTTTTTCATTTGCCCACCGAGCCCGGTCCAAATTTTCTTTTTTACTTCGTCATCCTGTTTGGTTTGTTCTGGTGATGTTTTATACATGCTCATCTGGTACTGTGCCGGTAAATAAAAAAGCAGTATTAATAATGTATGCAATGCCCCGTATAAAAAAATGAAGTCATGACGTGCAGGTGAAAACCCCAAATCACTTTTTAACATCTGTATAAAATCGAGACTGTCAACCGCCGAGTATAATGTACCGGTACAAAATACAAGAAGAGCAAGCAGCAACGCAATTGCATAAAAGAATTTTTGGAAAAAATGTCTCAGCTCTCCATAATCGGACGCTGCGTTGGCAACAATAGTCTGAGAAAATTGTAACTCAACTTTTTTCTCCTGGATCATTTTTTGAATTTCTGCTTTTTTGTTAACAGCTGCTTCGGTTTCTAATAAAACGCTCATTTTTCCGATATCATCGTTTATTATTGTTTGAATGCCTGCCTGGTCTTTAATAGATTCAATCCTGTCGTTGAAACATTTTGCATACGATGCGGTACTTATCATTCCTGCAAAACACAATGCGGCAGTTGTATATCCAAAAACTGAAATGACTTGTATTCTGTTATTCATGCCATCCATGAAGTAGAGATCCTTTATTGAATCATTATCATAAACGGTAACATAGAGCACTGCTACAAAAATGACAAGGATCCCCAGGCATATGAAAAACGATATCCAATATGAAAGCGTGTTTGTGCACCCTTTGTTTGCTGCTAAAGCCGAAAATTCAGAGCCGGCATTAACACAAAAACCAATGGTCATGGCAAAACAGCAGCAAAAAACAAGGATCAGGAGACCCCAGGCACCAAAGCCAGGGTATTTGGTGAAAAGATCAACATCATTTTTAAAATTATAAATAGAGAGATAGATCGTCGAATCAGATTGCTCCACGCTTAGATCTTTCTCCTTTAAATCTTTGTCATAAAAAGAGAATTTGACTGGTACCTTGTTAAAAGAATTTCTATTTGAATCTACATATGTCATTTTGGTTTCCCGAAGCCAATCGAGGTCAATAGAAGACTTTAGATTAGATTCTGCCCTTACTCTGAATGCAGAGTCGGAACTGTTATGAAGGAAATATTCATCGATTTTAGTCAATAGCGTAGAATCATTACTGATTCTTTCCTGGATTGCCTTTACTGTTGAATCGTCTGTAATTGTTTTTTTTTGATTAATTAAATCCGTTTTTTCTTTTTTTATGGACGCTCTTCTTTCAGTAAGAAATTCTTTGGCTATCAGGTTCGGGGAATATTGTATTTCGTGGAAAAATGATTTTTTGTTATTACAATTACCAAATAGTGTAAAACAACCGATACAAAACCCTAAAAAGCCAAGCATCGTCATAACAAGAGATTTATTACGCATACAAAAAAGGTTTACTGCTGTGATATAAATTATTTTAATTTCATTGTATTGATAAAAATCTTTTACTGTTAATGCCTGCTTGCCAGCGACTGCTGGGCTTAATTATTTTTCAACTGTACCTAAACCCACTACCATTACAAACAAGCGCCCATATATAGCAGCTGTCAAATTGTTTTGCCTGAACTTGGTGATGCCTAGAAAAAAGTTGGCAAGCTTGTCTGTAACACTTGGTGGATCATAATACCACAAGCTGGAACGATTACGAATGGAATTACTTTGAGGTAATGGCGGCTGGCCATCCTGATCATGTGCTCTTGCAAATGTTTTATAATTAGGATGACAATGCAGATCGATAGAAAAGTTAATGGCTGGCATAAAAAAAATTTAATTATGAAAAACCAAACGCTCTTTAATGGATGACCTTACCAGGAAGTGGATATGTTATTTTGTTTTTTCCAGGCTTGTTTAAAATATAGTCTTCAATGCTTGCTAAACGTCGACCTTGCACAAAGAGTCTTTATAAGTACGAGAAGGTATAACAATTTATAAATTGGAAATAAAAAACAGGGGTTAAAGATTTTTTTTTAAATAACGTGACTATCAATCTAAAAAAGCCAATCCATTTTTTTTAAATAGTAATTTGAGGAAATGTTACTCCCAATGCCTGCGATGTTACAGGACCCACTACACAGTCTGTGGCAGCAACACCAAAACTTTCTACCTGGAATTTTTTTACCGCATCAAAAGTCTTTTTTCCGAAATCGCCATCCGGGGTTCCTGACATGTAATTACTTTTCGTTAAAGCCATTTGTATTTGTGTAACCAAATGCCCCGATGAGCCAAATTTCAATCGTGGACTGATTTGTTTACCGCCGCTTGTGGTTACTTTGAATACTTCTGCTGAAGTAAATAACGCGTATGGATAAGTTGGCTGATCTGCTGCATACCCATTGTCTTTAAAATTTTTCCACGGACCCTGGTTATCAACTTGCCCCCTGGCTTTTGTTGATTCACAAAAAGGTATTCCCATTATTACCTGGCAACCTGCGCTGGCATAATTACCTGAGTCCGGATCGAGCGTCCATGCAGCATGCATATTATCATCGCATCCTGTCGATACTTCTATCGTATCAAAATTGTCAAAGATGGTATTATCATTAGTTCTCCTGATGGCCAACGGCTGACCATTTTGGCGAAATGCATCATGCCAGTTCTTTGAGTTACCGGGGCGATGCTGACCCTTTCTGTAATCCTTATAAAAGCCGGGCGTTAAACAATTTGATTTGCGCGGAGGTTTTGCTTTATATCCAAGTATATAAGTAATGTGCGGTACCGTGCTTCCTGCAAAAACAGCAATATCACCTGTATCTTTTTTCCATTGAATAAGCGTACACCTGAGATTTTTATAATCCACATCCCGGATATTTAATGTCTGTGAATTTTTAAAATTGTTGTCTTCAACATCCTGGGGAAGACAGCCCCTGATGCCAACAAATATCAAATTAGCATGTGCCGGAATTTCGAACTGGTTGATCTCAAAAAGTTTTTTGAGTATGCTATTGTCGATAATAAACGATGTCATAGTAGGTATTTAATATTAACGGTCGTGCTGAATGCTGTGTGATTCATCCGCTAACATCTCGCTGTCAGCAGTTGCAGAAGTCGCAGCCTTAGGTGCATCTTTATTTTTCTCAGCTACGTTTTCGGCATCTTTATTTTCCGATGCCTTTAGGCCCAGGTAAGTTGCCGAACTGATTCCGAGCAATGCAAATTGCCATTCAGTGAAATCCGGAAAAGGATATTTCTGATGAATGAGGCTTTTGATAAAAAATCCCAGAAAACCAATTCCGAAAACAAGATTAAAAATGACGGCCTGGTACCGGTGAATGCTTATACCATTATCATCTGAAAGAATATCTTTAATAAAATTAGGCGCTTCCCTGTTTTGTGCACCCTGGTCCTGGTTCCTGTCGCCCTTTCCTTTTTGTATTTGTACATTGTCAATTATTTTTCCCGAGCTATATACTATTGCGCCAAAACCTAATAATACTGCCGATGTAACATTAAAAGGTACAGTTACGCCGGTTACACCAAAGAAAAAAATGTAACAGGAAAGAATAATTAATGTCCACCATAATAGTTGGGCCCGCGAATAGCTGTACGGACAAAATTCCGCCTTAATCTGGTTACCCGATTTGTCAAAAGCGACGTCTTTACAAAGCGAATCTTTTCGGGTATAATAAATTGCGCCAGCCCACATAAGGACCAGGATAACCAGTGAAGAGATTGCAAAGAACCCCCGAATGTCTCTTCTGTCTTTTTTAACTTTTTTGTTTATTTTATTAAATATGTAGGTTTTATAAAGTACTGAATCCGGATTTTTTCGGGCACTGTCTAACCCTGAAGCATCAATAACAAGTTGTTCATTCACTTTTTCATTGACAGAATCAACTTTCTTATTTAATGCGCCTTCATTGGTTTTTATTTCGCTTATATTTTGCTTAAGTGAATCTATTGTTTTTCGCAACTCCTGGAGAGTGTCCTTTTCCTGGGCTGATATTTTCAAACCTAATAGAGTGGCAATAAAAAAGAACAAGTAAATCTTTTTCATAAATGTTATTTTCTTTTTTTATACTGATCACTTCAATATAGCTGTTCTCATCCTGTCCAAAGTTTTATATTCTTAAACTCTCTTTCATTGTTTGTTACACCTTTTCTTTCCGGGCATTTCACGGGCCTTTGCGAAAAGCACAGTTCACTTAACAAAAATGCATACTAAACAGGAACCTATATAGGGAGAGTCTTAATAAGTACGAGAAGGTGTAACAATATATAAATAAGAAATGAAAAAACACGCTTTCAAGAAATTTTTTTAAAAATAACGTGATCACATGCAATCAGCTTTTTCTCCAAACAACCGTTTGAAACTAAAAAAACTTTTGCAGACCCCGGGGATATTTTTAATTACTGCACCTGATTTTTTTTTATAAATTACAGTGGTGCTTATAAAAACCGATGTGGAAAAGCCTGTGCAGTTTTAGTTAGGAAAGAAAAAATTTTTTTATGAGGAATTGGCTTTTATATTCGCCGTCTGACTGAGGGATAACGTTTCGAACCGAACCAACTATTTCAGTGAACTAAGGCTGGAAAACTAACCCAAAAGTCATTGGTGTGAAATCAATGGTTTAAATTTTTATCGCCCTGCATCGAACGATGGAACTTACTAATCTCAACAAAGACCGCAAGCAAAGAAGAAAGATCTTCACTCGACCTCAGTACTATGGTATATGGCAAAGTACCACCCCAGGCAAAAGACCTGGAAGAAGCTGTTCTCGGTGCCATCATGCTGGAGAAAAATGCATTTGATGCTGGTAGTTGAAATTTTAAAGCCCGAATGTTTTTATGTAGATGCGCACCAGCGCATCTATCAGGGCCATGCAGGGCCTTGCACAAAAAAGCCAGCCCATCGATATTCTTACGGTTGTCGAAGAATTGAAGATTCAGTGAAGAGCTGGAAATGGTAGGCGGGCCTTATTATGTTACCAAACTTACCAATGCTGTTGTTTCATCGGCCAATATTGAAGCACATGCAAGGATCATCCTGCAAAAATTTATTCAACGGGAACTGATCCGCATCAGCGGTGAAATCATCGGTGATGCTTATGAAGATTCAACCGATGTATTCGACCTGCTGGATGATGCAGAAAGCAAATTGTTTGAAATCACCAATAATCACCTGCGCAAAAATTTTGATACCATCGATTCTGTATTGGTAAAAACAATTCAGCGTATCGAAGACCTTCGTCATAAAAATGAAGATGTAACCGGTGTGCCAAGTGGTTTTGCTTCGCTTGACAGGGTCACTTATGGCTGGCAGAATACAGATCTTATCATTCTGGCTGCAAGACCTTCTGTTGGTAAAACAGCATTTGCACTGAACCTTGCCCGCAATGCAGTCATTGCATCCCAGCAAACCAACACCGGTTGCTTTCTTTTCACTGGAAATGAGTGCAGGCCAGTTGGTGCAACGTATCCTTGCTGCGGAAAGTGAAATATGGCTGGAAAAAATTGCAAGAGGTAAACTGGAAGAACATGAAATGAAACAACTGTATGCAAGAGGTATTCAGCGGTTGGCACAGGCGCCGATTTTTATTGATGATACACCTGCATTGAACATTTTTGAATTGAGGGCAAAATGCCGCCGTTTAAAAAACAAACATAATATCGGGCTTGATCATTATCGACTATCTGCAATTGATGAGCGGAACCGGTGAAAACCGGAATGGCAACCGTGAACAGGAGATCAGTAATATTTCAAGAAACCTGAAAGGCACTGGCAAAAGAATTAAATGTTCCGATCATTGCCTTGTCACAGTTAAGCCGTGAGGTGGAAAAAAGAAAAGAAGGAACATAAAATGCCGCAATTGAGTGACCTGCGTGAATCAGGAGCTATTGAACAGGATGCAGATATGGTAATGTTCCTTTACCGCCCCGAGTATTATGATATTACTGCCAATGAAATGGGCGAAAGCAATAAAGGCGAAACACATGTACGGATAGCCAAAGCACCGGAATGGTACGCTGGAAACCATTAAACTGAAAGCCTTACTGCATATTCAGAAATTTGTGGAAGATGATGGAAGCGGAATGGCCGGACTTGGCTTGCCGCCGGGAACTGGAAACCGGTACCAGATAGATGGCGGAGATGCGAAATTATATATACAAACAGGAAGCAAAATGAATGACCTGCCGTTTAGTGATGAAGAAGAATCTCCATTCTAGATTTTAGATTTACGTCCCGATAAGTATCGGGATAAGATTTTAGATTTGTCCTGCCTTGATGCAGGACTTTTAATTTATGAACCTTCCGTTTTTTTATATCGAGTGAATACGATCAAATGCAAAAAGAAATTGTATTGGATGAAGATACTTCACGACATATCGTACAGGTGTTACGAATGAAAGAAGGAGAGCAGTTAAATCTTACGGATGGAAAAGGAAATTTACTCACTGCAGAAATTATCGATGCTCATAAAAAACATTGTGCGGTAAATGTAATAAACTCACAACTCATCGATGGCATCAGGACACACTCACGAAAAATCACAATTGCCATTTCATTAATAAAAAACACCAACCGCTTTGAATGGTTTTTGGAAAAAGCAACGGAGATTGGGTAAGTGAGATCATTCCACTGATCTGCGAAAGAACAGAAAAACAAAAATTCCGGTATGACAGGATGAAAGGAATTTGTATCAGTGCAATGTTGCAATCGCAGCAATGCTGGCTACCTGTTTTACATGAACCATAGCAATTTAACCATTTAGACAATTGAACAATTTAACCAGCAGCAAAAATTCATTGCTCATTGTGATGAATCAGCAGATAAGAAACTACTGTTCAACTTATTCCACCATTTGCATCACTTCAACAGATCTCTTATCGGTCCTGAAGGAGATTTTACAAAGCAAGAAATTGAGCTTGCATTGCAAAATCAATTTTATCCCGGTAAGTCATTAGGCGAAACAAGATTAAGAACTGAAACAGCAGGAATCGTGGCTGCAACATTACTTTGCCATGTCTGATTCATTGATCTCCTCATCTCTCAACACCGGTTCATTTAATTCCACCACACGTCGTCTTTTCTTTCGCCCGGCTTCGCATTGTCATATTCAGCATTTCAACAATAAATGAAAATGCCATTCCGAAATAGATATAATTTTTCAGATGAAGTTTTTCTGCCTTGTCATGATCCCAGCCTTCGATAACCAGGCTCAAACCGATCATGACTAGAAAAGAAAGCGCCAGCATTTTCAATGTAGGATGCTTATGAATAAATGAAGAGATCTTCGGACTGAATAAAAACATGACGATCATGGCAACCACAACGGCAGCGATCATGATCTCTACATATTTGGCTGTACCGCCTGCAGTAATAACACTGTCAAAGGAAAACACAGCATCAATCAGCATGATCTGTGCAATGGCCTGGCCAAGTGAAATTCCTTTTTTTTTTGCAGATTCTACATTGGGGTCTTCTCCTTCCAGCTTTGATGAATTTCCTTTACCGATTTATAAATTAAAAACAAACCTCCCAGCAGCATCACGATACTTGCCAGGTCAAAACCTTTTCCGACCAATCTTCAGGAATAATATATTTTCCTTTTTGTGACAGTAACCAACCCAATCCCATCAGCAACAGGCTTCGTGAAATAATGCCGGTGATCATCCAGATTCGTCGTGCTTTTTTGTGATCACTTTTGTTCTTCAGCCTGTTCATGATAATGCTGACGAAAATCACATTATCAATGCCCAGCACTACTTCAAGAATCACAAGTACGATAAAACTGATAATACTTTCCGATGTAAAAAGATGTTCCATTGATTTGAATTATTAATTAACCTGCCTGCGGCAGGCAGGTAATTATTAATTATTAATTTTTATAAGATGCTTACAAATATTTTTAACAATCCCGGGTCCTTCATAAATAAAGCCTGTCCAAACCTGTACCAATGATGCGCCCGCATCCAATTTTTCTTTGGCATCTGCTCCGGTAAAAATACCGCCGCTTGCAATGACCGGCATTTTTCCTTTTGTTTTTTCAAAAATATATTTTACAATTTCTGTTGACCTCTTTTGCAGTGGCTTGCCGCTTAAGCCTCCTGCCTCGCGGGTTCCGATCTTAAAATCATGATCCAGTCCTTCACGATCGATGGTAGTGTTTGTTGCAACCAGTCCATCCAATTTTATTTCCAATGCCAGGTCAATCACATCATCTAATTGTTCTCGTGTAAGATCCGGGGAAATTTTTAATAAAATTGGTTTTGCTACTGCTTTGCCATTATTTATCATTTGCAAATGCCGAGGATTTTTCGCAACGATTCTTTTTCCTGCAGTTCTCTTAAGCCCGGTGTATTAGGTGAACTTACATTTACAACAAAATAATCAACATAATGATGCAATTCTTTAAAACAGGTTTCATAATCTTTCCATGCCTCTTCATTGGGAGTTTTTTTGTTCTTGCCAATGTTGCCGCCGATGATAAGTCGAGAATGGTGAGCGGTGAGTGGTGAATGGGAGGTTGCGGATTGACGATTCACCATTGACCATTGACGCATTCTTTCAGCAACCACTTTCACTCCATCATTATTAAATCCCATCCGGTTGATAAGTGCTTTATCTTTTGGTAAACGAAATAATCTGGGCTTATCATTACCTGCCTGGGGTAATGGTGTTACCGTTCCAATTTCTACAAAACCAAATCCCAGTGTTTCAAGTTCTCTTAAATATTTTGCATTTTTATCAAAACCGGCGCCAAGGCCAACCTGGTTAGTAAATTCCAGGTTCCAATCCCGGTATTTATCGGGACCGAATTCCAAATTGCGCCGCGGCGAAAAACATAAGGCGATAAATTTTCTTATAAAATCTATACTGCAAAGAATACGCAATGCGTTCATAGAAAAGTAGTGAACCCATTCCGCCGGAAATAAGAATAAAACAGTCCTGACGATTTTATACATGGCGGCAAACCTACGAAATAGCCATTTAACAGTTTGATTGCAGTAACTGGAAAATTAATTGCTTAATCTTGAGAAACTAATTGCTTATGAAAATCAAAACCACCTTGCTCATTGGTTTTCTTTCTTTGTCATCTTCGCCTGTACTATTTGCACAATCATCTCCGGCAACTCAAAAAATAACTATTAGCGGTTATGTTGAAGATTCTGCAACCGGTGAAAAACTTCCGGGAGCTACCATTCTTATTACTGAGTACAAAAAAGGCACAACGACCAATAACTATGGTTTTTTTACAATTACTATAAAAGCAGCAACTATTCAATTGCTCATTTCGTATTCGGGATATAAAACAAAAGAGCTAAGCTTTGACCGGCAAACGGATCAAACAGTCAATATCAAACTTTCATCGGCCAGCGATCTGCAGGAAGTAGTTGTAATGGCAAAAAAACAAATGCCGATCGAACAGCAAACCCAAATGAGTAAAGTGGTGGTGCCGGTCACGTTGATAAAAAGCATGCCCCGGTTTCTTGGAGAAACCGATGTGCTGAAAACGTTGCAATTGCTGCCGGGTGTGGCACAAGGAGCAGAAGGAACAAGCGGCGTGTTAGTTCGCGGCGGCAGTCCCGATCAAAACTTAATATTGCTGGATGGCACACCGGTATATAATCCTTCGCATTTATTTGGAATTTTTTCAACTTTTAATGCTGACGCATTAAAGAATGTTGAATTATATAAAGGAGGTTTTCCCGCTCGTTTCGGAGGACGCTTGTCATCTGTTATTGACCTCGTGATGAAAGATGGCAATATGAAAAAGTTTCATGGTGAAGGATCGATCGGCATACTTACATCAAGGCTTACATTAGAAGGGCCGTTGAAAAAAGACAAAACCTCTTTCCTTATTTCCGGGCGCCGCACATATTTTGATTTGCTGGCGGCGCCGTTGATAAAATCGGCATCCGAAGGAGAGGTAAGCGGCTTTGGCGCTTATTTCTATGATATGAATTTTAAGCTGCATCATATCATTTCTGATCGTGACAGGTTGTTTGGAAGTTTTTTCAGCGGTCATGATTTCCTGAAAGTAAAAACAGATTTTTCAGAAGGTACGCAACGTGATGAAACAAAAACCCGCATCGGGTGGGGCAATACTATCGGCACGCTCCGGTGGAATCATATTTTTAATAAAAAGCTTTTTTCAAACACGATGCTTAACTATACGCAATACCGGTTTGTTACTGATCTTGAATATTATTATAAAGACGATGTGGATGAAGAAAGATTTGCTGCTAAATATTTTTCAGGTATCTATGATATTGGTGCAAGAATGGATTTTGATTACCGCCCATTGCCTGAGCACAATATCCGGTTCGGTGGTTCTGCTTTGCAACACATTTTTACACCGGGTGCAGCCACGTTGAAATATACCAATCCGAATGCGAACCCGATCGATACGGCGTTTAATAAATACGATCAGCGGTCATTGGAATTTGCTTTGTATGCTGAAGATGACTGGCAGATCAATTCAAAGCTGAAGGTTAACATTGGTGTGCATGCAAGTGCATTCAAAGCCAAAACAAACTGGTACGGAAGTGTGCAACCCCGGTTCGGACTGCGTTACATGTTGCCGGGAGATATTGCTGTTAAAGCAGCCTACACTCATATGAATCAATATGTGCATTTGCTTACCAATAACAGCACAACCTTGCCAACTGATCTTTGGGTGCCTTCCACTGACTTGGTAAAACCAATGTTCTCAAGACAGATCGCATTGGGTTTTGCTAAATCAATAATGAAAGAAACAGTAGAAGCATCTATTGAAGGATATTATAAAACAATGGATGGAGTAATTGAATATAAAGACGGCGCCAGTTATTTAAACTCATCAACAGCCGAATGGGATACCAAAGTAGAAGCAGGCAAAGGCAAGGCATATGGTATTGAGTTTTTATTGCAAAAGAAAACGGGTAAAACGACAGGATGGATCGGTTACACACTAAGCTGGAGCAAGCGGCAATTCCCGGAAATAAATTTTGGCAGGGAATATTTTTATAAATACGATCGAAGGCATGATTTTGAAGTGGTGATCACTCATAAGATCACGAAACGTTTGGAAGTATCAGCAAGCTGGCAGTTCCAGACAGGTTCACCCTTTACATTGCCCATAGCGCAGTATGAAGCTGCCAATGATTTTTCACCATATGATGGCGGATATTATTTTGATAATATCAGTTATTACAAAGGCAGGAATGAGTTCAGGCTTTTAAACTATCATCGACTTGATTTTGGTATTACATGGAAAAAACAAAAAAAGAAATATGAAAAATACTGGAACCTGAGTTTATATAATGCATATAACAAACAAAACCCATTCTATTATTATTTGGACGAATATAATACAACAGGGAAAGCTTTATTAAAAGGAGTTACGTTATTACCGCTCGTTCCGAGTTTATCTTATGGATTCAAATTTTAATATTATGAGAATGAAAATCATTTATATAATTACAGGCTGTATTAGTTCTCTTTTCATTTTTCCTTCCTGTGAAAAAGAAGTAAACATCGATCTGCCATACGAAGGAAATAAGATTGTGGTCAATTCCATTATTATGAAGGATAGCCTTGTGTATGTGCGGCTAACGAATAGCTCACAACTCGCCAATCGCAATAATTTTCCCATTCCCGCAGGTGCAAAAATTGATTTATATGAAAATGATGTGTTTAAAGAAACAATGACGAAAACAAATATCTATAACAGGGAGTATTTTGTTTCTGTATCAAAAGCAACCGGCGGAAAAAAGTACACATTAAAGGCATCAGCAACCGGGCTCGACAATGCTGAAGGCAGCGATACCATTCCACAGAAAGCATCATTTACACCTGCTGAATTCAAGCAAACAAATACAGGCAATGAGGAAAAAGCAAAACTGGTGATTAATATAAACGATCCTGCCGGGCAAAAAAATTATTACAGGCTGCGATTATACGGTGCAGATACAAATCGTCAAGCCACCGGCCCAAGATTGCTTGTTCATAAGTACTACTTTCATTATTTTAAAGTCGACAACCTTGCCAACAACAATGACTTTGATATTTTTGGCGACTACGATTACTGGCAGATATATTTTACTGATGATGAGTTTGACGGACGTAATGTGTCGTTAACAGTTAATCTTAATTATTTTCCTTCGTCAACAATGTACATAGCTCCCGAGCTTGTTCATCTTTCAAGAGATAGTTACCGGTACCTGCAAAGCCGCGATAATCAATTTAACAATGAGGATAATCCATTTACCGAAGCCGTTGTTGTATATAATAATATCAAAGGCGGCTATGGTATTGTCGGTGGAATGGCAGATAGTATTACTGTTGTAAGAAAGCAGTAATGAGCAGGTTCACAAATTTGGTTTTCTAACCACAGAGCCACTGAGTGCGCAGAGAAACACGGAGATTACTCCGTGTAACCTGGTGTCCCTGTGTCTCCGTGGTTTAATTATAATTTGAAACTGAAACACCACTTGTTTCTAAATTCGCAAAGTTGCATAAACAACTTGGCGTAAATTTGATGTGGTGAATAGACCCGATAGCTATCGGGTTACTTAAGATGATCCTCCAGAGGCGGACGCAACGGAAGATGAGCAGAATTACAGAAGTTAGTATCAAAAAACTAAAACATTCTTTATGCAGGAAGCATATATAGTAGCAGGATATCGCACCGCAGTTGGTAAAGCAAAACGTGGTGGTTTTCGTTTTTATCGCCCGGATGACCTGGCGGTAGATGTTATAAAGGGTTTGATGGCAAGTGTACCGCAGTTAGAAGCAAAGCGGGTAGATGATGTGATCGTTGGCAATGCAGTGCCGGAAGCGGAACAGGGATTGCAATTTGGTCGCATCATTTCAGCAAGAGCATTGGGGATTGATGTGCCGGGAGTGACGGTGAACCGGTATTGTGCATCGGGGTTGGAAACAATTGCAATCGCTACTGCAAAGATCAGGATGGGAATGGCAGATTGCATTATTGCAGGTGGTACAGAAAGCATGAGCCTGGTGCCTACAGCAGGATGGAAAACTGTTCCTGCTTATTCAATTGCTAAAGATGAACCCGATTATTATTTAAGCATGGGATTAACTGCTGAAGCGGTTGCAAAAGAATATAACATTACCCGCGAAGCACAGGATGAATTTTCTTATAACAGTCATCAGAAAGCAATCAATGCAATTAAGAATGGATATTTTAAGAATGGTATTCTGCCAATCACGGTTGAAGAAATTTACCTGGATGAAAAAGGCAAGAAGCAAAAAAGAAATTATACTGTAGATACTGATGAAGGTCCCCGTGCAGATACATCAATTGAAGCATTGGCAAAATTAAAACCTGCTTTTGCAGCAGATGGTTGTGTTACTGCGGGCAATTCATCACAAACCAGCGATGGCGCTGCATTTGTAATAGTGATGGGTGAAAAAATGATGAATGAACTTGGATTAAAACCGATCGGCAGACTGGTTGGTTCGGCAGTTGCAGGTGTGCATCCACGCATTATGGGTATTGGTCCTGTAGCAGCTATTCCAAAAGTATTGAAGCAAGCAGGGATGAATCTTTCCCAGGTCGACCTGATAGAACTGAATGAAGCATTTGCTTCACAGGCATTAGCGGTAATTCGTGAAGCTGGACTTGATCCTTCCAAAGTAAATATAAATGGCGGGGCCATTGCATTGGGTCATCCTTTAGGCTGTACAGGTTGTAAACTTACTATTCAGAATCTCCATGATATGAAGCGATTGAATAAGAAATATGGAATGGTGACGGCTTGTGTTGGCGGTGGCCAGGGTATTGCAGGTATTATTGAAAATCTTTAACCCGATTATTAAAGAAATTACCCTGTACTTTTCCTCTTCCCTTTTCAATGAAAAGAAACTACTTTTCATTGAATGTCTCTTAAACCATTTTGTAACTTTAGAGTCAACACTGGCACTGCCAACCAAAACCCATGTTATGGATAGAAGAGATTTTCTGACTGCTATGCGGGAAGCTGCCCCGGTCAAGACTTCAATCACTACTGAGTCTGTCCGAACTTTTTCCGGTCTTACTCCTTATAACGGTCCATGGACATCCAATGAAGTAATTCATCTTTTGAAAAGAACCATGTTTGGTTCAACTCCTGATGATATCAATTATTTTTTGGGACTGGGTATGAACCAGGCTGTGGACCAATTGCTCACAATTCCTGCCGCCGCACCGGCGCCACCGGTAAAAAATTATAACAATACAAATATTCCTGCAACGGATCCCGACTATAATATAGCGATGGGCCAAACATGGGTAACTATTAATACGACGGATGCCGATGGACAGAGAAGGAATTCTTTCAAAGCATGGTGGATGGGCCTTATGATAAACCAGCAAAGAAATATAAGAGAAAAGATGACGCTGTTCTGGCATAATCATTTTGCAACAGAAACAAATGAGGTGGACAGGGCTATCTGGGTATATAACAATAACGTTCTTTGCCGGCAAAATGCTTTAGGAAATTTTAAGCAATTGGTACGAGCAGTAACATTGGATGTAGCAATGCTTCGCTACCTGAATGGTTATTTAAATAATGCTGCTGCACCTGATGAAAACTATGCCCGCGAATTGCAGGAGCTATTCACGCTGGGAAAAGAAAATAATCCTAATTATGCTGAGAGTGATGTAAAGGCTGCAGCACAGGTATTGACAGGATGGAAAATAAACGGCACTACAAATACATATTTCTTCAACAGCAATCAGCATGACAGGAATAACAAACAGTTTTCTTCATTTTATAATAATTATGTTCTTACCGGCAGAACCGGCGCTACTGCAGGAGACCTTGAACTGGATGACCTGTTAAACATGATCTTTGGAAAGAGCCAGGAAGTTTCAAGATTCATTGTAAAAAAGCTATACCGCTATTTTGTTTATTATAAAATTGATTCAGCAACAGAAGCAAATGTTATTAATCCGCTTGCGCAATTACTTGTTTCCGGCAATTGGGAAATAAAGCCTGTATTAACTGCACTCCTGAAGAGTGAACACTTCTTTGATATAGTGAACCAGGGCTGTTATATAAAATCACCTGTTGATATGGTGGTTTCGGTATGTCGTGAATATGGAATAGTATTTCCTAACAGCACCGATTATGTAAATGCTTACAACATGTGGAGCTATATTCAAAGTTTTGCTGCATTACTCCAGCAGAACATCGGCGATCCGCCGGATGTAGCAGGATGGAAAGCTTTTTACCAGGCGCCGCAGTTTCATGAAACATGGATCAATGCCGATACTTATCCAAGAAGAAATCTTTTTACTGATACAATGATCACTTCCGGTTATACAAGAAGCGGGCAAAAAATTGCTATCGATCCTGTTGCATTTACAAAAAAACTTTCCAATCCTTCCGATCCGAATATTTTAATGACTGATGCCTTAAGAATCTTATTCAGGATCGATATTTCCGCAACATCCAAAGCGGCATTAAAAAAACAAATTCTTTTAAGTAACCAGGACCAGGATTATTACTGGACAAATGCGTGGACGGCATATATAAGCAGTCCTACGGCCGCCAATTACCAGGTAGTGTACACAAGATTGAGAGATCTGTATAAATATTTAATGGACCTGGCAGAATATCAATTGTGTTAAGCCCCCAATCCGCCGTGGCGGAGAATATAGGGAAGAGTAAAATTAAATTAACATGATTTCGAAATAGAGTAATGAATCAAATTTTTTCAAAATGAAACGCAGAGATTTTTTAAAATATACAGTTCCGCCGGCTGCTGCTACGGCAATGTTGGGAAATATTCCTGTTCGTGCAATTGGAATGGAATCGCCATTGATCCGTGCATTAATGGAAAGCCCCGATGATACGGATCATGTGCTTGTACTTGTGCAAATGAATGGCGGTAATGATGGATTGAATATGGTGATACCGATCGATAATTATTCAAGCTACCAGGCTGCAAGAAGTAATGTAGCGATTCCGCAAAACCGGATACTATCATTAACAGGAAATTCAAAAGCCGGTTTACATCCTTCAATGACAGGTATCCGAACTCTTTTTAACGAAGGAAAAGCTGCAATCGTTCAGGCTGTAGGTTATCCCAATCCCGATTTTTCACATTTCCGTGCAACAGATATTTGGATGAGTGCATCCGATTCAAACCAATATGTAAATAGTGGTTGGGCCGGCCGTTATCTTGATGATCAATACCCGGGATTTCCGAATGGGTATCCTAATAGTTCAATGACCGATCCATTGGGAATACAAATAGGTTCGGTTACTTCACTCACATTCCAGGGACCGCAGGTAAGCATGGGTATGAGTATTTCTGATCCTGTAAATTTTTACAATCTCATTAATGGCATACAGGATCCGGCGCCAAATTCACCCGCAGGTTTTGAACTTACTTATATAAGAACCGTAGCGAGACAAACACAACAATATGCTGATGTAATAAAAACCGCTGCACAGAAAGTTACTTCGCAATCAACTTATCCAACAAACAATCCTTTGGCTGATCAGTTAAAAATCGTTGCCCGTTTGGTCAAGGGAGGATTGAGAACAAGAGTGTATATGGTTAGCATTGGCGGGTTTGATACACATTCCACACAGGTAAATCAAACAGATACGACAACCGGTGCCCACGCCACTTTACTCCAAAGAGTTTCCGATGCGGTTAAAGCATTTATGGATGATCTGAAATTCCTTGGTGTTCAGAAAAGAGTTTATGGAATGACATTTTCAGAATTTGGCAGAAGGATAAAATCAAATTCAAGTTTGGGTACTGATCACGGCGCTGCTGCGCCTGTAATTTTATTCGGTGAATATGTTGCCGGTGGAATATTGGGAAATAATCCTGCATTACCGGCAAATGCCAATGTGAATGATAATGTGCCGATGCAATATGATTTCAGAAGTGTGTATGCATCTATTTTGTCAAACTGGTTCTGCGTTGATAATACAACTTTGCAAACAGTGATGCTTAAGAATTTTCAAAGCCTTCCGATAGTAAAAACGAATTCCTGCAATTCAACAATACCGGACCTTACCGATATATTGCTCATTAAAAATTATCCAAATCCGTTTACTGGTTCAACCACCATAACTTTCAAAACAGAGGGCGGGCACACTTCTATAATGATCATTGATACATTAGGAAGAATGATCGCTACAATTGTTGACCAGGAATACACAGGGCCGGGACAATATTCCGTCACTTTCAATGCCGAAAAACTTGCGGCGGGAGTGTATTATGCAAGATTGCAAAATGGAACTGTACAACAGGTACGATCAATGCTGAAAGTGAAATAAGAATTTTTACAAAAAATTTTAGAGAGGTTCTTTCAAAAGTAATAAGGAGCACGAAGGACACTAAGTAGACGCAACGGACACAAAGAAGTTTGCATAACTCATAGCCCACGGTTTAAACCGTGGGCTATGAGTTGAAGAGTTTCCATTTAGCATCAGCACTTTGTGTTCTTCGTGGTTTCTTTGTGTTCGTTGTGATCCCTGCTTCATCAACTTTTGAGGCATCCTCTTTTTGGCGCATTCAAGGAATATTTTAAGAACGGTCCGGTTGCAAGTGCATTAAGCCATAAATTTGCAACGTGCTTTTCAAAAGCAATCATATTAAGAAGGCGTTTTCGGCAATATTACTTGGAATGTTGTTGCTTATTCACAGCGTCAAACTACTTCACACACATTCTTCCAGCCAGATCCTTTCAAACAAAGCATGTAAGAATAATATCCCTGGCAAAGACCACGAAATCACTAAAACCTCTTCTGATTGCAGCATCTGCAGCTATCAACTTACTAAAGATGCCGATGACTTTATTTATCCTGGTACTATTGACAGTACCCCGGAACAAAACATATATAACACACGATTGATCCCATTTCATAAACTCTCTCTTCCTTCAGCTTTTGAAAACCGCGGGCCTCCATTCATCGTCTAGTCGTTCATATCAAATTATTCTTTTGATCAGGATAACAACCCTGTTATCCGCGGATTTATTAATTAAAGATTGTTCATTCATTTTTAATAACAGAAACATGTTGAAGCCGGTTTTATATATCGCCCTTGTTTGTCTTTTATCGTCAAAGAGTTTTGCACAGGTAAAGATCCTGGCAAATGAAGAAAAGAAAACAGTTTTGATAAATACACAGTTGACCTTTACAGGAAAAATCACTGATGCAAAAACAGGTGAGCCCTTACCTGGCGCCAGCATTTTTTTTCCGGATCTAAAACTTGGTGTTTATGCAGATAATTCAGGAAGGTTTCAATTTGCGGTTGTTTCGGCCGGTCATCACCTGGTAGAAGTTTCTCATATCGGTTATACAAGCATCATCGAGCATATTGATATTGATAAAAACACGGAAAAAGATTTTGCATTGCAACCATCTGTTTTAGAAAACCAGGGAGTGATCGTGACTGGTGTTTCCAACGCCACAAACATTCGGAAGTCGCCCGTACCTGTTACTGCGATCCGCCATGCGGAGTTGCTGCAATCTTCTTCCACCAACATTATTGATTTGTTGTCGAAGAAACCGGGTGTTTCGCAATTGGGAACCGGGCCGGGTATCTCAAAACCTGTGATTCGTGGATTGGGATATAACCGTGTGCTTGTAGTAAATGAAGGTGTGCGGCAGGAAGGACAGCAATGGGGCGATGAGCATGGAATTGAAATTGACGAGCTAAGTGTAAGCAGGGCTGAAATTTTAAAAGGGCCCGCATCATTAATGTATGGCAGCGATGCACTGGCCGGTGTTATCAATCTTATTACGAATGTTCCGGTGAGTGAAGGAACCATTAAAGGAAATATTCTTACAAACTTTCAATCGAACAATGATCTGTTTGCGTTGCACACAAATATTGCAGGTAATAAAAAAGGAATTAACTGGAATTTGTATGGCACATTAAAATCGGCCGGCAATTATGAAAACCGTTATGATGGCAAAGTGCCCGGTTCGTCTTTTAACGAAAAAAATGCAGGTGGTTATATTGGTGTAAATAAAAAATGGGGATACAGCCATCTTATCTTCAGTACTTTCAATCAGACGGTGGGCCTTGTGGAAGGTGACAGGGATGATGCAACCGGCAGATTTATTCTTTATGCAGGCACTCCACTCGAGCGGATTGCTACCAATGAGGAGCTGAACGAAAGAACGCCGTTGATCCCCCGCCAGCGTATCAAACATCATAAGATTGTTAGCGACAATAATTTTAGTCTCGGTAAAAGCAGGGTAAAACTGAATGCAGGTTATCAAATCAACCAGCGAAAAGAATTTGCCAACCCTGAAGATGAGAATGAAGCCGGATTATTTTTTGATATGAAAACGCTTACCTATAATGCGCAGTTTGTTTTACCGGAAGTAAAAGAATGGCATATTACAATTGGCGCCAGTGGCATGTTCCAGTCAAGCAACAACAAAGCTGAAGAAGTATTGATACCTGAATATAATTTGTTTGATATAGGAGGGTTCGTTTATGTACAACGATTTTTCAAAAAACTTACGTTGAGTGGCGGCGCCCGGTATGATCATCGTACTGTTGATTCAAAAGAATTTTTTGAGGGCGCTGATTTAAAGTTTGCAGCTTTTAATAAATCATTCTCTAATTTTTCAGGGAGCGCTGGTGTTAGTTATGAACCTGCAGATTTTCTTACGCTGAAAGCCAATTTAGCCCGTGGCTTCCGTGCACCTAATATTGCGGAGTTAGGATCAAATGGCGTTCATGAAGGAACCTTCCGGTATGAATATGGAAATAATAACCTGGAGTCAGAAACCAGCCTGCAATTTGATGGCGGTGTAGAGGTGAATTATGAGCATTTCAATTTAGGAATTGCCGGTTTTTATAACAGGATGAACAATTTTATTTTTTATCGCAAGCTTGAATCAGTATCCGGAGGCGATTCATTGGTAAATGTAAATGGTGATGATATACCGGCATTTCAATTTCATCAAAACGATGCAAAATTATCTGGTCTTGAAGTGAGTCTTGATATTCATCCGCATCCTTTGGATTGGCTGCATTTTGAAAATTCTGTTTCATTTGTAAGAGGAAGGTTTGATGAAAAGGTAGGAGGCACGGATAATCTTCCTTTGATCCCTGCAACAAAATTATCAAGCGAGTTGGGAACAAATTTTAAAAAAGCTGGTAAGGGCTTCCGAAATTTTTATCTCAAAGCAGAAATGGAAAGGTACTTTAAGCAGGACAAACCATTCTTTGCTTACCATACGGAAACTGCAACTCCGGGTTATACATTATTGAATGCAGGTATCGGTACAGATATTATTAATAAAAAAGAAAAAGCAATTTTCAGTATTCATTTTGCCGGTATCAATTTAACGGATGCTGCTTACCAGAATCATTTAAGCAGGTTAAAATATGCGGGGGAAAATATGGTGACCGGGAGGATGGGAGTGTTTAATATGGGAAGAAATTTTTCTTTGAAGATCAATATCCCGCTTGAGTTTGCTGAAAAGAAAATTGATAAGTAAAGCCTTGCCAGTTACCTTTTTTGAAAAAGGTAATAAGGTTGTTTATCTATATTCGCTGTTTGTTACTAAGGTTAATACAATCGTCACATTAAATCTTATTACCTTAGTAAGATTGTATTCTATCACGGTAAGTTGTTACAAAGGTTTAAATCCTCATTCCTAAACCTTATTACCTTAGGATTTAATATTTAGCGAGAGAATTTTTGCATTTAATTGCTCAGTAGTGCGCAGCACCCTGATGTGTGCGACCCTTCGATGAACTTCCCGATATAATCGGGACGGACGTAATTGCTGATAAGCGAAGAGAATGATGAACGGAGCGTCGCAACAAAAGCTTAATAGCAGCACTAAAGCCGGCATCATAAATATTTTTATCCTGTTTAGCGAAAGCTGTAATACTTTTATACATGGAACTTACTTTCAATACGCCGGCTTTATTATTTCCTGCGATCAGTTTATTGTTGCTGGCATATACCAATCGTTTTCTTGCATTAGCCAACCTCGTAAGACGTTTGCACGATGAGTATAAAAGAGGAGAGAAAAGCCCGGCATTGATCTACCAGATAAAAAGTTTACGGCGAAGATTGAATTTAGTGCGGTACATGCAGGGACTTGGCGTTTTCAGCTTCGTTTGTTGTGTGGCAACGATGTACTGCGTTTACAATACATGGCCATTGATGGCTGAATTTATTTTCGCAGTGAGTTTGCTTAGCTTGCTGGCTTCTTTGATCATTTCATTAATTGAAATAACACAAAGCACCAAAGCGATAGAAGTGGAGCTAAGTGATATCGAAGAGTTAGAAAAATCAAATTTCTTTACTGATCTTTGGAAAGGAAAAGAAGAAAAAAAATAAAATGAGGAAATATTTTTATTGCATTGTTATTGTTTTTGCGACTGTAGTAATTGCCGCTTGTTCGAAAGTAGGCGCAGGGGAAGAAGATCTCGATGTGATCGATCAAAGCGATAATACATTTCCCGTAATAAATGCTGCAAAGCCAACAGCCAACCAGGTATACAGGAGTGGTGATTCAATAATAGTGGAAGGAGTTGCCACAGATGAAAAGAAAATGTATAAAGGGAGAGTGCAGATAAAAAACGATGCAAACGGTTTGATGGTTGCTGAGAATTATTATGAAACGCATTTCCTGCAGGCCATCAATTTCAGGTTAGCATACAAGGCCATTGTTACTGCATCTACCGATTTTAGTGTGCTGGTTGAATTCCAGGATCATGGAATGAATACCGTTACGGCGACAATAAAAGTGAAAGTAGATCCTTAGACTGTCAATGGTGAATGGTCAATAGTGAAATGAAGCGCCTGACATTATTGACCATTCACCTCCCGATAGCTATCGGGACACCATTCACGATCAAAGTTTATTGATGATCTTTAAAACAGATTCCCAGCTTCCGCCGTTATGCACTTCCTGTACGCCGGCCGATTTCAAAATATTTTTTGCTGTATTGCTCCTTTCACCTGACTCACAGCAAACGATCACAGGTTTTTTCATCAATCTTATTCTTTCAACGCTTGCAGCAATCCGGTCAACGGGTATATTTATGGAACCGGGAATTCTCCCGTTGTCATATTCATGAGGCGTTCTTACGTCAACAATAACTCCCCCTTTTTGTAAAGCCTCTTTTATTTTATTTTTCCCAAATAGAAAGTCGAACATGATTGATTTTTTCTTTTGAAGAATAAAATTATGCAGCTGTTAATTTTTTCCTTTCGCCGATCTGCTGACGCCACATAGCGTAATACAAACCTTTTTCATCCAATAATTTTTCATGATTGCCTGTTTCTACCACATCGCCTTTTTCCAATACATAGATCCTGTCTGCATGCATGATGGTAGAAAGACGGTGTGCAATCAGGATAGTGATCTGGTTGCCGGTTGTTGATACGTCTCTTATCGTTGACGTTATTTCTTCTTCCGTTAATGAATCAAGCGATGACGTAGCTTCATCAAAGATCAATAGTTTCGGGCGGCGCAAGAGAGCTCTTGCAATAGATAATCTTTGCTTTTCTCCTCCTGATAATTTTAATCCGCCTTCACCGATCATTGTATCCAATCCTTTTTCAGCTCTTGATAACAGATTTTGACAAGAAGCTTTATTAAGCACATCATATAATTCTTCTTCAGGTGCGGCAGGATTTACAAACATCAAATTCTCTTTTATGGTGCCGGAAAAAAGTTGTGTATCCTGTGTTACAAATCCAATTTGATTTCGCAGGTCATCAAAGTTGATATTGTTCTCATCGATTCCATTATAAAGAACCTTCCCTTGCTCCGGGCGATAAAGACCAACCAATAATTTCATCAATGTTGTTTTACCGGAACCCGATGGACCCACAAACGCAATTGTTTCTCCTGTTTTTACTTTAAAACTAATATTATTAATAGCATGTTGCGATGCCGTCTGGTGCTTAAAGCCAACATGATCAAATTCTAATTTTTCAATGATGCCCAGATGTTTTGGATCTGCGGGTTGCGGCTCGGGAGCTTTTTTCATCAGGTTGTTAAAGTTCTCAAGCGAAGCCTGTGCTTCACGATATGTAAGAATAATATTACCGATTTCCTGCAATGGACCAAATACAAAAAAAGAATATATCTGCATGGTGGCTAATTCCCAGGGTTGCATTTTGTCATTAAAGATCATCCACATCAGCATAAAAAGAATAACCTGCCGCAACGTATTTACAAAAGTGCCTTGTATAAAACTGATGCTTCGCAAGCGTTTTACTTTTTTCAATTCCAACCCAAGTATCTTATAGGTATTCTTATTCAGTCGTTCTACTTCCTGCCTGGTTAGCCCGAGACTTTTTACCAATTCAATATTTCGCAGCGATTCAGTGGTGGCGCCTGCTAATGATGTTGTTTCTTTTACAATAGTTTTTTGTACTGTTTTAATTTTTTTACTGAGCAGGTTAGAGATAATTACCAATAGGAAAATTCCCCCGAAATAAATAAGCGGTAACGTTGGATGAATACTATACGCAAAAATGGCAACGAATAAAATACCGATAATCACCGGGAATAATACATTTACAAAACTGGCAATGAATTTCTCGGTATCGATGCGGACCTTTTGCAAAATGCTGAGTGTTTCACCACTTCGCTGATCTTCGAACTGGTAATACGGCAAGCTCATGGCATGCTCAAGACCTTCGGTAAAGACAGCTGCTCCGAATTTTTGCGTTACAAGGTTTTGAAAATAATCCTGGAAAGCTTTGGCAATACGGCTTACCATGGCTACTCCAACTGAAGCTCCTAAAAGTGTAAGTAGGGGCGTTGCAAAATTCCACCAAAACGGCTGGTAAGGTGCTTTGTTGTCATGATATTTATAACCCAGGTCTATCAGTTTTCCGAAAATATAAGGATCAATTAGGGAGAAACTGATATTGATTGCCGCCAGCAATAATACAAATGCGACCAGCCATTTATAGGGTTTCAGATATTGAAGAAGTATTTTCATGTGAGAATTTCAAAAATTAGTCAACGAATATACGAATCTCTTGCTGTCCCGTCGGCGAGGTTATCGTGCAACATAACAGCAGGATAAACAATATAGCCGCTTACAATATTCCTGGTAATAGCGTGAGCAAGAAGGTTGTCGGCTATGTACTGAATTGGTGTTTGCATTTGTAGTAATTTTTTCGCCCCGCTTTGTGTAATAGCGTAAGCATATGTATAATCATGAAACCCGGCTTTTTTTAAATGCGCTGAGTAGGGTTTTGCAAAAAGATTTTTAATGATCGCATGGTCCCATTTCAACAAACCTAAGCCATGCTGAATACTATATCCTGTTTTTTTTAAGAAAGACGTTACACCTGATTCCCCGTTTTTATCCCAACCCCACATCAACAACTCGCAGTCCGCAGGAATTTCAGAAAGTATGGCGGGTACTTGTTTCATCATTCCGGGATCAGGCACTGCATCATCTTCAAATATCAGCACACGATCATAATTATTTTTCAGCATGTCTTCATACATCATGCGGTGGCTCCATGAGCAGGCGATCTCTCCAGGCTTCATCACTTTAGTATAGCGATGATGTTGTTTTGTCAATTCTTCATTATAGATATTGTTTTTGATCAGCTCTTCTATTGTAAAATTATTTTTATCAGCTCCGAAAAAAAATGAATAGTCAAGTCCTGCAAATCGCTGTTCAAAAAGTTTTCTTCTTGCTTCAGCAGCCTTCACCGACAAGACATATACTTTGTCGTAGTAACTATTTAAAAGCCGGAAGTATTCTTGCATGGAAAGATTATTATTGTAAAGATAAAAGGAGGATTTGAGTTTTTTCTTTGTGTTCTTTGTGTAGAACTTGGTGGCCTTCGTGTTACTAAAAAAGGATCACGAAGTACAAGACGAAACACAAAGGACACTACAACGAAACCGGCATCTGTTTATTTTATTCAAAAATCTGTTGTACCCAATTTTCTAATGAATATTTTTTTACTATATCTGCGAGAGACAGGCGAGAATGGCGTTAGAAAAAAAATCTTTTGAAGGAATGGTGTTTTCATTTTGCCAGATAAAAATGTTTTTCGGTTTGTAAAAGTTATAGGTAGTTACCGATTGGTTTGTTGTGATGATTTTTTTCTCCAGGATCATAGCTTCAAAGATCCTGAACGATAATCCTTCCTGTTTTGGCTGGGCAATGTCCAATAAAACGCTGCTGTCATTCATAATGCGGATAGTTTCTTTTCGCGGGAGTACATCAGTAAACCAGGTTATATTTTGTTCCTTTTTATTTTTGGTTTCAATAGCTTTTGTATCGAGAATATTAATATTTATTTTGAGATCAAGAGGGTGCAGTGAATCAAGGATCTTTTCCAAAATAATCAGCCGTTCATCAGAAGAAGCGACATAAGAAAGATCAAACTGCGGCTTTACGTTTTTATCTGCAGCCAGGTCAGGTGAATAAAAATTTGGAAGAAATAAAAGACCATGGTGCTTTTACATCTTTTGCCTCAAAACTGAAAAACTTATCAAAATAGTGAATGGTTTCTTTTCCTTCAGGGATTCTTGAAAAACTATCCCAGAAATAGGCGACCAGGCGTTTGCAATGTTTTTTTATAAAGGGCAGGTGTTCTTTGATAAGATCAGGACGAAGAATAAAAATATCATCAAAACCCTGCAGCTCTTTAAAAATAGTTTCTAGTCTCTCCTTAATTACCTTATTGTAAAAAAGTTTTTTTTGATTTTTGTTTAAAAAAAGCTTTGAAAAGAAATTCTGAATGCGATGAAAAGAATTTCGATAAACAAACTTCAGTTTTTTTCCTGTTGTTGTGATGAGAAATGTTTCAGCATCTGCATATTCGGTAATGCCATCGAGGATAATACTTGTATAATCCATATAATCAGGAGTAATGAATAGAACCTTTCTTTTTCCGGCACTGCTTTCCATTGTCTGTTTGCAAAATTGCTTTAATTATATTTGCGCCTTGCTAAACAAAGATATTCGATGAACTGTACAAATAGGGTTTGAATATGAAATGTTCTTATTGTAATAATGAAGCGGGTAACAAGGTCATTGCGGCAAAAGAGCTCTTATTGGGAATTGGAGGCGACTTCGACTATAATTATTGCGGCGAATGCAAGGGCCTGGAATTAATAAATATTCCAGCCGATATGGCGAAATACTATCCGCAGCAGGATTATTATTCATTTAAAACAAACGATGGCAATCTTGAAAACATTAACTCTTTTACCAATAGAATCCGTAAAGCGAAAGCAGGCTATTTGCTTTTCAATAAAAAAAGCTTTATCGGCGCAATCAGCTTCTATCGGGTATAAAATGCCGGATTATTATCAATGGCTGAAGAAGTCGAATGTAAATTTCGATTCAGAGATATTGGATGTGGGCTGCGGCAACGGCGATCTTCTTTTTAAGATCAGGAAACTTGGATTTAAAAAATTGACAGGTATCGATCCATTTATAAGCAACGACAATATTGGCAAAGAAGTTTCGCTTTTAAAGAAAACGATTTTTGATTTGCGATCCCAGTATGATCTTGTGATGTCTCATCATTCATTCGAACACATGGAAGGTCCTCAATCACATCTTATACAACTAGCCAAATTGGTAAAGGATAGTGGAACTATTTTGATCAGGACACCGGTTACGAATTCATATTGCTGGGAAAAATATGGCGTTTACTGGGCGGCGCTTGATGCACCAAGACATATCAATATCCAGTCTCACCGCTCAATGGAAATATTGGCAAAGAATGCGGGGTTAACAATCACTGATCTGTGGCATGATGCAAGCAGCTTCCAGTTTTGGGGAAGCGAAGAATATTTGAAAGGGATAAATTCAACTTCTGAAAGATCTGTTTGGAAAACAAAAACAAATTCTACGTTTACAAAAGAAGAATTGGATAAGTTTAAAAAAGATATAGCAAAGCTTAATGAGGAGAAGCTTGGTGGGGAGGCTTGTTTTGTTATGAAGAAGAAAGGGTGAGAATTATCCTCCCCATCCTTCACGATCCAAACTCCTGTATTGAATAGCTTCCGCCAAATGTTCAGGTTTTATTTTTTCACTTCCGCTGAGATCAGCAATCGTTCTTGATACTTTTAAAATACGATCATAAGCTCTTGCAGAAAGATTAAGTTTTTCCATAGCGGCTTTTAATAAATTTTGCCCAACGGTATCGATCACACAAATTTCTTTCAGCATCTTACTGCTTATTTGTGCATTGCAATAAATACCGGGATTATTTTTATATCGTTCTTCCTGTATCTCTCTTGCTTTGATCACTTTTTCTCGAATGACCGTTGAGTTATCAGAATTTTTTGCAGATGATAATTCATTAAAAGCAACAGGAGTGACTTCCACATGCAGATCAATACGATCAAGCAACGGCCCTGAAATTTTATTCAAATATTTCTGTACTAGCACCGGGCGGACAGGTACATTCTTTTTCAGGATGATTAAAAAATCCGCAGGGACAGGGATTCATTGAAGCGATCAGCATGAATGATGCAGGAAAATCCAATGCGATCTTTGCTCTTGAGATCGTCACTCTTCTTTCTTCCATTGGCTGTCGCATTACTTCAAGCACTGTTCTTTTAAATTCAGGCAACTCATCTAAAAACAAAACACCATTATGTGCCAAAGAAATTTCTCCGGGTTGCGGATTACCACCACCGCCAACCAATGCAACATCAGAAATCGTATGATGCGGTGAACGAAAAGGACGTTTTGAAACCAATGTAGAATTTTCAGGAAGCTTACCTGCTACTGAATGGATCTTTGTTGTTTCCAATGCTTCATGCAATGTTAACGGAGGAAGGATCGTTGGCAATCGTTTTGCCAGCATTGTTTTTCCTGCACCCGGCGGGCCGATCAAAATTGCATTATGCCCACCTGCCGCAGCGATCTCCAAAGCCCGTTTAATATTTTCCTGTCCTTTTACATCGGCAAAATCAATTTCATAATCATATTGTGAGTTATAAAATTCTTCTCTTGTATTTACTACAGTTGGGCTAAGCCCTGTTTCATCATTTTGCAAAAAAGTTTATTACTTCTTCAATATTTTCAACACCATACACATTCAGATTATTTACGATCGCGGCTTCTTTTGCATTTGCTTTTGGTACGATCAATCCTTTAAAGTTTTCTTTTCTTGCCTGGATGGCAATGGGCAATGCACCTTTAATCGATCGCAACTCTCCATCAAGACTAAGCTCACCCATGATCAAATATTTTTCGATTGCTTCATGATTGGAAATTAATTCTGAAGCAGCAAGTATGCCGAGTGCAATAGGAAGATCAAAAGGAGTTCCGCTTTTTTTAATATCGGCAGGCGCCATATTCACCACCACTTTTGTTCGTGGCATTTGAAAACCGAGAGATTTGATAGTGCTTTCAATTCTTTGCAGGCTTTCTTTAACTGCATTATCCGGTAAACCAACAATGACGATGCCGATACCGGTGCTCATCCCGTTCACTTCAATAGTAATCGTGATCGCTTCAACACCATAAACAGCGCTGCCAAAAACTTTTACAAGCATGTTCCGATAGTTATCGGAATGAAGATAGAGAAATAATGATTGCACCCAAGTACCACATTAGTGGTAATGTCACGTCGATTAATTTAGTTTTTTTCCCGATCGGGATAATTCATTTTTTATTGTTGTAATTTCGTGTTTATCTAGAAAGCCATAAACAAAGGAATCCGCAGCATTAATTATATTTTCAAACCGAATAATTCTAACGCTTCTTTTTTCCCTTTCAGATCAATGAAACCGAGGCTTTCCATTTGAAAGTCTTTGAGGCCAATGCTTTTTACAAAATCGGCAGAACCCACAATTTTTTGATTTAATTCACCAGACTGAGTTCTTATTCTCGCCGCGGTGTTCATCGCATCACCGCTCATTGTTAAATCTTTTTTTACTATTCCAATTTCTCCTACTGTAACAAGACCGATGTGCGCACCAATCCGGTATTCCGGTAAAATTCCATATTCCCTCCGGTAATAATCGCTTTCTCTCTGAATGATACGCCGGGCCCTTATGATACATTGCAGGCTTTTATGCTGGTTGCTTTCATTCGAAAGCCATGAAACCACAATTTCATCACCTACATATTGATATATTAACCCGTCATATTCCAGCAATGCCAGTGATATATGATGAATAAAGTCACGAATGAAAAAGAAATATTTCTTATGCCCCAGTTTTTCGGCGATAGGAGTGGAATCTTTCAGATCAATAAAAAAAATGATCCTGTTTTCTTCCTTTGGCGCCAGGTATTTTCCAACAAAAATATCTGTGAACACGCCGGGAGAATATTTTTCATTTATTTCAAGCGCAAAGAGGGTGATAACATACAGTAACAACCGCGATGATACATAACTCAGCAGCCAACTGCTTTGAAACGCAAAATGAAAAAGCGAGCGGGAAGCAACAATAGGACTTTGGCCATAAATAAAAATATAGACAATGTAAAAATTAATGATCGCATACACAGCAGTACCAACGCAGAGTATCAGTGTTTTTAAAACAAAGTTGAGCCACAGCGGATACTTTCGCAGGCGACTCTTTAATGGAAAAATTAGCCAGTAGGCCAGCGTTGAATACGCTATGAGGCCGATAATAAACGTTAAAATGAATATGCTTTGGCTTGTCTTAGCAAAAGGATAATCCTGAGCTTCTTCAAATAAACTAAGTGCAAGAAACCTGGAATAATCAAATAGTGTCCAGAAAAAACCGATTACGATCAGTGTTTTAAAATAATATCTTTTGAGGATTGAGTTTTTATTGAATAAATCAGATAATGTCATGTCGGTAGTATTTACTATTTTCTTTTTGCAAGCCGCTTTTTTTATTCGGCATTGCTGCTATTTTATTTTGTCGAATTTTTTAATATCAAATCGAATAATAAAACCAAAAGGAATATCATTTAAATCATTTTATTGATGATATTAACCGATCAATTAAAATTCTTTTCGATTTCAGCTCTAATTGAATACTAAACTGATAATATGGTCAAGGTGGGAATATATGCGGAGTTATTTCCTGTTTTCCCGGGACGGTTATTCATTGAAGGTAGCGATGAAAAACGGCAACGCCAATTCATTTATATGCTTTACAAGAACATTGTAATAATGGGGAACAAAATGGACTTTATTTAGTGGTATTACATCAACTAACTTCAGATTCTGCATGCATTCGCGATCATTGCATTTCCTTCTGCATCGGTAAGTACAAATGTGACGAGATTGTCACTTATTTTTACGATCTCGAAAACGATATCTTTTCCATTTTCCCGTTTCATAGTTAGTGTTGACTTATCTAAGGTCCACTTAAAATCGAATTCACGATCCGATTGTTCCCAATGACCCGTGCCTGTATTCGGTGCGGCTTTCGGACTTTCTTTTGCTTTGGCAGGATCTAAATTATTTGCAGCGGTTGTCTTAATTTCAATCGTTACTTTATCTGTAGTAATCCACTTGCCGGGAATTAACTTTTGTATTTCTTCGTATGACTGCACTTTTTCAACAATAACAAAACTGTCAACATAGGCGCTATAGCTTTGATTCAATTCTTTCAGAATGTTTTTTGTCATTGTAGTATCGCGGTAAATTACATGCGTAAGATCATTCACATATTTTGATTGCATCTGGCTGATAATAAAATTTTTTTCAGGAATTGGAAGAACACCACGATCGGCTTGCGCAATAACGAATTGGGCAGAATCAAGAAAGGCTTCTGTTATTCGTTTCAGTTCTGTATAGCTGTCAATCTTCATATTCAGGATCGCCGAAAGCCGCTTATCGATTTTTTCTTCATCTTTAAGATCTACCATGTTTTGGCGTGTCATTTCATAAAGATGAATGAAATCTTTTTTCAACATGAGTTGGTCACCGGCCGGAGTATTACAAGGCAACAAGTCGGAATTTTTTTCCAGCATCGTTTCAAACTGGTTGATCACTTTCCAGGTTGAATAAGTGGCTTTAGCCCGGTTCTTTTCAGGATTATTGAAAATATAATTGCTGGCAAAAAGACCAATTACTGATACGATAATACCGGGTAAAACCAATTTTATAGGTGTAAGGAAATGTTCGGATCGTAAGGCCATATATCGGTGGTTAAAATAAAGTGTTGTGAATGTAGAATATTTCTAAAATCTGGTCAATTATTTTTCTTTGATCGTTTTGCTCATCAGCAACTCCGTGTCCGGATCAACAAGTATTGACTTAGGTTTTTCGTTTTGCTTTATCTTAAAAGAAGATGTGATCTTATCCACAAGCAGTTTCTCCTTTTTGCTGCCTGAAGAAGTATTTATTTTTAACACCAATGGAAATTTAAATTCATTTGCCTGTAACTGTTTTACATCAACATATAAAAATTTTTCTGCAGCCTCATATCGCCAGCTAATATCAAGTGCCGGCTGACCAGCTGTGTAAAGCCATTGATCAAAAAACTGTTTTAGATTTTTACCTGAAACAGTTTCAAAAACTTTTTGAAGATCTCTTGTATCGGCAATACCGCCAGCATACGTTGAGTAATATCTTCTTATCGATCTCCAGAAAACTGAATCGCCCAATTCATTGCGAAGCATATGCAATACCCAACCGCCTTTTTGATATGAATTTGGATTGAGCAATTTCATATAATCTGTTTCCGCAGTATCGACAATTGGTCTGTTACTTTCTTTGGAATAAGCGATCACCTGGTCGCGGTCTTCCTTCAGCATTTTTGTTGCGGTGTCTTTTCCATATTTATTTTCAAAATAGAGAATCGTAAAATAAGTGGCAAAGCCTTCACTCAACCACAAATGCCCAAAGCTTTTCTCAGTGGCCATATTGCCAAACCATTGATGCGCTATTTCATGCGTCAGTAAACTTTCGCTGTTTCTTGTACCCGTTACCGAATTTTCTGAGTAAAAGATTGTATTTGCATTTTCCAATCCGCCAAATCTTGTTTTTGATTGCACATTTGCTAATTTTTTATAGCCATAAGGTCCGACATTATTAATAAAAAATGGAAGTATATCTTTTGCAAGTGCATAATCATAAAAGCCCTTGTCTTTATTTTCAGGATACACCCAACTATAAACCGGGATAGTTCCGTTTACCATACCAGCAAGATTAACGGCAAAATCTGCAGCACCGATCACCATTACTTTGGTTGAGACAGGAGTATCTTCTTTCCAATGAGTTAATTTAAAATTATTACCAAGCGAAGTTTCTTCAACCTGCACACCATTTGCCACCACCTGGTAATGTTCGGGTGCAGTTACTATGAATTCAACAGTTGCTTTGTCCGCAGGATCATCATGACAGGGGATCCAGTTATGTCCGCGATTCGGCCAGTTATCTGCAAAAAAACTTCGATGACCATATTTTGTTTTTGAAATGATCAATCCATCTGCAGGAATGCCGGAGTATGGGATTAAAAAAGTTGCCGTATCGTTCGCATTCATTTGCTTTGTTAATATGATCCTTAACTTTTCTTCTTTATGCATTGAACCACGAACGATATTTCCCATACTAATTCCACTTTTTATCGCTTCCGGTTTTTCATTCGTGCCGGATAATTGATAACTTATTTCTGAAGAAGTATTTAAGAATTTAATAATTCCCGCTTTCATTCCCTTACCAGCTGAGTTTATACCAGTCAGATCAAAAATACATTGGTAGCAGGCTTTAAGAATTTGACTTTAATTTCTGCAACGCCATGAACTGTGTCATTCGCATCATTCAATCCAATATTGAATTTATAATGCAATACATCAATATCAGATTGACCAAAGCCAAAAATATTTGAACATAAGAAGATCGATAAAAGAAAAAATATACGCATAAGTAAGTTTTCCTGATTTCCTCCAAATCTAATTTAATCCTGCTAATCCTGGTTCTGTTCAGAGCTTTTCCAGCATATCAACCACTTTCTCTCTTTTCAGGATGAGATAACCCAGCCGGTCGTTGCTTATGCCTTCTTTTAATTGATAACTGAATTCAAGCTGGTCATCCTTTGCCGTTGTTTCAAAATAGCGAAAGCTTATGTTTGGATATTGTTTTAGTTCTTCACCAATTTCATATAAATGCGTGGAAAGAATGAACAATGAATTCTTTATTTTGATCAGGCCCTTTACCACCGTCAATGAACATTTCATCGCATCCTGTACATTTGTGCCTTTGAAAAGCTCATCGATCAATACCAGCCATTTCTTGCCATCGTTTATTTTCTCCACTGTGTTTTTTACACGTTGTACTTCATTGAAAAAATAACTTTCTCCTTTAGCAATATTATCTACCACGTTAATGTTGGTGAGCAAACCGTCAAAGAGCGTCAATGTCATTTCTTTTGCAGGCACACCCATACCAAGATGAGCAAGGAATACAGCAGATCCTACAGATTTTATCAATGTGCTTTTACCGGCCATGTTGGCACCGGTAAGAAAAAGAAAATTATGATCAGGATTTAATTCAAGATCGTAGGCTACCGGTTGCTTCAGTAATAAATGATAAAGCCCTTTTGCCGTAACAGTTGGTTTTTCCTGGTCAATAAATTCAGGAAAGCGAAGATCAAATGCGTTCATGGCCATTGCCATCGAATACCATGCGTCGATGCGGCCAAAAATATCAAGCAACTCCAGCGTATCATTTTTATAACGGTTACGGATATGATAACCATAATAAAGACTTTCCGAAGGAGAAAATTTTTCACCAGGCTTTGAAGATGAAATTTTGGATAGGGGAGTTTCTTTTAAAAGTTGCTCTGCTCTTTCAATATAAATTTTAAAAAATGCCGGCAATTCTTGTTGGCTAAAAAGCCGTACTAATTTTTTGATGCCTCTGAAAAAATCAGCACAATGGCCAACGGAATATTTTACCATCCGGTAATCTTCGATATGAAAAGTTTTATATGCCCAGGTGGTAAAAGCATTCGGATCATTTGGTAAGGGATCAAGATTATAATCGAGGTATTTCTCAATAACGAGCAATGTTCCATTAGTGATCTCTGAAGGCCAGTCATTCAAATGTTCATTTAATGTGCGGATTATTTTTTGTGTGCCCAGGATCTTCTTCAGGGTATGATGCGGTTCAGAAAAAAAATGGCGGAGCCATTCTTTTCCATACACGGTTTTAGTAAAATTGAGTCTATGAAAAATGGAGAATTCTTCTTCCTGGTGGAAGACCGAAATGTCGTTGTATGTCGTTGCGTCAAGATGCATGATCGTGAATGGTGTCCCGATAGCTATCGGGAGGTGAGTGGTGAATAGAAGTCCTAAAATTGAGCATTGAAAATTGACTATTGAGCATTGAACATTTTTTACCTGTCGAAAGATAACCGCATTCCCGGATTAGATTCATTCCAGTTACCATTTCCATAAACTAAACGGCCGTTTACAAATGTATGTGTAATCGTTGCAGGAAATTCAAAACCTTCTAATGGACTCCAGCCACATTTATATAAAATATTTTCTTTTGAAACTTTTGATGGTTTGTTCATGTCAATCAAAACAAGGTCAGCAAAATAGCCTTCACGAATATAACCCCTGTCTTTTATTTGAAAACAATCAGCCACTGCATGACTCATTTTCTCTGCAATTTTTTCAAGAGTAATTCTTCCTTGTTTACAATAGTGAAGCATCAGCAATATAGAGTGTTGAACCAATGGTAAACCCGCATGTGCGTTTTCATAAGACCCTCTCCCAACCTCCCAGGAAGGGGGAGGAGTGGTGGAAGTTTCTTCTTCATAAAATCCTTTTTCTTCCAAAGTATGCGGAGCATGGTCAGTAGCGATTACATCCAGCCGGTCATCAAGCAGCGCTTTCCACAATCCTTCACGGTTATGCGGTGCCTTAATTGCGGGATTGCATTTTATTTTATTACCAAGCCGTGCATAGTCATTGCTTGTAAAATGAAGATGATGCACACAAACTTCCGCAGTTATTCTTTTTTGTTTTAGCGGAAGCATATTTGTAAAAAGTAGAAATTCTTTTTCAGTTGAAATATGAAGTATGTGTAAACGGGTATCATATTTTTTAGCGATCTGGATTGCGAACAACGATGATTCGTAACAAGCATCTTCATTTCTTATAATGGGATGGTCAGCAGCAGTGAGTTCTCTGTTTTGCAATTTTATTTTTGCAAGATTTTCTTTAATGATCCGTTCATCCTCACAATGTGTGGCGATAAGGACTTCGCTTTCACGAAAAATTGTATCCAGGGTATTTGGGCTATCAACAAGCATATTACCGGTAGAAGAGCCCATAAAGATCTTTATACCGCAAACATCTTTTCTTTTTTCATTTGTTTTTAAAACTTCATCTGCATTGTTATTGCTGGTACCCATGAAAAAAGAATAATTCGCCAGTGAAGTTTTTGATGCGATGGAATATTTTTCTTCGAGTAATTCTTGTGTCAGTGCATTTGGAATTGTATTGGGCATTTCCATAAAACTGGTAACGCCACCGGCCACGGCTGCTTTTGCTTCTGTATAAATAGATGCTTTATGAGTAAGACCCGGTTCACGAAAATGTACCTGGTCATCTATAGCACCGGGTAAAAGAAATTTCCCTTCACCATTTATTTCTGTAACGTTTGAATCTACCTGTGTAATTAATTCGCCGATCTTTTCAATGCGTTCATTTTTTATTAAAACATCTGCCACAGTTATTCTTCCTTCGTTAACAACCTGCACATTCTTAATCAGGTAATTTTGCATATCTTGTCGCCGATTTATCGTTGAAAAACCAATACCCATGCAATTTAAACAAACCCTTCTAATCCTTATTCTTTGTCCTGTCTTTGCATTTTCACAAACAACTTATTTGCCACAAGGAGATAAGGGATATGTTTTATTGGAAAGAATGGAAATTCTGATGCAGAATGATTCAATTTTGAGTTTTTCCAAAATAAAACCGTATAGTAGAAAAAATATTGCTCAATGGGCGGATGATAATTCACAGATTGTGAATTACAGACTTAATGGTTCAAAGGTTGATCAATACAATTTGAAAGTATTTTAATGGATAATTCTGAATGGGTCAAGAAGGGCCAAATTCTTGGAACAAGTAAAAGATCAATTTTAAAATCTTTTTATAAGACTAAACCAAATCTTTATGAAGTACATGTAAAAGACTTTGATCTTATCATCAATCCTGTTATCCAGTTTCAATACATGAAGGAAAGCGATAATGACGAAAGTCTTTTTCTGAATTCAAGAGGAGTAACGATCCGCGGCCGTATTGCAAATAAAATTGGTTTTGCCGCTTCCATTATCGATAACCAGGAACGGGACCCTGTGTATGTACAAGCCTGGGAAGATAAATTTCAATCAGTACCCGGAGCCGGATACTATAAAAATTTTAAAGGCACCGGCTTTGATTATTTCGATGCAAGAGGTTATTTCACTTTTAATATTACCAAATACATTGATGTCGCTTTTGGATATGACCGGAATTTCATTGGTAATGGTTACCGTAGTTTGTTCTTAAGTGATTTCAGCAACAATACCCTTTTCCTGAAATTGAATACAAGGATATGGAAGATCAATTACCAGAATTTATTTATGGAGCTGCAACAAACGGAGCCGCGGGGACCAGACCGGTTATTAAGAAAAAAGTATGCAGTGTTCCATCATCTTGACGTGAACGTAACTAGGAAATTGAATATTGGTTTGTTTGAAGGAATAATGTTTGGGCGCAGCAATCGTTTTGAATTTGGCTATCTGAATCCCGTTATCTTTTATCGTTCCATTGAACAGCAAAATGGGAGCTTTGATAACTCCGTGGCCGGTATCGATTTTAAATTAAACACATTAAAACAAGTGCAGGTTTACGGACAATTTTTATTGGATGAATTTAATTTAAAAGAAATAAAGAATGGCAATGGCTGGTGGGCAAACAAATGGGGGTTGCAACTTGGGGCTAAATACATCAATGCATTTGGTATAAGAAATCTTGACCTGCAACTGGAGCATAATCGTGTACGTCCGTTCACTTATTCTCACCGCGATTCAATTGCAAATTATACACATTACAATCAGCCATTGGCGCATCCGCTTGGTGCAAACTTTAGTGAGATGATCGGCATACTTCGTTATCAGCCCGCACCAAAATGGATGATCATTGCAAAAGCGATGGCCTGGAAACAAGGGTTGGATACCGGCAGCCGCAGCTTTGGTGCCAATATATTTTTACCGAACGTGCCACCATACAGGCAGGGTGATTATGGATACGAAATTGTTTCTGGCATTGAATCGAAGACAAAATTCATTTCTTTTTTGCTTTCTTATGAACTCAAAGAAAATTTATTTATTGAAGCGTCGGTAACTAAAAGAAAGTTTGATGTAGCTTCAAATACTTCGCTATCTGCAAACACAACTATTGTTTCGTTTGGCATCAGGTGGAACATGCATCGGCGGGAATTTGAGTTCTAAATTGATACAGCTTTAACAAACTTGTGATCTGCTCCAATCAACCGGCTGCAACCTTATTTCCATTTCCCCTATCTTTATAAAAACAAGCTTTTATGCAGCGGATGTATTCGATTGCCCTATTCTTACTCTTTTTTTTTACAACAGCAGCACAGCAAAACGAAGCATTACAAAGACCCAAATTAGTAGTTGGAATTACTATAGATCAAATGCGCTGGGATTATCTTTATCGCTTCTATGATCGCTATGCCGCCAATGGTGGTTTTAAAAGAATGCTGAACCAGGGTTTTACTTGTGAGAATACACTCATACCTTATGCGCCAACTGTTACTGCTCCGGGGCATACATCAATTTATACAGGATCTGTTCCCGCTATTCATGGCATTGCCGGCAACTTTTGGTGGGATAATGCACAGCAGCGTGATGTTTACTGCACCGAAGACAAAACCGTAAAAACAGTCGGCAGCGAAACAAATCTTGGACTGCAAAGCCCAAGAAATTTATTGGTGACGACTATCTGTGATGAATTGCGCCTTGCTACAAATTTTCAAAGTAAGGTAATAGGTGTTGCAATAAAAGATCGTGGAGGTATTTTACCTGCAGGGCATAGTGCCAATGCTGCATACTGGTATGACAGCCAGGTTGGCAATTGGATCACTTCTACTTATTATATGAATGATCTTCCGCAATGGGTAAAGGACCTGAATGCAAAAAAATTAGTTGATAAATATTATGAACAGGGTTGGCAGACTTTATACCCCATCAATACTTATACGCAAAGCACAACTGACGACAAAGTGTATGAATCAAAAGGACTCGGCGCAGGATTTCCGTATGACCTGAAAAAATTTATTGGAAAAAATTACAGCGCTGTGTTAAGCACACCGCACGGAAATACGATGACTGTTGAAATGGCAAAAGCTGCAATTGAAGGTGAGAAGCTGGGCGCAGATGCAATAACAGACTTTCTTGCTCTGAGTTTTTCTTCCCCCGATTATATTGGCCATGGTTATGGTCCAAATTCAATAGAACAGGAAGATGATTTCCTCAGGCTTGATAAAGAGCTTGGAGACCTGTTGGATTATCTTGATAGTAAAATTGGAAAAGGTCAATACACTGTTTTTCTTTCTGCCGATCATGGGGTTGCGAATGTAATTGGATTTATGAAAGAAAATAAAATTCCGGCCGGAGGCATTGTTCAATCCACGGCATTGAAAGAGCTGAACCAGCAACTAAAAGACAAATTCGGGCACAGTGATCTTGCAATAAATATTTCAAATTACCAGGTGGTATTGAATAATAATCTTATCAATGCTGAAAGAAAATTAAAAAGGGAAGAGATCGTAGCGGCAGTTATTTCTTTCTTTTCAAAACAAGAGGCTGTATTGATGGCCTTCGATATTCAGCAATTAGGGACCACGCCTTTACAAGCTAAAATAAAAGAGATGATCGTGAACGGATATTTTGCGCCGAGAGGAGGTGATGTCCAGCTGATTTTTAAACCAAATTATATGGAAACCTATGGACCAACCGGCACTACGCATGGCTTATGGAATCCTTATGATGCGCATATTCCTTTACTTTGGTATGGCTGGGGAATTAAAGCCGGCAAAACAAACCGGGAGACGTATATGACGGATATTGCGCCAACAGTTGCGGCCCTGTTACATATTCAAATGCCGGGGGGATGCATTGGCAAAGTGATAAGTGAAGTGATAAAATAAAAATATTATAAATTTATATAACGGGCTTTCGGAATTATTTTTTTCACTACAAGCTTTTTAATCATGAAAAAGTTTTTTTCATTACTATTTATCGGCGCAGCAATTTACCTGCCTGTTTCCGCACAGAAACTTGATAAAGTAAAATTTTTCCAGGAAGAATCAATAGTAAACGCCACACTTGAAATGGATCTCAAAGACCTGCTTGCAAAAAAAGCAAAGCAAAGATATCTGCCGGGAACAATGACACTCACAATTAAAGATCGTCCTGCAATAACAGAAAAGATCACGGCTACTGTAAGGGGCAATTTCAGAAGGGAAACGTGTTTTATGCCGGGACTCACTGTCAATTTCAAGGCCGACACTAATTCCAGCATGTCCAAATTCAAGACAATGAAAATAAGCAATGGCTGCAGTTCAGGCGAAGACCCGGGACAATTGGTGATCAAAGAGTATTTAGTCTATAAAATTTATAATCTGCTTACGGATATGAGCCTGAAGGTTCGGTTAATGAATATTTCTTTTAAAGATCTTGCAGGTAAACGTAAACCTTATACCCAGTTTGCATTTATGATAGAAGATGTAGATGATATGGCAAAAAGAAATCAACATGGTTGAGGTAGAAGAAACAAAGTACAACACTGAACAAACCAACAGGGAGCAGATGACCCTGGTAACATTGTTTGAATATTTAATTGGTAATACCGATTGGTCTGTGCCGGCTTATCATAACATAAAACTTATAGGACCGAAAGGCGATAAAAATGTAAGACCCTATGCCATTGCTTATGATTTTGATATTTGCGGTTTTGTAGATCCGCCTTATGCAACAATTGATGAGCAGTTGCAGGACAAAATCAGTACCGTAAGAGAAAGGTTGAACCGAGGTTTTCCCAGAACAATGGAAGAACTTAAAACAGCAGTGAAGTTATTTAATGATAAAAAAGAAAAGATCATTGGGTTGATAAAGAACAATGAACATTTAAACTCAAAAGAAAAATCAAGAACCATCGATTACGTTGAAGATTTCTATAAAACAATCAATAATGACCGCGAGTTGAATAGAATATTTGTAGAAGGAGGGAGGACGGTGTGAGTCGGTAGAGACAAGGCATGCCTGGTCTGTACAAAAGTCGAAACAGTAGAGACAAGGCATACCTTGTCTGTACAAAAAATTGCCAGTTACAAGTTTTTCAAAAACGATTTTGCTGTTTAAATCTAAGTTCCCCCTTCGGGGACAGGGGGCTGGGGTTATCCCTCCAAATGAATAGAAAACACGATCATTCTTGATTGAATCCGGTCGATCACATTTGAATATTTAAGATTCTCATCACGGCTATGAAGATTGCGAAGCCCATTACTCACTTTTACTTCAGGAGAAAGAATAAAACTTGGAAAATAAAAATTAAATCCCATTCCTATTTCAATACCGTAATCCGATTTCTCCAGTTTCACCAGGTCTTCGGCGCGCCGTGCACGGGCATTGGCCGCAAGGTCTATTTGTGTAAAAGCTCCGCCCATCATATACACCCGGAAGTTACCGATGCGATCGCTGTTAAATTTTATTTGTAATGGAAATGAAAAGATCACGGATTCTATTTTCTTAGTGGGTTCAAAACCATCGATAGGATCTTTATATTTTAATTTGTAAGTGATGCTGCGTTCCGTAAACATCAACTGCGGATTGAACTTTGCTTCAAACCGATTCGTGAGTCTTGCAGTTGCAGCCAGTCCCAATGCAAAGCCGGGCGAGTTTAGCGGTAAAATTTCCATCACGCTATCATACTGAAGAAAACGGGGATGTTGTTCAATTTGAAAACGGGCAATATTACCACCCAGCGTTATTCCAAAATAATAAGGCTTGGTTTCATGCTCAAGCTGGTACATTTCAACTTGTGACCGTGCAGATGAACAGATCAGCAAGACAAATGCAAATAGGGTAATGGGCTTCATAACTTTCTTCCGCTGTATATGCAACATATTCCAAAGCTTAACGGTTTACATTCGGTATTGGAAAATCCAACACTATCTAAAATGGCGGTAAAATCGTTGCGGTCAGGAAAAGCATTTGTCGACCTGTTCAGATACCGGTACGCATCTTTATTCTGCCTGAACCAGCGGGCCACCTCAGGCGCCACTATTCCCATATACAGGTTGTATAGGTTTTTGAATCCCCAATTTGGTTTTGAAAATTCAAGTATTACAAGCTTGCCTCCGGGTTTCAGCACCCTCAGCATTTCTCTTAATCCGTTTTCCAGGTTCTCAAAATTCCTGACCCCAAAGGCCACCGTCACCGCATCAAACGAATTATCAGGAAAATTTATTGCCTCGCCGTCGCCTTTTAAAAGCTCGATTTTATTTGCAAATCCTTCTTTTTCAACCTTTTTTCTTCCCACTTCCAGCATTTCTGCCGAGAGGTCAACCCCTATAACTTTTTTCGGATTTAAGAGGCGACAGCACAGTATTGCCATATCGGCCGTGCCGGTGGCCATATCCAGGATCTTTTTCGGTTCAAGCCTTTTAAGGAGATTAATAGTTTTCTTCCGCCATTTCATATCAATGCCGGCGGAGAATAAGCGATTCATGAAATCGTAGCGTACGGCAATGCCGTCAAACATTTCTTCCACCTGTTGCTTCTTGGCTTTATCCGAAGCAAAAGGCTTTATTTCATCATGAGGAAATTGGGAAGTCATTGCGGCTGCGAAGTTAAGCCAGTTACAGTTTATAGTTTGTGATTTATAGTTTTTTAGTTCCGGCTTTTGTAATTCTATTAAGCTTTACTTGCGACGCTCCGTTTAACTTTCTGTTTGCTTATCATCTGCTATCACAAAATCACTGTGATTTTATAAATACATATTTGGGAACAGAATAAGTATTGCCGTGCGTATCTTCATATTTTGTAATTATGTAAGATGTTGCCGAAAACAATTTCCAATTTTTCGATATAATAAAATTCAGTGCAGCAGATTCCGATTCAAAATAATTGTAAATGATCGAATCCTCGTTGATAGTCCTAAATCGCTTTTTCTTTATCGTATAATAGTCAGGATCATCATCTGCAGGCAATAACTCTCTTACTGATTTTAATTGATATAAATCAGCAGCCGACGCAACCCCCGCATCCGGATTGATCGTAAAAAAAGTCACTTTTTTGTCTTTGTTCCATGCTGAATGAATATATACAATCAGCACTTCTGACATAATTGATTCCTGCGCATGCAATTGGTATGTTGCAATTGATAGTATAAAGAGAGTAAAGATCTTCTTCATAAAAATTTTTCTATTAATTTAAATTTTTCCCTCTGAACTAAAAGTTAATATTCGCTTTCCTATCTTGTGTATTCATGGAAATCAAAGACGCGAAATATATCATCAGCAGCCCATCCGTTGATAAATGCCCAAAGCCAGATAAGCCGGAGTATGCATTTCTTGGCCGCAGCAATGTGGGCAAATCTTCTTTGATCAATATGCTGTGCAATAAAAGAGAACTGGCCAAGGTGTCTGCTAACCCCGGTAAAACACAACTGATCAATCATTTTGAGATTATCTCAACCTCATCTTTATCCTCAACTTCAAAAAAAAACTGGTACCTGGTAGATCTTCCCGGCTATGGTTTTGCGATCGTTTCTCAAAAGCAAAGGAAGAGTTGGGAAAAGATGATCAATGATTATGTCCGCCAAAGAGAAAACCTGGCCAATCTTTTTTTATTAGTTGACAGCCGGCATGATCCTCAAAAAAAAGATATTGATTTTATAAATAAGCTGGGGGAGTGGCAAATTCCTTTTGCAATTGTTTTTACCAAAGCCGATAAAAATAAACCTGGCGCCACCGTAAGAAATGTAAATGCATTTATGGCGGCACTATCCCGAACATGGACCGAGCTGCCTATTCATTTTATTAGTTCCGCTTTAAAAGGCGATGGCCGAAAAGAGATCCTGGATTATATTGCACAGCTCAACGCAAACGTTTAAACAATGTGTAAAAAAGAGGATTTTTACCTTTATGATTTGCGGGAATTATCTTTTATCTTGCAGCCGGATTTAGTCGTAGAATTATGAGGAAAATCTTATCTGAAAAAAACATCGCAGCTTTTTTGTTCGTTTTAGTCATTCTTGCCTTTTCCTTTGCCCATGAAGATTCAAAGAAAAGAAGTTTGAACTACAATGTGTCTTCCGAATATTTATCACCCGATAAGCGGACGCCATCTCTGTCCGCACATACTCCCCTGATAAAAAATGTTGTTGTAAAAAGAAATTAGGCGCCCCTGGTTTATTAGTTCACTACTTTATTGGCGCAACTGCTGCTTGCAAAAGCTTCAGGTTTTGCTTTAAATGCAAAGCCCATTCCGAGGATATAACCCATGGCTTCTTTAAGGGCATCATTACTTTTAAAATGCGGGTTGGTATTGATATCAGCATGCACTTCCATATCTACATCGTAAACGGTAAAAAGATTACAAAGCTCATAAGCGATCTCAATACTCTTGGCAACCTCCAGCAACATTCTTTCTTTAATCGTGAACTGCTGTCTTGTTTTTTCATTGTGAATGAACATAAAGCCACCATGTCCTTCTCTTAGAAAAACAATTACAGTTGCAAATTCAGTTTCGCGGCCTTTTACTTGTGAATCGGTGCCGATGCAGACTTTAAGACGGTAGCCATTTGCGGTTTCCCGTTTTATGGCATTTTCCACGGCTTCATGGATAGGGATCTCTATTGCTTCGCCATTGAATTTTCTCCAACGCATATAAAAAGAGGTTTTTCTAAATTATAGAAAAACCTCGAGATCCCAAAAGGGTACGGATTATTGTTTTGCTAACGGATTACTTTTTAATAAACTTTTCACTCCATTGCTCATAACCATCGCTAAAGCGAATGATATAGATACCCGTATTCATATTTCCCGGATGGATGCTGCTATATCCTTTTTCAATAGTTCCTTTAGACAACATTCTTCCGCTTTGATCAATTATCTGGTAGTGATAATTGCCCGGGCTGCTGACTGTAAGGTTCGAACCTGAAATTGTATTTCCTACCAATTGCGGTTTTGTCGATTTGCCGGGGCGAATAGCAATAGTGTTTGAATAATACTCCTTTAAATTGTCAAATGTAACATGCATGCGATAAAGAAGAGGGCGGTTGTCAAGAGGACGGTAGCTGTATGTTCGTAATGTATTATTAGGTTGGTCGAGTGGTGTAAAGTTTATACCATTGTTCGATACCTCAATTACTTGTTTCATCACGTGCTCATCAGCATCGATCAGCCAGGTGAGTGAATGCATATCACCATCCAGTCTTCCGCGAATTTCAAGACGACGTATTGGTAATATTTCGGCATCGGTGTAGGTAGCCTGTAATGAGTACGAACCAAGACTTCCATACTCTGGTGCATAAATATTGCCTTTACCATCAATTCGCAAATAATAGGTGCCGGCACTGATCAATGAATCAATAACAGAGCTTAATAGATTACCCGGGTTATAGGTGCCAACAGTAGCATAGCTGCCGTCTAAGACTTCTACCTGCAGGTCCAGGTCTGAACCCGAGTTGCTTGCTCCTACATTATATGGAACAGCATTTAGTTGCAGCCTTCCGAATGTTGGCATAGTAAATTTGAACAGGTCCTTATCATCATTTTTTTCTACAACGCCGCTAATTGTGAATTGGCCATTCGCATCAAACGCAGAAACTGTTGCAGTAGCATAAGCATCCGTATGATCATCGGTACGGAAACCAAAGCCATTGGTTGCATTTGTGAGTACACTAAGATCAGTTTGAATAACACTGCAGCCAAGTGAATTAGGCCCGCTGTTCCATAAACTCATGTTCTGATTGTATGCTGCACCCATAATAGGAGCCCAACCTATCTCACCGGTTCCCTGTCCCCAATTATAATCAGACAATTTTACGCAGGACGAGTTATAAGAACTTTGATGTCTTAAGCCAAATGTATGTCCTGCTTCATGTGATGCAGCCTCTGCTATATTTTTTGTATTAAAATTTTGTAAAGCGGAGAAAACAAAACATGGAGTATTATCTCCCCATGTAAATGAATTAACATAAGCTACGCCACCGGCAGAAGAGCCATACCATTCATTCGAGGTGGTAATTACCACACGGATCCTTTTGTTAGCAGGAGCCGACGTATATTTTGCCGAATTAGTAGTTACATTAATGTTGAATGGACGATAGTCTTCAGCGACACGATTAAATACCTCCGTTATCGCAGCATCACTTAAGCCGGAGGAGTTGCAGTTGAACGGTCCACTTACATTCCACAGGGTACCGGAAACAGCATGGCCATCAAAGTCAAGATAAATTACGGAGGTGGCCGAGGAGTAGCTGTTAAGATCGGTAACCTGTGATTTCGCGATAAAAGTACCGGACAGAGCAAGCACTATCAGTACGCATTTGTACAGATTTTTCATAAAGTGGATTTTACAGGTGAAATCATACAATCGGTTGGACTTATAAAAGGGTTATTCATTAACAAGGTCATAAAAACCTTTCTTTACAAAAAAGTATTGACCATTCTCCTGGCTTATTTCATAGGCATCTCCGTGCTGAAAACTCAGAATACGACCCACATAGGAGAATGTTCCATCTTCGTTTTTGATTTTGGAAAATGATAAAGCAGCGCCAGGGAAATTTGTTGACCTGACAACAATACTTTGCAGTGTATTGTCAAATTTGGATGCAACAGAACTTACAATACCCTCGAAACTTAAATTGCCGGCAAACAGGAACGATATATTTCTGCCGATTTCTGAATCCAATAAAGCAGATAGATCATTGATGCGGCAACTGATTTTTTCTGGTAAATTTTGAAAAAGAGAGGGCCGGTTCATATCCGGTTCCCTGACAGGCGGAGTTTGCGCACTGGTTTGGACGCAAACAAAAAATACGGACAGGCATATGATGCCCTTTAACAGGTTTTTCATTGGATACAATTTTTTGTTTAAATAGGATATCGATACACAACAGCTATGCTGTTGTAGTTATTCAGGTAGGGTTACGGAATCACCACGAGGCGACAATAAATTTAAACGGAAGAGTGTAGACTTTATTTCTCATTTATAAAAAGAATCGGAATGTTTTTTTAATAAGTAAGATTACGGTGCAGTGGTCGTACAACTTCTTTAATCACTCTAATATTGGTGAGTACTCAACAAAACTAAAGTGCATGCTTCCATTGGTGTAATTCCATTTTTAATTGCAAGATCAGATAGCTCGTCATTTTCAGCACCGGGATTAAATATGATGCGCTTTGGCTTTAATGAAACTATATAATCATAATACTGTTGCTGATGTGCGGGATTTAAGTAAAGCGTAACAGTATCTACATCCTGCCATTCTTTTTTTTCTTTTTCAATTGCTACATCACCCACCATCCCCGTTTTTTTTCCGATAGCAACAACGGGATGTCCATGACTTCTTAGCCTGTGCAGTGCGAGGTAACTGTAGCGGGATGGATTATCAGAAGCGCCTAATACCAGCGTTTTTTTCTTTTCATTCATTATACAAAGATCAGAAAAGATGGTATTGCTTGCGTGGTACTTTGCTTATTATATCTGCTAATGCAGTTTCTATTAAAGGATAATTGAATTGAAAACCGGTTTCAAGAATTTTCGAAGGAATTACCCAACGACTTTTTAGAACCAGCTCAAGTTCAGTTCCTATAAGTGGCGCACCAATTTGCAACATCCATTTATAAGCCGGTAAGCCGATCTTGTGACCTGTAACCTTTCTGAATATTCGCATGAACTCTTCATTCGTTACCGGGTTTGGAGAACTGCAGTTATAAGTTCCTTCTATTTGTTTGTGTTCCCAGATCCATTCTATCATTCTGCAAGTGTCTTCTATATGTACCCAACTGAACATTTGTTTACCACTTGCCTGCTTGCCCCCTAATCCGAATTTCAATAAATTAAAAAAAGGAATTAAAATGCCACCTGGTCCAAGTGTGACCGCCATCCGAAGTGCTGCTTTTCTCGTGTGCGGAGTTTGCTGATCATAAAAAGTTTTTTCCCAACGCTTGCAAACCTGTACCGAAAAATCATTAAGAAATTCGCCGGTATATTCATCCTGCGGTCTGTCTTCAGCATGACGGTAAATGGTTGCCGAAGATGCATTGATCCAAAGTGATGGCGGCCGGTTACATTTATTAATTGCTTCACCAATTGCTTTTACTGAATCAGTACGGCTGTCAAAAATCTCTTGTTTGTTTTTTTCAGTATACCGGCAATTAACGGATTTGCCGGCAAGATTAATAATAAGATCGGAGTCATTCAACTCTTTTATCCACCCCGCAGCTATCGGGTCGCCTGTAGTTTTTCCATCCCATTTTATGTATTGTACGTTCTTAAGATCTTCTTTAGAAAGTGAATCATAATTATTCCGGTTTGTTTTTTCATTCACCTGTCTTGTCAGGATGACTATTTCATTTTCTTTGCCAAAATATTTTGTCATTTCCTGGCCCAGGAACCCTGTACCGCCGGCAAGTATGATCTTTTTATTTATCATTTTGAAAATGATTAGTGAAAAAGAAATAATATAAAACCGTTAAGGCTAAGTAGATTCAAACTGACCACCCATTTATTTTTCGGTAGCACGCCTGCATATTCCATTCTCCTTGTATACTCTTTAAAAACAAATGCTGATGTAACAATGAGTCCAGCTGTCAGTATCACTTCTGAGAATACGAGGTAGTCTATTAACAGTAATGCCGAAAGCAATAGTATAACTGATAATGCCAGCATATTCACCTGGCCAAGATATTCATAGGCCCTTGCTTTGGAGAAAGTGAGGGCCAATGCGCAGTTAATGATGACAAAGCCAAAATGTGCAGCCTGGAGTTCCCGGATATTCAGATGATAATAGGAGAGTCTCGTAAATAACAGATCATGTAAAGGAAAAAGCATTAGCGTATTAAACACCAGTGATATAGTCATGAAAATAAACCGGTATAAATAATTATTATCGGGTGAGCAATCGATGTTTCCTGGTCCGCATTTTTTTGCAACGATCACCTTCCTGTTAAAAGAAATGAGCTTATATAATTTTTGTAAACCCCATTTCAATGGAGCAAAATTCCCGGTTGCTTTTATAAAAGGAATTTTTTGATCAAGGATTTCCAATAAAGCATCGATACCATATAACACTTTGTTTGTTGATGTATCGAGCAACGGGATTTCATTCCTGCTTTTATCAAAATCAATTTGGGAAAGCAAGTTATCATCCAGTGTGGAAAATGGTTTACGGCCATCCGCTTTCAAAAAACCATATTTTACAAAAAGCCCGGAATACCATGTGCAGAGCGGGCAGTTGTCATCGTAAACAAGGATCTTATTTTTCATGATCAGTGTTTTGATTTGGTTAATCCATCTAATTCATCTCTTAAGGAAATAAGATTTATTAATCTGTCGTATATATTCCAGTAATAAAGTGCAATGGCAACAGCTCCGAGCAATGTAATTCCGGATACTACTTCGATAATCATATTATTCCGGTGCAGCATGAACGGCGACCAGGAGAGAAGTAACAATACCAGGTCAACAATGCAAAATGTCCAGTAGTGAAAAATTCTTTTTTTAAAACCCGCCCGGATAAAACTATTTGTATTGAAAACGGCGCTGACCACCTGCCAGCAACCAATAAAAAATAATCCAATAAAAAGACCGGTGCCAAATAAGATCGGCAAGGAGAAAATTACAAGCATACCTAAGATCAGTCTGTCCGTAAAGATCTATTTTCCTGAGAGGTAACATATCGGATATTTTAAAGTTTCAGAAAATAATGAAACAAACATTGTAAATAAAAACCGGTTTCCCGGTTGCTGGCATTCACTCGTTACTATTTAAAGATCTTCATCATGCTGCTTACAAACCAATTTTCTTCTGCCTTTATCATTACATCAAGTGTTTTATCTGCCTGCAGCCCCAATCGTTTTATACTGCTCACCGTATCTACAAATGTTTTTACCTTTTTATCTTTTTTATCGCCTTCCACATCTTCCAGTTTATCGAGCAATTGCATCATTGGTTCCAGTTCTCTTTTCTTTCTTTCCTTTACTATCTGCTTTACTACTTTCCAGATATCTTTTTCAGCGGTAAAATATTCTTTTCTTTCGCCGGACAGGATCACTCTTTCCACTAATCCCCAATTGATCAGTTCACGGATATTCATGTTCGTATTTCCGCGGCTGATGTTCAGTTCTTCCATGATATCATCCTGCGTGAGTGGGTCCGGGCTCACCAATAAAAGGGCATGTATCTGCGCCATTGTTCGGTTAATGCCCCAATGCGTGCCAAAGGCGCCCCAACTGCTGATGAATTGTTGTCTTGCTTCAGGAAGTTTCATAGCTCAAAGCTAAAACATACATTTCGAATTTTCAAAAAATATTGAAAATATATTTTATATAAAAGCCGGCGCCAGGGCCGGTGTTGAAATTATCGTTCTTCGTATAGGTCTTCTTTTACAAATAAATTGAAAAGATAACCTGTAACGCCCAGGATCGCGGCGATGACGATAGAGGTAATTGAAACTTTAAAAAACAGCCCAGTGTACCTGTCGTTTAAAAGCAGAAGAAGGCAACTAAACAAAAAGATAAATACTCCTTCATAAAGAAAGATATCAAATGCCTTATTAAAGTATTTCATAGGGTTTGCTGCATTATAAATTTACTAACTGAAGCCCCTTTTTTAAAGCATTGAAAGCGGCATTTTGCAGAATCAAGGGTAAGTACTAAAAAAGGAATATTCCTGTGTAGTTGTTTTTCTATGAGTAATTACCTGAAAGATAAATTAATAGTATAGAAGGCTATACCAGCATCCCGATGGGATTCTCCATGTATTTCTTTACCGTTTGAAGAAATGCCGCACCAACAGCTCCATCCACACTGCGATGGTCGCAGCTCATCGTAACTTTCATCACATTGGTTACTCCAAAACCTTCGCCTTTTTTAATAACGATCTCTTTAATTTTTCCTACCGCCATTATACAACTATCAGGCGGATTTATGATCGCTGTAAATTCTTCAATATCCATCATGCCAAGATTGCTGATGGTAAAAGTATTACCGCTGAATTCATGCGGCTGCAGTTTTTTATCCTTTGCTTTTGCATAAAGCTCTTTTGCTTCAGCAGCTATTTGTGAAAAAGATTTTTGATCTGCAAATTTTATAACAGGAACGATCAACCCTTCAGGCACGGCTACAGCGCTGCCAATATGAATATGCTGATAGGTTCTTATAAAGTCCCCCATCCAGGATGAGTTGACCGCAGGATGTTGCCGCAATGCCATTGCACATGCTTTAATTATCATATCCTGGAAAGAAATTTTTACCGGGCTGAATTCATTCATCTGTGCGCGGGCAGACATGGCATTGTCCATGTTGATCTCCATCGTGAGATAAAAATGCGGCGCCGCAAACATGCTTTCGCCCAAACGACGTGCAATCGTTTTCCGCATCTGACTGTTCTGTGTATCTGTAAATTTCTCTTCTGTTGTTGGGGTAAATTTTGCTACCGGTTGCTGGGCAATGGTTGGTTGCTTACTGCTAACTGTTGCCTGTTGACTGCCCACTGCTGCCGGACTAAAACTATCAACATCCGCTTTTACAATTCTTCCACCATCACCGCTTCCCTGCACCGCTTTAAGATCAACACCTTTTTCTTTTGCTAATTTTTTTGCAAGCGGCGAGGCTTTTAATCTTCCGTTGGTTGATGAACTTGCTGCTTCTTCTTTTTCTGTCACCGGTTGAGAAGCAGGTTTCGAACTTTCAGATGCTGACTGCTGACTGCTAACTGCGGGCTCAGCACCCACTCCGCCTTTTGCAGCGGCCACCACCGCATTCACATCACTTTATCTTTTTCACCAATGATGCACAACAATGCATTCACTTCTATCTTTTCACCGTTAGCGGCGCCCTGGTAAAGCAATGTTCCATTTTTATAACTCTCCAATTCCATGGTTGCTTTATCCGTTTCTATTTCGGCAAGTATATCTCCTTTTTTTACTTTATCACCCACATTCTTATGCCATGCAGCAATTACTCCTTCAGTCATTGTATCACTTAATCTTGGCATCAATACAACTTCATCCATTTTTGAAATATCAAGAGTAGCAGCTTCTTTATTACTGGCTGCTGGTTGACTGGCAACTGTTTTTTGTGTTTTCGTTTCTGATTTTTCCGAAGAAGTCTTTGCCTCTGACGCCTGTACAGACGAGGCTTGCCTTGTCTCTGCTGACTTCTCACTTTTTGCCTCTGACTTCTCACCACCTTTCTTTTCAGTTGCCTGCCCGCCGCCTTTTATCAACGATGAAATATCTTCACCTTTTGCACCGATGATCGCAAGCAGGTCATTCACCTGCAGCTTGCCTCCTTTTTCAGTACCGATATGCAGGAGCGTTCCATCTTTATAACTTTCAAGTTCCATCGTTGCTTTATCCGTTTCTACTTCGGCAAGCAAGTCGCCTTTTTTCACAGTATCGCCAACTTTTTTATGCCATGCGGCGATCACTCCTTCGGTCATCGTGTCGCTAAGCCTGGGCATTAAAATCACTTCTGCCATAACAAATTTAATTGTGCGCCGAAATTAAGGCAATTTGGTGAATGGTGAATCGTCAATAGTGAATTAGAAGTTTGTAGCACGGAACACTTTAATTAATCAATAATTATTAATTAATAATCATTGATTATTAGGCGTGCACTTTATTGGGGATTTAATAATCCAACTCCAATCTCAGCTTATCTTTCAACTCTTTTACCAACGGATATCTTTCCGTCATTTTTGTAAATTGTTCACGGGAAGTAAGTGGCGTGCCCACAGGAATTTTCTCTTCTTTATTTTCTTCCATTACAATAAAAAATGTAAGAAGATTATTATGGAGTTTTTCCCGCAAAAACTGTGAAGCTTTTTGTCCGCCTTGTTCTATAAATCTTAATTGAATATTGTTAGTAACAATTGCAATAAAACTATTGTCATCCTGGATCTTTAATTCAGCCATCTCGAAATTGGTACCTGCCGGATTTTTTTCTCCTTTTAATTTTTGAACATACTCATTCCACGCTGCCTGCAAACCTTCGAGTTCGATCGGGGCATTGATATTTGAATTGCCGTTTCCATTATTCCCATTTCCCTTAACCTGTTTTCTTATTTTATCAAGGGCTGAAAGCTTTGTTGTTTGAGATTTGAGAGCCGGTTCGGGTTTACCGGCATTTGAAGTTTGAGGTTCGGAATCCGGAGTATAGTTCGGTTGTTCTTCTTTTAGCACTGATGTTTCTATAATTAACTTCGCTTCCGTTTTTTGTACAGACATGGCATGCCTTGTCTCTACCGTCTTCAAAGGAACTATAGCAGCTGTCCGGAACCCGACGCTTGTTTCAATTATTTTTTTTTTACTTATGCTACCGGCATCCGAGGAAAGTTCGATCGCTTGCTGCAGATAACAAAGTTTGATAAGCACAAGCTCAACATGCAATCTTTTATTCCGTGCAGCTTTATAATTTATTTCAGCTTCGTTCATAATATTCAATGCGCTGATAAGAAGAGAAGGTGAAATATTTTTTGCAGTTGCTATATATTTTTCTCTAAAACTTTCCACTACTTCCAATAAGCCGGCAGCTTTTTCATCTTTACACACCAGCAGGTTCCGGATAAATTCAGCAAAGCCATTCAATACAAGATCTCCTTCAAACCCTTTTCTGTTGATATCATCATATAACAACATGGCCCCGGCAAGATCCTGTTTCGTCATACAATCCAGCAACTTAAAATAATAATCGGCATCCAGGATATTCAGATGTTCAAGTGTATTTTCATAAGTCAGTTCGCCATTGGTAAAACTTACGATCTTATCCATGATGCTGAGAGCATCCCGCATACAGCCTTCGCTTTTCTGGGCGATTACCTGTAATGCTGCTTTCTCCGCTTTTATATCTTCTTTATCACAAATTTCCTGCAGATGTTCAACGGTATCATTATTGGTGATGCGTTTGAAATCAAAAATCTGGCAGCGGCTTAATATGGTAGGAAGAATCTTATGTTTTTCTGTTGTGGCTAAAATAAAAATAGCATAGGGAGGAGGTTCTTCCAGTGTTTTTAAAAAAGCATTGAATGCGGAAGAACTGAGCATGTGAACCTCATCAATGATATACACTTTGTATTTACCGGCCTGTGGTGCAAAACGAACCTGGTCAACCAATGTCCGGATATCATCTACCGAATTATTGCTGGCAGCATCCAGTTCATGAATATTCAGCGAAGTGCCTTCATTAAACGAAATACAGGATTGACATTTATTGCAGGCTTCGCCGTCTTTTGTTTGATTTTCGCAGTTAATTGTTTTAGCAAGAATCCTTGCACAGGTTGTTTTACCCACACCTCGTGGCCCGCAAAAAAAAAAAGCATGTGCAAGCTGGTTATGCCTTATCGCATTTTTCAGGTAGTGGTAATATGCGATTGCCCAACAACAGTATCAAAAGTCTGCGGCCTGTATTTTCTTGCTGAAACAATGAATTTATCCATAGTAACGAAGTCTGAAGCCGGAGGTCTGAAATCTGACTTTCAGGAACTGCAATAATAAAAAAGATTTGAATGCTATGATATTTGTTTTTGCACAATCTGACTTCTGCAGAGACAAGCATGCCTTGTCTCTGCAGAAGTCAGACCTCAGAGCAAGATCGGGTGTCGTTTAAATTCTTTTGTCCGGTCAAACAAATACCGATATGTAGTGAGTATCCGGCTGCGGTAAGTGCCAAGGGCTTCAGAAACATTTATCATTTTTGGATTGAATTCGCCGATCCATTGCATTTCATAATCTTCATAAATAGGATCGCCCAAAACATATTTTCCATTTTCCTTTCTTAAGTTCTGTATCACCATTGCGCCTTCAATTATAATATAACTGTCAACTCCCTTTCCCTGGAATTCCGGCACAATACCAAATACCAGCCCGTGAACTTTCTATTTTTTTTCGTTGACTTTACCCAAAGGAATTTCAACTTATGCCAAAGACTAAATCCGCCATTAAGATATTTGAACCATTGATTCAGGTCCGGCAGATTGATCCATATGCCAATGGGTTCATTTTTATAATACACAAACCAGCAGATCCGTTCATCCATAACCGGTTTCATGCTTTTGAACATTTTCAGCACCACCCTTTCTTCCAGTTGCTTCAAGCCGCCATGACCTGCCCATGCTTTATTATAAACAATCGTAAAATCATTTGCAAATTTTCAAGTTGATTTTTTTTGATATAGGCGGAACTATAATTAGGATCTTTTGCACATTCAGCATGACGGTCATAAAATTTTTGATGAATGAGCTTGTCAGCATTCATCGCAAAACAAACCTGGTTATAATAATTTTTGAAACCATAATTTTCAAAAAGCTGTTGGTAATAAGGAGGATTAAAATTCATACAATACATAGGCGAAAGATCAAATCCTTTTACAACCAGGCCCCACCAGCGGTCCCTTTCACCAAAATTGATCGGGCCATCCATGGCCTCCATTCCTTTTTGTATCAGCCAGTGTTTAGCCACATCAAAAAGCATATCGGCTGCAGCCTGGTCATTAATGCAATCAAAAAAACCAATTCCGCCTACAGGCACATCATCACCTTTATTCTTATATTTTTTATTGGTAAAGGCTGCAATACGGCCAATGAGTTTTCCATCATCATCTTTCAATATCCACCGGATAGCTTCGCCGGAACGGAAAGTTTTATTTTTTTTTGGATCAAATACTTCATTGATGTCTTTATCTAATGGACGGATATATGCAGGATTGTTTTTATTAAGCTCAACATTAACCAGTAAAAAATCTTTCGCAAGTTGAGAACTGTTGACTTCAATAAGTTGCATCCGGCAAAAATAAGGAACATCGTGTTTTGTAATTGATCGATGCGATAAATGACACTGTCTCAGTTTGGTTTTTTAAACCACAGCGGTCACGGAGGAGCACCGCATAAAACGCCGTGTTTCGCAGCGTTCGCTGTGGTTAAATAATGATCCATTTAATTTTTGGCAAAAACCGGTGAATTAATAAAGACCTTTTGCGCAAGACGTTCATCATGCCCATAGATATCCTCTCTGAAATTCAGGCGCCCATTCTCATCCACCCACGCGGTGTAATAAGTAATAACAACAGGTATCGGATCTTTAACCTTCACATATTTTTCATTGCCGCTGTTCATTGCTTCGCTGATTTTTTCCGGCGTCCATTCAGGTTGATTGCGCAACACATAATTCGCCAGTTTTTCAGGTTCTCTTAGGCGGATACATCCATGGCTATAAGCCCTTTGATCTTTATTAAATAAACTTTTTGCTGGCGTATCGTGGAAATAAATATTAAAACTATTAGGAAACAAAAATTTTACTTTACCTAATGCATTGCCCGGCCCGGGTTTTTGACGAACAACAGGAAGACCATCATCATTACCCGTGATCTCCATATTTTCTTTTGCGATATAGTTTGAATTTTTTTCCATGGCAGGAAGAATTTCTTTTGCAACAATACTTGGCGGTACATTCCAGTACGGGCTGAATACAACCTGGTTCAACTCTCCGTTAAACATCATGGTATTATGTCCTTCTTTACCCACTACAACGTCAATATCAAAAACTTTTTGTTTTCCTTCATACACATGCATAACAAATTCAGGAATGTTTACAACAATCAGGTTGCCTGTTGGCTCATTTGCCAGCCAGCGCATACGGTCCATATTCATCAATAGCTGTTCAACTCTTTTTACTGCGGGCACATTCATCTCTTTTATCAGTGTGTCACTGATGATGCCAGTTTCATTAAATCCATGACGGGCCTGGAAATTTTTTACTGCCGTAACTAAGGTATCATTAAATACCTGTGTAGTATCATTACCAGCCAGGTCGCCGGTAATCGCTAATCTTTTTTTAATGACGGGTATATCAGGAGAGCTTATACCTTTTTTGAGCGGTTTCTTTATATTGTTTACCTGCGGCCATCCGCCACTTTTCGCTATCGTTAAATACTTGCTGAGCTGATCTTTCAATCCTTTGTAAGATTGATTCACATCTTCAAAATACTTATCGTCTTTATGTTTTTTATTTACCAGTGAATCTGCAAGTACCAACGGATCTTCTCTTTTACGGGGAATAAATCGCTCCATTTCTTTACGCTTTACATAACCCTTTTCATAATTATTAAGAATATATTGTATGAAATGTTGTGTAAGCGTCAATTCTGTATTTATATATGATTTATCGGAACCACTGACGGAAAGTTCATCTTCTGCGATCAGCCGGTCCATTCTTTTTTGCAAGCTTCTTATCATTTAATGATGAATCAGCATCATAAGTAGTTACATACTCATGCAGGTTCCAGAAACCCCGCGCCTGCTCGGTAAGCCCATTGCTGCTAAACCAGGCAAACTGGTAATTGCGGGTATTGTAAAAACTTTTTAAACGGCGGGCAATAGAATCGGCAATTTTATTTTGTGTGATAAAATTTTGCAAAGCCGCGGTGTCTAAAAAAAGATTACTATAAGAATTTGAAGGTGTAATGCTGGAATCCCTGTCGCTGATGTTCTTTTCTGCTTTTATTGCTGCGTTTTCTTCCTGGCTCGCCACCGGGTCGGAACATGAATAAAGAAAAGCGCAAAAAGATAAGGCGAATACTATTTTTTTCATGCTTACATCTACTGCAAAAGGAATGCCTTAATAAATTGAAAATAGTGTGATAAGGAAAGGGGAATTTTTTACACAACTTAGCAATTATTGATCTTGCTGATCAGTAATTGTTGTTCATGACCTGACGATGTAAACTTTAACGCTTTTTGATAAAATTTTTTTGCTTCGTCTTTATTCTGCAACTCAAAATATATTTCACCGATAGAAGCGTAATAGATGTGATGATGCTCCAGTCCTTTTATTTTTTGCAATTCATTTAATGCATTTTGTTTGCCGATGGCGTAGGCAGATGCAATCGCCTTATTCATGGCCACAACAGGATTGGGCTGCAGTTGGTATAGCATTTCATATAAGTGATAAATACTTTTCCAGTCAGTTTGTTCAAATGATCTTGCACTCGCATGTTGCGAAGCAATGGCTGCTTCAAGATGATATGCAGAAACTTCAAACGGCTCGGTTGATTCTTCCATTAATTCAAAGCCTTTGCTCATCAGCGAACGATTCCATTTGCTGCGATCCTGGTTTTTTAATAAAATGATATTGTTGTTGTCATCAAGTCTTGCATCAAGTCTTGAAGCCTGGAAACACATTAATGCCAATAATGCTTTACTGCGCGGATAATCAGTTAAGGGATGCTGGGTAAGCAAGAAACAAAGTCGCATCGCTTCTTCACAAAGGTCTTCGCGAATAAGATTATCCGGGTGTGAGGATTTGTATCCTTCATTAAAAAGCAGGTAAAGCGATTTCAGCACTGTATCTGTCCTTGCTGATAATTCATTGTTTTGCGGAACATCCAGTTCTATTTTTTCTGTTTTGATCTTTTCTTTTGCCCTGTAAATTCTTTTTGTAATTGTTTCTTCGGTTGTCAAAAAAGCTTTTGAAATTTCACTCACGCTTAACCCGCAAAGCGTTTTAAGTGTTAATGCGATCTGCGATTCTTCTGCAATGGCTGGATGACAGCAGGCAAACATCATTCTCAACTGACTGTCCTGTATCTCATTTTCCAAAAACAAATGGTTGACTGTTGATGATAAAGTATACTCGGACTGCAGCAAGTAACTGTACTGAGGGCTTACTTCACGGAATTTTTTTTCTCTCCTTAAAAAATCAATGGCTTTGTTTTTTGCTACGCGGTAAAGCCATGCAGAAGGATTACCAGGAATACCTTTGAAACCCCATGTGTTCATGGCTTGCAACAGCGTATCCTGAACAATGTCCTGGGCCGCTTCTATATTTTGTAAACCCAATAGCCGGGACAAAACAGCGATCATCTTTCCCGACTCGTGCCGGAAAAGATGATCGACAAGCTGATTAATGTTTTTATTTTGATGCATTATATTATGCGGGCTGCTCAGCTCCAATCTTCATTACTTGTCTCACCTGCACTTTACTGCCTTGTTCAAGGTCTGGACAACCTTTTGCAAGTTCTACTGCTTCATCCAGATCTTTTGCATTAATGATAAAGAAACCGCCTACAACTTCTTTGCCTTCTGTATAAGGACCATCTGTTACCGATTTTCCTTTAGCGCCGCTCACTAATTTACCTCCCGGCAGTAAAGGCTCGCCAGCAACATATTGATTGGCGTTTCTCAATTTTTCGATCCATGCCATCCATTTACCCATGTGCTCCTGCATGAGCTCCGGACTAAGATTTCCCGGCTGAGTGCCTTCAAAAATAAACATGAACTTTTCCATTGTAATTGATTTTTAGTTTTAAAAATGTTGTTCGGTATATTGACGAACAGGGTTCTTCGAATCGGACAAAAAAGAAAATTAATTTAAAAGATAGGCAAATGCTCCATGGCAAAATGAAAATCTCGATGAGTGGCGAGGCGCATTGATCCGCCACCAGGAAATGATTTTTTATTTGTACTGGTTAGCAGTAACGCCCCGAACGTGTATTTTTTTTGTTTTTGATTTGCCAGCCCGGCAATCATGCTGGTGAAGCCATTTCCACAGCCTCTGAATTTCAATGACCCAGGAGATGCCTTTTTACCAATTTTTGTTTTACCCAATGTTCCAGCTTGTGGTGAAGCGGGACCAGGATCGATGCTATAAGCACCAATATTAACAGCATATAAACCGGAGTGTGTCCGGTCCAATTGGCGATATATGGATGCAGGAATAACGCAATGAACTCAAACAGCAGCAGCAATGCAACGAGACCAAGAAATTCCAGCAGCCCCGGGCTTGTATTACGCCGGCTTAATATCAACACCGTAATAAAAAAAGTAATAATAAAAACAGCGATCGCCATCATCTGTAAATTATGCCGGCGTTCTTCTTCGGATCTGGCTTTTTGTTCCGCAATTTCCTGCTGGCGCAACTGCTCAGTAAAACTAATGCTTTGCACTTCTTTTATTTTTTCTTCACTAAATAGCGTGTCTTTTGTCGCCATCAAAACTTTAAAATACCGGAAAGCACTGTCGGTGTTATTTACTTCTTCATACGCACTGGCTAAAAATTCAGAAGCAAGCATCATCTTTTTATAACCGGATACTGTTTTTGCCGATTCGAAAGATCTGCGGGCATAATAAAAAGCAGAGTCCTTTTTTCCCGATAGTTTGAAAAGTTTGGCCATGCCAATATAAGTTTCTGACAAACCATCTACGTCTTCATCTTCTATAGAATAAGGAATACTTCGCCTGTAAAGTGACAAAGCAGTATCTGTGTGACCAAGTTTTAAATGAATATTACCAAGATTGAGAAGTGTAATATTCATCTGGTTCATATCATTTACTTCAAAGCGCATCTGGTATGCTTTATTTATATAGAACAAAGCCGAGTCAAGCAAATTCATTTTTCCATAGACTTCAGCAATGTTTTCAGTTCTTATGATCACGCTGCCTGGTCGTTTTAGTTTTTCCATTATGTCTTTTGATCGAAAAAAGTAATTCAATGCCTGCCTGGCGTCACCCTGTTCATTATAAATAATACCGATGGTATTGTAGCTGACGGCAATACCATATTGATCGGAAAGGTTTTCATATATCTTCAATGATTTAAAAGCGGTCTCCAATGCTTCCGGATAATTACCGGTTTGTGAAAACAAGTAAGCTATTTCATCAAGACCCTTTGCTTCACCTTTTCCAAAATGGAGCTTTCTTGCGAGTTGTGTTGCCAGCCCTGCATAATACATTGCAGAATCCGGTTTAGAATATTCATAGTTTCTTGCAAGGTCTATCATGGTCCATACATGCGATGTATCTTTTTTGGTGGTTAGCAAAATTTTTTTCAGACTGTCGGCTTCATTATCCTGCGTGAATGCCGAAATAATGATGAAGAAACCGAAGAGCAGGCCGGTAAATTTTTTCATTTTTATAATTGTGATATAAAAGGTACAAAAACCAAAAGATGATAAGAGGTTTGGAACCTCAAACGGATTCCCAATATGCATTGGCATACACTCGCAAAGAATGTCAAATCATGGGCATTATGCCTGGTTAATAATACTTTTCCCCAACAAAAAATTGGTTTCACTTCGAATTGGCAGATTATCTTCTCACCCCTACCTTTGCGGCCTGAAAAAGAAAGCCTGCCCAAACGCTTCCAAAAGGAAGGCCTCGCACAAAAACTGAATGCTGAACAGTATTACAACAGTACAAGAGTGCGACGCAAGGGACGGTGATAAGAATTACAAATGCTGGGGACATACCAAACAACCAGCAACTAAAAACCAGTAGCAAAAATGGGCAAACGTTGGTAAAATAAAACAGATCATCGGTGCGGTAGTTGACGTGCAGTTCGAAGGCAAACTTCCTGAAATTTATAATGCACTGGAACTGAAAAGAGCAAACGGCGATACACTGGTACTTGAAGTACAGCAGCACCTTGGTGAAGACAGTGTTCGTTGCATTGCGATGGATGGTACTGAAGGACTGGTTCGCGGAATGGAAGTTGTAGATACAGGTATAGCGATTGCGATGCCGGTTGGTGAAGCTATCAAAGGCCGTCTTGTTTAATGTAACCGGCGATCCGATTGATGGTTTGCCTGCTGTTATCAAAGAAAGTGGCCGTCCTATTCACAGCTAAGCCGCCTGCTTTTGAAAACCTGAGTACTGCTACTGAAATATCTGTTTACAGGTATTAAAGTAATTGACCTGATCGAGCCTTATGCAAAAGGTGGTAAGATCGGTTTGTTTGGTGGTGCCGGTGTGGGTAAAACAGTATTGATCCAGGAATTGATCAACAATATTGCAAAAGCATATGCCGGTGTATCAGTATTTGCAGGTGTGGGTGAAAGAACCCGTGAAGGAAATGACCTGATGCGTGAAATGATCGAAGCAGGCATCATGAAATATGGCGATGAATTCAAACATAGCATGGAAGAAGGCGGATGGGATCTGAGCAAAGTGGATATGGAAGAACTGAAAGAATCAAAAGCAACATTCGTATTCGGACAAATGAATGAACCTCCCGGAGCCCGTGCACGTGTGGCCTTGAGCGGTTTAACCATTGCAGAATATTTCCGTGATGGTGATGGCACAGGGCAAAGGACGAGACATTCTTGTTCTTCGTTGATAATATCTTCCGTTTTACACAGGCAGGTTCTGAAGTATCGGCCCTGCTTGGGCCGTATGCCTTCAGCGGTGGGTTACCAGCCAACACTGGCAACAGAAATGGGATTGATGCAGGAACGAATCACTTCAACAAAAAATGGTTCAATCACTTCTGTACAGGCGGTATATGTACCTGCGGATGACTTACCGATCCGGCTCCGGCAACAACATTTGCTCACCTTGATGCAACAACGGTATTGAGCCGTAAGATCGCTGATCTTGGTATTTATCCTGCGGTGGATCCGTTGGATTCTACTTCACGAATTCTTACTCCGCAGATCGTTGGTGATGCTCATTATGATTGTGCCAACAGTGTAAAATTAATTTTACAGCGTTATAAAGAATTACAGGATATCATCGCCATCCTTGGTATGGATGAATTGAGTGATGAAGATAAACTGACTGTATCACGTGCACGAAAGGTTCAGCGTTTCCTTATCACAGCCTTTCCACGTGGCAGAAGCAGTTTACCGGTTTGAAAGGTGTGCTGGTTCCGATTGAAGAAACGATCCGTGGATTCAATATGATCATGGATGGTGAAGTGGATGAATATCCTGAAGCAGCATTCAACCTGGTAGGTACTATTGATGATGCGATGGAGAAAGGGAAGAAGTTGATGGCAGCGGCGCAGGGATAAACTCCGGCCCCCTGTCCCCCAAAGGGGGAACTTAGATCGTGCATTCATCATGTTATTGAAAGTTCTTTATAATTGTAAGTTGATTGATTGTGTTACCAACTTTTGTTCCCTGATTGAACTTTTGTTGCGTCGCACTCTTCAACTTTTAGTTCTTTAATCAACAATTAAAAAACAATAGTTCACTCTCAGCTGTTAGGGCTGCGGGTGGATGGCCTTCCGCCTCAGGCGGAGAGGTCGGGAGGGGCCTGGGCTTTTATGAATCTCGAAATCTTAACACCAGAAAAAAAATTATACAGCGGCGAAGTGTATGGCGTGCAAATGCCGGGCATCAGCGGCAGTTTTGAAGTGCTGGAAAAACATGCACCATTAGTAAGTGCATTAAAACCGGGACGGCTGAAAATCTTGAAAGACAAACAAAATCATTTGGCACATTTTGATATACAGGGAGGATTTGTTGAAGTGTTGAATAACAAAGTAACTGTATTAGTGGAAGGTGCGGTGGCTGTGGAATAAAAAACCCCTGTCCCCTAAAGGGGAACTTAGGTTGAATGTTTCCTTATTTTAGTTCTTTACTCAAAATGATTCAAAAAAAAGTTGCTCTTATAATTTCAGGACTGTGAGCAGGTAAGTCCCTTTAGGTGATTTAGGGGCTTTGTAAAATTATTTGTGGAAAACCATTCCCGGTATTTACCGGGGCTGTGGTCCGGGACGTGAAAACAAGTTGAGACCCTCTTCAGAATCCGATAGCGATCGGATGGAGAGGGTTTTTGTTTACTTAGTGTGGTTTTCCATTGGACTCAGATATCTTTTGCCTTCGAACCAGAATTCAAATGTGGTTATTAATTCAACTTCTTTGTCAATTTCCAATCGAAAGCGATATCGTTTATTAAATTCTTTTTTAAAGCCACAAAGAAAGCTATCACACGGTGATATTTCAAATTCGGCTTTATATAAAATTGAATTCAAGGAATCAAGAGAGAAAACTTCTTTCTTTTTTGAATCAATGTATGATCTCAAAACATAGCTCCATAATGTGTCGTGGGCATTTCGGAAAAATAATCTGACAGAATCAGGTTGATCAATTCCACGAGCATAAGCTGTGTCAACATCCAAACTGTCTTTAAAATATAAATACTGATTTGTGTCTTGTAAATTCGACTTTGCAGACTCGGTGTTTGATTTCGTGTTATTCTCGCAAGAATAAATTAATATTAAGAGAGCTAAGCTAATTAAGATTTTTGCCATAATCAATTTATTTCTGCTGCGATCTTCTCTTTAACTCTTCTTCCGCATATCCAAACACTTTCTTCATCATATCTGTTTTCCTGAATTCATATTTGGTCCTGATTTGTTCTTCTTCATTTGCAACCATACTAAACATAGCATCGATAGCACGGGCGGCGATAAAATCTGTAAGACTCGCTTCAAGAGGTTTATTTATAAATGGAATTTTATTATATACATTCACGATCTGGCTCCATTCTCTATTAGCGCCTTCTACATTTATAGAACTGTCAACAATCGGACGAAATGCAACCATTAAATCAGGCGACATTTCTGTTTTAAAATATTCCGTTGCCGCATGCGTATTATCGGTAATTAAGATCCTTGCAGCATCACGTATACTCATTTCTTTCACAGATTGCAGAAAGATCGGTTTAGCTGCCCGCACCGCTGAAGATGTTGCCCTTGTAAATTTTCCTGTTACCTGGTCCACTGCTCTATCCAATCCAAGATCACGAAGTGTTTTTTCAATTTTGGCTGCATCCCCGGGAAAAGCAAAACGAACCAATGGATTTCCAGTTGGATCTGCAAATGCATCAAAGCTTCTGAATAAACCTTGTGAAAGCGCATCTTTCAATCCCAATGCCATTTCATACTCAGAAGGAACAAGTATCGATGCTACTTTTTTCAACGTATCACACGATACAAGTATTATCAGAAAGCTATAGGCTGCAATTAATGTTCTTTTCATAACTGTTATCTTTATTGAAGTTAAAATAATTTATGAGAGTCTTTAATCTCATCTTCTGTCTGCTTTTTATTTTTTCAGCGGCGCTGCAGTACAATGATCCGGATCCTTATCTATGGATGCCTATATATATGTATGGCGCTCTGCTTTGCTGGCTTGCGTTCAGAAATAAATATTATCCAAAAGCATACCTGATTGGCATTTTTATCTATTTAGCGTACGCTATTTATCTATTTTTTGCAAAAGATGGCGTATTGGATTGGATAAACAAACACAATGCAGAAGATATTGCAGCAACAATGAAAGCAGAAAAACCATGGATCGAGGAAACAAGAGAGTTTTTCGGATTAATTATTCTTATAGTTGTTTTAGCAATTGATTATTTCTATTCGAAGAAAAAATCTCACAGATGACACGGATGATCACAGATAATTTTCTGTGTAGATCAGTGAAATCTGTGAGAAAAGACTATTCTTCATAATCTATACGATACAACCCCGAATCTTTATTCTTGCTGAACCATCCAAGTCCATATTCAAGTATATAAAGATGACCGTCAGGCCCGAGTTCCATATCAACGGGTCCAGCAAATTTCTCTCCCTCCATAAATGGTTCCATTTTATAATAATCACCATTAGGTTGTAAGGTGACTGCCCGGACAATATTTCTCATCCATTCATAAATAAAAAGTTTTCCATTATAATAATCTGGTAAACCTTTTTTACCCGGATACAGATCCGAATAATAAACCGGTCCGGCCATTGCAGTTCTTCCACCTTCACCCATGCCAGGAAAATCCTGCGTCTTGCCATAAGGATACCAGATAAACGGCGGTGATACCGCAGGCAATTCTGTTATACCGGTATTGTTCTTTGAATCATTTATTGGTTTTGCCGCATCGAATGCGGGACCGCTTTTCCCTGTATAATAATCATAAGCATGATAAGGAAAATTTTTACCAATAAATAATGGCCACCCAAAGTACCCGGCTTTTCTTGCCTGGTTTATTTCATCATAACCCATAGAACCGCGGGTGTCTAAACTGTCCTTGTTTGAATCAGGCCCAACATCTCCCCAATACACATAATTATTTTTGGGATCAACTGATAACCGATATGCATTTCTTGTCCCCATCGCATAGATCTCGGGTCTTGTTTGCGGTTGCCCTTTTGCAAAAAGATTACCATCGGGAATACTGTAGGTGGCATCATCATTCACTTTTATACGAATTATTTTTCCACGCAGATCATTACTGTTCGATGAGCTTCTTCTTGCATCATACTGCTCAAAACCTTTCCTGTTATCCAATGGCGCAAAACCATGATTGGCGATCGGCTGATTCGGTGCATCAAAAGGAGTGGAGTTATCACCTGTCGATAGATACAATAGACCATCACCACCAAAAGCAATGGAGCCGCCGGTATGACAACAGATCTCCCGTTGTGAATAAAATTGCAACACAATTTTTTCTGATCCCATATCGATCTTATCATCTTTTAATGTAAACCTTGATAAACGATTTACGGAGGTATCATTCGGAGAATAAAAAATATATACCCAATTGTTCTTCGCGAAATTCGGGTCCTTGCATATCCCCAGTAATCCTTCTTCGGCATTTACACTAGTATCTTTTTTTGTTTTCCAATAAACATCCAGCTTCCCTGCCTGTTTAAGTTTTTTTGTATCATTTTTATAAATGGCAATATCTCCACGTCGCTGCACGATCAATACATCAAGGTTGGGAAGTATCGTCATTTCTGTCGGCTCAAAAAATTCTCCAACAGAAAGTGGTAGACCCTTGTCGGCAACCTGTGTTCTTGCTTTTGAATAATCTTTTTTGTTTTCACCAATAGCATATTGAATGCCGCCAAGAATATGTTTCAGGTAATTTGGATCGGTATATGATTCTTCAGTATGACCAAATTCAGTATAAAATGCACGACCGCCATCATAATCATGATACCATGCCATGGGATGATCATCACCATTTTTTCCACCCTCATAACTTTTTTCATCGATCTTTACTAATACATGCACATCCTTATTTAAGTTCTTAAAATTATACCATTCGTCAAACCGTTCCCATACATCAGGTAAATGCTGAGTTGACGGATGATTTTTATCGACCACGTTAAGCTTTGCATTTTGTTGTTTCGGATGGCTTTCAAAATTTCCACCGACAAGTTTTGCATACCATTCCCAATCATACTCCGTATCGGTTGCGGAGTGAATGCCGGTAAATCCGCCACCTGCCTGTATAAATCTTTCAAAAGCCGCTTCCTGTTTATAGTTTAGCACATTACCCGTAGTATTTAAGAAAACAACCGCTGCATATTTTTTCAAATTATCTTCTGTAAAAACAGAAGCATCTTCAGTAGTGTCTACAGCAAAATCATTTTCTTTTCCCAGTTTTTGAATTGCTGCTTTACCATTAGGGATCGAACTATGGCGAAACCCGGCTGTCTTTGCAAATACTAAAATGCGTTTGCCGGTGTTAGATTCGGCAGATTCATCTTTACATGAAGTGATCAATATCCAGCTTAACAGGCTAAAAAAAATAATTTGCTTTTTCATTTTACGAACATTAAGGGTGAAAGGGGAACTAAATATAATTGCAAAAAATGAAATGAAGCGAAACGAATTAATTTAATTGCGGATCGATCGGGAAATTGATCATCATTTCATAATCGCCGCCAAGTTGCTTGAGCGCATCTTTCCAGATATCATTATGTTTTTTATGAAACACAAGTTTTTTTATCGCTTTTACTGTAAGCCATGATTTTTCAGTTAACTCATCACTCAGCTGTCCGCCGCCCCAACCTGAATAACCAATAAAAAACCTGATCTTATTTTGATCGATCTCCGCTTTCTTGATCATTTGGACCACCATATCAAAATCGCCGCCCCAGTAAACACCTTTAATTACTTCTACAGAGCCGGGTATTTCGTCAGGATATTGGTGTAAAAAATGTAAAGTATCTGTTTGTACAGGACCGCCATAATAGACCGGCAGCTTGAAACCTTCTAATTCGGGGATGATCTCATCAATGGTATTTTCATATCTGCGGTTCAACACAAAACCAAAGCTTCCTTGTTCGCGGTGTTCACAAAGGAAGACTACCGTTCGCATAAAATTGGGATCTTTCAAAAACGGATCAGATATCAGTAATATGCCGGCTGCCGGTTCAATCATATACCTAATTTAAGATGAAATTTTATTTTTTTAAAAGTTATATTACTGCCGGGTATAAACCTCTGTTAAAATAACAGGGCGTGAAAAAACTCTGGTAGTAAAACAAAGATTGGGGTATTATCTTTGCCCGACTGCTTTAAAAACTGCCACCCCGCAAATGTGAAAAAGATTTTTCCGATAATCATTGCATTAATTCTGCTGTCGCTTATCAGTATTATCCTGATACAGATATCATGGATAAAAAGTATGATAGCGATTGAGAAAAAGCAGTTTAGTGATAAGGCTGAACTTGCCACCGCAGCGGTTTGCACTGAACTATCCGAATACAAGGGAAACATGCTTTCGCAAGGAACTACCGCCTTTCCCTGGAAGCAGGACCAGTTTACATTGGAAATGCTTCGGCCGAATACTGTCGCCAGTCGTTTTACATCTGCACAGGTAAATGATAAGATCAGGAAAGCATTTATTGCAAATGGACTGGCAACGATTCACTTCGAGTTTGCAATTGCTTCCACCAATCCTTATGGTGAGGTTACATATTTCGAAAGGCAATCAGCCAATTTTGGAAAGTTTTATGAAGACAGTGCGCATCATCTTTCCTGGATATACCCGATAGAATCAATGAGCGGAAGTATTGGTGAAAATATTTCGCCAAGAGAAATTTTGTGGGTGATCGTTCCCCACAGCAGCGGGGTAGTGTTGAAAGAATTGAGATGGAGGATCGTTATCGCGGGGGTATTCACACTTATCATATTTGCAGCTTTTTATCTTACCGTAGTTACCATGCTTCGCCAGAAAAAATTAAGTGAGATAAAAAATGATTTTATCAATAACATGACGCATGAGTTCAAAACACCGCTTGCCACTATTTCATTGGCGGTGGATGCTATGAAAAATGAAAAAGTGCTTAGTGATAAAGAAAAGATGAACTACTTCAGCAGCATAATAAAAGAAGAGAACCAGCGGATGAACCGGCAGGTGGAGACGATACTGAAAGCGGCATTATTGGACAAACAGGAAGTAAGCCTGATGCTAAAACCAATGCATGTACATGAAGTAATAAAAGATATTGCTGATAATTTTACGTTACAGCTTAACGATAAGAGTGGTAAAGTAGAAATGGACCTGGAAGCAACAAATGACCTGGTAGATGCTGATGAAGTTCATTTTCCAAACCTCATCAATAATCTTGTTGATAATTCGGTAAAGTATTCAAAAGATAATGTGCCACCGGAAATAAAGATCAGCACTGCTGCCAATGGAAAGAACATGACGATACGGTTAGAGGATAATGGAATAGGGATGACCAAGGAAACCGTAAAAAGAATTTTTGAAAAATTTTACCGGGCACATACCGGCAATGTTCATAATGTAAAAGGATTCGGTCTTGGATTAAGCTATGTAAAAACAATGGTGGATGCACATGGCGGAAATATTAAAGTGGATAGTACACCAGGCAAAGGCAGTGTATTTACTTTGGAGTTACCCTTAAAAAGGGCTCATAACTGATCCTTCCACAATAAACTCCCGTCTCCATAACTTAGGAAACGAAAATTGTTTTTCAAAGCATAACTATAAACTTGCCTCCAATTCTCACCAATAAATGCTGCGACCAGTAATAACAAAGTAGATTGCGGTTGATGAAAATTGGTGATCAATCCATTTACCAATTTAAATCGATAACCGGGTGCTATAATGATTTGCGTTTTGGCAATGAAACTATCGATGCCTTTTTCTTTCATTCGCCTCACTAAATTCTCCAATGCCTCTCTTGCAGAAATCGCGGGTATATCATAGTCATAAACCTCCCATTGAGTGAGCTCGTTTGACGATTCACCTCCCGATAGCGATCGGGACACCATTGACGATTTCACTCCCAGCCAATACAAACTTTCCAGCGTCCGTAATGAAGTTGTACCAACAGCAATAATATTTTTATCAAGATGTGCAATTAAATTTTGAATAAGAGATTTGGAAACGGTAAAATGTTCTGCATGCATTTCATGATCCTGCATCACTTCAGTTTTCACAGGTTTAAATGTTCCGGCGCCAACATGAAGGGTCACAAAATCTTTTTGAATATTTTTCTGTTCTAATTTTTCAAAGATTGTTTCTGTAAAATGCAATCCCGCCGTTGGTGCTGCTACTGATCCTTCATAATGCGCATATACAGTTTGATATCTTTCCGCATCACTTGTTTCCGGTTCTCTTTTTATATATGGTGGAAGGGGAACGGCACCGAAGAGATGAAGGACTTCAGCAAAACTTAATGAAGGATCATTCCAGGAAAGTTCAACAACAAAACTATCGCCGGTTTTTTCAATGTACCGGGCATTTAAAATAAGATCATTTACATTGTAAATAATTTTCTTTTCAAGTATTTGCCCGTGCTTCCATTTTGATGCGCCGCCAATAAGGCAATGCCACCATACTTTTTTATGTTGCAGTATTGCAGTTGTTATATCAGGATACTGATGGTGCGGATGGAGGCAGAAAATTTCTATTACGCCGCCTGATTGCTTTTGAAACAACAATCTTGCTTCAACAACTTTGGTATCATTGAAAACAAGTAAAGTGTCTGCCGGAATATGATCAGCAATATTTCTGTAAATTCCTTCAGTGATATTTCCTTGTTTATAAATAAGAAGCTTTGAAGCATCACGTTCCGCTAATGGATATTTGGCAATCCTTTCTTCAGGAAGCGAATAGGTAAAATCTTTTATGGAAAGAGTCCGGGGGTCTGTCATAACACAACTGACTGTTGTATTTGATAAGGGGCAAAGATACTATTGTATCTTTCTATATTTCTCTAAGATTTCACTTTCAGAAAGATTCAATTCTTTATAAGTACGATGATAAATAACATCACTTGAAGCCCACCAAATTACCGTATCGGCATTTTTTATTTGTTCCATCTTTTTTAATACCTCACCAGCTAAAGCGACATTTTTTAACCTGTTCAATGCAAGCAAGGCCTCCATAGCATCTAATGCTACAACGTAATTTGGCGAATGGAGAAATTCAGTTAAAGAATCGACTTTATTCTGTTTATATAAGTCTTTTATCCATACAATCGGGCCTTTTGATCCATAATGATACGTTTGAAAAAATATAAGGTCATCTAACCGCTTTGATGTATCAATATCAAAGCCTTTGTATCCTTTGGCTTTAAACGAAATGAGATTTTTATAAATAGTTTTGTCAGTGGAAATTCCGTAAATCCAATCCTTTACCAGAATTGGAAAATCTATTAATTTCAAACAATACTCTTCAAGATATTTTACGTCATACTCAGACATTACACCCATTTGATCAATACAATTGGTGCGGGTCTCCGTCATAAAATAAATCTTTTTATAAAGTATTGTATCATCAACGAGTATTAAAAGCAGATTGATGTGTAGATTGCCTTCTGAATAAATTCTGCTTTCGTATCTTTTAAATCCTCCGAGGTCTACCATCTCATTAAAGTCAAAAGTTATTTGGTTCGGAGAAATTTTAGCATATCTTCTTTTAATTTCTTGTAGAGATAGATCTTTATTATAAACGTCATTCAGAAAAAGTATGATCTTTTTATCCCACCTTCTTTCTTTCTTCGAAATATGTCCAAGAGTTCCATAATCTTTACAGCTAGTATCAAGACCATTCTTTAATGATTCAATTTGTGCTTTATTATGATCATAATATGTGCTTTGTCCCCTTGTCGTTAGCACAATAAAGATTAAATGAATGAATATGGTTGACCTTTTCATCATATTTATCTTTTCGCAACCGGTACAACTAATTTCAATCCGCTCCATATATCACTCACTGCACAAACTTTTACATCGACAAGATCATTTTTCAATGCATAGTTTCTTATTACATCTTCTGTAATATCAGTTTTAATTTTTGCCGCTTTTTTATACCACGAAACCCAAATCGATAATAGTTGGGATTTTGTTTGCAAAACAGTTTCAGCTTTTTCATTTCTGCTTCAAACTCTTTTGTGTTCTTTACAAACAGATGAACAAGATCCGGTGTTTCATTTTTCTTACATACCTGATCACTAATGTCTGCTTCCAACAACTTATAATAATCATCAGGCTTATTGATAACCAGGATTTTCATCTCTGGTTTTATCCCAAGTTTTTTCGGTAAAGGTGTTCCGGAATAGCCTGCGGTTGCCATTTAATAAAGTTACCGGCTTTACATAAAAATGAAATTTCTGGGTGTTTCTGACACTATCCACAGCTTATCCACTTCAATCCACAGCCTACTCACAGAATTTTTACCATAAATTTTAAAGCATCTACCGAAACCCCTTACAGGACTTGGTTTCGGTCAATTAACTGCTGGGGAAAAAATAAAATGCTGAAAATTTGGTGGTTAAGTGGGAAAAAGTGTTATTTTGTGTCAATTATTTATAAATTGTTACAATCTACTGATAATGACAGGCTTTCTAGGAGAATTCGAGGCGACATTGGACGCAAAGGGGCGGTTTCTCCTGCCGGCAGGGCTCAAAAAGCAATTGCCGGAAGGGGAAGGAAGCCTGTTTGTTATTAACAGGGGGTTTGAAAAATGTTTGGCTCTTTACCCCATGAAAAGTTGGGAACCGCTCTTTGCAGAAATCAGTAAGCTGAATGAGTTTGATCCGAAGGCAAGACAGTTTCGCCGCCATTTCTTAAATGGCGCCACACATGTTGAGCCGGACAGTGCCGGTCGCTTATTGGTTCCACCAAACCTGAAAGATCATGCGGGCCTGCAAAAAGATATCGTGCTGGTATCAGCAGTAAATAAAATCGAAATCTGGGATAGTAGTAAGTACAAACAGCTCTTTGACTCATTCTCTGCGGATGAATTCAGTAACCTGGCGAAAGATGTGATGACGAAGGGTTCTGAATAATTAATAATTATTAATTAATAATTATTGGAACAATCATACCATATACCGGTTCTTCTAAAAGAAACGATTGATGACTGAACATACACTCCAATGGAATTTATGTTGACTGCACTTTCGGCGGTGGCGGACATTCCAGAGCAATTCTTGAAAAGCTGGAAGAAGATGGAAAATTGATCGCCTTTGACCAGGATGAAGATGCAAGAAGAAATATTCCCAAAGATCCACGGATCATTTTCGTTCCGCATAATTTTCGTCACCTGCAACGGTTCCTGCGGCTGCATAATATTAATCGGTGGACGGAATACTTGCGGACCTCGGCGTAAGCAGTCACCAGTTTGATGAAGCAGAAAGAGGTTTTTCCACACGACTTGATGCGCCACTGGATATGCGAATGGATCAGCGACAAACACTGACCGCTTCTGATGTAGTGAATAATTACACTGAGCAGCAACTGCACAAAATATTTGAGCAGTATGGTGAAGTGACAAATGCGAAAACCTTGGCGAAGACAATTGTTCAGCTTCGTGATTCACAATCGCTGAAAACAATCGATGCTTTTAAGAATGCACTCCGTGGAGTAGTGAAAGGAAATCCGAACAAGTACTTTGCCCAGGTATTCCAGGCATTGAGGATTGAAGTAAATGATGAATTCGGAGCATTGAAAGAAATGCTTCAGCAAATTCCACCCCTGTTGAAACCGGGAGGCCGGGCAGCCATCATCACGTTTCATTCTCTAGAAGATCAGATTGGTAAAAAATTTTTTTCGTCGCGGAACATTTGATGAGACCGGAAGAGAATCCTTTTATCATGCAGGAAACAGTAAATGAATTGAAAGTGATAACAAAAAAACCAATTGAACCATCAGGAGAGGAAATGAAACAAAACCCAAGAGCAAGAAGTGCAAAGCTGAGAGTAGCGGAGAAGGTGAGTGGTGAGTAGTGTCCCGATAGCTATCGGGAGGTGAGATGAGATTTTTTTTGGGGCCAGCGACAACATCCCGATAGTTATCGGGACTATCAGCTTCTGTTGCGACGCTCCTTTCAACCACAGTAGTTCTTATCAACACATAAAGGGTATAAAATCCAATTTCTTTGAAACTCCGTGCCACTCCAACCTGATTGGGGTGGCACGGTTAAAACCAAAACCAGTACCCGTGTCACGGCTTAAAACCGTGGCACGGATCAAACAGCATGCAGGAACAAGAAAACATCAAAGAGCGGGAAATCAAACTTGATTGGAAACGATGGTTGAATTATCAATCTCTCGTTAGCAGGTGCCATTCTTTTTATTTCTCGCAGCATTAGCAGTTATCTATATATACAATGGTCATTATGCTGACAAAACATTCGCAACATCAATCGAACAGCGAAAGAAGTAAAGGAGTTGCAATAGGAATATAAAACTGTGAAAAGTGAAGTGATGTTTCAAAGCAAGCAAAGTGAATTGGTAAAAGCAGTAGAACCATTGGGATTAAAAGAATTGACGGAATCACCGGTGGTATTGGCCCCCTCTAACTCCCCCAACGGGGGAGAATAGCAGGCACACAGGGCCCGCTTATTCGAAATGTAAAATTGAATTGAGATTTTTCAAATATGATGATTAGATAGATGAAGATGATGTGGTAGGTATATAGTTGATTAAAGATTTGAAGCACTGCTCCTTCCGCCTCCGGCGGAGAAGGAGTTAGAGGATGGGGCTGGCCGAATAGAATTACAAAAAGCACAAGAGTGCGACGCAACAAAAGGTGATAAGAATTACTGAAGCTGGTATCATAATAAACAACTAAAGACAACAGAAGAACAGTGGAAGTAAAACGTGACATATTGTGGAGAGTGTATCTCAGTTTTATCGGCATAGCATTGCTGAGCCTGCTGGTCTTGGCAGAGCTTTCTACATTCAGCGGTTCCAGGGAAATTATTGGCGCAGCATGAGTGACAGCCTGCACCAGCGAATTGAAGAACTGGATGCTGACCGCGGAACTATCTATAGCGAAGATGGACAAATGCTGAGCACTTCGCTTCCCACCTTTGATATCTACATTGATTTTAATGCAGATGGCTTAGAGAAAAAAAAGGGAAACGATTTAAAGAAAATGTTGATTCGTTTTCTATAGCATTAGCAAATTATTTCGATGATAAAACAGCTGCGGCTAATATAAAAAAGAATTGCAAAGCGCTTATAAAAAGAAAGATCGCTATTATCCCGCTGAAAAAGAAATTACAGTTTGAAGACTATAAAATCTTCCGTGAATTTCCACTGGTAAGATTGGGAAGAAACAGAAGCGGCGTGATCGTAGAAGTAAACAGCAAACGGTTAATCCCCTATCGGATTATTGGCCAACAGAACAATTGGTTTATCCAGAGAACATATTGCCAGCAATGGAAAAGCAAAAAAACAAAATGTTGGTCTTGAAAAAAGTTATGACAGTTTATTAACTGGGCAAAAAGGCCAACGGCTTGTTCGCTTTATTGCGGTGGGTACCTGTACCTGTTGAAGGTTACCAGATAGAACCGGAAAATGGAAAAGATATTATTCACCACACTTGATGTAAACATCCAGGATATCACTGCAACAGCTTTGATGAAAATGATGATCAGAGTGAAGCGCAGTACGGAACTGCGATCGTGATGGAAACAAAAACAGGAAAGATCAAAGCGATTGCAAATCTTGGCGGCAGACCGGATGGCAGTTATTGGGAAGATGATAATTATGCATTGCGGGTAACAGAACCGGGATCAACAATAAAGCTGGCAACACTTTTATCTGTACTTGGAAAAAGGAAGTTCAACTCACTGAATGACTGGTAGAAGTAGGCAGTGCCGGTCAAATGGTGGTTGGTCCAAGAAATGGTGAATGATGCAGAACGATCACCAAAACCGGTATTGACAGTAAAAGAATGTTTTGCTCATAGCTCCAATGTGGGCATGAGCAAACTGGCGTATAAAGCATTTGGAAACAATCCGAAGAAGTTTAAAGAATACCTGCATCACTATTCACTGGATGTACGGTCACCTATTGATCTTACCGATGTTCCCAAACCACAACTGGCATCATTTGAAAAAAATACGGGCGGCACTGATGAATATGATCACGATGAGTTTTGGTTATGCGATCCAGGTAAGTCCGTTGCAAACACTTACACTTTACAATGCAATTGCCAACAATGGTAAAATGATGAAACCTTACCTGGTAAACAGTATTCAGAAGAGATGGAATTCCTTATCAAAAATTTCAACCAACAGTGCTGGACGAAAGTATCTGCAAACCATCAAGTAGTGAAAGCAGCCAAAGAATGTATGGAAGATGTGATAACAGAAGGAACCGGAAGGCCTGCTTTTAAAGACATGCCATTTGCCGTTGCAGGAAAAACAGGAACAGCTCACGTAGCAGATGGCAATATAAAATATGATGATGGTGGTTTACCAGGCATCATTTGTTGGATATTTTCCTGCTGATGATCCTGCAATATACCTGCATCGTTGTGATCCGAACAAAGCCTCATGCAGCATTGCATTATGGCGGACAACTGGCAGCTCCTGTATTTCAGTGAGATAGCGACAAAGTTATATGCAATGTATGTCGAGAAGAAAGACCGTGCCAGCTTATGCAGTAAAAAAAGATAGTTCTGTTATTTCTATGCAGGTAACAGCAATGATATAAAAAATGTTTTCAAAACATTGAATGTTGGCTATACAGATTCGGTAAGACAAACTGAATGGAGCAATGTATATGCAAGCAATTATCAGCCGGTGATAAAAGCAAATAAATGTCAGCAAACAAGTAATGCCGAATGTAAAAGGAATGGGATTGAAAGATGCATTGTACCTGTTGGAAAATATGGGATTGAAAGTAACAGTAAAAGGAAAAGGAAAAGTGATCGTTCAATCCATACAGCCAGGAACAGCTTTGACAAAAGGAATAACTGTTTATGCTTGAATTAGGAGTTAAAAGTTTACTGTGAATGCTATTAAGTGATATATTATATAAAGTAAGTATCAGGTCGGTAGCAGGAAGTACAGATATAGAAGTAAATGATATACAGATTGATTCGAGAAAAATAACAAACGGCTGCTTTGTTTATTGCGGTAAAAGGTTCAGCGGCAGATGGTCACCAGTTCATTGAAAAAGCAATTGAGGCCGGTGCATGCAGTGATCGTGTGTGAAATATTGCCTGCTGAAAAAAAAGAAGGAGTTGTTTATGTGCAGGTAGAGAACAGTGCAGCAGCGCCGGATATATCGCGCATAATTTTTTTGGACAGCCATCGGAGAAAATGAAACTGGTGGGAGTGACCGGAACAAATGGAAAAACAACTATTGCGACATTATTATATAAGCTCTTTACATCGTTGGGATATAAATGTGGATTGCTAAGCACTGTAGAAAACATATCGGCGAAAGAATATTGCCGCAACGCATACCACACCGGATGCTATTAGTCTGAATGCTTTGCTGAAACAAATGGTGGATGAAGGATGTACGCATGTGTTTATGGAAATCAGTTCACATGCTATTCACCAGCATCGGATCACAGGATTGCAGTTTGCAGGTGGCATTTTCAGCAACATCACGCATGATCACCTGGATTATCACAAAACATTTGATGAATATATCCGGGTGAAGAAATCTTTTTTCGATTCATTATCATCAGATGCATTTGCTATCAGCAATGCAGATGATAAAAGAGGAACGGTGATGCTGCAGAATACAAATGCAAAAAAATATTTCTACAGTTTGAAGAACAATGGCTGATTTCAAAGGAAAGATCCTTGAGAACAGCCTGACAGGTTTGGTGATGACGGTGAATGATATGGAAGTTCATTTCAGGTTGATCGGTGAGTTCAATGCATATAATCTGCTGGCAGTATATGGAGCGGCAATTTGTATGGGAGAAGATAAACAGGAAGTATTGAGATGCTTGAGTGTATTAACAGGTGCAGAAGGAAGATTTGATTATATGATCTCGCCAAAGGAAAAGTGATAGCTATTGTTGATTATGCACATACACCGGATGCTTTACTGAATGTGCTGGCAACAATAAAAAAATTGAAGAAAGGAAATGAACAGGTGATAACAGTGGTGGGATGCGGTGGTGACAGGGATAAAACAAAAAGACCGGTGATGGCAGAAGTGGCCTGTGAGCATAGTGATAAAGTGATATTCACCAGTGATAATCCGAGAAGTGAAGACCCGGCGCAGATCATAAAAGATATGGAAGAAGGATTGAGTGCTGCAGCAAAAAGAAAATATATCTCAATAGTAGACAGAAAAGAAGCGATAAAAACAGCAATCAGTTTGGCAAAACCGGAAGATATTATACTGATAGCAGGAAAAGGACATGAGAAATACCAGGAGATAAAAGGAGTAAGAAATCATTTTGATGATAAGGAGGTAGTGAGAGAGATGTTTGAAATGTTAGAGTAAAGTAAGAGCTGATGTAGTGAATGAGTTGACAAGTTGTACAATTATAAGCATGCGATTCATGACAAATAACATATGACACCAAATTATTCAAACAACGGTTCATTATATAAAAACCAAAAATCAAGCTACCAAGACCAACAATGCTATATCATTTATTTCATTGGTTTGAAGACAAAGACATCAAGTTTCCCGGGAAGCGGACTATTCGATTTTATCACTTTCCGGGTGTTGCTGGCAATGTTATTATCATTGATCATTACAATGGTGTATGGAAAACGTCTGATCAGTATTCTTAGAAAAAAACTTGGTAGGTGAAACTGTACGTGACCTGGGACTGGCAGGCGAACAAACAAAAGAAAGGAACACCAACAATGGGAGGTATTATTATTATTCTTGCAATCCTGATTCCCACATTGTTATTTGCCAATCTGGATAAAGTATATATTATACTGATGCTTGTCAGTACTGTGTGGCTAGGAATCATTGGTTTTATTGATGATTATTTAAAACTGAGAGCAAAACGAATTGCACAGGAAAAAGGCGTTGCTTATAAAAAAGGAGATAAAGATGGATTGGCAGGATGGTTTAAAATACTTGGACAGGTAGGATTAGGAATTATTGTTGGCGCCACACTTTATTTCAATAGATGATGTAAAGATATGGAGAGAGTATCAGGGCATGCCGGCTGCAGATGATCCTAATGTGATCCGCAAAAATGTAAATAACAGGACAAAATATTTTGTAGAAACCAAAGTACCAATCACAACTATTCCTTTTGTAAAGAGCCATGAGTTTAATTATTCAAAATTGTTACCGGCAAGCTGGCAGAGATTATACATGGATTCTTTATATACTGATTGTGATATTTATTATCACTGCAGTATCCAATGGTGCAAATATACAGATGGATTGGATGGACTGGCAACAGGAACATCTGCATTGATCGGAGTATGTCTTGGCATATTTGCTTATGCAAGCGGTAATTATTTTTGCCGAATATCTCAACATCATGTACATCCCGAATCTGGGTGAGCTGTCCATTTTTATTGCGGCGATGATCGGGGCATGTATCGGTTTTCTATGGTATAATTCTTACCCGGCGCAGGTATTTATGGGTGATACAGGAAGCTTGACACTGGGAGGAATCATTGCCGCACTGGCAATCATTGTTCATAAAGAATTATTGATACCGATTTTCTGCGGAGTGTTTTTGGTGGAGAATGCTGAGTGTGATGATACAGGTGAGTTATTTCAAATACACAAAAAGAAAATATGGTGAAGGAAGAAGGATATTTCTAATGAGTCCATTGCATCATCATTACCAGAAGCAAGGATATCATGAAGCAAAGATCGTGACAAGGTTTTGGATCGTGACCGATATTGTGTGTGGTGTTAAGTATTGTAACATTGAAATTAAGATAGTGAGTATGAATGGTGATGGTGAGTAGTGAATGAAACAATATAAATGATCTATTTACCATTGACAGTTCATGATTGACGAACGCATTATTGAAAAACCGCCCTCGATTCAACCCTAAGAAACTATATCGAAGTCCAAACAGATTGTGGTGCAGAATAAAACTAATGCTTGTGAAGAACCAATTTCCGTACATCCGTCCCGCCTTAGGAGATCGGCACAAGGCCCCTGATGAAACGTTTAATGATTAGTCAGTATCTGATTGATGAACATAGAACAAAAGTTGAAATGCTTAATTACAAAAGTGATTGAAAACCTTTACGCCTCCCTCCCTATGGAGAGGGATAAGAGGGTGAGGCTTATGAGCAAGAGACTTGTCATACTCGGCGGAGGTGAAAGTGGTGTCGGCGCTGCATTGCTGGCAAAACAAAAAGGATATGAGTGTTTCTTTCCGATGAAAGTTCTTTGAAAGAGAATTATCGTAACGAGCTGCAGAATGCAGGAATTGAATTTGAAGAAGGCAGCACATGATGAAGAAAAAATCCTGAATGCTGATGAAGTGATGAAAAGCCCGGGCATACCGGAAAAAAATGAAATGGTGAAAAAGATCAGAGCAAAAGGAATTGAATCATCAGTGAAATAGAACTGGCTTACCGGTTCAAAGGCGACAGTAAAATCATCGCCATCACCGGCAGCAATGGAAAAACGACAACCACTGCATTGACTTATCATATCTGCAAAACAGCAGGACTTGGATTGTGCGATGGTTGGCAATATCGGTTATTCATTTGCCAGGCAGGTAGCAGAAGATCCCAAACCGTTGTATGTAGCAGAGATCAGCAGTTTCCAGTTGGATGATATCAAAACATTCAGACCGGATATAGCGATACTGACCAACATCACTGAAGATCACTGGACCGTTACGAATACAATTTGAAAATTATATCACGAAGCAAATTCCGTATCGCTATGAACCAGCAGACAAGATGATCATTTCATTTACTGCGCAGATGATGAAATAACTATGAAATATTTAAACCAATTCAATATTCAATCAAACCCACTACCAATCAGCATGAAAAAAGAACTACCGAAAGGAGCATTTATCAAAGACGGGGACATGTACGTAAGAACAGGAGAAGATTTTACAAGTATGAGCGTATATGATTTTGCCCTGAAAGGAAAACATAATCAATATAACACGATGGCAGCATGTGTAGCAGCGATCAACGATGGATATCCGGAAAGAAAAGATCCGGGAAGCGGTACAGAATTTTCAAAGCCTGGAACACCGGATGGAACCTGTGGCAACCATCCGAGGCGTTGAATTTATCAATGACAGCAAAGCAACCAATGTAAACTCTACCTGGTATGCATTGGAAAGTATGACCAAGCCAACCATCCTGATCTTGGGTGGCGTGGATAAAGGAAATGATTATTCACTGATCAAGACCTGGTAAAAGAAAAAGTAAAAGCAATCATTTGTCTGGGTACCGATAACCGGAAAATCCATGAAGCATTTGGAAATATAATAAGCACTATTGTGAATACAGGCAGTGCAGAAGAAGCAGTACATGCTGCTTTTCATTTTGCAGAAAAAGGAGATGTGGTGTTGTTGAGCCCGGCCTGTGCAAGTTTTGATCTGTTTAAAAATTATGAAGACAGGGGAAACCAGTTTAAGCAAGCGGTGAAGGAGTTGTAGAAGTTCGTAGTCAGAGTTGATCGAGCATGGAATGATAACTAAGATAATGAGTACGAATAAAGTCATTAACATGAATTGCTGATAGCAATAAACATTACGAATCAGTGAAACAGAAGCCTTAGTTCGGTAATCTGGTCAGCAAAACAAAGAGGTGATAAAGTGATCTGGGCATTGGTGATATTACTGGTACTTGTTTCATTGCTGGCAGTATACAGCGCCACGGTTCATTGGCTTATAAAAATTATAAAGGCAATACAGAAATCTATCTGTTCAAACAGATTGCATTTATCATTATCGGGATGCTGGTTATCTATTTTGCCCATCTTGTCAATTATACTATTTATTCCAAAGTTGCACTATATCTCTTCTTAATTTCAATTCCGCTTTTGATCTATACATTATTCTTTGGTGTACGCATGAATGAAGGCAGCCGCTGGATCCGATTGCCGATCATCAATATGACCATGCAGACATCTGATCTGGCCAAACTTGCTTTGTTCATGTACCTCGCAAGACTGCTAAGTAAAAACAGAATGTAATCAAAGATTTCAAAAAAGGATTTCTGCCGGTGATCATTCCTGTTGGCATTACTGTGCATTGATTGCACCCGCAAATCTTTCCACTGCATTGTTACTCGGAGCAAGTTGCCTGATGTTGTTGTTTATCGGAAGAGCAAAAACAAAACATTTATTGATAACAGTTGGTATTGCCATGATTCCAATTGTATTTCTGATTAGCTGCCGCTGTTATCCGCCATAATTCAGGTAATGATGAATCGGTAACTGCAAAAAAATCATCTTCCGGTCTTTTTGGAAGAGTGGATACCTGGATCAATCGTGTTGAAGGATTTATTTATGGAAGCAAAGAATCAGATTGATGATGATACGTACCAGGTAACCAGGCAAAGATCGCCATTGCAAAAGGTGGATTGTTAGGAGTTGGTCCGGGCAACAGTACAACAACGGGATTATTTACCGCAGGCATATAATGATTTCATATATCGCAATCATTATTGAAGAGTATGGTTTGATGGGCGGAGCATTTATTGTATTTATTTATCTCGTGTTTCTGTACCGATGTATCGGATTTTTAAACGATGTCCTTATGCATTCGGTGCATTCCTGGCATTGGGATTAAGTTTTACACTGGCGATACAGGCAGTGGCAAATATGGCTGTAACTGTGAATTTATTTCCTGTAACAGGTGTAACACTTCCATTGGTAAGCATGGGAGGAAGCAGTTTCATATTTACCTGTTTGGCGATAGGAATTATATTAAGTGTGGCAAGAAATGTGGAGCAATTGGAAGGAAAAAGAGAAATGATCAATGCTCAATGATCAATATTCAAGTTTCAATTGAATACAGAATGAGCATTGAACATTGAGAATTGAAGATTGAACATTTTAAAAGTGAGCAAACGAATTATAATAGCAGGAGGAGGAACAGGTGGACATATTTTTCCGGCAATAGCAATTGCCAATGCATTGAAAAAAATAGATAAGTCGATTGAGATATTGTTTGTCGGTGCAAAAGGAAAAATGGAAATGGAAAAAGTACCGCAGGCAGGATATAAAATAAAAGGATTGGATATAGCAGGATTCAACAGAAGTTCTTTGATAAAAAATATTGGTTTGCCATTTAAGCTGGTGAAAAGTTTTTTCCAGGTCGAGAAACATCATGAATGAGTTCAAACCGGATGCAGTGATAGGTGTTGGTGGTTATTCAAGTTTCCCGGTGTTGCGGTTTGCACAGGCAAAAGAATATTCCAACTTTTATTCATGAGTCGAATTCATTTGCAGGCAAATCGAATATGATGCTTGGAAAAAAAGCAACAAAAGTTTTTGTAGCATACAGATGGAATGGAAAAATTTTTTCCGAAAGAAAAAATTGTGATCACAGGAAACCCTGTAAGAGCTGCCATTTCTCAATCAACAGTTTCAAAAGTGAAGGATTGAAATTCTTTTCACTGGATGAAAGAAAGAAAACGGTTTTTGTAGTTGGCGGAAGTCTTGGAGCAAAATCGATCAATGAAGCGATCGATACAGCATCTTGATGAATTGTTGAATGCCAGGCTTGCAACTGATCTGGCAAACAGGAAAACCTTATGCGGCAAAAGCAAGAGAACAGCGTAGCAGGAAAACCAGGCAGTTTGGGTAAATGATTTTATCACACAGATGGAATATGCCTATGCAGCAGCAGATATTGTGATCTCAAGAGCCGGAGCCATGACAGTTGCTGAATTATGTGTTGTGAAAAAGCCAGTTTTATTTGTGCCTTATCCTTTTGCTGCAGAAGATCACCAGACGGTAAATGCAATGAAACTGGTAAATAAAAATGCAGCGATGATGGTAAAAGATAGTGAAGCAAAGGATAAAGTGGTACCGATGATCATTGAGCTGGCAAAAGATGAAAGCAAGACAAAATGAATTGAAAAATAATATTAGTCAGTTAGCTATAACGGATGCTGATGAAATAATAGCGAAGAGATTTTGAAATTGATTGAAATGAGTTTTTGACGGATTCAAAATGGTTCGAATACTGTCCTTATGAATTCCCCCTTCGGGGGGCTGAAAAGAATCGGTAATTGTAGAGACAATTCATGCAATGTCTGTACGAAAATCGAGTTCGAAATGTAGAGACATTGCAGCATGTCTGAACGAGATTGAACATTGATAATGATCATGAGATGAACATCTTTAGATGAATGCAAAGGTCTGAAAGTTCGGTTTATTTTATTGGGATCGGCGGAATCGGGATGAGTGCACTGGCAAGGTACTTTCATTCAAAGGGAGTAAAGGTAAGTGGGTATGATAAAACACCAACTGCTTTAACAAAGGAATTGGAAGCAGGCGGGAATCAAATTCATTATGAAGAGAATGTTGACCTGATTCCGAAAGATGCTGAGCTGGTGGTGTATACACCGGCTGTTCCAAAAGATCATAAAGAATTGGTGTATTACCAGCAGCATGGATATAAAGTGGTGAAGCGAAGTGATGTGTTGCAGATCGATAACAGAAAGTTCTTTTAATATATGTATTGCAGGCACGCATGGTAAAACAACAATCACAACGATGATTGCGCATTTGTTGCGGATAGCGGTTATGGTTGCAATGCATTTCTTGGTGGTATTTCGGTAAATTATGGAACCAATTTCTGGAGCAGTGAAAGAAATGTATGTGTGGTAGAAGCCGATGAGTATGACAGAAGTTTTTTGAAATTAAGTCCGGATATAGCGATCATCACAGCAATGGATCCGGATCACCTGGATATATATGGAACTGCTGAAGAAATGGAACAGGCATTTATTGATTTCAGTGGAAAAATAAAACCGGGTGGTTTACTGATCAGCAAGTTTGGACTTAAAGAGAACAAAGGATCTAAAGGGAGCAAGACATCTGACTTATAGTTTGCAAAATGAAAATGCAGATGCATATGCTGACAATATAAGGATGATGAATGGAAGTTATGAATTTGATGTAGTGATAAAAGAAAAGGATCCGATAGCTATCGGATTGAAAATGTGAGATTGAATATGGGTGGAATGCACAATATAGAAAATGCAGTGGCAGCAATAACGGTAGCAAGTTCTTTAGAAATCGATGAATGAAAAGATCAAAGCGGCAGTAGCAGATTTCAAGGGAGTGAAAAGAAGATTTGAGTATATCATTAAAACCGAATGACCTGGTTTTTATTGATGATTATGCGCATCACCCTGAAGAATTGAGGGCATTGATCAGCGGCGCAAAATCTTTGTTCAGTGAAAAAAAATGACGGTGATATTTCAACCGCATCTGTACACACGAACAAGGGATCTGGCAGATGGATTTGCAGAAGTACTGGATATGGCAGATGAAGTGATCTTGTTACCAATTTATCCGGCAAGAGAATTACCGATAGAAGGAGTAAACAGTGAAATGATCTTAAATAAAATGAAAAACAAGAATAAAAGAGTTTTGGATAAAGAGGAATTAGAAGATTGGATAAAAAAAGATTTTAAGAGGAATGGAAAAGTGTTGGTAACGGCCGGCGCAGGGGATATTGACCTGTTGGTAGATCCAATAAAAGAAATTTTGAAATAGTGAAATAATTTTTTTGTGAATACAAAAGCGACAATACGGAAAATATTATTTGTGATGCTCTGGGTTTGCATCGCTGGCGGCATGCTGAGTTTGTTAATTGCAGCGATCGGTAAAAAGAACAGGGAGGATTGTACTGACTACACCATTGCAATTAAAGGAACCGAAGACAATTATTTCATCGATGCTGATGATATCAGGAAACTGCTTAGAGCAGGAGCCGGTTCAGAAATAAAAGGAAAGAAGATCAAAGAGATCAATCTTAAAAAGCTTGAACAACTGTTAAGAGACAACGTTTGGATACGCAAAGCGGAAATGTATTTTGATAATCGCAACGTGTTACATGTTGAGGTTTATGAAAGAGAACCGGTCGCCAGAATTTTTACAACAGCAGGCAATACATTTTATATCGACAGCACAGAAAAGAAATTGCCTCTTTCGGGTAAGCTGAGTGCAAGGGTACCGGTGTTTACCGGGTTTATTGATAAAAAAATTTATTCTGCTAAAGACAGCTTGTTGTTAAACGATGTAAAAAATATAGCAACCTATATAAAGAATGATCCTTTCTGGATGAGCCAGGTGGCGCAAATAGACATAACCCCGGAAAAAAACTTTGAAGTAAGCCCTGTAGTAGGTAATCATTTAATAAAACTTGGAAATGCGAAAGACATTGAAAAGAAATTTAATCGGCTAATGATCTTTTATAAACAAGTACTGGCACAAAAAGGATTTGATTCATATAGTATGATTGACGTTCAATACTCCGGCCAGGTAGTGGGAACAAAACGAGGTACGGACAAAAACAAGGTGGATACTGTAATGCTGAAAAGAAGAGTAGATGAGATGCTCAAGCAAATGCAAAAGCAGTATGATAGCATTGCTGCAATAAAACCGATCACTGAAAAACCAACTATAAGTGGAGCACAAGTAAGTACAAATGAGTTGAGGGCCACCAGCACTCAATCTACTAACCCAAATGCTTTGAAAACTGAATCCTTACCCTCTAAAAGCGAAAAGAGCAAAGCACGGGCAGTGATGCCGAAGAGAAACCAGTAGGCAGTTGGCAGTCGGGAGTCGGGAGTCAGTAGACAGTAGAGACAAGGCATGCCTTGTCTGTACAAGAGTTCAGAGTTCAGAGTCGGGAGTGAGCAAGTTATTGAGTTAATGAGTTATTGATTTCAAATAAAGGACAGTTCATTGTCCCCCGCTGGCGGGGGCCGGATGTACAAACAAGAAGAATGATCGAAAGGGGGTGGACAAAAAAGATGAATAGAATTACTGAAAGTACAAGAGTGCGACGCAACGGAAGATGATCCGCCTCAGGCGGACGAAGCTGGTATCATAAAACTAAAAATGAAAACAATCAACTAATAACAAATTAATAAACTGAGGAGATTGCTTCGACCAAACAATTCGCCTCGCAATAAACAACTAAAAACATACAATATCATGAACAACGAACAACCCATTATCGTAGGACTGGACATTGGCACCACAAAAATTGCTGCCATTGCCGGACGAAAAAATGAATTTGGCAAACTCGAGATCCTTGGCTTTGGCCGTGCCAACAGCAACGGTGTAAAACACGGCAAGGTGTTGAACATCGATCAAACGATCAAAGCCATCAAATGCAGCACTTGAAAATTGTTATGCATCTAATCCCAACCTTGAAATTAAAGAAGTATATGTGGGCATTGCCGGCCATCATATTAAAAGCTTGCAAACCCGTGGCGATATTGTTCGCCAGAATACTGAAGAAGAAATCACACAGTAGAGAAATTGATCAGTTGGTAGATGATCAATACAAAACTTACATTCCTGCAGGTGACCAGATCATTGATGTGATTCCGCAGGAATTTACAGTTGATAATTTTCAAAATATTCCTAACCCGATCGGATATAGTGGTGTAAAAGTTGGCGCAAATTTTCACATCATTACCGGTGATAAAAATGCAATCCGGAATATCAACCGCAGTGTTGAAAAAGCAGGCTTAATAACAAAAGATCTGGTATTGCAGCCACTTGCTTCTGCAGCAGCAGTAATGTGCGACAGAAGATCTGGAAGCAGGTGTTGCAATAGTTGATATTGGTGGTGGTACAACTGACCTTGCTGTTTTTTATGAAGGTATTTTAAAACATACTGCAGTTATTCCTTTTGGCGGTGAAAATATTACCAATGATATCAAAACAGGTTTGGGTGTTTTAAAAACACAGGCTGAGCAAATGAAAGTTCAGTTTGGAAGTGCATTGTCGAATGAAGCAAAAGCAAATGCTTTTATCACTATTCCCGGTTTACGTGGAATGCCGCCAAAAGAGATCAGTGTAAAAAATCTTGCAAATATCATCCAGGCACGGATGAGCGAGATACATGGATTTTGTTACTTATCATTTAAAACAGGTTGGCTTGATAACCGGATGCTTGAATGGTGGTGTCATTCTTACCGGTGGCGGTTCACAATTGAAACATCTGATCCAGTTAACGGAATATGTAACAGGCTTGAATGCAAGGATCGGTTATCCCGAATGAACATCTTGCAGCAGGTCATATTGAAGAATTGGCCAAGCCAATGTATTCAACCTGTATTGGTTTGATATTAAAAGGATATAATGATTATGAACATAAGCGCAAGCAGTTTGAAATGGATTTCAAAGAAGTTGAAGTACCTGAAAGCTTGAAAGCAGCAGCAACTGAAGAAGTAGATAATTGCTGAAGAAGCAGTATACTGCCGATAAGATGACAAAGCGAAAAATCTTAAAGGTTTCTGGGACAAATTCAAAGACTGGATTGATTGATCTGTTTAAAGAAGAAGAAGATCATGCATCTTTAAATTAATAGATTAATAATTATTAATTGAATCAATAATTAATAACTCAACCCATAAACTAATAGCTCGACTATAAATTACTAACCCATTTTAAAATTCAACATTATGATACATTTTGATTTGCCAAAAGAAAAATCATCCATCATCAAAGTGATTGGTGTTGGAGGTGGTGGAAGCAATGCAGTTAACCACATGTTCAGCCAGAAGATTGAAGGCGTAAACTTCATAATCTGTAATACAGATGCACAGGCAATTGCACAAAGCATGGTGCCAAATAAAATACAGTGGGCCCGCATCTTACACAAGGGCTTGGTGCCGGCGCCAATCCTGAAATTGGAAGACAGGCCACAGAAGAAAGCCTTGAAGAAATAAAACGGATACTTGAAGTGAATACCAAGATGGCATTCATCACTGCAGGTATGGGTGGTGGAACCGGAACAGGTGGTGCGCCCATCATTGCAAAGATTTGCAAAGACCTTGGCATTCTTACCGTAGGTATTGTAACAACTCCTTTTGCTTATGAAGGAAAAAAAAGAATTGCACAGGCAGAAGAAGGAATCAAAAATCTGAAAGCAGTATGTTGATACATTGCTTGTGATCAGCAATGATAAACTGCGTCACCAGTTTGGCAATCTTAAAAATGAGGAAGCATTTGCAAAAGCAGATAATGTATTGGCAACTGCAGCAAAATGTATCACTGATGTAATCAACAGTACCGGCCAGATCAATGTTGACTTTGCAGATGTATGTACGGTAATGAGAAATGGTGGTGTTGCTATTCTTGGCAGTGCACTGCATGAAGGAGAGAACCGGGCACAGAAAGCAATTGAAGAAGCATTGAATTCTCCATTGCTGAATGATAATGATATCCGTGGCGCAAAATGGATACTTATCAATATCAATTCATGCTGAAGGCGAACATGAATTCACCATGGATGAAGTGGAGATCATTCAAAATTATTTGTTGAGCCAGGCAGGTGAAGATACAGATGTGATACTTAGGACTGGGATATGATAATACACTCGGACAATAAATTCGGCATCACACTTATTGCTACAGGTTTTGAACATAAAGATCCTTTTAAAAAAAAAGAAATAAAAAAGAAAGAACCTAAAGAAGAAAAAATTGTAATGGTGTTGGGTGAAGAAGAAAAAAAGAAAGTAACAGATGAAGTAAAACCGGCAACAATAGTAGTTGATCTGCTTGCACCAACACTTGTCGATAATATTCCTGCATCAGAAGAACCTGTATCTGCAATGATGATCGTTGAAGATGAAGAATTAGAAGAACAGGAGAATGAATCGTACACATTACAGCCCACAGAAGAAAATAAAACTGTTGTGTGGGATATTCATGTTACCGAAAAAATACCAGGTGAAACCACGAATAGATTGATGAGTGATTCTACTGGGGAAAAAATGATATCCACAGAAAAATATGAAGTAGTATTTTCGGATACCAATCCCGTAAAATCCACAAACAATAAGGACGAGAAAGTTTCCACTAAAGATAATGCCTCACCGGCGTCTGCAGCATCGGGGGGGTATCTGGCCAGACCGTCCAATATTTACGCAGAACCAAAAGTAGGGGTCTCTACCCCAATGCTTTCTGCAGAAGAACCAAGTATTCCGCAAAATGATCCAAAGCAGGTCAGCGAGGAATCTCCTTGCGATATGCAATTGGTCATGCGGAATGACATTCCAGCGGCGGATAGGCCGTTGGCCCATCATTCTCAGCAACCTTTGACTGCTTCTGAAGAGGATTCCCGACTCGGGAACGATGATGAAGATCAACAACGTAGGGCAACCGAGAGGTTGAAGAAGCTGCGTAATTTGTCATTCAACATTAACGCGGCCGACCCGAATAATGAGTTTGAGACTGTGCCGGCTTATATCCGCCGCAATATGGAATTGTATGGCAGTTCCGCTGCTGCAGTCGAAAATTTTTATAGCAACTACGAAGTCAAGACCGACGAAAACAATCAATCAAAGATCAGTACTATCAATACATTTTTAGACGGGAAAAAACCTGACTAAATGAATCAATGGTTTTTTTAAGATCCCGATCCTCTTGAATATCCTTGAGCCTGTCGAAGGGCCACAGCCTCCAGGCTTGTGTTTTTAGTTGTTCCCCCCGATTTCTATCGGGGGGTTATTTCTTGCGAGGAGCGTACCGACGAAGCAATCTCCACAGCATCCTAGTCTCTTCTTCATTTTGATAACTATAATTATGTTACCAGCTTCCGTCCGCCTGAGGCGGATCATCACCTCTTGCGTCGCACTCTTGTACGTTCAGTAATTCTATTCAGCATTAAGTCCACCCCCGTTCGATCTTTCTTAATTATTGTACCTCCGGCCCCCGCCAGCGGGGGATAATATACATCCCTCTATTTGAACAAAGCAACCTATTTTTTATCCGAATTATGGAATGCTCATTGTCCCCCGCCGGCGGGGAAGTACTTCAATAAAAAGAAATTTTCAAGTGGGGGTGGATAAAGAGTAACAGTCAAACAACATCATCATTTTAATTTTGAATCTGATTTGAACAAAGCAAAGACTTAATGGTTGTACATAACAGGTAAATCAAATCAATGGAAACAGTTCTGATAACCGGTGGCACAGGAATGATCGGCAACGCATTAACACAGGCGCTGATCGAAAGAGGTTATCATGTGATCGTTCTTACCCGCAATCCAAGCGATAAACAAAAAACCAAGAACGATAAACTATCGTTTGCAGAATGGAACATCGAAAAACAAACTCTCGATAAAGAAGCTTTTGCAAAAGCAGACCACATCATTCACCTCGCCGGTGCAAACTTTGCAGATAAAAGATGGACAAATAAACGAAAGCAGGAAATTGTAAATAGCCGGGTTGACAGCGCTAAACTGATCATCGAAAGTTTAAAAACGATTTCTAATAAAGTAAAAGTTGTAATAAGCGCATCGGGCATTAGCTGGTATGGTGATGATAAAGCAGCAAAACCGTTTACAGAAAATGATCCGGTCGCTAATGATTTCATGGCGCAAACATGTAAACAATGGGAAGCTGCAATTGAGCCGGCATCATTTCTTGGCAAGCGATTGATAAAACTGCGTATCGGTCCTGTGTTAAGCACTGAAGGTGGTGCTTATGTTGAATTTAAAAATCCAATAAAATTTGGAGTGGCGGGAATAATCGGCAATGGAAAACAAATATTCAGTTGGGTTCATATCGATGACCTGGTAAGAACAATTCTTTTTGCAATGGAAAATGAGCAAATGGAAGGAGTGTATAATGTGGTTTCTCCAGAGCCGGCAACAAATAAAGATTTGATTTTGGAAATTGCTAAGAGCACAAAAAAGTTTTTTATACCAATTCATGCTCCGGCATTTGCTTTAAAGATTGTATTCGGTGAGTTGATCGGCGAAATTTTAAAGAGTACAACAGTTAGCTCAGAGAAGCTGCAACAAGCAGGTTTTATTTTTCAATACCCGGATATAAGATCAGCTATCCTTCAATTATCCCGCCAGTAAACCGGATTTGCAAATCCGGGCTACTATCCTTCAATTATTCCACCAAAAAAATCCTCGGGTTTCACTTTAGCATGATCTTCATGCCAGACATTGGTGAATTCACCAAGCACGGCTTTGCCATGATGAAACTGCAGGCGGTGAAGTTTCAAGTCTTCAAGATCTGCTAGTTTTACTTTTCTATACATCGGATGCATTGTGCCGCCGGTTACTCCCGCAGGCTTTGATGGATCATATTGGAATTGCGGATCAACCAATGTGCCCCTTGGATACATAATACCGGGCACTCCTTGTCCCCGTATATCCATATTTTTTGGATGATTGAGGCCAATGGTGTGTCCATATTCATGAGCAGCAGTAGTGGAACCTTTATATAAATTCTCAAGTTTGAAATAACCACTGTTGCAATTCAATCCATCAACAAATGAAATATGATTATGAGAATATTCTTCAATCCGGAAATAATTGTTCTTTGGGTCAAGATTCCGGTAAATATCAAAAGGATTAATTAAGGGATTGTGCCAGGCATGAATTTTAAATACAACTTCAAACATCATATTCCCAAATCGCAAACTTGCTCTTGGTTCATTCCACATCGTTTCAATCTCGTCTCTTATCGCCTCCGTGATCTCCGGGTTGGCGGCATTGCCATAAGTAATAATATTGGAATAGATGAAAAGTTGATGAAGATGTATATCTAATTCTGCAGATCCCATTATTCAAAAATTACTGAGAACAGTTTTTCCTTTTCTGATTTTCCTTTAAACTCCATTTCACCAATTTCATTCACCTTATACGCAAACGGCGTGGAAAATTCATGAAGAAAATCACCTGATACAACAAACGATTCTTCTAACTCATGACATTTGCTTCTTATACGGGCAGCGGTATTCAATGTATCGCCACTATATACAAGATCCTTTTTTATAATGCCAATAACACCGGCTGTTACTTCACCTGAGTGAATACCGGCTTTAAAGGTTGGGCTTACCCCATATCGTTTCATAAATTTTGGCTCTCGCCTTTTTAATAAGAAGAAAGCCTGGCGCAAAAATCTGAAGCAGCGTTGTTTATTCAGTGGTGTGTTTTTCCATGAAAGCACAACTTCATCTCCTACGTATTGGTATATCTCTCCTCCATTAGCAAGAAGCGGGACTGTTATTTCTGCAAAAAAATCTCTTAGCAACGGGAAATATTTTGTATGGCCGAGTTGTTCGGCAATGGTTGTAGCATTATTGATATCTAAAAAAATAAAGATCCTGTTTTCAATTCTTGGCTTACTGTATTTGCCACGCATCAAACTCCAAAATCCACCCGGGCCATATTTGTCCATCACTTCCAGTACAATAATTGTCAGCAAGGTCATGATGCCAAGGTCAAACATAAAGATCATGAAGGCTTTTGAAAGAAAGACATCGCGGTAGAATGTTCCCAGAAAACTTTCAAATGTTCCTTTCTCTGCAAATACGTAATACATGGCAAGCATTACAAAAGCGATCAACACAAAAAGAAAGAAGGTGAGGACCATTTTCAGCAACACAGAGATCCATAAAGGAAAAAAGCGAAAGGCATTCCTTAAATAAAATATCAGCGTAGCTGAAACGACAAAACCAATAGTTGCAAAGGCCAGGGAAAATATAATTAGTGAACGGCCTGTTACATCATTTTTGTCGATAAGAATAATATTATAAAGGAAGAGGAATGCAAACACTACCCAAATGATAGAGATGTTTGCAAGTACAATAAGTCTGTAATTAATGATTCTTCGTGAGGCCATAAGCGAATGTTGCTGATCAACGTGAATAAAATTATCAATTTAATTCTAAAGAATACACCCTGGATTTTTCCTTACGTCCTTTGAATTCCATTTCACCAATTTCAATCACACTGTATGCTGCCGGCACTTCGAAATCATGAAGAAAATCGATGGATAATATGAATGAATGTTTTAGTTCATGACATTTGCTCCTGATCCTTGCAGTGGTATTAAGCGTATCGCCGCTGAATACAAGCTCTTTTTTTATAATACCTATATAGCCTACTGTTACCTGGCCGGCATGCACACCGGCCTTAAATGACGGAACAACGCCGTATTCCTTCATGTAATAATTCTCTTTTTTTTCGATGGCCACTAAGGAATCACTGATAAATTTCAAACACCTGCGTTTGTTTTTATGATTATTTTTCCAGCAGATCACAACTTCATCGCCAACATATTGATAGATGTGTCCCCAATTAGCAATGATCGGTTCGGTAATGTCCGCAAAAAAATCATGAAGCATATTGAAATATTTTTCATGGCCGATCTTTTCTGCTATCGTTGTAGAATCATTGATATCAAGAAAAAGAAATATCCTGTTTTCCTTTCTTGGTTTATGGTAACGGCCGCGAATTAAATTTCTTAATCCTCCTGGCCCGTATTTGTCAGAGATTTCGAGTACGAGGATGGAAACAAAGGACAATACACCAAGATCGATCATACCCATCAGGAAACTGGATGTGAGGATCACCTTGTGGAGGAATTTTGTTTCAAATTGAATAAAGTTTAGTTCGCCATTATAGCGGAAGATCCAATAGGCAAGTAATAAAATGATCGATACCACGAGAAATAACAAAAATGTTAGCGTCATTCTCAATATGGTAGAAAGCCATATCGGTAATTTTCGAAAAGCATCTTTCAAAAAAAATGCTTCTGCACTTACTACAATAGTGCCAATGATAGCAAATCCAAGCGAAAAGTAACTAAGCCTCCTGGTTTCCAGTGCTTCTTTGTCGACTTCTACTATATTATAAAGAAGAACAATACTGAATAGCACCCATATTACGACGATGGTAAAGACGATGTAAAGCTTGTAAAGAAAAACCCTTTTCGAGATCATAAAAAATCGTTGTTTTGACAACGCTTAAAATTATCAATAACCCGGGAGAAAAACATCGCTTTTTTCGGACCTGCTTATCTTCTGATCTCCGGATATTAGTAGCTCAAAGAAGTAAGTCATTATTTACGCATTAAATTTATAATATTAACAAACTTATTGAAAAGAACAAGTTCCTGTCTCTATTTGATTCCTGCATAAGTAAGTATTTTTGCAATCCATTAAAAAATATTAAAAACTATGAAATTATTGTGGCAACTGTTATTGACGAGTTCAATTTTAATAATCTCATGCAAAAAGAAAGATGTTGATGCACCAAATCCTACTCCTTCAACATCATCAAAAGAAGACCTATTAAGAGATTCGGTTTATTTGTACACGAAAGAAGTTTATTTATGGCAAGACGTAATTCCTGCATATGATCAGTTTAAACCCCGGCAGTACAAGGGGTCAAGTGAACTTGAATCAGCAGAAAAAGTAATGACTGCCATTAGAAACCTTCAGCCTCTTGACAGATTTAGTTTTGTGACCACTCAGGAAGAGTCAGGCGGTCTTCAAACCGGGGAAGATCAGGATTTTGGGTTTTTTATCAAAGCTGCATCAATTGACAAAGTTTCTCCTATTGATTCTGTTTATTGGTTTGTTACGTATACGTATGCACAGTCGTCTGCAGGTCTTGCAGGTGTTCAGCGAGGCTGGTATATTTCGAAGATCAATGGGAATTCGATCGGGTATGATCAAAATAGCGTTAACCTTTTGAATGATGTTTTCTTTGGTACTGTTACAAGTGCAAATTTTGAATTTAAAAAGTCTGATGGAACTACTTCGGCATTAAATCTAAACAAGACTAGTTTTACTGCCAATGCTGTACTTTATAAAAATGTTTTTGACGTTGGTGGAAAAAAGGTTGGCTACTTTGTATTTAACCAGTTTTTTGGACAGCCATCAAGGAATGAATTGGCGCAATTATTCTCTTATTTTCAAAGCCAGAATATCAATGAATTGATCATCGATCTTAGATACAATCCCGGCGGCTCTGTCGAAACCCAGGACACACTGGCAAACCTGATTGCCCCTTCAGCGGCTAATAACCAAACTATGTATAAATATATATTTAATACGACTTTACAGAATAATCAGCACCAATTGATTCGAAGTAAGCTCGGTTATGGAAATATTTTCACTTCAGCTGCCAATTCAGTTAATTTTAAGAAAGCCGGCAACCTAAACTTGTCTCGCACTTTTGTTATAGTATCAGGTGGCTCTGCTTCGGCAAGTGAATTACTAATTAATAATCTTAAACCTTACATGGATGTAAAATTGATTGGTGATACAACCTATGGTAAGCCAGTTGGTTTTTTCCCAATACCAATTTATAATTACGTCATTTATCCTATTTCATTTAAAACAGTGAATAGTGCAGGAAACGCGGACTATTACACAGGCTTTGCTCCCGATAAACTTGCGCCAGATGGCGTAGATAAAAATTGGGGCAATGCAGATGAACCTTGTTTGGCCGCTGCGTTAAAATATATAACAACTGGAAACTTCAGGATCACAACTACAGATTGGCAGCAAGACCTTCGTTTTAGGGCTGCAAAGGAAGCTGAGCTTTTCAACAATTCGCTAAATGAAAACAGATTTTCAGGAATGTTTATCGAAAAATAAGAAAGAGAAAAATAAAACATAAAAGGGGCAGATTTAGCTGTCCCTTTTTAATTTGAAATGTTAGTTGTTTCTATTTTGTTTTCTGCGTAATTTTTTTGAGGACCGAAGAACATCTTTTCTGCAAACTGAATCTCTTTGATGAAGTAAAACAGGGGTCTCTTTTAATTGATCTTTTTTAATTTTTTTTCCAAGAATGATATCTCCTTTTGATCCTTGCTCAATTACTTTTGATGCAGATAATGTATCAGCAGATTGTGCATCCAGGGAGTAATTGAATAGAAAAAGAAAAATAGGAAAACTGATAAACCTGACGCTTCTCATTGTCTGATCTTTTTTTCTTTGATGGCTTGACAGCTAATAGAGTTTACGAAGCGACAGCAAATATTTGTTAAGAATTGAATAATAAATTCAATTTCTTACAGGTTTGCCTCCCTTTAATACTGATTGAATTCTTTCCAAAGATTTCTTTTCACCACATAGCGATAAGAATGCTTCCCTTTCTAAATCGAGTAAATATTGTTCTGACACTAAAGATGGTTCGCTAAGATCACCGCCGCACATTACATACGCCAATTTTTTTGCAACCACTACATCATGATCAGTGGCATAGTTAGCCCTCCACATTCCATTAATACCTGCATACAATGCTCCAAGTGCAGATTGCCCAAGCACTTTCACATCTTTTCGTTGTACCGGCATTGAATAACCGGAATCAAAAATTTCAATCACTGATTTTTTTGCTTCTGCAATTCTTCTTCCCTGGTTCATCACTACTTCATCTAATCCTTTTCTGTAAATACCAAGTTCAAATCCTTCAAAGGCTGATGTAGCTACTTTGGCTGTTGCAATGGTAAGAAATCTATTTTTAAGAGTGATGGTTTCCGGTTCATCTTCATGCATTTCATCAGATGCCCGTAATGTAAATTCTTTTGTGCCTCCGCCACCTGGGATCAAACCAACTCCCAATTCAACCAAGCCCTGTATACGTTTCAGCAGCAGGACAACATTTATCGGAATGCAGACTCAATTCACAAGCTCCGCCTAAGGCCAATCCATGTGGAGCAATCACTACCGGTATTGAAGAATACCGTGCCCTCATCATTGTATTTTGAAAGATCCGTATTGCCATATCCAGTTCATCATACTCCTGGTCAATGGCCAGCATGAAGATCATTCCCACATTAGCGCCGGCACTAAAATTTGGCCCTTCATTGGCGATCACTAATCCTTTATAATTTTTTTCTGCTTTATCAATTGCCGTTTGTATACCCGCCAAGCACATCACCACCAATGCTTCCCATTTTTGTGAACCATTGCAATCCTAAAACATCATCGCCAAGATCATACAACTTGCAACTTCCATTTTTCCAAACTTGTTTATCCTGGTAATTGCTCATTACAATAAATGCATCGCCACCGGGCAATGGTTTATATGTTTTGCTATTCTGATCGTAATATAATTTTTTGCCACGCTTCAATTTTATAAAATGATTTATTTCCTGCTGCTAGCATTTCATCCACCCACGCGGCAACTTTATAACCGGCCTCTTTCATTGCTTTCGTTGTTTTTTCTACACCCAACACATCCCAGCTTTCAAAAGCACCGATCTCCCAGCCAAAACCAGCCATCATTGCATCATCAACACGATAAAGCTCATCACTGATCTCAGGAATGCGATGAGAAATATAAGAGAACAAACCATAATGAAAATGACGATAGAATTCTCCGGCTTTATCCTGCCCGGCAACAAGCATTTTCAATCTTGTATTAAGATCATCAATTGGCTTTGCAGCTTCAACAGTTGCAAATTTTGCTTTTACTCTTGGAACATATTCAAACTTTTTCAGATCCAGTACCTGTATCTCTTTATCTGATTTTCTTTCTTCAGGACTTCCCTGTGTAAGCGGCAATTTTATTTTTTTAAAAAATCCTTGTCCTGTTTTATCACCAAGCCAATTATTCTCCACCAATTTATTTAACCATGAAGGAATATTAAACGCATCTCTTGCTTCATCAGTTGGGCAATTATCATAAACACCTTTTGCAACTTTTACCAATGTATCAATACCGACAACATCAGCGGTGCGGAATGTTGCAGATTTTGGACGACCAATAATCGGCCCTGTCAATGCATCAATTTCATCAACCGTTAATCCAAGCTTATCAACCAATCCAAAAAGAGACATGATGCCAAATACGCCAATACGATTTGCAATAAAAGCAGGAGTGTCTTTACAAAGCACAGTTGTTTTTCCAAGATACAGATCACCATAGTTCATTAAGAAATCTACAATTGCCGGATCAGTATGTGGTGTTGGAATAATTTCCAGTAATCGTAAGTAACGTGGCGGATTAAAAAAGTGAGTGCCGCAAAAATGTTTTTTAAAATCATCACTTCTTCCTTCGGCATAGCATGTGAATCGGAATACCGGAAGTATTTGAAGTGATCAACGTACCGGGTTTACGAAACTGTTCTACTTTTTCATACACTTGTTTTTTTATATCCAATCTTTCAACAACTACTTCAATTGTCCAATCGCAATCACTTATTTTTTTCATGTCATCATCAAAATTTCCCGTCGTAATTTTTTTGATCACATTTTTATGATAAACAGGAGAGGGATTTGATTTAATGGCTGCAGCTAATGCATCATTGACAATTTTATTTCGCTCGGCCGGCTTTTTACTTTCAGTAGCTTCTTTCGGTACGATATCAAGCAATAAGACCTGTAACCCAATACCTGCAAAATGACAAGCGATCCGTGAACCCATTACTCCGCTTCCTAAAACTGCTACCTTTTTTATGTTTCTTTTTTCCATATCAAATTAGTTAGTTAAACAACTATTCGAGACCGAAGTTAAGTGATTTTACGAAAAGCAAATCGGTATACTACTATCATTAAAATCAGCTTGGATCATTATGAATTCAAAAAGCCTTAACGCCGGTCATTAAATCTGAATTTGCTAAAAAGAACTCAACTCTAAAACACGATTGGGATGTAATTTTCGTTTATTGTAAGTTCCGAATCAAGCATCCAATGAAAACCAATTCCTCTGCCAAAAAAAGCAGCAAATCATCACTCACAGTCAGCCACAAAGCTGCTGCAGAACTTACTGATTTGCTCCATCACCTGCCTGATGCAGTAATCATTACTGACATTACCTTTAACATAACTGGATGGAATGATGCAGCCGAAAAGCTACATGGACTTCCCGGTGCAAGAGGAAAGAATCTGTTTCAACTGATCAAGATCGATCTATTGAATTCTACACCTGAATCCATAAAAAATGAAGTAATAAACAAAGGAAATTGGGAAGGAGAAGTTATTTATCACAGGCATGATGGAGAAAAATTTATTTTTAAAACAACAGCAACAGCGATCCTTGACGATAATAACAAACCCGTAAACATAATTTTTGTAAATCATAATATCACTAAAGTAAAAAGTACGGAAAAAAAATTAGCAGAGGCCGAAGCAACCTATGAGAAACTTGTAAATACATTGGTTGATGGTGTGATCATGCTGGATAAAGACGGAAAGATCACTACCTGCAACAAACGAGCTTCTGCGATCTTAGGATTAACAGAAGAAGAAATGTTAGGAAAAGAGCTTGGTGATTCATCATGGAAAGCTATCAAAGCTGATGGAACTCCTTTTCCATGGTATGAATTTCCTACTGTCGTTAGCATACAGACAGGGTTTCCTCAACGCAATGTAAAAATGGGTGTCAATCTTCCCAACGGATTATTTGTTTGGTTACTGATCAATTCTGAGGCATTGATCCGAATGGGAGAGTTCGAACCTTATGCCGTGGTGCTTTCATTTTCCGATATAACCGATAGTGTAAACCGCGAAGAAGAATTGAGAAAAAGTAATGAACGGTTTTTCTATGTTTCAAAAATAACTTCGGATGCCATCTGGGATATTGATCTTGCAACAAACCAGATCTATCGCAGTGAAACATTTTACGAATTATCCGGTTACACCAGGGATGAAATAAAACCTGATATGGATTGGTGGTTTAATAAAGTACATCCGAAAGACAGGGAAAGAGTTCGCAAAAAAGTACAGGAGTACATTCAAAATGGAAATGAAAGATGGGAGGATGAATATCTTTTTCTTTGTGCCGATGGTAATTATAAATTCTTACTTGATTCAGGAACGATCTTATATCGCCAGGGAAAACCTGTGAGGATATTAGGCGCCATTCGTGATCTTACTGAAAAGAAGAAACTGGAACAGCAACTGTTGCAGGAGCAGGAACAAAAACACAAAGCGGTCAGCCAGGCAGGCATTGCAGCACAGGAAGCAGAACGGAGCAATATCAGCCGTGAGCTTCATGATAACGTAAACCAGTTATTGATGAGTGCAAAATTGTTTATGAATTCTGCAAAGACTGATCCCGAAAAAGCAAATGAGTATATTGAAAAAGCTACAGCTTACCAGGTGATGGCGGTAGAAGAGATCAGGAAAATTTCAAAAGCGCTGAACACTTCGCTGGTAAAAATGATTGGTCTCAGCCGCAGTATTGATGATATAATTATTAATATGAAAGCTTTCCAGCAGATAGAAACCAAATTCCATTACGACCAAAAACTGGATAAGATCCTTTCCGAAGATCAAAAGCTGATGATCTTCCGTATACTGCAGGAACAAACGAATAACATAATTAAATATGCCGATGCAAAAAATGTAAATATTACTTTAAAAGAAGTCCATAGCCAGGTATTCCTTTCAATTACAGATGATGGCAAAGGCTTCGATACCTCTGTAGAATCAAAAGGCATTGGGTTTGTCAATGTTTATAACAGGGTTGATGCCTTTGGAGGTGAAGTAAAACTGATCTCATCACCGGGTAAAGGATGTGCACTTGAGATCGTTTTCCCACTGACATTAAATTAAGCGCTTACTCAAAATCGATAGCCGGCAATTGGCGAATCTTCAGTTGCTTATTGTAACGTTTCATTAAACGCTTATTCTTCTTCGCTCCTACACTTGATGCCACACCACTCATCGCAATTTTAATATAATAATTGATAAAAGACCTGTCGCGTATGCGGGGAAAGTAAACTACACCCACTCTTTTTGTATTTTCATTTTTAATAATAAAGCTGTTTGCAATAAAAGTTTTCAGCCCTTGCTAAAAATGTTTTCTTTTCTTCTTTTCCATTTTTTAAAAACTGAACTTTCAGATCATGGTAATTCATACTCATTTCACCCAAGCGAAAGATGTTCCTGCCCGATGGCACGCATTGTGAGTGTATCCAGATAACCGGATTGTAATTTTATTGAAGACAAAGCAGGAAGTATTTTATTCAGGTACATAATAGAATGCGGACGCATTCTCATCGTGATCAAAAAACCGGAAAGTGTATCGAGGTAAGATTCTCTTGTTCGCAATCGTACCCATCCTGAATCAAGTAAGTAACCATTTAATCGGATTCTGAAAGTATCAGTGGGTGTTAAGTCAAAGTTTTTTATGGGAAAAATATCACCGCTCATCCGCGTAATCGGGATCACGGCTGCTTCACCTGTTTTATCATTTACTTCAGTATAAACAGCGGTGCCGTTTGTTACAACAATAGTATCTACCGAAACTTTAAAAGGAATTTTTTGAATAAGTTTTGCCGGAAGATCTTTTATAATGCCGGATCTGAATGGCGGTCTTTTATCCCTGTAAGAAGTAAAGTACGCACTATCTATACTAATGTTACCAGAACGGAAAACGCTGTCTTCAAGATATTGGTCAAGATCAAACTTTGAAACGGCAACTCTACCCGTCGTTAACGTCATATAATCAGTTTGCCATTTGCTTGCCGCTATAAATTCATCGCGGCTTACAACAGGATGAAAAGAGAAAGAATCCAGCGAAAAGCTTTGACCTGGCTTATTAAAAAAAAGATTATGCCATTTCCAGTTGTTCTTTTCATCAACGATTTGCTCCCGATAGATTACTGACCGTAAAAGAAGGATTTTTTTCAATGATCGACTTAATATCATTGTTGATCTCCGATCCAAGAACAAGATTCTTTACCCGGCCTTCATTTATTCTTACGTTAGCCGGTTTTTTACCAATACTGTCTGCAGAAAAATTTTTGGCATTTGCTTCATTTACTTTTACAGACCAAATTAATTTTTTTCCGGGTCGTATTTTCAAGATCACTAAGCTGTACCTGTAATGATCCTTCTTTTGTTGATGTTGTTTTGTTATTGGCGTTGGTAAATGAAAGATTTGAAAAAATTGTGTTCAGCGATGCGATGCTTAGTTGACTATTGTCCCTGGTTGTATTTACATTTTTAAGTAACAGCACATTGTCGCCGGCATCCCATTCAATTTTTTTTATTTTTTCTGAGGCGGCGTTTTCAAATAAAAATTTGGGATGCACAACTTCAACCTGGTCAATTGAAATATCAGGCAACTTTTGTTCGGCGTTGCTGTCTTTCTTTTCTGTCATACGAATTTCTATAACCGGGTTGGTGACTTTTATTTTTTTCAGGTCAGGAGAACCCTTTACAATACTATTAACATCAGCAGTAAGAACAATAGCGGGAGCTTTAATATCGACACTGTTGTTGTTCCTTGCCTGTTTGAAATGAAGGTTTTCAAACGATGACACTCCCTGGTCATAAACAGAAAAGTTATTTAAGGTAATGGATGATTCAGGATTGAACCAGTAGAGATCTTTTCCATTTGTTTTAAGACCATCCACTTTAAATTTCTCTTTTTTTCGAAGCGATGTAAATGAAAGGTCATTCAAAAAGACAGTCAGCGAACTTTTAATACTATTCAGGTACAGTTGGGTATTGGTTCCCTGTACATTTTTAAGGAGTAATTCTAATGGCTGGTTGTTTTTTTTCTTTTCAGGCGATAGCAGGTTGATTTCAAGATTTGCCTTTTTCCAGCTTATTCCTTTTCCTGATATTAATCTTAAAGAATCAATAAATACAAGGCTGTCAAGCCTTACATTCCTGGCATCGAGGTTAAATGTTTGCTGGTGATCATACGCACTGAATTTTTTAAAAAGAAATTGCTTCGAAATTCCATCGAATGAGGCCTCTTCCATATTCACGACAAAATTCTTTGTTTTCATCACCCCTCTTTTAAAATCAAGAGCCTCTACCGAGCTTTCTACATTTGCAATAGACAGGGAGTCGGCGATATTATTACTGTTTAGTATAAGATTTGCATCATCTAATAAAAGATCGATCGTATGCCGGGTTTTTATTTTGATCTTTCCATTTTGTATAATTATTTTTTCAAGGCTCATAAAATTATTAATGCCTTCTAATGAATTTACGATCGGGTTGCGGGTTTTAGGTCTTGCGGTTGCCGATGGATAGTAATCTATAACCGGGCGTATTAAAAATGCCTGCCTTGCAATGATCCTCCTGTCAAATAAAAGATCTGCCCACGATAACTCACTAAGAATAAATTGTCGCACCTGTATATTACGCTTATCCTTATAGGGCTCCGTGTTGATAGAAAAGTTGCTTAATAATATCCTGTTCTCTCTTAGTTTAATACTATCAAACCGCAGGAAATAACTGCTGTCTTTTACAAAATTTTCATAGTTATGAATGGCCATGTCGAATCCCTGCAAGGAAACCGGTTGTGGCAGGCTATGATCTATTGTAAGCCCCGTCATTTCAAAATTATTTTTCTCGGAAGTAAATGATGTACTGTTATCATTCCGGGTCGTCACAATATTTAACGTGGCATTTTTTACTCCAACGTAATTCAGTTGAAGGTCACCGGTAAGTTGATTGATCAGCGTATCCAGGTTTGGGATCTTTGCTTTACCGGGTTCCCTGTTCTTTAATTCAAGTTGTATCTTAAAATTTGGATTTGAACAATACACTGAATCCGCTTTTATCAGGTCTTTTTCATACAAAGATTTAAAATCGACATTGGTTAGTTTTAATGTATCAAGAAAAAGTGAAAAGCCGGATTGGCTATTCGGTCCTCTTTTCCCAATAAGCGTACAACTGTCAATTTCAATTAATCCTTTTTTTGATCTTGATGCGGAACCGGCTGAAAGCAAGACGATGGTTCCCGTCAGGAAAAGTAATATCCTGTCCTTTGCTCCAGAAAACTAATTTGTCCGAATCAGGAAAATCTTCAGGATTTGAAGTGGAATCAACCTTGAAATCTTCGATATGGAAATGAAGCCTTGTAATAACAAGCGGTTGCTGGTTGGGAATAACTTTATTTATTAATTTGAACTGGCCCTCGTCGAATTGAAATCTTTTTACTTCCAGAAATCTCAACGCATCCATGATCGAATTATACACTCTTCCCATTTCCTGGGGTATAGAAACTTCACCGAGTATGGGTTTATCCAACGGCTTTAATCTTGTGACTTCGATTTTAGGAGCGAAAAGCGTCAATGAATCGATCTTCAATTCCTTTCTTGTAAAAATCGGGATCAGTGCTTTTACTTTCAATTTTATTTTATCAACCTGGAAATGATAAGAAGTTTTCAGATCGAGAGAATCATTGGAAAAAAAGGTTACGTTTTGTAACTCTATTTTTTTACTGAAATAGTTGAACTTGATATTTTCAACTTTCAGTTTTAGTTTGCCTTTTGATTCATTGGCAACAATTTCTTCCACTAGAGATTCTGCATTATTTACAACATACACATGAAGTGCCGTGATAATAATGATAATTACCCCCAGTATAATTCCGAGTGTTTTAAGAATTCTTTTCTCAAGCCAAACGATCCACATTCAATAGAAGGGGTTAATAGTTTATCAAATTACTCAAATTTGCCCTAAAGAAAAAGCCATCTGCCGCAGCGGATGGCTTTATGTAATTTTAGCTTACAAAAGAGCCCGGGCTTACCGCTTCTTCAGGTTTCAGCAAACGAAGCTTTCCATCTTTATCTTCTGCTGTTAAGATCATGCCCTGGCTTTCAATTCCTTTCATTTTCCGCGGGGCAAGATTCACTACAACTACAACTTGCTTGCCAACCATTTCTTCCGGCCGTATAATGAAGAGCAATACCGCTAACAATTGTTCTTGTCTCATTGCCCAAATCAATTGTTAATTTTAAAAGCTTATCGGCTTTCTCTACTTTTTCACATGCTTTCACTGTACCAACACGAAGATCAAGCCTGGCGAAGTCGTCATAGACGATTTCGGATTTCGGATTTACGTTTCCGATGTTTATCGGGATCAGATTTTGATTTGGTTCCATTTTGGGATTTGGAGGTTGGGATTTGTTATTTGTGTCTTGTGCCTTTACCAGACCATTTTTTAATTTTTCGATTTGAGCTTTGATCTCGTCATCTTCAATTTTTCTGAATAACAATTCCGGTGCCCGTAAACTATATCCAACACTCAGCAATTTTATTTTACCCGCATTTTCCCAATCCAGCATTTTATCTACCACTTTCATCATGTGCAGCATTTTCTTTGCAGTGTTTGGTAAAAATGGATTAGCAAGAATGGCAAGATTAGCTGTCAACTGCAGACACATATGCATACAATTGTCAATCAGCTTTTGATTTGCAGCACTTGTGCCTTGCGCCTTGTCGCTTGAAACTTTCTTCCATGGCTCTTTCTTCTGCATGTATTGATTTCCCTTACGGGAAAGATCAATCACTTCAAACAATGCATCACGAAACTTAAATTCTTCAATTAAGTTTTCAATTTTGACTTTTGACTTTTGAATTTCATCAATGATCCATCTGTCTTCATCATCCAGAATATCTTCATGCAGCTTCGGAACTTTACCACTGCAAAGCTTATGCATCAGCACCCATGTTCTGTTTACAAAATTTCCAAATATTGAAACCAGTTCACTGTTCACTGCATCCTGGAAACCTTTCCATGTAAATTCACTGTCTTTTGTTTCAGGAGCAATCAGCGTCAAATAATAACGAAGCATATCCACACATTGCCCGCCGCCATTTTCTTTTTTTACAAAATCATTGATATAATCTCTCATGTCCAGTTTCCAGTTGCGGCTGGTGCTCATCTTATCACCTTCCAGGTTCAGAAATTCATTAGCAGGAACATTGTCAGGTAATAATATTTCCATGCAGCTTCAGCATAACAGGAAATATGATACAATGAAAAACAATATTATCTTTACCAACAAAGTGACAAGTTTAGTATCTTTATCATACCAATAAGGCTTCCAGTCTTTATTATTATCAATGTGCCCATTGTTTTGTAGCGCTTATATAACCGATCGGCGCATCAAACCAAACATACAATACTTTTCCTTCAGCTTCTTTCAAGGGAACTTTTATTCCCCAATCAAGATCCCTTGTTACCGCTCTTGATTACAAACCACCTTCGATCCAACTCTTACATTGTCCAACAACCGTTGTTCTCCAGTCATCTTTATGTTCTTCCAATATCCATTCGCGTAAAAAATCTTCATGCTTACCTAATGGCAAATACCAATGCGTTGTTTTTTTCTTGACCGGCGGCTTACCACTCAATGTACTCACAGGGTTAATCAATTCATCAGGACTTAATGTTCTTCCGCAATTCTCACATTGATCGCCAAAAGCCCGGTCGCTGCCGCAATTTGGGCAAATACCTTTAATATACCTGTCAGCTAAAAATGTTTTTGCTTCTTCATCAAAATATTGTTCCGTTTCTTTTTTTTCCAGTTCACCGCGGTCATTCAGATAAGTAAAAAATTCCTGTGATGTTTCATGATGCAATGGCGCACTGGTACGGTGATAAATATCAAATGAAATATCAAGATCCTCAAAATCCTGTTTCATTGCGGCATGGTATTTATCAATGATAGCTTGCGGCGTTGTTCCTTCTTTCATTGCCTGGATCGGTATGCGGTACCATGCTCATCACTGCCGCATACATACACAACATCTCGTTTTTGTGCACGCAAATAGCGAACATAAATATCTGCAGGAATATATGCCCCTGCCAAATGCCCTACATGTTTCAATCCATTGGCATAAGGCAAAGCAGATGTAATTAAATATCTTTTCGGTTGTGTCATTTTATTTTTATGTTCCCGTCTTTTGATTCACTAATCGACTTCTGTTGCGTCGCACTCTTGTACCGCATCAATTCTACTCAGCAAAGAGATGAAACGACTAAGGCCTGCAAAAATACCGGATTAGCGACCATTGCCCAAACGTGCAAAATAACCACAGATGTCACATTGTGTTACTTTGTGCCTTTGTGTCTCCGTGGTTCAAAAAAACATTTCGATTACCAGATTTTATTTACATTGAGAAAAATTCAAACTGCTTATGACAGTAGAAGAAAAATTAAAACAACTGGGGTATACGTTACCAACTCTGCCAACCTCAAAAGGAATTTATAAACGCTGTGTTATCGATGGCAATCATCTTTATGTCTCCGGGCATATTTCAGTAAACACCGATGGAAGTTCCATAACCGGTAAGCTTGGTAAAGATTTAAACGAAGAGCAGGGAAAAGCGGCAGCCAGACAATGCGGGTTAGCTATTCTTTCATCCATTAAAGAACATTTCGGCACTCTTGATAAAATAAAAAGGGTAATGAAATTATTGGGAATGGTGAACGCCACGCCAGATTATGAAAAACATCCAATAGTGATTAATGGCTGCAGCGAATTATTTGTAGACCTATGGGGTGAAGACAACGGTAAAGGCGTTCGCAGTGCCGTGGGTATGGGTTCATTGCCAAATAATGTTGCGGTTGAGATCGAAGCAATGTTTGAGATTTATTAAATTGTTCCGGGCTGAATTGTTCTGAGCTAAAGTGCCCCTGAATTGCCCCGCCCTGCATTGTGTGGCTCTGAATTGCGTTGACCTGAAATCCACTGGCATGAGTTGCCCCGCCCTTCAGGGCGGGGAGATTAAAAACAAAAATTATTACGCCCAGGCCTTTAGGCCTTTGCAATCATAGAAAGAATACAATAAATGAATTTTAAATGTCAGAAAGCTGGTATGAAATAAAAAATATTGATGAGCTGGATTCTCCCGCTCTTGTTGTATTTCCGGAAAGAGTAAAGCACAATATTCAACTGGCTATCGATATGATCGGTGATGTCAGTCGTTTGCGCCCTCACATTAAAACTAATAAATCACCGGATGTAGCAACGCTAATGTTGAAAGCTGGTATTACAAAATTCAAATGCGCCACCATTGCCGAAGCAGAAATGCTGGCACAATGCAATGCACCGGATGTTTTGTTGGCTTATCAACCACTCGGTCCAAAGCTGGACCGGTTTGTTTCACTTAATTAAAAAATATCCTTCAACTAAATTTTCTTGTCTTACAGATAATATAGCTGCAGCAAATGAACAGGCATCTGTATTTAATTCCAATGATCTCGCTGTTCCGGTTTTTATCGATTTGAACGTAGGAATGAATCGAACCGGGATTTCACCGGATCAAAAAGCCATTGAATTAGCAAATCATTGCTTGACATTAAAAGGGATTGAGCTGGCGGGTCTTCATGCTTATGATGGCCACATTCGTGATGCGGATTTTGAAATGAAAAAACAAAATTGCGATAATGCTTTTGCGGCTGTAGAAAAACTGAATGCGCAATTGAAACTTCCTGTTATTGTCATGGGTGGCTCTCCGGCTTTTTCTGTTCATTGCAAAAGAAAAAATATTGAATGCAGTCCCGGTACTTTTGTTTATTGGGATAAAGGGTATGCGGATCTTTGCCCCGAACAAAGTTTTCTACCGGCCGCTGTGATCGTAACAAGAATTATTTCTATTCCATCGGCAAACAAGATCTGCACTGACCTTGGACATAAATCTGTAGCGGCAGAAAATGAGATCACTAAGAAGAGTTTTCTTTCTAAATGCAGAAGGATTAAAGCCGGTCGGTCAAAGTGAAGAGCATCTTGTATTGGAAGCTGCCCAAAATCATTCTTATAAAGTTGGCGATATTTTTTACGGATTGCCATACCATGTTTGTCCGACTGTTGCTTTATATGAAAGAGTATTTACAATTGAAAATGGAAAAGCAACAGGAGAATGGAAGAATGTTTCGAGAGATAGAAAAATTGAAATTTGAAGAAATTTATAAATCACAGTGAAAGGTAAAAACGCTCCGCCCGAGGCGGAGTTGGGAGTTTTATATGTTTATAGTCGATGCCCATTTGGATCTTGCCTGGAATGCTTTGGAATGGAACCGTGATCTTCAACAATCCATTGACCAGATATGTGAAAGAGAAAAGGGAATGTTTGATAAGCCGGGTCGTGCCAATGCTACAGTTTGTTTACCTGAATTAAGAAAAGGAAATATTGGATTGGTAATAGCAACACAGATCGCCAGGTATGTTGCGGCCGGATAATCCGTTGCCGGGCTGGCATTCACCTGAACAAGCATGGGCGGCAACGCAGGGTCAGCTTGCATGGTATAAAGCCATGGAAGAGCAAGGCGAAATGATGCAGATAAAAGATCTGCGATCATTAAATATTCATCTTGATATTTGGAAGGATGCTGGCTCTAATGAACAGAAGCCTGTTGGGTATATTTTAAGTCTGGAAGGCGCCGATTCTTTAATAACAACAGAGTATTTGGAAAGAGCCTATGAATATGGGTTGCGGGCCGTTGGTCCTGCACATTACGGACCGGGGCGATATGCGAATGGAACTGATGCAACAGGAATAATGAACAAAGACGGATTGGAGTTGTTGAAAAAAATGGAGGAGCTGAATATCATTTTAGATGCTACACATCTTTGTGATGATGCATTCTGGCAGGCGATGGAGAATTTTCATGGACATGTTTGGGCCAGTCATAATAATTGCAGGGCATTGGTAGATCATAACCGCCAATTCAGTGATGACATGATAAAAGTTTTAATTGAAAGGGGAGCAGTGATCGGCGCAGCTTTCGATGCATGGATGATCGTTCCGGGATGGGTGAGAAAAAAATCAATACCAAAAGAAATGAATTGCAGTATAGAAAAAGTGATCGATCATATTGATCACATCTGCCAGCTCGCCGGTAATACATTGCATGTTGGTATCGGTTCTGATCTGGATGGTGGATATGGTAAAGAACAATGTCCTTACGATCTTGAAACAATTGCTGATCTGCAAAATATTCCTTCATTGCTTCAGAAACGCGGCTATTCAAACGATGATGTTGAAAATATCATGCACAAGAACTGGATCACTTTTTTAAGAAAGGCGTGGGGAACGTAGAAATGATCACGCAAAGGCGCAGCGGCGCAACGAGAAAGATTAATAGAATATCCTTTGCGACTTTGCGTCGTTGCGTGAATATTTTTTCAGTGATGTTAATAAGGAGAAGGACTTACCGACGTCCATCCTCCATCTATAATTAAACTTTGCCCGGTGATATGTCTCGAACCTGGTGAAACAAAAAACAAAGCAGCATTTGCGATATCATTTGTAGTTGCAGGTTTTCCTAAAGGAGTTATCCGGCTCCATGTTTTTTCATAATCCGCATCGCCTAAAGTTCTTTCAGTTAGTGTAGCACCGGGTGCTATTGCATTTACATTAATATTATAAGGAGATAATTCAACCACTAAATTTTTTGCAAGCATTTCAAGTCCTGCTTTTGTAATTGCATAAGCTGCCAGGTTTTTATGCGCCTGGTGACCCACAACAGATGACATAAATAAAATACTTCCGCCTGTTCCTTGTTGCTTCATTTGCTTTGCTGCTGTTTGCGCAAGAAAAAAACTTCCGGCAAGATTCAGTTGCGTTACTTTATTAAATGCGTCAGGAGTATAATCAAAGAACTCTGCAAAAAGTGTGATGCCTGCATTGGCTATTGCAATATTCAATTTTCCAAACTCACTTACGGCAAGATTTACCATTTCATTTATAAATGAAACATCGCCTGCATCTCCCGTTAACCCGATACAATTGCCGCCTTCATCTTTTATTTTTTTAACGGCAGACCTGGTGAGGGCCTTATCAATATCATTCAATACAACTGAAGCGCTTTGTAATGCAAGTTGCCTGGCTATTTCAAAGCCAATGCCCTGGCCTGCGCCGGTTATAATGACAACATGATCATGAAAAGTTTTTTGATGCATAATTATTGGGGCAGTTTGAAGTTAAGACCTTTTCTCTTTGGTTTTTGTCTTACTGTTCCGGCATTGTATATTTTTTTGAAGCATCATCTAAAACGAGGATCCAATCTTCCCGCTGTGAAGGCACCGGTGAGTTTACCGGAAGCGGCGGAACAAAACTGAGTTGTTTATTATTTGCAAAACTGCCAATGAGTTTGCTTTTACCGGTTCTTGGATCATACCAATAGGCGTTAAGTGTTGTTCCGGAAATTTTTCCGGACTTAACAATTATTCGTCGGCCATAGGCGCTATAAATAAAAGCATAATCTTTTCCTCTTGTTGCCTGTATTCTTTCGGACGAGCCACTTCCCTGGTTCACCAGCATCGACTGATCAGGAATACGGTCCAGCATTGGCCTGGATTCGATTAACTTTCTTAAGTATTTCATTTCATTGGCACCGGCAAAATCGAGTGATTCACGCCAGCCATGAAGATTCGCAAAAAAATTACTTCCTTTTTCTCCAAAGAAAATAACGGGGCCGCAGCCATAGGTGTGTCCGCATGCACCGGCAAACACACTCAGGTATGCAGCTTTGCGGGTATCATACGCATTGGCATAACCTAATTCTTTGGCATTAAAACAAACCGGCATTTCTTCATAGATACTTTCTCCGTTTAATACCGGCTTATATGGTATTCGGTTATAATCATTGCTTACGGTTTCCCAAACTTCGGTATCACGGCAATGACCGGTTTGTAACATATTCAGATCAAGCCAGGCATCATTATGAAACCATTGAGATGATGAACCGGTAGCTTTTGGCTGTGTATGAAAAGTAAGCAAAGCGTTTTCTGTGTTTCCAATTCCTTCAATTACACCTTTCGCCATGTTTCGCCACACTTCAACATCCTGCGATTTTTCTCTTGGGTCTCTGTCACCGCCAATGATCCAAATGATATTGGTTTTATTTTTAAAACGGTTGCCGATCCATTTTCCATACGTGTAAGCATTAGATGGGTTAAATATTTCGGGACCTTTTCCCCAGGAATCTTTGAAAAGCTTATCGCCCCATGTTGGCAGCAAAGCTATATATAGGTGATAACTTGCAGCGATGTCGATCAAACTATCTATGTATTGAAAATACTTCTCGTTTGGTTTTGAAAGATCCGCATCGATTAAAGGAAGATTGCCATAAGCATTTGGTGAATGCAATCCGTCCAGCTCAGCAAGTGCAACTGCTTGTATCACATTAAATCCCTGCCCTGATCTTTTTTTAAAATAAACAATTGCATCTTCCTTATTTAATTGATGAAAAAGTTCCCAGCCGGTATCTCCCAGCCAAAAGAAAGGTTTGCCATCAGCGGTAACAAGGTGGCGTTTATTGGAGCTGACTTTTAATTGCTGTAACTGGGCAAAAGAAGTAATTGAAATAAAAAGCAAAACTGCAAATAAAGATTGTTTATGCATTTTCATTTTTATGTTTCATTATTTTAAGATTTTCTCTTTTTGAAATATTCTTTTGGCAATCATTATTTGTCTCACTGGTTGCGTAGTGTCCTTTGTGTTTCTTAGTGGTCTTTGTGTTACTGATGATTTGCCTGAGTAGCATTAATGGAGCACAAAGGACACGAAGTTTTCACAAAGAGCACAAAGATTAAATTAAGGTTTTCTCTTTTGAAGTACGGTTCAGGCCGCTTCAGCGTCCCGACCCTTTGTTTCTTTCGAAGTACGGTTCAGGCTCTCGCCTCAGGCGAGAGCCCGACCCTTATTTCTTTTTATGCTGTAACATCCAGCTTAAATAGTCTTTTTCGGCAAATGCATTATCCCAGCTATTATGATTTACACCAGGATATTCGGAATATTTTACTTCGGCTTTTAATGCTTTTAACTTATCAACCATCTCCTGTGAAAGTTTTACGTTGACAACTGCATCTGCTGCACCATGAAAAACCCAGAACGCTGTTCTGATAATACGTTTGTCATAATTTTTTACATCACCACCGCCGCATATTGGTAATGCAGCAGCATACAGATCAGGGTAGCGATAGACAGATTCAAACGTGCCCATACCACCCATTGATAAACCCGTGATATAAACTTTTGATTTATCAACTGATCCTTCATCGATAATTTTTTTTACCAATTCATTGGCAGCGGTCAAAGGCCAGTTAGGTTCTGCCGTATAATCAAATTCTATTTTATACGGCTGCACTGTTCTGTCAATTTTTGTTACGGCCCAGAACGATTCTGCAGGGCATTGAGGAAGGACAACAATAGCAGGAAAGTTTTTCCTGTTCTCTTCTGTTATAAAAAGTTTGGAGCCATGAATAAGTTGTTTCTCATTATCATTACCTCTTTCGCCGGCGCCATGCAGGAATAATAACAATGGATATTTTTTACTCTTATCGTAATTGGCAGGGTAAAGAATTCGATAAGGCAATGTATTGCCTTTATGAACAAATTCTTTTTTCTCATAAACATCTAATGCATGGTCAACAACTTTTTTAGTTAGTAAACCCTGTACACCGAGCCAATCATAAAAGCGTTCTATCCAGTTATCAGTCGGAAGATTTTGTTTTCGCATACCAAAACCATGATCACCTCTTGCATACATGTGTAATTCGGCATCGTGTTTTGTTGAGAGCCATTTGTTATACAGGTCGATGCTATGCGGCGCCAGCCCAAGCCCGTCATTACTTGCAGTTACAATAAAAATTGGCGGAGCATCATTCGAAACTATTCCATGCATAGCTGTCGGGAAATAAGGATAAACGGGCGCAGCAAAGTCGGGCCTGTTTTCTTTTGCATAATTAAATAAAGTGGATGATGTAACTGTGCCTCCTGCCGAAAACCCCATAATGCCGATCCTGTTTGCATCAAGATTATATTCAGCCGCATGTTTACGGACATAAGCAATGGCCGCTCTGCCATCGGCAATTACTAAAGGAATAACAGCGTTATTGGCATCGTCAAATTCTTTCTTGCCCCATTTCGCCATTACTTCAGCAACCGGGTCAGTTGTTAAACTATGTACCAAACGATATTTAAGTACGAAACAGGTTATTCCTTTTTGCGCCAGCCATTTTGCAACATCAAACCCTTCACTGTTGATCGACAATGCATGAAAAGCTCCTCCCGGTGCGATGATTACTGCCGTGCCATTTGCTTTACCGGCGTCCGGCATAAAAACTGTTAATGTGGGACGGCTAACATTATACACCACTTTTGTTTGCCAGCTATTGTTATCGTTTTCTGCTTCATTCCATGTCCAGCTTTCAGAACCAGGTGCAGGCCCATCATACAATTGAATTACTTTTTGCTGGGCACTTACAAAAAAACATAAGAAGATGATAAAGCCGAAAAGGGAGATTCTTTTTTGCATCTGGTAAATTTTGTGAGTGAAAAATTATTTATAGCTCAGTCCGAAACCAAATTTATACAAAGGATCTTTTGAATCGTAAGGAAGATCTTCTTTTTGATTTCGCACTGCTTCCATTGATGAAGGTAACTCAAAAGGAAGTTTGCCGCCGGGTTTTGCTTTTCCAAAAATTACATCGTCACTGCTGCTGTTAGTATAAATCAATTCAGGATTTTACCACAATTGTACTGGAAAGCGTGTAACCATCCGTAATATTCCCGGTTACAGTTGCCATTTGTTCTGATAAACTATCGGAAAAAACATTATCCCTGTTATTTGGAGTATCTGCCTCACCACGGGCTGCATAAAGAGTGGAGGAATAAACTTTATTCGAAATATTTTCAGGGAACGCAACCTGTGTTACAAGTAATGATGCACCTGACTTATCGAAAATTTCGATATGAATATGAGGGGCACGGCCATGATACCAACCGGGATAAATGGAAAGAAAAGAAACAGTTCCATTTGCACCTGTTACTTGTCGTCCTCTTAAGAAATGTGCCGATGTAAGATCGTTTCTTTGCATAGGATGGTTTCCATATTCAGAATAATTTCCATCCTTATCGCAATGCCAGATGTCAACATTTGCTCCGGCAAGCGGTTTACATTTGTTTGTCTTATTCAGAATGGTAAGATTGATCAGCAACGCAACGCCTGTTCTGTCTGATTTTATATTTGATTGTACCATTTGTGATGGCGTCTTTGTCGGAAAAGGGCCTTTTGTTTCTCCTGGAGAAACATCACATTCATCTTCACCGGGAGTATTTTGTTTTTTGTTATCACCTGCAATTGCAGCGCCGGTAAGAATGGTGGTAAATCCGAAAATCCCTTTTTTCAGGAAATCTTTTCTTTCCATATAATAAGCTTTATATAAAGTAGACGTAAACCTGGTTTTATTCCTTCGATAAAGAAAAGAAAACAGGTAAACCGGCAAAATGTGACGATGAATGGCTGCAAGCTAAAACGGACACCTGTAAGTGCCCGTTTCAAAATATATTGTCGTAATTATTTATTTAGGTATCTCAAAGATCTTTGGATCGATCGTTTTATTCACTTCTACTTTATCCAGTTTTTGCACTAATTGAAAGGCGCCCATATCAATATTCTTGGTGTATGGTAACACTACTCCAAAATCAGTTTTCTTATGATCAGAATAAACTGTGATTACCTCTACAGCCTGACCCATCATTTCACCCTTAACAATACTTTTGGTGAGGTAATAAGTTGAAGGATCGATAAAATAATACGTTTCATTGCCATCTCCTGTTACTTTAATTTTAAAGCTTTCGCCCTCTTTGCCCACTAACTCGGCTTTATATCCTTTTGCGGCATAATCAACCAATGCACCTGCAAAATATATCATAGGTCTACCTGATTTATATAATGCATCCGGCATCGCCTGTGCATCAGTGCCGCCTGCCATCGGGTTAATGGTCCACCCACCTTTATCAGTGTAAACACTAATAATATTGGCACCATTAAAATCAACTTCAGCTTTATAACCTTTGCCCTCGATAAGGTATTCCTTTTGAGGCACTGAACTTCCCATTACTTCCACTGAATTTTCTAAATAAAGAGATTTTACCTGGCTAAGCTTATCTTTTCCGCCGATAGCCTGTGTGTGTTTGGTGATGACTTCATCAACAGTTTGTGCATTTAATGCAGATACAGTTATTGCCGATATAGCAACCAACAAGAATTTTATACTTTTCATTTCAGAATATTTTTTAAAAAAGTTTCCCGGTATTGGGGCAGCGAATTTACGCTTCTTTCCAGGATAAACTGAGATGAATTTTAAGGGAGGCCGGTTGCTTTATGAAAAAAATAACTTACGGCTTATCTAAACCGGCAGCTTTTTCCCTGATGTCAGCAGGAGTAGTCTGTTCAAACTTCAGATCGCTCAATGGCTTGCGGGACAATCGAACATCTTGTACAGCGGCAACTGGTTTTCCATCTGCTACACCGATGGAGAAAACCTTAACTGGTTCGCCTTCGGGAACGTCGCGAAATATTATTTTCTTGCCTTCAATACGACCCGACATCATCGATTTCATATTTTCAAAAACAAGTAAAGTACAGAAATCAGCAGCAGGTTCGTTTAACTGAACGATATAATCAATTTTAGGCCGGTTGTCTTTGTAAAACCTGTCGCAGTTTACCCAGCCAAGTGTTCGAATGTCGATACTGTATCGATTGACCAGGTTATTCAAATTGTCTTTGCTGAACGCAGTGTCAAATTTGAATTCCGGTTTTCCTTTTCGATCATAGATCTCAAACTGGTACCAACCCCGCACACGATTTCTTGAAACAATTGTGTCTTTCGCTTTCAGGTTATGGTATTTTGCAACATTTATATCCATCCATGTGGAGTCACCGAGGTCAATTATATATTTTCCGGAGTAGCCACGCCAGATAGATAATCCCCACCTTCTTTTGTAACCTTCCTCTTGTTTTCTTAGCGTGACTTTCTTATATCCTTTTTTTGTAATAAGATAATTCTTCAATTCTTCTTTTGATATTTTGGCCTCCGGCGAAATATAGAAATTTCCAACCCTGCCCCTTTTTGTATCACGAACTCTGTAGGGTTCATCCCTGAGATCAAGAACGCGGACACTGGTATAAAAATAATTACTGGTAAAAGAACCTGGCTGCAATACCCAGTTGATATTATCGGGAAAGAAATAAAAATCCGCAGCAACTGTATCAGCACCCTCATTTATGCTAAGATTTAAAGATCTGCTATTGACAACGCCATTAAACAATTGCATTTCCTTCATTGCCGAAGTTGTTGTATCAGGTGCAAACCAACGAATGCTTTTGCCAGGTTCAATGTTTACTTCTTTTCCATTTATTGTTGCTTTGACATGAAGCATCCCACCTGTGATCAATAGTTTGTTATCGGCACAGGTGGTTAACCGGTTAGTAATTATATCCTGGTAAGAATAATATTCTTTCAATGTTATTGTTACTCTTTCATTGCTTCCAAAAGCGCCAGCAGGTATAAATAGGGCGGTACCATCCTTTCCCCGGATCACAGTATCTTTTTTATTATTTATAACAAACGACTGGCTTTCTTTTTCCAGTTGTGCAAAGAAATCTTCTAACTTCTTTTTCTTATCAACATCTGGTTTCTTATTTGTCGTATCGATTACCGGTGTTACATGTAATTCAATTTCCTTTCCCTCACTCGTTTTTGCTTTTAGCGGCAGCATTTGTCTTGTTTTCTCTTTTTGAGGTTTGAAATGAATAGTGTCTTTATATTTTTTGCTGCTTACATGCGTTGCAATTAGTTTAATCTCTTTTCCATCAGTCGTTTTTCCTGTTAATAACACAGTGTCACTATGTGTATTTTCTACGCGTGGTTTAAATACTATGGTGTCTTTATTAACTGTGGAAGATCGTTTTGTACGGAAAGTTTTATTGGCTGGTAAAGTATCGGCTGAAACTCCAGAAGGACCGGGAGCAGGTTGCTGGGATGCAATAGCAGTTTTGTTAGTTGTAAAAATGAATTTATATGAAACAAAAAATAGGACACCAGCTAAAGATGCAGCGATTACGAAGCGAAAAATTTTATTAGCTGGTTTGGCTTTTGGTAAAGAAGCTTCAGGATGCAATGCATTTTTCAGTTGCTGCCAATGTTCATCCATTTTAGAAAGATCAGGTAATGATTGATTTTCCAGTTGCACTAGCTTCTTGTCCATATTATTCTTGTCCTGTTGCATTGTTTACACTTTTGTTTTCATGAAATGTTCCAGTTTTGTTTTCAGCAACCTGCGCCCTTCATTTACATGCCATTTTGAAGTGCCCTCCGAGATCTTCAGCCCTTCAGCAATTTGTTTATGCGTATATCCTTCATAAACAAAAAGATTAAAGACAGTTGCTGTAGCTTTTGGCAGTTCCTTTATTGAAAGCTGGATTTCTTTCGCAGAAATTTTTTCAAAAACATAATCATCAATAGAAACTTCTTCTGTTATAATTGTTATCCCGGTTTCTTTTATTTTACCTGCTGATTTAATATGATCCAATGCACAGTTGACCACAATCGTTTTTATCCATGCTCCTAATTTTCCTTCGTGCCGATAGTTTTTTATAGTCCTGAAAACACGAAGCATTGCATTATTGAAAACAATACCTGCGCCATCAAGATCGCTGGCATAACGCTGGCATATCTTTATCATTTCCGGGTAAAATTGCCTGTAAAGTTGTTCCTGGCTTTGCAGGTCATTTTCCCTGCAACCCTGGATGATTATATCGATCGGATCGGTCAATGGCTTTGGCTTAGGTAAAACTTGGCTCATCTAATTTATATAACTGTTGTAAAGGCGAAAAGGGTTGGGTAAAAATTAAAAAAATCTTATAAATTGAAAGTAACGATTATACAAACAATTAAATGACCCTTTTCCAATAACTTTAAAGCATGGAGCGAAAGCGTTTTATTCAATCTTCAGTTGCAGCAATAACTGCTTCTTATTTACCGGCTTTACCAAAACTTCAGGATGGAGAAGATGAAACGTTATTTGTTTCTCCGCCGGCTTTAAAGTCCGGGGATATTATCGGCATCACGTCACCGGCCGGTTATATAATCAACCAGGAAATTCAATCTGCTGTAAAGAAAATGGAAAGCTGGGGCTATAAAATAAAGATTGGGGACACGATCGATAAAAGAGATTTCACCTTTGGCGGAACTGATGAAGAAAGAACCAAAGATCTTCAGCAAATGCTGGATGACCCGAAAATAAAGGCGATCATGTGTGCAAGAGGGGGTTATGGCGCAGTCAGGATCATCGATAAATTGAACTGGGAAAAATTCAAAACAAAACCCAAGTGGATAATCGGGTTCAGCGATGTCACAGTCTTTCATTCGCACTTAAACAGAAATTTTGGCATCGCCTCTATTCATTCAAAGATGTGCAATAGTTTTCCTGATGACTGGAGCACGGCAGAGCCCATACAAATAGAAACCATCGAATCAATTCAACAGGCATTGAGTGGAATAAAAATGAAGTATAATGCAGCGCCAAACTCACAAAACAAACCGGGCGTTGCTGATGGAGTTTTAATCGGTGGTAATTTAAAAATGCTGGAAACACTGGCAGGCACGAAATCTGATATTAATACGGCCGGGAAAATTTTATTTGTAGAAGATACCGGGGAGTATATGTACAATGTTGACCGTATGTTTTGGAATTTGAAACGAACCGGAAAGTTATTGCAGTTAAAAGGACTGATCGTCGGGGGATTTAAAATAAAGGTTGATGAAGATGCTGATGATTTTGGCAAAACCCTCCAGGATGTGGTATTGGAAAAAATAAAGGCATATAAATACCCGGTATGTTTTGATTTTCCGGTTGGTCATCAGAAAAATAATTATGCTTTGAAATGCGGGGTGAAGCATAGATTAACTGTAAACAATTCGACTGTTTCATTAAATGAAATATAAATGAGAAAACTATTGATCATTTTTTTGATTTGCAACACTTATAACTTGTTTGGAAATGATGGCAGCTTTTATGCAAATGGCAACACATTGATCCCTTTGAAGGAAACAGTTATCCGTCTGAAAAAAGAAATATTAACTCTTACGGCTGAAGGTGGCTTTATGAGAGTAAATATTTATTTTGAATTCTTCAATCCCGCTGATGAAAAGGAGTTAACCGTTGGGTTCGTAACGCCACCGGCCGCAGGAGATGTTTCTGAGGAAGAATCGGAACATCCGCAGGTAAAAGATTTTTTTGTACAGGTAAATCAGCAATTATTATCTTATAAGATTGCGAGATTGGAAGGAACGGGTTTTAGGTTATCCTCAAAAACAGCTAATGGGAATGATTTTGTTTATTATTTTAATGTGAAATTCAAAAAAGGAATAACAATAATAAAGCATAGTTACGCTTACCGGGGAGGTAGTTCTGTTGAGAATATTTCTGAGTTTGCTTACCGGTTGACGACTGGAACATTATGGGCGGGCGGTGCAATTGAAAATTTTGAATTAAATATCCGCATGCCGGATGATTGCATTTTTGGTGTTCCATTTCAATTCACAAAGAAAAAAGCAGATTGGGAAATTATAGGAATTGGTAAAACCGGAACGACTCCGAAATATAATACTTATGGAGATCCGGCTGATCAATCTTCAAAACTCCGGGTAGTTTTTATAAAAAGAGGTTACTTGCAATTAAAAGTAAACGAGTTTTGTCCTGAATCGGACCTTGCTATAGTTATGCCTCATCTTTACAATGAAAGAAATTGGTGGTGCGATAAAAGTGATGAGAATGATTTTTGGGGAATAAATAAATTTTACCCGCCGGACACTGCTGTTGCTTTCATAAAATCGCTTTCAACAACAGAATTAAGACTGTATAAAAATCTTGATTATGCAAGAAATGGATATGATTTCAAAGATTCAATCCTGAGAAAAAGTTTTTCAAAATATATCTGGTATATTCCCGATCCTTCATTTAAAATTGAGAATACAACCGAAAAATATATCAGCAAAGAATATATGGATTTAATAATTGCAGAAGAAAAAAGAAGAAAATTATAAACTAATGATCAGGATTCCTCCCTATTTACAAAAAGGAGACACCATTGCATTGATTTGTCCTGCGGGCTTTATGCCGGTAGAAAAAATTTCCGAATGTATTCGTGTTATTAATGAAGACTGGGGCTTTACAACAAAAGTGGGAACAACCATTGGCCAGCAGTATCATTATTTTTCAGGAACCGATGAAGAAAGGATAGAAGACTTCCAACACATGCTTGATGATGAAAATGTAAAAGCGATCTTGTGTGCAAGAGGTGGCTATGGAATTAGCCGCATCATTGATAAACTTGACTTTAACAGGTTTAAAGGAAAATCCAAAATGGATCATTGGTTTTAGTGATGTAACCGTGCTTCATTCTCATATTTACCGGAATTATAATATCTCAACATTGCATGCACCAATGGCCAACGCATTTAATGAGGATGGTTATAAAAACGAGTATGTCCAATCATTGCGTCATGCGTTAGAAGGAAAGAAAATCAAATACCAGGTAAAGCCACACGAATTCAATAGAAAGGGTGAGGCGATTGGAGAATTGATTGGCGGCAACCTGGCATTGCTGGCTCACCTTGTTGGAACAGAGTCTGATCTGAAAACAAAAGGCAGAATACTTTTTATTGAAGACGTCGGTGAGTATTTATATAATATTGACAGGATGATGTATCAATTGAAGCGAAGTGGTAAGCTTGATAAGCTGGGAGGATTGATCGTCGGCGGGTTTACTGATATGAAAGACACGGAAAAACCGTTCGGGCAAACCGTTCATGAGATCATTCGTGATGCAGTTGCAGAATATGATTATCCTGTTTGTTTTGATTTCCCGGTAAGTCATGAAAAAGAAAACTATGCATTGAAAATAGGGGTGGGTTATAAATTGAAAGTGGGGAAGAATAAGGTTCTATTGGAAGAATAATTTCAGTTTTGCAATAATGAATCAAGTTTACTGGTTGTTTCTTTAAATTTAAAAAGATCATTATGCTCTCCATCTTTAATAGTGACAAACTCATCTGCCGGGTTTTAAAAACTTCTTCAATCTTTCAGCATTACTATATAGAATGACATCATCATCTGTGCCATGAAAAATTGTAACAGGTGCATTTACATTTTTAATATACCGGTGAGTGGGCATCTTATAATGCAGCATCCAATCGACAGGATAGATGGGAAGATATTGCTTAATTACAGAGGGATAATCATAGTAGGGAGTTTCCAGTAAGAGTTTTTTGCAAGGTTGTATTGATGCAAGATGAGCGGCGATGCCGGTACCCATGCTTTTTCCATAAATAATAATACTATCGGCACTAAACCTTGACCTTGCAAAATTGTACATATAAGACGACCAGTCGTACAAGATCTGTTCAGTGAATTTGCCCGTACTTTTTCCAAAGCCCGGATAATCGATCATCCAGACTTCATATCCATTGCGGGTAAAATAAGGAGCATATTTGGCATACCATGCAATGTTTTTTTTATTTCCATGAAAATAGAGAACTACACCTTTGCTTACGGAATCAACAGGAAAGAATTGAACGATATTCAGGTTTGATTTTTCACTTACCGGAATATTAATTTCTTTATGTTTTTCGGAGAAATCAAACGCATGTTCTTTTTTTAATGTCACCGGGCGAAAAAGAATATAATCCTGCAAAAAATAAAATGTGATACCGCCGACGATATAAATGACAATAATCATTTTCAGCCACTTCCAAAGTTTTCTGATACCTGTTTTTCATTCCGGCAAAGATGAAATAAAAAAGGACATGAACGAGTCATGCCCTTGTAGTAAACCTATATCGAACCTATAAGTGAGCAAAATAATTTCTTACCCTGCTTATCATGTTGCTGTTTATTTCGTTCATTATACAGCGAATGATCTCATCTTCATGCGGAGGATGTTCCTGCCTGCGGTTCACCAATTGCTTATCGCTTTCACTTAACGCTCTTTCATCACCGGTATAAGTTGAAAACTCGGTGCACCAGTTATGATTGGCCTGCACATTATCGCTCCATAGCCAGCGGCCACTTGCATCACGAACATTCACCTGCAGGTTGCCTTCTGAAAGCATTGTTCTCCTGGTGGTCCTGATCTTTGCATATACCTTTTTATATTCCTTTACAATTGAGTCAGGACGATACACTGTTTCTTTTACTACAATTTCTTTCGAAACCTCTCTTGTGCTGTGATCATCTCTTGTTCTTCCAATATCCATGGTGCTCAAACGGAAATCCAGTAACTGGTCAGCCTGGATGTTGTTGCTGCCTGCTTCCCACGAACCATAAAACTTCACAAAGCGGTTGCTGTTATTAAATTGTAGCTGGCGAAGCAGGTCGTTTTCAAAATTTCTTATTTCAAAATCATTATATGAACTAAACCTGTAACGATTGCTTTCTATTGGCATTACAACGACATTTATTACTGCCAGTTCATACGCCTCATTCTTTCTATCGATAATGGTCAGATCGCCTGGTCTGTATTGCAAAGCCAATTCAAATTCAGTAAATGCATTTCTGAAGCTGATCTTGTCATTCTTATCCATCCATTGCATACCACGGTCAAATCTTGTATCAGCCGCTTTATCGGCGTATGTATTTAAATATGAAGAATAATCAGTGGCGTTAACTATTGCCATTGCTTCTGGTGAACGGTGAATTGCCTCATACAATCTTTGTAAAGAAGCGTATTCATTATAGATCCATTCCCATTTTAATTCGTTTGTATTGTCGCTTAGCTGGTGAATACGGGTTTCATGATCATTCACCGCATATTGATAGGCGCTTTGCAGCAATGACCGCATTTCATCATCCGGTTTTTTCTGCAATTTCTTTACTGCGAGCTGCACCGCTTCATCATAGTTTCCTTTTTCATAAAGTTTGGCAGCGGATTTACACCCTGTAATTAAAACGATCGCAATAAGAATAAACAATGTGTAGATTTTTCTCATATATACCTCCATTTCATGTAAGACGTTCAAACTATAAACCAGTGAAATCTAAAAGCTGTTAATTAGAGATTTCTTAACAGGTGAGCGGTGGAGTGGTGAGTGTGAATGTGAATGGTGAATAATGGATATGCTGATTGCCTACTGCCAACTGTCCACTGAACCATCACTCTAATACTTCAAAATGTCCCTCACGAAATTGTGGTATTCATCAAAGGAAGGAAGATCATTATGATGACCGCCATGTATGCGTATAAGTGTAATTAAATGCGGGTTGATCCTTTGCAGCTTTTCACTGTGAGAAATGGGGAATCAATAGATCTTTTGTTCCATGTATGATATAAGTATGGCATTTTACCTGTTGTATCCATTTATCAGTTCTTAAATGAAAACGCAGTACGAGACGCACTGGCAGTATCGGTAAAAATCTTTCCACCACTTTTATAAAACTATAATAAGGGGCGTCAAGGATAAGGTAACGCGGATTATTATCGGCCGCCAGTTTGCTGGCAAAACCACTCCCCATGCTGCGGCCATAAAGAATAAGATGATCTTCTTTGTACTGTTCTTTTAATCTCTCATAAACAAATTGCATATCGCTTAGCATTTCCTTTTCACTGCGCTTACCTGTGCTTTTTCCAAAGCCGCGGTAATCAACCAATACAACATCGTAATCATAGCGATAAAAATCTCTTGCATATTTGGCCCAGCCTTTAATGCTTCTTGTATTGCCATGAAAATAGAGGATCAGTCCTTTTGGATCGTTGCGATAGAAATGAAGCCCGTTTATTCTTACTCCCGGCTCAATATCAAAAAAATATTCGCGGAAAGGAGCATCATATTTGAATTCAAAATCCTGTTTTAATTTCTCTGGCTTAAAAATAAATTTTTCCTGGAAAAAATAAGCGAGAGCGGAAAGCACAATAATTCCTCCAACAATATAATAGATAATGTGTGGCAAAAGAAACAGCAGTTAAGAAAGAAAAGATAATAGTTTTCAATGAAACTAAATCGTTTTGTTGCTTAATCAGGGATTCTTCTTAATGGTAATCGTTCTACTTCGCCAATGATAAGCGGGAATTTTTCAACAGTTACATTGCTTTGATCAAGACCAAATCCTTTTTCTTCTGACAAGCTGATGTCTTTAAGCCAGAAATAAAATTTCATAACCACCTTTTCCAGGAATGGAAGATCATTATCCTGGCTCAGGTATTTTTCCATAACAATAAATTGAAAATCGCCGGTAGGTTTGTTTTTTTCCGCAGTTTCATATTTAGAAAAAATATTTATTTCCCTGTTTGCTATCAGCGATTCTACCACCTGCTGAAATAAAATATGCATTCTTGGTTGTCTTCTGAAATCCTAATTTAAAGTCAACGCGGATAATATCATTGGGAATAATATGTTCAACTTTATATTCACATGTATAAGGATCATCCAGCGTATCCACATGCACAAACCAATATATATCGGCACGTTTTGGTTTTTTATTCAGTATGGAATAAATGATCTTATGCTCGATCTCTTTTGGATTATCGGCACTGGTAAGATAGACAAGATGTGTTGCATATTTTGGAACAGATCTGTCATTGCTCAGTTCCTGGATCTTTGAAATATATGTTTCGAGCCGTGACAAATTCCACATAACGGTTCTTGATCTTTCTTGCCCGGTACCAAATATACATGGTGAAAAAAAGTAAACCACCCACAATGAAGGCAACAAAACCTCCGTGTGGAAATTTTTCAAGATTGGCAACAAGAAAAGAACCTTCAATTGTAAAATATACTGCGAGATAAAGATAAATGAGAAGAGGATTGACTCTTTGCAACACAAGAAAATTTGCAAACAAAATAGAAGTAGCGATCATGCAAAGTGTAATGGCAAGCCCATAAGCTGCTTCCATACTTGATGAACGCTGAAAATACAATACCACAGAAACACATCCTGCATACAATAAGAAATTAATAGCCGGTAAATACAATTGGCCTTTTTCTTCAGAAGGATAACGGATTCTGAATTTCGGCCAAAGATTTAAACGCATTGCTTCGCTGATCAAAGTAAATGAGCCGGAGATCAGTGCCTGGCTTGCAATAATAGCCGCTGCAGTTGCAATCACGATCCCAATAATTCGAAAACCCTCCGGCATTATACCATAAAATGCATTGAACTGGGAAACATCAAATCCTTTTCCTTCAAAATTTGCAAGCAACCATGCACCTTGTCCAACATAATTTATGATCAAACATGTTTTTACAAAGATCCATGAGACACGAATATTGCCTCTTCCGCAATGGCCAAGATCACTATACAATGCTTCGGCACCCGTGGTGCAAAGAAACACGGCCCCCAATATCCAAAACCCTTTCGGATAATTGGTAAGAAGATCAATTGCATAATATGGATTCAGCGCTTTGAATATATGCAGGTCATCCAGGAAGTGAAGAAGACCCATTACAGCCAGCATTAAAAACCATATCAACATTATTGGCCCGAAGAGTTTACCAATGGATGCGGTTCCGAATTGTTGTAAAAAAAAGATTACGGAAATAATACCTAAAACAATTAAGACTATCGTTTGCTGGTCATATTTCATGAAAGCGTGGTATTTGTCGTAAGCCTTCAATAGCAGATGTAATAGAAATAGGAGGAGTGATCATTCCATCGGCAAGTAATGCTGCGCCTCCGATCATAGCAGCGAATACCAGCCATTTTTTTCTTCTTCGCACAAGAGCATATAAAGAAAAGATACCGCCTTCACCTCGGTTATCTGCTTTTAACGTAAGAATAACATACTTGATAGTTGTTTGCAGCGTCAGGGTCCAGATGATACAGGAAAGACTTCCGATGATCAATTGTTCTGAAACGATCTTTGTGCCGATAATGGCATTGAACACATAGAGCGGCGAGGTACCAATATCTCCGAAAATTATACCAAGTGCAACCAGTAATCCGAGAGGAGAAACCCTTTTGATGTTTATGGACATATATGCGACCCGGAGCAGTTTTCAAATGACGGGTCTTTTGAAAATAGCCAACAAAAGTAATAAAGAGAAAATGAAAAGATCCTGATTTATTTTTTATACAAGTAAAACAGCGATCGATAGGTATAGTAAAGAATAATGTTTTTAAGAAGGTTGCAAGTTTTGGATTCGGCAGTGGATCATTATTTTACTATGGTTGGCGCATCGAACTAATTATCGTTAGTAATAGAAGTGAAAAAAATATTTGCAATAGATATTCGGCCCCAGGAAATTATTCTTCTTCCACAACTCTTTTGAGTTTTACTGAAGATACCGGCGCCACTATCAGCGGGAATTTTTCAACTGTTACCGTTGACAGGTCAAGCCCAAATCCTTTTTCTTCTGATAAGCTGATTTCTTTGAGCCAGAAATAGAATTTCATCACTACTCTTTCCCAGAATGGAAGCTCATTATCCTGGCTTAAATATTTTTCCATAACAATGAACTGGAAATCACCAACTGTATTGCTGCGTTCCAGACTTTCATAACGACTATAAATATTCACTTCCTTATTTGCTACAAGATCTTCAACCACTTTCCTGAACATTAAATTTATTCTTGGTTGCACCCTGAAGCCAAGCCTGAATTCGATCCGTATAATATCGTTAGGGATTATATGATCCACTTTGTATTCACTGGTATATGGATCATCAAGTGTATCCACATGCACAAGCCAGTAGATATCGGCCCGCTTTGGTTTTTTATTTAAAATAGAATAAATGACCTTATGCTCGATCTCTTTGGGATTGTTGGCACTGGTCATATAAACAAGATGCGTTGCATATTTAGGTACTGACCTGTCATTACTCAGCTCCTGTATTTTAGGAATGTAATGTTCAAGCCGTACAAATTCCACGTACCGGTTCTTGATCTTTCTTGCCCGGTACCAGACATACATTGTAATAAACAAAAATCCACCAATGATAAATGATACATAGCCACCATGCGTAAACTTGTTTAAATTGGCTGCAAGGAATGATAACTCGATAGTTAGATAAACGATAAGATAAAGGATGATCCAATGTCGCGGGGCCCGTTGAGTAAATAAATAATAAGAGAACAGCGTGGTGTTCATCAGCATGCCAAAGTTGATCGTAAGTCCATATGCCGCCTCCATGTTTTGTGCTTTTTGAAAATATAGCACGACACCACAACAGCCAAAAAACAATAACATATTTACGGCAGGAATAAATAGTTGGCCTTTTTCTTCAGTAGGATAATTGATCTTAAGCTTTGACCAAAGATTCAGTCGCATTGCTTCACTGATCAAGTGTAAATGAACCCGAGATCAATGCCTGGCTGGCAACTATAGTTGCAGCGGTTGCTATTATAATTCCAAACAAACGGAAACCATCGGGCATGATGGCATAAAAAGGATTGATGTTTGGATCTATTGCAGAACCTGTATGATTAAGCAACCATGCACCCTGCCCCAGGTAATTAAGAATAAGGCTGGTTTTTACAAAGATCCACGACATGCGAATGTTTTCTCTTCCGCAATGACCCAGGTCACTATACAATGCTTCTGCACCGGTTGTACAAAGAAAAACTGCACCAAGAATCCAAAAGCCACTGGGATATTGTGTAAGCAGTTTAAAAGCATAGTAAGGATTAAACGCTTTTAAAACTCTAATATCATCTAATATATGACCAAGTCCAAGCACCGAAAGCATGCAAAACCAAATAAGCATCACGGGTCCGAAAAATCGACCGATTGCTGAAGTGCCGAATTGTTGTAAAAAGAACAGGATAACAAGAATAAAGAGTACAATACCTACAATCGTCCATTGACCGATGTCGCTGAAAAGTTTTATTTGCTTAAGACCTTCAATGGCGGATGTAACAGAAATTGGCGGCGTAATAATTCCTTCGGATAAAACAGCAGCACCACCCATCATGGCAGGAATGACGGCCCATTTGCCGTGTCGCCTTACCAATGCGAACAATGAAAACATACCACCTTCACCGTTATTATCGGCTTTAAGAGTAAGAATAACATATTTGATGGTGGTCTGGAGAGTAAGTGTCCAGATGATGCAGGATAACCCGCCAAGGATCAGCGTTTCAGAAACCTCTTTTCCTTTTATGATAGCGCCAAAAACATATAGCGGAGAAGTACCGATGTCTCCATAAATGATACCGATAGCAACCAGTAAACCAGCAAGTGTAACTCTATTGGTGGGAATTCTCACGAATTATTTTTCTTTTAGCCCGTACAGACAAGGTGTACGAATACAATCTTCAAAGGTATAAGTAAAATGAAATAAATCAAATGGAAAAACCTGAAAGACAATGCGGCGTGTTTTTTGCAAAATACTTTCGGCAGCCAGACAATTATTTCCCATTCATGTAAAAAAGTAAAAAACCGCATCTTTATCATTTCATCATGAATAGAATTGCACAACAACCTGTAACTTTAAACAGTAAAAAATGACTTCTATGAAATCCCTTTGGCGGCTTGTCTTTCTCTTTTTTTTATTGGCTTTATTTACTTCTGTAAATGCCCAGCGAATCCTCGTTTCAGAACCTGACAAGGATGATTCACGCAGAATGAACTTCGAGATAATTGGTAAAATGGGAAACCATTTTCTTATTTATAAAAGCATACGCAGCGATAATTTTATTTGTCTTTATGATAATGAAATGAAGCTGGTAAAGAAAGTAAAGCATGAATATCTTCCCGATGACCGGATGATTAATGTTGATTTTTTCCCTTATCCCGATTTCATTTACATGATCTACCAATACCAGCGAAGAAATATCGTTCATTGTGCGGCGGTAAAGCTGGATGGAATGGGTCAAAAGATCTCAGACCCGGTAGAGCTGGATACAGCTGCGATCGGGGGCTCGGCCAATAATAAAATATACACAACACTTTCGAGCGAGGATAAACAAAAGATCGTCATTTTTAAGATCAATAGTAAGAACAGGGACAGGTTTGTTATTACAACGAAACTTTATAATAATAATCTTGAATTGCAAAAAAGAACCATTCTTCCCATGCTGATGGAAGAACGGAATGATCACCTTGGTGAATTTGCAGTAGATAATGAGGGCAATCTTGTATTTTCAAAATTTTACCGCACCTCGAATGAGAGTATCTCCAAAGCTTTTATGGTAATAAAAAGGGCGATGCAGGATAGCTTCAGTTATTATCCGCTTGATCTTGAGAAAAAATATCTTGATGAACTCCGGATCAAAGTAGATAATACAAATCAACGTTACCTGCTTAGTGCATTTTATTATAACCAAAAGAGGGGAAATATCGAAGGACTTTACTTTTTGGCGATGAATAAAAACAGCTGGCAGCCTGAACTGGAAAAATCATTTGAGTTTGGTGAAGACCTGCGCCAGGAGGCAAGGGGAGAATCAAGTATGAAGATGGCTTTCGATGATTATTTTATCAGGAATATTATTATTAAAAAAGATGGTGGCTTTTTGATAGATGCCGAATCCTACTATACCCAGTCCCGTTCTTCGGCCTTTAACCGGTGGGATTATATTTATGGCTCACCATTCCTCTATCCTTACGATTATTATTTTTATTCGCCATATTATTCTTCATGGTGGTGGAGGCGTGGCGGCAGCACCAACCAGGCAGTAAGACATCATGCGGATAATGTCGCCATTTTTTCATTTAGCAATAAAGGCGATCTTGAGTGGAGCAACGTGATTAGAAAAGATCAGTTTGATGATGAATCGGATGACCGCATTTCTTATAATGTGATGAATACAGGCGGTCAATTACATTTTCTTTTTAACCTGCAGGAAAAAAGAAATCTTTTGCTGAATGATTTTTCGTTGTCACCCGACGGAAAGATCAACCGCAACCCAACATTAAAAGGCCTTGATAAAGGCCATGAGTTTATGCCTAAATATGGAAAACAGATAAGTGCAAGACAGTTTATTGTGCCATGTTTTTATCGTAATTTTATTTGCTTTGCAAAAATTGACTTTAACTAAGAAGCGTGAATGGTGAATGGTCAATGGTGAATGAATAACTTTCTGGCAAGATGATCAGGCCGATTCACCATTGACCATTGACCATTCACCAACTTACAATCCATTACCTGTGATCGGCCTATTTAAACAAAAAACACCGGCTAACATTTTATTCCTGTTTGTGATGGGTATACTTATCAAGTTGCCCATGTTCACAAACCCTGCTCCGTCTCCACAACTTGCAGATAATGCAGCCATCCTGTACCGTGAGGCTGTACTTTTCTTAAAATCATTTAGTAAGAACGAGAGAATGCTGTTTGCCGTTATTACTTATTTCTTTTTGTTTACGCAGGCCTTGCAATTAAACAGCCTTATTAATAAGAACCGCATGATGCAGCGGTTGAATTTTTTACCCGCGGCTGCTTATCTCGTTATTACATCGCTGATGCCGGAATGGAACCGGTTTTCTGCGCCATTGCTGGTAAATACTTTAGTCCTGTTCATATTCGCAGGGCTTTTCAGGATATCCAATCAATACAGCATTAAAGGAACAGTATATAATATTGGAGTAGCCGTTGGAATCGGATCGTTTATCTTTTTTCCTTCCATCATTTTATTTCTATGGCTCATATTCGCATTGCTTGTAATGCGCAGTGTAAGGTTGAATGAGTGGCTGATCTGTTTGCTCGGCGTTACTACGCCCTATTATTTTTATGCGGCCTATTTATTTTTTTCCGACAACTGGTCATGGCAACAACTTTTGCAGCCCATCAATATTGCAATGCCATCGCCGGGACAATCTTTATGGTTGGCAATCGGAAGTATTTTGCTCATCATTCCATTTCTTATCGGCGGATACTTTGTACAGGAAAACTTGAGAAAGATGCTGATCCAGGTAAGAAAAAACTGGAGCCTGATGCTCATTTACCTTTTGTTCGGGCTTTTTATTCCGTTCCTGAATAATACTGCGGAAGGATTTGAAAACTGGATTTTGATAGTAGTTCCTTTCGCCGCTTTTCATGCCTGTACATATTTATATCCGCCGCAACGATGGATACCCGTAGTTATTTTCTGGCTTTCAATAACCTTTATACTGGTTTACCAATATGGCGGACCGGGATGGCGATAGTAGATTTTAGATTTATGTAACGATAGCTATCGGGACCGGATTTTAGATTTTCTTGGAATGTGAGTAGTTTTTTTATAAATCCGCAATCTAAAATCTGAAATCTGAAATATCTTTACAGCTTAATTCAAATTGATAATATGAAATTCGGCGTTGTAGTTTTTCCGGGTTCTAATTGCGACAGGGATATGCATGATGCATTAAAGCATGATATGGGGCAGGAGGTGATCATGCTTTGGCATAAGGATAAGGACCTTAGCATGTTCAATACGGAAGATTGTATCATTTTGCCCGGTGGCTTTTCCTATGGCGATTATTTACGTTGCGGCGCGATTGCCCGTTTTAGTCCAATGATGCAGAGTGTAATTGATTTTGCAAATGCGGGGGGAAAAGTGTTTGGCGTTTGTAACGGTTTCCAGATCCTGTGCGAATCACATCTGTTGCCAGGGGCCCTGTTACGTAATGGGCATCAGCAATTTGCCTGCAAAAATGTTTTTCTTACAAATGAAACAGGTAAAGTTTATAAACTACCCATTGCCCATGGTGAGGGAAGGTATTATGCTGATGATAAAACACTTGATCAATTAGAAAGAAAGGGCCAGGTGATATTTTATTATTGTGATGAAAAAGGCAGGATCAAACCCGGCGCAAACCCCAATGGCGCCATAAGAAATATTGCCGGAATTTGTAATGAAGACAGGAATGTATTTGGCATGATGCCACATCCTGAACGGGCTACTTCTGAAGTTCTGGGTAATACTGATGGCCGTGAAATACTTAAAAACCTGTTAATGAGTGAGGTTTTGGTGAGTTAATTTGAGATCTATCCATAAAATCCTGTTATTCGTCAATTTCCTTACAAACACTCTGCATTTCTTTTGCAATATTTGTGGTAGAATTTTAGCAAAGGATAAAACGATTATCACGATTTTTGCATCTCTTAAAAAAATAATTATAATGAAGACCCTTTTACTTAGTCTGTTTTTATTTGGAGCCATGGCTGTTTCCGCTCAAAATCCTGTAACATGGTCCTTTGCTTCAAAAAAGCTAACAGACAATTCTTATGAGATACGTATGACAGCAACAATCGAAAAAAAATGGCACCTGTTTTCCCAAACCCAGCCCGATGATGCTGTTGCAAGCCCAACAGCTTTTACGATAACAAATAACCCCTTGATCGAACTTGTCGGAAAAATCCAGGAGGTCGGTAAGTTGGAGAAATTTCATGATAAAGAATTGGACATTTCAGCATACCAGTATTCCGAAAAGGTGGAGTTTGTGCAAACGATAAAATTAAAAGCCAAAGTAAAAACAAGTTTTAACGGAAGTGTGGAATACCAAACATGTGATGATAAGAAATGCCTGCCCCCGAAAACAGTTAATTTCAAAGTAGCTTTGGATTAAAGATGAAATAAATTTATTTTGACATAGAACGAGTTCCCCATGTGAACTCGTTTATTTTTTAAAATACTGTCATGCAGGGAATGTTTGCAAAGGGTTCTATTTTATCATTTCTGATTTTTCTTTCGGTGAGTTGTTTTGCACAGGACAGTTCTACATATAAATGGAACTGTAAAAGCAGGAAAATTGGAGAAGGTAAATATGAATTAATTTTTTCAACAGATAGTACAGGCGGCTGTCAGTTGTATGCACCCAACCAGGACCTTGGTGGCGCAAGAGCCGTGGAATTAACATTTCCTGATTCGGGCATTACAATTGAAAATTCTTTTACTGAAGCAGGCCCATCAAAAACCTTTGTGAGCTCGATCTTTAAAGACACAGTAAAAGTTTACGAAAGACAAACAGAATGGAAAGTACCAATATCAATTATTGGTAAAGTGCCGGCGAAACTACAGGGAAAACTTTCCTACTTCTTTGGCAAAGGCGATGATGTCTTTAAACCCGAATCCTATAGATTTTAATGTTGCGCTGGAAGGCGGCGTTGAAACGACAATAGAATTAAAGATCAAGTCTATTGATATTAAAAAACCGGTAACCCCTTGCGGTGACGACGGTACAGCGAACAAAAGCATTTTTTCAATTTTTTTATTGGGATTAGCAGGCGGTCTGATAGCATTGCTTACGCCTTGTGTTTTTCCCATGATCCCGGTCACGGTTTCTTTTTTTACGAAAAAATCACATGCCAGGAAGAAAGCAATTATGAATGCTGTATTCTATGGTCTTTTTATTTTCCTGATCTATGTCGCTATTACTATTCCATTTCATGTAGCCAATAAAACGATAAGTCCCGAGATATTCAATAACATCTCAACGAACATGTGGTTAAATCTTTTGTTCTTTATAATTTTTGTCGTGTTCGCAATTTCTTTCTTTGGTTTTTTTGAAATAGGTCTTCCGGCCGGCTTAGCCAATAAAATGGATTCAAAGTCAGGGCATGGAAATCTATGGGGCATTTTTTTTATGGCCGCCACATTAGCTATAGTTTCTTTTTCTTGTACGGGTCCGATCTTTGGAACCTTACTTGTTGGCGTTGCGGAACAGGGGGCATGGCCTCTTACTGCCGGTGCAGCAGGTTTTGGTGTGGCGATCGGGTTACCCTTTGCATTGTTTGCAATGTTTCCGCGTTGGCTTCACCTATTGCCGAAATCAGGTGGATGGATGACCGATCTGAAAGTTGTTTTAGGCTTTATTGAATTAGCGTTGGCAGTTAAGTTTTTTTCGAATGCAGATCTTGTTCAGCAATGGGGATTATTAAAAAGGGAAATATTCATTGGGCTTTGGGTAATCATTTCTTTTCTTACCGTTTTATATTTATTGGGAAGGATTAAGTTCCCGCATAGCGGTCGAATTAAGATCACATTTCCACGTATATTTTTTGTATTTGTTTTTACTGCCATCTGCATTTACCTTATTCCCGGCTTGACAAATAGCAAAGCTGCCAATCTTAAATTGGTTAGCGGTTTTCCGCCACCGCTTTGTTATAGTGTATACAAACATCCTGTGAATTGTGCGGAAATTTATGAGCCAATAAAAGATTATAACCTGGCCCTGGCCAGGGCACGTAAAGAAAATAAACCGGTTTTAATAGATTTTACCGGCTGGGGGTGTGTGAACTGTCGCCGGATGGAAGAAAAGGTTTGGACAAATAAAGTTGTCGATAGCCTGATGAAAAATGAATTTGTGGTTGTTTCATTATATGTGGATGAGAGAAAACGTCTTCCACTTACAGAACAAACAATTTACAGAACTGCTGACAGCACTGAAAAATCAATAATTACTGTTGGTGATAAATGGTCAACATTTCAAACCGAAAATTTTGCCGCAACTTCACAACCACAATATGCTATCATTTCTCCGGAACAGAAAGCGTTGACAAAAACAAAATTTTATACTCCCGATCCTGATGAATTTATTGAATGGCTGCTATGCGGCATTGATACACACAAGAAAAGTAAAAATTAAAAAACCCTTCTTAATTAAGAAGGGTTTTAATTAGGTGTCATTCTGTAAAACCTGTCAGTTTTATGGCAAGGTGAAAATTCACTTTATCTGATGGGAAATAGAGAATGACAAGAACTGATCGCGGATTGCACGGATTGATATTGATTTCGCGGATTTTTAATCCGCGCAATCCGTGATCCGTGTTATAAGGCAATTTGTTTTTGCATCATTAGTTTGCGAAGATTGATAAGACCATAGCGCATACGACCTAAGGCAGTGTTGATGCTGCAGTTTGTCATCGATGCAATTTCTTTAAAGCTCATATCGGCATAATGACGAAGGATGATCACTTCACGCTGATCCTCGGGAAGCCTGTCAAGCATTTCGCGAACACGGTCATGACTTTGACGCTTCATCATTGTAGTCTCAGCACTGTCCTCTGAAAAGTTGATCACTTCAAAGATGTCTTTATCATCGCCGTTCTTAATTGTAGGTGTTCTTTTCACCTTACGGAAATGATCGACACAGAGGTTGTGGGCAATACGCATGGCCCAGGGAAGAAATTTACCTTCTTCGGTATATCGGCCGCTGCGCATTGTATCAATAATGCGGATAAAAACATCCTGGAAGATATCTTCAGCAAGGTATTTGTCCTTTACTAAAAACAAAATGGATGTGTAAAGCTTGTCCTTGTGACGGAGCACAAGAATTTCCAAGGCTTCAGTGTTCCCTTCAACAAATAGTTGAATGAGATCGTTGTCTGTTTTTTTTGCAAACGCTTTCATAAACGGTTTTTGGGTGGTTATGGACATTGGGTTTTGGTTTTTCAGTTATAAATAAAAATAAAATAGGGAATGAATCAATAAAACAATCAGTGTAGAAGTATTACATCAATAGGCGAGAAATTTTTTTTTGGTTGCCGAATAGGATATTGTTTGATCGGACAATAAAATTAAGTGAAAAAATACATCCGGCAAGTATCAGATACCGAATGTCGAATCTTTTTTTGAAATGAAATGTTAATGATTGGCCTGATTTCTAATCACTCAGCTTAAATTTGTGCCCCTTGATGCAAACAGCCAAATCGAAAAAGTCCGATACAAATCGGGTGAAAGTACCCGGCACCGATGTTATTTTTATTCACGGTGCAAGAGTTCATAACCTGAAGAATGTGTCCGTTCAGCTCCCGAGGAACAAGCTGATCGTTGTTACCGGCGTGTCAGGTTCGGGCAAATCTTCTCTTACGATTGATACCTTATATGCAGAAGGACAGCGGCGTTATGCAGAAAGCCTAAGCGCTTATGCCCGGCAGTTCCTGAACCGGATGAATAAACCTGACGTTGATTATATAAAAGGTTTATGCCCTGCAATTGCTATCGAACAGAAAGTTATAACACGGACGCCAAGGAGTACAGTCGGCAGCATGACGGAGATCTATGATTATCTCCGGTTGCTTTATGCCCGCGTTGGCAGAACTATTTCACCGGTCTCAGGCAGGCAAGTAAAAAAAGATGATGTAAAAGATGTACTGGAAGCAATTACAAAATTGAATGCTGGAGATAAAGTTTATATCTTAATTGCTTTAAAGCAACATAAGAACAGGGATTTCAGGGAGGAGTTAAACATTCTTGTTCAAAAAGGATTTTCCCGAATATACAGTCGGGAGTCGGGAGTCAAGGGTTCGGACCCGATAGCTATCGGGTCCGGCGAGATCATGCGGATTGAAGATTTACTAAATCTTTCTGATAAAGAGCTCAAACAAAAACTCATCACTCACCACTCACAACTCACCACATTTGTTTTGGTCGATCGAATTGTAGTGAAAGAATTTGATGAAGATGACATCCACCGGTTATCCGATTCTATTGGAACTGCTTTTTATGAAGGAGAAGGGGATGTGTACACTGAAGTGCAATCTGGAGTTAACAGTCAGGAGTCGGGAGTCGGGAGTCAGGAGTCGGGAGTCGGGAGTCAGGAGTCGGGAGACAGGAGAAAAGATTCAAAAGAAAAGAGTCCGACTCCGAACTCCGAACTAAGGACTCCGAACTCGAAGCTGCTTCAGTTCAATAACCGTTTCGAACTGGACGGAATACAATTTGAAGAACCATCACCCAATCTTTTTTCTTTTAATAATCCTTATGGTGCCTGTCCCACCTGCGAGGGTTTTAGCCAGGTACTTGGAATAGATCCGGATCTGGTAATTCCAGACAGAAGGTTAAGTGTATATGATGGTGCGGTAGCTGCATGGAGGGGAGAGAAACTTGATTGGTGGAGAAAACAATTTATTAAAGTTTCTGCGGGATCAGGATTTCCTGTTCATAAACCGATCGGTGATCTTACGGATAAACAATACAATCTTTTATGGGAAGGCATCAATGGCATTGGTATAAATGCTTTCTTTAAAGAGGTGGAATCGCAATTGTATAAAGTTCAGTATCGTGTTTTATTAAGCCGCTATCGGGGAAGAACAAAATGTCCTGAATGCAATGGATACCGTCTTCGCAAAGAATCGTTGTATGTAAAAGTGGGCGAAAAAAATATCGGTGAGCTGAATGAGATGCCGGTTAAAGATCTGAAGCAATGGTTTGATGGCCTGGAGAAAAAACTTTCCGAATATGAAAAACAAGTTGCCAAACGTGTGCTGATAGAAATTAATAACCGGCTCAATACTTTATTAAATGTCGGATTGGGCTATCTCACATTAAGCCGCCTGGCAAATTCATTAAGCGGTGGCGAGAGCCAGCGTATTCAATTGACAAGGAACCTGGGCAGCAATCTTACCAACTCACTTTATATTTTGGATGAGCCTTCTATCGGGTTGCATTCAAGAGACACGGCAAACCTTATCCGTGTATTAAAAGAGCTTCGTGATCTTGGAAATACGGTTATCGTGGTTGAGCATGATGAAATGATGATGCGTGAAGCCGATCACATTATCGACATGGGTCCGCTGGCTTCACATCTTGGCGGAGAAATTGTTGCTGAGGGAAATTATGATGAGATCATTTCAAATTATCAGAGTCTTACCGGCAAATATTTAAAAGGTGAATTAAAGATCGATCCTCCAAAAAATATCAGGAAATGGAACCGTTCGATCAAAGTAGAAGGAGGCAAACAGAATAATCTTAAAAATATCAATGTTGAATTTCCATTGAATGTTCTCTGCGTGGTAAGCGGAGTAAGCGGCAGTGGTAAAACGACATTGGTAAAACAGATACTGTATCCCGCATTGCAAAAAATTAAAGGCGAGTTTGCCGATAAAGTGGGTTTGCATAAAGCGATCACAGGGGATATCGAAGCCATTGCTCAAATTGAAATGATCGACCAAAACCCGATCGGTAAAAGCAGCCGCAGCAACCCGGTGACTTATATAAAAGCGTATGACGAGATAAGGGACCTGTATTCAAAACAACCATTGAGTAAGATGCGGGGCTTTGAACCTAAACATTTTTCATTTAATGTAGACGGCGGCCGTTGTGATACTTGTAAAGGAGAAGGAGAACAGGTTGTGGAAATGCAATTCCTTGCTGATGTGCATTTGATCTGTGAGTCATGCGGCGGCAAAAGATTCAAAGAAGAAGTGCTTGAAGTAAAATATAAAGACAAAAGTATTTTTGATGTACTTGACATGAGTGTGGATGAGGCAATTGATTTCTTTATTAACGAACCTGCGATCGTAAGGGCTATTCATACATTGAGCGATGTTGGATTAGGGTATATAAAACTCGGTCAGTCATCCGATACTTTATCAGGCGGTGAAGCGCAGCGTGTAAAGCTTGCATCTTTTCTTGGAAAAGGAAAGGGTGCCAACGCTAACAAGATCCTTTTCATTTTTGATGAGCCTACAACAGGGCTTCATTTTCATGATATAAAAAAGTTGCTCACTTCTTTCAATGCATTGATTGAACAAGGACATTCGATCATTGTTATCGAACACAATCTTGATGTAGTGCGTAGCGCCGATTGGATCATTGATCTTGGCCCCGAAGCCGGTGATGAAGGAGGCAACGTAGTATTCGCGGGCAAACCGTCTGATATTAAAAAAAATAAACAAAGCATCACTGCGCAATTCTTCTAATAGGAAATTTAAGGGTTGCTAAAAAATGCGGGGGTTATCAATTATCTTGCGATCCGATCATATCTTTGGTTATTCTTCCGATACCTTCTGAATTACCGTCCAATCCCCTCTGAATCTCTTTATCCAATTCCCTGCGAGAGGCTTTTTATTTTAACCCTTACCGAACGAAAATTTTATGAAGACAACTTTACTAGCTGCAGCTATATTCTTTTGCTTTTCTACCCCTGCTATTTTTGCACAAGGAACTTCCTGTACAAATGCCATTGCAATCCCATTAGATGGAACCTGCAATAGTTATAGTGTTTCTTCAACAACGGGTGGTTCTGTTCATTGTAGTGGTCAGGGTTACGGTGGTAATGGAAGGATCACGTATTTTAGCTTTACGACTAATAGCTCTCCTCAATGTGTATCATTGGATATGCAAACGTCAACGGCAGATGTAAAATTGGAAGCCGCCTTATATTCAGGGTGTTCAGGCGGAACTGCAACTGGTTTGAATAACAATCAAAGTATTTGCATGACTGACGGAAGTGGAATTTGGGCAACCAATATGGATTTAAGTAATTTGAATGCAAATACCACTTATTACCTGCGTGTAAGAACTGAATCAGGCTTTGCCGGCACAATTCAAATTTGCGGCAAACATGAAACCCCTACGAATAATCCTTGTTCAGGTTCAACCGCCATAGATGCCTTAACAACCCCCAATCAAAATAATGCATGCAATATCGGTTCTACTGAAGTGGCTCCATCAACCTTGTGTGCCGGCTCATTACAAAATACCGCGTGGTATACATACACCGTCCTTGCATCCGGAGTTTCCTCAGTAATCATTTCGAATTTAAATTGTGACAACGCAAATTTTGCCGGTAATAATGATTATGGATTCCAAATTGGATTTTTTACCGGCAATTGCGGAAGTCTGACTCCAACAAGTTGTCAACAAATAACTGGAGCTGCGGGAGGCACCGCCATTGCAAGCTCGACTTCATTTTCAGCGGGCACAGTTGTTCATATTGCTATCGACGGGATCTCCGGTTCTAATTGCAAATATTCAATTACAGCTATCAATGCCGCCCCTCTATCTGTAAAAATGAAATCTTTTGATGGCTGGAGAGGAAATGATTTTAATTTATTGACCTGGATAACCTCAACAGAAAGAGATCATCAATACTTTGAGGTGGAAAGATCAGGTGACGGTATTAACTTTTCTGCGCTGGGTCGGGTTCATGGTGCGGTAAATTCTTCAGATGAAAAAAGGTATTCATTTAAGGATGAGAAACCATTATTCAGGGGTTATTATAGATTAAAGCAAGTTGATTCTCACAATAACATTACGTATAGTCGCATGATCAGGATTGATCGTCCGGTTACTTCCAAATTAGATGCTGTATTTGAAAACCCGGTGCATGGTATTTTAAAAACCAATCTTGAAACTTCTGAACCGGGCAGGGCAGAGGTTCGTATTGTTGATGTTTCAGGAAAAGCAATCTTAACTGAGTCGATCACTTTGGAAAAAGGTAATAACGAGTATCAGCGCAACCTGGGCAAACTTACTTCGGGCAATTATTATCTGGTGATAACAAGAGATGATCTCAGGAAAACATTTCCATTTATTAAGTTTTAGTTTTTCATACTCACATTAGTTCAAAACCACTGACCTGCTCCATAACAATAGGAAATCTACGATGCGCTTAGTAATCTGGGACCTATCAATTATCTTGTGCGTTGATTGTTACTACCATCATTCTTTCCAATACCTCTTGAATCATTCGCTCCAATCTCCCTTTGATTTTTATTGACTCCAATCTCCTGCGAAGGCTTTTTTATTTTAATCACTTACCCTGGTTGTACATTTTTATGAAAAGAGTTTTACTCATTGGAATCGTTGGACTATTTTTTAATGTTATAGCAATAGCGCAAACGAATACCTGGGATGGTTCGAATGGTACCAATTGGGCCACCGCTGCAAACTGGTCTCTAAATTTAGTTCCAACAGCTGCTCATGATGTAGTAATCAATATTAATGCAGCAATAGATGTTGATGCAACGCCTCCAAACCTTAAGAGTCTAACAATAAGCGGTAATGCGACAGTTTCATTTACTTGTTCCGGCGCAACCCGTACAATCACAATTACAAATACGGGTACCGGGTTCTCTATTGCAACCGGTAGTTCATTAATACTGTACGGGCAAAATGCCGGTGGCGGAAGATCTATGAATATCGCTTTTTCTGCTGCTACTGTAACGTCGAATATTGCAGGGAGTTTAACGCTGAATGCAGCCGGCGCCGGGTCATCATATAACGCAACAAACAGCAATACTACTGTAACAGGAACCATAACAAATTATACCGGATTAATTACATCTACTACGGCGAATCTTTCTATTGGATCTGGTGGAACTTATGTGCATGCTGTAAATGGAAGCGCAATTCCTGCGGCTGTTTGGAATGCAGCCTCAAATTGCAATATAACCGGAATAACAAATACGGCTCCTTCAGGGCTTAATCAATCATTTGGAAATTTTACATGGGATTGTGCCGGGCATTCGGCTTTAGTTTCACTTAATTCCCAACTCTCTATTATAAATGGAAATTTTACAGTTAAATATGCAGGCCAGGCAAATCCGGGAAACGGAAGAACTCAAAATGGTTTATCGCTTTCAACAAACACAGATCTTACGCTTAATATCGGAGGTGATATGATCATAGATCATTATTCAAGTAATGCCACCTGGTTGATACTTACTACCGGTACTGCAAATGTTACAGTGAATGTTGCCGGAAATTTCAATATGAGTTTGACGGGATCTGGAACATGCTTTTTCGATTATTATGTCGGCACCACATTGAATTCACTAGTAATGAACATTACCGGTAACTTTAATCAAACAGGCGGATATTTTGACTGGACATTTTACCCTTCGGCTGCCGGCTCCAATTATACCGTAATGAATCTTTACGGAAATTTTTCTCAAACAGGGGCCAGTACTATGATCACAAGCACAACCGATGCAGGAACTCCTAACGGAAAAATATATTTTAGAAAGACCGGAACACAAACGATATATGCTTCAACACCGGCGAATGTTGCTTATACAAATTTTGATGTACAAAGCGGCACAACAGTAGAAATGTTATCAAGTCTTTATTTATACAGCAGCACCAATGCTCCATGGGGTGGGCAATTTGTTGTAAACGGTGGAGCTACGCTCGATATGAATACTCATCAATTATTAAGTTCTGCAGCGCCGGGTTCAAACAATGCTTTTACACTTAACTCAACAGCTAGCGTAATTACAGCAAACGTAAATGGATTGCAGAATACAACCATTGGCTCAGTTTCCACTTCTATTGCAACACGTACATACAGCAGCGGAGCAAATTATACTTATGACGCTATAGCGATTCAAAACAGCGGCATATTCACAACTACACCTGTTGCCAACCAGGTAAATAATCTTACGATTAATAATACAGCAGGCACGAATACAACGGGAGTTACACTGCAGCAGGAATTCAAAGTGGCAAGCACCTGTACATTTGTTTCCGGCGTATTTACAACTACCAATGTAAATGTTCTTACAATCAATGATGATGCAGTTATTGTTGGCGCTGACCTTAATGTAAGCAGCAATAAGTATGTGAACGGTCCTTTGAAGAAAATAGGTAATGATGCATTTACATTTCCGGTTGGTAAGCAAAGCCATGGTTGCAGACCGATTTATATTTCTGCGCCCTCTAACACAACTGATCAGTTTAGAGCGGAACTGATACGTGGCGATGCCGGTCTTTTAGGCCCTATTACTTCTGCAGGGTTGGCAAGAGTCAGTGGTTGTGAGTATTGGTACCTCGACAGGTTAGTTGGTTCTTCAAATGTGAACGTTACTTTATCATGGAGCGGTGAAAGTCCCTGTAATGCTCAATCGTATGTTACCGATCTTCCTAGCCTGGTTGTTGCACATTTCAATAATACCAGTTGGGATGCACATGGAAGCAATGGTTATACAGGTAATGCAGTCAGCGGAACAGTTACCTGGAACTATACGGGATCATACAATGCCACTCCGATTCATACGCCATGGTCATTGGGAAGTCTTGTATGGTATGGAAATCCGCTTACCGTAAAGTTTGTAAACCTGAAAGCAATCGAAAAAGATGGACAAGTGAAACTTGAATGGGCAAATATTGCTGAAACCGGAGTTGATAAATATTTTGTTGAACATTCAACTGATGGAAGGAGCTTCACTGAAATAAATAATACAACTGCCCGCAGAAATAATGGCGACAGAACGGATTATTCGTGGTGGCACACGACTCCTGCAAACGGCTTAAATTATTACAGGGTAAAAGCAATTGAGTTTAACGGCGCTATCACCTACAGCCCGATTGTGAGATTGAATCTTGATAAGAGTTACTCAGACCTTGTTATTTATCCCAACCCGGTAAAAGGAGATTATATTACTCTTGCTGCTGCAGCTATCGCTGCGGGAAAATATGATATTAAGATCCATAATATGGCCGGGCAAAAAATTGTGCACGCTTCATTGAACCATGCAGGTGGCACAATAAGCATACAGGTTAATTTGCCAGAGAACATAAAAGCAGGTTTGTATTCGATCAAGCTTACAGGCGGCGAAAAGACTTTCATCAAAACATTTCTCGTACAGTAGACGGTTTAACAAAAGCTATACAGTGATTACAAGGCAAATTCTGTTAGTTTGCGTTGTATGAAGCTTATTTTATCAGCAGCGCTTTGTTTATGTATCCAGTTTTCCTTTGCGCAGAAGCTGGATATTAATTCGCTTGAAACCATACTGTACTCGTCTGTCAGCGCTGCAGACGCATTACTTAAGAAATCAAAATTCGGGCTTGCTGAAAAAAAATCTGCCGATGGCTATTTCAATTATTACTACACCTCTTATGAAAAGCCCGACAGTACTGTGCAGTTCTTACGAACCCTGACAATTATGGATGTCTACAGCGCAGCCGATACCTCACGATTTATTTTATACAGGACCTATAATAAAAAAGACCAGGAAGAATTGCAGCTTCAGTTAGCAGTTGCAGGATATGTGTTAACAAAAAGAGCGGTTAATGATTTTACATATAAAAAAGGCGATCATACAATTGTCAACAGGATTGCCGAAAAAGATGCAGGCGGGACCCGTAAAGTCACTGTATATGAATTTGAATTAGGCCGGTAAATCATCGCAAGCGGTCAAGACTCTTCACCAGTTTATCGTCTTTCCAGATCCCATTAGCGGCTAATAAAAGAAAGATGGGGATTGCAAACACCAATACAGCCGCCAACGACACATTGCCGCTGATAAATTTTTTGAGCTGGCTGAAATAAATAATAATATTAATGATCGATAATCCGGCAGCAGTGATGGCTAACCAAAGCTGTTGTTTCCTGTTCTTATATAAGAAAATAATAGCGATCGCTCCACCGATCAATATTGCAGTAAAGATCAAAAGAAGAAAATTGGAAGAGGCAACAAGCCTTTCATAGCGGGGCACATTATCCTTGCCGATCATATTACCGCTGTAAAAAGGATATTTAAAGGTGAATGCAGCACAAAGCGCAACAAGAAAAAGCCAAACTGTTTGGATACGCTGGATCATGGTGAAACTTTTTTCAAAAATACGGGATTAAAGGTTCAGGCTCTCGCTTCAGGCGAGAGCCCGAACCTTATCACGCGGGCTTAATATTATTATTCATCCGGAAGAAATTATCCGGGTCATATTTTTTCTTGATAGTTTTCAGGCGTTCGAAATTGGCTCCGTATGCATTTGCGACTCTTGTATCATCGTCGCTGCCGAGATGGTTTACATAAACGCCATTTGTCAAAGGCTCTATCTCTTTCCAGAAATTTCTTGTCCAACTTATATTTTTTTCATCATCGGCGGGATCAGTCCATTGACTAATAATATCACTATCCCATTGATCACGACGATTGCCGAATGCTGTTGCTGAAGAATCAACTTTAGCAGCAAGGCCACGCATATGAAAAAATAAAACCGGTGAGAGTGGAGAAGGACGGGTTGCTACATTTCTAAGAACTATTTCAAGCAGCTCGTCTGATAATTCTGTAAAATACCCGGATTTCCAATAACGGCGAATACCGGCAGGTGCAGCGGCGTCAAGTATCGATTGCAATGCTGTGTAAGGTATTTCCGCGATCATATCGGCAAGCGGAGTTCCAAAAGCACGGATCGGTGCTAAATGTTTATCAGCATCTTTCACATCGCCAAGCCATGCAGGTAATACAAATGTTACCGGCACACCATCCGGACTTACAATAAAGCCAGAGTACGCCATGAGTTCGTCAGGCATGCTGCGTGCATACTCCCTGTAAAATTGCATAACAGCTTTGGCTTGTTCCATTGGGTAGAGGATCATTCCTGCCACAACATTTGGTCCGAATGAATGTAACTGGTATTTGAATCTTGAAACGATACCAAAATTTCCCCCGCCACCGCGAATAGCCCAAAACAGATCAGTATGATTGTCTTTGTCAACGGTAACCTGTTGACCACTTGCCAAAACCATTTCAGCACTCAGCAGATTGTCGGCAGTAATACCGTACTTGCCCATGAGCCAGCCAAGACCGCCTCCTAATGTCAATCCTGCTAAACCGGTATCTGAAACTGTACCACCCGTCGTGGCAAGTCCATGTTGTATTGTAGCAGCATCGAATTCTCTTAAAATAACACCGGGCTCGGCTGTTGCGGTTTTATTTACAACATCCACCTGTATCGCTTTCATTTTTGAAAGATCGATCATTAGGCCTCCGTCACATACAGCATTGCCTGCTACATTATGACCACCGCCCTTTACGGAGACAACCAAACTATTTTTTCTTGCAAACCTTACACATTCTGCAATATCATCTGCATTGGTACATTGCGCGATGAGTGCAGGCTTTCTATCGATCATCTCGTTCCAAACTTTCCTGGCATTGTCATATTCAGCATCGCCAGCCTGCAATACAGTTCCTTTGATTTGCAATTGTTGCAATTCGGTTTTCATTTTCAGTGAGTTTAATTATGAAAGAAATAGAATGCAATGGAGTTAGTGCTGAAAGATAATTTATTTTAAGAAATAAATCAGGCTCAAAGATGCACAACACAAAACGATCCTCAGCTAATGTAATCCCGCTATAAATAATCGAACTAACCAATCAAAGGTCCCAATTCAGGATACAACGGAAACTGCTTCATAAATTCTTTTACATCGGCCCTTACCGATGTAATTATATTTTCATCATCAGCATTCATCAAAATCTTATCGATCATTTCAACAACAATTTCCATATGATCTTCTTTCATGCCTCTTGTAGTAACCGCGGGCACGCCAAGGCGAATGCCGGATGTAACAAACGGAGATTTATCATCAAAAGGCACAGCATTTTTATTAAGCGTAATATGTGCTTTGTCTAAAGTTTCCTGTGCTTTTTTCCCGGTAAGATTTTTATTCCGGAGATCGATCAGCATTAAATGATTGTCTGTGCCGCCGCTGATAAGATTGTAGCCACGGTTCACAAACGACTTTGCCATTGCCTGCGCATTACTGATAATTTGTTTACCATAAGCCCTGAAGTCTTCAGCAAGTATTTCACCAAATGAAACTGCCTTGGCAGCAATTACATGTTCAAGCGGCCCGCCTTGTGAACCGGGGAATACGGCGAGATCAAGCAACTGGCTCATCGTTCTTAAATTTCCTTTTGGATCTTTTATGCCCCATGGATTTTCAAAATCATGACGAAGCATAATGATGCCGCCTCTTGGACCACGCAAAGTTTTATGTGTAGTTGAACTTACAATATGACAATGATCAAAAGGATCATTTAATAAACCTGTTGCGATCAAACCTGCGGGATGTGCAATATCGGCAAATACAACAGCGCCAATTTCATCAGCAATTGCACGAATACGTTTGTAGTCCCATTCACGGCTGTAGGCTGAAGCTCCGCAGATGATCATCTTTGGTCTTTCAGCTCTTGCTTTTGTTTCAAGCTGGTCGTAATCTACGTATCCATCTTTTGTTACTCCATAATGAAGTGCCTGATAAGTTTTGCCGCTAAAGTTGGCAGGGCTGCCATGAGTAAGATGCCCGCCCATGCTAAGGTCAAGACCTAAGAATCTTTCACCGGGCTTCATCACTGCCAGGAACACGGCGCCATTTGCCTGTGCACCGCTATGTGGCTGCACATTTGCCCATGAGCAATTAAATACTTTTTTTAACCGTTCGATTGCCAGTGTTTCAATTTCATCAACTACTTCACAACCGCCGTAATATCTTTTGCCAGGATAACCTTCAGCATATTTATTTGCAGGGCAGGTGCCCATTGCCTGCAATACCTGAAGCGATGTAAAATTTTCTGATGCTATAAGTTCTATACCATTTCGCTGGCGTTCGAGTTCTTTATTTAGAAGATCAAAAACCTCGGTATCTCTGCTTTGTTCGGTTGTTCCGGCTAGAAGGGTTTCCATGTTAAAGTTTCAAATGTTTAAAGGGTTCAAGAGGTTTAAAAAGTTCAACAGGTTTCAAAGGGTTGTTTGCTGAATAGAATTACAGAACGTACAAGTGAGTGACACAACAGAAGCTAAATAGAATTCCTGCAGCTGGTTACATCATCACATGCCGCAAAATTAAGAGAGTGGCCTTTGACACGGTAAACTTTTGTTTATTAATAATTCACTATTTTCACAGGCTTTTAAAACCAACATGAAGGCCATAATCCCGGTAGCAGGCGCAGGCACTAAGTTGCGTCCACATACTTACACTCAACCTAAGGCGCTGATTCCACTTGCAGGAAAAACGGTGCTTAGCATTATCATTGAACAGTTAAAAGAAGCCGGCATCGACGAGGTTATTTTTATTGTGGGCTACCTGGGCGATAAGATCAAGGATTATGTAGATCAGAAACACCCGGAGCTGCGTTCACATTTTGTACATCAAACTGAAAGGCTGGGACTGGGCCATGCGGTTCGTATGGCAAAAAGTATTGTAAAACATGATGAAGTGTTTGTGGTACTTGGCGATACTATTTGCGAATATGATGTAAAAGCAGTGATGGATAGTCCGCATTCAATGCTGGGTGTACGAAAAGTGGATGATCCCAGGGAGTTTGGTGTGGCCGAGATCGATGAAGATGGTTTTATCGATCACGTGATTGAAAAGCCGCAAATACCAAAGAGCAATATGGCCCTGGTGGGTTTATACAAAATAAAAGAAAGCGACCAGTTATTTCAGTGCATCGAGGCAAATATCAAACAGGGGCTTCGCAGTCATGGTGAATTTAATTTGACAGATGCACTTGACTGCATGATCAAGCAAGGTGTAAGGTTTAAAAGCTTTAAAGTAGATAATTGGTTTGACTGTGGTAAAAAAGATACGTTGCTTGAATCAAACGCTACCTTGCTGAAAAAATTTGGAAGTAATGTTGATGACAAACATCATTTTGAAAATACGGTGATTATTCATCCTGTAAGCATTGGCGCAGGTTGTGATATAAAAAATTCGATCATCGGGCCCAATGTTTCTATTGGGGAAAATACAAAGATCGCGTACTCCATCATCAAGCAATCTATTATCGGGTCTTATTCAAATCTTTTCGATATCGTTTTGGATAACTCACTCATCGGTAGCGATACAGGCATTCGCGGCGAATCAAGAACATTGAATATCGGGGATAATACGGATATGGATTTGGGGTAAAGGTCAAGGCACAAGGTACAAGGCACAAGGGTCAAGTCCTGGTACCAACGAACTTCTTGTACCTTGATCCTTGTACCTTGTGCCTTCTTCTTTTATCTTTACTTTATGCCAGAGTTCTCGAATCGAATTACAAAATTATTTGGAATACGACTATCCAATTATTCAAGCCGGCATGATCTGGGCAAGTGGCTGGCGCCTGGCAAGTGCCGTAAGTAATGCCGGGGGATTAGGTTTGATCGGAAGCGGCAGCATGTATCCGGATGTTTTAAAAGAACATATTCAAAAATGCAAAGCAGCGACACCAAAACCTTTTGGTGTAAATGTTCCGCTGCTTTATCCTGATATCGACAAGCATTTTGAAATAATAATTAACGAAGGAGTGAAGATCGTATTTACAAGTGCGGGCAATCCTAAAACATGGACATCGGTTTTAAAAGAAAAAGGAATAACGGTCGTCCATGTTATCAGCTCTTCAAAGTTTGCAAAAAAAGCAGAGGAGGCAGGTTGTGATGCTGCAGTTGCCGAAGGTTTTGAAGCAGGCGGACACAATGGAAGGGAAGAAACAACAACAATGGTTTTAATTCCGGCTGTAGTAAATGCAGTAAAGATCCCCGTAATTGCCGCAGGTGGAATTGCTACAGGAAGGCAAATGCTTGCAGCAATGGTGATGGGAGCAGAAGGTGTTCAAATGGGCAGCCGCTTTGTTGCAAGTGAAGAGGCATCGTCACATTTTAATTTTAAGAACGCTGTGATAAATAGTAATGAAGGAGACACGATCTTAACGTTGAAACAATTGACGCCCGTTAGAATGCTTAAAAATAATTTTTATAAACAGGTACAGGAAGCCGAGAACCGCGGGGCAAGTGTGGAAGAATTAAAGCTGTTACTGGGCCGTGCAAGAGCCAAGAAAGGAATGTTTGAAGGGCAGCTTGACGATGGAGAATTGGAAATAGGCCAGGTGGGTGCAAACGTTAGAGATATATTACCGGCGGCAAATATCATAGATGAAGTGTGGGCGGAGTTTAAAAAGGCTTTGGCGAATCCAATTAAAATGACTTAAATTTGACTTGTGTCAAGGGCCATGCGAAACGAAAACCTGTATAACCGCTTTGTCAAATGAAACAGAGAATTCTTCTGCTTTTTGCAATTTGCACGATCGGTTGCTTACAATCTAAAGCATCCGGTGGTAACATTGAACCTGGTAATCCGGGAAAAAGCATAAACGAAGTTGCCGGTAATATTGTTGATGGTGATTCAAAAAAACCTTTGCGTGAGGTAACTGTTACCGCCTATTCACTTAACAAGAAAGAGAAATTTGTGATCACCGATGAGTTCGGCCGTTTTGAATTCGATGAATTAAAAACAGGCATTTACAAACTTGTATTCGAAAAAGAAGGATACAGGAAGGTGGTTCGTGAAAAAGTATCTGTAAAAACTGATGAAACTTTTCAAATGAGAATTGAGATGATCGAAGCAGACGGATTTGACCTGATGCCATCGCCATTTCAATTTTTCGATACGAAATAAGAGGAAGTAACTAATCTTCGAGTTGGGATGTAAATATTACATCCCAATTTTTTTTGTTGTGCCTCAGCAAGGAAATGCCGTTCACTAACCACGAAGCCTCATACTTTTTTACAGAAAATAATTTCCCATGCTTCATTAAATGCTTTTTTATAAAGGTCCCTTGTAGCCAGGGTAACATGAGGATGGAATGAACGATCTTCTTTTTTTACCGGGTACTTGTCTTGTTTATAAATAAAATCAACAAATGATCCCCGGAATTCATCCAGGATCTCATTTTTCACTACATCAACATAAATTACTCTTGGCCTAAATGCCGCAAAGTCTTTAAGCGAGACTTCAAATTTATTTTTACCGGCACTGAATGCATTCATCGCGTCAATAAGCTCCTTTTCCAAATCTTCATTCATCCAGAAAGGAGGGATAAGTGTAATATGAGCCGGTGACTTTAAGGCAACGCTGCACCCAAAATTTTCTTTAAAGAAATTCTTCCATTTCAATACATGGAGGTTGATTTCTTCCGGCGCAACCAAAGCAACAAAATACATATTCATAAAAAAAGAATGCCGCAGCATAAAGCTACGGCTATTCTTTTTTCGTGTCCCGATAAGTGACCGGGAGCGGTTTGGCAAGGCTATACTAATCTATATCTATATTAAAATCATCAGCTGATTTTTCGATAGTGAATTTTTTACGTTTTTCAAGAAAGGTCCTGTATTTATTATAAGTCGCATCGCTCGCTTTTTTGCCATTGATAAATAATTCACCATTGTCATGTTTGATCGTATATTCTTCTTTCTTATTAATCAAGCCATCTTTTTCAAGCCCGTCAACAAATCCTTTGTACTCCTTCATTTCTTCTTTTGCTTTCTCAATTTCCACCTTTGCCTTCTCCATTGACTTTTCAATTTCGGGGCCGATTTCACCAAGTTCAATTTTCATTTTCTCCATATCACGCTGCAGGTTCTTCATATCGATGTCTTTAAACTTATCGAATTCAACTTTCATTTTATCCCATTCCACTTTTGACATTGATTCCTGTATCTCTTTTTGAAGCTTAGCTGCGTCAAATTCTTTCATCACATTTGCCATATCCTTTCCTATATTCTCCCATTCCACTTTCGACAATGACTCCTGCAATTCTTTTTGAAACTTTATTGTATCAAATTCCTTCATTGCCTTAGCCATGTCCTTTTCTATTTTCTCCCATTCAACTTTTGACATGGAGAGGTCTATGTCTTTTTTAAGTTTTTCAAAATCTATATCACGCATTACTTTTTCCATGTCGAGCTGGAACTTTTGCGTATCAAATTTTTTCATGGATTCTTTTAACTCCCGTTGCATTTTTTCCATATCCATTTTAAAGTCGACAGCATTCAATTCGTCGATCACATCATCAAGATCACGGATCTTTTTTTCTTTTTTGGGAACAGTATCCTGATCATTATAACCGTAATCGTTCCATGTTGCTTTATCGTTTTTAAAGTCCCATGAGCTAAGCACAAGGACAGATATGATAGCCACCGCTGCTACAGCGAGTGTTATCCGTAAATTTCTCAGGTTGGTCATAAAACTTAGTTTAGAGTGATTTGTTTGAGTTGACTATACTGGCCCAAATATACGACTGATTTCGTATTTAAGAAATTCCGGTTATGTAAAAAGAAAATTTTAACAAAAAAGCCCGGTGGATCAGGAACGACGGATCCATTTGATCATTTCCTTCCAGCTGGGTTTTTTGCCATAAAGCAGAATACCGGTGCGGTAGATCTTACCGGCGAGCCAGGTTGTCAATATAAATCCGCCGATCAACGATAACATTGAAACAGCAACCTCCCAGAATGGAGGCGACGACGCTAACCGTCCCATCATTACTATTGGGGATGTAAAAGGAATAATGCTAGCCCAAACCATAACAGGGCTGTCTGGCTTGTCAATATTGGATGACATAATAATAAAAGCAAATATGATAGGCATAATTATAGGAAACATCAATGATTGTGCTTCCTGCGGATCTTCATTTACAACGCTACCGACAGCAGCAAACAAAGCAGAATAAAAAAGATAACCACCAAGAAAATAAAAAAGAAAACAACCGACAATTAATGGCCAGTTCAAATTGGTAAGATTGGCGATCCCTTTTGCCGCAGCGCTGAATTGCCCGGGATTTGAACTCATCACTCCGGGATTACTTTGAATATCCTGTACTTGTTGCATTACATCCGCAGGAAGAAATGCACCAGCTGCTGCAGAAATAACGAAAATGAGAACTATCCAAAGCAGCATTTGCGTAAGCCCAACAGCGCCAATACCGATAATTTTTCCCATCATTAGTTGAAATGGCTTTACACTGCTTATGATCACCTCCGCAATGCGGGTGGTTTTTTCTTCCATGACACCCCGCATCACCATAGCCCCAAAAATGAACATGGTAATATAAATAATAATTCCGCTTGCAAAACCAATAGCAGAATTGATCGCTGAATTTACATTTTTGTTTTTCTCATCCGTGTTGTCAACGGTGTAGTAAGAAGAGGACGCATTATTAATAGAATCAATTTGCTCAACCGTAATATTTTTTTCAAGCAACTTGCTGCTGGTATATGCGCTGCTTAGCCTGTTCCTTAACCTGTCCATTGTTTCATTCGACGCTGCTTTAGAAGTTTTCAACAAAAAATGCCGGCCCGTTGAATCAACTGGATAAAGAAACCCGTCAAACCCTTTTTGAACAAAATTGCTGGTGTCAGCTCCTGAATTAAAATCGAAGATCATTTTCGAGGTGTCGCCTTTCAAAAACTTTTCCAGTTCTCCTGTTTTATCTGCCACAGCGATTTTCTTTTTGCCTTCCGGTCTTGCAGCAAAAAAAACAGCGCCTGCTACAAACAAAACCATAACTAATGGCAACAAGATGGTAGACAGTAAAAATGTTTTATTTCTTACTCTCGTAATATATTCCCGTTTTATTACCAGCCATATCTTATTCATAAGATAATATTATTAGTTTGATGCCTGATCAACAGTTTCTTTTGGAAGAAATTGTCTTGTTAATGGGGTGCCTTCAACCAGCTTAATGAAAATATCGCTGAGCGATGGAAGCATTTCATTAAAAGAAATTACACTGATCTCCTGTTGAAGAAAATAATTCAATACATCATTAGGCTTCGAACCTTCTTTAATGGCAACAATAAAAGAATGATCTTTTGTTCCCACCATTTGAAAAGGCGGATTACCATTCAGATTTGTGGGGAGTTGTTCAAACCCAACACTAAAAAGATTTTCTTTAAACTGATTTTTTACTCCTTTTACGGTTCCATCAAGAATTTTTTTCCCTTTGTTTACAAGAATAATATGATCGCAGATCTCTTCTACCTGTTCCATTCGATGTGTACTAAAAAGTATCGTCGATCCTCTTTTCGACAATTTAAAAATTTCATCTTTGATCAGGTTGCTGTTTACAGGATCAAGACCGCTGAAAGGTTCATCAAGGATAATAAGTTTTGGTTCGTGTAAAACCGTAGTAACAAATTGTAATTTCTGGCTCATGCCTTTTGAAAGATCTTCTACTTTTTTGTTCCACCAGGTTTGCATTTCGAATTTGATAAACCATTCTTTTATTTTGGCTATCGCTTCACTTTTTTTTAAGCCTTTTAATTGCGCAAGATATGTGGCCTGTTCGCCTATTTTCATTTTTTTATAAAGCCCTCTTTCTTCCGGCATATAACCAATATGGGCCACATCATTTACCGGGTCAAATTTTTTTCCATCGAAAATAATATTTCCTTCATCAGGATAAAATATTCCGGTGATCATCCGTATCAGTGTGGTTTTACCTGCGCCATTTGGGCCCAGCAAACCAAAAATACTTCCTCTCTCAACACTAAAGCTTATATCATCAACTGCTTTTTGTGTAGCAAAATATTTTTTCAGATTCTGGACTTGCAGTAAGGACATAAAGTAAAATTTCAGTTGCCAAAATTAGGTATGACGAACTACTATATTGTAAAAATAAATGACCATTGGAAGATAATTCTTAAAACTGTGTTGCAAACTGACCTTTAATAATAGCTAAGGCTACTTTTTCTCCATCCATCGCTGCGCTAACAATTCCACCGGCATAGCCGGCTCCTTCACCACAAGGATATAAGTTCTTTATTTGCGGATGTTGAAGGGTTTCAGCGTTTCTTGGAACACGGACAGGTGATGATGTTCTTGATTCGGTGGCAACAACAACCGCATCATTTGTGTAGTAGCCACGCATTTTTTTCCCGAATTCATTAAAAGCGGTTCGTAACCTTTCATAAATAAAAGGAGGTAAAACATCTTTGAGTAAGGCAGAATTTATTCCTGGCAAATAAGAACACCCGGGTAATGAAGAGCTCATCTTATTTCCACAAAAATCAATAAGCCGCTGAGCAGGTGCCACGAATTTCCCTCCGCCCGCAACAAATGCTTTTTGCTCGACATCCTTTTGAAAATGCATGCCAGACAATGGCCCGTATTTTTTATATGGCAAAACATCTTTTTCCTCAACTGATACAACAATACCGCTATTTGCAAACGGATTATTTCTTTTTGAAGGAGACCAGCCATTCACCACAAGTTCATTTGCATTTGTTGCAGCGGGGGCTATAATGCCACCCGGGCACATACAAAAAGAGAAAACACCTTTGCCATCGACCTGGTGAACAAGACTATAACTCGAGGGCGGAAGAAATTCATCCCGTACCGCGCAATGGTATTGAACCGAATCAATCAATGATTGAGGATGTTCAACCCGTACACCCAAAGCAAAAGGCTTGTATTCAATTGCGATCTTTTTCTCATGAAGCAATAGAAAAATATCTCTTGCAGAATGACCCGTAGCAAGAATAACGGCATCTGCTTCGATCATGTCACTATCTGAAGTGCCCGCTTTCTTTATCGTGGCATTTTCTATTTTTAGATCAGTCAATTTTTTTTCAAAATGAAACTCCCCCCCACTATCTAAGATTTGTTTTCGAATGGCAGTAATTATTTGTGGTAATTTATTTGTACCAATATGCGGATGCGCTTCATAAAGTATTTTTTCCTCAGCGCCGAATTGAACCAATAGATTTAATATGCGGTTTACATCCCCGCGTTTTGTGCTGCGGGTATACAATTTACCATCACTATAAGTACCGGCACCGCCTTCGCCAAAACAATAATTGCTTTCCGGATTGATAATTCCTTCTTTATTTAAAATGGCCAGGTCTCTTCTTCTTGATTTTACATCTTTGCCGCGTTCGAGTATTATCGGCTTAATTCCTTTTTCAATTAATTGTAATGCGGCAAACAACCCTGCCGGCCCGCCACCAACAATTATCACTTTTTTATTTGTATCCGAAACAACAGGGAATTGAATGATTGTCTTTTGCCTTGAATGGTATGGCTCATTTATAAATGCTTCAATAGACAGATTTATATACGCCTGCCTGCCCCTTGCATCGATCGATCTTTTTAAAATATTATATCCGGAAACTGAATTGCCGGCAATTCCCGCTTCTGCGGCTATTAGTTGGTTTATAAAACTGCTGTCAGCAGCTTCGGATGGCTTAAGACGAAGAGATAGTAGTTTTTTCATTTAATGGCCGGATTGTTATTCCGGAACATATTGCAAAGATGAAATATTCCCTGCAAAAAAATAGCTGCCCCTATTTAACCGGGGCAGCTATTGTATTACTAATTTATACGCTTAGTTAGAAAGTTTTAATTCACTTCTGCGATTCAGTGCTCTTCCATTCGGTGTATCATTGGTGGCAATTGGTGTTTCTTCGCCAAACCCGGTAGCTGTTAACCGGCTTGCATCAATGCCTTTGCTTACAAGATATTTCATTACAGTTGCTGAACGATTGTTACTTAGTTTCTGATTGTAATCATTCGTGCCTGAATTATCAGTATGGCTTTCAATTGCAAGTTTATAAGATGGATTGTCTTTGAGTATTTGAACCAGTTCATCCAATGGAGCATACGATCTTCTTTGTAATTTAGAGCTGTTCAAGTCAAAATAAATACTCTTCGCAATGGCTGCTGTCTTTTGCATTATTTCTTCTTTTATTTCAGGACAGCCTTGATTTGATGCAGGACCAGGCTCATCAGGGCAACGGTCTGTGGCATCAGGCACACCATCATTATCACGATCAGTGATCGGACAACCGTCATTCTTAGTGGAACCGGGTTCATCCGGGCAGCGATCTTTATTATCGGTTACTCCATCTTTATCACGATCAGGATAAGGACAACCATCAAGTTCAGGATACCCGGCCATTTCAGGACATTTATCCTTGTCATCAAATATTCCGTCTTTATCTGTATCAGGTACCGGGCAACCTTCATATCTGGCAACACCTGGAACGGTTGGACATTTATCCCTGCTATCAAATATGCCATCGCCATCAGTGTCTTTATCCACTGGCGGAGCAATAACAACCGGAGTAGGATCTACCCATGGTTTTGGCTTGCGGAATCTCAAGCCTAGTGTGATCTGGAAGCCGCGATTATTCATTGAAACCTGGGGAGGGATCGTATAAACTTTTTTGAAACCATGCATGTAGCGGCCATTCAAAACCACATCCTTCGTTAGCCACCATTCCAATCCCCATGTAGTGTATGCATCAACTTGTTCAACCGCATTTGTAATATTAAACTCGCCAAACTTGTTGCTTTCTTCGGCATATAGAATTGCATCCACTTGCGGACCTGCAAACGCGGCCAGCTTTTTACTGAATTGAAATTTTATTAAAACCGGGATTGAAAAATAATTCAATCTCAGATTTTGCTTTTCATTGATCTCATTTCTCAAATCACCACCCATGGATGAATACAAAAATTCAGGTTGAATAGAAAAAGGAGATTTTTTACCGACAGGAAAGTTGACAAAAGCACCAGCTACAAAACCAGTCCGGTAACTGGAAGTGAGAATGCCGGGTATTTTTCCGTTTAATTTTAGCTTCGAAACATTTACACCGGTTTTAATACCAAGGAAAGTTTTTCGATTCTCGGTGGTTTGGCTTGATGCAGGTAATGAAATAATAATAACAAATACTGTTGTCAGTAATAGTACAAATTTTCTCATAGCAGTGTTAAATTGGGTGCCCTAAAGTAAGGATAAATTCCAATCCAGTCAAGAAAGTTTTTTTTGAATTTTAAGGGAGCACATTGACCAACTGTCAAAAAAATAATTTTCCATTTTATCGATTATTGAAGATAAAAGTATCTAACTTCAGTTGCTTCCATTGTTATGAAATACTCTCCTTTTTATCCGTTATTGATTGCCATTTTCTTTGCACTATCCTGCAGCAGTTCTTACAAAGCAGAAAAAATTCTATACAGTAATTACAGGATCGGGCAACCCGCTGTTGAAAACAATTCTCTCTCGCCAATTATAAAACCATATTCGGACAGTGTAAATAAATCAATGAGCGCTGTAATTGGTTATAATGAAAAACAACTGGAAAGGAAGAAGCAGGCAAATGCGTTGGGCTTTTTTATGACGGATGCCTATTTGGAAATGGCAAGACAAAAAGTGAACGCAAAAGTTGACGTAGCATTTATGAATTCCGGGGGCGTACGTTTACCGGATTTACCTGCAGGCGCCATCACACTTGGAAAAATTTATGAATTGATGCCATTTGACAATCTAATGGTATTATTAAAATTGAAAGGATATCAACTAAAGCAATACCTCGATACGCTTGCCAATACGGAAGGTGTAATTGCGTCGGGAATAACATTGCAAATTGTAAATAAAACAGTTCAGCAGGTGATGGTGGCAGGCCAGCCGCTTGATCTGAATGCAGATTATATCATTGTACATTCTGATTATGTTGTGATAAATTCAAATTTGCTGAAAAATATCGATCGTAATACGAATGGTTACCTGCTTCGTGATGCAATTATTGATTACATTAGATTTCTTAATGATCAGAATAAGAAAATTACCGTTTCAAATATTGAGCGGGTGAGTTATGTTAACTAGAAAGCGATTTATATATAATAATATGATGGCTGCCGGGAGTTTGCTTGCGGGCCAATCATTATTAACTGAATTAATTGCCCAGGAAAAAGAATATAAATTAACCGTGCTGCATACAAATGATGTTCATAGCCGTATTGATCCATTTCCAATGGATGGTGGATCTAACCAGGGCCTGGGTGGAGTGGCAGCAAGAGCCGCGATAATCGAAAAAATACGAAGAGAAGAAGAAAATGTTTTGCTTTTGGATGCAGGTGATATTTTTCAGGGTACGCCATATTTTAATTTTTATAAAGGTGAACCGGAAATAAAGGCAATGAGTTCGATGAAATATGATGCCACTGCAATTGGCAATCATGATTTTGATGCAGGTCTTGAAAATCTTGCAACGCAATTGACAAATCATGCAAGTTTTCCAATGCTTGTTTCCAATTACGATTTTGCGGGAACGCCCATGGAGTATAAGTATCAGCCCTATAAGATATTTAAGAAAGGAAAGATCAAAGCAGGTGTATTCGGGTTGGGTATAGAAATGGCGGGGTTGGTATCGGAAAATCTTTCCGCAGGCACCAGGTATCTTGATCCGGTGGTAAAAGGGAATGAAATGGCATATTCATTAAAAAAGGAAAAAGATTGTGACCTCGTAATTTGCCTGTCGCATCTTGGTAATACATATTCTGATAATAAAGTAAGTGATAAACAATTAGCAACTGAAACCGAAAATATTGATCTTATTATAGGCGGTCATACGCATACATTTCTTGCGGCGCCTATTGTATATAAAAATAAAAAAGGGAATGATGTATTAGTAAACCAGGTTGGTTGGGCCGGAATAAACCTGGGAAGATTGGATTTCAATTTCTCAAGATATTCTAAGAAAAAATTATTGCAGGCAAGTTCAATTACGGTTACAAAAAAAACGGAGGAATAAAAATTTTTTATTAGGAAAGATTTTTAGATATTCGTCCTCCTGTGAAAAATTTTTTAATGCCCTTATGAATTGACCGGCGGAATATAACGAAGATTCTTAACTCGATATAAATTGCTTACTAACTGATGGAGAAGAATGCTGAAAAAGTATGGACCAATTGTTTAAAGATCATCAAAGACATTGTTGAATGGCAGCACTTCAAAACCTGGTTCGAGCCCATCAAACCGATCTCAATAAAAAATAATATTCTTGTTATTCAGGTGCCAAGTCAATTTTTTTTCGAATATCTCGAAGAACATTATGTAAATTTATTGGCGAAGACATTGAAAAGAGAGTTAGGTAAAGAAGCCCGTCTCGAATATCGCATTATGGTTGATAGTGGCAATAAGAATAAACAGCCATTAATGATGGATGTTCCCGGGCAAGGTTTTAAAATGTATCCGAATAACGAAATGGATTTCCCCCTCATCATAAACAACCCCGTTAAAAATCCGTTTGTAATACCGGGGTTGAAAAAAATGCAGATCGACCCGCAACTGAATCCCATTTATCTTTTTGATTCGTTTATTGAAGGTGATTGCAATCGTGTTGCGCGGCGTGCAGGAAAAACGGTTGCTGAAAAGCCCGGTGCCAATTCATTTAACCCGCTTGTTATTTATGGTGGTGTAGGTTTAGGTAAAACACATCTCGCCCAGGCCATAGGTAATGAAGTAAAAAGAACGCATCCGAACAGGGTGGTTCTGTATGTAAGCTCGGAAAAATTCATCAACCAGTTCATGGATCATAGTCGCAACAATGCGATCAATGATTTTATTCATTTTTATCAACTGATCGATGTATTAATAGTAGATGATGTGCAGTTTTTCGCAAAGGCAGAGAAAAGCCAGGATGCTTTATTTGCAATTTTCAATCATTTGCATCAATCGGGTAAACAATTAGTGCTGACAAGTGATAAACCGCCGAAAGACCTGGAAGGTGTGCAGGAAAGATTACTAAGTCGTTTCCGCTGGGGCCTTAGCGCCGACCTGCAGGTGCCGGACTATGAAACAAGGATTGAAATTCTGGAAAGAAAAATGAAGCATGACGGCCTTGAAATGCCAAAAGAGGTGGTAAAATATATAGCTTATAACATAAGTAATAATGTAAGAGAACTTGAAGGGGCGCTAATATCATTGCTGGCACAATCTTCGCTGAACAGGAGAGAGATCGACCTCGATCTTGCTAAAAAAGTGCTTAGAAACTTCGTCAAATCATCCAGTAAAGAAATAACGATCGAAACCATACAGAAAATGGTTTGCGATTATTTCGATGTGCCTTACGATAAGCTTTTGCAAAAAACAAGAAAAAGAGAGATCGTTCAGGCAAGGCAGATCACTATGTATCTTGCCAAAGCATTTACCAAGAATTCTTTAAAAACGATCGGAGAACATTTTGGGGGTCGTGACCATACTACAGTAATTCATTCATGCCAAACCGTAAAAGATCTGATGGATACCGATGGGGTATTCAGAGAGAATGTGCTGGAACTTCAGCAAAAAGTACAGTTGGCAGCAATGTAGGGTAAGAAAGAATTCAAATGTCAAAATTCCAAATTCCAATTTGATGTTCGAAATGGGATTGGTCCCGATATATCGGGATTGTTTTTTGGGATTTGTAAGCCTTAATCTTTATTTTTGCCACCCCTTTAAAAAACTATTTGCTTTTAAAAGATTCGGGAAGTAGCGCAGGCCGGTAGCGCACCTGGTTTGGGACCAGGGGGTCGCAGGTTCGAATCCTGTCTTCCCGACAAAAGAGGGTCGACCCGATTCAATCGGGTTTTTCCCGACAAAATAAGGTCGACCCGATCAGATTGGGTTTTGCCGACAAAAGGATCGCCTCGATTTTAATCGGGGCGTTCCTAACTAAAAAAATAATTCAGTCATTTTCTGAAAGGTGAGGTGGATGAGTGGCTGAAATCAACGGTTTGCTAAACCGTCGTACGACCTTAAAGTTGTACCGAGGGTTCGAATCCCTCCCTCACCGCACAAGAGCCGCAATAATATTGTGGCTTTTTTATTTGAAAAAAATTATTCCTTAAAGTTGTTCCGCCGATTGGTTACCGGTTTGTTACAACTTATAAATATCATCATGGCTATTATGATCATGCCGAAAAAGAATTCAGAGGGTTTGGAATGGTTGAACAAAAAGATGCAGAACATTTTGATCACTGTTGTGGCTCTTATTTTACCATTAAGATCATTTTATTATTTTCTCACAGAAATTTGTGTAATATGTTAGTGCTTTGAGTCTGAAGTGGACGATAAGATTGCATAAAACCATTAAACCGGGCACCCAATTCGCAAATGATTTTTTCAATAACTTTAAAAAGTGAACCAACCTGATTCCCCCACAAAAAGAATTCTGCTTGCAGAAGATGATGAAGATGATTTTATCCTTTTCCAGGAAGCGTTGGGCATATATAAAAATGCTGTTCGTCTTGACTGGGTGAGGGACGGGGAAGAGCTTATGAATATGTTGAAAATAAAAAGCGCAGAACTCCCCGATATTATTTTTCTTGATATTAACATGCCGCGGAAAAACGGGTTTGAGTGCCTGACTGAAATTCGGCAAGATGAAAATCTGAAACACCTGCCTGTAATTATTTTCTCCACGTCAAACGATCCGGCTTTGATAAGCTGGATGTATAATGCCGGGGCCAATCTTTATTTAAACAAGCCGTCGGAATTCAATAGTTTAAAAGAAAAAATACAAAAAGCAATTGAAATGGATTGGAAAATACATGAGCCGCATTCGTCAATTAAAGCTTTTGTCCTTAGCTGACCACCAGGGAATTTATTTTTTCTGTCTCGTGTTTAAAAAAATAGTTGTCAATGCCAGGTATTCTTTCAATTCAGAAACGGTGGCCGCATCTTCTTCGGATATTAATAGTTGCTATTAGTTATTTTATACTGGCAAGATTAAGCCTGTTCCTTTCTTTTCAATCTTCAAATGCCACACCCATCTGGCCTCCATCGGGGTTTGCATTTGCAATGATAATCCTGTTTGGGTACAGAATAACGCCAGGCATTTTGCTTGGTGCATTTGCCGCCAACTCCGTCGTATTTCAAATCGATCATGGCGCTGATATCTCAACAGCTTTATGGGTTTCATTTATTATAAGTATCGGGAACACGGCGGAAGCAATAACAGGATATTACCTCTTAAAAAAATTGATACCGGGTGTAAAGGACAATAATTATTTCAATAAGGTCAATCATATATTTTATTTTTTTCCGGTTGCCATTGTTATGAGCCTGGTAAGCAGCAGTATTGGAACCGCAGCTATTTATTTGGGAAAGTTTATTACTGCCGCTCAACAATCTGTAGCATGGCTTACCTGGTGGCTCGGTGATATTTCGGGCATACTTCTCATTACTCCGTTTATACTTATATGGATTAATTTTTTTCGTACACAGACAAGGTTCACTTTCAATCGTACCAGAGTACTGGAAACAGCAACGCTTTTCCTCTTAGTGATCTTAACCAGTGAAATTGTTTTTAATAATTGGTTTATTTCCCTTTTCATTTTCAAATGGGCGTTTTGGATTATTCCTGTGGTAGTATGGGCAGCCACTCGTTTTAACCAGCACGAAACCATTACCGCTATTGTACTTTGTTCTGCTATAGCAATATGGGGAACACTGAATGGGCATGGACCTTTTTCTAACGCTGGTGACAAACTATTGTCAGATCTTTCACTTAATCAATCGCTGCTCATCACCCAGGGATTTATTTCTATTATTGTTATCACCACGCTAACACTAAATGCTTCAATAATAGAACGAAAAAAAACGGAGGAGGCCCTTCGGAATATGGGCAATGAATTAGAAAAGCGGGTAAATGAACGCACTGCCGACCTGGAAGAACGAAGCCGGTTTATCGAAACCCTTTTCGATTCGGTAGAAGACCTTATGGCTGTATTTGATAAGCAGGGAAATTATCTTTCTGTAAACAGGAAGGTTGAAGAAGTATACAAAATGAACCGGCATGATATTATTGGTAAAAATATTTTGAAACTATTCCCGGAGGTAAGTGAGACAGGAATGTATAATAACATGCAAAAAGCTTTTAATGGAGAAACTATTCATGATCTTGCTTACCGCTCCCCGATTTCACAAAGATGGTTTGAAAATTTTTATATCCCGCTCAGGAATAATAAACAGGAAATCTATGCTGTGCTCGTAATAGGGCATGATAGCACTGCAGTAATGGAAGCATCGGAAAAAATAAAACGAATGGCAGATGAACTTCTTCATAATAACCAGCAGCTTGAAGTAACAAATAAAGAATTGGAATCGTTTACGTTTGTTGCCAGTCATGATCTCCAGGAACCACTTCGAAAGATCAGGATCTTTTTAAATCTTATCTCAGAGAAAGAAATGGCTCTTTTAACTGAAAGCAGTAAAAATTACCTGGACCGAACAATTAATACAGCCACGCAAATGCAACAATTTATTACCGACCTTCTTGCTTATTCTAGAACCAACGCTTCCAAAGAACATTACCAAAAAACCGATTTGAATTTGATCCTGGAAAAAGTGAAAACCCAATTGAGGGAAGTGATTGAAGAAAAAAACGCCCGTATCGATGCCAATAATTTACCGGTATTGAAAGTGGTCCCTTTCCAGTTCGAGCAGCTTTTTACCAACATGATCAGCAACTCTCTTAAATTCTCCAAAAGCGATGTGCCGCCGCATATTACTATCCACGCTGAAATAACAAATGGAATGATTCGAAATGATAATAATGGCGACGCTGGAAAAAGATATTACAATTTGAGTATTTCAGATAATGGTATTGGTTTCGAATCAAAATACAATGAAAAAATTTTTGACCTGTTTCAGCGACTGCATAGCCGCAGTGACTACGGCGGAACAGGCATCGGGCTGACCATTTGTAAAAGAATTGTCGAAAACCACAAAGGCTTTATTACAGCGAATGGAGAATCGGGTAAAGGAGCAACGTTTAATATTTATTTGCCAGTATAGAAATCAAAGCGCAGTTATATTTATTAAGATCGAACATGCATTTCAAATCTATGTTCAAGACCATCATCATTAATTGTATTGCATTTCCTTTTCCTTCACCTGCTTCACTCTTCCACCAGGATTCTTCGTTTGCTTTTAACTGGTAAACGATAATATGGTAGGTTGATTTGCCATACTTGTATTGTATTTTAATCGATGGCCATTCGGAAGGGAAACAGGGGTTGAATAGTAATTGATCTTTTTTCAATTCGATCCCAACCAGTGAGCTCATGATAAATTGATACATCCATCCCGCCGAGCCAGTATACCATGTCCAGCCGCCCCTGCCCCTGTGAGATTCGTTGGCATAAACATCGGCAGCTATTACATAAGGTTCTACCTTGTACACTTTCATTGATTGCGGATCTGATGCATGATCCAAAGGCTGTATCATACTAAACAATTCCCAAACTTTTTCACGATCTCTTAATGCTGCAAATGCCATAAGGGCCCAGATGGCAGCATGCGAGTATTGTCCGCCATTCTCTCTTACTCCGGGTACATATCCCCGTATATAACCGGGGCTCGGACCATTTGCATCAAATGGCGGATCGAGTAATTGGATTATTTTCAAATCTCTTTTGACAAGATATTTGTCAAGAGCATTCATTGCCATCTTTTTTCTTTCATCACTTCCGGCACCTGATAATACCGACCAGCTTTGCGCAATAGAATCAATATGACATTCGTCATTTTCTTTTGAACCCAATGGTGATCCATCATCAAAATAAGCACGGCGATACCATTCGCCATCCCAACCTGATCTCTCGATATTGGATTGAAGTGTTACCGCTTCTTTTTTGCAGGACTCAGCAAACAAAATGTCTCCATTATTCGTTGCAATTGTCGAAAATTTCGTAAGAACATCATAAAGAAAAAATGCAAGCCATACACTTTCTCCTCTGCCATGATCGCCTACTCTATCCATTCCATCATTCCAGTCGCCGGAGCCAATCAATGGCAAACCATGTTCGCCAAAACGATGACTATACTTTATAGCATGAACACAATGTTCATACAAGTTGCCTGAAGCATTTAGCGAGACAGGAAGATCATAATAGTGATTCTTCGCCTTCATATAATATGCGACTTTCAAGAAATCCAATCTGCACCTCCAAAATATCTGAATCACCGGTAACAGTAATATATTTTGATACGACAAAAGGTAACCAGAGCTAATCATCGGAACAGGTGTACGAACACCCCTTCCCTCAGGCGGATGCCACCAATGTTGCACATCTCCTTCTTTAAATTGCCTTGATGCACATAATAATATTTGTTCCCTTGCCATTGCAGGTTGTGTATGTAATAAGGAAAGCACATCCTGCAACTGATCTCTGAATCCAAAAGCGCCACCGGATTGATAAAAGCCGCTGCGGGCAAACATTCTGCAGGCAATTGTTTGATAATTAAGCCATCCATTTGCTAAAAAATTCAAAGCTGTATCCGGAGTTGTTACCTGTACCGCGTCTATAATTTTCTGCCAGTAATCTTTTACATTTTGCAACGATTGAAGAACAGCATCTCTATTAGTAAATTGTTGTAACAAAGCGGCTGCTGCTCCGGCATTCTTTTCATTCCCGATCTGGAAGATGATCTCTTTTTCGGCACCACTCAACAGATCAAATTTTACATGCAGTGCAGCACAAGGATCCATGGCCGCCCCCGTTCTTCCGGAAAGTCTTTTTCTATACAAAGCCTGGGGATTATCAAGATCCCTGTTTCTTCCAATAAACTCCGACCGGTCTGCAGTGTAACTAAAATTATAACCGCCTTCCACTTTAAAATAAGCTAACACGTTCGGCAAATGCTGAATTGTACCGGTTACGTAGCAGCAAGGCTCCGGTGTTTTGATCTAGTTCGGAAAAGACATGCATGTTGGTTTTGGATCGTACATCACCCAGGATTATTTCAAGAAATCCCATTGCCGAAAGAATACGTTTGCGTCCCGATTCGTTTTTCACTTTCAGCACGATAAATTTCACAGGATGATCTTTATCTACGAACACAGACATTTCAGAATAAATACCGTCTTCTCTATGTTCAAAAATGCTGTAACCAAATCCATGTGTGATAATATAAGGTCCGGTTCCTTTTTTTGGAAATGGGGAAGGGCACCAGAAGTTACCGGTTTCTTCATCACGCAAATAAAAAGCTTCACCACCCGCATCACTAACCGGATCATTACTCCATGGAGTAATGCGGTATTCATGCGCATTGATGACCCAGGTATAAGCAGATCCATTTTCAGAGACAACAGTTCCAAACTGCGGGTTCGCAATTACATTCACCCATGGGAGCGGCGTAGTTTTATTTTCATCGGTAATGATCTTATATTCTTTTCCATTTTGTGTAAAGCCACCGGTTCCATTAAAAAATACAAGATCGTTGGGTAATGCTACCGCAGGTTGTTGTACTTGTGGTGAAATAGTTTTTGTTTCCAGTAAAGCAGCTAATGGCTTTTCCGGATATTGTGTGGTAACCTGTTCCAGCAAACTGCCTTTAATATCAGAGATGATAATGCGGGCTACACTTTCAAAAGCAAACGGTCTTCAGAAGATAATTGGTCTGCAGATTTTACAAAAATACCGCCTGGTCTTTGTTGTTGTCCCGGCATGTTTGCTTCTGCCGTGATCAATCCGAGGATCTGTTCCTGTAAAAATTGGCGATAGGAGCCATGATCCTCATTCCAGATAACAAGATCAACGGAAAGTCCTTTTAATCTCCAATAGGCATGTGCCTTTACCATTTGTTTTACCAATTCAACACTTTCCTGTTCATAAACATGAAGCAACACAATGGGCAGGTCACCGGAAACAGAATGACTCCAAAGACCCGATTGCCCGCGATAATTATTTTGAATCACTGCCGCATCGGCACGCAGGTTTGAATTGGAATAAATAATGGAAGCCGCCAGGCGATTATATAATTGGGCATCCGATTCAGTTGCATTGATCTGCCGCAGCAATACCTGGCTATGTGTCCAGGAAAGTTCGAAAGCACGATTCTTTAGATACCGGTCCTGGTATTTAAACATAAGATTTTCGCAGGCTTCTTTAGTATCGGCAATTCCATAGATCAGATCAACGGTAGCGGTTTGATTGGCTTTGATCACAACACGATAACGGATAGCCATAACAGGATCGAGCACAGAGCCTTCTTTGCCTGAAAGAACATTGTTCATCAATGGCCTGTGGGTGCTGGAGCGTTCTTCCTCTTCCGATAAATTGCATGCGGTCTGTTTCAAAGGATATATCTTCCACTTCACTGCCATGAACTTTCATCAGATGAAACATCCATGGCGGTCTTTCTTCTTCAGAACGTGGCCGTCGGGTACAAATAGATCGTATTGTGTTCACGACTGATTTCCGTTTGAACAAACAGATTGCTGAAAGCAGGATGTGCTTCATCAGAAGCCTGGGTCGCCAGCACCACTTCAGCATAGCTTGTAATATCTAATACTTTTGCAGATTGTGTTTTGTTGGTAATTTGTATCCTTCTTAATTCGATATCATCTTCAGGAGAAACAACAATTTCTGTATTCGTTTCAATACCAAAATCATTTCTTCTGAATTCAACATGTCCCTGTGAAAAGATGGCTTCATAATTTCTTGCAGCTTTGCAAAGTTGGCTGATAAGTGTTGGACCAGAACTTTCCGCTATTCACATCTTTTATATAACAAAATATTCCGAGATCATCTCTGTTGCAGTCTTCACGCCACCGTGTGACTGCAATATTTTTCCAACGGCTATAACCACCACCTGAATTGGTGACCATTACCTGGTAATGTCCATTGCTCAGCAATTGTATTTCGGGCAACCTGGTATATGGTGTATTGATGCTTCTTACTTCTACATCTGTTGCCACCAGTAGCTTGTTTCAATGATGTCGGCAGTATGTGCATAGAAAAGTGTAGTTCTTGGGATACGTTCCTGCAGCAATAAAAGTGATGCATTAAAACGAAGCTCTGATTCGAATCGTTGTTGCATAGGTTTATTAAGCAACACATGAGCCAGTGACAAGAAAACTCATGCCCTGGTGATGCGCCATAAAAGAACGTACAATACTATAGTTCCTGCCTCTTGGCACACGGGCTGGTGTATAATCGATCGCTTCATAAAAACCATATTCTCCTTCAAAACCTGTCTTTTAGATAACAGTTGCAGGTTGCTGCATGCTTTCACCGGCGATACCATTAATGCCAGCATGGAGGCATAAGGAGCAATAACGAGATCTTCTCCAAGTCCGCGTTTCAATCCCAGTCCCGGTACACCAAATGCCCGGTATTGATAATTCAGGTTGGCATCAACCATATTATATCCTGATTCTGAAATTCCCCATGGCACACCATGTTGTTCTCCATATTCTATTTGCTTTTGACGGTTGCTATATTGGTTTGATCCAGCAATGTGTTTTCGTAAGAAGGCATTACCAGTAGCGGCATCAGGTATTCAAACATGGAACCACTCCATGAAAGCAATATAGGGTTGTCCTCCGAATTCGTCAATAACCTGCCCAATGCAAACCAACTTTCCTGTGGCAATTTTCCCTGTGCAATGGCAACAAATATTCCTAACCTTGCTTCGGAAGCCAACAGGTCATAATAACTATTATCCTTTCTTTGCTCATCCACATTATACCCGATCCTTAAAAGTTTTGTTGATCTTTCATAAAGAAAATCATATTCTACATCACTGAACGTTTCGCATTGTTGAGCCAGTTGATCCAGTAAATTAATTCTTTCAATGGCTACCGTATTCGCCTTCAAAATGCATTCACGCATTTTTGTTAACCATTCATCGTTTGCATTTCCGTTATCATTTTGCTGATAAAAATCGATCGACTCCAAAAATTGTGAATGATCAAGAATTGTTTGAAGGGAAGGAATGGTATCCAGTACATACAACCTTTCGAAATTTCCAGGTACAGGTAATAAATTTATCCAGGGTACCAGCTCGAGCAGGTCATTATAAATTTTTTCTAATTGAAGCGATAATTTTGATATCCATTTTTTTGATTCGGCATTGCCGGGAGTTAACGCACAGATCATTAATAAGAACACTGATTTCATCAATATTTTTCTTTACATCACTTAATGAGTTATTGTTATCATCAAGTGCTGCATACAATAACATTTCGATTTTTTGGATTTCTTCGGCCCTGCGCTTCCCGGAATTTTCCTGGATGATCTTCAACGTTGTTAAGTAAGCCTTCGTAAACATTTGTTTTAAATACAGGTTCGTTTACGAGTGAAAAAAGTCCTTGCCTCAATGTAAGCAAGTGACCGACAAGATTACCACTATCCACGGTAGACACATACTTTGGATGAAGCGGCGATAAGTGATAAGGTATCATACCAATTATAAAAATGTCCATCATACCGTTCCATCCTCCGCATTGTACGCAAGCTGTTGTTACACCTTTCTGCCATTTCGCTTCCGCTGATGTATCCGAAATCATACGCGGCAAGATTTGCTAATAAGGCAAGTCCCATATTGGTGGGTGAGGTTCGATGAGCAATAACCGGTGCCGGTTGTTCCTGGAAATTATCCGGTGGCAACCAGTTTTCTTCTTCATTTACGAATTGTTCGAAGAATGACCAGGTTCTGCGTGCAGTTTTATGAAGAAATAGTTTCTGGTTTTCGGAAAGGTTTGGTTTTTTTTCTGTTTCCTCTTTACTTAAATGCCATGCAACTGCCGGTGCAAATAACCACAATAAAAGTATAGGACTCGCTACAAACAGCTCCGCCACATTAAAGTAAATTAATGCTGCGATAGTGACAATGCTTAAGAAAGGTGCGATCCACATGGCTGCATAAACAGTGAGGAGGCTGTTAGTGCCAAAGCGGGTTACAGCAGCCGAAGGGACCCATTGCAATAATTTCCGGTGCGAGAAGACGAGTCGCCAGATGGTGCGTACAATAGCATCAGTGTTTTTATATGCTTCGTAAGGTAACACTGCTAAACCGAAAACAAAACGCGTCAAAAAATTTCTTACCGAAATTCCTACTTCGATAAAATGAGAAGTAATTGTGATGTCGTCAGGTTTGTTGATCAGTTGCCATGTGGCGGCTGCAAATAGCGGTAAAAGAACGACAACAGTAACCACCGAAGTCCAGAACCATGAAAGCGGCAAAAAACACCAGCCCACTAAAAGCAGTAAGGTCAATGCGAGTGGCGTTACGCTTCGCCTGAGGTTATCAAGTATTTTCCATTTTGATAATCCGGATAACCTGTTTTTTATTAAATGTCTTTTGCTATCACGTACCAAGGGAAGCATCCATGAAGCGATTTGCCAGTCGCCCCTGATCCATCGATGATGTCGTTTCACATCAGTTTTATATTGTGAAGGACTATCTTCATATAAATGAACATCACTGATGAGTCCGGACCGTACATAACATCCTTCCAGCAGGTCGTGACTTAGTATGCGATTTTCCGGAAACCTGCCATCCAATACCTGTTCAAATACATCGACTTCATAAATTCCTTTTCCGATAAATGAACCTTCTCCAAAAAGATCCTGGTACACATCCGAAGATGCTTTTGTGTAAGGATCGATGCCTGATAAATTGCCCTGCATTCGTAAATACAATGAGCCGGCACTTTTCGGAAGGCTTGGTTCTACCCTTGGTTGCAAGATTCCATAACCGTTAATTACTCTTTTCTTATTTGGATCATATACAGGATGATTCAATGGGTGCGCCATTGTGCCGATAAACTTCCAAACAGATTCTCTCGGTAACTGTGTATCCGAGTCCAGCGTAATTACATATTTAATATTGGTCAATATATGCAGATCACCTACAACCAGTGAAAAATCATTTCGTCCACGTTGTCTTAAAAAAGCATTCAGTGCAAATAACTTTCCTCTTTTACGTTCATAGCCCATCCACTTTTTTTCCCGCCGGTTCCAGATCCTGGGCCGATGAAAGAGATAGAATGTATTCGATTCGGGACTTGTATACTTTTCATTTAATTCTTCAATTCTTTTCTTCACCAATGCCACTAATTGCTCATCTCCCGGCATCGTTTCCGCGTCTGCATCCATAAAATCTGTGAGCAGTGCAAAATGTAAATTCTCTTCCCTGTTTGCGAGATAGCGTATCTCCAATCCTTCAATCAGCTCTTCAATATAAGCTTCACTTGTAAGCATAGTAGGAACAACAACGAGACTGCGACATTCGGTTGGAATACCGCCCGAGTAATCCATGCGAGGAAGAATTTGTGGTTGCACCATCACGGTAGAAAGCCAGTTAATAAATGAAACGGCTAATTGAAGAGATGCCAAAAAACAAAGTATTCCAACAAGCGTTAAAAGTTGCCAACTGTGCTGATCCTGTTTATATGCTATATAAAATAACCGGGCAGCAAGCAAAAATGAAAGCAAGAAAATAGAGAAGATGTAGATGAATACCGGCATTTTCGCAGAAACCCGGTTGATCTTAAGACGTAACGTATAATGCATGCCACAGGCATGTTCAGTTTCCTCCAATCCTTTATCAATTAAATAATAGCCGACATGTTCTTTTCTCTTAGAGCTGAGGTCTTCTTTTTTATTTTGCTGCGTTAATTCAATTGCTTTTTGCGCTACTTCAGTTTCAGAAAGATCACATGATTTCGAAATTCTTTCTACCACGTGCCGGTAACTGTCTCGTGTAGCAAAATCCATCAGTGAATATGTCCCGGTTTTGTCCTGGCGTAACACTTCTTCTACGCTGCTGAGTGTTTCAACAAATTCACGCCAGTCAGTAGCGCCAATAAAGCGTAATGTGCCAATACTGTTGCGTACCGATACCTGGTCGATCGCCTGCCGTTGATTCTCTTGCAACACAAGATCATTGCTGCTGGTTCCTAAAGCTGCCAATTGTTGTTCGATCCAATTGAGCGGTAAGGCAAGTGAAGGACCGATCCCCTGCAGCTTTCGTGTAAAGCTGGCAACAAAGTGACTGTCCAATACCGGTTTTGAACGGGCCATATCTGCAATCACAAGGATCAGGTCTCCGGGTTTTTCTTTTACTGTCCCGATCATTTTATCAGCCCAGTGATCAGCAAGATTATGATCGATCACATCGAGTGCTATCTTACCGGCGATCCGTCTGAGATTTTCAATAACAGCAAGCCGGAGCATAATTGGTATCGCCCATAATTCTCCAAGTGTAAGCGTTGTTTCGGACTGATAGCTGGCAATGAAACTGCTTAAACTATTCACGTCAACCCGTCCGTCACTATGAGCAATAATTTCCAAAACAATATCATATACACGGGGCATGCCTGCGGACATACCTTCAGCGAGATAAGGCAGCGCTTCGCTGTATCCTTTTGGTAAATGTTTCCGGGCAATGACGACTTGTTCTTCTACCAGGTAAAAATTATCCAGCAGCCATTCTGATGCAGGTGTAATTGTTTTATCGGCCCGTAAACTTTCAACAAGAAGATTGCGTACTTCCAACAAAGTTCTTTCATTATCCTCGAGTCTTTTCAGGAGTTTGTCAAACGAAAAACCTTTTTGAAGTTTATGAGATTTCGCCAGTACTTTACCATGGCGGTCCATTTGATCGGAGCTGAAGAGTTCCGAACGAAAAGGCTCTTCCTTGTACTTACGCAAAGAATTATCGCTAAGAAAATTGAGACGTAAATGTGATAAAATATCCGAAACCGCACTTGTAGTAACCTTCATGTTTAATCTTTAGTCCTGTTGTTTAGAGAAAGTTACAGTAATGTATTAATATAGAATATAAAAACTGTACCACATCAACTCACGATTTCTATGCCATAGATTGAATGATGTGATGAAATATTTTATTTTGTATGACGTACTTGTTATACGGTGGCAAAGTTATGCTGATTCTCCCTCACCGCAGTGCAGCAGTTTCAACTTTCGATGCAGCTTTTTTATTTATATACCTGATAAATTTCCTATAAACAAGAAGAGACAGAATTGCAGACACAATCCCAATACACATTCCGGCAAAAATATCAGTAGGAAAATGCTGGGCAAGATAAATTCTTGAATAACCAGCAAGCGAAGCAAGTAATGGCAATACGAATGACCAGGTTTTTCTATTTATTATATATGCCATGATAAGGGCCATGGCAAATGCGGTGGTAGTATGACCAGATGGAAAACTATGTGCTCTTCGCATCGTCACTCCATCAATTATATGAACAGGAAAGGTTTCAGACAAGTAGCTGATCGGTCTTAACTCATCAGGGTAAACAACCCGTTTTAAGAACTGGGCGAGAATGGTTGAAATAAGAACCCCGGCAACAACAGCAATAAAATATTTTCTTCTGTAAAAAAAGCAATAGAGGCCTAACGGTGCCCACATCAATCCGTCGCCATAGTGAGTAAAATATTTGAAGAATTGGTCAGCAGCCGTATGGTAATTACTATTGATGAGCTGAAACGATCCATTTTTCCCAAGCACAAGAATTAATATGCCTGTTCCAATAGCGATGATGGTGGCTAGAATTAAAGCGGTCCCGAAATTATTTGCCGGTCTTTCCTGCTGCAAGGATAGAGATTTTTACAAAAATAATACGAGTTCCGCAGCTATCATAATGTGATGCCGGCGAGCTCAAGGCTTTTCTTTTTTAGTTTTCTTATCTCAACATCTTCAATTATCGGCTCGGGTGTAAGGATCAATGATACACTGCTTTCTTTCCACCATTTCGATTTTTTTAATTCGGAGAATGCCAGTACCCCGATAAGATAATTGCGGTTCAGATCAGCATGCCATTCTTCGATCCATTCAAATTTTTCTTTTGGAATATAGTTGCCATTGTCAAAACTGATATACACTTTTAAATAAAAATCATCAGTCATCTGGTTGGGCTGATGGTGATACAATTTTTTATACTCGTAATGATAATCATAGCGCAAAGCAGAAATATCACTTAACACTGCCGAGCCCGTCGGAAAACTGCCGGCGCCTTTTCCATAAAAAAATTGTTTATCGGAAAATCCACTTTCGATCACAACGCCATTGTACTCATTTTTTACAAAGGCCAACTGGTCGTTCTGATTTACAAATTGTGGCAATACAAATGCAGCCACACCGCCATTATTAAGTTTTTTTGCCTGGGCCACTAATTTTATCTCATAATGTTTTTCTCTTGCAACTGCCGCATCGTTCTGATTGATGTTTTGTATTCCCGTAAAAACAATGTTCTCGGGCCGCTCGACGATCCCGTAGGAATGATTTAATAAGATCGTCCACTTATTTAATGCGTCGTAGCCTTCTATGTCAAGTGTGGGATCTGTTTCTGCAAAGCCGGATTGCTGCGCAAGCAACAAAGCCTGTTTGAAATCCAGTTTATCTTCAAACATTTTAGTAAGAATAAAATTCGTGGTACCGTTTGCAATGGCTTTTACCGATTGCACCAGGTCGTTGTCATAATATTCTTCCAAATTCCTGATGATAGGAATCGATGCACAGGCAGCGGCTTCGTATAATAACGAAAGCCGGGTTGTTTTCTGAAGTCCTAACAGCTCCGGCATATTTTCCGCCAGCATTTTTTTACTTGAGCTCACAACATCTTTTCCGTTCTTCAATGCAGTAGTTACGATTTCAAATGCCGCTTCGGTTTCATTGATCACTTCAACGATCACATTGATCTCTGGATCCAAAAGCAATTCATTCTTATCTGTTGTAAATAATTCACCGGGAGCATTTCTTCTTTTATCCGGATGTTTTATACAAATTTTTTTGATCGTAGCTTTTAAGGAAGGTGTCTGGTTCAAAATATGGTAAAGACCTTCGCCGACAACGCCAAAACCGAATAAACCGATCGTAAGATTTTTGTGATAGCTCATTTTTATTTTTTTACTAATTAATATTGTTGCTCTTCATTTATCCCAAACAAAAAAGCTCACCCGATAAATCAGGTGAGCTTTGAATATTTTGAAGATCATTGTAAGCTTTAACGCTGACTTATCTGCCCCGATTTTATCGGGTTGGAATTGGCACCTTTCCTTCGTTGCACTCTGAATAATGAGAGCAAAACGCGGCAGGTTGTCAAGGCTTCATCGGGCCATATCCCTCAGCCTTTCTTGATAAGCATCCTGGTGAAAATTTTTAAGAGCTGGCACAAAGATAATGGAGAAAATTATAATAGCAACCCGGAATTTCCAGGTAAATGCGAACGATTGTTTTGACAAAAGTTCAACTAAAATTTCTTTCCATCCATTCTTCCTGTGATCTTACTGTCTGTTCAACTATTATTTTTTTCTCGATCTTCTCCTGCGCATTCGCAATTGACTGGCTTACCATTTTATGTTCAATTATCTCATCTTCTTTCATGCCAAGGCTTTGCATTATATTAATTAGTTTTTCACTTCCAAACTTTATTAGCAAAGGTTCATCAAGTGCCGATAACACTGTCACTTCTTTTAGCTCCAATTGTTTAAAGATTGTCTCTTCCTTGCTCTTCATCGGATGGTGTTCAATAAATAATATTGTTAACCCTTCAACTTGTGATCTATGGACTGTCCGCGCATTCAAAACCAAAGCGCCAGGATGGGTATTGCGGTCAATAAGGTTTTCCAGCGCCGCAATCGTTTCATCAAACCAGCCTAAAAAAATAGTTTCAGGCTTTCCGGATAAAAAATCCAGGCAATAATTCCATTTGCTTTGCCGGTACATAAAAATCTTATCGACAATTTTAAGTTTGTTATCCTCGTTGTGGAAACGTTTGAACATTTATCAAATTTAATGTGTAATTACAGAATGACACCGACAGATTATTGTTACTATCTTCGTTCCCCTTTTTACTATGGCAGAATCAAAAGATAACGGAGCTCCTGCGGAAGAAATAAATCATGAGGCTATCGAGGTGCATGGAGCAAGAGTGCATAACCTCAAGAACATCGATATTTCTATTCCAAAATATAAATTGGTTGTTATTACAGGTATTAGCGGAAGCGGTAAATCATCGCTTGCTTTTGATACAATTTATGCAGAAGGCCAGCGTCGTTACATGGAAACTTTCGGAGCCTATGCCCGCCAGTTTATCGGTGATATGGAAAGACCTGATGTAGATAAGATCACTGGTTTATCGCCGGTAATTTCCATCGAACAAAAGACGACCAATAAAAACCCAAGATCAACGGTGGGAACCGTTACCGAGATCTATGATTTTCTGCGTTTGCTGTTTGCAAGAATAGGAGAGGCCTATTCTTACAATACCGGTAAGCCAATGGTAAAATGGAGTGAAGATGAAATTGTAGAAAATATTTTTAAGAAATACTGGAATAAAAAGATCTCGCTGCTGGCACCACTTGTTCGCGGAAGAAAAGGGCATTACCGTGAATTGTTTGAGGATGTTCGTAAAAAAGGTTTTTTAAAAGTAAGAGTGGATGGAGAAATAAAAGACCTGGCTCCCAAAATGCAGGTGGACCGATATAAAATTCATGACATAGAATTAGTGGTGGATCGTTTGCAGGTGACCGATGATTTACGATCAAGACTAAGTCAAAGTGTGCAGCAAACACTGAAGCTGGGAAAAGACCTGATGTTTTTGCTGGTGGAGGCCACATCCCGACCTTCCCCGACGGGGAAGGCCACCAGCACACATGGTCAGCTTATTGATAAAACGTCAAAAGTTGTGAATGAAAAAATAGACGCGGACGTGGTGCAGTATAGCAAGCAATTGATGTGTGAAGACACTGGCATCAGTTATGAAGAACCTTCACCCAATGCGTTTTCATTCAACTCGCCTTATGGTGCTTGTCCTGTTTGCCGTGGATTAGGTACCATGTATCATGTAAATATGGAGTCCATTATTCCTGATCCTTCACTAAGTATTAATGAAGGTGGCATTGCCCCGCTTGGCGAAGAAAGAGATGCATGGGTTTTCAGGCAGGTGCAGGATGTTGCTAAAAGAAATAAGGTGTCATTGACTACGCCAGTAAAAAGTTTGCCTAAGAAATCTCTCAACATTCTTTTGTATGGGAATGAAGAAGGGGTAGAAGCCGATATTGATTTTGAGAATATGAAGTTCGACCCCGCGGCCCCATTTGAAGGAATTGTAAATATGCTGAAACGCTGGTTCAATAATGGATATAGTGAAACACTTCGCGACTGGACGGAAGGGTATATGAAAATGAAACCCTGTGAAAGTTGCGGTGGTGCAAGGTTGAAAAAAGAAAGTTTGTGGTTTAAGATACTGGGAAGAAATATTTCACAACTTGGGGAAATGAATCTTGATAACCTAGCTGCCTGGTTTGATGGCATTGAATTAAACATTACCGACAAACAAAAAAATATTGCAAAGGATGTTTTAAAGGAAATAAGAGAGCGTCTCCAGTTTTTGTTGAATGTTGGGTTAACTTATCTCACACTTAACAGGCCTTCAAAATCGCTGAGTGGTGGTGAATCACAACGGATACGGTTGGCCACACAGATAGGATCGCAATTGCAGGGTATTACTTATATACTTGATGAGCCTTCTATTGGTTTGCATCAGCGGGATAATCACCGGTTGATCGATGCACTTAAGAATCTTCGTGATATTGGAAATAGTGTGCTGGTAGTGGAGCATGATAAGGACATTATGTTAGCGGCTGATCATCTGATCGATATTGGTCCCAAAGCAGGATTTCATGGCGGGAGGATCGTTGCAGAGGGAATACCTGATCAAATGCTGAAATTGGATACACTTACAGCCAACTACCTGAATGGACATCACCATATTGCCGTGCCCGGTGAGCGAAGAAAAGGAAATGGAAAATTTATTGAGCTGAAAGGCGCAAAAGGAAATAATCTTCAGAATCTCGATGTGAAATTTCCATTGGGGAAATTTATCGTTGTTACCGGTGTCAGTGGGAGTGGTAAATCCACATTGATAAACGAAACACTTTACCCCATCTTATCGACACACGCTTATGGATCAAGAGTGACACCGCTCGAATATAAAAATGTAAAAGGCCTGGAACAGATCGATAAGGTAATTGAGATCGATCAATCACCGATTGGCCGCACACCAAGAAGTAACCCCGCAACTTATTGCGGATTTTTTACAGATATCAGAACGTTGTTTGCCGCCATTCCGGAAGCAAAGATCCGCGGATACAATGCGGGACGTTTTTCATTTAATGTAAAAAGCGGGCGGTGTGATGTATGTGAAGGCGGCGGTATGAAAGTAATTGAAATGAATTTTCTGCCGGATGTTTATGTGCATTGTGAAAAATGCAATGGCAAACGATATAACCGGGAGACACTTGAAATAAGATATAAAGGCAAATCAATTGCCGACGTACTTGATATGACGGTTGAAGAAGCGGTGGAATTTTTCCAGCATATACCTTATATATACAGAAAAATAAAAGTGCTGGCAGAAGTAGGGCTTGGATATATAACACTTGGTCAAAGTGCAGTTACACTAAGTGGTGGTGAAGCACAACGGGTAAAGCTTTCAACTGAGCTTGGAAAAAAGGATACGGGCAAAACCTTTTATATACTTGATGAACCCACTACCGGTTTGCACTTTGAAGACATTCAGCATTTACTTTCGGTGCTTAATAAATTGGTGGACCGCGGTAACAGCGTGTTGGTAATTGAGCATAATATGGATGTTATAAAAGTTGCCGATCATATTATTGACCTCGGACCTGAAGGTGGTGATGGCGGAGGTAAAGTTTTATTTGAAGGCACGCCGGAGGATCTGATAAAATGCAGGGTAAGTTATACTGCTGAATTTTTAAATAAGGAATTAAATTAAAAGTATATGAGGCATGATCATCCATCATTAGAAAAAATGGGCAGTTTATTAAGTCTTCAATGCTGAGCATGATGGTTGAAAATGTAATTGAAAAGCCCATGGCCAAATAATACGCGATGAAATTGACAAATTCCGGGAATTATTTAAAAACCGGGTAAGTACTTTTAAGAAAGATGAATTTGAAGATGAATGGGGATTATTTATGTAAAAACTAACCCTGGCATAACCAGGGCTAGCATTGCTTAATTATTTAAATATTGTAAATCCTATATCCGGAGAGTTAATCTTGGGTAGAAAAACAAGTTTTGGATATAATAAAGAATAGCTCCTACGATGATCCAAACCACCAGTACTACAACAAAATAATTTACAGATTTATCAGCAGGTGTCTTTTTCAGAACAGGAAGACCCAGGTATAACAGGTATATTCCATATAACCCGGCAAGCATCGCAAGGATGGATAACATAGGTATGATTAGAAAAATACCGCCAACAAGACCAGCAGTCGCTGAATAAGCTGCAACCTGGAATGATTTATCAAAATTTTTCTCTGATTGAAAATTTGGTGCGAGAGCATCAATAATAAAAGCCATAATAAATACTCCGGCAATGCTTCTAATAGCATAACCGAGTGCCATTTTTATTCCCCAACCTACACCAGCTATTTTGAAAAAACCTACACCGACACCAAAAAAGCCGAAACCAATAAAAGCTGCAAGAACACCAATTAATGTTAAAGGCAAAATGTATGTGGTGGTAATGCCGGCTGCATTTCCCGGCTCGTTGTTTATAACCTGCCATTCTTTTTGCGGGGTAAACAAAATGTTTTTAGCTCTGTCAATTAAATTCATAACAGTTAGTTTTAGTTATACTAAATGTAGAAAATACTTTGGAAATGCTGCTTGTAAGTAATTAACACCGGTGAGCGAAGGGTTGCAATAAAAAACCCGCAGCTTTTTTCAGGAGGGATAAGGAATAATCGTTTTCAAAATGAATGTTGTTTTACCAACGGCGTTCATTCAGGGTTTACAGACTAAACTTTTCCTGGACTGCGGGAGTTTTTTGGGTAAATAAAAGAGCAAGGTAAATGGAGTGTCCAATAAGTGTGGCAGCAGGTGTTCAATAAAATTTTAATACATACAATGAGAGTAACAAATAGAGAACGGATTAGGTTTAGTCAACCAGGTATTGTATTTTATAGAGCCCGCTGCCCTTATTGGAACTGCCTTAAATATTATAAAGAACTATTTAATAATAATTTTTCCAGACTCACTCATCTCGTCTTTTTTAAACACCTGGTAGGTATATGTTCCCTTATCCAGGCCATTGATCTTTTTATGATCTTTCTCATTCATCTTATAATGTACCATGATTGTTCCCTGCGAGTCGAATACAAAAAAATCAACCTGTGCGTTCTCCACATTTTTTACATGCATCGTACGCTTGATCATGTCAGGGTAGATCTTAACTTCCCTTTCCCTTCTTAATGTTTTGGCTTTCTTTGCTTCTGCAGAGTTGATGCTTTCCGTTACCGAGCATGACTGGGTGGAACCCAGTAATAATGCCAGGCTGGAAAAAAGAGATAATTTTTTAAAGTAGGATAGAGTAGAGTTTGATTTCATATAGGGTTCGGATTGGTGACGGATTAAAAATAAATCGGACATCGCAACTGTCGCAAGGCCTTTCGATTTGGCGAGTTGCTTCCATTAAGCCTCCACCCGAAACGGATTATCGTTGAGAAATAAGAATCCATTTCTTTGGAATCGCCACGCTGTCTGCCGATCGTAGGTCTTGTGATATTGCGGAACGGCTCCCTGTTGTGTAATTGATAGGCAATGGGTACATCTGCCGGAGCCAGGTATTGGGAAAAATAAATAGGGTCGATATATTTTGTACTTACATCGTCAATATAATCGGTGAAAGTTTTGCGATGCAATACTTCTAAACCGACATAAATATGCTCTTTGATATAATATTTGAAACCACCACCCATTGGAACCTCAAGCTGTGTAAGCTTGTATTCCTTGCGGTCAGGATATTGCGACATACCCTGTCCTTCAAGACGAAGCGGTTTTAATTCTACCAGTTGTTTTACATTCAAGTTATTTGGATTAGGATAATAATAACCCTTCGGGTTAAAATGGAACATGCCGATACCGGTAATACCGTATGGTCTTAGTTTGCCCTGCAAATCGTCATATTGTTCCAACCAAACTGTGGGATACAACTCAATGCCAAGATATAGTTCACTGACCTTTGACTGAAAGTACTGGTTGCGGCGCCATCTTGAAAACTCACGACCTCCCGCAAGATCCACTTCATCATCACTTCCTTCCAAAAATGACCAGTTCGCCGCAAGGCGAATGCCGACCCATTCAGCCGGATATATATTTATAAAAAGTCCTTTTGAAAATTTTGTCAGCGGAATATCAACGTCACGGATAAATGGTTTACCGACACCGCGGGCACCACCGAGATCTCCTAAAAAGAATGATGGACCGAGCCCGAGCCCCAGTTCAAATTTTCCATCACTAAAAGAAATGGATTGTGAATTGGACCAAAGTGACAAAGACAGTAAGAAAACCGTAACCAATGTACGGCAAAAGTGTACAATTGCTCTCATAGATACCAGATTTGTGTTTTTCGCCGGAACCTCAAAATTCCGAAATCAGGATTTGGACTGGTGACTAAAGTAGAAAATAAATTTCTACTAATCAATGACGAATAGCGGGTATTTTTATTGCAATGCACAGAAGAAGTTTTTTTACGCTGTGTTTTTACGTGAAGCTTTTCTCGTCATCTCAACATGCGGAATTCCATCATCCAAAAACTCATCACCGACGGCAAAAAACCCAAGTGATTCATAGAATTTTTTCAGGTAAGCTTGTGCACTTACCGTGATGGAAGTATTTCCAAAAAGCTTTTCACAATGTTCAATTGATAAATTCATTAATTCTCTTCCTAACCCCGAGCTTCTTTTTGAGGGCGCTATAACAACACGGCCAATTGCAGGGTCAGTGTACACAATTCCCGGAGGCAATATTCTTGTATAAGCAATCAGGTTGCCATCCTCCTTTCCCAGTACGTTCCATGCCAACTGATCTTTCCCATCAACGTCATTATAAATACAGTTTTGCTCCACGATAAATACCTTGCTTCTCAACTGGAGAATTGCATACAATTCATCAAGGGTAAGTTCATGAAATTTTTTTAAAGACCATTCCATTCAGGATAAAATTTTTTATTGCAATGAAGGTATTAATCTTGGTGAAATAGGGTCTAAAAACAGTAATTTTAAAAAAACATTTTATGGCAGTGAAAGATCTTAGTCATGCACATGAACTAGTGAGTCATCTATTCCAATGGCCCTCAACGAAAGAGGAATGGGAAAATTACCAGCTTTCTGATGAGCAGGTTTCATTTTTTAATGAGAACGGATTTCTTGCAGGTGTCAAAATGCTCGATGTTGCACAGATAAATTTTTTGCGGGACGAACTTTCTGAAATCGCAGACGCCAATCACCCGGCTCATGAATTATATTATGAGTTTCATTCAAACGAATCGACAGATCCTTCCACCATATTATTTCATGCATTAGGAGCATGGCGTATCGGCCCTGGCTTTCATGATGTATTATGGAATCCACGGTTTCTTGTTGCCGCGAGCCAATTGCTCGGTAATGTGCCTGTTCGTTTCTGGCATGACCAGCTTTTTTGGAAGCCTGCAAAAAAAGGCGGTGTTGTAGCGTGGCACCAGGATTATTCTTACTGGACAAGAACAAAGCCGGTTGCTCATCTCACCTGCTGGTGTGCTTTGGATGATGCAACGAAAGAAAATGGTTGTCTTCAATACGTAGCAGGCAGCCACCGCTGGGGATTATTACCCAAGCCAGTGCTTGCCGGCGATATACAGGGCATAAAGGATTTTCTAAATGATGAGCAAAAAAAACAATTTGATGATCCCCGGTTTGCTGAAGTAAAAGCCGGTGAAGCTATCTTTCATCATTCATTGACGCTGCATGGATCAGGAGAAAATAAAAGTGATAAACCAAGAAGAGCTTTTGTTATCAATGCTTTTGCCGATGGAGTTACTTCAGATTCAAATGAACCTTTGCTGGAAGGAGTTCCCGTTGTGCCAAAAGGCAATAAAATGGAAGGACAGTTTTTTCCTTTGTTGTATTCTCCCAGTAATTAATGATCATTAATTATTAAATTATTGATTATTAGATTGACGTCTGAGTATACTATTTCGGCTATTAGATTTCAAATATCTCATTTGTAACTATTGTCTGGCTTATACCTAAAGGGCTAAAGCCCTCCGGGAAAGGTTTTGCTTTTAGGACCCCGGCCTTAAGGCCGGGGCAAATTTTTTTGGGTTAGCAGCCTCCCCATAATCAATAATTAATAATCAATAATTGTACTTATCCTTCCACAAACTCTTCAAAAACTTTCTTAACTCTTCCTCTCTTGCATTTTTGCCGGGGTCATAAAATTTTGTTCCTTCTAATTCTTTAGGTAAATATTCTTGCGGGGAAAAATTGCTTTCATAACTATGCGAATATTGATAATCTTTTCCATAACCAAGATTCTTCATAAGTCTGGTAGGTGCATTACGGATATGAAGCGGTACGGAAAGATCTCCTTGTTGTTTTACAGCGGTTGACGCCATACCAATAGCCACGGTTGCGCTATTGCTTTTTGCACTCGATGCAAGGTAAATAGCGCATTGAGATAAGATCAAACTTGATTCAGGGTATCCGATTTTATTCACCGCCTCAAAACATGCATTGGCTAATACCAATGCAGTTGGATTCGCATTACCAATATCTTCGCTTGCCAGTATCACCAATCTTCGTGCAATGAACTTTACATCTTCGCCGCCTTCGATCATTCTTGCCAGCCAGTATACCGCTGCATTTGGATCGCTGCCACGGATCGATTTAATAAAAGCAGAAATAATATCATAATGCTGCTCGCCGCCCTTATCATATAAAGCGATCCGCTGCTGGGCAATGTCCATAACTTTTTTGTCTGTTAATTCTTCACCTTCTTTCATTACATCGGCACATAGCTCTATAAGATTCAACAATTTTCTTGCATCACCGCCGGAGATTGTAAACAAAGCCTCATATTCTTTGATTTGAATATTATTCTTTTTTAACCATTCGTCCTTTTCAATTGCCTGCTGAATTAATTTTCGCAGGTCATCTTCGCTAAGTGGTTTTAAAATATAAACCTGGCAACGGCTGAGCAAAGCTGCATTTACTTCAAAAGATGGATTTTCAGTAGTAGCGCCAATAAGAATGATAATACCTTTTTCAACGGCACCAAGTAAAGCATCTTGTTGGCCTTTGTTGAAACGATGGATCTCATCGATAAATAAAACAGCGCCGGGCTTTCTTTTTGATTCTTCAATTACCTCCCGTACATCTTTTACACCCGAACTGATTGCACTGAGTTGAAAGAATGGAACTTTTAAAGTATTTGCAATGATGTTTGCAATTGTAGTTTTGCCGGTACCCGGCGGCCCCCACAATATCATCGATGGTATTTTGCCATTTTCAATGGCGATTCGCAAAATACTTTTCTTACCGGTCAGGTGTTCCTGCCCGATCAATTCATCTAATGAGGAAGGGCGAATTCTTTCTGCGAGATTAAACGATGACATTCCTGTAAGTTACAGCAACTTGAATTATTCATAATCCATACCAATATTTTTATTTGGTGTTCCGGTTAGTAAGAAATAATTAAGGATGGTAATAGTGCATTAAGAAAAATTGTTATTGATACAACCAGGCCGAAAAACTTTAACCGGGATTCCATACCGCTAATTTACATTCGCCGCGAGGAATGCCTGTATCTTATTAAACGAATCGGTAAGATTGGCGCCAACCCAGCCATGTCCCTCTGTTGGATAAACGACATATTGACGAGTAACACCGGCGATGATCAATTTTGTATTCAACAAAGCAGATTGGGAAGGAGAAACCACAATATCAATTCCACCATGTAAGATCATAGTTGGTGGAGTTTGAGATGAAATATAATTTACAGGACTTGATTGCATGTACAATGAATTATTTGAAGTTGGCGTGGCAGCAGTCACTGAAATCAGCAAAGGTTGTACGAACGGGTTTGGCGGATTGTTGTAAAGATCGGCAAGATCTGTTGGCCCAAAAAAATCAATGATAGCTTTTGGTTTTACCGGTGTTGAGTTTTTATAACCTTGCAGCAATGCAAGATGCGCACCTGCACTGGCGCCCACTAAAGCAAACTTATCTGAAATGATATATTCCCCTCTCTTGTTATAAATGAATTCAACGGCTGCTTTTATATCCTGTTCCTGTGCCGGAAAAAGATCAGGAGTAGTTGCAAGACGATAATTGAGATTAAAGATTGCATACGACGGCTCTCTCTTTTTCAGACTATCGACATACGCATTAAAATCTGATTTATCCCCGGTGTTCCATCCGCCGCCATGGATCAATATCATTACTTTGGTAGAGCTTGAACTTCTGTTTGCCGGCAAATACACATCCATTTTTTGCTGGGCATTGGCACCATAAGAAACATTCATCATGGTCACGGGTGCATCTTCGGGTTTACCGTCATCTTTTTTACACGATGAAATAAAAATTGCGAGAAATAATATCGATGCAAGAAGATTCTTCATTTGCAAGAATTTTTGTAAAAATAGATACATAAGTTTCGACTATCACGGCAAAAGTAATTTTTAACAGAATTCAATTGTCTTTAAATATCTGTGTCGCTTCCAATGGAATTTACCAATGAGTCGGATAAGTTCCTGCTATTTTTTTTCAAATAAGCCGGCAGTGTCATTTGGCAGAATAAAATAAATCCGTCAGTAAACCAGATAAAACTGCATACGAGCAGAATTATTATTCCTACATCATCTTCCGTAAAGTTTCGCCGTTCGGCTAGCTTCTCTACTACAAACCAAAGAAAAATGAATAGACCTAAGAAAGCAATAAAATTAACAATAGAACCGGTGACATGCCATCTTAATTTTGAGCCGGTTAATTCTTTATAGGGAAGATTTTTTGCTATGATGTAGAGATTGATAAACGACTGGATAATCATTAGCAGGAAAACACACGTTAAAAGATATGCTTTACTATCATCAAGATTGTCCATAAGCACCGTAAGCATAATTAAAAAAAGGATTACTGCAGAGATAAGCAACACATAATTAAGTATTTTGTAAATCTTCCATTTAACAGACGGCATACATAAATTTTAAAAGCAATTACCTAAGCTAAACATTTTCATTCTGCATTTCAAAATCAAACTGCTTGCGGCCGGCATTATAATTAATATAACTGCGCAGCCAGTAAAGGCCATACAAAATAACAAAATGAAAAATCAGCATTATGAATGAAACAAGAAGATTGCCGAGGATAATGATATCGAGATCATAAAACGATGTTCCCAGGACTTTTGCTGTTGCCTGTACATTCCTGAGATCTTTAAAAAAGAAGCCGAATAGAAAAGCGATCAATAAAAAATTTATGAGAAACAGTCGGTTAAAATTCTTTTTTTGATTACCTGCAATGATCCTGTCAGGAAAATTAGTGCTGATAAGCACAATGGTAAAGATTGGCAATAATGCGATCAGGCCAAATGCAATTGCCTGCAGCAGGAACACAAATTGTCCGCTCAAAAAACCGATCAAAGAAAAAAAGCAGTGAAATACCGACAGTATTATTTGAATGATGCAAATAATGCGCAATAATATCAGCCAGAATTTTATCATTGCTTTTTAACCGTTGATTTTATCTGCAATTCTTCCAATTGCTTTTCATCAATAGTTGAAGGGGCATCCAGCATTACATCACGGCCTGCATTATTTTTTGGAAACGCAATAAAATCACGGATGCTTTCGCTGCCGCCAAGAATAGCACAAAGCCTGTCAAACCCAAATGCAATACCACCATGCGGCGGGGCGCCATATTCAAATGCACCAAGGAGAAAACTGAATTTATGTAATGATTCTTCTTTACTCATGCCCAATGCTGCAAACATTTTTTCCTGCAGGTCCCTCTGATAGATACGAATAGAGCCACCGCCAACCTCATTTCCATTTAATACCATATCATAAGCATTTGCTTTGATATTGGCATAAGGATGTTTTAAATATTCAGCAGCATTTTCAATAACAGGATTATTATTGATCATTATTGAAATATCGGATGGTTTTGGCGAAGTAAATGGATGATGACGTGCCACCCAGCGATTTCCTTCCGCATCATATTCAAACAAAGGAAAATCGAGTATCCACACAAGTTTGAATTCATCTTTTTTACGAAAACCAAGCCGTTCTGCCATTTCAAGTCTAAGCTCACTGATTGCTTTTCTTGTTCTTTCTTCACGGCCGGCAAGTATTAATATAAGATCACCAGCAGAGGCATTGCATGCAGCAGCAATAGCTTTCAATTTTTCTTCATTGAAAAATTTATCCATGCTGCTTTTGAATGTTCCGTCTTTATTGTATTTAATAAATCCAAGCCCTCCCATACCGATCTGTGGTCTTTTACCCATTCAGTTAATTCATCTGTTTGCTTGCGGCTGTATTCGCTGCACCCGGGAACAGCAATGGCAATAACTGTTTCAGCATTATCAAATACGCCAAAGCCAGCCCCCTCCAAACTTCCAGATGGTGATGCCTTAAATGCAGTTTCTTTATTTGGGAAAACATGTGATGGATATTTTAAGTTAGCGACTTTCATTCCAAATCTTATATCTGGTTTATCATTGCCATAATTCCACATGGCATCTTCCCATGTCATCCGTTCTAACTTCTCGGCATAGTCAATGTTCTTTACTTCTTTGAAAATATATTTTACCATTCCTTCAAACATATCCAGAATATCTTCCTGCTCAACAAATGCCATTTCACAATCGATCTGTGTGAACTCCGGCTGGCGGTCTGCACGAAGATCTTCATCACGAAAACATTTTACAATTTGATAGTATCGGTCATAACCGCTTACCATTAATAATTGTTTAAATGTTTGCGGTGATTGCGGCAGTGCATAAAACTGTCCGGCATTCATTCTTGAGGGAACAACAAAATCTCTTGCGCCTTCAGGGGTTGATTTGATTAAGAAGGGTGTTTCAATATCCATGAAACCTTGCTGATGGAGATAATTTCTTGTGGCACGGTTTACCGCGTATCGCAATTCAATATTTTTCTTTACAGCATTTCTGCGCAGGTCAAGAAAACGATATTTCATCCGCACGTCATCACCGCCATCTGTATCATCTTGTATGGTAAATGGGGGCACTGCAGATTTATTTAAAATGGTAAATGACTTTACAAGAACTTCAACATCGCCTGTTGGAATGTTTGCGTTTTTATTACTTCTTTCATTAACGATTCCCGTGGCTTGTATAACGAACTCACGACCCAAAGGATTTTCATCTAATTCTTTATTCAATTCTTCGCCAAATAATAATTGAGTGATGCCATAACGGTCACGAAGATCAACAAAAGTGATAGCGCCGAACTTTCTTACTGTTTGTACCCAACCGGCAAGAGTTGTTTCCTGGTTTACATTACTAATTCTTAACTCCCCACATGTATGTGTACTGAAACATTTAATTTCGATTTACTAATGATTTCGATTTGTAGAATAGAATTACCGGATGTTGAACGGAGCGTCGCAACGGAAGCTCAATAGTAGCAATTCAGCCGGACCCCAAAAATTCAACGGCGGCAAAGATAAGGACTATTCGATGCCTTAAAAGTTTGACAGTTGAGTATATTTGGGAGCAACATGCCCAATCTCTTCCAAAAATTTTTTGACTGGATATTTGGTGATAAAACCAGGAATACTATTGCACCGGTACCGGAGCTATTAATTCCGCCGGAAACAGCAAACGAGTATGGTGCAATTATTTTCCGGGTAATGCCATATTTTGGAAAGCTTAGCGATGCAAACAAACAACGATTTTTAAAAAGAGTTTATAATTTCAAAATAGGAAAGTCATTTCATTTCCAGGGATTGAATCCATCAGAAGAAGTGGAAATATTAGTAAGCGCTGCAGCCGTGCAGGTTTCATTTGGCCTGAGAAATTACCGGCTTTCATTTTTTAAAGAGGTATATATTTTATCCGATGCATACCAGGCGATAAATGCAAAAGAGATGTTCATCGGTCATGTATCTCCAACAGGAATTTATATTTCGTGGAAACATTTTGTGCAGGGCTTTGCTAATTATACGGATGGGGTAAATGTTGCATTGCATGAAATGGCGCATGCATTCCATCATGAAAATTTTATGCAGGAAACGGGGATCGATTGGGATTTCAGGCAGGATTTTGACAAGCTGCCTTCAATATTTGGCCCGTTAATGACCCAGGCAATTGTAGAAAGAAGGAGTTACCTTAGAGGGTATGCATTTACAAATTTTCATGAATTTTGGGCGGTAAGTGTTGAGTATTTCTTTGAAAACCCACAGGGGCTAAAAGATAATTTACCCCAACTATACGGGATTTTATGCGATACGCTGAACCAGGATCCGTTACATTTGGATGAACTTGTGTTAGTTGAATAAAAAAATTCTTTGACAGACGTAATTTTCCTAACTATCATTTCGTTTTTATTTCATTAGTAATTATACCCAAAAGCATCGTAAAGCTTGCAATTTGAACGCCGATTATATATTTTTAAAGTTCCGAACCCTTAATCATGCTGGCATTCTTTAGAAAATTAAATCATTTTTTTGCTCCGCAAAAACTGGAAGCTCCAGCGCAACTTGCTACGGAAGAATCTGTAAGCGAAGAGATCTTCAATAAGTACTCTTATATCATCAGCAGCCGCATTCACTATTTCAATGATCTTTCAGTTGAACTGAAACAAAGATTTGTAAACCGGGTTCACAATTATATTCAGCAAAAAGAATTTCATTATATAGGTCTTGAGCCAAAAGAAGAGATCCCTGTTTTAACAGCGGCGTCTGCTGTACAGGTAACCTTTGGATTGAAAACCTATATGATGCAGCACTTCAAAAATATTTACATACTGGCGGATGCTTACCGCATGGATAATGACGAGGAACTATATATCGGTCATGTAGCTCCGGAAGGAATTTATCTTTCATGGAAGCATTTTTTATTCGGTTATTCAGATAATTCAGACAATATAAATGTGGCGGTACATGAAATGAGCCATGCACTCTTATTCAATAACTATTTTGCCAAGTATGGGGTGGATAAAAATTTCAGGGCCAATTATGAAAAATTCTCAACGACAACAGGACCCATACTTGCCGATGTAATTACAAGACGAAAAAGTTATTTACGCAATTATGCATTAACCAATATCCATGAATTCTGGGCAGTAAGTGTGGAAGCATTTTTTGAGAACCCGGCATCTCTTAAAGAAAATATGCCGCAGTTGTATGATGCGCTTTGCCGTGTACTGAACCAGGATCCCGAAATACCTAATAAAATTCTAAAACCCGAACTATGATAACCCTGACACTTCTTTATTTGTTTAAAAAGTATTTTCGAGACAAGAAAAAGAGAGCAGTTGTATTAGTGCCTTCTTAAAAAATAATACATAGAAGCTATTGCTTTATGTTTCCGGGGTCTGGTAAATTGTTCTGCAATTTTTCAGATCCTTTTTTATTTGATAGCCTTCTTCGGGTTTTGGTGGTGCCCTATTTTAGAGGTAGGATAGAACACGGATGACACGGATTCAACGGATTTATTCTTAAGATTTATTTAAGCCTTTCATCGTCTCATTGGGCAAAATACTATGAAGGGATTCAGACGGATTAAGATAAAAATGTCCGTGAAAATCCGGTCAATCCGTGTCATCCGTGTTCCAATTTCATCAAATTAGGACCCAACCCGGGTTTTCGATTACATTGTTACTACTTCTTCATTCATTCTTTCTTTTCTTCGTTGAATAAGGTAATACCAGGCAAGAATAAGCACACCGATAATGAATGGTATCATGGCAAGATGTTTTCCCTGGTATGGCCCCATTATTTTGGCTTCATCAAAACCGTAGAATTCACTGATCATCCAATAGCTGTTGGCGCTGATCCAAAATGCAACAGCAAGGTTATGCGCCAGCTCTGATTTTATATTCCGTGTACGATAAGAAATATAAATGGCGACGGCAAGTGTAGGTATTACCATGGCGATACCAAGAGGCCGCCAGAGCATACACCAGCTTATGTCTTTAAAAAGCCAGAATACAATATGTAAATTTTCTAAGCGGCGGAAGCGGGCCGGTATGCTATAAACAGTTTCTTTTATTGCTGTCATCGTCTTGATTTTTTTCAGTAAAATCAAAAATAGGTAATGCGAAAATATTTATCGCATGAGAATTTTGGAGAATCTCTTAATATCTGCTTCGGGTGAAATCTCTTTGCCGGAAACAAGGTGCTCAGTTAATTGGTTGGCAAAGAAAGGCGCTAATGAGCAACCTTTTGCTCCCATGCCATTCAGCATGCCGGCATTTTTATATACGGGATGAATACCGACAAAAGGACGACGTTCGATATTTGCCGGGCGAATGGATGCTTTATGATCAACAATTTTAAAAGGAACTTTTAACCAATTCTTCAAAAGCAATTCGGTTTGGTTTCTGAATTGCTCAGAAGGTTTTTCGTCTGCGAATTCCCATAAATAATTTGAGCCGATCCAGTACAGATCATTTTCGACAGACGTCAGCATCATTCCTTTTTTAAAAATAGTTGATGATGGAATACGGGAAGATTCAATAATCATCACTTCACCCTTGTTAAGGGCAAATGGAAGCATTTTGAAAAAAGGGTTTTGCACAGAATAAATGCCATCACAAAAAATAATTTTTCCAGCAGTAATGTCTTTATAAGTTATTTCATTATTCGTTTGTTTTAATTCTTCTATTTCAAAATCTACTTCCAATAGCTGGTGGTTAGCTACTAATTTTTTTCTCCATGCCGGCAGTATCGCATTCAGATTAACAACATAACAAGGTTTTACGTTACCAAAGCCAAAATCATAATTGAAAGTATCCCGGTATTGTTGCTGGTCTTCGGGATGAAATAAAAACTCGGCATTTTCTTTTACTCTTTCGTCAAAAGCAATTTTCATTTGCGGGGTAGGGTGGAAGTCAATTAAACTTTTTTGTTCGATAGCTTTGATCCCAAGCTCTTTTCCGAATGCTTCGTAAGCGGGCATAATGAATTCCAATAGTTCTTCGATCATCCATGTTTTTACAATTCGTCTGCCGGTAACAGGATTGATAATTCCGGCAGCAACTCTTGAAGCTGAATTTTCCTGGTTATTGTCAATTACAAGAAATGATTTGTTTGCTTTTTGTAAATAATAAGATAGCCATGTTCCGGAAATTCCCTGTCCAATAAGCAAATATTCGACTTGCATGGGTGTAAATATAACTGAGGTTCTCTCAAAAGTAATAAGTAACACGAAGGACACTAAGAAGCCACGAAGAACACAAAGAAGTCTCTATTTATTATCAGCACTTTGTGCTCTTTGTGGTTTCTTTGTGTTCGTTGTGATCCCATGCTTTCATCAACTTTTGAGATCCAATCCTTTCTTTATTCTACATTTAATCGTATTCCTTCCGAATGGCTGCTAAATTCCGGCGCATACATGCACTGAATACTGGTTATACCATTACTAAAATTCCCGGTATGAGTAACGAACAATGGATACTCGAAAACATATGTGCCTCTTCTGAGGTAATCAAAAAAGAAATTGGTGCTGGCATCTTTAGTTGTTTCATAATAACCTAAGCCTCCTTTCCATTTATAACCACTTAATACATTCACCGGCTCTAAACAGGAAGCACGCATATCTTTCATGTGCACATATTCCATATCACGATCAACCCTTAACTCAACTCTTACTTTTATTTTATCACCTACTTTTATTACATCGCCTTCATTGATCGGAGTAAGCACAGGGCCACGGTCAGTATTTTTTTCAACAAAAAGTTTTTTATCAAGTTTTAATGGGGTAGAAGCGGTAGTTATTTTATCAAGGTCTTCAAAGTATTGCCAGTAAACTCCTCCCCAGGAGGCCCCCGCTAAAGCTCCCCCGGTGGGAGAGATATGTGAAGACTCTGCTTTTACGGAGATATTTCCCATGTTAGGAGTGATCAGCGGGCCATTGATCGTTTTTTTGAAATAGCCCGTGCCCGCTTCTTGTTTATCTTCTGTTGATCTAATGGTTGTATTACCTAATTTAATTTCAACAACTGTTTCAGTATTCAGAAGATCAGTTCCCTGCAATAACAGCGCATAACATGCTTCCGCGGTTGCCTTTGTTGTTCTCCAATTAGTAGTTTGCTTATTTTTTAACAACCATGTTTTCAGATCATCAACAGTTTTCGTGTCTTTGCTGATCTCAGTAAACGCTTCGATCAATAATGCCTGTGTTTCAATTGGAGCCTGGTGCCAGAACCAACCACCGCTATTCTGTTTCCAATACATACCCAGCTCTTCGTCATTGATGCTTGTTTCTTTTAGTGCTCTTAAAATTGCGACCGGGGTTTTTGTATCTGCCGTTCTGTTTAATGCCAATGCGATCATTCCCTGCATGTATTTACTTTGTTTTGTCCATGTTTGCGATGCACGGCTGCGGAAATAGTTATAAGCTGTTTGAGATGCTTCAGGAATTTTTTGGCCCGGAAAAAAACTGCGCATATACAAATATTGGATCTCATAATGACCGGGAGCATATGCAGTGAGGTCAACCTTATTCTTTTTCAGCTCGTCATATTCTTTTTTGATCTGCAGATCAAGATAAGGGATCGCAGTTTGAAGGATCGGGTCCAATCTTTTAATATCAACTCCCAATTTTTTTAAATGCCCGATACCTGTAACAATATATTGAGTGATGTAAGGATTATCAGGGCCGCCTTTAAACCATACAAAACCGCCATTAGAGCTTTGCATTTGTTTCAGTTTTTCATAAGAACTGTTCATTTCACTGCTCATTCTTAACATATCAAATAACAACGCAATATTTTTCTTTTGCTGTTCTTCTGTTTTTGCCTGTAATACCCATGGAGTTTCTTCCAGCAATACAGCTTTGAGCTCCTGGTTCTTTTGAAGATTGCTTAACAAGGCCGCAGTGTCCTTTGTTTTCCAGGTTTCAAATATTTGTTTGATGCGTGGCGAACTGTTTGCAATCTTTGATGCCAATGCATTTGCATAATAACGATTCCATGTTTGCTCAGCACATTCATAAGGATACTCCATAAGATAGGGTAAGGCCTGCACTGCATACCACACGGGGTTGCTGGTATATTCAACTGTCAGCGATTGATGCTGCAATGTTTCAGAATTACCTGAAGTCAGCAATTTTTCAAACCTGAAATTTTTAGTTTGCTGGCCTCTTACATTTAATGGAAGTGTTTCCGTTACCAGCATGCGGTTGGTAAGTACCGGCATTGCTGCTTCTTCGCCATCACTTACATCACCGGCTCTTGCAACGATGCGCCATAGTAAAGCTTTATCGAATAAGTAGGGGACCTGTAGGGGAAATGTTACGGCTTCACTTTGTCCTGCTGCTACTGTGAAATATTGGTTGGGATACATATTGTTGAACCAACCACTGACTGATTCATTGGTTGCCGCATCAAACAATTGTAATTCCGCTTGCCCCGTTAATTCTTTAGCAGTAAGGTTAACAATTTTAGCGCTGAACTCCATTTTATCACCTTCTCTCAAAAATCTCGGAGGGTTTGGCTGCACCATCAGTTCTTTTTGTGTAATGATCTCTTTACTGCTATAACCAAATGCAAGATCTTTTGTATGCGCCAATGCCTGGAACTTCCATTTAGTTAATGCTTCAGGTATGGTAAATGAAAATTCAATGTCACCATTTTCATTTGTTCTTAGATCAGGATAGAAAAATGCTGTTTCATTGAAATTCTTACGGATCTGTACTTCTTGTTGCGGCTTTTTCTTTCTGGCCTCTTCTCTTTTTCTTTTTAATTCTGCAGCGTCTTCTGGTGTGTTTTGTTCCTGGTCAAATTGATCTGTTAACCCATCTCCATCCGAATCGGGTAAGGCTACTCCTTGCGCCATTAATTCTTCAGCTTCCGCTTCAGACTTTAGTACCGGTTTTGGTAATCGCATGAATCTTGGGCCTCCGCCTAAAAAATTGCCGTATATAGGTATTCCATATCCGTACGAAGTTGAAAACAAACCATCATAATCTTTTGCAATAGGTTTAGATGCTTCGCTGATATATTTTTGTACAGATTGAAAGTAGGAGAAATTCTTTGCGCCGTCCCATGAATATGTTTGGGAATAGTTACGCCAGATAAATGGTTTTGTCCAATTATGCGGATAGAACTGATCAAGCGAAGCATCATACATCGATGCTAATATTTCTGCGGCAACTTTTTCTTTTTTATATCCCGTAATTTTTATTTTCCAGTTCTCTGTGCTGCCTGGTAACGTTTTATCCCTGAATGTGCCATATTCAATTTTTAATTCTTTGTTGGTCCATGGAACAGCAATTGTTTCGTTAGCCTTGTAAAAGCGATTATGTTTTACAAAAGCCCAGCTAACACCAAATCCTCCCCTGTCATTTTCAGTTATTGGGAAAGAAAAAGCTTTCTTTTCATTATTCAATGTTAGAAAACTGTAATTGTTTACAGGAGTTGATTCACTTTTTGATTTATCAATAAGATGAATGATAAATACGTTATCTGCGGAAGTTCCCAATTCCAATTTTGCTGTTTGTCCCGGTTCAGTTGTGGTATTACGGTTCCCCGTCCATAAATAGTCTGATTTATTTAATTGTGTTTTTTTGTCATCAATCAATTCAATGAACTGAACATCTTTTACTTCTTCCCCATTTTTATCTTTTGTCGTTATTTCAATTTCATAAAAACCCGGGTTTAGTTTTCCTTTATCTATCATCCAATCTCCGTTTGCCTTCGATGAATCAATTTTTTCATAAGACAATTTGTTCTTTCGGCCAGTTCCTGAAGTCGGTTTCATTTTCATATTCATCATTCGGAAAATTCCTGATGTATTCTTCTTTTGTCATTATAAATTGGTCAGGCCTCTCCCAATATCTTTTGCGGATCAATCTTTTTTCTTCTTTGAGTTTAGTAAACACAACTTTGAGCGTTGCCGGTTCAAATTCACCATTCATATTTTCTGTGTGGATATAGAAAGATCTTAAACTATCAACGGAAATTGACGCAGGAATATCTGTTTTAAGAAGTAAAGATTTATAACTCACCGAAACTATTTTCTCGCCGCTTCTTGTTTCTCCATTTATATCTGTTATATCAGCATAAATCTTATAGTCGAATACAGGATCGGTTTTTTTGTCGATCTTCAGATCAGGAATTGCAGTAAACTCAACATAAAATTTTCCTTCTTTATCTGTTTGTGTTTCACCATGTGCTATTTCCATTGACTCTGCCTGTGGCAGCCATGAGCGACGGGATAGCCAGGGATAAAGAAACCGCGGTTGTCTTACCACACGATATTTTACTTTGCCTCCATCAATATTATTTCCTGCATAGGCTTTCGCCAATCCTGTAATTTTTATTTTATCATTTACTTTATAGACACCTTTGATTGGTTCATATTCGACAAAAAATTTTGGCCGCTTATATTCTTCCACTTTTATTTCCGTATAACTATAATCTTTGTGTGTTTCAATTGCGAAAGCGCCATTCAGCCCGGAAACAGGCAACTGGAATTTTCCATCAAATGAGCCGTAAATATTAGTAGTTACTTTAATTGAATCTATATATTGGTAGTTTGCATCACGAAGGAAAACAGTTGTGGTATAACCTTCTTTTATGGTTGAATTATTTTTCTTTTGATCCCTGTCAAAAGCAATCCCTTTAAAATAGACCACTTGCCCGGGACGATAGAGGCTGCGGTCCGTAAAAAGGTTAATTGATATTATTGGTTTTGGTTCCGGGATTACTGTGTTGCTATAATAAACATTCTCATAGTCATCTAAAAAGAGACTGTCATTGTCGTGTACTATATCAAGTGAATAATAATTAGCCCTGTGAACGTCATCTTTTTGCAAATTTTCAATCCTGAAAAACCCATTTGAATTACTGGTGAAGGTTGCTACTTTTTCTCTTGAATTTTTTGATTGTTTGTAATCATATGTTTGCATCCATACGTTGATATTCGCGTTGCTCAACGGCCGACCTGTATAACGGTTCAATATAAAATAATCATAACCATTGTGAATATAGCTGATGTTAGAAACATAAAATAGCCTGGCGCCCAGCACCGCTTCTTCACCCGAAAATTTTTCATTGTCGGATGCGATCATTAAATATTTGCCAGGTGGAAGCTCACCTGCTTTTATTTCAACACTATGTATTTGATAATCGTTAGTTGCAGGTAAGTTTATATTCCATGCTTTAATGGGTTTAATAGTAGCTAACGTATGCCAGAATTTCTGATCTGACTGGCTTGGGTAAGGATCCCCCGGAGCTTCCGACGCTTTTACAATCCTTAAATAAAGAGGCCCGATATTTTTATACTTTACTAAAACTCTGAATGGTTGTTCGGGAATATTTACCTTCTCAATATTAAAGAACAGAGATTTGGCCTGAATTTGATTCAATAAATTGAAACAATTAATTTTTCCTTCAGACGAATCTCTTTGTTGAAGGACCTGTTCGCAAATTTGTTTTGCTTTCAATTTTTCAAACCTGTAAGTAGTATCGCCAAAGGGACTATAGGTTGCAGCTTTTTCATTATAATAGCTTGCTAAAAGATACCAGGCCTGCGATGCCGCCGGCAAATTTTTATATTTATCGGCAACGTATTTAATTGCATTGAAGTACAGCGTGTCTTTTTCAGGATGCGTTGAATTCTTTCTTACAAACTGAAGTCTCTGCAGGTCGACATCAAGTAAAGCATCCGGTTTTTTATCATTCAGGTGGAATGCGATGATCTTTTGATATATCAATAAAGCATTCAAAAAAAATGATGAAGTATCCTTTGTCGGAAATTTTGCACTTATAAATGTAACGGCCGGTTCAAAAGCAGAAGCCTCGTTTATTTCAAATGCATAGGCTGGCTTATTAATATTCCTTGGTGGATTGCTAAAGTAATTGAGAGCCCGGTGCGCTAAGAGATCATATATTGTCGGCCGCAGATGACTTACATTCCCTTTGGCGACGATCGCCCTGTACTCATTAAGATTGATCTTTTGTAATAGTTTTTCCTCCCTGATCGATTCAAGATACAGCTCACTGATCCTTTTTTGAAAATCTTCCGTTCCCCAGGTTGCAATATCTGATTTATTAAAGTTTTCAGTTCGGGTTCTTTCATACCTGCTAAAACTTATATGATAGCGATAATAATTTTGATATTGTTCTGCTACCAGGCTTTTCAAGATCGATCTCACCGGTTCTTTACTGCCGGTGATTTCTTTTTCAAACTCTTTGATACTGCTGATCTCGCTATCCATGTCGGTTTCATTTTGCAAGCCCGTCATGAGCACAAGCGCTTTTATCATCTGCGCATCCTGCTTGTCTTTTTTAGCTAACTGGTAAATTATTTTTATTTGGTTAACAGCAGATTTATATAATTGTTTTTCTATCAGTGCATCTGCGTTCTTCCACTCCTTAACATAAGTTTTCACAGGGGCCTGGGGATAGCCGGTTGTGATAAAGACAAACATAAAAACTGCCAGCGACGATAAGATTTTCAAAGGTTGCATTAACATGCCGTTAAATTTTTTTTACAAGATAATACTATCAACGCTCATGAGATGCGATAACGAGTGAATTTTCATAAGTGGCAACTAATTATATAAAATTCCAAATTCCAAATGACAAATTCCAAATTCCTAGGTTCAAATTCATAACCTCAACCTAAACCTTATCCTCAAATTGCCTTTAACGTTTTGTTACGCAGCGATGGCACGACATTGGAATAATTCAATCCAACAACAAAATCGTTCACCTTAACAAAAAGTATATGAAGACAATTTTTACCCTTTTACTCAGCACCATTTTCTCACTTGCGTCACTGGCTTCCGATGGTACCCGCCTTACCGTTACAAGCATTAGCCACAATAAAATGTTTGTTGAAGTTGATGGCCGCAGATACAGTCTTGATGGAAATACAGTTTCCATCGCTAACATTCGCCCCGGCACTCATACAGTACGTGTTCTTCGTGAAATGAAAAGAAGAACAGGTTGGGGCATCAGCAACGGAAACAGGAGAGAAGAAGTTATTTACAGCATCAGGGCTACGCTCAGGAATGGTTATCACTTCGACATTCTTGTCAACCGTTTTGGAAAAGTAATGATCGATGAACGCAGAATGGATCCAAACGATGATTGGTATAATGATGATGACTATTATGACAATGATCGCAGCAATGACAGACGTTTGGAAGACAATAAAGATAACCGTGACAGAACCTATGAAGATACCGGCGACAATCGCAACAGGGACTATGAGGAAGATGATCGTGATGATAATGATAAGGATGTACAAGACGACCGTGATGATGATTATGATGATAACTACAGCCGCTCAATGAGCAGCTATGATTTCAGCCAGGCAAAAGAAAGTTTACGTAAAGAATGGTTTGAGAATACAAGGATGTCCACGGCAAAGCAGATCATTGACAGGAATAATTTCACCAGCCAGCAGGTAAAAGAGTTGATGCTATTATTCACTTTCGAGAACAACAGGCTGGAAATAGCAAAGTATGCGTATGGCAAAACCGTCGATAAAGGAAATTATTTTGTAGTAAATGATGCCTTTACATTTAACAGCAAAGAGAAGCTGAACGAATATATCCGTGAATACGAGGAAAAAAATTAAAGATCCAGCCGTTTTTAAAACCGTACTCTTTTTAAATAAATAACTAAAATAAACTTTATGAAAACAATTTTTACTCTTATCGCATTCAGTTTTATCACATCGGTTGTAGTAGCCGGCGACAAGCATCCGGCATTGACAGTTACATCAACCGGGGAATACGTGATTATCATAGACGGGAAGCGATTTAACAATGAAAAAAAGATCTCTTTGACGGATTTGCAGCAAGGAAAACACTATATCGATGTGTTTAAAAAGAGAAAAGGATTATTTGGAAGCAAGTACAAGCTTGTTTCATCCAAGCAGTTTGAGCTCGGAAAAAAAGATCTGCATATCGATGTGAATTTTTCCGGATACATCACAATCGGTAGGCAGGAAAAAGGATGGGATGGAGATTATTGGCAAAGGAACGGAGCTAAACAAGGAAAGGATAACAAAGACGATTAGTATTTGTAAAAAAAATTATTAAAGAATATACCGGGAATATAAATTGAAATTGGTCTGAGCGATACCCGGAAAAACTCGGCCGTTAACCTTAAAATGTAGAAAAATGAAAACAGTTTTAACTTTTGTAGCAGGCTTACTGCTCACGTTGACAACCATGGCAGCCGACAGGCCCCCATCAGTAACAATCAAATCACACAGGAATTATGAAATAGTTGTTGATGGAAGAGTGTATCGTAATGATAATACGATCCGCCTCGACAGGATGCGCCCAGGCATGCATTCGATCAAAGTGTATGAAAGAGGTCGTGGCTTTTTCGGCAGGATGCGTCTTGTTTCAGCAAAGAATTTCTTTGTAAGAAACAATGATCTCAGGATCACCGTTGGATTCAATGGTTATGTAGACATCGATGAAAAAAGATTTGACAGAAGAGATCGTAATGACAGGGATTGGGATAATGACAGGGATTGGGACCGTAGCGATAGGGATGGCAGGAACCGTGGTTTCTAATTAACCCAAACCCCTAAAGGGTCTTAACAGATTCACAAAAAAAAACCGCTTCAATTCTTTGAGCGGTTTTTTATTGAATCGTTTTCAATCCGGAGTATAAAGTCTTCCCTTTAGATTTAGAGGGGCTTTATAATTTCTTTCATTCGCTTACCTATATCTGCAGGACTTTGCACAACATGAATACCACATTCATTCAGGATACGCATTTTAGCAGCAGCTGTATCATCAGCACCGCCAACAATAGCACCTGCATGGCCCATTCGTCGACCGGGAGGAGCAGTTTGCCCTGCAATAAAACCAACAACAGGTTTCTTATTTCCATTTTCTTTTATCCATCTTGCGGCTTCCGCTTCCATGCCACCACCAATTTCACCGATCATTACTATTGCATCAGTAGCTGCATCATTCATAAAAAGTTCAACAGCTTCTTTGGTTGTAGTGCCAATGATCGGGTCGCCGCCAATTCCAACAGCCGTTGAAATTCCAAGACCCGCTTTTGCTACCTGGTCAGCCGCTTCATAAGTAAGCGTTCCTGATTTTGATACGATCCCGATCTTACCTTTTTTAAAAACGAAGCCAGGCATAATACCCACTTTACATTCATCAGCCGTAATTACACCAGGACAATTTGGACCCACCAATCTTGTACTTGTAGTTTTCAAAAAGCTTTTCACTCTTACCATATCCTGCACAGGAATACCTTCTGTTATACAAACAACGAGAGCAACACCTGCATCGGCCGATTCCATTATCGCATCCGCTGCAAAAGCGGGCGGCACAAAAATTATACTTACATCAGCGCCGGTATTGTTTACACAATCAGCCACGGTATTGAAAACAGGTTTATCCAAATGTTTTTGTCCGCCTTTACCCGGAGTTACACCGCCCACAACGTTCGTTCCGTATTCGATCATTTGCGTAGCATGAAATGTTCCTTCGCTGCCGGTAAAACCCTGTACTAAAATTTTGGAATTTTTATTAACGAGAATACTCATATATCGCTTTAAAAGTCCGGCGAAGATAGTGAATCCTGCCTATCGGCAGGTAGGGGTAAATAGTGTCCCGATAGCTATCGGGAGGTGAATGGTGAAGGAGTTTTTATTGGCCCGGCTGAATTGCTACTATCAGGCTTTCGTTGCGTCGCACTCTTGTACTGCAACAATTCCATTCAGCTAATCTTTCTTATCCCACATTTCAAGCATTGCAATAAGCTCAATATATTCTTCCCCCAAATGGCCATCAAGACCGCCGAATTTTTTTTCAAATTCTCCTAAATATTTCCTTGCCGTTTTACTTCCCGAAATTGTTGCCATAAAAAGCCTGTTAGCAAGTTCCATTTTGCTTTCATCAAGACCAGGCTTTGCGGTTTCATATTCTTTTAAAACCAATGCTATTTTTTCTTTTGAGTACTTAGGTATTTGTCTGTTTACTGCTGTCTTTTTTATAACCTTTTGTTTATTGAAATATATCTTTTCGATGGTCCATACAGCTTCTTTATATGCGAAGTCTTTTCCTGCGGGGATGTATATGATTTCGTGGATAAACAAAGTGTCTTTCTTAAATACTATTCTACCCGTAAACAAAGCCCCCCAAAAATCAATAATAGTATCCCGGCCGCAAACCGCAAGAACAAATTCTGAAAAAGTTATTGGTTGGGTTTCAGTATCTGTATAGCCGCATAAAACTATTGTCTTGCCATTTGAGAACTTGAAAGCTGTATCAGCCTCAGTTTCTGTTATCTTGATCGAAGGACAGTTACATGGAATGTTTTGTGATTGTCCGCAAACAGTTAAGCAATAAATGCAGGTAACAACTAACAACGTAAAGCGCCGGTACATTTGCATAATTTAATCTTTAGCTTACTCATACCCCCATGTAAGCGATCCCCAATAACTTTGCCAGTCCGCAATCGGATTATCGGTGAGTCTTTCCATTTTTACTGTGCTGATCATCCATTTACCTTTTGTGTTAACGCGAAATACGATCTCACCATTTGCATCCGTTGTTAATTCTTTTTTTAAAGTTTTATTATTTGTCCTGTGCCATAGTTTTACAAGTGCATTGGCAAGCGGTGATCTTTTATAAAAGATCTTTGCCCGGAATAATTCATTGTTGTTTAGCTGGTATGGGTTTGAATAAGGGATAATGTCGATCACCAGCTCGGTCGCAAACGAATATGTTTTATCTTTTACATCGCCAACCTGTAAAATTGTTTTGGCGCAGCGCTGATAAAATTCGCGACCCGGACAACCTGTTTCATTGTTTTGTTTCCGGTATTCCAGTGCATTCAATAATCCATCTTCTTTAAGATATTCGTCAAACTTTGACGGCTCCATTTCTATAAAGGCATTGTTGCTATTGAAAGCAACAACATTGGTGCCCTCGTCTATCATGAAATATTCTATGGAATCACCTGCCGCTTCAGTAACGACAGGAGAAAGATCATCGCTTACACCGCCATAATAAATTTGCAATGATTTTATCCGTTCATTATTTCCTTCCCAGTTCTCCCCTACAAAATTTTCGCCGACATGAAAACGAATATCGATCTTTTCCGTTCGCTGATAAATAAATTTCCCGGGGCTTAACCAAAACTCATGTGCAGACAATGAGGAGATAATAGTGAGCAGCAAAAAAATTGTAACGGTTTTTTTTATAAGCATATTGGCCTGTTTGTTCCGAACAAACTCCGTTGGAACATATTAGTAAATTGACCACTTTACTTTATCATATCATCAATATTCCTGTCGTTTGGCATCCGGCCGGTTTCTTCCAGCATTCGCATTTCTTTTGCATCTTTTAAAAACTCGGAGGCGAAGATGAATTCATTGAGACGCTGGTTCTTGCTAAAGATGATTTCCTTATTAGTGCCTTCCCATTCTTTTTTGCCATGGTACATGTATAATATATAATTACCCACTTCCATTACACTGTTCATGTCATGAGTGTTTACAACCGTGGTGATATTAAACTCCAGTGTTATTTCTTTAATCAGCCTGTCAATAACTAAAGAAGTTTGCGGGTCGAGCCCTGAATTTGGCTCATCGCAAAAAAGATATTTGGGATTTAATACAATAGCTCTTGCAATACCGACTCTTTTTTTCATACCACCACTTAGTTCGGCCGGAAATTTTTTATTCGTGTCTTTTAAATTTACCCTGTCAAGTACCTCATTTACCCGTTCCAATTTTTTCTTCGAGGGCCATGTAGTAAACATGTCTAACGGGAACATTACATTTTCCTGCACTGTTAAACTGTCAAACAATGCCGACCCCTGGAAAAGCATTCCGATTTGTTTACGAATTTCTGTTTTTTCGTTGCGGTTCATTTTTGTAAAGCTTTCCCCGCTGTATAAAATTTCACCTTCATCGGGTTCAAATAGGCCCACCATGCATTTCATAAGAACGGTTTTACCGCTTCCGCTTGTACCAATGATAAGATTGCATTGACCCGCTTTCATTGTAGCGCTTACATCTTCAATGACAACTTTATCACCAAAACTTTTCTTTATATTTTTTACTTCGATCATTTTTATAACAATAGTGCTGCGAGTATATAATCGGCGAATAATATCATGATACAACTTATAACCACGGCTTTTGTACTGGCCCTGCCAATTTCCAATGCACCGCCTTTTACATAATAGCCAAAATAAGCCGAGATGCTTGAAATTATAAATGCAAATGTGTAAGCCTTGTATAAGGCAAATATTACATTGAATGGAGAGAACGCTTCTAACAGTCCCTGGTCGAATGTACTGGTGGCAATGATATTTGTCATAGAGCCGGCTAGCCTGCCGCCCCAAATGCCGAGTACACCTGCAATTACAACAAGCATCGGTATTACAACGAGTGCCGCAACAATTTTTGGAAGTACCAGGTATGTTTTTGTATTGATGCCCATTATTTCCAGCGCATCAATTTGTTCACTCACTCTCATGTTGCCAAGTTCGCTGGCAATTTTACTGCCTACAACACCTGCCAATACAATACATACAAGTGTCGGGGCAAATTCAAGAATAACAGTATCTCTTACTACTTGTGCAATAACTGTTAACTGGATAAGGGGACTGACAAGCTGATAGGCAGTTTGAACAGTGGACACCGCACCCATGAAAATTGAAATGATGGCAACAATTGGGAATGAACCAATCCCGATTTCAGAACATTGATGAATAAATTCTTTCCAGTACATCTTTGCATTTTCCGGGCGGGAGATCATGCCCTTGATCATCAGTAGGTACCGGCCAAGATCACTGAAAATTCTCATAGCTGCAATATACTCTAAGCAGGCGAAAGAGACAAGATGATGATGATTCGGAAGAATTAAGAATTAAAAATTAATAATTAACAATTAAAAATTATTTTGTGCCGCCTTTTGACGAATTTAATATTGCAGTAAGTATTCTGAGAATTTCTTCGCAGTCTTTTAGAAATGAATCGGCAAGTTTTTTGTCTATTAACTCGCTTTCTTTTAGAAGCCTTAACCAATATTTTGTTTCTCTTGCTTCTTTATAAGCAATCTGCATTTTATTTATAAAATCTTTCCTTGATGCTCCGCCAACCGCTTCTTCAACATTAGCACCAATTGAAGTTCCGCTATCTAAAATTTGAGAACAAAAACCCACGTCTACTTTTTTCTTTCTCAAAAACAGGTAAAGCTTTACTATTTCTCAACGCGAAAGCAAAAGACTTATCAAGAATGATATTCTCTTCTTTCATGAATTATTAATTGTTAATTATTAATTTTTAATTCAAACTCACATCTCCGAACTCTTCTCCTTTCTAAACCTCTTCCACCAGCTTGATTTTTGTACGATCTCTTCAGTAGCCACTTTATTTTTTTGTGCATCTACTACTGCTATCAATGCCATGTTGAGGATGCTGCGAACAGAACTGCCAAGTTGCAAAACATGAACGGGTTTTTTCAATCCCAATAATATCGGGCCAATAGCATCGGCCGTATCCAGTTCTTTTAAAAGATTATAGGCAATATTTCCGGAAGCAAGATTGGGGAATATAAGTGTGTTAACATTTTTATCAACCAATTCGCAGAATGGATAATTCTCTTTCATCAATTCATTATTAAACGCTACACTGGCCTGCATTTCTCCATCTACAAGCAACGAAGGCATTTTTTGTTTTATTAATTTTCTTGCATCGGCTACCAGCTTTGCTTCAGGAGAATTACTGCTGCCAAAATTTGAATAACTAAGCATCGCAATTCTTGGTGTGATATTAAACTGTCTTACTTCTTTCGCCACCATCAAAGTAATTTCTGACAGTTCTTCTGCTGTTGGATTAAAATTAACCGTTGTATCAGCAAGAAATAAAGGACCTTTTTTAGTAAGCATCAAATACATGCCGGCAATTTTGTTTACACCGTCTTCGGTACCTATTGTATGTAATGCCGGTCTGATGGTATCAGGATAATTTTTTGCCAAACCCGAGATCATACAATCTGCATCACCACATTCCACCATCATACAACCAAAATAGTTCCGGTCACGCATCACTTTTTTTGCTTCATATGCATTAAATCCTTTTCTTCCTCTTTTATTAAAAAATATATCGCCATAAACATTTCTTTTTTCGGCGGTTTCTTCACTTCTCGGATCAAGTATCGGCAAGCCTTCTATATCAACACCGCCTTCTAATGCTATCAATTTTATCTTAGTTTCATCACCCAGTAAAATTGGATAGCCAATCCCTTCATCGTATACGATCTGCGCTGCTTTTAAAATTTTTAAATTATCAGCTTCGGCAAATACAATCCGCTTTGGATTTCTTCTTGCTTTATTACTGATCACACGAAGCACCTGGTTATCCAAACCCAGTCTTCTGTTCAATTCATTGCCATATGCTTCCCAATCTTCGATCTTATGCTGCGCAACACCGCTTTCAATAGCAGCTTTTGCAACCGCTGGCGCCACTGTTGATAACAAACGTGGATCAACCGGTTTTGGAATTATATAATCAGGGCCGAATAAAATATTCTTTTCACCATAAGCCATATTCACAATATCAGGTACGGCGGTTTTGGCCAGCTCAGCCAATGCTCTTACGGCCGCCATTTTCATTTCTTCATTTATTTGTGCGGCCCGTACATCCAATGCACCGCGAAAAATATAAGGGAAGCCTAATACATTATTCACCTGGTTAGGATAGTCACTGCGGCCGGTAGCCATGATCACATCTTTTCTTGCTCCTGTTGCTTCTTCCCAACTTATTTCAGGATCAGGATTTGCCATAGCAAAAACGATCGGGTTTTTTGCCATCGCTTTAACCATATCAACTGTCACGCAATTCCCGACACTCAGCCCGATAAAGACGTCGGCATCTTTCATTGCTTCAGCCAATGTCATTTCACTTTTTGCATTGGCGTACTGAAATTTTAACTCATCCATATCCGGTCTTCCTTTATGCAGCACACCTTTGCGATCGAACATGATAAAGTTTTCATGTTTTGCTCCCAATAACTCATACAGGCGGCAACATGATATGGCAGCGGCACCGGCGCCATTCACAACAAATTTTGCTTTCTCAATTTTCTTTTTTTGAATTTCCAATGCATTCAGCAATGCAGCCGCTGAAATAATTGCGGTGCCGTGCTGGTCATCATGCATCACAGGTATATGCATGAGCTCTTTCAACTTTCTTTCAATATAGAAACATTCGGGAGCTTTAATGTCTTCTAAATTAATACCACCAAAAGTTGGTTCAAGTGCCTTCACTATTTCAACAAATTTGTCCGGATCTTTTTCGTTTATCTCGATATCAAACACATCGATGTCCGCAAATATTTTGAACAATACACCTTTTCCTTCCATTACAGGTTTGCTGGCTTCGGGGCCGATATCACCAAGACCGAGCACCGCGGTGCCATTGCTTATTACCGCTACAAGATTTCCCTTGGCCGTGTATTTATAAACGTCTTCTTTGTTTAACGCAATTTCTTTGCAAGGCTCTGCTACACCCGGGCTGTATGCCAGCGACAGGTCTCTCTGCGTTTTCGCTTCTTTGGTAGGAACTACTTCAATTTTTCCGGGTCTTCCTTTGGAGTGGTATTCGAGGGCCTGTTGTTTACGGAGATCGTTTGGTTGCATAATTAAGTTTTATGTTACCGGTTTTTAGCTGTCATAATTTTTATGTGACAAACTAATTGCTACTATTAAACTTTTCTTGCGACGCTCCTTTCATCTCCAACAACCCGATAGCTATCGGGTCTATTCAGCATTAAGAGCATCACAACTTAAACCGGCATGGCAAGCAATAAATGAATCCGCAATGTACAAAATATTCGAGCTTAACAATGTGGTGTGAAATGTGAGAAGTGTCTCAATTTGAAAATTAGTAACTTGTAAGCGATGATCAAGTTTTATTATAAAATAGATTATATCTATAATGGAAACGAAGATTTTATGATAATATCATCGTCGGATATTCTCTCCATTAATCAAATAACGGACTTTGCCCTTGGTGTAAGAGACAACAGTCTTTTTAAAGAAAAGGAAATTTGGGAGCTTAATTATGATAAAGATAAAGAACTGATTCCTTTTTCTCTTGCGAGAAAATTATTTTAAAACAGGGACTGTGTTGCCAAATCAAAATTTTTATTAGGTAAAACCATTAAAATGGTTTTATGGTATTGTCGCTCTATCCATAGCCCACGGTTTAAACCGTGGGCTATGAAATGATATTAAAATTATTGTTTCGTTATGTTCAGCTCAGCCTTTATTTGACTATCGGGCGCAGGTGGAGTAAATGTACCGGGATAAGGTAACAGATTTATAAACTCTATTTTATATCCGGCGATAACCGTGTCTTTAGTATAATTAGGCTCCATTGTTATAGTGGAAAGATTAAAACGGTGCGAATCGCCATTTTTAGTAAAAGAAAATGTAGCAGTAGCAGCACCTTGCCAGATACACATTGCATTTGCGGGGCAGCGTGAATCAGAAACAACGGCCTCAAAACCAAGTTTCACTCTGTCTCCTTTAATACCGCCTTCAGCAGATTCATGAAGGGTAAGTTCAATTGTGCCTTCTCTTAACCGTTTATCACCTGATTTTGAACAGGAATTACCAAGTGAAATGCTCGCAATCGACAGTATAACTAAAAAAGTTTTCATTTGAGTGTTTTATAATCTGACATGAGATAATAGGGTATCGTTGCATTTGTTATCAGATTTTAACGCAAGTTCCGAGCCAGGCCATTAAGCCCATGCCCACTTCAATTGCATTTTCATCAATATTAAAAGTAGGCGTATGAACGCCGGAAGTAATTCCTTTCTCTTTATTCATTACACCAACACGATAAAAGCAGGCAGGTATTTGCTGCGCATAATAACCAAAATCCTCGGCGCCCATTCTTAATTCTGTTTCCTGCACATTTTCGTGTCCTAAAAATTCAGCAGCAGCATTTTTTACCGATTCATTTAATTCATCATTATTAATTACAGCCGGATAACCTTTGTCAATATGCAGATCAATTTCGCCACCCATGCTATGCACAAGCTCTTTGGAGATTTTTTCAATCAATTGATGTGCTTCGGCTCTCCACTCTTCATCCATTGCCCTGAACGTGCCCATTAATTTTACTTCATTTGGAATTACATTAGTTGTGGCTCCTCCCTGGAAAGATGTAATTGATAAAACAGACGGATCAAAAGGATTTGAATTTCTGCTCACCACCTGTTGAAGACTGATGATAAGATGTGATGCAATTAATATCGGGTCAATGCACAAATGCGGAGAGGCCGCATGGCCACCTTTTCCTTTGATGGTAAAATAAAGTTCATCGGCACTGGCCATTACTTTACCGCTTCTGAAACTTGTTTTACCAACCGGCATACCTGTATGCACATGCATGGCAACAATGCCCGAAGGTTTTGGGTTTTCCAGCACACCTTCTTTTATCATATAACTGGCGCCACCTGGATTTTTTTCTTCACCCGGTTGAAAAATTAATTTGATCGTCCCTTCCCATTCATTCTTCAGTTGATTTAAAATTTTTGCAGCACCAAGCAGGCAGGTTGTATGTACATCATGCCCGCATGCATGCATAATGCCTTTTTTAGTTGATTTATACGAAACGTTATTTTCTTCAACGATTGGCAATGCATCGATATCAGCCCGGATGGCGAATACGCGGCTTTCCGGATTTTTTCCTTTGATCAATCCAACAACACCCGTAGTGGCTTTTATTTCATAAGGAATTCCAAATTCAGACAGTTTATTTTGGATAAACTTCGAGGTTTCAAATTCCTGGTAGCTTAATTCAGGATTTGCATGAAGATGATGACGTATTTCAATAAATTCTGAAGAGTATTCTTTTGCCAGCTTTTTAATTTTATCGATCATCCGGCAAAAATAATGATTGAGAAGGAGCTTTATACAACAAGGTTAGTTACGGGAAACAACCTCTGAATCTTTGTCTTTATCCAGTTTCAGCTCAATGGTATCGTTCATTATAAAGACGCCTTTAGGAAAATATTTCTGTAGCCTTTCGCGGTATTCTTCCGCTTCTTTTCGATCCTTGAAATTTCCAACTTTTAATTTGAAATATGGGGATTGATAAATAAGATAAGATTTTAATTCAGGGAAAAAAGTATACACTTTTGTTTTCGCCTCAACGGCTTCATCCCTGTTATTGGTATTCACAACAAGCAGACGATACCCTTTGCCTATCCGTCTTGCTTCGCGGCTGGTTTCTTCATTTATCTGGATCTGTTTTTTTACCAGTAGCTCTATCCGCGGATCTTTATGAACAATTACACCTGGTGTGTCAACTGTTTTACGCCACGTGGTATCCTGTGAAAATGAATTGACAGAAACTATTAAAACAACTATTAAAACCAATGATCTCATAATTCCTCCTATTCAAAAATGCCGCCAATTTTGATCCGATAGCTATCGGATTTACTTTTAAATTAATATCCAGAACCCGATCCGGCTATGTTTTCAACCGGGTGCCAGGTAGTTTTTATTTCCTGTGTATCTAAAATAAAATAAGGTGATTGACCCTGTTCTGTACTCCATTTTATCTTATCATAAAAGATTATCCGCTTCAGGTTCATTGCGCTTTTTTCCTGCATCATCTTTTTTACTTCAGAATCATTTTCGCAGAAAATGGTTGCATTTACATCCATGTGATCAACAAACCATGTCGCCAATTCCGAAACTTTTCCTGTTAAAATATTTACAACGCCACCGGGTAAATCTGATGAATTCAATACTTCAGCAAAAGTGACCGAGCAAAGTGGTTTTGTTTCTGATGCAAGCACCACGCAGGTATTACCACCGGCAATGACAGGTGCGATAACAGAAACCAGTCCCAACAATGAATCATTTTGCGGAGCTATTATAGAAACAACACCGGTAGGTTCCGGAACAGAAAAATTAAAATGTGAGCTTGCCACAGGATTTACTGCGCTGAATAGTTGCTGATATTTGTCGCACCAACCTGCATAGTGTATTAAACGGTCGATTGCAAGATTCACTTCTTTTTCAGCTTTTCCTTTTGATGAATCCTGTTGTATCAATTCATCAATGAATTGTGCTTTTCTTCCTTCAAGCATTTCTGCCATGCGATAAAGTATTTGCCCGCGGTTGAAAGCGGCACGGGTACTCCAGCTTCCGAAAGCACTTCTTGCCGCATACAACAGAATCACGAAAATCTTTTCTTGAACTAAGGCAAACATTAGCCAATTTTTTTCCATCAGCATTTGTTGGGACATAGTAACGGCCAGATTCAGTTCTTGGAAATTGTCCGCCGATATAAATTTTATAAGTCTTCAGAACTTCCAATCTTTTTTTGGAAGTCGCTTTCTCAATCCCGTTCTCACTAATTACAAGCGATGATTTTTTAATTTCTGTTTTACTCATTTTGTTTTATTTCTTTTCAAAATAAAAATGATTGACTTGATCTAAGTCTCTCCGCCTCAGGCGGAGGACAGGGGGTTTAGGTTCAAATAAGGCAGCAATCCATGCAATCCGCCTTCCCTTCCATATCCACTTTCTTTATATCCACCAAATGGAGATGACGGATCGAATTTATTAAAGGTATTTGCCCAGATCACACCTGCTCTCATTCGCTTTGTCATATTAAAAATCTTTGAACCTTTATCAGTCCAAACACCTGCACTCAACCCATAAGGTGAGTTATTTGCTTTTTCAATTACTTCATCATCTGTTCTGAAAGTCAGTATCGCCAGTACAGGTCCGAATATTTCTTCCTGTGCAATCCGGTTGCTTTGTGCCACATTGGTAAATAAAGTCGGCCGGCACCAAAAACCTTTGCCGGGCAATGAACAACTGCTTTGATACATTTCACTTCCTTCATCTGTTCCAATCTTTATATACTTGTTAATGTTATCTAATTGTTGTTTTGAATTTATAGCACCGATATCTGTATTCTTATCCATTGGATCACCAACGATCAATGATTCGATCCTGTCTTTCAATTTTCGAATCACTTCTTTTGCAACAGATTCCTGCACATACAAACGGGAACCTGCACAACATACATGTCCCTGGTTAAAATAAATTCCATTGATCACTCCTTCAACAGCCTGGTCAATTGGTGCATCTTCAAAAATTATATTGGCGGCTTTACCGCCTAATTCAAGCGTCGCTTTTTTATTTGTACCTGCAATAGCCTTTTGAATTATTTTTCCAACATCGGTTGAACCTGTAAATGCAATTTTATTTATATCAGGATGATTAACGATCGCTGCACCGGTTGCACCGGCGCCGGTTATAATATTTACTACTCCCGGTGGCAAATCAGATTCTTCAATGATCTCCGCCAATTTTAAAGCTGTCAGCGAAGTTGTTTCTGCAGGTTTTAATACAACAGTATTTCCCGTCGCCAATGCGGGAGCAATTTTCCATGCAGCCATCAGCAAAGGAAAATTCCATGGAATGATCTGTCCTGCTACACCAAGCGGTTCAGTGCTGCGATTAGGGAAAGCATATTCTAATTTATCTGCCCAGCCTGCCATAGTAAAAAAAATGATTGGCTGCAGTCGGCACATCAAAATCACGGCTTTCACGAATAGGTTTGCCTCCATCTAATGATTCAATGATCGCCAGTTCTCTTGCTTTCTCCTGTACCATTCTTGCAATTCGAAAAATATATTTTGCTCTTTCTTTCGCCGGCATTTTCTTCCAAACCTTTTCATAAGCTTTTCTTGCAGATGAAACGGCTTTGTCAACATCCGCAGTAGTAGCCTCTGCCACTTCACTTAGCTTTTCTTCAGTAGCCGGGTTGATCGTATCAAAATATTTATTTCCCGATGGCTTCATCCATTCGCCATTTATAAAAAGATCGTACTGTGGCTTTATTGTCGCAGCACTCTTACTTTCAGGCGCCGGTGCATATTGCCATGTATCAAACTTGAGTTTGAGAGTATTGGTTTTCTTTTTTGAAATCGTTTTCGGCATGTAATTTTTTATTTATTATGTCAACTGTGTTACTACTATCACCTCCGTTGCGTCGCACTCTTGTACATTCTGTAATTCTATTCAACAATTTTTCGATCTTAACTCATTTTGTTTTCTATGTTGAACCCCTAAAGAGGTTTTGAAAAATCTTTTGTCTGATTCCCCGGGCTAAAGCCCGGGGCTATTATGTTCTGTTTGTCGCCCGGTTCATCGTTCCGAAATGCTATTCGACGTATTTCCGTGGCATTCCAAAATCTCTATTTCCATATGAAACCCCTAAAGGGGTTTTGAAAAATCTTTATCTGATTCCCCGGGCTAAAGCCCGGGGCTATTATCTTCTGTGTGTCGTCCGTTCATCGTTCCGTAATCCTATTCAACAGATTTCCGTATCATTCCAAAGTCTTTATTTCTATATTAAACCCCTAAAGGGGTGTTGAAAAATCTTTTATCTGATTCCCCGGGCTAAAGCCCGGGGCAATTAATATTTTACCGACTCGGCATAAAAGAATTTTCAATAACAAAGAGCTGTTCAAATAAGCTGGCCATGTGTTTTGATGGCCTTCCCCGTCGGGGAAGGTCGGGATGGGGCCCGCCTCAGTCCACCGAAAAATAATTCGCTGCCTGGTACACTCCTGTTTTTTCTTTCATTATCTGCATCAGTACATCATTTGCCAAACTGCTTGCCCCAAACCGGAACCACTGATTATTCATCCAATCTTCACCCAACGTTTCTTTCAGCATTACCAAATAATGTAACGCCAGTTTTGATTTTGAAATTCCACCCGCAGGTTTCATACCCACCATCCTCCCGGTTTTATAGTAATAATCACGGATGGCTTCCAACATTACTAATGTTACAGGCATCGTAGCGGCCGGTTGAATTTTTCCTGTTGATGTTTTTATAAAATCAGCGCCGGCATGCATGGCGATATCACTTGCACGGCGCACTTTATCCATTGTCCCCAATTCACCTGTTTCTAAAATAACTTTTAATCTTGCATCGCCGCATGCTTCTTTTACTGCAGCTATTTCATCAAAAACAAAATTGTATTCGCCGGCATGAAATTTACCACGACTAATAACCATGTCAACTTCATCAGCGCCTTGCTCCACTGCATATTTTGTATCGCGGATCTTTACTTCCTTTGGTGCCTGACCGCTTGGAAAGGCAGTAGCAACAGAAGCCACATTTATTCCCGAATCACCCAATGCTTTTTTAGCCACTTTTACCATTGAAGGATAAACACAGACCGCAGCTACTGTTGGCAAACCAGGCAGCGCATCATGCGGATGCATTGCTTTATAACAAAGTTGCTTTACTTTACCATCCGTATCTTTTCCTTCAAGCGTGGTAAGATCGATCATATTCAGTACCAGTTTCAGACCGTTCATCTTTGTTTCTTTCTTGATACTTCTTTTGGTAAAACGCGATGCCCTTTCTTCCGCACCTACCTGGTCGATTCGTGGTGATAAACTGAAATCAGGGATAGTAATTAATGATTTGACACCCGGCATATGGCAAAAATTGATTGAACTCAAAGGTAACGAAAACAGAAGTCAGAAGTCGAAGCGGAGTTCGGAGTCGGGAGTTCAGAGTTCAGAGTTCAGAGTCAGGAGTTCCGACTCCGGCCTTAAATTATGCTTCCAAATCTTACTTCTGACCTCAGACTTCAGACTTCGCACCCCTCATAAAGTCTTTCTCCCGGTTTCCTCCAATTGTTATAAATTCGGCGTCCCTATTCGAAAGTTCTTTTTAAAAAAAACATCTTATTTCCAAAAAACTAATCGCAATGAGAAAACCTCAATTTATCTACAGGTTGGTTTTTGTGTTGGCATTATTTCCTGTCGCATCGGGTTTGTTGGGCCAGGCAACTTTTCCTGAGAACGGAGTGGTTGATCCGAGGAATGGCTCTTATGCTTTCACAAATGCAACTATTGTAAAAGATGCAGCAACTACACTTACCAATGCTACTATGGTGGTCAAAGACGGAAAAATTATTTCCGTTGGCAGTTCGGTAAAAGTTCCTGCAGGTGCAGTTGAAATTGACTGCAAAGGAAAATTTATCTATCCTTCGTTTATTGACATTTATGCAGATTATGGAACCTCGCTTCCAACTCAGCAAGGCCAGGGTGCCGCCGGAGGAGCAGGAGGATTTTTTGCACCACCAACAGTTTACTTCCAATGCCAAAGGACCATATGGATGGAACCAGGCGATTAAAAGTGAAGTTGATGCATTTAAAGTTTTTGCAATTGATGATACCAAAGCAAAACCACTTCGTGAAGCAGGATTCGGTACTGTGTTGAGCCATATGAGAGATGGTATTTCCCGCGGCACCGGCACAGTTGTTACACTTGCCAATTCAAAAGAAAACTTAGTGATGCTGAAAGAAAAAGCATCTGCTCATTATTCTTTTAGTAAAGGCACATCCACCCAAAGCTATCCGGGCTCAATGATGGGAACCATTGCATTGCTTCGTCAATCTTTTTTAGATGCACAATGGTATAAACAAAAACCAACTGAAGAAGGCGTGAACATTAGCCTCCAGGCATGGAACGATAATCTTTCATTACCACAGATATTTGATGCCAATGATAAATGGAACTGTCTTCGCGCAGACAGGATAGGAGATGAATTTGGTGTACAATATATTTTGAAAGGTGGTGGTAATGAATACCAGCGTATCAAAGAAATGAAAGCCAGTAACGCTTCATTTATCGTTACACTAAATTATCCGCAGGCACAGGATGTAGAAGATCCAAACGAAGCAAGATTTGTTTCACTTAATGATATGAAGCATTGGGAACTGGCGCCGGCAAATGCGGCTTCATTTGAAAAAGCAGGAATTAATTTCTGTCTTACCACAGCTGACCTTAGACAAGTAACCCAGTTCTGGACCAACCTTCGCAAAGCGATGGATTATGGTTTGAGTGAAACCAAAGCACTGGAGGCATTGACAAAAACACCTGCAACTCTTCTTGGAATTTATGATAAAGTAGGAAGTCTGGATGAAGGTAAGCTTGCGAATTTTCTTATTACAACCGGGCCTGTGTTTAGCGAAAAATCAGTGATCGTGCAAAACTGGATACAAGGTCAGAAATATTCTGTAAAAGAAGATGCATGGACCAATATTGCCGGTACTTATAAACTTACAGTGAACACTCCAGCGGGCACTGAGAATTATACACTCGATGTAAAATCTAACAGCTCGGCTAACATGTTTGGAAAAGACACCATGAGCACAAGATTTACTTATGATGGAAAAGCTGTGAAACTTAGTTATGCTCAGATGCAGCGCAGGCAAAGAGGTGGAGGCGCGCCAGGCGGTGGCGGATTTGGCCGGTGGGTTTGGTGGTGGCCAACAGGCTGCCCAGTTGCCGGCAACTGCAACAAGACTTGCCGGCTATAGCAGCGGTACTGAATGGAATGGAACAGGAACTGATTCACTTGGAAATTCATTAACATGGACAGCTGTTTTAGAAAAAGCGGCTGATGTAAAACCAGATACTGTAAAGAAAAAAGATCCTATTGCTGTTGGTAAAGTTCTTTATCCATTCGAGCCTTTTGGATTTGAAGAAGGCAATCAGCCAAAACAGGAAACTATTCTTATTAAGAATGGAACAGTTTGGACAAATGAAAAAGAAGGTGTTCTTCAGAATACAGATGTTTTATTAAAAGATGGAAAGATTGCAGCTATTGGAAAAAATCTTTCTGATGCAAATGCAAGAGTAATTGATGCAACTGGAAAATATGTTGCTCCCGGTATTATCGATGAACATTCTCATATTGCTGCGGCTTCCATTAATGAAGGTGCACAGGTGGTAACATCTGAAGTGAGAATTACCGATAACCTGAATCCTGACGATATAAATATATATCGTCAATTAAGCGGTGGTGTTACTACATCGCATATTCTACATGGTTCTGCAAATGTTATCGGCGGACAAACTCAATTGATTAAACTTCGCTGGGGTGCAAATGCTGAAGATCTGAAATTTAAAAACTGGGATGGCTTTATCAAATTTGCGTTGGGTGAAAATGTAAAACGTTCTGCATCTACACAAGGCAATAACCGTTATCCTGATACAAGAATGGGTGTTGAGCAAGTATTGATCGATGCATTTACCCGTGCGAAAGATTATAAAAAAGCATGGGATGATTATAACACGGAAAAAGACAAATTGGTAAAAGCAAAGAAATCGCTTACCGGTTTAGTGATGCCGCGCCGCGATCTTGAATTGGATGCACTTGTTGAAATATTAGATAATAAAAGATTTATCACTTGTCATTCTTATGTACAAAGTGAAATAACCGGCCTGATAGATGTTGCTGATAAAGCCGGGTTTAAAGTAAATACATTCACACATATCCTGGAAGGATATAAAGTGGCAGATAAAATGCTGAAGCATGGTGCTAATGCTTCTACATTCTCCGATTGGTGGGCATATAAAATGGAAGTAGAAGATGCGATTCCATACAATGCTGCTATCATGCACAAAGTTGGATTGAATGTCGCTATCAATTCTGATGATGCTGAAATGGCACGTCGCTTAAACCAGGAAGCTGCAAAAACAATGAAGTATGGTGATCTGAGCGAAGAAGAAGCATTGAAGATGGTAACACTTAATCCTGCAAAGATGCTGCATGTGGACGACAGGGTGGGAAGTCTGAAAGTTGGTAAAGATGCAGATGTGGTTGTATGGAGTGATAATCCATTAAGCATTTATGCAAAATCACTTTACACAATTGTAGATGGTACTGTTTATTTTGACAGGGCAAAAGATGCAGCAGATGCAAAAATGGGTGGATAATGAAAGGACCAGGTTGATCAGGAAAATGAATGGTGAAAAAAGAAGCGGTGCACCGGTGATCCCGGCAACGCCAAGCTACCAGGTCATTCATACATGCAGTGATCATGGTCATAGTCATGGGTTGCTTACTATTGATGTTGATGATCTCGAAAACCAATAAAAAATCATTTATGAAAAAAATACTCTTTCCTTTAATATTATCTGGCTTTTTCCTTTCAGCAGTTTCGCAGGAAACTGTTATGCCTACGCCGCCCCAAAAAGGAACAATGTATATTAAGAATGCCACCATTCATGTTGGTAACGGCACTGTTATCAATAATGGAGTGATACAGATCAAAGATGGTAAAATTGAAAAGGTGGGCAGCGACATAAGCGTGCCGGCAGATGCCAAAGCGATCGATGCCAAAGGCAAACATGTTTACCCCGGTATAATTTTACCTGTAAGTAACCTTGGTCTTGTTGAAATATCAGCAGTAAGGGCAACCGCCGATGTAAGAGAGATCGGTGATATGAATCCGAATGTAAGATCTATCGTTGCGTATAATACTGATTCAAAAGTTATCAATACACTTCGTTCGCAGGGAGTGCTAATGGCTAATATCGTTCCGCAGGGAAGCTTTCTTGCCGGCTCCTCATCAGTAGTGCAGTTGGATGCATGGAATTGCCAGGATGCAGCAGTGAAAACTGATGCAGGCATGCATTTATATATGCCTTCATTAATGCCTCGTCCTGATTTTGGAAGGTTTGGCGGCGGTGGTGGACGATTTGGTCCGCAACAAAACAATGCAACCGATCCTGTAAAAGAAGGATTGAATAAAATTGAAGAACTGAAATCTTTCTTCACCCAGGCAAAGGCATATTTTGCAGAAGGCGCACATAAAGAAACGAACCTGAAGTTTGAAGCTGTAAAAGGTTTATTTGACAAAAGCCAGAAGTTTTATGTGCATGGCAATACCGTTAGACAAATGCTGATAGCAATTGATTTTGTTAAGCAATTTAATTTTGATGTGGTGATCGTTGGTGGAAGCGATAGCTGGCAAATAGCAGATCTTTTAAAGCAACATAATGTTTCAGTTGTATTATCGCAAATGCATAGTCTTCCTACTTCCGAAGATGACGATGTGGATCAGCCGTACAAATCAGCTGCTGCATTACAAAAAGCGGGTGTTGTATTTTCAATTTCAGATGATGACCCTCAAACCCGTGGTAAGAATATTCTGTTCAATGCCGGTACTGCTGCTGCTTATGGCTTATCAAAGGAAGAAGCATTGCAGGCAATTACGCTGAATGCTGCAAAAATTATGGGTGTATCGGACAAGGCCGGAAGCATTGAAGTGGGTAAAGATGCAAACATCGTTATCAGCGAAGGTGATCTGCTTGATATGCGTACAAGCAAAGTAACAGATGCATTGATCCAGGGCAGGGAAATTGATCTTACTGATAAACACAAATTGCTAAACGACCGGTTTAATAAAAAATATAATTTAAAACCGGCAACGCCTGCAAAAGCATTTTAATCTTTGAAATAGTTTTAGAAAAACGAGGTTGTCTCAAAAGTAATAAGTAGCACGAAGAACACTAAGTACGCACAACGGACACAAAGAAGTTCCTTTTTATTATCAACACTTTGTGTTCTTCGTGATTTCTTTGTGTTCGTTGTGATCCATGCTTCATCAACTTATGAGACAACCTCGTTTTTTTTATGATCAACTATTTTTTAGTTACTTAATGATCATCGTCATGATCTCTGTCATAATCCAAAGGCTTGCCGCAATGAGGACAATCATGACCTTTGTATTTTCTCATAAATTTCAGTTCATCAAGAAAGCCAGCTACAATGATACCTGCTGGTAAAGCAAAAAATGCAACGCCGCTAAGCATAATGATACCTGCAATTACTTTTCCTAATGTACTCAACGGATACATATCTCCGTAACCGGTTGTAGTAAGTGTAACTACTGCCCACCAAAGCGTGGCTGGAATGCTGGTGAATTTACTTTCAGCTTCCGAAGGATACAAATGCTCGGTAAAATAAAGTGCCGATGAAGCAATAATGATGAGAAAAATGATAAGCACAAGACTTAATACAAGATCATTTATCCTTGTTTTAAATACATTATAGATCAGTTTAGCAGACCTTGTATATGCCGTTAAGCGGAACAATCTGAAGAAACGCATCAGCCGCAATAAGCGCAGTATTCGAAGATCGAAGCCGATGATTGCCTGGAGATAATAGGGTAAAAAAGCCAGGAGGTCAATTAGTGCGCCGAATGTAAACATGTATTTAAGGCGTCCCTTAATGCTTCCTTTATATCGTGGATCATGTGTACAGCTCCATACTCTTAATACATACTCAACAGTAAAAATTATAACCGAAATGAAATCAAAAGTGTCAAACAGCGTTTTATGTTTAAGATACAATGGATGCACTGTTTCCATCATCACAGCAATTACGTTCAGCACAATCAATGTGATAATAAAAATATTAATGGCTTTATCTGCTTTTGATTCACCGAGTTCGGGATGGAGAAGAATATGAACCTTGTGCTTGGTCTTCTGATACATAAATTAGCTTTGGTCGAGCTAAAGATATAAATAAACGGGAATTATTTTCTTTGCAGTATTACGACAATTGCTACCAGATCAGAACTCAGCGCTTATCTTTTTTATCAGTTCGGTATAAAAGAGGATGGATTTACGGTATTCAGCTATACCGATCCGTTCATTGATGCCATGTATCTGTTCCTTACTTTCATTAGTAACGGTAACCGGTATAAAGCGAAGAATATTTTTACTTAAAGAAGAATAGTGACGGCTGTCGGTGGTGCCAGGTGCCACCAATGGTGAAATAATTATATCCGGCCAGTTTTCTTTAATTGTATTGCTGAGCACCTGCCATGCTTTTCCGTTTGATGGAGTGATTGATGAAGGATTGTGATCAAATCTCTTCAGCGTAAGCTGTATCCTGGGATCATCAGTTATTTTCTCTATGTACTGCATTACCGATGCTATGCTATCGCCCTGCAAAATGCGAACATTGAGATTAACCGCGGCAAAAGTTGGCAACGAGTTTTCTTTAGCACCGCCACGAAGCATCGTCGTTGAAATTACAGTGCGGATCAGCGCATTGGTTCCGGTGTTATCGGAAAATTTTTTTAGAATTTTTTTTCTGAATAAACGGCGATGACGCAACGCAAATCTTGTTTTCGCATCAAAGTGCGGCGCCAGGATGTTAAGCATTTCAGTGGTAGGTTCCTGCAGTCGCGCAGGCATCGGGTGTTTATTGAGTTTAATAATTGCTTTTGATAAAATGTCAATTGCTGTTTCTTTCGGTGGTACAGAAGAATGACCCCCTTTTTGAAATACAGCCATCTCAATATTCATGTCTCCTTTTTCAGCGGTTGATATAAATGCAATTGTTTTTGTGATGCCGGGAAAAACATCTTTTACCATCACTCCGCCTTCATCCAGCACCATTTCAAACTCAAGGTTTTTTGTTTTTAGATATTCTGCAATTTTTAATGCACCCTGTTCACCGCCTATTTCTTCGTCATGGCCAAAAGCAAAATAGATATCTTGTCGTGGTGTAAAGTTTTCTGTTAACAATTTTTCAGTTGCTTCCAATAATGACATCACCTGGCCTTTGTCATCAATGGCACCGCGGCCCCATATGCATTCATTGTCGACATGACCCCTGAACGGCGGATGCGTCCATTGCTTTAATGTACTTGCTTCTGCCGGCACCACATCATAATGACCAAGAAAAAGTACGGGAGGTTTTTTAGCATCTGTTCCTTTCCAATAATAAAGCAGACTGTATTCATTAATTATTCTGACTTCAAGTTTTTGATGGGTCAACGGAAACGCTTGCTGTAAATAAGCAATAAAACTTTTGTAGACAGCAGCGATTAAAAACAGTACTATCATAATCCGATACTGTTTCAAATTGTAATGCTTTTGAAAGACGCTGGATCTCATTCGTTTTTTCTGTTTGTGCTGCAGCGACAGATAGAAATAAAACCGCATTTAGTAGAAGTAAATTGGTTTTTAACTGCTGCAATATGTAGTTTTTTGTGAAAAACAAGGTACACAAAAAAAACAATCAATTTCATAGCCCACGGTTTAAACCGTGGGCTATGATTGAGATAGCATAAAACGCCGTGTTGCCTGGCGTTCGCAGTGGTTATATAATCTAATTTCAAGCGGAGACAATAGCCAACAATGAACTTTCAATGCAGAAGAAACATCAATTTTTTTACAATTGTATTATTGTTGCTTAATGCTTTAGTCTTCTCTTTTTTATCATTCCGCCTTTAATGTCTTTGATCGTCGTCATTACAACAAATGCATGGCGGTCTATTTTATGAATTTCATTATTCAGCTTGCTGATCTCAAGCCGCGTGACTACGGTATAGATGATATTCTTGTCACCGGTATATCCTTGTGTCCCAAAACCGCCTCTGCCTTTATATATTGTAACGCCACGGCCAAGCTTGTTAATGATCATTTCTTTTATTTCTTCATTATGCGATGAAATAATAGTAACGCCGGTGTATTCTTCTATTCCTTCAATTACAAAATCAACCGTTTTTGATGCCGCCAGGTATGTCACCATTGCGTACAATGCAATGTCAATTGAAATAAGATATGCGGATACACCAAAAATTATAACATTGATGATGGTGATAATATCGCCAACTGTTGTACCTAATCGTTTACTCAGGTAAAGCGCCACTACTTCAGTGCCATCGATAACTGCACCGCCGCGGATAGTAAGCCCGATACCAGCGCCAAGAAAGAATCCGCCAAAAACGGCGACGAGCAATTTATCATCTGTTACAGTTTTGAAGTTAATAAATGCTGCTGCCAACGCAAGCCCGGCAATCGCCAACGTTGCTTTTATTGCAAAATTTCTACCGATAACGCCCAATCCTAAAAGCATGAAAGGAATATTCACCAACACAAGCATCACTCCAAGCTTTGCTCCCGTTAATTGTCTTATCAAAAGAGCAATGCCTGTTGCACCGCCATCAATAAAATTATTGGGGATCAAAAAACCTTTAAGACCGAAAGTTGCAGACACGATCCCGAGGGAGATAAAAATAATGTCCCTGATAAAATCTACTGCAGTTATTTTAAATTCATGATAAGCCTTGGCAACTTCATAAGGAGAATAATCCTTCTTTCCGGGAGCTTGCAGCTTCTTTTGCCGGATAACTGTATCTACAATTATTTTCTGGAGAAATGGATTCATGTGTCATCTTGCTTGATGTTATTCACCTTTTCAAATTTAATCATTATGACGGAGAAAAGGATTATTGGGTAGTGTCCTAATTTGATGACAATTGGAACACGGATGACACGGATTGACCGGATTTTCACGGACAATTTTATTTTAATCCGCCTGATTCCCTTCATTGCACATTAGCCAAACAGACGATTAAAGGCTGAATTAAATCTTAAGAATAAATTTGAATCCGTGTCATCCGTGTTCTATCCTAACGTAAAAATAGGACACTACCGATTATTGGTATTGTTCCAGTTTAAAATAAAATTAAACCACGGAGGCACAGTGACAGTAAGTTACACAGGGATGATCTCTCTGTGTCTCTCCGTGAACCCAGTGCCTCTGTGGTTAAAAAAAAACAAATTAAGACACTGACGATTATTTGCTGATATGAACCGGTATTATTTTTATTTAATAAAATCGAAACGTAATCTCTGAAATTGGTTTAATTTTCAGCTATGCCATATAAAAAATTATTTGTGTTAATGACGGTTTTGTATGCCGGCATGCAACTTCACGCACAAGTTCTCGATCAGCTTGCAACTAAATTGATAAAAGACTATGAAGGCAATACAAAAGAATTGATCGTATTGCAAACCGATAAATCAATTTACCAGGCCGGTACTGACATTTGGTTCCGGGCTTATTCAGTTTCATCAAACGGTTTTGCCGTTGGTAGTAAAGACAAAGTGATATACGTTGAGTTAGCCAATGATAAGGATAGCGTGGTCGATCGTGTGCTTTTAAATAAAGAAGATCTTCAATACAATGGCTCCATTACTATTCCAGTCATTTTAAAGGAAGGTTTTTACCAGTTAAGAACATATACTAAATCAATTTTACAGAAGCATCCTGCTGATATTTTTATTAATTCCGTTTATATTACCAATAATAGTAAGACAGGAACAATGGATCCCCCAAAAAACAGTGAGCCTGTTTATAAATTCTATCCCGAAGGTGACAATCTTATTAATGGAGTAAGTTCTGCCGTTGTATTTACTGCGTCAGATAAAAATGGCATGCCAATGCAGGCAAGCGGGTATGTAAAAGATAATTTTGGAAATGAGATGGTAAAATTCACGGGTAATGGGATCGGAAAATTTTCATTTGAGCCTTATGCAAAAGACAGGACATATAAAGTTTATATTAAAACAAATAATTCTGCAGAGCAGGTTTATTCTTTGCCTGCCATCAAAACGGGATCATTTCAATTATCATTACAAAAACAAACACCGGAAGAACTTGTATTTCGTGTGGCATTGGGGGATTCTGTTTATAATAAAAAAGCATCTTCTTATTTATTAGGGGTCGCAGGAGGAAAAATTTGTTTTGCCAGCGAAGGCAAAGCAATGTATATGGTAAATATTCCTGTAAATACACTTCCGCATGGCCTGGTTGATTTTTATTTGTATGATGCGAACAAAGAATTAAAAAGCAGGCGAACTGTTTTTAATGAACATTATAGCTCAGTGGTCAATATTGTTTCGGATAAACAGGAATATCCTTCACGTCAGAAAGCAAAACTCACTATAAATGTTATGGATAATGAAGGTAAACCCGTTAAAGCTGTTTTTTCTGTTGCCATTACTGATAAAAAGCTGACCGGGGAAAATCTGCAGATGCATGCGGCTGACATCTATATGTTGAGCAGGAATAACAGCGGCTTATTGGTAAATGATCTTATTACAAATAGTGAATCAAGAGACCTCGTGGCAACTACAGTAGGCTCAGGCGAACAATGGATAAGAAACATTCCGGAAGTAAAAACAGGTAATGATTTTTATTGGGATGGCCTGGAAATAAAAGGAAGAGTGACCGATAAGCAAAATAGTCCATTAACGGGCCAGATAATAATGCTGATGCCAGAGGAAGGGAGCACAACATTGAGTGATTCCACAGATAACAAAGGCGTATTTGCTTTTCGTGATATTGCCTTTTATGGCAAAAAACGTTTTCATGTAATGATCCCTGCTATTTACGATAAGCAGCAGAAATATGAGATCGGGCAGGAAGCAACTGCGTTCCCTGTTGTTAATACCGCATCCGTTTTCAATTCAAATGGTATATCAATGACGAACCTGGCGTCGTTTAAGCAACTGCACATGGATTCATCTGTTACTGGTAATACAAAAATATATCTGCAGCAATTAGTGCTGAAAGAAGCGGGCGGAAGTAAAAAAGCTGATGTCTCGAAAAGAGGATTATCTGCACACCGCATTACGGCAGAGCAACTGGATAAATTAAGTTTTTCAAACACTGCCGATGCAATTAAAATGGTGCCCGGTGTAATGATGTTGGGAAGGACATTAACTATAAGGGGAGGGCTCATGACACCGACCGGTGACATGAGCGATATCGAACCCTTATTAATTGTAGATGGTGTGCAAACCCATGGGAGCCCGGTTGTTGATTATCTTAATTCAATTCCACCTAATCAAATTGAATATATTGAAGTATTGACCGGTTCTGATGCAGCCATGTATGGAACGAGAGGCGGCAATGGTGTTATAATAGTGAAAACAAGTAACCAGCTTCGCGATAACAAAAGCAATAAAGAAGGACAAACCATAGTTGCTTCAGGATTTTATAATGAGCAAATTTTCTATGAACCGCCTTACGATAGCTATGCAGTAAGAGACGCCAGCTTTGTTGACAATCGTGCTACCATTTACTGGAATGGCCAGGTGATCACCGATGATGCCGGCAAAGCAACGGTATCTTTTTATACTGCTGATCTTAAGAATGACTATAACGTAACGGTGCAGGGAATAACGGAGAAAGGGGAGTTGATTTTTAAAACTTATACGATCAAAAGAAAATAAACCCGGGGAATATCGAGATGAGTAGGAATACAATTGTACAAGAGTGCGACGCAAGGGACGATGATAAGAATTACTGAAGCCGGTATCAAAACAAAAAAGCATCCACCTTCATGAATGCTTCAATTATTAATTATTAATTTTTAATGATTAATTACTCAGGCCTCCTTCCCATGACAATGTTTATATTTCTTACCGCTACCACACGGACAAGGATCATTCCTTCCGATCTTCGGCGCTACTTTGATCGGCGCTTGTTTTTCAACAACACGGGTGTCACCGGGTTCAAACTTATCTCTTTCATTTGCGCCATAATCCTGCCCTGCTGCATCGATCTCTTCTTTGTTCGCTTTTAACTTACTGAGATCGGTTTTTTCGCGGCGGCCTTCTTTTAACGGAGCTTGTTTTTCCTGTACCGGCAACGCTGCATGACACATAAATGAAACTATATCCCTGTTCACACCGCTGTCCATATTCTTAAACAAATTGAATGCTTCCATTTTATAGATCACCAATGGATCTTTTTGTTCAAGATAGGCTGTCTGCACACTTTGCTTCAGATCGTCCATTGCACGAAGATGCTCTTTCCATGCATCATCAATAACAGCAAGTGTAATGTGGCGTTCAAGAGAATCGCAAAGCTCGGCGCCATTTGTATCAAGCGTTTTTTGCATATTGGTCAGCACGTTGATGTTCTTGCGGCCATCACTAAATGGAACCAGCACATTTTCAATATGGCTACCCTGCGTTAAACGAATATTTTTAAATACAGGGAGTGATTGTTTTTTCAGCTCTTCTTTTTTGCGCTCATAATTTTCTGTGGCTTCGTTGTATAATTTATCGATCAATGCATTTTCATCGCCTCTTAAAAACTCTTCCTTTTCGATCTTGGTGTTCATTCCAAAGTTTACGATACAATCCAGCTTGAATCCTTCATAATCTTCCTGCTCACGATAGGTAGCGATCAATCCTTCCGCAACAACTGAAAATGCATTATCAATATCAAGCGCCAGTCTTTCACCAAACAATGCATGCTGGCGTTTACCATAAACAACATTACGCTGCTTATTCATTACATCATCATATTCAAGCAATCTTTTACGAATGCCAAAATTATTTTCCTCCACTTTCTTCTGTGCTCTTTCAATGCTTGACGTGATCATGCTGTGTTGTATCACTTCGCCTTCTTTATAGCCAAGCTTATCCATGATCTTTGCAATACGTTCGCTGCCGAACATACGCATCAGGTCATCTTCCAGTGCAACATAAAATTGTGAAGTACCGGGATCACCCTGTCTGCCTGCACGACCGCGAAGCTGCCTGTCCACACGGCGGCTATCATGACGTTCAGTACCAATGATAGCAAGTCCGCCGGCTTCTTTTACACCGGGCCCAAGTTTAATATCCGTACCACGACCGGCCATGTTTGTTGCAATAGTTATTGCTCCGGGTAAACCTGCTTCGGCAACAATCTGCGCTTCACGGGCATGTTGCTTTGCATTTAATACATTGTGCGGTATCTTTTTTACCTGCAGCATCTTGCTCAGCAATTCACTTACTTCAACTGAAGTAGTACCAACAAGAACCGGTCTGCCTGCATTGCGCAATGCTTCTATTTCTTCAATAACGGATTTATATTTTTCCCGCTTTGTTTTATACACAAGATCCTGGTGATCTTTACGGACCATTGGAAGATTCGTGGGAATAGTAACGACATCGAGTTTATAAATATCCCATAACTCTTTCGCTTCTGTTTCCGCTGTACCCGTCATACCCGCAAGCTTATGATACATGCGGAAATAATTCTGCAAAGTGATCGTTGCATAAGTTTGTGTGGCCGCTTCGATCTTTACATTTTCTTTTGCTTCAATAGCCTGGTGCAAACCATCGGAATATCTTCTTCCATCAAGGATACGGCCTGTTTGTTCATCTACAATTTTTACAGCGCCATCGAGAACTACATATTCTACATCTTTTGAAAATAGTGTATATGCTTTTAATAATTGTTGTACAGTATGAATGCGGTCGGCTTTTACACGGAAATCATTCAGCGCTTCTTCTTTCTGATGCATTTTTTCATCAGGAGTGGAGTCGTCTTTTTCTATTTCAGCAAGACGAACGCCAATATCAGGCAGTATAAAAAAATCAGGCATCTTCACCTGCCTTAGTGATCATTGCAATTCCTTTATCGGTAAGATCAACCGAATTATTTTTTTCATCGATATGAAAAAGCAATTCTGCATCTACTTTCGGCATTTCTTTTTGCTGATCGGCGAGATAATAATTTTCGGTCTTCTGCATTTTTACCCTGATGCCTGATTCACTTAAAAATTTTATCGTAGGCCCGTATTTTGGCAAACCGCGATGCGCCCTGAATAAATTAAGCCCGCCGCTTTTCGGATCATCATCTCCTTCTGCAATTTTTTTCTTTGCTTCAGTAAGGTTGCTGCGTACAATTCTTTCCTGGGCTTCTACCAATTGCAATACCCTTGGTTTTAAAAGATGATATTGCTGATCTTCGCCTTTGGGAATCGGGCCTGAAATGATCAAAGGTGTTCTTGCATCATCGATCAATACGCTATCGGTTTCATCCACCATTGCAAAATGATGTTTGCGCTGCACCATTTCTTCAGGTGAGTGAACCATATTATCACGGAGATAATCAAAGCCAAATTCATTATTCGTTCCGTAAGTAATATCAGCGAGATAAGCTTTTCTTCTTTCGTCACTATTCGGCTGGTGTTTATCAATACAATCAACAGTAACACCCAGCCATTCAAAAATAGTTCCGTTCCATTCCTGGTCACGGCGGGCCAGGTAATCATTCACGGTAACAATATGAACACCTTCACCGGCAAGCGCATTCAGATATGCAGGCAAAGTGGAAACAAGGGTTTTACCTTCACCCGTTGCCATCTCAGAAATTTTTCCCTCGTGTAAAACAATACCACCGATCAACTGCACATCATAATGCACCATGTTCCAGGTCACTTGTCCGCCGGCTGCTGTCCATGAATTTTTAAAGATGGATTTATCACCCTCTATCGTTACATAATCTTTTTTTACACTCAGGTCACGGTCCATTTGCGTGGCAGTGGAAACCAGTTCTGTATTTTCTTTAAAACGCTTTGCGGTTTCTTTTACTACAGCAAAAGCTTCGGGTAAAATTTCTTTAAGAACCTCTTCAATTTTTTTATCCCTGTCTTTTTTCAGTTTATCCACTTCCTGGTAAATGGCATCTTTACCCAACAAGTCATTAAATGCAAGTTCTTCTGCTTTTTTATTTGTTGCTGCAATTTCATTATCGATAGCGGTAAGATGCTCTTTTATGCGTTTGCGGAATTCTTCGGTTTTATTGCGCAGTTGATCATTGGTGAATGATTGAAAAGAATCGAAGTGCTTGTTGATCTCTGCGACGAATGGTTGGATCTTTTTTACATCCTTTTCCGATTTACTGCCGCCAAATAGCTGAGGAAAAAAAACTCATAATCTTCTTTAATTAATAAAGTTCAAAAATCACCGAAATAAAACAGTGATTTAGCCTGTCAAATAAAATGCTACAATAAATTGTTGGCCAAATTGACAGCTTCGAAGAAATTTCTTCGAAGGGAGGCAAAGATAAGGCATCCTTTCTGCTTTACCTTGCTGAGTTTCAATGCAACATGGTCTTTATTGTCAGGTTAAATTGCGAGACCCAATACTTTTTTTGTTTAATTTTTTGTTCCTAAGGCCGAAGCCATCTCCGCATATAATAGACTCCGGAAAACTGAGTAACAAGTTTCATCAATACATTTAATTTCGCGGTTTACCATTTCATTAAGGAACTTTGTGAACGCAATAAGTATTAACAGTAAATAAATTTATGAGCCGTACAAATTCCCTCATCTCAGCCTTAGCCTTAACCTCAATCTTATTTCTTTTCTCCTGCACCAGCAATGAAATTGGTAACAGCAAGGATGTAAACCCTGATGCAGTATTTTTTGATTACCAGGTCTGGGCAGATGAGAGCAGGGAAGAAGTAACTGTGAACCTGCAATACCGTATGGGTGGAAAAAATGGAACTACACTGGTGTTGGATGAGCCCAGCAAAGTTTTATTCGATGGCGAGCAATTAAAAGCAGACAGCGCAAAAGTTACCGGCGCTTATTATGAAATACAAAGACCATTTTCTTCATTTGCCGGTAAACATACTATCCTATTTATTGACGTAAATAAAAAAGAGTACAGGGAAGAATTTGAATTCATACCATTTACTCTTGAGCCAAACGTTCCGGCAACAATGAACAGGGGCGATCTTGTTTTTACTTTCAAAGGCCTTGATTCAATAGATCACCTGAATGTGGTGTTAACCGATACTTCATTTACAAGTGCGGATATAAATGATATTGATACCGTAAAAAATGGACGGCTTGTAATTCCTTTACATAAACTTTCTGCTCTCGTTAATGGACCCATCAACCTGCAATTCTATAAAGAAGTTGAAAGACCTGTAAAAAGCAGTACAAAAGAAGGCGGTAAGCTGTACATCAGCTATGGATTGAAAAGAGAGTTTGAATTGAAAGATGCTGTGAATTTGTAGTTGCTAACAAGAAATGATAGAATATTCTATGGTCAACTTTTTGCGACGGGCTTTCTTAGAGAAACATATTCCTTATAAACAATGGATAATACCAATATCGATATCAGCGTTGAATAATAAACCTTACCATGATCTTTGGCCAGCCAAACAAAAATTATTAAAACCAATCCTGCACCAATCTTAAAATATGTTTGATTCGTCTTTTGCGTGAATTGCAGCCAAATCATCATCCCAATGAGAACGATTGTTAAGCCTATAGTGAGAATAAGTGGTGTCATATTTCTAAAGTTTAATTGCCTTAAAGTTACCAAAAGAGAGTTGGCCAATTAGAAAAATTCCTCTGGTTTTTTACCCTCAAGCCCGTACTTTTGCGGCCGGAAATAAAACCCTAAAACTCCGCCGCGGCGGAGACTTGTAAAGCCTCAAAAAAGTTGAATAGAATTTTTGCAGTACAAGAGTGCGACGCAAGGGACGATGATCAGGGAACAAATGTTGGGTACATAAAAATCTAAAATCGAATCATGGCTGGTCAATTAAAAGAAGTTCGTAACCGCATCAAATCAGTACAAAGCACGCAGCAAATAACCAAGGCAATGAAGATGGTGAGTGCCGCAAAGCTGCGCCGTGCACAGGATGCAATCATTCAAATGCGTCCTTATGCAAAAAAGATGCAGGAGATGCTGAGCAATATTGTAAGCAATGCCGGTGGCGGTGCAGGCATGGCGCTTGCTTCTGAAAGACCGGTTGAAAAAGTGTTACTGATCGTTATTACCAGCGACCGCGGACTTTGCGGCGCCTTCAATGCCAACCTGGTCAAACTTGCAAAAGCAACCATCAACGAAAAATATCCTGGCCAATTTAAAAAAGGAAATGTAACTATCTGGAGCATCGGTAAAAAAGGATACGAGCATTTTTTGAAGAACCGGTTTAGTGTTTCTGATACGTATAAAGATATTTTCCTTCATTTGAATTTTGAAAGCGTACAGAAAGCTGCGCAGGCTGCAATGAAAAGTTTTGAAGCGGGAGAGTTTGATGTTGTAGAAATTGTCTACAGCCAATTCAAGAATGCCGCCACTCAGCGTTTTGAAGTGGAAAGATTTTTACCAATTCCAAAAGTGGAGGCAAAAGCCGGCGCTACAAAAGCTGATTTCATTTACGATCCTTCAAAGGAGGAACTGATCGCTGAATTGATGCCAAAGATCCTGAACACACAATTATATAAAGCGGTGCTTGATTCCAATGCATCGGAACATGGCGCCCGTATGACTGCAATGGATAAAGCCAGCGATAACGCCCAGGAAATGTTGCGTACGCTAAAGATATCTTACAACCGTGCAAGACAAGCAGCAATTACTACTGAATTAACGGAGATCGTAAGCGGTGCGGCGGCGCTGCAGGGATAGGCCCCCTGTCCCCCAACGGGGAACTTAGATTTGTAAAGTTTTTTATGTTTGGAATTATTCTAAAGTTGCAGTGGAAGATTTAAAGCCCGGATTCGTAATGAAGCGCCGCTCCTTTCCTTTTGGGAAGGGAGGTGGAGGGTTGGGCCAAGCCCCCTGTCCCCCAACGGGGGAACTTAGATTTGTAAAGTTTTTTATGTTTGGACTTATTCTAAAGTTGCAGTGGAAGACTTAAAGCCCGGATTCGTAATGAAGCGCCGCTCCCTTCCTTTTGGGAAGGGAGGTGGAGGGTTGGGCCAAGCCCCCTGTCCCCCAACGGGGGAACTTAGATTTGTAAAGTTCTTTATGTTTGGAATCATTCTAAAGTTGAAGTGGAAGATTTAAAGCCTGGATTCGTGATGAAGCGCCGCTCCCTTCCTTTTGGGAAGGGAGGTGGAGGGTTGGGCTTGTATGTTGATAATTGTGTTACCGGGTTTAGTTCCCTGATTGTACTTTCGTTGCGACGCTCCGTTCAACTATAAATTCTCTATTCAACAATTAATAAATGGAAATTAATAATCTTATACCGCACATCGAAGCGCTGATATTTGCAAGTGATAAACCGCTTACCACTCTTGAGATTACGGACTTAACGAACAATGCTTTTGCATTTATGGATGAAAAAGTTTCGCTTGACCAGGTGGAAACATCACTTGAAGGAATCGTTGAAAAATATAAAGCAGAGTTTTATCCATTTGAAGTAATACAAAGCGGCGGTGGCTGGCAATTCCTTACAAAAAAAGACTATCATAAAACCATTGCTCAATTGAATGGCGACAAGTTTTTGAAAAAGCTTTCTGCAGCGGCAATGGAAACACTTTCTATTATTGCGTATAAGCAACCGGTCACAAAAGGACAGGTAGAAGCGATAAGAGGAGTAAGTGCCGATTATGCGATTCAAAAACTATTAGAAAAAGAACTTATCGTGATCAGCGGTCGCAATGAAACCATGCCGGGCCATCCATTGGTGTATGCTACATCAAAAAGCTTTATGGATTATTTCGGTATCAATTCACCTGAAGACCTTCCGAAGATCAAAGAGGTGCTTGCTGAACAAATTATTGAGCCTACTATTGTCACTGAATTAGATTTTGTTTCAGAGTCTGCAAATACTCCGACAGCCCCTGCTGAAGATGTTACTAATCTTTCAGTAACGGAGGACGGACAGCTGATTGAAAAAAATGAACAGGAGCAAGGCGGAGAGAATTAAGTCAAATCTTTTGAGTATTTTCTTTTAACCATTTTACTATTTCTTCAAATTTCAACTCACCGGTGGAAATAGAAATTACCAGTTGATATAAATTGTCATTTAATGCAATAATTTTATAGCCTTCATGAGTCAAAAAAGCGATCATTGTTAAGGCGCCTAATCTCTTATTTCCATCAAGGAATGGATGATTGATGATAAGGCTTTCAGCTAATGCAGCTGCTTTTTGATGAGTCTCCGGATAAAGTTCATTACCAGCAAAGGTTTGAAAAGGTCCTGCAGATTCCAACATCGCCAAGTCCCTGATGCCTTTCATGCCGCCATAATCCTCAATCAATTTTTCGTGCAGGATTAATATATCATCAATGGAAATCATTGAGCCAATTTCCTTAAAACCTCGTCATATTGCTTTTTAATATCATCGTAATGCTGGCTGAGATTAATGATGTTTCCAGAGTTATCGGTTTTTTCAGAAATTTTATTGAGGAGAGTAAAAATATCTTTGATAATTCTTTCGTCATTCAATTTTGAAAGTTGTTTCATAGCCTCTTTTTTCATTTCCTCAACGCTCATAATTTTATTTTTTAATGCACTAAAGTTACAATATATCTTTGACACCTATGGCAATGCAATTGTATCATGATCAATTAATAAGTATAGCAAAGCAATTCGGCACCCCCGTTTATGTTTATCATGCTGAGCGCATAAAAGAACAGTATGATAAATTACTTACTGCATTCGACGGGGTTGACACAAAGTTTTTTTATGCAGCCAAAGCATTGACGAATATTAATGTGCTTAAATATATTTTATCCATTGGCTGCAATATTGATTGCAGCTCCGTGAATGAAGTAAGGCTGGCATTAAAAGCCGGATTTGAGCCACAGAATATTCTTTACACCTCCAATAATATTGCTTTTGAAGAAATAGAAGAAGCAAAAAATATCGGGGTACATATTAATATTGACAGCATTTCAAACTTAAAAAAGTTTGGAAAAAAATTCGGGCATAGCTATCCGGTTGGCGTTCGCTTACGTCCGAATATTATGGCGGGAGGCAACCTGAAAATTTCTACAGGTCATGCAGACAGCAAGTTTGGCGTGCCGCTTGAAAACATTAAAGAAGTGCTTGATGTGGCCAATGAAACAAATTTATTCATAAGAACATTACATATACATACTGGCAGCGAGATAAAAGATGTGGAAGTGTTTGCAAAAGGCATTGAAGTGTTATTGGAAGTCGCACAGCATTTTCCTGATCTGCAGGTGATCGATCTTGGCGGCGGGTTTAAAGTGCCCTACATGCCCGGAGAAGAAGGAACGGATATTCCTTTGCTTGGAAAAAAAGTAAAAGAAGAATTCGATCTGTACGAAAAAAAATTCAATCGTCATTTCCAGGTTTGGTTTGAGCCGGGAAAATATATTGTTAGCGAAGCCGGTTATTTTATTACATCGGTAAATGTTATTAAAAATGCGGGAAATAAAATTTTTGCAGGCGTAAATAGCGGTCTCAATCATTTTATCCGTCCCATGTTTTACGGCGCGTATCATGAAATTGAAAATATCTCAAATGTTTCCGGCGAAAAAAGAAAGTATACGGTAGTTGGTAATATTTGCGAGACCGATACTTTTGCCGAAGACCGTTCAATCCCAGAAGTGCATGAAGGCGATCATTTAGTTTTCAGAAATGCAGGCGCTTATTGTTTTGAAATGTCTTCACATTATAATTCAAGATTTAAACCCGCCGAAGTAATGGTAAAAGATGGTGACGCTTTTCTTATTCGCAAAAGAGATGAACTCACTGATCTGCTCCGGGCACAAGTAGAAGCATTTTAGTTTATGTAACTTTATTTCTTTCAGGCCGATCGTTGCCGAAGATGAAACACATTATTGATGGAATCGAATTTTCAATTATTTGCCAGGCAAATGACCAGTCCTTTCAAGTTCAGGATGTTTTTACTTTCTAAGTTACCCAGTGCTTACTTTTCAGGAGTCCGGGTAAAAAGTATCGATGAAAACAGTTGTAAAGTAACGGTTCCTTTCAAATGGTTTTCTCAAAATCCGTTTCGCAGCACCTATTTTGCATGTTTGAGCATGGCGGCTGAGATGAGCACCGGTGCATTAGCGCTTGGTCATTTATACAAAAGAAAGCCGGCAGTAAGCATGTTGGTAGTAAAAACAGAAGGGGAATATTTTAAAAAGGCAGTTGATAAAACCACATTTGTATGCGAAGCAGGATCAGAAATAAAAAAAATGATTGAGGAAGCAGTAGTTACCGGCGAATCAAGGACTATAAGGACAAAAACAACAGGAAGAAACAAAGAAGGAGAATTAGTGGCCGAATTTTATATCACATGGTCATTTAAAGCAAAAAAATAAAAACAGTACTTAAAATAATCCTCAAGGGTCGACCTCTCCAGGTTCCCCCTTTAGGGGGCGAAGGGGTATATATTTTTAAACTAATAAACAATCTCCTGGGAGGAACGATCAAGTTTCCTCTTCAGGGGGCGGAGAGAGGGTATGAAAATAGCATTTCACGGAGCGGCACGATGTGTAACAGGAAGCAAGCACCTGATCACATTAAAAAATGGAAAGAAATTATTATTGGATTGCGGCATGTTCCAGGGAATGGGAAAAGAAACAAATGCCCTGAATCGTTATTTTGGGTTTGATCCAATGCAAGTTGATGCTATGATCCTTTCTCATGCACATATAGATCATAGCGGTCTTATTCCAAGATTGATAAAAGAAGGTTTAAAGGAAAAATTTTCTGTACACCAGCTACCAAAGAACTCACCAATGTTTTGTTAGAGGATTCTGCAGAGATACAGGAAGATGATATAAAATATGAAAATAAAAGAAGAGCGGCGGAGGGGCAGCCTTATCTTACTCCATTGTATACGATTGAAGATGCAAAAAATGCGCAGCAGCATTTTGTAACATTTGAATATAATAACTGGTTTGATGTGATGGAAGACGTGCAGGCAATGTTTACTGATGCCGGGCATATAATCGGCAGCACCTGTGTTCATTTGCGAATAAAAGAGGATGGAAATATCCGGACACTTTCTTTTAGCGCTGATGTCGGCCGCTATCGTGATGTGATCTTAAAATCACCGCAAGAATTTCCGCAAGCTGAATTTATTTTACTTGAATCAACATATGGCAACAGCCTGCATGAGGAACATCTTACAACACCTGACCAGTTATTGCAATGAGATCGAAAAAGCCTGTTTGGTAAAAAAAGGAAAACTTGATCATGCCTGCTTTTAGTGTAGGAAGAACACAGGAAATTCTTTATGCACTTAATCAATTGGAAATGGAAAACCGGCTGCCTGATCTTGATTATTTTGTCGATAGTCCTTTGAGCATTGAAGCTACTGAAGTTGTAAAAAAATATTCCGGCTATTTCAATAAAAGAATTCAACAGGTACTTCAAACGGATAGCGATCCTTTTAATTTTAAAGGATTAAAATATATAAAGACAGTTGATCAATCCAAGTTGCTGAACTTTCGCAATGAACCCTGTGTGATAATTTCTGCCAGTGGGATGGCTGATGCCGGTAGGGTGAAGCATCATATAAGTAACAACATTGAAAATAGTCGCAATACCATCTTAATTACCGGTTATTGCGAACCTCGTTCGCTTGGTGGAAGACTGATGGCGGGTGCCAAAGAAGTAAGCATTTTTGGCGTTCGAGCATGAAGTACATGCCGAAGTGGCATCCATTCGCAGCATGAGTGCACATGGTGATTATGAAGATTTGAGTCAATGGCTGGCTTGCCAGGACCCAAAACAAGTAAAGAAACTTTTTCTTGTGCATGGAGAGTATGACGTGCAGCAAGACTTCAGAACACGCTTACTACGAAAGGGTTTTGATGATATTGAAATACCGGAAATACATTATGAAATTGGCTTGACATAGTGAATCGCATCTCCTGACAGAACTTTCTCTTTTTCTTTTCCTTTTTTTCACAACTCGTTAATAAACCGGGGACGTAAAATTGCGTTTATAGTGTGAGCAATTAAAAACCTCAGACTATGAACAAAATAAATTTGAAAACAGCAATTGTGGCGGTCCTGGGCATTGTGTTACTTGCCGGCTGTGCTAGTTCCGCTCACATTGAAAAAGACGACACCGTAAACTTCAGCAAGTATAAAAATTTTACCTGGTTACATGGCGAAAATGGCAAGCTGGAAAATCAAAGTGATCTGATCGAATCAAAGATCAGGGCTGCTGTAACAAAAGAATTCGAAAAGATCGGCTGGAAAGAATCCAAAAACAGGCCCGATGTAATTCTTGATTATGATGTACTCGTGGAAAGATCAAGTAAACAACAAAATGAGCCGGTTTACAGCCAGCCCCATAGCAGGTTGGTGTATAATCCTTATACAAGACGCTATGCAACGATCTATTATCCTTCACAATTCCTGGGTTATGATTCGTATGAAAAAGTTATCAGGGAAGGAACAATTACTGTAACGATGATCGATGCAAAGACAGACAAAACTGTATGGCAGGGTTGGACGACAGCAGAGGTGAATAACAGGAACCTTACAAATAAAGAAATTCAAAGAGCGGTGGCCAATATCTTTAAAAAGTCAGAATTGGCTAAGCGATAAAATAATTCTATGAAGGACGGTTTTGAATTAGGTCCCGCCGAAAGGCGGGATTTTTTTTAAATGATTATCTGTATAACACAACTCAAACCTTTTGTTGTGTTCTTTGTGATCCGTTGTGTTCTTTGTGTTACTAAAAAATAATGGAGCACCAAGAACACGAAGTCCCGATAGCTATCGGGACCCAACGGGCACTAAGCTTTAAAAAAACAATTGGTTGAGCTAACCGTCCAGTCAATTTGTTTTAAAAAGTTTTTGTCGTCAGGCTGTTGAAACTTATCTTTGCCGCCCCTGAAACAAAAGGCATTTGCCTCTAATTCCAGGAAATAGGCCCGTTCGTCTAAGGGCTAGGACACCACCCTTTCACGGTGGTGATACGAGTTCGAATCTCGTACGGGCTACAAAGAACAGTCTTAGTACAACACGAATCCCCGCAATTAAATAATTAGCGGGGATTTTTGTGTACACTACTCCCACTGCAATTCACTTTTCATTACATTTTAGTTCACCCGGACTTCACCAATGACTGAAATTTATCCGCTCGGCACTTTACATTTCCAGCTTTCGTTTATACCTTCATAAAACACTTAACAGATCGATACACTCTCATCAAATTTGTTGCTTTTCGGACAGTGGTTTATTCAAAGGTCATCAAATGCGCTTATTTATTACATCTAAAAAATTCTTGCTGGCTGCTGTTACGGCATTATTCTTTCTTTTATTTAATCCCGGGCATAGTGATGCGCAGATGAGACAAGTGTATCTTGATAATATTGCACCCGATAATGAGATCTTTAAGTTGAGTTTTTATTCACCCTCTGAAGGGTATGTGGGTTTCAGTGATTGGGTCGGTTACACAACGGACAGCGGAAGGACCTTTACAAAAAAATTTATCACCCTTGCCAATGTAAATTTTAACGGCTACGGTGTTAACGTCACTTTTGGTTTCGGCATTAATGGTGTAAAAGCATTTAATCAAAACACCATCGTCGTTTATGGGCACTATGGCCTGGTACCTGCGATTCTTTATTCGAGTAACGGAGGAAATAATTTTACACTGGTCTATCATTCGCAATTCAATCCATTAGAACTGCGCACTGGCATCACCGACATGGTCTTTCCTCAAAACAATGCAACTGGTTTTGCAGTTGATGCAGACCGCATTTTAAAAACTACAGATGGCGGGCTTAACTGGACCGTATCAAGAACTGACGCAGGCAGTTACTTCACTTATCTCGAAGCAGTAGATAATAATAATGTATTTGCTCTTTGTACAAATAATTCACCAAATAAATTGTTGAAAACCACAAACGGTGGAAGCAGCTGGCAGGTGGTGCCATTCCCCGCAATACCGACCGGCAGAATGAACTATGCTCATTTCCTCACGGCGAGCACCGGGTGGCTTAGCCTGGATGATGATAGTGGCAGGGAATACTTTTATAAAACTACTAATGGCGGAGCCAATTGGACCTTGCAAAACAATCTCGTCGCCACTCCCTTTTCATGTGGCAAAATGAAATTTACCGATGTCAATACCGGTTATGCATTGTATGGACAGAACACTGTATGGAAAACTTTTAATGGCGGCGCAACCTGGGAACCGTTACCAAGGGATAACAATTTTGTTTACCTCGGGTATTCACACAATGATCTGCAATGCTGGTCCGCCAGCCAACTATGGGCGGGTGGAGGTCATGGATTACTTGAACTGAGTACTAATGGAGGAGGTACGCCCATTCCACAAGCTTATTTTTTGATCGATACGGTTGGACTTGGAGCAACCGGCAATGTTAACCTCGTCAATTATTCCAGGACCGGTTATACTTATCAATGGCTGGTGGATGGCAACGTGGTGGGCACGTCATATAACGCCGTTTATACACACGATATATATTCGACAAGAGATACTGTAAAACTTATTGTTTCAAATGGAACCACTACAGATACTACAACTCAATACCAGGATTTTTATCCCCCGGTTGTTGTTAGTTCTTTCACACCAACATCAGCTGGTACAGGCACCCAGGTTATGATCACAGGTTTGAATTTTACAGGCGCTAATTCAGTGAGCTTTGGTGGTGTGCCTGCAAGCGGATTTACAGTATTATCATCAACTTCGATCAGGGCTTTTGTAGGTGCCGGCGCATCCGGAGCTGTAAGAGTGGCAACTCCTACGGTGCAGGGATCACTTGGTGGTTTCACCTATATTCCTCCTCCTGTTATTACAGGTTTCAATCCAGCAACTGCTGCTGCAGGTGTAACAGTTACAATTACCGGTTCTAATTTTACAGGTGCGACCAATGTTAGTTTTGGAGGTGTATCAGCGAATACTTTTAATGTCGTGTCGTCAACAACGATCATTGTGCTCACACCTTCTGGTGGCTCAGGATCAGTAAGTGTAACTACACCGGGAGGTACAGGTTCTTTAGCTGGATTCATTTCGTTACCGACTATAACTTCATTTACTCCGCTCAATGGAACACAAGGAACTGTCCTGAATATTTTGGGTACGTCTTTTACCGGAACCACAGCTGTAAGTATCGGCGGAATAAACGCACTTTCATTTACAGTAAATTCTTCTACCAGCATAACCGCTATTGTTGGTACTGGTGGAACCGGAAGTGTAACGGTTACAAAGCCAGGCGGAATTTCCAGCCTTGCGGGTTTCACATGGTTTCCTCCACCAACCATCACTTCTTTTGCTCCGGCTTCAGGTCCTGTAGGAACAACGGTGACGATCACCGGAACAGGTTTCCATGCAAACCCAACCAATAACATCGTATACTTTGGTACGGTGAAAGCAACAGTTTCGTCCGGCACCACTACTTCATTAATGGTTACGGTTCCTGTTGGCGCAATGTTTCAACCAATCAGTGTTACGAGCAACAACCTTATTGGTTACAGTAAAGAACCATACCTCGTTACATTTCCCGCAGGGGGCTCCATAACAGCCAACTCGTTTCCCGTGCGAACTGAAATATCAGCTGGTACTGGCTATTACCCAGGTAACCTTGCATTAGGTGACGTGGACGGAGATGGAAAATTGGATCTTGCGCTGACAAACTATGGCCCGTTTGTAATTAATAATGCCGTATCCATATTGCGAAACAATAGTTCGGGCTCAACTGTTTCGTTCGAGCCAAAAATAGATTTTAATGTCAGAGAGCCTCAGTCGGTTGCCTTTGGTGACCTGGACGGAGATGGAAAACTTGATTTTGCCGTTACCAATGATGACCTCCCCGGAAGTCTAAATGTCAACGTCTTTCGTAATACGTCTACGATCGGAAATATTTCATTTGCATCACCTTTAATCCTAGCAACACTCGGCAGGCCGGACGGAGTAGTGATCACTGATATTGATGGCGATGGAAAACCTGATATTGCAACCGCCACAACAAATGGTCTTAATGTTTATCGGAATATAAGCGAGCCCGGAATGCTTGCTTTTGCACCGAGAGTAACTTTTTCTTTTGGCGGTGTAAGCCTCGTTGCCGGCGATGTTGATAAGGATGGAAAGCCCGATATGGTTTCTGTAATCTGGAATACAAATTATATCAACCTATTAAGGAATATAAGCACAAAAGGAAATATAGCCTTTGAAGCGAATATTAATTTATCCGCAAATGCCCCTTATTATGCCAATGTCGGAGACATTGATGGCGACAGCAAGCCTGATCTTGTTGCCACAAATATCACATCGTCAAAAACAGAGGTTTTTCGAAATGTCTCGATACCACAAGGGATGAGCTTTGCTCTCCCCGTGCAATTTGACGTTGGTTATACACCAACAGGTATTGCCTTGAACGACCTGGATGGAGATGGTAAACTGGATATTGCCGTTGCTGAAGTTGATCATAATTTCTCTGTATTAAAAAATATAAGTCAGCCCGGCGCGATCACACTGGCTCCAAGAGTTGATTATTCTCCCGGCCAGTTTCCTGGTCGTAATAATATGGCAATTGGTGATATAAATGGTGATGGAAAACCTGATCCTGTGGTATTGTCACAGGGAGAAGGAAAAGTATTGATATTTATTAATAATGTTGTTCCGGAACCATTCATTGCATCCTTTTCTCCTAATGTTGCCACGGCCGGTTCCCAGGTAACAATTACTGGCAACAATTTTACCAATGTAACAGCAGTAAGTTTTGGAGGAGTGGCTGCTGCTTCGTTCACTGTAAATTCTTCTACCAGCATTACAGCAATTGTTGGTACAGGAGCTTCAGGAAATGTTTCAGTAACCAATAACTATGGAACGGGTATCCGGCCTGGATTTACTTATGGACTTCCACCCGTTATTACCTCAATTTCACCGGCCGCGGCTACATTGGGATCAACAGTAACAATAGCAGGTACGAATTTCAGTGCAGCCACAAATAATATTGTGTATTTCGGTGGAGTAAAAGCAAGCTTAAGTTCTCAAAGTACCGCTTCACTAACTGCTGTTTTACCACCAGGTACTACAGCAAGACCGGTCACTGTAACCAGTAATGGATTGACGGCATACTCTGCAAGACCTTATATAACTACTTTTCCCGGTGCAGGTACTGTGTTTTATCCCAATTCTTTTGGTGACCGTTTAGATCGAAGCACCGGAGCATTTGCCACTCCCGGCGATATTGATGGTGATGGTAAGCTCGATCTTGTAATATCAAGAGTAGGCACAATTGCTATAGCGAGGAATACAACCAGTGGTAGTGTTTTATCTTTCGCAGCTAATGTCAGCTTTACAGCCGGCCCGGGTTCGGTTCATAACGCACTTGGGGACCTGGATGGAGATGGAAAACTGGATGTAGCTGCGATTAATTATGATGCAAACTCAATATCTGTTTTTAGAAATACAAGTACTATCGGCAACTTATCCCTCGCACCAAAAATTGATTACACGCTGGGAATAGATACAGATCCTTCCGATATCGCGATCGGTGACCTGGACCTGGATGGTAAACCGGACATAATCGTTTCAAATTATGGTGTGCATACTGTTTCAGTCTTTAGAAATCTTAGCACGGGTGGCAATCTCCTGTTTGATACCAGGATTGACTATTTTGTTGATGGATATCCCACCGGGGTGACGGTAGGAGATTTGGATGGTGATGGTAAACCTGAGATTGCAGCTTCAGTGAATGGATCTGATGTGGCGTCTGTTTTTCGTAATACAAGCATTATCGGAACAATATCTTTTGCGGCAAAAATTGATTTTGCTGCAGGGGACTGGCCGAACCATGTTCAGCTGGGAGATCTTGACGGCGATGGTAAAATGGAAATGGTAGTTGTAAATGGTAATTCATCCAACATGTCGGTATTCAGGAATACTTCCACTGCTGGCAATGTTTCGTTTGCAGCAAGAAATGATTTTACAACGGGGTACTCGCCGGGTGGTATTGGGATAGATGATCTGGATGGTGATGGTAAACCTGATATTGCAACTTTCAATCGTTCATCTGAAAACGTTTCTGTATTTAAAAACATCTGTACTACGGGAACCATAGCACTTAATGAAAGAGTAGATTATGCAATGCCGGGAGCTGCTTTTGCAGGTGCCACCGGCGATATGGATAATGATGGTAAGCCTGATATTGTTGCCAGCATATCGGGAGGAACAAATTCCATTTTGCGCAACCTGGTAGGTTCACCGGTTTCTATCCAGGTGTGTCCAAACTCATCAACCACGCTGACCTCAAATGTTACAGGCACCAGCTATCAATGGCAGCAAAATACGGGTACAGGATTTACCAATATTTCTGACAACACCAGCTTCTCCGGTACCACTACCGTGAATCTGCAAATAAATAATATCCCGGTTTCGTGGAATGGATACCAGTATCGCTGCACTGTAAATGGTTCGCAGTATAGCAGTGTTTTTACACTTGTTGTAAGCGGCACAGTTGTTACTCCTTCGGTGAGCATCACTGCTAATCCGGGTAATAGTATTTGCACAGGCACCAATGTTACATTTACTGCAACACCAACAAATGGAGGCACGCCATCTTATCAATGGAAGCGAAATGGAAATAATGTAGGCACAAACAGCAACACGTATTCAAATAATGCATTGGCAAATGGAGATGTGATAACTGTTGCAATGACTTCGTCAATTGCCTGTGCAAGCCCCGCTACGGTAACATCAGCAGGAATTACAATGAGCGTTGTATCAACAATAACACCATCAGTAAGTATTATTGCTAATCCTGGTAATACTATTTGTGCAGGCACCAATGTTACATTTACTGCAACACCAACAAACGGAGGCACGCCATCTTATCAATGGAAGCGAAATGGAAATAATGTAGGCACAAACAGCAACACGTATTCAAATAATGCATTAGTTACCGGCGACATAGTAACTGTTGTAATGGCTTCTTCAATTGGCTGCGCAAGTCCCACTACGGCAACCGCAGCAGGAATTACAATGACGGTTGCATCAACAATAACACCATCCGTAACCATTACAGCTAATCCAAGTAATTCTGTTTGCGCAGGCACCAATGTTACATTTACTGCAACACCAACAAACGGAGGCACGCCTTCTTATCAATGGAAACGGAATGGAAATAATGTAGGCACAAACAGCAACACGTATTCAAATAATGCATTAGTTACCGGGGATATCGTAACTGTTATAATGGCTTCTTCAATTATATGTTCAAGTCCGAGTACTGCAACCGCAACAGGAATCACCATGACAGTTGCCGCATCCGTAACTCCTTCTATAACGATCAGCGGAACTACGACTGTTAATTCAGGTACCCCTGTTGTTCTATCATCAGCTATTGTAAATGGAGGCAGTTCGCCAGCCTATCAATGGCAGGATAGTACCAGTCTTCATTCATGGCAAAACATTAGCGGGAATGTGGGTGCTAACTCAACGTATACGCCGGCACTCACCGGAAACCGGATCAGGTGTGTTTTAACAAGTAATGCAAACTGCGCAACGTTGAATACAGTAACAAGTAATGTGCTGGTCTTTACGGTGAATAATGTTACCGCCGTCAACCCCGTAGCGGGTAATACTTATGGAATAAAAGCATATCCTAACCCGGTCAGCATGTTACTGGTTATTGATAGTTTAAAACTTTCTGATCAATGGCAAACGCTGGAGATAACAGGCATAGACGGAAGACGAAAAATATTCCTTGAAAAAATAAACGGGCAAACAAGACTTTTTGTAAACGTTGAAAAGCTTGCTGCCGGCTATTATGTTGCAATACTTACAAAGAAACAGGGTGTGAAGGTTTGGCTGGCATTTATAAAACAATGACAGTAGTTGGATTTTTCGCACCTGTCGAGGCTACACTTCAGCAAAAAAAGAAACAGCAAAATCACAAAAATCTATGATCACATCTTTATCGAGTTCAAATTCTTTTCGATTTCCGAGATAGTTTCGGGTTTCGGGAGTTATTTCTTTTCCTTGCCTGATTTCCTCGACTGATAAACATTTAATGTGTTTTTTTGATACAACAATAATATATGCATTGTTATATGGATAATCTTTTTCAAGATCTTTCAAAGTAAATGTTCCGTTCGCTCTAAACTTAACCTCTACGAAAAACACATCCTTTGTTTTTGCATGTTGAATTACAAAGTCAGGCATCTTTCTTATTTGGTACGCTACTTCGCTCTTTACACCTTTCAATAATTCAGTAATCCCCGGCACTGTATGTTCCATTCCATATCTAAAAACATTATACTTTAAACTCAAAAACAATTCCTGTATTAATGTTTCTGCAATTCTTCCTTTGATCATGCTATACCTGCGTTGCCATTCCTCATCATTTAAACCCACTTCATCAAATAGTTCTGCATCATTGTTTTCTTTATTATAGCAAGTCGTGCACTTTCCGTTTTGATATTTGGTATAAGCTCCGCAAATAATGCATTCAGCCATAAAGTAATTTTAATTGATAAATTATTTTTTGTTCAACGAAGCGATAATTGTTTTAAAACTTTCCAATCCCGCTTCTAAATTTTCTACAATATCTTCAATGCCAATTCATCAGGATCAGGAAGATTATCTAGATCAGCAAGTGATTTATCTTTTAACCAGGTGATATCAATGATGTTTTATCTCTTGCAATGATCTCATCATAAGTAAATTTTCTCCAGCGTCCTTCAGGATTGGTTTCACTGAATGTTTCTTTTCTTTTATGCCGGTTCTTTGGATTGTAACAGGCAATAAAATCTTTTAAATCATCCAGTTTTAATGGATTCTTTTTTAAGTGTATGATGAATATTTGTTCGGTAGTCGTATACCCATATTTCTTTTGTCCATGGGTCTTTGCTGCTCGGTTTGCCATCAAAGAATAAAACATTTGCTTTTACGCCATTGGCATAAAAGATTCCGGTGGGCAAACGAAGAATGGTATGCAGGTCAGTTGTTTCCAATAATTTTTTTCTTACCGTTTCGCCTGCACCGCCTTCAAACAATACATTATCGGGTAAAACAACTGCTGCAAGACCGGTTGTTTTGAGCATGGATTTGATATGCTGTACAAAATTCAGTTGCTTGTTGCTGGTGGTTACCCAAAAATCCTGGCGGTTATAGGTGAGGTCTTCTTTTTCCTGTTCGCCTTCTTCGTTGGTAAAAGTCATACTGCTTTTTTTACCAAAGGGTGGATTGGCCAGTACATAATCATACCTCGTTTCAGAAGCCGCAATCAAAGAATCGTTAGGAGAGATAAAAATATTCTCGCTGTCTATATCTCCAATATTATGCAGGAACAAATTCATCAATGCAAGCCGTCTTGTGCCTGCTACAATTTCATTTCCATAGAAGGTTTTGTATTTAAGAAATTCTTTTTGTGCTTTATCTAAATCATGGTTTTCTGTTATCCAATCATAAGCTGCTAAAAAGAAACCGCCGGTACCACATGCAGGGTCTGCAATGGTTTTCATGGGTTCCGGACGCAGACATTCTACCATTGCTTTTATTAATGCTCTTGGTGTAAAATACTGACCGGCGCCACTCTTGGTATCTTCTGCATTTTTCTCCAGCAGGCCTTCGTAAATATCCCCTTTGTCTTTTACACCCATCAATACCCATTGTTCTGCGTTGATGAGGGCAATGAGTTTGTACAGTTTGGCAGGGTCTGTTATTTTATTCTGGCTCTTGGTAAATATCTGCCCGAGTATGCCTTTTTCTTTTCCCAGCTCACGTAACAGGTTATTATAATGTACTTCCAATTCATCTCCACTTTTATTGGTAAGAGTTTGCCAATTGTATTTTGTAGGAATAGGCATTTTACGGTTATGAGGTGGCCTGCTGTATTCATCTGCCATTTTTAAAAACAGCAAATAAGTTAGCTGCTCTAAATAATCGCCATAACCTACGCCATCATCCCGAAGGGTGTTGCAAAAGGCCCATACTTTGGAAACGATGCTGGATGTGTTTGTTGTACTATTGTTACTCATTTTTTAATAAATGCTGTATTTATTATTTCAATATGATATTTTTTACTTGGGTTGTTTTATTGACTACTTTAAAACAGAATATTTCCACAGAATTACTTCACTCCAGCTATTCCTATGTCCTTTGCAATATCTCTTTTTAATTTTACCAGGGAAGCATTACTATAATTATCATCAAATAGCTCCTCTCCAAAAATATCTTTCTTAATCTGGTCAACACTAACCTTCGCTATTCTTGCAATTTCTTTTAATTGTGATTGACTATACTTTTTTCTTTTTCCTATTAAGTTTATAGCTTCCCTTTTATGAAAAATATATCTAGACCTCAATTTAAATGCAAGAATATAATCTTCGTATGCCTTTCCCTTCGAATCGATTTCAAAATTTAAAACAAAATCATCTACGTTTTTTATATCAAGGAATGTAAATGTCGGATTAAGTGGGAAATAAATCTTAAATCTAATAAGATCCGAAAAAACATAATTCTTAGAAGTAGGACTTAAATATTCTAACCCTGAATGTTTAATAAGTTCAAATGATCCTTTGAACTTTGAATTACAGCTGTAACAACTAGGGACGAAATTATATAAGGAAAGAGATGCAATTGGATGAGATGCTTTATCAAGGACGTGATCTAAAGTAAAATGATTTTTCCTTGCCTTAAATTTTAATTCCTTCAAGTTGCTAATAATTTGTTGGCTCAACGGCAAGGAATCAATAGAAGTATTATTACGAGCTTTTATTATTTTATCCGCTGCAACAGACCCAATACCCTTTACTTTCATTAATTCATCTTTGGTCGCTCTGTGATAAAAGTCATCACTATTTTGAAAATCATCAACCTCATCAAAAGCATAAATATGGTCGACATTGCAAAAAAAGCAGGTTGAAAGGTCTAAAGAAGTGGTTTCCATGAAAAACTTGGATATAATAGGCTGTTGTTTCGGTCTATATTTAGTATCCGAATAATCATAATTAAAAATTAGTTTAAGTTCGTCATTTTGTTGCTGGGTAATGACAACATTAATTTCATCAGACAGGTCAATCAACTTTTCTATTGTAAGTAGAAAAATACTTCTTGCGGTATGACTAGTGAATTTCTGAAGGTTGGCATTGTTATTAAACAAATCAAATAAATCATCATTTAGTGAATCTATATCAAATGAATCAATATAGATTTTGTGAAAATCTTTTAATTTGCTTAAACTCCCAGGATAATTAATTTTCAGCATTTATTTTACTTTTTAGACTTCTAATTTCTCCTTGTAAACTTTTAATCTTTTTACTCAAAAATTCAGTATCATCTAAAGCCTCTTCAATTTTTTGGACATGATTTTCCAAAATCTTTTTAAGATATTCTTCCCCTAAATTTTCTACTACAAATCGCAGTTCAATCTTTTTTCGATTATATTCTGTTTTTAGTTCAGTCAAGCCCTCGATAGTTGAATTCTCAACCCTTTCATGGAAATTTATTATTTCGTTAATCTTGTTTACGGCATATTCACCTAAAGTATTGTCCATAAAAAAACCATTCATTAAAAGCTCATGAATATTCGCTCCAAATGTTCTAAGGTCAATTTCGATGTGCTTTTCCTTTTTTTCTTTGAGAAACAGAATATTCACAGCCGGAATATCTGAGAGTATGAACGGCGAATGAGTTACAAAACAAATATTTATTCCTGACACATTAGTTAGGTAAGCTTTTTTTATAGAATCTAGCAAATAGGATATGTATGTTCTTTGTAGTTCTGGATGAAAATACAATTCAATCTCGTCCAAAAGGATATTCACGTATGGGTACTTAATTAAATTGTCATTGCTTGAAACCGAGTCAATATTTTTTATATGATATAAAATTGAATGAATCGAATAGATTTTCTGTTTCTCTCCTGAGCTAAGAGAGTTAAATTTAACACGATTGCTCAACTCTAACTCATAAGCAAAGAAAGAAGGAGGTATCAATTCAACTGTTGAAAAGTTTTCCTTGATATTGTTTGATCTGACTTTTTGAATATCAAAAGACAATTTTTCAACCAGGTATTTTTTATTAGTATTTATCAATCGAAACTTTAAGAAATTTATAGCCTGCCTTAATTTAAAAGTAATGTGACTTGTGTTGCGGTATAATTTATCGACATAAACACCAAAATCTTTATACGAGACCTTTCGCTCATCAAAATGACGATTATAGTGGGCATAATTTTGCGAAATACTGACCATTTTTTTTAGAATATACTTTTTTGCATGGGATAATAGAACATTAGAGTCATTTACAAAGTTTGAAATATTTAATACTTTGAATTTTTTGAAAATAATAGATAAACATTTTTCTTTATCCTTTAGCTCCTCAAATCCAACTTTTTCCTTGTCGGCTTTCATAAAGAGGTATGATGTTTTTTCATTATTTATAGAAAAGCTTAATTTATTTGCCCTCAATATAGGAGTCAGTTTTCGAAATGAGTTTTCATCCCCTTCCTGCTGAGGTTCTAGTAGGTTGGCTAAAAGTCTTGAAGCCAGTAATTCTTCTTGGACATTAATATCTATATTTCCAAATTCTCGAAAGGGATCTAATACTATGGGTGTCTGATAAGCATCATTTTTATGGAACAACGAATTTATCCATTGACCCAAATGATTTTCATTAAAGGCATACTGAGAATAATTTACACAGATAGTATAAAAGAGGTCTTCTAAATCGAAATCAGTTAATTTTTTTGGATTTGAAAAAAGGGTCTCGGTTGCGTTTTCATATCTATAAAGATTTATGGTGCTTCCTGTAATTAGAACCCTATAAAAAAAACTAGTTTTAAAATAAAGCTCAACAAATAGGTTCGGTTCATAAATAAATTCTTGCGTATATTTCTTTTCCAAATATTTTATAGAAATATTATTTAATGCTACTATCAACAGGTCCACAATGGTGCTTTTTCCGCTGCCATTTTTACCAACTACTGCTGATATATTAATTTTTGTATTTTCTAGATTGTAAATGCCAGTTGAATTGTTTGGCTGATAAATTATTTCCTTACTATTTTTAATGTTATAATTATTATAGAAATAGTAAGTTTTATTAGGCTGAAGAATTTTCCTGTATTTTATACCACATTTTTTCAATGGTCTTATTGCGATGATTTTAAAATCACTTCTTGCCTCTGTTAACTTTTCCGTTGATTTTGTTACTTGTGTTTGGAAATATTGTTCAAATTGTCTCTTCTCATTTATTGGTAGCTTGTTAATCGCATTTGAATCAACTGCTACTTTGGCTATATTTTTATAGAGAGAAGTATTATCATCTTCCAGCAGATCGTAATACTGCTGAAATCTTTTGATAGACTCAGTTGTCTTATCATAATATTTTAAAAGACTTACAGTGTTTTTATCTAGAGGCAGAAAATTGGAGGAATCAATCCAAAATAAAAATATAGTAAGAGATGTAATATCGACTCCATACCATGATTTTACTTTTATAAATATTTCTTCCGAAAGTGCTTCTTTATGAAGCCTTCGAACATTCTCAAAAAAAGTCCATATTTGTTTTACCTGATCTTCTTTCCTCGGCCCGATGATACTAATTATTATAGGGGCTGGGCAACCGGTGAAATCAATGTTTTCAAATTCGTACTTTGAATTTAATAATTTCAAATAGCTATTTATTAAACGTATTCTTTTATCATTCTTTAATTTATTATTGTTGAAGCTAGCGAAAACATGAATTGGATCCAGGTATCTAGTTTTATAAGCAGCCAAATTTCTTATCCAAAGATTATTGTCCTTGAATTCACCGTCCATAAAGCATTTTTCGAATAATCTAGAACCTGTTCTATTGGGGTTTTTCGACTTAAAGCTGTAAAGCGCTTCGGAAAGGATGCGATAAGCTTCAGGCCAACCGACGATGTTATTTTCCGAAAGATCCTTTTTTGCCATAAGTGTCATCTTTTATCAGGAAAACAATTGATTAATATCTTTGCTTTTTTAGCTTAGTTTAGTTTTCAATAAGCTTGTTAATATTTCTAGATTGTTTTTCAGTTTGTTCTTTTCTGCTGCTGTTATTTGATTAACATTTAGATTTTCTATTTCTCTAATTACAGAATCAGTTTTCTTGATAATAGACTCAACTTGATAAATTGATTCCGATGTTTCCTCGAAAATTGTTTGGGGTGTAACCTGAATATTAGTCACAAACGTTTCTAACTTTTCGTACATAACTTCTTTTCTCACATTCCCTTTTTCTGTTGCAATTAATGATTTCTTAAGAAGTCTAAACTCTGGATTAGCCTTAACAATTTTTTTAGCCTTTTTTTTAATACAGGCATCAATGATTGTCTTTATGGGATATTTTTTTATAAAATCTGGAAATAATGCTTCAATCTTCTTTATGGGGACATACATTTCGGCGAGAATATCTGGATCCATCCCTTTAGCCCTTTGATCTTTTTCTTTGAGCTCCGATGCAAGAAACTTATTGATTATGGTTTGTGGGTAATAATTAAAAACCAAGTATTTGTTTATTTTATATTCCGATAAAGATGTAATTCTTGATAACTCCAATTTATCTTGTCTTTGGAGTTTTTTTATATCCTTGCCCATTTCGATTATAACAGTAGCAAGAGCTTGTGAAATTGAAAAATCTGTCCATTCTTCCCTGACATTATGGATATGAAACATTATAGAAAAATTCTCTAATTTTGTTGGCTCTTTTTCCAAAACATGACAAGAAATATTTTTTTTCTTCAATTTGGTAAAAGCTCTGAACCGCCTCTCTCCATCTAAAATTACATATCGATCATCTTTCAATCTTTTATAAACAATAATAGGGTTTAATAGCCCTTTTGAAATTATAGATTCAATTAAAGTTTCTTCCTCTGTATCAACAAAACGTTGTCGAGGATTAAAGTCATTTCTTACAATTTGTGATATAGAAATATCAATAATCTTGTCATTATACTCAACGATATCATTTATATTTTTTTTCATACAACATATTAAGATAAAGATTTCTATATGATACGTTATCTTATAACACGTTCAATAGATATTAAATTTTCTAGATCTTAAAGATTTTAATTGTTATTAAAATTAATTGACTAACCTTCCGTCAAATGCCTTTTTTAAAATACTTTGCCTTAATGCCTCTGCCTCTTGCACGCTTTGAGTTATGCTTTCTTCCATTTTATCGGCCACGCTGAGGCGGCCTTCGATTGCTTGAACGATGTTGTGTTGTTCTTCGATTGGGCAATATGGAATCAGGCAGGATTTTAACTGTGCAGTATTAATTCTTGGCCTTGTGGCTCCATGAACTTCTTCCATTAGCTGATTATATATATTTTTGGTTGATAGAAAATAGGCGAGGTAATTATTGTCAATTTTTTTTGGCGAAACTCTAATGCAAAAGCAATCCGCTTTATTAATAGCCTTCTTTATAAACTTTGGCAAAATAACAACTCTAATTTCTCCAATGATAAACGAAGAAAAAATAATGTCCCCCGACCCAACTGTATGTTTCTGAATCGTCAAATATTTTTTATTGGAAACAAATGTTTTGTATTCATCTTTAAAAGTCAATACTCCAATATTTTCAAGACGAATTACCCTAACTCCGTCTTCAATGTAATCAACACTTTTAAGATTAGACCCAAAAGGTCCGTCGAATATTTTATCTGCAACTTCCTCTAACTTAAGCCATTTCCAGCTGTTTGGTAATTGGTCATCCTTTACGTTTTCATTAGTTAGCTTTCCTTCAAATGCCCATTTTAATACAGACTGCCGGTAGGTTTTTAGTTGCTGTTGGGCCAGACGCAAGGTTTCAATGCCTTTATCTAATTCACTAAAGAGTTCTTCTATTTTGGAAACAATGGCTTCTTGGATGGGTTTGGGTGGAAGCGGAAGCTCGAAATCTAATATGTGTTCTCTTTTTAGGTTATTAATATTTGTTCCTTTTGCAATTTCAGAAATCAACTTTCTATAAGAATTTCCTTTGAATACATATGAGACATACTTTTTGTTGACTTCTTCATTAATTCTGAGTAAGGCACAAAAAGCTCCATAACTTCCATTAAAATCGTTCTTGGCGACTGCTGACTTCCCAACTAAATGTTTACTTCCGCTGGACATTGCAAAAATTATATCATCCTTTTTTATTAATTGTTCTTCTTTTATTAACTCTTTTGGAACATAAACTAAATCCTCAAAATTTAATTCGCCATTAATATTATTACCTCTTAAAATAGGCAAGCCACCCTTAAAAGGATTATTTGATGCAGCATCCTTTGTATAGTTTATACCTCTGAATAATTCTGCTAAAGAAGAAACCCTTACCAATTTCCAGTCTTTTGGTAATTGTTTCGTAGTTGTTATTATCATGCTGCTAATACCTCATTTAATTCATTAATAATTTCATCTGATTTATCACCAAACAACTGCCACATTTTACCTAGGCCACCGTTTTTATTAAAAGGATCCAGTTCAAAATCTTCTTTCTCCACATGAAAACTGTTGGCTACATAATCTTTTATCATCCGCAGCCATTGCATTTGCTCTTCAGTAAACTTTGTTGTTGTGCCCGCTTGTTTTTTAAATACCCATTCCTGGAAATTTTTATCAACTGTTTTATCGTAACCGTTCAGCTTGCTATCAATACCACTTACCTTTCGTACCAAACTTACCAAGGCTATCAGTTCATTTTTAGGCGAGCCATTGGCTTCCTTCAATTGTTCATAAGCTCTCCATACATGTGAGGGGGCGAGTAAAGGTTGTTCGATTTTTATTTTTTCATGCAGGTCTTTGATCATTTTGTAAGTGAGTTCCCTGCGGCGGTAAGGCTGTCCATAAAAGATCTGCAGGGCAGTTATTTCATCTTTATGTGTTTCTATCCAAGTAGTAAAATTGCTGATGGTAAGTGCAGCCGCAGCTTCCTGGTCTTTTACCCAGCCTATATTTGTTACTTCATCTATATTGATGCTGTCAATTACCTGGTCGTATTTTTTACGAACATCAACAATATAATTTCGCAAATCAGGATTATGAAAAACTTGCACAGCATGCTTCAATCAATTTTGCATGTTCATGGTTGATAGTTGCTTCAATTTCTTTGGGAGATGCTCCCAACTTTTCACTTTCAACTTTCGACTTTATACTTTCAATTGTATCCGGATCATGTGCATTGAGTAATTGCTTTACCACATGATTGATAGTGTATCCATTTGCCTGTTCTGCGAAATTTGTTTTTTCCTTTTCATTGATTTGTTTATCCAGACGAATTAGCCGATTTGCCAATGTGGTGAGAATATCTTCATCGCGTATTACCCATTGCTACATTCTGCAACAGGTCTTTCAAACTCATGCCGGGCTTTTTCTCTAATGGGCGGCTATCGGTTTTCTGTGAACTTTCTACGCCAATGGCATCAATGATTACAAAATGATCTTTGGTAAATTTTGCTGAAGGTGTGCCGGTGGCTTTTAATTGTTCCAGTGAACAGGTACGGGTACCACGGCCTTTCATTTGTTCATAATAGCTGCGGCTTTTTACATCCCTCATAAATACCAATACTTCCAGCGGACGAATATCAGTTCCGGTTGCAATCATATCTACCGTTACTGCAATGCGTGGATAGTAATCATTACGAAACTGGCTAAGTACACTCTTGGGATCTTCCTCACTTTTATAAGTAATCTTTTTGCAGAATTTATTTTCTTCGCCAAATTCTTCCCTCACAATTTCAATAATGTCTTCGGCATGTGAATCTGTTTTAGCAAAGATCAATGTCTTTGGCACTTCAAACTTTCCATCTTTATCTAACCGGTCAGGAAACATCGCAGGTATGTTTTCTTTTATGCCCCGGATGATTGTTCTGATGGTACTGGGATTTACAATGTCTTTATCCAATTGCTTGCCACTGTATTCAATGTCTTCATCTACGCTTTCCCAAAATTTTCTTCTTGTCAGTCGTTCCCGTTTATCTACTTTTTCACCCATCAATATTTTACTTCCATCCTTAGTGATCTTTGTTTCGATAGTAAATACATTGTAAGGAACGAGTACACCATCAATCACCGCTTTTTCATAACCATAATCACTCACTAAATTTTGATTGAAGTAACCAAAGGTTCTGTTATCCGGAGTAGCGGTTAAACCAATTTGAAATACATCAAAATAATCCAGCACCTGTTTCCATAAATTATAAATGCTGCGGTGACATTCATCAATTACGATGAAATCAAAAAACTCAATCGGCACTTTTTCATTATAAGCTACCGGTGCAGGTTCTTTTGGTGTAAAGTATTCATTGGGATTTGCTTCTTCCGCACTTTCATCCAGCTCAGTTCCTTTTAAAATGGAATACATTCTTTGTATAGTAGAAATATATACCTGGTTATCGGCAGGAATAAAACTGCTTTTTAACCTTGTTACTCCATACAGTTCCGTAAACTTTCGGTTATCATCATTGGGCACATAGGCCATGAATTCCTGTTCGGCTTGTTCACCTAAGTTTTTTGTATCAACCAAAAACAAAATACGTTTTGCTTTGGCATATTTTAATAAGCGGTAAATAAAAGTAATGGCAGTATATGTTTTACCTGAGCCTGTTGCCATTTGTATTAAAGCCTTTGGCTTTGCCTGTTTAAAAGATTGTTCTACATTATTAATAGCAATGATCTGGCAATCTCTTAATCCATTTGTCGGCAATGCAGGTATATCTTGTAATCTTGCTCTGAGCGATTTATCCTGTTTGCTCCATTCGAGAAAAGTTTCAGGACGATGAAAAGTAAATACCGGTCTTGAACTTGGTTTTGTATCCCGGTAATCAGTGAACCTTGTTACTTCACCTGTGCTTTCATATACAAAAGGAAGTTTCTCATTGTTTAAGTATTTGAGTTTAGCGGTAGCATATCCCTCAGATTGGTCTTCATGCATGGTAAGATGAACTCCTTCTTCCGCACGTTTTGCTTCAATAATGCCAACAGGTTTTTTATCCACGAAAAGAACATAATCGGCAGGGCCAATATCTGTTTGGTATTCTCTGACTGCAATTCCTAAACCTGCATTGAGATTGATTTTGTTTTTGCTTTGTATAACCCAGCCACACTGAATTAAATCAGCATCTATTTTATCACGGGCAATTTGTTCAGGGTTCTGGTTCAAGCAGTAGATTGCAGTTTAATCAACAAAATAAGAATATCTGTACCTATAAACAATAAAAGACCAACCCTAATCAGGTTGGTCCTTGCAATAAAGGTATGGAAAGTCAACGCAAATAGAAACCTCTTCCTAATCACTGTCTTTCCAAACCAAATTAAAATTGCGATCGATCTCAATCATCAAGAAACGCCCTAACAGTCTCTACATCTATCTTCCAATACTGACATAATTCACCAACCGTCAGAAAATCATTTTTCATTTTACCGAAATGTCCTTTGATCTGGTTATAGATCCGGGTTGCAGTACGTGGCCGCTTGCCGGTGATATTCTGAATATCCCTTGGATAGATCATGATCCTGTTTGGCTTCTTGTTCATCAACAGAATGTTTTTGTTTACTGTTATTTGTTCGGCACGCGACAGCCAGTTAACCATTCGGTTGCTATCCATAGGAACTGCTGCATTCTAAGTCTCCCCTTTAGGGGGACAGGGGGTTGTCTTCCACAAATTCCAAAATATCTCCCGGCTGGCATTGAAGTGCGCGGCAAAGGGCTTCGAGGGTCGACATCTTGACCGCCCTTGCCTTTCCCGTTTTCAAAACACTCAGGCTGCCTGCATTAATACCGATCCGGCGGGCAAGCTCATTTGAACTCATCTTTCTCTTGACCATCATGAGGTCTATATTGAAAACAATAGGCATAGTTAGATTGTTTGGTCTTCATATTTCTGTAACTGGTTACCGTAGCTGAATGCTTTTGATATCAACAAAATGATCGCTCCGCCGATCAACCAATCCAAATGAGAAAAACCTTCTTTATAAGCCGTTGCCTGGAATGGCATCCTGTAGTTGGGAATGGTTGAAGTAAAATTCATAGAGATAGCCACCACGTTGGTTTGCACCGCGTCAACAATGAAAAATAACAGAACAGTGAAAACGATCGCCCATCCTATGGCAGCAATCCTTTTGGCACTTGACTCGTTGAATGAGCTACCGGACCGGATCGCCGCTATGATCCGTAAAAGTTGCCAGGAACAAAAGGCGACCAACAATAAAGTCAGTATTCCGGGAAGTGAAAGCAGCAACCGGTCCCAAAATTTCCGGGGTTGAAGGTAGAAAACTACTGTGTTCAACTTTGCCCCACTTAACTTAATATCTTGTGATTCGGCCCGGACATTCATTACATTGAAATCAGAAAATATCTTGTCGGAATAATCAATGCTGTCCGATGATATTTCTGCCGGTGTATCATCGCCCGGATAATAATTACGCCACGACGTCGCTCCGCCACTTCTCCTCAGAATACTGGAGTCCGGTATATCTGCATTTAGCGCGGCGTAAAAAGGGATACCGCGGTCAAACTCCGAGACAATGAGCCAGGTATTTTTGTTTAGCCTGATCCGCCCCGGAACATTGAAGGAAACAGTAAGAATAGCAGCGACTGCCGAGATCAGGCAAACTGCCAGCGCTATGATCAGACCGAACCGGGCCAGGGCAAATATTAACCTGTCAGTTTTCTTTCCCATAAAACAAGTTTTTAAATAAGAGATGAATTTATGAAATTTCCATAAATATTTACGGTACTGCCATAAAAAAATATTGTGATGCCGCTAAAGCAATAGCCAAAAAGCCCCCGATTGGATCGGAGGCTTTCGTTGGTTTGGACCCTTATTTTTTCCCTGTTAATTTCCTTAATATCAGCGAGACGAAAAAGCTCGTCACCGTACCCGTGACGCTGATGATGATCGCTTTTTCGATCTCTATCCATGGCAGGGTCAACAGGGTAAAAAAAGTTCCTCCAATTACACCCATCTTAAAAGAAGGATCGGCCATATGCTTTTTTTGAAGAACTAATAAACCGGTCGGGCTTCGATAATGTCTCAATTTGGTTTTTAACCACGTAGACACTGAGTTCACAGAGAAACACAGAGATTGCCGGGGTGTAACTTTGTGCCACTGTGTCTCCGTGGTTCAATTCTAATTTCAAACTGCGACACTACTGGGTCTTCGGTGATTCCTGAACAAACAACATCTGCTCCGCATTTTTGTTTCTTGTTTTCGATAACGAAACATATTGCCCTTTGCAGGGACAGTTGCTGCAGACAATAATTATTACAAAGAACTTTCCGATGGCTTCGACCATTGCATTATCAATTCACATTCACCGCACCGGTATAAATGCTGGTAGCAATGTTGCCATCGTCAGCAATAAACGAGATCCACGTCTGGACCTGTTTACCTGAAAATGCAAGTACCTGCATTGCGTCAGCAGTCGACTGGCGCATGGTTCCGGGTAATTTAAATTCACATTGATTCAATTCTTCGCAATAGGCAACGAGGATTGCTTTGTCTTCAGCCTTTGCTATTCCGTTCCCGCTGTTGTCAGTCCAGTTCCACCTGATCTCTCCTTGGCTACCGTTGCTGGCAACCGGATTTCCTCCGTTTGGTAAACTACCTTGCGCAACCAATGCAATAGAGTAATTCAATCCAAAATTGGGATAGGTGCCTGTCAGCACATTGGTGATCGTGTAACTGAAAACATAATTGTGTTCTGTTTGGCCGCTGGCATAATCTTTAAATGTGACTTTGAATAAAGCGGTCATCGATTTAATGAACGTGCCGACAAATGAGAACCGGGCCATCTGGACTTGTTGCTTAGGGCTTGGAGTACCCTTGCGCCTACGTCCCAGCGAACGCATGTAGTTAATGCCTTTCCACCTGCTTCCGACAGCATTGCCGAGCTTGCCATCGAATGGGCCAAGGTATCCTGAATGATATTTTGCCATAAAATTGTTTTTAAAAAATGATTTAAAATTGTTTGCTTTTTTTGGCAACAACCCGTGCACGTAACTAGTATTGAATTCAGTTGCTGTCAATTCAAATCTACTATGTGCGATGGGCTGAAACCAAATCCTGTGGCCGATTTGGCCAATTTTGACAGCTGTGACTTTTTATGACTTATTTGTCCTGGATTGACGGTTCTGACCGGCTTTGACCGTTTTGTCTGTATTTGACTTTTTTGACCTGATTTGACTAATATGACCACGCAACACAAGTCGCTAAAAATTAAAGTCAATATAATACCTTCTTGTACTCTTCTTGTATCCTTCTCCTATACAAACAGCATACTCCCGTTTAGGATATACAAGAAGTAGAGAAGACGGAAGCAGGTTGGTAGCTTTCTTACCATCAATAGTACAGGGAGTCAAATTGAATTCTTCATTCTGCCGGAATCCAGGTTCAGATTCCCGGTTGTTTATTTACGTCAGCCCGGGCTCTCCGCCATAATAAACTTTCAAGAACACAAGAGTGATCATGCGAGACCCCGCGCTACGAGAAGATAATTAAGTTTGCCCTCCATTTCTTGTTGGTCACCAGATCAACACAAAAGCTAAAAGGATTTACCAAAAGTATAAGTGAGTTCTTTTCCCTGCGAAAAAGAGAAAACAACCGGGGCTTTCAATAAATCGGCAAGACATGAATTTGTTTCCCAGGTATAGAAAATTACTACCTTTAAAATACTTAGTGCACGTGCAGCCCCGATTCAATTTCACAACCAAAAGCATGCATATGAAAGCGATTCTTTTGATCATTACAGTGATCACTGTTTGTTACGGATGTAATTCTAAAAAAGATTCACCTTCTTCTAAAAATGAATTACCGGCTGCAGCCATACAAATAAAATCTGCATTATTGGCTGCACCCGCGGAAAAGAGAGATAGTTGCACGGTTTATGGCTATTCGGCCAATAAAGAACTCGTCCTTTTAAGACAAGGTACCAATGAATTGATCTGTCTTGCAGATAATCCTGATGAACCTGATTTTTCTGTAGCGTGTTATGTAAAGGACCTGGAACCTTTTATGCAAAGAGGACGTGAACTGAGAAAGCAGGGTATTAAAGATCAGCAGTTATTTGATGAACGTGAGAAAGAAGTAAAAGCAGGCACCCTGCAAATGCCCAAACAACCGGCAGCATTGTATGTTTATTCAGCAAAAGAGAATGATTTTGATCCTGCAACCGGTGAAGTAAAGAATGGTTACTTGCGTTATGTAATTTATATTCCTTATGCAACGGTTGCCAGTACAGGTTTGCCGGAAAAACCATCCGCCGACGGCATGCCATGGATCATGAATGCCGGAACACATGGGGCGCATATTATGATCAATCCCTAGAGATGAACTAAGTTAGTTTTCCCGATACAATAATCTTTCCCAACACTTATGTGGATCAAAAATGAATTATTCTTCATTATTCCGTTTGAATCCGATGCTTGGTCTGGGTGGCTGGGGAGGGTTCAATAATTTTTTCAAATATTGGAATATGATCGCAATGTCTTCATCATGACCTGTCAGCTTCTTTTCTATTTTTTCCAGTTGTAATAATATGTCCTTATGGGTAAAAAGTATTTCACGCATTTTTGCAAATACCCGGATGATCTGGATATGAACCTGGATGGCGATCCCACTGTTTAATACACCGGAAAGCATAGATACGCCCTGTTCTGTAAAAGCCAACGGCCTTTTTCTTAAGCCCATTTTTTCCGAATTGGATATCACAATCTGTGATTTCCAATCCTCGAATTCCTGCTGTGTCAATTGAAACATAAAATCGGATGGAAACCTTTTTGCATTTCGTTTAACTGCCTGGTTTAATACCCCGGTTTTAACCTGGTACAATGCAGCCAGATCACGATCAAGCATAACTTTTTGTCCGCGGATCATGTAGATCTTACTCATCACCAATTCATCCGGTATCATCAACGTTTTGATTGCTTTCGCCATAGGTAAACTTTAAAAAATAAAAGACCAACCCTGCTAATAAGAGCTGGCCTTTCGATAAAGGCAGAAACCGAAAATATCTTCGCAACCCTGATTTTAACCTGAACGAAGATACTTTTTCGTTTATCCGGTGGGAGTATTTTGACACATCTTTAGTACTGTTTGACTTTCCAAATTATACAACTAAATCCCGACATCATATATACTAACAAAAATCTCTTCATTTTTCCAACAACGCGGTTTGTCAACAAAACAAATTGTATATGTTGACCGGTCCTTCTGATCTTGTAATATCGATTTTATCAGGCCAAGCCTTTTCGTTATATAAATATCTTTTTGTTTTGCTCTCCCTATTCCATTTATATATATTTTATGCGCAGCGTTTACTACTAAAAGCTTAGAGAAATCGTCAATAAACGCTTTTTTTCCTTCATGCAATTCTGACTCAATTGCAATTAATACATCAGATGTATATCTGACCGATGACTCTTCTTCAGTTGATTTTAGCCTGACAATAACAACATCAAAAAGCCATTCGCCTGACACGCCTTTACCATTTTGAAAATCCTGGAACCTGGTTTGAAATGAGTCATCATGATACCTGGATTTAAAGTATCTGCCAACATTTGCTACAAATGCTTTCGAAAGATAATGATGAACTTTTCCCAAACTAAAGTCTCTTGTATCTATCAAATCAATTTCGTTTACCGCATTTTTAATCAATTCTCTTATTACGGATTCATCTATCATAAATATTGATTCTATAGCTGGTTCAATTTTTCCAAAATCTTAACCATCGCCAACGTATCCAATCCGCAATATTCCAACAAAGCTTTTCGGGTAGCTTCTTTTTCGATTTCTTCTTTTGCGTGTTTCAGATTGTAGAATGCAGAACTGGCATCGCTGCCGTTACCAATCGTTAAAGAATCGTAACTCAACTCAGGAACTAAAGCCGGCAAAACATATTTAATAGAATACGAACCTTTCATTGCAGGCAGTCTGTAATGTTTGCGGAATGGAGCCATCAAGTCAATCATCCTGGTTTGAATATTTTCAATGTCAGGGGAAAGATCGGTGTATTCATCTTTCAGATGATTGAGTATTGTGTTTTCAAACGTTTTGTTGTAAACCAGGACTGTTCCTCTTTTGTCAACCGATTCTAATAAACTTTCAGCGAATTCATAATGTTCTTTATGCGGCCCTTCAGCCAGATATGTTTTATGTATCAGTTCAGCACCTTTGTTTGATTGTATATGGAGAGAATATTGGAAAGGGATTTGCCGGAATGGCCAATGCCCGTCTTGCTCAGGTATCGCGGTCATCCAGGTTTCAAAATCCATAAAATGCAGCGGGTACTCCAATTGACTCAAAAATTCACCAATGGCTTTTTGATTGATATATTCTTGCTCCTGTTCCGGTTCTTCTTCGGCTAAATTTTTTGTACAAAAGCCATAAAATTCACAATCATAAGGTTTGAAACAGTGATCACCAATCTTTACATCAGGAGGCGAAGTCAATTTGAGTATTCCTTTTAATTCTTCCGCTTTCAATTTTATTGCGCCTTGCAAAGATCTTACTTCTGAAAGAATGGAAGTTGCCTTAAATAATTGCTGAATGTTTAAATCACCACGACGGATATATTCAGTATTCAAATGAATAATACTTATGTCTTCCAGCGGCAGTCCGGATTGAGTAATGACGAAATACTGCAGGGCCGCATCTAAACTAAACTGTGGCTTTACACTTGCTGCACTCTTCACTTCAAATGCATACCATTTATCTTTTTTCTTCACGAGTATATCAATTGCGGCCATTATTCCGTCGTATTGAAATGCTGCTTCATATATTACATTTACTCCTTTACGAATATATTTTTCCGTATCTGCAACAGATCGCTGGTACTGAAAATAAGTTGGGGGTGAAGCATCGATCCCTTCAGGAAATAATTGTCTTGCCAACACCCCGACGTCAGTACCTGTTTGAAAAATTGCGGCCTTCGCTTCATCAGCTTCATCAGCAAGTTTCGGTTGAAATTTGTAAAGCCATAAACGCTTCGTGCATTGACATCCCATCATGAAAGTTGATTTGGATAAGGTATGGCGTGGTGGCTGGAGCATGGTTGATCTCTAAAATACAAAAGAAATTTGGTCAGGATGTGGCCAAAAAATTGGACAGTGTTCTATGTTTAGAGAGGATCGAACACGGATGACACGGATTGACCGGATTTTCACGGACAATTTTATTTTAATCCGTTTGACTCAATGAGACGATGAAAGACTAAAATAAATCTTAAGAATAAATCCGTTCAATCCGTGTCATCCGTGTTCCAATTGTGTTGGCTCTTATTCTGAAAAATAATTGACAGTTTTTTGAAGACCTGGTGCTGCTTTCCAATTGCCCAACTTTTGCAAGATTGTTGCGTCGGTTACTTTGGAGTGATTTAACGAGAGTACTTCTGCATAAATTTCTAAAAGCTTTTTCAGGTTTTTTATCGGCTCATCCGGAAGCTCTGGCAGCATATGCCCGATGACCGGCTGCAATTTTTTGTTATGCAGTTCAGAAACCCTGAACATATTTTGCGTAACCAGGTCAGTAAATCTTTTGAGTGGTGCAAATTCAATTCTTTCATGTATCCCGATTATTCTGCCAAGCAATGCGTGGTCAATCTTGTTTTCATTTGTGGCCTTTACCCAAATTTCAGCCGCAATCTTTGCAATAGTCTTGTCGGAAGAAAGCATGGATGTGGCTACAAAAAAATGCGCCATTTCGCCAGGGTTGTTCCATATTTCATACAGGATTTGAATTGCTGCAGTAACCATTTTCTTTGTATTCTCTTCCCAAAAATTTGGATGCACCAGGCCTCTCCTTGCTATATGTTGCAAAAAGGCTTCAGGGTTATTGGGAACCATTAGCAACGTCCTTTTTATATCATTATGTTCAACCGAAAAATATTGAGCATTGATATTTAAAAAATCATAGAAAAATGTGGATTCGGCTTTTGGGCCTCCGACCGCTTTTGATAAGAATTTTTTTACAATACCTGTTATGCTTGTTGTATCCTCCGGAAAATCGAAATGTATGATCTTTCTGCGCTTCGTAACAGGTACATCTTTTTGCAGTTTAAAATCATAACTACTATAAGTGTACTCCTCGTCAACTGATCGCCAGACTATTTGCCCGGTGTAAAGAGAAAATGGTTTTTTGTTACAGTTAAAGTTTTCGAACTCAGGGTGTATTTTTTTTGGGTTTTTCGCCAGTGCTGCAGTCATCCATGCATTTTCATTTGTAAAGGGTCCCTGTGGTTTGTTTACTTCATTAAATAAAAAGAGACATAATTCCCGGTATTCTCCTGATAAAAATTCTTGTGCTTTTTTTGCCGCGTTTGCGGCATTTTGCAGATCACACCTGGAAATCGCCATTTGCAGATCGAGCGGGGCCGGCTCTATTTTTTTTTGCTGGTATGTTTCCAGTCTTTCAACAAAAATTTCCGGTGTTATCCATGCAGGCTGATGTGTAGGAGTGGACATCAATGGTAAGCTATCTGCATCTTTTATTTTTTGCAGTACTGAAAGCAAAAACTTTTTGTATACTAAATAGTATGGATCGTTATTGTAATTGTCCCAGTCCTGCAAATATGTTTTTGTGGCCTCAATTCCCAGCCATGTGCGTATTTCCTCGCCATCTTTTTGGTTGTATTTTGCAAACAATGCCTGCAGAATTTTTGCATCATCCTTGTGCTTACGGACGAGCCACACACAATAATCAATAAAGAATACTGCAAGCATATGATCCAGGTAGCCAATATTTGCCGGAAAACCCCGACCGATCATTTTTAATGCACGCTGCAATGCTGGTTCAAAGCGCCCAATATTTTCTGAAGTAATTTCTTTTTGAAAGTTGATAAGCGATGCCGGCAACTGGTCAATATGCCAGGTCTCTGTATTATCAAAAGCCTTTGCGGCCAAAAACATCAAATCATCTATTGTATCAATTGCGGGAATTTCCGGATGCTCCGCCTGTGCATCATCGTGGTTTGATTTGTGTTCCGCTTTTTGTGACGCTGCATCTGCAACAAAACTTCCCAAAATTTTCCGTGCATTTTGCATTATCCCATTTTCGTAGGTGACCAATTCATTTTTTATGCTCTCACCATTTTTGTCCGCATATTTTTCAATAATTTTTGCAGCCTTTGTTTGCAGATCATCATCGGCAATTACAAAAACACCGCAGATATTCTTTACCACCGCTTCACGATGATTTGTATGTTTTTTTGCAATCTTATCAAGGATTGCCAGTGTTGCGGCTACAGTCGCCTTTGTATCCGATGATAACAATACCGGTACTGAATCCAGGAACGCTGTAATATCAAAGTGGTCATCATCGGTAATTTGTTTGATGGCCTCCAATGCGGTATTGACCACCTTACTATGCGGCGAATTCAGAATGCTGAATAATTCTTTTTGCAGCGAAAGAATTTCGGCTTTTTCCGGCCGCAACCCGGTAAATAATTGAATGAACCACCCTGAAAGTATTTTATTAAAATTTTTGTTTGATGCGAGAAGCGATTCTTGCAGCAACCGATGGCGGTTAATTTTGTTTTCTTCTGCAAATTTTTTAAAAACATCAACCCAACCGATTTTTTCTTTCTTATCGAAATTTAGCCACCTGTCGCTGTAGTGCAGATTTGTGTCTACTTCAAATAAATACCAAATATGCTCATCCAGTGTTATTTTTCTTTTCAGTAAATTTTCAGGTCTGCATATCCACACATTTTTTTCTGATTCAAAGATCATGTTAGGCATCACTTTCGCCAATAATTCTTTGCCTGGTTTTACAAAACCTTTATCGGACATTTCCATGATCCAGTCATAATTCAGGTAATGCGGAAGAAACTCCAGGTTGGCTTGCTTATTTACAAAATCGCTGAACCAATCTGGACAATACCATTCAAGAATTTTTGCTGTAACTTTTTCTCCTATCATCCATACTGAGAGCGGTGATTTTTCATAATCTGCCCGGCTAAAACAAACAAATGATGCAATTTGTATAATGTGACGTTGAGTGGCAGTACCGCGATAATCGTAACTGTTTTTTGAAACCTGTCTGAATTCGTTATACTCTTTAGCAAGTTTTTTTAAATGAGGGACCAGTTCTTTTTTTTGTGTATTGTCCAATACTTTCAAAAAAGACATCAAGTTACCTTCCTGGCTTTTTTCAACTAAAAGACTCATTTGTTCAACGTGGGTCATGGCACAGCTTTAACTTATCAGTTTCTTTTTTACTGCGAGTAAATGTTTGCATAATCCGCGTTCACCCTGGTGACGACTGAACCATGTGCATGTGCATCTCGCCAATTCTCCTTCAATAATTACCGTGTGATCAACACCACTGCCAGCCACTTTTGCCTGTATGCGGTTATCCGATCTTGAAACGATCTCTACTTTATTTTCTTCCAATAATTTTTCTGCATCTTTCATTCGTGGATTTAAACTTAAGATCCTGTTCAATTTAAAGGGTAGTCTCCGGTAAAAGAACTGGTTTTCGTCCAGGTCATATCCCAATAATCCCATTGCCGATAATCTCCCGGTAATATTATCTAATTTTTGGAGATCGAGTCCTTCATTTACGGCAAGCATCGTTGGATTGAATGCCTGGTTAGCATAGCTATATTTATCCAGTGCATCGATCCATCGATCGGGAATATCTTCAATTAGTGATTCAAGCGCCGCACCTTCACCGGAAAAACCACGCCATGCATCCCTGGATAATGACAAATTAAACCGGATGTCTCCAAAATAAAGTTGCCATGTGGTGGATTGCGTATCAGGATGCGGAAACACTCTTAACTCATCGGCATATGACAGTAATTGCTCAATAAGCCTCAACCTGTGTAAACCACCAATACAAATTGCATTTGCAGATTTTATCGGACTGAACATTGGTTTGTTACCACGTACTACTAAATAATAATCGGTTTTTATTTTGCCGGCGGGAATACTCTGAAATAGTTGCAATGCCTGCATTCGATTAAATGAAAATAATTTTTCGGCTTGTGATAAATAAATTTGAACCGAAGTAAGTCCTTTGATCCATTTGGTTGGCAGCGGTACTTTTCTTTCTACGATTTTTTTGGAATCTTTTTGTATCGCCACTTCTTTTTTACCCACCGATAAAAGAATATTTTCATTTTTTGCTACCCTGCTTAAAGCAGATATCATTGGCTGGTTGAAATCAACGTTTGTCGTTCCATTTTCGGGAAATTCCCCATCATGTGCACCCGGTAAAATATCAACTCTTGCATAAACACCGGCGCAATGTGAAAATCCTTCGAACCGGATCTTTTCATTACCCGCTGTTACGATCGGATCTTTCATTTTCGCGATTTCAAAAGGGGAGAGGTTGAAACTTGATTGAACAACATTTGATAAAGTAATAAGACATCTTGCAGTTGTAAATGGGTCCTTCAATTTTCCCCAAAAAAAACATGGTGCTTCTTTCTTTTCTATTTCGCTGTACTTAGCAAGAAATAATTCATCCCTGTCTGCAGATTTTAATAAAGCCGATGGTGATGAATATTGGTAGGTAATAGTTTCGGACATAAGGAAAGTTACCACCTGTTCAGTAAACTACAAACAGTCGGCAATGTCCTGATTTGATGACAATTGGAACACGGATGACACGCATTGACCGGATCTTAACGGACAATTTTATTTTAATCCGTCTGATTCCCTTCATTGCAGATTAGCCAAACAGACGATTAAAGACTGAAGTAAATCTTAAGAATAAATCCGTTGAATCCGTGTCATCCGTGTTCTATCCTAACCTAAAAACAGGACACCACCAAACAGGCGGTCTTTTCCTAAAAATACCGGCGCCTTGCTATTTGTTCACCCAATATTATTTGAGAATAATTGGTATTGGTATTCAGAAGGTTCATTCGAGGTCAGAATCGCGGGTGATGGATGAATGTATATTACAAACTGAAATTGTTGAAGTTGAGAAAAAGACTGGTCGCTGGAACAGCAATTTATCAGCGATTTATTTAATCTCAGTTTTTTTGTAATAATATTTCTATACCTTACAGAATAACCCCTCCCCACCGATTACTCCTTTAGTCCATTATTTTAACTCTGATTAGCAAGTTTGTTTTAAAGTTATTTCATCTCTGTAAATTTTAAATTCAGAGGATGGAGAGAAAAGTATTTATACTGAGTTTTATTATTAGCCTTTCCTGGTTTAATGTTTATTCCCAGGACCCAAACTTTCTTTGGGCAAAACAAATTGGTGGAGCAAGTGATGACAGGGGTCAATCTATTGCTGTTGATGCCAACGGGAATGTGTATACAACGGGGACGTTTGTAGCTACCGTAGATTTTGATCCCGGCCCATTGACTCATAATATGACTTCGGCCGGGATTCAGGATATTTTTATATCCAAATTCGACGCAGAGGGCAATTTTCTCTGGGCAAAGCAATTCGGCAGTACAAGTTATAATTTTGGTTACTCAATAACTGTGGATGTTATTGGGAATGTTTATACAACCGGACAGTTTGTGGGTGTTGTCGATTTTGATCCCGGACCAGGGGTTACTAATCTTGACGGCGGTGGTGGATCCAGCGCCTATGTTTCTAAGCTCGATGCTTCCGGAAACTTTCTCTGGGCAAAACATATAAGCGGAAACTTCAGTTCAGGACAATCCATCGCTGTTGGGGCAAACGGGAATGTATACACAACCGGTTGGTTTGCCCTCACGGCTGATTTTGACCCAGGCGGCGGCACGTTTAATATGACTTCCTTCGGAGCCGCAGATATTTTTGTTAACAAACTCGATGCGTCTGGAAATTTCCTTTGGGCAAAACAAATGGGTGGAACAAGTGATCAGGAAACTGGCTATTCCATTACAGTCGATGCCAATCAAAATGTTTATACCACAGGAAATTTTAGTGGAACGGCCGACTTCGATCCGGGGCCAGCAACTTTCAATCTTACAACCCCTTTTGGCCTCTTCGATATTTTTGTTTCCAAGTTGGATGCTTCCGGGAATTTCATCTGGGCAAAACAAATGGGGGATATAGGAGCATCTAATGATATTGGACGAGCCATCACCGTTGACGCCAGCGGAAATGTTTATACAACTGGTAGCTTTCTAAGTACCGCGGATTTTGATCCCGGACCAGGAATATTTAACCTTAGTTCTGAAGGCCTTTCTGATATTTTTATTTCTAAGTTGGATGCTTCCGGAAATTTTCTTTGGGCAAAACGAATAGGTGATGGAAATAATGATGAAGGCAAATCCATCGTTGTTGATAACAGTGGGAATGTTTATACGACAGGGTTCTTTTATGGTACTGTAGACTTTGATCCAGGCCCTGGAACTTCTAATTTGAGTTCGGCTGGCGAGTATGATATTTTCGTCTCAAAGCTTGACGCTTCCGGAAATTTTCTTTGGTCAAAAAGAATGGGTGGACCAAGTTATGAGGAAGGTAGTTCTATTGCTGTCAATGCTAACAACAATGTTTATATAACAGGACTCTTTATTAGCACAGTCGACTTTGACCCTGGCACCGGAACTTATAATCTGACTTCAGCCGGTAATAACGATGCTTTTATAGTAAAGTTGGGAGAAGAGCCGCCACCCGTTGTATCTCCAGCCAACTTCAATTGGGCAAAGCGAATGGGTGGTGCGAACCAGGATCAGGGTAACTCCATTACGGTAGATGCAAATGGAAATGTTTATACAACCGGATCCTTTATTGGCACAGTTGATTTTGACCCGGGAACAGGAATCCATAATCTGAGTACTCTTGGCGGTAGTGATGTTTTTATTTCCAAACTTGACGCTTCTGGAAATTTTATTTGGGCAAAGGAATTAAGCGGACTTGGTGGAGGAGCCACTTCCGAAGCTCGTTCTATTGCTGTTGACGCCAACGGTAATGTTTATACAACCGGAAACTTTTTTGCTTCATTTGACTTTGATCCTGGCGCAGGAACATATAATCTTGATTATGCCAACGGTAATATTTTTATTTCCAAACTTGATGCTTCCGGAAATTTCATTTGGGCAAAACAGTTCGGAAATCCGATCAGTCATGTATCATCCATGACGCTTGATCCGAATGGTAACATTCATACAACCGGATATTTTTCTGTTACGGCGGACTTTGATCCGGGCACCGGAACTTATAATTTAACTACCGGTAATTGGTCTGATATTTTTATTTCAAAACTAGACGGATCGGGAAATCTCATTTGGGCAAAACAGATAGGCGCTTTTAGTGCTGACGCTGATGGAGGTAATTCCATCGCAGTTGATGCCAGTGGTAATGTTTATACAACCGGAAGTTTTCGTTATGCTGATTTTGATCCTGGTCCGGGAACTTATATTCTTGGGTCCTCCGGCTCTTTTGATAAAGCTTTTGTTTCGAAACTTGACGCATCAGGAAACTTCGTGTGGGCAAAAGGGTGGGGTGAGATTGACGTTTTTGGTTTCTCCATTGCTATTGACGCCAACAGAAATGTTTATACAACTGGTCGGTTTAATGGCACAGTTGACTTTGATCCGGATGTCGGGACACACAACCTGAACTCCAATGGTAATGCTTCTGATGTCTTTGTCTCCAAGCTTGATGCTTCGGGAAATTTCCTGTGGGCAAAGGGATGGGGCGGAGCAATTAATGATTTTGGTAATTCCATAGCGGTAGATGCCAATGGAAATGTTTTTACAACAGGGTTCTTTGATGGCACGGCCGATTTTGACCCCGGCACCGGGACATATAATTTAGTATCGGCAGGCAGTCGGGATATTTTTGTCTCCAGGCTTAGTGCTTCCGGAAATTTTATTTGGGCAAAACAAATGGGCGGACCAGATCAGGATGAAGGCAGCTCCATCGCTGTTGATGCAAACGAAAATGTTTATACAACCGGTTTCTTTATGGACAACGCCGACTTCGATCCCGGGACCGGAATTTATAATTTGACCTCGGCTGGTAGTTTTGATATTTTTATAGTGAAACTTAGTCGATTCCCTGTACCCTACCGATTAACTTATATTACAGCACAAAATGCAATTAAGCCGAATGGGAACCAGCTTACCATTATTGATCCCATTCAATTGGGAACCGGAACTTATTCCTATAAATATACCGACATTAAAATTCCATCATTAAACGGGCAATTGAATTTTACAAGATTCTATAATTCTTTAAACGGAGATACACCAGGGCCTTTGGGATATGGCTGGTCACATACTTACAATTATTTTATAGAAAATAAACAGGATACTGCATGGGACATTCATTACCCTGATGGCCATGTATCCACGTTCATTCCAATGAATAACAGCGGACAATCATTCCCTGTTTTCAGTGGTACTTTTGACAGCCTTCAAAAAAACATTAATACAAGTTATTCGCTGTTCACGAAAGAAAAACTGCAGTATCATTTTGATCCAACCGGTAAATTGGATAGCATAATTGATTTAAATAATAACATAACCAGGTTGTACTATACCGGGAATGCTCTTGACAGCGTTGTTGCCCCCGGCGGAAGATCTTTGGTAATAACGTATTTGAATAATAAAATAGCCTCTGTTAAAGATCCCCTGAACCGTATTTGTAATTATGGTTATGATGCAGATAATAACCTGATCACAATACAGGATGCTAATAGTGGTACAGCATCTTTTACCTATGATAATGCGCATAGAATGCTCACAGTAGTCAATCCCGTGGGAAATACTATTGTGACTAATACTTACGACATCAGTGGTAAGGTTGTTCAACAAAAAGATGCCTACAACCAGGTTACTTCTATTGTTTATAATTCCCCAAATCCGGGAGATGCTACCGTTACCAATCCCGACAATTCCCGGATAATTGCACACCATGATAATTATATAAGAAAGACGCATGAAACGGATGAATTAGGATTTACAAAAGCCTTTGGCTATGATGCCAACAGCAATGAAAATAAGTTTACCAATGAGAACAATCAAAGCGAAACAAGGCTGTTCGATAATTATGGCAATTTATTATCAGATACTTTACCCGGAGGTAAAATAACCCAAATCAGTTATAATAACTTTAATTCACCGGTGCAGTTAACCGATGCCAAAGGCTATCAAAAAAACTTTTATTACAACAGTTCCAATAATAATTTAGATTCTATCCGCTATCCCGATAATGCGTTGCAGGTTTTCCATTACAATAGTAAGGGACAGGTTACACAATCTGTGGATGGCAATGGCCATTCAACAGCCTATTCTTATTCACCGGCAGGTGATTTATTATCTGTCCAGACATTTGCAGGGATAAAACAATTTACATACGATGCTGCAGGCCGTAAGATTTCGTCGACGGATGAAAATGGCCATACAACTACCTATGCTTATGATAACAATGATAATATATTACTGATCACAGACCCATTGGGAAGAACAATAGAAAATACCTATGATGCCAATAAGCAGTTGTTGTCAGTAAAGGATAAGAAAGGATTTGTGACCACCTATGCTTATGATAACAAAGGAAGAAAAATAAGCACCACGAATCCTAAAGGAGGAGTTACTGCTTATGCTTACGATACCAGGGATAATTTAATTTCTGTTACCGACGCCAATAATAATGTCGTAAGCTATACCTATGATGCAAAAGGAAGAAAAACAAGTGCTATTAATGCATTGGGAACTGCACAATACCAGTATGATGCAGTTGGCAATCTGACGAAAATAATTGACCCAACTAACAAAACAACCGATTATACTTATACTGCTACCAATAAAAAACAGAGCCAGACAGATGGTTTAAGCAATACCTTTAATTATGGTTACGATCTGAACGACAATCTTACATCAGTAACTGATCCGTTAAACAGGGTTACTTCTTATGGATATGATGTTATGAACAGGTTAGCATCTGTTGCGGATGCAGCCAATAAAACTACTGCTGTTACGTATGATAAAAACGGTAACAAAAAAACGGTTGTTGATCCGAACGGCCATACCCAAACCTATAATTACGATGACGTAAACAGGCTAATCAATTACCTGGATGCTTCAGGAAATAGTTATACTTACAGTTACGATAACGCAGGGAATAATACAATCCTTACGAAGCCGACAGGTACTATAGGTAAAGTATTTGATGCTGCAAACAGGGTTATCACGGTTAATAATTCAACAGGGGATAATTATCAATTTACTTATGATAATAATGATAATGTTATTACGATGAGCAATGGTGCTGGTACAACCGCTATGGTTTATGATAGTTTAAATCAATTGACACAATACCGCGACCCTTATAATAAAACTGTTTCTTTTACTTATGATGCAGCAGGAAATAAAACTTCTGTGATTTACCCTGGCGGCAACACTGTATCGTATGCTTATGACAATGCTAACAATTTACTATCGGTGGCTGATTGGCTTGGCCATACATTTACTTACACTTACGATGCTGCAGGAAGGACCACACAATTATTATATCCGAACGGGGCCCATTGCAACTATGAGTTTGACAATGCTGGCCGTTTGATCAGTAAAATAAATTCATTCAGTAACAATGCAATAATTTCCGGGAGCACATTCACCTTAGATGCTATTGGCAACAGGATTACGGAACAAAGGCTGGGACAAGTTCCATCTGCATTATTACCATTATCCCGTGCCTACAGTTATGCGAATGATGACAGGATGCTCTCGGATTCAATATGGAATTTTACAAACGATAATTCAGGTAACAGAACTGCTGAGAGTAACGGAACTAAAACTGCGAGTTATATTTTTTCAGTAGATAACCTGCTGAATAGTTGGGTGGATACAGCTGGCATTAACAGCATATATTCTTATAACCCATTCGGAAACAGAATTGCTAAAGTTGTTGGCGCAAACAGCAACCGGTATGTTTTGGATATAAGCAGCGGCCTGTCAGTGATATCGCAAATCACAGATGCAAGCGGAGCCGTAAAATCCAATTATGTATATGGCCTGGGTTTATTGGAGAGTGTTGACGCTTCAAATAATGCGTTATATTATCATTTCGATGCAATGCATAATACGACAGTATTAACCGATCAAAACGCTGTAATAAAAGATACATACACCTATGATCCTTTTGGCACACTACTTAGCCACACCGGAACTACAACACAGCCGTTTACATTTTTGGGAGAGTACGGAGTAGAACAGGAATCTTCAGTCTTATATTATGCAAGAGCCAGGTATTATGATGCGGCCAATGGAAGATTTTTGAGCAAAGATGTATATCCGATTGACTTGAATAATCCGCAGACATTAAACAGGTATGTGTATGCAACCAATAACCCTGTTTCCATATTTGATTATACCGGGCTATTTGCAAACTTTGACAATACTGACTCAAAAAGCAATGTGTCAGAAATTCAAAACCTATTAGGGTTTCATAAAACAGGCGGCAATTTTAATGAAATAATTCAGAAAATTGGTGGCTCTACAGCCTTTTCATTTCTTGAAACCGGCCTAGAAATTATCAGTAATGAAAATAAAAGCTTTAATTATTTGTATGGAAGCTTTAATTCATCGCTACGACAAACCAGGAATTTATTAAATAGGCATGGGTTATTTAATAAATTAAGAAAAAATCCATACATGTCTGCAATAGGCGATTTTGTTTCTGCATATGGTATTGCTAAGACATACGTAGATAGAATAAAAGGTAAAATTTCGAATTTTGAATTTGGATCGGAATTATTCGTAAAAGGATATCCTTTATTTGCTGAAGTAATTGGTGGTCCTTTGGTTGGTTTAGCAGCACATTTATCTATAGCTGCAGGAACAGAGCTTTGGAAAATAATTGAAAAGACGGATTTCGGCGGGAGGTTGACTGATATTGAAGCAGATATTTTTTTTAGGTAATTTATTTTATTGATAATGAAAAAAATATTTATTTACTTATCTTTTTTCTTATTGACATCACATTTGTATGCTCAATCTATTTCTTATCAATATGATAGTCTTGGCAGATTAACTCAGGTAATTTATCCTGACAGCAGTGTTATAAAATATGCTTATGATGCCACAGGTAATAGAATTAGTAAGAGAGTACTACTTAATTGTGTGGGCACTATTTTCTATCGTGATGCAGACGGTGATAGTTATGGGAATGCTGCTGTAACAATCCAGGCTTGTTCAGCACCTGCAGGATATGTTACCAACAATACCGATTGCAATGATGCAAATGCCGCCGTTCATCCAGGCGTGACTGAAGTTTGTAATGGTGTAGATGATAATTGTAATGGACAAATTGATGAAGGAGTGAAATCAACTTTCTATCGTGATGCAGACGGTGATAGTTATGGGAATGCTGCTATTACAACTCAAGCTTGTTCAGCACCGGCGGGATATGTCAGCAACAATACCGATTGCAATGATGCAAATGCCGCCGTTCATCCAGGCGTGACTGAAGTTTGTAATGGTGTAGATGATAATTGCAACGGACAAATTGATGAAGGAGTGAAAACGACTTTCTATCGTGATGCAGACGGTGATAGTTATGGGAATGCTGCTGTAACAACCCAGGCTTGTTCAGCACCGGCCGGATATGTGAACAACAATACAGATTGCAATGATGCAAATGGTGCCGTTCATCCTGGTGCAACTGAGACATGCGGAAATGGTATCGATGAAAATTGTAATGGTCAAATTGACGATGGATGCAATACTGCCGTTACCATCAGCATTGCTGATGCAACAGTTTTTGAATCTGGCGGCCCAGCTTCGATACCAGTGAGTTTATCAAGAGCACACAATCTAACAGTCACAGTTAAATTCAAAACTATTAACGGCACGGCAAAAAGCCCGAAAGATTATACTGCAACGTCAGGTACCGTTACTTTCGCGCCGGGCCAAACAACCAGGAATATAAGTGTGCCAATTATTGCAGATGCTATAACAGAGGGAAATGAAACTTTCTCAGTATCTCTAAGTAAGCCAACTAATGCTGCCATTGCAGATGGCAATGCAAATGTGACAATTAGTGAAACATCGCTATTGAGAAAAGCAGAACAAATAGCATTGGAGGAAGTAAAAAAGAGTAACGAATTAAATATCACTGTGCCTAATCCCCAACATAAGAATGAACAATTGCGAATTTTTGGTATTGAGCCAGGTACGTTTGATTTAATTCTGAGCGATGTAAACGGTAAGGAAATTATTAAAATTAAAAACTATCGTAATAATTGGTCTATGCAAAGACTTACACCAGGCATATACTTTTACCAAATCTTATACCGCAACAAAGAAGGTGAATTGCAAAGAAAGCCAGGCAAGATTTTTATTACGGATTAAAAATGGGTATGTAAAAATTGGGTAGTGTCCTATTTTTCGGTTAGGATAGAACACGGATGACACGGATTCAACGGATTTATTCTTAAGATTTACTTCAGTCTTTAATCGTCTGTTTGGCTAATGTGCAATGAAGAGAATCAGGCGAATTAAAATAAAATTGTCCGTGAAAATCCGGTCAATCCGTGTTGCAGAGATCTTTGTTTAATCATCTTCCGGTTTATTTACCCAGCCTGATAATTTTAAAGCCAACCGATACTTGAAACACCTGGTTTTTTGCCTGGTTGCTGTAAAGAACCTCGCTGTTATCGGTAAGCCCTAAATTGTATCGTAGTTCACAAGTGAGTCCAAAAGGTGCATCCCAGCCTGCGCCAAAGCCCGCACTTATATCGGCATTTTTAAAAAGATATTTTATGTCCCGGCCTTCCAGTTCTGCTTTGTTTAAAAAACCGAATTGAGGGCCCAGGTGAAGATTAACTCCTGCAGCAAGATATATCTTCACCATGATCGGAAAGTTGATATAACTTGATTTAAGAACACTATCAATATCTATTTCTGAGCCTTGTTGCGAAAAGATTATTTCGGGCTGAATCGCAATTTTTGAAAATCTGAATTGTGCAAAAACACCTGCATGATATCCTGTCTTTCCTTTGGTAGCTGATTCAGAAAGATCAAGTTTTGAAAAGTTGAGCCCGCCTTTTATACCGGCTGAAAATTTTAGCTGTCCGAAGGAATGCAATGAAATTAGTGCGATGGCAATAAGAAGAGGTAGCTTTTTCATAATTGTTCGTTTAATTATTATTGAATTTTGACGATCCTGTAACCAGATTGCGAAGATTTATTTTCTATAATTACAAAGTAAATACCATGCGGCAAACGGTTTATTGATAACTGTTCATTCATTGTTGTTGAAGTTATTTCTATTTGTTTATTAATAATGATCTTGCCGGATGCGTCAGTCAGTTTTATTCTATAAATACCGCTTTCAATTCGTGAACCATAAATATTTATTACATCAGTTGCAGGATTTGGGTAAACGGTAAAACCTGCTACTAGTACATCTATCGATTTTGTATTACTGCAACCATTCTTGTCAGTCACCTTTACAGAATAAGCAGTATTGAAAGTTGGCCTTACAATTGGATTCGCTACTGTGTCATTATCCATGTTGTGATTTGGTGTCCATATGTATGAGAACGGTGCATTCCCCGTAACAAGAGGGGTGCCTCCTAACTTTGTTCTTTCACCAAAGGCAATAGTAAATGATGGTAACAGGTTAATGACTGGAACAGGGTTTACTATGATCTTTATCGGCTTGCTGATGCTGGTGCAACCGGTAACGCTATTCCTTACAGTTATAGACGCATTGTATGTAGCAGCTGCAATATTTTGCGGAACAGAGATCGCAACTTGCCCATTAGACAATGGAAGATTATTTGCATTTCTAAAGCCGGCCGCAATCGCCGTTGCATCAAATACAATACTATATTGGTTTGGTGCCCCTGCAACTGTTGTATAAGTTAGATTTGCGACTGTCTCACCCTGGCAAACAGTTGGACTGCTACCTAATGTTATTCCAGGCAGAGCAGTGATTGTTATTGTTCCCTGAACAGGCGAGCTTACACATGCCGTAAGACTATTTTTTACAGTTAGTGAATAACCATAAGTTGCTGGCGGTACATTGGCAGGGATCGATAATGAAATTGAACCTGCTGATAGAGTTGCATTAATCACATTTACAAAACCTGCTGCAATGCTTATTTGATTAAACGAAATGCTGTATTGGCTTGGCGAACCTGAAGTTGAAGAGTAAGTGATGTTTCCTGTTGATTCACCGCTGCAAACAGTGGGATTAGCGTCTAAGAAGATCGATGGTAAGGGATTTACCACAATTGGATTCGTACTGATCGACACCGTAGCAGGACTTGCACAAGCTAAATTTGAAGTCATCACACAAGTGATCACATCGCCATTAATAAGAGTGCTGCTGCTGAAAGTTGAACCGGTTGCCATATTGACTCCATTCTTTTTCCATTGATAACCCGGCGATGATCCGCCGTTAGTGGAGGAAGCAGTGAATGTCACAGATTGGCCTGCACAAATTTGACCCGATGGATTAGCGGTAATACTTACAGTTGGTGTTACTGAAGTATTCACACTCATTGTAATTTGATTAGAAGTTACAGAAGGAGGACTTGCACAAGCTAAGCTTGAAGTCATTACACAAGTGATCACATCGCCATTAATAAAGGTGCTGCTGCTGAAAGTTGAACCAGTTGCGATATTGACTCCATTCTTTTTCCATTGATAACCCGGCGATGATCCGCCGTTAGTAGAGGAAGCAGTGAAAGTCACAGATTGGCCTGCACAAATTTGACCCGATGGATTAGCGGTAATACTTACAGTTGGTGTTACTGAAGTATTCACACTCATTGTAATTTGATTAGAAGTTACAGAAGGAGGACTTGCACAAGCTAAACTTGAAGTCATTACACAAGTGATCACATCGCCATTAATAAGGGTGTTGCTGCTGAAAATTGAACCAGTTGCGATATTGACTCCATTCTTTTTCCATTGATAACCTGGCGATGATCCGCCGTTAGTGGAGGAAGCAGTGAAGGTCACAGATTGGCCTGCACAAATTTGACCCGATGGATTAGCGGTAATACTTACAGTTGGGGTTACTGAAGTATTCACACTCATTGTAATTTGATTAGAAGTTACAGAAGGAGGACTTGCACAAGCTAAACTTGAAGTCATTACACAAGTGATCACATCGCCATTATTAAGGTTGCTGCTGCTGAAAGTTGAACCAGTTGCGATATTGACTCCATTCTTTTTCCATTGATAACCTGGCGATGATCCGCCGTTAGTGGAGGAAGCAGTGAAGGTCACAGATTGGCCTGCACAAATTTGACCCGATGGATTAGCGGTAATACTTACAGTTGGGGTTACTGAAGTATTCACACTCATTGTAATTTGATTAGAAGTTACAGAAGGAGGACTTGCACAAGCTAAACTTGAAGTCATTACACAAGTGATCACATCGCCATTATTAAGGTTGCTGCTGCTGAAAGTTGAACCAGTTGCGATATTGACTCCATTCTTTTTCCATTGATAACCTGGCGATGATCCGCCGTTAGTGGAGGAAGCAGTGAAGGTCACAGATTGGCCTGCACAAATTTGACCCGATGGATTAGCGGTAATACTTACAGTTGGGGTTACTGAAGTATTCACACTCATTGTAATTTGATTAGAAGTTACAGAAGGAGGACTTGCACAAGCTAAACTTGACGTCATTACACAAGTGATCACATCGCCATTAATAAGGGTGCTGCTGCTGAAAGTTGAACCGGTTGCCATATTGACTCCATTCTTTTTCCATTGATAACCTGGCGATGATCCGCCGTTAGTGGAGGAAGCAGTGAACGTCACAGCTTGGCCTGCACAAATTTGACCCGATGGATTAGCGGTAATACTTACAGTTGGTGTTACTGAAGTATTCACACTCATTGTAATTTGATTAGAAGTTACAGAAGGAGGACTTGCACAAGCTAAACTTGACGTCATTACACAAGTGATCACATCGCCATTAATAAAGGTGCTGCTGCTGAAAGTTGAACCGGTTGCGATATTGACTCCATTCTTTTTCCATTGATAACCCGGCGATGATCCGCCGTTAGTAGAGGAAGCAGTGAAAGTCACAGCTTGGCCTGCACAAATTTGACCCGATGGATTAGCGGTAATACTTACAGTTGGTGTTACTGAAGTATTCACACTCATTGTAATTTGATTAGAAGTTACAGAAGGAGGACTTGCACAAGCTAAACTTGAAGTCATTACACAAGTGATCACATCGCCATTAATAAGGGTGCTGCTGCTGAAAGTTGAACCAGTTGCGATATTGACTCCATTCTTTTTCCATTGATAATCTGGCGATGATCCGCCGTTAGTAGAGGAAGCAGTGAAAGTCACAGCTTGGCCTGCACAAATTTGACCCGATGGATTAGCGGTAATACTTACAGTTGGTGTTACTGAAGTATTCACACTCATTGTAATTTGATTAGAAGTTACAGAAGGAGGACTTGCACAAGCTAAACTTGAAGTCATTACACAAGTGATCACGTCACCATTAATAAGGGTGCTGCTGCTGAAAGTTGAACCAGTTGCGATATTGACTCCATTCTTTTTCCATTGATAACCCGGCGATGATCCGCCGTTAGTTGAGGAAGCGGTGAACGTCACAGATTGGCCTGCACAAATTTGACCCGATGGATTAGCGGTAATATTAACAGTTGGTGGACAAGACTGGCCATAAACACATATAGTGAAATTGCCGGTGCTCCCATACCCAGTACCATAATGCCATACACGAATGAAGTATTCAACTCCTGGTGTAAGTCCCGTTACGGTTGTAGTTTCTGTTCCGGCTAAGCCAGTATTATTGATACAGCCATTTGTCAATTGACCCATTGAACCTCCACACGGACCAGAAAGTACCTGGAAGGCTGCATCGTAACCCGATGCTGAAACAACATTTATAGTAGCCGAACTTGTGTTTGGAGTAAAACGGAAAAAAACATCGTCATCTTGTGCACCAACACATGAATTGAAACCAGATGATGTAGCGCCGCAACTTGAACCAGTGACAGGATTACAGCTTGTTCCAAAACTGAGCGGAGTAGCTGAAAAATTTCCAGAGCAGTTATCATTTGAAGGTGCAGCACATCCCCCGGTTTGTACGCATATTTGAAAGTCATTTCCTGTAAGCCCGCTGTTATTGTATACCCTTACCCAATAAGTTGTTCCCGGGGTAAATCCTGTTATTGTCTCGACACCGCCAACTGCCGCTGAATTGGTACACTGGAATTGCGAATAGGAAGAAGCACAAGTAACATTGTATAAGATTTGAACGATCGCATCAAAATTACTTCCGCTCTGAACTTTCAACGTTGTAGTACCTGTGGATGAGGCAGTAAATTTGTACCAAACATCTTTTGCCGTGCTTGACGAAACGATACAGGCCGGTAATCCAGTCGTGGGATTAATAGGCGTTGCACCACAAGTGGTTCCGTTGATATAATTGCAGGTTGAAGATGTGGTTAGTTGGATTGCATTTGAGCAAAGGTCGTTTGCAGGAGCTGGACAAGAACTACCACAGCCTCCAATTACAATATTTGAATTGGGACACCATGCATAAAAACCTGTTTGTTGTATTGGTGTATATGTATTTGTAGTAACCTTCCATGCTCCTCCCACCGCTTCGATTACATCAGCAGAGGCATTACTGGAGTAATAGGTTCTGATTAACCGGGTATGGCTGCCCTCATCGTTTACCATGTCACCAGGCTGTAGCTGTGAATAACTTATTTGAGTTGATATTGCAAGTAACCCGTAATAACTATCACTTCCGGTATTTCGCTTATGATCCAATGCCCATGCCCGCGAAACCAAACCCGAGCAATCATGTCCCGCGGCACATGATAAAGGAGCAGATGGTAGCGGAGTACATCCACCACCGGAAGATGAACAGGCTTGGCCTGCTGATTTACATCCCGCCATTGCTGAATTATATTCAGCTTGAGTTGACCAACCACCCCAGCAGTAAGGCATTGCAGTGTAAGTACCGGGGGCAGAGACCCATGGCACATGATATATGTTTGCACCACCGCATGAAGTACCATTCCATAAATTGCAATTATTAGCTGTCCAGCTAAAAGTTGTATAAGGCAATGCGTTACTAATCACTTGTGTCCTGGTTATTTGTCCAAATCCATAATTTGAACAAACTATTAATAAAAGGATCTGCAGTGTTTTTGTGGTTTTAGATTCCAATACTGTTTTAATTAAACAGGTATAAGAAATATTTTTTATAGTAGTCATGTCGTAGAATTATTTTTTATCAACTTTAAGCAGGTTATTGTTAAAATGATATTTAGTCATTGTTAATGATGCAGGATATCCTTTGGAGCTTCTATTTTTTGAATCTAAAAGAGAAAATATGTAAGTTCCGTTAGGAGATGTTAACATGTTAAGTATTCTTCCATCGGGACTCACAGAAAAGTCTTTATTAGAAAGAACATAATATATCTCCGGAACATTAATACTTGCAATAGCAGATCCCACTTCTGACGTCTTCAGCTCCACAGAAACAATATGACGGTCAATTTGAACAGGATTTTCAGAAATAAACGTTTGGACATCCAGCACAAGATTATTTTTTGAAATGCCTACAATAAATATCCCTGCAGCTTTTTTGTCAGTTACAAATGTTTTCTGAAAATTTTTGCCACTTTTGTCAATTACTTTTACTGAATATGAATTACCATTTACTTGTGTTTTGACAAATAATCCCCTTATCGTAATCCAACCTTCATATTCTTGAACTATGGTGTTTGTTCTTGCAGTTTCTATTTTTAAACTATTGCCGGAAGAAAGTAATAAGTAGGTAGAGTTTTCGAATCTTGTTAGTCTGGCGGCTCTTCCATTATAATGTTTTGGAAAAGAGAATTGATGTTTCAATATCCCAGACGTATCATAAACAATTACATTGTTTTCAAAGAGTACATAAAATAACCCCATTTCATAAGTGAAATCTCTGGGATCATTTATTATAGAAAATTTCTTTGCTAATTTGCCACTATTTATGTCCGTAATAATAATTTCATTTGAGGCATTATTTAGAAAGGCGATTTGATTTTGACTTATCAGTTCAAAAGAAGTAGCGCCAAGATTAGCTCCGGGTACTTGTGCATAGGGTAAACCAACTTTGGAATTCCATGCAATGAAACTAACTTGTGAGACATCAAATTTATTTGCCACCTGTTCCTGGGAAAACGTAGTTATTTGGAGAAATAAAAATGTTTTTAGTAATATTTTTGTTTTCATGTTTTAATTTTTATATGATGACTTAATTTTTTCTTGACATCTATGTACAATAGGGCACGGACTAAAAATTCTTTATGCAAGACGGCCCACACCATAGCACTTAAAATGCTTTCATGGGCCTGATACTTATATCAAACACTTTGCTTGTTTCTCCCTGTTTTATTCCCTGGGCGAACATGAAACAGTATTCTCCTTTTGAAAAAGGACTTTCAGGAGTTACTTCATAAATCCCTTTCGATATTTTTTTAGATTGAAACTGTACGATCGATTTTTCGTTGATGCCTGAATTGGAATTTGCGATATTGCCTTTTGATACCGTTATATCCCTTGAGTTCCTGTCTTCTTCCAATTTAATTAACAAAAATTCTTTAGGGCTTCTTGTACTGCCAAACCATACATTGTTTTCGCTATTCAGGTTGCTTGTATACGTGGTATCAAAAATGAAGTAGAATTTTGGAGAAGTTTCATAGATCACAGACGACGATTGCTTGCCACTTAGCGAGGCTTTCGTTCTGGAATTAATAAGTGCGCTGATTAAAATCTGCGCAGCCTGGTTTGTTTTTGTGCCCGTTAGTATCGACGGTTCGATCTCTACATATTCCCCTTTTGGATTTTTATAATAAATGCCGGAAGGAAGATCTTGTATACCTGTTTCTGAATTAACTTCCTTAGAATCTGCGATCTGATTTTTAGGGTTATTAGAATTGTTTGCAACTCCATTAGGATTTGTTACAATAAGATTGATAACTTCTTCGGACACGCCTGCTTTTTTTAATGCCAGCATCCCGTCCAGCGATGCATCAAATTTTGCAGGCGACATTTGGATCTTCGATTTTAGAACCTCATTGCTAAATCCGGCTTTTGATAATTTAATTATTTGTTCGTTGGTGAGAGTGTCTGTGTGCTGTGCATTTATTACTGTACAAAACAGACCTAAGACAAAGAAGGTGGTTGTCAGTTTCATATACTTTAGTTTTTGGTTGCTTAAAAATCCTGAGTTCAGGTCCAACTATTCAAATATATTCCCCGGCAACACCCGAGGGCAATATGAAATGAGTGAAAAGGCCAATAAAGAAGTGAAACGCCCTTTTGTTAAATCAAAAGGAATCAGCGTGAGCGGAATTGCTTCAGGAAATCTTCTTTGAAGTTGCGGGAGACAGGAAGCGTCTTTCCATTATTTAAGATTAGCTGACCATCTTTACCTGAAATATATTTTTTTATATAGCTAAGATTTACAAGAAATGATTTGTGGATCCTGCAAAAGGGAGCTTGTGACAATAACTCGTGGCATTCTTTAAGGGTCCTGCTTATCAATTCTTTTTTGTTTCCTTCAAGAAAGATCATTGTTTGATTGCTCGCCCCTTCACAATAAATGATGTTGGCTATTTCCACAAATGTCAACCCTCCCATTGTTGGCAATGCAAAAGTGTTTTTGATAACCGGCACTTTTGGAGACCCTGCATTGAATACATTATACCAGGTAGCCGGAAGATTCTTTTGCCCGATTTTTATGGTATCATTTTCGGAAATTCTTTTTGATTTGACCCTTGTGCCATTTATGAAAGAGCCATTCAGGCTATCGAGATCCTGGAAGTAATAGTTTCCATTTTTCAACAGTGAGATTTTGGCATGGTGGGAAGACACATACCCATCTTTTATCACCAGGTCATTATCTTGTGAAGAGCCAATCGAAATTGTTTTCTTTATCTTATCTCCCGGTTCTTCATTGATTTCGGTTTTTCTATCTTTTTGTAAAATTTTCTGAATAGCATCTTCCCAATTCAGATTACTTGAGGCAATCTGTATTTTATCCCTGGCAGTTATAGTTAGTTTTGTAATCTTTTTTCCATTCACAAAAGTGCCATTTGTACTGCCAAGATCTTTCAATTCATAATTTCCATTTTCGAGTGGGGTGATTATTGCATGGTTGCGGCTTACCCTGGGATCATTTATAATTATATCATTGCTCCGGTCACGTCCTATCTTTAGAAATTTACTCATGGGTGCTTATTACAGATGGTTGCCTGTATAGTGTATCATTTGCACCGTGATATTGTCGGTGCCTCCATTTCTATTTGCTGAATGTATCAATTCCAATGAAGCCTCCTGAATGTTCTGAATTTTTTCAACGATGGTGAAAATAGTTGCAGCGGTCAAATGTTCGGTCAGGCCATCACTGCACAAAAGGATCTTATCATCCTTAGATAATGTGATCGGGTTTTCTGAAATGGTGGGTTGCACCTTTTCAAACACACCGATTGCTTTTATTATTTGATTTTTTTTATCACTGGCTCCTGCTTCTTCCTCGGTCATCACCCCTTCATCTATTAACTGCTGCACAGATGAATGGTCCCTGGTGATCTGCAGAATTTTATTTTTTCTTATCAGGTATATTCTGCTGTCACCGGCATGGGCCGTAAATAATTTTCCATTTTCTATTAAAGCCAGCACACAGGTGGTACCCATGCCGTTTAGAGAAGGTTTTTCGCCGATAAGTTTCCGTATTTGAAAATTTGCAAACTCAAATGCATTGCTTAAGGTTACAGGTGTGCCGGTAGCATCAATTTGAGAATCCTGTAAATATTTTTGGATCGCAAGGGCGGCTGTTTGTGCTGCAACCTGTCCTCCCGTATGCCCACCCATGCCATCACAAATAATAATGCAGTAGCCTAACGGCGTATCGAAATGCGCAAGATAGTCTTCATTGAGCTCTCTTACTTTGCCTACATCAGTAGCATTTCCGATCGAAATAAAATAATCTGCCGGTTTCAATTAAAAAATAGATTTGAATTTTAGTTGAGTGTTACCAAGGATTAATTTATCACCATCATTTAATTTTCCTTCCCGTATTGAAACACCATTTACTTTGGTTCCATTAGTTGAAAACAGGTCCTGTACTAGATACTCTTTGTTTTGAAAAAATATGGTGATATGTTCGCCTGAGACAGATGGATCAGTAAGAATGATGTCGCATTCAGCAGCAGTCCCAATCTTATTTCTCCCTTCATAAAGCGTAAAGTCTTGTCCATAACGGTCGTCATTGATCACCACTAACCAGCCTACTAATTTTCTTTTTTGAGTTTGACCGGCAACGATCTTTTCATTTTCAATTTGGGTTTGACTAAAAGGTTTTTCAATTGCCACCGTTTTGGAAAGCTCAGCAGTTTCCTCGTTTATTATAGTTTTATCAAGATCATTTGTACTGCTGTAAGCGAGAGTTTTATTAAAATCAGACAATGTTTTCCGGTAATCGGACTGGTCAATATTTTTTGACGGGCAATAAGGACAAATGGAATATTTCTCCGCATCATAATTATGACCATTGTTGCACGTTGTGAATTTTGACATAGATGGAAAAATTCAGAATGATTTCAAAATAGCTTTTCTTATGTGTGGGCCAAATTTTTGATCATTGATATAAATAATACAATGCTCTATAATATTGCGACTACCTGGTTCGAGCTTCAAACTCTTGAATTTTTCTACGATGAGCGGTGTAATCGCCACGCGGTTAAATTCTTCGGATCTATCAACTATTTCTCCGTTGAATGCATATTTCCATTCCGGTAATTTTGTTTTCGATTCTACTTTAACATCATAACGGTATTTGACAAAGACATTTACTTTGCGTTCAAGATAATTGGAAAGGGCTTTTGTTATATCAGTTATTTCGGCTGTAAACGTGCCCGGATCAGCCTCGTCAACTACGCGACTAAAATAAGTGTCAAATTCCTTAAGCAGATCAGCAGATTTCAGAGTTTTTGACGGAGTTTCGAAGACCATTGTTTCAAGATCTGGTTTTATATAAGCAAGAAAAGAATCCCGGAACCAGGTCCTTACTTTATTGTCAAGAAATATAAAGCCTTTTCTTGTGGTGTCTATTTGTAGAATTCCCAAGTTATTACACACAAATTCAAAATAAACGTTGAAGCTATCATTGCCTGCAAACAGGTTCATCTGTTCAAATTTATCCTTAAATAAAGAGTCCATTCTGATTGTAAACTTTGCTTTAAGATCTGCTTGTGCAAACTCCATTGATTTTTCCATTACTGATTTATCATGCTCTTCAAGGCTTTTGATCACTGAATCCCTGTAATTTTTCATTTTATTTTTGAGTTCTTCGATCGCTGTTTTTTCTGAGGCTTTCAGGTGCTGTCGGTCATTATATTCCTTCACTTTATTTTGATGCTCTGATTTTACACTGGCCGGTATTGACTGTAACTCAAACGAAAGCGATCTGCTTTTGGATGGTCTGAACTGATATAAGGTGATAAATTGCCTGTCAGCATCTATGCTGAAAATTATCTGGTTAGAAGGTGATTCATCAATTGTAATTTCATTTAATTCGTAATCTGATATTAAAATCTTTGAATCACCAGACGAGAATTTTACGGTTTTTGAACTTATCGTCCTTGTATTTCTGTCGATCCAATAGACAAGAATAGTATCAGCCTCTGTATCATATTTGAACATGATCTCAAATATCTCGCTGCCATTTTGGAGCATAATATATTTTGTGGAATTATCAACCATGTTAGTCGTACGCTTAAAATTTATTTCGACCGACTGAGCGGAAGTATGCATTTTGCCAGTTCCTGTTTGTTGTGCATACATTACGATCATATTGGCAAACAAACACAATAACAGGGCAAAAAGATTCTTAGATTTCATTTTCAACATTTATTCAATCTTATTTTTAGGAATACATATTTAGGCTTAGAATCCGTATTGTCGCCATGCCCGACCTGGTAGGAAACAGTGCCTGAAAACGCCTGATCTTTAAACATGAATTGAACCTGATAACTAATGTTTAAAAAACCATCTTCGGTTTTTTGCATAACGGAAACATCGCTAATTTCTTTCTCATCAGTAAACCTGATGCCACATAATTTCTTCTCTCTTTTAAAATACCGAATTATGTCATTCCTTATTGTGGCCGCTGATGGCGAAGGATCCGTTTTTACTTCTACGGGAAATGATATGGCTGAACAAGTATTCGAGCTATACTTATAGTTATTGCCATCTTTTTCATAATTCAAAGTTGCCTGGTATGTTGTATCATTCCTTTTAAACCTAATGTTAGCTGCCCATTTAGCCGGTGGCCTTGTCTTATCAAAATTTCCCGGTGAATAATTGTCAATATTGGCATTAGAAAAATGGACACCATTGGAAAGCGGTTGAATGCTAAGGTCTGAAAGTACAGTTGACCTGGAAGGTGGCAATACAACAACAGGGGCACTCGTATTTACGGTTGAAGGGTTAGTGTTCCCAGGCACCAGAAAATATTTATTGTAAGACTGGATGATCCGGGTGAATGAATCAATCGCATTTATTTCTATTGCATTGATAAGCTTTGTTTTTAATTCCGCTCTTTTACCAACATCCTTCATCATTGTACGGGTATTTGATTCATGAAAAGCTATTAGCGAATCCGCTTTTTTTGAAAAGAGCGCCTTGTTTTCTTCAGGTTTTATTGGAACATTCTGATGATCGTTCTTTAACAAGGAGTCATTGACAATTTTCTTATTATCTGCAAGCGATGAAGAATCTTTTATCAAAAGCCCGGCAGCAATGGCACCAATAACAATCAAAACAGAAGCGATTGCCCAAAGGGTTTTTTTGCTTTTACTTTTTGTAACAGGTTTGTCTTCCTGCAATATCATCGTTTTTTGCAATGACCGTTGCTGGGTTTTGATGAACTCTTCACCGGATTGGCTCACACCTGCACTTCCCTTTCCTTTTTGCAAAAAATCTTTGAATTCATGACATGATCCAAAACGATGTTGAGCGTCTTTATTCGTTGCAATCTTTATTGCTTCCTGTAAAGTGGCGGACACGTCGGGATAATAAAGACTGGTAGGAGGTAAAGGATCATTTACAATTTTTGTTTGCAGCTCAAACAAAGTGCTGATCCCGATATATGGACATTTACCCGTAGCCATTTCAAACAAGGTTACCCCCAGCGAATAAATATCACTTTGTGAAGTATAAGGCAGTCCTTTTATCTGCTCAGGGCTCATATAGTAGGGAGTACCTAATTGTGAGTTCAGGTGAGTGACTTTTGGCGAGGTTGTATCTGTGAACTTGGCAATACCAAAGTCCATCACTTTTACTGACCTTCCATCTTTACCTATCATTATGTTCCCCGGTTTAATATCACGATGAAGTATATTATTTTCATGTGCATAATGAACCGCATCCAATATTTTATTGAATAAGCCTATGGCTTTAAGCTCCGGTAAAGGACCTGAGAATTTATTAATAAAAGTATCCAGTGATATTCCATCGATATACTCTACAATAAGGCAAGCAAGATTTTCCTGCTCGATGTAATCATAGATTTTTAAAATATTCGGATGTTCTAATTTGATCAGGGCATTCGCTTCATTTTTGAAACGGTTGCGGACCTGTTCATTTGAAAAAAGATTTTGGTGCAGCACCTTGATCGCAACCGTACGGTCGATACGATTATGCCGTGCAAAAAACACCTCACTCATGCCCCCTTCACCGAGCTTGCGTTCAATGCAATAATTATTGATGGTTTGCCCGATCATATTCTGTTTTACAAAATAATATATACCAAAACCCGGGGTCTTGATATCAATTACGATATGTCCATTAAATAGGGTGGAGTTTCTAAAAGTTGCTATTAATCAGGTTAGGATGTGGCCGAAAGGATCAACAAGATTAAAAATTAGAATAATTCTTCGGAATCGCAAAATTTCAACCCCCTTAAGTAATAAAAACAGGTCGGGTGAATGTGTTTTTCAGTAGAAATGAATTTTGGCCGGCTTCATAATTCCTTTTAGCTGTAATAATAGTCTGAAGTTTGAAGACATGATTTTGGAATGCGGCGAAACTGAAAATAGGCAGCGCTGCATTAAGTGACGTTTAATTTCTCGGAGATAATCTTTGCATTCTTCGCTATTTCAAAAAATGATTTTATAGGATTGGCCATCGTACTGTCCATTTCAAATGAATCTATAGTTTTAAGCTCCAGGAGGTTTTGGGGCAATTTTTCCTTATCAGTTTTATCGTAAATAACTATGGTCTTCCTGTTTCTCCCAAGTGCATACCCAAGCTCCACAATTGAATTGCTTATTCTGAATGTTTTGGTTTCACCGGCTAACATTTTAGGGAAAACAAATATGAAGGCTCTGCAGTTTGCAATTACCCTTCGTAACCGTCTCAAAACACGCTTAGCATCATCCATAATTCGTTTGTATGCCTCAAATTCAAAACATATATTCGTGTCGGGTTCAATACACTCACAGTGGATACTATTTTTATCCAAATAAAGTCTGGTCATGAGCTGCTCTTTAAGCTCCAAAGCAATTTTACAGTTCTTCTCATACTCTTCTTTGTTATTATTATAGGTAAGAGGTATAGAGATAAAAATTTTATTACCATCCGGGTTATTTGATTGGTCCCAAAGAGCCCTTAATTCTCTTACCCCCTGATCATTTGAGAAATCGGTGTATTCTTTATTAATAAAAAAATCTTTTAAATACTTGTTCACTTTCAGATACTCTCTTATTTCTTCATTCAATTCCTCTCCAACTTTTAGTGGTAATAGTGCAGGCTCAAGCGGGGTGCCTTCAGGGACCTTTGCAAATATTATTGTTGATGATACCAGCGTTTTTGTAATTGCACTTTCTCCGGCATAACAGCCTCTCAGGATCTGCGTTTGTCCTTCAGCTGCATTTGCAATTTTCTTTACGCTAAGTTCAAGATAGAGATTAAGGGAATTAAAATGCTTCATATAATCATATCGCAAATTGACAAAGACCCTGTGTTTATTACTGGCTTCGGTCTTCACAAATTTTATAAAGCCTTTGGACGGATCTTTACCTCCGCCTAATGATAAAACTACAAGACCGGTTGGATGTATCTCCAGTTTCAGCAGTTGAAACTCCACCTCTTTGCCATAGATGATTGTACCTCCCTGGTAGACACCTGCCAGTTGCCTGATTATTTTTGCTTCATCATTAAAGGGCAGCCCGGAAACCTCTTGAATTGGTTTTGGCTCACTTCCATCCTCTTCTTGCTCTGCCGGCTGCAGCGAAATGGTCTGGTGATATAAATAGTAATATACTTCAGCTGGTATTTGCGCAAGCGGATAATCAGATTTAATTCTTTCAAAATATGAACCGGAGGATTCAGTGTATTCCGAATCATAATACTTTTTTTGAATCAACACAATTGCTGAAGCAAATGGGAACTTATATGTTCTGTTCCATGTCGATGCAATTCCCAAAATTACTTTTTCAATCGGGCTATCATATTTCTTCAACATAAAGAACCCTTCGTGAGGTATTTTCTCCGTCATTTCATTTTCTTCTGTTTCTGTGAATTTGCTCAATACGACGATCGATGGCTTAGCATATTTTTTAACAACACCTTCTGTTCTAAATTTTCGATAAGGCATGTCGTATCCTTTCTTTTGCCAGTCTGTTGTATAGTAATAATATTCTACTTTAACCGTATCATCATTACGGAACCGGATCTTTCCAATCCCGATTTTGTATTTCTTTACATTTGATCTATTGTAAAAGAAATAATATTCCATATCATCAGCCGGGTTTTCTTCATAATCTTTTGGGATAACAACCCTGGAAGATTCACTGTTGTACGCTAGTGCCTGGTTATAGACTGTACATAAGAAAGTTGTAAACCTCACAAACAAATACCAATACTCTTTTGTTATCTGCATTTTTTCTTCTTTCTCTTTCTTCAGCTCTTTATTCGTACTATCTATTGGGTTTACGTCTATAGGGGAGAGTTGTTTAAAATATCTGCTATGAGCTATTTTAAATTTCTTGAGATATTCCTTTTCATTATCAGCAAATTTGTCTGTCATATCCCGAAACCCGTTTGGAGAACCATAGCCGGTTTTCGGGTAATCTTTTGTTTTTTCCACCAGCGTCCTAAAGACCAGAGGAAGATATTCCTGATCGGATTCCTTTATTGCTGATTCATAGAATTTCCTATTAAACTGAAAAGTTTTTAAGAAGCGATCGGCCCATTTTTCTTTTTTGCTGATTGTCGTAAGGGTTTCCTCGAAATCGTCAAGAATATCGATAAATGATTGTGGCAGCTCTTTGTATGGCATGTGAAATTGAATTTATTGATTGAAAAATCAACCATTTTCAATTTTGTCGGACAGACCAAATTACTTTGTCGGCCATTACCCGCCAAATAATAGTAAAAAAACGATAATGTCGGCTCGTAGAATCCCCTTCGTAAAATAATTGAATGTTAACTTTATAGTGACACCAACGATTAAATCCTGCTTATGATAAATTTCATAAAATCAGGAACGAGTAAACAAAAATGGCTAATTTTTACATTAGTAATTATCCTTTTAATCGGCCAGGTATTACAAGTGATAAAGAACACATCCTGCATTCCCAAATCCTTGTCACAAAACACTCCCGTTCGTTGGCTGATAATATTTGTTATTTTGTTCGGTTCTATTACAATAATCATTAGCAGAGTCAGGTCTTCTAAACCAACAAAAAAAACAAATATACCCAGGCTGAAAAAAATTTTTAGAGCACTGGAATGGATACTGGCTATATTGGCAGTGTTATGTACTTGTTTCCAGGATGAAAAAGGCAATTTGATAGATTTCTCCGATATAAATTTAGACAAACTGATCACCTGTGTATTTGTCATGATAGGAGTCTTTGGTTCTATTATCTTGTCAGATTTTTTAATAGAACTTATTCATGCAGAAAACCAGCAAGCATCAATAACTGAGTTTTGATAAGGTCATAAAAGTTGATTTAACTTGCTCAATGAGATCTCCGGTACTTCCTGATTTCCTCGTAGAAGTATCATTGAATATATTCAATACAATATCGTTCTCTCGTTTAACCAAATAATTCTGAAAGTTGATTTTATCCCTTTGCCTCATTGTTCCACTTGAATTCATCTTTCCTGATCTTCCAGATAAAACCATCCAATATATAATGAGTGACCTGCGGTAATGCCAACAGCGGAACTATAAATGCAAGTGCTTTATCCGGCATAGAAAAGGAAAATGAATCGGCTAAACCAAAGATATGCTTGTGCTCCTGCCACACGCCCAGGTCCCAAAGCCCTTCTTCGATAAAGGCAAAAAGAAATAACAATCCCAGGAATATTGCAATTCCGTATCGGCTGAAGATGAGCCGGAGAAAATTGGATCCTTTTCCTGCTTGTGTATAATTTTTTCTTCCATATATCCATATCAGCGCCATGTATGGTATGCCATGACTTACTACATTCAGCAGGGTAAATGCCATATCACCATTAAAATAAATAATGCCAAAATACCAGGAAACAAGTGTGCCGCTAATGATGAGGAGTTTTGGAACATTAATAAACCGGGATTTTATCCAGCTAATAATTTCCTTGATGATATAAATGGAAACAATTATAAAATACAGCGCCGTAAATATTCTTAATAAACCACCGGCTTGTATATACAAAAAATCATTTTCAATAAACCAGTTAAAGTTCCTGGGGCCTTTCATGTGCCAATACAATATCGGGTAAAGTGTGGCGTAATAGATAGTGATGGTATCGATGAGCGATGTTAATTTTTCTTTTTTCTCCTTACGGCTGTAGACCCGCATAAATCCATATTGTTGTCTTATAAAATGAAATACGGCAACATAAGCAAGCAATCTCCAGAAAAGCAAAGGGCTGATAGAATACAATAGCACACCGGCAATGAATCCAATAAATGGAATGGAAAGTAAAATGGTCCGTTGTTTTTTAAATGCAGCGGGATCAAAATACGTTCTGTATAAAGTGCTGTAAACATGCGCCACATCGATCAATAAAATTAGAATTACCCAGCTGGCATCCGGTATGCCTTTGCTGTTTTCAAACAAACCGGGAAATAAAGCGATGACAAGCAGACATGCAAAAGGCGGCAAAAGAATAAAAAGAATATCGGTTATGGGTTTACCTATCCACGGTTGAGTTTGCATATTAATGCGTATATGAGTTCAAAACTTTTTTTGCTGCCGTTAATCCCTGGTAAAATGCTTCCTCAAAAATACTGATGCCTGCAAGATCGGTATGTGCAAAATGTATCCGGTCATTTATCGAAGCTGAAAGCTTATTTCTTACTTCGCCATGAATCATACCCGGTAGTGGTTGTGCCATTGCATGTCCCCAAAGCATGATGTTCACTTCTTCTGTTGCCTGTTTTATATTCGGATGAATTTTTTGCAGATCATCGATGATCAGTTTCACCCAGTCTGCATGCGTCTTTTGCTGCGCTTCCTTTCTTTCTTCGGCAGGAGATTTTTTTGTTAAGGGTAAATAGTAAGTGAGATTCTTTTTTAGTTGGTCCTGCTGTAATAATTCATGCGTTGCATTTACATAACCAAGCGAATTGCTTTCATGTATCACATTGTCCCAGCTTAATGGCGCACCAGATCTTTCTTCTAACTTGTTGACAAGAATATTGGCAACCATCCATGGCGCATACTGCAAATTGTTTTTTACCGTATTGCTTCTTTCTTCATCATTCATCAGCCTGCATGCAATAAATTGCGGAATCGCCAGTATGCATTGCTCCGCTTTTATTGCTTTCAAAATATTTTCTTTTACATCAAAATATTCTATGGTAACAAAACCGTCGGCCAGGTACACTTTTATAGCCAATGACCCGGTCCTGATCTTTTCGAGAATATTTTTTTGTAATTGCTGAACAAGAAAGCCATTTCCTTCGGGCCAGGTTAGTACATCACCATGCTCCGAATTATTGCCCTTTCCTTTGCGTGAAGCAAAATAATGTATACCTGCCCAGGCGCTGATAAGATGATGCGGCGTACCAAAGTCGTCACGGCAGCAATAGTTGACATAGTTATGCAAGTATTCGCTGGTGAATCCATTTGCTGTCATCCAATTCTTCATCGTCATTTCATCAAGTTCAGTAAATGAATTGTCTTTACTGGAATTATCAACCGGTATCGTGAATGCATCTTTGCCATCGGTTCCCTTTTTATAACGGTACTCATCCATGATCTTTAAAAATGATGCTATTTGTTTTGCATCATCGTTCGGAACACCAAACTGGGGAATGATGCCCTCTTGCCAGCGGCCATTAATATATAAACGTTCCTGCGGATCAAAACATAAATGTGTTTCATTGTAAACAGGTAAACCATTTCCATCTTCACCGGTTATTACATTACTTTCTTTAAGAAACGAAATGTATTCAGTAAGATCATTGTTCGGGATGGGGATATAATGAGCACCCCAGGGATAAGCAGAAACATCATTTTTGCCAAATACAGAATTACCTCCTGCCTGTTCTTCAAGATCAAGAATTATAAAATCAGAAATACTATTTTGATAAAGATATTTTCCTGCTGAAAGACCGCTTATACCTGCACCGACAATAACTATCTTTTTGCTGATGGTTTCTGCCGGCCCGGAAAATTTTTTATCTCTTAATAAATGACCAATAGCCGATGATGCTCCGACAATGCTTCCTTTTATTTTTTTATCGGCAGCGCAGGAGAGAAGCCAGCCCGTTGTACCGGCTAGCCCCATCGAAAGTCCTATGAAATTTCTTCTGTCCATTATTCCAGGTATTTGCCCCATTCATCTTCAAAGTAGTTTACCAATGCCTGGTTATTCAGCTTATTTGTTTCCAGGCGTTGATGTGCTTTCATGTCTTCAGGAAAGATGAACATTTGTTGTAATGTTTCCTTGTTAAGATATTTCAATGAAGAAGGGAATGAGCTAAACCACTCTTGTTTTTCATCAACGGAAGCTATTATATATCCCCATTCCCCAAATGAAGGAACAAAATTGTGATAGGGTTTTGTATAAAACCCGGCTGAACGAAGCGTTGTATCGATACACCAAAAACTTTTGGGAGCTACATAAGGCGAAGTGCTTTGCACTACTGCAATGCCACCAGGCCTCATCGATTTTTTTAATAATGTATAAAATACAGAACAATACAATTTACCAATAGAAAAACTGGATGGATCAGGAAAATCCAGAACAACTGCATCAAAGAGTTCGGTATTCTTTCGCAGCCAGATGAATGCATCTTCATTAAAAATTTTCACTTTCGGATCGGACAATGATGAGCGATTGATTTCCTTTAAAATCTCCTGAGAAGAAAATAGTTTTGTGATCACCGCATCAAGGTCAACCAATGTTATATTTTTTACAGAAGGATATTTAAGGATCTCTCTTACCGCCATACCATCGCCGCCGCCAAGTACTAAAACTTTTTCAGGATCTTTTACGGATGATAATGCCGGGTGCACCAGCGCTTCATGGTACCGGTATTCATCAGCAGAACTGAACTGAAGATTACCATTTAAAAACAGCCGCAACTCTCTTTTGTTTCTTGTGATCACAATTCTCTGGTAGGGAGAAGAAGTTGCATACACAATATTATCGTTGTAGGTCATTGTTTCGGAGTATGCCATTATGTTTTCGGAAAAAACAAATGCAACTACCTCGCAAAGCAACAGAAGGGTGGCTGCAGCTTTTAAGGCAACAGCCTGCCTGATCTCTTTTGCAAAATAATAAGCAAGGTACCAGCCGATAGCAATATTTAATATTCCAAAAAATAAAGAAGTGCGGATCAACCCGAGATGAGGAACCAGCAACAACGGGAAAATAAGTGACGCAAGCAAGGCACCGATATAATCGAATGTAAAAACACGGCTTACTAATTCTTTGAATTCAACTTTATCTTTTAAGATACGCATCAATAATGGTATCTCTAAGCCTACAAGGATACCTGTAACTCCAACAAGCGAATAAAGAATGATTCGAAAAGATGACGCCAGCGGAAATACTATAAATAAAAGTGCAGCGCTAAATCCGCCAATAACACCGACAAGCAATTCAATACGTATGAACCATTGAAGCAAGCCTGATTGAAAATACCTCGAAAGAAAAGACCCGATACCCATTGAGAAAAGATAAACACCTATGATGGTGCTGAATTGGGTTACACTATCGCCAAGAAGATAGCTGGCCAATGTTCCGGCTACAAGCTCGTAAATAAGTCCGCAGGTGGCAATAACAAATACGGCCACCAATAATAACCATTGCGCACTATTCTCTTTTCCTTTCATCCTTTAATGAATAGCCGAAGCAATAATGATCGCAACTGCAACCATAAAAAAACCTGCGAGTGTAGCCAGGGCCATGTTTTTGTTTTCAAGTATTTCCCTGCGCAGGTTATGCCTGGGAGTTAATACTTCAAACAAGATGAATGTAATGGTAAGTATACCAATACCAAGAAACGAGTAAACAATTGAATTGACCAATGCTTGTGTCATACTGATTGATTTAATTGATTTATTTATGAGATCCCGGCCCGCTGCTTTTCCATTGCTGCTGTTTGGAAGATGTAAACATTCTTCCGCCCGGAATATCGTGATATAACATAAAACCCGCTACTAAAAATAGTATAATGATCATCCACCTGAAATCATACAATGGCGACCGTTCATTAAAAAAATTTATTCTCATTTTGGTTATTTAAATTTTTTGTTATTCATTACCATAAGTTGAGTAAGGACTATTACTCCATCTTGCTCTTTCTTTTTGACTTATTAAAATATATTTTCCGGCGATAAACCCTAATAGCAGGAAAAGAGACCACCATAAATTGCGATCATTCTTAACATCGTAAGTGATAGTTAAATAAAACTCCGGCACTCTTATCCGGTTATAGCCCGGTTCACGGGCGGCATCCAGTTGCAAAAAATAGGTGCCCGCGGGCACTCTTGTAAAATAAGTCTTTGCCTTTGTGCTTCCTTCCGACCATGATTCTCCTTCCGCATATCCAAAGTAGTATTCAACACCTTTTTCAAGCGTATATTCTTTACCGGTTACTGAGTTAACAAGTGTAGCTGATAATTCAAGCCAACTGTTTCTCACCGGTGCTCCGATTTTTAATTCAATATTGCTGCTCTTTTTATCCAGTATATATTTTTCAGTTACGGTTGAAACAACATTGACCGAGTCCTCAAAGAAATAAGTTTGGTTCAATAAGATCCTGTTCTGTTTATTTACCGATATAAAGGAATGAATGAGCAAAAGAAAAAGAAAGCCAATCACCGCTGCGATGAACATTTTGGTTTTATTGATGTACCCAACCGGCTGCACTGCGCCAATACCCGTTTTAGGAAGTATGGACGCCAGTTGAAATGCATTTTTAATTTCTTTTGCCGATATGTGCTTGCCGAAAAACCAGGTGATGCCTTCTTTGCTATCTCTTTCCTGTATCCATATTTCAGGTGGTGAAATAAATTCCCTGGCTTTGGCATTTTGGTTGTCGAATATGTTGTAAGGATACTCACCCTGGCCATTTAATACTTTATAATTATAAGAATTGAAAAGGAGAAACGGCTCATTGTTTACTTCAAAACTGCTTTCATTTTGATTTAATAGAACCGGAGAGTCGCAGTTCTCGCGAATATATGTCCAGTGTCCATCATATTCGCTTAAGAATGCATAACCTTCCTGCGGATTGTACAGCGTGTATTCTCTCCATTTTGATCTGTACAAATTCACTTCTTCTTTGTGAACATAGCCGATCACTTCATAATCGATATCATTTATTTTTCCCGAAGAAGCGATGGGGATGTAAACTGCCTCATGGGCTTTTGTTTTCTTTTCTTTTTTAAAATCCCCGATTTCATTTAAAGCGTATTGCATACCGCAGGAAATGCAGGCACAACTCTGTGCATAAGGATAAGTTTTTACATGAATCTCCTGCGAACAGGAAACACATGTAAAAGTCTTCCCAGCATTTTCATACTGTCTCAAGCTTTTTAATTCCAGATCGCTAAAATTCATATACGCTACTTCGAATGCATGGATATTCTCTTTGCCAAATTCAAAATATGTAAGGTTGCGGCCATAAGCATTGGAGAATTCCAGTATTCTGAAACTGGAAACGGTATTATCAGGAATATATAGCTCGCCCTCAACTTCCCACCGCGTAGATTTATATTTTTTTTCGAGAATATATCTTACGGCAGAATCCATGCTTCTTAACTTGCCGATACTATCGACCTGGAAATCCGAAGAAGATAATTTTGGAGCCAGCGGATAATCCGTTAAGATGGAATAAATGCCATAGCCTTCACCGAGCCATGCAGTATCACCGTTTGAAAACACGATCGTCCAGTAATTAAAAACAGATTCTTCAAACCATGCCCTGAAACGCCCGAGAACCGTAAAATCTTTTTTTTCCCATATGCCAGTTGAGCCCGGTTGAATGATGCCTTTATTATTGAGGATCGTTAAATGTGGTTTGCCAACAAGGCTTCCGTCTTTATTCCTGTTGATAGTTGAATTGCAAGATTGGCAAACAATAATATTTGTATGACCGGCTGTAAATGACAGCAGGTGTGAGCATTCAGGACATTGTTGTATAAAAACGGAATGCATTAGCGGATAATGATTTGTTCTTTGGTGACCGTTGCATTGAAAAAACCTTTTATTTCATGATAAATACTTTCGACGGTGCCATCATTGTTACGTTGAAAATTGCTCAGGTAAATATCGAGGTTGACAAGCTTATGCTCCGGCCATGTATGAATTGAAATATGACTTTCGCTAAGGCAGATAACGGCAGTAAACCCGGCCGGCGAAAAATCATGATACACTTCGCCAAGTTTTTGCAATTTGAAATGCGCAATAAGTAAGTCGATCTTTGCCCTGAACTCTTTGTGAATGTCTAACAAGTCAGTGCTTTCAGCCTGGAGACTTGCAATAATATGTGTACCGGGCAGATACTTCATTTTATTTATCATCTCCCAGGATCGCTTCTCCTTTTGTAAGCCATGAAATACCAAATGCTACCAACGCAATCGTTTCGCACACGAAAGTGGGTTTTAGAAATTTTATACGTTCCCAAATGCTGTCGATACCGGCAATAGGAATAAAGGCGATTGCAACCAATATCACAATGCCGCATGTCCTGTACACCCTGTTCCTTTGCTTCTTTTTATCCGTCATAGGCCCTTTGGATTTTGTGAAGAGAAATAATGACATTAAGGCTAAAATGACTAAGAATACAGCTGAAGTAAGATAGTGCAGGATGCTGATGATATCGGACTTGTCACTGCTTTCGGATGTTGGCAGGAAGGCGATGCCGAGCCCAAACAATCCGGCTAATTTGCTGGCAAGAGAATCATACCATTTATAACCATGATAGGAAAATAGAAAAAGCGATATGCCGCATATAACACCCACTAACAGATTACCCACCTTAGTATAATAATAGGCGCTCATGGAAACCTGGATATATGTCGTCTTATCAAGAATAAATGAACCAAGTACGAGAGCAGGTGCTAAACAAAAGGCAAGCAACCCGATTACCTTGCGTATGGTGAAGGCCGTAACGGCTAAATGCCCGGTTTCCTCCTGGCTTGGGATAGTTAACTTCATAGCAGTGTAGTTTTAGGTGAAAGATTAGCTAATATAAATAATTCTTTGCATTCAAATTCTGCCGGAGAACAAGGGTAGTGTCCTATTTTTTAGGTTTGGATAGAACACGGATGACACGGATTCAACGGATTTATTCTTAAGATTTACTTCAGTCTTTAATCGTCTGTTTGGCTAATCTGCAATGAAAGGAATCAGACGGATTAAAATAAAATTGTCCGTGAAAATCCGGTCAATCCGTGTCATCCGTGTTCCAATTGTCATCAAATTAGGACACTACCATAATAAGGTACAGTCTCAGTTTAAATCCACGTATTTATATAACCACAGCGAACGCTGCAAAACACGGCGTTCTGCGCTGTGCTTCTTTGTGGCCGCTGTGGTTTATAAAATCAAACTTTGACATTACGAGAGCAAGATCCACAGATCATAAGATCGTCATTGCAGCGAATGCACAGGCACAGGATCCATATCGGTAAATACTTTATTTTCTCCTGCCATTGCCCATATAAAAGAATAGTTGCCGGTAGCCACGCCACTATGAATACTCCATGTTGGCGAAAGAATAGCTTGTTCATTATCCAGGAACATATGTCGTGTTTCTTGTGGCTGGCCCATGAAATGAATGATGCGTTGTCCTTCGGCTAAATCAAAATAAAAGTATGCCTCCATTCTTCTGTCATGTAAATGCGGGGGCATCGTGTTCCAAATACTTCCTTTTTTGAAATTGGTAACACCCAATACTAACTGGCAGCTTTGAATGCCATCGTTATGAATATATTTATTAATAACACGATGATTGTTATTGTCAAGACTTCCCATCTCGGCAGGTAATGCTTCATTGGGTTTCATTAACCGTGTTGGAAATTCCTGGTGAGCAGGGCAGGAGAATAAAATAAATTTTGCCGGGTTGGTTTTATTAGCGCTGCTGAAAATAACTCTTTGTTTTCCTTTTCCGATATAAAGGCAATCTTGTTTTTCCAATTCAAATTTTTCATCATCAACGGTGATATACCCATTGCCGGCAATATTAATAACAGCGAGCTCACGACGGCTGAGGAAATGGTCTGCCCTTAATTCTTCATAGGTTTCTAATTGCAAAGACTGGTCGACCGGGTTTGCCGCACCAACGATCATTCTATCATAATGCGTATATACGCATTCTATCTTATCCCGTTGCACTAAGTTTTCCAATAAAAATTTATCGCGTATTTGTTTTGTCGTGTATTGCTGAAAATCTTCAGGATGTACCTGGTGAATAACTTTCATATCTGGTATTTCTTTGAACGATAAAGCTATGAATTACATGAATACCATCTTCGTTGTAGTCCGCAATCGTTGCCGCAAAGGCTATTTCGCTAACGGAGGTTTCCCAATAATCAATAATTATTAATTACTAATTATTGATTATTGTCTACGTAATGTCAAAAAAATCCCCCGGCTATACCAGGGGATTTTGTAAATATGTTTTAATAATTATAATTTAAACCCGATCGTAAAACTCAATACCCTGTGCTTGTTTTTATCATCTTCGGAGCTATTACTCCCTGATTGCAGCTTGGCAAGACCCAATCCATAATTTACGGACAACACAATATTTTTTGTTTCGAAACCGGCGGTCCCATTTAAACCGTAATCAAATCGTTTCATGATGCCAAAGCCCGCACCTTCTTCATAGTCTAATGTCGTTGGATCATCATCACTCCACTCAATATCAGCTTCACTGTTGAATGCAGCGCCTAAAAATTTTCCTTCGGTTTTATTTTTTCCGGCAATACCAACTGCAAAGTATGGGCCCGCCCCTGCGAAAAATTTTGTGTCGCCGCCAACCGGCGCTTTTAATACAAAGGTCAATGGCACCTCTATATAAATAGGATTAGATGTTGCTTTAAAATAATTCGCATCAGAAGGATCACCGCTTTGCGTTTTTGAGCCTTTGCCTGTTACAAGGAGCCCTGGCTGCAATGCTATAAAATCAGCCAAATTAATATCGCCGATAATGCCCACCTGGAAACTTGTAAGTGTTTTTGCATCATCGATCCGTCCGCTTTCAGTTATAGATACATTGGCAAGATTTAAACCGCCTCGTAAAATTGCGGATGTTTTCTGCCCATTGGCACTCAATAAAATAAAAGATGGGAGGATCAAAAAAATGAACTTTTTCATAATTGTACAGTTTAAGTTTTCGAATGCTTTAGAGGCAAAGATGTTGCCAGAGTTTAATGGTAAAAACAACATAATTCAATGGTAATTTTAGGTAATCTTACTGATGGCCATTACGTCATAACCGCAATTTTATAATAATGACACAAAGGGTTACTTATTTATTATTGTTTCTGTTTTCAGTTTCAGGAGGCTTTGCGGGTGTAAAAGATTCGCTTGAATGGAAAGAACTTGCGAGGGAAAAATACACGCTTCATTATACTTCGGTTGATCAAAACATAATAAAAAGAATCGACAATGATCTTCAATCGGGCCTTGATAATATTGTTGAGTATTTTCATCATTCATTTCTCAATAAGTTTGAAGTATATATTTTCCCCGACCGGACTTTTTTGGATAAACAGTGGCAAAAAGATTGGGGGGATTCAAGTTTTCAATCACAATGCTGGATGATAGCGGGCGGTGTTGCTCACAGGCTTGATATCCTGTCGCCAAACACATGGGCTAAACAAGCTTGTGACCATAATGCAAATGACACGACGGAAGTGCGGAAGGTTATATGGCATGAATTGGTTCATGTGTTTCATGGACAATATAATCCGGATAATACATTCAGTTATATTGAAAAATTAGATTGGCTGGTAGAAGGTGTTGCAACTTATGTAAGCGGTCAATTAGATGACAAACGCTTGCAAAGAGTAAAACAACTGGTCAAAGAAAATAAAATCCCTTCATCGCTTGATAATTTCTGGAAAGGCCAGGAAAAATATGGATTATCAGGTTCTATAGTTGCCTATATTGACAACACCTATGGAAGGGAAAATTTGTTTGCACTATTGAAATTTACAAACAAGCAGGATGCTTTGAATTTTCTTGGCGTATCGGAAGAAGAATTGATCAGACGTTGGAAAGATTCTTTAGCGTTGTAATAAAAAATTGAAAATTCAAAAGTCAAAGGGCCTTTCTTGCTTCACCCATCTGCCTTTTTAATTTTTACTTTTGACTTTTGCGTTTTGCCTTTGTCATTATCATTATCTTTAAGAGTAAGAAAATTACTATGAGTAAAAACGATGCTGCCAAATTCATGAAGAAGGCGATCCGGCTTTCCATTGCCAATGTGGAGAAGGGAAACGGCGGGCCTTTTGGAGCAGTAATAGTAAAGGATGGAAAAGTAATTGCAAGAGGAGTAAACAATGTTACATCGACTAATGATCCTACTGCACATGCCGAAGTGGTAGCTATACGAAAAGCTTGCAAGGCCTTAAAAACTTACCAGCTTACCGGTTGTGAAATTTATACCAGTTGCGAACCCTGCCCGATGTGTCTCGCGGCTATTTACTGGGCAAGACCTGATAAAATTTTTTTTGCAGGCAGTAAAGAAGATGCTGCCGCCATCAACTTCGATGATAAATTGATATACGAAGAAATAGCAAAGCCCATTAGTGAAAGAAAAATATTTACCCAGCAGATATTAAGAGAACAGGCGTTGGAAGCATTTAAAAAATGGAGTGAAAGCCCTAATAAAATTGAATACTGAATGATTCAGTTTATTCTGAATAATCAAACCATTAAAACAAGTTTGCCGGCCGGTAGTACTGTACTTGATCTTGTGCGTTATCATAAGCGATTGATGGGAACAAAGATCGGCTGCCGTGAAGGTGATTGCGGTGCCTGTACAATTCTTATCGGCAGTTTAGAAAACCTGCCTGCCGGCAGTAAAGGTGAAAAACTTGTTTATCGTTCCATGACAAGTTGCCTGATGCCGTTAAGTAATGCTCACGGAAAACATATTGTTACAGTGGAAGGAATAAATGGAAAAGAACTGTCCCCGGTTCAACAGGCAATGGTTGATACGAATGGAACACAATGCGGATTTTGTACACTTGGTTTTGTAATGTCGTTGACAGGATTTGTACTTGATGAAAAAACAAACAGCTATGCCGATGCAATCAGGTCCATCGATGGAAATATTTGCCGGTGCACAGGATATAAATCAATTGAGAGGGCTGCGAAAATTTTGAGTGATAGACTAAGTGAAAAACCTGAAGCCGATACAACTTCATGGCTGGTAAAAAATAATTTTATACCGGGTTATTTTGTCAACATCAAAGAAAGATTGCTCCAATTAAGAAAAGAAACTGGAAATCATGTTCCGGCAAACAAATGGTTTATTGATCATTGGTGGTGGCACTGACCTGTTCGTTCAAAAGCATTCCGAAGTGAAAAAATCGGCGATCAATAATTTTTTTGATAATAATAGTTTTAAAGGAGTAACTCTGGAAAATGATAAATGTGTTATCGGCGCTTCCGTTACTGTTACTGAATTTGCAGAATCTCCGGTCATTCAGAATATTTTTCCTGACCTGGAAAAATATATAAAGCTGATCTCCTCTACCCCGATACGCAACATGGCGACTATGGCTGGCAATCTTGTAAATGCATCTCCCATTGGCGATATGACGATTTTCTTTTTAGCATTGAATGCAGAAATTGTTTTGAGCAATGGACAAAGCGAAACGAAACATTTATCTCAAAGATTTTTATAAAGGATATAAGCAATTAGATAAAAAGAATGATGAGTATATTGAAAAAATAATTTTTACAAAGCCGGCAGGCAACACAGTATTCAATTTTGAAAAAGTTTGCAAACGCACCTGGCTTGATATTGCATCTGTAAATTCTGCGTGTTTGGTGCAGTTTGATGATATGAAGGCGTGATAAAGGACATTCACTTATCAGCAGGTGGTGTGGCTCCTTTTCCTAAATATCTTTCCAATACTGTTGCGTATTTAAAAGGAAAGAAAATTAATACAGGTGTTTTAAACGATGCAATAAAAATCATGAATGAAGAAATTGCTCCTATCAGTGATGCAAGAGGAACAAAAGAATACAAACGACTTTTATTACGGCAATTATTTTTGGCTCATGCAATGAAAGCAACTAATTCATCAGCACAAGTAAAACCCATTCTTGTTGTATGATCGATGATAAAATTAATATAAAGAGATCTGAAGCCCAGTTTGGCAATGCTGATGCGCCCGGCCATGTTACCGGCAGATCAATTTATGTCGATGATATCCCGGCAATGGAAGGCATGTTGTATTTACGGGTTTTTGATTCGCCTGTTGCCCATGGTAAAATAAAGAATGTTGATTTTATTGAAGCAGAACAAACGGAAGGCGTCGTTAAAATTTTTTCATATAAAGATATTCCCGGCGAGAACCAGATCGGCGGAATTATTGCCGATGAGCCTTTGCTTGCAGATAACGAAGTTCATTTTTGCGGACAACCTATTCTGATTATTGCTGCAGAAAATGAGGATGCTGCTGAAGAAGCACTGCATAAAATAAAGATTGAGATCGAACCATTGCCTGTAATTACCGATCCAAGAGTTGCATTTGCACAAAACAAATTATTATCTCCTTCAAGAAAATTTAAGATCGGTGATACGACAACAGCTTTTACTGAATGCAAATATATTTTTGAAGGACAGAACTGAAACAAATGGACAGGAACATTTATACCTCGAAACACAAGGAGCTTATGCGTATCCAACCGAGCATGACAGTGTAAAAATATTTTCATGACACAGGCCCAACGCAGGTGCAACGAACTGCAGCAAGAGTGTTGGGAATTAGCATGAATAGGGTTGAAGTAGATGTAAGTCGGCTCGGTGGCGGTTTTGGTGGTAAAGAAGACCAGGCAACTGCCTGGGCAGCAATGTGCTGCATTGGTCACTTATATTTTAAAACGTCCTGCAAAATGTATTCTCCATCGCATGGAAGATATGCGAATGACCGGTAAGCGAAATCCTTACAGCATGATTATAAAATCGGATTGGATGAGAATTATAATATCCTTGCTTACGAAGCAACATTTTACCAGAATGGCGGCGCAGCAGCAGATCTGTCTCCGGCGATATTGGAACGAACATTATTTCATTGCACCAATAGTTATTTTATTCCCAATGTAACAGCACGGCTCATTCATGTAGAACAAATCTTCCACCGAATACCGCATTCCGTGGTTTTGGCGGGCCGCAGGGAATGTTTGTGATCGAAGCGGCTATTGATCATGCAGCAGAAAGCTTAGGCATCGATGCTTTAGTAATTCAAAGAAAAAATATGATGGAAGATGGCAATGAAATTCCTTACGGACAGATCATTAAAAACGCTGAAGCCAAAAATTGCTGGGATGAAGCAATAAGTAAATACGAAATTGAAACGATCAAAAAAGATATCAATGATTTCAATAAGCAAAATGATTTTATAAAAAAAGGAATGGCGTTGATGCCGGTTTGTTTTGGCATTTCATTTACCAATACAATGATGAACCATGCAAGAGCATTGGTGCATGTATATTCCGATGGCTCAGTAGGAGTAAGTACCGGCGCAGTGGAAATGGGCCAGGGTGTGAATACAAAAATGATACAGGTAGCAGCAAAAACACTTGGCATTTCAACAGACAGAATAAAATTAGAAACAACTAATACAACAAGAGTCGCCAATACTTCGCCATCGGCGGCAAGCTCTACGGCCGATCTGAATGGTAAAGCGCTTCTTCATGCATGCAACCAGGTCAATGAACGGCTACATTCGTTTGTCAAAACTGAAATTGCCAGCAATACCGAATGCATCGTTGAAATAAAAGATGAAAGAGTGTATATAAATGACGAGCCTACTGTTCACAACTGGAAGAATTTGATCCAGCAAGTATTTACAAGACGAATTAATCTTAGTGCAAAAGGCCACTATGCCACTCCTGTCATTCATTTTGATAAAACAATTGAGAAAGGGCATCCATTTGCCTATCATGTTTATGGCACGGCCATTATCATTGCAACTGTTGATTGCATTCGCGGCACCTATGCCATCGATGCGGTGAATGCGGTTCATGATGCAGGATCAAGCATTAATCATTTGGTTGATCTTGGCCAGTGCGAAGGCGGCATTGTGCAGGGCATTGGTTGGATGACAATGGAAGAGGTTGTATACAATGAAGAAGGCAAACTCCTCAGTAATGCGCTCAGTACATATAAAATTCCCGATATTTACTCTGTGCCGAAAGAACTGACCGTGCATTTCCTGAATACAGATAAAAATAATTTGGCGATTTTAAAATCGAAAGCTGTCGGTGAGCCGCCGTTGATGTATGGCATCGGCGCTTTCTTTGCCATCCGTAATGCCGTACTTGCATTTAATCCGCGATCAACGATCAAATACAATGCGCCCATCACACCTGAAAGAGTTTTGATGGGTTTGTATAATATGTAGTAATATTTGTTTACCGGGCATCAGTGCTGCTATTAAGCTTTTGTTCCGCCTCAGGCGGACTCTTGTACTGCAACAATTCTATTCGGCAATGAAATGTGAGACATGAAAGGTGAGAGTGAAACGTAAACAATTAGAACAAACATTCTCACGTCTCACGATTGAATTTGATATTATTTATATAAAGTAGAAAACGCAACCAAAATGAATAAAATCTACAGTAACCAATGTTGGGTTGATAATAAACTTCAACCAGCCACAGTAAGTTTTGAAAACGGTATCATCACTGCTATTGATTTTGAGAAACAAGATGATGCCGAAGATCTTGGCGATAATATACTGATGCCAGGCATCATTGATGTTCATGTTCATATCAATGAGCCGGGCCGTACGGAATGGGAAGGGTTTGATACAGCCACAAAAGCGGCAGCAGCGGGTGGTATTACCACCATTGTCGATATGCCGCTTAATTCACACCCGGTCACAACAACTTTGAGAGCTTTAAATGACAAGCTATTTGCTTCCGCCAGCCAGTTACATATCAACTGTGGTTTTTATGGCGGTCTAGTTCCGGGCAGTTCAAATCATTTGGAAAACCTGATCGATGCAGGGGTTTTCGGTATAAAATGTTTTCTCACACATTCAGGTATTGAGGAATTTCCAAACGTAACAGAAAAAGATCTTGACAGAGCGATGCCGATAATTGCAAAGCACAATATTCCTTTGCTTGTTCATTGCGAATTGCCAGATAAAGAAGTTGAAGGTGACCCGGTAGCTATCGGGTTTGAAGAGAATCCATCAAGCTATAAGCATTTTTTAGCAAGCCGGCCAAAGCAATGGGAAAATGATGCAGTTGACCTGGTGATAAAGTTATGCCGCAAGCATAATTGCCGGGTTCATATTGTTCATGTATCATCCGCAGAAGCATTGAATAAAATTGAAGATGCAAAACAGGAAGGCCTGCCTGTTACCGCTGAAACAAGTCCGCATTATATTTATTTCAATGCAGAAAACATTCCCGATGCACAGAGTATTTATAAATGTGCACCGCCAATCAGGGAAAAAGCAAACAATGAGTTATTGAAGCAGGCGTTTCAAAATAAAATTTTAGATTTTATTTCAACTGACCATTCACCGGCTTCGCCTGCTGTTAAAGAGATCGAAACCGGTGATCTGAAAAAAGCATGGGGAGGCATTGCCGGTCTTCAATTTTTATTGCCTGCTTCATGGACTGCTTTAAAAGAAAGTATTTCACTGGAAGAGTTTATTCCATTGGTTACTTCAGCGCCTGCTAAATTTATTAATGAAAGCAATAGGGGTGAGATCAAAACCGGCAATTATGCCGATTTTGTAATCTGGGACCCCAATGAAAAAATGAACGTAAGTGAAGAAGATATTTTATTCAGGCATAAAATAAGTCCTTATATTGGTGAAGAGCTTTTTGGAACTATTCAACAGACGATTGTACACGGAGACACAGTTTTTCAGCATGGTAAGATCATCAACCAAAACAAAGGCAAATGGCTTTTGAGAAAGTAAAGGAAATAATTAAAGAACCACCTTCATTTACTCTCCTCACCGACCTGGCTGCAGAACGACTGGGAGGAAAAGTTTTATATGCCACCGATGATTTTTTTGCCGAAAAGGAAAATCTTATAAAACCCGGCCGCGGCATTTTTATTCCTGATAAATATACTGACCGCGGTAAATGGATGGATGGATGGGAAAGCAGGCGAAAAAGAACTCCCGGTCATGATTGGGCCGTCATTCAATTAGCAACAAGCGGAAGAATCACCGGTTTTGATATCGATACAAATTTTTTTCTTGGTAATCATCCGCCGCATGCATCTATCGAAGCTGCTTATTTAGATAACGCATCAGCAGTTACAGACCCGATAGCTATCGGATGGGATAATGTTTTATGGAAAGAAATTTTACCCAAATCCCCTCTTGATGCCGGCTCGCAAAATTTTTATTTGAGTAATAACGATGAATTATTTACGCATCTGCGCTTGCATATTTATCCTGATGGAGGAGTAGCAAGATTAAAGGTGTATGGTAATGTTTATAAAGATTGGAAGAGTTTAAACAGAAATGAGGAAATTGACCTGGCAGCAGCTATCAATGGAGGGAAAGCAATTGCCTGCAATGATATGTTCTTTAGTTCCATGAACAATTTAATTATGCCGGGCCGCGGTATAAATATGGGTGATGGTTGGGAAACAAAAAGAAATCGTACACCCAATAATCGTGATTGGGTGATGGTAAAGCTTGCACATACGGGAACGATAGAGCGGATAATAGTTGACACCTGTCATTTCAAGGGCAATTATCCTGACAGTTGTTCAATTGAAGCCTGCTACAGTATAGACGATGACCCGGTAATTGCAAACAGATCAAAATGGGACATGATCTTATCACCTCAAAAGCTTATTGCCGATCATGAACATGAATTTATAAATGAAATAACCAAACACACACCCGTCAGCCATGTACGATTAAATATTTTTCCTGATGGCGGCGTAAGCAGGCTAAGACTATTCGGAAAAATAGGTTAATGATAGTTGAAGTTGAATTGTTAGTAATTATTTAAATTAAAAATTTAAAGCCCGGCCTCTCCCGATTTTATCGGGAGACCGAGGGTGAGGCTATGGTTTTACATTTTGCACTATATGGAATACTTGCGGTCATATTGGTTATGTTGATTGTAACATCGTACCGGCTGCCTTCTATTTTAAAACACAATCCTTCAATTACTGACGAAAACGGGAAAGAAAAAATAAATACCGCACAGAGTTTTATATATGCCGGTATTGTACTCGTTATCCTGGCCATTGTTGGCAATACCTATTTATTAGTAAAAGGAACGCCACGTGAAAGCCATTTAATGGAATGGTTAAATATTATTATCCGTGTTATGCATTTTACATTTGGCATCGCATGGATCGGCGCTTCATTTTATTTTGTGTTTTTTGAAAATGCATTGAACCGGACCGAAAATGTAAGAGATGAACTGGCAGGTAATCTTTGGGCAGTTCATGGTGGCGGATTTTATTATTTGGAAAAATATAAAGTTGCGCCTAAAACAATTCCTAAACACTTGCATTGGTTTAAATATGAAGCATATTTTACATGGCTTTCAGGTTTCGCTTTGTTATTTGTCGTTTATTATTTCAATGCGTCGGCGTTATTGATCGATAAGAATGTTTTGGACATGAGTTCTTTGGCAGGGATCAGTATTGGCATTGGTTCTTTTATTGTCGGCTGGATCATCTATGACCTGCTTTGTAAATCACCACTGATCAAAAAACCTTTCTTATTTGCAACACTTGGCTTTGCATTGCTTGTTGGCTTTGCGTATTTCTATACACAGGTTTTCAGCAGCCGGGCTGCCTATATACATTTCGGCGCTATGATCGGAAGCATCATGGTAGCGAATGTATTTTTTGTTATTATCCCTTCCCAAAAAGCAATGGTAAAAGCGGCGAAAGAAAACAAACCACTCGATCCGCAATTGGGAAAAAATGCGTTGGCCCGTTCCCTGCACAACAATTATTTTACGTTGCCTGTATTGTTTGTAATGGTAAGCAATCATTTTCCTTCAACATTTGGATATAAATATCCGTGGCTTATTCTTGCCGTCATTTCATTGGGAGCAGCAGGAGTAAAGCATTATCTTAATTTGACGGAAAAGAAACAACAAAGTGTTTGGGTGATGCCGGTATCTGTTATCATACTATTAGCTGCATGTTTTGTTTCTGCTCCGCCGGCCAACCCAGGTGCATGCAGATCTTCAGTAAATTTTGCTGAAGTGAATGTGGTCATTCAAAAAAGATGCATCAGTTGTCATTCTTCAAAACCAACCGATGACGTGTATAAAGTGGCACCCAATGGAGTGATGTATGATACGCCGAATGACATTGTAAAAAAGATAGATATGATCATGCAAAGAACGGTGGTGACAAAGACGATGCCGCAGAATAACAAAACAAATATGACGGAAGAAGAAAGAGACTTGCTTCGTTGCTGGATCGAACAGGGGGCTTCAATAAAATAGTTTATGACACTACCGGATTTTAATAATTTAGACAAGGATATCGCAGCAAAGGAATTATTTAGTTGTTGCGGTTCACAGCAATGGGTTTCATTACTGATGAAAATGTTCCCTTTTGAATCGCAGGAAGCATTGGTTGAACAGGCAACAACAATATGGTATGAGGAATGTGATAAAGCAGATTGGCTGCAATCATTTACACAGCATCCTAAGATTGGCGATAAAAAAAGTTTAACTGAAAAATTTGCCGGCAAAGAACAGGCAGGTGTTGCTTCTGCAACGGAAGACGTAATTGAAGCACTGGCAAAAGCCAATAACGAATATGAAAAGAAATTTGGATTTATTTTTATCGTATGTGCTACGGGTAAATCGGCTGAAGAAATGTTGCGTTTGCTGAATGACAGGTTAAAAAATAATGCGGATGATGAATTAAGAATAGCAATGGGTGAACAACATAAGATCACCCTGCTTCGATTTAAAAAGCTTTTAGAAGACTTTCAATTTTTAAAAATGAGCCAGGTAACAACACATGTATTGGATACTTCAGCCGGTAAACCGGGGAAGAATATAAGTGTACGGTTGATGCAAAATGCAAATAACGAATGGAGATCGATTGCGCAGGGAATAACGAATGCCGATGGCAGGGTCCCAGACCTGTTGCCGGCCGGTAAAAATCTTTCAGCCGGCAATTATAAAATAGTTTTTGACACAGGCGATTATTTTGCGGCACAGAACACAAAAACTTTTTACCCGGCTGTTGAGATCCAGTTTACCATTTTTGATGATAGCCATTATCATGTTCCATTACTGATAAGCCCGTTTGGGTATTCAACTTATCGTGGCAGTTAAAAAATTGCTCTTTAATTTAAAATGAAAAATTAACTCTCCCAATTCCCTTAACAGGATAGGGGCAAAATTTTCCAGATGAATTATACAATTCCATCCGATAAAAAGGAAAAGTTATTTAATAGTTTAAAAGAAGCGAATACGGCTTTTCAAAAAACCTATCCCGGAGACAGGAGTGAACGTCAACCCGTGCACACACTTTATGGAGGGGCCAACTTATTTAAATATGATTCAGCAAAAGCATTAGGCGAAAGAGCATTGGAAATATTGGAAACCTATGCCCGGGACCATAAAGTTTTTGGAGAAGTATTTGGCTTTGACAATTCCGATTTTAGCAAAAAAATTTATAATAAAGTAATCGCCAAGTTAAAGAACGAAGCCATTGAAGATTTCAGAATTGATTTTGAAGATGGCTATGGCAATCGCAGTAATGAAGAAGAAGATGAAACAGCTGTGACTGCAGCAAAAGAAGTTGCAAAAGGAATGAAAGAAAAAACACTTTCGCCATTTATCGGTATCCGTATCAAACCTTTTACAGAAGAAATGAAAGAAAGAGGATTGCGAACCCTCGATATTTTTATCAGCACATTGATAAAAGAAACAGGTGGAAAGCTTCCGGAAAATTTTATAGTGATGCTTCCTAAAGTAACAATACCGGAGCAGCCGGCTACCCTCGCTGCTTTTTTTGATGTATTGGAAGGTGAATTAAAGATGGAGAAAGGAAGTTTGAAAATGGAAATGATGGTTGAAACAACGCAATCGATTATGGCTATCGATGGAACAAATCCTTTGTATAAATTTATTAAAGCAAGCAATGGCAGATGTATTGCCATGCATTTTGGTACTTATGATTATACTGCAAGTTGCAGCATTACTGCAAAATACCAGGAGATGGATCATCCGGTTTGTGATTTTGCTCATCATATGACAAAGGTTGCATTGGCACATACGGGTATATGGTTAAGCGATGGTGCAACGAATACAATGCCGATCGGTCCGCATCGTGGTGATAATTTAACTGCAGAACAAATGCAGGAGAACACCGCTATTGTTCACCGTGCATGGAGAAAAGGATATGATCATATTCGCCATTCATTATGGAATGGATTTTACCAGGGCTGGGATCTGAACCCGGCTCAATTCCCGATGCGCTATGCAGCTGTGTTCGCATTCTTTTTAGAAAGTTATGATGATGCGGTAGAACGGTTAAAAACTTTTGTAGAAAAAGCTGCCCGCGCAACGTTGATCGGCGATGTGTTTGATGATGCCGCAACAGGCCAGGGTTTATTGAATTATTTTTTACGGGCATTGAATAGTGGTGCCATTAATGAAGAAGAAGTTTTGGCAACGGGCCTTACACTAGATGAGATAAGAGGACGTTCATTTAAAAAGATATTGGAGAACAGAAAGAAGTAGAAAAAATAATTTCCAAATCAGTGAGTAAAGGTTCAAATAAACAGGATCATCAAAGTCCGCTTTTGGGGGATTTAAGGGGCTTGGATGTTTGGGAGTTTATAAATGATAAGCTATCGGCAAATATCGATGTGATGTTGTTGTATGTGCTGGATAGCGAAGGAAGTTCACCGGGGCGCAAAGGTTTTAAGATGGCAGTAGCTGCTGATGAAAATTTATGTGGTACGATTGGCGGCGGAATTATGGAATTTAAATTTGTTGAAAAAGCAAAATCACTTCTTGCCGCAGGTGCAAAAGATATTAGTGTGGTAAAACAGTTTCATGATAAGGTGCATGATAAGAATCAATCAGGCATGATCTGTTCCGGCAGCCAGTTAATGGCTTTACTTCCTTTGCATTCCCGGGATGGGAATGAAGCGATCAAACACATAATAAATGCAGAAAGAAAAAATGAAAACAAGACGCTTCGAATCTCGCCCAAAGGAATCACTGTTACTGATGAAGCGGCAAAAGGACTCGAGTACAAAACAGAAGCGGAGTGGTCGTATACTGAATTAATAAATCAAAAACCGGTTATTCATATTATTGGCGGTGGTCACGTGGGTTTGGCTTTAACGGAGTTGATGAAAAATCTTGGATTTTATACGAAACTCTATGATGACAGAAGCGGATTAAATACTATTGAGCAAAACCTGTTTGCAGATGAAAAGCATTTTATAGATTATAATACAATCGGCGAACGGGTTATTATTAATAAAGAAGATTTTGTTGTCATTATGACCATCGGCTACCGGACCGATAAATTAGTTTTAAAGCAATTATTAAGTAAAGATTTTTTTTACCTCGGGTTATTAGGAAGCGAGAAAAAGAATGAAAGACTTTTTGAAGAATTAAGAAATGAAGGAATCGACGAAGCCATGCTTAGTAAGATATTTGCCCCGGTTGGAATAAACATTTTTAGCAAAACAACAAAAGAGATAGCAGTAAGCATAGCAGCACAAATAATATTGGAGAAGAATAAAAACCTGCCAACTGGAAGAACAACGCATGCAGATGAAATTAAACGGGTTTAATCAAGTATCTTTCAAAAAGAAAAATGTATTAAACAAATGAAAAAAGTTTTTCTTGGCGGCACATGCAATAAATCATTGTGGCGGGATGGTGTGATAAAGAAATTAAAGATCGATTACTACAACCCATGCGGAGAGACGTGGACGCCTGAAATGATGGAAGAGGAATTAAAGCAAAGAAAGGAATGTGATTTTTGCCTTTATGTGATTACGCCAAAATTGAAAGGTTTTTATTCTATTGCTGAAGTAGCCGATGATAGTAACAAACGTCCGGAGAAAACTATATTTTGTTTTATAAATGAAGATGAAGAAGAAACATTCAGCGATGTGCAAATAAAATCGTTGCAACAGGTAGCGAAGATGATAAAAGAAAACGGTGCCAACGTTTTCAACACACTTGAAGAAGTAACTGATTTCTTAAACCACCAATAAAACCGACATGACTGCTTTAGTTGAACGCCTGGATGCGAAAACTCCAAAAAAGATCCTTTCATTAGATGGCGGCGGCATCCGCGGTGCCCTTACGCTGGGCTATTTAAAAAAGATCGAAGACATATTAAAAGCAAAGCATCCTGAAAATAAAGATTTCAGGTTGAGTGATTATTTCGATTTGATTGGCGGCACTTCAACAGGTGCTATCATCGCATCGCTTTTGGCATTAGGAAAAACGGTAGATGAAATAACAAAGTTGTATATGGACCTTGGGAATAAAATTTTTGGTGAGAAAAGAAATTGGTGGAACCCGTTGGAAACATATCAGTGGCTAAAAGCAAACTATAATTATACAGGAATGGCCGAAGGATTGAAAAGTGCATTAGGCGCTGATACCACTTTAGGCAGCGATAAAATAAAAACAGGGCTGTGTATAGTTGCTAAAAGAGCAGATACAAACAGCATTTGGCCGGTGATCAATCATCCAAGAGGAAAATATTATGATAGTGCCACAAGTAAGAACAAAGATTTTTTATTGTGGAAGGTTGTAAGAGCAAGTACTGCAGCTCCCACATATTTTGCGCCGCAGTTAATGGATGTAAAAGCAGATCAGTCGGCAGCTTTTATTGATGGCGGATTAAGCATGGCCAATAACCCTTCATTGACATTATTGATGGTGGCTACATTAAAAGGATTTCCTTTTCACTGGCCGATGGGTGCCGATAATTTATTGTTGGTATCGGTAGGTACCGGTAGCCTTGAATTTAAAAAACAGGTAGGAGACATCGATGAAGCAACAATGCTAACATGGGCAAGCAGCATTCCTGATATGCTGATGCAGGATGCAAGCTGGCAAAACAGGATCTTATTGCAATGGTTATCTAAATCACCAACGGCAGAAGTAATGGATAGAGAAATTGGAAATATGAGCGAGGATCTGCTTTCAGGCACACCACTGATTTCTTATTTGCGCTACAACTTTGCGATCACAAAAGATAATTTGAATGCACTTGGACTACAAAGAGAATTTAATGATCATGATGTAATAAGTATAGCAGATATGGCTAGAGCAAAGAATAAAGAATTGCTTTATGAGATTGGGAAAGGCGCTTCATCGGTGATCAAGCCGGAGCATTTTGGAAATTTTTAAATTAAAAACGTCCTAATTTAATTTCAACCTTGTCCCTGGGTGCAAGCTTCCAGAAAACAGATCCGGAAGTACTCGGTAATTTAAGATCGAAATAACCATCCAAAATATTGCAGATTTTTATTTTGTATTTGCCGTTGGGAAGAACATTGGGCGGATAATAATATCCATTTTCATAATAAGCTTTTTGTACCTGTACAAGGTTGTTCCGCATTTTATCGAATTCGTTACAGTCTTTAGTATATAGCGCAGATGTGTTCTTTTCCAGGATTTTTCTGTTCTTATTATTTAAAGGAATTATATATACAGCAAACGTATCTTTTGTAATAGGAATTCTTTCAGGCCCGGATTTATCATATACCTGTATCCTCAAATTTGAATTTATGCGGCCGGGATTTCTGTTCATTAATTCCTGTATTGTTTCACCCAGTTTTCTGATTTGTCCCCGGAGATTTGTAATAGTTGTCTCAAGCTCCCTGATCCTGGTCGCGGATTTTATTGAATCTTTTTTATACTCGTCAATTTTTTTATACAGCTCATTGATTGTTTTTTGTAATGCATCTGCCCGGGAGGCCGCATTCGATCTGAATTGTTCATTTTCGACATGAATATCATTTAGACGGGCATCCTTTTTTTTCAGTTCGCTTTTCATGCCTGTAATTTCACTTTCCAACAGAGCCAGCTGATTTGTCAGCCTGGCAATGCTATCTTCTAACACATTCCCGGCTGTATTTCCGCCAGTAGTATCGGGTCGATAAATAAATACTGTATCACTCCTGGTTTTTGAACCGGCGAGCCTGATTGAGTCTTGCCTGAGAAATTCGATCTTCTTATTTAATACACTGACTGCGCTATCAGCTGCCTCTTTTTTTGCTAATGATTTTTCCATCGCATTAAAAGCTTTTGCACTTGCTATTGAAAAGATGGCAAATACAATTCCCGCTATTAATAATGAGCCAATGATCAATATGATCGCTTTTTTCCTTGCTCGTTTCCTGGCCGCTGCCAGGGCAATTTCTGTTCTCCTTTTTTCCCTGTCTGATTTTATAATAGGGGCCAGTACATCATGTGTCAATTCAACAACATTATCATCTTCCCTTATAAAGTATCTGGTCGTCAATGCAAGTATACCCGGCTTTAGCACCTCATCATCGGCTGACAGGTTATACCTTGTTCTGTAGCCTTCCGTCGTTATTAATTTTTCTTCGACAAATACTTTAATAAGGTTTTTGTTTGCTTCTTTATCATTGGGAAGATTCAATGAATTGTCGGCGGCAATAATTGCTTCATTATAAATGGAACGGAGAATTGTTTCTTTTGGATATTTGTTCAGCAATTCAGCAGAAACTTTTCCTCCGCCGCTTTCCATTCTTTCTTTGTCTATATATGCACATACCTGGCTAAGCAATGATGGTTCTACTGTTACAAAACTATAGTCTTCTATGCCGGGCTCATTGGTAAAATAAGATACCAGATGTTTGGCTTCCTTTGTATTAATATTTTCTTTCCATGTTCTTGTTATCACTTCATATGCCTGGTTGCCATTCATAGGCAGCAACCTGAACCTTGAATATTTTAAAGATGGAATTTTTGCCGCTAATGTTTCGAACTCAGGTAAATATTCTTCGCGAAATGAGAAAACAACTTTAGCTTTTGGTTTCTTATAATTGTAGCCAACCTTTTCTTTTTGTTCGAGAAATTTTTCCTTCAGGTTTTCCGGTATATGATTTTCTATAAGGTTTGATAACTCTTGCCAAAACAATGGTAACTCAACCGAAGCAAATCTTGGATTTGATTTTGACAGCGTAAATATTTCTTCAAACTGGTCAAAGACAAGGATCGGGGTTACCGTTTTCCATAATGGTTCTTTGTGAAAATATTCCCACAATGTTTCTGACGATGGATAAGCATCAACTTTAAATCCATACTTGTCTATCTCTTCTTTTAATACTTTTTTCACTTGTGTTATCAGGTCAGCACTGTTCGAATTGAATTCAAGCCTTATCCTGAATGGAAGACAAAAACTTTTCCTCAATCTTGGAAAAACACCGGCATTTAACAAAGATGTTTTACCTGTTCCTGATCTTCCAAAAACAATGGTCAATGTATTTACGTCAATCAGGCTTGTGAGTGTATCTGTTTCCGTATCTCTTCCAAAAAATAAGTTTGATTGCGCCTCCGTATAAGATTGCAACCCCAAAAAGGAACCTGCAATTGCCTGGTCAGAAGAATTAGGGGTTGATGGCATATAAGTTACTTATACGAGGTTGAGTATTTTCCTTAGATCTTCCAGGAATTCCGCATTAGGATTACCCTGCGGTACTTTTGTAAAATTTATTTTCGAATCAAAATGCCTGACAACTTTTTCACCGTAGGATCTGCTGTCGTCAATTATTACCGGGATCAAATATTTATCGGCTTTTTTATCCGCATTTCTGAATATCCATTCATTGATTCCCTGCAACCATTCTTTTTGTACATATCCATCTTCATGGTCAAGACTATTGGCAGAGATAAGCGGTATGAACAGATCGGCCTTTCGTATGTTCACAACGATTTTTTCCCGCCAGTCATCACCTGGTTCCAATTCACGTTTATCATACCAGCATGTTATGTTGCCAATTTGCTCAATTCCTTTTTTTAAATTCTCCACGGCCTGCACATCGGCTCTTGTATAGCTGAGAAAAATGGATTTGTTTTTACCGTTAGCTGGATTCCTTTTTTTCCATTGGCTATGCAGTTCATGCACAAATTCACCCGTACTGCCTTCCCATGTGATGACATCATAATTTTTAAGAAAATTATTTTGCTGATTACGAAGATCGGAAGGATCGTTAACGGTAATAACAGTTCTTTTTGAACCCCACTCGTGAAGTGGTTCGTGAGATAGCAACCTCAGGGCAAAACGTACCATCCAATCAGGGAATGTACAACCCAGGAATAACAAATTTTTATTTTTTAATGCACTCACAATATTTGTAGCCGCACTTGTTTTTTCTTTGAAGAACCCGGTATATTCCAGCATGTCTTCTTCACTTAATGCAGGGTCCACTGTATTGAGCAATGATCCAAAAACATTAAATATAAATGGAGAAGTTAATTTTTCAATATCAGGGCAATCGGCAAACGGTTCGTTGATGGAGAAATTTATTGAAGTGGCTTGCTGCTTTCTTGTTTCAAAGATTTTTTTCTCCAATACAGTATTATAAACAGTAGTGTTGATAAAATAATTCAGATCATCAATGCTTAAAAAATCATGAAGCAACGGCAACTCAAAGCTTATATCTTTTACAATGGATTTGAGCTTACGTATGATATCCATTGCTTTTACTTTCTTCTCTATTTCAAGGTAATTAACAGCTTCAGATAAACTGAGTGTATTGTGATCAGAAATTTTATGAAGCTCCAGTATTTTTTGTGACAGGTAATTATCCAGTGGCGCCAGCTTATCTCCATCCTTGAAAGTGTACATTTCCTTTCCCAGCACAGGAGTAAGCTTTTTTTCAGCTATAAAGTCGAGCAGCTCATCCCAGTCGTATTGGTCTGAAAATATCTTATTCATAAAAAATCAATTGCTTGAAAATGTCACGGTTCAGTTCTTGTAAGGCAGGATATGCGATGGTGTATTAATAGGACTGATGAAATTAATCTTTTTTCTTAAAGTTTTTGTTCTGTATAGTAGTTTTATTATTGAGCCGTTAACTTTCCTGCATTTTGATTTATAATTGGAGCAAAAATCAATTTTATTAATCCAAATAAACCTTAATTTCATTGGCTTTTTAAATAAGATCGAAACACTTTCACCACCAAAAAGATTTTTATGAAAGAGCAGCCAGCCGCAGCAGGTTTGATATTAGGTAAAGAATACCCGCAAGATAATGAAATGAAAATTGCAGAGAGCATGGTTAAACTATTAAAAGATGAAATGCTGCGAACCTATGCACAGGGTCCAAATAGGAAAAGACATTTACGGCAGATACATCCAAAAATGAATGGATGTGTGAAAGCAGAGTTTATTATCAATAAAGATATTTCGCCCGAGTTAAGAGTTGGTGTATTTAAGGAAATAAAATCTTATCCTGCATGGCTGCGTTTTTCTAATGGTAAAACACATCCCATTCCGGATTATAAAAAAGATATCAGGGGATTAGCCATCAGGATCATGAATGTGCCGGGAAAAAAGTTAGACCTTAATCATCCCGACATAACGAGCCATGATTTTATTTTAATGAATACAAAAAATTTTGTGTCGGGTGATATAAAAAAATTCAGGGATATATTAAGTGTTGTTACAACGCCTTTTTCATTGGCCACGCTGCCAAGAAAAATAGGAATTGCACTTTCTAATCTTGATGTTTTAAAGCGGGCAAAAAAAGCAGCTATTAAAATTTCCAATCCCTGCGAAATTTCTTATTTCAGTACGGTGCCTTACCGTTTCGGTGATGAATCAAAAGCCGTTAAATATGCTGTTATACCTTCACCGTCAAATCAATTGATAAACACAGATACCACAAGTGAAGATCTTTTGAGAAATAATTTTGCAGCTACCGTAAAAGAAAATGTTGTGGAGTTTGATTTCTGTATCCAATTTCAAACCGATGCTGTAAAAATGCCAATTGAAGATCCAACAGTGGTTTGGGATTCTCCATTTATAAAACTTGCCACGATCAGGATACCAAAACAAATATGTGATACGCATGAACGGCAGGAATTTGGCGACAATCTCTCTTTTAATCCATGGCATTGCCTTGCCGAGCATCGGCCGCTTGGTTCTTTTAATCGCATACGGGCATTTATTTATGAAGAGATGTATGCATTTCGGCATAAGCATAATGGTATAGAAGATAATAGAACCGGAAGCCGGCCCTGATTTTTTTACGGATATTAATAAGACATAACTATGGATAATATTCAGATAGTACAGGATGTTTATAAAAATTTTGGACAAGGCAATGTACCCGGCATATTGGCCCATTTTGATAAAGATGTAGTATGGATGCGACCCGGCGCACCGGATATTCCTTTTTGCGGAACATTTAATGGCCATGAAGGAATGATAAAATTTCTTACACTTGTTTCCCAATCAATAAAAGTAAATTCATTTGTTCCAAAGCAATTTTTAGGTAATGGAGATACTGTTGTTGCTATGGGAGAAGACACGGCACATGTAATTCCTACCGGAAAAAGCTACACCACGCATTGGATACAGGTGTTTATATTGAAGGATCAAAAAATAGTGGAAGGCCGTGCATATATTGACACGCTGCAAATCGCTAAAGCATTTCAACCTTAGATCGTTCCCAAAAATTTCACAACACTCACTGAAGGAAAAAAGAAATAAGCACCTCCTTTCACAGTCACAAAGCTTTGCAGATCAGGAATAACTTTATTTACTGTTTTTTGCGGTATAGTAAAGTTCTGTTTTACTCCTGCTGCAGGACATTCCCGTACACCAATGAAAGGATCAGGGTCATCATAAAGTTTTTTGAATTTTGGAGAATTGGCCCAGGTATATTGAATGAATTCAAACTGCTTGGAAATATTTGCATTAAAAACTCCAAACAATAAACCAACTTCTCCGTTGGGTTTATGATTTTCCGCAGAGCCGATAAAATCTTCACCATAAGAACGAACACGACGCATGATGCGATGACGTCTTGTCAATTTCAAAGAAACTCCCGGAGGTGATTCTTCAAAATGATCTCTTGGATTAGTGCGCCGGGTATGCGAACCAAACGGACATTTTTCTCCATCCTTATCTTCTTTTATATAACCAAAACTGTTATCGTCGCTATCAACACCAGGGCCAGGATCTTTATCCGGATGTTTTACAAGCGACGCACCACTTGGCCAACGCCCCATCATTTTGGCTGCAATTTTTGTCGCTTCTTCATTATTTGTATTTCCGTGTTCGTCTATAGTTTGTTTTTTTAGAAAACTCCAATAGCCATCGACATTTTGTTCCAGTTGTCGCAGAACAAAATAAGTTCCGTTTCGTCCGATATCTTTAAATGGTTTATGGGTTGACTCATCTTCATACCCGTCAGGATTATCGGTAAGTAATTCTAGATTGCCCTGGGGAACTTTAAGCAAAGGTGCATCCGGATAAACATCGTATTCATTTTTATAGCCCATTACAAATTCACCGGGATTTATATCATTATTATTTCCGGCAGGAGTTATTTCGCTGCCTTTAATAACTGGTTGAGAAATTCCTTCACGAAAACCAAAATGCTCCCTGTCATTGGGCAATGGTTTTCCATTTAAAATATGTACCACAGAAAATCCTGGTTCAAATTTTTGTTTCAACGATTGAAAATAATTTTCAGCGATGGATTCATTTTTTCCAAAAACCATAAGTATCACATCAACCCGTTCATTGTTTGGACCTCCCCATTGCCACTTAGCAGGATCGCTGCTATCAAAATCTCCCAGCAAACGCTGGCGATGCGGCGATACCATGCCTTCCCTGAACTCACGGGAAAAACTATGCATGTTCTCTTCATTGTTATATCCTAATGCTATTAATCCGCTGCTGGTAAATCCAATATTAAGACAAGTTTCATTGATAGCTGTCTTTGCATGCGTGATATTATCAGCAACAGATGCAAGAAATTTTTTTGCCGCTGCTGTATCTTTTACCTGCAGCAGGTAATATCTTGAACAACCCATCTCTTTATAATCTTTAAAAAGATAGGCTTGTATCTCTGAAAGTTCTAATGATTTCATTGTATAAATTTAAAATCTTTTTAAAAATAGTTTTGCCCTGTTTTTCATTAAGGTCCATCCGCAATTCATTTCTGATCTTTGTATTGTTGTTGATATTTTTAATTGACAAATGAGGATAAGGACAATACCAAACCTGCGTGGGTACTTGTGTGCTGCGGCTCCAGGCCAAAAAATGTTCTTCATCATAAGCACCGCCGGTGATCATGAACTTTGTTTTTGGAAAATTTACTGTGTTACTGAAAATGCCGGTTAATCCCCATCCTGATTGATCGATAAAATCCCCAAGATACTGTTGCCAGTTTCCATCAAAATTGCTGAAGAATAAAACATGTCTATTCTTATCGAATAAAACCCAGCGGGCAAAATGGATCGTTGGAATATTTAATAGTTTTCCATGCACAAACACATTGTTCGCTAATACTCTTGTTCGCATCATCCAAATCTTGAAATTGAGTCTTCTTATAAAACTCGGTTTCAACACCGCAACTTGTGTAAATTGGTTTTGCGGAAACAGATCTTCTACTTCTTTCAACTTATTTACTTTCTTATCATCCAACTGGCTTAGTGTAAGAGTTTGTTTTTTATTCCAGAGTTCATGAAAAAGAAACAAGTATAAAGCACCGATAATAATTAATGGTATTGCCGCTATCAGCAAAAGACCATAGCCTATAATATTCAGCCATTTTATACCCTGCACTTCAGCTTTTTGTTTTGACCATTCAAATTCAGGTCTTGAATCAATTTCATTTTTGATGTTCTTATGAATTTCTGCTGCCGTTGTTTTTTCATCCCATTTACGGTTGTTGATATAATTCCAAATATGTTCCCGCAAAGATTCTTCCTGGTGAATTTGTTGTACAGACCGGCCGGGTGCACCATTAAAAAATGCGGAGGTCTTTATCATATATTTTTCCAGGTATCCTTTTCTGCTTTCCGTTGTTCTCGCACCGGGTTCAGGAAAGCCTTCACAACATTCATAGATATCATCAATATATTGCGTCAATTGAGTTACCAGTTCAGTCAGGTGATTGTCTTTATCACCATCAAAATTTGTTGAGAATATTAACCTCGTACCTACAGGGATCGCCGGCTCATCGCGGAATGACTCGCGGCTTAATATTACCCACCGTCCATAATGCAGCGTGGATACTTTTTTGAATTCTGTTTCTGTGCCTTGCTGTAAATTTTCTCTGATAACGCCTAATCTTTTATCAAGTGTTTCCAGCTTATCTTGTTTTACAGGAGAAAGAAGGGTCAGTGGGTGTTGCTTTATCATAACATCCGCTTTGGGTGGTTCGAAATTTTTTTCATAGCAGATCCATGGTTAGTTTTTAAACAAGGTAACGGAAATATATTTGTGGCTTACAGGGCGTTTTAAATGAGCTGGTAATATAATATAAAAATCAAATATCCAGCATGACTTATTTATCTTAGTTCGGCAAAAAAGCATGAACTTACAAAGAATTTTTCTTTAAACCACCACTCAATGATCAGGAATATTGATCATGCAAATGTTATTCATTACGGTTCTGATTCGTTAATCATAAAAACACCTGCAAAGGATAACGGTCATCAAACCTGTATGAAAATAATTAATGAAGAATTCCCTTCACCGGAACTGATGTCTCAACTGGAAAATGAATTTGAGATCTGCTCAAAAACAAAAAGCAGTTTTATAAGAAAAGCGATCGGAAAGGAAAAGAAAGATGAACATGCCGCTTTAGTGCTGGAATATGTGCCGGGGAAGGACCTTTCCAAATTCATAGCAGATGAAAATCCCGGTCTTGAAAAACAACTGCAACTCGCCGTAGCCATCGCAACAGCTTTGTACGATCTGCAAAAGGAAAATATTTTTCACGGGCAACTGCAATCTTCAAATATTATTGTTGAGAACGGCACATACCGCCCTTGCCTGATCGATTTTGGATACGCATCTGTTGGTAACGTATATGGGGCATTGCAACAATTTTCAAGAGAAAAGAAAATTGAGCATCTTGCCTATATGGCCCCGGAGCAAACCGGTCGTATAAACAGGCCGATCGATAGCCGGGCTGACTTGTATTCCTTCGGGGTTATTCTTTATCAATTGTTCACGGGCCAGCTACCATTTGAAAGTGACGAAGCACTTGAATTGATCTATGCCCATGTAGCCAAAACTCCTGAAGAACCGCGGCGAATAAATAAGGATATTCCACAAGCTGTTTCAGATATCATCATGACCTTGCTTTCAAAAAATGCAGAAGACAGGTATCAGTCTGCTTTTGGTGTAAAGACAGACCTGGAAAAATGTTTGCACCAATATGAATCGCATAAGCGAATAGATGAGTTCAAGCTTGGGTCACAGGATTTTTCAGGTAAATTATTATTACAGGGAAAACTTTACGGAAGAGAAAAAGAGATCGACCATCTGAATCATTTGTTTAGCAATTGTTCCGTTGGAAAAAAATCAACGTTATTATTATCGGGTTATTCAGGCAGCGGTAAATCCGCATTGATCGAATCGTTGCATAAACCTGTGTCGCAAAAAAAAGGTTTTTTTATAAAAGGAAAATTTGACCAGATAAGTTCCGATACACCTTACTCCACTTTCGTTCAGGCATTCAATGAGCTTATTCAAATGATCCTTACGGCTGAAGATGCATACCGGTTAAAATGGCGGAAAAGAATCATGGACACAATGGGCGGCTCGGTAAAAATTCTCAGCCAATTTATTCCATTGATTGAAGAACTGACAGGTAAGTTGCCGGACATACCAGAGTTAAAAGGGATCGAGGCGCAAAACAGGTTTAACTACGAGTTTGCAAGATTTATCAAAACCATAGCTGACAAGGACCATCCGCTTATGATCTTTGTTGATGATCTGCAATGGACCGACGCTTCTTCGCTGAGCCTGATTAAAATTATTGCGGAGAACAGGGATATAGAATATGTAATGCTGATCGGCGCATATCGTAAAAATGAAGTAGATGAAAATCATTCGCTCACTAAAAAGATAAATGAATTGCGGGAAGAGCATGTTCCGTTTGATGAAATGGAATTGGACGATCTTTCTTTTGAGGATGTACATGATCTGGTGGAAGGGGCACTTGGCACTAAATCAAAGCATACATCTTTTTTAGCCGATATCATCTATAACAAAACAAAAGGGAATGCATTTTATACCTGGCAGTTTTTAAGATCGGTGTATGACGAAAGGTTTCTTGTGGTTTGATTATGAAAAACAACAATGGCAATGGAATGCAGACCTCATCATGCAAATGAATGTGTCCGGTAATGTGGTGGACCTGATGACTTCCTATGTGCAAAAACTGCCGGCTGATACGCTTAGTTTGCTTGAAACTGCCTCGGCGATCGGTAACCGGTTTGACAAAAAAATTTTGACGATCGTAAAGCAAACAGATGACAATAAACTACAAAACCAACTGAACATAGCCGTGTCTGATGGATTATTGATACCATCGGGCGATGAATATAAATTCGCCCATGACCGGATACAACAGGCGATCTACTCACTGATCAATGAAAAAGAGAAAACCTTACTTCATCTTTTAAATGGAAAAAGATTAGCGGCACATTATGGACCAGTTGAACAACAGGAGAGGATCTTTGAAATCGTAAACCAATGGAATCTCGGTGCGGCTCTGCTTACCGATAAGAAAGAACGGGCCCATCTCGGCGATCTTAATTTAAAGGCCGGAAAAAAAGCAATGGCTTCAACAGCCTATCCGCAGGCGTTGCAATATTTTGAAAAGGGAATTGTAGTAATGGATGAAGCAGAATGGAAAAACGAATATGATTTTTTATCTGAATTAACTGTCAACGCTGCCGAAGCTGCTTATCTCTCCGGCGAATATGAAAAGGTAGACAAGCATGTGCAGTCAATGATACAACATAGCCGCACATTGATAGATTCCGTAAAGGTTCATGAGATCGAAATAAAAAAGTTGATTGCACTGAACAAATTGATAGAAGCAATAAAACTGGGGTTAGAAATTTTGAATAAGCTGGGAATTAAATTACCCGCAAACCCCGGTAAATTCTCCGTATTAAAAGACCTGTTGCAAACGGGATGGTTGCTGAGAAATAAGACAGCAGATTATTTTAATAACCTGCCTGAAATGAAAGAAGAGAAGGAAAAAGCTGCCATGCGGATCATGTCAGAAATTTCCTCGGCTTCCTATTTTGCCGTTCCCAACCTGGTGCCTGTACTTGTTTTTAAGATGGTAAAAATGACGGTGAAGCATGGACTATCCGCTAAATCACCGTTCAGTTTTGCGGCGTATGGATATATATTAAGTGCTCATTTGAAACAGATCAGCAAAGGACGTAAAATGGGTGAGATCGCAATTCAGCTGGCCAGGAAGATTAATGCAGAAGCCGTAATGGGTTCGCTTTTGACAACAAGCAATTTGTTCCTCGATCATTGGACAAAACCATTGCCTGATATCAGTAACGATCTTGAAAAAGCATTTAAGCTGGCAATTGAATATGGAGATAATGAATATGCATCATATGCGGCCCATAATTTCGTTTATCATTCATTTATTAGCGGCATGCCGCTTCATACCCTTTCAAAAAAAGCAGAGACACTCGATCTGCAGGTTGAAAAATTCAAACAGGACCTTACACTAAAAAGAATACGGCTGTTCCGCCAGGCAATTGATAACTTGATTTATGAAACTGAAAACCCTGATCTTTTGCAGGGGAATGTATATGATGAATCAGTGATGGATATTGGCGAAGTGACAAAAGAAAATGAAATATATTTTCAAAACCTTTTTATTTTAAAAGTATACCTGGCGTTGCTATTTAATAATTCCGAACATGCAAAAAAATATATTGCGCAATCGGAAAGATTCCAGGAAACGGTAAAAGGCACTTCTTTAAATCCTCTGTTTTATTTCTTCCGCTCATTGGCCATCGCCGATTCTTCAATTAACACAGCCGTAAAACGACCGATCTTACAACAGGTAAAAAAAGATATTCAGCAATTGAAGCGATTTGAAAAACTTTCGCCGCAATATAATCATCATAAAACCCTGTTGCTGCAGGCAGAGTATTGTTATTTAAAAGGCGAAATGGAGAATGCAAAAATATTTTATGATAAAGCGCTGACGACGGCAACAGAAAATGGTATGATCAATGATCTTGCTTTTTGCTGGGAAAGGGCGGGACAATTCTTTTTAAATACAAAGCAAGACCTGCTTGCAGATTTTTATTTACAAAACGCTTACAGAACGTACAAACGCTGGGGTGCAGATGCCAAGCTAAAGCAAATGGAGAAACGGTACACAGCATCTTCATTCCGGCAAACCGATCGTTTGGCATAAGGAAACATCGCAGGAAACAATGCATGAAAGAACCGGGAGTCTTGATATGGAAACCGTGTTGAAAGCATCTTCTGCTATTTCCGGAGAAATCGTATTATCAAGACTGTTGAGAAAGATGATGCAAATAATTTCTGAAAGTGCGGGGGCGCAAACCGGTTATCTTATTATGGAGAGAAAAGGTGAACGTTGCATAGAAGCGGAGATAAAAGGAGATGAGGAAGCGATAAAGGTTTTGCAATCGGTGCCTGTTCACAGGTCGGGGTTACTTGCCGAATCAGTTTTAAATTATGTATACCTCACAAAGGAAACTGTTATACTTGATGATGCTGTGAAAAGCCAGCTTTTTGGCAATGATGATTTCATCAGGGAGAATGAAAGCAAGTCGATATTATGTATCCCGTTAATGAATATGGGAAGAGTGCAGGCCGTTATTTATTTATCAAATGATCTTACCTACGGTGCATTTAGTGAAAACCGTGTTGCTTTGGTTGAAGTGCTGGCAAGCCAGATGGCTATTTCCATTGAGAATGCGATCTTTTATAACGAACTTGAAAATAAAGTAGAAGAAAGAACCAATGAACTGTATATCGAAAAGAAAAAATCTGACGATCTTTTATTAAATATATTACCCGAAGTGGTGGCGCAGGAATTAAAACAAACGGGCCGTACTACGCCACGCAGTTATGAAGTAGCGACCGTTATGTTCACAGATTTTGAAAACTTCACGATCAAGAGTGAAAAACTTTCTCCGGAAGAACTTGTTTCCATCATTGATTCGTGCTTCAAGAAATTTGATGAGATCATTTCAAAACATAATATTGAAAAAATAAAAACTATTGGCGATGCTTATTTATGCGTAAGCGGTTTGCCCGATACAAAAGATCATAATGCAGTGAATGTGATAAGTGCCGCTATGGAAATAATCGATGTGATCAAAGGATTACAGCAATCAAATAGTGAAACCGGGTTCTTCGATATTCGTATCGGCATTCATACCGGGCCTTTAGTAGCCGGCGTGGTAGGGAATAAAAAATTTGCATATGATATTTGGGGCGATACGGTGAACACGGCAGCAAGAATGGAACAGAGCAGCGCGGCCAATCGCATTAATATTTCTCAAAGCACTTATGAATTGGTAAAAGATAAATTCAATTGCAGCTTCCGCGGCAAACAGCCGGCAAAAAATAAAGGGTTGATTGAGATGTATTTTGTGGAGGGGGAAATATAAAACTTTCGTTATCGCGATAAGAAACTGACAAATGATAGTTCAACTTCTATAAAAAAATTAATAACTTTTAATTGTTTTTTTAAAAGTTAGCCTATATTCGGCGAAATTTTCCAGGATTTGCTTGCAAAACAAACTGCTTACAAACGGGCTATCGCCAAACATCTTTACTTCAACAAGGAGCTATCCTGCGCTGATTTAAGTGAGCTTACGGAAAAAAGTTTACCTCTTACCACAAGGATATTAAATGAATTGATCGAAGAAGGAGTTGTAATTGAAACGGGGTATGCAAATTCTACCGGTGGCAGACGTCCTCAGATGTATTCTTTAAAATCAGACCTGATGTATATCGTGTCTGTATCCATGGATCAGATGATCACCCGTATCGCCATGGTTGACATGAATAATAAATATGTGGGAGAGGTTAAAAAGCTTGAACTAGTATTAGCTAATAATCCTGATGCACTCAATCAGTTGACACATCATATTGATCAATATGTAAAATCATCGGGGATTGCTAAAGATAGAATCGCAGGTATCGGTATCGGTATGCCAGGCTTTGTTGACGTAAAAAAAGGAATCAATCATTCCTGTTTGAAAACAGAAAAAGGTGCGAGTATTGTAAGTACGATCGAATCGATAGTCGGCATTCCTGTTTTAATTGATAACGACTCCAGTTTAATTGCCCTTGCCGAGTTGAAATTCGGTGCAGTGATCGGCAAACAAAATGCTATGGTCATTAATGTTGGTTGGGGCATCGGTCTTGGTATGATCCTGAAAGGTGAATTATTCAGAGGTAATAATGGATTTGCCGGTGAATTGAGTCATATTTCCCTTTTTACAAATAATAAAATGTGCGGTTGTGGGAAAAGCGGTTGCCTGGAAACAGAATCATCGCTGGTAGCTATGGCTGAAAAGGCTATTCACGGTTTGCAAAATGGCAAATTATCGATGCTGAAGAATTTATCACTTGAACATATTGAAACGACATCTGAAGCCATCATGGATGCAGCGGTTAAGGGCGACAAATTTGCGGTTGACCTGGTGACAGAGGCAGGTTACGATATTGGAAGAGGAGTTGCTATTCTTATTCATTTACTCAATCCTGAACTCATCGTATTGAGCGGCCGCGGCTCTGTTGCAGGAAAATTATGGCTCACACCAATTCAACAGGCCGTTAATGAACATTGTATTCCCAAAATAGCTGAGAATACTGAAATAGAAATCTCATCATTGGGTTACCAGGCGGAGCTTATCGGTGCTGCTGCCCTGGTAATGGACCACTATGATGAAATTGATATGATCAGGAATAAGATCAATGGAAATGAAGTGATGACATGATGAAAGATGAATTAAGATTTCGATTTTATAACTATAAATTAAACTGCAATGAAAAATCTGCTCGTCCGATTGCTGCTGGGGTGCATCGCAGTAGTGTGCTTCCTGGATGTAAATGCACAGGAAAAAAAATTAGTCACGGGTACCGTTAAAGATGCCGACAACAATCCGGTTGTCGCCGCAACGGTGAAAGAAAAAGGAACCACCAACCAGGTTACATCTGACCTGAAAGGGGTTTTTAAAATTTCAGTTGCGCCCGGGGCAACTCTCGTTGTTAGCTCTATTGGATTTGAAACAAAAGAGTATACAACTGATGAAACCGGCCTGGCAACTATTCAGCTGGCTGTAGATTCAAAAGTAATGTCAGGCGTTGTTGTAACTGCGCTTGGTATAAAAAGAGAAAAAAAATCATTGGGCTATGCTGTACAGGAAATAAAAGGAGAAACACTTGTTTCTGCAAAAGAACCTAACCTGGCGAATGCACTTTCAGGAAAAGTAGCAGGGCTGCAGGTTATTCGTTCCAGTGATGGTCCTGCGGGGTCTTCTAAAATTCTTTTGAGAGGCAGCAATTCATTGACGGGAAGTAATCAACCACTAATTGTTGTAGATGGAATTCCAATTGATAATTTTACCGGTGCTCCGGACAATGGTTACTGGAACCGTTCATTAGATATGGGCAATGGTATTGCCGATCTTAATCCGGAAGATATTGAAAGCCTTTCCGTATTGAAAGGGCCATCTGCTGCGGCACTTTACGGATCAAGAGCAGGCAACGGTGTTATTCTTATTACTACTAAATCCGGAAAAAAACAAAATGGTTTAGGCATTACTGTTTCTTCTTCCTTTGGCATTGAAAATATTTTTACAAATCCTGAAATGCAGAATTCATTTGGCCAGGGCATGGATGGCGTTGCTGTTCCCAATGCAACAACAAGCTGGGGAGTAAAAGCAACAACATTTGATAACGTGGCTAATTATATGCAGCAGGGTACTACCCAAAATCATAGTATATCATTCCAGCAGCAGTATAAGCAAAGTTCTGTGTACACTTCCTTTACCCGCCTGGAAGATAAAGGAATGGTGCCCGGGATCAAATTAACACGTACAAATTTAACTGCAAGAGCAGTGACAAGATTTGGCAATGATGATCGCTGGACAACAGACACAAAAATTCAATACAGTAATGCAAAGGGAAATAACAGGCCAATTGGCGGAAGGGATAACAGCAGCGCTTATGTATTATACATGCTTCCCCGGTCAATCGATATCACTTCTTATAGTAACCCTTTGAATGCCGATGGAAAAATGGTTTGGTTTCCCGGGGCGGGCAACCAGGTAAATCCATATTGGTTGAATAAATATAATCTCAATGAAGATTCAAGAGACCGGTTTATCATGAATGGTTCTGTAAAATATAATTTTACCAGTTGGCTTAATGCTGAAGTAAAAGCCGGTGCCGACCTGTACACGACAAATACCGAATCAAAAGTGTATGGTGGCAGCCCTTTAACTCCTACCGGAAGATATGGCAAAGGCAAGCAAACTTTTTCAGAAACTAATTTCAGCACGTTGATATCTGCCCGTAAGGATAATGTGTTTGGTAAAGTTGGAGGTGCGGTTACATTGGGTGGTAACCTGATGGCACAAAAATTTTCTTCTATAAGTGCTAATTCGGGTGTGTTAGTTGTCCCTGATCTTTTTTCATTGAATAATGGAGTAAGCAACCCAACTGTAGGCGAAGGATTTACTGAAAGAAGGATCAATTCAATGTACGGCAGCGTGCAACTTAACTATGATGGGTTCTTATTTATAGATGCTACTTTTAGAAATGACTGGTCTTCTACCTTGAGCAAAACAAATCGCTCTTTCTTTTACCCATCACTAAGTTTATCTTATGTGTATACGGACATGTTTGAAAGTTTGCCGTCATGGCTGACCTATGGTAAGCTAAGAGTCTCCTACGCCCAGGTTGGTAATGATCTTCCGCCTTACCAGCTATATAATACGTATGGCATTGGTAAAGATCCAAATGGTAACACAGTTGCCTCCAGAAACCCTGTGTTGCTCGATCCGAATGTACAAAGTGAATTGATCAAATCTTTGGAGATAGGAACTGAATTGCGCGTCTTAAAAAACCGTGTTGGATTGGATTTCTCCTGGTATAAAGCAAATGCAACAATGCAATTGATCGATCTTCCAATGGACCCTCAAAGCGGGTATTCGGCAAAAAAAATAAATGCTGGCGATATTCAAAATACCGGCATAGAAATAATGCTTGATGGAAGAATTTTAAATAAGCCTTCCTCACTAAATTGGAATATTGCAGTTAACTACTCTGCAAATGACAATACAGTAGAAGAATTATCAGAGGACGTTACAAAATACAGCCTTGGTGGTTTTGATGATGTTGCGGTGTTAGCTGTGGTAGGTGAGAAGTATGGAGAAATATATGGAACTAAATTTACCAGGGTGAAAGACCCAAGCAGTGCAAACTTTGGTCAGCTAATATTAAATGCCCAGGGTTTACCAACAAGAGATCCTGAAATTGTAAGATTAGGGAATCAGCAGGCTACTGGTTTGTTGGGTGTTACCAATTCATTCGAATATAAAGGTCTTGGCTTATCATTCCAGGTTGATGCAAGATTTGGGGGTGAAATATTTTCTGCTACGCATGTTGCCATGCAGGCCAATGGTACTGCAGCTGTAACTGCACCGGGCGGAAACAGGGAGAACTTTGTAGTTGACGGTGTAATTTCTAATGGCAGCGGTGGGTTTACTAAAAACACCATAGCAGTATCGCAGCAGGCATATTGGCGTGCCGTTGCTACGGCCAATAACCTTGGTGTTACTGAAGCTAATTTGTATGATGCTTCAAATGTTCGTTTAAGAAATGTGCAGTTGAGCTATGAGTTACCGAGAGGGTTTATATCAAAAACACCAATACAAAGAGCAAAAATTGGGATATCATGTAATAATGTATGGCTGATCAAAAGTCATGTAAGAGGTATTGACCCCGAATCAGTATATGCCACCAATACGAATGCAACCGGTTTTGAAAATGCAGGATTGCCGACAACCCGTACATTCCTGTTTAACTTAACTCTTAGTTTCTAAATCATGCTAATATTTAATAAAATGAAAAATATAATAACCAAATCATGTTGTACTTACGGCATTCTGTGTGTTGTTGGCATCATGTAAAAAATTTGACGAAATAAACCGGAACCCATTGGCGGCAAATGCCGACCAGGTGCAGGTTGAATATTTCATCAACAGTTCCATCATTGGAGCGCAAATGGATCCGCATATCGCCGAAAGGATCTTTGTTTTGTATTGGGAAGTTGCCGGTCATACTTCATTCAATGGCACCGGTCTTTCCGGCGGAAGTTATAATGACGGTTGGTCAAGTGATTATTATGGCGGCGGTTATATGTCCGGATGGCTCAATGCAGCCAATTCAGCCATACAGGTAGCGCAGGAAAAAATTGCTGCGGGCACTTCAAAATCGTATACTAATAATTTATTACAGGTTGCACGTATATGGAGGGCTTACCTGATGAGTGAATTGTCAGATCTCTTCGGCCCAATACCGATCAATGGTTTCCAGGGAGTAAATCCTGAATTTGCAAGTGTAAAAGATGTATATTATTTCCTGCTCTCCGAATTGAAGGATGCAAGCAGCAAACTTGATGTAGCGGTAACTAACCCGGACGAAGTAAAAAAATTGGACCCTGCCTATGCCTACAATTATAATAATTGGAAGCGATATGCTAACTCGATGAGGCTTCGGTTGGCAATGAGACTATCAGAAGTGGATGCTGCTAAAGCAAAAGCTGAATTTGAAGCAGCTGCATCAGACGTATTGTTAACTGCTACTGATCAAACATTTCAAATCGCAGAAAAAGATGGATGGGATGCATTAACCGGTGAAATGACCCGCGAATGGAATGGCCATTTTATGACGGCGACCTTAAATACTTTATATACCGGCCTGGGCGGAGTAAAAAGCCAGGATCAATTGGCAGCCTCATATCATAGTTATATAAAGCCTGCAAATTATGTTGGATTAAAATTCGATCAGCATTTTCCTGCATCTACAAATTTTCCAATGGCTGAATACTGGCTCGATGGTTTACCTTATTCAATCGATCCCCGTGCATATAAAACTTATATCATGCCCGGCGATTTTTCAAATCCTAACTTCAATACTTATCCAAGCTGGGATAATAATGCAGAGACCACAACAAGAATACTTGTGGATGCTTCGGGTGCTACTGTCAAATCTATTGATGCAAAGTTTAACTGGAATGCATATCCTGGGGGAGATTGGGGTGTAAAAGGTGCAAGAAACCAGGTAAGACTTTTTGAGGGCACTATTCCCCGTTTATCTCACCAGTTTCGCAGAAGCGGAAACAAGCGGATATTTTTTGCACCATGGGAAACATTTTTTCTTCTTGCCGAAGCAGCAGAAAAAGGATGGACAGTTCCTATGAGTGGAAAAACTGCTTATGAAAATGGTATTAAAGCAAGTTTTGAATATTGGGGTGTATCTTCTTTTGCTAGTGCTTATTTGACTTCTACAGATTATAATATGGCGGGCACTTCTGTTAGCTGGGACCATACAACAGAGCCCGGAGCTACACATAGTATGAATTATATCAATGGTTATACCAATGCTCCTGGTTCAGCGAACATTAATTATCCAAAAAATGATCTTTATAAAAACGGAACAGTGAGAAATGACAAACTAATAAAGATCATAACTCAAAAGTTCATTGCACAGGTTCCATGGGTTCCATTAGAGGCATGGAACGATCAAAGAAGATTAGGATTACCATTCTTTGAAAATGTAATGGTAGAAAATCCATTACCTAATCTTCCTGCATTGAATTCCGGTAATTACATGACAAGTAATGTCAAGTTTTTCCCGCAACGTGTACGCTACCCATCTGGTTTGAAAAACAGTAATCCAAATGGCTATACACAGGCTGTAGGATTTTTAGGCGGGCCCGATGAGGTGTTGACACCATTGTGGTGGGCTAAACACTAATAAAACACGGAAAAATTTTTAAAGAGTAAAACTGACGGACATAAGCATAAGCAGTTTTGGCTGACCATTCCTGGTCAGCCTTTTTTTTGCAAGTGATTCCGGGTAATTATTTCAACAGGAAATAATTTTTCTCATAGTTGTTTTTCGTATAAATGTTCAATGCTCAATGTTCAATTTACAATGCTCAACTATCAGGTTTCATAAATTGAATATTGAGCATTGTTAGTTGAGCATTGAACATTTAATCGCCAAATTGGCTTACAGAACCCTGAACAGGAGCGTCGCAATTGGGCTTAATAGAATTACAAAAGCTGGCTACATAAAAATTGCTTTCCTCGTAAATCAAACGAACTTATAAATCCGGTCTGTTCCTTACCTTCGCACCTCAAAATAAAATCTTAACTAATCATGAGCACAGTTAAAGTTGCAATTAATGGTTTCGGACGTATCGGCCGTCTTGTTTACCGCCAGATATATAAAATGGATGGCATTGATGTAGTAGCTGTTAATGATCTTACCAGTCCAAAAGTATTGGCGCATCTTTTAAAGTATGATAGTGCACAGGGACGTTTTGATGCAGAAGTAAAAGCTACCGAGAATTCAATTGTCGTAAATGGTGATGATATAAAAATATATGCACAAAAAGATCCTGCACAAATTCCATGGAAGGATCATAATGTTGATGTAGTGCTGGAGTGTACAGGTTTTTTTACTGATAAAACAAAAGCAGAAGCACATTTAAAAGCAGGTGCAAAAAAAGTGGTGATCAGCGCACCGGCCACCGGCGATCTGAAAACAATTGTATTCAATGTTAATCACAGTATTCTTGATGGCAGCGAAACAATTATCAGTTGTGCAAGCTGTACTACAAATTGTCTGGCCCCAATGGCACAAGTGCTTGATGAAAAATTTGGAATTGTGAATGGTTTGATGACAACAGTGCATGCATATACAAATGATCAGAATACACAGGATGCTCCGCATCCGAAAGGTGATCTTCGCCGTGCAAGAGCTGCTGCACAAAATATTGTTCCTAATAGTACCGGCGCTGCAAAAGCGATCGGTCTTGTATTGCCAAACCTGAAAGGAAAACTGGATGGCTCTGCGCAACGTGTTCCTACACTTACCGGTTCACTTACTGAAGTAACTGCAATGCTTGGTAAAAAAACTACTGTTGAAGAAGTAAATGCTGCGATGAAAGCTGCCAGCAACGAAAGCTTTGGTTATACAGAAGATGAAATTGTGAGCAGCGATGTCATAGGTATTAGTTTCGGTTCTTTGTTTGATGCCACGCAAACCAAAGTGCAAACTGTAGGTGATACGCAACTGGTAAGAACCGTAAGCTGGTATGATAATGAAATGAGTTATGTAAGCCAATTGGTTCGCACATTGCATTATTTTGCAAAACTTGATTAAATAAATTATTTCATAATAATATTAATGCCCCGGATTGTCTACGGGGCATTTTTGTTTCAGTTATTTTTGATGCTCCAAAATAGTTACTATGTCAAAATTCTCAGATCATAATTTCAAAGGACAAAAAGCATTGATCCGTGTCGATTTCAATGTTCCGTTAAATGATAAATATGCGATCACTGATGATACAAGAATGAGAGCTGCTGTTCCTACTATTCAAAAGATAATTAAAGATGGAGGCAGTGTTATATTAATGAGTCATCTTGGCCGCCCGAAAGATGGCCCAACAGAAAAATATTCTTTGAAACACCTGGTTGTGCATTTGAGAAGGTTGCTGAATGGCGAAACCGTTTTATTTGCTAATGATTGCATCGGTGAGGAAGCAATTAAAATGTCAGCCGATCTTCAACCCGGCGAAGTTTTATTATTGGAAAATCTTCGTTTTTATAAAGAAGAAGAAAAAGGAGATGAAGCCTTTGCCGAAAAACTAAGTAAGCTGGGTGATGTTTATGTAAATGATGCATTTGGTACGGCACACCGGGCGCATGCATCCACTGCCGTTATTGCAAAATTTTTTCCCGGAGATAAAAAAATGTTTGGCTTGTTGATGGAAGCTGAAATAAAAAATGCAGACAAAGTTTTACATAATTCTGAAAAACCTTTTACTGCAATCATTGGCGGCGCTAAAGTTTCTGATAAAATTTTGATCATTGAAAATTTATTGGAAAGAGCAACTGACATCATTATCGGTGGCGGCATGGCGTATACTTTTCTAAAGGCTATGGGTGGAAAAATCGGTAATTCACTTTGCGAAGAAGATCGTCTTGACACTGCCGAAGAGATTATGAAAAAAGCGACAGAAAAAGGAGTTTGTATTCATCTGCCTCCTGATTCAATCATTGCCGATAAGTTTGAAGCAAATGCCGATACGTCAGATGCACCGAGCAATCATATTCCTGCGGGATGGATGGGACTGGATATTGGCCCGAATGCCTGTGACCAGTTTTGCAACATCATCAAACGCAGTAAAACCATTTTATGGAATGGCCCGATGGGAGTTTTTGAAATGGAGAAATTCCGGCATGGCACCAAGGTGATTGCAAAGGCGGTTGCGGAGGCTACAAGCTCAGGAGCCTTTTCACTTGTTGGCGGCGGCGATAGTGTTGCGGCGGTCAATCAATTTGGGTTTGCTGATAAAATAAGTTATGTGAGCACAGGTGGCGGTGCAATGCTTGAATATTTTGAAGGAAAAGAGTTGCCGGGCATTGCTGCGATCAAATAATCAAAATATAAATGAGATATACGTTCTTCCTATATCTCTTATCGATCTTCAGTTTTTCCTTATCCGCACAAAAAGCAGATACATGGACCGCTTTTTGGAATAAGGATACTACGCTTTTTGGTTATAAAGATGGAACCGGAAAAGTTCGGATCGAACCAAAATTTTCTCACTTTAGTTTTCCCAACAAATTTGATGACATTATTTCTGTAACCCAGGAAAAAAATGGTGTTGTCAAAAGTTTTTATTTAACTAAAGCCGGTAAAGTTGTAGGAAGAGACAGCATGTTCTTTGGTGAAGAAACTGATTGTGAAAGCGAAGGCTTTATCAGGTTTAAAGTTAAACCGACCGAAAAAGTTGGCTTGTTCAACAGAAAAGGCGAGATCGTAATCCCGGCCGGGTATGATGCATTGTCCAAAGTGAAAAATGGAATGGTTTGGGCTTTAAAAGATGGGACTAAAAAATATTGGGATGAAGGCAAAGAATCAGGTTGTCATCATTACTCATGGGTTGGTGGCGAGGGCTACTTGCTAGATACGAATAATAAAGTATTGATTGAAAATTTCAGGTATAATGAAAATATCAACTTTCATTCCTTATTAAAAACAGCTTTCCCGGGTACGGACAGTACAAGACTGAGTGTTGTGGCAAAAGATGGAATGTATTACTCCTTTATAAGATATAAAAAGGAGTTTGAAAAATGGCTCAAAACAAATTTGCTTGATGCATTCACATATGATAATTTACTTGCCGCCACTTATGAAAAGGTTACTTATTATGATGAATCAGAAGGCTGGGTAAGCAAACCAAAGAAAGCTTTTCTTGATAAGAACTTCGAAACGATCAAGTCGAAATTGATCGCTTTAAAATCACGGACCTGTCATTTTAATATTTTCGAAGACTCACTTAACGGGTTTATTTATGAAGATGCCGCGTATTCAGATTATTTCGATAATTGTGGCAATGCAAAAGAATGGATGTATCCTGTTATGGGTGTCGTTATTACATACGATTTTAAAAAGGATCTTCACCAGGACCACTTTGACTTCCTTCGCACTGCAAACGGGTATAAACTTCTATCCGTGTCCTTCAGCCGGACACCGATAAAGTGATCATGCAAGTAATTATGTCATAAAATTTAAAATGGCCCCTGATTTGAGCATGGGCTTTAGTATTTTTAAAAGACTTAATTTTAAACCCACTAAAAATTTAAAACCATGAAAGGTACTCGTAATCTAACATTATTGATCATATTGGGTCTTGTTCTTATTCTTGGAGTTTGGAGTTGCAGTGGATATAATAGCCTGGTAAAGCAAGATGAAAGTTTGAAAAAATCCTGGAACAATGTGCAGACGGAGTATCAAAAGCGATATGATCTTGTAGATAATCTTGTAAACACAGTAAAAGGTGCTGCCAAATTTGAGCAGGAAACGTTGACCCAGGTGATCAATGCAAGGTCAAAAGCTTCTTCTATACAGTTAAATGCAGATCAGCTTACACCGGAAAATATTCAAAAGTTTGACCAGGCACAATCGGAACTAAGCGGTTCATTAAGCCGTTTGCTTGTTTCCGTAGAGAGATACCCTGAGCTGAAAGCCACTCAAAACTTTTTACAATTGCAGAATCAGCTTGAGGGAATTGAAAATGACGTTAGGATTTCACGAACCAAGTTTAATGAATCTGTAAATGCTTACAATACGAAGGTCAGGTCATTTCCTACAAATCTATTTGCGGGAATGTTTGGCTTCAGCGCAAAGGAAGGATTCCAGGCAGACAAGGGAGCAGAGAAGGCGCCTAAAGTTCAGTTTTAACCAATGAGGAAATTTCTTATTCCCATAATCGTTCTTGCTGTACTGATCCTTTACTTTGGCATTACTTATAATTCACTTGTAAAGAAAGAAGAGAAAGTAAATCAACATTGGTCTGATCTGCAAAGCACTTACCAGCGGAGACTGGACCTTATTCCAAACTTAGTGAGTGTAGTAAAGGGAGTTTCAGAATTTGAGAGATCTGTGTTGGAAAAGGTGGCTGAAGCAAGGAGTAATGCGTTGGCTGGAACCGGGCAAAAAGAAGTGAACGGGGAAAATTATAAGAGACAAAAACAATTACAGGATTCACTGGCAGTAAATGTAAATAGAATGATCTTGCTTATTGAAGCATATCCGGAATTGCAGGCACTCAAATCTTATCTTGCTTTGCAGGATCAACTGGTAGGAACAGAAAGAAGAATTGTTGTTGCCGCAAGAGATTTTAATGAATCTGTTTATGATTACAATAGATCGGTAAGAGCATTTCCAAGAAATATTGTAGCAGGTATAAGCGGCTTCGCGCAAAAAGAAGGATTTGAAAGCGTGGCCGGTGCTGAAAAACCAATAGAAGTAAAATTTAATAAATGAGTTTGTTTTCATTTTTTAAAAAGAAAGATTTTTTTTCTGAAGAAGAAAAGCTTCAGATCGTGGAAGCTGTTCGCAAGGCAGAGCGGAGAACAAGTGGGGAGGTAAGAGTATTCGTTGAGGACCGCTGCAGTTATATGGATGCCATCGACAGGGCCAAAGAAATTTTTGCTGAATTAAAAATGAATGAAACCGCTGACCGGAATGCTGTGTTGCTGTACATTGCTTTGAAAGATAAACAGCTTGCTGTTTTTGGTGATGAAGGAATTCACAGCAAACTGGGCAATGATTATTGGAATGCTGAAGTAAAAAAAATGATCAGCAATTTTAATAGAGAAAATTATGCGGAAGGTATACAGGAGGTGGTGACAGATATAGGCGAAGCGCTGACACAACTTTTTCCTTATAATAATGATACGGATAAAAATGAATTGCCGGATGATATCGTATTCGGTAAATAAGATTGCATGAAAAGATTTTTCCTTTTTCTTTCGTTATTTGTTTCAGTTTGTGTTCATGCACAAACCGATGTTGTTCCGAAAAAGCCGTCCTCAGCGGTAGGACTTGTATTGGATCAAACAAATACACTTACACCAGAGCAGCAATCGGCGCTCAGAGAGAAATTGAATGCTTATGATAGAAGTACTTCCAATCAAATAGCGATTGTTATTATTCCGGCATTAAAAGGAAATTCTATAGAAGATGTCGGGTTGCAAATATTAAGAACATGGGGTGTAGGCGGCCAGGCTGATAAAGACAATGGTGTTGTTCTTTTAGTAGCAAAAAATGATAAGAAAGTAAGAGTTGAAGTTGGATATGGACTTGAAGGGGCTGTTACAGATTATGTCGCTTCATCAATTATTCAAAATAATATTCAACCCAATTTCAGAGAAGGGAATTATTATCGCGGACTTACTGAAGCAGTAGATGAAATAATTAAAGCTGCCGAAGGCAGGTATACAGCGCCGGAAGGATATGGTAAAGGCAAAGGGATAAAAAAATGGCATATCATTCTTGCAGCAATTATTATTTGGATGATCATTGGAGCGATTGGAAGAGGTGGAAGAGGTGGTGGTTTTGCTTCCCGCCGCGGCTATAGCAATTGGGGCGGACCTATTTGGTGGGGCGGAGGTTTCGGAAGCGGAGGTGGTGGTGGATGGTCCGGCGGTGGAGGCGGTGGCTTTGGAGGGTTTGGTGGTGGAAGTGGTGGTGGTGGTGGGGCCAGCGGGAGTTGGTAAGTGTTGAATAGAATTACAGGGCGATGAAAGGATTGCGATCCTTCAGTACTTCGTCCTCAAGTTTGGAATAAAGCTTCGCTTATTTTTCACTTGTGCTCTGGATAATCCCGATAATTATCGGGAGCGACGCTATTGCTGAATGGAGAGTATAAGATGAACGGAGCGTCGCAACAGAAGATGATAAGAATTACCGGAGCTGGTATAAAAAAATAAAAAAAACCTCTCACAAGTTGAGAGGTTTTTTATTTATAGTAGATAATTAAAATCCTTTTTTATCAGCCGGCGGAATTTTTGATTTGATATATTCAACCAATTCTTTTAAAGCGGTGTTGCCTGCATCTGCTTTCAGCGCTTCTTCTTTTTTTGTAACAATATTTTGTAGCGTTTCATTTATAAAAGGATCGGTTTGCTTTCTGAATTGCTGAGGTATTGCCTCACGAAATTTTACAATTTCATCAACGGCAGCTTTGACTTTATCTGTATTTTTTAGTGCGCCAAGATAAATGCCAAGCGAACCGAGTGAATTGAATTTTGCCTGTGATACCGGTAGTTTATTAAATCCACCAATGATCTCTTCTTCAAGACTTTCATCTCCTGACGCTGCTTTTACACTTTGCAGAGAATTTTGTAAGGCACCTTTAGCAGGCTGTTTGTCCAATTGTTTTGCAATAGCAGTGGCAGCATCTTTGTCAATTTCTAATAAAGCATTCAATGCATTTCCCGAAACTGAATAAGAAGAATCTTTTGTTGCGGCCTTGAAAAGAGAAGCATATTCTGGTTTCTTATATTCCCCGAGTTGAGCAATGGCAGTTGCTCTTACTGTTGATTTCTTATCATTCTTTGCAAGATCAGCAAGAATTGGCTCAACGGCTTGTTTTACTTTTTCATTTTCCATGATCTAAACTAAATATTGTTGCGTTACGAAGCCCGTGATATTTATCTTTCAATGCAGTCTTTAATAAGTCAAGGGCTTTCGGATCGTCTTGTTTTTGTGCTGCAAATTGAATTGCTTCAAGCCTGTCAAGATAGTTGCCGGCATATTTATACTGGTGAATAAAATTGTCAAGTGTTTTATTATCTTTCTTATTCCAGAGTAATACTTTATCGCCATCCACATTTACAAGGTCAGGTCTTTTGGTGTAGTTAAATGTAAAAGTATCGACCGCATTTTTTGCCCAAACAGTATGACGAACTTTAGTTGTTCCATTATAAATATCAACTGCAATGGGTAATGTAAATAGCTTACCGCTTTTTTGTGTTTGTTTAATGATGACATCCACTTTACCCGCGGCATCATCATATACATAATCTATAGTTACAGAAGGATGGCCGCTATCGAAATACCATTGATTAAAAAACCAGTTAAGGTCCCTGCCGGTTACTTCTTCAAATGCAAGACGTAAATGATGTGCTTCGGCAGATTTGAATTTATTTGTCGTTAGATAAAGATTAAGTGATTTAAAGAATGCGCTGTCACCAACAAAATTTCTCAGCATATTAAGAATGCGTCCTCCTTTTTGATAACTCACCTGGTCAAACATATCTTCTTTATCTGCATAAAAGAATCGAACAAGATCTTTAGATTCACTTCCGCTTTGCAGATAACCTTGCATACCCTGGTAGTTTTCGGCGGCGCCGGCATCTTTACCATATTTATATTCCTCCCACAGTGTTTGACTGTAATCTGCAAAAGATTCATTCAACGTAAGATTGCTCCAGCTTTCTGCAGTAACATAATCGCCAAACCATTGATGAAACAATTCATGTGCAATCGTTCCTTCCCAATTATTGCCATCCACTAATTCCCTTGCATCTTGTTGTGCACTTTCCTGGTGAATTGTTGCCGTTGTATTTTCCATTGCGCCGGCCACATAATCACGACCCGTGATCTGTGAATATTTAACCCATGGAAAAGGAACACCGGTGATCTTTGAAAAGAACTCGATCATTTCAGGAGTGTTTCCAAAAATCTTTTTTGCAACCGAAGCATATTCAGGTTCTACATAATAACTTACTTCTTTTCCTTTCCAGCTATCTTTTACTACAGCATAATCACCAACACCCAGAAAAAACAGATAAGGAGAATGAGGCAGATCCATTTTCCAATAATCGGTCCTCGTGCCATCCGCATTTTTCTTTTGACTCATTAGCTTTCCGTTGGAAAGGGTTACATATTTATTATCAACTGTCACGGTAAGTTCCTGGGTCGTTTTTTGGCTTGTTTTGTCAATTGTAGGGAACCATGCAGAATTTGATTCGGTTTCGCCCTGTGTCCATATTTGAGTTGGTTTATCTTTTTCTTCGCCTGTAGGATTGATAAAATACAATCCTTTTATCCCCAGAAAATCATCAGTGCCATATTTTTCCTGGTATTCATCTGGTTTTGCGGTATAGTCTATATATATAATATAGCTTTCATTTGACTTATATGTTTTATCCAATTTTATTCTCAGGTTATGATCATCATTATACTCATATTTAAGGGGAATTTGTTTTGTGCCTTTTAATAAAGCCACAGTTTTTAATTCCATTCCTTTTGCATCGAGGGTTAAAGAATCTGTTGGATAAAAATGCGGCCGCAGGGTGATCCAGGCTTTCCCATATAAATAAGATTTTGAGAAATCAGGCTTTACTTCAAGTTTTGTATGAACAAGGTCATTGATCTTGGTTGCGGTTTCCCTGTATTGTTTTTTCCAGGAAGAATCTTGTTGTACCGGATGTTGTGCTATTATTTGAATAGTGAAAAACAACGCGGCAAAGAACAGGGGCAAAAATTTCATATTAAGATTTTAAGACCGCAAAAATAGAAGTTACTCGGTGTAAAGCAGGATATGATATTTTATAAATGGCAGGCTAATTGTTTAAATAACTCTTAAGGTTTAATATGCTAACTTTGACCAACTTTACCCATATAATTCCGATGAAAAAGATTTTTCGCTTATTTATACTCTTATTCATTGCATCAACATCCCTTAAGGCTCAAAAGGTTTATTTTATTTATCTGCAAACCGACAATCAGCAACCTTTTTATGCCCGTATGGGAGAAAAAATCTACAATTCAACCTCGTCTGGCTATTTAATATTATCCAATCTTCGGGATAGCGTCTATTCAATAAATATAGGCATCCAGGGAAGCCAGGCACCGGATCAACCTTATTCAATACCGGTTACCAGAAAAGACCAGGGATTTGTGGTAAAAAATTTTGGTGACAAAGGATGGGGGTTGTTTAATCTAAGTTCAATGGCAGTTATTATGCCGTCGGTTAGCTTCAGTACATACAACTCCTGTTCAAATTGTGAAAACAGAAAAAAGAGAGGACAATCCTTTTACTAATCTGCTTGCAAAAGCTGCTGATGATTCGACTATCAAAGAAAGACCGGTAATTGAGAAACCTGTAGAAAAAAAGACGGAGGATGTTGTATTAACTGCAGAAAAAAAAGAAGAGCCAAAAACTGAAATAAAAGAGAATATTCCGCCAAAACAGGAAGAGATCAAAAAAGAAATCGTACCGGTTGAAAAGAAGGAAGAACCTAAAGTGGATACGATGGCGAATAAAACTCAGGCTCAGGAATCCGATAATGCAGCTAAGATAAAAGCTGATTCAATTGCAGCAGCTAAAAAGCAGGAAGATGAATTTCTTAAGCAGGAAGCATTAAGAAAGCAAGACTCAATTGATAAAGCAAGGATCGAAGCGGCCAACACGATTGAATATAAAAAATCAGTTGTAAAACTTAAATCTGAAAGTTCTACAACTTCAGGAATTGGATTAGTCTTTATTGATATGGTGGCTGATGATAAGACCGATACGATAAGGATACTTATTCCGGCGGAAATTAAGAAAACAATCCCCGTAGAGTTAAACAGGAAGAAAAAAAATTTCTTGATATTCCTCCTGTTGATTCTGTTGGAAAAGAAGCAACAAGAGCAACAATAAAAAATAATAATTGCAAGGCAGTAGCAACTGAAGATGATTTTTTTAAGTTGAGAAAAAAAATGGTAGGTGAAACTAAGGACGATGGGATGATTACAGAAGCAAAGAAGGTTTTTAGGACGAGGTGTTTTACATCAATACAAATTAAGAACCTGAGCACTTTATTTCTTACTGATGAGTTTAAGTATAAATTTTTTGATGCGGCGTATCAATATGTAAGTGATTCCGAAAATTTCTCGTCCCTTCAGTCAGAATTAAAAGATGAATATTTTATCAACCGGTTTAAAGCAATGCTGCATTACTAACTGCGATGCGTTATTTTCTCGAAGTATCATACAGGGGAACCAACTATAGCGGGTTTCAATCACAAAAAAATGCCAACACAATACAGGCTGAAATACAAAAAGCCTTTAAGATTATTCTCAAAGAAGAAATAGAGTTAACAGGGTCTTCCCGCACCGATGCGGGGGTGCATGCTCACCAAAATTATTTTCATTTTGATATCAAAAGTGAATTGTCATCACAATTGTTATATAATCTAAATTCAATTTTGCCCGGTGATATAGCGGTAAAGAAATTGTTGAAAGTAAATGATGATGACCATTGTCGGTTTGATGCAATAAGCCGTGAGTACAAATATTTTATTTATAAAAAAAAGAATCCGTTCTTAATCGATAGAGCATTTTATTTTCCCTATACACTTGATTTGGATTCCATGCAAAATGCAGCAGCCATCCTAAGAGAATATTCCGATTTTACTTCTTTCTCTAAAAGAAACACACAGGTTAAATCATTTGTGTGTGAAATAAAAGAGAGTAAATGGTTAATCGAAGACGAATGTTTTGTTTACCATGTTAAGGCCAATAGATTTTTAAGGGGGATGGTAAGAGCGTTAGCTGCTACCATGCTGAAAGTCGGCAGAGGAAAAATAAACTTGGGGGCATTTAGAAACATTATCGAGTCTAAAGATTGCTCTTTAGCAAACTTCGCTGTGCCGTCACATGGACTATTTCTTATTAATGTGTCTTTTCCCGATCGCTATTTTAATTAGTTTTTAATTCAGAACACCTACCAGCACAACGATTTGCCCGTTTGTAAATCCTTGTCCTTAAAAAACATTTGGTGGCTGACGTCCGACTCATATCTTTGCCGCCCTGTTATAATAAAAATAGTTCTTTAAATGTGGATGATTGATGAATGAAATGTGGACAAAAACGATCTTAAAAATTGGCTGATAATAACAGCGACATTATCTTTGCCGCCCCCCTTAAAAAAGGGACACAAGTTCTTCGAAAACAAATTGAATTTCAAACCAAAAGCTATAAAAAAATATAGCAGAAAATTTTGGTAGGAAACATACGAGCCTTTACCTTTGCACTCCCATTTTAAAAATGGGGAAAGCGGTAAACGCTAAAGATCTTTGAAAGTAGGGAAACAACAGCATCCCGATCTAGTATCGGGATCAAGGTAAGTCAAGCGAAATACATTCGATTTGACACGTTAATTCTTGAGAATTAAAATGTCAGTATCAAACAACATTTACAATGGAGAGTTTGATCCTGGCTCAGGATGAACGCTAGCGGCAGGCTTAATACATGCAAGTCGTGGGGCAGCAGGGGTGTAGCAATACAGCTCGCTGGCGACCGGCAAACGGGTGCGGAACACGTACACAACCTTCCTTTTAGTGGAGAATAGCCCAGGGAAACTTGGATTAATACTCCGTAACATATAGAAGTGGCATCACTTTTATATTAAAGCAGCAATGCGCTAGAAGATGGGTGTGCGGCTGATTAGATAGTTGGCGGGGTAACGGCCCACCAAGTCGACGATCAGTAACTGGTGTGAGAGCACGACCAGTCACACGGGCACTGAGACACGGGCCCGACTCCTACGGGAGGCAGCAGTAAGGAATATTGGTCAATGGACGCAAGTCTGAACCAGCCATGCCGCGTGGAGGATGAAGGTCCTCTGGATTGTAAACTTCTTTTATTTGGGAAGAAACCCATCTTTTCTTGGATGGCTGACGGTACCAGATGAATAAGCACCGGCTAACTCCGTGCCAGCAGCCGCGGTAATACGGAGGGTGCAAGCGTTATCCGGATTCACTGGGTTTAAAGGGTGCGTAGGTGGGCAGGTAAGTCAGTGGTGAAATCTCCGGGCTTAACCCGGAAACTGCCATTGATACTATTTGTCTTGAATACTGTGGAGGTCAGCGGAATATGTCATGTAGCGGTGAAATGCTTAGATATGACATAGAACACCAATTGCGAAGGCAGCTGGCTACACAAATATTGACACTGAGGCACGAAAGCGTGGGGATCAAACAGGATTAGATACCCTGGTAGTCCACGCCCTAAACTATGGATACTCGACATTTGCGATAAACTGCAAGTGTCTGAGCGAAAGCATTAAGTATCCCACCTGGGAAGTACGATCGCAAGATTGAAACTCAAAGGAATTGGCGGGGGTCCGCACAAGCGGTGGAGCATGTGGTTTAATTCGATGATACGCGAGGAACCTTACCTGGGCTAGAATGTCAGTGGACCGTGGGTGAAAGCTCACTTTGTAGCAATACACCGCTGATAAGGTGCTGCATGGCTGTCGTCAGCTCGTGCCGTGAGGTGTTGGGTTAAGTCCCGCAACGAGCGCAACCCCCATCACTAGTTGCCATCAGGTAACGCTGGGAACTCTAGTGAAACTGCCGTCGTAAGACGTGAGGAAGGAGGGGATGATGTCAAGTCATCATGGCCTTTATGCCCAGGGCTACACACGTGCTACAATGGAGAGGACAAAGGGCTGCAACATAGTGATATGAAGCTAATCCCAAAAACCTCTTCTCAGTTCAGATTGGAGTCTGCAACTCGACTCCATGAAGCTGGAATCGCTAGTAATCGTAGATCAGCAACGCTACGGTGAATACGTTCCCGGACCTTGCACACACCGCCCGTCAAGCCATGGAAGCTGGGTGTACCTAAAGTCGGTAACCGTAAGGAGCCGCCTAGGGTAAAACTAGTGACTGGGGCTAAGTCGTAACAAGGTAGCCGTATCGGAAGGTGCGGCTGGAATACCTCCTTTTTAGAGCACACACTTATTGCTGTTGTTTCCCTAAACTTTCAATTTTTTTATGTTCTTTAAAATAAGTAACCCGATAATTGGGGCTACCTAGATCCGTAGCTCAGCCTGGTTAGAGCACTACACTGATAATGTAGGGGTCACCAGTTCAAATCTGGTCGGGTCTACTTAAAAGCTGCGAGCTAAAAGCAATGAGCTACGAGCTCGAATCCAAGGGGGATTAGCTCAGTTGGCTAGAGCATTAGCTTTGCAAGCTAAGGGTCATCGGTTCGACTCCGATATCCTCCACAAGTCCAGTTGGCAATATGCAATTGGCAAAAGAGTTCTTCAAAGAATGATGTGACGAAAGGTCTGAAGATTCGCAATCTTAACATCAGCAGTTCCATTGTCAGTTGCGTATTGGCAATTGTCTATTGGAAAAAGTTCTTTGACATATTGGGAAAAGTTGTTAGATGAGTATCTAATAATTTTATCGATCACATGATTTAGAACACACCATTTTTTAATTATTATGGTTGGTCTGGAAGCAATGTGGTCGGGTAACAAACTACAAGAATAACAAATTCTAGTTTCTAATTTTTTTAAAGCAATTAAGGGCACATGGTGGATGCCTTGGCTCTGAGAGACGATGAAGGACGTGGTAAGCTGCGATAAGCTGCGGGGAGCTGCACACAAGCATTAGATCCGCAGATTTCCGAATGGGACAACCCAGTACACTGAAGGTGTATTATCCGAAAGGAAGTCAACCCGCTGAACTGAAACATCTAAGTAGGCGGAGGAAAAGAAAACAATACAGTGATTCCCTGAGTAGTGGCGAGCGAAAAGGGAATAGCCCAAACTGTGGCGGCGTGCCGCTGCAGGGTTGTAGGACTGCATTTAGAAATCATCATCAAGTAAAATCTTCTGGAAAGTTGAGCCATAGAGGGTGATAGCCCCGTAAACAGAAATTGATGAGGACGAGCAGTATCCTGAGTAAGGCGGGACCGGAGAAATCCTGCCTGAATCTGCCAGCACCATCTGGTAAGGCTAAATACTTCTCAGAGACCGATAGTGAACCAGTACCGTAAGGGAAAGGTGAAAAGCACCCTAAACAAGGGAGTGAAATAGTACCTGAAACCGTGTGCCTACAAGCGGTCGGAGGCCAAACTACTCTTCGGAGTACTAGTAGCTGACGGCGTGCCTTTTGCATAATGAGCCTACGAGTTACTCCTCACTGGCAAGGTTAAGTCTTTAAGAGACGAAGCCGTAGCGAAAGCAAGTCCAAACAGGGCGATTAGTCAGTGGGGGTAGACGCGAAACTTTGTGATCTATCCATGGGCAGGTTGAAGGAGGGGTAACACCCTCTGGAGGACCGAACCCGTTAACGTTGAAAAGTTTTGGGATGACCTGTGGATAGGGGTGAAAGGCCAATCAAACTGAGAGATAGCTCGTTCTCCCCGAAATGTTTTTAGGAACAGCCTCGGATTATAATTCTGTTAGAGGTAGAGCTACTGATTGGGCTAGGGGGCTTCACCGCCTACCAAACCCTGACAAACTCCGAATGCTAACAGATATTACCGGGAGTGAGGCTACGGGTGCTAAGATCCGTGGCCGAGAGGGAAATAACCCAGAATAGCAGCTAAGGTCCCTAATACACAGTTAAGTTGAACAAACGCGGTAGGACTTCTATAACAGCCAGGATGTTTGCTTGGAAGCAGCAATTCATTTAAAGAGTGCGTAACAGCTCACTGGTCGAGAGGTCCCGCACGGAAAATAATCGGGCATCAAACTGTGAACCGAAGCTCTATGATGCACCAAGAGGTGTATTCGGTAGGGGAGCATTGAAACCTGCGTCAAAGGTGATGGGCGACCATTGCTGGAGCGGTTTCAAAAGAAAATGTAGGCATAAGTAACGATAAAAGGAGTGAAAAACTCCTTCGCCAAAAGTCTAAGGTTTCCTGATCAACGTTAATCGGATCAGGGTTAGCCGGGTCCTTAGGCAAACCCGAAAGGGGTAGCTGATGGAAAGCAGGTTAATATTCCTGCGCCTGCTATATACTAAAAGTGACGGAGAATGCTAGCCACATAAGCTGACGGAATAGCTGAGCCGAGCCTTCGGGCAAAGCGTAGTGGTAAAAGTTCTTCCAAGAAAAGCGAGTATAGCAGCCCGTACCGTAAACCGACACAGGTAGACGGGATGAATATTCTAAGGCGCTCGGGTGAGCCGTGGAGAAGGAACTAGGCAAATTGACGCTGTAACTTCGGGATAAAGCGTTCCGTCTTCGGACGGATTCAATGAAATGGTTCAACCAACTGTTTAGCAAAAACACAGGGCCCTGCAAAATCGAAAGATGACGTATAGAGCCTGATACCTGCCCGGTGCTGGAAGGTTAAGGGAGGGTGTTCGCCGCAAGGCAAAGCTCCTGACTGAAGCCCCAGTAAACGGCGGCCGTAACTATAACGGTCCTAAGGTAGCGAAATTCCTTGTCGGGTAAGTTCCGACCTGCACGAATGGTCTAATGAGTTGAACTCTGTCTCCTCCACGAGCCCGGTGAAATTGTAGTATCGGTGAAGATGCCGGTTACCCGCCACGGGACGGAAAGACCCCGTGAACCTTCACTACAACTTTGCATTGATTTTGAATTACGGATGTGTAGAATAGTTGGGACGCTTTGAAGCCTTGCCGCCAGGTAGGGTGGAGCGGTCGGTGAAATACCAACCTTCTTTGATTTAGAATCTAATCCCTTGCGGGAAACAGTGCATGGTGGGTAGTTTGACTGGGGTGGTCGCCTCCTAAAGAGTAACGGAGGCTTGCAAAGGTTCCCTCAGTACGGTTGGTAATCGTACGAAGAGCGCATTAGTATAAGGGAGCTTGACTGTGAGGCACACAAGCCGAGCAGGGACGAAAGTCGGCTAAAGTGATCCGGCGGTTTCTGTATGGAAGGGCCGTCGCTCAAAGGATAAAAGGTACTCCGGGGATAACAGGCTGATCTCCCCCAAGAGCTCATATCGACGGGGAGGTTTGGCACCTCGATGTCGGTTCGTCACATCCTGGGGCTGGAGAAGGTCCCAAGGGTTCGGCTGTTCGCCGATTAAAGTGGCACGTGAACTGGGTTCAGAACGTCGCAAGACAGTTCGGTCCCTATCTGTGGTGGGCGTCAGTAGATTGAGAGGACATGACCTTAGTACGAGAGGACCGGGTCGTACGTACCGCTGGTGTATCGGTTGTGCCGCCAGGTGCAGTGCCGAGTAGCTATGTACGGACAGGATAAACGCTGAAAGCATCTAAGCGTGAAACCTACCTCAAGATGAGTCTACTTTTAAGGGCCGTCAAAGACTATGACGTTGATAGGCTACAGGTATAAAGCTGGTAACAGCAAAGCTGAGTAGTACTAATTGCCCGTACGCTTTAATTTTTTTTATTTATCAGATACTTTTCTAACAACTTCCGATATGTTAATGTTATTAAATTCCAAAAAACAAATTCCAAATTCCATTTGGATCTTGTGATTTGCGATTTGGATTTTTGAACTCTTTATGGTGGTTTTGCCGAGGGTGTTCACCTCTTCCCATACCGAACAGAGAAGTTAAGCCCCTCATGGCCGATGGTACTGCACCACAATGCGGGAGAGTAGGTAGCTGCCATATTTATTCACCCTGACTATTTTCTAGTCAGGGTTTTTTTATTTCCTTATTGCAATGTATCCTGATACGCATCACCCCAACTTATTGTTATTTATAAAGTTTACAACCCATCTTCAGGAATATCCGCAAATTGTTGAGATTGCCGCTTTCAATATATCCGGGTTCCTTTTCTATGTTATCAAACAAAATCCTGTTTGTCATTGTGTACCTGCCTTCAAACCCGATAAAAATCTTTTTAAAATAATAAACCGAACCTGTGCCCAACCCATAGTTAAATACTGGTTTATTATTGTCTCTTATACTTGTAAAAATAAAACCAGCAACAGGCCCGGCCCCCAATTCAAATGATGACCCCGCGATTATTTTGTATTGCGGATTCATCTCAACACTTAATGACTTATAATCTTTTCCGTCCTGACGCATAAGACTTAATTGCTGCCTGATGCGGCTCTTGCCTGTTTGAATTAAAGGACATTCCATCGAGAATTCAATGCCATACACCGGAGCCGATGCATCAAAGTGTTTGTTTTTTTGCACACCACCAATAACGGATATTCCTGCCAATGGCTTGAATTGTTTTTTGGAGGCGGACTCCTGGGCGGAAGCAATAACAGGAACTGCAAGAAATAATGGGATGATAAACTTTTTCATGGTATTTATTTGAGTTAAGAATTAAAAAAATCTACTTTGATATTGCACAACAGGCTCCTTTAATACCCTTATTAGCATCCGATTCGGTTTTGAGATTTCTTTCTAGTATGACTGCAAAAAATCTTTAGCACTTCCTGTTAATTCGGCTTCCATTCTTCTTACAAGTGTATGCATTTATAAAAAGCGCTGGCAACCGTGTCAACAGACAGCGGATAAGTGTCGACAAACCGCACATGGCTGTTATCCGCAAAAAACATTAAGCAACCGGAGATGTGGTTTTATAATGGCACGGCAGCAGAGTTCATGGAGAAGATGTATTATCACGAGATTAGACAATGATCGAACGGAATATTTTTACATTCTCATGCATTCTTTCTTTTTTCATTTAACTTGTCTGTACAAAATCCACCACCATGGCATTCAGACCCGGCAACAATCAGAAATACTATCTGGCAGTAAAGAAAAATGGCAAAGTGCTTGGCGTAAAAGAAGCCAAACAAGGTATCGTAATCCAATTACTGGATTATGTTCCTAATGATGCAAAACAAATATTTCGTTTTGATCCCGGTGAAGGTTTTCATTGGTTCAAATTCCCCGACTTCGATCGGTATGCAACGGTAAATGCTGCGTCGCAGGATGCTAATGTGCCAGTTATATTTTGGATATGGGAAGCTAGTCGCCATCACAACATGTTTCAGTTCATTCCGGCTGCCAATGGTTACTATAGGATAATGGCAAGGCATAGTGGAAAGTATTTGGAAGTGGTGGAAAACCCGGATCGTTCAGTTAACCTGGTACAAAATGAATTGAAGGTTAGCGACAACCAGCTCTTTTATCCGGTGTTGCTGCCGCAGGAAAGTTCCCGTCCTCCTGTTTTCTACAGTGAGAAAACAGACCTGCAACGAACGATATACCTGGCGCTGATCGGTAAAATTCCGGATGCCGGGCCGGCGCTTGCTTTCATCGTCGGCTATTTCTGGAAAGACAAAGATCATATGAGCGATTTCTGGGAAATGATGAAGAACTATGTGGATATCCGGATCCGCCAACTGATCAAAGAAAGCGAGATACAATTTCTGAAGGATGGATTTATGGGTTACCTGAATCTGCTGGTTGAAATATTTTTAAATCCTGAAAAGAAAAAGGGCGACCGGATCCGCGGCTTGTTAGACAGTATGGTAAAGGATACACCTCACTACACTGGCAAATATGTGGAAGTGCTTCCTTTGCTGGTGGCATACGGTACCGTGGTCATTGTATTGCGTAAAATCATTTACGACAACTGGAACGAACTCTTTAATGTTCCCGAAACATTAGAGATTAAAGCAGCGAACCTTATAGCATTGGCTTCTTCTATTGAGGTATTTAGTCAAGCGGTGAATAGCAGCAGAAAACAATATATGAAATGGCGCATGGACCAGATCCCCGATGCTAAAACGATATCTCCTTCCGGCGTTGAACAAGCCGTAATGACCGACAGTTATGATGGTGTTAGCTTATCATGGCTAAGTCCGCGGTACCGGGATGGCTCACCGGATTTCGAGTTCCGGGCGAAATTCTTCACAGAGCAAAGAAGGGGCATTGCAAATATCCAGTTTGAGTTGCAGCTTGACGAACTGACCCGGGCCGCTCATTTCTGGAAATATTTCAATCCGCTGGTGGCTTTTATTCCAACCAAAACACATAAAGCAGTTGGCCACTTTGGGGGAATCGTATTCGGTGCAAAACCGTTTTTCATGGATGATGCTGCCACCTTCGACCGCATAGATTTTTTTGGTAAGAACGGAAGCCTTTGCGGACTCGAACTATTCTGGCAGAACAAATCTTACGGATTGTTGGGAACCAGCACCGCGCAAAAAGCTTCTTTGGTACTGCAACCAGGTGAATTTGTAAACAGCGTTTTTGGCTATGCAAAAGATTGGGTAAGCTCATTATGGATGACGACTAACAAAGGGAGAAAAATGGGGGTGGGTGGCTATAGCGATCCCAATAGTTATTTTATTGCCGACCTGCCGGATAGTTTCCAGGCCCGGTTGCATGGCATAAATGGTATGTATAATGAAATTTATCGCGACAACCTCATCTATCTTCTGTCTTTCCGGTGGGAGTACGATGACTATAAATAACTGTTTCAAGAAAATTCATTTGTTCAAACTATAAAAAGCCTATCTTAGAACTACGCTATGGAACACAGCTTTGGTCTATCCCCTTGTAAATTTCTCTCCTCTGATTTTTAGCAAGCTTGTTGATATCGCAGTAATGCCGATATAATTATCTGTACAAACTATTTGAGCATATCAATTCATACAGAATAACCTCTATAAGTTATATTTTATAATATAAAAAATTAAACATCTTTGACTGCAGATAGTAAATTGAAAAAACAACGTCCTGATTTTATTTCAACAAATTTCAAAATTGATCAGCGAATAGAAAAAGAACAGCAACGTCTTGAGTCAATTCTTGAATTCAAAGGAGATCTGCACAATCCGTCACAATTACCAGTTCAAAAAGAAATTATTTCACAACTTATCCCACTCGTTAGGTTAATCGCAATTAATTTACCGAACATGTTTTTCATAAACCACCTAAATCAACTATCATGAAAAAGACAACTGCAATTTTGTTGCTGCTTTCAATCACCGGCTTATTATCCATCTATGTTGGATGCGATACAAATAAGTCTGATAAGCCTGCGGGTCAATTAACAGGCATCCTCACGTCCCGGTTACCGAAAAATGTTCTCCAATCCTGCACTCTTAGCCAGAGCCAGTTTAATGAATGGTTTGCCAGCGGCTCGCCTTCAGAAAACGGAACGGTTGTGCCGGCTAACAGTGTCCTGTTTCCCCATAACAACAATTGCGATTTTTATCAATGGTCGTGGCAAATGTTTTCATGGATGACCTCACCTGTATCAGGTAATACATACACCGGTGGCAATACCGTTATGGAATCGAAAGTATTTTATACTGTAACGCCACCGCAGAATGCGCAAGGCCAACGTACTTTAATTCCCCATCAACCGGGAACTCCACTAAGGGTTTCGGGCAGTATCCCACAATTGGGTCCAAACAGACTTCCCTTGATCCGCGATAAAGAAGGAAACCTGATAGAAGTGGAGCAACAGGCAACCGGCGTAAAACCTATGTTGCTAAAAGGGAAGCAAAAAGTAATGATCAGCAGTGTTGATATTGATGCTACAGGAAAACCAGTATTCAAAGACGCGAACGGAAAAGTTATAGAAAATCCAAGAGCCGTTATTACACATAAGGCCGATCCCGATGACATTGCACAGGAATTTAAAACAAGTTCGGGGCAATCTGTATTCATCAATTCGGAGGGCAAAATAATTGAAACAGAGCTTGGCCAGGCAGGAGGAAGTAATGCCCTGATGGCGCAGAATGGTTCGTTGGTTTATTATATCACCATGGTCAACGATGTATTTGCATTTTATCTTAGCGGAGTAAAGAATGGTGTGCTTTCAGACTCCTTGCAATTTCCAATAACAGCTGCAGATAGAGATAACATCTGTGCCTATGCAAGGGCGAATGGAGCTACACTGCCGGATTCAAATGCGCTTGCCATGGAAATTAAAACATCCTGGATAGAAGCTTCAAAACTACCCGACCCGCAGAACTACATAACGATCGATGCTGTCATACCTGTCTATACGAATTCCGGTGATACACTTTGGACCCCCAGTGGAGAAAAAACAGAAAAACTTGCTTTGCTGGGTGTGCATGTAGTGGGCAGTGTGGCCGGTCATCCTGAAATGATTTGGGCAACATTCGAACATAACAGGAATACACCTAATGATGCCTATCAATACCTCAACTCCGATAGCGCTGTTGTCACTCACCCAGCTGATTCCGGGGGCAATTGGACGCTAAGTGCAAGTGCTCCTGTCGCTCAGCCAAACGTAAAATTTTTTAAAGCAAACGGAGACACACTGAAAGCCTATCCCGGGCGAACCATCAGCGCAAGCAGCAGTTCACTTGTGTTTACATGGGGCACCCAGACTGGGGTATCTCCCAATGCAGAAGATGGGTCTTCGGCCGCATCTAACAGCGAAATACTTTCCATTAACAATACCGTGTTGAATTTTTTGATTGGCAATGACGTGCGAAAGAATTATATGCTGATCGGCGCCACCTGGACATTTGGTGGTGCGGCACCGAACGGAAATAGCTATTCATATGATCCCACTCATGCAAACGGGGATGCTATTGGTACCAGCCTGCTTGCCAATAGTACGATGGAAACTTATTACCAGAGAGATTCTACAAGTTGTTTTTTCTGTCATAATAATGGTAACAGTTTGCTACCCGGTGACCTGAGTCATGTATATGATGGTATTATACCGTTGTTCAAAACCATAAGTGCAGCAAACAAACCGAAGTAAATAATCAATTTTTCAGGGGAGGGCATTCTTTTTTTATAAAGTGTGCCTTCCCTTTTTTATTCATTTGTATTTCTGCATATCCCGTTCGTTTCATTCACCGGATTCTTTGTCATGATGATTTTCTCTTAATCTGTCCAATGCTCCGTAAGCAGATCCAGATAAGTTTGTAATGTATGCAGCAAACTTTCACGGCTTATCCTGTTTGCACGGAAATCATGCGCAAGCCCGTAACAGAGTGAATCAATTTTCATTTTCCCTTCACCCAAATCATATCCATAAATACTACCAGTGTCGCTTACTAAACGAAATGGGATCTGTAATGAAGGATCGGGGCGCACAAAATCTTCATCGTGCGGCCAAACGACACCTCCCCAGCGTAAGGGTTTATCAGAGACAAGACTTAGCAGCGGATCATCAAATCTTTCTTTAATAGTATAGGATTGAAAATCGACAAGTGTTGCATTTGTTGGATCTAATCCTATTTCAGGGGTATGCTGGATATTGATACCATCAAAGATGATCGCATCAATCCTTCCTTTACAATGACTGGCCCTTTCAATTTCCATTCTTTCTTTTTCATTAAAAAAATCGACAAGCTGATCACCACATTGTATCCGCAGTTCATCGTTTTCTTTTCCTGCTTTAACTTTAACTGTCGTGGCACTATTGACGGAAGTAATTCCATATCTCCGCAGCAATTGTTCTATTTCTAATTGTACAAGCTGACCGCTTGATCCATATGGGTAAAGTCCAACAGAATTTTTTGGCCTCCTGTGTGCACGTCTTATCATCAACGAAGAAGGAGTAGGAAAAGGCATTCTTCCATTTTGTTCATCAAATCCAGGATCAATGATCGCATAGAGCGGTAATGTTTGAATAGCAGTGTTGCTATGCCGGAAGACCCTTTTCAGCAGTTCCTGGATAATTAATTCATACAAAGCAAAGCCAAGCCTGTTGATACCGTTGCTGTACGGTGCATTGACTGGCTGCGCACCTGGCGCAACTCCTACACCTTTTACGTCTATCAGCCTGCTTTCAAAAACAGTTTGCCGTTTGTTGGCGGGCAAAAGCTTTTTATCATTTTCTTCAATGGAAAATACAAGTGCACGCCTGTAACCCGGTGGACGGTATGCTTTCGTTTCTTCGTTTCCTATAACTATCGGCGAATTGACAATAGATTGCTTAGCCTGGTTTTGGGAAATAAAAGCGGTATTGCGCAGCAACCATTCGTCGATGATATTTTGAATTGCATTTTGTTTTGCAATACCCTTCAATGATATTAGATAATGAAATTCCTGTTCCAGTACGTGATCAGCAAGTTGTGGAAAATCATGTTTAAGCAAATCATAATTGGCATAAACAACTCTTGCGTCAATAACACGAACGACAGTCTCAGGAAACACGCCATCCTGACCCAGGTCTTCTATAGATGTGAGTATAGGACCGGCTGAGAAGTCTTCACCGATTTTATAACAATAGGATTTATTTTTCGAAGACACGAAGAATTGAATTTATTTTTTTAATCAAACAATGCAACTACAGAAGTGATCCGGCCATTGACCATAACTTTTCTTAATTGCATCCCATATAAGTCTGATAATATTTTGTCGGTGATCATATCTTCTGTAGTGCCATACAGGTAATCATCAAGCCCCCGTAAAATCAGTGCTTTGTCGGCAATATGTATAACATGATTGGGATCATGCGTAGAAAAAATAGCCGTCGTATTTGTTTCTTTTAATGCGCTGATGATCGATAAAATATTATTTTGATTGCCGTAGTCAAGCGATGAACAAGGTTCATCAAAGACGATACATTTACTGCCGACGGTCAATGCCCGGGCGATCAAAACCAGTTGTTGCTGACCACCGCTGAGTTCGGAAAATAATTTCTCAAGAAGATCTGTAATGCCCAATCGTTCGGCACATTTCCTCGCGGTTTCATAATCCGATCTCTTAGGCATTGAGAATGAACCTATATATTTATAGCGGCCCATCACGATAGCATCCAGCACCGTCATGTCGTAAATGAAATTTACTTTTTGAGGAACATAGCCTACGGGATGAATGACATCGATCTTACCTTTTTGCGGTTTATAGATCGCGGTGATACATTTAATAAGCGTTGTCTTGCCGCTGCCATTCTTTCCCAGAACAGCACATACTTCACCCTGGGTAACTGAAAAAGAAATATCCCTGAAAACAGGTTGCTTGCTGTTCGGATAAGTGAATTCTATTTTTTCAACGTTAAGCATAATTATTACTTGTTGTTTAATTTCCGCGTATGTATTAAATACGCCAATACCGGTGCTCCCACTAACGCAGACAAAATACCAATAGGAACTTCACCAAAAGAAGAAATTCGAACCAGGGTATCTGCGATCACAAGATAAATAGCACCGATAAGTGCTGAAGTAACGATCAGATTCCTGTAATCGGATCCGGTGATCAACCGTGCAATATGTGGAACCACGAGACCTACCCAGGCGATAGTTCCGCTTACGGATACTGCAGCAGCAGTCATTAAAGTAGTTAACGCCAGGAATAAAAATCGTAAGCGGACAACTTCAACGCCAAGCCCGGAAGCTTCTTCATCACCGAGAGCAAGCAGGTTGATCACATACCGGCTTTTGAATATAATAAAGAAACATGCCAGTGAAATACTTCCGAGTATAAGAACCTTATACATGGTTGCGCCGTTGAAGCTGCCCATTAGCCAATAAACGATTACGGGTAAAGTATCTCTTGGATCGGCAATAAAGGTAACGATGGAAACCAGTGCAGTGAAAAATGCTCCCGTTACTATACCGCCGAGAATAATGGACAACATATTTTTGCTGCCTACTTTTCCGGCAATGCTCATCGTAATTAAAAGAGAAAGTACACCGCATGCAAAAGAAAAAACCATTACCACAATTGCATTCAATGCTAACAAAATAGCCAGCACTGCCCCAAATGATGCGCCCGATGATACGCCGATCATACTGGGACCCACCAAAGGATTTCTAAAAACACCCTGCAGCACTGCGCCCGACACGGAAAGCGCCATCCCGGTAAATGCTGCCAATAGAATTCTTGGCAGCCGTAACTGAAATACCACCTTGTATTCAACTGAATTGTCAGCAGATGTTGATTGAGTAATTCCTGCCCAGATAGTGCGGCATAATTTTTCAAATGGAATAGTGTAGCGGCCCATCATCAATGCCATGCAAATAGAAAGAACTAAAGCAACTATTAAAAGCACCTGGAAAGCGGTTTGCTTTTTTGCCATGTTATCTTGTGCGTTTAAGATCTTTATACAAGGGTGATGCTTCATTCTCTGCCCGGAACAACACTTTATCGATGTCTTCTTCTGTCAGTTTAATTTTATATAGCCATAAATAAGATGCCCGTATATTTTCCCGTATATCATAATCAAAAAAATCCGGTTGAATAATTTCGGCAAGCCATTTCCAGGTAAGTACGGATTCATTACTTGCCCAATGAGGCATTTTAAGAACACGTTTGTTTCGCACAGCGCTTACATTGGCTAAGATCGGGTTTTGATAAATATCTTCCGGATCAAGATTGTTGATCCACCCTCCGAAAAGAATAATGTCCGGATCCCATTCGAGTATTTGTTCAATATTTACGCTCCGGTCAATACCCAGGCCGGCACCCATGTTGCGTCCACCTGCCAGCCCGATACAAAAATTTTCATAACATTTTTCTCCGCCCACACGAAGTGTTTCATAATTGTACAGGAAGATCACTTTCGGTTTGTCTTTGTAAGGAATACTATTGCTAATCATCTTTATTTGCTTCAGCGAACTATCCCGCAATTGTATAATACTATCCGCCATTGTCTCCCGGCCGATCGCTTTGGCCACTATACCTACCATCTCACGATCGTTTTGATCACTACCATCATAGGTTAGGCCCATCACATTGTATCCGAAACTTTCCATTTGCGCTATCGCTTCCGGATACCTGTTCCAATTCAGGATCAGGTCAGGCTTCAGCTTGATAATTTCTTCCATGTTCGGCGCAAATGCTTTGGCGCAAACATTGCCCGATATCTTTTGAATGCCCGGAAAATAACTGTTCAGCAAATTAGATTGCATGCCGATCTTGAAATCAGGATGAAGACCAACCAATCTTTTTTCACTGCCATCGAGACCCAATATAATCACCGGTATCGGGTGCTTGCAAAGACTGATGATACTCTTAACGCTGTCTGAATGCAATGAATCATGCGTACCCGTCATTGCAATACCGGGTGAATCTGTTTTTGTTGACCCGGTATAATAAATGATACAACAAAGGACCGCAATGAAAATCAGTAAAAAGATCTTTTTCATAAAATGATCAGGTTGCCATCTAAGTTACTGGTTCCACCAAAGTTTTTGATAAAGATTTGTATGTGGTGTATTCGGATTTGTACTCAATTCATTTTGCGGATAGAGCCCTCTCCACGCAAAGCTGGTTGCTACGGGTATACCATTATCATTCGTCGGTATTTTTTGATAAACCGGGTATTGATAATTATGACGCCTCACGTCCACCCAACTTTCTACATTCACCGGGAACATACCAATATATTTTTGCGTCATTATTTTCGGGAGAGTAATACTTGCAGAGGTTTCCTGTGCATTGGCCAGTTTATAAGCATCTATTTTTTGCAAATACTGCGTCAGGGCCGTGCCGCTCACCGTACCGATATACCATGCAGATACCTTATCGATAGATGCAATTATTCCTTTATTATGAGCATCAGCAGCTCTTGGCAGATCTCCTTTTCTAAATGCTGCTTCCGCTTCGATAAAACGGAATTCTGTATAAGTAGCTATATGCATTGGTGATTCTTTCTTATCAAAGTAACCACCCAGTCTTGAATACGTCTGTATCAAATTGCCGGAAGTAGGGCTGCTATTTTCCTTTCCTCTATAAGTGCCGTCACTCAGCGCCTTTGTAAAATAATTTTCTTTTCTGGGGTCATTTGTCGTTACGAGTAAATTCATAAAATCATAAGAGGCCAATATCCAGGGATTCTGTGTATAGAAACCGGACCATGGATTATCTTTTCCCGAATTCTTGTAGGGATAAACAAAATCACCAACCGATGAAGTAAATCCTGCTGCTAATGCTTTGTCAATATATTTTAGCGTTTCTGCAGCCGAACCTGCCGGGTCTTTAATGCTTAAGTGATTGTGATAACGGGCCAGCAGCAAATAAGCGACCGCTTTCCATTTTTGAATGTTTCCATTAAAAATAAAATCCTCGTTTCCTAAAGCGCTGACGGGTGCTTTATCAAGTTCAATAATACTTTGCTCCAATAAAGAAAAGATAGAATTATAAATGTTTGCCTGCGAGTCAAAATGCGGTGTTGGTATTGCGGGGCCCTGTAGTGCTTCCGAGTATGGGACATCGCCATATATATCCGTTAAATATCCTAATGTGTGTGCCGTTAAAATTTTTGCCACTGCCACATGATGCCACAAGCCTTGTGTTGTTCCCCTGGTGATCACATCTTTTGCATCGAAGAGGCCGTTATAAATTTTATCCCAATCGGAATCCCTGTTAGTGATCTCATCCCATTGATCATAAAAATTCTGGGCACCGGCAAAAGCCCGGATAAATGTGCCGCTCATATAATCATAACTCTCTTCTGTTCTTGAATATTCTGAAAGGATGTTATCCTCTGCTGCGGTCAACACCAACTTTACATCCGCAGTCACCGGGTTGTTGGGATCGGTATTCAATTCTTCAAAATTTTTTTTACAACTGAAGAAAAGAAAGATCGTAAGTAAAGGGAATAATTTTTTCATGATGAATATTTAAAAATTCATTTTTAAAGAGAAACTATAGCTTTTAGTTCCGGGCACACCAAACATATCGATCACCTGTACATTGCCCGGGCCTAGTACACTGGCCGATTCCGGATCGACTCCGCTGTACTTTGTGCTCATCCAAAGATTGCGTGCGGAGGCTGTGACCATAATTCTTTTTATAAAAATATTCTTCAGCCAATCGGGATTGAGACGATAACTGAGCGATACATTGCGCAAGCGAACCCAGGAAGCTTTTTCCATTCCCGGTTCATCTACAAAACTGAGTTTCGTTCTATAATAGTCTTCCGATAAGGTCACTTCTTTTTTGTTGGCAGCGCCGGTAGATTTTACGATCCCTGCGAATATCATTTTTGTTCCAATGTTTTCCACGTCAATGTCACTGCCATAAGACCACATAGCAAGCCTCGATTCGTTAAGCAACCATCCGCCCTGTTTAGTATCAAATAAAAAACCCAGGCTCCAGTTTTTATAACTTAAGGTATTGGAAAAATTGAGGCTCCAGTCAGGATTTGGATCACCCATTATTTTTTGATCGGTGGATTTTATCGGGAATCCATCATCACCGATCAGCAGTTTATCATTGGCATCTCTCTCATAATAAGAGCCACTCAAACTTCCATATGAATAACCCGGTTTAACAAGTATGTTGGCGCCAAACCATGCAGACTGACCGATGATGATCTCTTTCAAACCGTCTGGTATTGCCAGCACCTCGTTCCGGTTTTTTGTAAAATTGAAACCGGCATCCCAATTCCAGTTTTTCTTCTTTCGCAATATGTTGGAAATTGAAACAGTGGCTTCCAATCCTTTGTTCTCGATAGTTCCTGCATTCAGGATATAAGAAGAATAGCCGGTACTGCCCGGCAAAGTTGCCGATGCTATTTGGTCTCTTGTCGTCCGTTTATACCAGGTTAAATTCACGTTGAACAATTCATCCAGCAAAACCAGGTCAATGCCCATTTCAAAAGAAGTAGATATTTCAGGCCTGATATTTTTATTCTTAGCAACATTGGCTATCGAAAAAGCTGATTGTCCTGCCACGATATTACTCAGGTAATAAGTATTCGTCGTAGAATAAACATGGGCATCATTTCCTATTTTGGCAAGCGATGCTCTTACCTTTCCAATATCCAGCCAAACGGGCTTGATAAATTCAGAGAAAACTAATCCTGCGCTTACTGAAGGATATAAATAAGAATTATGGTTTTTCGGCAATGTAGATGACCAATCGTTTCGTGCGGAAAATTCCATGAATAAAAACTTTTTATACTCAAGGTCCAGTTGTGCGAATACACCGATAATCCTGCGGTTGATAATCGTATTGGTTACCGTAACCGTTCTTGCATTGGAGATATCATTGAAATTTCTAAGGTTCAGTCGTTGCCCATATATATAAGAACGATCATAGTGTTCATCGATAATATTGTTGCCGAGCAGGTAATTTATTTTGAGATTGTTGTTAAAAAAGTTTTTGTTTCCCCACAAAAAAAGATCTGAATTAATATTCCTGGAGTTAATATAAATATCGTAGATATCTCCGTCGGCTACAAAAGGCGAACCGATCGGGCGGACACGTTTTCTTTTTTCATTGAAATTATCTATTCCGAGTCTGTAACTTAAGTCAAGGCTTCGTGTGATCTTATATTCCAGGCCAACATTCCCGATCAGCCGGTTGAGGTTACTGGTTTCCTTTTCCTCCTTCACGATCCAAACCGGCGTAGTTTTAAAATTTGATTTTGAATAAAAAGTTGTATTCCCCTGGCCGTCTTTCCATGGTCCATTGATATCATATACGGAATTGAAAATGGTACTTAAAGCATATGCCGGGCCTCTATAGCCTGTTGGAAAAACGATCATATCGGATCCAATATAATTAGCACTTACATTCACCGTCAGCCGATCGGTTGGATGATAGTCTCCTTTAATGAAAAAAGAACGTTTCTTGTAAGAATCGTCAGGGATGATAGAACGCTGATCGATATTAGTAACAGAAGCGAAAAGATTTCCCTTGTCATTGCCGGCAGAAAAGCTAAGTATATTTTTGGTGGTGACTCCTGTTCTCCAAAAATCGTCATAATAGTTTGAGTAATTCGGGATGGGCTTACCCGACACATCTTCGACGGTGCCGTTCATATCGAGGTCAATAATAGTTCCGGCCGGAAACACAGGATTATCAGCGTAAGCAGGACCATATTTGCGGAGGTTGCTGTAACTATAAACACCTCCTGATCCCTGGGTGAATCTATGCTGGATCTTTGGAGTCTTGCCTACTTTAGCAATTTCAACAATGGAGAGAAGAGAAATATCAAACCCCTTTTTCCCGCTTTTAGTTTTGATAAGGATCACACCATTGTTAGCCCTGCTACCATACATGGCTGTAGCTGCACCTCCTTTTAAGATTGAAATAGATTCTATATCAAATTGATTGATATCGATAGCCCTGTTCGTTCCCCTGTAAATAGTATATGCATCACGATAGTCAGCCAGGTTGCCTCCCGAATTACTCGGATCGGTTTGGTTACTGACCGGGATACCATCTACAATAAATAAGGGTTGGTTATTGCCGCTTATACTGGAGTATCCTCTTATAACAATATTGGATCCTCCCCCGGCTCCACCACCGGCAGGAGTGATATCAACACCGGCAAATTTTCCACTTAAAGCATTCACAATATTTGATTCGCCTGTATTCTCCAATTCATCGCCGCCCAGGTTCTGGGCGGAATAACCCAATTTTATTTTTTCTTTCTTTCTTCCGAAAGCAGTTATTATCACATTGGCCAATGAAATACCTTCCGGAACCAACCGTACATTGATCTCATTGGTGGTTCCTACAGTGACCTGTTCGCGTTTCATTCCAATCATTGAAAATTCCAACACATCTCCTTGCGAAGCTTTTATTTCATATCGCCCATGCTGATCACTGACCGTGCTTTTTGAATTTGCCCTTACGCTAACGGTAACGCCGGCAAGGCCGGCACCATTAACATCTGTAACAATACCATTGATGGTCTTTGTTTGAGCAAATGCTGCCTGGCACAATCCAAAAAAAAGTAGAATGACATTAAGCTTTCTCATTTTGGTTATATTATATTAAGAAGGTTAAATCATGTTACAAGAAATGCATCATATCAATAGCCATAGGTCATTAACCGGCCAATGCCTGATAACTATATAAGTAAATAATAGTTTCAAACACGAAACTTACCCCAACGTTGCTTTTAAAACATTGGGTTGCTACTGATCAGGGGAGGAATTTATAGGGAGGGAAATGCAATTAAATTCACGAGTAAGATAAGTGTTTTTTATTTTTTGATTAACGATTTTTTTACTGGGAAATTCAACCCAAAAACAACAAGAGTAAACACAGATCATTTTTTTCTTAAGGGAGACTGGCAGAGGGAGAATAGTTTATTTTTTTCAAATGAAAAGCATAATAGTTTTTTTAGTATGCTTTTCATTTTTTATTCCTTTTTGTTTATCTGTCCGTTCCCTTAAGCCGGGTTTTTGCTCGTCCGGAATTTTAATTAAATTTATTTATATAAATACCACTATTATGATACACGAAGAACATCTTCATGAATACATTCACCAGGCGGGGGAATCCTGCTCCGCATGCGGTGGCAAGGGAACTTTTACTTGTCCCTCCTGCAGTGGCTCCGGAACTTATCGCTGCGATTCCTGCGGCGGTACAGGTTCTATGAACAGCGCCGATAATTATGCACTTTCCTGTTCCTTCTGCGGCGGCAGCGGAAAAAAGACTTGCCAGGGTTGCAGCGGTTCCGGTACCATCAATTGCGGTCGTTGCGGTGGCAGTGGCTGGCAAAGCTGAGAAAAGGCAATGTGCAATAAGCAATAGGCAATGGACAATAGACAACGGGCATATCCGGGAATGCCAAATGAAAACAAGAGGCACTTATCGAAAGTCAGTTCATGTATTTTCAAGTAACAAATCACGATGATCGTTACGGCAATAATTATCACATTAAAAAAATCGGCTTGAACAATGCAAGGAATTAAATGTCCTCGCATGTATGTTATGGAATGAATAAGGGATATAATAGCCCGCAACGAGATATCAATTCATCTTACTGATAAACTCTTTTATATTGTAACATATTTCAGTTGCTATTTTCCTGATTTGTTCGTTAGTCAGTGTATATTTTTTAATTGGTCTAAGTATCATTCCGCTGAATTCAAGCCAGTCTGCCGAATGATGAAATGAATAATTAACCCAATATTCGGAATCATCGTCAGGCCGTATCAACGCCGAACCAAAACAATTAGCCATAGGCTCACAATTGGTTCGCATATCTTTAAATCCGATATACATATACCATTTGCCATCCTTGCTGTCTTCTCTTTTAACGATGAAATCTTCCATACTATTCAATAATCAATTTTAATTCCGAAAACCATCAGAGACTGCACAATCTTTTAGTTCGGTACATTAATAGCGTTTGCGGAATATTTTTAAACGAAAACGTGATAAAACTCCTGCACTACGGGGCGTTAATTCAACAGGGAAAAAACTCCACTTGCGGATCTTCTTATTTTGTATGAATGCCATTGCAAGTTTAAATGAAACTTCATACCTGTTTGAGTATTAAAATCATCTATAAGGAGGTGCGCAAGGGGTGTTTGTGATGATGGAGAAGAGAATTTCATTGGTGTTTAACTTTAGAAATTGAGTGAATGAATAAGGGATAACCTTTTTTGTTTATTCAGCTATTATTCAATTTCTTTGAAATAATGGCAAGGAAAGAAACCTGGATCATCGTTTTGCTGGCTGCTATCAATTTTACCCATATTCTTGATTTTATGATCATGATGCCGTTGGGTAATTACCTGATGCCTTTCTTTGATATTACTCCCAGGGAATTCAGTTTTCTTGTTGGCGCTTATCCTATCACTGCTTTTGTTTCGGGCTTCGCTGCCGCATTTTTTGTCGATCGCCACGACAGAAAAAAAGTACTTGTGTTTGCATACATTGGTTTTTTAATAGGAACACTTGCGTGCGGAACATCTAGCACCTATGGCTTATTATTGGCCTCAAGAATATTGACCGGTTTATTCGGAGGACTTATCGGGGCGCAGGTGTTGTCTATTGTTGCTGATCTGTTCGGATATGAAAGAAGAGGAGCAGCCATGGGCGCCGTGATGAGTTCATTCGCTATTGCGTCCACTATCGGTGTTCCTCTTGCGTTATATCTTGCAAATATCTTCAGTTGGCATGCTCCTTTTATTTTTGTTGTTGCAATCGGAATGGCAATTGTTTTGCTGGTAATAAAATTTATACCAACCATGGATGGTCATATCCGGGAAAAAGATGGTACGAGGCACAGATTTCACGTGCTATTGAGTGTAGTAAGAAGCCGTGAGCAAAGTCTTGCATTGGTTTTTTCGGCATTAGTAATGATGGGACATTTCCTCATCATTCCTTTTATCAATCCTTATCTTGAATTTAATAAACATTATTCAAGAGATATTACGCCGATTATCTATTTCGTTGGTGGCATTGCATCTTTCTGTGCGGCACTGATACTTGGAAAAATGTCAGATAAAGTAGGTAAGCTTACTGTTTTTTCATGGTCCGTTCTTTTTTCTTTTGCCATGGTTTGGATAATTACAAATCTTCCTGTTCTTCCATTTTCAATTGTGATATTATTTTTTGCATTTTGGTTCATTGTTGCCACCGGTCGTGCCGTTACGGCGCAAGCAATGATAAGTAATGTAGTGAGCCAGGAGCAACGCGGCAGCTTTATGACCTTCAACAGCAGCGTACAACAATTAGGAACCGGTATCGCTTCATTACTTGCAGGATTTATTGTAACGAAAGATAGTACTGGTAAACTTTATCGATACGAATGGGTTGGTTATATCTCGATTGTTGTGCTCCTTCTGGGATTGATACTGGGACGGTATTTATTTGCAGGCATGGATAAAACAAAACCTGATAAATTATTGGATGAGTTACCAGGCACCGGGGATATGGCGGCTAAAGGAATGGTGAATGTTGAAATAAAGAATTGAAAATTCTGACTTTGCTTTTAAGTATTAAACGAACCATTATGCTTTCTGCGTTGTTGAAATTTATCGTTCCGTTTTTTTTCTTGTCTGTTTCACTTTCCTGCTCGCAGAAAAAACAAGTAAGGGTTTTTGACGTTCATCTGCACGGTGATCCTGCTCCCGAAAAACAATTGAGCAATTTAAAAGCAAACGGAGTGTATGCCATTGCGGTCAGCACTTCATGGCCGCAGCAACTAAACTATCAAACCAGTAAAGAACTTGGGATATTGAGGGGTTTATTTGTACCATGTCCAAATGGAATCGTTCCTTACAGTAAGCAAAAGTGTTTTGAAGATGGTAAAGAGTGGCCGGATGTTAGCTGGGTAGAGCAACAAATAAAAGACAAGAAGATAGACTTTATTGGAGAAGTGCTTACGCAATACTATGGCATTTCTTCTTCCGATACAGCTATGTATCCTTATTATGCGTTGGCAGAAAAATATGATCTGCCTGTTGGCATTCATACGGGTTCTGCAGGACCAGATCATGGTTGCCCGAACTTTAAAGAGGAAATGGGCAACCCATTATTGCTGAAAGCTGCACTTAATAAGTTTCCAAAATTGCGGGTCTGGCTTATGCATGGTGGTGCTCCCTTTATAAAAGAATTCGTTGAACTAATGAAAACATCTCCTGGCTTATATGCAGATATCTCGGTGCTGAATAACCCGCAGATAGTTCCTGCAAAACAATTTGATTCGATTATGCGAAGGTTCATCAACGAAGGTTTTGAAGACAGGTTGATGTTTGGTTCAGATGACGCCGATATTAAGATGACTATAGCGGCGGTTGAAAATTTAAATTTTTTAACCAGGTCGCAGAAAGAAAAAATCTTGTATAAGAATGCGGAAACATTTTTTTGGAAGCATGATTAAGAATTATTGTCAACATTTATGCTGAGAATATGGTAAGTCAAGCGTTACCGGTTTCACAAAATGAACGAGCTGATATCCTCGATGTGCTCCGTGGCTTTGCATTGTTTGGTGTTCTCTTGGATAATCTTGCCGGTTTTACAGGATGGGGCTTTTTAAGCCAGCAGGAAAGGGAATCGTTGTCTACATGGCCTGCCGATGGATTGCTGGGTCTGTTTGAATTAACCTTTATAAAAGGAAAATTCTATAGCCTTTTTTCATTGTTGTTTGGCATTGGCTTCTCAGTTATTTTAAATCGCAGTGAACAAAAAGGGATCAACCCATTAAAATTTTTTTATCGTCGGTTATTCATACTGATGTTATTTGGTGCAGCACATTTGTTTTTGCTATGGGAAGGCGACATACTCTTACTATATGGTTTAATTGGCTTATTCCTGCCATTGTTCAGAAAATGCTCAGACAAAACATTGGTGATTACGGCCATTGCATTGATCGCATCACCAATTTTAATTGATGCAGTAAAGGTGCTATTAGGTATTAGAACCGGGGCATTTCTTCAAACAATTGCAGAGTCAATAGATAAAAAAACAGGTGTTCCTCCTGAAGAGTTCAGTCAATACTTATACAAAGATGGAAGCGGCTGGCAAGAATGGAGAGCATGGCAGAGATCAGGTTTTTTTTGGCGATACTCAGACCTTATTGAAAGCAACAGGATACCCAAGGTGCTTGGTATGTTTCTATTTGGATTTTATGCCGGAAGAAAAATGATGTATATACAACTCGAAAATTATGCCCGGTTATTTAAGTGGTTGCGTCGTTGGGGATTTATAGTTGGAATTCCTGCAGCAATTGCCTGTACTTATTTTGAAATTTTTGCAATTGAAAAAATGAAACCAGGATTAGCACATATTGGAGCTACTGTTTTTTATGCCTTTAGTGTTGCTCCCTTATGTCTTGCTTATACATCAGTGATTTGTTTGCACTGGATAAAAAAGAAAAACAATCGTAAATCAAAAATACTTGCTCCAATGGGACGAATGGCACTGACAAACTATTTAATGCAAACAATACTTGGCGTTACGATTTATTATGGTGTTGGATTTGGTTTAGGTGGACATATCGGGCCAACTCTATACATGCCAATTGGTTTAGCTGTCTATGCATTTCAGGTTCTTTACAGTAATCTTTGGTTTAAATATTTTAATTACGGGCCTTTTGAATGGATATGGAGAATGCTAACCTACGGGAAACGATTGAAGATTGTAAAAACAAATAATAGCTGATGCAATGAAAATCCTTTTTACATTGTTAATGACGGTTTTTTTTAGTTGTACGGGAAGCGATTCGAAAAAAGCAAGTGACGTATCCCATCAATCAAACGATAAAATAAAAGAAGAACTGCTTTCATTGGAACGGAAATGGCTTGAAGCCGAGTTTGCCCTCGATACCGCATATATATCCACTTTAATAGATTCAACTTTTGTAAGTATTTCAGCAAATCGTGTTTCAAACAAGGAGGATGAATTGAACGGCATGTATGATAATATCAGTGATATGCGTAAGGACAGTATTTTTCTTGATTCATTGAAACTGGAAGATCCGGTAGTGAATATATTTGATAATACTGCTGTAGTAACATTCATTGTGCATACTTATAAAAAAGAAAGAGGAAATCCAACAGAAAAGAGAACAAGATTTTATGATGTATGGATAAACCGGAACGGCCAATGGAAAGCGGTGTCAGCTCAGGGAACCGTGGTTAACGATAAATAATTAAATCTTATTATGGTAAATGTTTTTTTACCTATTAGCTTTCTTTGTAAATCTCTGCCTGGCCGTTATGTTTATTGCGGCACTCTTGTAAATGTCATTGGTTGCTTCCTGTATGCTTTTACAGGCCGGTTATATTGAATTGCCGGATTCCATTTTGGGCTTGACTTAATAATATTAATTGCGGCCTCATTCAATCTTAATTCGGTGGAAGACCATATCGAAACATCTACCACATTGCCATCTGCATCGATCGCAAAACTTACCATTACCGATCCCCAGAATTCCCCGTTCCAATAAGCCCTGGGAGCAAGGTTTGTCATCCCTGTACCTACAAAGCTTCCCCATTTTTCTTTACCGCCTTTAAACTCTGCTTCTTTTTCGTAATAACAGTTTTTTGATTGCACATTTCCCTTGTCGTCATAGCAGGTAAAACGCATTGCGGAATCTGCTTCATAAAAAACTTCCTGGCAAATGTTTCCGCCTTTGATATAATAGTTCCACTTGCCTGATTTTTTTCCTTTTATCAATTTACCATATCCACTGGGTGATCCTTCCATCCAAAAACTCTTTTTGTATCCATCCCCGTTATCATCACAAACGATGGAGTCACTCACCTTGCCCGATTCATACCATTGTATGGACGTTCTTGCTAAAACGCCGTCCTGGTTATAAAAAGATGAGTCAATTAATTCTTTATTTGCAGACCAACCCAACCATTGCCCTATCTTTTTGTTTTGCCGGTAGAATCCTTTGGAAGATAGTTCTCCATTCTTATGATAATATTTGAATGGACCAGTTTTTATTTCCAATGATTTGTCTTCATAGTACCCATCCATTTGCATTTTATCATCTTCTGCATAAAAATCATAGCGATGCCAGGAACCTTTTTCCAGGAAAGCAACGGTATAATAGGTTGCGAATTGAGGAATGGTTTCTTTCCGGTCTTTATTATAATAAATTACCAGCGTATCACTTTGTGTAAATGTGAACGAAGAATTCATTAATAATAAGATCAGTTGGATAAGCCGTTTCATGTAGAATTATTTTACCCGGTAAACAGGATATCTCAAATAATCAGGTTCCACCCATTGAGAATTTTCATACACAAAATTCAATTGTGCTCGTCCATTTTTTGCAAATGCAGTATCAGTTGCTTTTCGTTGATCCAGTTTATTCTTAAGTTCCGTATTTGTTTTTAAATAATCAGCGGCAATATCTTCAAATGCATAACCGGAGAAACCTTCTTTTTGTCCAAGTATACCGTCAAAGAAATTCCATGCAAAATAGGAATCGGCAGCAGCGGGTTCCAATGTTTCAATTAAGAAACGATTGGCCACCTGGTTCATCGGAATATAATAATCTCCTTTTTTGAATTTTAATTTTTGTATTGAAGTACTCGTCTTTACATCACTATTGATATGATGCATTTCATATTGACGCGCCGCAGTTTTGTAATCATCGATCCGGTAAACTTCAACTTCGATCATTGTATCTTTTTTCAGTTGAGTCATTTGTACTTTATTTGCTTTCAGCAGATCGATTACTGTCCACCAGCCTTGAGGAATGATATAGGCCTTTGGCTTTTGAATAACCGTCGATGGCTTGTAGCTATTATAAAAAGGAATTTCCTTTTCATAAGGTTTTGTTCTGTCATAAAATAATCTTGGTTGCCCGGATATTTCACTTGGTTTGCGGCTTGCTGTATATCCTTTGTAAATTCTTTTGTCAGATTTCGTACGATCAAGTGTCCAGGCAATAGGAAACTCAATCGCGGATTTCACGGATTGTTTAGTTTGATTACGCAGATTCTTTATCTGTTCACTGTTCCTGCTGGTAAAATCAATAAAGCTTTTCATCAATTCATAAGTTGCTTTTACTCTTTGATCATACGGTTTCAGCATATGCGTTTCTGCAACAAAAGAAAATGTGTGCCAAAGAGCGGCATAACCGCTGCTATATCGCGGGCCTTCAAAAAATTCGGGCCAGCCATTATCAGGCGAATCTCCAAATGCATTTACATACGGAATGAGATCATAACCTTTCTCCTTCATGCTTGCATATAGTCCGGGTTCGAATTCCTGGTTCATGAACCCACCCATTGCACCACCAAGCTTGCTGTGTTGTGTGCAGATCAAGGTCATCACATGCTGGTAATCGGCGCCATTGCTTACATGGTTATCGAGAAAAACATCGGGATCGGTTAAATGAAATATTTCAGCAAATGCTCTTGCTTCTTTTGAATCGCATTTTATAAAATCCCTGTTGAGATCAAGATTCTGGCTATTACCACGAAAACCAAATTCTTCAGGACCATTCTGATCAACACGGTAGTTGGCGCTGCGGTTCAAACAGCCGCCGATATTATAAACCGGAATGATGGCAAGAACAATATTATCCGGCAGTTTAATTTTATTGGCTACGATATCTCTTGCCAATAACATGCTTGCATCGATTCCATCAGGTTCGCCGGGATGAATACCATTGTTTACCAGGATTACTCTTTTGTTATTTTTCCTTATGTTGTCAAAATTGTGATCACCGTTATTCGCCACAACCACTAAATGCAAAGGATAACCTGCATCTGTCATTCCCATCGTCAACATTTTCACTTTGCCTGATTGAGCATCGAGCTTTTGCCACCAATCGATCGCTTCATAATAAGTTGGAGTTTTTGTGCCATTGCTTTTTTCAAATACTGTTGTGATATTTTGCGCAGTAAGAAGATGAATAGACAATAAACCAATACCTGTAAACAGTTTTTTCATGATGCTGATTTGAGGTCTAAATATAAAAAAGGTCTCGCCCTAGGCGAGACCTTTTAAAAAATATTCTTAAAATAATTTATTTAGCCAGTTTATTGATCCTTTTCGCCAGCTTGCTTTTTAAATGTGCTGCCGTGTTTTTATGAATGATACCTTTCTTAGCTAACTTATCGATCATTGCCACGGTTGTAGGCATCTTATCAGTTGCTTCTTTTTGGTCTTTTATCTCGCGAAGATCACGAATGGCATTACGTGTGGTTTTGCCATAATACTTATTTCTTACACGGCGCTTTTCTGCCTGGCGTGCATCTTTCTTTGTTGCTTTATGATTTGCCATTTACTCTTTTTTTTGAGGACAGCAAAGGTATGGGGGCATACCTTAAATACCAAAATATCAAAAAACAAATTCCAATAATAGCAGAATAGAATTGGAGCAGCACAAGAGTGCGACCCTTCGCTTCGCTCTGGGTAAACTGCGTCGCATTTGTTGAAAAAAGAATAGAAAGATAAACGGAGCGTCGCAACAGGTGATGCTCAGGGATTTGCAGCTGGCTTCATAATATCCTAAAACCTTCAAAATGACAGCATATCGGTTTTTTGGCAGATATTTGCAGCCCAGCTCTCTTTGGTTTATTTAAAAATCGGGAGCGGTGAAACAAGACCTCGATGAAAGATTTCCAATATATCACCAGCCAGCATCCGGCATTTGTTGAAAATTTATACCAGGATTTTATAAAAAACCCTGACAGCGTCGATCCTGAATTCAGAAAATTTTTTGAAGGATTTGATTTTGCAATTGCAAGCGGCAAGCCTGCAACGAATGGTAATGGGGCTGCTGCAAAAGACTGTACCGCAAGTAAGTACTGAAAGCGCCATCGATTGGAAGAGGGAACTTGGTGTTTATCGAATGATACTTGGTTATCGAAACAAAGGTCATTTGATCGCTAAAACAAACCCGATTCGTGAAAGAAAAGATCGCGGCGCAAATCTTGAACTTGAATTTTTTGGTTTTACTGAAGCTGATCTTGATAAAACTTTTCATGCCGGTAATTTGATCGGGCTTGGCACAACTACTTTAAAAAATATTATCGGCTCATCTTGAAAAATGTTATGCTCATCATGTGGGCATTGAATTTAAATACATCAGTAACCAGGAAAAGATAGACTGGCTGACGAATGAAATGGAAAAAAATTTTCATGAAAAACTTTCCATTGGACAAGCGAAAACGTATTTTGGAGAAATTGAACCAGGGTGTGATGTTTGAAAAATTTCTCCACACAAAATATGTTGGGCAAAAAAGATTTTCATTAGAAGGCGGCGAAACAACAATTGCGGCACTCGATGCCATCATTAATACCTCTGCAGAATTAGGTGTTCAAGAAGTGGTGATCGGCATGGCACACCGTGGCCGTTTGAATGTGCTGGCCAATATTATGGGTAAAACCTATGAGCAGATATTCAGTGAGTTTGAAGGAACGGCAAAGCTGGACCAAACAATGGGAAGCGGTGATGTAAAATATCATATGGGATTTGGAAGCGAGGTGCAAACAGCGGATGGAAAAACAATGCATTTGAAACTGATGCCTAATCCTTCACATCTTGAAGCGGTGGATCCTGTAGTTGTTGGTTTTTCAAGAGCAAAGGCAGATGTGATGTATGCAAGTCATTATGATAAAATACTTCCGATACTGATCCATGGTGATGCTTCGTTGGCAGGGCAGGGTGTTGTTTATGAAGTGTTACAGATGAGTTATCTGAAAGGTTATTATACCGGCGGCACTATTCATTTTGTCATCAATAACCAGATTGGTTTTACAACTGATTTTGATGATGCAAGAAGTTCTGATTATTGTACATCATTGGCGGCGGCAATACAGGCGCCGGTGTTGCATGTAAATGGTGATGATCCGGAAGCTGTGGTAAAATGTGTAGAGATGGCAACAAGGTTCAGGCAAGAATTTCACTCCGATATTTTTATTGATATGGTTTGTTATCGCCGTCATGGTCATAATGAAGGCGATGATCCTAAATTTACGCAACCGCATATGTATGCATTGATCGATAAGCATGCAAACCCAAGAGAAGTGTATGTAAAATATTTGATGGAGCATGGTGAAGAAGATGCGCAGGAGCTGGCGAAAGAAATGGAGAAAAAATTCTGGGCTGATCTGCAGGAAAGATTGGATGAAGTGAAACAAAATCCTTTACCCTATAAATATCAGCCGCCGGAACTGGAATGGAAAAAATTGCGGAGGGCGACAATGGAAGATTTTGATAATTCTCCTGTTTCGGCAATAAGTGAAGAGTCTTTTAAAAATGTTTTTGATACATTGATGAAATGGCCTGAAGATTTTAAGCCATTGCGTAAGGTTGAAAAATTGTTGCAGGATAAAATAAAATTATTTCAAACAGAAAATAAAGTTGACTGGGCCACCGCTGAGTTACTTGCTTATGGAAGTTTATTGATTGAAGGAAAAGATGTAAGAATGAGCGGACAGGATATACAAAGAGGAACTTTCAGTCATCGCCATGCCGTATTACGTAATGAAGAAAATAATAAAGCGTATAATCGTTTGAGTGCAGTGCCGGGAGCAAAAGGAAAATTCAGGATATATAATTCTTTGTTGAGCGAATATGGGGTGCTGGGTTTTGAATATGGTTATGCAATGGCTAATCCAAATGCATTGGTGATCTGGGAAGCGCAGTTTGGTGATTTTGGTAATGGAGCGCAGATAATGATTGACCAGTTCATTGCTGCCGGTGAACAGAAATGGAACAGGATGAATGGAGTTACTTTATTGCTTCCGCATGGATACGAAGGACAGGGACCTGAACATAGCAGCGCAAGACTGGAACGGTTTTTGCAAATGTGTGCCGAATTAAATATGGTGGTGACAAATATTACAACCGCTTCTAATTTTTTCCATGCATTACGCCGGCAGTTATTATGGCCGTTCCGAAAACCGTTGATAAATTTTTCGCCAAAAGCAAATCTTCGTCACCCGGGTTCTTATTCTGTAATGAATGAATTTACAAATGGTGGTTTCAAAGAAGTGATCGATGACACATTTGCTGATGTATCAAGCGTGAATAAAGTTTTATTCTGCAGCGGTAAAATTTATTTTGACCTTGCAGAAAAGCAACAAAAAGAAGAAAGAAAAGATGTTGCGATCATACGCGTTGAGCAATTATATCCTTTGCCGCTAAACCAACTTGATGCTTTGTATGAAAAGTATAATAAAGCAACATGGTTCTGGGTACAGGAAGAGCCGTTGAATATGGGCGCTGCCTCATTTTTGAAAATGAATTTGCACAGTATTAATTATGGTGTGATAAGCCGCCAGCCATCTGCATCGACGGCAACTGGTTACCATAAAGTGCATGTGCAGGAGCAGGCAGAAATAATTGAAACGGCATTTTCGATATAACCCGCTGTTCTCCGCCTCAGGCGGATGACTTAGTCCGGGGCTTTTTATATTTGATAAAAAAGTTCTTAATTAATGAATTTGATTTTGTGTTACCAGCGCCAGTAATACTATTAAGCTTCGTTGCGTCGCACTCTTCAACATTCTAAACACTATTCGACAATAATCAAAACACTCCCTTTAGGGAGCTGGAGGGTTTTTATGATTGATATAAAAGTTCCAACAGTAGGTGAATCCATAAGCGAGGTCACTTTATTAAAATGGACAAAGAAAGATGGTGATTATGTAGAAAGAGATGAAGTAATTGCTGAACTGGAAAGTGAGAAAGCCACTTTTGAAGTAAATGCTGAGAAAGCGGGTGTTATTAAATTGGAAGATATTAAAGAAGGCGATAGCATTAAGATTGGTGACAAACTGGCAAGCATTGATGAGAAAGCTTCGAAGCCTTCGAATGGAAAGCCCGCTAGCAGAAGCAGAAAGAAGTCAGAAACAGAAGAAGAAGGTTAAGGCTGAGGTTAAGACTGAAGAAAAGATCGAAGCAGAACCTGCAGTTATTTTACCAGAAGCAAAACAAGAAGCGCGGCTGACGTGAAAGCTTCTCCTGTTGCTGCGGCAATGATCGCTGATAAAAAAGTTGATCCGAAAAAAATAACTCCATCCGGTCCTGAGGGAAAATTTTAAAAGATGATGTACTTGCTGCATTAACTAGTCCCGGTCGCAAGCCTGGAGTTGCATCTTTTTCCAGGAATGAGAAGCCGGAAAAGATGAGCAATCTCCGGAAAACAATTTCAAGAAGATTGGTGGAAGCAAAGAACACAACTGCGATGCTCACCACTTTTAATGAAGTGAACATGCAGGCAGGTGATGGATATAAGAAATAAATACAAGGACAAATTCAAAGAAATACATGGAGTGGGTTTGGGGTTTATGAGCTTTTTTACAAAAGCATGTTGTTATGCTTTGCAGGAATGGCCTTCGGTAAATGCATACATTGATGGAGACAATATCGTTTATCATGATTATTGTGATATGTCGATTGCAGTTTCTACACCAAGAGGTTTGACTGTGCCTGTAATACGAAATGCTGAAAGTTTAAGCATGGCGGATATTGAAAAGAAAGTGATCGAAGTGGCAACGAAAGCAAGAGACAGCAAATTAACTGCGGACGAACTTACCGGTGGAACATTTACAATAACAAATGGAGGAGTGTTTGGTTCTTTAATAAGTACTCCTATTATAAATATTCCCCAAAGTGCAATTCTTGGTATGCATAAAATAGAGGAAAGGCCGGTTGCATCAAACGGACAGGTTGTAATAAAACCGATGATGTATGTGGCGCTTAGCTATGATCACCGGATCATTGATGGCCGTGAGTCTGTAAGCTTTTTAGTAAGAGTAAAAGAATTGCTTGAAAATCCTGAACAGCTTTTGTTTGGGAAAGATCCGGTAAAGACATTGCTTGAGCTTTAAGTTGATTTGGGAACTGCAATAATTTATTCTGTCAACATTTCCTCCGCCAGTCTTTTCTGGGTATCTTGAGACACTTTTAAATTAATAAACTGTATGAAAACTAGTTTATGTGTTCTGGTATTTTTTTTAAGCGTATTGCTTTTTTCCTGTCAAAAGGAAGTTGATTCTACAAATCCTAATACAAATACAAATACGAATACTGGAGACAAACTTGTAAAGGTTGTTGACAAAGATGGCACCAATTCAACAGTTACAACTTATTCGTATGATGCGCAGGGCCGCATAACCGAAGAAAAAATCACAGGCATGTGGGGTGGCATCGATGTTGGCTACACTACAAAAGTGAAACGTAACAGTTCCGGAATTATTACAAGTAAGATAGAAATTGACCCGACGTTTTCGGTCGACAGCGTTGTTACATTTTTTCATTATAGTTCGGGCAAGTATACTTCGTCTGTTTCATCCATTACATTCTTTGGATTTACTTCTTCAGACAGTACTATTTATTCATATAATTCGTCAGGGAAGATTATCAAAGACGAAACATATTTAAGCATTAATGGTTCCCCTTTTGCGCTCACGTTGAAAAATGATTATACATACGACGCCGGGGGAAATCTTTTATCTGACAAGCGATCCAACTATGATTTAGCTACTTCCACGTTTACTGAAGAGTATACGCTATCATATACCTACGATACAAAAACCAGTCCGCTGGTATTAGGGAACGAAGCAATTCTTATGTATATCCTTTACTATGCAGGACCAAACAATCCTACAGGTTACAATTATGTGGAACCGGCAAGCCCGATGAATAATGAGAGTGCCGCATTAACGTACACTTACAATGCCGCCAATAAACCATCGACTGCCGTACAAACTTCAGGAACAAGTACGCTTAATGTCACTTTCTACTACCAATAGCATGTCACAGGACAAAAGTTTAATAGCCACAAAGATTCTTATAACCTTTTCCAAATAAATAATCCGTTGCCTGCAGGTTCTTTAATATGCAATTCATCCCTTGTTACTTTAATAATTGTTCCTACCCGATGCGGGCCATTTGCTTTGTCGTACCAGGTAATATATTTTTGCCCACCGCTTTCTTTGGGCTTGGCTTCATAGCGCCCTTCCATCTTTGCGACAGTAAAAAGGCCACTTCCATTACTATTTAATTTCATGTAATCTTTAAAGGAAGGTGTTTTAAGATTTTTTCTTTCATTTTCATCTATCTGCAAATTGTCATTCGTATCATTAACAAAACCTACCATTTCCCATTCGCCAATAATATCATTACCCTGTGCAGATGACTTAGTGGCTGGCTCCGCTTTCTTTTCAGATGAAGTGTTATTTGTTTGTTGCTTTTCGTCGGTTGTTGCTTTATTATCTCCGCAATTGGTGAGAATGAAAATTGCTGCAGCGCAAAAAAGTATTGACTTGATTTTCATATTATTTTGATTTGACGTGCTATGATCTTGTTTATACTCTTTTAAATATCCAGAAAGTGTTGGCGCCGGCACCGTCGATCACCAATAAGACTAATTCGTCTTTGGTCACTGATTTAATATGATATTTGTCAGGCTGTGGATCCTCTGTTTCTTCACCTTCAACTTTTTTTCTTTGCACCGTAAGTATTTTTTTTCCGCCTTCTTCTTTGATGGTATAAGTGCCGTTGAAAATATTTTGTATACGGCAGGTGCCATCTGCTTTAAATTGGAGCGTGTTATTATTAGACACTCCTTTTTTTCGTTCTTCTTCTTCCAATTCCTGGTTTTCATTTTGATCAAAGGCATCGAGGTGTAATTTCCAGGTGCCAACGATCCCAACTTGAGCTTCAGCAGATAAAGGTTGTATCGGTTTTGTTTTCTGAAGATGCATTACTGCTTAATGACTTGTCTTCTGTTGTTTTCTTATCATCACTACAACCCGTCATAAAAAAGATTGAGATGAAAAAAAACAGGATCATTTTAGTACTCATGGTTTAAAGTTTAGGGGTCATTCAATTTTTTAAAACAAGAAATACTGCTGAATCATGATCACAGAGATCAGCACACAAAAAAAATGTAGTATAGCCTTTTAGAAAACATGTTTTTAAAAGTACTAACAAATTTTAAAAATTTTCAAACAGGTGCTTTAAAATTTTAGCCTGGAATTGTTCGAAGTTGCAATAAACAAGAATGAACTCCTGAGAGTTCATTCTGTTGTTTGCATCATTGTTTGCGACTCAAAAATCTTTATTATACCGTTCTGCATTTTTTCTTAATGATCGCTCCTTCTGAAGTATAATGTACTTTACATTTTTCATTGCCTTTTGCTAATTCAATTTCATAAATAGTTCTGTTACTATTTTGCTCTGTTTCCACATCTTTAATTGTATAACCGGCATACTGGGTTTTGAGCATGTCTGTAATATTCGCCGGAAGTTTTGAAGTATTGCCCATCAATACTGCTTCTGAACGGACCCATTTGCCATCATTATACCAGGCCTGGTAATCTGTGCCATCCATTTTAAATTTTACTTCATAATCGCTTGCATCCATATTATAGTCCCAATCAGTGGGAAGAACGTCAATTCTGTCATCCGGATTATAACGATACCAAACAACTTCAGATGAATTAGGGAAGCGAGTTGTAAAATCTGTCGTCATTTCTGCTTGCGGATCATACTTATTCAGATGTCTTTCTTTTTTTCTTGCAACAGAACCATTAGCTAAATAATGTACATTCCATTTAGTATCACCTTTTACAAGCTTTACTTCATAGAGTTCTTGTTTATTGTCGCGTTCAAGATCCACATCTACAATTCTGAAACCTGGATACTGCGTATTCACTGCTCTCATCACATCGGCGGGCAGATCGATGTTGTCAATGTTCTGAGAAGAACGGATCCAGTTGCCGTTATCATACCAGGCAATGTAATCGGCATCCTGCCAATTAAAAGTTACATAGTAATCTTTATCATCTAATCCATAATACCATACTGAAGGATCAGGTGTTTGTGTTTTATCAGGAGTGTACTGATACCACGTTACTTTAGTTGCTTTAGGATATTTTGTATCGAAGGATGTGCGGATCATCACCGGAACGATCACCGTGTCCGTGGTTGAACACGAGATGAGAGCAGATTTGGTCAGATCATTTGATGAAATATTTTCATCGGATGATTTAAATACATTACTCCCGGCTAACAAAGCCGTGATAAGTAATATGCTAAATGTCTTCATAATTTAAAAGTTTAAACGTGATGAAATACGCGAGGTTATTTTTCTACAACTCAACCCTACAGGAATTTTTATTATTTATAAAGTGAACCGCTTTATTCAGTAAGCACAAATTTCTATGCCAGAAATGATAATTGTTTATATCTTCTATCATGCAATGGAAACCGCGTAGTCATTCTTAAATAGATCCGAAAACGATAAGTGAGAGTATTGAATGGCTTTATGAAGAAGACTTTTTAATAAAAAATGATCGATAACAAAACAGCCCCGAATTTATTCGGGGCTGTTTGAAATAATCATTATAACATTTAGTCAGAAAGTTTTATCAATTTGAGCTGTTTATGATCTTTTCCCTGACTGATTCTGACAATGTATGTTCCAGGCCTGTATCTATCGCCTAATGTAATCGACTGATCAGCGAAAACATTTCTTGTTTCAACAATTCTTCCATACATATCAACAACCTGTAGTTTGATAGGCTCTTTTGAATTGCTGCTGGCGATATTAATCGTGAAATCTGTTTTGCTCGGATTGGGCAAGGCCCTCACATTAAGTTCAGGTATCACCTCGGGCACCACTTCCTGTATTGCAGCCTTTGTCAAATTATTATTATTCGTTCCGCCAATCATAACGTAGCTATCAGTTCCAACAGCTTGAACAGGCAGTACCACATCACTTGCACCAGGCATATTGTCGTAATAAACGTGGCCATTATTCTTATTGTAAATCTTCAATCTTACTTTATCTATTCCCGTGCCGTCCAATTGGCCATCGACAACATTCATTATGAAATTAATACCGCTTTGACCTCCAATGATTTTTCCTGTTCCCTTGAATTGAGCAAAAGCATTACTAATGACGAGATAATCAAAATTCAAAGCATTGTATTCGAAATCTCCAACCCTGAAATCGAATTGTGTTTCTCCTTTCGGATTCGTTGCATTTTTGTAATAATTCATTGAGAAACCATAACTCGCTTTACCGGTTGCATGAAGGATTGGATACAAGTGCACCTGCGGGTGATTGATACCAACCGCCACCGTTTGTGTATCCACCGTTCGGATCATAGATAACAACGATCGCTTCAAGGTCTCCTTGCGTATTTGCATATGAAGTGACACCGTTTTGATCGGTAATATTCATTTGCAATTTGTAAACACCCGGCGCATTGAATTTATAGCTGCCTGTTGATTTGCCATTTTGATTGCCTACCGGTTCCGTAATTGTTGCGTTTACCGATGTACCATCTATTAACCATTTACCGGTATGTTTATTTCCTGGTTTATCCCAGAACGTTCCGCTGAAGCTTACTGTCGAACCGACTTTAAACGCCTTTCCACTTACTGGCGCAGTGATATTATGAGCAACAATTACTGTTGCAGTATTACTGCTTGTATTACCGCAAGCATCGGTTGCTGTTATAGTAATTGTATAGATCCTTCCATCTCCATTACCAGCTCTTTCGGCTCTTAATTTCACATGATGATTATCTATAACTTCCCAATCAGGTGAAGTATCACCATCACCTGTTCCATTGATCGGTTCATTACTTGTAACAGAAAGTGATGTAGTAAACGCACCACAATCGGTAGCAGTATAACCTATAGTTACATCCCTCATCGTATGGTTTGGTGGCCATAATGTTGCCGGTGTAGCGGTCACATTTGTTATAGATGGTGGTGTTGCATCTGGCGGAACTGTAAACGTAGCCTGGCAACTCGTTGTAAACGGTGCGCAAGTGCTGGCATATGTAAATGTCACAGTAGTAGAACCACCGCAAGCGTTCGGAGCACCGGTGTTATTATTTGTTATCCCACTGCTGCAACCACCACTGGCCGATGCAGTAGCTAACCATGCAGCAAAAGCAGTATTTATCGATGCTTGTGATTGACAAGCTGCCGTCGTCGTATTCACCGGGCAAGTTAATACTACAGCTGCTGGTGCCGGCACAGTAAATGTTGCCTGGCATGTTGTAGTAAATGGAGCACAACTGCTGGTATAAGTAAACGTCACTGTTGTAGAACCACCAACACAAGCAGTTGGAGCACCGGTATTATTATTTGATAACACACCGTTACATCCACCAGTTGCTGATGCAGTAGCTAACCATGCACTGAAAGCAGTATTTACCTGTGCTTGTGTTAAGCAAGCTGATGTAGTGGTATTTACCGGGCATGTTAATGAAACAGTTGGCGGAGCCGCCACTGTAAATGTTGCCTGGCAGGTTGTAGTGAATGGCGCACAAGTGCTGGTATAAGTAAACGTCACCGTTGTAGCACCACCACAAGCAGGCGGGGCACCCGTATTATTATTTGTTAACACACCGTTGCATCCACCACTTCCCGATGCAGTAGCTAACCATGCACTGAAAGCAGTATTTACCTGTGCTTGTGTTAAGCAAGCTGATGTAGTTGTATTTACAGGACAGGTTAACGATACAATTGGCGGAGCCGCCACTGTAAATGTTGCCTGGCAGGTCGTAGTTAATGGAGCACATGTACTGGTATAAGTAAACGTTACAGTTGTAGAACCACCACAAGCAGGTGGAGCACCTGTATTATTATTCGTCAACACGCCATTGCATCCACCACTTGCCGATGCAGTAGCTAACCATGCACTGAAAGCAGTATTTACCTGTGCTTGTGTTAAGGCAAGCGGATGTAGTTGTATTTACAGGACAGGTTAATGATACAACTGGCGGTGCAGGTACTGTAAATGTTGCCTGGCAGGTTGTAGTTAACGGAGCACATGTACTGGTATAAGTAAACGTTACAGTTGTAGCACCACCACATGCAGGTGGAGCACCTGTATTATTATTCGTCAACACACCATTGCATCCACCACTTGCCGATGCAGTAGCTAACCATGCACTGAAAGCAGTATTTACCTGTGCTTGTGTTAAGCAAGCTGCTGTAGCTGGTATTTACAGGACAGGTTAATGATACAACTGGCGGTGCAGGCACTGTAAATGTTGCCTGGCAGGTTGTAGTTAATGGAGCACATGTGCTGGTATAAGTAAACGTCACTGTTGTAGAACCACCACAAGCAGATGGAGCACCGGTATTATTATTCGTTAACACACCATTGCAACCACCAGTTCCGGATGCAGTAGCTAACCATGCACTGAAAGCAGCTATTTACCTGTGCTTGTGTTAAGCAAGCCGCTGTAGAAGTATTTACCGGGCAAGTTAATGATACAACTGGTGGTGCAGTTACAGTAAATGTAGCTGAACAGGTTGCTAGTGAATGGTTCACAGGTACTGGTATACGTAAATGTTACTGTTGTAGAACCACCACAAGCAGATGGTGCACCGGTATTGTCATTAGTTAAGACACCGTTACAACCTCCGCTTGCCGATGCGGTAGCTAACCACGCAGCAAATTGAGTGTTTATTGCTGACTGAGTTTGACAAGCAGCAGCAGTTGTGTTAACAGGACAAGTTACTGAAACTGGTGGAAGAACAGTAAACGTAGCCTGGCACGTGGTCGTAAGAGGTGCGCAGGAACTGGTATAAGTAAATGTTACTGTTGTTGAACCTCCGCCCGCAGGAGGAGCGCCTGAATTATTATTTGTGAGTACACCATTGCATCCACCGGTGCCTGATGCAGTAGCTAACCATGCAGCAAAAGCTGCATTCACTGCAGCCTGGGTCTGGCCGCCGGCTGTTGATGTATTTATCGGGCATGTTAATACAACTGCATCTGGTGCTGTTACAGTAAACGTTGCCTGGCATGTACTGATCGTTGGATCGCAGCTGTTGGTATAAGTAAATGTTACGGTTGTTGCACCACCACAAGCAGGTGGAGCACCAGTATTATTATTAGTAAGCACTCCGCCAACACCTCCGCTGCCTGATGCAGTTGCCAGCCATGCTGTAAAAGCAGTATTCACTGCACTCTGTGTTTGGCAAGCCGCAGTTGATGTGTTTGTCGGGCAAGTGACAGTTGGAGTAGAAGCAATCGTTACTGTCAAACAATTACTGTTTGCTGTACAAGCGAGTGCATTGAATGTACTCGTTGTAACTCTGCGATAATAAGTAGTTGTAGTTAATCCTGCTGGTGGATCGTATGTTGTGCTGGTAGCTCCTCCTATATCGCTAAAGCCAGTTGAACAATCAGTAGTGCTGCTTTGCCATTGGTATGATAATACTCCGTCACCAGTAGATGCTACAGATTCTGTAAATGCTGCAGGATCGCCGCCGGAACAAATCGTCTGAGAAGCGGCCACTGTTCCACCCGTTACAATTCTTACAGTTACTGTTATACAATTGCTGTTGGCTGTACAGGGGATTCCATTGAGTGTGCTTGTTGTTACTCTGCGGTAATTGGTAGTTACCAATACTCCTGCTGGTGCATCATAGGTTGCAGAAGTTGCGCCTGTAATATTTGAAAAGGCACCACCGCAGCCTGTTGTACTGCTTTGCCATTGGTATGATAATACTCCGTCGCCGGTAGATGCTACAGATTCTGTAAATGCTGCAGGATCGCCGCCGGAACAGATCGTCTGGTCTGATCCAACTGTTCCGCCGGTAACATTATTTATCGTTACGGTTATACAATTACTGTTGGCAGTACATGGTATTGCATTAAGTGTACTAGTAGTAACTCTCCTGTAAGTAGTAGTTACCGTTAAGCCTGCAGGTGGATCATATGTTGTAGCTGTAGCACCTCCAATATTTGAGAAGGCCCCACCGCAGCCTGTTGTACTGCTCTGCCACTGGTATGTTAATGCACCGCTTCCTGTTGATGCTACTGATTGTGTAAGTAATGCCGGGTCGCCCGCTGAACAGACCGTTTGATCTGCTGCAATTGTTCCGCCGGTAACATCATTCACAGTTACGGTTATACAATTACTGTTCGCAGTACAAGGTATCGTGTTGAGTGTACTTGTGGTAACTCTCCTGTAACTGGTGGTTACCAGTAAGCCTGCAGGTGGATCGTATGTTATAGCTGTTGCTCCTCCAATATCTGAGAAGACTCCACCGCAGCCTGTTGTACTGCTCTGCCACTGGTAAGTTAATGCGCCGCTTCCTGTTGATGCTACGCTTTGTGTAAATGCTGCCGGATCGCCGCCTGAACATACAGTTTGATTTGCTGCTACTGTACCGCCGGTAACATTATTTATAGTTACAGTTATACAATTGCTGAGGGCTGTACAAGGAACTGCATTGAGTGTGCTTGTTGTAACTCTCCTGTAAGTGGTAGTTAATGTTAAGCCTGCAGGTGCATCATAGGTTGCAGACGTTGCTCCTCCAATATTTGAGAAGGATCCGCCGCAGCCTGTTGTACTGCTTTGCCATTGGTATGATAATACTCCATCGCCTGTAGATGCTACAGATTCTGTGAAGGCTGCCGGATCGCCGCCGGAACAGATCGTCTGGTCTGATCCAACAGTTCCGCCGGTAACGCTATTGACAATAAGTGATGCATTGGCGGAAATATCTTCGCCGCATTCATTAAAGGCCCGCACATTATAATTAGTAAGCTCATCACCTGTCTGAACATTCGTGATCGTTAATGTGGCTGTTCCTTGTCCTGAAACAGTGGAACCGGAAGCCTGAAGTCCATTGACAAGGACTGTAGTACCAATACGCCATTGTATCGTTGGTGCCGGTACCCCGGTTATCGTTGAGGTAAATGTTGCTGTACCACCTACGCAGCTGGTAAAATTAGTAGGATCAGACACTACTGGTATTGTATGTACAATAATCGTTGCTCTTGCTGTTGGATCAGTTATAGGAATATTATCTACTTGTGTATTCACCGTTGCATTACCACCAGTCATATTAGCTGTAAAAGTAGCAGTCGCAGTTCCGCTTGCCTGGATAGTAACCTGTTGTGCGCTAAGTGTACCGAGTACAGGGGCAGCGCCGGTACTCCAGACAACAGGCAATCCGATTAACCTGACAAGATCAGCAACGGCTATTGCCTGATTTGCTGAGTTGGAAAGGAAACTGGTAGTAACAGTTGTAGTATTACCAAGACCTGCCGGTGTATTACAAATTGTGCTTGGGTTAGCTGTTGTTTTTAATTGAAGCCATGGGTCGGCATCTAATGAGCCTAATCCCGCCACATCTCCGCCTGCCTGGTTGCAGGGTGCGGTAGATACAAGGTTCACGGGGTTTGTATTACAACCCCACCAGTTATTTTCTGCATTCACACTGCCGGGGGATTCTACAAAATGAAGCCCGCTGGAGGATGCTGAAGTAGTAGCGATATTATTAACAAACCGGTTATAATGTACTTGTAAAACTGATTTATTAGCAGAGTTATTTAGTCCAACACCACCTCCATATGTAGCAGTGTTGCCAGAGAATGTGTTGTAATTAATATCTACTGTAAGTGTAATACCGGCGGGTGTCGCTGCCTGTGACCCAACAAATATGGCACCACCTTGTTCCCCTGCCTGATTTCCGCTGAAGAAGCAATTTGTTATATCGACATCCCCGTTATTACCCGTGTTATTCTGATGAAAATAATAAATTGCACCGCCGGCGCCATCAAAACTTCTATTATTTGTGAAAGTTGAATTATTAATAGTTAAGGTTTCCTGGAACATGTAAATTGCTCCACCCTTTCCTCCGTTTGCTGGTCCTGAGAAGCCTACAGGACAAATATTATTTTCAAAAGCGCAATTGTTAATTGTAAGTGTTTCATCTAAACCTGCCACAGGCCCTGCATAGATAGCGGCCCCTCCAAATTCATCCGTAGTTAAATATCCATTTAGAAATTTTACACCATTGATCGTTGTAAAAACATTTGGGGTATTGCCACTATAATTGATCGAAGAAATCCGGTCCCTGCCTGTAACTGCCATACTGATAATGGTATTTGCAGGGCCGTTACCGTTAATAGTAATATTCTGCGCAGTGTTTCCGAAATAAATTGTTCTTGAAGAACCCCCATTCACCGGGGAATTAGCATATGTAGTGCTCCCGTCTAATAGATAAGTTCCTGTTCCAAGTGTTATCGTATGAGTTCCTCCTAAAATATCTGCTGCCTTCAATGCAGATCTGAGAGAAACAAGGCCGATACCTGCGCCACCTGTAATCGCCCCGGTAGCAGTATTAACAGTTGTAAAAACAGGATCTGTAAAGGTAGTTGTCACATAAACATTCGCTACGGATGTTAAAGACAGCAATGTGATGGATAAAAGAAATACAAAAAATTTAATTCTCTTTGTAAAACCTTTTACACTTAAATTCTTGTTGTAAGACTTTTGCATTAGTTAGTTTTTAAAAGTTGCATAATGTACTTAGATCAACGATTGGTTTCTTAAAAGATATTGCAATAAAACTATGCCGCTACGCACGGCATAGTTTTATCATTGATTTCATTTTTTGTGGGTTGCTCCAATCTTCCTATTTAGTATCACTTTTTTCTTTATCAGCAATTATTATTGTTTCACCAATTTTACTGTTCTCGTGTTATTGCCCTGCTTCACTATAGCCATATAAGCACCCGCCTTCAGGTCTTCTCCAAAACGGATGAGTTGGTGTTCACTATTTTCAATATGCTTCACTATCCTTCCCAATACATCATATACAATCACAACTATTTTTTCATTATTTCCGCTTTCGACATTTAGTGTAAAATAGTTGTCGGTTGGATTTGGAATTACTCTTACCCGGAAAATGCCAGGTACAAGTGGCGTTGTTTCAACTGGCCTTGTTTCAACAATAGCTCCCCTGGTTTGAGTCGGCGCAACGCAATTAGGAGTACAACTACCCACAAAATCGCCATGTGCTAAATGAGCAGCAACTGCAGATTCAGTCACACACATATTTGTGCAGGCCCCATTGCCTGATTGATGGCATATACTGATTTTTGTACCACCGCTATTTCCTGCGAAGCAACGAACATCTTCTGCATGAATGAAGGTTGTACAAGTAATTACACATCCAGTGGCGTCTGTAACTGTTGCAGTAAATGTAGCATCCTGCATAAGGGTAACATCGACTGAATAGAAACCACCAGAAACTGCGACTGTGCCTGTTGAAACCGGCGGCGATAAACCCGGACCTGAAGCAGGACATACATTATTAACACTTGAACCGCTGGCAGCTACCCATAGCTCATCACCTGAACTGGTGATAACATTACAATTCAAAGGACGGTTCATGGTAATAGAAACAGTATATGGCGCTGTTCCACCCGCAGCCACTACTTTAACTGTTGCTGTTTGATCGCCTGGATAACCAAAATAAAGCGTCGGGTTATTATTGGAACAGGTCGCAGTACAGCAATTTGATGCTGCAACTAAAACTACCGGGTTGCCTGAATAATTAGCTACGCATGACGGTGCACTTTGTGACCGTACTGAAATATAATAATTGCCGGGTGGAAGACCGCTGAACACATTTGATAAGGACCAATTTGCTCCTCCATCAATACTGTATTCCAGCGTACCGGAACCTGTTGCATTTACTGTAATAGTTCCTGTGGGTGTATTACAGGTTGGTTGAACAACTGTAGGTGCATTTACAGTTGGGTATGGGTTTACAGTTACGGTTACTGATGCACAAGTTGTAGTATTACATGTACCAGTATATCTTACATAATAAGTTGTGGTGCTGCCTGGCGAAACATTTATAGCATCTCCCGTACCTGCCGGCGTGCCGCCGCATGATCCTGTAAACCATTCGGTCGTTGCTCCTGTTCCTTTTGATCCGCCATCTACAGTTAATGTTGTACTGCTTCCGGCACAGATGGTTGTTGTTCCGGTGACACCTGTTGGTGCTGTTGATGATGTATTTACTGTCACCGTTACTGTTGCGCAAGTGGTGGTATTACATGCGCCGGTATATCGTACATAATATGTTGTCGTAGTTGTTGGAGAAACCATGATAGCATCTCCTGTACCTGCAGGCGTGCCTCCGCACGAGCCGGTGAACCATTCGGTTGTTGCTCCTGCTCCTTTTGATCCGCCACTTACTGTCAACGTGGTACTGCTTCCGCTGCAGATGGTTGTTGTTCCCGTTGCACCAGTAGGTGCTGTTGACGCAGAAGTTACTGTAATACTCGCCCTTGAAGGTGATGTTTCACTTGCTGGTACATTATCTACCTGGGCATTTACTGTTGCAGTACCACCCGTTCCGTTTGAAGTAAATAATGCAGTTGCTGTTCCACTTGCCTGGATCGTGGTCTGTTGACCAGAAAGACTGCCTAAAGTTGTTGGCCCCCATGTAACGGGCAACCCGATCAATGCGGAAAGATCAGCCACAGGAATTGCAGTGCCGTCCGAATTATTTAGAAAACTTGCGGTAATAGTTGAAGTGCCTCCACCGCAAATTGTGCTGGGGTCGGCTGTAACTTTTAGCTGGAGCCATGGATCAGCATCTAATGAACCTCCTCCAGCAACATCTCCACCTGCCTGGTTGCAGGGCGCAGTAGAGGATACGTTAACCGGGTTTGTATTACAACCCCACCAGTTATTTTCTGCATTCACGCTGCCGGGAGATTCAACAAAATGAAGGCCGCTCGATAATGCTGAAGTCGTACTGGTATTATTAAAAAACCGGTTAAAATGTACCTGGGATATCGATAGATTAGCAGAATTATTTGCTGAAATAGCGCCGCCAAATCCATCGGCTGTATTGCTTACAAATGTATTCTTATTAATAGTAACACTAAATGAGCCGGTAACCCCTGCTTGTCCTGAAAAAGAGATGGCTCCTCCATTAGACGTACCAGCGCCGGGGGGGTTCACAGAATTTCCTGTAAAAGTAGAATTGGTTACAAGCAGGTCGCCACTAAATCCACCGGAAATAATAAAAAAAATTGCTCCTCCATCAGCATCATTACTGACATTATTTGTGAATGTACAAGTGTCAACAGTGAGGCTGCCGGAAATTTGCATACAAACGGCTCCGCCACCAAAGGCGCCTGCCGGAACAATATTATTATCAAATATGCAATTAGTCAGCGTAAGAGATTCAGCTGAACCGCCACCTGCACAAATTGCGGCTCCGCCATAAGGATCTGAAGTAAGATATCCGTTTTCAAATTTAATCCCCTGAACAGTTATCACCGGGCTGTTTGTAGTCCCGTTAGGATTAATAAAAAAGATCCGGTCCTGTCCTAAACCCGTTGTCATGCTGATAACGGTACTTGCAGGACCGGCCCCGATAATAGTAATATTCTGCGCAGTATTTCCAAACGTAATTTGACCTAGTGTTAGTAGGTAAGTGCCTGCAGCAACATTAATGGTATGAGTTCCCCCTAATAAATCAGCAGCCACGATTGCCCCACGAAGCTGGTTGGGAGCAAGGCCGTCAGTAGTAACCGTTACATTAAAAACATTAGCTACAGTTTTTACAGACAAAAAGGTTGCAAAAAAAAGTACTGCAAAAAATTTAATTCTATTTGTAAAACCTTTTACACTTAAATTTTTATTGTAGAGCTTTTGCATTAGTTAGTTTTTAGAAGTTGCTTGAATATTGATTATTGGTTTTTCAAAAGATATTGCAAAAGTTTAGCCCTGCCTGAGCTATGATCTTGGCGGAAATACTCCCTGTAATGCGATACAATAATTCAGCGTCAGGTATGGCGGCATATTATTATGCGGAAAGCTTGAGCCAGCAATAGCAAGAGCACCGGGATTCATATTTACAGGTGATGGTGCCGCAGGCGCATAAAAATTGGCCGCTGCTTTCGTTGCACTCGAAGTACCCCATACTAAACCTGTAGGGGTCGCCTGACCTCCGGCTGTACCTGCCATCACAGTATGTGTATGCGCAGGCAATTCTGAAACCAGCAATGTCACCGTTTGAGAACCACCCGTCTGTCCCAGATCATATAAAGAAAGACCACTGCCTTGTCCCCAAAACAATGCTGCAGCGTCCTGTAAGTCAGGAAGAGCAAAAGTTGATTTTCCATCTCCTCCATAGAAAGTTCCTAATAAAGAAAAAAGTGCCGTGTTTTGGCTGATGGGAAGTAACTGACCATTGCATTGCGCCCAACCCGTTGGGGCAAAATGGAAAGGAAATATTCTGATTTCTGCTACAAATTGGTCTGACATTGTTATAATTTTTTGTGGTTATTGATTTTTCTTTTAGTTCATAATCCTAATTCTGAGATGGAAAAATGCCTTGTAATGCGATAATAAAATTAAGAACTAGAAAGGGTGACCTGTTCTCGTGTGGTTGACTGCCTCCGGTATTTGTAATACAGGTTGGAGACATAGCTGTATCTCCCGTACTTCCATAAGGGCTAAAGCCTGTACCAGTGGACCAGAAATTATTAGCAGGTGGTGTCACTGTTGGTCCATCTCCGCTTCCACGAACCTGGTGGGTATGAGCGGCCATTTCACTCATAATTATCGTATGCGCTTCCTGTCCACCTGCCTGGCCTAAATTAAATGTTGGGCCCACATGAATAGGCGCCCGGCCCCGAAGATCAGGCAAAGCAAAAGTTGTTTGACCGTTTCCGCCATAAGTTGTTCCCAATAATGAAAACAATGCCTGGTTTTGGTTGATGGGTAATAATTGCCCATTGCACAATGCCCATCCTTTCGGAGGAAAATTGAAAGCGACGAGTTTGATTTCTGATAAAAAAGGTTCTGACATTTTTATATTTTTTTGCGGTTATTGATTTTTTTTTGCTCGTTAATTCTATTACGTCTGTGAAGGGAAGCGGCCGAATAATGAAATAATGTAACTGACACAGAGGTATGGTAGCATATTTTCATGCGGCTGGCTTCCACCTACCGGCCCGCCCATTGTTTGCGGATTCATGGCTGCAGATGCCGGCGGTGCAACATATGGTTTTCCCGAGTTGGATGTGGCCCAGAAATTATTACCCGGACTATCACTTCCCCCGGCAGTTGCTGCCAATGGCGGATGTGTATGTATCGGAATTTGATTTGTGGTAAGAGTAACTTCTTCTACTCCGCCCTGTTGTCCGATAGTATAACTGGACGTGCCTGAACCTTGTCCCATATGAATCGGGATTCGGCTTTGAAGGTTGGGTAAAGCAAATGTTTCTTGACCATCGCCACCATAAGTAGTGCCGAGCAAAATAAATAGAGCGTCATTTTCAGAAATTGGTATCAGTTGGCCGTTGCAAAACGCCCATCCGGCGGGTGCAAAGCTGCCACCAAACATTCTGATTTCGCCGATGTAAGGATTTGACATAGTTTTTTTTTGTTAAGTATGTTAATAAAAAAAATGAATACAAAATTGTTTAAAGCACATATAGCTAGTTCGATTTCTATTTATAAATAGAAATCAAGCTTTGCCTGTGCTACTAATCTTGACTCAGAGTCAAACGAAGAGTTTCTTAACCAATATGCCGGCGGAGAGAATAATCAATGCCAGCTTCTGCAATTTCTAAGAGGTTTGGATATGCGGTTCAAAAAAACAATTAGGAAACAAAAAAGGAAAATTATTTAATTGAGAAGCTAAACCTACGCAATCAAAATTTAAAAACCAAAAAAAATTTCAACTCATTTTTACTTTTATAACAAATCCAAATCGGTCTGCATAAAAATAATTTTCCATGTGAAATAGCTGACAGGAAATAAAACGGGTAACTACTTTTTGTTTCTGTAAGTATCGTAATTATACGAGTTGAACCATCATGAAAATTATCCGTAGCGTACATTCCTATTTACATCGGTTAAATCTTTTTTGCAAAATAATATTCACCGGAAATAACTTTTGTTCTATGGCCGTCCTCGAAAATAAAAAAAAATTTTTTCTGTGTTACAAAAGAAATTCCGTAACATTATAACAGCATTTATCCTTTAATGGATTTTTTCCCTCAATCCTTCGCCTTATTTAAGAGATACTTAAATTTTTTTTTGACCGCTGATATTAGTTCAGCAAAAAATATTTTGTTATGAACAACAGAAGAAATTTTTTAGTAAAGGGTACGCTGGCAACAACGGCCATGTTTGCATTAAAACCTTTAACAAGTATCGGTAACACGCTAACACAAATTGCCGGGGTTAACGGCCGCAATCGTAAACTTGCTTTTTTACATACTGCTAATCTGAATAACAGCAGTCATAAGGCTATCAAATATATTCAAGACATAAAAAGCAATAATAGCAACGCTATCCTTTTAAACGCAGGACAAGGTGCACAGGGTGAAACGGGCTCATTGATTTATGATGCGTCGATTAAGGGAAGTGATAATCTTTCAGCAATAACCGGCGAATATAAGATCATTACTAAGGGAACCACCAGGACGGGCATTATCAGTGCAAGGCCGGAAGAATGCAATGTTGTTCAAAAAATAAAAACTCTATCAACCTATTTGAAAACAGAAAAAAATTGTGCAATAGTGGTATGCCTGTCTCAACTTGGGTATAGAAATGAAAATACCCCTGATGATGTTGCGCTGGCGAAAGAGTCGACACATCTTGATATCATTGTCGGTGGACATGCAGAAAATTTTCATTTGCATCCCGTAGTAGCGTTAAACAGTAATAATTCAGAAGTAATTATACATTCTGCTTCGGGAAGTCCAGTTGACTGTGGAAAAATAGAAATTGATTTTGACAGGCATGGCAGAAAAAATCATATCAGTGTTGCTAGACACTCGTAAAAAGACAGTACGGCGGCCTGATCATCTTCCGGGTTGTAAAATATCTTTCGCTTTCCCTTTGCATTGGTTGGGGCTGCGTAGCTTTTAATAATATCCTGTCCAAGAGTAATTCCGGCAGCGTTAAATCTACTCATAGGTATCAGCCTAATCTCTTTATTTTTGTACCAGCAGATTGCATATTAAGTAACCTTGAGCGCATAAATAAAAATAAGCTGATAAAAAACAATGAGTGATCTTCCTCATCGCCTCGAGCCCGCATCCGGATACCATGAGTATAAAGTAACCTCTTTATTAAGAGATTACCTGGCTTCACTTTTAGCGCATGCAGATAACCGGGCTGCTATCGATGAAATACTTAATTTGATCAATGCCTATAGATATCAGCTTGGCAAATTCAGAAACCATGACCGTATAGGAACAATCAAAGAAGTATACAACGCCATTGATAAGTATTTTGATAATGCGCCTGCGGAAAATAAAAAAGAGATACAATGTAAAACAGGCTGCATTCACTGTTGTTTTATTGAGGTAGACATTTCAGAAGATGAGGCGGCGATCATTTTAGATTATTGCAATGAGAACGGCATTGCTATCGATAAAGAGTATTTAGAAAAGCAAGCTGCTGTTGGCCGAAAAAAATATTCTGAACTATCGCGATGTGTTTTTTTGAAAGAAGATAACCTTTGCAGTATTTACCCAGTGCGGCCAATCGCCTGCCGCAAGCATTGGGTAAAAACAGATCCTTCACTTTGTGATTTCTCTAATAATATTGCTCACCGGGTTGGCAGATACTTTGATATCAATGCTGAAATACTTGCCAGCGCATTGCTTAACGCAGAAAATACCGGTACATTCGAAAAAATGATGCTGGATGAATTGAAAAAAGATGAGACAGGATAGAATATTTATTCTGAAGAGGAAGTTTTCGAATGATCACCTGGTTCCCTTTCCATATAACGGTAGAAGCCATCATTTTTAATATGAACAAACCCTAAACGCTGGTATAATTTCAAGGCGGGGTTGGAAGCTATTACATGAAGAGAAATTTTTTTTTGAACTTTATTTGATCGTTGTATCAGGCGATGCAAAAGATTTGTGCCGATCCCTTTACCGATAAATTCAGGCAATATTGTAATGTCAAGTAAGCGAATATCATCCTCAGTTTCACAAGTGAAAAAACGACCTGCATCTTTTTTGTTATAAATAATTACCTGGAACCGGGCGCCGGGAAATTTTGTTTTGTAATCTGTCAGCTGGGCCGTTGATTGCATATTGATAAATGCACTCTTTTGATATTCGCTCCAGTTGGTAAGATTCAATTCAGCCTCCCGTGTGCTCCGGTAAACCGCTTCTATAAATGCAGTATCTTTTTCTTCCACAGGTCTTAACTGTATCATCTGCTGAAATTAAAAAAAATGTAATTGCCACCGGCAATTTATCTTGCAGCAGTGAGCCGTTATTATTCATACCTGAATTCAGTTAAACAAATCCTTAACTCATACAATGGCGAAGAACCTTTTGCGTCTTTTTTAATAAAATATTTTTCGGCAAATAAGAAATTTGGTTCAAAAGACAGAAAGCATATCGGCAACCTTTGTTATTGTTTTTTCAGAATGGGTAAAGCGGTCATGAATATAAGTTTCGAAGAAAAAGTATTGACTGCTTTGTTTCTTTGTTCAGATAAGCCGAACGAAATGCTTGGAGCTTTGAAACCGGATTGGAATGAAAGAGTTTTGCTGCCCGTCAGTGAAAAATGCCCAATGCTCAATGCTCAATGCTCAATTTTCAATGTGTTTCCATGGAAAGATGAGTTGAGTGAAGGGATCGATCATGAAAAATATTGCCAATCATTTCTAATACAGCCTGATCTTTTTATTCGTTTGCGTCCGGGAAAAGAAAAAATAGTTATACAAAAACTTCAGCGTGCCGGAATAGATTTTACAATGATATTTGAAACTTGTATTGCTCTACCCAATGCTTCAAAACTTGATGAGATAATAGAATTAGATAGCGAAGCTGTAATACAGGATTACAATTCTCAGCAAACAGGCCAATTCATCCGTTCCGCTTTGGCTACGCTTCTGAATAACAAGCCTGTGATATGGGATTGTTGCGCCGGCAGTGGCGGCAAATCAATCATGGCATATGATATTGATCCAAATAGTAAGCTCACTGTTTCAGATGTAAGAGAAAGCATTCTTAATAATTTGAAAAAAAGATTTCATAGGGCTGGGATAAATAATTTTAAAAGCTTTCTTGCTGACCTTACCCATTCACCTCCCGATAGCTATCGGGACACCACTCACCACTCACCGTTTGATCTCATTATTGCCGATGTTCCCTGCACAGGCTCCGGCACCTGGAGCCGTACGCCGGAACAACTTTATTTTTTTGATGAAAAGAAAATTGAAAAGTTTGCGACACTACAAAAGAAAATTGTTTCTAATGTAATTCCTCAACTTCAACCAGGCGGAATATTCATTTATATAACCTGCTCGGTCTTTAAAAAGGAAAATGAGGAAGTGGTGGCATTTATAAAGGAAAAATTTCATTTGCAACTAAAGCAAATGGAAGTATTAAAAGGTTTTGACAAAAAAGCCGATTCAATGTTTGTGGCCGTGCTGAGCTTGCCGAAACATCAAAGATCACTATAGTCTTATAAACTCTGCTGTTCCGATCAATTTATTTTTATCATAAACATTAATGAAGTATTTGCCTTTCGCCAGTCTGCCTACGGAAATATCAATCACTTTTTTGCCGGAGGCTTTTGATTCCTGTATCCGTTGAACCAGTCTTCCATTCATATTATATATCACTATCGGCATGGCAGGCACAGCATCGGTTGTCTCAACAATCAATGTAGCGGTATTACCAACAGATGGGTTTGGTCTTACAATAACATAATTACTAACGGTACCCGGATTGACTACACCGGTAACAACGCAAGCCGATGCAATATTTGCAACTGTTGTATCAATATATACAGCAGCGAAAGTAGCAGCAGCAGTATCTATAATTTGTTTGATGCGATATGAAAATGATCCTGATGACCCGGTAGCCAGCGTATTAATGAATTCATAAGTATGGGAAGTTAATAAGGCGCCTGCAGTTGGAGTTAACTCGCCAACTTTTGAAAAAATAGTTTCACCCGGACCTTTTCTTTCGATCTCATATTTCATGGCGCCAACATCTTTACTTGTCCAGTTAACAAAAATCCGGCATCCATTTATCGTCGAACTTGATGTGGCAAATTCAGTTAACAACGTTCCAAAAGCCGATTTTACATCAGGAATACCATATCCAATACGATCATTTGGAGAAGATGCAATGCTTCCTGCTTCACGCAATGCTCTTGCAATACGCATATTGTTTACTTCAGGAAATCCCTGCCAGAGGATTGTTGACAGGCCTGCCATATTAGGACAAGCAAAAGAAGTTCCGCTGCCGGTTACAACCGTATTTGCAGTGGATTGCACCATAGCGCTAACACCAACGGAAGCAATATCTGGTTTTACCTGTCCATCACTTGATGGACCATAACTTGAAAAGGCTCCCACTGCGCCACTTGTGCTTACTGCACCAACTGCTAATACGCTATCACCATCGGAAGGAGTAGTAAGGTAATGCCATGCGGCAGCGCCTTCATTACCTGCTGCATTTAAAAATAAAATTCCTTTTTTAGCGGCAAGGTCAGCACCAATGGCTGCAATGGTCGTATTGCCATTCATGTCAGGGTAAGTGTGATTAAATACCGGGTTATCAAAATCAGAATAACCTAATGATGCGGAAATGACATCGGCACCGGCGCTATCGGCTCTTTCCATTCCGCATACCATATTAAATTCTTCGATCGGGTATTCACTGTTTACATCTTCGGTACGATACAACATGAAATTTGCTTTTGGTGCTTTTCCAATAAATGTTCCTGGAATATTTGCAGCAATCGTTGACAAACATTGCATACCATGCGGATGATCATCAGCGACCGCTGTATTCTTTGAATAAAAATCCCACGTGTCCTTTACCTGGTTATTTATGATGATGCTGTCCATTGCATCAAGTGTAGTGTAATTAAAAAACCCGCCATCAAGCAGCGCAATGATCATTCCCTGTCCTCTCAATCCAATATTATGCAGGAACTGTCCTTTGTGAAGATTGATCTCATTGAGTGAACCGGTGCCATAATTAAAATAATCTGCAGTTACCTGCGTGCCTCTTTGTGATGAAGCGTAAGGCTGATCAGCGATAATAAGTTTTCCATTATTATTTTGAGTGCGTGCAGCGATAGGCGAAACCGATTGAACAAAGGCCAATCCGTTTATCGTTGTAATAGCATTTGGATCCGAAGTTTGAATTGCCACACTGTTATGCCATTTTGAAATATTCAATAGGATTACATTAGCAACAGCCGCAATTTGTGTAACATGAGAAGGGGTTACGGGAAGGTCAGTACTGTCAATTGCAATGCCATATCTGGTTCTTCTGTCGATAGCTCTTTGTGATAAGTATGCTGTTGGTGCAGAAATGGAAAAAGGATTGCCGCCTTTATGCCTCAGTTTTACCACATAGCGGGTAAACTGCGCATGGACTTCTGTAATGAGTAAACAGCTTCCAATAAGTACAACGATTATTTTTTTCATGGATGACTTTTTCGCCAACCCAAAAATAATGATTAAAAAGGGAAAGACGGACGTTGGAAGTCGTAGAGACAAGGCATGCCTTTTCTGTACAAATAGCCAGTCTGATATTATGGAATGCAAATTAAATAAGGAAAAGATTCGATCTAAGTTCCCCCGTTGGGGGACAGGGGGCCTTTAATTATGGTCGATCATCCACATTTTGATTCCAAAACCCGCAGTAAAACCAACACCAACACCACCGGGAGCAGGCTGGTATTCCCACATAATAAAATCACGGGCAACAAGACCTATATTTTTTGCATACCGCTCGGTGGCTAACGTTCTCCAGCCCGGTATGGCATAGTTTACAACAGGCGCATTACTTGCTTCATCGATCTGGAATATAGTATATACATCATTTATTGTCTTGCCGCCAATAGAAGCAGTCGATTCATAATTTTCAATATTATAATCCCAGTCATTCATATCATCATCATTAAAAAAAGTAGCAAGCGAACCAAACGGATCATGTGCCAGGTATTTATTTCCTTTCCAGTCGGTATTTAATTTAAATGGCAAATGAAGTTTTATATAACGGAGATTGTCTTCTATTACTTCCGCCTGGTCAGTAAGTGGGGTAATAAAATAAGTTCCGTTCTCTGTCCATGGCCTTGTGCGTGCCGAGTCTCTTATATAGCGAAGAATGCGATAGCTTGGTCTTCCCAGGTTATCGGTAGTTTGAATATCTACTACATGCTTAACCTCGTATTTATGAACTTCCTGGCTTGTTCCAAAATTTGTAAAAACAGTTGAATCTAAACGATAGGTAATGTATTTGCCGACAGTTAATGGCAAATAATCAGGAATTGATTCGGTGGTAAACTCTTCAATTTCTTTTTTGCATGAGGTAATAGAAAAAAGAAAACTAAATGCAACCAAACTTAGTATCAGGTTCTTCGATCTCATAAGATTTAAATAATCAATATGGGTACAACAGATTTATAATGAAAACCAACGGCGGAACAAATCTAAAAACAAAAACCGGGTTTTGAAACACCCGGTCTTAGAACGTAACTTTTTACTGTTTATTGCCCTTTAATTAGTTCAGAGTCAGGAGTTCGGAGTTAGGAGTTCAGAGTCAGCGGCTCGGAGTCCGACTCTGAACTACCGACTAAGAACTCCAGACTGTATAATTCCTCCTCCAATTACATCATCACCTTCATAAAACACGGCGCTTTGACCCGGGGCAATTCCTTTTACATTTTCATAGAATTGTACAGACAGGGCATGCCCTGTCTGTACCGGATAAATATTTGACAATGCGCCTTTGTCTTTGTAACGAATCTTTGTTGTTGCTTCCATTCCCGGGGTGATGGAATCGTATTTGATCAAATTCAATTTGCCCACCATCATTTCATTTTGTTCCAGGTCTTCTTCATCACCTAAAACAACAGTGTTGGTATCAGGATCGATCTTAGTTACAAAAACGGGACGGCCTAATGCAATATCCAATCCTTTGCGTTGACCAATTGTATAAAACGGATAGCCTTTATGTTTACCTAAAACGTTTCCGTTCTTATCAATAAAATTTCCACCATCAACTCTTTCTTCCAATCCATCTACATTTCTTTTTAAGAAACCACGGTAATCATTATCAGGAACAAAACAAATTTCATAGCTCTCCGATTTTTTTGCGAGTTCCGGATAACCATAATCAAAAGCCATTTGACGGATCTCCGTTTTACGATAAGGCCCCAGTGGCAATATTGTTCTGCTCAGCAGATCCTGTTGCAATCCCCACAGCACATAACTCTGATCTTTTGTTTCATCAACAGCTTTGCTTACGACAAATCTTCCATTATCATGTTGCCTGATCTTTGCATAATGACCTGTTGCAATAAAATCACAACCCAACGCATCTGCTCTTTTTAATAATGCACGCCATTTAATATGTGTATTGCAAAGCACACAAGGATTAGGTGTACGGCCAGCCAGGTATTCGTCCACAAAATTTTCAATAACAAAATCACCAAACTCTTCACGGATATCAAGAATATAATGAGCAAATCCATGTTCAACGGCTGCCTGTCTTGCATCATTGAATGAATCCAGATTGCAGCAGCCGGTTTCCTTTTTGCTGCCGCCGCTATGAGCATAGTCCCATGTTTTCATAGTAATGCCCACTACTTCATAACCTTCGTCATGAAGCATTAATGCGGTAATGGTACTGTCAATACCACCGCTCATGGCCACTAAAACTTTTCCTTTCTTGCTCATAAAAAATGAAGGGGCAAATATACGGCGAATTTGTCGCCTTGCCGGTTTCGCAGTTGGTAATTAAGTTGCCAGCTGCAGGGCCCTGATTGAGCTTTACTTGCGACGCTCCGTTCATCTTCATATCGCTATTGTACTTATCTTCCCATATAATTTTAAGTTAACTGCTATGAGAAAACTCTTATTTGCCTTTTGCTTCTTGCTTATTGCCAATTGCTTCCATGCGCAGGATCTGAAATATTATTTACCAGATTCTGTTACTTACAATCCTTCCATTCCCAAACCAAAAGATATTATTTATCATGAAGTAGGAGAGTGGCATATCACTCATGATCGTTTAGTGAATTATATGAAAGCAATCGCTGTGGCTGCACCGGAAAGAGTAAAACTGGAAACAATGGGTTTTACTTATGAAGGCCGTCCGCAGGTTTTATTGATCATTACTTCTCCAAAAAATCAGCAACGCCTGGAAGAAATAAGGCTGCAACATGTAAAGCTCTCCGATCCTTCGCAATCATCTTCAGTTAATATTGATAATATGCCGATCGTTGTTTGGATCGGGCATTCAATTCATGGCAATGAATCAAGCGGTGCGAATGCAAGTTTATTAACTGCATATTATTTAGCGGCAGCGCAGGGAAAACAGATCGATGATTTGCTCGATAATGTTGTTGTTCTTTTCGATCCGTCATTTAACCCTGATGGCTTGCAACGATTTTCTACATGGGCCAATCAGCACAAGAGTAAAAACTTAGTGAGTGACCCAAACTCAAGAGAGTTTAATGAAGTATGGCCAGGCGGAAGATTTAACCATTATTGGTTTGATTTGAATCGTGATTGGTTGCCAGCAGTGCATGTAGAAAGTCAGAATCGTTTAACATGGTTTCATAAATGGAAGCCAAATATTTTGACCGATCATCATGAGCAGGGAAGTAATGCAACTTTCTTTTTTCAACCCGGTGTTCCATCAAGAGTAAATCCATTAACACCCGAAAAAAACCAGGAATTGACTACCAGGCTTGCAAAATTTCATGCGGCATTTCTTGATCGCATTGGTTCATTATATTTTACTAAAGAAAACTATGACGATTTTTATTATGGTAAAGGTTCAACCTATCCCGATATAAATGGAGCGATAGGAATTTTGTTTGAGCAAGCATCTTCAAGAGGTCATTTGCAGCAAACTTCCAATGGATTACTGAGTTTTCCTTTTACGATCAGGAATCAGTTTGTGACAGCTCTTTCAACGTTGGAAGGAGCAAAGGCATTACGAAAAGATTTTCTGGAATGGCAAAAAGATTTTTATAAGAACTCAATTACCGACGCCACCGCTGATCCGGTAAAAGCTTATGCATTTGGTGCCGAATATTTCGATCCAAAAACGGAGTTATTTGTAAATATGCTGCAGCGGCATCAAATTGATGTGTATTCTTTAAAAAACAGTGTTCGTGTTGGCGAAACCGAAATAAAAGAAGGCGCTTCTTTTATTGTTCCGCTAAATCAAAAACAATACAAAGTCATTAAAACAATTTTTGAGAAAACGCTTAATTATAAAGACAGCTTGTTTTATGATATCACTGCATGGACAATGCCCCTGGCATTTGGAATTCCTTATGCCGAGCTGAATGCTACTCAATTTAGAAATGATCTGTTGGGTGAAAAGAAACAAGGACATGTACTAAGCACAGCAATTTCTTTTGAAAAAAGTGATTATGGTTATTTATTGGATTGGGATAATTTTTATTCTCCCGCGGTGTTATACCAGTTGCTAAGCCAGGGTATAAATACAAAAGTTGCTACCAACAATTTTGGAATGAACATCAATGGCGCAAAAAGAAATTTTACCGGGGGAACAATTCTTATCCCGGTTACAATGCAAACATTGTCTTCTGAACAATTGTATAAAGCAATTCAAAACGTGGTTTCGGGAAAATATGGAGTAAATGTTATATCGGTTAAAACCGGAAATGCTGTTGCAGGAATTGACCTTGGCAGCAGCAGGTTTGTTTCGGTAACCAAGCCTTCAATTGCGATGATTGTTGGCCAGGGTGTAAATGCGACAGATGCCGGCGAAGCATGGTATTTACTTGATCAGCGAATGAATATTCCTGCAACTCATCTTGAGATCGCTGTTTTCAATCGTGTCGATCTGAATAAATACAATACCATCATTATGGTTGGCGGTACTTATGGCGATTTAAACAAAGACAAATTAAAAACATGGGTACAGGCTGGCGGTACATTACTATTAACTGAAGAAGCTATAAACTGGTCTGTGCAAAACGGCATCAGTGAAGTTAAATTCAAAAGAGTGAGATCAGCAACTGACAGTACGCAAAAACTTTCATACACCGACCGTGTGGAGGTGGATGGTGCACAACAAATGAACGGCGCCATCTTTGTTGCCGATGCGGATCTTTCTCACCCGCTTACTTATGGATACAATCAAAAAACAATAAGCTTATTTAAAGGCAACAAAGTATTTATGGAGAAAAGCAAAAATCCTTATGCCACTCCATTTTATTATGGCAGCAAGCCCTTGCAAAGCGGATGGGCAAGCAGGGAAAACCTGGATGCAATAAAAAATTCAGGTGCAGTGATTGTAAATACTGTAGGTAATGGAAGGGTTATAAATATTGCCGACAATCCTAACTTCCGCGCATTCTGGCTTGGCGGCAGCAAACTTTTTATGAATGCAATTTTCTTTGGAAGAATAATTGATGCGGCGAGTGCAAGGACTGATGAATAAATCCAAGTCCGATGAAGATTTTTATTTTATCACGAAGGTTTTTGATCCCGTTTTTCATTGTGTTGTTGCTGCACTTTGCCTATATCGAAGTGCTGGAATGGAGCATCTGGGAAGATGAGCTCTACGGAAAAGGCGTTCCTTCGTCTTTAATTTATAAATGGCTATTGTCGCGGATCGGGGGTTCGCTCCTGATACTGTCTTTTGTCAATTCCTTTTTTATTGCCGTTGTTTTTTACAGCCATTATAATGTAAGAAAAGAAAGATTTATTTCTTCAACGTTTTTTTCAAAGTGGAATTTACTTGTGGTGATCTTACTTTCTTTATCAGCATTTTTATATATTTCATTCGCCGAACCAAAAAATAATATCAAAAGAATGGAGGTGCTTGCGGAAATCGTTTGGGCAAAGCCGGGTGAAGAATTTGCGGATGATTCTCTCAAACTAACGCCCCGGTCTACGCATTATAAGGACAATGCCAGGTCAATGAATATTAACGAGCTTTTCAATGCCAGAGATTCATTAAGGGCCCTGGACAATAACGGGGAAGAATTCAGTTTTCCTTATGGTACTGCAGGCACAGGACAATTGAGAACTGTTGAATACCTGATCGGTAAAAAATTTGCCTTGCCGTTTGTTCTAATCATGTTTTATGTCCTTGGTATTTTTTTTGGCGCTTCATTTTATAAGCTTCATGTTATCGTTCCATTAATTGTCGGTTATTTTATTTTTCTGACTGGATGGTACTATGTTCAAAATGTTTTTGAATGGTTATATAAACGGCAGGATTTTAGTGCGTTCATAGGTTCCAATGGAGCAACGATCATTTTCAGTGTATTGGCTGTTGTTTGGTTTTTTGTTTTGAAGAAGTACAAACTTTTTAAAATGAATGATAACCAGGAACACGACGATCAATCATCGATTATAGATACGCACTGATTATCCACACTGTGGTTAAAACACCAGAAGATTTCCGAAAAATCACAGAAAATTACCAGAAAGTAGTATTGTCAGCAATTGTTGGGAACGTAAATTGCACCCGTTAAAAATTTATGTACGTCTAAAAATTGAGCACTATGATTAAGTTACAAATTATCGGACACCTCGGCAAAGATTGCGTGGTTAACACCGTGAATGGTAAAAATGTTATCAACTTTACTGTTGCACACACAGAAAAGTATCGTGATTCACAAGGCAACAACCAGGAAAAAACAACCTGGGTTGATTGTGCCTACTGGACCGATAAGACAGCCATCTCACCCTATCTTACAAAAGGAAAACAAGTGTATGTGGAAGGAACTCCTGAAGCCCGTTCATTTCAGCGTAATGATGGCACACCTGGTTCATCACTTTCATTAAGAGTTCGTGATATTCAATTACTCGGTGGCAGAGGAGATAGCGGAGGCGCTGCCTCATCAGCATCTGCACCTGCGGCTTCTGTTCCATCGGCAAATGATATTACTGAACCCGTTGATGATCTTCCGTTCTAATTAGCGATCGCACTATGAAATATGATGCCCCCGGAAACGGGGGCATTATTATTTACCTCACCCCATCACCACTCAAATTATTGAAGAGTCGCCCACCCCTCTCCTGAAGGAGAGGGGGCGCGGAGTTTTCAATATTAAAGAATGAAGAAGGGGTGAGGTCAATGAAGCAATAGAAATTTGATTGTTGTTATTATCAATAGTCGTATTCTTCTTAACTTGAGCATCTACATTTTAAAAATTGATTACTATGTCATCACGCCGGAAATTTTTGCAAAACCTCAGCAGCACTGCATTATTAGTTGGCAGTGGCAGTGTATCAAAGCTTCTTGCAGAAGAGAACTATGAAAAAAGAATAATTCCATGGGAAAAGAAAATTTCCTCCAATGATAAGATAAGGATTGCCGTAATCGGTACCGGCATCATGGGACATAACGATCTTGAAACAGCATTGAAAGTTCCTGGCGTTGAGCTTGCCGCAGCTTGTGATCTGTATACGGGCCGCCTGGAAAGAATGAAAGAAAAGTATGGCAAAGATTTATTTACAACAAGAGATTATAGAGAGATACTTGAGAAAAAAGATATCGATGCAGTAATCGTTGCCACAAGTGACAACTGGCATTCACGAATTTGTATCGATGCACTGGGCAAAGGCAAGCATGTGTATTGTGAAAAGCCAATGGTGCATAAACTCAACCAGGGACAGGAAGTGATCAATGCCTGGAAAAAATCGGGAAAGATAATGCAGGTAGGCAGCCAGGGAATAAGTGGTGCAAGCTTTGCAAAAGCAAGAGAACTTTTCCAGGCAGGAGAGATCGGCAAATTAAATTGCATTGAAGCTACATATGATCGTCAAAGTGCAATCGGTGCCTGGCAATATACTATTCCAACAGATGAATCGCCGCAGACTGTGGATTGGGACCGTTATGTTTCACTAATGAACCCCAAACCAAAATATGATGCAAAGAAATTTTTCTGGTGGCGCAATTATAAAGATTTCGGAACGGGCATGTCAGGTGATCTGTATGTACACCTGCTCACCGGCATTCATTATATCACCGGTTCAATGGGGCCGCACAAAATTGTTTCTACAGGACAGCTTGCATATTGGAAAGACGGCCGTGATGTTCCCGATGTAATGGTATCGATCATGGATTATCCTGAAACAAAAGAACATCCTGCCTTTCAAACAATGCTTCGTGTGAATTTTATCAGCGGCGGCGGTGATCGCGGCGCCGTTCGTTATATCGGCAGCGAAGGTGTGATGGAAAAAACCGGCAATGGTGTTCGCATCGCTTATAGCCTGATGCCAAAAGCGCCGGGTATTGGCGGTTGGGATTCACTTACTACTTATCCGCAAGCTATGCAGGATGAATTGATGAAACGTTACAATGAAAAATGGACAGCGGACGATAAGAAAAGTATAAAAAAACAATCGGTACAATATTCTGCACCGGCAGGTAATAATGATCATCTTGAACACTTCACCAATTTCTTTGAAGGTGCAAGAGATAATAAACCGGTAATTGAAGACCCGGTCGTTGGTTTCCGTGCAGCGGCTCCATGTCTTGCAGCTAATGATAGTTATTTTCAAAAGAAAATTATTAATTGGAATCCGGAAAAGATGGAGTTGGGGATGGTGTAAAACGCATTGCGAGGCCGTAAAATAAATGCCATAACATGTTTAGTTCATAGGCCGAAGCAATCTCCATGAATGCTTATACTAATCCGCATTACTACTATTTAACTGTTGTTCTTCCTGAGGCGGATACTTGAGTTGAAGTAATTCGACTCGCCAATTAAATGGATTCAATTAATGCGTTATATGCAATTTTAATCGTTCCGATAAGATCCGAAATCAATTGTTCCGGTTCCATTCGCCGCTACTTTATTATTATCCAATCTGAAAATTACCACCCGGTATTTTTTTCCAATCTTTAGAACAGGCGTATAAAGTTTACGCATAATAATTCCTCCTGCTAATACGGTTGCTCCGGCTGCAACCCCAAACGCATTACCGTTAGCAATATTTAATAGCGCATAGCCAGCACCGGCAAGCCGGAATAGCAGACCACTTTTTATCCAATACCAATGAACATGACCACCTGATTTTGAAATTTGATAACTCCCATTTTTATAATTGACAAGCACTCCTTTTTTCGGCATCGCATAAATATCATTTATACTGTACCCCTGGATTGGAAAACGAACAGTATCCGTTCCAAACGTTTTATATATAACCATGCTTGGCCTTATGTAAAAAGAATCGTTATGAATTCTCGTGATCTCACCCTTTCGCCATTGTTTTGAATTTACCTGGAAAGAGATAATGGAACCTTTCCAAAATTTTTCTACTGACTTGTTTTTTTTCTTAACCATCAGGACATCCTGTGAGTATGTTGAAGAAAAACCGGTGAGAAGAAAGATGAGCGCAGCCAGTTTTTTCATTCTCTAAAAATAAAACAACACACCGCTCGTGTTGACAATTACTTGTTAAAGTTATTGCTGCAGCTATGCTGTAATGCTGTCCCGTCTCCACCAAAAATTCTTATGTTCAGTTAAACGGAGTTCTCATCAGTTTTGCAAAATCAATATCTTTTCTGTTTGAGTATTATTTCCATCCGAACCTTTTAAAAAATACATTCCCTTGCTTGCACGTATTTTGTCCATCGGGATATTTGTCGTATTGGAAATTGGTTGAAATTCGTAGATAAGTTTTCCGGAAATGTCAAACAATGAAAATCTAACCTTTCCAACAAACTCATCCCTGATTTTTATATGGAACCCACTGCTATTCACCAACGGATTCGGGTATACGTGGAATAATCGATACTTCCCGGGAATCACATTGGACGGAGCGCTGTTTTTTTCCAACCGCCAGATAGTAAATTCATCAACACTGAAATCTTCACCCAACGCGGAAAGTTCAATCCGGTTACTTGTGCTGTCTGGAAAAATTTGATTACTCATCACAACTAACCCGCCAGCGGTAAATAATTCCGCACTGGAGTTATCGACAAAAAGATGAAAATCAAAAACGCCATTTTTGATGATAAGGGGAGCAACCTGCAACTGCCTGAAGCCTGGCCAAGCGGTGAATGCACCGGACTGTGAACGATCGAAACGAATTTCCTTATTGATGAAATCAAAAATATATTCCGAATATTCTGTTCCTCTTTTTTTAAACTTTAAGGAAAATCCTTTCTTATTTAAAACCGATACCTGCGCCTTAAGTTCAAAATGTTTATAGGTTGAGCTATCTGCAACATTGTTAGTTCCATTATCATTGATAGAATTATTGATCATAGCCAGGCTTGCGCTCCGAAAACTCAGATCATCTTTTCGCAGGACCTTCAGTTCTTCAACTGGCTTTTGTACTAATCTTACCTGTCCATTATGTGTTTCCAGTTTCACCTCGCGGGGTATACTCATAATTCCTTTCCATGGAGTTGTCGGGATCACTGTTGCATAATTCCAGTTATTCATCCATGCTAACCAGATTCGTCTTCCATCGGCAATTGGTATATCAGAAAATGTTTGTGCTGCGTAGAAGTCTTGTCCATAATCCAGTTGCCCCCCATTAATTTTATCGACCAATACATCAGATTGAATGATGTGATCAATTGAAATATAGCCCCACTCGCTGCTTGTTGAATCTACGATTTCAATGCGTGCAGTTTGTCCAATGAGATTTGAAACATCCCAATTTTTCCAACTCAAAAAGTCATCTCTCCTGCCCGTACTTGTTTTTGCCGTTGCCCCGTTTACTACAAGCTTAATATATGCACCGGTGGGATGGTTGCCTCCACCAATAAGAAACCCGATGAATTTTTTCTGAATGATAAAATCCGGCGAGATGAGTTTGCCTTGTGCCGCAGTTCCGCCAAAAAAAGAATTGACGAGCTTATTACCCAAAAAACCAGAGACAGTTTGTTGAGTGAACAAGTTTCCCCCTGCCGGGCCGGGACCAAATGCCTGCCCGATGACGGTCCAGTCATTATAACTGTTATGTTCAAAATCATCTATTAACATCCCGGGCGGCGCAACCTGTGCCCATCGAAATTTTTGACCATCAAAATCACCAATGAAATATTGCCCGACATGCTGAGAGGGCAAACTATGTGTCAATACCCATTTTGCTTTATTCGGATCGTTATCTACATTCAGTTTAAAAAGATCGGGGCATTCCCAAAACTCTGAGAGATTTTCTACGGGACCAAAATGGTCAACATGTGTCCAGCTTTTAAGGTTTGATGAAGTGTAAAACGAGACCAAAAGATTATCTCCAAGAGAAACAACCATAATCCATTTCTGAGTTTCCTTATGCCAAAATACTTTGGGATCACGAAATTGATTGCTCGTTGCAGTGAGCACTGGATTTTGATTGTAATTTGTCCATGTAAGACCTTCATCATTACTATATGCGATTCGCTGGTCCTGCCTGTTGCCGGCACCGGTGTATATTGCCACCAGCGGCGGTTTGCCATCTATGCCGAACCCGGTGCTGTTGTTCCAATCCACTACTACACTTCCGGAAAATGCCCTGATGCCATTTTGCACAGGAATAGCTACCGGCTTTTCTTCCCAGTTAACCAGGTCGGTACTAACTGCATGACCCCAGCTTTGATTAGCAGGTTGACTTCCCTGAGGATTGTATTGATAAAACAAATGGTATTTGCCTTTATAAAAAACCAACCCATTCGGATCGCTCATCCAATTACGAGTGGGAGAATAATGAAAAAACGGACGATACAATTCGCTGCCAACTTGTGCAGTTAAAGAGAAGCTCATTAAGACAGTGCCTATAAGTATTCTTAGTTCTTTCACAATACACATTTAGGTAAACCCCTGCCCCGAGTAATAATTTAGGCAGAGAAGAGAAACAGCAAAACATGCACCGGATTTTTATAAATGAAGAAATAAATTCAGTGGTTAAACGTAGCAGTAATAGAGATTGCTGTGTTAATTGCTGAAGAAAAAAATAATAGCAGAGATGAGGAGTGAATAAGAAAGAAAGATCAATGGCCTACTACCAATAGCTTTTCTACCTGCGTATCGCTACCGGTTGAACCACTTAGAAAATACATTCCCTTACTCGGTGCAAGTTTGTTTCTTGGAATTATAATTGAATTAGCAGAAGGTTGAAACTCTGAAATAAGCATGCCATTGGCATTAAACAATCTAAACTTTACGTTGCCTGCCACGTCGTCTTTTATTTTTATAGTAATACCATTACTGTTTACAACGGGATTCGGGTAAACATGAAATAAAGGGTATTTAAAGACAGCAGGAGGATTAACTGTAAAAACAGGCGCCCCCATTTTCCAAATATCAAATTCTTCAAAAACAAGATCGTCACTCAAAGAAGTTAATTCCACTTTATTACTTGCAGCATCGGGAAAGATCTGGTTACTCATTACTACCTGTCCGCCACCTGAGAATAGTTCAGCACTGCAATTATCAACAAAAAGATGAAGATCTATAAAGCCGTTTTCAATTACTAATGGAGCAAACTGGATGTCTTTGAAACTTTGGTCAGTAGTTAAGCTGCCTGAATAGGAACGATCGAAACGGATCACTTTATTGATAAAGTCAAAAACAAATTCTGAATATTGTAATCCATTTTTTTTGAACTTTAATGAAAACCCTTCTTTGTTTAGTACCGCAATTTTAGCCTTCAGTTCAAATTGTTTAAAAATCGGTGTATTCAAAGAATTACCGATCACAGTCCGGAGAGAATTATTGATCGCACTAAGATTTGTATTCTTAAAGCTTAAACCATTTTTACGGAAGGCCTTTAATTCTTCGATTGGTTTTTGTACCAGTTTCAATTGTCCATTATGCGTTTCCAGTTTCACTTCCCGCGGAATGCTCATTACTCCCTTCCAGGGAGTAGTGGGTACTTGTGCCGCATAATTCCAATTATTCATCCAACCCAGCCAGATCCTTCTTCCATCCGGCATATCGGAAAATGATTGCAGCGCATAAAAATCTTTTCCATAATCTACCTGCCCGCTGGTTAGCCCATTCCGGTTGTCTGATTGAATGATATGGTCAATATTAATATGACCCCAACTGCCGGTTGCAGAATCTACAATTTCAATATGCGCTGTTTGTCCGATCAAAGATGAAACATCCCAATTTTTCCAATTCAACAGGTCATCATTCAATCCTGTACTTTTTCTTACGCCTTCACCATTCACCACAAGTTTTATATATGCAGTCTCGGGATGATAGCCACCGCCAATAAGAAAACTTATATATTTTTTTTGAATAGTAAAATTTGCAGAAACCAACTTTCCCTGTGATCCGTTACCATTGAAATAAGACCGCGTAAGTTTTTTTCCCAAATAACCGGCAACAGCAGTTGTTCCCATTGACGGAGATGTGGCAAATGAACTTCCCGTAATTGTCCAGTTATTATAAGCGTTACTTTCAAAGTCATCGATCAAAATATTGTTTGCGGTTGAAGTGTCCCAGCTAAAATGTTCGCCGTCAAAATCTCCGATAAAGAATTGTGCATTGGGCGTTACGCTATGTACCAGCATCCATTTCGTTTTATTTGTATCATTATCTACGGGCAGCTTGAAAAAATCCGGGCATTCCCAAAACCCTGAAACATTCGCAATGGGTCCAAAAGCCTGCATTGGTGTCCAGGTTTTAAGATTTGGAGAACTATAAAAAATTATCGTTTTATAGTTGCCCTGTGATACAACCATTATCCATTTTTGAGTTTCCTTGTGCCAGATAACTTTTGGGTCACGAAAATTCTTGTTGTTGGAAGTCATTACAGGGTTCTGACTATAGTTTGTCCAGGTAACACCATCATCATTGCTGTAAGCAAGCCGCTGGTCTTGTACATTGCTTGCCCCTGTATATATTGCTACCAACGGAGGTTTGCCATTAATGCCAAACCCGCTTGTATTGTTCCAATCCACTACAACACTACCTGAATATGCCTGCACACCATTTTGCACCGGAATGGCGACTTGTTTTTCTTCCCATGTAATAAGGTTTGAGCTTACTGCATGTCCCCAACTCATGTTAGCCGGTTGAATTCCAAGTGGGTTATATTGATAAAACATGTGATATTTTCCATTATAATATACAAGCCCGTTGGGGTCACTCATCCAATTAAAGCCGGGCGTGTAATGGAAAAAAGGCCGGTACAACTCATTGCCAACCTGCGCAACTAAAGATGAAGCTGTTAATAGGGTAACTATGATCAGGTTGAAAGCCTTCATAAGCTGATTAAACGTTAACTGCGCCTTTGTATTGCTAAAGGCTGGTAATTAGAGTATTTAGCCGCAAAAACGATGTGTAAAATACGATGGCAAATCTAAAATAGCAAGAACTGGTTCAGTTAATGAAAAGAAATCAGCCTTCCGCAACCTGATTTGTATGTAGCAATCAACATTATTAATGGGAAACTTTCATTGTATCACAAATCAAATCACGGAGGCGCAATGACACGGTGATACACGAGTTTCTTTCCGTTTCTCTGTGCCGCCCTGTCTCCGTGGCCGTGGTTAAAAGAACAAATTGAGACATTACGGACTTCTTTACGCCTGCAACTCTCTGTCGCAATAAGCAAATTAAGATCTTGCGGCTACTTTCAACTGGGAAACTTCATCCCAAATATCTTTTGCTATTTCTTCTTCCTTTTTGTTTCCATCTGTGATGAAAATATTTTCTTTTAGTTTTAAGCGTTCAAATGATTCGAAATACTTCTCCCGCACATGTCTCAAGTTCTCGATGTTTTCATAAAGCTCCACTGAATTTCTTCCGGCGCTTATCCGTTCTGCACTTAATTCAGGTGTTATATCAATAAATACATTTACATCGGGTCTTAACAAGTCTGCGCTTAATGAGTTTGCTTCAATCACCCAGTCTAAAGACATATGTGTGCCCTGGTAAGCATATGATGAAAAATAGTAACGGTCGGTGATAACAGTAAATCCTTCTTCCATTTTTTTCAAAATGCCATCCGTCTTATTCAGCAGATGTTCCAGCCTGTCGGCCACATAAAGACCTGCAATGGTCCGGTGGTCTGCTTCAAATTTATGTTTGAAAATATCCCTGATCATTAAGCCGATCGGACTTATTGTTGGTTCAGATGTGCAATACACTTTATGTCCTGCCTGTTGTAATTTATCTGCTAAAAGTTTGGCCTGGGTGCTTTTGCCGCTTCCGTCAATGCCTTCCAGGGCAATAAATAAATTGTTCTTCATCGTTAAATTTAATATTCACTGATAGGGGAGTGGTCAAAGATAAAAGTAAAAGGCTTTAAGTTCAGGCGCATTGGGATATTAGCCAGCATTTATCGAATTTTTTATTCTTCAGATCATCTTTCCTGATCCAAAAATATAACATACCGGCATCGCCCCATATCATCCCGCTTTCTTCATAATTACTGTCAACCTGGAAAAGCAGTATCCAATCACCGGCACCTTTTTCAAGTTCTTTTGCTCTTGGATCGTTATAGCCTCTTTCATCGCCGCAATAAAGTCCATTTGTAACGAGCTGGCACTCCAGTTCCATTGGCCCTTGTATATTGTCTGAATGTCCCAGTAATTTATTCGTTTCCACATTTAAGTCAAGATCCTCAGTGGCATCAATATATTTATCTATCTCTTTTTTGGTAAGCTGTTTTGAAACATAATCGTGTTCCCAATTAGGGATACTTACAGAAGATTGAAACCTGAGTTTACAGGGTTTGTATCTTGAATAGTTAACAAGGTCGGCCGGGAATTCTTTTCTTTGAAGCTCTTCTAACGGGCCTTCATAGTAAAATACTTTGAACTTGTCTTTGTCTTTGATATCAAAACCCCAGGCATCTGCTTTTGCGGAATAAAAAAAATAAAGAATGCCTTGCGAAGGCAGGCTGTTGGAGTTGTCAAATTCCGTTACTTCAGATAAATTTATTTGTGCGATAAATGAAAGTCTTTTTCCATTGTCTTCTTTAAACCATTCAATATTCTTTGGCAGATCGGGTTGCCCGCCAATTTTACTTTGTCCTAACCTAAGTTCATCTTCATTTACGGTTTTTGGTGTTGTAAGAATTTCATTTCTTAAATGTGATTTAAAAAAATCCCAATGATGTAATAGCCCCGATTTCTCAAACCTTTGTTTTAAATTATTTTCCGTTCTTACAAGAGTTGTATCCCGATCAGCGGTATGCAGGGTTGTTTGATTGGATGTTATAGAACGTGTCTTTGTAATAGACTTGAAAAGATACAATGCAAATGCAGTTAATAGCAAAGCAATTATTGCAGCAATAATGGGCGTATTCAATTTCATATACTGGCTTTGTCAGATGAGAGCAAAATTCAATCATTATCGAAATGGCGTATCAAATGAAGTCTCCTGATTAAAGATAAAAAGTTGCCGGTATATTTGCGCATGCCGCAGGAAACATTTCCATATAACCAACTTTTTGATTTTACAAAAGCGATACTTCAAAAAATCGGTTGCAGTGAAGAACATGCTGCTACTTCTGCGAAAGTTCTTTTATCAGCCGATCTGCGTGGTATAGATTCACATGGTGTGGCAAGACTCAGTGGCTATGTAAGATTATGGGAAGTAAAAAGGGTGAATACAGATCCTTTATTAAAGATCATTCATGAAACCCCTTCAACAGCTGTAGTTGATGGCGATAGTGGTTTGGGTTTGGTAGTTGCTCCATATGCAATGCAGGTGGCGATCGATAAAGCAAAAAATGTGGGTACGGGTTGGGTAAGTGTTCAAAACAGTAATCATTTTGGTATTGCAGGCTATCATGCAATGATGGCTCTGCAACATGATATGATCGGCATTGCATTTACTAATGCAAGTCCCCTGGTTTCTCCAACATTTTCAGTGGAAAGATTATTGGGTACAAATCCAATCTGTGTTGTGATACCTGCCGGGAAAGAACCTGCATTTGTTGCTGACCTGGCAACAACAACTGCGGCTAATGGTAAATTAGAAATTTTGCAACGCAAAGGTGGTGTTGCTCCTTTAGGTTGGATACAAACTAAAGAAGGGAAGCCTTCAACTGATCCGCATGAGTTAAAAGCCGGTGGTGCATTGTTACCATTGGGCGGGGATAGGGATCATGGAAGTCATAAAGGATATGCGCTTGGCGCTATTGTCGATATTTTTTCTGCGGTATTGAGTGGTGCTAATTATGGTCCATGGGTTCCTCCCTTTCCGGCTTATGTTCCTATGCCTGATGAGCAACCGGGTAAAGGCATTGGACATTTTTTTGGTGCCATGAGAGTGGATGCATTTCGCCCGGCGGATGAATTTAAGATGCACATGGATAAATGGATAAAAAGGTTCCGTAGTGCAAAGACTGTAAAAGGTGAAGAAAAAGTTTTAATACCGGGTGACCCGGAGAGAGAAATGGAAACGGAAAGAATGAAGGATGGAATTCCGTTATTGAAACCTGTGATTGAAGATTTGAAGTTTTTGGGAGAAAGATTTGGAGTGGCGTGGTGAATGGTGAATGGTGAATGGTGAGTGGTGAGTTGTGAGTAATCTCATCACTGACAACCCACAAAAGCTGAATAGAATTGATATTGTACAAGTGTGCGACGCAAGGGACGATGATAGTAGTACCAAAGCTGACTAATCAATCATTCTTCTAACAATTGTTAATCCCTCCCAACATATCTTTGCACACTCTTTTTTAATTAAAAGCTCCGCCGTAGGCGGATTGGGGTTTGTATTTATGAAAGTAATGAAGTTTGGCGGCACGTCTGTGGGCAGACCGGAACGTATGTTCCAGGTTGCAGAGCTTGTGATTGCAGGCGATGAACCGACAATTGTTGTGTTAAGTGCATTAAGCGGAACAACCAATGCATTGGTTACAATTGGCGATTATATTGCAAAAGGTGAAAGAACATTAGCCAAACAAGAAATTGCAAAATTAGAGGCGCATTACCAGGATTTTATTTCAAAGCTGGTAAAAAAGCCGGCATCATTGGAAAAGGCGAAAGCGATCGTTGCCGAGCATTTTGAATTCCTCAATATCATTTTAAAAATTTCTTTTAGCGAAGCATTGAGCAAAGATATTCTTGCACAGGGCGAATTACTTTCAACAAAATTGTTTTCTGTTTACCTGGAAGAAAAAGAGATCGATCATGAACTGCTTCCTGCATTGGAATTTATGAGCATTGATAGTTATGATGAACCACAGATCGGCAGCATTAAAATTAAATTGTCGCAATTGCTGAAGCAGCATAAATCAAAAAAGCTTTTTATTACACAAGGATATATTTGCCGCAATGCAAGAGGTGAAGTGGATAACCTGAAGCGCGGAGGCAGCGATTATACAGCATCATTGATCGCCGCGGCGCTTAATGCAAGTGTATGTGAAATATGGACCGATATTGACGGCATGCATAACAATGATCCGCGGATTGTAAAGAAAACTATCCCGGTAGAGCAATTGAGTTTTGAAGAAGCTGCGGAGCTTGCTTATTTCGGTGCAAAGATTCTGCATCCTGCATCCATCTGGCCGGCGCAAACTTATAAAGTACCGGTGAAGCTGCTGAACACAATGCTGCCTGATGCAAAAGGAACAACAATTTCTGAAATAGCAGAATCAGTAGGCGTAAAGGCAGTCGCAGCAAAAGACAATATCACTGCTATCCGTATCAAGAGCAGCCGGATGTTATTGGCATATGGTTTTCTGAGAAAGATATTTGAAGTGTTTGAAAAGTATCGTACACCCATCGATATGATCACCACTTCAGAAGTGGCAGTGTCACTAACTATTGATAACACGACCCAGTTAAAAGAAATATTGAAAGAACTGGAACCTTTCGGTTCTATTGAAGTTGATAAGGACCAGGTAATAATTTCTGTGGTTGGCAATGAAATTTCGCAGACAAGGGATATGATCAAAAAACTCTTTGGTTCTATTGTAAATATTCCTGTGCGAATGGTTTCTTATGGCGGCAGCCCGCATAATATTTCATTGCTCGTTTCAGCAAAGAATAAAACAAAGATCCTTCAGCAATTGAATAAGGGAATGTTTGGGTTGGATTGAAATGAAAACCCTCTAAATCTCCCCAAAGGGGAAACTTTTTACTCCTTCCCTTTGGGAAGGCGAATTTGAACAATGACTTAACTTAAAGAACTTGGGATGGGCTTTAAGGAACTTGGGATGGGCTTTCTTCTTCGTCCTCTTCACCCTTCCACGTATAAATAGCAATTACACCGCCGCCACCGTTTCCGATAGCTCCGGCAAATGGGCCTTTGATTATTTTTACCATTGCTATATCATGTACAGAAAGTGAATTTAGCATGGAAGCATCCGTACGCATTTCATCAACATAAATTGTTGCGACAGATCCGCGGATAACAGGAACTCTTATCCCGCTTCTTGAAACAAAAACCTGTAAGCCTGCAATTCTTCCATCGAGCCAGTCAAGAATGTTGAAGTATGCCTGTACGTTTTCATTTTCTATATCGAATATTGTTCCGTCGGCGCTTTTAAACATACCGCTGGCATATTCATCGTTTAGTATTTCTTTCTGGCTTTTAGGTCTTGAAACACGGGTTTGAGCGAATGTGGCAAATGAAATTGTAAACAGTGCGGTTATGATTAAAATCTTTTTCATGATCATTTCCTCCCTTTTAAAGTTACGAAGCATTGCTGTTAGCAGATAGTTAAGCTTATATGCTAAAGAGGATGCAGGTATAAATAAGATTACACAAAAACCAATCCGAAAAACTAAAGGTATAGAAACGAGTATAATATGCCGGTAGCCACCGCTGGTATAGTTAGATTATCCCAACCATACAGGGTTATAGTTTCTGCAATTGCTGTGGATAAAGAAATATAAAGACTCATTTTGATCGCTTCTGTTGCAGGAAATAAAGTAACCAGGTTTAACCAAATAAAACAAACAGGAAATGCAGTTATAAAAAAAGAGATTGAGCCGGCGAGGGTTTTTTGCCCGTTAAAAAATTGTTTTGTCTTATGCCCCCACATGTTGCCTCCCATTTCAGCGGCTGTATCTGAGATAGCCAGTAATGAAACCGGTATATAAAAGAGTAAAAAATTTTGCTGGAGTTCAGCAAATAAAAAGCATAAATAAACCGGGATGGGAAAAAGGACACCGCCTATCGTGTGTCGTTTTGTATTGTGTACCGATGGAAGTAATTTCCTTTTGTACGTAATAAATAAAATTAAAAACGCAATTGCTCCTAACCCCAGTACCCACCAATGACTATTGAAAAAGGAAGGCAGCAAAAGACACATAAGGCCTCCGCTTACATGTAAAAATTTCCGGGAATGTTCTGGTTTTACTTTCAGCTTACGATGCAGCAGTTCTGATATGCCCATCAATATTAATATCAATAACAGGAAAGCCAAAAGCCACAGCAGTTGTAAATTCATTCCCTGGTTTTATCTGGAAAAAATACTCATTATATTGCAGACTGCAAATTGCCGAAAAGCTTTTGGACCATACCGAATATTCTAACGCTGTACCGGATACTGGTTTTTCCGTTGATCATCTATTTAATAATTATAAAGCGTGAGAATTTAGTGGGGCTTTTTATTGCGATCAGCTTATTTACCGACTGGCTTGATGGAATTATTGCAAGAGCAATGAAAATTCAAACTGAGCTCGGTGCTAAAATGGATTCATGGGCTGACCTGGGAACGTATATCTGTGCATTTCTTGCCATTTATATTTTCAGATGGGATGAGTTCAGGCCGCATATGCTGATCGGTTATTTATTCCTTGTCGTTTGGCTGTTATCATATTTAATAGTAATTCTTAAGTTCAAAGGTCTTATTGGATTGCATACATACTTGTTCAAAGCCACCGGGTATGTACAGGGCGCATTTATTATGATCTTGTTTTTATCTGGTTTTTATTTATGGTTTTTTTATTTCGCTATGATCATTGGCATACTTGCATGTCTTGAAGAAATTGTAATTATCCTTTTGCTTAAAAAGCCAAGAACAAATGTGAAGGGGCTGTATTGGGTTTTACAAGCAGCGAACAGGCAGGAAAACAATTAGCATCTTAATGCACCCGATCGTTTACTATATCATTATTTTTCTTGTGATCGGTGCAATCGGTATGTTCGTTGCGAACAAAAAAGCGGACAGTAAGATCAAGAGCCAGCGATGGCTTAAGTATTTCACATACGTATTTATTTCAGCAGCCGTTTTCCTTGGTATTTTTTACGATTTCATTTTTTTGGTGTCTATAGTTATCGTTGCCGCTTCTTTGCTTGAACTGCTTAAAGTAAATTTTTTCCCAAAGAAAAGTTCATTTTTACAGGGTACGCTTTCAATTATAGTATTTGCAATTATAGCAACCGGGTTTATATTATTTGTAAAAAATTTTCACTCTTCATTTCTACTTTTTATTTATTTCCAGGTTTTATTGTTTGATGGTTTTTGCCAGATCACAGGGCAAATATTTGGCAAGCACCGGTTGGCGCCACAGATCAGTGCTGCAAAAACTGTGGAAGGCCTGGCAGGTGGTTGGCTGTTTTGTTTGATCGCTGCACTGCTGGCCGCCAATTGGATAAATATCTCTTTATCTACCGCAATCTTATACGGTATTCTTACAGCGTCCAGTTCTTTTGCTGGAGATATCCTTGCCTCATGGTACAAGCGGAAAGTACACGTTAAAGATTATAGTAACTGGCTGCCCGGCCAAGGAGGTTTCCTGGATCGCTTTGACAGTTTTTTAATGAGCGGTTTAATTTATTATTTGCTATATATAACTATTTTTAAAGACAGGTTCAGCCCATTCATGAACTGATTTTTGTTATGAGTAAGACAGTCTATTGCATTAGTGGTCTGGGAGCAGATGAAAAGGTTTTTAGTAACCTGGAATTGAATGGGCATGACCTAAAGCATATACCCTGGCTCAGACCAACTAAAAAGGAATCCATTGTTGAATATGCAAGCCGTATGCGGGCACAGATCAGCGAATCACCTGCCATATTACTTGGCGTTTCTTTTGGCGGAATGATCGGCATTGAAATAGCCAAGCAAATGCACTTAGAAAAGCTCATTATTGTTTCAAGCATTAAAAATGCAAAAGAGCTTCCAACATGGATGCGTTATGTCGGGCAATTTCAGTTGAATAAATTTTTACCCATACGTTCCTATAAGATCATAGAAAAAATGGATAATGACCGGCTCGGTGTTTCCAATGAAGAAGAAAGAAAAATGGTACAGGCATATCGAAGAGCCGCCGATCCTGTTTATATGAATTGGGCCGTGAATGAAGTACTAAACTGGAAAAATGATTGGCTGCCGGAAAATATTATTCATATTCATGGCGACAAGGACAAGATATTCCCAATTAAAAAGATATCTGCAAGCTATGTAATTAAAGATGGCACTCACCTGATGGTCTATAACCGGGCAAAAGAGATAAGCAGCATCATTCATCAGTTGTTATGAAAAGATGCTGTCTTAAAGGAAAAGAGTAACACAAAGGACACTAAGTATACACAAAGGGCATAAAGAAGTTTCTATTGTTATAATCACTTTGTGTTCTCCGTGATTTCTTTGTGTTCTTTATGATCCCTGCATCATCACCTTTAAGACAGCCTCAAACAAATTTCCTCATAAATCCATTAAATCCTGTAAATCGTGGTTCTGTTCACACAATCAGCAACGCATCGCCATAACTAAAGAACCGGTATTTATCCTTGATCGCTTTTTTATAAGCTTCCATGATCAGGTCATAACCCGCAAATGCACAAGTCATGATCAGCAAGCTGGTTTTTGGCAAATGGAAATTTGTAACCAGTGCATCAGCGATATTGAATTCATAAGGCGGGTGAATAAACATATTCGTCCAGCCTTCTGAAGGTTTTAATAATTTTTGTGCTGTAAAAGATGATTCAACAGCTCTCATTGTAGTAGTACCCACGGAGCAAATACGATGACCATATTCTTTTGCACGGTTCACTATTTTACAGGCATCTTCTTCTATACGATAATATTCAGCATCCATTTTATGTTTGCTCAGGTCTTCCACTTCAATTGGTCTGAATGTACCCAGGCCAGTGTGCAATGTAACTTCTGCAAAACGAATACCTTTTATTTCAAGACGTTTGATCAGCTCACGGCTGAAATGCAAACCTGCAGTAGGAGCGGCAACTGCACCTTCATGCTTTGCATAAACAGTTTGATAACGTTCCTTGTCTTCTTCATCAGGCTTGCGCTTAATATATTTTGGAAGCGGAGTTTCACCCAGCTTCTCAAGCATGCCACGAAAAGATTCTTCAGAATCTTCCCAGAGAAAACGGATCGTTCTGCCGCGGCTGGTCGTATTATCAATTACTTCAGCAACTAATTCTTCATTATCGCCAAAATAAAGTTTGTTACCCACACGAATTTTTCTTGCAGGATCAACGATAACATCCCAAAGACGGTTCGGCTTGTTCAATTCACGAAGAAGAAACACTTCGATCTTGGCACCGGTCTTTTCTTTACGGCCATACATCCGCGCAGGAAACACTTTTGTATTATTCACGATAAACACATCCTTGTCATCAAAATATTCCTGGATGTCGCGGAAATGTTTGTTCTCGATCTGCCCGGTATGGCGATGCACCACCATCATGCGTGCATCTTCTCTTTTTTTGGCCGGATTCTGAGCAATAAGATTTAATGGAAGGTCGAAACGGAATTGCGATAGCTTCATGGGCTTAATTTATTTTTTTGTTTTACCAGCTTTTGAATCTCCGGGCATCTTTGGTTGCGACGCTCCATTCATCGTTCCGAACCCTGATTTGGCATTTACAGCGAGGTTGGTGATTGAGTTCATCAGCATCATCCCGTTATTAGCGGGACTATTGGACTTTGGTTATAAAATTTACTGGTGACTGACCGGCAGGCATGCAATCCGGGAAGGGGGTGGTTTAGATTCCCATCCGGCCTTACGGCGCCGGGCGGTTCACTCAGTTTTAAAGTGGGCAAAGGTAATGGATTTGAGATTTTAGTTATTAATAATTTTTCACATTCTTTAGGCAACCGCTATATTCCCTTTCCAGCCGGGTTTTGACTAATTTTATGTATTCAAACACTTTCAGCATCTTTTGAATATTAAAACGGACCAGGTCATACTTTATGAAGAGATATTTTTTCCTAATCATCACGATAGTTTTTTGTTTTTCAGCCCAGAGCCAGCCACGATCGAAAATAAAAAAATACCCAAGTCTGTTTTGGGAGATCAGCGGCAATGGTTTGAAAAAGACATCATACTTGTTTGGCACCATGCATGTCAGCAGTAAGATCGCATTTAATCTTTCCGATTCATTTTATCTCGCTATCAAAAACTCCGAAGTAGTAGCGCTGGAAACCAATCCTGAAACATGGCAGGAAGACATGAATAATTTTGACGTCGGTTCTTTGGACTTTGGCTATGCGGGTTTGGATTATAGCGACATGCCAAATGATTTTTTCAATATTAAAACATTGCGTGTTGGCAAGTACGAAAAGAAACTGGAGATGGCAATGGTCAGCAAGCCATCGATGATCAACAATCTTTTGTATCGTACACTTTCTGATTATTCCAGCGATTTTGAAGAGGATACTTATCTCGACCTGTATATATATCAAACCGGGAAAAAGTTTGGAAAAAAAGTGGCCGGTGTAGAACGCTATGAAGAAAGCATGCGGTTAATGAGTGAAGCATTTCGTGATGCATCAAAAGAAAAGAATAAGAAAACAAGAAGCTTTGATTTTGATGAAGAATATTCCCCGGCTAAATTACAGGAAGCATACAGGGCCGGTAATCTTGATCTGCTGGATTCAATCAATAAATTAAGCAGCCAGTCAGATGCATTCGATGAAAAGTTTTTATACAAAAGAAATGAGATACAGGCCAACTCGATTGATTCCATTCTAAAAAAAGCATCTCTGTTTGTTGGAGTTGGAGCGGCACATCTTCCGGGTGACAGGGGCGTTATTGAACTATTGAGAAGAAAAGGATATAAGCTTCGTCCCATTTTTATGGGTACAAGAGATAGCCGGCAAAAAGATGCAGTGGAAAAAGTAAGAGTGCCTGTTGCTTTTACAACTCAAAATGCCGAAGACGGATTTTATAAAGTTGACATACCTGGTAAATTTTACCGGTTTGGTGAAAGCACTTTATATGACCAGCAACAATATGCTGATATGGCCAATGGAAGTTTTTACATGGTGACACGGGTAAAAACAAACGGGCTTTATTGGGGGCATAATACGGCAACCATCACAAAGAAGATCGATAGCTTATTGTATGAGAATGTACCGGGAAAAATTTTAAATAAAACCGAAATCACAAAGAATGGTTATAAAGGATATGACATCACCAGCCGTACAAGGAGAGGCGATTATCATCGCTATAATATTTTTATCACACCTTTTGAAGTTGTGTTTTTTAAAACAGGAGGCAATGGTGAGTATGTGAAGAATGGTGATGAAGCAAAAAAATTCTTTAACAGTATTCAATTAAAAGAGTTTAAAAATGGCGGATGGAAAAAATTTCAGCCATCCTATGGAGGATTTTCCGTTGATCTTCCCCAGCAACCTTATGAATCTTTTGGAAATAATGTACAATATGATGCAGAAGACAAAGCAAGCGGACAACATTTTTCAGTTATAAGGACCGATATTCATAATTACCGGTTTGTGGAAGAAGATACTTTTGATCTGGCATTGATGGATGAAAGTTTTGGTTCCGCCGATTTTATTGAAAAAAATATCAGCCGCAGGCAATTTGTCTACAAAGGGTATCCAGCGCTTGATTGCAAGTATAAACATAAAGACGGTTCCATTTTTTCTGCACGATTTATAATACAGGGCCCGCACTATTATACCCTGGTTGCCCATGGAAAAAATGAGCATGCAACGTCAGAGAATTTTTTCAATTCATTTGAATTGATCCCTTTTACTTATAAAGAAGTGAACGAAAGAAAAGATACCTCCATGTATTTTTCGGTTTCCACCAGTTGGTTCCCCGAAGAAAAAAAGAACAAACTTGATTTACCCGATGAAGAATCTTATATGCCGGACGATGATGACGATGAAAATTATTACGAAGCATTTGAAGATGATTATAAAACCAGGTTGGTGGAAAATGACACAACAGGCGAAGCTATTTTCATTAGTTTTTCACGGGCATCGAGATATGAATACGCAGACAGCATAAAGGTTAGTAAAAATAAATACAGGTTTTTACCGGGTTTTGATACTACATGGATCGTTCGCAATGAGAAAAGATCAACACTTAAAAATGGAATGAAAACGATCGAAAAATTGGTATCCGATACGAATAGCAGCCGTGCAATTTTGGTTAAGACATTTTACCGTGATGGGCTTAGCTTCCAACTGACAACGGAAATTGATACCCTTTCGCAACCCTCATCATTTATAAAAAGCTTTTTTGAAAACTTCAATCCAGCAGATACTATAGAAGTCCGAAATCCTTACAAAAGAAAATCAAAAATATTTTTTGATGATTTTTTTGGTAAAGACAGCACCGCAAGGAAAAGGGCCATTAATTCAATTTGGCAGGTCGACCTGGATTCAACGGACCTGTCACTTTTAACTAAAGCTATTAACTCATTTAAATGGAGCGAAAAGAAATACCTCGAAAGAAAAATATCCTTTATCAATAAGCTTGGCGGTATACCGGTGAAAGCAAGTGCTGACCTGTTGAAAAATATTTATTACGCAGCAGGCGATACTTTGCAATTGCAGCATACAGCGTTGGAAGCTTTGCTGAAACAGAAAACACAATATGCTTTTGATCTGTTCAGAGATATAATAACAAATGAACCTCCTGTTCTGGAAAATAGTAATGTGTACAGGAACGATTATTTACAACCTGATTTTTATCGTCGCAGCCTGACTACTCCCGGGCCCTCTAACGGCGGTTTTATCGATGAGTTATATGATTCGCTTAAATTAACCCGGACAATTTTACCAGGGTTATTGCCACTGATGACCCTCGATGATTATAAAAAGCCAATTATGCGCCTGCTTCGGAGAATGGTGGATAGTAACCTTGTAAACGGAAAGGATTACGATATTTATTTCAGTAAATTTTTAATTGAAGCGAAACAGGCATTAAAAAAACAGGCAATAGAAGAAAAGAAATCAGCAATAGCAAAAGCAGAGAAGGAAAAAACAGAAACAAAAGCTGTACCTGTTTACATGCGTGAAGATGGCGACAGGGGCAATGCCGATCTTTTGAATTATGCGACCTTATTATTACCATTCAAAGAAACTAACCCGGTGGTAAATGATGTGCTGAAACAAATGCTGTCGTCAAATGATAAACGATTAAAGTATAATACCGTTCATCTTTTCTTGCGTCACAAAATTGCAGTTCCTGATACTATGTTGACTTATTTTGCGAAGCTTGATGATTACAGGTACGAATTGTTTTCGGATATGAAGGAACTCAAAATCCTTGATAAGTTCCCGGCTGACTATAAAAATCAACGTGACCTTGCAAAGAGTAAATTATTATCATCATCGAGTTATACTGATAAGCCGGACTCACTTGTATTTATCGACAGCTTGCCCGCGGTTGTAAAGAATAAAAAAGGGTTTGTGTTTTTTTATAAATACAAAACGAAAAAGGACGATGCATCGTGGAAACTGGCAACCGTCGGATTATTGTCCCAGGATAAAAATCAATTCAGTTATGATGATGAAGAAGATGGAGGTAATCAACTAAGGTCAACTTCCGTTGTTCCGCGCTGGAATTTTTCTTCAAATAAAGAAAGAATAGTTTTTACCGAATTTACGTCTGAAAAGATCAAAGAAGACGTGCCGCTTAAAGAGCAATTGGAAAAACAGTTGAAGAAAATTGTATACTCAAGAAGGAAAAGCGCCAGGATGTTTTATAATGAAAGACCAGATTATTCTGACGTAGCCCTTCGTTATATGGACTAAATAAATTGTTTCCCCGGTATAGACGCAACAAGGCTTTTGGTGTATTCATTTTTGGGCCGATAATAAATCTCATCTGCACCTCCGTGTTCAACGATTTTACCTTTGTGCATTACCATAATGCGGTCGCTGATATAGCGAACAACAGAAAGATCGTGTGAAATAAAGATCGCTGTAAATCCAAATTCTTTTTTAATGTCATTGAGCAAATTAAGTACCTGCGCCTGTACGCTTACATCCAGCGCCGATACAGGTTCATCACAAACAATAAATGATGGATTCAGCGCTAACGCCCTTGCTATAACGATCCGCTGGCGTTGACCACCGCTGAATTCATGCGGATACCGGTTAAAATGTTTTGCGTTGAGATTCACTTTTTCAAGCAAATCGATCACTTTTTCTTTTCGTTGCTGTTCATTTTTATATTGCCCGTGAACTCTCAGTGGCTCAGCGATGGCATTCCCGATAGTTAACCTGGGGTTCAATGATGAATAAGGGTCCTGGAAAACAAGTTGTATATCTTTTCGAAGCGGTTTTATTTCATTTGCTTTCTTTTTTGTAAGGTCGATGCCATTATAAATTATTTTACCTGCTGTAGGCTCAATAAGACGCAATAGTGTTCTTCCCAATGTTGTTTTACCACAACCACTTTCACCAACTAGCCCAAGCGTTTCACCTTTTATTACATCAAAGCTTACGTCATCCACTGCTTTGGTATAAGCTAAAGCTTTTCCAAATAAATTCTTTTTAACAGGAAACCAGACAGAAAGATTTTCTGCTTTGAGAAGTGTTTGGGTCTGAGGTCGCAAATCTGAAGTATGTTGTCCGACGTCCGAAGTATGAGATGGCGTTTCAGATTTTGGATGCTCAATATCCAACTTCGGACTTCCGGTTTCGGGCTTCATTTCTAAGAAATCACTTACGATCGGCAGCCGTTCTCCTTTTTTATGAAATACCGGCCTGCAGGCAAGCAATCCTTTGGTGTATGGATGCTGCGGGTGTATAAAAATCTCTTTTACATAATTGCTTTCAACAATTTCACCTTTATACATCACGGCAATCCTGTCAGCTATTTCACTTACAACAGCAAGATCATGTGTAATAAAAATCACTCCCATCTTTTCTTCCTGTTGTAGTTCCTTTATCAGTTGTAAAATATTTTTTTGAACGGTTACATCAAGTGCAGTTGTAGGTTCATCGCAAATAAGTAAAGAAGGTTTACAACACATAGCCATTGCGATCATCACTCTTTGCTTTTGACCGCCGCTTAATTGATGCGGATATTTATTAAAAACTTTTTCAGGCTCCGGAAGTTTTACCTTTTCAAACCATTCTATCGCTTGTTGTTTTGCTTTATCTGCGGACAGCTTTTTATGAAGTTGTAATGATTCTGCAACCTGGTAGCCGCAAGTGAATACCGGGTTGAGTGATGTCATCGGTTCCTGGAAAATCATGGCGATCTTGTTGCCACGTATTTGCTCCAGTTGTTTTTTTGTTAACGGGAGCATTTCAATTTCATTTTTCCCATCTTCAGAAAAAAATATTTCGCCGTTGGTAAATGTTGCGGTTCTCGCCAATAATTGTAAGATCGATAAAGCCGTTACAGATTTTCCCGAGCCTGATTCGCCAACGATGGCAAGTATTTCACTGCGGTCAACGGCAAGAGAAATATTTTTTAGAGCCGTTGTTGTTCCTGATTCAGAAATAAAATCAACGGAAAGATTTTTTATTCGCAGTAAGGGCAGCATTATTTATTTACCACTTTAATAGCAAGGCTTTTTTTCGGTTTTGGATAATAAGCCAGGCAAACAGCACAATTACTCACGTATGATGAATCGATAATAAAATAAAAATCATCGCCTTCATTGATTGTTGAAGGAAAACTACAGGCACTGCCAAGCGCAAAAACATTATTATGCGTTTTACCTGTTGCATCATTTTTCCATTCGGAAACGATTCTCGAAGTATCCAGGTTCCCTTCCAACAATTTTATCGTATAATTCATGCACATGCCTTTTATTTCGAGCCGGCCTTTATAGGCAGTACTTTCATTTTTATTTTTGCATGTATCGGCCGTCAATGCCAACACAATAATGATGGGAATTATGGAATATATTTTCATAGATAAAGTTTTAGAAACGCAGATGACGTACGGTATGTCCTTTATTCATCAATTGTTTTAAAGAATCGATCCCAATTTTTAAATGGGTGTCTACAAATTTTGTTGTTACGCTCCGGTCGCTTGCTTCTGTTTTTACGCCTTCCGGCACCATTGGCTGATCACTTACAAGCAATAAAGCACCCGTGGGAATACGATTATAAAAGCCAACGGTGAAGATCGTTGCTGTTTCCATATCAATTGCATAACATCTTATATCCTGCAGGTATTGTTTGAATTTTTCATCGTGTTCCCAAACTCTTCTATTGGTTGTATATACAGTTCCTGTCCAATAATCAACCTCGTAATCACGAATAGTAGTAGACACTGCTTTTTGCAATGCGAATGCAGGCAGGGCTGGCACCTCCGCAGGAAAATAATCATTACTTGTTCCTTCGCCGCGAATAGCAGCAATTGGCAAAATAAGATCGCCGAGTTTATTTCTTTTTTTCAATCCGCCGCATTTACCAAGAAATAAAACTGCTTTAGGATGAATGGCCGCCAACAGATCCATTACTGTTGCAGCAGTAGGGCTTCCCATTCCAAAATTGATAATAGTAATATCATCTTTGGTGGCACATTGCATCGGTTTGCCTTTGCCGGTCACTCTTACTTTATTCCACTTTGCAAATTTTTCTATGTAGTTGCTAAAATTTGTAAGCAGTATATAACTTCCGAACTTCTCAAGTTCCTGGCCTGTGTAGCGGGGCAACCAGTTTTGTATTATATCTTCTTTGGTCTTCATCCTGCTAATTTAATCAATACTTTTGACCGATGATTAAAGTGAATTATCCTGAACCGGTATTTCGTTTTAAAGAAGAGAACGGTAAAGAATTAATTTTTGATTTTATCAGGAAGCAATGGTTGCTGCTGAACGAAGAAGAATGGGTACGACAAAATTTTGTTCAGTTTCTTGTGCAGGAAATGAAATACCCGGTGGAATTGATTGCAATAGAAAAAGAAATTCAGCTCGGCGATCTGAAAAAAAGATTTGACATTCTTGTTTATGATCGCAATCATCAGCCATGGATGCTGGTAGAATGCAAAGCCGGTGAGATCAGGCTCGATGAAAAAGCTCTTTACCAGGTGTTGCGATACAATATTTCCATGCCGGCAGCTTTTCTTATCATTACCAACGGACATTTTACTTATGCCTGGGAAAAAATGGGAGGGGAATTAAAAGAACTGGAGCAAATGCCAATTTGGAAATAATTTAAGAAATAAAAAACCTTTCCCGTTCGAGAAAGGTCCTTCTGAATTCCTAAGATAATTATTGTTGCCTGTCAAACGCCTTTTCATCAATAGCCACATTCAATTCAACCAACGTCATTTTTATTTCCTGGAACACCTGTCCCTGTATCTTTTGCGTTCTTGTCATAGGAAATTTTATATCGCCGAATTGTTTAATGTCGCTTGCATAATTTTCAACTTCTATTTCCTGGCCTTGCACATTCCTGGTATTAACAGATTTGATCAACGTATTATCGGCAACAGAAATAAAATAGGTGGTTACTTTACCGTCGTCTTTGTTTGTCAGTTTAATCTTATAACATTTTATTCCTTCTACATCTTCCTGTGCCTGTAACTCTGCTTTATGACCGCGGGCTTTATAATCCATCAGTTGATTTGCTATCATACTTTGCCCTTTCGAGTCAATTAATTCATCATTGGTCATAGCTATAGCAGCGGTATCTCCTGAAAAAGGGTCGAGCTTCCAGCCCTTTCCATCCTTATAAGCTTTGATAACCGATTGACCCATTGCATCAACATCGGTGCGCACCGCTTTGCCATTAATGATCTGGACGGTAATGGGCAACTCCATTCCCTGCAACTTAACAGTTCCTATCATTCGTAAAGTTTTTATGGCGTTGAAAGCACTAAGTCCGCCCATTGCTTTTGCGTATTTCTGAACAACCTCATCTGCTGTTTGCGCATTTGTGTACATAAAAGCAAAGCTTGCCATCACAAAAAGGATCTTTTTCATTATTTAAAATTGAAAGGCTAAGGTAAGCGTTTGCGATCTCCGCTAAGTATTAAAATTTCTTAAATAAAAAAACCTCTTCATCGATGAAGAGGTTAAAGCAATTAGTATCGGTTCTGTTATGGAAAAATACCCAACTCAGCATAGCTTGTTGCCACTTTATTTATTGCAACTACATAAGCAGCAGTACGCATATCAGGTATTTGCGGATTACTTTTCCAAAGGTTCATTATTTCATGTGTTGCCGTGATCATAGTTTCTTCCAGCCCGCTGTAAACAAGATCAGCTTCTTCCGGCCCGTGCATGATGAATTCCCTTTCACGAATACTCACTTTTTTTGTTGTCAATTCTTCAATAGTGCCAAGTATATGTGCATTCAGATTTTCGGTAAAACGTTTTTCCATTCTTCCATAGCGAACATGGCTCAGGTTTTTTAACCATTCAAAATAACTTACAGTAACGCCTCCTGCATTTAAATACATATCAGGAACCACTAAGGTTCCGTTTTGCACAAATACTTCATCAGCTTCGGGTGTAAGCGGGCCATTAGCACCTTCACCAATGATCTTTGCTTTTACCCTCGGTGCATTTTCACCATTGATTACATTCTCTAATGCGGCAGGGATGAGAATATCGCATTCCAGCTCCAATGCTTCGGCACTTGTCGGAATAAACTTTGTGTTGGGGAAATTTTTTATGGTGCCGTTTTTCTTTTTATACTGAAACACGTCTTCTTCATTTAATCCATCTTCGCAATATACAGCGCCATCATGTTCCGCAAGACAAACTAATTTTGCGCCGCCCTCACGGAAAAATTTTGCAGCATGATAACCAACATTTCCTAAACCTTGCACGATAACACGTTTGCCTTCCACACCTGTTGGCAAGCCGAGTTTATTCATAATGTCTTCCATTTTGCATACTTCACGAATACCATAATAAACGCCAAGGCCTGTAGCTTCTCTTCTTCCACGAACGCCTCCTTGTGTCACCGGCTTACCCGTAACACAACCGGCTGCATCAATTTCACCGGGCCTCATCGACGTGTAGGTATCAAGTATCCATGCCATTTCTCTTTCTCCTGTACCGTAATCAGGTGCAGGTACATCAGTGCCGGGCCCAATAAAATTTTTCTTTATCAGTTCAGCTGTATAGCGCCTTGTAATATTCTCCAGTTGATAAGGCGTATATTTTTTTGGGTCGATTGCGATACCGCCCTTTGCGCCACCAAAAGGAACATTAACGATCGCACATTTATAAGTCATCAATGCAGCAAGCGCCATCACTTCATCAAGATTAACCATTGTAGAAAAACGAATTCCGCCTTTACATGGAGTTTTATGATGACTGTGCTGTACACGATAAGCTTTTACTACTTCTACCTTATCGCCGATCTTTACAGGGAAGTTCATCCTGTAAACAGCATTACATTGTTTTATTTGTTCAAGGATACCCGGATCCCAGTTGGTGAACTTAGCGGCTTTATCAAAACTTTTTGAAACAGCGCCAAAGAAACTATATTCAGACATACGGCAAGCATTTAGTTTTTAGAAAATGAGTTAACTATTTTTTTCCAGTTTAGAAATTTTTCTGTCGAGGCGGATAAGATATAAAACAAGACCTGCAAGTATTGTCAGGATCACAGCAATTACTACATATATCTTTCCATTTGCTTTCATGGTATCAGCCATTTCCACCTCTTGTGCATTTACAAATAAAGTAAAAAGTAAAAGATAAAAAACAGCAATTAATCTTTTCATGGCATCAATTTATGTTCGTTAAGAAGCTTCCATCTGATTTTAAGCGTCGCTATCCATACACCGATCAATGTCCACCCCGCGATAGCAGGATAAAACACCAATCGCATATTCATCGATGCGTCTTTAAAATTCAATGCAGGATTTCCTTCGCTGCCACCGGGGTGCAGGCTGGGTAATAATCTTGGAATGATCCATATAGACGGAAAAAGCATGGCAAATGCAAAGATGTTGTACACAGCACTGATCCTTGCTTTTTTATCCATGTCGGTTATTGAATCTCTTAAAACGAGGTAAGCCGCATATACAAGCAGCGCAATAGCTGCTCCAATTAACTTTGGTTCCCGCGCAATGCTATCAAAGGAATCATAAAAAGATTTATTCGAGTCGATCCATGTATAACTCATCCAAATGGCACCGGTGATATAACCAAGCAAACCAAATAAAATACCGACACCAGCATATTGCCGCGACGCAATATCATGAATATGCTTACCTGTTCGTAAGTATTTAATAGCCTGCACAAATGAAACGATAAAAAGTATCATCATCCCAAACCACATGCAGACGTGAAAAAAGAGATTGCGAATGGTTTCCTGCAATTGAGGGTTCCGGGGGACTTCAATTAGTATTCCCGCTGTAAAGGTGTAAACCAACAACACAACAGCCAGAATTTTCCACCAGGATTTATACATATAGTTTTTGTGGCCGGTCATAGGAAAGATCACAGCAGCAGCAGCGATCTTCAAAAGTGTTTGCAAAAATAAGGGGAAAAATATAAGGAACAAGAAAGAAGGAAGAAGGTACAAGGCACATGGCACAAGGCACAAGGATCATCAGTCTTTCCATAAAAAAGGAAATAGAATAACCGCAAGCAATACAACAAGGATATCAAGCATTACGATCAATAATAAAGTAGAGGCTGCTATGCCGGTTTTATCGGTAAACACCGTATTGGCGAGGTTCATTAGCAGCATTAATTGTGGAATAATGATCGGAAAACCTAATATGGCCATGATTGCTGCATTTTGCTGTGCTTTAGCAGCAATTGCCGAAAGAAAAGTAAATACAAGACTAAGGCTCCATCCGCCTAACAATACAAGACCGATAAACTGAGGTGCTTTTTGTACGGGGTTTCCCAGGAAAAGAGCGAAGAGTAAAATGCTGAGAAAGCTCATCAGCAACATGAGCACAGAATTAAATACAAGTTTTGCCAGCACAAAGTCCCTTGGATTTACAATTGAATAAAAATAAAGCATGCGGCCACGGGTTTCCTGTAAAAAACTTTTGGCCACCGCATTGATACAAATAAATAATTGGATGACCCAGAACAAGCCATTCCAAACGTTAGGTTCTGGTTCCCGGATCGTCATGTATAAAACAAAGATCGTGGCAATAATGTAAAGCAGTATGCCGTAAAAACTGTATTGCTGTCTTACTTCAAGCAGCAGATCTTTTTTGATAAGCGTATATATTTGGTTCGGCGCCTTGATCGTTCTTTTTTGCGAAAATAATATTTACAAACCATAGACTTCGGGTTTTAACTTATTTTCGATCATTAAAATCTTTTTATGCGTAAGCTAATTTGGCTGTTAATGCCCGCGATCCTGTTTTTTATTATTCTTTCGTGTAAATCAAAATCAGAAACCAGGCTTTTAAGATTCAACCTGGAAAAAGGAAAATCTTATGATTATGATATGGTAATGAATATGGACCAGGAAGTGATGGATCAAAAGAATAAGATTGGTTTCACTGCAGGGTATACGATCAATGTAGTTGATGATAACGGGACCATTAAAACGCTGGATGTTGTCTACAAGGATCTTAAAATGAACATGAGCATAATGGGCCAGGAGATCAATATCGATGCTTCCCAAAAACCGGACACTAATTCTCATGACGCGATGCAAATGATGAAAAATGTTTTTTCGGGTATCGTTGGAGAAAAGTTTACTATGAAAGTAACCCCGGACGGGAAAATTGAAGAGATCACAGGATTTGCAGAAATTATCAATAGTATGGTAGACAGTATTCCTGCAAACAGCGAAACAAAAAATATGATATCCCAATCATTAAAAGATCAATTTAATCCGGAAAGAGTAAAAGAAGCTTTTGCACCAATGTTCAGTGTTTATCCAAAAAAGGAAGTAGGTGTTGGTGATAAATGGAGCAATAGTTATGATCTTTCGACACAGGGTATGAAAATTAATTCAGAGTGCACAGTAAAATCTTTCCAGGGAGATAATGTAATTATTGGAGTGAGTTCAAAAATAATTCCTTTGGAAGGAAATGAAAATCCTGCATTAGCCGGAATGAAAATGAGTGGAACACAAACCGGTACTATGACTGTAAATACTAAAACTGGATTAGTTATTGATGGCGAACTCGATCAAAATCTTGAAACATCAGGATCGATGAAAATGAAGATGATCAGCAAAACTAAAATGCGTGGCACAGAAAGGGGTTGATCAGCTACTTTCTTTATAGCACGTTCTGCATCTTGGTTCATATACGTCTTTTGCACCAAGCATTACCTGGTCATCGTTTGGTACTTTACGATAACTGTAGTTTGCAATATTGCCGCAACGAACACAAATTGCATGAAGCTTGGTAATATAATCTGCCTTTGATAAAAGATTCGGAATTTGACCGAATGGATTCCCGAGATAATCCATATCAAGACCAGCAACAATTACCCGGACACCGCGAAATGCAAGCTCATCACAAACATTTGCAATTTCAGGATCAAAAAACTGGGCCTCATCAACACCTACAACATCTACCTCATGAGCAAGCAAAAGTATAGTTTGCGAGTTATCCACCGGGGTTGATTGGATCGCATTTTCATCATGCGAAACGATCTTCACTTCATCATATCGTGTATCGATAGCCGGTTTAAAGATCTCAACCTTAAGATTCGCGATCTTGGCTCTTTTCAGGCGTCGGATCAATTCTTCGGTCTTGCCGCTGAACATTGAGCCGCAGATCACTTCTATCCATCCGCGGCGTTCGCCTCGTATATTAGGTTCAATAAACATCGTTAAAATCTGGTATGATTATAATTCTTGGTAAACAGTTTGTAATTTTAAACATGGATTACGCCGATTTGGAATGGATTTCGCTGTATAATCCGCGAAATCCGCAAATCCGTTCATCCGTGATTTCAAAAGTAGCATAAACAAATGGAAAGAATCCAGGCTTTGATCAACCGCCTTCAGGAGCAGGTAAAACAAAACGCAGATGCCGCCCAAATGCAGGTTACTGTTCAATTACTGCAATCAGAATTAAATCAATTACAAAAATCATCATCCACCAGGACACTCGGAACTTCAAAAGTATCGGTTGTATTACCAACTCCTGTTGCAATAGCACCGGCAACGGTACCTGTGATCGAACCGGAACAGGAAAAAGAACAAGCGGCTATCTCTGCTCCAAGATCAAAACCAAAAAATAACAACCAGCTTGATATTCATTTCGACCCGATGAATGAAATACCAACATTCTCGCAACATAATATCGGTAAAGAAGTGAATGATGCTGTTGGCCAGCAAGAGTCGCTTAATGACCGGCTGAAAGAAAACAGGACGGAAGTGATGCATGCAATAAAAGATACTCCTATTCGTGATTTGCGAAAAGCTATCGGTATTAACGACCGCTTTGTTTTTATAAATGAATTGTTCCGCGGTGATGAGCCAATGTATGAACGCAGTATAAAAACTATAAACAGTTTTAATATTTACCCCGAAGCAGAATACTGGATGAACCGTGAATTAAAAATTAAACTCGGATGGGATGATACAAGGGAAACCGTAAAGCATTTCTATCAATTGGTTAAAAGACGGTTCTCTTCAATGTAGTTTATAATTTTTTTGGTAGCTCCCTTGTTTTGGTTTACAAATTCAAATGAGTTTTTACTTCTCAATTTTACTTCTTCTTCATTACTCAAAAGCTTTTTGATCGCTGTTGAAAGTTGATCAGCCGAAGCAACACTGATCCCTCCGCCGCTTTCAATCAAACCAACGGCTTCTTTAAATTTTTTATAGTTTGGTCCAAATAAAACAGGTTTGCCATATACCGCGGCTTCCGGTGTATTGTGAATGCCTTTATCAAAACCCCCGCCGACATAAGCGATAGTTGCATACTGATAAAGTCTTGAAAGCATGCCGATATTGTCTACAATAAGACAGTTGCTTTTAAGGGGTGAGTTGTGAGTTGTGAGTTGTGAGTGCCGTATTCCTTCTGGAAATAATGTTTCTACTTGTTGTAAATGCTGCTGGTGAATTTCATGCGGAGCAATGATGAGTTTCAGATCAGGCAGATCTGCAATCGCCTCTTTAATGATCTTTTCATCTTCAGGCCATGTGCTGCCTGCGACAAGCATGTATGAACCGCCGCAAAACTTTTCTATTTCTTCAATCGGTTTAAAATTCTCAGCTATTTCTGATACACGGTCAAATCTTGTATCACCAGCGATGGTTACGTTGTTTATTTGCAATGATTCCAAAAGTTGTTTTGAATTATTATCCTGTACAAAAAAGTGAGTGAAGCATTTCAGCATATTTTTATGCAATCCTCCATACCATTTAAAGAAGGCTTGATCTTTTCTGAAAATTGCTGAAACCATCAGCAATGGGATACTTCTTTTTTTACATTCTGTGAGATAATAATACCAATAATCATATTTTACAAAAACAACAAGTGACGGGTTTACAATATCTAAAAATCTCTTTGCATTTGATTTTGAATCCAACGGAAGATAAAAAACCCAGTCAGCACCTTTGTAATCTTTTCTTATTTCAAAACCGGAAGGGGAAAAGAACGTAAGGAGGAATTTGGAATTTGGGAATTGTTTTTTGAGATTTTCTAATACTGGCCGGCCTTGCTCAAATTCACCAAGCGATGAACAATGAAACCATATTAGTTCGGAGTCATTATCCTCCCGATTGCCATCGGGACTATCGGGACGGAGTTCAGAGTCCAGTCGTTTAAAAATATGTTTTCTTCCATCGATCCAAAGTTTTGCCTTTGCATTCCGTAAAGAAGCAATGCTGATACCAGCCCGATACAATAACAAAAAGATGTTGTAAAAGAAAAGTGCCAATCTGTAAGCTTTATCCTATCCCAATAGTCTTCCGGATAGGATAACAAATGTAAAGGCAAATGGGATAACTATCTTTAATTCACTATTTTTGCGCCCATTAAACCAAGCCAGATTAAAATTCAAAATCAATCTAAAATCGTAAATCCGAAATCCGAAATTGCCATGCATCCTATCCAGATGGTTGACCTGAAAAGGCAGTATCATAAAATTAAGAGCGAGGTAGACGAAGCTGTGTTGAACGTGATCGAAAGCACTGCTTTTATTAATGGCAAACCGGTACAGGAATTTGCTAATAATCTTGCTGCTTATCTTGGCGTAAAACATGTAATTCCCTGCGCCAATGGAACTGATGCACTTCAAATTGCAATGATGGCGCTTGATCTGAAACCCGGCGATGAAGTGATCACACCTTCTTTTACTTTTATTGCCACTACTGAAGTTATTGCTTTGCTGAGGCTCACCCCGGTTTTTGTTGAAGTGGATGCAAAAACATTCTGCATGGACCCTGCGGCTTTGGAAAAAGCGATCACTCCAAAAACAAAAGCGATTGTGCCCGTTCATCTTTATGGACATGCAGCACATATGGATGAAATAATGGTGATAGCCAAGAAGCATAACCTTTATGTTATTGAAGATAACGCCCAGGCGATAGGAGGTGAGTATTACTCTAAAAATGAAATTGCTTCTCCGCCTTCGGCGAATCGCAGGAAAACCGGGACCATCGGGAATATCGGCACCACTTCTTTTTTTCCCTCAAAAAATTTGGGCGCTTATGGAGATGCCGGTGCAGTGTTTACTAATGATGATCAGCTTGCGGACAAAATGAAAATGGTCGCCAACCATGGACAGCGCAAAAGATATTATTATGAAATGGTGGGTTGCAACAGCAGGCTTGACACTATCCAGGCTGCCATACTCAATATAAAATTGAAATATCTTGATGACTATATAAAAGCAAGACAAGCCGTAGCCGGTTATTACGATAATGCATTTGCAAATAATTCAAAGATCATTATTCCATACAGGGCTTCATATTGCAGCCATGTGTTTCATCAATACACGTTGCTTCTTGAAGGAGTAAACCGCGATGGATTGAATGCTTTTCTTGCCGGACAAAAAATTCCATCAATGATCTATTATCCGGTGCCGGGTCATCGGCAACAAATGTTTGCGCATTATGATACGGCAAAAGTTTCATTAAAAATAACAGACTGGCTAACGGAAAGAGTTATTTCGTTGCCAATACATACGGAAATGGATAATGAGCAACTTGATTTTATAACGTCAAAAGTTCTTGAGTATATCAACAATCATTAATCAATAATCAGTCATTCATGAAGATCGCAGTTGTTGGAACGGGATATGTTGGATTGGTAACGGGAACATGTTTTGCGGAAACGGGCAATACTGTAACCTGTGTGGATATAGATCAGAACAAAGTAGAGAAATTATCTAACGGCCAGATCACTATTTACGAGCCCGGTCTTGAGAAATTATTTTTAAGAAATCAACGTGAAGAAAGATTAAAGTTCACGACAAATCTTGCAGACGGTATTGCTGACGCTAAAATTATTTTCCTTGCACTGCCGACTCCTCCGGGAGAAGATGGTTCAGCCGATCTGAAATATATTTTAGGCGTTGCTGACGAACTTGGAAAAATATTAAAAGATTATAAAGTAATAGTCGATAAAAGTACTGTGCCTGTCGGAACAGCGGATAAAGTTCGTGCAGTGATCGCCAAAAATTGTCAATGTGAATTTGATGTTGTCAGCAATCCCGAATTTTTACGTGAGGGTGTAGCGGTGGAAGATTTTATGAAACCCGACAGAGTTGTGATAGGTACCGAATCAGACAGGGCAAGAAAAATAATGGGTGATCTGTATGCACCATTCGTGCGGCAGGGTAATCCTGTTATTTACATGGATGAAAAATCAGCGGAGTTAACAAAGTATGCAGCCAATTCTTTTCTGGCCACGAAAATTTCATTCATGAATGAAATAGCAAGATTATGCGAGTTGCTGGGAGCAGACGTAGATATGGTGCGTCGTGGTATTGGCAGCGATGACAGGATCGGGAAAAGATTTTTATTTCCCGGGATTGGTTATGGAGGATCTTGTTTCCCCAAAGATGTGCAGGCATTGGTAAGATCAGCCTCAGATTTGAAATATGAATTTAAAATACTGGATGCCGTAATGGATGTAAATGAAAAGCAGAAAGTGTATTTGATCCCGCGGATAAAAAAATATTTTAATAATAAACTGGGGGGTAAGAGAATTGCTTTGTGGGGATTGGCCTTTAAGCCAAACACTGATGATATCAGGGAGGCCCCGGCACTTTATCTTATTGAAGAATTAGTAAAAGCCGGTGCTTCGGTTGCTGCTTTCGATCCGGAAGCAATGAAAAATGTAAGAGAACTTATCGGCGATAAAATTGTATTTACCGAAAATCAGTATGATGCATTGCATAATTGCGATGCATTGATAATTGCAACGGAGTGGAGTGAATTCAGAACTCCTGAGTTTGAAAAAATGGGGGAAAGGATGAAAGCTAAAGTGATTTTTGATGGCAGAAATGTTTTTGATCTTGCACAAATGAAAGAACTTGGTTTTTACTATGAGAGCATTGGCAGAAAAACTATTAACCCCTTGTCGCCCTAAAGGGGGAACTTGGATGGAATATTCTATTTGTTTTGTAAACTGAAAAAAAATGACGCATCGAATTGCTAAAGTTGATCCGCCTTCGGCGGACGCAAGGGACGTTGATAAGAAATTCAAAGGCTGGTATCAAAATATATTTTAATGAACAGTAAACCGAACGCATTGAATAAGGATGCTGCAAAAGATTCTTCCGTCAGGGAGAAACGGGGTACTGCATTAATCACGGGGGCTGCGGGGTTTTTAGGTTCCCATCTTTGTGATCGTTTTATCAAAGAAGGTTATCATGTCATTGCAATGGATAACCTGATCACCGGTAACCTTAAAAATATCGAGCATCTTTTTCCGCTTGAGCATTTTGAATTTATTGAACACGATGTGACCAAACGCATAGAAATACCGGGCAAGCTTGATTATATTCTTCACTTTGCATCGCCTGCCAGTCCTATCGATTATTTAAAAATTCCAATTCAAACATTAAAGGTTGGCGCATTAGGAACGCATAATTGTTTGGGTCTTGCAAAATCAAAGAATGCAAGAATACTGGTAGCTTCTACAAGTGAAGTGTATGGTGATCCGTTAGTACATCCGCAGAATGAAGACTATTGGGGAAACGTTAACCCTGTTGGGCCAAGAGGAGTTTATGATGAAGCCAAACGATATATGGAAGCCATTACAATGGCTTATCATAGTTTTCATAAAGTAGATACAAGGATCGTAAGAATATTTAATACATATGGTCCGCGAATGAGATTGAATGACGGCAGGGCATTGCCGGCTTTTATTGGCCAGGCATTAAGGGGCGAAGACCTCACCGTGTTTGGTGATGGATCGCAAACAAGAAGCTTTTGTTTTGTCAATGACCTCGTTGAAGGGATTTATCGTTTGCTGATGAGCGACTATTACATGCCGCTGAATATTGGCAATCCCGATGAAATTTCTTTAAAAGATTTTGCCGGGGAAATACTTTCATTGACAGGTCATAAAGTAAAAATTATTTATAAGCCATTGCCGGTTGATGACCCCAAACAAAGACAACCCGATATTACAAGAGCAAAAGAAATTATTGGATGGGAACCTAAAGTTTCGAGGAAAGAAGGGTTAAAGATCACTTATGAGTATTTCAGATCTCTTTCAACGGAAGAATTGAATAAACAACCAAAAGAGTTTGTGAGCAAACGATAGAGCAGGGGAATTAGGGATTTGGATTTTGGAATTAGGGTAAACTGGAATTTGTAATTTGTATTTTGGAATTTATAGTATCAGCATTTACACTATTAAACTTTTATATATAAGATGTACCAGGAATTAGTTGACAAGAAAGCGAAATTGGCGATCATCGGGTTAGGGTATGTTGGGCTTCCTATTGCATTGGAATTTGCTAAAAAAATATCAGTGATCGGTTTTGATATCAATGAGAACAGGGTGGAAATGATGCGCAACTGTATCGATCCCAGTAATGAATTGGAGAAAGAAGATTTTTCAGGTTGCGATATTCATTTTACTTCGAAGCTGGAAGAACTGAGAGAAGCAAAGTTTTTTATCGTTGCTGTACCTACTCCGGTTGATCAGCATAACGTTCCGGATCTGAAGCCTGTGAAAAGTGCGTCAGAAACAATTGGTAAAATATTAAAGAAAGGTGATTACGTAGTTTTTGAATCCACGGTTTATCCCGGATGTACAGAAGAAGATTGTTTGCCGATAATTGAAAAATTATCAGGATTAAAAAATATAAAAGATTTTAAGCTGGGTTACTCGCCGGAAAGGATCAATCCCGGGGATAAGACACATACCCTTGCTAAAGTTGTAAAAGTAGTTTCAGGCTGTGATGCCGGATCATTGGAAGAAATTGCCAAAGTGTATGAACTGGTGGTAACGGCAGGTGTTCATCGTGCTTCGTGCATCAAAGTAGCAGAAGCGGCAAAGATCATTGAGAATACACAGCGTGACCTTAACATTGCATTGATGAATGAGCTTTCTATCATTTTTGACAAAATGGATATTAATACCTACGAAGTATTGGAAGCTGCCGGTACCAAATGGAATTTTTTAAAATTTTATCCAGGCCTCGTGGGCGGCCATTGTATTGGGGTTGATCCTTATTATCTCACTTATAAATCAAGTGAGCTTGGCTTTGATTCAAAAGTTATTTTGGCCGGCCGTTATATAAATGATGGTATGTCATTATATGTTGCGCGGAAAGTGGTAAGGTATATAACGAAGAATGTAAGCAATGTGCAAACGGCAAGAGTGCTGGTGCTGGGCGCAACCTTTAAAGAAAATGTAAGTGATATCCGTAATTCGAAAGTGGCTGATGTGGTAAAAGAACTGCAATCGTTTTCTGTAAATGTAGATGTGTATGATCCTTACGCATCTTCAGAAGAGCTGATGCATGAGTATGGCTTTGGAATTACTGAAATAAATGGAACAGATTATGATGCTATAATTCTTGCGGTATCACATGAGCCATTTAAAAAAATGGATAATGAATATTTGGAGTCCATTACCAAGCCGCACGCAGTTATTTATGATCTGAAAGGATTGTATCGCGATAAAATTAAAAACAGGGTTTACTGGAGCTTGTAATATGCCGTTTATTCAAACACCAATCCGCGATTTGCTCGTTTTCGCACCAATAGTGCTCGAAGACAGCAGGGGGCATTTTTTTGAGTCATTCAACCTTCAAACTTTCAAAGCGGAAGGGATTGCCATAAATTTTGTCCAGGATAATCAGTCATTGTCACACTACGGAGTGATCAGGGGTTTGCATTACCAGCTTCAGCCGCACCCGCAGGCAAAATTGATAAGAGTTTTAGTTGGGCATATACTGGATGTGGCAGTCGATATTCGGAAAGGCTCACCAACTTTTGGGAAAAGTTTTGCTATCGATCTTTCGGCTGAAAATAAAAAGCAATTATTTATTCCGGCAGGATTTGCTCATGGCTTTTCTGTATTAAGTAAAGAGGCAGAAGTGCTGTATAAATGCGATTCATTTTATAATAAAGAAAGTGAAGCCGGTATTTTGTATAATGATGCTTCAATAAATATTGATTGGAGGATACCGGCGGGTAAAGAAATTGTTTCAGATAAAGACAGGGCGCTGCCTGCATTTGCAGCGTGTAAAAATAATTTTCAATTCATTGAATGAGTGGCAAGCCAAAAATAGCAGTAACAGGCGGTAATGGCCAATTAGGAAAAGAGCTCCAGGAAATTTCTTCATTATATCCGCAATTCGAATTCTATTTTCTTACACGGGAAGATATGCCGGTCGATCAGTTTGACCTGGTAAGAAATTACTTCAAAACATTAAAGCCTGCCTATTGCATTAACTGCGCTGCTTATACTGCAGTGGATAAAGCTGAAGCAGAGAAAGACCTGGCTTTCCTTGTAAATGGCGAAGCAGTTGGAGTACTTGCTGCGATTTGCAAAGAACATAACACGAAGTTCATTCATATTTCTACCGATTATGTTTTTAATGGTGAAGGCACTTATCCTTACACCGAAAATTTTCCAACTGACCCGGTAAATGTGTATGGTGCATCAAAACTGGAAGGAGAGAAGGATGCTGCAGGATTCAACCCGGATTGTATTATTATCCGTACATCATGGGTGTATTCATCTTTTGGAAAAAATTTTGTGAAGACAATGATGCGATTGATGAATGAGAAAGATGAGATCAGGGTGGTGAACGACCAGATCGGTTCACCAACCTATGCAGCAGACCTTGCAGAAGTGATCCTCACAATAATTGGCAATGCGCAATTGACAACAGAAAAATGGGTGCCCGGAATTTACAATTTCAGCAACGAAGGAATAATTACCTGGTATGAATTTGCAGTTGCGATAAAAGAAATAATTAATTGCCCATGCGATGTAAAGCCAATTACAACTACAGAATACCCAACTCCCGCAAAGCGTCCTGCTTATTCGGTTCTTGATAAAACAAAGGTCCAGGAAACTTTTGGCGTACAGTTAAAAGATTGGAAAGAGAGCCTGGCTGTATGTATCAGTAAAATAAAGTAAGTTAGTGATGCATGACAACTGTGATCATTATTATCGGGATTATCTATTACCTAATAGCAATCGTGTTTGCATGGCATGAAGGAAGGAGAAGGATGATTGGTTTTATCCCTGCTTTATTGGTAGCATTTCTTATTCCATTGTTTGGAATCTTCATCATAGAAAGTTCACGATTAAGAACTGCCGGATGTAAATGGTGCGGCAATAAATATAATGAAGCGGAGTATTGCGGTCTTTGCGGAAAAAATGAAGCCGGTGAATTAAAACCATGTTGGAATAAATAAATAGTAAACTTATTTCATCGAAGTAAATTACGTTGCAGAATTACGGATGTTAAGCACCGAAGGAATTATTGTAATTTCTTTTTTCAGGTTATAGTCTCTTTTCTCCAATGATTTAAATAAAACTTCTGCAGCAGCCTTACCCATTTCAAAGGCAGGTTGCGTAACAGTAGTCAGCGTTGGCGTAAGGATTAAAGCGGCTTGAAGGTTAGTGAAACTGATCACTTTTATTTGCTCCGGGATGGAAAGTTTTAGATCCCCACAGGCAAGATAAATAGGCGTTGTCAGTTTCTCCACCGAAGCGATCAAGGCATCCGGTTTATCTTTCTTTTTCAGCAGATCAAGGATGATCTTATAATTTCCCTCTGTATTACTGGTACAGGAAATAATTTCGCTTGTATTTCTTTTGACACCATTATCGGATAACGCTTGTTTAAAACCTTCCATTCTTTTATTATTAATAGAAAGCGAAGAAGAAGTAGCCAGGTAAACAATTTTTTTACAACCTGCTTTGAGCAGGTGACAAGTTGCATTATAGCTGCTTTCAAAATCATCTGTAATGATCTTGGCGGTTTCTACATCTTCGCATACCCTGTCAAAAAAAACAAGCGGCATCCCGGCAGCGATCACTTCTTTTATATGGTCGCTGGTGCAGGTTTCGCCAGATACGGACATGAGTATCCCGTCAACCCGCCCGCTTTGAAATTCTTTTAATATCGCTTCTTCTCTTTCAAAACTTTCATGTGTAAGATAGATGAGTACGTGATAACCTTTGTCATGTGCTACGGATTCAATTCCATTTATAGCGAGGGAAAAAAAACTATCGGCTACTTCAGGCAGTACAACCGCAATTGTTTTACTGCTTCTTTTGCGCAAGCTGCTGGCGTAGGGGTTGGGAGTGTAGTTTAATTTTTTGGCGAGATCGAAAACCCTTTGTTTTGTTTCCGGGCTTATTTCATAACTATCCTTAAGTGCTTTTGAAATGGTAGCAACAGACAGGTTTAGCTGCTTCGCGAGGTCTTTAATTTTCACACTCATTGAAAAAAATTATTTCCTTGCCGGGCATTCTGCGAAAACGGTTTCGTAAATAAAAATGTTATGATCTGTCTGTTTGCAATTTAAAATTGTCACTTTAGTATCCGGGAACGCCAACGCTTGCTAAAGAACATGCCTTTCAAACGACTTTTACACTTTCTTCTTGTAAGACATTACAAGTTGTCTTCAGCATTTTTTTGCGCACCCAAACAATTTTATTGCTTAAATAACAAGTCAATTAATCAAATGGTAATATATCCTTATTACAGCTAAAATCTGTAACATGGTTTCCTTACCTAATTTAGTAAAATTGAATGATATGAATACAAACAATTTTGAAGCAGTACCGCTTAAAAACCTTGATGAATGGGAAGATGATCTGCTGCGTCGCTATCCTGATCCCGATTCAATTGCCACGGCAAAAACCACAGAGGAATACAGGAATTACGATAGCCCCGAGCGGGATACGGTAAAAGAATTTTACCGGTTAAATCATAAGTACCAGACCTATGATTTTGTAATGCAAAAAAGGAATGAATTTCTTTCCTTCTCAAAAAAGGAAATGCCGGTTTGGGATGCTTTTAATTTTTTAAATGAACTCGTGGATGATTCTGATCCTGATACCGATCTTGACCAGTTTCAGCATTTGCTCCAGACATCTGAAGCTATACGCAGAGACGGACATCCGGACTGGATGGTCCTTGTCGGCCTGATGCATGACATGGGCAAGGTGCTTTGTTTGTTTGGTGAACCGCAATGGGCGGTGGTAGGAGATACCTTCCCTGTTGGTTGCGCTTACTCAGATAAAATAGTTTATCCCGAATTTTTTACACTCAATCCGGATTATAATAATACAACTTACAGTTCTAAATATGGAGTATATACCGATGGCTGCGGATTAAGAAATGTTCACATGTCATGGGGGCATGATGAATATGTGTACCAGATGATGAAGGACTATTTACCTGAATCGGGTTTGTACATGTTGCGTTATCATTCATTTTATTCATGGCATCGTGAAGGTGCGTATGGTCATTTGCTGGACGATCATGACAGGGAAATGCTGAAATGGGTGAAGTTGTTTAATCCCTATGATCTTTATTCAAAAAACCCGGAACCGCCGGATTGGAAAAAACTAAAACCTTACTATGAAGAGTTGGTGGCAAAATATCTGCCGCCAACACTTAAGTTTTGATAAAACACAAACTTAAAAAAGAATACAGGACTGCTTGTTTATCAAATTAAAAATTAACTGCTATGCAAAAACTTAATCAACGATTACGTGTACTATTAACTTTTTTCTTTTCGCTGCTGATGTTTGTGGTGCAGGCGCAGCAAAGACAGATCAGCGGAACAGTAAAAGATGCAAAGGGTGATCCCGTTCCCTCCGTAACTGTAACTGTTAAAGGAGCCGGTGCTTCAGCGATGACAGCTGTTGACGGCACCTTTACCATTTCTGCAAAAGATGGCGATGTTCTTGTCTTTAGCTCTGTGGCTTTTGAAAACACTGAAATAAAAGTCACATCAGCTTCTACTTATGCGGTAGTATTGACCGCTTCAACGGTGGTGTTGACAGACGTTGTTGTTGTGGGATATGGCACGCAACGGAAAAAAGATGTAACCGGTGCCGTAAAATCATTAAAGAGTGATGAGTTTAATAAAGGCATCATTAATAGCCCCCAACAACTTTTGCAGGGTAAGGTATCCGGAGTAAATGTTGTTTCTGTAAGTGGAGAACCAGGAGTAGCACTCGGTATCACTATCCGCGGACCAGGCGGCGTACGCACCAGCAATGCTCCTTTATTTGTAGTTGATGGAATTCCTCTTGATAATAATGTAACCGGTCGCGGAGATCCTTTGAATTTTTTGAATCCCCAGGATATTGAATCAATAGATGTATTAAAAGATGCATCGGCGACTGCTATCTATGGTTCCCGCGGAGCGAATGGAGTTGTTATTATCACAACAAAAAAAGGAAAGGCAGGCGCATCGCAACTAACCTTTTCAACAAGCCTGGGTATATCTAAGATCGCAAGAAAGCAGGAAGTTTTTACGGCGGAAGAATTCCGCAGAGAAGTGCCAAAGACAGGAGGAACAATTGATGATAAAAGCGCTTCAACAGATTGGCAGGATGAAGTTTTCAGGACCGGGTATACGCAGAATTATAATCTCACATTAAGTGGCGGGGCAGATAAACTTACTTATTACGCTTCATTCGGAATGCAAAAACAAGAAGGGATCATGAAGGCAAACGATCTTGACAGGTATTCAGGAAGATTCAATGCATCGCAAAAATTTTGGGATGATAGATTAACTATAGATGTTACACTTGGAGTGACTACAACAAAAAATGACCGCCCATTTATTTCTACGATACTTGGCCAGGCGATCAGCAATAACCCAACTTATGCTGCACGTGATGCAAGTGGAAACCCGGTATTTGTGGCAGGTATTAATAATCCTTTATTCTCGATTGACGGCGAAAGAGAATTCAATACCATCAATCGTGTTCTTGGCAGTATCTCTACTTCTTTGAAGCTCGTAAAAGGATTGGTATATAAATTCAATTTTGGAATTGATAATGCCAATGGTACAAATGATATTCAAACGAAGCCAAGTACTACACCCTTCCGTGAAGGACGATTAGAAACTTTCTATAATTATAATCGCAGCAGGTTGGTTGAAAATTATGTTACGTACAACTGGGTGAATAGCCCTCACAATGTGTCTGCATTGGCAGGTCATTCTTATCAGCGCATTTTTGTGCAGGGAAGAAATAACAGTGTTAACAGGTTTCCTGTTGGGCCTGTTGATCCGCAATATAACCCGGGACTTGGCCAGGTACTTGACCTTGCAACAAACAGACCGGGTGGTTATGCATTCATTAATGAGTTGCAATCATTTTTTGGCAGGGTTACTTATCAATATAACAGCAAGTACCTTGCAACATTCAATTTCCGTGCAGATGGTTCTTCTAAATTCGGAGCTAACAATAAATACGGATACTTCCCTTCTTTCTCTTTGGGATGGAAAATATCAGAAGAAGATTTTATGCAGAACGCTGGTTTTTCAAACCTGAAATTGAGAGCAGGCTGGGGCATTACCGGCAACCAGGAAATTCCAGAAAAGCAAACGCAGGCTTTATTTACATCGTCTACATCGGGTACTTTGAGTTATCCTTTAGGAAATGGTCCATACCCTGCCGGTACCATTTATGCGAGACTTGCAAATCCTGATCTTCAATGGGAGACATCAAAACAGATCGACGTGGGATTAGACTTCGCTTTGCTGAAAGGTGCTTTATCAGGCACATTGGATTATTTTAGAAAGGTGACAAACGATATTCTGTTGCAGGTGCCACCTGCTGATCCCATTCAGCCGGCAACTACATTATGGACAAATGTGGAAGATATGACGATCACCAATCAAGGCGTTGAGCTGGAGTTGGACTATAAGCATAAGCGAAAGAATTTTGGATATAATGTTGGCGGCAACTTTACATACATGAAAAATAAAGTAGAAAATTCACCTTATACAGTTATTGCGTCAGGTAATGCTTCTGGCCCGGCGGGACTTACCTCTGCTACCCTTAATGGATATATTAATGGTGAGCCTATCGGATCATTTTACTTAAATCAATGGCTTGGTATTGGCTCGAATGGTTTAAGTGTTTATTTTGATAAAGATAAAAATGGTACTACCTATACCGATAATGACAGGATAATTGCAGGTACGGCTTTGCCAAAAATTATTTATAGCTTTTATGGCGGAGTAACAATTAAGGACTTTGATTTTAATTTCAGTATGAATGGACTTTCAGGCAATAAGATCTACGATCTTACCGCCAATGCTTCTTTCACTAAAGTAAACCTGTCAAGGAGTAACAATACGACTGCAGAAGCGATTGCTGAACCAACTGAATCGGTTAGCAATGCTGCGCCTGTAAGCACCCGTTATCTAAAAAATGGCTCTTACCTGAGAATGAATAACATGACACTTGGCTATAATCTCAATCCTTCAAAACTTGGCATTAGCAAATGGGTTTCCAGTTTGCGTTTGTTTGCAACCGGTCAAAACCTGTTTGTGATCACTGATTATGATGGATACGATCCTGAAGTAAATGCCGACAGAAATATTGGAGGCGTTACTTCCTATGGTATCGATTACCTGAGTTATCCTAAAGCAAAGTCATTCATTATTGGGCTGAACCTTTCATTTTAAAAATTACTAATCAGTCCATTTGGCCAAAAAACAATAAAAAATATTCAAATGAAAAAGAAAATATTTTGCCTCTTGTTGATCGTCTCAGGCATTTCCATAATTCATAGTTGCACTAAGTTAAAAGAGCAGGTGCTTGATGAATCTTCGGTTACAGGTCTTACCGAGCAGCAGATAGCGGAAGGAAATATTGCTCCCGTGTATGCACTTCTTCCTACACTGTTTCAACACACCAACCTGTTTACATTACAGGAGGTATCTACTGACGAAGCGATACTGCCATACAGAGGCGGTACTGACTGGGGTGATAATGGTATTTATATGTCGTTGCACCGGCATGAGACGTTAAGCTCTGATCCTAATGTAAATAATACGTGGAACCAGATCGTGCAGAGTATATCAAGAAGTGTAACCGCCATCAATGCGCTGGCTACAAACAATTATGTAAATGCTAAAACCTTTTTGGCTGAAGCAAGAGCAATGCGTGCATACTATAATATGATGTCACTTGACCTTTTTGGCATCTCATTTAAAAAAGAAGATCCGGATGCAACATCGGAGATATTGCGTGGTGACGATGCTATAAATTATATCAAATCAGAATTGCTGGCGGTAGAACCTTTGCTTGATAATACAACCGGGCCCGGAAGAATAACAAAAGCCGGTGTTTGGGGATTATTGGCAAGATTGTATTTGAATGCTGCTGTATGGCGTGATCGATATGCTGCAACCTTTACATTCAAGACAGATGAAATGGATAAAGTAATTGAATACTGTGATAAGATCATTAGTTCAAACCAGTTTCAATTAGCCACAGAATATTTTTCCATTTTTGATAATAACAATCATAGTAACAAGGAACTCATTTTTGCGATCGATCAGCGGCCGGACCTGAACGGACATAACCGTATGGCTTATTTTTCTTTATCGGGAGACCAGTTCCCATTACCATCTGTTCCCAATGCAAATGGAACTGATGGCCCGGCGATCACTCCGGAGTTTTATCAAAGTTGGGTGAGTGCTTATTCTCCGGTTGATCCGGCTACAGCAGATCCACGGTTCTTTAAAAAGAATCTTATTATACCGGCTGATTCTTGTGTTCTTGGTACTGATTTTAAGATCGATCGTGGGATAATGAGAGGACAACAGTATGGTTTGATCGGTGGAAGAAACATTCCATTTACAACATGTGGTACGGGCAAATATAAAATTGGTAAACTTTATAATGTTACCCGTGGTAAGCCAACATTACCGGTTGATTTTACTCTGGCGATTGATTTTACAGTTGCCGGTAGTAATTACAGTACTGGTTATCGAGTAGAAAAATATGAATTCAGCAGCGCTACTACAGATGGAAGAAATCGTGGTGAACATGATATTATTATTCTTCGTCTCGCCGATGTGTACCTGATGCGTGCAGAAGCAAAACTTAGAAAAAACAATGATGCCGCTGCAGCACTTAGCGATGTGAATACTGTAAGAGCTGCACGAACTGCAAGAACAGTTCCGCCGCCACTGGTGACTATGTCGCTTGATCTGCTGTTCCGTGAAAGAGGTTTTGAATTATACTGGGAACATCTGCGTCGTACAGATATGATACGCTTTGGTAAATATGAGGGAACATGGACAGAGAAAACAAATACCGATAAAAATAAAAGGATCTTCCCGATCCCTTTAAATGCTATAAATGGCGCTTCGAATATACCGGGTTATTTAGTTCAGAATCCGGGTTATTAAAATAATTAAAAGAAGCAGTTTAGTTTTGTACAAGCAGTCAGGAGTAAGCCCGGGGTTATGTGGCCCCGGGATTTTTATATAACCTATTTTTTATAATAAAGAAATTACAATCATATTTTGCAAATCAGGAAACCATGAATATTTATCTTAGGGGCATCACTGTTTTATCTTAAATTGAAATTTTTTGCGCACAGATCATAAACGATTGCTATGAACAAATTACAAACTGCCGATTATATTGTTTTCTTTATTTACTTCATTCTTGTTACCGCGTACGGGTTATACATTTATAATAGGAAAAAAGCCAAACAGACAAGCTCCAAAGATTTTTTCCTGGCCGAAGGTTCATTAACATGGTGGGCAATCGGTGCGTCGCTGATCGCCTCCAATATTTCTGCCGAACATTTTATTGGCATGAGTGGCTCGGGCTTTGCATTAGGACTCGCCATCTCCACTTACGAGTGGATGGCAGCCGCCACACTTATAATCGTTGCTGTATTCATCATTCCGCTATATCTGAAAAATAAGATTTTCACGATGCCGCAGTTCCTGGCAAAAAGATATAATGATACGGTGAGTACAATTATGGCAGTGATCTGGTTGCTGGTGTATGTATTTGTCAACCTTACTTCTATTATTTATCTCGGGGCACTGGCAATTTCATCCATTTCAAATATCAGTTTTGAATGGTGCATTGCAGGGCTTAGTATATTTTCAATTATAGTAACGCTGGGTGGAATGAAAGTGATCGGGTATACCGATGTTTTCCAGGTGCTCGTGCTCATCATTGGCGGGTTGGTGACCACTTATCTCGCATTAACATTATTATCCGAGCAGTTTGGATTTGGAAATGATATTCTGAAAGGCCTTTCTGTTTTGAAAAAGGAAGCGCCGTCGCATCTCCATATGATCTTTGATAAATCACATCCGCATTATAAAGAATTGCCCGGTTTGTCTGTTTTGATCGGCGGCATGCTTATTAATAATCTTGCATATTGGGGATGCAACCAATACATTGTGCAACGGGCATTAGGCGCCGATCTGAAAACTGCCCGCAAAGGAATTTTATTTGCAGCGTTTTTAAAATTGCTTATACCTGTAATTGCAGTATTACCGGGTATAGCAATGTATGTAATGCATAATAATGGAATGTTCCAGGCAGAAATGTCAGATGCTGCCGGTGTGGTAAAACCGGATCATGCATATCCAACGCTTATGAACTTGTTACCTGCCGGACTGAAAGGTGTGGCCTTTGCAGCATTAACCGCAGCTATCGTTGCTTCGCTTGCAGGAAAAGCAAACAGTATCTCCACGATTTTTTCATTGGACATTTATAAAAAATATTTTAATAAAGAAGCTTCCGAAAGAAAATTAGTGTTGACCGGCAGATGGGCCGTAATTATTTCTATGATCATTGCGGCTATCGTTGCACCTGCATTAAAATCATTGGACCAGGCTTACCAATTTATACAGGAGTATGTAGGGTTTTTCTCACCCGGTGTGCTAGCTATTTTTTTGCTGGGTTTATTTTGGAAAAAAACAACGGCGGCTGCGGGTTTGGCGGGCGCATTATTAACCGTTCCTATTTCAACCATATTAAAATTTTTACCTGTATGGACAAACGGTGTATTTCCCGATTATCCTTTTCTTGACAGGATGACGATCACTTTTTTCGCTATCGTCATTATTATGATCGTTATCAGTTTAGCAAAACCAAAACCTGCTAATGATACGCATATAATTGAAATGGATAAGTCAATGTTTAAAGTGACCCCTGGGTTTATTATCGGTTCATTTATTATTTGCGGGATACTCGCTGCGTTGTATACGGTGTTTTGGTAAAACCGGAATGATCATCTGATCGAGGTGATCTCTGTTTTTCCTGTTTTTGATTCTGTTTTTACAACACCAAATCCGGGAGCGAACCACTCGGTAACATTCATTGTTAGCGGGATGCCGATGCCCGCAACGCGTGAATCGATTCTATTATTTGAAGTGATCTTATAACATTCCCATGTTCCTGCAGTTGTTGTTACGGATTCTTTACCCTCAACTTTTCTATCCGTGATGTCTATCTTAATTGAAGACTTTATGCCACCGGACAATTCAGCATCCATGGCAAGATGTCCGTCTTTCAACTGATCGCCTACATGCATAGTTGCGGGATATTCGAGGTAAAACTCAGAAGCTGATGCAGAGCCGGACGCTTGTGCCGGCGGGATAAAGACTTTCATATCCATTTGCATCACACCGTTCTCACATTTTACATTATTTGTTCCCTTAGTAATTGATTTTCCTTTTGCATCAACAAACTCAGAATTTATAGTTGCCGTTGTTGTGCTTCCTGTTTTTTTACTATCAGAAACGGTGTAGGTCATTTTACCAGCTTCCTTTCCATTTTTATTTGAGATCGTCATCTCGATGACCTTATTGTTTTGCAGGTAATAATAGTTGGAGCAATCCTGGGAAAAAATATTTCCGCTAAAAAATAAGAAGGAAAAAGCAATTAATGGTTTCATGTTCTTTGGTTTGTTCTTGTAAGTTAAAAAGAAGATGAGATATAAAAGCAAAAAGGAGCGGTAAAATGCCCGGGTTAAGTATTCCCTTTGTTTGCCGGGTGGTTTAGTGTTTGTGAATCATGGTGTGACCTAACCCTAAATCTTTCAAAAAACGATTAGTTAGAAATTACAAATTCTACAACGTTGCGGTACAATTTCGAACAGTGATGCACTATAATATTATTAATTTGAATTTAGTTTTTTCTGAGATATTAATGGTGGTGAAAAAACGGTGAACGGTAGTTTTTTTCTTTCGGCTTTGAAGAATAATACCCTTAAAAGCGTATGGTTGCCCGCCTGTACTCAAACGTATATTTATATTCCCACCACCTGACCACGGATTTGTCTGAAAACCGTTAAACAGAGTAAGACGATACCATTAAAACCACAGTTATGAGAAAACAAAATTCGTTAGCATTTTGCCTTGTACTATTCAGCCTATTATTTTATGCATCGTGCCGCAAGACTGATTTTGGAGCCCCGGCAGAAAAACCAACTTCTATTGATCGATTCTTTAATGTTCCAGAATCGGCAGACCCAAGGTTGAAATCAATTGTGCGAAGTATTAAGGCACAGGAAAAAGAGCATCCTTTCCTTGAAAAATTTATTAGGAAAACTGGATGGCCCGTTTGGGCAAAGGCAAAAGTAATCGCCAACAACAATTTGAACGGCGGGAGAGAATCCACTGTAGACAGCAGTGCTTTGGTTTATGTTCCGTTCGTGCAGGATAATGCAATTGTTGTTAGTGCCGCTTTAGCTGTCAGAATGAATGAAACTGACACCGCATGGCGAGTATTATACCCGAGTCATTATGAATCCTTCGGCTTTGGCGCCACTGCCAACGGCGATTGGAATGCGAGGAATGTATTTCAATTTTTCGCTTTATTTCAATATGACATTTTTGGACATACCAAATTCCTAATTAAAGATAGCCGGTTGTTCAATACAACGACGGATTCTTCTATGGTGACTTTGAAAGAGAGAAATGGTGTGGCACTTAATGGCAGAACGAGCAGAACGATGGAATGGCATGAAACAACTGAATGTCTCACCTTGACATATTGCACGAATTGGGTTGCAGCAAGAAACAGTTCGATAACTGATGGTTGCTATGATGTTATATTTAATATATGGTTAACGCAAAATGGTTACTCAAATCCTGAGTCACTATTTAAGGGTTTAATGCTTGACAACGCTTATGGAACTGTTGTTAACTGCGATTATTTCCCAATTAAGATTACAGTTCTACCGACTATCAATGGAGTTCAATTGACGCCTCAACAAGTTTTTGAACACTTCAGAAACAACATAAATACATTGATTAATACAAACATTGCTCAATTTGAGGCATATAACGCGTTTGGCATAAATGATGCGATTGTATGGAATGCTCCAAATCCTTTTACTGCGTTAGTACATATAGATATGGTAGATGATGGAACTGTAATAATTTCAGATTATCAGCTATCGACCAATTCTTCCAGAATGAAAGCGTCTACACTAGTTTCTCCCCTTGATATGACCCACCCTGTTAGCGGAACAAGAGAATGGGGCATTCAGCCGGATCCTAACGGGGGATGGTTTTTTTATACAACCGCGGTAGATAGACTGACAACAAAAGTCTCACAAATCGTGGATAATTTAATAACTATATTTAGTGGCTCGTCTGCCCTTACTCAGGGAGATGACCTTTGGAAAAGCTTACAAGAAAAAATGATGCTTTGGATTAACGCCAATGGTGGGCAGGCACAGCTATATTCAAATAATTATGTAACAGCACGACCTGATTTTAGTGCGGTAAGAGAATTTTTACTGAATCAAATTGATTTGCCAACAATGAGACAGAGAATAGGATGCCCATAAAAAAGCCAATGAAGTTATTACTACAAATAATAACATATTTGTTGAAGTTTGTATTAGCGGGGATTTTTTACGCTTTATATTCATTTTTCTTTGACCTTCTTTTTTTTCAACTTGATTATGGTTCGATTGATGGATATAAAGCGTCTCCTTTTGAGTACCTGGTTTATTTTTACGTAGCCTATTTTTTCCTGTCGCTTCCGGGTTTTGTCTTTTACGATCTCATAATGACTGGATTTGATAAGAAAAAAAAACAGGATAATTGCCGGATTTATATTTGGTCTTTTAGTGGGATTATTTATAAATAGAGGAGGATACAGCCATTATATTGGAGATCTCAGAGGAATTAAGTCTGCGATTACGTTAGCCATGACAAGTCTTACCTTTGAGTTAATCAGGGACTTTATTTCTAAAAAAGATAACAGTTGAGTTTTATGCCAAGGCAATATCTGGCAGTTGTGGTGTTGTGGTGCTACCTTGGAAGTTCATGCACTTTCAAATTATCCTCATATCTGAAACCAACAAATAGCGACATCGTTTACAATTGTACTTTTATTAAATCCAAGGACAATTTTTACAAGAACCTGGAGTCGATTTTTGGAAGTGTTGGCAAAGGAGACACCGTGTTTCAAAAAATCGTACTGTGTTATAAAACCATAAGAGTTGACGGGAAGGATGTATATTATATAATTGATACAAGTGACGTTAACAAGCAAGATCCGAGCATTGGTCCAAGACATTTTCTTTCGTCAGCCATGATATTTTCCGGGGATTCGATTTTACTGGCACCAGTTTACAAAAAGTCCAATTTGTTGAAGTTAAATTCGAGAGATTTTGATTATGCAATATACTCGGTTAAAAAAAAGGATACTTTAAGATTCGCGGATAAATCATTACCGCAAGCAGATAAACAAATTCTTTTATATGGTTTCAGGGAAGAGAAGATAAGCATTAATGAAAAAAAGATTCGCAATTGTTTATATATTTCAATAGCAGAAAGATGGCCTGATACTACTTACTTCGGAAAAGTATGGCTACATAAAAAATACGGTGTAGTAAAATGGATTCGGGTTACGGGTAGAATAGAAGAAATTGATTTGTAAATCATTTCTCCAGACTTCATTACACTCAATATTAAATTTTTTCAGAAAAAATATTTTTTAGAAAAAAGGTGTAGCTTACTATTCTTTGAAACCAAAAAATCAAATCCAATGAGAAAGTTACTGCTCTTTTCACGGGCAATTAGCCTGGTAACATTTGTGCTATTGTGTACGTTTTCGCTAAATGCACAAGTAACAACAGCCACACTAAGCGGACTCGTAAAAGATTCAAAAGGAATACCGCTTGCATCAGCCACGGTAACTGTTGAATATCCTGATGCCGGAATCAAATTGGGCCTCGTCACAAAAACTGATGGAAGGTTTACAGTGCCAAACTTACGGGTGGGAGGACCCTATAAGGTGACAGTCAATCATGTTAGTTACAAAGATGCGGTTGAGAATAATATTTTTCTTGAATTGGGTTTGAATAATACGATCGAGTTTGTTCTCCAGGAAAAAGCAACCGAACTGAGTGGCGTAACCGTTACATCTCAATCGCGGATTTTTGATAACAAAAGAACCGGCGCTTCCACTAATATCGGCAACAGGTTGATAAAAGCTTTACCAACCATAAATCGTTCTGCCGATGATTATCTTCGATTGACACCTTCAGCATCGCCAACGTATAATGGAATGTCATTTGCAGGCCGCAATGGTCAATACAATAACTATTCATTAGATGGCGCCGTGTTTAATAATCCATTTGGTCTTGACGCACCTACGCCGGGTGGACAAACCAATGCTCAACCCATTTCTTTGGATGCCATTGATCAGATCCAGGTAAACTTAGCGCCTTATGATGTAACACAGGCAGGCTTTACCGGCGCCGGTGTGAATAGTGTTACCAAATCGGGCAGTAATAATTTTACGGGTACGGTCTATTCATTTTACAGATCAGAAAGCTTTACAGGAAAAAAAGTTGCAAAAACTAAATTAGTAGTTCCTGATCTGAGCCAGTACCAGGGGGGATTTGCATTTGGCGGAGCATTGAAAAAAAATAAATTGTTTTATTTCCTGAGTTTTGAAACTGAACAACGAAAAGATGAAGCAAGCAGTTATGTACCAAGAAATGCTTCGAATGCCAACAATTCCAATACGGCAAGAGTATTGGAACAGGATATGATAGATGTAAGCAATATTTTAAAAACAAGGTTCAACTATAATACCGGCGCTTACCAGGGATTTACTCATGAACAAAAAAATTATAAATGGCTGGCCAAATTAGACTGGAATATAAATGACGTTCATAAGCTATCATTTACATACAATGGATTGAATGCAAAAAAAGACAAGCCTGCTCACCCAAGCGCAATCGGCCGCCGCGGCCCGGATTATACCACACTTCAATTCCAGAATTCAGGTTATCAGATAGAAAATAAGCTGAATTCATTTAGTACAGAGTTGAAATCTAATTTCAAAGGCAATTCTGCGAATAAACTTAGAATGGTGTATACGCTGTTCCGTGATAACCGTAATCCTTTTTCAACGCCATTCCCTGTTATAAATATCTCGAAGTATGGAAGTCGTTATATAGTAGCGGGGCATGAGCCTTTTTCTATTCATAATACGTTAAACCAGGATGCGATCCAGGTAACTAATGATTTTACTCTTTATAAAAAAAATCATACTATTACTATTGGTGGTTCTTATGAATCGTTCAAGTTTGAAAACTCTTTTAATTTAACAGGATATGGTTTTAATATGTTTTTGGGAGATGTAGATATTGCAGATTTTAAAGCAAAGGTACCTACAGGTGCTCCGCTGTGGTTTGGCGTTTTTACCCTGGATCAGTTTGCAACGTATGCTACAAACAGGGCTGCTGCCGATAAATGGGCACTCGTAAAAATGACTGTTGGACAATTGTCATTCTATGCGCAGGATGAATGGTATGCAAATTCAAAATTAAAAATGACGTTTGGTCTTCGTATGGACAAGCCTATGTATAATAATATGTCATTTACAACTCCCAATATCCAGGAAGATGTGTTTGCGCCAAATGCCGGCACCTATTCAGGTTCATTTACTACCGGTTCTCCTACTATTTTGAATTCCGATCCTCTTGTTTTGTTTGACGAGGATGGTAAATCAGTAAGCAATGGTAAAGGAAAAGACGTGGACAATACAAGACTTCCTAAAACTACACCATTGCTCTCACCAAGATTTGGTTTTAACTGGGATGTAAAAGGTGATAAGACTTTACAGGTGCGTGGTGGTACAGGCCTTTTCACTGGTCGCTTTCCGTTTGTATGGATAGGCAACCATATTGGTAATCCATTCAGCTCCTTTTATAATGCAACAGACCGTGATTTTCAATGGCCGCAAATCTGGCGTTCTAATGTGGGCACGGATTTCAGAATTCCTTCCGGAACAATTTTCACTTTTGACGTGGCTTTTACAAAAGATGTGAATGCAATGATGGTTCGTAACTATAATTTAGGAACTCCAACCGGTACACTCAACAGTGGTATCGGAGATAAACGACAAGTATATTTGCCAGCTAACAAAGGAACGGATGGTCTTGGTACCGTAAATACTTATGTATTTACGAATACAAAAGAAGGTCACCAATTCAATATTACTTTCCAGGCCCAGCAAACTTTTACAAAAGGATTGTATGCCATGTTTGGATATAATTTTCTTGTAGCAAAAGATGCCAGTTCAATTTCTGCAGAAATTTCCAGTGACGCTTTCGATCGTAACCCGATCCTTAACAATGCTAATAAAGCCATTAATTCAAATTCATTGTATGGAAATAAACATCGCTTCATTGCGGCGGCGTCAAAAAAATGGGAATATGGTACAGATAAAAAATGGGCAACAACGATTTCGCTCTTTGGTTCATGGACATCGGGCAACCGGTTTGCTTATGTATATGGTGGAGACATAAATAATGATGCTACCGGTTCCAATGATTTATTATATGTGCCTACTGATGCGGAAATTGACCAGATGACTTTTACTCCCTTAGTTGATATAAACGGAGTTACTCAGAATGCCGCCGCACAGCGAACCGCATTTAAACAATTCATAGCACAGGATGATTACCTCAGCGGATTGAGAGGACAGTACACAGAAAAATATGGAGGTGAAACACCATGGAACACACAAGTTGATCTGCGTATTCTCCAGGATCTTATCGTGAGCAAAAAAAACAGGCAGGTACTCCAATTTAGTGTCGATGTAATAAACCTGGGTAATCTTATCAGCAGCAAATGGGGCGTCGTGGAATATGCAACTACATCGGGTTACTTTCAGCCATTATCTGTTTCATACAATAATAATTCGCCGACTTATCAGTTCGATCCGTCATTAAAAAACACCTTTACACAAAGCCCGGACCTGCAGAGCCGCTGGCAAATGCAATTGGGATTAAGATATATTTTCTGAAAAATACCCCCCCGATTTAATCGGGGGGATAAAGTCTTTGTTGGTTTAATAGGTAGCTTCTCGAAACTTTCATATTTGATCAAACTGTTGTTTTTGGTATGGGAGCCTTAAGGGGAAAAAAGGTGCTAACTTTATTGAAATCTTACAATAGGATTATCGTATGGCAAGACCTATACCGGATTATGGGGTATTTATAATTGAGTCAATGGATTTCAAAAATGAAAGCGAGGGTAACCTTCCCGGAATCGCACTCCAAACTATTTTGCGTCTTAGTGGTATCCCTAATTACTACATATACATTCGAACTGTACAGGAATTAGAGCATGCCATGAGACTATTTAAAGAAAGTAATTTCGGTTTTTTGCATATTTCATGTCATGGGAATGAAGAAGCAATTTCCTTAACTCTTGACTACATTCCTTTTGAAGAATTAGGTGAAATAATGGGCCCGTACTTAAAATATAGGCGGCTATTTCTTGCCTCTTGTAATGCCGCATGTTTTTCTTTGGCAGAATATTTCATACCGCGTCATCATTGTTATTCTGTAATTGGATCCACAAATGAAATTGACTATGATAAAGCAGCGATTTTTTGGAGTTCATATTATTATCTAATGTATAGGGACGATCAAGAAAGAATGTGGCAACAAAAAATTATTCCGGTTCTAAAAAACATCACTCGTACATTCAATGAAACTTTAAATTATTTTTCTATTATTAATGAAAGATTTCAGAATAGTAACGTTAATCTTAAGGAATTTCAATTTCAAAACGGACAGCAAATATTTGGTAAAGCAAAAAAGACCCGATTTGAAAACCTCTATTGGGAAGAGGCTCTAGCCGAGAATGATAGTGGTAGAGGTCCAATTCCTCCACATGCAACGCAGAATTCATAAAAGGAATTTTCATAAAAAAAGTTCCGGTAAAATGCCGCTGGCCAATCCTACTCTTGTTGACCCAGCGGATTTGCAACGGACAGCGATTTGTTGAAAAAACAGTCAATGGTTTTTATGTAGTGCTTATATGTTGTGGCGATGAGGAAAAAACAGCAACCTGTAGTTTTTTTCTTTCCGCATTGAAGAATAATACGTCAAAAGACGTAGAAATGTCTTAGCCTTCATTGTTACCTTCAAATGGATAAACATTTTTTATCCAATCCTTAAACTTTGCTTATGAAAAAGATAACCCTTAAAATTTGTTTCTTAGCTGTATTGTTTCTAATGTTTTCTTGCAGCAAAAGTGATACTAACATGAATACAAATGAACCAGCCAACTCAGCTAAACATCTTATTACCCAGGCAAAAGCTTTTTTTTATTCAAATATTAATAATTATCCCTTTCCCGTCCATGGTACCCAAGGTGAAAGACAAAAGATAAAGAAGGATCCCTTATGGGGCAGAGCAGTAGTTATGACGGGCTCAAGAAGAGAGGTTGTTACTATTCCGCTGAATTATGAGAAAAAGCTCCAGTTTAACCATGACTCCCGCGATAAAAAGCTTTCGCTTGAGAATTTTTCAAATCTCCTAGTTTATAAAGATGAGTCGGGAAATTTTAAAGCGGAAGTCGCTACTTATTTTCCTAAAGAAAACACCTCAGAATTCATGAATATAAAATTCGAAGGCTATATTGTAGTTGAAGATTGGAGAGGCAATCACATAAATACTTTCCTAATTGAAGATGGTAAACAATATAAATATATTAACAAAAAATCATCGCAAAAAACCAAAAATGATGACGGCTGTCTTGCTATCCATTGGTTTCTTTGCGATGTTGTGAATGGTGTATATGACAATTGCCAATATGTATATACCGAGTATACAGGTGCTTGCTATCAAAGTTTAGAGCCTTGCTTGGATGGTTGTGCCGGTGATTATACCGATTATGAACTAGAAAGTTTCAAGACCGCTTCGTTTTCTTGGAATGTTACAAGCATATCGGCTGAAGCCGGAGGAGGTCATGTGCGGGTAACTCATTTGCTTGGAGCGAAGTTCAACAATCGTCGTCCAGAAAAGAATCGTTTTATAGGACAATCTTATTACGCCGGTAATAATGTAAGCCTCCCTGGCAATGCCTACGCAAGCCTTTTAAGTAATACGACCTATGAACATAGCGGGACAGTTAATACGAATACCCAAATGACTTTGAAGTCAAGAGGGAGATACACTCTTCCAGAACAGTGGTATTTCGAGTATAACAATTCTATTATTATTTATTTAAATAATTGTTGTAACTGGCAATAGCTATTTCATCAAATTTGAAAACTACTGTGAAAAGAATGTTCATTTATCTGTTGTTTATCATCTTGTTTATAAAATGTGATGTCGTCGGTGAGCATCAAGGCGTAGTTAGAGTGCAGCAATCTATGATGAACGTTGATAGCCTCGGTTCAAGTTCAACTCTAGAAATGGGTTATAGAATTCTCTTTAGGGACGAGAAATCGATTCAAGAGGTGCCTTTGCTGGAAATGGTGTCGGATTCGTCAGGAACTAAATCAATCGTTAAGATTAAACACTACAGCTATTTAGATCCGGATAACAACGTTTGTTACAATTATAGGAATTTCTCGGATACAGCCACTGTATTAAATTATTTCTCCAATATCGATTCCGTGAATATAGATGGAGGATGGAATTTTTATTCTGCAAGTCCATTTGAATATGATAGTGCAAAGAATATCACAGACACAGTAGTAAATGATGTTAGTTTTGGCAGAATTAGGCTAGATAAGAAAATAAACAATAACGAGATTTATTTTCAACTTTATTACAGGTGCGACAAAAAGCAATCTTTAATCAAAATTTTCAAGCATATAAGTGATAGCATTGGGTGTCCCATATTCAAAGTAGAAACCTATTATAAGAATAAACTTTTTTCGAAAAGGGAAATAGAGTATATCTCCGGCACTCTGTCGCAAAATGAACAGAAAGTATTTGATGCCTGGGAAAAAAACATAAAGCTGTATCCGGTCAATAAAAAATAAAAGGTGGTCATTAAGCTCCTTAATCATAAGGAATAGATTATTTAGATAAAAAAGCAATCACTTTTATTCAATCCAGTTTGTAATATAATTTCCAAAATAATCAGCTAACTCTTTTAACTCATACGTCAAATATCCGGGCATTTCTATACCAGTATCTTTATGTATTACAAGCTAATTGAGCAGATGCATAAAATAAATGCTGTGGATTGGGTTTCTTAAAAATGTATGGATAAGTGATATTATAACCAATCCCATTCGTAATAATATTGTTTGGAAGGCACACCATTACAAAATCGTCTGGTTTTGTTTCCTCTGGTTTAGTTGCCAATTCCTTTGTATATGCGGTAAATGCTACACAAGCGGCACAAGTGCAGGAGAGTAAATGCTTTGTCATTTGATGTTGGATTTTGTTTATCAAAGTTAAGAAAAACCAATCTACAAAAACCAGACAACTCCCTTTGTGGGCCGAACATTAGAAAAATTCGGTAGGTAATCTCTGGCCTCAAGCATTAATCCTGTACGATACCATTAATTTAAATAAAGTCTTTGGTGGATTTTCAATAATGAGAAAAAAAACAGTAAACAGTAGTTTTTTTCTTTCCGCGTTGAAGAATAATACGTGTAAAGACGTATTGGTGCCCGCGTTTACTCCAACGTATATTTATATGTCCCCCACAACCACGGATTTTGTCTGAAAACCGTTAAACAGAGTAAGACCTTTCACTATTAAAACTACAGTCATGAGAAAGCTTTTTTTATGGATGCCTTTTCCAGGGGCAATCATGCTCATTTTATTTTCGTGTAAAAAAGAAAACTTAGAAGCGGATACTCCGCAAAACACGAGTAACGAGAAGCTGATACCAATAATTAAATCCTGGTTAGATGAACAAATAAAAGACTTACCGGCGGGTTCAATAGCAACAGTTGAATCTTTAAAATTAAATCTTAGTTATGGAGAAATCCGTTTGGAAAAATATGAAGTGTCCAAAAAATTTATCGTAATACCTATATTAAGCGGGTTTAAATCAACAAACAATGCTGATAAAAACCCCGCAAACTATTTAGTTTTGGTCTTTGAAAACCAGGATAGTATTACTAGAGGAAATATTATTCAATACATTTCTTCAAATGGCCCCAAACCGGTTCCTCAAAACTCGGTTTCCAAAATTTTTACCTACCGGGATCTTGATTGTAGTGGCCAGTTTACAATACTCAGTATAACCGATTATTTTAAGTATGAATTGAAATTTGAGAATGGAAAATTAAAGTATATAACAGATCAAAGGAAACAAGGTGCGTCAAACGATGGTATAGGTAGAGTAAATGAGTGCATAGATTGGTATGAACAAACTTGGTATGTTTGGGATGATGGATCTACAGAATTGATTTCTGACGTCTATGTTTATACCACTTGTGATGGAGATTGTTGGCAACCAAGGGTGGCCAATGGACGCAGCTATGGTACGAGTTGTAATGGTAGCGGAGGCGGAGGCGGAAATCCTATTGAATACGAATATAACGTTCACACGATAAAGAAATGGGACGTTCAAAGGACATATATTTATAACGGCCCAACCGATTCCTGGTATATAGTAGCAGCAACATATTTACAAGGTAAAAAGAAAGCAAGCCTGCCATATGGAGGGCATTTTATTTCGGTTTCAAAACTGACACTTGCCTCAGGTTGTACTGATTGTTCGCTATATAATGTCGTATGGACTATGACTCATGAAAGCATAATTGGCGGAGAAAATGGATCTCACTATGCAACACATCATGTGGCTGGTAATTATAAAGTAGGTGATGAACCACCAGTATCTTTGAATAAACATAAAATGTGGGCATTTGAACAAGTATTTTAGTGAAGTTGTCTAATTTAGATTTTAAGGCCAAGACAAGGAAAATTTCGCGGTTTTGGCCTCTCTTTTAATTTTGTATAAGATGAATGCTCCAATACTTTCAGTAATTGTTTTGATCACATTTACAACATGCATGACAGGAAACATTAAGCATTCAAATAATAATACCCAGGTAGTTGAATACAAAAGTCAATTTTATGATACAGTCGGTAATGGCTTTTCAAAACCATTCATGATTTTCAAGGAAAAGATCTGGTATAAAGACAGTATGGCTATCGAGTCAGTAAGTTCTCAAAATATTATCACCGATACCAATATGAAAACAACGGAACAGCTTATTATAATCCATTATAGGTTCAGTGACCTTCGAAGTCGATTAGTCTATGAGTATAAGAATTTTTCAGATACGGCGGCAATCATTCAGAAATACTCCTATGATGACACTATTCCAATACTAGGTGGTTGGAATTTTAAATGGTTACGAAAAACGGACTATAATGGAACTCCAGAGGCTTTGCCAGATACGAACATCGACAACATAAGTTATAAAAGGATCAGGCTTTCAAAGATTACACCCGATAACTCCTATGCAGTAATTTGTTATTTTAGGTGTGAGCAAAAAGGAACAGTTTTTAACTTTGACCCTTCTCTAAGTGAAAAGGTTGGCTGCCCTTTAGTTAAAAAGTACTATTTCTCACTTTCACAAAAGGGAAAGGCGAACTCTTCCGAAATTAATTTTCTGTCAAACAGGTTTACAACTGAAGAGCTAAAAGTATTTGATGCCTGGGAAAAAAACATAAAGCAGTATCCGGTCAGTAAAAAATAAACGGCGCAAAGAGTTTGTTTAGTTAAAAAGCAAGTCTGGCTTTACGTTAACCATGACAGGTCTTAGCTTTGGACTAGGCAGGATATTATACTTGTAAAGCAGGTAAACGTTTTTCCTATGATTTGCCTAAAATAAAAATTGCTTGTAAATCAACGCTTACAAGCAATTCTGTTGACCCATAAGGATTCGAACCTTAACAGACAGAACCAAAATCTGTAGTGCTACCATTACACCATGGGTCAGCCTCACATCCTTTCGGAATGGGGTGCAAAAATAAGGCTTGAAGGGTTTTGTGCCAAATGGATTTTGGCTTGAATTAAATGCTGACAATATTATCCAATGCTCCTGCCACTACATCACACATAAGCTTGACGACTTTGTGCCAAAAGAAAGTTGAATAACTATACCATAATTTGATCTTCTGGTAAAATATTAAAAGAAGCATTTGCCACCATATCGGCTTCTTTATCTCTGCGAGGAAGAAGTCCCTTCGAATTCGGATCAGTAAAATGTCTTTTCATTTTGCGTATTTCCTTTGCTATTCCTGCCAGGTCGCCGGCAGCAACTAATGACGCAATATTTTTCATTTCAATTCTCTGATCTTCACTCGGTCTGGTAAAACTTCCCCCACGATTATACACTAACGAAAGCAAAGCTCCCTGTGCATCCGGCGGAAGTTTTTCGACACCAGGATAAATCTTTCTTACAATTTTTGCAAACCTTGGAACGGTGACCTGAAAAAAAACCTTGTTCGCTGAAACAAAAGGAATTTTTACGGATATTACTGTTGGTAATAAATTTTTTGCGTTCAAACCACTTTTTCCGGCTACACTTAATAATAGGTTGAGATCTCTTGTACTGACGAGCGGACCCCACGAATCAGTAATATCCTTTTTATTGTTTTGCCCGAGATCATACCCGATTCCGATTGTTAATCCACTATCTTTACCAGGAAAAACCGGATGCTGAAAGCGTCGCTCATACTTCTCTTTTGAAGTCACTTCAAACATTACAAGTGCATCAATACTTTTTACAGAAACTACTAATGAACTGCCGGCTGCCGTTTTAGGTAATACAGGATTAAGAAATGCTTCAACTTTTGTCATTGTTTGCGGACCAACAACACCATCATCATCTGCATTCACCATTCGTTGCACATTTTTGATATGGGTAACAAGGTTATCACTATTAACAATAATGTTTCCTCTTTTCTCCAGTTCTTTACAGGTAGCTAAATCAAATACTCCTGTTTCGGCAACACCGATAAATTTCTGGATGTTCCTGATCCGGGTAGAGAAATCGGCTGGCATAAAAAAGTTTTAGGTAAAAAGAGCTTGTTTGCCATTTAAAGTTACATGCGAACACAAATCAAAACAATACCGCAAGAGAGGTATAAAAAGAAGCTAGGCTTTAAATAGTAGTGCTATTTCTTTTTCTTCTTTTTCTTTCAGTTCCCTGATCTTATCCAATGCTCCTGCCACCACATCACACATAATAGTATATAATGCGCCGTGTTTAGGATTATCATAAATATATTCCAGCGCTTCATTTTCATTGGGAATTGTCATAGTCGGAATGTTAGGATTTACTTTTTCAATGCCTTCTTTCAGCAAACCGATGATTTCTTCGGCTGTTCTGCCTCTCAGATTTTTATCGCAACGGATAATGATCTCATCAAAATATTGCGCAGATATTTCCCCAAGTTCCCGGATATCTTCATCCCTTCTGTCGCCGGTGCCGCTGATGATACCGACTATGAAGCTGATAATCCAGCTTGCTTATAAAATCGCAAAGCAATTTTAAACCATGCGGATTATGCGCAAAATCGGCAAGGAACGTGAAATTCTTGAAATGGAAAAAATTCAAACGTCCCGGTGTCAGGTTTGCACTGATGGAATAAATGTTTGCAAGCCTGAACGTGATATCTTCAATGGTAATATCGCGGAATAAATAAGTGGCCAAAACAGCAGGTAAGCAATTATTGAATATTATGAATGGCTTTTCCTTCATAGGTCAGCGGAATATCTTTTACATGCAGCACCCTTATCTTCCAGGTGCCTTTCATAATGCGTGACATATCCATTTTCAAATACACATGATAATCCATTTTCAGCAGCATGTTCTTTTATCCGCGGATTATTTTCATCCATGCTGAACAAAGCGACATTGCAATCAAGATCTTTCCTTCATTTCATATACAAGATCATCATCTGCATTCAATACGGCATAGCCATGTGGAAAAACAGTTTCAGGCACAACGGCTTTTACTTTTGCCATTTGCTTCCATTGTATGAATACCGCCAAGCCCATATGATCGGCAGCTACATTGGTAACAATCGCTACTTCACAATTTTGAAAAGCAAGTCCCGATTTTAAGATACCGCCTCTTGCACATTCCAGTACTGCAAAATCAACAGTAGGATCTTTTAATACAAATTGCTGAACTGATACCGGCCCGGTGCAATCGCCTTTCATCATCATTTGGTTTTGTATATACACACCATCGGTGGTGGTATAACCAACTTTTTTTCCGGCACTTTTTGCAATATGTGCCGTTAGTCTTGTGGTGGTTGTTTTGCCATTGGTTCCGGTAATGGCAATGATGGGAATTCGTCCCGCACTTCCTTTTGGGAACAACATATCAACAACAGGTTCGGCAACATTTCTTGGCAAACCTTCGGCAGGTTCAATATGCATGCGGAAACCCGGCGCTGCATTTACTTCCAGTATGGCGCCGCCATTTTCAGTAACAGGTGTTCTAAGATCAGTTGCCATAATATCAATGCCGCAAATATCAAGTCCGATGATCTTTGCAATGCGTTCACACATAAAAATATTTGCAGGATGCACTTCATCTGTTACATCGGTTGAAGTGCCGCCGGTAGAAAGATTGGCGGTTGGTTTTAATAAAACCTGTTCATCCTTTTGCAGGAAGGTTTCAAATGTATAACCTTCATCATCCAGCATTTTTTGTGTGAACTGGTCAATGGTAATTTGTGTCAATACTTTTTCATGACCATAACCGCGCCGTGGATCTTTATTGGTTTCATCGATCAGCCATTGAATATTATGTACACCATCACCAACAACAGATGCCGGTGTACGCAATGCAGCACAAATAAATTTATAATTGATAACCAGACAGCGGAAATCAAAACCGGTAATAAATTTTTCAACGATCACACTGCGGCTATATTCTTGAGCAGCTTCAAATGCTTTTACTGCCTGTTCCCAGTTATTAATATTGGTGGTGTTCCCTTTGCCATGATTGCCATCAATGGGTTTTATCACCAGTGGATAACCATATTTTTCAATGGCTTCTTTCAATCCTTCTTCGGTTCTTATCACCGTTCCTTTTGGCACGGGGATTTCTGCAGCTTCCAGCAACATTTTTGTTTCTTCTTTATCGCAGGCAATATCACTGCAATATTCGAAGTAGTGGAAGCGATCGTTGCCCGTATTCTTTTTTGATTCACACCATAACCCAATTGCACCAGGCTTTGTTTATTCAATCGTATATAAGGAATACCTCTTTTTGCAGCTTCATCAACAATACAACCGGTAGAAGGTCCCAGTCTTGTATCTTCCCTTATCTCCCGCATGTTCTGAATATCTTCTGTCAAGATCATAATCCGTTCCATCGATCAATGCCTGTGCAATTCTTACAGATGCTTTTGCTGCATACACACCGGCATCTTCTTCCATATAACTGAACACCACATAATACACACCTTCTTTTTCACCTTCGGTGGTTCTTGTTCTTCCAAAACCGGTATCCATTCCTGCCAGCGTTTGTATTTCCAGTGCAATATGTTCAATCACATGTCCCATCCAGGTGCCTTCTTCCACCCGTTGAAAAAAACCACCCGGCTCGCCTTCACTGCAACGATGTTCATATAATGATAGGCAATAGTTTTTCCAATCGTTCCCTGAAACCCGGAATTTTATTGGTAGGCATGTTGTTCCATTTCTTCCAGGTCAAGCTTCATCTGTATCAGCTTTGGCACGGCGCACACTCCAGTAATTAGGACCTTTCAGCACTTTTATCTCAAGAATTTTCATATTTCAATGTTGAATTGTTTTTTGAATGAATTCTAATGGAACAATTTAGTGTTTTTTTTAATTATGTAACCAACTTCGAGTACTACTATTACGAGCTTACGTTGCCGTCGACACTCTTGATGCGAAGTTAGTTCTTTCGTTCAACTTTTATTAGCAAACACGGAGTGATCTCCAGTGCTTAACTATGTGCCTCCCTAGTCTCCGTAGTTATATCAAAGATCATGATCGAGGCATTTTCAGTACATTTATACAAACAATCACAATGTCCAAAAACAACCGCCGCGAGTTTCTTAAAAAAGGTCGGCACTATTTTCCGCAACTGCTTTTCTTTCTTCTATTGCAAAACCAGTGTGGGCCAGAAATCTAGAAGCTGCATTAAGAGATGCTGAAGGAGTTTCACCTGATGAACTTGGCAACCGAAGAAGATTTCTGGTATTATATTCAGCAATCATTTACCGTATCACCCTATCTTATCAATCTAAATAATGGCGGCGTAACTCCTGCTCCCAAAACCGTGCAGGATGCAATGAAACGATATTATGATTACAGCAATGAAGCGCCGAGTTATTATATGTGGCGAATACTTGACCAGGGCCGTGAACCATTGAGAAAAAACATGGCAAAGATGGCAGGTTGTGATACCGAAGAAATCGCCATCAACCGAAATTCATCCGAAGGATTGGAAACGGTCATATTCGGATTGCAATTAAAAGCCGGTGATGAAGTAGTGGCGACCAAACAGGATTATCCCAATATGATCAATGCATATAAGCAAAGAGAAAAGCGGGATGGAATAAAAATGGTTTGGATAAATCTTGAATTGCCAAGTGAAGATGAAAATTATTTGGTGAATCAATATGTAAAAGCATTTACTCCAAAAACAAAAGTGGTTCATATCACGCATATCATTAACTGGAACGGGCAGATATTACCCGTAAGAAAAATTGCAGCCGAAGCGCATAAAAGAGGAATTGAAGTAATTGTGGATGGTGCGCACAGTTTTGTTCATTTTGATTTTAAGATCCCTGATCTCGATTGTGATTATTTTGCCAGCAGCCTGCATAAATGGTTATATGCGCCTATCGGCAGCGGCATGATGTATGTAAGAAAGGACAAGATAAAAAATCTTTATCCGTTGTTTGCAACCGATGATCCGTTAAAAGATGATATACGAAAATTTGAAGCATTGGGTACAAGACCATTGTTTATTGAACAGGCGATCGGCAAAGCACTGGAGTTTCATGAAATGATCGGCAGTGAAAGAAAAGAAAAACGATTGCATTATCTAAAGAATTACTGGATTGAAAAAGTAAAGAATATTCCAAAAGTAAAATTGAATACTTCATTCATCCTAAATGGGGTTGTGCTATCGGTAATGTTGCTGTAGAAGGAAAAAAACCGGGAGAGCTGGATGGCTTTTTGCTTGAAAAATATAAAATGCATACTGTTGGCATCGAATGGGAAAATATTCATGGCGTTCGGGTAACTCCGAATGTTTATACAACTACAAAGAACCTTGATGTACTGGTAGAAGGGATCAATGCATTTGCGAAGCAGGTTTAATAATGAGTTTTGCTTTTTCCGCCAGGAAGAGAATATTTAAGACAGATTTTTACTTCGATTCGTTTTTTATCCTGAGGCAGCGAATAAAAAAAAGTTTTCAAAAAATTTGAAAACTTTACTTGAGTCATGAAAATGCGTAAAGCATATCAATTTAAACTGTTTCGTCGTTATACCTTCTTTCCCGGTACTTATTTCTTCTATCTTTTATTGTTGACCTTCTTGAGTCCTCATCTATAAGCCCGCCTTCACTTCTGCGTTCCCAAAGTTTCAGCCCACGCTCATATTCAGATTCATTTGTTGTTTGAGATTCTGCCTGGTGTAAACGATTTTTATAAAGATTGTCCAGGTTATAATGCTCATGCCTGTAAAAATCCGGGTCAATGTCATTATCGTGTTTACCTGCTTGCTTTTTTATTTCTTTCTTTTGGTTTGTGCCGGCCAAGTTTGATCGTTCACTTTCGGTTGTTGTTACTGTTGTTGATTCTATTTCCCTTCCGAGTGTGGAAGAAATTCTTCTTTCTACCGCAGCATCCAGGTTGTTTTTATCATATTCCGGTAACCTGCTTAACTGTTCCAGCGAGATATTTGGAATCAGAACATCATCTTCTTTGCGATCCAGCTCTGCCATTCCAATTGGGATCAGTATCTTTCTGTGAACAAGCTTTAACTCGTTCTCATCAAGATCAACAATCATATAACGGACTTTTTTTTCCTGTGTATCCAGGATCAATTCCTCAACCGATCCCAGCTTTTGACCGGTCAAATATCTTACATCCCAGCCACGGATATCCGGTTCGCCTTTTACAATTTCAAAGTCGGAGTGATCTAACTCCTGTAGACGGCTATGCTTCATTTTGTCCATATAATTTTATTTGTAAAGCGAATGCTTCGATTAAAAAAATAATTTTATAGCATATAAACTGTGTTTCTTTGATTGCTTTGCAATGAAGTTTGATTCCGGGATTGTTGTTGAACTTGCTTATTGTCACGGAACATTACATAAACGACGATTGCCCCAAGGACCAGCAAAAACAATATTATCCAGAACCAGAGTAAACCAGTTTTCTTTTTTGCCTGTACATGTATTTCAGCCATAGTTGAAAATTTTTGGTTAAACAATGGTTTTTCATTTAAATGGAACATAAATTATGCCTGTAATGGAAGCGCTTCCAACTAAAACTACTGTACGTCCGGAGAGGACAAGTTTTTCATGTATTAAATGCACAAAAGGGTCTAAAGAGCCTTTTGTATGTACCGGGAACGGGAAAATCATCTACCAGATTATTCATGATTTTTTGTCAATCACTAAAATATGATGCAGAGTTTGACAGGCTTTACAAATTCCAACAACGATTTCCCTTTTGTCACATACAAGCGGCGTCATTGTTCTTTCGAAATTAATCTGTTGGCACTTACTCAACCATTACTGCAACATTAAATGGATGCTCTTCTAATATTAGCCGGAAGGTTCAGGACGGGGCTTTTCTTTTCTAAATAATTAGACAATTTGATTTTTGATAATGCAATACATACGATAAACTGTGGTTGTGCTAAAACTATGATAATGATTCAACCGCTGAAAAACATATAGTTTTTCTTTTGCTTTTGATAGGGTTCATATTTATCCCTGGATAATTTACTCAGGGTTTTGGTTGAAATCCAATCACATTTTCAAGAGTCATGTCCAGGCTGAACGCTGCAATAAATATTGTCAAAAGTTCTGAAAAACTTCCTTTGTAATCAGCCTGGTAGATATTATATGCAATTAGTGATAACAAAACAATCATAAAAAGTGTCTTAAATATCGTAAGCCAGAACCAACCGGTCTTTGCACTTGCCACTGCTGACTCAATCGGGTCGGAGCTGAGTTCCTTCTTCACGAAAGATATTCCAACGGTTGCGAAACTGCCCTGCAGCCAGTTTAATACTGTGCTCCCTATACCCGCAATCTTTTTTTGTTCATCACCCCACCTTGTACCAGTTGCCTCCCTCATAGTGATCACCTTTTCCCATGCTGCATTTAATGCCTCAACAATTTTGCTTTCAAACTTGCCACTATCATATGGCTTTGTGAAAAAACCGGTTATTGCCTCTTTCCAAGCGTCGAACGCAGCATTTAGCTCGTTCATGGCAGTTGAACCATCCGGCTTATAGGCTTTATTAAATAACGCAGTGTATTTCTCAATAAGCGCTTCTGACATCTGTTTCATATTAAGCAGAAGAGCTATTGCATTCTTCAGTGCAATGCCAACCGTATCTATATCTATGGTTGCGAGTTCCAGGCCAGTCAACTTCCCTTTTATTACAGTGGCTTTGGTAGTAATGAGCGCCTTTATATCGTCTCTTACGTCAGTAGGCTTTGTTATGGGAAATACTGTACCGGTCTCAACTAACTCAATGATGTTCGTAACGTCATCCTTAAAACTATTCAATGCCGACGCAACCGCTTTTACGGCAGACGCAACGTTCTCATTTATACTTTTTGCGTTAAAAACTTCAACAGCTCGTGAAGCTTGTTGATAATGATCATTAGCAGTTACCAGGTAATGTTTCAGCCCTTCAGGTATTTGAGGATCTGTCAGAATTGTGGTAAGTTTCTTTAGTTCTTTCTGCGCATCATCAAACGTGGTTTTAAAAGCGGCTTTTTCGTCGTTGTATTTTGTTCTGAGTGTGTCATTTTCGGCACTGATGGATGCTGCAAGCGATTGCTTGCCTGGTAAAAATGAATATTGCTCTAATACCAGTTGTGCCAAGTTTGCGGTTGCATCCGCAATCTTCTGTTTGTAATCAGGATCCTGAATCGGATTTGACTCTCTCTTTATGGTCGCAAGCAACTGTCCAGCCAATATTCTTTTTTCCTGCCATTCTATTCTCCCCGCAATAACTCTTTTGATCAAAAATCCAAAAAGCACACCTAAGAACACAAAAATGAATATCAACTTTTTGGAACGAATGCGGGTAACTTCAAAATTAACATTGACAGGCGTGGCCATTTCCGGAGCAAACATTTTAAGATTACCAGTTGTTTTTTCTCCAATACCCAATTCACCCCTTATGTTGCCATCAATTTCATAATCCAATTGTTTATTAGAATTTGCCGGGAGGGAAATAGTCGTACCGGCAAATTTCAACAAGCCGGCTTTTTTTACACTTTTGAAAACCGGTGTTGAAAGTTCCAATTTATTAATGCCGCTAACGCCCCCGGTTTCTTGTAATACAATCGGATCCCCTCTGACTTCGCTGCCACGGAAAATATTTTCTTCGATTGTAATTTTTACAGGTGTGTCGACAGAAACTTCGGCTGCGGCTCTTACAAAAGAGATCGTCAATGATTCAGTGCGATCAGCAGAAGCAGTAATCAAAAACATCGTTTCATAGGTGCCTTGTTGCACGAGTTTGTCCAAATCAACTAATACTTTCAGGCTTGATGTGGGTATATCGATCATAGCTTGAAAAGCATCCAGGAACACTTTATTAAAACTGCCTCCTTTTCTTACATAAAGAGGCTTATTATTTTCGATCTTGAGATCACCCACCTTTATCGTTTTGTCATTTATTTTGAATGGGATAAGAATAGAATCTTTCCCTTGTCCTGTGCTCAGCGTGTATGGAGAAGTGAAGTAAAGCGAAATCCAAGAAGAGTCTTGGGGTGGATCTGCTTTGCCGACAAGTAAAATCAAACTAAAAATGGAAAGGAGTGTTGCTTTCATATTCGATTGTTTAAGTAGGTTGACTTGCTATTTTGAGATTGGTATTACCATAACATGTAAAAACAAATGCTAGCGGAATTCCCGCAGCAAAAAGCTCCCAATTAAACTCACGGATCGCCTCGCCAAGTTCGTTATGTCCTTCATACAAACTGCGTAATACTTTTTCAACGAATAGAACCCCAAGTGGGCTGGTGATATCGCATTCTGTAGCCACCACAGCAGACGCTCCGGCAAGATAAAACTCTTCGACAATTGAATTTAATGATCGCACATTAAGATCTCCGGAGGAGCAATTTATCAGAAATACCAAAGAAAGCGGATCGTTTTTCCATTTGTTGAATTGCTTCCGATATCTAAAGATCAGTTCACTGTAGATCCATTTGTTTTCAGGAATAGGTGTTGCACCCTGCCATGCTTTACGGGGAAATGTGATAATCCTCGGTCCGACGGGTTCTCCTGTTTTAGTTTCCCTTTCAAGGTGACCCAAAACAACCAGGCTGGATGGCCTCAATTTATCATTCCACAAATCATCCATCAGGTTAGAATCTGGGTTGATAACAACTGCTGCAGGTTGAAAACTCTGCATTTTCGTTGTTAGCGGTGTTGTAAAAATATCTTCAACATTGCAACTATAATAAATGCCTCTTTCGGGATTAACCACGATGTCATCTGCGTCTTTTGGAACTGAAGATTTAAACAATTGCTGTATCGAAGTACGTGTACCCCAAAATCCATCGATGCACCATGTATAAGTATCCGGGTTATGCCGGCAACCAAATCCAGGTTTTTTCTTGTAAGCATCATGTTCGCCATCATTAAATTTTTTTCCATAACATATCGGGTAACTTTCATCAGCTACAGGTGGAGGTGCATCAAAATCATATAACATTGGCCACGGAAAAGAATAATTGGAATTATGCCGGCCAATCTGAATTTTCGGTACGGGTAAAGATGAAGCACTTATCTTCTTCAGTTGTTCTTCCAACTCGCCCCCTTCATTAAACATTTTACGATAGTATTCATAACCAAATCGCCCGAGCTTTCCCACTACCGACTTAAAGTCACCGTTAAAAGAAATTTTTCCTTCGCTAATCCTGAACCGGCTTTCATTGTCTTCGTCAAAATAAGCACCACTTAGCAATTCTCTGAATTCTTTCTGGGCATCGTCGTATACAAAGGCGCTTAGCTGAGGCACTTCAAGTACAAACGAGTCTTTTTTTATAAACAAAGCATTCGTATTGTCAAGATTTTTGTTCATGCCGATAAAAATATCCGGCGATTTCATCTTATCGAGGTTGGAAAACTTTGCTGAAGTAGACAAGTCGAGAGTGACAGATATCGCATCTTCGATTGGTATTGTATTGACGGAGCTGATTTTTGCATCAAGCAGGAATGCCTGTAAAAGATTATTTTTATGAAAAATTCCGACACGTAGTTGAGCCCGATCGGTTTTTTGGGGTGTGCGTATTGAGAAACTAATTTTATTTGTACCGCCGAGTAATGGCAAATACACTGTCCGTAATCGTTCTGAAAGTAATGTAAAGTCCTTCGCAAACACCACTACTTCAATTTCATGACCTTTGGCATCATTCGGATCTGGCAAGAGGGGATCTATCGCCGGTATATCTCCCTTGATAAGGCTGTTTGGTGAACGTTGTCCAATTGAAACATTGAGGCGGTAATCCGTGTTGGGTAAAAGCGGTAATCGGGGATCAATAGGCCGAAAAAGTAAAAACTCTCCGAATGCTTCTAATGTAATATCTACCTTACGTTCTTGCTTTTCTTTTAACCACGAAAACGCATCCTTGTCATTCACCAATGAGTCGAGCGAGGAAATTGACCTGGTGCTTCGGGTTTTATGATTATCAAAATCTGCTTCCCTATCAGCAAGTGGTGCAAGTCCTGTCGATTCTCCATTGAAGTTGCCTGTAAAAGTTGACATATCCTCTAAAAAACTTGGGCTGTCGGTGCCCATCTTCGAAATGGCGTCCTTGATATCGAATTTTACTTTCTCAGGTGCTAAATCAAACTTCCTTAGAAAATTTTCTGTATTCCCCGGACTGGCGAGTTTTGTATAATTCTCAAATTTTTTCTGAAACGATTCCAGAGCTTTATGCATTCTGAGATTATGGTTAGATAAAGGTGATGCGTATAGCATAGTCCGGAAGAAAAATTCTTTCCCCAGTTTTTCCCGTGAGTAATGAAGCGCCTCATGGAATGGAAAATCGTGAATTATGCAATAAACAAATTCCTTTAGAAAAGTCATGCTGCCTGTGAGAGAATCGAAACTGAGATGCAAACATGGACATTTCAACTTTGCCAGTGATTTATGGATATCTCTAAAATTTAAATGAGGATAGGGATCAATTATAACCAGTAACAATGGCCTCACCTTATAATTCCATAGCGGAGAATCAAGCAAAGTTTCCGCAGTTGAGTCTTGCAAAACTAAAATGTCGCTGTCTTCAGGAATTCGATGGCCGGGATAACTATTAATTTTGAATCCATAAGCCTTCATGTTCTCATTGTTGTACCAATACTGATCCTGCACCAGTTGATCCAACACTTCGGGGTTGCTTCCGGAATAATGGATTGTGAAAGGTAATTGGAAAGTTTTGGGAGATATCTCCGGCAAATGAAACACTAATTGAGTATTATTTACTTTCCTAAGAATTGGGAAAAGCTCCTTAAGCAATCGTTCCATCGAATATTCGAAATACCCGATTTCGAATATATACAAATCAAAAAAATCGGGTGCATCGATGAAAATTGGCAGAGGTATTATTTTTTCGCCATCCCGGGTAAAATGGGTGAGTGGTGGTTCGTTCAATACAGCCAGTATAAAACCTGGAACTTGTTTGGACATACGAAATTCTGCATTTCTAAAAACCTGGCTTGAGGCAAACGTCGAAGAATCTGTGTCCTTTTCGTCGATCGCTTTATTTCCCAAGCCATCCTCGTACCCAATTATTACCGCATTCCCGCGACGGAACAAAGTCATCTTTATCCATTTTCGAGTATCAGGATAATTCATTTGCTTACGTGTTTTAATATTAGTACAAGCAGCGTTTCAGGGAGGGATCAGATAAGGAAGCTCTTTTGAAACTTAAAAAGAAAATTTACTCCCTGTGGCAAACTAATAATAATGGATTTTCAAATTAATTAATTCAATAGAATATGACAAAAAATTCCCCGAACTTGTTTTGGTGCTAATACATTCTTTTATTCACAATTTCACTTTGAAACATTTCCAGGTTATTATTTGTCTTTTTCAATAATGGTAAGTTTGTTCAAATTGTATTTTTTTGTCTCCAAAGCTTGTATCAACCTAAGTTGGCGTCTGACATGCGAGTGACGTATTATTGTTTTCGGGCTCCGGACCAACTATACACGTTTTTGCTTTACATAAATCTGCAAGGAACAATAATGCTGTTGTTAAAAAAAGTGTGACTTTTTGATGCTGTTGGCGGCGTCGCATGTAATTTAAAAATTACCTAAACCAAATCTATTTTTTGCATTAAAATAAAACAACCGTATTAATACGGTTTTTGGAAAGCGCAGACAAATAATGCTTAAATTTTATAGGCAATGATATTGTTTCTATAAATGATAACGTTTTATTCAATCCTGCTCATATTACATTACAAGCATGCTGCAAAATCTTTTGAATAAATTAATTTCCATGGCCTGTAACGTGCAGTCCAATCTTTTCCAAATTCATTATGAGATTTTGACCAATGATTTTTTTTGCGGGTTCAACATCTTTTCCAGGAAATTACTTGTATACGAGGGTTTAAGCATAAAGGAAATTTCTTACCAGTTGAACTATAGCAGCGTATCGCATCTTTGCCTGCAATTCAAAAAAATTACCGGCCAAACACCTTCTGAGTTTAAAAAACAATTTCAATCAAATGGCGGTGATGAAAGACGGAATGATATAACTTATTATCGGAATAATATAACAGAATAAACCGTAAAATACTAATCTTTGACAGCTATACTTAACTATTAAATACGTTTTAAACATTTTAATACCTAAAGTATGAAAAACGGCATGAGTTTTTTTATTGTTGACGACGATGCGGATGATAGAAATCTTTTTATTGAAGCCGTAAAAGAGATCGACGCTACTATTGAATGCACCTCAGCAAATAACGGAGAACAGGCGCTGACACTATTGACGGATCATAAAAACTCTTTACCTGATTTTATTTTTTTAGATCTGCGGATGCCACGTATCGATGGAAAGAAATGTTTATTTGAAATAAAAAAAAATGAAAGATTAAAACATATCCCGGTCGTTATATTTACTACATCAAGGGATGTAGAAGAATCAAAAGACCTGAAAGAAATGGGTGCCTTTCATTTTATCAGCAAGCCAAACAACCCCGAAGAAATATATTACCTCATCTCTTTTGTCCTGGATGAACATTGGAGTCTTTCAAACAGGAATAACAGCCAAAAATAATGTTTAAGGGCTGGTATCTTATAGACTTTATTCGGTTATCGACTTCATCTTTAGTAAAGTTTATACTTATGCCGCCATCTTATTAAGATGGGAATTATACAATCAATTATAACTATGATATAATAAGTCATAAATAAATAAAAGACCTTCAATGATATCATTCACTTATTTTATGCATACCCCTTTTATGAGTTATCATTATTAACACACCATCCTGCTTCCACCACAGGGTATAAAGAATGAAAATAAGCTGGCAAAGAATTAGCAGAATATTTCCCTTGAAAATTCAAAAAATAAAGCTGTCGTAAATGACAGCTTTATTTATTATAGGAATTTCCGCTCACTGAAATACTTTATGCGGGTGACATGATATCAGTCAGCATTCTGAGGCTAAATATACAAGGCTTCTTCTCAGAAGCTTTTGTATGTACCGGCGATGGGATGATTATAACTACTTGTGAACGATTTTTTATCGATGCAAAAATAAAGACCTCTTTTCAGAGGCCTTTGTGTACCGGGAAGCAGACTTGAACTGCCGACCTCAGGGTTATGAATCCTGTGCTCTAACCAGCTGAGCTATCCCGGCGTTTAAACTTATTCTACCATTAGAGGGCAGCAAAAATATAGAAATATGGCCGAAGGTTGAAATCAAATTTAATCCAACTCATAGCTTTTTAAATAGCCTCTTTCCTGTACAATTAACTAAAGATTCAGAACATGAATTCGTAACAATCTATTGCCGGTTATTATTTTTAGAACAACTACTAACAAGACTGAGCGTATTTTGACAACGCAAACAGGAACATCAAAAACCATTTGGATATTGATCCCGATTTTTGGAAGCCTGGTTTTTATTGCTCTTTATATCATTGCAGCCTCTTTTTATCCCGGCGGATCGGAAACGGATAAAACTTCCGTTGGCTATAACCTCACAAAGAATTACTGGTGCAACTTGCTCCATGATACTGCAATTAACGGGCAACCGAATACTGCAAAGCCAATTGCTGTAACCGCGATGATTATACTTTGCCTGGCACTATCAACTTTTTGGATTTTTTTTCCAAAATATATCATGACCAGTAAAATCCTGAGGAATACGATTCAAATCTCAGGAACAGCCGCCATGTTGTTTTCCTTTTTCTTACTCACAAATGTCAATCATGATCTTGTGGTAAACTTTGCATCTTCCCTGGGATTTATCGCTACTGTCGGAACGCTGATCTGTCTTTATCAAGCAAAATGGTACTGGCTTTTTGTTTTTGGTCTTTTTAATATATTCCTCATAGGCCTGAACAATTACCTCTATTACACCGAGGGAATGATGATTTATTTACCCGTAGTTCAGAAAATAAGTTTTGCATCGTTTTTAATTTGGATCTGTTTAATAAATAGTAATCTCTATTATTCTCCTGGAAACTTAAAAAAGATACAATGATGATCTATATAGATTATCGTTGTTGATTTCTGATACCAACCGAAATATAGCGGCAACGTATAAACAACAATCTTATCTTTAACGGATCATTGCACAAACATTGTAAGTTTTTATATCAAGGTTGATGAATAGTTGATTGTTTTGGAACAAGACTTGTAGGATTCTTAAACTGTCTCAAGCACTTTAAGAGTTTTAGCCTTTAAATAATCGATAAAACATAAGAAATTGGAAACAGATATCGTGACAATGGAAATTAAAGAGTGGGAAAATTCCAACATTCAGGTCTTTTGGGGAGAAATTGCCCCATGCGATCATTTGATCCAGATCTATGAAAATGATAAAATTTTCCTCGACACCTTGGAAGGTTTTGCCGGCGCCGGGTTTCTTGCAGGCGATAGCGTAATAATTATTGCCACAGCGCCTCACCTTGAAAGTTTGAATGCACGACTTCGCAAGCAAGGTTTTAATTTAGAAAGTTTAAAGACGAGATTCCAATACATACCGCTTGAAGCAAGCGAAACACTTTCAAAATTTATGGTTAATGATTGGCCTGATGAAAAACTTTTTAAAAACCTTGTTACCGATATATTAACGGATGCAACTAGAGGGAACCGCAAGGTTCGTGCTTTTGGAGAAATGGTTGCTGTGCTTTGGGAAAAAGGTTTGAATGGTGCAACTGTGCAGCTTGAGCATTTATGGTGTGATCTGCATAAAGGAGATTTTACTCTGTATTGTGCTTATCCAAAAAATGGTTTTACACAAAGCGCTGTAGATTCTATACATACTATTTGTAAAACCCATACTAAAATAATTGATGGCTATCCAAGACCTGCAACGGAAATTTATTACCGGGCAGTTGTGTGATCAATTAAATTCCCTGCACGTAAATCAATGGTTACGATCAAAGAGTTTCTCGCAGCCCGATTGAATCGGCAGCATTTTTCACTTCATTCATCTTTTGGGATTGAATTTAATTACGCGAAATGGGATCCGCGTTTGCCTGGAAGATGTGTACTAATAATTAAAATATGTAACCAAGAGGATAACAAGCCTTATTGTATTTCATAACGCCTTTTGTAACTATTCAATTCCTTAACTGGAGCCTTAATAAATAAATTACTCGCAACAAACAACAGCCTGCTTAGCACTTTTTGTTTTTGCCGGTTGTCTGAAGCAGCAGCATCAATCATCTTGTCTTCGATAAATGGGTTCTCGCTATATTGGAGAATCATTTCGTCAAGGTTAAGATTTGTGATCATAGATAAATTTTAATGGTTGTTAGCATTAAGGGGAATAAAATATCGTGCCAACTCCAAGTAGCGTCTCAGTATGAAATAAAATTGAACCACGCAGGCACAGTGACACTAAGTTACACGGGTATAATCCCGGTGTCTCTCTGTGAACCCGATAGCTATCGGGTCAGTGACTCCGTGGTTAAAAAACAAATTGAGACACTACGCAAGTCTAAAACTTCTTTCCCGGCAAACTTTTTAAAATTACCTTTCGGCAAATAAGACCCGCGATGAGAGCTATTGTTTATTACAAATACGGAACACCCGATAATCTTAGATTGGAAGAGATAGATAAACCCGTTCCCAAAGAAGATGAAGTGTTGATAAGAGTCCATGCTGTATCGATAAATGATTGGGACTCGGGACTGCTCCAGGGTGATTTTATTAACCGGATGCTTAACGGACTTCGTAAACCAAAGAGAAAGATTCTCGGTTCAGATATCGCGGGGCGCATTGAAGCAGTTGGTAAAAATGTAACACAATTTAAAACCGGTGATGAAGTGTATGGTGACCTGAGCGGTCAATGGGGAGGTTTTGCCGAATATGTTTGTGCTAAGGAAAAATTTTTGGCGTTGAAGCCGGCAAGTATGAGTTTCGAAGTAGCGTCGGCAATACCACAAGCGGCCATGCTGGCTGTGCAGGGTCTTATTGATAAGGGAAAGATCAAACAAGGACAAAAGCTTTTGATCAATGGGGCAGGCGGTGGCGTTGGAACTTTTGGAGTACAGATCGCAAAATTATACGGCGTTGAGGTAACCGGTGTTGACAACACCGGTAAACAAGATATGATGCGCTCAATGGGTTTTGATCATGTAATTGATTATACTAAAGAAGATTTTACTAAGAACGGCAAGTGTTATGACCTGATACTTGATGTAAAAACAAATCGTTCGATGTTTGATTATGCCCGTGCATTGTGCCCGCACGGAGTGTATGTTACGGTTGGCGGATCTATCGGTGCGTCTTTTCCAGGGTTTATTGCTGGCGCCGCTGATCAGGATGATACATAAAAAACATATACGCATCGTTGCGTTGAAGACAAACAAGGATCTGAAATATATGAACGAGCTTTTCGAAACCGGTAAAGTAAAAGCCGTCATCGATGGTCCTTATAGATTGGAACACGTTCCTGAAGCCTTCAGGCTTTTTGATAAAGGTGATCATAAAGGAAAAATAGTGATCACTATATAGAGATTCTCATTATTAATTATAATTGTAATAAAAATGAAAGCCGCTATTCGTACAGTTTATGGTCCACCTGGTGAGGTACTAACTATAAAAGAGATCGATAAGCCAACTCCAAAGGACAATGAAGTGCTTATAAAAGTGTATGCCGCCAGTGCCAACAGGACCGACTATCATGTACTTACCGGCAAACCAAATTTCATGCGGTTGTTTACAGGATTATCAAAACCAAGATTAACGGTTACAGGATCAGATTTTGCCGGGCAGGTTGAAGCAATTGGCCCGGCTGTAAAAACTTTTAACGTTGGTGATAAAGTGATGGGCTTTGGTGGAGTCTTTTGTATCGGCTCGCATACAGAATACATAACATTTCCTGAAAGCAAAGGAATTGTTTTAATGCCCAGCAATATTACTTATGAACAGGCAGCTGCATGTTTGGAAGGAACTTATTATTCTGCTGCGGGTATTAATTATCTGAAGCCAACAGCCGGGCAAAAAGCATTGGTGTATGGTGCATCGGGTGCCATCGGTTCAGCCGATGTGCAGTTTCTAAAATATTATGGCTTGTATGTTACGGCAGTATGCGGTGGTGAGAACAGCGAACTCATAAGATCATTAGGCGCTGATAAAGTAATTGATTACAAAACCCAGGATTTTACACAGGATGACGAACGATATGATTATATTTTTGATGCGGTTGACAAAACCAGTTTTTCCAAATGCAAACCTCTTTTAAAGAAGAAAGGGATCTATACTTCATCAGGCGGGTTTGAGAATTTGGCATGGGCACTCATTACAAAGTTTTCCGCAAAAAAAGTTTTATTCATTGCTCCCGAAGACGTCAAAGGCAATATGGCATTTATCAAAAAACTAATTGAAGAAGGACGCTATCGTCCGGTAATTGACAGAACATATCCACTTGATAAAATTGCTGAAGCATTTACTTATGTTGGGACGGGGCAGAAGGTGGGGAATGTGATAATTAAGATGGACTGAGCTTTTGTGCTACTATTTAGATTTCCCTTCCATCCTGTTTTTACCCGAAAGCTTCACAACAATCAAGAAGCCAAGCCCGCGCCCCAGACGACCCTGCCTTACTGGAAGAGGTCTCTAACATTTTTGAACTCCAGGAACCAGAAACTGTTTTTACAACAAACAATGAGCAAAAGAATGCAATAGACGAAGCACAGCAACAAATAAAGAATAAACAAACACTCGATAACAGTCAAGCCAATAAAGAAAGCGATGAATGGTTAAAAGCTGAATAGAATTACAGAACGTACAAGAGTGCGACGCAACTAAAGCCTCATAGTAGCAATGCAGCTCGGTAAATAAAAAAAATTTTCCTCGGCCTGAGTTATCGAATTCATTCCTCATCCACATTCAATTCATTTATCTGATCTTTATAATCCGAAGGAAGCAGGATATTTTTCAGCAGCCAGTCCATCTTCATCAGCCTGCTGATCTTATATACCGGCACTACAGGAGTAAGCAAAGAAAAATCACTGAACTGCAACAACTCTTTTACTCTATCAGGCACCACTAATTTTTGTCCTTCTATCAACACTTTAAACCGCATGGCACCAAGATGCTTTTTATATTGTTTAAAAAGATCGAGCAGTATATTCACTTTTCTGCAGGTCTTCCATTAAATGTGCTTTTCTTACCGGCAACCATTCGATATAAGTAAGTGGTAACTCTTTTAATCCCATTCTTGCGCCAACACGATAAAAAACATTGTACACTTCTTCTTTTTCTTCATCGCTTAATTTTTTTTCGAGCAGCTCGTATGATGCAATGGAATAATGTATCAGCATAAACAGCACATCACGATAAGCCCAGTCGGGAATTGCAGCGCCGCGGTTTTGTTCTACAGCAGTATGTATATTCCGTATAGTGTCAATCGCTTTATTGGCTTCGTCCATTGAAGAAAAAACAATTCTTCTTGCATACCTGACTGTGGAGAATAACCGGCCTATGGGATCAGCAGGCAACTTGCCGGTAAAGTAAAGCCAGTCGACTGCTTTATTAAGTGCAAATTCAGCAGCAGCCCCTGCAAAAATAAAAAGCACCGTATCGCTTTTGCCCCAGATCTTTCTAACAACCGAATTTTTTTCAACAAAGAATTGCATAAGGTCCAAATTACTTGCTGCTAAGTTACGCATCATTGCCACCGCGTATCACGGAAGTGTATATTATAATTTTTCAAACATAATAGACCTGATCAAAATTTCTTCCTGTTTAAATATCCCTTCCAGGCGCTGTTTGAATTGTTGCCACCAGTTTTTATCCAGGTCCGTGATCATAACCTCTGCTATTATCAGTTCATCATAATTTGTTTTGCCGGTTTCGTCCTTCCATAAACCTTCCACTGAAGCATTGCGATAAAAAGTAACGCCACCAAATTGCTCTTTTAACCCGGTACGCAGATCATCGTACACGGATCTGCCAAACGCCTGTTTATTATTGTCGTAAAGTGGCAAGAAAATTTGAATAAGGTGCATCGGAGAGAAGTTGATTAAAATTAGGGATTTTCATCTGTTTGGTTGTTCATATAAAAAGTCGCTACTCTCGCAGGAATGAATAATATCCAAATACGGAACAGTGATTGAGGTTACGGCTAATATGCTCCTTAGCCTTAAATAAATTATTTTTACCCGATGATAACGCCGTTGAATATCTACCAGGAACAAATAACAAAACATAGTACTGAGCTCAGGAGCCTTGAAAAAAGAAACCGGTTGTTTGGCTGGTTACGATTTTTAAGTTTGACCCTCGCTTTCGTAAGCCTTTGGTGGGTGCTGGTACACGGGTTACTTATTCTTATCCCGGTCACTGTTTTACTTATTGCTGTATTTCTTTTTATCCTGGCAAAACATTTAAGTAATAATGATGCCATTAAAAATCTCGAACGGTTAATTCAAATTAACGGATCGGAGATAGAAATACTTGATCATCATTTTACACATTTACCTGGGGGAGAAGAATTCAAGCCGGAGCATCATGAGTATGCAAATGACCTGGATATTTTCGGTCGTGCGTCTTTATTTCAATATATAAACCGTTGTAATTCGGAGCAGGCGAAAAAAATGTTCTCGAACTGGTTATTAAGTCCATCATCGCATCAAACTATTTTAGAAAGGCAGGAAGCGGTAAAAGAACTGGCACCAAAAATTGAATGGAGACAGCAATTACAATCTTATGGCATTGCTCACTCGATAAACATTGCGACTGAAACTAAAATTGAAGATTGGATAAAAGAAGATCTTAAATTTATCAATAAGCCTTATTGGAAGTTGCTTCGTTTTATTTTACCGCTGATCAGCTTGACATTGCTGGCATTGCACCTAACAGGTGTGCTTGCTTCAAATGCTTTTTATCCGTTAATTATTTTAATGCTTGCAATTTCGCTTGGCATTTCCAAATTGATCATGCCTGAATATGCAAAGCTTAATAAAGTAGCGCCACAACTGGAAACCTTGTCTGACAGTGTAGAATGGATAGAAAAAGAAGATCTCAAGAGTAAACTTCTTGCTGAACTGAAAGGAAAGTACATCGACAGGTCAGTTAGATCATCACAAACAATTAAGCAACTAAAAAATATTTTAGACAGAACAGATATACGACTGAATCCTCTTGTATTCATCCCGCTCAATACTTTTATCTTTTGGGACCTCCAGCAGGTGTTGGTATTAGAGAACTGGAAAAAAGAAAATAAGATGCATATCAGCGATTGGTTCCATTCTTTAGCGGAAATAGAGTCGATCTCATCTCTTGCCAATCTTTCTTTCAATCACCCGGGCTGGGCGTTCCCGGTTATAGCGGAAGAGCACGGAACAGTCATCGCAGATTCATTAGGTCATCCTTTAATTCCAAAAGAAAATCTTGTCACCAATTCTTTTTCAACAGCAGGAAACGAAGGATTGAATCTTGTAACCGGTTCTAACATGGCCGGCAAGAGTACGTTTTTAAGAAGTGTGGGAGTAAACATTGTTTTGGCAATGATGGGTTCGGCAGTTTGCGCTAAATCATTTACAGTTTCAAATATGAAAGTTATCAGCAGCATGCGTGTAAATGATAACCTGGAAGAAAACACTTCCACATTTTACGCAGAATTAAAAAAGCTAAAGGAAGTTATTGAAGCCGTATACAGAAATGAGGAGGTTTTTCTTTTGCTTGATGAAATATTGAGAGGAACGAACTCTGCCGACAGGCATACGGGTTCAAAAGCTTTGATAAAACAATTGATACGGCATAATGCTGCGGGATTGATCGCGACACATGATTTGGAACTTGCAAAACTTGCAGATGAATTTCCTGACAAACTTCATAATTATCATTTCGATGTACAAGTTGCGGGTGATGAACTTTATTTTGATTATAAACTAAAAAAAGGCGTTTGCACCAGCATGAATGCTTCTTTATTAATGAAAAAGATTGGGATTGAATTATAGATTTTAAATGTGTTTGGTGGTTGATCGATCAGTATTGAGGTGGATAAGGCATAAAGTGCGCATTGATCTAGGTCGAGATATTTGATGAACTTCATATAACTAATAAAACAAATAAAATGAAAAAGATCATTATTGCGGCAATACTTTTTTCATCATGTAAAACAGGAACAACCGATCTGAGTAAACAAGCGGCTGAACAGATCAGGAATGCTGATATTGCTATGAGTGACCTGGCAACAAAAGAAGGTTTTTTCCAGGCATTATTAAAGTATGCGGATGATAGTCTCATCATTCCGCGGGAAGGTAAGCTGCCAATGATCGGCAAAACGGAAGTGACAAAAGGTTGGGCTGAAAAACCAATGATCAAAGAACTTACCTGGAAACCAATAAGAGCAGAAGCATCACAAAGCGGAGAAATTGGGTATTCGTTCGGATATGCAATTTACCAGGGAAAGGACACAACTACGTATACAAACTATTGCACTATCTGGAAAAAACAAAAAGATGGTGCATGGAAATTTGTTTATGATGCCGGTAATAATATCCCGCCGCCTGCTGATAATTTTTTTAAATAGTGATTTAACACTGGCTTGTATTTGTCAGAATTGTAAAAGAAATGCTGTTCCTTCACCTTCCACTGATTGTACCTGTATATTTCCTTTGTGCAGCATCATTATTTGTTTGCAAAGGCTAAGCCCGATGCCACTGCCGCTTTTTTTAGTACTGAAAAATGGAATAAAGATCTTCTCTATTATTTCAGCGGGCATGCCATTGCCGTTGTCGGCCACTTTTATAATGGTTTTGCGATTGGTACTTAAATAAGCAGATAAAACAATGCGGGGATGTGGTCTTTCTTTTACCGCTTCAATAGCATTCACTACAAGATTGATTAAAACCTGTTCAAGAAGGTTGGTGTCTGCTTCAAGTGAAAGATCGGGATCTTTTAATATCGTTTCGATCTCGATATTCTTTTGCTCAAGTGTTGGCTGCATCAATTGTAATAAGTTTTCAAAAATATCTCTGACATAAATCTTTTTAAGATTTAGCGTCGTTATCTTATTCAGGTTGCGATATGTTTCGGCAAATTTTAAAAGGCCTTCACTTCTTCGTTTGATCGTTTCAATGCCTAATTCAAGATCATCGACGGAACCCGATTCATTACTTAATACTGCCACGGATTGTTGCAAGCGGTGTTTTAATGTATCGGCAAGCGAGGAAATGGGCGCTACAGAATTCATGATCTCATGTGTCAATACACTAAGCAATTTTTGCCATGCTTTTGATTCCGTTTCATCGAGCGCCTCGTTTACATTTTGAAAAGCGATCAGCTTATAAATTTTTCCTTCCGTCTGAAAAGCCGTTGCTGATAATAATATTTTAAATGAAGAAGTTTCCAGGTGTGCTGTAGCGATCCTTCCGTCACCGGGTTTTAAAGAAATGATCTGTTGATACAATACTTCATCTCTTTTTGCCAGCGAATGAATTGTTTTCAGGTACGGAAGCTGCAACATTCTTTTCAGTGATTCGTTCATCCAAACAACTTTACCGCTTTCTTCTTCATAAGAAAGGATCCCGGTATCAACGAGCTCTAATATTTTTTGCAGGTATTGATACTGCGTTTCTTTTTCTTTGCTTATAACTTTGAATGTCGTATTAATCTCATTAAATCCCTGGCGAAGGGGCTGGATCTCTATGGGTGCATGTTTTACATCAAAGCTTCTTGAGAAATCACGGTAATGAACAGATTCAACAAACTGGTCTAATTCATCATGTGCCTTTTTATGGAAGTTATAAAAATCAACAACCTGGTAAATGATCACCGGACCGGCGATTAATAAATAGACGTATAATTGGTGTACTAATAGAAAAGCTGTGACGCTTAGTGTTAAAAATAATAACACTACCCGTACTAAGATCCGCCATTCAAATTGTTTAAATATCATATCCGGCCCCCTTTCCCCCAAAGGGAAAACTTAGATACCCCCTGTCCCTAATAGGGAGACTTAGATTTAATCTTTTCAATTATTTTGTAAAACCTATTAAACGAAATTATCTGATATCGTATAAAATCTATAATACTGAAACAAATTAAGAGCTGATTAAGATAAAAAATGTATGTACCACCTAAGTCTTCCCTTTAGGGGGACAGGGGGTGGGGTTTTAAATATCATACTTACTTAACCTTCGGTAAAGCGCTGTTCTTGTTAATCCTAATTCTTTAGCGGCTTTGGTAATGTTGCCGTTATTTTTTTCAATCACTTTTAAAATAGTATTTTTTTCAATGGTGCTTAATTTCATTTCTTCCGGTTCATTATCACTTGCGGCTGCAGATTCTATTGGAGAAAATATCAAATCATTTGCCTGCAACACATTCTCATCTGCCATGATCACCGCTCTTTCAATTGTGTATTGAAGCTCTCTTACATTTCCCGGGTAGTGGTAGCTCATTAATTTCTCAATTGCCTTATTATCGAACTCCAATTCAGGTTTTATATATTTATTGCAATACAACCTGCAGAAATGCCTTGCGAGTAATAATATATCATTTCCTCTTTTCCGAAGTGGTGGCATTACTATCTCAACTGTATTGATACGGTAAATAAGGTCTTTTCGAAAACGGTTTTCATTGGCAAGTTCACTTAGTGAAACATTGGTGGCACAAATCAGCCGGATGTCAACAGCAATGGCTTCATTACTGCCAAGCCTGTTGATCTGCCGGTTTTGTAATACATTCAATAGCTTGGCTTGCTGTTGCAAAGAAATATTTCCGATCTCATCCAAGAAAAAGTGTTCCTCCGTTTGCTGTTTCAAATCTTCCCATCCTGTCTTCCCTCGCATCGGTAAAGGCGCCTCGTTTATAACCGAACAATTCACTTTCAAATAATGATTCAGTCAGCGCACCAACATCCACTTTTACATATGGTTTATCGGCACGCAACGATTGCTGATGAATTGCTTTTGCCACAAGATCTTTACCGGTCCCGTTTTCTCCTAATATTAAAATGTTGGCATCGGTGGGTGCGATCTTTTCAACTTTATAGAATATTTGCTGCATCGCTTCCGATTCCCCAATCAATTCTTTTCCAATGATCGAATCCGAATGCAAACCGGGTGTAAGCGACGTCTTGCTTTCTTTTCTTTTTAAAGAATCTTTGATAATAGAAATAAGTTTTTCATTGTGCCAGGGTTTTACCACAAAGTCTGCCGCGCCTTCTTTTAAAGACCGGACGGCCAGGTCAATATCACCATAAGCAGTGATCATTATTACAGCGGAATCAGTCTTTAATTTTTTGATCTCATTTAGCCAGAACAAACCTTCATTGCCTGTATGAATTGAACTGGTGAAATTCATATCAAGCAGGATCAGGTCAAAATGATCTTTGTTCAAATGCCAACGAAGATTTTCCGGATTTTTTTCGGTTATTACTTCTTTAACTTCTGTTTTTAGCAACAACCTTACTGCGGTAAGCACATCGGGGTCATCGTCTACAACTAATATGGACGCATTCTTTAATATCATCTATACTCCACTTAAAAAATTTTCAGTCTGCCTTTTAACAACTTCTGCAATTATACCATAATTACAAAGTCATGGCAATTAATTTTTTAGTAATAAGTGTTCGGGCCGGGTGTATCAAAATCGGACAGTTGATGTATCACTAACGAACACTTTCGTAGATGTGGGTCTTGTAACATTCTGTAAATCAAAATCGTCCTAAACTGGCATATTCTTCCATAATAGAAACCAGTTTCTCATGTAGATATTTACAAAGCTGCTTCAGTCTTCAATGCAGTCGTAAGATTGAAGCAGCTTATTTTAACAAATTGGACTTTTAAAACCAGTTATAACCGTGGATAGAGTTATCGCAAAAAAGAAATGGAGGCGTAAACGCATACTGACAATTGCCGGTATCGTTGGCATTATTGTTATTGATCGCCGGTGCTTATTACATGACATCGGGCAAAGCCCCGTTTGAACGTTGAGACAGAAAGGATCACGATCAGCGAAATAAAATCGGGTCCTTTTAAAGAATTTATTCCTGTTAACGGAATTGTGTTGCCCATCACTACAATTTATCTCGATGCATTGGAAGGTGGAAGAGTGGAAGAAAGATATGTTGAAGATGGTGCTATTATGAAAAAAGATCAACCGATCCTCCGGTTATCGAATACTGATCTGCAATTAAGCCTCGTGCAGCAGCAAACTTCGGTTTATAACCTTCTTACACAAATGCAGATCTCTCAAAACCAGGCACAACAAAATAAAGTCACCGGAATGAACCAGTTGACTGATGTAAACAGCGCAATTAAAGGAAGCAGAAAGAATTTATAAGCTTAATAAAAGTCTGTATGAGCAAAAAGTAATTGGCGGGCAGGAGTTCAAGCAATCTGAAAATAATTATAACTTCCTGTTAGAAAAAAAGAGACTTTCCGAACAGATCGTAAAACAGGATTCTATATCCGGAAACCAGCAACTAAGGCAGGCTCAACAATCTTATAAAGGATCACAGGAAGCGCTGAATGTAATGCAGAAAAAAGTTGGCGACCTGATCGTAAGAGCCCCGGTTGACGGACAGCTTACTTCACTCGACGCAGAAATAGGACAATCGAAAAATAAAGGTGAAAGATTAGGACAGCTTGATATTCTTAGCGGCTTTAAAGTAAGAGTAGACATTGATGAACATTATATTTCACGTATCTACACCGGCTTGATAGGAGATTTCACATTTGCCAATAAGAGCTATAAGTTGAAAATTACAAAAGTTTACACACAGGTCACTAATGGCCGGTTCCAGGTTGATATGGAATTTGAAGGTGAAGTTCCGCAGGGCATTCGCCGCGGTCAGACATTACAGATCGGGCTTGCATTAAGTGACGAGATAACTGCCTTGCTTTTGCCAAAAGGCGGATTCTATCAGCAAACCGGTGGCAACTGGATATTTAAAGTGGCAGAAAATGGAAAGACAGCATATAAAGTGGATATACAGCTTGGCATGCAAAGCCCGGATTATTATCAAGTATTGCAGGGATTAAAAGCAGGAGACAAAGTGGTTACATCCAGCTATGAGAACTATGGGAACATGCAGGAACTTGTTATAAAAAACTAGAACAATTTGATCACTTATAAAAGTATAGCCATGAAAAATAAAATCATCTATTTATTCCTCCTGATTTTTTCAGTCAGTCTGATTTCTTCTGCTAAAAAAGTACCAGGCAATTGTACTAAACTTTCGGCTTGTACACAGCAGCAAATAAAGGAATGTAAAGAGCCAACGAAAAACGAAACCGACAAAGAAGCCGATTATAATCTTCCATCACTCGGGCTTTTCTTTTTCAACATCTGAAACTTTCACCTTCACTTTAAAAAATAAAAAATGATCAAGATTGCAAATCTCGAAAAAACTTATCGCACCGAAGAAGTGGAAACAGTAGCATTGAACAAACTTTCTTTTGAAATAAAAGAAGGAGAGTTTGTTGCTGTTATGGGTCCGTCAGGGTGCGGCAAATCAACCTTTTAAATATTGTGGGCTTCTTGATGACCCGGATGATGGCAGCTACCAGTTTAATGGAATCGAAGTTGCAAAATTCAATGAACGCAAAAGAGCAGACCTGCGTAAAAGGAATATCGGTTTCGTATTTCAGAGTTTTAATCTTATTGATGAGCTTACTGTTTTTGAAAATGTTGAATTGCCTCTTATTTACACAGGTGTAAAAGGAGCTGACAGAAAAAAAAGAGTGGAAGAAGTTTTAGATAAAATGCAGATCATGCATCGTCGCAATCACTATCCTCAACAATTATCAGGTGGTCAGCAACAACGTGTGGCGGTTGCAAGAGCAGTTGTAAACAAGCCAAAACTTATTCTCGCCGATGAGCCGACAGGTAATCTTGATTCGCATAATGGTAGTGAAGTAATGCAAATGCTGACAGACCTGAATGAGCAGGGGACAACGATCATTATGGTAACACACTCTGAGCACGATGCCCGCTACAGTCATCGCATCATCCGTATGCTGGATGGACAAACGGTGACGGAGAATATTTTGGTGTGAACCCCCTGTCTCCGCCTCAGGCGGAGAGACTTAGTCAGAGGATTCACTTATTGATTGAATAGTTCTTTAAAAGTTAGTTGACGATGTTGCCGGCAGCAGTTCCCTGATTGAGCTTTTGTTGCGACGCTCCATTCATCATCTGTTCCTTGATGGACCTATTAACAAAAATAGCTTGAGTCAGGTTGACGGTATTGCTTTTCAACTTCCCGAATACACAAACCTGTTTAAATCTAAGTTCCCCCTTTAGGGGGACAGGGGGTATAGCCATGATTAAAAACTATTTCAAAATCGCCTGGAGAAACCTTGTAAAGAATAAAACCTTTTCTTTCATTAATATTATAGGCCTGGCTTCGGGCCTTGCATGCTTTATTCTAATAGCACTCTATGTTGCCGATGAATTAAGCTATGATCGCTTTAATGAAAAGGCAGCCAGGATCTATCGTATTAACTCCGATATAGTTTTTGGTGGCAATAAATTACACCTCGCAGTGGCTTCTGATCCGATGGGGGCGACCTTAAAAAAAGATTATCCGCAGGTAGAAGAGTATACACGTTTTTACAGTTCCAGTGGTGCCAAACTGGTAAAGAAAGGAAATGAATATATCCGGGAAAATAATGTTGCCCATGCTGACTCTACACTTTTTGATGTGTTTACACTTCCTGTAATCGCAGGCGATCCGAAAACAGCATTGAATGAACCAAATACTGTGGTGATTACTGAATCAGCTGCTAAAAAACATTTTTCTACAACCGATGCAATTGGAAAAAATATTGAAACCGACGACAATGGCAGCACGCTATATAAGGTAACTGCAGTTATAAAAGATATTCCGCACAATTCCCATTTCAATTTTGATATGATCTTTTCTATGGACAATGTCCAGTATCAATGGGGAAATTTTCTAAGCCATAATCATCAAACGTACCTGTTACTGAAGCCTGGTACGGACTACAAGGAATTTGAAAAGAATTTTAAACAGTTTATTAATAAATATGTTGTGACGCAGGCGGCCCAATTCATGAATATAAAATCAATGGATGAATTTGAAAAAGCCGGAAATAAATTGGAGTACAGCCTGATGCCATTAACGGATATTCATCTTCGTTCCGACCGTGTGCCTGAGATGGGTGTGAATGGTAATATTCAATATGTATATATTTTCTCTGCTGTTGCTTTGTTTGTTCTCATTCTTGCGTGCATCAATTTTATGAATCTTTCCACAGCAAGGTCAGCCAGCCGCGCAAAGGAGGTTGGGATACGTAAGGTTGTTGGGTCTGAAAAGAAATTATTGGTAAGACAATTCCTTACCGAATCTATTTTAACTACAGTTATATCCACGGTTCTTGCCATTGGCATTGCATGGTTATGTTTATCATGGTTTAATAATTTATCGGCAAAACAATTACATATTTCGGATCTGTTGCAGCCTAAATACCTTGCATTTCTAATTGCATTGCCGCTTCTTGTTGGCTTATTAGCTGGAACATACCCCGCATTCGTGCTTTCTTCATTTAACCCAATTGTAGTTTTAAAAGGAAAGCTCAGCGGTGGTTTAAAAAAAAGCACACTAAGAAATGTGTTAGTGGTTGGCCAGTTTACTGCTTCAATTTTCTTAATTGCAGCAACCATCATTGTATTTCGTCAGTTAAATTTTATCCAAACAAAAAAGCTTGGATTCAGTAAAGATCAAATGCTGATCGTTAATGGTACCGGGGCGCTGGGAAATAATCGGGATGCATTTAAAAATGAAGTTGCCAAACTCTCAGGTGTGAAAGGAACAACATATGCAGGGTATCTCCCGGTCGCAGGCTCTTCAAGAAATGATGTAAGTTTTTCTACAGAAGCAGTAATGAGCTCGACTAACAGTGTGAACATGCAGGTATGGAATATTGATCATACCTACATTCCATTGATGGAAATGGAAATTGTAAAAGGCCGAAACTTCTCAAAGGATTTTGGTACAGATTCAAATGCCACCATTATTAACGAAACTGCCGCTAAGTTGTTGGGCTGGGATGATCCGGTCGGTAAAAAATTATATACCTATTTCCAGGATGGAGGCGGTAACAATCTTATCAGTCGTGAAGTGATTGGTGTGGTTAAAAATTTTCACTTCGAATCAATGAAAGAAAATATCGGCCCGCTTTGTTTCCGGCTGGCAGATAATTCATGGGCTACCGCATTTAAGGTAAATACAACGGAGATAAAACAATTGGTAAGCAATATTGAAAGCAAGTGGAAAACAATGGCGCCCGGCATGCCATTCAGTTACCAGTTCATGGATGAAAGCTTTGACAGCATGTACCGCGTAGAACAGCGCACAGGTAAATTAGGATTGACACTTGCTGTTATTGCAATTCTAATTGCGTGTCTTGGTTTATTTGGATTAGCCACCTACACCGCTGAACAAAGAATAAAAGAGATAGGTGTCCGCAAAGTACTTGGCGCTACGATCAGCAACATTATAACAATGCTTTCTAAGGATTTTATGATCCTTGTATTGATTGCTTCAGCATTGGCCATACCATTGGCATGGTGGGCTATGAACAGGTGGTTGCAGGATTTTGCTTACAGGATAAACATAGGTTGGTGGATATTCATTGCAGCAGGCATCATTGCTTTATTAATTGCATTGATAACAGTTAGCTCGCAGGCGATCAAAGCTGCGCTTGCTAACCCGGTGAAATCGTTGCGAACTGAGTAATCAATAATTAATAATTATTAATTAATAATTATTAAAGCAAACATTATGATCAAGAATTATTTTAAGATAGCCTGGAGGAATTTGTTGCACAACAAAACCTTTTCGCTGATAAATATTTTCGGGCTTGCACTTGGGATGACCTGCAGTCTCTTAATTATGCTTTGGCTGAAAGACGAGCTGAATAAAGACAAATTTCATATAAATGATAAGAGGTTGTTTCGTGTAATGGAAAACCAGTTCTATTCCGGAGATATTTCAACATTTCCTTCTTCCCCGGGCATCTTAGCTGAAAACATAGTGAAGGATGTTCCGGAAATAGAAATGGCAAGCCAAATGCTTTGGGAAGAAGAACCACTGTTTACTGTTGGGGATAAGTTTGACAAAGAAAAAGGCCGCTATGTACAAAAGGACTTTTTAAAAATGTTCTCTTTTAAACTGGCAAAAGGCGATGCGGCTACTGCTATTGCCCGTCCCGATGCAGTTGTAATATCCAAAAAATTAGCGGATAAATATTTTAAAGGCGAAGACCCGGTAGGTAAGATCATAAAAATAGACAGTAAAGAAAACGTAATTGTTACGGGTGTGCTCGAAGAAATCCCGGAATTGTCTTCTTTGAAATTTGATTTCTTAATGAGCTATGATATTTGGTTCAAGAAAAATGATTGGGCAAAAGAATGGGGTAATAACGGGCCAAGGTGTTATGTAATGCTCGCAGCGAATACTTCGGTGGATAAAGTAAATGCCAAGATCAAAAATTATATTAAGACGAAGAATAAGGATAGCAATGTTGAACTCTTTCTTCAAAATTATGGGGAGTCATATTTATATTCCAATTGGGATAATGGAAAACAGGCAGGCGGCCGTATTGAGAACGTAAAAATATTTTCGTTTGTTGCCGTTATTATTTTGCTGATCGCCTGTATCAATTTCATGAATCTTGCAACTGCCCGTTCTTTAAGAAGAGCAAGAGAGATCGGTGTGCGCAAAGTGGTTGGTGCCGGTAAGAGACAATTAGTGGCACAGTTCATCGGTGAAGCTATGTTTGTTTCGTTCCTTGCAATTTTATTTTCTTTATTGATCGTTGTACTGATTCTTCCTTCATTTAATGAGTTAACCGAAAAACAATTAGCGCTTGACCTGACCAATCCCCTGTTCCTTTTGATCTTACTTGGATTAACAATTGTTACCGGGTTTATCTCGGGTTCATATCCTGCTTTATTCATGTCAACTTTAAGACCGATCATCGTTTTAAAGGGTATTTTAAAATTCAAATCTGGTGCAACTTTATTCAGGAAAGTTCTTGTTGTATCCCAGTTTGCATTGTCGATCTTTTTGATACTTGGGATGATCGTCGTTTATCGCCAGATAAATTATATCCACAATAAGAACCTTGGGTTCTCCAAAGAAGATCTGTTGTATATGCCGCTTGAAGGCCCGATGTCAAAAAATTTCATGGCTTTTAAAGATGAGCTTTCAAAACAACCAGGCATAAAGAATATTACAAGTGCACAGAGCAGCCCGATTGAAGTGGGAAGTTCAACACAAGGCGTACGCTGGCCCGGAAAAGATACGACCAAGCTTATCCTGTTCAGCAATAATCCTGTTACTTATGATTATGTAAAAACGCTGGGTATTGAGTTGAAAGCAGGTCGCGATTTTGATCCTTCTTATAGCCTGGATACAATGAATTACCTGGTGAATGAAGCAGCTGCAAGAAAAATTGGTTACCAGGATCCGGTAGGAAAAGAATTAACAATGTGGGGTGACAAAGGAACCATTATCGGGGTCATGAAAGATTTTCATCACAATTCATTGAAAGTGCCGATAGAGCCTCTCATCCTCCGTTTGTTTAAAGGAAGCTGGGTTAATGAAAATGGTTATTGGGGAAATGTTATAGTAAGAACGGAAAAAGGGAAATCAAAACAGGCTATTGCAAGCATGGAAAAAATCTTCAGGAAGTTCAATCCGGGATTTCCTTTCCGGTATTATTTTACTGACGATGAAATTGCAAAAAATTATAAGGCTGAATATACGGTAAGCAAGCTTTCCCGCTATTTTGCATTTCTCGCCATATTTATCTCGTGCCTTGGCTTGTTTGGACTGGTAACTTTTACCGCAGAACAAAAAACAAAAGAGATTGGAATCCGCAAAGTCCTTGGTGCATCCGTCACAGGTATTGTAAGGATGCTTTCAAAAGAATTTTTATTGCTGGTGCTGATTGCATCTGTCATTGCGCTTCCTGTTGCATGGTGGATGATGCATAAATGGCTGATGGATTTTGAATACAGGATTAATATCGGCTGGTGGGTATTCGTCGTAGCTGGTGTTACAGCAATGCTGATCGCATTACTAACGATCAGTTTCCAATCCATAAAAGCAGCTATCGCTAACCCGGTGAAATCATTGCGAACGGAGTAATCAATAATCAATAATTATTAATTATTGATTATTAAAGCAAATAGTATGATCAAGAATTATTTCAAGATAGCGTGGAGAAATCTCGGCAAAAGCAAGATGCATTCTTTTATCAATATTGCGGGATTATCTATTGGAATGACCGTTGCAATTTTGATCGGCTTGTGGATACACGATGAAGTTTCATTTAATAAGAATTTTAAAAACTATGATCGCATTGCACAGGTTGTACAAAACGTTACCAACAATGGTGAAGTACAGACATGGACAAGCGTGCCGTATCCGCTTGCAGATGAACTGCGCAAGAATTATGGCAGCGATTTTAAACATATCGCAATGGCTTACTATATCGGTGATCATTTGCTGGCATTGGATGAAAAAAAATTGAAAAAGGAAGGAGGTTATTTCGAAAAAGAAGCGCCTGCTTTGTTTAGTCTTGAAATAGTTCGCGGAAATGGCAGCCTTGATGATCCATCTTCATTATTACTGTCTGAATCGGCTGCCAAAGCTTATTTCGGCGATGCGGACCCGATCAATAAGCTGATGAAGATAGATAACCAGATGAATGTAAAAGTAACCGGTATATATAAAGACCTTCCGCATAATTCCATTTTTGCACACCTGTCTTTTATGTCAACATGGGAGATGATATATAACAACACTGAGTGGATAAAGACGATAACGGATCCATGGAGACCGAATTCTTTTTCCTTATTTGTTCAGTTGAACGACAATGCCGGCTTCGCTGCTGTTTCTGCAAAGATCAAAGATGCCAAGCTGAAAAGAGTAAATGAACAACTTGCAAAAAAGAAACCAGCATTGTTTCTGCAGCCTATGAGCAACTGGCATTTGCATTCTGAATTTAAAAATGGGGTAAATGTTGGCGGCGCTATTCAATATGTGTGGATGTTTGGAATTATTGGAGTGTTTGTTTTGTTATTGGCTTGCATAAATTTTATGAACTTAAGTACGGCAAGGAGTGAAAAAAGAGCAAAGGAAGTCGGTATTCGTAAAACCGTGGGTTCTCTCCGCAAGCAATTGATCATTCAATTCTTTACCGAGTCATTACTGACAGTAATTTTTTCATTTGCATTGTCACTTTTGTTTGTACGATTATTACTGCCCTTCTTTAATAGTGTTGCGGATAAACAAATGTCGATCCTGTGGCTGAATCCTTATTTCTGGGCAATAAGCTTAGCGTTTATAATTTTCACTGCACTTGTTGCCGGCAGCTATCCTGCATTTTATCTTTCTTCATTCAGACCGATAAAAGTTTTAAAAGGGACATTTAAGGCCGGACGCTTTGCGGCACTTCCAAGAAAAGCGTTGGTTGTTGTTCAATTTACCGTTTCAGTTATACTCATTATCGGTACTATCATTGTGTATAAACAAATTCAATTTGCAAAAAGCCGCCCTGTTGGCTACACAAGAGAGGGATTGGTAAATCTTCCGCTGACTGAAGCAATTCATAAACATTTTGGTGCAATAAAAGATGAATTGACACAATCAGGTGTCATCACTTCACTGGCAGAAGCAGGCAGCCCAACAACAAGTACATGGTCAAGTACAAGTGGTTTTAGCTGGAAAGGAAAAGATCCGAACCTGTCAATTGATTTTTCAACTGTCGGCGTTTCGTATGATTATGGTAAAACGATTGGCTGGCGCATAAAAGAGGGAAGAGATTTCTCAAAAGATTTTACTACCGATACATCGGCAGTTATTTTGAATGAAGCTGCTGCCAGTTTTATGCAGCTAAAAAATCCTGTTGGGGAAACAATAACCTGGTGGGGAACTCCGCTAACTGTAGTAGGTGTTATTCATAATATGGTGATGAACTCACCTTATGATGAACCACGGCCCACTATTTTTAATTTATCTGCGGATGAGGAAAGCATTACGATCGCTAAAATAAATCCTTCTTTAAATGCAAAAGATGCATTGGCAAAGATCGAAACAGTTTATAAAAAATTTGAAAAGGATCAGCTTTTCAGCTTTCAGTTTGCCGACGATGAATATGCAAAAAAATTCCAGAGCGAAGAAAGGGTAGGAAGGCTTGCAGGCTTTTTTACAATACTTGCCATTGCTATTTCCTGTCTTGGTTTGTTTGGTCTTGCTTCATTTGTAGCGGCTCAGCGTACAAAGGAAATCGGCGTAAGAAAAGTATTGGGCGCATCCGTGCTTGGAGTTTGGAATTTATTATCAAAGGATTTTGTAATGCTTGTGTTCATCTCATTCTTAATTGCAGTGCCTGTTGCCTGGTACATGATGAATACCTGGTTGCAGAGTTATACCTATAGAATAACGATAGACTGGAAAATATTTTTACTCGCAGGATCATTGTCCGTTGTGATTGCATTGATCACTGTGAGTTTTCAATCGATTAAAGCGGCTATTGCTAATCCTGTGAAATCTTTGCGCACTGAATAATTATTAATTAATAATTACTAATTATTATGCTTGGAAATTATTTTAAACTTGCTTTTAGAAACCTGTGGAAGAATAAAGTCTATAGCTTTCTGAATGTATTTGGACTTGCCGTTGGCATCGCATGTGCCGCGCTTATTTTTTTATGGGTCGAAGATGAGTGGAGCTATAATCATAACCATACCAAAAAAGATCAGTTGTACCAGGTGCTGGAAAACCAGCCGTTCGAAGGCAAAACATATACGTTTAGCGCCACTCCGGGTTTATTGGCTGAAGCAATGAAGAATGAATTCCCCGGTATTAAAAATACATGTCGCCTTACGTGGGATAACTACACGTTGTTTAACCTGGGTGAAAAATCCATTTATGAAAGGGGAAACTATGCTGATTCATCCATCTTTAGCATGCTTACTCTCCCATTTGTGCAGGGAAATAAAGAAGCAGTTTTTAAGCAGCTTCATTCGTTGGCCATTTCAGAAAAAATGGCAAGAAAATTTTTTGGCGATCAAAAAGATATTATTGGTAAAACACTCAAAGTTGATAGTAAAGAAGAATATGTAATAGGCGGAGTATTTAAAGACCTGCCTCCGAATTCCTCTATAAAGTTTGATTGGTTGTCTCCTTTCAAGATCTACCAGGATCAAAACAGCTGGCTGAATGACTGGAACAGTAATGGAGTGCAAACTTTTGTAGAAGTTGAACAAAACGCTGATGTCGCTTCACTCAACAAAAAGTTATATGGGTATTTAAAAACAAAAGACACTGCAGTATCCGCATTGCCATTTCTTTTTAGCATGAATGACTGGAGACTGCACAGCAAATTTGAAGAAGGCAAGCAGGCAGGTGGCAGAATTCAATATGTCCGGATGTTCGGGATCATTGCCTGGATCATATTATTTATTGCCTGTATCAACTTCATGAATCTTGCGACAGCACGTTCTGAAAAAAGAGCAAGAGAAGTAGGAGTAAGAAAAGTTTTAGGTGCCAATAAAAAAATTCTTGTTGCACAATTTATTGGTGAGGCAATGATAATGGCTTTTCTATCATTACTGGTCGCTGTAGCTATTATTTATTTTGTATTGCCTTCGTTCAATACATTGGTAGAAAAGAAACTTATCGTTGGCTTCGATAACCCGGTGCATATTATTTCACTCCTGCTCATTGGCGTTATTTGTGGTTTGGTAGCCGGTAGTTATCCCTCATTATATTTATCGGCATTCAACCCGGTATGGGTTTTTAAAGGCATTAACTTAAAAGGCAGTGGCGCTGCATACATAAGAAAAGGATTAGTAGTACTTCAATTTACCATCTCAATTGTACTGATCATAAGTACGATCATAGTGTATAACCAGATACAGCATATTAAGAACAGGGATCTTGGTTATAATAAGGAAAATGTGATCCAGACGGGGGTACGGGGAGAAATGAAAAACAATTTTGGAGTTATCAAAAACCAACTGCTTTCTTCCGGGTATGTTGAAAATGCTGCGCTTTCAAATCTGAACCAACTCTACATGGGCAGTTCTACCGGATCCTTTAGCTGGGATGGCAAGGATCCTTCAAAAGATGTGCTGGTAACGACAGACATAATAACGCCGGGTTATATCAATACTATGGGAATTGAATTAATAAAAGGACGGGATTTCTATACTGACGCAAAATCTGATAGCCTTAGCTTAATAGTTAATGAAACTTTTGCAAAAATAATTTCAAAGGACACAAAAAGAAAAGAAGTAACAGGTACTATCCTGAGACGTGACTCAACCAACTATACAGTCATCGGCATGGTGAAGGATTTTGTTTTTGATGATATGTATGGCCAAAGTGACCCGCTGATCCTCCAATCTTACCCTGAAGATTTTGGTTATATGTATGTGAAATTGAAAAAACAGGCCAATGTAGAAAAAGCAATTGCAAAAATTGAGTCTATTGTAAAAAGCAATAATCCCGGCTATCCTTTCAACTACATTTTTGTGGATGATGAATTTGACCTGCAATTCAAAAGTGAAATGCTGATCGGAAAGCTGTCAAGAATATTTGCGTTGCTTGCTATCGTTATTACGTGTCTTGGTTTATTTGGATTAGCTGCCTATACCGCTGAGAGAAGAACAAAAGAAATAGGGATACGTAAAGTATTAGGAGCATCTATTCCTGGTATCACGGGTCTTCTTTCCAAAGAATTTTTGAAACTGGTTATCATATCATCTGTCATTTCATTTCCATTGGCGTGGTGGTTTATGCATAACTGGCTGCAGAACTATGCTTATCGCACCCAAATAAGCTGGTGGATATTTATCATAGCAGCAGCATTGGCATTATTCGTAGCGTTATTTACGATCAGCTTCCAGGCAATTAAGGCGGCGTTGGCAAACCCTGTTAAGTCATTAAGAACTGAATAATTTTTAAACTATAAAAAACAAAATATGAAAAAGTACTTGTTAATATTATTGATAGCTTGTTTTTATCAATTGTCTTTTGCGCAGGATAAAAATGATGTTCCATTTCAAACAAAGTCATTTGCCAATGAATCTATCAAAAACATAGAGTCTGAAACATCCGGTGGCAGTATTACGGTAATAGCGGCTTCAGCCGGCGAAACAAAAGTGGAAGTATTTATTTGGCCATCGAATCGTAACAGGAATTCAAATTTGTCAAAAGAAGAAATTCAAAAAAAACTGAATGAGGATTATGACTTAACGGTATCGGTCAGTAATAATAAACTTTCAACAATTGCAAAGCCGAAGCGGAGGAATATGAATTGGCAGGATGCATTATCCATCTCTTTTAGAATTTATGTACCCGCAAATGTTTCTACCGATCTGAACACAAGCGGAGGCAGCATTCACCTTACAGGTTTAAAAGGCACACAAAGATTTGCCACCAGTGGCGGAAGCCTGCATGTAGACAATGTAAATGGCGATATAAAGGGGCAAACATCCGGTGGAAGTATCCATGTAGATAACAGTCATCAGAATATTGATCTTTCCACAAGCGGTGGCAGCATTGAGGCAAATAATTGTACAGGTAAGATCAGGCTTTCTACTTCAGGTGGATCGGTCCATCTCGATAACCTCGATGGTACTATCGATGCTTCAACAAGTGGTGGCAGTGTAAAGGGGCAGATGGTGAAAGGAGAACTTTATGCTCACACTTCCGGCGGCAATGTCGATTTGCAAAAACTATCATGCAGTCTTGAAGCGTCAACCAGCGGCGGCAGTATCGATGTGCAAATAACTGAGCTTGGCAAGTTTGTTAAAATAAGTAATTCGGCCGGCAGTATTGATGTAGAGCTTCCTAATAAAGGTATGGATCTGAGAGTAAGCGGGTCAAAGGTCAAAAGCGGTAACCTTAGCAATTTCAGTGGCTCTGTGGAAGATGATGAAATAGAGGGTAAACTCAATGGTGGCGGAATTCCGGTTACAATCAGGGCAGGCAGTGGAAGAGTCAATCTTGTAATAAGATAATTTATGCGTTAAAAATTATATGACCATTAAAATGAAATCATATGATTAAGAATTATATCAAAGTGGCCTGGAGAAATATGATGAAGAATAAAACTTTTTCTTTCATCAATATTTTTGGCTTATCCATCGGTCTTACCTGTTGCATGCTTATTTCAATGTATCTCTATTATGAATTAAGCTATGACAGTCAGCATACAAATGGAAGCCGTGTTTATCAACTGGGAACAACCTTTGTGAAGGAAGGAAAGGAAGACAGAACGGCAAACACTCCTGCGCCGATGGCGAGAACGATGCAAATGGTTTTCCCCGAGATCGAAAAATCAACTCGATTATTAAGAACATTTTCAGAAGACAAAACACTGCTGCAATACACCGATAAGACTGGTGCAGTGAAATCGTTTAATGAAGCACACGGGTATCTTGCCGACTCAACATTTTTCCAGGTTCTTACTTATGATTTCATTGAAGGTAATCCCGAGACGGCGTTGATGGCACCAAATTCATTGGTGTTATCAGAAGAAGTAGCCAGGAAAATATTTGGAAAAGAATCTCCACTGAATAAAGCTGTTCGTGTAAGCAGTAATACCAATGGCGATTTTGATTTCAATGTAACCGGCGTATTTGCCGATCCGAAAGTTCCCGGTCATATCGATGCGAGATTTTTCATGTCGATCAACGGGGGCGGTATTGCGCAATCGGCCAACCAGGCAACCAGTCTTGCTACGAACAATATGTATTATACTTATTTCTTATTGAAGAAAGGAGCGGATGCAAAACAATTAGAAGCAAAGTTCCCGGCATTTATTGACCAATATGCAGGTAAGGACCTGAAGGCAATGGGTTTTTATAAAAAACAATTTCTTACACCAGTCAGGGATGTTCACCTGTATTCAAATACAACCAGTAACGTAACACCGAATGGAAGTGTTACTTATTTGTACATCATTGCATCCATTGCATTCTTTACGTTGTTGATCGCCTGTATCAATTTCATGAATCTTTCTACCGCCCGTTCATCCAAACGTTCTGCTGAAGTAGGAGTACGAAAGGTATTGGGTGCCGAGAAAAATTCCCTGGTCAGGCAATTCATGGGCGAATCTATTTTGATGTCATTGATAGCTTTCGTATTTGCATTGGTGCTCGCAAAAGTCTTACTTCCCTTTTTCTCCACACTTGCACATAAGGAAATAGTGTTTTCATTTCAGCAGCATGGAGTTTTATTGGCGGGATTTTTTGTATTGGCGATTCTTACGGGTCTTATAGCTGGCAGCTATCCGGCTTTTTATCTTTCTTCTTTTAAACCGATAAAAGTTTTAAAAGGACGTATCACTAATTCATTGGCTGCTGTATCGCTGCGTAAAGCCCTCGTGGTTTTTCAATTTGTTATTTCAGTCGGATTGATCGTGGCTTCAGTTACCATCAACAATCAAATGAAGTACATGCAATCTAAAGATCTTGGATTTGAAAAAGATCAGCAGATCATTATTCCATTGCGGAGCGGCCCAAGCAAAGCTATTTATGCTGAATTAAAAGATGAGCTTAAAAAAAATCCACAAATTTTGAATGTCGGCGCTTCTTTGTATTACCCGGGCATCATCAATCCAAGTGATATGCCTCTGTATAAGGAAGGCGGTAATATGAATTCGGCAAAAAGAGTATTCATGAATTGGGTTGATGAAGGCTTTTTGCAAACGCTTGGCATAAAGCCTGCATCCGGAAGGCTGTTTTCAAAAGATTTTCCTGCAGATACCAATTTCAGGGTGATATTAAACCAGCAAGCAATAGAAGAGATTGGGTTCAAAGATGAAAAGGATGCGGCAGGAAAAGAAGTTTGGTTTGATTGGCAAGGTGAGAGCTATCGTTTGCCAATCGTCGGCGTTGTAAAGGATTTTCACTTTAAGGACCTGCATTCACCCATCGAGCCTTATGGTTTCCAACTGAACAACCGGTCCAATTTTAATTACATGATCGCTCATGCAAAGACTGATGACCTCAAAGGTTTGCTTACTTCAATGGGAAATGTTTGGCGGCGCTTAAATCCTAACGAGCCATTTGAATATAATTTTCTCGATGAGGATTTTCAGAAAAATTATCAAGCCGATGCAAGACTTGCGTCTATCGTGAAGAATTTCACAGTCATTGCCATTCTGATTTCCTGCCTTGGGTTGTTTGGTCTTGCTGCATTCAGCGCCGAACAGCGTACAAAAGAGATCGGCGTAAGAAAAGTATTAGGAGCAAGTACCGGTAATGTTGTAGGCTTATTGTCAAAAGATTTCTTAAAGCTGGTATTAATTGCTGTCGTTATTGCATCGCCTATCACGTGGTTTGTAATGAACAAATGGCTGCAGGATTTTGCTTACAGAACAAACATCAGTTGGACAGTATTTGTGATCACGGCATTGCTTGCAGGAAGCATCGCTTTGCTTACTATCAGTTTTCAATCGATAAAAGCTGCATTAGCAAATCCGGTAAAGTCGTTGCGGACGGAGTAGTAATAATTAATAATTATTAATTAATAATTATTAAAACAAACATTATGATCAAACATTATTTCAAAATCGCTTTGCGTAATCTCGGCCGGCAAAAGATCCTTTCGTTTATAAATATTTCCGGTTTATCGATCGGGCTTGCGTGTTTTTCGTTGTTTCTTTTGTATTCGGTAAATGAATTCAGCTTTGATCGTTTTCATAAGGATGCCGATAATATTTACCGTGTTTATCGATGGACAGAGGCAATGAACAATGAGGAAGCGGGCGGTGATGTATACATGCCATCTCCATTGGGTCCTGCTATGAAAACAGATTTGCCTGAAGTGAAGGAGTATGTCCGTTTCCAGGAGGGTTGGGGTGAAAGTTTTATTAAAGCAGATGGTAAAGTGTTGCGTGCAGAAGTGGCATATGCCGATCCATCCGTGTTATCGGTGTTTACATTCCCATTGAAATACGGAACTCCGCACGGTGCGCTAAAAGAGTTGCAGAATGTTGTACTTACAAAAGCAAAAGCTAAGGAACTATTCGGACTTGACAATGTAGTTGGACGTAAGATCGAAATAAAGATCGGTGAAGAGTTTGTTCCATTTACTATTAGCGCAGTGGCAGAAGATATACCTGCAAACTCTTCCATTCGTTTTAGCATCCTTGGAAACTTTTTGTATTGGGAAACTACACCACATGGTAAGAGAGGAGTCAATAACTGGCATCGTTCGGCATATATTACTTATGTGCAATTGAATAAAGGAAGTGGTTTAGCAAATGATGTTCAAAACCTTGCAGCATTTCGTCATAAATATTATCCCGATGAAGAAAAAGAATTAAAAGAGTCAGGATTTAAATGGGAAGGCAATAAACCTCCTGTCCGTTATGGTTTGCAGCCGTTAATGGCCGGGCATACCGATACAAAAATATTCGGCGGTTCCGTTGAACAAGTAAACCCAGGAACAATTTGGATATTATTAAGCATCGCAGCCGGAGTATTATTAATTGCCTGTATAAATTTTACCACACTGGCCATTGGCCGTTCTGCAAGAAGAGCAAAGGAAGTAGGTGTAAGAAAAGTAATTGGCAGTGAAAGAAAACATTTGATCATACAATTTTTGGCCGAAGCGATCTTACTTAGTGTATTATCATTATTGATCGGTTTGTTGCTGGTAAAATTGTTACTTCCTTATTTCAATAAACTTTCCGGTCGCGAGCTGCACTTCTCTTTTTCATTATATCCTGAAATGAGCTGGATGCTTGCAGGTTTAACGTTACTTGTTGGATTACTTGCCGGCAGTTATCCTGCATTGATATTATCAGGCTTCAGGCCGATCGAAGTTTTGAAAAGTAAGATCCGGGTGAACGGTGCAAATCTTTTTACTAAATCTCTTGTAACGGTTCAGTTTGCTTTGTCGATCGGATTGATTATTTGTACGATGATCATTTTGCAGCAAACAAAATTCATGAGCAGCAAAAACCCCGGGTTCAATAAAGAAAATATCATTGTAGTAGATGCGAGTGATACAAAGACAAAAGAAATATTTCCTTTATTCAAACAGGCACTTGCTTCAAGAACTGATATTATTGGTGTGGCCGGTGCCGAGCTTGGTCTTGGTGAAGGAACTGGCTGGAGCCGTTCGGGATTTGAATACAATGGTGCTCATAAAGATGTCATCGAATATTTTGTTGATGACCAATACATCCCTTTGATGGGAATGAAAATGATCGCCGGAAGAAATTTCGATCCAAAGTTCACTGAAGACACGGTTACATCAGTAATTGTGAATGAAGCAATGGTGAGAGATTTTGGTTGGACAATTGACAATGCAGTCGGTCAGCAGATAAAAGGATATATGGAAACAAAAACACCGATAGTGATCGGTGTTGTTAAAGATTTTAATTACCGCCCGTTGAAAGAAAAAGTATTGCCCCAGATGTTTCACCAGTACGCAGATTACGCACCGTATAAATTTTTTGTTCGTGTAAAACCCGGCAATCCTGCACCCGCATTAGGTGCTATGCAAAAAGCATGGACAAGTGTTGTGGCTGATCTTCCATTTAAGTATAGTTTCCTTGATGAAAGTCTTGACAATTTTTATAAGTCAGAAAGGAAGTGGAGCAATATAATTGGATGGGCCGGTGGTATATCTGTTTTTTTAGCTTGTCTTGGTTTATTTGGATTAGCTGCACTGGCTGCAATCAATCGTACAAAAGAAATTGGAATTCGTAAAGTGCTTGGCGCATCATTACCCGGTATTGTAAAATTATTATCAAAAGATTTTTTAAAGCTGGTAGTTGTTGCATTAGTGATAGCGGCGCCATTTGCCTGGTATTTTATGAATAAATGGCTGCAGGATTTTGCTTATCGCATTTCAATTGGCTGGTGGGTATTCATTGCGGCAGGAGCAGTAGCGGTGATTGTTGCGTTTGTGACGATCGGTGTGCAGGCTGTTAAAGCAGGGATAGCGAACCCTGTGAAATCGTTGCGGACTGAATAAATAATAATTAATAATTATTAAATAATAATTATTAAAACAGATAACATGTTAAAAAACTATTTCAAAATAGCCTGGCGCAATCTGTGGAGGAATAAAACTTTCACGGCGTTGAATCTTAGTGCACTTACAATAAGCCTGGCTGCCTGTTTAATTATTTATTTCTGGATAAGCTATGAGCTCAGCTATGACAGGTCCGGCGCCAATGCAGACAGAGTATACAGGGTGGCGTTAAAGCTTGAGCTGGAAAAACAGCCGGTGAAAGAATTTGCTGTGACTGCAGCACCACTGTTGCCCGCCCTGATAAAAGACTTTCCCGAGATTGAAAATGGAGTTCGTTTCTCAGGCGATAATCCGTTGATCGGATACAATCAACAGAATTTTTTTACCGACAGATTTTTTTATGCCGATTCTACTTTTTTTGAAGTGTTTGGATACCCGCTGATAAAAGGCGACCGGGGTACAGTGCTCAGCGATATTAACTCAGCCGTGATCACCGAAAGCATCGCTAAAAAATTATTCGGTAGCAAAGAACCGGTCGGCAAGGTAATAATGATGAACGATACGACGCCGCTTAAAATAAGCGGTGTGGCTAAAGACCTTCCACTGAATAATCATTTTTACTTTGACATTATTACACCTATGAAATTATTAGAAAGGCAAATCGGCCCAAATGGATTTACAAACTGGTGGAATGATAACTACTATACTTATATTCTCTTAAAAGATCCCAAAGATGCCGCTGCACTTGATACCAAAATTGCCGGCATTATAGATAAATACAATGCCAAACAAAATAAAGAATTTGGATTAAAGGGAACTCAATATTTGCAGCCACTTAAAAGCATTCACCTGCATTCTGATCTTAGAGGTGAATTAAATCCTAACGGGAATATTCAATCTTTACGGATACTCGGATTTATTGCTTTTTTCCTGCTACTGGTTGCGTGTATCAATTACGTGAATCTCGCTACGGCCACTTCATTTAAAAGATCAAAAGAAATAGGTATAAAAAAAGTGAGTGGTGCTACCGTTTTACAATTAATGATGCAATTGCTGACGGAAGCCATTCTCATTTCATTTATTTCAATAGCGTTGGCAATTGTATTGGCCTTATCCTTCTTACCGCTGTTTAATAAATTAGCGGACACACAAGTGAGCATTGCGACACAGGTTTCGGTTCAGTTTGCCGTGGGGTTAATGTTGTTTTCCGTTTTGCTGGGCATTGCAGCCGGTTTTTTTCCTTCTTTCTACCTGTCACGCATCAAACCATTAATAACGATACGAAAAACTTTTTTAAAACCCGGGGCGGCATTTTCATTGCGAAAAGCCCTTGTGGTTTTTCAATTTTCAATAACAGTGGCATTGATCATCGCAACTATCATTGCATTTCAGCAATTAAAATATATGCAAACGCGGGATCTTGGGTTTAGTAAAGAACAGGTACTGAATATCCCGTTACGCAATCAATCAGAAAGTATTGCCAAAGAATTGCTTAAAAATAATTTTCAAACGGTACCGGGAATTGGTGGAATCACCTCGTCTTCATCTGTTCCAGGCGGGCGGTTGTCAAATATTGTAGTATTACCCGAAGGTGTGCCAAGAGAGCGTACTCAGACAATGGCTACACTGATCGTTGATTTTGACTTTATCAATACCTATAAGCTCAATGTGGCTGCAGGCAGAGGGTTTTCAAAAGAATATGGAAACGATTCTTCTGCTTTTATTCTTAATGAGGCAGCAGTAAAAGAGTTGGGCTGGGGCGAACCTCAAAATGCAATTGGAAAAAGCTTTACCTGGAACGGATCAAAAGAAGGAAAGATCATCGGAGTAGTCAAAGATTTCCATTTTAATTCACTTCAGCAGAAAGTGCAGCCAATGGTAATGCACATTTTACCAAACTGGTTTTGGTATGGCAGTGTTTCTGTGCGCATACCAACTGAAAATGTAAAAACAGCAATACAATCTTTGGAAACAGCTTGGAATAAAACATTACCGGGCCATCCATTTGATTATTCTTTTGTCGATGAAGATTACAATAAGCAATATAAAACCGAGCAGCAATTAAGCAGCTTGTCTGTAACGTTTTCCATACTCATCATTTTTATTTCCTGTTTGGGGCTGCTTGGTTTAACGATGGTAGCTGTTTCGCAACGAACAAAAGAAATCGGTGTACGAAAAGTACTTGGCGCATCAGTGTCAGGTATTGCTGCACTTCTTTCCAAAGATTTTGTGAAACTGGTTTTGATAGCAATTGTGATTGCGTCGCCAATAGCGTGGTGGCTGATGAATACCTGGTTAAAAGATTTTGCGTACAGAATAAATATTCAATGGTGGGTGTTTATAGTTGCAGGAGTTTCGGCATTGCTGATCGCTTTAATAACAGTGAGTTTTCAATCGATCAGGGCGGCTATTACTAACCCGGTGAAATCATTGAGGACGGAGTAATCAATAATTATTAATTAATAATTACTAATTATCATGTTTAAAAATTATCTAAAGACCGCGTTTCGTAACCTCGGTAAAAACAAACTTTATTCGGGCATTAATATTATTGGCTTAACGGTTGGACTTGCTGCCTGCCTGTTAATCGGGGTATATATTGATCATGAGCTGAGCTATGATAAGTTTAACACGAACGCAGATAGAATTGTTCGTGTAACAATGGAGTACAATAACGCCGGAACTGTAAATACAAACTCAACAACCGGAACTAAAGTTGGGCCGCAATTTAAAAGGGTATTTCCGGCTGTTGAAGAATTTGTAAGAGGATTCATCAGCCAGGGTATTATTAAATATGGAGAAAAAGTATTTGATGAACAACGGATCCTTTTCGCGGATGAACCTCTTTTTAAAATATTTTCTTTTAAACTGCTTGAGGGAAATGCTGCTGCTGCTCTTGATGCACCAAATAAAATGGTATTGACACAATCGATGGCAAAAAAGTATTTTGGTAACGATCCGGCACTCAATAAAACGATAAATGCATTCGGAAAAGAATTTACCGTATCGGCAATTTGTGAGGATGCTCCGCAAAATTCACAGATCAAATTTGATTTTGTTACACAGTTTTTCAATCTCGGCAATTATGTAAAAACGGAGAAATGGTGGGAAGCAAACTGGATCACTTATTTATTAGTAAGAGATAAAAAAGATATTCCGCAATTGCGACAGCAGATTGTGGCCTATATGAAAACGCCTGAAGTAAGAAAAGAAGCAAGGCTTGAGGGAAACGATTATCTCACCTATCATCTTGAACCATTAAAAACCGTACACTTAAGATCATCACTGGCAGGCTTTGAGCCCAACGGCAACATGACGTACATATATATGTTTGCCGTCATCGCATTGCTGATATTGATCATTGCATCCGCTAATTATACAAATCTTGCTACTGCACAATCCACGGGCAGGGGAAATGAAATAGGAATGCGAAAAGTATTGGGTGCATCGAAGAAGCAAGTCTTCTTTCAGTTTATTGGTGAATCCACGGTTATTACTTTTCTTTCCGCTGCACTTGCGTTGACGTTAGGCGTTTTATTAATTCCCTATTTTAATAATGTTACCGGGAAAGAATTTACTTCAGAGGTCTTGTTGCAGCCTGTACCGGTCATTTCACTTGCTGCTTTTGCAATATTGGTAAGTTTTCTTGCCGGCTTTTATCCTGCCATGATATTATCGGGTACAAAAGTGCTGAGTGTATTAAAAAAAGGATTTCGTATCACCGGTGGCAGCGGAACACTTCGCAAATCTTTAATCGTAATTCAATTCAGCATTTCTGTGTTTCTTATCATTTATACTGTTATCATTTTGCAGCAAATGAATTTTATGCAAACAAAGAACCTGGGTTATGATAAAGATCATATTGCAGTATTGCCGATCGGAGGAAAAATGCTGAGAGATTTTCAAAATATAAAAGAGGCAATAGCGCAAGTGCAGGGAGTGGAAGGCGTAACTGCTGCTTATGAAACTCCTGAATTTGTCGAATGGGGGGATGGTATAATAGTAACTGATGAAAAAGGAAAAAAAGAAATTTCATTAAATGCAATGCCGGTAGATCTTGATTTTACAAAAACATTAAAGATGCAATTGGTTGCCGGCCGTGATTTTCAGCAATCTGATTTTGCGATGATGGATACTTCAAACAGGTCTGCCAATTTTAAGCAGCCCTATATCATCAATGAATCGTTAGCAAACAAGATCGGGTGGACACCGGAGCAGGCAATTGGTAAAACAATAAGCAAAGGTTATGATGGCCCGGTGGTAGGCGTTGTAAAAGATTTTAATTTCAATAGCCTTCGTGAACCTATCGGACCAATGGTTTTATTACTCGGCCGTGATTTTTCGAGGACGTTCATGGCTCGCATAAATGGCAATGATATACAAGCCACCTTGGGCCGCCTTGAAATGATGTGGAAGCAACGACTGCCTGAACGGCCTTTTACTTATCATTTTCTTGATGAAGATTATAACAAACTATATGCTGGTGAGCAACGATCATCGGCATTGTTCACCGTTGCGGCAACACTTGCCATATTGCTTGCCTGTTTAGGATTATTTGGCTTGGCGGCATTCACTACAGTTCAGCGAACAAAAGAAATTGGCATACGAAGAGTTCTTGGGGCAAATGTTACCAGCATAACAATGCTGATAGCAAGAAATTTTTTATTAATGATCGGGATTGCTATTCTGATTGCTATCCCACTGGCATGGTATGCGGGAAATAAATGGCTGCAGGATTTTGCTTTTAGAATTCCTGTGCAGGGTTGGGTATTTATTGCAGCTGCGCTTGCTACAATATTAATTGCATTGGCAACGGTAGGATTTCATTCGGTGAGATCGGCTTTAGCAAACCCGGTTAAATCATTGCGAACGGAGTAACCAATAAATTAATTAATAATTATTAAAGCAAACATTATGATCAAAAATTATTTCAAAATCGCATGGCGAAATCTTTCAAGAAATAAAGTTTCTTCCTTCATAAATATTGGCGGGCTTACTGTTGGTATGGCTGTAGCCTTATTGATTGGTTTATGGATATATGATGAATTATCATTTAATAAATATCATCAGAATTATGACCGTATTGCACAGGTAATGGTTCGCGGAAATGATCCTAAGGAAGGCGCATTTATTAATAATTCTTTGCAATACCCGCTGGCAACAGAACTTCAGACAACTTATAAAAATAATTTCAAGCAAATCATCAGGGCATCGTGGGTGCAGGAATATATTCTTTCCGCAGGTGAAAAAAAACTATCCTCTACAGGACAATTTATGGATGAAGATGCACCGGAAATGCTCACATTAAAAATGCTGAAAGGAAATTGGAACGGGTTAAAAGATCCTCATTCCATCATGCTTTCTGCATCTACCGCAAAAGCGCTTTTTGGTAATGCAGATCCTATGGATCAACTGGTAATGATCAATAATAAAATGAATGTAAAAGTATCTGGTGTTTATGAAGATCTTCCGTTGAATACCCAATTCAATAACATCAAATTCTTTTCAACATGGAACTTATGGGTTTCAGAAAATGACTGGATACAAAAAAGAGCAATAACCGATTGGCATAATCATTTTCTCAAAATCTATGCTGAGATAAAACCGGGTGCTGATTTTGAAACAGTCAATAATAGTATAAAAGATGCAGAACTTCAAAACATTAAAAATCTTGAAAGTTATAAAGAAGATGCAGCACGCAATCCACAGGTATTCCTGCATCCGATGAGCAACTGGCATTTATACCCTGTTACAAGAGCAGGCGTAACTGATGATAAGCCTGTTCGCATGGTGTGGCTGGTAGCTGTCATTGGTATGTTTGTATTATTGCTTGCCTGTATCAATTTTATGAATCTGAGCACGGCCCGTTCGGAAAAAAGAGCAAAGGAAGTCGGCATTCGTAAAACGATTGGCTCAATGCGGAAACAATTGTTGTATCAGTTTTTCAGTGAATCATTTTTGGTTGTTATTATTTCATTTGTTCTTTCCTGTTTGCTGGCTGGTATTTTTCTTCCATGGTTCAATGATCTTTCGGCAAAGGAAATGACAATGCCATGGAATGATTTTTATTTCTGGTTGATAAGCATTGGTTTTATTTTGATTACAGGTATTCTTGCGGGCAGTTATCCTGCATTATATCTTTCTTCCTTTAAACCGGTGAAAGTATTGAAAGGAACATTCCGTACCGGTAAATTAGCAGCAATCCCACGAAAAGTATTGGTGGTAATGCAGTTCACAGTTTCAGTAGCGCTGATCATCAGCACCATCGTTGTTTATCGCCAGGTACAGTTTGCAAAAGACCGGCCGGTTGGCTATACACGTGAAGGATTGATAATGATGGAAATGAAATCAGATGATTTTAATGGAAATATGATTTGATCAGAACTGAATTATTGAATACCGGTGTAGTGGCTGAAATGTCTGCAGTCAATGGGAAAAGTAACTGAAGTGGCATCCGGCAACAATGGATTTGATTGGAAAGGATAAAGATCCTAATAAAGAAGAAAGTTTCGGAACGCTGGCTGTAACACATGAACATGGGAAAACAATCGGCTGGCAATTTATTGCCGGCCGCGATTTTTCAAGAAGCATATGCCAGTGATTCATCCGGCGTGGTGATCAATGAAGCGGCTGCAGAATATATGGAATTAAAAAACCCGTTGGGGAAACAATCACCTGGAAATGGCGTGACAATGTACCTAAGCCTTATACAATTTTAGGAGTAATAAAAGATATGGTGATGGAATCACCTTATGAACCTGTTGAACCAACATTATTTTTTATAAAGCCATTGAATGGAGGTGTCAGCTGGATCAATATACGAATCAACCCGGGTGTTGCGATGAGCAAGGCTCTTCCAAAAATAGAAGCGGTATTTAAAAAACTCGTGCCGGCTGCACCGTTCGATTACAAATTCGTTGATGAGGATTATGCATTGAAATTTGCAGCAGAAGAACGAATTGGCAAGCTGTCAGGTTTTTTTGCGGTGTTAGCAGTTTTTATTTCCTGTTTGGGACTTTTCGGCCTGGCATCTTTTATTGCGGAGCAAAGAACAAAAGAAATTGGTGTGCGCAAAGTATTAGGAGCATCGGTGTTTAATGTATGGGGTTTGTTATCGAAGGAATTTGCTTTTTTAATTATTGTATCCCTGTTCATTGCAGCTCCCATCGCTTATTATTTTATGAATAACTGGTTACAGGATTACCAGTACCGTGCGGACTTATCATGGTGGATTTTTGGAGCGGCAGGAGCCGGTGCATTGATAATTACATTATTGACAGTAAGCTTTCAGGCTATTAAGGCTGCGATTGCTAACCCGATAAAATCATTACGAACTGAGTAGTATTAAAACAAACATTATGTTCAGAAATTATTTCAAAACAGCCTGGAGAAATTTATGGAAGAATAAAGTTTATTCTACGATAAATATGATCGGCTTATCTATCGGCATGGCCGCTTGTATTGCTATCCTCCTGTTTGTTTTTTACGAAAGGAGCTTTGACAACTTCCATTCAAAAAATATTTACCGGCTCAATGAAGTGCAGAAGTTTGAAGGCATGGTGGCTGCACAAAAAGTAGCATTATCAATGTATCCCATGGCCCCGACATTAAAAGCTGAATTTCCTGAAATAAAAAATTTTACAAGGATCAATGGCAGCGGCAATACGCCGTTGAATTATGGAGAGAAAAAAGTTTATATAAAGAGAATAGGCATAGTTGATTCCACATTCCTCCACATTTTCGATTTTAAATTATTGCAGGGCGATCGTAAAACCGCACTGGAAAAGCCAAACACAATTGTATTAACAAAAGAATATGCAGAAAAGTTTTTTGGTAAAGAAAACCCGATGGGGAAAATGCTTACATGGTACCGGCGTAATGATACAACTGAACTGCAAGTGACAGGTGTTTTAGCAAATCTGCCGCAGAATTCTCATTTGCAGTTTAATGCGCTGGTTCCTTTCAGAACTATTGAACAGCCTCAGTGGATGGATAACTGGGGTGGTAACTGGTTGAATACTTACCTCGAGCTGGCACCAAACACAAACATTGCTGCATTAGAAAAGAAATTTCCTGATTATCTCAAAAGACATATGGCAGAAGATAACTGGAAAAATTATGAGCTTTTTTTGCTACCATTAAGTGAAGTGCATGGAGGGGCTAATGATATCGGCCTGGACAGTTGGAATTACCAGCAATTTGATAAAAGCTATACAAAGATCTTTTTTATAATAGCTCTCGTGGTATTGCTGATCGCTTGTGTCAATTTCATGAATCTTTCAACAGCACGTTCAGCAGAAAGAGCGAGAGAAGTGGGTGTTCGCAAATCGATCGGCGCATTTCGCTGGCAGTTATCAATGCAATTTATTGGTGAATCAATAATGCTCACCTTTATCGCATTATTTTTTGCCATCATTCTTGTAAAACTTTTTTTACCCGCAATAGAAAACTTAAGTGGAAGAGATCTTGACTTTCCAATATTTACCAGTTGGAAACTTATTTTGTCTTTGATTGCCGGCACTATTGGTCTTGGAATAATCTCAGGTCTGTATCCTTCAGCCTACCTGTCATCATTCAAACCTGTAAAAGTTTTAAAAGGATCGCCCCAAACAGGAAGAAGTAAGAGTTTATTAAGAAATGTTCTTGTAGTAACACAGTTTGCTTCAGCCATTTTCCTGATCATTGCTACCACGTTTGCCATACGGCAATTAAACTTTATGAAAAACCGTGCTACCGGTTTTGATCGTGAGCAGGTGGTGAATGTGCCGCTTAACCAGGGAGCCCGGAATTATCAACTTCTCAAAAAAGAATTGCTGCAAAATACACTTGTCACCGGCGTTACGGCTTCACAAGACATCCTCGGGAGCCATTTGGATCAATCAGGCATTCAATTCATAGGTGATGGACCAAGAAGGGATCTGACATCAACCCGTTTGATCGTTGACCCTGACTATGTAAAGCTTTATAAAATTCAGTTAATCGATGGAAGGGAATTTTCAACTGATTCATCCATGAAAGGAAGAGAATATATAATCAATGAATCACTTGCAAAAGAGTTATTAAAGGATAATACGAAAGCAGAGTATTCTTCTTTGCTCGGTAAAAACTTTGGATTTGATTCGGCAGGACAGATCATTGGAATTGCAAAAGATTTCAATTTTAATTCTTTGCATCATAAGATCGAGACCATGTTCATGTTTAACTGCACAGATTGCGGTTATGGCAATATGTCGGTAAAAATAAATGGAAGCCGGGCAAAGGATGCGTTGAACTATATTGAATCGGTTTGGAAAAAAGTGAATCCCGGAATTCCTTACGAATATCAATTCCTTGATGATCATTTTAAAGAAGTGTATCGCGCCGATTCGCAGATAAGTACAATCGTCGGTGCGCTTGCCATTTTAGCGATCATCATTTCTTGTCTTGGTTTGTTTGGCCTCGCTTCTTATGCTGCTGAAAAAAGAGTAAAGGAAGTGGGCATAAGAAAAGTATTGGGCGCTTCCCTTCAGCACATCGTATTTAAGTTATCAAAGGATTTTTTAAAATATGTTTTGATAGCCGCATTGATCGCATTGCCATTATCATGGTTTGCAATTAATAAGTGGCTGCAGGATTATGCATATCGTGTTGAGATCAGTTGGTGGATATTCGTTGTGGCTGTTGTATTGGCCTTAGTGATCGCATTAATAACGATCAGTTTCCAGGCAATAAAGGCGGCTGTTGCGAATCCGGTGAAGAGCTTGAGAGCAGAATAAACCGGGTCCCGATAGCTATCGGGATACATGATTGAAAAGATTTTTGAGGAAATTTTTATGAGCCGGGCTGTAGAATAAATATTTGGCTTTTGTTGCGTCGCACTCTTGTACGTTCTTATCGCTGTTCAGCAATCAGCGGATTACAAACACGGTTCGTGTCTGACAAAATAGTTGAATAGAATTATTGCAGTACAAGTGTCCGCCGGAGCCGGAAGGGACGATGAATAGAATTACTAATGCTGATAAAATAAAAACATAAAACTTACCACCTAAAATTTATTTTATGTTTAAGAACGTTTATAAAATCGTTTTGCGCAACATGTGGCGCTACAAGGGTTACACATTACTCAACATTTTTGGGTTGGGTGTCGGCCTGGCTGCCATCGTTTGGGGTTTTCAAACCTATCGCTTTAGTTTCAGCTTCGATAATTTTCATAAAGACCGGGATAACGTTTACCGTGCACTTACTTTTCAATCAGGTGCAAATGGTGTGAAAGGAATTTTTCCAATGGCTGCTGTAAAGCAGGCCCAGGCTGAGTTTGCCGGGATCGCTGAAACGGTGCGTTATGATAGCCGCGGCTCCAATGTAAAGTATGATAAGAATGAACCCTTTGCCCAGCAAGTGCATTTTACTGACCCTGCCTTTTTTGATCTGTTCAATTTTCCTGTTGTTGCAGGTTCTAACAACATAACTGATAAAAATTCTGTACTGATCACTGAATCCACCGCAAAAAAATATTTTGGAAAACAAGATGCAATTGGCAAATCATTGATCTTTTATTCCGGTGAGGAGTATGCAATGCCGCTAACCGTAACCGGTGTGCTAAAAGATGTTCCGCCAAATTCTTCAATGCGTTTTGACTTCATTACCAATTTTGAAAATTATTTAAAAGGCGATGGATCAAAGATCGCCCCGGATGATTGGGCCTGGATGCTTGATGCAGCATTTTTCAGGATCCCCAATAAGGCAGATGTTCCATTGATCACAAAATCTCTTGCTAAATATATACCTATACAGAATAAAGCAAGATTGGACTGGAAAGCTTCTGGCTTTAAACTTATTTCATTGCGTGAAAATGCAATCATTGGCGATATCGATAATAACGGACTTTATGAACGTCCCGAGAATTCTGCAGCCTTTGGCCCTATTGCTTTGGCGCTGTTAATTTTCCTTTCTGCCTGTTTAAATTTTTCCAATACCACCGTTGCTCATGCAAACAGGAGATTAAAGGAAATAGGGATGAGAAAGGTGATGGGAAGTTCACACCGGCAACTTGTTGCTCAATTATTATTAGAATGTTGCTTTATCGTTTGTCTCGCCGTTTTACTGTCAGTTGTTTTAAATCGTTTTTGGCTCCCGACATTCAACCAGATGTTCACAGCAGTTAAGATCACCGCGGATTATTTTAGAGATACAACCCTGTTGTTGTTTATTGGTGGAGCAGTGTTATTAACAACGCTATTAGCAGGTGCGTACCCTGCATTTTATATTACCCGGTTCAATCCTTCAACTATTTTCAGGGGCACAGTAAAATTTGGCGGCACAAGTTTGTTCTCACGTATTATGCTGGGATTGCAATTATCGATTGCTATCATCACAGTTATTGCAGGTATCGGTTTTGCACGTAATGCAGAATTTCAAAAGAATTATGATTATGGATATAATATCAGAAATACCATTGGTGTTATCATAACTGATACGACTGCATTCCCTGCTTTTAGAAATGAAATTGCCGCTATTCCGCAGGTTGCTGCATTTGCAGGAACACGAAGTCACATTGGATATGGATACCGTAATGTGGTAGCGGAAGCAGAAGGTAAAAAAGGTGAAACGAATTATCTCGAGGTTGGACGGGATTATATAAAAACAATGAATCTTAAAATGGCAGAAGGACGGGAGTTCGATGCGCAAATGGAAGGCGACTACACAAATTCAATTCTGATCACACAAAATTTGGCCGCTAACTATGGATGGAAGGATAAAGAAGCCATCGGTAAAAAAATGTTCATCGATAGTGTGAACTACTCTGTTGTTGGAGTATTAAAAGATTTCAAGATTGATCAGTTGTTCGATCCGCAGGAACCTGTAGTAATGAAACTGGGAAAAGAAAACAGGTACCAGTTTCTTGTTTTACAGGCAAAAGTTTCGGATCTCGAATTAGTATATGCGAAGACAAGAGATGCCTGGAAAAAAATATTTCCTATGAAACCTTTCACCGGTTTTTATCAAAACGACATAACACATGAAGCTTTCCAGGTCACCAATAATATCGCAAAGATCTTTTCCTGGTTTGCGCTTATTTCGATCCTGCTTACCGCGACAGGTTTGTTTGCATTGGTTTCACTTACCGTAGTTAAAAAAATGAAAGAAATAGCGCTGCGGAAAGTGGCAGGTGCAAGAGCAAGACATATACTCGTATTGATCAATCGCGGATATTTCTGGGTATTTATTATTGGAGCAGCAATTGGTTGTTATGGAGGTTATGCATTTACCAAACTCCTGCTTGATTCAATATTCGGAGTAAACTCCGGCATTGCGAACTCTACGTTGATAAATTCAGTGATCGTGTTATTTGTTATCGCCGGTATTACGTCGGGTATTAAAGTATGGCAGGCGGTGAGAACGAGCCCGGTGAAACTTTTGAGAACGGAATAAACCAGGATTTATAGGATTAGAACCATGATTAAGTTAATTAAAAGGGATTTTGAGGAAAAAAAAGTATAACCTAAAATATAGTATTTAAAACTTTATCCATGAACAAAATAAAAATCATCGTTATGAAAAAAGTAATAGTTATTCTATTGTCAATTGGAATTTTCTCTGCTTCCGGTTTTGCACAGGAACTATCAAGCAAAGAAAGAGCTGATAACCTTGCAAAAAATGTTTTTAGTAAAACCAAAGACAAGGTAAAAGAAAAAAATGGTGTAAAGACCGAAGTACATGTGAAGATCGAATCGACGCCTGTTGTTAAAAATGATCTTGGCTTTTATGAAGGCAATTACTGGTACCAGGACCTGAAATATAAATTAGAGATCAGGCTTGATGCAAATAAGAATTTGATGGCCACGCTTAGTATTCCCGGCGAACCAGATGTGCAATTAAAAAAAACATCAGTAGACCAGGCTTATTTCTCAGCAATACGGATAGATAAGAATGGCAAGGAAGAATTGTGGGAAGGAGTTTTTATCGACAGGAATGATAATGGTAATTCTGAATTTGGTTTGGGAATAAAATTGGCCAATCCAATTCCGCTGACAGAAGGATTGAAGATCGAGAGAATTTTTTTTAAAAAAGTTTCTCCTTAATGCAGCTTAATTAATAATCAGTAAGGACAGAATAAAAACGTAGCCATGTTTAAAAACTATTTGAAAACAGCGATCAGGAATTTACTTCGCTATAAAGGATTCGCCATTATAAATATTTCCAGCCTTACCATTGGGATCATTGGTTGTTTAGTGATCGGGTTATTTGTGTGGGATGAATGGCAGTATGATAAAGGAATTCCTGGTGGGGAAAATATATACCGTATTTATGAACAGCGCAAGAATAATGACGTGATAACATATGGCGCTCCCGTTCCTCCTGCCTATGCAAGTTTTCTTGAACGGACCTACCCTGAAGTGGATACTACGGTTAGAATATTAATGACGATCGATAAATTTTTGATGGAAGCGGGAGAGAAAAGAAATTATGAAGACAAAGGCTGGTTCGTCGAGGCATCTTTCTTTGAAATATTCCCATTACAATTTACTAATGGCGATCCGGCTACAGCATTGACTGAACCAGGAACTGTTGTAATAACAGAAGAGCTGGCTAAGAAATATTTTAATAATGAAAACCCGGTCAATAAAACTCTTTATATAGACAAAGACACGTTTGCTGTAAAAGGGGTGATTGCAAAATTACCAGAGCATTTTCATTTGAATTTCCGTTACCTGATGTCTTTACCATCTGCAGGTATTCAAAAAGAAAGAATGGAAAGATGGACATGGCACCAGTTCTATACCTATGTGAAATTAAAGCCGGGTGCAAATGTTCAGCAATTACAGGATAAGTTTCAGGCACACATGAAAAAAGAGATCTTTCCTACGTTAACTCAGGCGGGTTCAACATTTCCTTCCATTTTTTCAACCATTAGAAAGACATACATCTCAAATCTGCTGATTTTATTTATGATAATGCGGTAAGAGGAAATCAAACTTATGTAAAAGCATTAACCATTATTGCTTTATTTGTTTTGGTGATCGCCTGTTTCAATTTCATAAATCTTGCAACAGCCAGATCATTCAGAAGGGCAAAAGAAATTGGAGTTAGAAAAGTAGTTGGTGCGGAACGAAAACAACTGATCATCCAATTTATTGGTGAAACCATTTTACTTTCTGTTTTATCGATGCTGCTTGCCATCGTTGCCACTTTTTTTATCGTTCCATTATTAAATCAATTTACCGGCAAATCAATAGAGTTTAATCCTTTTACCAATCCTGTTCTTGGATTAATAATCTTAGGGGCCGGAGTTGTAATAGGAATGCTTGCCGGTATTTATCCCGCTTTGGTGTTATCAGGATTTCAGCCAATAAAAGTGTTGAAGAACATGAAGCTTATTGGCAGCGGCGGGGGAGCATGGTTAAGACAAGCATTGGTTGTTATACAATTTGCACTATCTGTATTGCTGATCGTTTCTACAACAATTGTTTACAGGCAAACAAAATATTTGAACAATGCAGACCTTGGGTTTAATAAAGAGCAGGTTGTTTACTTCCAGGTAAGAGGTGATGTTGAAAGAAAGCTTGAAGCATTCAAAGATGAATTAAAACGTTCACCCAATATTGTTTCGGTGACCGCGGGTTATGGTTTGCCAGGCGATCTCTATGCAGGCGATGGGGTTAAGACATTCGGCAGCGACGGAGAAAAAGAAAGATCAGCAAATGTTTTTCTTGGTGATCATGATTATGTGAAAACATTGGGATTAAGAATTATTGCCGGAAGGGATTTTTCAAAAGAAATGGCAACAGATGTTAAGGAAGGTTTCCTGATTAATGAAACTGCTGTGAAAGAATGGGGGTTCGGCACACCGGAAAAAGCAATTGGTCAAAAAATAAATTGGAATGAATGGGCACCAATAGATACGTTGAATCCAATAAAGACAGGAAAAGTGATCGGCGTAGTTGAAGATTTTCATTATAAAAATTTGCATGAAAAAATCACACCATCGGTTATACAGATCTATCCATGGATATATTCTGTGGCGGTTAAATTGAAAACCGCGGACATAAAAAATACAATTGGATATATAAATAATGTGTGGAATAAATTTTCTCCCGGTTATCCGCTCGATTATAAGTTCATGGATGAAACGTATGGAGCTATGTATAAAGCAGAAGCAAAGTTGAGTGACCTGCTTTGGATATTCACGGTGATGGCAATAATTGTTGGTTGTATGGGATTGTTTGGACTTGCAGCCTTTAGTGCTGAACAAAGAACAAAAGAATTGGGGATAAGAAAAGTATTAGGCGCAAATGCTTTTGATATTGTGGGATTGTTATCAAAGAATTTCCTGGTGCTGGTTATTATTTCATCCCTTATTGCGTTCCCGATTGCATGGTGGGCAATGAATAATTGGTTACAAGATTTCCCCTACAGGGTGACGATTAGCTGGTGGATATTTGGTATTGCTATCATTGCTGCATTGGCAGTTGCATTATTGACGGTGAGTTTCCAGGCGATCAAAGCGGCACTGGCTAACCCGGTGAAGTCGCTGCGAACAGAGTGAGCAGCGACGGAATCCCGATTATCCCGATAGCTATCGGGACGGGATAAAACCATTGAGAACAGAATAAAAAATATTTTTTATGATCAGCAATTATTTCAAACTCGCTTTTAGAAACCTTCTTAAGCGCAAAGGATATTCATTGTTAAATATTCTTGGTCTTGCGATAGGTATGACATGCTGCCTGCTCATCTTCCAATATGTTTCCTATGAAAAAAGCTATGACAAGTTTCCATCGAAGCAAAAACAAATTGTTCGCCTGCGGCTGGATTCGTATCAACAGGGAAAATTGGCCTGGCAATCAGCAGTGGTTTATCCTGCTATCGGTCCCACTATAAAGAAAGATTATCCTGAAGTAGAAGACTTTTGCAGGCTGTTGCCGAATAACCTGGTCTTCAACAATGCTAACACAAATGCAAAGTTCAAAGAAACTCAAGGTTATTTTGCCGATCCTTCTGCAATAAAAATGCTTGGAGTGCAGATGCTCAGCGGTGATCCGAACAAAGCTTTAAACGAACCTAATAATATTATTATATCGGAAACAATGGCGAAGAAATATTTCGGGCTTTCTGATGCCGCTGGCAAGCAATTGCAAATGCCTCGCTCAAATAGTGATCGTAGTTACCAGGTAACCGGTGTGTTTAAAGATCACCCTCACAATTCTCATCTTAGGATCAACTACCTCACCTCCTATGCTACACTCGTCAGTCAGCTAAAAGCGAATGGCGATACAAGCAATACTGCACAGACATCCTTTGGTTGGTACGATTTCTATACATATCTGCAATTGAAACCAGGTATCGAACTGAAAGAATTCGAGTCCAAAATGCCCGCTTTTTGTGATCGTTATATCAATAGCGTAGAAAGAAACAAGGTTAACAATCTAAAATATACCCTTTCCATTATTCCGCTTTCAGATATTCATCTTTACTCGAATTACAAATACGAAGCGGGAGTAAATGGTAATGGCAGAGCAGTGAGTTTTATATTTCTCATTGGGTTTATCATTGTGGCGATTGCATGGATCAACTATATTAATCTTAGCACGGCAAGGTCGGTAGAAAGAGGAAGAGAAGTAGGGGTAAGAAAAGTGTTAGGCGCCGGCAAAAATCAGTTGGTCACGGCAATTCCTGGTAGAAAGTTTATTAATGAATCTGTATTGCTGTATTAATCGCTTTCGCAGCATTCAAATTTTTGTCGCCAACCTTTAACCAATTAATGGGCAGAGAAGAACCATCTGTTATTGTCATGAGTAATGCCTATTGGCGGTGGTTTATAACATTATTTGTATCCGGCACTTTGCTTTCAGGGTTGTATCCTGCCTTTGTTATGTCCGGTTATAATCCAGTAAGCGTATTGAAAGGAGCATTTAAAAATACATCAAGGGGTTTGCTGCTGAGAAAAGGATTGATCATTGCGCAATTCGGTATCTCAGTTATTCTGATTGCAGGAACAATCATTGTTTTAAGACAGGTGAATTTTATGCGCCACCAGGATCTGGGTTTCAATATTAGTCAGACGCTGGTGCTGGATGGAGCAACAACGTTGAGTGATTCTGTTTATATGAATACTTACCAACCTTTTAAAGAAGAACTACTGAAGCAAACGGGGATTCACGGTGTAGCTGCATCAACGAATGTTCCCGGGCAGGAAATTTTCTGGACTTCGGGTGTCAAAAGAATGAGTCCGGCGAATTCAGAATCTGTGATTCTTCATCATCTTGGAATTGATTATGATTTTATTCCTCAATTCCAGTTAAAGATGATATCCGGAAGAAATTTTTCAAAGGATTTTCCAACCGATGAAAATGCAGCGATTTTAAACGAGATGGCAGTTTCGACATTTGGATTCAAAGATCCAACCGAAGCCGTAGGTCAAAGATTAATAAGGAGGAGGGACACATTGACTGTGATTGGTGTGGTGCAAAGTTTTCATCACCAGGGGTTGCAAAAAGCAATTGACCCCCAGATCCTTCTTCCATTTCCGGATTCACGAGATGCTTATTCAATAAAACTTTCAAGTGCTGATATGCCCAAAACCATAGCGACTATTGGAAATATCTGGAGCAAGCACTTCCCTGATGATCCTTTCAATTATTTTTTCCTGGATGATTTTTATAACCAGCAATACAAAGCCGACCAACGATTTGGAAAAGTATTTACCTTATTCGCAATGCTGGCTATCCTGATTGCCTGCCTGGGTTTGTTGGGGTTATCTTCCTATAACATTCTTCAGCGAACAAAAGAAATTGGTATTCGCAAAGTGCTTGGTGCCTCAACTCAAAAAGTTGTTTATATCCTGGCAAAAGATTTTTTGATATTGGTACTGATCGCTTTTGTGGCTGCATTGCCTTTTACATGGTGGATCATGCACAACTGGTTGCAAGAATTTGCTTACAGAATAAATATCGACTGGTGGATATTTTTAATCGCAGGAGTAATCGCAATTGCCATTGCATTGATAACGGTTAGTTTCCAGGCCATCAAAGCGGCATTCGCTAATCCTGTGAAGAGTTTACGAACAGAATGATTCAATAATTAATAATTATTAATTAATAATTATTAAAACAAACATTATGATAAAAAACTATCTGAAAATAGCCTATCAGGAATCTTGTAAAATACAAGTTTATTTCGTTCATAAATATTTTTGGGTTAACGGTCGGATTAGCCTGTTGCATGCTGATCCTTACTTATATTCTGCATGAATTGAGCTATGATAAGCAGCATCCAGGCGCCGGCAGAGTTTATCGCGTTACAAGAACTTTTCTTAATCCTGAAACAAGAGCTGTTTCTCTTACCCTTAGCACAATTGCACCTCCATTTGCCCCCTTATTAAAAAACGATTTTGGGGAGATCGAGGAAATCACACGTACGCTGTCGAATGGAACTACACCGATGAAATACGAAGAGAAAATGTTTACCGAGAGCAATGTGATGTTTGCCGATGATCATTTTTTCAATTTTTTCAAAGCCGACGTTATAAAAGGCGATCCTAAAAAAGCTCTCGCTGACCCGTTTAGTGTAATGATGACCGAAGAGATCGCTAAGAAATATTTTGGCAGCGAAGATCCCATGAACAAAATGATTCGCATTAACATGGGAAATTATTTTGATTTTAAGGTTACAGGAATTTATAAAGAGTTTCCTTCCAATATGCATTTTCATCCGGAGATCATGATTTCATTCAATACGCTAAATGACTCATTGATTTATGGAACACAGAATCTACGAACCAACTGGGGCAACAATTCCTTTTTTACCTATATCCGTTTGCCAAATCATTATGATCCGAAAACATTAGAAGCACGGTTTCCGGCTTTTGTTGATAAGCATGTGCCTTCGGGCCCCAAGTACAAACCTTCGCAAGGCACAACACTTGGACTGCAAAAATTAACCGATATACATCTTCGGTCTCATACAGATTATGAAGCGGAGGAAAATGGCGATATAAAAAGGGTTTATATTTTCTCCGCCATTGCTTTATTCATTTTGTTGATTGCTTGTATCAATTATATGAACCTGTCAACATCAAGATCGACATTAAGAGCAAGAGAAATTGGTATAAGGAAAGTTGCAGGGGCCGAAAGAAAGGAAATTGTTTTTCAATTTCTGAGCGAATCGATTTTGGTTTCTTATGTCTCACTTATTATTGCGGTGGGTCTTACATGGCTCACCCTGCCCTGGTTAAATAAAGTTTCAGGACAACAGTTGACAATTGATATCTTATTGAAATGGCAGATCGTCGTTCCGCTTTTATTGATCCCTTTTATTGTTGGAGTTATATCCGGAATCTACCCGGCATTATTCATGTCCTCATTTCAACCGGTAAAAGTGTTGAAAGGATTTTTGAAAACAAGCGGAGGGATTTCATTCAGGAAAGCACTTGTTACACTTCAATTTGCGATATCTATTATTCTCATTATTGCTACCGGTGTAGTTTTCTGGCAAATGAGATTTATGCAAAATAAGATACTGGGTTTTGATAAGGAACATATTGTAACGCTTCCTTATACCACACTGCTTAATGATAAGTATGAGGCGTTCCGGAATGAACTACTATCCAATTCTTCTATAAAAAATGTAGGACGATCATCTCGTATACCTACAGGAAGATTATTAGATGCCATGGGAGCAAGGATGGAATCTGCAGATACATTGGCACCTGTAAATGCAGATATAAAATATGTGGCAGCCGACCAGGACTTTATTTCAACATACGGGGTGAAAGTTGTCGCCGGGAGAAATTTTTCCAGAGATTTTAGTTTGGATACTTCTGCTTTTCTTATCAATGAAGCAGCGGCAAAGATCCTTGGGTTTAAAAATAATGAAGATGCAATCGGTAAAAACTTTGGTTATGGTAACCGGAGGGGAAAATTGATCGGTGTGTTCAATGATTTTCATTTCGAATCGCTGCACCAGAAGATCACTCCACTTGTGATATTTGTTCCGAGAGGTGCCGGTGCCTATGGAAATATATCGATCAAGATCGCAGGATCAGGTATACCCGCGACACTTGATCGCATTCAATCAAGTTGGAAAAATTTTCTTCCTGAAAGTCCCTATCAATATACGTTTCTTGATGAAAACTTTGCAAGATTGTATGAAGCAGAGCAAAAACAAAAAACCTTACTGATCATTTTTGCATCCCTTGCCATTATTATTGCATGCCTCGGACTATTTGGTCTTTCAGCGTTTGCGATCCTGCAAAGGATCAAAGAAATTGGTATCAGAAAAATTTTAGGCGCAGATGTATCAACTATCGTTACGCTACTTTCGAAAGATTTTCTAAAACTGGTTGCCTTTGCGGCAATCCCTGCTTTTGTTGTTTCCTGGTATTTTATGAATAAGTGGTTAGAAGATTTTGCCTACCGCGTATCAATGCCATGGTGGATGTTTTTAACAGCAGGCATCTTGGCGGCGGTCATCGCACTGGTCACTATAAGTTTCCAGGCAATAAAAGCAGCGCTAACGAACCCGGTAAAAAGCTTACGAACAGAGTAAATCAATAATTAATAATTATTAATTAATAATTATTAAAATAAATATTATGATCAGAAATTATTTCAAGCTCGCTGCAAGAAACCTTTTTAAACGCAAAGGCTATTCTGTTCTGAATATTCTTGGGCTTGCCATTGGCATAACATGCTGCTTACTTATTTTCCAATATGTTTCTTTTGAAAGAAGTTTTGATAGCTTTCCCGGTAAGGCAAAGCAAATAGCCAGATTGCGTCTCGATTCTTACCAGCAGGGAAAACTTTCATGGCAGTCTGCAACGATATATCCTGCATTTGGCCCCACGCTAAAAAAAGATTTTCCCGAAGTAGAAGATTTTTGCCGTTTATATGATGCCAACCTTCTTTTATCGAATGATAAGAAGGACATAAAATTTAATGAAAGACAAGGTTACTATGCCGACCCTTCATTTCTTAATATGTTCAACATACAATTGCTAAAAGGTAATCCGGCAACTGCACTTGATGCCCCTGACAAATTATTGTTGTCGGAAGAACTGGCAAAAAAATATTTTGGTACTGAAGATCCGGTTGGGAAAAGTTTAACGTTGCGTGACCCTGATTTTTCAAGAACGCTGCAAGTAACAGGAATATTTAAAGAACTCCCTGCTAACTCTCATCTTGTTATCAATCACCTGTTATCTTATTCCACATTGGGAAGTATCGGAAGACAATTTGGAGATACGACAAATCAAACAGAAACAAGCTGGGGATGGTATGACTTTTATACTTACCTGCAATTAAAACCAGGGACAGACCTGGAAAAACTTGAAAAGAAATTTCCTGCATTCTGCGACCAACACATCAACAATACCGAATGGTATAAGAATAACAATGTAAAGTGTGAGATCTATTTGATGCCATTACAGGATATTCATCTCTATTCGAACTATAACCAGGAAGCTGAAGTAAATGGAAATGGACGATCAGTTGCCTTTCTATTCCTGATCGCATTCTTTATAATGGGTATTGCCTGGATCAATTATATCAACCTGGCCACAGCACGGTCGGTAGAACGGGCAAAAGAGGTTGGCATAAGAAAAATGATGGGTGCTTTGCGGGCAAACCTCGTCACACAATTTTTGCTGGAGAGTTTATTGTTGAATCTTGCTTCTTTGGCTATCGCGGTTTTTGCAGCGTACCTGCTTACGCCGGCTTTCAATCAAATGATCGGAAGAGAGGAGGGTACTTTTTCATTGCAGCCAGTTTATTGGTATATCTTCTTTTCCATTTTTATTGCGGGCACTTTATTATCTGGTGTATATCCTGCATTTGTCATATCAGGCTATCAACCTATCAAAGTATTAAAAGGTCTTTTCAAGAATACTTCAGGTGGATTAAGCCTGCGCAAAGGTTTGATCGTTTTGCAGTTTGCTACTTCTGTAGTACTGATCGCCGGTACTATGATCGTTTATCAGCAAGTGAATTACATGCGCAAGCAGCAACTAGGCGCGAATATCAAGCAGACACTTGTTTTGGACGGCGCTTATTCCATGCTGGACTCTGTTTACAGAGCCACGATGCAACCATTCAGAGCGGCCATCCTGCAACAACCCGGTATCAAGAATATAACAAGTTCAACAAGTGTAATGGGCAAAGAAATTTACTGGACGCAGAGTATTCGTCGCTTAAATCAGCAAAACCAGGGTTCCGTTACTCTTTATCATATCGGTATCGATTATGATTATATACCGGCTTATGAAATGAAATTGGTTGCCGGAAGAAATTTTTCCCGGGATTTCATTACAGATGATAAAGCTGCTATTCTGAATGAAACAGGTATTGCTCAAATGGGATTTGAAAGTCCTGCAAAAGCGATCAATGAAAAATTAATAAGAGGCAGGGATACAATAACAATTGTCGGTGTATTACAAGATTTTCACCAGGAAGGATTGCGCAGGAGCATTGAACCTCAACTGCTCCTTCTTCGTGAATATGGCAGGAATGCGTATTCAGTCAAACTGGAATCAGCTGACATGAGTAAATCGATTGCGGGAGTGAAGACAACCTGGGATAAATTTTTTCCCAATGACCCTTTTACTTATTATTTTCTTGATGAGTCGTACGATCAGCAATATAAAGCAGACAAATTGTATGGGAAAGTATTCAGCCTTTTCTCATTCCTGGCTATACTGATTGCGTGTTTTGGATTACTGGGATTATCGGCATATAATATTTTACAACGTACAAAAGAGATCGGTATCCGGAAAGTATTAGGAGCATCAGTACAAAATGTCCTGTTCATTTTATCAAAAGATTTTATAACGCTGGTGGGTGTTTCATTTGTGATTGCAGTACCTGTAACCTGGTGGGTTATGCACAACTGGTTGCAGGATTTTGCTTACCGGATCAACATGCCGTGGTGGGTATTTGCAATTGCAGGTATAATTGCCGCATTGATCGCATTCATAACAATCAGTTTCCAGGCAATAAGAGCTGCATTAGCGAATCCGGTGAAGAGTTTACGAACAGAATAAATCAATAATTAATAATTATTAATTAATAATTATTAAAACAAATAGTATGATCAAAAATTATTTAAAACAGGCATGGAGAAGTTTGGTGAAGAACAAAACGTATTCTGTATTGAATATTGTTGGTTTGGCTGTGGGGCTAACCTGTTTTGCACTGATAGCGCTGTGGGTAAACGACGAATTGAGCTATGATAAATTCAATTCAAATTATGATCGAATTGTCCGGTTAACCGGCATCGAGAAAAGAGAATCAGGTATTACTGAATCAGCAGTATCAAGTGCTCCTATGGCAAAGGCATTGAAAAATGATTATGCGGAAATAGAAAACACCGTACGGTTTGATATGCATGAGGAATTGGTAATGCATAACGGTCAGCAAATATTCAGCCAGGCATTTTGCTTACTGATCCTTCTTTCTTTGATGTTTTCAGTTATACCTTAACGAGAGGTAATGTTCATACAGCTTTAAATGAACCGTATTCGATCATTCTTACGCAATCACGGCAAAAAAATATTTTGGTGACAGTGATCCAATGGGCAAAACTCTTATCATTTATATGAATGATAGCACAGGCAAGGGAGCTTCCTATACAGTAACAGGTATCATGCCCGAGCCTCCAAAGAACGCACATTTCACTTTTAGTATGCTTGGCTCTTTTAAAACTGTTGAAGTTGCAAATCCGGATGTATTAACTGTAGATGGCTGGGGCGATGCCAGCTTTTATACTTATTTATTATTAAAGAAAGGGGTTGATCATAAAGTTTTGTCTGGCAAAATATCCCAGTTTTATGGAAAATATATTGGTGACCGGTTTGATGTGTGGCGTCCTATTTATTTTTATAAGCTGCAGCCGTTAAGTGATATCCATCTCCGCTCCAATCTTCAATACGAAATAGCAGCTAATGGAAATGCTAAACAAGTTTATATTTTTTCAACAATAGCAATTTTTATTTTGTTGCTGGCAGCCATCAATTATACTAACCTGGCAACTGCCAGATCCGTTAGCAGGGCAAAAGAAGTCGGCGTTAAAAAAGTGGTAGGCGCGGGTAAAAGACAATTAGTCTCTCAATATTTATTTGAATCTGTTTTTACGGCAATTCTTGCATTAGCACTTTCATTGGTTCTTTCCGTGTTATTGCAACCATTTTTCTATACCAGCTCACAGGCAAAGATCTTTCCTTGTTTTCGTTTCCGTTATTGTTGGCTTTTTTAATTGGCAGTAACCCTTTTTCTTGGATTTATTTCAGGCATCTATCCCGCAATCATTCTTTCAGGATTTAAACCCATTGGAGTATTAAAAGGAGCATTCAAATCAAGTGGGCAGGGGAATTATACTGCGCAAAACCCTTGTCGTATCACAATTTGTTATTACGATCATTCTTGTAACCGGTATTATTATTATAAACTCACAAATGTCATATATAAAACATAAAGATCTTGGGTATGATAAAGATGGATTGGTTTTTTTGAGGGTGCATGGAAATACCGATGTGATAAATGGGTATAATGCTTTTAAAAATGAAATATTATCAAACCCGCTGGTTTCCGGAGCTACGGTCTCTAATACATTATTAGGTAGTCTCGGTTCCGGTGGTTCTGAAACAGTTGACGCAAACGGCAATCCTTTACAGGTAAATACTTCAAGACTTCGCGTGGATGCCGATTATCTTACTGTACATGGAATAAAATTAATAGCAGGCAAGAATTTCGGAATACACGCAGGAAAGGATTCAATCAGGCCTGTTATACTGAATGAAAACGCTATTAAACAATTCGGCTGGAAAGATGCAGAAACCGCGATCGGTAAATCATTTAAGATGGGAGGTTCGCCAGGTAAAGTGATCGGCGTTGTAAAAGATTTTCATTTTAGCACGCTGCAATACATGATAAGCCCATTGGTTATTTTTCCTTCGCAAGACAGGTTTTCAAGGATCACGTTAAAAGTGGATATTTCGAAACTTCCTCAAACTGCAGCCTGGGTGGATAAAACATGGAAGAAACATTTTCCTTCCGCTTTGCTTGATTATAGCTTTTCTGAAAATGTATTTGAAGAACAATATCGTGAAGAGAAAAAATTCTCAACTATATTTTTATACTTCTCCATTTTATCATTGGTGATCGCATGTTTGGGTTTATATGGTTTGATCTCGTATACAACAACGCAGAAAACAAAAGAGATCGGTATACGAAAAGTATTAGGTGCTACGGCAAATGGAATAGCCGCCATGTTATCAGGGAGTTTTTTAAAACTCGTGTTGTTTGCTTGCATCATTGCAATGCCCGTAGCATGGTATATAATGAACAGGTGGCTGGAGGATTTTGCATATCGAACCACTATTTCATGGTGGATGTTTACGGTTGCAGGTGTGTTGGTTTTGCTTATTGCTTTGATCACAGTAAGTTTCGAAGCAATAAAAGCGGCAATTGCGAATCCGGTTAAATCATTAAGAACGGAGTAATCAATAATTAATAATTATTAATTAATAATTATTAAAACAAATAGTATGGTCAAAAATTATTTCAAGATAGCATGGAGAAGTCTTTTAAAATACAAGGCGTTTTCCTTTATAAATATTTTTGGATTGGCGACAGGCATGGCTTGCAGCTTATTGATCTTTCTTTTTGTAAAAGATGAAATAAGTTATGACCGTTATCATAAAGATTCGGCAAAGATCTACCGGGTAGTGAAGGATTTTATCAACGATGATGGCAGCCGTATTCCGGATGCCACCAGTCCGGCGGCTTTAGCATCCGCAATGCAAAGAGAGATTCCCGAAGTGGAAGCTGTGACAAGGCTAATGCCCAACTGGGGAGCCAGTTGGCTTGTAGAATATGGTGATAAAAAGATACCAGAACAAAAATACTGGAGAGCCGATAGCAACTTCTTTGATGTATTTACCTATTCGTTCATAAAAGGCGATCCAAAAACTGCATTGAGGGATGTTAGCTCGGTGGTGATCACTGAATCAGTGGCAAAGCGTTATTTTGGTAACGAAGAGCCTTTAGGCAAAACACTTAAAATATCCTGTTGTGGCGGATCATTAAAGGTGACGGCCGTAATCAAAGATGTGCCCGCCAACTCACATTTTCATTTTGATATGCTTGCTTCTTTCAGGCAACTTGGTAACCTGGACAACAATTGGGATCAATACAATTATTATACCTATGCTAAAATAAAACCCGGAACAAACATCGCCGACCTCACAAAGAAAATACAAGAGACCTATAAACGCAACCAGGACGAGAATTATAGCGTTTTTTATGTACAACCATTGGCCGATATTCATTTGAATTCTCATCTTAAATGGGAGCTTGAACCAAATGGCGACAAGAAATATGTAAACGTATTTTTGATCGTTGGTTTGTTTGTTCTTCTTATTGCAGCTATTAATTATATCAATCTCTCCACAGCTAAATCCTCCTTACGAACGAAAGAAGTGGGTGTGAGAAAAGTATCAGGGGCAATGAGAGGTTCTCTTATCCGCCAATTTTTATTCGAATCGCTGGTCACTTGTTTTATTTCTTCTTTGCTTGCTATTGTAATTGCACAATTACTGACACCAGTAGTGAATGATATTACATTAAAGCAGCTTTCTGTGATCGGTGACCCGTTGACGATGGCGTTTCTGATACTGGCGGCTTTATTGATAGGATTAATTGCGGGATTTTTCCCTGCATTATATCTTTCGTCATTTAAACCAATACTTGTATTAAAAGGATTGAAGCTAAACGAAGGCGGCGCATTAACACTTCGAAAAACACTCGTGGTTGTTCAATTTACCATTTCAAGTGTTCTCATCATCGGCGCATTGATCATTGCTCAGCAAATGAACTTTATGCAAAATGCAAAACTTGGCATCGATAAGGAACAAGTTGTTGTATTAAAGGGAGCAGGAAGCATGACACTGTCTGACCGGAATGCTTATTTGAATACGATCAAACAGTTGCCGGGTGTTAAAAAAGCAGCCTCCGGTTCTTTTGAAATGGGTGAAGGTTTTTCCACGGCAAGGATAAATGTAAAGGGTTCAGAAAAGGAGATACAATTGAATTTTGCAAATGTAGGATTTGATTATACCGATGCTGTGGGCATCGAAATGAAGGAAGGACATGACTTTTCATCAAAGTATCCTTCGGACACCATGACCAATGGGATTCCAAACGGACCATTGGAGCAAACTATTGGTGGCATAATTATTAATGAAACAGCCGTTAAAGAATTTGGCTTAGGATCTCCCGCAGTTGGTAAGCAATTTCGCTGGAGTAATGATGGGGATACATCTTACTATGTGAATGTGATCGGTGTAACAAAAGATTTTCATTTCACTTCCCTTCGTAATGAGATAAAGCCTTTTGGTTTTATTTGTGTGCCGAGGAACAGTTTCAATTTCACAGTTAAGCTATCGGCAGATAATATTAAGACAACACTGGGTCAATTAGAAAAAGAGTGGAAAAATTTCCGGGCAAAAAGAGATTTTTCTTATGTATTTCTTGATGATACTTTTTCAAAACTCTATGCTTCAGAAAGCAGGTTCCAGAAATTATTTATCAGTCTTGTGATATTGGGAATATTGATCGCCTGCCTGGGTCTGTTGGGTCTTGCAACATTCTCTGCACAACAACGGGTAAAAGAGATCGGCGTTCGCAAAGTCTTGGGTGCTTCGGTGCCTCACGTAGTTGCTCTTCTTTCAAAAGATTTTCTGAAACTGGTGCTGATTGCTTTAGTGCTTGCAGCACCTGTTGCCTGGTATTTGGCAAATGAGTGGTTAAAAGATTTTGCGTATCGTATCAGTATCGAATGGTGGATATTTATTGTTGCCGCTGTTATTGCGGTGATGATCGCATTCCTGACCATCAGCACACAAGCGATCAAAGCGGCAATAAGCAATCCGGTGAAAAGTCATTAAGAACGGAATAATCAATAATTAATAATTATTAATTAATAATTATTTAAACCAACATTATGATAAAAAATTATTTCATAGTAGCATGGAGAAATATCTGGCGCAATAAAATTTTCTCCTTTATAAAAATTGCCGGGCTTAAGCATTGGACTTACTGTTTGTATGCTTATTCTTCTTTATACAAAAGATGAAATAAGCTTTGACCAGTTTCATGAAAATAAAGCGCAGCTATACCGCCTTACTCAAACATGGAAGATGGGAAAAGAGCCGGCACAAAAGCTGGGTATTACAAATGCGGTCATGGGCGAAACATTTGCAAAAGAAATACCGGAAGTGCAGCAGTTTGTACGTATAACTGGAAGGACAGTAACTATAAAAAAGGAAAATGATGTATTGACGGAGAACCCAATGTTTGTTGATGATAATTTTTTCTCAGTATTTACTTTTCCATTGATTGAAGGGAATAGATCAACTGCATTAAAAGATCTGCATTCAGTTGTACTGTCAGAAAAGATGGCAAAAAAATATTTTGGCATCACGGATGTGGTCGGTAAGGTGATACAAATAAAGATGAATGATGAATTCGAAAATTTTACTGTTACTGCATTGCTAAAAGATGCGCCTCAAAACTCTTCGATTACTGTTGATATGCTGATGCCCTTTAAATATTATCAAAAGAATGACCGGAATGTCGGGTGGCTTGGCGGTAGCATGAATACTTTTCTCATGATCTCACCACAGGCAAATATCGCTGCAGTTGAAAGCAAGATGCAAACAATATTTGACAGGAACACAAAAGAACAGATTGAAAAGGACTCCAAAGAGCAAGGCATCACAATGAAGATCACAATGGGTTTACAACCTTTCACAAGTATTCATCTTAATACTGACATTGGATTTGACAATGGATATGTCTGGGCGAAGCAAACCTGTCTATTCCTATATACTTAGCTGTATTGCTATTTTTATTTTGATCATTGCCTGTATCAATTTTATTAATCTTGCTGTTGCACAATCTTTAAAGCGCAGTAAAGAGATCGGTATAAGAAAAGTTGTTGGCAGCAGCCGTGGGCAATTGATAAAACAATTTCTTGCAGAATCATTTGTTACTTCACTTATAGCTTTTATGATCGCTATTGTTTTGACAATTGCTGGTACTTCCGTTTTTTAATGAATTAGCCAATAAAAAATTAAGCCTGTCTTATCTTTCTGATGGTTATTTATATGCGGGCTATTTTCTTTTATTGCTGGTTACCTCTTTTATTGCGGGTTTTTATCCTTCCCTTGTATTATCTGCATTTCAGCCGGTAAAAGTTTTATACAGCAAACAAAAATTGCTGGGTAAAAATTATCTGACAAGGGGACTTATTGTTATTACAATTTGCCCTGGCAATTTTTTTGATCATCGGAACTATTGCGATCAACTCTCAATTGAAATATCTTTTTAACAAAGACCTTGGATATGATCCTGAGAACCTTGTAGGAATAAATCTTCCTTATAGCAAACTCAGTGATAAGCTTCCTGCATTATTTAAAAATGAATTGGCCAACCATCCGTCAATTGTAAGTGTGGCTGCACGAAATGGTGGACGAAATATAACAGGAGTAAAGGCTGATGGAAAACAGATCACCACTGAGTATAATAAGATCGACGATAAGTTTTTGCCGACATTTAAAATTCCAATTGTGGCAGGCCGAAATTTTTCACCTGATCACCCTTCTGATTCATCACATTCCGTTATTGTCAATGAAAGTTTTATTAATGAAGCAGGATGGAAACTCCAGGATGCAATTGGGAAAAATGTAAAAATGATGGATGGAGACTGGACGGGAACTATTGTTGGAGTAATAAAAAACTATCATTTCTCATCGTTGAAAGAGAAAATTGGCCCGGCAGTGTTTACTATGGATCCAAATTTCTTTTATGGACAGGTATGGGTGAAAATAAAGCCAGAGAATGTTCCGCAAACACTTGCTTTGTTGCAGGCGACGTTTAAAAAAATAGTTCCATACTATCCTTACGATGCACAATTTATGAATGATATAACCAAAAAGAATTATGAGAGTGAAACAAAATGGAAAAAGATCATTAGCATTTCATCCGGTCTTTTCATTTTTATTTCCTGTATTGGGTTACTTGGCCTTGTAATTATTATCAATCGAACAACGAAGAAAAGAAATTGGCAGTACGGAAAGTATTGGGCGCTGCTATATCGAAAATCGTTTTCCTGATATCGAAGGAATTTATCATTCTGATTTCAATTGCATTTATAATTGCTGCACCCCTTGGGTATTATGCTATCAATAAATGGCTGCAGGAATTTGCTTACAGAATTAATATCGGATGGTGGATGTTTGGGTTAGCCGGAGTACTGGTGATCGCCATTGCTATGCTTACAATGGGTTTCCAGGCAATAAGAGCTGCATTGCCAACCCTGTGAAAAGTTTGCGAACAGAATAAAACCCCCAAACCCCCTAAAGGGAGCTTAAGCTTGGGTAACGCTGTTCAACTATAGTTCTTTAATTCAACAATATTCAACTGATCAGCATTTATTCAAAGCTGATCAGTCCCGATAGCTATCGGGGCACTAAACACTCCCTTTAGGGAGGCAGGAGGGATTATGATAAAAAACTTTTTCCTTGTAGCCTATAGAAATCTTGTAAAGAATAAGGCGACTTCTGTCCTGAATATTTCAGGACTTGCCATTGGTATTGTTGTATGTCTTGTAATTGGCATATGGCTGCAACGGGAATTAAGTTTCGATAATTTTCATCCTGATGGAATAAAATATTCCGTATATCAAATACTTTCAAAAGTGAAAGTGAATCATTTTCACAGGCCGTTCAGGTGTTGCGTTTGGAGCACATTTAACCAAAGAACTTCCGGCTGTGAAATCTACCTGCAGGGTATTTGGGGAGTCGTTTAAAGTTAAAAGCGGTAATGATCTGTTTATTGAATCAAATGCGGCAACTGTCGATAGCAATTTTTTCAATTTTTTTGGATTCAAACTTTTGAAAGGAGATCCTGAAGCAGGTATTGCAGATCACTGGATAAAATGGTGATCACAGAAAAACTGGCGATAAAATATTTTGGTTCTGTAAATGCGGCCATTGGGAAAACCGTTGATGATCGATGGAGAATTTCCAAAGACAGTTACCGGCGTTGCGGCAAATGCTCCTCCCAATTCGCAGATACAATTTGATCTGTTGCTTCCTTACTCACATTTGAAAAGCCAGATGGTGAAGAAATACAATTTTGATCCCGACAGTATATGGGTAGGTGGATGGCCGTATGTGTATGTACAGTTAAATGACCCTGGAAAATGGAAGGAAGCAGAAAAGCAGATCAATGTTGTCGCTGCAAAATTTTCTGAAAAAGAATGGAAGCAAAATAAAATGTCTTATACATATCACCTGCAACCTATTCGTGATATTCATCTGAAATCAAAATTGCGGTATGATGCCGCAAATAATGGAAGCCTTGCAAGAGTAAAAGTTTTTTCTATCGTCGGCATCATTGTTTTGTTGCTCGCCTGTATCAATTATATCAACCTTACCACTGCCGGGGCTATTAAAAGAGCAAGAGAAACATCGGTAAGAAAAGTGGTAGGCGCTACAAAGTTTCAGTTGATACGGCAATTTTTCCTGGAAACATTTTTAATATGCACGGTAGCGGTATTCATTGGGGTATTGTTATTCAAATTGTTGTTGCCTGCATTTTCAGCAATGGATCGGTCAGCCGTATGATTTCTCATTAACCACTGTAAATATTTTAATTATCACAGGTTTCATCATTTTTATTTCCGTTGATTGCCGGTATATATCCCGCTGCTGTATTGTCTTCCTTCAATCCTGCTGTTGCATTAAAAGGAAGTTTTTTGCAAAGTGCAAGGGGAAATTTTATCCGTAAAGGCCTTGTGGTTTTCCAGTTCACTATCACCATTGCATTGGTAGCATCTATTCTTATCATCAGCCGGCAAATGAATTTTATAAAAAGCAGATCATTGGGTTTTGAAGGCAATGCAGTGGTGGAAGTAAAATTTTTTGGCGAGCAATCTGTAAGAGATCAATATGTTTCATTGCGTAATCAATTACTGCAAAGTCCTTACATATTAAATGTAAGCAAGCACAGCCAGAATGTAGTAGGGGGGTTAGGAAATGGCTGGACGACAACTGAAAATTTAAAAGGCGAAGAAATTTCAACCAGCCTTTACAATATAGGAGTGGATACAACTTTTTTTGATACCTATAATATGAAACTGGCTGCCGGAAGATTTTTTTCCAAAGATTTTCCTACTGATACAACAAAGGCTGTACTTGTAAATGAAGCGGCAGTAAGAACCTTTGGATGGCAAAAACCGGAAAATGCTATCGGAAAACGATTTGGTAAAGGTGATGATGCAAGATACGGTGATTGGTGTTGATCAAAGATTTCAATTTTGAAAGTCTACATAAACCGGTAGATGCATTGTTGATTGAGTATACGCGGGGCGGTAACCGTCTTTCATTAAAGATTGACGCACGCCATACCGATGAAGCAATTAATCATCTGCAAAAAACATGGAAGACATCTGTTCCGGATATTCCTTTGGAATATGCATTTGTAGATGAAAGCATAGAAAAACAATATGGCAATGAGCAAAAAATGCAAGGAATATTTTATGGCTTTGCTGGACTGTCGTTATTAATTGCATGCCTTGGTTTATTTGGATTGTCCATTTTTGTGGTGGAAAGAAAAGTAAAAGAAATAGGTATTCGCAAAGTACTTGGGCGCAAGTGTTACAGGTATCGTTGGATTGCTGTCCAGTGATTTTTTAAAATTGGTATTGATCGCCGCGGTCATTGCATCTCCATTTGCCTGGTACTTTATGCACGAATGGCTGCAGGATTTTGCTTACCGTATAAATATTGGCTGGTGGGTATTTGTTGCAGCCGGGGCTACCGCATTGATCATTGCTCTTGTTACAATAAGTTTCAGAGCGATCAAAGCTGCATTAGCTAACCCGGTAAAATCGTTGCGAACAGAATAAGTGACTCATTGAAAAATTAAAAAGTACAGTATGAAAAAAGTTCTGATGCTGCTAACCACGATTTGTTTTATCAGCTGTTTGTTTGCCCAGGGCAATGCGGACAGAGGTAAAATTAAAACTACCATTGAGAACCTGAACAAGCAAATGGAAAAAGTCTTTAATGCAAATGATATGGTTGCAACAGCCGCTTTTTATACTGATGATGCAGAAATAAGCGGACCGAACTATGTAGTAACCGGGAGAAAGAACCTGGACAATTACTGGCTCTCTCTTAAAGACAGGGGTCGCGGATGGAAATTAACAGTAATAGAAATTGGCGGAACGGATGATTACATCTATCAATTAGGAAACTCAGATCTCACTTATATGGTCAACGGCAAAGAATCAAAGTCAGTTACCAATTTTGTATTGATCTGGAAAAAGCAAAAAGACGGCAGCTATAAAATATTCAGGGATTATCTAACCAACATCGAATTCAAAAAAATCAAATGATCTGAATAAAACTGTTTTTATGATAAAAAATTATTTTAAAGTAGCCATGCGATATCTATTAAGGAATAAAGGATATACCGCTATTAATATTTTTGGCCTTGCCATGGGAATTACCTGTTGCATTCTTATCATGTTGTTTGTCCGCAGCGAATGGAGCTATGATAAGTTTCATAGTAAATCTGACAGGATATATCGTGCCTGGGTGCTTGAGAATTATGACGACATGGACGATATTATCGATATTAATACGCCTTTGCCGCTTGCGGGTGCATTGCAATCAAGCTTCGCTGAAATTGAATCTACATGCCGTGTTTTTAATTTGAATACGCTTGCCAAAACGGGTGAGAATTCATTTAGTGAAGACATAAGGATGGTCGATTCCAGCTTTTTCAGGATTTTTGATTTTGATCTTCTTCAGGGAGATAGGGAAAACCCATTCCCAACCAGCACTTCAATAATTCTTACTGAAAAAACAGCGAAGAAGTATTTTGGAAAACAAAATCCTATTGGAAAAAGTATTGAGCTGCAACTTGCCAATGAGAAAGTATTGTTTTCAGTTTCCGGTATTGCACGATCCGCTCCCGAAGAATCAAGCATCAAATATAACGCCCTCATTTCTTTCTCAAATGGTAAATACCTTTTTAGCCCAAGGGCAATGAAAGCTTGGTTTAGCATAAGCCCGGAAACATATGTGTTGCTTCGGAAAGATGCAGATCCGGAAAAACTTGCAACCAAATTTCCTTCCATGGTCAGGCAGAATCTTGGCGAAGATTATAAGGAAGGTGGATACATTGTAAGCCTGCAACCAATTACTAAAATTCATCTTGATAGTAGTTTGCCCGCAGGAATAGAGCCTATAAGTAATCCAAAATACTCTTATATACTTTTAACGATCGGAATCCTTATTCTTCTTGTGGCTTGTGTCAATTTTATTACGCTGTCCGTTGGCAGGTCTGCTACAAGAGCAATGGAAGTGGGAGTAAGAAAAGTGTTGGGTGCAGAACGCCAGCAGCTCGTGAGGCAATTTTGGGGAGAAGCTATTTTGCTAACAGTTATTTCTGTCATCATCGGGATCGCTTTGTCTGCATTACTTGTCAATCCATTTAACGGAATAATAAACAAGCAGCTGAGTTTGCAATTTGATCTTCTCTTTATCGGCTATTGCATTCTCATCATAATAATTATCGGGTTGATAGCCGGTATTTATCCAGCTATTATTCTTTCAGGTTTCAGACCCGTTGAGATCCTGAAAGGCAAATTGAAGCTTGGCAATAGATCAGGGTTATTCCGCAAGAGTCTTATCACGGGCCAATTCGTTGCATCAATAGCAATGATCGTTTGTACAATTGTAATTGGTGGTCAGATGGATTATTTACAAAACAAAGACCTTGGCTACAAAAAAGAGCATGTTATAATTGTTCCTACCAACAAACCGAGATTACGTGGAATGGAGATCGCCAAGCTTTACCGTAATGAATTATTGAAGCAACAACAAGTTGCCAGCGCATCGGTCTCACTAATGAGTTTTTCAGAAACTCCATGGATCAATGTGGGATACACCGATGACAAAAATATTTACCGGGATTTTCAATTCAATGCTGTCGACCCTTACTTTTTAAAAACAATGGGAATTCAATTAATAGAGGGCAGGGATTTTTCTAACGATAATATTGCGGATAGCATGTCATCAATGATCGTAAACGAAGCTATGTTGAACTTATTTGGATGGAAAAATGGAGTGGGACAGAAATTACCCGGGAAGATAGAGCAACAGATCGTTGGGGTTGTAAAGGATTTTAATTATCAATCATTACACACAAAAGTAGAACCGCTGGCATTAATAATAAAACCAGATAGTTTCTTCCGGCGAATTGAGAACATAAATTTTGGTGCACCACTTCAGCCAAGAATTTCTGTGAGATTAAAAGCCGGCAATCTAGCAGCAAGTCTTGCTACATTAAAACAGGTTTGGAAAAATGTTGTCCCTGACCAGGAATTTGAGTATCGTTTCCTTGATGAAACCATAGCGGCCCAATACCGGCAGGAACAACGAACCTCAACTATTGCAAACCTTGCTTCAGCACTTTCTATTTTTATTTCATGTATGGGCCTGTTTGGTTTGGCAACCCTGACTGTTGTGCGCCGGACAAGAGAAATAGGTATCCGAAAAGTATTAGGCGCAAGTGTAAGCAGCGTCGTAAGATTATTATCAAAAGAATTTCTTGTGCTTGTCATCGTTGCCGCATTGATCGCTTTTCCGCTTGGCTGGTGGGCAATGAATAAATGGCTGGAAGATTTTGCTTATAGAATTCATATAGAATGGTGGGTATTTCCTGTTGCGGGCATTGCTGCTTTAGCTATCGCATTGCTTACTGTGAGTTTCCAGGCGATAAAAGCGGCACTTGCCAACCCGGTGAAATCATTACGGACGGAGTAATCAATAATTAATAATTATTAATTAATAATTATTAAAACAAGTAGCATGTTTAAAAATTATTTCAAAACCGCATTCAGAAGTTTGACCCGTAACAGGAATTACACTATTATCAACATCGCCGGATTGGCTGTTGGTATTGCCGTTTGTATGATGATCTTTATCATTATACAATTTCAAACAAGCTTCGATAATTTTCACTCAAAGAAAGATCGCATCTATCGTGTGTTAACCGAATATCATCATGCAGATGCAGCAAATATTGCTTATGGGAAAGACGTTCCTTTTCCAATGCCCGCAGGATTGAAAACGGCTTTTCCCCAAATAGAACAAGTAGCTCCGATTTATGCAAGCCACAATGATCAGTTGCTGGTACCTGATGATAATGGAACACCTGTAAAGAATTTTAAAGAGCAAAGCGGTGTATTTTATACAGCGCCTTCATTCTTTAAAATATTTGATTTCCCCCTGCTCGCAGGTTCGTATGCATCATTAAAAGATCCGAACAATGTATTGCTTACAAAAGAGATTGCAGAAACATATTTCGGTGACTGGAAAACAGCAATAGGTAAAACCATTAAACTAACGGATATATGCATGGCGTGCAGGATTATATTCAGTTCACGGCACGATAGTATTGAAAGTTTCAGGCATTCTCGCAACCATACCGGCAAATACAGACTTTCAGCTAAAATTTGTGGTTGCTTTTGGAACAGATTTTACCGGAGATTAAATATATGGATTACAAAATCACCGATTGGGAGGATAGAACAGCACCTGATTTTGGTTGCTATATTTTGTTGCCGCCGAATATTTCTGTTGACAATTTTAATCAGCAATTAAGAGCATACTCACGAAAGGTTCAATCTGCCCGACAATAAGGATAGTTATATTATACAACCATTAAGTGCGGTGCATTATGATACACAAGCAGGTAATTACAGCAACAAAACAATCAGTCATGAACTGCTCAATGTATTGTGGCTGATTGCAGCATTCATCCTGTTAATTGCCTGCGTAAACTTTATCAACCTCTCCACTGCACAAGCTGTTAATCGTGCAAAGGAGGTTGGCGTAAGAAAAGTTTTGGGGAGTAATAAATCTCAATTGCAAATCCAATTCATCATTGAAACATTTTTGATAGTTACAAGTGCTGTAATGCTTGCAGCAGTTATTACAATTCTTGCATTGCCTTCTGTAAATCAACTTTTAGAACTTTCGCTTTCATTCAACATACTCAACAATCCTGCAATTATTTTATTTCTTTTGACTGTAACAATTGTTGTAACCGCACTTGCCGGTTTTTATCCTTCTATTGTTTTATCACGTTTCAATCCTGTTAATGCTTTAAAGAGTAAACTCACAGCAAATACTGCAAAGGGAATTTCATTAAGAAGAGGATTGGTAGTGTTTCAATTCATCATTGCACAGGCACTGATCATCGGAACACTCATCATTGTACAGCAAATGAATTATTTTATGAATCAGCCGTTAGGCTTCGATAAAGATGCAATTGTAAATGTTCCTTTCCGTCCAGATAGTCTTCGCATCAGCAGGCTGGATTATTTAAAGCAACAGTTATTGTCAGTAAACGGCGTGCAGGCAGTAAGCTTCAGTTCCAACACCCCGGTTGAAGATGATAATGATATGTGGAGCACATTCAAATTTGACCATGCAATAAAAGAAGCAGATTTTAAAGCTATTACCAAATTCGCCGACAATCGAATATGTGCCGGCTTATAAATTACAACTGGTAGCCGGAAGAAATTTGCAACCTTCTGATCCCACAAGAGAATTTTTAGTGAATGAATCGCTCGTGAAAAGTTTAGGATTTAAAAAACCGGAAGACATATTGAACAAAGAAATAAGCATATGGGATGATCATGATAAAATGCCCTGTTGTTGGTGTATTGAAAGATTTTAATGACAGGTCTTTTCGCCATGATCTTGCACCATTGCTTATTACCACAAACATCACCATGTACAGCCAGGCAGCAATAAAACTTGCAACGACAAACATTTCTTCTACACATGCAATCTGTTAAAAAAATATGGGAGCAAACATTTCCCAATTTTGTTTATGAATACAGGTTTCTTGATGATAAAATTGAAAGTTTTTACAAACAGGAAAATCAGTTAGTCGCAGTTGTATAAAATTTTTGCAGCAATCGCGATATTCCTTAGCTGTCTTGGGTTGTATGGTTTGGCCTCATTCATGGCAGTGCAGAGAATAAAAGAAGTTGGCATTCGTAAAGTGCTTGGTGCTACTGCAGGCAATATCGTTTATCTGTTTTCAAAAGAATTTATCATACTTATTGCAATTGCATTTGTAATTGCCACACCTATTGCATGGTATTTCATGAATAAATGGTTGCAGGATTATGTTTATCGCATCAATATCAGTTGGTGGTTATTTTCTTAGCGGGCGGACTTGCTGCAATAATTATTGCATTGCAACTGTAAGTTTCCAGGCAATAAAAGCAGCAATTGCAAACCCGGTGAAATCATTGAGAACGGAGTAGAACCATGATGTTTAGGATTAAAAGGGGTTTTGAGGAAAATATTTATGAACCAAACTGTAGAATAAGAATTCAGCTTCTGTTGCGTCGCACTCTTCAACGACAACAATTCTGCTGAGCAGAATTCCTAAGTACGAGGGAGCAATTTGCGTGACGAAGCAGCAAATTGGAAATAAGGGACGGTGATCGGAGTTACAAATGATGGTAAATAAAAATTAAAACTGTATCCATGTTTAAAAATTATTTTAAGACAGCATTCCGCAATTTGATGCGCAATAGAAGTTTCACAATTATTAATGTGTTGGGTCTTGCTGTGGGAATAGCTGCCAGCCTGCTCATTTTTCTTGTTGTAAGATTTGAAACCAGTTTTGATAAATTTCATGCAAAGCGGGATCATATTTACCGGGTGGTCAGTGTCTTTAATACGCAGGATGGATCATCATATGCCCCTGGCTCACCATTTCCTGTCGGGCCTGCGCTTCGTTTAGATTTTCCACAAATAAAAGAAGTGGCTAATACTTTCAGGAGAGGTACCCAGCAAATCACGATTGAGGAGAGCGGGCAGCAGAAAAAATTTCAATCAGATGTATATTATATAGAGCCCGAGTTTTTCAACATGTTCGATTTTGAATGGCTTTCGGGAGATACCAAAGCTTCTTTGTCGCAGCCTGCAAATGCAGTGTTAACAAAAGAAATTGCTGAAAAGTATTTTGGCACATGGCAATCTGCAATTGGTAAAACTATAAAGTATAATAATGATAATGCCCAGGTATATAAAATATCCGGGATATTAAAGAATGTTCCTCCCAATACAGATTTTCCGCTTGGTATTGTAGTGTCTTATGCAACCTTAAAGAATACAAACATTGGAAGAAATATGGACGATTGGGTAAGCACTTTCGGATCTGCTTACACATTTGTTGTTTTACCGGGCAACTATTCATCAGGGCAATTCAATAAAGATCTTACAGCATTTGCCAAAAAGCATAAGCCGGCAGAATATGCAAAAGATGCATTTATCGCACAACCCTTAAGTACTATTCACTCCGATGATCGCTTTGGTAATTATGGCACTCATTTTTTTAGTGATGAATTGGTAACGGTATTAAAGCTCATCGGCCTTTTCCTGATACTCATCGCTTGTGTGAATTTTGTGAACCTTGCTACGGCACAGGCGGTGAATCGTTCAAAGGAAGTTGGTGTGCGGAAAGTTCTTGGCAGCAACCGTGGACAATTGGCTGCGCAGTTCTTAAGTGAAACCTCGATCATTGTTGTTTTTGGATTAATAATAGCTGTTGTCATTTCATTTTTGGTACTGCCATCTTTAAATGAACTTTTACAAACAAAGATGTCCATTAATTTTTCAGACCCGTCCCTGGTCCTGTTCCTTATAGCTGTTTTGATCGGTGTAAGTGTCTTATCCGGTATTTATCCCGCAATGGTAATTTCCGGTTTCAATCCGATCACTGCGTTAAAAAATAAAATCTCGGCACGAATGGCCGGTGGTATTTCATTAAGAAGAGTATTAGTGATACTGCAATTTGCCATTGCACATGTAATGATCATTGGCACCCTGATCGCCATGAGCCAGATGAATTTTTTCAAGAATGCAACATTGGGATTCGACAGGTCAGCGATCATCAATGTAAACATTCCGGGTGATAGCGTCAGCAGAACTAAAATGACTTATTTGTATAATGAGCTTTCAAAAAATAACGATATAAAAAATGTAAGCTTTAGTTATAGAAGTCCTTCTGCAGATGGCAACTGGAACAGTGATTTCAAATTTGACCATGCAACCAGCAGTACCAATTTCAGTGCGAACTTAAAATGGGCCGATGTTAATTATTTTGAAACGTACAAGATCCAGTTTGTAGCAGGCAGGCCTTATCTGCCAAGTGATACTGTGCGGGAATTTGTAGTGAACGAGACACTGCTCAGAAAAATTGGTATCACAGATCCGAAACAAGCTATCAACAAACAAATTGATTTTTGGGATGGTAATAAAGTAGGACCGATCGTAGGCGTTATCAGGGATTTTAATTCTTTTTCATTGCGTGAACCAATGGCGCCTGTTGTTTTAAGTACGTGGAAAGATGTTTATCAAACGATCAATATCAGGATAAAAGACGGAAAGGAAAAAGCAGTCCTGCCTTTTGTAGAAAAGTTATGGAATGAAAGTTTTCCTGATTATGTATATCAATATAGTTTTCTCGATGATACTATAGCCAATTTTTATCAGCAGGAAGCACAGCTCTCAACATTGTATAAAATTTTTGCTGTCATTGCCATCTTTATAAGTTGTCTTGGATTGTATGGACTCGTTTCGTTTATGGCATCTCAGCGTACAAAAGAAATGGGCATTCGGAAAGTGCTTGGTGCTTCTGCCCGCAATATCGTATTCCTGCTTTCAAAAGAATTTACAATACTGATCATTATTGCCTTTGCAATAGCCGTGCCCGTCGCTTATTATATTATGAAAAACTGGTTGCAGAATTATACATACCGTGTGGAAATTGGTGTTGTGTTATTTATTATAGCAATTGTTGGTTCTATGGTTATTGCGTGGATCACTGTGGGGCACCGGGCTATAAAAGCGGCGATTGCCAATCCTGTTAAGTCGTTGAGAACTGAGTAGCCTATAATTAATAATTATTAATTAATAATTATTAAAACAGACATTATGATTAAAAACTATTTCAAAACCGCATGGAGAAACCTTTGGAGGAATAAAACCTATAGTGTAATAAATATACTTGGTCTTACTGCAGGCACGGTATGTTGCCTCTATATATTATTATATGTTAAAGAGCAGTATAGTTTTGACGATCATCATAAGAATGCCGACAGGATCTACCGGGTTACTACGGATTTCATTTCAAGCGACAAGACAAACAAGATGGCTACCATTTCGCCCGTTATATTGCCCGCAGCAAAAATGGATCTTCCCGAAGTGGAAGAAGCTGTACGTGTGATACACCGGGCCGATGGAGATGAACACCTGTTCCGGGTTGGTGATAAATCCATTTATGTAACTAAAGGTTATTATGCCGATTCAAATTTTTTCAACGTATTTACTTACCGGTTTACAGAAGGATCGATGGCTCATTGTCTTGATAAACCGCTTACCATGGTTATTTCCTCGGATGTTGCTAAAAGATTATTCGGGAAAGAAACTGCAGTAAATAAGACAATAACAATGACCGATCGCTTTGGCTCAAATGATTTTGTTATTACCGCAGTGTTTGATGGCAACTATGGCCATTCTCATTTAAGCCCTAATTTTTTCATGAATATTTATAGTGGCAGAGTAGGAGGTTTCACCCGCAGAAGCACAGATTGGGCGTATGACAACTATGCGCATGGTTATGTAAAATTGAAACCCGGTACAAATGCAAAAACATTTGGAACCAAACTTTCCGCATATGTGGCTAAAAACGGAAAAGAACAATTGGCAAAAGCCGGCCATACAAAGGTTATGCGTCTTCAGCCCGTTGCCGGTATTCATCTGTCAGGTGATCTTGGTTTAGAGATTGGTAAAAACTCCAATCCGAAATTCTTAGTGATACTTCTTCTCATTGCTGCTTTTATTCAATTGATCGCCTGTATCAATTTTATGAATCTCTCAACAGCCCGTTCTGCCAGCCGTGCAAAAGAAATTGGCATTAGAAAATCGTCAGGCGCAGGAAAATTATCAATGATAAAACAGTTTATCGGGGAATCGCTGCTGGTTAGCTGTATCGCTATTGGTCTTGCTTTGCCATTGCTATATGCACTGCTTCCATATTTTAATAATATAAGCCAATATGATTTATCTGTCGATGTTTTTAGTAATGGCTCGCTTTGGCAAATGGTCATTGCATTAATAATTATCACAGGGCTGCTGGCAGGAAGCTATCCTGCTTTTTATCTCTCTTCTTTTAAAGCTATTGAAGTACTGAAAGGAAATTTTCGTCATCGATTATCATCGGTGAGTTTACGAAAAGGACTCGTGGTATTCCAGTTTATGATCTCTATCGGACTGATTATTTCTGTAATGATCATCCGCAACCAGGTAAAGTTTATTCAGAATAAGGAACTGGGTTATAATAGAGATCAGAAATTGCTGATCCCGATTCGCTCTCGTGAGTCTATTCTCAATAGCGAAGCTTTTAAAAATGACATAGCAAAGCTGGCGGGTGTGAACAAAGTGGCAAGTATGACTTTTTATCCAGGCTTTAAAATTGAAGAAGATATTGATCTGTACCGGCAGGGACAAACGGTAAATGACGCCAAACAAATTTCCTATAATGGAGTGGATGAAAATTATTTGGATGCCTTGGGAATTCCGTTGGTGGCCGGCAGAAAGTTTACGAAGGCTGATACGATCCACCAGGTGATATTAAATGAAACGGCGGTGAAAGAACTGGGGTTCTCTATTGATGAAGCACCAGGTAAGAAACTATACTCAGGTTCTGATAGTGACATGCTAACATTGGATATTGTAGGAGTAATGAAGGATTTCAATTTTGCTTCGTTGCATGAAAATATAAAACCATTGTTTTTCCAATGCCGGACCAGGCTCCCCAACCTTATCGTTTCAAGTAATACAGCAGATTATTCATCACTGCTTGCAAGCTTACAAGGTGCCTGGAAGAGGTTTAATCCGCAGGCTCCCTTTGAGTATTCATTTCTTGATGAAAATATACAGAAGCAATACGAAACAGAAAATATCATGCTGCGGATAATTAATTCATTTACTGTGCTGGCCATTTTTATCTGTTGCCTTGGCTTGTTCGGACTTGCTGCATTTACTGCTGAGCAACGGGTGAAAGAAATAGGGATAAGAAAGGTATTAGGTGCCAGTGTAAGCAGCATAACAGTTTTATTAAGCAGGGATTTTTTAAAACTGGTATTCCTTTCTATTGTGATCACATCACCGGTTGCTTACTATTTTATGGATAAATGGCTGCAGGAATTTGCTTACAGAATTAATATTGGATGGTGGGTGTTTGCATCTGCCGGACTTATTGCATTGTTGATCGCATTGCTGACAGTGAGCTCGCAGGCGATCAAAGCAGCTATTTCAAACCCTGTGAAATCGTTGAGAACTGAGTAACTAATAATTAATAATTATTAATTAATAATTATTAAATCAAACATTATGATAAAACATTATTTGAAAATCTCGTTTCGCAATCTCTGGAAATACAAAAGTTTTTCAGCGATAAATATTTTGGGGCTTGCTATCGGAATGGCAACCTGCCTGCTGATATTACAATATGTAAGCTTTAAACTTAGTTTCGATCAGTTCCATAAAAATGCGAATAACATTTATCGTGTAGTGAATGACCGGTACCAGCAAGGCAAACTGATACAGCATGGTACCATAACATATTCGGGTGTGAGCAAAGCAATGAATGATGATTATGACGAAGTGGCTCAACATGCACGCATTGCACCTGCCGGTGAAGTTATTCTTACCTATAATGATAAAAAAATTGCTGAGAACCAGGTCATTTATGCCGACAGCAATTTTTTAGCACTGTTTGACTTCCCGTTAATAGCCGGGGATAAACGATCTGTTCTGAAAGATCCAAATGCAATGATCATTTCCGAAAGTCTCGTGGAGAAAATTTTTGATTATAAAGGGGATGATTATAACCAGTTCATTGGAAAAGCATTGAAGTTTGGCACTGACTCTGCACTCTATAAAGTGGAAGCCATTTGTAAAAACGTGCCGGAAAATTCACACCTGCAATTCAGAATATTGGTTTCATATAAAACACTTATCAATGCATGGAAAGAGGCGGATTATGATTTTACGCAATCAGATTTCTGGCACTATGTCCGGTTAAAACCCGGAACTGATCATAAGTTGTTTAATGCTCAATTGGGAGCGTTCAGTCAAAAACATTTCCAGGGAAACAAGATATCGGGCAGTGATGAGACATTTTATTTGCAACCACTTTCCAAAGCGCATTTATATTCTGACTTTGAATATGAGATAGGAACAACAGGCAGCGCCACGGTGGTGTGGGCGTTATTAGTGATCGCATTGTTCATTATTACTATTGCCTGGGTCAACTATATCAACCTTGCTACGGCAAGATCGGTTGAAAGGGCGCGGGAAGTTGGAATAAGAAAAGTGGTAGGATGTGAACGCCGTCAATTGATCACCCAATTTCTTGCGGAATCCGCATTAGTTAACTTAATAAGCATGGGCATTGCGATTGTGCTTGTATTGCTATTGCAATCTGCATTTAATAAACTATTGAATTATCAATTATCATTATCCTATCTTTTTACAAAAGGATTAAATGGATACAGCATACTGATTGGGTTGGTATCTATTGTTGTCGTTGGCATTTTTGTTTCCGGTCTTTACCCTGCATTTGTACTTTCTTCATTCAAACCGATCGCCGTTTTAAAAGGAAAATTCGGCAGTTCCCAACGAGGAATATTTTTCAGAAAAGCATTAGTAATAGGTCAATTTACGGTAACGATCGGCTTGATCATTGGTTCACTCGTTGTATTGAAGCAGATAAGGTATATGAGTAAGAAGCAGCTTGGATTTACAATGGACCAGGTGCTTGTGGTAAGACCTCCATCACTTACCAATTGGGATTCGACATTCATTAACCATGCAAATAGTTTTAAAGAAGAGCTGAAAAAAATTGCCCATGTCAAAGCAGCCGCTACATCATGGAACGTACCAGGGGGCGATATCGGAAGAAGTTTCAATGTGAGGCAAGCCGATTCGGCTACCACGAATCAGTTTACAGTTCGTCATACATCTGTTGACTATGATTTTTTAAATGTATATGGGATAAAATTACTGGCTGGGCGAAATTTCAAACCAACCGATCATGATCCGAGAGGAGCCAATTTGCGTGCAATGATGATCAACCGGTCAGCTGCAAAATTGCTTGGCTTCAAATCTCCGGAAGACGCCATCGGCAAAACGATTTTAAGAGGCAAAAGAAGATGGGATGTAGTCGGTGTGGTAGAAGATTATCATCAAAAATCGTTGCGTTATCCAATGGAGCCAATGATCTTCATGCCTTTTTATGGCACGAACAACCAGATATCCGTAAAACTTACCCCCGGTGATCTGCCGGGAACTATCGCACAAATAAAAAAGAAATACGAAGCATTCTTCCCCGGTAATTTATTTGATTATAATTTTTTGGATGAAACGTTTAATCGTCAGTATGAAAATGAACAACTATTTGGAAAAGCATTTGGAATATTTGCAGGCTTAGCCATTTTCGTTGCCTGTCTTGGCTTGCTGGGACTTACCATGTTTGCAACAATTCAACGAACAAAAGAAATTGGAGTAAGAAAAGTATTAGGTGCTTCTGTCTCAAGCATCGTATTGCTATTATCAACAAGTTTTCTCAAGCTCATTTTACTTTCTGCAATAGTTGCTTTTCCATTAGCATGGTGGGCGATGAATACATGGCTACGGGATTTTGCATACAGGGTAAACATGGGCTGGTGGATTTTCATTTTGGCGGGGGCATCTGCATTACTGATCGCATTAACGACAATAAGTTTCCAGGCAATAAAAGCGGCGATTGCTAACCCGATAAAATCACTGCGCACTGAATAATCAATAATTAATAATTATTAATTACTAATTATTAAAACAAACACTATGATCAAAAACTTTTTAAAGACTGCCATTCGCAATTTAATGCGTAATAGAAGTTTTACAATTATTAATGTATCAGGCCTCGCAGTTGGGTTAGCATGTTTTAGTTTGTTTTTATTGTATGCTATTAATGAATTCAGCTTTGACCGGTTTCATAAAAATGCAAAAAACATTTACCGGGTGTACCGGTGGGTAGAAGCGATGCAGGGTGAGCCCGCCACCGGCGATGTCTATTTGCCGATGCCGTTGGGGCCAGCGCTGAAACAGGATATTGCCGATGTTCAGAATTATGTTCGTGTCTACGAGGCCTGGGATGAAAACTATATAAAGGTTGGAAATAAGATCGACCGGCTTAAAGTTTCATTTGCCGATCCGCAGATATTTTCCATGTTCTCATTTAAATTAAAATCAGGAAACGCAGCCACTGCATTAAACGGATTGAATAATATCGTACTCACAGAAAAAATTGCAAAAAAATATTTTGGTGATGAAAATCCTGTCGGTCAAACCATACAAATCAAGAAAGAAGATGTTTTTGAATCGTTCATAATTTCTGCGATAGCCGAAAACATTCCTTCAAACTCTACCGTTCAATTCCAGGTGCTGGGCAATTTCAATTACCTGTCCACCACAGACGAGGGAAAAAGCTCTGTGAACAATTGGAGAATGTCCGCTTATCATACTTATATCCAATTAAAGCCCGGCAGCAAACTGCCCGCAGATCCAAGTGCATTAACATCATTCAGAAAAAAATATTATCCCGGTGAAGAAGCTGAACTACGCAACCTTGGCTATTGGAAAGAAAAGGGCGTTCCTGTGAGATATGGATTGCAACCATTGCTTTCAATTCATACCGATACAAAAGTTTGGGGCGGCGATGTGCCTGTTGTAAAACCACAAACCATCTGGATACTTTTAGGTATTGCATTTGCCGTTTTATTAATTGCCTGCATCAACTTCACTACCCTGGCAATAGGACGTTCCGCAAGTCGTGCAAAAGAAATTGGAATTCGCAAAGTAGTAGGCAGCGGCAGGCAACAAATTGCCTGGCAGTTTTTATCCGAAGCATTATTACTCACTATTTTTTCTGTTGTGATTGGATTGACCATTAGTTATTTGTTGCTGCCTTCTTTTAATCAATTGTCAGGAAAAGACCTCCGGTTTTCGCTGCAACAATTTCCTGAGCTTGCCTGGCTGATCATTGGGCTTACGTTGGTTGTTGGGATTTTATCAGGAAGCTATCCTGCATTGATATTATCAGGCTTCAAACCACTTGAAGTTCTCAAAGAAAAGATAAAAGTTGGCGGAGCAAATTTTTTTACACGCTCATTGGTGACGGTGCAATTCGTTTTATCCATTGGATTGATCGCATCGACGGTTATCATTCTGCAGCAACTGAATTATATGACCAGCCAAAACCCCGGGTTTCAAAAAGAGAATATTGTTACAGTAAATGCAAGGGATGTCGATGGAAAGAAAATTTATCCACTGTTCAAACAAGCGGTGATCGAATGATCCTTCAATTACTGGTATTGCAAGTACTGATTTAGGATTAGGTGAAGGGGAGGGATGGAGCCGTTCAAGTTTTGATTATAAAGGCAAACCGAAAGACGTTTTTGCTTATTTCGTAGACCCCGATTATATACCACTGATGAAAATGGAGATCATCAGGGGAAGAAATTTTGATCCCAACATAACTTCCGATACTGTGAATTCAGTGATCATTAATGAAGCAACGGCACTTGATTTTGGATTAAGCATCGATAGTGCCGTAGGTCAGCCGCTAACAGGTTACTCGGAAACAATGACACCCGTGGTGATTGGTGTTGTAAAAGATTTTCATTTCCGTCCACTCAGCGAAAAAGTGGAGCCGCAGATGTTTCACCAGTTTACTAATTATACGCCACGCAAATTTTTTGTTCGCATAAAAGCAGGTGATCCATCCAAAGCGCTTGCAACATTAAATAAAGCCTGGTCCTCATTGGTGTCAGATCTTCCTTTTCAGTATGATTTTCTTGATGATCGCCTGGATAATTTTTATAAATCAGAAGTTCGCTGGAGCCGCATCATTGGTTGGGCCGGTGGCATATCAATATTTCTTGCTTGTCTTGGTTTGTTAGGCCTTGCTGCACTCGCCGCAGTGAACCGCACTAAAGAAATTGGAATACGAAAAGTGCTGGGCGCTTCTATTCCAAACATCATTGGTTTATTGTCAAAAGATTTTTTAAAGCTGGTGGTTATTGCAATTATAATTGCATCACCACTTGCATGGTATTTCATGAGCAAATGGCTGCAGGATTTTGCTTACAGGATAAATATTGGGTGGACCATATTTCTTATTGCGGGATTATCCGTCGCCACGCTGGCATTGATAACAATCAGCCTGCAGGCGATCAGTGCCGCAATGGCAAACCCGGTAAAATCATTGAGAACTGAATAAAAACTAAAGCCATGATCAAAAATTATTTCAAAATCGCCTGGCGCAATATCATTCGTCAAAAAGGATATTCAGGAATAAATATTGTTGGTTTGGCTATCGGAATTGCAGCTTGTCTCTTAATTCTGCAATATGTATCATTTGAGTTAAGCTATGAAAAGTTTCCATACAAATAAGGACCGCATTTACCGTGTGCAACTGGACAGGTATGATAATGGAAAATTGAGTACTCAATGGGCTGCCGGGGCATATGCGGTTGGTAATTCGTTTAAAGATGCAATACCGGAAATTGAAGATTATGTAAAGCTTGTGGGCAGAGATCCGGTAATTACTGAAGTTAATAATCAGCCGCTCAAGATCAATAAAGTGTTTTATGCTAGCTAATTCATTCTTCAGCATATTCACATATCCATTAATAGCGGGTGATAAGGAAAAAATGCATTGACTGAACCTTTTACGGCTGCAATATCCGAAACAACTGCAAGGATCTTGTATGGAACAACCAATGCGATTGGTAAAAGACTTACGCTTAAATCGCAGAAGGGAATATACAATAACTGCAGTATTTAAAGATGCACCCGTTAATACTCAAATAAGACCTGATATACTTCTTTCTTATGCAACATTTATGAAACTTGTTCGACCCGGATAATGACCCGGAAACAGCATGGTCGTGGGACGGTTGTCTTACTTATATCCTGTTACGAAAAGGCGCTGATCCCAATGTGGTAGAGAAAAAATTTGTACCAGTAGTTGAAAAATTTACTGCAGAAGAAATGAAGCGGTTCAATGCAGTGCCAGATACTATTTGGAACCATTAACGGATATTCATTTATACTCTCATTACATAGGTGAGCCGGCGCCTACCGGTGATGGTAAAACCACTTATCTGTTATTGGGCATCGCTTTTTTTATAGCTGTTATTGCATGGGTTAATTACATTAATCTGGCTACAGCCCGTGCGGTTAACAGGGCTAAAGAAGTAGGTATTCGCAAAACTGTTGGCTCACAGCGTAAGCAACTTATTATTCAATTCTTATCCGAATCAGCTTTGCTTAATGCTTTTGCCCTGGTACTTGCATTAATAATTGTAGTGATTGCAATACCCGGGTTTAATAAGCTTTCAGGTCAGAACCTTACATTTTCTTTGTTTAGCAAAGCAAATTTTTGGTTGGGTCTTACTGGCTTATTTCTTATCGGTGTATTTTTTTCGGGATTATATCCTGCTTTTGTATTGTCAGGTTTTAAACCTATTGAAGTATTGAAAGGAAAAATGACTGCCACTACAAAAGGCTTTTTATTAAGAAAGGGGTTGGTGATATTTCAATTTACCGCATCACTGTTTTTATTGATCGGAACTCTCGCTGTTTACCAGCAGATCCAATATATGCGTAAGCAATCATAGGGCATCAATATCGATCAAACATTGGTGGTAAGACCTCCTATGGTTACTGATTCTACGTATACGCAAAGCATGGATGCATTTAAAGAAACATTGAATCAGCAAACAAGTATAAAGGGAGTGGCAATATCAACAAGTATACCGGGTGAAGCAGTAGGATGGAATGCCGGTGGCATTAAATTGGTTGGGACTGATGAATCAACACAAAAGCAATATCGTGTAATTGGAGTGGATCATGATTACATGAAGCAATACGGGATCAAATTAATTGCCGGCCGGTATTTTTCAAAGGATTTTGGCACTGATGACAGCGCAGTAATATTTAATAGAAAGGGTTTTGAGCAATTGGGTTTGAATAAACCAGAAGATGCTATAGGTAAAAGAATTGATTTTTGGGGACAGCCAGGTATACGATAGTAGGCGTTGCTGAAAATTTTCATCAGCAATCCTTGCGTGAAGCATTCGAACCATTGATATTCCGGTTAATACCAGGCGTACAGGGGATACTTTTCCATAAAAACACCAGCTTCAAAAGCAAGTGCAAACTATTGCACTGGTAAAAACCAATTGGAATAAATTTTTCCCGGGCAATACATTCGAATATTTCTTTCTTGATGATCATTTCGACGAACAATATAAAGCTGATCAGCGATTCGGGCAAGTATTTGGATTGTTTACTCTGTTGGCAATATTAGTTGCTTGTTTGGGATTATTTGGCCTTGCTTCATTTACCACAATTCAACGTACTAAAGAGATCGGCGATCAGGAAAGTTTTGGGTGCTTCGGTACTGAGAATATTAAAATTGTTATACCAGGAGTTTGCCATATTGTTGATGATCGCATTTGTTATCGCTGTACCGTTAGCATGGCTGACCATCGTAAACTGGTTACAAGGCTATGCTTTTCGTATCAATATACATTGGTCTTATTTCCTGATACCATTTGTTACTATCCTGATAATTGCTTTGTTGACAGTAAGCTTTCAATCAATCAAAGCTGCAATCGCTAACCCTGTTAAATCATTGAGAAGTGAATAAAAACTAAAGCCATGATAAAAAATTATTTCAAGACTGCCTGGCGAAACATGTTGCGTAATAAAACAAGCAGCTTTATCAATGTTTCAGGTTTGAGCATCGGCATCGCATGTGTGCTGATGATCGTAATTTATATTCAAAATGAACTGCGGTACGATAAATTTCACAAAGATGCGGATCGCATTTTCCAGGTAGTACTGAATGGCAATATGAATGGCCAGGAATTCTGGGGCGGCAATACGGCGCCACCTGTTGGCGCAGCCTTAACAAATAATATTCCCGAGATAGAAAGTTATACGCGGTTTTATGAACCTAATGACATTGTTGTTCGATATGAAGAAAATGGCCGGTCAGCATTTTTCACTGAAAAAAATATATTGGCTGTTGATTCAAATTTTTTGCAGCTCTTCGGATTTAAAATGCTTGAAGGCGATGCTGCAACAGCTTTGATGAAGCCAGGCTCGGTTGTGATAACAGAAACCATTGCAAAAAAATATTTTGGTGATGAAAAAGCTATTGGCAAAACACTTGTCGATGAGAGAAGACAAGCAGCCATTTACCGTGACTGCAGTTTTAAAAGATGTTCCATCATCTTCTTCCATTCAATTTGATTTTCTTACGCCAATCGCCGATTTCCCCGTGGTGAAAAGATTTAGCTGGAGTTGGGTTTGGCGACTGATGGTTTGTTACGTGAAATTGAAACCAAATGTGCCCACAGATAAAGCCGGTATCCAAAAAATAGAATCAAAATTCCCGGCTGTCGTTCAGGGTGCAGGCGGCAAATGGATTCAGGCGAATTGGAAAACCATTTGATGAATTCATCAAAAGCGGAGGTAAATGGGATTTTCATTTGCTTGCCGCTTACTGATGTGCATTTACGTTCTGGCAATATCAACTTGCCATGGCTCAGCCACATCAGTAATATCAAGTACATCTACATCTTTGGCAGTATTGCGTTGTTCATTATCCTGCTTGCCTGTGTAAATTTTATGAATCTTTCTACAGCAAGAGCTTCAAGCAGGATGAAGGAGGTTGGCATCCGAAAAGTAAGTGGCTCAACAAAAGCACAACTCATCAAACAATTCCTTGCAGAAGCAATTTTATATAGTTTTATTTCTTCTGTGATCGCTGTTATATTGGTGTTGCTTTTGCTAAAAGGATTTTCTGCAATAATTGAAGAACCGGTTAATTTTCAAACTGCTTTTACTCCTGTTATTTGGATCTCGCTGATAGGATTAACTATATTGATCGGGCTTCTTGCCGGCAGCTATCCCGGCATTTTATCTTACTTCATTTAAACCGGTGATGGTATTAAAGGGAAAAAATCTTTTCTCACCCGGGAAAAAGACGTTGTTCCTGAGAAATGGATTGGTTGTTTTCCAGTTTTTCATTTCCACTCTTATGATCATCGGAACGATTGTGGTTTTGAAACAACTTCATTTCTTCCGCAATACCGACCTGGGTTTTAATAAGGAAAATGTTGTGGTAATTTCAAGCAGCAATCGTTTAGCATCGGGAGAGGAAACTTTCAGACAAAGCTATAAAACAAATGCCGGGTGTGTTGAATGCATCGATCACCACCAGTATTCCTTCCGGCGATGCCTTTGGAGATTCTTACCAGCCGGAGGATGAAGGCAATAAAAAATCGGCGGAGATCGGCCTGAATTCTTTTATGGTAGATGATGCCTTTATTCCCACATTGAATATTAAAGTGGTTAAAGGAAGAAATTTTTCCAAAGAGTTTAATGATTCAGCATCTGTCATTCTCAACGAAGAAGCTGTACAGCAAATCGGTTGGAAAGACCCGGTAGGAAAATGGCTGGAATATCCCGGCGGCAATAACGTACGGTTCCTGGTGATAGGAGTGGTGAAGAACTTTAATACTCAATCATTACAAAATCCCATTGGTCCTTTTGCACTTTTCCATCCTTCTTCTAAAACTTACGGTTGGGGCGAATCAAATACCGTAGTAAGAATTAAAGGCGGAAATATCAGCGGTACGATTCAGCAATTAGAAGAACAATGGAAAACCTTTACTAACACTGAGCCTTTTGATTATAGTTTTTTGGATGAGGCATTCGATGCGCAATATCGGTCAGAGCAAAGACTCGGAAGCATATTCAGCATATTTGCCGCACTTTCTATTTTCATTGCTTGTCTTGGTTTGTTTGGGCTAAGTGCATTTATGGCGGAAAAAAGAACAAAAGAAATTGGTGTTCGAAAAGTGTTGGGAGCTTCTGTGCCGAGTGTTGTTGCATTATTATCAAAAGATTTTCTGAAACTCACTCTTGTCGCTTCGGTCATTGCATTTCCTGTTGCCTGGTATTTCATGAATAAATGGCTGGAAGATTTTGCATACAGGATAAATATCAGCTGGACTGTATTCATCATTGCCGGCCTGTGTACGTTGCTGGTAGCGTTGTTAACGGTAAGCTTCCAGGCAATAAAAGCGGCGATTACTAACCCGGTTAAAAGCTTAAGAACAGAATAATCAATAATTATTAATTAATAATTATTGATTATTAAAAACAAACGTTATGATAAAAAATTATTTTAAGATCGCATGGCGCAGTCTTTGGAAAAACAAAGGTTATTCTGCTATTAATATTTTCGGTCTTACAATCGGTCTATCGGCAAGTATTTTTATATTCCTCTGGGTGTATGATGAACTTTCATATGATAAGTTTCATTCAAACGCAAACCGCATTTTCAAGGTCCTTATCAATAACAAATACCCCGACGGAAGGATAGAAACATATCCTGCTACGCCGGCAAAATTGAAAGATGTAATAAAAAATGAAATTCCTGAAGTAGAATTAGCCGCCCAGTACAGCATGGAATCAGAATTGTTAGTGAAGCACGAAGCCAATGCGTTCAATGAAAATGGTATTTACGCTGACTCAACACTTTTTAAAATACTTAGTTTCTCAATTGTAAATGGAAATGTCGCCGAACCGTTAAAAAATAATAATTCGATTGCTATTTCTAAAAGTCTCGCGGATAAATTGTTCAAAGATGAAAACCCGATAGGCAAAACATTGTCGGTAGGGCAAAAGTATGATCTTATGGTAAGCAGCGTTTTTGCCGATATTCCTCAAAACTCAACGCTTCGGTTTGAGTTTGTGATCCCCTTTGAACTTTTTGTAAAGGAAAACCCATGGACACAAAATTGGAAAAGCGGCGGTACACGTACCGTAGTGATGTTGAAATCGTCCGCAATGGTCGATCAGGCGAATAACAAACTTATTGACTTAATTAAAAAAAATTGCTCCGACTGTTCCACCACTTCATTTCTTTTTCCCTATACAGAATCCAGGCTATATTCTGAATTTGAAAACGGGAAGAAAGCCGGAGGAAGGATTCAGCAAGTTTTCCTTTTTAGTATCGTAGCTATTCTTATTCTCCTGATGGCATGCATTAATTTCATGAACCTTTCAACGGCAAGAGCAACAAACCGTAGCCGGGAAGTAGGAGTAAGGAAATCAGTAGGTGCTCAAAAGTCTCATCTCATTTTTCAGTTTATTACCGAAGCAGTGTTTCTATCCTTTATTGCGATGCTGTTCGCAATAGTGATTGTGAAGTTATTGCTTCCATTCTTTAACGATGTGACGGGCAAATCTATTCATTTAGATGTAAGTAATCCTGTGTTTGTAGTGGGAATTTTAAGTATTACAATTGTGGCCGGGATATTGGCAGGGAGTTATCCGGCTTTTGTTTTGTCAGGATTCAATCCTGTTAAAGTACTGAAAGGAACCACTCAACTTGGCCTGTCCGGTAATGCCCTTCGCAAATTTCTTGTAGTTGTACAGTTTACTGCTTCCGTAATATTGGTTGTAGGTAGTATTGCAGTGTATAAGCAAATAGGTTTTATCAGCGAAAAAAACCTGGGATTTGATAAAGACAATATCATCGTCGTCGACCAGAATGAAGGAATTGTCAAAAACTATGAGGCAATAAAAAATGATTTACAGCAATTACCTGCAGTAAAGAATGTTGCATTTGGGGGAAACAATGTATTCACCATTCCTATCACCACAACAGATCCTGTATGGAAAGGTAAGCCCGGCAACTCTTCCATTACTTTTAAGATATATCGCTGCGATACAGGATTCATTCCAACGATGGACATTAAAATGCTCGCAGGCAGAAATTTTATAAGCAGCAATGACGCCTCCAACTATATCATCAATAAGAAGGCAATGGAAACAATGGGATTGAGCCTGGATAACGCAATAGGAGCGGAACTTGAAATGTGGAATGGAAAAGGGAGAATAATTGGTGTAACAGATGACTTTCACAATGACAATTTGAGGTTCGGCATTCAACCGCTCATATTCATGTATTCTGAAAATGTCGGCTCTCATTACTTTATTAAAGTAAGTGGTGGATCATCCTTGCCCGGCGTTATAGAGCATGTTCGTCAAATATTCCGGGAGCATAATCCCGATTATCCTTTCGAATATACTTTTCTTGATGATGTTTTTAACAGGGAATACCGCACAGAAGCGGTAATAGGAAAACTTTCTTTAAGCTTTACAGTAATAGCCATTTTCATTTCATGCCTTGGGCTATTGGGTTTAGCAACTTTCACCGCAGAAAGAAGAACCAAAGAGTTAGGGATCCGAAAAGTAATGGGAGCTTCCGTTGGGAATCTTGCTGTCATGCTATGCAGTGAATTTACAAACCTGATCATCCTTAGTTTATTTATTGGCTTACCAATCTCCTGGTGGCTGGTAAGGCAATACTTTTCAGGATATATGTTCCATACCGAAATAAAATGGAGCATCTACGTAATAACATCGGTAAGCATATTACTTATTGCGATACTATCAGTAGGATACCAGGCCGTTAAAGCAGCAATTACAAATCCGGTAAAATCATTAAAAACAGAGTAAAACTATAGCTATGATAAAAAATTATTTTAAGATCGCCTGGCGCAACTTAGTTAAGAGCAAAGGATACAGTGCAATTAATATTGGCGGTCTTGCTGTTGGTATGGCAGTGGCAATGATGATTGGTTTATGGGTATATGATGAACTTTCATTTAACAAATACCATAAGAACTATGATCGTATTGCCCAGGTAATGCAGCATGCAAACTTTAATGGCAAAATAGAAACACAGATTGCTAATCCTGCTTTGATGGGGCCTGAGTTAAGGGCTAAGCATGGAAGTGATTTTAAATATGTGGTACAATCATCATGGGTCGGCGGTCATTTACTTTCGATAGGAAATAAAAATTTTTCCAAGGTTGGAATCTTTTTTGAACCGGATGCACCGGAAATGCTTACGTTGAAAATGCTTAAAGGAACAAGAGCGGGTTTAAAAGATCCATATTCTATTATGCTTTCAGCTTCGGTTGCTGAATCATCTTTGGCGACAGACGATCCAATGAATAAAACATTGAAACTTGACAGGAACTTTGATGTAAAAGTTACCGGTGTTTATGAAGACCTGCCCGACAATACTTCTTTCAGGGAAATAAAGATAATGATGCCATGGGCGTTGTGGTTAATTCAAAACCCGTGGGCTAAAACGTTGGATGATCCCTGGGGAAGTAATTTCTCTCAAACATATGCGCAGATCGCGGACAATGCAGACATGGAAAAAGTTTCGGCAAAGATCAAAAATGTAAAATTGAACAATGTAGGTAAGGAAGAAGCAAAATATCAATGGGCGGTTTTTCTTCAACCCATGAGTAAATGGAATTTGTATAATGAATTTAAAAATGGAGAAAATACCGGTGGCAATATCAAATATGTTTGGTTGTTTGGTATCATTGGAATTTTTGTATTGGTGCTTGCCTGTATCAATTTCATGAATCTTGCAACGGCAAGAAGTGAAAAGCGGGCAAAAGAAGTAGGTATCCGCAAAACGGTTGGTTCATTACGCTGGCAATTGATCAGACAATTCTTTGCAGAATCTTATTTGGTGGTGTTATTGGCATTTGTATTATGCCTTGGTGTTGGTTGCATTATTATTACCTTTGTTTAATGAAGTAGCAGGAAAAAAAATAGAAATGCCATGGCAGAACTCCAATATTCTGGCTTTTTAGTCTTGGCTTTATTGTGATCACAGGATTACTTTCGGGAAGCTATCCTGCATTTTATCTTTCTTCTTTTCAGCCATTAAAAGTTTTGAAAGGAACATTTCGTGTTGGCAAGCTTGCTTCGATCCCCGGAAAGTTTTGGTGGTAACCCAGTTCACTGTTTCGGTAATGCTGATCATAGGAACTATCATTGTTTACCAGCAGATACAGCATGCAAAGAACAGGCCTATTGGTTATACCCGCAATGGTCTTAATCAATCCTGGGTATGGAAACAGAGATAAGAGAACATTACGATGCGGTAAGAACTGAATTAAAAAATACAGGAGCCATTGAAGAAATGGCTGCATCCAATAGCCCGATGACACAGGTGTGGAATACAAATGGTGGTTTTAATTGGGAAGGTAAAGATCCCAATATGGCTGTCGATTTTCCTAATCATTGCCGTGTCATATGAATTTGGTAAAACAGTGCAATGGAAAATCAAAGAAGGCAGGGATTTTTCAAGAGAATTTGCAACCGATTCGGCTGCGTTTATTATTAATGAATCTGCAGTAAGATTTTTTGGGTTTGAAAACCGGTTGGTAAAGTGCTGAAATGGAAAGATCAGCCTTTTACCATAATTGGTGTGGTAAATGATATCATGCAGGAATCTCCTTTTTATCCTGTTCGCCCCACTTTATATCATACAGCATCATATGATAATATGCATATGCTTATTTTAAAATTAAACCCGAACAAATCGGTCAGCAATCATTAAGCAAAATAGAACAAGGATTTAAAAAATACACTCCGAATGTACCATTCGATTACAAATTCGTTGATGAAGAGTTTGGAAACAAATTCAAAACGGAAGAACGTATAGGAAAACTTGCTTCTTATTTTGCTGTTCTCGCCATTTTTATTTCCTGTCTTGGTTTGTTTGGTATGGCAAGTTTTGTTGCCGAGCAAAGAACCAAAGAAATCGGTATTCGCAAAGTTCTTGGTGCAAGCTGTGATCAACTTCTGGCGTTTGCTTTCAAAGAGTTTATGATTTTGGTGCTACTATCCTGCATTATTGCAGCGCCGATTGCTTGGTATTATTTAGATAACTGGCTAACAAATTATGATTACAGGATAGAGATACGATGGCAGGTCTTTGTATTGGCTGCAGTGGCTGCACTGATGATCACTTTACTTACAGTAAGTTTCCAGGCAATAAAAGCGGCGATTGCAAACCCGGTGAAATCATTACGAACAGAATAAAATTACAGACATGATAAAAAACCTTCTTCTTGTTGCGCTGCGGAATTTCAAAAGAGATAAATGGTACAGTCTTCTCAATATACTTGGATTGACAATCGGCATCACATTCAGTTTGTTTTTGATCTTCTATATCCAAGACGAATTGAGTTATGATCGTTACAATAAAAAAGTGGACAGGATCTACCGTATTAACTCGCATATAAAGGAACCAGACAAGGATACGATGCGGTGGGCGGTCACTCCATTTCCGATGGCCCCCGCATTGGCAAAAGATTATCCTGAAGTAGAAGAGGCTGTTCGTTTTATTGGTAACGGTAAAGTAATGTATAAAAACGGCGATCTCCGTTTGTATGAGGATAAAGTATTTTTTGCAGACAGTAACCTGTTCCGGGTTTTCACTTATAAATTTATTGCAGGCGATCCGCAAACAGCATTAAAGGATCCCAAATCAATGGTGCTTACCAGGTCAGTGGCTAAAAAGTTTTTTGGCAATACAGCGAATTGTGTGGGTAAATCACTCGAGAATGCAAGCGGTGATGTATACAAAATAACTGCAGTGATAGAGGATGTCCCTAAAAATTCGCATATCCTTTTTAATGTTGTGATCTCAAGAAGCTCTTTACCGGCCGACTATGCTAACAACTGGGGAGGTTTTGGTTTTTATACTTATGTTTTGCTAAAACCCAATACCAGTGCAGCCGCGTTCGAAAAGAAAATGTTGCCGATGTATGATAAGTACCTCGCTTCCATTTTTGCGCAGTACAATATTAAAATGAAGTTTGGTGCCCAACCCATTGCTTCTATTCATTTGCACTCCCAAATGGTAAACGAACCGGAAGAACTTGGCAGCATTTCTTATATCTATATTTTTTCTGCGGTTGCATTCTTTATGTTGCTGATCGCCTGCATTAATTATATGAACCTTACAACAGCCCGTTCGGCAAGAAGAGCCAAAGAGATCGGCATCCGTAAAGTAACTGGTTCATCCAAGCTTCAATTAGTTTCGCAATTTCTTACTGAATCCACACTGACTGCATTTTTTGCATTACTGCTTAGTCTTGGATTGATCGCATTGCTTTTACCTACATTCAATTCATTGTCGGGTAAATTCATTTCATTTAAAACGTTGCTTCAGCCCGGTACCATATTAATATTAGTATCCATAATTCTCTTTGTCGGGCTCGTCGGCGGTAGCTATCCGGCTTTTTATCTTTCTAAATTCAACCCTGTCAATATTCTTAAAGGAAGCCTCTCAAAAGGATCAGGGAATGTAGTTCTCCGCCGGACGCTGGTAGTAATTCAGTTTTCTATTTCGATGATAATGCTTATTTGCACCTGGATTGTTTATAACCAATTGAACTATCTGCGCAATAAAGATCTTGGGTTCAGCAAGGAGCAAGTGCTTGTTGCCACCGCTAATTCAAACAACGACATACGCAGCAAGATCCTTTCTTTTAAAAATGAAATGCGTAGTAACCCGCAGGTGCTTGCAGCAAGTACTTCGCAGGCTGTGCCGGGAGGAGGCATTAACTTCAACCTGTTCACCATCGAATCAAAAAATGGGTATGTTGACAAGGGAGTAGATTGCTATGCTGTAGATGAAGATTACTTTAAGACGCTTGGAATGAAAATAGTTAAAGGAAGAAATTTTTCAGGTTTGTCAGATACGTTGCGAAGCATTATAGTAAACGAGAACATGGTGAAAGAATTTGGCTGGGGAGAAAATGCTATTGGGAAAAAAGTAAAGTTTCCCGGTGATACCTCCGGTAATTATCTTGAAGTGGTTGGTGTCGTCAAAGATTTTAATCAAAAGTCATTATACAACCCGATAGCACCGTTGCTTTTATTTTATTCACCCAATAATAATTCCATTGAGCTGAAATTAAATGCTGCCAACATTCCGGTCACTATTACTGGTATCGAAAAGACATGGAAGGCAACCTTTCCTGAATTGCCTTTTCAATATACATTTCTTGACCAGGATTTCGATTCTCAATATGCGGCCGATCAGAAACGTGGTAAGATCTTTACGGCATTTTCCATATTGACAATTCTGATTACATGTCTCGGGTTACTTGGGTTGATTGCATTTACAACAGAACAAAGACAGAAAGAAATAAGCATAAGGAAAGTCGTCGGCGCTAACATCGGACAACTTGTTCCGCTGATAACAAAAAATTTTGTGGTATTAGTTGGTTTATCCTGCCTCATTGCATTTCCTGTCGCCTGGTATTTTATGGATAAGTGGTTAAAGATATTTCCCTACAATACCGGGCTAACGGTGACGCCATTTATACTCTCAGCAATAGTTGTATTACTGATCACATTGATGACGGTAATTTTTCATACACTGAGAGCGGCTCTTGCAAACCCGATAAAGAGTTTAAGAACTGAATAGAACCATAATTTTTAGGATTGAAAATGATTTTGAGGAAAAATAAGTTAAATAGAATTGATAAAGCACAAGTGAGTGACACAAGGGACGATGAGCAGAATTACAAATGATGATAACATAAAAACTTAGAACATAAAATTTACAACTTAAAACTATACCATGTTCAAAAATTATTTCAAAATCGCCTGGCGTAGTCTCTGGAAAAATAAACTTTACACTACGCTTAATGTCGCCGGATTAACATTTGGCATCAGTTGTTTTTTATTGATTGGTCTTTATCTTTTTGATGAACTCACTTTTGATGAACAGCATAGCAGGGCAGACAGAATTTACCGGGTAATAGAACACAAGACTGTAAATGGAGAGGCAACTACTATTGCTGCTGCCGGCTATAAATTGGCTGAAGAATCGAAGAAAACAATTGCCGAAGTAGAAAATACAACTCATATGCAACGGACTGGGCAGGGCTAACATACTGGCTCCGGAAAACCCAACAAATTTTTTCCAGGAAACAGTTACGGTGGCTGATGAAAACTTTCTGCAGATTTTTGATTTTCCAATGATCTCAGGTGATAAAAAAACGGCCTTACAAGAACCCAATTCTATTATCATAAATGAGGATCTGGCAAAGCGATTATTTAATAAAACAGATGTGATAGGTAAAACTCTACAGTTCAGTTTTATTGAGTCAATCACCGTTAAAGATTACCGGTGTTTTAAAAAATCATCCGCGTAATTCAAGTTTTGATTTCAGTTCGGTAATGTCTGATGCAACGTTTACCAGCTGACAGTCTTAACAGGGCTGTGAGGGCACGTGATTGGCTATCCAATAATTTTTCAGTGTATGCACTGTTAAAGCCAAACGCGGATCCGAAACCTATTGCAGAGAAAATGACAAAGCTGGTTCATGATAATTTTCAAGCACCAGCCGGCACAAGTTTTTCCTTTAGTCTTCAACCGTTAAAAGATATGCACCTGAATTCAGAAAATATTGTTGATGGTGCAAGAAACTCCAATGTGGATGCCATTCCGCAAGGAAGTAGTTTTTATATTAAGATATTTTCTTTTATAGCTCTTTTTGTATTGTTGATCGCGGGGATCAATTACATGAACCTTACTACGGCAAGAGCTTCCAGCCGTTTAAAAGAAATTGGTGTGCGCAAAACAATGGGCGCATTTCAAAGTCATTTGATCAGGCAATTTTTATTTGAATCTTTGTTAGTAACATTTATTTCTTTCGTGCTGGCCTTGGTTGTTGTTAATCTTTTGCTTCCTGCATTTAATCAGTTTACCAACAAACAACTTTCTCTTGGCTTTTCAACTGATTACCGTATTTGGCTTTCTGCCCTTGCTTTTGTTAGCTATTATCGGTCTTTTATCGGGTAGCTATCCCGCATTGCTGCTTTCCCGTTTTAAACCTGTTTTATTATTAAAAGGATTGAAACTTCAAAACAGAACTGATCTATCGTTAAGAAAAGCTTTAGTTGTTTTTCAATTTACTATTTCAGTTGTGATGATCATCGGTACAATTGTTCTCTTTCTCCAGGTTCGTTATTTAAATAATACCAATTTGGGTTTTAATAAAGATCTCCTGGTGGTGATTGATGTAAACACAGGAAAAGCAAGAGCAAATTTTGAAGCGGTAAAAAATGAAATGGCTAAAATACCTACGGTAAAAAATGTATCGGTTACATCAAGGGTGCCCGGCGAATGGAAATCATTCCGGACGATTAAAATAAAAAATATGGGAAGTACCGATGAGCCCAAAGTCGCTTATATGTTTGGTGCCGATAAAGATTTTGTAAAAACCTTTGAGGTAAAATTATTGAAAGGCAGAAATTTTGATACGCCGGCTGATTCGGCCTGCTATTATCATCAATGAAACAGCAGCAAAAATGCTGGGCATTACGGAAGCCATCTGGACAGATAGTTGAGATCCCCGCTCGCTCATGGAACGGTGACGGATCGTTTGTACCTCTGAACGATGACAATATTCCATTTAAACCAAGAGTAATTGGTATCGTAAAAGATTTTCATTTTCAGTCGTTGCGGGATAAGATCGAACCCTTGGTGCTGGCGTATAATCAAAATCCCATTCATGTGATTGATTATTATTCTGCACGAATAGCCGCGACAGGTATCCAGGGAACATTGGACAAACTTAAAAACGGTAATGGTAAATAATGATAAAGATGATCCATTTGAGTATCATTTTCTTGAATGATCAACTTGCATTGTTTTATGTTGAAGATGAACGCCGCCAAACACTTCTTATCTGGGTAGCATTGGCAACTATTTTTATTGCTTGCCTGGGTTTGTTTGGTTTGGCAACTTATTCTGCAGAACAACGAGTAAAAGAAATAGGAGTAAGAAAAGTATTGGGAGCAACTGTAGTCAACCTGGCTTCATTATTATCAAAAGATTTTTTGAAACTGGTTTTAATAGCCAATGGCATTGCCTTTCCGATTGCATGGTGGGCAACAAATAAATGGCTGCAGGAATATGCCTATCATATTAATGTGCAATGGTGGGTGTTTGGATTAGCGGGTGCTGCAGCAATTCTCATTGCATTATTCACGGTGAGTTACCAGGCAATCAGGGCGGCGTTGACAAATCCGGTGAAATCATTACGAACAGAATAAAAATTAATCCCGATAGCTATCGGGACAAAAGTCAAAATTAAAAAGTAAGAAAGCTTTGATTAAGATCGTCGTTTTTGAATTTTGACTTCATTGCGAAAAAATAAAAACAAAAGCCATGATAAAAAACCTTCTGGTAACAGCACTGCGCAGTCTTAAAAAGAACAAATTTTTTTCACTGCTGAATATAACCGGCCTCGCTATCGGTATGGCCGTGTTTCTTTTGATCGCCCAATATGTGCGATTTGAAAAGAGCTATGAAAGTTTTATTCCGGGTAAAGAGAATATTTATCGTGTAAAGCTCGAAGCTTATGATAAAAATGAATTGATAATGGCGACGGCCGAAAATTATCCCGGCGTTGGCCCCGCGTTGAAAACCGAATTGCCGGAAGTAGTTAGTTATGCCCGCCTGTATAATATGGGGTATAAAAATAATGTGGTCATCACAAATGAAAATGCAAAACCTGATCCCATTGCATTCAGGCAACGGCGATTTTTGTATGCCGACTCTACGTTTTTACCAATGATGGGTTATGAAATGGTGAAAGGAAATGCCAAAGATGCTCTTAAAGATCCTTTCACAGCAGTGATCTCCGAAAAATATGCAAAGATGTATTTTGGTAAAGAAGATCCGATTGGAAAAACATTGCATCTGCGTGATGATGATTTTGTAGATGAATTGGTAAAAGTTACCGGGGTGTTTAAAGAACTTCCTGCAAACACGCATCTTAAGTTTGATGTGTTGTTTTCTTATAATAGTTTATATCCAAGAGGAGATTGGGCCGTGCAACGGTACAGGCTAGGCTGGAGACGCAAGGATATGTACACGTTTGTGCAATTAAAACCGGGAACGGATTCTAAAAAGACGGAAGCCAAATTTCCTGCAATCGTTGCTAAATATAAACCTGAACTAAAGGAGAGCACACAAAAGCAATTGCTCGGGCTTCAACCGTTGAAAGATATTCATCTTACATCAGACCTTACCGAGGAACCGGAAACCAATGGCAATGCCCGAACAGTTTTCTTTCTTGGTCTCATCGGTTTATTTGTGTTAGTGATAGCCTGGATCAATTATGTAAATCTTTCAACGGCAAGAGCGCTGGAAAGAGCTAAGGAAGTAGGAATAAGAAAAGTGATCGGTGCTGTCAAAGGCCAATTGATCGGACAGTTTTTAACAGAAGCAGCATTGGTAAATCTATTATCTGTACTTATTGCATGGGGTTTAACATTTTTATGTTTGTCGTCATTTAATAAAATGTCAGGTCTTGCGCTTGACAAAACTTACCTCGTTCAGCCATGGTTCATGGCGTTATTATTTTTATTATGGTTAGTGGGAAGTCTGCTTTCGGGTTTTTATCCTGCATTAGTGCTTTCATCTTTTAAGCCAATTATTGTATTGAAAGGCAAGTTTCAAAATGCCAATCGCGGTGTTATATTACGCAAAGGTTTAGTGGTAACCCAGTTCATAGCTTCAATCGCATTGATCGCAGGCACCTTTATCGTTTATCGCCAGCTAAAATATATGACAAGCCGCGACATGGGAATGAATATTAACCAGGTGATGGTGGTGGAAAGACCAGGGATAATGGATACAAGCCAAACAGTTTATAATTCTTCTATCGATGCGTTCAGAAATGAAGTGAAAAAGGATCCGGGCATTGAAGCTGTTTCGGCTTCATTCACCATTCCGGGGAAACAGCGTGAATACAAAGTGCAGATAAAAAGATATGGGGTAGCGAACAGCGATTCGGTGATAGTTCGCTTCAATAGCCTGGATTATGATTTTCTTGATGTATTTAAAATGAAGCTGATTGCAGGCAGAAAATTTTCTGCCGAATTTCCAAACGATGACGATACTTCCGTGCTCATTACCGAGACTGCTTCAAGGCTTCTTGGTTTTAAAAAACCGCAAGATGCAATCGGGCAAACACTCACCATACAGGATTTTCGCTGGAACCCGATCGTCGTAGGTGTGGTAAATGATTATCACCAGATATCATTGAAGAAACCCCTCGATCCATCAATATTCAATTGCTCGCTGTATGGCGGTGAGTATTATTCCATGAGAATAAAAACAAGTAACCTGCCAAGGACGATCGATCACGTAAGAAAATCATGGGCCACTGCATTTCGCGGAAATCCTTTTGAATATTTCTTTTTAGATGAATACTTCAACCGGCAATATGAGAGTGAGCGAAAATTTGAAAAATTGTTTGTGAGTTTTGCAGTGCTCGCAATCATCATTGGTTGTTTGGGATTATTTGGGCTTTCCGCTTATACCGCCAGTCAGCGCATTAAGGAAATTGGAATTCGCAAAGTATTAGGTGCGTCGGTACCGGATATTACCAAAATGCTGTCTAAAGATTTTCTCAAGCTGGTTATTATTGCCATTGTAATCGCATCACCCATTGCATGGTGGGTCATGAGCAAATGGCTGGAAGATTTTGCGTATCGCATTAATATCAGCTGGTGGATTTTTGTTGTGGCCGGTGCGTTGGCCTTAATGATCGCTATGCTTACTGTCAGTTTACAGGCAATCAAAGCGGCAATTGCAAATCCGATTAAAAGTTTACGAACTGAATAATCAACCTGCCTGGCGGCAGGCAGGTAATCAGTAATTATTAATTATTGATTGTTAAAACAAACTATATGATAGAAAATTATTTTAAAACAGCCTGGAAAAACCTGGTAAGAAATAAAGTGTATAGCATTATCAACATTGCAGGGTTAAGTATCGGCCTTGCATGTTGCATGCTCATCATTTTACATAATAATGACGAAGTGAGTTATGATCGTTTTCACAAGAATGTAAATAATATCTACCGGATCGTTCATGCAGATACAGGCCCCAACGGAGAGTTGCTGGGTTCAAATGGTATTACTGGTATGATGCCAGGCCCTTCCTTTAAAAGAGAAATACCGGAGATCACAGATTATGTAAGACTATCCGGCGACATACTACCGGTTAAGATTGGTACAGAAATTTTTGAACAGGAAGTACTATATGTGGATGATAATTTTTTTTCTGTCTTTACATTCCCTGTCCGCCATGGCAGTCAAAAGGATGCTTTCAAAGACATGTATTCTGTTGTTTTATCAGAGCAGGTCGCTAAAAAATTTTTTGGTAAGGCAGATGCAATTGGCAAAACGATTGAATTACCAAAACCCGGCGATCATGAGTCACCATTGGGGAAAGAGTTCGAGACTTTTATAGTAACCGGCATCGTTCCTGAGTCGCCGCAGAATTCGTCGATAAAAATTGACATGCTTCTTTCGATGAAATTAAATCAGCGAAATGGAGGGAGTGATACCCAATGGTTGAACTTTTTCCTTAACACATTCGTTGTGCTTCATCCCGGCGCAGACCTGGCAATTGTAGAAGCTAAAATGAAAAAAGTATATGAAACAAATGCTAAAGAGCAACTCCAGGAGGCCAGGGAGAAATATAATAATACTACAACCTGGAATTACAAACTTCAACCAATGCTGAGCATGCACCTGAGCAATGAGTATCCTCCGGATAATGGACTCAAAGATCCCAGCAAACCAATTTATACAAAAATATTAGCAGGCATTGCATTGTTTATGTTGATCATTGCTTGTATCAATTTCGTTAACCTGACGGTTGCGCGGTCGCTAAAACGGGCAAAAGAAATCGGATTAAGAAAAGTGGTTGGCGGGGAGAGAAAGCAACTGATTGCCCAATTTCTCGGCGAGTCATTTTTCCTTAGTTTTTTTGCATTTGCGTTCGCGATCTTATTAGTGGTGATCTTGTTACCTGTATTCAATTCACTTTCAAATAAAGAATTATCCTTTTCTTATTTGTTGAATGTAAAGCTTATTGCAGGCTATATTGTTTTATTTATCGTTACCGGGTTGCTTGCTGGTTTTTATCCTGCATTGGTATTATCGGGTTTTAACCCTGTTCAGACACTATATAACCGGATGCCTTTATCAGGCAAAAATTATTTATCAAAGGGATTGGTAGTATTGCAATTTACACTGACAACTTTTCTGATCATAGCTACTGTTACCATCTACACACAATTTAAATTCCTTACTCAGTTTAAACTGGGATATAATGACAAAAATCTTGTGATAGTTGAGACAGACAGGTTGAATGCTGATAAATTAAATGTATTCAGGCAGGAATTAATAAAAGACCCTTCTGTTGTAGCCGTTGCAGCAAGACAACGCGGAAATTGGGGAACAATAGCAAATACCGACGGAAAGCAGATGGAATTTGCTATGGACGTAATTGACAGTGCTTTTCTTCCCGTACTTGAAATTCAATTGGCCCAGGGCAGGAATTTTTCAGGACGTTTTTCATCGGACACAACCCGTGCTGTGTTAGTAAATGAAACTTTTATGAAAACGGCAGGCTGGAAAGATTTGAATAACCGCCAGGTTGATTTTTTTTACGATAGTATAAAATATGATGTGGTAGGGGTGGTTAAGGATTATCACTATGCATCGCTTCTCCAGGAAATAAAGCCACAGTTATTTATCATGAACCCAAAGTATGGTTATGGACAATTATTAATAAAAATAAAGCCTGACCATGCGTCGTCGGCGCTTAAGCATATCGCACAGGTTTTTAAAAGCCAGCAACCTTTTCAGCCTTATAAATATGAATTTAAATCTGAAAGGAATGAAAAGCAGTATGCAGCAGAACAAAAATGGAAACAGATCATCACGTATGCAGCCACACTGGTGATCTTCATATCATGTATAGGATTATTTGGTTTAGCAACATTAGCTGCCGAAAAAAAGATCAAGGAGATCGGGATCCGGAAAGTGCTGGGCGCATCTGTCGGCAATATTACTGCGATGCTTTCTAATAATTTTTTAAAACTGGTATTAATTGCCGCTGTCATTTCATTCCCGGTGGCATGGATAGTAATGAATAACTGGCTGCAAAATTATCCTTACAGGATCAATGTAAGTATATGGATGTTTATATCAGCAACGCTGGTCGTTGCAGCTATTGCATTATTTACAGTAAGCTTCCAGGCAATAAAAGCTGCAGTAGCTAATCCTGTGAGGTCACTTCGAACAGAGTAAAAAGTATAACCATGATAAAGAATTATTTCAAAACCGCCTGGCGGAACCTTTGGAGAAACAAGATTTTCTCTGGTATCAATATTTTAGGCTTATCTATTGGATTAGCGTGTTGCATACTCATGTTTCTGTTTATTCAGCATGAGCTTAGCTATGATAAATTCAATTTGAAGGCAGAGAATATTTACAGGATCACTTCTATTCCAGCCGACGCAAAAGATAAAAAGGAATTAGCGGTAACTCCAGCTCCCTGGGCGCCCCTGATGAAAAAAGATTATCCTGAAATAAAGGAGTACGTAAGACTGCTGAGAGATGAAAAGATGGTAGTAGGTCAGAAGGGTGAACAGCATTTTTATGAAAAAGATATTTTTTATGCCGATTCTACTTTCTTCAATGTTTTTTCTGTTGAGCTTGAAAGAGGGGATGCAAAAAAAGCACTTGAACGTCCTAATTCGATCGTCTTAACCAAAGAATCAGCACAAAAATATTTTGGTAATGCTGACCCAATTGGTAAGACGCTTGAAGTAAATTCTTTTGTCGGGGCAGTGGATGTAGAAGTAACTGCAATTGCCAAAAAACTTCCGGCATCTTCGCATTTTCAATTCAGCTCACTGATCTCGGCACAAACTCTTGGTGACATGAGCAACTTTTGGTCGTATCACATGTTTCAATCATACGTTTTGCTTAATGAAAAAACTTCACCAAAAGAAATAGAGAAAAAATTCATCGACTTTAATAATAAATATATTGTCAATAATCCGCAGGCGGACGGGAAGCAGGACATCTATCTCCAACCGCTTACTGATATCCATCTTCATTCTAAGATGACGGGAGAGATCGGTGTTAATAGCGATATTGCCTATGTGTACGTTTTTGCAGGAGTGGCTATATTCATATTGCTGATTGCCTGCTTCAACTTTACCAATCTTTCTACGGCCCGTTCGCTATCAAGAGCAAAAGAAGTAGGGCTTCGAAAAGTAGTAGGGGCAGAGAAAAGCCAGTTGGTGAAACAATTTTTAGGCGAAGCAGGTTTCTTTGCAATGATCTCTCTTGTCATTGCTCTCGGTATTGCTTATTTGGTCTTGCCCGTTTTTAATCAGTTATCCGAACGAGAATTGAGCCTGGATCTCAACCGGAACTTTTCACTTGTTATCATGTTATTTTTACTGGTATTGTTTGTAGGATTGTTAGCCGGCATTTATCCCGCTGTTATCCTTTCATCTTTTAAGCCTGTTGAAGTATTAAAAGGAAAGCTATTCAAAACAGGCAAAAAAATTTCTTTCGGAAGAGTATTAGTCACTCTTCAGTTTGTTGTTTCGATTGTTCTTATCGCCGCTACTATCCTGGTCAACGAGCAATTAAAATTTTTGCAAAATAAAAAACTTGGTTTTGATAAAGAGAATGTCGTTGTAATGACACTGCCTAAGAATTTAGATACGGCAAGGCTGGAGACTTTTAAATCATCGCTTATCAATAATCCTGGTATTCGTGCTGTTGCTGCGTCACAATCCATTCCCGGTCCAATTATTCCTGTGAACCAGGTGAATGATGGAAACGCTGATCTGAGTAAAGCATTGTCAATGCAAATGCTTTTTACCGATGTGGATTTTGTACGCACCATGAACATGAAAATAATAGCAGGGAGGGATTTTTCAAAAGAATACCCGACTGACAGGACAGAAGGTTTTATATTGAATGAGGAAGCAGTAAAAAAAACAGGATGGAAATCGCCTGCTGATGCTATCGGCAAAACATTTCAATGGGTGCTGCCAAATGCTGTTCTGAAATCAGGAAAAGTGATAGGCGTTGTGCAGGACTTCAACATCACGCCGTTGAAAACCGCCGTGCAACCTTTAGTGATGCATATACTCCCAATACGGTTTCAATACCTGTATGTACGATTTGATCAATCAAAGCGCAGAGAATGTTGTCAGTACAATTGAAAAAACATTCAATCAATTTTATCCTAAACAATCTTTTGAATATTCTTTTCTCGACGATACGCTGGCAATGATGTATAAAAGCGAAAGGAAATTGGGTACCATTTTTAGTTATTTTTCTTTCCTGGCCATATTCATTGCATGCCTTGGTATTCTTGGATTATCACTTTATTCAATTCAGCAGCGGGTAAAAGAGATTGGGATACGAAAAGTAATCGGCGCTTCAGTATCCGGTATTACAACTCTTTTAGTTAAAGAATTTGTACAACCGGTATTTATTGCGACAGTGATCGCCGTTCCTATTGTGTGGTATGGAATGAATAAATGGCTTGAGGATTTTGCTTATCGCATCTCTATAAGCTGGTGGGTCTTTGTTGTGGCAGGCGTGTTGACATTGCTGATTGCGGTCCTTACCGTAAGCTTACAGGCGATCAAAGCAGCGATTGCAAACCCGGTGAAAAGTTTAAGAACAGAATAATTAATAATTATTGATTATTAAAACCAAGTTTATGATAAAGCACTATTTCAAAATCGTGTTACGAAACTTATGGAGGAATAAAACATATTCTTTCATTAATATATTTGGCCTTAGACTTGGTCTTGTATGTTTCCTGCTTATAGCGTTATATGTATTTGATGAGCTCACCTTTGATCGTTTTCATAAAAAGGCAAACCGGATTTACCGGGTGATAGATGAAAAAACTTCCCCTGAAGGCAAAGAATCGAAAATAGCTGCGGTGGCATACAAAATAGCAGACCGTGCCCCTGCAGATATTCCGGAAGTAAAAATGGCCGCCCGTTTCACCGCTTTTGGAAGAACTAATGTTTCTGATCCTGTCAGCACCAATACAATTCATGAATTATTTATTGCTGCGAACCCGGATTTTCTGAACGTGTTCGATTTTGAAATGTTGGAAGGCAACCGTGCCACTGCATTAACTGCGCCACGTTCAGTTATTCTTACTGAGGAAACAGCTAAGAGAATTTATGGGGTCAGTTCCGTAGTGGGCCGCTCATTAAAAGCGGAAGTCGACAGCCTGCCTTTTGTTGTTACAGGCATATTGAAAAACTTTCCTTCTAATTCCCATGTTTCTTTTAATCTCATTTTTTCTGAAAGCAGCATAACGGGTCAGGGATACAAGGATTTTATCAATCGAGACTGGACATCCAATAGTTTTACTACTTACCTCGTGCTGGACAAAAATGCCGATGTTATCAAAGCCACCCAAAAATTAAATCAAATGGTGGCTGCTAATCATACAAATGAAAATACTGGTAAAAGCAAATTGAATTTACAACCTCTCACCTCCATTCACTTTCACTCCGCAGGAATAGAAGGAGATAACACCCGTGCCGAGAGAAAGGGCAATCTTACTTATATCTATGTATTTTCTATCGTGGCAATTTTTGTGTTACTGATAGCCTGTATCAATTATATGAATCTTACTACTGCAAGATTTGCCAACCGGGGAAAAGAAATTGCTGTACGGAAAGTGGCGGGTGCCGCCCGCACCAGTCTTGTCACCCAGTTTTTAGCAGAAGCTTTTGTAATGGCCATCTTTGCTTTGCTACTTGCCCTGGCGATAACAAAACTCGTTCTTCCTTACTTTAATACTTTCACAGAAAAACAGCTGGAGCTTACAGCATCAACCGACTACCGTATCTGGGGAGGCATAGTTGTTACGGTAATGCTGGTAGGTTTGTTGGCCGGATCTTATCCGGCCATTTTTCAATCAGGGCTGAAACCGCTTTTGTTATTAAAAAATAAAGTGCGGCAGGGCAAAGGGCATTTATCTCTTCGCAGGGTGCTGGTAGTGTTCCAGTTTTCTTTGTCCATTATGATGATCATTGCCACGCTCATTGTTTTTCTTCAAATGAAATATGTGAATACGGCCAATATGGGTTTTAATAAAGAACAATTGGTGGTAGTTGATATTAATAGCGGAGCTGTTCGTCGTGGTGCGGAGACAATCAAGAATGAATATTCAAAGATACCAGGCGTAAAGTCGGTCAGTGCCACATCCCGTGTGCCGGGTGAATGGAAAGTGATACCAAAAGTAAAAGCCAAAGCAGCAGGGATCGGTTGCAGGAGTGATGATATGTATTTCTTTACGGCAGATGACCAGTTTCTTAAAACATTTGAAATAGGATTATTAAAAGGAAGAAATTTTTCGGCAGCTAACCTCGGAGATTCTTCTGCTGTCCTTATCAATGAAACAGCGGCATCCATGCTGGGCATCAAAGAGCCTTCGGAGCAAATGATAGAGATACCATCGATTGATTACAACGGAAACGTCAGATAACCTGGATGAGCCTTTCAGGGCAAGAGTTGTCGGCATTACAAAAGATTTTAATTTCCGTTCATTAAGGGAAAAGATCGCCCCGATGATCATGGCTTACCAGAAAAATCCTGTTGATCGTATTGATTATTATACTGTCCGGCTCACGACTGATAATGCAGAACAAATATTAGAGCAAATGGAAACTATTCTTCACAAAATAGATCCCGGTCATTTGTTCGAATATCATTTCCTGGATAAACAATGGGATATTTTTTATCGTGACGATAAAAAAAGGCAAACCATATTCCTTGCTATTGCGGTCATGACGATTTTGATTGCCTGTATGGGTTTGTTTGGACTGGCTACTTATGCAGCAGAACAACGCATCAGGGAAATAGGTATTCGTAAAGTATTAGGCGCTTCGGTTTCCGGCATTGTTACATTATTGTCAAAAGAATTTATCAAATTGGTTTTAATAGCATCTTTGCTGGCCATACCTGTATCATGGTGGATGATGAATAACTGGTTAAGTGATTTTGCTTACCGCACAAAAATATATTGGTGGGTTTTTGTAATTGCAGGCGCATTAGCATTGCTTGTTGCGTTGGGCACGGTAGGTTTAAAAGCTTTAAAGGCGGCAATTACTAATCCAGTAAAATCACTACGAACGGAATAACGCAGTGTACGAAAATGTACGTAAACTGTCCGTTTTCGTACACCAACCATATAGCAGGATATACGAAACCTTGTGTAGCAGAGGCTTTTAGCCTTGGCATAAGTGTTGGATAATCAGGGAAACAATAAAAAAATATGTGGAAGAATTATTTTGTAATAGGTTGGAGAAATTTGATGAAGCATAAACTGTTTTCCTTTATCAATATCGCCGGGTTAGGAATTGCGATCCCGTTTTCTTTGTTGTGTTTGATACAGGTGGTTGTGGTTTATGAGGCCGATAACTTTCATCCTTATCCCGAAAGAACGTACAGAATTATAACTGATGTAAAAGAAGCGGAAGGGTCGACATCAAAATACGCAACATCACCTTTTGTATTATCTGATAATTTAAAAACAAATTATCCTTTTGTTGAAAAAGCTACCCGTGTAGTAAGAGGATCTACCTGGGGGCTTACCAGCAACATAAAAAAGATCAATGCAAACCCGATTTATGTAGAGCCTTCTTTTTTTGAGATATTTTCTTTTCCCCTGGAAAAAGGAATACCTCCGGAAATGCCCAATACTTTAGTGATCACCCACGCAATGGCCGAAGTTTTTTTTGGTACTGAAGATCCTGTTGGCAAAATACTTACTCATCCAGATTACGGTGAGTTCACTGTTACCGGTGTGCTAAAACCTTACAAACGGGGTACGCATTTCCGAAGCGATGTTATGGTTTCGATGACTACCTATGAGCGCCTTGTGAAAGGTAATTCTAAAAAAGATCTTACTGCTTTTACTTATGTATTGGTCAGGCAAAATAATGACAAGAAAAATCTTGATGCTGCTTTGGCAATGATCGCTAACAATACAAACAAGGAAACACCATCAAAAGAAATATTTCATTTTCGCAAGCAACTGATTGACTGACATTTCACCAGCATCTGAAAAACTGCAGAACAATGCGTATGTAGAATCCTATAAAGATATAGCAGTGAATTTGGGAATGGCAATTGCAATTATCCTGCTCGCGGCTTTCAATTATATCAACCTTACACTTGCCCGTTCGTTGAGTCGTGCCAAGGAGGTAGGTATTCGTAAAGTAACGGGGGCATTACGTTACCAATTAGTAAACCAGTTTGTTTGTGAGGCAGTGCTTATTGCATTTCTTGCTTTGATCGCCGGCTATGTAATCCTGAACCTGATGCAGCGATTTATTCATCTGAGCTGGATCACCTGGGAGGTAGATAATAATATTGCTTTATGGGCAGTGTTTATTTTGTTTACCATCTTTACAGGGGTAATTGCAGGTTTTTTTCCGGCAAGGATATTATCAGGCTTTCAACCGGTAAAAGTTTTAAAAGGTACGATCAGTCCTGTTTCTTTTGGTAAAATGGGATTCAGAAAAAGCCTGGTAGTGATTCAGTTGGTGGCTACATGCAGTTTTGTTTTTTTGATCGCCAGCCTGTTCAGCCAGTTTAAATATATGGCTACAGACAATGAAAATTTTAACCGGAAGAATATTTATAACATTGCAACTACCGGTAATTACAAGTTATTGGCGAATGATATTGCGCCTAAATAAAAATGTTGAACGCATCGGTCTTGTTTCAACTCCATTTGGTGGCACATCTTCCACCTGCGTTGTTAAAAAAGATAATACGGCAACTAATAATGTTGCCAGTTATTATGCTGCCAATGCAGGGTTTATTTCTAATATGAATTTGAAATTTATTGCGGGTGAAAATTTGCCCGCAAGTACGGGAGACTCAGCTACCAACTTTGTTATTGTAAACGAGATGGCCCTTTTTGCATTAGGATTAGGCACGCCACATGAAGCCGTTGGCAAATCAATTTTTTTGAACAATGAAAAAATGGTGATCGTACAGGGGGTGGTTAAAGATTTTTGTTATTCAATTTATCAATTTGCTACACAACCGCTGGTTATGCAGTATAATCCCTCTCAATTTCACGTGTTGAGCATTCAAACAAAAAACGAGGTGGCTGGAAAAGATTTTAAAGCGGACATGCAGGCGGTATGGAAAAAGCACAATCCGTATGGTGAATTTTCATTTTCTGATTACGAAAAAGAATTATACAACAGGTATTATCCCGGCGCCGATATGCAATTCATGGGCATGATCTGCTTTGTCGTGTTTATTATCTCTATTATGGGATTGATCGGAATGGTAACTTATAATACGGAAAAGCGTTTAAAAGAAATAGGGATCCGTAAAGTAATGGGAGCATCAGTTTCATTGATAATAAAAGAACTTTCTGCCGGTTTTTTAAAATTAATAGCCATATCCGCTTTTATCTGTATACCCCTTGGGTATATATTGAGCACTTCCGTTATTAATGTGTTTGCATTTAATGATGGCGTTAATTTCACATTGTTGCTGATGTTGTTTAGCATCATATTGTTGATCGCATTGTCAACAGTAATAATTAAAACGGCAACGGCAGCAAGTGCTAACCCGGTAAAGTCGTTGCGAACTGAATAATTGTGAGTGGTGAGTGGTGAATGGGAGTATAGTATTAGATAAAACAAGAGAAAATTAATCGATAAATAAAAAAACATGATCGAACTAAAAGGAATTTACAAGTGGATCAACACAGGCAACAACAGGACTTTTTTATTAAGGGATGTTAACCTTTCAATAAAAGAAGGTGAATTTATTTCTATTATGGGGCCTTCCGGTTCCGGAAAAACCACTTTGCTGAATGTGATCGGTATGCTCGATGAATTCAATGAAGGCGAATATCATTTTCTTCATGAATCAGTTCATAAGTTAAAAGAAAAGCAGCGAACCTCTTTATATAAGCAATATATCGGCTTTGTGTTCCAGGCTTATCATTTGATCGATGAGTTGACCGTTTATGAAAACATAGAAACTCCATTGATCTATCAGAATGTAAAAACTTCAGAGAGAAAAGCAATGGTGGCTGATATTCTTGACAGGTTCAATATAGTCGGTAAGAAAGATCTTTTTCCCACCCAGCTTTCCGGCGGCCAACAGCAATTGGTAGGTATTGCCAGGGCATTGATTGCAAAACCAAAATTATTACTTGCCGATGAACCAACAGGCAACCTGAATTCAAAACAAGGAGAGGAGATCATGGACCTGTTCAAAGAGTTGAATAATGAAGGGGTCGCCATTATACAAGTAACCCATTCGGAGAAAAACGCTTCTTATGGTTCAAGAATAATTAACCTGCTTGATGGGATGATCGTAAAATGATGTTTCGAAATTTATTTTAATTAATAAAAGCTATGAAAAGAGTTTTTTTAACTACAGGAATTTTTTGTGTGATCGGTATCAACCTGTTTTCCCAGAACCCGGTAACGGGAAGATTGACCTTGCAGCAATGCATTGAGATCGGCATCGCCAATAACCTTGAAGTTTTGCAGAGTGATCTTAATGCGCAGTCAAGCGAGATCAACTGGAAGCAAGCAAAAACAAACATGCTGCCCGATTTAAATGGTACGGCGAGACATGGCATCAATACGGGCCGCAGTATCGATCCTAATACCAATACGTTTGTAAATGAAAATAACAGCTATGCAAACTATTCACTGGGTACCGGCGTAACGATCTTTAATGGTTTTAGCATGCAAAACCTGGTAAAACAAAATAAGCTTACATACGAAGCTTCAAAAATGACATTCCAGCAGCGCAAGGACAATCTTACACTAAATATTCTTCTTGCTTACCTGCTTGTGTTGAATAATGAAGATCTGCTTATACAAGCCCGTAACCAGGCAGAGTTAAGTAACAAACAAGTTGATCGCCTTGGTATTTTGGATAAAGAGGGTGCTATCGCCCCTTCATTACTTTCAGATATAAAAGGTCAATACGCAGGTGATCAGATCAATATCATAAATGCACAAACAGCCGTTGAGACTGCGAAGATCGATTTATGCCAGTTCATGAATGTGCCTTATGATAAAAGTATCTCTGTTGAACGGCTTGATGCAGGTGCATTCCCAGATAAGTATGCAGATACACCGGATAAGATCTATGAAACCGCCTTGCAGCAATTTGCTCAGATAAAAGCCGTTGATTTTACAGTGAAAAGCTCGGAGGCTGGTGTTAAAGTAGCGAAAGGAAGATTATTTCCAACGCTTAGCTTGAATGCCGGTCTTAGTACCTATTATTCCAATACAGCAACGTCACAAGTTTTGGTCAACTCTATAGATACGGCATTCTATGATTATGTGATCGTAAATAACAACCCCGTCAAGGTAAGAACGATCTATAATGAATTTGCATTTCCAAAGATCAGTTATGCAGACCAGTTTAAAAATAACCGTAGTACAGGAGTCAGTCTCGATCTGCAAATACCAATTTTTAATGGATTCTTTCAGCGCAACAGGGTCAAGCTTGCAAAGCTTGACTTAAAGAATAGTGAACTCATTGCAAGAACTACTAAAACACAAATGCAGCAATCGATAGAACAAGCATATATAAATATGACATCCGCGTCTGATCGTTATAAGATATTGCTAGAGCAGGTGAATGCATATGCCGAGTCATTCCGGGCGGCAGAGATCCGGTTTAATTCAGGTGTGGGCAACTCGATCGATTATTTAACAGCAAAAAATAATCTTGACAGGGCCAATCTCAATTTGATCAATGCGCAATATGATTATGTGCTTCGAACAAAGATCCTTGATTATTATAAGGGAGTGAAGTTGTGGTGATTTGTCTAAATAGCGAGAATAAGTACAACATTGAAGCGTTGGCGATATCGCGGCATTCTGCGTTCCGTCCGTCCGGTGCCGCTGCTGACTAAAAATACAAAGCTTATTGTTTATTCTATTGCTCAGTGATATTCGTCTGCCGAAACCAAAGCTGATTAAAGAACAAGAAGCTGAGAATATGCTCGTCACTCCGCCATATTACCAATGCACTGTTAGCGGCAGTTTTTTACGCCGTTGTTGGTGTTCAAATTTAATGAAACCTCAATGTAAATACTCTAATCACCAACAACCGAACATCTTTAGTCCCGAATATGAGTCAGAAAGCCCCAATTATCTGTTCCCGAGTAATAGAATAATGCCGATGAATATTTATAATGCGCAGGATAACGGCAGATTCCTGCTCTTACCGGATTTTCATGTATATAATTCAATTTTTGAAGAAGTACTTTTTCAGACCATATTTCAACGGTCAGCGGATTCCGCTCCCAAAATTGATATTTACGGTCTTTAGCATTTACAATGAACTCTTGTAATTCATCGGGATGATTTAGTAACATATCCTTCTTAATTTGTTGTGCCGTATACTTAAGGAAATCCCTTTGGACAGCTTCACGATTTTTGTTTGGTTGCAAATGCCATATAATATGAATATGATTATCCATGATTACGAAACCGTAGATGATAACTCTCTTATCTTTTACCAGAAAACTCATACTCTCAATAATAACATGTTTATATTTTTCTTTTGCTAGAAGCCTTTTCCACTCAAGATTCGTAGCTGTAAAATAATGCGGGTATTCAGTGATATATTCAGCCATTGGCAATGAAGATACTCCAGTTCTTGTGTAAACTCTTATACTTTGGTTGTTGGTGCTTAGAGAACTATTATCGCAGTCGAACGTATTGGAACACCAACAACGGCGTAAAAAAAAATTGGGGAGTAGGTTGTCAAACCACAATTGCGGGAATACAATCTTAGCAGCAGCATTTTAGTCTTTTTTTGTTAGCGTAATGGTATGCATTCTCGCCTGTTATCTGAATTCACCAAACTTTGCCCATTTCCAAAAACCTATTGGAAGGTCTAGTTTCTTTGGTGAAATATCTATTCTTTCGATTTCTTTTTCGTTTTTGTCTTTGACAACAACTTGAAGTATATATTCAAGTGAATGTTCTTGACCTGATCTTAATGGGTAAAAACCCTCCAGAAGATCCATTACATTATGTAGAGATAGATTAATAGTTTCTTTAATCTCTTCTTTTTGTGATTCGCTCAAGGTTTTAGGCAAATTTTGAATGACTTCGTCTCGGCAAAATTTAATTAAGTGATTTCCGAAAGAGTAAGCCGCATCTACAGAACGGTCAAAAGATTCTGTTCGCCATTTTGAATATTCTCTTGGTTGTGTGATGTCTTCCATAAACCTAAAGATTAAAAAAGTTATATAGTTAAGACTGATTATTTTAAATGTTGCTGCTAACGGGCAGGTTTTTTTGCTGCGCTGGTAGTCTGTGTTACCTCAAACCGAACCGCTGCTGAGTAAAGTTAATGCTGAAAACTTTCAAAGTATACAAATAAAAAAAGCAGGCGACTGGAAAGCCCCTGCTTGGGTCTCTTGACCCCCACATGAGAAAACTGTATTTTTTTAACTGCGTGTGTCGTGCATAACTAACATTATAAAGATAAATTCAATAGCTGATCGATCTTTGATGCAATAGCCGAAGCATGAAAATATCTTACTGAACCCCGGCTATTATAACCACTCTAATCTTTTCTCAATACAATTTTATATTCACCAAAACTGCCTGCAGCTACAGTGTGTTTTAAAATTACACTGAATGTGCCTGCGCATGGTGCAACAAAATTGTCAACGCTTGGCACACTTTCAACAGAAATATCACCATAAGGCCAGCCGGGAGGATAACCGGTACCATATACCTGTTTGGCAACAGTAACCGCATTTGTAATTGGATTCACTGTTACAATGATTGGTTTTGCATCTGCAGCAAGGTATTTAAATGAAAAATGAGTAGCATCGATCATTGTTAATTGCACATTTGTGCCGGCCGTATAATCGCCCCATTCATCCGTAACTACTTCATACGCTCCCTGGTAAGCAAGAGGCTCATACTGGCAAACCGCCTCATAACGTACAAATGTGCTGGCACCTGGTTGCGCAGCAACTCCGGCTGCATAAGAATTACCCACCACGGGGAATGCTTCAAACTTTGCACCTGTATAGGTAGTAACATCTACACCAATATCAAATTTATCTCCTAAAACAATAGGCGCACCGAATAAAGTAGCTAATTGTTGTCCTGTGATCGTTACTTCAGTTGGAAAGGTTGTTACATCTGTTTTCAACACTTTCACATTTGTCTTATCGTTGTTTTTTATAACTACAACGTCAAACTTTTTCGGCGGGGCATCATTTGGGAAATAAAGACCGACTGAAAATTTACCTGAAAATGCATCAGGTGTCAGCGCTGAAATCACCTGTTGCGATCCGGCAACCTTTACAACCAATGGTACCGGGAATCTTGTTAGCTCGGGCAATTTTCCATTTTCATCTTTTCTGCAGGCTGTAAGTAATACCGCAACCGAAAAGAGATATAAACTATAAATGATTATTTTTTTCATACTATATTTTTTGTTTTGTTAATTATGGCATCCAGAAAACTTTATATGTACTTGGATTTTTTTGTGCCGGTGCATTGGGATTGCTTTCCAGTTCTGTTTGGAACCAGGGCAATGACAATGCAAATGTTCTGCTCAACTGTACCGGAACTGATTTTTGATTACCGGGGTTTACAGGATCACCATTGATAGGAGGTTGCACTCTTCCGCCCGGAGCCATTGTTGCATCTGCAGGATCAAATACAACAGGATAACCCGTTCTTCTTATATCAGTGTATTGATCAACTGCGCTGCCCACTGATGACAACCATTTTTGTGTCATAATGATCTCTAATTTCTTTGCAGTGGATGCGGCATCATATTCCGCTAATACTCTATCCGTATAATTTGCAACAGCTGCTGTACCAAACAAGACAGGAACATTCTGGGATGGTTTTACATAATTTGTAATCACATAATCAACCTGTTTAAATGATTCGTCCATTGCCGATGCCAGTTTTGCTTTGGCATCACCAGTGATAACCCCGGTATTAATTAATTCTGCTTCGAGGTAAAGTCTGTCAGCAAAAGTGATAAGCCTGTAAGGAGCAGCACCGGTGCCGCTATTTGCAGTGGCTACTGTTGCGCTTCCATCATCATACTTACCGCCAACAGGATAAATTCCAAAAAGACTGATTGTATTTTGCTGGCTCCTGTCACGATCCGGACCTACCGAACCAAAATAAATTGAAACAAATGGTCCATCCCTGTATTCAGTTTGATTTCCTTCCCTGGTTGCCTGGGTTGCATTTACCTGGTTATATATATAGTATTTAATTCTTGGATCAGGATTGCCTGTAAAGATCCTTGGATTGTATCCTTTCATTATTTCATAAAACCATGGGCTTACATGATTGCTGCGCTGTGTAGCAAAGTATGTATAGAAGCCGGGGTTCCTGTCATCAGTTGCACCATTCGGACCATAAGGAATAAGAAAACTTTCATTTGTCTGGCTGATCAAATTTCCTCCGCTGATCAACGCATTTACATCTGCAGAAACGTTTTTTACTTTCCTGATCTGCGTATACATTTTCAATTTAATTGTATTGGCAGCTTTGATCCACCTTGCAACATTGCCGCTATAGATAAGATCATCAGCAGCCGGTACTTTAGTATTTGCCGCCGAATTATTATTCAAATCAGCAATGCCTGAATTTATCAATGCAAACAAGCTTTCATAAATAGCTGCATCATCATCAAATTTTGGATAAAGCACTCCTTCTTTCAATTTATTGGCTTCCGAATAAGGAACATCACCCCATACATCAACGGCAACGCTATATGCATATGCTTTTAAAATTTTAGCAATGCCTGCATAGCGAAGATTGCCGGCAGCTGTTGCTTTGCTGATAATATCTTCCAGGTTTTGCATTACACCATACACCGGGAAAGCTGTTCCTGGATTAGCTGTAGAAGAAAACAATTTTGACCATGCCGTTTGAATATTTACATCAACACCGGTAACTGCCATATTTATCGGGGCTTTCTCTTGTTGTCATTTGGTGGGCATATACTGCCAGTATTTCTGATAAGCCACCGTTTTGTTCATCCATCGATAACAAATCACCCAATGTTCTTTGTGTTGTCGGCAACAACTTTGATACTTCAACCGCTGTTGGATTGTTAGGATCAGTGTTGATGTCTAAAAACTTTTTACACGACACCGCCAGCAAAGCAACAAGAGGAATTAAAAATTTTATTTTATGTAACATAGTATTAAGATTGAGTTTAATGATTAGAATGATACATTTATATTAAATCCAAACCTTCTTGTTGTAGGAGCTGCAGATAATTCTATTCCCTGTACCGCTGTCGAGCCAAAGCTGTTTACTTCAGGATCGAAATTGGTGTACTTAGGCATGTTTGGCGCAAGGTGCCATAGATTTCTTCCGCTGAAACTCAGCGTAACTCCTTTGAAAGGTAATTTTTCAAGTAATCTTTTTGGAATTTCATATGCTAATGTTACTTCCCTCAAATGATAAACTGTTGCATCGTACACATTCCATTCTGTTGCCGAGTTAATACCAAATGAAGCTGATGGACCGCCTGCCGCAAAGAACAAATCGTTTGGAGTAACAACAGTATGATTCGGTACTGTTTTGCCATTAACCAATAGCGGCTGACCGGGATTATTAGGATCGCCATATACACCAGGAATGATCCATGCAGTTTGCCTGTCTCTTGTATCTTTTGTAACACCACGACCAAGCAGTGAAGCAACCGTTACTGAATAAATATCGCCGCCTTTTGTCCAATCCCAAAGAACATTTAATGAAATACCCTTATAACGAAGCGTATTTGTAACACCCATTTTAAAATCAGGAGTAGGATCGCCGATCATTGCTTCATCATCGGCAGTGATCGACCAACCGGTTACAGGATCGATCAATAAATTACCTTCTGCATCACGGGTAGAAACAGTTCCTCTTAAATAGCCGAATGGTTTACCGGGTTCCAGGTAAGGATTGATACCTGAAATGATACCGGCCATTTGAATTCTGTCAACGCCACTCGTTAATTCTGTAACTATATTATCATTATGTGTAAATATTCCATGAACATCCCAACTGAAATTTTTTCCTCTTACAGGACGAACCATCAGATCGATTTCCACTCCCCTGTTCCTGATACCACCGAAGTTGGTTACCTGTGCCAGGTAGCCTGATGAAGGAGGTGTTGTAATAATAGCGATCAGGTTTGTGGATTTCCTGTTATACCATGTGAAATCAAGCTCAACTCTTCTTTTTGCAAAACTTAATTGAGTTCCTAATTCAAGTTCAGTAGTAAACTCAGGTTTCAGGTTCGGGCTGTTTGCCGTTGATGGAAGTGTTGCTGAAGGAACTCCGAAGAAACTTGGATTGATCGTATATACATCGTCCAGAGAATAAGGATTAGCATCACGCCCAACTTTTGCCCAACCACCTCTCAGCTTTGCATAATCAAGCACATTGCTTTTTATTTTTAATGCATCTGTAACGATCAATGAACCTGATACTGATGGATAGAGATAACTTCTGTTCTCCACCGGAAGTGTAGAAGACCAGTCATTACGAAGAGTTCCATTTAAGAATGCATAATTTTTATAACCCAGCGTAACATCACCGAACACGCCGATGATCCTTTGCCTTGAATAAAAGTCATTGGTGAATTGCTGCTGTGATGTATTGCTAAGCGTATACACTCCCTTTGTGATAAATTGGTTTCCTGTTTGCGTAGCATCCGTAATTGTGCGTTGGTTTATATTATTACCAACAAGCACTTTCAGGGAAATATCTTTATGAATGTTTGGCGTCATTGTAACAAGAAAGTTTGATTCCAGTTCCTGTTTCCTGTAATTATCCAATACCAATCTTCCAAGACCCGACGCAGCTCTTGAACCAATTTCAGTTATTTCTCTTCTGTCAATACGGGCCACGTTACTTCCCGCGGTATAATCAAAGCGTATCCATTTATAAATTGTAAAATCAAAATGCACACCGGCAACCAATCTTTCTTCATTTGTTGTAATCGTATTATACTTTGCTGACCAGCGTGGGTTATCATAACCCGTTACATTTGGTTGAAGCGGCAAGCCATTTTGATCTTCGAATGGAAGATTCAGATCCCAGTTGCGGGCAAGGAATAATGAACGGGCAAAAGAAGAGGCGGTACCGCCAACCTGGTTCTCGCCAAAGAACCCTCCATTCTGGTTAGCTCTTGTATAAGCAAAATTTCCACTTACATTGATCCCTATGCTTAACCTGGTAGAAGCACCTAAAGCAAGGTTGGCTCTTTCCAGGTCGGAATTATAAACATATCCTTTATGAAATAAATGTGATGCGGTAACACCCACTGAACTTTTTTCATCACCACCACTTACATTCAAAGAGTTTTCATAAATAAAACCTTTTCTGAAAAGATCTTTTACATTATTTGGATAAGGACGATAAGCAGTTTTACCGTTTGGAAACAATTCGGGATATGCAGCCGCTATTGATGGCCAGGCAGCAATTGAATCCAATGTGCTGAATGCAGGCCCCCATGATCCGTTTGCATTTGAATAACCCAATTGCGAGCCGGCACCAAATTCATTTTGATATTCGGGCAGGTTAGCAATTGTTTCACCGGAAAAAGAAGATTTGAAAGTGATCTCAGTTCCTTTTGCACGGCGAACACTGCCTGATTTAGTAGTAATAACAATTACACCATTTGATGCTCTTGAACCGTATAATGCGGCAGCCGAAGATCCTTTCAATACATTGATTGAAGCAATATCATTAGGATCAAGATTGGCAATACCGCTTGAATAAGCCCCACCATTTGATACCTGGCTCGTTGTAGTAAGCTGGTCATTGCTATATGGTATGCCATCAACAACGATCAAGCGGCTCACTATTTCCAAAGAAAGAATTGTTACCACGGATCTGAATCCGGGTAGCAGCACCAGGTGTACCCTGCGAGCTGCGAATATCAACCCCCGCAACTTTTCCCTGCAAGCTTTTCAAAATATCAGGTTCTGATTTTTGAAGCAGGTTATCAGGATTCACTTTTGAGACCGAATAACCAAGCCCTCGGTCAGATCTGCGAATGCCAAGTGCAGTAACAACAACTTCGGCCATGGCCCCCTGGCCGGAAAGTGTTGTATTAACTGAAGTTTGAGTTCCGATATTGACTTCATTGCTTTGATAGCCGGTGGAAGCTGAAAACCAGAACAGCATTTGCAGGCGCCTGGATACTGAAGTTCCCATTTTCATCGGCTGAAACAGCAGTGGAAGTACCCTTAACGGTAACCGTCGCAAACGGTACCGGTCTTCCCTCAGCATTGGTTACCCTGCCGGTAACCGTTCTGTTTTGCCCGAACATTATTAATGCGGACAAAAAGAACAAGACAGTAGATAAGATTTTTTTCATGCAACATTGATTTTTGTTTAAACACTTTCAGGATAGGCATCAATTTGCATTGTTTTGCTTCAATGCATCGGAGTTCAATTACTGAAGCATGAATGTTCGTTATTAAAACCTACTTGGGCAGCCACTGAAATCTTCAGCGGATTGTAATTTTTGATAAATGATGCAGCGATACTGATATTGTTGAAGTCAGCATTTATGTATTCACCTACTCACAACTATCGATTGAATCTAAGCTTGCCTTTTGTAATGGTATTTGTCCATAAAACATTATTTTATATTGCTTAACATGAATGACAAATAAATTGAGTGGAAATATCGTTTGAGAATTTTCATGTCTACACATTACGAAGCCAGAATATTAATTATTGACCACAACCGTTGCTGCTATGGTAAAAGACTTTCAGTTAAGGCTTCTGTTTATCCCCCTGCTTGGAATGCTGATCCCGGTAGTGTCGGGGATCATTACCTATGAAAAATATAGTGCCGTTCAAATAATAATTTCCAATTGTTATTTTATTCTCACGTCATTTATTATATGGGGCGGGTGCAATTGGATACACATGAAATTAAGACCACTGTTTCGTAAAAGCCATAACCCGTTCTTTAAAATATTGTTCATCTCTATTGTATCGGCATTGTATGGCGCTGCATCGGGCGGGGCACTTACAATGATCTGGTTCCGGGTTTCAAAGAATGTTTTTACATGGGATAAGTTCTTTTCCTTTATTGCATTTACAATTATGGCGGTGTCTGGTTTTTACTTTGGTATATGAAATACTTTTTTTAAGTAAGGAGAGAGAACTGGATACAAAAATTGTAGAGGAATTGGACAGGGAAAGAGTACAGGCGGAGCTTGATGTTTTGATATAATGAGCTTGACCCGCATTTTATTTTTAATTCACTCAATACGTTGAATCACCTGATACTTGCCAATCCTGAAGTCTGCACATTTGTTCAATTCAAGACTGGCGCAGGTATATAAATATGTGTTGGTGAATAAAAGCAGGGAGCTGGTTTCATTATCCAAGGAACTTGAATTTATAGAAAGCTATTTCTTTTTGCTGCAGGTAAGGCATGAAAATAAATTATTGTTTGAAATGGATGCCCGGGAATCAACGACGAGGAAAATAATGATGCCGCCCTGCGCACTGCAAACAGTAGTAGAAAATGCGATCAAGCATAACGAGTTCAGTGCAGAAAATCCATTAAAAATAAAATTATCATTGAATGGTGAGTACCTGAAAATAAGTAATAACAAAAGACCAAAGCCTTTTCTCGCTGAGTCTACCAAGATCGGGCTGCGAAATCTTAGCTCACGATATAAGCTGGTCTGTAATAAAAATATTATAATAGAAAACGAAGGACCCAATTTCCTGGTGAAGCTCCCATTAATAAGTAACACATAAACCTTAAGCCATGTTAAACACAATTATTATTGAAGATGAAAGGCCCTCGAGAGAAAGTCTTTTACAAACATTATCCCGTATTTCTGCAGACGTGAACCTGCTGGCAACAATCACATCCGTGCAGGAAGGTATCAGCTATCTTAGCCAACCGCGGAATGCTGATATTATATTCAGCGATGTGCAATTGCCCGATGGTTTATCGTTTGAGATATTCAGGCATTGCACAGTTGACTCACCGGTGATCTTTGTTACCGCCTTTGATGAATTTATGATGAATGCTTTTGAGTATAATGGTATTGATTATCTATTAAAGCCGGTTGATGAAAAGGAATTAGACAAAGCACTGAAGAAGTATAACATGCTGCAGCATCATTTTGCAGGGAAGACCGATATCAGTAAGATCGTCAGTCCTTTTTTACAAACAAAGAAAACAAGGCTGGTGGTAAAAAAAGGGATCGAAAGTATTGCGCTGCCTTTTGATGATATCGTTTTATTTTTTACAGAAAATAAAGTGGTATATGTAATTGATAAATCAGGAAAAAAATATTTATGTGATAAAAACCTTGGTGACCTGGAAATGGAATTAGATAAGAACAGATTTTTCAGGGCCAACAGGCAGTATATAGTTAATATTAATTATATCCGCAGCTTTAAACCTTATGAAAAAGTAAAGTTGCAGATCGACCTTGCTACTATCTGACATCAACCATGCTATTATTGTAAGCCAGGAAACGGCGCCTGCTTTTCGTAAATGGGTGTATGAAGCATGATTGAGCATTTTATTGAAGGGGCTAAAGCCCCCATCTACTTTGAATTTGTTATAACCCCAGCCTTAAGGCTGGGGCTATTTCTCGAGAACGCCATCCTTAACTCTATTATAATTACTTTATGAAGTCACTTATCCCAGCCTTAAGGCTGGAGTTATTTACCGCGAACTCCAGCCTTAATCCTATTATAATTTCAGTTTCTGAATTCACTAGCGCCAGCCCTAAGGCTGGAGTTATTTCCCGAGAACTCCAGCCTTAACCCTATTATAATTATTTTATGAAATCACTTGCCCCAGCCTTAAGGCTGGGGTCATAAAATAATACTCACCTACGAGCGGCTTTAGCCGCTTTGATTTATGCAGGCATAGTTTCTTATTTTGCGCCGTAAATCAAATTGATGATAAGAGTAGCAACTAAAGATGATGCTGCAGGCATGCTGGAGATATATACTCCTTTTATTCTGAATTCCGGTATTACACAGGAAACAGAAGTCCCCTCGGTTGAAGATTTTCAGAAAAGAATTATTTCAAATCTTGAAGAAAGACCATGGCTGGTTTGTGAGATCGATGGCCAGGTTGCAGGTTACGCCTATGCTGGTAAGCATCGTGATCGAAAAGGATATCAATGGTGCACTGAACCTTCTGTATATATTTCAGAAAAATATTTTGGCGTTGGTATTGCCGATGCATTATACACTGCTTTGTTTGATATTTTGAAATTGCAGGGGTATGTAAATGCTTATGCAGTCATCACATTGCCGAATGACAGGAGTATTGCCTTTCATAAAAAATTTGGGTTTGATTATTTAACAACGTATAAAAAAATTGGTTATAAGCTTGGGCAATGGCATGATGTGGGTTGGATGCAATATGAAATCATTCCACATAGAGAACGACCCTCCCGATCCAATTAAATTCCCGGAAATTGATAGATCAGTTATTAATTCTATTCTCGCTAACTCTACAGAAATGCTAAGAAAAACTTAGTGTCCTTTGTGCCTCGTAGTGTTCTTCGTGTTCCAGTATTTCAAGTAACACAAAGTGCACAAAGATCACACAAAGGACACAATGAATTTTGTCTCGATGTTTTACATTAAATAATAAAACCGCCCTAACGAGGACTTTGTTATTAAATGTTACAGATTATTTATTTCTCTTAAACCTATAAGCAAGTTTTCCAAAAAAGAATGCACCACCATGTCCCATTTGCACCGCATCCCACATACCGCCGGTTTCAGTTAATCCGGGATCCTGTATGCTTGGATAAGTATCCAAAAGATTTGCTGCACCGATAGCGATATCAAAATTGTTGCTGATCTTAAATCCAAGTGTCAGATCAACAGTGTGTCTTGGTTCATAAACATCAGGCATTGATTCATCAAAATTAAAATCGATAAGCTTTACTCCTGAGAAACGGGTTACACGGGCAAATAAATTAAAACGGTTAATTGTATAATCAACACTCAGATTGACTTTGTGTTCCGGTGCGGATGCTAATAAAAAATATCTTTCTCTTACCCCAAAATAAATTTCTTCTTTACCGGCAAGCAATGGTGTAGTATGTACTGCCAGTACTTTCATTCTATTGAAGTTTGCAGCAAGTGTTACATTGAATTTGCCCTGGCCAAAATTTGTACCATAAGTTGCAATTACATCAACACCGCTTGTTTTTGTATCAACGGCATTTGTAAAAAATTGCGCGGCACCAACATTCAATCCCTGGAGTATCGTTCCGATCTGGTCATCATCCGTATCAAATAAACCAGTTAATACAACCCGGTCTTTAACTTTTATCTGGTACGCATCAACGGTGAGGTTGAATTTCTTTGCGATCCTTGCAACAAAGCCAATACTATAATTATTCGATGTTTCTTCTTTCAATTCAGGTATGCCAACTTCTTTTGCCAGTACACCTGTATTCGGCGCAATTACCTGGTCAAAAATTTGTCCTGCAACTACATTTGTAAACGTTGAGCTGAAATATTTTTGTGGTAATGACGGTGCACGGAAACCGGTGCTCCATGATGCGCGGAAACTCAGATTGCTGTTCATTTTAAGTTTTGTTGCCAGCTTGTAATTATCGGTCCAACCAAAGTCACTATAGTTTTCTATTCGTACTGCGCCGGCTATTAAAATACTTTTTGTAATATCCAATTCAGCATCTGCATACGCTGCAAAATTTTTACGTCTTGCCTTTACCACATCTTTTGGTTGAAAACCAGGAAAACCCTGTGAACCACCGGGCCGAAAAGTTGTATCACCGGGTGCATTGACTGAAAAAACAATTGGGTTGCCATTTCCATCAAGATATTGTTTCCATGAAGCCGTTTCACCGGAAAAAATTTCATATTGTTCATGACGAAACTCGGAACCAAACGCAAGGTTTAATCCTGCGCCAACCCCATTTATTTCTTTTGAGAAATTAGCGCCGATAGTTTGCTGAGACAATTGAAAACCTCCTGCATCAAATGAGGTTGGTGAATTCCCTTCCAATGAAGCGTTCAATGTTTTTTCAACTCCATAATGAAAGCGATTACTTCCGGTAGTGCCGTTGAAGTCTGCATTCCATCCGCAGAACTTACTTCTTACTCCAAATGAAATCGATTTATCAGTGATCTCTGAAGTGATCAATGGGTTGAATCCATCAGGATAAATGGAAATTAAATTTCTTTCACTTCCGGCATCACGGGTATAGGCCCATGCTTCGCCGTTGCGGCGATTGTATCCGCCGAATGAATAAAATTCTGTTACTCCGCCAAGACTTATTTTGTTATTAAAAAATGCACGGTAATTATTATAAGATCCATCTCCAAATTTCTGACGGTAATTGTCAGGAAAAATTGGTTCGTAGTTAGGACGATACGTTTTTTCTTTATTCAAATAATCACCCGTGAGATTTAAAAATCCTTTGTCCTTTAATTTAAATCCATAATTAATATTAGCGTTATACTGAAGACCATCGGTTTGATTTTCTAAAACTTTTTGTCCATCTAATTCAAGTGTACTTCCATAGCCTGTCATGTGCGTGCCAACGGTAGCAGTTGCTGTAAATTCATTTACACTCGATTTCAAAATAATATTTATAACACCGGCGATCGCGTCAGAACCGTACTGTGCACTGGCGCCATCACGAAGTATTTCGATCCTGTCAATTGCTGCAGCAGGAATTGCATTCAGGTCAGTGCCTGAATTACCACGGCCGCGGCTGCCATAAAGATTTACCAATGATATCTGGTGTCTTCTTTTACCATTAATAAGCACAAGAGTTTGGTCAGGTCCAAGTCCCCTCAAAGTTGCCGGATCGATATGATCCGCGCCGTCGGCACCGGATTGGCGGTTGGCATTAAATGAAGGAGCGATGTAGTGGAGAATTGAATTTATTTCAACAAGACCTAACTGGTTTGTAACTTTTGCAACCGGGATTATATCCACCGGCACCGGGGTTTCAGTGGATGATCTTTTCAAGCTGCGGGTACCAACCATTTCAATTCCTGTCAGCGTTATTGAAGATGATTCCAAAGAAACGCTGGATGCGGAGAAAGCATCTACTTCTTTATCGCTAAATCCAATGCCTGAAAATATGAGTACAGGATTTGTTCCTGAGACCTTTAATGTATAGTCTCCGTTCTTATCAGTCGTTGTGCCGGTTGTTGTGCCTTTTAACTTCACGGAAATCCCTTCGACAGGATTTCCCTTGTCATCGGTTACTCTTCCGGAAACTGTTTGTTGTGCAAATGCAATTATAATAAAAAAAAATAAAGAACTGGCTAACAGTAATAGCTTTTTCATTCGAGTTTAAGTTTTGGTTCTTAAATGATTAAAAATAGGTGTTTTTTTTAAAAAATGAATTCACTTGAAATCAACAATAGTTGAAAATAAAAAACCCCGCTTTGCGGGGTTCTGAAAGTATTATTTCATGCCTTTAGTGGCTTCCATTATTGGATGCCTGTCGATATAATGCACGACGGTATTCACTTTGCCAGCATCAGTATAATGATAATCGGTATGGATCCAGAAATGAAGCCATTTACCATTTTTATATTTTACATGTGCTAAATTCCAGCTGAGCACCCATTTGCCTAACGTTGCATATTGTGGAGATTGACTCTCATTTATTCTAATTGGCAGCAAAATAGTTTCTGAATACATTACCGAGTCTATCAATTTCCAGCGACCGGTATAATAATCTTTCACTTTTTGTTTCCCAACGAGGCTGTCCCCACCGGAAAAGTAATACTTGACAGTGTCATCAAAGCTTGCGGTCATTCCATCAATATCTCCTTTTGTAAAAGCAGCCGATCCGGCTCTCACGCCATCAGCTTCGCTAAGATCCAGTATTTCGGTGGCAGGTTTTTTTGTTTCTGTGGTTGGTGCTGAGGTTTCAGATGTAGTTTTCTCTTCTGCTTTATCATTGCAGGAGAAGAATAACACGGAGATAAAAGCTCCGAAAAGAATTTTCTTCATAATTTTTTTAATTTTTTCGTTAATAAATAAAAGACGGAGTCTTTGTTAGAGTAAGATCAGCAATATTCAAAAGGGAAAGATGTATACTTTAAATGTACTGTTTTTTAAGAAATCGAAAAGAAAATCTCAGGCCGGCACAACTATTTGGCGGGATTTCCCGAATTATATAAAGGAGGCGGTTTTTTCCTAACTTTAATAAGAGCAATATGAAAAATTATTTTCTTATACCTGCTGCTGCCTTGTTGTTATCAAGTTGCCATATGATGAAAAAACTTGAAGATGGAATTTATATACAGCAGCGAACCTCCGTTAACAAAGATTATCCGCAGGTTGATTCATTGCTCATCGTTGCCAACGGAAATTCAGCTACAAAAAGAATTATGGAAGATGTAATGCCTCTTTTTACAGAAGGCTTAAAAAAAAGAGGTATCACGGCGGTTTCGGTTTTTATTTCTTATACTGATAAAAAAATTAATGAAGCAGAATTTAATAACCGGAATTTTGCTTACACCCTTTGGATATACGAACAGGACAGAACAATGCAACAGCTTGATGGCTACCAATACCTGGTGCCCCTGGCTATGAAGCTGACTGATAACAAAACGGCTGATAATGTGTGGATCGCTACTTCTATTTTTAATGATATAGTAAAAAAGAAATTTTACAAAGAAAGGTATGCTGGCACACTTGTACTTATTCTTCGTGCCAATGGCATTATAAAATGATTTCTTTTAGTGTTGTTTTTATGAGGGGCTAAAGCCCCCTGAAGTTTTATATTCTTCAGTTATCCCGGCCTTAAGGCCGGGGCAAATCATTCTCACAATGTTCACCTGAATTTAGAATTATCAATAGAGGTTGTCTAAAAAGTATTAAGTAACACGAAGCACACTAAGTATACACAAAGGGCACAAAGTAGTTTCTGTTTATCGTCAGCACTTTGTGTTCTTCGTGGTTTCTTTGTGTTCGTTGTGATCCCTGCTTCATCAACTGTTTGAGACAGCGTTTTTATGAAATACTTCCGTAACACTGGCTTTGGCCCAAATATAATTTCTAATTACCCGAATTTTGTTTTTGACAATAACCGCAGGGCAGTAATAGCAGTAATGGCAAGAGTAGTATAGAAAAATATACGGATCACTTGTTTTTCTCCCATATTGATCATTAAAAGTGTAGAACAGATCAACATCAATCCTAAAATAAAAACAAAGGCAAGCCGGTTGATATTTATCCGAAAAGCTTTATTGGTAAAACTATCTTCGCTGAAATTAATTTCATGTTTTATTACACCTTCTTTTAATTTACCAACTACTTCTTTTATATCTTTTGGCAGCTTACTTACCAAATACAAATAATCTTCAGCGGAATCAAGCACTGTTTTAACAATGGTATCCCAACTGAATCGTTCCTTTATTTTTTCGGTCGCATAAGGCGTGATCATGTTTGCGATCGACACATTGGCTTCAAGATGCTCGGCAAACTTTTGAATAGTGGCAATTGATTTTATTAACGTAAAAAGATTAGAAGGCACAGTGAGCCCGTAACGTGTGATCATTTTAAATGCTTCAGTCATAATAGCAGAAATATCTACCTGCTCATAACTCATGTAGTTGTATTTCTTGATAATTTCTCCAAGACGAAATTCCAGGTCTTCCAATTCATGAAAAAAACTTATCTGCGATAAGCTTAATAATGATTTTGCGATCATGTGCGGATCCTTCCTGGAAAAACCAAGCATGAAATTTATCAATGCCTGTATTTGTTTTGGCTTCAGGCTTGCTGCCATTCCATGATCCAATAGAACGATCTGGTTATCGCCGCGTATAAAAATATTCCCGGGATGCGGATCGGCATGAAAAAATCCGTGACGAAGGATCATTTTTAATATGATATGTGTACCGTTCTCGGCAATTATTTGTGTGTTGAACCCGGCTGCTTTTAATCCATCAATATCATCTGGTCGCAGTCCTTCCACAAATTCCATGATCAATAATTTTTGCCTGGTATATTCTGTAAATACTTTTGGAATATAACAGCGCGGATCATCTTTGAACATGTCGGCAAAACGAAGCATGTTGGAAGCTTCATTCGTAAAATCAAGTTCTTTCATCAGGTTCTCACCAAAGTCTTCGATAAAACCAATAATATTGAAACTTGCCAAACCGGGATAAGACTTTAATACTTGTGTTGCCAGAATTTTCATTAATACAAGATCGATGCGGATCTTTAGTTTAATATTCGGCCGCTGTATTTTTATAGCCACTCTTTCACCCGATTGTAAAACACCTTTATACACTTGTGCAATAGAAGCTGAAGCGATATGTTTTTTTTCAAGAATGCTAAAAACCTGGTCTAGCGGATCACCCAATTCAGTTTCAATAAGGCTCATGGCAAGATCATCGTCCATCGGCTGTGCATTCGATTGCAATTTTTTTAGTTCTTCACGTAAATGATCGGATGCCAGGTCAGGTCTGTCGGCAACGATCTGTCCAAATTTTACAAAGGTGGGGCCCAGTTCTTCGATAGCCTGCCGCAATTGCTCAGCCCTGTTCGTAAGTTTTTTTCCTTTGGGGTCAAATATCTTCCGCATCCATGTGTTATACATCCAGTTTTTCAGGATATGTTTCAGGATGATCAATACAATTCCAATCAGCCTGAAAGCATTTCTCAAATAATTAATGAGCCGAAGAATAAACATGCATGAGAGATTTATACTTTAAAGATAAGGGTCTTATCCCTTTAACCAGCCTTCAAGTATTTGTTTTTGTACTGGATCAGGAATTTCGATTGGCTTTATATTGAAAGGTCTTTCCTTTTTTCTTACGGGGATAATATTTTTATATGCAGATGCAGAGTCTGCTGAAATTATTTTCATTTTGATCATTTTACCTGGTTCCATATTGCTTACAATAGTCTTGAATAATTTAGGCGTTGCCTTTTGCCAGTCTATTTCCAACACGTGTTGCCCCCTTCTTATTCCTGCATTCCAGGCCGGCGATTCATAGTCAACGGCAGCAATAAAAACACTGTCTTCTCTTTCCCGCACGGTAAACCCTGTATAAGCATCCGGAAGCTCATAAGTAGCGGTATCAATTTCCAATCCTGCATAGTGAAGATATTTCGGGTAATCAAGTTCTTTGGTTGTCGTTACATATTCAAACTCTTCGTTAAGAGAAGTGCCCGCAACGGTTTCAAAAGCACTTTTCAATTCTTCCTCTGTAAATCCTCTTTTCTTTTTCTGGTAATATTCTTTGTATAAAAAACGCATTACATCATCAAGCGATTTTTTATTATTAGTTACCTGTCTTATTTTAAAATCAAAAAGCAATCCAACTGCCGGGCCTTTATCATAATAGGATATTGTTTTATTCACTTCATCACCAGTTCTGCCAAATGGCCCGTCGCTCCATGTTTCATAACTTGCCTGTTCCAGTGTTTGAAAACGTTTACCCGGTTTATTTTCAAAAGCCAGGATATTTCCGCGCAAAGCATTCAGCAACTCTGCATCTGTTGATATCCCGGCACGCCGGACTACGATATATTCATAATAAACCGAAAGGCCTTCCGATATCCAAAGCATTTTTGTGCGGTTGCCTTTATCGTAATCAAATGGTCCAAGTTCGATGGGCCGGATCCTTTTTACATTATAATGATGGAAATACTCATGCGCCAGAAAATGCAATGTGCGGATATAGTTTTCTCTTTTATTTAAATTGGCTCCATTAAAACCAAATGTGGTATTATTTAAATGTTCAATTCCACCTGGTCCCTGGCCAATAGCAATAAAAGTGTAGTGTTTATAAGGAACATGGCCAATAACATTTACTGCAGCATCAACCATTTTTTTCAGATCAAGAATGAATTGTTCCCTGTCAAAGTCACCGAGCTTGTAACCGATAAACCGGTGTTTAACTCCCCTGATATGAAAAGAGGGCAATTCTTCAAGATCGCCAACGAGAAAAGGACTATCATATAAAATATCAAAATCAGGAGCGGTGTATGTAAATTTTTTTCCCTGGATGGAATCAAGACCCGTGGCAACGCGGCTCCATTTTGCATCAGGTATTACGGTTACCTGCACAGGATGATTGATCATTTTATCGATATGCAGAAATACAGCAGCCGGTAAAATATAAGCACGGGTTTCATCAACATAAGCGGTGGCAACAAATGATCGCATGGTTTTTATTTCATAGGCCAGATTTACGGTGCCGGCATTTTTACTGAACACCCTCCAGGTATTATCAGCGATCTTTTCCCATTTCAATTCCTTACCGGTTTCATCAGTAGCTTTTAACTGGTCAAGATATTTTGCATAATCCATCTTTTGATAATAACCCGGTGTCCATGCCGGCATTTTAAAATCGATAAATTCTTTTTTTATTCCCTTACATGCAAGTTGTACATGAAAGAAATGCCACTCGGGGTTATCCATTTTAACGGTGTAAGAAAGCGTACTCTTTTGAGCAAGAATAGAAATCGAAACAAATAACAGAGACAGCAGTAAGGCAGACGTCTTGTTTATATTCATAGAAGGCGATAAAAGCTATTTAAGGTGCTTGGAATAAAAATCAAGAGTTCTTTGCCATGCAAGTTTTGCAGCTTGCTCATTATACCTCGCCGCAGATGTATCATTATGAAAAGCATGTTGTGCTCCTTCGTACATGTATAATTCATAATCTATTTTATTTGCCTTCAGCGCTTCTTCATAGGCTGCAATGCCGGCATTCACACCTTCATCCAAACTACCATAATGTAATTGTACTGCTGCCTTGATCTTTGGAACATCTGTTGCAGCAGGCTGCCGGCCATAGAAGGCAACTGCAGCTTTCAGATCAGGAACATTTACGGCAAGATTATTTGCCATTGCACCGCCCCAGCAAAATCCCACACAACCCGTCTTGCCTTTAAAGTCTTTTCTTGTTTTTAAATAATCAAAAGCGCCGATAAAATTTTTAAGATTGTCTTCCGGCTTCAGGTCCCGGAATGCAGTTCTTGCTTCCTCTTCATTGGCAAATGTTTTTCCTAATGCTGCCAATGCATTTGGTGCAATAGCGAGATAGCCGGCTGTTGCTGCCCGTCTTGCTACGTCTTCAATATGCGCATTCAGTCCGCGGTTTTCGTGAATAACAATAACTGCAGGATATTTTTTTTCTTCTTTCGGCCTTGCGATATATGCTTTCATTTCATTTGGTACACCGGGATAGTTTATATATTCGGTGAACAAATCTTCAGCTGGAGTAAGACCGGGTTTTGTATAGTTGTTTTCTATTTGCGACAACACAGCCTGGGTAAGTGCAAGGCTGCCGGTAATGAGTGTCACACGTTTTAAAAAATCAGCACGGGAAATTGTGGCTGAATGAATATACTCATCATACAGGTTGATAATTTTCTGATCCATAAAAATTAATTAAGAGAAATAAAGTTACGAAAGCAAAATAAATTAAGACCGGTAAATGTTGTATCATCAAGTTCACTACCTTAGCCGCCTTAATTTATGTCTTTAAAAAATTATTTATGAAATCTTTTTTTATTACTGCAATTGCTGCTGCATTATTAATTGCATGCAACAATAGTGAAGATAATACATCAGGAACTACAGAAACCAGTCATGATTCACATGCTGCTTCAACTTCAACTGCGGTTGAAATGCCGCCAATGCCCGAAGTTCCGGCAAATGCAAGAGTGTTTTTTGCTAATCTTAAAGATGGGCAAAAGGTAACATCTCCATTAAAAGTAGAAATGGGAATTGAAGCAATGAGTGTGGATACTGCCAATGGAATATTGAAACCAGCATCGGGTCATCATCATATTTTAGTTGATATGGATTCAATTACAACAGGCGAAGTAATAAAGAAAGATTCCGTACATATTCATTTTGGAAATGCACAGACTTCTGCTGAAATAAAATTACCAGCGGGAAAACATACACTGACGCTGCAGTTTGCTGATGCCTATGCATCGTTCATATGGCAGTAAGCTTACCAGTAAAATAACTGTTGAAGTAAAACAATAAAGAATTTTTTTGCTTATTTAAATGCCCCATTGCCGGGGCATTTTTCATTATGATAGCATTGAGGTTCAAACTCGCATTGTGGAAAAAATTTAATGCTTTGAAATACAGAGTACAGAAATCACATTTCACCTGCTGGCATGGCTTTGGCAAATAATGATAAAATCAATTATTATGAAAAAGAATGTAGTGACAACCTCATTGCTGGCTGTTATGAGTTTATTTGTGTTAACTGCCAACGCTCAGCATACACTTGGTGTAAAGGGAGGTGTGAACATCGCCAGCTTAAGCGGGTTTCAAGGAAACAACAGGATCAGTGCGCATGGCGGAGTTTTTCTTCATCACACTATTAATACTGTATGGTGTTTTCAACCTGAGTTATTGTTTTCAGGAGAAGGTCAGCGATATATTGACAATGGAAGTGAAAGAACATTAGCCCTGAATTATCTCCAGCTTCCATTAATGGTGCAGTATTATATAGTACCGCAGTTTTACGTAGAAGCAGGTCCTCAGGTGGGTGTATTAATAAGTGCACAGGATAAAGGAGAAGAAACGACACATTTAAATGTGAAAGATGATTTTAGTGCTGCGCAGGTAGCGTTGGGAATCGGTGCAGGTTTTAAGGCTACTGACAAGGTAATAATTTATGGCCGGTACAACTTTGGATTAACGGATGTAACACGCTTTGATAATATCGTTGATCATAGCCGTGTTGGTCAGCTTGGAGTGGCGATACGTTTTCATCACCGGTAATCACGAGAGCTGAACAGTCTATACTGGCAAAAACTTACATCTTTTTAAGTTCAAGGTTTAAAGCTTAAAACGAGCAGGAAATTTAGCGGTTGAATTACAAGTAGTAAAGAAAAATATTCTACTGGCATAACCTTTGAAAATTATTTTTTCAAAAATCATGTATTATGAAAAAAATAGCGATCCTGTGTATAGGAGTATTGACAGCTTTATTTTCTATCGGGGTTAATGGCCAAACAACTTTTGGAGTAAAAGGCGGTGTAAATGTTGCTGACTTATCCGATAACGGTTATAAACCTAGAGTGAGTGCTCATGGAGGCATTTATGTAAATCGTATGGTCAATAAATATTTTGGGATTCAACCCGAAGTATTGTTTTCAGGCGAGGGACATCGATACGTATTTGATAATGCAGAGCATGTCTGGGCGCTTAATTACATCCAGATCCCATTAATGTTACAGGTGTACCCGATCAAAGAACTTTATCTTGAAGCGGGTCCTCAACTCGGTTTATTGGTAAGCGCCAGGGATAAGCTTACCGGCGGTACTCATCCAAACATAAAAGCAAATTTTGCAACAGCGCAATTTTCTATTGGAACAGGCATAGGTTTTAAGATTGTCGATAGGGTTACGGTTTATGGACGATATAATTTTGGTTTGACAGATGTAACTTCTTATGATCCGGCTATAATTCATCATAGTAATGTTGGGCAAGTAGGAGTTGCCATTCGATTAAAAACACTATAGAGGAAATGCGCTTTTCTAAATATTAACTGAAAATTTCGATAATAGTCTTAAAAAAGGATTCAAACATATTCTTAACAACAAAGCTGGCATATTTCTCGTCATATAATCCTTGTTAGTGGGTTTAGAGTAAACCTGTCACCTGAATTGAGAAGCAATAAAATTTTTTTACAACCTAAATCCTTTTTTATGAAGCGCATTTTAAGGGTACCTATGATGGCAATTGCGATATTGTTGTTTGGAGCAGTACAAAATAAAACATCAGCGCAGGTATCAGTTAGTGTTTCTTTCCAAACCTTTTATGATGATCTGAGTCCTTACGGACAATGGATCGATTATCCTGAATACGGATATGTATGGACTCCTGATGACAGGAGGTATAGTAACTTCCATCCATATCAATCAGACGGGCACTGGGCATGGTCAGACGATGGCTGGCTCTGGGTTTCCGATTATGAATGGGGATGGGCTCCTTTCCACTATGGTCGTTGGGTCTACGATTCATATTATGGCTGGCTCTGGGTTCCCGATTATGAATGGGCGCCAGCATGGGTAGTATGGCGCGGTGGTGGCGACTATTACGGATGGGCACCGATGAGCCCGGGTATAAGCATCAACTTATATTTTGGCAACAGGTACAGCGTGCCAAATAATTACTGGTGTTTTGCCGACCGACGGTATATAAACTCGCGAAGCCTTAATAGTTATTATATAGACAGAAGCAGAAACACAACCATTATTAATAATACAACAATTATCAATAACTACGGTGGCGGAAGAACTTATGCGATGGGTCCTTCGCGTAATGAAGCAGAAAGATATACACGTTCAAGAATTGAACCGGTAAGAATTCGCGAATCTCAAAGAGCCGGACGTACTGTAGCAAGAAATAATGAGGTTTCAATTTACAGACCTTATATTAACAGGGGATCGAACAGAGGTGCGCCAAGAAATTATGAGAACTACAGGCAAAGAAGTCAGCAGAACGGAACAATCGACAGAAGAACCGGAGACAGGCAACAAAATACGGATGCACAGAATCGCGGTAACACAAGAATTGAAAGGCCATATGAAAATAGAGGTAGTCAAAGAACAGAAAGGCAGCAGTTTCCAAATCAAAATGATCAAAGAGTAGAAAGGCAACAAGTGCCAAATCAAAATGATCAAAGAGCTGAGAGACCATATCAGAATCGTGGTAACAGTCAAATAGAAAGACAGCAGTTCCCAGGTCAGAATGATCAAAGAGTAGAAAGACAACAAGTACCGAATCCAAATACTCAAAGAACAGAAAGACCGTATCAGCAACGTGGTAACAGGCAGATAGAAAGGCAGCAGTTCCCAAGTCAGAACGAACAAAGAATAGAAAGACAACAGGCACCCGCACAGAATAACCAACGGTTTGAAAGACCTAACCAGAATCGTGGCAATCAGCAGGTAGAAAGGCAACAATTTCCAAGTCAGAATCAAAGAATAGAAAGACAACAGGTGCCAAATCAGAATAACCAAAGAATAGAAAGACAACAGGCGCCGACTCAAAATAGTCAGCAGGTAGAAAGGCCTTATCAGAATCGTGGACAACAACCGCAGGTGCAAAATCAACCTGCAGAGCAACAAAGAGGAAATGGTAATGGCAACGGGAATGGGAATGGCCGCGGACGAGGCAGAGGTAATTAAATTATATAAGATATGTTTTTATAAAGAGCTTCCGGTCGGAAGCTCTTTTTCTTTTAAATATAATTTTAATTAAGGATTAGCGTATTAAAACAAAAGTGCCTTTAGCAAGTTTTTTCAATTGGCCTTCAAATTGGTATTCACATGTCCATACAAATACGGCTGACGATGCATCACGACCGCTTACTTTGCCATCCCATCCTTTTCCTAATTCTTTTGTTTCATAAACCAGTTGCCCCCAGCGATTATAAATTCTGAAATTGAATTGTAATACCACTCCCAACAATAATGGCCTGAATATATCATTCTTTCCATCATTATTAGGAGTAAATGCATTTGGTACAAAAATCCCTTCAAGGCATTGCTTCGGATTAACAACTATCGTATCTCTGCCAATACAATTAAAATTATCGGTTACTCTTAATGAATATGTACCCGGCTGGCTGATTGTAATAGCCGGTTGTGATGAACCTGTGCTCCATAAATAAGATAAATAGCTTTGTGATGAAGAAATTTTCAGAGAAGAGTACGAGCATAAAACTGTATCAGCCGGCAGAAATGCAGCGGGCAGCGCAAGTAATCTTGTTATTCTCGTTGTATCAGTTCCTTTGCATCCATTATTATCTGTAACATTTACCCAGTAAGTTCCGATATTATTTACTGAAATGCTATTTGTAGCAGCAGCAGTGCTCCATAAATAAGAGGCCATACCTGCGCCGGCATTCAAATTTTTTGAAGAACCGGTGCATAGTAAAGAGTCTTTTGGCAAATTGACAATGGGGTTATTAAAAACATTTATTACCCTCAATGTATCTTTTGAAATACAACTATTGGCATCGGTGGCAATCACTGAAAATGCGCCGGCACTATTTATCATAATCGATGCCGATGACTGACCTGTATTCCATAAATAATTAGTAAATAGGTTTCCGGCATTTAACACAATAGAATTTCCTGAGCAGAAGCTTGTATCGGCGCCAAGATAAATAGATGATGAATTATTTACATTAATATAAATGGAATCATACGCAAAACAACCTGGAGTTTTTTCAGCGACTACCTTATACATTGTGTCAACAGCAGGAAAAACAAGAACGTTCTGATTTGTTGTCGTCGAAATATTATAATTCGGGCTCCAGGAATAATTTATAAAGCCAGGAGGTGCAGATACAGTAACAGAATCGGAATTACATTTTGATAAATCGGGACCAAGATCAAATGGGATAGGTGGGGCTGCTGAAATAATAATTGTATCACGAAAAATATTGTTACATGCATCTTTTACCTGCACCCAATAACTACCGGGCATATTTACAGAATAAGTTGAATCGGTTGATCCATCCTGCCAGAGATAAGAAACATAACCAGTCTGCGCATTTAATAATAAAACATTGTTTGCGCATATGGATGAATCAGGCCCCAATGCAACTTGCCCGGGAGAATGCAAAACAGTAATAAACACAGAGTCCTTTAATACTCCGCAAGAAGTAAGTATCTCTGCAAATAAATATCCCTGCCAGCTCTGGTTAAATTGTATTTGAATGGTTGTATCGTCTATGTGAGTTAATGATTGAATAACATTATTGTTAATGGTCCATCTTGCTGAAGAAATACATTGCGGATTTTTATACACCGAAAATATAAGACCTTGTTGAAGATCACAGAGTGTATCATCGCCATGAATTTTTAGAGTATCACAATAATTGATTATAGTGCATAGACTGTCAATTGGAGCTAACGGATAAGAATTATATGGATTGTTTGGTGATATGGCTGGATAAGTTCTAAAATGTGTTGACATGCTTAAATTACTTGTTTGTACTGAGCCGCTTCCAAAATTGGCCGGAATTGGTTCGGGCAAGCATCCCAATGTTCCATCTTTTGAAAATCGTGCCAGGTACATTGGATAAGTCATACCCGTATGCTCTATAAGACTCGTAAAATATATTGAGCTGTCAGGTGAAATAATAGTTTTAAATATTCTTAAATAACGCGAACTAAGCTGCCGGAAATCTCTGCTGTATATTATGCCGTTTTCCGGATGGACCCTGGTTAGTGTAAAGCTTGTGCTATCCGGAAAAACCCGGTAGTACGGCAAAGCCCAGGTAAGTTCATAATCTGACGTCATAGCGGCACTTCCATATTCCCTTGGCCAACCCGTATTAAACTGTAAATATTTAGAAGAAGTACAAACTCCCGCTGTATCTATAATAAACATCAGGCTGGTATCTTTTGGATTTACATCATCAGGGCCAACTAAGCAAAAGCGATTGTTGGTATAAGGCAATATTTGATGGAATTCAGCATCGCCATTATTAAAACCATAGAACTTGCTCCAAACAAAATTTCCATTTGAATTATCGGTTTTTAAAACAAATCCTTTCATTCCTGTATTAAAGTAATAACCTCCAACAGTGTAAGAGTAACCATCTTTTAAAATCAGGTCACTGATATACATAGAGCTGATAATACCGGGCGGTTTAAAAAATTTCGAAATTAATAGATTACCTGTGCCATCTAATTTTAAAAGTAAAACCCTGTCACTGAAGGAAAGTCCATTTTCAGCGAACTGACCGGTAATTATCAAAGAGCCGTCAGTATCTTCCTTAATTGCTGCATTCCCAAAAAGTTCGCCGGCAATGGGGATAGAATAATCTTTCTTCCAAATAATATTTCCATTGTTATCAAACTTTACCAGGAAAAAACTAACATTAACCGAGCCTGCCTGCGTACCGAACCCAACAAAATTCCCATCAGACAATTTTTCAAGTCCATATACATATTGGCTCCCGGTACCTTCAATTGTCCTGGCCCATTGAATTATCCCGTTCTTATTGATCTTTGTAATCAGCCCATCTGTAAAATCATTTGCAAGAAATTTTCTTGCTGAACCTACAATAATCACACTGGTGTCATCATTTGTGATTGCCATCTCAAAGGCTTCATATTCATGAGGACCATTACCATATAGATTGAAAAAGAATTTTTCATTGCACGGCACCGAAACAAGTCTTGTTATGGAGCTTTTAACCTGGGCATAAGCAGGATTTGAAAGCACTATGAAGGCCAAAAAAACCCTTAAGACAGGGGCTGCAACTCTCTTTCTCATGACTACAAGGCATGGCGGCATAGAGTATAAAAATACTCACAAAAGCGGTTTTCTCTAATTAGCCGTGCAATGAATTTACTGTGAAAATATTTTTCAGTTGCGGTCAGTTTTATTATATCATTTTCAGTAACTTCTCATGCTCTTACAATTTAATATTTCAAACCTGGTTGCGTTATGAAAAAGAAACTTCACCGTCGCGATTTTGTTAAAACTTCGGCGGCTGCATCTGTGGCTTTTACTATTATTCCAAGAAATGTTTTAGGCAAAGGAATTATTGCGCCAAGTGATAAAATCAATATTGCTTATATCGGTTGCGGCACACAAGGGCTCAGGGAAATGTGTGAGCTGATCACAAAACCGGAAATTCAAATTACTTCTGTTTGTGATCCCAATAAATTAAGTACCGATTATCTCGACTGGTCGCCGAATGGTATTCGCGATGGCATCCGGAAAGTGTTGGAGAATCCGAATTGGGGCGCCAACTATACAGGCATCCCCGGAGGAAGAGATATTGCAAAAGACCTGATCGATACTTATTATTCAAAGAAAAGTGCTGCAGGCTATAAAGGGTGTACTTCTTATGTTGATTTCAGAGAGTTATTTGAAAAAGAAAAAGATTTTGATGCGGTAAAGATCATGACGCCGGATCATTTGCACGGTTATATTTCCGTTGCTGCAATGAAAAAAGGAAAACATGTTGTGATACATAAGCCGCTTGCCAACCGGATGTATGAAGCAAAGCTTGTAATGAAAACGGCAAAAGAAACCGGTGTAAGTACACATTTGCTCGCATGGAGCAAGCGAAGCGGTATGGCATTGGTAAAAAAATGGATCGATGAAGGACAGATCGGGACACTAAAAGAAATTCATAACTGGAGTAATCGTCCTGTTTGGCCGCAATGGACAGCCAATCCAAAAGATACACCTCCGGTGCCCAAAGATTTTAACTGGGATCTTTGGTTGGGCGTTGTACCTGACAGACCTTATCATCCCAATTATACGCATAATGTTTTTCGCGGCTGGTATGATTTCGGTGGCGGCGCAATTGCCGATATGGGTCATTATAGTTTATGGCCATTGTTCTTAACGCTAGGTATAAAAACGGCACCGCTTTCTGCAGAAGCATACGGAACAACAACAAGAGTGGTAGAGAACCAGGTTTGCAGGCCTTACAATAATGATGTGGCATTTCCTGTATCATGTATCGTTCATTTTAAATTTCCAAAACAGGAAACATTGCCTGCATTCGATTTGTTCTGGTACGATGGTGGCATGAAGCCACATGGGTTTGAAGAATTGGGTACTAAAACACTGGACCCTGAAGGAATGATGTTTGTCGGTGATAAGGGAAGAATTATTTCCGGCTTCCGGTGTGAAAATCCGAAACTTCTTCCTGAAGGAAAAATGAATACATATTTGCAAAACAATCCGCCTCACAAAGAAGAAACAGAAAGCGGGGATCCGCATTGGATGAATGCGTTTAAAAATAAAACACAATCGCCGGGAAGTTTTTTAAATGCCGGTTCGGTTACGGAAACAATATTATTAGGTGCAGTTTCTTTAAGAGCAAAGAAGAAAGTCGACTATGACTCGGCTAATATGAAGATCACTAATGACGAAAATGCAAATAAGCTTTTCTATAGAGATTATAGAACCGGATGGGAAATGTGAGTTTTGATGTTCATTAATTCTTTGATCAGTTATAGGGGCTAAAGCCCCGGACTCAAAAGATGTATTCACTAACCCCATCCGCCGATGGCGGATGCGGGCTATATAAAACACATCTACGAAGGACTTTAACCCGGTGAACTTATAACTTTTAACATAAACACAATGGATCGCAGAAACTTTTTAGATACATCATTAACGCTTGGTGCAGCAGGAATGATTGCGCCATCACTTTTAAAAAATGATCTTATGTCAGAAACTAAATCACCGCCAAAAGATGATATCTCAATTGCGCAATGGGCATTGGTAGAAGAAATAAGAGCAGGTAAATGGAAAAACCTGGATTTTCCACGCATTGCCCGTGAGGATTTTGGTGTAAATGGAATTGAGTTTGTAAATACTTTGTTTGAAGTACCTACAGAAGAATACCTGAAGAAATTAAAACAAAACGCAAAAGACCACGGCATCACGATGGTGCTGATCATGTGTGATGCAGAAGGTGATGGCGGAGCCGATACCAAAGAAGGACAAAAACAATTTGCTGTCAATCATCGCAAGTGGATTGACATTGCCCATTACCTCGGTTGTCATGCTATTCGTACCAATTGCCGCGGCCCGCAGAATGCTGATAAAAAAGAAGCATTGAAATGGGCGGCAAACGCATATAATCAATTACTCGAGTATTCGAAACCTGCAAACATCAGCGTCGTAATAGAAAATCACGGCGGCGTTTCAAATGATCCGGATTGGATGGTTGAGTTGATGAAGAAAGTAAACAATCCTCTTTTCGGTACTTATCCTGATTGGCGCAAACCAGCACCTGATTTTGATAATTATGTTTACCTGCAAAAAACATTGCCTTATGCAAAAGGTATGTCATATCGTAATCAACCAGACGATGCATTGACAATAAAGATGATCGAACTAAGCAAAAAATCTTATAAAGGCTGGTATGGAATTGAATCGGGTGGGAGGGAGGAGATCAAAAAAGGGATTGAATTGCTAAAGAAACATTTATTGAATCAATCATAATTTATTCGAATTGTTATTGACATTTTTTAAAATTAGTCAAAGCTATTTATATCTATCAAATCCGTACCGGCGGTACAGGTCCACGTATCGCTGGTCCTGTTTAATTGATTGAAAAAGCGGATCTATTTTTAATAGTTTAAAATCAGACTCCCGGTTTTCAAATGATCTTTCCAGGTGAACAAAGCAGGAGTCATACATTTTGTATTGCAAAAAAATTCTTGCAAGTGTATAATCTATGCTTGTACTCTTAACTCTGGGCATTTCCTCTAAGCGTTTCATTATGTTTTCACTTTGGGATATATTGCCTTTTCTAAAATACGAAAGAGATAAAAGGCCAAGTAAGGCGGGAGCAACATTATCCGGGTTTGTTTCCAACCCTTCATTTACTATCCGGATTAATTCATCATACTTTCCGGATGAAAACTTGTTTTGAAGATCAAGGTTGTCAAAGGCAGGGCGTTCCGGGAATAAACGCTGGCCTTCGTTAATATAATCTGTTGCTTTCGTAAAGTTTTTTTTATAAGTATAGACATTGGAAACGATTACATAACCATTATAGTCGGCAGGGTCGGAGCTAATTGCATCAAGGCTCAATTTTTCAGCCTTATCAAACTCACCCATCCAAAGAAGAAAATATGCATACCGGTTTTTTATTAGTGAAGCCGACGGATTCAGTTCGATAGATTTTTCAAAATTTATTCTGGCTGTTACAAAGTCAAGCTCTATTATCCAGGCTGAGAGTGCCAAAGCAGAATAAGCTTCAGCAAGATCAGGGTCCAGGCGAATTGCATTGTATGCATATGCTTTCGCCTCTCTAATGGCGGTATAATCAGCAAAAGCCCCAGCCCTTTGGATGGCCCATATTTTAGCCAGAGCAACATAAGCATAAGCAGGTGCAAAAAGTGAATCCTTGCTGATGGCTCGCAGATTATATTCAAGACTTTTTTCAAATTCCTCTCTTTTATAAATAAGTAATCCTTTCAAATATTCGGAATAAACTTCGGGATCAGTTTCTTTTTTAGTTAACCGCGGTTTTTCTGATTCGGAGAGAGTGACCTTAAGTTTTTCTACAATATTTTTTGCGATGCTATCCTGAATCGCAAAAATATCTTTCAGTTCCTTGTCAAAACTTTGTGACCATATTACCTTATTATCTTTTACACTTGTCAGTGTTGTGGTAATACGAAGAATATTGTCGGCTAGTTGTATGCTGCCTGAAAGAATATTGTTCACTTTTAATTTTTCGCCAATGCTGGTGACATCAAACCCCTTTCCTTTGAATTGAAAAGAAGAAGTACGACCGATCACTTTCAGATCTTTAATTATGGTTATTGAATTTATTATTTCTTCGGCCAACCCATCACTGAGGTATTGCTGATCTTTTTGAGGACTCATATCATCAAAGGGCAGGATGGCAATTGACTTTTCATTTAATTCAACCGAGTTTTTCCTATTTGCATAAAAATAGATTGCCGCTAACAGAATTATTGCAACCAAAGAAATGATTGCGATAATTCGACTTTTCTTTATCTTTTCCGTGATGGGCGTTGCAGGAGCTACGACAACACCTTCAGCGATCACCTGGTAAATTTTTACAGGCTCTTTTACGTTCTTAAGTCTTTCTTCCTTAACAAATTTTGTTTGAAAATCTTTTTTATTGGAGATACTATTATGAACTGCTTCCGAAATATAAATACTTCCCGGGTTTGCTTTTGCCTGTATTCGGGAAGCAATATTTACCCCATCACCAAATACATCATCGTTTTCAAAAACCACTTCACCCAGATGAATGCCAATACGCAATTGAAATTCTTTTGTTGGATTACAAGCCTGTTGAATTTTTATTGCCGCATTTACTGCATCAGTAACCGTATTGAAACTAACCATCACTCCATCGCCCAGCTCTTTAATCCATTTACCATTGTGTTGTTCGACGATTGGCTTTTGGAGCTGCCTGTTTTTCTCAAGTAGTTCAAATGCTCTTTGTTCATCTCTTCCCATTAATGCAGTGTACCCGACAATGTCGGTAAACATAATCGCGGCGAGTTGGCGGGAGGAAGCCATAAATAAAGATTAATCGGCAATTATTTTTTCATCGAGTCATAAACCGCCTGTACAAAGAAAAATTTATCGAAAACCGCAACGTATCCTTTCAGCGGATCCGAATCTGCAATTTGCTGAAGTGTTTTACCCTGCTTAATTCCATCAGCCACCCTGTTACGTACTGTTACCAACATATTTTTATAATCGATAAGGTCTTTTTTTGTTGATAGTACACCATGGCCTGGAATAATTTTCGATTGATCATTTGTAACAAGGATCAGCCCTTCGATCGCTGTGATCATTCCATCAATGCTTCCGCCGGCACCCTGGTCGATAAACGGAAAACCATAGCGTACAAAAACATCACCGCAATGAAAAATGTTTGATTCTTTAAAATGAATAATCACATCGCCATCAGTATGTGCATTCTTTGCATAGAACACATGGACAGTTTCTCCATTCATATGAAAAGTTACTGAGTCTGCAAATGTAACTTTGGGCAGCGCTTCGTATGGTGATGCCTTTTGTGTTTGTTTCATGGCCTCAAAAAAATAATCGGTGGATAATCGTTTCCTGGCATTCTGATGGGCTACAATAATTGCTCCCTGTCCCCCGAAATTTTCATTGCCTCCTGCATGGTCTCCGTGAAAATGAGTATTGACAACAAACTTCACTGGCTTGCTACTGATCTTTGATAGCGCTGTTTTAATTTTTTCAGTAAGCGGCGCAAACTGGTCATCGATAATAATGATACCATCATTGCCAATCAATACCCCAATATTCCCGCCTGAGCCTTCAAGCATATAAATAGACGCGGTCAACCTGGTCGTTTTGATTTGGACAGTATCAAAATTTTGACAATAAAGAGCCGTGTGAAAGGTAAAAACGGAAAGTGCAGCAGCTACAAGTGTTCTTTTCATATACAATAGTTGTGATTGAATAGGATTGATCTCTCTTAGGGAAGGTAATAAAAAAGTCCCGCTTGTGCGAGACTTCATCCACCTTCGCGAAAGCTTCGGTGAACAAGCTATCATCTATCAGTTATTATCTATCATCAGGCTTCTGCTTCCATATAACATTCTATCGGCTCACAAGTGCAAATCAGATTCCTGTCACCATACGTATTATTTACTCTTGCTACTGATGGCCAGAATTTATTTTGCGTAACATAATACAACGGGAATGCAGCTTGTTGTCTTGTATAAGGCATGATTCCATTCATCAGCTGTAACCACAGACTGTGTATGCGGTGCATTTTTCAATGCATTATTTTTTTTATCCGCTTTACCTTCTTCAATAGCTTTTATTTCTTCGCGGATAGCTAAGCAATGCATCACAAAAACGATCCAGTTCTGCTTTATCTTCACTTTCTGTTGGTTCGATCATAATTGTTCCGGGAACAGGAAAGCTCATAGTAGGTGCATGAAAACCATAATCCATCAAACGTTTTGCCACATCTTCTGCTTCTATTTCCGCAGATTTTTTAAATGGCCTGCAGGTCAACAATAAATTCATGGGCACATTGACCATTATGATTGGTATAAAAATATCATAATTGTCCTTCCAATCTTGCCCGCATATAATTTGCATTCAGAATTGCATATTCAGTTGCATGCTTTTACTCCTTCATTGCCCAGCATTCTGATATATCCATAGCTGATAAGCAAAATAGATGCAGAACCATAAGGAGCAGCACTAACAGCATTGTGTGCTGATTGCTGTCGTGACTGTCCATTGACATTGTCCATTGACATCTGACATGTCCCGGCAAGATATGTCGCCAAATGTTTCTTCACACAGATCGGTCCCATGCCCGGGCCGCCACCACCATGTGGAATAGCAAATGTTTTATGCAAATTCAAATGACAAACATCAGCGCCGATCAAACCGGGAGCAGTTAATCCAACCTGTGCATTCATATTGGCGCCATCCATATATACCTGTCCGCCATGCTGATGAATGATATCTGTAATTTCTTTTACTGTTTCTTCATACACACCATAGGTACTTGGATAAGTGATCATGATGCCTGCAAGATCGGTTGCATGTTCAGCTGCTTTTGCTTTCAGATCTTCAACATCAATATAGCCATTCTCCAATGCTTTTACTACCACCACTTTCATTCCCGCCATCACTGCACATGCAGGATTGGTGCCATGTGCAGAAATAGGGATCAGCATCACATTGCGATGATGATCTCCATTGGCTTCATGATAATGCTCTGATAGTTAACAAACCTGCATATTCTCCCTGTGCGCCACTGTTGGGTTGCAGGCTGCAGGCATCAAATGCAGTGATTTCACAGAGATATTTGCGCAAGTTCATCAATGATTTGCTTGATATCCTTCTGTTTGATCAGCAGGAGCAAAAGGATGTATCTTACTCCAATGCGCCCAGCTTAACGGCATCATTTCTGAAGCTGCATTCAATTTCATGGTGCAACTTCCCAGCGAGATCATGGAAGTATTCAAGGAAAGATCTTTGTTCTCCAGTGATTTTATATAACGCATCATCTGGCTTTCGCTGTGATGAGTATTGAAAACAGGATGTGTTAAGAAAGCAGATGTTCTTGATAAGTGTCGAAGGAATATGTTCCAGTTCATCATCATGATGAATATCAAATGCTACCGGGTCCTTATCATTTTCAAAACAATTGATAAGATCATAAAGATCTTCCGTCAACGTTGTTTCATCCAATGAAATACCGATATGTTTATTATCAATATAACGAAGATTAATCTGCTGTCTTTCTGCTTTTTCTCTGATAGCAGCAATATCATCTGTTTTTACAGTAATGGTATCAAAGAAATTATCTGATACCAGTTCAAAGCCTCTTTCTTCAATTGCTTCAGCAACAGTTTGTGTAAGCACAGCAATTCGCTTTGCAATATTTTTTAATCCATCCGGTCCATGAAACACAGCATACATCGCTGCCATATTTGCCAGCAATGCCTGTGCAGTACAAATATTAGAAGTTGCTTTTTCTCTTTTAATATGTTGTTCTCTTGTTTGCAATGCCATGCGCAATGCACGGTTACCCTGTGCATCAATACTTACGCCGATGATGCGGCCGGGCATATTTCTTTTAAAATCATCTTTGGCAGCAAAGAAAGCAGCATGCGGTCCGCCAAAACCAAGCGGCACACCAAAACGTTGTGCAGAACCAACGGCACATCAGCACCCAATTCACCGGGAGGAGTGAGTAATGTTAAGTGCCAAGCAGATCTGTTGCCATTACAACAAATGCACCGGCTGCATGAACCTTGTTAATAAACTCACGATAATCTTCAATCGAGCCTTTATCATTCGGATATTGAACAATGCTCCGAAATAAGTTGAATCAATAGTTGCTTTTTTATAATCACCTTCTACAATTTCAATTCCGATCGGCTTTGCTCTTGTGTATCAATACATCTTTTGTTTGCGGGAATATTTCTTTGTCAACAAAAAATTTGGGTCGTTCAATATGATCCTGTTTGTTCAGCGTATTGAAGAACATGGTCATTGCTTCTGCAGCAGCAGTTGCTTCATCAAGCAAGGATGCATTGGCAATTGGCAATGCGGTAAGATCACTGACCATTGTTTGAAAATTCAACAAGACTTTCCAGTCGTCCCTGTGAAATTTCTGCCTGGTAAGGTGTGTATTGTGTATACCATCCCGGATTTTCAAAAACATTTCTAAGGATAACAGAAGGAATGATGGTATCATAATATCCCTGCCCAATATAATTTTTAAAAACTTTATTTTTAAGCGAAATTTCTTTAATATGCTTCAGGTATTCATGTTCACTCATCGCCGCAGGAAAATTCAATTCATGCTTCATGCGAATGGCGGGCGGAACAGTTTTATTGACTAATGCCGTCAAGATCAGGCTCACCGATCGTTTTCAGCATCTGCTTTGTTTCATGTTCATTGGGTCCGATATGGCGGGTAATAAATTCGTTGGATTGTTTTTCAAAAAGATTCATACTATTCTCAGGAGCTTTTACAATAATCAATAATTATTAATGCAGCCAGTAAGTCGGATTTACAAATCCGACCTACTATCATTAATAATTATTGATTATTTAGCGGCTGCAAAGTTAGGGTAGCGTAGTCAGAATTCAGATCTTTTGATGAACTGTGGAAAACAGGTTGTTACTTTGTGCTATGGGTGAGGATATTTTGAAAAACTGGGAGAAAAGATCCGCGGATAACCAGAAAAAATATAAGCAGTTCCTTCACCGGGCTGATAAAAACAAGGTACTGAAAATGTTGCCGGACCTTCATGAAGCAGCATTTTCCAGGATCGATTGTCTGCAGTGTGCGAATTGCTGTAAAAATTATTCTCCGCGGTTTAAAACACCCGATATAAAAAGGGTCAGCCGGTTGCTCGGTCTGCGTGAATCGGATTTTATTGATAAATATTTGGTGGTGGATGATGAGGGAGATTTTGTGGTGAACAGAAAACCCTGTCCATTTCTCGGCGCCGATAATTTTTGTACTATTTATGAAGAACGACCATCCGATTGCCGGCGCTTTCCTTATACTGATGAAGATGTGATGATAAAAAGAAAAGAACTTACATTGAAAAATTCTGCATTTTGCCCGATCACTTATTATGTGCTGGAGAAGCTGATCGAAAAAAAATAATGAGCCGCTATTTAGATTTATTTGCAGGCGTGAGCATAGTTAACACACAGCGCCACGTTCCTTCAGATTTTATAAAAACACTTGTCGACCATTCATATAAACTAAAATTTTCGTCATTATATGTTCCGGCACTGGTACCACGGCTTACAAGCACTCCTGTATTTCCATAAATGCTAACAGTGCATTCATCGGAATCCATCCGGTAATGTGTTAATACTCCCGAAGAAATTAATTGTAAGAAAGATGACCTGGAAGTAATTCCATCCGAGGCGATAATTACCCAATCATCAGATATGAATTTAGCTATTTCATCGGCATCATTACCAATCATTGCTTCATCCCAATGCTTTGAAAAATCTATTAGTTCCTGCTTTTCTGATTGCATGAGGAATGCTTTATTTTTTTGCAACCTGTTTTCGTTAATACGATCATTTGAAAATGATTGCTGAAGATTTATGCTGGTGCAATGGTTTCTTCTTATCAGTCTCTTTAATTGTAGTTGATATAAACTCAGCCTGATGTACATCATCCAGTACAATTGCTGTCCGGTAATCTTTTTTGTCGCAGAACAGTTTTAGGTTGCTAAACTTTATATCACTTGCATGACGAATATAAATTCCCCATGCCGGCAGTTCACGGAACATAGAAAATTCAGGATATGAAGCTGGTTTTTCAGGAACACTGTCTAACTCAGTCAATAAAATTTTTGCAAACATGGGGTTGCCTCCTCCCGGGTGTTTTATTTCGATATTATTAAAAGAAACATTCCTGATAAGGTTTCCGGGCAAACCAGCAATAATTATCGGTGGTGAAATATTCCGAGGCATATCTTCTATTGGTCCTTCATATTCATAACCGGCATCGGGTTTGGTTGCTGCTATCTCTGCAGATACATTTTTTATCCTGATATTATCCAATCTTCCTTTTTTTCCTTTACGTCGTTCGCCAATGCGCAAAAAAATAGCATGACCCGAATTCAAAACATACAGGCTATCCACTTCAACATTTTCAAGAAATCCTCCATCTACTGCTTCCAGGGCAATCGCAGAACGATAAGTGTCAAATACTTTAATATTGATAAGTTTTATATTTCTGAATCCTCCAAGGGAGGCAGTTCCGAATTTAATAGCATTAGCACTTGATCGGATAGTGCAATTCCTCACGATCACATTTTGACAAATAGCCGTTGGATCATGTGATTTCAGGCAAACACCATCATCATCCGCATCAATATAAGAATTGGTGATTGCTACACTATCGCAATCGACAATATCAATGCCATCATTGTTCCAGAAAGCACGGCTGTCAACCGTAATACTATCTATATGGAGATTTTTACATTGGTCATAGGTTTGTACCCAGGCCGCAGCATTGCGCATGGTCACTCCGCTGATCAAAATATTTTTGCAGGAACGAAAATAGATCAGCATTGGCCTGATCTCCACTTCAGGCCGGTCGTTGCGGAAAGCATCTTTGATAAGTCCCTTATGAACAATATCGACAACATTCCTGGCAACCTTCCTGCCTTGCCCATCAATAACCCCTATGCCGGTAATAGCAATATTCTGCTGATCGTGACATAATATTAATGCGGTAAATCCTTTCCTGTCATAATCCATAGGGTTCAATGCGCCCAGCAATACTGCACCTTCCAACAAATGGAGCGTAACATTTGATTTAAGATGAATAGAGCCGGTGAGAAACCTTCCTACATCGAACACTAATCTGCCGCCGCCCTGCTGATGAATATAATCAATAGCAAATTGTATGGAACGTGTATTGAGAGTGACTCCATCTGAATAAATTCCAAATAAAGAGACCGGATAATCTTTGGCCGGACTTTGCAAACATTGAAAACAAGTGATGAGGACGATAAAATATTTTTTTACAAGCATAGGCTGGTGTTGGGCTGCGAATACGAATTTATGGAAACTAATTTTGCCGGGCTTGGCTTCTTTTAACCTTATTATTACCATAGTAACATAATAATGGAAAATTATTCCAGTGTTATTAGCTTTCTCCGCTGCAAAGAAGTATAAAGTAATAAGGTTTTTTTTGGGGAAGGATGGAGTTTATTAAGGTAAGGAGGTTTTTTAACTTATTTACTTCCAGAATATATCATTAGTGTCTCACGTTGAAATAAAATTAAACCACGGAGACACGATGACACTGAGTTAGACGGAGTATCTCTGTGTTTCTCCGTGAACCCGGTGTTTCTGTGGTTAAAAAACAAACTGAGACACTACCAATGTATCGATCATGGTTTTACTTTCAAAGTTTGTGTTGTTAGGTATTTTTTGAACTGATATCCTCTCCAAAGACGAGTTCATAACCATTATTATCAAGTATTGAAAAATCACGTATCAAATATTCTCTGTCTGCAATGGGGGATTTTATGGTCACTTTATCTTTTACTGAGTTCCAAATCTGATCAACCTGGTCTGTAATATGAAAATGTTACCGGTCAATTGCGGGCTGGAAAAAAACTCTTTTTTGTGGTTCGGATCTTTAAGTTCTTCCGGTTCCCGGGTGGGTAACACGAACATAATATTTACATCGTCTTTTGTCAGCGAAACAAAATTTGGAAAGTTGCTTTGCGCTTTAAAACCCAGGATTGTTTCATAAAATAAAATCGTTTGTGCAAGATCTTTGGTAAATAAAAGGGGGCTGAGAAATTTGAGTTTGAAATTCATGTTGCAAAAATAGTGATTGATATTAATGCGTTGAGCGGGGTCTGCCCTCATCATTTTTTTGTAATTGTAATTTCTTTCTGGGCAAGACACCTTGCGGGCGGAAAACTTATCATGGTTCTATTGTTGGTAGCCTTGCTCATATTGCCTTCGCCTCAGACAAACAATGGTGTTAAAAAACTCATGTTGTGCGCAGTTTTTTAGTCATATAGTTTAAGTTAGCAAATAAATATTTTGCGATAAAGCATTTGATACGCTTTAATCTTTTTGATTCTTCTGAATAATTATTGGAATCAACTTTTTCAGAGAATCTTTAGAAAATGAAATGGTATCAGAATCTATTATTTTTGTTAAGTATTTTGCGTATTCTTCTTGATAAGTCTTGAATACATGTCTTGAACTATGTAAAATCCAATACTCTTTGTGATCATTTCCAAAAACATCAGTGTATCTAATTATAAATGCCGCAGATAAATACATATATAATTTGTGTTTAGAAAGCGTATCCTCCAACCAATCTGCAGTGCTATCATATTTACTCATCAAAGTGCATATTAATCCTTCACTTTCGCCAGTTAGCGTTCCCCGATTGTCAATGTAATCCGATAAATTAAATTTCTTATAGTTGCCATAATATTTCTCATGTGTATTTAAGCCAAAAATTGAAAAACATGTAAAATCCAATAATTTGCCTCCTCTATTGTAGATAGCAATTTCATCAGGCAAACCGCCCTCCTCATTATTAACTAGGTCAATTTCATTGAAAAATTCATTATTTTTTTTCTGTTTTATTTCTATATATGGTAACTTTTCTTTCTCCATAGTTCTAATCTGTGATTTAGCAATAATATTTGATTGAATCGAGAGAAATATTGCCATGAATGATAGTGCAGTGGCAACTAAAATTTCAAAAAAAATTTTATTGTGTTCTAACCATTCTTTGAAATCTTGTTTCATATCATGGAAGACTAAGTAGTTTGTTTTAATTTGCGCACAACGTTTGCATGTACACAAGTCTTGTTCGGAATTCAATTCATTAGCAAAGCAAAACCGAACAGCCTACTTCGCCATCAACTCATCCCACGCTGCACCAAGCGGTCTTGCAATGCCATCACCTTTCCATTCACCCTGGCCGGGAAAAGAAGTTGTTAGTAAAAATCCTTCTTTTGTTTTGCCTGCTTGTATTTCTCCTTCGGTGAATCTTAATAAAGCATCGAGATAGTCTGCAAATTTTTTAAGGTCATCTGCGTTGCCGACAATGTTGTAACCATCTGCCGCATGGCCGAAGATGTAAGTTGTATTACTGTCAAATCTTCTTGTGGCTTTATGCAAAACTCTTATCCAGTTCTTAATGCTTGCGCCGGCACTGCGGTCAACAAATGGATGGCGGCGGTTGAACATCAGGTCGCCCATGTGTACAATGTTTGCATTCTCAAAATGAATAAGACTGTCGCCATCAGTATGTGCAGGCCCGAAATAATACATGGCGATGCTTTCATTGCCAACGTTTTTTCCCCATTCATAAGAATAAGTTTTATCCGGCAACAATTGCTTGTCTAAATTCTTTTGAGTGATCGCAACGCGTTTTTGATTCTTCCTGGAATTTACATGTGCCACTACGTGGTTTACCAAACCTTTGAAAGCAATATTTCCACCTGTATGATCGCCGTGATGATGTGTGTTGAGAAGATATTTTATTGGAGTGTCCGCTCTTTTTTGGAGCTCACTGATAAAATGCGGCGCTGTATTTGCAAATTGTGAATCCACTACAACAATTCCTTTATCATCGATCATAAAACCAATGGTACCGCCACTCTCCGTGAACACGCCGATCTTATCTGTCATCATATGAAACATCAACGGCGGCGGGGCTGCTCCATTTGGTTTTGTAAATAATGCTGAAAAAATTTTTTGCTGGGCAATAGTGAGTGCACCAAATGTAAGTGCAGTGTTTTGGATGAATGATCTGCGATTCATGTTTGTAGTTTTGAGTTTGATTGTTGTTTGGCCTCACCCTCCACCTCCCTCTCCTTTGGAGAGGGAGCGGTGCTTCCGGTTCTTTAATTAGCTTTTCGTTCTACCACATCGGCTTTTAGTTTTCTATTCAGCATTATTTGAATTTTCACAATTGATTGCTGTTTCGGCCTCGCCCTCCTGAACTATGTTCCTAACCTTCGCTTCGCTCGGTTACCTCTCCGGTGGAGAGGGAGCGGTGCTTCCGGTTCTTCAATTGACTTTTTGTTCTACCACATCGGCTTTAAGTTTTCTATTCAGCATTATTTGAATCTCACAATTGATTGCTGTTATGGCCTCACCCTCCCGAACTATGTTCCTAACCTTCGCTTCGCTCGGTTACCTCTCCGGTGGAGAGGGAGCGGTGCTTTCAGTTCTTTAATTAACTATTTGTTCTACCACATCGGCTTTTAGTTTTCTATTCAGCATTACTTAAGTTTTCACAGTTGGGTTTGCTGAATGGCGAACCGAAAGTACAAGAGTGCGACGCAACGGATGCTTGATAGTAGCAATATTGCTGGTTACATAATTAAAAAAATTCAACAATAATGAAATTAAGAAAAATAAAAGACAGTAACGATCTAAGTCTCCCCTTTAGGGGGACAGGGGGTCGGGCTGGGGCCCTAATATTCAAACTTCCTCAATGTCGGCGCTTTTATCCATGTAACTACTGTAACAAGCAGCGTCATACAACCTCCGAAAATAACTGACGGTACCGGGCCCATGATCGATGCGGCGACTCCACTTTCAAATTGTCCAAGCTCGTTTGATGAATTGACAAAAATGGAATTGACTGCAGAAACACGGCCACGCATTTCATCGGGAACAAATAATTGTACAATGGTGCCGCGGATGATGACACTGACTCCATCAAACAGCCCGCTGATAAATAATGCGGTGAGACTAAGCCAGAAATTTTTCGAGATCGCAAATATTAAAATGCAAATACCAAAGCCTGCAACTGTATACAATAAAGTTTTTCCCTGTTTATTTTTTAATGGTCGTGAGATGAGCAAACCAATTGCAATAAAATTTCCGAGATAGGTTGCAGAGTATAACCAACCTGATTTCTTCGGGACCTACATGTAAAATATCAACAGCGAATACAGGCAGAATGCCGGTAATGCCTCCAAATAAAACTGCAAACATATCGAGACTCAATGCACTAAGCAATGCCTTTTGATGAAAAACAAAATTCAATCCTTCTTTAACGCTGTGCCACGTTTTTACTTTACCGGGTTGCCAGCTGATCGGTTTTGGTTTTATCAATTGAAATATTATTAATGCCACAAGGATGGCAACACATGAAACCGTAAATGCAACGGTAATATTTGTAAACCCCATTAATAACCCTGCCAAACCGGGACCTGTTACTGCAGCGATGAGCCACGTCATGCTGTTAATGGAAACAGCTCTTACCAAAGATTCCTGCGGTACCAGCTGTGCAAGAAATGCATTGATAGCAGGTGAGCTGAATGCCCTTACTGCGCCGGTAAAAAATACAAGCCCATAGATCAGCCATTGCGTTATTTGACCTGCTGATTTTTTTCCCAATGAATTTAATTCTGAAGTAAACCATCCGGAGGTTACAATTAATAATCCAACCATTAATAAAAAATAAAGCGCCATGCAAATGGTGATGAGCCGGTGTTTATTGCTTCTTATCAACTGTTACTCCGGCATGGAAGTGCCAATAAAACTGCAGGGATCACTTCACTTAAACCGACAATGCCAATAGAAAGTGAGCTGCCGGTAATTTCATAAAGTTTCCAACCCAATAAAAACGGGGTCATTCGAAGTCCGGCGATAAAAAGGAAGCGGGCTATTACGAACCATGTGAATTCGGTGTTTATGATTGGTCTTGGGTTGATCATTTGTCAGGCTATCTAAAATAATTAATAATTAATAATTATTAATTATTGATTATTGGGAGGCTTTCTATTATAGGTGGTTCTATGGCAGTGTTAAATAATGCTGCCCATCGTCATAATCTTTTTCCAATGCATCGATAAGCACTTGTAAATGTTTTTCATTGCCAAGAAAATCGGCATTGGACGCATCTACAAAAAGTGTTTTTATGTTGTGTTGCTTTATATAATGTGTATAGGTTTCCTGGATACTGAAAAGATATTCGTCGGCAATATTTTGTTCATAGGCCCTGTTCCTTTTTTTTATGTTCTTTTGTAAACGGCTCACAGGTGTATGTAAATAGATCAGCAGATCGGGTTGCAGCAATTGCTGATGTATGATCTCAAACAATCGTTGATAAAGACGAAACTCATCTTCAGGTAAATTCACTTTGGCAAATAACAGGCACTTGGTAAAAAGATAATCCGATATGGTGATGTTTTGAAAAAGATCTTTTTGCTGAATAAGATCTTTGAGTTGTTTAAACCGCTCTGCCATAAAAAAGAACTCAAGCGGGAAGGCATATAGTTTTGGGTTTTCATAAAATTTGGGAAGAAAAGGATTGTCGGCAAATTCTTCAAGCACGAGCCTTGCATTGAAATGCCTTGAGAGCAAATGCGACAATGTTGTTTTGCCGGCGCCAATATTTCCTTCTATGGTGATGAAATGATAATTCATTAGTTACTGTGTCCCGTTTCACCGGGACTGATATGCTGATGCAGAATTGCAAAATAATTGAAATGATAATTTATAATTTAAATAAAGAATAGATTGTGGATAAATCCGCGAAATCCGAAGCAATCCTTTAATCCGCGATCTTTTTCACTTCCAAATTATCAGGACATTCTTCCAATAACTGAGCGATTGTTTTTTTTAATACCGGGTGATTAATTCCGGATCGATCTCTGCGAGCGGTGTAAGAACAAATCGCCTGTTTTGCATTTCAGGATGTGGTATTTTTAAAAAAGGGAGATCATGAATTTCATTTTCAAAAAGCAAAATATCGATATCGATTATTCGCGGGCCGAGCTTTTCTTTTCTTACACGACCCATGTCTTTTTCGATCTTTAAAATCTTTCTCAACAATTGCCGCGCATTTAATGGAGTTGAGATCTCCAGTGCCTGGTTAAGAAAAGCAGGCTGATCAGTAATTCCCCAGGCCGCCGTTTCATAAATAGAAGAAGAATTTGTTAAAGCTCCGCATTGTTTTGTTATCAATGAAGTTGCCTTTAGTAAGTTGTCTTTACGATTTCCTAAATTGCCACCTATCAGTAAATAAGCTGTCGTCATAATTGCAAAAATCGGGAAGGCGCAAATATCTTTATTTTTACCGTCTTAAAAATTCTGAACCATGGGTGGATTCTTTAAAATGTTCTTTGCGTCATTGCTTGCATTGATCATATTTTCCTTTATTGGCTTTTTTATTTTTCTCGCATTGATAGCAGGTCTTGCTAAAAGTGACAAACCGGTGGTAGAAAGGAACTCTGTGCTTGTTGTCAATCTTGGACAGCCTTTTCTTGAGCAGCAGTTTGAAAGTCCACTGGCTGCTATCAGCAGCAGTGATGAACTGAGTATTCCCGGGGTTTATGATGTCGTTCGCCTGGTACAGAAAGCAGCTAGGGATGACAAGATAAAAGGAATTTACCTGATGAGCGGGATCAATCCAAATGGTTTTGCTACCTCTGAAGAAATCAGAAATGCGTTGCTCGCATTTAAGAAGTCAGGCAAATTCATTATTGCTTATAGCGAGATGATGAATCAAAAATCTTATCATACAGCAAATGTTGCCGATAAGATGTACGTAAATCCCAAAGGATTTTTTGACTGGACGGGCTTTAGTTCTGAACTATTGTTTTTAAAAGGAACATTAGAAAAACTCGATATCGAGCCGCAGATTTTTTATGCAGGTAAATTTAAAAGTGCAACAGAACCCTTCCGTACCGATAAAATGACTGATGAGAATAAACTGCAAACATCGGTATGGCTTGGTGATCTTTATTCTCATTTTTTGATAAAAGCGGCCGAAGCACGAAAAACCGACACGGCTACTTTACACCGGCTTGCGAATGAAGGCGCAATTAAAAATCCGCAGGATGCTGTGGCTAATAATTTAATCGATGGAGTAAAATATGATGATGAAGTTAAGGATGAGATAAAACAAAAGTTGAGCCTCGGCAAGTATGATAAAATAAATTTCATTTCAATAAATAGTTATTTAAAGAGTGGCGGATACAAAGGATCGTCCGGCGAAAAAATTGCTCTTATCTATGCGCAGGGAAATATAATTGATGGGGGAGCCGATGACCAGGGACAAATAGCCAGTGCCAATTATATAAAGCTTATCCGTAAAGCAAGGTTGGATAAAACGATCAAAGCAATTGTATTTCGTGTGAACAGTGGTGGCGGCAGTGCACTGGCAAGTGAAACGATATGGCGGGAACTTTCATTGGCAAAACAGGAAAAGCCCGTCGTTGTAAGCTTTGGTGATGTGGCTGCATCAGGTGGTTATTATATTTCATGTGCAGCTGATAGCATTTTTGCAAGCCCGACAACTATCACCGGTTCTATTGGTGTGTTTGGTATCATTCCAAACATGGAAGGTTTTTTTAAAAATAAACTGGGTGTAACGTTTGATGGAGTGAAAACCGGGCCTTATGCTGATCTTGGCGCTATTTACCGCCCGATGAATGAAAATGAAAAGAAATTTGTTCAGCAAAGCATCGATGAAATTTATATGAGCTTTAAGCAAAGAGTTGCTGATGGCAGAAAGAGATCTGTTGAGTTTGTTGACAGCATTGCGCAGGGCAGGGTATGGAGTGGCAATAGGGCAATTGGTATCGGGTTGATAGATAAGTTCGGTGGTTTACAGGATGCCGTTGAATGTGCAGCAAGAATGGCAAAGCTTAAAGATTATCGTCTACGTGAATACCCCGAGGTACAAAATCTTATTGACAGGTTGCTTGGCAGAACAACAGACAATACTCTGAAAACAAAAATGCTTAAAGAAGAATTGGGGGAAGAGCAGTATAAGATTTATAATGAGATGTTGCGTATAAAGCAAATGACCAATTCTGCGCAGGCGAGATTGCCGTTTGAGTTTTTTGTGAATTAGAGAGAGAACGAATAGCACCAGGTGTTAGTTACGGAAATTTTTCCCAGAGTGATTCAACTTATTTATTTAAGTTTTGGATGACGGTCTATGGCTAATGAAAGCACCCTGGCCACTATAACTGAGAGTTCCTTTTGATTTTCCCTATAAGGAAGGTAGTATGCCCATACTCGGTCCTTATAATTCCGGATTTCCGCTGAAATCATATTCCAAAATCTTTGTTTCTCAGGATCGAAATTAAATATTGAGCTAAATACAATTATTTTAGTATTAGGATCGTAACGATTGATCGCCTTTATTAATTCTTTTTCAGCAGTTGCAGCATCAACAGTATCGCACTTATAAGCATGCCAATGTGCAATGAAAATAGCGGGCTTCTTTTTATTATTTTCGAATAAGCTATCTCGAGTACCACGTCTGAGAACTTCCATAAATCCGAAAGCGCCCAGACTGTTGTTCAAATCGGTAAGCCTCCCACGGTCAGTTTCTGTATCAAAGAGTGCTACACGAATAGTCAAACTATCAACTATTCTGTCTATTATATTTTGAGTATCCACTGCTGTTGCTTTGGTTTCAACATTCTTCGGTGAACCCTCTGCATTTGATTTGCTGTGATATCCTATTAAACCGGCTCCCATTGTTGTAATTAATGCAACAATTACTGCTTGCCACATCCCTACTTTAGCAACCTTGATTGATGGGTTATCATCGTCGGTCCTATTAATTTCGTTGTTTGGCTTGTTTGATTTTGACATATTAAGACTTTCGGTTCGGGTTATGTAACTACTCGTTGTTTGGTTGTTTGAAGTTAGGGATTTTTGCCTCGCATCTTCAATAGCCGTCAATTAGAAAATGAGGCAAGAACCTTACATTTGCCACTTAAGTTAAGTTAATGCCACAACCATACAGCCAACTGCGGGCGATGATGGCTATTACAAAAGCCAGTCTTAAAGGAGTCTTTAGAAGCCCGTCTGCGGTGATCTTCAGTTTTGTTTTTCCACTTATTTTTATTTTGGTGTTTGGCTTTATTGGTAATAGCGGCAGAATGGCTGTGCGTGTAGCTTTTGATCCTAAGAGCGATACTTCAAATAATAATGTTTATGAAGCTATAAAAAATATTTCTGCATTAAATGTTGTTCAAAAAGACTCAACAGAATTGATCAAGGATCTTGAAAAAGGAAGGATCACTGCGATCATCAGCATTATAAAAAATGCTGATTCAACAAAACCGGCGAGCATCCATATAAAAACCTCCGATGCTGTTAATCCTCAAAATATCCAGGTGCTTCGTTCTATAATCGATGGCAGAATAAAAGCGATGAATGAACAGAAATTTGGTTCCGCTAATTCAGTGGCCGTTATCAGCGATGAAGTAGTGCAGATTGAAGGAAGAACCTACCGGACCATTGATTTTATTTTGCCGGGACAGCTTGGATTTTCTTTATTAAGTGCAGGAGTATTTGGCGTTGCTTTTATATTTTTTAGTTTGCGCCAGACACTCGTATTAAAAAGATTTTATGCTACGCCAATCCGCCGGCAATACATTGTACTGGGAGAAGCTATCAGCCGTGTTTTATTTGGATTAATAACTGCAGTGGTTATTTTATTCATCGGGCATTATGCATTTAATTTTACGCTGGTAAACGGATGGATAACCTTTTTTGAATTGCTTGTACTTAGTTTTCTCGGACTTGTTGTGTTCATGGGGTTCGGTTTTATCGTCAGCGGGCTGGCAAAAAATGAAAGTGTTATTCCACCTTTTGCAAACCTGATAACATTGCCGCAGTTTTTGATCGGCGGAACTTTTTTTTCTACTGATGCATTTCCCAAGTGGTTAAAATCTGTTGCAGACATAATGCCGCTGAAGCATTTGAATGATGCAATGCGTAATGTAGCGTTTGAAGGAGCACATCTTAATGATTGCATGAAACAGATCGGTATACTTGCTATCTGGGGAGTGGCAGTTTATTTTATTGCGATTAAAGTTTTCAGATGGGAGTAGGGAAGGTTGAGGTTGAGGCTAAGCTTAGTTTCGATCTCATCCTGAGGATAAGGTTGAGATTAAGGCTTAGTCTCAACCTTAATCTTAACCTCGTTTTCAACCTCAACCTTAGTCTTAACCTTTGTCTATGCGTGTCATCAAATTAGCAATACTTAGTTTTATATTTCTTTTTCTTCTTATTACTATTATCTCGCTTTTTATTCCCGCTACTATCAAGATCTCAAAAGCGATCAACATTGCTCCCGATGATACAACAGTTTACACATACATTGAAAAACTTCCAAACTGGAAGTACTGGCATCCGGCATTAAAAGATATTTCTGAAAATGAATTTCAATATTCGGGGGACGCAAGTGTAAGCGTGAAAGGCACAACAATAAGAATAGTGGATAGAAGGGAAGAGGAAATAACAACGGAAATGGTTACCGATAACGGAAGGCCGATAGTAAGTGCCTTAAAGATCATCCGGCATCAGCAAGGAGATTCTTCCACCCTCCAATGGTATATGGATTTTAAATTGCGCTGGTACCCCTGGGAAAAGTTCAAATCACTTTTTTTTGAAAATATTTATGGTGTGCAAATGGAGCAGGGCCTCGCAAATCTGAAAGAACTGAGTAACGATCGCCGCTCGTCAATTAACTGAGCCCGGTCTTATACTTCTCTGTATTTTTAATGACAAACTTTTAACATGAAATGTGCCCCGGGAAATATTCATTAGCGTTTAAAAATTGGATATTCGGGGCGTATTCCCTTTCTGCCGACAGGCAGGTAACTGGCCAAAAAACAATAAAACTTAATCAAATGAAACAATTACTTCTTTCAACAGTATTATTTATTTCTCTTGCTGCCTGTGGTCAACTGGATAAATCCAAAAGAGCAAGCCCGCCGGCATTAGCTAAAGAAACCACAAGTAGTGGCGTTACCATTTCAATTGATTACAGCCAGCCTTCCGTAAAAGGAAGAACAATTGGCAAAGACCTGGAGCCGTTAGACGGTAAAGTATGGCGCACCGGGGCCAATGAAGCAACGATCTTTGAAATAAATAAAGCAGTAAAAGTGGAAGGCAAACCACTTGCTGCCGGTAAGTACGGACTTTTTACTATTGTGAATGGCGAAGAGTGGACAATTATTTTTAATAAAACATGGGATCAAACCGGCGCCTTTAACTATAAAGATGCAGATGATGCATTAAGGGTAAAAGTAAAAGGTGAAAGGACAAAAGTTTTTTCTGAAAAAATGACTTTTGTTATAAATAAAAACGGTAAGGTATCATTGATGTGGGGTGACAGGCAAGTTGACTTTACTGTTAAATAATTAATCCGGGAAACTGATCTTTCCCATCGTAATTGAAGGGATCTTATTCCTTCCTTTACCAACATTTAATTTTTTTCCGCAAACACATTCATTAGCAAGCAGTGCAAACAGCACTGCTTCTTTTGCATCGGGGTTAATTTGCAGATCATCGGTAGTGAAAAATTTCAGCCCCGGCAATTGCGATTTTATATTTTCCATTAATAAAGGGTTATGCATGCCTCCACCACTAACATAAATTGAATAGGTCTCATTTTTTTCGATACATCTTTTAATTGCATCAGCAATAGTATCTGCAGAAAAATGATTTAGCGTCGCCATTGTATCTTCTGCGGTTATAGAGCCGGTCTTCGATCTTTCCATGGCATTTTGTAAAAAGGTTAGATTAAATAATTCAGGTCCGATTGTTTTTGGAAAATCCCCGGCAAAGAATGTGTGGCGTTTTAATTGTTGCAACAGCTCGCTATTTACTTTTCCGTTGGTAGCGATGGCTGATCCTTCATCAAAATATTTTCCCGGGAAATGTTTTTGTACAAATGCATCCATCATTGTATTCCCAGGTCCCACATCTGTACTGAATATTTTTGATTCATCAAGATCGCCGGGCAAAAATGTAAAATTTGCAATGCCGCCGATATTCAGCATGATCCTGTTCTTTCCTTTTTTTGAGAACAAAAGATAATCGCCATACACTGCTAAAGGTGCACCTTCTCCGCCTGCAGCAATATGTTTCTGCCGGAAATCACTAATCGTAATAATGCCGGTATTTACCGCAATGTGATCGCCATCTCCAATTTGTAATGTGCCATTTGGAAATTTTTCATTGCCATGTAAAAATTTTGGAGCATGATAAATGGATTGGCCATGACTGGCGATAAGATCAATATCCTTTTTTGAATAGCCCCATTTTTTCAAACAGCTATTAACGATTGCGGCGTGGTGGATCGCCACCCATTCATTAAGTAAACAAACCTTTTCAAGATCAGCATCGCGGCGGGAAAAAACTGTTTTCAATTCTTCTTTGAACTCAGATTGATAAGCTGCTGTTTCAAATTTCATCACTTCCACCTTTGTTTTTAAGCCACTTCCTTTGATCTCGCAAAGAGCTACATCAAGGCCATCAAAAGAAGTTCCGCTCATTAAACCAATCACGGTTTTCTTTTTTTTAAGCGAGATCTTGTGCAGCTTTTCGATGTTCTTCTTCATATTTTAAATATAAGTCTTTGCAGGCTTTGATTGCCAAACTTAATGATTCATGAATGTTTTTGCGGGAAATTTAAAAATTCCTTGCTCTTTTTTGCGGGTTTTAGAAAAACTCCCTTAGTTTTAGTGCTTCCAACCAACATGAACGCTTATGCTGAAAAAGGAACGACAAGAGTTTATCCTTCGTGAGATCAATCTTCATAATAAGGTTTTAACATCAGATCTGTGTGAGGCTATCAACGTTTCTGAAGACACTATTCGCCGTGATTTATCTGAACTGGCCGAGACAGGTGACATTATTAAAGTACATGGCGGTGCCTTATCAAAATCTTTTCATGTTTCATTTCAATCCAATGGGGTCTATTCTCATGATAACAAAAAGCTGATCGCTCAAAAAGCTGTCACACTTATCCGTGATGGTATGTTTGTATTAACGACCGGCGGAACCACGATCATCGAACTGGCAAAAGCATTGCCGCAACATTTGCGTGCAACTTTTTTTACAGGCAGTTTGCCTGCTGCCATGGAATACATTCAACATCCGAATATCGAAGTCATTTTTATCGGCGATAAGATCTCGAAGAATTCAAAGATCACTGTTGGCGGCGATGCAATAACAAAGATCAAGCAGATCAATGCAGACATTTGTTTTCTCGGTATAAATGCAATTGACACAGAACACGGGCTTACCGATAATGATTGGGATGTGGTGCAGGTAAAAAGAGCCATGATGCAATCATCAAAAAAAGTAGTGGCATTAACAATTGCCGAAAAAATCAACTCATTGCAAAAAATAAAGATTGCGGGGATCGAAGAGCTGGATGCAATGATCACCGATATGGACCCCGGCGATAAAATTTTTGATGCTTATAAAGAAAAAGGCGTAGAGATATTATAAGGATCCTTCCCGTTGAAAATGGAATAGAAGTATACCATTTAATTATTCAAACAAAAAAAGTATGAAGCGAAAAAAAATCTCAAGACCATTGTATTATCAATTGAGTCTTGCACTCATTCTTTGTTTTTTTTCCATGGCCTCATTCAGCCAGGTAAGGATCTCCGGAAAAGTTACAAGCACAGATGGTAAGGCACTTCCTTATATTTCTGTCATTGTAAAAGGCACTGCTTTTGGCAGTTCCACTGATCTGGATGGCACCTATAGTTTTCCTGCTGAACTAAAAGCCGGAGATTATGTATTAGAATTTACAGGTGTTGGTCTTAAATCAAAAGAACAAACTTTACGCGTTGGCAACGAAAACTCTTACACTGTTGATATAAGCCTGGCGCAGGATGCTTTGAATCTTGATGAGGTTGTTGTTATTGGTTCTTCTCTACGGCAATCAAGAAAGCAATTGGGTAATACGGTGAACACTGTCAGCTCAAAACAACTCACCAATACCGGGTCAGGAAATCTTTCTGCTTCTTTGCAAGGCAAGGTGCCGGGTGCGCAAATAACCCAAACATCCGGTGATCCATCCGGTGGTATTTCTATCCGGATGAGAGGTACGAGTACAATTAAGGGTTCGTCAGAACCATTGTATGTAATTGATGGTGTAATTGTAAGTAACAGCACAACGAATGTTACCAACATGAACGTAGCAGCTGGCGGCAGTGCAGAAATAGGAACAAATCGCCTGGCAGATATTAATCCGAATGACATTGAAAAAATTGATATTATTCCCGGGGCATCTGCTGCAGCGATCTATGGTTCCAGGGCAAGTAATGGTGTGGTACTCATAACAACGAAATCGGGGAGAACAGGCAAACTTAAAATTGATTTCAGCACCAGCATTATCTCTAATTCTTTGCGCAAAAGAGTTTATATCAGTACTTATGGAAAACAGTTTGGCTCTGCTGCGCTGAGGTTAGGAAATATCAGTGATGGGCCCGGAAATTTTATTACATACACAAGATCTGACGGGCAGGTACGGAAATTATCTACAGACCTTGTGGATGTTACACGTTACGATTACCAGGACGAGATCTTTCAAAAAGGGTTAGGTACTGATAATTACATTTCGTTAAGCGGCGGTTCAGAAACAACGAAATATTATTTTTCCGGCGGTTATTATAAAAATGAAGGCATCATTAAGAACACGGATTTCAGGAGATTTAATTTTAAAGCAAGAATCGAACAAACGATCAATAAATACATAACGGTTATTGGAGGCGTTGCCTACACAAACAGTTTTTCAAATGAGAAACCAAATGGAAATGTTTTTTGGAGCCCAATCAACTCTGTAAATATTACTAATAATCTCTACAACATTGAAGAAAGAGACGCTGCTGGTAACCTGAAGGGTGTTGAACCCACACGGGTGAATCCGTTAAGTGTAATTGAAGACATGTCTTTAACACAGTCAGTGAGCAGGACAATAAGCGACCTGCAGATCAAAATCAAACCCATAAAAGGATTAAGCATCGATTATATTCTCGGTATTGACAATATTAGCCAGGAAGGAAGAAACCTGATCGAAAGATATCCTTATATATCAGCACAGGAAGGGCTGGGTTATGTGGGACATGGTTTAGTAAATACTTTTTTAATTAATAATGACGTAAACATTTCCTACCAGGGAAGGTTTAAAGATTTTTCGTCATTGACAGTTGCAGGCTTCAATCATCAATATCAGAAAGTAACTGGCTTATTTAATGAAGGAAGGGACCTGCTAAATGGTATCACAACTATCAATGGAGCAGCAGTAAAGCTGGATCCAAGATACACATCGGATCTCAGGCAAATATTTGGCGGATTTATACAGCAAACTTTTGGGTATAAGAATATATTTTTTCTGACGGGTGCTGTTCGGATTGATGGCAGCACTTCTTTCCCGGAAGACACAAGAGACATATTTATATCCAAAATTAAGCGGCACCTGGTCCATTAGTGATATGGATTTTTGGAAGGAATGAAAAACAATTGGTTTTCCTCTGCCCGTGTTAAGAGCCTCATGGGGATTGGCAGGTAACCTAAGCGGTATAGGTTCTTATGATCGATTTTCCACTTACCTCGCAAGCAATATAAATGGGGTTGCTACTTATAATATAAATACTGCACTAGGAAATGCATTTATTGAACCAGAAAGGTCCAGCGAATTTGAAATCGGTACCGACCTTTCTTTTTTGAACAATAGGTTGGGCGTAGTATTTACATATTATAATAAAAAGATTGTAGATAATACATTGCTTGTGGATAGAGTACTTGCACCATCATCAGGTGGAAGTACAAGAGTTGAAAACGTAGGCAATGTAACCAATAAAGGTTGGGAACTTGGAGTAACAGCAACCCCTGTATTCGGGTAGAAATCTTACCTGGAATATTTTTGCTTCCGTAAATAAAAATAAAAATTTAGTTACTGCCTCGAGCCAGGTAACTCCGATATTTCTGGCGAATGCAGGCGGATCGCCTTCTGCTATTTTGGCGGGATATCCGGTTGGAGTTTTTTATGGTAATTATTTTGAAAGAGATGAATCAGGCAATTTAACATTGGATGCAGCCGGCAGACCGATTGCTGCAGTAAATAACCCGACAGATAAAGTGTTATTGAGACAAGCGCTGGGAGATCCAAATCCCGATTGGATCGTAAGCTTGAGTAATAGCATTGAATATAAAAAACTAAGTTTTAGTTTTTTGTTTGACGGTGCATTGGGACAAGAAGTGTTTAATGCAGACAGAAGAACCAGGCAAGGTGTTGGGATTGGTGATTATTCAGAAAAGGAAATAAAAGGTGTATTACCCAGGGGATATATTTTCAGTATTTATAATACAGAAGAGTGGCGTGTGGAAGATGGTTCTTATATCAAACTTAGAGAAGTCGCTATATCTTATCAACTACCGGCGTTCGTTAAGTTTATTAAGTCACCTTCGATTTCCTTAGTCGGAAGAAACTTATTCAGCTTTGATGATTATGATGGGTATGATCCTGAAACCAACGCAGGAGGTAACAGTTCAGTTTTACGGGGGATAGATTTTGGTAATGTTCCAATTCCAAGAACCTTCCAAATAACCTTCAGAGCCGGTTTTTAATTTTAAAAATTAATACAATGAAAATGTTACGAATAAAACAAATCACTTTATTGCTCTTTACAGGAAGCTTAGTACTTATTACTTCCTGCAATAAAGAATATATTAATCCAAGTACGGCATCGGAACCAAGTGTAACCAGTAGTGTTGATGGATTAATGAACCTTTGTGCCGGTTTACAAAGAAGGTTTACGATCGGCCGGCAAAGCCCATTATATACTGCGCCTATTGCAGGCGGGTATACGGTGTTTGCCTTATATACTTTAAACATTGGTAATACAGCTGAAAAAGAATTGGAAACCGGAAAGGGGGCTGTGACCCGGAATAATGCGATCGTTATTCAAATGTGGGCTCAATGTTTATTAACGAGAACAGAAGCTGAAACTGTATTGAATAATCTAAGTGTGGCAGGTGATCCTGGTGACAGGGTAGGACTAAAAGCATATGCAAGTATTTTCTATGCATTAAGTATGGGAACCCTTGTTCAGTTTTTTGAAAAAATCCCTCTAACCAATGGCCTTAATGCTGAATTCAGTCCAAGGGCAGACGCATTGCAAAAAGCAATTACGATTTTAGAAAGTGCTGATGCAGACCTGGCAACAACAGCACCAAGTGCAAAGTTTACCAGTAAAGTTCCGGCAGGCATTGATGTTAAGAATACAGTGAAAGCTTTGCTTGCCCGTTACTACAATATCCAAAGTATGATCACCGGAACATATAATACTGCGTCCGGCAATAAAGCTTTGACCTATGCCGCTGCTGCAAGCCTAACAGTAAAATCTGAATTCAGATTTACCGCCACTACAACAAATCCGTTGGGAGAACAAAATGTTTCCGTAAATGTCTTTGGCGCAATTGATTCAACACTTGGTTTAAGAAATGGATTAGCACCTGTTCCAGCTTCATCAGACCCCAGGGTTGGTTTCTACATCAGTAAATTAAATGCCACTACATATCCGCTGAAAGGATTTGCACTTGACAGAACAACATCATACCCTGTTTATCTTCCTGGTGAAATGCTTTTGATCATTGCAGAAAATCATGCACGTCAAAATTCATTTACACTAAGCAAGGCGGCATTAGATGCTGTGCGCACAAAGACAACGGATATCTATGGCATCGGTGCGGCGCAACCGCCATACAGCGGACCATTAACAACTGCGGACCTGTTGCAGGACATTTACAAACAAAGAAGACTGGAAATGTTTATATCCGGCCAGGAGCTTGAAGATAGCCGCAGGTTTGGGCGTCCTGCACCTAATACGCCAAATGAAGAAAGAAACAGAACATTTTTCCCTTATCCATTTATTGAAAGAGATAACAATACTAATACACCACCCGATCCAACAATTTGAGTTTTGATGTTGCAGTAGAATACAAGCAGTAAGGGCTACCGAAATTGGTAGCCCTTAATTTTTGTAATGATCGGATATATTATTCAATTATCACTTGTTTTGATATCTTTTGTGTTCCTATTATCACCTGAACAATATAGATGCCCTGCTTTAGCCCTTTTTTATTAAAAGTCACCTTATTATTATAGGTAACAAAACTTCTCACCAATAAATTACTTTGATCGTATATATTAACCGTAGCTCTAAAAGGTCCGGATAGTAAATTGGGAGCCTTTGTACCTATTCTGTTAATACTTAGAATTGTGGTTTCCTTGATTGGATTTGGCGAAATTTCCAACCGGTAGCCTCCACAAGGAGAATAATATGTAGCAGGATACGTCATTGCATCACTTGTGCCGCATGCATTTTGATATTTAACATTAAGCGTAATGCTGGGATCACTTGATTGATTCAGCGGATAGTTTTCATTCCAATATGGATTATAATTATAGTAACCGCCTCCATTAACACTCCACAAATAAGTAACTCCTGTTAATAACGGGTTGGGTTGAAAAGTTGCGTCCCAATCTGATCCACCGATGCAAGAAGATTGAAATGTCATATTAATGGAAGTTAGAACCGGCATTCCTACAATAATTGTTTTCGTAATTGTGTAGCATCCTTTAATATTAGCACTCAGCACAATGACGCCATTTGAACTGCTGTTTGAAATTGTTATCGTTACCGGGTTTGAATAAGTAATGCTCACCAGACTACCTCCTGACGTAATTGACCACGCTGCGCCGTAAGAACTATTGCTAAGAGTATACGTTTGGGATGTGCCGGTACAAATTGCAGAAGAACCGGAAATGGTAATTGTAGGAATACCGTTACATAGATTTGTATTATTATTCGTGCAGGAACAGTTGTCGCCCATATCTACAATCCTGATAGGAGAAATTTCTGGTACTCCGGACGTCCTTACAAAATAAATCCGGTATTGAACAGGGCTGTTTGGATTAACGCCAGGACATGCGTAATTGTCAGTATATTGATATGTTTCGTCGCTGCCATTACCACCTGTAGAATTAATAATTGCGATTGTATAAAACTCCGTCCCTGTGGGAGAATACTGGACATAAAATACACCATCGCTGCATTGTTGATATTTCCATTCCAGGTCTACAGCACAATTGCCGTTTTTAGTGGCCGTAAAATAATAGTAGTGGATGCATAATTGTGAGTAAGAATTGTGAAAAGTAAAACAGATAGCGATTGTTGCACAAAATGTGCGTAGGATCTTTTTCATAAAAATTAGTTTAATGGTAAGGGATTAAGGTACTCCTATTATATTACCATCTCCAAAAATAATTACGTAGGATTTTTACATTGTGTATAAGAAGTGAGAAAACTCATCTTAATATCCTGGTGTGTAAAAAATATTAAGCAGGATGAATTCAAGTATTTTGTTGATACCGGTAAATGACCACAAAACCCCGTTAAAGAACCAGGATCTAGCTAACGGTACCATACTAAAATCATAACAGTTTTAATTTCTTCTTACCCTGAATGTAGCAGAAACAGTATGCAGATTATTATTTGCAATTTCTCTGATCTGCCCCGAGAAATTTCCTTCAATAAACTGACCCGGTGCACCGTAAGTAGTAATGTTTATACTGAATGGAGTAACTAATGTAATAGAGTCATATTGATTTACTGATAAATACTGTAATGGAAATGTTCCAACCGACAACGCGGTTGCAAAAAAATCGATATTGATGTTAGGCTGGCTAACCCTGAATCCAAATACCGCTCAATGCACTTTGATTTGTCCCTAACCCGGTGTAAGTCCTGATAGAATCACCAGGGGTAGCAGTATTTAAACTGTAGTTCGATCCATCAACAACATAATCTATATAGCTGGTTGATGAAGTACCGCAGGCAGATAATGCACCGGTATTTACAGTACCCGTTGTTGCTGTTCCCGTCCAGGTATTACTTTGCTGTAACCCCACGTTATCAACTGCTACCACTTCAATAGTTGCGCTGCTGTTTGAGCAGCGTGTAACCGACATTGAAAAGGTTCCATTGGTAATTGGCTTGTTATAATAAACACCGTCAAAATAAATTAACGCGTTGCCATTAGTTACAGGCTGATTGGCGCAATTGACTGCGCTGCCTGTTATCGTTAAAGAATTTTGTGCAGGAATTGTTACTGTTATTGTCCCAAGATTTGTATTGGAACTGTATGGCCCTATATTCTGCGAATAGACCGGTTGATTACAAGTGGTAAATATTTCAAGCGTCAATGCTTCATTTTTGGGAACAAGACCGCCTACATGACCTAATGAATCGGTATACCCATAGCTGGCGCCGCCTCCATTTACCCTTGTAATTTTTACTTGTGTATATGGTAACGGGCCTTCAGCCGTCACAACCGTTAATTCCAGGTACACAGTTGGAATACTTATATCGCAATTCCAGAAAGAAAAATGATTAACATCGCCTTCGTAATAATCATTTGTTTTTGTTGCGCTGCCTTCTTGTTTCCAAAGGCCTGTAACCTCATCAACAGACCAAAGAGGAATTGTTGCCGGTGCAGATGACCGTAAAGCAGAAGGAATAGTAAACCTGAGCTTTGCCATTTTGCCACTGGCGATTTGCAATTGCTCGCCGTTATTGCCTTCAAGCTCTACTGCCAGCATTCCAAATGATTTTAATAAAACACGGTTATTACTGGCATCATTTGCCTGGAAACTTCCCGGAACTATTTGCGCAATCTCTGGAGACGCAGGATCGATAACTGCCGCATAAACTTTTACACTGCCTGAATAAGATTGATTATTTGATTTTACAACAACGCCTGAAGCAGGTAGTGTAATTTTAGAATTATCAGAAAGATTTACCGAACCGCCTGTCGCTGCATCGATGTTTCCGATCAGCGTTTTTTGTAAAAGTTTAAACTTGACAAAATTTGTATTGTTTGCAATAGCAGAAAATACACGATACGCTTTAAAGAAACCATTCTTTTCTACGGTAACTAAGGAAGCATATTTATCGAGTTGTATATTATTAAAACGGAATAATCCACGGTTATCAGTTGTAGCAGTATTGCTGCCGGCCTTTACCGTCGCGCCTGCAACAGCATTATTATTATTATCAACAACTTTACCGGTTACAGTGCCGGTCACAGGTGTTGGATTTATAGTAGTACCGGTACCGCCGCCACCCTGACCCGGAGTGTCATTTTTGACTTCTTTTTGACATGATAAAAAGGAAATTGAAAATAGCAGGCTGGCAAGGAGGCATTTGGTGAGTATTCTCATAGCAAAAATTTTCGGTTGGTAAAAATAGGCAATGGCTCTGACCGGAATGTTATTAAATAGTTTAAAATTGACAATGCAACGTAAATATAAAAGACGTTGTCAGAGCTGGTAAGCGAGGGATAATGAATACACAAAAACTGGTAAAGGATTGTATCCGGGAAATACCGGCTGCCCAGCGGCAGTTATACGATCATTTTGCCGAAACCATGCTGGGTATTTGTTATCGCTATACTAAGTCAATGGATGATGCCGAAGATGTGTTGCAGGATGGATTTGTAAAAGTTTTCAGAAGCCTGCATCAATATAAATACGAAGGCGAGCTGGGTGGATGGATAAGAAGGATAATGGTAACCACGGCTTTGAATTATTTGAAGAAAAATTCCAGGTATAATCATGAGTTTTCTTATGATAACGAAAACCTGCACCCGGTAGCCGACGATAACCCTGAAATAAAAATGACGGGAAAAGAGTTGGCAGACCTGGTGAGACAATTGCCGGTGGGTTATCAAACGATCTTTAACCTGCATGCCGTAGAAGGGTTTAGTCATGTGGAAATAGGAAAAATGCTTGGAATAAATGAAGGCACATCAAGATCGCAATATGCAAGAGCAAGAGCCTTGCTGATCAGTTGGATAAAAAAAAATGATGAAATGAGCCATGAAAATTACCGTGCAAATTTTTTAAACAAGTGATGATAATCTTTATGGCGATCCGATAACTATCGGATTCGATGTGGCTGAAAAATATTAATAGTTGACCTATAAAATAAATTTTAAAACTGGTGTATATGCCGGAAAATGAATTTGAGAAAAAAGTCTCTTCCGAAATGCAGGAACTGAAGTTCGCACCTTCAGAAAAAGTATGGCTGCATGTGGAAGAAAGAATTCGCAAAAAAAATAAAAGAAGAGTATTCGTAATTATTTTTTTGCTGGCAGGCCTCTCATTGCTGGGCTATTGGCAACGCGACAATCTTTTCGGAGAAAAGAAAAATGATATTGTAAAAACCGAAAAACAAGAGGAAAGCAATTCTAAGCCTTTAGAAGAAGAAGCAACGATTAATTCTGCAACAACGACACAACATACAACAACACCAGAAGAAAATGAGATCAACGATGTAAAGACATCTAATAAAAAAGACGAGAATACAAATAATAAAACGGTAACTGAAAAGCTGGTAACTGAAATACCTTCTGTCCGCAAAAACAATATCGATATCCCTGGAAATAAAATTTCTCCCGCCGCTAAAAAAGATAGAAATGTTTCCGCCCCTTTAAAAAATGATAATGAAAATCAGCCTGCCCCACCTGTAACGACTGCAGTAACGGATGTTAATGCAAAAATTTCCGGGAAGAAGGATACTGTTGTGAACGGACCGGATGAAGTTGTTGATAAAAAGCAAACGGATATCAAACAACCAGAACGAAAACCTGCAGATAATAATCCTGATTCAGTAAAAAGTGGAATAATTCAGCCAAAAAAAAATAGCATAGATATAAAAGATTCTGCTTCAAAAAAACGATCACTCAAAGATTCCGCCGCAGTAGTTCAAAAAAAACCGGGCGCAAAAAAATGGAAATGGGGATTGCAGTTTACACCGGGCATCTCGTCTTTACATGAACATAGTTTTTCCCTTTCTGAAAAAAGATTTGCGGATGTGAACTATCAAAGTCCATCAACTGGTGCCGGAATGCCTGCGCGAAGAAGGCCTTCTGAAGTTAGATCGGGCTTTGCTTTTCAGGCGGGAGGGTTTGCCCAAACAAAAATTTCATCACGTATCAGTTTTTCAATCGGGTTCCAATACGCCTATTACAGCAGTCATTTAGACGTTGGAAACAGAAGGGATTCGCTTTTAAGTCTCCAGTTTTCCAGTTTCCTGGATGCAAATTCTGTTTACAATGCCGGCAGCGATACGACAACCTATACTAATCATTATCATTTTATCGAATTACCCCTTCACGTGCAATGGCAATTGAATAAAAATAAGACAAAGCCATTTGTATGGAGTGCAGGTTTTTCAATTGGGCAGCTTATTACCAGCAATGCCATAATGTATGACACTGCGTTTGGTGGTATTTATTACAAAAACAAAAATTTACTGAACAAAACCCAGTTTAGCTTGTCAACCGGCTTTTCATGGACGGTAGCAAATAATAAACGAATGCAATGGATCGTCGGTCCTTTTGCAGATATACATTTAAACAAGTTAGTTACTAATCCATTTGAGGATAAAAAATACCTGCATTTTATAGGAATGAGAACTGCTATGATTGTTAATCAGAAAAAATAATGCAACGATTAATTATTATTCGTTGTCAACTTTAAAAATTGCTTTTATGAGAAAAATAACCTTGCTGCCACTGTTAGTAATTACAGTTTTTGTGTTGTCATCATGTCTGAAAGACAATGTAACAAGAACCTATTCTGTTTTTGAGCCGGTTTACAAGAGCAAATCGGAAGTGCTTGCTGAAATTAAAAGCAGCACGCCGGTGGCTATCTCCAATCCGGGAAAAATATATATGTATGGAAATTATATTTTCCTGAATGAAGTAAATAAGGGTGTGCATATAATTGACAACACCAATCCTGCAAGCCCGGCATTAAAAGCTTTCATTAACATACCCGGAAATGTAGATATTGCCGTGAAAGGTTCTACACTGTATGCAGACCTGTACACAGACCTGGTTGTTATTGATATCAGCAATCCTTTAAATTCAGTATTGAAAAAAACAGTCTCAAAAATTTTTCCAGAAAGAGTGTATGCGGCAGGTTTTAGCCCTGATACCACAATGGTAATTGTTGGCTGGACTGAAAAGAAAATAAAAGAATCTGTCGATGGGCCGCCGCCTGCAGGCCGCGGATGGTTAAGATTTGATTCATTTGCGTCATTAAATGCGGCGCTGGGTGGCGTTGGTGCCAGTGCTTCTCAACCAGTGGCCGGTATTGCAGGTTCAATGTCACGGTTTAGTATTGTAAATAATTATTTATATGCAGTAAATCGCACAAGTCTGAAAGTTTTAAATATTTCAGACGTTAATGACCCGCAGCTTCAGAATACGGTTGGTGTTGGCTGGAACATTGAAACCATTTATCCTTTTAAAAGCAAACTATTCATGGGTTCATCAAACGGTATGTTCATTTTTGATATTTCCAACCCCGTTGCCCCTGTTCGTGAAGGTTCCGTGGCACACTTCACTGCCTGTGACCCTGTAGTGGCTGATGATAAATATGCATTTGTTACACTGCGTGCCGGAACAGCGTGCCAGGCCATAAATAACCAGCTTGATGTTATCAATGTTCAAAATGTAATGTCTCCGACGCTGGTAAAAACCTATGGACTTACAAATCCGCATGGATTGGCTAAAGACGGCGATCTGCTATTTATCTGCGATGGGAGGGATGGATTAAAAGTATACAACACTTCAAATGTATTTAGCCTGCAGTTGCTTGACCATATTAAAAATATCGAAACCTATGATGTGATAGCCTGGAATAATAGATTGTTAGTGGTAGCAAAAGGAGGTTTGTATCAGTATAACTATTCAAATCCTTCCAACCTTTCATTGATCAGCAAAATGACAGTAAATAATTAAGTATGAAAAAGATCTTTTTAATACTTCTTTTGTTTTTAATAGTAAGGAATGAGAGCCAGGCGCAGCAAAATAAAAACAAAAAGAAATTCTTTAGCTCGCAAATTTCAACAGGCATAGTGGAAGGGGAGCAGGGCACAAGCTTTCATATTGAAACAATAAACGGTATCAGGTATAAAACCTGGTTTGGTGGCATCGGCGCAGGACTTGATTATTATTATTTCCGCAGCATACCGTTATATCTTTCCGCAATAAAATATCTTTCGTCACGTAACCATAGTTTCTTTATACAGGGGGATGCAGGGACGAACTTTGCATGGGTTAACAGAATGAATGTGTGGAATGAAGTTAGTCACGATTTTAAACCCGGTATGTATTGGAACGGCACGCTTGGTTTTGTCACAGGTCTTGACAGAAAAAATTCTTTTTCATTTGGATTAGGTTATTCTCATAAAAATTTAAAAGAGATAAGGGAAATGGCAGTGATGTGTTTTAGCCCGCCATGCCAAAACAGTTTCGAAACCTATAAGTATAATTTAAAAAGATTGACATTGAAACTGGGCTGGCAATTCAATTACTCACATTAGGATTGCCTGATAAATTTTAAGTTCCTTTGAATGCCGGTGAGTTTACTCCGGCTTAGCGGCGAATGCCTGAATATGGTTTTAAATTTTTCTTCCGTCATTGCTTCCCATTCTTTAGTGGAAAGATCAAGAATTTCAGGTATCGGGGTAAACTCAATTTCATTGGTTGGTTTTGAAAAACGGTTCCAGGGACAAACATCCTGGCAAATATCACAGCCAAACATCCAGTTATCAAACTTGCCTTTCATTTCACCCGGTATCAGCATTTCTTTTAGCTCTATGGTAAAATAAGAAATGCATTTGCTCCCATCTACAATTTTATCGGGAAGTATGGCATCAGTAGGACAGGCATCGATACAACGTGTGCATGTGCCGCAATAATCTTTCGCAAAGGGTTCATCTGCTTCCAAATCCAGATCTGTAATTAATGTTGCAATAAAAAAGAAAGAACCCATTTCTTTATTGATCAGATTTCCATTTTTGCCAACCCATCCAAGCCCGCTGCGCTGCGCCCATGTTCTTTCCAATACCGGGGCACTGTCTACAAAGCCACGGCCATGAATGTTGCCAACATTGTTGTTTAATTAACCCGAGCAGTGTATTTAATTTTTCTTTTATCACTTCATGATAATCTTTTCCATAAGCATACTTGGAGATCTTCAGCGCATCACTATTTTGTTTTTCTTTTGGAAAATAGTTTAACAATAAAGTGATAACTGATCTTGCACCCGGTACAAGCTTCGATGGATCGATGCGCATATCAAAATATCTTTCCATATACTTCATGCTTCCATGCATACCCTTGTTTAACCATGTTTCAAGCCGGCGGGCATCGTCATCGAGCTTTGTTGCTTTAGCGATGCCACAAAAGCTAAATCCGAGCTCTGCTGCAAGTTGTTTGATCAATATTGTCTGTTTCTCTTTCAGTAATTGTGTTTTTTATATATTTTTTAAAAACCGTAAAATAAAAAGGCTGGTTAATTGTTTAAATTACGGGTAATAAACGCAACCGTGACTAAACTTGTCTTTTTCAAGATATTTTTTTTATTCTTCTTATCCATATACGGGCAGGATAAATCGCCTGTAAAATTCGGTAAAATATCAGCGGAAGATTTCAAAAAAGTTTATAGCATCGATAGCAGCGCTGCCGCGGTTATCATTGCCGATATCGGTTCATCAGAAATTACAGGTAATCTCAAAGGATGGTTCTCTATCCAGTTCAGGCATTTTAAAAGAGTGCATATCTTAAACAAGAATGCTTTTGACCTGGCAAACGTCGAGATCCCGTTATATTTTGAAGGTGATAACGAAGAAGAGCTAAGAAATTTGAAAGCCCACACATATAATTTCGAAAACGGAAAAATAACAGAGGCAAAATTGGATGTGAAGACTTCTGTTTACAGGTCCAGTCTCAGTAAAAATCATGTCGTCAAAAAATTTATATTCCCTGCAGTAAAAGAAGGTTCGATAATCGAATATGAGTACACAGTTAACTCCGATTTTATTTTTAACCTGCAGCCCTGGGAATTTCAAAGTGATTATCCCGCCTTATGGAGTGAATATGAAGTATCCATTCCTGATTTTTTTTATTATGTATTTCTTCAGCAGGGAAACATAAACAAAACACAAAAGACAAGACAGGAAAGTTTTAGGGTTACTGATGTAAGAGGATCGGGAAGCTCGAGATCCGAACCTTTTGTTTCCGGCGTTACCGATCACCGGATGATTATGAAAAATATCCCGGTGTTGAAAGAAGAAATTTATACATCCACACTTCAAAACCATAAAGCTAAAGTTGAGTTTCAGTTGAAAGAGATAAGACAACCTTTACCGGACCAAACCTATATGGGAAGCTGGGAAGATTTTTGCAGTGAGCTTTTGAAAGATGAAAAATTCGGAGAGCAATTAAGCAAAGACAACGGTTGGATGAATGATGAGCTGAAGTTGGCATTAGGTAATGCTCATAGTGACGAGCAAAAAGCAAGAAATATTTTCAATTACCTGCAAAACAAATTTACCTGTACTAATTACAGTAAGCTTTATATCGATCAGCCATTAAAAAATATTTTAAGAAATAAAAAAGGAAGTGAAGCCGAGATCAATCTCCTGCTTGTTGCTATGCTGCGCAAGGCAGGTATTACCGCAGATCCGCTAATGCTTAGTACAAAATCACATGGATATACGTATTCTGCGTATCCGCTCATCGATCGTTTTGACTATGTGATCTGCCGGGCAATAATAAATGATAAGACTTTTTACATGGATGCAAGCCGCGCCGATCTTGGCTTTGGTCGTCTTCATTGGGAATGTTATAATGGACATGCAAGAGTGATCAATGAAGAAGCGACGCCGGTAGAATTTTCCTCCGATTCTCTTGTTGAAAACAAAATTACATCGATGATGTTTTCTTCAAATGCTAATGGCGAGATGATCGGCACCATGCAGCAAACGCCTGGTTACTATGAGTCCTGGTCCATAAGAAGCCGGGCCCGGGAGATTGGTCTCAAAGAATTGATAAAAGAAGCGGAGAAAGATTTTGCTACCGATATGGAAATTAAAAATTACCGGATTGATTCTTTGGAAAAGCGGGATGAGCAAATACAGATCAGTTGTGAGATCAGGGTAAACCTTGAAAGAAAAGATATTATTTACCTGAACCCAATGTTTGGAGAAGGGATTTACTGAGAATCCATTTGTAGCTGAACAAAGAAATTATCCTGTCGAAATGCCTTATACGATTGACGAGTTATATGTGTTAAGGATGGATATGCCGCAGGGATATGAAGTTGATCAATTGCCAAAATCGACAAGGGTAAATTTTAATAAAAGCGGGGATAGTTTTTTTGAATACATCGTTGACAATAATTGGGGAGTGATCTCGATCCGCTCACGAATAAAAATGACCCGCAGCTATTTTCTTCCGGAAGAGTATAAGATATTACATGATTTTTTTGACGTGGTTGTAGCCAAGCACAATGAGCGGATCGTATTTAAGAAAATTAAAAAGCTATGAATTCAAAATTCAAAACTTTAATAACTGTTATTTACACAGATTTTGACCGTTGACTTTTGAATTTTGACTTTTTAGTTTTGTCTGCCATTTTTCAATATTTTCATGTTTCAAACCAACTTGAATGAAACAGCTTGCTAACAGCGATATACTTGTTTTCTTTATTTATTTCGTCATCGTCGCTAGTTACGGATATTGGATTTACAGAAGAAAAAAAACGGTACAAACAACTTCCACAGATTTCTTTCTTGCCGAAGGACAACTTACCTGGTGGGCTATCGGGGCATCGCTGATCGCTTCAAATATTTCTGCAGAGCAATTTATTGGAATGAGTGGAAATGGATTCCGTCTCGGTATTGCCATTTCTGCTTATGAATGGTTAGCGGCGGTGTCATTAATTATTGTAGCAGTTTTTTTCATGCCGATCTATTTAAAGAACCACATTTTCACTATGCCGCAGTTTTTAAAAACGAGGTACAATGAAACGGTGGCAATGATCATGGCGGTATTTTGGTTGTTCCTGTACATATTTGTAAACCTAACCTCAATTTTATATCTCGGTACAATTGCTATTAACAGTCTTACCGGCGGTGAAAGCTTTCATGGTATAATGATCGGTCTCGCTGTTTTTGCATTAGTGATCACATTAGGCGGTATGAAAGTGATCGGTTACACGGATGTTATACAAGTATTAGTGTTACTCGCAGGCGGGTTGATCACATCTTATATCGCATTAACGGTCGTCAGCGAAAAATTTGGATATGGAAATGATTTTCTCGCCGGCTTTAATCATTTATTGAAAACAGCACCCGATCATTTTAATATGATATTTGATAAGCCGGGACCGGGAGCCACACAACAGGAAATAAATCACTATTCAAGTTTACCGGGAATGGCAATGCTCGCTGCCGGTATGTGGGTTGCGAATTTGAATTATTGGGGTTGCAATCAATATATCACACAACGGGCATTAGGGGCGAACTTACAAACGGCACGTACCGGGATTCTATTTGCCGCCTTCTTAAAATTATTGATGCCTTTATTAGTTGTGTTGCCCGGTATTGCAGCTTTCGTATTACATCAAAATGGAGAATTGCAACAGCAGATGTTGACCAATGGAGAATTCAGAGAAGATAATGCCTATTCAGCTGTGCTTGGTTTTCTTCCCGCAGGATTAAAAGGGTTGTCAATGGCTGCATTAACCGCTGCAATAGTTGCCTCGCTTGCAGGTAAGGCAAACAGCATCTCTACGATTTTTACACTTGATATTTATAAGAAGTATATTAATAAAGGATCTTCCGAAAGGAAATTAGTTTGGACGGGGCGCCTCGTAGTAATATTAGCATTGATCATTGCCATCATTGTTAACTGGCAGGATTCATTGGGTATTGGCGGCAAAGGCGGATTTGAATTCATCCAAAAATATACCGGCTATATTTCTCCGGCAATCTTCCCGGTTTTCTTATTTGGCTTTTTTTGGAAAAAGACAACATCTAAAGCAGCGATCGCAGGTATTGTGGGCGGCGTTTTGTTAGCAATATTGTTTGATAAATTTTTGCCGGGTCTTGCAGGTAATGATACGTTACTTTATACAGCATATCCAACGGGCACCGGCGCTTATGAGATACCGTTCCTTATCCAGATGGGTTGGGTTTTCTTTTTCACATCATTATTAATTATCATCGTGAGTTTGCTGGATGTAAAAGGCAGAGCACTTGGCAATGCTTTACAAATTGATAAGAGCATGTATAAAGTAACCCCAGGCGTAATGGCCATGATCATAATTGTTATGGGAATTATTGTAGCATTATATATTCGTTTTTGGTAAAATATGAAATACTTACTTGGATTCGATATCGGTTCCTCATCAATAAAAGCAACATTGCTTGAAATTGACACAGGCAAAATTGCTGCATCTGCATTTTCACCTTCATCAGAAATGCCAATGCAATCACTTGAGGCTGGTTTTGCGGAGCAAAACCCTGATATGTGGTGGAGCGAATTAGTAAATGCAATGAATAAACTGCATCAGCAGGTCTCTTTTAATGCTGATGAAGTAGCGGCCATTGGTATTGCTTACCAGATGCATGGGCTTGTTTGCGTTGATAAAAATTTAAAACCGCTCCGGCCTTCTATTATCTGGTGCGATAGTCGTGCCGTGAAGATCGGTGACAAAGCATTTGAAGAATTGGGAGAAAAATATTGCCTGAAAAATTTTCTTAACTCACCCGGTAACTTCACCGCATCAAAGCTCAGATGGGTGAAGAAAAATGAATCTGAAGTTTACAAGAATATTTATAAGATCATGTTGCCGGGAGACTATATCGCAATGAAATTGACCGGCGAGCCTGCAACAACAATTTCCGGTTTAAGTGAAGGAATAATGTGGAATTTTAAAAAAGAAAAGATCGCTGCCGATCTTTTGGAGTATTATGGTATTGATGAAGAGTTGCTTTCTCCATTAGTTCCAACTTTTGCTGAGCAGGGAAAACTTACTGCTGCTGCTGCCGCAGAATTAAAATTGAAACCGGGCATTCCTGTTTCTTACCGTGCAGGAGATCAGCCAAACAATGCATTCTCTCTAAATGTATCACAGCCCGGCGAAGTTGCTGCTACTGCAGGTACTTCAGGAGTCGTATACGGCATTATCGATAAACCGAATTATGATCCGAAGTCAAGAGTAAATACGTTTGTTCATGTCAATCATTCAAAAAAAGATCCGCGTTATGGTGTTTTGCTTTGTGTAAATGGAACTGGTATTTTGAATAGCTGGTTGCGTAAAAACTTTTTTGGCGATACCCCTTACGAGCAAATAAATAAAGAAGCATCCATGGCTCCCGCAGGCTCCGATGAACTATTGATCTATCCTTTTGGTAATGGTGCAGAAAGAGTGCTGGAAAATAAAGACCTCGGAGCTGTAATGAAAGTACTTCAATTCAACCGTCATAATCGTGGTCATATTGCCCGTGCGGCACAGGAGGGAATTGTATTTGCCTTGCATTACGGAGTGGAAATAATGAAAGAGATGGGAATGAAAATAAAAAAGGTGCGGGCCGGCAACGCCAATATGTTTTTAAGTGATGTGTTTAGTTCTGTCTTTGTAAATACCATCGGGTGCGAGCTGGAATTATATAACACTGATGGAGCAGCCGGCGCTGCAAGAGGCGCCGGTATAGGCGCCGGGATTTATAAAAATTTTGCTGAAGCCTATTCTTCAATGGAAAAAATAAAAAGTTATTCTCCTGAAAAAGAACAGCAGGAAATATATTCGTCAGCTTACAAGAAGTGGAAAAAGCAATTAAAAAATTTGTGACATGACGCATGAGTCGATCGTGTTTGGAAATTGGGAGAAGAGATGGCATCCCCTGCGAAGGGAATGGGTAGTGTACGCAGCACACCGGAATACCCGGCCATGGAATTTTGAAAAAAAAGAATCGGTGATCACCGCGCCTGAGTACGATCCCGGGTGTTATTTATGTCCTCGCAATACAAGGATCAGTGGTAAAAAAAATCCCGATTATGAAGATGTGTTCATTTTCGAAAATGATCACCCGGTAGTCGGGTTGAGTTCTCCTGCCATTCCTGAAGAGTTTGAAAGTGTGCACGATGATTTATATAAAAGAAGCCAGGCCGGCGGTATTGCAAAAGTGGTCTGTTATGATCCGAGGCATAATGTAACGCTAAATGACATTAGCATTGATAAAGTAGCGAATGTTTTCAGGTCATTGAGGAAAGAAATGAATTTTTTCAACAGGCATGAAACGATAAAGTCAGTGTTGATCTTTGAAAACAAAGGTGAAATAGTTGGTGTTTCGAACCCGCATCCGCATTGCCAGATCTACGCGGTGGATTTTATAATCAATGTGGTTCAGAAAGAGTTGGCGGCAGCAGCGGAATATCAAAAAGGGAAAGGAAGAAATATTTTCAGTGATATAATTGCTGCGGAAAAAAAAGATGAATAAGGATCATCGCTGAAAATAAAGGCGCCATTGCTTTTATCCCATTTTTTGCAAGATTCGCCTATGAAACTTATGTGTTTCCAAAGAACCGGCATGCCACGCTGATCACAATGAGTGATGAAGAGTTGTATGATCTTGCAGAAGTTTTTCAAACCGTAGCAAGAAAATATGACGCAAATTTTCAAAGCAGCTTTCCTTATATAATGGCATTTGCGCAGGCGCCTGTTGACGGAAATGATTATCCTGATTATCACATGCACATGATCATTTGTCCTCCATTGCGCCAGCCGGGTTTAATGAAATATCTTGCAGGTCCTGAAACCGGCGCCGATACTTTTATGGCCGATACAATGCCGGAAGAAAAAGCAGCCGAACTCAGGAAGATCAAACTATGAACGATTTTTTTTCATCTGATGAACAAATAATTGAGGCTACGGCTCCCGGTCGCATGGACGTAATGGGTGGTATTGCTGATTATAGTGGCTCGCTTCTTTTGCAAATGCCCACTAAACAAACGACTACCGTCCGTATTCAAAAAAGAAAAGATGGCGCTTTTCATTTTCGTACGCAGGTCACTAAAAAGAAGACTGCAGATTTCACCATCCATCTTTCAGCAATAAAAGATATGACACTCACGGAAGCAGGAAAGATCATCAAATCGGTCGTTGGCGGTGATTGGGCAGTCTATGGGCTGGGATGTTTTCTTGTTTTACAGAAAGAAAAAAAAATTGACCTGACTGGTGCTAATGTATTTATAGAATCAAATGTTCCCTGGGGAAAAGGTGTTTCTTCATCCGCTGCATTAGAAGTAGCTACGATGAATGCATTGAACCAGCTTTATAAGTTATCATTGGGAAAAGAAGAACTGGCAGTGCTTGCACAAATGGCGGAGAATCTTGTTGCGGGTGCTCCTTGCGGTTTGATGGACCAGTTGTCATCACATCTTGGCCAAAAAAATAAATTGCTTCCATTGATCTGTCAGCCGCATGAAGTTTTAAAACCTATTCGCATTCCCGCATGGAGTAAATTTCAGCGGTATTGATAGCGGCATTCGTCATGCAGTAAGCGGTGCATCTTACAGTGATGTTCGTGCCGCTGCCTTTATGAGTTATACAATTATTGCATTAAATGAAGGAGCAACTGTTGAAGAAATAAATCATGCAAGGATAACCGGGCATTGGAGCAAACTTCCTTACAAAGGATTTTCTGGCGAATATTTCTGTTTCAGTATTTCAAAGAAAAATATTCTTCGCTTTTACCAGAGGAAATTTCAGGGAAAGATTTTTTAACTCAATTCAAAGTTTCTATTGATACCATTACATCAATTGATGAAGTGAGTATTTATAAACCTAATGTTTGCGCATCACATCCGGTTTATGAAAATGCAAGAGTAAATGAATTTAAAAATTTGATTAAAAACTTTTAAAAAACAAAATGACAAGCAAACGTGGTTGATACAAATGGGAAAATTGATGATGCAGAGCCATGAAAGTTATTCTGCTGTTGGACTTGGTAATGAATATACTGATAAGATTGTTGAAATGGTTCGTGATGCAGGACCAGCCAACGGAGTTTATGGGGCAAGGGTATCAGGAGGTGGAAATGGAGGAACAGTTTGTATTTTAAGTTATGGCAAGGAAGGAAAACAAGCAGTGAAAGATATTCATAAGAATTACCAGGAAATGATGAAGCAGAAATTATTCTTCTTTTCCGGGAGCAGCCACGGTGCTTATTCTTTAAATCAATACATTTGAAACCGGCGTAGGGGCTAAAGCCCCGCACATAAAGATGTATTCACTAGCCGCCGGCCTTAAGGCCGGGGCAAAATGAGGTATAATCCGCAAAGGGCTTTAGCCCTTATATAATTTGACAATTTTATTTATGAAAAAATCAAGGATCAGTAGGATAAAATTGAAATAAACAAGGTTGGGCGTAGCCCAGCTTTTGCCGCGGCCTTAAGGCCGGGGGTGCTTGAGCGATAATTTTCAAAGGGCTTTAGCCCTTACATAATTTTGATACCAATTTTTATTTATGAAAAAATCAATGATCAATTTTTTGCCGGCAGTTATTCTTTTTTTCCTGAGTTGCAATTCCGCAACGAAAAGCTCAGAGAGCAGTGAAACTGCTGAGCTTGTTATCAATAATGCGAAAGTGTATACCGTAAATAAAAATCAGCCGGAAGCTGAGGCCTTAGCTGTTAAAGACGGGAAAATTGTTTTTATTGGAAGTAATAATGATGCAAAAAAGTATATCAGCGATAGAACTGAAGTAATCGATGCCAAAGGACAATTTGTAATGCCTGGTTTTATAGAAGGTCATGGGCACATCCATGGACTTGGTGCTTCATTGATAAATCTCAACCTGATGAATGTAAAGAATTGGGATGAGATCGTGTCATGGTTGCAGATGCAGTGAAGAAAGCCAAACCAGGTGATTGGATCATTGGTCGCGGCTGGCACCAGGAAAAATGGAACCCTGCACCTGCAAAAAATTATTTAGGTTATCCGTATCATGAAGAGCTGGATAAGATTTCTCCAAACAATCCTGTTATATTATCACATGCAAGTGGCCATAGTGTTTATGTAAATGCAAAAGCATTGGAACTTGCCGGCGTTACATCAGCAACCAAAAATCCTACAGGTGGAGAAATTTTAAAAGATAATAATGGAAAAATTATAGGCGTACTTTGCTGAAACTGCACAAAGTCTTGTTTGGCGTGCATTTAATGGCTGGGCCAATCAGCAAAGCAAAGAAGTGCGAAAAGCAAAATGGGCCGAGAGCATTCAGCTTGCAGAAGACGATTGTTTGAAAAAAGGAGTTACAAGTTTTGAAGATGCAGGTTCATCTTTTGAACAGGTGGCATGGATGAAGGAACTGGCGCAACAGAGACAAATTAAATATCCGTCATTGGCTGATGGTAAGAGATAGACAATGCATCACTTCGCTCGCATGCAAATATTTTTCCAATAGTTAATGAAGGCAATGGTTTCTTAACTGTAAAAGCGGTGAAAGTTTCATTGGATGGTGCATTGGGTTCTTATGGTGCATGGTTGCTGGAGCCGTATACTGATCGTCCGGGTTCAATAGGTGAAAATACATTTAACATTGATTCGTTAAAAGCCATCGCCGACTTTTGCTGGAAAAATAATTTACAATTATGCGTGCATGCAATTGGCGACAGGGCCAATCGTGAAGTGATAAATATTTATGCAGCCCAAATTGCAAATGATAAAAATAAAGATCATCGCTGGCGGGTGGAGCATGCACAGCATGTAAATCCAACGGAGGTTCCGCGATTTAAAGAATGGAATGTGATCGCTTCGATGCAGGGCATTCATTGTACCAGCGATGCGCCATTTGTTCCAAAAAGATTGGGAGCAAAACGCAGCGAGGAAGGAGCTTATGTTTGGCAATCGTTTTTAAAAGCCGGTGTTGTGATCAATAACGGAACGGATACGCCGGTGGAAGATGAAGATCCTATTGCAAATTTTTATGCATCGGTTACAAGAAAATTAAAAGATGGTTCTGAATTTTATCCCGCACAAAAAATGACAAGAGAGCAAGCGTTATATTCTTACACGCTGGCAAATGCTTATGCTGCTTTCCAGGAAAAAGATAAGGGTTCATTGGAAGTTGGTAAGTATGCGGACATTGTTATTCTCTCCAATAATTTAATGACCTGCACAGACGAAGAAATTAAAAACACAAAAGTGGTGACGACGATCGTGGGCGGTAAGGTGAAGTATAAAGGACAGTTTTAAAATTATTTACCGGGCTGCATTACTACTATTAAGCTTCTCTTGCGACGCTCCGTTCATCTTACTGTGCGCTCTTCAACAAAAGCGTCGCAGTTTACCCTGAGCTTGTCGAAGGGTCGCACCCATGTACTGTATCAATTCTATTCAGCTTTTTGTCCACCCCCAATTGATCATTCATGTTGTTTGCACATCCGGCCCCCGCCAGCGGGGGACAATGAGCAATCCTTGGTTTGTGCAGGGTAAAATACTAATAGTAGGTTTTAAAATGATCGATAAGAAGACTGAATAATATCCCCCGCTGGCGGGGGAAGCATTTCAATCATAGAATATTTTCAAGTGGGGGTGGACATTTTCGATATGACGAAATGGAGTGGATGTTTAGATTGCTTCGGCCTTCATTACTAAATTTCGTAAATCTTTAAAAAGACGGCCTCGCAATGACGAAGACTCCGAGAGACTGAAGTATCCTTGCAGTCCCGCAGGGTCTTCGTCATTGCGAGGCTTGCCAGTAGGAGACAACAATAAGAATGTTTATAACCGGCAAGCCGAAGCAAACTAAAAAAGAAAAAGTTAATTTAGATTTCATGAAACAAATGGGAGGATGGGTATACATTATGTGTAGTCTCAATCATTCCACTTTGTATGTGGGAGTTTCATCTAACATTACTTCGAGAGTTCATAAACATAAGCAAAAAGCATACCCACGCAGTTTCAGTTCACGATACAATTGTGTCAAGTTAGTCTATTATCGAAGGTTTGAGTCGATAATTGAGGCCATAGCAGAAGAAAAAAGAATAAAAGGTGGAAGTCGTAAGAAAAAAGAAGATTTAATAAACAGCATGAATCCTGAATGGAAAGATTTATATGATGAGATTAAGTAATTGTAAGATTGTTAAAGATGGCTTATCTGTTTTCAGATTGCTTCGGCCTATATACCTATATTAGTTACTGAACTCAATTTGACGGCCTCGCAATGACGAAGACCCCGCAAGGTCGGACACCATCACTCAGACTAAGATTCTGCAGGCTTGGAGAACCATCTCAAACCCGCGGAGTCTTCGTCATTGCGAGGCTTGCCGATAGAAGACAACAATAAGAATGTTTGTAACCGGCAAGCCGAAGCAATCTCATGCTGTCTGAAATGATAAATTTTTACTGACACTCCCCCTTTATCTTCTCATCAATCACCTTCTTAATCTCCAAATGTGCATTGGCTCTTTCTTCGCCTAAAAAATTTTTTACAAAAAGAATATAAGCATAACCCCGGCAAAAATCGATCATTGGCCATGTGCCAAATAATCCCGGGCTGGCAAGTGCAGTAGCCACGCTTGGTTCATTTGCCTTAGGAGCAGTTAGTTCAATTACCCAGCTTCCTAATGCATAATTAAAACCTTCCGCAGCTTTTGGTGCGTACTTGATCATTGAAGAAGTGGTGTGCACCTTCATCATTTCATTTACTGATTCTTCACTTAGGATTTGTTTGCCATTATATTTTCCTTTATTCATCAGCATCACCAAAAACTTCATATAATCATCAGCAGTCGATTTAGCGCCGCCGGAAGGATTATAAAGACTTCCATCCAATGTAGTAAATGTTGTTTGGCGCATGCCCATCGGTGTAAATAATTTTTGCTTGATCAATACATCGAATTTTCTTTTACTCACCACTTCAACCACCCTTGCTGCGATATTCAACCCAATATTTCCATACCAGAAATCAGTGCCTGCATTACCTCTTATTTCTCTTGCAGCAAATGAATTAATCTCTTCATCTAACGACGGAAACTTTGAACTTTGTAAAAATCTTTTAAAAAATTTATTATCATCTTCAATACCCGTCATGTGCGAAAGACAATGCCGGATAGTGATATATTTTTTCATATACTTTTCAAAAACGGGGAGATATTTCACTACCGGGTCATCCAAAGAAATTTTTCCTTCATCAACAAACTGCATCACCAAAGCTGCAGTAAGCCATTTGCTGCAGCTTGCAATAGGGGCTACCGTTTTACTTTTATACTCACCCACTTCTTTTTTATAAACAAGCGTATCATCCTTTTTCCATATCAGCACTACATAATCCTTCCCAATAAGGGGTTGCTTCTCCTCTAGTATCTTATCTAATTCACCCAGGCCATATTTAGGCTGGAACTGATCCTGTTTTTTCTGGGCATTTATGGTATGAAAGATTAGCAGTGAAACAATAAAAATGCTGCATTTGAGACAGTAAAACTTGATTTTTAATGACATAGTTTCTGAATTTGGCTCTTGGATTGCTGTTTGAGCTTAGGGTTTAGTTTAATTAATCTATTGAATCTATTATATGAACTTAGGAAATTTTACCATAAAAGCCGCTGAAGCCATACAGGCAGCCCAGCAATTGGCTTTTAATTCACAGAATCCGAATATTGAGACGGAGCACATTCTAAAGGCGTTGCTCGACGTTCAGGATTCGCCGGTGGATTATTTGCTTAAAAAAAATAATGTTACGATCAATCTTGTAGAAAGCAAGCTGGACGAGCTTATTTCAAAATTGCCAAAGATCACTTCGGGTGAGCCTGCACAATCAGTGAGTCGTGATGCAAATAATGTTATTCTTCGTGCCGGTGCAGTCGTTAAGCAATTCAATGATGAATTTGTTACACCTGAACATTTGTTGCTTGCTATCGTGCAGGGAAACGATGCGGCTGCAAAATTGTTGAAAAATTCAGGGCTTACTGAAAAAGGATTGATAGCGGCAATTAAAGAACTGAGAAAAGGAGAAACCGTTACTTCTCAAACCCAGAGCCAGGAATTCAATGCGCTGAATAAGTATGCAAAGAATTTAAATGAATTGGCACGGCAAGGAAAGCTCGATCCCGTTATTGGCCGTGATGAAGAAATAAGAAGAACACTTCATATCCTGTCAAGGAGAACAAAGAACAATCCGATACTTGTTGGTGAACCGGGTGTTGGTAAAACAGCCATCGCTGAAGGCATTGCACATCGTATCGTAAATGGTGATGTACCTGAAAACTTAAAATCAAAAATTATTTATGCGCTGGATATGGGTTTGCTGATTGCGGGTGCAAAATATAAAGGTGAATTTGAAGAAAGATTAAAAGCGGTTGTAAAAGAAGTAGGTAACAGCAACGGAGAAATCATTTTATTTATTGATGAAATTCATACACTTGTTGGTGCAGGCGGTGGCGAAGGAGCAATGGATGCAGCTAATATTTTAAAACCTGCACTGGCAAAAGGTGATCTGAGAGCAGTAGGGGCTACTACATTAAATGAATATCAAAAGTTTTTTGAAAAAGATAAAGCGCTGGAAAGACGTTTTCAAAAAGTATTGATTGATGAGCCTTCAGTGGAAGATGCGATCTCCATTTTACGCGGATTAAAAGACCGTTATGAAACGCATCATCATGTTCGCATAAAAGATGAAGCTATCATTGCTGCGGTTGAATTATCCCATCGTTATATCACTGATCGGTTTTTACCAGATAAAGCAATTGACCTAATTGATGAAAGTGCGGCAAAGCTTCGCCTGGAAATGAATTCAATGCCGGAAGAACTGGATACATTGGAAAGACAGATCCGTCAACTGGAAATTGAAAGGGAAGCTATCAAAAGAGAGAATGATGATGTTAAACTAAAAGATTTAAATACAGAGATTGGAAATCTTTCTGTTGAAAGAGATACGCTTAAAGCAAAATGGAGAGAAGAAAAAGAATTGGTTGAGAAAGTTCAAAATGCAAAAGCCGAAATTGAGAATTTGAAAACATTGGCTGAAAGAGCAGAGAGGGAAGGTGAGTACGGTAAAGTAGCTGAGATCAGGTATGGAAAAGTTAAAGAACAGGAAAAGATCATTGAGGAGTTGAGCCGGCAGCTTGACACAAGCGGTGAGAAACGTCTTTTAAAAGAAGAAGTAGATGCGGAAGATATTGCTGAGAGTGTTGCAAAATCAACCGGTATACCTGTAACCAAGATGTTGCAAAGTGATAAAGAAAAATTATTGCATCTCGAAGAACATTTACACGAAAGAGTTGTTGGACAGGAAGAAGCGATCACTGCAGTTGCAGATGCGATAAGAAGAAGCCGTGCAGGTTTGCAGGATCCTAAAAAACCAATTGGTTCATTTATTTTTCTCGGAACAACTGGTGTTGGTAAAACAGAATTGGCAAAGGCGCTGGCAGAATATTTATTTGATGATGAAAGTATGATGACAAGAATCGATATGAGTGAATACCAGGAAAAACATACGGTGAGCCGTTTGGTTGGCGCACCTCCCGGTTATGTTGGTTATGATGAAGGCGGTCAATTAACAGAAGCAGTTCGAAGAAAGCCTTATAGTGTCGTATTGCTCGATGAAATTGAAAAAGCACATCCTGATGTTTGGAATGTATTGTTGCAGGTATTGGATGATGGAAGATTGACCGATAATAAAGGTCGTGTTGTGAATTTTAAAAACACGATCATCATTATGACAAGCAATATTGGCAGCACTATCATCCAGGCTGCATTTGAGAACGTTACAGAAAAGAATGTTGGAAGAAGCAACCGGCAAAGCAAAAATAGAAGTGATGGCATTATTGCGTCAAACAATTCGACCTGAATTTCTGAACAGGGTTGATGAGATCATAATGTTCCAGCCGCTGCTGAAAAAAGAAATAATGGGCATCATAAAAATTCAGTTGGAAAACCTGAAAAAACTGGTAGCGGAAAGCGGGATTCAGCTTGATTTCAGCGATTATACTTTAGAATTTTTAGCTGAGCAAGGCTTTGATCCTCAATTCGGTGCACGGCCATTGAAACGTTTAATTCAAAAGGAAATTGTGAATACGCTTAGTAAACGTATATTGGCCGGCGATATAGATAAATCAAGACCGGTTTTGGTGGATGTTTTTGACAATACCGTAGTTTTTCGAAATGAAGAGAACGGTAAACTTTCATCAAAACCAAAAGAAAAAAAATCAATACAATAAAAGCACCGGCAAGGACCGGGCAAGGAGTTAAGAAATATGCCATTACAAAAAGAAGTAGTTATTATTATTAAGCCAACGGAAATGTGGGTGGGGAATGAAAAAGCAGCCGTGACGCTGATGGAATGGGGAGAATATGAAAGTGAAGAATGCGCTAAAGCAAATGAAGTTGTAAAACAAGTTTTGGAAAAATATGGAGATAAAATAAGATTTCAGTTCCGGCATTTTCCACTTACAAAAATTCATCAACGAAGTTTAAAAGCAAGTGAATCGGCCGTTGCTGCCGGGCAAACCGGTAAGTTTTGGGAAATGCATAATATCTTATTTCAAAACAGAAGAAATCTTGGGACCACGAGTTTGAAACTTTACAGTCGTGAAGCTGGTATCAGTGATAAGAATTTTCTTGACAATCTTGTGAATGGCACCTATGGCTGGCAGGTACAGGATGATATTAAAGAAGGACTGGAAAGAGGAGTAAAAGAACCGCCGGTCTTCTTTGTCAATGATGAAATGGTTACCCTGAAGCCAACGCTTGAGAACCTAAGCAAGGCAATCGATAATGCATTAAAGAAATCAAAAAGAAAACCCGCTGCAAAGAAAAGAGCATAAAAAAAAGTCCTGCTGAAAAGCGGGACTTTTCTTTTGTAACCGGTTTTCATATTACCAGCGGCTGCCGGCAAATGAACGACGATTATTGTTGCCGCTTCTTTCTTCACGAGGCTTTGCTACAGTTACTTTAATGGCACGGCCATCAACAGTAGCACCATCTAATTCAGCAATTGCTTTTTGAGCAGCTGCATCATCAGACATTTCAACAAAACCAAAGCCGCGGCTGCGACCGGTTTCTTTGTCGTTAATAACTTTAGCTGAAGATACTTCTCCGTAATCAGCAAAATAACTTTTCAAGTCTTCATCTTGTACGTTGAAGCTTAAATTTGAAACATAAATGTTCATGTACTTGTTTAATTTAATTTAATAATGATCTGAGAAACGAGCACTGGAAAGAAAGACTAACTATTTAGCAGATTAACGCTTAGCAGAAAAAATCATTGACTTACCAAAAACTAGAACTCAAATTTGCGACACGAAGATAACGATTAACTTGTTAAAGGGAGGTTTTATTTTTCAGAAGATTAAGCGGAAAATGTGCATTATACATCCTATTTTTTCAATCTGAATCAAAAATAAATCCGTAGCTTTTTGGCATAAACGTAAACCAAAACAAAAATTTATGAAACGAATTACCATCGTTGCGGCTATGTTTACAGCTGCCATTTTATTGTTAACACAATGTACTGATGAAAAAAAGACAGACACCGATGATGTAAAACCGACAGTTCAGTATGCCGGTTATGAAAGCCAGGTAAAATGGGGAGAACACCTTGTAACAGTGGGTGCCTGCGGCGATTGTCACACACCAAAAAAAATGACTGACCATGGACCTGTTGAAGACAGTGCTTTATTATTATCAGGTCATCCTGCTCAATTGCCGATACCCGCGGTAGATAGAGTTGAAATGGAAGCAAAAAATGTTGCAGTTACTCAAACTCTTACTTCGTGGATTGGTCCCTGGGGCGTTTCTTTTTCTGCGAACCTTACTCCAGATTCTACAGGTATAGGAGCCTGGAAGGAAGAACAATTCATTTATGCCCTCCGAAATGGAGTTACTAAAGGAATTGCAGGTTCAAGACCAATATTAGAGCCAATGCCCTGGCGGAGTTTTAAATTTTATTCTGATGATGAGCTTAAAGCAATTTTTTCTTACCTGAAAACCGTTAAAGCAATTAAGAACATTGTTCCGGCACCAATGCCGCGAGCAACAAAATAATATTGTAAAACAAATTATCGCCCGCACAACTTTGTTGCGGGCTTTTTATTTTACCTGGCTCTGATCTACGGGGAAGTTATCAGTGCGAAACGGGCAAAGTGGTAATCCTTCTTTACTAAAAACATTGCCGATAATAGTATTCCCAAATCCATATCTTACCTGTGAGGGTGCTGTAGCTTTATCACTCCAAACAATTATTTTATCTTTTTCAATCTTTGCCCGCGCATCATACCATTGTTCGGTCTTCGAATCAAAAACAGAAAAGCCATTGATCGTATCATTGATAGTAAAACCTTTGGGAACATTATCAAAGCTCAGGATGATCTGATCTTTATTTGTTGTCTTGCTTTTGTACACCGGGCTTTTATAGACAATATTTTTTTGCTTATATGTTTCCGCTAAAGCCCAGTTGGCAAGTCTTAATCCAACATCCCGTTTATTTTTTGGATGAATATCATTCACGTTATCTACAAGGTCTGTTACTACCACCATGCCGGTATTTGGTAAACTCATGGATTTGGTTTGTGCTTCCTGCACCAATGCACCCACATTATTAAATCCGTATTTATAAGGAGCAATTTGTACGTAATAAAATGGAAAATCTTTTTTCCAGGCTTCACGCCACGATTTGATCATGGTGGTAAATAGCTTATGATACGTGTCGTTATTCGCTATATTGCTTTCGCCCTGGTACCAGATGGCACCTGCAATATTAAATTTTGTTACCGGGTCGATCATTGCATTGTAACAGAGACCATCATGATTGGGCCACCAGCGAAAACTTTGTAATCGTGCTGCCGATAGCCGCAATTCTTCATCATCATCAAATATTTTTTCGGGTGTCCATACTTCTGCGGGAGTGCCGCTCCAGCTTGCATTAATTAAACCAACCGGTGTTTTCAAATCACTGTTTATTTTTTTGCCAAAGAAATAGCCAACGGCACTGAAAGATTTTAAGGAATTTGAATCACAGATTTTCCATTCAGCCTGTACATCATCTTGCGGATGATTTGCAGTTGTTTTAGGAATATGAAAGAAACGGATATTGGTATTGTAGCAAGTGGGGAGCTCATCTTTTATATCTTTTAATCCATTCCAATAGTTCCATTCCATATTCGATTGTCCTGAACAGATCCATACTTCACCGATCATAACATCATTTAATACAATTGTAGTTGCTGCCCCTGAGTGTGATGGAATAAGGACCGCCTGCAACAGGAGTCTTTACTTTTATTCTCCAGTTAGCACGATTATTTACGACAGCGGTATCAGTCCTGTTATTCCAGCTTGTTGTTATTAAAATTTTTTCTGCAGGGCTTCCCCATCCCCACAGGCTTGCCGAATCATTTTGTTGCAGTACCATTCCCGATGAAATAATTGCAGGTAATCTTAGCTGCGCTTCTGCAGGTGAAGAAAAAAGTAAAGTAAAGATCGCAGTTAGCAATAGGATTCTCATCTTGGTCCCGTTTTGTGGACATTAAATGTAAGGATTTTATTTATTGCAGGAAAAGCCCGCAGTAGCGTTACTTGAAAGGATTGGAATATTTTATATCTGTAGTTACACTTCTGTCAGTAAGTGTTTTTAAAAATGAAACAAGTGCGGCCTTATCAGCATCGGAAAGGTTCAATAATCTTGGTTGGCCATTTGGTAATCTTAATTGGAAAGCTAAATTAGGATGAGCTTTTACACCGCTATTGTAATGCTCAACAACTTGCTCCAGTGAGCTAAACCTTCCGTCATGCATATACGGTGCAGTCAATTCTACATTTCGTAATGAGGTTACTTTAAATAGCCCTCTATTCGCCGGAATGTTGAATACGGCGCCATACCCAGGATCTGTGATCGTCGCATCAAGTCCATTGTTTTTTGCATCAGGCGCAGTAAAAGTTTCTGATCCATGACAAGGAGCACAGCCGCCGATCGGTGAGAGAAAAATTTCTTTTCCGCGGTTTTCCTGTGCAGTAAAATTTGAAAATACCGCATTTGGTGGTGGGGCAGGAGCTGCCGGCAACGTTTGTCTTCCCTGGTCATATTTCGATTGATAAGAAACAATAGAACGAACAAATTGTGAAAGTGATTTTGAGATCAAATCACTGCTGATAGTGCTGCTGCCAAACGCTTTTGTAAACAGCGTTGAATAATATGGCTGATCCTGCACTCTTTTAACCAATGTATCCAATGTTATACCCATTTCAACCAGGTCCTGTATCGGCATCAATACCTGTTGCTCAAGAGTAGCGGCCCTTTGATCCCAAAAAAACATTCCGTTGGGATAATACTTCGCATCGATCAATGACATAGAATTTCTTCCTGTTGATCCACCATTGAATCCTTTACTCAATTTTTCAAAATCTGAAAATGAGCTTTCCTGTTTATGACAACTTGCACATGATATTGTCCGGTTTTTTGAAAGTGATTTATCATAGAATAAAACTCTTCCTAAGGTGGCACCCCAATCCGTAATTTGGTTATTGGCAGGTGTATTTATTTGACCTTGTATCGGAGGTGAAAGCAAGTAGGCCGGCATTGCGGGGTTAGCATAATTAAAAGGATTAATTGGCAGGTTCAAATATTTTGCCACCTGGTCCTCTTGCGGGATGCTGGTTTCATTCTTATTACATGCGATTATTAATATGGTGATCGTTGTTGCAAGAGTAAGGATAACCCTGGCTTTTTTGGTTGGCATGGTTGGCTCGTTTGGTTGGCTGTGACTAAAAATACAAATTTGGGTTTAATCCGTATAATTGGATTAACCATAATTAACCTATTTTCAGTTCACCGTGTCAATTCAAGCAAGGCAAGCCTGCATCTCTAGAAGCAATGAATAATGCCAGGTAAATCACATCCGCAATCATCTTGGTTGTTTTATTTTTTCAACATCAATTTCAGTTCTTTATCATCATTGATAACAGCGATCCATTGACTCAATAGAGAAATATGTTCGGTGTCATCATTCTCTTCGTCGTTGGTATTATTTTTTGAATTAAATACTTCCAGCTCTTTCAAATATTTTTCTGATTCGGCTTTACCTAATGTCACAAGACTTCCGCATCCTTCAAAATAATAGTGAGTGGCGATAAATCTTTTTACATGCAGCCTGGTTTCTTTTGGTAAGAAGTATTGAAGTTTCCAGAAATTTCTGCTGCCTGATTTTTTGATCGCATTTAATACAGGTGCAGGACCACTGTTATAAGAAGCAATTACCAAAAGCCAATCTTCAAAAATATCGTATAACTCATTAAGATATTTAGCTGCGGCTACACTGCTTTTCCATAGATGTTGTCTTTCGTCGTACTTCGCTGTGATCTTTAATCCAAATTGTTTTGCCGTTACAGGCATGAACTGCCATAATCCAACTGCACCAACACCTGATCTTGCATTTGTTTTTAGTTTTGATTCTACTACTGCAAGGTATTTCAGCTCAACAGGAATATTGTGTTGGGTAAAAATTTTATCGAAAGTTTTAAAATAACCGCTTTTGCTTGATTTTGATTTTTCAAACAATACTTCATAATCATCTGCATAGTCTGCGATAAAATTTCCCATTGATGGATGTAAAGGAATTTCCGGAGTTGATAATGATGTATTCCCCGGAATTGCATTCCAGGCTCGAATCCTTTTTATTAATAATAGTAGGATTGATTCCTGCACTTGTATTAAGTACTGATAAGAAAAATATCAGCAGGAAAGATACTGTCTTATTTAGTTTTCTGTTCAACATCGTTTTAAGGTTTAAGTAAAACAATGCCGACCCGAGGTGTTGGATTTGCGATTCAGGTTTACACAGGATTATCGGAACAAATAGCTAGAAATTATTTCCGGGGGTACGGTTGTTGTTAGGGCTTTTCATTTCCGGAATTGTAGCTTATCATAGAGATCGATTGTACGGATCAAAAATAGGAACCACACTTCGGATCGCATAGCATATTCCACTAGTAAATACACTGTGAAAAAGTAATGCTATGATTCTCATTGATGTTTTTTTACTTATTCTATTTTGATCGAATATATACGCCATTAATAAAACGCTCTATTTGAAACCTTTTCAGGAAAACCGTTAAAAACAATAATGGTGCCTGTTTTCTGCACATCGATTAGTTGGCTTTTTTTATTTCCTTATACTTCTGCAACTTTGATAGAATAAACTGTTAATAATGAGTCAATCAAAAAAGCGGCCATCAATTTTATTTTTATCACACTTTTAATTGATGTAATGGGCTGGGGACTCATTATTCCTGTAATGCCTGATCTTATTTCCCAGCTAAAAAATATTCCTGTTAATGAAGCAAGCCCTTATGGCGCCTGGTTATTATCGGCATATGCCATTACGCAATTTGTATTTGCGCCGGTGATCGGAAATTTAAGTGACAAATATGGACGCAGACCGGTTTTGCTTTGTTCATTGATTGGTTTTGGAATAGATTATCTTATTTCTTGCATTAGCCCCAACATATGGTTGGTTATTTGTCGGCCGTATCATTGCAGGTATTACCGGAGCCAGTTTTACAACCGCATCTGCTTATATAGCTGATATCAGTACTGCAGAAACGAGGGCAAAGAATTTTGGAATGATCGGCGCTGCATTTGGTCTTGGGTTTTATTCATTGGCCCTGCACTTGGCGGTTTATTAGCAGGATTGGGAATAAGAGCTCCATTTTATGCAGCAGCTATTCTTTGTTTATTAAATACATTGTATGGATATTTTGTTTTACCTGAATCATTAAGTAAAGAACATCGCAGGGAGTTTCATTGGAAAAGAGCAAACCCGTTCGGATCTTTATTATTATTCAAAAGATATCCCACTGTTGGTAGATTGGCGTATTTCGTTTTTTCTTATTTATATGGCAGCTCAATCGGTGCAGGGGAATTGGAATTTTTTTACGATCTATCGTTTTCAGTGGAGTGAAAAAATGGTGGGTATTTCTCTTGGCAGTTGTTGGCTTGCTTGTTGGGTTAGTGCAGGCAGGTTTAACAAGAGTTGTCAATCCAAGGCTGGGTAATGAGCGAAGTATTTATCTTGGTTTGATCTTATACAGCCTGGGTCTTGTATTATTTGCATTTGCAAACGAAAGCTGGATGATGTTTGCTTTTCTTATTCCTTATTGTCTTGGTGGTATTGCCGGACCAGCTTTGCAATCAGTGCTTGCCGGGCATGTGCCGCCGAATGAACAAGGAGAATTGCAAGGCGCCCTTACGAGTTTAATGAGCCTGACAACAATTTTTGGACCGCCGCTAATGAATAATCTTTTTAAATTTTTCACTACCGGAAAAAACTCATATTCATTTTCCCGGCGCTGCCATTTTTGTTCGGCGCTGTATTTATGATCGGCAGTGCTGTGATGGCATGGATAACTTTACGAAAAGAAAAGCATGCTATCGCCTGATCTCTTAACTGGTTAAACCCGGTGTGTTTTAATAAACTCGTCCAGCGATAACTCACCACCGCCTTCAAAAAGAAAAAAGACAAGTAAAATAAGTACAAGCACTGAAAAGATCAATTCCGAACCAGGAGTAAAAATCCTGTTGATGCATTAATGATCACTGCCCCGATAAGGATCGGTATCTGTATTAATGCAGACAATCTTGTAAACAATCCAATGGTGATCAGAAAGCCACATAATAAATGTATCCATGTAATCATAAGGGCGATCCAATCCGGTAAAAAATTAAAACTGCTGGCAGCGAGCAATGCCTTTAACGACATCATATCACTCATAAAAGAAATGCCTTTAGTGGTGAGGGCAATACCAAGAGCAGCACGAAGTAAAAGTAATAACCGCGGATGTGTAGTGCTCCATTTATCAAGTTGGTGTAAAATAGTCATAAGAAAAATTTTAAAGGAGCTAATCGAATTACACTAAAAGTTACACCATAACTATGCCGGAAACCAAATATATTTTCTCACTGTTGTTGCAACATTCTCTGGATAACAACATAACTTAAGACAATAAGTAACAGAATTATGACAATTGCAATATAGAGCCAGGGCTGGTTTTTAACCCGAAGTTTTTCTCTTTGTTTCTTTTTCTTTTCTAACTTTTTATGAAGGTCGCGATTGAGTTGTTCTACAACTGATAAAATTTCTCTTTTATTTTTTATTTCCTGTAAGCCTTCCATTGCATCATCACTGAAATCGGATGCCAGCATTTTTTTCTCCACTTCATGCTTTTGTTCATCGGAAAGCCTGCCTTCCAGGTACTTTAAAAGAGTTTCCTGGTCAACTTCTGTAGAAAGATGTGATAATATGTCTTTTAATCTGTCGGGCATTTAAACAATAATTATTAATTAATAATTATTAATTTTTTACGCTTTCATTTTCTTTTCGATCAACAGTCTCAAATTCCGTTTTCCATTTTGTATATGGCTTTTTACCTGCATCATACTGTACCCTGTTTGATCAGCTATTTGCTGATAGCTTTTCTTTTCCATGTAAAACAAAGTTACACATAGTTGCTGGTCAGCATTAAGTTCTTTCAGGGCTTCGCTCATATACTCGTATGTCTTTTCATTCAATAATAAACTTTCTTTATCAGCTTCGATTGCTTCAGCAGGAATGCTGTCTCTAATCTCAATCGTATTTTTTCCCGGTTTATCCCGCAGTTGCATCAGGCAATGATTTTTTGCCACCATGTATATCCAGCTTTTGAAATATTCAACCTTGTATTTTTGAAGTTCTGTAATGGCTTTAAGAAAGATCTGTTGCACACTATCTCTTGCCAGCTCTTCATTCTTCAAATACTTCATGCAAACACCTAATAACAGTAAAGTATAACGTTCCAGCAAAATACCCAGCCATTGATTGTCATGATCTGCATAAAATCGTTCAAGCAGTTCCTGGTCGGTGATATGTTTATGCAGTTTTGGGTTCACGGGTTGAAAATAGCTAATTTCATTTTCTATGATGCGGGAAATCAGAAAATTCACAATAAGTTTTAACGCTTCGCCGGAGTAATGATATACCCGGCCTGGTTTTCGATCACTTTAAAACGGATGGTTATAGTAAATGTATATTGATTGCTTTCAGGCAGAAAACCCCATGCAACAGTAACCGGTGAAATTGAAAAAGGAAAAATAAAATAGTTATAGATCTCTGCATATACTTTCCCTTTCTCTTCAAGCGCATCATACGTATTACTTGAAAAGCGACCTGCCATGTTGTTATGGAATCTCTTGAATTCTTTCTCCACCGCTTTTTGATTTATGATGCTGCTATCGGTAACTCCCATTAGTTGTAAATTGATGATGGTATCACGGGTACGCAATGAATCCGCATAAATGAGCTCGTCTTCGGCAACGACAAGTCTTAATTCTTTCGGGACATAGCGAAAAGGGTTGAAATTTTTATACGTACCTGACAGAAAGAAAAAACTGGTATCTGTACGCCGGCTATATTGTTCTATCGTAAACCAGGGATCTTTTTGAAGGGATGTAATAAAGCTGCTAAACTTTATATCAAAAGGATGTTCCCGGAAGTAAGTCTTTGAAACAGATGCTACCGGGCTTTGCGAATGAGCAGTACAGGCAAATAAAATAAAAACAGGCAGTAATAATTTTTTCATTAAAAAATTCCTTTTACCCATTTAATAAAAGCAGCATCCCAGCCGAGCATTTTAATTGCCGTATAAAAAAGTATGATAGCAAATATCTTTTTAAGTGTACCGGTTGGTAATGAAATGGCAAGCTTGCTCCCAAAATAGGCGCCCGCTACAAAACCAATTGCCAACAGTCCAATCACCCGCAGGTCCATTGGTGTGCCCATTTTTTTACATTGATAATAATAATACAAAGAGGCTATTATCACTACGGGCAGAGTAAGCACTCCTAATGAAGTGCCTTGTGCCTGGTGCTGGTTGTAGTTCATAAAGAACACTAATGCGGGAACCATAATAATTCCACCGCCCACACCTACCAGGCCGCTAAGCATGCCGGCAGCAATACCAATTATAATTATGGTTAAAATAATTTGTACAGTCATTTTTTGTTGTAAGGTATTTTGATTGAGAGATTGCATTCGTTTGATTTAATCGATGGTTTTGGTTTTGAAGTTTTGCTTGTAAAAAGCAATTGCATCATTGATCACTTTCATTGCTGTTTCCTTGTCTTGAAAATTATCGATCACCACTTTTTTATTTTCCAATACTTTGTACTGCTCAAAATAATTTCTAAGTTCGGCAGTAAAATGCGGAGGCAATTCGTCTACGCTTTTAATATGATTAACGGAAGGATCTTTACAGGCCACCGCAATGATCTTATCATCCACCTGTCCCTGGTCCACCATCTGCATATTGCCGATTATATTCGACTCCACGAGACAAAGCGGTTGTATGGACTGGGAACAAAAAACGAGGATGTCAAGCGGATCGCCATCCTGCCCGAGTGTTTGCGGAATAAAACCGTAATTGATAGGATAATGAAATGAAGAGTAAATGACACGGTCTAATTTTAACAGCCCTGTTTCCTTGTCCACTTCGTATTTTGCACGGCTGCCCTGCGGTATCTCGATCACTGCATTTACTACTGAAGGTGCATTTTTGCCATAATGTGCGCCATGCCATGGATGATAAACCGTAAGCATAAAAAATTATTTTGCTATGCGAATACCCAATAAAGTTGCCAGCAATCCGCCGATAACACTGGCGGTTAAATAAATAATGAACAATGAAGTTTTATTTTCTTTTAATAAACCAACTCCCTCCAGTGTAAATGCGGAAAAAGTGGTGAACCCTCCGCAAAAGCCGGTCATCAATAATAATTTCATCTCTTCATTCCATGTAAGTGAGCGGCTGGCAAAGCCCCATAATATCCCGATAAGAAAACAACCTGAAATATTTACCAGTAAAGTTCCGGTTGGAAATACAGCAGCGCTTTGTGCGTTGAATATTTTTTGAACAGCATACCGAAGCATGCTGCCGGCGCCACCACCTAATCCAACTATCAAAAAATTCTTAAGCATTAAGGAATAGAATCATTTTTTTGAAAAGTAAAGTTCAGATCGATAAACCATTGCCCATTTGCCTTTATCACTTTCAACGAATCGTTTTTGTCTTTATAAGAATTTGAGAAGTGTACGATAGTTACCGAGTCATTTACCGGGTGTGTTTCTTTTAAAAACCGGATACTGGCTTTTTTATAAGCTTTCTTATCTTCCGGTGTCATCTTATGATTATAATTCCATTCATAGATATCTATCATTTGCTGGTTGGTTGAATCTTTTACAAGAAAGGTTTTTGCTTTCCGGTAATCACCATCAAGTGCAGCCCGGATAAATTTGCTGGCGGCATCCATTCCGTTTTCCGGTTTTATTACTTCAGATTCATTCGATGGATCATTGCAGCTGGATAAAAGAAAAATAAATAATGCTGCGAGCTGGATCAGTTTTTTCATTGCTGCAATGTACTAAAAAGCTGACTCATCGCGGACTGCTCTTTAACGGTAATGTCTCAATTTGCTTTTTAACCACAGAGATACTGAGTGCACAAAGAAACACAGAGATTGTCGCCGTGTAACTCCGTGTCACCTTGTCTCCGTGGTTCAATTTTATTTAAATTGAAGGTGTCAACGCAAAGCCATTGCTTTTTATGTTTGCTAATTAGTATGATCCGTCACATAAAAGGTATCAAAAAAAAGCTCCCCTTCCGAAAGGAAAGGGAGGTATAGGTTAATAGCTGACTAAAGTTGTTGTTGATGAAGTGTCCGCCTAAGGCGGAAGGGACGCTGAATAGTATTACAAAAGCTGGCTACATAATCTTATTTTATCTCACCGCGGTTCTCTTCTTCTTTCCTTTCTTTATCGTAAGCCCTCAATATTTGTTTTACCAGCCGGTGACGCACCACATCATCTTCATCCAATTCAATATGGGCAATACCATCAATATTTTTCAAAATGCGGGATGCTTTTTGCAAACCGCTGCGTTGATGGCGCGGAAGGTCAACCTGTGTAATATCACCCGTAATGATCGCTTTTGCATTTGCCCCAATGCGGGTCAAAAACATTTTTAATTGCAGATCGGTGGAGTTTTGCGCTTCATCCAAAATGATAAATGCATTATCAAGTGTACGGCCACGCATATAAGCCAGCGGCGCAATTTCAATTGTTCTTGTGCTCATGTAATAGCCGAGCTTATCGGCAGGTATCATATCATCCAGCGCATCATATAAAGGACGCAGATACGGATCGATCTTTTCTTTCAGATCACCGGGAAGAAAGCCAAGGTTCTCACCGGCCTCAACAGCGGGACGGGTAAGAATGATCTTCTTCACCGCTTTATTTTTTAATGCACGCACGGCAAGCGCAACTGCGGTGTATGTTTTACCGGTACCGGCCGGCCCAATCGCAAACACGATATCATTTTTTTCTGCCATTTGCACAAGACGTTTTTGATTTGCCGTTCTTGCACGTACAGTTTTACCATTGGGTCCAAACACTAAAACATCATTTGGATTGCGGTCAACAAAGTTGTCAACCGTTTCGGCATCATCGCCACCAAGCACCTGCTCAAAATAATTTTCACTCATGTGCCCGTTCCTTTCCAGGTATTGCACAATGAGCTCAATTTTTTCACTGGCAGAACTTACCTGCTCGGCTGAGCCGCTAAGTTTTAACTGGGTACCCCGTGATAAAATTTTCAGCAGGGGAAATTTCTTTTTCAGAATGTCGAGCTTGCCGTTGTTTACGCCAAAGAACTCGATAGGGTTTACGGTTTCGAGGTTGATGATCGTTTCTGTCAATTCACTTCAATTTTAGTTTCTATAATCCCGGAAGAGGGTGACTGCCGGATTTTTCACTACACTTGTTTTTATTACAAGTGTTTAACCCATACATGACTAAAATAAAGACTAATCTTAATCACATCCTAAAGTTAATTATTAACAGGTGTGCAAACAAATTGTTGGTAACAATGTTTGGTTAATATTTGTTACTGATTTTTATGTAACCAGCTATCGTGCTACTATTGAGCTTCTGTTGCGTCGCACTCTTGTACTGCAGTAAATCTATTCAACTTTCCATTTACCGCAGAGTCGCAAAGGATTCGCAAAGGTGCAAAGATAACTTTGCCGCTTATGTATTAATCTTAGCGTCTTTGCGTGAAGCCTTAAATCTTCGGATTAAGGTCAGCTAAATTCATGCAAAAGATCAGCCGTGAGCTAAGAGCATATTAGTAATTTTACCTTATGGAAGAAACCAAACCTATAAAACGAAGTAAAGAACTTGCACCACTAAGTCGTGAGCATCATGACGGACTTTTATTTGCGTGGAAAATAAAACAAGGACTTGCTAATGGCACTCCTGTCGAAACGCTTTCTAACTATGCCCGCTGGTTTTGGTCAAATCATCTCGAGCCTCATTTTAATGATGAAGAAAAAGTACTGGCAAGATTTTTACCAGCAAAAAATCCTTTGGTTCAGCAGATGTTTAAAGAACATGAGCAGGTACGAGAGCTTATTATGTCATTGGAAAAAGAACCTGGCACAAATTCGTTCCAACATCTTGCTGCGCTTATCAACAACCACATTCGCTTTGAAGAAAGAAAACTGTTTGTTTATGCCGAAGAAGTGCTGACGGCGGAACAATTAAAGGAAATTCATAATGAGCTGCCGGCTGATCACCACTGCGACATCACATGGAAGGATGAATTTTGGGTGAAGAAATGACTTTTTCTGTTAAAAATTGATGAATAAGAACATTCGATTTAGAATTCACCGCGAGTAAGTGCAATTTTGCCACTGGAATAAATCTGCTGATGAAGTTTTTCATACTGCCATTTCTGATCTTGCTATCGCTGCTGCCCGCTGCAAATGCCATTGGGCAGGTGTACAAAGTTGCCGGTGTTGTCATGGATAATAATAAAGAACCTCTTGGACTCGCCAGTGTTGAAATAAAGGAACTCAAGTCAGGTGTTACTACCCGTGATGATGGCAGCTTTGAATTCTCGCTTGAAAGAGGCAAATACAGCATAATCATTAGCATGATAGGCTTTAAAACGAAAGTGCTGACGGTGCAGGTAAGCAACGAGGATATCAATGAGAATGTGATAATGGAAATAGACGACTCCGAACTTGGCGAAGTAGTGATCAGGGCAAAATTGAAAGATAAAGCTGAGGAAATTATCCGGAATGTTATACGCAATAAGGAATATATTCTTTCGGCAGCGGGCTCTTATTCCTGTAATATTTATATAAAAGCTTTTCAGCAAGATTCTGTTGAGTCGAAGAGAAAAAGAAACCGCACAGATTCTGCAGCTATTAATTACAACGATCTGTCGCTTGCTGAAATTTCAATGCGTTTTGATAAAAGCGAGTCCGGACAAATGCGTGAAGAAAGACTCGGCGTAAAAAAAAGTGGGAAGACTGAAAGTTTATTTTTCCTTTCAGCAACTGAAGGAGACTTTAATATCTACAACAATCTTTTGAAGTCTGCCGTGCTTTCAAAAATACCATTTGTTTCTCCAATTAGTTATAGCGGCTTGCTGGCTTATCGTTTCAAAACATTGAAAATAGATCGCATTGGCAAACGAAAAATTTATACCATTTCGATAAGGCCCCGCCAACTAAGTAATGCAACAGTAGAAGGTGAAGTAGTGATATCTGATAGCTTATGGGTGGTGTTGGAGACAAAATTCAAACTCCCCGTAATGCATTTACCGGAATATGATTTTTTTGAAGTGCGTCAACGTTACGAAAAAGTAAATGACACGGCCTGGATGATCACCCGGCAGCAATTTAATTACTATGTAAAAGCCTTTGGCGGAAATAAGTACGGCCAGACAACAGCAGTTTATTCAGGTTTTGAATTGAATAAAAATTTCCGCAGGGGTTATTTTGGAACCGAAGTGAGCACCACATCTATCGAAGCATATCAGAAAGACAGTGCTTTCTGGAACCGGATAAGAACAGAGCCGCTTTCAAGACAAGAAATGCTGTATACACAATACCAGGACAGCATGTATCACGTGATGCATACTGAAGCCTATCTCGACTCAATGGATGCCGTGTTGAATAAAGTAACCTGGCCAAAAGTGTTATTCTTCGGGCAAATATTTAATGATCATAAAAAGGAAAGGATGTGGATATTGCCTCCTATTACAACGGTATTTCAGCCGGTACAATTTGGTGGCAGCAGGATCAGATTGGAAGCAGCATATAAAAAAACATTTACTTCCAGGAAAGATATTTCTCTGCAGGGAGCTGTAAGTTATGGTTTTCGTAATAGCGATATCAACGGTAATATAGAGCTTCGAAGAAAGTACAATCCTTTTAACAGGGGGCTCTATAGTTTTGGGGCTGGTCGCGACTTTGCTTTTATTTTCGAGGGTGATGCATGGGTAAACATGCTGAAGCGAAGTAATATTTATCTAAACAATTATGTTGAGTTGGGTCACGAACTGGAATTATTGAATGGCTTATACATGTTTAATAAGTTTGAGATTGCTTTTCGCCGTTCAGTAAGCAAATACCAGACAAATCCAAAAGCTGATAGTTTATTCGGAGGATTGCTTGCTAATGATCGGCCGGTAGAGTTTGAGCCATACAATGCAGTTTATAATGAAGTAAAATTGTATTTCACCCCCAGGCAACCTTATATACGTGAGCCAAAAGAAAAAATTTTCCTGCGATCCAAGTGGCCCACCTTCTATGTAAAATGGAGGAAAGGCATTCCGGGAATTTTCAGCAGTGAAATAGATTTTGATTACGTCGAGTTGGGAATTGAACAAAAGATAAATCTTGGAGTAGCGGGATCAACGTTATATACAATTAAGACAGGAAATACACCCAATAAAAAAGTATTGAGGCTTGTCGATTACCAGTTTCAGCGCCGTGGCGATCCATTATTTTTTCTGAATCCTAACCGGGCCTTCCAATCACTTGATTCTACCTTTGCATTGTTTGAAAGATTTTACCAGGGAAATCTTGTGCATGAATTCAATGGTGCATTGATCAACAAGATCCCTTTCTTTAAGAAGCTAAAATTACAGGAGATAGCAGGCGCCGGTTTCCTGATCGCGGATGAACGAAATCTTGTGTACACTGAAATATTCGCCGGTATTGAAAGAGTTTTTAAATGGCCGCCAAATCCTTTATCAAGATTTAAACTTGGAATTTATGTAGTCAGCTCATTTGCCAATACATTCCGCAATCCTTTGCAATTTAAAATTGGAATTACCACATGGGATCGGTTTAAGAACCGGTGGAGATAGGTTTATTTTAAAGCGAAGGATTGGTTTGCTGAGAAGGCTCGTTTGTTGTAGTCATATGCTCTTTTCGTAACTCTATTTCAGCAAGAATTTGTTGAATGGCTTCTTTACATTCCCGGTATTCATCTCCGAAATTTTTATAAACAAGCAGCTGTGTAAATTTTTGCGTTTTCTGAGCAAGAATATCCACAAGTTGGTCCATCGTCATATTCTTATTATTCTCTATCATAAGTTCAGAGCAGTTAGTTAAGTGAATTAATTTCTCAATGCCGCACTATTGCAGCAAGAATTGTGCGAAATTGAATTAATAGAGATAAAAAATTAATCGTAGTTTTTCGGTAGCCGATCTGTTATAGATAAACATCCGTCTCAACTTGCCAGGTAAAGGGTTCTGCAAATGTTTTCAAAGTTTTCAATGTCGCAATATTTAAAGATTTCCATGTTGTCTTCTTTAATCCTTTGTCTTCATTTCCTTTTGTAAGGCTTCTCTTTTTTGCCAGGAAATTATAGCTGTATTCTTCAAACTCCAACGTTGCCCTGTGAATTGAAAAATAATCAGCACCGATCAAAACAAATTCTCTTTTTTGATAGCGGAATTTATAAGAAGCAGTGCTTGCATGCCAGCCTCCGACATTATAAAATAAACGGAATTTTATTTCCAGGATACCAGCATAGATATTAAATTCATCGAACGGATCATCCATCGTCGCACTCTCATGGTTTAGAATAAATGAATTGCTTTGTTCAATTAGCGTAAAGGAGTTGTCAGCACTGTTTTTAAAAAGTATGATCAACATCCTTGGCTGGGTGATGACGGTGTCTTCAACATCTTTAACCACTGCGATACTGTCTTTATGTTGCAGAATTATTGCCACATCAATCAAATTGTCTCTATTCAAATCACCTCTAGCACTATCAAGTATAATCCACCCGGTAGGAATAAAATCGTCTACGCGTTGTCCTTTCGCCTTAATTGCAGGATACGAAAATCCCTGGCCGAATAACAAGGCAGATGTAAACGTGAGTAGTAAAGTCAGAATTATCCTCATGAGGAGTTAAGGAGATTTAAAATTACGGGGTAAATGATCAATTCATCAACATACCTGGCTGTTAAATCATTCAAAAAATAATAATCGTTCGGTAATTAGCGTTTTATTTTTTGCATTTTTACAAAAACCCATTTCCTCCTGCTTATGCATCGCCGCCACTGCTTATTTCTGGTCTTTGTTTTAGGCTATTCTCTTGCACAAGCACAATTCTTCAAAATCTCAGGTAAGATCACTAACAGTAAGCTGGAACCGCTTGCATTGGTAAGCATACAAGTAAAAGGTTCTGTAAAAGGAACTGTTTCAAAAGAAGACGGAACTTATGAACTGCAGCTTGAAGAGGGAACCTATGACCTTGCATTCAGCATGCTTGGGTATAAAACACTTTTAATTAATCTTGTCGTTACTAAAAATTATGTACAGAATATTATTCTCGAAACCGATGAAGCAAAAGGTCTTTCTGAAGTGGTCGTAAAAGGAAGAATAAGGGATCGTTCAGAAGAGATCATTCGCAATGTGATAAAAAATAAAGACGAAATACTGGCTGCAGCCGGACCATACTCCTGCAATGTTTATATAAAAGCTACACAAGAAGATTCGTCGCAGCGAAAAATAAAAACGAAAAAGAACCCTGTTGATTCGATCACGATCAGTTTGAATGCTGATCTGCAGCGCATGTCAATGGCAGAAATTTCTCTTCGTTATGATCGTGAGACTGATAGCCGGGTTAAAGAAGAAAGGACCGGTGTTGTAAAAAGAGGAAATCCCGAATCGCTGTTTTATCTTTCATTGACCGAAGGCGATTTTAATTTATATAACAATCTTATCAGGTCAAGAGTATTATCACAGGTCCCTTTTTTATCTCCTGTGAGTTACAGCGGCCTGTCTGCATACAGGTATAAGGTTGTTAATATAAAACACAAAGACGGGAAAAAAATATATACGATAAGCGTCAAACCAAGGCAATTAAGCAATGTAACGGTAGAAGGCGAGCTGACAATTCTTGACAGTGCATGGGTAATACTAACTGCGCACTTTACATTGCCCGGTTATCATATTCCTGAATACGATCATTTTGAAATAGACCAGCAATACAGCTTCGTTGATAACAAAGCATGGATGATCACCCGTCAGCAATTCACGTATTATTCAAGAACAGGCAAGGGAAAATTATCAGGGCAAACCATAGCTTCTTATAAAAATTTTGAATTCAATAAAGAGTTTCCAAAAAAACATTTCGGCACCGAGCTAAGCTCAACTGCACAGCAGGCTTATGATCGTGACAGCAGCTTTTGGCAAACCACAAGAACAGTACCGCTGACAGTAAAAGAGATCAGGTTCATTCATTACAAAGACAGTATCTTTCGTGTTACAAACAGCAAACCCTATTTCGATTCGATTGACCGGCTTACCAACAAAGTAACCTGGAAAAAGATCCTGCTGTTCGGGCAAACAAAATATAACCGTGAGAAAAAAAGAACATGGTTCTTCCCGCCACTTACTGGCATGTATTCTCCTTTTCAGTTTGGCGGCACAAGAATAAGGGCGGATGTTGCTTATAACAGGATCTTTCCGTCAAGAAAGACACTTGCTTTCTTTACAGACATAAGTTATGGCTTCAGAAATCATGATGTGAACGGGAATATAAGCGTCTCTCACATGTATAATCCTTTTAATCGCGGCTTAATTAATTTTTCTGCACAGCGTGACTTTCAATACATTTTTTCCGGCGATGCGTGGATCAATATGCTAAAAAGAAATAATTTTTATCTCAATAATGCTGCAGGCATCGGTCATGGATTGGAACTGGCAAATGGCTTGTTCTTATATACAAATGCAAGTTTTGCATTTCGCCGTTCAGTGAGTGATTATAAAACCAATCCTAAAGTGGATAGTCTTTTTGGTGAGATAAATGAAGCGGTTGCCTTCGAATCATATAATGCGTTGTATGGAAGTGCCCGCTTGCAATACACTCCAAAGCAGCGATACATCCGTGAACCAAAAGAAAAAATTATTCTTGGTTCCAAATGGCCGACGTTTTATGTAAGCTGGCGAAAGGGAATTCCGGGTTTGTTGCAAAGCAAAGTAGATTTTGATTATCTCGAATTCGGCATTGAGCACGAATTGAAATTAGGCGTAACAGGTGTTTCAAAATACAGCATACGGACAGGAAGTTTTTTAAATACAAAAGATCTTCGGTTGGTTGATTATAAATTCCAGCGTCGCGGCGACCCGATCTTGTTCATGAATCCGAATGAAGCGTTTCAATCGCTTGATTCAACGTTTCCTGTTCTGAAGCGTTTTTACCAGGCACATTACCTGCATGAGTTTAATGGAGCGATACTGAATAAGATCCCGTTTTTCAAAAAACTGGAGTTGCGTGAAATAGCGGGTGGCGGTTTTTTATATGCGCAGGAAAGAGACCTGCGTTATTTTGAAGCATTCGCCGGTGTTGAAAAAGTTATTAAGTGGCCATTCAATCCTATTTATAAATTCAAGTTGGGTGTATATGTTGTTGGTTCAGCTGCTAACCAATTCCGCAATCCTGTTCAATTTAAAATTGGAATTACCAGTTGGGACAGGAGGAATAATAAGTGGCAGTAGAAAATCTTTTTTGGTACCAGCATCGGTAATTCTATTTAGCTTTTGTTGCGTCGCACTCTTGTACGTTTGTAATTCTATTCAGCTCAATCCACCCCCACCTGAAATTTCTTTATCATCGAAGTGCTTCCCCCGCCAGCGGGGGATAATGATCATCACTCTTATTTTCTTGCGTAACAAACGGAGACCCAAATATGCAATGCACTGTTAAACTAGCGGAGTGCATATTATCCCCCGCTGGCGGGGGCCGGATTCTCAACCCAAAGAAAAGTTCAGGAGGGGGTGGATTGAAGTGTCGGCTTATGGAAACTAACAAAATAAATGCTGAATAGAATTACAAACGTACAAGAGTGCGTCGCAACGAAAGTTTAATAGTAGCATTGCAGCCGGGCCCATCATCATCACCAAACATAAGTAGCAACAGCGCCACCGGACAATGTGCTTGTCACCCATTGCCCATTGAACTTAATATTAAATGTTTGGTTGTTGTGGGCATCATTCTCAACGATCAAAACTTTTTTACCATCGGGGCGTTTAAATGCTGCATTATAAAGGCTGCCCGATTGTGTAGAACTGATGCGTACCGAGCCAGGTGGAACAAACTTAGATGCATGCGCTATAATATAAAAGGCAACATTTCTTGTAACAGTTGAGTTATTAATTGTAACAGCTCCCTTACACGAATTACAACCACCCGGAGTATGTAATGAATAGGTTGGGTCATTCGCTAAATTCCATTCCAATGCTATACGGCTCCAGTTACGCATTGAACCTGTGATCACATTTTTCAAATGCCATTTAAGATCATTTCCAAAGTTGCCGGTGGCACCGGTGTATTGCTCGGTGAAATAAACATTTTTGGTTGGGTATGCATTATGTACTGTAGTCATTGCGCTTATATTACCGGCATACAAATGAAAGGCTGAGCCATCAATATATGGCCGGGCAATGGGATCATTTAAGATCGAGATCGGATAATCAGGTACATCGCAATTGTGATCGTAAAGAATAATTTTTGTTGTAAGATTTGCTGCCTGTAATGCCGGCCCGAGATGAAATTTTATTATCGTGTCTTGTTGTGTAGCAGGCATGAACATGCTTGGGTTGTTATTCGGATTCAGCGGTTCATTTTGCGGAGTGATGGCATCGATAGTGATGCCTCTTGTTTGCATGCCCTGGATATATTTTACAAGATAATTTGCATAAGTGCTGTAATACTGCGGCAATAATCTTCCGCCGATAGAGCTGTTATTATCTTTCATCCATTTTGGCGGCGACCATGGTGAACCGAATATTTTAATATTGGGATTGATAGTTAATATTTGTAGTAACACCGGGATCATATCAGCTTCATCTGGCGCAAGACTAAAGTTCTGCAGTGTCGGGTCTGTTTGTCCTGCCGGAAGATCATCGTATGAGTAAACGGTGGGACTAAGATCAGATGCGCCAACATTTACACGTAAATAACTTACGCCAATCGAACCTGTACCGGAACCAAAGAGTTCCTGTAATAAAGCAGTTCTTGCAGCACTGCTCATATGATTGATAAGATAAGCAGAGCTTGTTGTCAGCGTATATCCAAATCCATCTATGGTTTGAAATGTTTGGGTACTGTCAACTGTAATGTTTGTATACCGGTTAGTCGTTGTACCAAATGTAAGGGGCGCTTGTTGCTGCAGTAAAACAGACTGATCGCCTTTGGTTAACCAATAATCAGCTGTGCCACCAGTCAATGCTGCTTCTTCGCCAGGTTTATTCGTATTAGCTTGTGATTGTTGTTCTTCTTCTTTTGGTAAGTCTACGTTGTGTTGACAGCTGGTGAATACGAATTGTAAGATGGCGAAGCAGGCAATTATTTTTTTCATATAGCAAGGGTTTGTAGTGATATAAATTTAGGAAGATTATGTTACAGGCTTTGGTAAATTAAATTTATCATTTGCTTGTTAGTGTATAAAGAGCGACAATTCGAGTCCACCCCCATTTGATCTTTACCTCGAGTTGAATATCCGGCCCCCGCCAGCGGGGGATAATATGCACTCCGTTATTTGAACTGTATCATCGTAAACTTGAGGTTTCCTTTTATTACGCAGGTAGATTGAAGTGATGGTCATTGTCCCCCGCTGGCGGGGGAAGTAGATGGCATATTGTAAAATAACAATTGGGGGTGGAAAAAAAGCCGAATAGAATTACAGAAAGTACAAGAGTGCGACGCAACGAAAGATAAATAGTAGCAATGCAGCCGGGCTCATCATCACCACCTTGCTACAATCTTAAAATTCACTAATCGCGGCGTTAACCGATTGGGTAATGTAAATACATTGTTGGCGAAATCTTTTATCAGCAAATAAGAAATCGTATTGGGACGATCAATAAGATTGAACACTTCAAGACTGGCCCAGATATTTTCAAAATTGCGAAAAGGACGAGTGGCTGCGACGATTGCTGCGATCCGCATCAAGCAACAATGCACTGAAACCAATATCAACTCTTATGTAAGGTTCAATGATGGCGGCATTGCGATACTTCACACTGCCCGGAATATTATAAGGAAGATTGGTGCCATACAGCAAGTTGAGATACACCCTGAAATTTTTATTGGTGGCCAAATAATCCTGGAAAAACATTCCAAAAGTAATAGTGCGGTCAGTGGGGCGGCGCAACCAACCACCTTCAACAGTTGTACTGTCTACCGGTTGAAAAAGTGAATCGAGTGTATATACTTTATAAAAATCACCATTGATATTTTCTTTTGTATTCATCAGCCCGATGCTGATCCAGCTTTCTGCATCTTTCACCAGCTCACCAAAGAGTCTTCATTTCCACACCATCGCATATGCTTTTGCATTGTTCTCGCCAAAATAACGGATGCGTACATTATCGATATCATAAGGCACCACATCGCTGAGCTTTTTATAATAAGCTTCCACGGTCATTCGCATCGGTCTGTCCTTTGATCTGAAATTATAATCAAAGCCACCAACAACCTGCCAGCTCTTTTGTGCTTTTACACTTGTATTCACAGTGCCGTCATATCTTCTCAGTTCACGATAAAACGGCGGCTGGTGATAAGCGCCGGCTGCTGCACGAAAGATGATATCCTTTCCACCATTTTGGTTGCCAGCTTGCACCGATCCTTGGAGAAAGTAAAAATTCTTTGTTAAGTGAATTGTAATTGTAGCGCAGACCAGCCTGAAGCGTAAATGAGTTTGATGAATCACCAAAGATCAAATTATCCTGCACATATCCGGAAATTTTATTAATGTCTAATGATGCGGTTGATTTGATCACTTTATTTAACGTGCAATAAATTTGGATTGAAAGGGAGTGAATAGCCTGCGGAATCCTGGAATTCCCATTCATTTAGTTTATCAGTAATAGATGTTTTATCAAAACCAATTCCCCATTGAAAAACATGTCTTGCCTTTATCAAGAGTTCCTTTGTGCGATACATTCCAGTTTTCAATATTGAGTTTGTTGCGGGCAAAATTTTGAAACACTCCTGCACCAAGCGGATTTACAATTAAACCGATATGTAGGTTTTGCTTTATCAAAATCCCTTTCACCAAATAAATAGGCGCCGGCAATATCAATATTTTCCTGTTCATCATTTTCAAATCTTGACACCATCCATTTCAGCTTAAGGTTTTCACTTGTTTGATTGGTAATCGCAAGTCCAAGCATATTTGTTTTGTACTGATCTTTTTCCTGTCCTTCAAAATATACATCAAGACCAAGCACTGGCGCTGAAAAAAGGAGAGAAGACGGAAGAAGTAAGCTGGCTGTATTGCGGAACCAGTGTAAATTTTGTTTGGGAAATATTTCCCAAAAATTCCGCCTGCCATTTATTATTGAACTGATAATTGATGAGTGCCTGCAGATCGGATGAAGAAGGAGTGTAATTTCCCTGTGTCTCCTGGCGACTCAATAAATTTTGATTACTGCGGTTGCGAACGCCAATGAGATAAGTGAGTTTATCATTATTAGAGATTCCTTCTAATTCTAACCCTTGTTCCAGAATGCTTACATAGGCTGAACCACCAAAGCGTTTTGGTTTTTTATATTGAATATCGAGCACACTGCTCATCTTATCACCATACTTTGCCTGGAAGCCGCCATTGTAAAAATTAATATTGCGAACCATTTCAGGATTGATAAAACTCAACCCTTCCTGCTGGCCATTGCGAACGAGGTAAGGGCGGAAAATTTCAAAATCATTTACATAAATAAGATTTTCATCATAGCTGCCGCCGCGAACTGAATATTGTGAAGTAAGTTCATTATTAGAGCCGACAAAAACTTTAATAAGACTTTCAACGCCCATTACCGGTGAGGGAAGATTAATAACTGATTTTGGATTTGGCCGTATCAATCCTGCTTCTCTTCTGTCACGCTGATCGGTTATGATCACTTCTTCCAGCAGTTTGCCTTCCCGTTCCATGCGGATAACGATAGTCTCTTCTTCATTTTCATTTAACAGAAAATTCTTTTGCTGGGTTTTGAAACCGGTGTAGCTGAAAACAATTGCGAATGCGCGGTCGGCATTTACTTTTAACCTGAATGTGCCGGAGTCGCTGGTAACAATTCCTTTTTGCTGGCCAAGAATAGTAACAGAAACATTTGAAAGAGGGTTTTCATTTTCATCAAGCACTTTACCGGAAACATAAGCTGGTTTTTTTTGAGCGAAAGAAACAATAGGCAATAGACAACATGCAATAGACAAGAGGCTGCAGATAAGGATTAAGCTTGATTGGCGGTTCATTCCTAAGAAGCGGATTTTGATAGACAATATTAATCAATAAAATTCGCATTTGGTATTTATGGAACGCAGATTATTATGATAATTATGATTGCGCAGATCTTATCTTGAATAATCTTAACCAATCTTAATAGATCAGCGTGCCATCGAACTTATTTCCTGATCTTTCCCAATTTCAAATAAATCGGAAATACTACTTCTTTTACTTCCCCTTCAAACCAAAGGTCTTTTATTTCTTTTTCAATGATCGGAAGAGGAGACTGACCATTTGTTTTAATGTATTTTTGAACAGCACTCCAACTGCTTATGTAACCAAGCATATCTGCTCTTTGCCAGCGTAATACAGTTTCAAAATTTTTTAACGGCAATGGTTCATAATCAAATTCTACGGTTGAATACATTTCTTCCACAAATTTTCTTTCATAATCCCAATAAGACCCTGTTACATTTTTATAAAAATCATGAATGGCATCATCAACTTTTTTATCACCCGTAGTATGATTATAATAAACCCAAACGGCAATGACGGAGTTGTCTTTACAAACCCTGGTTACTTCTTTTTTGAATTCATCCCATTTTATCCAATGATAGGCCTGGGCAACCGTGACGAGATCAAATGTGTTTACTTCAAATGGGGTTGATTCGGCGGCGCAAACACTATATTCTATATTTTCCTTTCTTATTGCTTTCTCTATTTGTGCAGGGCTGATGTCTGTTGCAATCACTTTTTTAAAATATTCTGATAATACAACGGCGGCTTGTCCATTGCCGGTTGCGCAATCCCAGGCAATGTTTTTTTCTTTTACAAATGAAACAATGTAATCGTAAAGTTCTTTTGGATAAGTGGGCCGGTAGCGGGCATAAAGATCAGATTGTTTGCTAAACAGATCTTTGGCCATGTAATTATAATTTTTTCAATTGCGCAATGGTCGCTTTGGGATCTTGTGAACTAAATACAGTATTTCCGGCCACTAGAACATCGGCGCCGGCGGCAACAATGGTCCCTGCATTTTCTAATGTAACACCACCATCGATTTCTATCAACACCTTTGCTCCTTTTTCATCGATCATGTGACGTAGCGTCTTTATCTTTTTTAATGTATGATGAATAAATTTTTGGCCGCCAAAACCGGGATTCACACTCATCATACAAACAAGATCGATATCGGCGAGTACATCATGCAAACTTTCAACCGGTGTATGCGGATTGATGGCAACACCGGCTTTCATGCCCATTGATTTTATCTGTTGAATATTCCTGTGCAGATGCGGACAAGCTTCGACATGAACAGAAAGAATATCAGCTCCTGCATTTTTAAACTGCTCTGCATATTTCCCCGGCTCTTCAATCATTAAATGAACATCGCAAATCTTCGTCGTCGCTTTTCTGAAAAATGAAACGAGCATCGGGCCAAAACTAATATTCGGAACAAAGTGGCCATCCATCACATCCAAATGATACCAATCGGCCTCGCTCTCATTAAGCATTTTACAATCAGCTTCGAGGTTTAGGAAATTTGCAGAAAGAAGTGAAGGAGCGATGATAGGCATTGAGACGGTTTTGCAGCGCAAGATACAAAGCCGGAATTATTAATTATTCATTATTAATTATTAATTCTTAATCCTGGCCGCGGCCTCTTTGGCTTCAGTAAGCGTTTTATCAAATGCATACGCTCTTTGATAACTGGTCTTCGCTTCTTCTTTCTTGCCTAATGCCTCTTCGCATTTGCCTTTCCAGAAATGTGCATCGGCAAAACTGTTAGATACTGTAATAGCGAGATCGTAAACTTTTATTGCGTCATCATATTTTTTCTGGTTATAAAAAATTCTTCCTTTTTCCATATAAGCGTCCAGGAATGTATAATCTTTTTTTAAGCAGGAGTTGAATTGCTTCATCGCATTTTCATAGTCATTGATATTATAATAATAAACACCCTTCAGGTAATCCGGGTTGGGATCTCTCTTGCTTTCATCGTTTTTATTCATTGAGTCGCAAATTGAGATTGCTTTTGGGTTTTTTGTTTCTGCATACAGACTTGCTAATTGTAAACCTGCTTCGGTCAATTCACCGGGTATCACAAAAAACTCAAGTGTTTTAATTGCATTTGCAGTATCACCTGCCAGCACGAGTAATTCGGCTCTCTTGTATAAAGAGTTAAGATAAACTTTCATGTTGGCTGAATCTCCCCATTTCAGGTTCATGGAATCCAAAACACTTACAGCTTCCTTGTAATGCCCTGCTTCCTGTAAAGTAAGAACGAGGTTATATTTCAGTGATGTATCCTGCGGATATTTTTTTATTGAATCACGAATAGACAGGAGCAACTGTTCTAAACTATCCTTCGTCTCAAGTAGGGTGGTTGGTTGATTGTTACAGGCAATTAGCATTGTTGTAAGGGATAAAAGGACAAATAGATTTTTCATAAAACTCTTGGGTGATATGACAAAAGTCTGACATTTGCGGGGCTTTCCGAAAATAGTTTTGCTAAATTTTTTTAACTGATACATTATATGAAATTACTTACTGCAGGCTTTAGCGGGATTGCTTTTTTGTCCATTCTTTCATTTACAAATAAAACGGCAACTAACTCTGAACTCATAACTCATAACTCGTCACTCATAGCTGACACTCTTCAATATCCCAGCGAAACGCATTTGAAAAATGTACAGCAACTCACCTTTGGCGGTGATAATGCGGAAGCTTATTTCAGCTTTGACAGCAAATGGATAATATTTCAGCGTACAAAAGCAAATGAAGGGATCTCATGTGACCAGATTTTTATTGGAAAGGTTCCCAAAGCAAGGAGAGAAGTTTGAATATAAAATGGTAAGCACCGGGAAAGGAAGAACAACATGCGGAGCATTTTTAAAAGATGGCAAACATATTATATATGCTTCTACTCATTTAGGTGCTGATACATGCCCGCCTGTGCCTGACAGAAAAAAATATGGCAATAAATATATCTGGCCATTGTATGACAGCTATGATATTTTTATGGCTGACCTGGATGGTAAAATTGTAAAGCAACTTACCAATAGCAAGGGTTATGATGCAGAAGCAACAATTTCACCCGATGGAAAAACAATGTTATACACAAGTGATAAAGATGGCGATATAGATCTATATATGATGGATCTTAAAACCGGTAGTGAAAAAAGAATTACAAATACACTGGGTTATGATGGCGGCGCATGGTTTAGTCCTGATGGAAAAAAAATAATCTGGAGAGCAAGCCGGCCTCAAAACAGAAACGGAAGTAAAAGAATACAAAGATCTGCTGGCTGAAAATTTAGTAGCGCCAACTAATATGGAAGTATTTGTTGCGAATGTGGATGGAAGCGATGTACAGCAGGTAACAAAATTCGGCCAGGCAAACTGGGCCCCTTATTTTATGCCTGATAGCAAGCGGATCATTTTTGCAAGCAATCATGAGTATAAAAGAGGATTCCCTTTCAATTTATATACGATCAATGGTGATGGCAGCGGTTTGAAAAAGATCAGCCATGATAATGGCTTTGATGCTTTCCCGATGTTCAGCCCTGATGGTAAAAAATTGATCTTCTGCAGCAATAGAAATAACGGGGGCACGAGGGATACGAATATTTTTATTGCTGATTGGGCAGAATAAATGCGGGTTTTCTGCGTTTAGTTGGAATAGTATTTGGTTAATTCCCGTGACCTTAAACACGACTGTATGAAAACGCAGCTACTCGCAACGATCCTGGTCTTCGTATTCTTTTTTGCATGTAAAAAAGAAACCACCAATTTCAGTAATAACCCGGATGCAACTTTATTGCATAACAAGCCAGTTGGGGCGTCAGCAAATCAGTTACTCAGCGCAGGCACTTACAAGTCTTTAAAGATCGAAGTTCAATACATGACCGGTTATGCGCCGGATGCTGCTGCCTTAAATCATTTACAAAATGTATTGAATACTTATTTAAATAAACCTTCAGGAATTACAATTGTTACTAAAGAAATAACTGCGTCATCATCCGCAACATTGTCAATTGAGCAGGTAAGAGTGATTGAAGAGCAAAACAGGACAGTATTTACCACAAGTGATCAGTTGGGAGTTTATTTTCTTTATACAAATGGAAATTTTACTGATAACAATGTTCTTGGTGCAGCATTCAGAAATACATCCATGGTAATATTTGGTAAAACAATTCATGACAATTCCGGTGCATTAGGCCAAACAAGCCGCACAAAACTCGAAGCCACTGTACTGGACCATGAATTTGGCCATATACTCGGGCTTGTTGATATTGGTTCACACATGCAAACAAATCATAACGACGCATCACATGTTAATCATTGCATTAATACCAGTTGTGTTATGTATTATGCTTCGGATACAAAAGATATTCTTGGTTTTCTTCTCACCGGCAATATCCCTTCTTTCGATGCAAATTGTATAGCTGATATGCATGCGAATGGTGGGAAATAGTCCCGATAGCTATCGGGATGAAGTTTGATGTTTGATAGTTGAGGTTATTTGGAATCATTTAACTTCGAACTTCAAAACCAAAACTTCTCTACATGGAAACCGGGCTACTGCACTTACACAGCATACTTCGCTGGATCATTTTAATATTATTGCTTGTTTGTCTTTTACAGGCTATGTCAAAAAGCACAGCAGTACGGAAAACAAGTTTGTGGTTACTCATCAGTGCACATCTAATGTTAATTGTCGGGTTGTACCAGTTGATAGCCGGCAGGTTTGGGATCATGAAAGGATTGCCTGCCGGAGTTGAACTTATGAAAGATAAGTTTTACAGATTTTTTTGGATAGAACATCCCATATTGATGATACTGGCAATTATTATTATTACGGTTGCCCGCGGTAAAGCAAAAAATTTAAATTATAAAACGGTGACATGGCTTTTGATCATTGCTTTATTAGCAATACTCGTCGCAGTGCCGTGGCCCTTCCGGGAAATTGTTGGAGCAGGAAGGGGATGGTTGCCCGGAATGTAATACAGTTCATATAAAGTCAAATATGTCACATAAGATAGTGAGTCCGTTTACCCTTTTGACTCCTATGACTTATTTGACTGGAGTTTTGTCTTCCCGGTAAAAGATCTTCCCTACTATCTTCCATCCATCTTTTGTTTTTAGTAAACTCATGATGTCGTGGAAATAAAATGTTGGATTCTCGATCGTGAGTTTAGCAGATGCTGCATTGCCAAAAACCTGGATACTTTCAATTTTTGTTTTTCTATCCTGTTTAACTCCATTATTCCGGGCTCTTGCCATAAAATCTTTCAATGAAACATTAAAAATCGTATCATTTCTCATATAACGCATTTGCCCGTCTGGTACAAAAGCTTTTGAGAACATAACACTGTCACCATTGGTACCACCATCAAGATAATAAGTAAGAACAGTTTGAATCTCCTGGATGGTCTTAAGGTCTGTTTGCGCTTTTGCGGCAAAGGATAAAAGAATTACAATAGAGAAAATAATTTTACGCATACAATTGATTTTAGTTGTTGGGGAAAAGTAAACTGCACTATTTGTAACAGAAAGTTAAATATCAGGCAGCGAAAGATTTCAGGGTTGAACAGAAGACCTTCATTTCTTCTATTGTTCCGATGCTTACCCGTGCCCATTGCCCGTCGCTGTAGTTGGTTGCCCTCATTATTATTTTATGTTTATTAAACATATCACCGGCATAATCCCCGCTATATTTTTTTATAGGATAAAAAATAAAATTGGCATAAGAAGGTATATAATCGATTCCCAGTCTCTTCATTTCATCCATTGTATATTTTCTTGCGGCTTCATTTTTTTGTTTGCTCATTAATTTGTGTGCTTCATCATTCAGGCTTGCCATGGCTGCATTAAGGCTCAGCACACTGACCGCTAATTGAGAGCTTTGGAAATAGTCGGGCTGCAGGGTTTTTATTATGGATGCATGCCCTATAACGAAACCAATTCTCAGCCCAGCCATCGCATGTATCTTGGAGAAAGTTTTAATGACAAGAATGTTTGGATTTTTTTCGATCAACCCGATCATTGTTTGGCTGCCAGCGTTCTCTAAAAACTCATTATAGGCTTCATCGATCAGCACAACTGTTTTTTTCGAAGCTTCTTCGCAAAATCTTTTTAATTCATCTGCTTGCACAATGGTTCCTGTGGGGTTTGCCGGGTTGCAGATATAAACTAATTGCGTTTCATTAGTGATCGCTTTCATCATTGCCGGCAGGTCATGCACTTTTTCTTTTGTAAGCGGCACTTCGATCACTTTTGTACGGATCTTTCTTGCTGTGGCAGGAAGCACACCAAAAGTGACATCGGCCGTTACTATATTTCCCTTGTTGAAATGACGGGCCAGCATCGCCAATCCTTCTCCCGAGCCTGCTGTTATTAGTACCTGGTCTTCCCCAACTTTATAATAATCAGCGAGTGTTTTTTTAGATGACTGCAGTGAAGCAACGTTAAATGGGTAACGATTAGTTTCTCCCATCAGGTCAAGAATAGCTTGTTTCGCTTTTGGTGAGATACCATAAGGATTTTCGTTAGAACCCAGATTGATCAGGCCACTTTCCACACCTGCTATTCTTTGTATGCCCTCTTCATTGCCCATGGATTTGAATGAAAACCCTAATCCTAAGGTTGCAATGGATGCTTGTTTTAACCATTGGCGACGTGATGAATGAGCTGTCATACTCTGAAAGTTTTAGTAGTTGAAAAGCTACGCTAATTTTCAGAGAGCCAAAAGAAATTTTATACAGAAGGCACATAGCTCCTTAACATATATTAAATTGGATGCGCGATGGCATGACTCATTCCCCAAAAGTAAAATTTGTAATGAAAGGACAGGATATAAAAATGAAATTTGAATCATTGACCGCCGCCAATTGGAAAAAATTTGAAACATTGATGGGAGAGAAGGGAGGTTGTGGTAACTGCTGGTGCATGTTCTTTCGTTTGCCCTACAAAGATTTCCAGGAAAACAAACCCGGTGGAAATAAAAAGATGATGAAGCAATTGGTGAATAAAGGAAAACCACAGGGATTGATCGCATCAATGAATAATCAACCGGTGGGTTGGATCGCCATAGCACCAAGAGAAGATTATGTGAAGCTGGAGAATGCAAGAGTCTTTAAACGGATAGATGATAAACCCGTATGGAGCATTACCTGCTTTTTTATTAAAAAACAATTTCGTCATATGGGTGTATCACAACAATTGATAAAAGGCGCTATTGATTTTGCAAAAAAGAAGAAAATAAAAACACTGGAGGCCTATCCCGCAATTCCTTATGCAGAAAAGGTTCCGCATCCATTTCTATGGGTAGGCGTTTTATCTTCCTTTATCAAAAATGGGTTTACAATTGTTCAGCAGAATAGTAAAAGCCGTGCAATGGTTAGAATTGAGCTGTAATGTTATTTTATATATTCATTGAACGATAAAGTGTTTCCAAAAGGGTCCTGCACTGACACTTCCAATGCACCATAAAAAGTTTCGCATATCCCGGGCCTGTAATATTTATAGGGTCTTGATTGTAACTCTTCATGAAATTTTTTGATCTCATTGCAAACAATAAACACCTTACTGCCAGGTGTTGCATCGCCATGATGTTCGGAAAGATGGAGCTGGATATCATCCCTTGAGATACCGATATAAAAAGGTGTGTTCTCTTCGAACTGATGTTCGAATTCGATTTTAAAGCCAAGCCAATCGATATAAAACTCTTTCGCTTTTGCAACATCGAATATGCGAAGGATGGGGATATTTTTTAATAACATATTTAAAATTTATAAACAGGTGAATGAACAAGTTACACGAATTTAATATTGGTTCATTTCTTATGGCAACAATTTTGCGGCATTTAGAAGCCGATAAAAAGGCGTTGTTGAAACATGTTTTTTTTATTTTAAAACTTAATGATTATGGCAAAACAATCTTATATCCCGGAAGGATATCACAACATTACACCATCACTTTCTTTTAACGGAACAGATGAAGCGATGATATGGTATAAAAATGTTTTTGGTGCTAAAGAGAGAATGAAGATCAATGGCCCTGATAGACAGATAATGCATGCAGAAATGACGATTGGTGACACGATGTTCTTTTTAGCCGAGCAAAATCCCCAGTATGGAAATAAGACTCCGCAATCGGTTAATGGGAATTCCGTTAGCCTGCATTTATATGTGGAGGATGTAGACGATACGATAAAAAAAGCGGTTCAGAATGGTGCAAAATTATTAATGGCGCCGATGGATATGTTTTATGGGGACAGGTGTGGGAATATCGAAGATCCCTATGGTTATAGCTGGGTGCTGGCAACGCATATAAAAGATGTTTCAGAAAAAGAAATGCTGCAAAAAGCCAGGGAGTTTACACCTGAACATGCACATGCACCTGCATGATCATCTTGTTCCTAATTCGATCACTTCGCAATTTTTAATATCAGAACCATCAATCGCAAAACGAATGATGGTTCTTACTTTATGCCAGCCTTGTTTACCTGCTGCACCCGGATTTATGTAAAGACATTTTATTTTATCGTCATAGATCACTTTTAAAATATGTGAATGACCGGAAATAAAAAGCTGTGGTTTGTGCAGCGCTAATTCTTTTCTTGTTTCGGGATTGTAATTGGGAGGTGATCCGCCGATATGCCGCATCATAACCCTTACTTGTTCACAATTAAAAACAAGCTGTTCGGGAAATTCATGTCTGATCTGCTGCTCATCAATATTTCCAAAGACGCCTTTTTTACTCTTTTTCTCCCCCGATAGCCATCGGTATAATCTCTTAGCTACATCTCCGCCAAAATCTCCCGCATGCCACACTTCATCACAGTCTTTGAAATAGTCAAACACTTTTTCATCGAGGAAGCCATGTGTGTCAGATATTAATCCAATTCTTGTCATATTGGCTCTGCTGTGTTTAGCGAATGAAACAAAATTCGGGTATTTATTTTTGAAACACAGAGACACAATGAACACGGAGGAACACGGAGAAATTACTCTGTGTCACTTTGTCCTCCCTGCCTCCGTGGTTCAAAAAACTCACTACATTTGTATATGCCTTTCCATAGAAACTTCACCTACTGGATCGATAAACGCAAATGGAAATATGTTTTCCTTCTTGCTACCTTAGAACTGTCCCGAAAGTAATTGCCGAATAGAATTGTTGTGGTACAAGAGTGCGACGCAACAGAACCTTAATAGTAGTAGCTTAGCCCGGTTCATAATCAATTATTAATTCTTAATTATTTATTTTTAATTCAAACTATCATGCCTCACTATTATAAACTTGGAAACATTCCACATAAACGCCACACACAATTTCGTAAACCTGATGGTGGATTGTACAGCGAACAATTATTTTCCACCGAAGGATTCAGCGACGATTATTCATTGCTTTATCATTGTCATCCGCCGACACAAATTATAAAAACGGAGCCGCAGGTAGATGTGTCGCCAACGATCGCCGAAGAAAAAATGCTGAAGCATCGTTGCTTTGAAGGCTTTACTATTAAACCCGGCGGTGAATTTTTGCAAAGCCGTGTGCCGGTACTGGTGAACAATGATTGTCATATTGTACTGGCAGCGCCGCAAACGGGTACAGGTGATTATTATTATAAAAATACCGATGCCGATGAAATGATCTTTGTGCATGAAGGCAGCGGTACTGTGCATTCGCAATATGGCGATCTGCCTTTTAGCTATGGTGATTATATCGTATTGCCGCGGGGAACGATCTATCAAATTGAATTCAACGATGAAAAAAATCGTTTGTTCATTGTCGAATCATTTACGCCATTGCGTTTCCCTAAAAAATACATGAGCCGCTTCGGGCAATTGATGGAGCATTCGCCTTATTGTGAAAGGGATATTCGTCCGCCGCAGGAATTAAAAACCTATGATCTGAAAGGTGATTACCTGATAAAAGCAAAGAAGCGTGGAATGATGTATGGCTTGCATTATGGCACACATCCTTTCGATGTGATTGGTTGGGATGGTTGTTGCTATCCGTATATTTTTTCTATTCATGATTTTGAACCGATCACCGGTCGTGTGCATCAGCCGCCGCCTGTACATCAAACCTTCGAAACGAATGCATTTGTTGTTTGTTCATTTGTGCCGCGCTTATTCGATTATCATCCGCAGGCGATTCCTGCACCGTATAATCATAGCAATATCGATAGTGATGAAGTGATCTATTATGTTGATGGTGATTTTATGAGCCGCAAGAATGTAACAAGAGGAATGATCACCTTGCATCCTGCCGGTATTCCGCATGGTCCGCATCCCGGTGCAGTGGAAAAAAGTATTGGTGCTAAAGAAACAAAAGAGTTAGCAGTGATGGTTGATACGTTTCGCCCGTTAATGCTTACACAGCAGGCACTCGATATTGAGAACACACATTATATAATGAGTTGGGCGGAGTGAGGTAGTGAGAGTTCAGAGTCGGGAGTTCGGAGTCAGGAGTCAGAGTCTGGAAAGAAAAGGCATGCTATGTCTTTAGATGCAGAACTTGTCGAAGCGTTGATGAATGAATTATTATGAAGCCGGCATTTGTTCCCTGATTGAGCTTTTGTTGCGACGCTCCGTTCATCCATTACAATTCTATTGAGCAATGATTGATGAAATAATCAAAATAATTGAGATAGTTAAAAATAAAATTTCTGATAGTTCAGATGTAGTTTGGACCAGATATGGAAGTGCAAAAAAATTCAAAGATGATTTGGATACATATATCATTCGCCTAAAAACAAACGACAAAAGTTGCCTCAAAGAATTGAACATTCTTTTTTTACCAACCGGTTCTATTCAGGAACATTCCATTTCAAATGGATGGGCCGATGAATACTTAATATTAGCTGAGGAATTCGAAAAGATTTATAATCAGCTGAAAAAGTGAAATCATTTCAGCAACCTATATTTATCCTTTCTAAAATGTGACCGTTGCTATTTTTTTACATGCGCCTTATATGTTCCGTTTGGTTGCGTAGAAGTAAGACCCAGTGGTTTATCGTCCTTCATTTCAAATTGTATTTTATAACCTTGTAACCCTTTTATGGTAAAAGCATCGGGTGACAATGGCACCAGTTCAAACTCTCCCTGGCCAGGCGCATTTATCCAAAGAGCATTATTTTTTATAGAAGTCGTAGCTAAGAGAGAAATGGCTTCGAATTCAAATGCACCGACATATTTTTCCAATTCTTTTGTGGTAAGTGTCAATGTTGAATTGCCCAATAGTTTATCCAATTTATTTTTGGTCTCTTCACCTTTGGTAATGGCGAATGCTTTTTCATAATTAGTAATAGCACCAGCGGTATCTTTCTTAGCAAGTAATGCGTCAGCATATGAATCATACACATTGCCGCTTTCAGGATAATTTTCAACATTCATTTTAAAAAGCGCTGCTGCCTTTTCATAATGTTTTTGAGAAAGCATAAAGTAACCAAGGTCATTTATCTGCATTTCAGGAGGAGAAAATTTAAAACCAAATTCTTTTGAGACGGTCTGGTAATGTTGCTTCATCCGCTGAACGACTCCAATATCCGGACTGAGAAAATCGGCAGTAGTAAACTTAAAACGATACCAGCTAAAAATAAAACGCAGTCCGTCGTATTCACTTATCAGCGGTACGGAACCATGATCATCATCTGCATAGTATTTACTCGCATACTTCAAACCATTTTGCGAATTAGCTTTTATAAACTTATCCATCGCAAAAATGGAACGGATCTGTCTTGTCTCGGCAGTCGTATCTTTTTTCATTTTCTCGAGTGTCATTCCCTCATTCATGGTGTTGGCAATGCCTACATACAAGCTGGTGCCATTATATTTTTGGGCTGCCAGTTTCTTTTGTGTGGTTTTTGAAAACTGTTCTTTATCATACCACATGCTGGGGTCAATGGCTATATACGCATTAAATAGTTTGGTATGATTGGTAATTGTATTCATTACTATCAGGCCACCAAAGGAGTGACCTATCAATACTCTGAAAGGCTGTGTAGGATATAGTGAATCAATATGAGGCATCAATTCTTTTGCCATGAAGGCGGTAAAATTTTCACCACCACCGGTACTTTTTGCAAAATTACTATCCATGATGGGCAGGTCACTTTCTATTTTCGTTGGCGTCAGGTCCCTTGTCCTATCCGTATTTGGGATACCAACAACTATCATTTCGGGAAAGATAGTATTACCATTTACCTGGCTTAACTGTTGTATCATTCCCACTACGGATTCAAAATGGCCATCGCCATCGAGCAGGTAAACAACAGGGTAACGCCGACCGGGGTTTTGCATGCCGGGCTTCATATTTGGAACGTACACCCAAACCTTTCTTTGCTCTTTAAGTATTGTTGAGTATACACTATCAATTGCTCCAATAACAATTTTATTTTCTGTTTGTGCATGACTGCCTAATGAACTAATTGCGCACAGGATGATTAGAATAAATTTCTTCATATCGATTTATAATTGTTGCAAAATGGTGATCTTCTTATCAAATGTATCTCATTTTGCAGCTACAACGTAAGTCATTTTACCAAACTAACACTCACTCCCTTCCTCAGCGTATTATGTATCTCCGCCACCTGGTCGGTATCAGTTTATTAATTCTTCAATTGCTGATGGATCTGCATCGGAAACTACATTGGCTTTGTATGTAAAATTTCTACCAGCTTCACCTTCGCCGCCAAACACTGCCGTACATTCTACTTCAACAGAAGTTATGGTTATGTTTCTCTTTGCCGCTTCGCGATAAAGATCATTGCAGAAACAAGTAGCAAGGGCAAGCGTAAGCAACTCTCCACCGTTTATCGATGAACCAAAACCTGAAGCCTTTGCAGCAAAGTGCATTTGTTTTTCGGCATCGTTTGTTTTTACCCAAACTTCATGCGCATTGAAACTATTTTTGACCGCGGCCAATATTTTCATAATACTAAGATTAACAGGATATAAATATAGCAGTTGTTGAAATTATCCATCACCAAAATTTCGCAATCCACGCGGCAAAACCGGCAGTTCACAAAAAAATAATTTGGCCGCAAACATTCCTTCCCTACTTTTGTTAACCATTTGGTTAAACTATATGGTTAAAAATAAAAAAGATAAAGGCGCAGAGGAAAGAATACTGGCAGCGGCCCGTAAAGTATTTACCACAAAAGGAATGGCCGGTGCCCGCATGCAGGATATTGCCGATGAAGCCGGCATCAATAAAGCATTGCTCCATTATTATTTCAGGGATAAGGACAAACTCTTTGAAACTATTTTCATGGATGAAGCGCAACGGTTTTTTCCGAAGATCAATGCCATCTTTCAGTCTGAGGACCCTTTGTTTGAAAAGATCGAAAAGTTTGTAGATGAGTACATCGATGAGATGCAGGAAAATCCTTACCTGCCATGGTTTGTGCTGAATGAAATTAACCGTGATCCTGACACGTTCATGCAAAGAGTGCTGGGTGAGAGCAACCGGCCAAAGCCGGCCAAATTCCTGGAACAGATCGAAAGAGAAATAAAGAAAGGGACGATCAAAAGAATTCACCCGGTCCATTTACTCATGAATCTTTTATCCATGACCATCTTTCCGTTTGTTGCCCGCCCAATGATCACCCGCAACCTTCAAATGAGTGAAACGCAATTCCGGAAAACCATGGAAGAGCGGAAAAAAGAGATACCGAAGTTTATAATTGATTCGATAAAGAAATAGTTTTTATGAAAAGAATACTGATCATAATTATTAATTGTTCATTATTAATTATTAATTCCCCGGCACAGGAATCCCTCAGTTTGCAAAAAGCCTACGACCTGGCGCAACAGAATTACCCGCTCATTAAACAACGAGACCTGGTAAAACAAACTTCAGCTTACACTATCGATAATATTAGCAAAGGCTTTCTTCCGCAAATAACTTTTAGCGGGCAGGCAACATATCAATCAGATGTAACTGCGGTAAAAGTTCCTATTCCCGGTGTAACTATTGAATCTCCCGGTAAAGATCAATATAAAGTTCTCGCTGATGTTAATCAACTGATCTACGATGGCGGATTGATCAAACAACAAAAGAATATTCAGCGACTAACCGATGATGCAGAGCAGCAAAAAATTGAAGTTGAATTATATAAAATTAAAGACAGGATCAATCAGCTTTTTCTTGGCGTTCTTTATCTCGATGAACAATTAAAACAGGTTGACCTGATAAAAGCAGACCTGAACAACGGAATAAAAAGAGTGGAAGCACAAGTTAATAATGGCGTTGCTTTCAGATCGAATTTGAATGTTTTACAAGCTGAATTGCTAAAGGCTGATCAAAGAACAATTGAATTAAGATCTTCAAGAAAAGGATACATTGATGTATTGAGTCTTTTTATCAATCTGCCATTGCCCGAGAATACAAAACTTGAAACTCCCTCGGCAGATGCGGTTGTTCTTGTAAATGATATTCAAAGACCTGAACTGAAGTTATATTCCACACAGGAAAAATTATTAGGCGGCCAGTTGAAGATCATTGATGCCCGGAACAAACCAAAAGCAAGTGTATTCTGGCAGGGAGGTTATGGCCGGCCGGGTTTAAATTTTCTCGATAACAATTTTGATTTCTTTTATACCACCGGCTTGCGGTTGAACTGGTCGCTGGGAGGTTTGTATACCCAGAAAAAAGAAAAGAAGATCATAGAGCTGAACCAAAAAACAGTTGACATACAGAAAGAAGTTTTTTTGTTAAATACAAATACTGATCTGAAGCGTCAGCAATCGGAAGTGGATAAGCTGCAAAAGCTGGTGGCAACCGACAAGGAGATCATTGACCTGAGAATAAAAGTAAAAGATGCTGCAAAAGCACAATTAGAAAACGGGGTGATAACTGCCAATGATTATTTAAGAGAAGTAAATGCGGAGGACCTCGCAAGGCAAAGCCTGATCACCCACCAGATACAATTATTACAGGCACAAATAAATTATCAAACAATTTCAGGAAAACAATAAACCATCGGTATGAAGAAATTATTTTTTGGAAGCTCTGTTATCTTAATCATGTTACTCGCCGCATGCAATGGAAATGGAAATGATTTCGATGCCTCCGGTACATTTGAAGCAGATGAGACAATTGTTTCATCCGAAATGCCGGGAAAGATCCTTTCATTCAATGTGGAAGAAGGAATGCATCTTTCAAAAGACAGCATAGTTGGTACTGTTGACGCAACAAATATCGGTCTTCAACAAGAACAGGTTGAGGCAAGCATCAATGCATTGAACCAAAAAACATCAAGCGCATCAGAGCAGGTTAGGTTGTTGCAGGATCAGCTTGCTGTGCAACAAACAACACTCGATAATCTGGTACATGAAAAAACAAGGATTGAGAATTTGCTAAAAGCCGATGCGGCGACAGGAAAGCAGCTTGATGATATCAAATACCAGATAGATGCTGCAAAAAAGCAAATGGCAGTAACACAGCAACAGATCAATGTAAGGAGAAATGACGTAGCTACACAAAATCGCAGCATCCTTAGTGAAGCAGATCCTTTGAGAAAGAGAATTGCCCAATTGGAAGACCAGGCAAACAGGGCAAATATTATAAACCCGGTGAATGGAACTGTTATTTCCAAATATGCAGAAGCAGGTGAAGTTACTTCGCCAGGAAAAGCTTTATACAAAATTGCCGACCTGTCTGAATTAAATCTAAGAGCTTATGTAACGGGTGTTCAATTACCAACAATAAAATTGGGTCAGCCGGTGAAAGTTATGATCGACCAGGGAGAAAAGAAATATAAAGAGTATGCGGGTATCATAATATGGGTTTCAGATAAAGCAGAGTTTACACCAAAAACAATTCAAACCAAAGAAGAGAGAGCAAACCTTGTATATGCAATAAAAGTAAAAGTAAAGAATGATGGGTTTTTGAAGATTGGAATGTATGGGGAAGTGAAACTAAACCCCCAGCCCTAAGGCCCCCTGTCCCCCGAAGGGGGAACTTAGAGGGATGATTCTTTGCTTGTTTGGATATGCATCGTAGATGAAGTGGGAGAGCTGAAGTTTGGAATTGTGCCGAAGAACCGCTCCTTCCCCAATGGGGAAGGAGAAGGAGGATGGGGCCTGATGAATAAAGAACAGAACGATGAAGAGTGCGACGCAACGGACGATGATAGTAGCAATGCAGCTGACAACAAAATAAATTGAAACAAACTGATGAATGATTCAACTACACATAGAGTGTTGCAAAGCTCCCCTTCAGGGGATGGGGGTGTCATTGTCAATAATATTATCAAGACTTACGGAAAGAAAAAAGAGGTGATTGCATTGAATGATGTTTCATTTAATGTATCACAAGGTGAATTGTTTGGAATTATTGGTCCCGATGGCGCCGGTAAAACTTCTTTGTTCCGAATACTTACAACATTATTGCTTGCTGATAGCGGAAAAGCAACAGTAGATGGTTTTGATGTGGTGAAAGATTATAAAGCGATTCGCAAGCGAGTAGGATATATGCCCGGGAGATTTTCTTTGTACCAGGACCTGTCAGTTGAAGAAAACCTCAATTTTTTCGCTACAATTTTTAATACAAGCATTGAAGAAAATTATGACCTGATAAAAGATATTTATGTGCAGATCGAACCATTTAAAGATCGAAAAGCGGGAAAACTATCAGGTGGGATGAAACAGAAACTGGCATTGAGTTGTGCATTGATCCATCGGCCTTCTGTTTTGTTTTTGGATGAACCGACAACTGGTGTCGATGCAGTAGCCGAAAAGAATTTTGGGAAATGCTGAAAGGGTTGAAGAAACAGGGAATTACAATTTTGGTTTCGACACCATATATGGATGAAGCAAGTTTATGTGACCGGGTCGCTTTGATTCAGAATGGAAAAATTCTTTCCATTAATACACCGCAAGGAATCGTGCATAGTTTTTCAAAACCATTGTGGGCAGTAAAGTCTGCACGAATGCTTCCATTATTAAATGAATTGCTGCAAAAAGATTTTGAAGAGAATGCTTATCCGTTTGGTGAGTTTCATCATGTCGTGATGAAAGACAGCTCAGGTGAACCATTGCTTCGTGAGTTTATTCAGGAACATACTATTGAAAAGGCGGTTTTGCAAACGGCGCAACCTGATATTGAAGATTGTTTTATTGCATTAATGAAAAACTGAAATGAATAACGATAAAGTAATAACGGCAAATAATCTGACCAAGAGGTTTGGTGACTTTACCGCCGTCGATCATATCAGTTTTGAAGTACACAAAGGAGAGATATTCGGTTTTCTTGGTGCCAATGGCGCAGGCAAAACAACTGCGATGCGAATGCTTTGCGGTTTGTCATTGCCAACATCAGGTGAAGCCACAGTTGCAGGCTTTGATGTGTACAGAGAAAATGAAAAAATAAAGAAAACATTGGTTATATGAGCCAGAAATTTTCTTTGTATGAAGATCTTACCGTAAAAGAGAATATGGAATTCTATGGCGGCATCTATCGACAAGAGCGATAAATTCATTAAAGAGAAAACGGCAACGATCATTAACCAGTTGCACCTGGAAAAAGAAGCCAATAAACTGGTGAAGGCATTGCCGCTGGGATGGAAACAAAAGCTGGCGTTTTCAGTTGCTATATTTCACGAACCCGGAATTGTTTTTTTAGATGAACCAACCGGCGGTGTTGATCCGGTAACAAGAAGAGAATTCTGGAACATGATCTATACGGCGGCCGATAGCGGAACTACCATATTCGTCACCACGCATTATATGGATGAAGCAGAATATTGTAACCGGGTAAGTATAATGGTGGATGGAAGAATTGAAGCATTGGATACTCCATCTCAACTAAAACAAACTTATGATGCATCAACCATGGATGAAGTTTTTTTAATGTTAGCAAGAAAAGCGGTAAGAAGTGCAGATTAAACAAATAGAATGATGACCCCAAAAAAGGAAAATCGAAAATCAAAAAGGATGTTCAATCTGATCTCTCCGCCGCGGCGGAGGACAGGGGGTCAATTCTTTGCATTTGTAAAAAAAGAATTCTTTCACATCTGGCGTGACAAGCGAACTATGTTCATCCTGCTTGGAATGCCCATAGTGCAGATCATAATATTTGGATTTGCACTTACCAATGAAGTAAAGAATGCAAACATTGCAATACTTGATAATTCAAAAGATGCAGCCACTGCTTCATTAAGTGCTCAATTAAATGCCAGCCGTTATTTTGCGTTAGAAAAAAATCTTACTACCTACAAACAGGTGGAGGAAGAATTTAAAAAAGGGAAAATAAAATTGGCCATAGTTTTTCCCCAGCATTTTGGCGAAGATCTTCATCATTTCAATAAAGCACAGGTACAATTGATCGCTGATGCTGCAGATCCTAACACAGCAAGTCAGCTTACCAACTATGCCACATCAATTATTAATGATTACCAAAACCGAATTACAAACGATAGGAAACTTCCTTACACTATTACCACAGAAACGCGGATGCTTTATAATCCGCAATTAAAAGGTGCATACAATTTTGTTCCGGGTGTAATGGCGATGGTTTTATTATTAGTATGCACGATGATGACAGCAATTACCATTGTAAAAGAAAAAGAAATGGGAACGATGGAGATCATGCTTGTATCACCGATGCGCCCTCAACTGGTAGTGCTGGCAAAAGCGGTTCCTTACTTATTGTTGTCTACTATTAATATCACTTCAATATTATTGTTAAGTGTTTTTGTATTGGAAGTTCCCATCAATGGAAGCCTTGCATTACTTGGGTTTGAAAGTATTTTATTTACGTTGGTATCGCTGTCGCTTGGATTATTAATTTCCTCCCGGGCCGCATCTCAGCAAACTGCTATGTTTATTTCGTTGATGGCGTTATTTCTGCCAACTGTCATGCTAAGTGGTTTTATGTTCCCGGTAGAAAACATGCCATTGCCCTTACGCATCGTTTCAAATGTCGTTCCGGCAAAATGGTTTTATAGCATTGTAAAATCAGTGATGATAAAAGGGTTGGGAATAAATGGTGTTTGGAAAGAAACATTGATACTCGCCGGAATGATGACATTCTTTTTAACCATGGCCATTAAACGTTTTAAAATCAGATTAGCATGATGAAGAAATTAGATATTTATGTTACCAGCTTTGGTTCCCTGATTGAACTTCTGTTGCGACGCTCCGTTTATCTTCCTGTTCAATGTTCAACAATTGCGTCGCAGTTTACCCAGAGCGAAGCGAAGGGTCGCACTCTTGTATATCCTGTTCACTATTCACCATTCACAATTTACCATCCGATAGCTATCGGATCACCACTGACCATTGACGATTCACGATCCACGACTCACCACTCACGACTCACCACTCACCGCCCATGAGAACACTAAAATTCATATTACGAAAAGAATTCCGCCAGATATTCCGGGATCCATCTATTCTGCGGATAATTCTCATCATGCCTGTAATACAATTATTGATCTTGCCATGGGCAGCGGATTACGAAATAAAAAATATCAAGCTTGCGGTTGTAGATCATGACCATTCCGAATATTCACGCCAGTTGATCAATAAGGTTACTTCATCAGGATATTTTATTCTTACCGATTATTCATCTTCTTATGAACATTCTTTAGAAAAAATTGAACAGGATAAAGCCGATCTTGTTTTACAGATCCCCGATCATTTTGAAAAAGACCTGGTAAAAGAAGATGAGGCAAAGCTCTATATGGCAATGAATGCCATCAATGGCACTAAAGCTAATCTTGGTGGCGCTTATTTGCGAAACATAATACAGGATTATAATAAACAAGTGCGAACCGAGTGGATCCAGTTTCCAAAATTCAGCCAGGAAACACAAATTGAAGTAACCTCATCCAACTGGTTTAATCCGTTGATGAACTATAAATACTTTATGGTGCCCGGTATCCTCGTCATTTTATTAACCATGGTAGGAACTAATCTTGCTGCTATTAACATTGTAAAAGAAAAAGAGATCGGTACTATCGAACAGATCAATGTAACTCCAATTAAAAAATTTCATTTTGTTTTAGGTAAGCTCATACCTTTTTGGATCATGGGACTTGTTGTACTTACAATTGGATTAACGATCGCAAGGGTTGCATATGGAATAATACCTGCCGGAAGCTTTCTTACCATTTATGTATTCGCTGCTGTATACCTGTTGGCTGTTTTGGGCTTAGGCTTACTTATTTCTACTTATTCGGTAAATCAGCAACAATCAATGCTGCTCTCTTTTTTCCTGATGATGATCTTTATTTTGCTGGGCGGTCTTTACACATCTATCGATAGCATGCCGGAATGGGCGAAATGGATAACACGATTCAATCCTGTTTCATATTTCATTGAAGTAATGCGGATGGTGGTATTAAAAGGCAGCAGTCTTGCAGATATTAAATACCAATTGCTGGCAATGGGAGGGTTTGCCGTTGCATTCAACGGCTGGGCAATTATCAGTTATCATAAAAGAAGTTAAACAAAATCCTTTTTCGGGTATATAAACTTTTTTATATTCGGATAATAAAATCTTGCTATATGGTAAAACTTGGTCAACTCCAGTCCGGCGATATTGTAATGGTTAATGATGAGGGCTTAATGCGGGAAGGCACCGTAGTGCGAACGAATGCAGAAGAGCAAATGGCCCTTGTTGACAATGGCATTCAGGAATTCTGGTATGCACCTCAGGATATTTACCCTGTAGCTTTAGATGAGGCTCAGTTGCTTAAGTTTGGTTTTGAAAAGGAATCGCTTGATGGAACAGCTATAAAATATAAGAAAGGTGTTTTCAGGCTGGTGACTCCGGTGGCTGGTGATTTTTCCAAGCTGGATATGTGGTACCGGGAGGATAACCGCCATTTCCATGTTCCTATTGCGGTTCATGAGCTGCAAAATCTCCATTCTGCAATGACTAAAGTGCCTCTGGAACGGCCATGAGAGCCTGGTTTCAGGGAAATCTGGTCTTGCTATAACTACTTTCAAAAGAGCCGGGAAAAAAAATCCCGCTTTTTTTATTTTTAGGGTTGATCCTCTTATCTTTGCGCTCCCAAAAATATATGTCAAAACAATCCCTGATCAAGCAAGATGGAACCATTATAGAGGCGCTATCAAATGCTATGTTCAAGGTAAAATTGGAAAACGGTCATGAGATACTGGCCACTATTTCTGGTAAGATGAGAATGAATTATATACGCATTTTGCCGGGTGATAAAGTGGGAGTAGAGATGAGTCCATATGATTTGACAAGGGGAAGGATAATTTTTAGATATAAATAAAGGCACAAGAGGCAGGGCACAAGGCACAAGAAGGAACAAATAACAAGTAACAAGAAACAAGCAACAAGTATGAAAGTAAGAGCATCCATAAAAAAGCGCAGCGCAGATTGCAAGATCGTCCGCCGCAAAGGCAAGCTGTATGTTATCAACAAAAAGAATCCCCGTTTCAAGCAGAGACAAGGATAATCAATTAAAAAAACAAAAATCAAGATACAAGAACCAAATTGGGATTTGAGATTTGTTTCTTGGAATTTAAACTTAGAAAAATATGGCTCGTATTGCCGGTGTTGACTTACCAAAAAACAAAAGAGGGGAAATAGGACTTACCTATATCTATGGTATTGGTCTCTCTACTGCAAAATTTATTCTGGATAAGAATAATATTGACCGTAACAAGAAAGTGAATGATTGGAATGATGAAGAATTGAATGCTATTCGTCATACTATTACCGAAGAACTGAAAGTGGAGGGTGCGCTTCGCAGTGAAGTTCAAATGAGTATTAAGCGTTTGCTTGATATTGCCTGTTATCGCGGTCTTCGTCATCGTAAAGGGTTACCGGTTCGTGGCCAACGTACAAGAACAAATAGCCGTACAAGAAAAGGTAAACGTAAAACGGTTGCCGGTAAAAAGAAAGCACCGAAGAAGTAGTAATGAGTTCGGAGTCTGTAGAGGCAAGGCATGCCTGGTCTGTACTGAGTCCCGGATTTTCAATATGACTTATATATTAATTATGAATCAATACCAGATCGCTTCGTAAGTCAGCAGTAGGATTGATTCTCCCGATAGCTATCGGGGCCGAAAAGAGAAAATAAAAAACAAAAGATTACCTCAGAACAGAAATTATGTCAAAAGCAAAAGAAACGCAGCAGCCACTAAGTGCTAAAGCTGCCGCAAAAAAGAGAATAGTAAAAGTAGATGCATACGGTGATGCACACATTACTGCCAGTTTCAACAACATCATCATCAGCTTAACCAACAAGAACGGACAGGTAATTTCCTGGAGCAGTGCCGGCAAAATGGGATTTAAAGGTTCTAAGAAGAACACTCCCTATGCTGCACAATTGGCTGCCGGTGATGCTGCAAAGACTGCATTTGATGCTGGCCTCAAAAGAGTGGATGTATATGTGAAAGGCCCGGGTGCAGGTCGTGAAAGTTCGATCCGTTCAATTGCACAAAGTGGTATTGAAGTAGTGATGATCAAAGACGTGACGCCGCTGCCGCATAATGGATGCAGGCCTCCGAAGAAGAGAAGAGTTTAGGCCCCTGTCTCCGCCGCGGCGGAGGAAATTAGGTGGTAGTATTATTTATATTGATTAACAGAAGTTCTTACATACAAACATTCTTCGCATAGAAGATTGTTGCCAGGACATGAACAGGTTCGATCTGAGCCTTCCCTTTGGGAAGGATGGGATGGGCCGCATTCATTTAACCAAAGGGTGCCCGATTAATTTTTTACGATTTTTTACCGATCGTAGCACCGTTACAAAAAAAATCGAAATGAATAAAAACTATGGCACGTTACACTGGTCCCAAGACCAAGATTTCCCGCATTTTTGGTGAGCCCATATTGGGCAATGGCAAATGGCTGAATAAAAACAGCAACCCTCCGGGTCAGCATGGAGCATCGCGTAAGCGTAAAAGCTTAGGTGAATATGCCCTTCAGCTTCGTGAAAAACAAAAAGCCAAATACACTTATGGTGTATTAGAAAAACAATTCCGCAAAACATTTGAAGAAGCATCCCGTCGTAAAGGTGTGACAGGTGAAAACCTGATCAAATTGTTGGAAGCAAGATTGGATAATACCATTTACCGTATGGGTATTGCTCCGTCACGTCCTGCTGCAAGACAATTGGTAAGCCACAAACATATTACTGTTAATGGCGATGTAGTGAATGTTCCTTCTTTCCAATTAAAAGCCGGTGATGTTATCAGCATTAAAGAAAGCAGTAAGACGAGGACTTCAGTTACAGCACCTATAAAAGGAAAGAATCCAAAGTTCAGTTGGCTTGATTGGAATGAAACTGAAATGCATGGCACATTTATTACTTATCCTGAAAGGGAGAGTGTACCAGAGAATATTAAAGAGCAGTTGATCGTGGAGTTGTATAGTAAGTAAGACCCGGCCCCCGGCCCCCTGTCCCCCAAAGGGGGAACTTAGGATGAAAAGGGCCCCCTGTCCCCCAAAGGGGGAACTTAGAAAGAACAGTTCTTTGTTTGTTTGGAATATATTCTATGTTGAAGTGGAAGAGATGAAGTTTGGCTTAGAGCAAAAGCACCGCTCCTTTCCCTTTTGGGGAAGGAGAAGGCGGATGGGGCTGAGTTCTTTGTTTGTTTGGAATATATTCTATGTCGAAGTGGAAGAGATGAAGTTTGGCTTAGAGCAAAAGCACCGCTCCTTTCCCTTTGGGGAAGGAGAAGGAGGATGGGGCTGAGTTCTTTGTTTGTTTGGAATATATTCTAAAGTTGAAGTGGAAGAGATGAAGTTTGGCTTAGAGCAAAAGCACCGCTCCTTTCCCTTCGGGGAAGGAGAAGGAGGATGGGGCCTGGGCCTGATGAATAGAATTAATAAAGTACAAGAGTGCGACGCAACGAAAGTTTAATAGTAGTAATGAAGCCGGGCTAATAAAAATAAAAGAGATAATAATAGTTCTGCTTCGTAGAAAATCTAAAATCTAAATTCTAAAATTTTAAACATAAAATATGGCAATTTTAAATTTCCAGAAGCCTGATAAGATCATCTTACAAAAGGCTACCGACTTTGAAGCTCAGTTTGAGTTTCGTCCTTTGGAACCGGGATTTGGCGTTACTATCGGTAATGCGCTTCGCCGTGTATTGTTAAGTTCATTGGAAGGGTATGCAATTGTGGGTGTGAAGATCGATGGAGTGGATCATGAGTTTGCAACGATCAAAGGAATTTCTGAAGATGTGGTGGAGATTTTATTGAACATGAAACAGGTTCGCTTCAAAAAAGTTGTTGATCATGAAGTAACCAATGAAAGGATCATGCTTTCAATTAAGAATCGTTCTGAGTTTATTGCTGCAATGATCGGTGAAGGAACGCAGAGTTTCCAGATCATGAATCCTGAATTGCTGATCTGTACATTCGATTCTTCTGCTAAGTTGGATATTGAATTGACAATTGGTAAAGGCCGTGGTTATGTGCCTGCTGAGGATAACAAACCAAAAGATGCGATCCTCGGCTATATTCCTATTGATTCTATTTATACGCCGATAAAAAATGTGAAGTACACGATCGAGAATACCCGTGTTGAACAGCGTACTGACTACGAGAAACTGATCATGGAAGTTTCTACAGATGGTACTATTCATCCTGAAGAAGCAGTGAAACAAGCATCACGTATTTTGATCCAGCACCTGATGATCATTACAGATGAGAATATCACATTTGATAATAAGGAAGAGAAGAAAGAAGACCTGGTTGATGAACAAACTCTTCAGCTTCGTAAGATATTGAAGACACCACTTGAAGATCTTGATCTTTCTGTTCGTGCATTCAACTGTTTGAAAGCAGCAAAAATTAATTCTTTGAGTGAATTAGTACAATACGAGCAGGAAGACTTGATGAAGTTCCGCAACTTCGGTCAGAAGTCATTGGCTGAGATCGAGCAGGTATTGAATGAAAGAGGCCTTCAATTCGGAATGGATTTAGGTAAGTTGGGGTTGGATAAGGATGATTTTTAAAACACCCCCTGTCCCCTAAAGGGGAACTTAGATCGATACAGCTTCTTTTTTTATAGAAATAGTTTTAGATGAATGTTGATGATTATGCAGCCGGCAGTATCGCTACTATTAAGCTTTCGTTGCGTCGCACTCTTCAGCGTTCAGATCTATATTGAACAATTTCGTAACTAATAATCTCTTTCAGCAATGAGGGGGATTAAGGCTATAATTCCTGACACGGTATAGCCGATATTTTTAAACTGGTTGCAGTAGAGACAAGGCATGCCTTGTCTCTACGTCAACCCTCAAACAAATCGTCATGCGTCACGGAGACAAAAACAAAAATCTGAGCAGAACAAAATCCCACAGGGATGCATTGCTCAGTAATCTTGCAGTTGCTTTGATCACTCACAAAAGGATCGTTACAACTGTTGCAAAAGCAAAAGCTTTACGTGTATATGTAGAGCCGCTTCTTACAAAAGGCAAAACAAACACTACACATCAGCGTCGTGTTGTATTCAGTTATTTGCAGGACAAAGCTGCTATCACAGAATTGTTCAGCACTGTTGCTGAAAAAATAGCTGGCCGCCCTGGTGGTTATACCCGTATTATTAAACTCGGCGCCCGTCCCGGCGATAATGCTGAAACGGCATTGATCGAGCTCGTTGATTTTAATGATATATATGGAAAGGGTAAGGAAGAAACAAAAGAGACAACAAAGAGAACCCGTCGTGGCCGTGCAAAGAAAACTGCAGGTAAGTCAGAGGAAGCGGCAACGGATGTGAAAAGCGAAGAATAACAAGACATCTCTTCATATGCAAGCTCTCCTCAAAAGGGAGAGCTTTTTTGTTTGTGGTTTATTGTCTCTACGCAAAACGAATCAGAACAAAAAATGAATTAAATTTGAAATGATTGCTTGCCGCATTAAATAAACACTATAAAAGGATTTGATCAATGAGTAATTCATCATCGGCAGCAGTAGAAAGATTCAGGAATCTTGTTGGCGTTAAGTTTCAACTGTATAATAGTTTATTTACTTCATTGCCTTTTCATCGCATAGAGAAAACAGGTATTTTACTTTCATTATTTCTTTCGGTTTGCGAAGAAGGTTTTAAAAAGAAATTGAGTCCCAAACAGATCATTGAAGATTTTTTCAATAAGCATACTTCATCACTAAAGGAAGAAGATAAGATTGACCTGTTGTTCAGGTTTGTTCAATACGCCGAAAGGCAGGTGGTGTTGTTCGATGCACTGGAAGATGCTGCTTTTAAAGATGTGAATGATATGAATGGGGTAGGTACACTGAAGCATCTTGAATCAGAAGTTACACAAGATAAATTACAGGATGAACTTGCTGAAAAACTTAAAGGATTTTAGTGTGCTGCTTGTATTGACCGCACATCCAACCCAATTTTACCCGGGTCCTGTTCTTGGTATCATTAATGATCTTTCAAAAGCTTTGGCTGAAAATAATGCCAGCCAGGTAAATGTTTTATTACAGCAATTAGGAAAAACGCCATTCTTCAAACATCAGAAGCCGACACCGTATGATGAGGCCGTGAGTTTGATCTGGTATTTGGAAAATGTTTTTTATGCGGCCGCCGGAAGAATAGCATCATTTTTTAAAAATCATTTTTCAGAATCTTTATCGGATAACCATTCAGTCATAAGAATGGGCTTTTGGCCGGGCGGTGACAGGGATGGTAATCCATTTGTAACAGCCGCAACTACTTTGCAGGTAGCAGAAGCATTGCGCGGAGGCATTATTAAATGCTATTATCTTGAAATAAGAAGACTGAAACGCAGACTTACTTTCGAAGGAGTGGATGTGCTGCTCGGGGACCTCGAAAAAAAACTTTACAATAATATTTTTGTTCCCGGGCAAAAAACTGACATCACTCAAAAAGAAATTTTAAAAACACTTGACGAGATACGGGAGATTTTAATTTATAAGCACAATAGCCTTTTTCTTCATCTTGTAAATAACCTGAAAAACAAAGTACAGATATTCGGATTACATTTTGCTTCACTTGATATAAGACAGGAGGCGTCTGTACACGGCGTGGTCATCGGGTCCCTTATCGGAAAAGTAAAAGACATCCCTGAAAATTATTCATCCTTAAATGAAGAGGAAAAAATAAAAATACTTTCCAACCTGCAGCCGATAGATCCATCATTATTGACCGGCGATGAAATTCAAAAAGACACCATTGAATCCGTTAAGGTCATAAAACAAATTCAGCATTACAATGGAGTGCAGGGTTGCAATCGCTATATTATCAGCCAATGTAACAGTGCATTGAATGCAATGGAAGTATATGGCTTGTTGTTGCTGGGCGGATGGAAAAAAGAAGAACTGAATGTTGATATCGTTCCATTGTTTGAAACTATTGACGATCTTAAAGGTGCTGCCTCCATCATGAAAAAATTGTACAACAACGCAGAGTACCAGCAACATTTAAAAAGAAGAAATAATAACCAGGTAATAATGGTGGGATTTAGTGACGGCACAAAAGATGGCGGCTACCTGATGGCGAATTGGAGTATTTATAAAGCAAAAGAAGAATTAACTGCTATTTCAAAAGAACATGGAATCGATGTCGTGTTCTTTGATGGACGCGGCGGCCCGCCGGCAAGGGGCGGTGGTAAGACACATAAATTTTATGCATCACTTGGAAAAAATATTTCAAGCAAAGAAATTCAGCTTACCATACAGGGGCAAACAGTCAGCTCAAATTTTGGAAACATAGATTCTGCACAGTTTAATTTGGAGCAATTGATCCATGCAGGTATCTCCAATGAGATCTTTGCAAATAAAGAAACGTTATTGGACGACGAAGAGGAAAACCTGGTCCAGGAATTAGCTGATATAAGTTTTGATTCCTATAGTCAATTAAAGAATCATCCTGACTTTCTTGATTATTTAATTCATGCAAGCCCACTGCGGTTTTATAGCGATACAAATATTGGAAGCCGCCCTGCTAAGAGGGGCGCTTCAAAGATGTCGTTGAAAAACTTAAGAGCCATTCCTTTTGTAGGCGCCTGGAGCCAGATAAAACAAAATGTGACCGGGTATTTTGGCGTAGGCACCGCCTTGCAAAAACTGGAACAACAGGGAAAACTTCCGGCAATTAAACAGCTATACAACGAATCTTTATTTTTCAAAACACTGCTTGATAACTGTGAAATGGCTATGCACAAATCTTTCTTTCCCCTTACTGCACACCTTGCTGATCATCCAAAATTCGGAGAGATATGGCAGATCATATTCAAGGAGTATGAATTAACAAAGCAATACATATTCCGCTTGTCGGGAAAAACTGAATTGATGGATGATTATCCGATCGAGCAACAATCGATTCAAATGCGTGAAAGGATCGTATTGCCATTGCTTACGATACAGCAATACGCTATGATCCGCGTAAGGGAAATGGAAGAAGCTATAATTAATGCGCCAATAAAAAGTACCTACGAAAAATTATTGATGCGTTGTTCGTTTGGAATTATTAATGCAGGGAGAAATTCGGCCTAACCCCCAGAGCCACTCCAATAAAAATAAGACCCGGCTAAAGCCCCCTCCCAAAGGGAAGGGGAGATGACTCACTAATTTTGTTTGCCACTTTCGATCAGGACACTATCATTTGTCAAAACAAATCAGATTAGTATTGATTCTTTCGATCTAAGTTCCCGCTTCGGGGACAGGGGGCCGGGGTTGTAAAAAAGGCCCTCCGTAGAAACGGACGGCCTCAACGATTGCTTGCCATATGAAAAGATAGTTGATGAATTAACCATAGGGCTAAGTTCAAACCTCTTTAATGATATTATAAGCAAGAGCCCATCCTCCTTCTCCTTCCCCGAAAGGAAAGGAGCGGTTCTTTAGTGCAATTCCAATTTGTATATCTTTCACTTCAGCGGCCTCATCCTCCTTCTCCTTACGCGAAGGGAAAAGAGCGGTTCTTTAGTGCAATTCCAATTTGTATATCTTTCACTTCAGCGGCCCCATCCTCCTTCTCCTTCCCCAAAGGGAAAGGAGCGGTGCTTTTGCACTAAGCCAAACTTCATCTCTTCCACTTCAACATAGAATATATTCCAAACAAACAAAGAAGTGTTCTTTCTAAGTTCCCCCTTTGGGGGACAGGGTCCTCTTCTTCGGCGGAGACAGGTTTAGAAAGAATAAACTGCTGCCAGTAAAAAATTCCCTGCTGATTTTTTTGCGGCTCCATCTTTATCAAAAAAGACAGACTGGCTTGCGTTATCAAACCGGAATTCAGGAATGAAAGTAAAACCACCAGCTTTGAAATTTGCAGACAGCGTGGTAGCAAAAATGCTACCTCCTTCGGGTGCTAATGAAAACATCTTAAGCTGGTTGTCATCATTGAAATATTCACCACGTAACGTAAGTCCAAACCATGGCTTTGGATCAACATTTAAATAAATGGCAGATCCCCACCAGCTTTGTCCATCAACATTTTTTGCGCCATCCCAGCTTTGTGTGCTGTTTACTGTTGCATTTAATCCAACATTAAACTTATCACTTACTTTGGCGGTAAGCACAGCATCAAACTGGCTCACTTTTGATGTATCGAAATTTTTACCACCAACATAGTTCAGGTAAAGTTTTACATTATCACTTGCCGCAAGACTGTATTGCGCAATAATGAATTTTTTATTGATAAAGCCATCAGGCGGAGTTCTGAAATCAGTTGCATTTGAAACGCCGATCATGAAGCCATGTTTTCCTTTTGTGATATCGGCTTTCAAGCCTGTATGTGAGAATGGGCCATTGGTAAACATATAGCTCATGCTATAGTTACGGTTCAATTGCGGATCAAGCAACTCATAACCTACATGGGTTCCCCATGTACCGGCACTAAATTTTAGCCAGTCAGCGGGAGAGTAGGTGAGGTATAATTGTTTTATCGCTTGTGTTATACCCTCATCGGTATAGCTAAACTCTTTTGCACGGGGACCGAATCCCAGGTCGAGCACAGCACCCACTTTATTTCCCTTGTGTTCAAATTTTACACTGGCCATGCCCAATGCAAAACTGTTATGAGAACCGGTAAAGCTTGTATAAGTGTTCGCTCTTGTTTTTGCAAAATCATATTTGTAATAAACATCAGCAGAACCAGTAATAGTAAATGTTGGTTTTGGTTCTTCTGCCGCGGCCGCCGGAATTGCGGTGGTGTCTGTTGTTACCGAAGCGAGTTGTGCATTTGCAAAAAGACCTAACGTAATGGCAGTTAGCGCCACGAAAATTTTTCGTAACATTGTAATGATTTTAATTGTTATTTAAAATTGGTACAGCCCTAAACCTTGCCAGAGGTTTATATCAAGGCTGTACCTTTTTCTTTTCGATCAAAATTTTTCAACAGGAGTTTCTTTTATTTCTCCGTTGTGATGGACAAGCAATGTTCCCTGTACATATTTTTCATTATGCTGTGTTTCATCCAAACCGAGTTCTTCTTCGAGTTCAGATACACGCATTGGAACTATGAAGTTTATTAATTTGAATATACCGTAAGAGACAGAGAAGCTGTATATGACAACAATACCCATCGCTTTTAATTGGGTAAAGAAGAATTCAGGGTTGCCATAGAACAAACCATTAGGACCACCCGGAATACCATGTACTGCAGTACTTGCAAATACACCTGTCATCAACATACCTACCATACCACCGATACCATGACAAGGGAATACATCCAGCGTGTCATCCAGTTTTGTTGATTTTTGTTTGATAGCAATTGCAACATTAGAAACCAATGCGGCAATCAAACCAATAATGATACTTTGCGGGATACCTACAAAACCTGCAGCAGGAGTAATCGCAACTAATCCAACTACTGCCCCGATACAGAAACCAAGTACTGAAGGTTTCTTTCCTTTGATAACATCAAAGAACATCCAGGTAAGACCTGCAGAAGCAGCGGCTGTTGTTGTTGTTCCAAATGCATTCACTGCAAGAGGCGTTGCTCCCACTGCAGAACCTGCATTGAAACCAAACCAGCCGAACCAAAGCAAACCGGTTCCGATCAATACATACGGAACATTTGCAGGTGGTATCTCTTTATTTTCAACATGTGACTTTCTTCTTTTCAAAACAAGGGCACCTGCTAATGCGGCGCAACCGGCAGTAATGTGAACGACAGTACCTCCGGCGAAATCCCATGCACCCATTTTAGCAAGGAATCCTTCCGGATGCCAGCTCCAATGTGCAACAGGTGCATATACTAATAAAGAGAATAGAACAATAAAGAGGATATAAGAAGTAAATCTTATTCTTTCAGCAACTGCTCCCACAACCAGACCGGGAGTAATGATTGCAAACATCAATTGGAATAATGAAAACAGTGTAAGAGGAATTGTATTTGCCAACGGCCATGCAGCTCCTGATTTTACTCCATCGTAAAATGCATAAGTAGTAGGGTTGCCAATAAAACCATTTATTGATTCACCAAATGCAAGACTAAAACCGCACACTACCCAAAGCACACCAACAATACCTGCGGCTACCACACTTTTGATCATTGTTGAGATCACATTCTTACGGTTAACCATTCCACCATAAAAGAATGCAAGACCAGGGGTCATTAAAAACACAAGAGCTGTTGAAACTAATACCCAGGCAATATCAGCATTGCTGTATTGAGGGCCATCGGCTCCGGGAACAAAATCTGCGGCTGGTTTAATAAACATTGCAATGATAGCGACTGCGGCAAGTAATACAAAGGGTAAAATTTGTTTAGCGGTTTTCTTACTCATAATCGTTGTTATTTAAAATTGATTAAAAACGGATGCCAGTGAATCAAAAATAACAATTCAAACGACTAACACATGTTCAAGTTATACATAAAAAAAAATGTAATGTGAAAATGATGGTGATAATTCCAAATTTGTGCCAGTTTGTTAGCATAAATGAAACAGTCGCCGTTAAAGGCGACTAATTAAAATAAAATTTAATCTGAAGACTTAGATGGAGAGTATTGAGGCTTCCCTTCGTTCTAATAGTGATTGGCCCGAGGCTAAAAATTCATCTACTTTGCGGGCACATTCGCTTCCTTCACTAATGGCCCATACTACTAATGATTGGCCACGGCGCATATCACCGGCTGCAAAATCTTATTGATATTAGTGTGGTATGTTTTTTCCGTTGCTCTTACATTTCTTCTTTCATCCAGTTCAACATCCAATTGCTGAAGCAATCCTTCATATTGAGGATGTACAAATCCCATTGCAAGCAAGGCAAGTTCACAAGGAATTTCTCTTTCACTTCCTGGCCACTTCAACAAAAGATGCAGGCTTTCCATCTTCAGTGATCTTCCATTCGAGGTCAACGATCTTTAATGCTTTTAAATTTCCATTTCCATCCCCAATAAATTCTTTTGTAGCGATGGCCCATTTTCTATCGGCACCTTCTTCATGTGAGGAAGATGTTTTTAACATCATCGGGTAAGTTGGCCAGGGCATGAATGATGTTCTTTCTTTTGGCGGCATTGGCAATAACTCAAACTGTGTTACTGAACTTGCTTTATGACGATTGCATGTTCCTACACAATCACTGCCTGTATCACCACCGCCGATCACCACTACATTTTTATCAGTGGCAAAAATATCTTCAGGATAAATATTGCTTTCAATAGTTGCATTTGCAAATGGATCAAGATTTGCAATTGCGTTTATTCTGCTGTTTTAAAAAATCCATGGCAAAATGAACACCTTTCAATTCTCTGCCGGGAATATTCAGATCTCTGGGAACAGTTGATCCACCGGCTAAGAACAATTGCATGATATTCTCTCAGCAGATCATTTATATTTACATTCACGCCAACATTGGCATTGCATTTAAAGATCACACCTTCTTCTTCCATCAACTTTATTCTTCTGTCAACAACCCATTTTTCCAATTTAAAATCAGGAATGCCATAACGCAATAACCCACCGGGCCTGTCATCTCTTTCAAATACTGTTACAGTATGCCCGGCATAATTTAATTGTGCTGCTGCTGCTAATCCTGCAGGACCGCTACCAACCACAGCAACTTTTTTCCGCTGCGTTTGTTTATTTTCTTTGGTTGTACAAATCCGTTTTCAAATGCGATTTCGATAATATGTTTTTCTATTTCTTCAATAGTGATGGCAGGTTGATTGATGCCAAGCACACAGGCTGTCTCGCAGGGCGCCGGACAAATTCGTCCGGTGAACTCAGGAAAATTATTTGTTGATGCAAGAATATCATATGCTTCTTTCCAGTCCTTACGATAAACTGCATCATTGAATTCAGGGATCACATTACCCAAAGGACAACCATTATGACAAAAAGGAACACCGCAATTCATACAACGGGCCGCCTGCTGATTAAGCTTTTCATCAGTATAGCTGTTCAATGAATTCATTGTAATCATTCACTCTTTCTTCCACCGGTCTTTTGGCAGGAAGTTCCCTTGTAAATTCTAAAAATCCTGTTGGTTTACCCATCGTTAATAATATTTAATTTAATACCACGGAGGCACAATGCACTAAGTATCACAGAGACTTTGTGAATCTCTGTGTCTCCCTGTCTCCGTGGTTCAAAAAACTCATTTTTCTATTTTGATTTTCACCTCACTTGCTTTCAGCTGTAAGCTTTCTTATAATCTTTCGGAAACACTTTTACAAAATACTTCAACTGGTTATCCAAATCTTCCAAAATAAATTTCGCAACCGTACTTCCTGTATATTCAAAATGCTTCTGCATCATCGTGAACAATTCATTCTTATCATGCACATCACAAGCATCAAGATCAACCATTTCTTTATTGCAATTGATCCGCAAACTTTCCTTTCACATCATACACATAAGCAATACCACCACTCATACCTGCTGCAAAATTTCTTCCTGTATCACCCAGTATCAACACACGACCACCAGTCATATATTCACAACCATGATCACCCACACCTTCCACCACCACATGTGCGCCTGAATTACGAACACCAAAACGTTCACCTGCTTTACCGCGGATAAATGCTTCACCGACGGTAGCACCATAGAAAGCAACATTACCGATAATGATATTTTCTTCAGGAGTAAAGGTTGCATTCTTTGGCGGATAAATGATCAATCTGGCACCACTCAATCCTTTACCAAAATAATCATTGGCATCACCTTCCAGTTCGAGTGTAACTCCTTTTGTATTAAAAGCACCAAAACTTTGTCCTGCTGTTCCTGTGAATTTGAAATGAATGGTATCATCCGGCAATCCTGCTGCCTTATATATTTTTGTTATTTCGTTCGATAAAATAGTTCCCGCAGTACGATCAGTATTTTTAATATCGAAATGAAGCTTTTACTTTTTCCTGTTATTCCAATGGCAGGTTTTGCAGCTTCCAATAATTTCCAGTCAAGCACATCTGTCAAACCATGATCCTGTTCTTCCATGCAATACAAACCTGTATACAGTGATGCAGGTTCTTTATATAAAATAGGAGAAAGATCAAGTTTACTATATTTCCAATGATTGATATTTTCTCTCATTTCCAGGTAATCTACCTGTCCAACCATTTCATTCACAGTTCTGAAACCAAGTTCAGCCATGATCTCTCTCAATTCCTGTGCAATGAATTTGAAGAAGTTCACCACATGATCGGCATTGCCTGTAAATCGTTTTCTTAATTCAGGATCTTGTGTGGCTACACCAACAGGGCAAGTATTCAGATGACATTTACGCATCATGATACAACCTTCAACAACAACGCAGCAGTTGCAACACCCCATTCTTCTGCACCAAGCAATGCAGCAATAGCAATATCACTTCCTGTTTTCATTTGTCCGTCGGCCTGCACCACCACACGGCTGCGCAATTTATTTTTTACCAGTGTTTGATGTGTTTCTGCCAAGCCCAAGTTCCCATGGCAAACCAGCATGACTGATAGAACTGATACGGCGATGCACCTGTACCACCATCATGACCAGCAGATCAACACCACATCTGCTTTTGCTTTTGCAACACCGGCAGCAATAGTTCCCACACCGGCTTTCTATACCAGCTTCACATTTATTCTTGCATTACGGTTTGCATTCTTCAGATCAAATATCAATTGTGCAAGATCTTCAATAGAATAAATATCATGATGCGGTGGAGGAGAGATCAATCCAACACCCGGTGTAGAATGTCGTGTTTTACCGATCCATTCATCTACTTTATGTCCGGGTAACTGTCCGCCTTCACCGGGCTTTGCACCCTGTGCCATTTTTATCTGCAGTTCATCTGCTTCTGTCAGATAAAAACTTGTTACACCAAATCTTGCACTGATGCCACTTGTTTGATAGCACTGCGCATCGAATCGCCATTTGGCAATGGTGTCATATCTTCTTTCATCTTCACCACCTTCACCGGTATTGCTTTTACCACCAAGGCGGTTCATGGCAATGGCCAGTGTGGTATGTGCTTCCCATGAAATAGAACCAAAGCTCATCGCACCGGTAGCAAAACGTTTATAAATATTTTCTGCAGGTTCTACTTCATCAATAGAAATCGAAGGCCGGTTGCGTTTGAATTGAAACAGACTTCGCAGCGTAGCTGCTTTTTCACTCTGGTCATTTACCAGCTTTGAATATTTTTTAAATGTATGTATAATCATTCATCCTTGTTGAATACTGCAACAGGTGAATGGTTTGCGGATTGAATAAATGAAATTCACCTTTACGTTTCCATTGATAAACACCACCTACAGGTAAACGGTCAACAGGGATATCTTTTTTACTGAATGCAAAGAAATGTTTTGCCAATGCTTCTTTTGCAATTTCATCCAGACCCATTCCTTCAATACGCTGAAGTGCACCGGTAAAATATTTATCAACCACTTCTTTATTCAATCCGAGTATTTCAAATATCTGTGCACCCTGGTAAGATTGCAAGGTAGAGATTCCCATTTTCGAAAACACTTTCAGCAATCCATCATTCACTGCTTTGATATAATTTTTCTTCAGCTCATCCCAGCTCAGTTCAGTTTGCAGTTTACCGTTCGCTTTCATATCGCGGATAGATAGACAATGCGAGATAAGGATTGATAGCAGTTGCACCAAAGCCAAGCAAACAGGCAAAATGATGCACTTCCCAAACATCACCGGCTTCTACAACAATACCCACCTGTCCGCGCAAACCTTTGCGGATAAGATGATGATGCACAGCAGCCGTTGCCAGCAATGAAGGGATAGGTGCATGATCAGAATCGATGGCCCGGTCTGCAAAGGATCAATACTTCAAAACCATCATCTACTGCATCTACTGCATAGCGGCAAAGACGGTCAAGTCCATTCTTTCAATGAACCAGGTTTACCATCTGCCCTGAAATAACATTGCAATGTTTTTGCCTGGAAAATACCTGTATCAATACTTCTTATTTTTTCCAGTTCATGATTGGTAAGCACAGGATGTTTCAATGCTACGGTATGACAATGCAATGGATCTTCATCCAACAAATTTCCATTATTACCAACAAAAGTTGCCAGTGACATCACCATTCGTTCCCGGATAGGATCGATCGGCGGATTGGTAACCTGTGCAAATAATTGTTTGAAATAAGTAGCTGAGATGCTGCGGCTGATCACTCAATACTGCCAATGGAATATCAGTTCCCATTGAACCAACAGGTTCTTTTCCATCCAGTGCCATTGGTGCAATGATCGTATCCAGATCTTCTGTGGAATAGCCAAATGCTTTCTGATATTTAAAAACCTGGTCATGTTCAAGATGAGTAAACATTACTCTTGGCTCAGGCAATTCTTCCAGCCGGATCTTATATTTATTCAGCCATTCACCATAAGGTTTTTGTGAACAGATCTTTTGTTTCAATTCTTCATCACTGATGATTCTTCCCTGCTCCATATCCACCACAAACATTTTTCCCGGTTGCAATCTTCCTTTTTCTTTGATCAGTTGCAGGATCAACAGGCAATACACCTGTTTCAGATGCCATGATCACACGGTCATCAGTGGTAACACAATATCGTGAAGGACGCAAACCATTTCTGTCGAGTGTAGCGCCAATAATTTTTCCATCGGTAAATGAAATAGAAGCCGGGCCATCCCATGGTTCCATAATAGAAGCATGGAATTCATAAAATGCTTTTTTCACAGGATCCATTTGCTCATTGCCATCCCATGCTTCGGGTATCAGCATCATCATCACATGTGGAAGTGAGCGGCCGGTCAAGTGTCAGCAGTTCAATCATATTATCCAGACAGGCAGAATCGACTTGTCCTTCTGTAACGATCGGCAACAGCATTTCCATTTCTTCTTTGGTGAAATAAGGAGAAGTAAAACCTTTTTCACTTGTTTTCAGCCAGTTCAGATTTCCCTGCAGCGTATTGATCTCACCATTATGTGCAATATAGCGGAATGGCTGTGCCAGTTTCCATGAAGGAAATGTATTGGTGGCAAAACGGGAATGCACCAGACCAAATGCACTCACCACTCTTTTATTACTGAGGTCAGGAAAATAATGTCGCACCTGCATGCTGGTCAGCTGCCCTTTATAAACAACTGTTTTATAGGAAAGCGAAGCGATATAAAAACCGATCGCATCTTTTTTTACAGTATTATTAATGGTATGCGTTGCATAATTGCGCAGCACAAATAATTTTCTTTCAAAATCATCGGGATTGTTAATATGATCGGGGCAGGCAATAAATACCTGTTCCATTTCCGGTTCAACGCTGAAATGCAGTAGGGCCGATGCCATCAGGGTTCACAGGCACTTTGCGATAAGCTAGAATTTCCAGTCCCAGTTTTTCAGCAGAGCGGTTAAAGATATCACGGCATTCTTCACGCAAGCGGATCTCTTTTGGAAAGAAAACCACACCCACGCCATATTTACCATAAGCAGGCAGATGAACGCCCAGCTTGATGCATTCATCAAAGAAAAATTCATGTGGAGTTTGAATCATGATGCCGGCGCCATCGCCTGTATTGTTTTCACAGCCGCAGGCGCCGCGGTGTTCCATATTTTCCAATACGGTCAGTGCATCGGCAATATGCTGGTGAGATTTATTTCCTTTGATATTGGCCACAAAACCAATACCACAGGCATCATGTTCAAAGCGGGGATCGTACAGACCTTTGTTGCTTGCCATCGTTGAATGGTAATAATCGAATAATAAATAATTAATAATTTTAGTAAATGCCAACTCCAATCCTAATGGAGTTAAGCTGGCAGGCAACATTTCGAAGATACGAAAAATGTGTTTTTTAACCCACCTGTGCAGTAGGGTATTTCAAACTTTAATCCACATTTTTTCCAATGAGCAAACGAGTGTTTGTAATATGAGTGTAAGAATTAATTATCTTTATCCATCAAGACCATCAAAGCTTCCACCGCTTTGCGAAATTATACGAGTGAATGAATGATAAGTTGGGGCTATGATCAGTAGCACAATAAATCAACTTAGTGCCGGCTGTTCGCTGCTACTCCGCCACGTGGCTATACACAAACCTTCAGCGGGGTATCTGCTTCCATACGGCGACCGATACGTGAATCGAATAATAACTGCGCTATTGAGAAAATAAACCGGAACATATGTCGGACTTTAAATTGAATTAAATTTGGGAATACTAAATTAAACTTATGGCCACCTCAAAACAGAAAATACTGAACAATGATTTTTTCCTTTTCCTTATAAAAGAGTTAGAATTTTTCCAGATAGAAATTTAAGACATTGATATTAGAAATGGTAATGGTTGATACCAGAATAATGCAGCGGATGAAGTACTAAACAACTAGGTAATTCAAATGTTTCTTATCCAACTGCCAGAGCATCGAGATTTTAATTATTGGGAGTTCTATATTGGACATCAAAAATTTTAAGCTCCTTATATGATAATCATAATTCAGTTTTCAATAAAGACCCATTAAATGAAATGAATAACTATTTAAAGGAATATTTCAAAGAGACATTGAAAGGCGTTTTCTTCAAAGATATTTGACAACGATTATTTTCAGAGATACATGGTTTAAACCAGTTGGTCCGATTTTATGGTCTTCTTCATGATGAGTTTCATTGTCCTTTTGGTCACACAGATGAGGTATCAATCAAAGCTTTTTGAAAGACATGATGATGACTTGCCAAGATTGAATTATCCTTGAAAATGTTTAAAAAGAAATACAAAGAAGCCCCACACTTTTGAAGGTATGAAATTTGGAGATGAATTGAGAAAAATTGCCGATGAATATATCAATTTGACGAAATCAATGTTTTTTATAGGTAGCGTTACAAGTGAGCCCGCATTTGATGATAATTAGAAGAACAAATGGCTTGAGAGAAGTCGAGTAAGGTTTGCGAGAAATTACATAAACCTATCTATAAATAAACTATGATATAGTAAGTAATACTATTTGCGCTGATCTAATGGATTATTCACTACGAGACACGCTTTATGCCGGTATACTAAAAACATTGGACAAAGCTTTGCTTACGAGCATGAAAATAGTTTGTCATTGATGAACCTTCTATACTACGAAAAAAAAGGACAAATCCATGTGTAGTTCTGGAGTAAGTATTTTCAAAGAAGAAAATTTAGTCATGAATCTGTACGGCAATTCTGGATTTGCCTAGAATAAGATATGACCTATCTAAAAGGTCTATTCTCATCATACAAAAGTAATAACAAACGCAATCTTTGCTAAAAAAGTATGAGAGATCATTACCTACTGAAACGAGAAAAGCTAAATTTAACAATAGCGAATTTAATGAATTAACCTTTAAGCCGAAAAATATTATAGAAGCAATTATTTAGGTGATGAAGGGTTTCTCTTATTGCTTGAATCAAAGTTGAAAAGCAATCATAAATTGAAATATGCCCTTGAGATATTAAACAAAATGTTGAAGAGGAATTTATACAAGGCAGTCTTTCGAATAAACCAGAATGAACCACTAGTAAAGAGGGCCACACAGCAGTCACTACTTGTAAAGAGCCCGAAGGACGAGATGAAATTGAAAAGGCACTCAGTTCAGAAGTATCTCAAATATAACGCTAGATGTTGAAGACGGCGATCTTCTTAATCTCATTCCCTCCCAAAAAAATGCGAAAAAGATTGCGAAGGCACTAATAGAATGGACAGACGGAAGGATATTTACTTTCGACACGTTGCCAATGGAAGCGAATTACTCTAATGAAGTAAATCTTTTGACAGAGAGATATGGGAGTCTATGGTCAATGACAATTTTGATTAATCCGAGCAAAATGCACTACAGTTAGATTAATAAGATCTGTATGTGAAAATAAATTCGATATTCATAATGATTCAATATTAAAAAATTATTTAAGAGAAAAGATATTCTGATTCTATGAAACACATGATACAATGGAAGATATAATCACAAAGTAATATCGATGGAGTCAAATGAAATCGTGTCGAAGGCTGCTAAAGGAGGCTCTAATTTGACAAAGGACGATGAGATGAAATATTGGAGCAATCTTATATCGAAGTTATTAAGGATAGAAAAAATAATCGAAAAACTAAATCCAGAAAGCGAAAAATCAAACAAAAGATGATAAAAATCTTCCCGAATTCGGGTTCGATAGTACGCAAAAACAATGAGCTATAATGAATACATAAAAGATAAGCTAAGCATTACAGACAATTGTGATGTGATTGATGAAGCAATCGTTTACATAGGTGACAGTTATCCTAAAATGAATCTTTCAAGAAAGGGTATCAAATAGTTGATGATTAGTTAAACCTGATTCAAAAAAAATGGAACATAGAGTATAAAATACTTGATTTTTCGAAATCTTCTTTCCTTGGGAACATAAAACCAGAGTCCAAGGGATTTATCGTTAATTTAAATAAGAACTTATTCACAACACAAAAAAGGTTTACAATCGCCCATGAGAATACTGGTGTCCTTTCATATGATATATTTTCAAGCAAATTGGCCAACATATGAAGTCAGTCATTCAAAAGTAGAAGAGATCTTTTGCGATCGTTTTGCAAGGGCGCTTTTATTGCCAAAGATTCTTATTGATTTTTCGAAATTTGACTTCTATAATCTCGACATTTATCAGGTATCTGATATAAAGCGATTATGGCCAGAGTTTAAGGTTCCGCCCTTGGCAAATTATTTAAAAAACTATTTGATGATGTTGATTGTAACTCGATTATTCGAATTTTGTGGGAATATTTCCCAAATGAAGATTGTTTTAAAATTCTAGGACACTATAAGCCCGATTATGTTTATTCCAAAACATGATCGGGCTTTTCTTGATACCATATTTAAAAAGAAAAAAACCAATTTTGCTCCACAAGAAGCTTACGAAAAAGAATTTTATGAAGGTTATGACATTAGTGAAGATCGTTCGCTTTATAAGAAAAGACTTTATACAATTGCATTTTCAATTCGAACATCTTATGCAACATATATAATTCAATTAATCAAAATTTAGTGTTTTCCATCCATCCTGGGTCTTGCCAAACAATAACTCTGTATAACATTTATTTTTATTATTTGAATTTTCTTGAATAGATGAAATTTCTGTGGATATGTTTTTATCACCCAAATTAAATGATAATAAATGATGGATGCAATTGAATATTTAACCCTCTGCAAATAGCATCGCTTTTGAATCATGCATCGAAAGAGGAAATTGATCACTTGTTAAGACGAAATTTTCTCCTTGCCAACGGTGAATTTACGCCGCTGAACTTAATGCCACGAAAAATATTTATTATAAATATTCAAGGATGCATATCCTTCGTGGGGTGAAGCAGAATGTCATTCAGCGTATTTAGATTTTGCCAAAATTCTCAAAACGTTGTAAAAGAAATGCCATCCTTTTATGAAGATGTTGCTTTCTATGAGATATTATTTAAGCTACAAGGCAAGATTGAAAAAGCCATGAAAGAACAAGGCATTAACTTACCAAACATGTCATTAATCGAGCACGCTATTTACTTCTCGATTAAATGCGATGGCTATAAAAGTGCCCTCAGTAGAAGCTATATCATTTTGTTTGGAAAGAAATATTTTATTTTTTTTAATCTTATATTTAAAATAGTGCAAGAATTATCCCATTCGAAAACCCTATAGATGGTAAAGAAATGGTTATTCTCACACAACAAAATGTTGACAAAATATTTACGAAAATCCTCTTATGGCGATACGGTTTAAGGAATTGCTTGAAGCTTTGTTATTAAGAATAGAGTTTCTTCTGCACCCCATTATTTTCTTGTAGATGAGAAACTTATAGTGAAATATCAGGCCTATTCCTTTCAAATAACAAGTGCAATGGAACTTTTTGTCTTATTGTCACAAATATGGCCATGTTTTTCATGGCCACCTCGATGCTAACATAGAGGAAATCTCGTTTGCTCGCTGACCGTGAGTAGAATTTATCACGGATGGTTGGTTACAGGAATATGAAGCGGACTTAATTGGTGCAAATGCATTGTTATATATCATGGAAAACGAACAGGAAGGCTTAGGCTTAGAATTTAACCATGCTTGCATTGATATTTTCTTTAGCGTTTTAGATGAGTTGAAAGGTGGTTATGTTCTTGGAAACTGGACATCATGACAAAATCAGATATACTGATACACACCCGCCAGCGATTATGAGAAGAGAGAAATTAAGCAACATTTTATTAGTGAATATAGCGGTAATGAGTTTGGAAGGCTCTCATGCCTACGCATATGGATTAGACAAATTGTGGCGACAAATTCAACCTGATTTTGGTAAATCAGAAGGATGAAAACATGCAGCAGTTCAGTCCCCCTGTTGCTAGTAGTGTTCCTTTCTTCAATTCAATGAAGAATATTAAATAACCTTGAGTCGTTATGCTTAGTTAGTAACTTAGCATGTGCTCGAAGGAGCAGGCAAGTAAACATGCAGGAAATAATACTCAGCTTTTCATTTTTTGTTCTCAAAAAACTTTATCTTAGGAGATAGCAGCACCATCATTCCATCTTGTCCCTATCAATTTCTTCTCTGATTAGTACTTTAATATTTTACACTTTAAAGTCATTTCAAAATGAAAAAGAGATTCGTTCCATTCCTTTTATTTTCTTTCTTTTCTATTATCACTTTAAAAAGCGAACCCCAATCCATATGGAGGTTATTAGTAGGCGATGATTTAAAAAAGGATGCGAAAGAAATAATAGACCATATGTTGAAGGGTATGGATGCCTTAGTCAATGATGCAATCGATAGAGAAAATTTCATTACTGAATCCAGATTAAAAGAAGCTGGTCTAATGCTCGATGGTTTGAAAAACTTTGTTCATAATGAACGGATTCAGACACTTGAACATCTGGATCAGCAGCGATTGGGTTTGCTGAAAGGAATCGATCAGATCATGGCTGGTAATATTCCAAGCATTTATGAATTAAATGATCTAGCTGCCATCCTCACAGCTAATACTCAGGATATAGCTAACAGTCTTGGGGGCCTGATTAATACACACGACTTGTTTGCCATATACAGAATAAACGGTATTTCACTTGAACATAAAGCATCGGGTACTTATAAGATTAGTCTTATTGGCAATGTGTTTGGAAAGTCTGGTATTACAAATACAATTGTCGTTAACAGGACAAGAAATGGCCTTACACCAGGGAACTAACATAAATAACATGTATGTTGAGTTTCCTAGTTCTGAGTTAGAAAGATATTTTAAAGAAACTCAGGGTCTCGAATTCCTTTACGTATAGTCAGCATAAAGACAACCAAAAAGATATTTAGCACTCGTACCGATACGTTGGTGAGTTTTAGTAACACCATTCTGTTGCATCCAAAATTTCCAATACAATACGAATTGGTTGAAATCGCTAAAACGACTCAATGGAGTGAACCCATTTTGGGTGATCTAAAAGAAGATTATACTGTCCCTAATCAAGAGGTAACCATCACTGCGAGTGTCTCAGACGGAATGCAAATTGATCAGACAAAAACAAGATATTATGATCCAGCAAATGAAATAGCAAGAGTTCGAGGGACTGAATGCCCTCTACGACAGACATTGGGTCGCCTTGGTATAATTCGGGGCCAAGTTGATGGGCTTTGCAACACATGGTTAACTGAGCAATTAAATAATATTGGCGGTTGGGTCACTAATCCCGTTTTTTTTGGTGAGGGAAGGTCTGTTAGTAGAGCATATAAAGCTGCGGCTAGGAATAAAATTTGGATCGAAGTCTATTACAAGAAACAAATTGAAGGTTCCCCTGTCGAAATTCAAAGATCTTTTACAACCAGTAAGAAGGGCTTTCTCACTTATGGTGTTCATGAGAGTGACTTCTTCAGTAAAGATTTTGCCTCGTATAGACTAAAATTGAAATATTTCTGGAATGATTGGCAAATCATAAACCCCACTTCAGCAACTACAATAAAAGGAATAAGAACTGATTTAGAGAATGGTGCAATTAAAAGATTGACAGTTAATATAAGTTCCCTGACAGGTTTGTAAGATTTTGCACTCATTAAAGTCCTCTCGTTGTCGATAGTGTTCCTTACTCTTCAAACCAATAAAGAATATAAAAATAATCTTGAGTCGTTATGCTTAGAGGGTAAGACCTCACCTCTCATTCTCCTCTCAATTTGGAGAAGAGACGCTGCTTTGGTGCAATGCCATGCTTTTTGTTCTACCACTTCAGCAATAAAGCATATCCAAACAGTTTGTTGATAATGTTCCTTTCTTAAGTCAATAAAGAATATAAAGAAATCTTGAGTCGTTATGCTTAGTCTGCAACTAAGCATCAGCTGTGAAGGAGCAGGCAAGTAACTATGCAGGAAATAATACTCAGCTTTCCTTTTTTATTCTCAAAAACCTTATCTTAGGATGTAGTAGCACCATCGTTCCATCTTGTCCCTATCAATTATCTCCTGATTAGCTAGCAAATTTTATTTTAACGTTCTTTCGGCATTGACATACTTTCAATCGCATTTTATAATTTTTATTCATTAATTGAACTTGTATTTTATGGGCAATTTTGAAAAAGAAGATAAAACGTTTGATAAAAGCTTTTGGTCAGCAATTATTCCTTTCATTATTGCTGTAGTTCTTATCTGCTTTTTGCCATTCCTATTCACATTGAGGAATTTTTTAGGAGTAAATTTTTCAAACACTGGTAGTATTGGAGGTACGATTGGAGGGACAATGGGGCCTTTTATTGCTATTGTTGCTGCCGGGCTAACATTTATTGCTTTTTGGGTGCAGTATAAATCTAATCTTAGACAAACTAAGCAATTTAAAAAACAGGATTTAGATACAAGACTTGATCGATTTGAAAATAAATTTTACGAATTAATCCGCTTGCATAGATCAAATGTTGAAGAATTCAACATTGAAGATAAAATTAAGGGTCGAAAATATTTTGTTCATATGTTTTATGAGTTCAGATTTATTTTTCATGTTGTCCGTATTAATTACTTATCACTTATAGAGTTGAAGTATACGATATCATACACTCATGAAGAATTAACAAATATTGCATGGCTGATTTTCTTTTTTGGTGTTGGAGATTCTTCTGATAAAGCACTGGATGATTTATTAAAAAATTATGAGCCGTTATTAATAAAAAGAATTAAAGAAGGATTAATAATTAACCAAAGGGATTCTTCGTCGACTAAAACAGAGATTGATGGAATTGAATTTCGGAAAAAGTATAAACCCTTTAACGGACACATGTCTAGACTTGGCCATTATTTCAGATTGCTATTTCAAATTGTAAAATTTGTTGATCAATCAAACGAGATAGAGTTCGCGGATAAGTTCAAATATTTAAAAACTTTACGGGCACAATTATCAAATCATGAACAACTTTTATTGTTTTATGATACTTGTTCAGCTTTAGGGTATGAATGGAATAAAAGAAACTATATAGTCAATTATAGACTTATAAAAAATATCCCTCTTCCGTTAGCGGATTTTGGTGTTGATCCACTTGTGAAGTATAAAGATAAAATTGAGGAGCTAAAACAAAGAGGCAAGCATTTTTTTGAATGGCAAAAAATTAATGAAGAAACTAAAGACAGAAGATTTTTGAATTAAATGAATAAAACTTTATCTTAGGATAGTATAGCACCATCGTTCCATCTTGTCCCTATCAATTATCTCCTGATTAAGTAGCAAATTTTCATTTCAAAATTCATTAATAGTATGTTAGGTGAAACTAAGAGACATTTTTTTCAGAAGTTAATTGATGATACAATAGGCTATTACAGAGTTTATGATTTTTTGAAACTTAAGTTTAAAGACCTGCGTGAGGGTCATAGAATATTTAGTTCCAGCCAAAGTTTTTGGTCTGCCGCCCTTCAGAATGATTTTTCATATGGTCAACATTCAGAAGAACCTTTGATTAATGGTCAAGTTGTATATCTGCGTGATTTCTTTTTAACAGAATGGACTCCAAAACTTCCTGGAAAAGTGTGGACTCAAGGTGGTCAGAAAAATTTAATGGAGGGTATCCTCGATGTGGTAGGGGAAGCAAATATTGTTGAAAAAGTCTATCATGTTTTGGGACCTGAAGGAAAAAGTAAAATGATAATGGGAGGGTTTGGATCAGTTCGGGTAAAGCCATCTGATGACAAAGATTATTGTATGCTCCTTAATGCAGTACATGTAGATGATTGGCATTGTGACTATGGAATACCCGTAGTTGTTTCAAAAGCGGTGTATGATGATTATTTAAAATATGCGTATAAAGAAGGCGCCCCTTGGATTGAAGAGCTAAAAGGTCTTTTGTTTATTAACAGAGAGATTACAAAATTTAAGGTTGTTTCAAATGCGATTGGAGCCAAGGTCACTGATGAGATAAAGGACTTAATGTCCGATAGTCCAAATCTGCCCAAGTGTTTTATTTATGTATCATCTCCAATGAATATAAAGTTTAGATATAACGGGAGCCATCCAAATGCTGTTGCTTGGACTATGTTTAGAACTTCATTAGAGAAGGAACCTTTAAGGCTTACCTATGTTACGTGTCAGCCAAATAAGGAGGATACAATGAAAGAAGCTGTTGATTTTTTGAATAACTATGTGACGAATTTTAGTGGCACTGAAATACTTACAGATTTTGATGGTCAAAGAAGGAGACTTGCTGCTAGGACGAATTTGACAGATACCGCCAACTTTGGTTGGGAATTTCAAAGGACATTAGATTCAATCGATGGATGGATCAAAAAGGAAAACATAACTCATAAATCTTAAACCATGAATGATCAAGAAATATTTGTTTTTACTATTAAAAAAACGGCGGTTTTTAATAAAGGTGCTGGTTCAATAACAAACCATTTAAAACTTACATTAGAGCAGTCGCATAATATTAGCACTTGTCATTTTGATTCAGTGACTTTTGTTCCAGATCAGGACAATTTTGTTGTTACACTTGTGGTTTCTGATATTGTTAGAGTTGAAGAATAGTTTCCCTCGATTTCTATGACTTCTCCAAATAGTTTTTAAGATTATAGCAGAAAAGATCAGGCAGCAATTTTCTGATATGGTTTGTTGTTTTTAATAACAGCTGCTAGCCTGAGTATCATTTTATTTCTAACATTGTTTAATACAAGCATTTTGGGTTTCCCTTCTTCTACTTTTCTTTTGTAGTAACACTTAAACTCATCATAATAAGTAACTGCAGCAATGGCTCCCATATGCAGTAATTTTTTTAGAAATTTATTAGCCATGTTATGCACATGTGGTTTGCCTCTTACGCTTTTACCTGAAGTATACTCAAATGGAACCACGCCGCAATAACAAGCCAGTTGTTTGCCACCAGAATAATTTTTAAACTCGTTGGTAAAACAAATGATATACGCTAAGTTGTCAGTTCATTACACGGAACCTGTAAACTGTTTCTGCTGTTAATGAGCCGTTTCCTAAGCTGGAGAAGTGTTCTAAGCTTTTCTACAATGGGGCGTGGTGGTTCATATAATTTCATTTCATCCTGGCAGCGATGTGCATACAAAGCAATTCTCATTGAATCAATCTTATCATTCTTACCTCGCTAAACTCCCATGCTGCGGATTATTTTTAAAGACATTTCCATCCATAGATTTCCTTGCAGCGACAAAATAAATTGACCTATCGGCTTACTATACATACCTGTGTGTTCAATACAAAAAACGGCTTCCTGCACAGAAACATTTTCAATCTTCAACCATTGCTTCATTTTTTTGAAGCCAGTTTTGTTATTAGTAACTTTAGAAGAATAAATATTGCTCTTATCATTATTCCTGATCAGAGCAATATCAAGTGTTTCTTTTGAAACATCAATACCGATGAAGTGAATAATCTTTTTCATTGTAAGACCTTTTAGCGCAACCAGGGATTGAACACTTCCAAAACCTTGATAATAGGTCGTGAGCCTAAATTTCTATCTGGAGATTGTTCAATTCAAAAGGCAGGGGATTCAATCGAGGGATAGGCATAATAACCTTGTGTCCGTTACTAATGAGCCCCTGCTTTTGGTTGCTGATTAAATAATACTTTACAAGACCAAAGTATTATTTTCGAAACTAAAGGTTGTCGGTCGTGTTCCTTTCTTCAAATCAATAAAGAATATAAAAAAATCTTGAGTCGTTATGCTTAGTTTGTAACTACTACTGTCCGGTAAAATTTTGATTTCGTAAAAAAAGGAGGTCATTTGACCTCCCCTAAATTGGTAGTTTTGAGTTACCACACTTAAAACAAACCAACATGAACAAAAGTAATTTTTTTAGCGGACAGCCGATTTTTTCTCAACTATTGAAACTTATTCCCAAGGACAGCGTATTACGTATCGCATATGATAGTAGATCGGATCATTATTGTAAACGATTTAATACATATGAACATTTAGTAACCATGTTATATTCAATTTTCAATAATTGTAATTCTATTCGAGAAGTAACTACAGGTATGTTAGCCTCAGAACAACGGCTAGCGCATTTGGGTATCAGGTATCATCCACGACGGAGTACAATTTCAGATGCCAATATTCGTAGGCAGGCCGAAGTATTTGAAAAGATTTATTTCTGTTTGTATAAAAAATATTTTTCATTTTTATCGGACAGCTGCAAAAACAGTAAGGCATCAAAACTGTATATTCTGGACGCTACAACTATTTCTTTATTTCAGGAAGTATTGCGTACATCAGGGAAAAATCCATCAGGTAAAAGAAAAGGTGGTATTAAAGTACATACACTTATAAGGAGTGATCAGGATGTTCCTTCAATGATCCGCCTGACCGAAGCTGCGGCCAATGATTCGCAGTTCTTAAAAGAAGTTAATCTTCCAAGAGGTTCAGTTATTGTGTTTGACAGAGGGTATCGTGATTTCACAACCCTTAACCGGTTTACCAGTGAAGGCATCGCATGGGTTACCCGGCTTAACCGACTTTTTGCTTATGATATTAAACAAGAGTATATACTGCCAGATAATTCTTCTGCAATTATCAGCGATCAACAAATACAATTAGGATGGAGATCGGGTACTAGGGTAACAGCCAGGCTTGTCACTTATTATGATGACGCATCCAAAGAGAAGTATGAATTCTTAACCAACAACTATAGAATGAGTGCGATAAATATCGCATCCCTTTATCGGAAAAGATGGCAAATAGAACTGCTGTTTAAAAGAATGAAGCAAAACTATCCGCTCAAATACTTTCTGGGTGATAGTGAGAATGCGATCAAAATACAAATATGGTGTTCGTTGATAGCAGATTTACTCTTAAAAATTGTAAAGAAAGCAGCAGCAGCTAAATGGTCTTTCTCCAATCTTGCTGCCATGGTACGATTACATCTCATGACATATATCGATCTATTCAGCTTTTTGAAATCGCCAGAAAAATCATTACGTAGTCTCTACTCACGACCAGAAAGACAGAATTATAATCAGCTTTTATTTATTACATAGGCCATGCTAATCAAAAAAGGGAAAAAATCAAAAGAATACCTAACAGTATCAATGTAATCAGGTAAAAGCTATATTTTAACCGGACAGCAATAGTTTGCAACTAAGCATCGGTTCGAAGGAACGGGCAAAGCTACCTATTGAAAACAGTTTCAAAAATGGAAGAAAAATGTAATTTGATTGGGGTCAGAAAATTCGCCCCGCGTTGTTGTTAATGTTCCTTTTCTTCTTCAAACCAATAAAGAATGTAAAAAATATATAGGATCGTTATGCTCTGTCTCCCCTTTGTCGATAGTGTTCTTTTCTTTAAATCAATAAAGTATAATAAAAAATCTTGAATCCTGGCCTGCAGGCAGGGATATGCTTAGTTTGGTTCGAAGATACTGGCAATATGAATGATCCCTGGTTGCACTGGGTCCCGTCTCAAGCCGAAACTAAGACCAACTTTTTTTGAATAAACTGCGGCACTTCAAAACATTGTTTGAAATTTAATAAAATTGACTTAATTTTCTGAGAGGAAATCACTCCCTATCAATTCCATTTTCCACCCCGGATTAGAATTCTGATTATTAGCACTGTTCCTTTTCGTCGAAGATTTTATTTTAACTAATAGGTTAAAAATGAAAAAGATTTTCCTGACAATCACAAGCTTATCAACTATAATCATCCTTTGTACAGCACAATCACCGCGTATAGTGTTTTGTGAGTATAGCAAATTTCAATGTTATCAAAGAAAACAGGAGGAGTTGATAAAAATGATATCAAACATAAAGGACTTAGATAGTGCCTATAATAAAATTGTCAAATACTTTAATGCCGAAAGAAAAGACGCGTTTGTTCTGATTTGCTTTGATTGCCCGGGGATCAAAGCAAGGCAATTTCCAGTACAAAACAAAAATGATATAAGACGGATCCAAATAAATCCGGGACAAGAGGTTTCGCTCTTTCTATAACGAATGGAAATAGCGACAACATTCTGGCGTATCACAAGGCAAGTGGCGCCTATACTATTAATCAGCAGCATTGAAGACAAAATACTGGGGAGTTATACCGGCGGAATATCGAGCAAAGAATACTATGATAAACGATACATTATCTTTTAATATTTCAAAAGCCAGTTCATTAAATTTCATTTCTCATTCAAAATATTATCTTGCTATTCACGGTCCCGAACCAGTTTTCAAGGAAATATCTTCTTTTGACCACCCGTCTGCGGGTTTTACTTCTTTGATGCTAACGAAATCTGATTTCATAAAAGCAGGGTAGAAAAAAGCACACCTGTAATATTTACATTATACCTTATTGATTCATCCACAAATAAAAAAATATTGTTTTGCAATGATTGCCGGATGGATTTTTTGCCCGCGAATAAAATTGAGATAATGAGGAATCATGTTATTCGCTTAGCGCCATATCTGTCATACGAAAATCTATTGGCTGTCACTCGTCAGATTGCTGATGTGGAACTAGGCAAATCAAATTACTTAAATATACCAAAATGGCTGGAAGGAACTATTCTCAGGCAATAAAGAAATGGTTTAACGATCTCATGTGGAAAAAGATTTTGGTTTGCACAGTTACATCATTTATTTTATCTACGGCTTCTTTATACCTCGTTCATATACCCTGGTTGTTTGGCGATGAGGATTATTTTGTTACATTCCCTACAGCCGTAAAAAAATGGATAAATATTCATGTTCTTCCAAACAAGTATTATGATACATCTTTTATTGAGAATAATTTTTTAATAATAAATGTTACACAGGATCAGCAACTAACCAAAGATGAAAAAGACATCCACAGACAAGATTCTGCCGCAGGGCTTCCGATAACGAACAGGGAAAAACTGACGCAACTATTCAAATTTTTTAGCGAAAATGATACTCTATACAATATAATTATATGTGACATTTTTTTTGAGAATAAGTCAATAAAGCCGAATGTAGATGACACTTTACAGAAATATATCGGCGAACTGGAATCTTCAGGAAAAATAATATTCGCAATAGGGCAAGATGCGCTTTCTAAAAACAAAAATTTGATGATGATACGAAAAGAGAACTTTGGAATTACATCTTTTGCACCGGTAAAGGGGAATTTTTATACCGAAAAGCTGATAGAAAAAGGCGCCTTTTCAAAGAACCTTTCAGTATTAATGTTTGAAAGGATAAATAATACAGTGGTCAGCCGAAATAGTCTGGGGCTGTGAGTTACAAAACAGAGAATGGGAAGAGAAAAAGAATGTATAATACATTCATCCCCGAGATGATTTATGATGTGGAGGACTTTGACAAATTCCATTCAGATAATTATTATGCCGGTTTCGATACTACCGTAGTCACTTGTAATCTTGGATCGGCTCTACGGGCTCCCGATGGCAGATTCCTTAAAGCATATCTTGGAAATACCAAGAAAAATATATTAATTGGAGCAATTACTCATGATCATAAAGATATGCACAACACGCTATATGGTCAATTGGACGGTTTATTGATTATTCTTAATACGTATTTATGTTTAACAAATGGCTTTAATAGATTCTGCCTAATATATATATTTGCATTATTTTGTTTCTTTTATTTTCTTGCCTGGCTGCTCTTTTTTCGCCAAAGAGCAAAAAAAGATGACAATACGTTGATACTATTTATAATGAATAAAATAAGGAGTCGTGAATTTTATCTTTACACTCTCGGATTTACATTTTTTTCTTACTTAGTTTTTAATCGTTCAATTAATTTGATCGCTTTATTACTTCTGATTGAAATCGTCTATGCCCTCGTTCCTGTCTTAAAGAAATATAAAATTGTTCCCAGGAATTGATTCCCATCGATTTCTATGACTTCTCCAAATAGTTTTTAAGATTTATAGTAGAAAAGATCAGGCAGCAATTTTCTGATATGGTTTGTTGTTTTTAATAACAGCTGCTAGCCTGAGTATCATTTTATTTCTAACATTGTTTAATACAAGCATTTTGGGTTTCCCTTCTTCTACTTTTCTTTTGTAGTAACACTTAAACTCATCATAATAAGTAACTGCAGCAATGGCTCCCATATGCAGTAATTTTTTTAGAAATTTATTAGCCATGTTATGCACATGTGGTTTGCCTCTTACGCTTTTACCTGAAGTATACTCAAATGGAACCACGCCGCAATAACAAGCCAGTTGTTTGCCACCAGAATAATTTTTAAACTCGTTGGTAAAACAAATGATATACGCTAAGGTGATTCTTGCAATACCTGGAACAGAAGTTCCGATTTCAAATTCATGAGTCAATTGTTGATCAGAAGAAATGAGTTCATCTATTTCCTCATTTATCACATCAATGTTTTTTTCTAAAGCACTTACAGAAGATTTGATTAACCTGGTGGCTTCCTTGCCAGACTGCTCATCGATTGTTGTCAGTTCATTACACGGAACCTGTAAACTGTTTCTGCTGTTAATGAGCCGTTTCCTAAGCTGGAGAAGTGTTCTAAGCTTTTCTACAATGGGGCGTGGTGGTTCATATAATTTCATTTCATCCTGGCAGCGATGTGCATACAAAGCAATTCTCATTGAATCAATCTTATCATTCTTACCTCGCTGAACTCCCATGCTGCGGATTATTTTTAAAGACATTTCCATCCATAGATTTCCTTGCAGCGACAAAATAAATTGACCTATCGGCTTACTATACATACCTGTGTGTTCAATACAAAAAACGGCTTCCTGCACAGAAACATTTTCAATCTTCAACCATTGCTTCATTTTTTTGAAGCCAGTTTTGTTATTAGTAACTTTAGAAGAATAAATATTGCTCTTATCATTATTCCTGATCAGAGCAATATCAAGTGTTTCTTTTGAAACATCAATACCGATGAAGTGAATAATCTTTTTCATTGTAAGACCTTTTAGCGCAACCAGGGATTGAACACTTCCAAAACCTTGATAATAGGTCGTGAGCCTAAATTTCTATCTGGAGATTGTTCAATTCAAAAGGCAGGGGATTCAATCGAGGGATAGGCATAATAACCTTGTGTCCGTTACTAATGAGCCCCTGCTTTTGGTTGCTGATTAAATAATACTTTACAAGACCAAAGTATTATTTTCGAAACTAAAGGTTGTCCGTAGTGTTCCTTTCTTTTCAAATCAATAAAGAATATAAAAAAATATAAGAGTCGTTATGCTTAGTTTGTAACTATTGCTGTCCGGTTAAAATATAGCTTTTACCTGATTACATTGATACTGTTAGGTATTCTTTTGATTTTTTCCCTTTTTTGATTAGCATGGCCTATGTAATAAATAAAAGCTGATTATAATTCTGTCTTTCTGGTCGTGAGTAGAGACTACGTAATGATTTTTCTGGCGATTTCAAAAAGCTGAATAGATCGATATATGTCATGAGATGTAATCGTACCATGGCAGCAAGATTGGAGAAAGACCATTTAGCTGCTGCTGCTTTCTTTACAATTTTTAAGAGTAAATCTGCTATCAACGAACACCATATTTGTATTTTGATCGCATTCTCACTATCACCCAGAAAGTATTTGAGCGGATAGTTTTGCTTCATTCTTTTAAACAGCAGTTCTATTTGCCATCTTTTCCGATAAAGGGATGCGATATTTATCGCACTCATTCTATAGTTGTTGGTTAAGAATTCATACTTCTCTTTGGATGCGTCATCATAATAAGTGACAAGCCTGGCTGTTACCCTAGTACCCGATCTCCATCCTAATTGTATTTGTTGATCGCTGATAATTGCAGAAGAATTATCTGGCAGTATATACTCTTGTTTAATATCATAAGCAAAAAGTCGGTTAAGCCGGGTAACCCATGCGATGCCTTCACTGGTAAACCGGTTAAGGGTTGTGAAATCACGATACCCTCTGTCAAACACAATAACTGAACCTCTTGGAAGATTAACTTCTTTTAAGAACTGCGAATCATTGGCCGCAGCTTCGGTCAGGCGGATCATTGAAGGAACATCCTGATCACTCCTTATAAGTGTATGTACTTTAATACCACCTTTTCTTTTACCTGATGGATTTTTCCCTGATGTACGCAATACTTCCTGAAATAAAGAAATAGTTGTAGCGTCCAGAATATACAGTTTTGATGCCTTACTGTTTTTGCAGCTGTCCGATAAAAATGAAAAATATTTTTTATACAAACAGAAATAAATCTTTTCAAATACTTCGGCCTGCCTACGAATATTGGCATCTGAAATTGTACTCCGTCGTGGATGATACCTGATACCCAAATGCGCTAGCCGTTGTTCTGAGGCTAACATACCTGTAGTTACTTCTCGAATAGAATTACAATTATTGAAAATTGAATATAACATGGTTACTAAATGTTCATATGTATTAAATCGTTTACAATAATGATCCGATCTACTATCATATGCGATACGTAATACGCTGTCCTTGGGAATAAGTTTCAATAGTTGAGAAAAAATCGGCTGTCCGCTAAAAAAATTACTTTTGTTCATGTTGGTTTGTTTTAAGTGTGGTAACTCAAAACTACCAATTTAGGGGAGGTCAAATGACCTCCTTTTTTTACGAAATCAAAATTTTACCGGACAGTAGTAGTTTGTAACTAAGCCTGCCTACCGGCAGGCAGGCAATTAAATCGACTGGCGCCAGGCATTTCCACTTTTTTTCTTTGTTGGACATGGAGAGTCGTTAAATTAGTTAGGGCTGTGCGTTAACAAGTCTCCTGTATGAGATTTGGAGTGACAAGTTTTAGCTATTACACATTATGGAAATTTCCTGAAAACAGAGTATCTCAGTGAAATTTCAAGAAATACAAACAAGAATCCAATAACCAGGAAAGGCAAAAATTGTTCTTCAACCCTTGTGGTTATGCTCGTTTGAATAGCTGATTTTTCAAGGCGGCTGATATTTTCAAATGCGTCTTTAAGATCTTCACTATTACCTGCGTGACTGTATTGTCCTCCTGTTCTTTCAGCCATTCTCAGTAATAATTGGTCGTCAAATTCAAAATTTCGCTCCCGGGATGGGCTGCGACGTGTTACATTAATTTTGTTGTTTGATCCGATCCCAATTGAATATATTTTTATGTTGAACACCTTTGCAAGCTCAATTGCAGTTTCCGGAGAAATGGCTCCGGACGAATTAACTCCATCTGATAAAAAAATAATAATCTTAGTTTTACTCTTACTGTCTTTCAATCTGTTTATACATGTTGCAATACCCGTTCCTATAACTGTTGCGGCTCCGCTTAACTCGGTGGTTGTAATATTATTGATCTGCTCAATTAAGGCACTGTTATCGGTAGTCAGGGGACATATAGTAAGGCCATTGTTGCCAAAAACTACTATCCCGATCCTGTCACCAGGCCTTCCCTGCACAAAATTTTTTGCTACTTCTTTTGAAGCTTCAAGCCGGTTTGGCAATAGATCTGTACGATACATACTCCCGCTTACATCAAGACAAAGCATGATGTCAATTCCCTGCCCTTCAAAAGATTGATTTGAAAATTTAAGCTGAGGCCGGGCTAATGCGATTATTAAAAAGGACAAGCCGAAACAACGAAGCATAAATGGAATATGGAAAAAAAAGGATTTGATCCCTTTCGGTTTAGGAAGAAATTTAGTGGTACTGATCAATAGGGACGGCTTTTGCTTGTTGCTTTTTATTATGTACCAAATAATAAGCAGGGGAATTACTATCAGTCCATACAGTATCCAGGGATAAGCAAACTCAATATTTTTCAACCAGTTTTCCAATTCAGTTTCAATTTTAATCAGGACTTTCCTGTCTTTAACCGGTGAAGTGCTTTAACAAAATTTCTGGCAGTTGAGATCTCCTCATTCAGGTTTTCAGTAATATCTCTGTCAGCAAACCTGACCGAATCAGCCTTTTTTACAAGCTCATAAAATGGTGCTTTATTTTTTTTATCCAATTCTAGCCCTTCCAGTATGGCCACCCACTCTTCTGTAGTACAGTACAATATGTTTATGTCGAATTCTATAGAAAAATACTGACGACACAGCTGGTATAGCTGCTGATAATATTCTTTAACTGCTTCTTTATCCGGAATCTGTTTTTTTTCAAGCAGCGTTAATTGCTCCAGTATCCAATCAATGGAATTCAGCATTCCCTTTTTTTCTAACGTTTTGTTTTTTATTCTTCTTCTTTTTAAAACCAACCATAATACAATTACCAGGACAATAACAGCAATTAAGGCAATTACTGAATTTGTTTTTGTTTGTGAATGAGCAGACTCTTTAGGGGTTTGCATGATATTTTTTATATCATGGTAATTTTTAAGTCGTGAAATATCTGCCGGGAATACTTTTATTTTAATGGATGGTGTAGGTACGCTAACTGGATTACGGCGTGATCTTTTGCTGAATGACACGTTAAATGCCGGTATATCCCAGAAACCTTCGTCAAAGGAAGTCAGTATATATGTTTGCTGATAATGATCTACTCCATTTTTATTTACGGTGTCGATTTTACCTCTTTCAATCACCTCAAAATGATTAAATGTATCCGGAATTTGAGGCCACTGTACAATTGGATATTTTTTTACATCTACATTATCTGCTGTTAATACTAATTTGATCTGCTCCCCGATCAGGATGGAGTTACGGTCAACCGATGCGTTAATGTTTTGAGCCTGGAGGAAGGAAAAAAGTTGAAATGTCTCAACAAGGAGAAATAATATAGAAAAATTTATTGCTCTCACCGTACTCTTTGAAGAAATAGTTTCTGTAATTCTGTTATATAATTTTTTCCGGTCTCAAGCAATAATAATTCTGCACCAGCTTTCTTAAATGCGGCAGCCGCATAAGCTGAAAACTTTTGGAATTGCGCGGTATATTGCCTGCGAATAGATTTATCCCGGGTATTTAGTAACATGGTTAAACCCGTTTCAATATCTTTTACGTGAAGCCACCCTGCATCAGGTAGTTCCTGGTCAACTTTATCATAGACTCTAAGTCCTATTACATCATGTTTTCTCGACAGAACACGTAGCGCATTTTCATACCCATCAAATGCAAAGTCACTTACTATAAAAACAATGCTCTTATGACGGGTTATATTATTTAAAAAATCAATCGGTTTAACCAGATCTGTTTTTGATGATGAAGAGTTGGCCGAAAATATTGCCTTAATTATATATTCAGTATGATCCGGGTTCTTCCCGGGTGGCACGTATTTATCTGTTTTGTCACTGAATAATATCAGTCCGATCCTATCATTATTGAGGACGGAGGAATAAGCAAGATCAGCACAGATCCGGGTTATCATTTCCCGTTTACCCTGAGATGTGCCAAAAAGGGTGCTTGGGCTTATATCAACCAGGAGATAGATAGAAAGCTCTCTTTCTTCTTCAAACAGTTTAGTAAAATAATGTCCCATTCGTGCTGTTACATTCCAGTCTATGAATCTCACATCATCTCCCGGTGCGTATTCTCTCACTTCTTTAAATCGTAAACCTGTCCCCTTAAAAGCGCTTTTATACCCGCCTGCAAATACATGGTTTGCCAACCATTTGCTTTTTATTTCTATTCTTCTTACTTGCCTTAATATTTCTTCAACTGACATCAAGGTGTTTTCACTTTTTTTTGAAGTAGTTCATCAATGATATCTTCAGAGGTTACTCTATCGGCCTGGGCTTCATAGGTGAGACCTATGCGATGTCGTAATACATCCTTACAAATTTCTTTAATATCGTCAGGTATAACATAGTCTCTTCCATCCATAAAAGCATTTGCTTTTGCAGCCATTGCAAGATAAATGCTTGCCCGTGGTGATGCCCCGTAACTGATCTTGTTCTTAAAGTCGCCAAGCCCGTTTTTTTCGGGAAAACGAGTTGCAAAAACGATCCTGATGATATATTGCTCGATTTTTTCATCAACCACTACTTGTCTCACTAATTTTCTTGCTGCCCGTATTTCTTCTCCTGTGGTTACAATCCGAATTTGTTCCAAGGGCTCCGCTTTAATCTGGTTACGGATTATCAATTGTTCCTCAATTTCGTTAGGATAATCTATTTTAATTTTTAACATGAATCTATCTAACTCAGCTTCAGGCAGCGGATAGGTGCCTTCTTGTTCAATTGGGTTTTGAGTGGCCAGAACAAGAAAAGGGTCATCAAGCAAAAAAGTTTGCTCTCCAATAGTAACCTGTCTTTCCTGCATCGCTTCCAGCAATGCACTTTGCACTTTAGCGGGAGCACGGTTAATCTCATCGGCCAGGATAAAATTGGCAAAAATCGGCCCTTTGCGAACGTCGAATTTGTTAAGTTCCTGGTTATAAACTTTTGTACCCGTTACATCTGCGGGCAAAAGATCAGGCGTAAACTGAATTCTGCTAAATCGAAGATCAAGACATTTTGCCAGGCTTTTGATAGAAAGTGTTTTAGCAAGTCCCGGAACACCTTCCAGCAGCATATGTCCATTGCTCATTAATCCAATCAGGAGACGGTTTATCATGTTGTGCTGCCCAATAATTACTTTACCCAACTCCTTTCTGACCTCTTGAATAAAACTCGGTGTTTGCATAATCAACCCTATGGATAACCTGGTTTAATTATTATAAAAATTTCAGAAAATGTTTTGATAATTCTACCTGTTTACTGCAGGATTATAAATATTCATCAGGAAATAATAATGCCATGATTCTTTAAATTCCGCTTATTTTTAAATAATTACCCATTTTTAGTACAGTTATTGAAGTTTTAGTACAGTTATTGAAGTGGCTAAGACAAAATCTAAAAATCTTCAGATAAAAAGCCGGTTAAAATCGTTGCAAAAATTTAATGTATTAATACAGACTGATGTTTTCTTTCCAACATATTGAATTTCTCAACTTTCTGTTTTTGCTTTTGGTCCCTGTGTCATTGCTTATTTATGCATTTTTCTGGAGAAGAAAGATTCAAACTAAATTGGGAAACTCTTTATTGATTGCCCAATTTATTAAATCATTTTCACTAAGATTATTTTTCATCAAACCTTTATTCATACTGATAGCGCTGGCTCTTTTAATAATCTCAGCTGCAAATCCCCGAAAAATTATACAGGCGGAATCTAAAAACACAGACATTGATTTAATGTTTGCATTGGATGTCAGTAATAGTATGTTGAGTGCTGATATAAACCCAACAAGACTATCGGCAGCTAAAGAGTTAATTAAAAACCTGGTACAAACTTTAGACGTTAACCGGGTCGGCTTAATTGTTTTTGCAGAAAAAGCCTTATTGCAGTTACCCATTACACATGATACAAAAGCAGCTGAAATGTACATAAACGAGGTTAACACTGATGCTATTCCTCAACAAGGGACATCGATCGGGGACGCTTTAGCCTTATGTGACAAATCATTAAACCTCAATGAATACAAATACAAGACTGTTGTATTAATTTCTGATGGTGAAGATCATGATAATACAGCCATCAGTATGGCTAAAAAATTACGTGAAAATGGAGTGGTTGTCTATTGTATAGGGGCAGGTACTTCGGAAGGCTCTGTTTTTAAAGAAGCTGGCTCCACTCAATATATGACAGATGAAAATGGAAAAACAGTTATTTCCAGATTAAATGAGTCTCTTTTAAAGAATATCGCATCCATTACAGGTGGAAATTTTTTTCTCCTGAATGATCAAAATGATATTATACATGCGCTGAAAAAAGAGTTTAGCAATTTTGAAGAGAAACATCCTGGTAGCGGTCAGGCAAGACGTTACGATTCATATTATCAGCTGTTTCTTTTTCCGGCGATCCTTTTGATGATAATAGAAATAATGATCCCCGAAAAAAAAAGAGTGGAATGAAAATGCTGCCTACTATATGTCTTATATTTTTTATTTCAACATCTTCAGCACAGAATGTAAATAAAATTTTAAGTGATGCAGATAAGCAATATCAGAAATCTGAATACTTAAATGCAAGTAAGTTATATGAAGAAGCATTAAAAACATCCCCGGCGGATTTAACTGCTCAATACAATCTTGGCGTTGCCAGGTTCCGGCTCAATGACATTGAAGGAGCGACGGAAGCATTTAAAAAAGCGCTTGGTCTTTCAAAAGATAAATCAATGTCTGCAAAAATATTTTATAATTCAGGTGTGGCTTTTCTTAAATCAGCAAATTATCCGGAAGCGATAACTGCCTTCAGAAATGCTTTGAAACTGAATTCAGAAGACAGGGATTGCAGAGAAAATCTTCAATTTGCAATAAATCAGAATAAAAAACAGCTTAACCAAAAGCAACAGAATTCAGGAATGAGCCCGAAGGAATTAAAACAACAGCAAAGATCAGAACAGAAACTAAGCAAGCAAGCCGCCGAAAAAATTCTTCAATCTGCACAACAGGAAGAATCCAGAATCAGAGATAGTTTGCGATCAAAAAAATCCAATCGACAAAACAGAGCTACCAAAAATTGGTAGTCAACTGCGGATACGAAACTGTTGTACGTAGTGTTCTCCGATTTCTATGACTTCTCCAAATAGTTTTTTAGGATTTATAGTAAAAAAGATCAGGCAGCAATTTTCTGATATGGTTTGTTGTTTTTAATAACAGCTGCTAGCCTGAGTATCATTTTATTTCTAACATTGTTTAATACAAGCATTTTGGGTTTCCCTTCTTCTACTTTTCTTTTGTAGTAACACTTAAACTCATCATAATAAGTAACTGCAGCAATGGCTCCCATATGCAGTAATTTTTTTAGAAATTTATTAGCCATGTTATGCACATGTGGTTTGCCTCTTACGCTTTTACCTGAAGTATTACTCAAATGGAACCACGCCGCAATAACAAGCCAGTTGTTTGCCACCAGAATAATTTTTAAACTCGTTGGTAAAACAAATGATATACGCTAAGGTGATTCTTGCAATACCTGGAACAGAAGTTCCGATTTCAAATTCATGAGTCAAATGTTGATCAGAAGAAATGAGTTCATCTATTTCCTCATTTATCACATCAATGTTTTTTTCTAAAGCACTTACAGAAGATTTGATTAACCTGGTGGCTTCCTTGCCAGACTGCTCATCGATTGTTGTCAGTTCATTACACGGAACCTGTAAACTGTTTCTGCTGTTAATGAGCCGTTTCCTAAGCTGGAGAAGTGTTCTAAGCTTTTCTACAATGGGGCGTGGTGGTTCATATAATTTCATTTCATCCTGGCAGCGATGTGCATACAAAGCAATTCTCATTGAATCAATCTTATCATTCTTACCTCGCTGAACTCCCATGCTGCGGATTATTTTTAAAGACATTTCCATCCATAGATTTCCTTGCAGCGACAAAATAAATTGACCTATCGGCTTACTATACATACCTGTGTGTTCAATACAAAAAACGGCTTCCTGCACAGAAACATTTTCAATCTTCAACCATTGCTTCATTTTTTTGAAGCCAGTTTTGTTATTAGTAACTTTAGAAGAATAAATATTGCTCTTATCATTATTCCTGATCAGAGCAATATCAAGTGTTTCTTTTGAAACATCAATACCGATGAAGTGAATAATCTTTTTCATTGTAAGACCTTTTAGCGCAACCAGGGATTGAACACTTCCAAAACCTTGATAATAGGTCGTGAGCCTAAATTTCTATCTGGAGATTGTTCAATTCAAAAGGCAGGGGATTCAATCGAGGGATAGGCATAATAACCTTGTGTCCGTTACTAATGAGCCCCTGCTTTTGGTTGCTGATTAAATAATACTTTACAAGACCAAAGTATTATTTTCGAAACTAAAGGTTGTCGGTAGTGTTCCTTCCTTTCTTCATATCAATAAGGAATATAAAAATATAGGATCGTTATGCGTAGTTTGTTTCCATTGTTGTCGGCAGTATTCTATTCTTCAAATCTTAAAGAATTTAAAATTACAGGATCATTATGGTTATATGATTACTGACCGTGCAGCGATAAATGATTACAGGTATAAATGTTGTGTAGCATACCCTCAAATGTTGCACTAAAGCCAAATTGAAATGAAACGAAAAGATATACTAGGGATCATACCTGAACAATTTAAAGGACAGGCATTAGAAGTAGAGGCCAGCCAGGTAGCAGATAACGAAACAGCTGCACAAACCCTATATGAAGTGGCAAAGAAAAAATTACTTTCTGTAAATGACTGGCATGATATAGTGGCCGGTATCACTGCACGATTTCAAATCGTTGATCAAAATGGTAACGGAGTCAGCAGGGAAGTTACTAAAGGGGATTATTTGAGGATAAATATTCCCGGGCCTGGAAATAAGGAAGGCGACGGTTATGATTGGGTTGTTGTTGAAGAGCTGAAGGAAATAAATAAAGGATTCTTTCAATCTGCAGGGTTTCGTGTGAGGCCAACTGAAAACCCGTTCGGGAAAAAAAATGAGACGGCACATTTCTATTCTCATGAAACCACTAGTTCTTTTATTATCATCAGGGAAAATCTAAAGATAGTTTCATGGATCGTGGATCGAAATATGCTTCCCAATACTGAATCAGAATCGCTGGTGGATAAAGTTCGTGATGTCATGGTCGGCGTCAGCGGGATCGCCGGATTTTCTAAAGTACAATGGCAAGGATTGGCAGACGGCCTTTTAGAAATATAAAGTTTCAGGGCCAACGATGCGGGATGCCGGTTGTAGGCTCCTGTATTTTAAGAAAGATTTACTCAACAATCTTCAAACTCATTTCATAATTTTGATCACTAATATTACTTTATGAAATACTTTTTAATTCTATTATTCCTCGGAGGAAGCATAGCCGTTTTTGCACAAACAAATATCGATGGAAACTGGAGAGGTACAAGGGAAACACCCAATGGTACCTATGAAATTAATTACACATTCAAGGTGGATGGTAAAACGCTTACCGGCATGATGAGAACACCGTTTGCTGAAGTTAAATTGGATAATGGCACAATTGATAGTAATAAATTCACTTATTCGTTCACCTACAACAACACGACTATCAAAAGCAAAGGCGAAATTCTTAGTGAGAACGAGATCCTGATCAAAAACCAATTTGGGGAAATGAAATTGACAAGGGTGAAGTCCTGACTATTTCTTTTTAGACCAAGAAAGGAAAAACGCTTCAATAGCGTGATAAAAATCCCCTTGATTTCTATGACTTCTCCAAATAGTTTTTAAGATTATAGCAGAAAAGATCAGGCAGCAATTTTCTGATATGGTTTGTTGTTTTTAATAACAGCTGCTAGCCTGAGTATCATTTTATTTCTAACATTGTTTAATACAAGCATTTTGGGTTTCCCTTCTTCTACTTTTCTTTTGTAGTAACACTTAAACTCATCATAATAAGTAACTGCAGCAATGGCTCCCATATGCAGTAATTTTTTTAGAAATTTATTAGCCATGTTATGCACATGTGGTTTGCCTCTTACGCTTTTACCTGAAGTATACTCAAATGGAACCACGCCGCAATAACAAGCCAGTTGTTTGCCACCAGAATAATTTTTAAACTCGTTGGTAAAACAAATGATATACGCTAAGGTGATTCTTGCAATACCTGGAACAGAAGTTCCGATTTCAAATTCATGAGTCAAATGTTGATCAGAAGAAATGAGTTCATCTATTTCCTCATTTATCACATCAATGTTTTTTTCTAAAGCACTTACAGAAGATTTGATTAACCTGGTGGCTTCCTTGCCAGACTGCTCATCGATTGTTGTCAGTTCATTACACGGAACCTGTAAACTGTTTCTGCTGTTAATGAGCCGTTTCCTAAGCTGGAGAAGTGTTCTAAGCTTTTCTACAATGGGGCGTGGTGGTTCATATAATTTCATTTCATCCTGGCAGCGATGTGCATACAAAGCAATTCTCATTGAATCAATCTTATCATTCTTACCTCGCTGAACTCCCATGCTGCGGATTATTTTTAAAGACATTTCCATCCATAGATTTCCTTGCAGCGACAAAATAAATTGACCTATCGGCTTACTATACATACCTGTGTGTTCAATACAAAAAACGGCTTCCTGCACAGAAACATTTTCAATCTTCAACCATTGCTTCATTTTTTTGAAGCCAGTTTTGTTATTAGTAACTTTAGAAGAATAAATATTGCTCTTATCATTATTCCTGATCAGAGCAATATCAAGTGTTTCTTTTGAAACATCAATACCGATGAAGTGAATAATCTTTTTCATTGTAAGACCTTTTAGCGCAACCAGGGATTGAACACTTCCAAAACCTTGATAATAGGTCGTGAGCCTAAATTTCTATCTGGAGATTGTTCAATTCAAAAGGCAGGGGATTCAATCGAGGGATAGGCATAATAACCTTGTGTCCGTTACTAATGAGCCCCTGCTTTTGGTTGCTGATTAAATAATACTTTACAAGACCAAAGTATTATTTTCGAAACTAAAGGTTGTCAGTAGTGTTCTCTCTTCAAATCAATCAAATCTTGAGTTGTTATCAGTTTATAACTAAGCATTGGTTCCGAAGGAACCGGCAAAACTGCTTATTCAAGTAGGTTTCAAAAAATATCAGAGTAAAATAATTCGGATGGCCTTAATTACTCTGGCACAATTTTTAATCCCTAAAAATCTTGATATCTATTCTTAATCGCAAACTGTTTTTTATGGACTCACTGAGAATACTAGGCAAATTGCAAGAGTGGAAAGGAAAATTAAAAGAGAAATATGCTAATCTTACCGATGATGATCTTAAATATGAAGAAGGAAAGGATGAACAGTTCTGGGGCCGGATAGCACAAAAGACAGGTAAGACAAAGGATGATATTGAAAAATGGATAAGAGGCCTCACTGGCAAGGATTAGAAAAAGGATAAATGCATATCACGACGTCTTCATTAGAATTCTCGAATTGCTCCTGACGTGCTCTCGTGGTCGGTAGCGTTTCTTTTCGCCCGCCCGGCGTCTTGCCCACCGGTAGCCACAACATAAATGAATGAGGAGGGCAGACGCCGGGGATAGAGTGAAAAAACAAAAGAATATCGGAAAAACCTCAACTGAAGACGAGGGCTGGTAATTAATTTTAGCTATGCCCGTCCGATTTCCACACGATCAACTTGCTAACACCGTTTACTATATCACTTTCACTTGTTACAAATGGAAACATTTGTTCCGCATTTCACAGGCATACGATGCAGTATATAAATGGTTCGATAAACTGTATGAAAAAAAGATCAGTGTATTAAGTTATGTGATCATGCCAAATCATCTTCATGTCATCGTGCATTTCCCAACAATGCCAAAGTCTTTAAATACAGTAAATGGAAATGCAAAGCGATTCATGGCTTATGATATTATAAAAGGCCTGGAAGAGAATAAAGAATTTTTATTACTTGAAGACCTTCAAAGTGCCGTAAGCAAAAGAGAAGAAACCAAAAGGACAGAGGCATAAAGTGTTTGAGAAAGTTTTGATGCTAAGGGATGTCAGTCGATGAAATTTATTCTTGAAAAAATAAAATACATACATCATAATCCAGTAAGTAAAAGATGGCAGTTGGTAAATGATTTTACTGAATATGAATATTCCAGCGCATCGTTTTATGAAAAGGGAATAAAGAAATATGAAAAGCTTCTTCATGTAAATAATGTGTTGCAGCAGTCTAATCCCGGGGTCTGCCATCAACAATTCTTTTTATTGTGATATCAAACTGGTAAGACCCCGGCGGACAGAAATCTCTACGTTTCTATTTTTCTACTGCGAAGGAGTAAACTGCCAGAAATCTTTAGTTGCCGGCGTCCATGGATTAGGAAACACGGGAGGACTACCTGTGCCTGTGCCTACATACCCTTTGTTGCCGATTGCAAACGCAATGCTATTCATCCTTAATGGATCAAAAAAAGCTTGCTGCTTCCATTGGTCGGTTGCCGGATCATATTGCCAGAATTCGGCTTTGCCAACATAGCGAAGGACCCACCCTTTATTTCCAATTACAAATGAACAATTGGTAAACGTGTTGTTGTAACCTGAACCGGGAAAATCGGCCTTTCTGTTCCATTGATCAGTTAACGGATCATATACCCACCACTCTTTGCCTGCATTTCCCGAACCCACCGATAGCCCTAATCCCATATATATTTTGTTCCCGATCACGAATCCTGATGTGTATTGAATTGCTGATCCCGGAAAATCTGTTTTTCGTGTCCATTGATCGGTTGATGAATCATACTCCCACCAATCTTTCAGATAAACTCTGGTTGAACCAACTATACCATCGCCTGTACCTGCATATCCTTTGCTACCAACTCCAAATGCAATAGCATCTATCCTTTCAGGTCCGGGGAAATCAGTCTTTCTTATCCATTGGTTATTTAAAGCATCATATGCCCAGAAATCTTTTTTTCGGATTCTCATTTCATCCCAACCGGCACCAACGTAGCCAACATTATTAATGACAAACGAAATACCATTTGATCTTTTGCCACCCGGGTAAATGGCTTTCGACATCCATTGATCAGTGACGGGATCATATTGCCACCAATCATTCAACACAGGACCCGCCCCGTTTCCATCGAAAACAAAACCATTGCCTACATATCCTTTATCGCCAATAGAAAATGCTGATGCGAAAAGGCGCCCCGGCGCGGGAAGATCATTCTTACGAGTCCATGTTCCCGGTAATATAATAAAATCCTGTGCACTGTTAGCGGAACGTCCGTCTGAAGAAATAGAAATCTTACCGGTTGTAGCGCCTTGCGGAACCTCAGTAATAATACTTGTATCAGTAAGTGAAGAAATAGTTGCTTCTGTTCCATTAAAAAAGAGTTTGATTGAAGCTGGTGTATTTCCAAATCCCTTGCCTTGTATGGTAACTTTATTTCCTGCTGATCCACTTGCCGGGTTGAAAGATGTTATAATAATACTATCACCAGTGACATTCTTCCTGCATGAAACAAACATCATGATCATTACTCCAGCCAGCAACAAATTGAGAGTGTTTTTCAATTCGCTCATTTAATTCTCTATTATGGAAATCTTATTTCAACCCGCTACTAAAGATAAAGCTTAAATTTTTTCGGCCCGCCATGGGGCTTGCCCGGTAGCAGCCACTATAAAAATGAATAGTGAGCCGTATGCAGGTAGCAATAATATTGAAGAGTCGCATTGTTGTCGCATTATACTCGCTTCGAAGTCGCTTTAACCATGCTGTTACATCGAACTAAGGTCGAAGTTGCCTGGATCTAAAATAGCGATGCAGCCTAAGTAATAAGTCCTGGCTTTCTCGGTATTATATGAATGATGTAGAAAGGAATATTACTTCTTCGTATCCCGATCAACTCCATAGATAAATTTTGTGTGAAAGAACATGGAACAAAAACTGTTGCCTGAATTTGGCGATTGAAAAGCCTTATTTGAAATTAACCTACCTTAGAGTAATCTGCTAAAATATTATTTATGGAATCTCGAAATGCATCAGCCATTCATATTACAGGCCTGAGTAAACTGGACTACCATGAACTACAACATGAATTTAAAGGAGCAGATATCGAATTTAAAGATGAGGCAATGCCAGGGGGAAAGCACGGTGAACTTGTTACGACCGCTGTTATAATCATAAGTATTGCTGCCGTAAAACTTCTCGGGGCCTGGCTACTTAAAAACCGGGATCGCAATCGCATTCGGCGAACTATCGAAATAGTAGACAAAGACGGAGTTAAAAGAACGGAAACACTTGATATGGATCTTAGCTCCAGTAAAGCGCCGGAAGCTGATGTACTTTCCGGGTTAGCAAAGCTGTTAGACATCGACCCTGCATCTTTATTGAATAAATAGAGTATTGAATGAAGACAAAGAAGAACAAGCTACCTTCTTCTGTTTTTTGTTCTCTGTCCGATTCGGGCCGGGCCTTTACGGACATGGTTACCAATGCTACTTATTTTCCCAAAATTGATATCGCCAAAGATTACGAAAACCTTATTCGGTTTGGAGGGTTCCCGTCAGAAGCTCTTCCGGCTGTATTACATGAGACAGTGCACCACTGGTGTTTTATGGCGCCCATAGGAAATGCTTTATCTATGCTCAAGATCAGATCCCAGGCACGAATGCTTCAATACGTGTTGGAAGGTCACGATGACAAAGCTGAACAAAGTCTGAATGATCACACAAAATATAGTGCTGCTACAGAATTACTTCGGCCCTTAAGTGAAGGTATGTCACTCTTCGCCGAGTTTGATGTGATGCCCTATGTGGTTACTCCTGTTATTTCAAAACCTATGGAACTTATCTATTTTTATTTCTGCAGACCTGATGCAATGGAAATAAAAGAAAAATCTTTTGTCTCGCTTTTAACGACATTAGGTAAGGCCAGGTGTTCCAATGAATTTATAAGACGTAAAGCCGATGTCCTTTTGCAACCTCTTTTACCAGATAAGGGTGGCTACCTGCCGGGATACTTAACTGTAAAATCCTTGTGGATAGCAGCCAGGGAAAAATGCAATGATTTTTATGATGCTGATCTTTTCTATAGCTTCTTAAGACGTTATATTTATGGAGACTATGGTCTGGTTGAATCAATGCTTTCAGACGCTCCGAGTTTTGGAGCTTGGCTCAGCCGGTTCAGTGAATATTTGCAGGAACGGTTGGATAGTCTGGTAAAGCTCGATTTAAAGAAGGAAGTAAAAAAATTTATTGCAAGCGACCTCGAACCAAAACCAATGAGCAAAGGTGAGATGGTTTACCTTACTCAGTCGCCTCCTATTGGGATTAAGAAAAAGCTGCAGGACAAAGGTCGACTTGACATGGAGAACTTATTGCATAGCATGACCAATATAAGCGGAGACACAGGTAAAACGATAAGGTGGTTGGAGCTTCAGGCTTTAGTTACAAGACATCTGCTGTGGATTGGGCAAACGAGGGTTCAACTCGCATTCATCGACAAAAACAAAGTAGAGATTTTGCTGGATGGTAAAAAGATATTCGAGGAAGTCGTTCTTTTTCGTCCTAAAGCGCTTCCTGCCTATGCCCAGTTGGACCATTACATATCCGTTTATCAGAAATTCAGTGCATCTTTTATTACTGCAGGGCAAAAAACAATTGCCATCCGGATTATTGGCGAAATAACTGATGAAGAAAGAGAACAATTTACCAATGCGATGGGTGATGAACGGGAACAGATAGAGAAGACACAGGCAATGAACGAGAAAATATTCAAGATCTTCGTCGATTCTGTGAATGCCGGTAAAAACTTGCAAAAATATATTGAGCTAACTAACGACATATCTAAAGAGTTGTACGCCTATTTTGCATTTACCTTTGCAAGATTTCCCCAAATTCTTCCGGTAAGACCTGGGATGGAAAAAGATGGTCTTCTGTCATTACTTAATAACGACATTGACCTTTTAAAAAAAACGGCTGCCCTTAGCATGGGCGCTTCCCTGAGAATGTTTCCGGAAGAAGCAATGGAACTGATCACTGGCGATGAGAATATGGTGCTTGATATTTTAGCACGATTAAAAGAAATTTCAGAAAGAACCGGTTTCCCCACGGTATTTGGACAAAAAGGAAGCGAAATGGTTTCGTATGTATAACTGATTCTTTGAATGTCTTTATACTAAAGACCTCTTGATTTCTATGACTTCTCCAAATAGTTTTTCCTCCCGCCCGGGGTCTTGCCCAGCGGTAGCTCCAGCATAAATGAATGATGAGGAACAGACCCCGTGATAGAGTGAAAAAACAAAAGAATAACCGCGAGGGCCTTTAATTAATTTTGACTATGCCCGTCCGGTTTCAACACGATCAACTTCCGAACAGCATTTACTATATCACTTTCACGTGTTACAAATGGAAACACTTGTTCAGCATTTCACACGCATACGATGGAGTATATAAATGGTTCGATAAACTGTACGAAAAAAAGATCAGCGTATTCATTTAAGAAATAGTGAATCGTTATGCTTAGATAGTAGCCAAGTATCAGTTCCGGAACGAACAGACTCATTTATTTTTTGAGTTCTCAAAAAGTTTTATCTTAGGAGAATAGCACCATCGTTCCATTTCGGGCATGCTAACTTCTCTGATCATTAGTGATCCTGCAATAAAGTAGAAACTTTATAACCTATCCTCCAATGAAAGGAAAATTCAGCAGACTCCTTCTTTTTAAAGTGCCATTACTTTTCATTATCCCTTTCATGCTGGTTAGCCGGGCTCTTTCGCAGGCGCCGGCAATACAATGGCAAAAAAACTATGGCGGAAGTCTTCATGAACAAGGAATAAGTATACAACCAACAACTGATGGTGGATATATTATGATCGGCCACACTAATTCTTCGGATATTGATATTACCTTAAATCATGGTCTTACTGATTGCTGGGTGGTAAAGGTTAATGGTACGGGTAATATTGAGTGGCAAAAAACTTATGGAGGCTCTAATTATGAAACAGGCTTTTGCATTCGCCAAACTACCGATGGCGGGTATGTTTTTACCGGCACAAGCTGGTCTGCTGATGGAGATGCAACATCCAATCATGGGTTTGCAGATGTTTGGGTCGTTAAGCTGAATAATACCGGAACTATTGAATGGCAAAAAGCATTCGGCGGCACTTCGCATGATGAAGGATTCACGATCGAGCAAACTACAGATGGCGGATATGTCGTTTTCGGATGTACTCAATCTGCAAATGGAGATGTAACGTTCAATCACGGTACCGAAGATTATTGGTTAATAAAATTAAATAGCTCGGGTATCATGCAATGGCAAAAAACTTATGGAGGAGATAATGCGGATAGAGGTGTTGTTGTTCGACAGACAACTGATGGAGGCTATATAATGGCTGGACATTCCCGTACGCCTAATAACGGAGATGTAACAGGAAATCATTCCGGCAGTGAGGACTACTGGGTAGTAAAAACGAATAACCTGGGTACTCTTGAATGGCAGAAGTCATTGGGTGGAGATGCAGTAGAAAATGCAATCAGCATTTGCGAGGCAACTGATGGAGGTTATCTTATTGCGGGACAAAGCTATTCTGTTAATGGGGATGTCACTTTCAATCGCGGATTCAGTGACTACTGGATAGTAAAATTAAACAGCACCGGCAGTATTGAATGGCAAAAAACATATGGCGGCTCAGACTTTGATATGGCGACGTCTATTTATAAAACACCGGATGGAGGTTATATTGTCGGTGGCGTTTCATCCTCCAATGATGGAGATATCACCGGTGATCATAGCTCCGGTCCGACCGTTGGAGATTATTGGATCGTGAAACTGAATGCCACGGGAACAATTCAATGGCAAAAAGCATTGGGCGGTACTTCTAACGACGAGGCATTTTGTGCAGTGCCGACCGCAGACGGTGGTTATATCATTACCGGATATGCATTATCAAATGATGGAGATGCCACCGGTAATTATGGAGGATTCGATTTCTGGACAGTCAAACTATTAGATGCACCGCTGCCTGTTGAACTTATTTCATTTACTGCAAGGTTTATTAATAAAACTGTAGAGTTGAACTGGCAAACTGCGCAGGAAGTAAATACATCATCATTTGATATCGAAAGAAGTGATGACGGAAGACAATTTAACTTTCTGAAACGAATAACTGCAGCGGGAAATAGTTTTGCCATCCGAAACTATAAAGTGATCGATGACCAGCCTTTGGCGAACAGATCATTTTACCGGCTCAAGCAGGTTGACCTCGATGGCAAATTCACTTACTCAAATATTGTACAAATATTCAATCGGACTCCCGGGTTCTTAATATACAATGCTCAATCGGTTAAAGATATATTAACTCTTCAATGGAAAATTTCATCGGCATCCCTAAGCCATTTGCAGATTGTAGACATGAGTGGCAAAATTGTTTTGCAGAAACAAATTGCACTTAATGCGGGGCAAAACATTATTACTTTGCCTGTCGGTCATTTAGCAAATGGCATTTATGTTTTGAATTTGATACAGGATAATAATGCAGAGAGTGATTTTTTTATAAAAAAATAAGACCTCAATTATTGCAGATGAAGATGATAAGATTCGTTTATGTGAGCTAACCTAGTAAGATACGATCATAAGAGTGATGAAGACAAGAAATTTGGTCGCAGTGTTATCCTTATTGAACTGCTTCCGCCCGCCCGGAGTCTTACCCTTAGGCGAATAAATTTATTCCAGGACTAGAAAGCCGTAATCGTATATCCATCAGCACAGGCAATATGACCGGAAACGATTTATTATTGCATACCAGTTTTTTTCTTAGCATCATTCAGCACATTGATCGTCATCTCATCTTTTTCTTTCATCCTGTTGATGGTTTCAATGCATTCCTTGTATTTTCCTGCCTGGTAATAAGTGAATGCAAGATTCTTCATCACCGTTTCAAACTCCGGTGCATATAATAAAGCGGAGTTATAGTCATTGACCGAGCTTTGTAATTGCTTAAGCTCCCAGTGAAGCATTGCTCTGTTATTGTATATCCTGCAATTGTAAGGGCTATAGCCAACTGCCCTATTGAAATCCCTCATTGCAGCATCAGGGTTTTTTAGTTCTTTATAGGCAATACCGCTATACATCTCCAAAGGATTTCCGGTGATATCGACTGTGAAAAACTCGTTTGTGCCTTGCTTTACTTCATCGAGTGTTTGCTGGAATTGTTTCTGATCGTTATAATACACAGCCCTCATCAAATGCTTTTCAAAATCAAGTCTCTTTTTGGCTAAAAAAAGATTGAAAGCACCAACAGCGACCAGGAAGATCACCAATATTCTTTTTGGAGTTACTATCTTATAACCTGCGCCCAATGTTTCCTGTGCATACATACCCACAATGATGGCTGCCATCAATGTCATATATATTGAATGTTCGACTCTTTCATTTGCAAAGCTGAACATGGCATCAACCGCAACCGCTGAAAGCCCGCCTAACATTAATATCACAATGATCTTTTTATTGTCGTTGTTTGTTTTTCGTAGAAATGAAAATCCTGTCCATACAATAATGAGCCAAAAGCCAAAATAAAAGATAGCGCCGGGTATGCCGCTTTCAGATGCAATTTGCAGGTATACATTATGAACCCTGTCCGGTGCATAATATCCTTTAGCAAAAACAGTGCTGTCAAGACCGTAGGAGGGCATCACTATTTTCCAATTGCCGGCGCCCACACCCAGTAATGGATGATCGCCGATCATCGTTACTGTTTTTTTCCAGAGCTTTAGTCGTTCGGCAATATTGGCGCCTGCTATGGTAGTTGTTGATGTATTTGTTGCAAGACTCGCTGCTCTTTCTTTTACTGAACTGGCAAGTTCGCTTTCTTTATTTGGCAATATCAGTATGGCTGCGATCACTGCAATAACTACTGAAGCTGCCAGGGTTCCCAGCATCCATTTTTTTCGCATAGCGGGTACAAAAATTAAAACAAGGATCGCAGCAATGAGTAAGATGGCAATTCCCGATAACCATGATGATCTTGTGAGTGACAGTACCAATGAAACAAAAATGCTACCGATCGCAAATGCAGAAATTATTTTCCATGTTCTGCTTGCTGCATAAAATGTATAAATGGCAAACGGTAATAACAATGCCTGCGCTGACCCAAATAAATTCCGGTTGGTCATAAAGCCATAAGGTTTGTAATTGCCGGGTAGTTGAGTAAATGCAAGTTCATAGAATTGGAGGATGCCGACAAGACTATGCAGTAATGCAACTATTGTTAATATATAAAAGATACTTTTTAATTTGCCGGGCTCCTGGATCACTGCCTGTAATACAATAAAAAACAAAATAAGATGAAGCAGGTGACGGCTTATTTCATAATAACCTTCATGATAATTGATGGCGCCAAAAAGACCCAGCAGATCCCATACAGCAAAGGCGCCACCGGTTAAAAAGATCAGTTTTATCAAAAAAGAAGGAGTGGCAACAACTCTTTTTCTCCAGGCAAAAAAGTATAGCACGAACAAAAGAATAAACCCGCTGAGAAAAATATTTCGGGGAGCCATTGCTACGTCAATCGCCAGGGTGGAATATATAAATGAAACGATAAGCAACAAGCCCGCAAGCCAGTTCATCATACTGTTGAGGCCTGTTGGCATTGATAAAGTTTTTAGGTTGGAAGTACTTGTGTCTTTTACATTCCCGCTTTTACTGGTTGTTCTTATTTTTTTCTTACTCATGGTTGAAAATTAACAATTGTCATTTTACATTACCTCGTTGACTTCAGTATTCCATCTTTTTCTTCAACTGAATTGGATTGCATGAAAGGAATTAGCTACAGAAAGATAACTCTTTCTGTACTTTTTTTTACTTGATGCAAAGTTCTCTTTACTTTCCTGGGCAAAAGATGGCAGTTGGTAAATGATTTTATTAATCATGAATATTCCAGCGCATCATTTTTATGAAAAGGGAATAAAGAGATATTAGAAGCTTGTTCATGTAAATGAGGTGTTGCAGCAGTGCTGATCCCGGGGTCGGCCATCAATATTTCCGTTCATTGTAATGTCATTGGGCAAGACCCCGGGGGACAAAAGCATGAATCACGTGTCAAACAAAGCCCAGCCGAAAGGCTCTCACCAATATTGGTCCATGTAATTTTCGGACAACCACTTTTCTTTTAAATGCCGCTCATACAGTTGTTAATATAAGTTAAAATTTATTAAAGTAAGTTGATATTATAAGTGAATAACTTCAGGCTTCATCACAAAAATTATAATTTATGAAAAAGTTTTTATTGCTGACTTTGATCTTTAGTGCAGTAATCTCGACTGCCACACATGCTCAACTAGCTCAAGAAGCTCCGGATCCTGCCGCTATGCTACAGCAGATGAAAGATAAAATAAAGCCACAGATGATAGAGAAAACGGGACTGACCGATGCACTTGCAGATAGGGTTATAGAGATCAATTTTGAAATGCGCATGGCAGCGAGTGCCTTGCGTGATCTTAGTGAAGCTGACCGTTCTGCAAAAATTCAGGAATTAAAGGCTGCTAAAGAAAAAAAATTGAGTGAGCTTCTGACGGCTGATCAACTAAAAGCTGTAAAAGAGTTTTACGAAAATATGGGAAAGAGTGTCCCACAGAAATCTGGTAACTAAATAATAGATTACTTATCTAAAAGCTGCTTAAGGGCAGCTTTTTTTGTTTAGTTAACCAACTACTCTTGTTCTTTATTTTTAATGTGACAGAAGAACTGAGTATTATTCAGTTATTAGTGCTGGTTCGTGCCTGCCGGCAGGCAGGTACATAGTGAGGATGCCCGGTTGCCCGCATTGCTATCGCAATGCCGCCAAGCAAAGGAATAGGGTATAAAAAATAAGTGATACGAAAAGGTTCGTGTCTTCACGAACCCTGGCCATCATCTCAGCGCTGCTGAATATTGCAGGTTATAGATATATTCGTCCTCAGAACCACTTGCTTTTATTTTAAATATTTTTTTAAGGTCTTTTTAACCCGCTGTTGTTGCGCAACTCTTTTTCATCGTTAAGCAATAGAATACTCCGGTTTTTCAAAGCATATTAAATATTGACTTCCTGCCAGTTTGTTATATAGGAGGATCGTCGCACAAAAACTTATAATTTCCCTGTATAAATGAAGTAGGGCTATTGTTGTTATGACAGCCAAAAAACATATTTCTGCATCAAATTTTATAAGATCATCGTGGCATTGTTCTTGTCAAACGTGGGAGCATTGTTGTATCTATCTAAAAGCCATCCCTTTCATTATTAAAAAAATTTACCTATAAATTTCGAGAGTTATAAGCAAAGTCATCGTCTAATTGATCGATGCATTCTTATCAGTTGAATTTTACAACCACCCGAACTGCTAATTGAGATTTTTGACCGAACCGGCCCAAAAATTTGTTCTCATTATTACTTACCATACACTTAAAATTAAAAAATTATGAAACAATTCGGATTGATCCTGGCATTGGCGATGACAACTGTTATTGTAAGTTGCCACAAAGAAATTTCACCTAACGAGCAACCTGCAAACAGCAGCGATTTACAAACGGAGATCGCTACACAATCAACGGGTACATTGAGTTCATGTATTGCTCCTGACGGGCTTTCCGCATCTAATATTGCATCCACCACTGCTACTTTGAACTGGAATGCTGTGAGTGGGGCACTTGTTTATACAGTACAGTATAAACCAACTTCTTCCAGTCAGTGGATCGTTGCAACTTCCGGTACTTATGGACTATCTGTCAATTTATATTCTTTGTCTGCTAACACATCATATGATTGGAGAGTATACACGAACTGCAGCCTCACGGAGGCTAGCGGCTACAGCACTACTGCACAATTCACATCAGCAGGATCAACACCTCCGCCAGCATCACCTTGTCCCGGCCCTTATGATGTTAGTACAAACGGTACTATCAGCGGCGCTGCAGCGATAAGTATGAATACAGATGTAAAGGGAACCATTGCCCCGGTCAATGATATTGATCATTATCAGTTCACGGTCAGTTCACGGGGTACGATCAATGTTTGGTTAACTACATTGCCTGCCAACTATGATCTTGCTGTGTTCAATAGCAGCGGGACCCAAATTGGTATTTCAAAAAATAAGGGTTCTAAAAATGAAACGATCTCATTGATGGTTGAGCCCGGTGTTTATTATGTAAAAGTATTTCCCGTAGGTAATGCAAATAGTGCATCATCTTGTTATACATTGAAAGTGCTGCCGATCACTGCAACATAACAATCAAAAGATAAAATTTGAGATTTGACCTGCCAGGTCAAATCTCAAATTTCCTCAAAATCTTTTCCATCATTTTTTTCAGCGATGTTGAACGTTACAGGCTATAGATATCATCCTATTGAAACTGCCTACTTCCCTTTTAGTTTACGCCTCACTCCATCAAAAGTCATCTTGACATTTTTAATAGTTCCATCTTCATTGAAATAAAGCTTATCTATACAGGTTACACGGTGGTCGCGGTCAAGGTTTGGGATCGGTCGCCGATGGTATACTATATACCATTCATCGGTGTTTGGAATGTTGATCACTGAATGGTGTCCCGCACCGGTCGCAATGGTTTCATCTGCTTCCAATATGGTGGAAACTCTTTCAAAAGGTCCAAACACACTTTTTGAAATTGCATAGGCTACTTTATAGGTGCCGTTTGTCCAACCACCTTCAGACCACATCAAATAATATTTTCCGTTTCTTATGAACATGGTGGGCCCTTCTACATAATCTTTGGGCGTAATGTCTTTGACTAATTTACCATCCGGGAATTTTTCCAAGGAAGTAAAATTTTCATTGAGCTTTCCAATATTGCATCGTCCCCACCCGCCATAGATAATATAATATTGCCCGTCTTTATCCTGGAATACGAACTGGTCAATCGGCTGTGCATTATTACAGAACTGATTGATAAGTGGCTTACCCAAATAATCTTTATAAGGACCACCTGGTTTATCGGCTACGGCAATACCTATTCCGCCAAGTGTATCGTCCTTCACGCCGTTTCTCGCTTTGCTTTGAATATCATTTGCCGAAAAAAATAAAAAATACTTGTTGTCCTTTTTTACAATGCTTGGTGCCCACATAGCCATGTAGGCCCATTTAATAATAGATGTATCAATGATCTTAGGATGCTTTTTCCAGGCCACCATGTCTGTTGAAGAAAAGGCATCCAAAAAAACCTGTTGCCTGTATTTGGACGAGTAGGTTGGAAATATCCAATACTTGTTTCCGAAAATAACACCTTCAGGGTCCGCATACCATCCGTCTATGACAGGGTTGTGTGGTTTTGTTTTCTGGGCATAAAGGTTTTGTATAAAAAATGCGGGGAGAATTGCTAAGCATTTTACAACTCCAGCAAAATGGTGCATTGATCGTTTGGGTGACATTGGAATTTTCTGATTTTTTATAAAATAAAGTTGAAGATACATTTCTTTTGTATGCTTGTTGGTAGCTTGACTTGCAGGGCCCTCGTTGGCGGTTGTGTTCCTTCTTCTTCAAACCAATAAAGAATATAAAAAAAATCTTGAGCCGTTATGCCTGGTCTGTGACTAAGCATCTGTTCCAAATGAGAAGTCAATCAAGACTGGTAATGGTTGCAAACTAGGGCCAACGAAGAGCAAACTTTTCAGGCCTATACCTGGTAGTTATTAATTCAGTTTCTGAAGTATTTAAATTTAGGATACCTTCTTCATTTGCATTCTCTGTATTCTGAAGGATTTTCGCCCTGGAGGGTACAATAAGAAGTTTAGGAGAACTCGCCAGCTTTGATTTTTTATTTTTTTCATCCTAAAGGTGGCTGGAATAAAAAGAATACCGGCCAGAACTATTTCAGTTATTTCGTCACTCTTTTTTTGCTATTAAAGTTGCTTTTCCTATTGGATCAAGATAGTAATAAAACTCTTCCCCATTCAATGTCTTTGCTATAATAATATTGTCTTTTTCAAATGTGATGTCCTTGAACCTATAAGCTAAAACTTCTAGCCCATAGACAGTATAAAGTGCCTGCTTTTCATCATAATCCTGGCAAATTATGAAGTTATCACGGAGGGCAATTATTTCGGCATCTAAATTAAAGTAGTACGTGTTGCCGGCTGTATCAAGTACATATTTGGGTGTATAAGAACATGAGGAATTCTCAAAAGGGTAAATTCCTACGTAATACCTTCCCGTTTCTTGATCGATGGCAATGCTCGCTGTGTTGAAATTTCCTTTTTTCTCTCCGGTTCTATTTATGATATAGGTTTGAATACAATCATTATGATAGCAACCCAATTCGACAGTTCTGGCAGTATTAAAATAATCAAATGGTTCGGCTAAATAGAATTTCGGTCTGATTTTAAATTCTCCTTTGTTGTCAATGTATCCAAATACCAATTTATTACTCCTGAGAAAACGAACATCCTTTGACTTTTCCTTTAATTTTTTTAATAAGTCATATGTGTTTTTACCGCTAAGATTTCTTTTTTCTACGAAGCTTAATAACTCTCCAAGCGTTTTAGGGTAAACCAGGAATGGTTTTATTAAGATAGATGCCGAACTTTTATCATTTTGCATTTGCTTCACGAAAGTGTTTGCATTTGAAATTAACTTAAACAGTTCGTTGATTTTCTCCTGCTTGACATAGTTTTCGCTTTGCATTAATGGTAATATGAAATTATTATTTTGTTCTACTGTTATTGTGTCAAGATAATTGTAAGCATCTTTCCGGAAGATTTGTACACAGCCAAGTCCAAAAGAAAAGTCGTACGCGAAATAAAAGTTTTCCGTGGAAATTAGATTCCCGCTATTGTCCAGATAATTAAACCGTGTATGAAATGGATCATCTTCATTATCCCCAAATTCTACCAAGGCGACACCATCATGAAAAGAGCCTACTTTTGAAAAGTTATATTTGCTAATATCAATAACAGGTTTGTCATTTTTGTCTATGAACCATTCACCTACATTGTTCTGCTTTACATATGCAAGTGATTCTGAGAATCCGCATGCAGTGTCATACCGTGGTGGAATAACAATATTTCCTAGTGAATCAAGAAAGCCAAATTTATTTTTATAGCGAAATAATAATCGATTGTTTGAGTTTGTTGTTTCAAAGATGACGACATCTTCCTTTGTGAGATCTTTCCTTTCTGAAATAAGAAACTTCTCCTCGCCAATTCTTAGCAATTGAACGCTGTCCGAGCATTTTAGCTGTTTTGTTTCCGTTGAAATTACGAAGAGTTCTTTTTGTATACTGTTACGAATCGAATCAGGAATCAATGGATCATTTGAAAGAATTTTTAGTTTGTCTGCTGCATCAAGTTGTTTTAGTATAAGGTTCAAAGCTTCATCAATGTTATTTAGTTTTGAAATGGCTAATTTTAGAGTGCTTAAAAGAGTATCGTTTAGTCTATTTGATTTCTTAAACTCACGTTCAAGCCTGAGCATACCATTTAATAGTTTTTTGGTGTTTTCGCTTGCATATATGGAAATGTGATTACTGTTGCCCTGAGTTTGAACGTTTATGCAATTGGCTGAATTAGAAATTACTGATTGTAGTGTTGAGGTTTGAGACTTTGGCCGATTTTCCTGACTAAAACTGGTCAGACTAACATCAAAAAACAATAAATAAACAAAAAATTGTTTCATTTGCTATTAATGTTATATACATTGGAATCACCTTGCAGAACGACATTCATTGAGTTCTCAGATGAATCTATGTTATTTGTTACATTGCTCAAATTGTTTTTGCCAGATTGGGTGGTGGTAGTTTTCGAAGGTTCTGTTCTGTCGATCTTAAATTCCGCATATTTATATCCTGCAATAAAAATTGTGCTAATTATTGCGATAGCTACTGTGCTTACCAAATACAACTCACCAGGTTTCAGACGTCCGATGAGATCTTTTATGCTTAAGTCACGAATTTTCTTTGCCATATTGTTTGGGTTTTGCAAATGATACAAACTGGAAGATGATTTAATAAAGCACGGGTAATAATGGGGCTACTAAAAAGAGGAGTATTATTGTTCAAAAGTAAACTACTGCGCGTTAACTCACAATAATTTGTGTAATAAAATTGAATCAGTTCAGGCCTTTCGTGGTCTTCCAACTGAGCTACAATAAATTGGAATTGTCGGCGCGGCGTCTGGACCCCCTTACAAGGCGATACTTTGTTGTCCGTAGTCTGCCTTCGGCAGATAAATGTTCCTTTCCTCAAATCAATAAAAAATATAAAAACATTTTCAAATTGTATAAGGCCTTTCTGTTCTTTTTACCTTGATGCAAAAAGAACCAAAAAAATCATCCGCCTCCGGCGGACCGCCGGCCGGGCAGGCCAGCGCACATGAACAGTCATCATGATTTGTGAACACATTTTTTATTGAACAGGTAAGTTGAATAGCTTGCTTCGTGTTATTCGAAATTCATGGGGGCGCTGTCTTTTTCATTTGCATTTATCAAAGATGTTGTTGTTTTAATTTAGACGAAAAAGGATGCGCCGGGAATTTCAACAGACAAAAGGCAGAAAAATTTGTAAAGGAATAATATCCCCAAACTGAAGTAAGTGAAGGCCGCCGATGGCTGCATTTTATTTTATTTAAAGATTTTCTTTGAGAGAATTGGCTAAGTATTAATTTCTTATTCGATGAATAATAAGTTGTTCTTAATCTAAAAATTGACTGTGATCTATCAACAGCGCCCCGATGAATCCCTGGTAATTTTCTTGGCATCATATTCGTCATTTAAAGATTGAGTAATAACTATGGCGCTTTGCGTTGCAGTCAAATTTTTGAACGCTTAAAATCCAATTGTTATGAAATTAATAGCTCTGTTTCTTTTAGTAGTCGCCACTTATGGCGTTAGTGCGCAATGCAGTGCGCCAACTGGTCTTTCAACTACCGGCATTACAGCTACGGCTGCTACTGCTAAATGGTCAGCTGTTAGTGGGGTGATCACTTATAATGTCGAATATAAACCTGCAAGCTCTTCCTTCTGGATAACTATTGCGGATGGTACAACCTCTTTACAATGGAGCTTATATGGAATGGAACCAAGTACTTCATATGAATGGAGAGTAAGAGCTAATTGCACTTCCGGTGCCAGCAGCTATACACAAACGCAATTTACAACACTGGCAGCAGGGTCCGGATGTAGTGCTCCTGGCGGACTATCCACCTCTAATATTACGGCGACCACTGCAACTGCGAATTGGAGTGCTGTAAGCGGAGCGTTTGGTTATAGTGTCGAGTATAAGCCTGCTTCTTCTGGTAGTTGGATCTTTGCAACATCCGGTACCAATTTAACATATGTCAATTTTTATTCTTTGTCAGGAGCTACAACATATGAGTGGCGAGTAAGAGCAAACTGCAGCCTGACTGAAAGTAGTAACTACAGCACGGTGCAATTCGCAACATCAGGATCAACGCCGCCACCACCACCGCCGCCGCCTCCATCACCAGGATGTGCCGGTCCTGAAGATGTAAGCACAAACGGAACGACAAGCGGGGCAGCAACAATTTCATTGAATAGTGATATAAAAGGAACGATTGAATCAAGGAATGATATCGATCATTATAGGTTTGTTTCGTCTGGGGGAGCAACTACCGTTTCGTTGACAACATTGCCTGCAAATTATAATCTCGCTGTTTTGAACAACAGCGGAACACAAATTGGGATATCACAAAACAACGGAAGTCAAAGCGAATCGATAACACTGAACCTGGCAGCAGGTACTTACTATGCAAAAGTGTTCCCTAAAGGCAATGTGCAGAGTGCATCGTCCTGTTATACGCTAAGAGTACAATAAGTATTTTCAATAATTAAAAATCGCAAAGCATAACAGGCGAGGGGGTTGCTGTTGAGCTTCAGGCATACACATTATCGTCACGAACTGTCGTTGTCCATAGTCTGCCTTCGGCAGTCGATTGCATCCTTATGCCTTATCAAACACTAACTTCTTTGCTTGCTTTTGAGCTCTTAATGCAAGCTCAGTTGCAAGAAAACAATGTTCCTGTGTCATTGCAGTTTCAGTTCTGTTCAATATATCATTTACTAATTGCTCACCATAAGGAAGATTTACATTGCTGCAATCAATGTACTGCGTCTCTTTTCCGTTTACAACGAAAAGATGATTGCCGCCATCTCTTCCTGCAATATCAATGTTCTTGCGTATCTCCATAAAACCTTCAGTGCCTAAGATCGTCAATCTTCCATCACCCCAGGTTTTTAAACCATCAGGTGTAAACCAATCTACTCTTATATATCCTGTGCCTCCATTGCCATTGACCGTCACATCACCAAAATCTTCGAATTGCGGATATTGCGAATGTGCTACGTTACCTGTTTGAGAAGAAACAATATCGGCCTTTGCAGAACCCGTGAAATACAAGAACTGATCGAATTGATGTGAACCGATATCAGTAATGATGCCGCCGAAATATTTTTTATCAAAGAACCATGGCGGTCTTGTTGATAAGCTCATGCGATGAGGACCCAGCCCGATCGTTTGAATTACTTTTCCGATCGTGCCGGCTTTCACAAGCTCACCCGCCTTAACCGTTGCTTTGTTCTCAAACCGTTCACTGTACATGATGGAATAGATGCGTTTGGTTTGTTTTTGCACACGTCGCACTTCAGCCAGTTGTTCAAGTGAAGTGATACCTGGTTTATCAGCCATATAATCTTTTCCATGTTGCATTACCCGTATACCCAGCGGTGCTCTTTCATTAGGAATGATCGAGCTTAGCACTAACTGAATGGATTTATCTTCCAGGATTTCTTTTTCATCATTTACTTTTTTTGCCTGTGGATATTTTTTTGAGAACGCCGCAGCAAGATCATCTTCTTTGGCATAGAACGAAACCAATTGCCCTCCGCCCCGTATCACAGCGTCAACCTGGGAGTAGATATGATTATGATTGATGCCGATAACAGAGAAATAAATTCTCGGTTCAGCATTGCTTCGCACAAAATTATTCTTAGCATCTTCTGATTTAGTGCTATTGCCTAAAAGCCCTTTAGGTAAAATCGAAAACAAGCCAGCGGCGGATGTTGCCGCAGTTGCTGTCTTAATAAATTTCCGGCGATTGAATGTTGATGATTTCATTTGTGATCTTTAAGTATTCAAATTTAAAGAGTCTGCGAGACTTTACTCCTTATTCTGCATAGATTCTCTGTTGTCAGTAATCCCGCATGAGATAGATGTCCTTTCCTAAGCATCTGCTCCGAAGGAGCAGGCCAGGTAATTATGCGGGAAATAACACTCATCTTTTCGGCTTTTATTTTTAAAAACTTTATCTTAGGATAGTGTAATCATCGTTCCATCTTGTCCCTATCAATTATCTCCTGGTTAGTCAGCAGCAGTGTTTTAAAAATGTCATATGTAAGTTTTATGCAATCGGTACTATTTGCTGTATTGATTTTTAATAGTTGATTCGCAATTAGAAAAATAAATTGTATCAAAATGGCATCTAAAGTTAATTTCAACTGGTTAATAGTTGGACTTTCTGTCTCAACAATAGTTTTAGCTTTTTTAGTTGGATTTTCAAGTTCGCCATTAACTGGCGTCGCAATTACCGGAGCACTCACTTTACTAGCTGCGATTTTTGGGTTTACAAAAAGCGCAGGCGTTATTAGTAGATTAACAAACGAGGTAAAGAATAGATATTTAAATATTCTTGGAAAACTTTTCTGTTTTTTGTCACTTCTTTTTTTAGCCGGGATTTTCTTGGGAATCAAAGTGCGAGATGAATCAACTAAGGTTTCTCCTGTTCTAATATGGGATGATAATGATAATCCCGCTAATTCATATGAGGCAATCGACTGGATTTTAGTCAGTGAATATCTAAAACGAAAGGGACTTACAGTCATGCAAATTAAATCGATTTATCAAATGCGGGACTCGCATTATTATAATAGAGAGTATCCTTATATAAGGCTTTTTGAATGGGATGAAAAGTTAATAGATAAATATTCAAATCAATTATTTCTAGAACCGTGGGTAGCACCATCGTTCAGGTGAAACTGCACAATCAATAACAGTAAACCCAACAAAAACACGAACGTTTACGATAACAGTAACCAAAAGGTTGGCTCGTTCAAAAATAATCGGAATTACAATTACTGTAATTGAGGTAAACACCGATCGTGTTTACAGAACCGATACAGTAATAATTAAAACAAAATCCTCGCGGAACTTGCTATTTACCCAACCGGTAAGATTTATCTTGAACATCTTAAAGGGCTCCTATTTTTTCAAAAAAGAAATTTGCTCAACAATTACGAAACCCATTTCATAAATTTGGTCACAACTAAAAACACTTTTATGAAATACTTTTTGATCTTATTATTCCTCGGCGGCAGCGTAACCATTTTTGCTCAAACGAATATTGATGGAAACTGGAAGGGTACAAGGGAAACACCCAATGGTACGTTTGAACTCAATTATACATTTAAGGCGGATGGCAAAAAGCTTACTGGTACCTTGAAAGCCCAGTTTGGCGAAGTTCCATTGGAGAATGGCAAAATTGACAGTAATAAAATCTCCTATTCGATCACCTTCAATGGCACCACCGTCGACAGCACTGGTGAGATCCTTAATGAGAATGAAATCCTGATCAAAAATCAATTTGGGGAAATGAAATTAACAAGGGTAAAGTCCTAGTTATTTGAACGTTGATTTGTTAGTAAACAAGCCATACAGCACAAACATGATCCCGGCGAAAGCAAATGATTCACAAAGTCCCATTTGGTCGCTGGGATCGCTGATGTTGGCGAAAAATCGCGGGATGTGAAGTAAGAGAAACCAGCCAGCTATCATTATGCCAGTTAACAATGCTGCTGTTTTTCTGATTCGATAAATTTGAATTCCGGCTCCGCCGGCGATCAATGCGGTGCCACAGAAATATGTCCAGAAAGAATGAAAAGGGATATAAGACGGCATAAAACCATCAATGATAAAATCTGCAAACTTAAAATGAGCCAAACCGCTCATGATAAAAAACAAACTAAGAAAGATCGTTGCGATCAACAGAATTTTTCGTTTCTGCCGGGATTCCTTTCTTAAAAAAGAAACACCAACAATTAAGGAGCCACCGATAATCGCCAATGTTTTATAAGCATTGATACTCCAGAGTATTTTTTCCGGGTCACTTTAATAATTGAAGGGATATAGCGAATACCAAAACTAAAAATAGAAATAATGGCTGCTACCAAAAATGCCGCGAATGCCCCTCGTCGTTGAAAGATAATTGCAACACATCCGGCAACAAGCAATACATTCAATACAAGAGAAAGAATTTCTTTACCGCCGAAGCCAACCGGCCATGCAGGTGGCCGGCCCACGATTAAATCATTTTTTATAAAGCCAAGTATGGCAAGCCCAATTAAGCCAAGAGCAAACATTATTCTTCCGGCAGTGACGAGAAGCGGGGATGGGGTCTTCATTTTTGTAAAGTATAAATTGTTGAAGTATTTTACAACCATTCATAGAACAACTTCGCAATGATCATCCAAACAGCTCGCTGATTGATCGGCTCGGTTGTGAAAACCATTTGGGTCTCGGCCAGAAAGGCATTTTCAACTTGTTCCCGCCTTGATGAGAATAGAACTATCCTATGCATGCGAGCGGCAGCAATAGCCCGGAACAAAGAGGAGCAGCATTCTCCTAATTTTAAGCATAACCGGTTTACAGTTTGCTGCTATATAATTAGTAAGAAATAGTTGGTGCTTTATAAACTCTTAATAAGAATAGTAATTAAATGCGGAGCGGTTTCATTGCCGCCAAAATAAGGGTATTGCTGGTAACCGCTGGCCTGCGAACCGGAGGTTCCGCGGGGTAAACTAACAGAAACACCATTTACTGTAAACAGGTATGTTTCTTCGGTAAGTTTAATGCTGCAACTGATCTCAGTGCCAATTGTAACAGGAGTTATTTCCTGGTAATACAATTGGCCACTAACATAGGCATAACCATATAAGCGCAAGGCATTGTCGGTCCATGACCAGCCGATACGGGCACTATTATGATGATTATTGGTTCCTTCGCTGAAACCCCAAAGCTTGTTAACGGCATATTGGTTTTCCGGCAACCCGGTCTGATAAATTGCAGAGCTGTCAAACTTCACCATGAATTTCATTTCAGATATCGTGATAGATTTAACAGGATTCTGATCGCAGTAATGTGCATTCTTCTGAATGGTAAAAGTGGAATACTCGCCGGGCTTCGGTTCAATTTCTTTTACTGCACTAACATCAAAGTTTTTAGTACAGCCGGCAAAAAAGATTACTCCAGCAACGAGGTAAATGGTTTTCATAGGTGTAGTTTGAAAATTAAAATCCTTTGATCAGCAGTGAACAAAATACAACTTAGAGAATGAGTTTGTACTGGTTGTTTTACTTGTCTGAATTCTCAGGAAATCCTCTTGCAGTGCAAAGTATTTTTTCTTTTTTCAGGGCCATAAAGAATATGCTTCGTCAAAAAGTGACCGAATGGATCTTACGAAATTTCCGATAATGAAATAAGCAACCTTTGCTTTCTTCATGGATTGAAGGGCAGGCCAACGCACATGAAAAGTCTTTATCCTTCGTAAATACATCCCTGCAACTTCGCGATGAGAAAAATACCCTTAAAGAGGGATTGACTTCGGCTATTCTGATAATTATCTTCATTAATAATAAAAAACTTCATAATGGCAACAAAATTTAATGTCGTAGTTGATCTACCATTGACGAAAGCACAAGCATCATCGCTTAACAAAGACATACAATCATTGGTTACGAAAAACATTGCCAAACTGGGCAATCGCGTTGTTGGAAAGAAGTTCAGGCTTCCGAAAGATTGGATCGGCATTTGGGTCAAAGACTTTAAAACCATCGAAGCGTTGAAGAATAGCGAAACCTTTAGAAGACTTTAGTTGCTGCCATTATGAAAGACGGGAAAATCTTATGCCCAAGTTCAGTGTGTATTGAAGGTTCTGCAGTCATTGGCGTTGCCAACGCAAAAGGAACTGTTGACATCCTGGAAAAACCAATGCCCGTTACCTCTGAATTTATAGAATTTACCAGCGAGCAGGATACCAGCCCTGAAATGAGATTTCGGTTTGCGAATACTTGTGTAAAGAATGCCTGTAAGCAATGGAATGGTAAGGGATGCGGCATCATCGATATGGTCACTGGTTTTATAAAGATGGAGGAGAAGATAAAGCAACTTCCCAAATGCGGCATTCGCAGCCTTTGCCGGTGGTATTTACAAAAAGGTCCACAGGCATGCGCAGTATGCAAATATGTTGTTACGGATAACAGGTAACCGTAAGTTCTCAACACGTCTTTAATGTGATCTACATCTCCGCCCGGCGTCTTGCCCTGCAGCAACGGCAATATAAATGAATTATGAGGGCTGCCCCGGGACGCAGATCAAATTGCTTAACCGGGAATATTATCCAGCACCTTCTCCATCATTTTTTTCAGCGGTATTGAATGTTGCAAGCGATAGATATACTCTTCTTCTGAACCGCCTGCTTTTAATTCAAATAGTTTTTTTAAGACCTTTTTTAACCTGCTGTTGCTGCGCAACTCTTTTTCATCGTTAAGCAAAAGAATACTCCAGTTTTTCAACACATACAGGAGGTTGACTTCCCAATAATTTCTTATTTGTAAAATTGCTGCGAGTTTTTTTACTGCAAGTTCGTCTGCAGGTTTACGTTTATTATTGTACCGGTCTTTCAAAATGGCTGCATAAGCCCGGCTAAGATCGGTAACATCATACTGCACTGCTTTTTTCTCAAGTATTAATTCGAGTCTTGATTCAGCCAATTTTTTTAAAACAGTTGCCGGTGTAAGATATCTCTTTACCGATCTTATTTTCTTTGCTTCCGCTTCTGCAATATCCTTTTGCTCCTGTCGAATAGGACGAAACCCTGCACGATAATATATCCAGAATGCGCCCGAATGAATGCCATCGCTGTTATCCTTTCCGATCTGGTAGGGATCGGTGCTAAACCGCTTTAACCTGTAAACACCCTGGTGAATTTTTAATACCTGTTCAAAAATATATTGTGATTCACCACCCCGGTAGGCCGGAAAAATATTAAGACCGATACGGGCACTGTCAAATAAAATCCATGCCGCGGCATAAGCAACGGGCAGACCATTTTTAAATACTGTGTATCCCATATAGCTGTCGATGGGATGTCTTCTTGCCGGCACCATACCCATCAATGCTATTGAAAGGCCGCGGGGTAGGCGGTAATAACTTATAAGTTCGGCTGATGTAAATGTGATCGGGTCTATTTCACGCAGGTGTCGTACAAGTATCATCCTGCTGCATTCAATGATCTTTTCTGATTCTGCTTTGTCAAGATCGACTTTCGGAGGATTCATACCTTTTATCTGCGGGCTTTTTTTCTTTTTTATTAACGAACGGTGATAGTATGGAATGAATAATGGGTCCGGCAGGCTATTATGTGTTGTAAAATCAACTTCAATATTTATTCCGATCGCCGACCAGAGTTCATCCTTTACTTCAGGCCGAATATCGGTTTCATCAAAAACTGCAATTAACCGGTCCAGCAGGTCTTCTTCTTTTTTCATAGATCGTTTCAGCCATGATCTCCACCCCGCATTGCCATCCTGCATGATTTCTGATTCCACTTTCGGCATTACCACCGAAAGTATTTCCTGGATCCGCGTCTCAGCTGCTTCAAAGGACTGGATGCGGATATTTTTTTTATAGTTTATTCTCATCCATTTTACCATTTCAAAACTATATGCGGCACAAAGCTGTGTATTAGTGATACCGCTGTTATACAGGGCATCTCTTAGTTTGGTATGCGATTGAATATATAAATGCAGTTGCTGTAAAAGAATTGATGACTGTGTGTAAACAGCCTGGTCATCGGGATAAGCAATAAGAAAAAGTAAGAGGGCATGTAAAAGCTCCATGTCTTTTTTTCTTGTTAGCTTTTGGTTGCTTATCGCTTTCAGTAAATAAAGTTTTTGAGATGAAAATTTTTTTCCATAGCGCTGGCGGATAGAAAAAAGTTGAGATACCAGCTTACCTGCTTTACTCATTTTCTTTATTTTTTTAAACATAGAACTTATAATTCATTCCTGATTACCTTGCCGTGAATATTTTTCAGCCCCGGTCTTACCGCGCATTTACCTTTGCTTAAGAAACGCTGCAAAATGAGATCAGGACTTCAAGTTTATCTTTTGTTATTATTACTAATTACAGGAATCGTAACAAGCACCCCGTTTGAGCCGGCGTTGGCTCAGTCATCAGAATTAAAAGTTATAGTCATTCGCAAAGATCTTCCTTTACTAAAGATCCTTTTAGCGGGACAACCGGCTTCCGATCGTGGAATTGAAATTGAATTTCCTGAGCATGTAACAGGATTGAATAAAAGGACCAACCAGGTTGAACACCTTTACCTGGTAACAAACCGAAACCTTAAAAGAACATTGCCTCGCTGGCAAATTGTTGGGAACACGTTTCGTTATGAAACAGAATTCGATAGTATAAAAATGATCGCTACTGCTTATCTTGAACCCGATGGCCTTCGCTGTACGTATAAATTTATCAATCGCTCAAACGTTTCTTATCAAAACTTGCAGGCAGTTACCTGTGTAAAATTGTATTCAGTTTTTTCAGACACATTGCTGCAGAGAACATATGTGCATCATCCGGAGGGTTTTGATTTTATGGCTTCCGAAACTCCTGATCGACTTAGCATGCCGTTGCAAAAATGGTTGCCTTGCCGGTATTTAGTTTCCTATAACTGGCCCGTGGAAATTAAACGCATCGAAAAAAAAGAAGACTCAATTACACGATATAATAAGTCAAGGAAAGCGGACAAACCTTTTATTGCTACGTTATCACATGATAAAAAATGGGTGGCTGCTACTTATACAAAGGAGACTGGCAACTTATGGACAAATCCTGAACGCAGTTGCCAGCATGCAGACCCTGCTATTAACCTGAATGCCGGTGAAACAAAAAGTTTAGAATTAAAGACATTCATTATTAATGGGGATCTTGAAAAATTATTAAAACTTATTAATAAGGAAATGAATTAATGCTAAAACAAGATTTTATAAGCACAGTTGTCGGTAGCCCGCATAGGCTAGTAAATCTTCCGTTCTTGAAATCAATAAAGAAAAATAAAATTAGACGACATTATTTATATCATAACCGCATTTTATCAAGGCTTTCATTCCCTTTATCTAATCATTTAATTTCTGCCGGGAGACTTCGCTACCTTGTATTGTAAAAATAAATAGAAGATGAAATATCCATGGCTGATCAATAAAGTAAAAAAAGTATCGCAAGTAAGGTTAATAAACAAACATTCTTTTGTTATAACCATATTCTTTATTTTGATCCTATGCTTTCTGTCCGGCACTAAAGTAGCTGCTCATCCCGGTTCTGGTATTGTACTCGATAAAGAGGGAAACATTTATTTCACCGATACTGGTAAAGGCGTTTGGAAAATTGATACACAAGGCAAGCTCAGCTTTTTGCCCGCATCGAAGTTTCATTGGATGACTATTGATACGATCGGGCACTTTGCAGGAGCACAGAAAAGTTTTGGAGAATATTTTGAAAGAGTAACTTCCAAAAGCAATAAGCCGGATCTTATAATGTGTTCCGATTTTCCGTTGGTTATTAATAAGGACGGGAACATTTATTATGCCCATACCCGGCCAGGTTCGGCAAAGATCAACAGGAGAACAGCTGATGGAAAAGAGACAGTATTTGCAAGCAATAAAATATTTGAGTTCATCAACGGCATAACTGCCGGTACTGACGGCTCACTTTATATCACTGAAGCCAGTAATGCTAATGCCAGCACGATTCGAAAGATCACAATCGATGGAACAGTATCGATCATTGCGACCTTTGTCGGAAAAGGGGACAACGATTTACCATTGGAAACAGTGCCTTCTTATTGCCGTGGATTGGCTGTTGATTCTACAGGAACTATTTATGTTGCAGCAACCGGAAGTCGCAGTATTCTTAAGATAACTCCTCAAGGTAAAATAACCACTATTCTTCATTCAACAAGTCCGTGGGCACCGACAGGCGTTGCAATATTTCATGGTGAAGTGTATGTGTTGGAATGGCATGATGTAACCCGTGAAAATCTCGAAGTCCGCAGTGCGTGGATACCACGGGTTAGAAAAATAGGGCTTGACGGGAAGGTGACAACTCTTGCAACTGTTTCAAGATAAATAGTATTCAGCGCTCATTACACGTTGTGTTCTTTTCTTCACATCAATATTGATCAAAGACTAATCGTTTCCTGGTATTGCTTACTTAATTCATCAGCGCTTGTTTTTTTCAACTTCTCATACTCCGAATCTTTAACTGCTTTATAGTTGTCATAGACTTTGCCGTTCCATCTTAATACCGGGAAGTCTGATCCAGGCCCGCCAACAAGAATATCAGGATAACCTTTGCTTGTCGTGGTTAATATATCTGGTGTCATACCCGGAAATCCAAGGTTCATTTCATATACACCCAAACTATTTTTAATAAATAATACAACGCTGGACCCTGCATTGCCTGATGTATAAGAGTTGCCATAGACAATGAAAATTTCTTCTTTGCCATCTTTATTCATGTCTGTTGGCATTACGGCAGCACCAAATGGATAGTCTTTGCTGTCTTTATCCAGTGCAAAAGGCAGATCCTTTTTTCCTGATAAAACAAATTCCAATTTCTTCGCGATGAAATTTTTTTCTTCATTCTTGAGTTTGGACTTAACATTTTGAAATAATGATGACGCCACGGGGCTTAAACTTGTTGTCGTTTGTGCAAATAAAGCAGAAAGAGAAAAAAACAAACCTATCCCGGATAAGAATATTTTTCTCATACAATTAGTTTTATATGCAAAAGGTACAATTAAATTTTATAGAATTGTTTATGCTCAGCAGCATTACCGAAAGTATCCCCATTAAATCGGGACGACGCATTTGCTCAATAATGAACTGAACGATGAATGGAGCGTCGCAACAGGCGATGATAGTAGTACAAAAGTTGACTACATAATTTTACAATCATTCATGAGACTTTCGTAGAGAAAAAATTGCTAAGTAATTACGTTGATCATAATTTCTCCGCCATCGTTTTCAGATCATCCATTGTAAGACCAAGCTTTTCAATGGCCTTCATACCTAATTCTTTTATTAATGCATTATCCAGCTTGTCATATTTTGTTTTTCCGGAAGAAGGAAAACAGATATAAACAATATTCGGCGCATCAACGCCACCCCGCACTCTGCCCCTTGTATCAATTTGAACAGGAATGCCCAGCTTTCGTGCAAGATCCATGGAACCTTCTCCTACAATGGCGGCCGGACCACTGTCTGCAAATATTGCCCATTCGGCTTTCTTGTTGGTTTTATTATAAACAAAACCAATATCGCCAAGTTTTATATTCATTTTCCTGGCACCATTTGCTCCACCTGGTAAAACAAAATAAGCCACCGAATCAGGATCTACATATCGGCGCCAATCTGTTTTTGCAAAATTGCCGATCTCAAGCGATGTGGTAGAAATATAAAAACCGGGGAACGGATCATTCGGTCCCTGCTTTACCGGTTTTTTTCCTTGCGCATCAGAGGTTACTACCGCAAACCATACTCCTGTATTTTTATTCCTGCCATTATCATTATGAAGCAAACCGGTATTGGCTTCATTATATGCTCTTGGAGAGCCATCGGGATCAAGATCAAAATCGGCTTTGAACAGGCAAATATTATTGCTCCGCTTTCTTAAAACATGCGTTTTTTTAGAAGTCGCATTATTATCCAACTTAAATGTACCAATCGTATCAAATACCTGCTGACTGAAAGCATCTGCGGCAAATAAGCAAGCAATGATCAATAATGTAAGAATTCGCATATTATGTTTTTTTCAAATTAAATGTAACAGATTGACGGGACTGATTTATTTTGTTCGTCAGCTATTTGTGACTATATAAGTGGCCTTAATCCCGATTGCGATCGGTAGCAACTAAGGCCAACTTTTTTTCAGGAATCTCCTGTATTGGAAACATTAATTGTTATTCAACAGGCAATGGCGTAAGAAAAATAGAATGCCATACAATCAATTAAACATCCCTTTTACTTTATCCATAATTCCACCACCACCGGCAAACATTGATTTCAGGTCCTGGAGATCAACATCGCCGTCACCATCTTTATCCAGCTTGCCTCCGCCAAATTTATTAAGCATTGACTGCATGTTAAGCCCACTCGTTTTATTACCGCTCAATTTGTTGAAAATATCCTGGATATTAAAACTACTATCCGAAGGATCAGCAGTTTTATTGGCTAACTGCTGCATTGTTTGCGGAACAAGAGCGGCAGCGGCTTTGTTGGCTTCTGCAGGTGCAACACCCAATTTATTCTGCAGATCATTTGCATAGTTATCCGTTGCTTCCTGTACAAGTTCGGGAGATCCCTGCTTGCCATTTTTAAAAAAACCAAGAACATCGTTTATTCTTCCTCCAGACAATGCATTTTTTAATGTTGACATAATGGAGCCACCGGCAGTTTCAACTGCCTCTTCATTTTTTTCATTGGGAATTGATGGATTGCTGATAACGGCATCGCCTGCATTCTGGCGAACCAGGTTGATAAGATTTTCAAACATGACAATAAATTTTAGAAATGAACAATTTTATTTCCGGCTGGTGGAGTTTAAAGAATAGAATTATCTGTTCGCATCCAACCTGAAGGATACCTTACAAATAACACCATATGAAAGGGGTTTGCCATCTTTTACATGTACTTTAAAATCTTTAACGTAGACCGAATCAATGTTGTGGATCGTTTTGGAAACTTCAGCGACACAGTTTTTAATAGCATCATCAAAGCTTGTTTCAGAAGAGGCAATTACCTCGATTACTTTTACAATAGGCATAAGGTTATTTTTTAGCCTCAAAAGGTAGCGAATCTTTGTTGCCGGGTAAAAATTAATTTTTTATTTCGATGCCGGAGTGTCCGTGTGCTTGCCAATCAAGAATAAAAAAATTACGGGACTACTACCTTTTCAGGTAGTAGTCGTTTTTTAAATTTAATAAAATCACCGGCGTTATCTTCCCGCTATTTCAATTCAACACAAACAGGATAATGATCGGAAATGATATCAGTGAACTTATCACGAATGATAAATGCCTTTTTTATTTTTCTTTTGAAAAAAGAATTTAAAAAAATATAATCGATCCTTGTCTTGTTATATTTCAAATCGGGGTCACCCTGGATGTCAGCTGAAAAAGAAATGTTTAACTTTTTTGTATCGTAAACAGGATCTATATATCTCTTCATTAACACTGTTCGCACCGCATCATAGTCAAGCACGCCATTCCTGAGATTGTCATACTCGGGATATTTGGCCTTTAATATTTTCTGCACCTCCACCATTTTGCCATCAATGTAAAACACAGAATCTTGTGGCGACTGCGAATTAAAATCGCCGAGGATAATGGTCTTTCTTTTATCGGGGGCTCGAGCAGCGGCCGTCAATATTATATTTATTTCTTCCTGGCGCTTTTGGTATTTATGTGGAGACAAATGCACAACAAAAAAAGTAATTCCATTTACTGTTGCCTGGATATACCCGTGATGCATCCTATCCGTTACCCTTTCGATATTGGTTATAGGATACTTTGATGTTAGAGCAACCGGGAAACCATTTTCTTTTAGCAATACGCTATAAGTATGTCCATAACTGCGTGCAAATTCTTCAAGACTAGTTTTTGTAAACCGGTTCATTTCCTGGAAAGCCATTACATCTGGGTCTTTGTCCATAATCCATTTTGCAAAAGCCGTTTTATGTTGGGTTGTATCCAGCTTCATTCCTTCATAAACATTCCATGTAATGATCCGGAAATTTTTCTGCTGGCAATAAGCCCGCAGATTAACGCCAAAAATAGAAACGACAATTACTGAACAAAACACCAGCCTCTTCATAATATTTCAATTATCAAATGATTGATCAGGACTCAACATCATCTTATTTTTTATTAACAGTTAAATAATGCATAAGCGTTTTATAAAACTCGCTTGGTTGATCCTCCCATATAAGATGCCCGCATTTTTCAATGACATGCATTTTGCTATTTCGCAGGCATTCTTTCTGCAAATAAAAAGTGGACTCTCCCTGGTCATCCTGCCGGCCGTATATGATCAAAGCCGGAACATTCAATTTTTTTAAATCCGCAGTAATATCCCATTTTGTCTCCATTACTTCTTTATCAATAAAGGGAATGGGTTGAAAATTAAAGTTGGTAAAAAAAGTATCAAAATCTTCAGCCAGTTGCATACGGTTATAATGCATTGCCCGTACGTGAATGGTAATAAAATTCTTAAATGCAACAACTTCTTTACAAGTGGGGTCAACTCTTTTTAACGAATCTAATTCCTTGTCTGTTTTAAGGGAGAAAACATTTTTTAATATTTCCATAGAATCCAATTCGACAGTTGAGTGGCGTACATACTGGTTATCAAACAACACATCCCAAACTTTATAAGAAGGAGGCGCGGAACAAATCAAAACAAGCTTTGAAACATATTGCGGATAAAGAGCAGCATAATTCATGGCCAGCAAACCTCCCCATGAAATTCCCATCAGGATTATTTTTGTGTCATTTCTTTTTTTTCGCAGCAATTCAATGTCCTGCAGATAGCTTTTAATATTGATTGTTTTTTCATTGATCGGAATGTTTCTGGATCTGCCTGCTCCACGTTGATGAAGAAGCACACAGGTATAAAATGATTTTAAGCTATCAATGATCTGGTGTGAAGGATCTTCCGGTGGTGCACCCGGGCCACCTGTTAAAATATATAAAGCAGGACCCTTACCGTGCTCTTCATAAAATAATTGAATTTCGCCATTGTAAAAATTCTTCACATTCTGCCCATAACAGTAACCCGATAAAAAAAATGTTATGACAAATATTGTTTTCATAAAATAAATATGCGCCAATGATGGATAATGTTGTTAAAGGATAAATATCTCCCGGGATGGTATTAAGGATATAACAGGTATTTCTTCCGCATTTTTTTATAATCACTCAATCCTGGTTCCCAGCTTGCCCGGATTTCTTTTTCTGATTTGCCATCGATGATCTGCTGCCGGAATAAACCTGAACCAATCAGCTTTTCAATCGTTCCCATTTCTTTGCTTAGTTTAGAATCAAAGAATTTTTCTTTATAAGGATGGGCTTTATACAATTCCATTATCCATTGCAGGTTGATCTTTTTGCTTTTTCTCAATAGCTCGATATCATAATTGCGAAGATCTAATCCATAACAAACCTGGTCCATGAACAATGGTGTTTCGGCCATTCCTTTTATACCCGTTGGTGTATAAGAGAATTCATATTTGCCTTTTAATTCAGGACTGCCAAGAACAGTAAATGGAAATAAAGTACCACGGCCATGATTAACATATACGCCTTCAAACATACAAGTAGAAGGATACAGCAAAATGGATTGTTGTGTATTCAGATTCGGTGAAGGTTTTACCGGCAATGTATAAGGCATATCATGATTGTAGTTGGCAACCGGAATTATTTTGATCTTACATTTTACTTTATCTTTCAACCAACCTTCGCCATTTGCCATTTGTGCAAATTCACCAACTGTTAATCCATGCGACATGGGGATCGGAAACATACCGATACCGGATTTGTATTTCATATCAAGTATAGGGCCATCGATCAAATACCCATTTGGATTAGGCCGGTCAAGTATCAGCATTTCTTTTCCATTTTCATAACATGCTTCCATCAACCGTGACAATGCATTTATATTGGTATAAAACCGGCAACCGACATCCTGCAGATCATAGATCAATATATCTACATCAGCCAGGTCTTCTTTAGTAGGTTTATTTTTTGCACCATATAAGGAGATAATAGGAATGCCGGTAGCAGGATCTGTTTCATCAGCCACTCTTACACCGGCGCTTGCATTGCCGCGAAAACCATGTTCAGGGCCAAATACTTTTACAATATTTACTCCAAGCGTTTTAAGACTGTCAACAAGATGTGTTTTACCAATCATAGTTGTTTGATTGGCCATGATGGCAACTCTTTTTCCTTTAAGCAACGGAAGGTATTTGTCTGTTTGTTCAGCGCCGGTTTTTATGCCTGCCTTCATTACATCGGTCCGGGGACTGGAAGCTATGCAGACACTCAATATGCTTGCAATAAAAATAAAATATAGTAATCGCATGTATAAAAATTATTTGGTGAAAATAACTGGTTTATCCCAATTGAATTATCGTAAGCTGAATATAAAATATAAAATTGTAACTTTCTTCTTTCCCAAAATACAGTAGTGTCTTAGTTTGAAATAAAAACTAAACCACGGAGACACAATGACGCTGAGTTACACGGAGTATCTCTGTGTCTCTCCGTGAACCCAGTGTCTCTGTGGTTAAAAAATAAAATGAGATACTACCCAAAATACTGACAATATGCGTTACAAATTTTGCACCGTCCTGGTTTTTGTTTCTTTCTCTTATACGCTAATGGCCCAGCCCAAAACCGACAAACAATTATCGCAAACATTTGATACAATGCTGGCAAATGTATTCAAACCTGATGGGCCGGGGGCAACGATCATTGTAAGCCGCAAGGGAGAGGTGATCTATAAAAAAGGATTTGGTATGGCCGACCTGGAGCTCAATGTGCCTGTACAACCAGATATGATCTTTCGCATTGGCTCCATTACCAAACAATTTACTGCAGTAGCAATTCTTCAACTGGTCGAGCAGGGAAAGCTATCCCTGCAGGATGAAATAAAAAAGTTTATTCCTGATTACCCGGCGCATGATCTTAAAATAACAGTAGAACATTTGCTCACGCATACTTCCGGTATAAAAAGCTATACCAGCATGAAAGATTTTCAAACAATGATGAGAAAGGATATGAAACCCATGGAGATAATCGATGTGTTTAAAAATGAGCCAATGGATTTTACACCGGCTGTTAAATGGACTTATAATAATTCTGGTTATATACTGTTGGGTTATATTATTGAAAAGGTTTCGGGAAAAACTTATGAGCAATATGTAAAGGAACATTTGTTTACGCCTGCAGGTATGATAAATTCCGGTTATGGCAGTGAGAATCGTATTATAAAAAACCGGGCAAAGGGATATCAAAAGTCAAAGGATGATTATGAAAATGCAGATTACCTGAGTATGACTTTGCCTTATTCCGCCGGTTCACTGATATCTAACGTGGAGGATCTTTGGAAATGGAACCGTGCAGTGCATAGCTATAAACTTGTTTCCAAAGCTTCGCTTGATAAAGCTTTTACTGATTTTAAATTGTCCGATGGTAAATCAACAAACTATGGTTATGGTTGGTTTCTTTCCAATGTGCAGGACAGTAAAACAATCGAACATAGCGGCGGCATAAATGGTTTTTTATCGGATGCTATTTACCTTCCTGCTCAGGATATTTTTGTTGCCATTCTTTCTAACTGTACTTGTAACCCGGTTGAAGACCTTGCAATTAAAATTGCAGCGCTTACAATGGGTAAACCATACGACAGGAAAGAAATTGTCATCACCGATGCAGTTGCGAAGGAATACGCCGGTGTATATGAAAAAGCAGATGGTGAGCAACGGATAATTGCCGTTACGGGAAACAAGTTAACATCGCAACGTGGCAGCGGAAATGCACTCAACATCAGACTGTATGAAAAAGACAAATTCTTTTTTGACAATTATCTTCATACTCTTCATTTCATAAGAAATAGTGCGGGACAGATTGAAAAATTGAAGTACATAAGCCGCAATGAACAAAGTGATTGGACAAAAACAAATAAACCCGCTCCATCAGCAACCGCCGAGCCTAAAGTTGATAAGGCAATATTGAACACTTATGTGGGAGAATATGAACTGGCTCCGAATTTTATTATTACTATTAGTCTCGAAGGTGACAAAATAATGGCACAGGCAACGGGCCAGGGTAAAAATGAAATATTCCCAGAGTCAGCAACGCGTTTCTTTTTAAAAGTGGTAGACGCACAACTGGAATTTTTTAAAGGGGCTGATAATAAAATTACCCACCTGGTATTATACCAGGACGGGCAAAAAATCGAAGGAAAGAAAATAAAATGATGACGATAAAAAAATATCATCATCTCGTAATCTGTTTAGTTAAATTCATATACAAGTTTTAAACATGTCACTCACAAAAAAAATATTTGTAACAGGTGCTGCCGGTAACCAGGGTGGGGCCGCAACAAGAAATTTGTTAAGCAAAGGCTTTCATGTAAAAGCATTGGTAAGAAACCCGTCGATTGCAAAATTGAAAGCACATGAAAACCTTGAGATTGTGAAAGGAGACCTGGATGATGTGAATTCATACCGGCATCATTTAAATGACTGCGATGGCGTTTTTTGCAATCTTGTTTTTAAGTATGGTATTAAAAAGGAGATCAAACAAGGCTTTGCTATCGTAGATGCTTCTAAAGAAAAAAATATAAAGCATTTTGTGTACGCCTCGGTTATCGGGAGCGATCTAAATACCGGTATACCTCATTGGGAAAGCAAGGATAAAATAGAGAATCAAATCAGAGCATCCGGAATCGGTTATACAATACTCCGCCCTTCTTCGCTGTATGAAAATATGCTGATACCGCAAGTAAAAAGCAGGATACTAAAAGGTAAACTGGTATTGCCAACACGCAAAACAACGGTACAACAGTTCATCAGTTCAGAAGATGTTGGAAGGATTGCGGCAACTGTATTTTCCAATCCTGAAAAATATAAAGGTCTTACGATGAACCTTGCCGCAGAACAAATGGATGGCGAACAATTAGCGGCAACATATTCGAAAGTGATGGGAAGGGAAATAAAATTTCAACAACTTCCCATGATTATTACAAGGTTATTTATGGGCAGGGACCTTGCAAAAATGTTCCGCTGGATCGATAATAACGATACAACTTTTGTAAAAGACTTACAGGCATTCAAAAATGAATTTCCGGGTATGCTGAGCCTGGAAGAATGGATAAAAGCTCATTTTAGTGCCCCCGTTGTTCAAAAGTTCTGATGAGGAGAGCATAATTTTTTTTAACTTACATCCTCTCATTTTTCCACGACACTAAACTTTACAATTATGAAAAAATTATTTTACGGTATTGCAATGAGTATGTTAGTCGTTTTGCTTATTGCAGCTAATCGCAGTTCCGAAAATTCTTATGGTCTGAAAAAAGGAACTCCGGGAATAAAATCTATCGGCGCTCTTGCTTTTGGCCCGGATGGCATCCTCTTTATTGGTGACTCAAAATCTGCGGCTGTTTTTGCGATCGATACAAAGGATAAAATTGTTGTTGACAAAGCAGCGGCAGTTGAGATAAAAAATATTGATGAGAAAATTGCAGCATCGCTGGGTACGGAGGCAAAGAATATAAAGATCAGGGATATTGCAGTGAACCCAATATCAAAGAAAATATATTGCGCCGTAGAAAATATGGATGGCACGCCGGTTTTACTTAGGCTTGAAGGCGAAAAGATCGAGCCTGTCAGCTTAAAAGATATTCAGTTCAGCACCGTGTCTATTGCGAACGTTCCCGGGGAGGATCAGAAAGATAACAGGGGCCGTTCACTGCGGGAATCAGTTATTTCAGATCTTCATTATGCGGATGGCAATGTGATGCTGAGCGGCATTTCTAACCAGGAGTTCAGTTCTACATTCAGAACAATTCCGTTTCCATTTACTGATAAACAACAACAATCTTCACTGGAAATATATCATGCTGCGCATGGCAAATATGAAACAAATTCGCCGATCAGAACATTTACAACTGCAACACTAAATGGAAAAAAATACCTGGTGGCAAGCTATACCTGTACACCGCTTGTTTTATTTCCGATGGATGAATTGCAACCAGGCAAGCATGTAAAAGGAAGAACAGTGGGAGAGTTTGGTGCAGGTAATTCACCCATTGATATGATCACAGTAACAAATAAGGACAACTCTTATTTGCTGATGGCAAATTCAAGTCGCCCTGTAATGAGAGTGAATTATAAAAAGATCGCAACCTATGAAGGATCGTTAACAGAGCCGGTAAAGGAAAGTTTCTCAACGGCCGGTGTTGATTTTGTAACGCTGCCGGTGGTAAGTGTATTGCAAATGGATAAATTAGATGACACCAAAGTGCTGATATTGCAACGTAAAAGCAATGGCGATCTTGATCTGTCAACACTTACTGACAGGATGTTTTGATAAAAGATCATATTGTGAATAATTATACAAAGACCAGGTTCCGTATAGTATGGGGCCTGGTTTTTTATTTTGCATTTACCGGTTGTGCTGAAAAGAAAGACGCTGCTTCTTTTTCATTTCAATTTGAAGAGGGCAAAGCGGTTGCTCTTATCATCCCTCAAAAATATCTTTCAGCCGTTTCAAAAGATTCTGTAAAGGAGTTACTGCATATCCGCTTGGCAAATAGCGATCAGCCGGTATTAGGCGATTATTTTTTTGAAGATGATAAAGTGATATTCAAACCAATTATTGCTTTTACCAGGGGATTGAAATATAAAATGTATTTGAGAAATGCAGTGGTTGATGAAATAGAGTTACCACCTGTCAATGCTGCAACTGTTCCCGAAGTGGCAGCTGTTTATCCTGCATTGGATACGCTGCCTGAGAATTTATTGAAGTTTTATATATCGTTTTCCAAACCTATGCAGGAAGGAGATGCATTAAATCATATTCATTTAATAAAAGATGGCCATGATACACTCTCTTCTGTTTTTCTTGACCTCGAACTATGGAACAATGAAAGAACCTTGCTGACGCTCTGGCTTGATCCCGGAAGGATCAAACGAGACCTTCAACCTAATAAACTATTGGGGCCACCGCTGAACAAAGGGTTTCGCTACCGACTGGCGATAAATAAAGACTGGCAGGATGCGGAAGGAATTTTATTGAAGCAAGAATTTACAAAGAATTTTTTTGCAGGCCCTCGTGATAGTCTTTCACCGCATCTGGAAACATGGACCATCGATACTCCGGAAGCAAACACCAAAGAGCAATTGAAAATTAGTTTTCATGAATCACTGGATCATGTGCTGGCTGAAAATACAATATCAGTTGCAGATACAAATGGCAATGAAATAAAAGGGAAGCTCCGGGCAAATGACAATGGAACCATCGTGTACTTTATTCCTGATACTGAATGGAAGCAGGGTAGTTATCTATTACAAATTGAATCACGTTTGGAAGATCTTGCAGGAAATAATCTTGATCGTTTGTTTGATACAGATCTTAGCCAAAAACAGCAGCCCTCAAAAAAAACTCACAAAAGAAAGTTTGAGATCAAATGAGGATTTATGCCCGCCAGAATTATGCAGTTACTGACTTTCGCTATTCTTAATCGCATTCACAATTGCCTCTTGTCTGTGCATTGGTTCACGGCTATCGTCAAATTCATGTCCGCCGCCATTAAGGGCTGTGAAAGCAAAACCTGTAACCGGTTCGCTATGTATTTTTCCAAAATAATAGGTCCCTCGTTTAGAATTCATTTTGGTATAATCTAGCTGGTAAACGTTACCTGAGATTTCACACGTTGTTGTTGGCATATACTTTATTTTGAAATTAAGAGCAGCTAAATTAAGGACATTTTGGCTTTGATGGTATTAGGAGATTTATAAATTTTGTTTTTCTTAGAAATACTGCGAAGAGGGCTGTGGTTCCTTTGCATGCTACTAATTGATATGTCTTCGTTTGAAGAATCTTTTATGTTCTTTTTTGCCTTGATGCAAAAAGAACCAAAAAAATCAAGCCCGGCCCGATGCTCCGCCGGCCGGGCAGGCCAGCGCACATGAAAAGTCTTTATACTTTATAGTTGCATTTTTTTATCGAAGTGATAGGTTGAACAAGTTGCTGCGTGCTATTCGTGATCCCTGGAGGCGCTGTCTTTTTCGCTTACATTCTTCAAATGTGCAGGTTAACTAAATTAGGCGAAAAAGAAGGCGCTGGTAATTCCATAAAATTATCGAAAACGAAAAAATGCGCCCCTCATGGCCGATGTCGATGATAAGAATTGTTTAGCTGAGTTAACAGTAGCACTGAAGGCAAATCAATCCCGATAGCTATCGGGACGTCAATGGCTGTATATCATTGCCGGTGTGCTTTTCTATGGTTCTTTCATTTGCACAAGCAAAAGAAAGAACATAAAACTTATTTAAATAGGCCTTCTGTTCTTTTTGCCTTGATGCAAAAAGAACCAAAAAAATCAAGCCCGGCCCGATGCTCCGCCGGCCGGGCAGGCCAGCGCACATGAAGAGTCATCATAGTGTGTAAATACATTTTTTATTGAACGGACAGGACGACTAGCTTGCTTCGTGCTTTTCGAAGCTCAAATAGGCGCTGTCTTTTTCGTTTGCATTTTTTAAAGATGATAATGAACTATAGAAGACGAAAAAGAAGGCGCTGGTAATTACATGAAATGGAACTCACGAATTGTCGATAATGAAAAAAGCCCCTCGTGGTCGATGTCGATAATGAAAAAAGCCCCTCGTGGTCGATGTCGATGATAAGAATTGTTTAGCTGAGTTAACAGTAGCACTGAAGGCAAATCAATCCCGATAGCTATCGGAACGGCAATGGCTGTAAATCATTGCCGGTGTGCTTTTCTTTGGTTCTTTCTTTTGCACAAGCAAAAGAAAGAACATAAAACTAACTGCGTTGTATTCTTGTTTTTCTTTGTCTTGAAATATAACTATAGACCCGTTAGACCAGACATAATAAACTCAATTTCTAATAACCTCTTCTTTTTTCTTTTCTTCAATAGCAAGAATTAGAATTTCAACCTGTTTTTTCAGGGCATTAAAAGCAATCATGTTGTCCTGTTTGCTTTGGTATGCAGCAAGCATATCACGGACTGAAGTAACCAATAGTTCATAAAGAGCCTCAAGAGGCAATGCTCGGTATGTGCTGTAAGGCATAAAAGGGCAGTTATGCCCTATTAAAGTAAGAAATTTTTCAAAAAAAAAAATAGGTCAGTGGATTTTTTCCAGCCGACGCCAAAAGTTTTGTGACGGGATAAGGCGCCCAGATCAACTGAAGGAATAACCAAATATTAAAGCCGTCCTGGTTACCCCAAACGGCTTCAATAATTTTATTTTATAGATAATCAATATCCTTTCAATCCTTTCGAACTTCTGTCTTCAAACTTAGGTCTTGGATAAGTTACCAGTGGTTTTTCCTTAACAAGCTTCAATGCTTCCTGAATTGCACGCACCAACTGCGGATCTACACCCTTTGCCAGTTGTGCCGGATCATCCCATACTTCTATTTCCGGTTTTATACCATATCCTTCAGCAAACCATTTGCCATCGGCACCATATAATCTTGCATCAGGTACCGTGATACCTCCACCATCCATCAATTGATGACCCGTAGCAGGACCAACTAATATTCCCAATGTTCTTTCACCAATAATAGGACCAAGACCCAATTGCTGAAATGCCCATGGAAAAGCATCTCCACCTGAACCGGCCCATCCGTTTATCAGCATAACTTTTGGAGCATTGTTTCCTTTCTGCGGCCATTTTGTTACATCTGCATTGCGCCACGCAATATTATATATGTTTGGCCTGTTCAGCATTTCAATAAAACGATCACCCAATTGTCCGCCTGCATTAAATCTTTCATCGATCACAAATCCTTTTTTATCTATCTGCGCATAGAATTGACGCATCAATTCAGTTTGTCCCAGCGCTCCTGTGTTAGGCATATACATATAACCTAATTGCCCACCGGAAAGCTCTTCCACTTTTTTACGATTGCCTTCGATCCATTCTAAATGACGAAGCCTTGCTTCCTGCTGCGGTTGCAATGTTTTAATGATCACTTCCCGCGAACCGTCAAGAGTAGGTTTGCTGTTTACACGAAGTGCAACGGCTTTACCTGCCAGGCCTTCAAACATTGCATAAGGATCAAGATTGGGATCGAGTGTTCTTCCATTTACAGAAAGAATATAATCACCTTCTTTTATGTTTACACCTGATGCATCAAGCGGAGATCTCACTTCATTATCCCATGCGGCAGGACGAACGATGCGTTTAACCTTGTATGAATTATTTTCCAACGCCCAGTCAATCCCCAAAAATCCATTCGTACGGTTTTTACCTTGTTCGAGATCGCCTCCATTTACATAGGTATGGCCGGCGGCTAACTCTGAAACCATTTCCTGTAAAATATTATTTACATCCCAGCGGGTAATTGCATCATTAAGCAGCGCACTATATTCTTTGCGAATGTCATTCCAGTCCACCTGTTGCATTCCGGGATCATAAAAGAAATCACGGTAGCGGCGCCATGTATCATTAAATAGTTGTTTCCATTCTTCCCGTGGCTGCAATACCATTTCAATTTCAGATGTACGCAATAGTTTATCAAGCTTTTGATCCGGGTTTACTTTTATTATCCCAAACCCTGCAGCGGTGCGGGCAAGAATATTTTTGCCATCAGCAGAGTAAGTGTATGCAGTTGCTTTATCAAGCAAAAGTTTTTCTTCACGTTTTTCTATATCAAATAAATAAAGTGAAGGTGGTCCTTGCGCAGCACCGGTATTTGGAAAACGCATATAAACCAGTTTGCCTTCAGCAGCAAACAATCCACCGATATTACCCGCAGTAACAGGCAAAATCTCCAATCTTCTCTCTAATGTTTCAGGATCGACTTTAGCCGATGCTGCAGCCGGTTTAGTTACTTTCTTTGTTGTATCAGCAGGCGCTTTGTTTGCCGAAGCAGTATCCAGTTTGATATCATCATTCTTTGCATACAATAATTCAGGATTTGATGGATCAAGTGTAGCTACTGCCAACTGCGTACTGTTTGGATAGATCCATGTATTATCAAAGTTGCTGTAAGATGGGCTAAAACTTCGGTCGGTAGCAAAGAACAGATATTTACCGGACGGATCAAAGACAGGATTAAAATCGTTGTAATAACCCGAAGTAGCTTTGTAAGCTTTTTTCTTTTCCAGGCTATATAAATAGATAGCATTATTAAGATTCTCTGTGCCTTTTGAATATGCGATCCATTTATTATCCGGTGACCAGCTTGCGCTGAATCCCTGCAAGCCATTATAGGTAAGATCCGTTGTGTTATCAATTGTTTCCAGTGATGCGCCGTCAATAGTGAGCAGTTTTATTTCCTGCATGTCATTGATAAAAACTATTTTTTTACTATCTGGCGACCAGGAAAGATTCCAACCCATTCCTTTTTTAATATTCGTGATCTTCTTCGCTTGTCCTGATGCATTGTCACGAAGATGGATCTCATATTCTCCCGATTCATCACTCCAGTAGGCAAGCCATTTACCATTCGGTGACCATGACGGTAATCTTTCCCATGCACCACTTGTATTGGTAAGATTTATGATAACTCCATTTTCTGCCGGTATACTAAACAAATCACCTCTTGCTTCGAATACAGATCTTTTAGCATCCGGCGAAATGTCGAAATTACTGATATTGGTTCCGACCGCTACTGTACGTGGCATCAATGTAGAAATATCAGCGACTACATTGATCTTTACTTCAGCATATTTATTCGTATTAAGATTCAAAAGATAAAGCCGGCCACCTGCCTGGAAAACCAGGTCATCAGGTCCTGCTGACATGTGATTAATATCTATATCGGAAAAATTGGTAAGCTGATCTTTTGATTTTTTACTCACTTCATACACCCAGATATTTCGCCTATTTGCTGTTCCTCCGTCCGAAACATAATAGACCTTGTTATTTACCCAAACAGGTTTTCCTTCAGTAACATCGGATTTTGTTATGTTCTCGGCCGTACCTTTTTTCAAATCATAAATGAGAACATCAGAAGCAAGACCACTGCGTATTCTTTTGAAAGGATAATTCTCGGTGATCTTTGTTACATAAGCGATATTATTTCCATCAGGAGAATAAGAGGCGAGTTCACCATAAGGCACCGGAAGTTTTTCAGGCAAGCCACCTTTTGAAGAGACAAGATATAATTGCCTGTAAGCAGGTGTACCACTTTCACGACCGGAAGCAAACAATATTCGTTTTCCATCAGGATGCCAATCCACAACACGGTCAGCACCTGCATGCCAGGTAAGACGCACAGGCACACCGCCGCTTACCGGCATTGTGTACACATCGGTGTTACCATCATAGGTTGCAGAAAAAGCAAGTGATTTTCCATCAGGAGAAAAGCGGGGAAAGCTTTCTTCTCCTGTAGATGAAGTGATGCGATTGGCGGTACCACCAGTTTTTGAAACTATCCAGATATCGCCACCGTACACAAATGCGATTTGCGTAGCTGATACATCAGGAAAACGAAAGAGCCGTGCATCAATTTGTCCCATTGAAGCAAGGGATGATAATAACATTGAAAGGCAGACTAGCTTTTTCATATAGGAGTTTTTAATTAAAGAAAGGATTGGGAAGGTAAGGAAATACTAATTGAATTGATTTCCGTCGGTACAGAATTTTGGCCCGCTGATATATTTCACCCGGTAATATATCTGACGGCATTGGTAATGAATAGTTGCAATTCAAAATGAAAACATTAATGCAACTTGCAACACTATTGGATCATCTTTCCTCTGATGATCTCCATCAGCTCGGCTTTATAATTTTCGCCGATCAGTATTTCTGCAGATGTATTTTTTAATCGCACCAGATTTCCTTCGATACCGGTGATGCGGGCAATGGGGATGATAAAAGATTTGTGTACGCGGATAAATTGTTTTTTGGGTAGACGTTCTTCCAGCTCTTTCATACTTGTATATACCAATGTTTTTTGTCCGCCACAGTGAATGGCCACATAGTTTTTCATGCTTTCAATAAAATCAATATCTGCCAGGTTGATCTTAAGAAGTTTTCCTTTTGATTCTGTTTTTACAAAAATGTAATCATCTTCCGGAGTTTCCTGTGCGAAGAAATTTCATTGTGTGCATGGATCTGCTCCACTGCTTTTTGTACCGCTGCTAAAAACCGCGGCAGGCGGATCGGTTTCAATAAATAATCCACCACATAGAGTTCATATCCTTCCAGTGCAAATTCGCTGTATGCAGTTGTCAGTATCACTTTGCTTTTACCCTGGATGGCTTTGATAAAATCGATACCGGAAATTTCAGGCATTTGTATATCGAGAAAAACAAGGTCGATCTTTTGCTGCCCTAATAACTGCAACGCTTCGATCGGGTTTGTAAAACTTGCCACGAGGTGAAGGTGCGGCGTTTGCTTCACATAATGATCAAGCACTTCGATAGCATGCGGCTCATCATCAACAATGATACAATTGATCATAACCGGTCAATGATTAATTCAGTTGTATAAAATTCAGCTTCATCTTTTACGGCGAATTTATATTTGTCGCCATACGCAAGGTCCAGTCGCTTCCTTATATTCTCCAGACCAACTCCTGTTGAAAGTTCTTTAGGCCCCGTTTTCTTTTTATTCGTGCAATAGAAAGAGATCTTCATTTCCATCAACATTTAGTTTAATAATCGATCGGGTGTTCCTGTTTTTGAAGGTCACCATGCTTGAAAGCATTTTCAACAAGGGTGATCAGTACAAACGGAATGATCATAGCACCGTCGACTGCGCCCGTTACTTCAAAATTTACATTCAGTTTATTGCTGAAGCGCAGCTGGTTTATTTTGATCACATTCCTTACATGCTCTATTTCATCTTTCAACGGAGCTTTTCCCTCTCTTGCATTGCCTTCGCTCAAAGCATACCGCATGATATCACTTAGCGTAAGAATTCCTTCAGATAACTCATTTGAATAAGGAAGCGATTTGGCATATAAAAAATTCAGTGTGTTATGTAAAAAATGCGGGTTGATCTGGGCCTTTAAAAAATTAAGATTGGCTTCTGTTTTCTCCACTTCCAGTTGCAGCTTTTGTGCTTCGAGGATCTTTCTTTGCTTTTGTCCTTCCCGCAAATTGGTAATGTAAGCGATGAGAAGACTTACGCCAAAATAAAAGATCATATTAATTACCATCGCCAAAAACATGAACAGGAGACTCGGATAGGGTTGTCTTAGTGCCTGGGGTAAAAAATAGAAAAGTATAGCATGGTATACAAAACTACCCAATATGATTATAAATACGATCTGCAGATAGGATATGAATTTTTTCCTGTCAGCAATAAGCCAGTAGAAGTAGTTAGTAGTAAAGTAAAAAAACAGAACAGTGAATATAAAACCCGAGGCATACTTGAGTAAATAAGTTTTGCCCGACGCCTTATTTATCTCATGCATTGCCTGTTCATTTGGAAAGAGAGCATAGCTGAGAAAAGCAAAACATGCGGCAAGGATAACCATGCCAAGAACGACAAGGAGGACATTCCAAAAGCTATACCTGACTCTGAATCTCATTTTTCTTACTGTGAATATATAAAATGGGAAATTAGAAAATTTCAATTCTTTTGTAATTCTCTAATTTCCCAGCTCTTGTTTTCCTGGCCTTAGTTATTTCCTATACCCATGCCACCACTTTGCTGTGTTCTTTTTAATTCATCATCTGCACCACCTGAGCGTTGCCTTGCAGGCTTAACTCCATTATTTCCAAACCTAAAATTGAAACTGAGTTTGAACTGCCGGCTTTCCCAGCGTGAGCTAAACCTTGTTGTCTGGCCTGCAAAATCTGAAGTGGCCCTGAACTTCAATGTGTGAAATACATCACTCACCGATGTTTTGATAGTAGCTTTTCCTTTTAATATTTGTTTTTGCAAACCTGCATCAACACTGTATAAAGACTTTCCTTTAAAACTTCCCTGGTAAATAGTTGGCGCATTAAAGAAGCCACTCAATTCAGCTGTCCATGTTTTCGCAAACTTCAAACTGTTCTGTGCAAAGAAATTAAAACCAAATGCGTCAAGATTTACTTTACGTCCCGTACCAAAATCAGCATGGTATTTTGAATAATTGGTGCTGATGTTTGTAAACAAGCTATACGATTTATATTGAAACGGATAACTGATAGTAAGACTTGCAATATCCTGTGTTGCCAGGTTTTTCTTTGATATAAAGGCTTTTGATTTTTCAGCTGTGTCTATCAGTTGCGTGAACATATCTTTTACATGGCTGTAATTAAGATTTATATTCAGTTTGTATTTATAGGTATGTGTAATTCCAAAACTGTTTGTGTATTGAGGGCGCAGGTTGATATTTCCTTTCTGGAAAGTGTATTCATCCAGTTTGAATTCAAAAGGATTCAGGTCCTGGTAAGCAGGGCGGTCGATACGGCGACTGTACGTTAAGCTCCATTGTTTCATTGGATTTTTGTTGAAAGTGATAGCGGCACTTGGAAACAGATCGGTATAAGATCTTTTGAATGATGAAATGCTGGGAACATAATTATTGCCATCAGATTTTAATCCATCGGACACACCCTCTGAAACCGTATTCTCCAAACGCAGCCCTGCCTGGAACATGAACTTTTTGTATTGGCGGTTATAATTGACATAACCTGCATTGATATTTTCTTTATACACAAAATGATTGCTGCGGTCTTTATCCAGGTCTTCTGTTGAACCGTTCACATTGAAGCGCTGAAAATCATTATCGGTTTTTACAAAGGCAGATTTTGCGCCAAAGCTCAATTTTCCTTTCATGAAATTTTTTTCATAGTCTGCTTTGATCGAATTGATATTGATCTCAGCAGGTGAAAGCATGTGATAAATAGTACTGCTTAGTTTTATTTGCCCTGAAGGATCATAATAATAATTCGGTTGGAACTGGTCATTACTGAGATTGTACGAACCATGATCTGCATTTACAATAAGACTGGTTCCTTTAGGATCGTTATAAATGTAGTTAAGATTCACATTAGAATTATGCCTTTTCATCTTACTGCTGTTGTCAGCTATTAAAATGCGATCAACTGTATTGGTGGTGGTATTAGAAATAACTGTATGGCTGTAATTAGTCATTGTTGGGTCGGCAAGCGTACCGTTCACCATAACACCCAGCGTATTTTTTTTATCGATAAAATAATCAGCTCCGATCTTAAAATTATGTGCGTTACCCACCATGCGAATGGTTCCGTGCTGATCAAAAAGACTATCAAGTACAGTACGATTGATGTTTATTGAATTGTTAGTTGGCCCGTAATTGAAACTATAAGTGCTGAAGATGTTGATCTTTTTATTCCTGTAATTCAGCGAAGCTCCTGCATTGTATTTGGCAAAAGTGCCGATATTCCATCCTGCATTTACAGAACCATTAGTGCCAAGTGATTTATTCTTTTTCAACCTGATATTGATAATGCCTGCATTGCCGGCTGCATCATATTTGGCAGAAGGATTCGTGATCAGTTCGATCGCTTCGATCTGTGAAGATTGCAAGTGTCTTCAGGTAATGTAGCCAGGTCGGTGCCCGATAAAGGAGTAGCTCTTCCGTCAATATAAACCTGCACACCATTTTTTCCGGCAAGGCTGATATTATCATCTTTATCCAGCAATACACCCGGTGATTTGCGCAAGCAGCTCCAATGCATTTGATCCTACGGCATTGATGGTGCCTTCTACATTCAGAATCGTCTTATCAGCTTTTACTTCTACCATCGGTTTTGTTGCAGTAACAGTTACATTGCTTAACCCGGTTGCCATCTTACTCAGTTTTAGTTCCGGCACGATCACTTCAGATGCCGCAACAGTAAAGGCTGGTGAAAAAACAGTTTTATAACCGACATTACTTGCACTCACTCTATAGTTGCCTTCTTTAATATCTGAAAAAGTATATGCCCCATTTTCTTTTGAAACGGCCAGCTTGATGACTGCTGAATCAGCAGCTTTATGCAGGCTAATGGTACTACCGATGAGCGGAGAACCATTTTCATCTTTTGCTACACCACTTACCTTTTGTGCCTGGGTAAAAATTGTGGTTGCAGTCAGCAGGATCAGGAGTATTGTTCGCATGGTTTTAAATTTTTGAGTTTGGCAGTTAAGGATAAAATTTCCAGGTGCGAACTTAGAACGCGGAATAAGCCCAGCGAAAAACATTATACAAAACAGGAGTTTGTCATGACGAAAAAGACCTGGTGCAATAAAAAAGGCCGTCCCGCTTTAAACGGAACGGCTGTCGAACTGAAATAACCGCCAATAAAACTCCTAGTATATTAAGAGTAAGCTTTAATCATCGGATGCCAGGAACATTATGCGTATTGCCTTCGTTTTTTCTTTTTGGCATATTCGGAGAAAATGTTTCTTTAAATATCATAATAAATGCTTTCCATGTCCACTTTAATGAGACTCGCATTAATCGAATAGCATAAGGCAATTTTTTTCTTTTCATGGTTATAGTTTAATGGTTAAAATTAATAGGTGCAAATTAGAGTTGATCTGAAATGATAACAATACCACTTTGGTGGTAATTCGCGTTACAATTTTTTTAAAGTGATTTAGTTGAAAATTGAAGACGACAACGGAGATATTACCGGTATTGCCTTTCTCTTTTTTTTACCGGCATGTTCCAAAAGTTCACTTTCTTTTCATGATAAGGATCATTTGGTATTGTTAATGCAAACCATACACTCTTTATTGCAAGTCTTACCAGGCGTATTATATAAGGCAATTTTTTTCTTCGCATAGGATTTAGTTTACAGGTGCAAATTAGCTTCAATAAGAACGACACCCAATACCACTTTCGTGGTAATTGATGTTAAAATTTTCTAAAGGATGTTTTTATTATGTTCCAACGCAGAAGTTGGAAGTCAAAAGTAACATGCAATACTTCAAACCACATGTAAGCAGAATTCAAATCTAATTTCAAATCTTTTTTTTATTAGCCCGGCTTCATTACTACTATTAAACTTTCGTTGCGTCGCACACTTGTGCGTTTTGTTCTTTATTCAGCAGGCCATCCTTCTTCTCCTTCCCCGAAGGAAAAGGAGCGGTGCGTTATTGCAATTCCAAACTTTATATCTTCCATTTCAGCAATAGAATATTTTCAAGCAAACAATGAACTCTTCCACCTAAGTTCCCCCTTTGGGGGACAGGGGGCTTTTCCATTTCAGTTCCCCCTTTGGGGCACAGGGGGCCTCCCTTTGGGGGACCGGGGGCCGGGTCTTTAATTTTCACGTTTCAGTATTTTTCTTTCATGCTTTGGTAAACTATCACTTGTGCAATGAAGCATACAACTCACGCCTCATGTCATTTGATAATAAACCAAATCTACAATTATGAAAAGGCTATTATTCCTGATCGCATTGAGTGTTACAGGCATTTCATTTGCGCAGGCACAGGAAGTAAAAGGAAGAGTGACAGATTCCAGGGATGGCTCTGCTCTTTCCAATGTTAGTATTTCCGTTAAAGGAACAAACGCCGGGACCACCACCGATGCTGATGGAAGATTTAGTATCAGGGCTTCTACAGGTGCCACACTTATTTTTTCAAGTATTGGTTTTACTGAACAGGAGATAAGAGTGACATCCTCTGATCTGAATGTATCTCTTGAATTTGCTCAACGCAACCTGCAGGAAGTAGTGGTTACCGGCTATGGATCGAGAAGCAGGCGGCAGGTTGCAGGATCAATTGCTAAAATAAACGGAGAAGAAGTAAAGCTCCAGCCGGTTGGTTCATTTGACAAATTGCTGCAAGGTAAAGTGCCGGGGTTATTATCTCAATCACAATCAGGCCAACCCGGCGCCGCTGCTGATGTTACTATCCGTGGTAAAGGTTCGATCAATGGCAGCAACGCACCATTATATGTTATCGATGGCGTACAGGTTTCTACTGCTGATTTTGCCACACTTAATCCTGCTGATATTGAATCGTACAATGTACTGAAAGATGCATCGTCAACTTCCATTTATGGATCAAGGGGTGCTAATGGTGTAATTGTAATTACAACTAAAAGAGGCTCGCTAGGTAAAACAAATGTGAATTATGATTTTCAATATGGCTTCTCCGCATTACCCAGGAATAAACTACGATTGATGAATTCTGCTGAAAAATTAAATTATGAATTAAACTATGACAGGCCCGATGGTATGAACCCATTTGGATGGACACCGGCTGAAGTTGATAGTTTGAGTAAGATCGATAACAAATTGGATGAAATACTTTTTAAAAAAGGAAAAACACAGCAACATCAATTAAGTGTTTCAGGCGGAAATGAAAAAACAAGGTTCTATATTTCAGGTTCTATCTTCGACCAGGAAGGTATTGTGATCTCCACAGGATTGAAAAGATATACGGGCCGCATTAATCTCGAGAACAGTTTCAGCGATTTTAAAGTAGGGATAAATGCCACGTATGGGTATTCAAAAATTACAGGCACCAGGGAAAATGATCAGTATATCGGAAGTCCTTTAAATGCTATCAACTGGTTCAATCCTTACGTAACGTTGTATGACGAGGATGGAAATTACCAGGATGATTTTTTACAGGGACAACCAAATCCATTACGTGAGTTATTGGAAAATTTTGGCAATGCCGATCAGTTAAAAGGAGTAGGAAGTGTTTATCTCGAATGGAAAATTCCATGGGTAAAAGGATTGAGAGCAAGAACACTTTGGGGAGGTGATGTAACAGAAGATGAAGGACTCGGTTATCTTGACAGAACAACCAATTCCGGCGGACAATCAACAGGAGCGAGGGGCCAGCTTTCACGAGCGTATGCAAGAACTTTCAGATATACAGGAACTACATCAGTTAATTATCAAAGAAATATTGGGGATCACGATGTAAATGTCTCCGTGTTCAATGAGATCATTCAAAGTAAATCAGAGAATTTTGGTTTTACAGGATTTGGTTTGGTGGGTCCGTTTAAAAATGAAGCAGGGATAACTCCGGGTACTTCAACCAATGGTTTTATTCCAACTGTTAATGGCGGTGCAACCAGGAATGGTTTGTTGTCATGGTTCATCGATGGCAGTTATGGATATAAGAAAAAATATTATTTAAGTGCCGGTTTTCGCCGTGATGGATCATCACGCTTTGGCGCGGATAACAAATATGCAAACTTTTATAACGTTGGTGCAAGCTGGATATTAAGCGAAGAGAAAATTTTTAAGGACGAAACAAAATGGCTCAATGAATTTAAGCTGCGTGCCAGTTACGGTGCTGTCGGAAATCAATTGGGCATCGGCAATTTTGCATCGAGAGAGTTATTAAATTCTACAGTGTACAATGGCGTGGGTGGTTTGTTGCTTGTGCAGCTACCTTATCAGCAATTGAAATGGGAAACAAAGAAGATGTTCAATGTGGGAATTGATTTTGCCGTGCTTACAAACCGGATCCGTGGTACAGTTGAATATTATAATAATAAAACTGTTGATCTTTTTCTTGACAGGCAATTATCACGTACCTCCGGGTTTGCATCAATCACTGCTAATTTAGGCAAGCTGCAAAACCAGGGTATAGAAGTGTCACTTGAAGCAGACATTATCCGCGGCAGGGACTTCAGATGGTCAGTAAATGCGAATTATACTAATAACAAAAATGAGATACTTGACCAGGCGGGGCAGGATGAGAATGTAAATGGTCTTTTTATTAATAAGGTTGGTGAAAAAGCGAATTCACTTTATGTTGTTCGCTACGCTGGCGTCGATGCTGCAAATGGCGATGCATTATATTTTAAAAAAGATGGAATAACAACTACCAATATTTATGATCCAAGTGATGCCGTAATTGTCGGTACCATCGATCCGCCGCAGTTTGGAGGTTTTGGTACAGATATCAGTTGGAAAGGTATTGCACTAAATGCATTATTTACTTATACCATCGGCGGCGTTATTTACAACAACGATCGTTTCAATGTAGAGTTCCCTGGTTATTGGTATTCACGTGTAGCTACATCATTGCTGAGAGAATGGCAAAAGACTGGTGACATTACAGATGTACCAAGTCCCTTCAATGATTTTCATAGTGAAACAACACGCTTTGTAGAAAAAACAGATCATCTGCGTTTACGGAATGTGACGCTGAGTTACAGCTTGCCAAAATCTGTTTTGCAGAGAATAAAAATATCAAGCCTGAAAATATTTGCACAAGGACAAAACTTAAAAGTATGGCACAACTTCCAGGGATGGGATCCTGAGATCACTACGGGTATTTTAGGAGGAGCACAATACCCGCAATTAAAGACGATCACGTTTGGTTTAAGCCTTGGTTTATAAACAAAAAAATTTAAAGCTATGTTATTAAGAAAAATATTGGTCGCAATCATACTTACTGCAAGTCTTGCGTCGTGTAAGAAAGTAATAGAGTCCGAACCTACGCACCAGCTCGATGGGTCTACCCGGTTTGAGACAATCGAAGATTTTGATTTTGCATTGACAGGAGCTTATGCATTATTTCGTTCCGGTAACTACTACGGCGCCGGTTCGAATGCATATGTAAATCTTCCGGATATGCTGAGTGATAATTTAAATGAGACCTCCGAGTCATTAGGAAACTATCAGACGCTTTCTACCTGGCGATATGCAGAAGATGAGCCGAACATTGCTGCTACATGGCAGGCTGCTTATCGTATCATTTCACAAGCCAATCTTTTGCTTAGGGATATTGATAAATTTTCCGCTACTGAAGGCGGCGCAGTGAATCGCATTAAAGGACAGGCATTAGCCATTCGTGCTTTGGCTCATTTTGATGTGCTTCGTTATTGGGTTGAAGAGTATGACCGCAATTCCACAAAGCCAGGTGTTCCCTATATCACCACTTTCGATTATGAACAAAAACCATCACGCGGCACTGTTAAAGAAACGTATGATCATATTGAAGCCGATTTGCAGGCAGCACGGGGGCTTATGAACAGCGGGCTAGATAAGACGATCAATGCTACCGGTAAAGCCTATATCGATATACAGGGAGTAAATGCGATCATGGCAAGAGTATTTTTATACTCTAACCAATTAGACAGCGCAATAAAATATTCAACGCTTGTTATTAATTCAATTCCATTATCAACCCGTACAAATTTTCCAAATATCTGGACAGATGCTTCTACTTCAGAAGTGATATGGTCCGTAAGTTTTAATGCAGGTGAAGGACGTATTGGCGATCCTGTATATTTTGTTCCAAACAACAGAAGTTCTTATCGCCCAAATCCTACATTGATAACAATGTATGACCAGGTAAATGATGTCCGTTACAGTTCATATTTCCAGGTGAGGAGTAACAGATTGGTCTTATCAAAATATCTTGCGAAAGCTGCACAGGTGCCACGTCCTGACGGTATCGTTAATTTTAAAGCATTCCGTACAGGTGAAATGTATTTGATAAGGGCAGAAGCAAATGCCCGTAAGGGAGGAGTAAACCAGGTAACAGCACTTGCTGATCTTAATACACTTCGTGCTGCAAGAATAAATGGATTTGTTGCCGGCGCAGAAACAGGTGCTGCATTAATAGATGCGATCGCATTGGAAAGAAGAAAAGAATTAATTTCCGAAGGTCATCGTTGGTTCGATCTGAAAAGAACAACGAAGACCATCAATCGTACGAACTGTACCGTATTTTGTACTTTGACTGCAGCCAATCGTGCATGGACATGGCCAATACCGATTGGTGAGATCAATGCCAATTCAAATATACTTCCGCAAAATCCAGGCTATTAATTCTTAGGTTGATGAATGGCACCCGTTGGCGTTAATGCCAGCGGGTTTGTATTTACGCTGTACTTTTCCAATCTGCATTTGCCAACACAACAGATGTTTCTACCTGTCGTTCGGGTATTGACCAATATTTGCGGAGTAAAGTATTTATTTCAGGTCTTGATAATAAATGAAACCCATGTTTTTTATAAAAGTCAATTGCCCATGTTGCATCTGCCCAGGTTCCAATTAATACCGGGGTTGTTGAGATAGAATTCAGATGCGCAAGCAACTTGCTCCCGATACCCATGTTTCTATACACGGAACGCACATATGCATGACGTATGAGTGTAACATCCTCTTTATACTGTATGCCCATAACACCCATCGTTTCACCATTCTCTTTCCAGCACCAGAATTGTACGCCTTCATCAATTTGTTTTTGTAATTCCTCTTCGGGCATATAAGGCTCCTGCCACCTGTCTGCAGGAATGATCCCTTTGTATGCAACAGCTGCATCATTAATGATGTCGCAAATTTCTTTTATATCGCTTTGTTCACATTTCAGTATCATAACGGGATTTATGATTGGTAATAATAAGTTTCCACCGCAACAATGATCAAATAATATTGAGGCTCGCCCCGGTCTGCAGAAGATCCGATCTTTTGAAACACGTCTTTACCAAGAGGCCTGTTATAATAATCTTCAAAATCGCCGATCACGGTTTCAATGGCTTCTGTACTGTCATAAAAAAATGCTAATGGCCTTCGTCCTGATCTCTTCTCAAGATCATTGAGCATCGTTTCAACAACGGGTTTATCAGCTTCACAAAATTCTTTTACTGCAATTATAAACTGGCTATTTCTTATTTTTTTGTGTTCTATATCCATGAAGTCATTTTTGCCGGCCACTACAATTTTTGGAGGGGCATCATTATCCTCTGCATTGTATTTTTTGAGATCTTTTCGAATTGTTTCAAATGTGGCGTTCATATTGCGTTTATTGCCATTTGCTGATTAGAATTATTACAGTACAAGAGCCGATAGCTATCGGCTGCGATCCTTCTGAACTTTGTCCGCAAGTTTCGAATAAGCCTTGCTTATTGTCACTTGTGCTCCGGGTAATCCCGATAATTATCGGGAGCGACGCTATTGTTGAATAGCGAAGAGAACCCTGAATGGAGCGTCGCAACGATGCTTAATAGTAGTAATTAAGCTGGCTACATAATCCTTTTACTTATTATCCAAAGATCGAATTCAATAAACCGGCAAGACGAATACCACCTTTCAGCAATTGACCGTTCAGCATTTCTATGTAATCAAAATTATAGCGGAAGCTAAGCCGTTGATTCGGTTGAGTAACTCCGCTATAAATTTTGCCGGCAAGCTGGTATGATTCAAAGAACCATTCATTCACCGGTTGCGCCTGCCATTGCTGACGCTGTGCCTTTGTAGCATGATTGATCGCTTTCGCATATTCTGTATAACTGAGATTTTGCGATCCGATCAGTTTTTCATCCCACACACTGTGCAGGTTCGTTGAATCGCCAAACCACAATACACGGATACGGTTGCCGCCAAGATCTTCAAGTCTTCCTACATGTAATGGCTGGTGAATGTCTCCCACGATGTGTATCAGCAACCGCAGGTACATTTGTTTTTTTTCAGGAGCCAGTTGTTTATTCTTTAGTTCAGCAATTAAAAAATTAAGTTTTGTATAAGCATCAGTAATTGTATCGTTCTGCAGGAAGCCGTTGAATTCGGCCTGCGATAAACCCTGCTTAACATTTACATAATGCCAGGGACTCAAATAATTATACGTGGAATCGGATTTGATAAAATCAGCCCAGTTACTGCTTATGGCAATTGATTCGGTGCCGAGAATTTCAAGAATGGCCTTTCTTGTTTTACTATTAAGATAGCTGTCGGCAATTTCTCCTACTACACGATGACCTGTTTGTCCCCACCATGCAAATGAAGAAATGGACGCTGCCATAAAGGTTATTATGAGCGATAAGGTTTTAAGACTCTTCATGTGAATTGATTTAGTTAGCTAAGATAGCATTCGTTACTTATGTTCTTTTTGCCTTTATGGGTAACTATATACCTGTTAGACCATGACAAATAAAAAATAAATAGTCCCAACTAATATATATTTACCGGTTACTTGTTTTCTTGCTTAGCTTCTTCGGTGCTTTTTTCTTTTTTTAAAGATGCCATTTGAACCACTGGCATTATTGCATTATTTAAATAAGTTCCTCTAAACTCTGCAAACATTACACCTCTTGTAGTTGAAATTGCGATAGGAGTTAATGCAGCCTGCAATTGTGGAGGAACATGATATAAGCCTTTCTCATTTAGTACTATGTGTTTTTCAAAATTCTCAATTTCAAATAAACAAGAAACGCCTATGCTGCCAACCTCCATAGGTTCATCACCTGCACTAATCTTTATAGCAACAAACGGGAGCACCAATTTGTGTTCAGCGGAAACCTTAAACTCAATTCGAATGTCAAAAAAAAACTGAGCCCCGACACCAGTTGACGGAAACTGAGTCATGGTTTTATAGACGATTTCAATCCCTGCTATGCGGTATCTTATTGATTCATTTTCCATTGATAAATATATTATGCCGCTTTTAAGGGGTATGGGACAGACTGAGAAGGATGATTTGATACCGGTAATTCGTTTACGAAAATTTCTGCGGTTTTTAAATCCTGAAAATAATTTACAGCGCACACCATAGCGGCTTGATAAACGTCTCCCACTACTTGAGTATGTGTAGTTGCTGTTTGTGAAGCAATTTGATTGAATGACGTACTATACTTGTATTCGGGGAATGAAATTAATTCAGTGCCCAATACAGTTGAAAAACTTGCAATAGTTTCTAATGTTAGATTTTCTTTGCCTTTAACTATTTTGCTTATATGTTGTGGCGATACGCCAAGTAATCTCGCAAGATTAGCTTGGCTAAAATCTTCTTTATCCTCAATTGCTGCTAATATTCTTCGAGCAATGTTACTAGAATATCTCAACCATTTTCTATTCTTCAATCTATGATCAGCATCTTTAGACCAACTATTTTTGTTGATGTTTTGATTATCCATGTTTTCAATTTTTTAACTTGTTAATAAACCCTCTCTTGATGAAATTCCTTCTGTCTTTAAATAATCTTGCAATCTTTCTAATTTCGGTATTTCCTTTTCTAATTCTGTTTCTTGCATCCTATCCGTTAGCTTTATTCCCCCACCTGTAATTATAAAACAGCCATCATCTAATCTTATTGCATATATTCTTAACATTGAATTTGCCATATATGGTCGAGCCTTACGATGTGCTGCATTTCTACGCTTATGAATAAATTCGTTTTTATGTAGATGTTCAAAGACCTCATCTAAGTTGGTATTTTCATAACCAGGATGTTTTGTTTCTATGTACTTTAATTCAAGTTCAAAATCTTCTGCTTCGTCTAAAACTTGATCTATTGCATCGTTTATTGCAATCCCTTTCCAAATAGGGTCGAGGAGGTCTTTCTGATGGGATATAAAAAAATTTTGTAAATATTGTGTATCGTTCCATAAATCAAATAATTGCTTAAAAACATTCGAGGCCTCTTCTCCATGCCCCGGATAAATAACAGCCCAAAGATTACAATCCTCGGCCTTAATATCGCCCTCAAAAATAGGAACAATTTTCATATTATCAACTTATAGGTTGATTTTTTGCAAAACAATAGTATATTTGCGACCCCTTTTTTTACAAATTATGGCCCGTTTGCATAGTTAGTGAATTTGGGATTTCAAAGAAGAATGAAATTCCTTCATGTTCTTTTTGCCTTGATGCAAAAAGAACCAAAAAGATCATCCGCCTCCGGCGGACCGCCGGCCGGGCAGGCCAACGCACATGAGCAGTCCTTATGTTTTGTAAATACATTCTTGCATCGGAATGAAAAGACGAAGGTGTTGCATCGTGCTCTTCGAAACTCATGAAGGCGCTGTCTTTTTCGTTTGCATTCATTAAATGCGTTGTTGTTTTCAGGTCGACGAAAAAGAAGGCGCTAATGCTTTATTCATAATTGATGCAATAGGGAATAGCAGGTGGTTTAGCACCTTGTTCCGTCCCGATACAAAACTTACTGCCTATTTAAAGAATGCAAGGACGGAACACAGCGGCTTTCGGGTTTACAATTAAATACGAAGCAAACACTTCGTCCTTAAAATTTCCAATGAATTTGATGTTCGCAATGGCCAATTCGTCAGAAGAAATTTTGAAGTAGGAGAAATGTGCCGCATCGAATTGTCCTTGAATTTTCTTTTGTTTCTCTTCTTGTTTAAAGGCAAAGAAAAGAAAGTGGTTTAATGAGTTTTGAAACAAAAAATGAAATTTATTTTATGTTCTTTTTGCCTTGATGCAAAAAGAACCAAAAAAATCAACCCCAGCCCGAAGCGCCGCCGGCCGGGCAGCCCAGCGCACATGAACAGTCATTATACTTGTAAATACATTTTTTATTGAGCTGATAGGACGAACACTTCGATTCGTGCTTTTCGAAACTCAAATAGGCGCTGTCTTTTTCGTTTGCATGCTTTAAACATGATGATGAAATATAGAAGACGAAAAAGAAGGCGCTTGTAATTACCTGAGAGCCCAACATGATTTGGGATTTCGATATTTTTTATCTTAGCTTTAGCCGGACATTATTTTCAACTTATAATCATTGAGCCATGGCAATCCTAAACATCTACCTGACATTTGATGGTAATTGCGAAGAAGCGTTTAACTTCTACAAATCTGTATTCGGGGGCGAGTTTCCATATATAGGCCGCTTCAAAGATATGCCTCCCGGTGAAGGTGATGGCAAACTTGAGCCTGGTGAAGAAAACAGGATCATGCATGTATCATTACCAATTAGTAAAGAAACCAGGCTGATGGGCAGCGATACCGCCGGAGAATGGGGCGCCAATTATTTGAAGGGTAATAACTTTACGATATCTATCACTGCCGAAAACAAAGCTGAAGCAGAAAAACTATTCAACGGACTTTCCGCCGCCGGCAAAGTAACAATGCCTTTGAGTAAAACATTCTGGAGTGAGTGCTTCGGAACATTCACTGATAAGTTTGGCATCAACTGGATGGTAAGTGTCGAGCAAACGCAACAATAATTACATTTAATTTACACATTGTCCGGCAATGGATGGATCCATGGCGACCGGTATTTTCTCTGTAAAAGCTTTGCTGCCTCACCGTCACCAACTACTTCTTTTTTTAATGGATCGTAGATCAAAGCCCTTCCTCCCAATTGCATGGAAAGATTGGCGAGAATACAACTTGCTGTTGAGATATGTCCCTGCTCGATATCAGCAACAGGTTTAATTCCTTTATCAATAGCGTCAAGAAAGTTGAGCATGTGCAATCGTGTAGCCGGGGCAGCATTAAGTTCAATCGCCGGTTCATTCAGATCTTCCGGATATTTTTCTTTTTCAAAAACAACATCGGCATGTATCTTTTCCCGTTTATCTGCCGGTATAAAATCATACTTCATCGTGCTGCCGCACAATGTTCCTTTATCACCAAATATCTTAAATGACCATGGATATTCAGGATCGGCAGGAGTGCCCCAGCTGCGGTGTTGCCATACACAATTCAATCCTTCATATTCAAATATTGCAGTCTGCGTATCGGCAATATTGCTTTTACCTGTTTTATCATTATAGATTCCGCCTGTTGAGCTGATCCGTTTTGGCCAGCCAAGATCCAGCATCCATCTTACTGTATCAAACATATGAATGCACATATCACCCATGATGCCATTGCCATATTCCATAAATGTTCGCCACCAGCGTATATGCGGCAAACCATCATAAGGCCGCAACGGCGCTGGGCCGGTCCACATATCATAATCAAAAAAATCGGGCACCGGCTGTACTGCAGGATTTCCATTGTTGCGCATATGATAATAACAGCACATTTCAACATGAGAAACTTTTCCAAGCAATCCTGCATCTACAATATTTTTCTTTGCCTCCATAAGATGCGGTGTGCTTCTGCGTTGTGTACCCACCTGCACTACACGCTTATATTTTCTTGCAGCGGCAAGCATTGCTTCACCTTCCAGCACATCAACACTGATCGGTTTTTGTACATAAACATGGGCACCGGCTTTTATCGCGTCGATCGTAGTTAGTGCATGCCAATGATCAGGTGTGCCTATCAATACTATTTCCGGTTTTTGTTCTGATAATAATTTCCTGTAATCACGATACAGAACCGGCTTCTTATTATTTTTCTGACGCTGGCTTACCATCTCTGCGGCCTTATCAAGCTGCTGTTGGTCCACATCGCAAAGCGCTACTACATCAACGGCTGCTACCTGCATCAGCCGGAACAGATCGCTTTTGCCATACCAGCCGGTGCCGATCAATGCTACTCTGCGGATTGGTGCCGGTGAAAAAAGATTGAAACTGCCTGCATTCAATGCAGCGAAAGCTAATGCAGATGAAGTATCGAGTATAAACCTGCGGCGGTCAATTTTGTTTTTCATAAAACAACCATTAAAGCGTAGGGATACTTAAAGATAGTAAGAATGATGAGGTGGTGATACTTTAATCATTAAGGCGTTTATTTAGTCACCCGGGAAAATATTAAGTGAATCTGTAGCAAAGCAGCAGATCCACCTCAACCTTATTACCTTAGTAAAATAAGTTATTTTTTAAAGATACCTTATTAACTTATTAAACAGTTTAGGGTTCAGCGGATAAGGTAATAAGGTTTTTACTTTTTTATCTTATGTTACTAAGGTAATAAGGTTAGCAGTACAAATGCCTTGGTTCCCCATCCGGAAACTGTGCCTCACGACGGGGCAGCCAGGAAAAAAAGAATTAAACTTAATATTGCCCGGCCCGATTTTCGGCTATAAAAAAAGGAGATTGAATTTTTCTTCAATCTCCTTACAATTAATCGGCATCTGCTATTTAATAAACAACTTTTATTTCTACCCTGCGGTTTTTGGTACGGCCAGCCGCAGTATTATTATCTGCTATCGGCATTGTTGAAGCAAACCCTTCGGTCTCGATGCGGTCTGCACTGATACCTTTGCTAACTAAATAAGTTTTAATTGCATTGGCACGGCTTTCACTTAATGTTTCGGCATTTTTTTCAGTATTATCTGCATGCCCTTCCACTCTAAGTTTCATTTCAGGATGTTCATTCAACACTTTTACAACCTGGTTCAATGAAGTGTTAGATGTTGTGGAAAGTTTCGCGCTGCTCATTGCGAATGAAATCTTCTGTGCTGAAGCGCTAAGCATTTTACTTACTTCCGGAGGAACTTCAGGACATCCATTATTCTTAGCTACGCCTGCTACATCCGGGCATTTATCTTCTTCATCACTGATGCCATCATTATCCCTGTCTGTGATCGGGCAACCATTTCTGTTTGCAGGACCTGCCTGGTTAGGGCATTTATCCAGTTCATCATTGATGCCATCACCATCACTATCGGGTATCGGGCAACCATCGTATTTTGCTGTTCCTTTCTCATTAGGACATTTATCCAGTTCATCATTGATGCCATCACCATCACTATCGGGTATCGGGCAACCATTATATTTTGCTGTTCCTTTCTCGTTGGGGCATTTATCCAGATCATCAGTAATTCCGTCGCCATCAGTATCCACCGGTGCCGGTGGTAATGGAGTAGGAGCTGCCTGGTATGCACGTTCAGTTGATTTACCAAATAATCTCAATTTCAAACCAGCCTGGATGTTGCGGTTCATAAATTCAGTTCCTGTACCATGAATGTTTACCGCATTCATATTTGTAAGACCATGCATATAGCGGCCAAAGATGGTTACCCTGTTATAAGGAAATAACTCAAAGCCACCAACCAGAGAAATACTGGTTTGTTTGATATGCTCTTTCTCTACGCCGGTATTTATATCGTCTTCAATAGAAGCGAAGAAATCAAATTGCGGTCCGGCTGTAATAGCAAACTTTTCACCGGCATGAAATTTTAACTGTAATGGAACCGATATATAACTGATCTCGCCATCACGCATTAACACCGGCTCCGTGTCGTCAGTTTGGTAACTATAAGAACTGAACATTACCTGTGGTTCAAATGATAAAACTCTTCCCAATGGAAAATTTACCCATAGACCACCTGACCAACCTGTTTTAGTGTTGTAATCAATGTTGCTGGCGCCAGTGCCCCCTGCTTTAAATTTTGTGAAATTAACGGCACCAAGTAACCCGCCGGAAACAGTGCGGTTTTTAACTACGTCCTGTGCATTAATTGCAATTATAGTAAAGCAACACAGAACAATAACAAATGCTTTTTTCATAAAGTAAAAAATTTTAGATGATTGGAAATGATTTACACATACCTCGCGATTTTTCATGTGGACCAATGACAGATTTTAATCTTGCATTTGGCTATTGGCTATAAAAATTTCTATAAAATATTTTTTATATAAAGAGCGGGTTTCAATTTCTATACCAATAGCTTTTATTTTTTGATGTTGTACAGTCTACTGTTATGCTGTTGCCACTAAATCAATATGATTAAGCGAAAAAGATGTGTCAAAAAAAAACCGGGTGGTTGTACACAAATGAAATGATCGGTTGTGCTTTTGTGGTATGTTATATTCATTCTTTTTTTAGAAAATAGAAATATAGGAGAATTACTCATGGTCCGTGATTAAACATTAGTTTTTCGGGTTTTATTCTTAGCTTGATCGAAAGAATAACGAATGAAGAAATTGCAGAGTTTAATCAGTTCATAATGACAGCAAGAACCTGGAACATAATAAAAGGAATAATAAGAGTAATGGTAAGGATCATTATTGAAATTCTGCACCGGGTATTGATAAATTTATTTGATACGCTGTTTGGTTTTTTAAATTGGCCGCGAAAAAAATTTCGCATTAAGATATTTATCCTGCCTGACCCGCAAGGGAATGCTGCCTCTTCTTCAGATATGCATGCATCGATTGACTATGCCCAAAGAATTTTCAAGAAACATTTTAATGTAACATTATCGGCTCATCATAAAGAACCATTTGCAGAACTGTTCCCTGCCGTTCCGCCCATCGGGGTATTATACACGAAAGGCGGTATCGGCGCATTAAAAGAAGAGTTTAAAATTGCAGGCAGCTTTTTTAGCACCAATCTTAGTGGCATCCTGTATCCTGTTACAGTATTTGTCGTTGTAAAGATCAAAGGCGCATCGGGTTGCTCGCTTGGCCCGATGAGCGATTATGTAACATTAGATCGTTTTGGAGCAAAACAAACTTCAGTGCTGGCACATGAACTTGCACATGCCTGCGGTCTTTGGCATGTAAATGAAAAGGCAAATATTCTTTACCCTAACGACAAAAGAGGCGATGAAGTGAAGTGGTGGCAAAAGAATATTTTTCGAAGCTCGAGGCATGTTACCTATTGGTAAACCCATTGTTTATATTAATTACTGATTGCAATCGAAATTTTATTTAAATTCATTTCTCATTGTATTGCTATGGACCGCCGTAAAGCGTTAAGAAACCTTGCCATTGTTTCAGGTGGAATCATCACACTTCCGCAGTGGATGGTGAGTTGTGGCGTAAGTGATACCACTATTCATCATTCTTCGTTCTCAACAGCCGAGCAAAAAATTTTGGCCAACATTGCCGATACTATTATTCCTGCGGGAAATAACATTGGTGCTTTATCAGTCGGGGTAGATAAGTTTCTGCAAAAACTCATCGATGACTGTTATGAAAAACAAGTGCAGGATAATGTAAAAGCACAATTGAAAGGGTTAGAAGAAATCGGCGAAGGCAACACATAAAAGATCATTTGCTGACTGTACACAACCGCAACGGGAAGAATTATTATTAAAGCTTTCCACTTCAGCAAACAAAGCGGAGAAAGATTTTTTCAATTTGATGAAATCAGAAACAATACGAGGCTTCAATACATCGCAGAAAGTAATGACAGAATATCTTGGATATAAAATAGCACCGGGACATTATTATGGTTGCGTAGATGTAAAAACATCCAATCATGCCTGATTCAGTTAAACAAAGAACGTATGATGCCATTGTTATCGGTTCCGGCGCCAGTGGTGGTTGGGCGGCAAAAGAACTTTGCGATAAAGGATTAAAAACATTGGTACTTGAACGTGGCCGCAATGTTAAGCATGTAAAAGATTATCCAACCGCATCAAAAGCGTCCATGGGAATTTGAACACCGGGGTACCGTATCACTTGAACAGCGTAAAGATTTACCAGGGAGCAAGAAATCTTCGTGAAGAAACTTTGCACTGGGCATTGAAAGATGATGAGCAGCCTTTCATCCAGGAAAAACCATTTCGTTGGGTTCGTGGTTATCATGTGGGTGGCAAATCATTGTTATGGGCAAGACAAACACAACGCTGGAGCGATTATGATTTTGAAGGACCGGTAAGAGATGGATTTGCAGTTGACTGGCCGATACGATATAAAGACATTGAACCCTGGTATGCACATGTTGAAAAATTTGCAGGCATTGCGGGTAATAAAGATGGTTTGCCTGAATTGCCTGACAGCGAAGTGATGCCCGGTTTTGAAATGAGTTGCATTGAACAATATTTCAAAGAAAGTTTGAAAAAGAATTTTCCGGATCGCCATTTGATACAGGCACGATGTGCGCATATTACCGATCCGCAGCCGATACATACAGAGCAGGGAAGAAGCAAATGCCAGAATCAAACCATGTGTAACAGCGGTTGTATCTATGGTGCCTATTTCAGCAGCAATGCATCTACAATTCCATGGGCATTAAAAACCGGGAATCTTACTATAAGACCGCATTCGGTTGTTCATTCAATAATTTATGATGACAAAAAAGGAAAGGCAACAGGTGTAAAAATTATTGATGGCATAACAAAAGAGATGATCGAATTTTATGCCAATGTAATTTTTGTAAATGCATCTGCCCTTAACAGCAATGCGATCTTGTTGAATTCAATTTCAGACAGGTTTCCAAATGGATTAGGTAATGATAGTGGTTTGCTTGGAAAATATATTTCATGGCATAATTACCGCGGAAAAGCAAATGCAAATTACGAAGGGTTTAAAGACAAGAAAACCGATGGCCGCAATCCAAGCAATGCTATATGTACCGCGATTCAGAAATGTATTCAAACAGGAAATGGATTTTTTAAGAGGTTATGCAATTGGTATTGCAGGCGGAAGAGGAATGTTTCTTCCAATACAGACATGATCGGTGACCAGTTAAGAGAAAATTTATTAAACCCTGAACTGGGCAATTGGTATATGAGCAGCTGGATGATGGGTGAATGTGTGCCCGTTGAAAAAAATCATGTTCGATTGCAGTAAAGATCTGAAAGATAAATATGGCATTCCTCAATTGATCGTTTCCTGTGAATGGAGTGAGAATGATGATAAGATGGTGGCTGATTATATGGAGCAATCAAAACAAATGTTTGAAAAAGCCGGGTTTATTAATATAAAAGCAGAAGATACAAAATCACCGCCGGGAGCTGATATACATGAAATGGGTGGTGTTCGCATGGGGCATGATCCAAAAACTTCTTTATTGAATAAATGGAACCAGCTTCATCATTGTAAAAATGTTTTTGTTACAGATGGAGCCTGCATGACATCAACCGGCACGCAAAACCCGACATTGACATATATGGCAATAACTGCAAGAGCGGCGAATTATGCGGTGGAGGAATTGAAGAAAGGGAATCTGTAACCCCTGTCCCCTAAAAGGGAAACTTAGTCTGTAAAGTTCTTTTGATTATTGTTTGTTATGATTAATGAAAAGTATAATGATGTTACCGGCATCAGTAATTCTATTCATCTTGGTTGCGTCGCACTCTTGTGCTTCCTGTTCTTTATTCAGCTGTCTCACATTATGAATGATTAATCTTAATTATAATATCGAAAATAAACCACGGAGACACAACGGCACAGCGATTCACGGAGACTCCTCTGTGTTTCTTTGTGAACTTTGTGTCTCTGTGGTTCAAAAAAAATAACCAATGAAAAAGATTTTGCTACCATTGATCGTTGCTATTCTGCTACTAACGGATACAGCAATCGCACAAAAGCCGTTATACACTTCTCCTTTCGGCGTGCAGACATATACGTTTCGCAGAAGTATTGGTACTGAGCCTGCAAAAGTATTAGACACTATAAAAATGATGGGTGTTACAGAAATTGAAAGCGGCAGTGGAAGAATGCATCCATCGGAGTTTAAAAAATTATGTGATGAACGTGGCATCAGCATTCCATCAACCGGCGCCGGTTATAATGATCTTGTGAGCAAAATAGATTCAGTTGTATGGAGAGCAAAGATGCTTGGGGCCAGGTATGTAATGTGTGCATGGATACCACATACAACAGGCAGCTTTAATTTTGAAAATGCAAAAAAAGCAGTAGAGGATTTTAACAATGCAGGAAAAATTTTAAAAGAGAATGGACTTACGCTATGTTATCATCCGCATGGCTATGAATTCTGGCCTCATGAAGACGGTACGTTATTAGATTACATTATTAAAAACACAAATCCGGAATATGTTTCATTTGAAATGGACATTATGTGGATACATTTCGGGGGCGGTGATCCGGCGGCATTGCTTAAAAAATATGGAAGCCGCTGGAAACTGATGCATGTAAAAGATCTGAAGAAAGGAACAAAAAAAGATCTTACCGGTCTTACCTCTCCGGAAAATGATGTTGCAGTTGGTACAGGAGAATTAAATATACCGGCGATTATGAAAGAAGCAAAAAAGATCGGTATCAAACATTATTTTATTGAAGATGAAAGCAGCAACATAATTATACAAATACCTCAAACCATTGCGTATTTGAAAAGCTTAAAGGAGTAAGGAGGTAGATAAGTAGGTAGAATTGTTCAATTTCCCCGGCATTTCTGCAAACAGATCCGGGTGAGAAATCAACCTTTGAATATATTGGCTTATTTGTAAACCTGGTTGTCATTATTTTCCAGTACTTTAGTCTTTCTAATTCCTGAAAATATACCCTTATGCCGTTTTTGCGATCCTTATTACTGATAAATCTTGTCGTCCTTTTCATCCTTTTTTTCAGCAGCTCCTGCAAAAAGACTGTTACTGTTACAAACACGATTAAAGATACCGTTCTCGTCAGGTCAGTTGATACCACTTTTCTTATGAATGCAAAATCATGGAATTGTTTTAGCTATCAATCCCTTGCATTAATTGATTCCGGTGCTACAAAATACTTTACAACAGCCGAGGGTATAAAATTTATGGGGCAAGGATATCGTTTAGGTTCCAGGCTGCAAACAAAATCTGAGGTTGGTATCTATAACAAAGTAGTTTATTTTAAGTGGAAAGCTTTTGGGGCCGGACAATACGCCGGGTATTTGCCGCAATTAAAATATGATCCTTTTACGACTGATGGAGTAACGTTAGTACAAGGTGTTGATTTTGGTTTATTCTCAGTAAATGGTAGTGTTAGCGGGTCTGCTCTCATTCAGGATAATGTTTGGTATTATACACGATTAATTCCTGTTTCCGGTTCAGATAATTACCAGGTCATTACTTCAACAGGCAATTATAACAATCAGGGTGGTGCGGTTATTTCCAGCATAAATGTTCCGCTATATACAAAGTCGGGGTTCCTTGCATTTCGGATGGGTGATTGCTATGGTTCAACAAGTGCTTATGGAATATTAGGGGAGTGTAAAATTGCTGCTAATTAGTTTTACGATTGGTTCTTAAATCGAAAACAAATCCAACGAACCATCAAGTCTCAGCTTATATAGTTCCAGGGTCCTTTTATCTTTTTTAGAAATGATCTTTTGCAGGTCAGGGATATAATTAATGATATTGAAAACTGTAAGAGCAAATGCTTTCTTGCCAAATTCTTCAATGTCGGGGTCATAGCCCTCTAAAAATTTTTGTTTGGCATCGATTGAAAGATCGTGGAGCGCAATTGAAAAATCCCAATAAGGTGCACAATTGGAAGCACAGTTTTCCCAATCAAGGATCGCTTTTATGTCTCCTTTTTCATTTGCAATTACATTTTTTAACCGAAGGTCGCAGTGATTAAGAGCTGGAGTGACTTTCCATTTTTTGAGTCTTTCATACTCTGTCTTAAAATGTTTTATTTTCTTTTTATTAATTATGGAATACTTCTCTAAAAAATTCAAACCTTCATCAACCTGCAATTCTTTTTCCAGGAACTCCACCCATGTTTTTTTCTTGGATAATTTATTTTTTGACCAGTTAAACAGCGAACCAAATCCTTCGGTAGGTATTGAATGGATCATACGGGCATACTTGCCAAGCTTGCGTAATATTTCTAATCGTTCAGGGTGATGAATGGCTTCGGTGCCTTCAACTTTTTTTTGAAGCAGGTACGGAAAGGGAATGATCTCATCACCCACTTCCAGTATTTCTGCTACAGGAACGCCGGCTTCAAATGCTTTTTGTATTGCCCATTGTTCTTTTAAAAAGTCCTTGTATTTTGTTTTAGCAAAAGCGATCTTAACAATAAAATTTCCTTCTTTAGTAGTTACGCTAAAAACAAAATTTGTTTTGCCTGCCGCATTAAATTCAACCTCCTTTGTTGACTTTCCAAAATGGTGCTCCACCACTTTTTTAGCCATTTGTTTTTTTGCTCTAATTTGTGCGGCCGTGTATTGAGGCATATTTAAAGTTAACTAATTACATTTCTTTGCATAGCAGCCAGCGCAAAAAGTAACTCACCAAACTCTGATGAATTTTTCACTTTAATTGGCGGTAAAAGACCTTCGATAGAAAGAAGCGGATTTCCCACATGAATTGCCAATCCCACTGAACGTAAAAAGCTATCCATTTCAGAATCACCGGCGCCTATTGAGTGCCTCAGATCAAAGTGTAAATAATTAGCGATTTGCTGTACACCAAAATCTTTATCCACTCCTTTATGTGTAAAAAAATTATTTCGTTTGGTATGCTGGTAAGCCATCAGCCTGTCCTGCGGTACATCGATCAATAAAAAGATCATACATATTTCCTGGTCATGAAGATCGGTTTGCAGATTTTCCAATGATGACGAATACACTTTAGATGCGCTCCGGTACTTGTTACGGACCGCATCAATTCTGTCGGCAACAGGTGTCCAGATAATTTCTCCTTGCTGCCAATCACGGGGGTAATAAAAAACCAGCAGATCAAGATCATTGTTTTTTATAAAGCTGGTAATGATCTGCAGTACTTCAGCTATTTCATTTGGGTCAAGCGGGAATGCATCTATTTCATTGTAGAGAAAATTGCCCTCTTTGTCTGCCATTATATTGCCAAGCTGGCTTCCATTCATTAAAACTGTAGGTATTGGCGCATTGGATATTTTATACCATTCCTTTCCAAAAGTGCGGATAACTGATAAAGGAAAACGAAGGGTATTTAAAATAATTGGTCTGCCGAGATCATAAATTTTATCCAATCCCAACTGAACGGATTGGGGAATGCTGTAGCGGCCTTCAAATTCATGAATAGCTGTACCATCCAGGTCAGTGATAAGAGCACCGCATTCTTCAAATTTGGAATGATTAAAAAACTCCTGTAATTGTGCGGATTGATTGGCAGCCAAAGCCATTGGAAATTTGTTTTTATCCATACTGCAAAAGCCTTTCCAAATATCCGGGAAGTAATGGCTAATATCTGGCATCATTTTTAATCTGAATTAAATCTAAATCATAAGTTTTATGGCAACAATGACAAAAGAATCTATCAAGGTACAAGGAGAAAAAATTTTAAGTAAGGTAAAGGAATTGGTAAAGGAAGGAAATGTCAGGAAGATAAGCATTCATGAAAAAGATGGAAAAGAATTAATGAGTTTCCCGTTGAGCCTGGGCGTAGTAGGCGCCGTTTTTGCACCAGTGCTTGCAGCTGTTGGTGCAATGGCAGCTTTGATTGGCGAATGCACTATTACCGTAGAAAGAGAAGAGAAAGCCTGATTCACAGATTCAATATTTATTTGTCCCGTACGATCAAATGTTTGACATTATTTGGCTGTACTACGGGTATTTTTTGTTTTTGATTTTATCCTTCCGGTTCGCTCGCAGGTAAAGCAGAAATTGTAGATTTATAGCTCGGTCGATTTTGTTCATCGCTACAATTTTTAAAAAATGGTTTACCGCAAAACTTCTTTCTTAGCAGCTTTACTCTTTCTTTTTTTAAGTTTTCAACTAAGTTCCCAACCTCTTCCGCGCAGTACACCGGAGGCAGAGGGGGTATCATCAAAAGGAATTATAGATTTTCTGGATGCCATTGCAACAAGCAAACATGAGATGCATAGTATTATGATCCTGCGTCATGGAAAAGTGATCGCCGAAGGTTGGTGGAATCCTTATCGTCCTGATCTGAAACATACATTGTATTCTCTTAGTAAGAGTTTTACTTCAACTGCGGTTGGTTTTGCTGTAAGTGAAAAAAAATTAAATGTGAATGACAAGGTCATAACTTTTTTCCCGGATAAATTACCAGAAAAGGTTTCAGATAATTTAGGCCAATTAACGATTAAAGATCTGCTGTCCATGTCGGCGGGGCAGGCTCCCGATCCCTCATTCCAGGTTGCCGTTAGCGATGATTGGATAAAAACATTTTTCGCAACACCGGTACTTAATAAACCCGGCTCCGTGTTTCTTTATAATTCAGCAGCTACTTACATGCTCTCTGCAATCGTTCAAAAAGTAACCGGGCAAAAAATAATTGATTATCTCAGGCCCCGTTTATTTCAGCCATTGGGTATACAGGGAATGGATTGGGAAACTGATCCAAATGGAATCAATGTTGGTGGTTGGGGATTGCGGGTAAAAACTGAGGATATTGCAAAGTTTGCACAACTTTATTTGCAAAAAGGAAAATGGAATGGCAAACAAATTTTACCTGCAGAATGGGTTGAAGAAGCTACAACGTTTAAAATAGATAATGCGCCGGGGATGGAACAGATCAGAAAAGATTCGAGTGATTGGCGACAGGGATATTGTTATCAATTCTGGCGCAGCCGTCACAATTCTTTTCGCGGCGATGGTGCATTCGGCCAATATGCATTAGTGTTGCCAGAAGAAGATGCGGTGATCGCTATTACATCTGAAACGATGGATATGCAGGGAGAATTGAATCTTGTGTGGCAATATTTATTGCCGGCAATGCAGGTAAATAAGTCAACATTAAATAAGAATGATGCTGCAGCATTGAAGAAAAGATCGGCAATGTTGAAATTGTCAGTACCTGCTAAAGCAGATACCAATTTTCATGAACCGGTTCTTGGTTCTAAAAAATTCAGACTTGAACCCAACTCCAAAAACATAGAAGCTATTTCATTTAATGAAGAGAACCGGACAATTACGCTTACTATAAAAACAAAAGACAACACATATTCAATCAACTTTGGAAGTGTTAAATGGTTAGAAGGTGAAACCACAATGCACGGACCTTCATTGGTTGAAGGAGCAAAAAATCATTTTATTGGATTGCCTGCTTCAAAAATTGCAGGGGCTTACAGGTGGAAAGCGCCGGATATTCTCGAAATGAAATTGAGATATATCGACAGTCCGCATACGTTGATTATGACTTTTCATTTTGAAAAGGATAAAATAACTGCTGATATGCTCGATAGTTTCAGAGCTCCTGATAAAACGATCACTTTAAAAGGTGAAGCGGGGAATTAGATTTGATTTGTGTTAATCAGTTTCTTTTTATAAGCGATGGCCTTCTAATTATACCACTTTTGAGGTATTTGCTTCACGGCATCATGTGTGTATATTGCGGATTCGCCATTTTGATATCAGCATAAAAATACCAGGTTATGAAAAAGATGCTACTGTTAGCGACCGGTCTTATTTCTATAACTGCTACTGCACAAATAGATCCTTCTCAGAAAGTTTATTTTGGTTTGTTGCATGCACACACACTGATCAGCGATGGCAGCGGTACGCCGGTACAGGCCTTCACAATGGCCAAACAAAAGGGACTTAGTTTTTTTGCTGAAACTCCGCATAACCACGCTGCTGCCGAGCAGGGAGCAAAAGACAGGATTGATGGAGTATTGATCGCAAACCGGCCTGAATTATATAATGGCAACAGCAATGTAACGGTTACAAGAAGATTTAAAGTAAATGACGTTGAGCAAACTGAAACTATTACTATCAAACCGCTGATAAAAGCAGCCACGGAGGCGAGCGATGCAAATTTTGTAGCGCTTTATGGCCAGGAGTTTTCAACTATTTCTGCCGGTAATCATATTAATGTATTTGGAATTAATGAAGTGCTTAGTATTGAAAACGGCGACTTCAAAGGATTACTGGCAAAACTAAAGACGCTCCCAAAGCAACCGGTTTTGCAAATGAACCATCCGGATGTACACATGGATTTGTTTTATAATGGTGCTCAATCTAAGATCAGGGAAAAAATGTTCAATGATTATGGCATTGATGCAAATGATCTCGGTCCGCATTTCAAAGACGTTGTTAAAGCAATGGATCCCTATCTCCGTCTTGTGGAAATACTAAGCGGGCCAGCCTTGTCAAAAACAGTTGAAGATGATTTTAAGTATGATAATAATGAGAATGATTATTTTTTTTATTTAAAACAAGGGTTTCATCTGTCACCATCGGTAGGGCAGGATAATCATTATAAAACGTGGGGGTCAATTACTGATGCCCGTGTTGGTATTGTTGCTAAGACATTGTCGGAAGCTTCGGTGTATGATGCGTTGCGTTTAAACCGCAGCTTTGCAACAGAGGACAGAAATCTGAAAGTTATTTTATATATAAATGATAGTATAATGGGCTCACATATTAAAGCCGCTGATGAATCGGAGCTGAATTTAAAAGTATTGATACAGGATGCCGATGAGCCGGAGGCCAGCTATGATATTTTAATTTATGGCGGTGAAATAGAGCAACAATTATCTACAGAAGCTACTGCCTGGAAAGCAAAAGATGGTTTACTGGAAACGATCAGTGTTTCTAAAAATGGTATTTATAACGTTCAGGGAATATTCGCCGTTAAAGCCCCGTCATTTTACTATGCGAAAATCATTCAAAACAGTACGGATAAGGTATGGACGGCGCCGATATGGATAAATGAAAAAACGGACTCAACTTCTATTCCAACTACTGCATTGTTTTTCTGGACATCAAATCCTTCATCAAAAGTATTTCATATTGCAGGATGCAGTTCTATAGGAAGAATTAAACCGGAGAATTTGGTTTCCGGCCCTGTGCCACCTGCAGGGAGAACACAACATGCCTGTGTTGTGGCAGAAGATGATCATTAAATTATGAAGTGGTTATACTGCAGGTTCCTGCTGACTTAAGCAATGAAAGCTTCCGAGTCCCCAAATGATCTCTGTTGAATCGATTCCTATTGTTTCTCTTCCAGGAAAGCATTGAGAAATTATTTGTAAGGCTGTATCGTCTTTTTTACAATTAAAAACAGGAACGATCACGTATTTATTGCAGATATAAAAATTAGCATAACTGCAGGGAAGACGCTGTCCATCGTATTCTAAATAATCCGGCATCGGCAGCTCGACAATATTTAATTGTTTGCCATTTATTAAACGCATTGCTTTCAGTTGCTCTAAATTCTTTTCAAGCAATGCATGATTCTCATCATTCCTATTTTCTTCTACTACAGTGATCACTGTGTCTTCATTAACAAAACGAACCGTATCATCAATATGACCATCTGTATCATCGCCAACAATGCCTTCATCTACCCACAGCACTTGCTCTTGTCCATAGTAGTTACACAAATATTCTTCAATTTGCTGTTGACTTAAATGAGGATTGCGGTTTTGATTTAACAAGCACAGCGTGGAAGTAATAACGGTTCCTTTCCCGTTAAAATCAACAGAGCCACCTTCCATAATGATACCGGGATTATAAACGGGTATATCATAGTACCGGGCAATTTTAGTCGGGATCACATCGTCAAGATCACAGGGTAAATATTTGCCACCCCATGCATTATAGTTCCAGTCGACAATCACTTTTTTTAAATCAGCATTTGGATTGATCAAAAATGCAGGACCATGATCACGGCACCATGCATCATTCGTTGGATGAAAAAAGAATTCTATTTGTGACAGATCAACGCCTTCTTTTTGTAAACAACTTATCGCAAAAGATTTCATGGCTTCATCATTCACATTGATGCGCACCTTTTCACTTTGGCTTAAATATTTTATGAACCGGCAATAGAAGGGAAATATTGTATGGATCTTTCCCGGCCAGGATGCTTCTTTGTGCGGCCAGCTTAACCAGGTGGCAACGTGAGGAGCAAATTCAGCGGGGAAATAATAACCGAGATCTTTGGGTGTGGGATGAATCATAATTAAAAATGTTCAATGATCAATATTCAATGTTCAATTTTCAATTTATTGTGCTCAATACATTGAGCATTGTTAGTTGAGCATTGAACATTGACATTTCATTACTCCTCGTCAATAAATCTTTGGGTAATTGGTTGATAGGAGTCTATTCTTCTGTCTCTCAGGAACGGCCAATGCGTTCTGAAAAAATCAGTTTTATCAGTATCGATTTCAACAACAGCAACTTCTTCGTTCTCATGAGATGCTTTATAAAGCAAAGTGCCAAAAGGATTTGATACGAACGAGCCGCCCCAGAATTTCATGGCACCATCTTGTTCAAGTCCTACACGATTCACACTAACCACATGCACGGCATTTGCCACAGCATGACTGCGCTGAATGGTCTGCCATGCATTATATTGTTCGGTATTCACTGTTTCATCCTGCGAAGTGGCCCAGCCAATTGCTGTCGGATAAAATAAGATTTCAGCGCCCATTAACGCAGTAATTCTTGCTGCTTCAGGATACCATTGATCCCAGCAAATAAGCACGCCGATGGTTGCATACTTTGTTTTAAAAATTTTATAACCGAGGTCACCGGGAGTGAAATAAAATTTTTCATAGTAAGCAGGGTCATCGGGGATATGCATCTTACGGTATTTGCCAAGATAAGAACCATCTGCATCTAATACAGCCGTTGTATTGTGATAAATTCCCTGTGTACGTTTTTCAAATAAAGAAGCAATGATAACCACATTTAATTCTTTGGCCAGCTTGCTCAACGCATCCGAAGAAGGGCCGGGAATCGATTCAGCCAGCTTAAAATTTTCATAATCTTCAACATCACAGAAATAAAGGGAGGTAAACAATTCCTGTAAGCAAACGATCTGTGCACCCTTTGCAGCAGCTTCTTTTACTTTCTTAATTGCTTTCTCCAGGTTTGCTTCTTTATTATCAGAGCAGCTCATTTGCACCAAACCAATTTTTACTTTTGACATCGCTTGTAATATTTTAATAAAAATGTCCCGCTAAAAGCGGGACAAAACTAACTAAAAAACAGTTATAGAACTTTTAAACTAAGTAACTAAACAATGTATTATCCTTACTCAGTTCTGTAAAGGCAATATTGTATTTATTCAGATTATTTAAAAGCGCATCATAGTCTTCACGTTTCTTCAATTCAATGCCAACCAACGCGGGACCCGCTTCTTTATTATTTTTCTGCATATACTCAAATCGTGTTATATCATCATTGGGGCCAAGTACATGATTCACAAATTCTTTTAATGCGCCCGGCCGCTGTGCAAAGTTGATCAGAAAATAATGCTTAAGCCCTTCATATTGCAAGCTCCTTTCTTTTATTTCCTGCATACGGTCGATATCATTATTGCTGCCGCTGACAATACACACTACTGTTTTATATCTTATTTCGTTGGCAAAATCATCGAGTGCTGCAACAGATAAGGCACCTGCCGGTTCAACAACAATTGCATCTTCATTATATAACTTTACGATCGTTGAACAAACTTTTCCTTCCGAGATCAGATGCATATCATCCAATACTTCTTTACAAATAGGAAAAGTAAGATCGCCTACTCTTTTTACAGCAGCGCCATCCACAAAACGGTCAATGTTATCCAGGGTAACAGGATGCACCATGCTTTAATGCTTCATACATGGCCGGTGCACCTTCCGGTTCCAGGCCAATGATCTTTGTTTTCGGTGAATACGTTTTAAAATAAGATCCCACACCGGCACTCAACCCGCCGCCGCCGACAGGTACGAACAAATAATCTATATAATTTAATTCTTCAAGAATTTCAACACCAACCGTTCCCTGGCCTTCAATGATCTTATAATCATCAAACGGTGGGATGAAGGTCATGCCATTTTCTTCAGTGAATTTTTTTGCAATGATGGCACAATCATCAAATGTATCACCCACGAGTTTTATTTCAACATTACCATCGCCAAGCATTTGTGTTTGTTTCACTTTTTGATTGGGAGTAATGATAGGCATGAAGACAACACCCTTTGCATTTAATTTTTTGCAACTGAATGCAAATCCCTGTGCATGATTGCCGGCACTTGCACATACAACGCCTCTTTCCAATTCTTCTTTTGACAGGCTGCTCATCAAATTGTAAGCACCGCGAAGTTTATAACTTCGTCACTACCTGCAGATCTTCCCGTTTCAAAAAAATATTGCAATGATATTTTTTTGAAAGGTGAGTATTGCGCTGCAACGGAGTTTTTGTTACGATCTTTTTCAGTCGCAACGCTGCTGCTGCGAAATCTAATCCCCCCGCTCCGCCGAATGGCGGAGAGCCTTGAAGAGTTTGATTTTTTGAAAATGCTTCTTTCATTGATGGTAACAATTAATTGACTGTTTCAAGTTTTGCAACTTTCTCTTCTTCCCCTTTAGCGGCTGGGGTTTGATTTTCCGGTCGTAAACTTCTAACCGTTTTACCTGCCTGCCACAATTCACTTTCACGCAATTCTTTTAATTCTTCTTCAAGCTTTTCCCTGTAATCAGGTTTGCTGTTGCTTTCAATTGAACGCTGGCTTTCTTTTCCGGCAGCTACACTTTCATATAATTCTTTAAATACAGGTGCGGTTGCATCACGGAATTTTTTCCACCAATCCAATGCGCCACGTTGTGCAGTAGTTGAACAGTTGGCATACATCCAGTCCATTCCATTTTCTGCAACCAATGGCATCAATGATTGTGTAAGTTCTTCAACTGTTTCATTAAATGCTTCAGAAGGAGAATGGCCTTTATCACGCAATACCTCGTATTGTGCAGCAAAGATTCCCTGGATGGCACCCATCAATGTTCCTCTTTCACCAGTAAGATCAGCTATATACTTCTTTTTTAAAATCAGTTTCAAACAAATAACCGCTTCCTACGGCAATCCCCAATGCAACTACTCTGTCAAATGCTCTTACCTGTTGCATCCTGGAAAATTGCATAAGTGCTGTTTAATCCACGGCCTTGTAAAAACATTCTGCGCAATGAAGTACCGCTGAACCTTTTGGTGCAACTAAAAACACATCCACATCTTTTGGCGGAACAATACCGGTTTGTTCATTGAATGTAATACCAAAGCCATGAGAAAAATATAATGCTTTACCGGGAGTTAAATGTTTTTTTACGGTTGGCCACAATGCAATTTGTGCAGCATCACTCAACAGGTAACAAATAATAGTACCCCGCTGCAATGCTTCTTCAATTTCAAATAAAGTTTCGCCGGGTACAAAACCATCGCGAATTGCTTTATCCCATGTCTTTTGAATTTTTGCGCTGACCAACGATCACATTGATGCCATTATCTTTTTGATTCAATGCCTGGCCAGGGCCCTGCACACCATAACCGATCACAGCCACCAGTTTCATTTTTCAACACTTCCTGTGCTTTTGCAAGAGGAAATTCTTCACGGGTTACAACGTTTTCTTCTATGCCGCCGAAATTTAATTTTGCCATTGTGTTATTTTTAGACTTTTAAAAATTTATTTTATGTTACCAGCGACATCAACATTTTTCATCTTCCGTTGCGTCGCACTCTTGTACGTTCTGTTCTTTATTCATCAGGCCCCATCCTCCATCTCCTTCCCCAAAGGGAAAGGAGCGGTGCTTCTGGACTAAAACAATCTTCATCACTTCCATCTCGGCCCCATCCTCCTTCTCCTTCCCCAAAGGGAAAGGAGCGGTGCTCTTGCACTAAAAAAAACTTCATCACTTCCATCTCGGCCCCATCCTCCTTCTCCTTCCCCAAAGGGAAAGGAGCGGTGCTTCTGGACTAAAACAATCTTCATCACTTCCATCTCGGCCCCATCCTCCTTCTCCTTCCCCAAAGGGAAAGGAGCGGTGCTTCCGCACTTAAACAATCTTCATCACTTCCACTTCGGCCCCATCCTCCTTCTCCTTCCCCAAAGGGAAAGGAGTGGTGCTTCCGCACTAAAACAATCTTCATCACTTCCACTTCGGCCCCATCCTCCTTCTCCTTCCCCCAAGGGAAAGGAGCGGTGCTTCCGCACTTAAACAATCTTCATCACTTCCACTTCATCATTTGTACAAATCCAAACAACCAAAGAACTATCCCGACCTAGGTTCCCCCTTTGGGGGACAGGGGGCCCTTTTCCTTCTAAGTTCCCCCTTTGGGGAACAGGGGGCCTACATACTAAACACTTTCTCATTCTCACTCAAAAATTCATTCTCTACTACTTCTTCACCCGGTTCTTTGTACTCAAATGATTTTAATTTTTTATGGAAACCATCGCTGTCTTTAATGATCGCCACTCTTGCACTGCGAACAAATTCGATCAATCCATAAGGCTCTAAAACTTTTATCAGTTTATCTGTTTCTTCACGATGACCGGCTACTTCGAAAACCGTGTAATCTTTTCTGATCACAACAGCCTTGGCGCCGTGCTCACGCAACAGCCTTTCTACTTTTACTTCTTCAGCAATAATTTCGGTGGGCACTTTATACAGGGCCAGTTCCTGCCAAACAATTTCATCGTTGGTATTGTAATAAGCTTTCAATACTTCCACTTGTTTTTCGATCTGGCGGCAGAGTTTTCTTACCACTTCTTCCGTTTCATTGATGACAATAGTAAATCGATGAACACTATCTACTTCGCTGGGAGAAGTGTTCAGGCTTTCTACATTGATCTTTCTTCGCGAAAAGATGATCGCAATGCGGTTAAGCAAACCAATCTGGTTTTCCGTGTACACCGTAATTGTATATTCTTGTTTTGTCATAATATACCCCCATCTCCGCCGGGGCGGAGAGTTTTGAAACATTCCGGTTAAGGAATGCAGTTTGAATTAATGCCGAATAATATTGATGTTGTACAAGTGTCCGCCGGAGGCGGAAGGGACGACGATAGTAGCACTACAGCTTGTATCACAACAAATCAACTTACAATTTTAAAGAACTTATCAAGTGGGTCGGATTTGAAAATCCGACTTACGGCTGGGTTAAATCTCTTCTTTACACAGCACAACTTCCGCTACACCACGCCCCTGCGGCACCATCGGAAATACATTATTCTCTTTACCGACCATCACTTCCAGCAAATAACTTCCGTTATGATCCAGCATTTCTTTCAATGCATCTTTCACATCTTCTCTTTTACAAATACTTTTTCCTTCGATGCCATAACCTTTTGCCACCATTACAAAATCCGGGCTTTCAATATCTACAAATGAGTACCGGTTCTTATGAAACAACTCCTGCCACTGGCGAACCATTCCCAAGAATTTATTGTTAAGAATAATGATTTTTACATCGGGTTTGAATTGCATGATCGTTCCCAATTCCTGTATCGTCATTTGAATGCCACCATCACCGATGATTGCAATTACTGTTCTTTCCGGCGCACCGTATTTAGCACCAATAGCTGCAGGTAATGCATAACCCATCGTTCCCAACCCACCACTTGTGATATTACTTTTTGCTTTGATTATATTTTGCATACCGGCAGGCTACCATTTGATGCTGACCAACATCGGTAACAATCACGGCATCGCCTTTTGTTAATTCATTGATGGCATCGATAACTTCGCCCATTGTTAAGTATCTCGCTCGTAGGATTCATTTCTTCTTTAATGCATTTATCTTCTTCTTTCTTCATGCAATCATTAAATTTCTGCAACCATTGCGGATAAACTTTTTGTTGTACCAATTCAGTAACAATGGCAATGTTTCTTTACAATCACCCCATACAGCTACCGTTGTTTTTACATTTTTATCAATCTCAGCCGGATCAATATCAAGGTGAATAACTTTTGCCTGCTTTGCATATTTATCCAAACGACCTGTAACACGATCATCGAATCGCATACCGATTGCGATCAATACATCACATTCATTGGTGAGTAAATTAGGACCATAATTGCCATGCATGCCCAACATTCCAACATCCTAACGGATGATCAGTAGGATAGCACTCATGCCCATGATGGTCCATGCAGCAGGAATACCGGCTTTCTCAATAAATTTTTGAAATTCTTTTTCTGCTTTGCCAAGTATCACACCCTGTCCAAAGATCACAAATGGTTTTTCCGCTTCATTGATCAGTTTTGCTGCCTGTTCAATATATTCTTTACGTACAATTGGCTTGGGACGATAACTTCTTATATGTTCACATTTTTCATAACCCTTGTATTCGAATATTTGCAGCTGTGCATTTTTGGTAATATCGATCAGCACAGGTCCGGGACTGCCGCTGCTTGCGATATAAAATGCTTTTGCTAATACATGAGGGATTTCAGAAGCATCAGTAACCTGGTAATTCCATTTGGTGACAGGAGTCGTAATATTTATTACATCCGTTTCCTGGAACGCATCAGTGCCGAGTAAATGTGCGAATACTTGTCCGGTGATACAAACAACAGGAGTGGAGTCGATCATTGCATCGGCTAAACCTGTTACCAGATTTGTTGCGCCGGGTCCACTTGTTGCAAACACAACACCTGTTCTCCCGCTTACTCTTGCAAAACCCTGTGCCGCATGTATAGCGCCTTGTTCATGACGAACCAATATATGTTTCAGCTTATCATGATAATCATACAAAGCATCATAGATTGGCATGATAGCACCACCGGGATAACCAAAGATGATATCAACACCTTCGGCAACAAAAGCTCTTAATACAGCTTCGCTGCCTGAAATAGCCCCCTGCAAACCTTCCGCCTGCGGCGGAGAGGCTTTAGAAGACTCAGTTGTTTTGGTGTTGTCTTTTTTTAATTCAAGAGTATCCATAAAATTCTTTTATAAACAATTTTAACCTCATCCTTTTATCCTTCTCCTTAACGAGAAGGATGGCACTTCATTACAAATCCAAATTTTCAGTTCTACCACATCAGCATTCCATCTCTAATCAACAGCTTACTTATCAATTTGTATTTCTGATAAGCTGGCCTTGTGTATTGGTGGCCTTCCCCTTCGGGGAAGGTCGGACGGGGCCTCGTCTGTTACACATCCTTCTGACGCATCTTTCACACACATCGCATATTTATACAATACACCCTTGTTCACTTTCAATGCCGGTTGTTTCCAATTGCTTTTCTTTTCTTAATTTCTTCATCACTTACTTTCAGTGTGATCGTATTCTTTGTCACATCTATTTCAATCATATCATCATCTTGTACAAATCCGATCAATCCACCATCATATGCTTCAGGTGTAATATGACCAACCACAAAACCATGTGTGCCGCCACTGAATCTTCCATCTGTTATCAGCGCAACGCTCTTTCCAAGCCCGGCACCGATGATAGCTGAAGTTGGTTTCAGCATCTCCGGCATACCCGGTGCACCTTTAGGTCCTTCATTTCTTATCACAACTACATCACCTGCTTTTATCTATCCGACTTTGTATGCCTGCAATTAATTTTTGTTCACCATCGAAAACTCTTGCAGGGCCTTAAATTTTTCTCCTTCTTTACCGGAGATCTTTGCAACACTTCCTTTCTCTGCAAGGTTGCCATACAGAATTTGCAGGTGCCCCGTTTTTTTCAACGGCTGTTCTAATGGGTAAATAATTTTCTGAGCCTTAAAATCAAGATCCGGAACACCTGCTAAATTTTCTGCAACCGTTTTACCGGTAACTGTCAAACAATCGCCATGCAGTAAACCTTTCGCAATAAATATTTCATTACTGACGGAAGTCCACCATGCTGATGCAAATCCTGCATAAGATATTTTCCAGAGGGTTTGAAATCTGCAAGTACAGGCACTTTATCACTGATGGTTTGAAAATCATCAATGCGATAAAGGAACACCGACTGATCTTGCCATTGCGATCAAATGCAATACTGCATTCGTGCTGCCACCCAATATCATGATAACAGTAATTGCATTTTCAAATGCTTTACGTGTCATGATATCTGATGGATTAATATTTTTTTCCAGTAATAATCTCATGCTTTGCCTGCATGCAAACATTCTTTTTTTTTTTCTTCACTCAATGCAGGATTGGAAGAAGAGAAAGGCAAACTCATTCCCAATGCTTCAATAGCCGATGCCATCGTATTTGCTGTATACATACCACCACATGCACCTGCACCCGGACAAGAATGCTGAACGATCTCTTTAAAATCTTCTGCATTCAACGTGCCGGCAATTTTTTGTCCCAATGCTTCAAATGCTGAAATGATATTCAGATCCTGTCCTTTATAATGTCCTGCTGCAATTGTACCGCCATACACCATTATTGCCGGACGGTTCAATCGTCCCATTGCAATAATTGAACCCGGCATATTTTTATCACAACCGGGAATAGCGATCAAGCCATCATAATAAAATCCACCGCATCACAGATTCAATCGAGTCAGCGATCAGGTCGCGGCTCACCAAACTATACCGCATGCCATCGGTACCATTACTGATGCCATCACTGATGCCGATCGTATTAAAGATCAATCCTACCAAATCATTATCCCACACACCTTGCTTTACCACTTTCGCCAGGTCATTCAGATGCATGTTACAGGTATTGCCATCATAGCCCATGCTGCAAATACCAACCTGTGCTTTTTTCAGATCATCTTCTGTTAACCCAATACCATACAACATTGCTTGCGCAGCAGGTTGTGTTGCATCCTGCGTTATAATTTTTGAATATTTATTCAGTTCGTTCATTTTTTTTGTTATCAGCTCTTATACTACTATCATCTTATGTTGCGTCGCACTCTTGTACTTCCTGTTCGCTATTCAGCAAATAAAACCACGGAGGCACAAGGACACGGAGTTACACTGACACTTCTTTGTGTTTCTTTGTGTCTTCGTGTCTTTGTGGTTCAAAAAAATCTTCTTTCACAAGTTTCATATAGGCTATTTGAATTTTTCTTGACACACTATCATTCCAGTTCACTGGAAATTTGTAATCATCCAAACTTTCCCAACCGATCACTTCAGCACCAGTACCACAGAAAAAAGCAGCATCAGCTTTCTTCAATTCTTCAACGGTGAAAAATTTTTCTTCTACCTCAATATTCAATTCATTGCACAATTCAAATATAGTTGCTCTTGTGATGCCGGGTAAAATATTTCCAAGGCGGGAGTAAATAGTTTTCCGTCTTTTTCATAAAAGACATTGGCACCCGGGCTTCCGCTACATAATTATTCATATCAAGCAACAATGCTTCATCATATCCATTTGCTTTTGCTTCCTGACTTGCAAGAAAAGAATTTACATAATGTCCTGCTGCTTTTGCATGGATCTTAAATCCTTTTGGATTGGGTCGTTGAAAAGATGAAGTCATTACTCTTAATAATTTTTCCCCAAGAAAAGGTTGCATCTCCCAGGCTTCAATAACAATAAATGATTTTTCATTTCTGTCGAATTTCATATTGGCCGGAGCATACACAACCGGGCGTATATAAGCATCCTGTAAATTATTTCTGCTTAATACTTCATAAGTGGCATCGATCAATTCCTGCGTGGTCCAATGATAAGGCATGTTCAAGGCCTCAGCTGATCGTTGTAATCTATCATAGTGTTCTACTTCTTTGAAGATCTTTGTTTCACCGTTTACTGTTTTATACGAACGAATACCTTCAAATACAGCAATAACCATAGTGCAATGATTGACTATATAAATCCATTTTTGCTTCGGTGGCTTTTACAAATTCACCGTTCCAGAAGATCACCGTGTTTTCGTTATAATATGTTGCCATAAAAGCCCCTCCAAACCTCCCCTAAGGGGAGACTTAAGTTTACTATGATTTAAAATTTCGTTTCATTATTCACTATCAATTTGCCAGACTCTTCCAAGTCCTTCCCTTCGGGAAGGATTTAGGATGGGCCAAAAAAACCCGCCTTTTTCGGAGGCGGGTTGCTGTATAATTAGTTTTTAATTTATTATCATGCACCACCTCCTGCAGAAGTAATAATAATGACAACCACAATAATTATTGTGGAGATCCTGGCAATGACATTATTAATTGTATTCTTCAACATGAAGGATGTATGTTTTGTAAATATACACCCGCCGTTTTAAAAAAAGAACTGCGGCAAGCAATTTTATTCTGAAAGCCCATCCCGACCTTCCCAAAGGGAAGGCCACCGTCACACAGACCTGGCTTATCGTGAGTTTCCATTTCTATCAAACTCTTCAAATTAGCTGGCCTTGTGCAAAGCTAAGTCCTCCGCCTACGGCGGAGATTTAGAGGCCGGGCTTCTATATTATCGTCGATTTCCTCAACTCAATATTCTCCTTCTTAATCGAACCCGGGATCTTTCCACTCACATAATCACTTATCAATTCACCAATGGTGGAAGTGAAATAAAAATTACCGGGTCAATATCTTTTGTAACAAAATTGTTCTCCAATGTCCATTCAACAGCATTCTCGTACAACAGCGGCTTCTTCTTTCATACCAAAATACTCAAGCATCATAGCAGCTGACTAAAATAGAACCAGCGGATTAGCAATATCTTTTCCTGCAGCCTGCGGGTAAGAACCATGGATCGGTTCAAACAAAGCAGTTTTATTTCCCACGGAAGCAGAAGGCAACATACCCAGTGAACCACTCAATACACTTGCTTCATCACTGATAATATCTCCAAACATATTTTCTGTGAGTATCACATCAAATTGTTTTGGATTAATGATGATCTGCATGGCTGCATTATCAACAAACATATAATCAACTGTTACATCTGCTGTATTCAGTTGCTATTTCCTGTACTATTTTTCTCCAGAGCCTTGATGTTTCCAGCACATTTGCTTTATCAACCAACGTCAGTTTCTTTCTTCTTTTCTGTGCATATTGAAAAGCAAGATGAGCAATTCTTTCAATCTCTTCTTTTGTATAGAAACATTCATCACTTGCCGAGTTGCCATCTTCTGCATTGGTTTCTTTTTTACCAAAATAAATTCCCCGGTCAGCTCACGGAAGATGATAAAGTCAACACCTTCCATATTCTTTGGTTTTAACGGGACAGAGTGATGCAAAGCGGATAAGTAGTAACCGGACGAATATTGGCAAACAATTGCAATGATTTTCTTATTCCAAGTAATCCTTGTTCGGGTCTCACTTTTGCTGTCGGATCATTATCATATTTCGGATGACCGATGGCACCGAATAAGATGGCATCGCTGTCAAGACAAATATCAATCGTTTCATCAGGCAAGCGGTTCCGGTTTTATCAATGGCATCAGCGCCCATCAATGCTTCATGATATTCAAATTCATGACCAAAACGTTCGGCAACAGCATTCAGTACACTGATGGATTGCCTGGTTACTTCGGGACCGATACCATCTCCTTTAATATCTGCAATTTTCTTTTTCATGTAAGGTTTATTTTTCAAGGGTTTCAAAATGCTTCTATTTCTTTTTTTGCATTCAATAAATAATCAATATCATCATAGCCATTCAGCAAACATGTTTTTTTATAACTATTGATTTCAAATGCCTCCTCTGATCTCCTCCGAGTGGCTTCGAAGACTCTAATAATTTGATAGTTTGTTTTTCAAGATTCACTTCAATTTCAGTTGCAGGATCTTTTTCAACTGCTTCAAATATTTTTTGCAAAAAATCTTCACTAACTGTAACAGGCAATAAAAAATTATTCAATGAATTGTTTTTAAAAATATCTGCAAAGAAACTGCTTACCACTACATCGAATCCAGCATCTTTAATAGCCCATGCTGCATGTTCTCTTGATGAACCACAACCAAAATTTTTTCCGGCAACCAAAATTTTACCATTGTATTTAGGATTATTTAAAACAAAATCTTCTTTTGGTTGATGTTTCATCATCATTTTCATATCGCCAGTCACGGAAAAGATTTTTTCCAAAACCTTCCCTGCTTGTTGCTTTTAAAAAACGTGCAGGAATGATCTGGTCGGTATCCATATTCTCTATATTGACAGGGACACAAGTGGATCTGAACTCCTGTCCCTCTAAATACTTAGATTTGAATTTTCTTTATTTATCTGTGTTGACATGTTTTCAATCAATTGGTTTTTTCGAGTTCTGTTAAGATTTCTCTAATTCCCCTTTAGAAGGTTAATAATTCTCTTACATCTGTTACTACTCCTGTAATTGCAGCTGCCGCTGCAGTCAACGGACTTGCCAGCAATGTTCTTGCGCCAGGTCCCTGTCTTCCTTCAAAATTTCTGTTGCTGGTACTGATACAATATTTGCCTGCAGGAATTTTATCTTCATTCATTCCCAGACAGGCACTGCAACCTGGTTGACGCAACATAAATCCTGCTTCTTCAAAAATTTTATCAATGCCTTCTTCTATCGCTTGTTTTTCTACCTGTTTGCTTCCCGGCACTACCCATACTTCCACATCATCTGCTTTCTTTTTTCCTTTTACAAATGATGCAACCATTCGCAGATCTTCAATTCTTGAATTGGTACAACTGCCAATAAAAACATAATCTACTTTCTTGCCCTTTGATATGGAGTTCCTGCTTGCAAGCCCATATATGCCAATGATTTTCATAAACCAGCTTTTATCTTTTTCCTTCATCTGTTTCAGAAGTGGGATATTGTCCGTTAACACCGATACCCATTCCCGGATTAGTGCCATAAGTGATCATCGGTTCTATATCATCTGCATCAATAATAATTTCTTTATCAAATCTTGCATCGTCATCACTGTATAATGTTTTCCAGTAAGCAACTGCTTTATCCCATGCTTCACCTTGCGGAGCAAATTTTCTTCCTTTCATATAATTGAAAGTTGTTTCATCCGGAGCGATCATTCCACAACTTGCACCCATTTCAATACTCATATTGCAAATGGTCATTCTTGCTTCCATCGAAAGGCTACGAATAGCAGAACCTGCAAATTCAACAGCATAACCTGTAGCCCGCTTGCAGAAATTTTTGAAATGATATAAAGAATAATATCTTTACTAACCACTCCTTTATTCAATTCGCCATCAACATTAATGCGCATCAGTTTTGGTTTGGTTTGCAACAAACATTGCGTAGCCAAAACCATTTCTACTTCACTGGTTCCAATACCAAAAGCAATAGCACCAAAAGCGCCATGAGTTGAAGTATGACTATCGCCGCAAACGATCGTCATTCCCGGTTGTGTAATTCCCAATTCAGGCCCAATAACATGAACAATGCCCTGGAACGGATGACCAAGGCCATATAATTCAATACCATGTTCGTCGCAATTCTTTATTAAGCGCTTCAACCTGTTTTCGGCTAAGTTCTTCTTTGATCGGTAAGATGCTGATTGATGGTAGGAACATTATGATCTGCAGTAGCAACAACTTGTTGCGGACGAAAAACTTTAATGCCTCTTTTATTCAATCCATTAAATGCCTGCGGACTGGTTACTTCATGAATAAAATGTTTATCAATATATAACACAGAAGGACCACCGTCAATTGTTTTGACAACATGTTTTTCCCAAATCTTATCAAATAATGTCTTTGCCCATTTTTATCTATAATTATTATTTTTACATATTAACACTTGACTTCTTCATAATTCATCCTACGATTTACTTTGAAAAATTCGTGATGTAGAAACTCCACGCTATAACCAAAACTACTGCTGCCTGATTACGAGACTAAATTTATGCAATCACTGCTTCAGGCTTATATTGTTTTGCCATTGCATGCAGATCATCATCTTCAACTTCTTTTTTGATATCTGCTACTTTTAAAAATTGCTCATACAATATATCAATATCATTTCGTTGTAAACTGATAACCCAGTTTTCTGAAAACGATGTGCCAAAGCACTTCGTCCGCTTCTTGCTGTTAATACAATCTTAGAACCTTCAGCACCTACTTCTTCCGGATTAATAATTTCATAAGTCAATGCATCTTTCAAAAATCCATCCTGGTGAATTCCCGATGAATGTGAAAATGCATTGCTGCCAACAATAGCTTTATTCGGCTGCACCGGCATACGCATGGTATCAGAAACCAATTGGCTCATCGGGTTCAATAATTCTGTTTTAATATTTGTATAATAACCGAGTGTATGATGTTGCTTCATGATCATCACTACTTCTTCCAGTGAAGTATTACCGGCTCTTTCACCCAGACCATTGATGGTACATTCAATTTGTCTTGCACCATTCAATACACCTGCAATTGAATTAGCAGTTGCTAATCCAAGATCATTATGACAATGACACAGATAATTGCTTTATCAATATTGGGAACATTATTAATTAGGTAAGCGATTTTTTCTCCGTATTGATGAGGCAAACAATAGCCGGTAGTATCAGGAATATTTACAGTAGTGGCGCCTGCTTTGATAACTGCTTCAATCACTCTTGCGAGATAATCATTATCAGTGCGGCCGGCATCTTCTGCATAAAACTCAACATCATCAACAAAATTTCTTGCCCATTTCACACATTGAATGGCTCTTTCAAAAATTTCTTCTCTTGTGGAATTGAATTTTGCTTTGATATGAAGATCAGAAGTGCCGATACCTGTATGAATGCGTGGACGCTTGGCAAGCTTTAATGCTTCAGCTGCTACTTCAATATCTTTTTGTACTGCACGGCTAAGTCCGCAGACCTGTAGCATTTTTAATGATCTTTGCAATTTGCTTTACACTGATTCAAAATCTCCGGGACTGGAAATAGGAAATCCGGCTTCAATAATATCAACACCCAATTCTTCAAGTTGAAGTGCCAATTCAATCTTTTCTTTTGTATTCAGTTTACAACCGGGAACCTGTTCACCATCCCTGAGGGTAGTATCAAAAATGTAAATCTTGTTATTTGGCATACAAACGTTTAATCAGGTGATAAAATAAACAGGCTGCTTATTTTTGTGTTGCTTGCCGGTAACCAATAAACTTACAGCCTGTTTCTCCGAAATTATTTCTATTTTATTTCCCGGTAAAATCAAAATTGGATGTATTTTACACCGGGCAGGGGTTTAAAAATCTTGCTGAAACCCTTGCCAGTGACGGATTTTAGCTAACAAAAACTACGATGCCCAACCGTTCTACAGATACACTTTTTCAACTGATAAAATCGCTTGAGAAAAGTCGAAAAAAGGAATTTTAAACTATATGTGAAGCGAAATACCTCCAGGGAGCGACCTGAAGATCATCACAGTTATTTGATGCACTGGATAAAATGAAGAATATGATGAGGCAGCTATTGCTGAAAAAGAATAAGGACATTAAAAAGCAACAGCTTTCCAATATCAAGGCGCATTTATACAAACAAATACTTGCCAGCCTGCGCATCATCAGAGATGAAAATAATATTGATATCCAGTTGCACGAGCAAATGGATCATGCCCGTATTCTATACAACAAAGGTCTTTACCTGCAAAGCCTGAAAGCTGCTGGACAAGATGAAAGAGATGGCCAAGAGCACATCACCAGCTTACTTATCTGCAACAGGTATTATTTTTTGAAAAAAAGATCGAAGCATTTATCATTACCCGCAGTATGCGGAACAGGGCCGATCAATTGACACAGTGAAAGCGAAGAAGTAAATGAAACAGCTTATCCGTTGTAAATAAACTTTCAAATCTTTCATTACAATTATACAGCTGGTATATCCAACATGGGCATGCACGCAATGAAAAAGATTTGAAGAGTTGAAAGATTATCTTTGAAAAATATCTGCCCGAAGGAGTTGCAAGAAAGATTCTTTTTACGAAAAACTATATTTATACCAGAGTTATTACTGGTATGCATTTATCCGCCAGGATTTTTTACAGTATTACCGGTATACACAAAAATGGGTTGATCTTTTTGACGAATACCCTGATGATGCTGGCAGTAGAAACAGCCATTATATAAAAGGAATGCATAACCTGATGGGTGCGCATTTCGATTTGCTGAATCATGAAAAATTAAAAGACGCAATTCAGCAAGTTTGAAGAATTTGCAAAGCATCCGATTAGTTACCAACAATGAAAACAACCGCATTCTTACTTATGTTTACCTATATACTGCCAAGCTAAACCTTTGTTTTCTCCAAGGCACTTTTACAAAGGGCTTGAAGATGGTTCCTTTTCTTGAAAAAATGCTGAAGGAATACGGGCTTTATCTCGACCGACACCGTGTACTGGTATTTTATTATAAAATTGCCTGTCTGTATTTTGGCAGCGGAGATAATGAAAAAGCAATTGATTACCTGAACAAGATCATCAATGAAAAAGTGGATCTGCGAACCGATCTGCAATGTTATGCACGTTTGCTGCATCTGATTGCCCATTATGAATTGGGAAATTTTGAATTGCTTGAATACCTCATCAAATCTGTTTACCGGTATATGGCAAAAATGGAAAACCTGAGTAAAGTGGAAGAAGAGATATTTACATTCCTTCGCCGCTCATTCCGTGTAGGCGCCCATGCGTTGAAGCCGGAATTTGAAAAATTACTGGAGACGTTGAAAAAATATGAACGAAATCCCCTGGAGACAAGGGCTTTAGTTACCTGGATATTATTTCGTGGCTGGAAAGTAAAATTCATAATGTGAATGTACAGGATGTGATAAGGGAGAAGTATCTCTTGAAAAGGAAATCCAATAATTATTAATTAATAATTATTAATTAATAATTACTTTTGCGCAATTTATTTTTTACTAACTATGCCAGATAAGCAACTACCCGCAATTCTTTTACTCGAAGATGGAACTCTTTGTCATGGCAATGCCTTTGGCGCCATTGGTACCGCTACCGGGGAAATATGTTTTAATACGGGAATGACCGGATACCAGGAAGTGTTTACTGATCCAAGTTATTATGGGCAAATATTGATCATGAACTCTGTTCATATTGGTAATTATGGTGTGAAAGATGCGGATGTAGAATCTGATTCGGTTAAAATTCGCGGATTGATCGGAAGGAACCTTGAAGAAACCTATTCAAGAAAACAGGCCAAAGGATCGTTGGATGAATATTTGAAAAGCAATAAAATTGTTTGTATAGAAGGTGTTGATACCCGTGCATTGGTATCGCATGTTCGTCAGCAGGGAGCAATGAACTGTATCATTTCTTCTGAAGTACTGGATGTTGAAGAGTTAAAAAAAATGCTGGCAAAAGTTCCTTCAATGAACGGACTTGAACTGGCATCTTTTGTAAGTACCGAAAAAGAATATGAAGTAGGCGATGCGTCTTCTCCAATAAGAATTGCCGTGATGGATTATGGATGTAAGCAGCATATTTTAGAATGCATGACTGAACGTGGCGCTTATGTAAAAGTTTTTCCGGCAAAAACTTCTGCAGCTAAACTGAAAGAATTTAATCCGAGCGGTTATTTTATCTCCAATGGCCCGGGCGACCCGGCAGCAATGGGTTATGCAATTGAAACGGTGAAAGAAATATTGAAAGAAAATAAACCGACTTTCGGGATTTGCTTAGGACATCAATTGCTTGCATTGGCAAATGGTGTTGATACCTACAAACTGCATCACGGGCATCGCGGGTTAAATCATCCTGTAAAAAATTTGCTGACCGGGAAATCAGAAATCACTACGCAGAATCATGGCTTTGGTGTAGATCCCGAATCGATAAAAAAAGCGGAACATATTGAAGTAACTCATGTCAACCTCAATGATAAATCAATTGAAGGGATACGAATAAAAGGCAAGCCGGCTTTTTCTGTACAATACCATCCGGAAAGTACACCAGGCCCTCATGATAGCCGCTACTTGTTCGACCAGTTTATAGACCTGATAAAAAATGGTTGATCAAAGTTTTGCAAGTGCCAATCCAAAAACAATTACTCCCAGAATAAAAAAAGGTACCAGGAGTTTTGCATTCGCTTTCTTTTTTATTTCATCAGGATATTGCATAAATGCATCTACTTTGTTTTTAAAACTTGTTTTAGTGCCGACAGTCATTAATATTATTAAATAAATGATGGCAAAAACAGGGATAGCTAATAATTTACCGATCGATTTCCCGCTTGAATAACCAAACACACTTCGAATAGTTTGGGTCAGGCTTTCATCAAAACCAGGAACAAAGCTGATAGAGATCATAAGCACAGCAAGGATGAACAATATTATTAAGGCCGATAAAAAAAGATTTCCATTCAATCTTCCTTTATTTCCATCCCTGCCTTTTTGATGGATCTCATAATACTGGCTTCCGTAAAGTGCTTCAAGAAATGTCATAGTTTTTTATTCAAAATAGAAAAAAATTGTTGATTCGGGTAATACCCTCTTGAGAGTATTTTTTGAAATATTCGATACATTCGTCAAATGAAGATCGCAATTATCAATGGACCGAATCTCAACCTGCTTGGCAAAAGAGAAACCGATATTTATGGCAATAAGCCATTCGAAATTTATTTTGGCGAACTGCAGCACAAGTATCCGCATATCCATCTTTTCTATTTTCAAAGTAATGTAGAAGGAGAGTTGATCAATGAATTGCAGCGTATCGGTTTTGAATATGATGGTATCATTTTTAATCCCGGTGGCTATACCCATACATCCGTTGCCATTGGTGATGCTATTGCGGCCATTAAAACTCCCGTCATTGAAGTACATATCTCTAATGTGCATGCAAGAGAAGATTTCAGAAAACTCTCTTATGTTTCCGGCAAATCAACAGGAAGTATTTTTGGATTGGGATTAAAAGGATATGAGCTGGCATTAGAATGGTTTGTTGCGAATGATGCGAAGTGAAATGGATAGTCAAATGTATCTTATCTCCCGGTTTGATGTCGCAGTTTGTTTTTTTGAACCCTCTAAATTTATTACAATAAGATTTCTGCATAAAAAAAAGCCCCGGCATACCGGGGCCTTTTTTTATCAGTGAGTTGCTCATATTAATCAACATCCCAGAAAAGCCTGGTAGCAAAAGCATCAATAGTTCCTTGTGCTAATACGTTTGTTCCATTCGATGCCAACTCTGCCTGAGGATAAAATAACCTCAAAGGAAGCGGTGCATTAGCAGGTGTTAAAAGAGAAGGAGGAGTAACTGGGAAATTCGTTCTTCTGAATTCACTCCATGCTTCAAGGCCGCTGTAATTAGTAAGTGCGATCCATTTTTGCATCCAGATAGCTTTTAGCTTGTCAGGAGAAGCTGTCCAATCTGCAAGATCTTTCCCACTTGTAAGCAATGTGGTAGCAGCAGCAGCGCCGTAAGCGGCAGTTGTACCTGTAAGACGGAAAGACTCTCTTACACCTTGCTCATAATATGCTTGTGCAGTAAGTGGCAGAGTAACGGATGCTCCGTAACGCTGTTTTGCTTCAGCCAATAAAAATTGAGACTCTGCATTTGTCATCAATATCATGGGTCTTGCAAATTCTCCTTTCTTAATTTGAGAAGGACCGATGTAAGATGTGTTTTGAGACAAATAACCAGAAGAGACACCAAACGGCACACCAACATAGTTTGATATTATTTCAGGATTTACACCTTCGCCACCTTTAGGGTAGGCAATGCGCTTCATTCTGAACGTATCATTAGATGCAATCAAAGTATTAAACAAAAATGTAGTCGGGCGGGGATAGCGGGCCAATGCCTGTGCACCGCCTGCCGCATTATAACCCCATGTTTCATAAAAAGGATTCAATTTTCCAGTACTCGCAACATAACCCGGGTTCACGGTTACATCCACACCATTTGGCAAAAATCCTTCCGTGGTTGCTGCAGCTTTATTTATTTCCGCAATAATATAGGCATCACGACCAGGTATTCTGCTTTGACGGATCAAAATTCTCAATTTTAAACTGTTGGCAAATTGTATCCATCTTGTGGCTGCTGTAGATACTGAACTTCCAAAAACTATGTCAGAACCTGAATAAGCAGAAGTAAGTGGATTTGCTTTTAAGATCGTGATCGCTGTATCAAGCACCTTGATCAGGTCCTCATAGATTGCTTTCTGATCGTCAAACTTTGGAGCCAGCGATGCTGTTCCTTTCAATGCATCCGAGTAAGGCGCATTGCCATACATATCAACGATCATTTGCATCACATATGCTTTCAACACTCTTGATGTACCACCAAAATAGGTCAATGATCCTGTAGCGCCTTTAATTGCATAATCAAGATCTTCCAATATATCATAGTAACCGCTCCAGTAATCAAAATTTGTATTGTTGAACTGGTACCCGAAAATTACATTGCTAATGATATAAGTGCTGGATTGTGTCCAGTGGCCTGACCAATACTCACCTAATTCATTTGGGCCTAATGTTGATGCAACCCTGTTAGCTGCGGCTGCGAAAGTAAAATCAGGAGTGGAACTCGGCAATGCGTTTGGATTGGTATTTTTATCCAGCCACTCCTTCTTACAGTTGCTGAATACCAATAACAAGAGCATTGGAACAATAATATTTTTAAGTTTCATATCTGTAAATTTTTTTAATTATTATTTAAAATTCAAATTCAAATTGATCCCCAATTGTCTTACCGGAGGTGTTTGATCTGTATTGTTGATACCAATACCATTACCTGTTGTAAAGCTAAACTCAGGATCTGCAAATTGGTTAGCCTTATCTTTTACTGTAATTAGGTTACGGCCGTAGATAGCAATAGTGGCACCGGAAAATACTTTGGTCTTAGCAACTAAGTTGCCTGGAACAGCATACGAAAGATTGATATCTCTCATTTTGATAAACCATGCCGGAGCAACAAAGTTTTCAGAGATCAGGCGATACACGTCTGCATACAATGCATATTCAGCTTCTCTTGTCATTACAGTAGTATTCTGAATATATTTTCCTGAAGACGCATCGAGATAGGCAGAGTTAGGGAAGATATGAGGTGCCCTGTTCTCTGTCCATTTACCTGAACCGGTAAATGTCATTTGTCTTCCAAGATCACTAAACATGAAATTGCCGCCTCTGTATTCCCAATTAGTAGCCAGTGTAAATCCAGCAATGCTGAATGTAGTACCTGCACCTAACATATATTTAGGTGTAACACGGCCAAATCCTTTAAGTGGTCCGGTTGTCAGCGGATAACCAGTTGTCGGGCTCACTACTATACGACCGAGTGAATCACGAACATATGAAGTGGCTTTTAAATAAGGATAGATCATATCCTGTATTACATAAGTACCACCATAAGTATAACCGCTCAGGAAGAACTCCGATACGCCTGGATAAAGCTTGATAACTTTATTTTCATTGATCGATCCGCGCAGGCTCAGGTCCCACTGCATTTTGGTGTTTTTTAAGATCTGTATTTTCACATCTGCTTCATAACCCCAGTTCTTCGTTTCACCCACGTTCAATCTAAGCGCTGTAAAACCGGTTGTTGCCGGTATACCAACGGTCAGTACTTGTCCTTCACTTTTCTGAGTGTAATAAGAGAAGTCAATGTTCAATTTATTTTTGAAAAACTGGAATTCGCCTCCAAACTCAAGTGTTCTTACGAACTCAGGATGAAGATCGGCATCAGGTAAAGTGTTTCCTACACTGATACCAACTACATTACCGTAAGGAAATCCGCCGGCGTTTCCAAATGTCGGATCCAATCCGTACAGAACTATATTGTCATTACCATTCTTGTTGTATCCAATTCTCAGTTTAGCATAGCCTAATACATCATTTTTTAAAGATGGTACCAATTCCGTAATCACAGCTGATGCATCCACACCTGCATAGGTGTATGCATACTGAGAATAATCTCTTGTTGACTTGTAAAATCTTGATGAGGCATCATGTCTTACGGTTCCATGAACGAAGATCATATCTCTCCAGCCAACCTGGGCATCGCCATAGTATCCATATTTTCTTTCTTCTGTATTTCCTTCGCCCCCGCCTAATTCACCGCGACGATTGCTTACATTAAAGATATCGGGAACCACAATCGAAGATGAACTTACGCTTACTTCTTTTACTTTACGATTATAACCATTGACACCAACAATACCTTTCAAATTAAAATCTTTGAAATTCTTATTGATCAGGAACTGGAATTCATTATTGATAAGGTTTTCTGTACCTGAAAAGTCAGCCACAGCGCCTTGCAGATCTGTAAGTGCTCTTGTTATACCCGAACCATCACCCTGATCCCATGGAGCCGGAACTACTGCTCCTGATTTTGCCCATGTGCTATGAAAGAACTGGCCAACCGTACTCTTCTGTGTACGGGTGTTATTCATTGCGGAAAACTTATTGAATACGCTTAACCAGGGAAGAATTTTGTACGTTACTTCAAGTGACCCGTTGAAGTTTGCATCCTGGTATCTTGTCCTGTCATTATCCAAACGGAAATATGGGTTAGTATAATAATCATTATAAAAAGCATCAGGATGTGCAAATTTATTAGTACGCCAATCCCTGTATTCATTCAATGGAATATGCGCAGCCTGGTTTATACTTTCATTATAGAAATTAAAAGTAGTACGGTTATACCTTGCCTGCACGTAGTTAGCACTAAATCCAATTCTTAATTTGTCGTACTCCTGGGAAGCAGAGAAACGGGCACCTGTTCTATTGGCTTTATCACCAGGCACGATACCTTCTGTTGCATTATTCTCGGCAGAGAAAAAGAAAGTAGAATTATCATTACCGCCGGAAAATGAAACCTGGTTATTAACTGTCTGCCCTGTATTCCAGATATCTTCTCTTATACCTTTTATCGGCGAATATGGAAGCGTGTTTACACTACCATCTACTAAAGTCCTACCCGCAGGACGAAGTGACCCATCATAAGCATCACCAAACTGCTGATTCTCGTAAGAACGCCAGTTATCTTTCATCCTGTCTAAATAGTTTGTTTTATATCCTGCTGTTCCAAAACTGGCAGCATAATGTGAGCCGCTGCCATAGGTGTCCTGGAACTCTGCCATGATATTGATTTTTTCAATATTGTAAGAAGCACTATAGGAAACTTTAAGTTTTCCTTTTTGTCCTCTTTTTGTTGTTATGATCAGGGCACCGTTGATACCTTGTGAGCCATATAATGTTGCCGCTTGTCCGCCTTTCAAAATCGTGATACTTTCAATATCATTTGGATTTAAGAGATTGAACATTGTAGATGAGCCGGGAGGTTGCGGCAATCCATCAATTACGATCAATGCATCATTATTACCGGACATTGAGCGATAACCACGAAGATTGATTTTAACCGCAGGGTCAACGGAGTTGTTTGCATTAATGATTACTAACCCTGAAACTTTACCGGAAAGACCTGCAGCAACTGTAGGCGTTCTTCCGGTCGTAAGTTCAGCATTAGAAACTTTTGCAAGTGAATATCCGAGTTCTTTCGGACGGCGTCTGATCCCTTGCGCAGTTACAACTACTTCACTCAACGTTTTGTTTTCTTCCACCAGGGCCACTACTAAATTGTCAGCAGCATCAACTTCTGCCTCTTTATAACCAGAGGCCGATACGACTAATTTAGTACCGGGGGCTACACTTAATGCGAAATAACCATCGTTATCCGCAATAGCACCCGCCTTAGATCCTTTTATTTTAATGGAAGCGTTAGGAATTGTAATTCCCTTTTCGTCAGTCACTTTACCAGTTATGGTAGTTTTTTGTGCAAGCAAACCTGTCAATAAAAATAACAGGCTCGGTACGAGGAGTACAAGCTTTCTCATAATTAAGTTTTGGGGGTTAAGGGCGACAAGGTAAGGAAACTTAAGTTTTGATTAACAAAAGGTTAATTTTTTTTTTAATTCTTAAGCGGGGTTAATTTTTATACAAAAAAATAAATTTCATGCAGCAAAAACCCGCAATGAGTAGTCCCCCGCGCCGGGTTTCCAAAAACACGTTCAGTAGAAATTGATTTAGAATTGTTTTCTCATCGTCGCTGAAAAGTGATGAACACTTTCACCATTTGATGTCAGCCCAACGAAACAAAATAATTCCCCGGTCAATAGTTTTTAATGGTTGTACCCGCAACAGTGATATTTGCTGCTTATAGCCATTTATAGTTACTAACAGGGGCGCTGATTTGTTCCCCTGACATTTAACATTCTATAGTAAAACTGTTGCCTGTTGTTTGCAATCTGAGGTATTAAATGATGATCAACGATTGTAAAACATAAAATACAAAATCTATGAAGAAGATATTTACACTGTCAATGATAACTATCGGCCTCTTATTATTTTTTACGGGGTGTGTAAAGAACAGGGAATTTATAGACGAAAGCTATTGGCTATCTAAAGAAAGAGGCGAAGTAGTGCTTAGTGATCCTTACTGCAACTATTATGTAGTTGAATCAGATTATGGATATACAATCCTCCGTGCGGTGAATGGTTACAAGCCTTATGAAGGTACAATTGTGTATGGTAATTTCAGCAACTACGGCACACGGGATTATTACAATCGCTCAAATGGTGTGCTATTCTCTGCTGAAGTAAAAGAATACTGGTTGTCATATTACGATGCGCAAACAGGTATTGAATATTACTGTTATTAAGATATAAGTTCATTAAATCCCGGTGATGATAGCCTTTAACAATTCAGAATTCATAGTTGGCTATCATCATCTTTTATTTATAACTTACTTAGTGCGAGGGCCTTCAGTTTATAATTTGCATTTGGATATCCCGAAAGCTATAACAAATTGATTTCTTTGGATTGATTACGGGCTCTACATTTACATCATCAACACAGCGAGCTACTACGGCTCCAGCTGATCTCACACTAAAGAATTACTTGCCTGGTTCAAACTTGCCTTCTTGCTTGCTTCATTACGATTGCCCCTAACAAAAAGCGTAAAACATTTTTTTATAACTATTAAATTTTGAAACTATGAAAAAAGTAATGAGCAAAAACAAAGCAATTATTATTGCATTAATGGCTATTATCAGCGTATCATTTAGCAATCCTGTACTGGCTACGGATAAAAAGAATGATCTCCCGGGCGTTGAATTTAGGTACCTCGGTTTCCAAAACAGAAACCCTGTGTTTGAAATCATCATGAACAATACTGAGCATGATAATTTCATTGTTACGATCAGCGATGGATCAGGTACAGTTTTGTTTTCTGAAAAATTGTCCGGCAAAAACCTTTCACGTAAGTATCGCATCGATACTGAAGAGGAAATTGCAGAAGGTGGTCTTCGCTTTGAAGTAAGATCCCTTTCGAAAAAGAAAACAGAGGTCTATCTCGCAGGTGTTAGTGAAAACACAACAAGAGAAATGTCTGTAAATAAAATTCAATAATTAATTTTCTCAAAAATTAAACTGCCCCGGTTACCGGGGCAGTTTATAATTAATTCGCAGGTTGTAAAGAAGATTTATTTCTTTGTCTTTTTCTGTACTTCCTCCAGTTTGGCAATGTATAGACTGCGGCCATGTGTGCCAAGAACAATTTCATTTTCCCTTTGCTGGATCGCTATGTCATGTATCGGAACTGATTTAGGCAAACCTTTATTCCACATCATAAAACTATTTCCTTTGTCAAGGCTTACATAAAGCCCGCCATCGGTACCGACATAAAGAATACTGTCATTTTTTGGATCTTCACGGATCACATTTACGGGTTCATTTGGCAGATCTTTTCCTATTTGCATCCACGTTTTACCATAATCATCGCTTACATATACATAAGGAGCGAAATTGTCAAAGCGGTAACCATTTAACGTTACATATACTCTTGCTTCTTTATGCTGCGATGCAAGTACACGACTTACCCATAAGCTTGTGAGTCATGAGTCGTGAGTCGTTTGTTTTTACTTTCGATTTTTTACTTTTAACGTCAACAACTGCAGTTTGGTTCAATTGCTCCCAACTATATCCGCCATCTTTTGTAACATGAATATTACCATCATCAGTACCTGTATATACTAAACCAAACCTTGTTGGTGATTCAGAGATAGTGGTCAATGTACCATAAGGAACATTTCCTTCTTTTCTGCCATTGGTAAGATCAGGAGTCATTGTGATCATAGTATCTCCCTTATTCATGCTGCGGTGAAAATGATTGCTTCCGAAATAAACTATATCAGGGTTGTGGATGCTGATCTGAATGGGTGATTGCCAGTTAAAGCGATAAGGGAATTCACCTAACTCATGTCGCGGAGTTATTCTTCTTGTGCCTTCTCTTGTCATCCTGTTTGTTCTTGAATAGTTGCCAAATTGAGAACCATAGTAAGCGGTAGCATTATCTCTTGTGTCCACCTGTACCTGCATACCATCACCGCCACCGATGTTCACTTCACCGCCTACAGTTTGCCCAAGCCCCGAACCCGCAAAAGGATTACGACCTGCTTGTGAAGAAACATACCACACACCATTATCCTGTAAACCTCCATATACATTATAAGGTCTTGCATTATCAGTTGCAATAGCATAAAACTGTCCTACTGCCGGTGTGTTTGCTTTGAACCAAACTTCACCATCATCATAAGTAATATTGATACCGCCATCATTGCCATTGATAAGATGAGAATCTTTTTTAGGATTTACCCACAAGGCATGATGATCTGCATGTACATTATTTTTGTCCATGTTTTTCCATGTCTTACCGCCGTCTGTCGAAACCTGTGATGAAAAACCAAGTGCATACAATTTATTTTCATTGTAAGGCGACACATAAATCTTAGCAAAATAATATCCGTAAGTAAAAAATATGTTCACTTCTTTTTCATTTACTTTTTTCCAGGTTTGTCCTGCGTTATCACTCCGGTAAATTTCGCAGCCGACCGGGTTCGATTCAAAACCTGTATTGACATTTAAATAATCATAAAGCACGGTTGGCTTATACTTACCGTTTGCCACCCATTCTTTCAACAGCTTTGCAGTATACCGGGGATACATCCTGTTTCGTGATAAAAAAGTATCCAATTTTTTATTGTCAAGCTGGGCAAATTGTTCTTTGGTCAGATCTTTAAAATCAATTGTTCTGAAAGTTGTCGAATCTCTTCTTGCCGTATCTGGTTTGTTATTTTGATTATCAAGAATGGCATAAACTATTTGCGGATTTTTTGGATAAACACAAAGACCAATTCTTCCAAGACCATCACCGGTCGGAAAACCGGAGCCGCTGCTTGTGACCAATTTCCATGTGTCACCGCCATCATTGCTTTTATAAATACCGCTTGTCTTTCCACCTTCTTCGAAATTCCACGCACTTCTTGTTTTATTCCACATCGCTGCATACACTTCATTTGGGTTTTGCGGATTAATGTCCATTTCCACTGCGCCTGTATGTATCATCAACATATAATGTTTGTTTCCATGTTTTGCCGCCATCAGTTGTTTTATAAACACCTCTTTCTTTATTTGGAGAATACAGATGACCAAGTACTGCTACCCATACTGTATTATCATCGGTAGGATGCAATTGAACTTTACCGATATGGTGTGAATCCGGCAAACCAAGATATTGCCATGTTTTACCAGCATCGGTGCTTTTATAAACGCCAATACCTGCATAGGACGAACGGCTGCTGTTTACTTCACCCGTCCCGATCCAAATCGTTTTTGTTTTCCAATTAACAGCGATATCGCCAATGGTTAATATATCTTCTGAATCAAAAATTGGTTTGAAAGAAAGTCCATTATTTTTTGTGTACCATAAACCACCGGATGAATAAGCCAACATAGAACTCAGTAGGGTCATCAGGGTTTGCTTCAACATCCGAAACTCTTCCGCTCATAGTTACCGGGCCGATGTTCCGAAAACTTATATCGTTTAATACAGATCTTTTTTCCAGTTCTTTTCGCTGTTGTACCTTCTTCATTCTTTCCTCAGCAGAAGTAGCAGGCACCTGGGCTAATGTGCTAATATGCTGAGATGCTAAGGCACTGATGAAAAAAAGTAATTTAACAGACGCTTTGATGGGTTTAAATTTTAACAGGGGAAACATAAAAACAGTCGTTTTTCGTTATTAATTTTGGTGTGGTTTTAGCGTAATGCTTATATCCCTCCAAACTTACTAAACTATGCGTTACATTCTATTTATTATTCTTTTGATCTCCATTAAAGGATTTTCCCAGTGTAAAACCTTTATGATTGGCGTGAAAGGAGATACGTTGAATTGTGTTGATATGAATGGCAAAAAGCAGGGCCGCTGGGTAATTGAACGGCCTCCTTTGCGCGGCGAAAAAGGATATGAAGAGCAGGGTGTTTTTATCAATGATAAAAGAGAGGGCCAATGGCAACAGTTTACATTAGATGGAGATTTGCTTGCAATAGAAAATTACCGCTGGGGAAATAAGAATGGCCGTTGTATGTATTACAATCCTTTTGGGCAGCCGGTACGTGAAGAAAGCTGGAAAGCAGTAAATCCGGATAACCCTTATGATACAGTAGACATTTATGGAATAAATGATCCGACTAAAGTTGTAAGAAGACAGGTAATGAAGTTGGATGGTTTTACACTTCGGCACGGAACCTGGAAATTTTTTGATCCGGATTTTGGGACAGTACTAAAAACAGAACAATACAGATTGGATAAACTTGTAGTAGCCGGGCAAGTAGAAGATGAACTTGCACCGATCGACATTAGCACGGGCAGCAACACAAAAGCGAAATCTGATACTACCGGGAAAAAATCAATTGCAAAGCCAAAGGAAGTGATGGATTATGAAAAGAAAAACGCCGGTAAAAAGAAAGTAAAAACAAGGACCGGGCAAACAGGATACACACCTATCCCCTAAGGGGGAGTATTGAAAATACGACTAAAAGCGTATTGACTTTCGGTTGATGATGATTGTATCTTCAAGAGATCATTAACCATGACTAAGCTAAGTACCGTCTTTGAGAAGTATCTCTGCTCAGTTTACTTCTTTATATCATTAGCTCTCGTCCTAATTATCTCCTGCAGAAAAATCGATATAATAAAGGTAACTCAAAGTCCAAATATTAATTCGGAAAGAAGATTTTTTACAGAGCATTTACCAGATGATGCTTTAGTTAAATCTGTATTAGGTTTTGTAAAACGAGAGAATGAGAAAAAACAGTTCGTACATAAACTAATAAACAAAATTGGATACCCTTATTGGGACAAGGCTATTGTTAAACAAGGAGGAAGCAGTTCGAATGGCAGAACTACTTCCGATTCAACCAACACTGTTTTTATTCCATTTGTATTGGATAATGCAAATACTGTAAATAATACTTTGATTGTATTAATAAGCCCTTCTGATACAAACTTTCTATTACTTGCAGATTGGCAATATGCAAACCAATCTTTTGGCCCTCCTTCAGTGGATTCAACAGCTGAAAACGTAGCATTACTTTTTATGATGGAGGATAAAAATGTTTTTGGATATGACCGGTTTACTATTACTGATTCAAATTTGTTCCGCACAATACCAACATCGCCAAACTACGACGGAAGAGAAATAAGATTTCCTGCTTCCAATGCCAGAACAATGCTTGAATATGAAGTTGAAGTTTGTTTTAATACTTATTCATGCCCATACCCATGGGATTGTAGATTTGGTTGTGATTATTTAACTGGTTGTATAGCTGACGATGAGCCTTATTGTCAATTGATTGTTTCCGTTTGCTGGTATTATACGTATGATGTAGATATGGGGCAATGGAGTACCGGTGGTGGAGGTGGTCCTGAAGGTGGCGGAGGTGCAGGCGGTGGTTGGAACAGTTGGGATCCTCCGATTTGTGAGGAAGAGCCTCAAGGCCGATCCATGACCTACCAGGATTGTGGACCTGGGTGGACACCACCTGGAATACTTGTAGAAGCACTCGCAAATCAATCCATTATTGATTCTTTACAAGGTTATCCTTGTGCACAAGGAATTCTTGCACAACTGCCAAGCATTAATGATACGGCAAAAGCTATTTTAAAAAATGTATTTGGGGTTGATTCTGTAGTAAATATAACTTTTATTGCCGATTCCACTCTCCCGCAAAGTGTAAATGCTGTAACACAGCCAACAAGCATACAATTTAATCCAACAACAGGTTTTTTTAATATAAAGATTAAAATAAATACATGGGTTTTAAAAAACTCATCCAAAGAGTTCATAATTAAAACAATGTTTCATGAAGCGATCCATGCATTCATTGATTACCATTGGAAAAAATATACTAATGGATTAATGGATTCAACTACTTTCAAACAACAGTTTCCAAAGATTTGGGATTATAAAAAAACACCTTATAATAATTTAGCGCAGCACACTGAGATCGCAACTTCATATGTTGATGATATAATGAGTATAGTTCGTAGTTTTAATTCATTAGTAGCTGATTCTACCAATAAAGCAATATCTTGGAGTGGCCTATATGAAACTCAAGCTTGGAAAGATCTAGGCAGTGATACAATTCAATTAAATAGATTAAGAGTCGCTTCGAGAAGCGGCACTCAAACTGAAATGCAGGCATTAAATCTTGTAAAATGCAATTAAGAATGCAAATAGCCAGAAAACTTATACTACCAACTTTTATTTGTTTCTCTTTTTTTTCCCACGGTCAAAATCCACTTGATCTCCCTTATAAAGGCGGCTCCAAGCAATTTGACAAGGATGTAGCAAAATCCCTGATTGTTGAGGCTGGGGATTCGGCTAGGATTTATTTTGTTGAGATTACTTATTCAAGCTCAAAAAAGGACATCGAAACGATATTGCACGGAGTTCTGAAACGAGATATTACTACACAGATGATTGAGAGTTTCTTTCGAGATCTTAAAAACAACTGGAATAAACAATTTTTGAAAACATCGAACATTATAATCCCATTGTTTATTTCTCCTATAAATATTGACAAATCAGCCGATAGCAATGCAGGAAAAATTAATATTGACACTTTTGCAAAAGTTATTGCACAAAGTTTTAAATCAAAGAAATGTTACTTATACAAACCTGTTTACTCTTTTGATCAAAATATACATATAGATGCAGAGCCACAATAAAAAATCCTCAGCGTTTCTACATTAGGTCTCCGACAAAGTTGTAATTAAATAAAAAGCTATGAAAATATTACTTGTTTTAATTGTTTTGTTTTTGTCTAATGCATCATACGGTCAGAAAACAACACATCCATTTTCTTTGTCGGATTCAATTAGAAGGTATTTTAACTACGATACTTTAAAAAACTTTTCCTGTAAAGAAACTCCGCCAGGCATTTACATAATTTGGTTTAAAATAAATAGTCAAAATAAAATTTATAATTATAAGTTTTCAGACAATTCCTTGATTCTTCTTAAAAATTTATTTGAATCAGCCTTAATTCTTTCAGCAGGAAAAAATCATAATCTAACTTTTGATAAAGAATATTTACAGCAGATTTATTATAATAATTATTCTGGTGTATCTACGAACAGGACACAACAAGTAAAAAAGTAGCTACAATTGACAAAGAAGTTTCGAAATTGCTGAGCGAACAAATCTCGGCCATTGAAAATTCTCTTAGCCGCATTTCTCTCGACGAGAAATCAGAGGTCATTGTTTTAAACCCTGCTATTATAAACAACGTTAATCCGAATCGGCCTGTCCCGAAGGGATTTCAAAACGATTATCGGAAAGGAGATATTAAGGAACTTTCAGAAGATAAATTATTAAAACTAATTGAAGAAGTTAAAAGGAGACGAGAATCTCAAACAAAATCTGGTAAAGATTGACCCTTAACTTAAAAACCACTTTCAGTTTGAAAGAGGTTTTTTTTATGCAATGCAAGAATTATTTTTTGTTCGCACCACTTTCATTAATTATTGGTTACCTATAAATCCAACACATCCGCGGTACCGGAAAAAGACTCATATTAAGTAAACAGTTCAAAAAATACCTCTAAGAGGGTATTGACTTGAGGCATATAATAATGATATATTCACCGTCAAATTTAATAACAAACACAATTTTTCATTTGTCTGCATTAGTTGCGCTCATCTCCGGATGCTTATCAACATGTAACTATTTGAAGTAATAATCTTTAAAATATAATACTATGGGAGTTAGAAGAAATGCCAAGTTCATGTCACCAACAGAGGTTGAATCCTTTGTAAAAGCATGCGTTCTCATGAAGAACGATATCGTTAATCCCGGAGCGGCTGTAGAATACAGCAAGTGGGATGAATATGTGGCCATACATATGATGATACAGGCTGGCATTGCACCGGGTGGCATACCTGTAAATTTTGGACATGGCGGATTAGGTTCTTATAGTTTTTTAAGCTGGCACCGTTATTTTTTATACCAGTTCGAACAGGACCTGCAGGGATACGTGCCGGGAGAGGTGTTAATGCTGCCTTATTGGGATTGGAGTGATCCTGCTCCAATAATGACGGAAATTTTTTTAGGGCCAAATGGTAATCCGGCAAATAGTAACATTATTGAATTAGGTTATTTCGCTTTTGATAAACCAGAATCGGGAAGTAATACAACATCATTACCGGGATGGTGGCCCGCAACATTAAATGGCTGGCGGCTTCCTTCTATGTTTGCCTCCAATTTACAAGGAGGTTTGAGAAGACAAACAGGTAATGTAGGTTTACTTCCTACCGCAGCAAACATAAATACCACAATGTCGCAAACCGATTATTCGGCTTTCCAGTTTGCAGCAGAAGCAAATCCCCGTATGCACAATAGCATGCATGTTTGGTTAGGTGGTGGTAATACATGCGGTTCAAGTTTTACCGTCGGACACATGACTTGCGCAGCCGTATCACCATTTGATCCTTTTTTCTACCTGCACCATTGCAATATCGACAGGCTTTGGGCTATGTGGCAGGCAGATGGACATGCAAATGAATACCCTTCTGCAGGAGGAAGCAATCAACATAACAGAAATGATATAATGTATCCATGGACAGGCGGCGCAGCAGGATATGGCACTTCATCCGGTATTTCTGCTTCCATCCCGATGCCCGATTTTAGTGCTATCGGAGCCAAGCGCAATGTTGACACTCTTGATTTCAGAAGTGCATTCGGATATACTTATGACACGATAGTTACCATGGGCATTGCCCTTGATAGAACCGGAAGCATGAATGGTATGACGCCCGACCCAATGGTGGTTGGTGCGCCGGATGTAACTAAATGGGAAGCTGCAAAAAGGGGTGTATCAGCTTTTCTGCAAGACTGCGAAACCGTTCAAAGCAGCAGGGCAATATATGTTATGAGTGGAATAAAAACATTCAGAAGCTTGCCGGCAAATGATTTTACCCAGGTGTTTGGAGCTCCGGGATATGGATTGATAAAGAACGGCACTGCATTTAGTAAAGCCACATTTGATTCAGCAGCCGGAGCAATGACACCCGCCGGAGGAACACCATTAGCTGATGCGCTTACAGATGTACAAAATACAATAGTACAAGCGTCATTTGGTGGCCTGCCTGCCGATGAACAAAGATATTTGGCGATGTTTACAGATGGCCTGCTTACATCCGGTTCTCCGCTTAGCTCTATTGTTGATGGAAGCATGAATCGTACAGCAATCTTTGCAATGGGTTTTGGAACTGGATTAGATGTTGACTATCCCACACTCGCAGCTATGGTGGCCAAAGGAAAAACATTAACTACTCCGCAAGTATTTCAGGGAGAAAATGCCGGAACAATTGACAAATTTTATACTAATTCACTGGCGACAGCTATAGGCTTTACAACTGTCTTTGATCCGGTAATTGAATTGCTTGCAGGCGAGCACACACACTTATCTTTTACTGCAACTTCTGCTGAAGATTGTTTTTTACTCACTGCGCAGGGAATGGACTTTATTGACAAGAACTGGGCATTCTCCCTTCATGCTCCCAACGGGCAGGTGTTATATGGCGATTTTCATTCGCATGATCATTCAAATGGATGCCATCATTGCTGTTCATTGCCCCATATTACAAGCTCACGTTCAAATGGCCGCTTAACTATTGTTCTTCAGCGAAACAATGCCGACAAAGAATGCTGGGTTGGCCCATGGTTACTGATGATCTCTTATAAAGCAAAAGAAGAAGATATAATGCACATGCATGAGTTGGGTGAATTGCTTTTCCCCGTAGCCGCAGGTCCAATAAGAGGAGAACGTTATTTAAGATTGCTTACTAAACCAGAAAATAGAAAAGCACCGAGGAGCATTCATACAAAGATGCTCCATGGATTGGATTTCAGGGCTGTGCATACAAACAATTCCACCAGAGATGCTTGTAATATGGTTGTAAATGTATCTGCCCGGAGCAATATTAAAATTGCATTAGGTAATAATCTGAAAATTTTAAAGAAAGGAGCGGAGATCAAATTATCTGTGACGGGTGACATTACAAAGGGCAGTGTTAAATATCTTGGCGGGTTTGCAAGATTAGTTTCGCCTGCATTTAATTTAAACAGAATTATAAAAGAAAAAGATGTCTTAGATCTTGTGCACGCTAATGAAAAGACAAAAAGATATTCTTCAAAAGGAGATATGGCGTTGGTTCTTGCAAAATACGAGAAGTCAAAAAATAAATTGAATTTTATTAATGACCGGGAAGTAAAAGTTGTTATGCATGGCACCTCTCCATTACATATTCATCATGGTGATTCAGCAGTCAAAGGCATTTATCACCTGGGAATAATTGTGGAAGGCTTATATTATCCTGACATAGATACAAAGCATGATGATGATCCACATGCTCATCATGGTGAGGGCCAGCCAACAAACCAGAAAGGGAACTTCGAGAGTTTTGCCCGGATGCTGAATTTCAGCTTTGCGGTTGAATAACATAAAATAAAAAAGAGGTTGTCTTAAAAGTAATAAGTAACACGAAGCACACTAAGTATACACAAAGGACACAACGAAGTTTCTGTTTGTTATCAGCCCTTGTGTTCTTGGTGGTTTCGTTGTGTTCTTTGTGATCCCCGCTTCATCACCTTTTGAGAAAGCCTCTTTTTTATTAAGAAAATATTTTTTTAAAAAGCTTTCTTCTTTTCTTCTGCCTTCTGCATTGGATTATTTGGTTGCGGTTGATTACGTCCTCCCTGTTGTGTTGATTTAAACACCTGGAACTTTGTTTGTACAATTTCTTTAGGCCAGGTATTATTGGTTTCATCGATGTCGGCTGTTTCTCTCATCGGGTCTAGTTTTACCGATGCTACTTCTTTATCTTTTACAAAAACCTTAGTGATTGCTTTTTCATTTTTCCTCCACACCTGCGCAGGAATTTTTTCATATTCTTTGGTCCCGTCCTTATATGTCCATTCAAGAATGATTGGCATCACTAACCCGCCTTTATTCGTAAAGTTCATTTCATAAAAATGTTTACCGGCGATCTTTGCTTTTGTTTCTTCATCCATCGGAGGTGTTCCGGTTTTTGTTTCAACCCGATAAGCAATAGTATCATATTTTTCAATTCCTCTTGCATAGCGCCAGTAAAAATCACGAAGCGTTGTATCGGCATCTGTTTCGAACACAATTCCCGCATCCCGGTTTCTCACTTTTGAAATATCATCAAAGCGTGGCATTCTTGGCTGTTCAAGTTTTCGAAAAACGGTACTGTCTTTTTGATCACCGCCAAGTACAAACTCCGGTTTAAAATATTTTACTGAATCAATTGAAATATCTGTTGCATCGATTCCATAAAACCAACCGCGCCAAAACCAATCAAGATCTTCACCACTCGCATCTTCCATGCTGCGGAAGAAATCGGCAGGTGTCGGATGCTTGAAAGCCCAGCGTCGTGCATATTCTTTAAATGCATAATCAAAAAGCTCACGACCCATCACTGTTTCTCTTAATACATGAAGCGCCGTTGCCGTTTTTATATATTGATTAGTGAAAAACTGGTTGATATTTTCAGAATTCGTCATAATGGGCTCCAGTTGATTTTTCGGAAGCTTCATATAGTCCGCCGTCGTATATGCTTTCGCCCATGATGGATATTTGTTATCCCAAAGTTCTTCGGCAATTGTTTGCACAAAAGTGTTCAGGCCTTCATCAAGCCATGTCCATTGACGTTCATCGCTATTAATGATCATCGGGAAAAAGTTATGACCTACTTCATGAATGATAACTGTAATAGCAGAGTTCTTAGCATTCTCATTATAGGTGCCATCTTTTTCAGCCCTGCCCGGGTTAAAACAGATCATCGGATATTCCATTCCATTAGCCGCTTCCACACTTTGTGCTACAGGATATGGATAAGGAGTAGAAAAGTTAGAATAAGTTTTTATCGCATGTGCTACAGCTTTTGTGGAATATCTTCTGTAAATAGGATAAGCTTCTTTTGCATAAAAACTCATGCACATTACTTTTTTTCCCTGGATAGTAATTGGCATTGCATCCCAAATAAATTTCGGACTGCTGCCCCACGCGAAATCACGAACATTATCTGCTTTGAAAATATATGTTTTCTTGCGATCCGCCAGAGGCGGAGAAGCAATCTTCCTGTTTTTCTCTGCAGCTTTTGCTTCATCAAGTGTTACTATTTCCGTTACATCTTTAGTTGCCTGTGCTTTTTGCCAGCGTGCCAGCTGCGATGCAGATAAAAGCTGTGCATAGTTTTGGCATTCACCTGTAGAGCTTACAACATGATCCGCTGGTACTGTCATTTGCACTTTAAAGTTTCCGAATGTCAGAGCAAATTCACCGGTGCCGGTGAACTGGTGATTTTGCCAGCCCTGGAAATCGCTGTACACACAAAGCCGCGGGTACCATTGTGTCATGGTAAAAATATAATTGCCATCATCAGGAAAGAACTCATAACCACCACGGCCACCTTGTTTAAAACGATCGGGGATATTATAATTCCAATCGATCTTCATCACAATTTTCTGACCGGGTTTTAATGGAGTTGGAAGATCAACTCTCATCATTGTTTTATTAATTAAATATTTGATTGGGCTTCCTGCAGCATCAGTAAGTTTTATGATGTTTACTCCAAAATCATTCGGCTTTCCTGATTCACTCATATTCTCGACACTTGTTGATGTCACCCGCTGCTGCAAACTGCTTTCATTCTGGTAGCCTGCATTATTTTTCGAGCTATGTTCATTTTCATCTAGCTGAAACCATAAGAAAGGAAGTATGTCAGGTGAATTGTTATAATATGTAATGGTTTCACTTCCGCTGAGCTTTAATTTTTTTTCATCCAGCTCGCATTTAATATCATAGTCACAGCGCTGCTGCCAATACTTTGGTCCCGGTGCTCCGCTGGCTGTGCGGTACTCATTGCCTGTTGGCAAAATATTTCCAAGTTGTTCAAACTTGTTTCCGTGATTGGATATAGCATTGTTCTTAATATCCTGCGCAGTTAAAAAGCTAAAAGTTAAAAGCAGAATGCTAAAAGCTAAAAAAAATTTTTTCATGCAATTGTATTTTGGAGAGAATAAATTTAGCGAAAATGCCCCGGGTCTGGTTACCGCCAATCAAAATAGTTCTGCTTCTTGTTAAGGCAGCAATTATAACGTGCACAAAAAACCTTAGTCGAAAGAAAAGTAATACGTATAAAATACCTTATTACTTTATTTGCTATCGACCTTATCGCACTTGTATTGTTTTCAGGATGCGGCTGCAGGTTGGAAAAATAAAAAGGCAATCAAGATTGCGATACTCAATTTCTGTTTTACTTAATGGGGTAATAAGGCATACTAATTATGTTTGATGCTTTTCTACTAAGGTTATGTAAATGAAATCTTCCAATAAAAAAACCATCCTGGTGTATTCAGGATGGTTTCTAATTTAGTTCGCTAAGCCCCGTTAGGGGGTTTGGGGCCTTTAAAATGCTTTCTTCTTCTCCGCCGAATTCTGCATTGGATTTTTTGTTCCGGGCTGCGGGCCAAATGGGCTTGTAGCTTGCTTAAACACTGTGAACTTCGATGGCTCTGTTATATTATTAGGCCATTTGTTATTTGTTTCATCAATGTCAGCGGTTTCTCTCATAGGATCCAGCTTTATTCCTGCTACCTGCTTATCTTTTATAAACACTTTAGTAAATCCTTTTTCATTCTTTCTCCATATCTGAGCAGGAATTTTTTCTACTTCCTTGGTTCCGTCTGCATATGTCCATTCAATAATTACAGGCATAACGAGACCGCCTTTATTAGAGAATTTTAATTCATAGAAATGTTTGTTTTGTGCTTTTTCTAATGTTGCCTCATCAACCGGCAGATTTCCCGTTGTAGTGTTGATGGAATAGCTTGCTGAGTCGTACGGCTCAACACCTCTTGCATATCTCCAGTAAAAATCGCGAAGCGTCGTGTCTTTATCAGTTTCAAAAACTATATTCTTGTCTTCCTTGTTTCTTATTTTAGAAATGTCTTCAAACGAATTCACCAATGGTTTTTGAATTTTTCTTGACAACACTGTATCCTTCGCAGTCGAAGTAGTCGTAAAATCAGGTCTGAAATATTTTACAGTATCAAGAGAAATATCACAGGCTTCGGTGCCATAGAACCAGCCTCTCCAGAACCAGTCAAGGTCTTCACCACTTGCATCTTCCATTGTACGGAAAAGATCAGCAGGCGTCAGGATGTTTGAAAGCCCAGCGTCTTGCATATTCTTTAAATGCATAATCAAACAATTCACGACCCATGATAGTTTCACGAAGAATATTCAAACCTGTTGCAGGTTTTGAATAAGCATTCGGTCCAAACCCAATAATATTTTCGGAATTGGTCATGATCGGCTCCAGCTGATCTTTCGGCAGTTTCATATAATCAGTTATGGTATATGCAGGCCCGCGGCTTGACAGGAAATTTATTATCCCACAATTCTTCCGTCAGGTATTCGCACAAAAGTATTCAAGTCCTTCATCCATCCAGCTCCATTGACGTTCATCGCTGTTGATGATCATCGGGAAAAAATTATGACCTACTTCATGTATGACCACACCCAGCATTCCATTCTTTAGTTCCTTCACTATAAGTACCATCTTTTTCTGTGCGTCCAAAATTGAAACAGATCATCGGGTATTCCATACCATTAGCTGGCTTCCACACTTTGTGCAACAGGGTAAGGATAAGGAATGGTAAATTTTGAATAGGTTTTAATAGTATGAGCAACTGCTTTTGTTGAATACTTGCGGTACAGATCCATAAGCTTCTTTTCCATAAAAACTCATGCACATTACTTTTTTTCCTTCCACATATGCAGGCATGGCATCCCAGACAAATTTGCGGGACTGATGCCCCATGCAAAGTCACGCACATTATCAGCTTTGAATATCCATGTTTTCTTTTGTGTGCTTTTTGTTTTTTCTGCTGCTTTTGCTTCATCAAGTGTTACAATTTCAACAGGCTCTTTTGCAGTTTGTGCTTTTTGCCAGCGGGCCAATTGTGCAGGCGTTAATACCTGTGCATAGTTCTGGCATTCACCGGTTGCACCAACAACATGATCGGCAGGTACAGTCATCTGTACTTTAAAGTTTCCAAAGGTTAATGCAAATTCACCACGGCCGGTAAACTGGTGATTTTGCCATCCCTGGAAATCACTGTATACACAAAGACGCGGATACCATTGCGCCATTGTGAAAAGATAATTACCATCTTCAGGAAAATATTCATAACCACCGCGGCCACCTTTTGTCATGACGGTTGGCAATTTTATAATTCCAGTCAATTTTGAAAACAAATTTTTGCCCGGGTTTTAATGCTGCAGGCAGTTCAACACGCATCATTGTTTTATTGATCGTATATTTCAGTGGTTTACCGGCTGCATCAGTGATCTTTTTAATATTAAAACCAAAACCATTGTCGCCTTAGGTTGCTTCAATAGTTCTTTCAACGTTAAGCGAATTCAATCTTGCCCGGCATGCGTGCTTTGATCCTGGTAGTTGGCATTGTTTTTGATGCTGTGCTGGTTTTCATCCAGCTGAAGCCATAAATAAGTAAGTACATCAGGAGAGTTATTAAAGTAAGTGATCACTTCACTTCCGGTAAGCTTCAGGTTTTTTTCATCCAGTTCACATTTAATATCGTAGTCGCAACGTTGCTGCCAGTATTTTGGTCCCGGTGCACCGCTGGCTGTACGATATTCATTTGGAGTGGGAAGTATCGTTCCCAATTGCTCAAATTTATTCCCGTGATTACTGTTGGGATTGTTTTGAGTGTTTTGTGCAATAAGAAAACTGCAGAGTATTAATTGCAGGCTGCACACGATTAAAAACTTTTTCATGTGATTATGTGTTTGTTTGTTTTTTATTTTACAGACTTTAGTAATTCTATTTAGCTTTTGTTGCGTCGCACTCTTGTACTGCATTAATTCGATTCAACTTTTTTCCACCCCCCCTCTGGAATATTTCTTTTATTTGAACATCAGACCCCCGCCAGCGGGGGATATGAAATATTCTTTTAATTGAAGTGATATGACTCCGAACTCCGAACTAAAGACTCCGAACTCAAAGTGGCCATCTCTCCAGCGCCATCTTCAACGACAATCCAAAAACTCCCGCGGACGCAAATATCACCCAATCTCTGCGATTTACTTTACACATTGTTACCAGGATGGTAGCCACTAAAAGTATGGTCACCACTACAGCGATTTGCCCTGCTTCCAATCCCACATTAAATCCAAATAAGCCCCAGCCAATTGATTGGTCGGATGCAAGCATGAAACGAATACTGTTGGCAAAACCCATCCCGTGTATCAATCCAAAGAACAATGCCAAAAAATAATTTATGCGTACGGATCTTGGCGTAAAACTTTTCTGAAAGAGGTTGATAATGGCTGTAAAGACGATAGTGCAGGGTATCAAAAATTCCACCCACTTTGATGGAAACCGTATGATGTCAAATACACTTAATGCTAATGTTATGCTGTGCCCGACGGTAAATGCCGTTACTAATATTAATACCTGCTTCCAGTCTTTTAATAAATAAATGGCGGCCAGCGCTAAAATAAAAAGCTGGTGATCCAATGCGTCCTTACTTATTATATGTTCCCAACCGAGAGTAAAGTAAAAACCAAAATCGCTCATAAATTTTTGAAAGCTTTCTTCGAACCCTTGTCCTATTTTTAACGTCTCAATGCAACAGGGCATGAAAATAAGCCGGACTTTTGTAAACGTAAAATCTATTGTGCTAATGGCTTCATCATTCTATAAATGGTTGCTGATCCCGGTATTGGGAATTGTTTTGTCATCTGCGGGTCTTGGCGGCGTTCATCCATTTCATGTAAGTGTAGTGGAAATCAACCACAACGCCACTGATAAAACACTTGAGATCACTTGCAAGATATTTACCGATGATTTTGAAAAAGTGCTGGTGCAGAATTATAAGACCAAAGTTGATCTGATAAACCCGCCGGACAGAAAGGCCATGGACTCAGTTGTAAAAAAATATATATTCTCGCATCTGTCTGTTGCTGTTGATGGCAAACCCGGAAATCTTTCTTATCTCGGTTTTGAAAAAGATGCAGAAGCCGTTTACAGTTATGTGCAGATCGAGAATGTAGCTTCAGTAAAAAAAGTGGACCTGGTCAATAAGATCATGCACGATATGTTTACCGACCAGGTAAATATTATGCATGTAGTTGTTAATGGAAACCGAAAGAGTACAAAGCTGGATTATCCTGCTACTGCGGCGAAGGTTGAGTTTTGAATAAGGCAATATTCGGGCTTTGTTCTTCCGCCCATCCCCAATTTAGTATCTCTGGCGTTGTCACTCTAATGTCGTTCAAATCGTTTATTCGATATTGTCTATAAATTTTGTTTCCGTAAACATTGCAGCGAAGGATATTATACAAATAGTATTGTCAGATATACAAATAACACTGAAGCGATATATAGTATTTTGTACTTCCATGTCTTTTGATCAATCCAGTCTGAATAGAATTCAATAATTACATTTGGCAGATAAACAAAAAAGAACAATAAGGTGCAAATAAGAAAGTTCATAAAAATATCTTTTTGCGTATATACATTTTTAATGATGACAAATTCTTTTACAAACATTTCATGAAACATAAAAGTAAATAAGGCAAGGATATTGATGAGCACGAGCCGTATCATTATTTCCTTACTTCTTGATGGTTTTAAGATGAGATCGGTTGTATCAGTCAACATAGCGACCAGGAATACTTCTTCAAGGAAAACGAAAGTTAAAATAATATAAGCCATCACACTTCCATCTTGCGGCAAAATGCCGCAAGCTTCAAGCGCAGCCATTATCAAAAACATCCTGACCAGCAGGCGGCATGCAACAACTATGAATACATAGAGGCCCGGCAAACGAAATTTAGTCTTATGATTGCTTTTATAATTTTCATAGGCTATCTTATACCATGCAGCAAATGGCTCGGCTAAAAGCATTATCAAAATAACAATAGCTAATGGTACTGGTATGTGAATAGGTGATCTTCGTTCGTAATCAACTGCAATATGTACCTGGTCATGCAGCAGGTGATACACAAAATAATAATACAGACCAAAGGCCAGATTGAATATTGCCCCATAAGCATTGCCACCTGACTGTGTGGTGGCGCTTTGTGAGTAGATACCCGGTTGATCATTCATAAATGTATATGAGTATTTCTTCCCAGACTAGGTGTGTCACGAATCAAAGATGAGGATAGTTCTTTGAATGCTGAATAAAAGATGGTAGTTGGCCTACCGCATACGTCATGCAGTTGAAGTATGCAAACCACTCTTAGATGCTGTAGTCAAAAGCTATGGTATTAAGCGTAAGAGAAAGGTGATGATAAAATCATCGAGGTAGGTGTAAAGGAGCTGAACGCAAGTGAATCATTGAAGACATGTCGAAAGGGATTAATTGTCAGTAAAACTGTTGGCTTCTCGTCGCTGACAGGATAGACTGTAACGGGAAACTGTTTACTGGTTACAGACTGACCGGCATTAAGATGACAGGAACTTTACACAGGCTTTTATTCGGAACGTGAGAGGCTTCCTTGTTGATGTGCTAAAAGCTTTGCAGAAAGTTTTTTTTTTTTAGAAGCGACTGTTCGACAAAAGTTTTACAGTTCATACTGCAACTCAATTCTATCACAGATAGAAAATGCAACAAGAAGTGTCGGACGAAGCCATAGTAGTGATGAAATCTTTGTAATGAGGATGGAGCGAAGGGCTTCGGTTATCCAGTCAAATTATTTTGAAACAACTCAAAACAGAGGATGATGACAAAAGAAATGACAAAATCATTACCGATTAGTAAACGGATGGTGTACAACAGCTACCTGAAAGTGATTGCTAAGGATGGAAGTGCGGGAATAGACAAACAGAGCATTGAACAGTTCAATGAAAATCTGTCTGGCAACCTGTACAAAATCTGGAATCGCATGACATCAGGAAGTTATCTTCCACCACCAGTACGAACGGTATTTATTCCCAAGAAGCAAGGCGGTAAAAGACCATTAGGAATACCGACAGTCAGCGACCGCATTGCACAAGGTGTAGTAAAAGATTATTTGGAACCTGCATTAGAAACCATCTTTCATTCAAGTTCGTTTGGATACAGACCAGGCAAGAGTGCACATGATGCATTAAATCAATGCCAGGCCAACTGCATCAAATATGCATGGGTGATTGATGTGGACATAAAAGGGTTCTTTGATAATCTGAACCATGAGCTAATGATGCAACTGCTGCAACAGCACACGCAGGAAAAGTGGGTGATGCTGTATGCAGAGCGTTGGTTGAAAGCAGGAGTAGAACAGGAAGATGGAAGTATAATAGCGAGAAGAAAAGGTACACCGCAAGGTGGAGTTATTAGTCCGTTGTTTGCTAACATTTACCTGCATCATGGTTTTGACAAATGGATGGATGAAGTAAATCCGCAAAATCCTTTTGAAAGGTATGCGGATGATATAGTCATTCACTGTCATAGCAAAGAAGAAGCTGAACAATTGCTGGTACAATTAGAAACAAGAATGCAGGCGTTTGAATTAACACTGCATCCGGATAAAACAAAGATTGTGTACTGCAAGAATTATCAGCGAACAGGAGCGCATGAGCATGAGAGCTTCACGTTTCTGAGCTATGATTTTCAACCACGTCGTAAGCGGGACAGCTTTGGACGTAATAAGACATACATGGTCTTTGCAGGAGCAATAAGCAACAAAGCGAAAACAAGTATCAGAGAAACAATAAGAGCGATACTGATACCAAGATGGAGCGAACAAACCTTAGATGTATTTGCAAAATTGCTCAATCCAAAGTTGAGGGGCTGGATTAATTACTACAGCAAATTTTACAGACATAAAACATTGCAATTGTTTTGTTATGTGAATGAGAGAATCAAAAAGTGGATTGCCAACAAGTACAAACTAAGAGCAAAGAAAAGAATAGAGGAAAAATACAAGGCAATGCAAACAGAACATCCCGAACTGTTTTATCACTGGAGATTGGGAATAAAAGCATGATGGATAACAAGAGCCGTATGATGGGAGACTGTCAAGTACGGTTCTGTGAGCGGCTCAAGCTGAAATGCTTTTGCCTACTCGACTCTCCTCCTGATTTAGGTAAAGATATAAATTAAAGAACTCAAGGAGGGACTCGTCGCTATTACTGTAACGACTCCCTCTTAGTTTTCCTTAAACTAATCTTTTTTTAGTTGGAGGAGATTCGTCTGAAATGAATTCGAAATCATCATTGCTTTCAGCAATTACTTAACGATATGCAAATAAAAAAACCCTATCTGAGTTTCATCTATCAGGGGGTAATTTTTTTTCTAATGACCAAAGCTGGGCTTCAAGTTTCATGATCAAAGGAGATCGAAAAGCACGGTGACGATGAACAACACGGTGAATAATATTTTCACCAAAATAAAACGAGAAAAATAAATCTGGGTCATGGGAAATATAAAAGGTGGTATCGATCGATCTGAAGGTTGAATCATCAAGAGCGGCTAATAAATCACGAATACAAACCGGATCGGAAAATGTCGCAGATTGCTTTAGCACCAATCCGGGTTTCCATAATGCGCCCAGCCCAGGCTTTCCTAAAGGTGTAGTAAACCCTTTATCATAATATATCGTAGTGAAGGCGGAATCATTTTTTTTCAGGCAGGCAAATAGATATGTATCCTGGTAAAACGCTTCATACGGATAAAACAATAGAAAAGTATCTTGTTTATCAAGTTTTAAACAAGTGAAATTTATATCTCCGGTTTTCAGGCAGTTGAAATCCTTTAACAACTCATCGAAACATTTTTGCTTGATATCAGGAATCGAGAGAGAGGTCGGGTTTTTCAAATTTATAACCTGGCAGTAACTATTAATGGAAATGCAAAAAATAATTCCAAAGATGAGTTTCATATAATGACAAACTCCAAAACAAAAGAATTATTTTATTTAAATAAGACTTTAAAGTTATCTTAAGCTATCTCCTCTCTTATCTCGGTATTAATAAAAGTCCAGGGCTAATCTTCTGATTCTTTTTGTTCAGTATACCCAAAATGGTTTTCAATAATTAAATTTTTTCGCTTTGTTTGTATTTCAAACCCACAAAACCACAATTATGAAAAAGACTGTATTGATCCTGCTGCTTGGTTTACCTGTTTATTATTGTTTTGCTTCATCTTCAACATTTCCTGGCAAAGACCCATTGGCAAATGAACTCATGCTGCCACTTTTTAACACCGGGAAATTTATAAGTGTCGAAGATTTTATGAAGCTAACCCCAAAAAATTATAAACTTATTGTTGGCAAGAAAATGAAGTTTAAGGAAAGGATTGGTTTAATAGTTGGGAAAAAATATCTGAAGAAAGCAATCAACAGGGATGGTACGGTCGATGCTAAGAAGATGGGTTTCTTTGGAAAATGGGAATGGCATTGGGGCGGATTTTTCCTTGGTTTCTTTCTAAGTCTGCTTGGGGTCATTATTACCTTGTTCATAAATGATGATTATAAATGGGACCGGTTTTGGTCTGCCGTGAAAGGAGCTGTTATTGCCGCTGCAATTGTATCTATAATTTTAGCAGTGTCAGGTGTGGGAGGTTACTGATAGAACCAAAATTTTTTGTGAATTGTTGGGAATGACTCTCACCAGTAGAGTTTGTTGGTGTATTACCAAAAAGAAAATTTATAACAAACAACCAGTAACGATTAAAGCTAACATCCTAATCCATCTCCTGCCTTATTTCCGTACTGATATTCACCAATACTTTATCGATCCGGTGCCCATCCATATCTATTATTTCAAAACGGAAACCTTTCCAGTCAAATTTGTCGCCGGAATGGGGAATGCGTTCAAGCTCATGTAAAATAAAACCGGCGAGTGTATCGAATTCATGTTCGCCTTCATTCATCCATGCAGCTTTATCAAAGCGGCTGAGAAAATCATAAAAAGGAATTTGCGCATCAACAAGAAAACTTCCGTCTTCTCTTTCGGTTACTTCATAGTCGGTAAGGTCTTGCTGGGGAATATCACCAACAATCGCTTCAAGGATATCATTCAGAGTGATCAGTCCCTGCATAGTTCCGTATTCATCTACAATAAAGCAGGAATGATGTTGCGTTTGCTTGAATTTTTCCAACACCTGGTAAGGACTGTTATTTTCCGGAACAAACATAGCGGGCTTCATTACTTCTTTAAACTTGATCCTGTCATCGGTTATATAAAGATCCTTGATAGAAACAACGCCTTTTATATTATCGATTTCTCCATCGCAGATCGGGTATACAGAATGCGGCTCGGAAATAATTTTTTCTTTGATCTTATCTTCATTGTCTTCAAGATCAAACCAGATAATATCGCTGCGATGCGTCATCAAAGAAGTAATGTTCCGGTCGCCAAGATGAAAAACCCTTTCAATGATCTCCCGTTCTTCTTCTTCAATTGTTCCTGCTTCGGTTCCTTCTGTTATCATTGTTTTTATTTCTTCTTCGGTAACTGCATCGTCTTTTGATTTTTTTATATTAAAGATGAAGAAGAAAAGGTTGCTTATTTTATTAAGCAGCCACACAAAAGGATGCGTGATCTTTGCAAAAACTATAACCGGTCCGGCCACCAGCTTCGAAATTTTTTCTGCTCTTAATAACCCAAACCGTTTCGGGATCAGTTCTCCAAAAAGAATAGAAAGAAATGTAACAATGATGACAACAATAGTAAGTAGAAATACCTTCTGCATAATCGCTTAAGAAACCTATCTGTTTGAATAAAGGAACGAGATATACGCTGAATCTTTCGCCTGAATAAACACCGGTTAAAATTGCAATTAAAGTAATACCGATTTGCGCAGCAGATAAAAATACTTCAGGCTTGTAGGAAAGTTCAAGAGCTCTTCTGGCCATTTCATCGCCTTTTTCCGCCATGTTTTCCAGCCTTGCCTTCCGGGCTGAAACCAGTGCAATTTCACTCATTACAAATAATCCGTTGATCAAAATAAGGCCCAGCAGTATAAATATTTCCATCTGTAAAGCGCAAGTTGGTAATTATTCGAAGTTAGCAAATCCAAACCGCTTGTTAAAGAATACACCTAACAGCCATCCAAAGATCAAACCGATGGCGGCGCCTCCCAGAATATCAAGAGGATAATGAACGCCAACATACACCTGTGCATAGCCAATAACAGCAGCCCATAAAAAAGCCAGCCATACCCATTTCCCGATCACCGGCCGCAATGTGAGAAAAATAAATGTTGCCATTCCGAAATGATTGGCAGCATGATTTGAGGTAAAACCATATTTACCTCCGCAACTGTCGACTATCAAACGTACATTTTGAAAAAAATCCAGGATCGGTGCAGGGTCTTAGTCGATGAAATACTTCTTTAAAAAGATTGGTGCTTGTCATATCACAGAGAGAAACAGTGCAAAGAAAGAGAACGCACCACCATAAGCCGCGGCCTTTAAAGTTCATCGTTATAAATACCAGTAAAAAAAGATAAAGTGGAGTCCAGTACTAGGCAATGCGCAGGTACGGCATTATACTGTCAAAGAAAGAATTGGTTTGGTTACTATTTACCTGGATAAAAAGCCATTGATCCCATTGTTCAAGCTTTTGGATCAGGCTGGAATTCAATAAAAACATTTGGCAAAAATAGAGGAACGGTTAAAATATCGTTGTAACTCATTAGCTGTTGCAGGAAATTCTTTTCTTTGTGGTCCTGTATGATGATTAGGCTTAGAATACCGAAGACGATAATGTGGGTGATCAACCTGCTTGTTATCTTTTTGCTGATCTTTACTTTTTTCAGATTTGCTACTTATTTTTCTTTTCAGGCCAAAGGATCTCAGCTTTGGCGAATTGATCCCTTCTTTTCTTCTTGGCATCCGCTATGATCTCCGCTGGATCGCTATTATTCTTTTGCCGATTGTAGTGATCAGTTTATATCCAAAGCTTTCGCCATTTTATTCTCAAAGAAATAAAAAATGGTGGACATGGTATTTAGCGATCATCACATTTATCGTGTTTTTCTTTTTTGCAGCCGACTTTGGAAATTTTTCTTACAACAGGACAAGATTAGATGCAAGTGCACTTAATTTTTTGGAAGATGCAAAGATCTCAATGGCAATGCTCTGGCAATCTTATCCCATCTTCTGGATGGTAATGGGATTGATAGTTGCCGTACTTTTTTTCCGCTGGATGTACCGGCGAATTCATTGGACGGTAATCACAAGAACAGATGGACGTGGCATACCCTATAAAAGAAAATGGTTTTTTATTTCAGGTATATTGTTGCTGGTCTTTATTTATGGCAGCATCAGCACTTCATCACTAAAATGGAAAAAAGCTTTTGAGCTGAACGATAATTTCAAAAGTTATCTTTCATTAAATCCCTTGCAGAATTTTTTTACCACACTAAAATTTCGCAAGCCGCAGTTCAATGAAAACAAAGCAAGGGAGAATTTTCCGGTGATGGCCGAATGGATGGAGTTGCAAAACAAAAATGATTTTTCATATCGCCGCGAGATATTTCCCGAAGTAAAAGCATTGGAAAGCAAGCCCAATGTAGTGCTGGTAATGTGCGAATCATTCAGCATGTATAAAAGCAGCATGAGCGGCAACCCGCTGAATACAACTCCCTATTTTAATTCGATGGCCGATAGCGGAATATTCTTTGAACGATGTTTTACACCTCATTTTTCAACAGCAAGAGGTTTATTTGCATTATACCGGTATTCCGGATGTACAGCTTTCTAAATTTTCAACCCGCAATCCAGGCTGCATTGAAGCAGCATACAATCATCAATAATTTTGAAGAGTATGATAAAATGTATTTTCTTGGCGGCAGTCCTGAGTTCAACAATTTTCAAGGGTTGTTAAAAAATATTGATGGTTTGCAAATGCATGCTGAAGGAACTTTCAGATCTCCCAAGATGAATGTATGGGGCATCAGCGATAAAAATCTTTTTCTGGAAGCCAATAAAGTTTTTAAGAAACAACAAAAACCATTTTTTGCGATTATACAAACAGCGGATAATCACCGGCCCTTTATGATACCGCCGGAAGATAGGGATTTTGAAAAAGTAATTGTTGCCAAAAGATACATTAAAGAAATATGGTTTTGAATCGATGGATGAATTCAACAGCTTTCGCTATTCCGATTATTGTTTTAAAAAATTTATTGAAGCTGCAAAAGCGAAAGCTATTTTCACAATACCATTTTTGTTTTTATTGGCGATCATGGTGTTGCAGGCAATGCAATGAACATGTATCCTGCTGCATGGACGGATCAGCGACTTTACTGATGAGCATGTGCCGTTGTTATTTTATGCTCCTTATTTATTAGCGCCGCAAAGAAGAGCGGAAGTGGTTTCGCAAATTGATGTATTGCCTACTATTGCCGGCATGGTGCAGCAGCCTTATGTAAATACTACACTTGGCAGGGATCTTTTGCATCAAAGCAAACAAAACAATTATGCATTCATCATTTATCATGATGAGGGGCGTATTGGCGTTGTAACCGACACTTACTATTTCACCAAGAATCTGAATTTTACCGAAGAACATTTATATCCTACAAACGGTGAGCTGTTATCTTATACAACTGCACAGCAGGATTCGATCAAAAAGAAAATGACCGAAGTAACAACTGCATATTTATGAAACAGGCAAGTGGATGCTGATGAATAATAAAGAGTAATCAGTAAATAGTAAGTTAGTAAGTTAGTAATTAGTAATTAGTAATTGAGTAATTCAAACCTTGAGCTGGGCAGTTCTAGTCTTTTTATTTCTTATTTGAATTTTATTTGGAATTTGGAGCTTGTATTTTGGAATTTTTCTTCGCAATAATAATAAGCCTCGGTTTTGTTCTTACATCATAACTTATCTAACTGGTAATCACCAAATACTTCCTGTACCTGCAATCCCTGATAGCTGAGCATATCATTAAAATCACCAAAAGAAAATTTGGAAACTTTTTCAGTAAACTCAACCGGGTGAAGTAAAAGAGGATCATGAACAATTATTTTTTTATAAAAATGTGTTTCATCATGCCAACGGTGAATTTCATAATTTGTACCGTTGATCATTTTTTCATTCGTTATGTACCAAATGATCTTCTGCATAATGAACATTCAGATAATCAATAACAAAAACGCCATTGGGTTTTAATCCTTTGCAATCGTTCTTATAGCATCATCATGTTCCCTTCTTGTTTTGAAATAGCCGAAGCTGGTAAAAAAATTAAATGCATAATCAAAATAATTTACCCGGAAAGGCAACCGCATATCATGCTGATAAAAATCAAGATTTTCATTTTCAAATTGTTTGGCAAACGCAATGCTGTCAAATGAAATATCGATCCCTGTGACAACAAATCCTTTTGAGGCAAGTATGCGGCTGTGCCGGCCTCTGCCGCAGGCAACATCGAGCATATAGCTACCGGGCTGCGGTTTCAGGTGATCGATCAGCTTTAAAATAAATGCAGCTGCTTCTTTTTCATCCCGTTCAAAATATAATTTATGATAAAATGGAGAATTGAACCATCTTTGTACCAGGCCTGCTCAGACATAAAGCAAATGTAACAACGATATATAAATTCTGTTGGCAACTAAAAAGCTTATTTTTGCATCCCTAATAATTGATTCATAACAAATCCATTAAACAGAAAAACTAATAATAGCGTGGCATTGATAAAGAGTATATCCGGAATAAGAGGAACAATCGGTGGAAAATCCGGGAATAATTTAACTCCGCTTGATATTGTAAAATTTACCGCAGCATTTGGCAAGCATCATTGCAGGTGATAAAGAAGAAAGCTAAAGATCGTTATCGGCCGTGATGGCCGGATCAGCGGGCCAATGGTTCGTGATCTTGTTGTAAATACATTAACGGTATGGGAATTGATGTTATTGATCTTGGTCTTTCCACTACACCTACTGTTGAAATAGCAGTAAAAATGGAAAAGGCAGATGGAGGAATTATTATTACTGCCAGCCATAATCCAAAAGAATGGAATGCGTTAAAACTGTTGAATAGCGAAGGTGAATTTATATCAGCAGAACTGGAGCAAAAGTGTTGGAAAAAGCAGCAAAGGAAGATTTTGTTTTTGCTACTGTTGATAAACTTGGCGAACTGTACAACTGATGATTCTTATCTGCAAAAACATATTGATGCTATTCTAAATTATCCGTTGGTAAATGAAAATGCAATTGCAAGACAGCAATATAAAATAGTAGTGGATGCCATTAATTCCACCGGTGCCATATTTGTGCCTGCTTTGCTTAAAAGCATTGGGAGTAAAAGATGTGATTGTGCTGAATGAAGAAGTGAATGGAAAATTTGCGCATAACCCGGAACCATTGCCGCGAACATTTATCTGAATTGAGCAGTGAAGTAGTAAAACAGAAAGCACATTTGGGTATTGCTGTTGATCCGGATGTGGATCGTTTTTGTTTTGTATGTGAAGATGGAGCATGTTTGGTGAAGAATATACATTTGTTGCTATTGCAGATTATGTTTTGAGCAAGAAGAAAAGGAAATACAGTAAGCAATATGAGCAGCACCCAGTGCATTAAAAGAAATTACGCTGAAACATGGCGGTGAATATTTTCCTTCGGCAGTAGGAGAGGTGAATGTGGTAAAGAAAATGAAAGAAGTAAATGCTGTGATCGGTGGTGAAGGAAATGGCGGCATTATTGTTCCGGATTTTCATTATGGCCGTGATGCATTGATCGGTATTGGTTTATTTCTAAGTCATCTTGCCAATCATATAAAAGGAATGAAATCTTTGCGGAGCTTATATCCTGATTATTTTATTTCAAAAAATAAGATAGAGCTGAAAAATGGCGTAGATGTAAAAGCAATTTTTGAAAAAATAAAAAAGAAATATAAAAAACATCCGATCAATACAGAGGATGGATTAAAGATAGAATTTGATAATGATTGGGTGCATCTCCGCACTTCCAATACCGAGCCGATCATCCGTATTTATGCTGAAAGTGATTTTGAAACAAAGGCAAATAATATTGCGACGAGGATCATGCAGGATATAAGGGAGTTTATGTAAAAATATTCCTTTGCACATTGTCCATTGCAGAAAAGTTAATCGTCAGAAAGACACACATAATTCTACTATCTTTTAATTACAATGGAGTCTTCGGATTTTTCGTAACGAAACACGTGACGTATAAAATATAATGACGTTGCATCCGCTAACAAGACGACAAGCACAGATGAAGTTTTTCAATCACTCGGTCGTTGTCACATTGATTACACCTCGAAATCTTTAGCATCATAATTTTTTTACTTCCGCAAGATTGGGTAAATTACTATAGGAGGATTGTTACATGAACAAAAAACATTTGTTTGTGGTGTGTATAGTGGTAGCTGCCTGCACTCTGCTTTTCGCTTATCGTCAAGGAGCGACTCAATCAACAGGAACCATTGCCTACATTCGTGGTGGCACAGAGATCCGTTTAACAGAACCCAATGGCAATAATGACCGTCGCCTTTGGACACACCCCGATGCAAAACAAGCTTTGGGCATTAATGATCTTGCATGGCGGCCTGATGGAAAAGAACTCGCTTTTTCCAGTAGCCATGCTGCAGCTGCGTCTCTTTTCGATGCAGATCTGTACGCTATTAAACCTGACGGTTCAACGTTACGAAAGTTGACCAACCCACCAGATCGCAATGAATTTGCAACCTATCCTAAGGGCACGGTCAGCATTACAGTTCGAAATACTCAATTTGCTTTTCAACAATCACAAGCCAGTAGTGGCATCTTTATAATATATGTGGCCGGTGCCGACGAGCCACAGCAGATTACTTTGCCGCCAGGCTCTTCGAAAACGCTTGTCTTTAAGTCCGTGGCGGATTTTGGTAAAAAAGCGCAAGCTGTCGTAGCTATGTGGGGTAAATTCCGTTGGTTTATTCCCGGGCTGGATGTACAGGCTGGGAAAACAGTGAAAGCACCCGATCTTACTATCAGTGGTAATGGCATTGAACTATTCGGGGCATTTCGTCCGGTTTGGCGAAGTGATGGTTCGGAGTTGAGTTATCGTACAGGCACCTGCACCATAGATCGTCTGCCGGCCAATCCACCTGTGGGAGAGTTTTTTTATCAACCGATGTTTACAGGCAAGTCTCCATTCGGAGCCTGCTCATGGGATTGGGGTCCAACACCTGAACTGGCAAATCAAGTAATTTATACCGAAAATTCAGGAGACCGGTCAGGTATTTTTCGAATTAAAGAAGGCGGTACGCATCCCGGCACATGGTTAACAGATTATTCGAACATTCAATATCAATTGCTATACGATCTTCATTGGTTGCCCGACGGCTCCGGGCTACTTTACTCCACAGTCACCTTAATGCGGGATGCTGGTAACATATTTCGCTATGATTTCAGAACAAAACAAACCACGCAAGTAACAAAACTTGAAAATGAATTTGCTCATTCCTTCACCATCTCACCCGACGGAGCATGGATTGTGTATGAACGTTCAAAAACACACGAAGATGATACAACCACTGATCTCTGGATTGTAAAATCAGATGGCAGCGGATGCCGATTACTGGTACGCAATGGTATGAGACCATCGTGGGGTAAGCCTTAAATACATTGCAGCATTACCACTAACAATTACTTTACAATCTGATTGTATAATGAAAAATTATCGCTAATGGTTGTGTGCTTCTCTGGCAACAGCCGTTCATTGGTGTTTTTTCTTAATTAACTGGCAGGTCACCGAAGCGATGGAGTAAAAAACAATTGTCATTGTTTCTGCAGGGTCGTTACGCCATTTGCACCCGGAAATGCGACAGCCCCTGGTATTCCGGGTTTGCCAGCGATACCAGCGGGTCTGGCCAGCGCTTTTGGATCACTACAACCTCCTCCGGTGCCGCCTGCACCACCACTTCCCGAAATTCCCCCCATACCGCTTCTGCCACCTGCGTTCTGAATAATAAAATTGGAATTACTTACAGATGCAGAACCGATACCGCTATATACTATGTTCACTTTGCCTCCCTTACCGCCTGATCCACTAGCGCCTCCATTTCCGCCATTTCCTCCTGCTCCAGCATTACAGTTGCAGGTCGCAATTCCCCCTCTTCCACCGGAACCACCGCTGCCGCCATTTCCGCCATTGCCACCGGAGACAATAATTGTAAGAGATTCGATTTGTCTTATTCGCAACGTCAGCGAAACAGTTTTTCCTGCAGTCCCGGGCAATCCGCCATGACCGTTGCCGCCATTTCCTCCAGGTGCACAATATGTAGTAAAACTACCGGGCAATCCGGCGTTTCCGGATGCACCAATCAAACCTACACCTATAATTCTTACATTCTTACCTATCGTTACATCAGTTGCTGTCACTGTCCATCCATCCATTGTTGATGGTATAATAATGACACAGTCATCACCAAGAATAAAATTCTTTAGGGATAGTGTTCGCTCGGCAGCTGTCAGCGTTCGCTGGATACCAGCAGCAACTGTGAAATCTGTTTGCTGACCAAATGAAGTAAATGAAATCACTAAAACAAAAATGAGGAATGAAGTTTTCATAAATGTTAGTTTAGTATAAAAAAAATCATGAATAAAACTTACAGTTTGTATCATCAGCAATTTACGAATTGAGTTGAATTTTGAAATGGATTTAGATACTGCGATTAAAACTTTTGTTTGGCGTTACGCTGTTAGTGTTGCCACCAATAAACTCAATTAGGCTGCACACTCATTTTAGTAACAAGTCTATGGCGAAAAAAATTGGCGTTTACTTTTTTCGATCTTGAATCATGTAATCGTGATCTTAATACTTATTGTGTTGGCATCAAAGGCAAATTATATGGAGACGCGTATCAACCAGGATATAGAGGAGTTTATGTAAGAATTTTTACTTAGGCCAATAGAAGCATGTCCTCTAATCAACTCCTTTGTATTTCAGGAATTGCACTGCCCGATCATATAATTCAATTCCCTGGATTCTGTATGCTTCAACATCCAGTTCCGGGAAGTTAATTTCAATCTTGTAAGCTATTGATCCATTTCTGAGATAATAAATGCCATTCATGGGTTTACCTTTACTCTCCGGTCTAACAGAATAGGGTAAGTAGAATATTATCTTTACCAGTTCATTATTTATAAAGTGAAAGTGGTATGCTGAGTGAGATCCCGTTGGTGCAAGAACGGCTGTAACTATTTGTTTCTTCTTTTTGTTAAAGAAGTAAAGACGCTTTGCAGCCGCGTCTTTATCGCTATAAACCTTATTCCCTTTGCGTGTTTGATCCAGCAACAAGTCGACAGAATCTTTATAGGTAGCAGGTTGTGCACTTGAATCTTGTTGAAAGTATATGAAAGCGGCAATGCAAATGACAATTCTCATTGTTATAATCCAATTTTTTGTCTTGCAAAAATCAAAACCAGCAAAATAATTATTGAGAAAAGTGTTCCCACCGGCAGGTACCAAAGCGTCAATATGCTTATAATAAGCCCGAACGTATATGTCCAGCTCTGATTTGTCCATAAGCCGTATAGCCAGATCAGCCAAAGTAAACCGAACACAATAAACACCGGTCCCAGTTTAAAAACATCAACATTTAATTTGTAAAAAAGATTTGCCCAGGGCCCCGGTTTTTCAGGGCCGATATATTTTCCTTTCATCATTACATAAATTCCATCAAGCAGCATATAGGCGCCATTAAGAAACCCGAGTATTGTAATTAGAATTTTCATATCGAATTATTGAAAGTTCTTTAATCGCTGTCAACGTGATTATTAAAGATAAAAATTAATTTAAAAGCTAGCGATATCTCACTCAGCCACGATTAATTATCTTTGCCGCTCTTAAAAATACTTGTGCCTTGTATCTTGTGCCTTGCGCCTTGTACCTTGTGCCTTGTGCCTTGTACCTTAACATAATTATGCAAAGAATCTATTTAGATAACGCCGCTACCACAGCCCTTGATAAAGAAGTGCTTGATGCAATGCTGCCTTATATGACGACTCATTTTGGCAACCCTTCCTCCATTTATTCTTATGGCAGGGAATCTCGCCTTGCAATTGAGAACGCAAGAAAGACGGTAGCAAGAATCTTAAATGCAAATCCCGGTGAAATATTTTTTACCAGTGGCGGTACCGAAAGCGATAATATGGCGATCTCAACTTCAATCCGGGATCTTGGTTGCCGGCATATTATTACTTCACCGATCGAGCATCATGCCGTGCTGCATGCTGTTGAGCATTTGGATCATGAAGGAAGTATCACCACCAGCTTTGTAAACCTTTTACCCGATGGTCACATTGATCTGAATGATCTTGAGAAACAATTGGCAGCACGTAAAGAAAGATGTCTTGTATCCCTGATGCATGCAAATAATGAAATTGGGAACCTCCTCGACATTTACACTGCCGGAGAAATTTGTAAAAAGTACAATGCAATTTTTCATTCTGATACCGTGCAAACAGTCGGGCATTATAAAATTGACCTGAGAAAAAAACCTGTCCATTTTGCTACGGGAGCGGGACATAAATTTCATGGGCCAAAAGGAGTGGGGATATTATATGTAAATGATAATATCAAAGTAAAGCCAATGATCTATGGTGGCGGACAGGAAAGAAACATGCGGGCAGGCACCGAAAATTTATATGGCATTGTTGGCTTTGCCAAAGCACTCGAGATCGCCGAAGCAAATATGGAAAAAGATTCTCAATATATTCAGTCATTAAAAACATATATGATCGAACAGTTGAATAAAAGAATTCCCGGCGTTCGGTTCAATGGCGATTATAACGGTAAAAGTTTATATACTGTGCTGAATGTTTCATTTCCAAAATCAGAAAAGTCTGAAATGATGTTGTTCAATCTCGATATGAATCATATTTGTGCATCGGGTGGCAGTGCCTGCAGCAGTGGCGCAGATGTTGGCTCGCATGTGATAAGGGCGATCAATAACAATCCGAATCTTGTTCCTGTTCGTTTTTCATTTAGCAAATACAATACGACAGACGAGATAGATACGGTGATCGAGAAGCTGAAGGAAATTATTTAAGACACTAGGTTCTGGTTTAACAAGTCAAGATTCAAAGGGATGCTTAGTGTGAAAGGATTTTGACTTTTGACTCTTACTTTTTAGCGAAAGGTTTAATGATCGCGGAGAAGAGTACACCGCTGCCGTTCAGGTTTACTTTACCAACACCAACACCGCTCATCGCAATTTTTATGTATGGTTCTGCCCGCAGGCTAAAATTATTATTGAGATTCCTTGTATACCCGCCCGATATATTTAACTGGGAGAAATAATGTTTGTTTTGATTATGGATTGTCCGGGAATAAGTAACATAGGTAGGACTATAATTTGGCTTAAAATAGTAATCATATTTTTCTTCTTTCATGATCAAGCTGGAAACGCCGCCCGATACAAACCAGCTTGCTTTTTTATTGCTGCTGATGGTATAATCTAAAGTCACCGGTATCTCATACACTTTACAATTTGCGTCAACTTGTTTCAGATTAGGATAATACTGCGCAACGTTGTAAGGCGGATCATAATCTTCCGGGTCCGCTGTATAAACCTTTCTTGCAGAATAAAAACCTGTTCTTATGGAAAATTTTTCAGAGATCTTATACCCGATCCCTGCGCCATAAGCAACTTTTACTTTTCCTGCATTGTGAAGCCCCACTGTGCTAAAATCCGGACCGGCAGATGCCGTGAAAAATAAATTGTCGAAGAAGGATCGTTGGGTCTTTTGTTTTTGAGGATTGGATTTTTCGGTAGTTGATGGTTGCGACCCTTTTGCTTCAGGTTTTTGTTGTTCAGTTTTATTTTCGATAACCGGCTTTTGTGTATCTTCTTTACCCAATTTATTTTTATCTGTTGAAACAGGATCGTTGTCTGTTTTTGTGGCATCCTGCACTCGCTTCTTTATCAGCTTTATTATCCGTGTTGTTAATTGGATTTATATTATCTGTGACCAGGTTATTATTTTTTCTGTTCTTTTAGTTTTAACGCGGAGGCGTCAGCTATTACAAATTCAGGATTGGAAGGAATTTGAGATGGTGAACTGCTATTGCCGGGAGTTTTTCTTTGTTGGAGCCGGGATCGATTGATTAGGTCAGCGGAGTTTTTTCAGCAACATTTTCTTTTTCTGCATTCGTTGTAAGGTTGCCGGTATTATTTGCAGGCGGGTTATTATCTTTTGTTGATCGATGCTAGGGAATCAGGATTTTTGTTTTGTGATTCAATTGCTGAAATATTGTTCTTATCTCCATTACCATTTTGCCAAATAAGAAATGCACCGCCGCCGGTCAACAAGAAAAGAAATAAAATAAAGAAAATTCTTCTCCTGTCCCTTTTTTCCTGGGGCAGATGTTTATCAAGCAGCACCTCCATCTTATCCCACGCAGGGTTATCATTTCCTGGTGGTCGCTGGCTCAATGAATCTTTGATCTTCTTGTCAAAATTCTCAGACTGCATTTCTTTTATACTCTTGTTCGGTTTGCTTTAATAATATTTTTTGCAAATGCATTCTTGCCTTTGCAAGGTTCGATTTGGAAGTACCCTCTGCAATTCCCAGCTTATTTGATATTTCATCATGGCTCATTCCTTCCATAACAAAAAGATTGAATACTGTACGATACGCCGGCGATAACTTCTGAACTGCTATTAATATTTCCTGGTAGGATAATCTATCCAATGCCGTTTCCTGGCTGGAAGCTACCTGCAATGTTACCGGATCAACATGCCCGTTCAGGTGCTTTTTTATTTTCCTGTAATGATCGATTGCTGTATACACCATAATTTTCCTTATCCATCCTTTAAAGGAAGCAACGGTGTCGGCATAAGCAGGCTGGTACTTGTGTATTTCTTTAAAAATTTTCAAGAATCCGTCATTAAGTATTTCCACGGCATCATCGTTAGTCCCGGAATACCGGTCGCATATTGACATGGCATAGCCATAAAATGAACTATAAATAGTTTTTTGGCTATCCCTGTTGTTCTTTACACAACCAGCAATATGTTCACTCAATTCCCGGGCTGATAACAAGGGTTGAAATATTTCGGTTAAATAATCGGAGGCAAAGCCACTTAGGTTGCTTTACGGCTAAAATTACACCAATTCTATGAGCGTCAGATCGGCGTGTTTAAAATTCTTTTGTACCAAATATTGCAGATGCCAAGCAGAATAATTGACAGGAAAAGAATAGAAGGAGTTTGTAAAAGAAGCTGTTGTGCGGGAAATATACTGGCTGCGGACCCAATTATTATCGCTGTGCCAAATGAAAGGGCAACTGCTTTTGAGGTTTGTCCTTTTAAGGAATGTATCAGTAAACTTGTGGTAGCAGGAATGCCGGATTGTAGAATTCCTATGCCAATACAAAAGAGTATTATTTCATTTTTAAAAAAAGTCAGCAAAGGAGTTGCAATGATTGCTGATGAAAGCGCATACAATCGCCAGCCAATTTTATCTGCAAGCCAACCGCCGGCTACTTTCCCGATTACCGCGGCAATTGCAATCGCTGTCAGCCATTCAAAATTATTTTCATGAATTAATTGAAAAACATTCCATGTTACGGAACGCAATGAAATTATTATTAGCAAAAGGATCATAATGATGTCATGCCCGTCAATGACAGGTTTTTTGGATTCATTTATTGAAATGTTCTTTTCGGAAAATTGTTTAAGGAGTTTTGTTTTTACCAGGATAAAAAGAAAAATAATTGCAAGGGTTAGCAGACCAGGAATAATTTCAAATTGCTTCCATGCTAAATATCCGCCTGCTATCAATCCGGCGATACCGGGAGCCGCGAATAAACCGATATTAACCGCTTTATTATTTGCTGCGCAATAACTGCCACCAGCAACATGATAGATTGCAGAAGCAATACCCGCAAGCACGATAGAAATAATTGGCATGAAAAGAAAGATTGCTACTGCAGTAACATTAAGAATGTATGAGAACACAATGATCTTTTTCAGATCACTGATCTTTTCTAAAAAATGCGCGACAGGATATTGTCCGCCAAAAGCAATGATGTTATAAACAGTTATTGCTAAACCAACCTGCAACAGATCATTATTTTCTGCAGAAAAGTTGCCAAGAAAATAACCGGCGATCATATCATTTAATCCATGACCGAGCGCTAATATGGTTATATTTTTTTTAAAAGCCATTGCCAAAAAGAATAAAATAAAGCGAATAGCTCACAACATTTATTACAGCTGCAGCAAGAAGTGTTTTTTGCAGTGCGGTCTTCCTGTTCAGCAAATAAAGTATCCCGAATTCAACGATCACTGTGATGCCAAAAAGAATAAGCACATTGACTAAAGAGCTTTCGGTGACAAGGAACGAGCCCGCATCGAGGAACAGGATAGCAAAACCAGCTCCCAGCGAAACCAGGTTGATGAGCAAAGAGTCAAGGAAAGCTTTTCCGGCTTTATTATATTTCATCAGCAGCATCGTCACGGCTTCAAGCACAATAATGATGATCATAAAGACGATCATGGCTCCGAATACAAAACCGGCTGCTACGCCATCAAGAAAGTAGAATTTCATGGTGGTTGTTTCGTTAAAGATAAAATAATGTTTAACGAAAGAAAATGGATCTATGTTAAAGTGTTTTTAAGCTAAAGAAACGACCTGTTCGCTTTTTTTCATTTCATAAAAAGCAAAATATCCTGCTGCAAGAACTGAGAGAACAAAGATAACCGGCAACTACATAATGATACCATGGCCAATGCTGAGATGAAAAGAACCAATCGCCGTAATAATAAATTATGAAAAAACCAATGAGAGATTTGATAAGCTCCATATAAAAAGCGTTGCGATTCCCATCCATCAACTCGGTAAAGGCATAGATGGAAATGAAAACGAAAGCGCCATAATAAAAAATATGCGGCTTATTTATTTGTGCCACAAAAGCAAAAAAATAAACAAGGAGGAAATAATTAAAAAGCATTTGCGCCCAGCTCCATGCAATAAATGTTTTTGTAGCAGGCGTGTCAAATTTTTTATAGTTGTAAACATCAGCGATATAGTCAACAGGGTGGGTTTCTTTTACATCATCGGGCCGCCAGCCTGTTGGCATAAACCAAATACGCAGTTTATCTTTTATTCTTTTTGTTCTCCATGCATCTTTTATCAATAACCATAGATGAACAAAATTTATTTTGATCGGGTTCCATGTCTTTACGGGTCTTGTTACGCCATAGACCGGCTTTACATCATCAAGCTCCTGCTGAAATGTACCGAAGAGTTTATCCCAGAAAATAAATATCTGCGATAAATTTTTATCCATGTACTCTTTATTGATTGCATGATGCACACGATGATGAGAAGGGGTAACAATTATATGTTCTAAAAAACCCATTTTTTTGATCAATTGAGTATGATACCAATACTGCAGAAAGAGATGTAACGGGCGCAACTATGCTGATCACTTCCACCGGCACACCCAATAATGCCGCAGGAACCAGCAGGAAAGTAAAGAAGTTTATAAAGTTTGAAATGGATTGACGCAATGCACAGGAAAGATTGAACTCTTCGCTGCTGTGATGAATGATATGATAATTCCAGAAGAAATTTATTTTATGACACCAGCGGTGCACCCAATAACCCTGGAAATCGATAACGAGGAAAGCAATAATATAGGTAAGAACAGTTGCCTTTGTATGAAAAATAGCAATATGATCTAACAGCCAGCTATACGTAATGATCGTAACTGTTAAACCAAGAATGTCTTTTACAACGTTCGTCATGCCGCTGCTGAAACTGGACTACACTATCGAGTCCGCGAATAACGTTGAGCCCTTTTCTCCATTCTATTATCTTTTCTACAATAAAAAAGAAAAGGAAGAAGGGAACAGCGATGTTTATAAGTTTGCCGTAGAGTTCCATAAGCAAGTAATCGGTGTGGTAAAATTAAGATTTTATTTTCCGAAATATTTTTCAGCAAGTTTACGCGGCGCTGTTGTTTTCCATGCTGTAGTCAGCGCATCAATGAACATCGACGGCTTAACTTTTTTTAAATTTATAAAAGTTGCGCCTTTGCGTCCCCAACCACCGGGTACAGGGAAGATCACCTCTTTATCATAAGAACAGAAAACAGACTGATCGATCAATGAAAGCTTTACCATTACATAGTTTTTATCAGCATGAATAGTAGCAAAGATCTTATTCTTTACCCGGAAACTTGTGAGATGGAAATGTGGTTTTTCTTCCGTTTCAGGTAATGCCAGTGCTGCTTTTCTTGCTTGCTCTATTGTTATCATGCTATTGATCTTTCAATGCAATTGACAATACCTTCTCTCTTATTTTCGATAATGGCTTTGGCGTATTACAAAGAATGATGTAAAATATTTTCTTTTCCGGCAACCAAACATAATCAGCTCTGAAACCGCCTTGCGAACCCGTATGCCCGATCATGTTTTCATTTCCTGCTTTTGTAATGAACCAGCACAGCCCGATAAAAGAGGGAGTATTGTCTTTCCAGTTTGAAAAACTTTGAATAGTTCTTGACCTTTTTATCCATGCACTGTCAAGAAAAATATTTTTCTGAATGGCCTGTTCGTATTTCCAGAGTTCATCTGCACTGCTCCACACACCGCCATTGCCTGATGCTGCAAACGTTGGCTCTTCGCCATAATCATTTTCAACATAATTTTTTACCATCAAATAAATAACCATGCGAAACACCTGACCGGGGATGAGGCCCATCGGTTATCGTGGAAGTCTTCATGCCCGCCGGTTCCATAATATTCTTTTGAATATAGTCCTGCCATTTTATCCCGCTTACTTTTTCAATGATCAGTGCAAGCGCATTGAATGCAGGATTTGAATAATTGAATTTTTCGCCGGGTTCATATTCAAGACTGTCCGTTTTTTTAATGGGCGCCCAATTCTCTGCATCTTTTGCGGTAAGATAAAATATACTGTCTTCACTAACTTTTCTTATATCAGGCAAGCCCGGAAGTATGTGTGAGCAAATGATGGACCTTTACTTTTTTTGCGATCGAACTGTTTTTGAAGTCAGGGAAATATTTATAAATATCATCATCAAGTGAAAGCTTATTTTCTTTTGCAAGCTGCAAAATGCCAAATGCGACAAATGTCTTGCTGATTGACCCTACGTTAAAAAGCGTGTGAGTGGTGATCGGTTTTTTAGTTTGGATATCTTCAATGCCGAATCCTTTTTCATAAATGATCTTACCATTTTTTGCAATCAATACGGCACCGCCAGGTTCATTGGCTTTAAAAACAGAATCAAAGATGGTATCGAATTCATTTGAATAAGAAGAGGATTTAGTATTGCAATTGCTGAGTAAAACGATGAGCACAAAAAAAAAGATGATGCGCATAACCCTGTTTTACGTCTAAAGTAAAACAAAAACTCACGGCTTTGAAAGTTCTATGGCAGATTTGTTTGCGGAGTGTGATCAATTTTTCTTCATGTACAGAATTGCTTTGCCAAAAAGCTCTCCATTTTTTTCTTCCAATGTTTCAAGATAAACTTTGGTAACGACCGGGTTTTTATAATCAAGCTGTTTTTGTTGAAAATCCCAGAATGACAGATCCGTACCGCCGCCACTATAACCACGGGCCTTTGTTCTGAAATGAATATGCTCACCGGTTGGAGAATCATTATAACCTCTTGGATAAATCGTGATAAAACGAATGGCCCCTTTTTCATTGCTCCATGCAGTACCGTGAATTTTTGCCACACCGTTTGCATCATTCACATAATCGCCTTTATAGTTGGTGTGATAAGCAAATACTTCAACACCTTTTACAGGTTGCCGTGTAGCAATATCGAGCACAGTAATATCTAACGTAAATTTCTTTCCGGGTTCATTTTTTTCGGTCATTCTTACTTCCCAGTTGCGGCTTATGGCTTTGGTAGTATCCTGGCAGGAAGCTGTGCCGGAAATAAGTAACAAACATGCAATAAGAATCTTTTCCATAAAATGATTTATGGAATTAAGTTAGGAAAACAATAAACCCTGGTGAAGCAGTATTACACGAGAGGTATCCTGGGCTACACGAACAACTGCTATAATATTTTCACTTCGGTGCGTCGGTTATTCTGTCTTCCTTCTTCAGTTGAATTATCTGCGACCGGCATAGAGGCGCCATAACCTTTTGCAATAACTCTTGCGGGGCTTATACCTTTTTTAACAAGGTATTGTTTGATCGATTCAGCTCGTAGCTGAGAAAGCCTGAGGTTATCGGCATCGGTCCCAATATTGTCGGTGTGGCCACCAATTTCAATTCGCTCATTCTCCCTCCATTTCATGTAGCTCACCAATTCATTTAACTCTGCAAATGATTCGGATCGCAAAGTTGATTTTCCAAAATCAAAATAAACGTTATCCAACCTGTAGGAACGAGCAGGCTCAAATTTTACAGTTACCGCGAACGGCTCTACGAAACTCTCATCGGGTTCTAACCGGCGAATGGCAATGAGCCCATACCTGGTGGTATCTACAATTGTTTTTACTTTAATAAGAAATGTATCACCTGCCGGCAATGTTGTTGAGAACCTTCCATCTTTACCAGCACGGCCTGAAAATATTTCACCATTTTTCTTAGAAATAAAAATGATCTGTTCGCCCGGCCGCGGCTTATTTTTAAAATCAGTAACGATAACATTAACGGGTGCTATTTGATTTGCATTACTGCTATCGTCAGTTTGAGAGATAGTATACAGCGGTATCAGCAGGAACGAAACCTTTAATAAAAGTGGTGAATGGCTTGTAAGCATAAAAAACCGTCAGTTAGATAACGCAAGCGGTTTTCATTTATTTTATCAAAAAGAAAGATTCAATTTGGCTGGAATTAGCCGAACTTCATTGTCATTCATCTTCATGCCTATAAGTTACCTGGTATATGGCTCCTTCGGTTTATTGGCTATTGCGTTCGTCATTTATCTTATTAATTTAAGGAAACGCCGGTAACGCTGCATATAGTCAAGCCTCATCTGCATCTCATCAAAGTTTCTTGTAAACGGGCTGCTTCCCGGTTTACCTTGTACCAGATTTAAAAATTATTAACAACTAAATTTTTTGCCATGAAAAGGTTCAATTATCAACCGACAATTCTTTTTGTTCTGCTGATCGCACTAAGCGGAGTGCTGTTTTCATTTTCAGTAAGAACAGCTGAAAGATTATTTCCCTGCAAAAGCGATTTTGGAGGTGAGGGATTTGAAGTTTATTTAAATAATAAACTTGTGATACAGCAATACGGGGAAAAGATCAACGATGTAAAAAGCCTCCAGTTAGATCAAAGTGCCAGCAATGGACAACTTGCCATCCGTTATTTTCATTGCGGGCAGCCAGGGAAAAGCCGTGTGGTAACAATTAAAGATGAACAGAATGTCGTTTTAAAAGAATGGAGATTTGGTGATACAAAAGATGTAGCCGCTAAACTTTGTTGTAATGTAAAAGACATTCTTGCGCTGCCGAAAATAAAAGCGGGTAAGAAAGTAAATCTATTTTATACATCAACACAATTGCCTAATGGACGATTGTTGGCTGTACTTACAACAGTAAATAAAAATAATGCGGCTCAGCCTTAAGCGGGTAAATTATTTCATTTGGAATTAGGGACTTTGGTCCCTTTTTTATTGTCTTGTCCAGGTTTTAGTTATTGTAGCGGGTTGCCCGTTTGGAAGAGTGATAGCAAGTGTTGATTTGAATTGCACCGAAGTCATGGAAACAACCCTTTCCTGTTCAGGACTAAGCCCGATCGGCGTATACTGCAGATACTTCGTTTCTACAACTTCCCAGGAACCGTCTTTAGTCAGTGAACAATCAAATTTAAATGTGCCTGTTTTATTGCCAACAAAAGTGTAGAGATTATCTTTTTCACATGCGGACTGTGTAGCGAAAATATTTGTTTCAGGTGTGCCGTTGCCATCAAAATCCCAGGCTACATCGGAATTTATTGCAGTTATTTTCCAAATACCCACGAATTGCGAATCGGCATATCCCTGGGGATCGCCATTTTTTTCGATCTTCAAATGACCGTTACAGGAGGAAATAAAAAACCCCGGAATGAGTAAGTATAGAATAAGGCGCTTCATAAAAAATAACCGGTTAATAGTCGTCTCAAATTTAATACAATTAAATGCCTTTTAGGAAATAAAAATTCAAAACCCGATAGCTATCGGATCAAAAAGTGATAGTTGCGCTTTGTTCACTTTTAGTTTTTGAAATCTTCTTGCGGATTTTACGATGGAATTCCTTTCAATACTAAACAGCTCTGTTTCTTTATGGCGTGAAGCAATTACGATTTTAACTCCCGATGCATGTGCTGAAAACATTTTGCTGACGATCTCAGGGTGATTATTATTTTGTGAAAGATGTGAAAGGATCAGTAATTGCAAGTTCTGCGGTTTATGTTTTAGAAAAAGTTCCAATGCCTGGTCATTGGATAAATGTCCTTTTCTGCTGCTGATCCGTTTTTTTAAATGAACGGGATAAGAGCCATTCGTAAGCATTTGCTCACAATAATTTGATTCAAGAAATACGGCGTCACAAAGTCTGAAATGTTTTATTACATGTTTGCATGCATAGCCCACATCGGTAATTACACCGATATGCACGGCATTCGCTGAAATTATAAAGCTATGCGGATCTTCCGCATCATGACTCTTGGTAAAAGGAATGATTGACAATTCACCAATTGATACGGCTTCATTCTGAATAAAAGAATACACTAATCCCTTTTCAATTTCAAACCGGCAGTTATGTAATGTGTTATTGGTGATATAAACCGGCAGCCGGTATTTTTTTGAGAGCACGGGCAAGCCTGCAATATGATCGTTATGTTCATGTGAGATAAAAATTGCTTTTACCGAACCGATATCGAGCCCCAATCGTTTCATTCTTTTTTCGGTTTCGCGGCAGGAGAGACCTGCATCAATTAATACAGCTTCTTTGTTATTTCCTACATAGTAACAATTGGCATTACTACCCGAATTCAATGAAGCAATTTGCAGTGGCATCGGAGGTAAAAATAAGAATTATGAGGGAGGAGAAGGTCTAAATCCATCATTTTGTCAGGAGAAAAAAAACTTTTTATTGACATTTAAAGGACACCGGGTTGCGCAAATGGATTCTCTCTAATGAGACAGAATGTTCCGGTTTGCGATGGCAATCTCTCATTGAGGAACTTGATCGGCGATCGGTTTTTTGCAGATGGTTCTTGACCCGGGAAAACGTTGCTCTCCTGATTTTTTATTTTGACAAGATATTGATTGGGTAAAGGTTTCAGCAGATTATAGTTCATCGGCTCCCGAATGCGGTCATTCTATTGCTGATGACAATTTTGTTTTGACAGGGTCCGTAATATTTACCGATTAATATCTTACGCCGTGGCTGAGAAAGTAAATGGAATTTCATTTTTCATTGGGGAAAAGGCCAGTTTTCCGAGGAGAAATGTGAATAGAAAAAAGTTGCAATCAATTTGGTGGAAGGTAAAAAACTATATATTTGGTAATAATAATGACTAAACCCATTAAGAATTTAAATCCAAAAAATTATGGCAACAAAGAAAAAAGCAGCTAAGAAAGCTGCCAAAAAACCAGCAAAGAAAGCTGTGAAAAAAGCTGCACCTAAAAAAGCGGCTCCTAAAAAAGCTGTAAAGAAAGCTGCTCCTAAAAAAGCTGCTCCAAAAAAGAAAACTGCCCGTAAGCCCAATGCTGCTTTCATGAGAGCATTAACGCCAAGCTCAACATTGGCAGGAGTGATCGGCAGCAGTGCAGTTCCACGTACTGAGGCGGTTAAAAAAATCTGGGATCATATTAAGAAAAATAATCTCCAGGATAGCGCCAACAGACGTATGATCAATGCGGATGAAAAATTAAGACCACTTTTTGGTAAAGACCAGATCTCAATGTTTGATCTTGCTAAAATTCTTTCTAAACATCTTAGCTAAGAAAATTACTTTAATGGGAAACGGGCCTTTTGTAAGGCCCGTTTTTTTTGTGATCCGCCTATGGCAGAGAAGCAATCTCATCTTACTTTGTTACTATGGAAGTATTAAAAGATATTTTTAATGAATGCGGTTTGCATGTTCATCGCTATGAGCAGGTACACGGCGGTGATATAAACGAAGCGTGGTGTTTATTTACTTCTACGGACAAATATTTTTTAAAAGTAAATAACAAGAACAGATACCCTGCAATGTTTGAAAAAGAGGCAAGCGGTCTTGATATGCTGCGACGGCATTCTCCTCTTATTATTCCAAAAGTTGTTAAAGCCGGTGAAAGTGGCGAGCTGCAATACCTGTTACTGGAGTGGCTGGAAAAAGGTTCTCCGGAAAAAAATATATGGGAAAAATTCGGTGAGGATTTAGCAATGATTGCATAAAAAGTCGAACGCAAATTTTGGATTAAATGAAGATAATTACATTGGAAGTATGCAACAGATCAATACCCTGCATAATGAATGGCATTCATTTTATCGCGAGTGCAGGATAATGCCATTGGTAAAAAAATTGTTTGATGCCGGTAATTACACTAAAGCAGATATTAATTATGCAAATTCATTCTGTAATAATATTAAAAGCATATTTCCCTCAGAGCCTCCCGCATTACTGCATGGTGATCTTTGGGGCGGAAATTATCTGATCACATCAACTGGCTACGCAGCAATATTTGATCCCGCTATTTATTTTGGACACCGGGAAATGGATATAGGCATGACAAAGCTTTTTGGCGGATTCGATGCCCGGTTTTACAGGGCTTATGACGAGGTATATCCACTGGCAAAGGGATGGGAGAAACGATTGGCTGTTACCCAACTTTATCCTTTGCTGGTGCATGCGGTTCTATTTGGAGGGCATTATGTTTCGAAGACAAAAGAGATCATAAGACAATTTTCCTGATAAGATTAGCAGAAGCCCCTCAAAAAATGAAAAATTGACACAGCGAGACTGAATTTTTTACCCTTATCAAATGACCAATGATCAGTTTATCCATCAAACCTGAAAATTTTTCCGTTTCGGCACAGGCGGCACAGTATTTCCTGTACCTTCGCCGTCCCTAAAATTCAGAGGGAAAATCATTTCAACAAACTCAAAAATCAATACAACTATGGCTAAGAAAGTTAAATGTTACCCCACTTCATGACAGGGTAATTGTGAAACCGGCTGCTGCTGAAGAAAAAACTGCCGGTGGTATCATCATTCCCGACACTGCAAAAGAAAAACCACAGCGTGGTATTGTTATCGCTGCAGGCCCTGGTAAAAAAGATGAGCCTGTAACAGTAAAAGCAGGCGATACGGTTCTTATATGGTAAATATGCCGGAACAGAAATCCAGATCGAAGGTGAGGATCTACCTGATCATGAGAGAAAGTCGATATTCTGGCAATAGTATAATTTGAAAGTCTGAAGATGTGCTGATTAGCAAATGTACTACATCAAGCTTCAGCTTATACTATCAGCTTATATCAAATTTTCAAATTAACAAATTTTCAAATTATAATATTATGGCAAAACAAATCTTCTTCGATATTGAAGCACGAAATAAAATGAAAAAAGGCGTTGACATACTGGCCAATGCAGTGAAAGTAACACTTGGGCCCTAAAGGCCGTAATGTAGTTATCGAAAAAAAATTCGGTGCACCTGCTAGTTACTAAAGATGGTGTAACTGTTGCAAAAGAAATTGAACTGGAAGATCCTATTGAAAATATGGGTGCACAAATGGTAAAAGAAGTAGCTTCCAAAACTGCTGATATTGCAGGTGATGGTACTACTACTGCTACTGTTCTTGCACAATCAATCATCAGCGAAGGTTTGAAAATCGTTGCTGCAGGTGCAAATCCAATGGATCTGAAACGTGGTATTGACAAAGCAGTTAAGCTAGTTGTTGAAAATCTGAAAGCACAATCCCAGACAGTTGGTAATGACAGCAACAAAGATTCAACAGGTAGCTTCTATCTCTGCAAACAATGATGCAGAAATCGGTAAGCTGATCGCTGAAGCAATGACAAAAGTTGGTAAAGAAGGTGTGATCACTGTTGAAGAAGCAAAAGGTACTGAAACAACTGTTGAAGTAGTAGAAGGTATGCAATTCGACCGTGGTTATATCTCTCCTTACTTCGTTACCAACAGCGAAAAAATGGAAGCTGAATTGGAAAATCCTTATATCCTGATCTATGATAAGAAGATCAGCTACATATGAAAGATATTCTTCATATCCTGGAAAAAGTTGCACAAAGCGGCCGTCCGCTTATTGATCATTGCTGAAGACCTGGAAGGTGAAGCATTGGCAACATTGGTTGTAAATAAATTACGTGGTACCATTGAAAGTGGCTGCTGTAAAAGCTCCGGGCTTTGGCGACCGCAGAAAAGAAATGCTGCAGGATATCGCTATCCTTACAGCAGGTATTGTGATCAGCGAAGAGCAAGGTTACAAATTAGAAAATGCTGATCTTACTTATCTTGGGACAGGCTGCAACAGTTACTATTGATAAAGACAACACAACTATCGTTGGTGGTAAAGGAAAGAAAGAAGATATCACTGCACGTGTTAACCAGATCAAAGCACAGATTGAAACAACTACTTCTGATTACGATAAAGAAAAATTACAGGAGCGTCTTGCTAAATTAAGCGGTGGTGTTGCTGTATTATATATTGGTGCTGCTACTGAAGTGGAAATGAAAGAAAAGAAAGACCGTGTTGACGATGCATTGCATGCAACAAGAGCTGCTGTTGAAGAAGGTATCGTTCCAGGTGGTGGTGTTGCTTACATCCGTGCTATTGAAGCCATTGAAAAACTGAAAGGTGCTAATGAAGATGAAACAACCGGTATTGCAATCGTAAAAAGAGCACTGGAAGAACCACTTCGCCAGATCGTTGAGAATGCAGGTATCGAAGGTTCTATCGTTGTTCAGAAAGTAAAAGAAGGAAAAGGTGATTTTGGTTTCAATGCACGAACTGAGAAGTATGAGAAATTAATTGCAGCCGGTGTTATTGATCCAACAAAAGTTACCCGTATTGCATTGGAAAATGCAGCTTCAATTGCAGGTATGTTGTTAACTACTGAATGTGTAATTGCTGACAAACCGAAGAAAGAAGAAGCTCCTCATGCACATGGTGCACCTGATATGGGTGGAATGGATTACTAGGAAAGTCGATAGTTTGGAGTTCAGAGTTCAGAGTTCAGAGTCCGTGTGTCACGCTCCTTGGCTCTGAAACTAATGAACTCATAACTCACACCGGTGGGTTTTATAAAATGATTTTTTAACTTGTCAAATGATTAACTATGAAAAAAAACTTTTTAGTCATTCGTTTGAAAGAGTCAGTTGAAAAATTAAAACAATGGATGAATTGGTGGAAACGAAATGATGACGATGGATTTAATCATCCGTTTGCGATCCTTTAAAAAATATCCCGCTTCGAAAGAGGCGGGATTTTTATTTGTTGATCAAAAAAGTATACTGCGTCAGCTTACCGGATAATTTGTTCTTGTTTGCTGGAGTTCCATTGGTTCCGGGTTTTTAAAGGCCTAATCTTTGTAGATGATTTTAAAAACCTTTTATGCTTCCAATTGGTGATGATAATTCAGACAGACGCTTTGCGCCTCTTGTAAATTATGTTTTGATCGCAATTAATGTTCTTGTATTTGTTTTTTTACAGGGGATGGGAGGTAATGAAAAGTTCACGTATGCCTTTTCGACTGTGCCGGCCGAGATCCTAACGGGAAATGACCTGACGACGGGTCCATTGGAGCCTACACCAGTACCAGTTTATTTTACACTTATTACTTCCATGTTTATGCATGGCGGATGGGCGCATCTTTTAGGAAACATGTTATTCTTATGGGTGTTTGGTGACAATATAGAAAATCGTATCGGCCATATACGCTATCTTATTTTTTATCTTGTTTGTGGAATCATTGCCTCATTAAGTCATGTTTTTATTTCTGGCGCCGGATCGGAAATACCCAGTCTTGGAGCATCCGGAGCTATTTCAGGAGTGCTGGGCGGATATATGTTACTCTTTCCCAAACGCAGAGTTCGTGTATTAATGGGACGCGGAGTTGGTGAAGTGCCCGCATTTGTTGCGCTTGGTATTTGGATAGTTTTTCAAATAATAAATGGAATGGGCATGTTAGGTGGCGATAAAACTGGTGGCGGTGTTGCCTATGCTGCACATATCGGAGGCTTTGCAGCCGGTTTATTGCTTATTAAATTGTTTGATATTGGTGGAAGTAAGGGGCCAGTGATAACTCGCCAATGAATGTATAATTAGTCCAATTTCATTCCTTTAAGACACTTGATATTGCTTACCTTTGCGGCTTCAATTTTTGAAGCAATATGATCAGTGTAAAAGATTTAAAATTAGCCTACGGCAAACGGGTATTGTTTGAAGAAGTGAATCTCAATTTCACAAAAGGGAATTGCTATGGAGTAATTGGAGCCAATGGTGCGGGTAAAAGTACATTCTTAAAAATTCTAAGCGGCGAAATAGAACCGAATAAAGGAACAGTAGAAATAACTCCCGGTGAAAGGATGGCTGTATTAAAACAAAACCAGTTTGAATTTGATGAACAAACCGTATTGAATACGGTGATGATGGGCCATACCAAACTTTGGACAGTGATGAAGGAAAGAGAAAATATTTATGCGCTGGCTGATTTTACTGAAGAAGATGGAATGAAAGCGGCCGAACTGGAAGGTGAGTTTGGCGAAATGGGTGGGTATACTGCTGAAAGCGATGCGGCAACTTTATTGAGTGAACTGGGCGTAAATGAAGAATATCACCAGTCACTGATGAAAGATATTCCTTCCAATTTAAAAGTCCGGGTGTTGCTGGCGCAGGCATTATTTGGCAATCCGGATATTTTATTATTGGATGAGCCTACCAACGGTTTGGATATTGAAACAATCAGCTGGCTGGAAAATTTTTTAGCTGATTATGAAAATATCGTGCTTGGTAGTGAGCCACGACCGTCACTTTCTAGATGCGGTATGTACACATGTTGCCGATGTGGATCGTCAGAAAATAAAAATATTTACCGGTAACTATACTTTCTGGTATGAATCATCTCAATTGATGGCCCGCCAGATCGGTGATAAGAATAAAAAGACAGAAGAGAAGCGCCAGGCATTGATGGATTTCATTGCACGATTTCAGTGCGAATGCATCAAAGAGTAAACAGGCTACTTCCAGAAAAAAAGCATTGGAGAAATTAACCATTGAAGAAATAGAACCGAGCTATCGAAAATATCCCGGTATTATTTTCCAGCAGTTGCGTGAAGTGGGTAACCAGATATTGAATGTTGAAAAATTATCAAAATCAGTCGATGGCCGGCTGTTTTTTAAAAATGTAACATTTACTGTAAACAAAGGCGATAAGATTGCATTGCTTAGCCGTGACCCGCTTGGCAGTAACAAGTTTCTTCAACATTATCACAGGCGAAACGATCGCTGATAGCGGATCATATGCATGGGGCACCACTGTTACGCATGCTTACCTGCCACAGGAGAACAGCCAGTATTTTGAAAGGCAGATGAACCTGATGGATTGGCTTCGCCAGTATGTGCCCGATCATGTTAAAGATGTGGATGAACCTTTCCTTCGCGGGTTTTTGGGTAAAATGTTATTCAGTGGCGATGATGTGTTGAAGAAAACAAATGTATTAAGCGGTGGTGAGAAAGTTCGTTGTATGATCAGCCGGATGATGCTGCAAAATCCGAATGTGATCTTGTTGGATCAGCCAACCAACCACCTTGACCTGGAAAGTATTCAAAGCTTCAATGAACAATGCACAGATTATCAAAGGCATTGTGTTACTTAACCAGCCATGACCATACATTCATGCAAACCGTGGCTAATCGGATTATTGAACTTACTCCTAATGGAATTATCGATCGGTTGATGACATTTGATGAATATTTGGCGGATGAAAGAGTGAAGGCGATGAAAGAAGAGATGTATAAGTAATTGTCAAATTGTTTAATTGTTAAATGGCTGTATTAAATAACAATTAAACAATTTAGCCATTTAACAATGTTTCAATTGAATTCTTTGATCTTAAAATTTCTCCATTTCACTCTTATTCCCCCACCATCATGAATTTGCAAAGCAATAAATCCATTACCGCTGCCGATCTTTTGATCTATCAGGTAGATCATCTGGTGTCCGTTCAGCCAGGTGGTTACTTCGTCACCAACAACTCTTAGTTTAAGTGTATTCCATTTTCCTGTCTTTAAATATTTTTCTTTTGTCGAATCAGGTTGTATCAGCCAGCCACGGCCATAAGATTCATAAATGCCGCCAGTGTGGTGATTAAGAGGAGCTACTTCGCATTGCCAGCCGCTGATCTTTACTCCTTCAATTGATGAACGGAAAAATACACCGCTGTTCCCATTCGCTTCCTGCCTGAATTCGAGTGTCAATTCAAAATCTTTATAACTTTTATTTGTAGAAAGGTAGCCATACTGTTTGTCCGGCCCGCTTTCACAGATCAGTTCTCCATTTTCTACATACCATTTTTCAGTGCCGTGTATTGTCCAGCCAGTAAGATCTTTTCCATTGAATAGGGAAACTGTTTTTTGACTATAAATATTTGGGGCAAGAAAAACGATGGCAACGAAAAAAATAATTTTCATATCAGCAATTTGATGGAAGGTAGAAAAATGTCCAGGAAAAGGGAACATATTTTTTGCTATATCTTTTCTTATCTTTCGACCATGTCAAAATTTTCAGTAAAAAAGAATATTGCAAAAGCAAAAACGATCTCTACTGATGTATATACTTCTGCCGAAGCTTACGAAGTGTTTAAAGAAAAAATATTCGCTTCGTCCTGGCAGTTTATTGGAGATACAGATCTGATAAAAGAAAAAGGCAGTTGTCATCCTTTTACTTTGCTGAATGGGTATTTAAATGAACCGTTTTTATTAACAAAAGATGACCAGGAAAAGATCCATTGTCTTTCGAATGTTTGCACGCACCGGGGAAATTTATTGATATATGAGCCGTGCAAGATTGTAAATCTTCGTTGCAAATATCATGGCCGCCTGTTCCATCTTGATGGCAGATTCAAATCAATGCCGGAATTTAAAGAAGTAGAAAATTTTCCTTCAGAAGACGACAATCTTCATCACTTGCCATTATTTCAATGGGGTAAACTTTTGTTTACTACTTTAAATAAAACATACAAGCCCGAAGTTTTTTTTAAAGACATGATGAAGCGGGTATCGTTTCTTCCTTTAAATGAATTCAATTTCAGACCTGATCTTTCCAAAGAATATTTTATAAATGCCAACTGGGCCCTTTATTGTGAAAACTATCTCGAAGGTTTTCATATACCGTTTGTTCATTCCGGACTGAATGCCGCAATTGATTTCAGTGATTACACAACCGAATTGTTCTTTCCTTTTTCAAGTGTGCAAATTGGCATCAGCAAAACCGGTGAGAGTTATTTCGATCTTCCCGCATCGTCGCCTGAGCACGGAAAGAAAGTTGCCGCGTACTACTTCTGGGTATTTCCCAATATGATGTTTAATTTTTATCCATGGGGATTATCCGTTAATCTTGTTCAGCCACTGGCCGTGAACAAAACAAAAGTTTCTTTTCTTACTTATATATGGAAAGAAGAACTCAGGGATGCAGGAGCAGGTGGTGATCTCGATAAAGTGGAGAAAGAAGACGAAGAGATTGTGCAGCAGGTACAGAAAGGAATTCATTCACGATTTTATAAGCAAGGCCGGTATTCAGTAACAAGAGAAAAAGGAACGCATCATTTCCACCAATTACTGGCTGAGTTTATTGGTAAAAAATAATTATGCCGCAACACCAGGACTTTCAACGCACCATCGGATTGTCTACTGCCATTTCTCTTGTTATCGCCACTATTATTGGATCGGGCATTTTTATGCGTCCCGCTGAAATGGCAGCATTGCTTGGTTCACCCACATTAATTTTTGCAGCCTGGATAATTGCCGGCCTTTTTACTATGGTGTCAGCAATGGTGTTGGCGGAGGTTGCAGCAATGCTTCCCGAAACTGGAGGCACGTATGCATTCATGCGACATATGTACGGTGATTTTTGGTCCTATCTCTACGGATGGGCCGCATTTGCTGTTATTAATTGTGCCGGCTCCGCGGGCATTGCTTTTATCACTGCCCAATACCTTCAATATTTTTTTAAGCTGCCGAAATTTTCGCCTGCAATTGAACAATCTGTGGTAATTCATATTCCAATGGTCGGTGACATTTTTCCATTGGATGATTTCGGCGTAAAGATTATGACTGTTATTATCCTTTGCATATTTACATGGATCAGTTACCGGAGTACAAAAACAAGTGGCGTGTTGATGAATATTTTTTCTTCTGCAAAAGTTGTCGCTATAGTTGTATTGGTTGCAGGGTTGTTTGTTTCAGGCAAAGGTTCTTTTTCAAACTTTTTTGAGTCATCGGAATTCATAAAACCTGCAGGGTTTGCATTAGTAACAGCAATGGTAGCCGCATGCAATGGTGCATTACAGGCATTTGATGGTTGTAATAACATGCTCTACTTAACGGGTGAAATAAAAAACCCGGGCAGGAATATTCCGAAGAGTCTATTTATTGGGTTATCTGTTTGTATCGTTATTTATCTTGTCATCAATGCTGCTATGATCTATGTATTGCCGGTTGATAAAATGGCTGGCTCGTCACTGGTGGCTTCTGACGCTGCAACGGTTGCATTTGGTTTTATTGGCGGCGCCCTGATCGCATTTCTTATAAGTTTTTCGGTAATGGGTACAACTTTTTCAAATGTATTTACTCCACCACGCATGACCTTTGCAATGGCGCAGGAGAACCGGTTTTTTAAAATGGCTGGCAAAATTCACCCGAGGTTTCATACACCAGGCAATGCGTTATTGATTCATCTTGGTTTGATGATCGTGATGGTGCTTAGTGGCTCGTTTTACATATTGGCAGATATGTACATCTTTATCGTTTGGACATTTAATATTATGCTGATGATCGGGCTTATTTATTCTCCGTAAAAAAATGCCTGACAAAGAAAGACCTTACCGGGTCTGGGGTTATCCCTGGGTGCCTGTTCTCGTAATTCTATTCAATGCCTTTTACCTCATCATCACATTAGTTGATGATATTCAAAATTATGTTGAGGGAAAAACAAGGTTGATGAATTCTGTTTTCGGGATTGTAGTAACAGCTGCGGGTATTCCTCTTTATTATTATTTCCGCTGGCGATATAAAAAGGATACTGGTGTCTCAAAGCCGGAATAGTGTTTCTACCATAAGTAAAAAAATAGTATATAAGTTATAGTATCTTTCAAACATCTTTTATTTAAATTCGAATTGCGAACCTGTTATCCGGTCCTATTAATCCCGTTAATCCTGCCGGGGAAATACCGTATCCGCTACGGCAGGTATAATTCGCCAACAGCGAATATTCGGGCTGAACCATTATCATCTGCCAAACAGATTAAAACCCCGGTTAAAGAACCGGGGTTTCACTTGCGAGGAGTCCCGACGAATCGGGACGACGAAGCAAACTCCCCAAATTAATTTGATATTTTTTTGATACCAGCTTCAGTTTTTCATGGCATCGTCTGTTGCGTCGCAATCACTTCATCGTTCCGTTTTCATGGCAACAAACTTTGTGTATTTTCTTTTTAGCAATACGTGCCACGGCTTAAAAGTTTTTTATAAACCACGGCGGGCACAGCGAAACGCGGCGCCGTGTTTCGCCGTGTCGCTGTGGTTTTAATAATACCTTCCTATCATCGGATGTTCTACAATAAGTTTTTTTATTTGCGCCGGGTTAATGAGATATTGTTTGCCGTACACTATTTTTCCTCCGGGCTCAACAATCAATGTATAGGGCAATGCTCCCTGCCATTTAGGGTCTACCGCTTCGATCAATGCCCATTTATTTTTCATGTTGAATAAATAATTTTTGCTCGATGCCTGTTTTGATTGCAAAAACTTTAATGCCTTTGTATGTTTTGAAGTATCATCAAGGCAAATACTGATGAATTCAAAATCGCGGCCACGATACATGCGATTGATATCAACAAACTCAGGGAACTCGATCATGCAGGGCCCGCACCAGGTAGACCAAACATTTATCAGTCGCAGTTTATCAGAATTATTTTTCAACAGGTCTTTTATACCTGCTTCATCGATCATTTCAAGATTCACCGTTTCTGCGGCCCAATCTTTTTTTGCTTTTTGTATCCAGTCGCCTTTCTCCGCCCATTTTACTGAGCAACCAAAAACCTTTGTTGTCTTTACCGTCACTTCTTTGTTTTGTAATAATTCTTCTATTGCATTACGAGTATCAAAACTGGTTGGCTTTTCTGTTGGCTTTTCTACATCATCGATGCGACCCTGGAAACGAAGTATTCTTTCTTTATCAAAAATAAACACATGCGGAGTGGTAGCAGGTCCATAGGCTTTTGCCATTGCTTGCTTATCGCCATCATAGAGATAAGGAAAATTAAATTTCTTTTGTTTTGCTCTCAATTTCATTTCGGCATAAGTATCACTCATGTCAGTATAACCAAGTTCATCAAGACGGATTGATTTAGGATCATTAGGAGAAACAGCAACAATGCCCACACCTTTTGCAGCATAATCTTTTGTGAGTTGTATAATGCGGTCTTCATAAGCTTGCGCCGTAGGGCAGTGGTTACATGTAAATATGATGACAAGGATCTTGGATTTGCTGAAAGAGGCAAGTGAATACGTTTTTCCATCTGTCCCTTTTAATGAAAAGGCGGGGGCTTTGGCGCCGATGGGAAGAGTAGGGTGTTGTTCTGAGGCTGCAGCACTCGAAGTATTGATAAAAACAAGTAACAAGAGTATTAAAAACCGCATTGTAATATTTTTGAAAAGGTAGAGAATTTTGTGGGAACGAAAGGGAGTACTTAAAGCACAATCGGATGTTGTCTGCAGCCTTACGTTTTTTGAATGTTACCCCAGCTTTTGAAAAAATGTTTATGACCTTCGGCACTGTATGTAAAATACAGTCTGTATTTGCCGCTACTGAAATTACTTGAAACCATAAAATTTATTGATGAGGTTACATGTATTCGTGTGCTTCCTTTTTCAATAGCATTCATTTTATTATCAACAACAACATATTTCACAACAATTTCTCCATTTAAAGGTTGAGTCAAGGCTGTATAGACGCTAATATAGTTTGCAAATGGATTTGGGTACCCATAGTAAGAAGTGCCTATTGTAGGTAATTGTGTCCCCGAAAGATTAGCCGTATCTAGTCCGTTAAACAAAGCAAGCTCTGGACCTGAAAATTCAATATTCTTCCATTGATTATCATTCGGAGTGCTGCCAATTAGGTTGCCGAGATTGTCAGTCGGGTAAATAATAGAAACATTAATTTTTTCTTTTGAACATTGGGTTTGCAATATCATAATTGCCAAAATAAAAGGTAACCAATTTTTCATATTAAGAAGATAATAGATACTTTTCAAGGACGAAGCCGATACTCTAATTTACGCATGTCCTGGTATAGTTTTATGATGACTAAACGTAAATTTTTATACGAGCCAATTCATTAAATCAGTACCAAAAGAAATAAGATTCATCCTACGGTTTTGCACTTATTTTTGCCTCCGTAATTCTTCACAATGCGCTACATGAAATGGATCGGCTTACTCGCAGTCTTATTGTTAGTCGTTTCCTGTTTTTTGCCATGGGTTATTATTCCTTCAAAAGATATTATCGTCAGCGGTGTTGACTCCACCGGTACAAATTTTGGCAAACCCGGTTATGCTCATTTTGTGCTGGGCTTTTTCTTTATCATCCTTCATTTTATTCCCAAACTTTGGGCGAAAAGAATTAACCTGCTCATTGTTGCGTTGAATGTTGCATGGGCCGTAAGAAACTTTTTTATTATTTCGATGTGCAGGGAAGGAGAGTGTCCGGAAAAACAAGTCGGATTATGGTTGGTATTGGCTGCTTCAGCTCTAATGTTATTAGCTGCACTGTTTCCGGATATTAAACTTTCTGATGATAGAAAAGACAAGTAGGCAATTCAAAACTGTGGAATAGCTGGATCACAAAGGGCCTTTAGGTCAAAAATGGTTCTTATTAAAGTTCTTTGACAACAACTGAATAGCAGATAAAGTAATTGGATTAAATTAGAAAGGAAAGTGGGTGAACTTTACTTAGGCATAGACTGAAGGTCTACTCTGTGTATTAGTCCCACTCTCCCTTCACTGTTGCTTAGGCCCATTTAGAATAGTAAGTCCTTAAAGACTAATTAAAGGTCTTAGGCTAGGCAACGATTATTTGACCTTAAAACTAAAGTTATGAAAGTTCTTCAAATCGTAGGTGCTGATCTCTCTAAAGATTCTATCGACCTTTTTCATCATGATTCAAACAATCATGTAAAGATCAAGAACTCGGCTTCAGGCTTTAAGGAGTTAGTTTATTGGCTTAGTAATTTGAAACTGGATAAAGCTTGTATATTCCTGGTGATGGAACATACAGGTCTTTACTCTTTCCAGTTGGAAAAATTTTTACACCAGCACCAGATCCAATTTGCCAAAGTATCAGCACTGGCGATTAAGCGATCACTGGGTTTGATCCGAGGTAAAAATGACAAAATCGATGCCGAGCGAATTGCCAGATTTGGATTTGAAAAAAAGGATAAGCTTGTGGCTGAAAAGCCCGCCCATCCTGTGCTTCAACGTCTCCAAATGCTGCACTCAACACGGGCACGACTAACCAAGTATCGCCAGTCTTTGGCCTGTGCACTCAAAGAGTATCGAATAGTGCTTTCATCAGCAGACCCCATCATCAAAATCCAATTAACACTGGTCAAGGAGGTCGCACAGAGGATCAAAGTGCTCGATGATCAAATTAAACAATGCATTGACAAAGCAGATCAATCTGTGAATCAGAACTTCAAACTGCTGACCAGTATTAAAGGAATTGGTGATGTAATTGCTACTGCAACTTTGGTAAAAACAAAAAATTTCATTGCCTTTAAAAATGCCAGGAAATTCTCTTGTTTTTGTGGATCTGCACCCTTTGATCACACTTCCGGAAAAAGTATTCGGAAAAAGACGCGGGTCAGCCAACTAGCTGATAAAACAATGAAAACGCTGCTTACTATGGGAGCCCGAACTGCTATTCAACATGACAAAGAACTAAAAGCTTTTTATGAAAGACGACTGGCAATGGGAAAGTCGAAAAACAGCACCATTAACATCGTCCGAAATAAATTAATCTTTAGAATGTTTGCCGTGATAAATCGTCAAACACCATTTATCGAACAATATTCTAAAGCTGCATAAATTAAATTTGGACAATTAAAAACCTTAGAATACACAAAGGAAACACCAAGAACACGGCGTGTTGAGATCAAGATGTTGCTTTGTGCTCTTCGTGGCACTTAGTGTTCGTTGTGTTACTTTTTTACTTTTGATTGCATCAGCCTCCAAAAAGTTTTGCTACTCCAAATGCCGCGGCTGCGGCTGCTGCACCAATAAGCATTACTCTTAATGCTCCCCACCATGGTTGTACACCTGTCATTTTACTTTTGAACCAGCCAAAAACAAAAAGGCATAAAAGTGTAACTACAACGGAGATGGTTAATCCTTCCGCAGGTGAATCAACAAAAAAATATGGGCTCAAAGGAACAAGCCCTCCGGCAACATATGAAAGCCCGATATTCAATGCAGATTTTGTCGCTCTTCTTGGATCAGGTTTTTCGAGGCCCAGTTCATATTTCATCATAAAATCCACCCATTGCTTTTTATCTTTTGCTATTTCCTCCGTTGCCTTATCCTGAAGGTCTTCACTAAGGCCAATGTTCTTAAAAAACTCTTTTGTCTCTTCGATCTCACGATGTCGAAGATTATCTACCTCATAATATTCTCTTTTCAGTTCACTGCTGTAATGGTCCTGTTCTGTTTTACCGGCGAGATAACCGCCCAGCCCCATTGCGATAGAACCGGCAGCAACTTCTGCAATGCCCGCAATAACAATTATGTGTGTTGAATCAACTGCGCCGCTTAACCCCGCAGCTAATGCAAACGGAACTGTCAATCCATCACTCATTCCAATTACCACATCTCTTAAAAGATCACTGCTTTTTAAATGTTCTTCTTTGTGATCATGATGAAGTACTGTATCCATTGTTGGTTTGTGGTTTAAAGTTTGAAGTTATAGTGTTATTTACAATAAATCCCCGGCATTTATTAAACCACCTGTTGATTTTATCAGTGAACTTTAATCGAGAACAGAAAGACTCTTCCTGATGATGGCAACACATTCCATTAGTTGTTCCTTATTAATAATAAGCGGAGGTGCAAACCTGATCTTATCCCCATGCGTTGGCTTTGCAAGCAAACCATTTTCTTTTAATGCAAGACAAAGTTCCCATGCAGCATCTTTATTCCTGTGATCGATAACAATTGCATTCAGCAAACCTTTGCCTCTTACCATTGCAATATGCAAAGAATTTATTTTTTCTAATTCTGTTCTTAAAAGTTTTCCCATTTCCGAAGCATTCTCCGTCATCTTCTCGTCTTTTAATACCTGTAAGGAAGTAATCGCAACTTTACATGCAAGCGGATTACCACCATAAGTGCTGCCATGCTCGCCGGGTTTTATCGTCATCATTATTTCATCATCGGCAAGTACAGCGCTTACGGGCATCATGCCGCCGCTTAATGCTTTGCCAAGGATCAAAATATCAGGGCGCACATTTTCATGATCACAGGCCAGCATTTTACCCGTTCTTGCCAATCCTGTTTGAATCTCATCGGCAATAAAAAGAACATTGGCTCCTTCACATAATTGCTTTGCTTTTGAAAGATATCCATCATCCGGAACAATGACACCCGCCTCACCTTGTATCGGCTCAACAAGAAAGCCTGCAACATCTTTATCTTTTAATGCTTTAGCCAAAGCATCCAGATTATTGTAAGGGATAGAAACAAACCCCGGCATGTAGGGGCCAAAATTTTTTCTTGCCTGCGGATCATTGCTAAAAGAGATCACCGTTGAAGTACGGCCATGAAAATTTCCTTCGCAAACAATGATCTTTGCATTGCCTTCTTTTATTCCTTTTACTTCGTAGGCCCATTTGCGGCAAAGCTTGATAGCAGTTTCTACTGCTTCAACGCCTGTATTCATCGGAAGCACTTTATCGTAACCAAAAAACTGAGTGATGAATTTTTCATATTCACCCAACACATTATTGTAAAAGGCACGGCTTGTTAGTGTAAGCTTTTTTGATTGCTCAATAAATGATTGAACAATTTTTGGATGACAATGTCCCTGGTTCACTGCAGAATAGCCACTGAGAAAATCATAGTAACGTTTGCCATCAACATCCCATACAAAAACGCCTTCGCCACGTTCCAGCACAACCGGCAGTGGATGATAATTGTGTGCTCCATGTTTATCTTCAAGATCAAATAGTATTGAGTCTTTTCATATCATGTTAATAAGAGAATTCATAAAGATTAAATGATTAATAAAATAATAAAGAATGTTCTAAGCCTCTCCGCCGCAGGCGGAAGGTTGGTGGGGCCTCTATCCTCGATGATTAAGTAGATCGAGGTTTTGCTGAAGAAAAAATGATATGTATAATTGGTGTGGATAGCTGGAAATTTCGTGCAAGATAACAAAAAATCCCAGTTTAATATGCTTTGGATTCATTGGGTAGTGTCCTATTTTTAGGTTAAGATAGAACACGGATGACACGGATTCAACGGATTTATTCTTAAAATTTACTTCAGTCTTTAATCGTCTGTTTGGCTAATGTGCAATGAAGGGAATCAGACGGATTAAAATAAAATTGTCCGTGAAAATCCGGTCAATCCGTGTCATCCATGTTCCAATTGTCATCAAATTGGGACACTACCATTCATTGATCAATGATAATATTTACCTAGAAGACTATTATACCTTGCAGCATATCTAAATTTCAATAAAAATGAGTTATACAATACCGGCCGGAACAAGGATCGGTCATATACATCTTAAAGTAGCTGATCTTGAAAAGTCTTTAAAATTTTATCGTGATCTGCTTGGCTTTGAAGTGCAACAATATTATGGTGAAAGTGCTGTTTTTATTTCTGCCGGCGGTTATCACCATCATATCGGGCTTAATACATGGCATAGCAAAGGCGCAGGACCTGCGCCAATAAATACTGCAGGGCTTTATCATACCGCTATTTTATTCCCGACAAGGAAAGATCTGGCTATTGCATTAAAAAGATTGATCGAAGCAAATTATCCGCTAACCGGTGCATCCGATCATGGGGTATCAGAAGCTATTTATTTAAATGATCCTGATCGAAATGGCGTTGAATTATATTGGGACAGACCAGAAGAACAATGGCCAAGAGATGAAAAAGGAAATTTGCAAATGGTAACTGATGCGCTTGATCTGAATGCGCTGTTAGAATTAGCAAGCCCCATCCCGACCTTCCCCGAAGGGGAAGGCCATCAGCCCACATAGCCCAATGTTCACGCATTCACTTTTAACAAAAAATGTTTTGGAAAGGAGACAGCGATGCGATCTTCTTTTTTAAAAATTCCATACACAGCAGACCCGCTGCCACTCATAGATGAATAAACAGCTCCTGCATTATACAATTCATCTTTTATTTTTTTTATTTCTGGGTATTGCGTAAAAACAGGTTCTTCAAAATCATTTTTCAGTTCTTCTTTCCATGTTGATATTGGTTGTTGAATGATTTCTTTATTGTTTTTGTAACTGTCAGGCCGCTGTAAGCGTCCCGGACAGCTGTAGAAAATGCCCAGGCAGTACTGATATGAATTCCCGGATGAACGATTAGAATTTTATAAGCCTAAGATCAAGATCTATTTGTTCAAGTAATTCACCCCGGCCTGTTGCAAAACACGGTTTGTTTAAAATAAAGAAAGGACAATCACTGCCAAGTTGCAAGGCATAGGCAGTTAATTGTTTTTCTGAAAGGGACAGCTCAAATTTTTCATTCAGCAGTTTTAACGTAAATGCTCCATCAGCACTGCCGCCACCAAGCCCTGCACCCATCGGGATCGATTTATGCAAATGCATTTGTACAGGGGGTAATTGCGGAAAATCTTTTTTGAGTAAATGATATGCTTTTATACAAAGATTATTTTCAGCTCATTATCCATCGATAAGCCAGTAAGTGAAAATTGCGCATTGAGCATTGAAAATTGAACATCTATTTGTTTCAATTATTTCAATTGCATCTTTGATATGTACAGGATAGAAAATAGTTTCCAGGTCATGATAGCCATCACTTCTCTTTCCAATTATATGTAAGCCGAGATTGATTTTGCAGTTAGGAAAAGCATACCATTAGAATTAATAATTAATAATGTAATAATTATTAATTATTAATCTATTGTTGAGTAGGATAAATTATTTGGATCATTTCTTTTTCCGGTTATTTATCTCATCCCTGATAGCAATGGCACGAATATAATCTTCACTTTCCAGCACTTCGTTTAACAGCGTATTGAGTTCTTCAAGCGATAATGTTTTCAGGTCTTCATTACCGCTGCTGCCACCGGTTTCTTCCATAGTTACCTCTTTTGCTTCCTTTGATTTTTTCTTTTTACCGGTTGTCTCTTCCATTAAAATTCCGGCGCTGTCAAGAATATTTTCATAAGTATAAATAGGGCAGCCAAAACGAACAGCCAGTGCCAGTGCATCCGAAGTGCGGGAATCAATTTCAACGGTATCATTTTCTGAAGAGCAAACTAATTTGGAATAAAAGATACCTTCCTGCAGATCGCAAATGATGATCTCATGCAGATCAATATTAAATGCCGTCATGAAATTTTTCATCAGGTCATGTGTAAGCGGACGGCTGGGTTGCATTTTTTCCAGGGCCACGGCAATGGCCTGTGCTTCAAAACCTCCGATGACAATAGGAAGACGGCGAAGGCCATTCACTTCACCCAACACAACCGCATAAGAATGAGTTTGGGTAATACTATGCGACAGGGCAACTATTTCCAATTCTATTTTCTTCATTAATCCTCAACCCACGAAATGAGGGATTTTACGATTAATTAAATAAGCAGAATATAAATATTAAAAATTCTTGATAAGACTTTATGAAAAAGGTTAGCTGATTTAAAAGCCAACCTTTACAAATTCTGTATGATCTTTATCCTTTTATTTTCTTTATCGCTTCAGTCATCTTTGGTACAACTTCAAAAGCATCACCAACAATTCCATAATCAGCTGCTTTAAAGAATGGAGCTTCAGGATCTTTATTAATAACCACAATTACTTTACTTCTGTTTACACCGGCAAGATGTTGTATAGCTCCTGAAATACCAATCGCAATATATAATTGGGAGCAATGGCTATTCCTGTTTGTCCTACGTGTTCATTATGCGGACGCCAATGAGCATCTGCAACCGGGCGGCTGCAGGCAGTGGCTGCATGTAATGCTTTTGCAAGATCTTCTACCATGCCCCAGTTCTCCGGACCTTTTAATCCGCGGCCCGCACTTACTACTATTTCAGCTTCTGTCAATGGAACTTCGCCACTTACTTTATTTACCGCAGTTACTTTTACTTTAGGTGCATCAACAGCAATATCAGCGGCTATCACTTCAGCGGTTCCTTCACCTGCTATAGTTTGATAAGCATTTGGATTAAGAGCAATGATCTTCACATCTGTATTCAATGCAATATTTGCAAATGCTTTTCCGGAGAAAACATTTTTCTTTACAACAAAACCTTTGCTTGTATCAGGCAATGCCACGGCGCCGGAAACAAGACCGGCTTTCATTCTTGCAGACAGGCGGGGAGCAATCGCTTTTCCATCTACATTATTTGAAAACACGATTACTTTAGCACCGGTTTTTCCGGCCACTTCTGCAATTGCTTTGGTATAAGCCTGTGCATCCAAATGATCAAGCGCATGGGTTATTTACATGATGAATTTTCTTAACACCATATTTACCCAGCGATGCAAGATCATCTTTAGCTGAACCAAGTACAACACCTTCTGCACTTGTTCCAAGTTGTTCAGCTACTTTAGCACCATAGGTCATTGCTTCGAAAGATGCTTTCTTAACGTGCCTTCTGACTGTATCGATAAATATTAAAACAGACATAAAACCTTTATCGTTGTTATGTTCAGTAGAATTATTACAGTTGAAGAGTGCGACGCAACAGAAGCTCAATCAGGGAACCTAAGCTGGTAACACAATCATTAGACTAACTTATAAAGAACTTTATCTAGTTGTACAGTATCTACCACCTAAGTCTCCCCTTTAGGGGAACAGGGGGTTGGTTTAAATCACTTTTGCTTCTTCCTTTAAAAACCTTACCAACTCTTCCACATTATCGGGTGAAATAAGTTTTACCCCGGCTTTTGCAGGTGGCAATTCAAAACTTGCAATTCCGGTTAAGGCATCAACCGCAGTTGGTTCAATTGCTTTCAATGGTTTTGTTCTTGCAGCCATAATGCCTCGCATATTCGGAATGCGTTGTTCGGCTACTCCTTTCTGGCAACTTACTACCGCCGGAAGATTTACTTCGCAAACTTCTTCTCCGCCTTCGATCTCTCTTGTTACCGTTGCTTTGCTTCCGCCCAGTTCAAATTTTGTTGCAAGCGAAATATAAGGGAGATCTAATAATTCGGCAACCATTCCGCCGATAGATGAACCATTATAATCAATGGTTTCCTTACCCGTAAAAATAAGATCATAACCACCTTGCTTTGCCACTTCAGCAATTTGCGAAGCGATATAAAAACTATCATGACTATCTGCATTTACACGAATGGCTTCATCACCGCCAAGCGCCAGGGCTTTGCGAATAATAGGATCAGCATCAGCCGCACCAACAGTAACAAGATGAATAACCGTGGAAGCATCGGCTTCTTTCAATTCAATAGCACGAACAAGCGAATACCATTCATCGTATGGATTGATGATCCACTGCACACCATTGGTATCGAATTTCGTGTTGTTATCAGTGAAGGCTATTTTTGCCGTGGTATCAGGCGTTTTACTGATACAAACAAGGATCTTCATTTAAATGTTTTTCTTTGTCATCCCGAGCGAAGCGAAGGATAGTTGTTTATGCAACCAAAGCAAAGATAAGGTGAGTGAATTAATAATTAATAATTATTAATTAATAATTTTTCCAGATGGACAGAGTTGTGAAAATAAAAGAGATGCTGGCAGAAAATCCAAAAGATAGTTTCCTTTGTCATGCATTGGCATTGGAATATATAAAGCTGGGAAATGATGCATGATGCAAGAAAACTATTTGAGTCAATACTGGAAAATGAACCGGGTTATATTGGCACTTATTATCATCTTGCCAAGTTGCTGGAAAGAATTGGAGAAACTGATGCAAGCAATTAAAGTATATGAGAAAGGAATGGAGGAAGCAAAGAAGGTTGGGGATGATCATTCATTGAGTGAATTGAGAAGTGCTTTTGAAGAGTTAACGTTTTAAAATAAAATATGACTGAGCCTGTTCAAATAATAATCTTTTTAGTGATCGGAGCCGCATTCATATATGCTTTTTTCAAGTTCCAGGAAAAGAAAAAGCGAGTAATTGAAAACGGTATCGAAGTTACCGGGATAGTTTTTGAATATGCAGATATTACTTTAACGAATTACATAAGTTCAGGAAATATCAGAACCAATAATCCAACTATCAGGTTTGTAACAAAAGAGGGATTGTGGATTACAGAAAAAGCGGACTATGCACCCTCGGGGCTTTTTCTAAAGCAAGGGCAGGAGATCACAGTGATCTATAATGCGGATAACCCCAAAAAATTTATTTATAAAACTTCAATTGATCTTTCGAAAATCGGTTATTTGCTTTTAATCATTGGAATCATTGCAATTACTATCGGACTTTGGTTTGCTTATAAATATTTAACAAGTGAGAATTGATGAATTTACCCGAACGATTCAAAAAAAATATTGCTGACAATAATCTTTTCTCACCAAAAGATAAACTCTGCTTGCCGTAAGCGGCGGTGTTGATTCGGTAGTGCTTTGCGAATTGTGCAAACAAGCCGGATTATGATTTTTCAATTGTTCATTGCAATTTTCAATTAAGAGGAGAGGAGAGTGAGAGGGATGAAAAGTTTGTAAGAGAATTAGGTGAAAAGTATAAGGTTGAGGTTAAGGTTAAGAAGTTTGAAACGGAAAAATTTGCAGAAGAAAATAAAATGTCGATCCAGGAAGCAGCGAGGAGCTTGCGGTATGAATGGTTTGAGGAATTAGTTCGGAGTTTAGAGTTCGGAGTTCGGAGTCAAGACTCTGAACTCCCGACTCCCGACTCCCGGCTCCGAACTTTTCTTCTCACTGCTCATCATGCTGACGATAATGCAGAAACTGTACTTATGAATTTCTGCCGAGGTACAGGTTTACATGGACTGGCCGGCATTCACCTTTCTTATGGATTTGTAACAAGGCCATTATTGAATTTTACAAAAGAAGAACTTATTCAGTTTGCAAAAGAAAATAAATTGGATTTTGTTGAAGACTCTTCTAATGCGTCTTCGAAATATACCCGAAATTTTTTTCGTAACGAGATCATTCCCGCAATTAGCAAAGTGTATCCGCAGATAAACCAAAATTTATCTGATAATATCGGAAGATTTCAAAGAAATCGAAAAACTCTATGTGCATTCGGTTGGTGAAATAAAAAGAAAAATTGTAAAAGATAAAGGGAAGTGAAATGCATATTCCCGTTAAACAATTGATGGGATATAATAACAGGGCATTGATCTACGAGATCATTTCTGATTATGGGTTTAATGAAAAACAAATTGATGAAGTGATCAAACTTTCCGATAGCGAATCAGGAAAATACATCGATTCACCGGCACTTGGTTACCGCATTATAAAACATCGCCATTGGTTTATTATCGGTCCGGTCGACTCATCCGGATCCAGAATGATCATTATTGAAGAGAAGGACAGATCAGTATTGTTTGAGCAAGGAAAACTAGAGATCGAAAAGCAAACTTCAAACCTAAAACCTCAAACCTCAAACAACATCGCTTGCCTGGATGCAAAAGACATCAGCTATCCACTTATTCTTCGCAAATGGAAAACGGGTGACTATTTTTATCCGTTAGGCATGAAGAAAAAGAAAAAACTTTCCCGGTTTTTTATTGACCAAAAGTTTTCAAAAACAGAAAAAGAAAAAGCCTGGATAATCGAGATGAATAAAAAGATCATCTGGGTAGTAGGCAAAAGAATTGACGAAAGATTTAAAGTGACAGAAAAAACCAGATCGATTTTAAAGATCAGCTATACCTGATTTCCAACATGAATAATATCAGCGGGACTCATATTTTTAATTTGTTCCATAAATAGAAGCAGGACCGGGTAATCAGAAAAAGCAAGGCAGGCAATAATGGTAAATCCTACTCCAAATAGTGCCCCGAAAATATGTGCGGAGTGATTAATGTTTCCGCCTCCACGTTTATCTAACCATCCTGAAACAAAAAGATAAAGGATACCGAAAAGAAAACCAGCAATGCGGATGGGAATAAAAAAAAGACCTATTCCTGCAAGTGGAAAAAAAAGTATGCCCGCAAATATAACTGCAGATACTCCTCCCGATGCGCCGAGACTGCGATAGTGGTAATTGTCTTTATTATTGATATAAGTTGGAATTACAGAAGCGGCCAGTGCCAGCACATACATCGCCAGGTAAACGAGCCTGCCCATTGCGCCAAACGCTTCGACAAATTTAGATTCCACTGCTTCGCCAAAAAAATACAGTGCGATCATGTTAAAAATAAGATGACCCCAGTCTGCATGGATCAATCCGCAGCTAAAGAAACGATACCATTGGCCGCGGCGAACAGCCGGGGGATAAAAAATAAATTGGTCCAACAGATTATGATTGCTGAAAGCAATAAAAGAAACAATGCAGGTTGCAATAATAATGATGAGCGTTATTGAAAATTCCATGCGGTAAATCTAATTTATTTATGATGATATTTTTCATTTCTTAAAATAGTGCAGGCCCTGTATACTTGTTCTGCCAGGATCAATCGCACCAGTTGATGCGGAAAAGTGAGAAGCGAAAGACTCCATTTGTAATTGGCTCTTTTTAAAACCGCTTCATCCAGCCCAAATGCTCCGCCAATAAGAAAAACAAGATTCTTTACACTTTCATTGCCTCTTTTCATAATAAAATCGGCAAGTGCCTCTGATGTAAATTGTTTTCCCTTTTCATCAAGGGCAACTAAATAATCGTCTTTATTCAGCCATTCCAAAACTATTTCGCCTTCTTTTTTTTTCAGGTCCATTTCACTCATCATTCCTGCATTTTTGGGTAAAGGAATGATCGACCATTCGGCAGGATAATACTTTGAGATGCGTTTTGTAAAATCTTCCACACCTTCTTTAATGTATGACTCATTGTTTTTGCCTATGCTCCAAAAATGCAGCTTCATACCGCGGGCCCCGGAAAGGGAATTTGGTGAGGCTCAAAAGTAGCGATGAAGTTTTGTAAATAAAAAAGCGTCCGCAGAAGACGCTTTTCAATTTTCTCCAATTGACAAATAAACATCAACGCTATTTTATTTCATAATCTTTTTTAAACGACATGAACGTAAACCTATAAAGCGGATTCGTTGGATCCAATTGTGTTGCTTTCAAATAATGATTATAGGCTTCTGCCAGATAATGATTTTCTTCCAGCACAAAACCAAGCCGGAAATTTGATTCAGCTTCAGTTTCTGCAGCATCATTTTTTTTGATGGAATTGTAAAAAGCAGTGTATTCTTCTTTGGGTACATAACGAATATATTTCAGGTCATCTGTATCAGGCTCGGCTTTAATCTTTGCATTCCAATAATAAATTTTTCCCGGCTGAATTATTTTCGAAAGCTCAGATATATCAACATGTTTTTTCTTTGTCGTTTTTGCCAATAATACTTTTTTGCCGGACTCATCATAGAGTTTAAATTCAAACTCATCTGCTTCAGTGTATGATTTCCAAGACAGCGGAATAGTGCCCGAAACATAGTTTACTGAATCAAGCCGGGGATCAATCCATACATTGTCGATGCTGCGGCTAACTGCACCCACATTTGACATAAAATTCTTACGGTTCTTTTCCGGTGTGCCTTTTGATTTTGTAAGTTCACTCCAAACATATTTCATATAGTTAGAGCTCACAGAACCGCTCGTTATTTTGCATGAATCTTTCAGCGATGCAGTTGTATAATTGCCGGGCTTGTTCAGTGAAAATGCTTTTGTTTCATTGCAAATAAGCGTAGCAAAAGAACCGGCGCCTACTTTTATGGTCTCGTCTCCATCGAGAATGGTACCGATCTTCGCTTTTGTTTCTGCTTTATTTTCTATTACCGACACCGTGCCTTTAATGCTGTACACAACAAACATATTGTTGTTTTGAGCAGCGGATGCAAGGGCAAATAAAAGAGCAGGAATAATAATTGTCTTCTTCATAATTAGTTTTCGTTTAATGGTGTTCATGTGTAGTAGTTTCATGTTTATGATGTTCATTGTTATGATGTTCTTGTTTATGCTGTGTATCGTGTTCCAGCCGCGATGATGATGGTGCCTGAAGATCGTTTGATACCCGAACTTTCTGTGTAACCATGTTACAAAGGCTTCATAGAAATAAATTACGTCAACAGCGAGAGCAATTACGTACAATGTGTACTTCATATCCAACTTGATCCTGAACTGGTCATAAATAAACATGCCAAGATACGCAAAAAACAAAACCGAAAATAGCTGGGCAATTTTGGCGACCAGGTGAAACCAGATATGACTTTCCAAATAATACCGGATAAAAAGCGACATGTGTATCCAGCCAATAATAATGGCAACAACCCACGCTACTAATTTCGGCATTTTTTTAATGTATTTGCCTTCGAGTGCCATTGTTATGATATTTGCCTGCACAACGATCCCATTCATATCGGGTATTGCCTTGCCTACAAAATCATTGTTCATCGGGGTAAACTTTTTGTCTTCGACATCATTGGGGTCGCGGCTAATATATCCTAATAAGACAATCCTGTTTTTTAATATATAACCTTCCACATTATCGGTAAGCAGATCTTCTGCTTCAAGCGTCTGATATTGATCTATCCGTTTTGAATAGTTTATTATGTCCTGTTGTTTATTTCTTTCAACAAGTTTTTTATAAGCAATGGGATCATATTCTTTTACAATAGCGGATGTGATCTGTGGGTATTTTTCATGGCCCACCTTTTCAAATGCGGAGTATTGCCGGATGGTGCCAACATCTTCTCCAATAAGATTTGCATAGCCGCGTTTGGGCATTACATCATCAAAAGCATTTGGAACAATTTTGAAACTGTCTTTATCCCAATAGCCAACACTTACTGCGACAAGATTTTTAGTTTTACGAAGCGCTTCCCTGAGTATTGAATCTTTCTCCGCTTCTTTAGGGTCTGTAAAAAAAATATCAAGTCCTATCACTTTTGGCTGGTAAGTATTCACTTTTTCAATTAGAAAACCCAGTTCAGCCCGATCCATGAGTCCGGTATTTACAATTACAATATCCCGGTCGACTGAATCATATTTTCCTTTTTCGAGTTTTGAGTAACTGATATCATTAAAATCAAAATCCTTCAACGCAAGCTTCATCGGGTTCAGGACATAGAGATTTAATTTGATCATTCCTATTAATATCAGTAATACAAATACGGAGATCGTAGCGAAAAGTGTATCCCTTTCATAAAGATATTTAGTGAAATGACTAACGTATCGTTTTGTGTGGCGTGCAATATGTTTATGCAGCGGCATAGTTTGGCAAAATGATTTTGCAAATTAAGCCATTGTCTGCCACTGTTGGCAAACTAATTGCGTCAATGGCTTGTCTTCCTGAGCAAAAGGTATAAGGGATTTTTACGATGACCATTAGCCCGATGTCTTGCTGAAAACCTGTAAATTAGCAGTTGAATTTTATGTCACGAGCCCGGTTAGCATTCATTGCAGCATTTTTATTTTCCAGCCTTATCCAAACTGATGCGGCAGGGCAGCTTTCACAACCCTCCCCGGATACCCCGACTCATCGCAGTTTTGCCATGATCATGGGAATATCTTCTTACAAATTTATCCGGCCTCTTGCGTTTGCCGATAGTGATGCAGAACTTTTCCGTGATTTTTTAAAATCCGGCGGCGGCGGAAAATTACCTGATTCGAATATTTATTTTTTAAAAAATGAAGAAGCCAAGGCTGCAAATTTCCTGGTAAAAGGAATGAGCTGGCTTCGCAATCGCAATCTAAAAGCCGGTGATCGCTTATATATCTATCTCGCAGGGCATGGTGATGCCATCAACCAGGATGAATATTTCTATTTGACGTATGACTGTAATCCTGCAGGCGATAAAAACAATTACCTGATCACCGGTACTATCCAGCTTTATAATTTAAAAGTTCGAATTGCCGAAGCAAGCCGCAAAGGTGTTGAAGTGATTTTCATAATGGATGCTTGTCGTACAAATGAATTACCAGGTGGCGGCGAAGGACAGCAACAATTACAGGCTGCTATTTCTGAAAAACAAGCCGGCGAAATTATTATGCTGGCAACCGGCGCGGGGCAGGAATCTTTGGAAGATCCATTGATTGGCACCGGCCATGGATTATTCACTTATTATCTTGTTGATGGTCTTTCCGGACTTGCGGATACCGAAGGGGCACATGATAACCTTGTTACTTTAGAAGAGCTGGAAAAATATATTGCTTCCACGGTTCCTAACTATGCACAGGAAAAATATAAACGGAAACAAAATCCTTTTCTCTGCTGTGATGAAAGTAAGATGAAAAGTGATCTCAAAGGTTGACACCGCTTTTTTAAGGAAATGGATTCTTACAAAAAAATTAAGCGGTCAGACACAAGGCGGTCGAAGCGGCGGTGTTTCAATCGGCCGTAGTCTTAAAACCCGTGGAGTTTATGATTTAACTGATACCACTATCCTTGATCTTTATAATTCTTTCAACAAGGCATTAAGGGATTTTAATCTTACCGGCAATGGAAATTCTGCTGAAGGATATTACAAGCAACTCAACAAACTGGCGCCCACAAATAGTTATACAATCGATGCAAAGCTGAGCCTTGCCACTGAGTATATAAATTTTGCACAGAGCAAAATAAATCTCTATCTCGAAGGCCGTGATGTTTCTTCTATTCAAAGAATACGTTCACAGCTTGATGCTGATGACAAATCAGATGAGATAACAAATAGCCTTGACCGGATGGAGAAAGTTGCCCGCCAGGATTTTTCTGAAGTTGGTAATATGCTCGACCGTGCTATTGAGTATGCGGAAGTAGATGATGAGGGCTTCAGAAAAAAATTACTTGCAAAAAGATTTTTCTTTAAAGCACAGGGTTATTTCGATAAAGGTTCAAGCACAACTGCTCTTCGGCTGGCCATACAGGATGCGATGCAGGCATACAGGGCCGATCCCTCTGCGGCTTATATTTTAAATACCCTTTCCTCATTGCAATTGGATAATAATAAACCTGACAGCGCTATTTATTTTGGGCGATTAGCAGTAGTACAGGCTCCGTTGTGGCGTTATCCATATATGAATATTGCCAATGCTTTTTCTAAAATGAATAAACAGGACTCAGCACTGGTGTATTTTAAAAAAGCATTAGCAGTTGATGATTCAAGAGCTGACGCCTATGTAGATCTTGGTTATTTTTATTTTCAACAAAGAAAACTTGATTCAGCAAAAGTTTATTATGAAAAAGCACTGCGCCTTGATCCCACTAATGCGCCGGCAAATAACAATATGGGCTGGTTGCTTCGTGAATCAAGACAGTTTGAGCATGCATTGAATTATTTCAGAAGAAGCCTGGCGTATGATCCTGCATTCTTTAATGCTTACAATGGTATCAGCCGTGTGTTCACTGATATGCGTATGTTTGATTCGGCCCGTGCATATTATCAAAAAGCATTAAAAAATTATCCGGATAAGCTGATCACTTCAAATTATCTCGGCCAGTTTTACCAGGACCTTAACCAGGTTGATTCGGCACGTACCTATTATTTACAGGCTGCCGTGTATGATCCTACTTACGATGCGCCATTTATTAACCTCGGAAGATTATATGCACAAACAAAACAATATGATTCCGCAAAAATTTATTACCGAAAGGCGCTTGATCTTAACAGCAAAAATTTCCGCGGTTTTAATCAATTGGGCTTGATGTTTACCGACATGAAGAATTACGATTCTGCATTCTATTATTATAAAAAAGGATTAGAGTTAAACCCCGAGAATAGTATTGTACTGAATAATATAGGGCTTGCCTATTACGGTACTGATCAGCTTGATTCTGCTTCCCGTTTTTTTCAACGGGTAATAAGTGTAAACCCGGAAAATCCTTATGCTGCAAATAATCTCGGTCTTGTTTTTCATAAAATGAAAAAGCTTGATTCAGCTATGATTTATTTTACCAAAGCTCTCGGGATTAAGAAAGACCTGGAATCAGCGCAAAATAATATCGGCAGGCTTTTATATGAAAAGAAAGATTATGACGGTGCCAAATATTATTTCCGCAATCTTGTGGAGACACATCCTGAGAATATGCAGGCATTATCAAACCTGGAGCTGGTATTCAAACAAACCGATCAATTTGATTCCATCGTTTATTATTATACCCGCTCAATGCAAAAAGGAGTAGTAGGTACCTCGATGTTCAATAATTTAGGCCGTTTGTATTTTACATCGGAGAAATTTGACGAAGCGGCAAGATGGTATAACATGGCGATCAAATATGATTCTACAAACCCGGTTGCTTTTTATAACCTGGGTACTGTATTTGCAAATCTTCAACATGCTGACTCTGCAGTGGCCATGTATAAAAAATCACTGGCGCTTGACCCTGGGTATTTTACAGCCAACCTGAATCTTGGCGTTGCTTATCACGATCAAAAACAATACGATTCCGCGATCGCTTATTTTAAGAAAGCAATTCTTATAAATCCTAAGGAGAATCTTCCTTATTATTATCTGGCACAGAGCTATGCAAAAAATAATAAACACGAAGATGCCTTGCGTTACCTGGAGCAGGCGTTGCAAAGAGGATATAATCTTTATGAATATATAATTGCTGAATCCGATCTTGACAGCATCCGTAAGTATCCCGCATATAAAGCAATGATGAAAAAATATTTCCCAAAGAAATATAAGGAAGAAGATGATCAGTAGCGTTCTTCATGATCTATGTATTCACATATTAAGCGAATAAGGTGAACCTTCACCGCCAATTCTGTTACTAAGGTTAGTATATCTTCTAAGGTTATGATAAAAAACTTATTGCCATAGTAGAAGAAGAAAGGACCCCCTCAATACCTTATTGCCTTATTCTGAGCAGATGTCCAATCCATATTTTTTTTCAATTCATTTCTCAAAACGTAGTAATTTCCTCTCCCCAAATCTATTATTATGAGAAGATCTGCCTGCATGCTGTTTGCAATTCTATTCTGCCTTTATTTACCAGCACAAATAAAAAAAGCTCCTGAAGTAAAAGATGGCGAGGGACCATGGCCGCAACTAATCATTCGTGGAGTTACGTTAATAAACAGTACTGGTGCACCGCCGGTCGGGCCGGTTGATATTGTTGTAGAAAAAAACAGGATCGTTCAGATCGCTAATGTTGGTAATCCGGGTATGCCAATAAACAATGAAAGAAGGCCGAAGCTAAAGGATGGCGGCAAAGAATTGAACTGTGATGGAATGTTTTTATTACCGGGCTTTATCGATATGCATGGTCATATCGGGGGTACTGAACAGGGAACACCTGCAGAATATGTTTTTAAACTTTGGATGGCGCATGGCATTACTACGATTCGTGACCCAAGTTGCGGTAACGGACTGGATTGGGTGCTTGATGAAAAAAAATTAAGTGCTGAAAATAAAATCACTGCTCCAAGAATTTTTGCATATACGGCATTCGGGCAAGGCGCTAAACAACCGATCACTACAGCAGAACTTGCAATTGAATGGGTAAAAGAGAATGCAAAGAAGGGAGCCGATGGAATAAAATTTTTTGGAGCTGCGCCGCAAATAATGGATGCGGCCATTCGTGAAAATAAAAAACTGGGATTGCGATCAACCTGTCATCATGCACAGATGAGTGTAGCAAGATGGAATGTATTGAATTCTGCAAGGGCAGGAATGACCTCGATGGAACATTGGTATGGTTTGCCGGAGGCATTGTTTACAGATAAAACGGTGCAGAACTATCCATTGAATTATAATTACAGCAATGAGCAAAACCGTTTTGAAGAAGCCGGTAAATTATGGAAACAGGCTGCCGCCCCATATAGTGAAAAATGGAATGCAGTGATGAATGAATTATTGAACTTAGATTTTACACTTGATCCTACATTTAATATTTATGATGCAAGCCGCGACCTGATGCGTGCAAGAAGAGCCGAATGGCATGAAGATTATACATTGCCATCTCTATGGAAATTTTATGAACCAAACCGCAACTCACATGGTTCGTATTGGTTCAACTGGGGCACTGAACAGGAAATGGCATGGAAAGAAAATTACAGGTTGTGGATGACATTTATCAATGAATATAAAAACCGCGGAGGCAGAGTAACGACAGGAAGTGATAATGGATACATTTATCAAACCTATGGTTTTGGATATATACGGGAATTGGAATTGCTGCGTGAAGCAGGTTTTCATCCATTGGAAGTAATTCGTTCGGCAACCTTATATGGTGCCCAGGCACTCGGTGCTGATAAAGAACTTGGCTCAATAGAAGCAGGTAAGCTTGCTGATATGGTAATTGTTGAAGTTAACCCGTTGGAGAATTTACAAGTGTTATATGGAACTGGTGCCATCAAACTAAATGATCAAAATAAAGCGGTTCGTGTTGGCGGAGTTAAGTATACTATTAAAGACGGAGTTGTTTATGATGCAAAAAAATTGCTGGCTGATGTAAAGAAGATCGTTGATGAAGAAAAAACAAAAACAAATTGGAAGTTGCGGCAGCCGGGAATGGGAGAGTTTTGATCTTTATATAAAAACCTTTTACTATGAAGAGAACAATTGCTTTTCTATCGCTATTGTTTATGAGTTGTGGGCTTTTTGCACAGAAGCGAACCAACTCCATAAAACTTCAAGGAGGTATTGAAGCCCCGGTAGGAGATTATACTAATTATTATCAAACAGGTTTTGGCTTTCATCTTACTGACTATATAGGAATCAGCGATAAAGGCGACCTCTATTTTACTGCCGGTTACGTTCTGATAAAGGGCACCACTTTTGACCATCGTTTAGAGAATAAAATCTATTTATTAAAAACCGGTTATCGTCAATTTACTTTTAAAGGGCTGTATCTGCAGGCTGATCTTGCCGGCGCTTCATTTGTCGATGAGTTTGATAGAAAAGTCATGTTTGCATATAGCTGTGGTATTGGCTATTTGCTTAGATTAACTAAACATAGTGGCGTGGATCTATCTGTAAAATTCAATCGTATTCCTGATCGTTCATGGATAGGGTTAAATGCCGGGTATCAAATTGCGTTAAGAAAGTAGGATACCTAAAACGAACTTCGCTGCACGATGTAATTGTCATCTCTTTTTTCGCAACACTATCGCCGAACTTCTTTGCAGATCACCTTCAAATCTTATTTCATGACGTGTCGCACCGTCCTGTATAATTAATAAACCGGTGTTAGGTGGAATGAGCCCCAGGCTCTCGGCATGCATCACTAACATCATCGAATCATTTTGATCAATCCTTGCAGGGATGGTTATCCTGAAAGCATTGGTGGTAAGTTTTATTTTTTCTGCAATCATCTTTCCGTTCAAAACCATGCTCACCGTATCCCCATCTACAGTTCCATTATCAAAAAAACTCAATTGCAAACTATCGCCGCTGAAAAATATTTCACTGATCCTTTGAATTTTTCGTTCTGTTATTTTTAATGGTCCCTTTGTGGCCGCAACCGAAGCATCATTTTTTTCTTTTGCAGGCAGGTTAGGGCGGGTCACATTTCTCTTAGGCTTTACAAACGAAAGATGATGAGAATAATTTAATTCATCCAGGGTAACCAGCATTTTGGAAGCTGCAGGTTTTTTTGTTTTTTGAAGATAGACTTCACCAGAATAAGTGCGGGTATCTCTGAAATCTAATGACCGTGTACTAAAATTTCCCTGCAGGATCATTAAGGTATCTTTCATAATCAACGACAGCGTGCCGAACATTTTAACTCTTCGTGGCTGTGTGGTGAAATTGTCATACACCAATTCTCCGTCTTCAAAATAAATTTGTTTTTTCGCCTGCCTGATGTTTGCTTTTTTAATGCCGATATTTTCAATGCCGTCTTTTGGATAAATTATAAGCGAATAGCCATTCAATTTTTTATCGCCGCCGCTTATCGCCAATTCGTATTCAAGCTGGCTCCCGGGAGTTTTTATATAGCCTGTCCATACACCGGAAATATCCTGTGCCCGTATAAATAATGGAAGAAGGAAAAATATGCTGAATACTATTCTCATCGAGATTCCCGGGTCTGCAAAAAATAAAAGGTCAAGTTAAAAATATACAAAGACAAGTTCTGATATTTTAACTTTTTTATTTTGAAAAGGCCAGTGGACAAATAAATATCAGGGGACAGGTTCCTTATTGACAACGGCGCTTTGATCCGGTTTCTTATCATCTAACGGGGTTGTAAATTCATTCAAATAAATTCTGAAGAGTACAATGATATAACTCACCAGCAACGGTCCAAAAATTAAACCGATAAAACCAAATAGCCCCAGGCCGATCAATACTCCGAGCACAGTAATAACGGGATGCACATTACCCATCTTTTTCATAATGGTGATCCTTGCTATATAATCAATATTCCCGGTAACGATAACGCTGTATAACATGAGCCCTGTTGCGTTCCATGTCTCTCCGCTTACATACATATAGAGAACAAGCGGCACCCATACTACCATGGTTCCAACTACCGGGAAGAAAGCAAACACACCGGTAAAAAAACCCCATAATGGAAATTCCTTTACTCCGAAAATAAAATATCCAAGTGTTGCTACTAATCCCTGTATGATTGAAATAAGCGGAATACCGATAGCATTTGCCTTAACCATTTTTTTTGTTTCTGATGCAAGCATGGCTGTATTTGCATCTTTTAAGGGTATGATCTTGAACAGGGTCATTTCCACTTCCTTACCATGATATAGGAGATAATACAAAAAGAAAAGCATTGTAATAAGGTTAGAAAGCAGGTTCAGCGTACTGTTAAGCAAGGAAGGAATAAATGTGATCGTTTGATCAAGTGAATTTGAAAGAGATTTTTCAGTAACGATTGTAATTCCCAATCGTCCCTGTACCTGCAACACGGCCTGTTTAATGCTATTAATAACTGCAGTTGGATCACTTAGTACATCACTCACCTTAGGGCTTATAAGTGTAATGGCAGCAAATACAGGGATCCCGAGCAACAATAAATAATAAATGATAAATAAGAATGCAGCTCTCCCTTTTTTCCATTTTCTATTATAAACAAGTTGAAAATAACTAGCCCTGCTAAGGATATATAAGGTGATAGCTCCCAATACACCCGGCATGAACAATTGCAATTCCCGAAGTGAAAGATAGATCAGGAGAATGATTAAGAGCAACAGGAGGATTTGCCTTACGCGGTCATTGAAATTGAACATACAAGGTAATTATGAAGAAAGAAGGCATGCTTCTTTGCTTTTCAGATCAAGTACACTTACAATCGGGTTGAAAGTTAGTTAATTTTCGTTACCGGGAGCAATGGAAGCAGCCTTTGCCTTGCCATTTTTGTTTCCGCTAAAAAGAGAGAATAGCTTTTGCACTATATCTTGTTTGTGATCGGCAATATAATGCGACGAATAATTTTTTACTACCAAAGGAACAAGCAATTTAGTTATCCAGCCTGCCCTGGCCAGTATCACTTTTTTCAATACAAAGTCTATGGCTGTATTTGCACCCTGTGTTAGCAAAGGATTGTTTTTATCGGCTGTGGTGATCTTGCTAAAAATCTGGAGCGCTGCATGAGCCGGTTTCAGTTGGGCTTTCAGTTGTTGAATATCCAACTGAACAAGCTGCTTTTGGGCCTCCAATAATTCTTCGAGCAGTTCTTCTTCTCTCTCCAAGTCATCGTATGACCTTATTTTTCTCTTCATATATTTTGCTGATCAATGAATTTTGAATGAATGGTGAGATCACTTTTTTTCTTAAAGCGATAACAATAATTACTAAAAGCAAATAAAATCCGGCAACAGATAAAAACCCTAAGGCAGGGCTATTGAACACAACACCCAGCCACCATGCTGCGGCCACGCTTGCAAAAAGTATAATACATAAACTGAAAAAGAATAGCAGAATTGTATTGACCATTCCTGAAGCAATATTACTGGCCTTCTTTGTGGCTCTTACGACGTTGAGCTTATAAAGAGTTTCGAGATAGTCACTGGTGTGATTGAGGATATCTTTGGCGTCTTCCTTTATATTCTGAGTTTCCATACCTGCAGCAGTTTGGAAAAATATAAGCAGTCCGCCGGAAGCAGACTGCTTATATTTTTTAATTAGCTAATGCTTTCTTTCATTCTGTTTACTTTGTCTTCTGCCATTGACTTTGCCTGTCTTACTTTATCGCCTGCTGTTGAACTCAATTCTTCCAGCTCTTCTTTTCCTTTTGCAAATAAATTGCTCAGGTTGTCGACCCACTCGCCTGCTGATTTCTTAATGCGCTCACGCATTTCACTTCCTTTTTCAGGTGCAATCAACATGCCTATCGCGATGCCTGCGGCGGCCGCCCCTAAAATTCCCAAAAACACCTTGGTTCCTGTTGTCATAAGTTAAAGGTTTTTAATTGTGATAAATTAATACTCAATGACCGTCCCGTCATATGTCAGACCTTGTTGCTGATCTTCCAAAAATCAAAGACAATAAAAAGAGTACAATAAAAATGAAGAATAATATCTTCGCAATAGAAGCGGCGCCTGACGCTATTCCACCAAAGCCAAACACGGCTGCTATAATGGCGACTACTAAAAATATTACTGTCCAGCGTAACATAAGCTTTAATTTTAAAAGTTATAAAATGGTTTTTTACAAACTAATGTCAAAAATGTAGTTAGAAAATACCGTGCCATCAATTTAAAATAGATGTTGTGCTTATAATTGGAATAATAGTTGCAAGTTTTTACACACAATTAAAAATTTATGAACCCAAACATTGGACTTTCTTCAAAAAACCTGAAAAGCATTACTCAACTATTATCATTGGTGTTAGCGGATGCAATTGTGCTGTATACCAAAACAAGAAAATTTCATTGGAATGTTTCAGGTAACAGTTTTATGGAATTACACAAGTTATTTGAGAAACAATATAAAATACTCGAAGAAGCAATCGATGAAATAGCAGAAAGAATCAATAAGCTCGGTACAAAAACTCCCGGAACTATGAAGGAATTCCTTGAAATGACCTCGCTAAAGGAATCTCCCGGAAAATATCCATCACAAAAAGAAATGCTCCGCGAATTATTAAAAGACCATGAAACCGTAATTGTGCAATTGAGAAAATTTATTGATGATTGCGATGAGAAATATGGCGATATCGGTACTTCGGATTTTCTTACCGACCTGATAAAAGAACACGAAACCATCGCATGGACATTGAGAAGATACCTGCAATAAAAGCCACTGAATGAAACTTAGTTCAGGCTACCCTTATAGTTTAATTAAAAATGGGTTGCCGTATTCTTATCCTAAGCTTGACAAACATATAAAGACCGATGTGTTGATTTTGGGAGGGGGTATCTCAGGGGCATTAACTGCTCATTACCTGGTACAAGAGGGAATAGATTGCACAGTGATAGATGCAAGAACAATTGGACTGGGCAGCACTTGTGCAAGTACTTCATTACTGCAATACGAGATAGATACGCCACTTCACCAATTGATCGAAATGACCGGTGCAAAAGCAGCAGTTCGTTCTTATAAGCTTGGAGAATCGGCAATTTTAAAACTTGAAGCACTTGCAGAAAAAACGGGAATGAAACATTTTGAGCGTAAAAAAAGTCTTTACAGCGCTGCTCATAAAAAGGACATTGATTTTTTAAAACAGGAATTTGAAGCTAGAAAAAAGCATGGCTTTAAAGTGAAATATCTTGACGAGTCGGCGATACTAAAAGACTTCGGTTTTAAATCACATGGAGGAATATTATCCGGCATTGCGGCTGCAATCGACTCTTATCTTTTCACACACTCACTTTTGCAATTCAACCTGCAAAAAGGGTTAAAGGTTTATGACAGGACGCCTGCTGCAATCATAAACCATAACAGGAATAATGTGCAAATAAAAACACATGATAAGTTTATAATAACAGCAAAAAAAATAGTGTACGCCACGGGTTATGAAGTCGTGAATTTTATTTCAAAACCGATTGTGAAGCTCACCAGTACTTATGCGATTGCCAGTGAATCCTTCAATTCGCCGCAAAAATTTGGGAAAAATGACTGTGTGATCTGGAATACGGCCAAACCTTACTTGTACATGCGAACAACAATGGACAACCGTATAATTATTGGCGGACGGGATGAGGAATTTTTTTCTCACATTAAACGTGACAAACTGATACCGCACAAAACAAAGCAATTGCAAAATGACTTTAAAAAAATGTTTCCTTCAATTCCATTCAAAACTGAGTTCGGCTGGGCCGGTGTATTTGGCTCAACAAAAGATGGATTACCTTATATCGGGGCATATAAAAAATTGCCGAATAGTTTTTTTGCGCTTGGGTTTGGTGGCAATGGTATCACCTTTAGCCAGGTGGCGGGAGAAATTATTGCTGCAATTATAAAAGGAAAAAAAAATAAGGACGTTGAACTTTTTTCTTTTGAACGATGATAACCGCCTGATAAATTAATGCGGCGACCCGATAGGACCATCGTCACAAAGATTCGAACCTGCAGGGTACGACACCGGGAAACCGGCGTAATCGTTAAGGTTAGCTTGCGGTCCTGCGAGGTTTGCCCAACTATCCCTCCATGGAAGAACACTTTCTCCCGATGAAGAATTATAACGGAGAGTTTCCATCTGGTTCCCTGACGCGCCGCCCTTCATCTTAAAGATGATAAATCCAAGATTTGTTTTTTTCTGGCCGGCCGCCACAGTGATGAGATTTTTGAGACCAAAGTCATTATTCAAAACATTCAGTATTGTCTCTTCCTGGTCGTTGGTATAAAATTTTTTAGGGTCGAAGCTGAAACTTACTGCGTCGTCCCCTGTATTATCGATACAAAGCAATATAGAATAGTGCGAAGAACTCTCCCTGCCCGGCCTGTATCAAATTTCCATTCTTATCTTGCGCTTTCTGAAATGACACGTAGTGCTGGTACCTGATCTTTACTAATTTCTTATTACAGCCCGCAAAGAGAACGCAACCGAGAATTAATAATGTAAGGAGTGGCAATTTGCCTGGAATATTTTTCATAATAGTTTGTTGGTTTGTGGAGCAGTTGTCTTTTTAAAGCTATGGTATAATATTAATATCCCCAAAATTCAGAACTTGGGAGTCTTGCTTTTAATCCACGCTGTTGTAAGCTCTTTACTTTTAAAAGATTAAAGGCGCTGAACATTTCTTTTGAAAGGGGATAACCAAATAGACTTTTGAAAAATGCTACATGTAAGTCTGGCTATTAAATAGGTCAACGTTTTAGTCTTTGTAATGCCGTTATTCGTCGTAACAACACTATAATTTACCGGTATAAATACATCGGGAAAACAGGCGGCATAGTTACCTTAATGTAGTATTGCAATCAAATAAAAAAGATGCATATTTAATTAATCTACTAAGGGAAATTAACTGACTGTTACTTGTCGATGTTTGTCTTAATTTAACTGCTGTACTTGCTCTCAGAACGATTCATTTTACTTTAATTGCCCTTAAAGAAGCTACAAAAAATCGCATGGGGGTAACAAATTTTTCAACCAAAAACTTAAACTAGGCCAACCAAATAAATAATTATGAGTGTCGGTGAAATCAAATAGCGGTTTATGTTACCAGTAGGTAGCGACATATTAAAAATGGTTGGCAACAATATACGAAAGTGGAGAACTCTTAAAGGTATTAAGCAAGAACAACTTGCAAGAGAATTAGAAATAAGTAAAGTTTCTGTAAGTAAAATTGAAACAGGAAAGACTGACATTCCACTTAAGAGACTTCATGCAATTGCAAAAATATTAGATCTAAAAATTGAACTTCTTTTTTCTGATCCTGTCGATATAATTTCTTCTTTAGATGTATTTGATAAAGTTTCATGATTAACAGGTTTAATTCATATACGATAAAAATGCAAACAGTCACTCTAAAGTCAAATTATATGATGATTAACTCTTAATTAATCCTAATTAAACTACGAGTTAAATAACTATAATCAAAGAATTCTGCACGGAACTGTTTATCGAGAAACTTTGGTTAATCAATTGGCCAATTGTGCGGGATATGCCGAAAACCGCGGTTACCCAAGTAGGCACTAATTAAAAATAATTTTATGAAAAAAATTACTTCAGCGTTGTTAACGCTATTCTTGCTTTACTCGTTTTCTATGCGATTAAATGCTCAAGCACTTACTTCGTGTATAGTAACAGCAGAAGCTATTCCATTAAATCCCCAGACCCAGCAGTATAATTATTTTAAAGTCAAGGTTACGCTTAACGAACCATATGATCAAAATGTAACCGTCACTGGTTATATCTTCGATGCAGGATCGTATGATACTAATCATCCATTCAATTTAACAGTGACAAGTGGACAGTCGAGCGCTGAAACATCCGCTACATTTTATCAAACCTATCCCACGTCCGTCGCAGAGGTTGAAATAAATTCTATTTCACCATACCTTGTAACAAGTAACGATGTTTATTATACTACGCACATTGAATGTCATAGTTTCCCTGTTTCCTACTCCGCTTATGCAAAACCATTTATCGATAGTTTGCGAATCGCTCAAAACTATTTGAAAGGTTTAATTTCACCTAATGGGATTAGTCAAATTGTTGATTTCATTGATTATTTGGCAGATAACGGAACTTCTGCTACTGCATCACATTATAGTATAAGTTCCAATGCAATAAATGCATACGAATCTAAAATAAATGCTACCCAAGCCATCCTGGAGGATATGATCATAGATACATATGGGCAGGTGGATTCAATTACATTTTCACAAGCAATTGACCTTTTTAATACTGTCTTATACTCCCAAGCAGCCAGAATGGTTCCCGGCGAAATCGATGGATGTTTCGTACTCTGGATGGCTTGCATGTTACCGGTGGATGCAGCATATATCGGTGGAATGGGAAATTGTAGCGTGGTTTATTTATTTTCATCAAATTTGGGAAAAAAGTGTTTCAGAAGAATGAAGGCTCATTTGATGGCAGGTATAGAGCTTTGTGATGGCGGATATTTCGCTTGTTCCGGACATTCAATAGGCCAATGACATTGTAATGCCGGGATGGTTTATTTGAATCTTCAAAAAAAGTGTCGAATGTTAAATGCTGTTTTTATTTTTATTTTTATTGTTAGCCCAGTCTTTGGATATTCTCAAGCTAAAACAATAAGCAGTCAACAAAAAAAACCTGATTTATTTAACAGTGGTTTTCTAGACATTCAAAATAGCGGCCAAATGAATGCATCCGCACGGGTATTTAGGATTTATATTGGAGAACCCAAAAAATTTGCTTTACCATTGTCATTTTATTCTGGGGTATCAAGTGGCGCTTTAAATTCTACACATACTTTACTTAAGGGGTCGGAACAACTGGTGTTAGGTTTAATAAATCCTTTGAATGGAATTTTCAATTTTTCTACAGAAAACACAATTCAGTTTGGCAAGAAAAGTGCAACAGATTTTTCATTGGAATTTCAGGTTGGAGAAAAAATGTTGGGTGGGATACAAGCAAACACACTTAAGAGTTTTACATTTTTTAGCAGTTATTCTTGCTTCGGATTATTATTTAAGACAGGAGCATGGGAAAAGGATAAAGAAGCAAATATGGGAATGTTCTGGGTACTTTCAAGAATACACTTTATTAGAACGGGTAATTCTTTTCAAAAATTGTCTGGCTATCCTCCGGACAAAAGAATGTTTACCGGATATTCAATCGGAAGCGGAATAGATATTAATGGTGTTTTAAACATTAAGTGTTTTTACTATCGTTACATTCAACCAAGATCGGAAGCGTTTGATATACCTATTTTTCAGTTAGCCTTTAACTATAACGTGAAAAGCGATTAATGAGCTTCTATTATTTTTCAATCTATAATTAATAAAAAGAGGGGTTGATTTAAATACTAAACTCTTAGAATTTAATATGTTGCACTAACATTTAAGTTAGTGCAACATTTAACAACAACTGATCGATTATCGAGCAGTTCCCAAGATTCTACTATCCATATCAGATGGCTTTATTACAAGCATAGTTTTATTATGCGGACTTGCTGAGAGCCAAGCACCTAAAAAAAGCCATTTTCCCGATAAATTATCTTTAATAAAAGTAGGCGCACCAGAATAATCTCTTAAGGAATCTTTCATATCAATCTTCCTAGACTCAAATTTACAATGCAAAATGCTTGACAAATCCTTTTCTATTCGGCATATACCAACTAAATGACCTGGTGGTTTTAAAAGAAAGGGCCTCCAATAATCCATTATATCAGGATAACCATATACGCTTATGGAGTCTGGCATATGTAAACCAGGTGAAGCTGCAGACAGTAAATCAACTGAAAAAAACTTATAGTTAATTGAGTCTTCAATTTCTATTGAAATTATACCCGAAACAACCGGGCATCTAATTGTATCCTGTATTTTATTTATATCTATACGTATTGATTTAAATTTTCCTTTGGTTAGAATATCCGGGAAAAATATGCGCCAGTAATCAGGCATTTTCTTCATGTGACACAAACTATCAAATGGAGCAATCAAATGTTTAGAAGTAATAAAAAATGTCCTATCGTTATGGTTTACAAAAAAGCCTGTCCCTCTGAAAACGGATTTTCCGTTAAACCCGGCAATACGATAACTATATTTTTTTAAAGAATCGGTACTGGTTATTGTAGTTTGGATACCATTCCTGTTGCAAGCAATTATTGGTAACAATAATAGATAAATTAGCTTCATGTAAATATAAAAGTACAAAACCTTTGACATTTATTTTTACATGTAAGGCATACCCATTGATGATTAGATTGGAAACGTTGGCTTAGCCGGTAGCCGCGGAGCATAAAGAGAAAAGGTTTCAACAATTCGTTGAAACCTTTTGCTATGCTGTGAGCCCCAAAGAAAATTTTTCAAACCAATTAATGGAGTTTTTCAGGCGAATATATCCTTTAAAGTCCTTGCTTAGCAGGCATTTTAAAGACCTTTAGGGAGAATGATTTAATTGGAAATTTTTACTGAGGATTTATGATGTTCGAGACTGAAATCTGACCAAGCCTCGGTATCAATATTTTATAGACGATGTGTGTCAAAAATGTAGCGAAAAAAATAGAAGAGCTAAAGTATGTGCCAGTAAACGTGCCTGTTAGCCCGTTTTTTCACGCTTTCTACCTGTCAGAACAAATATAAAATTTTTGTTGAGATAACACATACTTTTCCCTAAAATAGTTTGGCCGCATTATTCATTACAAAAAATATTTGAATAGGATAATTAAGGGGTGAGACGTAACAAACTTTCACGTAGATAATATTCAATATTTACCGTTATTCAGCGGCAAAAAATCTTTTATGATTAATGGCAAATAAATTTCCTTTTCAACTTCGATCAAAGTTTCTTTTTCAGGTAGCGAAACGCTAATATTAAGATGGAAATCTTCTCCAAAATGAAACTTAAGTAGGTTATCTTTTACTGGTTCTTTTAATTTGAAAAAAGCTTGCTCGCCTATTATTGGTCTTAATTTTTCTGCCGTTGTCAAATCAAAATCAAATGAACCTAAGTAGGTGTCTTCATCAGCACCAACAGGAGCAGTGAAGCTAAAAAGATTATCTGCATACTTTATTATGAAAAGAGGTTTCACATACAAAATCAAGATACGTTCGGAAGGAGTAAAGCCTAGTCGTTTAACATGCAAACCCAAATCTTTTTTGAATACGACCTGTGTTGGGTTAAAAATTTTATCAGGAGCGAGTACTTCTTTAATAAACTCTTTATATTGGTCAATAGCCAACATTGGAATATGAGATATTGGCTTTGTCTGAGTAACATTATAGAGGACAAACTCTCGTCCATTGCATAGAGCAAAATAATTTACTCGAATCTCCGGATGGATAGCATAGGAATATGCCTGTTCAGCGTGCTTTGATTCGTTTATCAGTTCTGAGGGAGATTTTGCTTCCAAGATCCAAGCAGGTTTCTCTAATACTTTCAGCACGTAATCTGGAATAAGTGTTATATTCCTTTTTGTGCTTCCTATGGTTACAAATGGATGGTTTAATCCATGGTTTCTAATTACCTGTGTGTCTTTTGAATTTGAATAACCAATGTATTGGATCAAAGGTGCGATCAGTTCTTCACGAACGCTTTCCTCTTTAAATCGGTGATCGTCCAGTAACGAAAAATTGAAATTTTCATACAACCTGTCTGTCATAATTTTCAATAAAAGAATTGTGCAAAATCGTCAATTCAAAGAAAAATGTCAAAAATTTTAGCATTTTTGGTTGACAAATCGAAATAATTATATATTTTTGTCAACAAGACGGAAAACATGGCACAACCAGATAACCATAACACTTTTGGAACTAGACTTAAACTTGCACGTAAAATGGCAGGGATGTCATTGCAAGATTTGTCCGATGCTTTGGTTAACAAAGTAACTAAACAAGCATTGAGCAAATATGAGCAAGGAGGAATGAATCCGACTTCGGATGTTTTACTTGCTCTTTCAAAAGCACTTCATGTTAAGCCCGATTATTTCATAAAAAAGAAAAGTCTTCAACTGGGACAAATTCTATTTAGAAAACGAGCTGCACTTACTAAAAAGGAAGAAGAAGCCATTGTTGAAAAAGTTAGAGACTATGTAGAACGGTATATTGAACTTGAAGAGATATTAAATGTTCAGAATTTATTTGATAATCCTTTGAAGAGCTTCAAAATTGAGAACAAGCAAGATGTTGAAAAAGCTGCTGATCATCTTCGTAAAGTTTGGAATGTAGGAGATAAGCCCATTGCAAACATTGTTGAAATGTTAGAACTAAAAGGCATTAAGGTCATAATTGTTGACGATGTGGATGCTCTTGATGGATTAGCGGTGTTTACCTCGACTGGAATTCCTATTGTCGTGGTTAACAAGAAGGGCAAGCCGATTGAACGTGTTCGCTTTACTATTATTCACGAATTAGCTCATTTGTTACTTGATCTTTCAATTCTCAAAGGTGATTATAAATTAGAAGAAGAATGGTGCCATTTCTTTTCATCATGTTTTCTCATTCCTAGTGAAATGCTTAAAATAATGATGGGTGGAGGTAAGCGAAGCTACATTTACATTAACGAGCTGATCAAGATTAAAGAATACTACGGCATTTCCATACGGGCAATTGTACATCGTCTAAGAGAATTAGGCATAATAAGTGACAATTATTATCAGCGTTGGGTTATCTATATGTCCAAAACTTTCGGATCAAAAGATGAGCCAGGCAAGTATCAGGGAGAAGAAGCATCAAAAGGATTTGATCTACTTATTGCAAGAGGATTATCGGAAGGAATCATCAGTTTAAGCAAGGCGGCTGCGCTATGTAATACTGACATTAATAACTTAAGAAAGGAGTATGTCAGTATCGGTTAAAGTAGAAGTAATTATAAAAGACGCCTGCATTCTTTTTGACCTGTTAGATTTAGGTCTTTTGGAAAGTTTTTATCGTCTCAAACTTACTGTTATAACCACGCCAGAGGTAATAGCCGAAATAATAGACGATGAGCAATTGGCAGAGATTCAGCCTTATATTGATGCGGGTCATCTTCAAATAGACCGTTTAGGAGTGTTTGAGAATATTCTTGCTATAATTGATAGCAATCCCGGATTGGGTCTAACTGATGCTGCAGTATTAGAAGCTGCAATAAGAAGGGACGCATCAATATTAAGCTCAGACAAAAGCTTGAGAAATGAATCGGCTCGAAGAGGGTTAATTGTAAAAGGCTTGTTGTGGGTTCTTGAAGAATTGTATAGTCATCAAATATTGTCGTTGGAAGTTGTTGTAGAAAAACTCTTGTTGTATCCCGAAGTGAATAAAAGAGCTCCACGAGTTGAAATTTCTAACCTCATTGCAAAATTGGGTAACTCAAAAACTGATGAAATGGGAAATAGTTAATAGTTGCGTATGAAAGTTGTATTAGTAAATAGTCCATTGTTTCGTTATAAAAACGAGTTATACGAAGAGGATTCATTACCTCCAATTGGGCTTGGTTATATCGGCACCCATTTAAGAAGAAACGGAATTAGCGTAGAGCTGATTGATGCAGTTGATCAGCAAATCCCGTTGCAAGATTTAATTGATCGACTAACCGAAATACAGCCGGAGTTTGTAGGGGTGAATATTTTCACAACCAACTATGAATTAGTAAAAGATCTAATTGAGGGACTTCATTTCCCTACGCATGTTGTAGTAGGAGGCTTGTCAACTAAACAATTGTATTCAAAAATAATTACCTGGCAAACAAGTAATACAATTGATATTGTTACAGGCGACGGTGAATGGATAATGCTTGATATTGTAAAAGATTGCGTTCAGGATATTCCATTTCTTGCTGAAAATAATCGCAGAGTTTTCCGAGTAGATCAAAATTCAAAGTATATAGTTAATGATATTTCAGCAGTACCCCTTGATCGTAGCTTTTTCCACAATGAACCAGTTAAGCATCCATTGGGTTTTGCCGAAGCTAATATAGTAGCAAGCAGAGGCTGCATTTATAATTGTACTTTTTGTGCAGCAGCAAGATCAGATAATAAAGATTATCCGGTTCGAGAAAGAAATGATTCATCTATTATTTCCGAACTAAACGATATTTTACAAGTATACCCAAATGTTAATTCAATACGTGTGTTAGATGATTTATTTCTAAAAAATGGAACTACTGTTCAAAAAGCGGTTAATATTTTCTCTCATTTTTCTCTTCAGTGGAGGTCAATGGCACATGTACAAACTTTTCGAAATGTCAACGAATCATTAATGCAGGAGCTAAAAGCAAGCGGTTGTTTTGAATTGTTTATTGGTATTGAATCAGGATCACCGAAAATTTTATCTGAGATCAACAAGACAAAGGATGTAGATGTCATAATAAATAATCTTACCAAAGTATTTAAAGCGGGTATCAATATAAAGGGTTACTTCATTTACGGCTTTCCTGGAGAAACTGCAGACGATATGGAAATGACTTATCAATTGGCCTTAACCCTTAAGCGAAGAGCACAAACTTTTGGAGTTAACTTTAGAACCAGCGTTTTCCAGTACAGACCTTATCATAGCACTCAAATCTATCATGAATTGGAAGCAAAAGGAAAAAATTTAGAAGTAATACAAATTGCACCAAACGAAGGACTGTCGCAACTTGTAGGTCGCCACCAATTTAATTTTCATAGTGGAAATTACTCAGCTATTGAATATCACGCAGTTGAGTCTTATATTTACCGCACAATCAATCTTAATGGCGGTAATATCTTCTCGGACCTTACCAATACAAATCAAGCTTTGTAAAAAAGCTTGTAAATCTTGTGGCTTAAGTATATACCAAGGACCAGCGTTCGATCAATTTAAAAAATCAAATATTTTTTGGGTTGGCCTTTCTGCTGTGCAATTTGAAAAAGGGCAGAAAAAGTTGCCTCTGTCACCTCTTACTGCTTCTGGAGCTTTAATTCATTCAATCGAATCGCCCCTGAAAAGACAGTTCTCTTTTTATAAAACAAATCTTGTGAAATGTGCACCGATACAAGACAATAGAGTTAGGTATCCTGTCGCACACGAAATGGAAAAGTGCTTTCCAAATTTCGAGTGGGAATTGAATTTTTTGCAACCGAGTACTGTTTTCTTGTTGGGCAAACAGGTATCTGATTTTATTTCGAAAAAATTTGGCTTGCCGCCAGCTAGTTTAAGAAATGATTATCGATACAACGTGCTTCAAATAGGTCAAATAAGGTTTATTCCAATTCATCATCCTTCTTACATGCTTGTTTACAAACGTAGATTTCTCAAGCAATACACAGATAGCCTTCAAGAATTAATAATAGGCACAAGAAAAGATTTGCAAAAGAAAAAGCCTACCGGTTCAAGGCCCCCACATAAATTGGTTAAAAAATTAGCTGCTTAGATGATTTGTAATTTTAGTCATTATCTCTCTGCCAGTTTCTTCAGTTGAGCGAGATTCATTATTCACAAAATAGACATTGACGCCTTTTTGTCTCAAGAAATTACCTGCGTTTTCGAATAGTTTTCCTTCATTTGATTCTGTGTCTAATTCAAATCTTGTGAGCTTAGTTCTTTCATTTAATCGAGTTGCCAAGGTTTCTTGATTTGCAGTTAATATAAAATATAATGAGGGAAGACAGATTTCTCTATTAAGATCTAAAATAAATTCATAGTTGAGTCCATCTAAAACTTGATATACCAAAGAAGAAGCAATATAACGATCTGATATTATGATCTTACCCAGATTCAGGGCTGGTTCTATTAATTTTTCTATATGATTATATCGGTCTGCAGCGACTAATGTTGCTAATGTCTTTGAAGAATAAACATTTTGATTGCTGCGGATAAAATTTCCTAGTTCGGAATCAGTTGGCTCTTTAGTCAGAATAAAATCTAATCCACTTTTATTAAATAGGAATTTTAGTGAATTGATGATTGTTGATTTACCTACCCCATTTGGGCCATCAAGAACTATAAAACGTTTATAGATTTTCATTTTAATGAAATAAAAAGGAAAGAATTGCTCCTTTCCTAAGCTTCTTGAGATTTATTCAGCTTGGCCTAAGTCGGGAGTTTTCCCAAATTCTGTGTAAACGTGATTTCTTATCCTATTAATATGAGTTTGCTGAATACTATTAATTTCATCAGGTGTATACTTGTTATCTTTCATAAGAAGCATTTCAATAATTACATTTTGAAATGCTAATATCTCTATTAATATTTGACAGTTTGCAATGTGCAAGTCATCTGTTTTAATTTTCATATCCATGAATTAAGAGGTAAGTGTGTAAATTGTAATCAAATTATTTAATAGCTAGTCAATTTTTACAATTTCATAGTAAACCTCCAGCATCCCAAGCTGACATACTTCTCCTTCAGTTCTTCCAAATAGAGCTACTGCCAAAGGCGATCTTTCATAAATCGTAGTAATGCCGTTTGAATCAGGTTTATTGTTCGTTTGACTTTGCACCCTGCTAAACCTAACTTTTAGTGTCTTATCCTCCGCTGTTTTCACAGTAACAGTTGAATTATGATGAACCTTGTTCTTTGTTTCCGCTTGAGCATTTATAGAAATTATTGCCTCGTCTTCATAAAACAGATCTGAAAATCCGTTTTCTTGTTGTCTTTCTTTCAAATCTTCCCTCTGAATGAAGTCAATTAATTTTCTTAACTCTTTCTCTGGTGAATACCACCAATTAGTTGACCATATCCTGTAGAAAGTAAATCCATATTGTTCCAATTGCTTTTGACGAAACATATCCCAAGCATAAGCCTCATTACTACTGTGAAATTTTGCACCATCACATTCTATAGCTATTAAAGGCTCTCCTGTCTTTTCAGATTTTATTACTAAATCAATTTTAAACCCGCCAATTCGATACTGCTGCTCTAAACGATTTTGTCCGATCTTTTCGGCTAATCGGTAATAGACCTCATCTTCAAATGGTGATTCTGAGCCTAAAGCATCGTAGTCTATATCAAATACTTTGGAATCACAATTATCATACAATTGTTTTAGAATAGAGCTTCTAGTTTCAATGTCTCCCTCACTAACAGCTTTTGCATAGGCCAGATATGTGTAAAAAATAGCTCGTCCATTATTTATTTGTTGCTGCAGTAAGTTTGAATATTGTTTGATATAATCTTGGGGAATTGAAGTACAAACAAACACTTTAAACTTTGCCCTGGTAACAATTACATTCAACAATTTGTATCCGTTTTTTTGAAGTATCGGGCCAAACATTTGCCTGAATGAACCATCAATTCTCCTTCCAAAAGTAGTTGATAGAATAATTATGTCACGTTCGTCGCCCTGAATATTTTCGAGATTTTTTACAAATAAATCTGCCCCTAAATCATTTATTTTTTTATCATATTCAGAGCTTAATTGCCTCACTTTTGTTATTTCTTCAAGAATTAAATTCCTCTGATATAAGTTAAATGTTGCTACTCCAACACTTGGGTATTTTCCATTTTTCAAAGGCTTGATATGATGCAATAAAATATCAACTACTTGACGGGCTTCGTCTCTGTTAACCTGATCTTCATATATGCCGTTAACCTCAATAAACTTTATAGGCTTGTACTCCTTTTTAGCAGGCATTGGGATTAGCCTCTTGCCATAGAAGGCATGATTTGAAAAATCAATTAAATAGGGATGATGTGAGCGATAATGTATCTTCAGATATGATTGTTTGTAATTACAATTTTCCGCATATACTAATAAAGATTCGCTTTCAGCTAAATCAAGAGAATTGTTAATCGCTCTTTTTTGGTTTTGTATGTCTAATAGAGGAGCATCTTCTTCTAAATCCTCGTCCCCTGGATTTAAGATTGCACTCCCTCCTTGAAAATATGAGGATGGAGGCATCTGTTGGCTGTCACCTGAAACTATTCTGATTTTCCCTCTTATTAAAGCAGGAAATGTGTCCTCTAACCTTAACTGACTTGCTTCGTCAAATACTATTACATCAAATATTCCCTCTTGCAATGGTAGAATTGAACTACAAACAGTAGGACTTACCATAACAATTGGATAAAAGTCTGTAAATAATTCAAAATCCGTTTGAATTATTTTTCTCAACGAATTTCTTCTTTCTCCTCTGCTCCCCCTTTTATTAAATAGGCCAATAGAACTCAAACCAAGTTGTTGTAGCCTTTTTAGTGAGGTAATTTGTCTGGAGATCCATGAACTAATAATACTTCGTATTTGCAAGTTTCTTAACTGGTCTTTCGCTTCAATAAATTCTCTAATCTTGTCGTCCGATTTAGGAAGGCTCTTATCCTCATTTATTGAGAGTAGCCAATTTAAGTACCAAGCCTCAAAAGTTCTTTCCCAATCGTCGTAGCCACTTTCAATTATGGTTTTAATTACTGTTTGATAAAGTGCAGGTTGTTCAAGAAAAAAATTGTTCCAATTATAGTAATCTCTGAATTCTTCCAAATTGTTCGAAATAACCATTGCGTCAGCTTCAACTTCAGTGACAAATCGTTGGGCTTCTTTTAAATTTACAGGAAACGTGAGTGAACGACTCAGGATATTTTCTCTTTTTAATTCGGAAAATATTTTTTCTGTCGCAGTATTGATATGGATATTCTTGATTCTATGTACAACATAATTCTTACGAAAGTTTTCAAGATGCTCAATGGTTGTATTTAGCTCTTGCAACAGATCGGATACTCTTTGCTTTACGACATGCAGATTTTGCGGCTTATCTAAAGCATTTCCAATCTTGTATTTCTGTATCAAATCTTTACTGATTGTATCAAACTCATTCTCTATTTGCCTGATTAGATTTCCGTTTTCAACATATCCGGTGTGTAAATTATCTGATGCAATCTTATGCCAGTGGCCTTCAATAAGCTTATCGGCACTATTATACCATGCTACGGTCGTATTATTTAACTCCTCTATATTGTTGACATATACCTGCAAATTCTTTTCCTTATCCGATTCTAAATAAGAGTGCTCAAAATATGAGTAAACTTCATGAGTAGTTTTTATTGGAGGAATTCTATTTACAACTTCAAGGCGATTTCTCTTTATTACTTTATGTTTTCCTGAGACAATACTAAAAACATTGGTTATAAAGCGAGCAAAACCCTCATTTTTTAGAAAATTTTGACCGAATTGATTACAATTACTTTCCACAAAAGTTAGATATTCTTCAACAACATTTTTTACAGACAGATAATAGGTATGATAATGCCCTTCTAACCATTCTTTATATCTCTGAGTGACATTTTGAATAGCAATAAAAAGGTTAGTCAGTTCTTGCTTCTTTTCATGGACGTATATTTCAAGGGCAAAGGCTTCGGGTTGTTCGTGGAGTTCTTCAATCGTATCACCTTTGGCGTAAGCTAACCAAATAGCAATCTCTTTCTTTACGGGATCAGAATAATTAATGTACTCGTTACAATACCATTTATTCGCTACTTCCAAATGGTCGCTTGTTTCCTTTTTTAAAGGCGGAATGCTTGATATAAAGCTCGCTGATATTTTTTCAAGATTCATTTGAGTAGCTACTACATTACTTTGTCGGAAGACATCATCATTTAATACCGTGAGTGGATGATCTAATGTTTTTATTTCTGAAAATAATTTTTTACCTGTTCTGAGAAAGGATATAATTTCGGGTAACTCATTGTCATTTTTGGAAAACATGAACAATTTATGATCTAATCGATCTTTTAAAGTTGCAAACTCGACATGCTTTTGTCTTTTTAGAAATTCCCCTACAATCTCTGTCCAGGATTTGCCCTGATAAATTTTTTTATCAAGTTGTTTATGTTGTTGATTGAGGATACTGGCCGTTGATTCAATAGTTTGTCGGATGTTTGAGTAATTGTGTTGATTAAAATATTGATTTTGCCCTATTGAATTTATTCTGTCCCTAACAGAGTTCACGACGCCGTCTCTATCTTTATTTATATCTTCAATAACGGCAGCTAAAGAACCTAATTGTTCATTTTCTCTATGCAGATTATTCTTAATTACATCTAACGCTGTCTTCTTTTCACACACAACAAGGCATTTCAGGTTATTTGCTAAAGCGTTTGTGATTAATGCTGTCAAGGATTGACTTTTGCCGGTTCCGGGAGGACCTTGAATGATTTTCTTAGGCTCTGGGCCTAATGTGTTTAATATCTCTTGTTGGCTTGGGTCTGTTTCAATCGCACTGTGAGGCGTGCCTGAGAAACCATCAAATTCGAGGTTTTCAAAATCAAATTCATCGAACCGTTCCATTAACCTATCTATATCTGTAATGATACTTTCTTTTTGAGTGCGAAACAATCCGAATACACCACCGAAATGAATCCAGGGAATATTTCCGGTAATTGATTCGAAGTGGGAGGAATCAGGAATTGCAGTTAATGGCTCCTTGAATTTAGAAAGTAGTGTCTCCGCTATATTGCTGTCTGTCGCATTTAGTGATTGTAATACTTTTACACATGTATCAATTAATTCAGCTTTATCAATAACAGCATCTTCAAGCAGGTCTTCATTTATCTGGACAATGGAAATATCCTCATCAGTTTTAATAAAGGAGATTAACACTTCGTTCAAACCGACGGAGTGAATTTCTTCATCAACTATTTTGCCTGCTTCATTTTTTGTTTTATTTCGAAGAATAGACCAGGAGTTTACTTTGTTTAACGATTTAAAAATTTCAAGAGGCCAAATGAACAGAGGTGCTTTAATAATTTTATTTCGGTCTTGTTTGGAGCGTTTAATAATTATCGGATACCCAAATCCAAAAGTTTTTATACCGTGCTCTTTAAAATTATCTTCATTCTCAATGAACAGAGAATTTAATCTTTTGGATAGCAGTCCAAGTTTTTTTTGTTCTTCACCCGATATTGTATTCAGATCAATGTTGTCGTAAGAGATTTTAAATTCAAAATTTGCTTTGCTTAAAAGTATTTCAAGGAATTTTTCAGTAAGACCAGATTCGATGTAGTTGAGATTAGAAAAATCCAGTCTTGTTGCATACCTACCAGGTAAAACATTAAGATGAATCGATCTTGTATTACCACCTTTAAGTTTATCTCTAAGGGCTTTTAAAAAAACTAAGTCAGTCATATAGCGGCTAATAGGGTCTCATTAATATAGAAATAGCTGTCTGCGATCAAAAGAAATAACTCCATCGCCATGATATTACATTGGAAAACTTCTTGCTACTGATCAGAGGTTAAAATCTTGGTTCGTCTTTGAAAGGTACCTCGCAGATATGACAAGATAGTAAATAAGGTCAATTGTTCCAAAGCATCAAAGTCAATGTTAATATATGCATGAAATTTTAGTTCCGTAGGTGCCAAGCGCAGGATAAAAACATATTAATTACAAATGGTTTAGTTTCATTTAAACCATATAAATGAAATCATTCTAACAGAAAGACTGAGTTTTTTGCCATTGATTTCCAGCATGATATAATTTTTAGCCGATTGAAATACTGTATATATTTACGTATCAGTAGCAGCCTTATTAATTAAATGCTTCAAAACCAAGACTAATGGACAGCTATTTTTCAATGTCAATACAAGGTGTGGGACTTCAGGTTTTAGAAACTGTCCATATCATTTCCACAACAAAAAACCTTGATACAATCAAAGGGAGGTATGAATTATTACTTGAGCGAATTAATACCTTAAGAAAAGCAGAGAGTAATAGTCAATATTCTGCCGATATTAACACTTCAATCGAAACATACCAGTCAATGTATTATGATAGACCACTGCAGGACTTTGAACTTTCAGCTATTTTGAAACCAAATAATTTTAATACAAATGATTTTTATTGTGAAGCTTTAGTTGCTTGTATGAAAAGATTCACCGAAGGACAATTAAGTGAAATGAGTTCATTAAAAAGTGAAAATGCCAAGATAAAAAGAAAAGTAAAAGGAATGGAAAAGATACAATTAGCAATGGCTGAGCTTGAAAATAAATGTTCATCTGCTTCCGCTTACTTATCGGCAATAAACTCTCTTGAACACCTACAATCCAATTTGAGCTAAATATGAAACAGTTCGACCTTAACATTGAGAAAATCCTTGAGAATTGGGAAACTTATCATGCCATTCGTGAAGTCATTCCCAATGCTCTCGACGAACAATTTTTAACAAATACAAAAGATGTTGAGGTAACTAAATCCAACTCATGATGAAAAAAATTGGATTAACTTTTTGCTTTGGAATTTTCATTACAACCGCATTCGGACAGCAATTCCTTTGGTCAACGATAAAAGACACTACTTCAAAATATGTTCCATTAGATAGCGTTTCAAGCAAAGTATTAGAATTTTATGACCATTACGAATATTATTATGATGGTGCAGGTTATAATAAAGATGGTTTTGTCAAAAGCTTTGAAGGTTCTCAATCTTACAAAAATTCTAGTACATCAGGATGGAAGAATTTTAAGAAGAAAATTTATGAAATTAAAGAGTTAGCGGTTTTTGCAATCAGGGTCAATTCGGGACACGGTTCAGTGGTGATGGTTCTATGTGTCAGTAAAGAAAATGTCAATATGATCGTTTTCTCAAATACTTATGAGAAAGACGCAATTTCAATCATTCCATACGAAAGAGAAAAGTTCGCAAAATGGTTTAAAACTCTTTTAGAATGACAAGGTAGATCAGTATGTACCAGAGACCGAATTGAGCCAATAGTATTTATCAATCATCAACGGCATCCTGCGGAATACCGAATGCCGCCACATGGCTAATCCTTTAACGTTACGTTTTTGAATCTGTAAATATTAAAGCACCGGATATAAATGATTACAAAACCCATTGAGGCAATAAAGGCTATCGATTTTCAAGAATTGATCGACAATGGTGTTAGCGAAAGCAAGACTATTGAATATAAACAAATTCTAAATCTTAAAACCGACAACGACAAGAAAGAGTTTCTTGCGGATGTATCATCTTTCGCGAATGCAAGCGGTGGAGATTTGATATTTGGAATTAGTGAAGACAAAGGAATACCAAAATCAATAGAAGGTATCGAGCTTGGTGACCCCGATCAAACCCTACTTCAAATTGAATCGTTATTACGTGATGGAATAAAGCCCCGGATTATGGGTATTGATAATAAGACGTTCAATGTGTCGGGAAATAAATTCATTATTCTGATCAGAATACATAAAAGTTGGGCAAGCCCTCACCAGGTTATTTTAAAAGGAAGTGACAAATTTTATTCAAGGGGCACAAATGGTAAGTATAAATTGGATATTGAAGAACTTCGTTCGGCCTTTGCATTTACAGAAAAGAACACTGAACAAATTAGAAATTTTGTTGCCCAAAGAATCGGGAATATAGTTGCAGACGAAACACCTGTTTTATTGGCAAACAATGGAAAAATTGCATTGCATTTAATTCCATTTTCAAGTTTTGCACCGGGGAAAAAATTTGATATAGCTTCCAAGCAATTTGAAATTAAAAATCTTCGACCCTTGGACGGTGGAAGTCGTACTCCAAGATTTAATTTGGATGGAATTCTTAGCGCTTCCTTAACCCCAGGCCAATCCAACACTTATGTGCAATTCTTTCGAAACGGAATTATCGAAACTGTCAACGCTGAGCTCTTATTTCCACACTTTGGGCGTTTAGGAATTCCCTCAGTGAAAGGCCGCAATTATGAGTGGTTAATTGTTGAAATAATAGAAGAGTACTTGGAGGCATATAAAAAAATACAAATTGATCTGCCAATTTATCTTTTTCTTTCTCTAATTAATGTTAAAGGATATTTTGTTTCGTCGGATTTAGTACGTGCATTTAGTGAACCGATTAATATTAACAAAGACGTTTTTACCTTACCTGAAGTTATAATCAATAGTTTGGATGATAACATCCCTTTTTTGTTGAAACCCGCCTTTGATACAATCTGGAATTCATGTGGGTATGAGCGGTCTTTTAGTTACGATGCTGATGGCAATTGGAAAAACTATCGCTAAAAAAAGGTCAACTCCCAGTTTTTGAATTGACTTGTAATTGGCGGTAAACTTCTTACGATCTTGTGCATTTCCCCGTTAACGAGATTTGCTTTCATGAAATGATGAATCACTTCACTAACAGTTTCAATAGCTTTCCTGGTTTTTAAGGAACCGAAAGTAAAAACAAAAATGTCTGACAGCAGAAAAAGTAGTCCAAATAAAACAAGTAGTGTGCCTACCACGGGAATCCTTTCTTTTCTATTCTTAATCAGTTACAGAAAGAATGTGTCAAAATGGTGTCGTGAAATAAATGGAAGTTATGTGCCTTAGGCCGGTCAGTCAAATTCATCACCACCTTCCTTTTCTTACTGTCGTTGTTCTAACTGCTCCTTTGGGTCCGGCGATAACACCCGAAACCCTTGTTGCAGATCTGCCTGACGGACCTGTTACAGTCGTTTTAGCGCCGACTGCTACTCCATTAGGACCTGCTAAAACTGCAGTTTGCTTGTTTATGGATATAGCACTGCTTCGGTAAGGTGTATACAAGAGGCGTGCACTACTCACCCTGTAGGTATTTACAGAAACATAATTCCTATTGTATACTACGCTACCGGGAAACCATACATTCAAAGAAACCGGTCTCCAGGCTGTCCACCAATTAGGATAGCAACCCCAATACCATGGCGAGACCCAGGGTAAATAAACTGGGGTATATACAAATCTTACACATGGCCAATACCAAACATTGATAATTACAGCGCTGATATTATCGCCAACATAATTAATGGATGGCCCTCTTGCTGCTCCATGATGCTCGTTGAGGTTGACATTATCATTTTCTCCTTCACCAGGTTCGATAATAAGTTCCCGTCCATATATATCCTTATCGCCGACAATCTGTATTACTGCTGATGTGTCACTTGTTTTATCAAGTTCTATTACTGCAATATCCTGATTTTCTTTGAGCGATACCGGAACCTGCAGGATAAATGCATGTACTCTCTTTTCTGTTTTATCGATCACTCTTACATAATCAGTTTTACCGTCTTTATTCAGATCGAGATTATTTACATTTTTATCTTTTGTGTTGATGAGTCTTTCAAATTCTTCCGGCGAAGACGACCTTTGAAACATTTCCAGGGCTCCCTGCAAGCTAAAATTATCTCCAGGGAAACCAGTGGAGTCCTTTGTTGTTTTTTGAGCATTTGTTTTTGTTGTTGATGATAAGGCCATAACTAACAAAAATGATAATATTTTAATAGATGCTTTCATAAAAATTTATTTCTTGAAATTCTGTTTGATAATAAATGAAACAAAAAATGAACAAACCATTCATTTCGTTTCAAAATTGATTTTTTAGGTAAACTTAAATGGAAACCAGAACAGAATAAAGAAGCGATGAGTGATTAAATGCAAAAGGAGTGCAACTGGCCAGTATACTGAGTTCATGGTTTGTAATTCATTTTTATGCCAACTTATAAACTGAAACGGGCGAAGTCCATCCTTTGATAGTTACCGCGCCTATTAATTCAGAATTGATTGTTTTATCTATTGATTTTACAACTTCTTCAGATACCAGAAATTGAGTATCAAATTTTTTGTTCAATTGCTCTATTCTCGATGCGAGGATCACGACATTGCCTGTTATGGAGTACTGTTGACGTTCATGATTCCCGATATTTCCCGTTACAGCATCACCAGTGTGTATGCCAATGCCAATATTAGTCAAGGGAATATTTCCTTTGCTTATCTCCTTATTCAATTCCTTTCTTATTTCAAGCGCTGCATTTACGGCGTGCTGGCTGGGGTTTTGAAGCTCCGCAGGTGCTCCAAATGTGATCATACAGCCATCACCCAGGAACTGGTTAACGATCCCTTGATGTTTTGTAACCGCATTTACTACAATAGAGAAAAAAGCGTTTTGATATTTTACGATCTCCACAGGTGACTTATCTAAAACAAATTTTGTAAAGTTCCTGATATCGATAAACATTACACATACGTTCATCAACTTACTTTTCACTGTCCCTTCATTCTTCAGCATTTCCTCCACTATTTCTTTTGAGATCTGCTGGCCAAAAAGATTCACAACCTTGTTGACCTCTTCTGCTACCATTAAAGAACGATTGATGCCCAACCTGATCTGCCTCGCAACAAACGCAGCACCTACGCCGCTCATCAAAAGACCGACAGATTTTGCAATTGCTATTATGTACTCGTTCCGAAAATCGTTAAGAGCATTTGATCCATTGGCCTTATTTATCAGGTAAAAACTTAATAACAGGAAATTGAAGGCTGCAAATAATCCCGCAAACAGTGAAATTTTAAAATTTAATCTCAGCGTTGAAAGAATAATGAATACAAAATAAATATTCATAAGCGGTGAGTGCAATACTCTATCCGGAGACTGATACTGCTGCGCTAATAAAAGCATGATCACAGCCGGCGCCACTATTTCAATTCCAACATTCAGGTATTGACCTGCCAGCGGAATTGTTTGACGATTCTTTTTTATACGGCGGATAATATAAAGCAATGCTACTATTTCAAATGAAAAAAGTGAAAGTTGAAAAAAGAAAATGCTCTGCAGAGTACCTCGCTGCAATTCATCCGAGCCATCATTGCTGAAAAATAATAACAATACAGAGGCCCCGATCGTCGCGATAAAAAAAATACAAGCAAGAATAGTGGTTCTGAGTTTCTCGCTTAGCAAAAACTCCTCTTCAAATTTTTTATGAAATATATGTTTCATTTGATGTGGTTTTATTTCTATTACCGATACATCCCAAACTCATCGGCTTCAAATACCGAAGAATTGTTTGAATGACTGGCTTTATCCGGTAAACATAATAATATGATAAGGCTGATGAATGGCAATGGTATTGACATCCAAAACCAGAACCAGAATTTACGTCCGTAGCATTTTGCCATGCATCCGGCAATAACCGGGAACAGAAGGGGTATAAAAAGTATCGGTAATGCAAAAAGGAATTCCATAACTGTTTTTTTTCTTTAATGTTTTACTGCCCTTACGCAGCTTTTTTATTTTGATTTGATAGAAAGAAGCCTTCATGCTGCTTCATGGCTTGCTTGAACTCAGAAATTGTTTCCTGTAATTGCAGATGTATATCTTTCTTCGTTGTCACATCTTCCCCAAGAAATAGTTTTTCCCATTCCGGTAAGATCCGTTTGCGTTCGGCAATTGTTTCTTCGATCTGGTCATAAATGCTCTTTTTTGCTTTCTTTGGCTTCGATAACCAGGCCATTAATCTATTCTTTTTATTAAATTTTCCTTTCATTGATAATTTTTTTCTATTTTAAAAATATTTTATTGCGATAGTTCCACAAATTGCTTTCGCCAGCATCAACCCATCAACAACAGACAGGTAATACAGCAATGATCTGCGCCTTCGTAATGAATACGCCACAACAGCCAATAACATAAATGGTATTATGTTCAATATGATCCGCATTTCATGGAAATGATGCGTTACTGCGTACCATATAAAAAATACAAGTCCTATGATTGACAATGGTAAAAGGATACTAAAAATAGTTTTTCGTAATCCATGACTTACTACAAAGGTTTTTAAAGAACAAAGACAGTCAGATGCATAATCCTTAATATCAAACATGATACATAGTACGGCTATAAACATGAGGTTTTTCAGGAACAGCAGAATGCCAACCCAGGTAAACTGATATTTCTCGTTATTAATGATCCCATAAAATAAAACAGGATAAATAGTAACAAGCCCTGCCCATGTAAATCCAATCATAAATGGTTTTAACCATCCGATTTTCCTGAGATTATATTTTCCGGATAAAAAATTTATACCATAATACAAAGCAGCTACAACCGGAAAAACCAGTACTGTCAGCCATTGAATCAGTGAGATGTTTAATAGCTGGTCGAAATAATTTGCAACAAATAAAATTCCAGAGATCACTAAAACAATACAAATCAAAAACTGGTGCCGTCTCATCAGATCATAATTCCTCGTATACCAATTTGTGCGGGGATTTTTGCTTTCCTCACTTTTCCTCGTGTATGGATAAACATAATAAAGGACTGTTGCTATAAAAATTAAACCGAAGTACTGTACTCCGTTTAACGGGAAACGTTGTTGCAAACTTGCTTCAACAGAAAGTGCCACTGCACAGATGCCATAGAAATAATTACTGAAAAAAATATATTCCAGTAAGCTTTTTTTCTTTATGGCCAATGATCCCTTCATTAAAGTGGTTCTTTCGGTTTAAGTTTTATTAATGAATTATGACAGCCTTGTCCATATTGATGTCTTTCCAAACATTGGGTTACCTATATATCCTCTCACTTCAAGGCTGCTTCCTTTGATCTTCATTTTACTTTTATAAGTCTTCCCGCTTTTAGGATCATATATCTCTCCACCCGTCCATTCGCCATCGCTATAAGTAAATCCTGAAAGAATAATCAAATTCTGTATGGTTCTGTTTTTTAATTGTTCGTTAGAATTTTTACTGTCTTTCTTCAGTGTTTTCCCATCTGCCTCATACATATTCCGGGTCCAAACAATCTTCCCAAAATATTTATCTCCGGTTTTGTAAATTTCCACTTGGGCATCTTTGTCATCATTTAACCATACTCCCTTTCCTATATCAGGACTTTGTGCAAACAGAGCAGCATACGACGTAAATAGAACTACTGCTAATAAGATCATCTTTTTCATTTTGTTTTTTTATTTTTAATTATTTAGAATTTGTTTTTAATTTTTTCCAGATTGCAAACAGCAGGCGGCTGAAGCCACCCGCTGTAACATTAAACCAAAACCAACATGCAAAACCATAAGAACTGTCTTTACTTTTATTAATTAAAATTGAAATCCTGCCTTTATACTAATTAGCTTATCTTCTTTCGAAACACCGTAAGTTGCTGTTAACGCCATCTTATTAAACGGCAGGAACCATATACCGCCACCATAGCCATGATGCCACGTATCAGATTCTTCGCCGGGCACCCAGACTCTACCATGATCGGCAAAGGCAAGCAAGCCCCATGTGCCTTTTGTGATATACATATTCATGTTGCTAACACTGAATCTCAATTCAGTGTTATGATAAACGCTTGTTTTACCTGCAAACCTGTCCTTATGATAACCGCGGAGATAATTTAATCCGCCGATAGTATGTGCCTGGAAGAATTCATAGTCATCGCTAACAATTGTAGCGGCACCTGACCGGGTAGCCAAGGTAAATCTTCCTGCAGATGCAAATAATGAGGCTTCAGAAAACAGTTGAACAAAATGTTTATCGTTCTCATCAATATTTTGTGTAAAACGTCCGCCTGCATAAATCTTAAAACCATCTCTTGGGAACAATACATTGTCAATGGTGTTGAATTCATAAGCTACCTGGAAGTTTGCATATTTCTTTTTATCGAAAGTTGCTGAATCAATTTTTGCATCTTCAGTTGAAACAAACCTGCCATCGTTCTCCTCAAGATTTACCGCCTGGAATTCGCTTCCAAATGAAATGGTATGCTTTGTTCCAAATTGCCTGTGCATTGATGATGAAATAGAAAGCTGGCTCATCCGAACGTAGTAATAATCCTTGTCTGCCTCTTCATTTATCACTGTTTCATTACCCATCCCATAATAGTTGCGTGAATATCTTGGCGAACTATACTTTGCAGCAAGGTGCAGATCTGCTTTACCGATAAATTCTTTGAAAATTCCTTTATACCATAGAGAATAGGAACTGGTGGCCGAAGCATAATTCCCGGCTATCGTTTGCATAGAACCATAAGGAGCTTTTCCAAATTGCTTTTTCTTAAAAATAACTCCGGCACCAGTAATAAATCCATCATCGACATTATAACCCGGTATTACTATAGGTGCAAACCAATCGTACGTAAATGCTTTGCGGTTATAAACATTCTTCAATGTGTCTGATGAAATATTTTTTTCTGTTTCTTTCCCTGTATTGAAAATTGTATTTGTGTTATCGTAAACCTTTGTCTGCTGACTCATCCCACTTACTGACGAACGATCAGTAACACTATCATTGCCATTGCCGCCAATGATCCGTACTGTAATTCCCCTCTTTGATGCACCCTTTACATTAAATACATCATCACCATCTAATCCAAAGAGACGGATCTCTTTTGTCTCAGAACGAGGGAATGTTCTTTGATAAACTATGTTATTCCACAGATCATGTTCGCCTGCATTATAAATTATAACTGTCGTTGAATCATCATTCACTCTTATTACTTCAAAGAATTCCTTATCCTTAGTGCCTGTAATATCTACTTGCCCGGATAAGAATTTATAATACGCCTTTGCATACTTCAGCAGATCAGCTCTTCTTTGCTTTAGCTTAGCTATGATCTCTTCACCTGATATATTATATATAGCATCAGGCATTTCTCTGAACGCTGCAGCAATTGCTGTATCTGTAAGAGAATCCTGTAGTTCTTCTGCTGCGTCAAGCCAATCTTGGAATACGAGTCTTGTTGTAAAACTTCTGTCAAGGTGATTGCCATTCATATTCAATCCTTTTAAATCATCGATTGTATACTCAAAGCTTTGCACTTTGCGTACGCCTGATTTGCCGGTGACCAATTGTGGAATAAATCCATCCAGCTTTGAAAAAGCCTGGTCCCTGTCTCTCGGAATGGGTTCATAAATTGTTTTATCATTTTCTTTAAATGCTGCCCAAAGCCATTGGTCTTCGTGCCTGTCCCAGTCACCGATAAGCATATCAAATAGTCTTGCTTTTACATAAGCCTTTTCATCAACAGCATGTTTACTATTGCTGAAAACTTTTTCAAGCAATTTGTCTGTATGGATTATATGTTTTGAAAAGCCATATGTTGCATTGTCATCCTCATTTCCTGATGGACGTTCTTCAAGAAGACAAAGTGTTTCTGCAAAAGTTTCTGCAAACTCACCAAGCCGATCTGAGTTGGTCACATAAACAAGTTTCGGTTTACTGTGCAATATTCCTGCAGCTTCAGCCAGTGATGCAATTACCATTGGCGCATAAGGATTAGCAGAAGATACCTGGTCTTGTACAACATCCTGTGCAAATGTTTCTCTTAGTTCTGAAACGATTGCTTTCGATACATCTTTTTGTACAGAACGTAAAATATATTCCCGGCCATTCGCTCCTTTCAGGCGAAGTGATCTTGTCTGCAACCCTCCCCCGAGCTTGACAGGAGTTAGTCCACCTGCTTCATTATCCATATCAAGGATTTCAACCTCAACGGGTGTTGCCCATTCTTTCCGATAATGATCGCCCCAGAAAAACTTTTTTATGCCGCTGGCTTTATTGTATTGCGGATCAGCCGCAACTGTTATTGTGTTTTTACTTTCTTCCTTTGGCTGCGCCATCTGCGCATCTGCGGTATTCGGTAAAAGAATAGCTCCATGCATCATAGTTATTGATGAAATTGCTATTGTGAGGATCTTTTTCATTTTGATTTTTTATCTGATGTTTTTAGTTAATTAATTAGTTTATTGGAGCAGGAAGCAATTCAGGATTGATCTCAATTGTCTTCTTGCTTGTGAATTTATCTTTGATCTTATCAATGATGACATATACGACCGGTACTACTACAAGTGTGAGTAGCATAGAACTTGTCAATCCGCCGATCAATGCCCAGGCCATTCCATTTTTCCATTCTGCACCTGCGCCACTTGCTAATGCCAATGGCAGCATACCGATCACCATCGCAATTGTTGTCATCAGGATCGGGCGCAACCTTGTACGACCTGATTCCATTAATGCATCAATTGTTTTCTTTCCCTGCTCTTTTAATTGATTCGTATAATCAACGATCAGTATCGCATTCTTTGCTACTAATCCTATCAGCATGATAATGCCAAGAATAGAAAAGATATTGAGTGATTGCATATTCATTGCCAATGCAAGCAAAGCACCTACCATAGCAACCGGGATTGAAAACAATACCACGAACGGATAGATATAAGAGTTGTACAACGCCACCATGATAAGGTAAACGAAAATGATAGAAGCGATCAATGCCATACCAAGACTTCCGAATGCGTCGGCTTGTTGTTTCATATTACCCTCATAAGAAATAGTGATACCTGCAGGCAACGGATCTTTTTCTACCAATGCTTGTATCTCTGCACCTACTGTACCCTGCGGACGACCTGCTACTTCACATGAAACTGTTACAGAGCTCATTCTATCCTTACGTTCAAGTTTTGCCGGGCCGATGGTTCTCTCAATTTGTGCAAACTGATCAAGACGAATTGTTTCACCTGATGCATTTACAAATGATATTTGTTTTAATTCATCTGCTGATTGCCTGTTAAATGCATCCAGTTTTACAGTAATATCATAATCATATTGTCCTTGTGTCAATTTCGTATCGCTGTTTCCGCTGAAAGCAAGATTGATCACATTGCCAACCTGGTCCATTCGAAGACCCAGCGCTGCCATTTTCTCTTTATCGATCTTAACACTTACTTCCGGCTTATTATTTTCAATAGAGATTTTTTGTGCTGATGTGCCTGGTACTAATTTCATTTTTGCAAGAATAGTATCTGCATAACCAAGCAACTCATCTACATTGTTTCCGTTTAATACAAGTTGAATAGGAGCTTCGCTTGTGCTACCCATAATATCAACCTGGCTGGTAGTGATCTTTGCTCCTTCAATTTTTTGTTCTAACTCCTTTTTAAGTATCTGTGAGAATTGCTCACTGCTGAAAGGTCTTTCTCCTTTGTCTACCAATTTTATACTGATCTCCGATTTATATCTTTCACCCTGCTGTGCAAACTGGTTATCACTTTTTCCCATTGAAGAGAATACATTCACAACTGCAGGCTTTGATAAAATATATTGTTCAACCTCCTGTGTTTTTAAATTCGTTTGCTGAATGTTTGCATCTTTAGGTAATTCAACATTTACAACCAGTTCACCCCTGTCACCCATATTTACAAATTCACTTCCGATAAAACCGCCACCGACCAATGCAAATGAGCCGAACAGTAACCCTATTGTTGTAATTAATACCCAACGTTTGTGGAATAAACTCCATTTTAATAATGAAGAATAATTTTCAGTCAGCTTTTCAATTTTACTTTCCACCCAAAGAATTATTTTTCCTCCCAATTTTTTCTTATCCGGATGCGTCAGCTTACCAAATCTTGACACAAGCAATGGTGTTAATGTAAAACATACAAACAAGCTCATGAGTGTAGATACAACAACTACCAATGAGAATTGACGAAGAATGTCTGCGATCAATCCATCTACCATTGTGATGGGAAGAAACACAACTACATCTACCAATGTGATCGACATCGCAGTAAACCCGATTTCATTTCTTCCATCAAGCGCGGCTTTACGTTTATCCTTTCCCTTTTCCAGGTGGCGTTGAATATTCTCAAGCACTACAATACTATCATCCACAAGGATACCTATTACAAGAGAAAGGGCAAGCAGGGTCATCAGGTTAAATGTAAAACCAAATGCATGAATGGCTATATAAGTAGAAACCAGTGATGCAGGGATTGCGACCATGACGATAATCGCATTTCTCATGCTGTGCAAAAACACAAGCATCACCAATGCCACAAGAATAATTGCAAGTACCAGGTCATGATTCACCGCTTCAGCAGCAGCCAATGTAAATTCAGATGAATCCTGTGCGATTGCGAACTTTAGCCCTGATGAAGCATACTCTTGTTCAAGTTTCTTTACTTCTTCCTGCACCTGTTCGCTTACCTGTACTGCATTTGCGTCAGTTTGCTTGTACATTAATAAACCAATGGCTGTAGTCGCATTGTACCGGCTGATCGTTTCTGTTTCTTTTATTCCATCAATAACTACCGCAACATCTTTTAAGAAAATTGTACGACCATCATGATTTGTGATCACTACATCTTCTATATCTTTTGGTTCTTTAAATTTTCCTGCAAGACGGATCGTAGTTTCATTTGACTGATCTTTTACTGAACCCGCAGGGAAATCCAGGTTAGAACTTTCGATCGCAGTTAATACCAGTTGCGCATCGAGATTAAATGATTCTAATTTTTTCCTGTCAAGATTTACACGAACCTGTCTTTCTTCACCGCCCATCATTCCTACATTCGCTACGCCTTCCAACTTTGAAAGAAGCGGAACGATACGCTGCTTTACAATATCATATAATTGACGATTATCAGTAGTAGCGCTTACCGACATTTTCATGATCGGCGCTTCATCAACTGAAAATTTAGAAATAACAGGATCTTTTGCATCTTCAGGGAGGTCAGCTGCTATGCTGTTTACTTTTCTTTGTGCATCCTCCATTGCCTGGTTAATGTCCACATCGGCTTTGAATTCAACGATAACTTTGGAATTGCCTTCAAGAGATTGTGATTTTATATTGTCCAATTTCTCCAATGAAGAAATGGCATCTTCAACTTTTTTGGTAACCGAGTTCTCCACTTCTGTAGGTGCTGCGCCGGGATAAGAGGTGCTTATCGTAATCACCTGCTTCGACATTTTTGGCAACAGCTCATAACCTATCGAGAAGTAACTCGCTACACCCAATAAACCAAGCACTGAGAAGATTACAACGATCAGTGTCGGCCTTTTTATGGATAATGCTGTTAGTGACATATTTTAGTTTTATACTTTTTAAATTGATTTTAGTTTGTCAGTTGTGAGTGGTGAGTGGTGAATAATCTTTCTCTCAAATCATCTTACACGTTTTACTCACGACTCACCGATCACCACTCACTTGTTTATTGAAATAGCTGTACCGTTTTCAAGATTTAATAAACCGGAAATAATTACTTGTTCACCTTCCTTTAAACCTTCTGTTACTTCCACTTTGGTTGAGGTTACAATGCCAGTTTTGATCTTACGGAGTTCAGCTTTGTTGCCATTAACAACATACACTTTCGCATCATTTGTACCAGCAAGCAATGCGCTTGCAGGAATTGACAGACCTGTTTCAACTCTATCAACTGAAAACAGAACATCAGCGATCACACCGGCTTTAAGTTTTTCCTTTTGCTTATTATCAAAAGTTATTTCTGCTAAAAATTTCCCTGATGCATCAGCTTTATCACTCATCATGCTGATCTTACCATTCTTTGGCTGAGTAAGCACAACACTGCTGATAGTTACCTGCTGACCCGTTTTTACTTTGAAAGCTTCCTGTTCACTCAGATAAACATTTATTTTTAAAGAAGAGTTATCGATCAACTGGCCAAGCACTGTACCGTAAGTAACAAATGAACCAAGTTCAACAGATACATTCTCTACTTTACCACTAAAGGGAGCTCTTATCTGCATGTGCGATATTTGCTCAAGCACTTGTCTTTTTTCGGCAACTAAAGAAGCGATCTGTAGCTGTGCACTTTCTGCCTGCATTGGAGTCGCTCCGCCCATTTCGATCAGTTTTGTGTAGCGTTTCAGATCCAATTCCGCTTTTGCTATTGATGCCTCGATGCTTTTTAGTTGAACTGAATAAACAGAAGCATCTAATACAGCGATCACCTGGCCTGCTCTTACCATATCGCCATTATCTATATATAAGCCGATCAGTTTGCCCTGTACTTCGGAGGCGATCTTTACTTCTTTTACAGGAATTGTCGTTCCATTGATCGTAAAAGAAGTATTGAAAGAATCTGTTTTTGCCTCATAAGCTTTCACTGGTATCACCGGGTTTTCTTTTACAGGCTTAGCTGCTTTGTCAATTTTTGCTTTGTTATTCGCCAGCACTACACCGATAGAAACAACCAGTATAAGTGATATTAAAATTGTTATTATTCTTTTTTTCATTTTTGAGTTGATTTTAATTTATCGTTTTACAAATTTTTAAAGGTTCTTGTATTGGTTATACAGCTCCCAGGTATTCTCCTTTGTTGATGAAAGGATCACAGTCTCTTCAGCATTTTTAAGTGTCACATGGTAGCTTGTTCCATTTTCATTTGATAATTCAAACAGGCCAACCACCCAGTAATTATTGTAATATTCTTTTAATTCTTTCTGCAGGTAGTAAGGAAGCTCTGTAGAAAGCATATACCTTGATACACCCAATAAGTATCCTTTTTTATCATAGAAAGCAGAAATGGTTCTGTCGTAGTATCTAAAGGTTACCTGGTAAACATTTTTATTTACTGACCATTTTGCATCCTGGGCGGCAGAAAATTCTTTTTGAAATGCCTTTGCTACTCTTTGATCAATTTTTTCATCCCCGGCAAATGCACTTGCTGCTACAGTGAAGACCATTACCAGTGATATGATTATCTTTTTCATTTTTAAATTGTTTTTAATAGTTAGTTCTTAATTAAGGCAAAATGATTTCGCCTCGTTGATTGTTTTGAGAAATAATTTTTGGGAAACTATCTCCGGTGGATTCATCGCAAACATGATCACACCGTTTGCATAGAACATCAGACCGGAAGGAGTAATAGTTATAATTATCTTTTTCATTTGGCAATTGGTTTAAATGGTTATTATTTTTTTGCGGTTTGAGTGTTTACTAGGGCCAATAGGATAACCCGCCATGATCTTTGCAACAGTTGTGCTGATCGCTTCCTCAGGATTTTTAGGTTGGTTATAGAGCTCAGCAACTGCGGAACCTGTCCAGATCATTTTGTTAGCTTTTGCATCGATCACATCGATCACTAATGAGCCATCTTTGTAATCGTAAGTGCTAACTGAAGTATAACCTGCAACAGGAACTGCCCATGCACCATAAGGCCTGTAGAAGCCACCATAACCCGAATAAGTTGTGCTTGCAGAAATTCCACGACGGTTTTTCAAAACGGTAACTGCATTCACTTTCAGATCAGGATTATTGTTGCTTTCAACATATCCTCTTTTACTCATTTCCATGCGGATGTATTTTTCAATACGATCCTGGTTCAGCTGGTTCACGTTGTCAGCTTTCATTTCATACATCGAAAATGTTTTGTACGCTGAGAAATTGATTGACCTGTCATAGTCTGCGCTTACTTTCACTGAAGGGGCGCAGGCACTTGCAAACACTGCCACGATGATTGAGATAAGGCTGATGATTGCGATACCCCTGATTACTTTTGATACCATTGCTACGGTGATCATTGATTTTTTTTGTTTCATTTTTTAATTGAGTTTAAATTGATTTTAAAAATTCGGTTAATAATGTTCCTTTTGCTTTATATACATTTACCAGACTGGTTTGTACATTTATTATAGCCTGTATATGCAGATTGCTTGATTCACTTAATTCGCTTTCAGCATCCAATAATTCCACAAGTGTTGTTACACCTTCTGAATACAAAGCTTTGCGTGACGCAAAAACTTTTTCAGCCAAGCTTTAAATTTTTTAAAGTGATCTCATATTGCAACTGATCATTGCGAAGTGTTTCTGTTGCCGTCAGCCATTCTGTATTTGCAAGTTGCTTTGTTTGCTCACTTTGAAATTTCAGTTGTTGCAATTGAGATTGTGCAATACCTATGCGATTTTTTCTGCGGTTACCATCAAAAAGAGAAATACTTGTTGAGATACCAAATGACGAACTCTTTGACCAGTAATCGTTATTGAATGTTTTTCCGAAATCATTGAATTGTCCCTGGTAATAAAAATTGAAATAGCTGTTGATCACCGGTTTCGCTTCAGCCCTGATGGCTTTAATTTCGATTTCTTTTGATTCAATTAACTGGTAGGACAACTGAATATCTTCCCTTTGTAAGAAAATGTTCCCGGCATCAACAGCGCTGCTAACCTGTGGGAATACTATCATCAATAATTGTTTTGGTGTCAGCTGGGATACCGAGCAGATAATTAAAATTAGCAAGTTGATCATTGTAGTCAGTTTGAAGTTGATGTAAATAAGATTGTTTATTGGCTGTATTGATCTCGATCGATTCGTAATCAATTTTCTTAAGTGTGCCATTTTCAAATTGTGCTTTTGAAATAGATAAGATCTCTTTTAAGTTCAGGTAATCACGGGTAGTCGTGCGGATCAATTCTGCATTGGCCTGTAATGCATAGTAAGTTGCTGCTACCTGGTAAACCAGTTCCTCTCTTGTCAGCTTGTGCTTTGACAGTGCAATGCGGTTATTCAAACCGGCAGCGTTAATTTTTATTCTTGAGCTTTTATTAAATAATGTTTGCTGTTACTTCAACACCGCTTCCCATATTATATCTTGTACCAAATTGTACAGGCACATATTCTTTTCCTGGTTGTCCTGCGATATCACCCGGGATCATTTGCGAAGCGATAGCAAGATTAAATTCATACTTGTTTGAATAATTTACCTGCGGAAGAAAATCAGCTTTCTGAGTTTTATTCTGATGATCTGTAACCAGCAGGTTCATACTATCTGCTTTTAAGGAATAGTTGTTTGCTATAGCTATCTCGATCGCCTTTTTCATGCTCAGCGATTCTGTTTGACCGATCGATCTCTGTGTTATTAGCAGGTAAAGAAGCGGTAGGCTGAGTTTTAAAATCGTTGTCAATGTTTTTTTCATACTCGTGGTTTTGTTTTTATTTATGAATGGTTTCATTTTTAAATTCATGATGTAAAACTATATCGGCAGCGAAGGGTATAATAGCAATGTTGAGTAGATGAAAGTTTTTTTGAGTAGTTGGGAAATGAGCAAATGATCGCAAAAAAAAGCCTTCATGTTATTTGAAGGCGTAGAAGTTAGTCAGATAGGAGCCCAGAGAGAAGTCGTTAGAATTGTATCGTGATGTAAAAATAATTTGCAAGTAAAGCCGTTAAGAAGGATCGTTGAGCAGATGGTAATTGTTTTTGAGTGATCGGCCAAAGATGTTTAATCAACACCGGTGCCAAAAGCAGGTTTAAAAAACTGGTATAGATGCCTGGAAAATATCCTTTCACCATAATGCAATAAGCAATATGCCCAATTGCATTTCCGGCCATGCCATACACTACAAAAAACATGGCTACGAACATCAATGGCTTGAAGTTTTTATAAAATGATATCCCTCCCAAGATGAATAGCAGGTATGCAACATATTGAAGGCGACAAATAAATTATGATTATATGCATTCCCCCCAAACAATGGTCCGAATTTCTCATGAAAGCCAAACAGGTATTCCTCGGTAAAATGAATAATTGAAACCCGATTCCCAACAAATAAAGCGGTAACACTTTTGAAACAAGGATAGTTCTGTTATAGCAGGTTTTAAAATAAAGCCATAAGGCGATGGGTATTGCCGGAACAAAAGTCACGATCAGGGAGAGGCCTTCAGAAAGAAAACTGAAAGTAATGGTCATTATCACTGCGATGATACATGGAACGATAATATCTCTTTTCATTTTCTTTTTCATGCAAAATATTTATTGCGTGTAAATACTGCAATACTCATTGAGTAAATGAAGATATTTTTGAGTGAATGACGTATAAAACAAAGCCTTCATTTCTGAAGGCTTTAGCAAATACTAACCCATGAGACACTTAGAATTTTTCAAACAATTCCATAAACTCTTGTCTTCGGCTGCGGGAAATGCTTACCGTAGCTCCATCTGCCATTATAACATATCCGCCATCACCTCTGACAAATTTTGAAATATGATTCAGGTTGATAAGATAAGAATTATGTACCCTGAAAAAATCAGGACCGCTCAATGCTTCATCAATATCTTTCAGCACTTTTGATACCACAATTTTTTTGCCGCCAGCTAACACTACACTTGTATAATTGCTTTCTGCCTGGCAATAAAGAATATCCTGCGTTGGAACAAAGATCATCCCGTCACCGGTGGTAAGAGCAATGCGCTGTGCAGTGGGTTTGACAGTTTGTTTGATATTTTGAAAAAGCAATTCGATCTGTTCTTTTGATGGTGAAGATTTTCTTTCTTCGATCCGGCGGATCGTTTCTTTCAGATCTTCAGGATCAACTGGTTTCAGTAAATAATTCAATGCACTGTATTTAAATGCCTTGATGGCAAACTGATCATAAGCCGTACAGAATACCACATCAAAAAACAGTTTATCGAATTGCTCCAGCATATCAAAGCCATTCATATGCGGCATTTCAATATCAAGAAATACAAGATCCGGTTTATATTTGTTAATTGCTTCAATGCCTTTGATGCGGCATTACACATCGCTTCTATTTTTACCTGCGGGCAATAGGTCTTTAACAACCATTCCATCATTTCAAGGCTATTACTTTCATCATCGATCAAAACACAACGTATCATAGTCTAAAATTTTATACTTTATTTAATCAGTTCGTGAATGGTCAATGGTGAATTGTGAATAGTTACTAAATGAAATCTCTCTCTATTGACCATTGACCATTCACCATTCACTACACCGGTATTTTCAAAATAACTTTTGTTCCGCTCGCTTCACCATGTCCATTACTCAAATCAATAATTTCAACACTGGCATTTAATTCTGCATGTTTATTCAATAGGCTAAGCCTGTTTTCTGTCAATTGCATTCCCAATGATTTTCTGGAAGTAGCCGTTTTACTTTTTAATTCTTTTGCTTTTTCCCTGCCAACGCCATTATCTTCAATCACGCATTTCAACAATGTTTCACTCGACCATGCTAACACGAACACTAAGATGTCCACCTGTTTCTTTATGAAGCAAGCCATGCCATATCGCATTTTCAACATAGGGTTGAATGATCAGTGGCGGCACTTCTACGCTATCAGTGCTTAGCTTGTCTTCTACTTTTACTTCATAAGTAAATTTTTTATCAAACCGCAATGCTTCCATTTCTATATAAAGCTTCAATGCTTCCAGTTCATTGGTAAGAATCACATTTTTACTATTTGAATTATCCAGTATCAGCCGGATAAGCTTCGCAAATTTTGTAAGGTATAAGCGATGCTGTTGTCTGGTCGCTTTTTACAATATACCGGTTGATCGAGTTCAGGCAATTAAAAATAAAATGAGGATTCATCTGTGCCCTCAATGCCTGCATTTCCACTTCCGTCATTTTTCTGTTGTGTATCCATTAAGTATACTTTTGCGCTTCCCTTTTTTCTTTTTCCGCTCTTGCCCTTACTATCTTATTTGCACACAAGGAAGCAATTGTGGTAAGAATTGACAAATGCTTTTGAGTAAAGAACCATTTTTTTGAGTGTTCGCAATCAATCACTCCCAAAACTTTGTCATCATATATGATAGGAACTGATATTTCTGAAAACCTTTGTTCAATCATCTACGATATACCTGTGGTCTTTTGTAGTATCATTTACTGATCTCTGCTTTTCCGCTTAATGCCACAGCTACCAACAATACCTTCCCCTGGTTTTATTTCAATGGGCCTGTCTGTATTCAAGCTGCCTTGGGTCTTTTAGGCCATGTGCCGCTTTTTGAACAGATACATTTCTTTTTTCATCCTTCAGGTAAATAACACAATCTTCAAAATGCAAACGGCCAATACAATTCTTTGCAACATCCCAAAGAATTTCTTCTTCGGTTTGTTGCTCAGACATACTTGAAGTGAAATAATTGATAGCTTGTTCTGTTTCAAGTTCTTCCTGTTTTCTTTTTAATTTTTGATTACGGCTTCGGATAAATAAGATGCACTGCAGCTAACAACAAATAGTGCACAAAAGAGTAATAAACCACCATTGTCTCCAAAGAGGAGGAATTACATTTATTGCGACTTCATTTGCTGCTGCTGTCCAGTTAATACCATCCGGGACTTGCCTGCACTTTGAACGTATAATTGCCGGCACGGCAGCAGTGAATATCTTGCTTCACGAATATCGACACCTTCCTGCCATTGTTTCATCATGACCTTCAAGCATGAACCGGTAATAAATATTACTGAGAACCCTGAAGATTGATCGCCGTAAAACTGAAAAATACATTATTCTTACTGCATGTTTAAGCCTGAACTGATCACTCGTTGTTAAATAAAATGTTGAATCATTGAGTTCAGCCTGGGTAATACTTACTTTTAATTGCCGCCGGTTTTGCTGACAACTGGTCTGAAAAAAAATAATTAAGACCTCTGCGGCTGCCCCATAACAGTTCTCCATTTCTTGCTTTTATAAAAACTTCCGACCCGAAATTGTTCCGCGGTTAGCCCAACATTCTGATCAAACACTTCCATCGTGTTCTTTTCCGGATCAAACCGGATGATACATTTAGTATTCGCAATCCATATGTTTCCATTTTCATCTTCAAGTATGCCATTACATATATCATATTTCAATCCATCATTTTGACCAAATGATCTAATTTTCCATCGGGTGATATGATCGTGAAACCGCCAACGGTGGCTACATAGATATTTTCTTTGCTATCCTGGTAAAGAGGAAAACTGCGGCCAGCCGGATAACCGTTCTCCTTTGAATAATGAATTAATTTATCATTTGCCTTATCATAACAATAAACACCAGATGAAAAAGTAGCGATCCATATCCTTTGCTTTTTATCCTCAAGATATAATCTACCCGCTTACCGGAAAATTCCTTTAAAAGGGATGATCGTGAGTATGCATCAATGGCATGAGGTCGCAGGGTTTACTGTAAAAATTCCGTTCATGTAGATGCCCAGATCAGTTCCATCAGATGCAGTAAGCAGACGAAAGAATATTGTTATCTTTTAATGCCTCGCCTTTTGTGCTGTCTACCCGAATAGATGTAAACTGGTCGGTTTTTTCATTAAACAGGCATAATCCATTATTAAAGTGCCTGCCCATATTCTTCGAGAGCTATCAATGCAAATGGAACGTATCTCATAACCAAATCCTTCAGACTCTGCATAGAATTTATAAAATTTAACTTTGTCATTTTCTTTATCCCACCGGATCAGTTTTTCAAAAGCACCCATCCATAGGATCCCGTTTTTATCTTCGGTGATATCAGCTATAAAACTATCATAGAAATTTCCCTGGCCATCATGAAACATATTTTTATAACCAGCCCTCCTGTCATATATATCAAAACTGCTTATGCCGGCAATAGTAGACCCAAGGATAACATCTCCCTGGGGGCTGCAAAGTATTCGTCTTGTATGGTTACTGCCAATAGAATTTATATTAATAGGGTCATGAGTTAGCCAGGTCACATTATCCGAACTATCAATGATCACCAATCCACTGATGATCGGTAGCTACCAGGAGGCTTCCATTTGCAGCCGGACGTATTTCATTCAGAATTGTTGGTTTTTGCTGATTGTTTAATGCACGGGTAAGCGGAAACATTTTTGTAACCTGTCCGGTCTTAGTATCAATGATCTTAACCCCATCATTCCTGAAAGCAATAGCGATTTCATGGTCGCTATACTTACAAAGACTCATAATTTCCTTTAAAGGTTTTTCAAAGATGACTTTGCCTGTAGCATAATCAAATATCATTACACCAGTGCGGGTTCCATAAAGAACCTGGTCTTCGCCAAATGGCTCGGCATCACTAAACTGATCATAGCGAAGTTGATCTGGAATAAAGCTTAACTTTTCCCATTTATTTGTTGTTTCATTGAAAGAAAATTGGCCAAGAGATGTAAATATAACCGGGCCATATTTTCTTTGTATCCAGAATGGTTCTGCTGGCAAACCTATTTATCGTATCGTCAATAACTACCCGATGAAAATTTCTCTTTTCTTCTATCCAACTAATCCCTTCCGATGTTCCCATCCAGATACGATTACGGCTATCACAGGTAAGATGAATAACATTATTTGAAGCCATCTCTGGCTGCTGCTTTTTTAAATAACTGGTAACACCATAGCCGTCAAACACATTCAGGCCTTCTAAAGTGCCGATCCATAAAAACCCTTTTTTGTCAATGACAAGGCTTGACACATAATTATCTGATAAGCCATCCGACATCGACAAATGAAAAAAAGCAGGAGCTTGTGCCTCTGTTTTTAAAAGAGGAAAAAGACAAAAGCGCAATTAATGAAAGGCGAGACTTGAGATTTAAGCTGTTCAAAACAAGGGGTTTACTCATATTAAAATTAGGCTATTCTCGTTTCCACGTCAATAGGGTTGAGTAGTTGACATATAAATCCATGTGTCTTACGTAAAAACTGAGTAGATGGGTTTAAAGGTAAACGTCTACTGATATTAGTCCAAACTCCCGATTTGGATATGTTCTTGAATAAAAAATCTCAAATTATTTATACGTTTTTGCGTACGGCCAGAATTCAGCCCTTTCAATTAAAAATCTTTATGCCTTAAACGACAACATCTTGCGCTACAATAGTTTTGATAGATCCCTTATTGCACTTGAGAGTCACGTAAAAACTTTTACTAGATATAAGGCAATAACAATTCAGGTGAAATTATATTTGGAAGTAATTGAAAAAAAAGAGACCAGGTTAGTCTCTTGCCCGTCAATCACGTTGTATAATAAACTTTCAAAAACTATTGCTGAATATTTTCCAGGTTTCGGGTTTTGAGTAATCCCTTATGAGGTAACAAGGGCCGGTTATTCTGTAAATTAAATCATTGGTTTCGTGTAATCAGTCTATATTGTTCCTTCTCTTGAAACAGATATTTTTTCAATGTACAACGGAATAATACCTTCCATTCTTTTCACCGACTTTCTCGATAAAAGGTTTATCTATTTCTTCATTGTCTTGTCGCATACATTGTAAATGCCAGCCAGTTCTTTGGTTGAATAAATGAAAGTATAGTATCAGAAAGATTTGTAATTGCTGTTAATTGCCCTTAATTGTATTTATACATTTTTTATCGGTTCCGTTTGCTCTCTATTTATAGTTTAATTGACTCAAGGCCCATTACGCAGAAGTCTATATAGTTTAATGAATCACAAATATTTTTTGCAACTTTTTTTCTATTGGTTTCACGTGGCAAGCCTTTATAAACATAACCTGACAAAATTTTGCAAAAAACTGTACAGACTTACACAAACTGGAAATTGAGTTTTTGAGCTATTATACTTTGCATCGATGTTAAAATCCTTCAACCAACTATGTATGAAAGAAGAATTGCAAAAAATCAATCAAAAACTTGACTTACTTCTTACCGAAGTAAGCAAACTGCGAAGCTTACGCTCTTTTTCAAACAACGAAGAAACATTTACAATTAAAGAAGCAGCAAAAAAGTTAAACCTATCAGTAGCTCGTGTTTATGCTTTAATCTATGAAGGAAAGCTGAAACCGCTTCAAAGAAAAAAGTTTAGTCGCATTCAATTTACCCGGGAAATCTTAAACCAATATATCTATGGACATCCTAAACAATGAAAAATCAGATGATGCAAACTTAACACCACTTGAAAGTTTGTTAGGCCAGCTTCTGCTTAATCAGATAATTAAGAAAGCAGAACAGCACATGAAGGAATCAGGCTTTGAAAATCTCTTAGATTATATCACGGCTCTGCTTTTGGAATATTATTCAAAAAAGAATGATCAGGAATGTTTTAAATCCAGTTACTACTATAAAACCAAGCGCAATGGCAATTGTAAAAGAAAAGTACACAGCTCAGAAAATTAATCTGCTCTTTCAACTCCTTCAATCCGACTATGACGATAACAGGCCACGAGAGTATGACATCTGTGTAGATGATTTAAAGGTTGTGAGAAGGACTACCGATCCCGAAAAATTCTTTGCTCATGAAGACTTCATTAATGAAGAGACAAATTATGTCACAGTTACACTATATGAAGGCACTTCAAAGAGAAACACCCGATATGTCTATAACATGAAAGATGGAGAGGAGGAAAAGACTACTCTATCAGGTATTGAGCAAACCGTGCATGATAAAATAAACGTTCAAAGAAAACAATGGGTTTTGAACAGCTTCAAAAAGAAAACGAAGAACTTAAAGGAGAACTGGAGGAGCAAAACGAATACATAGAAAAGTTGGAAACAATGATTGAAGAAGAGAAATCTAAAAAAGCATCTATTAAAGATAATTGGGGTGAAGTCTTTTCTCTTGCTCTTGAAGGGATGGTTAGAAGAAATACACATTTATTAAACGGTATTCCATTAATCGGACAAGGACTTGCAGGAGTGGTAGAGCAAGACAATAAAAGAATTGAAGACAAAGTAGAAAATGCCGAATCAAAAGTTGAAGAAAGGCAAGTCACGTTTCAAAAAGCTCATAAGCATGAAATACATTTATCAGACGAAGAAAAAAAACTGATTGCTTATTATAAAAAGCTACAAGAAACTTTTACGGAAAAAGAATTGACGACTATAATAAGAATCATTGGATTGTTTTCGATGGAGAAAGAAAATATTCAGACCGTTTATGAAATGCTGACTGAAGAAATAGAAAAACAAGAACAGGAGGCGATAATTGGAAATTAAAATATATTTGATTGATAATCAATAAATTGTAAATTTGAAATGAGATCAATGAAAAGTAAAATCATTTCGCTTCCAAAGCAAACAATCTCAAAAAACGATCCGTTTCCAGATAAGGTAAGCTTAGAAGAATTGAGAAAAATTTGGAATGAAGGAAACTGTTATTATACAGACGAAGAATTAATGAGAATAAGAGAATGGTTATATGCTTTAGCTGAAATCGTTTTAAGATTAACGAATGAAAAGGAAAATGAAAACAAGTTTAATGTTGTTGATCTTGAACTCAAACAAGCGAGTTAAAGTTGTCTATAAATTAATCTACACGTTATGAAAAAAGCAATTCTTTATGTCAGAGTATCAACGGACGAACAGGCAGAAAAAGACCACAGCCTGGCATTTCAGGAAGAACGTCTTAGACAATATTGTTCATTAAATGGAATAGAGATCGTCGCATTTTTTAAGGAAGATTATTCTGCAAAAACATTTGAAAGGCCAGAGTTTAAAAAACTGCTGGCCTTTTTAAAAAAGAAAAAACACGTAGCTGATTTGTTGCTGTTTTTGAAATGGGATAGATTCTCACGTAATATCGCAGAAGCTTATTCTATGATTAAGCAATTAGCAGATTTAGATATAGAACCTCAATCTATCGAACAGCCTTTGGATATGAAAATTCCGGAAAGCAAAATCATGCTGGCAATCTATCTCGCTACACCTGAAGTGGAAAATGATCGCAGGGCAATGAATGTGAAAGATGGAATGTATAAAGCAATAAAGGCAGGACGCTGGATGGGAATTGCGCCAAAAGGATATAAGCGTAGCGTTGACGAAAACTTAAAGCCGTGTATTATTCCTGGTAATGATGGACCATTAGTTAAATGGGCATTTGAACAAATGGCAACCGGAGCTTATGCAATTGATGATGTACGGAAAATGGTAAATGGAAAAGGGTTAAAGGTCAGTCGAAATGCCTTTTGGTGTTTATTACGACATCCTGTATACATTGCTAAAATGAAAGTCCCAGCATATAAGGGTGAACCTGAAATGGTAGTAACAGCCAAACATCCAGCAATTGTTTCAGATGCGCTTTTTTATGAGGTACAAGAAGTTTTGGATGGCAAAAGAAAAATAAACCATCCGACAGTACATTGCAAACGGGAACCTTGGCCATTGCGAGGGTTTCTGAAATGCCCTCGTTGTGGTCGAAGTTTAACAGGGAGCACGTCAAAGGGTAATGGTGGTATCTATTATTACTATCATTGTATAAAAGGGTGCAAAGAACGTCATAAAGCAAACGAAGTAAATGATGGGTTTTACGGTCAATTAACTGTTGCCAGCAGAAACGAAAAAGCAATTCGTTCGTATGAACTCATATTCAAGAATAGCGCCGTAAAAAATGGCAAAGACAAAGTAACATTGATGAACAAATACCAGCAGGAATTAGATACCAATAAAAAGAGATTGCAGAATGCTCAAACTTTGATGCTTGACGGACAGCTAAATCCAGGAGATTATCAAGACATAAGATCGAAGCTACAGCCGCAAATAGAAAAACTGATGAAGGAAATAACCGTGCTTGATCATAAAAACCCTGAAGAAAATAACATGAAAGATTTTGGATTTCTTTATTTGAGAAACGTCGATAAAATATTTAAGGCAGCTACATTGGAGGAAAAGCACAGAATAGTTGGTTTGACATATCCGGAAAAGATGACTTTTCAGAATGGAGCATTTCAAACCACAAACGGCTCAGATATCATTTCGCTGCTTTGCAGACCTGGCAAGGTTTTCAGCGATAAAAAGGGAAAGCCGCAAAAAAATTTTTGCGGCCTTTCCCAAGAGGTGACCCCGTCAGGATTCAAACCTGAAACCTTCTGATCCGTAGTCAGATGCTCTATTCAATTGAGCTACGGGGCCATTCGATAGGGCGGCAAAAATAAGGCAAAATGCCCTGTATGCCAAAAGACAGTCAATGTCTTAAAAGATCCTTTTCATTTCTTAACAAATTTCCTTGAAAGCCAGCACACCAACATTCTTTTTTTTCCGTTTTGCCTTTTTAAAATGAAAAAGGCCACCACCAACATACTCGTCCTTTTTTTATTTCTAACTGGCTTTGCTCAAAAAGATTCTGTTGAAGTTTTATTTGCTTTCCGCATAACCGATTACCAGGTTAAATTAAATGATTCGGTCACCGTTGTCCAGGTAAATCTGCCTGATGCACTTCCTGTATCCATTCATGATAACCAGATCGGTATTTTAAAACATCGTTATATGAACGGCACCTTAGATACAACTCTTATCGGCTGGGGCAGGTGTCATCTTATAAAAGGCAACTATTATTATTTTGCCATCAATAAATATCAAACAGAGGAACCTGAACAAGGTGACTTGCTTTATACAAAATGCAAAACTCCTGTTTATTATAAAAGCTTATTGTTTGATATAAACCGTCATGCGATCAGCCTCACAACAGTTGATGATAACCAATTTTATCATGCGGCAGAAATCTTTCAATTGAATCAACAAAAGGAAAAGACCTTCCTTGATTCAATGGTTGCCGATATACGATTTACAGGAGCCACCATGAAAAAACAAATGCCCGAACAAAACCAGCCAGTGGAAGGAGGATTGTTTAACGGCAAAAGATTATTTGATGCAATGGAAATATCAACGAAGAACGAGTTGGAAGAATTCTTAAAATACATTGTTGCCCGGCCGGAACGATATGCCGGCAATACATGGAAATTATCCGAGATATATGCTACATGGATGATAAATAAAACCCCGCAAGTGATTGCAAACTGATGAAGTTATATTTGCTGCATGAAGATCCTTATCACGGGAGCCAATGGTTTTTTGGGATACTATCTTGTTGAACAATTACTGAAAAAAAACTTTTCAGTAACTGCCACCGGCAAAGGCGAATGCCGCCTGCCGTTTACTCATAATATAAACTTTCAATGGCTGTCAATGGATTTTACCGATCCATTTTCTATTCATGATGTTTTTGAAAATATAAAACCAGATATTGTAATTCATGCCGGCGCGATGAGCAAGCCGGATGAATGTGAAACTAACCAGATGCTTGCCTACCTCGTAAACGTGGAAGGAACGGTACAGCTTTTAATTAATGCTGCCGATATAAAAAGCTTTTTTGTTTTTGTATCGACTGATTTTGTTTTTGACGGTGAAAAAGGAATGTACAATGAAAACGACATCCCGAATCCCGTAAACTATTATGGCCGCACAAAACTTGAAGCGGAAGAGGCGGTAAAAGAGTATGAATTTGATTGGGCAATTGTAAGAACAGTGTTGGTGTATGGAAAAAATCATTCAGGCCACAACAACATTTTGAAGATCGTAAAAGAAAAATTAGAAAAAGGAGAGGAGTATAATGTAGTCGACGACCAGGTAAGAACACCAACCTATGTTGAAGATCTTGCAAAAGGAATCATTTCCATCGTTGAAAAAAAAGCACGCGGGATTTTTCATTTATCGGGAAAAGATCTACTCACTCCTTATGAAATGGCGATTAAAACCGCAGCGCATCTTAAACTTGATAGTTCTGTTATAAAAAAAGTTACCGCGTCATCCTTTAGCCAACCGGCAAAGAGGCCGCTTAAAACAGGTTTTGTTATTGATAAAGCCAGGAAAGAATTGGGATACGCGCCGATGAGTTTTGATGAGGGGCTTGTAAAAACATTCAGTTGACTAATGAGGCTTGCCAAATGCTTTTTCGCCTGCGCGAATTGCAACCGGTAACCGGTTCTCCGCAGGAGGGATCGGGCAATTGAATTTTCCACTCACATAAGCACAGTACGGGTTATAAGCTTTGTTGAAATCAATTAAGATTTTATCGTTCTTAATATCTTTTATTTCCAGGTCAATGTAGCGGCCGCTTTCATAAGTTTCTTCACCAGAGGTAGCGTCGGTAAATGGTATAAACAAATGATCGCGGTATTTTTCCGTTGTCATCAGGTCCTGGCTTTGATAAATGTTTAATGTAACAGCCGAATCATTTATTATAAAATGAATGATACCATACACCCTGTAATTCTTTTTTATCTGGCCGGAGCTTTCCATTCTGAACCAGGGTGAATTTATAATTCTTTCAAACTTGCAATTGATCCTGAATTTTTCATTAACAGAAAAGAAAGACATTAACTCTTTGTCTTTTCCTGTCACCACTTCATGTTCTTTCACATATTTTTTCAAATAGGCTTCGGCAGAATCCTTATAAGATTTTTGAGCAAAAGAAATATTTGCAAACAGAAAAGTAGCAATTAGCCAAAATATCCTCATAATCCATTTTTAAATCCTGTAAATCGTGGTTCGGGTTAATTCATCATTAATACATTCACACTTCTCTGCAGTATATTAAATGCAATTTCGGCCATTAGATTTTCTTTATCAAGCGTAGGATTTACTTCGGTTATTTCAAAACAACAAACCTTGCGGTTGTGCATGAATTTACTGATCAGGTCCTCTACTTCTCTTTCTCTCAGGCCATTTCCTACCGGGGTTCCTGTTCCTCTTGAAATAGATGAATCAAGCGCATCTACATCAAAGCTTATATAAATATCGGTACAGTCATCAAGATGCCGGATAACGGAACGGACTATATTTTCCGGGCCTTTCATTCTCACTTCCTTTGTTGTAATGAGTTTGATGTTATGTTTATCAATAACATATTTTTCCTCTTTTTCATAATCCCTTGTCGAGATCAGCACAACATCCTCCGGTAAAACCTTTGGTGAGATCTTCCCCAGATTTTTTAATTTTTCCCAATAGGATCTTGTTTCATCATCCAGCGTATGCACGGCACAATCTTTATTGTCTTCACCAAGTGTGATCGCAAGCGGCATACCGTGCACATTGCCTGATGGCGTTGTGTAAGGCGTATGCAGGTCAGCATGTGCATCGATCCAGATAATACCAAGTTTGCTTTTCGGCTTTGCTATTTTAATACCTGCAATTGTTGCACCGGCGATGCTATGATCGCCGCTTATAACAACGGGAAAGAAATGGTTTTTTATAGTTTCGGAAACAGCTTTGCTAACCTTTTCATACATCGAATAAACTCCCTTTACTCTTTTTGCATAAGGGGATTCGATCGGTTCATACAGCAATTTATTTTCATGTGGAATTTTTTCGGAAGGGAAGTGAATAAAAAAATTACTCATGAAATCCATGGCAGCGATTTTTATAGCTTCCACACCAAGACTAGCGCCACGGGTGCCGGCTCCGATTTCTGATGGTACCTCTATCAGCTTGATATTCCTCATATCATCATTTTATTAAGAACCACATCAAAAAAATCTTGCAGATGAGCCATCCCGATAGTTATCGGGAGGTAAGTGAAGCGGCAAAAAATGATGCAGCGAATCGTTTTTCAGGTTGAGGCAAAGCTAAAAAAACAAGACCGGATAACCTAATAGGTGTTAGTACAACGGTGATTTTTATTTTACAGGAAACTCCTACGGAATTCATTAGGAATTTTATTACTCTTTCTATAAACACAAAGCTCCGAAGGAGCTATAAATACAATGCCATTAGAATGTCTTGCCCCATAGGAGCAATGTGTTTATAGGAAATAAGGCTATGCGGAAAATAGACTCCACAGGAGTCACGTAAAAAATGAATTCAACGTTATTCATGTGCAGCTAATACCGGGATAGAACTATGAAAAGCAAGCTTTTTGGTGGCGCTGCTTTTGAAAACCGAATCATAAAACCCATGATTGCGCGGAACATTTATTACGATATCGATATTCTTATCCTGTACAAACTGTTCGATCGTTTCATGAAAGTCGAACGTAGTGATAAAATAAAATTCAGGATCATAGTCGCTGAATTGATCAGCCAGCCATGCTCTTTCTTCTTTCAGTTCTTCATTTAGCGCTACATGTATTTCGCTGTTCACATTTACAATATGAAGTTTGGGTTTAAAGAAATCCAATACAGCTTTTAAATAAGTAACAGGAGTTATTTCTTCTACATTTTTAAAATCTGAAGCAAGCGCTACGTTTCTTATTCCATTAAATTTTGCCTGTGCAGGCACGATCAGCACGGGGCATACATCACGCATTGCGATCTTCAGGGTATGGCTTCCGATAAGATTTTGTCTTGCCGGTGATTTACCCGTGATCCCCATTACAATAAGTGTTGCCGATTTTTGATACGCAAGTCTTTCCAGCGAATCGATAAGATCATCTCCTTTTTCACGAACGCATTCAATTTCTTTATCGCCTTTTCTCAGCAATTCATTTTTCAAACTATCGAGATAGGTCCCTGCCGTTTCATACTCATCATTATGATGATAAAGATTAAAAAGAATGATGCTTGCATCAGGTTTTTCGCTCAGCATTTCAGCGGCATAGCGGGCAGCATTCAACGAGGTTTCAGAAAAATCAACAGGAATGATCACCGTCTTCATAAATCAGTTGTTTTAGTGGTTTATCACTTTTAAAAAAAGCCTATCGAAAATAGCATATTATTTTGAAGGGGGTAAAAATTTGTGGGATGATGATTTTGTACCCGGCAGCAGTAATTCTATTTAACTTCCGTTGCGTCGCACACTTGTACTTCATCAACTCTATTCATCTTTTATCCACCCCCATTCGAAAAATGTTTTAAACTGAAGTACTTCCCCCGCCAGCGGGGGACAATGAACATTCATTTAGTTCGGAGTGAAAAAATGAATCTCCGTAAATTACAAATAGAGTGATGGCTATTGTCCCCCGCTGGCGGGGGCGGATGTACAATAAGGAGAAAAGATCGAAAGGGGGTGGACCTAAGCTGAGCAGAATTACCGAACCCCGATCCGCCGCGGCGGACGCAAGCAAAGTTTAATCAGGGAACCGAAGCCGGTAACCCAAAAATATTTTCCCTGATTATTATCGCAACCCTGCGAATGAATCTTTACTTTTTTGCTAAGCGTTTAAACTCATCCAGAAGGTTATAACCTAATTCAATAAAATACTTTGTACCGGCATACTTGCTCTGGTTCAGTGTCTCTTTAGCAAGATACTTTTTCAGATGGCTTTCATTCAAATAAAACTGCAGGTCTTTTGGTGGTGACTGGTCAAAATCTTTTGAAACTACTTTGATCAATACATCATTATTAAAATAAAATACATCATAATCAGCCAGAATATTATTAGTGGTTGAATCCTTACGATGATAGTAAGCAGAAAAGATAACTTTCAGCAGTTTGTTTTTTAAAGAATAAAATTTCACTGATTCAATGTTCACCACTTTAGAGTTGAAAGTTGGGAATGTATCAGAAACAAGCTTTACGGTTAACGTCTTATTAGATTCAATTACCTTGACAATGCTGTCTGTCCGCTTTGCGGGGGTTTGTGAATATCCCAGTATGTAAAAGCTAAATCCGAATAATAGCAAAGTCAGTTTTTTCATTTCACTGGTTGAACGAAATATTCATTTCATAATTGTACACTCTTCCACCCCAGTTCGAAAAATGTCTTTAACTGAAGCACTTCCCCCCGCCAGCGGGGGACAATGAACATGACTCTATTTGGAATACGTAGAGATGTATTTTTTCACTTCGATTAAATGAATATTCATTATCCCCCGCTGGCGGGGGCCGGATGTACAACAAAGAGAAAAGATCGAAAGGGGGTGGACAAAAATTGATTAGACCCGATAGCTATCGGGTTACAGAACGATAAACGGAGCGTCGCAACCGAAATTTAATCAGGGAACTGAAGCCGGTAACCAAAAAATATTATCCCTAATTTTAACGCAACCCTGTGAATAAGTACTTCTTATTTAAGTGAGTTTTGCAGATTATATTCGCCGCTATTAAAACGTTTGCCCGTGCGCTTAAAAAGTCTTGAAATCAAAGGATTTAAAAGTTTTGCTGATAAAACTGTTGTCAATTTTGATGATAATATAACCGGTATCGTTGGCCCCAATGGTTGCGGTAAATCCAATATCGTGGACAGCATCCGCTGGGTGATCGGTGAACAAAAGATCAGCCACCTGCGAAGTGAGAACCTGGACAGCCTTGTTTTCAATGGCTCCAAAACCCGCTCTGCCAGCGGGACTTGCCGAAGTAAGCCTTACTTTTGAAAATACCCAAAACCTGTTGCCCACCGAATTCAGCACCGTTACCATTACCCGCAAATTTTATAAAAGCGGCGAAAGTGAATACCGCCTGAATGATGTGCAATGCCGGTTGAAAGATATCCAGAACCTTTTTATGGATACGGGGTATCAGCACCGATAGCTATGCCATCATTGAACTGGGAATGGTGGATGACCTGATCAAAGATAAAGAGAACAGCCGCCGCCGCATGCTGGAACAGGCTGCCGGTATTTCCATTTATAAAACACGAAAGAAAGAAGCGAAACTGAAACTGGATGCTACCGAACAGGACCTTGCCCGTATCGAAGACCTGCTTGTTTGAGATAAACAACCAGTTGAAAAGCCTTGGAGAGCCAGGCAAAAAAAGCGGAGAAATATTACGAGATAAAAAAAGAATACCGTGAAGTAAGTATTGAACTGGCAAAAGCTGCACTGGAAGGTTTTAATCTTACTTACAAAGAACTGAATGCAGCAACACGAAACTGAAACTGATAAGAGAATAAAACTGGAAGCGGAGATAGCAACTGAAGAAGCGGCATTGGAACAGGAAAAGTTGGTATTCATTGAAAAAGAAAAAGAGTTGCAGGCAATGCAGCATGCGTTTAATGAAATGCTGCAAGCAGTTACGAACAAAAGAGAATGAAAAGAACCTTGCAGCACAGCGACTTGAATCATTTGAAAGAAAGAGAAACCAGCCTGCAGGATTTTTTACAAAAAGCAGAAGGACAATCAACAGGGAATTGAAGAAAGCATTGCATTTACACAGCTAGCAGGTGGAAGAAGAAGCAAAAATGCTGAAGGGATTGAACGAACAACTGATGCAGTTGCGAAATGAAGTGGATGCAAAGAGAGTAGTGCTGGATGAAAAACGAATTGCACTGGATGCATTGCGCAGCGAATACCAGCAGGTACAACGCAACCAGTTTGAAGCAGAAAAAAAAGTGGCGTTGCAGATACATCCATTCAAAACCTGCAGCCGTGCTATTCAGCAGATAGAAGAAGAAAAAGTGCAGCGTGACAGCAGCGTCAAACACCTTGACTGAGGAAATGCATTTGAGAGAAAAGGAACTTGAATATTAAAAGAACGTGACCTGGAACAATTGCAGCAGCACCAGGAAAATACCAAAGAACAGATATTGCAAACACAGGCAGTGCTTGAAACACTTACGCAAGTAATCTGGCGGAAGAAAACAGGAAACTGGATTCAAAGAAGAATGAGCATGATCTGCTGAAAAGCCTGATCGATTCAATGGAAGGTTATCCGGAAAGTGTAAAGTTTTTGCATAACAATCCAGGACTGGAATCATGACAGCTCCGATCCTTTCTGATATCATTTATGTAAAGGAAGAATACCGGGCAGCAGTGGAAAATGTGCTGGAACCTTACCTGAGTTATTATGTGGTGAATAATCTGCAGGAAGGTTTGCAGGCTGTGCATTTACTGGATGAAAATAAAAAAGGAAAAGCGAATTTCTTTTTGCTGGATAATATTAACACGAATGAAACGAATTACACGAATTCATTAGACAGGCGCTATTCCTGCATTGAGTGTGATTGAAGTAGATGACAAATACCGGAGACTGGCCGAACATTTATTGAGCAATGTTTTTATTGCGGAAAATGAAGAAGCATTGCAAAACAGTAATGGCTTTGTGGTGATAGAAAAGAATGGTAAGATATGTAAAAGGAAAATATTCACTAACCGGTGGCAGCGTGGGTTTGTTTGAAGGAAAGAAAATCGGCCGGGCAAAAAATCTGGAAAAATTACAGGAAGAGATCGCTGCACAGGATGCAGTTGTTGAATTGCTGAAAGCAGAGATCCAGGCAAGACATAATGAAGTGATCGCTTTCAATGAAGACCTGCGAGAGACATGCGATTCAAGAATACAGAAATAGAGATACAGCAACTGACCAACCAGGTTTTTTCATTACACAATAAACTGGAGAACCTGCATGCACTGCAGAATCAACAGCCAGCAACGACTAGGAAGAGCTGCATGCAGCAGATGCAGCAAACGCAAAATTCAGTGGAAGCGTACCCGTAATGACCTGAAATGGCTGAGTGAAGAATTAGCAGATCCATGCAGCAAAACTGAGTGAAGGCGAAGAAGTATTTAAAACATGAAGAAGGCAATTACAATGAAGCAAACCGCCAGTACAATGAATTCAACCTGAATGTAACCAAACAGCAAAGCAAGATCACTGCGCTGAAACAGGAACTGGAATTCAAAAACAACCAGTTGAATGACCTGAAGCAACAGATAGAAAACAATACTGCGCAACTTTCAGATACAAGACAGCAAATATGAACAATGTATCGAACAGCTTGAACAGAGTTGAAGAAGAATTGTTCAATATGCTGAAAAGAAAAGAAGAAGAGGAAAGAAGATTGAATGAAGCTGACCAGGCATATTATAATCTTCGCAATGAATTTAGTGAAAAAGAAAGTGAGCTGCGTCATAAAGTAAAAGATAAAGAACAGGTAGAACATTTACTGAGTGAGATAAAAGACAAGCTGAATGAACTGAAGCTGCAACTGGCAGGAATGAAAGAAAGATTGAATGTAGAGTTCCGGATTAAACTGGAAGATATTCTCGATGAAGCCAGGATAAATGAAATGACCGTTGAAGAATTGCAGGAAAAAACGGACCGGATGAAAAAGCGTTTGGAAAATCTTGGTGAAGTGAATCCAACAGCGATCGAAGCTTCACGGAAATGAAGAAACGCTATGAGTTCATTCTTGAACAAAAGAATGATCTGGTAACTGCAAAAGACAGTTTATTGCAAACCATCCAGGAAGTGGAAGCAACAGCCAACCAGAAATTCCTGGAAACATTTCATATGGTAAGAGATAATTTCCAAAAAGTATTTCAAACACTTGTTTACAGAAGATGATCAGTGTGATCTTATACTTGGAAAATCCTGAAAATCTTGCTGAAACAGGAATTGATGTAATTGCAAAACCAAAGGGCAAACGGCCAACTTCATCTTACACAGTTGAGTGGTGGAGAAAGAACATTGACGGCAACCGCATTGTTGTTTGCAATCTATCTTATCAAGCCTGCTCCATTCTGTATACTGGATGAGGTGGATGCTCCGCTTGGATGATGCCAACGTTGGCAAGTTCACCAATATGATCCGCCAGTTCAGTGAAACTCACAGTTCATCATTGTAACCCATAATAAAATGACGATGAGTGCTGTGGATGTGATCTATGGTGTAACCATGCAGGAACCGGGCGTAAGTAGCTGGTGCCGGTTGATTTCAGAAGCCTGAGTTAAACCCCCTGTCCCCCTAAAGGGGAGACTTAGATCCATCAGTCATTACTTCTTGCAACGTTTTCTAATGCAGTAGATGCCAATGGCAGTTTTAAATTGATTAATAAAGTTATTTGAATATTCAGAAGGGAATTCTACTCAATACGATTTCAGGCAAAGACCTATTTGATCAGATGAAAGTGTCTGCAACCTAAGTTTCCCCTTTAGGGGGACAGGGGGTATTATCCCGATTGTTGTTTCATTTTTTGTTTCTTGATGATATCTGACTTTACTTTATTGACGGCAGCGCTGCGCAAGCAGATAGGCACCTAAACAAACTCCGCCCGAGCAGATCGCTCCGTAAAGGATCCAATTATCTCTGTAGAAATGTGTGAGGGCATAGTACATAAAAAAAACGCCAGCGGCAATCAAAAGGCAGCCGAGAATTGTTTTAAAAATCCATCTGTCAAAATGATAATTTGCCATGCAGTTAATTTTCAGTGTAATGCAAATGAGCGGGTGAAAAACTTATGGAGCCCAAAATAAGAAGAATTAGCAGATTTGGCACAATTTCCCATTATTAAGGGTGTAGGATTCACAAGAAGAATTACCCCTGTTTCCGAGTACTTCTGGTCTATTTTTTAAAGTTCTGTTGTTACCACTGTGAACTCGCAGTTTTGCTTTCTAATTTTATAGACGTACCCTTTAATTCGCAACCCTATGAAACCCGTGAAGCTTGTTATACTAGTGATGCTATGCATTACCTCAACTTTCGCTTTTTCTCAAGGTGCCAGCTGTACTAACCCCCATGTAATGGCTTTGGATATTGTTAGCAGGAATTATACAATATCTCCTACTTCTGGTAATGCCGCTCATTGTAACTCCACAGGATTTGGTGGAACCGGAAAGATCACCATTTTCAGATTTACAACAGATGCGTCAGGTTCCTGTGTCTTAGTACATGTGCAAAGTAGCTCACCCGTACAACCTGTAGAAATTGCTATGTATACAGGTTGTGGTGGTACTGGTACTTGCTCAGGCCTTAACACTCAAAGTTCAGTTTGCTTTTCCGATGGAGAAGGTTATTGGGCGCCTTTTGAACAATATACACTCCTGCCTAATACAACTTACTATCTGCGGATATGGACACCCGCCGCAGGCACATTAACGCTGTCAGCAACAAATTATCCGCCACCTAATAATCTTTGCAGTGGCGCGACATATATCAGTACCGTAGCAACTAATGATCAAAACGCATGTAATAAAGCATCAACAGAAGTAACACCAGTCCAGCTTTGTGCCTTTTCATTAGAGAACACAGCGTTTTATACATATTATGTAGAAACCAATGGAGTCAGTTCTATCCAGCTTAATAATATAAACTGCGATAACGCAGATCTGGGAGCGGATAATACCGGTTTCCAGATTGGATTCTTTGTTGGCAATTGCGGTTCACTATTGAAAATAAGTTGTGGTACCGGCTCGGGTGGTGCAATTAGTGCTACAACAGGATGGTTGCCGGCAGGTACGCAGGTATTTGTTGCTATTGATGGAAACTCGGGTTCTAACTGTTCGTATACCATTACAGCTTTCAATGCAACTGTATTACCTGTTACACTTAAATATTTTAACGCCTGGAAACGACCTGATGCCAACAGGCTGACCTGGCTAACAACCAGCGAGAAGAGCTTTTCTCATTTTGAAATTGAAAAATCAGCTGATGGAGTAAATTATATTCGTATTGCAACAATGCAGGGAAAAGGAAACAGCAACTCGGAGACTGCATATAGTTTTGATGATACTGAAATAAAACCTTTACAATATTATCGCCTTAAATATGTTGATGCAGACGGAAAATATTCATACAGCAATGTATTAATAGTAAACCGTAATGATGTATCGAATACAAAAGTTATTTTCAGCAATAAGATCAACGAGCATGCTTGCATTACGCATTATCGATATGCCGGCAGATAACTTATCGATCAGGATCATTGACAATTCAGGAAGAGCGATCAAATCGCAAAATGTAAAGATCAATCCCGGAGAAAACTCGATCAATGTAAATACCGGTTCTATACCATCCGGTTTTTATTACCTGATGTTGTCATCAGAGAATTATAAAAGGACTTTTTCATTTGTAAAATCATAAGTAGAACAGAACATAACAGAATAGGAGTGATGAAGGCTATTTACCCGCAATCACTTCTATTCTTTTTTCCGCAGGCTTATGATAAATTGCTGATTTAAGGATTCCCCATTTATTCAGGCGGTATTTGATAGAAGTACCGATAACACCCAAACCATATTTTGAGCTTCTGCTGAAGTTAATGGAAGAGGCTTCTTCAAAATATTTTGCGGGACATGATATTTCACCGATCTCATATCCCAGGTAAAATATCTGGCAGAGCATCTGGTTATCAAAAATAAAATCATCGGAGTTTGCTTCCAGGTTTAATTTTTCTAAAATCTCTTTGGAAAAGGCACGGTAACCGGTATGATATTCGGAAAGCTTTTGCCAAATAATAAAATTCTGTGTCCAGGTAAGGATCCTGTTAGCAATGTATTTATAAACCGGCATTCCATTGATCATCGCCCTGTCGCCAAGTATTCTTGATCCAAGCACCACCTGGAAAACATCTTTGGCTATCAGGTATGCCATTGATGGAATAAGTTTCGGGTTGTATTGATAATCGGGATGGAGCATGATAACAATATCGGCACCGATCTTTAACGCATAATTATAGCAGGTTTTCTGGTTACCGCCATAACCGTAGTTGCGGTCGTGTCTTAAAATATGATTGATACCAACCTGCTTTGCTACTTCCACCGTATTATCCTTGCTGTTGTCATCAACAAGAATAACATCGTCTACAATATTGAAGTCGATTTCCCTGTACGTCTTTTCAAGGGTTTTTGCTGCATTATATGCCGGCAACACAACTACCACTTTCTTCCCATGGATCATGATCAGTTATTATTTTTTGGTAAAATATAAAACGTTCTTTAAAACATCAAATTGCTTTGGTTCCCGGGACAAATGGATAAGCTGCTGAACAATCTGCAGGCCGCTTATTTCGTAAACGTACTAATTCGAATGTACTTTGAGTCATCAATCCTGGCAGGATCAACTTTCTGCACGAGGTAAATATAATATTTTTCATCATTAACAATACCGCCGTCAATTCGTTGCAGCAGGTCTACCTGGAGGTTATCCAGGAGGATGGCTCTTTCCATATCCTGGTTGTTTTTTCCATCCATGGATACCTGGGGCGCACTGTTTTTAACCCAAAGCACCCGGGGATGTCCGCTATTCACATAGGCGCCTAACTCTGCCACCGATTGCGAAAAATTCATGGTGTCCTGCCTTTGCTTACTCCAGATAATAAAACTGCCTGTATCTTTCATTTGCAGGTAATACAGCTTAGTATCAAGATACGTGGCTAAAGGCGATGCTGTAAAATCGGTTATCCCAACTATCGGTAAGCTATCGAGCTTATTTTGTTTAATGTAGTTAGACGCTACTTTACTTGTTGAAAATTTATATTGCAGGTCCATGCTATAAGCCACTACTGCGCCAATAACATTCAGCAAAAGAATTATGGTTAAAAAAGGCCTGCTTATTTTTTTACCCAAACCGGATAAATAACTTGCCAGCGGAGAATAATATTTTTTTTCAGGATAGTATTCAGCAAGCCAGTAACAAATAATAAGTGCAATTAATAAATAACCACAATATCGTGAATGCAATAATGCAGTATAATAATAGACTGACAAGAGACCAAGTGTTGTTCCGCAGTAAAGCAATAGTATTAATGGCTTTCTTAGAAAAACAATCACACCAGAAGTAAAAATTATGATTGGCATAACGATCCATGCCCATAGGAAAGATGGGTTTTGTTTGATCCAACCGCCAATGCCTCCCGCTGCAATTCCCGGGTCCTTATAATAAATGTTGGTGTTCCAAAAATGCTCTTCAACCTGCGGAACATATAAATAGGTAGTAAAAAGCTTTGCTGCCACCTGCCACCACCTGGCAAATTCAAACAAGCTCTTTGCATATGGAGCGGGAAATGAATTGTCTTTTTCCGGCCAGATCTGGTACAAAGAAAATGCAACACCCAACATAAAAATGAGCATGCGCTGCTCCCAATTGCAGCATTGTCTTTCCGTTTTTTTGCTGGTAAAGAAAATAATCCAGTACAAGAATTCCTGCAATAGCGCCGGCAATTACAACAGCATAGATCGTGACATTTGATAACAAAGCAAGCAATACGCCGATCAAAATATATCTGGTAGTGCGGTTTTTATATAAGGCGCAAATGGCAAACACCAGCAATATTCCCAGCGCATAGCTTCTGCTGATAACTGCATATTCATATAACGCAAAGTATCCGAATGAAAACAATATCTTATGCAGATTGCTTAATGGTGAATATCGGTTGAAAATAAAAATAAATGATGTGGCGACCAGCAAATGAAATGCCTGCATGTATATCGGGTCATGGGTAACACGGGTAATTAAAAAAAGAAAAAAATGCCATAGCGCAGGATTGCCTTCATAATTCATATTGTCCAGTAATTGCGATAATGAATTTGCATCTCTTGCTACCAGCCATGCCTGGTGTTCATCACGCCACATTTCATGGCTTAGCATTCCTAATAATGCAATCACAAAAAATCCTGCTGTTACCATCAGGGCAAAACGAAGAGGAGTGGTGGGAGTTTTTATTTCCTGTCTTGGGCGTGCCTGTGCTGACTGTGCTTGTTGTGGCGCAGTAGTTTTTTGTTGCTGGTAAAATTTCTTTTTCTTTTTTGATGCCATAAAAGTGGCTATGATTTATAAAGTAAGTAAAATTCTATTATTGTTAAAAGTATAGTTAGTTTTCTGCAGGCACCGAATTTATCCCTGCTTTTTTTCTTGCTGAAAATAATAAAAACATGGAAGCAATACCTAATACGATCACGAGTATAAATTGAAGCCCATGTAACATTGTGGCGAATGCCAACCCGTCCTCTTTTAACACTCCGTACAGCACCAGGCCTTGTGAAACGAATAAATGATAAGCGCCAATGCCGCCCTGGACAGGTGCTGACATTCCTATTCCGCCGGCAACCAGGAGGAACAACGCAGCGCCGCCTCCCAGGCCACTTGAAAAAGGGAAGGCAAACAATGCTACATATACTCCAAGAAAATATAACACCCAAATAAATATAGATTGAAAAATAAAAAGCCCTGGTCGTTTCAAACTCGTCACAGATCTCAATCCATCAATAAATCCTTTGATAAGTTTTGAGATCTTCGAATCAGTTCCTTTTTGTTTGCTTTTTTTTATGAAATAAATGAATGCAATTAGTAAACTTAACAGCCCTGCGATAATTACTGCAAGAAGCAAAGGTGAATTTCCAAGCTGCCGGAATTTCGAGATCGCAGGGTCAAAAATATTTTCAGTAAAAAAATTCCCAAGCCTTTTATGTTCGAGAACAGCGGCAAGAATGATACATACCAGGAGACTAATCACATCAATTATTCTTTCAATAACAACAGTTCCAAATAATTTATTGAATGGGATTGATTCGGCTTTACTCAGGGCACCGCAACGTGATACTTCTCCAAGCCTGGGAACAAAATAATTTGCGAGATAGCCAACCATTACTGAATAGGTGGTATGTTTTAAAGATGGCGAATACCCCATGGGCTCGATCAGCAAATTCCACCGGTGAGCACGGACAACGAATGCGACGATCGAGATCAAACCTGATACGGCTACCCAAAACATATTTGCATTTAATATCTCCTGCATTATTTTTCTTATATCCATTCCTTTAAATGCATAAAATAGTAATGCAGCTGCCACGCCAAGCAGTATTACATATTTTAATATATTACCTAATTTCCCTTTCATTAAAATTCAACGTTCATGTTTCATTTGATTTATAACTGCCCGCATATAGTTTGGAAAGAAACTTTGCAAAGAATTTTGGCCAGATGCGGCAGTAAATTTCAAAATCTTCCCGCTGTCTTATATTTCCTTTTATACCTTCAGTGGTAGCTGAGGCCGTATGTATGCGATGTTTCAAAAGCGATTTTGGCACATACACAAATCTTCCTTCCATCGCCGACATTCTAAGCCAGGCATCCCAATCCAAGCTGACCTTATATTTTTCAGAAAAGCGAAAATCCTTTAGCATTTCTTTATTAAATAATACACTGGGGCAGGGGATGGGAGTGCCAAAAGACTGCGATATTTTTTTCCACGCTTTACTTTTAATATTTTTTCTAAAAGGCATAAACATAAAATGTAAAACCTTTTTTGCAGTCAGCATCAATGTGTTTTTTCTTTCTCCATTATCCAATAATTCGCTGTAGCCGGTGAAGCAAATCAACGTATCATCGAATTTTTCTGAAGCGTTAACACACAGTTCCGTGTACCTGGCATCATAGAGATCATCCTGGTGAGCAAGTGTAACATACTTTGTTTTGGCAACTGCTACTCCAAAATTCCAATCATGCGCAATACCTAACCCGGGTTCCGTGGCAAATACTTTTACGCCATATTTTTTTGCCGTGTCATCAATAAAAGAAGATGGAGTAGATGTAGTAATATAAATCTCGCTTTTGACCGTTTGATCTTTTAATGAATCTAAACAATCAGGCAGGTAGGGTGAGTCTTTATACGCCATAACGGCAAATGAATGATTGGTCATTTCCTTTTATCAAATACTAATCGTAATTCGTTATGAGTAAAGAAACGGCTGAATGCTTCCGAGTTTACCGGAAAATATTTATTTACCCGCAGCTGGTAATATTTATTATCACAAACTCCTGTGCTGATCAAATAGTCCAGGTTGATAAATGTTTGATGCGTCGCATCAGACTTGTATCCTTTATGGCCCGGAACGGTAAACACGATCCTTTTTATTCCAAGCCTATTACAGCTTTCAAATATCTTATTGATGATTTCATCTGAATTTTCGAGATGCTCCAGCACATGATTCATTGTAAACGTTTCATAGCTGCCTGCTTCTATCATCCGGAAATTATAGTCATCTTCTTCGGGAACATATAAGTTAACATTCAGTCCATTCTTCTTACAAAATTCTACGACAACCTTGTTTACTTCAAATCCCACTGAACCCGCGGGAAGTGTTTTTAATAATTCACCGACGCCGCAGCCAAAATCAATCGTTTTACCAAGACAATACTTTTTAATATCATTTAAATAGATCGTCCGCACCGTCTTTCGTATCGGGGAACGGTTTTTTAAATACTCAAAGTACTCCTGTGAATATATTTCTTCAGCGGTTGCCGTCATGTTTTAGCATTATTTGTATCCTTTGTTTTGGGATAATTAGAAATATCAAAACTTGTAGCCGATAATAATAATTGAAAACCCATTATAATAAGCAACGTAGGAATAACGACTGTCCCTGTCGGCGCAGGCGTATGGCTGCTCCCATATTCAATATAGTTTACAATACCATAAATAAGCCCGATAACAAACAATGGAACACCAAAAAGAATGTATAATGATGCGATATTAAAATCAAATAAAAAATACTTAAGTATGATGCGTCGTATAAATGCCATTAAAAGTTTTGGAGGAAAACCAAACAATGCTTTTGTGAGCGACAGATGTGAAACTTCATCGCCATATTTTGCTTTCATCGGTATTTCCTGGATCACAGCATCTGCATGATATAATTCGATCAGCATTGACGATTCAAAAAAATATCTTTTATGGATCTTGTTTATGTTAATTGTTTTCAGCATTTCATTGCTGATAGCAATAAAGCCATTGTTCGGATCAAAAATATTCCAGTAGCCGGAGGCGGCCTTAATGCAAAAACTTAATCCAAGATTGCCGGTTCTTCTAAGCACCGGCATTTGCCGGAGCGCTTTAAAATCCCTGAAACGATTCCCTTTTGTATAGTCAGCTTTGTTGTCTATAATGGGTTTGATCAATACCGGTATGTAAGCGCTGTCCATCTGGTCGTCGCCATCTATTTTTATAGTGATGTCGCTATTCAACTCAAGCGATCTTTTAAAACCAGTGATCATAGCGCCACCAACGCCCTGGTTAGTTTCATGATTTATAAAAATGACTTTTTTATTTTCATCTTTCAGTTTCAGCAACACTCTTTCAGTGTCATCTTTGGAACAGTCATTTACAGCAATGACCCAATCTACTTCAGGAGGAAGCTTTCTTATTACATCTTCAATGTGCCTTGACACATTATAGCAAGGTATGACTACCGTAATGATCATTGATCATTCCTTTTATAATAAAATAATCCGGAATTTTCTTTAAGCTTTGTCATGCATCGAACCTCTTCATTTGATGGCGCATATTCAAATACAAAGTATTTTACCCCCAGCTGTTTGAATTTGGGTGAACAGGGATCTATATATATAATGTAGCCATCCTGGTTTGTTTTTCTGAAAACTGTAGTATCTCCCCATTTTGAATTCAACAAAGGAGCAATTTGTTTTGAATTTATCGTGATCCATGCATAGCGGTTGTAAACCGTATCTTGCTTGCCTTCAGGATCAAGAACTTTCATATCCTTCATTGGCGGAACAAGCTTCACACAATTAAAAATATTGATACCATTTGCTTTGAGTAAATGGGTAAGCCTCGTATCTCCAAAAAATGCCCATCGTGCCTGCGGATCTTTGTCATGTATTTCTTTGCTATCCATAACAAGCGGGTTTTTTAAGATAGGGTCAAGTCCCTGGGTTACCGGATTCACGTTTATATTAGGCAGCACCATTCCTAATAAAACGATGTATAATGCGAGCCTTGCCTTCGGCAGGTATTTATAACGTATAAGTAAATAGGAAACGATAATTAGAACTGTCGCAATGCCTACCTCTATACCCGGGAAAAAATTATCAGTCGCCTTATTTATTAAGGAACTTACGATCAGCATAAAAATAAAAGTAGCTCCGGCCAGAACTCCTAATTCGACCTTTGAAACCTTTTCATTTTTAAGTTCTGTTTTCTTGCTTGATATATAGCAAATAAGCAATATGCAATTTCCAACTCCTACTATCGGCAATGTGCGGAAATCAGGCGTCATTGAAAACAAAGTGATCTTGCTTAAAAAAACAGGAAAGCCAAGCAACACATATATCAACCCCACGATGATAAAAACTGATAAAGCGATCAGTACCGGGTCTGTTCTTTTTGTTTTATAATAATAGTATCCGATGCCATAAAACAAAACCGGGAAAAACATAATAAAACCGCTCGCTTCACAAATGTTCATCCATTTCGTAGGTGCATGAAGGTCCCACATAAATATGCCGAAGAATTCGGCAAATACTTTTCCATTGATCAAGCCGCCGCCTGTTGAAAACCTTCTGCCGGGATAAACCGTATTTAACATCATTGTGTAAGTGTCCTTTACCAGGTTATAGTAATGATATATAAAGACACCCAGTATAACTAATGAAACCGCGAACACTATTGTTTTTAGCGGTAACGCATCTCTTATAACCTGAAAATTTTTTCTTTGATATATGAACCCGATAAAAAGGAACAGGTATAAATAAACAAGCGGTACCTGGAAAGGAGGGTATAAGTTGAAAATAAAACCATACACACTTAAAATAAAAATTACACCGGAAGCAATCAGCGGCAACAATTTTTTATTATAAAGTATATAAGCCATCGAGATGAACATGCCATTGAGGTAAAGCATGTAATTGCCGATAAAATAGGACCACCATTGCAGGCCCCCGGAAAAGAAAATAAAAAATGTACCGGTAATGGAAAGCCAAAAATTGTTTCTTGTCAGCAACATAAAAAGCAGGAATGTGCTGGCGAGAAAAAAGAAGATATTAAAGTTCCACGCAAATGCAAAAGCCCGCTCAACATCAAAAATAAAAAATGGCCAAAGATTGGGTCGAAGTGCTGTGCTGATATCTTTTACAGGCAATCCCCAAACAACAGGTGTATTCAGATCTCCTACCGATTCATTTTTTATCGGCATCCCGGCGTTATACTGTCCAATTACTCCGGTCGAGCTGATCATCCACTCGTCCATTCTGATGAATCGTAGTTTACCGGCGATAACAGACTCAGATTTCGGAGCGCCAAAAAACGTATCCCAGTTGCCGATATTCGAGGTATGGATCTTAAGTGAGCTAAGAAGGACATACAGAGCCAATAAAATAAGCAGGTAAATTTTCGTGTTCCTGTTAAATAGAATAAGCGTTGCGCTGCCGCCACTGTCTGATTTCGTTGACACGGGTACGGACGCAGTTTGGGTTTCAGAAGATCGTTCGGGAACCGGGCTGCTGATCTTCTTTTTTATTTTGTGTTTTTTCGACATCCTTCCTTGAAAATTTAAGGGGGCGTTTCATGGATAGGATGCTTTATTTCAAGCCGGTAAAATATAAAAGAATCAGGAAAGCTGCAAATGTACAGCGCTATCTCCAGAAGTAATTTCAAAGTTTTTAAGTGCCCTTAAATAAAAAGGACTAATACGCTTTTATCGCCGCCCGATGGCAGAACTTATTATGTTAATCCATCATAATTTATTTAATTTGGGTTTTCTGGAGAGTGTCTCAATTTGTTTTTTAAACCACAGGGACACTGAGGTCACAGGGAAACACAGAGATTATCCCGGTGTAACTTAGTGTCTTTGTGTCTCCGTGGTTTAATTTTATTTCAAATCCGATAGCTATCGGATGAGACACTGCTGTTTTCTGCAAGGATTCTATCTAATAATATTTATGGCGAGTAAAAAGCAAGCAAAGGCTAAAAAAACAAATACTTCAAAGCCTGCAACGGGCAGGAAAATACGAAAACAAAGAGATTATTCTTTGTTGCCATGGCTTTTGGTTGCAGGAGGCATTACTGCGATCTGCTTGTTCCCAATGTTGCAAAATGAATTTACAAATTGGGATGATGAATATTATGTAGTAAATAACCCAATGCTTCGCGGTCCTGACTGGAACGCCATTTTTTCAAAACAGGTATTAGGCAATTATCATCCGCTTACGATCCTTAGCTATGCTTTTAATTATGCAATCTCCGGTCTCAATCCGTTCTCCTATCTTTTAGTGAATTACCTGTTTCATATCGTTAATACTTTACTTGTATTTTATTTTATCTGGAATATATCCGGTGGTAATAAATTTATTGCTGCTTTTGTAGCAATCATGTTTGGTATTCATCCTATGCATGTGGAGTCGGTGGCCTGGGTGGCAGAAAGAAAAGATGTGTTGTATACATTTTTTTTCCTTCTTTCATTGCTGCAGTATTGGAAGTATTTAACAAACGGTAAAAGATCAAATTTCTGGATCTGTTTTATCTTTTTTGTTTTATCGTTATTGTCAAAACCTGCGGCAATCGTTCTTCCGCTGGTTTTATTACTACTTGATTACTGGAAGGGCCGGCTTATTACGTTAAAAGTTATTACTGAAAAGATCCCGTTTTTCCTGCTTTCACTTTTATTCGGAATATTAACAGTCAAAATTCAATCGCCTTCTGCAATGGCAGGTCTTAATGTATTTTCAATAACGGACAGATTGCTTTTTGCTTGTTATGTGCTTATGACGTATTTCTTCCGATTCTTTGTTCCTTATCCGTTATCCGCATATCATCCATTTCCGTTATCAAATGCCATTACCTGGCCCATCTATGCTTCTCCATTATTCGTGGTAGCATTACTGGCGGTCTTCTGGTTTTTCCGGAAGAACAAGGTTGTGGTTTTTGGGATCTTATTTTATGTGATCAATCTCCTGCTCGTTCTCCAGATCATATCAATCGGTCTCACCATTGTATCGGAAAGATATACCTACGTTCCTTATATAGGCCTCGCATTTATGATCGCCACATTGGTAAGCAGGATAAAGATCATCCCGCCAAAAGTTTCATTGGGCATTGCGTCAGTTTTTATCATTGCATTCAGCGTCATTACTTTTCAGCGTACAAAAGTTTGGAAAAACAGCGGTACGATGTGGACGGATGCATTGAAAACGTATCCAACAACTCCATATGCAAGAACAAACAGGGCTAATTACCTTTCAAAGCTTGCGCTGCGCCCTGATCAAAAACCTTATGCGGACAGCATATACAAAATAGCTTTTGAAGATTGTGCCATTGCGTTGGCATCAAGACCGAATCATGCACCTGCTTTTGAATACCGTGGATTAATGTATCTCGACCGGCAAAAAATAGATAGTGCTTTTGAAGATGCCAATGCACTGATTAGATTAAAACCGAATTACCGGATTGGATATGACATGAGGGCGAGTTGTTATTATAGAATGAATGAATTTCAGAAGGCGATGGATGATTACACCAAATGTATTTCGATCAAACCGGATGATCACCGCTCATACAATAACCGCGGTACTATTTATATGAATGCATTTCAAAAATATAATGAAGCCATGAATGAGTTTACAAAGGCTATTGAAATAAATCCCTTGCCGAGTTATTACCTCAATCGCTCCATTTGTTATTATAAATTGGGAAATATGGCAAAAGCAAAAGAAGAAGCATTGATAGCAAGCCAGCGGGGAGCTATAATTCCTGATAACTATAAATTCATTTTAAAATAGAAATAAGTTCAGGTGAATATAGATGAGCAAGAAAGCCAAAATAAAATCAAAGAGCAGATCGAATCAGCCAATTGCTAAAGCGGAGAAAGCAAGGCCATCCGCTAATAATTCAATTTTACCATGGCTCATCCCTGTATTGGCGCTTACAGCAATTTGTTTTTTCCCAATGCTCAGCAATGGATTTACCAACTGGGATGATGAACTTTATGTAACGCAAAATCCATTGTTAAAGGGGCCTGATTGGCAAGCCATATTTACACAAGCCTCGGCGTCGAATTATCACCCTCTTACCATTTTAACGCTGGCTTTTAATTATGCTGTTTCCGGCACTGATCCATTTTCTTATCATTTTGTAAACTGGCTGCTTCATCTTCTTAATACTGCGCTGGTTTTTCTTTTTATCTATAAGATCTCGGGTAAAAAACCTTATGTGGCTGCGTTTGCTGCAATTATTTTTGGTGTACATCCGATGCATGTTGAATCGGTAGCATGGGTGTCTGAAAGAAAAGATGTGTTGTATGCATTTTTTTTTCTGCTGGCATTACTTCAGTATTGGAGTTTTCTTGAAACCGGGAAACGGGTAAAGGCAATTTTTTGTTTTGTCTTTTTTATTTTATCGTTATTATCAAAGCCTGCAGCGATCATTCTGCCATTTGTATTGCTGCTGCTCGATTATTGGTATGGAAGAACAATCAATTGGAAAGTGATCCTTGAGAAAGTCCCGTTTTTTGTATTGTCATTGATCTTTGGGTTTATTACTGTAAAAGTTCAATCAGCGGATGCAATTGTCGGGTTGGAGGTATATCCTTTGTGGACACGTTTCTTTTTTGCCTGTTACACAATCATGATCTATGCAGCGAGATTTTTTGTCCCTTATCCATTGTCGGCTTTTCATCCTTATCCTTCCGTTGATTCACTCGGAATGTCTGTTTGGTTATCCCCGCTATTCATGGTTGCTTTATTAATTCTGTTATGGTTAAAACGAAAAGATAAATTGATCGTCTTCTCCTTATTATTTTTTATTGTTAATCTTTTGCTGGTTGTGCAATTTGTATCCATCGGGCTTACTATCGTTTCGGAGCGATATACTTATATTCCATACATCGGCCTGGCATTTTTAATTGGAATGTGGTTAAATAAATACGCAGCTTCTTCGTCAGGCACTTTTATCAAAGCAATACCTTTTATCATAGGAATTGTTTTTGGAATTATTTCATTTCAAAGAACCAAAATTTGGAAAGACGGTGATACCTTATGGACTGATGTGATAAAACATTTTCCCAATGCGGCAACGCCGCGGTCCAATCATGCAAACTATCTTAAGAAAATGGCGGGACTGCCGGAGAACAAGCCCAGGCAAAATGAATTACTCTTCCGAGCATTGGAAGATTGCAATGTGGCAATACAATTAAAACCGACGCATGCAAAAGGATATGAGAACAGGCAAAATATTTACTTGCTTTTAAAACGAGATACGCTGGCGATGGCTGATGCTAATTCGCTTCTCAGCCTGGAGCCCCAAAACAGTCATGCATCATATACAAAAGCGGTTGTTTATATGCGATTCAATAAGCCTGACAGCGCTTTGGTTTGGTTTAATAAAAGTCTTGCTGTAAATCCAAATGCTGATCCTGTTCTTAATAATCGCGGAAGTTTGCTTTTCAATAATTTTCAACGCTACAGCGAAGCAATAGCTGATTTTACAAAAGCAATCGGGCTGAATCCCCAAGGAGAATATTTCTATCATCGTTCACTTTGCTATTACCGTATGGGTGATATTCCAAAAGCAAAAGCGGACGCTTTGGTGGCAGCACAAAAAGGGATAACGATTCCTGCAGAATTAAAGAACATGCTTCAAATTCAGTAGAGGAGATTCCTGGAGTGGCAGTGTCTCAATTTGGTTTTTAACCACAACGGCACTGCGTTCACGGAGAACATAGGGATTATTCCTGTGTAACTTAGTGTCACTGTGTCTCCGTGGTTTAATTTTTATTTAAACTGAGACCCTGCTTCTGAATTCTTTATTATGATTCCTCAACAGTCTTTTTTAATTTGGCAGCCAAATTCGCAATAAAAAAATTTGATGAGCAAGAAGAAAAAAATAAGAACCGGAAAGAGTAGTCCTTCGCAAACTTTACCTGAGGCAAAGCAAAGAAAGGTAAAAGAAAAAAGTCCTTCGCTGCTTCCATGGATACTTCCTATTATGATAATTACCGGTATTTGTTTTTTACCTGTGTTCAATAATGCACTTACCAACTGGGACGATGAATATTATGTAGTACAAAATTCTTTATTACGCGGACCTGACTGGGCGGGGATTTTCAGTAAGCCGGTCGTTTCAAATTATCATCCGATCACCGTTGCATCGCTGGCGCTGAATTATTCTATATCGGGGCTGGATCCAACGTCGTACGTGCTTTTGAATTTACTTTTACATCTCGCAAATACGGGTCTTGTATTTTACTTCATCTGGCTTATTTCAGGAAAAAGATTATGGGTGGCTGCATTTTCATCCATTGTATTTGGTATTCATCCTATGCATGTAGAGTCGGTGGCATGGGTATCGGAACGCAAAGATGTTTTATATACCTTGTTTTTCCTGCTTTCATTAGTTCAATATTGGTTTTTTCTTAAGACAGGTAAGAATAAAAATCTTATCTATTGCTTTTTATTTTTTGGGTTGTCGTTATTATCAAAGCCGGCAGCGATCATTTTACCTCTTATACTTTTCCTGCTTGATTATTGGTATGGCCGCAGTTTTAGTAAAAGAAATATTATTGAAAAGATACCTTTCTTACTGCTGTCTGCAGTTTTTGCAATTCTAACTGTAAAGCTTCAGTCAAAGACGGCTATCGCAAGCCTTGATTTTTATCCGCTATGGACAAGATTCTTTTTCGCTACCTATACAAGTATGATGTATGCGGTACGTTTTTTTGTGCCGTATCCTTTGTCGGCATTTCATCCTTTTCCGGCAACACAAAGTTTGGGCTTACCCATTATGTTATCGCCGGTTTTTAGTGTAGCCCTTTTGGTTTTTATGTGGTTTAAAAGAAAAAACAAGCTGATCATTTTTTCAATATTGTTTTTTATAATTAATCTCATTCTTGTATTGCAAATAATTTCTATTGGCGGCACATTACTGGCGGAAAGATATACGTATGTACCGTATATCGGGTTGACGTTCCTTATTGGGATGCTGCTCGATAAATATTCAGGATCGGTCAGTAAATATATAGTGTGGGGAATACCTGCAGCTGTATTAGCAGTGTTTGCCGTTATTACTTTTCAAAGAACAAAAGTCTGGAAAGACAGTGATACACTCTGGACGGATGTAATAAAGCATTTTCCCAAAACATCCGTGCCTAGAAACAACCGGGCAAATTATCTGATACGTCTTTCTTCAAGTGTTAGCGATCAGGCAAAACAAAATGAATTGTTGCAAAGAGCACTGGAAGATTGTAATGTAACGCTGAAGACGGGATTTAATCATGCAAGAGCATACGAGAACCGCCAGAATATTTATTTGCGGTTAAATAAAGATACACTGGCGCTCCGTGATGCAGGGGCACTGATACGTTTGGAGCCCCGGAACCGTTTGGGATATTATACAAAGGGAGCAGTGTATATGCGGTTTAACATGCCTGATTCTGCAATCGCCTTTTTTAATAAATGCCTGGAAATCGATCCCAATACTGATTTTGCATTAAATAACCGCGGAAGTCTTTTATTCAATCATTATAAAAAGTACAGGGAAGCGATGGCTGATTTTACAAAAGCCATACAGATCAACCCACAGGGAGATTACTTTCTTAACAGGTCCTACTGCCATTATCAATTAGGTGAACTTGAATTGGCAAAAAACGATGCAAGGATGGCGATGCAACGAAAAATTGCGATACCTGACAATTACAAACAGCTACTGAAACTCTGATCTATTGAATCCCTAATTGTGCTGCATAGTTAGGGTCTAACTGGACACCTTTTTGCTTCGCTGCCTGGGCATCTTTCCGGGCATTCTCTGTATTGCCTAATGCTGACCAGGCATATGAACGATTTAAAAAGAACGGGCCCTCGGGACTTATCTGGATAGCCTGGTTGATAAATTTTAGAGCATCCTGGTTTTTACCCTGCATACGATAGCATAACCCGATTGTATTGATGATATCTGGGGCACCTGGTTCGTACACAAGGGCAGTTTGCCAGTCTTTAATTGCCTCATCATATCTTTTAAGACCCATGTAAGTTAATGCCCTGTTGCTGTAAGTCACTTTATAATCCGGTTTTTGTTCCAGTACCCGGTTAAAATAATACAACGCAGAATCATACATGTTTTTCCTCGCATATAAGGCACCGAGGTTATCAAAGGAAACATAGTAATTTGGTTTTATCGTAAGAGCCCGCTTGTAATCAGGCAGTGCACTGTCAAATTTGTTCATGTCCATATAAATATTGGCCCTGTTATTATATGATTCATGATCGATCGCATTTAACTGGATCGCTTTTGTATAATAATCTATCGCCTCCGCATATTTCCTATCTATTCTTAAAAGCGTAGCCCTGGCACTATATGCTCTTGAACTGGGTTGATTTTTGATCACATTATCCCAAAGAGTGGCGCCGTCTTTCCATGTTCGTGCCTGCAGAAAGCTTATTACAGAAAAAAATAATGCAACGGGGACAATGATTAAATAGGCTTTAGACATAGTTGCCTTTAGCATACCTGTCCAAAAGATAACCTGCGATAAAGAAGATGCCGATGTATGGTACATAAGTGTAGCGTTCAGCGATCACGGCGCTGCCCACGGAAAATATTTGTAAAACCAATAACAGGTTCACAATATAGAAGCCGATGCCAAAAGCGACAAACTTGTATTTTTTCCAGGTAAAATAAGTGATGGCGACAAGTAATAATGTAAAACAAGGGGCGATATAATAAATAGGCGATAAGCTTTCATTTAACGGGGGAAAAGGATAAAATGCAGACAGTTTAAAAGGCAGGATCATTTTGACGAAATACATAAGGATGCCATAGAATCCAAAGAGAATATTTTTCGCGAGTCCAAAATATTCTTCCCCGGTTGCGCCTACCGTTTTTTGAGCACCCATGGTTAATAGGCCCATTATTATTGCCGGTATAAGAAACGGGATCTTTTCTGTTATTAGTTTAAATGAGAATTTCCGGTTCCTGAAAACATCAATACAAAATAATGAAACGGGAAAAATAACTGCTGCAGGTTTTGATAACAGAGACAGACACCACAAATAATAATGTGAGCCAGTATTGTTTTTTCGAATTGGAATCAACATACTTGGTATAAGAAATATGACCGGCAATAAAGAATAATGCATACAGCACATCTTTTCTTTCCGATACCCACGCCACCGATTCTACATGCAGCGGATGAATACCGAAGAGCAATGAAGTAACAAAGGCAACGAGTGCATTATTCCTGGTCAGCACAAGGGCAAACCTGTAAACAAGAAAACAATTGATAAGGTGAAAAATAATATTGAATAAATGATACGACCATCCATCGTCGCCACTGATGGCAAAATTCAAAGCCAGGCTGAACATGGTGATGGGGTGGTGGTTTCCCTGGACAGACGTAATCAAGCAATTCCGGCAGCCTGCTCATGTCACGGATCAAATAATTATTCTCGCCAACATAGTCGGGATCATCCCAATTCACGAAGCCGGCATTAAGAGCGGGGATATAGATAATGAAAGTTAAAATAAGAATCAGGGGAATATGCCAGTTGGGTACGCGACTAACTTTTGGTTTAGGAGTTTTGGAATGAACATGTTTTTCTACTTTTTTTTTCTTTGCCATAAGGATTGATTGCCCCGGTTAAATTATTAAAATAAGCTGAAAGTCTTATAAGGTTCATGCAAAGAAACAGGAATAGTTCTAATCATAATAATGAACTAACATAAAAGAAAAAGTCTCCCCCGATTAGATCGGGAGAGACTTGAAAAATTATCTTACTTGTTTAAATTAAGGCTCGTTAGGACTTAATACAATACCTTTTGCATGGTGAGTTCCTACCGCAACAGTGTACACGATCCGTGTTCTGTAAACAGCAGGTACATTGAACGGAACCCATACATCTCTGAAGGAAACAACATCTCTTTTCAATTCACCGATCTTAACTCCATCGATAGTATAGAAACCGATCGTTGCCTGTCCTGATACCGGAGAATTCACTTTCAGTGAGAAATTCTCCTGGTAAGGATTCGGATATGGTGTTACCACCAATTCCGGAGCAGCTGTTGTTGGAGCAACTCTGCCATCGCCAGGTGTTGGATCAATTGCAGGACATCTGCTAACATTCCATCCAATAAAGGCCCTGCAACCGTCGAATACTTCGTTTACAGAAGATACTGCCTGGTTGATCGCATCAAGAGAAGCACCACCTTCAGAACCGTCTACGCCATCAACGTCAGCCAATGCCCTGTTAGCAAGTTCAAACAGGTTAGCTACTGTGTTAGCCCCAGGAATTGCATCGATCACTTCCTGTGTAAATGTTCTGTAAGTGTACTCATTCTCTACGCTGATCAGGTTATACGGAGCCAAAACATTATAGTGGCAAACACGCACCTCAGGAGTCTCACCACCACAACCTTCGACCAGATCCGCAGTTGCCAATTCACCAGCCTGCAGTACAAAACCACCCAGCAGTGAATTTTCAATACCCAGGTTCAGACCGAGTGTAACAGTCTGAGCTAACAGGATGTTCCTCACACCGCCGTTTGGTTGTAGCGGAGTAAAATTGCAGAGATTAACGTCACCGGCAACCAGTTCTCTGGCAGGACCACCGCCAGGCAATTTGTCCAGCACACACTGTGCACTGTTCACGATCACTGAATGTCCTGGTTTACCCACACTAAACGATCCACCCCAATTTGCGAGAATAGCATTAATGAACTCTTCAGTAGAGAATCCACCATTTTCTCCATCACACATCTTGCCACCGTCAGTTCCATAAGCACCCTGTGTATAAGTACAGAATACCTTTGGACAACAAGCGACCCTTACCGTTTGAGTATATGTGGCTGTATTGCCGCAAGCATCGCGGGCAGTCCATGTCCTGGTAACAACTCTGCCAAATCCTGTTCCACAATCAGCGGCATTGTCAGTTGTGCCTGTTTGTGTTACCGTTGGTGTGCTACAAGCATCACTTGCTGTTGGTAATGCTGCTGTTGGAATAGGAGCATCACATGCAATATCTACACTTGCAGGAGTAGTTACAAATACAGGACGAGTTACATCCGCAGTCCATGTTACAGTACGTGAAGCAGTAGCTGTATTGCCACAAGCATCTCTTGCAGTCCATGTCCTTGTTTGAGAACGACCGCAACCATTGCTGCTTACTGAACCATCGCTTGAAGATACAGTCGGAACGCCACAAGCATCCGTAGCAGTAGCAGTACCAAGAGCTGCACCGATATCGTTTGCAGATGGGTTACATCCAAGACTTGTTGAAGGCCCACCTGTAGTAATTACGGGAGCAGCAACATCAGCAGTCCATGTTACAGTACGTGATGCTGTTGATGTATTACCACAAGCATCTCTTGCAGTCCATGATCTTGTTTGAGAACGTGAACAGCCATTGCTTGAAACACTACCATCGCTTGAAGATACAGTTGGAACGCCACAAGCATCAGTTGCAGTAGCAGTACCTAATGCACCATTTATATCACCGGCAGATGGGTTACATCCGAGTGTTGTTGTAGTACCACCTGTTGTAATAACAGGACCAGTAACATCAGCAGTCCAGGTTACAGTGCGTGATGCAGTAGATGTGTTTCCACAAGCATCTCTTGCAGTCCATGTTCTTGTTTGAGAACGACCGCAACCATTACTGCTTACAGAACCATCGCTTGAAGATACAGTCGGAACGCCACAAGCATCGGTTGCAGTAGCAGTACCTAATGCACCATTTATATCACCTGCAGATGGATTACATCCCAGTGTTGTTGTTGTACCGCCTGTAGTAATAACGGGACCAGTTACGTCGGCAGTCCATGTTACAGTGCGTGATGCAGTAGAAGTATTTCCACAAGCATCCCTTGCAGTCCATGTTCTTGTTTGAGAACGTGAACAACCATCACTTGTAACGGTACCATCGCTTGGTGCAGATACGGTCGGAACGCCACATGCATCAGTTGCAGTAGCAGTACCCAAAGCACCATTTATATCACCTGCAGATGGGTTACATCCGAGTGATGTACCAGTACCACCTGTAGTAATTACAGGAGGAGTAACATCAGCAGTCCAGGTTACAGTACGAGACGCAGTAGCAGTAAGGCCACTGCATCCATCAATAGCAACCCATGTTCTTGTTTGTGAACGACCACAGCCATTGCTGCCTACAGGACCATCTGAAGAAGAAATAGAAGGAGTGCTGCAAGCATCTGTAGCAGTAGCTGTACCAAGTGCACCATTTATATCACCGGCAGATGGGTTACAACCGAGGGTAGTTGTAGTACCGCCTGCTACTATTCCTGGAGGATTAGGATCTAAACTCCATGAAACAGTTCTTGATGCAGTAGCAGTATTTCCACAAGCATCTCTTGCAGTCCATGTTCTTGTTTGGTTGCGACCACAACTTGTTGTAACCACAGTTCCATCACTTGAAGAAAGGGTCGGAACGCCACATGCATCAGTTGCAGTAGCAGTACCCAACGCAGCATCGATGGCACCTGCAGATGGGTTACATCCGAGTGTCAATGTAGTACCGCCTGTTGTGATAACAGGAGGAGTAACATCGGCTGTCCAGGTTACAGTACGTGCAGCAGTAGATGTGTTTCCACAAGCATCTCTTGCAGTCCATGTTCTTGTTTGAGAACGACCGCAACCATTGCTGCTTACACTACCATCGCTTGAAGATACAGTTGGAACGCCACAAGCATCAGTTGCAGTAGCAGTACCCAACGCACCATTTATATCACCAGCACTTGGATTACATCCGAGTGTAGTTCCAGTACCACCTGTAGTAATAACAGGAGCAGTTAAATCAGCAGTCCAGGTTACAGTGCGGGAAGCAGTAGCTGTGTTGCCACAAGCATCTGTTGCAGTCCAGGTTCTTGTTTGAGAACGTCCGCAACCATTGCTGCTAACTGTTCCATCGCTTGGTGCAGATACGGTTGGAACGCCACATGCATCAGTTGCAGTAGCAGTACCTAAAGCACCATTTATATCACCAGCTGATGGGTTACAACCAAGTGTTGTACCGGTACCACCTGTTGTGATAACAGGAGCAGTGACATCAGCAGTCCATGTTACAGTACGTGATGCAGTAGCGCTATTGCCGCAGGCATCTCTGGCAGTCCATGTTCTTGTTTGAGAACGGCCACAACCATTGCTGCCGACACTGCCATCACTTGAAGATACAGTTGGAACGCCACAGGCATCAGTTGCTGTTGCAGTACCCAAAGCACCATTTATATCACCTGCGGATGGATTACATCCGAGTGTTGTTGTTGTACCACCTGTAGTAATTACAGGAGAGCTTACATCAGCAGTCCAGGTTACTGTACGTGCTGCCGAAGCTGTAACACCACTGCAAGCATCTCTTGCAGTCCATGTTCTAGTTTGGGAACGACCGCAACCATTGCTGCTGACGCTACCATCACTTACGGTTATGGTCGGCGTACTGCAGTTGTCAGAAGCCGAAGCAGTACCAAGCGCACCATTAATATCACCTGCAGATGGATTACATCCGAGTGTCGTTGTAGTGCCACCTGTCGTCAATGAAGGAGCAGTATTATCTGCGGTCCAGTTGATCACCTGTGTACAGGAGCTCATATTGTTACAAGCATCCGTTGCAATCCAGGTCCGGTTCATTGTTCTGTTGCAGCCAGTACTTTGTACAGGTCCGTCGGAAGAAACCGGGATAACTACTCCAGAGCAATTATCAGAAGCTGTTGCACCACTTGGAGGAGGTATCGTTGGATTACATCCAAGGTTCAACGTATTTGGACACGCAATAACCGGAGCTGTTACGTCGAAACAAATATCTATATCAAAAGGATTAATAAAATCTTTAAGATCGGCTGTGTTGGAAGCCGAAGACTTTGTTTTTATAAATAAAGTTTGAAACGGAAGAGAACCGCATTCACCGGGAAGACCAGTACCGCCAATAAGAGCAGTTAGGTCAATCGCGCCTTCAACAAATTGCAAAGGCTGATAGGTGGTTTCACCGAATGCCCCGCAAGGCACATTAATTTCGCCCGCGTTAGCAGCGGCAAACGCTGTACCCGGGGCCGGCGTAATGCTAAAATAATCATAGCTGCCGGCTTCAGAACCTGGTTGCCATTGCTGATATTTTACTGTTGCGAATGAACCACCACCGGTGAACTCAAGCGTGATGCTGATATCACCAACAGTTCTGCCGTTGTGGGGACCAGTAGAAATAAATCCACCTGTCTCACCACCTGGATCAGTCGTTTTAGTGATAGAGTTCTGGTAAAACTCAAAATCGATGTAGCTTGTACCATTTGTGGAAAAACGGTCACCAGAGATTGCCAACCAAATATGGTTGTCAACCGGGTTCAATGCAATAAACACCATAGCGGTGTTGATATCATCTTTTGCAGGTGGCTTTCCCGTCCTCCAACCCCAATCATTGGGATTATCGTTAAGCTTATTACCACCGTCAAAGATTTGATCGTTTGTCTGATCATTATAGGGATCGATCAAACGATACGCCAGTGGAACTAATGCCACGCAGGTATTGGTGAAAACCGTATTGGTTGCACCACCGGGGCCAGGTAGCCAGTCACCGGCAGCTCCTTGCCGTTGAACAAAGCCATCAATTGCCATCGGCCCGGGAAAATTTGGAAGAGCCTGCATAGGCGCATTACCTGCCTGCCCAAAAGATAAGGTACTAACTAAGGTAGTACAGATCAAAGTGAATAGCCGCAGTAAATTCCATTTACAGGACGGCTGGTCCATGTTTTGTTTCATAAACAATTTGTGGTTTAAAGAAATATTTAATTACTCGCACTTAATACACGCTAATCAGAAGCAATAAGCCCAGTCCCTTCCGTGGGTGCTCAAGTAATTTCCAAGGGGGTGTGGAAGAAAGTGATCTTCAATGTGAGTCGGAGGATTGGTGGTGATTACAGAAGAAATTGGATAAAAAAGTTCGAAACGAAAAACTAAGATAGATTGTTTTTTTAATATACAAAGAAATTTACTAAGTTTTTTTTCAGATAATGTTATGGTTATCAGTCGTAAAACTACGATTTAGAATCTCGTGATAACATTGATGGCAATAATTATCACCTGCAAAACGTTGCGATGCGTTGTCAACATGTACAATTCTTTTATTAAAGCTGATTATTTCTGATCAAGTTTAAAAATTGCGAAGTGTGATGAAGAATTATTTTCTAATGCAGCAAAATGTGAATGAAATGGTTTGGTGAGGTAAAGAGTAACTGTTGTTGATTGGACGTTACCGTTAGCATTATCTTTTACTCTTGTTCGCGATACAAACGGGACAAGCTTTGATACAAACATCCTTCTTTAATCTTTCCCTTGCCATTGCTGGTGTGCTTTTCTTTCTTTTGTACAAGCAAAGAAAGAACATAAAACGAAAAGAAAGCGCTTGCAGTATTTAGAGCCGGCACGAAGCTGATCTTTGGTCCAAAGATTTAACCATTATAGAGTTTTCTAAATGGCCAATTCGCCAGAGGGAAATTTCAATTTAGATGAATGATTTATTTCGAATTCGCATTGTGCAGGATATCATTTACTGAGTAAAATTGAAATAGTATTGTCCATATTATTGCAAACAACTATATCTGCTTTACCATCATTGTTAAGATCTGTAATTGAAATTCCCTTGGGATGATTTCCCACAATAATTACCGAGCTTAATAAGACAGTTCCGTTCCTGGCCATCAGGAAAAGATATATTTTATTGCTGTCATTATCTGATGTTACAATATCATTTACACCATCCGCATTTATATCACCTATTGCAATACGCGAAGGAATTTTTCCTGCTTCAAACGGCGATCCTTTCATTGTGGTAAATTTTCCTGAACCATCCCCAAGTAAAACAGTCAGCCCGTTTTTTCCCTCCCCTGTGCCATACTCCCCGGAGAATTAATGATAGCAAGATCAGGATTGCCATCAGCATTTATATCTCCTATTGCAATGGAAAAAGGATTATCGCCACAAGTAAATGGTGAGCCTGGCGCTTCATCAAAATTTCCTTTGCCGTTAGATAAAAGTACTGTGGCATTATTACCTTCTGTATTTGTAGTAACAATATCGTCTGCATCATCATTATTTATGTCTGCAACACGAAGTCTTTGATACGGACGTTTACCAACTTTAAAAAATGTTCCGGGTGTTTTAAAAATATGAAGGCTATCTCCAAAAAGAATTTCCACCTGGTCATTACCCCAACTATCGGTAACAAGATCCACACCTGCCGTCATTATTAAAATCTCCTGTTGCAATCCCATGCGTATGCGGTATTCCTTAACGATGAAATGGCGAGCCCGGTGCACTAGTAAAATATCCTTTTCCATTTCCCAATAAGACAGTTAGATATTTTTTTTCGTGATTGGCAAATGCAAATCAAGATCACCATCTTTATTAAAATCGTTAATGGAAATGTCGTTAGGGATCGGGCCGGCAAAAAAAGGTGATCCTGCACTTCTTTAAATTTCCCTTTTCCATCACCAAGCAGAACAGTAACGCTACTGTCTGTTTCGCTTGTTATCACAAGGTCAGCGAAATTATCATTATTAAAATCTGCCGCTTCCACGCTTCCGGGAGAATTGCCAACAGTAATTTTTGTTGAATCTGACGAGACAATAGTATTTTGAAAAGATGCATTATTTGTTTGTACACAACTGCTGAGGAAAATCGTGTAAGCAGAAAAAATCAATGCCGATATTGTTATCATTGGGTTTGTTTTATTTTTTTTAATCAATTCTTTATTTAAATTTTTCATTGTAAAAATAGAACCGCGGAATTGACTGAAAGAATTTGTTACACGTTAGGTCATCTTTCCCCGACGAACTGCCGGGTTAATTTTTTAAATACATCTTATTTGACAAGAAGTATCATTTCAATTGCGCCGATCGTAAGATAACGACACGAGTTGCCGGAATGCAGACAATGACTGTATAAATAATTATCACATTGAATTGAAGCACTTATTTATTATGCAAGCAATTCCTTTGCCTTTTCCCTGATTACATGTGCAATCTTATTGCGAAAAAGAAAGACCGCAAATGGAAGTTTAGAATCTATTTCAATGCGTGAAGGATGGACAGTTAATGAACCCGAAACTGAAAAACCAAAGACTGTAAACTGAAATATGCAAGTTTCGTTTTGCCAGTCTTCTTTTATGCCAGACACTTTATCTTTCTGCTCATGTTTTAATTTGGTAAGAGAATTTTTAATACGTGATAAAGCTTCCTGCTGGTGAAGTTTGTGAGGTGCGCTTAATTTGAATGATCTCATTAATTCCAGTTTTTGATCAGGTACTTCCAAAATCATTCCTGAAAGGAAAATTTTTATCAGTAACTATTTCATAATCCCAAAATGCAAACAAAAAAATCCCCCGGTGAACCAGGGGATTTGAATATATCTGAGTTTTTCTATAACCAGATCAGTTAGGGCTTAAAACAACACCTTTTGCATTGTATTGACCGACTCCAACAGTATACATGATTCTTGTTCTGTAAATCGCGGGTACATTAAATGGACCCGGTACACTCCTGTTGGCGACAACACTTTCCTCCTGTGCTGCTGAAGGAGTAATTCTGCCATCACCAGGTGTTGGATCGATTGCAGGACACCTTGAAACATTCCATCCAACAGTGATCTTACAATTATCGAATACTTCATTTACAGAAGACACTGCATTATTGATCGCATCCAGCGAAGCACCACCCTCAGAACCTACAACGCCATCAACGTTAGCCAATGCCCGGTTTGCAAGTTCATACAGGTTAGCTACTGTATTAGCGCCAGGAATTGCATCAATCACTTCCTGTGTAAATGTTCTGTATGTGTACTCATTCTCTACGCTGACCAGGTTAAACGGAGCCAATACATTGTAATGGCATACACGAGTTTCAGGTGTATCATCACCACAACCAGTAAGCGGATCTTGTGTAGCTAATTCGCCAACCTGCAGAACGAAACTACCGAGCTGTGAATTTTCAATACCGAGGTTCAGACCGAGTGTGATTGTTTGAGCTAATAGGATGTTCCTCACACCACCGTTTTGTTGCAGCGGAGTAAATACGCAGAGGTTAATATCACCGGCAACCAGTTCTTTAGCAGGACCACCGCCAGGCAATTTGTCGAGCACACACTGTGCACTGTTAACAAGTACTGAATGTCCTGGTTTACCAACAGAAAACGATCCACCCCAATTTGCGAGAGAATTAGTTATAAACTCCAAAGTAGTGAATCCGCCATTCTCACCATCGCACATTGTACCTCCTTCAGTTCCGTATGCACCCTGAGTGTAAGTACACAATCCGGCAGGGCAGCATCTCACTCTGATTGTTTGTGAGCAGGTAGATGTATTGCCGCAGGCATCACGGGCTGTCCAAGTTCTTGTTACAACCCTGCTGAATCCGGTTGCGCAATCTGCTGCATTGTCAGCAGAACCCGTTTGAGTTATCGTTGGTACGCCGCATGCATCAGTTGCCGATGGTGCCGATGCTGAAGGAATAGCAGTACCACAATCCAGATCAACGCTAGCCGGGCATGGTGTAAACACAGGCGGAGTAACATCAACCGTCCAAGTTGTTGTACGGGATGCAGTAGAAGTATTACCGCAAGCATCTCTTGCCGTCCATCTTCTTGTTTGAGAACGTGAACAACCATTGCTGGTTACTGAACCATCACTCACAGATACTGTAGCGACGCCACAAGCATCAGTAGCAGTAGCAGTACCAAGGCAACTATTTATATCACCTGCAGAAGGGTTGCATCCAAGTATAGCGCACCCGCCAGTTGACAACACCGGAGCAGTAAAATCAGCGGTCCATGTTGTGCTGCGCAAAGCCGTAGCAGTATTACCACAGGCATCTCTTGCTGTCCATGTTCTGGTCTGTGATCGGAAGCATCCATCACTTGTTACCGGTCCATCACTTGATGTTAATGTTGGGTTACCACATACATCACTTGCACTAGCCGTGCCAAGTGCCGTATTTATTTCACCAGCCGTAGGATTGCAACCAAGTATTACCTGAATTGTAGGATTGACAGTGATAACAGGAGGTGTAATATCAGCAGTCCATGTTACAGTACGGGAAGCAGTAGAAGTATTGCCGCAACCATCCCTTGCAGTCCAGGTTCTGGTTTGAGAACGAGCGCAACCGTTGCTGCTAACACTACCATCACTTGAAGAAAGAGTTGGAGTACTGCAAGCATCAGTCGCAGTAGCTGTACCCAATGCACCATTTATATCACCACCAGATGGGTTACAACCAAGAGTTGTACCGGTACCGCCGGTTGTAATAACCGGGGGAGTGCTTTCTGCAGCCCAGTTTGCCGTACGTGAAGCTGTAGAGGTATTGCCGCAAGCATCTCTTGCAGTAAATGTTCTTGTTTGAGATTGCTGGCATCCGTTCGTTGTAACAGGACCATCAGTTGCGCCGATTATAGTAGCACCACCGCATGCATCCGTTGCTGAAGCGGTTCCGAGTGCAGCATTAATGTCGCCGGCAGTTGGGTTACAAAGGCTGATCGACGAGCCACCGGTATTAGTTACCGGACCTGTGACATCGGATGTCCATGTTACAGTACGTGATGCAGTAGCTGTATTCCCGCAGGCATCTCTTGCTGTGAATGTTCTTGTTTGAGAACGGCCACAACCATTGCTGCCAATGCTGCCATCACTTGAAGTTACAGTTGGAGTAGCACATGCATCAGTTGCAGTAGCAGTACCCAAGGCACCATTTATGTCACCAGCCGAAGGATTACATGCAAGAGTTGTTGTTGTACCCCCAGCAGTAATTACCGGAGCAGTAACATCAGCAGTCCATGTGGCAGTACGTGATGCGCTCGACGTGTTTCCGCAAGCATCTCTTGCAGTCCAGGTTCTTGTTTGAGAGCGACCGCAACCATTGCTGCTAACGCTGCCATCACTTTGGGTTATAGTCGGAGTACTGCAGCCATCGGAAGCAGAAGCAGTACCGAGTGCAGCATTGATATCACCGGCGGATGGGTTACATCCAAGAGCCGGACCCGTACCGCCTGTTGAGATCGCAGGGCCAGTATGATCCTCGGACCAGTTGATCTGCTGATTACATGTAGACATATTGCCGCATTCGTCAATAGCGGTCCATCTTCTGTTCATACTCCTGTTGCAGCCACTGCTTAAGATGGGACCATCAGAAGAAACAGGTATAACAGTTCCATCGCAATTATCTGTAGCAATTCCACCATTCGGAGGAGGAGGCGTTGCATTACATGCAAGGTTCAAGGTTGGAGGACATGTAATAATGGGAGCTGTCACGTCGAAGCATATATCTATATCGAAAGGCGAAATAAAATCTTTAAGATCGGCAGTTTTTTCTGCAGAAGATTTTGATTTTATAAATAAAGTTTTAAATGGAAGAGAACCGCACTCACCAGGAAGACCAGTACCACCAATAAGAGCAGTAAGATCAATAGCACCTTCTACAAATTGCAGAGCTTCATAAGTTGTAGAACCAAATGCACCGCAAGGCACATCGATTGCACCTGCATTAGCAGCGGCAAATGCTGTACCCGGGGCCGGAACAACATCGAAATAATCATAGCTGCCGGCTTCAGAACCTGGTTGCCATTGCTGGTATTTCACTGTTGCGAAAGAGCCACCACCTGTATATTCAAGCGTGATGCTTATATCACCAACAGTTCTTCCACCATGCGGACCAGTCGAAACAAATCCACCTGTAGTCGGCCCACCAACTTTGGTAATACTGTTTTGATAAAATTCAAAATCCAGGTAGCTGGTACCATTGGTAGACATACGGTCACCCGATATTGCCAACCAAATATGGTTATCAACGGGGTTCAATGCAATAAACACCATGGCGGTGTTGATATCATCTTTTGCAGGAGGCTTTTGACTTCTCCAACCCCAATCATTGGGATCGTCGTTAAGTTTATTACCACCATCAAAGATGTCATCGCTCACCTGATCGTTAAACAGATCAGTCAAGCGATAAGCAAGTGGCACTAATGCAACGCAGGTATTGGTAAAAACCGTGTTGGTTGCACCACCAGGGCCTGGCAGCCAGTCACCAGCAGTTCCTTGCCGTGTAACGAAGCCATTAATAGCCATTGGTCCGGTAAAATTTGGAAGAGCTTGCATGGGCGCATTGCCTGCCTGTCCGAAAGATAAGGTACTAACCAAAGTAGTACAGATCAAAGTGAATAGCCGCAGTAAATTCCATTTACAGGACGGCTGGTCCATGTTTTTTTTCATAAACAATTAGTGGTTTAAGAATATTTAAAACTATTTAATACGACTTTGGTACTAATCAGAGGCAATGAGTGTAGTCACTTCAGGGGGTGGAGGAAATTCTCAATTGGGCAGTGGAAAAAATAATTTTCATGAGGGGTGTGATCGGTGGTAATTGTGAAGGAGATCGGATGGAGAAAAATTGAATTAGAAAACCAAGTTAAGTTGTTTTTTTATCTTCCAACCATTTTACTAAATTTTTATTCAGAATAAGGTTATGGAACAACTCGTAAACCTACGATGCAACATTGAGCAATTATATTTTGATACCATTATACATTGATTCTTCATTTATACTTTACATCCGGTTTTTATTTTATCGTGATATAAATCGTTTGTGATTCCAAATGCCGGGCGAATTCATTTGTGCCATTAAGATTTGAGTTTATTTTTATCGTGATCTACGAATTCGTCAAGGGCATTTCATGCCTGAAGTCGTTATTTACATGCACAGTATTTTTTTAAGCAACCTGGAAACAAACCCTTCTTTAAATAAATAATTTTTTTACCTGAATGAACAAAAGCATCATCCGAAAATAACTTTGAAATAATTATCATCGGACACTCATCTGAAAACCCAGGGAATTAATTTATTCTTCGAAAATTCTAAAATAAAAATTTAAACATAAAAAAATCCCCCGATACCGGGGGATTTGAATATATCTGAGTTTTTCTATAACCAGATCAGTTAGGGCTCATTTGGACTCAGCACAACACCCTTTGCATTGTATCCGCTGATCGAGACATGGTAAACGATCCTTGTTCTGTAAGCAGCAGGTACATTATAAGGCACCCATACATCCCTGTTAGCTACAACATCTCTTGTCATTTCACTGATCTTAACTCCATCGATAGTAAAGAAGCTGATTGACGCCTGTCCTGTTACCGGAGAATTCACTTTCAGTGAGAAGTTCTCCTGGTAAGGGTTAGGGTAAGCTGTTACTATCAATGCAGGCTGACCTGAAGTTGTGTTACTTGTAATTACTCTGCCATCACCAGGTGTTGGATCAGTAGCAGGGCATGGAGCAACATTCCAGCCAATGAAGATCTTACATTCGTCAAACACTTCATTGATTGCAGCTGCGGCATCAGAGATCGCAGTAATTGAAACTCCATTTTCTGAACCGACAACACCGTCAACATTCGCCAAAGCCCTGTTAGCAAGTTCTAACAACCCAGCTACAGTCTTAGGACCAGGTATTGCAGCCACAACAGCAGCAGATATTGTCCTGTAGGTGTATTCATTTTCTACACTTACCAGGTTATAAGGAGCTGTTGTACTATAATGACATACCCTTGTTTCAGGAATATCTGAACCACAACCACCAACTGGATCTGCAGTAGCTAATACTCCGCCCTGGAGTGGGAACACACCAAGATCAGAAGGACTAGTGATACCAATATTCAGAGCCAACGTGATCGTTTGTGCAAGAAGAACATTCTTAATTCTTCCTTGTCCATTTGTCAATGAATTTGGCAGGTTGCAGATACTAGAGTTACCAGCAGGTAGCTCTTTCGCTGGTCCACCACCAGGCAGTGCAGCAATCACACAAGCTGCATTACCAGTTGCTATGACTATGGAATGACCTGGTTTACCAATTGTGATCGTACCACCCGAATTCGCTATTGATTGGTTGATCAATGCTGTCGTTGACATGTTATTGTCACCATCGCAATCCTGACCACCAGCGTTACCATAAGCACCCTGTGTGTAAGTACAAATAGCTTCACAGCATTTCACTCTTATTGTTTGAGTATATGTTGCTGTATTGCCACAGGCATCTCTTGCAGTCCATGAACGGGTAACAATTCTCTTGAATGCTTGTTGAGCCGAACAAGTGAATGAATTATCTGTTGAACCGCTCGCTGTAACAGTCGGAGTGCTGCATGCATCAGAAGCTGTTGGAGCCGTTGAGCTCGGAATTGCTTCATAGCATTCTATATCGATACTTGCAGGAGTACTTGTAAATACCGGAGCTGTAAGATCAGCAGTCCAGGTTACAGTACGTGACGCAGTAGATGTATTACCACAAGCATCTCTTGCTGTAAATGTTCTTGTTTGAGAACGTGAACAACCATTGCTGCTTACACTGCCATCGCTTGAAGATACAGTTGGAACGCCACAAGCATCAGTTGCAGTAGCAGTACCCAATGCACCATTTATATCACCTGCAGAAGGATTACATCCGAGTGATGTACCAGTGCCACCTGTAGTTAATACAGGAGAAGTTACATCAGCAGTCCAGGTTACAGTACGTGATCCGGTAGAAGTATTACCGCAGAAGTCTCTGGCAATCCATGTTCTTGTTTGAGAACGTAAACAACCGTTGCTGCTTACACTGCCATCGCTTGAAGATACAGTTGGAACGCCACAAGCATCAGTTGCAGTAGCAGTACCCAATGAAGCATTGATATCACCGGCAGATGGGTTACATCCGAGTGTCAATGATCCACCACCTGTAGTCAATACAGGAGGAGTAACATCAGCGATCCAGTTTACAGTACGTGATGCAGTAGAAGTATTACCACAAGCGTCAATTGCTCTGAAAGTTCTTGTTTGTGTACGAGAACAACCATCACTTGTAACACTGCCATCGCTTGAAGATACAGTTGGAACGCCACAAGCATCAGTTGCAGTAGCAGTGCCCAATGCACCATTTATATCGCCTGCTGAAGGATTACATCCGAGTGATGTACCAGTACCACCTGTAGTTAATACAGGAGGAGTTACATCAGCTATCCAGTTTACAGTGCGTGATGCAGTAGATGTGTTACCACAAGCATCAATTGCTCTGAATGTTCTTGTTTGTGTACGAGCACAACCATCGCTTGTAACACTGCCATCGCTTGAAGATACAGTTGGAACACCACAAGCATCAGTTGCTGTAGCAGTACCCAATGCACTATTTATATCACCTGCTGAAGGATTACATCCGAGTGATGTACCAGTACCACCTGTCGTTAATACAGGAGGAGTTACATCAGCAGTCCATGTTACAGTACGTGATGCAGTAGAAGTATTACCGCAGAAGTCTCTTGCTGTAAATGTTCTTGTTTGAGAACGTAAACAACCATTGCTGCTAACACTACCATCGCTTGAAGATACAGTTGGAACGCCACAAGCATCAGTTGCAGTAGCAGTACCGAGTGAAGCATTGATATCACCTGCAGATGGGTTACATCCGAGTGTCAATGATCCACCACCTGTAGTCAATACAGGAGGAGTAACATCAGCGATCCAGTTTACAGTACGGGAAGCAGTAGATGTGTTACCACAAGCATCCCTGGCAGTCCATGTTCTTGTTTGTGTACGAGAGCAACCATCACTTGTAACAGTGCCATCGCTTGAAGATACAGTTGGAACGCCACAAGCATCAGTTGCAGTAGCAGTACCCAATGCACCATTTATATCACCTGCAGAAGGATTACATCCGAGTGATGTACCAGTACCGCCTGTAGTTAATACAGGAGGTGTTACATCTGCAGTCCATGTTACAGTACGGGAAGCAGTAGCAGTATTACCACAAGCATCTCTTGCTGTAAATGTTCTTGTTTGAGAACGTGAACAACCATTGCTGCTTACACTGCCATCGCTTGAAGATACAGTCGGAACGCCACAAGCATCAGTTGCAGTAGCAGTACCGAGTGAAGCATTGATATCACCTGCAGATGGGTTACATCCGAGTGTCAATGATCCACCACCTGTAGTCAATACAGGAGGAGTAACATCAGCGATCCAGTTTACAGTACGGGAAGCAGTAGATGTGTTACCACAAGCATCCCTTGCAGTCCATGTTCTTGTTTGTGTACGGGAGCAACCATCACTTGTAACACTACCATCGCTTGAAGATACAGTTGGAACGCCACAAGCATCAGTTGCAGTAGCAGTACCCAATGCACCATTTATATCACCTGCAGAAGGATTACATCCGAGTGATGTACCAGTGCCACCGGTAGTTAATACAGGAGGAGTTACATCTGCTATCCAGTTTACAGTACGTGATGCAGTAGATGTGTTACCACAAGCATCAATTGCTCTGAATGTTCTTGTTTGTGTACGAGCACAACCATCACTTGTAACACTGCCATCGCTTGAAGATACAGTTGGAACGCCACAAGCATCAGTTGCTGTAGCAGTACCAAGAGCACCATTTATATCACCTGCTGAAGGATTACATCCGAGTGATGTACCAGTACCACCTGTCGTTAATACAGGAGGAGTTACATCAGCAGTCCATGTTACAGTACGTGATGCAGTAGAAGTATTACCGCAGAAGTCTCTTGCAGTAAATGTTCTTGTTTGAGAACGTGAACAGCCATTGCTGCTTACACTACCATCGCTTGAAGATACAGTTGGAACGCCACAAGCATCAGTTGCAGTAGCAGTACCCAATGAAGCATTGATATCACCTGCAGATGGGTTACATCCGAGTGTCAATGATCCGCCACCTGTAGTCAATACCGGAGGAGTAACATCAGCTATCCAGTTTACAGTGCGTGATGCAGTAGATGTGTTTCCACAAGCATCTCTTGCTGTAAATGTTCTTGTTTGTGTACGAGAGCAACCATCACTTGTAACGGTGCCATCGCTTGAAGATACAGTTGGAACGCCACAAGCATCAGTTGCAGTAGCAGTACCCAATGCACCATTTATATCACCTGCAGAAGGATTACATCCGAGTGATGTACCAGTACCACCTGTAGTTAATACAGGAGGTGTTACATCTGCAGTCCATGTTACAGTACGGGAAGCAGTAGCAGTATTACCACAAGCATCTCTTGCTGTAAATGTTCTTGTTTGAGAACGTGAACAACCATTGCTGCTTACACTGCCATCGCTTGAAGATACAGTCGGAACGCCACAAGCATCAGTTGCAGTAGCAGTACCGAGTGAAGCATTGATATCACCTGCAGATGGGTTACATCCGAGTGTCAATGATCCACCACCTGTAGTCAATACAGGAGGAGTAACATCAGCGATCCAGTTTACAGTACGGGAAGCAGTAGATGTGTTACCACAAGCATCTCTTGCAGTCCAGGTTCTTGTTTGTGTACGGGAGCAACCATCACTTGTAACACTGCCATCGCTTGAAGATACAGTTGGAACACCACAAGCATCAGTTGCAGTAGCAGTACCCAATGCACCATTTATATCACCTGCAGAAGGATTACATCCGAGTGATGTACCAGTACCGCCTGTAGTTAATACAGGAGGAGTTACATCAGCGATCCATGAAACAGTGCGGGAAGCAGTAGAGGTATTACCACAAGCATCTATTGCAGTCCATCTTCTTGTTTGAGAACGTGAACAACCGTCGCTTGTAACACTACCATCAAGGATAGACAAAGTAGGAACGCCACATGCATCAGTTGCACTTGCAGTACCCAATGCTGCTCCAATATCATTTGCGGAAGGATTGCATCCGAGTGATGTACCTGTACCGCCAGTAGTTATTACCGGTGGAGTTACATCAGCAGTCCATGTTACAGTACGTGATGCAGTAGAAGTATTACCGCAGAAGTCTCTTGCTGTAAATGTTCTTGTTTGAGAACGTGAACAGCCATTGCTGCTAACACTACCATCGCTTGAAGATACAGTTGGAACGCCACAAGCATCAGTTGCAGTAGCAGTACCGAGTGAAGCATTGATATCACCTGCAGATGGGTTACATCCGAGTGTCAATGATCCGCCACCTGTAGTCAATACCGGAGGAGTAACATCAGCTATCCAATTTACAGTGCGTGATGCAGTAGATGTGTTTCCACAAGCATCTCTTGCTGTAAATGTTCTTGTTTGTGTACGAGAGCAACCATCACTTGTAACGGTGCCATCGCTTGAAGTTACAGTTGGAACGCCACATGCGTCAGTTGCTGTAGCAGTACCCAATGCACCATTTATATCACCTGCAGAAGGATTACATCCGAGTGATGTACCAGTACCACCTGTAGTTAATACAGGAGGTGTTACATCTGCAGTCCATGTTACAGTACGTGATGCAGTAGAAGTATTACCGCAGAAGTCTCTTGCTGTAAATGTTCTTGTTTGAGAACGTGAACAACCATTGCTGCTTACACTGCCATCGCTTGAAGATACAGTTGGAACGCCACAAGCATCAGTTGCAGTAGCAGTACCGAGTGAAGCATTGATATCACCTGCAGATGGGTTACATCCGAGTGTCAATGATCCACCACCTGTAGTCAATACAGGAGGAGTAACATCAGCGATCCAGTTTACAGTACGGGAAGCAGTAGATGTGTTACCACAAGCATCCCTGGCAGTCCATGTTCTTGTTTGTGTACGGGAGCAACCATCACTTGTAACACTGCCATCGCTTGAAGATACAGTTGGAACGCCACAAGCATCAGTTGCTGTAGCAGTACCCAATGCACCATTTATATCACCTGCAGAAGGATTACATCCGAGTGATGTACCAGTACCACCGGTAGTAATAACAGGAGGAGTCTGATCAAAAGTCCATGTTACCGTACGGCAGGCTGTAGCTGTATTGCCACAAGCATCTATTGCAAACCAGCATCTTGATTGAGAACGGCTACATCCGTTACTAGTTACTGCACCATCGGTTAGTGTTATTGTAGGAGCACCGCAAGATTCACCAGCGGAAGCAGTGCCGAGTGCAGCACCAATATCATTTGCAGATGGGTTACAACCAAGTGTTGTAGTTGTTCCACCTGTAGTAATGACTGGCGCTGTATTATCAGCAATCCATGACACAGTGCGTGAAGCAGTAGATGTGTTACCACAGGCATCTCTTGCAGTCCATGTTCTTGTTTGAGAACGACCGCAACTAGTACTGCTAACACTACCATCGCTTGATGAAAGAGTAGGCACGCCGCATGCATCTGTTGCAGTAGCAGTACCCAATGCACTATTTATATCACCCGCAGACGGGTTACAACCTAATGTTGTAGTAGTACCACCAGTTGTAATAACCGGAGGTGTATTATCAGCAGTCCATGTTACAGTACGTGATGCAGTAGAAGTATTTCCGCAAGCATCTCTTGCTGTAAATGTTCTTGTTTGAGAACGTGAACAACCATCGCTTGTAACACTACCGTCACTTATAGATACAGTAGGAACGCCACAAGCATCAGTAGCAGTAGCAGTACCCAATGCTGAACCAATATCATTTGCAGACGGGTTACATCCAAGACTTGTTGAAGGACCACCTGTAGTTAATACCGGAGGCGTTACATCCGAAGTCCAGGTTACAGTACGCGATGCAGTAGAAGTATTACCACAAGCATCTATTGCAGTCCATGTTCTTGTTTGAGAACGTGAACAACCATTGCTGCTTACAGAACCATCACTTGAGGAAAGTGTTGGAACGCCGCATGCATCTGTTGCTGTAGCGGTACCCAATGCGCCATTTATATCACCGGCTGACGGGTTACAACCAACAGTTGTACCAGTACCACCAGTTGTAATTACCGGACCCGCATTATCAGCAGTCCATGTTACAGTGCGGGAAGCAGTAGCAGTGTTACCGCAAGCATCCCTGGCTGTAAATGTTCTTGTTTGCGAACGACCGCAACCATTGCTGCTGACACTACCATCACTTGAAGTAACTGTTGGTGTGCCACACGCATCAGTTGCAGTAGCAGTACCCAATGAAGCATTAATATCACCGGCAGATGGATTACATCCGAGTGTCAATGAGCCACCACCTGTAGTAAGCGTTGGAGGCGTATTATCAGAAGTCCAGGTTACTGTACGGGAAGCTGAAGCAGTATTATTACATGCATCTCTTGCCGTCCATGTTCTTGTTTGAGAACGGCCGCATCCATTGCTGCTAACACTACCATCACTCACGCTTATTGTCGGTGCACCGCATGCATCACTTGCAGTTGCAGTACCCAATGCACCGTTTATATCACCGGCAGACGGGCTACATCCTAATGTAGTTGTTGTTCCTCCTGTAGTTATTACAGGCGGGCTAACATCAACCGTCCAATTAATTTGTTGTATGCAGGAAGACATGTTATCACAAGCATCGATCGCAGTCCATGTACGGTTCATTGTTCTTGCACAACCATTGCTTTGAACGGGACCATCTGAAGCAACAGGAATAACGACTCCATTACAATTATCAGAAGCGGTTGCGCCGCTTGGGCTTGGAATTGTTGGGTTACATCCTTGCAGATTCAAAGTAGAAGGACAACTAATAACCGGAGCAGTACGATCAAAACAAATATCTACCTGGAATGGAGTAATAAAATCTTTAAGGTCAGCAGTAGGTGATGCTGAAGATTTTGTTTTTACAAAAATCGTTTGAAAAGGAAGAGAACCACACTCCCCGGGAAGACCAGTACCACCGATCAAGGCAGTGAGGTCAATTGCACCCTCCACGAATTGCAAAGTGGTGTATTGGGTTGTACCAAATGCACCACAGGGAAAATCAATTGGAGCGGTTCCACCGTTGGCAGCGGCATAAGCTGTACCTGCCGGCGGATTAATTGGGAAATAGTCATAAGTACCGGCTTCAGAACCTGGCTGCCATTGCAGGTAAGATACTGTAGCAAAGGAACCACCGCCGGTATATTCCAATGTTATACTAAGGTCACCAACCGTTCTTCCATCATGAGGACCCGTTGAAAGGAAACCGCCAGTACCACCGGGAATCGGGCCACCTGTTTTCGTAATTGAATTCTGATAAAATTCAAAATCCAAATAGCTTGTACCATTTGTTGACATACGGTCACCTGCGATCGCAATCCATATATGGTTGTCGACGGGGTTTATGGCCAAAAATATTAATGAATTATTGATATCATCTTTCGCCGGGGGTTTCTGGCTTCTCCAACCCCAGTCATTGGGATTGTCATTAAGCTTGTTACCACCATCAAAGATGTCATCATTTGTCTGATCATTCCAAAGATCAACCAAATGATAAGCGAGCGGAACAAGTGCGACACAGTTGTCGGTAAACACGATGTTCGTTGCGCCGCCGGGACCAGCAAACCAATCGCCGGCCACTGCAGTTTGCCTGCGGGTGTTACCATCGATCGCCATTGGCCCGGGAAAATTTGGAAGTGATTGCATGGGCGCATTTCCTGCTTGCCCGAAAGATAAGGTACTAACAAGGGTAGTACAGATCAGTGTGAAAAGCCTCAGTAAATTCCATTTACAGGAAGGCTGTTCCGTTGTTGTTTTCATAAACAATTAGTGTTGTTTAAAGTGTTTAATTGGTCGTACTAGTTTAAAAAGCATTAAGCTTTTCAGCGGACATTATGAATGTGCTTTCGAGAGGGTAGATGGATAAACAACGTTTCCAAAAAAGGGGTGAATTAAGCGGTAATTAAGAGGATTTTTGGATGAGATTATGATACAAAGTGTGGGCTAAGGTAGGATATTGTCGCTAATCTCCAAATATTTTCCTAATATTTTTTTAGAATAAGTCCGTGGAAATCAACTTCGTAAATGTACGATAGGGCGATTTGAGGGACGCACCGGCTTCGTAGAAATCGTTGCCACGGCGCATCCTGTGTAAAAAAAAAATAATGATTTGAATCAAACTTTTGGGTGGGGCAGCCGACCAAATAAATGCTTCCGTGGGCTGGGCATGTCTTAAAATTAATAGCTAAAGTTGATGGAGTTTGTAAAAAAATGGAGAATCATACTTTTAAAAAATTCTTTTCTTAATGAGAAGAAATTTTAATGATCGCAAATAAAAATGCAATTGTCATTCTGAACGTCATAAACGGTTTGTTAATTCTTTATGACATTTATTTTTTGCCCGGGAGCCTTGTATTTCTTTTAATGGGTTCTTATTTATTTTGAAGATTGGTTCTTACAAATCTTTTTTGTTACATAACAAACAACACCTCTATCATTTTTCATGAATACTATCAATCCTTTCGCTTACGTGGGCAATGGATTTATTAACGTTAAAAAATATTCATGCGGGTAGCTACTCCAAAAAGTTCAACAGAATAATTTTTTTGATGAATAAAAATTTGCGGTTTCTTTTGTCAGCTGCTTTTCATTTTCATTGATAGGATTTTTTATGATTGATATTGCCTGCCTTTATTCTTTTTTTAATTCAATCTCATTGTTTCATTTTATCTTTTTTATCAACGGGGCATTAGAACCGTTCATGATTTCTGCAACGTTTATAACTGATATCAATTAAATATGTGATCAAGTCGCCATAGAATGATTGTACTAATTTATTTTAGACGGATCAAACGAGCGCATATCGATAATGAGAGATGTGACCAAATTAGACAGTTTAGCCGAACTTGACCATTTTGGCCAGATTTGACCAAATGACCTGGCATCCTAATCAGTTGAAATAACTGCCCTTACAAGGCCTTCTTGCATCCCTGTTTCATAGTTCCCCTATAAAAGGGGTATTCTCCCGTTTAGATATGCAACAAGTATACAAGAAGGTAGCCTGAGGCCAGCCAGCAGATGACAAGTAACTGGTAGTGTCTGGTTCGTCTTATACAGTAAATACTTTACACCTTGGGTAGCTGAATGTGGGTATAGCTTTAGAATTTTTCACAATCGGACTGATTTAGATTTACAATAATTCTCTTGACGTTCACTTTGATTTTAAAACGGAGTGCTGTAAGATTAAATGCTGATTTGACCATACCATTAAACCTTGAGCGATTGCATTTTCATAAGGGTTTCCATTTTTCGTCATGCTGATGGCAATATTGTTTTCGTTATGGAGTCAGGATACTCTTTACAAAAGTATTGTCAATGGCTAGTTGTAAAAAAAATCCCCCCGAATAAGTCGGAGGGATTTGAACATATCTGAGTTTTTCTTTAACAATATTAATTAGGACTCAGTACAATACCTTTTGCATTATAGCCACTGATTGTTACATGATAAACGATCCTCGTTCTGTAAGCAGCCGGTACATTATACGGAACCCATACATCTCTGTTAGCTACTACATCTTTTTTCATTTCGCCTATTTTAACCCCATCCATTGTATAGAAGCTGATAGATGCCAATCCCGTTACGGGAGAATTTACTTTAAGTGAGAAGTTCTCCTGGTAAGGGTTAGGGTAAGCTGTTACAATCAATGAAGGTTGAGATGATGTTGAATTACTGGTAACAACTCTGCCTCCACCACCACTTGCGGGAACATATCCAGTTAAGATCGCACACTCATCAAACGCATTATTGATGTTGTCAATTGCTTCCTGGATCTGGCTCAATGTAAGCGGGCTAACATTTACGCCACCCAATGCATCGTTTGCCAGTTGCAATAAACCTCCTACGGTCACTGCATAACCATGAGTTGCCAGGTAATTAGAGACCGCTGGTGAAACCAATTGAGTTGGAACTCCAGGACCTGCTGGGTCTGATGATCCACAATTACGAGGAGCAATAACAGCCAGGCTGCCCGCAGCAAGTGAAACGTTAGCAAGCGTACTACCGGCTATCGTAGTATTAAAGTATAATGTAAGTGTTTGAGCGAATAACTGATTCTCGATTGCTCCTTCCTTTGGACCACTTGGCTTCAATGGCACAACCGGCCAGCTTGGTGTGTTGTTGTATTCAGGAACACCTGCAACGTTATCGGTGCCAAATACTGCAGACGGTCCGCCACCCGGCAACATCTTAAAGATATTACTGGTTGGTCCCTGGTTCACATCAGTAAGCCTTACAACCCAATACCTGTTCAGATCCTGGCGACCAAAGACCACCATGTTACCCGGAGCCGCAGTCAATGCATTGATCATGATCTGAGTCTGGTTAACAGTAGTTCCATTTGGCAGACAAATATTGCCACCCGGATTACCATATGCACCCTGTGTCAAAGTACATACGGTCTCGCAACATCTTACTCTTATTGTCTGAGTATATGTAGCTGTGTTTCCGCAAGCATCCCTGGCAGTCCATGTTCTTGTTACCGTACGCTTGAATCCGGTAGCACAATCGGCCGGATTATCAGTAGAGCCGGTCATCGTAACAGTTGGTGTACTACATGCATCAGATGCAGTTGGCGCAACAGGAGCCGGAATCGACGCAAGACAATCAAGATCGACACTTGCAGGTGTGCTTGTAAATACAGGGGCTGTCACATCTGCAGTCCATGTTACAGTACGTGATGAAGTAGCTGTATTACCACAAGCATCTCTTGCTGTAAATGTTCTTGTTTGAGAACGAGAACAACCATTGCTTGTAACACTGCCATCACTTGAAGATACAGTTGGAACGCCACATGCATCAGTTGCAGTAGCAGTACCGAGTGAACCATTGATATCACCGGCAGATGGATTACATCCGAGCGTTAATGATCCGCCACCTGTAGTCAATACAGGAGGAGTTACATCAGCTGTCCAGGTTACAGTACGTGAAGCAGTAGCAGTATTACCACAAGCATCTATTGCAGTCCATGTTCTTGTTTGAGAACGTGAACAGCCATTGCTTGTAACACTACCATCACTAGAAGAAACAGTTGGAACGCCACATGCATCAGTTGCAGTAGCAGTACCGAGTGCTCCATTTATATCACCGGCAGAAGGATTACAACCAAGCGTTGTACCAGTACCACCAGTTGTTATTACAGGAGCTGTATTATCAGCAGTCCATGTTACAGTACGTGATGCAGTAGCAGTATTACCACAAGCATCTCTTGCTGTAAATGTTCTTGTTTGAGAACGAGAACAACCATTGCTTGTAACACTGCCATCACTTGAAGAAACAGTTGGAACGCCACAAGCATCAGTTGCAGTAGCAGTACCGAGTGCTCCGTTTATGTCACCGGCAGATGGATTACAACCAAGCGTTGTACCAGTGCCACCAGTTGTTATTACAGGAGCTGTATTATCAGAAAGCCATGTTACGGTACGAGCTGCGGTTGAAGTATTACCACAAGCATCTATTGCAGTCCATGTTCTTGTTTGAGAACGTGAACAACCATTGCTTGTAACACTACCATCGCTTGAAGATACAGTTGGAACGCCACATGCATCAGTTGCAGTAGCAGTACCGAGTGCACCATTTATGTCACTGGCAGACGGGCTGCATCCAAGGGTAGTAGTTGTACCACCAGTTGTTATTACAGGAGCTGTATTATCAGCAGTCCATGTTACAGTACGTGATGCAGTAGCAGTATTACCACAAACATCTCTTGCTGTAAATGTTCTTGTTTGAGAACGTGAACAGCCATTGCTTGTAACACTGCCATCAGTTGAAGATACAGTTGGAACGCCACAGGCATCAGTTGCTGTTGCAGTACCGAGTGCACCATTTATATCTCCGGCAGAAGGATTACAACCAAGCGTTGTACCAGTGCCACCAGTTGTTAATACAGGAGCTGTAATATCAACAGACCATGTTACAGTGCGAGCTGCAGTAGCAGTATTACCACAAGCATCTATTGCGGTCCATGTTCTTGTTTGAGAACGAGAACAACCATTGCTTGTAACACTACCATCACTTGAAGATACAGTTGGAACGCCACAAGCATCAGTTGCAGTAGCAGTACCGAGTGCACCATTTATATCACTTGCAGATGGATTACAAGCGAGCGATGTAGTAGTACCACCTGTAGTCAATACCGGCGGAGTTACATCAGCAGTCCATGTTACAGTACGTGATGCAGTAGCTGTATTGCCACAGGCATCTCTTGCTGTAAATGTTCTTGTTTGAGAACGAGAACAACCATTGCTTGTAACACTGCCATCACTTGAAGATACAGTTGGAACGCCACAAGCATCAGTTGCAGTAGCAGTACCGAGTGCACCATTTATATCACCGGCAGAAGGATTACAACCAAGCGTTGTACCAGTGCCACCAGTTGTTAATACAGGAGCTGTATATATCAGCAGTCCATGTTACAGTGCGGGATGCAGTAGCAGTATTGCCACAAGCATCTATTGCGGTCCATGTTCTTGTTTGAGAACGTGAACAACCATTGCTTGTAACACTGCCATCACTTGAAGAAACAGTTGGAACGCCACAAGCATCAGTTGCAGTAGCAGTACCGAGTGCACCATTTATATCACCGGCAGAAGGATTACAACCAAGGGTTGTACCAGTACCACCAGTTGTTATTACAGGAGCTGTATTATCAGCAGTCCATGTTACGGTACGGGATGCAGTAGCTGTGTTGCCACAGGCATCTCTTGCTGTAAATGTTCTTGTTTGAGAACGAGAACAACCATTGCTTGTAACACTACCATCAGTTGAAGATACAGTTGGAACGCCACAGGCATCAGTTGCAGTAGCAGTACCGAGTGAACCATTGATATCACCGGCAGATGGATTACATCCGAGTGTCAATGATCCGCCACCTGTAGTTAATACCGGAGGAGTTACATCAGCAGTCCATGTTACAGTGCGTGAAGCAGTAGCAGTATTACCACAAGCATCTATTGCAGTCCATGTTCTTGTTTGAGAACGTGAACAGCCATTGCTTGTAACACACCATCACTTGAAGATACAGTTGGAACGCCACAAGCATCAGTTGCAGTGGCAGTACCGAGTGCACCATTTATATCACCGGCAGAAGGATTACAACCAAGGGTTGTACCAGTACCACCAGTTGTTATTACAGGAGCTGTATTATCAGCAGTCCATGTTACAGTGCGTGATGCAGTAGCAGTATTGCCACAGGCATCTCTTGCTGTAAATGTTCTTGTTTGAGAACGAGAACAACCATTACTTGTAACACTACCATCACTTGAAGATACAGTTGGAACGCCACAAGCATCAGTTGCAGTAGCAGTACCGAGTGCTCCATTTATATCACCGGCAGAAGGATTACAACCAAGGGTTGTACCAGTACCACCAGTTGTTATTACAGGAGCTGTAATATCAGCAGTCCATGTTACAGTACGGGATGCAGTAGCTGTATTGCCACAGGCATCTCTTGCTGTAAATGTTCTTGTTTGAGAACGTGAACAACCATTGCTTGTAACACTGCCATCACTTGAAGATACAGTTGGAACGCCACAAGCATCAGTTGCAGTAGCAGTACCAAGTGAACCATTAATATCACCGGCAGATGGATTACATCCGAGTGTTAATGATCCGCCACCTGTAGTTAATACAGGAGGAGTTACATCAGCAGTCCAGGTTACAGTGCGTGAAGCAGTAGCAGTATTACCACAAGCATCTATTGCGGTCCATGTTCTTGTTTGAGAACGTGAACAGCCATTGCTTGTAACACTGCCATCACTTGAAGAAACAGTTGGAACGCCACAAGCATCAGTTGCAGTAGCAGTACCGAGTGCACCATTTATATCACCGGCAGAAGGATTACAACCAAGGGTTGTACCAGTACCACCAGTTGTTATTACAGGAGCTGTATTATCAGCAGTCCATGTTACAGTACGTGATGCAGTAGCAGTATTACCACAGGCATCTCTTGCTGTAAATGTTCTTGTTTGAGAACGAGAACAACCATTGCTTGTAACACTGCCATCACTTGAAGATACAGTTGGAACGCCACAGGCATCAGTTGCAGTAGCAGTACCAAGTGAACCATTGATATCACCTGCAGATGGATTACATCCGAGTGTTAATGATCCGCCACCTGTAGTTAATACAGGAGGAGTTACATCAGCAGTCCATGTTACAGTGCGTGAAGCAGTAGCAGTATTACCACAAGCATCTATTGCGGTCCATGTTCTTGTTTGAGAACGTGAACAGCCATTGCTTGTAACACTGCCATCACTTGAAGAAACAGTTGGAACGCCACAAGCATCAGTTGCAGTAGCAGTACCGAGTGCACCATTTATATCACCGGCAGAAGGATTACAACCAAGGGTTGTACCAGTACCACCAGTTGTTATTACAGGAGCTGTATTATCAGCAGTCCATGTTACAGTACGTGATGCAGTAGCAGTATTGCCACAGGCATCTCTTGCTGTAAATGTTCTTGTTTGAGAACGAGAACAACCATTGCTTGTAACACTACCATCAGCTTGAAGATACAGTTGGAACGCCACAGGCATCAGTTGCAGTAGCAGTACCAAGTGAACCATTGATATCACCTGCAGATGGATTACATCCGAGTGTTAATGATCCGCCACCTGTAGTTAATACAGGAGGAGTTACATCAGCAGTCCATGTTACAGTACGAGAAGCAGTAGCAGTATTACCACAAGCATCTATTGCAGTCCATGTTCTTGTTTGAGAACGTGAACAACCATTGCTTGTAACACTACCATCACTTGAAGATACAGTTGGAACGCCACAGGCATCAGTTGCAGTAGCAGTACCGAGTGCACCATTTATATCACCGGCAGAAGGATTACAACCAAGGGTTGTACCAGTACCACCAGTTGTTATTACAGGAGCTGTAATATCAGCAGTCCATGTTACAGTACGTGATGCAGTAGCAGTATTGCCACAAGCATCTCTTGCTGTAAATGTTCTTGTTTGAGAACGAGAACAACCATTGCTTGTAACACTGCCATCAGTTGAAGATACAGTTGGAACGCCACAGGCATCAGTTGCAGTAGCAGTACCAAGTGAACCATTGATATCACCGGCAGATGGATTACATCCGAGTGTTAATGATCCGCCACCTGTAGTTAATACAGGAGCAGTTACATCAGCAGTCCATGTTACAGTGCGTGAAGCAGTAGCAGTATTACCACAAGCATCTATTGCGGTCCATGTTCTTGTTTGAGAACGTGAACAGCCATTGCTTGTAACACTGCCATCACTTGAAGAAACAGTTGGAACGCCACAAGCATCAGTTGCAGTAGCAGTACCGAGTGCACCATTTATATCACCGGCAGAAGGATTACAACCAAGGGTTGTACCAGTACCACCAGTTGTTATTACAGGAGCTGTAATATCAGCAGTCCATGTTACAGTACGTGATGCAGTAGCAGTATTGCCACAGGCATCTCTTGCTGTAAATGTTCTTGTTTGAGAACGAGAACAACCATTGCTTGTAACACTACCATCACTTGAAGATACAGTTGGAACGCCACAGGCATCAGTTGCAGTAGCAGTACCAAGTGAACCATTAATATCACCGGCAGATGGATTACATCCGAGTGTTAATGATCCGCCACCTGTAGTTAATACAGGAGGAGTTACATCAGCAGTCCATGTTACAGTGCGTGATGCAGTAGCAGTATTACCACAAGCATCTATTGCAGTCCATGTTCTTGTTTGAGAACGTGAACAGCCATTGCTTGTAACACTACCATCACTTGAAGAAACAGTTGGAACGCCACAAGCATCAGTTGCAGTAGCAGTACCGAGTGCACCATTGATATCACCGGCAGAAGGATTACAACCAAGGGTTGTACCAGTACCACCAGTTGTTATTACAGGAGCAGTAATATCAGCAGTCCATGTTACAGTACGTGATGCAGTAGCAGTATTACCACAAGCATCTCTTGCTGTAAATGTTCTTGTTTGAGAACGTGAACAACCATTGCTTGTAACACTGCCATCGCTTGAAGAAACAGTTGGAACGCCACAGGCATCAGTTGCAGTAGCAGTACCAAGTGAACCATTGATATCACCTGCAGATGGATTACATCCGAGTGTCAATGATCCGCCACCTGTAGTCAATACAGGAGGAGTTACATCAGCAGTCCAGGTTACAGTGCGTGAAGCAGTAGCAGTATTACCACAAGCATCTATTGCGGTCCATGTTCTTGTTTGAGAACGTGAACAGCCATTGCTTGTAACACTGCCATCACTTGAAGAAACAGTTGGAACGCCACAAGCATCAGTTGCAGTAGCAGTACCGAGTGCACCATTTATATCACCGGCAGAAGGATTACAACCAAGAGTTGTACCAGTACCACCAGTTGTTATTACAGGAGCTGTATTATCAGCAGTCCATGTTACAGTACGTGATGCAGTAGCAGTATTGCCACAAGCATCTCTTGCTGTAAATGTTCTTGTTTGAGAACGAGAACAACCATTGCTTGTAACACTGCCATCACTTGAAGATACAGTTGGAACGCCACAGGCATCAGTTGCAGTAGCAGTACCAAGTGAACCATTAATATCACCGGCAGATGGATTACATCCGAGTGTTAATGATCCGCCACCTGTAGTTAATACAGGAGGAGTTACATCAGCAGTCCATGTTGCAGTACGTGAAGCAGTAGCTGTGTTACCACAAGCATCAGCTGCAGTCCATGTTCTTGTTTGTGAACGGTTGCATCCGTTACTTACAACAGGACCATCAGATGATGTAAGTGTCAAACTTCCAAGCGGAGCTTGTTCAACACAACCCTGACCACTTGCAAATTGAAGATTGAAAGTTAAAATAACTCCTGCACCAAACAGGTTATTATTATTATTTGGTCCGTCATAGTAACAATATTCAGCACTTAAGCCATCACTTGCTAATACCCCAGGTCCAAACATTACATTGGAGAGATCAGTAGCAGGATCATTATCAGTAACACTCAAAACTGTTGGTGCTACTGTGAAGGCTGAATTGAAGAATAAAGTTATTGTACCTGTAGGACCGAAACCAGCAAGATCCGGACAATTACCGCCTCCGTTATTTCCTCTGTACCTCGCTACACATGATGTTGGCAGAGGACTTTGGCCGATCTCACTGCAATTATCGCTTGCAGTTGCAGTACCCAACGCACCGTTGATATCACTTGCAGACGGATTACATCCGAGTGAAAGATTATTACCACCAGTTGTAATTGTTGGCGGAGTCATATCAAACTGCCATGTTACAGTACGTGATGCAGTAGCAGTATTACCACAAGCATCTCTTGCTGTAAATGTTCTTGTTTGAGAACGTTTACAGCCATTGCTTGTAACAGTACCATCACTTGAAGTAACAGTTGGTATGCCACAAGCATCAGTTGCAGTAGCAGTACCGAGTGCACCATTTATATCACTGGCAGATGGATTACATGCGAGCGATGTAGTAGTACCACCTGTAGTCAATACCGGCGGAGTTACATCAGCAGTCCATGTTACAGTACGTGATGCAGTAGCAGTATTACCACAAGCATCTCTTGCTGTAAATGTTCTTGTTTGAGAACGTGAACAACCATTGCTTGTAACACTACCATCACTTGAAGATACAGTTGGAACGCCACAAGCATCAGTTGCAGTAGCAGTACCGAGTGCACCATTTATATCACCGGCAGAAGGATTACATCCAAGTGTTGTACCAGTACCACCAGTTGTTAATACAGGAGCTGTAATATCAGCAGTCCATGTTACAGTACGGGATGCAGTAGCTGTGTTACCACAAGCATCTCTTGCTGTAAATGTTCTTGTTTGAGAACGTGAACAACCATTGCTTGTAACACTGCCATCACTTGAAGAAACAGTTGGAACGCCACAAGCATCAGTTGCAGTAGCAGTACCAAGTGAACCATTAATATCACCGGCAGATGGATTACATCCGAGTGTTAATGATCCGCCACCTGTAGTCAATACAGGAGGAGTTACATCAGCAGTCCATGTTACAGTGCGTGAAGCAGTAGCAGTATTACCACAAGCATCTATTGCGGTCCATGTTCTTGTTTGAGAACGTGAACAGCCATTGCTTGTAACACTGCCATCACTTGAGGTTACAGTTGGAACGCCACATGCATCAGTTGCAGTAGCAGTACCAAGTGCACCATTTATATCACCGGCAGAAGGATTACAACCAAGGGTTGTACCAGTACCACCAGTTGTTATTACAGGAGCTGTATTATCAGCAGTCCATGTTACAGTACGTGATGCAGTAGCAGTATTACCACAAGCATCTCTTGCTGTAAATGTTCTTGTTTGAGAACGTGAACAACCATTGCTTGTAACACTGCCATCACTTGAAGATACAGTTGGAACGCCACATGCATCAGTTGCAGTAGCAGTACCGAGTGAACCATTGATATCACCGGCAGAAGGATTACATCCGAGCGTTAATGATCCGCCACCTGTAGTCAATACAGGAGGAGTTACATCAGCTGTCCATGTTACAGTACGTGAAGCAGTAGCAGTATTACCACAAGCATCTATTGCAGTCCATGTTCTTGTTTGAGAACGTGAACAGCCATTGCTTGTAACACTGCCATCACTAGAAGAAACAGTTGGAACGCCACATGCATCAGTTGCAGTAGCAGTACCGAGTGCTCCATTTATATCACCGGCAGAAGGATTACAACCAAGCGTTGTACCAGTACCACCAGTTGTTATTACAGGAGCTGTATTATCAGCAGTCCATGTTACAGTACGTGATGCAGTAGCAGTATTACCACAAGCATCTCTTGCTGTAAATGTTCTTGTTTGAGAACGAGAACAACCATTGCTTGTAACACTGCCATCACTAGAAGATACAGTTGGAACGCCACAGGCATCAGTTGCAGTAGCAGTACCGAGTGAACCATTAATATCACCGGCAGATGGATTACATCCGAGTGTTAATGATCCGCCACCTGTAGTTAATACAGGAGGAGTTACATCAGCAGTCCAGGTTACAGTGCGTGAAGCAGTAGCAGTATTACCACAAGCATCTATTGCGGTCCATGTTCTTGTTTGAGAACGTGAACAGCCATTGCTTGTAACACTGCCATCACTTGAAGAAACAGTTGGAACGCCACAAGCATCAGTTGCAGTAGCAGTACCGAGTGCACCATTTATATCACCGGCAGAAGGATTACAACCAAGGGTTGTACCAGTACCACCAGTTGTTATTACAGGAGCTGTATTATCAGCAGTCCATGTTACAGTACGTGATGCAGTAGCAGTATTACCACAGGCATCTCTTGCTGTAAATGTTCTTGTTTGAGAACGAGAACAACCATTGCTTGTAACACTACCATCGCTTGAAGATACAGTTGGAACGCCACAGGCATCAGTTGCAGTAGCAGTACCGAGTGAACCATTGATATCACCTGCAGATGGATTACATCCGAGCGTTAATGATCCGCCACCTGTAGTTAATACAGGAGGAGTTACATCAGCAGTCCATGTTGCAGTACGAGCAGCAGTAGCAGTATTACCACAAGCATCAGTTGCGGTCCATGTTCTTGTTTGAGAACGGCCGCATCCATTACTGACCACAGGTCCATCGGATGATGTAAGTGTTAAGCCGCCCGCAGCTTGTTCAACGCATCCCTGGCCATTGGCAAACTGAAGATTGAAAGTTAAAACCACTCCTGCACCAAACAGGTTATTATTATTATTTGGTCCGTCATAGTAACAATATTCAGCACTTAAGCCATTGCTTGCTAATACTCCAGGCCCAAAGACCACATTGGAAAGATCAGTTGCAGGATTATTATCAGTAACACTCAAAACCGTTGGTGCTATTGTGAAGGCTGAATTGAAAAATAAAGTTATTGTTCCTGTAGGAGGCATGCCGGCAAGATCCGGACAATTACCACCACCATTATTTCCTCTGTATTCCCTTACGCATGAAGTTGGCGGAGGAATATCGGATCGTTCAACGCAATTATCGCTGGCGTTAGCAGTACCGAGTGCGCCATTTATATCACCGGCAGATGGATTACATCCCAGGGAAAGGTTATTACCGCCAGTTGTAATCGTCGGCGGGGTTACATCGGAAATCCAGGTAACGGTACTGGAGGCAGTAGCAGTATTACCACAGGCATCTCTCGCGGTCCATGTTCTTGTTTGAGAACGAGAACAACCATTGCTTGTAACACTACCATCGCTTGAAGAAACAGTTGGAACGCCGCAAGCGTCAGTTGCAGTAGCAGTACCGAGTGCACCATTTATATCACTGGCAGAAGGATTACAACCAAGCGTTGTACCAGTACCACCAGTTGTTATTACCGGAGCTGTATTGTCAGCAGTCCATGTTACAGTACGTGAAGCAGTAGCTGTGTTACCACAGGCATCTCTTGCTGTAAATGTTCTTGTTTGAGAACGAGAACAACCATTGCTCGTAACACTGCCATCAGTTGAAGATACAGTTGGAACACCACAAGCATCAGTTGCAGTAGCAGTACCGAGTGCGCCATTTATGTCACCGGCAGAAGGATTACAACCAAGCGTTGTACCAGTACCACCAGTTGTTATTACAGGAGCCGTATTATCAGCAGTCCAGGTTACAGTACGTGATGCAGTAGCAGTATTACCACAAGCATCTATTGCGGTCCATGTTCTTGTCTGAGAACGTGAACAACCATTGCTTGTAACAGTACCATCACTAAAAGATACAGTTGGTGTACCACAAGCATCAGTCGCAGTCGCAGTACCCAATGCTGCGCCAATATCATTTGCAGAAGGATTACAACCAAGGGTTGTACCAGTACCACCAGTTGTAATAACAGGAGCTGTATTATCAGAAGTCCATGTTACAGTACGGGATGCAGTAGCAGTATTACCGCACGCATCTCTTGCTGTAAATGTTCTTGTTTGAGAACGTGAACAACCATTGCTGCTAACACTACCATCGCTTGAAGATACAGTTGGAACGCCGCAGGCATCAGTTGCAGTAGCAGTACCAAGTGAACCATTAATATCACCGGCAGATGGATTACATCCGAGTGTTAATGATCCGCCACCTGTAGTCAACGTTGGAGAAGTAAGATCCGCTGTCCATGTTACAGTACGTGAAGCAGTAGATGTATTACCACAAGCATCTCTTGCGGTAAATGTTCTTGTTTGTGAACGGGAACACTCCGAGATAACTTGTATTTGATTATCGCTGGAAGATACAGTAGGAACGCCACAGGCATCAGTTGCTGTTGCAGTACCAAGAGCTGAACCGATATCATTTGCTGATGGGTTACATCCAAGGGTTGTACCAGTACCACCAGTTGTTAATACTGGAGCTGTATTATCAGAAGTCCATGTTACAGTACGGGCTGCTGAAGCAGTATTACCGCACGCATCAATTGCGGACCATGTTCTTGTTTGAGAACGTGAACAACCATTGCTTGTAACACTACCATCACTTTGAGTTATAGTAGGAGCACCGCAAGATTCACCAGCAGTAGCAGTACCGAGTGCACCATTTATATCACCGGCAGAAGGATTACAACCAAGTGATGTAGTAGTACCACCTGTCGTTAATACCGGCGCCGTATTATCAGCAGTCCAGGTTACAGTACGTGAAGCAGTGGATGTATTACCACATGCATCTCTTGCTGTAAATGTTCTTGTTTGAGAACGACCACAACTAGTGCTGGTGACAGTACCATCACTGGATGTTACAGTTGGAACGCCACATGCATCCGTTGCAGTAGCGGTACCGAGTGCACCATTTATATCACTTGCAGACGGGTTACAACCAAGTGTTGTACCAGTGCCGCCTGTTGTAATTACAGGAGGAGTCAAATCGACTGTCCATGTTACAGTACGTGATGCAGAAACAGAGTTACCGCAAGCATCCCTTGCCGTAAATGTTCTTGTTTGAGAATTAGCGCAATCAACAATTACAAGAATACTTACTGAAGTAGTAATAGTAACGGGGCCACACGCATCAGTTGCTGTAGCACTACCCAGTGCACCATTTATATCGCCAGCAGATGGGTTACATCCAAGTATCAATGACCCTCCGGTTATAGTCAGAACAGGAGGAGTTACATCAGCAGTCCATGTTACAGTACGAGAAGCTGTAGAAGTATTACCGCATGCATCTATTGCAGTCCATGTTCTTGTTTGAGAACGGCTGCATCCATTGCTGGTAACAGTGCCATCGCTTGAAGACAGAGTTGGTGTGCCGCACGCATCGGTAGCAGTAGCAGTACCCAATGCAGCATTTATATCACCGGCAGATGGATTACAACCAAGTGTTGTACCAGTACCACCTGTTGTAATTACCGGACCTGCATTATCAGCAGTCCATGTTACTGTACGGGATGCAGTAGCAGTATTACCGCAAGCATCTCTTGCTGTAAATGTTCTTGTTTGAGAACGCGAACAACCATTGCTGCTTACACTACCATCACTTGAAGAAACAGTTGGTGTGCCGCATGCATCGGTTGCAGTAGCAGTACCCAGTGAACCATTGATATCACCAGCAGATGGATTACATCCGAGTGTCAATGAGCCACCACCTGTAGTTAATACAGGAACTGCATTATCAGAAATCCATGTTACAGTTCGGGCAGCGGAAGCCGTATTGTTACAAGCATCCCTTGCCGTCCATGTTCTTGTTTGAGAACGGCTGCAGCCATTGCTGCTAACATTACCATCACTTACACTTATTGTCGGTGCACCGCATGCATCACTTGCAGTTGCCGTACCCAATGCACCATTTATATCACCGGCAGACGGGCTGCATCCTAAAGTCGTTGTGGTTCCTCCCGTAGTTATTACAGGCGGACTAACGTCAACCGTCCAATTAATTTGTTGTATACATGAAGACATATTATCACAATCATCCATCGCTATCCATGTCCGGTTCATTGTTCTTGCACAACCATTGCTTTGAACAGGACCATCAGAAGCTACAGGAATAACAACCCCATTACAATTATCAGAAGCGGTTGCTCCACTTGGCGGAGGTATTGTAGGACTGCATCCTGTCAGGTTTAAAGTAGAAGGGCAGATTAGAACAGGTGCTGTATGATCAAAACAGATATCCAATTGGAATGGAGAAATAAAATCTTTAAGGTCAGCAGTTCTTTCTGCAGACGATTTCGTTTTTATAAATAGAGTACTAAATGGAAGCGAGCCGCATTCGCCGGGAAGACCAGTACCACCGATCAATGCAGTGAGGTCAATTGCTGCCTCAACAAATTGCAAAGTGGTGTATTGGGTTGAACCAAATGCACCACAAGGGAAATTAATCGGAGCGGTGCCGCCATTTGCTGCTGCAAAAGCAGAACCTGCAGGCGGATTGATTGGGAAATAGTCATAAGTGCCGGCTTCAGAACCTGGCTGCCATTGCAGATAATACACCGCAGCAAATGACCCGCCGTTTGTATATTCAAGGGTGATGCTAATATCACCAACGGTTCTTCCATCATGAGGACCTGTGGAAAGAAAGCCACCGGTTCCGCCTGGGATCGGGCCACCGGTTTTTGTAATTGGATTCTGATAAAATTCAAAATCCAGATAACTGGTGCCATTGGTTGACATACGGTCACCGGATATAGCAATCCAGATATGGTTATCAACGGGATTAATTGCCATGAAGACCAGGGCATTATTAATATCATCTTTGGCCGGGGGTTTCTGGCTTCTCCAACCCCAATCGTTTGGATTCTGGAAAAGTTTGTTACCACCATCAAAGATGTCATCATTAATCTGATCATTAAAAAGATCAACGAAATGATAAGCAAGCGGCACTAATGGAGTACAATCGTTGGTAAAGACAATGTTAGTTGAACCAGCAGGACCCGCAAACCAGTCACCGGCTGATGTCATCCGCTGCGTGTTTCCATCGATCGCCATCGGCCCGGGAAAATTTGGAAGTGATTGCATGGGCGCATTTCCTGCTTGCCCAAAAGATAAGGTACTAACTAGGGTAGCACAGATCAGTGTGAAAAGCCTTAGTAAATTCCATTTACAGGAAGGCTGTTCCGTTGTTGTTTTCATAAACAATTAGTGTTGTTGTTTAAAATGTTTAATTGGTCGTGTTAGGCAAAGCAATAACCAGCGTTTCAGGACATTAATAAAATGTGCTTTTGATACGATAATGGACAGGCGTTCTCAAATGAATACGGGATAAACGGGGTAATTGAAAGGATTTGGAAAAGAATAATGCGCAAAGTGTGGACTAACATTTTTTATTGTGCTAATGCTGCGAAAGTTATATTAAATCTTTTTTTGAACAAGTACATGAGAATCAACAAAACAAATGAACTCCCGAACATTTACTATTTTTTTGTTAACATGACCTTTGGATTATTCTTAATTTCTTTTTTTGAGGAGGGATTTCCCCATATCGCTTATTAGTTAAATAATCAGGGTATTATATTTGCAACAACGATGTGAGTACCAATACGTAGAATTACGATTGCCGGTTTGTTAAAAGCAGGGTTATATTGGTTTTTATCCATCCACAATAATCACTATGTTTAAAATTGTTTTATTGGTTTCGTTGCTGGCTGCCCAAACATTTTTATCAGCACAGGAAAAACCTGAAGGCTTATTTATAAATTCAAAAGCTCCGGATTTCAAAGGAACCGATCAATACGGAAATGAAATCAGGTTGAAGGATGTTTTGAAAGACAGTCTTGTTGTTTTGATCTTTTATCGTGGGCAATGGTGTCCGTATTGTAATAAACAATTAAAAAAACTTGAGGACTCATTGCAACTGATAAAAAATAAAGGCGCAAGATTAATTGCGGTTACTCCTGAAAAGCCAGAATTCATTTCCAAAACAATTGAAAAAACAAAAGCGAGCTATCCTTTATTATATGATAAGGAGATGAAAATAATGAAAGCATATGCCGTGGCTTTCCAGGTAGATGATAAATCCGTTTCCAGGTATAAAAATGCCGATATCGATCTGATTACTGCGAATGGACAAAAGGATAAAGCTTTTTTACCTGTACCGGCTGTATATATAATCAGTAAGGAAGGAACCATTTTATATCGCTATTTCGATACAGATTATAAAAAGCGACCATCCGTGCAGGAGCTACTCAATAATCTTAAGTAATATATTATTCCGGCCAAACAAGTTTCCCGATTTTGCCGTTGCCGCCGGCGAGATACACCGCATCACCAATTCTTGCACGGCGACAAACATGAAAGCCTTCTTTGCTGATAGAATAAAAATCTTTTCCTCCATCAAAAGAATAATCAACACCGTTTAAACCGCAGGTAACAATATTATCTCTATTTAAGAACTCAACACAACTGCGATAACCTTTTGGTGGCGATTTTGGCTTCTTCCAAGTTGTGCCTCCATTATTTGAAACAAAGCAATTATTAACCGTTAATGAATCAGCAGTAAAATCTCCTCCCACGATAATGATCTTATTCGCTTTGCCGTTTTTGTAATTATCATATACGGCTACCGAATTCGTACCTGCAGTTTCTTTTCCTTTTGTCATCGGAAGATTAATGATTGTTTTATCATAGAACAATCTTGAATTTTTTCCACCGCTCGCCAATATCAGTGATTGATTATATAAATACCGGAGGTTTGTACCGCTTGATGCAAAGAATGCTTCACCGCTGTCTGCAACAAATCTTTCTTCAGCAGCCAGTTCTTTCCAGGAATTGCCACCATCATTTGTTTTTGCAATAAAAAATCTTCCATCAACAGGATCACCGATGACATATCCATTCCTGGGATCACGAAATTCCATTGCATCTAAAAACATTCCTTTGGTTTTATTTTCATATACGATTTTCCATGTTTCTCCGCCGTCAGTGGTTTTTAAAATATATGCGGGGTCAGCAATCGCCATTATGATCGCTGTGTTTGCATCAAAAGCTTCAATATCCCTGAAATCGTTTTTTTCAAATCCTTTTACTGTCATCCATTTCCAGTTCTTTCCTGCATTCGAGCTTTTACCCACCATTCCGTTGCTGCCGCTTACCCACACTACATTATCATTTACTACCGACAAGCCACGAAGACTTGTTTTTACCCCGGTATTAAACACCTCCACATGCGGTAAAATTTTTCTTTGTGAAAATATCTTGATGGAAAATCCCGGTAATAATAGTATGAAGAAAAAAAATAACAGTTTTCGTTGATTGGTCATAAGAATTGTTTTCCGCAAAATAACAAAGTATTTAAGCTTTCGATAACGGCGGTATAAAAATTAAGAAAGAAAAAGATTGCTACGTTCCTCGCAATCAGAAGGCTTTTTTCTCTGCAGTTTTTAGTTTAGGTACTGTGAAATTATCCAAAGCGCTTTTTTCGGCGATCATTTTTTCAATGTCTTCTGCCTTGCGTGGTGCAAATACTGAAAGCAACTCGTAACCATTCTGCGTAATGAGTGCATCATCTTCAATACGCACCGCAATATTCCACCATTTTTTATCACAATTACTATTTGGTGGAATATAAATTCCCGGCTCAATAGTGATCACCATATCTTTCTTTAATGTTTGTAAAGCGCCACGATCATGCACATCAAGACCAATATGATGACCCAACCCATGCGGGTAATAGGTTGATGCTTCTGACCTGTCATTAATGATACCAAGTTTTAACAGTCCATCGGCGATCACATCTCTTGCAGCCTTTGAAGCATCATTCCATTTGGCTCCGTCTTTTAAAACTTTAAATGCAGCTTCCTGCGCTTCATATACAAGATTGTAAATTATTTTTTGCTCCTTAGTGAATTTTCCTTTGGCAGGAATTGTTCTTGTTACATCGGCAGTATATCCATGATATTCGGCACCGACATCCATTAGCAACAGCTCGGTACCAATTTTTGTTTTTGTGTTTTCCATGTAATGCAATACACAACCATTGGCACCGGCGCCAACGATAGAACCATAACCCACAGCTTCGGCTCCATATTTTTTATGTACAAATTCATGCAGACCCTGTACTTCTAACTCACTCATACCAGGATGCACCGCTTTCATCACTTCATTTTGCCCGCGGCACGAGATCTCAACAGCCTTACGGATCAGATCCATTTCTTCAGGAGTTTTTATTTCACGCAATTTGCCGGTAAGCTCGTAGAACAGGCGGGTATCATATTTGCCTTCCCTGGGAATTTCTTCCGGAATTTTTGCCATCGATTTAAACTGCCCGATCAAATCAGAAAGATCGGCATTACCACGACCGCCATTTCCCACATCATCCGGAAACCTGTCAAAGATTATTTTATCAAATTTTGAGAAATCGATTTGTGCATTTTTAAAGTCTTCTCCATTGAATGCATATGTAAAACCAAGTTTTTCTTTTGCTCCTTCTGTACCCAATCTTCTTCCTGTCCATTGTTCTGCCAGTGCATTTTTTTTCTGGACAAAGATCATTTCGTTATACGCGGCACCATCTTTCCCTTTTTGTTCTTCTTTAAAAATTAATAATAACGAATGGGGTTCTTTGTAACCGCTGAAATAATACATGTCAGGATTTTGATGATAGAGGTATTCAACATCATTACTGAATGTGCGTGTTGGGAATGCCATCACAACAACAACCGAATTGTCAGGCATTATTTTTCGCAGGGCCTCACGACGACCTGCATGAAATTCTTTAGTTAAATAATCAGTGGGAAGATTATCCTGTGCCTGCAGGCAAATGGAAAAACTAAAAATGCAAGTGAATATAAATAAGCGATGAAACTCCTTTTTCATAAAATAAGTGGTAATTGATAATGAACTAAAATACTTCTTTTCAATTACCACCTGGTAAAAATTATATGAATGGGTTTAGCTATGCGATGGTTTAATCTTCATCATCTTCTTCCGAGTAAGCATCTTCACTGCTTTTGTAATAAAGTTCCCATTCTTTTACAGCGGTATCACTCAGGCATTCTATTATATCGAACAGCGGATCTTTTTTCAATTTCCATTCTGTGTCGGTCGGATCTTCAAATTTCATAATAAATAAACAATGATCCGATTCCATAGCCACTTTGATCAATGTGATCATCGAGTCTTCTTTTTCCTTGATCAGGTAATAACAACCTGTCTCCAGCAATTCGTAAGTATACATAACGCCTCCGCTTTTTGAATAAATAAATAGTTCCTCTGCTTTTCTATAAACAAGCTGGAATGGGTAATAGTAAAATCAGAATTTAACGGGTAAAACTGAACTGATGGGTTAATTTTTCAACAGGGTCAGTAGGTCAAATTTAGGGGTTTTGTTCTGACACAACCAAGCTCCTGCAAGCAAAATTTTTTTTTGACAAAAAATTAATCGCCCCTGCCAAAGCGGTTTCCACCAGTAAAAAGTAAAGGGCTGAAAAACAGGCATTTTTCAGCGCAGTCCAAACCAAGCAGTTCAGGAAACGTCAGGGATTTTCCCCGAAAAGTCAGTCAAGTAGTTTTTAAACTTTCAAATAATTCTGAAAACAGAAACTACGGTAAACAATAAATTAAAAAGCCTTCTGCGAAACAGAAGGCTTTTTTTGCCGGCGATTATATACTGTACATACAGCTGCGTTTACATTCCTTTTTCTTTTTTGTTTCGGATTTCTTTTCCGTCTTCATTTTTTTAGTCGATGCAGATGAAGAATCAAAAGCCGCGAATGCAATGGCTGTAACACCGGAGGCCAGAATGAAAGCAACGATGATTTTTTTCATAGCCTTTTTTATTTAGTGCTGAAAAGTTACGACAGTTTTTCCGACGGGAGTGATTATTTTTTTATGAATGGTAATAAAATTATTCACAGTTTAAATCCCTCTACTGACGGTTTTTTATTGGCAGCCGCCATCTTTATACAAAGTATAATTCTTTTTTTGCGGGTAGCTTCTGTCTTTGCCTGATTGATATGATATAAAAATTGTTTTTTTGCGAATGGAGGAAAGTTCTCAAAATTTGCCTTTGCTTTTTTATTTTTAGATAAAGCCTTTTCAAAATCTTGCGGCAGCTGTATCGCTGCAATATGATCCAGGCTTTCCCAGCTTCCATCTTTTTTTGCGGCTTCAATTTTTTCAAGGCCAGCTTTTGTCATCAATCCTTCTCCTATCATTTTTTCGATACGCTTTTTATTCAAACCACTCCAGCCACTTTTTGATTTGCGAGGAGTGAAGCGTTGCATGAAACGTTCATTATCCAGCGGCCTCAAAGTACTGTCGATCCAGCCGAAGCACAAAGCTTCCTCTACTGCATCCGCATAATTAAATTTCCTTTTGCCACTTTCTTTTTTATAGTAGATCAGCCAAACGCCGGGAGATGTTGAATGATTTTTCTCCAGCCATTTTCGCCAGTCGCTTCTGGTCTCCGGGTGGGTGGGTTTATAATCGTCTTTCGTTTTTTTCAAAGTCCAGAAATTAATTTTATTAACAAGGGTTAATAAATCTAAAATTAAGCAGCAAATGTGGTTTTGTTATATTTGCCCGTATGTAAATGCTGAGCAGCGCATCGGACGTACAAGAGTGATTAATTTATTCTCTTCCGCTGGAAGAAAATAAATTAACAAATCGTCGATTGCAACACAAGTTGAATAGAATTACAAAAGCTAATAACCAAAGAAAAACTAAATCGTACCGCGTAAGATGGCAAAAGAAAAACCAAAGGACACCTCGAATCTTTTCGATTACAACGAAGAGAGCATCAAATCCCTCGACTGGAAAGAGCATATCCGCCTTCGGCCGGGCATGTATATTGGTAAACTCGGTGATGGCTCATCGCCGGATGATGGTATTTATGTATTGGTGAAGGAAGTGATCGATAACTGCATTGATGAATACACAATGGGTTATGGAAAAACTGTTGAAATTACAATTGAAGGCAAACAAGTAACGATCCGTGATTATGGCCGCGGCATTCCGCTTGGTAAAGTGGTGGATGTGGTAAGTAAAATAAATACCGGCGCAAAATATGACAGTAAAGTTTTTCAAAAATCAGTTGGCCTCAATGGCGTTGGTACGAAAGCCGTGAATGCATTGAGTGGCTATTTTAAAGTAAAAGCTGTTCGCGATGGTAAAGAAAAGACGGCTGAATTTGAAAGAGGTTTTTTAATCAAGGAATACAAAGAAGCCAAAACAACTGAAGACAATGGAACGATCGTGACTTTTATTCCTGACGAAACAGTTTTCAAGAATTTTAAATTCCATCCTGAATTTTTAGAGAACCAGATCTGGAATTATTGTTTCCTGAATGCCGGATTGAGAATTGTTTTCAATGGAAAAAGTTTTGTGAGCAAAAATGGTTTGCTTGATCTGCTGCAGCGTAAAACCAATGAAGATGAGATCCGTTATCCCATCATTCATTTAAAAGGCGATGATATTGAATTAGCCCTTTCACATACCAATGAATATGGTGAAGACATTTACAGTTTTGTAAACGGGCAACATACCACACAGGGCGGCACACACCAGCAGGCTTTTCGTGAAGCGTATGTAAAAACCATCCGTGATTTTTATAAAAAAGATTATGATGCGGCTGATATAAGAACAGGAATTGTTGCCGCTATTTCTGTTCGCGTGGTAGAGCCCGTTTTTGAAAGCCAGACGAAAACTAAACTTGGTTCCGTGAATGTGGCTGAAGGCGGCCCAAGCATGAGAAATTTTATCGGAGATTTTTTTGCGAAGGAACTTGATAATTATTTGCACAAGAATCCAACCACCGCCGAAGAATTAAAAAAACGCATTGAGCAAAGTGAAAGAGAGCGGAAAGAGTTATCCGGAATAAAAAAACTGGCGAATGAAAGAGCAAAGAAAGCAAATCTCCATAACCGTAAACTGCGCGACTGCCGTTATCATTTAAATGACGATCCGCCGGCAAAAGGCAAGGATGAGTTTATGGCTAAAGTGAATGAGACAACAGTTTTTATTACTGAAGGGGATAGTGCCAGTGGTTCGATCACTAAATCAAGAAATGTAGAAACGCAAGCCGTATTTAGTTTGCGTGGCAAACCGCTCAACTGTTTTGGTCTTACTAAAAAAGTTGTTTACGAAAATGAAGAGTTCAATCTTTTGCAACATGCATTGAATATTGAAGAAGGATTGGAAGGCTTGCGTTATAATAATGTAGTGATCGCTACCGATGCCGATGTTGACGGGATGCATATCCGCCTGTTGCTGATGACCTTTTTCCTGCAATTCTTTCCTGACCTGGTAAAGCATGAAAAGGTGTATGTATTGGATACGCCTCTATTCAGGGTACGGAACAAGAACGAAACGATTTATTGTTACAGTGATGAAGAAAGAAAAGCGGCCATAAAAAAACTCGGCACAAAACCCGAGATCACCAGGTTCAAAGGGCTTGGCGAAATAAGTCCTGATGAATTTTCGTTATTCATCGGCGCCGATATGCGCAAGCAATTGATGCGGCTGGAGCATGGCGATCATATCCAACAACTGTTAGAATATTATATGGGTAAAAATACGCCGGAAAGACAGGAATTTATTATTGAGAATTTGAAAATTGAATTGGATACAGTAGAAGACGCCGTTGTATAGATTGAATTTAAAAATTTAATCCACATATTTTAATTTGTGCAGGAATAAATCTTACTTTTAATTCAAAGTCACCAACATGAAATCATTAAGACTGTTAAGTGTTCTGCTGATATTTTTAGTGAGCTGCGACCGGGATGAAGATATTCTGTTGAACGTTGTTCCGACAGCGGATGCCGGGTCTCCCCAATCCATTACGCTTCCTGTAAATACTGTAACGCTAACCGGTACCGGCGCAGATTCTGACGGTACTATCGTGGCTTATGTGTGGAGCCAGGTAACGGGACCCTCTTCAACAATTATTGTACATCCGGGTGCACCATCAACTGCGGTGACCGGGCTTATTGCGGGTACGTATCGTTTTCAACTTGGTGTTACAGATGATGATGGAGCAACTGGGTTTGATACGGTTTCTGTAACCGTGAGCCAGGCGCCTCAAACAACTATTACTTTACAGCCGACGAATAATCCGAACGAAACAAGACCCGGAGTTGTTGGTACTACCGACTACACTGGAGTTGGTCCGGATTACCCACTTGCAGGCTGGACAGTCGGCGGTGTCGCGGGTAAATTTAGGGCCTTAGTAAAGTTCGACTGGGGAGCAATTCCGCAAAATGCAACTATCATTAGCGCTACTCTTTCTTTGTACAGTTATCCTGCCCCGTTACTCAATGGAAATTTTACAGACGCCAACTTTGGAGCAAATAATTCATTCACCGTACAACGGGTTGCCACCGATTGGTCAGTAGCAACAACTACATGGTTCAATCAACCGGCAGGTGCGCTGGCAAATCAAGTCGTAGTTCCACATACTTCGGCTTCTTTTCTCGATATGAATATTGATGTTACCGCCCTCGTGAGTACAATGGTTTCAACAAATCAGAACTACGGATTTTTGTTAAAGCTTCAGAACGAGGTAATATATACGAGCCGTATATTCGTTTCAAGCAGTTCAACAATTCATACAACTAAACGTCCTAAGCTGGTAATTGTATATCGTTAATATTTCTTATATAAAAGTTATTCACCCCGACGAATATTTTGTCGGGGTTTCTTTTTGTGGTGTCTTTATATTTGTGCCCAACACTATTTAATTACCGGAGGCTAAATTTATGATCCATATAGTTTTTCAACATGCAGATGTGAACCTGCTGAAAGAGGCAATGAAATTAGATGACTCGTTACAAGGCGAAGTGATAGAAATTAAGGACGAATGGGGCGTTGGTCCGTTAAAAGATATTGACACAGACGAAGGCTGGGATGCAAGAATAAGCTGGTGGAAAGAATTGTTAGTGGGTTCGCCTTATGAAAAAAATGTTGGCACATTTGACGACCGGGAAACTGTAAAATCAATTAAAGAAAAACTGGATGCAGACGAAACACTGGAGGCGTGGGTCTGGATGGGACCGAACCAGCACGATGTTACCGGTTATTACTGGTTGATGCCGCAATTGAAAACTTACCAGGGAAGAATTATGATCCTGTATTTAAATAATCTTCCCTTTATAAATGAGAAGGGCCATTTATTTTATCCGTGGTCGGTGCATGATATTCTTCCAAAGGAAGCAGTGAAGGCAAAAAAACTGGCCAGGCCAATTACATTAAGTGAATTTGAAGTTGATCCTGATGAATGGAAAAAACTGGCTGATGAAAATGCCACGGTAAGAATTTTAGAAGGAGGTAAAAAAATTGTTGGCAGGGAAGATTCATTTTATGATAGCGAGGTCTTAAAAAATATTACTGCGGATTGGCAGAAAGCAACACGGGTGTTAAGCAACACACTTCACCGGATGAAAATAAAAACCGGCGATGTGTTTGTGATGTGGCGCATGAAACAATTGATCGCTGCAGGAAAGATTGAAACAATGGGTAATGCAGATGGAGGATGGAAAGAGTTTGATGTACGTAAGCCGGGAAGTCAATCAGAGAATGTTGAGGTGAACGATGAAGCATTGAATTCATAATAAAATGTTCAATGCTCAATATTCAATTTTCAATGCTCAATGGAAATCTTAAAATTGAAAAATTTTTTATGGCGAGTAAAATTTATAATCTTGAAGACAGGTTTGTATGAATATAGTTGCAGAATGATGGATGTAGTTGAAGCATTACCGAATACCAGGGCTGGGAATTATATAGCCAGTCAATTAATAAAATCATGTATATCGCCGACATTTAATTATGGAGAAGTACAGGGAGCTGAATCCAGAAATGATTTTATTCATAAGCTGGGAGTTGTGTTAAAGGAATTGAAGGAATGCAGGACAGCTCTAAAGATAATCAGATGGAAAGAACTCATTAAGCCAACAAAAAGAACCGATGGATTATTTAAAGAAACGGAGGAATTGATAGCCATCATTGGAAAAAGCATAGAAACTGCAGAAAAAAATAGGGATGCTCCAGACAAATGAGCATTGAACATTGCGCATTGAAAATTGAACATTTAAAACAATATCTTACGAATGTCGAAAAAAGCCATTTCTCAAATCCAAAACAACGAATCCGGTCTCCCCGGTCAATACAGAACATGGTTTCTTGATTATGCTTCTTATGTAATTCTTGAAAGGGCTGTGCCCGCCATTGAAGATGGTTTAAAACCTGTGCAACGCCGCATTCTTCATGCGATGAAGGAAATGGATGACGGCCGTTTCAATAAAGTAGCAAATGTTATCGGACAAACGATGCAGTATCATCCGCATGGTGATGCAAGTATTGGCGATGCATTAGTTAATATCGGGCAAAAGGATCTACTAATAGAAACACAGGGTAACTGGGGTGATGTAAGGACCGGCGATGATGCAGCGGCCCCACGATATATTGAAGGCCGCTTAAGCAAGTTTGCATTGGAGGTTGCATTTAATGCAAAGACAACCGTATGGCAATTGAGCTATGATGGCAGAAAGAATGAGCCGGTTACATTGCCAATGAAATTTCCATTGCTGCTGGCGCAGGGAGCAGATGGAATCGCCGTTGGTCTTGCTACCAAGATCCTTCCTCATAATTTTTGTGAGCTGATAGATGCTTCGATAAAATATTTACGTGGAAAAAGATTTGAGCTTTACCCGGATTTTCAAACCGGGGGACAAATAGATGTAGATGAATACAACCAGGGTAAACGCGGCGGTAAAGTAAAAGTAAGAGCACATATTGAAGAGATAGATAAAAAAACACTGGCCATAAGAAGTGTTCCTTATGGAGTTACTACCACGCAATTGATGGATACAATTGTAAAGGCCAATGACCAGGGAAAGATCAAAGTGAAAAAAGTAACCGATAATACGGCTGCTGAAGTAGAGATACAGGTTGACCTTGCGCCGGGCATTTCTCCTGACATCACGATTGATGCATTATATAAATTCACCGATTGTGAAATTTCCATTTCTCCGAATGCCTGTGTGATCGTTGACCAGAAACCGCAGTTCCTTACCGTAAGTGAATTGCTGAAGATTTCAACTGATAAAACAAAAGATCTTCTTGAACAGGAATTAAAAATAAAGTTAGCCGAGCTGCAGGAGAAATGGCATTATACTTCTTTGGAGAAAATATTCTTTGAAGAAAAGATATATAAAGAACTTGAAAAGAAACATGCTACATGGGATAAAGTGATTGAAGCAATCGATGAGGCCTTTAAACCATTCAAAAAACAATTAAAGAGGGCAATTACAAGAGAGGACATTATTAAACTCACTGAAAAACCGGTACGAAGAATTTACCGGCTCGATATCGATGAACTAAATGACCAGATAAAAGGCCTGGAAGCAGATATTAAACAGGTGAAACATGATATAGCCAATCTTGTTGATTATGCCGTGGCATATTTTGAAAACCTTTTAAAGAAATATGGTAAAGAGCGGGAAAGAAAAACCGAGATCAAAACGATTGAAGTGATCGAAGCAAAGCATGTAGCGATCGCGAATACCCGCCTTTACATGAATCGTGAAGAAGGTTTTATCGGTACAAGTTTACGTAAGGACGAATTTGTTGTTGAATGCAGCGATCTTGACGACATCATTGTATTTACAAAAGGCGGAATTATGAAAGTGGTAAGAGTGGGCGAGAAGACTTATATAGGAAAAGGCATTCTTCATGTTGCTGTTTTCAAAAAGAATGATGAACGCACCACGTATAATATGATCTATATGGATGGCGATAGTGGTAAAAGTTTTGCAAAAAGATTTAATGTGACCGGTGTAACAAGGGATAAGGAATATTTTGTTGCTAAAGAACATGAAAGGAGTAAAGTGCATTACTTAAGCGTAAATCCAAATGGCGAAGCAGAAATCGTAAGAATTGTTTTAACCCCGGGAAGTAAAGCACATAAAAAGGAGTTCGAATACAACTTTGCCGAATTGGAAATTACCGGCCGCAGCAGCAAAGGGATTACGGTAACAAAATACCCGATCAAGGCCGATGGTGTGAAGCTGAAGGAAGCGGGTAAATCAACCATTGCCGGAAAAAAATTGTGGTACGATGATCAGTTTGGAAGATTGAACGCAGATGAAAAAGGCCAATACCTTGGCATGTTTGATGGAGATGATAAAATACTGGTTGTTTACAACGATGGCAATTATGAAATTACCGACCAGGAGCTCACGCAAAAATTAGATGCAGAAAAAGTAGTGCTGATAGAAAAATTTGACCAGGAAAAAATTGTTACTGCCGTGTATGCGGATATGGATAAAAAGCAATACATGGTAAAAAGATTTAAGATCGAGACTACTACGTTGAAAAATAAATTCTTTTTTATTAAAGAAGGAGAGGGCAATTATGTGGAAGCAGTAACGACAGATGCAGAACCGGTGTTAGCGGTGCAGCAGGGAAGGGGCGCACAAATAAGAAAAGGAAAAATGAAATTGGAAAAGATCGCTGAATTGTCAGGATGGAGAACTGTTGGCACCAGGTTGCTTGATTATAGTAAGAGCGTAGAAATGGAATGGGTAAAACCTAAAGGAAGCACACAACCGGAATTGTTTTAATAACCCCTAAATCCCCTAAAGGGGACTTGACTGCAAAATAGAAATTCTATTGCTGAATAAATTGATGGCAGACTAATATTGGTCTATTGTTTAAAGCCTTCCTTTAGGGAGGTTTGGAGGGTTTTTCTTTTTCTTGAATCTTATAGTTGCACTTTTTTCTAAATTGCTCGTCAGCCTTACTTCATAACGTTTCTTTCCATCATTGACTACCATTAATGCAGTATTTGGTGGAATAGCGCCAAGATTATCCGCAAACATCGTCAACTCATTTATTTCTTTTGTTGAATCTAATGTAATATCAAAATGCACGGACCTTGTACTCAGGATGCGATTAAATGCGATCAGCTTATCATTGTAAAAAACGGAAATAGAGTCACCATCAATTTCACCGTTATCATAAAAGTCCACCTTGATCGAATCTGCATCAACGGTTAATTCTTCCGTTACTATTTTTTCCCTTTCTTTAAATTGATTGCTCACAACATAATTCACCACATTCCGCGGTTGGATCCTTACTGCAGCTATTGTATCGGTTTCAGATGGGCGCCATACCTGGTATGTTTCTTTTAAAACTTTATTGCTTGCTTTATAGAATCCTGTTTTAATGAATCCGTATTTAATTTAAGTGTAAATAAGATCTCCGGACAAGTGTATTTATATTCGGGTTTGCTTAAGAACGAACCTTTCAACACAGAATTAAGTTGGGAAACCCGCAGCGTCGCGGCAAAATTCATTGCACAATCCACATCACGGTTATAATAGGAACCATAATAGGAGACAGGGATATTCGAAATATAGATCAATCTTGTGTTTGCATTGTATGTACCGCGGACCGGAATGCTGCGATAAGTATTTCTGAAAAAATAATTCAGCACACCCGTTACATTGTTTTTATCCTGCTGCAGTATCAGCTCCACCAAATAATTGCTGTGCGTATTGCGCAGTTTTACATTCGCTGCTCCATACCAATAACCGGTTGGCGATTGAGAAAAAACTTGTAAAGTGAAAATTAAGGCGATTAAGAGAAATGGTTTTTTCATGGAACAGGAAATTATTCAAAATCTATGCTTAAGTATAACGCAGTTTTACCCGAAAAATTACTTGATAAAACGTTTCATTTCTCTTTCCACATCACGTTTTTTGATGGTTTCACGTTTGTCATGGAGTTTTTTGCCTTTACCAAGACCGATCTCAACTTTAATAAGGTTCTTTTCATTAAAGAATATAAGAAGCGGGATCAATGTATATCCCTTTTCTTTCAGTTTGGCTTCTATTTTATTTATTTCTCTTTTTTGTAAAAGCAATTTGCGGTCCCTTACAGGATCATGGTTATTAACGGTGCCATGCGAATACTCAGCGATATGAAGACTTTTAAGCCACATTTCACCCTTATGAATTATACAATAACTGTCATTAAAACTTGCTTTGCCTTCTCTTAGAGATTTTACTTCAGTTCCTGTCAACACAATGCCCGCGACATATTTGTTGTCGAAAAAATATTCATGATAGGCTGCGCGGTTTTTTATTTCCAAGGCTGATTAATTAATATACATGTAAATTTTTTTGCGAATGCGCTTGCGATGTTAATAAGCAGGATATGCACCAATGCTACTAACCCCATAGCAATTAATTTTTAAACATCCACAACAGCTTTATTATTTTCTCTTTCAATTCTTTTCTTGGAACAATGAAATCAAGAAAGCCGTGTTCAAGTATGAACTCGCTGCGCTGGAAACCTGGCGGAAGATCTTTTTTAATCGTTTCTTTAATAACTCTTGGCCCTGCAAAGCCGATCAATGCGCCGGGTTCGGCGATATTAAGATCACCCAACATACCAAAGGAAGCGGAGATGCCGCCAAAAGTGGGGTCAGTTAAGAAAGATATATAAGGAATTTTTGCATCGCTGAGTTGAGAAAGCTTACCGCTGGTTTTTGCAAGCTGCATCAATGAAAAAGCACTTTCCATCATTCTTGCACCGCCGGATTTTGAGATCACCAGGTACGGCAACTTTTGTTGAATACAATGATCAACGGCTCTTGAAAATTTTTCACCCATTACGCTGCCAAGACTGCCGCCGATAAATTCAAAATCCATGCAGGCAATTACAATATCATTACCGCCGACTTTACCGACCGCCACTCTCATCGAATCTTTCAGATCCGTTTTATTCCAAATTTCTTCAAGTCTTTTTTTATAAGGTTTCAGATCTGTAAATTCTAAATAATCCTTGCTGCGGATATTATCGAATAATTCTGTCAGCTGGTTATCGTCAAAAAGAATGGAATAATATTCATCGCTGCCAATGCGGTGATGATAGTTGCATTTAGGACAAACAAAAAGATTTTCCTTTAACTCATTTGATGTGCAGATAAAATTGCATTCAGGGCATTTTGTCCACAAGCCTTCCGGTGTTTCTTTCTTTTCATGAGTACCCGTCAAAATCCCCTTCCTGATCCGTTTAAACCAGCTGGTCCTTGTCGATTCCTTTCCTTCTTCACCAGCCAGGTTTGAATCAAAATCTTCTACCTGTTTTGCCATGCAAAAAGTTTTGAGTGGTCACAAATATAGGGAATCTGAAATTTGACGTTTGGGATTGGCCGCAACGACTCTTCGATGAAATCCTTTGGAACTTTTGTGAACGTTCGATAGTTTTTTTATGCTCCCGGCTTTTGTTCCCTGGTCATCGTCCCTTGCGTCGCACACTTGTACTTTCTTTTCGCTACTCAGGAATGATGTATCCATGCCACCCCGATTCAATCAGGGTGGCATGGGTTTGCAATGCGTGTTTTTTGTCCACCCCCAATTGATACTTTACAATAGCCGAAGTGCTTCCCCCGCCAGCGGGGGACAATGAATAGTTTTTATTTGTATTGCGTAAAAGAATACAGTTGACCTGGCAACTGCTAGTGAAATGAAAGATATTTTTTTACTTCAATTAGAGTGATGATTAATATCCCCCGCTGGCGGGGGAAGCAGATCAATTAAAAACGAGTTCAATTGGGGGTGGACAGAGCTGAATAGAATTACAGAACGTACAAGAGTGCGACGCAACAGACGACGATAGTAGTAATGCAGCTTGGCTAATAACCACCCTTCGACAAGCTCAGGGTGACATCCTCTCTTCTATGCTTCATCACAAACCATCCAGTAACAATAATAGATACAATAAAGTAAGCCCCTAAAATATAAGTAATAGAAGAAACATAAGTATTGGCACCAAACCAGTCGTTCTGCTGATAAAGGAAATAAAAACCCAATCCGCTTCTGATGCCTTCCCAGATAATAGCATACCGGTCCCTGTCCATTAATTCGGTCAATGCATACACACTTAGAAATATAAAACCACTGTACCAGAAAATATAACTGCTTTCGAGGCTGTTAATTAAAGAGAACTTGCCAAAAAAATAACTGAGGAAGAAAAGTGTCATCATCAATTGCACCCAACTCCATATATTTAGCGCTGTTGAAGTTTTTGTATCATATTTTTCAAAATGATATACATCCTGAATTTTATATACCGGGTATTTTTCTGCCACATCGGCCGGGCGGTAGCCGGTATACCTGAACCAGAGTGTGAATTTATCTTTCCAGCTATTGGTTCGCCATGCATCCTTCATCATCAGCCACAGGTGGGAGAAATTAATTTTGATCGGGTTCCAGGTCCGCACCGGTCTTGTGATGCCATAGACCGGGGGAACTTCCTTCATTTCTTCCTGGTAAGTTCCAAACAGGTTATCCCAGAAAATAAATATCTGGCTGAAGTTTTTATCTAGGTATTCTTTATTGATGGCATGATGCACCCGGTGATGCGAAGGAGTAACAATAATTTTTTCCAGGAAACCCATCTTGCTGATATACTGTGTATGATACCAGAATTGGGCAAACAAATGCAATGGCCCTACCGTTATCATCACTTCATTGGGCACTCCCAGCAAAGCAGCCGGAACCAAAAGGAAAGCAAAAGGGTTAATAAAGATCGTGATAGTTTGCCGCAGGGCACCGGCCAGGTTAAATTCTTCGCTGCTGTGATGGACAATGTGCAGGTTCCATAAAAGATTAATATGATGGCTCCATCGGTGCACCCAGTAGCCGGCAAAATCAATACAAACAAAAGCCACCAGGTAGGCGAGCCAGGTGGCTGTGATCTGGTAAACAGCAATGTTTTTCACCAGCCAGGTATAGGCAATGATGTTAATGCTGAGACCGAGGACATCCCTGGCGATACCGACAATGCCGCTGTTCAGGCTGCTGATCAAATCCATATTGCGGAAAGCATCTTTCCTTTTTCTCCAGCCCCACCATTTCTCAAATAATACAAGGAACAGGAAGACGGGCATGGCGATGAGCAGTATCTTTCCGAAGGTTTCCATGCAAACGTAAACTTAAATAAAAATTGCCACCAAGATACAAAGTCACAAAGACTTTACGCGGCTGTTGGTGTTTTCTTCTCACCAACAGCTGAATTAAAAGTACAAAAAAAACAAGAAGGAAAACTTCCAAAATGCCCGGTAGAATTACAGAAAGTACAAGAGTGATTAATTTATTCTCTTCCACTGGAAGAAAATAAATTAACAAATCTTCGATTGCAACAAAAGCTTAATAAGAATTCTTTGGTTACAAAATAAAAATGCCCCAAGCAGTAAGGGCACTTTTAATGAAACGAATAATGGAATTCATAGTTAATTATTCGGCCCACCGGCATCAACCCAACAGATAATAGAATTTTTTTGTGCAGTGGTTAAGGTTCCTGTTTTTGGCATGGTACCATTGCCTACAGCAGTTTTAATTGTAACTCTTGCATTAAATATCTGGTTATAGGTAAGCAAAGGCCCGGGCCCATTTGCACTTCCTGCACCATGACAGGTAGCATCAGTGGCACAAGTAGATTGAATGACCGGATTAACATTAGCAGCAAATGCACTGGCTACACCAGTACAATTTACACCGCCGCCACCACCACCGCCGCCATTTCCACCACCACCGCCACCGCCATCACCGCCTTTACTGCAAGATGCCATTATAAAAAATGCTGCGATAATAACCAGGATAGTTTTTTTCATAATAATGTTTTAGAGTGCTGGATTTTTTATCAAATCGTTACCGGGAAAATAAAAGTTGCCAGTTGTGAATATTTTTTCCGGTTGTAAAAAGTTAAAGATCAGTCATCCATTTCAGTTTTGTTGATCTCATTTAAGACAGCGTTCTCTAAGTCCCTAACATTTCGTGTCAATTTACCAAAAGTAAAAACAGCCTGTGCATATAAAGCACTCAAATCCGTCTGGCAGTTCAGCAGTATCTTATTATCATAAATTAAAGCAAAGATCATATTATCACCCCATGTAGTTCCGATTTGTGAGTCATCCGTCGCTTCAATGTATTTGACTGAATCGTATTTAATATGCCAGTCCAATTGTTTGATGGCCCTGACAACAAATTCATGGTTTTCCTTCCTGGTAAATGTGGTTGAAACTTCATGAAGCCTTAAACGCTTTCTTCTATAAGGTATCCACCATACAATAAATAAAATGGGTATAAGAAAAAGCGGGAGAGGCCACCATTCTATAAAGCCGACTTTTACAATTCTTAAGATGACACCGGTACAAAACCCTGCTCCTATAACAACTATCCATATAGTAAATTCATGAAATTTAAACCATCGTTTGCCTTTTAGGAGTAGTTCTCCTGATTGGGACATATTCATCAACTCTTCCTTAGTATAGTAGGACATGAGTTATAAAATTATATTTCCAAATCACTTCTATTGATATAATAAAATAAGGTTGCTACAAAAGTAATAAGTAACACGAAGGACACGAAGTACACACAAAGGGCACAAAGAAATTCTGTTTATATCCGCACTTTGTGTTCTTCGTGATTTCTTTGTGTTCGTTGTGATCCTGCTTCATCAACCTTGGAGACTGCCCCGATGATGTTATGCAGGTTCCGGGAAAATCAGGCAATTGTTATATCATTATCCAAATACACATCCTGTATTGCATTCAATATTTCTACGCCTTCTTTATCGGCCTTTGAAACGCTTTGCGGCCACTGATCAATCCCATGCCACCGGCTCTTTTATTAATGACAGCAGTGGTTACTGCTTCAGCTAAGTCGCTTGCACCGGAAGACGCACCACCCGAATTTATCAGTCCTGCACGACCCATAAGCAATTAGCAACCTGGTAGCGGCAAAGATCGATCGGGTGATCAGAAGTTAATTCAGAATAAATGCGTGAATCATTTTTTCCATAAGCAGATTCTTTTGTATTCAAAGCAAGATAACCGCCATTATTTTCCGGTAGTTTTTGTTTGATGATATCTGCCTCGATCGTTACGCCCAAATGATTTGCCTGGCCGGTAAGATCAGCTGATACATGAAAATCTTTTTCTTTTGTTTTGAATGCAGGGTTTCTTAAATAACACCAGAGAATAGTTGGCATTCCCAGTTCATGTGCCATTTCAAATGCTTTCGCTAACTTCCTGTATCTGTCTTGCTGATTCATCGCTGCCAAAATATATTGTTGCGCCTACTGCAGCAGCGCCCAGGTTCCAGCTTGCTTTAATGGATGCAAACATTATCTGATCGAACTTATTCGGATAAGTAAGAAACTCGTTATGATTAATTTTTACAATGAATGGAATTTTATGAGCATACTTTCTTGCCAAAAATCCTAAACCGCCATAAGTTGTAGCAACGGCATTACAACCACCTTCAATAGCCAGCTTAATTATATTTTCAGGATCAAAATAAATTGGATTCTTTGCAAACGATGCGCCACCGCTATGTTCAATTCCCTGGTCAACCGGGAGAATAGATAAGTAACCTGTTTCAGATAACCTGCCATGGCTATAGAGCTGTTGAAGATTGCGAAGCACCTGCGGGTTTCTATCACTTTTTATCCAGATGCGATCTACAAAATCAGGACCTGGTAAATGAAGTTTTTCTTTTGAAATTGTTTTGCATTCATGTGTCAATAAATATTCGGCTTTGTCGCCAAGTAGTTCAGTGATCTTATTCGCTGCTGCTGTAAGCATATCTTAAATTTTATATTAAAACAAAAAATCAGTAATAGCTAACGACTGTTCGGCGCAAAGGTAAGGGGGAACTATAAATAGTTTGAACTAAAAACTAACTCGTAGCTGGCGATTTTTTAGCAGCCGTTTTTTTAGCATCGATTGCAGTCTGAATATTAAGGATCATTTCTCTTACAACGACAGTTTTTGTACTGGCGCCTTCTCTTTTTATTAGCTGACTATATTCTGTTGCTTGTCTTGATAACATGTCAACCAGGTCGGGCAAGTCTAATTGTTTTAGTTCTTCAACGGTTGGAGTCGTTAGAAACATAATGGATGTGCCACAAAAATCATGCACTTGCCTGTTTTCAAGAACATAGTTTTTATTTTTTTTCTACAATTTGATTAATAACAATCATCGTTTGAAATTGATACTCATTTTCAGGAAAAGTTTACCCAAACAAATCACTGCTCAAATAACGATCGCCTCTATCGCAAGTAATAAATACTATGACACCTGAATCAATTTCATTTGCCAGCCGAATAGCAGCCGAAGCAGCGCCACCGCTGCTCATGCCTGCAAATATGCCTTCAACCTTTGCTAATTGACGTGCCATTGATGTTGCCTCCTGCTTGCGAAACATCCATAACCCGGTCCACTCTTTCCGGCTCAAAGATTTTTGGCAAATATTCTTTTGGCCATCTTCGTATTCCGGGTATCGAAGATTCTTCAGTGGGCTGGCAACCGATGATCTGTATTGAAGGATCTTTTTCTTTAAAATATCTTGAGCAACCCATGATGGTGCCGGTTGTTCCCATGGAGCTTACAAAATGAGTAATGAGTTGATCTGTGTCTCTCCAGATTTCCGGGCCGGTGGTTTTATAATGCGCTTTATAATTATCAGGATTTGAAAACTGGTTTAAAATAAAATACTCACCGGTAGCTGCTTTTTCTTCTGCATAATCACGGCAGATCTCAATGTTATCAAGTAAAATAACTTTAGCGCCAAATGCTTCCATCGTCAGCGTTCTTTCTTTTGTAGAAGTCGACGGCATGATCAATTCAATTTCCAGGTCATATAATCTTGCGATCATCGCTAATGCAATACCGGTATTACCACTTGTTGCTTCAATTAATTTGGAACCCGCCTTTATATCGCCTCTTTCCAATGCAGAACGTATCATATTCAATGCTGGCCGGTCTTTTACACTGCCGCCCGGATTATCACCTTCCAGCTTTGCATACATCCGTACATTGGGGTTAGGATTTAATTTTTTTATTTCTACCATTGGTGTATTTCCTACCAGGTCAATGATGCTTGCCATCTTTACGATTTAATTTGTTCTACAACTTCAATATCGGGCCGGTGATAAACAGTAGAGCAGGAGGGAACACTTTTCGTGAGCCATACATTACCACCAACGATGCTGTTATGTCCTATCACCGTTTCTCCTCCAAGAATTGTTGCACCGGAATAAATGATAACATGATCTTCAACGGTAGGATGCCGTTTCACCGATGCCAGGGCTTTATCTACACTTAGTGCGCCAAGTGTTACACCCTGGTAAAGTTTTACATGATTACCAATGATAGTTGTTTCGCCGATCACGATCCCGGTTCCATGATCAATAAAAAAATATTCACCTATCTCGGCAGCGGGATGGATATCGATCCCTGTTTTTGAATGTGCATATTCAGTAATGATCCTTGGAAGAAGCGGGATATTAAGATCGATCAATGCATGTGCTATACGATAAAATGAAATTGCATAAAAACCGGGATAGGCCCTTATAATTTCAAATCTTGTTCTTGCTGCAGGGTCTCCGGCTAATAATGCTTCAATATCTGTATTGAGAATTCTGTATAATTCAGGAATGTTATTAAAGAAGTGATCAGCTTTATCGGTATTGCCTGTACCATTACATCCGCTGGTGGCATTCAATAATTTTATCAATTCAGCTTTTAATTCAGCAAATCTTATTTCCACTCCTTCGGGAGCAGATATATTAATATCAGATTTTTCAGGAAATAAAAGACAGATAAGGTCCAACACCCATGTTGCGATTTGTTCGTTCGGCGGTACTGATTCGGTTTCTTTTTGTTGCTGATAGAGGAATTTGTAAAATTCTTTTTCCATACTTTTTATTTAGTAATAAAGCATGGTATAAAATTATCGTTTTTATTACACCGTTTTAGTAGACTATTGTATTAATTGTTTCCTAAATGAGGAAAAAAGAAAATGCACGCAACGGCGCAACGGCGCAAAGACACTTGAGAACTTAAAGGATTTTCTCTTTGCGTCGTTGCGCCTCAGCGAGAAATTCTAATAGGAGATATTAAGCATTCCTGTTAATACAGTTCAGATCTTCAAAAGCTACTTCAAGGCGTTTTACAAACGCCTCTTCGCCTTTACGGAGCCATACACGGGGATCATAATGTTTTTTATTCGGCTTATCTTCTCCTTCGGGATTTCCAAGCTGTCCTTGTAAATAGCCTTCATTCTTTTCATAATTACTCAACACACCTTCCCAAAAGGCCCATTGAAGATCGGTATCGATGTTCATCTTAATAGCGCCATAACCGATTGCTTCACGAATTTGATGTTGCGGTGAACCGCTGCCGCCATGAAATACAAAGTAAACAGGTTGCGGCCCGGTCTTTAATTGTTTTTCTATATAATCCTGGCTGTTCTTCAGTATCACAGGTCGCAATTCAACATTCCCCGGTTTATAAACGCCATGCACATTGCCAAATGCCGCGGCAACGGTAAACATTTTTCCAACCTTGCTTAATTCTTTAAATGCATAAGCAACATCTTCAGGTTGTGTATAGAGTTTTGAATTTTCAACATCACTGTTATCAACGCCATCTTCTTCGCCGCCGGTAACACCTAGCTCGATTTCAATACCCATTCCCAATGGTTTCATTCTTTTAAAAAACTCGACCGAGGTATGAATATTTTCTTCAATTGGTTCTTCGCTCAGGTCCAGCATATGTGAACTGAACAGTGGCTGCCCTTTCTCTTTAAAATATTGTTCGCCTGCATCGATCAGGCCGCTTATCCATGGCAACCATTTTTTTGCAGCATGATCTGTATGTAAAATAACCGGCACACCATAATATTTGGCAACGTTATGTATATGCAATGCTCCTGAGATACCACCTGAAATATTTCCCTGCAGTTTATCATTTGGCATTCCTTTGCCGGCAATGAACTGTGCGCCGCCATTTGAGAATTGAATAATGACCGGTGAATTTACTTTTGCTGCAGTTTCGAGTGTTGCGTTGATCGTATTTGTTCCGATTGTATTTACAGCGGGTAGTGCAAACTGGTTTTTCTTAGCATCATTAAAAAGTGTTTCTAATTCTTCGCCGAATAAAACTCCGGCCCTGTACTTGCTCATGTAGTATTTGTTTGGTAAATAAATTTAAAGGCAGTCAAGCGATCGACAATGGTGCCGCAAGATAAATGATTTAGGCAAACCTGTTGACGAACAGATGTTAGATGAGAGTTCATTGCTGATAATGAAATTATATCCACCCCCACTTGAAAATTTCTCATTCTTTCAAGTGCTTCCCCGTCCCGATAGCTATCGGGACGGGATATTGTTACAGCCTTCTCATTGATCTTTTTGAAACCTAATATCAGAATTTTAATTACTACAAATCAAGAGAATATTCGTTGTCCCTCCCGATAGCTATCGGGACGGGGGCCGGATTTACAATATACATGAATGATCAATTGGGGGTGGACAAAAGGGAATAGAAATCAAACGACCTTTTATTGCGCTTTCACTTTTGAATTATTTCCCCAGCGCTTGTATTACATCATATTTTGTTACGATATGATAATTGCCGGCTTCATCTTTACTCAATACAGCGCCGTTTTCTTTATTGATGAGTGTGCTTAGTTTTTCAACGGGTGTATTAAATTCAACAAGCGGATATGGACGTTCCATTACGGTTTCAACTTTCGAATTTTTTATATCAGGATTTGAAAACACTTTTTGAAACAAGCCATTTTCACTGATGGCACCGATCGGACCATTGCCATTCATGACGGGAATATTTTCAATATCATATTTCTTCATCAGGTCAACTGCTTCTGCTACAGTTTGTGAGGGGTCGATAGTAACCAGTTTTTGTTTACCACTGCGGCTGCTTATAATGTCCTTAAATGTTTTTACATCAAGGAAACCGCGTTCGATCATCCATTGATCGTTGTACACTTTAGCGACATACCGGCTTCCATGATCATGAAATATACAGACAACAAGATCATCTTTCTTTAACCGGTCTTTTAATTGCATTAATCCCTGAATGCAACTTCCTGCACTGTATCCGCAAAAAATTCCTTCTTCCTTTGCTAACCGGCGTGCCATGATAGCGCCATCTTTATCCGTTACCTGTTCAAAATGATCGATCCATTTCATATCATAATTTTCAGGTACAAAGTCTTCACCAAACCCTTCGCTGATATAAGGATGCACTTCATTCATATCCACTTCACCCGTGCGGAAATATTTTGTCAGTAATGATCCATACACATCAATTGCCCATACTTGTATATCCGGATTTTTTTCTTTTAAAAACATTGCTGTGCCCGTAACGGTACCGCCGGTACCGGCTGTACAAACAAGATGAGTGATCTTGCCATCTGTTTGTTTCCATATCTCGGGTCCGGTCGATTCATAATGCGCTAACCGGTTTGCCAGGTTATCATATTGATTTGCATGAAATGAATTTGGAATTTCTTTGGCCAGTCTTCTTGCAACGGAGTAATAACTTCTCGGATCTTCAGGCTCAACATTAGTAGGGCAAACGATAACTTCAGCACCAACAGCTTTTAATATATCCATTTTTTCTTTACTCTGCTTATCGGTTGTTGTAAAAATGCATTTATACCCTTTTACTACAGCGGCAAGCGCCAATCCCATTCCTGTATTGCCGCTGGTACATTCTATGATGGTACCGCCTGGTTTTAATTTGCCTTCTTTTTCTGCCACCTCGATCATCTTCACAGCCATGCGGTCTTTTATAGAGTTACCCGGATTAAAATAATCAACCTTCGCTGCTACCATGCAGGGAATACCTTTAGTGATCTTATTGAGTTTTATCAGCGGGGTATTGCCTATCGTTTCAAGGATGTTGTTTTTAATATCCATTTTATTTTCTTAGAAAGACAAAGGTAAGATTAAGTTATCCCTCAAACTTTGAGAGGCTTATGATTTTCTGAAAGCGGAAGTGCAGTCATGTAATCAAAAATTCTTTTCGTTAAGATGTAGAATCCGCCGGCTTCTGTACGATAAAGTTGTTCGCTGGAGTTAGCGTTTTTTAGTTCCTCGTTTGCAAAAAACACAATATTTCTTTGAATACTTTTAAAGTCGTCTGCAGTGACCGGCTTCCCGTCCGAATTAAAAACATCAAAACTCCGGTCATTTATTTTTATGCGTTGAATGAAATCAGATGTGTTAGGGATCAACTCACAATTCTTTATCACCACGCCATGTTTTTCGATCAATTTCAGAATAAGATTTAAATAACCACGGATGCCGGATTTATTCATGAGCGCTTCTCCATCTGCGCTCAAATACCTGAAATCCCTTATTACGTTGTCATTTTCGAAAATAATTGAACCGATAATCCCATGTTCATAAATATTAAAGGCGCAATTTTCTTTAATTGCTTCCAGATTTTCTTCTTCCGATACCGAAAAATACCCCAGCTTTTCCAATTCATTCACAACCTTGAAAGCTTTCGATTCTGCAAAATTGCTTGAATGAAAAGCATTCCTTGGCGGGAATCTTTTTTTATTCCAGGTAAAAAATGCAAAAAGTGTCATTGAAGTGAGTCCTAAAAACAAATGTAAGAAAGAAATTAAATAAAGCCCCTCCTGGAAGCAGGAAGGGCATACCGGACTTAGTGATATAAGATCACCAAGCAACTTTAACAAAAAACAGTTTTGATTTTATAACTAATAAGCGTTAGGCCACGCTTACTTCTGAAATTCCTTTCGTTTGTTGGCTAAAATCCTGTCAAACAACACAAGACCGATGACCACATTTACCATCATAAACACATTTACATAAGTATTTTTAAAAATTTTACTGTAGTCAATCTTTGAAAAATCAACAGGAAGCTTGCTATCCCCCGATGCACTCCAATTTATTTGGCCAAAACCATAAACAAGAAATCCCACGATCAGCGTAAGGAAAAATACCCCAAGACCCCAAATGATCCTTTTATTGATATAAGATTTTGTAGCCGGCGCTATATGAAACTTTGCAATTTGCTCCATCACATTCTTGGTAAACCGCATGGAAGGATGTTCCAGTTCAGCTGATTTCATTAGTAAGTGTGCCTCCAGCAGCTCATGGTATTTATTCTTCCATTCCATATTATTCTGCATCAATTTTTCAATTGCCGATTTTTCTTCTGCAGAAGAGAACCCATCAATATATGACCAGAGTTGTTCTTCCATGGAATGTTGCTCATTCATACAAAAAAGGTTTAATAAATGTCTTTTACTTCTTCACTAAAATAGTTTTCCATCTTTTCTTTAAGCCTTGTTCTTGCGCGGTGCAATCTTACTTTCACGGTATTGGTTTCAAGACCCAATATTTTTCCTATTTCATCCAGGCTTTGTTCCACTTTATAAAATAAAGTTATGATCTCTGCATCATCAGGACTGAGAAGGGCAATAGCCCTGGTCACCATACTCACTCTAGATTTTTGTTCAACCAGGTTTGCCCGTGAACCCGAATCCTTACTGGCGGCTATTTCAAATACCTTTTCATTGTCTAATGAATGCACTTCCAGTTTCTTTTTTCTCAAAAAAGTTATGGACGTGGTATTAGTAATGGTATAGAGCCATGTACTGAATTTTGATTCTCCCCTGAAATCGGCCAGCGAACGGTAGGCTTTTACAAATACATCCTGCGCTACTTCTTCTGCATCCTCCCGGCTCTTTATAAGCCTCAAGGTCAAGGTAAAAACATAATTCTGGTAACGGTTTACCAGTTCAGCATAGGCGTTCTGCTCACCCCTAAGCACCCTGCTTATGATCTCACTATCACTCGGTCCGGTTAACATTCTGCTTATTAAGACTACAAATGAGATAATTTGGTTACACCAAAAGTAAGCTTATCGGGTACTATTTAATGGTAGCATATAAAAAGTGGGTTTTGGTAAAATTGGAAGAATTTGCCTCTCGCTGTAACCAGTTCTCAATGCAGGTAGTCATAGTTTGTGTAAACGAGTTCGATAAAAAGTTCTTAATGACTGTAACCCGGGATTTAAAGCTGTAGTCATAGAAGAACCAGCCTGCTGACAGGCATCAACAAACAAAATATTTAAAATAATCAAAATTTAAAGTTATGGACGGAGCAGAAGTTTTAATACCCCTTACAATGTTTGCAGGTGGTTTTGCTATGATATTTGGAATATATTATCTGAAAACCCGCCAGAATATGGCGATGATTGAAAAAGGAATGAATCCAAAAGAGTTTGCCAACCGGCCGGCTCCTTATAAAAATCTGAAATGGGCCTTATTGCTGATGGGTGCCGGGGCCGGGTTATTACTTGCATTTCTTCTTGATACTTATTTACTGCACCCCAATTATTATACAGAAACGTTTAACGGAAATACATACAGGCGCCATGATGATGATGCTACCCCTGCTATCTATTTTGCATTGATCGCTATCGGTGGTGGTCTTGGACTATTCGGTTCTTATAAGATCGAGAAAAAATGGTGGGATGACAATAAAGAAAGAGCCTAAGCCTGCATCCATCTTTTTCCTGAGAGCAAGCCAACTAAGTTGGGTTGCTTTTTTATTTTATGGCTATTGAATTTCTTTATTACCTTCTTAAAGCCGTTAATGATTTTCTGTAAAAGGGTTTTCAAACCCAGAAACCTGGCCGGTTGGTATAGCAGGGGTTAGGCGTAATAAAAAGAATGGAGATAAAAAATTTACTCAAGACCTAGGCTTGCTTGCCTTTAGTTCTTCTAATGCTTTTTTTATTGCGGGATCAGAGCTGTTGATCACTTCATAAAATCCCTCTGACCGCCACTTATACCTTGCGAGCTGCGCTTTAATTCTTTTTTGTAAAAAATCTTTATCGGCAGGTGAAATTACCGTAAGATCAATATTTTCTTTAGCTGCATAGTTTACCAGTTCCTGCCACCTGCTTTCATCATTATTATAATTAATAATAAACTCTTCCGGGCCGGTATACTTATTTATTTCATCGATATGACTGATATAATATTTATAAACAAAATCATTTAATAACCCACTTCCAAAAAGCTCGGTTACATTTTTATGCAAAGTGCCGGTATCGAGCCCTACAAATATTTTTGGTGTAATGCCGCCGCCGCCATAAACCGTATCGCCGCATTGTGTTTTATAAATCTTGCCATTAATAACTTTGGTTGTGTCAAGATGAGAGACTTCCCCGTTTTCATAACGATCTGCAATTTCTTCAAGATATTTTTCTTTTCCTTTTTCATACGAACGCTGTATGCTTCTTCCTTTCGGAGTATAATACCTGGCAACAGTGAGCCTGATTGCCGAACCATCGCTAAGAGAATACTGTTCCTGCACAAGGCCTTTGCCAAATGTTCTGCGACCAATGATCGTTGCGCGGCACCAGTCCTGCAATGCACCCGCCAATACCTCGCTTGCACTTGCAGAAAGTTCATCAACCAAAACAACAAGCCCGCCTTCTTCAAATAAACCGGGAGTTTTGCATTTGTATTCTATTTTTTGAACATTTGCTCCCTGGGTATACACTACAAGTTTATCACCACTTAAAAATTGATCGGCAATTTGCACGGCTTCATTCATAAAACCACCACCATTACCACGCAGATCGAGCACCAGGTTAGTGATCCTGGTTTTTTGTAATGTTTCCAGCGACCGCATGAACTCTTCATAAGCAGACTCAGAAAATTTATTTAGTTTAATATACCCTGTACTGTCATTGAGTTTATAAGCAGCATCTACAGCATGAATAGGAATGATGCCCCTTGTTATAGATATTTCTTTCGTTACACCTTTTCTTAAAATAGTAAGTTTTACATTGCTGCCCTTTTCACCACGTATCTTCTTTTTTATGTCATCTGAAGAAATAGAAGTGCCGGCTACACTTTCATTATTTACTTTAATTATCCTGTCGCCAACCTGCAAACCGGCTTTATCACTTGGGCCATTAACGATCACATGAACGATATGCACAGTATCGGAAAAAATATTGAATTCAACACCGATACCGTCAAAATTTCCGATAAGGTCTTCATTTACTTCCTGCAGGTTGGATGCGGGAATAAATATTGAGTGCGGGTCCAGGTGATTCATCATTTCATCGATAGCGCCGTATTGCAAAGAGTCAAGCCTTACCGGATCAACATAGCGTTGCCTTACAAGATCAAGTATTTCCTGTAAAGAAGTTTTTTTATCTGCTCTGAAAAATCCATTTCCTGAAGGTGTATTTTCTCTCAACTTAAAACCAAAGAACATTCCGCCTATGAGCACAATGGAGAAGATCAGGGGAAGCCATACCTGTAATTTTTTATTAGTCATCGTTACCGTTTCTTTGTATTTTAATGCAAAATAGAGAAAAGTTTCTGGTTACTAATTACCGGTCGCCAATGGCTGGTTCCCGGTTATTATAAATGATAGTTAATAATTTAAAACTACCGTAACCGTAACTTATAATAAGTACCCTAACCAACAACAACATGTCCTCAATTAAACTGATAGCTGATAGCGGCGCTACCAAAGCCGAATGGTGCCTTCTGAATAATGGAAAAAAGAAAACCATTTTTACTGCAGGTATCAGTCCTTATTTTTTAAACACACAACAAATAGCCGGCTTGTTGAGAAAAGATCTTTTGCCAAAGGTTAAGCGATATAAAATTGATGAAGTGCATTATTACGGTACCGGCTGTGTAGATCCAAGAAATGCAAAGCTGGTAAAGAAAGCAATAGAGCAGGTTTTTACAGATGCGGAAGTGGAAGTAACGCATGATATGATGGCTGCGGCCCGTTCGTTGAACGGGAAAAATAAAGGACTGACCTGTAATCTCGGTACCGGGTCTTTCTGCTGTTATTATGATGGGAAAAAAATTGTCCGTCAATCGCCCGGCATTGGGTATGTATTAGGCGATGAAGGCAGCGGTGCTTATCTCGGCAAAAAAGTTTTACAATATTTTTTGTACGACACTTTTGATGAGGATTTGCGGTCAAGATTCAATGCTAAGTATGCAACAACAAGAGCTGAAGTGCTCGAAAATGTTTATAAAAAACCTATGGCCAACCGTTATCTTGCCTCATTTACGCTTTTCCTTGCAGAAAACAGGGGGCATTACATGATCGAAAATATTATTGAAGACGGATTGAATGATTTTTTCTTTTATCATCTTTGTAAGTATGGTGAATCATGGGTAATGCCTGTTAATTTTGTAGGCAGTATTGCATTTGGATTTAAGGATGTGTTGCAGCACCTTTGCAACACTTATGAATTTGAGCTAGGCAAAGTAATTAAGAACCCGATGGAAGGATTAGTGGCCTATCATAGCTAAATGTAAGAGTATGGCATTTGAAAGAATTACAGAGCAGCCAAGCAACTACCGGCATCTGGATAAAATGCCGGTAGCGTGAGCTTTTGCTCAATATAAACAATGAAGATAAAACCGTTCCCTACGCCATCGAAAAAGCAATACCGCAAATTGAAAAGCTGGTAGAAGCAGCAAGTGATAAAATGCTTAGCGGGGGAAGATTGTTTTATATAGGCGCCGGTACGAGCGGCCGTTTGGGTGTTGTAGATGCCAGTGAATGTCCGCCGACTTATGGAGTTCCTTATGGACTGGTAATTGCTATAATTGCCGGTGGCGATAAAGCGATTACTATGGCTGTTGAATATGCAGAAGACGATAAGGAAGAAGGATGGAAAGATCTCTTAAAGAATAACATCTCCGATAAGGATGTTGTAATTGGTATTGCAGCAAGCGGCACTACGCCTTATGTATTGGGTGCACTGGAAGGCTGTAAGGCGTGGCATATTACCGGTAGTATTTCCTGAATAACCCGGGTTCACCATTGGTGAGGGTTGCTGATTACCCGATAGAAATAGAAGTAGGGCCGGAGTTTGTAACCGGCAGCACAAGAATGAAAAGCGGCACTTCGCAAAAATTGGTGTTGAACATGATCTCTACGGCTGTAATGATCCAGCTTGGAAGAGTAGAGGACAATAAAATGGTGAATATGCAGCTTACAAATGAGAAGCTCGTGGACCGCGGCACCAAGATGCTGATGGAAAAACTGAAAATGAATAGACTATGAAAATGCAAAAGAACTGCTGTTGAAGTATGGCAGCGTAAAAAAAGCAGTAGAAAATTCTTTGAAATAAATAGTGTTATTGGTTTTCTTTTTTATCTTGTGCATCTAACAATTCAGTAGTGGATTCAATTAAATCAAATATCATTTCTTCGCTGGCGACCATAATTGCCATGACATCTACTACCACTACAACAACAACAATCCGCTAAGCGGATTGTAAATTACCATATCAAACATCGGGCTTTAAGCTGTAAACGACAGAAGTCGCTTTTAAATAACATTACAAATCATATCAACAAAATATTATGCAGGTTTTAAAATTCGGTGGTACATCCGTAGCCAATGCTGAAAATATCAATCAAAGGTAGTTGCCATTGTAAAAGAGGTGTTGAAAAAAGACAAAGCCATTGTAGTGGTGTCTGCCCTTGGCGGCGTAACAGATCTTTTATTAGATGCGGCTCATTGGCATCAGCCGGCGATGAAACATATAAAGACAAATTGCTTGTTATTGAGCAAAGACATATGGAAGCGGTAAAGCAACTAATACCTGTGGCTCAACAAAGTCATTATTAAGCCTGGTAAAAAAGAGTTGTAATGAAATAGAAGATATCTGCAATGGTATTTTTTTATTAAGAGAATTAACACCAAGAACAAAAGACAGGATCAGCAGTTATGGAGAATTGATTTCTTCACAGATCATTGCGGCGAAATTTAATGCAGATGGTATTGCAGCAGTATGGAAAGATTCCCGTGAATTGATCCTTACCAACTCTGCCTTTACTGCGGCTGAAGTTGATTATGCAGACACAAATCAACGGGTAAATGACTATTTCGGCTCACAAACTTCTTCATTATTTATATTACCCGGGTTTATTGCATCAGATAAAAACATGGTGTACAACAACACTTGGCCGCGGCGGCTCTGATTATACAGCTGCTATCGTTGCTTCGGCAGTAAAAGCAAATGTGCTCGAAATATGGACCGATGTAAGCGGTATGATGACAGCCGATCCAAGGCTCACCAGTAATGCCCGCATCATTCCGCATATTTCTTACCAGGAAGCAATGGAGCTTTCGCATTTCGGTGCAAAGGTCATTTACCCGCCAACTATCCAACCGGTGATGAGTGTAGGAATATCCCGGTATGGATAAAAAACACATTTGCTCCTGCAGATGAAGGAACACTGATCGAATCCGTGTCTACAAAAAATGGAAATATTGTGCGGGGTATTTCAAGCATCAATAATATTGTGCTGATCAGTCTGGAAGGAAGTGGCATGATCGGTATCCCTGGTTTTTCAAAAAGATTGTTTGAGGCATTGAGCAATGAAAAGATAAATGTGATCCTTATCACACAAAGTTCATCCGAACATTCTATTTGCGTGGGGATCGAAGCCGCTTCGGCGCAAAAAGCAAAACATGCCGTTGATGCAGCATTTATAAATGAGATCGCATTGCAAAAAGTAGAACCACTCAAAATTGAAAGCGATCTTTCTATTGTTGCACTGGTAGGGGAGAATATGAAAAGCCATCCTGGTATCAGCGGCCGCATGTTCAGCGCTATGGGAAGGAACGGCGTGAATATCCGTGCCATTGCACAAGGCTCTTCAGAAAAAAATATTTCCGCCGTTATTGCTACCAAAGATGTAAAAAAAGCGATCAACGTGTTGCACGAAGAATTTTTTGAAACAACTTATAAGCAGGTCAATTTATTTATAGTCGGTACCGGCAATGTTGGTAAAAAGCTTTTAGGACAATTACAACAGCAATTGGAATTTTTGCAAAAGCAAATGAAGCTCGTAGTAAATGTAGTTGGCATTTGTAATAGCCGGAAAATGCTGATCGATGAAAATGGCATCAGCCTTTCACAATGGGAAAAAAAACTGAAGCGAAGGTACCAATGCTGACATACAACAATTCATTAATGAGATCATCGAACGCAATCTTCGCAATTCGATTTTTGTCGATATTACAGCCAGCGATATCGTAGCTGCCGTGTATGAACAATTATTAAGAAAAAGTATTTCTGTAGTTGCCTGTAACAAGGTTGCGGCGTCTTCTGCTTACAATAATTATAAAAAGCTAAAAGATATTGCAAGCGAATTCAATTGTCATTTTCTATTTGAAACAAATGTTGGCGCAGGCTTGCCTGTTATTGCAACATTGAATGACCTGTTGAATAGCGGCGACAGGATCCATCGCATACAGGCAGTATTAAGTGGTACACTCAATTTTGTATTCAATAATTATGATGGCAAAAGAAAATTTGCTGACGTAGTAAAACAGGCGCAGGATGAAGGCTACACTGAACCGGATCCACGTCTTGATCTTAGCGGCACAGATGTAATGCGGAAGATCATGATCCTTGCAAGAGAAGCGGGCGAAAAAATTGAAATGGATGAGATCAGCAATAATTCATTTATGCCGGAGTCATGTATGCAGGGAACGGTGGATGATTTTTATACAGCAATGGCAAAAGAGGAAGAACATTTCAAAGAGATTTTTGAAAAGGCAAATGCGGCAGGATGCAAATTGAAATTTGTAGCTTCTTATAATGAAGGCAAAGCATCGGTTGGTTTACAGCATATAGATCCCAAGCATGATCTTTATCATTTGTATGGAAAAGATAATGTAGTATTGTTTTACACGGACCGCTATAAAGAACAACCAATGGTAGTGAAAGGAGCAGGCGCCGGCGCAGAAGTAACAGCAAGCGGAGTGTTTGCAGATATTATAAGAGCAGTAAAAATATAGACCCCCTGTTCTCCTAAAGGGGACTTAGGAAAGTCTCTCATAAATCAAAAAAAGGAGTCAATTCTCTATGCTTGAGGATAAGTCAAATAATTCGGAGTCTTCAATATCCTCCCCCGTTGGGGGAGTTAGAGGGGGCCGGATTATAACTGTACATTCCCCCGGCACAGTGGCAAATCTTGTTTGCGGGTTTGATATTCTTGGTATGGCATTAAAAGAACCGTATGATGTGATGAAGGTGAAATTGCTTGATGAACCGAAGGTGATCATTCACAACAAAGACAATTTTAATTTACCAACTGAACCGGAAAAAAATGTTGCCGGTGTTGTGTTGTTATCGATCATAGAAAAAATGGAGAATAAAATTGGGTTTGAAATTGAAATTGAAAAACACATAAAACCCGGAAGTGGAATTGGCACCAGTGCAGCAAGTGCGGCCGGCGCAGCAGTAGCAGCAAATCATTTACTCGGCAATATTTTTTCAAATGATGAACTGGTTCAGTTTGCAATGAATGGAGAAAAGCTGGCATCAGGTGTAAAACATGCCGATAATATTGCTCCATGTATTTTTGGTGGTGTAAGTTTAATCCGTTGCATTCATCCGCTTGATATCGTTTCTCATTTCATCGCCTGATCTTTTTGTTACAGTTGTTCATCCGCAGATAGAAGTGAGAACATCGGATGCAAGACAAATTCTTCGCAAGCAGATATTATTAAAAGATGCAATTCGGCAATGGGGAAATATTGCAGGGCTTGTCACCGGGTTTTTGAAAAATGATCTTGATCTTATCGGCCGTTCATTGGAAGATGTGATCATTGAGCCCGTTCGCAGCATTCTTATTCCAGGCTTTGATGAAGTAAAAACTAAATGTAAAGAAGCCGGTGCATTGGGTGGTGGTATTTCCGGTTCCGGCCCATCTGTGTTTATGCTGAGTAAAGATGAAGCAACTGCAAAGTCTGTTGAATCAGTAATGAAAGAAGTTTACAATAAGATCGGGATTGATTACAATACTTATGTAACTACAATTAATAAAAAAGGAGTGGAGATTGATAGCTGAGTAAATTGAATAATGAATAATTAATAATTAATAATTCTTAGAGATGAAATACTATAGTACAAATAAACAATCCGAATCAGTTTCTTTTAAAGAAGCAACGATCAGGGGACAGGCACCTGATAAAGGCTTGTATTTTCCTGAAACAATTCCGCAGATAGATAAATCTTTAATTGATCAAATAGAACAACTTTCAAATGAAGAAATTGCTTTTCGTGTTATCAAGCCTTATGTAGCAAATGAAATAAATGATGATGATCTTTTTAAAATCGTAAGCGAAACTGTAAATTTTCCAATTCCTCTTGTAAAAGTTACTGACAATATTTTTTCACTCGAACTTTTTCATGGCCCTACACTTGCTTTTAAAGATGTAGGTGCAAGATTCATGAGTCGTTGTCTTGGATATTTTACCGGTAAGGACGCTTACAGTGTCCCGACCGATAAGAAAGTAACTGTACTTGGTTGCTACTTCAGGTGATACCGGCGGCGCAGTTGCCAATGGATTTTATGATGTGATGGAGTAGATGTAGTTATTCTTTATCCTTCAGGAAAAGTAAGCTCTGTGCAGGAAAAACAATTGACAACACTCGGAAAAAATATTAAAGCACTTGAAGTAGAATGGAACATTTGATGATTGCCAGCAAATGGTAAAACAGGCTTTTGCTGATGAGGATATCAATAAAAAACTATTTCTTACTTCGGCCAATTCGATCAATGTAGCACGCTGGTTGCCGCAACAATTTTATTATTTCTTTGCATACAAGCAATGGGCAGATAAAGACCATCCGCCGGTTATCTCTGTACCAAGCGGAAATTTTGGAAATATTTGCGCAGGTATCCTTGCAAAACAATCCGGCTTGCCGGTTCATCATTTTATTGCTGCCTGTAATGTCAATGATGCAGTAACAAAATATTTGCAAACAGAAATTTTTCAAACGCAAGCTGCAAAAGCCACTTTGTCCAATGCAATGGATGTTGGCAATCCAAGCAATTTCATTCGCATACTGGAAATTTTTCATCACCAATTCCCTGAGCTGGCAAAAAACCTTTCATCATACAGCATCAGTGATGAAGAAACTATGGCAACGATCAGCGAAGTATATGAAACAAACAAATTATCTTTTAGATCCTCATGGTGCAGTTGGTTACTTGGCGCTAAAAAAATTTTTACAAACCCATCCCGGAAGGAAAGGGATCTTTCTTGAAACTGCACATCCTGTAAAATTCCCGGATGCAGTGGAAAGTGTTACCGGGAAAAAAATAGAGATGCCATCTTCTATTAGTTCCATCATGAATCTTGAAAAGAAAAGCGTAGTAATAAAACCGGAGTTTGAATCGTTAAAGCAATTCTTATTGTCAGATCCATAAAGTAGTTACTGATGACAAAAATCTTGCTTTTCGGTTCCTTATTTTTTTCTATTTCTTCTTTCTCACAGGATCATGTAAAACTCGAATTATTTTTTGATGTCAATAAGTCCGTAGTTACGAAACATCACTTAACGATGATCGATTCAGCTTTCATTAGCCAAAACCTGGTAGTAACAGCTATTAAAGGATTCGCAGATTCAACCGGCAGTAATTCCTCCAATATGGATCTTTCACGCAAGAGAGCCTGGACCGTATATAAGTATTTAAAAGAAAAACACCAGGCCGATTCGATCAGCATTGAATATTTTGGTGAACAACATTCGCCTGGTAAAGAGATCTTTTATAACAGGAGGGTTGAAATTTATTTTCAAAAGCATATTTCCGAAGAAAAAACCACTGTTCCGGGAACTAATATAGGTGACACTCTAGCGATCACTGAACGGTATGACTTAAGCAATATTTATTTTATACCCGACAAAGCCGTTATTGATCCCTCATCTTTTTTTGCCGTTGATGATGCCGCTAAATATTTAAAAAATTTCCCCGGGTGCAAATTCGAAATTGTAGGCCATGTAAATTATATATTGCCGGCGTCTGTATTAAATAATCCAAAAGCAATGGAACCGGCTATGAAATTATCTGAAGAAAGAGCAAAAACTGTTTATGACCTGCTTGCTGAAAGAGATATTCCAATTGAAAGCATGACATTTAAAGGAGTAGGTAACTCGCAGATGGTTTTTAAAAATCCTAAAAATGATGAGGAAAAACGGAAAAACATGAGAGTTGAAATTCTGATCTCATGTAAGAAATAATTTTTATTCACAAAAGTTTTTCAACAATTTTTTTTGGTAATAAACTAAGTTAAAAATCCTTCATCTATTCTTCTTCTTTTCCTGCCTGGTGTATCTTTGCACAGGAGTTTTTGTGTATGCATGATATAGAGCCATTTTATAATTGGAGACATATTTACGTGGCTGAAGAAGACCAGCGTTCACCTTTCTATGGGCAAACGCATTCTGAGTTTGAATTTACCCAAACAGTTTATAATTATTATATACATCCGCAGTGGGATGAATTTGGCAGCCGCACACTTTATATGAAAGTGTTGATGGCCGATTACGAAGAAAAATATGCGATTATCGAACTGATAGGTGAATGGAACGATGCGATCGAGAATGATATAATGACTTTGAAGCGTGAAGTGATCGATGTTTTTGAGCTGCAGGGTATCAATAAATTTATATTGATCGCAGAAAACGTTCTCAATTTTCACAGTGGCGACAGGGATTATTATGAAGAATGGTATGAAGAAACTTCAGATGAGCATGGCTGGATCGTAGTATTGAATATGCCGGAAGCGACACAGCATGATTTTAAAAAAGCAAGATTGAACCGCTATCTCGAATTAATGGAAATTCCTGAGTGGCGCACCTATAAACCTTTCCATCTGTTTAAAAAGATTGATGCCGTAGAACAAGCACGATTGCCGGGCTGATGATTGTTGATTAAAAGTTATTTGTTATATATCTCAAGTATAACAAGGGCAATTATTTTTTACTGCCCGATCAATCAAAAAATCAATTTATTAGTATCGTAAACTTTTCTAACAAGTTTGGCATTCCGATAGTATTTTTGCCGCCGGAAAATAGTTTCATTTAAACTACTCTGATAATATGAATTGGTCCCAGTTGTTTACTTCTTCGATAGGCAAAAAGATCGTGATGGGTGTAACGGGTTTGTTTCTTATTTCTTTTCTGGTGATACATGTTGGCATTAACTCCTGTGTTTTCAAAGATCTTTTTGACAGCACGGATGACGGCGATATGTTCAATCGTGCTGCAAATTTTATGGGTAAAACGGTTGTGATCCGCTTAATGGAGTATGTGTTATTTGCCGGTATCTTCATTCACGTCATACAGGGCTTTGTTGTAGAATTTGAAAACAGGGCAAAAAGAAAAAAAGGTTACGAAATAAATCTTGGCAATCGTGGCAGTAAATGGTATAGTCGTTCCATGGGATTGCTCGGCACCATTCTTTTATTATTTCTGCTTCTGCATTGGTGGCATTTCTGGATACCCGCCAGATTTACGCATGCAGGTTTAGAAGAGCCTAAACTTTTATCGAATGGAGTTTATCGGTCATGATATGTTTCATTTAATGAAAGCCACTTTCAGTGAATGGTGGATAGTGATTATTTATGTGTTGGGTTGTATTTCTTTGTCATGGCATCTTATGCATGGATTTCAAAGTGCATTCAGAACATTGGGTTTGCACAAGAAAAAATATTTAACTATGGTAAATGCATTTGGTATCGGGTTTTCAATTCTCGTGCCATTGCTGTTTGCATTAATGCCATTGAGTTTTAAAATGGGATGGATTGGGTAGTGAATGGTCAATGGTGAATTGTGAATAGTTCTTTAATTGTAATTTTTATTATGAGCCAAACGGATTGCTACTATTTAGCTTCTGTTGCGTCGCACTCTTGTACTGTATCAACCCGATAGCTATCGGGTCTATTGAGCATAAAAGATCAGTAATAGGAAATGCTCATTGTCCCCCGCTGGCGGGGGAAGCGGTTCGATCATAAGAAAATTTCAAGTGGGGGTGGACAAAAAAGCTGAATAGAATTACTGAACGTACAAGTGAGTGACACAACGGACGATGATAAGAATTACAAAAGCTGATAAATAAAAAATTTGAAAACCATCAGGCCGCTTTCAGCGTCCCGATGGAATAACCAGAAATTCTTATGCTTGACGCAAAAATTCCACAAGGAGTTCCTTTAGACGACAAATGGACTTATTATAAAGGTCACTGCAAACTGGTGAACCCGGCGAACAAACGCAAACTCGAAGTGATTATAGTAGGCACCGGACTTGCCGGCGCCTCCGCCGCCGCATCATTGGGAGAATTGGGTTACTCAGTAAAAGCATTTTGTTTCCAGGATTCACCACGCCGTGCACATAGCATCGCTGCACAAGGTGGTATCAATGCAGCAAAGAATTATCAGAATGATGGCGACAGTGTGTTCCGTTTATTTTATGATACTATAAAAGGCGGTGATTACCGTGCAAGAGAAGCAAATGTTCATCGCCTGGCTGAAGTGAGTACAAATATTATTGATCAATGCGTGGCGCAGGGTGTACCATTTGCAAGAGAGTATGGTGGATTGTTAAGTAATCGTTCATTTGGCGGTACACAAGTGCAAAGAACTTTTTATGCAGCGGGACAAACAGGTCAGCAATTATTGATCGGCGCCTACCAGGCATTGGAAAGACAGGTGGCATTGGGGAATGTAAAAATGTACAGCCGTCATGAAATGCTGGATGTAGTAACGATCGAAGGAAAAGCAAGAGGAATTATTTGTCGCAACCTGGTGACAGGTGAGTTAGAAAGATTTTTTGGACATGCAGTGTTGCTTTGTACCGGTGGATATGGAAATGTTTTTTATCTCAGTACAAATGCAATGGGATGTAATGTAACTGCAGCATGGAAAGCACATAAAAAAGGAGCGTGGTTTGGTAATCCATGTTTTACTCAAATACATCCGACATGCATTCCTGTTACCGGTGATCATCAAAGTAAGTTGACATTGATGAGTGAGTCATTGAGAAATGATGGCCGTATCTGGGTGCCGAAGAAACAAGGTGACAATCGTAAGCCAAATGAAATTCCTGAAGAAGAAAGAGATTATTATTTAGAAAGAAGATATCCTGCATTTGGAAATTTAGTGCCGAGAGACGTGGCATCAAGAGCCGCAAAAGAAAGATGTGATGCTGGTTATGGTGTAGGTTCATCAAAGCAGGCCGTTTATCTTGATTACACCGATGCAATAAAAAGATATGGTCATATTGAAGCAGGTAAAGAGGCTTTACAAAATGCAGATGAAGCAACGATTATTTTACTTGGCAAAGAAGTGGTAAAAGAAAAATATGGTAATCTTTTCGACATGTATGAAAAGATCACCGGTGAAAATCCTTATGAAGTGCCGATGAGAATTTACCCGGCAGTGCATTATACCATGGGCGGCTTGTGGGTGGATTATGAATTAATGACAACAGTTCCGGGTTTGTATTGTTTGGGTGAAGCAAATTTTTCTGATCATGGTGCCAACCGGTTGGGCGCATCTGCATTGATGCAGGGATTGGCTGATGGATATTTTGTTATTCCCTATACAATCGGTAATTATTTATCCGATGAAATAAGAACAAAGAATATTCCCACAGATCATCCTGCATTTGCAGAAACGGAAATAGCCGTTGCTGCACGTATCGATAAATTGATGAATATAAAAGGCAAGCAAACTGTTGAAAGCTTTCACAAGCGATTGGGAAAAATAATGTGGGATAAATGCGGCATGGCGAGAAATGCAGAGGGATTAAAACAAGCAATTGATGAAATTCAACAATTGAAAAAAGAATTTTGGAGCGATGTAAGAATTCCCGGAGAAATAAATGAAATGAATCCCGAATTGGATAAAGCAGGCCGTGTTGCCGATTTTATCGAGCTCGGTGAGCTAATGTGCATCGATGCATTGCAAAGAAATGAAAGTTGTGGTGGACATTTTAGAGAAGAAAGTCAAACCGAAGAGGGCGAAGCAAAACGTGATGATGTAAATTATACTTATGTATCTTCATGGGAATTCAAAGTTGATCACGAATGGGAATTGCATAAGGAATATTTGAATTTTGAAGTGGCGAAACCGAGTCAGCGGAGTTATAAATAAAATGAATGAAAAATTAATAATAAAAAACTTTGGGCCAATTAAGGTTGCTGACATTGAGCTTAAAAAGACCACGATTCTTATTGGAGAGCAAGGGACCGGAAAAAGTGCTATTGCAAAACTTATTTATGTATTAAGTAGCAGCGCTTTTTTGCTCGGCTCCGATGAAGAAAGAAAAAAGGTCTTAGATCTTTATGGAATTTTTTTCAGGAGTAATACGGAAATAGAATTTCACACGAGTCAATTTAAGGTTATTAAGAAAAAAAATAATTTTGACGTAGAAATTTTCGGCAGAAAAAAAAATGATTTAGGAAAGCTACTTTGGAAAAAAAATAATCTTTCGAATGCCGATGCGACTGCTTTAATAGAATGGAACAAGTTTTACAATTTTGTAAAGTCTGCTATTGATGTTATATATGTGCCCGCAGAAAGAATTGCTCTTTCTACTACATTAAGGTTATTAAGAAACACTCCAAATAGGGATGTGTATCAGGGGAATTTTGATCAGTATATTGTGGATTATGCTAATCGTTACGACAGTGCAAGTAAAGAAATATTAGAACTTGTAATGCCCCATCTGAAAAATGTTTCCTACAGTTCAAGGAACAGCAAAGAAAAAATAAGGTTTAAGAAGGATAATTTATTTTTTTATCAAACATCGAGTGGGTTTCAAGTATCAATTCCCTTAATAATTCTTTTGGAATATTATACGAGAGGAAAGGAAAATAAGAACAGATTTATTATAGAAGAACCAGAATTGAATCTCTTTCCAACAACGCAATATGAATTAATTAAATTTTTTATTGAAAAAATTAATAAATCAAAGAATAGTATTTTAATGACAACCCACTCTCCCTACGTTTTAACTTCTTTAAATAACTTACTTCAGTCCAAAATAATAGGATCGGTTAAAAATAATAGTTTAAAAGTTTCTAAAATAATTGATAGAAAATATTGGGTTGATCCTCGGAAATTCTCTGTTTATATGTTGCATATCAAATGGACGTTCGGAAAATATAATGGATGAGAAAGAGAATTTAATAAAGGCAGAAAAGATTGATGAAATATTCACAAGTATCATGAATCAACAATTTGATAAATTTTAGACATAGAATTAGTAAGGAAAAATGAACCTGATATTGAATAAGTGTATTGAGTTTATAGGAGAAAGATCTGTGTAGCATCAGAAAGGAAAACTATTTTAAAGATGAAAATCTTGTCAAGAGTGATTACGAAGAAAAAAAGATATCAGCGGAAGGATGTAAATTGCTGGATGAACAAAAAAGGGAAGCAAAATTTAAAGCCATTTATAAACACTCCAGACTACAAAAGGCTCTACAGAGAAGTGTCAAAAACCAATGGAACAATTGGAAGAGGTACTAATAAAATTTATATTGATAACATTTAAATAGTATGGAACATAAGATTATAAATCTCAAATTAAAAGTCTGGAAGCAGAAGAACAGTCAAACTGCCGGAAGATTCGAAACCTATGAAGCAAAAAACATTTCTACCGAAATGTCTTTCTTGGAAATGTTCGATGTGTTGAATGAAGAATTAATAAGAGAAGGTAAAGAGCCCATCGCCTTCGATCATGATTGCCGTGAAGGAATTTGTGGTACTTGTTCCATGTATATCAATGGCCGTCCGCATGGTCCATGGCATGCAACTACTACCTGCCAGTTACACATGAGAGCTTTTAAAGATGGAGAAACGATTGTTGTAGAACCATGGCGCGCCAATGCATTTCCGGTGATAAAAGACCTGATGGTTGACAGAACTTCATTTGACAGAATTATCCAGGCTGGTGGTTTTATTTCGGTAAATACAGGAAATGCGGTTGATGCAAATGCGCTGCCGGTTGATAAAGATAAAGCCGACGCATCTTTTGCAGCGGCTGCCTGTATTGGTTGCGGCGCTTGTGTTGCTGCTTGTAAAAATTCTTCGGCAATGCTTTTTGTTGCTGCAAAAGTTACTCACCTCGCTTTATTGCCACAGGGCGATCCGGAAAGAAAAACAAGAGCTTTAAATATGATTGCACAAATGGACAAAGAAGGATTTGGCGGCTGTACAAATACCGGAGCTTGTGAAGCTGTTTGCCCCAAAGAAATTTCAATAGATAATATTGCCCGGTTGAACAAAGAATACCTGATGGCTGGTTTAGTTTCTGAGAAATAAGTCTCTCTCAAATAAGTTTTTAGCCCTTTATAAAAGGGCTTTTTTATTTAGAGGAGGTGTTCGTATATTCAACGAATCTAAACTTGCATTTATGAATCTTAAAAATCTTTTTCCGGCAGCAGTATCGCTGCTGATTATTTCATGTAACGATAATACTAAAGGAGTGACAAAAGAAGGAGTTAAATGGCCCGAAGGCGTGGCTGCACCAACCACAGAAAAGAAGCCATATGAAATGATAGCGCATGGTGATAAAAGAGTTGATAATTATTATTGGATGAATGATTATTTTAAAAAAGGTCCTGATAGTACAAAGGTTGTTGAATACCTGAAAGCGGAAAATACTTATCTCGATACGATGATGTCGGGTGCAAAAAAATTCCGTGAAGACCTGTATAATGAAATGAGAGGAAGAATTAAAGAAAAAGATGAATCAGTGCCCGTGTTTAATGACGGCTATTATTATTATTCAAGAACAGATGAAGGAAAAGAATATCTATAAGTATTGTCGCAAAAAGGGAAGCCTTGATGCGGCAGAAGAGGTTTTGCTTGATGTAGACTCGATGGGGAAAGACATTCCTTTTATTTCCGTAGCAGGTTTTAATGTAAGTCCTGATAATAAGTTATTGGCCTTTGGTGTAGATAAAGTATCGCGAAGACAATACACGATCCAGGTAAAAAATCTTGAAACCGGTGAAATTCTGAAAGACGAAATCAAATGGCGCAAGTGCGGGTACTGCATGGGCAGCTGATAGCAAAACATTTTTCTATACATTAAACAACCCGGCAACCCTATTAACTGAAAAAATTAAGAGACACACGTTAGGCGATGACGCCGCAAAAGATGTTGTAGTATATCATGAACAGGATCCCACAAATTATATTGGTGTATATAAATCAAAATCAAAAAAGTATCTGGTCATTTATTCAAGCGCCACATTGTCTTCCGAATACCGGATACTTGAAACAGACAACCCGGGTGGAAACTTCAGAGTTTTTCAGCCACGGATGAAAGAAGTATTATATTATATCGATCATTGGGGAGATAAATTTTTGATCAGTACAAACTGGAATGCGAAGAATTTTAAATTGATGGAAACTTCGCTTGATAAAACAGCCAGTGACAACTGGAAAGATGTGATTCCTCATCGTCCTGATGTTTTACTTGGAAGGTATTTCGGTTTTTAAAGATCATTGGGTAATTACAGAAAGAAAAGAAGGGTTGCTTCAATTACGTGTTCGTGAAGTAGCAACAAACAACGAGCATTACCTTGATTTTGGAGAACCAGCTTATGCTGCTTATGTTGGAGCGAATCCGGATTTTAATTCTACTACGTTACGGTATAATTATACCTCGATGACCACTCCTAATTCGGTGTTTGATTATAATATGAATACAAAAGACAAAAAACTGATGAAGGAAACACCTGTCCTGGGTGGGTTTAATAAAAGTGATTATGTAACCGAAAGAATATTTGTAACAGCCAGGGATGGTGCAAGGGTACCGGTTTCGATTGTATACAAAAAAGGAACGCCGAAAGATGGCAGTGCACCATTATTACTTTACGGTTATGGATCGTATGGTTCCAGCATCGGATGCAAACTTTAGCAGCAGCCGGTTGAGTTTGCTTAATCGTGGTTTTGTGTTTGCTATTGCACATATACGCGGCGGTGAAGAAATGGGAAGACAATGGTATGAAGATGGAAAGATGATGAAGAAGAATAAATACGTTTAATGATTTCATTGATTGTGGTGAAGCGCTTGATAAAACAGAAATATACTTCTAAAGGACATTTATATGCTATGGGCGGAAGTGCCGGCGGATTGTTAATGGGTGCTATTGCTAATATGGCTCCTGATCTTTGGAATGGAATAGTAGCACAGGTGCCGTATGTTGATGTAATAACTACAATGTCTGATCCAAGTATTCCTCTTACAACAAATGAATATGATGAGTGGGGAAATCCTGAAAACAAAGAGCATTACATGTACATGAAGTCATATTCACCTTATGATAATGTGGAAAAGAAGAATTATCCGAATATGCTGATAACAACAGGTCTTCATGATAGCCAGGTGCAATATTTTGAGCCCGCCAAATGGGTGGCCAAACTACGTGAAATGAAAACCGATAAGAATGTATTGTTGCTTAAAACAAAAATGGAAGCAGGGCATGGCGGCGCATCTGGCCGGTTTGATTACCTGAAAGATGTGGCATTGGAATATGCATTCCTCTTTTCATTGGAAGGAATAACTCAATTAAAATGCTAAAAGCTGATTATAAGCCCCGCGGAAGCGGGGCTTTTTATTAAATCAACGTAGGATAGCTGCCATAAAATCCTGAATTTTACGTTTAAGTAAAATGAAAAACCACGGCTTTTGAGTAAAAATCGGCTGATACTGATTCTCGCTACCCTCATGTTTGCTGTACTGGAAAGCCGGGCCCAGTTTCCCGTTCAGGATACTAAACCCATTTCTAATCTTCGAAAGAAAAAAATTGCTGTAGTTGTTGATACCATTCGCATCGATAGTTTCAGCATTATTCCCAAAACATTTTTTGTGGAAGGGTTTAGTGATACAGCATATTCTTTTGATAATATAAATGCATTGCTGAAATGGAAAACATTGCCATCAACAGATAGTGTAACGATCGTTTACAGGGTTTTCCCTTATAAACTTAATTCAGTTGTTCAACGATTGAACTATGACAGTATAAGCTATAGATTTTATGCGCCCACATTTGAGTTTGGAAGAAATGAACAGCAAATTGCCCGGGGTCTTTTTGATTTTGGTAACCTGCAATACAACGGAAGTTTTGGACGTGGTATTTCATTTGGCAATAACCAGGATGCGGTTGTTAATTCCAATTTCAATCTTACATTAAATGGAATGCTTGGTGATAGTGTCGAGATCAATGCAGCGATCACAGATAATAATTTACCGATACAACCGGATGGTACAACGCAACAGTTGAATGAATTTGACCAGGTATTTCTTCAGTTTAAAAAACGAACATGGCAATTCAATCTTGGTGATATAGACCTCCGGCAAAACAATAGTTACTTTCTTAATTTTTATAAACGATTACAGGGAATTTCATTTGAAACGAAAAATAATATTGGCAGAAATGCAACTTCAAAAAGTTTAGTAAGTGGTTCGATTGCAAAAGGAAAATTTACACGTAATATTTTCCAAGGCTTAGAAGGCAACCAGGGACCTTACCGGCTTACCGGTGCAAACAATGAATTCTTTTTTATCGTTCTTGCAGGCACGGAAAGGGTTTTCATTGATGGTGAATTATTGCAGCGTGGCGAGGACCAGGACTATGTGATCAATTACAATACGGCTGAAGTTACGTTTACCCCAAAGCGAATGATCACAAAAGACAGCCGCATACAAGTGGAGTTTGAGTATGCTGACAGAAGTTATCTTAACGCCAATTTATATGTAGCACAGGAATTCGAATTAAATAACAAGCTTAGAATATTTGTCAGTGCTTTTAATAATAGTGATGCAAAAAATTCACAGATCAACCAGTCGTTGGATGATAACCAGAAATTATTCCTCTCAAATCTTGGAGATAGTATTCAAAATGCGCTTTATCCCTCGGCAATTATTGACACTGTGTTCGACGCAGGAAAAATTTTATATGAGAAGTTGTATTATAATCCGGGCACAGGAATAGATTCTTTTTACCAGTATTCAACAGATCCTTCCGTTGCAAAATATAATTTGGCATTTACAGATGTGGGAGAGGGAAGGGGAAACTATGTGCCTGAGTTTAATGGAGCAAATGGAAAGGTTTTCAAATTCATTATGCCTGTTGCCGGAATTAAGCAAGGAAGATACGACCCGGTGATCATACTGGTAACTCCGAAGAAACAGCAATTGATGACAGTAGGCACGGATTATAAGATCCGCAATAATACATTGCTTAAGACAGAGCTTGCGCTCAGTAATTATGATGCAAATACATTTTCAGAAAAAGATAATGGCGATGACGTTGGTATTGCTGCTAAAATTCAGTTTACTAATTCTTCATTAATAAAATCATCCGGCGCAAAGAAAACACAATTCATAACCAACTTTGATTATGAATTTGTACAGGGAAAGTTCAGACCACTGGAGCGAATTCGTAATGTAGAGTTTTCCAGGGATTGGGGACTTGGGCTACAAACGTTGCCCGCCGATGAACATATCATAAAAGCATCGGCCCGGTTGCAGAATGCAAAAAATAATTCGCTCAGTTACCAGGTGATGAACTATAACAGGGGAGATGATTACAGCGGCTTTCAAAATAATATACAGCAATTGTTTAACTGGAAAGGCTGGCAGTTGAATAACCAGTTAGCGTTTACCAATTTCAAAAGCTCAATTCAGTAAAGGGCGTTTTATAAAACCAATTCTCGACATCAGTAAAGAACTTAAGCGATTAAAAGATTTCAGGCTTGGTTTCCGGTATGCACTTGAAGAAAATAAAACAAAAGACAAAGCATCCGATACGCTGACAATTCAAAGTTTTTCATTTGATACTTATTCGGCTTATCTCAGATCATCCGACAAAAAGAAAAACAAGTATGCAATCACGTTTTTTACAAGGTCCGATAAATATCCTGCCGGAAAGGACCTGGTACGTGGTGACCGCAGTATGAACGTAAACCTGCAGACTGAAATAGTCGCCAATGAGCATCACCAATTTTTATTCAATACAACTTTCAGAAAATTAAAAGTGCTGAATGATATTTCAAAACAAAAAGCCGATGAAACAATACTTGGCAGGGCTGAGTATATCATTCATGAATGGAAAGGATTACTGATGGGAAATATTTTATATGAATTAGGAACCGGGCAGGAGCAAAGGAGAGATTTTGTTTACCTTGAAGTACCGGCAGGAACGGGCCAATATGCATGGAACGATTATAACAACGATGGCATCCAGCAATTAAATGAATTTGAAGAAGCATTATTTCCTGACCAGGCAAAATTCATCCGCATATTCATTCCTACTAATCAATTTGTAAAAGCAAATTATACAACTTTTAATTATAGCTTTCAACTGAATCCAAAAGCAATATTGAACAGCAGTGATATAAAAGGATTTCAAAAATTTATTTCCCGCACCAACATAAAATCTTCTTTACAAATAACAAAAAAATCAGTGGCGAAGGGAAACACAGAGTTCAGTCCTTTTAAATATGAGCTTACGGATACGGCACTCATTACACTGAATACGGTTTTCCTGAATACATTTTCATTTAACCGTTTCAGCAGCAAATGGGGTTTTGATATCAGCAATCTTCGCAATAGCGGTAAAAATTTGCTTACGTATGGTTATGAAAGCCGTAAGATAAATGATTGGGTAATTAAATTCAGATGGAACCTTGGCCGGGCACTTACATTTGATATTAATGGTAAAAAGGGTTTTAATGGGTTGTATACGCCAAGCTTTGGCAATCGTAATTATGAGTTAGATGTTTATAATATCGAGCCGCGGCTTGTTTTTATACAAGGAACAAAATTCCGGTTATCGGCGGCCTATAAGTTTGATAACAAGAAGAACAAACCGTTATATGGAGGTGAGCGGTCGACCGCGAATTCGATAACTGGAGAAACAAAATACAATGTACTTCAGAACAGTTCTATCACCGGTAAATTCACGTTCAGCAATATTGATTATAAATTTCCAACAAACACCACGGTAAGTTATATTATGCTTGATGGTTTATTACCCGGAAGCAATTATCTCTGGACCATTGATCTTACAAAGCGTTTGCTCAATAATCTTGAATTGAATCTTGTGTATGAAGGGAGAAAGCCGGGAAGTGCCAGGACTGTGCATATTGGAAGGGCATCAGTGAGGGCTTTATTCTAAACAAGCCCGGCCCGGCCCCCTGTCCCCCAAAGGGGGAACTTAGATACAATTCTCACTATTGAATTGAAACAAGTTTACAGCCAAATCCTAAAAATTCTATAAAGACTTTTTCTTCCCTTCCCTTTGGGAAGGGGCTTTAGCAGCATCTTCAATTTTGACGAATAGTTTTTGGGGATGGGCTATACGTTGAAGCGGAAATGCATCACATCTCCATCCTTCACCACATATTCTTTTCCTTCAATTCTTAATTTACCCACTTCACGGCAGGCAGCTTCTGACTCATACTTTATAAAATCATCATAGCTGATCACTTCGGCTTTTATAAATCCTTTTTCAAAATCAGTATGAATAACACCCGCAGCTTGCGGAGCTTTCCATCCTTCATGTATCGTCCAGGCTCTTACTTCTTGTACACCTGCAGTGAAATAAGTATACAGGCCAAGTAATTTATAAGTTGCGTGTATCAACCGGTCCAGTGCAGGCTCCTTCATTCCATATTCTTCCATGAATAATTGCCTGTCTTCAGGATTTTCCATTTCCTGTATCTGCGCTTCAATAGAATTATTCATAATGATCACCTCGGCATTTTCATTTTTCACTGCTTCTTTCAATGCATCAGAAAATTTATTACCGGTGTGCATGGATGGTTCATCCACATTGGCCACATATAAAACAGGCTTATCAGTCAGTAAGAACAGGTCGGCGATAGCCACTTTTTCTTCTTTGCTTAAATTCAATTCACGAATGCTTTTCCCTTTTTCTAAAAAATCTTTGCAACGGATCAGCACTTCCAGCTCGCTTTTAAGTTTAGGATCGATACGAGCCTGTTTTTCCGTTTTCTGAATTTTTCTTTCTACACCATCAAGGTCTTTCAATTGTAATTCGAGATCGATGATCTCTTTATCACTTACCGGGTTTATCGCGCCTTCATCACGCAATACATTTTCATCTTCAAAACAACGTACCACATGAATAATGGCATCGACCTCACGAATATTTCCTAAGAATTTATTACCAAGTCCTTCGCCTTTGCTTGCGCCACGTACCAGTCCTGCGATGTCAACGATCTCAAGTTGGGTCGGCACGATCTTATTGGGCTTAACTAATACAGCTAAGTTATACAGCCGCGGATCAGGCACATCGACCAACCCCACGTTCGGATCAATTGTACAAAACCGGTAATTACTTGCCTGCGCTTTGGCACTATTACTTACTGCATTAAACAAAGTTGATTTCCCCACATTCGGCAATCCTACAATTCCAGCTTGAAGTCCCATGATTCGATTTTAGATTTTAGTCCCGATTGTTATCGGGAGCAGATTTAAGATTATGAACCCAGCGGTTTTTTTACTATTGGGCATTGTTGCGTCGCACTCTTGTACTTCCATATCGCTATTCAACATTATCCGCCTGCATTTTTTAAGGCGGCAAAGATAAGGGTCAATAGTTAAGAGACGAAATGTGAAAAGAAGCTTTTGGAGATTCAATAAAAATCCGCAATCTTCAATAAAATCAAAAATCCGATCCCGATAACAATCGGGACGTAAATCTAAAATCACACTATGGCTCTTAGCAAGATATGGTCGGCATTTGTTATCATCGCCATTTTAGTAGCAACGATAAAATTTACATTTCAACCTGGTCAGCAAAAAATATTCAGCCAGTTAGTAACGGGTAAAAACACAGATACTGTTTCCACACGTGTCGTTGATTCTGCAAGTGTGCCGATGAATGTTACTCGTCAGCTTCAGTATGAAAAAACTGCGATATGGGATAAGGATAGGGTTGTGAAAGATGGCACCTCATATAAGGCGTTCCGTTTACTTCCATCAAATGGTATTATTGACACATGCAAAGGAGCGGTTGAAATTTGTATAGGTCTTATCGGTATCATGGCTTTATTCATGGGATTTATGAGTATTGCGGAAAGGGCAGGGGGCATCCGGTTTCTATCAAAGATCATTGGCCCGTTTTTTTCAAAAATATTTCCTGATATACCAAAGGGTCATCCATCAATGGGTCATATGGTGATGAATTTTTCTGCCAACTTACTTGGCCTGGATAATGCCGCAACGCCTTTCGGCATAAAAGCAATGGAAAGTCTGCAGGAATTAAATCCGGACAAAAGCAGGGCGACCAATGCACAAGTAATGTTTATGTGTCTTCATGCTGCAGGGTTAACGTTGATACCTGTTGCCATTATTGCGGCAAGAGCTGCCGTTAAGCCTCCTGCAGCAAATCCTACAGATATTTTCGTGCCTTGCATGATCGCAACTTTTGTGGCTACGATGGCTGCAATGCTTATGGTTTCATTTAAACAAAAGATAAATATTTTTCAACCGGTTATTCTTGCATGGGTGGGTGGCATTTCCGCTATCATTGCAGCATTGGTTTGGTATCTTAATTCATTAAGCACGGAAAGAGTTCAAACGGTTTCAGGAATTTTAGGAAATGGCATATTGTTACTGATACTTTTTTTAATTGTACTTGGAGGTATATATAAAAAGATAAACATCTTTGAAGCATTTATCGAAGGTGCAAAAGGCGGGTTTGAAACTGCTGTTCGCATCATTCCGTATTTAGTTGGGTTATTAGTTGCCATCAGTTTGCTCCGCAATAGCGGCACATTTGAAATTATTATCGATGGAATTAAAGGATTGTTTGCCGCATTTGGTGCTGATACTAGATTTGTCGATGGTCTTCCAACTGCATTAATAAAACCATTAAGCGGCAGCGGTGCGAGAGGTATGATGATCGATACCATGAATGCATACGGCGCAGATTCATTTGCAGGCAGGCTTGCCTGTGTTTTGCAAGGCTCATCGGATACTACATTTTATGTAATAGCTGTTTACTTCGGAGCAGTGGCTGTAAAAAACACGAGGTATTCTGTTGGCGTTATGTTGCTGGCAGATCTTGTTGGTATCATTACTTCGATATTTCTTGCCTACATGTTCTTTGGATAAATAAAAAACCGTCTGGCCTTAGGCGAGACGGTTTCTTCCTTCTGATCAATGTTTATCTGTTTGTATAAAAATTAAGGGTGGGTGTTCTGCCGGAAACACCTGTTTTACCGCGGGCATAAAAAGTATACACACGTTGATTTCCCGCATTAAAAGTAGGTACGGAGGATACAATAGTATTGGTACCGGCTGTCTTCAAAAAGATGGTATCGGGTATAAAAGGTATAGTTGGGTAAATAAAATCTCTTGTCTCTTTGTAAGCAACATTGGAAAATAACATGCCATGGCGTGAAGAAACGACATCGAACCGGGTAGGAATATCACCACAAAGATTTATAAAGCGAACGCCATAATTGGTTCTTTCAGGCTGAGTGAAGTTATCTTCTATCATATAGGCAGCAGGAGCATATGGATCGGAAATGAATATGCTGTATTTTTTTCCGGCAACAAGTGCGAAAGTAGAATTAAACACTTCATCTCCTGCAATAGGCGCAAAATTCCCCGAAGTGATCCGGTTCATAGTGAATTTGAAATTTCGTGCTCCGGGAGGTAAAAATGTATATGCAGAAGTAGCCGGAAAGAAACTGCCGGTATAAGTTGTAGAGCCGGGCTGACCGCCATACACCAACGTATTTGTAAATGTAGAAGTGTTGGTTGCTCCATTTAGTTTACTTGCGTCCATTGTGATCCTGAACCCTACTCCGGAAGTAGTGGTACCTGCAGTAAGACCATTGATCGTAAGTGGCGTATAAGCATGAATAAATTTTACCTGGGCTATTGATGCAGGATTATCAAGGTAATATTTCTCAAGCTGATCAATCTTATCGTTAGTTTCTTTTTTGCAGGAAATGAATAACACAGGTATCATTAAAATTAACAATAGTATTATTTGTGTTTTTCTCATAATAATTTTTTTAAGCGTTAATTATGGTTTTGTAAACCAAACCGGCACCGTATGGTAGTCTGTGGCAAGTCCCCCAATTTTTTGAAGCTCTCCAACATTCCACAGGTATTCCGAATTATAACGGGGTCTTAGTCTTTGCACCAGCTTACCACCATTATCAGGATACAATGATCCGACGGGCACATAATCTTTGAAGATATTTGCATCATAATTATATTTTCGAAGATCAACCCATATTTCTTCCATGCCATATGGCCATAACGAAACAAACTTCTGCATCATTATATGACTTAACGTAAGTGTAACAGGTGTAACAACCGGACTATTAATATAATTGGTTCTTGCGACAGTTGTGATAGGAGTGTACCCTGTGTAATTACTACTCGTAAGCAAATCAAAGCTACCATTGATGCCTGCAATATATGCGGTCTTTGCGGTGGCCATATCGCCCTTTTTCAACGCGGCTTCTGCTTTTACAAACTGTATCCAGCTATAAGTGAGTATCGGAAATGGGGAAACATTTTTAAAGAAAGTTCTTGCCCCGGTATCAATGCCACCTGCTGGCGCAACAACAGCATTGAATCCCCAGAAATTCCACGGACTGGTACGGGTCCCCGAAGTTAAACCAACATTAGCAGCTACACCATTGTAAACACCATTACTATCTGGTTTAAATAAATAAGCCATTCTTGGATCAACCACTCCCCTAAAAACGCTGGTGTCCCCTTTCATTATATCCATCAGGTATCTACTTTGACGATACGTTGCGAGGTTGTTTCTTGTAGGTCCGTAAAAGTTGAGTGCATTCGTACTGATTGGAGCAAGAGATGCATCAAATTTTATGATCGCATCATCAGCGGAAGATGCAAATGAAAGATTTGCATATTTAATAACTGAGTCTGCACTGTAGTTTGATTTGTTAATGTAGCGATGATAAAGCAATGCTTTAACGCCATATACAAATTTTTTCCAGCGGTCGATATTACCGCCATAGAAATACTTATCTCCTTTTGTTGCAAATCCATCAGATGGAGATGTAACCTGGCCGAAATAAAACAGAGCTGAATCTGCGCATACTTTCACCCACTCATATACCTGATCTTGCGTATTGTATTTAAATGTCAGTTGTTCTGAATGGAAAGCTTCGTCAAGAATCACATCACCATGATAGTCGGTAAGCTGCAGCCAACTGAATGCAAACAAAGCCCATGCAGCACCAGCATACTCCGGACGACCTGAGTTTCGCCCGTCCCGAATGACATTTAAAGAGTTTATTCCTGAGTTCCAGTAATGGGTTCTCCATTTTTCAGCTCCGTTATCGCTGCCGGGATCATATCCCATACGTTCCCATGTAATGCCTGTGCTTGTTCTATGCCAATAGCTGATATAATTACCCAAAAACCTCGCATCAAAGAAAAGTCCTCTTGCCTGGTTATTGATAATAGTAGGCAACACCAGGTCAGGATCAACCTCAACCGGCTTGTTCGGATTGGGAAATGCCTCATCAAGATATTTTTTACAGGAGGTGCCCGAAAAAAGCATCACGCTTGCCAGTATTGCAAAAATTATTTTTATATGTTTCATATACATTACTATTATTTTTTACTTGCAAATTGTAGTGATAAGCCAAAATTGAAACCTCTTGGAATGGAGAGTGAACCAAAGTCAATTCCAAATGAACCATTACCAAGAGTAGCGGCGGAATTACCAGCAGCAGTCGGATCAACGCCAGAGTAATTGGTAAACAAGAACAGGTCAGTACCGGTAAGGAATGCACTTGCTGATGAAAAATATTTAAGCTTTTTCAATAATTCTTTGCCGGCATTGAAGCGTAATGTCACATCTCTCATCCTAAGCCAGTTTATATCTTTTTCTACATAATCAACGGCCATAGTTCTATCTGTGTAAATTGAACTTTGGAAATGTGGTGTCACCGATATGGTATTTATCGTTGGAGTTGCTGTATTTTGTAAACCATCATTAAGTACACCAGGATAAATGCGTGGTATCTCCCTGTCAAGTGTTCTAAGACTTACACCATTTTGCGTCATCCATATTTCATTTGCATTCAGAATATCGCCGCCCACTTTTATATCAAGCAGGAATGAAAGTGAAAGGTTTTTGTAAATAAGTGTATTGCTGATGCCAAGTTGAAAATCAGGATTGCGGTCTGCAATTTTTGTGTAATTGGGATCTGGAACAGGATATCCATTTGTTGGATCAATCAGGATCTGGCCAGTATTGTTGAATAAATAGTTTTGTCCTGTAAGTTGCGTGATAGTTCCATTTCTTGTAAGCCCGGCTCTGAAGTTACCAAGCCATGTATCTGAATTATAAAACTCAGGAATATTATCAGGAATACGGGTGATCCTGTTAGTCATCCTGTTAAAATTATAATTCATTCTCCATGTAAAACTTTTCTTCTTGATCGGGGTAACGCCAAGTGTTACTTCATGACCGGTATTTTTTGTATCACTGATATTGCTTGTATTCAAAACGAACCCGGTGCCATAACTCAAACGAACTAACCGTACAATCTGATCAAGGTTCTTCGTATTGTAATAAGTGTATTCAAGGTTAACGCGGTTATTGAACAGGCGCAATTCAGTTCCGATCTCATAGGTCTTTTGTCTTTCAGGAATGATCAGCGGATTTTGATTGTAAAAATCATAAGACCATCCATACGCGTTTGTAGATACGGCCGGAGCATTTGTATACCAGCTTTGCGAACCATACGGTGCGATGTCTTTTGCTGTTTCAGCTCTTGATGCACGCAGTTTCCAGAAGTCAAGCCATTTGGAATCCTTTCCAATTAATTCGCTAACTATAAACGCAAGACTATATGCCGGATAGAAAAAAGAACGTGCCTCTACCGGAAGCGTAGATGTCCAGTCATTGCGGCCGGTTACCGTTAAATATGCGATCTCATTATAGTTTAAGGTTACTTCGCCAAATACACCCTGCAATCTTTTCATCGTTAAAGTATCTGCGCCAACTTCACGACTTGTTACAAGTTGCGTTGCTACCGACAGGTCTTTAGTTACCGAGTCTTTAAACTGCCGGCCAAGTTTTGCAAATGTTTCGCGTTTCCAATCATCATTGGCAACACCTGCACGCCATGTGGTTTTAAACTTTCCAAAATTCTTTTTTACCGTAGCAATGAATACGCCATTATAGCTTTTGTATTTCTGTGTATAATCTTCTATTTGCCCTTTGATGGTTCTTGCCTGGTTTGACTCAGGATGAAAATATGTTCTCCCGAATTGCTCATAAACGTCCATGCCGGCTCTTACCGTAAAATTCAACCAGTCGAAGGCATCATAATTGATAGTTAAGTTAAATATGCCCCTGTCCGTCTTATCAAAAGAAAAATTCTTGTTTGCTTCGAAAAAGGGATTGTCAACTTCGTTTGGCTGATTGCCTGATGCATCCGGATCAAGGAAAAATTTACGTGTGCCATTGGGCAGCAAATAATCGCTCGCTTGTTCAGTAATGGGCCAAAGCATCAGGTTATGCAAAAATCCACCGGCACCTCTTATCGCTTTATCATTTCTTGTTTTTGTATAACCAGCTGTAAAATTAACATCCAGGTTTTTCAGCACTTTTTGGTTCACTGTAATTCTTGACTGCAGTTGCTCAAGCCCTGTATTGGGAATGGTACCTGTTTCATCTCTCCAGGAAACATTAAAACGGAATGCCGTATTATTTTTACCGCCCTCCATTGTCAGGTTATGTTTTTGCTGGAACCCATCCTGGAAAAATTCATCAATGTTGTTATAAAACTTTGTACCGGGAGCAAAGCGTGGCCCAAATAAAGTCCTTACATTGGAAGAAACGCCATTCGATCCATTGTCATATGTTTTTTGTATGTGGGGATAACGATAAGTATGCGTAGTTCTGAAGTTATTATCATACGTAAATCTCAGTTTTCCTTTCCTTGCTTTTTTTGTAGTAATGATGATCGCACCGCTACCTGCTTCAATACCGTAAAGCGCCGTAGCTTCTGGTCCTTTCAATACATTGATGGATTCAATATCGTCGGGATTAATATCGGCAGCACGGTTGGTATAATCGTTAAAGCGATTATCTCCGTTAGAAGCAAGCTGATGCTGATCCAGCGTATTATTGCTGATCGGAAGACCATCTACAACAATTAATGGAGAGTTACTGCCCGAAAGTGAATTGAAACCTCTTAATACAATGTTTGATGAAGCACCCGGTGCGCCGCTCGTTTGCACAAGTGTTGCTCCGGCTACACGGCCTTGTATAGAATTAAAAAAGTTTTCACGTTGAGTTCCGGCTACTTCATCTCCTTTTATTTCCTGGGAAGAGAAGCCGAGGCCGCGTTTTTCTTTTTTAATACCAAGAGATGTTACAACAACTTCACTGAGTTGTTTTTCATTCACGGCAAGTTTCACCGGTATTTCCGTACCATCATTGATAGTAACGGTATACTTCAGATGACCCACGGAAGTAATTTCCAACACATCACCCTTTGAGGCTTTGATAGTAAAGCGACCCGCCGAAGTTGTTGTTGTATTTCTTTTGGTATTCCGGTTTGTTACCGTCGCGTTTGCAATCGGTTCGCCATCTTTTTCTGACAATACAGTTCCGGAAACTGTTTTCTCCTGTGCCACGGAGCAAAGCGTAATAATAACGAAAGGCACGATTAGCGTTAATCGTCTAATTAGTTGCATAAGCAGTAGTTTGTAAAAATGAAGTTAAGGAAAAAAGTGAATTGCAAACTTATAATTCCCGGTATTTCCCGCACAGAAAAACCGCAATTCAGGCAAAAGACAAAAATAAACCCGGAATAGCTGCAAGCCTCCGGGTTACGAACGTAATATATAAATGTATATAAATGTATCTATTCAGATGCAGGTTGGGCTGCCAGTGATTTGCCAAACGTGAACCGTATAGTGAATCCAACTGCTGCGGGTTCGAAGTTTATATTGTCAATGATATTTAATTCAGGCTTCCAGTCAAGCGTAAGATTCAATGGAAGGTTTGCGAATTTATAATCGAGCCCGATAATTCCCTGTGCTCCCATCAATGCACGGTCGGTATGGGTTTTATCAGAATCAAAACCGAGATAAGCGCCTGCTCCATAGAACCATTGTAATCCTTCAGTTGAAGGCATCGGGTTATGTATTTCCAGCAAACCACCGATAGCAGCTCTTTTATCAAAAGTAAAAAGCGCTTCAACGGCAAGTTTGGGATTCATAAAATGCTTAAAGCTTACTGAATTGTTAATCGCAGGTCCCTGGCTGCTAAGACGGATACCAAGTGCGGTTTTATAGTCCTGGGCTTTTACTTGAGAAGCAGAAATAAGAATAAATGCTAAAAGAAACAGAAATGATTTTTTCATGGCGGAATGTTTTCACTAGGTTAACGAAAAGAATGCCAGATAAGTTTAAAAGAAATGCAAAAGTCAGTGGGCAGCGGGCAGTGGGCAGTCTGCAGTTGGCAGTGGGCAGTAGGCAGTAGGCAGTTTGCAGTAGGCGTCAGTAATCAATAATCAGTAATCAGTAGTGAGTGGTCAGGCGTCAGTACTGGCCACTGCCAACTGCAGACTGATCACTCAAACAACTCAAACTTGGTCTTTGGCCGCTCTGCATCACGCCATTTAAAATTTGCAAGACGCATTTCCGACGGAGATTTTTGTTTAATTGGCCAAATGGTTCCTTTTACTGCAGTGCGGAATACTACCCGCTGTAATTCTTTGTCTTTAAAGTACACATCCATCACATCGGCATTCGATTGATTGATCCCGGTGAAGGCGCTGTCTTCATCCTGTATATAATAAATGCATTCGGCAGAACCTCTTGCCCTGACGGAATCAATATTGCCATCAACAAAATATGCATCCATCCGGGTAGATTTTACCTGGTTAAATATCTCCGGCTTTACAATGCTGGCAATAAAACTGTTTTTAAAAACCTGCATCCTGTCTGCTTTTTTATTTTTTGTAAAAAGCAAAATCGTATCTCCCGTTATCTGGCTTTCATTTGTCCAAACAACCGGGTCATCATATAAACGGAATACCGAATCTCTAAATGAATAAAACATGCTATCGCAAACTGCCTGCAACGAGTCGGAAAAAATCCTGACATTTCGAAACGCTTCAAAATACCTGTCGGTACTGTCTTTTGTTTTTGTGTCGATAACTTTTATGCCTCTTAAAGTATCTTTTTTAGCAATAGTATCTTTTTTAGCAGCAGTATCTTTTTTACCATACAGGCTTGAAAGCTTTGCGGAGAAAAGTGTGTCTGCTGTTATAAAAATGGAATCTTCTTCTTGCTTAATTATCATTAAAGGTTTTGCAAACGCAAGAAACGATTCATCATTTTTATTATAGAAAATTGTATCAGCAAGCACGGTTCTGTTACCTGCCGTGTCAACTATTATTCCTTTACCCAGGATTTGTGTTACACCCAGGCTGTCATCACTATAAATTCTATCACCAGTTGCCTGTATGTCTTTGTCGGTAATTACCGGGCGTTGTCCAAATTCCGCTTTACCAGTTCTTTTATCATAGTAGCCTTCTCTTGTTTTGATAGTGCGGCCCGAACTGTCTTTTACAAATGTTTCGGCAATGAACCGTACAATTTCAGTTCCTGTATTGTACAACAATGAATCAGATTGCAGATCATAGGCAGGATCTTTTAGTCTTACATTTTTTTTAAAATATACATCTTTCAGATCTGCATAATAAAATCCTTCTTCGCTTGTGAGTACGGTTTCTTTATTTTCCACCCGGCCACCGTTTCTGTAAATACCGACTTTGGTATTCATATCATACTCCAGGGTGGGAGTAGTTAACGTGCCTTTGCCATCCGTTAATTTAACATTGCCATCGAGGTATGCAATTTTTTTGTCGGTGAGATAACGAAGATGATCGGAATATACATTCGCCGTATCTGAATCATTGATATGAACATTTCCAAAAGCTTCAAACAGGTTTAATCTTTTTGTGATGACGCAGCTATCACATTCAAATATCGAGTTGCCTTGTTTTAATCTTACATTACCTGCGAGTATTTGAATTTCGGTAACGGAATCAATTCTGCGGTACTCTAATTTTCTTACTCCCGGAAGAATTTCAACTGTACGAACCGTATCAGAAGGCGTAAATGCTTTTGTTGTTGGCAGCTCCTGGCAAAGAACAAATAACGGGCTTGCCAACAGCCACAAGATGCAGAGAAAGCAGGTAAATTTCTTCGAGATCATTTTTGATTGCCTTGCGGAACGGAATCTTTTTTCGCAGGCGAAGTTAACGGGCCGTTTTTATCTTTTCTGTTAAATATCAAACTGCCGGTATATCGTTTTGGATTAACACGAATATCATCAAAGAGTATTTCAAGACTAAGTGTTAAATCATTTAACTGATCATAAAGCTTGCGGTCCTGCATCAACAGGCCAAGCGTACCTTGATTCGTATTGAATTTGTTTAAAATGGATTTGAATGCGACAATCGATGCCTGCAATGAATCAACAGTGGGTTGTATTTCTATAGAAGAGAATTTATCGGCTGCTCTTTTTACACTGCTTATTGCAGCGGTTATACTATCATTATTCTTTTTAAGATTTGCCGAAATTGAATTTGCATTATTAAGTGTAGCAGCCAATGCACCGGTTTCGGCATTCAGTAGTTTATTAAGACTTCCCGTAGTTATTCTCAGGTTGTGGATTATTTCATTAATATTTCCTTTGGTGTCTTTATCAAACAGGCGATTAAGCCCCCCTAAAACTACTTTCAATGAATCGATCGCACCTCTTACACTTGTCAGCGTCGGAGTGATCTGCGCTTTCACGTCTCCAAGAAATGATGTAGCAAGATCGGTTACTAATGTATCCCCATCTTTTAAATAATCAGTTGATTGACCCTGGGCGATATTTAAATAAGCAGAGCCCAGCAGTTCAGATTCTATCGTTGCTTTTGAATCTTTGGGAATATTTACATCCCGTTTCATCGTAATTGTAACTATGATGCCGCTGAGGTTTTTATCAATTTCTGTGTAGTCATAAATAGTACCAATAGGAAGCCCTTTCATCTTTACTTCATTGGATTTTCGCAGGCTGCCCAGGTCTGAGAAAACAGCATATAAATGCGTTTCATTGCTGAAAACATTTTTCCCTTTTAAAAAATTAAAACCTACGATAAGCAAAACGAGAGACACGATGGTTAAAATCCCAACCTTGGTTTCATTGCTAATCTTCATGTATAATTGTTTTCACGTTGAGTTTAACTGGATGCCAAATTAATGAAATAATTCAAGCTATTTAAATCTTTAATACCGGGAAAATAATGAATGCTTGCTGTGAATTATTAACTGCGTGTTTTTGGAATATCTTTTCGGGGAAGATTTGCAGCACTTGTCTGAACATTTTTTGAATCGGGGCTTTTTCCGCCACTGCTTGCCGGTGCTTTTTCTTTTAATGCAATATAATTCGCTAAAGCATCGGTAATATTCTGTACTATTTCGGTTTGACCTTTTTCGCTGTCAAGGTATTCTTCTTCTTCTTTATCGCTGATAAAGCCGGTTTCGATAAGAACACTCGGCATACCTGTAGCCTGCAATACCCAAATACCCTTATCATTTCTTTGTTTAACGCCGCGGCTAAATCTTCCTTCCTTAACAAATTCTGCTTCGATAAGATTGGCAAAATGCAGTGAGCTTTCAAAATATTTTTTTGCGTATAATAACTGGAAAGCCTTCATCACCGGGTCATTTGCATCTGGTATTATAATAGTGCTGTCGGCTTCTCCAAATTCATCATCAGGCGTTATCGTACCGGATTTATCTTCACTTCTGTCTGCCGCCCAAATAAAAGTTTCTGTTCCATGTGCAGGGTTAGGTGTAGTATAATATTTGTACGTCTGCACTTTTCTTCTTTTTTTACCTTTACCCACCCACTTATATCCGCCCGGTACTCTATGTTTGATCCTGGGAGCTGAATTAACGTGAATAGCTATGAACAGGTCACCACCTGATTGATTTGCAAATTCAGCACGGTAACGTAATCCCTGGTTCTTATCCGGCTTATTGCCGGGAATGATATCAGTTGTTCGTGTATAAAGAATCTTTATTCCGGGGAACTTTTCCTCAATTGCTTTACCCAGCTTCATACCAACCGAAAGACAGATCTTAGCTTCAGTAGTAAAAGCGCCTCTTGCTCCGGGGTCTTTACCGCCATGCCCCGGATCTATAATGATAGTTTTTACTCCCTTTCTTTGTACAGGAACAGGTGCAGTTTTAAATGCGAAGGCCAGTGGTAGAGCTATGATACAAATCAGTATGCCTTTGAAATGCCTCATGGTGGATATCAATTTTAACGGATTAGTTTTCAATCTTCACAAAACCTTTAAACCTGAATGAATTATTTTTGTTTTTAATGCTATGAGATTTGAACAAATTTAACCCAAAATATCTTTTTGCCGGCCTGTTAACTGTGATCTTCTTTACACAAACGTGGAAAACTACGGCTAATTATAGTTATAAGCAAAATTTTTACACCGCATTAACAGCTCAACAGGACACTGTGCCGCTAAAATTTAAAGACAGTATTATAAAACGGCCACCCGTAGCCGATACAATAAAAAAAGATTCGCTGTTAAATTCAAAAACAATTCCCGATACATTAATAAACAAGATCGACACATTCGATCTGAAGTTATCCAAAGATTCATTGGATGCGCCGGTCGAATATGAAGCGGAAGATTCTGCTGTAGTAATGGTAAAGGATAAAAAAGTTATTCTTTATGGAAAAACAAAAACGAATTATAAGGATATTCAATTGACGGCTCCGCAAATGGAGCTGGATCAGCAAACACAAATTCTGACTGCCGTAAATAAACTTGACAGCGCCGGCAACCTGATTGACAGGGCACATTTTGAACAAGGTGAAAATAAATTTCAAAGCGATACGATCAGGTATAATTTTAAAACCGAAAAAGGATTAACGAAGAACACACATATTATAATGAGTGAGATCCACATGATCGGCCCGCAGGTGAAAAGAGTTGGCAATGTTGTTTATTCGAATCACGGAGTTATGACCACGTGCATGCTTGACGATCCGCATTTCGGATTCAGGTATGACAGGGTAAAAGTGGTGAATAATAAAGTAGCGATCACCGGACCGATACATCCTGAGTTTGAAGGTGTGCCCATTCCTATTTATTTACCATTTGGGTTTTTTCCAATGAAAAGTGCAAAGAGACATTCCGGTATTCTTGCTCCCACTTTTACCGCTAATGAAGATTTTGGATTGGGGCTTGAAGGACTCGGTTATTATAAAACGATAGGCGAGTATTTTGACGTTACGGTCCGTACAAATATTTATTCTTATGGCGGGTGGACGGCTAACATAGTACCGACTTATCGTAAACGGTATCGTTACCAGGGCCAGCTTGCTTTCAGCATTCAAAATACCAAATACAATTTTAAAGGCGACCCGGATTATGTAAAGAACAAGAGCTATAATATTATGTGGAGTCACTCTACTGATAGCCGTGCAAGACCCGGAACAACTTTTTCTGCGAATGTAAATGCAGGTTCTACTCTTTATAATAAATACGTTCCGAATAATCCCATGCGGAATTTTCAAAACCAGTTGGGCTCATCTATTACTTATGCAAAAACATTTAAGAATTCAAACCTCTCGGTCAGTGCAAATCACAACCAGAATAACCAGCTTCATTTGATCAATTTGAATTTACCTGATGTGGCCTATTCTGTAAATACGCTTTATCCATTTCAACGAAAAGATTTTGTCGGTACACCAAAATGGTATGACAAATTAGGTGTTGCTTATAATGGTTCTGTAAGGAGCCAGGTTTCTTTTTATGATACTGCCTTTCGATTCAAACAGCTTATCGATACATTACAATGGGGCGGCCAGCACAATTTTCCTATTACACTTTCATTGCCACCGATACTTGGCGGAAAATTCCTGGTGTCGCCGAATATATCTTATGAAAATAAATGGATAGCACAGAAATTCAGGAGAACATGGAATGCTACCGATAAAAAAGTGGATACCACTATTACCAAAGGATTTTATATGGATCATAAATCATCTTTTGGAATTGGTATCAACACCGCATTGTTTGGCAGGTTTGATTTTAAAGGACCAAGAAACAGGTCGATCAGGCATGTGATCCGGCCGAATGTGAACTTTAGCTATTCCCCATCGTTTTCCAAGCAACATTTTTACGAAACACAAATCGATACAACAGGCAGAAGATTTCGCTTTTCAGAATTTGAAGGAAGCATGTTTGGGTTTTATGGAGAGGAAGATTTTGGAGGAATAAGTTTTGGACTGGATAATAATCTTGAAATGAGAGTGAAATCCAAAACAGATACTGCAGCAGACAGAAAACTGGTCCGCCTGATCGATGGCTTTGGATTTAACGGCGGGTATAATTTTATTGCCGATTCATTTCAGCTTAGCCCAATTAGTTTTTACCTGCGCAGCACATTGTTTGAAAAAATAAATATTACGGCAAGCACAACGCTGAATCCTTACCAGGTCGATAGCTTTGGTTTTGCTATAAATAAATATGCATGGGATGGCGGCAAATTCAAATTAGGAAGATTTACAACAGGTAACCTGTCTATGTCAACGAGTTTTCAAAGTAAGCCAAGAGATGAGAAGAAGGACCAGGAAAGAAAAATGAAAGAAGAGGAATTACTGAATGACCCCATACTTGGTGCAGATGCGCAAAGCCAGTTGGACTATATGCGCCGTAACCCGGCCGACTTTGTTGATTTTAATATTCCCTGGAGTGTGAATATCGGTTTAAGCGTATACTTCAATGAAAGATTAAAAGCAGATTATAGCGGGTTTGAAAAAGAATTCAGCAGCAACTTAAATTTCAGCGGCAGTTTTTCATTGACGCCAAAATGGAATTTCTCGGTAAATGGTTATTACGATTTTGATACAAGAAACCTGCAAACATTTACGATGAGCATTGCAAGAGAAATGCATTGCTGGCAAATGGCGATCAATGTAACGCCGGTAGGCCCTTACCGTTATTTTAATATTACGATCAGCCCGAAATCCGGCTTGCTCCAGGACCTGAAAATTAACCGTACAAGATATTTCTACATGGATTAATGACCATGGCTTACATAATGCTCTCTCATTATTGTAAATACTTTTTCTTTCAGCGTTGAATAATCGTCGTTATTATTGACTGGTACCGCAGGTAAAAAATGCATCTCAAGTTTTTGCGGCCAGAAAAAAAATGTTTTGCCCACCGGTAAAACTTTTTTTGTATTAAAAATTATAGCTGGAATGATATCATGGCCTGTTTCAACTGCTAGTCTGAAAGCGCCATCATGAAATTTTTTTAAAGGCTCTGCCGTTCTGTTCCTTGTTCCTTCGGGATAAATACTCATGTGCATTCCTTTTTCAAGCACTGCTTTCATTTTATCAAAACTTTGCCGGCGGCTGACTTCACTTTTTCTATCCACAAGCACGGATCCTTTCATATAAAAAAAACCAAACAAAGGAATTTTTGCAAAGCTGCTTTTAGCAATTGTTTTATTGGGCCCCGGTATATACGGACAGGAGATCGGAACATCCATTAACGAATTATGATTACACGTAACCACATATGTTTTTCCTTTAATGAAATTTTGTTTTCCTCTTACAGTTAAGGGGCAGCCGGTAACCGTCAGCCATACATTCATCCAAAGTCTTGCGATCTTTATAAAAATGTCCTGTCCCTTAGGATCGGGGATCAGCCAGCAAAGCATCGAGGGAATAAAAATGATAAGAAACGTGATAAGAAAAGTAACCAATGCCCACACTGCAAATACGCGACCCAATATTTCCTTTACAATTCTCATTCTGAATATTGGAAAGATGTAATTTCTTTAAAGATGGAATGTTTGATCTTGGGCCATTCATCTTTTAATATGCTGAAGAAAACGGAATCTCTTCTGCGATCCAATGGCATTTGCATGTGACTGCGTAAAACTCCTTCTTCTTTTGCACCGATCTTTCTCAATCCCTGCTTTGCTCTTTCATTTAAGTTATCCGTTTTTATTTCTACTCTTTCCCAATCCAGTGCATCAAACGCATAACTAAGCATGGAAAACTTTGCATGAAAATTTATGCCGGTACCCTGGTATTGCTTTCCCAACCAGCTCCAGCCGATCTCAATTCTTTTATCATAATAAGAAATGCTGCCAAGACTTGTGCTGCCGCAAACTTCGCCGGTGGCTTTTTCAATTATGGTAAACGGAAGTCTTTTCCCTTCTTCTCTTTCTTTTATTGCTGTTTCTACCCACCGTTGAAGCTCCGAAGAGTTGTTTAATAAAAAAGTAAAATACCGCCAAAGCGATGCATCATTTGCTATTCGTGCAAATAACGAAATATCTTCTTGTTGTAATGGCCGCAGGATTACTCTGTCGGTTTCTAATTTCAGGCTTGGTGATATCATTTGTGATAATCTTCTGGCAAATGTAAATGATGCAATCAATAATAAATGTATCTGAAGTCCCGTCTTAGGCGAAGATGGGGGTTCACAGTCTCCAATCAATCGGATCGATCCCGTTCTTTGTAAGGTATTCATTTGTTTTTGAAAAATGCCTGCATCCAAAAAAGCCCGCACTTGCAGAAAGAGGCGAAGGATGCACGGATCGCAGGATCAAATGTTTGCTTTCATCGATCAGCACTCTTTTCTCCTGTGCAAATTTTCCCCATAATAAAAACACAACATGTTCTTTTTCTTCAGAGATCTTTTTGATAACGGTATCGGTAAACTCAGCCCAGCCGATTTTTGAATGACTCATTGGCTCACCGGCACGAACGGTAAGCGATGCATTCAATAAAAACACACCTTGTTCGGCCCAATGCGTAAGATTTCCGTGGTTGGGTATCGGCACGCCAACATCATCATGCAGTTCTTTAAAAATATTTATCAACGATGGGGGAGGGGCAATGCCATTTTGCACAGAAAAGCATAAACCGTGTGCTTGTCCCGGGCCATGATAAGGGTCCTGCCCAAGAATTACCACTTTTACTTTATCAATAGGAGTCAGATCAAAAGCATTGAATATTTGAGAGCCGGGAGGATAAATCGTTTTGTTTTGTAATTTTTCTGTTTTAAGATGATGCACGATCTGCTGGAAATACGGTTTATTAAATTCAGACCTGAGCATTTCTTTCCAATGTGGTTCTATTTTTACATCCATAATCCCGCTTTGGCTGCAAGCTAAAAAAATACAATTGCACAATGTTCTCAAATTTGTTTCCGTAAAAAGAAAAATATCTGTTCTTACAACTGTAAGTTGTTTTGACTTTAATATTTGATACACATCAAAATTTCTCTTTTTATTTTTTTTTATGCAAGTAGTGAAGGTTCAAGCGGAAACGCTTTGAATCATGTTGGAAAAGTTTTATTGATAATCAGAAATTTTCCCTATAAATTTGAAATTGAAATATGTTGGTTCATTCAACATAACCACCAAGTTGTTATTTTATATTTGAAGAAAAGTCTTGCTCTTTCTTTTTTATCCAGAAAAAGAAACTTACAAGTGTTTTTTTGACTTTGAAACAACAACCACAGCTGTAGGCTTTATTCTTAGGGGAGAGATTGGTTTTTGGAAAGATTTCTTTCAGATACCCAGTGAAAATGAGATAGTCATAAAGAATCAAAATGTAGAATGCCTAAGATCTGATTAGTCGAAAAATACCTTTGTGGCCCTATTAAAAGCAAAACAAAGTAGGTCAACTCAAAAAAAAGAGTCCAGGGCGTTACAATAACGAAAAGGACGTATATGGTTTTTGTTATTCCTTGAATTCGATGACTATTAAATACAGACAATTTGAAAACACACAAACTTCAACAACGGGCGCAGTTGTTTGATATACCTGAGCAAATTAAGCAAGCAGGATACTATCCTTACTTTCGTTCTATAGAATCTGAGCAGGATACAGAAGTTGTTATTGATAAAAGAAGGGTCCTGATGTTTGGATCAAACAGTTATTTGGGTCTGACCAATCACCCCAAAATAAAAGAAGCTGCCAAGCAAGCGATTGAAAAATACGGGTCCGGTTGCGCCGGCTCACGGTTCTTAAATGGAACGTTAGACCTGCATTATAAATTGGAACATCAACTCGCCGAATTCGTCGGCAAAGATGATGCGATTGTCTTCAGTACCGGTTACCAGGTAAGCGTCGGCGTTATCGAATCGTTACTTACCCCAAAGAGTTACTTATTCCTCGACGAATTGGACCATGCCAGTCTTATTGATGGTTCCCGGTTATCAGCGGCAAAGACCTTTAAGTTTTTACATAATGATATGGGTGACCTGGAAAAAAAGCTGGCTAAAGTAGAACCGGATGCTATAAAGTTGATTGTGGTGGATGGCATATTCAGTATGGAAGGAGATATTTGTAACCTTGAGGAAATTGTGAAATTGTCCGAGACATATGATGCAGAAATAATGGTTGATGATGCACATGGCTTCGGGGTTTTCGGCCCTGGCGGATCGGGCACTGTTAATCATTTTGGTTTGGGCGACAAGGTTGATCTTATCATGGGCACGTTCAGCAAATCACTGGCATCTATTGGAGGATTTATCGCTGCTGAGAAACATCTTATAAATTACCTGAGACATAAATCAAGGTCGCTTATATTCAGTGCCAGTATATCACCGGCAAATACAGCCAGTGTTTTAGCAGCGCTTGATATTTTACGATCAGAACCAGAGCGTATAAAAAAATTATGGGAAAATACTTTTTTTGCACAGGAACGATTAAAAAGCGCCGGGTTTGATATTGGTAAAACTGAGTCGCCGGTAATACCGATATTCATTCGGGATACTGTCACTACATTCCGGGTTGCCCAAATGTTGTTTGAAGAAGGTGTGTTTGTCAATCCTATTGTACCTCCCGCTGTTCAAAGCAATGCCTCTTTGATCCGGTTTTCAGTAATGTCGACACACTCCACAGACCAGATTGAATTCGCTATTGATAAGCTTGAAAAGATATGTCGCAAGATCGGGATGCCACTTCATAGCAGTACCGGCTATTCTGTTAATAAGCAAGAAATCGATATATGAACAACGAGAGTCAAAGTTTATTGGTTGAAGACGAGCAAATACTTGCAGACCTGAAGGGTTGGGAAAAAGCATTGGCAAAATACCGTAAGCCTGATTCGCGAAAAGCGCTTAGTCAGCTTATCACTTCAATACTTCCATTTATTGCAATATGGATATTGATCTATTTCCTGGTCGATTATATTTATTTTGTATTGCTTTTTGCTTTTATTAATACTTTCTTTCTTGCCCGCATCTTCATTATACAGCATGACTGCGGTCATAAATCTTTTTTTCGGGGCCGCAAGTGGAATGTAGTCACTGGCTGGGTCTGCAGCCTTTTTACTTTCATGCCTTATAGTTATTGGGCTGCATTGCATCGCTTTCATCATGTGCACAGTTCAGAGCTGGAAGATCGTGACATCGGTGATATTACTATGCTTACGGTGAACGAATACAGCCAACTTTCCGTTTTTGGAAAATTGAGGTACAGGATATACCGTTCCATTCCTGTATTGCTGATACTCGGCCCTTTGTATTATATAGTAATACATTTACGAATTCCTGTAATTCGGTTTAATTGCGGCAGGATTGCCCGCATTGAAGCCGTGATAACCAATATCGCATATCTTGTTTTATATGGTACGTTATGTTTTTTGCTTGGATGGGAAAAATTGTTGTTGATCCAGGGTACGATCATATTTTTTTTTTCAATGATGGCCGTATGGTTTTTTTACGTTCAGCACCAGCATAACCCCAATTATAAACAGCACCGGGACAAACGTAACTATTTGCTGGCTGCCATTAAGGGCAGTACGTATTATAAGTTGCCAAAACTTTTTATGTGGCTCTCAGGAAATATCGGTTATCATCATATTCATCATTTAAGTCCTGCCATTCCTAATTATCATTTGGAAAAATGTATGATTGAAAACCCAATGCTGCAGACCCATGTTACCCGTGTTGGTTTTTGGAAAAGCCTTACCTATGTCAGGCATAAATTGTGGGATGAGGAAAAAAAAACAATGATAACATTCCGGGAATTTAAAAATAAGCAGAAGGCTGTTTATGCTGCAGTAAACATCAATGAGCAAAACAAGATTAAAATATAAAATCATTACATAACAAATAAAAAGGCCTGTTCATTGGCGATTAATTAAAAATTTGGTTATATGGGGAATGCTCTTAATTTATCAGGAATTGCTTTGACAACTGATCAGGGAAAATTTAGAAGACTTGCTGCAAAACTTGCCAGGGAAGTGCTTGCGCCAAATGCTGTTGAAGTAGACCGCACCGGTGCATTTCCACGGGAATCAATCAAAGCATTGGGAGAAGCCGGCTTAATGGGACTAACTATACCGCAAGAATATGGCGGCCCCGGAGGAAATATTCTTACTACTACTTTTATTATTGAAGAGTTGGCAAAGGGATGCGCTTCTACTTCGATGATATATACAATGCATATCACTTCCGTTCCGATTCTTATCGCCCTTTGCACTCCTGAACAAAGAAAAATGTTTTTGGAACCAATTGCAAAAGGCGAAATGCTTGTGGCAGTAGCAATGTCTGAACCCGGAACCGGAAACCGTCTGTGGCATATGGATAGTTTTGCCGCAGAAGAAAACGGGCATTTTATTATCGATTCATTTAAATCATTTGCTACAAGCTGCGGTGAAGCTGATTATTATTTGGTGCCATTGCGTGATAATGCAGCAGTAGGTCCAACAGAATTGAGCCTGTTCATGGTTGATGGTAAAGATAAAAGTGTAAAACCGATAGGTGTTTGGGATGGAATGGGATTACGCGGTAATTCAAGCCGCCCCGTTCATTTTGATAAATGTATTGTTCCACCTGAAAACAAATTGGGTATGGCCCGGCAGGGACATTCCATGATGTTTGCTTATACTTTACCAATTTATCAATGCGGGCTTTCTGCCAATTATATTGGAATTGCGCAGTCAGCGTTTGACGTTGCAAAAAAACATGTGGAAAAAAGGATTCATTCCGACACTAAGACTTCGTTATCCACCATGGAAACTATACAGCGATACATTGCTGAAATGCATGTGCGGCTGGACCAGGCCCGTCATCTCGTGTACAGAACATCACAGATGGCCGATAATGCTGTTGTGTTATTCGATGAGTTGCGTGAGGCCGAATTGCTTGATGAGATCATACGGGAAAATCCGGATGATCCATTTTTTGTGGAATGCGCACAAATAAAAATTGCGGCCTGCGAAATGGCCATTGATGTAACGAATAAAGCCATCCAGGTATGCGGAGGCAGCGGTTATAAACGCGGCCATCTTGCAGAACTCGCTTACCGCAATGCCCGTGCTGGTTCTGTTATGGGACCGTCAGATGATGCGTTGAAATTGATCATCGGAAGACAAATACTCGGATTGCCACAACCCTGGGAACTACAATAAAAATTTTAATTATAACGAAAAAAAAATCATGAATACAGAAATGACCCTGACACAAACGCCGCTGCTGGAAAGCTTAATGGATTTTCAACGGCGGTTCAATAGCAGCGAACGTGTTAAAAAACTTATCAATAACTGGAATCGTGCCATTATGGTGGAAAGTATCGATTCGAAAAATCATTATTCTTTTACAATTGAAAATCTTTCATTAAAAGAAATTCTTCCTGGCCTTATTGAAAGCGATCCCTCTATTCACCTGCAAGCCGAAGAAAGCATCCTGACAAGAATTTTTTCAGGCGATTACAATCCGGCAACAGCACTCATCGATGGAGCGCTGGCAGTTTATTCCGAAGAAAGGGATAAGGTTAAATTGGAAGCAATTGCTATGATCATTTGGGGTATTTAAAAAAAGTTATGAAAGGAAAAAAAGAAATACTTTTTTATATTTCAGTCGGGGCTGGATTGGCTTTCGGCACAAGCTCCTTCACTATGCTGGCAGGTTTGTTTGGCGTTGTTCCGGGAGTTTGGGTTTGCCTCGGTATTATTTTAGCAGGCCTTGTTTGTATGGCCATTGCGAGTTCGGTTGCTGAATTAGCCAGCAGGTATCCATCTTCACCGGGAATACGAACATATTTGAAAGTGGCGCTTGGCAATAAAGTGTCTTTATTTCTTGTGCATGCCTATCTTATATTCATCGTGCTGATTGCAGGAGTTGAAAGCTATGTTTTCGCACTTGTTGTTCAGTCGGCGTTTCCTGATGTTTCTGCTTATGCCATCGTGTTGGTAGTATTAGGTATTATCATATTTACAAATCTCCTGGGCCTTGATCTTCCGCGATGGCTCCAGATGCTGACAACTTATCTTCTTGTTGCAATAATTATTGTACTTGGATTGATGGGTTTTTTCGACAGCTCCGCTCCTGGTTCAAATACGCTGCGGTTTGATACGGGAGAAAATATGCACAATCTCATTTTTTTACCTGCGGCTACTGCAATGGGTATATTTCTCTTTATCGGTTTTGAATGGGTAACACCGCTTGGTTTCAAGCCGGCGTCTTATCGCAAGAAGATCCCTAATTCAATGTTGATCGCCATTCTTATAAACCTGATCGCATATGTATGTTTTTCATTGGGAATGCCGGTACAACTTAATGAAGCTGACATACCACCCAATGCAATTCCGCAAATCGACTATTTTGTAAAATTGCTTGGTAAAGGGGGATTATATTTTGCCCTGATACTTTCTTTTTTCGCAGCCTTTTCCACGTTTAATGCGGGTATTATGGGCGCCTCAAAACTTATTTTTATTTTGGCAAGAGAGAAATGCCTTCCTTCATGGTGCGCAATAATATCAGAAAGAACAGGAGTATTGAAAGGCGCTATCTGGACACTTGGTATTTTAGCGATCATATCTGCATTGTTTGTAGTCAGCTTCCAGCTTGAGTTCATTTTTGCAGTTATCGGTTCGGCAATTATATGTTTTATTTATGCGGCTTTTATACTTTCGCTGATCTTACTAAAGCGAAAGACCAAGGCTCCGCTTAATGCATATCAATCAAAAGTTCCTCTATTGCTTCGATGGTTCATTGTAATAGCATTACCGGCAATGGGAATACAAGCCCTGCTTTCACAACCGGAAAGAACGTATGAACCTGTTATCGGGATGATGTTGGTTTTGCTGGCAGCATTTGGATTAACACTATGGTCGCTGAGAGCGCAATCATCTTTTACACAACAACCATTAGTTAAAAAAGAACAAGTATAAAATGAAAACGGCTCTGTTTAAATAGATCATTTGTTATGAAAAAGAAATTTATTGAGTAAGAATTATGGAAAAGCTATCTTCTACAGAATTGTATGAAAATTACTGTCGTTCCGCATTGGTCCGCCTGCTTAAATCTGTTGGTTTAGACGTGGCTTATTCACGGGCTAAAGGAAATTACCTTTGGTATCAAAACGGGTCAGGTCCTGTAAAAGTATTAGATCTTATAGGTGGTTACGGTGCAACTTTACATGGACATAATCATCCAAAGCTGGTTGAATATTTTCAAACTTTATTGCAGGATGAAACACCGGTCTTAGCACAAGCTTCTATAAGGTCCGGCGCAGGTCAGTTGGCACAAAAACTAAATGAAATATTTGGTGATCACAAAGTCATTTTCACAAATTCCGGAGCTGAAACCGTTGAAGCGGCTATCAAACATGTTTTATTGGAACGCAGCCAGCCGGTGATCTGGTGTTTGCAAAGATCCTTTCATGGTAAAACACTTGGCGCTATTCAATTAACGGAAGGATATCGTAAACCTTTTAAGAACCCATGCTTCAATGTTCATTTTATAGATCCAAACGATGTTGAATCTTACATCGCATTGGAGCCAACAGCTTCACAGGTGGCTGCCATTTTTATTGAGCCCATACAAGGTGAAGGAGGTATTCATCCCATACCGCCGGCTTTTGTCGAGTGGGTAAATAATATATCGACTCAATATGATATTCCGATTGTTGTTGATGAAATTCAGTCAGGATTAGGCCGTACCGGCAGTTATCTTTTCGCTGACCAGATCGGGTTACGACATGACTATATATGTCTGTCAAAAACGCTTGGCGGCGGAATGGTTAAGATCGGCGCATTATTGATCAGCAGCCGGCGATTCGTAGAAGACTTTTCAATAATACATACTTCCACATTTGCAGAAGATGATCTAAGTTCGGGAATTGCATTACGTGCATTGGAAATATTAGAAGAAGACAAAATACCGGAACGATGCAAGAACCAGGGAATAATTTTTATTGAAAAATTAAGGAACATAAGAAACACGTTTCCTGATGTAATTGCCAATGTTCGCGGTATAGGATTAATGATTGGCGTGGAACTGCAAAGACAGGATGCCAATCCGTCCAAGATCATCCAGATGCTGTCAGTCAATGAGTCTCTTGCTGCAATGGCCGCCGGCTATTTTCTGAATACGTACCAGATAAGAATTGCGCCCACACTCAGTAACATGTTTACATTGCGGTTGCAACCATCAGCCTACATCAATGAGGAGGAAATGGATATGTTCTGCAATGCACTGACTGAATTTTGCCAGGCAGTACGGTTTGCAGATGGGGGACACCTGATTAATTTTTTGGCAAACCGCACAAGCACAGCGGTCAAAGATTATAAAGATCAATCGCAGCTTATAAAAGAACCTCCGGCTTCCTCAATCAAAGTCGCATTCATAGGTCATTTGATTGACGCATGCGATTTGAAACTATGGGACAGTTCACTTGAAAATTGGAAAGAAGATGAATTGGAAAATTTAATTGAGAAATTTTCCAAGATGGCAAAGCCACATGTGTATGAACAAATAAATATCACATCAGTTACCGGGGAAACCGTTCACCTGAATTTCATAGGGCTGTTTTTATATTCAAAACAAATTGAGAAAGCGTACCGGGAACGTGACTATGACTGGATATTAGATCTTATTAATGAATCGGTAAAAGTTGCCAATAAAGAAAATTGCCAGGTGCTTGGATTTGGCGGATATACATCGATACTTACAGCTAACTGTAAACGGATCAAAGATCCGGGCCTCACGCTTACTACGGGCAATTCATTAACTGCCGGCTTCGGTGTTTTAGCCCTTTGCAAAATAGCTGAACGCAATAATATTCCGCTTGAAACTTCAACCCTTGGAATTATTGGCGCAAAAGGAAACATAGCGAGTATTTACGCTAAATTGATGGTTCCAAGAGTCGGCAAACTAATTTTATTTGTGCGGAAAAAAGATGATGCCGAAGTTATCCGGTTGGCAGAGAAATTAAAAAGCATCAATAAAGAAATAAACATTCGCATTGAAGAAGATTTTGATAAATTAAATCATTGTAATCTTGTTATCACTTCTTCAAATTCAGCAAAGCCGATCATCTTTCCATCGCATATTAAAAAAAGTGGTACTGTTTTGATATGTGATATTTCGGTTCCGTCCAATGTTGATGCATCGGTTTACAATGAGTGCGATAATGTGATTGTGATTCCGGGCGGCATTGTAAAACTGCCGATCGATGATCAATTTGTTATTGGAGGTATTCCGCTTAAGAAAGGACACATCTTTGCCTGTCTCGGGGAAACTTTACTGATGGGATTGCAGAATGGTGATCAAAAATTCAAAGGATCTATAGGGGCTATATCGGAGTCAAATATCAATGACATACTGGAACTGGCTAAAAAGCACGGATTCGAAGTAGAATGCGAAACAATCGTCAAGGAAAATCAAATCTAAATGGATACGTTACAATTCCGGAAAGCTCTCGGGCATTTCGCAACTGGTGTTACCGTTGTAACTATTCCTAAATCAGGAGAGGATTATCATGGCGTAACCGTAAATGCCATTTGTTCTTTATCGCTGACACCTCCTCTTTTATTGGTATGCCTGAACAATGATACACTCAGTTGTAAGTTTCTTCGCAAGTCCGGCAATTTTGCTGTAAACATTTTGTCGCAACAGCAGGAAGAGCTGGCGTTTCATTTTGCAAATTTGAAAACAGCAGAACGTATTCTGCTGGATGACGCTATTGAATTGGGTTATGAAGGAATTCCAACACTTAAAGAAAGCCTTGCGAATCTGACCTGTCGTGTCACTGAAGCATTTTGCCGTGGCGATCATACTATATTTCTCGCTACGGTTCTCGATTTCCAGGTAAAAGAAACAAAAGCACCATTGGTATTTTTTAAAGGACAATTCACAACCACTCATCAATGACGAAAGTAATACTTCTTACAGGAGCTTCTTCGGGCATCGGGCTTGCCAGCGCCAACAAGCTTAGCTCAGAGCAGCATGTTGTGTACGGCACCACCCGTGATGCGGAACGTCTCAATGGAGTATCGTTTAAACCGGTGAAGATGGATGTAACAGATGACGGATCCGTACAGAATGCAATTGACCAAATAATAAAAGCTGAAAAAAAAATCGATGTACTAATTAATAATGCAGGTAATGGTATTACGGGGCCGGCTTATGCGATGCCGTACGAGATGGCTAAAAAACAATTTGAAGTAAATTTTTTTGGTGTGGTCCGCATGTGCAGCGCTGTAATACCGCACATGTTGCAACAAAAAAAAGGGTTGATCATAAATATTAGTTCTTTGGGTGGCCTGTTCGGACTTCCCTACCAGGCATTATACAGCGCCTCAAAATTTGCGATTGAAGGTTATTCGGAAAGCATGCGAATGGAACTACGAAAAACCGGTATTCGCGTAGTGGTAATTAATCCCGGTGATTTTAAAACTGATTTTGGACGCAACAGGGAAAAACTCTCTTTTACATTGCAGCATGAAGCACTTCATAAAAATTACCAGGCTGCCGTTAATAATATGGAAAAAGATGAAAATGCAGCTCCGGGCCCTGAAGCAGTTGCATTAAAGCTTAGTAAGATCATTGAAAAATCAAACCCATCACATCGTTATTTAGTTGGTCAGCCTTCACAAACTCTTGTGCCATTGCTAAAACGTTTGTTACCCGGTGCTCTTTTTGAAAAATTGTTAAGTGAGCATTATGGAATAAAATAATTTATATCCGATTTTATGGTATAAACTTTTTGATCACCAATTAAATCTTTTCATATGAACACACTTTCTGACAGTATCGATAGTCTGCAGGACGACTATGAAGTTGTCGTTATTGGTTCCGGATATGGCGGTTCAATTACTGCCAACCGGTTGGCACGTGCCGGAAAATCTGTTTGTATACTGGAACGTGGTAAGGAATTTCAACCCGGCGATTTTCCTGATACGCCCAAAAAAATGAAAAAGCAAATTCAAACAGACGGGCCAAAAAAACACCGTGGATCAAGGCTCGGACTTTTTGATTTTCGTCTCAACAAAGAGATCCAGGTTATCATGGGTTGCGGTTTGGGAGGTACTTCACTTATTAATGCGAATGTTGCTATAATGCCTGATAAAAATATTTTCACCACCAGGCTATGGCCGAAAGAAATAGTGAATGACCTTGATAATATCTATAACCTCGATTGCATAAGAGCAAAAGATATGCTCAACCCTTCTCCCTTGCCAGAAGATTTTCCGCAACTTGTTAAACTCAATGTGCTTGAAAAAATGGCCGGGGCTTTGGGAAAACCTTTTTTCCGTGTTCCTCTCAATGTTACCTGGAAGAACGGACCCAATCATGTAGGGGTAGAACAAAGAGCATGCGTTATGTGCGGCGACTGTGTTAGCGGATGCAACCACAGGGCCAAGAATACATTGATCATGAATTACCTCCCCGATGCAAAAAAACACAATGCAAAGATCTTTACATGCATTCGTGTAACGCATGTCGAAAAAGCTACCGATGGATGGTTTGTATATATTGAAAACATGAACCCGGACCCGGACAAGAAAATTTCTATCAATCGCATAAAGGCACGCAAAGTGATCCTCTCTGCAGGCACGTTGGGCTCAACAGAAATATTATTGCGGTCAAAAAAGAAAGGGCTGTCCTTATCAGACAAAGTTGGATATCGCTTTTCGAGTAATGGTGATTTTATCGGGTTTGGCTATAATACTGATGTGGAATGTAATGCAGTCGGTTTTGGAAATCGTTCACCTGTCGGGCGCCAACCCGTGGGCCCGTGCATTAGTGGAGTTATAGACATGAGGGCTGAACCGGATGTTAAACAGCGCATGATCATTGAAGACTGTTCGATACAAGGAAGCTCTGCAAATTTTTTACTTGTGTTGGGGCTTGGACTTGCAGCTATTCCATTGGGAAAACCCACTGACCGCGGACTCAAAGACTGGTTTCGTGAAAGATGGAGACAACTCGTGAGTTTGTTCAGGGGACCTTATTCAGGAGCGGTGCGAAATACACAAGGTTTTCTTACCGCAAGTCTTGATGATGGTTCCGGTGAAATTTATCTTGATAAGGATCGCCCACGAATTACATGGCCGGGTGCCGGGCATGAAGGAAATTATGCTGCAGTGAACAAAGAAATGTATCGTGCCACCAAAGTTGTTGGCGGAACCTATATCCGCAATCCACTTTGGAACCCTTTCCTGAATTATGACCTTATCACTGCTCATCCGCTTGGCGGTTGCATTCTTGCAGATGATGCTACAACAGGAGTCGTGAATCACAAATGCCAGGTGTTTTCAGAAAACACTGGTACCGCTGTGCATGAAGGATTGTATGTGATAGATGGTGCCGTAATACCATCTTCGCTTTGCGCCAATCCTTTATTGACCATCTGTTCAATTAGTGAACGTGCATGCAGGATGATGGCAATTGATGAAGGGTTCACTATTAATTATTAGTTCTTTGCTTATTGACGTCTGATTAGCGGCTTGAATTTTTTTTGATCTAAACCTTTTACGATCGTAAGAGTAAAAAACTCAAATGTCAACCAGCTTCCAGTGAGGCTGGCGGTTTATCAAATGGTTTTTACATACATTTCGTGTATTAAAAAAATAGAATAGAGAAAAGAGAGAAATGAATTGGGAGATGGCATTATTATCTGGTCACTATAAATAAATTCATTTCATGAAAGAAACGGTTGGTGACGCCGCTCCGGTTTCAACTAAAGTGGGCAGACACACAATAATGACCACGCTGGAAGAAATGAAGGGTTACATAAGCGTTAATGCTTCAGATTTCCAGACTGGTTATGCCCGGGGCAGGGAGGAAAACACGTATATCATTGTTCATTTCGAGGTAATAGCAGATGACGTTGAAAGTTTTGTAACCAGGCCCGATCACCCCGGCAAGCTTAAAGGTTATATACGATGTAACCAACTTTGGGGAAAGGAAAATACTTTTGAAGGAACTATTAATCTCTTTGTCGACACCGATAATCCATGGCTTAAGAAATTAATTTACCGGTTATATTTTAAAGATGAGCAGGGTAATCCCCTCACCTTTTATGGCATCAAGGAAATTACAGACAACCCTTTTTCAAGTGTGTTGAAGGACACACAAATATTGTATGCAAAAATCCTTAAGGGTTGGGTGAAACCCGGTGAGGAAAATTCAGCGCCTTTATTTGCCATTGGGATCCTTTATCTCTATATAAGAAACTTTATTACGTTTGTTGTTTTTCATATTCGTTTCAAAGGGCCCGGCAGTTGGAAATGGAAATGGCGGTTTATGAAATGGTTTTTCGGTACTTGCCTGCGCTTTATGAGAATTAAGAAAAAAGGCAGAAGCGATAAAGGATAATTCCTCCCCGCAATAATGGGGATCCATACACATGAGAAACGATATTAAAAATTAAGTGATATGTGGACAACGCAAGCATCGCAAACTACATATGCTCCGCCAGAAATGGTGTGGGCCGAATGGTCATCGCCGGGCACATGGGATCAATGGGTTCCTGTTTTTAAGTGGGCGAAATTTTATGGACCGTTTGCTGAGAACACCAGGGGGGAAGTTCAAATGCAGAATGTTCCGGGCCTGATCGGAAAAATCATGACAAGGAAACCACAGAAATGGCTCATCACGGAAATAGTGGACAAAAAAATATTTAACGATTATGCACCTCAGTTTTTAGCAAAAGTTTGGTTTAATCATTCTTTAAATAAGGATGCAGCGGGGAATACAATTATTACGATCGAAGTAAGAATTACAGGAGTATTATCTTCTATTTACGGCGCACTGGTCGGAAAAATCTTTAAGCGGATCTTACCCGTCGCTATTGCAAATCTTGTTAAGTTGATAGAAGCCAAATCCAATAAATGAACGAACAAATAATAATCACGGACATCATACATTATTAATTCATTTTTTATGAACGACGACATCATTGAATCGATTACGGAAAAAGGCATCAACATGGAGTTATTTCTTTGCTCGGAAATTCTCAGGTTGCCTTCACTTCATTTTGGTTATTGGGAAGGGAACGAACCACTGAACATGGAAAATATGCGTAAGGCGCAGGTACGTTATAATACACAACTGATCGGCCATGTTCCGCCAACCGTAAATACTGTGTTGGATGTTGGTTGTGGTATCGGAGATATATCAAGATCCTTATCTGAACTTGGCTATACTGTATCGGCACTGTCGCCCGATGCCAACCATGCCAGGGTATTTGCAACTACTCCCGCACTTCAGCCTGTTCAATTTTATCATTCCAAATTTGAAGACCTTAATATCGATAAAAAATTCGACCTGATTCTGATGAGTGAATCACAGAATTATTTCGAAAAACACGCCGGCCTTCAGCAATGCAGGCGTTATCTTAACGACGGAGGATATATTCTCATTTGCGGGATGTTTCGTAAAGAGCGAAACCAGTATTTCATTGACATGCATAATGTAGAATCTGAATATATCACTGACGCAGCCAAAGCCGGTTTTGCATTATTAAAGAACGTGGACATTACAGGCAATGTGCTGCCGACTATGAAGTTCGCCACAGAACAATATCATAGTTACATCGTTCCGTTTCTTAATTTGGCAAACCTGTATTACCAGGGAGTTTCTTCCTTTAAACAACGTTTGATCCAATGGTATTTCAGAAAAGAAATTAAGAATGCAAAACGCATTCATAAGTATTATCTTGAATATTTCGATTCTGAATTATTCAAGAAAAATGTTGTTTATGTAACGCATCTTTATAAAAAAGAAATAGTATAACGCGTTACTAATTGCTGTATAGTATGGAAACATAATGAAGGAAGCCATGAGTTGTTTTATGAAAGCAAGGCTTTTGAATAAAACATTATCCGTCATGAGTGATAAAATATCCATACATTTAAACTAAGGATAATGGTTGGTTGAGAAACTTATTAATGCTCATTTTTAAAAGGTTATTTTGAAAAAGCTATCTCACCCCATAGGAGAAATCAAAGACCATTATCAGATAGTAATAGTGGGTTCAGGTTATGGGGGAGCTATTGCAGCATCACGTCTTTCACGGGCCGGCCAGGAAGTATGCGTACTTGAGAGAGGGAGAGAATTTGGTATCGGCGATTTCCCTGCTAATTATAGCGAAATCAAAAAGAACATCCGGACAACTCCATTAACAAAGCGTAAGGGGAAGGGCACAGCGTTGTACGATTTTAGAATCAACGATGATGTGAATGTGTTTACCGGATGTGGCTTAGGAGGAACTTCACTAATTAACAGGAATGTGATGGTTTCGCCTGGTAGCAAAGTATTTGAAGATCCTTTATGGCCGGAGGAGATCAGAAACGATTATGATAATTTGATATCAATTGATGCTGGTCGCGCCGAAGAAATGCTTAAGCCATCAATTTATCCGGACAGTTTTCCTGCACTGACAAAACTCGATGCTTTAAAAACTACTGCGGAAAAACTGGATGGTGAGTTTGGCAAAATTCCTATCTCAGTAAATTTTAATGAGGGTGTTAATCATGTTGGAGTGTACCAGCAGGCTTGCAAGCTATGCGGAAATTGCGTTTCCGGATGCAATTACGGCGCACAGAATACACTATCCAATAATTATTTGCCAGATGCCATTTCACATGGCGCAAAAATTTTTACAAGAGTTAAAGTAGAAAAGATTGCAAAGTACCAGGATCAGTGGCTGGTATATTATTCATTGGTAGACTATGGTATGGAAAAGTTTTCAACTTCCAAAATGTTCCTTAAAGCTGACTTGCTAATATTGTCAGCAGGTACCTTAGGCTCTGCTGAGATCTTGTTTAGATCAAGGTTGGAGGAAGGGTTGACTCTCTCTGATTGCCTGGGTAATAAATTAACCGGAAATATTAATTACTCCGGATTCATCTATAATAGCAATTCAAGAATAAACATACTTGGACGTAAGAAAAAAGAAACAAATTCCTCAGCTCCTATAGGGCCGAGCATTACCGGAAACATTCATTTTAAAAACAACGGTACCGAAAAAAGCAATGCAAATATTCAAGATGATTCTATTCCCGGAGGATTAGTAACCCGGTCGCTGGCTTTAGGTCTTGCTATGAATAAACAACGCAATGGCAAGAAACTGCAAAACACAAACGGTAAATGGTTATCGAAATTATGGAGGAAAATCGTCTCTGTAATTTTCAGTCCTTATCATGGCGCGACAAAATATACTAACAGCTATTCCTCGTCAATCTCGAATACATCTACTGGTAAGATTAATTATTCTGATGACGTTATATCTGTAAAATGGCCAGACTTAACCAATGGCACAAATTCTCAATTCTTAGATGATAAACTAACTGAAGCGTCGAAAGTATTTGGAGGTACTTACGTTAAACGACCGTTGCGGAGTAAGTGGTATTTGCCGCAACCCTTAATGTATGCTCCTTTGGGCGGATGTGCAATGTCCAAAGATGCAACAGAAGGAGTAGTGAACCATAAATGCCAGTTATTCAAATCAACCAGCGGGAATGAAGTTTATAAAAACTTTTATGTGGTTGATGGATCTGTCATTCCACTCAACCCGGGTATTGAGCCTATGCTTACCATATCGGCTGTCGCAGAAAGAACCTGCAGATTGATAGCAGAGGATTATGGATGGAAGATTAATTATGATCTTGCAAAATCACCTGAAGATCCAAGAAGAGATGCAAAATTTGGTTTTGAGTTTTCTCATTCTAACAGAGGCTTTTTCTCACTTGAGGTTAGAGATAAGAGCCCGAGGTTTGAAGACATGAAGCGTTTTTTCTTAGGTGAAAAGTTGGGGAAAGCTAATCAATCGAATTTTGATTTTAATTTGATCGTTGATAATGATGACGTAGATCTTTTTGTTTCAACACCCGCTCACCAGGCAAAATTGTTAGGAACCGTAAGTGCGAAGGCATTGTCTGAACACCCGTTAATTGTAACTGAAGGCAGTTTTCATTTATTAGTTCAGGACCCGGAACGTGTTCGCGGCAGGTATTTGTATTATAGATTTAAATTGGTTAGCAGGGAGGGTAAGTATTATTATTTTGACGGATTCAGAGCAATCCGGAAAGAAAATTCGTATGATGGTCTCTGGGCCAACATGTCAATTATGTATTTTACGCTTCATGAAGGAACTTCTTACGAAGATCCTATAATTGGTACGGGCCTGCTAAGACTTACTCTTAAGGATTTCGTCACTAAGCAATTTGGAACGCTTACTGCAAAGAACATTACTTCCAAAAAGGATGGATATAAAGTTAAAATAAGATTTGTTTTGTACTTCCTGCGTAATATGCTGAAAGTATTCCGGTGGAAAATAATTTTTCCCGGGAGTAACAAACGAAGGGCTAAAGCCCTGGGCTTTTAAATTAATTCTATAAACTGAAACAAATGAATTATTACCAGCCGAGATCCTTAAAAGATGCAATGGGCCTGATTGAAACCGGTGCAATCCCTCTTGCTGGAGGTACAATTCTGACACCGGAAATCTTACATTTTAAAATTCATCCTGAACAAATCGCAGATCTGCGTTATTTGAATGATTTAAAAGAAATAAAAATCGAAAACGATTATTTGGAGATTGGAGCGCTAACAACTATTGAGCAGATCGCTAATTCTCCTTTGCTTGGCTCAGGAGAGTTCAAAGCATTGAAACAAGCAGCACTTTCCATAGGGAATCCCCACGTACGAAGGGTCGGTACGGTTGGCGGGAATCTCTTATGGAACCATCCGGGATCAGACTTAAGACCTGTTTTTTTCTGTTTTGATGGCGAAGTATTATTATCTGCACATGATGATCAAAACAAATGGATTCCTGTAAAAGAATTAATGGCTTCGCAAACTAATTCTCCACATCTCATTACAAAGTTGAGAGTTCCCGTTCAGGCAAAACGCAAATCAGGATTTAAAAAATTTGCATGGAGAAAATCATCAGGAAAAACTATAGTGAGTATAGCCGTCACTACTATTTTTAATGAAGGAACTTTTGCGAACACTAATATTTTTATGGGTGGAATAAATAATACTCCGATCCACCTCGTTGAGTTGGGTACATTATTCAGCGATAATTTAAACAACTCTAAAAAATTTGTTTATGATGATAGCTTAAGTCACCTTATTTCGGGAAAGGACTCCATACCCATGTCTACTTACAAAATCAAGCTTGCATTTCACGGCATTCAGGATGTCCTAAACGAAATTTTATATGAGCAATTTAACGAACCACGTCGACCTTAATTTAAACGGGATCCGGCAGGAACTTGAGATTAATCCTCTGACCAGTTTATGTACGCTTCTTCACAGTACTTTAGGTTTAAAAGAAGTGAAGTATGGATGCGGGGAAGGAGTATGCGGGGCATGTACTGTTATCATGGATGGTCAACCTGTACTGTCTTGTTTAAAACTTGCAATTCAGGCACACGAATCTGAATTGTATACGTTGTCTGCTTATGATAAAATAGAAAGTGACACATTTAAACAAGTAAAGCTTCTTAAAGAAAACCTTTTAGCTAACCATGCTTTTCAATGCGGCTATTGCGCATCCGGGATGATGGCTTCAGCGATCTATTTACTGGAGAAGAAGAAAAACCTTACACCAGAAGAAGTTCGTCAGCATCTGTCCGGCAATATTTGCCGCTGTTCTGGATATGTGCCTATAATTGACGCAATAGTTGCTACCAGTGCGGGCCAGGCAATTCAAAAGCCGAAGCGGTATAGCAGGGAGTTAGAAAATAAAATGAATGGAAAAACTTTATACCCAACTGACAAGAAAATTGACAATGCGTTAATTGGAAAAGTATTGTGGAGCCAATGGCCCGCTGCAAATATTCTATCGGTAAATACAAAAAAAGCAGAACAAATTCCCGGCGTTCATACTATTATCACACATCTTGATATACCTGGAAAAAATATTGGCGGAACGAGCATCTTCTTTGCCGATCAGCAAATTCTTGCTTCCAAGAGAGTGAACTCCATGTCAGATGCAGTTGCGCTTGTGGTAGCTGATAGCGAAGAAATTGCTATGCAGGCGTTGAATTTGATTGAAGTAAGTTATGAGACCCGAACACCAGTTACCGACGTCGATTACGCATTAAGCGAAGATTCACCCAGAGTGAATGCTAAAACAAAAAGAAATGTGATCTGTCAATTTAATGAAGTGCACGGTGATGTAAGCGAAGGTTTCAAAATTGCAGATAGAATTGTTGAAGGAAATTACAGTATTGAAATAAACGACCATGCTTGTATGGAACCAGAAGGTGGTACTGCATGGTATGAAGATGAAGTATTGGTAATATCAGTACCAACGCAAACACCTTATTATGCAAGGAAAGCAGTAGCTAACATACTCAATGTATCTCCAGAGAACGTGAGAATGCAGGCGTTTAATGGAGGGGGCAGTTTCGGAAAATATTTAGTCACCAGCGTTGAAGGATATCTTGCGTTGATGGTATATAAAACCAAAAGACCTGTGCGGTTAATTCTGAATAGAGAAGAAGCGCTGCAGCGAGGCTCTAAGCGTAATCCATATAAAGGGCGCTATAAACTTGGAATGAAATCCGACGGAGAATTTACGGCCCTTGAAGCTGATATTCTTTCCGATTCCGGTCCTTATGTATCCTTAGCCACGGCATTGACCGGTGTTTATGCAGTAGAAGCAGCAGGTGCTTATCATTTTCCTCATGTAAACATCAGGGTTCGCGGATTGTTGACCAATAATCTTATCACCACACCAATGCGTGGATTTGGAACACAACAAGTTTCTTTTGGCATTGAATCGATCGTTGAAAAAGCTGCTGTCGAGTCTGGGATCGATCCGGGCCTTCTCAAAATAAAAAATTTTCGAAATGTAAAATTTGATGGTAAAAGAAGAGAAGTTCCTGTAACTGATGGCACTCTTCAAAAAACGTTGGAGTTCGTTAAAGCAAAAATGGACCCTGTCACAAATATACCTGAAGGTTGGTTGTATGGGCGGGGGTTTGCAACTGTTCATGCAAAGTATGGTTTCCCTTATGGTTTTGCAGATCGATTCAAAGCGAAGCTTTCTCTTAATCAGGAAGGGGAATTCTTCATAGAATCCGATATCCCCGATTTTGGCACCGGGGTACCAACTGGTCTTGCTACGCTGGTTGCAGAAGTATTCAACATTGATCGAATGCCAATTTATTCTCAATCGCAAAATGCCATTCAGGACCCTACTGCTAAACTATTGCTGCGTGGTAAACCCGCTTCGAAGTTTCGATCTTCTTTGTTTTATTTCTTAGAAGATTTACAAACAAGAGTGGCAGGGCAGGTTGCAATTATGACGGCTCCCCTTAGCGTAAAGAACAATATCCGGTTAACAAAGGTGGTTTCAAGAGTTATAAACCTGATGGCAGTCGTCATGTCAGCCATAAAAGACCGGATCGGCTTTAAAGGAGTAGATTCTTACTTGCCGCGAATGGGTGGAAGCAGGTCAATGATGATGGGAGGGCATGCCGTTATCGATGCATCGAAAAAATTGAAACAAGAAATTTTGAAACAGGTTTCTAAAGAGTTTAATGTTAGTGAAGATCGATTGGAATTTAATGACACCGGAATTTTTGATCGTAATGATTCTGACAAGTCAATGAAATGGAACGAAATTGCCAAATTAAACAATTTTGAAGCAGTTGGCTCATATCAATTACCTGCTGGAAGAATTTTAGATCCTAAATCAGGCAACCAGGTTGGCCCGGTAGATTTTATGGATGCGACACATGGAGTTGATTTGATCATACATCCTGTAAGTGGTGAAGTAAGAATATTAAAATATGTAGCTTGTCATGACGTTGGAAAAATAATAAATGAAAAAGTGCTAAGAGGACAAATTACAGGTGGTATAACAATGGGAATTGGCCAGGTATTAAAAGAAAAAATTTACCTGAAAGATGGCAAGGTGCTTAATACCGGATTACATGATTACCTAATTCCAACATGTTTAGATATACCAGATAAGATTGAAGTGCATTTGATGGAATCGGGTACAGGTTTAGGCCCGCATGGCAGCAAGGGAATTGGAGAATCCGGAGCAGTTACGGCACCGCCGGCTATCACAAACGCACTTTACCATGCGCTTGGAAAACAAGTGACGAAGATCAGTGTAACACCAGAGGAGCTTATTGATTTAAAAACAGAATAGAACTGAATGATCAAAGGCCGGTTTCCGTATGCTAAGCTACTTGTAACTGGTCAGTCTTTTAACCGGGAATAAAACATTTTAAAAATAGTTCAAAATAAATTCGCACAATTTATACGCCATTAAAACATAAACACTTTTTGCCGGCCCTCAACTGTGATTTTTATGATTTGCCAATGCCGTGTTCAAAAAAGCCGGTAATATTTAAATGGAAATATAAAAGGAACTAGTGTAAAGTTGAAAATTCAACATAATGTATTTATATTTAAAAACTCTCTGCTGGTAGCTATTCCACAAATTATTCTTCACTAAACCAACTCTATTATTATGTCAACAAAAAAACCTCTTATTAACGGAACGGTGCTTGCTTGTTTCGTCGGTGTTTTCACAGCCATAATGGTTTCATGGTTCACCTACAACCTATGGTTTAATCATATCGCTTTCACTGAACATTTCGCACCGCCGCTCGCGGTTGTAGATTACGGCAGCGAAGTCCGGGCACGTTGGATTGCGAATCGAATTTTTCCTTACGGTGTCGTGATGCTGATTGCGGTATTTTTGAAAGAATACAAAGTGGTCGGTTATCTGCTGGTGTTGCGTTTTGGCGTGGATATCTTCGATGGGTTTGTACTCACACTTGCCAACATGCATGACGTGGATTCGCCTGCAATGAACAAAACAATGATAGGCGCTTACATTTTAAGTGTATTTAACCTGATTGCAGGGTTGTATCTGATACGCAAGTACCCATGGGGACGACCACGACCTTCATAACTGCAGAACGTTGTTAACGACAATGTACGACAAACTTGCAACGGGTTAATAGAGCAGGCTGCAAACGGACCAGAATTTTTTTACGTAATGATATTTAGAAATAAATATTTATTTTGTTGATCAACGAAAGGTTTTGCGACAAACTTTTGCATGGCATCGAATTCCCGATTGTAAAAACATTTCTGCGAACTTGCTTACCATTTAAAATTGCAATGTATGGAACAACCTACCATAATCGATAAAATACCACAAAGGTCAACCGAGGATTATCTGAATAAAGGCAGAAAAGAATTGACAAATCATTTGCGTACGGAATTGGCAAAAGATAAGGGTAAGACTCGTCGGGCTAAGTTCTCGGATTTCCTCAGCAAACGAATCTGGTCATGGGTTTATCATTATTTCAAGAGCAGGTTTGGAGTAAAAGTTAAGTATCGTGCATATAGCGGTGGAGAAACAGGAATTTATAAGCTTAAAAAAAGCGAAGAGGCAACCAGTCAATATATCAATATTGCGATCACAAGCGACTGGGCAACGGACACGCCTGAGTCTTTTCTTGTTTGTCAGCAAATGAAAAAACATAATCCTGATTATACAATTCATGTTGGAGATACTTATTTTGTAGGTGCCCCGCATGAAATAAAAAAGAATTTTGTTCGTCCTAACTCTCCATGGATCAGGGGAAACATCGGAAGCTTTGCTGTAATGGGCAATCATGAAATGTATGCAAGAGGAGAAGCTTTTTTTGAGCACCTGCTGCCTACACTTGGCATTAAAACTCCGGACGGTAAATATGATGGACAGAAAACCGGTTTCTTTGTTCTTGAAAATGATTATTGGCGCATTTTCGGTTTAGATACGGGTTATCATTCAGTCGGTAAGCCAATTATAGAACTTCTTCCTTTTTTCGCCCCCAAGGCAGAGTTTGACAAAATAATTATCGACTGGCTCAACGACGTTGTTAAGCTTGGCGATGCCAATGATAAAAGAGGAATAGTGATCTTAACGCATCACCAGTTTCTTACAGCTTTTAATAAAGAAGGAGAATACAAAACGCCCGGAAACCAGTTGGCTTCCATTATAAAGAATGATCGAAAGATTTTATGGTTATGGGGACATGAACATAAGCTTTCTGTGTTTGCAAAAGCGAAGATAAAGGGAGGCTTATTTGCCTACGGCAGATGTATCGGGCATGGTGGCACGCCTGTAGAAATTGAATCTGCCACATTTAAAAAATCATCAAAGAAATATGGATTTGACAAACTGGTAGTGACCGATGCACGGAAGAAAAAAGTAATAAAGAATGTACCTATTGGGTATAATGGTTACGCTGTTTTAAAAATCAGGGATAATGAACTTAAGGTCGAATATTATGACCAGGACAACTTTTTGTTTTCAGAAAAATGGATAGCCGATACAGCTACAGGCGATATTAAAGGGAAGATAGAAGTACCTGCTGATTGTCCACTGAACCACGAACCAGGAAAAAACTGGGATGATGCGTGTAATGAATGACGAAGAAGTTGTTGGGAACACGTTTCTTATTTCACATTAGCCTGCACCGTGTTTTAAAAAATCATTTTTAAGAATGGGCAAGGCAAAAAAGGACAGGCAACAAAAAAATCTATGCCGCCTTTGCCCAATCGCGAGCAAGTTTTTTAAACCAACTGCAAGAAGACTTTAAAGCTTTTGCAATGACTAAACCGCTCCTTACTAATAAACCAAGTTGACTAATATGACCGCTCCCGGACCGCAACGCCGCCATTCAGTTGATGAGATCGAGAAATTTACTGATTACAAAAAATCGGCTTTAATACTTAGAAAAAATCCGTATTAATACCGGGCTTTTCTAAATATAAAAAAATGATCTTTGATTCGTTGTGATTGAATAAGTGAAGAGTCGATGCCCGGTTTCCAATGTTTTAACAAGTCATTATCATCCCCATCTTTACTAATCCGTGGCCCTGATTTATCGCTCTGATTTGTCGCTCTGACGACTTTTTTAATGTCTTATCTTTAAACAGGATAACAATAAGGAATTATTTTGGCACAAGTCCGGAAATATGTTAAACGTAAGGGAAAAACAGGTATTCATTTCAATATCTCCTTAGCTATTGTGAATCGCGTCACAAGATTAAAATGTGAGGGCATTAAATCTATTTTTCTATTCTTCGTTTCAATGCTTATGAGTTGCGTTGTGTTTTCACAACTCAACTATTCCCTCGTCGGAAGAATTAAGCCCCAGGGCGAATCTGTAAATGCCGCCACCATTTTACTACTCAATAAAGATTCGGTAATTACCAGGTCCGCGATCCCTGATCGTGCAGGCGAATTCAGATTCATGAACCTGGATAGCGGCCACTATATACTCTCCATCAGCCATACGGGTTTTCAACCCTATTTTTCCAACATCAGTCTTGAAGGCAGTACAGTAACGAGGGATTTGGGTTTGATTACACTTGAAAGATCAGTAGTCGTACTTACGGAAGTAACTGTACAGGCGCAAAAGCCCATCATCGAATATAAAAATGACCGTGTAGTTTTTAACGTGACGGAAAACATGCAGAAAGCCAGCCGCAACAGCGTTGATTTGCTGAATAAAGCACCCGGAGTAGTTGTTGGACGTGATAATAAGATACAGATAGATGGTCAATCTAATATACTTGTTATGGTTAATGGCAAACAAAAATTCTCTTCAGTTGCTGAAGCCGTTCAATTCCTCAGCAATATTCCGGCGGAACAAATAGTAAGTATAGAAGTTGTGCAGCAGCCGTCTGCGAAATATGATCAATCTGCCGCCGGCGGGATATTGAATATAGTACTTCTGAAAGATGAAACACAGGGAGTTCAGGGGAACTGGAACAGTTACTTTAATGCAGGTACCTACAATAGATTTGGTACTGGCCTTAACCTGAACTACCGGAAAAAAAATCTGAACCTGTATGCTTTATATAATTACAACCGGGACATCCAATACGAAACTGCGGATAACCGGCAGGTTGTTTCAGGCTATATACTTGACCAGGATTATAACGTAGTGAAAAAGCCAGACTATCACAACATCCGGATGGGCGCAGATCTCAAACTCAATAAGAATAATGTAGTGGGTTTGCTCGCAAACATCACGGGCAACCAACAAGAGATCGGAAGGCATACAAATACTTATTACCATCCGCCACTAAGCCCTATAGATTCGGTAATAACGATTAATGAAGACCAGGCAAGTAAATATGACCGGCTGTTTCTGAACTTTAATTATAACGGGAATTTCGCAAACACCAGTGCAAGCTCACTGAATTTTGATGTCAGTTACCTGAACGACGATCTTAGAAATCAATCCGAATTTTTCCATAGTTATTATAACCGGTCAATGGTTAAAATTCGCCCCGATCTTTTGCTTTTCAATAAAATTCCCACGTTGGTTGACTTGCTCGTGTTCCGGCTTGAGTATACTCAAAAGCTTAAGAAAGATATAAACTTTGAAGCGGGCATTAAGTCAACATTTTCTACCACTGATAATGATGTACGATATGATACGATCGCAAACGGTGTTTTTATCACTGATGAATCCAGGACCAATCATTATGTATACCGGGAAAATGTAAATGCGGCTTATGTAAGCTTTAGCAGGTTTACAAAAAAAACTGGTTGGCTAATAGGGTTGAGATATGAAAATGCAGAAGTCCGTGGTAAAACAATCGGAGAATCTTCTGTCGACAGAACATTCAATGCCATTCTTCCCAACCTGAGCTTCCGCTACACGATCGATAAGAACAGCAGGCTCACTGTAACACTTAGAAAAATTGTGGGGCGTCCTGATTTTATCAAGCTGAATCCTTTTATCCGGTACGTGAACCAGACCTTTTATTACCAGGGCAACCCGGATCTGAAACAATTTAATATTTACATCAGCTCTCTGAAATACACTTATAAAAAATACAGCCTCACACTCAGGTACGATTATACATCCAATTACATACCACAGGAACTTTTTGTAAGGGAAGGTTCGTCATTTGTAACCAGGGCAACTTATGCAAATGCGGCCGACCTGCACGGGCTGCAAGTTACCCTATATGCTCCTTTTAGCCCGTTCAAATGGTGGTCAAGCTACAACAACATCAATATTTTCCACGGAACTGTAAAGAGCCGCGATACCAAATATACCGGGCTGGATTTTACGAATACCAGCGCAAACTTTAGTTCCGCCAACATATTCATGCTTCCTTTTAAAATATTCGGTGAGTTGAACATGAATATGAGCACAAAGTCAAGAAACAATCAAACGATCTTCAAAAGCAGTTATGGAATTGATATAAGACTCACAAAGAATTTCGTCAATGATAAACTCAAATTGTCCGCTGTATTCGATGATATTACCTATCATTCGATGTTAAGAGGATATAGTGAATATAATGGCATCATAAACAATTTTGACATAAAGAATGATACCAGGCGGATAGGAATTGCTATTAGTTTCCAGTTTGGACACAAAAAAGTAGCCGAGCGGCGACAGCGTAGCGTAGGAACGGAAGACGAGGAAAGCAGGATCAAGAAATTTTAAGGATGTAATAAACAACAAGCCCCGTTAGTAGCAGTATAGCCCACCGAGTTGTTTGCAATCAAACATCGTGTATTTACATACTAAATGATTTTCCGGAAAATGTCGGGCGGCCGCCTGGCATGTCTACTATGGAAGACATAAAATCTATAGGCTTAATCCTATGGCTTAATAGGTATTTCTTAACGATTAAATTTTAGATAATGAAAAAGCCAAACTTCAGCCTCGAGAAATTCGAAAGCGGCAATGTTACTATGCTGGAAGCCCGTGAACTTAACCTCGTGATCGGTGCTTCAACTGCTGTAGGTATGTGTTCTTATTCTGGTGACACCGATGAGCAATCTGAAAATTGCTCTTATTCAGGTGACACTGATGATAAGAAACAGCAGCTGGATTAGTAGCGGCTTTTAACTTCAAATGAGCCATTGACCAATTGGCTGATGGCTCATTTGCAAAAAATTCTGAAGATACCCGTTTATGATACTGATTATTTCCAATGCTCACAGCGAACCTACAACAGACAATGTTATCGACTGGCTATTGTATTATAAAGCAGACTTCATTCGCATTAACAGCGAAGACGCCGTTGATAAAACATTACGCATATCAATAAGCATTGATAAGGACATAATAACTATAGGCGGACAGCAGATCAGGATGGATGACGTAAATGTGATTTGGTATCGCCGGTGGTATGAGTACAGAAATGTTGGGTTCCGCGCGGCTAACGCACACCAGCGGCAACTGCTGCGTGAAATGTTTGCAGAAGCAGAAGACCTGTTGTTTTACATCTATTATGCTCTTCGGGACAAGCTCTGGCTTTGTGATCCATTGGTAAATAAAACTCATAATAAACTATATACACTGCACCTGGCACACCGGATAGGACTTAAAATACCGGCAACCTTTATTTCAAATCATACCGACGAAGTAATTAATTTTCTGACACAGCAGGGTAATATCATTACCAAACCCATCGGCGACCCTTATGTGTATTTTGAGCCGGATGGGACAAATTATAAGAATTTTACTCAAAAGCTTACAATTGAATTTTTAAAAAAACTGTCTCCTTCCATTTTCATGTCTCTCTTCCAGCAACTGGTTAAAGCTGATTGTGAAATAAGGACCTTTTACCTGGACGGCGATTTTTATTCAACTGCGATCGTAAACAGTAACACCATTGATGTGAAGCTAAGCGTAAAAAGAAATGAAAACGTAAAAATGATCGCTTATGATCTGCCGGAAGATGTAAAGCAAAAGATAAGGTTGCTGATGAAAAAAGTGGGTTTGAATACAGGGTCCATTGATATTATCCGAAACAAGGAAGGTGAGCATTATTTTCTTGAAGTGAATCCTATAGGACAGTTTACCGGCTATGGGTTTGCGTGCAATTACCAACTGGAAAAGAAAATTGCCCAATGGCTTATAAGGAATGATCATAAAAAACACCCGCATTATGAAAAAGATCAGGTACTCGAGCGTATTCGATGACAATATTCTTTGCCACACACCGCTTTATTACAGGTTCATGAACAAACTAAGCAAAGAAGAACTGGCGAAAATTGAGCATACTTTTATGCGACAATCAAGCAGCCTCCGGCATCGGTCATCAACTTATTTCCTGTACGAACCGTACAAGCCTTTTACTAAATTCCTTCCAACGAAGATCATGCATTAACACCTTGAAATGAACGGCAAATATTTCAAACTGTACAGTTGTTGTATCCCCGTCATGGGAAAAACAGGGGCGGTGATTATCAACCTGCAAAAAACTTCCTATACCATTATTCCACAGTTTTTGTGTGAGATATTGCAGGATTATGAAAACGAAAATCTTGATGCGCTGGCAGACCTTTACCAGGATCACGACAATAACATTAGAAAATATCTTGACACTCTTTGTGCCAAACATCTTGGCTTCTTTACTGATGAACCGGAACGCTACCCAAAGCTAAACCTTAGCTGGGATACGCCTGAAGTCATCAGGCATGCTGTCATTCAAATTGAAGATTATAGTCGATTCGATTATAAAAAAATATTAGAACAACTGGATGAAATGCTTTGCAAGAACATGGAGATTTGGTTTACGGGTCCGTATACCAGGTCCGACCTTGAAGATTTATTGTCAGCCACGCAGGGCAGTGTACTTCGTTCGCTTGCGTTGGTGCTTCCTTACAATGCGGATATAAAAATTAAAGGTTACCAGGAGTTGACCGCATCATATACAAAAATAGGAGAGATATATCTGCACCGGGCCCCGAAAACCACTAAGTCCGCGGATACAAGGGTATTTGCAATTACAGGAGATCTCGGAGATTTTAAGAAAACGTTTACTAATATACCGAGGGATCAATACATCATTTACCTGGAATTTTTTACAGAGAACCGTAAATACAATGCTTATTACAACAGGAAAGTTTGCATAGATGCAAGGGGGTATGTAAAGAATTGCCTCACACATCACAGGCATTTTGGAAATATCGCCGGGAAGAGACTTGAAGAAATAGTAGAGGACCCAGCCTTCAGAGAATTATGGTATGCCAGCAACGACCGGATACTTGGCATTAAGGATTCCGAATTCAGAGATATTTGGCTTAATACCCACGAACTGGAGAAAACCAATGATGACTACTACCGGATAATTGAGCCATAAACAAAAAAAAATGTTCAGAAAATTTCCAACATACACTCAATATGATTCAAAGGATTGCGGTCCTACCTGTTTGCAAATCATTTCGCGGTATTATGGAAAACATTTTTCGCTTCAATCACTCAGGGAAAAATCAAAAATAGGTATTGAAGGAGTGAGCCTGCTTGGCATCAGCCAGGCTGCTGAAATGTTGGGCTTCCGGAGTATAGGCGCACGCCTTGACGCAGACACGCTGGTAAAGGAAGCACCGTTTCCCTGTATCGTGCATTGGGATGACAATCATTTTGTGGTATTATACAAGGTTAAGAAAGATACTTTTTATGTTTCCGATCCTGCAAAAGGAAGGATGACTTATAAGCGGAAAGAATTTCTAGCACATTGGGCGGCCGCTCAGTCTGACCCACCGCAAGGGATTGTGCTGATACTGGAACCCACGCCTAAATTCTATTCAACAGAAGAAGATCCGCGACAAAAAATGAACTTCAGGCTGATTACGAATTACCTTTTCAATTACAAAAACCTGTTGGTCCAATTGCTGCTGGGTATCATTTGCGTAAGCGTGGCCCAGGTTATCTTTCCATTCCTTACCCGGAGCCTTGTAGATAATGGAATAGCACCGGGCAATCTATCGTTCATCTATGTAATATTAATGGCTCAGCTCATGCTGTTTATCGGGCGCACCAGCGTGGATTTCATAAGAAGCTGGATACTTCTTCATATCGGCACACGGATTAACGTATCGATCATCAGCGATTTTTTTATTAAACTTATGCGGCTGCCGTTGAGTTTTTTTGATTCAAAGATGACCGGCGACATATTGCAACGGGTGAATGATCACAACAGGATAGAACATTTTCTTACAGCCAGCACACTGAATTTTTTCTTTTCAGTAATATCGTTTATTGTTTTTTCCATTGTGCTCCTGTCTTACAACCCAATAATTTTTTCCATTTTCCTGCTTAGCACGGTTGTTTATTCTGTTTGGGTAATTGCTTTTCTTAGAAAGCGAAGGGAACTCGATTATAAAAAATTCGCTATAGGCAGCCGTAATTCGGACAGTATCATCATGATGATAAACGGCATGCAGGAGATCAAACTTAATAACAGCGAGCAGCAAAAACGATGGGAATGGGAACGCATCCAGGCAAAGCTGTTCCGTATCAATATCAAAAGCCTTGCATTGGGCCAGTATCAGCAGGCGGGCGCATTTTTCATAAACGAAGGGAAGAATATTTTTATCACTTTCCTGGCAGCAAAATTTGTAATGGAAGGCCATCTCACATTAGGCACTATGCTGGCCATTCAATATATAATAGGCCAGTTAAATGCTCCTGTCGAGCAGCTCATACAATTCATGCAATCTTACCAGGACGCGGCGATAAGTTTGGAACGGCTGAACGAGGTACATGTTCAGGAAGATGAAGAACCCTCCGATAAACCAGTATTGCATTTTTTGCCGGCTGAAAAAAGTTTGCGGTTGGAAAATGTTGGCTTTACTTATCCCGGTCCTGCAAAGCCGCAAGTGCTTAACAACATTAACCTGGAAATTCCGTATGGCAAGATAACAGCAATCGTAGGTGTAAGCGGAAGCGGAAAGACTACGCTGTTGAAACTGCTGCTTAAGTTTTACAAGCCCCAGTTGGGTAACATTAAAATAGGGAATACTCATCTTGACCTGATCAGTAACCGTACATGGCGTGAAAAATGTGGTGTAGTGATGCAGGGCGGTTTTATTTTTCCTGATACCATCGCAAATAACATCGCGGTGGGTGATCAGCGGCCGAATTATCAACGGCTTCTTTATGCAGCTGAAATCGCCAACATACTGGAATTCATCAATACATTCCCGTTAGATTTTAATACAAGAATTGGCTCCGATGGCGTTGGCATCAGCGAAGGTCAAAAGCAACGAATACTGATAGCCCGTGCGGTGTATAAGAACCCGGAATTTATATTTTTCGATGAAGCCACTAACTCTCTTGATGCAAATAATGAAAGGATCATTATGAGAAACCTTGACCAGTTTTTCAAAGGGCGCACTGTGGTAGTGGTGGCCCATCGTCTCAGCACAGTGAAAAATGCCGATAACATTGTGGTGCTTGATAAAGGTATGATTGCAGAAATGGGTACTCACAACGAGCTGGCATCAATGAAGAATAAATATTTTGAATTGGTGAGGAATCAACTGGAACTCGGAAAATAAAGTTTATGGAATCCAACGGAATGAAACATACATACAAGGAAAGGAGTGAAGAGGTGCAGGAGATACTTTCCCGCCCGCCTGTTTGGATCGTGCGTTGGGGAAGCGGCATTGCATTTTTTTTCCTGGTAGTATTGCTCTGTATTGCCTGGCTCGTTCCATCGCCGGTAACTGTAGTGGGAAGTTTGAAAATCGTCCGCCCCTCTTTTGCCATACCTCTTAATGCACCTGAGAACGATACTTCGTTTGTTGGAATAATGAAGTTAGGTCAGGAGAATTTCGGGAAGATACGGGCCGGTCAGAAAGCTGTGATAAAATTGAAAGCTTACCAGGAATTTGGTGTACTTGAGAGTAAAGTGGTTTGGGTTTCGGATAAATTTAACGAGGAGCAGGGGAGTTTCGATGTTCATATATCATTGCCGAAAGAGCGCAAAACATCGCATGGTTACCAGGTACAATACGTGCCCGCAATGTTGGGGCAGGCAGAGATAATTGTAAGTGAGCGAAAGCTTATTCAAAAGTTGAGTCCGTTTTAGCATTACATAGTATTATATTAACAGCAAAGGTTTGTGTGTAACACAAACCTTTGTGATCCGGATTGGATTCAAACCAATGACCTGCTGCTTAGAAGGCAGCTGCTCTATTCAGCTGAGCTACCGGACCATTTCAGAGGCGCAAATGTAATAAACTTTCCCTAAAGCACTACATTTGAACACCAATTGAATATCATGATTTCAGCATTTAATTACGGAATTGATAAACTAACTGTCGGAAATGCAATTGCACTCGCGAATGGAAAAATAAAAGGGATTATAAATGCAGAAGCCGGCAAAAAAATAGAAACTTCCCATGACTATGTAAAACAGATCGTAGAAAATAATAAAACTGTTTATGGTATCAATACCGGCTTTGGCATTTTAGCCAATACAAAGATCTCCGAAGAAGATACGGCAACACTTCAATATAAAATTTTACAAAGTCACAGTGTAGGAGTGGGTGATCCCATTCCTGTTGAAGTTGCTAAACTTATGCTGATAACAAAAGTACATGCGCTGGCACAGGGCTTTAGTGGAATACAGTTATCAACTATCGAAAGAATTCTTTGGCATATAGAAAATGACGTGATACCTGTAGTACCTGAAAAAGGAAGTGTAGGTGCTTCCGGTGATCTTGCGCCGCTGGCTCATTTATTTTTACCATTGATCGGGCTTGGTGAAGTTTATGCACGAATTGACACGAATAAAAACGAATTCACACGAATTAACTCAAATGAATTTTTAAAACAAAAAGGATTATTGCCAATACAGCTTGGCCCCAAAGAAGGTTTAGCACTTATCAACGGTACTCAATTCATTTTATCATTTGCTGTAAAAGCAGTACAGCGAATGCATAATTGTCTGGAGGCTGCAGATATCATCGGTGCCATGAGCCTCGAAGCATTAACCGGAACTAAAGCCCCTTTTGATGAACGCTTACATGACCTTCGTCCTTTTAACGGAAACAAATTAGTCGCACAACGATTAAGAGCATTATTAAAAGATTCAGCCATCATGCAAAGCCATGTCGATTGTGGCCGTGTGCAGGACCCTTATTCATTACGCTGTATGCCGCAGGTGCATGGTGCAAGCCGTAATGCATGGCTTCATTTAAAAGAATTGACAGAAATAGAATTGAATGCTGTAACAGATAACCCGATCATACTTGGTGCAGATGATACGATCAGTGGAGGCAACTTTCACGGGCAACCACTGGCATTGCCACTCGACTATGCATGTTTTGCTGCGTCTGAACTGGGAAATATTTCCGATCGCCGTTGTTATTTATTATTGGAAGGTAAATGGGGTTTGCCCATGTTATTGATGAAAGATGTGGGGCTGAACAGTGGTTTTATGATCCCTCAATACACAACCGCTGCGCTCGTTACAGAAAATAAAACATTGTGTTTCCCCTCCAGTGCAGATAGCATTCCTACTTCACTTGGACAGGAGGATCATGTAAGCATGGGCAGTATCAGTGGAAGAAAACTCAACCGTGTTTTAGATAATCTTGAATTTATACTTGCTATCGAATTACTTTCTGCCTGCCAGGCAATTGAATTCCGTCGACCATTAAAAAGTTCTGAGTTACTGGAGTGTGCCCATGATCATGTTCGTGAACATGTCAGCTTTGCTGCAGAAGACAGGATCTTCGCTGATGATATCAACAAGGTCGCCGGTATCATCAAAGATTTTTCTTTTGTGCAAAAAGTAAATGAGTTCGCAGCAACTAAGAATGTTCAATTGAATTCCGGGTTTGATGGACAATTCGTTTTATAGAATCTTCTGCGAAAAAAAAGCTACGAAAGATAACACCCCTGTATCGTTGATTATACTCCTTTCGAGGTATTGACTACGATCCGTCAATTCGCTAGATTTGAAAAGAGCATCCATCCTCATCTGATTTTAAACAATTATTAATGGGAAAAAATTATTACGTAAAAAGTGCTGGCAGCGACGCTAACCCGGGCACAAAGCTTAGCCCATTTAAAACTATTAAAAAAGGTGTTTCAGTTTTAAAGGCCGGTGATACCCTGAATATTTTTTCAGGGACATATATCGAAGAAGTAAGGATAGCTGGTAAAACCGGCACGAAAAAAAATCCCATTATAATACAGCCAATGCCCCGCCATAAGGTTATTATTGAAAACACGTTGCCTGTAGGCAGAACAGGTTCATTCTTGTTTCCCAATAATGATTGGAGAAAGGCTTCAGAAATAATAGCAGGTGCCCATGAAGATGAATATGTAAGCGTAAGACCTGTTTATAGCGGAGAAGGAAATTTTTTTATACGCGGAATGTTTTTAACAGGATTTCCTTATACACGTTTAATTACCTATTCAAGTGTAGATGACTTCCGCAGCAATAATGAAACTTTTGAAAAAATATTTGATATAAATGATCAAAGAGAAAAAGTGCAGGTCACATATGAAAACGGTCAACCCGCTTTAGCGCCAAAGCCCGGTGACCCTGCTGACGCTCCTGATCAGCCATTTTCTTATCCTTATGTATATATGGGCCCCGGTATATGGCCCAACCGCGACACTGGTCATCTTCATATAAGGCTATCGCATACTCATAACAACATACCCGGTCTTGCAGATTATTCCGGAACCACAGATCCGCGACAAGTACCATTGGGAATTGCATTTGAGCAAATGTTTACGCTTCGAATTGGGGGCTGCAGCTACTTAACTTTAAAAAACATTCATGTAAGGTATGGCGGCGAAACTACGATACAATGTGAAAATAATAATGATATAACCCTTGACGGGCTTACTATATTATGTGGAAGTTGCGGCCTTATCAATAGTAAAAGCACAAACCTTACTATCTCTAATTGTCTTTTCGACGGAGGTATGCCGACCTGGTATTTCAGAACAGACAGAAAGAACGAATATTATTTTGTAAATCCAACCGGTAATGTAGAGACAAATAACCTTGGCAAAAACACGGTTTTAAGTTTGTTTGTTTTAGCAAACGTTGACATTGGAACTAAAATAACTAATAACGAGTTTTTGAACGGGCACGATTGCACCATCAAGGGCGATTTGGATTTTAGCAGGAATTATATAAATAATCTTAATGATGATGCTTTATTTATAAGTGAAAAGACCGGCACTAAGGCTAAAATATATCAGAATGTTTTTACCCGATGTCTGTATTGTGTGAGCATTGCAGAAAAAGCAGCCACGGATGCAACGCCTGTTTATATTTATCGCAACCTGTTTGATTTAAGGGAGCCAACAGCCGGTTACAGGCCAAGACACACTAATGATAAAAAAGTATGGCGTACATCTGCGTTTTTAAAGGTTGGCAGTGGAGATACAGGCATACAACTATTTCACAACACTTTTGTTGCAGTTTCGCCACCGGAATTGCATGCCATTTTCGGACCATTCACATCGCAAATAATAACGCAGCCGACTGCAAGCTTCAATAATTTGTTTGCAGCGACCTATTTAAATAATGGGGAAAGGCCCAAAGCGTTAAGGTTTATACCGCCTCCAAATAATTTATGCAAAACAGATGGCAACTTTTTTTACCGTGCCAGTAATGTAATGGAGGTCTTATTCCGCACATTTGGATATATTTTTAATGATAAAGATTTTAGAGGTACCTCCTATAAATCATTGGCAGAGTTTAAAAGCAGTTTATTGTTTACTCAATCCCAAACAGTTTACGGACCCGGTTTTGAAGCAAAAAGTAAAGAGGGTGACCCGGCATTTAGATCGGCTTTAAATCTTAGCCAGCCATTGCCATTTGATGATTTTCGTTTAAAAGCAAACAGCCCTGCAAAGAACTGCGGCGTAGCTTTACCAGTGACACTGCAAACCTTTGATGTTTTCCCTGTAATGGCGAATCCTGCTGCCGGCTGTTACCCTTTAAATAGTAAACCACTGCTTGTGGGTGTGAAAGGCAGGAAACGTTTTCCTGCAATAGCATTGTAAAAAAATCACAGGTTATAATTTAGTTACAGCTTCCAATGCCAAATTCATCATCGGCAATAAAGCTTTCTCCCTTTCATCAGCAGAGATCTTTTCATGGGTGGGAATAATATCGGAAACAGTAAGGATAGTAGCCGCCGACTTTTTCAAATACCGTGCATTTGCAAACAAAGCAAAAGCTTCCATTTCAGCCGCAAGACATTTATATTTTTTTACAATTGCAGGCTTATCTTTTTCTGCACGGTAAAAAACATCACCCGAATGGATTGACCCTGTCTTTATATCCAATTGCAATGCTGCGGCAGTTTCATTTATAATATCAAAAGCATCGCCCTGGTGTTTGAAGCGATCTTTTTTATAGCCATAAGCGCATTCCGCATAAGTGGATTCACTGCAGGCTGTTTCTGCATTTATCAGGTCAAACAACTTTAGTTTTTTAGTATATGCTCCGCATGTGCCGATGCGAATAACGCAATCTGCGTCATACTCGGTAAATAATTCAAAAGAATAAATACCAATGCTCGGGCAACCCATACCACTGGCGCCAACCGTTAACGGTTTGTCCTTATATGTGCCGGTAAAAAAATAAATATTGCGGGTGCTGCTTACCAGTCTTACATTCTGCAAAAAATTATCGGCAATATATTTTGCCCGTAAAGGATCGCCGGCAAGTAAAACGATCTTTTCTATTTCCCCCGGCCTGGCACTTATGTGTACACTCATAGTTAATGACTCTTTTAATGAAGATATTTATTTTATTGCGACTTTTGTAATTATACCACAGAGACACAAGGGCACTAAGAAACACGGAGTTTGTGTCACTCCGTGACACCGTGCCTCCGTGGTTCAAAAAAAAATTTATATGTCAACTCTAATTCAAAAAGGATACGACGCCATCAAATACAAAACCCCAACAGGAAACAAACTTAGTTGTAAAGGCTGGATACAGGAAGCCGCACTAAGAATGTTATTAAACAATCTTAATCCCGAAGTAGCCGAACGGCCCGATGACCTGATCGTTTATGGAGGAAGAGGAAAAGCTGCAAGAAATTTTGAAGCTCTCGATAATATTATCGCAGCACTTAAAGTATTGGAGAATGATGAGTCATTGCTTATTCAATCAGGTAAGCCTGTTGGCATTCTCAAAACACATAAAGATTCACCAAGAGTTTTAATAAGCAATTCCCAACTGGTTCCCAATTGGGCCAATTGGCAACATTTCGATGAACTCGAAAAGAAGGGTCTGATGATGTACGGGCAAATGACTGCCGGCAGTTGGATATATATCGGTTCACAGGGAATTGTGCAGGGAACGTATGAGACGTATGCGGCGGTAGCGAATAAACACTTCAGTCAGGAGTCAGGAGTCGGGAGTCGGGAGTCCACGACTCCGAACCCGATAGCTATCGGGTCTGAACTCCGAACTCCGAACTCAACCGGAACTCTTAAAGGAACATTAAACGTAACCGCCGGTCTAGGTGGCATGGGTGGTGCACAACCCCTTGCTATTACCATGAATGAAGGCGTTGCACTTATCGCCGAAGTAGAGATGTGGCGCATTCAAAAAAGAATTGAAACAAAGTATTGCGATATATGGTTTGACAATATCGATGAAGCCATTGACCGTGCACTTGAAGCCAAACAAAATGGTGAAGCCATTTCCATTGCTGTGCTCACCAATGCTGTTTGCTTATTAGAAAGATTGATCGAAAGAAATATTGTTCCCGATACGCTTACTGATCAAACATCGGCACATGATCCATTGATCGGCTATATACCGCATACAATCAATAATACGCAGGCAACCATCATGCGGCAGGAGAACCCCGAACAATATCTTGAGTTAGCTTATCAAAGCATGTATCGTCATGTTGAATTAATGATAGAGTTGCAATCAAGAGGAGCGATCACGTTTGATTATGGAAACAACTTGAGAGCAAGAGCTCACGAATATCAGCAGCGGACCCAAGACTCACAACTCACAACTCACAACTCACAGCTTGACTGTTTCTCTTTTCCCGGATTTGTTCCTGCCTATATCCGGCCATTGTTTTGCGAAGGCAAAGGCCCTTTTCGCTGGGCTGCACTCAGTGGTGATCCAAATGATATAATGATCACCGATAAACTTATTGCAAACATGTTTCCAAAGAATGAAGGATTGCAACGCTGGTTACGGCTTGCCAAAACCCGTATTGCATTCCAGGGTTTACCTGCACGCATTTGCTGGTTGGGACAAGGCGAACGTGAAGAAGCAGGACTTGCATTTAATGAACTGGTAAGAAGCGGCACAATCAGCGCACCGATCGTTATTGGCCGGGATCATTTGGATACGGGAAGTGTAGCATCCCCTAACCGGGAGACAGAAAGTATGCTCGATGGCAGTGACGCAGTTGCGGATTGGCCGATATTAAATGCATTGGTAAATACTGCGGGTGGTGCGAGCTGGGTTTCATTGCATCATGGTGGTGGAGTAGGCATGGGTTATAGTATTCATGCAGGTATGGTGATCGTTGCAGATGGTACTGATGATGCTGAACAAAGATTAAAAAGAGTTTTAAGAAATGATCCGGGGATTGGAGTTATCAGGCATGCGGATGCAGGTTACGATGTTGCAAAAAAGACAGCGGCTGATCATGGGTTGAACCTTGAGGATTGGATCAGGAATGATGAGTAGTGAGTGGTGAATGCTGAGTAGTTAGTTATCAATTCTTGATTACTTCTCATGGATTTATTCAGTCATTCTATATATTAATACATAATTTTATAACGGAATGGTGAATCTTGAGTACTCATCACATCACCACTCACCATCCATAATTCATTTATCATGCAAAAAATAAACCGAAGAAACTTTCTTTCATCAACAACTAAAGCTGCAGGTGCAGCATTTGTTGTGTCAAAACTGCCATCAGATTTTTTCTCTAATGCAAAACTGGTAGATATGCCACTCGGATTTCAATCATGGACAATAAAAGATAAACTCAGCAGTGATTTTGCAGGCACATTAAAGATGATGGCTGACCAGGGTTACAAACAAATAGAAATGTGCTCACCGAAAGGTTATGAGCAGATCGGCTTTGGAGCTTTTACAAAAATGAAAACATCTGATATTCGCAAGACCATTGAAGATGCAGGCATGACTTGCCCCAGTTGTCATTTTGGTGCTGCTGAATTTAATGATGAAAATCTTGATGATCGCATTCAATTTGCGAAAGACATGGGAATGACACAAATGATCTGCTCTACTTTCTGGTTGCCAAAAACTGCTACTATCAATGATTATCTCGTTGCTGCAGATAAACTGAATAAAGCGGGAGAGAAAATAAAAAAAGCAGGACTGCAAGCCGGCTTTCATAATCATGATTTTGAATTTGTAAAACTGGATGGACAACTTATTTATGATGCATTGCTGGACCGTTTTGATCCTGATCTTGTAAAGTTGCAGTTCCAGACACAGGTAATAGTGCATGGATATAAAGCGGCAGATTATTTTAAAAAATTTCCCGGCAGATTTATTTCAGCACATTTATCAGACTGGACCGCCGATAAAAAGGAAGTGCCCGTTGGGCAAGGTGTTATTGACTGGAAAGAATTTTTTGCTGCGGCAAAAACAGGCGGCGTAAAAAATATTTTTGTAGAAATGGCAGCTGATAAGTTTAAAGACAGTGCAATGTATATTCAAAAGCTTTATGCCTAATCCCGAATTATTAATTATTAATTATTAATTGTTAATTGATCTTTACCATCTGCTTACTAGCTGCCGACTTATAAATCGCTTCAACAATACGAATATCTCTTAATCCTTCTTCACCCGGCACAAGCATTGGTTTGCCATTCATGATCGATAACGCATCATCATCCATTTGTTTTGCCTGTTGCCATGGTGTATCGTAAGCAGTGTTTATTTCACCAAGCGGACTGCTGCCTTTCACACCAGAATAAGCGGAGTAGGGTGCCATTTTGATCTCACCTTTTTCACAAACAATATTCATATAATTTATATTCTCACCAAAGCTGGTTTTGATAGTTGCCTTTACACCACCGGGAAATTCTAATACCGCAGTAGTTGTTTCATCCAATCCATTTTTATAGATCTCCGGTCTTGTTGTTGAAGTAGTTGCCGAAACAACAGCGATTGGTTCCATATTGGTTCCCAATCTTGCACCTTGTATAGCATACACACCCATATCATACAGTACACCGCCACCCATTTCCTTTTTTTGTTTCCAATGATCGGTGCGATTATCCCTGTAGCCTGCTGCACAATCCAGGCTCTTTACATTCCCTAAAAGTTTTTGTTTCATGATGCGGCGGTATTCCTGCGTGTTAGGTTCATGATGCAACCTGTAACCTATCGCTAATGATCTTTTATTTTTATTGCAGGCATCGATCATCTCCTGGCATTCTTTTGCAGTCATCGCCATTGGTTTTTCACACCATACATGTTTGCCGGCATTAGCAGCTTTTATTACATATTCTTTATGCATCGATGGCGGAAGCACGACATACACGACATCGATGTCATCGTTGTTTGCGATCTGGTCAAAGGTTTGGTAATTATAAATGTTCTTATCAGGTATTTTATGTTTTGCTTTCCATGTTTCTGCTTTTGCAGGTGTGCCGGTTACAAATCCCGCGAGATAACAATGTTTTGTTTGTTGCAATGCCGGCGCCAGCAGGTCCGTACTATAATAACCAAGCCCAACCAATGCAACTCCCAGCCTGTCTTTTTTATAAAGACTTGTCGATCGTAATATTTTAGGAGATAAAAGAAGGCCGCCTGTTCCAAGTGCCAATGTTTTTATCATGTCTCTGCGGGATGTTAAATTCATAATTCAGGATTTATTTACTAAAGTTAAAAAATGTAAATTGAAAAGCAGGCGCATATCCAGGCAATGGTTCAGGTTTATATAAAAAACCACGGAGGCACAGCGGCACCATGTTACACGATCATTACTCCGTGTTTCTCTGTGTTCTTCACTTTTTTAAAAACTAAATCAGAACACGGATGACACGGATTAAACGGATCAAACGGATTAAACCGATATGCCAGGTATACATTCTCTACCGTTTTGCAAACTCGGTCTTCTTGACTCTGAACTCCGAACCCGATAGCTATCGGGTCTGAACTCCGAACTCACACCTTCCCCTTAGTTTTGTAAATTCGTACATTCAGACCCTGAACTCCGAACCCGATAGCTATCGGGTCTAAACTCATCAACGATGCGCCATTCAACACGAAAAGAATTTCTTCAAACATCAGGCCTGCTTTTAGGAGCAGCGTTTGCAAAAATTCCATTTGATACAAAAAAAGAAAAAATGCCACTGGCATTTTCAACACTCGGTTGTCCCGATTGGAGCTTTCAGAAAATTACGGATTTCGCAGTACAGCATGGTTATACCGGCATTGAAATACGTGGATTGATGCGCAGATCGACCTTACAAAAACCAATGAGCTTACAAAAGATCGGGTCGCCAGTCTTAAAATAATGAAGGATAAAAAACTTCGAGTTTGTTGATCTTGGATTCATCATGCACATTACACTTTACTGAAGGAGCGGACAGGGAAAAAAATATAACGGAAGGCAAAGCCTATATCGATCTTGCAGCACAGTTGAATTGTCCTAACGTAAGAGTATTTCCCAACCTGCTGCCAAAAGACAGGGATAAAGATGAAACGATGGATTTTATCGTAAAGGGATTATTGGAACTCGGTAATTATGCAAAAGCCAGCAAAGTAATGGTATTGATGGAAACACATGGTGATCTGGTTTGGACACATGATATTGAAAAGATCATGAAAGATGCATCGCATGCAAATGTCGGCCTCGTATGGGATCCATGCAATATGTGGACGATAACAAAAGAACCGCCGCTGCAAATGTATAAGAGCTTAAAAAAATATATCCATCATACGCATATCAAAGATGCAAAGCTGGTGGATGGTAAACCGCAATACACAAGATTAGGACAAGGTGAAGTGCCAATATTCGAAGCAGTCGATGCATTATCAAAAGGAGGATACAAAGGTTATTACAGTTTTGAATGGGAAAAATTATGGCACCCTGAATTGGAAGACCCCGAAACTGCATTGGCGGATTATCCGCTTGCGATGAAGAAACATTTTAATAAACAAGCTTAAACCTCTCCCCATCATCTTTCCCTTATAAGAAGACTCTACATCCCCTCTCCTTCAGGAGAGGGCGGCGGACATTTCGATATTCGGGATAATGATGGGGTGAGGTTTAGATATTAATTCTTAATTTCCATCATGCCTTACAAACACATACGACGCAATCATAGTTGGCTCCGGCATCTCCGGTGGCTGGGCCGCAAAAGAACTTTGTGAAAAAGGATTAAAAGTTTTGTTGCTCGAACGCGGCCGCAATGTTGCACATCCTAACGATTATCCTACTGCAAACAAAAACCCCTGGGAATTCACACACCGGCTAACCTTATCACCTGAAGACAGAAAAAAATTCTTTATTCAAAGCCGGCATTATTCAATTCGTGAAGACAACAAACATTTTTATATCAACGATGGCGAAAATCCTTATACAGAAACAAAACGCTTTGACTGGATAAGAGGAGATATCGTTGGTGGCCGTTCTCTTTTATGGGCAAGGGCCTGTTACCGCTGGAGTGATCTTGATTTTGAAGCCAATGCCAAAGATGGTCATGGCATAGACTGGCCGATACGATATAAGGACATTGCACCCTGGTATGATCATGTTGAATCTTTTATTGGTGTAAGTGGAAATAAAGATGGCATACCGACTTTACCCGATGGAAAATTTCAACCGCCATTTGAAATGAACGTGGTGGAGAAATATTTTAAGCAACAGATCGAAACAAAATATAATGATCGCAAAGTGATCATGGGCAGGGCGGCCAATCTTACACAACCTGTAAAAGGCCGCGGGACAATGCATGGCAAGAGATCTTTGTCATCGTGGTTGTCCGTTTGGTGCATACTTTAGTACCAATGCAAGTACGATGCCTGCTGCATATGCTACCGGTAACCTGACAGTGAGGCCGCATTCGCTGGTGAATAAAGTTTTGTATGATGAGCAAAAACAAAAAGCAACAGGAGTGGAGATCATCGATACGGAAACAAAGAAGACCGAAGAATTTTATGCACGCATTATTTTTCTCAATGCCGCCACTGTTGCCACTACATTTATATTATTGAATTCAACATCATCACGTTTTCCCAATGGACTGGGAAATGGAAGCGACCAGGTGGGCCGCAACCTGATGGATCATTTTAAAGGGCTCAGTGTATCGGCGAACTGTTGATGGTTTTGAAGAATGGGTAACTTATGGCCGCAGGCCGACACCATTATATATTCCACGCTTTGTAAATATAAAAGAGCAGACAACAAACTATCTCCGCGGCTATCATTTCGGTGCCAGTGCAGGCCGGCCGCGCGAGCAAGGCGATGCCATGATCGGCGAAGAATTAAAACAGGCAATGACGGAGCCCGGCCGGATGGCGAATGAGCATGTATGGATTTGGTGAATGTCTTCCTTATGCAGATAACCGTGTTACGCTTGACACAAATAAAAAAGATAATTGGGGCAGGCCAGTTGTTGCGGTTGATTGTGAGTTCAAAGAAAATGAGAAAGCCATGTTTGAGGATATGAAAAAAACATCGGCGGAGATGATGGAAGCAGCGGGATTTAAAAATGTTTCAGTCAATGCCACCATGTCTTTCCCCGGCAATGCCAATCATGAAATGGGCACCGCCCGTATGGGCAATGATCCAAAAACTTCTGTATTGAATAAATGGAACCAGATGCATGAAGTGCCCAATGTATTTATTACCGATGGCTCCTGCATGACCTCAAGTGCTGTCCAAAATCCTTCATTGACTTATATGGCGCTGACGGCGAGGGCTTGTGATTATGCGGTTAGTGAATTGAAGAGGATGAATATTTGAAGTGATATTTATTGGCCGGGCTACATTGCTACTATGTGGCTGCTGATGCGTCGCACATTTATACTTTCAGTAATTCTGCTCTCAATTCAAATATTTAGTCTGCCTTAAGGGTCCTCCGCCTTGGTTCGTGTCCGTGAGTAAATGAAATAAAGAATGCTTCCGCCTTCGTTCGTGTCAATCAAAGTGATTTCAGTGTAGGACATAAGCAGGTATAATTACTATAGACGGTTTTATCCCGATGGTTCTAAGTGTTCTCATTTGTTTGCCATCCCAAAATATGACGTAATTAATGTCTTGCATTTATACTTAGTTGAATCTTTAGCTATTTGGCGATTAGATTATCATAATCCGGATCTATTTATTATAAACTTTTTTTCCATTATAAGAAGATGGATAAGTAAACTCCAGGATTTTTTTCCTTATTTCTCCGGTTTTTATTTTATAATTAAGAAATGCTAGTATTTCCTCAGAGGTATAGGCATTAGGTGTTTTTGATGTAACTGCTGAGTTAAATTCTGAAATCTTAAGCTTTTCAGATGATAATGTGACAGGATTTTCAAAACTCAAACTATCTATTCGGGTTCGATTTGAATACCCATTCTGAAATATTTTAGGAAACTGTCCTGTCGTATAAAAAATATTATTCTGTTTGTTCTGTTCTGAAAATGCTCCTCCGGGATCTGCAACCATGATTAAATAATAAGCTCCATTTAATGGCGGGACAAAATATCCACGGCTAAGGCTGGGAAGGTTAAATACTGATTGAGCAAAGCTGGAACCAGGTTGAATAGAATAATTAAAATTACAAGTAAATCCATTAGGGCAATTAAATGAATTTACAGGTACTGAGGTATTAAACACGTCCTGGAAAAGTATTCCATAGTCATTTGCATTATAAGCATTATAATATAAATAATAAAAACTCCAATTTGAAGAGGGGGTGGCCGCCTGAGTACCGATATTGTATAGATTAAAATTAATTGTTCGGGAATTGATGAACCCGGTTTGAAATGATGTTGAGAAATCAGAAAATACCCATGTTGCCAAATCGACTCCAGTAGTCGTTGGTGTTGGAGGATTCGGATTTGGTGTTCCTTCTTCACTTGCTATTATGTACGCATTTTGATTGTGAACAAAGCTGCCGCTAAAAAAATAATTATAGTCAACCCAAATATAACCTTGATCACCCCAGCCAGTGCCCCACGAGTTTGCAATCCTGAAGGCATTTTTCGCATCATCATATCCCACAACAGTGAGTGCATGATAATCGTTAGTTAATCCGCCGCTGGTATTGAGAATGCCCTGACCCCGCCAATTATTAAAATTCTGAGTGCAGCGTATACCGATAATAATAGGATTTTTGTTAGTTAACTGTTGTTTTAGGCTGGAAAGATTAAAATCTATTTTACGGTAATACTTTATCTTATGTTGAGAAGCTTCTGTGTTCCAGGCAGCATTCACATTATTAATACTGCAATTTCCTAATGCTGAAAAAGGAACGGTCGCCATGGTGGCTGATCCCTTTTGTTGCATTACGTCGAGTGCATACGTAAATTCCGTTCCGTTGCAACCCGATCCCTTTTTATTGTCAGGGATGGAATAAAAAAGATATTTGGGACTGAATTGATAAGTAGGGGAATTAAGTTGGCTTGAATTTCTATTGTAAATAATTGCATCGTTTGCCGTCTTTGTGTAGTATGCACAAGCCCATGCTACGCATGTCCCTGTTTGACCCTGATGTCCAATTGGTGCAAGGAACGGTGTAAGATCGACTCTTGAGCCGACCGTAGGATTTGCAAATGCAAAATTCAGTGATGTAGGCACTGTGTTTGGATTATCAGACCCCGTCCAACCTGTAAACACTTGTTGATTACTCTCGATTGGATCTTTACTGGTGCAAGTTGTAAAGAGCAGGACAAATAGCAACAAACGAAAAAGTCTTGGGAATTTAGCCATAGAATTAATTTTTTGATGGACAAAATTTATTGGTTATAGAAGTAGAATTCTATTACTAATGTATTCACTACCAAAAAGTACACTCCGGGTGTTTTCACCGGTTGGAGAATGTTTTTTTACGGTACTTAATTGTTGGCACCTAAATATTAAATTATTTTCATTTTGTAACAATACCCCGAAAAAGGTATTAGAAAAAATTGCTTCATTTGGGTTTCGCTGGCTATTAGTAGTGTCCTCATTTACTCCCAAACATTTCTTAGCTTTCAAAAAAAATCAATACGACAACTAAAGAAATTGCTTATCGGCTTGTCGGCCTTTGTCGCAAAGGCGATTTTGCAAAGGCGCAACAAGAATTATTCGCTGATGATGCTGTAAGCATTGAACCTTACGATACACCTGCTTTTAAAAAAGAAACAAAAGGATTAATGGCCATCAAAGAAAAAGGAGACAAATGGAATTCAATGGTAGAGCAAACGCACAATCTTGATGTTTCTGATCCTATGGTCGCAGCAAATTCATTCGCCTGCACGATGAGGATGAATGTGACGATAAAAGAAAAAGGACAAATGGATATAACTGAGCTTTGCGTTTACCAGGTAAAAGATGGAAAGATCATTTCCGAGCAATTTTATATGTAGCCTTGCTATCACCGTCGCCGGCTCATTGGTGTTCTTATTTTCACAAGCAATAAATTAAAAATTCAATAATTGCTGGCCTGAGTCTCCAACAACAACGGGGCACCTTAATCATTTTGGTGGCTTGCATATAATCTTCTTTTTGAGTTTGAATAGAATAGCAAGAGCAAAAGATCATACTGTTTTAAAAATCACCCTTTCGAGGTATTGACTTTCGCCATGCACAAACATATATTTGTTTTCTGGTAAATTTTTTCAACCCGTTTACTTCTCTTTACTCCTCCCCTTTGGATATTATCGTTATGCTTTAATTAGTGGCGGGATAGCGCAAGCCCACGCAGGGAAATTTTTATACTCAGACGAAAAAAAGAAAAAGCGTTATGCATTTAATCATTGGTGATTTATACGATCCTTTTTGCCGTGAAGTTTATGATTCACTAAAGGATCATAACGAGCCGGTATTGGTTATTTCAAATCCATTGACCCATCCCTGCAGTTTTGAGTGGCGATTATACAATAATGAAAATAAAAGCAGGCTTGTTTGGAATTCAGAGCTTAGTTTTTCTGATGATGAGATTAATAGTGTATTCGTTCGCAATCCTGCATGGCTGGACCCGGATGGTTGGCAAAAAGACGATCTCATGTACATGCAATCAGAGACGCATGCGGCATTACTTGCCTGGTTCTGGAGTTTATCATGTCCCGTGATCAATCGATATTCTCCTGCAATATGGTATCGGCCAAAAGCTGCGCTATTGTTCTGGCAACCTTTATTGAGACATAATGGGCTTCGGGCATTAGAAACAATCATAACAAACGTTCCTGAAGAAGCGGATCAATTCAGACAAAAACTGATGTCTCGTGAAATTGGCGGTGCAGTATTTAGCTCTCTTGGCAGTGAACTCAGCTATTTAATAGAAGACACAAATGAATGGGATGGACTTGCTCAAATGCAGAAGTATTCCCCTGTTTGTCTCGTAGCCCCGCATGGCGAAGCAAAATTTGTTTGTGTAATCGGTGATCATGTAATCTGGGACGATAAAACATCTTTTGATGCAAAAACCCTTGAACCATCATTAATAGCTTTTGCAAAAGAATCAGGATTAAGCCTTGTAGAATTGGCAATAACAACCGATAACGATGAATATGATGTGATCGCAATTGAACCTTTTCCTAAGCTGGAGCATTTCAAAAATGATACAAAAGATAAGATAGTCAAAGAGGTGGTTTCACTTCTTACATCGAAAGAAAAAAACAGGAGGAATAACAATTTTACATTTCAAAACTAATTTACATGATCCTTATTTGTGGTGGTTTGGCAGATAGTCTTACTGAGTTGATGTGCTCACGTCTGCTCGATTGCGAATATGATTACCGGTTCCTTGATCTTGGTGTTTATCCAAAAGGCTTTAAGGTAAAATGGCATTGGAGGGGATCACATCCTGAAGGATATATCGCGGGGCCTGATTGGAAACTTGATATTGAAGAATTGACAGGTGTTTATGTTCGTTACATTGGTGAAGAAGCCCGCATTGCTCCTGCTGATATTTCGAAAGATGCCGTGCCAGGGATGTATCTTGAATTTGATAGCGGGTTAATGGCGCTGTTTGAAGATCTTGCCTGTCCTGTTATCAATCGTACAGGCGGCGGCATGTCTAATGCAAGCAAACCTTACCAGGGGTTGCTTGTTCGTGAATGTGGTTTACTTACACCGCCAACACTTGTAACCAATGATCCTCAATCAGCTCTTCAGTTTTATAATGAATGGAATGGTGAAGTCATTTACAAGTCACTAAGCGGAATTCGTTCAATTGTCAGGCGTATGCAATCGCAGCAATTGGAAAGGATTCAATTTTTGCGCAATGGTCCTGCGCAGCTCCAGTCATTCATTCCCGGTGAGAATATCAGGGTGCACACAGTGGGAAATCAACTATTCGCTACACGGATCCTCTCGGAGGCTGTTGATTATCGTTATGCTAATCGTGACGGGAAATCAGTAGAAATGGAAGCAACAACATTGCCCATAGCAATTGAAGAGTCATGTTTACTACTGGCTCAAAAATTAGATTTGTTACTTGCCGGCATCGATCTTAAGCTCACACCTGAAGGTGATTATTATTGTTTCGAAGTGAATCCAAGCCCGGCATTTCTTTTTTATGAAAAGCACAGTGGTCAACCCATCAGCAAATCGGTTGCTGATCTGCTTTACCACGGCACAAACAGAAGAATGATGTATGAAAAAGAAATGACGAATGTGATGAACAAGATTTAGAACCAACAATGATTTTATTTTAATTAACCAATAAACCAAGGAGGAAAAATTATGGCAAAAGCAGAAAAAAATGAACAAAAGCAACCTTTCATTTCAAAGGACGACCGGCCCGAAGTAAAGATCAGTCTTGACACACCACTAAGTAATTTGCGTGTTCGTGAACTATCAGCCATTTTAGGGTTCATGGTTGGTAAGAATCCAAACTTCGAAGTGGGGAAAACATCGTTGAAAGATTTTTTTGATAAGCCTTTCCCGGAAGTAGTTAAAGACTGGATCAAAGAGATAAAGAGTGACAAGTTTGAAAAGATCGAAAAACTTGAAAAGAATGAGAAACACGAGAAGAATGAAAAGCACGAAAAGCCAGAGCGGAAAGAATTAAAGGCCGAAAAGATTGAACACGATGGCATTTTCGAACAGGGCAACCCAATAGGCCCTGATCCGCGGCTCGAACAGGTAATCCAGGCAGTAGCCGGTTTAAGCAAACAAGTAAGTCAATTAGCAAATCAAATGGCCGAGTTAGGAAAAAAAGGTTAGAGATGCAATTGTGATCTGATCTTCACTTTCACAATTAGCTTTAGTTGGATAGTCTGTCTATTTTTTCAACGAAATATAGACAGACTTTATTTATCACCCCTGCAGAGTTCCCTCGGAAAAATCAGGATAAACGCTGACCAACATTTACTTTACGTCTCGTAAACCCGAACATAAAATGTTGAAAAAATCTATTATTTTTATTCGATATGAGACCTTATCCCGTCGTTTGCCTGGTGATTTTTGTATTCACATTGATGCTTGCAGTTTCTTGCAAAAAAAAGAAGCCGGATCCACCGCCGCCGCCACCTCCTCCGAAGTCATCAGAAAAAGTAATAACATCTTTTATTTTTAGAACTGCGGACAATAGCAACTACATCATTAATAATATATCGGGTACTATCGGGGCTGATACCATTACTGTGCAGGTAAACCAGGGAGTGAATGTCAGTAATTTTATTCCAAACATAACTTTTACAGGAGTATCGTTGTCACCTGCAAGCGGCTCAGCACAAAATTTTAATAATCTCGTTAATTATACTGTTACTGCCGAAGATGGCAGCACAAAAAAGTATGTAGTAAAAACTGTTTTCCTGCGGGCTAATCAAAAAGTGTTTATTGGCAGTTCAGATGGAAATGTGTATGCCATCAATGCAAACAATGGAACAGAATTATGGAAGTATACTACAGGTGGGCCTATTCATTCAAGTCCTTTATTGGTTGGCAATACACTTTACATCGGCAGTATGGATAAAAATCTTTATGCGCTGGATGCTGCAACCGGAGCATTGAAATGGAAATATCTTACCACGGCCCCGATACGGAGTGAAAGTCCTGTTATCTCAAACGGTGTCATATTTATAAGCAGCAAGAATAATTATCCTGACGGCAATGTTTATGCAATTAATGCGACTACAGGGTTATTGAAATGGAACAAGCAGATTTCCTGGCCGACTTCTCCCGTCGTGTCAGGTGGTAAAGTATATATAAACTCTAATGGTGGTAGTTTTTATACACTAGATGAAGCCACTGGTAATGTTATATGGTCAACAGTAATTGGTTTGGGAGGCACGCTTCCTACTGTGATAAATGATAAAATATATTTTGCATGTTCTGGTGGCCAGTACCAGCTAAAATGTATCAATACCAACACAGGCACGAATTTTTGGAACGCAGTATGTTCTTCAGTGGCAACCAGGCCGGCAATAGCTAATGGGAATCTTTATTTAAGCTCGTCGTTCTATACCGAACAATATGTCGAAGCATTTAATGCAAGTGATGGAAGTTTTAAATGGCGGTACCAGCTCCTGCATGCCGGAAACTCCAGCACGATCGTAGGATCTTGTCCTGTTACACTTGATTCATTGGTGCTGCCTGGTTTTCATTACGGTGATTTTACAGCATTAAAAACGAATGGCACAGTAGCGTGGCATTACGGCCCTGCCAATAGCGGATGGTATTCAAATCCAGTGGCAGCGAACAGGGTTGTATATGTCGGAGCAAGTGATAATTATCTGCATGCAATTGATGCGACCAATGGTGCATTGATCTGGAAATTTGCAACCAATGGAGGCGTTATTTCAGGCGCCTGCCTCATCGATTCTGATAATAATATTATTCATGCAGGAAGTTCAGGGGCGAGGAATTAAATAATGCATTTACGCCTTCAATCACCAACAACCGAATAAATTAATTTCAGAAGTTAAAAACCAGAAGCAATGGATAGTAACAAGGTGTATGCTTTCCGTCTCAAACCCGGTGAAGATCTTCGCAATAGTATTGAAGCTATGGTGAAAGAAAAAAATATTGAAGCCGGCTGGATCAATACTTGTGCGGGAAGTCTTACTGATTATACGATACGCTTTGCTAACCAGGCGAAAGGCAATAGTGGTTCAGGCCATTTTGAAATTGTAAGTCTTACAGGTACTGTTTCGGTCAATGGCAGTCACCTGCACATTTGCATCAGCGACATTACAGGTAAAACAATTGGCGGTCATTTATTGGAGGGGTGTAGAATTTTTACTACAGCAGAAATTGTTATCGGCTTTACTAACGCTTATGAATTCAAAAGAATAAAGGATGAAACTACTGAATGGGAAGAACTGCAGGTAAATGAAAAATAGGTTCTGTTAACGTATGCACATATAAAAAATAAAGCGTCGAAGCATTAATGGAATGCCTGTGGCGCTACCGACTTTGCGTGAACAAAAAAGATTTGTTACCTTATCTCACGCTGAACTGTAATTGATGAGAGATGAACGCCCCGGATAACGCATGCACTCAATAAAGATCAAGGATTTATATACGAAACAAATGAATAAAAAAATTTTTCATCCACTATTATTTATTCCGCTGTTACTGGGTTCTGGCAATGATGAAAGCGATAAACGATCTGATGCAAAAAATAATTTTGAGTACGGACAGCCTAATATCATCATGATCGTTGTAGACGATCTTCGCTGGGATGAGTTTGCCGCTGCCGGTCATCCTTTTCTATCGACACCCAATATAGACAGGCTGGCCCGTGAAGGTGTGCTTTTTGAAAATGCTTATCATGTGGTACCGTTGTGTTCGCCAAACAGGGCCAGCATTCTTACCGGTCAATATCCATCACGTCATGGCATTATTGATAATGTAGCCCGCGACCTTGCGAGTCACCAGCTAAATCTTTTTCCCATAGAATTACAGAAGGCTGGATATGAAACAGCTCATATCGGTAAATGGCATATGGGCAATGATCCCACTCCGCGTCCGGGATATAATTATTGGTGCAGCTTCCCGGGCCAGGGCAGAACAATTGATCCGCAATTGTATGAAAACGATACGCTGCAAACTGTAATAGGGTACGTAACAGATTTACTAACGGACCGGGCTATCGGGTTTATCAGCAAAAAGCGTGACAAGCCATTTTTTTTGTTTGTAGGTCATAAAGCCATTCACCCCGATGCAATACAACTGAACAGTGGAGCGCTGGACCTGGAAGCCGGATCAAAATATATACCTGCACCCCGACATGAAGGAAAATACAAAGATGCAAAGTTTGAAAGGAGAAAAAATATCATTCAATCGTTCGAGCTTGTGGATTCGCAAACGGTGATCGGCCAAACGATCTATAAAAAAAAGTCAAAAGAAATGGAAGCGCAGTTCGGAACGATGCTGGATCATTTTACTTCCGACAAAACTATTCGCGACCGATCAGAAATGCTACTGGCTGTTGATGAGGGTTTGGGCAGGATATTGCAAACACTGGAAGCGTTAAAAATTCTTGATAAAACGTTCATAGTGTTCACCAGTGATAACGGATACTTCTATGGTGAACATGGGTTGAGCCTGGAAAGACGCCTGCCTTATGAAGAAGCGGTGAGAACACCACTATTGATAAGATATCCGCCGATGATCAGGAAAAACACAAGGAATAGTGAATTTGTTTTATCTGTTGATTATGCGCCAACGGCGTTGATGCTGGCCGGAGCCCGCATCGGACAGCATATCCAGGGACGATCAATTATTCCTTTATTAGAGGGCAAAAAGGCAAACTGGAGAAAGTCTTTTTTAATGGAATATTACAGTTATGAAAATCCAATGCCCTGGTTAATTGATACAGATTATAAAGCAATAAGAACGGAACGGTATAAATACATTCATTGGTACAAATATGAAAACAGGAATGAGCTCTATGATCTAATAAAAGATCCGTTTGAAATGAATAACCTCATTAACCAGGAGAATATGCAGGGAATAAAAAAAGAGCTGGAGCAAAAATTAGCCCTTGAAATAATTAAAGTATTCGGGTTAAACAAAAATTGAAACTGTACTAATCTCCAATCATAAGTACAGTGGCGGTTTGAAGTTTTATTATACAGGCAGCTGGCCAAGATACCACACAGCAAAAGAGCTTACTGCTATTATAACCACGATGTAAATAAAAATAAGCCGGGTAGTGTTGGCCGAAGTTTCGTTGAGCAGAAATTTTTGATCGTAAATTATTCTTTGGTTCTCGTTGATCAAAGTGTGATAAGCTTCGTTAATATCTTTAAACTTATTTTCGGAAAATTTATTTCCGTTTTTATCAGGATGATATCTCAGCGCCATTTTACGGTAAGACATCTTAATGTCATCGTCCGTAGCACTAAACCCAACGTTTAATATTTTATAATAATTTTTAATAAACAATACCTTTTTACCGCCATTCACCAGGCAAGCCTGCCTGATAAATAGCGGTCCGTGATATCTCTAATTAGGCAATCTAATATTTTTGTTGGCGCCACTCCACAGTTATCGGTGGTGTTCTTATTTGTTTCGCGGTGCCCGAATGAACCTCCCGTGATCAATACTTTCTTTGAATACCTGGTGGATGATATTGACTGCAATGATAAATTCCATAAATGATTTTTTTTATGAAGAATTCACCTGTTCTTGTCCCGTTTTTTCACCTTTTCAATTTCTCATTGCTTCGGGTCATTTTTGCCGAAACCAAACTGTTGAACTTAAAGTTTGTAGCGCACCTGCAATTTGCAGTCGTCACTCACAAAATACCTCTTTTGAGGGATTGTCGTCGGCATTGCGACTTAGTAAATTTGAGTTGTTCAATGGATGTTAGACCTGGCGTATTGGAAATGTCTTTGGATGCATAACCCCCTCTCTCTGGAAACAATTCCGTTCCATTATTATTCGCACATAACGTTTTCTTAACTTCTAAAAGGTTTTTATGAAGTATTCAATTTATATCCTTTATGGGATTTCGTTTATTTTCCATAATGCTGGCGTTTATAGCGCTGTTAAAACAAAAGACTTACATAAATGAAGTGACCAAAGAAGTTACTGAGGTCGAATTGCCGCTTGTAGGTAAGTTAAAAACAAATTATCCGTCGCTGGTATTTTTGGCCATGGGTATTTTCCTCGCGGTATTTGTATTTAACAGGTCATACAATACCAAAAGGATTTGGGAAATAAGCGGAACTTTTATTGATACAACAAGAACGATCACTAATTGGTCAGAAGGCGAATTAAATATTCAACCTTCGGCCATAATAAGAAAAACTATCGACAGTATCGGGAACTATCATATATGCCTGGAATTAACTGATGGGCAGGATATAGAAGATGTAGTAGAAGTAATTACGTACACGAATCAAAAATTCTCATGCAATATCGAGCCATCCCAGGAAAAGAAGAAAAAGGAGCAAGATGATAACAGCAGCTTGTTGGCCATCTCAACTACATCGACAAGAAAATACAAGCCTGCTACACTTAATTATTTTAAATATTAATAAAAATTTTAAAAGTATGAAAGCACATATTGTTGCCATCACACTAAGTATATTCCTGAGTGTATCAGTTTATGCAGATAATTTTCAGTTTTATTATAAATCGGCTGTCAGTTCTGAGTACGTTTCGTATCAATCAGTAAAAATTTATAATGCCGGTAATAGTCTTGTTTTTTCCGGGTATACTGATAAATATGGCCGTGTGCCGATTAATTTAAGACCGGGGAACTATACCTGCAAAATAATGTATGGAAGGAAAGAATATATAATGTCAATCGCTATAGATAATAAATTAGACTACAAAATAGTATATTTTGGCTCTTCAATAAGGCCGGTTCTACACAGAAAGTTTTGAATTCATTTGAGGATCTTCTCCCGGCCTTGTGTAATGTCCTCACTTGTCCCGCATGAGCCGGAAAGGCGACCACCCGGTCTATATCTATGAAAATAAAAAGAGCTGCCAATGCAGCTCTTAAATTCAAAAACATTAAAAAGGATCAGTTAAGCGCTGTTTCTTTTTTTCTTTCGGGTAAACCCAATGCAACTGCTTCATTTACTTCATAGCAAAAATTTGTGGCCAATCCCACTGATTCTTTATCAAGAAATTTTTGAAGTTCATCAACACTACCTGCTTCCCAAACACAAGTGCCCGTTTTACCATCCTTCGATGGAAAAACAGATATAACGCTGGTACCGGCAGGTGTAGCTCCGATAACTGATTGTGCTTTTGCCCAAAAAGCTGCGGGGTCAGTGATGTTGGTGTGTTGTGCTATTACTAACATAATTTAAGATTTATATCCGTTCCAGAACAGTTCAGGATCGGACGTGGTTAAAAAAATGAATACAAAAAAGGGATCAAAAAGAAAAGTTTTCATGTTATACCAGATCAGGCCAGGTGGAGAAATTCAGGAGGCACAAGTAAATGTAGTCTTTTTCTCAACAGGTATCTGTAGCGCTCCCATTTGGTTTCCATTAATAAAAAATACATAATTGCTGCTCTTAGTCTGTGCGTTATTCAGTAAATTTATTGTACTTAAAAAAGCCAACCATGAAAGCACTACTATTACTGTTGTTTATTTTTATCGGCTGCTCTCACTTACCGGCACAAGACTCAACACTTGTTACTATTAAAGCAGGCAACAGAGTTAAAGATGTGCTTACAACAGCCGATATGTATTATTTTCCGGAATTCACACCTGGCAACGTGATCTTAAGGGACGGTAAAAGAATAGCGGTGAAGATGAACTATAGCCGCTTGTTTGATCAAATGCTTTTTATTAATCACAAAGACGATACGCTTGCGCTGGCTGATGAAAAAAATATTAAATTCATTGCTTTCGCCCAGGATACATTTTACTATGACGGAGGATTTGTCCGGATCATTGTCGATAATGAATTTGTAAAATTGGCCGAGAAACAAGTTTGGGTAGTGGCAGATGTTCGAAAGATCGGTACCCACAATACACCAAAAAACACGGTCGCCATTACATCTATTACCAGTTACACAGATGGAACCGATGCAGCAAAAAGTCGCGACCTCTTGCTCAACGAAGATATTTTGTTACGAAAAGAAACACAATATTATGTGGGAAATGGATACAACCGCTTTGTGCGTGCCGGCAAGAAAAAAGTACAGCAGCTTTTCCCCAAAGAAGAACTGAACATTGAGAATTATCTAAAAACAAACAAAGTCAACTTTGATAAAAAGGATGATCTTGAAAAATTAGTTCAGTTCTTAACCGCATTTTATTGATAAGACAAGGTCAGCTTGAATATACTTTGTGCACCTTGACGTCTGCTAAAATTCCCTTTCTTTATGAAGAATTTGTTTGCATTCCTGATCAGTATTTCTCTCTCCATTGCCGTGTTGTCACAGGAGCACAAGCCGGAATTATTAAAGGAGCCTGCCGGTTGGGCTTTTGAAAGATTTGAGCTGCCACCATCATTTGCACCAGGCATTCCTTACCACGGTTTTGAGGAGCTTCGCTTTGCACCCGGTATGTTCAACAAAGACACCGTAACTTATTTTGCCTATGCTTTTATCGCCCAACTTGATATCGTTATTGCAATTTCACAAAATGATATCAGCGATTATCTTTTAAAATATTACAAAGGCTTATGCAGCAGCGTAGCAAAAGACCGCAAACTTGTAATAGACACTAATCAAATAACTGCTATAGTAGAAAAGAAAAAAGGTATACCTGAAACTATTTACAATGCTTCAGTAAATCTGTTTGGAGTTTTTGCTGATGGTGCTCCTGTGAAATTAAATATGGAAGTAAAAGTTTTAATAAACACAGTTGCAAAGAAAACCCGGCTTATTTTTATTGTATCGCCCCGTGAAAAAACGGATGTTGTCTGGAAAAAGCTTTATGAGATCCAACAGGCGTTTGCGATACCAAAATAAAAACTCTGTATAAACTCCAATCTCAAAAAATCAGTAGTCACAATTTTATGTAGCCGGTTGCAAAATTGGATTATTTGATACAGGCGGAGGTGTCACAACGGGTTGGTTCATTCCCATAGCCGGGTTTGTCGTGCCAGCGCTCAATATTGTAGACAGATCCTTTTGTGTCCCTTTTCCTAATATATAACCAGAAATTCCTGATAGAATGGCTGCAAGTTCACTACTGCCAAGGATACTTAAGATACCAAACAGTATAACTGCAATGATAAGCACAAATAGGGTTATAAACTGCAGGCCGTTGCCACTTAATAGATCTTTAGAAAGCGTATGATCAGACCTTTTATATACTATGTAAAAGAAAATGGAAAGGAGTAAACCAATTAAAATAGAAAAGCTGATACTAATGGTTTTTCGAAAATTCTGTTGTTGATATTCTGGCGCCAGCGCTGAGTCAATTTGATTCGTGCAACGTGTTATATCGCTGGAAACATTCCTGATATTTGCTTCCAACATCATCTTCTGCTTTGTGTATGTGTCGAATTTCTTAGTTGTTTCGTCTATTGCCTTTTGTTTTTCCATAATGACATTGCGGACTTCGCCTACTGTGATTGTACTTGTAGAGTCCCTATACCTGGATCTCAATGTGATTGGTAAAGTTGGATTGACCAGTAGATACGGAGCTTTAACCTTTGCATCATCATTCGTTTGGTTTTTGATAAGCCTGTTTAATTGTTCAATCTGGCTCCTGTATGTATCATTCCGGGATGTATCAGGTTCGGTCGCATCTCCAAATTCATCTACATTTTTCAATGTTTGTAACTGGTCTTTCAAGTTTTCAAGCAGAGCTTGCTTTTCTTTCAAAAATTCGCGTAGAGATTTAAAGCTTTTTTGATCATCTGAATTTTTGAAACGTATGCTAAATTCTGGCGGATACACCTTCTCGGAGTATGAGAGAAGTTCATCTGTGCTGTTTTGCGCTATTAAGACCTGGAACTGAGAAAACAGGCAAACTATTAGTATTACTAAATGTTTCATGATGGAATCGTTTGGGGTTAAAAAATTAAAATGTTTGTGGCATAAAACTTATTAAAAGTAATCATTGATCAATCGAATAATAAGGGTGTTTTCACCCGATAGAAAAAGGTTATGTGTTTCAAAAAAGGAAAGGAGATCTATGGTTCGTTCAAAGGGGCAAAATTACTTTTCTGCAAGCCTGATTTATTTATGAAAGGTAAAACATCGCTATAGTCAGAAAAATACCTCGTTGGAGGGATGAGAGTCATTATAATTGCTCCGGCTGTTCAGTTATTTTAGGATCTTACAAATGATCTGCTCCAAAAGTAACGAGCGACTCCTTTGGAGAGTTTCTAAGACAATAAAGGCACTTCTTGTTGCGAAGGGGAATGATCGAACTCCTGTATAATCGGGCTTTTCGAAAAATATATTCCTATGTTTGTACCTGATAAAATGCATTGAAATGGGAGGGAGCGGATTAGATAAGCAGGATCAAACAAAGAAAAACAACTCTCCTGATATTTCATCATTGATCGCCACGTTGGAATATTTTTACCCGGTAAGTGAGGGTATAAAAAATTATATTAGAAAACACAGTTATTCCTGTTCATTCCGTAAAGGAAAATTATTGCTGAAAGCAGGCCAGGTATGCGAACATATTTACTTTATAAAAAAAGGCGCAGTACGTGGATTCATTAAAGAAGGAACAAAAGATATTACAACATGGATCACGGCCGAGAATGAATTGGTAAGTTCTATTTCTGCACTGGACAAACGAGAACCTGCGCTTGAAAACATGCAGGCTATTGAAAATTGTGAGTTGCTTGCGTTAACATACGCCGATTATCTGAACCTGTATATCAGGTTTCCCGAATTCAATATTGTTGCCAGGAAAATTTTGCAAAAGTATTACCAGGATGCAGAGGGGCGTGCCTTTATCGCAAGACTTACCAAGGCTGAAAATAAGTACCGCGTCTTTATAACAAGCTATGGTCACCTTGCCAACCGGATTCCACTAAAATATATCGCGTCCTTCCTTGGTATTACTCTTGAAACATTAAGCCGGGTTAGAAAGCGGATTTCTTTAAAGAAATGATCATTGACCGCTGCGTAAAAGCACTGTCTTTTGTAAGATGCAGGAAATCGAAAGTCATCCGGCATCTACCGGTTCATCGAGAAAAAAATGTTGACAATTGTCAAATATTCTGCCCTGACGAAACGCTGAAAAAAACAGTGTGTAAAAGATTCTGAAACCCTTTACAGGAAAGGGTTTCGATCAATTGCCATGTTTCTTGATTTCTATGCAGCCACGGGTATTCTTCCACTTATGCGTCAGCAGTAATATTGATTAATCTTCCGTTCTTTATTATAATTGAGCTCTGAGAGCAATAAACCGAACCATTATACTTTCAGATAGTTGTAAAATCCAGGCAAGATAAAAGAACAGCACCATCCTCTTTTAATCTTATCTGGGTTTCTTTTTAAGTGAGAGTTTCGAACGATCATTCCAAAATACTTCAATAAAATTTTTCTTCATCAGCGTTTCTTTTGTTCTCACCTAAGTAAATTAAAACTTGTCAATGGTGATTGTTGTTTTATCACGGACAACTAACCATTCATTTTAATTTGTTTATTGAAATAACTCTAACTGCCCTTGTGCCGTTTCTGCACCGGGAATATCAAGAGGCGGCAGCTCAGGGTAAACAACTTCTTTTGCAGGGTCAGGCGAATTCAAAAAATCTTTAGCGAGTGTATAATAAGAAAGTTCTTCCCACGGTATTTGCCATCTTGCAATTTCTGAAATTCGTTTTTCAGGCAGCTTCTTAAACATCCATTCCCACGCAAGCTCATCGGTCAGCATCGTTGGCATTCGTTTCTTGCTATTATGAATTTGAGACATCACAAGATTTGCTTCGGTTGTTACAATGGCACATGTATCTACCGTTTCGCCTGTTTCAGCATCGGTCCATGGTTGCCAAATTCCGGCCAGCCAAAAATATTCCCTGCCTTTTACACTTACCCTGTACGGATATTTCACTGCAGTTTTTAATGGTTGTCCTGTTCTTTTATTTGTTGGAAAAATATGGCGCCAGTCATAAAAGCCAGAAGAAAGGATGATGCATCTTCGTTCAAGTGCCGCCTTGCGGTAAACTTTATTGGGTAATAAGATCTCTTCAGCTACTGCATTTAAAAAATTTAAAGGTTGAATAAATTTTCCTCTGCCGTCAGTATATCCTCTCCGGACTTTTAATGCCTGTTCTCTGGTTTCGATGAACGGCCACTTTAATGGATCGGGCAGAAAGCCCCATTCCATTTGAACGATTTCAAAATCTTCTTTCCCTTCAACCGGTTTTAAAACTGCTATTGGCCCAAAATCAAAACCGATGATAGCATCGCGATTGAGAAAATCATACTTTGCAATAAGTTTCTCAAGCTGTAATAACCTGATGTATTCATTACGGGTCACCTTTTGCGCATTATAATAACACATACTATTGCTTCTTGTTTTCTAAATATTCTTCAATGAGTTTACCAACACCTTCGGCTTCTTTTTGCCGTCCCTGGGGAATTGAGGTCCAGAAATAGGGAACATTCATTCCTTCTGCTCTTGCTATGATCAATGGTTTTCTTTTACTGCTGAACTCATATTCGAAACGCAACATAATTTGGTATATCCAGCCGCTGGCAATCGATTAGGACGCCATGCGATTCAATACTGAATCGTTCGTCAAGTGTTTTAAATAATTGTGTATCCATTTCCTTTCTTCAGAACGACAAATATCCGCAATAAAAAGAAACTCCGTATTCTGTGTTGTTTCCGTTCACCCTATTTTATTTTGTGCGGGTCATTACTTATTGATTAAATTTATTGCCTGTTAATTAAACTATACAAATGAAACCACTACTATTGTTGCTGTTTATTTTGATCGGCTGCTCCGACTTACCCGCGCAAGATTCAACGATTGTTACAATTAAAGCAGGCAACAGGATCAAAGATGTTCTTAAACCAGCTGATATATTTTATTATCCTCAATTCACAAGTGGCAAAGTTTTTTTCAAAGATGGTGCAAAGGCAGCGGCAAAGATGAACTACAACCGGCTGTCTGATCAAATGCTGTTTATCGGCCCTAAAGGTGATACGCTGGAGCTGGCGGATGAAAAATCCATTCAAATTCATTGTCATTAATCAGGATACAATTTACTACGATGAAGGATACATAAGACTTATTGCTGACAATGGCGTTCTAAAATTAGCAGAGAAACAAACCTGGGTAATGTCCGATGTCCGGAAGGTTGGTAGTCACAATACGGCAAAATCCTCCGTCGCCATTACCTCCCTTATCACTTATAGCGATGAAGGCGCCAGGGCAAAAAGTTACGACTTAGTGATAAATGAGGATATCATCATAAGAAAAGAAACACACTATTACTTTGGAGATACAGACAACCGCTTTGCCCGTACCGGTAAAAAGAAATTATTGCTGCTTTACCCTAAAGCAGAAATGGCCCTTGAGGCTTATTTGAAAGAAAACAAAGTCAACTTTGATAAAAAGGAAGATCTTGAAAAATTAATTCAGTTCTTAGGCCAGCATCATTGATAAAATATGGTTGCTGTTTCCCAGCACCCAGTCACATCGGATCATATAAATATTCTGCACTAAAAAGAAGATGTTGAGCACTCGTTGGCATTGTGCCAATATAACAATGAATAAGCTATCTCAATTCATCAGCACGGCAGCAGGAGTGTAATTCAAATTATTCTTTTATCTTCCCTTTCAACAAACCAACAAGCATTCTATGAATGCGACACCACATTTTGTTTGCGATGATTACCGACAAGTACATAATAACTGAAAGAACAATTAAAGAGCCGCCGGTTTCTTTTAGCCAGCAATTAAAATTTCTCGGGCCGGGTTTTATTTTATCAGCTTCTATTGTTGGTTCAGGCGAATTGATAGCCACGACCATTTTGGGTGCAAGGGCCGGATTTATTGCTTTCTGGGTGATCATTGTAAGCTGCCTGATAAAAGTAGCCGTTCAATTAGAGTTTGGGAAACAGGCTATACTCATCCGGAGAAACCGTGATGAGCTTATTTAATAAATTACCGGGCACCCGTTATCGGTAAAGCAGGTTGGGCAGTTTGGACAGTGGGCATATTAACAACGCTTAAAGTTGTGCAGTTGGGAGGCATGATCGGTGGTTCAGCAGTTGTATTAAAAATGTTATTTGATGGGTTGCCATTATATCTATATGTCATTTTACTTGTTATTGCAACAGCTGCGATGATCTATGGCGGTTATTATAAAGCGGTGGAAAAAATATCACTGGTAATGGTTGTTGCTTTTACGATCACTACCATCATTGCATTAATTGTACTTCGCTATACGCCATTTAGCTTTACATGGAAAGATGTTGCGAGCGGATTACAATTCAGGTTACCTTCTGAATATGTTGCGGTGGCTTTTGGTGCATTCGGGATAACGGGAGTAGCCAGCGATGAGATCATTGCATATAATTACTGGTGCATTGAAAAAGGATATGCTGCTTATACCGGGCCGCGGGACAACAGTGCTGAATGGAAAAAACGAGCCCGGGGATGGATCGGTGTGATGTACCTGGATGCGATCGTGGCAATGATAATTTATACTTCGGTCACGGCAGCTTTTTATTTATTGGGTGCAGCTATATTGCACGGCAACACAGTTATTCCGCAAGGTAATGGTGTGATCGAAGCAATTTCCTCGATATATACCCAGTCATTGGGCGAAGGGGCAAAACTCATTTACCTTATCGGGGCATTCTTTGTTTTATTTTCCAGTGTATTTGCAACTCTAGCAGCATGGACAAGACTTTTTCCTGATATTTTCGGACAGGTGGGCTGGATAAATTTTTTTGATCAGGAGCAAAGAAAAAAAACAGTGAGATGGTTGTCATGGATCATTCCATGCGCCTGGGCTTTGATGTATTTCTTTATCAACCTTCCTGTATTAATGATCCTCTCCGGAGGAATTGTGGGTTCCGTTTTACTTTTTGTTGTGGTTTTTGCAGCCATACATTTTTATAAAAACCGTGCCCGGTATTTGGCTTCCGGCAGTTTTTATTCAGTGACATTTGTAATTAGCGTGTTGTCGATTATGTGTGTCGGGTTATATGGATTGATCCAGTTTTTTTTCTAACGAGTCATTCAGTTCCTTCGGAAAGTCTTACTAAAAAATAACTGCTCCCGTCACGCCCAGACTGAATTGCGTCATTTTTTTCATTGTACCCTCAACCACTAACGGGCTACGTTGAATTCCGCCATAAACTCCATACGAAGCAAATTGTTTTTTGGAATAAGATACCTGTATGAATACGGGGACAGAGAACCAACGAAGGTCTTTTACATTACTTGTGTGCTTTGTGTCATCAATTAATTTTTCTTTCATCCTTCCCGCAAAGTTTACGTTGAAAGAACAGCCAGGCAATAAGGTCATTCGCCTGAGTCGCACAACAGGTGCAACCACCACGCCTGCATGATACCACCACACCTTCGATTTTCTTATATGCGGATTCGGCGTAATACCACTTAGCTTGTTATTATTAATATCAAACTGATGACCTTCCACAGCTATTTTATCGTAACCCGCAATTCCACCAAAAGCAATCGGGAAGATGTCTTTAAATTGTGCATAAGGATATAAATATTGAACTTTGAGAGAAAGATTCCATGCATTAGGTACGGGCAAGTTGCTGGCGGTACCTCTGCAAATAATCAACTTCAACACATCAAAGTTGACATAGTTATGTACCACTTCGTTGGGTTTGTTTAATGTCTCGAGGCGGTCGCTTATTACCGGATACTTCGTTTGTCCATTCACCCGGTGAAAAATAAAAAGCAACATGAATGAGCAAAACACGAAATACAATAATTTTTTAGAAGTACTCGAGAATAAATGATTTACCATTTTCATAAAAAAATTTTTTCATTTTATCATAACTGTCATAGAGGCTGGTTATAAAAGGGCGGTTTTGAGCTGTATCCCAGAATTCGTTCTTTCGCATTTGTGAAAATATGTAAGCGAACAAGATCATCCGGGAGCGCAAATGAGGAATATAAGAAGCAGTTGGCGCAATGTCGATGGGATCAATCAAACCATCAAAATCACCACCAATTGCGATCATATTCCATGGATCTTTTTCTGTCTCCATTTCATCCGGCACAAATGCACGAAACTGCGACCGCGTCAATGCCAGGTTATTTCCATTCGCTTTATAAAATTCTTCTGCCTGGTCCTGTATCTTGATCACCTGGACAATGTAAAATATATTACGTATCAATGGCTCCGTTTTAAAGTATTCATACATGTTCACATCTTCTTTGGTTTTAAACCCGTATTTGGAAAGTGAATCGGGAGGAATTGCAGCAAGGGTTGAATCAAATTCCTGTTTCATCCGCTTGTCTATCTTGTTATATTTTGGCATAAATGCCCCCAACTGTCGGGGATCCATTAATATCCCGATTATCCCATCTGATTTGTTGATCTCGATGATTTCTTCATCAAATAAATTAATGGACCATGGGTAATACCAGCCAACTTTGCTCGAATCAATAATAATATCGTCGAAAGGATCGCTTGAAAGTACATTTGCAACTTCACTTGCTGGTGCAGTAACAGCGGTATCGCTAACAAATTGCAATTGCCTTAACATCGATTTATTAAAATTGCTTTGTTGCTGTTGAATGGGGCTAGTGCCTGGTTTTTCGAGATAAGCAATTATCTTTTTTTGTTTGCTATCGTTCTTTTTTAATCTTCGGTAGTATCCATCGGGGTTTATTATTTCACCATAATCATCTGCATCCTTTCCCAGCCCGGTAGCAGCGGCCAGTGCTTGTCCTTCACCGCTAACAGCAAAATGTGAGGCAATGATCGGTATTCTTGTATTAAACTGCTTGGCGTAAACTCTTCGCATTGCATAATATTGAAGGCGTCCGCGTATGTCCATATGTTTAACATCAATATAGGTGGGCTTACCGCATCGTCCCTTCGTTGGATTTAAAAAGGCTTCAATGATTTTAAACCCGATACTATCGGGCACGCAACCCTCATCTTTATCACGGCACGCTAAGTTTAATCCATGATAGTCTTTTTTAAGAATACTTTTTTTAATAAACATTATACTGGTAAGTGTAGAGATGGCGCGGTGTACCCAGCTTCCCGGATCCCTGTCAAGTGTTTTAGCAAAACCAACAACATGGTTTTGCGCAAAATGTCCCAACGTGATAAAAAATAAACGATGTCGTAGATTCCGAAGACTGTCTGCATTTTTTAGCAGGTGAGCCCGTACAACTTCAGGAGGTGCATATACTTTTTTCCGGTCCTTTCTTTTCGTTGGCTTCGATAGATACAGGGGATTGAATATATTATTTTGCATAGCCGTAAGACTATCATAAAGCACCTGTCCACCTTCAATACTCATCAGCAATGGTGTTGTAATCACAGGCAAAGTAGTTTTATTGCCGGGTTGTTTTTTTAATTCCTCAAAAGCGAGATCATTTTTCTTCACAATATCCTTCAGTTCATCTGCACACTCCACCATTTTAATGCGGTTAATAAAGTAAAATGAATCGACTTCGCCGGCACTTCCATAAATACTTTTTGGATAATAGTTTTTGATTTCCCTGTACTCCTCCTGCATACAGTTATAATAATATTCTGCAAGGAAATCCCGGAACGGACTGTGATCATCCAGGCTGTACGACTTTAAACGGAACTTTCCCATCTTGGTCACTACTTTCCGGCTGAAGTACCTGTTAAGCCCGCTGAATGCAAATTGTTTTTCGTAAGGAGAGTAGCTATTGCACAGGATAGAACCGGGGACAAATTTTATCTCAGGATATCCGGACTGATCATAATTTGCCAGGTCTGAAGTTTCACCTGCTTTTAAAGCGTCGATGTCCATCACTACTTTTATCCAGTTGGTGTCTTTAAATCGCGTATTTACTTCATCCAAAAAAATGATGGTATCCTTGTCTTTGTCGTATCTTGATTTTTTATACATCATCTTCATTTCATCGGAATTCGGATACCGGAAATAATGTTTATATGTTGGATGAATATGAAAATCGGTATACCGCAGGTAATCATGGGAGAACTGGCCAAATACACTATTACAAATGTTGGAAAACAGAATGGCGATTACTAATGATCTCATATAATAAAATTTTACTGTTATTTGATCCCAAATATTCTTTGTGGATCATATACGATTTGTTTTTTCGGGAATCGCTGTACATTTTTGCCTTCCGGTAACTCCTTATCGTAATACACAATTATTTCATTATGCTCTCCATCGTGGTAATAAAGCCTGTTTTTATCAACCCCTGCAATAGCCGCATCCTTTTTCTTAGGATCATAATAAACCAAATGAAAAGACGGTACTTTTTCAAAGATCACAGGGTTGGCCAATGCACTATCTACTATCATCATCTGGTTTAATTCATTATTCTTCACATTGAGTATCGTATGTACTTTTATTGCAGATGTTCCAATTCTTTGGATATGCCAGGTATCCCTGTTAGCAGATTTAAAATCAACAAAAAGAAAACTGTCTTTATTGTTACCTGTCATTTTGCCCAGATGCAACATCCGTACATCATGCATATTGATGGAGTCGCTTCCAAGATAATTTTCTGAATATCGCATTTGCCTTCTATCGGGCACTGTAGTTAAATAAAGGACATTGTCTGACCCATCATTGCTTACAAAAAGGTATTCTACTTCAATTAACTTTTTACTGCTACTGATCGCAGGTTGCTGCTTTGATCTGAGTTCATACCTTTCATTTTCTTCTTCAACATAGTATTCCCGGATATAATAATCGTAAGTGTCGTCGATAGTGATAAAAGGACCGGTGTTGGATGACATGGAAGGGTATACCCTGCAAGCCTGGACCTGCAGTATCAAACAGGTATATAGTAAGAATCTCTTCATTGTAAACCGATTTTATTATAAGCAGAATAATAGCTTGCATTGATCACCCAATGCGCCGGATAAGGTACAATATGGTATGAGTCGGACAATCCCCAATGTATCCTGTGCTGTATATCCTGGTCAACATAATTAAACGTACGGATGTTCAATCCGTAACCGCGGGAGGGATGAGCAATATTTAATGACCAAAGGCTTCTGTTATAAAATTTCTGTTCTCCCTTACGGTATTGAATATAAGCCAGGTTCATTTTGTTTGAAACCTCGAAAGCGGATTGTGCGTAACCGGTAAATTTATGATACCCCAGTTCTATTGTCTCAGCCAAACTATTGCGTGCGCCATTGTAGCTTAGCGTTCCTCCACCTGTATAATAGCGGTCTTTTCGATCACCCAGGTAAATGTCTGCAAATGGCCATCCGCCATCGTTGTAGTAGGAAAGCTGCATTCTGCTTACATGCAAATTAAAAAAACCTATCCGTTGAAATGTTTTTTTCTTATCGGTAGAAAAGATAAGATTACTGCCCACAGATACCGAATGATCAAATGGATTTTGTAATGCGGGTTGAACAAAATTTGCAAAGTAATATAACGGCACATTTCTGCGGCTAATGCTATTCGCATTAGTCAATTGATGCCGGTTCTTAAAACCAGTCGTAGCAGTAATTGCTGTTATTACATCAAGACAAAAACGGGACTTGCCTTTATCATTCCTGCTTCCAAACCCGCCATTGTAACATTGCAATTCTGTATTAAGTGCAGGATACATCCAACTGCCTAAAAAATCGGAACCCACACCAGCATTGAGTGATAAGCGAATATTGATGGCTGGGTTTGCTTTCATTCCACCTTCGATGGTAGTTTTAAATGAGAAACCATACTGAAATCCATGTTCATTATGGTTAAGAAAAGTTTTGCTTTGAGCTGATGTAACAGCATAAAACGATTGCAATAATAAAATCATAAAAACCTGATTGAAGATATGAATCCTGATCATCGTCGATTCCCTCGCGGTTTTAAGAAAATATTAATACAAGTCACAATGAGTGTGGACCCTGTTTGTAATTTATAATATATGAGTTTATCTTAAGTTAATTAATTTGAACATTTCTGTTGTTTGCCAAGCTACTCAACAGGAATAAAATCCGGAAGGGTGTTTATACCGGATTAAAACGTGTAAACAACCGGGCCGTTGTCAGGCAGTTTTTACTGGGAAAGGTTAATGGTTAGGAGAAACAGTTTACTAAATATAAAGTATAAGGAATAATAAGTCAATACCCCGAAGGAGGTATTTATTTATTCCCTCAGTGCCTTTCATCAATCTGTAATAAAATATTTATGTTGTGAAGGTGCGCAATTCAGAAAATAAGCTGAAATAGAATTATTGAATTCTTGAAACAGAAATAATAGTTACCGGAGGTTTGAAGTATTGCGCCTGTTCCGGGTATAGTTGTTGAATTTTTCTTACCACATCCATGCCGCTGATCACTTTTCCAAATGCTGCAAAACCCTGGCCATCGGGATTTCTTTTGCCTCCAAAATCCAAAGATGGCTGATCGTTAATGCAAATAAAAAAACTGCAGGTAGCTGATGCCGGTGTGCTTCTTGCCATTGAAACGGTTCCATCAAGGTGATGCAATCCGGTTTGTTGGGTCGTTTCTAGCGGTATCGCTGGAAGTTGTTTTAGTGAATCCACATTCCCGCCCTGGATCACTTCTATTTTCACAGCGTTATTGGGCTGGTTAGCCATTGTAACTGCACGAAAGAAAGAACTGCTGTCATATAAGCGGGCATCAACATATTTTAAAAAGTTGGCCACAGTCACCGGCGCCTTATCGGCATAAAGCTCAACAGTAATAGTACCCAATGAGGTTTGTATTAAACATCTTGTTGTTTTCTGCACAGACACAGAGTTTATAGCAATAAATGCAATGAATACGAGAAAAATTCTTTTCATGCATCTAAAATACAAATTATGAATTATGATCCGTTAGCTATCGGATGCAGAGAGATGAATTGAAGTGAGGAGAGACATTTATGGCTGATAATTCTTAATTCATCATTTACTTGCGCACCTTACCGATAACTGCACCAAGCAGATCGACTACTTCTTGCTGAATGATACCGATCTGTTCAATCTCTTCTCCTGCTCTCCAATGTGATCCTTCTCTTACCAGGGTAAGACGTTGCGTTCCTTTTCCCGACTGAAGGAGCACATCGTAGGTTCCCGTAAGTTGTCCATCCCATGAAATGGTTTCGGCAAGCGCCGCTTTGTAAAATACATTGTTATGAGTGAATGTGGTTGTGAAAACCAGGTGCTCGATAGTATCTGGTCCCCCAGTGACGAGTTGGTAGTCCATATTGATTTGTTTATTCTATTAAGTTAGGAAAAACTTTTAATTGTGAACCGCCCAATTTATGAACGGATGGTTTTCAGTTCGTCCGGGTTTTGAACTACGGAGACACTATGGCACGGAGAGACACAAAGAACGCTGTGTTACTTTGTGCCCCCTGCCTCCGTGGTTATCCTTGAATTATTATTCAAACTATCTCGCTATCGACTAATGGTGACTAATGCTGATGCTATTTTAGTTCTTAACTTCATCATCGCTAAAGCACCAATAAAAATGAAGTCAAAGTCTTTATCGATAAAAGTTTCTCCGGCTATCGGCAATGTGTCGGCAGAACTGATCGGGGGGCCAAAAAGCAAATGCATCATGACATTAGCGCATGGCGCCGGCGCCGGCATGCACCATTCTTTTATGCTAACGCTGGCACAGTCGTTGGCTGAAGAAAACATTGCTACATTACGCTTCAATTTTCCTTTTACAGAAAACAAAAAAGGAAGACCGGACAGCCCCGCAGTTGCGCATCAAACGATCGAAGCAGCAATTTTAAAAACACAAAAATTATTTCCGAAGCTTCCTCTTTTTGTCGCAGGAAAATCGTTCGGCGGCAGAATGACCTCTCAATATATGGCCGCTAAGCCCAACGAGACAGTAAAGGGGATCGTTTTTTATGGGTTTCCTTTACACGCTCCGGGCAAACCTTCCATTGAACGAGCGGAACATTTAAAAGACGTAAGATCACCAATGCTTTTTTTACAAGGCTCAAAAGATGAATTTGCCACCTGGAAGCTGATAACCAAAGTATGTGCATCGCTTCCGCTTGCAGAACTGATAAAAATAGAAGGAGCGAATCATGGTTTTAAAGCGGGTAAGCAGGATATCATGAAGCAGCTTACAGGGCTCACAAATGAATGGATCGAAAAAAATATTTCTTAAATCAAATTTTCATGCAACAAGATCATACAATCGTTCTTTCCATATATAATGACATAGTGGAAGCTAATGTAGCCCAGGAAAAATTAAAAGCAAACGGTATAGATTCTTTCCTCGAAAATGAAAACGTGATGGGATTAAATCCCCTGGGCGGAATAGAGCTGAAAATATTTTCAACGGATAAAGAAGCAGCTGAAAAAGTTTTAGGTAGATAATTGGTTCATCTTGCAAATAACCGGGAATTAAACCTGCCATTTCTTCAATAAAAAGCATCCTGGCGCAGCGATAAATTTTTTATACAAAAAATTTATAAATTCTTTATCTTGACTCATGCCACTGCATTCCTTTTCCCGCTTTCACCCTTTTGTGTATATCATTGGGATATCAGGGCTTTTATTTATTCCCTTCCTTGGAAATGTGCATCTTTTCGACCTTGATGAAATCAATTTCGCAGAATGCTCACGGGAAATGATTCTGACAAATGATTACACAAGCGTGCAAATTGACTTTCTGCCTTTTTATGAAAAGCCCCCGTTGTTTTTCTGGATGCAAAGCATAGCTATGAAAATTTTTGGTATCAATGAATTTGCCGCCCGGTTTCCCAACGCCGTTTGCGGTATCATCACACTGTTGGTTGTGTTTAGTTGCGGAAAAAGAGTTTATGGTGAGCGGTTTGGTATTTATTGGGCACTGGCTTATGCCGGTTCTATTTTCCCCAATATGTATTTTAAATCTGGCATTATAGACCCCTGGTTCAACCTGTTTACTTTTCTGTCAATCTATTATTTGATTTTATACCACTGGAAAAGAAATGGGTTTGACAAGGTGGGACTCACAAAGAATCCATGGATATATGTTGTATGCTCGGGTGTGTTTATGGGTCTCGCTATATTAATGAAAGGTCCGGCGGCGCTGATCGTTTTTTTGCTGCTTTTGGGTGTGTACTTTATCTATAATCGTTTCAGGTTTTATTTCGGATGGGGGCATGCAGGTTTATTTTTAATTGTTACAATGCTCGTTACTTCTGCCTGGTATGCATACGAAACAATAAGGCATGGAGCTTCATTCTTCAATGAATTTATAAAATATCAATACCGTCTTTTTACCACTCACGATGCGGGCCAGAAAGGTTTTCCCGGCTACCATTTTATAGTAATTCTGATTGGTTGTTTTCCTGCTTCTTTGTTTGCTATTCCTTCTTTTTTTAAAACAAAGTACAGCAGCCGTTATGAAAAAGACTTTAAGAAATGGATGATTTTTCTTTTTTGGGTGGTGCTGATCCTGTTCACTTTTGTTCAATCCCGCATTGTACATTATTCATCACTTGCCTGGTTCCCGGTTACGTTCTTAGCCGCTTATTCTTTTTATAAATGGGAATTGAAAGAAATGAACCATGGTCGATACACTGGTATTTTGATATCCATTGTTGGCGGATTTATGACGCTGGTATTGATTGCTATTCCCATCGTTGGGATGAACATACAAAAACTGATCCCTTATGTAAAAAATAAATTTGCCCGGGCGAATATGGAAGCGCAGGTTAACTGGACGGGTCTGGAAAGTCTTGCCGGCATACTGCTTATTGTTACAATCATTATTGGTTTGCGAAAATTCAAAAGGAAAGAGAATTTCAAATCTGCAGTAATATTTTTTTGCGGTACAGCCCTTGCTATCTTTTCGGCATCTGCATTGATTGTACCGAGAATAGAAAAATATTCGCAGGGCGCCGCCATTGAATTTTTTCAACAAATGCAGGGCCAGGACTGTTATGTAAAAGCGATTGGATATAAAAGCTATGCAGATCTTTTTTATACACAAAAAGAAAAACCGGTAAATCAAAACTATTATAACCTGGAATGGCTGCTGGCAGGCGATATTGACAAACCGGTATATTTTGTAACAAAGCTGACCCGGCTTGAAAGATTTTCCAATTATACGGAACTGAAGGAACTGTACCGGAAAAATGGCTTTGTATTTTTAAAGCGGGAGAGGCCTTCGTTCTGAAGAGACAAGGCATGCCTGGTCTGTACAGAAACCGGAAGTCAGAAGTCAGGCGATTAACAACAATCTTCATTGTCAGGAAACTTCTGACTTCCAACTTCGGACCTCTGCTAAACTTAACACGTGCAAAAAAGCATTGTGACGAGTGCAAGCGTAATAATGATGATCTGTTTCATAATAGATGTTTTTTTTATTTGAATAATAAATGGTGAGAAAGATTTTATTAATGATGTATATCGACTAAATAAATTCTTTCACAAGAATACTTCATAAATGAAAACATCAAAACGGTTTGTCAATAAACAACAGGTTATCGTAAACCAACAGCACACAAGTGAAGTACAGTGGTACAAATTCTGTAAAATAGAAAGTCCCCTGGTAGAAACCAGGGGACTTTTCGGTAAATAATTTACCATTAAACCTTATCCTATGAAAATTCAGGTCTAATGTATATAATTAAAGTTGGAATTAACAACTTTAGTTTCTGTATTTTCTACCATTATTTGCAGAAAAAATGGGATCCCAAAAGTATTTTTCCTATGCTGACCTTGTTTCCGGTATCAAGCAAGATAAATTTTGACCCAGGACAACTATTTTATATTGCCTTCGACAACTTATGCGGAGTTGCTTCAGTTCTTTTGATTCTTCTGAATCCTTTTCCTTTGTCTTCTGCGGGGCGTATCATCGGCCTCATCTTTCAATGAAGACTGTGCATCATTACCCAACCCCGTATCATCATAGCCCGGACCCACATTCGATAAAGATTTATCACTGTCTGTATTAAAATCTTCATCGAGTTGTTGCGGTAAAATTTTTGCTGGTGAAGAATCCTTCTTGCCCGGTTTCTTGTCATTATCTTTTTGTTGCATATCTTACTGTTTAATCAGGTAACTAAATTGTTTTAGAAGTTATTATTTACCTGAAATTATAATGCCAGATTATTAGCGTTCGGTGCTTAATAACCAGGATACCTGGCTGTAAGACGCGGCAGCGATTAACCCTTATTTCCCGAATATAATCATCATGGTGTAACGTTTTCGACCTTTGCCACTCTAATGAGGAAACGGTATGCGTAAATGACCGAGCTTTGTGCACAGAATAAAAATAGTTGACTATGGAAATGATCAAACAGCCTGATACGAGCACAGATACAGAACTGATCAGCCGGATCCGGAATGGAGAAAGGGAATTATTTGAGATCCTGATAAAAAGGAATAACCCCTATTTATATAAAATAGGAATGTCGTATGGTTATAAACATGAAGATGTGGAAGACCTGATGCAGGAAACATTTATTGCCGCTTACCTGAATCTTGAAAAATTTGAAGGTCGCTCAACTTTTAAAACCTGGATAACGAGGATCATGCTGAATCAATGTTACCAGAAAACACAGAAATTAAGTTTTAAAAATGAGAAGACAAACGCCATCATTAATGAAAAAACAACGCCTATGTTTGAAAGCAATCAATCGTCGGATACTTATAAATCTGTTCTGAATAATGAATTAAACAATATTGTCGGCAATGCTCTTATTTCAATTCCATTTGAATACAGAATGGTTTTTTCGCTCAGGGAATTGAACGGAATGAGCACTGCAGAAACTGCAGAAGTGCTGGACATCTCAGAAACAAATGTAAAAGTGCGCCTGAACCGCGCCAAGCACATGCTGCGGGATAAAGTAGAAAAAATGTATTCCCCGGACGATATTTTTGAATTCAATCTTATTTACTGTAACAAGGTAACTGATGGAGTAATGAAAGCTATAAATAACTTATAGCAGGATTTCTTTCAATCGGGCTTGATCAGCGTACATTTTGTTCCTTTCTTCCTGGATTTAATCCTCGTATCCGCTTTTGATAACAGTGGAGATCATTTTGAACTGTTCATTCGCATTAAAACAATGCGGCGCATGAGCTGGGATTACAATACCATCCCCTGTTCTAAGCAAGTAATCTTTTTCATTAATAACGACTTCTGCTACTCCATCAATTATCTGGACAAAGGTGTCAAAAGGAGAAGTTTTTTCTGCTAATTCTTCGCCTGTGTCAAAAGATGTGACGGTGACATTTCCTGTAGTCTTTTTGATAATTGTCTTGCTGAGCACGGCGTGGGGCACATATTCGATGATTTCAACGATTATATGCACTTTTGATTTTACTATTTCTGTTGAAAGGGCAGGATTGCCTCCATTACTCTTATCGGCAAGATTAGTAAGAAGATTTTTGTCTTTTTCCATTATTTGTATCTATTCAGTTGGAATAGTATGTAAAGGTCTGCTTGTTTACCGTGTTTTATGTTATACAACTTTAGAAAAAAGTTGTATTATTCACACATTTATTACTGCAGTAAAAGAAGCACCGGGTGATACTTTGTTTCATCAAATGCCAGTAATAGACTCTCCCGGAGTTCACCAGCATTAAAAATCTATGAATAATATAAGGTTCTTAAAAAATTGTATAACAACTCTCCAGGCTTAAACACTCAATTTTATAAACTGGCCTCCATATGGGGCTTTGTATAGGATTCTAAAGAAATTCTTGGCCGCATTTGTAACTTTTATTTACATAATCCACTCTATTTCTTATGTACCCATTAAATAAAAGACTTACTCAGAATGGGGCTATAGTTTGAGAAACAGTAATTCTTACAGCTAAATTTTTTTTATGCGTTACAAAAAGCAAACATTAGTCATTCTTTCACTCGCTGCTGTCATGGCAATTTGCCAATGCACCAGGATGGAAACAACAGAAAATAATATCGGTGAAGCAATATCCGATCTGCCGACTAAAATGAACCAGGGAAAACAGGGTTTGACAGAGCAGGGAAAAGAAATATTTCGTTTTGATGCATTTGGTGATGAGGATTTTTGGAGTGGCCTATTGCACATTGATAAGGCAATACTCGGTGAAGCGAATGGAGGTTTCGGACCAGGTGTAAGTCCAAACACAGCTTTAGCTGTCGGATTAAAAGTAGATGCTGAAGCCTTGCCTCCCGAAGTTGTGGCAGGGATAACTTCTGGCGCAATAAGTCTTGATGATCCGAAAAGCACAATAGCGCTATTGAAATTAAATGCGGTGGTTGGTGTCAAAGGCAATTTCGATGCGAGCGGAACAACCTTGCAATCGATTGGTATAACATGTGCATCCTGTCATTCAACTGTAGACAATTCTTTTACAGAAGGTGTCGGAAAAAGACTTGATGGCTGGCCAAACAGAGATCTGAATGTTGGTGCAATTGTTTCATTAACCGATAATGCACTCCCAATCGCCAACATGCTGCATGTAAGTGAGCCGGCGTTACGAAATATATTGAGTTTGTGGGGACCCGGTAAGTATCCAGCTATTTTGTTTATGGATGGTAAAGCTTTTCGTCCTGACGGACAGATCGCAGCGAATCTTATTCCCGCAGCTTTTGGTTTAAAAGGTATTGGACTTACAACTTATACCGGCTGGGGAGATATTTCTTATTGGAATTCCTTTGTTGCAAATCTTGAAATGCATGGAAAAGGTAATTTCTCAGATCCGCGTTTGAATGATCCGAAGTATCCAATAGCAGTCGAAAATCATTTTTATAATGTGGTAAATAACCCTGACCTGATCACATCAAAATTACCGGCACTGCGTGCCTATCAGCATTCGTTGGATGCACCAAAACCTCCGTCGAATAGCTTTGATCAAGCGGCGGCAGCAAGGGGCAAGGCAATTTTTCTTACTAAAGCAAAATGCGCAACCTGTCATGCTCTTCCATTATATGCAGATAATGTTCTACACACCGGTGCTGAAATTGGAATTGATGATTTTGATGCGCAGCGATCTCCAACTGGTAAATACCGCACTATGCCTTTAGGTGGATTGTTTGCAAAAACCAAAGGTGGCTTCTATCATGATGGAAGATTCGCAACGCTGCCCAATGTAGTCGATCATTATGATAATCACATGGCCTTGCATTTAACTACGCAGGAAAAACAATGGCTGGTTCAATTCTTAAAATCATTATAATAAAGTAACGGTTCGCAGAAAAGATCATTCAATTCATAAGCATTCTGATCGTGGTAAAAAGCTTGCTGCGCAGATTATAATCGTTGTTGATCAAAAAAATTATGACCACATCATCGTCAGGATACCACATCAACTGGCTTTCAAAATCTGGTCTTCCGCCGCCTTTATGATAAGATCTTGTTTGATGTTGCGTAGTAGCTTTATTCCAGCTATAAGTTTCTTTTCCGGGAATGTGATCAGTAAATATTTTCTGACGGATATCAGCAGGCATAAATTTATCATCCTGCAAAGCGTTTATCCATTTATAAAGATCGTCCACGCTGGTGACTAAATGTCCCGGGCCTCTTACTCCCCAAATATCTGGCTGCGGAGCAACCGCTTCTTTTTTATTGTTATAACCCGTTGCAAAAAGATTTTTGTTTAGTCGTGTTTCCCATGGAAAGCCTGTATTCTCCATTTTACATGGAACAAAAACATTGGTATAAATAAATTGTTCGAATGGTTCTTTAGATACGATCTCAACGATAGCGGCAAGTAAATTATAGCCGGCGTTTGAATAGCGGTATTCTTTACCCGGCAGCGATTCCATACCACCTTGCTTTACCGAGCTGATGAATTTTTCCCGTGTGGAATAATCAAGATTGGCATCTTGCCTGAAGAGACCAGATGAATGAAGAAGCAAATGATGAATAGTGGTACTGTCCCGCGCATCATTAAACTTGCCCGTATATTTATTTATCATATCTCCTGATTTAAGGAGCCCTCTCTTTTCTAAAAGCAGAATTGAATAAGCGGTAAACTGTTTTCCAATCGAGGCCACATTAAATAATGTGGCAGGAGTATTTTGTGTTTTTCTTTCGTTGTTAGAATAGCCGTAACCTTTTTTCAATGTGATTACCCGTTTCTCAGCTACCAGTACCGAACCGGAAAAACCACTATCAAGATATGCAGTGAATAAACTATCAATTCGTTTTCCAATATTTTGCTGTGAAAAACAAACATGGCTCTTGAAGATAGCAGCTATTAGAATAAAGCAACAAGCTGTTTTACTGAAATTGATTTTCATAATCCAAATCTACAACCAAATATCCCGGCTGCCGGTAATGATTTCAGGTGTTCTATTTTTTCTTGCGGAATTTAATCAGCACTTCATTGAATTCCCTGATAAACGTTCCTCTTGTGTTCATTGACTCTTCTAAGTCCGCTACATATTTCCAGATGGGTTTATTTTCATCGGGTGTCGCCAGCGTGAACCTGCCTGCCTTAGGATTATAATCAGTATTTCGCTGGGAATAATTTTGCCTTGTGTGGTAATGCTTTTTTGTAACAAGGGGAATGTATATGGAATCCTTTTCATTAACTTCAAAAGACAAGGCAAAACTCACATCATAGTTCAATACGATATCATAAGTATTAAATTCATATACCTTTCCTTTGTCTACATATTCAACTTTTGCGCTAACATCGCTTACAATGATCTTGATTACAAAGTCAGGATTCTTGTCGACCCGTTTTTTAATATTCAGAAAATTGAAAGACCTGGCTACTTCATTTTTTACATATTCATTGCTGATAAAAGGAAAGGTTTCTCCATGTGCCTGTATCAGGATCTGGTATGTTTTCAGATTGTCTGTTAATGCTTTTGCTTCGAAATAGTAATCAGTGTAAGCTTTGTGCTGGGCTTTTGCGGAAATGCACAGTAAAACGGAAATAAAGAAAATGACAGCTGATCTCATAGAAAATTAATTTGAGAGATATAAGATGTGTAACCAATATCATGCGACAAATGAATTTACGCATTCCATTTTGTTGGAGTTATCCTAATTTTTCAGTTGAAATAAAGCGGAACAAGAAGATAATGAGGTTCTATTAAAACTCAAATTCCCAAACAGTGCGGTATGCCCCGTATTTTTCGACATAGGTTAAGAATGCATTGTAAAACACATCTGCCCCGATAGTAGCGCTGTCGCCGATAACAAAGAGCTGTTCTTTTGCGCGGGTGATGGCAACATTCATGCGGCGATAATCTTTTAAAAAACCAATATCGCCATCATCATTGCTGCGTACCAGTGATAAAATGATGTTTTCTTTTTCCTGTCCCTGGAAACTGTCAATAGTGCTGATGCGCATTTGTTTTGGCAAAAATTCTTTGGCGGCGGCTACTTGTCCTGCATATGGAGAAATAAATGCTGTCTTTAATGGATCAAGTTTTTCTGTTTCCAATAGTTTTTGAACGATTGCCAATTCGCCTTTGTTTTGCAGGCTGCTGCCATCGTCACCATGTATTTCATTATAGCCGGAGCCGGCAGTATCAATAAAACTAATATGTGTTCCTGTATTCTGCAAATGTGCAGGGCTTAGTAGCTGGTTATTGTAAAAATAATTGCTGCTGAATCCTGCAATTGCTTTTTTCATCCGGTATTGCGTGTTGAGCAAAAAAACAGCATTGATTGTTTTGATCGCTATTTCCAAAATTGAACGATTAAACCCGAGACGCGCGGCTTCATAGCTTAACACAGTAGGGGGTAGTTGCCAATGATCACCTGCCAACACAATCTTTTCTGCCAACGGGAATATGCACCATGCCAATGGTTCAATGCATTGACCCGCTTCATCCAATAACGAGTGTATGAAAATGAAGATGATCAATGCCTGCATCATACAACCCTATCGGTGTTCCTGCGATCACATCCGCTTCTTCAAATAATTTTTCTTCGTTGTAAGCCTGTAGTTTTTTTATTTCAGTTCTGATATTCTTTACTTCTTTGAACAAAAGATGGCGTTGTTCTCTTTCGGCTTTGCCAAAACTGCGTTTGTATTTCAGCGCCATCTTGCGGAATTCTTCAGCTCTTATTTTTAATTGCTTTGATTTCTTTTTGTTGTTTGCTGTTGGCTTAGCCTTCCTTCGGGAGTATGGGAAAAGATCATTTCATCTGCTTTGCTGGCATTACCTACTCTTAATAATTTCACGCCTTGCTGAATCAAACCTTTGGCAATATTATCCACAGCTGTATTACTTGGTGCAGATACCAATATTTTTTCACCGTTGTTGATCAATTGTATAATGGCTTCGATCAGCGTGGTAGTTTTTCCTGTTCCGGGCGGACCATGTATAATGGTTATTTGTTCATTTTGTAAAATAGCATTAACGGCCTGTTGCTGGCTTTCATTCAGCTCCTGGTTACGAAAGCTAAGTGAACTATTTTTTAACGGCAGCGTAGCGGCAGATTGTATTGCATCATCATGTAACTGTTCAAATAATTTGAATAAAGGTTTATTGTTTTCCAATTCATTCAGCACTTTTTTCATAATGCTAGTAGTACGGGTATCGGGAGATAGTTTAATACCCACTCCATCATCTTCTATCCAATCAGGGAAGTCTGGAGCAAATAAGCGGAACTCGCCATTTTTTCCATCCAGACTTATTAATACACCTTTTACAGGTTCTTCCCCGGCAATGAAACATTCAATCGCAGCGCCATCCCTAAATAGATTTGCTTCCGGCGGAAAATTCAGCTTAAAACTTATTTCAGGGTAATCGGCATAACCAAAATTTTTCCGGGTGACAATGATCGGATGCAATGCCAGTCCTTCTGCCTTCAATGATTTTAATGTATGCTGCTGATCTAGACTAAATCGCTGCACCTGTTCTTTTTCTTCAAGTTCGATGCATCGTAATAATAGTTTGAATATGCGGGTGCATTCGGTGAAAATAAGATGGAAGGAAAGAATAAAAAAATTAGCGTCACATTTCGGTTTCCCGAAAGTTATACGTCAAAAAAAAATCCCGAAGGCCTGCGCATGGACTTGCCTGGGGCAGGGTTAATTTAGCAGAATGAATAAAACAATTACGGATATTAACCGGCAGATAAAAGAGGAGGCCGATGATATTTTGTACAGCCAGGGATTGTTTGCAATATTATCAAAGTATGGAGTTCCTCATATCACGGGCAGCTATTCATTAAACCTGATGACATGGAGAGATCTTGATATCTATATTCAAAACGAAAATATGAGTGAAGCTGAATTTTTTCAGTTGGGCGCGGAGATTAATAAAAAGTATAACCCGGTAAAGATGAGCTATCGGAATGAAAGGATCACGCAAACAAAAGGGTTGCCACCTGGTTTATACTGGGGTGTTTATTCGGGTAATGAACGAAATGGTGCATGGAAAATAGATATCTGGGCTGTTGATGAAAATGAATGCCGAAGGCTATTAAAATTTTGTGATGATATCGCCGCGAAGCTTACTTTGTTCACAAAACAAATCATACTTACTATTAAATCAAGTTGCTGGCAGGATCCGGAGTATCGACGTTCTTACACAAGCAATGATATTTACAAGGCAGTTCTGGATAATGAAGTAACCAGCTTAGAAGAATTCAGATCATACCTGGAACGAAACCAATTACAAAATAATATTCAAATCATTTGATCTGAATATTACTCAAACTAATTTATTCAATGTTCCTATTCATTCTAAATCCTATTATTAGTTAGATTGCAGCATATGACACTGGGCAACCTGTTTAAAGAACTCTGGCCTTATGTAAAACCGTACAGAAAACTGGTAACGGCTACACTTATACTTACGGCGATAGGTTCTTTTGCCGCACAGGTAAATGCGCTGATACTTCGCTATACGGTTGATCATATCAATGGTCTTGCATTGGCAAATCAGCCGTTGAGTAAAGGGTTTTCATTGCTGGTTACTATCAGCATTGTATTGCTCGTAAAAGAACTGGTAAATGCTTTTGTTCAGTTCGGGCAAAAATTCTATGGAGAAAAACTCCGCATATATGTTTCCCGTGATCTTGCACAGCGAATAATTGAAAAAGTATTGAGTTATCGCATGGCCTTTTACACTTCTTCAGAAAATGAAAGTGGTAAACTTCAAACCCGTATCGATCGTGGAATTGAAAGTTTGACAAGACTGGTACAGAATTTTTTCATTGACATTCTTCCGTTGTTTGCAAATTCCGTGGTAGCGCTGGTGCTGATGTTCAATGCCAATAAATATGTGGGATTGGTGGGGCTTTGTATTGTACCTGTTTATTTCTATATCAGCCAGCAGCAGGCAAAAAAATTGGGCGGGTACAGGCGGCGGATGAAAACATACAGGGAAAATAAGAGCAGCGGCATTATCGGTATCATTGAGTCCATTACAGTGATCAAATCTTTTGTACGGGAAAAAGAAGAATCAGAAAAACAAAATGCACTTCAGCTTGAGATGACAGGCAATCAAATGCAAACAAGAAAACTGAGTTTTATTTTCGACGGGGCTAAAAATTTTATTGAACAGATCGGTGTCGTGATCATTATTATATTAACCGCCTACTTTGTACTGCAGGGGAATATGACCATTGGGGCTATCATGTTTCATATACTTTTATTCAGCAACGTATCTGCTCCCATCCGCCAGTTGCACCGCATATACGATGAGATAAATGATGCACTTGTTTATTCAGAAGGTTTCTTTGATATTATGGACGCGGATAGTGAGAAAGAAAGATCGGGAAGTTATATTCCTGAAAAAATAAAAGGCCATTTTGAAATACGCAACGTATCGTTCACTTATCCCAATGGTACACAGGCACTGCATAATGTTACTGTCAATATTGAACCGGATAAAAACAATGCATTGGTAGGCTTGTCAGGAGCGGGAAAAAGCACACTCATTAACCTGCTCGATAAATTTTATGAGCCAACAACAGGTGAAATATTTTTGGATGGTGTGAACCTTAAAGATTATGACACAAAGGGATTGCGTAAAGAGATCGGTCTTGTTTTACAAAAGAATCACATTTTTAAAGGAAGCATTGCTGAGAATATTGGTTATGGTAAACCCGGTGCGAACCTGGAGGAGATCCAGGATGCCGCACGCAAAGCCTATGTTCATGATGAGATAATGCAGTTGCCGCAGCAATATTTATCAGAGGCAAAACTTTTATCAGGCGGACAGCAACAACGCATTGCAATTGCAAGACTCTTTTTGAAAGACCCTTCCGTTATTTTTCTTGATGAACCAACCGCAAGTCTTGATGCGATCGCTACGGAACAAATTAAAAACAGTCTTGATGCGATCAAAAAGGGACGTACAGTGATCATCATATCGCACAGCATTTCCCAGATCATAGATGCGGATAAGATCATTGTTATGGAAAAAGGAAGGGTAGTGGAGCAAGGAGATCATGAAGCAGTGTATGATAAAGCCGGTACTTATAAAAAGATCTTTGATGCAATGGCACATAGCCTGAATATTGAAAAAATAGCAAAGACCCTGGATGAGTGAATAATCGGATGAAGAAAATTTCTTTTAAGCTCCTTTTTATTTCTTTAAAAAAATCACTACTGCCCCGATCAATGTAAGTACTATCACCACTTTTCGATAATACTCATCTTTTATCCGCCTTACAATTTTTAAACCTAATAAAAAACCAAGCGCCAATGCCGGAAGCAGCAACAGGTCGGTTTGCAAGCTGGCTGCTGTAATATTTTTCCAATACAACACCTGGAACGGGAGTTTAAATAAATTAATGACTAAAAATAACCAGGATGATGTGCCAATAAAATCATTCTTGGGCAGTCGCATCGCCAGGAAATAAAGATTGGAAAATGCACCGGCTAAATTTCCCAGCATAGTGGTGAAGCCTGCGGCTATACCGGTACTTGCAGCAAACAACGGATGAGCAGGAACATTTTCTGATTTGATCAATTCCATCACCAGCATAATGATAACGGTGAGTATGATAATTACAGCCATCAACTTTCTGAAAACAACTTCGTTCATGTCCTTACCTGCAAATACACCTATCAAAATACCGGCTGCCATCCAGGGTACCAGTTTCCAAAAATGTTTCCATTGGGCATGCCGGTGATAATACAACACAGCAGCAATATCAGCAATACATAGTAAAGGCAACACAATACCAGTAGATGCTTTGCTGCCAAAAACCAATGCCATTAGTGTTACATTAAGCATATCGATGCCGCGAAGCCCGGCCTTAGCAAGCCCTAAAATGAATGCACCGGTAAATACTAATAGTAAGTTGAGAATAGACCAGGTTGACAGGATCTCCATATTTATTAAAAAACACTTTCAAGATACATAAACAGTTTTATCATCTGGCTTATTCATGACTTTACAAATTACTAGCGGCAAAAAAGAGGCATCATTTTAGTTATGAGATGAATAAAATTCCGGTTTTATAAACATTAAATTACGGTTATGGAAAATAAAACAACAGTAACTGCTCTGCACGAAGACGTGGTGGCGATCCAAAAAGTTTATGATCAATTGATCAATTGCTGGAATGAAATGAATAGCAAAGGGTACGCGGATATGTTTACAGCAGACGGCAGCATAGTAGGTTTTGATGGCAGCCAGGCAAATAGCCGTAAGGAGATCTATGATCATTTGTCCGCCATCTTTGCCGATCATGCACCGGCAAGATTTGTTACGATAGTGAGGGAAATTCGTTTGCTCTCTCCGTCCGTTGGTTTATTAAGAGCAGTTGCCGGAATGGTTCCTCGAAATGAAAAAGAGATCAACCCCAAAACAAATGCTATACAATCATTGATTGCTGTAAAGAAGGACCAGCGTTTCATGATTGCGCTTTTTCAAAATACTCCTGCCGCTTTTCATGGTCGTGAGGAAGATGCAGAAAAACTTACAAAGGAATTACAGGAACAATTTCAAAAAGAGTATTTGAATGCACAATAGAAAATTTGAGTAGCGTGCCTGATTGAAATTAATTAAACCACGGAGACACAGCTACACTAAGTTACAAAGGGATAGTCTCCGTGTTTCTCTGTGTACTCCGTGTCTCTGCGGTTAAAAAAACAAATTAAGACACTACCAAAATTAAGATAGGTATTATTATTTCCTTTGATACTATTCACTCACCAAACCCTGCAACGTAACTTCGCTTACAAATTATATGTATGGAATTAGGCATTGGCATGTTTGGGGATCTGCACATAGATAAGAACGGAAAAATTCAACCGGCACGACAACGACTGCAGGAATTGATCGAAGAAATAAAACTGATGGATGAAGTGGGTCTCGATTTTTACGGCATCGGTGAACATCATCGTCCTGACTATGCAGTATCAGCACCTGAAATTGTTATAGCTGCAGCAGCCACCGTCACTAAGAACATCAAATTGGGGAGCGCTGTTTCTGTGTTAAGTTCTTCAGACCCGGTAAAACTATATCAAAGCTTTGCTACCATCGATCTGATCTCGAACGGAAGGGCAGAGCTAATGGCCGGCCGCGGCAGTTTTATTGAATCATTTCCCTTGTTTGGCTACAGCCTTGATGATTATGATGACTTGTTTGAAGAAAAACTTGATCTCCTGCTGAAAATAAATACATCTGAACGGATAACATGGAAAGGTAAATTCAGACCTGCATTAAATAATCAACAAGTATTACCACGTGCAGTTAATGATCATCTTAATATATGGGTTGCGGTGGGCGGCACGCCTGAATCAGTGTTGCGTGCAGGCAGGCATGGTCTGCCCGTGATCTTTGCAATCATCGGTGGTAATCCTGCACAGTTCAAACCTTTGTTTGAATATTACAAGAATGTCTACAGTCAATCCGGCCATGATATGAACAAGTTCCAGGTGGGTGTGCACATGCATGCACTGTTTGGTGATGACAGCAAACAAATTGCAGATGAGTATTATCCAATCTACTCGGCACAAATGGATAGAGTAGGGCGTTCCCGCAATTGGCCTCCTTATCAGCAGCAACAGTATGTCACCGGCAGAAGCCGCAATGGACATTTGATCATTGGCGATGCCAATGAATCCATCGATAAGATTTTACATATGCAGGAACTGTTTGGCCTTACCCGTTTTTCAGCTCATATGGATGTTGGCGGTCCCTCACATAAATTGCTGATGAAATCAATAGAGATATATGGAACGAGGATCGCACCAAAAGTGAGAGAGGCGTTAAGGCTGTCGTGAATGGTGAGTGGTGAGTTGTGAATGGTGAGTAATGAGTGAACAATAATCAATAATTAATAATCAGTAATCAGTCATCCATACTAATCTCCTTTTTACTTAAGACTTGAATACACCATCACTTCAAACTTCTCTTCAACATCACTATGACTGTTGGGATTTTGTTGTGTCATAAAAAGACAAACAAGTTTTGCTTTAGGATCGGCCCAGTAAGTAGTGCCATAATATCCGCCCCAGGAAAATGAACCGGCATACCGCGGACCTCTCGCTGCAGATTTTTCTGACGTGATACCAAATCCCAATCCCATATTATCATCGCCAAGCATACCCGCACTTAACTGGCCGCTGGTTATCATCTCCACTGTTCTTTTTGATAGTATTTGATGACCATTATATTTACCACCATTCAATAACATTTGCATGAAGATGGCATAATCAAATGCTGTGGATGAAAGACCGGCGCCTCCTGAAAAATAATGTTTGTTCATAACAGGATAATCCGGATCGATACGCCGAAACTCATGACTCCATTTAATGATATGATGCAACGAATCTTCGGTGTAAACAGTTGCTAAACGATCGGCTTTAGATTTTGGTACATTGAAATAAGTGTCTTTCATTCCTAAGGGATCGAAAATATTTTTTCTGAAAAAATCTTCCAGGTTCATTCCGCTGATCACTTCTATTAAACATCCCAGCAAGTCGGTGTTTAATCCGTATTGCCATTTTGTACCCGGTTCAAAAGTCAAAGGAAGTTTACCCAGCGCTTTCATTCTTTCCAAAAGGTTAGCATCAAAATAACCAAGACCGGAGGGAATATGATGCTTCGTATAAATAGCCGCTACTTTTGAACTGCCGATATCTGTATAATCAAGTCCGGAAGTATGCGTAAGCAGGTGCCGAAAAGTGATCTCAGTTTTTGCAGGCACTGTAGTATACGTAGTATCTGCTTCATTGAATTTATCCAGTACAACAGGATTTTTAAATTCAGGAATAAAATCTGAAATGGGTTGATCAAGCAAAAGTTTACCTTGCTCATACAGGATCATAATACCGATACTGGTAATTGCTTTTGTTTGCGACATAATGCGGAAGATAGCATCATTTTTCATGGGTTTCTTTGTTGCCACATCCGCATATCCATATCCTTTATATTGAATAAGCTGGTTATCTTTTATCACTATTGTAACCGCTCCCGTCAACCAGTTTTTATTAATATAATCATTTACCAATCCATCGATCTTTGCTAATTTTTCATAATCAACATTACTGTTTTTTGTGTTGGTTTGAATTACCTGGGCTTCCATTGCAAAAGACAAGCAGATTGCGATCGTTGCAATTATGATCCGGAGTTGTGGAGATCTTACCATAGTAGAGATTGTATTTATATAAGAAAGATAATATAAAATGAAATAATCCCGTGAACATGCGCCGAAACCGCGATGAAATTAATTTGACGTTGGGATAATAAAGGGGACAGTCGACTTTGGAGTGTTGATTTTTATGTTGTCAGCATTTGTACTACTATTTAGCTTCTGTTGCGTCGCACTCTTGTACGTTCTGAATCCGATAGCTATAGGATCTATTCAGTATGGCTCCGAAGAGTTTGCGTAGCGCTGGTATAGTTTAACTTTAAGTGAACTGCCGCGAATTTATAGTATTGTTTCATTTTAAAATTAGCTTTGATACAACCACAGCGAACGCGGCGAAGCACGGCGTGCTATACTGTATTTCTCTGTGACCGCCGTGGTTTAAAACAAACTAAGGCACCAATGGCTTTAGTCAGAACCAATCATAATCAGGATATTTAAGATATTCTTTCGGTTGTGGCGGCAAACCCATTTCAGGATCTTTTTCGGGTTTATTGTCCGGTTCTTTTTTTGAATTATTGTTCACACTAACAATATAAAGTTTCGGAGCTTCGTGAATGTGAAGTTCGCCGTTTTTTACAGCTCTCTTCAAGGCGATTGGCTTCTTCGGTTTTTCAATTACACTTATCACAACACAATTTTTTAAAAAGATATACAATCGGTTTCATCATCAGTAAAAGTAATGCGGTGTTGTTACTCAAAGATCATGCAGAAGTTAAATTTCAGTCACCCCCCAGTCACTTAAGTGTTGTTATAATTTGTCTGAGCAAAAAAGAAATGTTTGTAAGTATTCTTTAATTCAAAAATAGTGCTCAGTATGAAAATAAAATTAAACCACGGAGACACTAAGTTACACGGGGTGATGTCTGTGTTCCCCTGTGACCTTTGTGACTCTGTGGTTTAAAAACAAATTGAGGCACTACCAATTCAATTAACGAACAGATAAGGGTTTAAGTTAGACTACCTTCGTGTCTTTCAGATAAGTTATGCCGGCATTTTATCAGATAACTACACAAGAAGCCTTTGATCAACTCAAAACATCTGCTTCAGGTTTGAACAGTGAAGCAGTGTTGGCCCTTCAAAAAAAATATGGAGCCAATGTTTTGCAGGAAACGAAACAAAAAACCCGTTTAGCTATACTCTTATCGCAGTTTACCGATATCATGATCATTATACTGCTGATTGCTGCGGCTATTTCATTTGTGGTAGGCGAGAATACTGATGCGATCGTTATCCTTGCTATTATAATTGCAAACGCATGGATGGGATATTACCAGGAATACAATGCCGAAAAATCCGTGAGCATGTTGAAAAAAATGTCGGCACAATCTGCATTGGTATTACGTAATGATAAGCCTGCGAAAATTGAAGCTGACCAACTGGTGCCTGGCGATATTATTTTATTAGAGGCAGGAGATATCGTTCCTGCTGATGCAAGATTGATCGAAGTAAATTCTTTTAAAACAGACGAAGCGTCACTTACAGGAGAAAGCCATTCGGTTGAAAAGAAAACAGACCCTATCAAAGAAGAAAACCTCGTTCCGGGCGATCAGCTTAATATGATCTTTAAAGGAACCATCGTAAGCAACGGTTCAGCAAAAGCAGTTGTAACAACAACCGGCATGAATACCGAATTAGGAAAAATTGCGGGACTGCTCGAAGTTGAATCTCAAAAAACACCTTTACAAAAAAGGCTTACGGTTTTCAGTAAGCAGCTCGCAGTTATTGTTATCGTTATTTGCCTGGTGATATTTGGTGTTGGGTTTATTGCGTGGTGAACCTTCTTATGTGATGTTTCTTACCGCACTGTCACTTGCAGTAGCTGCATTGCCTGAAGCACTGCCTGCTGTAATTACTATTGCACTTGCGCGGGGCGCCAGGCGAATGGTAAAACAAAATGCATTAATGAGAAAATTGCCTGCAGTGGAAACGTTAGGTTCCGTTACATACATCTGCAGCGATAAAACAGGAACGCTTACGCAAAATAATATGACGGTGGAAAAGCTCGAGGCAGCGGAAGGCAAAGAAGAATTAATGATGCATGCGATGATTTTAAATAATGAAGTGAAATTTTCAGAAAATGGTTTGCTTGGAGATTCAACAGAAACTGCATTGGTCGATCATGCTCTAAAAAAAGGTTTTTCGAAAAAAGAATCGGACGATAAATTTCCATTGCTATTAAAACTTCCTTTTGATTCCGAAAGAATGCGAATGAGCACTTTGCACAAGCATGATGATAAATGGATCTTGTTTGTAAAAGGTGCGCCGGTAAAAATGAAAGATGCAGTAAGCGAGAAATACAAAGAACAAATTCCAGGATGGCTCGAAAAAAATCGTGAATGGGCTGCAGATGGCTTACGGGTCTTGTTTTTTGGATATAGAATATTTGACAAAGATCCGGGGGAAATAAAACCTGATGCAGAAACCGGTTTGGATTTTCTCGGCATGACGGCGATGATAGATCCACCGCGGGAAGAAGTGATCGATGCTATTAAGCAATGTAAAACTGCGGGCATAAAATCCGTAATGATAACCGGTGATCAGCCGCTGACTGCAAAAGCGATCGCGGAACGTTTAGGTATGATCGACAAAGATGATGAGAGTGTAAAGACCGGAGCTGACCTTGAAAAATTATCAACAGAAGAATTCAGCAGTGTCGTTAAAAAAACCATCGTGTATGCACGGGTATCCCCGGAGCAAAAATTAAATATTGTAAAAGCTTTGCAAAGCAATGGAGAGTTTGTGGCCATGACGGGTGATGGTGTGAATGATGCACCATCATTGAAACAGGCCGATATTGGCGTGGCAATGGGAATCACGGGCACAGATGTATCCAAAGAAGCCGCAGATATGATTTTGCTGGATGATAATTTTGCCACTATTGTAAAAGCAGTGCGTGAAGGGAGAAGAATTTATGAGAATATCCGGAAATTTATTTTGTATGTACTATCCTGCAACCTGGGTGAAATACTAACTATTTTCTTAGCGCCGATTCTTAGGTTTTGCAATTCCTTTACTTCCCACGCATATTCTTTGGATCAACCTTGTAACAGATGGCTTGCCCGGATTGGCACTTGTAGCAGAACCTGCAGAGAAAGATATTATGAAGCGTCCACCACGACCACCCAAAGAAAATTTATTTGCAGGAGGATTAGTTACAAGGATAATATTAACTGGAATTATACTGACTGTGGCTGCTATTTTTATTCAATGGTGGGCTGCAGGCCGTCTGTATGATGTAAGGACGCAACAAACGATGGTATTTACAACGCTTTGTTTTGTGCAATTGGGTAATGCATTATCAGTTCGCTCTGTTTATCATTCGCTGTTTTCTTCACGGATATTTGCAAACAAAAAATTGTGGGGCGCTATTATACTTACGGTCATCCTGCAATTATTGATCGTGTATGTTCCTTTTTTAAATTCAATTTTTAAAACAACTGCTTTAGCATGGAATGCCATGGCCGTTATTTTAATCGTCACAGCCGGTTCTCTCCTTTGCATCGAATTTTTAAAATACCTGAATAAAAGAAAATATTTAAAAAATTTAAAACGCCAGGATTCTTACCCCGCACAAGGTTGATCTTTGTAACCAGTAAAAAACATGGATTAATATTAAACTGTAGCTTCACCACATGAAAATTGCCTTTTTCTCCACACAACCTTACGATAAAGAATACTTTGATCGCTACAATACACAACACGAAATAATTTTTTTTGAAGCCCGGTTAAATGAGCAAACCGTAAACCTTGCCAAGGGGTGCAATGCAGTATGTGCTTTTGTAAATGATCAACTAAGTGCAGGAGTGTTGAATGCATTGAAAGAAATGGGAATAAAAATTATTGCACAGCGATGTGCTGGTTTTAATAATGTAGATGTTGTGATCGCCAAACAAAATAATATAACTGTAGTAAGGGTGCCGGCTTATTCGCCGCATGCAGTGGCCGAACATGCCCTCGCATTGATAATGACGCTCAACCGAAAAACACATAAAGCCTATAATCGTGTAAGAGAAGGAAATTTTTCTCTCGACAGGCTGACGGGGTTTGATCTGTTTGGCAAAACAGCGGGAGTGATCGGTACCGGCAAAATAGGAGAGTGTTTCGCCCGCATCATGCACGGGCTTGGTTGTAAAGTTGCCGCCTTTGATATTATTATAAATAAAGAATTGGAAGATCTTGGTATAAAATATATGCCATTAAAGGAAGTACTGGAACAAAGTAATATAGTGTCGCTGCATTGTCCGCTGACAGAACAAACAAAACATCTTATTAATGACGAGACATTAGGAATGATGAAACACGGCGCCATGCTCATCAATACAAGTCGTGGTGCATTAGTCGATACTAAAGCTGTTATTAATGCTCTAAAAAATGGGCAACTGGGTTATTTGGGTCTTGATGTGTATGAGCAGGAAGAAAAGCTTTTCTTTCATGATTTGAATGAAAGCGTAATAACGGATGACATACTGGTAAGACTATTAGGTTTTCCCAATGTGCTGATCACTTCGCACCAGGGTTTTTTGACGGACGAAGCACTTACCCAGATAGCCATCGTCACGTTGCAAAACATAAGTGATTTTGAAAAGAATAAACCATTAGCAAATAAGGTTTGATTTAACACTTCACCTATTCTCCGTAAAATTATTTTTCTTCAGTTATTACTCAACAGGTTTTTTTATTTTTTGTAGCCTGTAATTATACGCCTTATCATCTGGTTTAATTGGCCATTGTTTTTTTTCTGAATAAACATAAATAAAACAAGCACCGTAATACAAAATAAAAGAAGAATAGAAAACGAATAACAATACCAGCACAAATGAACCGGCAGCGCCATACAAATAACCGATATTACTCTTCAGCAGTAAAACCCGCAACAATAATCTTCCTGCAATAAATAAAATGCCTGTCAGCAGCCCGCCAATAATAGCTGCCTTCCATGTAGGCTTCCCGTTTGCGAGAAAACGGAATATAAAAATAAACCAGGCTGCCACTATGATCACACTTGCTATTTGCTGCACAATGCTTTCAAAATACATGCTGGCCCAGGGCCATAAGTCTTCGATATAATTACGGGCAATAACCTCAACGCTTTCCAAAAAAAGATCTGCAAAAAATAAAATACCGGCCAGCAGTATAACTCCAAATGCTTTTGCCCGCGCACTTAGTACAAAAAGCAGTCCCGGGTGTTCTTTCACACTGATCTGCCAGATTTGATTTAACGAATTCTTTATTTCACTGAACAATGTAGTTGCTACAAAAACAAGAAAGATAAATCCAAATACTATCACATACCAACTGTCATTAAAGCCACGAATAGTTCTTACCACTTGTCGCACTTGCTCCGCACCTTCTTTTCCCAGAGTATTTGAAAGGTTTTCAATCAAACCGCGGCCCATATTGGCCTTGCCGATGAATAAACCAAAGAGCTGCGAGAGTATAAAAATAATTGGAGGTAATGCGAACGTGGTAAAAAAAGCCGTGGCACCGGCCATGCGCATCGGATCATTTTTCCCAAGCAAACCAAAGGAATGACGGAGGCTTGCGAAAAACAGGGATAACTCATTGCCTTTTGTCTTATTTTCTGTCATGATCCAAACGAAGATAAAGAGATGTTCCAGATCGGTGTCTTTGCGGTATTGCAAACCGGCTTGAATGCTGTTTAAATAGATTAGTTGGTTATTCTTTATTAGTCTACCTTCACCCGGTGACCATTTAATTTGACTCACATTCAGTATAAGACGCTCCAAATTTTTACTCTTTCCCTCAGTAACAGTTTATCCATCTTTACTTATTGTTTCTGATTGTAGTCACAACCTGTCCCGTTATAAGCGGGAAGTATTATTTTATTATTTTAAATTATTTATTATGAACATGTACGTTTCTAACTTAAGCTTTCACACAAATGAGGAAGCCTTAAGAGCTTTGTTTGCGCCATTTGGTAATGTTACTTCTGCAAAAGTGATCACTGACAGAGAAAGCGGGCAAAGTCGCGGTTTTGGTTTTGTTGAAATGGATGTTGTAGCCGAAGGCCAGGCAGCGATGAAGAGCCTGAACAACAAAGAAATTGAAGGAAGAGCATTATCAGTTTCTGTAGCAAAAGAGAAAGCTCCCCGTAATGATAGCAAAAGATGGTAAGACGATAGTTTTGTGCTATATCTTTTAATAAATGATCTGCGAAGTTTTTATTTCGCAGATTTTTTTTTGATTTGAGAGATTTACATGATGCCAGATATCTATAATTGTTTTAAGACCTGTTCTAATGAATAGCTACTAAATAAAATTTTCCCGGTTTTGTCAAGAAGTATATACGTGGGATAGGTGCTGATGCCTGATTGCGTGATGATATTTTCAGCGGCGGCCGGTTTTTTATACTGACGCCAGGAGTAATTATTTTTTTCTAAATAATCCTTCCACTTTTGATAGGAATCATCATTGGCGATACTTATTAATTCAGTATTTTTTTGTTTTAATAACGGCAGCAGCTTCCTGATCTTTTGATGATCTTCCATGCATGGCGCACAACCCACAAACCAGAAATCAAGAATCACAAATTCGGAATTCAGGACCGCTGAACGTACAGGCTTATTTTTAAGATCGATCAATTCAAATTGGGAAAGAATGATATTATTATTCCTGATAATGCCCTGCAGCCTGTCATTCAGGAAGGCAAAACCAAAGCGCTTTCTTAATGCATCTGTTTGTTTCGCCATCAGCGGTAACAACGCATAAAGTTTCAGCTTTTCATTTTGATGCATATCCAGGTATCGCAGGCCGATATGGAACGAGAACATATTTTCACTTTGTTCTTCATAAGTTTTTAACAGAAATGAATCAATGGCAACCGTGTCCTTATTTTGAAGGAGCATTGCATAATCTTTTTTCCATTGGCGAACGGTATCGAATATCGGCGACCCGGCTACCTTATCGATTGAGAGCTTATCGTTTTCAATTTTCATCATGATTGTAATGTTGCCGCTGTCTAAATAGATACGTTCATTGTAAATTTTTTCTTTTTGTGTGTAGTTAATATGGTAAAAATCCATGCCGTCGATCTTGAAATCCATATCCAGCGTATCCTTAAAAGCAAATCTCTGCACTTCTTTATCGGTAAAATGAACGATCAGTGCACTGTCAATTGGCAGGGTTGTTTTTAGGATTAGCCTTAAATGTGTCTGCGCATGAATTTTGCCCTGAAAAAGTAAAAGCATCGATGCAAGGCATAACCACTTATTGAAACGAGGGATCATGTTAAATTTTTTTATAGACGATCTACAGTCAAAATAGTCGGCGGCTTTTTTAAATTACTATCGTGCGGGAATCTTATTAGTAGTAAAAGATAGCTGATGAAGTTACGCTTTAGTCGGGTCTCACCGTCTGCAATTTTTTTTGCGTAGATTGAGAAAGTATGGAAGATTTTAAAATCGTTGTTTTCATAATGGCGATCCTGATCAGCCTGACAGCGATTGTCAATAAAAAAAAATTTCCTTTCCCTATTTTGTTGGTAGCCGCGGGTTTGATCATCGGGTTTGTTCCTCAATTGCCTAACCTGGCATTGGATCCTGATGTAGTTTTTGTAATTATTCTTCCGCCGCTTTTGTATGATGCCGCGTCTAAAACTTCATGGCATGAATTCAGAACATCGATACGGCCTATTTCTACGTTAGCGATCACACTTGTTTTTTTTACAACAGTAGCTGTGGCCTTTACCGCACATTATTTTATCCCGGGATTCAGTTGGCCGCTGGCTTTTGTATTAGGGGCTGTTGTTTCTCCTCCCGATGCAGTTGCCGCATCAAGTATCATAAAAGGATTAGGGCTGAATAAAAAAGTGATCACTATCCTTGAAGGAGAGAGTCTTGTTAATGATGCATCAGCATTGATCGCATACCGCTATGCAGTAACGGCTGTAACAACAGGAACTTTTATATTCTGGAAAGCCGGTCTTCAATTTTTACTGGTGGCCGGTGTTGGCATTGTCATTGGAATTGTAATTGGTTACCTGTTTGTATTTGCACATAAAAAAATAGAAAATAATCCTGTTGTTGAGACCAGTCTTACACTGCTGGCTCCGTTTGTATCTTACCTGGCAGCGGAACAGCTTCACATGTCAGGAGTATTAGCTGTGGTAAGTACCGGGCTTGTCATTTCATGGAGATCGCCTGAAGTTTTTTCTTACCAGGCAAGAATGAGGATACGGGCACTGTGGGATACATTGATCTTTTTATTACACGGTTTTGTTTTTATACTCATCGGTCTGCAATTGCCTTTAATTATTAAAGACCTTGGCAATTATCCTTTCCTCGAGATACTTGGTTATGGTTTGCTCATCAGCCTCGTCACCATTGTTGTTCGTATCATCTGGGTTTTTGCCGGCACGGGTTGGCAGAACTTTTTTAAGAAAAAACTCCCGGTTGATTCTGCGAACATTCCACAGGACGATACATGGAAAAATGTATTGGTGGTCGCCTGGACGGGAACAAGAGGAGTGATATCATTAGCTGCTGCACTGGCTTTGCCATTGCTATTAGAAGATGGCAGTCCTTTTCCTAAAAGACATTCGATTATATTCCTTGCCTTCGTGGTAATTTTTGTAACGCTTGTGGTGCAGGGGCTTTCATTGCCGCTGCTCATTCGCTGGTTAAAAATAAAACCACAGGACACTACCGATGCGGAAGAAAAAGAACTTCAGTTATCACTGGCTACAAGTACGCTCAATTATATCGACAACGAATTGCCGGTGCCGGTAGATAATAAATCACTGGAACAATTAAGAGGGAAATATGAATTGCTGGTAAATGATCTTACAAAAGAGATCCGTCGTCATAAAAAAGCAAAACACAGTGATGTAAAATTACAGGCAGCGCCACCGGATGATCTGACAAAAGCCAAATTAGATATCAGCAAATTTCAAAGAGAGTTATTGCTGAAGATGCATAAAGAAGGAGAGTTTAGTGATGCCGCAATCAAACGGGTAGAACGGGAACTGGATATAGATGAATTGAAATTAAATCTGAAGATCCCGAAAAAAGAATAAGTAAGAGTCGATAAACTCATTCATTCTTCAGGTACTTCACATGCTTAGAAATTATCCGCAGAAAAATTAATGTACAAGCTTCTCCATCGAGTTGTATAGTTGATCGCTGGAAAAAGGCTTTTCAAAAAACATATCTGCTCCATTTTCCAATGCCACATCCCGGGCGGAAGCAAAACCAGAGATCATGATGATCTTGATAGCAGGATATTTTTTCTTGAGGTAGCTGATAAAATCAACACCAAATCCATCGGGAAGCTTATTGTCTAAAATGATGAGGGAAGGTTGTTGTTTTTGAAGATACTCATCAGCAGACAGAAGGTTGCTTACATAGTCCAATTCAAAATTTCTTTCGCTTAGTATAAGATTCAGCAATAAACCCATTTCGCCTTCGTCTTCAACAACCAATACTTTTTTTGCCACTTTGCGTTTCAGCGTAGTTGTGTTTGACATAACGTAGTTTTTGGTTTATGATAAGGTTTGTGATTACACGCTCAGAAGTGTAACGAATGAACTTCTCTGCAAATTGCCTGCCTTAGTAATGTTTTTAGAGGGGAATTATTTCCCCTGTAAGGTGAATTTGTCAGGCTTCTTATCGTAAAACGAGGATTATGAACGTTGAGTGAATGCCCTGCTATATTTTTTCTTCATTCTTCCATGACTGTTTCCATAAGAAAGATTTGGAGTTAACTGTACAACATCGTGCATGCCGGGTACATCATACAGATGCGATTTTATTACAGGGATAGGTTTCCTTGTGAGTTTTTGAATATCGCTTAAAAATATTTTTTCACTCCAGTCGCAAAATGAAAGTGCAACTCCCATTTGCACCGGCCCTGCCTGTTCGTCCAATCCGATGCACATAAGTTTCCGGTATGTTCGGTAATTCGTAATTGAATCACATGCGTCAGATCATCGATATCAATACCACGGGCAGCGATATCGGTAGCGACCAATACCCTTGTTTTTTTTGTTTTAAAATTTTCCAAAGCCTTTTGTCTTGCTGCTTGTGCTTTATTGCCATGAATGGCTTCTGTACGAATGCCGGTATTGTTTAACATTCTCGCAAGCTTATCTGCAGCATGTTTCATTTGCGTAAACACCAATGCGGTTTCTATTGACTTATCCTGCAATAAATGAACAAGCAATGATTGTTTGTTATGTTTTTCTGTATAATAAACTGATTGCTGAATCAGGTCAACCGTTGTTGCCGGTGGAGTTACTTCCACTTTCACAGGATTGTTTAAGAGCATTGCAGCCAATTGTTTTATTTCGCCAGGCATGGTAGCTGAGAAAAAAAGTGTTTGTCTTTTTGATGGCAATCTTGCAATGATGCGTTTAACATCATGAACAAAACCCATATCAAGCATCCTGTCGGCTTCATCTAATACAAAATGTTTGATATCTCTTAAACTGATATGACCTTGTTGCATCAGGTCAAGCAAGCGGCCTGGTGTAGCTACTAAAATATCAACGCCACGGCGAATTGCCTGCACCTGGCTATGTTGCGGAATACCACCAAAAATAACATGATGCCGTAATGGTAAATACCGGCCATAGGCACGGATACTTTCACCAATTTGTATCGCCAGTTCTCTTGTTGGTGTAAGAATAAGCGCTTTCACATGATGAGATGTTTGGTCAGCAGTTTGCTTTTCTTCATACATTAATTGAAGTATGGGGATAACAAACGCGGCGGTTTTACCTGTTCCTGTTTGTGCACAACCCTGCAGGTCTCTTTTTTGTAAAATCGCAGGGATTGATTTTTCCTGGATGGGGGTAGGGATAGTATATCCTTCTTTAGCAAGTGCTTGCAACACAGGCTCAATGAGCTGTAGATTTTTAAATGACACGAAAAAATATTTAAGTAAAAAATGTGGTAAGGCTATCAATATAAAATGATACTTTACCTGCCTTACGTTAAAGCCTTCACTGCATTTTGGAGGAGAAATTAAACTACACCAACCGGGAGAGCACTAACATCAAGAGGCTAAAACTACGTTTAATAGGCGAGACTTTATAGTTTAATTTAATATGCTTTTAAAAAAAGCTGTTAATAGTTCATAGTGAACCTTTATTGATGAGAAATGGCTCACAACGTTATTTAAAATCTTCATTGTAGAATTTAAAATCTATCTTTACCCTGTGATTTTAAGTTTTACTGCATTTAGTATTTGGCCAGTTCAAATTTTTACTCTTCCTTTTAGTAATAGTTAAGCTTCTTCTTACTTTTTCTGTAAACTACTTCACAACTATTTTTTATTTTAAAATTTTTGATTTATGAACATGTACGTTTCCAACCTGAGTTTTCACACAACTGATGAAGACCTGAACAAATTATTTTCTCAATTCGGTTCGGTATCTTCTGCAAAAGTTATCAATGACCGTGAGACTGGACGCAGTCGTGGTTTCGCTTTTGTTGAAATGGATTCTGATGAAGAAGCCAAAAAAGCAATTGCCGGCTTAAACAACAAAGAAGTTGAAGGCAGGGCGATGTCTGTTTCGGTTGCAAAGCCAAAGAAAGCAGACAATAAAAGGTGGTAAGAAAAAGAAAAAAATACCGTCATAATTTGAGCTCAGTGATGAGCTCTTTTTTATTGCCATACTCCTATCACTAGTAAGCCGTGAATAAAATTAAACCACGGGGACACAGTGACACCCGGTTACACGGAGATCAACGCTGTGTCTCTCTGTGAACAAAATGCCTCCCTGGTTCAAAACCGCACCGGGCTAAAATTGTTTATTTATAAATTAGTTATAAATTCATTTTACAGATTTAATTTACTTTAAACTAAAACCAGCGGCGATGAAAAAACAAATACTATCATTTGGTATAGCGGTTTCGTGTTCATTTCTCTATTCCTGTTCTGATACTAAATCCGGGTCTGAAACAAGTGCTACTGCCGATCACAATACCAAAGAAACTTTTTCCATTGCAAACCTTGTAGCGGAGAATAAGCAAGTGCCTGATTCAGTCATTGCACAACTAAATGCGCAGCACCACCAGTTAAAAGTATTAGAAAGAAGAACAGTGCCTGGTCCGTTTAACACACCTGCAATGAAATACTTTACAGAATATGCAGTAACCGTAGATAAATTGCCGGTCATCAATCCCGGTCCTGGAGAATATGTGCATGTAATGGAAGGGCAGCGCTATGGCTATAAAAATCTTACTATCGGAATTACTGAAACATTTCCGGGCGGCGCTCCTCCTATGCACTCTCATGAAGGAGAAGAGTCACACGTTTTATTGGAAGGAGATATTTTATATGCCTTAGGAGATACTGTGTTCACAATAAAAGCGCCTTACATTGTAAATATCCCTGCAGGTGTTCCGCATGCTTTTAAGAATATCGGGAAAAAAACTACAAATCTTGTTGTGATCTTTCCAACCAATATATGGAAATATGATGTGCTGGATTATTTTCCATTTGACAAGGACCCTGCAAAGACTGTTTCCAGGTTTACTAAATTTAAGAATAGCCTGGCGAAGAAATAATTCTCAAAAGTTGAATAGACCCGATAGCTATCGGGTTGTTGCAGTATCCCGGTTAAATCGGGACGACGCAAGAGAAGCTTAATTGTAACAATGCAGCTTACTGCGTAATACTTATTTCTTTCTATCATACGGCAGCCATACTTTGACTATCAATGGTCATTGAAGCTTATAAAAGGCTTACCGGTTATAAATTATGAGTCGATTTTTTATAAGCGGTATTTTGCTTGTATGGCGGCTGGGTATTTTTGAAATGGCTCTGATTATTTCAAAACTTATAACCTAACAATGATGCAAACAAGTAAAATAAAACCTCTGCATGTATTTCATTTGATCATTATAGTTTTTCTATTCATTACACCTGTCATTGGTTTTTCCCAGTCAAAGGATGAGAAAAAAATATTAGCTGTAATGAGACTCGAGGAAAAATACTGGAGTAATGGTGATATTGATGCCTACGTAAGTCTCTATGCACCTTCTGATTCTACCCGTATGATATTAAGTAAAGGAGCAGCTTATGGTAAGGACAGTATTCTTGCATTTTATAAAAAATACTGGCCAAAAGAAAAAATGGGAACCCTTGTATTGGATGGAGAAAGGATGGAAAAACTCTCGGGGAAATATTATTATGTTACCGGCTACTTCCATGTAAAATACCCGGATGGTAAAACGATAAATGGCCGTTATTCAAGCCTGATGAAAAAAATAAAAGGCAGATGGTACTTATACACCGATCATTCTGCTTAATAAAACATTTTATCATCGATCGTAGAAATAACTTTAGATCATTACCCGGTTCGTTCAGTGTTTTAATTCTAGAATATCAGTTCAATTTTATTTTTCCTTTTTTGAAAAGTTGCGTGTTGTGCTTTGTTAAAATATTAATTATTCAAATGCTTATTTGCCTATTTGCATCAGGTGGCCATTTATTTCACATTTGAAAACCGTATATATCAATAAAAAAGCTTAGCTTTATTAAAATACGGTTGTAGTCCCCAGGCAGTATTCTATTAATTTATTTTACTATCTCCGTTCTCAACTGTTTAAAATCGTTTTAATTTATCGCTCATGTCATTTTCAAAAGAACACCTCAGCGGAGTTTACAATTGGTTGCCGCAACCTGAAACACCTGTTTTCGATGGGCAGCCAAGTCGTCGCCTCTTTGACCGCTGGAATGGTAACCAGGTGTTATTTATTATTAATCTCTTATTGAATAACAGTGGAGGTTTCTCAATAGAAGAAGGAAGAAAGATCGAGAAACTAATTATTAACAAACTGCCCTTTGATCCCAGCAGTGAGTTAACGGTATTTCACTGGTTGCAAAAACAGATGATGGTAAGTGCCTGATGAAAATGATAAATAAGTTCTTAATTATACTCTTAGACTGATAATTAGACTTAAAGCAAAAAAAGAAGATCTAAGATGGCTTTTATAGATGAAGTATTACATACTCCGGCCTATGGCTGGAAAAATGAAGAAGGCGAGTTGATAAAACCAACCCGCAAAGAATTGTTCCGCGAATTTTTTTCCCGCATTAATATTTTCAAGTCAAAAAGGAACTGGATTTCGTCTATCGGATTTTTCATGATCCTGTGCATGCTTCCTTTTTGTTACTTTTTTTTAGTCCACTATTTCTCGTTGCCGTTGCTGGCGGTATTTCTTGTGTACACGATGATCATAATGGGTACGCATGGTACCATTTGGTTCCACCGGTATTGTACGCATAAGGCGTATGCATTCCGGCATCCAATATGGCGTTTCATTACACAAAACCTGGTTATTAAAACTGTTCCTGAAGAAGTATACGTAGTATCGCATCATGTGCATCATGCAAAAAGCGATGAGCCGGGTGATCCTTATAATGCCCGTGCAGGTTTTTGGTATTGTTTTCTTGCAGAGGTAAATCACCAGGGTATCAATAAAAATCTTTCTGAAAAGGATTATAACCGGGCTGTTCATTTTATGAAACATACCGGTGTGCAAATAAATTCATATACAAATTATAAAAAGTGGGGATCGATTGCTACTCCGTGGTATACCGTAGCATTGTGGCTGGGCAACTGGACATTCTGGTATTTGTTGCTTTACTTTATCGGCGGTCATGCTCTTGCCTGTACTCTTTTCACAGGGGCCATGTTCTGGTTTGCATTGGTAAGAATATTCAATTATACGGGACATGGTAAAGGAGAAGAGGGCAAACATGTGGACGGGCTTGACTTTGACAGAACTAATTTATCGATCAATCAATGGCGGCCAGGTTTTTTTGCGGGTGAGTGGCATAACAACCATCATCTCTACCCGGCAAGTGCAAGGGCTGGTTTTTTGCGCTGGCAATTGGATCTGCCATGGATCTATATTTATGTGTTATATAAATTGGGCGCCGTAAAATCTTTTCATGATTCAACAAAGGAATTTTTGCAAAAACATTTCCGCCGGCAAAAATATTCCTCTTCTCCTGTCTCAAATCCTTTGGAGCCATTATCAACCAAGTAATTTTAAAACAGACATTATCGGAATAAAATGTATCATGAAAAATAAATATTCATGAAGGCATCAACTATAAACGAATTAAAACAGGAACTGGTAACTGCGCCGGCTTCCACGCTTGTTGAGCTTTGCCTGCGGCTGGCAAGATTTAAAAAAGAAAATAAAGAATTACTTACTTACTTGCTTTTCGAGGCTCACGACACATCCGCTTACATAAGGAGTGTAAAAGAAGCAATGGCCATGCAATTTACAGACATGAATAGAAGCAACGTGTACTATGTAAAAAAGACCTTGCGAAAGGTCCTTCGTACTGCTAAGAAGTATATCCGTTACAGCGGTCTTGCCATTGTGGAAGTCGAAGTGCTTATTTATTTCTGTGAGTCGATGAAAGAGTTAAATCTCCCGGTAAATAAAAACGCTGTTCTTCTGAATATTTATCAAAACCAAATTAAGAATATCAATAAGGCATTAAAAGGATTGCATGAAGATCTGCAGTATGATTATCAAAAAGCTGTAAACAAATTATAAAAATGACGGCAGAGCAAATTATTGACCGGACAAAAAAATGGATACTCGATGTGGTCATTGATTGCAACCTGTGTCCTTTTGCAGCTCGTGTCGTAAAACAGCAAACTATATTTTACAAAGTAGAAACCAGCGCTGATCCGGATGTTTGTCTTGATTCATTTTTATATGAAATGCAAAGGCTGGATGCTGATGAAAGTATTGAAACCAGTTTCCTGATCTTTCCTGAAGCGTTTGAAAAATTTGACGATTATCTCAATTTATTATCACTTGCAGAAAAGCTATTGAAGCGAAATGGGTATGAAGGTATTTACCAGGTAGCAAGCTTTCATCCATTATATCTTTTTGCTAACTCGGACGAGAACGATCCCGCGAACTATACAAACAGGTCAATTTATCCAATGTTTCAATTATTGCGTGAAGAAAGTATCGACAAAGCATTAGAACATTACAAAACACCGGAGAGTATTCCGGAACGCAATATTAATTTCACTCGTGAAAAAGGACTTGCCTATATGAAGATGCTGCGGGATGCATTATGAAAATAGAGCTATCCCTTTTAATTCTTCAATATCTTAAATTCCACTCTTCGGTTTAGTTGCCTGTTCTCAGGGTTATCGCTGCCATCAGCATTTGAATTTGGTGCCACCGGCACAGTTTCACCATATCCATGTGAAATGATCCTGCTTGAAGCGATGCCTTTTGAAACAATATATTCCATCACCGATCTTGCACGGTTATCACTCAATTTGAAATTATAATCATCCGAACCATGACTGTCGGTATGTGCACTCATTTCGATTTCAATGGCAGGATTATCCTGCAATAATTTTACCACTCTGTCAAGCTCAACAAATGATTCGGGTCTCAGGTCCCATTTATCAAAATCAAAAAATACATTATTCAATCTTACTATCTGCCCGATCTCGATGGGCATAAGGTAGAGGTCTTTATGTATTTCCTTATAGCCAACTTTAACCAGCGAATCAAGATTCAGGTTTTCTGACTGCGCAAAAAATTTATCAGCCGTTGCTCTTATTAAATAATTTTTATCATAAGGCAATATTATTTTAAAGGAACCATCTATTGCGCTTGAAGTTCCATTGCCTGCTTCATTTCCGTCGGGCAATGTTTCATAGATAAGCGAAGCAGCCAGGGGCATTTTTGTTTTTGCATTGTAAACATTTCCAGTTACCATTACGATTGGTTTTGGTCGTTCCTTCTCCAGCAGTTTCACTTTTACAATATCAGATTCACCAAAACCTCCTTCACTGTTTGTCAGGTACGCATATTCTCCACCGGCATCCAGCGTAAAGAATGCATCCCATTCGCCAGTATTAATAGGGCTGCCGAGATTAACAGGCTCACTCCATTTTTGCCAGGTCTTATCAAGCCGTTTAGTCATCCATATATCATTATCACCAAGGCCACCGGGACGATCACTGCTGAAATAGAGCGTTTCACCATCTGCTGCGAGATAAGGAGTCATCTCATCATATTTTTCCACGTTGATCTTTTTACCAAGCGATTTAGGTTCAGACCATGTTCCATCTGGTTGTAGTAAGCTCACAAAAATATCATTGATAAAACTTCCCTTGTCGGGTGACATATAAAGCAGCAATGTTTTTCCGTCATGTGCCATCGTAGCGCCTGAACGTACGCCTCTGTCATACTTCCAATAGTTTTTTATCATTAATGCTTCGGGCTTGCTCCAGTAACCGTCTTCCTGCAGCCAGCACATACTTACTCCATTGCCGGCGTAATCACCATTGATAAATGCACCTCTTATTAATATGCAGTTGTTACCGGGTGAGATCCAGAATACAGAATTATATAAAGCGGTATTAAGAGGATAACCAAGATGTACTGCCTTGCTCCATTGACCGCTGGTATCACGCATGGTAAACCAAATATCCTGTGAGTTGCGAACGCTATTATAGTTTGTATTGTGCGGATGATTTTCCCTGATAAAAAATAACAGGTTACCATCTGCCGATATCGTCGGTCTTAATTCGTTAAGCGGAGTATTGACAACTCCTCCCATGTTCTCCACCTTAATGATAGTTGCTTGAGTAATGATGTTTTCTTTTTGCTGTACAAGACGTGCAGTATCATTATGAGTTGTATCTATGGCCGGCTGCGCTTTTGCGTATTGAAAACATGTAAAGAGAATGAAAAGAAGTAAAGTTTTTTTCATGGGATGGATTTTGCCTGCGTAAATTAATAAAAGTATGTGGGCCAGGATAGGGGAAGTTACGAGTGGATTTTGCGAGTTAGTGTATTTGGTTTATCAACCCAAATCAAGTTACCGGGTAGCTCTTTCGGGGTAGAAGTCATTTTTTTTGGTTATTAATGATACAAAATTGAAAAAACAATTTAACTTCAAGCATCTTAATCTTCCGTCCCTTCAAAACCTCCCGGTTATCATCTCTGAGAAGTTAGCAACTAAATAGATTTATTTTTTTATTTAAGGAACGCCTTTACAGGCGCATGATATTATTTAAAAACAAAACCGCTTATTATGGCAACCCACATTATTCTTCCACAGAACCCCGACAATGCAAAAAGTGAGTTTCTCAAAATCCTAAGACGTGATGACGAAACGATCGTATTAATATTAGGGGACGATAAGACCGCTGAAGATGCAAGCGATCTTGCAAAAGAAATTACAGAAGCCAACGAAGGTGATATGGGCTTCTTTCGTTTTGTCAACTTCGTTGTTGCTGCTGATCCGCGACCGGTTATTGATGCTTTAAAGGAAGAGGATCTTAAAAACCTTAGCGGAGCGGATCTTGACAACCTGGAAGATTTCGTAATAGTTTCTGTTTCTCCTTTCCGCAATATTATTTCTGAAGCAGTAACCAAAACAAGATTTAATACAGGACCCGGAAGCATTACTACTGCTATAATTGCTGCAATTGCGAACGGATAAATTATTAACACTTAAAAATATTTACAATGAAGAAATATATTTTTTTATTTCTTTCTGCTTTCATCATATTCAATAGCAAGTCATCTGCACAGCAAATCATTAAGCTTATTGAAAAAGACATGGACGGTGGTACATTTGAAAACAGAAAGAATGTTGATATTAATAGCCAATTGATCTTCAAACTTAACAAGAGTGAATTATTGAAAAGGATCGGCAGCTTTGGTGATACAAGCCTGCCCTCTGACGTCGATAAGCTTCTCCATATTTTGACTACTGCATTACAAAAAAAACAGCAATGGATGGATGGTTTTATACAAGCAGTAAGGACTTATGAGGCCGGCAATAAAACACAAACTATGGCTCTTATTAATGCGCAGCAACAAATTGCCGCAGAGATGATAGCGGTATTAAGATCGGATGCGAAATTATTAGCCTATTTTGAACAGCAGCCCCGGGCAGACCTTATGAACGTCTGGCGTCAACTGACCAATGCACTGAACAGGCGAATAAATGAAGTAGAACAGGAATTACTAACCTCGCCTAAATATGGTGATGTACGAGTCCAAATGGGAGGTTGGTTAATTCATAACGGTGAACAATCTCCTTTGCATTTTGACGGACTGGATACGAATCCACTTGGAGAATTTTATGAAGCAGAACGATGGAGATTTACACCTACTAAAGACCAAATTGAGCAATTTGAGAAGTTACAGAAATTGGCTAAAGAAGATGAATTAAATGAAGCCAATTTCAATGATATTATCAGAAGTAAATATGTGTCTGCATTTATTGATGAATTAAATGAAAGATTGAAGACAAAGCTTGAGGAATTTAAAACCCAGGCAGAAACTATTGTAGCCAGTATTGGCGCAGGCGATGTAAAAACAGATATCCAGGAAATTATTGCAATGAGTAAAGCATTTATTGACAGTGCAAGAAAAAAAATCACTTTTTACACTACCATAAAAAATGATCCTTCGTTCTCATTCACGCTGCTTGTTACAAACCTTACCAAAGATGTTTCAGATTTTACCAAAGCACAAGCCGATATCAGGAAATTATTAGAAAAATTAAAAACTGATCTTACTACTACTACACAGGCTATTCGTGATAAAGTGGCCTCCGTCAATCTCCCATCGATGATCGACGGCCTGGTCACCGCGCTTAAAAGTGTTTTTCTGGACGGGCTTGATATACTCAATGCAAATCAAATTAATGATATGGCGCTTGAATTCAGCGATAAAGTTCTTTCACTTTCATTAAAAGATATTCCTGAGGAACCGGCAACAGACCTGCGTTATTCCGGGTTCCGGGTGCCGGGTGATAAAGTAGTGGTAAGATTAGTTGTAAAAAAAGGGGCGGCAGGAGAACAAATAATCCAGGAAACAAAAGATGTTACACTTTACAGGATCCTTGCTCATATTGAAACAACAGTGGGGGTCATTTTTGCTCACCCGCTTTCTGAAACAAACATTGAAAAAGACTTTCAAATGGCGCCTTACTATAATGCATTATTCAAAGGCATTCTCAGCGGAAAAAAAGGTCGGGAAAAAAAGCGAGACCATACGTTGCGTAACACAATATTGGAAACGAGTTTTGGATTACATGTTTCTACTCCTGATTTTGATAAAGATGATGTGCCTGAATTGGGATTTGGAATAGTAATGTCGACATTAAGAGATTACCTGCAATTAGGCGCGGCATATAATATTTTTCATGGTACACCGTATTTATTTTTCGGCGTGCGGTTACCTATTGGCAACATTAATTTGGGTGGCAATAGAAACTCAGCGGCGCCGGCAGATAATAATTAGTTCGGCACTTGATAAATATTTTTGTTCGCTTGCAAGCTATCTTATTTTTTTATTGCACTTAAGATCAGCGCTGCGGATAATTTATTGGTATCATAGCTGGTAAATTCATCTCTGAGTTTTTCTATATTTTGTTTGTACAGCGGGTTGGAGAGGATCTCGTTCACTGCTTTTTTAATTCTTTCAGCAGTTGGTTTTTCTGTTTTTAAATCTATGCCCAGCTTAAAATAACCTATCCTTGCACAGATCTCATTTTTGCCTTCATTCACACCTGCTGCCAGCATTGGTAATGCATGATCGATTGCCAGCAATACGCCTCCATAGCCTCCATTGGTTATATAGATGTCTGTCCGTGGCATGATAAAATCAAAATCAATAAAATCTTCAATGATGATATTATCCTGGTTGTATTTTTTTCTTAATTCTTCCGTATGATGATGACCAGTAGCAACAATAACAAGATAATTTTCATTTTTCAATGCTTCCAATGCAGGAATGATCAATTTGGAATGATCTGGTTCAAAAGTACCCTGGCTGATTAGAATATTTTTTTTGTAGTCGTGCAATCTATTCTGCCATGAATAACTATATCCGGCAGCTAGCGGATCTTTTTGCTGAGAATTCTTATAAGCATGAAGGGGCCCGACAAATTTTAATTTTTCCGGCATGTCAGTTCTTTCATATTCAAAGCCGGGCGTTCCACTTTGCAAAAAAATATCAGAACGAAGCACCGGTATATCAAATAATATTACTTTCTCCGCAGGTAGCCCATATCGTTTCAAGATCTTATTGTACGCTGCGGTTGATTCTTTAAATAGAAAATTCTTTGCGGCAAAACGAAGAAATTTTTGTTTTATCGTTGCGGTAAAACTATGATCAGGTGTGAGGCCTAATCCATAAGGTGGAAGATCTTTTGATGTTGACATTACTGGAGAAATACCGATACCAACCCCCGCAACATTTAGTTTTCGCTTTACAATTTGCCCGGCCGTGAATGCGGCGTCACAAACAAATACTTCAAATGGAAAGTCCTGTTTTATTTCGCTGATGTCTTCAAAATATTCAGGTGCGCGGTAAACAAAGAAGTTTTTTATATCGAATTTTAATTGCGGCACACCGGCTTTCAATTTTTTTCTTTCCGGAAACACTTCATTAATATTAAACTGGTTTACTTCGAGTGCTTTTTTGAAAGGGTAGTGGGGTATGCCAAGCTTTTTGAGCTTTTCTCCAAACATCTTGCTGGTGTACCATCTTACATCATGCCCCTGGCTTTTAAGCTCCATTGCGATTGCTGTCATTGGATTAAAATGACCATCAGCGGGAACATTGGCGAATAGGATCTTTTTTGGAAGCATATGATCAAAGTCAAAAGTAAAAAGTAAAAATTCGATAGCTGTCGAATCAAAAATAAAAAGTTTGAATGGGATTTACAGCCGAAATGATTGTTATAACGCAAGTAATTTATTGATCTTTTAATTTCTAACCAGCTAAATTTGCTTCTGAAATTTCGAATAGATATAAGTTTAATCTTATTCCGACTCTGCCAACTTCACCCGGCACATTAATTTATTCAACGAAAAAACTTTCGACAATGGCAGTTGTCACCAGGAAAAAAAGAAAAAGGATATTATTTATAGTAATACCGTTTTTAATAATTATAGTAATTCTTTGTTATTACCAGTTACTCTATAAATCCCCGAGGGTGGATAATGGTATTGCCAGGCTGCAAATGATTTTTGATAAACACAGGCATATTGTTACTGCTGTCCGGTTTATGCCCGGAGATTCTTTGGTGGTTACAAGCAGTGTTGACAGCACAATTAAAATTTGGAAAATATCATCCGGGGAGATTGTGAAAGAAATCAAACAACCTTCTGGCATTGCTTATATGGACCTGAGTGCTGGTGGAAAGTATGCTGTTACCGGCGGCTATGATTCCACGGTAAGACTTTGGAGTATCGATAATGGTGAATTGATAAGAGAATTCAAAGGACACAGCGGTACAGTTTGGTGCGTGGCTATCAGCGCGGACAATTAGAAAATCGCAAGCGGTGGCAATGATGGGATCGTCAATATTTGGGATGCTGAAACCGGCAACCTGTTACATAAGTTGCAAGGGCACAAACGAATTGTGTGGTCAGTAAAGTTTAGCCCAGATAATTCCCTGTTAGCTTCAGCAAGTTTTGATTTTAGTTTCAAATTATGGAATGCAGCCGATGGCAAATTGGTTTGGGATAATAAAGAACATAAGGAAACGGTTGTCGATATTGCATTTAGCCATGATGGTAAAATGCTTGCAAGTACGAGTGATGATAAAACAATTAAACTTTGGAATGTGGCGGAGCGTAAGCTGATCCGGACAATGAAAGTGGCCGAACATGTTCAGTCGGTTGCGTTTAGTCCTGATGATAAAAGATTGATGACAGGAGGGAGGGACAAGCCAATGATCGGCGAATTTTTACAGGAAATCTTTGGCGATTCAAAATTTAATCCGGGTGTATCCGCAAGACTTTGGGATATTGAAACAGGCACGTTACTTCAAACTTTTAGTAAACATGGAAATGATGTTATGGATGTAGCCTGCAGTAATAACGGCAAATGGATAGCAACTGCGAGTGCAGATCAAACTGTTGAATTGTGGGAATTAATTAAATAGTGCAAGTAATTTACAAAGGCTTAATATCAAATTTTTCACCTTTATTGTTTACTCTCCAGGCTTTCTTATCATCGATAAGCAATGCTTCAGAATGACCTTCGGCATGATGCACATCGGTATTATAAACTTTATCACCATATACAGAACTGATTTCCTGCGCTATGATAGTATGCCCGGTACTGATATGACGAACACCATAAATATCCAATGTGCTATCTATTTGTGCTTTGCTGGCCCTGGGAGATTTATAATAATTCCTGTACCAGAACGGCCCAAAATCACTATAGATCACATTCAACCGGTCATCTGAATATTTGTATACAGTATCTGTATAGTATGGTCTCGTTATTTCATTAAGTTCTTTCAATGAGATATTAAGGCTGTTTACGTAGGCAGATATACCACCATGTGCAAAAAGGATGTTGCCAACACGTTCAACTATATTTTTTGTAGCGAGCCAGCGGCCGAGCTCTGCATCAGCTCCAAACAACTGCATATAGGGCTTATTCATCAATGCCGCATGTTGGGTATACCGTTCATTTACGTATCCAAGATCATTGCTCATATTCATGATCTCATGATTACCTAAAACATAATGAACGTATCCGCCGGCAGCCTTTGCCTTTTCTTCAAGCATATAAATGAACCATAACACTTCTGTTACCATGGTGCCCCTGTCAACAAAATCGCCGACAAAAACTACATGGTCTTTGCCAAATGTCCAGTTGAAATTTTCATCAATCACGTTGTTCCCCTGCAACAATTTTCTAAAAGCCTCAAAATTTCCTTCAATGTCCGATATCACAAGCATTTTCTTTATACCATTCCACTCAGATTTTTCCGTGCTCAATTTCTGTTTTAATTGAACAGTAAAAGTTTTTCCTGGTATGTCCGTATTGATTTGCAGGTTAACATTGTTTTTCAAAGACGAAGACATGCTGTCTCTTCTCACTCCTTTTACCCCTGAGCTGTCTACTATATAATTTACAAAAACAGAATCATTGCGATACAATACGTAAGGCCCGTCAATTACAGTGGCATCGGTTGCCTGTTTGTGCCGGTTAGATCCTGCTGAATTCGGATCGAGGCAACAAGCAAATAACGCCGCAAATAGTACTGCATTTGTTTTGATCATACTCATAGTTTTCAATTATCAGACCAGTTTTGTTAGCGGAAGGGATAGGCAAAATAATAAATTAACAGAATGTTTTTGGTTTTTTTGCAACTTAATCAGGAAACGGCTCATTCTTTTATCCTATCATACTTTGCTTATATTTAGCGGATCAATTACCATTTATGAAAAAATACTTTTTACCCCTGCTGCTCCTTATAAGTTCCGGTCTTTTTGCGCAGCAGCCTTATTGGCAACAGCAACTACGCTATACAATTTCAGCTGAGTTGAATGATAAGGAGAACAGTATCACCGGCACGGAAACTATAGTTTATAAAAATAATTCACCATCTGCATTGAATTTTCTTTGGTTTCATATCTGGCCAAATGCGTATAAAAACGAGACAACCGCACTTTTTCAGCAGTTAAAAAATGATTCATCCCGCGTTAAAAAGCTTGAAAATCCCGGGAAAGGTTATATCGTTAAGCTCTCATTTACCATAAACGGGAAAGCTGCCAAAACAGAGCCACATCCTAATCCTCAATATATAGATATTATAAAGCTTGTGCTGGAAAAACCACTTGCGCCGGGAGATTCGATAAGTATTGCCACACCTTTTTATGTAGTGCTTCCTCATTATTTTTCACGTTCGGGGTATGATGAAGGCGAGTTTATGGCTTGCCAATGGTATCCGAAGCCGGCAGTTTATGACAAGAACGGCTGGCATGAGATGCCCTATCTTGATATGGGTGAATTCTATAGTGAATATGCAACGTACAATGTAAAGATCACAGTGCCGTCAGATTATATAGTAGGAGCTACCGGAGTGTTGCAAACCAAAAGTGAAATCGATGCGTATAAAAAAACCGGAGCAGAAAATGTAAAAGCCCGCAAAGGCAAACCCGTATTGTACAAGCCAATTGCAAAGGCTGCTGCGAAAACACTTCAATACTACGCTGAAGACGTCCCGGATTTTGCGTGGTTTGCCGACAAGGATTTTGTAATTCAATATGACACCGTTCAACTGGCAAGCGGTAAAGTGATAGATGCATTTTCATACTATCATAATATTGATACTACGATATGGAATAATAGCATCGACTATGTAAAAGATGGAGTACGCAAATACAGTGAATGGATAGGTGAGTATGCCTATCCCGTAGCGCAAGTGGTGGAAGGACCGGCTAACAATTCAAGCGGGGGAATGGAGTACCCCATGATAACACTTATTACAAGTCCGGGTGCAGAAAAAGAAGCATTAGACGGAGTCATTGTTCACGAAGTGGGGCATAACTGGTTTATGTCTATGCTGGGAAGTAATGAAAGGCTGCATACATGGATGGATGAAGGATTAAATACTTATTATCAATTCAGGTATGAAGCGGAGAAGTATAAATACAATTCAATATTTGGAGACGATATACCCGCAGAACTTAGAAAATTGCCAGCCGATCAATTTTTAAGCATAGTGTATGATGCTATTGATAAAAGCCTGCCAATGCAGTCAGCGATGGAAACACCATCGGAAAAATTTCCAAATAGTGATGAGTATGGGTTGGTTTCTTATATAAAAACAGCATTATGGCTTTATATGCTCGAAGGGATGGTTGGCAGAGATAAAGTGGATGCAGCGCTGAAAAATTATTTTAATAAATGGAAATTTAAACATCCCGAACCTGCAGATATGCAAGCAGCTTTTGAAGAGGCAATAGGGACCGACTTAACAAAATTTTTCCTGCTCACTAAAAAAGAAGGGAAGCTGGAATTACAATAAATATTGATTTGATAAAAAATAAGCCGGCAATTGTTACCGGCTTATTAATTATTATCCGCGTTTATTTCATAATTCTAATTATCAATTACAATCTTTTTCGTCATAACTCCTTTTTCATTTTCGATCCGCAATAAATACAATCCATTTTTTAAACGCCCAACAGGAATTTGATTGAATGTATTGGCGCCAATGGAAACTTGCTTTACCATCCTGCCCGCTGCATCATAAAATTTAAGCGTAGCAGCAGTTGAATAATTATTAACGGCCAGGTTTCCTTTTGCCGGGTTGGGATATACTAAAATGCCGGTTTGTTCTTTATTGATCTCAGTTGATTTGTAACTACGGGTGAATGCAGAACCATCTGCAACAACCAACTGCGGTCTGTTCGTGGCCGCTTCTTTCGAATTAAATATTACCTGGTTGTTTGTAGAACCGGTATTTAGAAGTTTCAGCGTAATAAAATTCAATCCTGCGGTCCTTGCGCTGGCTACCTGTTGTGTTATATTCCATTCATAATATTGATTCGTGATGCTATTGACAGTTGCACTAGCAAGGATTGCGGCGTCCGCTGCAGGTTTATTATTCCATGTAATTGTATTTTCAAGCCATGAAGTGTTTGTTACATTATGCACTTCAACCACTATGGACGGAGTTTGTGTATTATTTAGTCTTCCGTATACCCGAAGCATGGCAGAAGTGACATTTGTACTGAGACTTGATATATCAAACTTTAAGAATGTTTCAAAGCCTTTATTCGGCGATGAATTTGTTTGTGTAATAAGTGTGGCAGACGTTCCGAAATTTGCGCTTGCATTTTTACCGCCATTCACATAGGCATCGGCAACAGCCGTAAGGATTGTTGATTGAGTATAATTGGCGGTGTAAATAACATCATTAACCGGTGTAGCTACGGTTTGTGTTGCACTTCCGCCATGACTCCAGTTGCTGAACGTGTAAATACCCTGTGGCGATGGCGCCCCAATTGTACGCAGCATACCTTCCACACTTGTCACAGTTAAAGGCGCGGTAAATGGTTGCCCATCCAATGTTATTTGCAAACCTTGCGGATTTGTATTGATCGTTATCGATGATGTACGCGGAAGAATATCAGTGAAACTTGTGTCTCTTCCACCTTGTGCATCCGTAACAACAAGATAAAGCCGGTAAAAAACATTCGCAGATGTTTCACCTGTATTTGGAATAGAAAACGACCCGCTCGTTACACCATCAGGCGCGGTTGGCCCGGGATGTGTATGTGCATCGTGATGAAACATTACATACCATTCAAATGCAGCTGCTCCAAGCGTTCCATCTTCGGGATCAGTTCCGCTTCCTGAAAAATTAATTACATCACCTCCTGCATACGTTGCTCCCGCCACCGGTGTGTTGATCGTACCAGTTGGCAACTGGTTTGCGGGATTCACTGTTAGTGTTGCATTGTTACTTGTTACGCTGCCCGCAGTGTTACTTACAACTACAGAATAATTTCCTTCATCACTTTCTGTTGCAGATGGAATAACATATGTTGAACTTGTAGCTCCGCTTATGTTAACAGCATTCTTTCTCCATTGATAACTTAACGGAGGAGTTCCTGTAGCCGTAACAGAAAAACTTGCAACATTTCCTTCAAATACCGTAGTGCTTTGCGGTTGATTGGTAATAACAGGTGCAGTGGAACCGGTAAATGTGATCTTATAAACTGCGCCATTTGCCCTTGAAAGAAAATAAAGATTGCCATCCGGGCCGGTAGCCATACCAACGGGACTTCCCGCAATTGAAGAAGCAAAGTTTGTTCTTGTTGCAGTACTACCGCTGAGTGTTAGCTGATCGATCCAATTATTGCAGAAGTCAAGAAAAAAATACCGGCCGGTATATTGTGCAGGATAATTTGTTGATGTGGGATTGAAAAATGTTCCGCCTGTAATTGCACAACCAAAACCAACGCCAGCGCCATGCTGGTAAGTATAAATAGGATTTGTAAACGCAGGGTTGCCGCTCATGCCTTCTGCGGTCGGCCATCCATAATTTAATCCACCGGTTGTACAATCATTTACTTCTTCCCATGTATTCTGTCCTACATCGTTTACAAAGATGCGGCCCGTTACCGGTTGAATGGAAAGTGTGTAAGGATTGCGCATACCATATTCCCAAACTCTTTGCCGTTGCGCTGTTCCTGAGGGAAAAGGATTTCCCGCCGGCGCAGTTCCATCAGAATTTATCCGTAAAATTTTTCCATGATAAGTATCTAAGTTTTGTGAATTGGCAGTGTTTGCATTTTCACCCACGCCGACATACATTTTTCCATCAATGCCGAACTGAATGGTTCCGCCATTGTGATTAGTTGCGCTGCTTAACGGATCAAGATTAAGTACCACGGACTCGCTGCCTGCTACAATTGTATTGCCACTCATGGTAAACCTGCTGATACGATTATTTGCTGCAGAAGAAAGGGTGTAATACAAATAGATAAATTGGTTACTTGTGAAATTCGGATCAAAGGCAATTCCCAACAAACCCCGTTCACCGGATGAATTTACACTCAGTGTAATAGCAGGCGTACCAAGCAGAACACCATTTTCAATTATACGTAATGCACCGGTTTGCTGCGCAACAAATAAACGGCCATCCGGTGCAAAAGCCATTACGGTGGGATTGCTGATGCCATTTGCAACAAGTACCTGGTTAAATCCCGGTTCAGTAAACACCTGTGCTTTTGATGTTGTTGAAATAAATGAGCTGAGGACTAAAGCAATGACGGGAAAATTTAAGGTTGCAGGGAGTTTAACTGACCACCTGCTGAGTAGATTTGTAAACATAGTTCTGGTTTTTTTGAGTTATCTAATACTCAAGAGGCGGGAAAAGAAGGTAAGCTGGAATGAACTGCTATACCTGCAAAAATCATGCGCCGAAATTTTTTAATTGATAGTGATTGAAAAATTAAAGCCGGTAAGTATTTACCGGCTTCTTACAATTTGTTTATTTAATTCTACAAATTTCTAAACTTGAATTTTTGACCGCCAATAGAGGCTTCATACATTAATCCGCCTTTTGTTTGTGAGAATATCATTACACCATCCTTATATTTTACGTTGGCAGCTGCGCCTTTTGTTACCGCCACCGCAGAAGCTTGTCCTGAAAATTCAATCTTATTTTCTTTAAAACGATTGAGGTCGGCTTCGGACTCAAAAAAAATAACTTCACGATAAGCCTGCCCTCCCCATTGAAATCCGATAGATATCTGTGTCATTTTTGCCATGCCAACCAGGTTCCCTTTTTGAAAAACGGCGCCATTACCGGCAGCACCACCAATACCAATTGCACCTTTTCCCACATTTGGAAAAATGACATAGCCGTACGAATCGTTAAATAAGCTTTGCATTAAGCCATCTGCTTTGATAAATTCGGATTTAGCCACTTTTGCATCCGCGATAATTTTGTCATCCTTTTCATCGCTTTGTGCATTGACCGGGTTATTAATGATTGCTGATAAAAATAATGATGTTGCCAGCCAGGAAAATTTTGAGAGTTTCATACTAAATGTTTTTTTTGAATAAATAGAATATGTGAAAGGTTAGTATGATGGTATAGCCAAAAAATTATGCCAGTTCTTTTTTTAATGAAGAGCTGGTGGTTATTCTATAAGCTTTGCAGGTAGTCAAACACTTTTTTTATGTCATCGGCCTTCGAAAAATCTATTTTGTTTTCTTTTAGCCATGCTTCAATTTTTCTTCGCGGTCCCTGTAGAAATCCACTAAACTTTTTTTATTAGCCCTATAAAAATGATTGAACTTTTCGCCGAAGTAGTAAGTGTTGTGCTCGGTGAATGTCAGTTTTTCTTTTGCAACAAGCTCTCTCATATGCTGGCTGCCGGTGTATTTTGAATATGTTTCAATAGCTCCTCCAAAACCCGCAACTTCCATTGCCCCTATTTTCTCCCTATTGGTAATTTCCAGTAATCTTTTCTTAGCTATTTTCACCGTATTGTTGCTGTATACCTGTTGCAGCCAAACCTCGTCAAAATAAAAAGTATCTTTTTCTACGGTAACATATTTTATAAGTTTTTCATCCGCTAAAGAAATAGTATCCCCTTTTTTAGGATCAATAAATTGCATTTCTCCAAACACGCTGTTGTAATTTAATTTTACATCTGCTGCTGTGCCGTTTCTTAACGTAACGGTACCGAGACGGAATTCCGGGTAACTATACAGCTCGCCCACAGGAATAGCCTCAACTATCTTTTGACCCGGATTTACAGTAAAAGTTTTTCTGCTCTGGGCCGGTGCACCAGGACCGAGCGAAATGATAATTAATAAAATGAAAAGTTTCTTCATGATAATTGAATTGCGCAAAAGGTACAATTTTTTCGGCATCCTGAACTATTATACTGGCATACTATATGTAACAGATCTTAGGAAAATTATCCGTAAATAATGCAGTTATGAAAAACTTATTCATTTTACTTATAGCAGTAATCACTTTTGAATGCACTCCGAAACTTTCACCTGATGCAGGCTGGGCCCGTCAAAATTGGGTAGTAGTAGAAATGAGAGGCGTACCTGTACAACAGAGTGGAGGCCGCCGGGACGCACATATTGTTTTTGAAGTTGTTGAAAAAAGATTTACCGGCAATGGTGGTTGCAACCAGATAAATGGAAATTATACGTTGGATAAGAATGAAATCAAATTTACTGATGTGATCGCTACTAAAATGGCGTGTAACGATATTGAATTTGAAAATGCTTTTCTTTCCACACTCGGCAGCGTCGATCGCTACGAAGTAAATGGAAATGACCTGCTGTTAAAAAAGAGAAAGGAAACATTACTTGTACTAAGACCGAAGTGATCTATTGATAAACCCACAATACAATCGGTTTATCGGTTTTACTGATAATGCGTGAGATCTTATCAAAAAATTTATAGGAAACCATTACACAACCCATGCTATTGCAAAGCACTCTTGGATAGATCTCCTGATCCGGGATACAATCATAGCCGTGTATAACAACAGCTCTTTTATAAGCGTTAGAATTACAATTATCCAGTCCGTAAAGCCTGAATGATTTGCCATATTTGCCTTTATAAAATTCCCCTACTTTGTATTTTCCAAGGGAACTGCAACTTGTTTTCACCTCGTTGGAAAACCGTGGCCTGGAAAGAAATGTTTCATTGCAACTTCCATGGGCTACAAGCCCTGAATGAATAACAGCATTCTTTTTAAGATCATAAATAAAAAATCGGTTGCGGCCACTTGGCAAACTCATGTCAACTAAAAAACAATATTCTGTTGACATATTATTTTCAAGTGCATAGTTATTCACTTTATTCGTTAGTACATTTATTATTGCAGCATTCCCGGGAACTGCCGGTGATATATTTTCGTCGTCTTCGTCTTCTGCAGGTGAGGGATTGTCTTTGGATTTACTAAGCGTTAATGATTTTGCTCTTTGTTTTTTCTTCACCTTGGTCTTCGGAGCCTTGACTGGTTTTTTTTCAGTTGCGGATGCGACCGGTTTTTCAACAGCGCTTTTCTCCATCGTTGCATATGAAATTATAAATACAGCCAGCGCAACTATAACCGGTACCGCAACCATTTTAGTTTTCACAGGGATCAGTTTCCTGACAAGATAATAGATTGTTCAGCAATTAAAGAGGAAAGAACCCTTGTTAAACATTTCGAAAGAAGATTATAAGCGGTACAGACTTGTACGGAGAAATTCTACTAGTTGAAAATAAAAAAAGGCTCATGACAACATGAGCCTTATATTTTTTTTATTAGCCAATATCCCTCAGCCATTTTATCAGATCGTCTTTTGCCTTACCTGTTTTTTTCTGAATCTTACCCCAGGTCTCATCTTCTTTGCCTTCTTCATACTTGAGGTCATCATCATTCAGGTCAGCATATTTCTGTTTTAATTTTCCTTTCCATTCGTTCCAGTGGCCTTTAATTTCCATTTTGTCCATGATAATAGATTTTAAGTGATGCCGAAGGTCCAACGTACTCTTTCGGAGAACCTTCAGCGAAAGATTTAATGATACAACTACTAAGCTTAAAAAATTGTGCCAACCCGGCTATTCAATTGGCATAATAATTATCCATACATATAAAAATTAATTATGGACAATAAGAGCAATCCTATCAGGAAAAAGGAAGAAATAAGGCAAAATCCGGATAATAAAATCGATGAAGACTTTAAAGGTTATCCCGCAGGCACGGCAAAAGATGAAATTATAAAACCCGAAACAGAAGAAGAGAAAAAAATTGCTGATTTAGATAATAAAGATGGGGAAAAACGAATTTATAAAAAGACGGAAACCGATGAACAGGATTCAGATGGCTCTGCCAATGCCTTTGATGATAAATAATGTTTAATCAACCTTCACCCGTAAATGTCAATTGTATTAATCCATTCGTTTTCAGAAAGGATTAATACAATTGAAAAATTATAGTTTCAATTTTCCTTCTACTCCTCCGTCGTCTTTTGGTGAAATACCCATGGCACCCATTGCAAATTTTATCAACGAAATCATCTTATTGTTTTTCGTATCCCAGTAATAAGCATCTTCAGGAGTTACTTTTATTAACGAGATATTGGGATCATCTTTACCGTCTTTAAACCATGTTTTTGCCATTGGTGTCCAAAGCTCTTCGATTTTAGAGCGATCATTTACAATCTCAGCAGTTCCATAAATGCTCAGGTATTCATAATTACCGGTATGTGAATAGAACAATTGAACCTGCTCGTCTCTTTCAATATCCCGGTTCTTATCACTATTTCTATCACTCATGAACCAGATATTACCGTCATCATCTACTTCTTGTGTGGCCATTGGCCTTCCCATCAGCGGGCGGGTTGAAAGATCGGTTACAAACATGCAGATATTGGCATCTTTTGCTATCTCACGAATTTTTTCTACAGCATCGTTGGCTGTCAAATTTTTTACATCTCCCATAAAAGTGTTTTTAGACCCTGAACAATTATTGTTCCCGAAAAAATCAGAGTAAGTTTTAATTTGATATGTAGAACATTGGCAACAATCAGTAAATGCATGTTGCACCATTTTGCCTCTGGGTTTCTAATTGTTGAATGCATTGATGTTTTGAATTGTATATCGTTAAACAGAATTCAGAAGGGTAGAGACAAGGCATGCCTTGCCTCTATCCGCACCCATAGCTGTAATATCACATTAATTACAGGCCGGCCGCTTAAAAGCAATAATGCTGACATGAGAGCAAAAGGGGAGTGTCATCTCGGTCTGCCGTCTCCCGTCTCACTTCTCACACTTGAATGAATAAGTAGAAATACTAATCAATCTTAACTATAAAAATCTCAGTTGCATGGATGAAATTCTATAACTTCATCATGTAATTGCAGAGTATATGAAAAGGGTTTCCATCTTACTATTATTATTTCTTATTTATGGTGTCATCAGTGCACAGTCATTGAAACATGTGGTCTTTTCATCCGGTGCTGATCTTACATCGCTTTCCTTTATTACCGATCAGAAAATAATTATAAAGATATCACCAGATGGTCATGTGATTGAATATGGAAACGAATTGGAACCTGGCCGTTTTTATTCTCAGCCCGGCAGATTACAGCAGTATATGGGCAGAGTTGAATTTTATGAAAAACAATTTGATACTATCCTTAACGGTAAATTAAAAAATATTGGGACCACTTCTATTATGTACTATGGTTCCACTGAAAATGCATCCCTTGTTGGAAAAGTAAAATCAATTGGAACTATGTGGCTTGATTATTATACTGATTTTGAAAATGAAGCCGTACGGGGTAAACTAAAATCTGCAGGACAAAAAAACTTTAGCTATTATACTTCATTTGAAAACGAAGCATACCGCGGCAAAATAAAAACCCTGGGTAATAATCAAATTACTTACTACTCTACATTTGATGATAAATCCATCAGGGGAAAATTGAAGAGTATCGGTTCCTATAATTATACATGGTATACCTCACTTGACAGGCAGGGATGGCAGGGTGCATTGAAAACAGGTTCTCAGTACCAGTTGATCGAAGGGGTGATTTATATAATTTGGTGATGGTTGAGGATAAGATTTAGGTTAAGGCTAAGATTGAGATTGAGTTGACACCTTCACTCATGATTGTTTTTTATATTCTTCTTGTTTTCTTTCAGGAATAGTTTTATTGACTTCTGTACCTCGCCGATCAGCTTATGAAGATTCCTTTCATGCTTTTCTAAAATCTTTTTTGTTGCAGATGCAGTGCTATCAAAATAGCGGTTGGCCTCATATAAATGAAAATTGAATTGGCCGGCTTCTTCATCCAGCCTTTGCAGCAATTGCCATAAATTTTCTTTTTTCTTCATAGGCTGTAGTCAAAACAACAAATTTCAAGCCGGGACATTTGCGAATGCTGTATTAATTATTTTTTACTGATCCTGTAAAGATTGCCCGAATCCGTGACGGCATATAGCATACCATTGAAATAAGCAACATCCCTGAATCTTTCTCCCATGCCTGACATTATTCTTTCTTCCCCGGTTACTTTATTATTTTCAATGACCAGCCGTGCGATATGTGTACTGCTGAGCCCGCCGATGAATAAATTATTTTTCCATTCCGGAATTGCATTGCCTTTATAAAACGTCATGCCGCTTGGTGAGAGCACCGGGTCCCAGTAATAAACCGGTTGCTCCATTCCTTCTTTTTGCTGAATGCCTTCACCCACTTTGCTTCCTGAATACTCCAGGCCGTAAGTGATAGTCGGCCATCCATAATTTTTTCCGGCTTTGATAATATTCACTTCATCACCACCTTTTGGGCCAAATTCATTTTCCCATAATTCACCTGTGACGGGATGAATATCCAGGCCCTGGGCATTACGAATTCCATAGGCAAATATTTCAGGCATTGCATCTTTTTGATTGATGAATGGGTTTCCTGCCGCAGGCTTGCCATCTTTTGTTATTTTAAAAATTTTGCCAAGTCCTGAGTTAAGCCATTGCGCCTGTTTCCTTCCTTCCATTATAGATCTTTCACCGGTGCTTACAAAAAGATTCCCGTCTTTATCAAACACTAGTCTTGAACCATAATGCATGCTGCTCTTTAATGCTGGAGTAGCACGGAAGATGACGACAGGATCCTGCACTTTTGCTTCTGCTTCATTCAATACTCCTTTAGCCACAGCCATCAGGTTTCCGTTCTCGTATTCTTCTGAATATGACCAATAGATCATTTTGTTCTTTGAAAAATCGGGATCTAATGCAACATCAAGCAATCCGCCCTGTCCTGAGAAATCAACTTCAGGAAAGCCTGTGATCTTTTTCACCAAAGCACCATTGGCATCATGAATTTGCATGGTACCTCTTTTTTGTGTTATCAATAATCTTCCATCTGGTAAAGGAATAACGGCCCATGGGCTGCTCAATTTACTGGCGATCTTATCGGTTTTATAAGGTGTTTTGGTTGTTACGGCAGCCACTCTTGTCTGTCCTGCAAATGCAGATTGATAATTTGTATTTGGGCTTTGCGTTTCCACCGGCGAATTTTGAGCCGAACATCCAATTGAATAAATAATAAATGCCGGAATGCTTAAAATAATTTTTGCTTTCATAATTATATATTGATCTGAATTGTAAAATTAGGAGGTTTTAAAAAGTTTAAATCACCGGATATCATAATTATGATTGCAGAAGGGTAACGCGGCAAAAACCCGGCGTAAGTGCAGGGTTAAGATTATCTGTCCTTCAACTCTTTTATTTTCTCTTTGTATGTGCGGCTGGCCCTTATCTCGTTCCCATTTTTTAAAACGAGTGTATGATCACCATTTAATAAGGATTGAATGCTCTTAATAGCATTGATTTGCACAATCACTGACCGGTGGACCCTTGCGAATTTTACCGGGTCCAATGTTGATTCCAGCTCATAAATTGGTTCGGTTATCAAATATGTTTTGTTTTCAGTGATCATTTGCACATAAGCACCTTCTGCCTGGAAATAAAAAATATCATCCGCACTCACGAGTTCTGTTTTAAGTCCCGTTTTTACTGCTAACTGTGTGATGTAGCTCTGCGATTTTTTATTTCTTCTGAACTCAGTATAGTCTATTGCTCTTTTCATGGCTTTGTCAAACCTTTCTTTTTCGAATGGCTTCAGCAGGTAATCGATGGCTTCATAATCGAATGCCGGCAGTGCATATTCATCATAAGCCGTAGTAAAGACGATAGCAGGAACTGCATGCGCCGGTTTTGTTTGCAGTACCTCGATGCCCGTCAGCTCCGGCATTTTAATATCAAGAAAAAGTATATCAGGATTGAAATTCTCAAATGAATTGACGGTGTTCCTGCCATCAGCACACTCCTTTATTTCCAGGTTCGGCCAACCTTTTAAATAATGAAGCAACAATTCCCTCGCTTCTTTTTCATCATCAGCTATTAATACTTTCAACGGCTGCATCCGCAATATTTTGATTAGGTATTTTAATATTTACGATCACACCATAGGAAGCATTTGGCCCGATTGAAAAGGTATGTTCACCCGGATATAATCTTTGTAAACGTTCCTTGGTATTCGAAAGACCGATGCCTGAGTGGAAATCAATTTCCCTAAAATCTTTTTTGCCATTATCTTTTACTGTAATGCATAAACTGCCGTTAACCGACAGGATATCGATCTCAATATGTCCTTGCTCAGTGTACGGCTCTACTGCATATTTAACTGCATTTTCTACCAACGGTTGCAAAAGCAGGGAGGGAACGAGTGTTGTCCTCGGCGGTGTGTTTATATTCATTGAAACCTGTAGCCGTTCTTTAAACCTTGTTTGTTGTATATCCAGGTATAATTGCAGCAATTCTATTTCACGGAATAAAGGAATAAGTTGTTCATTATTTTCTTTTAAAGCAAACCGGAGCAACTCGCTTAATCGTACAAGCATTTTATTAGCTTCTTCTTTTTGTCCCCGTATTACAAGAGAGCTGATCGTGTGCAGGGTATTAAATAAAAAATGCGTATTCAATTGTCCTTTGAGTAATTCCAATTGTGATGTAAGCAGTGATCTTTCCAGCTCCATCGCCTTTTTATTTATGCTGACATTACGTTTAAAGAATTCCCACACATAACAAAATGCAACAGTGGAAGCATACACAATGCAATTAGTAGAAACGGAATTATCCACGATGAGCCCAAATACATGAAGGTTGGTTGCTGTTTTTTGCACTCCAAAAAATTCACTGCCATGAAGAATGTCATGAAGGATAAAGTAAGCGCTGGCCCAAAATAAAATTGAGAATAAAATAAATCCTGTGACATGCGTCAGTACCAATCGCAACCATTTGGAATGTTCTGCCCAAAAACGAATGGTATAAAATACAATAAGCGGCGCAAGTAATGCCCTTAAGATCCAAAACACAACAAAGTAAGATACATAGTCCGATTTCCAGTTGGCCTTACCCAGGAAAATAACCGCCTCGATCATTACCAGCGCAACCGGTACCAGCCAGATCCCAAATACATAAAAACCTTTTTTAAAATCTCCCCGCATATTTGCAAATATCACTCGTTTACAGGGTTAATAAAAACTGCCGTGAACGGCTCAACACAAAAAATCATCGTTCTGCCGAAATGGTTTTTGCAATTCTGTATTCCTGGCTGAAATTGTAGTAAATATTTAGCCATGCAATCCAATTATTTTAAAACAGCCATTCAATTACTTTTCTTTTCGCTCGTTATTTCTTTTTGCTTTCCCCTTTGTGCACAGCAAAGCGATCCGGATGAATTTTATTCGTTGTTAACTGAAGCAAGAAAATTTACTGCAGAACGAAAATGGAAGGAAGCCATTCATGCCTGGGAGCAGGTAACCGATAGAAACCCCGTTAACGGAGAATACATTGCCAGCCTGGGAGATGCTTACTATAATGCTGCCAATTATCCAAAGGCAATAGAAGCCTATAAAAAGCAAATGGAAACAGGTTATGGCGTAGCGTATATACCTGTTTATAACATTGCATGCTGTTATGCACTTGCGGGTGAAAAAGAACTGGCGCTGGAATGGCTGCAACGTTCTTTTGATATGGGATTCCGCTCTTATACACATGCACAGAATGATACGGATTTTAAAAGTATCAGGAACGATCCACGGTTTTTGAAAATACTGGCACTGGAAGATGTTTCAAAAATGAGCCGTACCGAAGGATGGAGATACGATATGGAATTATTAAAAAAAGAAGTAATGCGCAAAGCCTATTTACGCAGGGACCTTTCATTGGATAATTTTAACAAGCAATACAAGCAGCTGTACAATTCAATTGATAAAAAAACAGACGTACAGATCACTATAGCAATGATGAAACTGATGGCAGAAGTAAAAGACGGGCATACTGCATTGTTTCTTCAAAGCAGAAAAGAATTTCGCCTGTCATTACCATTGCAATTTTATTTGTTTAAAGAAGGAGTATACATCGTTGCATCAGACCAAAAAAATAAAAATCTTTTAGGCACCAAAGTGCTTGCCTTTGATAAAAAAACAACAGATGAAGTAATTAAAGTGTTGTCACCGATTCATAGCAGGGACAATGAGTCAGGTCTATTAAATTCGCTTGCCGGTTCACTGCGTATACCGACATTATTAAATGGCTTAAAGCTTATTAATGATCCGGGAAAAGTTGAACTGCAATTACTGGATACAAACGGGAAAAAATTTAATGTAATAGTAGAAGCCGATACCACCGTGGCAAGAGTGGATCATAAATCGGTGCCTGCAAACTGGGTAACGCTTCACCAGGCTACAGGCAAACCAATTCCCGCTTATCTTAAAGACCCTAAATCAAACTATTGGTTTGAGAGAATACAGGGCACTAATGTAGTGTACCTGCAATGGAACCAGGTACGTAATGATAGTAAAGAACCATTGAATGCATTTGCCGACCGTTTATTCGAATATATCAATAAGAACGAGGTTGATAAACTTGTAATTGACCTTCGCTGGAATAACGGAGGTAATACAATGTTGCTTCCATATTTTATCAATGCTGTGATCAGGAATGATAAAATAAATAAAAGAGGAAACCTGTTTGTCATTACGGGAAGAAGAACTTTTTCTGCAGCGCAAAATCTTTCTACTTTTTTGGAAAAACAAACAAACGCAACATTTGTCGGTGAGCCCACAGGGTCCAGTCCAAATTTTGTTGGCGAAGAAGATTTTATTACACTTCCTTACAGCAAACTTGCTATGAATGTATCTGATCTTTTTTGGCAGAGCTCATGGCCCTGGGATCAAAGAACATGGATCGCACCATCGCTTTATATTCCTCCAACTTTTAAAGCTTATAATGCAAACAAAGACGAAGTGTTGCAAGCTGTAGTGAAGTTGGTAGAAACTAAGAGAGCTTTTTAATAAGGCGTTGAAAAAAAAGGGGCTAAAGCCCCAAAAGTTATTGTTCTTATGTGGCCCCATCCGCCGATGGCGGATGGGGCAATTGAATATCCTTTACAACGTGAGGCTTTAGCCCAATGTTATTGTTCTTATTTATTTAGCCCCAGCCTTAAGCCTGGGGCAATTGAATATCCTTTACAACGTGGGGCTAAAGCCCCAAAGTTATCGTTCTTATGTTGCCCCAGCCTTAAGGCTGGGGGTTATGAATATCATATACAACGCAGGGCTTTAGCCCTTTTATATAATACCGTAAAACAAAATTTATAGTTTAATAAATTCCACTCTTCGGTTATTCGCCTTGCCTTCAGCACTTGTATTTTTATCTGCCGGCTCAGATTCTCCTTTGCCATCGGTTTGTATCCGTGCAGCATCGATTCCAAATTCTTTTGAAAGCATTGCTTTTACAGATTCGGCTCTTCGTTTTGAAAGATCCAGATTTGATTTATCATCGCCATCAGCATCTGTATGACCAACTATCTTCACTTTCATGTCTGCATTTTCTTTTAATACAGTTGAGATATCTTTTAATACTCCATACGATTCTCCTTTTATCTTGTCACTGTTTACGTCAAATAAAATTCCCCGTGTTACAAATTTTCCTTCGGTAACTAAGCGGTTCCTTGTATCGGCAGCGCCAACTGCCAATCGAATATTTGAAAAAAGAAAACGATCTTCAGGATTATGTGAATCGTGACGCATGATGAGGAGTGAATTATAATTTACATCATTGGCAAAAGCACGGGGCACATCCCATATCTTTTCCTCATTCATATAAACACGCAGCCTGTTTTTCTGACGCCATATTGAAACTTTTACGTAATTATTTTCCTTACTTCTGAATTGAGCAGTGCTTCCGTTGTTTTTCAAATCATCTCGTGAATCATTCCAAACGGTATAACCACTGTGCCCGTTTTTCATACCCGCATCCTGCGGATGAAACCAGCAAAGCACACCTTCACGGGGGCCGGGACCGTACTGTCTCCAATTCGTAAATTCTTTACCAGGATTTTTCAGCGAAGCAAAAATGACATTGAAAGCACTGGAATAAAAACTATAATTCTTGCTGCAATACAATTCAAATTCTAATGTAAAATTCTCTGGTAAATTGGTTATGAACTCGGGTAAAAAAACACCAGGCTTGGCAATACTTAACCACTTGCCGGTGCGTCCATCAACGGTTTGTATATCGCCGGTGCTGTTCGTATTCCATTTATCAGGAAAATCACCGGGAGCCACCTGTGAAAAATCTTCCACAGCAACAATTTTTTCACCCGGTACAAAATCAAATTTTGCATAGGTCTTAAAATCTGCTGAATTTTTTGTGGTGCCTTCAGCATCTGTAGTGGTGGTTTGAGAATTTGAATTCGTTTCTTTTTTTGAAGTGGTGGTTTTCGTCGTGTCTTTTTTATTCTTATCTGCCTTTGCAGCATCTTCAGTTTTATCAAGCCCTTTATCAATAGCCTGATCTACTTTTTGATTGGCCCTTTGTTCGGCTTTTTGTTTTATACGATTCAATATTTGACCCTGGCTTACAAAAGAAATGCACAACAATAATGCAACACATGCAAGAGGTTTAAAAGTTCTCATAACTTAGGTTTTTAATTGTGGTTCAGGCGATCAGGCTAAAGGTAAAAAATTATTGCCTGCACAGATTATTTTTTATTGGTGGTATACCATAGGAATTCAGTGAAAAACGAAACCGGCTCGTTGGGTTCAGTTAGTTTATAAACCACAGCGAACGCAGAGAAGTACAGGCTAACACGCCGTGTTTCGCCGCGTTCGCTGTGGTTATATAAATGTATGATTCAAATTGAAACATTCTCCCGATCCTGCGGTGGATACAAAAGTTATATTTGCTAAAAATCAATACCATGTTCCTGCGATCTGTTATTATTATATTCATGATATTCAACAGTGTAACTGTGATGGCGCAAATGGATACTGTAAAACAAAAACCATTGCGTGTAGCAGTTGTCGGACTTGTACATGACCATGTGGGCTGGATACTTGGATACAAGAATAAAGAAAATATAGAAGTTATCGGAATTGCAGAGCCGGACCGCTCATTGGCAGAAAAATATTCAAAACGATATGGCTATAGCATGACCATTGTGTATAACACCATGGAAGAGATGATCGATAAAATAAAACCGGAAGCTGTACTTGCCTTTAATAATATTTATGATCATTTAAAAGTCGTTGAGTATTGTGCACCCCGCGGAATACATGTTATGGTGGAGAAACCGATGGCAGTAAGTAATGAACATGCAATGAAAATGCTGGCACTGGCAAAAAAACATAATATTCATTTGCTTACTAATTATGAAACGACATGGTATGGCAGTAATGCGAAAGCTTATCAAATAATTAAAGAAGATAACCTCATTGGTGATATTCGTAAAATTGTTTTTCATACCGGTCATCGCGGACCGGTTGAGATCGGCTGCAGCTCCGAATTCCTGCAATGGCTTACCGATCCTGTTTTAAATGGCGGCGGTGCCATTACTGATTTTGGTTGTTATGGCGCTGATATTGCCACATGGCTGATGAATGGAGAAACTCCCGTAACGGTAACTGCAGTTACTCAAACAATAAAACCTGAGATATATCCAAAAGTAGATGATGAAGCAACAATTATTCTTGCGTATAAAAAAACACAGGTGATCATTCAGGCATCATGGAACTGGCCCTATGGTCGTAAAGACATGTATGTGTATGGAAAAACCGGTTTTGTTTTTTGCAAAGACGGCACCAGCATGCAGTTAAAAGAAGATGAGAAAAAAGAAACACAAACGCTTACGGCTTTGCCATTAGGCAATGACCGCAACGATCCTTTTGTTTATTTTGCAAATGTGATCCGTGGCAAGATCACGATGAACAAATATGATCTTTCTGCACCTGCAACCAATGAGATCGTTATAAAAATACTGGATGCGGCTAAACAAGCTGCAAAAACGGGAAAGGCTGTTGTGTGGGATGAGTTTTATAAAAAGTAAAGATTAATTATTAACCACGGAGACAGGGAGTGCACATAAAAACACGGAGTATCTCGTGCTTCTCCGTGAGATCTGTGTATTCTAAGGTTTTTAATTGTCCAAATTTAATTTATGCAGCTTTAGAATATTGTTCGATAAATGGTGTTTGACGATTTATCACGGCAAACATTCTAAAGATTAATTTATTTCGGACGATGTTAATGGTGCTGTTTTTCGACTTTCCCATTGCCAGTCGTCTTTCATAAAAAGCTTTTAGTTCTTTGTCATGTTGAATAGCAGTTCGGGCTCCCATAGTAAGCAGCGTTTTCATTGTTTTATCAGCTAGTTGGCTGACCCGCGTCTTTTTCCGAATACTTTTTCCGGAAGTGTGATCAAAGGGTGCAGATCCACAAAAACAAGAGAATTTCCTGGCATTTTTAAAGGCAATGAAATTTTTTGTTTTTACCAAAGTTGCAGTAGCAATTACATCACCAATTCCTTTAATACTGGTCAGCAGTTTGAAGTTCTGATTCACAGATTGATCTGCTTTGTCAATGCATTGTTTAATTTGATCATCGAGCACTTTGATCCTCTGTGCGACCTCCTTGACCAGTGTTAATTGGATTTTGATGATGGGGTCTGCTGATGAAAGCACTATTCGATACTCTTTGAGTGCACAGGCCAAAGACTGGCGATACTTGGTTAGTCGTGCCCGTGTTGAGTGCAGCATTTGGAGACGTTGAAGCACAGGATGGGCGGGCTTTTCAGCCACAAGCTTATCCTTTTTTTCAAATCCAAATCTGGCAATTCGCTCGGCATCGATTTTGTCATTTTTACCTCGGATCAAACCCAGTGATCGCTTAATCGCCAGTGCTGATACTTTGGCAAATTGGATCTGGTGCTGGTGTAAAAATTTTTCCAACTGGAAAGAGTAAAGACCTGTATGTTCCATCACCAGGAATATACAAGCTTTATCCAGTTTCAAATTACTAAGCCAATAAACTAACTCCTTAAAGCCTGAAGCCGAGTTCTTGATCTTTACATGATTGTTTGAATCATGATGAAAAAGGTCGATAGAATCTTTAGAGAGATCAGCACCTACGATTTGAAGAACTTTCATAACTTTAGTTTTAAGGTCAAATAATCGTTGCCTAGCCTAAGACCTTTAATTAGTCTTTAAGGACTTACTATTCTAAATGGGCCTAAGCAACAGTGAAGGGAGAGTGGGACTAATACACAGAGTAGACCTTCAGTCTATGCCTAAGTAAAGTTCACCCACTTTCCTTTCTAATTTAATCCAATTACTTTATCTGCTATTCAGTTGTTGTCAAAGAACTTTAATAAGGACCATTTTTGACCTAAAGGCCTCTGTGGTATTTAAAAATATACTAATTAAACTTCACTTCTATCTTTGATGAGTATGTTTCGTAAAATATTTTCCTGGTTTTTCTTATTAATAAACCTGGTTTCAGTATCAGCTCAAAAATCTAAACCTGTGCCTGTCATCTTCGACAGCGATATGGGGCCGGACTATGATGATGTGGGAGCTATTACTTTATTACATGCATTTGCTGACAGTGGCTATATAAAAATTATTGCAACAATCGCCAGCACTAAGTATGAAGGAGTGGCCGCAGTATTTAATGTATTGAATACGTATTTCAAAAAACCGGGTATATTGATCGGTGTGCCAAAAGGGAAAGCACTTGAATTAAAAGACAATCAGCATTGGACAGATACGCTGCTTCAAAAGTATCCGCATAAAATAAAAAAGAATGATGAAGTAGTAAGCGCAACCCAGGCATACAGGAAATCATTAGCATCACAGCCCGATAGATCGGTAACAATAATCACTGTTGGGTTTCTCACTAATCTTGCTGACTTGCTTCGATCACCGCCTGATAAATATTCAACGCTTAACGGCAAAGACCTGGTAAGTAAAAAAGTAAAGCAATTGGTTAGCATGGCCGGCGCCTTTCCTGCAGGCAATGAATTTAACGTAAGAATGGATGCCGCAGCATCTCAATATGTTTTTGATAACTGGCCAACGCCGGTGTTATTAAGTGGGGTAGAGATCGGGTTCACTATCAAAACCGGTTTACCGCTGGTAAATAACAGATCGATTCATAACAGTCCTGTAAAAGATGTTTACCGCATTTCTATTCCATTGAGTGTGCAGGATACTGCGGGCAGAATGAGCTGGGATCAAACCGCAGTATTGATTGCTGTGAAAGGATACAAACCCTGGTGGAAAATTGAAACTGGTAAAATGATCGTCGCAAAAGATGGAAGCAATAAGTGGACAACAGAATCCTCACTTCATAATTATATTGTCGAAGAACAAGAGCCTTCCATTGTTCAGGAGCTTATCAACAAACTTATGATGCATCAACCTTTAAAAAGTCAAAAGTAAAAAGTCAAAATCCGATAGCTATCGGATCAAAGTCTCCTTTCCAACCTCTCTTTTGACTTTTGAATTTCGACTTTTGAATTTCTTCTACCGTTGTTGTTACATCGAATCCTCTTATTCACAATCCCTTCTAATGGCATAATAAATGTAGTAGAATCTTTTAAACATAAAATTTATTCTTATGAAAAGAGCAAACTGGTTATTAATCGTATTAATAGCTGCCTTCAGTACAACCGTTTCAACTTCTTGTAAAAACAAAAAAGCTGACACCACGCAACAGGATAAAACTACAAATGCACCGGTGGAGATCAACAGTGATGCAACACTGCGGACATCTGTCGACAATGTATTAAAATCTTACGATGGTGTAAGTGCTGATATAAAAGACGGAGTAGTAACACTTCGCGGCAATATCAGGCAAGATGATCTGCAATCGCTGATCATGAAAGTACAGGAACTGAAACCTAAAAAAGTAGAAAATCAATTAACGATCAAATCCTAAAAAAATAATTTATGAAACTTCAACAAAAGTATGACGAGCTGATCCGCACTGCCCGTTCAGCAGGCGTACAAAATTTACAGGTGCGTGAACAGGAAAATGTTCTTTACATCGATGGCCAGGCGCCTTCACAGGATGTAAAGCAGCGTATTTGGGATGTATACGGAAAGATAGATCCCAATTACCGTTCCGCTGATGTGGTAATGAATATTGCCGTATCACCAATCACACCGGCTGCTGCCATGCAGGAATATGAAGTAGTGAAAGGCGATAATCTCAGCAAGATCGGGAAACGCTATGGTGTAAGCTGGAAAGAAATTTATGAGGCAAATAAAAATATAATCGCTGACCCCGACCTGATACAACCCGGTTGGAAATTAAAGATCCCGCAAAAAGCATAATAAGTAAAACGATAAACTATGGAAAAAAAATTATTGAAGGATTATAGCGATCTTGAAAAAGGCGCTTATCTCGGCGCTATTTCTTCCATCGCAACTGCTGATCATGCTGCAAGTGATGAAGAAATGGAATATATAATGGCGCTTGCTGATTCGGCTGATCTGTCAGAAGAACAAAAGCAGGCAGTAAGACGTTCGGCAACAGAGCTTACGGGCCAGGAATTAAAAAGATGTCTTGATATTTTAAAAGACAGTGATCTGAAATATTCTTTGATCACAGATATTATCAGTTTTGCGGAAGCAGATAAAAAATATTCCGAAGAAGAAAAAGCAAATGTTGAAAAAATTTCCCAATATCTCGGCATCAACCAGCAGCAGTTCAACCTGCTTGACCAGTTTGTGAAAAAAATCTGCCGAAGTTAACGTCGAGCCGGAAGAAGTTGCCAAACCAAATTTTCTATCAAAGCTTGGGCTTGATCAGAAATTTAAGAACTCCGGTATCAATATGGGGAGTCTTACAAAAGGATTGTTAGGCATTGCCGGGCCATTAATACTTGCCAATCTTATGCGTGGTCGTCAAAACAGGGGAGTGGGTTCTACATTAAATCCACTTAGTACCGGTCGCGGTGGTGGATTAGGATCCATCATCTCCATGCTAAGTGGCGGCAGAGGATTTTCAAGAACAGGCAATATGTTCAATAGAGTATTTGGACTATAACCAACTGTCATCCTAAATATTCTTCGAAGGGATGCGTCGTGAGTTATGAATGTTTCGGCATTTATAACTCTTTTTTTATTGACCCATCTGCATTGCTACTATTTGGCTTCCGTTGCGTCGCACTCTTGTACTCCTGCAATTCTATAGGGCATTTTTAAAGAATGGCCGTCTATTCATGATGCGTAGAGATAGTACATGGTTTTGCCTTGCAAGTTTACTCAACTATTTTTATTTCACGCAAAGACGCCACGAAGCAAAGTCGCAAAGAAGTTTGAATGTTTACTTTGCGTCTTGTGATCCAGAATCTTTGCGCCTTTGCGTGAAGCCTTTCTCCTTTTTGTGTCGCACTCTTGCGCTGTAACAAGTTTGCTCAACTATTTTTATTTCACGCAAAGACGTGAACTATTGATGATCGGCGTAATCACGCAACAGTTATAACCTTTATTGTTTTTTTCGTTCGCTACTGCCGTCATTATTCTTTTTTGCCCATTCTATTTCTTTTATCTACCTTGATTGCTCACTCCGGTACGAAGTGTATTTCCGAAAAAAGGTGTTTGATTCACCCGGCATTTACCCCATAAAAACAAATCTTAAGGAAATTGATTAGTGCACGGTATGGAAGATATTATTTCAACCGACCATTACTAAATCATTATGCATTTAAGTATGAAAAAGTATTTTGTAAGCCCATTCCCCACCGCCCTGGTGGTTATGGTGCTGTTATTCGCAGGCCAGTCCTGTAAGAATGGTAAAGATGATTCAAAACCCGGTGACGGCGAACCTACCATTACCTCGTACGTTAGAAAAAATGCAAGCACTCCTGAAGCAAAAGCAGACCTTGATGCGCTGAACAGAGCGCTGGCAAAAATGAAACAAATGCCTTGCGACAGTACAAGCAGTTGGTATTACCAGGGAGGCATTCATTCTATACCCTCGTCGGTAGCAAACGGGAACCCATTGTGTCCTTCATTCACTCAGATGTCTCAAATGAAAACAGCCTGGATGAATTGTACACATGATCCGATGGGCGCATCGGAAATACATTTTCTTCTCTGGCACCGGTTGTATATATGGCATCTTGAAAAAATTATAAGAAAGCAATCCGGCAAAAAAGATTTTGCACTTCCTTATTGGGATTATTGCGACACGAATTACCGGGTTATGCCCGATATCTTCAGGAACATGAATGACTCATTATATGAAGCCGCAAGATTACAAAGTCTGAATGCCGGCAAACCGATAGAACAATTTATGAACAAGAAACTCGATATGACGAAGAACAATTCCTGTCGCCTGTATTCTCTATTCGATCCGGGTATCGATGCCGCTCCACATGGAGCCATGCATAATTATATAGGCGGAGGTTATGCTGATGATTCAACAATGTGGAACAAGATATACCAGGGACCTAATTACGGATTGATGGCGCAGGTAGAATCTGCAGCATTCGACCCGATATTCTGGGTTCATCATGCTAATATCGATTATCTCTGGCAGCGCTGGGATATGAGCACATATGGAAGACGACCCATACTCGATAGCTTACTGCTTCAACCATGGGCTTATGTGTTTTTTGATGAGAACGGAAACAAAGTGCAATACAGTATCCAGGATGCCTATGCACAGGCTTTTAAAATGGACTATGTCTATTCGGGCCTCGCACAGATCCCTAAGATCGTAAAAGATGAAAGACCTGTTCCTGAGAACAGGGAAGAGATATTATCCTCAACAATTGAAAAAGCTATCACTGAACCTGTTCATAAGCTTTCAGTAAATGTAGAGAACAGAGTAAGCACTATGTTGCAGACGAAAGATCTTACTAAAAAAGCTTATGTACTGGAGGTAACAGTAGGATTCACCAGGCAGCCGAAACATGATTACGAAGTGTATGTGGACACAGATACACCTGATGATAGTAAGCTTGCCGGGATCATGACATTTTTCGGTGCTATGCATATGCAGACGCCGGCAGCCGAATATACCAAGACATTCTATTTTGATATTACAGATGAGTTCGATCTTAAGTCGATGAAAGGAAACTTAAGAGTCTTAATCGTGAACTCCAATGGTACAAGAGCCACTGACATCAAAATAAAAAAGATAAGGATAGAAACCAGGAACTTCTGATCTTAAATTAGTAAGCAGTGCGGTAGCTGAATCCTTTCCACTGCTTATTTTCAAACTTACCATTGACTGGCGCATCACAGCATCAGGAGTTCAGCCCTGCATTTAAAAACTATTTCACCTTTTTATACTCATTCCCATCATAAGTAAGACTATTCATCTTGCCTGCATCATCCGGTTTAAATAAGATCACTTTACCGGCACCCGGGTAAAGTTCAACACGGATCGTTTCTTTTTCTGTGAATGGAGTGGAAACAGCATGCATATTTCCAAACTGTACGGCTAACACGTTATTTTCTTCCTTCACCACCATATCACCAAACCGCTCATGCCTGTAGGTGCCGGTATATGCGTTTAACGGCATTGTAAGTTGAGATGTTCGTTTGGCTCTTTCTGCAATTGATCGTTGAATTGATTCCGCTGCTTTCAGATGACGGGCTTCTAATTCTTCAACGCTTTTAGTAAAAGAATTGTCTGCACCAGTTATCCCTCTCACCAGGTCATAGATATAAACTGCCAATATATCGACAACATTTTCTCCGATACTTCCTTCATTGGCAAAAATCGCAAGCCCGATTTTTTTTCCGGGCATAAAAGATATATACGATTTATAGCCCGGATATCCTCCATGGTGAAAAATAAAATCTTGCTGGTCCCATTTGCTGATATACCAACCCAACGCATATTTACCAGTAGGTGTTGGTCCAGGTCCTTTTTCATAAGGAGCAAAACCAGTTTGCGTTGCCTTGATAATTTCTGTTGGAAAAACCTGTCTATTATTCAACTTACCTTGCGTGATCTGTAACTGCAGCCATTTTGAGATATCGGCAGCGCTGGTAATTATTCCTCCAGCGGATTGCATCGTGTTATCCGCTTTAACGAAGTTTAATTTTGTCAGGCCCTTTTCTCCATACGCAGTATAAGGCGCGGCTATCGGCCATTTATTTTTTTCTGCAAGCGATATATACGAAGTAGTACGGGTCATTCCAAGCGGAGCAAAAATTCTTTCCTGCAATACATCCTGCCATTTCTTATGAAGGTATTCCTGCATAGCAAGACCATAAATATTATAACCGAGATTGTCATAATCGAAAACACCGGGTTCAGTTACAGTTTTAGTTGCATCACCTAATAACCCGAGGATAGTTTGCTTTTCAATATCGCCGCTAAAGGCCATACGGAATACAATAGGATTGTTTTGAATGCCGCTGGTATGTGTAAGCAGGTGGCGGTTTGTTATTTTATTACTGATCTCATTTTTAAATTGAAGTGCGGTAAAATACTTTTTGAAAGAACTATCGAGTACTATCTTTTTCTCGTTATCCAGCATGGCTGCCACCAGTCCCATAAATGCTTTCGTATTGGATGCTATATAAAACAAAGTGTTTTCATCTGCCCTTACGTTGTTTTCTCTGTTGGCCCATCCATAGCCTTTTGCAAGTAAGGGACCGTTGTCATCAACAAGACAGATAGCTATTCCCGGAACTACAGGAATTTTTTCCATAATTTTTTGAACCGCACTGTCAATCTTCTGCACTAACTTTTGCTTATTTATTACAGGAGTTTGTGCAAGTAAGCCAGAACTGATTAACGTTGCGGCGATCAGGGGTACAATCTTATTTTTTCTCATCGGTTTATTTTTATAGTGATCAGACGAATGCCTGGATAAAATGTTGCAAAATGCTTATCTCCTTTTTCATCTCAATGAAGCTGAAGAGTGAAGCGGAATCTAAACTACAGCGAGCGCCTCAATTTGTTTTTTAACCACAGAGACACTGACCCGATAGCTATCGGGTTCACAGGGAAACACGGAGATTGTGCCCGTGTAACTTTAGTGTCTCTATGTCGCCGTGGTTTAATTTTATTTCATAACTGAGACACTCCCAAACTACACTCTTCGGTTTGACTGAGCAATTTTGTATGGAGTATGACAAGACATGCCGAATACAATTACCAGGACCCTTCGCTTCGCTCTGGGCAGGCTACTGCAACAATGTTGAATAGAATTGTTGCAGTACAAGAGTGCGACGCAACAGAAGCTTGATAGTAGTAATGGAGCCTGGTACATAATTCTTCTATCCCCCGATTTGAAACCTTTTATCACTATCTTTTTTTAATCTTTACCAAACTTCTTTCCTTTACAGGATATAAAAATTTTTTATGCCAAACGACAGGAAAAAATTTATTCAGCAATTAGGCGCCGGCTTATTCATGGCCGGTATGCCATCTGTTGCATCAGCAGAAGAATTTATAGGTTCAATAGCGGACAAGGACTTTGAAGGCGGCGCTGCCGACGATGAGAAATACTGGAAGCGCATTGCTCATAAATATTATATCGTTTCTAAAGATTATATCAATTTGGAGAATGGTTACTACGGTATACAACCAAAACCGGTATTGCAGGCTTTTGAAAAAAATATTTTACTGGCGAACAGGGAAGGAGCAAGGTTTGCAAGAAAAGTTTACCCTGAGTTATCCGTCATTATAAAAAAAGAACTGGCAGCTTTTCTGCAAGTATCGGCTGAAGAGATCATCATTACCCGCAATGCTACAGAAGCATTGAACATAGCGATCCAGGGTTATCCATTCAAACCGGGAGATGAGGTGCTGCTTAATCAACTTGATTATTTCAGCATGATAGAAGCATTCAGGATGCTGGAAAAACGAGGACGTATAAGAGTGAATGCCTTTGAGTTACCCTTATTGCCGGCAAATGAAGATGAGATCGTTGAACTGTACAGGAAGCAGATAACTGATAAAACAAAACTGATCTTATTGACCCATGTTTCAAATATCAATGGGTTGAGAGTACCTGTGGCAAAGATCGCGGCAATGGCAAAACAAAAAGGAATTGACACGATCACTGATTCGGCACATGCGCTTGGACAGGTTCCATTCAGTTTGCCCGCACTGGGTTCTGATTTTGTAGGAATGAACCTTCATAAATGGATCGGTAACCCGATCGGTGCCGGTGTACTATACATAAAGAAAGAAAGAGTAAGGGAAATGAGTATGTTGTTTGGTGATGTGAATACGGCTGAAGATAATATTTCAAAGCTTGCTCATTTTGGTACCACGCCTTTTGCTGTTATGATGACAATACCCGATAGTCTTTCTTTTCATAAGCTGATGGGTATTGAAAAAGTTTCGCAACGGTTACATTATTTAAAAAGCATTTGGATAAATGAACTGGAGAAAGTGGATGCGGTGGAAATAGTAACTCCGAAAAATTTATCTTGCGCCATTGCTTCGTTTCGAATAAAAAATAAAAAAGTTGCCGAGGTTGCTGACTATTTGTATAAGCAACATAATATTCTTACTGTGAACAGGGCATTGGGAACCGAAGGCTGTATCCGTGTTACTCCGGGTGTTTATACTTCGGCTGATGATGTGATGAAGTTCGTGACTGCTGTGAAATCATATGCCGGATAAGTTTATTCCAAATTATAATACCTGTAATTCAATACAGCTTTTCCACCTGCTTCTATGTCTATTTCCCAAAAGACTTCTGTTCCTCCATCAGTTTTCCTGTTCTTGCCATTATTATCGGCAGTATCAAAATTTCCATTTACATCTTTTACAACCCTGATCCTGATTTTCTTTTCTTTATAATTAGTAATGGTGATCTTACCGGCAGTAGTTATTTTCTCATAATAATTTGTGCCTATTCGTATAGTGGTAGTTCTCTCCCTGTTTTTTACTTCTTCTTCATTTTTCACCTGCACATCTACTGCTTTCGACAACTTTATTTCAGAGATGCCTTTAACAGGTGTGTATAACAAACGTGACTGCGACATTGGCTGGCCATCTTTATTTAATACAAATGCTGAACCTGCTGTAAGCGGCGCATTAGTGTTGTTAGTGATTACATAACTGTGATAGGTCTGTATTGAATTATCTCCTCTCATCGATGGACTGGTTACAGGCAGATCAGCCGTATATATCTCTGAATAAGTAATATTGCTGGTCATTACAGGAACAATAACTCTTGAATCTTTCTCCAGGTCAAGTACGCCAAGCTGGTAATAATAGAGGTCTTCATTTTTCTGTCCTTCTTTTTCCTGCTCTTCATTTTCTTCACTTGTAGAAATGCTGCTTCGTGATCGGGCCCTATCTGCGTTTTGCCAACTGGTGCTTGAGTTACCCACAAGAACATAATTATTCAAAAGCCCATTATTGTCATACCTGTTTTCTAAAAGACTTTGGCCGAGATAAGCAATGCATGCAGGATCGATCGCTTCGCCAAAAAACTTTTCAGGACTGCCGATAATTATATCGACCGGCATATTAAGGTATTCTGTTTCGCCATTCACGATCGTTGCTTTCATTTCCAGTTTTGCTTCTTTCTCATTGAGTACTGCAAAGAGGTAAGAAGGATACCAGCTTATCCCGGTTTCAAGGCTGATGGTTGATGCAGATACATTTTCTACCTGCTTATTCAATTTAATTTTTGCAATGGGTATAATGCTGTCAGCGCTAACGGTGTTTTTGGGATTAACGGATGACTCAAACCAGGTGAAGGTTGAAGAATTTGTAACAACTACTTTTCCTGTAGTTGTTGCTATTGTTATAAATCCTGTTTTCTTATTATAGTCTACTAATTTCCCGCTTAGTTTCCGGAGGGCCTCGTTTGTTGCGTTTCCATATAGCGTAATATCCTGGCCGATATTAGCCTCTAAAAAATCACCAAGATGCCGGGCGGCACGATTTATTTTAAAAGTATCTGTTTTTACAATTACTGAATGAAGCGATGTTTCTTTCCCAACCATTACCCAATAGGTACCCATCAAAACTTTCTCGGGTGCTTTTATATAAAAACTTTTTTCCTGCACACTTACATTGCCTTCTCTTTTTACAAAGCAGGTTCCATTTTTAAAAATACCGAGCCGTGCAGTTTTTAAAGGTTGTATTTCCTGTGCATAGGAAACAGAGACAAGCAATGTAAAAATTGCAGGTAGAATAATTTTGTTCATGGTTATTGTTTGTGACTGGTAATTGAAGAGGCTGTCTAAAAAGTGATAAGTAACACAAAGGACACAAAGTATACACAACGCACACAAAGAAGTTTCTATTTAATACCAGCAGTTTGTGCTCTTATTGGTTTCTTTGTGCCTGCCTGCCGGTAGGCGGTTCATTGTGATCCCTGCTTCATCAAACTTTTAAGACAGCCTCTTCTTGTATTTCCACCAGGATTTAGTTATCGAAAGATGTGATCTTTATTTTTTTACCATTTACTTTAAGACTACGGCCGTTCCCTTCTATTTGTTTATCCTGGGACACCTCATTGGCCAGCAGCTTGTCTAAATATTTTGCTACGACCTGGTCGGTAATCGTTACATCTTTTCCGTCAAACAATGCTTCCGAGATATAGGAGTTCAGCAGGTTGGCCAAATTGCTGCGAAACAAACCAGGTGTACCATAAATATCACAACCAATAATTCTATCGCCTGTAACAGCTACGAGTCCTACAATCGTACTATCAGCATTGATCGCTTTTATAAAAGCATCTTTGTATTCCTTTACCTGTGCATTATAATTTGCCGATTGTGTAACCGCGGTGTAGGTGCCGGTCCTTGTTGAAGTGCCATTAGCAGTATTGAACTCAGCAACTTTCTCCCATACTTTTCCCTGGTTTTTTTCTTTCACAATACTTTTTCTTATTGTATTGCTCGCATTACTATGATAAGTATCGAAAGATGTTCCGCTCTTTCCTGAAGACCACCGGCCGCTTTCTACACAATAAACAGATACTTGTAAGGTTTGCCCTGGAGCTATCAATGTATCTTTTTCTATCACCCTGTCCTGCTTGCCGCCTTTTACAACATCACCCATGCTTACAAGGATAGTGTCTTTAGATGAATTGCGAAACCGGAGGGTGTTTACAGTGCCCCCTGAAGACAATTCCTGCACATTGATCTTTGATTGTTTAAGTGCATCTTCAAGTGTTGTGTATGTTCCCATGTTTTTAAATTCATTGTACAATGAAGGCTTTGCTTTGATAAAATACAGTTTCATTTTTTTGTGTAGTGATGAATAACCGGACTTTACCATGCTTGACCCTTCACCGAAAGGAACATTTAAATTAGCACGGCTCAATTGGGCCGCAGATTGGATTGAAGTCAGCATCACAAGGAGGCTGAGCAGGAGGATGATTTTTTTCATAAACTTACTTTTATAGCGTGAAAGTAAAAGGTATAAAAACCGGTTTTGAGCAAACTGTGTGAAGGAGAATTTTCACTTGGTGAAAAAAAATAACCACAAAGACAAGGGGACACGGTGTTACACAGAGACTTTTGCTGTGATGCTTTGTGTCCCTGTGACTCCGTGGTTAAATTTGTCAATTGACATTATGCATATAGCGTTAAACTTGGTGAATTTCGCTTTTGACTTGGTGGGTGAATAAAGAAATGCTGACGGAATAATGTTATTTTGTAATGTAATTATTAAACTGTGAAGAAGCGAACGAATTTTTATATAACTGCAGGGTTGCTGGTGTTTCTTTTTACCAGTCTCGCATCCGTTTCTATCGCACAGGCCTCCAAAAAAGAAAGCAGTGGAAAGAAAATAAAACAAGCTTCTGACCAGGTACGTTCAGGGTTTCGAAAAAACAATACTGATACCCTGGCACAGGGTTATTATAACCTGGGTGAGAGTTTTTATCAAAAAGGGGACCTGGAAAAGAGTGAGGGTTATTATCAGAAAGCGAAAACGCTTTATGAAAAAGCAAACGATGCAGAAGGTATCGCTAAAAGCAGCCGGGCATTAGGCAAGGTGCAGGAAGACCTGAATAAAAATAAGCTGGCCATCGGAAATTATAATACCGCCAGGGACAATACACTGAAAACGGGTGATATCACAAACAACACGTTAAACGAAAATGATATCCGGCGACTGTCATCCGATTCATTGGATGTAGCTGAATCATTGATCCAGGGAAATATCAAACTGGGCCTGGTGAATAAAGATACTTCTGAGATCGTTTCAAATTTTTCCCGCATGGGTGATATTGGTTTTAAGAAAAAAGATACTTCACTTGCATTGGATGGTTATGGCAATGCTTACAATTATTCAAAGAATAATCCTGAACAAGCTTTGCGTTTCAGCCAGCGTATTACAGATGTCTATTTGCAAAATAAGGATTACAATAAAGCCATTGAATCAAAACAAGAACTATTGAATGAGCCATTTGTTCTGAATTCATCTAAAGTAAAGGCCAAAGAGATCGTTTCACTGGCAGATATCTATTTACTAAAGCATCAGGACAGCACAGCATTGCGCTTGCTGAATGAATCTTATTTATTGGCTGTACGTAACGGGCATACGCTGGAAGCAAAATCCTCCGTTGAAAAACTGGATAGCTTATTCCGGAAAAATGGAAATAAAGAACTGAGCCTGCAGCTTTATAAAGATTTTCTTTCACAACTGCCGGCGATAATTGCAAAAGACAGTTCAATTGCCGATAACCAACTGATCGCTGAAACAGAAACAAGAATAAAAGAACTTGAAACGGAAAAAGCTTTGAAGGATGATTTGATACGGCGAAAGAATATTTTCAATTATTGGCTGATAGGTTCTGTATTGGTGCTCGCTGTTTTTGCTGCCGCAATTTTATTTATGTTAAAAAAATTGCGGATAAAAAATAAAAAGATCGCACTGCAGTCACTGCGGAGGGAGATGAATCCTCATTTTATTTTCAATAGCCTGAACAGCATTAACCAATTTATCGCAAGCAACAATGAACTGGAAGCCAACCAATATCTAACAAAGTTTTCTACATTGATGAGAAGAGTAATGGAAAACTCTAAGGAAGACTTTGTACTTTTTGCAAAGGAAGTTGAATTATTGAAAAGTTATCTTGAATTAGAAAAAAGCCGCTTCCCTGATAAGTTTGATTTTACCATCAACATAGATGAAGAATTGTTGGTTGATGAACATTTGTATATCCCGGGGATGCTGGTGCAGCCGCACCTTGAAAATGCCATATGGCATGGCTTGCGGTATACAAATGAAAAAGGGTTATTGCAACTGACCTTTAAACGCAATGGCAATGGGATGGAGATTATTATTGAGGATAACGGGATTGGAATTGCAGAAAGCAAAAGAAATAAAACGGAAAATCAGAAATCACGCAACGGCAGGGGAATTACCAATACAATTGAACGTATAAAAATATTAAATGAACTGTATCATCAGCATATGGTTTGTGAAGTGGAAGATAAAGTTGACCCGGGGAGAGGAGTGAAAGTAAAACTGCATGTTCCTTTATTAAAAAATTTTACCGCATGAAACTAAAAAGTATCATTGTTGACGATGAACTGATTGCCCGGAATGTGCTCGAAAACTATTTGAAAAAATATTGTCCGTCGGTTGAATTGATCGGCCAGGCGCAGCATATTAAAGAAGCCGTGCCGATGATTCAATCGCTGCAACCGCAATTGGTTTTTTTAGATGTCGAAATGCCTTATGGAAATGCCTTTGATGTACTGGAAGCTTGCGGCGATCAGAAATTTGAAACCATATTTATTACTGCTTTTTCTGAATATTCAATGAAGGCATTGAACCGCAGTGCCGCTTATTATATATTGAAGCCAATCGATATTACCGAACTGATAGCGGCAGTTAACAAAGTGCAGGAAACAATAATGAAAGAAGAAGAGCTAAACCGCAACCGTATTTTGTTGCAAAACCTGAAGGCCAGTCCCGGGCAACAGCAAATCGTGTTACCAACAATGCAGGGGTTTGATGTTATTAAAACAGCAGATATTACCAAACTGCAGGCAAAAGGGAATTTTACGGAAGTGTATCTTACAAACGGAACACATAAACTTATTTGTAAATTCTTAAAACACTTTGATGATCTGCTTGATGCTCCTTTTATCCGCGTACACCGTTCTCATATCGTTAACCTTAGTTTTATTAAATCATATTCTAAAAGTGCGGGTGGTTATGTTACACTGCAGGACGGTTCGGAGATCGAAGTTTCTGCATCGTATAAAGAACAATTGCTGAAAAGCCTGGGGGCATATCATTTATAAGAAAGGCTAGTCGGTGTTGCTCCATCATCGTACAAATACTTTCAGGATAAGTGATTTATTTTTCAAAAATTAAATCTGGCACTGTTTTTTAAACGATTGGTCTATGCGATCACTCAAAAGTGGTTGTTATAGATTTGTGTTCATGGGTAAAATAATTCTTTACTTATTTGTTTTGAGATTGTTGTTGCAGCCATTTCCTTTAGGTGCACAATTAAATACGTCTGCCATACTTTTAAAAGAAGAGAAGGCCAGGTTTCTGCTTGGCCTTAAAAGCAGCCGGCTCGATCCTAATATTATATACCGGCTTACACGTTTTGGGGAATCAGAAGTGGATAGTATTCAACAGTTCCTTATTTCAGCCAATACGCTCAGCGATGCAGAAAAAGAAAAAGCATTGCGCAGTTTATTTAGCTTTATAAAAGGACTTAGCGAAAATATTTTGCACCCTAAACCGGAAATGTATGATATCCCTGCCATATTGGAATCATACAAGACTGTGTTAAGAACATTGCTTTACCAAAAACCGCTACAGCATGAATTGCTCCAGATAGGTCCGTGGAGCAGTCAATTATTAGCAGCTGCGTTCCGGCAATATTCAGAATATGATTTATTGAATGATGTTACGGCGTATAAAAACATGGTTGCTTCACCAGAATACATTTTTCAGTTCCTTGAAAATAAACCCGCGTTTCGTTTTACCGATTCTTTATTAATTAAAGCAGCTGCTCATGATCCGCTCAGGATGGCGACTTATATGATAAAAGGTAAGCCTGGTTTACAAAACAAGATCCGTAATCAGGAAAATATTTACGTGCAAAAGATAATATCTCTTGCGGGGAACAAGAACGCCCAGGAACTCATGCCTTTTGTAGTACAACTGGCAGAAGAAAGAATTACACAAGAAGAGATCATTGAGAAAAGAAAAGATATAACTCATTACTTCCAATTACTGGTGAATACATTGAAAGATGAAGTAGATCAACCCGCGGATGAGTCTCTTATTTTTAATAAAGCATTACGCAACGGTATAAAAGAAAAATCTTTTGCCTTTTATGTAAACCACATCAATGAGCAGCACAATGCTTCAGATGCCATTCGATTCGCATCGGTAAAAGGTCTGCGGCCTGAAGACATTTACTACATAATTACAAGCAGCGAGGAAGAAATGTACACTTCGAGTTACCTGGGCCTGTACAAGCGATTAATGGAAAATTTTAAAGAAAGCTCTGCGGATTCGTTATTTACAATAGTGAACTATGATAATTTCCGGACCTTTATGAGGGTCGCAGCAAATTATAATACGCTGACAAATTTTTTAAATCGAATGTCCTATGAAAAAGCGGCGGACTTAATAAAACGTTTTGTTTCAGGAATAGAAACCGATACAAAAACCGGTCTTGAAAAAGCAATGGATATCGCTGATTCTTTTACCGGGCTTGATTCTGCCGTTGCGATAAGTGACCTGATTAAAAATGAATTGCAATCGAATCTTGCCCGTTGCCAATCTAAGCAATTATTTTTCGGGGTAAGATTGTATAGTATTTTAACCGAGGTGTTTGAGCTGGTTAGGGAAAAAGATCCTGCAAATAAATTATGGAACTACCTTGGCAACTATGAGATACTGCCTCATGAGGGCCTATTGAATAAAAATGCGGAGATTGTTGAACTGGTTCTATTTTATGGCGATGAAGATGGAAGTTCTTCGTTCAGCAATTTTCTTAGCCTGTTTAAGGATACCACGAAATGGAAAACGTCAAAAAATGAATCCTGGGTAACCATTCGGTCCGTTTCAGATCAGCCGGTTGTTATTTATGCAAACTTGCCACTTGATTATAAACAGGAACTTGATCTGCAGGCGCAGGATGCGCTGACAAGTTTTCTGAAGCAACAATCGATCGAGCCGGTTGTAGTCGTTCACCGTGGCCATAGCTATCATTTGAGTAAAACTTTAAAGAAATTGACGCCATCGGTTAGGCTGGCAATACTAGGTTCATGCGGGGGATACAATAGCATAATAAGCGTTGCTACGATCAGTCCTGATGCACATATAATCGTTTCAAAAAAGACGGGTTCTAAATATATCAATGATCCAATGATCGAGGTGATCAATGAAAGTTTAAGGAATGGAGTGGATCTGAATTGGGCAGAGACATGGCAAACACTGACAAACCGGTTTAGCAAAGATGAATTCAGGCTTAATCTCTTCAATGAATATATTCCCCCTGCAAGAAATGTCAGTCTCTTTGTGCTTAAGCTTTTTAATTCTTACAAGAAGTTTGCTTAGTCAATAACCTTGTACTGGCATTTGAAAAGAAAATTCCGGGCGATTACATGAATGGCCGGGTTGTTACCTCATTCATTTGTATATTCAATTATAAAAATAAAGTCATGAAAAAACTGATCTTCCTTATTGTATTTTTTATTGCTGCAAAATTTTCACCTGCACAGGACAAGCAACAAGTTGAAAAAGCTTGTTTAAATTATATCGAAGGATTTTATGAAGGAGATACGACAAAGCTTATTGAGGCATTAAAACCTTCTCTATTTAAGATCGGCTATTGGAAAAATAAGAATGGTGTTTATGACTTTGATGGACAAATGACATACCGCCAGGCAATAGATTATGCAAAAAATGTAATGGCCAAAAAGAATTTTGCAAAAGCCGATGCACCTAAAAAAGTAGAAGTGCTCGATATAGGTAATACAATCGCATCGGCAAAAGTTACAGCATGGTGGGGGATAGATTATATTTTATTGGCAAAGCAAAATGGGAAATGGCTGATAGAACAGGTGCTATGGGAAGGACCACCGGAAAATAAATAACTTATCAGATCAATCTCATTCGATAGGCGTTCATCGCCGTACGCCCTAATTTTTTTATTAAACTATTATTTACAATTATACCCACAGGTGCGCCGATAACAGGCACCAGTTGCGCCATTTTTGCAATATCGATGTAATCCCTGTATTCCTGCTGAAAATTCCTCCATTCAAACTGGTTGATATCCTCGGGTAAACTATTCCATTTTGTTTCCCAATCTGTCATTTTCAAATAAACATTCTTTCTGTGTACATCACTTGAAAATGCAAGTTCGAAAATATGCAGTATGTAAACTCTTTCCCTGTAATCATACACATTGAATCCGTACAATGCGGCAATATCAAAAAGTAATTTCAATTTAATGCCGATAAGTATCGGGAAGTCCGCAAGTCCCATTAGAAAACCGCCGGCGCCGGTAATGCCGCCTTCTACTGCTGCTGTTTTTCTATACACATCAATTTTCTTTTTTACTACATCTTCACGTTCTTTCAAGCTTGCATGGACTAAAATTTCTGTGGATGTATGTTTAGCACCAAACAAAACACCGCGTATCATTTGTTTGATGGTAGCCGTTATGGCGGCATGTACTTTTTCCGGTATCCAGCTATTGATCTTTGTTTGCAATTTTTTTGAGAGGTTATTCAATATGCCCGGTCTCCTGAGCATTTTCTTTTGCCAGGTCTTTAATTCCGCACTTACCAATTCTTCGTATTCGTTCATCATTGAAAATTTTCACGAAGTTACTTTGCTTTACCCGCTAATGAACAATCAAAAAAATGATAGTATTTTTATTGTCCACTGATTTCCTCAAACTGCTTATCAAACCATGAGAACAAACTATTGGAAACGGCTTATCTTGCTTGCATCCATTAGTTATTTTTCATTCACATCTTCAGCGCAGTTCATTAAAGACACTTATCGGTTTTATAATAATCTTTCTGTTTCCGCACCGGATTGCGGGCCCGACCTTATACCAGCAATAGCCCCGGGAAAATGCAGTTCTATTCTTCCAACAGGCGGGTATTTTTTAAATGATACATTGCCTTATTGCGGTGTGCGCAGATCCGTGTATCATAACAATATGAACTGGGGTTTGAAATATCCTAATACAAATGGAACCATTTCTTCGACGTATACCATTCATATTTATTTAAAAAATACGGATTGGGGCACACGGCCCTGGGTCAGGATCATTGATTTTTCGGATGGCCTGTCTGACTTTGGTATTTATTACAAGCAACAAGGTTTTCCGGACCGCTGTCTTGATTTTTTTCCAAATGGACTTGTTGGGCCATGTCCTTATTTTAATGATACTACCTGGTATCTTTTAACATTTACAAGAAATGGCGCAACAGGTATGATGTATGTTTATGTAAACAATAATTTATTCGGATCGTACAATGATGCTGCAGGAACATACACGTCAACAGCGGGGAAACCTGTATACATTTATCGTGACGATCAAGCGGTGCCCTGTGAATCAGGAGAGGCTAGCTTTGCTTATTTATCTTTTACGAACAGGTTTTCATCACAAGGCACGGTGGATTCGGTGTATAATGATATTTGTTCTATTGCGAATGCTCCGATCTCTGCAAATTTTACAATAACACCAAGCCCGGTTTGCCAGGGACAAGCAGTTACTGTTAATTATGCCGGCGATATACCTGCTCCCGGTACAGGCTATACTTTTAATTGGAACTGGAACAACGCAACCGTTGTTTCCGGCACCGGCATGGGACCTTATTCGGTTTATTGGAATACTACAGGATCACAAACGATATCATTAACGGTAGTAAACAATACATGCCCGAGCCAGAACAGTGATACATTGCAAATACAAGTAAGTCCGCCATTGTTTAGTTCAGCGGGCGCAACAATTTGCGAGGGAAGTTCATTTGAAGGATATACTGCGACAGGCACATATATAGATACACTTACCGCAGTAAATGGATGTGACAGTATAAGAACGTTGAATCTTACAGTAAAACCAAGAGCTTTTTCCTCAGTTACTCAAACGATTTGTGCAGGACAATCATATTTGGGGTATAATACAAGCGGTACTTACTCTGACACGCTGATCACAGTTAACGGCTGCGATAGTGTACGAACGTTGCATCTTGTTGTTTTACCACGAGCATCTTCTGATATAAGCCAATCGATCTGTGAAGGACAATCATATTTGGGATATACTTCAAGCGGTGTTTATAAAGATACGCTGGTTGCTGGCAATGGATGTGATAGTGTAAGAACATTAGACCTTACAGTAATAAAAGCCCCTGTACCAGATCTGGGGCCGGATAAAGAATTATGTGAAGGTGACAGTTTGGTATTAACTCCGGGAATGTTTTCTGCTTATTTGTGGCAGGATGGTTCAACGCGTCGATATTTTGTTGCAAAGCAGGCAGGCTTATACTCAGTTACCGTTACAGAAAACTGCGGTGCCGTTACGGATAACATTGTTATTAAAGGAAAAGATTGTACTCCTTATTTCCCCAATGCATTTACACCAAATAATGATGGTAAGAATGATTTGTTTAGGATTCTAAATGCGTTTAACATTCAGGACTATGAGCTTGTTGTTTATAATCGCTGGGGGCAAAAAATATTTCAAACAAAGAATCCTTCGACAGGATGGGATGGAAGAGCCAATGGGAAATTGCAGAATGCCGGCGTCTTTGTATGGTATTCCAGTTTTAAAAGAAATAATAAACAAATAAAATTAAAAGGCACACTCGTATTAATAAGATAGCAGGCGGAGAAGAGTAAGGTTGAGGTTAAGACTAAGGCTAAGATTAAGTTTCAAATAAGCTGAGTCATATCCTCAACCTTAATCTTAACCTCAATCTAAGCCTTAGTCTTATTAATGATTTCATTTAACTTTATTTGAATAAAACAAGTGTATGGATTGGAAAAATAAAGTTGCCGTTATCACCGGTGCAAGCACAGGCATTGGCAAAGCAACAAAAGACCTGCTGCGCAACAAGGGATGTATTGTTTATAATCTCGATCTTAACCCACCGGCAGAAGCCGATGATCATTTCATTTTTTGTGATGTAAGCAAAAAAGAAAATATCAATGCGGCAATTGATAAAGTTTTTGCCAACGAGAAAAGGATCGATCTTCTTTTTGCAAATGCCGGTGTTCATTTGTTTGCAACATTGGAAGAGACCACTTATGAACAACTGGAGTCAATTGTTGCAATCAATGTACTCGGTATTTTTTATTTGCTTAAAAAGGTAATTCCTATTATGAAGGAACAACGCAAGGGAAGTATTGTATTGATGGGCTCCGACCAGTCATTTATTGGTAAAGCAAGCAGTTCTGTATATGGAATGACCAAAGGTGCTATTGGCCAGCTTGCTAAAAGCACTGCTATCGATTATGCTCCGTATAATATAAGAGTGAATTGCATTTGCCCCGGCACAATAGACACACCACTTTTTCATCGTGCAGTAAAGCAATTTGTAACCAGGACAGGGGCATCGGCAAATGATGTTTACCGGTCAATGGATGGAGTTCAGCCAATGGGTCGTGTAGGAAAACCTGAAGAGATTGCTCAATCAGTTGCATTTTTATTTTCAGATGAAAGTTCATTCACAACAGGCAGTTTATTTGCGGTGGATGGTGGTTATGTATGTCAATGATTTTTCAATATAACGGGTATAAAAAATAAATCAAAAGTGAAAGCAAAAACTATTGAAGAATATATTTATTCTGCTCCGCCTGATGTACAGGAAAGATTATGGCAATTACATGAAAGTATAAAAGCTGCAGCGCCTGGCGCAACAGAAAATTTGAAATGGGGCATGCCTGCATATTCATATCAAAAAATCCTTGTCACGTTCAAGGCCTGGAAAAACCATATTGGCTTTTATCCGATGCCATCGGTATTGAAAGCGTTTAAAAAAGAACTTACAAAATATAAAACGGCCGAGGGTTCCATTCAACTGCCATTAGACAAGCCTTTACCAATTCCATTGATCAAAAAGATCGTAAAGTTCAGGGTGAAAGAAAGCAAAGAAGGAACCATTAAATGGAGACAATAATTACTTTACTTTTTTAAACTCTACATTTCTTGCCCGGCCTACCGATATTTTTAAATTAATGATCTTATTATTTTCCCTTTGAAAGTATACAATGCCGGCAGGTGATTCAAATCCGTCTTTGTAAGTAGGAGAAAGCTGGAATTCTGTTTTTGGTTTTTGCTGCATAACAAGCTTTCCATTTTTTATTATAACATAAAATTTTGCTTCCGCTTCATCCGAATAATATTCACCTGTGTATTCGTTCATTGATTTTTCATCAAGCTTTGCCGAATCTGCGGCAGTAAAATAAATACTATCTCTTGCCGCATTGATAAACAAAAAGCCCCTTGTATTAAATACAACCTTGTTGTTGCCGGTACTAAAAATATTTTCTGCAACAGGAGTTAACTGACCAACCTGCGTTCCATGCAACTTATCATTCTGCAAATACAATTTTGCTCCACCGCCCGACCTGCTGTTTCGATACCAACCGGTGTATGTGCTTAGTTTTTCTTTTGAGACCGAATATGGAGATGGTGTTTCTCTTTTTGCCTCCGGCTCACTACCGGTTATAAACAGATCTACCACCAATTCCGCAACATTATTTGTGTCACTATCAAATTCTGAAGTATTACTTAGCCAGGCTACAGATAAACCAAGTTCCGGATAAGCCTCGAGGTTAGCCCTATACCCTGCGGTGGCACCATCATGCGCAACATATTTCCAACCTTTGGTGGTGCCAGTGAACAACCCCGCTGCGTAGCCATGCATAATCCCGTTGTTCAGTGGCGTTGTCGCTAATTGTTTTTCAAGTAAAGAAGGCGTGCCTAATTTTCCATTTAAAAAATAATTACACCATATCAGCAGATCTTCTGCTGTTGTAAGCAGCCCGCCATTTCCATAAACATATTCATTAGGCATATTGGTTTGATAACCCGATCCAAATTTTGAATAGGCAATCGCCCTGTTAAGAACTATTCTTTTGTGGTTATCTCTCCATTGTGTATGCTTCATGCCTGCAGGTTCAAAAATATTTTTGCGTGTAAAATCCGCTAAGCTCATTCCACTTACTCTTTGTACAATAATTGCAAACAAATTATAGTTTGAATTGCTGTAGAGATATTCATCACCGGGTTTATAGTTCAATGTTTTTTGATTGCTTATAATATATAATGCATCATCGTTATTGTAGGTCTTAGTGCTTCTGGGCCATCCTGCAATTGCTGCAACCGCTCCCCAATCTTTTAACCCGCTTTTATGTTGCATCATTTGCCTGAGGGTTATATTATAACCATATTCAGGTAATTCAGGCACATACTTTCTAACATCATCATCCAATGATAATTTTCCCTGTTGTTCTAATAATAAAATAGCTGCGGCAGTAAATTGTTTTGATACAGAACCGGCTTCAGTAATCGATTCGGTGGTAAGTGGTATGTTATGTTCCATGTCAGCCATGCCCCAGGCTTTTGAAAAAATAACTTTACCATGCCGGCCGATGGCGAGCTGCGCCCCCGGACTACCGGGTTTATACCGTGCAAAAATTTTTTCTATCCGGGTAACTGTATCCTGCCAGGTCTGAGCTTTTACAAACAGGCAGGCAACAAGAAAGACAAATGACAAAGCAAGTTTTTTCATGAGCTATAATTTTGGCTATTAAATGTACAGGTAATTATTCACTCCATCGTTGCCCGTAAAAATGAAAAATTTTCAGCACTACTGAAAAATTTTCAATATGGCTTGCCAACTTTTCAGAAAAAATCAGGTGGCATTTTGTTTGAAGAGCGCTTAGAAAAAAATGGAGGTTTTATGAAATCTATTATTAAAACAAACAATGGCAACACAACTATGCCTGCGAGAACTGTTAGTAACTGGATGGACCAGATCTTCCAGGACAACCTGAATCGTTTTTTTAATGATGACTTCTGGGGTTTCAATGGCTTGAATCACCAGGTGAATGTTCCGGTAAACGTTCGTGACACAGACAAAAGTTATGAAATGTCATTAGTCGCGCCGGGATTACGCAAAGAAGATTTTAAATTGAATGTAACCGCTGAATTGCTGACAATTTCGTATGAACAGAAAGAAGAGTGTAACGAAGAAAATGAAAAAGAGGGGTGGCTGAGGAAAGAATACAAAATGCAATCCTTCAGCAGGAGCTTTGCCCTGGATGATTCTGTGGATACAGATAAAATTTCTGCTTCATATGATAATGGCATTTTACACCTCAGCTTGCCCAAAAAGGATAATGCCCGAAGGTTCTCTAAATCAATCGAAGTAAAATAACGATTCAGCCGGTACAAATACCGGCTGGTTTGTTTATTGAATGCATCCAAATTAAATCTATACCTTTATTCCATCGTCCCGGTATGGTTATTGAGGTTCTTTATTAGCTACCGGCGATCCAACCCAATATTCTTCCAAAGCCCCTTTTAATAATTAAATCCAAAGCTGATGAGGGGATTTTTACTTTTTGTTTTTGTTTTATTGATCTCAAGTAATCTGCACAGCCAGGAATTTTCTGCAAAGGATTTTCTTTTTGCATCGTCTTTACCTGGAAAAAAGTTTGAAAGTTATCTAAGCAAGAAAAAATTTATGCCATCCGGCAGCCGGTCAAAGAATGACACTCTTGTAAATATTTATAGTGCAAAAGAAGGAAAAAGGAAAAAGGATACACTGCAGATCAAAAGAAGCATCGAGGCTTTTCAAACAAAAAATAGCTTATCGTTTACATATTTTACTTCTGTAAAGGAAGAATACTTTGAAAACCTGAAAGCTTTAAAGGAAAGAGGATTTTATTGCGGCAATGAGAATGATACTGCTGCCATTTTATTTCAAAAGAGGGATCTGTCAGTACTGGCGAGCTTTAACATGGAACCAGACGGTGATACGCTCTATTCATTATTTTTTAATCACCAGGAATTGCCATCACCGGAGACAATTCAAGTTGCTGAAGATCTTTGGCAATTCTATTCACACGAGTATCTTGTAAGTGTATTCGGTGAAAAAAATGTGATCAAAGACATTTACTATTTTTCGGAAAAAGAAATTTCGAAGTGTACGGTATTGTTCCCGAAAACAAGCAGGCAGGCCGTTTTTATTTGGGAGGACCAGGAAAATTTTTGCAAGCCGTCTTCACTCATTATTGGCGGCAATATGAATACAGCCAGCTCTGCAACTTATGATGGTGTGATCGATGAGAATGTGTGGCATTCCAAAGAAGGTGTTTATTCTGGCATGAGCCTTCATAGTCTCATGCGGCTTAATGGTACAAGCTTCAAATTTTATGGAAAGAATACGGCAGCTCCATATATGGTCGTTCCGGAAAATACAGGCACGTTGAATTTTAGAAAGAACCGGATCGTATTGGGGTGTCTTAACCCCACAAGCTCACAATTATTGAACAATTCAATGGTAAGCGCAGATGAGATATTATCAGATAACCTTGGCATTTATGTATTCATGATAATGCTTTTACCGCCATCTGGCTTAAATAAGGAATGATTTGCTGTGTAGTTTCTTCCACATAAACGATGCTCAAACATTTTCCCGCTCATTTTAATTTTCAACATCATAAACTTCACATTTACTGCAATTAATCGATTTAAAAAACAACAGGCATCATTATTGTCTCTATGGTTCTAGACGAAAAGAATTGTTTAACCTTTTTTAAATTTTTATCTATGAAAAAATTTTTTTTAGCAGCTATAACCCTGGCCGCTGCTTATACCGTAGGTGCACAAGAGGTGGTGATGTCCAAAACAAATTCAAGTGAATATGACTATACTGTTCAGGTACCCGCTACTATTCGTGCAAATTTCCAGGCAAGTTATCCTACTGCCACAACAGTAACATGGATGCCTATGACCAGTGATTGGTGGTATGCAACTTATAAAACAGATAATAACAGGATCGTTCGTGTTTATTACAACACACAACCCTGGTATATGATGAGAGGCGAAAGCTTCAAAGCATCTTTACCTGTTCTCAATACCTATGTTCCTGATTTGGTAATTACAAATGCGATCAATACTTATGGAAACAACTTGTACAGTATTACGAAAAGATTATCAACAGGGACTGATGAATTATACCATGTAACGATAATCAAGAATGGTGTATCAGAGATAGCTTTGATGAATGGACAAGGCGTTGTTTTCAATCCTGCTGACAAAGGAGAAATTACAAAAACTACGCTCCAACGCTAAATGAGTAAAGAATTTTTGGAAACATCAAGTGAAAATTAAAGACCCGGGTACCCCGGGTCTTTGATTTTTTACAGGCTAATTGGCTTGGTTTTGGTCTAACAATAATGTTTATTCACCAAAACCGGGGCCATGCCTTTATCAACGCAACTCCTTTATCTTTTTATACTCGCTATTCCTGTTGCCTGTATTTCATGGACGGTTACCCATGAGGAAGTGTTCCGGGAGCCGAGGGAATTTTGTTTGTTAAAGAGTAAGAAAAGTAAATTCCTTGCAGTAAGAAAACTTTTCTATATGCTTACCTGTGAGTATTGTTTTAGTCATTATGTTACCATTGCAATGCTTGTGATCACAAAATATACATTGTTGTTCACGGATTGGAAAGGATACCTGATCGCAGGTTTTTCGATCGTGTGGGTTGCTAATATTTACATGAGCCTATTTTTCCTGTTGCGCACTGACATTAAAAAAGAAAAAGTGGTTATCGAAGAAATGCAGGAAGAAAATAATATTAATTAAATTAGCTCATATCTCTTCATCACAATTGCAATACAATGAAACTATCTGTTGGGCAAAAGGCAACCAGAAGCATAACACTTACTGCCAATCACGTAAAAATGTTTGCAGAGTTGAGCGGAGATTATAATCCACTGCATTTTGACAAAGCATTTGTTTCAAAGACAAAATTTAAAAAACTTGTGGTACAGGGAGGATTAACTACGGGTTTGCTTCATGCGCTTGTTGCGATGGATATGCCCGGGCCGGGAACGGTCTTTCTTAGTCAAAATTGGAAATTCACCGCGCCAGTTTTTATTGATGATACCATTACTGCGGAAGCAACTGTGCTTAGTCTCCATGAAACAAAGCCCGTAACACAATTACAGATAAAAATAACACGACAGGACGGTGAAACGGTATTGGAAGGAGAGGCCTGGTGTTATACTTTTTCTCCTGCGTAAGGCCCAGGCCCGGCCCCGGGAAAAGATTCTACATATGCGTATCAATTAGCCGGTCAAATAGTAAATATCAGGCACGGTTTTGCTTTATCATTTTACGACTAAACCTTTAAAACTTTATTTATGAAAACAAAAGAAGCAAAACAAAATATCGATCTGCCGGAATCTCCGAATGATAAAAAGCAATTACAGCCAGATGAAGCAACACTTGATCTGCCTGAAGTAAAAGATATACCAGGGCAGGAACATGTACGACCTTTTTTACCGGGAGAAATGGCCGATACTACTATCTCATCTGCTGATGAAGAAGGAAGTGGCCTGTTGGATATTGATGAAGATATTTTAACTGATAAGGCAAATGATGTTACGAAAGTCGAAAGAGAGTTGTTGCAACGCAGCAGTGAATCAATGGCCAGTGCAGATGATGAACAACTAAGAAATGCTGCAGTTGATAAAACTGATAACGAGGGTATCGCTCTTAATGAAAAGACAGATCTCAGCGGAAAAGATCTCGATGTACCGGGTAGTGAAGAAGATGATGCAAATGAAAAAATAGGAGAGGAAGATGAAGAAAATAATCCGTATAGTTTAAGCGACCAGGAAGATGAATAAAAGTTCTTAAGATTGTTTTTCCGGCTGAAATTTTTTCATCATCATTGTTGCAGTATCCTTTCCGCTTTGCAATGCGCTTTCAACGGTTCCTGTTGAATCACCTTCGGCAATGGCTTCACCTGCAAAGAAGATCATGTCATTGACAGGAGTTGCCAAAATCTTTCTTGCTTGTTCAGACGCAAGCGTACTATAGCTATATCCTCCCTTTATATATTGTTGAGTTTGCCAGCAAATTATTTTATGATGAACGAGTTCCTCGCGAAGCATAGCCGGTGGCATACGAAAGATCGCGGAAAGAGATTGCAGAGCTGTTTGCAATAATTCTTCATCAGGGTTTAAAAATTTTTTCAGCAGCCTTTGGCCCACCGAGCCAGCCGGTGAGCAAATTACTTTCGCCTGGTAATTGTGTCCACCATGTCGGTATCTCTTCGTCTGTAAGTAAGAATCCGATATCATCGTCAAATTCTTTCCAAAAACTCGTTTTAAATTCCAGCAGGAATTTTATTACAGTTCCAAAACCAATTCCCTGGATTGCAATTGCATGGTCTGTCAGCGCAGGTTTAAATTGAATACTTCCCGATTGTAATACACCGAGAGAAACAGTGATGATCAATTTATTTGCTTCAAATTTTTTTGCCGCTGTGGTACGTTACTACTACTTCTTGAGTGTCATAATCTATCTTATTTACACAAGTATTGAAATAGATGACTGCATCTTTTTGCAGGCTGCATTTGAGTAAATAATTCAGCAATTGTATATAGCCTCCTTTCACCCGGTATTGTTTTTTCTCAATATTTTTCCATTCACTTTTTATTGGCAGAATGGAAGCCTTGGAAATATCGGCAAGATCAAATCCTTCAGCAAACCGCTGAACCGCTTGCCGCAGATGCATATATTGCGGATCATTAAAATGTGTATCGAGAAACTCAAGGATAGTTACATCGGTCTTTAACCTGTTAAGCTCATGCATAAATTTATCCCAGTGATCGTCATGTTCTTCTTTTTGCCATTCGCCATTTTGCACGCCGATCATATCGCCTTCGACAGCTTCATAAGATATTCCCGCTTTTTTTAATAGCTCAAATGTGAGAGGGAGTTTACCATGGATAAATTCTGCGCCTGTTTCTACAGGGGCTGTAAAGCCTTTCTCTTCGATGGTAGCGATTCTTCCGCCTGGTGTGTCTGCGGCCTCAAGCATGCAGACCTTATAACCAGCTTCTGCAAGATATTTCATTGCGCTTAAACCTGCCGCACCTGCACCAATAATGATGACATCATATTTCATATATCACAGGTTAACTGCAACGTCTTGCATTCTGTTCACTTCTTACCGGATAGCTTGCTGATCAAATAAATGATCAATCCAACAACAGCGACAACCACCAATACACCTACCCAAACTCCTGCTTTGAAAATATCTCCTACTAATTCGCAGCTTGATAGGGAAACGGTAATAAAAGCTAAGAAGACATATAAGATGTTACGCATAGAAATTGTTTAATTTATTTAATAATGTTCACTCATTATTTTCAAATTACGTACCACATAAATTGCTTGGTGCTTAACTTCGTCGTGTATCAAAAAACAGGATTTTTTTCTACACTAAATAGAAACGAGTTCAAAACTTCAGCTTAAAAAAGGTAAATAAATTTTAGTTTTAGGACGTGTAGCACAATTAATTCCGGCTAACTTTTTGTTTAAATCTGGTTGAATATTTTATTATGAATTGGGTTGATATTGTTCTTGTCTTAATTGTTATCCTTGCTGTCCTTGCCGGTTGGTACCGTGGTTTTATTACAAGCTCATTAGCCTTGCTGACATGGGCCGGGAGCTTTATGATCGCTTATCTTTTTTACCCTTATGTAGCTGGCTTTCTTGACCGTTTATTTGATGCGGGCCCGTGGTTATTGCCAATTGCTTTTTTATTAACGGCTATTATTGCAGGCACAGTGTTGAGTATTGTTGCCGGTTACATTACACGAAGTATTCCATTGGAAACACATCAAAATGCTGCGAACAGGATTTTAGGAATCATTCCGGGAGCAATCACAGGTTATTTGTATGCAATTATTTTCTCGGCATTATTTCTTGCATTACCGCTGAAGGATGGTATTACCGAGGAAGTCAGGGACAGCCGCTTAGGCGTTCAATTGGCCATGCAATCAGAATGGGCCAACAGGAAATTAGCTCCCGTATTTGATGAGGCAATAAGGCAAACAATTAATAGTCTTACTGTCAAGCCAGGGTCGGATGAAAAAATAAATCTCACTTTTAAGATAAATAATGCAAAGCCAAAACCAACGTATGAATCTGAAATGCTTAACCTGATAAATGAAGAAAGACAAAAGCACGGACTAAAGCCATTAGTAGGCAGATGCGGAAATGCTGCAAGTAGCAAGAGCTCATTCGCAGGATATGTTTGCAAGAGGATATTTTGCGCATGATAATCCTGATGGTAAGGATCCGTTTGACAGAATGCGGGCCGCAAATGTTCAATTCGCTACAGCAGGGGAGAATCTTGCGTTGGCACAAACGGTAGAGATTGCTCATGTAAACCTGATGAATTCTCCGGGACATCGGGCAAATATTCTCAATCCTTCTTTTGGCCGCGTTGGTATTGGAATATTGGATGGCGGATTTTATGGCCTTATGATCAGCCAGGAATTCAGAGATTGATCAGGAAAATGTTTCCCATTTTTTATCTCCATAGTAAAATCCCTTTATGTCATACAAACATAAATAATGTGAATTATTTTTTGACACTTCGCAGACATAATGCGCAATATGAACATCATTTGTGGAAGCAATTACCTGAATGAAGATTACGATTGCTATGAAATTTGAGTCAAATAAAACAATTTATTTTCCTGAATTTTTCTTTTCACTTTTTCTTTCTTTCCGGTTGTGTGTGGTATCATCACCTTTGTTTAATTGTTCTTCACCTTCGCGGCTATCAAGCTCATCCTTGTTTTCAGCTCTGCGTTTATTACTGTTAAACTTCGTGTTGTGATTCGGTGTTTGTTGTTTGATGTTTTTCATAAAAAAATTTTTTTAAAATACAATAACGCTTACAGTAACGAACACTCAAAATACATGCCTTAGAAGTGGCACAACGATCAATAGTGGCTTTGTTTTTGAGCCAGCTTATTTAAATAAGGATTCATGAGTCGTGAGCAACTTGATACATTGTTTAAACAGTATGAGACAGCCTTGAATGAACTGGATCTAAAGACGATTTCACATTTTTATGCCGATACTTTTATTTCCGCAGGGCCTAAAGGAGTAATCGCACAAAACAAAAAAGAGTTTGAAGAGAAAGCGGAGCAAGCTGTAGATTTTTATCACAGCGTTGGACATAAATCTGCAAGAATAATTTCAAAACGAACAATGCCGATCTGCGATAAATACACCATGGTAGTGATTCGGTGGGGTGTTACTTTTGAGAAAACCGGGCCAAAGATCTTTGAGTTCGATATAACGTATATCGTCTATGAAACCGAGGAGGAAGCCAGGGTGGTACTGTTTATATCACACGAAGATGAAGAAGAAGCCATGAAAAAGTTGGGTTTACTAAGTAAAAAAACGGAAACCAAGTGACCGGGCGACTGGAATTCTCATGTTCCGACACAGACATTTGGCAGATTCGGGTGTAGAAAAAAGTCAACTTTTTTTTCGCTAAATAAAAATGCGTTTCTAATTGTAACGTGTTATCCACATTATCGAGCCAATTATAAAGGTTCATTTTTATTTAATCCCCAGTAAATAGCTTTTTAATCAACAGGAACGATTTTGGCATAAATCTTTCTAAATCCAACTAAATCTTGTCATCATGAAGAATATCTTTCCATTTCCTGTTAAGCTAACCGCTGTCAGTGAGGGCATGAACTCATTGCATGATTTTTTAAGAACATCATATAATGAGAAAAAAGAGTGGCTGGCTGAAAGCATAGCATTTCTAAAAGATTTTACCCAGATGGAAGAAGAGTTCAGGCAGGAGCTTACGAAGAAAAGCGAATTTTGTATCTGCTTGGAAGGGGAAATGCTTTCCGAAAATGAAGTGTTATCCAGACCCATGGAAGAAAACTATTAACCCTAACCATTATTTCTTATCCTATAAAGTATATCCGTTGGATATACTTTTTTATTTTAAGACGTGCAATACTTATAAACTGTTTGCGAGCCTCAGTTACATCACGGCCTAAATGAATATAATTGGCGAAGCAAGCCCCCTATTTTAGCGGAGTTTGCTTCAAAATTTATTGGGATGAACCTACTTCAACAGGCTTCCAATCAGGCCAATAAATTTTTCGCAAGTAAGTGATACCAGAAATGGAACAGTAATTGTCTTACTGTTATTATGCAGGTAAATGCAGATAACAACCGGAAAGCTACAAGACGCAAACGAATAAGAATTCTTCTATTGAGTATATCGCTTACGCTGCTTCTATTAATTGGTTTTGGTCTTTGGTATTGGAACACACATAAAAATGTTATCATTGAAAAGAAACTGGAAAAAGCAATTACAAAAAACAATAACGGGTTGTATAAGATAAGTTATGATGAAATGATAATAAATGAGGAAACAGGTTCCTTAGTAGCTTCCAATATGAAATTGTGGGTTGACTCCACCAGGTATGCCTCAATAGAAAAAGAAGGCAAAACTCCGCCGATGCTTTTTACTATTACAATTCCAGAGCTGTATGTGGCTGGAGTACAAACCAGCAAAGCATTGCTTGACAAAGAAATTGTTGGAAGAAAAATAGAGATAAGAAATCCCGTTATCGACCTTGAGTATACCGGTAAAGGAAAAAATGCACGGCACGTGCCTACGGAAGAAATATACCGGGAGGTGCTTGGTAATCTTGATATGATACAAATGGATTCGGTTTTAATAACCGGTGCCGAAGTAAGAACGAAGAGTGGGAAAACCGGCAAGCGGATCATCGATGTGAAAAATATAGATATTGCTTTAACGGATGTGAGAGTGGATAGTGCGGCGAATATGGATTCTACCCGCTTTTTATTCGCAAAGAATATGAAGATACACGTTGCTGATATAGCCTGGCCTTCACCTGATAATTTGTATAACTACAGGGCGGAGAATATAACATTGAATTCAAATGGTGGAAGATTATCAGTAAAACAATTTTTTGTCACACCGCGATTGAGTGAAATTGCATTTGTAAATGCAATTCCCACCCAAACTGACAGATTAAATTTTTCTTTTAATAATATCGTCTTTTCCGGTGTTGTTATGCAAAAGCTGCTTGACGAATTTATACAGGCAGACGCCATGACCATAGGGGGATCATCTTTTAAAATTTACCGTGATCTTGCACGGCCGCGGGATAAAAAGAACCGTGTTGGCTATTATCCCCACCAGGTTTTGGACGATATACCTCTTGGATTTGCTATAAAAAAAGTAAACATCAGGAATTCATTTGTTGAATACAAAGAAAGAAATCATATAACAAGGCAGTCAGGAAAAGTTCAGTTTTATAATGTGAATGGAACAATCACAAATTTTACAAATGATAAAACGGCCCGCAATAAAGTAATGAAGGCAGTCGTGAATTCAAGTTTTCTTAATAAAACATCCTTAAAAACAAATTGGACATTTTATTTATTTCATCCTAAAGGGAGGTTTGATGTATCCGGAAATATCGGTGCCATCGATGGGCAAGTGCTGAACTCACTTGCGGAACCCATGGGGCCGGCAAGTATTGAAGAAGGCCATTTGAACGGGATGACATTTGATTTGCACGGCAATGATTACTCAATGGATGGCAATGTGAAAATGCTATATGAAGACCTGGATGTAGCTATATTGGAAAAAGACAAAGGGGCAACAGAAACTGATAAAAAATTTCTGACAAGTTTGATCGCCAATTTTGTTATTAAGAATTCTAACCCAAAAGGCAATGATGCAGTAAGAGTACAGCAAGTGAATCTTTCAAGAGATATTAATCGTTCTCTGTTTAATTTATGCTGGAAAACAATTTTCCAGGGAATAAGAGGAACTGTCGGCATAAAGCAGGCAACAGCAGCAAGAGAACCCTGATCAATTGATAAGATTAGGGCTGGTCTTCTTTTTAATCCCAAAATTCTGGATCCACCAATGCATGTCTTCGAAAAACTCTCCTTTACATGCAACATGTGTCCACGCAGGATTTAGCAAATTATAGCGATGGCCATAACCGGGAATGCCATCATCGATCAAAATTGAATAACGATATCCCGGGCTGTAATTAATTTTTTTGAGTTGCCCGCTATATTTTCATTCCCAAAACTCATGGTGGGTGAAAAACTGATAATTCTGTCCCACGGATCCGAGCCATCACTCCCGGTATGCATTAATTTCCATTCATGTGCATTCTGATCGTCTGCATGTTTTTTTGCTGCATTATAAATTCCACTGTCCGGTTTCAACACCGATAAAGATTTTAATTTCTTCAGGTCGTCGATAAGCGTTGTCAGCGCTTTTACTTCTTCCACATTCATGTAGTGCCATGTGGTATCGACAGTCCTTATTTCCTTTCCGTTTTTTGTGCTGGAGGTAAAGGTCAGGCTGTAATTCTTGTCTCCCTTGCCGAAATTTTTTAGTTTAATTGTCGCATCATTCAGTAAGGGTTGAAGGTATTGTATGTATGATTTCGGATTACTTCTAACCCGATTTATTTCATAGACCATCTCCCTTTCGGTCGCCGTCATATAAAAACAATTCTTTGCTGTATTTAAAGAATCAATGATCTGGGAATTAAGTGTCGTTGCGATTAGAAAGAATACGGTAATACAAAATATCCGCATGGGGATGGTTTAGCCTATAACGCAGTATTGGGTTAAAAATTTTTAAAATAACCAAATTGACGAAATATTAAATACAAGTTGCAGTTAAAAACGCCGGTTTAATGTATAGCTGAAATCGGGGTCACCGACGAGTAAGTTCCCTTTTGCATCAGTAAAGATCAGAACGCCTTCATCAAGTTTTAACAGGTGAATAAACGGTTTCCCGGTTTCATCCAATAATTGATAAACGATCCTTCCATCTTTCCCCGCACTTATTTTCCAATTTCCCCGCCGTCCACCTTCTACGCGATAGGGTGTTCCCAAAAGTTTGTAAGCAGCAGGCTCATTCTTTGCCGCATTTCCATAAAGAACAAGTAACCATTTCAACTTATAACATTCTTTTCCCGGTGCAATTATTCCCGGTACGCCGCATGGCGTTCTTCCTTCAAACGCCATTGAATCCCAGATAACTATTTTTGTTGATGCAAGATTCACTTTATCATTTGCTGAAGGAGCAATATTATTGATCGCATAGCTCCATCCGCCGCCACCTATCAACAGGCTGTTATCATTATTTACAATATGCAGCAGGTTGGCATTTAATTCAACCAGTTTTAGAATTTGATCACCATTGTGCAGTATATAATTGTTTTTATCTCTTTGTACCCGGCCCCTGAAGACAACCTTTTTTCCCCCGTCATAAAATCCATTCGTGTTAGGCTTTCCTATTCCATAATTACATTCTAATGAGTAGTTGAGATCGTTGAGAGATAATTTCCACCTGATAAAATCAATGGAATCGGTTAAAGGAATGCCGAGAAACTTTTTTACAACAGGCCCGCCAGGAGTGCTGGCAGTATAATTTGTTTCTTTTGAGTTGGCACAGGAAACAAACAGTATGATCGACAAAATTGTGACAAGCGATTTTCATACAATTAATTTTATACAAATTTCGTATGCATAAAAAACTTAAAAAACAAAGCTACACCACAGGTATTATTTTCTTGATGAAATGATATTAAAACCAACCCGACTTTCTAAAGAAATAATAAAGAGTGACGCATATTAGTAAGGTAACACCAATAACTACGTAATATCCATAATGCCATTCAAGCTCCGGCATAAATTTAAAATTCATTCCATAGAAGCCCGCCACCATTGTAGGAACTGCGATTATGGCGGCCCAGCCTGCAAATTTTTTCCCTACTTCACTTTGTGAAATTGAAATAAGGGAAAAATTTGCTTCCATCGCGCTGTTCAGTAATTCCCTGGTATTATCCACCATTTCATTTATTCTTACAGCATGGTCATACACATCCCGGAAATAGGGTCTTGTTTCTTCTGAGATACAACGAATATCAAAACGCATAAGCCGGTTACAAACATCAACCAAAGGGGATACGGCTCGTTTTACCTCGAGCAACTCTCTTTTCAGATCATATATCTGTTCTGTAGTTTCACGGGTAGGTTTTTGCTTAAATATTTTTCTTTCGATGTTTTCAAGTTCCTGCTCCATCTCGTGTACAACAGGAAAATAACGGTCAACAATAAAATCCATTACGGCATATAAAACAAAGCCCTGGCCTTTTTTCATATGTTCCGGTGCCGCTTCACATCTTGCCCTTACTTCTTTATAAGGAACGGAGGAGCCATGTCTTACTACAACAATAAAGTTATCACCAACAAAAAAATGTGTTTCTCCTAATTCAATATGATGTTCCTGGTTCATCTGCGCGGTACGCAACACTACAAAAATGGAATCACCATATTGCTCAAGTTTCGGCCGCTGATGTGCCGAATGTGCATCTTCCACAGCAAGCTCATGTAAATTGAATTCCTCCTGAACGTTGCTTAATATTTCTTCAGAAGGTTCATGTAACCCGATCCAAACAAATTGATCTTTTTCCTTAAGCACATTGTGCACATCATCGAGCTGAACATCGCCGATGCGTTTACCTTCGGCATAAGCAGCACAGTTTACAATTTCTTTCATTTGAAATTACAGGCATTAACTGTCTAAATCTATGCTTAAGGTAGTAAAAAAAATTGTCGTCGTATTTTTTGGTAGTGTCCTAATTTGATGAAATTGGAACACGGATGACACGGATTGACCGGATTTTCACGGACACTTTTATTTTAATCCGTCTGACTCCCTTCAAAGTATATTGCCCAATGAGACAATGAAAGGCTAAAGAAAATCTTAAGAATAAATCCGTTGAATCCGTGTCATCCGTTTTCTATCCTACCTCTAAAATAGGACACTACCTATTTTTTTAGCCGGTTTAAGAAAATAAAAAGTGCTATACAAATAATAGCACTTTTTCAACTTGGGTTTCAAAAAAGGATATAAGGTTTAAAGACGGAGTAAGTTTTATTGCGTAAGTTTTATTAAACCTACATCTGTTATTTGACCTTCAGTTACAAGAATACTTTCTCTTTCGGAGTTTTTATAGGGTAATACTGCCTCTACTACTAATTTCCAGCTTCCGGGTTTTACATCCATTATAAAACTTCCCGGAGCGGGAATAATTGAAACTGTATCCTTGCCGCTAACGGCCCATATTCTTTTTGCACCTTCAGGCGGATCAATCGTTCCCTGGATGCCGGACCTGTCATGTGCAAAGCTTGAAATCAAAACAACTGCTATTATAGTACCAATCATATTTTTCATGGTATGGTTTTTTTTAAATGAATAATAATCATCGGGTTTTGAATTTCCCATTTTAGCAGTCCCCTTATTAAAAACAACTACCATGCCATTAGCCGGTAATGATCAGCGGGGTATTTCGACGGATTTTGATGTTACACTGGCCCAGTGTTTGTTTGTCTTTAATAAATATTACCGACATGGATCCACGTCAGCAACTGGCATTGATGGATAAGATCATTCGTGAGCTGGATGACCTTAAAAATTCTCAAACTTCGGTATTGAAAAAAATTGCGCAGATCGAGGCGGATAATATTAACCTGAGTATTGGTGTACTTAGTGATGGCTTGCCTGATCTGCATGAAGAAGTGGATCATGGATTACAAAAGGTAACAGAGCTGCAGGAACAATTCACGGAATACAGAAATAAATATGAAGGAGATAACCAGAAATTTCTTACTGAAACCCCGTGATCCATAGATAATAACTCCTTTATTGTCGGAAACACCCCATTAAACAGTCGCTTTTCCACCCTTAGGATTATATTTTTTCACTGCACCTTTATGTCAGTAAAGAATTCATCATAAAAATGCACTAATGAAAAAGGTACTCCAAAAAACAGCAATAACGAGAGCGATGGTCCTAACGATAATTTTTTCTTGCGTTGCGGTAAATACTTTTAGCCAGCCAAAGACGGGCTATGCCCAGGTAAATGGATTAAAAATTTATTATGAAATACACGGGATGGGAAAACCGGTGGTGTTACTTCATGGGGCATTCAATAGCATTAATACTGCATTCGGGCAATTGATCCCCGCGTTTATCCAAGACCCGCCAGGTTATTGCAGTAGAATTACAGGGCCATGGAAGAACGGCAGATATCGATCGTCCCTTTTCATTTGAAACCATGGCTGATGACGTAGCTGCGTTACTTAAATTTCTTAAAACAGACAGCGCCGATATTTTTGGTTATAGTATGGGTGGAGGTGTTGCGCAGCAACTTGCAATACGTCATCCTTCTTTAGTCCGGAGATTGATCATTACTTCATCGGTATACAAATATGAAGGCTGGACAAAAGAAATCAGGTCTATTCTCCCGATGCTTACTCCGGAAATGTTTGAAAGCACACCGATAAAAACTGAATATGATAAACTGGCTCCCGATCCAAAACATTGGAAAGAGTTTATTAATAAAATGAAGAAGTTTGTTACTACTTCTTATGATTTCGGCGCTGATAAGATAAAAGCAATAAAATCTCCTACATTAATTATTGCGGCGGATGGCGATGGAGTTTCACCGGAACATGCAGTAGAAATGTACCGGCTTCGCGGTGGCGGGTATATGATCGATTTTGGACCAATACCGGCTGCACAACTTGCAATTTTTCCAGGCACATCGCATATAAGTGTAATGATGCAAACTGAATGGTTGCTTTCAATGATCATTCCGTTTCTCGATGGGCCTTTGCAACAAAAAAAGCAATAGTATATTTATAAACTTAAAAATATAAATCATGGAAAAGATCAATTTCACAACAAGTATCAATGCCCCCCGTGAAAAAGTATGGAAAGTTTTATGGGACGATGAATCCTATAGGAAATGGACCAGCGCATTTATGGAAGGTTCTTATGCCGAAACCGATAACTGGAAAGAAGGAAGCAAAGTTTTATTCCTGTCGGCTGCCGGTGATGGCATGGTAAGCAAGGTAGCTTCACATAAGCCAAATAAGTTCATGTCTTTTGAACATTTAGGCGTTGTAAAAGGTGGCATAGAGGACACAGAAAGTGAAAGTGTAAAAGAATGGGCAGGTGCAAAGGAAAACTATACATTAACGGATGAGAACGGCAAAACTAAACTGGTCGTAGACATGGAGAGCACGGACGAGTACAAAGATTATTTTGCAAAAACATTTCCGGTAGCATTGGAAAAAGTAAAAGAACTGGCAGAAAAAAATTAGATCATTATAAAAAATAAAATATGCAAAAGATAACTCCTTTTCTCTGGTTCGATGGTAAAGCAGAAGAAGCAATAAAATTGTATACTTCGGTATTTAAAAATTCAAAGATTGTAAATATTGCTTATTGGCCTGAAGGCAGTCCATTCCCAAAAGGACAAGTAATGAATGGTGTATTTGATTTGGATGGACAACGTTTTTATGCATTTGATGCAGGTCCGCAATTCAAGTTCACAGAAGCGATATCATTTTTTGTGGGTTGCGAAACACAGGAAGAAATAGATCATTTCTGGAATAAACTTACTGCGGACGGCGGACAGGAAAGCATGTGCGGTTGGTTAAAAGACAAATTTGGTTTGTCATGGCAGATAGTTCCTCCGGTATTGGGTGAAATGCTGGGCGATAAGGATCGTGCTAAAGCGGGCAGGGTAATGCAGGCAATGATGGGTATGAAAAAAATAATTATTGCAGATCTGCAAAAAGCATACAACGGTTAATATGGCAAAAGCAAAGAAAACAGATGGAAAGCCCGTCAGGCCAAAGACGGGCAATTCTGTTTTATCAAAAGAATTGACTGCAAAAAAATTCATTGAGCGTTTAAAAGAATACCAATCAGATGATGAGTTAAAAAAGATCCAGCGGTATTTCAAATCAGAAAAGGGAGAGTATGGTTATGGCGATAAATTTATGGGAGTAAAAATGGGAAATCTTTTTGCATTAGCAAAAGAGCACGGTGAAATGCCTATCAGCGAAATTGAAAAATTATTGGAAAGCCCAATACATGAAGTAAGAGCCGGCGCAGTAAGTATTATGGATAAGGCATCGCGAAATAAGAATATTTCAAAAGACCGGCTGAAAGATTTTTTTGATCTGTATATGCGTCGCCATGACCGGATTAACAACTGGGACCTCTGTGATCTTGGTTGTTTGCACATGACCGGAAGTTACTTGTATGATAAGCCACATGATATTTTATACAAGCTTGCCCGCTCAAAAAATATTTGGGAACGGCGCACCGCAATTTTAAGTACCTGTTATTTTTTAAGACAAGGTGATGCGGCTGATACTTTTAAAATCGCCGAGATACTTGTTAACGATAAGGAAGACCTGGTGCATAAAGCAACCGGCTGGATGTTGCGATTCGCCGGGACAAAAGACCGTAAGAAATTGGTCAGCTTTCTGAATAAATATGCTTCAACAATGCCTCGTACACTTCTTCGCTATTCTATCGAGCATTTCAATAAGAAGGAAAAAGAATATTACATGAAAATGAAAGAATGAACAGGATGAATTCAGCGTTTTTGTTTACTACATAGCAAAAGCAACTCAGATAAAAAATGATTATTCATTAAACGCCGAACTGCTTTACTGTAGTTCATCAAGCTTCACGTACAACTTATGTAAATACTTTCTCCAGAACGGTTATCTGTTCTAAGTTGCACTCAGTTTAATTAATATCATTTTTTATGCAAAAGAAATTCAATATCGCGGCAATATTCATAGTGGCAATGCTCCAGGGTTTTGCGCAGCATCCATTAAAGCATTGGACAGAATCAATTGAAACAAGGTACGACCTGAAGCAACCGGCAGTCGATTACCTGTTAACTATTGATCCAACCGATTATTCTTCGTTTACAGTTGAAATGAAGATCCGGAATGTTGCCGACACATTTCGTGTGGCAATGGTTGCACATCCGGAATATGATGATCGTTACTGGAGATATGTTGAAGATATGTCCGTTGAAGGCAAAAATGGTAAAGGAAAATTTATTCGTGAAGACAGTGCTTTGTGGAAGATAATGACGAATGGGAGAGAAGCGGTTCTGCATTATCGTATTCAATTGCCTTCTGTAACAGGGATACGGTCGGCATGGAAAGCATATCTTACTTCAACCGGTGGACTGGTGGGCGGACCGCATTCATTTATGTATGTTGTTGGAGCGACACTTATTCCTTCACCCATTACATTCAATATCCCGGAAGGATGGGAGATAGCAACAGGTCTTCAATCGACTGCTGATCCCAAAACATTTTATGCTTCTTCTGTCGCTGTCTTAACTGATGATCCTGTTTTCGTTGGAAAATTCAAAAGCTGGTCATTTGCTGTTGATAACACACCTCATCGTGTAATATACTGGCCGTTACCGGATGCAAAAGTTTTTGATACTGCAGTGCTGGTGTCATCTCTTAAAAAATTAGTAGAACAAACAACTTCGTTGTTTGGCAGGTTGACCTATCGTGAATATATTTTTATGTTGCAGGATGGCGCGGTTGGCGGATTAGAACATAATAATTCAGTTACTATCGGAGCACCAAGTGTTAACCTGGCAAATGGAGTAAAAGATATTATTCCGGAGATTGCTCATGAATATTTTCATACATGGAATTTAATGCGCATACGTCCTGTTGAATATGCGGATGTGAATTACAAAACACCAGCTTTATCAAAAGGGCTTTGGTTCAGCGAAGGATTAACTATTTTCTATGCGGATCTTTTATCACGACGTGCCGGTCTTCATGTTTTTGATTCAACAAGATTATTTCATCTTGAAAATTTAATGAGGCGATACACAATAACTCCTGCTTATTTAAAATTCTCAGCCGAAAAGATCAGTGAAGCAGCCTATGGCCCTGGCGGTATGTTGGGAGATTATTCAGCAAGCCCTCATTTGCAAGGTGAGGTACTTGGTGCAATGCTCGATCTTATTATCCGTGACGCAACGAATGGAAAACACTCAATGGATGAAGTAATGAGGAAAATGCTGGAAAGATTCAGCGGAGAAAAAGGATTTACTTCGAAAGATGTTGAGCAGGCAGTAAAAGATGTTTGCGGTTGTAATGTGCAACCATTTTTCCGTGACCATGTTTATGGAAACAAACAAATTGATTTTACTAAATATCTTAAGTTGTTAGGCTTGCAATATACCGTTGAATGGAAAGATGTTTTGTCAAATGATATGAAACCTATTCCTGATCTAAGGGTTTCTTCATACCAGTTGCCGGGAGAAAATGCTTTGAGAATAGGGATATCAAATCCTGCAGTTGCATGGGCAAAAGCAGGGCTGCACACGGGAGATATAATCAAAACCATAAATGGAAAATCGTTAGCTACAACTGCCGACTTCAGAACCGCGATAAGAACTGCAAAAATTGGAGATACCGTAACATTTGAAGTGGAAAGATCATCAGGTATAGCAAAAATAAATGTTTTAGTTACGGGGTACCAGCAACCAGTTGTGAGGATCACACCAATTACTTCAGTAACAGCAAAGCAGAAAAAACAACTTGAAGATTGGATTGCGGGAAAATAAATTTTAGAAATGCATTATTTGTTCAATCCCATTTTTTGCAGCAATTGAGTAAAACGCGGATCTGATTTCAATTCTTTTAACATGGGGTATCGTATGCAGAAGATCATTCCAAGACAGGCGATACCCATTCGCTGATCATACGTTTTATTGAGATATTGAAAAGCAAGATCGAGTTCGTTCATGCCGGAATATAAAAAAGCAAAATCCATATGCAATACGACATCAGGTTCTTTTTCCTGTCTTAATTTTATTTTTTCAGCACATTCCATTGCCTTATCATGGAAGCCTGCCGCCGCGTAAGCATGCCCCAAACTGCTTAGCCCTTTCAATGGATGCCCCACAAGTTTGTGATAATGTTCAAGGTCCCTAATAGCTTTTTCATAATCTCCCATCGCAAGGTGGGCCATACCGCGGCTTTCAAATGCTCTTCTGAAATTTGGTTCCAGCTCAATTATTTTATCAAATTGAGCAAGGGCTTCTTCAAAGCGGCCGGCAAACGAATACGCATCACCCAAGCGTACTCATTAATGGCAAAGACAGCGGATCGAGAACAAGTGCCTGTTGAATTTTTTCTATCGCTTTTTCAAAATCTCCTTTCGCAATAAGGAACCATCCATGTACCTGGTTAAAAAGAGAAGAGTTCAGTCCGAGGTCATGTGCCTTATTTAAAGATGCTTCTGCACCATCGAAATCCCAGTTATGATAAAACTTTATCGTGGCAAGTGATAAATGCGACTCCGCATGGTTCGGATCAAGCTCAATTGCTTTTAATGTGCAATCTTTTGCTTTTGGATACGCTTCGGCAGGCGGCATAATTCCTGACGAACCCAGGAAAGAATAGCAATATGAAAGCGAGCAATAGGGCAGGGCGAAATTCGGATCGATCGCGATCGCTTCTTCAAAAGTTTTGATTGCGTTTAAAATATTTTCCGGGTTGGATTTATTCCAATAATACCGGCCTTTAAGGTATAAATTATAAGCATCGATATTTTCAGTAGGAGTTTTAACTACCGTTTCTTTTTTTTCATTCACCGCAAAATTCTCTTTCAGCCTCGTTACGATCTTTGTTGCTATCTCATCCTGTACTTCGAAAATATCTTCCAATTCGCGGTCATAAACTTCGGACCACGTATGATAGCCATCTGTAGTATTTATCAATTGCACATTGATCCTTACTTTTTTTCCTGCCCAGCGAACCGTTCCTTCCAATACGTTTGCTACGCCGAGTTTGGAGCCGATCTGTCTTATATCCTCATTTTTCCCTTTAAATGAAAAAGATGACGTACGGGCTGTTACCTGTATGCCATCTACATGCGTTAATGCATTAAGAATTTCTTCAGAAATACCATCGCTGAAATATTCATTCTCCGGGTCAGCGCTCATATTTACAAACGGAAGCACTGCAATGCTTTTATCCGAGCCCGCCTTTATTCCAATTTGTGCAATGGTAGGAATAACAAGTCCCTCGTTGGCTATGGCATATACCGGGATCGGCTGTTTGACATTTTTTAAATTGACTTTTCCGAGTGCAATTGTTTTTATTTCAGTTTGATTTTTTACTTCATCAAATACTTTATCGGAAATAAGAACACCACCGGGAACTGATATTGATTCAATACGCGAAGCCAGGTTAACGCAATCGCCATACAAGCCTTTCGTATCATAAACGACATCGCCCGAATGAATGCCAATCCTTAGTTTTACTTTTGGTTCTTTTTGTAATTCTTTTTGAATTTCAATACCACATTTAACCGCATCGATAGCGCTGTCGAACATGCTTAATGTGCCATCGCCAAAAAACTGAACGATGATGCCATTATGTGCGGGAATAAGATTTTCTAAAGTTTGCTGTTGACGATTTCTTAAAACTTTTGCTTTAGCTTCATCTTCCTGCATCATGGCGGTATAGCCGGTCATGTCAGCAAACATGATCGCTACAAGTTTTCGGATCTGTGAACCCGGCGCACCGGTATCAATCGCTGGTGTTTCCATTTCTACAGTTAATATTTCACTGACTCGTTCAAGGGGCAAAAGTATACTAATTCATCTTGCGCAGAATGCCATTCTTCCACACATTGATAAATTCTTGCAAAAATTCTGCCGCGGATAGATCATGCGCGGGATTTATTCAATTTGATGAAGATGACGAGCCCAATTTATTAAACTAACCGTTTCATGAGGAGAAGTGAACAGATATTTATCTTAAAAACCTGTACGTCCATTTTATTAAAAATATATTCCTGGCCTGGTCGGCAAAGGCATTATCAAATAAACTTTTGGAAAGCGGCGTATCAAGATCACCAAAAGCATCAGGTGTATTTCCCTGCGACCATACAAGATAATAATTCAGAACCAGGTTTATATTCCCAGCGTACAACAAGATTGGAACGGAACTGTACAAAATTGAAATCAGGTTTGCCAAAACTATAATCAGTGATACCATCCCTGTTTTCATCTACCAGGTATTGATCATTGATATTGTCATAACTGATCTCGTTGGCAGTAAACACATGAAACCGGTCATCATATTTTTTTGCCAAAGGACTCGATACATAACCAAAATGGTTGTAAAGGGGTCTTGTAATAAATGGCTGACCATAATATTGAAGCGTAAGATCAGGCGTAATATTATAATTTAACCTGGCGGTAAAGCGAAGTGTTTTTTGTTTTACTTCACCTACAATTGTCCTTACGTATTATTATAAGATACATTGCTTACAAATTGATCCTGCCTGCGCCAGTAATCAGAATAAGAAGCACTCAGGTTAATATTAAGTGCATTTAACGGTTGAATAGTGACAGCAAGAGACACATTATTACCCTTTATCGTATTATCAAATCCCCAGAAAAAATTTGTGTTCAGGTTGAAATTCACTTTTTTCCTGTAGTCAGTTGTTATATACAAATTGACCCATACCGGCCGGCCGACGTAAGGAAGAACCACCACTCAACGCATTGTTTGAAATATCAAAAGGATTCCAGGTAATACCTGTACCGGTTTGCCAGTTATTTTTAAATGTCGCATGTGCATTAACATTGAATGCCTGGTATAAAAACTGTCCGCTGTAATCCCATCTCGACCAATGATTATAATTGATCCTTGCATTCCTGAAAATGGAAAATGATCTTTGGAAATGTAAACCTGCCCAGGTAAAATGATTGATCTCATTGGATGTAAGCATAAAGCCAATATCATTTAATTCCAATTCCGGCGAACGCACAGTAACACCAGTTTCAAATTTAAATACCTGTCCAAGTTTGCCTGACTTTGCCACCGACTTTTCCAAAACGAATAGTGCCTCCCATTCCTGTCAGTGAAGTCCGGTTACTATCTACTGATACTTCACTGGCATCTGGTCGCTGAAAAAGATGTTCAAAAGCTGTTTGTGTATTTAGATCGCTTCTTTAGTTCCTTCACATGACTGAAAACAATATTGCCCCGGATATACCATGTTCGATTCTTCCAAAAATGTAAAAAATCAAGTCCGCCGGAATAAGCATTGCGATGAAGAATATCACTTAATCCATTTTCCCGGTTAACACCTGTAAAAATTGCCACCAAGAATAGTATTACCTGCTTTAAAATCTTTTTGAATCCTTGCTTACAAAATAATTGGTAAGCGGTTCTACCAGTTCTTTTCTTCTTTGCCCATTGTTATCGATAGTTGCCCATTTCTCTTTGCGTAATACTTTCGAGGATTCCGATGCTTAATCCTTTTTTTGTTTTGCCACTGAATTTTGCTGCACCAAGAATGGAAGTATTCAACGGCATTTTCACATATTCCCATTGCCTGTAGTATTTGGATAACCATGCGGTGAACTTCCGATGCGGCGTGAATAAAAAAGAAGATCAGCATCATAATCACCACCGGCTTCCGAACCGGTTAACTGGTAATCAAAAATATTCCTGCTTTCAATAAAGAAAGGTCTTCGCTCTTCAAAGAAATTCTGAAAACCATCAATACGTACCTGTGAAGGATCTGCTTCTACCTGTCCGAAATCAGGATTGATGGTAAAATCAAGGATAAGATCATTGGTAACGGCAAGTTTTCCATCCACCCCCTGTTAATTTTTTATCAAAGCCTTTTGCAAATGGATTGCCGGCTTCTTTTTTATATTTATCGGCCTGTGCAATTATATAAGGTGCAATTTCCACCTGCCGGTGCATGGGAATATCTTTCAATCCATGCAATTCACCAAACCCGCTTACCCATACACCTGAATTTTGCGGAATATATTGCCAGGTGGAACGTTCTTCTTTGCGAAACAATCGTCTTGTTACCTGGAAGCCCCAGACTTTTTCCTGTTTCATTGCCATACCGCAATTGGCTGAAAGGAATTTTTACTTCAGCTGTCCAGCCTTTATCATCAATATGTGTTTTAGCAAACCATATCGGGTTCCAGCTGGCATCCCAGTTATTTCCATTTTCTGAAACAAATTCATCACTGCGTACACCTGAAACAGAAAGTGTAAAAGAAAAGGCTGTTCGCTGATCATGATAGCTATCAATATTTATTTCAACCCAATCACCGGGAAATTCATCCCGCCTGCCCATGCGTTTAATAATTGAATCAGGTGACATATCATGACACCGGTAGGCGATATAAAGAAAATCGTTATCGTAAAGAATTTTGAAATTTGTTTGCTGCGATGGAGCTTTTCCTTCATTCGGCTGCCATTGAATAAAATCACCACCCCATTCCACTGCATTCCATGCTTATTCCTGTGGAATGCCATCGAGTGTGATCTCACCATTTAATCTTTGGGTAAAATATTTTTTCTTAACAACGACAGAGTCTGAAGTCTGGCTTTTTGTATTTGTAAATAAAAAAATGCCAGGATAAGGAGCAGGTTGGTTTTGTTCATGGCTGATAATACAGTTTGGTTCAATAATACAGTTTCCTGTATGCATGAAAAATGTAAAGTGTAACAACGGCAATATTTTATATATATGCGGCGAGAGAATACGTTTGCCACCGAAAAAAAAGTTAAAAGATAACGACGTAACCTCCGGTCTTCGTCACTGTTGAAAAATGAAAAATTGGAACACGGATGACACGGATGAAACGGATTTATACAGATAAAACTTTTTATCTATCTGATCCATGTCATCCGTTTTCTCTTTCAAAAAAATAAACAGGCTGCGAATTCAATAATTAATGTATTAGGGTGTCGAAAAGAATTTTACAGAATTGGTGGATAAAAAGTATTTCTACTTGGGAAAAGTTTGTTGCAAATGAAAAACTCCTGTTTTAATTTCAGGCTACAATTATTCTTTGCCATAACACAAAAGCCCCTGCCTCGTCGGGGGTTATTTTTTTGGTGAATTGTGAGTGATTCACGTATAGTTTGCAAACATATATTGACCATTGACCACTCACCATTCACCATTCACGATTTAAACGCCGGATGAAACTGCTCCAAGGTCTTTCTTAAAAATTCACGATCGAGATGTGTATAGATCTGAGTGGTGGTTATGTTTTCATGACCGAGCATTTCCTGTACGGCACGAAGATCGGCACCGCCTTCTACCAAATGCGTAGCAAAGCTGTGACGAAATGTATGCGGTGAAATTGTTTTTTTTATTCCTGCTTTTTTTGCAAGCTCTTTTATAATAAGAAAGATCATTACCCTTGTCAGTTTACTTCCGCGGCGATTCAGGAAAACAATATCTTCATTACCTGGCTTGACCGGATTATGAACACGGATATTTTTAAGATAGATCTTAATATACTTTACTGCGCTGCTGCCGATAGGAATCAGTCTTTCTTTATCACCTTTGCCAAGCACTCTTATAAAACCAACATCAAAATAAAGTTGTGATATTTTAAGATTCACCAATTCACTTACACGTAAGCCGCAACTATACAGTGTTTCAAGAATAGCTTTATTTCTTCCGCCTTCGGGTTTGCTGAGATCGATCTGGCCGATCATATTTTCAATTTCATCAAAGCTTAAAGTATCGGGCAATGTTCTTTTAAGCTTTGGGGCTTCCAGCAGCGTAGTGGGATCGGTAATTGGTGATATGTTCCAGCAAACAATATTTATAAAAAGATTTTATACCGGAAATAATTCGTGCCTGCGAAGTTGCCGACATCCCAAACTCACCGATCCATTTAATGAAATGCTGAAGGTCCGCTAATTTGATCTCGCCCGGTTTCTTTAATGTGCCTGTATGCTGAAGATATTGGGTTAGCTTTTCAATATCCCGCATATATGCTTCCACGGAATTATCGGAAAGAGATCTTTCCAGTTGCAAATAAGCTTTGAATCCTTTTTTGTAAGGCTCCCACATGACAGTTTAAGGAATTAGTAATTTGTAATTAGAAATTCAAAGTTGAGTTTTAAATTAGGACCTAATTCCAAATTCCTAATCCACAATTCCAGGATCATTGTAACGTAATCGTCTTTTCAATTTCCTGCCATTTATTATCCATCATCACTTTTACCCAAATACGCGTTGGGGTTATATTAACTGAGTCAATAAATTCATGCATGGCATCATAATCAAGATCGGCAATCATTTTGCCAAATGTCATCATTGCTTTTTTACCTGTGGCCATTTCTTCTACAAAAACATTTCCCTTATCAGTATAAGCAACCAGCCCATCTGCTACTGCAAACTTTGGATCAAACTTGTTGAAAGCGCTGGATCTTTCTGAAAATATTTTTTGATTTATCAAAAGGGATTTTCGTAATATAACCACGGCCGTTGCTGCAATCATTAAACGATAAGCCATAGATAGCTGGTATCATTAAAATAGCAACTCATAAATGATTCGTTCAGCTGGAATTTATGTCCTCCGAAATCAGAGAATGAATAATTTGCGGTTAGTGCCCAGGCCGCTGTAGCTCCAGATAACCGAATCAGGAAGACAGTTAGCAGCGCTTATATAAAGATATGGTCTTAACTTATGGTCTTCTTTTGTAAACTTAATTGTATCTGTCTGGCAGGTAGTGGTGCAAAACTGCTTTTGGGCCACCTGAATTGCCGCAACTTGAAAATAGTACGCTGATATAAAAAGCAGTAAAAGGATTTCTCATTGTTTTTGATTTTAGGTAACAAAAGTAATAACCCAACCAGTTTGACAAAGTTTTTCTTGTACCTATAGCAAACTCAACCGTTTGAATTATTGATTCGTGAATATTAAAGATACATATCGTTTAAGACCACTAACGAGATTTTTGAGCAAGAAGAAAGAGAACCTCCAAAAGACATTCAAAGTATCAGAAAAAAATTGAGTTTAAAAGAATACATCTTCAATCAAAAAAAATTCAGGGTCCTTGTCTTTAAAAAGTGTAATACTAAGTACATTGAATTGAATATGCTTGTATTCAGGATGCAGGTAAAGAAATTCTTCAGCCGCTTTTTTCAAAAAATTAAATTTCTTTTTTGACACGCTTTCTTCAGGAAAAGCGCCGGGAAAATAATGCCGGCTTTTTACCTCGATAATATGGAGCAGGGTTTGTTTTTTTGCAATAATATCGATCTCGTATCTTGAATATCTCCAGTTACAATGAAGGATCTCAAAATCATTTTTTCGCAGGAACTCAAGGGCTAAGGCTTCTCCTTCCTTACCAAATTCATTGTGCTGGGCCATAAAGAAAATTACAAAACTTCATTAAAAGGCCAATTCACAGTGGTGAATAATTAAGAACGGCTATTGAAACAATTCTTTTATTTTTGCAAACTAACTTATCATGTATATGAAACTGAATAAATCGAACCTGGTAATATTGTTTATACTCATTCTTGCTTGTGCTCTTTACAGGGTTTGGGATACGAGGCCAATGGGTTTTGCTCCGCAAATTGCAATGGCTCTTTTTGCCGGTTCTGTCATTAAGGATAAAAGATTTGCTTTTTTGTTTCCGATTCTTTCTTTGTTTATTTCTGATCTGTTGTACCAGTTTTTATACTCACAAGGGCTTACAACGATTAAAGGATTTTATTCCGGACAAATTTCAAATTACCTGGTGATCGCTTCTGTCACTATTATTGGATTTTTTATTAATAAAAATAAGATTGGGCAAATTTTTGCCGGTTCACTTGCCGGTGCTGTTTACTTTTTCCTTGTTTCAAATTTTACGGTATGGATCGGTGGCGGATGGGATATAAATAATCAACCTTATCCAAGATCATTTAGCGGATTATTACTTTGTTATACCGAAGCATTACCATTTTTTAAATGGAGTGTTGTGTCAACTCTAATATTCAACGGAGTTTTCTTTGGAAGTTTTTATTTATTAGGAAAGAGTGTGTTGAAGAAAGAAATGCAGACAGCTTAATTTTTAATCAGAAAATATTTGATCCTCTCGCCGTGGTGGAGAGGATTTTTTATTTAAAAAGATTGTTTCCTTTGGTTTCAAAACCTTCATCCTCTATTAATACACCGAGTCGGCCGCTTCTGTTGCTAATTGATCACAACGATTATTATATGGATTATCAGCGTGTCCTTTTACCCAAACAAAACGGATAAATTGTTTTTTTGAAAGATGATAAAACCGGAGCCAAAGATCTTTATTTTTTTTGCCACCTTTAAAATCAGTAGCTATCCATGTATTCAACCAACCTTTTTCTACTGAATCAACAACATATTTGCTGTCGGAATAAATCAACTATCTGTAAACCTTCTTTCTTTAATGCTTCCAAGCCCGGCTATAACTGCCATTAATTCCATCCGGTTATTAGTAGTTTTTTTATACCCTTGCGATAATTCTTTTTTATTATTTCCCGCTATTAATAATAGTGCCATAACCACCCGGTCCCGGGATTTCCGCGGGATGCACCATCCGTATATATAATTACATTTGGTTTTTTCAATGGTCGTAGTTTTCTGGTGCAGGAAACTTAACAGGTGTTTGCGGACTTGCCAAAGATTATTTTTTTTACTTCCCTGCAATGCGGATTGAAATACAGATTATCAAGCGCATAGTATTCTTTTTGGTCAGCCATTTTTGCTGAAGGGATTATTTTTTTCTCCAGTAATTTTTTTAGATATTTTTCTTTCAGTGCATTGTTTATTAAACTCTTTGAAAAAACTGATCCGTTTTGAAGTGGCGTCTTCCACTGCCTTTGCGATCATTTCTGCACAATACATTTTATCATTTGTAGAAAGATCAAAGTTCATATCAAATTGCAGCTTATTCATGTAATGTGCTATGAATGATCTTCTTTAGTTTTTCAAACTCTTCTTTTGTGATATCATAACGATATACTCCTACAGCTACATTGTTAACAGGCGTAATAAAAGAATCAATATTATCCCGTCTCATTATTTCATCAGGGTTAATGTCGCCCGCCATATTGCTGTAAACATACATTATTCCATCGTCCATTATTGCTATACCGCTGTGCGAATAAAGCTTTTCCTGCTGGCTGAAATCGCTTAGTGATTCACTGATAAAATCATTACCGCACCGTAAAATAAGATCACCTTCACGGATACTGTCTTTGACGAGCATTGATTGCTTTCCATCTTTCTTTTACTACCGAATCAGAAAGTGGTAGCGGTGTTTACTGTGTTACTATTATTTCCATTATCGGTGCAGGCAAAAACAAAAAAGGCAAGCGATAAAATGGAAAGATATTTTTTCATAGCAAGTCATAAAATTAAAAAATCCAACTCTGAAAAATCAAAGTTGGATCTTTATAAAAAGAGATTATTTGTTAGTTGCTGGTAAAGTCAAAATCATCAATACCAATTTCATCAGATACAGAGCCACTCGGTCCGCCATTTTTTACATAATAGCGGAAACCTACACGATGTTTTTGAGGTATGGTTCCATTGGGTAAACCTGAAATAACAAATTCAAATTTTGTCCATGCAGGTTGGATAGCCGGTTGGATATGGCGCTGCTGAATAATTCGGGTTAATGTCAAGTATCTTAACAGTAAAGTCGCCTGTTTCGTCAGCGAGTTCTTCCAACATTTGTACCATCATTAATGGGATTAAGCCAAACCTGCATACGATCAGGAAAACTTACCGGTGATCTTGTCCTTGTCCAGAATGAAACGACATCTCCATTTTTCATAGAAAGAGGAGGGGAGAGTAACCAGCAATTGATAAAAGAAAGTCCTGCGCCTGCAGTATATGGAACAAATGCATGCTCATTAGCACTGGCTTTGTATGAATGAGATGGAATGCTTGAAACAAAAGGACCGCCTTTTTGTGTATTTACGATATAACGAACCTTGCTGCCATGAATCGCCACCGGGAGGATTACTTAAGTTAACCGCTTTCCATCCTGCATCAATTACACGCTGCATTGAATCAAACTCTTCATGGTAAGAAAGGCTTGCAGGCTGTACTGATACGGCAGCAACTCTTTCTTCACCGCAAGAACTAAGAATTGCTGATGAAAATATTGTAAGTACGAAACCAAGGAGTGGAAAATTTCTTTTGCTCATTTAAGATTTTTTTATGGTTAGTACTAAAAAGTTTTTTTGTCCGAAGGATCCCTTCGGGATTTATAGGTTTTATGCTAATATAAGCTACACTATCAACGCCGATCGAAGAGCCTCTTCCATTATTTCCTGCTAATTCAGTGAAGTAGCGGAATGCAAATCTTCCTTTTGTCGGTCCATTCAATCCGCTAACAGTTGCTTCAAATCTTGTCCATACATGCGGATATGCTTGCTTTGCTTCAAGATGACGCGGATCAGCAGGATTATTGAATGCCTGCAGAATAAATTCGTTATAAAAAGGATTAATGTCAAGTAAAGGAATAGTAAAATCGCCGGGATCAGTTCCATCGCCGCAATTCAACGAAGTTGTTTTATTTACTCTTACCTGCATCCTGTTCACAAAATCAGTAGTAATAGCGCCGAACACAAGCAATTCACAACGGGTATAAAAAACTATTTTATCGCCATTTTGCATAATCAATTCGGGAGAAACAGCCCAGTTGCTGATAGTGACAGCTGCACCGGATGTAGATTGATAATCGGCCCAGATATAACCATTACCTGTTCCGCTATAAGATAAAAAAGGAATTCCGGTAAGTGTAGTTGGGTTTTGCCAATTTGTACGTCCTATTAATTCACTTCTATTAATAAATCTCCAGCCTCTGTTATACGCATTTTGTGAAGTATCAAACTCTTCAACAAAAGATTGATCAGGAACAGGCGGCGGATCTAAAAGATAGCGGTCATCTCTGCAGGATTGCAATAAGGTAAGGATACAAAAAGATGCCAATAAGAATCCAGAGAATGTAGATTTCTTCATAAGCGTTCAGTTAGTGTTGATTATGGAGTGAAAGTAATTAAATTTTATTTTCAAAAAAAACATTTTTTTTCTACAATTTTCATTGTTCTAAACCTGGAACACACCGAGTTTAACTGATGATATATCAGGGTTATTATTGGCTGCGTTTATTGCTTCGGAAATAACCGTTCTTGTTTGCAACGGGATCGATAATATCATCTACCCATAACCGTGCAGCTGCATAGTATGGAGTTGTTTGCAGATCGTACCTGTTGATTATTTCAGATAATAATTTTTGTTCTTCTTCAGGTGTCACTTGTTTCCCTTTGGCTTTCATCGCAGTCACCTGTATTTGCAAAAGTGTTTTGGCTGCCTGGTCGCCACCCATTACAGCAATTTTTGCCGTAGGCCATGCATAAATAAATCTTGGATCATAAGCTTTGCCGCACATTGCATAATTGCCGGCGCCATAAGAATTACCAATGATGATAGTGATCTTTGGAACAACCGAATTTGCAACAGCATTTACCATTTTGGCTCCATCTTTTATAATGCCCGCATGTTCACTGCGGCTGCCAACCATAAAGCCTGTAACATCCTGTAAAAAAACCAGTGGTATTTTTTTCTGATTGCAATTGAGAATAAACCGTGCTGCTTTATCAGCGCTGTCATTATAAATAACTCCGCCCAATTGCATTTCGCCTTTTTTTGTTTTTACAATCTTGCGTTGATTGGCCACAATACCCACTGCCCAGCCATCAATCCTGCCATAACCGCAGACAATTGTTTTGCCATAATCTTCTTTGAATTGTTCAAAATCAGAATTGTCAACAATTCTTTCAATGATATCCAGCATATCATAAGGCTTTCCATCAAAAGGCAACAAGCCATACAATTCATCTGGATCTTTTTTTGGAGACGCTGATGTTATCCTGTCAAAACCGGCTTTTTCTTTTTCACCCAGCATGGAGATCATTTTTTTAATATGATCCATGCATTCCTGCTTCGGTTTTGAATTTATAATCTGCAATGCCTGAAATCTCAGTATGCGTAACTGCACCACCCAGTGTTTCAGTATCGATATCTTCGCCAATAGCAGCTTTTACAAGGTAAGGTCCGGCTAAAAAAATAGAACCATTGCCTTCCACCATCAATGTTTCATCACTCATGATCGGTAAGTAAGCACCGCCTGCCACACAAGGCCCCATCACTGCAGCAATTTGGGTGATGCCCATTGCACTCATTCTTGCATTGTTACGAAATATTCTTCCAAAATGTTCTTTGTCAGGAAAAATTTCATCCTGCATCGGAAGAAAAACACCGGCACTATCCACCAGGTAAATAACAGGTAAATGATTTTCCATCGCTATCTCCTGCATCCGCAGATTTTTTTTACCGGTAATCGGAAACCATGCACCTGCTTTTACAGTTTGATCATTGGCCACGATCACACATTGCCTTCCGCTTACATAACCAACACCTGCAACAGTACCACCGGCAGGGCAGCCACCTTGTTCTTCATACATTTCAAAACCGGCAAATGCACCGATCTCAATAAATGGTTTTTCTTTATCAGTTAAATATTCAATTCGTTCCCTTGGAGTAAGTTTATTTTTTTCTTTTTGTTTTTCAATTGCTTTTTTGCCGCCGCCTTCATATATTTTTTCCAAACGCTGCCGCATATCGCTAAGCAGCATTTTCATTGCATCTTCATTGCGGTTGAATTCAATATTCATGTAGGCGTGGTTATTTGGCAAATATAATTTAGAATCGGTTCATGACTATATTTGATTAAAATCATCCAATTGTAAATTTTAACCAATAAAGATTAATTGGATGAGTAGTTATTTAGAACATGCCTGAATCAATTGATATATGGAAAATGCTTGCAGGGGTTGCTATTTTTTTAATAGGCATAAAGTTCCTCGAAGAATCCTTACAGGAACTTGCGGGCAGAAGATTCAAGCTCTTTTTAAAAAAGCAAACGGAAAATAAACTAAAGGCGATTGGTGGCGGCGCCATAGTCACCGCGGTATTGCAAAGCAGCTCTGTTGTAAGTTTAATGGTATTGGCTTTTGTAGGGGCCGGCATTATTCATATGCAAAATGCATTAGCAATAATCCTGGGTGCCAACCTTGGCACTACCATCAGTAATTGGGTGGTTGCATTAGTTGGATTCAAAGTAAATATTGAAAATATAGCATTACCGATTACTGGCTTTGCAGGGTTAGGCTATGTGATCTTTAATAAATCTTCACCACTTCATAACTGGAGCCGTTTCTTACTTGGGTTTAGTTTTTTATTTGTTGGCCTTGGCTATATAAAAACAGGGATTGAAGATATTGTTAAGCATGCAGACCTGAGCCAGTATGAAAATTCGCCTGTAATTATATTTTTTCTTATCGGTTTTATTATCACAACGATCATTCAAAGCAGTGGGGCAACCATGGCGCTAACATTAAGTGCTTTACATGCGGGAGCTATCAACCTGCATGACTCTATGGCTATAACATTAGGATCTGAGGTAGGTACAACTATAAAACTTTTTATTGCAAGTATAAAAGGCTCTGCGGTAAAAAAAAGAGTGGCGCTCGGCAATTTCCTGATCAATATAATCACCGTTTCTCTTGTCATAATTTTTCTGTCACCAATAAACCGGCTGATAACAGAGATTATTGGTATAAAGGATAATCTTATTGCACTTGTGTTTTTTCAAAGTCTCATAAATATTTTCGGCATTATTCTTTTTTATCCTTTATTAAATGTGTTAGGGCGGTTTCTTGAAAACAGGTTCCGGTCAGCAGACGATGAAACGATGTTCATTCACAAAGTGGATGTAAAAGAACCTTCCACTGCATTAGATGCATTTGAAAAAGAAACAAATCATTTTATTGAAGCGGTTTGCAACTATGCGCTGGCTTGCTTTGAAATTGCCGATGAGTCTCAAAAAGAAGTCAGGCTGAATGAAAAATTTGTTGCCCACAATGTTTTTGAAAAGTATGATTATATAAAATTTCTTTACGGAGAGATCCATAGTTATTATATTCAAATGCAGAAAACAGCAACGAACAGAGAAGATGCAGAAAAACTTGACCAGCTAATGTCATCGGTGCGCAATGCTATGTATGCTGCGAAAAGTTTTAAGGATGCACTACCTGACAAGGAACAGTTACAAAACTCGAGCAATGAAATAAAATATGAATTTTATAAAGAAACCAGGGCTGAAGTTGAGAGATTTTGCAACGCGGTGCTGGCCTTATTAATGGATGATAAGCAGGATGATGCCAAAGGGTTTGCTGAAATTTATAAATCTGTAACAACAGGGTACACTGATACGCTTCAGCATTTATATAAAGAAGGTACTGCAGGAAAGGTGAATGAAACAGAGATCACAACCTTGCTCAATTTTAACCGGGAAATATTTACAGGATTTAAATCACTTGTTTTTGCTGTAAAAGATCGCCTGCTCGATAAAGAGCAATCAAAACAGTTTGATGAAATGCCGGGCTTTATCAGGTAGTTACTTTGAAGAAAGCATTATAAGACTTGCCACCGTCGGTTTTATTATAGGTAATAATAGGCGATGCTTGTTCGCGAAGTAATGGCAAGGCCTTGAAATACAAAGGATTTACCTTTTTGTTTCTTAGTCATCATACTGTTACGGTCATGCATCGTAGTTTTACTGCTTGTACAATTGACTTTTATGAAGTAATTATGGGGTCTATTTTCGTGAGGTTTTAGTCAATTGTGTCGTTTTAAATTACTGATCCGTTAACTATGATGAGCAGAAACCTATTTGCCTTTATTGGATGTATTGCTTGCCTGTACAGTTGTACAAAACCCGTACTGGAAGATTTGCCAGATCCATCGCCTCCATCCGCAAACAACCCCGGGCTGCTGTCTATTCCCATTCAAAAAATTGATTTCAAAGAAAATCGCACAACTATTGTTTTTGGTGATAGCTGGGCCGACTATGATTTTTGCACCGACAATTTTATAAAAAAATTCACCGATACTTCAGGACAAATCATCACAAATAACGCTGCAATCGGACTGGGTTCTGCTAACATGGTTGCTAAGGCATTTGCAACAATGGACACTACTCATAACAGAAGCAACATTATTACGCTTAGTGGATTTAACGATATTCGTTTTGCCGGTGCTACAACTGAACTTTTGAACTTTCAAAAAAACGCTTTCAGGGCGTTGCTTGTAAACCAGTTTATAGATACATGGAAACCCGGAGGTGCAGCTGACAGGAAAGGCGGACCCATCACCTCGCTTAATCAATCCTTAGGCATTCATTTTAAATCCCATTATTCTGCGGGGAAAAAGGCAGCATATACTGCATCAACAAACGGAGTATTTCTTGAATATGATTTTACGGGCACACATGTTGGTGTTTCTTTTGTAGGCCAGGATACGACGGCATTGGAATCTTATGAAAACCCTTTTGGAAAATGGAGAGTGCTGATAGATGGTGTTGTTGTTGATACTCCCGAGAGTTATCAGCAAGCATATGGGCACATGCCCGGTTATATGGCTATCCAGAAGACATTTCCGCATATAAAGATATATGCCGGATTATCTGATGGCAACCATGTGCTAAGGCTTGAGCCGGTTGGAAGCGGAAACAAATTTGTTGATTTTATTTTTACACTTCGCGATCCTTCGCTTGTAAGCCCGGTTGTTATCATGAAAGTTCCGTATATGACCGAAGCAGGTTATTCAATCAATCCCTTTGCGAATCGTGCCAGTGATGCTGCAATAGACCGAGTTAATGACGCGATAAATGATGTAAGAAATGAATTTATATCAATTGATCCCGCATATTCTAAAAAAATAAAGCTTATCAATACTTCTGATTACTTTGACCGCAATGCTGATTATATGCCTGACCTCGTCCATCCCAGCGCGAATGGTCAGGAAAATTTATTCAAAGCTTTAAAAAAGAATATCAGCTATTAATTCACTCTCATTGGATTTATTACCTACTAATCCAGGTTCAATTTTTCTTTAGCTTTGTGCGCTGCTTTCCATGTTCCGGGTATGAGAATTTCATACCTGGACGAGCATTTCTTTTAATCTCCATTTCTATTGAGCGACCGATGATACATTAAATAAGTGTATATGAACAGGCACATACTTGCATTGGTAGTGAACATTGCAGTTTTTTATAGCTGTACCAAGTCATTAAAAGTAATTCCTCCGGCATCAACAATATCCGCCGACAATATTTTAGTATTTCCTCTTCCTTTTTCGAAAATTGATTTTACCAATAATAATACAACTATTGTTTTCGGCGATAGCTGGACCGATTATAATTTTAATGCAAACAACTTCATTAAAATGTTTGGGGATAGCTCAGGGCAAATAATTTTTAATAAAGCTTCAATCGGGCTGGGGGCGGCAAACATGGTTGCAAAATCATTTGAAACAATTGGGACAATACATAACAAAACAAATATTATTACGCTTTGTGGTTTTAATGATGTTCGTTTCGCGGGGGCTACAATTGAGCTTTTAAATTTTGAAAAAAATGCTTACCGGGCTTTATTGGTAAACCAGTTTATTGATAAATGGAAACCGGCAGGTGCAGCCGACAGAACTGGCGGATCATTTACTTCTCTTGATCAACGGTTGGATATTCATTTTAAATCTTTTTATTCTACTGGAAGGAAGGCCGCATACACTTCATCACTAAATGGTGTTTTTCTTGAATATGATTTTACGGGCACTAATGTCGGGGTTTCATTTGTTGGTCAGGATACAACAGCAATCGGATCTTATGAACAACCTCATGGAAGATGGAGGGTATTGATCGATGGTGTTGTTATTGATACGCCGGCGATTCACCAGCAAACATATGGCCATACGCCAGGTTATATGGCAATTCAGAAAACCTTCCCATTCATAAGAATTTATTCAGGGCTAACTAATGGCAATCATGTTCTGAGGCTTGAACCGATCGAAGCTGGAAACAAGTTTGTTGATTTTGTGTTCACACTTCGGGATCCGTCACTTGTAAGCCCGGTGGCTATTATGAAAATTCCGTACATGACCGAAGCAGGTTATACCATTGATCCTTATACTAATCATGCCAGCGATGCTGCTATAGACCGGGTTAATGATGCGATAAACGATGTAAGAAATGAATTCATTTCAATTGATCCCGGATATTCTAAAAAGATAATGGTCATCAACACTTATGATTATTTTGACCGTTACACTGATTATTTACCTGACCTGATCCATCCCAATGCAAAAGGCCAGGAAAATCTATTTAAAGCTTTAAATAAGAACATCAAGTATTAATTGGGGAATGGTGTCCCGATAGCTATCGGGAGGTGAGTGGTGAATGGGAATTTGCCAATTGACCATTCACCATTGACCATTGACGCAAACCCTCAGTCACCACCCAACTAAATCCCGGTGCAACATTATTTCAAATTAAATTGGCTCCTGCCAAATTATTCAATCCTTATTCTTATTTTCGAACTGGCATTTACCACCTAAACATTTAAGCTGCTTGTCTTGAAGAGTCAAAAAACAACTGATCTTGCCGCGAGACTGCGTAATAACGACATCAACGCTTTTAATTCACTCTATTGGGAGTATCATGCTGCTGTGTATGCCAACGCGTTAAAGCTTATCAAAGATCCGGTTGTTGCAGAAGATATCGTCCAGGAAGTATTTGTTACATTATGGGGAAAGCGACATACAATTGATCCGCAACAGGATATTGCCGGATGGCTGTTCGTCGTGAGCCATCATAAAACTCTTGACCAGTTAAAACAAAAGATCAGGCAGGCGCTGGTTCAGAAAAAATTATCCGTTGCCGGAGAAAACCAGTCTATTATTGTAAATACAGATATTAAAGAAGAGCAACTAAGTTCTATCGAACAAGCAGTGGATCAACTCTCACCGCAAAAGCGTAAAGTTTTTGAATTGTGCAAAGTGCAGGGAAGAACTTATCAAAAAGCAGCTGAAGAATTACATATCTCTAAATATACCGTGAAGGAATACTTGTCAGAGGCTTTAATAAGTATAAGGAAATATATTGGTGAGCATCCAAGGCAAACAGGATAGTTATTTACTTTTTGGCTTTTTCCAGTTACACTACACAAAACCCATTCATAAAAAACATTTCAAACAGCCCCCCCTTTTAAGGACATTGGGAGTATTTATAAGAAACTATTGGACGAGCTAAAAGACAAACTCAGGAAATTGCTGAGCGAATCTGCGTGGACTTCAAAAGAAATGAAATGGCTGTTGTCTTACCTGGAAAATTCAGATGGCAAAGAATTAATACAACTCATGCAAAATCATTTTTCAGACGAGCTTGAAAACTCTAAAGAGATTAGCCCTGAAACTTCCAGCAGGCTGTTCAAGGCTATTCATGATAAAATAAATGCGGAGCCGAAACAGGTTAGGCGTCGTGTAATTCCTTTGCGCAGGATCGCTGTCGCGGCTTCTCTTATTGGCGTGCTCTTATTGACCGCTTTCGTTTTTATCAATAAAGGCGGATCGAAAGGAATAGTAAAAGCTAATGTATCCGAACACCAATTTAAAGACGATGTGTCGCCGGGCGGCGATAAGGCAACTTTAATCCTGGCTGATGGATCAATTGTTGTTTTGGATGATGCTCAAAATGGCATTCTCGCTCAACAAGGCAACTCAAAAGTTGTTAAGCTGGGTGGAAAGTTATCATATAATCCCATTAATAAGAGTTCCAAAGAAATTCTATATAATACTATCTCTACACCCAATGGCGGGCAATATCAATTAGAATTACCAGATGGCAGCCTGGTGTGGCTTAATGCAACTTCTTCTATTCGCTTTCCAACTTCATTCGTGGATAAAGAACGGCGCGTTGAAATTACAGGTGAAGCATATCTCGAAGTCGCTAAAAATCGTGATAAACCTTTTATCGTAACTGTAAATAATGCAGAGATACAGGTATTAGGTACTCACTTCAATATTAATGCATACCTTGATGAGGATGACGTAAAAACAACTTTGTTAGAAGGATCGGTAAAGTTTGTAAATGGGGGGAATGCTAATATTTTAAAGCCTGGTCAGCAATCACAACTTATAAAAAATGGCACTGTCAAAGTAGTAAGTAGCGTCGATGTAGAAAAAGTTGTTGCCTGGAAAAATGGATTTTTCGATTTTGACAATGCAGGCATTGAAACTATCATGAGACAATTATCCCGGTGGTACAATGTAGAGATAGAATATAATGGAAAAACTGACGATTTGTTTATCGCAGAAATGCGTCGCAATATAAAACTTTCCGATGCTTTGAAGGCATTGGAGCTTACCGGTAAAGTAAGATTTGAGATAGAAGGAAAGAAAATAATTGTGATGCCTTAGCAGCGATACGAAGCTTGAAAATTAGAATGGTTAACTAACAAAACCGTTCCGCATAGCAGGCGGAACGGGGATGACCAGGTTAACCAACGATCTGAGACTATAGACCTTTATTGTTTAACCTAAATCAAAACAAAATTATGCAATTTATTGCTTGCTATGTCCCCCAGTGGTTAAGGAGAAGGGGGATGATCAAAATGTTTATGATTATGAAACTAACCGCAATTTTGATGCTCGCCGTTTGCATAAATGCAAGTGCAAATGGCTACTCCCAAAATGTAAGTCTCAATGAAACCAATTCTCCGCTTGATAAAGTTTTCCGGGAGATCAAGAAGCAATCTGATTATACTTTTGTCTATACAAAAGCACTGCTGAAAAAGGCAAACAAGGTTACGGTAAATATTAATAATGCATCGATAGAGCAGGCTCTCGAAGCATGTTTCTCTGATCAGCCACTGACCTATACCATCTTTAATAAGATGATAGTGATTAAAGAAAAAGAAAAAGCAGTTGTTCCAAACGCAGCGACTGAAGTAGTGTATACTCCGCCCCCTCCAATTACAATCACTGGAAAAATAACCAATGATAAAGGCGAGCCATTACCAGGAGCTACCATTACGGAAAAAAATACTGCAAACGCCACCACCGCAAAAGATGATGGCAGTTTCTCTATTACTGTGGCTGGCGAAAAATCGGTATTGGTCATTTCATTCATAGGGTATGATCAACAGCAGATAGTAGTGGGTACAAGGACTACCGTATCTGTTCGATTAATTCAACAAACAACTTCATTAGCAGATGTAGTGGTCATTGGTTATGGAAGATCAAGCAGGGCTAACCTTACAGGGGCACAAGCAACGGTCTCAGCAAAAGATATTGACAAAACAGTAAACACAACAATAGAACAGGCTATCCAGGGTCGTGCAGCTGGTGTGTATGTTACACAAAATTCCGGGCAGCCAGGCGGAGGCATTTCCGTAAACATCCGGGGTATAAGCACATTAGGTGGTCGTACCCAGCCGCTTTATGTAATTGATGGAGTTCAGATGCAGTTTGAAGATGTTTCTTTTGGCTCTTCAAGTTCTACCAATCCTTTATCAGGTTTAAATCCGGCAGATATAGAGGATATTCAAGTTTTGCAGGGCCCTTCTGCTACTGCAATATATGGTTCTCGTGCAACCAATGGTGTGATCATCGTTACCACAAAACGTGGTAAAGCCGGCGATTTCAAAATAAATTATGTTTATCAATACAATCGTCAAACTCCGCCAAAACATTTGGATGTGATGAATTTGCGCCAGTATGCACAAATGGTAAATGAATTTCATGTGCTTGCCGGTGGCACTACTCCGCAGGAATTTTTAGATCCTATCGTTGTTAGGTGAAGGGACCGACTGGCAGAGTGAGTTATTTAATAATGCTTCAATGAATAAGCATCAGCTAAACCTCAGCGGCGGCAGTACCAATACTACTTATTATATGTCGGGTGAATATTTGAAACAGGAAGGCGTAGCAGCAGGTTCTGGCTTTAACAGGTATGGTGTCAGATTAAATCTCGATAACAAACCAAGAGATTGGGCAACAATTGGGGTTAATCTCAGTTTCAACCAAACCAATGAAACACTGACAACAACTAACTATGGAGATGCACAAAGTCCGCTTATCGCAAGTGCATTGAACTTAACTCCGCAAATTCCGGTTACAAACTTCGATGGATCATGGGGTGGAAGTGACCCCGTAAATGGTGCTAACCAATTTGCACCCATAAATCCTATAGCCATCGCAAATCTTATATCCAACAATTCTAAAAAAAGGCAAGTTTTAGGCGGTATAAATATCGGTCTTACTTTAGCGAAAGGATTGGTATTAAGAAGTTCGTTGAATGGAAATATGGGTGATGGTATATCTACTTATTATACTCCGACTTATAATATTGATCAATGGCATTATAATACGCTTGCTTCATTACAAAGTGGAACTTATTCAAGCTGGTATTGGAACTGGAATGAATTGCTGGAATATACAAGACAGATAGGTAAACATAATTTCACATTGATGGCAAGTCATGAGTCTCAGGAATCAGAATGGAAGCAACTTACTGCGGGAAGAACCGGATTTCTTACCAATGATATATTTGATGTAAATGCAGGTAATCCGACCTCTGCTACTAATGGCGGCGGAACTTATCCATGGTCAATGGAATCTTATCTTGGCAGGCTTACTTATAATTATGATAACCGTTATCTTTTAACCAGCTACATTCAGAAGAGATGGTTCTCCTAATTTTGGAGCTGATAAAAGATGGGCAAATTTCCCTTCTGTTGCTGCAGCATGGAGAGTGAGCAAGGAAAAATTCTTTGATGTTCCTTTTATAAGCGAATTGAAATTAAGATATGAAATTGGATTAACAGGTAACATGGGAGGAAGTACAGATGGTATATATGCTCCTTTGTCAACAGGCGCTACGCCATGGGGTACAGGTTTCCTGCCATCAACGTTCACTAATTCAAAATTGCAATGGGAAGAAACAAAGACTAATAATTTTGGTCTTAATATTGGGTTACTGAAAAACAGGATCAACATTGAAGCAGACTATTATATAAGAAATACCGATAATCTCCTTATGCGGGCAAGCTTGCCATGGTATATGGGAACAAATGGCAGCCCGGGTTCAATCGGAGCTCCGTTGGTAAATGCCGGTTCGTTAAAAACAAAAGGATGGAATCTTACATTCAATACAACTAATATCAGTAACAAAAATTTTAAATGGGAAACAAACCTGAATCTATCTCATTTCAAGAGCACTGTTACTTCATTGAATTCAGAAAATGCATTTATTGAAAGAATATCCTGGTGGATGAACAACTGGACACAACGTGCCGCTATTGGTTATGCACCATGGTTGTTCAGAGGATATATTGCAGAAGGCTTATTCCAATCAGTTGAGGAAATAAATAACAGTGCAGTGCCGGTAGATAACCAGGGCAACAGGAGACCAACTGATCCGCAAACAGGTATTTGGGTTGGGGATGTAAAATACAGGGATATTAATGGTGATAAAAAGATCGATGTGAATGATATCACTAATATTGGTAATCCATGGCCAACGCTATCGCTTGGGTTCAGCAATACATTTTCTTATAAAGGTTTTGAGCTTGAGCATTCTTATTACAGGAGTATCCGGCAATGATATTTATAACCAAATAGCTGCTGTCAACAGCAATCCTAACAATATTTATTTAAGCCGTAATCTTTTGATCGAAGGAATGGATTATGCAAAGCTGACAACTGATGCAAGCGGTAAAACTTTTATTACGAATACAGGCACATTTGTTCCCCGTATAACAAGTAATACGGTTGCCAATGAAAATAACCATTCCAAAATATCAACCAGGTTTGTAGAAGATGGTTCTTATCTCAAGTTGAAAAATGTTTCACTGTCATACAATGTACCCGCTAAATATTTAGGTTATACAAAAGTGATCAAAGGAGTGAAAGCAACTATAAGTGCACAGAATTTGTATACGCTTACACATTATAAAGGATATGATCCTGAAATAGGAGCTTATGTAGGAACAGGTGCCAGTGGCAGGAAACCAGGCGATAGGTATTGATTTTGGGCGTTATCCTTTGACGCCGATATATACAGCAACTATAAATGTAAACTTCTAAACTCATTAATATGAAGAAGATAAATCGAATAAAATATTTTATAGTCTTACTGGTTGCCGTTGCAGCATTCGCCGCCTGCAAAAAGAGTTTCTTGGAAAAGCCACCATTAAGCGCAGTGGTCGATGCAAACTTTTATAAAACCGATGAACAGGTATTGGCAGCTACAAGTTTGTTGTACAGCCAGGTATGGTTTGATTACAATGATAAAGCCATGTACAACCTCGGAGATTTCAGAGGCGGTTCTGCATTTTCTGCATGGAATGACAGGGGCAATGTGCTGTTCAATACCACGGGTGATAACGGCGAGAATGGTGCTTCATGGCGTGCATTCTTTAATGTGGTAGCGCAATCAAATCTTGCCATTTATAATATAAACAGGTATGCAGGTGAAGCCGTTACTCCACGTACTAAAAAAATAGCAATTGCTGAAGCAAGATTTATGAGAGCATTGGCTTATCGTTTTTTAGTAATGAATTGGGGACCGGTTCCGGTTATTGAAAATAATTTCGATCGTCTTTTCGATACCTCTATTACAAGGAATACTGTATAAGAGTGTATGGCGTTTTATAACAAGAGAGATGCGGGCTGCAGCAGCGGATCTGCCTGAAACGGCAATTGCAGGAAGGCAGACTTACAACATGGTCTGCTGAAGCAATGCTGGCTCGTTTTTATCTGACAAGAGCAGGTGTTGAAGCAAGTGGCGGAATGAGAAAGCAGGAGTTTTTAGACAGTGCTAAATACTTTGCTCAACGAGTAATTAATAACAGTGGAAAATCCTTGCTTTCTAACTATGCAAACCTTTTCAAATATCCTTATGACAATAATGCGGAATCTATATTTGAATTGCAATGGGTTTTTTCAGGAGCAAATGTTTGGGGAACAAATAACAGCATGCCCGAATATCTTGCGTATAGTCCCGATATCGCATTTGGCGGATGGGGTGGTGATAAAGGCGCTACCTGGTGGATGGTGTCACAATATGAAGGGATCGCTCCGCAAGCGAATGGTACTTTAAAAGGAAGAACCCTGGATCAGCGCTTGTATGCAACATTTATGTTACCGGGTGCATATTATCCTGAGATCACAAAAGTGACAGACAGAACTAAACTGATTTTTCCTTTCACCGGTACAGACAACAATTTTTTAAACGTTAAAAAATATGTGATAGGATCTCCGATCGATTTGGCCGGTATAGCAACACAGCAACATTATCCCAATAATACTTATATGATGAGATTGGCCGAAGTGTATTTGATCTATGTTGAAGCAGCGATAGGAAATAGTGGTTCTACATCTGACGCAACTGCAATTGATTATTTCAACAGAGTACATACAAGAGCAGGTTTAGCTCCGTATGTGGTGGCCGGCCCTAACGGCAGCGGCCCGCTTACTCTTGATATGCTGCTTTCAGAAAGATTTAAAGAGTTTGCAATGGAAGGAATGTCGTGGTATGATATGGTTAATCTTCATTATTGGAACCCGACAAAAGCATTCTCTATTCTGAATTCACAGGACAGGGGTTTGTTTTTTACAAGACCAGATCAAATGCCTAATCCAACAGAATGGACGTTTACAAAAACATCATGGTATACCGAAAGAATGATCAATGCCAATGAAGGCAACTTTCTTTTGCCAATACCAAATGTTGAGTTGAGCCAGGCGCCTAACTTGCAAAAACCACCGGTAGATTATCCATAAAACGTCATAAAAATTTTTTTAAAAAAGAAATTTAACTGAAATGAAATCAATAAATAAAATCCTGATTGCTTTCTTAATGCTTACGGGTGTTGCAGGCATTTTTATTTCCTGCGATAAAGACGATGATGTCGGTACGCCTGAAGTAAGTTATGTAAGGATCACAAGGCCCCAATCATCCGATTCATTGTTAGTAGGTGCCGGCCAGGGCCGTCTTATTGCCATCGTAGGTAAGAATTTGCAAGAAGCCGTTGAAGTTTGGTTCAATGACAGGCAGGCAGTAGTGACGCCTACTTATATCACCAGTACAAGTATCCTTGTAACAGTTCCTAATCCTATCCCTTTAACTATAACAAACAAAATGAAGATCGTTTTCAAAAACGGATTCATTTTGTATCATGATTTTGTGGTGCAGATCAGCGAACCGTATATCGGCAGCATGGTTAGTGAATTTGTTAATGATGGAGATGTTGCTACTATACGCGGTGATTTCTTTTATGAACCTCTTACGGTAACATTTGCAGGAGGCGTAACAGGAACTATTGTTACTGTTACGGACCAGGAGATAAAAGTGAAAATACCTCCTGGTGCACAACCAGGACGAATTACTGTAAAAACAAATTTTGGCGAAACCAAATCAAACTTCTGGTTCAGGGACAGCAGGAATCATTTTATCGACAGCGATCCTTATGAAGGCTGGTGGAATTCAAGCTATGTGGTCACTAACCCTGGCCCGGCAGATCCTCCAAAGATCAGCGGGAACTATATTCGTTTCAAAAAAGTAATTGGTTCATGGAGCTGGAATGAATTAGCGGGCGGGCCTGCAACCGCAATGCCCGTACATAGCAAAAATATTCCTGATGCAGCTATATTAAAACCTGAAGATTACTATCTCAAGTTTGAAGTAAATACGATCAAGCCATACAACGCAAATTTGGTAAAAATAAATGTGGCATTGACCAGTGAAGACAATGATGCATACAAATGGAATCCTCCGTATGATACAAAAGGCCAATGGCAGACGGTTGTGATTCCATTAGAAGAAGTATTTGCAAGTTACCGGGTAAGACCAACCGTAAGCCCTAGTGGTTATTGGAGCCGGATACTTATGGGACATGCCCCGGGCGACCTGGATGCAGATATTGCTTTTGATAATTTCAGGGTTGTACCAAAAGTTTTACCACAATAATTTTTAAAGTTTATAACCTGCAATATGAGTAAACTATCTTCTTTCAGACTTTTTGGATTGATGTGCTTTATACTGTCAATCGGTATTGTTTCATCATGTGATAAGGATGACGACGAAGTTGTTTCGGATAAGATTCAATTATTCAGTTTTGGACCTACCGGTGCAAAGCATGGTGATACATTGCGTTTTATTGGTGCTAATCTTAACAAGGTTACAGCTATACAATTTACAGGAACTAATGCCACAGTGAATCAGGCCGACTTCAAGCAACAAACTTCGGAACTCATTAAGCTGATCGTTCCGCAAAGTGCAGAACAGGGATATGTAACATTAAAAACTCCGGAAGGTGATATTGTTTCAAAAACACAATTTAACCTTAATGTGTTAACAACAGTAACTTCAATTACTGCACAGGCACGTCCGGGTCAAAACGTAACTATCACCGGTACTTATCTTAACTGGGTTGACAGGGTTACTTTTAGCAGGGATAAAACAGTCGCAACTTTTGTGAGTAAAACACAAACTCAATTAGTAGTAAAAGTTCCTGATGATGCTGAAACAGGTCCGTTGGTTCTTCATTACATGGGTACTGATTCAAATTATGTGCAAACAGCCGATACATTAAAAGTTACATTGCCTGTCACTACCGGGCTTTCTCCAAATCCTATAAAGCATCAAACTAATTTAACGATTACAGGAACAGATCTTGACCTGACAAAGCAGATCTTATTTACAAACGTAGCGGCACCTGTTACAACTTTTGTAAGCCAGTCTGCCACTCAAATAGTTGTAAAAGTTCCAGCCGCAACTAAAAAAGGTAAAGTAACATTGGTGGCTGCGTCGGGAGTGCAATCCGTATCGACCGCCGATCTTGATGTAGTGTTGCCAGCGGTTACTGCAATGGCACCTAACCCTGTTGATCCCGGAGCAAATCTTACAGTGACCGGTACAAACCTTGATTTGGTTACATCAGTTTCTTTTGTAGGTGCGCTTGCGCCGGTAACAAGTTTTGTAAGCCAGTCAGCTACTCAAATTGTTGTTACTGTTCCAACGGGAGTATTAAGAGGTAAAATAACATTGGCAGTTTTAAATTCAACGTCTTGTTGTACAGTCAACTGATGATCTGCAAATAAACGGTGGTCTTCCTCCATTGGCTGATTTTCCATTTGCCATTTATACAGATGCATTGCAAAATACTTTCCAGGATTGGTCTTATACCAATACACATAATTTTAATAGCACAGAAAATGTCCGGCAGGGAACAAAATCCGTCAAATCAGTATATGCTGCGGGAGGCTACCAGGGAACAACTTTCCATGCCACTACCGCTGCATCAACAACCGGATATACAACTCTTGAATTTTCCGTATTCGGAGAAACAGGAACTAATGGCAAAAAATTAAATGTCGTTATTAACGGTAACTATAGCAGTCCTCCACAGGTAACATTAGTAGAAGGAGCATGGACCACGTTCAGTTTGCCTCTTTCAAGCCTGGGAAGCCCTGCTACTCTCGGTGAGATCGTTCTTCAATCTGCGGGTTGGGGCGGAACTCTTCATATTGATCACGTTGGTTTAAGATAACAAAGAGTTTATATCGATCACCGGGTGTTAATATGTGAGACAAAGTAGAAATTAAAATAAAGATGATCAAGCCTGGCTCTGCTATTTATTATTTGGGTCAGGCTTTTTTATTTCAATAGCAAGCAGTCTCATAAGTTGCGGGCCGATTCTTCGGCCCGCAACAAAATTGTGATGACAAAAAAATCACTTCAGTATTCGTATCACAAATCAAAACAGATCAGCTATGATCACTAAAGCCGGATTAAGCCTTACCGCGAGTTTATTTTTTATCGTCATTACATTTTCATATTGTGGAAAGAAAGGCACACCCATGCCACCACCGAATCCAACAGATACAACTACAGTCAATCCGCAAGTTGATCCAACACTGGCGCCAACCATTGGCTTTTTTATGGATGACTGGGAACCGAAAAATTTTACGATACCTTCTTCGTTTACTGCAGCATCGTTACCAACCGGTGTTACATCAACTGTAACAGTTGACAGAAGTAATGTGTTAACGAAAATTCCAAGATCGATTGCGGGTAATAATGCGAATATATGGATGACTCAAATGGTTACCGAAACCTCACTGATGGATCATTTGACAACCTTGCATCCGCATATTATTCGTTTTCCCGGCGGAAGTATAAGTGATATATTCTTTTGGAATGCACCGGTGAATACTGCACCTGCTGATGCGCCTGCAAATCTTGTGCAGGCAAATGGCACCACCGTTGCTGCAGGATATTGGTTTGGTACAAACTCAGCAAACTGGACATGCTCAGCAGATAATTATTATAACATGCTGCAGCAAACAAGTAATAAAGGGATGATCACTGTGAATTATGGATATGCCCGTTATGGTACCGGCACTAATCCTGTTGCAAAAGCTGCACATCTTGCTGCAGATTGGGTAAGACATGATAATGGCCGTACAAAATATTGGGAAGTGGGCAATGAAAATTTTGGAGATTGGGAAGCAGGGTACAGAATAAATATTGCTAACAACCAGGATGGACAACCAGAATACTTATCCGGATTGTTATATGGTCAGCATTTTAAAATATTTGCAGACAGTATGCGTAAAGCAGCGCAGGATATTGGAAAAACTATTTACATCGGCGCTGTGATGAGTGAGTCAGCTCCGCAAAGTTGGTGGACACCAACTGCGACAAATTGGAATACAGGGTTGTTCACTGGCGCAGGCACTTCTCCTGATTTTTATATTGTACATAATTATTACACACCTTATCAAACAAATGCAAGTGCAGATATAATATTAGCCACTCCGGAATCGGTAACACAAACAATGATGAATTATGTAAAACAATCGTTAACAAATGGCGCTATTCCACATAAGCCAATCATTTTGGGTGAATATAATATATTCTCTGTTGGTTCTAAACAAGCAGTAAGCAATGTAAATGGACTTCATGCTGTAATGGTAATTGGAGAAGCGTTAAAAAATAAATTTGGGATGACGGGCAGGTGGGATCTTGCAAATGGATGGGATAATGGTAATGATCATGGCATGTTTAATATCGGTGATGAACCTGATGCCGTACCGAAATGGAACCCCCGGCCTGTTTATTATTATATGTATTTTTTTCAAAAAATGCTCGGCGACAGGCTGGTTTCTTCAACATCTAATGCATCTTCTGTTGTCAGTTATGCTTCTTCATTCACTTCCGGCGAAACCGCTGTTGCATTGATCAATAAATCTACTTCCGCGGCCACTGTGCAAGTAGTAGTGAATAATTTTAAAAAGGGAAATAGTTTTTATTACTATAGATTGAATGGAGGCACTGATAACGGAGAATTTTCAAGAAATGTCCTGGTAAATGGCAACGCATCTTCTTCGGCATCCGGCGGTCCATCGGCATATAAAACCATCAGTCCTTACAAAACAGCTGCAGCCGATGGCATCGTTGTAAATATACCGGCGAGAGGAGCCGTTTATCTTGTCATAGAAAAAAAATGAATCTATTATTGAAAATAATGAATTGATAAAAAATTAACGGACTTTCCGGTTATCGCAAACCAGTTAATTCTTTGTGTCCTTTGTGTTACAAAAATACTGGAACACAAAGAACACTAAGAAGCACAAAGGACACTACGATGTTTAAAAAATAGTCAGGTTGATATATGCGGACAATCACTAAAAACTTTTGAGAAATGAAAACAACCCGTCAATATTTTCTGATTACTTCCTTTTTCTTGTTTCTTTCTCAATATGCTTTTGCGCAAAAACCTTTTGCGCTGATCGATACAAAAGCAACAAAAGAAACACAGGCATTGCATTTGAATCTTAAAAAATTATCTGAAAAGCATATTCTATTTGGCCATCAGCATGCAACCGAATATGGTCATGGATGGCAGGGTGATGAAAACCGCAGCGATGTAAAATCAGTAACGGGTTCTCATCCCGCAGTCATTGGTGTCGATTTCAGCGGGCTAAGCGGAAGACCTGACAGTTTAATTCAACGAACAAAAAAAGAATTGGAAAAAACAATTGCAGACACATATGACAGGGGTGGAGTGACAACTATTTCGTGGCATTTTATTAATCCCGCTTCAGGTGGTGGTTTTTACTGGGTTGATACTGTTTCAAAACCATCTGTAAAACTTATTATACCCGGCGGCTCACATCATGATGTTTATAAAAATATTCTTCGAACGGTTGCAAGCCTTGCCAACACAACAAAAGGAAAAGATGGCAAGCTTGTACCAATGATATTCCGCCCTTATCATGAATTTGATGGCGATTGGTTCTGGTGGGGGAGGGCTCATTGCACCGTTGATGAATTTAGATCCTTATGGAGATTTACTGTTTCTTATTTAAGAGATTCATTATACGTTCATAATTTTATTTATGCTTTTTCTCCCGACAACAGGTTTACAACCGAAGAAAAATTTTTGGAACGCTATCCCGGTGACGAATGGGTGGATATGGTTGGCGTGGATAATTATGGTGATTGGGGCAGGGACGGTAGATATGATCTTGATGCCGGTATTAAAAAATTAAAAATAGTTTCTGATTATGCTGAAAAAGCCGGTAAGCTGGCAGCTTTTACAGAAACCGGTTTGGAATCTATTCCAAATACAACATGGTGGACGGAGACATTATTAAAATCTTTAAAAAAAGAAAAACTAAAGCTTACATATGTATTGGTTTGGCGCAACGATACAAGAAGCCCTACACATTATTATGCTCCGTTCCCCGGGCATGTAAGCGAAGCGGATTTTATAAAATTCTATAATGATCCCTATACGTTATTTGAAAACGATCTTAAAAACATTTATAAAAAATGAAAACAGTTTTAAGTACCCTGTTTTTTATAATACTATTTTTTACTTCCGGTTCACAACCGGTAACACGCCATGGGCAATTGAAAGTAAAGGGGACAAAATTGGTTGATGCAAAAGGTAATGATGTTGCCCTGCATGGAATGAGTTTCGGCTGGCATAATTGGTGGCCAAGATTTTATAATGCAGATGCTGTACACGAATTGGCTGCTAAATGGAATTGTACTGTTATCCGGGCAGCCATGGGAATAGAACCTGACAGCGGCTATTTAAAAAACTCCAAACGATCAATAGAATTAATAACGAATGTGATCGATGCTTGCATTAAAGAGAATGTATATGTTATTATCGACTGGCATGATCATAACATCCATCAAAAAGAAGCGGTGGAATTTTTCTCAATGATGTCAAAGCAATATGGAAAGTATCCTCATGTTATTTATGAAATATACAATGAACCCGACTATGAAAGCTGGACTGCGGTAAAAGAATATTCGGAGGCAGTAATAAAAGCGATCCGGGCAAATGACAGCGACAATATTATTTTAGTCGGCTCATCGCATTGGAGCCAGGATGTTCACCTTGCTGCGGCGGATCCGATAGAAGGATATGATAACCTTATGTACACAATGCATTTTTATGCCGGCACACATAAGAAATGGTTACGCGACCGTGCTGATGAAGCAATAAAAAAAGGCTTGCCCATTTTTATTTCAGAATGCGCCGGCATGGAAGCATCAGGAGACGGACCATTAGACCATAACGAATGGAAAGCATTTGCAGAATGGATGGATGAAAAAAAATTGAGTTGGATCGGATGGTCGGTTTCTGATAAAAAAGAAACCTGTTCGGTACTTGAAAAATCCGCTGCATCCGGCGGCAACTGGACTGACAGTGATATTAAAGAGTGGGGGAGGTTGGTAAAAAAATATTTGAACCGATATAAAAATTGATTTAAAAAATAATGGGAGAACATAATTCTACGTTCCCTGTTGTGTTATCGCCGCGTAATGTGATTGGGGCCTGTTTTATTTGTGAACGACAAGCTTGCAATGAATTTGGATATGTTGTGCCGCACGGGTGATCGTGGAATCTTCTTCTTTAATGAACTGGAATAATAACCGTGCGGCCTCCTCACCCATTTCATAAGAACTTTCTTCAATTGATGCAACCGGCTTATGATCGAGATATCGAAAGAGGGGCAGGTTGCCAAAGCCCGTAAAATCAATTTCATTCACCTTTCCAGGAAAGTTCTTTTTGAGATATTCGATTGCATCAAGACTAATATAATTTTTGAAAGTAAAAATTCCAGTCGGTGGGGATTTCATTTTCATAAACTGGCTCATTGCAAAAAAAGTTGATTCTTCTGTCAGGTCAACAGCCTTTACAAGGTCCGGATCAAACCCGATCTTATTTTTTTGCAATGCTGTTTTGTATCCCTGCAATCTTTTTTGACTTACCGCCATGGACTCCGGTCCCATAAGATGACCGACACGTTTATGTCCTTTTTTAATTAAATATTCAGTTGCTTTAAACGCTCCGCCTTCATTGTCTGCTGTTACGTAATCAAACGAATCATCTTTCGGCGGGCGGGCAAAGAAAACAACAGGGATGCCGATGCTCTTCAGCTTTAGAAATGGTGACATATCCTGTGTCTTTTTTGTGATAACAACAATTAATCCGTCCACCCTGTTCCGTTTCATCAAATCAACAATTCTCTCTTCATTAGCGGGGTCTTCATGCGATTGAGAAATGATTACATTATATTTTTCCGTGGCAGCTATTTTCTCTGCACCATTTATTGCTAACACAAAGAATTGGTCAAGCATATCAGGGATGACCAGTCCCAGTGTAAACGTTTTATTGAGCTTAAAGTGCCGAGCCGCTTCGTTAGGAATATAATTCCAGTCATTTGCAAGTTGTTTCACTCTTTCCTTCGTGGGAGTACTGATGGAAAGATCGTTATTGAGCGCCTTTGATACGGTAGAGACAGACATATTCAGTTTTAGTGCAATGTCTTTGATTGTAACGCCTTTTTTCATGAAGCAGATCTTTTCAGAATCACCCTTACAAATTAATAAAAAATCAGGATTCTAATTAATTTCAATCGTTGTAGTAGCCTTTCTTTCCTTGCAGGCCTCTCCTGTGTAATAAGAATACATTAAATAATAATACATTTAATCAGAATTTGCTTTTTGGGAGAACTAATTTTCGTTAATTGAAGATTTGAAAGCTGGTTTCTGCTTATGGGGAAAATTAGTTGGCTGCTGTTGGGACAGAATTTGTAGTTTGGTTACAGGATTTTTCTATTTTCCCCTTGCATTGTTCATCGGCGATTGTGAATTTATTTACCCTCTGAAACATCCTTTTTATTTATTGGTTATCATCGTTCGGCTTTATTAAACAAGTTTTTCTTTTGAAAATTGTTTAATAACCCGGCATTTCGATATCGAATCATTTTTGTAAAACCAAAGCTTGCGATATGCTACACACTCTACTCAATGCCATTCGAGGCAACGTCTTTATTAATACCATACGTGGTAAAATCTTTCGGCAAATTGGTTGCTTTCTTTTTGTTTCAATTTGCCTGCCCATATTACTTAATGCAAAATCTCCTCCGCTTACTGTTTCAGGAAAAGTTACTGACAGTAAAAAGAACCCGCTCATGGGGGTAAGTGTTCTATTAAAAGGAACATCAAGGGGAACTTCTACTAACTCAGAAGGCTGGTATCAGCTTACCGATGTTCCTGAAAACGGTGTGCTGGTATTTAGCTATACCGGTTTTGCTGCCAATAGAAATGTCAGTAAATGGAAAAGGGTACCATTGACATTGCACTAACTGAAGTTGTTTTTTCTTTGAATGAAGTGGTAGTAACCGGTTATGGTACTGCTAAGAAAAAAGATCTGACGGGAGCTATTGCACAAGTAAAAGCCAGCCAATTTGAAAATGAGAACCCAAGAACAGTACAAGATCTGTTACGGGGTAATGCTGCCGGATTAGATGTGGGTTTTGATCCCAGTACCAAAGGTAAAGACGGGAGCCTGCAGATCAGAGGCAAGGGTACCTTAACAGCCAGCTCATCCCCTTTGATAGTATTGGATGGGGTAATTTATCCTGGAACATTGGCCGATATTAATCCCAATGATATTGCTACCATCGACATCTTAAAAGATGCAAGTTCCGCTGCTGTATTCGGAGCAAGATCTGCCAACGGCGTCGTATTGATCACAACTAAAAAAGGAAAACTGGGTAAACCAGTAATTACATTGAACAGTAATCTTGGTATGAACAAACTGGTTAATCAACCTCATTTATTAAATGCACAGGAGTTTTTACAGTTTCGTGCAGCCGCCATGTGGGCGAAAGCCAGTTTTGATTCTACTACTAAACCAGGTATCCAATATATTTATACTGATCCTACTAAATTGCCATCAACTTTTACATTGGCTCAGTGGTTAGCATTGGATGGGTCCACTGGTCTTGATCCTACTAATGTATGGTTTCAACGTAATTTGTTTAAACCAATTGAATTGGCTAATTATAAAGCAGGAAAATCTCTTGACTGGGAAGACCTGATCTATAATGACAATGCCATTCAGCATGATCATACCATTAGTATTGCTCAGAGAAGAGAAGACTATAGTTATTATTTTTCATTGGGATATTTAACGAATGAAGGGTTAACGGTTGGTGATGAATATAAGATCTTCCGTACTCGTGTTAATTTAGAAGCAAAAGCTGCTAAATTTTTCACAGCTGGTTTAAATTTTCAATATTCTAACAGGGATGAAAGTACTGTACCTGTCAGGTTTGGTGATATTGCAGCCACTACTCCGTGGGGTTCTTTTTATGCTGCTGATGGAGTTACTGTAAGGCAAAGCCCTAATGATGATCCCGGTTCCAATACACATCCTTTCTTAGACCAGGCATTTACAAAACGTTTGTATAAGTATGATGATTTTTTTGCCAGTATCTATGCAAAAGGAGATTTGCCATTTGGCTTCTCATACCAGGTTAATTTTTCTCCACGGTTTGACATATTACGTGAATACCAGCATCTGTCTTCTAAAAAACCAGATATAGTAGCAAGAAAAGGTGTTGTGAACAGAAGAAACCAAACTGTTTATTCATGGCAGGTGGATAATATCCTGCGCTGGAATAAAAGATTTGGAAAACATTCTATAGAGGCTACATTCCTGGTTAATGCAGAAAAATTCCAATCATGGAATACTACTATCCAGGCAGAGAATTTTGCACCCAGTGATAATTTAGGTTACAACGGTATTCAATTCGCCACATTACCTCCGGTTGTTGTTAGTGATGACCAATATGAAACAGGTGATGCTTTGATGGGCAGGGTTACTTATAATTACAACCAACGTTATTTCTTAACTGCAACTGCCCGCAGAGATGGTTATTCGGCATTTGGAATACAAAATCCAAGAGCTACTTTCCCTTCCCTGGGCCTGGCATGGGCAATCAGTGACGAAAAATTTATGAAGGGATTTAAGATGGCTTGATTATGCCAAGGTTAGAATTTCTTACGGCGAGAACGGCAACAGGCAAATTGGTCGTTATGCTGCCTTGTCTAATTTAAGTGCCGGCACTTATGAGTTTATAACTTCAGGCGGCACCCGCTATAATACTTCTTATGTGGCAGGAACTACTTTAGCAAACCCAAATCTGAAATGGGAAAGAAACAGTTCGACAAATCTTGGTTTGGATTATTCTATTTTAAGAGGTAAAGTAAGTGGTTCAATTGATGTTTATAACCGGACCACAAAAGATCTGCTGGTTAATCGCTCATTACCTACGGTTACCGGATTTACCAGTATACTGGTAAACCTCGGGGAGGTGGATAATAAAGGATTTGAATTGACTTTGAATACCGTAAACATGCAGCTAAAGAATTTTTCCTGGAATACCAGCTTTTGGATTTTGGTTAAACCGGAATAAAATTATTCATTTATACGGAGCTACTCCTGATTACGATCCTGTAACAGGAAAGGAAATTGGCCGTTCAGAAAAGGATGATGCAGTTAATAACTGGTATATTGGAAAATCCATTTCTGCTATTTACGATTATCCTATTCAAGGGGTTTGGCAAACTGCTGATAAGGCGATGGCAACTCAATATGGATTTCAACCGGGTGATATGCGCCTGGTTGATGGAAATGGAGATGGCAAGTATACAATTGCCGATAAAAAATTTATTGGTGATTTTGCTCCTAAGTATTCATGGAACATGAGAAACGAATTTAAAATCTATAGAGATTTCGATTTCTCTTTTACCCTATACGCCAAGATCGGCCAGCTAAGTACATTTAATGAGGCCACGAATGGAGCCAGGAACAATAGTAATAACATTTTCTATGATAGGGTTAACTTCTATGAAGTACCTTACTGGACTCCTTACAACCCAACGAATGAATATGGAAAACTTGGTTCCACCCGGGGCGGCGGTGTTACCTGGAACGTGTATAAAAAGTCTTCCTTTGTCAGGTTAAGTAATATTAGTCTTGCATATACAATTCCTTCAGGAATTACCCAAAAATGGAAAATAGGCGCCTTGAAATTTTATGTCAATGTGGTGAATGCAGCAGTATTTTCAAAATGGGATTACTTCGATCCGGAATATCATGGAGCAGATGGTCTTCAAAACATCACGCCAACTCCAAGGACCTATAATTTTGGATTGAACCTAACATTATAAGATAACCGTTAAAATAATAAATACATGAAAAATTTATATAAAATACTTAGCCTGTCAGCCATCATTATTATTGGCATGATGGTTTTGGAAAGTTGTAAAAAAGACTGGTTAGAACCCAAACCACTTTCCTTCTTTTCTCCTGAAAATACCTTAGTAGATGTTGTGGGATTCAATGCGGCCTTAAATGGATGTGCAAGAATTCTTAAGAATGAATGGTATGGCGATGGTGCGCCAATTATTAGTGAAACCATATTTTCAGAAGTAGCCGTGGAAGGAACAGATGATAAAACTGGTCCTGCACAAAATTTAGATGTATGTATTAAACCGGATGCAAATCTGAATAGTGTAGATGCGAATAAAATTGGCTGGTACTGGGAACAGGAATGGATTGGTATTCGTTTAGCAAATACGATTATTTCCCGGCTTCCGGCAGCAGAAGCTATTAATGATTCTACTAAAAACGTTATTAAGGGCAAAGCATATTTTTACAGAGCCTATAATTATTACCGTTTAACTAATCAGTTTGGTGATGTTCCTTGTCCTTTAAAAGAATTAACTGAAGTAAAAACAAATTATGCTTCGGTAAAAAGAGAAGTGATCTTGGCAGCGAATGAAAAAAGATCTTGACAGTGCTGTTCTTTGGGTACCCTGGAAATCTGATAGGGGAGATGTAAACAGGGGTGCCATTTATCATTTATTAGCAAAAATAAATCTTGCATTAGGCCTGTTTGATGATGCAATTGCTGCGGCCAGTGCCGTTATTAATAGTGGTACTTATAGTTTAATGACTGCCAGGTTTGGAGTAGATGCTGGTATTGCGACCAAAAATGTTATCTGGGATCTGCACCGTCCGGCAAATAAAGCTGCCGCAGCCAATACTGAAGTTTTATTCTTAGTTACTGATGCCTTTGGAAATGCAGGTAGATTTGTTGGTGGTATTCAATCTATGCGCAATGCAGCTCCCGGTATATCCATTGCAGGTATCAGAACACCGAACGGCGGTACCGGTATATCTCCCCTTGCCAATATTGAGATTGATAATATGCAATTGTATGGTCGTGGCATCGGTCGTTGCCGTTCAACTTCTTATCACTATAAAGAAATATGGGATGATGTAAATGATCTTAGGCATGATTCAACATCGGGTAACTGGATGTATATGGAGAACCTGCGGTACAGTAATCCGGCATTGAAAAATGTTGACCCGTACTATGGTCAAAGATTACGTTTGTATAGTGCAAACGGAACACTTTTATGCTCAGATACTTTACGTCAATGGTATCCATGGCCACATTATAAAATATATATACCAGATGTTGAAAACACACCGATGAGAGGTGGAAATACAGATTGGTATGTAATGCGTCTCGCAGAAACTTACCTGATACGTGCAGAAGCTTATGTTTGGAAAGGAGATATGGCCAATGCTGCGGCTGATGTAAATAAAGTAAGACAAAGAGCAGGCTGTGCTCCTTATACAGCAGCGAATATGAGTATCGGTACTATATTGGATGAAAGAGCCAGGGAGTTATATTATGAAGAAGGCCGGAAAACAGAGTTGACAAGGATCGCTTATCTATTTGCAAAAACAGGTAAACCTTATAATGGTAAAACATATTCACTGACTGGTTTTTCTACTTCTAATTTTATGGTGGATAGAATTTTGGAGAAAAATGTTTTTTACAGGACCAATTTTGTTACTATCCACCAGGATATGTTTAAGATAAGCCAATATCATGTATTATGGCCCATTCCGCAATCTGCTATTTTAGGTAATACAGACGGACGTATCAATCAAAACATTGGATACTCCGGTGCAGATTTGAATGTTCCTCCGTTGGACGTAATACCTGAATAATTTTTTAGTAAGGCATGCATTTAAAGTATTCATTGCTATTGAATGCATGCTTCCTTTTTTTTAAAAAATAAATCTATGGAACAATTAAAACAATCCAATAACCGGAGAAGATTTTTAAAAGATACTATTAAGCTAACAGCCGGAACGGTTGCTTTGAACAGCTTTCCTGCTATCGTTCCATCTTCTGTCTTTGGTAAAAATGCACCGAGTAATAAGATCAATATCGGGCAAATAGGTTGTGGCCGTATTGCACGTACACATGATCTTGCGGAAACATTTAAATATGATCATGCTCATATTATGGCAATAGCAGATGTGGATCGTAACCGGTTGCAACTTGGTAAAAAATTGGTAGAAGGATGGTATACAAAAAAAACAGGCAAAGAAAATTATGTGGACATCAAAACATATGATGATTATCATGACCTGCTGGCAAATAAAGATATTGATGCAGTAATGATCAGCACACCTGACCACTGGCATGCGCAGCCTGCTATGGAAGCTGCATTGGCAGGCAAACATATTTATCTGCAGAAACCAACTTCACTTACTATTGAAGAAGGACGAATGATGAGTGATACTGTAAGAAAATCTGGTGTTGTATTCCAGCTTGGGCAGCCAGCAGCGTTCAATAAATCCATGGCCGCAATTTAAAAGAGCTTGTGAGTTGGTAAGGAACGGACGTATCGGTAAACTGCATACAGTGCATATTGGATTGCCATCTGATCCTGCTGGTGGTAATACCGCTGAAATGCCGGTTCCCGAAAATCTTAATTATGATATGTGGCTCGGATCAACACCACATATATATTATACGCTTGACCGTGTTCATTCACAAACTGATCCTGATAGCAGACCTGGATGGTTACGCCTTGAACAATTTGGTGCAGGTATGATAACTGGTTGGGGCGTGCATCATATTGATATTGCACATTGGGGTATGAATACTGAATTAACTGGTCCTATCGAAATAGAAGGCAGTGCAGAATTTCCAAAGACCGGTTTATGGAATGTACATGGTAATTATAAAGTTGCATGCAAAATATGCGAATGGAGTTACAATGTATTTAAGCAGCGAAAATCCTAACGGAATAAAATTTGAAGGAAGTACTGGATGGATATTTGTTTCAAGAGGTAATGTAAGTGTTACCGCTACCGATCCCACAGCGGGCGGCACTAATAAAGCATTTACTGCAAGTGACCCGAAGATATTGTCTTCTGTAATTGGCCCAAATGAAATTCATCTGTATGAAAGTAAAGAGCAGCACGGAAACTGGTTGGATTGTATTCAAAATAAAAAGCCAACTATCAGTCCTGCAGAAGTAGCACACCGTTCATGCAGCGCCTGCTTGGTGGCACACGCAGCTATGAAAACAGGAAAGAAATTGTATTGGGATCCGAAAAAAGAAATTTTTAACGGTAATGTTGAAGCGAATAAATTATTATCAAGACCACAGCGGTTCCCGTACGGAACGAACTATGTTGCTGCAAAGAAAAGCCCGATATAAAAGCAGGCAACTAATCATTCAATAATTTCAAATGAAAGGATCTCAACGAGCAATATTTTGCTTTCTTATACTGTTTCAATTTTCATGGAATAAGAATTTATATGCACAGAACAAAGTGGATCCGATAGCTATCGGATGGAAAAAAGTAAGTGTTCTTGTATATACCAAAAATGGAAAAGGATATGTGCATGATAATATACCCAGTGCTGTAAGTTGTATTCAGAAATTAGGAGTGCAATATGGATTTAAAGTGGATACTTCTGCTGATCCTTCTGTAATGACAGAAAAAAATCTTAAGCAATATACGCTGCTGATATTCCCCAGCACCAACAATGATGTATTTGATACCGATGATCAGCGGTTGGCATTCAGGCGCTATATAGAAGCAGGCGGAGGATTTGTCGGTATCCATTCCGTTACCGGAACAGAGCGAAACTGGAAATGGTTTAAGATGATGCTCGGCGGAACTTTTTCATGGCATGCAAAATTTCAAAAATTTTCAGTGAAGGTGATCGATCCTTCGCATCCTTCTGTGCAGGGTTTGCCGAAAGTATGGGAGAAAGAAGATGAATGTTATTTTGCAAAAGAGTTATATCCCGGCAGTAAAACTATCATGGCGCATGATATTACTACATTAAACACATCAGATACCACGCAAAGAAACCTGATCGTTAAAAATGCAGGTGGTTTTTCTGAATTATATCCTGCGGTGTGGACCAATGAGTTTGATGGTGGCCACACATGGTGTACTGTATTGGGGCACGATAAAAAAGATTATAGCGACCCGGTGTTTGTTCAACACATTTTCCAGGGAATAAAGTATATAGCAGGCAGCGTTAAAAAATTAGATTACAATAAAGCATACGCTGATTCAAGAGATACGCCATTGCGTTATTAAGTATATAAATCAACAGAAATGGAAAGCAATTTTTCAGTAAAAGATAAAGTGATCGTAGTTACAGGTGCGACAGGTGTGCTTGGTCATTCTTTTATTAATGCATTGGCAGAGGAAGGCGCCATCATTGGTGTATTGGGAAGAAATGAAAAAGTAGCAACGCAAAGAGTAAAAGAAATTATTCAGAATGGAGGTAAAGCAATTACCCTGATAGCTGATGTAACAAATGAGCAACAACTCCTGGCAGCTAAAAAGCAGTTGCTAAATGATTTTGGAAAAATCGATGGCCTTGTAAATGCAGCCGGCGGCAATATGCCGCAAGCAGTGATAGCGCCTGACCAGGATATTTTTCAATTAGACTTTGCTGCACTTAAAGAAGTGATGAATCTGAATTTATTTGGAACAATGCTGCCTACACAGATCTTTGGAGAAGCGATCGCCGGCCAGGGAAAAGGAAGCATTGTAAATATTTCTTCCATGGCATCACAACGTGTAATTACAAAAGTGTTGGGTTATAGTATGGCAAAAAGTGCCATTGATTCTTATACCAAATGGTTTGCCGTAGAATTAGGAAAACGGTATGGAGATGCGATACGTATGAATGCTATCGCACCCGGCTTTTTTCTTACCGAACAAAACAGAAACTTACTTACAAATGGCAATGGAACTATGACGGAGCGTGGTGGACTGGTGATAAAAAACACACCATTCAATCGTTTTGGTGAACCCGGTGAATTGACCGGAGTTCTTATATGGTTATTAAGTGATGCATCAAAATTTGTAACAGGAACCGTGGTAAATGTTGATGGCGGCTTTTCTATATTCAGTGGCGTTTAAAAAAGTGCAAAAGAAAAAACATGGAAGGATAGGGCCACTCAGAAAATTGAGTTATGATTTTTATGTGGCCAGCTTTTGTACTACTATCATCACCTGTTGTGTCACTCACTTCCACGTTCGGCATTTCTACTGGGCATTTTCAATTGAAACTTTATTCTTCTCAGATGAATCTCCTCCCTTGTTTTTCTGCAACTGACCCATGTTAAAATAGCTTAGTGTTAGGATAATCAGCAGAAATGACGGCAAAGGAAATGTTGCGTAATTGCATATTAATACGTTGAAAAGGTTAAGGCAAAATCAGCCAGGTAATAAAAATTGATGGCCATGGCAATATCTAATAATGAATGGCTGCCGGAATTTCTAAATTAAATACTTTATGATTCATTGTTTAGCTTAAAAAACTTAAACTGCTTGTATGAGAAAAATTATTTTTTCTAAAACCAGTAACAAGAGTAAGATGAGCAGAGATCTCTGCAGGTTTTTTATTCTGAGTTTACTGCAACTAATAGTATTTGCTGCGCATGCGCAGACAATACAGGTAATCGGGACAATCAAAGACGCGAAGGGTAGCCCCCTTCCCGGCGTAAGTGTGGTACTTAAAGGATCAAAAACAGGAACAACCACAAACCAGGATGGTCAATTCAATATCGAAGTTCCCAATCAAAAATCCGTCCTGGTATTTTCATTGATCGGGCATGCGAGCCAGGAAGTGATAGTGGGTGACAAAAGAACTTTCGATATTGTTTTAGCAGAATCGGTCAGTAATCTTGATGAAGTAGTAGTTGTAGGATATGGCACACAGAGAAAACGGGATGTAACAGGGGCTATATCATCTATCCCCGGCAAACAAATAATGGAAAGGCAACCTCAAAATGTATTTGAGGCAATACAAGGCCAGGTACCCGGAGTAGTGATAGCCCAGGAATCAGGACGGCCGGGCGCAGGTAGTTCTATTCGGATAAGAGGAATTGGAACATTGGAAGCCGGTGCTGAACCATTATATATTGTAGATGGTGCACAGGGAGTAAATATAGATGGCATCAATCCGGCGGATATCGAATCAATCGAAATATTAAGAGACGCTGCGTCCGCTGCAATCTATGGTTCTGCCGGTGGCAATGGCGTTATTATTATAACAACAAAAAAAGGTAAAGAAGGCAGAGCAAAAGTTGATCTTCGGTATTTCACAAGCTTCGGTAATTTATCCCGCAAAGTGCCACAGGCAAATGCTGCTGACAGAAGATTACTCGATCAAAAACGCAGTGCGACCGGCACTGTTTCGATACCGACAGATTCCTTAAATCCCGGATACAATGCCGATAATGATTACCAGGATATGCTGACTCAAACTGCTATCAGGAATCAGATTGATCTGAGTGTAAGCGGTGGTACCAAAGTGATGAACTATTATGGCAGTATGGGTTATATAAGAGATAAGGGTCTAATTATAAATAGCTGGGCAGACATTGCAAGGGCAAGATTTAATATTGACTATAAGCCCAACGAACGGTTTGCATTTGGTACCCGCATCCAGGCACTTATATCAAAGAGAAAACAGGATCGATGAAGGGCGCACCTTGCAACAGGCTATTCAAAGACCGCCCAACTTCAGAATGTATTTCCAGGATGGAAGCCTTGCAGGTCTGATCGGAGGAAGAAGAAACCCTGTAGCAGAAGCATTGCTCAACAAAAACAACTTTGATATTTATGACGCAAGCATTTATAATTATATCAGCTATAATTTTCTTAAGGAATTAAAATTTACTGTTGATGCCAATGTAAGAGTAACTCACGTACATAACCTGGTTTTCTTTGCAAAACTGAACAGCAGTGCAAACCCACTTAATAATGAATTGCAGGATAATACAGAATTTGAAACGTACTGGCAGGCGCAGGGATATTTTAATTATAATAAAACTATAAAAGGTAACCACACCTTAACCGGTGTGTTAGGTGTTAGTTCTGAACAGGGTTTTCTTCGTGAAGCTGAACAATCCGGAACAAACCTTGTAACTGAGACAGTACTTACAATGAATTCCGCACAGATAAAAAATCCGGCTACCACCTCTGAAGAAAGATTTTTTAAGCATTCATATTTTGCAAGAGCAGGATACTCTTACAAAGGAAGATATCTTTTCAATAGCAATTTCAGAGCCGATGCATCTTCGCGTTTTGGTAAAGACAATAAATGGGGATTCTTTCCATCTGCATCTGTAGGCTGGCGTTTTTCAGAAGAAAAATTTATGGATTGGGCAGGCAGGTATTTAGATGATGGAAAATTCAGAGTGAGTTATGGTGCGATAGGTAATGACAGGATTGGTCCCTATGATGGTTTGCTGCGTTATACATTTGGAAACAATTATTATAATGGCATTTCCGGAGTTGCTCCGCCTTCTACATTTGGAAATAACAAGCTGGCATGGGAATCCGTCAACCAATTCAATGTAGGAATGGACCTGGCGTTATTAAAAGGAAGGATCTCTTTCACTGCTGATTATTATAACAAGACAACAAAAAATCTTTTATATAGTGCGCCCCTTCCTTCCAATACTGGTTTCAGTACCGTTAAAGTCAATGTGGGATCAATTCAAAATAAAGGACTTGAATTTGTGCTGAGCGGTTATCCCATCCGCAATAAAAATCTTTCATGGAATGCTTCGCTGAACATGTCATTTAATAATAATACCGTTAAAGAATTGTATGGCGGCACTGATCTGTTACCGGGTGCAGTTTGGAAAGTTTCAGAGGGTGGAAGATTCGGTGATTTTTATGGATACCGTGCACTCGGCGTTTATTCTTATGATGAATCAAATGCCTGGACTCCTGATTATTTACACCAGTTAACTCCTGTTTTTATCAACAATGTATTTAGCGGATATACCCTGGATGGTAAACCATACAATGGCGCCGTCAAACAATTATCAACAAATGGTCTTGTATCAAAAGGCGGTGATATGATCTGGGAAAACAATAACCTCGACAGTGTAATAGATGACAACGACCGGATCATTTTGGGCAATGCACAACCAGATTGGATCGCGGGCCTGACCAATGTCGTTACCTATAAACAATTTACTTTATCATTTACTTATTATGTAAGCTGGGGCGCTGAAATTTATAACAATGCCCGCGTGCAGTTGAACCTGAATGCTACTACCAATGTAACACCGGAACCGGATTATATTCATGGTGCATGGTGGCATCCCGGCGATGTGACCATTTACCCGATCGCAAGAAACAATTCGCTTGGCAATGGAAGGGCAGGTAGCAGCCTTTATATAGAAGATGCTTCATTTATCCGCTTGCGCAATGTCAGGCTTTCTTATGAAGTTCCGAAGAAGCTTTTTTCAAAAGTGAAGATCCAGGCTGTCAGCGTGTTTTTGTTTGGCAATAACCTTATCACCTGGACCAATTATAAATGGTATGATCCTGAAATCTCATTAGGAAGTGCGCTTACACCGGGACAGGATAGTGGACGCTTCCCGAGGAAAAGGGAATATGGCGGAGGATTAAATATCAACTTTTAAATTCTGCACAAATGAAAAGATCAATATATATTATACTTGCTTTCACTGCCATTTTGATGACAGGTTGTAAGAAGAAATTGGATCAGCAACCAATATCTGATCTGTCAGCATCACTATTCTGGAAAACACCTGAGCATGCTCAGCTGGGTATTGCTGCCATATATGATGCAATGCAAAAAACTTTTAGCAGCAACGGCAGCTTTACAGAATGGGCCGATGCACGTTCTGATAATTTTACATTTGGAGGAACTGGTGAAAACCAGATCAACATCGTGTTGAATGGTTTGAATTCAACCACCGCTACTGCAAGCTGGGATAATTTATTTTTAACTATTGCAAGAGCAAACTTTGCAATAAAATATTTGCCAGGCATTACTGGTTTAAGCGAAGTTCAACGAAACAATTATCTCGCCCAAGCCTATGGAGTACGTGCTTATATGTTTTTCTGGGGTGTGCGGCTTTGGGGTGCGCTGCCGGTGAGGTTAACACCTTATGAAGATATTAATGAAAGTCCCAACCTTGCCCGGACATCAGCGGATTCAATTATCAATAGTGTCATCATACCCGATCTGGTCAAAGCAAATGATTTGGTAGATAAATCATCTACCAATGTGTTTGAACTAAATACAGGTGGAATACTCGCAACGCTTGCCGATGTTTATTTATGGAAGAAAGATTACACAAATGTATTGACCACTATCGATAAACTTATTGCACTTAACAGGTATGCATTGACACCCTCTACTTCCGTTTTTACAAGTTACAAGGATATGATCGTTACAGGGACCTCTAAAGAGAGTATCTGGACATTGAATTGGGATTACCTGGTTGATGGCGGAAATGGGATCGGCGGTAAGATCGGATCTTCTGATCAAACTTCAAATTTTTATATCGATAGTATTCCTTTGCTGAGATGGGAAACCAACAAGCAAGATATCAGGCGTGGTATTACGTATGATACAACAATTGCAAACGCTTTACAAAGAGTAATACAGATATGGAAATTCTATCCACTGGATGGTGCCGGCAAACCTGTTGTGCCCAGCCGTGCTCAAAACCAGGTTCGGTTACTTTTATACCGTTGGGCTGATATTTTATTGATGCGTGCAGAAGCCCTCAACTGGAAGAATAATGATAAAGTTGGAGCCACTGCAATTGTTAACCAGATCCGCACAAGAGCAAAAGCAGGAAATTTAAATCCTGCGAATTATAATAACCTGGCTACTCAGCTCGATATGGAAACAGCGATATTGGATGAAAGACAATTAGAATTGTTTGCAGAAGGTAAGCGATGGTTTGACCTGGTAAGAACCGGTAGGGTATTGGCGGTTATGGATCCATTGGTTAAAAGAAGGCAATCTTTTTTAGGCATAGGACAAACAGGATTTTCAGATGCACGTAAAATATTATGGCCTATTTCCAGGGATGCATTAAATAAAGATCCGTTACTGATACAAAATCCTCCTTATTCAGATTAAGTACACCACGACTTAAAAAAAGAAATTATGAAAGCAATAATAAAACATAAACTAATCTACTATAGCATCGGTATTTGTATTGCAGCAGTTTTGTTCACGGGTTGCAGAAAACTTTTCGGATTGGAAAATCAGAAAAATGAAGATCACCCTACTACTACAATTGACCCGCACATTAATATGAGTGCATGGGATTTTTTAAAGCTTCGTGCATTAGGTCCTTCTACTTCGCCTAACGATACAATTTTTAAACGCATGTACCAGGCTATTGTATATTCTGGCATTGATACAAGTGAGTACACAAAACCGGGAAGGACTTTTATCTTTTTACATAATGATGCCGTCAGGCGATTCAGTAGTGGGACAACCGTTGATACTATCGGTTCTTATTTTGGAAAGTATAAGGTTGGAACACCCCGCGTACCTGCTACAAAGTGGGAAGATTATCCAAAAACACAGGTATTGAATTATCTTCTTTCATTAATAGTTCAGGGAGAACATACATTTGAAAATGTAGGGCCTGATCCGAAATTTGAACATACCCTTTTGCCACCGAATACTGATCCGTTGAATCCGGAAAGCCTTATTGCTTTTCGTGTTATCAATGACAGGGATTCAAGATTCCGGATAAATGATTTTCCCGGCAGTGCGGTTCCAACGCCCAACCTGGCTGCGCCGGGAATACAGGCACGTACCGCTGGAATATTATCTACCAATGGCCCGATCCATGTAATTGACAGAGTACTGTTTTATCAGAAGCAATAACAATGGTACAGATATAAGAAATGATCGCAGGATAATTTATTCTGCGATATTTTTTTAAACAATAGATAAGTGGTGATTACCTAAACATGAAAGGACTTTCGTTTATAGTATTACTGTTGTTATCGGAGGCAGCCATTGCGCAAATACAAGTTAATGATCCCAACTTAAAACTATGGTATAATAAACCTGCTACTATATGGGAAGAAGCATTACCACTTGGCAATGCAAAAACAGGAGCAATGGTTTTTGGAGGAATTGCAAAAGAAAGATTCCAGTTAAATGATAATACATTATGGTCGGGCTATCCAAATCCAGGCAATAATCCTGATGCTCCAAAATATTTACCTGTTGTAAGAGAATTAATTTTTGCAGGTAATTATGATAGTGCAGCTGCTGTATGGAAAGAAAAATGCAGGGACCTTATTCTGCAAGATATTTACCATTGGCTGATCTGTGGATACAAAACCAGTTAAACGATACTGTTACTTCTTCTTATTATCGTGATCTTGATCTGAATAATGCAATTGCAACAGTAAAATATACGATCAAAGGAGTTACTTATACACGGGAAACATTTATCAGTCATCCTGATAAAGTAATGATCATACGGATCACTGCTGATAAAAAAGGAGCCATGAATTTTACCACTTCTCTTACAAGTAAATTAAAATATCAAACGACAGCGGTTAGCAATACTCAATTATTGCTAAAAGGAAAAGCCCCAAAATATGTTGCCAACGTGACTATGAACCAAACAGGTAGTATATGATGAAGTCGGAAGGAATGAATTTTGAAGTGCATGTAAAATTGGTAGCAGAAGGTGGAACAATAAGACAACAAAACAATGAACTGATTGTAACGAATGCAAATGCAGTTACCATTTATCTTTCTGAAGCAACGAGTTTTAATGGATTTAATAAATCGCCGGGAAAAGAAGGAAAAGATCCGTCTGTTGAAGCGAAAGCAAATCTCAATAAAGCATTAAAAAAATCATTTGCTCAATTAAAAGCTGCACATATCAAAGATTACCAATCATTATTTAAAAGAGTTGAATTAAATCTTGGAGTTGATCTACAAAAAACAAAACAACCTACTGATGAAAGATTAAAACAATATGCAGCTTCACCTGACGATTATCAACTGCAAACATTGTATTACCAGTTTGGAAGATATTTGATGATCGCTTCTTCAAGACCAGGTTCACGGCCAACAAACTGCAGGGTATCTGGAATGATCATGTACAACCACCCTGGGGCAGTAACTATACAACCAACATCAATACCGAAATGAATTACTGGCTGGCAGAGAATACCAATCTTTCCGAATGTCATCAGCCATTATTTGATTTTATGAAAGAACTGGCAGTGAATGGAGCAGTAACGGCAAAAACAAATTATAATATCAATGAAGGATGGGTAACACATCATAATTCTGATCTCTGGGCAAAAACATCACCGCCGGGTGGGCAAGGTTGGAATGATCCGAGAGCAATGCCTCGCTGGAGTTGCTGGCCAATGGCTGGTGCATGGTTCAGCACACATTTATGGGAGCATTATTTATTTACAGGCGATAAAAAATTTTTAAAAGAAGAAGCGTATCCATTAATGAAAGGCGCAGCACAATTTCTCTTGCATTGGCTGATCGAAGATCCGAAATCTGGGTTATCTGGTCACCAATCCATCTACTTCTCCTGAAAATACAATGAAGATAAATGGAAAAGAATACCAGGTTGAGTATGGCAAGTACCATGGATATGTCCATCATCCGTGAATTGTTTACAGCTGTTATTAAATCGGCTGATATTTTAAAAATGGATATTGATTTCAGGAATGAATTAATAAAAGCAAAAGAAAAATTATATCCTTATTCATATTGGTCAGTATGGTCAGTTGCAGGAATGGTTCAAAGATTGGGATGATCCGAATGACAAGCATCGGCATCTTTCTCATTTGTTTGGATTATATCCGGGGAGCCAGATCACATTGAGCACAACTCCTGAATTGGCGGCTGCTGCAAAACAATCACTTATTCATCGTGGAGATGTAAGTACAGGTTGGTATATGGCGTGGAAGATAAACTGGTGGGCAAGATTGCAGGATGGCGATCATGCATATAAAATTTTAAGTGATGCATTTACTTATATCAATCCCACTGAAGTAAGAGAAGTAATGGGTGGCGGCGGCACCTATCCGAATTTATTTGATGCACATCCTCCTTTTCAGATCGATGGAAATTTTGGAGCAACGGCAGGCATTACCGAAATGCTTTTGCAAAGTCATAATGGAGAAATTGCATTATTACCTGCATTGCCTTCTGCATGGAAAAACGGATCTGTAAAAGGAATTAAAGCAAGAGGAAATTTTACGTTGATCATAAACTGGAAGGATGGAAAATTAACACAGGCAAAAATTTATTCAGCTAATGGTGGAAATTGCAGGGTCAGTTCATTGCAACCTGTAAAAGTAGTTGAAGTAAAATCAAAACAAGCAGAAGGAGTTAATTCAAATGAATTGAATACTGTTTATGGCAATCCGCCGTATCAAAAAAATGAAAAGGCAAAATTGGTTGAATTGAATATTCCAAAGCGTTATACAATTGATTTTATAACTGAAAAAGGGAAAACTTATACAATCGTTCCATTATAATGATAAACCTGTTCCGTCATAGAAGTTTTTTAGTGGTTTCATGGATGCTCTGGGTTCATGTTGTAACAGCGCAGAACTCACCACTCACCATCAACTCCCGATAGCTATCGGGACATCACTCTCCTGGACGGAAGTAGCACCCGGAGTATGGAAAGGAATTATTGGAAAACCTGAAGATTATAATTTATTAACGGCTTCCGGCCCAATACCAAATAAAGAAGCTTTATCAAAAATGGCAGCAGCAGTTTTTCCGCTTTCTCAAAATGATATTGCAGGAACGATCAATGATGGCAAAACCTATTTACGTTTCCCTTTAGAAAAAGAAGAACAGCTTTATGGCTTTGGATTAAATTTTCAAACCGTACACCAGCGGGGAAAGATATTGCAATTGCACATGGATCATTATGGCGGAAGAGATAATGGCCGAACACATGCACCTGTTCCTTTTTATGTTTCTTCAAAAGGATATGGTGTATTTATTAATTCTGCAAGATATATTACTGTATATGCAGGAAGCGGTGTTCGAAAAGACAGTAAAGATCCTCCGGTTGAAAAAGATCGCAATACCGATAAAACATGGAGTTCACGTCCTTATTCTGATGCAGTAGAAATTATTAGTTCCTGCAGCAGGAGTGGAAGTATATGTATTTGCAGGACCAACAACATTGGATGCAGTGCGCCGGTTTAATTTATTCAATGGTGGTGGTGTGTTGCCACCACGCTGGGGTTTGGGTTTTACACAAAGAGTAAGATCATTATTTACTGCTGATGAAGTAAAAGCAGAAGCGGATGCTTTTAAAGAAAAAGGTTATCCGCTCGATTTTATTGGCTTGGAACCTGGCTGGCAAAGCAAATCATATCCCGGAACTTTTGAATGGGATAAAAAACGTTATCCTGAACCGGCAAAATTTGTAAAAGAAATGATGGATAGAAATATCCGTTTGAATTTGTGGATCAATCCTTATGTTTCGAAGCAAGCTTCGTTTTATAAAAGCATTACACCTTATACAGGTTCACATACAGTGTGGGTAGGAGAGGTGCCCGATTTCAACTATTCCCGAGGCAAGAAAAATTTTCTTTGGTCAATTGCAAAAAGACCAGGTTGATATTGGCGTGAGCGGATATAAGATCGATGAAGTGGATGGATATGATCATTATCTCTGGCCCGATGTGGCGACTTTTCCTTCGGGAATAAGTGCCGAACAAATGCGACAGACTTATGGCGTGCTGGCGATGCGGTATAGCTGCTGAATTGTTTCATCAAAAAAATCAACGGACCTATGGACTGGTTCGTGCAAACAATGGCGGCGGCGTTTCTTTTCCATTATGTTATTTACAATGATTATTATAATCATGAAGATTTTATCACAGCACTGATCAATAGCGGATTTGCCGGAGTGTTATGGACGCCGGAAGCAAGAGCTTCCAAAACAGGTGAAGAATGGTTGCGGCGTTTTCAAACAGTTATTTTTTCCCCGATGGCGATGATCAATGCATGGTCAAGTGGAACAAAACCCTGGTCATATCCTGAAGTAGCGGAGCAGGTAAAACAATTGGCTTTGCTGCGTATGCAAATGATGCCTTACTGGTATACTGAATTTGCAAAATATCATTTTGAAGGAACACCGCGTATTCAGGGGAATGGCACTGGAAGAAGGATTTAAACAGGAAGTAAAAAAAGAAGCCGGCAATACCAACCTTGAAGAAAATCCATATGCAGAAGCAACAAGTAAAGAAATAAAAGATCAGTATATGGCTGGTGAATATTTATTGGTTGCTCCTTTGTTTACCGGGCAAACAACACGTAAAGTTGTTTTGCCAAAAGGCAAATGGTATGATTTCTATACCGGTGAATATGCAGGTGATGGTGAAGTGATCACCGTTACGCCAGGGTTGGATAAAATTCCTGTGTATGTAAAAGATGGCGGCATCATTCCAATGATGAAGCCAATGCTGCATGCACCAAAAGCAGGTGAGAAAGTAGATATTGAAATAAGACATTATGGAGAAAAGCCCGGCAAATATTTATTATATGATGATGATGGAGAAACATTCAATTATGAAAAAGGATCATTTAGCATGGCGAACGATAACGGTTGAAAAAGATAAAAAAGGAAAATGGAAAGGAACTATATCTGCTGCCTGAAAATAATAAGCCGAATACAATAGGAAATGTTACATGGAAATTTATGTCGGCTCCCGCTGTTCCATTGTCATCTTTTTTTAAAAAAGATGTAATAAAAGTATTGAAGAATAAAATTCTTTCAGAAGCTGAAGAAGCATTGAAACAGCAGCCAGTTACAGTTACAGCGCAAAGTTCTCCAGAAGTGCAGGTGGCAAACATGATTTCTTTAGTGAAGGCGATTACTGGTGGCCCAATCCTGTAAGTGCTGACAGTCCTTACATACAAAAAGATGGCATGACAAACCCGGATAATTTTGTTGCGCATCGCCATGCAATGATCCGTTTCAGCCGTTTGATGGGTGCATTGGCTTCTGCTTACAAGATACCGGTGATGAAAAATATGTGCGTCATGCATTGAAACATTGCAAAGCATGGTTTGTCGATACGGCAACAATGATGAATCCGCATTTGCTATATGCACAAGCTATTAAAGGAAGATTTACGGGCAGAGGTATTGGTATCATTGATGCTATTCAGTTAATGGAAGTGGTACAGGCATTAACTGCTATGCAGAATTCACCGGCTATGGATAAAACAGTATTGACTGGGATAAAAAAATGGTTTGATCAATTTTTCAATGGCTCACAACACATAAATATGGAAAAGATGAAATGAATGCCGCAAACAATCATGGTACTTGCTGGGTGATGCAGGTAGCGGCATTTGCAAAATTTACCGGCAATCAATCATCTCATAGAATTTTGCAGGGATCGTTATAAAAATGTTTTACTGCCAAACCAGATGGCAGCAGATGGAAGCTTTCCGCAGGAGTTGCGAAGAACAAAACCTATGGCTATTCCATTTTCAATCTTGATGCAATGGCAACCATTTGCCAGATTGCTTTCATCTGAAAAAGACAATCTGTGGAATATCAAACAGCCGATGGAAGATCAATTAAAAAAGGGATTGAATATTTATATCCATTTATTGCCGATAAAACTAAATGGCCGCATAAGCAGGATGTAATGTATTGGGAAAACTGGCCGGTGGCACAACCTTTTTTATTATTTGGCGCCGATGCATTTAAGAATAAAGAATGGTTTGATACATGGAAAAAATTGGATCATTCGCCAACGGTTGAAGAAGTGATCAGGAATTTACCGGTGAGAAATCCTTTGATATGGTGAGGCTTGTTGAATAGCGAACAGAACGCACAAGAGTGCGACGCAACGGAAGTTGACCAGGGAACTGAAGCTTGAAACATAATTTATCTATTCGAAATCAAAAGTATGAAACAAAAAATCATTAGCAGTGTTTTGGCAATAGGGGTCCTGATGTTGGCCGGGCAAGCACAAAACATTCAATTGTCTAAAGTCTTTGCTGATGCAGAAAAGCAAACACAACTAATGCTGCAGGAAATTCCAAAAGCTAAATCAGCTAATGCCGATCTTGTATCACCCCGTACTTTAAATAAAGGCGAATTAAAATGGTTGCTTCCCGCGACTGGACAAGCGGTTTTTCCCGGGTGAGCTATGGTTACTGTATGAATACACAGGTAACAATGAATGGAAACAACAGGCAGAAAATTTTACTGCAAATATGGAAAGGGAAAAAACAAATGGCGGTACACATGATATGGGGTTTAAAGTGTATTGCAGTTTTGGGAACGGGTTTCGATTAACAAATGATCAGCATTACAAAGAAGTGATCATTCAATCTGCAAAAACATTATCCACGCGTTTTCGTCCTGTTACAGGAACTATCCGTTCATGGGATCACAGTACAGATAAATGGGCGTATCCGGTGATCATTGATAATATGATGAATCTTGAATTGTTATTTGCTGCTACTCAGCTTACCGGTGATTCTTCATTTTACAAAATAGCAGTGACCCATGCAAACACCACTATGAAAAATCATTATCGTGCTGATAACAGTTCTTATCACGTGGTGGAGTATGATACAGTGACAGGAAAAGTGGTGAAGAAAAATACACACCAGGGTTATTCACATGAATCAGCCTGGTCAAGAGGGCAGGTGTGGGGATTTTATGGATATACGATGTGTTACCGGTTTACCAAAGACAAAAAATATTTGGAACAAGCAGAGAAGATAGCTGCTTTTATTCTCGATCATCCCAATATGCCAAAAGACCTGGTTCCTTATTGGGATTTTAATGCGCCCAATATTCCCAATGAAGAGAGAGATGCTTCTGCAGCAGCTATACTTGCTTCCGGATTATATGAGTTAAGCACTTATAGTAAAAACGGAAAGCTCTACAGAGAAAAAGCTGATAAGATCATTGAATCGCTTACTAATAATTATCGTTCAGCTATTGGGGAAAATAAAGGATTTATTCTTTCGCACAGTACAGGTTCAAGGCCTTCGAATAGCGAAGTGGATGTTCCATTGAGCTATGCAGATTATTATTACCTGGAAGCATTGATTCGATTAAAAAAATTGAAGGATAAGAAAAGTTTAGACCTCACCCCAAAGCCCTCTCCAAAGGAGAAGGGATTAAAGTCCGAAGGATGAAAAAAATTAATGAATAGTCTTTCGCTCAATCGGAGTCTTCGAAGTCTCCCCTCCTTCGGAGGGGATTTAGGGGAGGTCATAAAAACGTTTGGCAAAAGCAAAAGGACGGATGGAAGCTGGTTGGTAGGCAGGCTGTAAAAATAGCTTAATGAAAGGCCAGTATTGGAAAAATTTCTATCCCTTCCAGTTCGGAATTTGTAGCGTCAAAGGGATACTGTAACCAGCCAAAACTGGTGAACAACTATACAAAATGAAACATAAATTTTTTTTATCAGTGCTGATCGGTTGCATTTCATTTTCATTGAATGCACAAACCGGCGATGCAAATGAGCGTATGAAATGGTGGAGAGAAGCAAGGTTTGGAATGTTCATTCATTGGGGAGTGTATGCAGTGCCCGCCGGTACATATAAAGGGCAAAAAATAAATCGGATCGGTGAGTGGATCATGAACCGTGGAAAAATTCCTGTCGCCGAGTACCAGGAATTTGCCAAAGATTTCAATCCTGTAAAATATGATCCCGATGCATGGGTGCGAATGGCAAAAGATGCCGGTATGAAATATATCGTCATTACTTCAAAACATCATGATGGTTTTGCATTGTTCGATTCAAAAGCCAGTAAATGGGATATCGTGGATGCAACACCTTACGGAAAAGATTTGTTGAAACCCTTGGCAGAGGCTTGTCGCAAGCATGGTATTAAATTAGGATTTTATTATTCACAGGCGCAGGACTGGAATAATCCGGGTGGAGCTGCTGCAAGAAAAGTTGCCAGTGAAGGATGGGCAAATCCGGACTCTGCAAAAATTGATGCTTATACCGAAGCTAATAGCGGGCATTGGGATCCTGCACAAACAACAAAAACAATGGCGCAGTACATAGATGATGTTGCGGTGCCGCAGGTAAAAGAAATATTAACCAATTACGGAGATGTGGCGGTGCTATGGTGGGACACACCAACGGACATGACTGATGAATTTGCAGAAAAATTGAATGCAGTTTTAAAATTACAACCGAATATTATTACTAATGACAGGTTGAAAAGACCAAACTATCCCGGAGATTTTAAAACACCTGAACAAAGAATACCTAACCTTAGTGAACTGGATGGAAAAGATTGGGAAACCTGTATGACGATGAATGAAACATGGGGTTATAAAAGTTATGCCGATAATTGGAAAAGCCTGAAGACAATTATTCAAAACACAGTTGACATTGCATCAAAAGGTGGTAACTATTTATTGAATGTGGGTCCGAAAGCAGATGGAACATTTCCACAGGAAAGTATTGACCTATTGAAAGGAATGGGTGAATGGATGAAAGTAAATGGCGAATCAATTTATGGTACAAAGGCAAGCCCATTTGGATTATTCACCTGGGGCCGTTGTACGAAAAAAGAAAAAGGAGAGAACACGATACTTTACTTTTCAGTATTTGATTGGCCAAAAGATGGTAAGCTTTCAATCCCGGGACTGAAAAATGAAATTGTGTCGGCAAAATTGCTGGCAAACAGCGGCTCATTAAAAACGGAAATGAAAGATGAAGGAGTTGTTATCGCAGTGCCGGAAAAAGCATTGGATGCAAATGCAACTGTTATAAAAGTTGAAGTAGAAGGAAAAGTAGAGGCAGTTTCTGCAAAACCAAAAGACAAAATGTAAGAATGGAGTCCCTGGGGAAAAAGTAAGTGATCTCTATTTGATATTTTAATGATCAACTATGTTTAGAAAAATAATTTTCTTTTTTTCTTTTCTTTTTTTATGCACTGCATCTTTTAATTTTTGCATAGCGCAATCATTAGCAAAAAGTCAATGGGCCTGGCTCAATGCAGAGGGAAAATTAACATACAAAACTTTAGAAAGGGGCGATAAGATCATGGACTTCTCACATGCCGGCTATATGGGCGGCGGAGTAAGCATTCCTTCTGTCCAGGTTAAGATCACATTGAGCCCATCAGCAGGTGATAATACAGATGCTATTCAAAAAGCAATTGATGAAGTTTCTAAAATGAAAATGGTGAACGGTTTCAGGGGCGCTGTTTTATTGAAACCCGGTTCTTATGATTGCGAAAGGACATTGAAAATAAATGCGAGTGGTGTTGTATTGAGAGGAAGCGGTTCAGGTGCTGATGGCACAATACTTAATCTTACAGGCAAGCCGCATAATTGTATTGAGGTAAGAGGAACGGTCATTTCAAAACTGATTGGTGACTCCACAATTATTGCCGATAGTTATGTACCGGCAGGTACTTATTCTTTTAGCGTTTCAAATGCATCTCTATTTTCTGTTGGAGATACAATTCGTATCACACGCCGGATAACAGATGAATGGATCAAGTTTCATGGGAATGGATCAGTTGGTTCGCAGTGGTAAAAAACAAACCTGGGTGAGTGGAGATATAACGACTGAACGTGTTATTCGTAAGATTGAAAAAAATAAGATAACGGTTGATGTACCGCTGAATGATTCATATGATTCAAAATACACAGGGTCATCAGGAGTTTCTGTAAGGAAGATCACTGTCTCGGGAATGTTGACCCAGATCGGCATTGAAGATATTCGTATCAATGCCCCGCCGCAATCAGTAACGATCAGCGAAGGCCATCACCGTGCATTTACCATGAGTGGAGTTACAGATGCCTGGGCAAGAAATATTGAGATCTTTAATACTGTGAATAGCGTTAGTGTTACAGGCAAACGTATTACTGTAGATAATATCAGTATCATTCATGATGTTCCCACTCTTGGCGCTGCAAAACCCGCTGATCTGAATGGAAGCGGTTATCAAATTCTTTTTAACCGCTGCTACATTAAAGGTGATAATCTTTTTTTCTTTGGAACCGGTGCTAAAGTAACAGGGCCAGTTGTTGTACTGAATTGTATATTCAAAGGCAATGGATGGATACAACCACATCAGCGCTGGGCAACCGGGTTATTGATAGATGGGTGTGAAGTGCCTGATGGTGGAATTGATTTTATGAATCGCGGTGTAATGGGTTCAGGACATGGCTGGGCAATTGGATGGGCCGTTGCATGGAATTGCAAAGCAAAATCTTTTTTGAATCAAATGCCACCGGGTTCTGCCAATTGGGTAATTGGCAGTTATGGTGATCAGCAACGTAAAGCAATTCCCGGTTCAAATGATAGTGGGTCCATAGTATATGATAAGTTGTCTGTGTTGCCCGAAGGAATTTATGACTCGCATAATATGCCGGTAATGCCATCAAGCCTTTACCTGGCACAATTGCAGGAAAGATCAGGCAAGCAGGCAGTTTTAAATATCGGGTATAAGGTTACTGATAACAATCTTTATATAAAAAGTGATGGCATCAAAACAATAAGATAGTGGATAGATGAAATGATTTAAAAAAAATTTTGAGCATCCCGGTAGCTATCGGGACCATCGTGTAAAAAAAACTATTAGAAATATACAGATGAAATATCTTTTTATTAAATGCCTTTCAATTGCAACGTTTGTTTCTATTTCAATTGTTGCAGATGCGCAAACGACAAAAGAAGCTGATGAATTTAAAAACTGGCCAAAAGGTTCTTCTCCAAATGAAATTGGTAAAAGAGTAGCGGACCGGTTTATAGCAACACCGCATACCAACTTTAATCGCCCGACGCCACCAAGAACGATCACTTATCCTGAAACATGCACATGGTATGGCGCATTGGCATTTGCAAAGGTTACCGGTGATAAAAAATTAGCAGAACAGTTGGCACAGCGTTTTGAACCATTATTCGGAAGTCGTGATACATTGATACCAAAACCTGATCATGTCGATCTTTCAGTGTTTGGTGCCGTGCCATTGGAATTATATATGCAAACAAAGGATGATCGCTACCTGAAACTGGGTAAATACATTGCCGATAAACAATGGGGACCACCTGAAGGGCCAAGGGTAAAACCTGAATCACATTATTATTATAATAAAGGAATGACATGGCAAACAAGAATGTGGATCGATGATATGTTTATGATCACTGCTGTGCAGGCACAGGCATATCGTGCAACAGGTGATACCGTTTATATTAACCGTGCAGCAAGAGAAATGGTTTTATACCTTGATACATTGCAAAAAGCAAATGGCCTTTTTTATCATGCACCTGATGTTCCTTTCTTCTGGGGTCGCGGTGATGGATGGATGGCGGTTGGCATGAGTGAGTTGCTTCGTTCACTACCAAAAACAAATCCCAATTACGATCGCATTATGAAAGGATATAAGCTGATGATGGCTTCGTTATTAAAACACCAGGGTGAAGATGGAATGTGGCATCAATTGATCGATGATCCGGCATCATGGGCGGAAACTTCATGTACAGGTATGTTCACATTTGCATTTATTACCGGCGTAAAAAATGGATGGCTTGATAAAAAAAATTATGCACCTGCTGCACGTAAAGCATGGTTAAAGCTGATCACTTATATCAATGAAAATGCTGATATCACAGAGGTATGTGAAGGAACAAACAAAAAGAATGAACGCCAGTATTATTTGGATCGTAAGAGAAATGTCGGTGATCTGCACGGACAGGCGCCGGTGTTGTGGTGTGCAACAGCATTGCTGAGAAAATAATGTTAGATTTAATAGAGTTTTTTTAATCAATGACGATAATGAAATCAAGACACCTGCTATTCATCATTACATTTTTTGCCACTGTTTATTCGTTTGCACAAACATCGGCCGGAGGCGGATGGCAGGATCTTTTTAACGGGAAAGATCTTAAAGGGTGGAAACGTTTAGGCGGGAAGGCTGAATACACAGTTGAAAATGGAATAATTATTGGCAGAACGGTGATGAATTCAAGAAATACATTTTTAGTTACTGAAAAAGAATATGGCGATTTTGTATTGGAGGCAGATGTGTGGGTGGAAGATGAAGAAGGAAATGCCGGTATTCAAACAAGAAGTCATTTTAATGCCGAAGCATTTAATGGAGAAGGACGGGTATATGGCAGGCAATGTGAAGTTGATCCTTCAATCCGCAGGTGGACGGGTGGTATTTATGATGAAGGCAGAAGGGATTGGCTTTATCCCATGCAATTAAATCCTGCCGCACAAAATGTATATAAGAAAGGAGAGTACAATCATTTTAGAGTTGAATGTATCGGCAATGAAATGAAAACATGGGTAAATGGAGTTGCAGCAGCTTATGTTGTGGATACGCTGGATGCAAAAGGATTTATCGGTTTGCAGGTGCATGCAATAAATTCTGCAGACCATGCTGGAAAAAAAGTAGGTTTTAAAAATGTTCGTATTAAAACAACGGGTTTGGTACCGACGCCATTTCCTCCAAATGTGTATGTTGCCAATTTTGTTCCCAATAGTTTAACCGCATATGAAAAAAAAGATGGATGGCGATTATTGTTTGATGGAAAAACCAACATAGGATGGAAAAGTGCAAAAGGAAATAATTTCCCGGAACAAGGCTGGAAGATCGAAAATGGATCACTGAATGTGATGGCTTCTGCAGGTGCAGGAATCTGCAAATGGCGGTGATATTATTACCAATGAACAGTTTGCTGCATTTGATCTGTCTTTTGAATTTAAATTGACTCCTGGTGCAAACAGCGGTGTAAAATATTTTGTAACGCTTGCAGAAGCAAGCAGCGGCTCAGCAATTGGATTAGAATACCAGGTACTGGATGATACATTACATCCCGATGCAAAGATGGGCCGTAATGGAAACAGGACACTGGCTTCTTTATATGACCTGATCAAAGCAGAAAAACAAAAAAGATTTTTGCGTGCAATCGGTCAATGGAATTTCGGAAGGATCATCGTTTACCCGAATGATAAAGTAGAACATTATTTAAATGGAGTAAAAGTGTTGGAATATATAAGAGGTTCGAAAGAGTATAAAGATCTTGTTGCGATCAGCAAATATGTAGTCTGGAAAAATTTTGGAGAAGCACCAAAAGGTCATATTCTTTTGCAGGATCATGGCAATGCGGTTTCGTACAGGAGTATTAAGATAAAAAAGCTATAACCCCCTGTCCTCCGCCTGCGCCGGAGAGACTTAGGTTGAAGGCTCTTTGATTAATAGCCCCGGGTTTTAACCCTGGGATCAAATGCAGGTTTTTCAAACAGAACCCCGTAGGGGTTCAAAATTTTTTCGAAGTATGAAATGGATGAAAAGTATAATGAACAGTTGAAATTTGCCCGATAGAATTACAGAACGTTGAAGAGTGCGAATCTTCCACTGGAAGATTCGAAGGCAACGGAAGATGATAGTAGCAATGCAGACGACTTAATAATTTTTTTACCATAAAATAAAAAACTATGTCACAGTCACGCAGAGATTTTATTAAAAAAACCGCAGTAACAGGTGCCGGTTTTTATTTTGGCGCCAATGCTTTTAGTGCTAAAAGCTATGGAAATATTATCGGTGCCAATGATCGTGTAAGAGTTGGTGTAGTTGGTTTTTCGGACCGCCACAGGAGCTCGCATATCCCTTGTTTTATGAATCATTACAAGGAATTGAATTTTGATCTTGTTGCTGTTTCGGATATCTGGAAAAAAAGAAGAGAAGAAGGGGCTGCGACATGGAAAGAAAAAATGGGACATGATATAGTTGCCTGCCGGAATAATGAAGAGATGTATGATAAAAAATTAGTGGATGCTGTGTTTATCAGCACTGCAGATTTTCAACATGCATTGCATGCCATTGAAGCGGTAAAAGCGGGTTGTGATGCCTATGTTGAAAAACCATTTGCAGAAACAATGGAAGATAACCGTGCTGCATTAAAAGCAATTAAAGCAACAGACAGAATTATACAGATAGGATCGCAAAGAAGAAGCGGATCAAACTATCATGCAGCGAATGATTTTATACGGTCAGGAAAATTTGGCCCGATCACAATGGTTGAATTGACATGGAATGTAAATCAGCCGGGCCGCTGGCGCAGGCCTGCATTGCTTGGCCAGTTAAAAGAAGAAGATACAGATTGGAAAAGATTTTTAATGAACAGGCCTAAAGACATTTTGATGCAAGAAAATATTTGGAGTTCCGTTTGTTCTGGCCTTATTCATCAGGTTTGCCGGGTCAATGGATGAGTCACCAGATAGATACCGTGCATTGGTTTAGCGGATTAAATCATCCACGATCAGTGTAGTTGCCAATGGAGGTATTTATATGTGGAAAGATGGAAGAAAGAATTGGGATACGATCACTGCTGTTTTTGATTATGGTCCGGCGAATGATCCTTCATCAGGTTTCCAGGTAACTTTCGGTTCACGCATGCATAATGGAGAAGAAAAACCAGCAGAAATTTATTATTCAAATGGTGGTGAATTAAATCTCGATACCAATAAAGTTTCTCCAAAAGGTGGCTTACAAAAAAGACATGCCGATGATATGAAGATGCAACCGAATTTATTACCCGAGCAAAGTTTGTCTGCAGCGGAGCAGGTTGTTAGTGCTGCAAATACAGGTGGCGATAAGCTTACCTCGAGCGCATGTTCGCAACTGGATGGAATGTGTCCGCAGCCGCAAGCAACCCAATGCACCGGTTGAAGCAGGTTATAGTCATTCTATTGCAACCATCATGACAAATGCGGCAGCACGTACCGGTACCAAAGTAACATTTGATGAAAAGACACAGGAAGTAATGGACAATGGAAGACCTTTTCAGTATTAATTCTGAAATAAGCTATTTATCGGTTCAGGTATTTTGTTTGTTAAGCATGAATACTATAGTTGTTCATTCAGGATCTGCCTGCAAAAGATGAAATGAACAAGTTCACCAGGGATTTTGTCCAACGGATTTCATAGGAGAGGAAATAAAATAGCTGGCAAGTTGTTTTCAATAATCAATGTGTAAAATTTACATTACTACTCACTGCTAAAATCGCTGAATTCTTTGCTAATTACCTGAGAAAATTCTGCATCAAATATTATTTACTTGTGTAGAAATTTATTTTGGGTTTCTTTCTGCACATCCCCTTCATAAAATAAAATACTGTTATGAAATTATTTACTCTGCCCGCAATGCGGAGGCCAAAGTATTGTCACATCTGTGATGCAAAAAGCAAATGGCATTTTTTGTTTTTGCTCTTTTTATTGACTTTGTTTGTAAATAATATCCGCGCTCAATCAGTGATAACGGTAAAAGGAATGGTTACTCATCAAAATGGCGAACCGATTAACGGAGCATCAGTAGTTGTAAAAGGAACTGGGAAAGGTACTACCACACAAGCCGATGGATCGTTTCAGATCGAAGCTGCTTCCAATAGCACGCTTGTAATAACTCATACCGGTTTTGTCGGCCAGGAAATAAAAATGACCGGTACCAATCAATCAGTCCTTGCCATTCGCCTGATAGAAACCAAAAACTCATTGGATGAAGTAGTAGTAGTGGGTTATGGTACAAGAAAAAAATCTGATGTAACCGGGGCGATTGTGTCAGTCAGTGAACAGGCAATTAAAGATATTCCTGCCGCAAACCTTACACAGGCATTACAGGGACAGGCAGCGGGTATAGACATTCAAAAAAATGGTGGCAATCATAAACCCGGCGCAACGCCTACAATCTTGATCAGGGGTTCAAGATCGATAAGCGCCACCAATGAGCCATTGTTTGTAGTAGATGGAATTCCGTTTAATGGCAGTATCAATGACCTTAACCAGGATGATGTTTCTTCAGTAGAAATATTGAAAGATGCATCTGCAACTGCTATCTATGGTTCAAGAGGCGCCAATGGCGTGATACTTATTACAACTAAACGTGGAAGATCAGGGAAGCCGACTGTAACATTTAATACGTACACTGGCTTTGTAAAGATCCAGGATCAATTTCCTGTTATGAATACACAGGAATTTTCTGAATTTAAGAAATGGGCATTATATAATGGGAGATATACAGGGAACAACCGTACTTATTCGGGTCCGAATGATTCCGCATTGATACTGCAAAATTTCAGTCCGGAAGAATTGGAGAGTATGAGAACAGGACGTACTACAGATTGGCAAAAATTAATTTACAAAAATGGGATAATAACTAATCACCAGATAGGATATAGCGGTGGTACTGATGTTACCCAGTATGCCTTATCTGCAGGATACTTTAAAGAGACCGGGATTTATTATCGGACAAGGCTTTGAACGTTTTTCATTGAAGGCAAGCGTTGATCAGCAATTTGGAAAAAGAGTGAAAGTGGGAATCTCAACACTTAATACATACACCGTTACTGAAGGTGAAGGCGCCAACCCACTCGGACAGGCATTAAGAGCAAGTCCATTGGTATCTCCATATAATGCTGACGGTACAATACTAAATGATTTTGTTCCGGGCAGCGCCAGCCAGGTGTGGAACCCACTTGCCAATTTTGCAGAGGGTGCTGTTGTGCAAAAAAGAAAACGGTTCGGAACTTTTACCACGCTTTTTGCTGATGTAAATATTATTAAAGGATTAAAATACCGGTTCAATGCCGGTGTGGAATTGCGAAGCGACATCTACGGAGAATTTTATGCAAGCAAAACGACAAACAATCTCGGTGGCTTATCTACTGCACAAAACAGGACTAATTTCAGAACGAATTATACCCTTGAAAATATTCTTACTTACGACAAAACATTTGCTGAAAGACATAAAATTAATTTCACCGGCTTGTTCAGTGTGCAGGAACAATCGACGCAGGGAAATGAGTTTCGCAATAACACAATCGCTGCCGATGATCTTCAATATTATAATCCAACTTATGGTGCCAATTTAGTAGGAGAGGGCAATGAAGAAAAATGGGACATCATTTCTTATATGGGGAGACTTAATTATAGTTTTGATGACAGGTATCTTTTGACATTAACGATGCGTACTGATGCATCATCAAGATTGGCTCCCGGTAACCAGGATAATCTCTTTCCTTCTGCAGCAGTGGCCTGGAATATACACCGGGAAACTTTTTTCCGTAATCTAAAGGCATTCACTAACCTGAGACTAAGAGCTAGTTATGGAAGGGTAGGCAATACAGCGATCAGCGCTTATCAAACATTGGGAGCATTATCTGCTATTGTTTATAACTATGGTGATGCTACAACAACAGGTGTGTTTCTTACCAATGTTCCAAACCCTGATCTTACCTGGGAATACACTTCTACTTTTAACATGGGAATTGATTTTGGAATATTAAAAAACCGTATTACCGGAAGTATAGAGGCTTATAAACAATCAACAGATAATTTATTATTACCACAAACGCTGCCGGCTACTTCAGGCATACCCAATGCCATTGTAACGAATGTTGGAAAAACAGAGAATAAGGGAATTGAGTTACATATCAGCTCAGTAAATTTCCAGGGAAGAACAAGAAATAGTTTTAGCTGGACAACTGATCTGAACTTTTTTATCAATCGCGGAAAAATTACACAGCTGGCCGGTGGAGTTTTGTCTGATCCGGCAAACAGCAGGTTTGTTGGTGAGCCGATCGGTGTGTTTTATGATTTTAAAAAAATTGGTATATGGCAGGCTACAGCCGCTGATACTGCGCTTGCAATATTGCAGGGCCAGACAGTGAACGGAGTCGGTTCTGTAATTGGAAATATTAAGCGAGCTGATCTTAGTGGCGCCAATGGAAAACCCGACAATAAATTAGATGCTACGTATGACAGGATGATCCTGGGTTCTTCACAACCGAAATGGGAAGGCGGGATGACAAACCGTTTTTCTTACAAAGGATTTGATCTGACCGTCGTTGCTTTTGCAAGATGGGGACATATGATCAGGAGCGGTCTGCATGGCGGTGGATTTGCAAACACATTCCAGGGAACATATAATAATATCAAAACACGTTACTGGACACCTACTAATGGTGAAAATGAATATCCTAAACCAAATGCGAATAATACAAACACGCCTAACAATTCTTTACTCGGATTTTTTGATGGTTCTTTTGTAAAGATCAGGACCATGAGCCTTGGATATAATTTACCGGCTTCATTTTTAAAAAGACTAGGTATAAGATCTGCAAGAGTATACACAACAGTTGAAGATCCTTTTATCCTGTTCTCGCCATTTGTAAATAAATATGGTGGGATTGATCCTGAAGCATCGGGAGGTCCTTCAAACCCTGCTAATGCTACTTTAAATCTGGATACACCGTCTAACTGGTCAATGATCTTTGGTATTAATATATCATTCTAAAAAATATAAATATGAAAAGAAGAAACATATTCATATATACAATATTCCTGGCTGCATTAATTACAACAGCCTGCCGTAAAAAACTTATTGAAGAACCACGGTCAATTCTTACACCCGAGTTTTTTAAAACGGTACAGGGTTTTCAGCAAGGACTTGATGCAGCTTATGCAAGCACCCGTCTCATCTGGGGCAACCAGGATTATTTTACAATTACTGTAATAGGTACTGATGAATTCAAAAGAGGTATTGATGGGAACAGCGATATCAATGTTTATAGTAGCGCTTACAATGCTACAACTGGTGTCATTAATGCCAATTGGAGAAATGCTTATACTTTTATTAATACATGTAATGGCGTAATTGATAATGCGCCTAATGTACCAATGCAGGATGCCCTGAAAAAAAGAATGGTGGCTGAAGCAAAATTCATTCGGGCAAACTGGTATTTTATTCTTGTTCAGTTCTGGGGTGACGTTACATTGAATAAAAACTTTCAGAATACGCCAACAACTTCTGCCGATACGAGATCCAATGGCTGAGGTGTATGATTTTATTATCCAGGATCTGAAAGATGCCGTTACCGATCTTCCGCAAGGGTTGATAAAAGATGTGCAACCCGGCAGAGCTACAAAAGCTGCTGCTATGCATGTATTGGCTAAAGTATATCTTACAAGAGGCGGGTCACCTGCCGCAAAAGCTTCCGATTACCAGGATGCATATACAACCGCAAAAACTTTAATCGATAATAAAAATGTTTATCGGATTAAATCTTTTACAGGATTTTGCGAAAGTGTATGAAGAAGGAAATGAAGCAAACAGTGAAGTAATATGGACATCACAGCATAGTTCCAATCTTGGCATTCAACGGGCCTAACAATAGTGGGATAGTAAATTTCAGCGCTGATAATATTTTTAATCATATGTGGGTGCCACAATATGAAAGACAACCCGGAATGATACGCAGTACCCAGTATGGGCGTCCATATATCCGTTGCACTCCTACACGTTGGCTGACAGATACTGTGTGGGGTAATAAGACAAATGATACCCGATATAATAAAACTTTTCAAACTGTGTGGTATGCGAATGATCCGAACACTCCAAGCACTTATCCAAAATGGCCAACACCATTACCACCCGGCGCACCACCCGGTGCAGTAGCCGGTCAGTTAAAATTTGGATTTGGTGATACAGCTATTTATATGCCGGGCACTGACAGAACCACTGCACAAATAGCAGCCAGCAGACCAACACTGATCCCACCACGTCTTTATAGCAGTGCAATGGGACCATATATGATGAAATACAATGATACCAAACGGGCAAACCTGAATTTTCCTTCAATACGTCCTGTTATCGCATATCGTTTAGCAGAAACTTATCTTATTGCTGCAGAAGCAGCATTCAGGACCGGTAATATGGGCGATGCGGTTACCAATATTAATATTATACGGACAAGAGCAGCTTATCCTACGGGTAATGTAGCAGCCATGCAGATCACGGCAGCTGATATCAATATTGATTTTATTTTGGATGAACGAACAAGAGAATTATGCGGTGAAGTGGTGAGATGGCTTGACCTTGTAAGAACAGGGAAATTAATTGAGAGAGTGAAATTACATAACTCTGAAGCAGCTATTAATATTTTGCCAAAGCATGTACTGAGGCCAATACCGCAGGCACAGATAGATGCAGTAACAACCGGAACTCCTTACCCGCAAAATCCAGGATGGTGATAGTAAGATGGTTTTTTGATACAATAAGCAGGCAGTTTTCGTAGTTTTAAGCAGAAAGGATCGGTAATATTTTTATTACCGGTCCTGTTTTTATCATTGACCTGGTTTATCAGGGATCTATAAAGTTTTTTCTCGCATAAGTACATAGTAAGCAGGGTACATCACGAAAGTGGTGTACTTTTTTTATGCCTGCATCCTGACAGCAGTCTTTAATGCTCCTTTATCAGCAACGAATGGTTGCTTTGCTTTTTGGATATCACCACCATCTACTGTTATGTCCTGGCTTGCCGACCCTTCAACCAATAAAAAAATTGCTGATGGTGTCAACAACCGTATTCCTGTTAATAAAACATCTTTTGAATTTATAAATCGCAATAACTCATTTCCCGGATTTCCTTTTGCACTCAATCCATTGATCGTTGCATCCTGCACATTATCAAAAATGATTGCCGGTCTTGCATCAGTCTCATCATATTCAAAGCGGACATTTTGTAAACTAAGACCTCTTACATTGCGGGCATACATACCATAAGCGGGCGGGCCGCCGGGAGCATGATTCCATACACCAAAATATTCTGCTGCCTCATTAGGTACAACTTTGCTTGCCTGTTCTGCCGTGCCGCCACCCGCATATTTTACATGCACATCGGTAAAACTTATATTCTCTAAATAATATTCTCCCATTGCATTTAATGTAATGCATGAATTTTTTTCACCTTCCCTTACTGTTACGCCAAAATGAATATCCGGGTGATCAATTGGTTTGGCAACTACACTAGCACGAATTGCATTGAACACAATATTGCGGATAAAAGGCTTTGTTGTATCCGTGGAATTGTTATTTGAATTCGTATTGGATGGGCCACTGAATCCAATTCCTATCGGCCCGGTAACATTCCGCATTATGATATTGGAAAAAGTAAAATTTTCAATGCTTGCTCTTCCTGCACTGATCTTGATCGGACAACCATATGTATCATAGATCAGGCAATTGGTAACTGTAATATTTTGCGATGCGCCACCACCAAAACGAAAGATGGACCAGCGGGTACTGAAACTGCAATTGGTAACAGTAACAAATTTATTGCTGCCAAACAATGCACAGGCATCATCCTGGCATTGGATATCGCAATTCATGATATGTACATACTCGCAATCATTGAAATGAAAACCATCATTGTTCCTGTTCACACGATTATAAATCTTGATCCCATCGATATGGACCTGTTTGCATTTTAAAATGCGAACACAGTGATAAGCGCTGGCTTTAAAAAAAGCATTTCGCAAAACCAAATTGTTGCATTGGTAAAAAATAAAAAGATGGGGGCGGTCAAAATTTCCGCCAACACCATTTTGTCCCGGGCCTGTATTATCTCCTTTGCCATTATAAAATGCAAGACCATTTCCATCCACCGTTCCTTTTCCTTCAATGGAAATATTATCCGCATTGACAGCGAATAAAAAAACAATATTGCCATTACCCGCAGGAACTCCCTTGCCTGCTGCATAGTCTTCCCGTTTGGGACTGCCTAATAGTTTTCCTGATGCGGCGATATGCAGTGTCACATTGGATTTTAATTCCAATGTGCCTGAAAGAAAATCACCCGCAGGTATCAATACTGTTCCGCCTTTTTCATTATAACATTTATCAATTGCAGATTGAATGGCTTTTGTATCCAGCGTTTTGCCATCACCTTTTGCTCCATGATCACGAACATTATAAACCGCGGCGCCTGCCAGTTTATTTTCTTTTTCATTAATAGCTGGTGATGCATTGGCTTCAAGCCCGATCATAGTGGCTCCTGCTGCAACAGCAGGAACAGTGATCTTTCCCAACCATTGACGGCGGGAGAGGGAATTATTTTCTTCCATTACCATATATTTTTATTAGAGAAATTATTAAAGCGGACAATAATTAATAATTATTAATTATTAGAGTAACCGCAATTAGAGTTTTTTCCTTCGCATCTTTAATTGTGCCTCGTAAAGCGATACTGGCTGTAGTCCATCCTGATTCTGTCCTTCCCATTCAGCATCTGGTCTTCCTTTTAAACGACCATCATATTTTTCACCTTTCAATCCAATACAATAATTTTTTCCTGATGCCCATGGATTTTGAATTGCTGCTCTTTTTACCGTACAGTTCCAAACAACCTGCGTTACGCCCGCCCATCCATGTCCGCTGCCCCAGTTGCCACGGTCCTGAATATTGATCTCACCATCTGTTGTTATGTTATCATACAATGTTCCCGATGACCAGCGATGATGCGGACCGATATCCGCATGCGTTTTTGCAGCAGAACAATTATAAAATACATTCGGGCCATTTGTTCTTGCACCGGTTACAAAATCATGACGGCCATCTGTTGTTTTGCAATTCATAAATAAATTTAGCTGGCCATTGTTGCTAAAAGAATATCTTCTGCTGCCGGTGATCACGGATTTATGATCAAAACAATTACTGTTCAGTACTGAAATATTTTTTGCGAGGCTTTCTAAATTCACACAACTAAAGCCAAAATATTTGGCCGTTACATTTCGTATCCATCCCTGTTCGATGCTGTTAAAAGTGATCGCATTCCACGCATGATTTTCTGCAGTATCGCTTTCAAATTCGGATTCGACAATAAAGGTTTTCAATACCAACTTGAGAAATGCGACCTTCAAAACTGTATTTATAAATTTCGCCGCCTCCATATTTTGTTTCCATTGCGCATCACAACCGGGTTATCAATAAAAATCTTATTGCCCTCGATCTTTGTGATCACTCTTTCAAACTGCAGATCATATTCTTTTGCTTGCCATTGCTTGGTACCACCACTTTCTTCTATTTGGTCCATCTTCAGATCTTTTATCCATTGCTCTGTAGCCGGGACGAAATACAATGATCTTATCTCCTTTGCTAAAACCAGATGCAGACGAAACCGTAAAAGAAAACGAACCAACAGGTACATACTCATCAGTGATTTTTACTCTTGTATTTTTTATTTCGGTAATATTTCCTTTGCCGGAAACATTGATCAGTGAAACCTGTTTCTTAGATTGCGCTACAAGGCGGGTTCCATTACTATTATCGCCTTCACCACGTAATACAATACCACTTGTTTCAATTTTGATCTCTTCAGGAATTTTATAAAGTCCTTTTTTTAATAAGATCGTTCCCCGGAATCCATCTTTATCCGGTGTTCTTTTTGATACTTCATCAATCGCAGATTGAATGATCGCTTCACTCGTTCCATTGGCTGCAGGCTCGATTGTTTTTACTACAGCGACATCAGGAATATCTTTATCACCGCCATAATAACCTACACGACTGAAATCAGGAATAATATTTCCTTTTTCATCAGGAATATATTTTAGTGAACCATCTTTATTTAGTTTAATGAATTTTGATTCCCATGGGGGAGAGGAAGGTTGAAAAGAAAAAATAGAAACTGTAAGAAATAGTAAAATAGGTTTTTGAATGGTAAAAGAAGTCATAATAATTTCTCTGTTTTACCTCACCCCATCAATATTCTTTGTAAGTGAAGACTCTGCGTCCCCTCTCCTGCAGGAGAGGGGTGGGAGACACTCCGATGTTCAGCGTAATGATGGGGTGAGGTTATGAAATTCCGACTTTTTTGAAACATATAGACGCTAATGCCAGAATTGCTGAATAGTTGGCCAATCGCAAGTGCGGTAATTTTTTTAGATAATCTTCTATTGCAAGGCGGAACACAAAGAACACCACGGACCACAAAGTGCACAACGTCGTGTCCTTTGTGTTGCTTAGTGTACTTTGTGATCCTTCTCTGCATATTTATAATTAATCAATGAAACAGTTAAACCTATTGTTTTTGTTATTCCTGTTATGGGATGCCGATACATCATTAGCGCAAACCTATAAACTACCCGAACAAAACGACCGCTGGACTATCCAACCCGATGGAAGCATCGAATGGAAGATCGATAACCGTTTACCGCATAATGATCATATTGAAATGAGCGGTGAAAAAGTTTCGCTATGGATGCAGTATGGTGTGGATACAAGCGGCAGATCGAATTTTATAAGAACAATGGTATTTCCAACTTATCGCTTGTTGCCGCAACGCACCATTGCGCACATGACGTATAATGTAAATGATGGTGACCTTCCGCGTTTCTTAATCAATGATCGTTTATTAAAAGCAGGTGTGTATAATGCAGCTGTGGCAACATGATCAGCCGGAAAAAGTAATAAGCGTAAGACACAAAGGAATTATGGAAGTGCAGAGTGAAATTGGAAGAGACAGAAACGATTTTATTAAAAAGAACTTTTTTTCCTTCTGTTGATAAACCAATGGCGATTGAGAAATTGGTTTTTATAAATATCAGCAAACAACCGGTGAAAGTGGAAATGGAATATTTAAAAAGAGAAACATCACCCGCTGCGAGCCGGACGAAAGAAGGACCGCATACATTTTATCATTTCTACGATCAACGATGGAGAAAAAACACTGCAACCGGGTGATTCTATCCAGTTTGCCATCAGTTACCAGGCAGTCGAGAAGCAATGAACCATTTATTACAGCTGATGTAAATAAAGAAGAAACAGCAAGAAAAGAACGCATCAACAACTATTTTATCATTACTTCAACTTGAAACTCCCGACCCGGTATTGAATACCATGTTTGCATTTTGCAAAGATCCGTGGCACCGAAAGTATTTATAATACAAAAGCCGGGTTGATGCATGGCCCGGGCGGACTTCGTTATTATGCCGCTATCTGGGCCAATGACCAGGCAGAATATATCAATCCTTTTTTTGCTTTTTTGGGTGATGAAACCGGAAACAAATCGGCGATGAATGCATTCCGTTTGTTTGCCCGTTATATGAATCCCGAATATAAACCGATTCCCAGTTCTATCATTGACCAGGGTGATGGAACATGGCATGGTGCAAAGGACAGGGGCGATATGGCGATGATCGCTTATGGTGCAGGGCGTTATGCATTGGCTTATGGAAATATAGATTCGGCAAAAGTATTATGGCCATTGATCGAATGGTGTCTTGAATATTTGAAAAGAAAAATAAATGAAGATGGTGTTGTGTTTTCCGACAGTGATGAACTGGAAAACCGTTTTCCTGCAGGCAAGGCCAATCTCAATACAAGCTCTTTATATTATGATGCATTGATATCTGCCGTGCAACTTAGGAAAATTATTAGGAGAAGCCGGCTGCGCAATTAAAAAATTATGAGAAAGAAGCAAAGCAGCTTCGCAGCAATATTGAAAAATATTTTGGCGCAACGGTAGAAGGGTTTGCCACCTATCGTTATTACAAAGGCAATGATACTTTGCGTGCATGGATCACTACGCCATTAACGGTTGATATTTTTGAAAGGAAAGAAGGAACCATCGCAGCCTTATTCTCTCCGCGGTTATGGACAGAAGATGGCCTGGCTTCTCTCGCAGGCAATAAAACATTCTGGGATCGTTCTACCTTGTATGGATTACGCGGCGTATTTGCTGCCGGTGAAACAGAAAAGGCATTGACATTTCTTCAATATTATTCAAGAAGAAGATTATTGGGTGAGCATGTGCCTTATGCGGTGGAAGCATATCCCGAAGGCAACCAGCGCCATCTTTCTGCAGAGAGTGGTTTGTATTGCCGCATTTATACCGAAGGAATGTTTGGCATGCGGCCGACTGGTTTTACCAGTTTTAATTGTACACCCCGCTTACCAAAAGAATGGAATGAAATGGCATTACGGAATATTCATTCATTTGGAAATGTTTTTGATATTGAAGTGGCAAGAGCTATCCCCCGGTAAACTAATTATCACGATTAAAAAAGCTGGACAGGAAAAGAAATATACTATTAAAGAAGGAGCTACGCAGAAGATTGAATTGTGAGTTTTGGGAAAAAAGCCCATTACCCGGTTAACTTTATTGTTTAATCAAACTGTTGTTTCAATTCATGAGCCCCGTTCTTATTATTATCATCGGGATGATAGTTGTACTGGTTGGCATACTGGTCATCCGGCTGCACCCGGTACTGTCATTACTGACCGGTGCACTGGTAGTAGGTCTGCTTACTTCTCCTTCTTTGTTAGTGGTATATGCTGCGGGAAAAAATCTTTCTCCCGGGGCGACAGATGCGTTATTAAACCAATCCCTTGGCGAACGCATCGCCATTGGTTTTGGAGATACCTGCGCAAAAATTGGATTGCTGATCGTGTTGGCTTCTATTACCGGTAAATGTTTACTGGATAGTGGGGCAGCGGAACGTATTGTTCGCACATTATTAAAAGTGTCCGGTGAAAAAAAAGCGCCTGGTGCATTAATGATCAGCAGTTTTACACTTGGCATCCCGATTTTTGTTGACACTGTCTACCTGCTCATGATCCCACTTGTCCGTGCCCTGGGCGTTCGCAACACAAGATCCTATGCACTGTATATAATGGCGATGATAGCGGGGGGCACAATTACACACTCATTAGTACCGCCAACTCCCGGACCCATCTTCGCCGCAAGGGCATTGAATGTAAGTCTCGGCGTAATGATCATTATGGGCCTTATCATAGGTATTGTTTGTTCATCCGTCGGATTAATATATGCGTATTGGCTAAACAAAAGACAAAACGTACCATTCAGGGAAACGCCGGGTACATCAATTGAAAAATTAAAGGAATGGTCAGCAAAAGACAGCGCCCAGCTTCCTTCTTTTTTTATGTCTTTACTTCCCGTTCTTGTGCCCGTTATATTGATTGCCGGCGAAACCATCACCGCAAGTATGAAGGATCCGGACAAGAATATCCGTTCATTTTTTGAATTGACCGGTGACCCGACAATCGCCATGTTCATTGGAACAGCGATTCGCCTTACAATTATTATTAAAACAATATAGCTATCGTGTAAAAGCGCTGACGAAACCGCTTGAAGATGCAGTGTATAGCGCCGGTACGATCATCCTGATCACTGCATCAGGCGGCGCATTCGGATACATCCTTCAGCAAACTTCGATCGGAACCTGGTTGGCAACCCACACTGCTGATTTGAAAATAGCGATCCTGCCAATGGCTTTTTTAATAACAGCTTTGATACGTACAGCCCAGGGATCTGCTACTGTTGCGATGATCACAGCAGTAGGTATGTTAACAGCATTCAATACACCGGGTGCATTAAGTTTTCATCCTGTCTACCTTGCCATTGTGATAGGTTGCGGTTCAAAAGTATTTGCCTGGATGAATGATAGCGGTTTTTGGGTGATCTGTAAGATGAGCGGTTTTACAGAACAGGAAACGATAAAGAATAACTCGGTAATGTTAGCCATCATGGGCGTTGTCGGTCTTGGAATGACCATGCTTATGGCGAAACTATTTCCATTCCCATTTCCATTTTAAAAATGTTATTTAATAAATACTTGAGTAAAGCATCATTGAATATTTTTTGTTTATGAAGATCAAAGATCTCCGCGTACACTCTATCGCTATTGCCGATCCGCCGTTACGGAGTTCGTATGGACTTCATGCTCCTTATGCATTACGCACCATCATTGAACTGGAAAGCGAAGATGGCATCATTGGCATTAATGAAACCTATGGGGGCGAAGCTCCTGCAGCTGCGTTGCTTGCAATGAAGGAAAAAATTGTTGGCGCCAATGCTTTTCGTATCACCGGTATGCTGAATCCTGAAATGAAATATAAAAGCGGCAATAATGATCGTTCACAAACCTTCCTTGTTCCGGGAGAAAATCCTTTGGATGAATCCAGCCGCAGTTATGCAGCGATTGAAGTAGCCTGTCTTGATCTTATTGGTAAAAGTATTAATACACCTGTTTGCGATCTCATCGGTGGACGTGTTCGCAGCAAAGTGAATTTTTCAGCGTATCCTTTTTATAAACATGCAGGCGGCGGTGGTGAAGGCGAGGATGTTCGTGAAGATGAATATGGCGAAGCATTATCACCGGAAGCATTGGTGAGGCAGGTAAAAAAAATGATAGCTAAATATGGATTCGGTTCAATTAAATTCAAAGCGGGTGTATTAGACCCTGCTATTGAAATAGAAACTGTAAAACAATTGTACAAAGAACTTGGACCTGGCGTGCCATTGCGTATAGATCCCAATTCTGCATGGACGGTTGAAACTTCAGTGATGGTTGGTAAAGCGTTGGCGGTTGAATTATCAGGCGGCGGTTACCTCGAAGATCCTACGGCCGGCATTGATGGTATGTCGGCTGTGCGTAAACAATTACTGGCAATGGGTATTGATACACCCTTGGCAAGCAATGTGGCGGTAACATCATTCAGTGATATTCCATCATCTGTTGCTAAGGATGCTGTGCAGATCATCTTATGCGATCATCATTATTGGGGCGGTATGCGACAGGTGCAGCATTTGGCAAAGCTGGCCGAGACTTTTAATATCGGTCTTTCGATGCATTCCAACAGTCACCTCGGAATTTCATTGATGGCGATGGCGCATGTGGCAGCAGCAACACCGCATCTTACCTATGCATGCGATACACATTATCCATGGCAACAGGAAAAAGATGAAGTAGTGGAAGGAGGCAGGATACCAATAAAAGATGGTTGCGTAATTATTCCTGATAAACCCGGACTTGGCGTTACCTTAGATATGGACCAGTTGGAAAGAGCCAAAGAAAGATATAAAAAGGTGCCGTATAAAAAAAGAGATGATGAAGCTGAGATGCGTAAACACGTTGATCCAAACTGGAAAAGAATTTTGCCGAGGTGGTAAACCCGTCTACAAAGAAGATGGTACTTTCTCAGTTTGGTTTTTTGAACCACGGAGACACCGGGTACACAAAGAACACAGAGTAACCTCCGTGCATCTCTGTGTTCTTGTGTCTCTGTGGTTATTCTTTTTGAACTATTATTGAAACTGATACACTACCAGCAAGATGGGTTGCAGTGAAGTTGCCATTTAAAAAGTAAATACATGAAAAATCTTAAAGAAAGAATTATTGCGGGTGAAACTGTTCATGGAAGCTGGGTTAATCTTGGATCAATAGTGTCTGCCGAGATCATCGGCAATGCTGGATTTGATTGGGTGCTTATTGACCTTGAACATGGAGCAGGAAATGATGGCATAATGTACCAGCAATTGCAGGCATTGGAAAGTACTGCTGCAACTCCAATTGTACGCATTGACGAATTGTCAAGACCCAAAGCGCAACGCATACTGGATGCCGGTGCCATGGGGATCATGTTTCCGCGTATTGATAATGTTGAAGAAGCTGTTCTTGCTGCGAGTATGTTATATTATCCGCCAAAAGGAATAAGAGGAATGGCGAAAATGGTAAGAGCAAGTGGTTTTGGAAGATCGGTGAATGATTATGAAGCCATGCAAAAAAATCTTATTGGTGTCATCCAGGTTGAAACGATCAATGCTGTGAAAGAGATCAATGCCATTGCCGCGATCGATGGAGTGGATGTATTATTTGTCGGGCCCTCGGACCTGACAATGGCGCTTGGTATATTCGGCAAGTTTGATCATCCCAGTTATCAGCAGGCGATTAAAGATGTGGCGAAGGCAGTGCAAAAACATGGGAAAGCCGCGGGTGTTTTGTTGCAGGATATGAATGAATATGAAATGTATCACCAGTTAGGCTATCGAGTATTAGCATCTGGTGGTGATGCAGCATATGTAGCAAAGGGCGCAGCGCAAGTGGTAAAACAAATGAATGGATTCCGGAAGTAAAGAATAGTTACACAACGAACACAAAGTATCGCGAAGTACACGACGTTGTGTTCTTTGTGCATTCTTGGTGTTCTTCGTGATCCAGTCATGACAACATTATAAAATAACTCCATAAAAATTCAAAATGGAAAAAATTGGATTCATTGGTTTGGGCATCATGGGCAGGCCGATGGCAAAGCATTTATTGAAAGCTGGATATCCGCTTTTCATTCTTTCATCAAGTGCAGCCGCTGAAGAATTAAAAAAAGAAGGGGCCACGTTGCTGGAAACTCCGGCAGCCATCGCTAAAGAAGCAGACATCATCATTACGATGTTGCCGGATTCACCCGAAGTAGAATCAATGGTGATAGGTAAAGGAGATCTTTTAGCAACCATGAAGCCGGGAACATTATTTATTGATATGTCAACTATATCACCTGCTGTCAGCATAAAACTTTACAACAAATTTTTTGAAAAAGGGATCGAAGCATTGGATGCGCCTGTATCGGGAGGGCAAACCGGTGCAGAAGCTGCAACGCTTTCTATTATGGTGGGAGGAAATGAATCTGCATTTCAACGAGCATTACCAATTTTTGAAAAGATGGGGAAAAATATCGTGCACATTGGTAAACCGGGTGCGGGCCAGACAGCGAAAGCATGTAACCAAATTATAGTAGGCATGACCATACAAGCTGTAGCGGAAGCATTGACGCTTGCAAAAAAATCAGGCGTGGATGTGGCGAAGGTTCGTACGGCATTATTGGGAGGATTTGCGCAAAGCAAAATACTGGATCTGCATGGACAGCGCATCATTGACCGGAATTTTAAACCCGGTTTTAAAATAAAGCTTCACCGGAAAGATATGCGCATCGCTTTGCAGGCAGGTAAAGATCTTTTGGTTCCATTACCGGGCTCGGCAGTTGTCGCATCCCAGATGGATGCAATGATAGAGGAGGGCCAGGGCGATCTTGATCATAGTGCATTGGCATTATACCTGGAGTCTGTTTCGGGGTTGTAAATTGTTTGTAGGATTATGTAGTCGGCTTTTGTACTACTATTAAACTTCTCTTGCGTCGCACTCTTGTGCTTTCTGTTCGCTATTCAGCATTATAACTTTCAGCAAGCTGCTTGATTTGGATGGCTTGCCGCAATAAAGTAGTTTTAAGTTGCGGCAATACACAAGTTGGCTGTAACCGTTTGACGACACTACATAACAAACAATATTTATAAATGGATATAGAAATATTTTCACAGGTTGACAATTACATTAGCAATTTACTTGCACCAGAGGACAAGGCATTAACCGACACAATTAAATCACTTGATGCTGAAGGACTACCTCAACACAGCGTTTCTCCAAATCAAGGAAAATTTTTACAAGTAATGATGATTGTTTGTAACGCAAAGAAGGTTTTGGAGTTAGGAACTTTGGGCGGTTACAGCACTATCTGGCTTGCAAGGGCTTTACCAAACAATGGAAAAGTAATAACTATTGAGGTGGATAAACATCACGGAGATGTTGCACAAAAAAATATTAACAATGCAGGACTTTCTCAAAAAGTAGATTTGAGAGTTGGAAAAGCCCTGGACATTTTACCACAAATCATTGCAGAGAATGATGAACCATTTGATATGATTTTCATTGATGCAGACAAGCCACCTTACACAGAGTATTTTGACTATGCTTTACAACTTTCAAGACCAGGGACACTTATTATTTGCGACAATGTAATTAGAGAAGGGAAAGTTCTTGACAACAATAGTGCTGATGAAAAAGTAAAAGGTGTGCAAAGACTAAATAAAATGCTAAGTCAAAACACAAAAGTTACAGCAACAATTTTGCAGACTGTTGGAGTAAAAGAATATGATGGCATGGCTATCGCAGTTGTAAATAGAGTTCACGTTTGACTTGCCTGTTATGTAAAACATACAATGGAAAATTTAGATAAAAAAATGTTAGCCGCAGCTCTCGATGGTGATTTAGCGACTGTCGAAAAATTGGTTCAACAAGGGGCAGATATAAATTACACTGACTCCTGGGGCAATTTTGCCATGTTTACAGCTGCCTGGGAAGGCAACCGGGAAGCACTGGATTTATTTTACAATTTGGGAGCAAAAATATCATTTGATGATAGTAACCTGCTTTGTAATGCTGCTTTTAACGGTAAGCTAGATTCAGTAAAATGGCTATTAGATAAGGGTGAAAACGCTAATTTCAGTTTTACAAATACGGGTGAAAATGCCTTGCATTATACTATTAGTAAAACGAGTGAAATGGATGATAGGGCTGAAATTGTAAAAGTTTTAATAGCGGCAGGTATAGATGTTAATAAAAAAACATTAGCAGGTAAACCGACCCTTTGCTTTATGCGTGATGCCTACCTCAAAGGCGAAGCGCCGTTACATAGGGCTGCAGCATATGGAAATGTAGCTATTATAAAAATGCTATTGGATGCCGGTGCCGACCCTTCCATGAAAGACGCAAATGGTGATACTCCTATTTCATGGGGAAGCTGGCACCTGAGAGACGCCGATGTATTACGTTTGTTAATTTATGAAGGAGTACCTGGTATTCATTAATTTGCTACTAATGGTCAACTGCAATTATCAATCAAAATTTACGGTCTTTGGTGTTCAGGTTTAAGAATAATTCAGAAAAAAGTGAAATTGCACCAACAACACAAACATGATATGTCTGCAAATTGTGTCGTTGCTGATGTATTCTATATCAGTATAAATTTGTACTCATTATTTTTGTGCCGGATTGTATGGTTTACCGTTAACATAAATGGCACCGCCTAACTCTTTCACCCGTGCCTGCTTCCAGCCTTCTCTTCTTATCCAAACTTCTCTATGCTTTTGGGTTGAGACGACATCATCTTCGCCCTGCAAATTGTTTGGTTTTGTAAATGTCCGGTGATAGAACTGGTCAGTGAAAACGATAGCTGTGTCCGGAGACAAAAGCGTGAAGCTATCAATCCATTGCTCCACTTCATACATTTTAGAAATGATTGACCAGGATCGTAAAATGTCTTTCCGGATAGTATCCTTAGAAATTGTTCTGCCTTTATCCGCTGGGTCATTTGACTCAAGAACAAAGGAAGAATCAAAAGAATCCATAAAGCAATCTATATCTTTTCGTTGATTACAATCCCTGCCTTCTCTTATCACTTTTTCAATTTCAGCCTTGGCTTTTAATGTTAGGCATTCATCCGGTGTTGATGCCCGGGAACTGCCGGTTGTATTCTTACAGGCGGCCAGCAGAATGATAGCGGCGAGAAAAAAAATTGTGTTTCTCATTGTTATTAAAATTTTACCAAAACAATATTGATACCTGGTTTTGCTGTGCAAATAAATGCCGTTATTTACATTTAGAATTGTATTAAAGCGAACTACTGAACTCATGAAAATCCAGCACTTTCTGCCTGTAGCGGATCTGAAATACTACGTTAAAGGCTATTGGATCTTAAATGTTGAGCCAGGTGAATTGGAGCAGCCTCAATTCTTATTCCCTGTAGGAGCTGTAGAAATCATTTTTCACCTGCAAGATGGCTTTTATAGAATTAACGAAGATGAAATATTGGCTGAGCGTAATGCTTTTATAGAGGGGCAGCAAGCGGGTTGCCTGATCGTTAAACAAAAAGGCACGATTAAAACAGTTGGAATTACACTCCACCCATGGGCTACAAAATATTTATGGAAAACGTCCCCGAGGACATTTACAAATAACCGATACGGCATTTACGAAATTGACAAAGGTTTGCAAGAACTGCATGAAAAATTATCTTCTTCAGCAACAAATAGTGAATGTATCAAATTGTGCGACGATTTTCTTTTAAAAAAAGCAATGCAATCAGAAGATGTCACAGCGTCCAATCATTTATTTATGAATTTATATTCGACAACTGCGGAGTGTAGTGATATTGCTGAATTGAAAAAGCGCTGGAATTATTCAACCAGGTATTTAGAAAAAAAATATATTGATTTGATGGGGGTGACTGCCAGTGAACAGTTCTGTAAAAAGAAAGCATTGGCTGCTCTCAAAATGCTAATTAAAAAGGATTATACCTCCTTAACAGCCGTTGCACACCAAAATGAATATTACGATCAATCTCATTACATCAGAACCTTCAGAAATTATTTCAGCATGACTCCTCGTGAATTTATAAATAAGGATCATTTATTGCTGCAATACTTCTCCTGACGGTCCCTTTTACGCAATTGTCAGTGTTCAGTTTTAAGAATAATTCAGAAAAAAGGAAATTGCACCAACAACACAAACATGATAATGTCTGCAAACGTGTCGTTGATGATGTGTGCTATATACTTTCGGCAAGCTGCCTTATTTGGATGGTTGCCGTAATAAATTAGTTTTAAGTTGCGACAATACACGAATTAGCTGCTACTTTAAAGATGCTACCAGTCAGACAAACTAATTGACCTTAACAACAACTTTACCTTTTGCACGACCCGTTTCTACATAAGACATAGCTTCATTAGTTTGTTCAAATGGAAACACTTTATCCATAACAGGTTTTATGACACCCGACTCTATTAGTTTTGTAATTTGACTTAATTGTTCGCCTTGTGCTCTCATAAAAAGAAAAGAAAAGTTTACACCAAGACGTTTTGCTTTTTTCCTGATTCCGGCACTCAAAAATTTCAATATTATTTTCAAAAACCAATTCGCATTAATTTCTTTCCCAAAATCAGGGTCGGGCGGACCAGAAATAGAAATAACTTTTCCACCAGTCTTTAATACTTTCAGTGATTTTTCAAGTGTCTTTGTATCCTGACTATTCAGCACCACATCGTAATCTTTTAGTATTGTTTCAAAATCATCTTTTTTGTAATCAATTATAATATCTGCACCCAAACTTTTTACCAAATCAATATTTGCTGCACTTGTTGTTGTAGCCACAGTAGCACCCAAATGTTTCGCCAACTGAATTGCAAATGTGCCTACACCACCCGAACCTGCCTGGATGAAAACTTTTTGCCCTTTTTTCAGATTTGCTTTTTCAACAAGTGCCTGCCAGGCTGTTAAACCAACCAAGGGTATAGAAGCGGCTTCTTCCATAGAAAGGTTTTTAGGCTTAATGGCAACATCATTTTCATTCATAGAAATGAATTCTGCAAAAGTCCCAATTCGATGGTCTGCAGGTCTTGCATAAACCTCATCGCCAACTTTGAATTTGCTGACTTTTGAACCAACTTTCGTTACAACACCTGACACATCATGCCCCAGAGTAAATGGAGTTTTATAAGGCAAAATCATTTTGAATTCACCATTCCTGATCTTTGAATCCAAAAGGTTCACACCTGCTGAATGTACCTGAACCAAAATATCAGTTTCTTTTACAACCGGTTCTGCTATTTCAGTTAGTTGCAATTTTTCTTTTTTGCCGTAGCGATTAACAATAAATGCTTTCATTTTCTGATTTTTTTTTGCTTTGTTATTTATTTTGCTAAAAACGCCAATGCGCTTTTTACAAACTCTTCATGATATTGAAATATACCTCCATGACCGGCATCTTTATAAACTATGATTTCTGAATTGGAAATACGCTTACTTAAATCATAAGTATTGCTACTCGGCACCATTCTGTCATTATCGCCATTTGCCACTAACACGGGTTGCTTGATTACTGATAGATCTTGTGGTGCTTGTAGTCCCCAGGCATGAATAGCTTTCAGTTGTCTTTGAAAGTTGCCAATTTTCATCTTTTTATCACGATTTTCTTTACGTTCATTTAATCGACTTAAAAATTCCTTAGCTGATCTCTTTCCATTTTCATTTCTATTAAAAAACAGATAGGTTTTAGCATCTTTAAAACTAAATAAACCTCTTAGAATATCCTGATAAGTAATTCTTGTAACATTTTTTATTCCTTCTCCACCGGCAGGGCCGGTGCCTGTTATTATAGCTTTACGAACAAGTTGTGGTTCCTGAAGTAATATTTCCTGCGAAATAAAACCGCCCAACGAAAAGCCAACCAAATCAACTTTTTCATAGCCTAACGCATGAATAAAAGCTCTTGCATCTATTGCCATTTCAGCAACAGTTTTTGGCGTCTTCCCTTTGGTAGCTCCTACACCACGATTATCAAAACAAATTATCTGATGTTGTGAAGCAATGCCATCCATAATTCTTGGGTCGCAGTTATCCATTGTAGCAGCTAAGTGATTAAGAAAGATTATCGGTACACCAGAATTATTCTCACCAAGTTTGCGATAATAGAAATCTGTTCCGCCCACATTGATGGTTTGGGTTTTTACATTTTGAAATGTAATACCTGAGCCCGTGTTGGCATCATTATTTGCTACATTATTTTGTGCAAATGGGGAGTTTGTATTTGCCATAATTAGTAATATCATTAGAATTATTTTTTTCATTTTTTTGACTAGATTTCATTTTGCAATAAGCTATTTTGCCGCATTTACATTTTTCAATACAGTATTTTCAAGTACGCCATATGCAAAACGTTGCAGCGTAAGAATCATAGAAGTGCCTTTACCAACAGGATGACTATATTTAGGATTCTTTTCATTTACAATTTTCAAAACCGTATTTATAACTGGTTCCGGTCCAGGTGCATTCTTAAACTGTGTTTTAGTATAAGAAATAATCTTTTGCCGGAATACATCATAATCTTTGATATCTCCTCTTGCAGCAGTTGCACTATTGCCGATATTGGTTTTGAAACTCGAAGGTTCAACCATGCTTACCTTAATGTTAAATTGATTTAATTCCAGTCGCAAGGCTTTAAAATACCCCTCCAAAGCATGTTTCGAAGCTGCGTAATAAGCAACATTCGGAAGGCTAACCAAACCAAGTAGAGAGCCTACAGTAATTATTTTTCCATGCTTTTGCTTTCTGAAATAAGGCAACAATTCGTTTGTAAGTTTGACAGTTCCCCAAAAGTTGGTTTCAAATTGCTGTTTTCCTATTTCAATAGACGTTTCTTCTGCAAGTCCAGTCACCAGGTACCCGGCATTATTTATCAACACATCCAAGTTGTTGATTTGACTGAATAGTTGCTTACCAAAAGATTCAATTGAATTGTCATCAGCAATATCCAATGCCAATAATTTAAAAGGCAGTTTAGCCTGATAGTTTTGCGGGTTACGGCTTGTACCAATTACATGGTAGCCGCTTTGGTGGAGCTTGTTGGCGATAAGGAGCCCAAAGCCTGAAGAAGCCCCGGTTACTAAAATTGTTTGTTTCATTTCTTATTTTTTGTATTTTTACTTGCAAAATGCAAGTGCAATATACAATTTACTTGCAAAATGCAAGTGGTTTTAATAATATTTTTTATGCAAAACGAAAAAAAGATCAGATTGCCCTGTTAGTAGTTCGCTTGATATATGGGGAGATAAGTGGTCTCTGTTGATTATCAGGGACCTAATGTTTGCAAAAGAGTGCACCTATGGTGACTTTCTAAAAGCGCCGGAACGTATAGCAACGAATATTTTGGCTTCAAGGTTACAGGCACTTGAAGAAAACAAGATCATTGAAAAATTAGATCACCCGGAGAGCAAAGCAAAAGTGTTATATAGGTTAACCAAAAAAGGAATTGACTTACTTCCTATAATGATTGAAATAAACTTATGGGCTGAAAAATATTTTCCTATACCGGCAGACAGAAAAGCAATGTTGAAAGAGGTGAAAAAAGATAGGACTGCATTTATTAAATCAATGACTAAAGAACTGGAGAGACAAGGTGATTAGATAATTTATTACGCCGTTGTTGGTATTCAGTTTTAAGAACAATTCAGAAAAAAGGAAATTGCACCAACAACACAAACATGATAATGTCTACAAACCGGATATTGTTGATGTCTAACCCTATTGCAATACACTAAGCGGTTCCTCTAGTCTCAATCCCGGTATTGATCTCAGGTATTGCAATGCTTCCCCAACTGTATTGATATTCTCCGCTGCCTGCAAAGGCATATTTTGTTTTCTCGCCTCTATTGCTTGCGGCAGGTTTTCAACGCCCATGATGATCGCTTTTTCGAAATCGCTAAGCGGAACCAAAGAAAAGTCTGTTTCAAAAAACTCATTTGGTATTACAGGTTTGGGGAGCACGGGCCAATCTTTCGCTTCTCTCACAGCAGTTGAAGTAAAAACTTCTGTGAACTCTGGCGCATCCGCAACCCTTGCTGTAAGCGGAGGAAATTTACCCGGCACAATCTTATCCCACTTTTTACCAGCTGTCTTCATAAAAGAACCATGATGCATCGGAGTGTTGACAACCGTGTTCTTTGCGATGTGAGAAGATATCATGATGGTAGGAACACGGACCCCAAGCCGCTTAAAGTCGAAATCATCTTCCAGTTTATAGCCATAGAGATCGGGTGGTGTCACATCAGGCGGCGCCACATGATCATAGCATCCGCCATGTTCATCAAATGTGATGATCAGTAATGTCCTGTCAGCCTTCGGTGAAGTTCTGATCGCATCATATACTTTCCAGACCAGCAATTCTCCGAGCATTACTTCACCTGCTTTTTTATCGGGAGCATATAATATAGAACCATAGGTTGATGGATGCATATCGTTATGCGGTGTAATAAAACGAGGTTCTACAAATGAGTAAGCGGGAAGGTTTCCATCTGCACAATGTGTAATAAAGTCATTTAGTCCACCGAAATGATCAAAGGGCCAGATATGATAATCCTTCAGAGCCAACGTGTGAATAAGCGTAGATAGAGCAATAACAGGGTTTGCGGAATAGATCTTCCAATTAAGCGGAGAATCATCACCGGAATCTTCGATCTGGTTGAAAATAGTTTTACCGGCGCTGTCAATTGTCCATGTAGCACTGGGTCCATTCACAACACGACCCCATGAAGTTCCGGCATTCCAAAAAGCACGGTTGCACCAGGTTTGGCTGGGAACAGCGCAGAACCAATGATCAAAAACACCAAACTCCTCCGCCAATGTTGAGAGCACCGGCACAGCAGAAGGAGTATAACATTCCATGATCTGTTTGTATTCATCATAAGCAGGATCTTTTCCTTTTTCTTCTCCGGTCTTAAAATTATAAATGTAGTCGTTTACAAAACCTTTCATATTGATCAGGTACTCCGGTGTTTTCGGAGGCAGGTTGTAAGGAGAACAGGTATGTCCATTCACATAGTTGAATAATTGCGTATTCACATGTTCATATGTTTCTCCAGGATCAGGATAAGGTGAATGAGAATTAGAGTCATTAAGCGGCATTACCGGGATAGTGGTGGCGCCATTCGGAGGAGGATTGACCGTGCCGGGAGGTACGGGGTTGGAAAGGTTCTTTCCAATTACACCTTCAAAGGTTTTACCTAATGGAGCATCAGCCGGAACTCCATTAGGATACATATACCCCAGTAAATTATCAAACGAACGGTTCTCCAGCATTAAGACTACAACATGATCAAAGGTGTCAAGCATGTTGTTATAGTCCTGGTTCAGGTTTTTGTCCATGGTCTTAGGTGGTTTTGAGATTAAGGTAAGTAAATATAAAATTATATACTCAACTGGTAATGCCGTAAACGTGAAATTTATGGTAGCATAGCGGGTTTAAAAAATACTTTACTCAGCGAAGAAAATGTTTTATAACTGGTGTTCAAGTTTAATAATAATTCATAAAAAAGGAAATTGCACCAACAACCCGATAATCCTGGTAGCTTGTACGCCATGCGGAAGCTATGCTGCATATTAACAACGGCGTAAAAACAGTTACTGTTTCACTATACTGGTTCCCTGTCCTGCTACAATCTGCCACCTTCCATTTCTTTTTGTTAATATGTGTATATAAAGAGATTCATGCACAACTTTATTATCATTTGTTTTGCCAACCAGTTTGCCGGTCAGCAAAGCAGTTTTTTTATCCAGGATCCTAACCTGGTGATCTGTATTTGTAAAGATCACTTCCGGGTTATCTCTTTTGAAAACTTCCATTAAAATGGATTTAGTCACGGGAAACCCAATTGCAGTAACACCTTTAAAGTCGTCGGAATACATTTTATCCAGCAAAATTGTATCGTGAGCTGCTATTGCTTTACTGCGATTGAGCTCCATGCCGATCAGTTGTTTTGTCGTTGTTTCTTTCGAAACTTTGCAACTCGTCAAAAAGATGATCACTACAAAGATCAAAGGCCGCAGTATTTTCGTTGTCATAGTAAGACAGTAACAAAATTGTTTAGAAGCTGTTTTCATTGCTATCTATTTTTTGTTTTTCACTATGTATTTTTCTATTGTGTTTATTAATGCTTTTTTATAAACATCTCCTATCGGTAATTTTTGTTTCCCGATCTGCACCTGGTTCCCTTCTATTTCAGTGATCTTTTTAACGGGAACAATGTATGAGTTGTGAATTCGTATAAACCTCGTCTCCGGTAATCTTTCTTCCAGTTCTTTTATTGTCAGGAGGGTGATGATCTTTGCAGAGGTTGTGCGTATCGATACGTAATTTCCCATTCCTTCAATATATTCAATGTCTTTCAGCAACACCTGGACAATCTTACTGCGGCCATCCGTTTTGACGAAAATGAATTCGTTCTCATTCACGGGTTCATTTGAAAATGCAGGAGTGCCTTTAAAGATGGTTATTGTATCAATAGCCTTTTGCACTGCTTTCAGGAATCGCTCAAAAACAATTGGTTTTAATAAATAATCGATAATATCATGCTCATATCCCTCCAAAGCGTATTTTGAATAAGCCGTTGTAAGAATAACCTTTGATCTTCCTTTCAATAATTTCAGGAATTGGATACCATCCAGTTCAGGCATTTGTATGTCAAGGAAGATCAGGTCGGCATGAGTTCGCTGGATGTATTGAAATGCTTCGATCGACCTGGTGGTGGCAAACTGAAGATTGAGTAATGGTATTTTGCTAATATGATCAGACAGCAAATCAATTGCATGCTGTTCGTCATCGATTATGATACAATTAATCATTTTTAAAATTAATTTTCAGGTCCACTGCAAAATTTTCAGCAGCATCACGAATAGTTAATTCATGTTTCAAAGGATAAGCCAGTTCTAACCGGTTCCTGACATTTTGCAACCCGATGCCATGCGCCGGTTCTTTTTTCCAATCAGCTTTCTTATTCTTTATTTCAAACATCATGACTTGCCCTGATACGATCAGCCGAATCGTCAAAGGAAACAGTTTATCATTTAAATCGCCATGTTTAAAAGCATTCTCAACAAATGTAATTAACAATAGAGGCATAATATGGCAACCCGACATATCGCCTGTTATTTCAAACGAAACATTTAAGTTGTTACTAAACCGTAACTGTTGGATCCCGATAAAGTTATTGATATGTGTAACTTCTTTCCGGAGAGCAACTTTTCCATCCGCTTCAATATCTTCTAAGGAATAACGCATCATGTCAGACAGTTTGGCGATAGCCGAGGCAAGCTCCGGTGAATATCCCAACGACTTTGTGTAGATCAAACTCAATGTATTGTAGAGGAAATGAGGATTGATCTGGTTTTTTAATGAATTTAACCGGGCACCTAATATCTCCCGTTCCAAAATTTGCTGGTTCTTTTCTGACCGGTAATTTCTCTGCGCAAACCACCAGGCAAAACTTATACCTATAAATAATAAATTAACCCGGAACTGGTTCCAGAATATAACAGGTGAAGCAAAGTTCTCAACAAAACTGTTTATACTTTTCTGATTGAACAACATTACCAGTAGCAGTCGCAAACAGATCGTACTAAAATTGAAAAGGATCAGCAATGCGGTCAATGGAACATATTTTCTTGTTTGTAAATAGTTAGGGAACAGGAAGAAAATATTCAAATAAAATAATATAACGATGGGTACAATGGTGCTGATGGTATTTGTCCAAAAACTAAAACCTGGTTTATCTGCGCCTAACAGGAGGATCAGCACATAGAGACTCCAGGCTGCCAGGTGTATACCGACTATTTTATAGATGGCCTGCATTCCAGGCAAAATTAAATGCCTGTAGATTTTAATTGTCTAAGAAATAATTCTTATTGATAAAACGACTCTGCCGGCTGATGGAATGCCAGTGATGAGGGACGAAAGGACTCATCATGCTATTAAACTTGTTAACCCGGTATTTCAATCCGACTTTCATATAATTTTCTTTCATTGGATTAACCTGGTAAAATTTGAGATAAATAAAACAATGAAATATTTGAATCTGCTCTTAATGAGTGTACTCCTGCTCTCTTGTGGCAGTACACATTATTGTTATATTGTACGTCATGCCGATAAACTCGATAAGACACCTTATTCGGTACTTTCACCGGCAGGACATGCGAGAGCCGGGGTATTGCGGGATAAGCTGATGAATAAAAAAATAGATCTGATCTATGCGACCCCCTTTCAGCGAACACAGGAAACGGCGCAGCCCTTAGCCCAGTCACTTAATAAAGCGCTTTTGATTTACCGGAATAATGCAGAAGATAGCATCGCAAATGTTGTTAGGTCGAATAGAAGTAAAAATATGGTGCTGGTTGGGCATTCAGGCAACATTCCCTCGATAATCGAAAAGATAACGGGAAAAAAGATCAGTCCGATTGGTGAAGACCAATATGACAATCTTTATATCATAAAATTCCGCAAACAAAGGACAATTCTTGTCGAAACTAAATATTGAGTCGCGTCTCGTTCCTGGTTTCAGTATTTTTCAATATAAAGTTATTCAGGAGGGACCCGTCGGTATATCTTTCCTTATATCATGCCAATTTATGACCGTGAAAACGTACCTGTTTTTTTTGAATCAGTTTCAAGAAGTGATGCGTGCTATATCAGATACGCCGAATAATATTCGCTGGTAACGGTTTAAATAAAGTAGCTTTAAGTGCGGTACACGAGTTAATAATCATTAAAAATCTAATTATGAAAATTGACGAGGTAAAAATAAATGATCTCCTATACCATGACATCAAATCGAGAATTGATAATATCAGGACGAAAAAGAACAGGTATATTGTTTTACATCGGGCTACAAAAGTTATCGTCTTTTTAGCTGGGGCGTCGATTACGATTCTTACCGGATGGAAAATGACGGAAGGCAGCAAATTCGACCCTGACAATTACATTTTGGTGATTAGTGCCTGTATAGCAATATTTGCCGCCGTTGATGGATTGTTTAATTTCAAAGATAAAGGCAAAAGCTATGATTTTTTTTTATTTGAATTAAGACGACTACGCGACAAGATATGTTACGACTATAGCAAGAACCCAGATCTATATAAAGAAAACAAGGATGTCCACTTCAATAAATATCAAGAGATCCTGCAATCCCAAAAATCGATAATTGAAAATTCGGATAGCGGGGACGAATAAACAGTTGCTAATTAAGCTTTATTCAAACATCAGGTAAGAATAAAATGAAAATTCTATCCCGCGGAACCTATGCAGGCGAAAAAAGAAGTCAGTATAAAATACCTGGACTGATCCTTACCCGATGCTTTTTCCCTAAAGCATTTAACTCAGACTGGCATAGTCATGAAAATTCTCATCTCACATTTGCTCTCAAAGGTGGAAGCATCGAGAAAAGAAAAAAAGAAAGCATCCCCTGTTCTTCCGGGCTATTGTTATTATATCCCGCTAATGAACTGCACCGGAATACAGATTATATATCGAATTCAGAAAGCTTTAGCATTGAATTCGAAAATGAGTGGTGCAAAAATCTTGAAATAAATAACCAGGAACATAACAGGCAAACCATAATCAGGAACCCTCTTGTTAAACTCAATATGATAAGGATGATGGGTGAAGTAAAAGAACCAGATAGCCTGACAGATCTTTGTATTGAGACAACTATCGTTGGTATATTATCCTCGCTGGATCATGATAAAACCGGAAGCAAAAAACCTTCCTGGATCACGCGGCTTTACGAATTACTTCATGACGAATACAATTGTAACTGGAGCCTGGCTTCGCTGTCAGAAAAACTGGAGGTTCATCCTGTTACCATTTCGAAATACTTCCCGAAATATTTTCAAACAAATATTGGTGACTATATCAGAAAAATAAAAACAGGAAGATCGCTTACCGATCTGTGCAAAAAAAGTATTGCGATCGAAGAAATTGCCGTTAAGTATGGGTTTGTTGACAACGCCCACTTCACAAGGGTTTTTAAGAGACACACCGGGGTTACTCCTTCTCAATACAGGCACCTTATTACACGCTAAAATTGTACAAGCAGTTTTTTGGTTACTTACCCGTTTGCCGCAAAGAACAGCTATTTTTAATTTTAGTTATACTGACTATTCGGTCATCGCAAACCTGTTAATTCGTTGTGTTCTTGGTGTCACGCTTTGTGTTCTTTGTGTTACAAAAAATACTGGAACACAAAGAACACTACGAATCACAAAGGACACTACGGTGTTTAAATAGTAGTTTGGTTGTTATATACGGACAGCCACTTTAGTTATTATAAAAAATAAGCCATGAGAAAGTATTGCTCTTGTCTTTTTATTCTATGTTGTTATATATTCATTAACTCCAGCGCCCAAACAAAAGCGGTACATATTGAGAAACTGATGAAGCAATACGCTGCAAACGATCAGTTCAATGGCGTTGTTTTAGTAGCTGAAAAAGGTAAGGTCATTTATCAAAAAGCTTTTGGTGTTGCTGATTATGAATGGAACATAAAAAATACAACCGATACAAAATTTGAGATCGCCTCTATTACCAAAACCGTGACTGCGTTAATGATCATGCAATTGGCTGAGCGTGGTAAAATAGATCTTAATGGACATATTGCTGACTATGTAAAGGACTTCCCGGAAGAGACCGGTTCAAAAATAACTATTACACATCTCCTGACACATAGTTCAGGGTTGCAAACAGACATCGCAGATTTCCCGTCCACTGGTAATAATTTCCCGGACATTGCTGCCAAGATCAATGAAGATTTCCTGAGCATTGAAGAACAAGTGAGTTTAATAGCGAAACGCCCTTTACTTTTTGAACCCGGTACGAATTTTAATTATAGCAGTGATGGCTATACAGTATTGGGCAGAATAATTGAAATAGTATGTAATAAAGGTTACGAGGAGGTTTTAGATTCTTTAATAATTAAGCCGCTCGGATTAAACCATACAGGGTATAAAGACCATTTTACCATCATTGGCAAGAGAGCGGTTGGGTATGCTGAAACATGGGTTGGTTACAAACGAGGAAGACCATTTGGAATTGCACCGTCTGGTGGCATGTTTTCAACAGCAGGAGATCTGTTGAAATGGGAGCAGGCACTCTATACGGATAAAATTATTAGTGAGCGATCCAAGGAAATTATTTTCAGGAAAACGCCATTTGTAACAGGGAATGGATGGAAAGTGAACGAGAATTTCTTTAACACGAATTCTGCGGATAGTATTAAGACAGTAAAATGTACCGGTGGCTTGCCAGGTTTTACTGCTTTAGTGGTTCGCTTCTTAAAAGATAATAAAACGATCATTCTTTTGGAAAACCTACGGCAAATGACGTACAGGCATGATGAAATTGCGGGGGAAATTGGAAATATTCTTTATAACAAAACCTACACCCTGCCCAAAAGATCATTGGCGAAAGAAATGATGAATACGCTGCAAAGTTCAGGCAAGGAGCAGGCCATGAATTTATACAAATCATTTAAAAGAAATTCTTCTGCCTGGTATCTGAATGAAAGCGAGGTAAATTCCATCGGATATTTTCTTTTGCATAACCTTGGCAAAAAAGATGCTGCATTAGAATTTTTTAAAATGAACATCATTGAATTTCCGAATTCGGCAAATGCCTTTGACAGTTTGGGCGAAGCGTATATGGAAAACGGGGATAACAAAAAGGCGATCGAAAATTATAAAAAGAGTATTGAGCTTAACCCGGGCAATGACAATGCAAAAAAAATGATTGAAAAACTGACTTCTAATTATTAGATATAAATCATACAACGATAAAGGACATAATGCGAACAATTGCAGTAGTATCACAGTTAAGCCGGGAAAAAAATAATTTGCCAATGCCAGAATGGAAAGGAGGAACACAAAGGACACGACGGATCACAACGTACACAACGTTGTGTTCTTTGTGTTTCCTGGTGTACTTTGTGATCCTTGTTTGCATTTAAAAGGCTAGTGCAATAATTGTTGAATGGAATTGTTGCTGTACAAGTGAGCAATTTGCGTGGCAAAGCAGCAAATTGGAAACAAGGGACGATGATAGTAGCAATGCAGCTGGTAAACAAATATTCTTTCCACCAGCTGCAATAATCCGCTTTAATTCCTCGCCCTGTTTAATGTATAACTAAACCTCGCATTACCGAGCAGGAAATTTTTATTCTTATCTAAAATAAAAAGAACATTGTCGTCGCCTTTTAATAAGTATAAAGAAGTTTTCGCATCAAGCACCACTTGAAAAACGGTTGCACGCGGATCGGTTGGCGTTCCCTGCAGAATAAGCCATTTGCCCTTACCGCTCCATTTTCCCATTCCTTTGGTTTCATAAGTGGTCGGCTTTCCCGTAACGGGATCCTGGTAAAGTATGATGTTCATTTTTCTTTTTATGCATTCAGGATTTGTTTCCATATTCAACTCCTTCATAAATTCCTGGCAGGCTGTTCTGCCGGCAAACACACCATATACATGCGGGCCGGTGGCTATTCCTCCACCCGGCCAAACCTGTGAAGGCTGATTAGAAGTTGAAACGATCTGGGCACCTGTATACAAAACCGAAAAGCTCGTGATAAAAAGAGAAATAATATTTTTCATACATCATATTTAAATATTGAAGTGATCTTAATTTGAGATACGGTTCAACGTATAGCTAAAGAATTCATTTCCTATCATAAGTTTTTCATTTTGATCTACGATATGAAGAAGTTTGTCGCTAAGCTTTAGAAAATTCAGTCGCATTCCGGGTTTGTCCGGATTTAATTGATAGAATATGGCATCAGGATTTGTTTTTGTTCCCCGCACAATTGCCCATGTTCCTTCAGCTTCGCTTTTAATACCAGGTTCCGAATACATATTAGTTTCCTTTACAGTATACCTGTTAATGCCTTTAAGTTTATAACGTGTCGGTTCTTTTGTGTTTGCATTCATGTAAAGAGTAAGTTCCCATTCAACCATCATGCATTTACATTCTTCCAATGGACAATCAGGCTCGGGATTGATTTTATGGATTGGTCTAATAATATTACTGCAAGGCGTTGTCCCTGCAAAAACTACAGTTAGATCATTAGAAGATGTTGTTCTATCGGGCACACTATCGCAACCGATCATTGCAATTAAGCAGGCAGCTGTTATGAAGTTCATATAAAAAAATAATTGTTAGTCAAATCTACTGAGGAATAAAGGCGAATACAAAAATTTACATATATCACTCTTTTCCCTTGACGAAATGCATACGGGTATACCAGTAGCAGCGGCAAAAATTTTTATCCTGTTGTTACTGCAGGCCTGAAGAATAGTTTAGAAAAAAGGAAATTGCACCAACAGCACTAGCATGATAATGTCTGCGACCAGGTTGCTGGTGATGTGTACTATATATTGTAATAACAAACGGCCAGGGCTTTCCGGCCCGGCCTTTAAATTGAAAGATGTTTATTTTTATAGCTGCGCATTGATTGCATCACGCATGGCAGTTAACTGCCGGAGACGTTCCTGCTTTTTGGCTAATTGTCCCGTAAGCGATGCAATTTTGTCGTCCTGATTTTCGACTACATTGTTTGCTGACCGGGCATCTTTTGCTTCGCGATAGGCTTTTTTGGAATTTCGTTTTGCTTTTCTTGCTGCTTTCACGCCTCCGTCAGTTGCTTTATCGGCCTGAACACTGCTGTTGATCGCTGCATCCTGGGCATCGGAATCTGCAGACCTGGCTTTGGATTGGTAGCCTGGCATGTTGTTTTGAGCGATAGTTAATTTAGCACTAAGGCTTGCAATGTCATTGCTTACTTCTGTAAACTCTTTATTTAGTTTAACCGTGTCTGCCGGCGTTTTATACACCTGTGCACAGGCCAGTAAAGCCGGTGGCGAACAGGGATAAAAAACAAACCACATAAATTTTATTTTTCATAATTTTTCTTTTTAAAAGAATTAGATCGGTATAACCGAATTTCGTTGCAGAGGAGAATAGAAACTGATGTAACCCTTCTAATGGTACATTTAATTATTTCTAATTTTTTGATCGTGATATTCAGAGAAAGCCGCAGCAAAAATTGAAACCGTGACGGTAAGTTGGAATAGTTACCAGGAGCTTTGAGAGAATACTGTAAAGTACGCTATTAATCTTAGATGAGCAGATATATTTATACCGTTGTTGCTATCCAGGTTTAAGAAAACTCAACGAATGGAAGTTGCACCACACAAATATAATAATGCCGCAAATCGTATTGATGATGAATTGTGCTGCATCCGCTATCACACATTGAAATTGGATTTGCGATTATCATGCTGGATGGTCAGTAGTCCAGTTCATCATCATGTCGACCAACGAATAAACATATTCTTTTACAAGTGCAAAAAAAGTAAGCGCTGTCACAGGAATTAAAATAAGCAGCAAGTTGTTATCAGTAAACAACTGAACAATATATCTGCATAAAGAAAATAGTATTAAAGACAGCAAAAGAAATATCAAAAACCTGAAGACTGTTCTGATTTTTTTCATCATCAAAAATACAAAATAACAGCTCCGCTTCGGGTGACAATGATGAAAAGTGAAAAGTTAATTTCTATGCAAGAGATCCGCCATAAGGTTTGTGTTTTCCTTGTATAATTCACTTGCCGCGTCAAGATATTTCTGATGCTTGAATTCATTATATGCCTGCAATAAAAGCGGGTAAACTTCAGTCTTGTTATATTTACTGATCTGCTGGTATTCCCATTTCTTTTCTCCCAAAGCATAAGGTAACAGCCAATCGAAAGCCGTGCGCAGACTTACATTTTGTGATGTTTTATAATTCCATAGATCGGTTCCTGTTTTTTTCGCAAGTGTTGCTACAGTAAACCAGCCTCTCAAATTCATTGTGCTATAACCAAGTCCATTTGTTCTTTCCAATTCCAATGGTTGCTGGCCTTCTTTAGTCAATTGGCTGTCGAGTCTCTTTTTACTTTCTTCTGCTAGTTGTTTTGCTTTATCAATATCACCGGTGAACAACGCAAAATCGATTGCTTGTGCATAGTACCAGGTGCCATGATTGTTTTTTGCTTTGTGTTCATCGTTGCCATTTTTACTGGTGAGTAACCAATTCAGAAATGCTGAATACCATTGTTGCAATGCATGATGATCGGATGCCGTCCATGATGCCGATCCGTGGTGAACAGACCTGCAGCATCTGCGATACTGATCAATGCTACCGTTTCAATAATTCCAATTCCTCTGCCGGTATTCACACCGGGAATGGCCTGTCCATATTCAAGATGGGGATTCATTTTTGTGGCACTCATCCAGGAACCAGGTGCGTAATAACATGGCAGCTTTTTCTGCATATTTTTTTTCTCCTGTAAAATACCAGGCAAGTGAAAGAATGCGGGATGCATTTTCAAGATCTGCCAAAATAAGTTCTGTCAGTGATCTTATTTATTTCGGGATTGCGAACACCATCTCGTCTCATATAAGGAAGTCCGTTTGGCTTTGTGCTATCATACCAGAAATAGGGTGCCTGGCTCATATAATCATGCTTGTTGCCGCTTACAGGTGTAAATGCTTTTTCCATGACTGATAAAGGTTTCATGTCTAATAAGGAATCGGCCTGCTTGCGCAGGTCAGCTATCAGTTTTAAATTGCCAGTTGTCATTTGAACGCTGTGCAATTTTTTTTATTTCTGCCAGGCGGCTGGCATCAATGGTCAAAAACCTGCGGTAGCTGTGCATCCTTATTTGAATATCAAATTGCCAGGCAAATGATCATCAACGATCTTTTCATGTTTATATTTATTTCAAACTATAAGCGACTACCGTTTTCCATTGAACGTGGGTACATATACAATTCTTTTCTGCTGATCATAACCAATATCAGCAGTATTCTTTTTTTGCGGATGTGTTTCCAATAATGTTTCTACACGACCATCTGCATGTGCATACCATATATATCCAACCCATGCAGTAAGAATGAAATCACCGTTACCGATCGGCTCAATACCATCAATTTGCTGTAACACCTCAGCTGATCTTGGTAATTTGTTTTTGTGCGTTGGCTTTTACAAATGATTTACCCCAGCCGATATAGAGATCATCACCAATGGCTTTTAATCCATTTACTCCAATTACACTATCGAGATATAATTCCGCAATATCATTTTGCAATCGCCATATCCTGTTTCCTCTTGAATCGGAAACATAAATAATTCCTTTATCGGTTACTGTAATATCATTCAAACCTTTTGCACTGTCGATCCTGATACTCTTTTCGATTTTTCCTTTATCAATATCTATCACTATTACTTCCAGCATATCGGCAACATATAATCTGTTGCCAACTATTCCCATTCCTTTTGGTGCATTCAAACCTGTGATCCATACACTGTCAATAATTTTTCCATTCGGGATCAAGTTTTCCTACACCTCCTTTGCCATCGGCGGTCCAGCCGGCTCCATCAATTAAAGAAACATAGAGAATATTTTTTACAGGCAATACAGATTCAGGAACTGCGATCACCGAATCTGTTTCCCATATTTTTTCCAGCTTATGTTCCTGCGCATTTAAATTGAATGCGACAAGGATAATAAATGAGGTAATGAACTTCATAGAATTTATTTTACCAGCAAGTTACTGAGTTCGGAGTTCGGAGTTCAGAGTCAGATAGCATTGTTCATATTGATCGATTCTTCCCCGCCTCCGAACTCTGAACTCCCGACTCTGAACTACTTATGCTGTCAACTGTCCCATAAACTCCTTCTGGTAAGTAAGCGGACTTTTACTGGTGATCATTTTAAAATATTTATGAAAACTGGTGAAATTATTAAAGCCGCTTTCATAGCAAAGTTGTTTAATGCTAAGATTATTTTCGATCAGTAGTTTGCAGGCATATCCTACGCGGAGCTCGATCAGGAATTGCGAATATGTTTTTCTGGTTCTTGATTTAAAATACCGGCAAAACGAATTGGGACTGATATTGGCTACCCCGGCAATCTCTTCCAGTTGAATCGGACGTTTGAAATTCTTCACACTGTATTCATATATGGCATTGATACGATCTTTCTCATCTTTTACCATGTCATATTTAAAGCCAATAGAAGATAACGTTTCCAGTTGTTCACAACTTGCGATCATATTTAATGCTTCAATCAACAAAATGATCCGCTGGTTATCGGTAGCTTGCAATAGCGAATCAAGCAGTTCTGCAACTTTTTGCCTGGTCTTACCGGTTATCTGCAATCCTCTTTTTGCTTTATCCAAAATTGTTTTGATATGAATGTTTTCCGGTAGTTCAAGAAACTGGCTGCCCCAAAAGTCCTGGCAAAAATGAGCCACTCTTACATCGGCAGTTACCGGCGCATCTTCTTCAAAATAGATATCATCAAATCGCCAATAGTGCGGCAGGTTGGAACCTACCAACACCACATCGCCGGCTTTAAATTGTTTGATACTATCGCCGATGAACTGTGTGCCCTCACCCTTTTTAAAATGGATCAGTTCTACTTCGGCGTGATAATGCCAGCGATTATTAATGTAGGGAACAAGATCTTGCCTTACACTAAAGGAATGCTGGGGTTCTTTGGACACTTTTAAAAGTTGGGGTCTCATACAAGCAAGTTTTCGTTGATTAAGCAAGTACTTTACCTGAAAAGTGAATAAAACAGGATCCTGATGCCAATTTAGCTTATGAATCATCTCTTCTAAAAAAATCATCCGCAAACGATTGCGACAGTGAATATTTTTTTAAGCATTGATTTTTAATTTTCTGAGCTTAAAAAAAATTTCTCTGCCACACTGCCGATTGACTGAATCTCAAAAAAAATCTACGCAATCGTTGCCGGAAATTGAGGTAAACCCAGACATTTCAAACCAGGAAGTACATCATCAAAGGAAAACGTGCCAACAGGAGGATGATGAGTTTATAAAAAACTATCAGTTTGAGGATTAAAGGGCTAAAGCCCTGCCTCATTTATATAAATTTAAATTCGTTCCCTGCCCTGAAGGGCAGGGCAATTCAACAAAATGCCGGTGAAAAAGCCTCGCGAACAGATTATAAGTTGAAGGGGAGGTGACTGATCTGTTAACTTTTAATGACCGGATACCTTCTTTTATCAATGCTAAAATTGTTGAATGATAGGGCAATTATATAAAGCATGCTTATTGACTTAATAAGTTTATTTGTTATTCAGTAACTATTTATAAGAAAACTTATACGCTGCTCACAATGTAACAGTTTACTGATTCTAAATCTAATTGATTGCTTAAGCTTTACTGCATGGAAAAAGAATTTGAAAAAAGAAGTACAACAAAGGCTGTGCAATCTTTTTGCCTGAAAATACATCCTGATGATAATGTGCTGGTAGCTCTTAAAGATCTCGCACCCGGCACAAAGGTTTCTTCGAATGGTTCAAGTTTTGAATTAACCGAAAACGTAGCCGCCAAACATAAATTTTTTGAACATGATATGCATACTGGTGATGATGTGATAATGTATGGTGTGCTGGTGGGACAATTGCAATCTGATGTTTTTAAAGGGCAGGCAATGACCACCACAAATACAAAACATGCTGCAGGAAAATATGCTTATCGTTCTTTTCAATATAACTGGCAAGCTCCTGATATTTCTCGGTTTCTGCATAAAACATTCAATGGTTATAAAAGAAGTGATGGAAGGGTAGGAACAGCTAATTACTGGTTATTTATTCCAACAGTTTTTTGTGAGAACAGGAATCTTGATGTTATTAAAGAAGCGATGTGGAATGAATTGGGTTATGCTGTTACAGACAGATATAAACGATTTACCAGGCAAATGTTCCAGGCACATATAACAGGTGATGATATTGATAACATTGATCTGAATCCGTCGTCACTAAACAACACGGAACGATATTTTAAAAATGTAGATGGTATAAAATTTCTGAATCATGCAGGAGGTTGCGGAGGCACCCGCCAGGATTCTGCAACACTTAGCGCATTGCTTGCATCTTATGCTGATCATCCGAATGTTGGAGGTGTAACTGTTTTAAGTCTTGGCTGCCAGCATTTGCAGGTAAAAAATTTTTTGAATGATCTGAAGCAGCGTAATCCTTCTTTTGATAAACCATTATATATTTTCGAACAACAACAAATACAAAGTGAAGAACAATTAATTGCTGAAGCTATTCGTCAAACATTCAAAGGACTGGTAGAAATTAATAAACAGGAAAGAGAACCGGCACCACTCAGCGCTTTATGTATTGGTGTAAAATGCGGAGGCAGTGATGGCTTCAGCGGCATTTCAGCCAATCCTGCAATAGGATATACATCTGATCTGCTGGTAGCGTTAGGAGGAAAAGTTTTGCTTGCAGAATTTCCTGAACTATGCGGGGCGGAACAGGAACTAATAGACAGATGTGTAAATGAAGAGACAGCTAATAAATTCATTCACCTGATGGAAACTTATAATGACCAGGCAAAGCAGGTCGGTTCAGGTTTTCATATGAATCCATCACCTGGTAATATTAAAGATGGATTGATAACAGATGCAATTAAATCAACCGGTGCAGCAAGAAAAGGTGGCACTGCTCCTGTGGTTTCCGTACTTGATTATACAGAACCTGCTAATAAAACCTGGTTTAAGTCTGGTATGCACACCTGGCAATGATGTAGAAGCTACAACCGGCAAAACTGCTTCCGGTGCAACCTTGATCCTTTTCACAACAGGATTGGGTACACCGACAGGAAATCCTGTTGCGCCAACCATTAAACTATCGACTAATTCAAGATTGGCAAAAAGAATGAATGATATTATAGATATAGATACCGGGCCAATCATTGATGGTGAAAAAACGATAGAACAAATGGGAGAAGAGATTCTTGAATTCTGCATAAAAGTAGCCAGTGGTGAAATAATTCCCAAAGCAGTTCAACTATGCCAGGATGATTTCATACCATGGAAGCGGGGAGTATCTCTATAATTTAATTTTATTAACTTTTGAGAACTTCTTTCAATTGCCCCGCCCTTCAGGGCGGGGATAAATAAATTCAATGCCCTTTCCTAATGATTTGAGTTGGCTTAAGCCAACTCAAATAAATTTTCAAAGATGAATGTTATCCCCGTCTTAAAAGACGGGGCAAATCATTTAATTGCCCCGCCCTTCAGGGCGGGGATAAATAAATTCAATCCCCTTTCCAAATGATTTGAGTTGGCTTAAGCCAACTCAAATAAATTTTCAAAGATGAATGTTATCCCCGTCTTAAAAGACGGGCAAATCATTTAATTGCCCCGCCCTTCAGGGCGGGGATAAATAAATTTGATGTCCTTTCCTAATGATTTGAATTGGCTTAAGCCAATTCAAATAAATTTTAAGGATGAATTTTATCCCCGTCTTAAAAGACGGGCAATTCATTTAATTGCCCCGCCCTTCAGGGCGGGGATAAATAAATTTGATGTCCTTTCCTAATGATTTGAATTGGCTTAAGCCAATTCAAATAAATTTTAAGGATCAATTTTATCCCCGTCTTAAAAGACTGGGCAAATAAACACCTTAACTTAATGACAATGCGGAAACAGACTATTCTTTTAACAATGCTGTTGGCTTTACATATTGTTTTACTGTAGTCGATTCTCTGATGACAAGATGAGACGGGATCACAATTTTCTTTTCTGACGATAGCAATTTCTTTTTATCAATAATCTTAAAAAGAATATTGGCGGCTTCACGACCCATATCATAAGCCGGTTGCACAATAGTCGAAAGCGGGGGATTGAACAACGCAGCAGCAGATAGATTAGAAAAGCTGATCACTTTTAATTGCTGAGGCACCCTTATATCAAGTTCCCTGCACACCTCATAAGTATTGACTGCAAATTTTTCTACGGCTGCAAAGATCCCATCAGGTTTTTCCTCGCTCTGTAAAAGCTGGCGAATTTTTTGTCGATTAGTTTCATCGTCAGGTCCGCATTCTACCACCATTTCATTTCCCGATAAACCAAATTTTGTCAACGCTTTTATATATCCCGATCTGCGTCCGCAACTGATGGAGAGGTTTCCAGCCATTGAAAGAAACGCAATTTTTTTACAACCTGTTTTCAATAAATGTTCAGTAGCTTTAAAAGCTGCACCTGCGTCATCGGTAGTAATGCATGGTACTTCCATACTTTCACAAACCCGGTCAAAGAATAACAAAGGAATTTCTTCATGACGATAGGCTTCCAGGTGTTCAAAACTCTTAGTCGTATTAGACACGGAGATCATCACACCTTCCACTCTTCCGCTTCTTAATAAGTGTAAAATATCTGCTTCTCTTTTTTGATCTTCATGAGTAAGATAGATCAGTACATGATACTCTTTTTGGCGTGCCACTTCTTCAACTCCATTCATAACCTGCGAAAAAAAATTGTTTTGTATTTCAGGAATGATAACAGCAATCGTTCTGCTTTTATTTTTTCGCAAGCTGCTTGCATGAGGATTGGGCTGAAAGTCAAGCTTGGCTGCGAGAGCTTTTACACGATCTTTAGTTTCCTGGCTTATTTCATGACTGTCCCTCAACGCACGGGAAACCGTTGAAGGTGACATGTTCAATTCTTCAGCTAATTTTTTCAGCGTTACATTATTCATAACCAGGGCAGGCTTTTAAGCTCAACATACAAAATTGACGAATTTTGGAAAGGTTTGGGTAAATATTTTCCGTGAAGCGATTTAGTGAGAAACACGCCATTCTGCAATTACACCCGTTGATGTAAATTAAGTTAGGCCAGGAACAAACAAGCCTCTGGAATACATTTTAAGAAGATCAATTGATGTCTTTGCCTGCTCTCAACTTGTCAATCATTACCTGCACTGATTGTCTGTTGTCTTCATTCGGTGCTAACTGAATAGCCCGGTTAGCAAACTCCAGCGCTTCTGCGTATTCCCGATTAGCTGATAATCCCCTCGCCATACCGATAAGCGTGATAAATTGATTGGGATTTTTGTTGTAGTTGAATTGAAAAACTTCTAATGCAGCTTTTGGATCCTTTGCTGTTAAAAGTTGTTTCCCGAATTCTTGCAGTTGACCAACATTGCCGAAAGGCAGCGCAGTTTTAATAACAGATGCTGCTTGTTCATGTTTGTTGAGTTTATAGAGAATGGCTGCTTTCGTTGAAAGCGCAGGAAATGACGCAGGGTCGCCTGGAAAATTTGCGTTCGTTGCCAACGTTGCCCATTCCAAAGCTTTCTCCAGTTGATAATTATTCTGCAGGCACCAGGCCGCGGCGATGTTCAATCCCCGGGATGTAAACCCTGTTGGATTTTGCGCTTCGGTTACGAAAGCTTCAAATTGTTGTTTCAGATAATCAACTTCAACCTTGAATGGTATTGACAGTTTTTCCCATGAAAGAGTTATCACTGCCGAATTGGTAGTTTCATTTGAAAACTCGTATTTCAAATTCTCGACGCTTTTTTCTATTGATTGCGGTTTAACTTTCACACGCAGCACATCATCTTTTTCATCATAAAAAAAGGAACCCCATGCATCTGATCTTTTGGAAAAGATAATGATACTTTCCTCAGGGTCGTACGCTATAAAAAAGCCGTATTTCCCTTTTGGCAGAGATTGGCCTTCAATTTTTACATCATTATTTATTTCGATGATAGTATTTTCGTTTGCACCAGCACGCCATGGTGCGGGATTGCCACTTCCAAATCCCTGTTTAATAAATCCTTTGTGAACAACGCCGCCCCAAATTTTCCCTTCACGTCCATTTACCGCAGGACGATGATAGGTAATAGTCACTTCTGTTAGACCGACTTGTTCTGATACGATTGCTTTTTTTGTATAGCCATTCGGAACTGCGGCGTTATAAGGTACTTGTGTTAAACCTGAAATAGTAAAAAACAAGAATCCAACGAAGACCGGATATTTTTTCATTCTTATTCTATTATGATCAAAGCTGTTTATACCTACGTGTTGCTTGGGCGCAAAATATAAAACCGGAGTAAAGCTTTTCATAGAAAAGGACGAAACGATATTTTTAAGGACATAAAGAAAAAAAGAGCAACCTTGAGTTGCTCTCCTTCTTCCCAAATTAAACTTACTGCTTATTTAATAATTGGAAATGTTTTATTAAAAGTTTGCATGTTGGATTGGATGCGTATTATATACATTCCTGGTGGTATTTTACTAACGTTGAACTGAATTAAGCTTGAAGCTTTCGATCTCCTGGTTTCAATTACTTTTCCATCAGTGCTTATTAAACTTATCACGTTCTCGTTGTTCATTAATGCTATCGGCAAAGTAATATTAACAACATCTCTTGCTGGTGATGGATAAACTTTTACCAGGTTTTCAATAATTTTTTCGGTTGGAATACTTGCAGTGGTTTTATTTTTAGTCACGGACGTAAGTTGAAAAACAATTTGCGATTTGAATATACCTCCAAGGAGAGGAGGTCCTGTTACAAAGAAACCTCCGGCATAGCCTGTCTCGGCATCAAAAAATCTGCATACAGCCTTATCTGCGTCGTGCTCGATCTCTGTCCAGGTCTGTCCAACATCATAGGAAACGGCAGAGCCCTGGAATATCGGGTTACCATGAACAGCTGTAGAGACGAATGCATTGGTGCCGGGCACCGCAGTCATGCGGCTGTTTTTCCAGTTGGCAGGTTGTCCAAAATTTGTCCATGTAAGACCACCGTCAGAAGTTGAGAATACCCAGGTGCGGCCCCTGCCTCTTAAGTGCGCAACGCCATGCTGCCCATCATCGAGAAAAGCAATTTCATTTACATACGTTCCCGGCACGGGATCAACAATGTGGACCGTCCAGCTTTTTCCAAAATCAATAGACTTGTACATGCGGCCTGCCGAAGTACCAAACCATATAGTATCTCTTATCGCAGCATAGCCGCTTATCCAGCCAGCTTCGTTTGCAAGTGGCTCGGGAATATTTTCTCCCGGAACTCTTTTCCATTTTTTGCCTTTATTATTCGTCAGGTAAATTTCCCAGTATCCTCCATTGGGATCACCCATAGCGATACCATGATTCTTGTCTTTAAAATATACAAACTCAGGTGATGAATTGTCGTCAAACAGTTCGCCGGGATTAGTGTGCTCCCAGGTAACACCTCCGTCAGTGGTGTGAAATACACCGCCACCTTTTGAAAAATCTATTTTGTGCATCGCCACCCACGCTTCCTGTCCGTCAATGGCACTGATATTGGAAAACCTGAGGGTTCTGTCATTGCCTACCTTACCGGGTATCCATGTGTTGCCTCCATCTGTCGTCCTGGTAAAATCCAGCACCGGCCTGCCACTGAATAAGCCGTTCTTTCCATCATAACAAACAGCCCATGCTGTGTTTTTATCAGGAAGCGACATTTCATAAAAACCAAGTGTGTCGTTTGTGAAACCGGCATTTTGAACCAGCCATTGTGCATTGGCAGTAAGAATCACAATGATTGCTACTGCAGATAGTAAATATTTTTTCATTTGTTTGTTTTTTGTTACTGCAAACTATCACAACGCAGAATTGTTTTTTTTAGAAAAGGACAAACAAAAAATTTACTGTACAGAATCGCTTTTTTATAGATAAGCACCATCAATGCAAAAGGACGAAATGAATTTTTTAAGGACGTATAGTTCTGCCGGATAAATACCTGGCAGTTATATTTGATCAATAATTTTAGCAATTGGATATTCTTACTTCCTGGAAACCCAAAAAATTGTTGCTGCATAAGCGGTGGGTATGGCATGTCCTGTTTTGGGCAGGATATGGATTGTTCCGGTTTTGGCTATACTATATCACTATAAAATATTATCCTGGGATTTACCTGGAGTATATGTTGCTTTCCGAGATACCGTTTGTAATCATTACCTATTTTACTCTTTGGCTGTACAGGCGTCTGTTTGAAAGAAAAAAACACCTTATTTATTTTTTAGTTGGCGTCGCCGCCTGGATACTTTACTTGTATGGAAGAACTCTTTTTCAGTTTTATTACTTGAAAAACGCACCGGGTTTTCAGCGAAACGATTTCACAGATATATTTTTTAATAACATAGCTGTGGTAATTGTATACTTCTTATTTATTACCTCATGTAAATACTTTAAGGATGGATACATCACCCAGGAATTTGAAGCTGAAAGAAAGGAGCAGCAATTAATGGCTGAGATCAATAATCTTAAATCGCAGATTGCTCCGCATTTTTTATTTAACACACTCAATAATTTGTATGGGCTTGCTGTAGAGAAGTCAGATAAATTACCTGGCCTGATGCTGCGTCTCTCTGATCTTCTCAGGCACTCTCTATACGAAGCACAAAGACCATTAGTGTCAATAAATGATGAAATCAATTTGCTAAAAAGCTATATTGAGCTTGAAAGTGTGCGTCTTGAAGACGATTTAAAATTAGAATTTGATAACCGGGTTCCCCTGGGTGTACCTTATCAAATAGCCCCGTTGATTTTGATCGTCTTTATGGAAAACGCATTCAAACATGCTAAGTTTGTTCAATCTGCAGCGGTGAATATTGAGATCAAAACGACCCTTGTCGATGATTGGTTTGGCTTGACCATAAGAAACAATTATAATAAAGAAAAAGAAAGCTCGGCAAATGGGATTGGTTTAACCAATGTGCAACGAAGATTGGAAGTGCTTTATCCAAATCCCCAACATCAGCTAACAATCATCAAAGATGAAACGTTTTATACAGTTTACCTGCAATTGCAATTGGTAAAAACAGTTTAAAGAACAGGCAAATGGAGGTTAAAAAATATAATTGTTTGGTTGTGGATGATGAACCTATTGCCCGTAAGATCATAGTTAATTATATAGAGCAGATGCCATTATTACAATTGGCCGCAGAACATATAAATGCTTTGAGTGCCATTGATTATTTAAGAGCTCATAATGATATTGATATTATTTTCCTGGATATTAATATGCCTAATCTTTCGGGTTTACAATTATTGAAAATAATACAACCTCAGCAACCCGTTATCTTAACGACCGCCTATGCAGAACATGCAGTTGAAAGTTACGAATTGAATGCTGTTGACTATTTGCTAAAACCTTTTTCGTTTGAACGATTTACAAAGGCTGTTTACAAAGCGGTGGATGCTATAAACGGCGCTTACAAAAACAGCCACGGAACTGCCAATGAAAAAAAGCTTGTTTATATAAAATCGAATGGAAAGAATTATCCTGTTTTATTAGATGATATTTTGTATTGCGAAGCGAAGAAAAACTATACAATGGTGATATTAAAAAATGAAAAGAAATTAATGCCACTTATTCCATTGTCGAGATTTGAAGCCATCTTATCAGAGGCGGGAGGCGAATTTATACAAACACACCGGTCTTTTTTAATAGGCAGAAAACACATTACTGCCATCGGGTCCACTACTGTAACTGTGAATAAATTCGAGATACCTATCGGGGTGCAATTCAAAGAGAGATTTTTTAAAGTGATAGGAATAAAGGACAACGGATAGTAACTACTTGGTTGTACCAGCCTGAGTTCGAACCAGCTTGCCCAGGATTTAAAGAATATTTTGAGCTTTAGGGAAGAAAATTGAAGCATTAAGTTTACAACAAAAGACGAAGGCACTCAGTGAAACCGTCCCGGGTCGCTCTAGATCCATCCTGGCTGGAGAAAAGTTAATGTCTGGTGAACCACTTTGAAATCACCTATCGGTTATTTTTCTGTTCTTTTGTTATTGCAGGTTTAGTTTGGGGGGACCGCCTGGCTTTCATACCTAATATTGAATACAAAACCTACTCCATATATATTGGTGATAGAAACAAATTCATTATCTCCAAGGTGTTTTCTTAGTCGTGATATAAAAACATCGAGACTTCTTCCAAGAAAATAATCATTTTCTCCCCATAGTTGTACGAGTATCTCCTCCCTTTTTAAAACTTTGTTGGGATGCTTAAAAAGATATTCCAGTAATTCTGCTTCTCTTGGAGTAAGAATTTCTTCCCGTTGCCGCAACACGAGCTTCAATGATTCTTTGTAAAATTTAATATCACCGATCTCTATACTTTCCTGGTTATTCAGCACGATGTTTCCCTGTCTTCTTTTTATGATATTTTTTATCCTTAAAACTAATTCGTCAATGTCAAATGGTTTTGTGATGTAATCATCAGCGCCAATCTTTAGCCCTTGCAGCCGGTCCGATTTTTCTCCACGGGCAGTCAGAAAAAGGAATGATACATCATTACTTGTTTTTATTATATTACTGGCCAATTCAAATCCATCCATTTCGGGCAGGCAAATATCTATCAGCAATAAATTATAACTCTTAGGATCCTTTCTGAATTTTTCAAATGCCTCCTTACCATTCTGGCACCAATCCACGTCAAAATCCATCACTTCCAGGTATTGCTTTACCACATTCCCCAGGTCTGCCTCATCTTCTATCAGTAATAGTTTTGATTTCATGTGTCCTCGTTTTGTAACGGGATATCAATGATAAAGCTGCTCCCTTCGCCGGGTTTACTTTTTACATTGATTTGCCATTGATGTGCATGAATACTTTTCCTGACATAAAATAAACCCAATCCCAACCCTTTCACCTGGTGACCGTTCATTGCATTTGTGCTTCTGTAGAATTTATCAAATACCTTATGGATCGTTTCTGTTCTCATGCCTGTTCCATTATCGCTGATAATTAACTTCAGGCCATCCTTGTCATTCATGGTAGAAACAACTACATTTTTTATACTATTCGTGTTGTACTTTACAGCATTGTCAAGCAAGTTTAGAACAATGGAAATAAAATGGAATTTATCAAGGAGTACTGTGTCGTTTTCGGCTCCTTTATCAAAGGTCAAATTGAGATTGTTCCCTGAAGCTTTAAGCCGGTAATCCAGCAAGATTTCATCCAGCAGTTTATGTAGTGAATACTCTTTCTTATTAAGGGCAGGTTTATCTTCTCCCGTAATGTCAAGCACCTGGCTGATGAGTATTGTCAGTCTTTCTGATTGTCTTTGTATAATATCCGTCAGCGGACGGATATTTTCTTTTTTCTCGATGATCTTTTCATTTTGGAGGCTTTTGTTGGCAACCGTAATAGCAGCCAGTGGTGTATGTAATTCGTGTGTTACGTTATTGATGAAATCAGATTTTATATCAGACAGTTTTCTTTGCCGCAACCAGTTTCGGAACGTAACAAAAAATAAAGCGATAACAATGACAATGGATAGCAGCGACAATATTAATATCAAAGCCATTTGACTCATGATGGTGGTATGCCTGTTAACAGGCTCCACATGCAGCGCCCATGCGCAACGGTAGCTATATGCCCGTTCGCTGCTGACAGTGATGGCAGATACTTCGTTTTGTTTATTTATTTTTTTCAACGTTCCGCCAATACGAATACCGTCTTTTTCCTGCAACCCCATGTCTATTAATTTATACTTTTCGTTTTTTGAGAACAGGCTGACAAAAGGCCTCTTTTCAAACAGAATGTCCAATGTCGTTAGCAATAAAGCATACTCCAATGAATCAGTTATTTTTTTATCTCTTTTGTATTGTTGCAAAAAGTGACTAACAGATTGCTGTTTCCTCAGATCATGCACGATGCTGTCCACAATCTTCTGCCTGAGAATTTCAAACCCGGCTTTTTTGTTTTGATAGTTCCACTTAAGCTGCTCCAGATTCTTAAAAATAAAGGTGTCGATTATCTTTTGTCCGCCCGGGAATAGTTTATCATTGATAATGCTTGTATGATAACTTTCTTTCAGATCGCCTTTTTCTGCAAAATAATATCGTTCATTCTTTAACTGGTAGGTGTTGTAAACGAGGAAAAGCTGTACAGTTACAAGAATAATAAAACTTACAATTGAAATAATAATATACGTACGGGCCGAAAATTTCATTTGCTGCAGTCAAATTGTGCTTTTAGTAATACCTAAACTACGCATTTATATAATATCTTCTTCAAATGCAGCCCTGCTTTAATTTCCATTAACAATGTATTTAGGGTCTATTGACAACATTTTCAAATTTCATAAAATACTTTAGAGTTGGTTTAAAAAGCGATTCAAATTTCTAAAACTGATTTATGAGAGAATTTTTATTGCCAGCAAAAAAGTTACCCATACATAATGCCTCCAAAAAACAGCAGGTCGGTTTGCAGCGAAATTCATTGAAAGAAGGTCTGCGTAAGAAAAAGGCATTACAAAAACTTTTTGCAAAATTGGTTTAGTCGTGTAACTTGTTATCCCCACCGAGAGGCTCTTATACAAAAAATCCAATTCCTCTTTTGATTTTGTCCTCCCTGGTAAACGATCATCGAGCAGACTTAACAACTTTCATTAATCAATTTCGATAAATAAAATATTTATTTTCAGTTCTTGCTACCTCGTTATTGCGTTTTTATTTATTCATCTCCAAAGCTTGCATATGAAACCGAAACACACTCCTATTCTTCGCCTCTTCTGTGGCGTTCTGTTGTTTCTCCTTTTTTCAGGGTTTGGGTACTCCCAGGACCGTACAGTAACTGGTAAAGTAATCAATCCAAAAGATAAGACTGGTCTCGCCGGAGCAACAGTTCAAATTAAAGGAACAACAAAGGGAACGGTTACAGACGTAAATGGCGATTTCAGTATTGGGGTACCCTCCTCCGGAGCAACCCTGATTTTTTCCTACAGCGGATTAGGCACCCAGGAAATCACAGTAGGTAACCAAACAACTATCAATGTCGAACTGTCGGACAAAACCACCACAATGTCGGAGGTGGTTGTAATTGGTTATGGCAGTCAAAGAAAATCTGATCTTACGGGCTCAGTAGGGTCTGTAAAAGCGAGTCAGCTTCAGGAACGACCAGCCGCTTCATTGAACCAGGCTTTGGCCGGCCGTGTCGCAGGTGTGCAGGTGAATACCAACTCAGGGCGTCCTGGTGGTCAAACCAATATCCGAATCCGTGGTTTTAGCTCTATAAATACAACCAATAATCCACTGTATGTGGTAGATGGAGTTATCCTGCCTGTTGGAAGTCAAACCCAACTCAGTAATTCCATAGATTATATTAATCCAAATGATATTGCTTCTGTTGAAATATTGAAGGACGCATCTGCAACAGCTATCTATGGTGCCAGAGGTGCCAATGGCGTGATTCTTATTACCACAAAACGTGGAACTGCGGGAGGTGGAAGAATTACTTACGATGCTGATTTCAGCATACCAACTATTGGTCCTAAACGAGTGGAAATGTTGAATGCCCAGGAGTATATTGCGGTTGAAAACCTGGCTTATGATAACATTAAAGTGTATGACCCGGCTGGATGGGCCGCAGGAAATTATGCTACCGTGGTAGACCCAAGAGTGAAAAGGAAAAGTCTCCCACTGCTTTTTGATGCAAATGGCAATCCGCTGTACGATACGGATTGGTTAGAAGAGTCAACTCAAAGCAGGCTTGGTCAAAATCACCAACTTGGTTTAACCGGAGGCAATGCAGATGGTACCTATGGTATTTTTTTGGGGTACAGGGATGAAAAAGGACTTTTATTGAATTCTTATTTGCAGCGCTATTCCGGGAGATTAACTTTTGATGGAAAAATCAAAGATTGGCTGAGAGCAGGCGGAAGTCTAAGTTATCATAACCAGGAAGAAAATCTTGTTGATGTAGGAACCGGGGGATTGAATTCAGTTCGTATGATCACCGAAGGATTTCCTTTTCTTCCTGTTAAATATCCCGATGGAAGCTGGGCTGAGAATTATAACTACCCGGGGGCAGAGGGCGGCTCCAACCCGGTTCACATAATGAACGACAGAAAGTTCATTGTAAATACACAAACAACGCTTGGCAATGTGTACGTGAATATTAACCTGACGAAAGGTCTTGAATTCCGCAGCCAGTTTGGTACAAGCATAGTTACCCGTGGAGTAAATCAATACAACGGACGTACATTGGATCAGATATCCCGTTCACAAAACGGTACGGCTAATGTGGCCAATGGCCGGGAAACTTATTGGTCTTCGGAAAATTATTTTACTTACAATAAACGTATTGGCAATACGCATGCTTTTACAGGTTTGCTGGGATTGTCATGGCAGGAAACAAATATTTTTAACATCAGCGCCAGTTCACAAAATTTCTCAACAGATTTTTTTGAGTTCAATAATATCGGTGCCGGGAGCCAGCAAAATCCAGGAAGCTCCGGCAGGGCAAGATTCGCTTTCAACTCTTATTTTGGAAGGATCAACTATACTTTAAAAAACAAATATCTTCTCACAGTTACCGGCAGAGCTGATGGTGCTTCAAAATTTGGTGACAATGACAAATACTCTTTCTTCCCTTCAGCCGCCGTGGCATGGAGAGCTTCGGAAGAAGACTTTTTGAAGGACAACAAGGTTATTTCAAATTTAAAAGTCAGAGCAAGCTACGGGCAAACCGGGAATTCTGAAATAAATACCTATGCTGCTTTATCACTTTTAAGTTCAGGTTATGCGGCCATTATTAATAATACAAGAGTAACGGGAGTGGGGACTAACAGGCTTGCCAATCCTGATCTGAAATGGGAGAAGACAGCACAAACTGATTTTGGTGTTGAATTGGGATTATTAAACAACAAGATCAATGTGGAAGCAGATCTGTACTACAGGAAGACAACTGATATGTTATTAAATGCTCCAGTTCCTACTTCAAGTGGATACAGCTCCATTACAAAAAATATTGGTAGCATGGAAAATAAAGGCCTGGAGCTTACTATTAATACAGTTAATATCAATAAAAAAGATTTTTCATGGACGAGCACATTTAATATCTCTATGAACAGAAATAAGGTATTAGCTCTGGCTACGCCTGCTCCTATTTTCAGTGGGAATCCAAATTTCTTATCCAATACCGGTATCATCCAGGTGGGTCAGCCGGTTGCTTCATTTTGGGGACTCGTTCGTCTTGGTGTGTGGACACAAGCAGAAGCGGCTGAGGCTGCCAAGTTTGCAAGCTACCGGGGAGGAAAACCGATTTTGCCGGGCGATTTAAAATACCTGGATGTAAATGGTGATTACCAGATCAACGATGCTGATCGTGTAATTATCGGAAACGGATCTCCTAAAGGCTGGGGTGGATTCTTCAATAATTTCCGTTATAAGAATTTTGAGTTACTCATAGAGCTGCAATATTCCTACGGCAATGATGTGTTGAATCAGATGCATCACTCCGGCGAAGACCGCGTTAGCATTGCCAATAGTTTTAAAACTGTTTTAGATGCTTATGATCCGGCCAAGGGTAACGCAAATACGATGGTCGCAACCATCCGTGATACCCGTGCAGGATACGTAACGAATGTTGATACCAGGTGGATAGAAGATGGTTCGTTTATTCGTGGAAAAAATATTTTACTGGGTTATAGTTTCCCAAAATCCATAACACAAAAAATGCATTTAAACCGATTGAGAGTATATGTTTCAGTGCAGAATTTCTTCTTGTCAACAAAATTCAGAGGAAATGATCCTGAAGTGACGACATATGGAAATGCATTTGCACAAGGTCAAACTTTCTTTGACTATCCCAAGCCAACCGTTTATTTGTTTGGGATCAACGTTGCATTGTAATGTTACCGGATTATTAACCTGAAAAGATATTATATGAAACACTATATAATAAAAAATACCTGCAAACTGATGGTCGCTGCGGCCATACTGTTTGCGACCGGATGTAAAAAATTTTTAGAGGAAAAAGATCCTTCTAATCTTACTCCTGAAAGTTATTACACTCTTCCTGAACATGCAGAGGCTGCAATAGCAGCAGCATTTTCAAATACAAGATTTGTCGGAGGAGGCGCGGGCATTTTCGCCAATAATTTTCAAATGCTCGAGGCCGTAAGCGGAACTGCCAAAACAGAAACCGGTCAAAATACAGACTTGAACAATTTATTAGGTCTCGCTCATAATGGTGACAATGTTTTTGTACGGAACTGGTGGAATGGCTTGTATGGTGTTATTGCACAAACTAACCTCGTACTTCAAAAAGTTCCTGGTATTAATCCCATGAACGAGGCGCAGAAAAAAAAGATACTCGCGGAAGCGCAGTTTCTGCGTGCCTGGGCATACTTCTATCTCGTAAGACTGTACGGCGATGTACCATTAATTACAACTCCGGTTGATGCCACTTCGCCTGATTTTCTTCCGACAAGAACATCAACAGAAAATGTATATAAGCAAATTGTTGATGATCTTTTGGCGGCTGAGGGCGCAGGTCTCCCCGCAACAGAAACTACAGGCAGAATTTCTTTAGGGGCAGTAAAATCTCTTTTAGCAGAAGTATATCTTACGATGGCGGGCCAGCCTTTGAATAAAGGTGCGTCACATTATCAATTGGCGGCTGCCAAAGCAAATGAAGTGATCACCAGTAATAACTTCAGTTTATTCACTACCTATGCCGATCTTCATAATGTGGGACAGGAAAATAGAACTGAACACATCTTTCAGATCCAATATTTGGTTGGTGTAGCTAATAACGCGATGCAAGATGTGCTTCTTCCAAATTTCAAAGATGTTTCTGCGTATGGAACTGAGATTGGTTCAACAGTGCCCACCAATCAGTTCTATCAATCTTTTGAAGCAGGTGATAAACGAGCAGTAGACAGGCAGGGTTTTTTCTATACTTCATATTATAATGGCGGTAATGGTACTTTGAAGAATCTTTCAGCACCTTATATTTATAAGCATTTCGATACGGTTGCGCATGGTAGTGCGGGCAAAGCAGGCACAGGTCAGAGTAGTCTCAACTGGCCACAAATCAGGTATGCTCAGGTTCTCTTAACTTATGCAGAAGCGCAAAATGAAGTTGACAGCGGCCCGAATGCAGCGGCATATAATGCACTAAAATCTATTCGTGACAGAGCGGGTCTTGCCACACCGGCCATGGCCACGTATACAAAAGCCAGTTTCCAGGAAGCGGTATGGAGAGAGAGATGGCATGAGCTCTGTTATGAAAATATCACATGGTTCGACATGGTTCGTACACGAAAAGCCTACAAGGAAGCAACAAACAACTTTGAGAATTTTGTCGGTCATGTTTTTGCAGACAATGCAAATGCAACACTGGCCCAAAAACATTTGTTGTTTCCCTTGCCAACAGCTGAAATGCAAAACAATCCCAATCTCACCCCACAAAATCCCGGTTATTGAAAATTGAAAGATCAAATATCATTTCCTGAAATGTCAGATCAAATCATACCCGGCAGCCACCGGGTATGATTATTTAATCGGGGAATTTTAATTTTATAGTTCCTATTCAATTTACTCTCGTCACAGCATTGAGTAATGAATGTTGGTAATGGAGATTGCAGGTCGTTTCGCAAAGCCTTTCTTTATCTATTTCAACACGGTTGTTCCCAGTCCTGGTAAAGGTTTGATCAAGAAATAAAAATGGCAACCTTAAAAAAGATTGCCAAAATTCTAGTCCTGTGCCCGGGACCGGAATCGAACCAGCACATCCTTGCGGACGGCAGATTTTGAGTCTGCTGCGTCTACCAATTTCGCCACCCGGGCTGAGGGGTTGCAATATTACGACATCCCGTTTAATTGCTGTTGTATGCGATAAAGATATTTTTTCTTGTAGTAATATGCTTTTACCTGCAGCAACTCTTCTTCGGTAGTAATATTATCCTTGTAATGCTCAATAATTTCTTTAACAGGCGCATAGATTTCAGATTGCAAATTATCAATTGCCGATTGCAAATTTAATTTTAAGCCCGGATCATCTGCGGCATCCATTAATTTTTCATTTATTTCTAACACTTCCATTAAAAACTCAGGTGGCAATTGGTATTTTTCTTCTTCTTCCAGCAGGCCTTTGAGTTGCAACACATACTTTATCGTTTCCTCGGGATTTTGAAAAGTTTTGAATGCCTTATTCACGCTGGCAGTTATTTCCAATGCCCGTTGTTGCTCGGATGGAGTTGTGTTCGCATAAAAATCAGGGTGAAATTTTCTGCTAAGCTCAAAAAATTTTTTCGGCAGTTCAGTTTTATCAACCTTCAATTGAACAGGAAGACCAAATATTTCAAAATAGTTCATAGCAGATGATGACTCATTTGAGTGTAAAGAGATTTCATGCAAAGTACGGAGAGAAGAGCAGAGGCGCAAAGCCCGTTGTAACGTTGCGCAACCTTTGCAGATTTGCTTAAAAATAGATGACCAGGGAACAGAAACCTGAATGGAGCGTCGCAAGGGACGATCAATCAGGGCGGCACTGCCGGTTCAATAAATAATTAAATTCGTAGCCGGTTAAAGAAAACCAAAGTTTACGATTATAAATTTAGTTTCTTCGGTAAACAATAGAAGAATGAAGAATGGATAAAGACAGTAACGAAACCGTGAAAAACACCTGGAATGTTCGCAGGATCATTCGTTATACTGTGCCGGCAGCAGCGAGTGTGTTATTGATCTTTATTGTAATTGAAGGATACAAGTTTTATACGCTTTCACCTGAAAAACTTTATAACGAGAATTATACTCCATATGAACTAAACACCACTCGTGGCGGTAATGATCCTGCATCCGCCATTGAGAAAGCTTACAATCAAAAAAATTACAGTGAAGTGATAAAGCTTAACCGTCTTACAGTGTTATCAATAAAGGATATATTTCTTACGGGGATGGCTTTTTTAGAAACAAAGGATTATTCAAGAGCGGTCCGTTCGTTCCAGGTGGTACTCACTGATATTAAGGATAACAAAATTGCGTTGAAAGAGGTGGCTGAATATTATTTGGCGCTGGCCTATCTGCGAGACCGTGATTACGACCAGGCGATTGAACTTATGAATGCGATCCATCACAATCCATCCCATCTATATAAAGAAAAATTTAGCCGCAAGTATATCAACAGGGTTAAACGTTTGAAGTGGCGATAAACTTACCTATGTTTACTCCATCCCCATTTTTCGCAGCAATTCTTTAAATGATTCTTCATTTCTCAACGGGTCGAATATTTTGTTTACTTTAATACTGATCAGGCTATAGTCGTACAACCTGTATGCAAGATTTAAATATTCCATGGCTTTTTGTTTTTCATTAATCCATGCATAGATGATCCCAATAGTGAAGGCATGATCATTTCCCGATTTTGCAATCAAAGAATCTACGATCTTTTGTGCTTCACGAAGGTTCCCGGTTTTGGCATTGGCAATTCCTTTCATCATCGGATTATTAAATGTATTTACATACACTAAAACGGAATCATAATTTTCTTTCAAAAAATAGTACGAGGCGTTTATCAGGTTTCTCAAACCATCTCTTACCTGCGCAGGCTGCTCCTGCAAATACTGCAATAATTTTTCAGGATTCCTTGAATACCTGTAATAATTTACCCATGCGCCTCTCATGATCGGCGACAAAGGATCTAATTGTTTTGCTTTTAGCAAATTCATTTCTGCTTCGGGAAAATGCGCCTGTTCCATTTGTGCAAATGCGAGGAATACATAGGCTTCCGCATTATTAGGATTAAGTGTGATCGATTTGTTTAATTCTTTTATTGAAAGCGCAGGATTTAGTGTAATCGTTTTCAAAATATCACCAAGCATCATGTGCGTTTCAGAAATATCGGGACCGTAATCAACTGCAGTAAGTGCGGCATCGAGAGATTTCCTGATATAATAAGGTACATCAGCAGGATCTCTTGTAGGCATTTTCGAATAAGTATAAGCAAGCTCTGCCCAAGCTAATGCAAACGTGGAATCTTTTTTCAATGCTTCCATCAATACTTGTTCCCGTTGGCGAAGTGGCAATTTTTTTGCTCTCAGGTAGTCATCATACGCTGCAATATTTTTCGTTGCTTTTATATTTAATCGCTTGTCTTCATCTGAAGTCAATTTTGCATTCAATTGACTGGCGATCTCCTGTGCTACTTCTTTCTGGATCGCAAGAACTTCAGTGGCATTCCTGTCGTATTCTCCAGACCAGATATGGTTGTCAGTATTTGCATCAATAAGCTGGGCAGTGATGCGTACATTATTTCCTTCTTTCCGAACGCTGCCTTCAAGGATAGCGGCTACGTTTAATTCTTCTGCAATTTCTTTGAGGTTCTTGGTTGTGTTCTTGTATTGCATCACGGAGGTTCGCGATATTACTTTAAGTTCAGCGATCTTGGAAAGTTGCGTGATAACATCTTCTGTGAAGCCATCGCTGAAATATTGTTGTAATGTATCGTTGCTCATATTTTCAAACGGAAGTACGGCAATGGATTTTTCTTTGCCGGTAAAACCTTTCGTGGAATTTACAAGACTGTATATAAGCAGCGCGGAAGTAATCAACAGGAGAGTGGCAACAGTGAAAATGATCCATTTAGTTTTGGGAGAAAAGCTTCTTTTAGCTTCAACATAATTCAACCTGCCAGTCAATTCTTCTTTCTTCGGTATTGTTAAACCATCGTTAGCCAGCGCAAAAACTTCCATTGGATCATCTACATTTTTAAATTTAAAATACCCTAGAGGAATAGTTTTAAACTCAGGATGATTTTTGATCTTATCAAAAATTTCTTTTGAAAAAAGAATAGTGCCTGCCAGGCCAAGGGATTGGATGCGTGAAGCAAGGTTCACTCCATCACCCATTACTTTTCCATCTTCAAAAAGAATTTCTCCAATATGCAGACCTATTCGTAAAGGCACTTTGGGTTCACCTTGCAATTGTTGCTGCACATCTGCTGCACACCGTAAAGCCTCCGTAATACTGGAAAAAATACATAAACTGCCATCGCCAAAATATTCTATTACATTTCCTTTATGATCGGAAACAGATTTTTCGACAACAACTCTGTGTCTTTTGACAAGGGCTACCGCCGTTTGCTCATCTTTCTGCATTGTGGATGTGTACCCTACAATGTCAGTGAAAAGAATAGCAGCCAGATGACGTTGATGGTCTTGCATTAAATTTTATACAACTGGATTGAAAGTTAATGCAAAAAATTGGTGTTGTTTATTGTAATAGTTGTGATGTTACGGAATTACTTGCGATGTCCGTCTTATGAAAAAGAAAGAGGTTGTCTCAAAAGTAATAAGTAACACGAAGGGCACCAGGTACAAACAATGGACGCAAAGAAGTTTGCATAACTCATAGCCCACGGTTTAAACCGTGGGCTATGAGTTGAAGAGTTTCCATTTATCATAAGCATTTTGTGTCGTCGTGGTTTCGTCATCCCTGCTTTATTATCTTTTGAGACAGCCTCGCTTATATGCGGAAGTTTATAATAGTTATTTTACCGGCGGCTGAAAACTTGAGATCACAACAGGGAAGTGCCTTGTTGACGCATTATTCTTTTTTAATTGTTCATCCAGGTTTTCAGCAACGGCGCGCAGATTTCTGCCATCGCTTTCATCATAGTCATTCATTGCAAGCGCATCGGCTTCACGCATTGCCGCGGAAGGATCATCAAGGTATAAATAAATTTTTGCGAGATTATAATAGCTGGCATAGCGCAGTTTTTTGGCTTCCTTATCAGATCCTGTATAAATTGTTTTTACCTTTTCATAGTAAGCGATCACGGGTTTCATTTTCTCTTTTACTTTATCAAGCGATTCGTCGGGGTTCATCAATACAATTGCATTTTTAAAATTGTTCCATGCTTTTTGCTGTTCACTGTATTCCGGGTGTTTTTTATTATTCAATACCCAGAAAATATCATTTACCTTTTGAATAGCATAACCATAGCTTGTGTTTAAATAGCTATTCAGATTGCTGACAGCACCATTCACTAATTGTTTTGAAAGGTTGGATTTTATCTCAAGTACTTTGTTGTTGAAATTATTTGCAGCATCAACAGCGTTAGAAGATTCGGGTGCTTTATAAGTTCTTTTATTCTCCCTTTCAAACAAAATATAATTGCTTACTACTGTATTGCCTTTGTAATCATACACGGTGGCTCTTGCACTAAATGAATACGTCATTTCAGTGGCAAAAAAAGATTTCCGCACCTCCACGTTGTTTTTGTCTTTCGTTACCTGTACTCTTTCTTTTGTTTCAGTTTTTTCAATTACAATATCATCAAGCATTGCTATGATGGTGATATGGCCGGTACCGGTTACTTTTTTAAGCCCTTCGATACTAATTAAATTCTCAAGATTCGTTGCTGAATATCCCAAACCCAATGATGGCGAGGCTTCAATTCGCACATTGTATGTTTTGTATTCGGCCGGTAATGGCTCATCGGGGAAATCACGGTATGATGCAGTGAAATTGAAGCGGTCAAGATCGACACGCTGAGCAAAACCGTAAACAAAAAACAATGCAGTACAGAAAACAAGTATAAGTTTTTTCATGAGAAATGGATTTTGGCGTACAAATTGTTGTAACAATAAACTAACGTTTTATAACGTCAAAAATTGCCCGGCATATCAACCAATTAAGTTTGGAAAATGGATTTAAAGTAAGCTGATCTATATTGACTTAACTCTATTTACCCTTTGAATAATTAATGAATAAAGAGATTATGCCCTCTGAATAGTAGCTAAAGGTCCTAACCCGCATTAAGCCTTATCCTTTATTTATCCAATGAAAGACCGTGAATTATAAACGCTTTAAAATTTACGGTTATGTTACAATCTTTACGTACTCCAAAGCTTGCCATCGTTAGTTTCTTAATACTCATTCAACTTTCTGTCAATGCAACTGTTTATCCCATCAATGTAACTTTTAGTGGTTTGCAGGAAACTCCGCCGAATAATTCAACAGGTACAGGTACACTTACAGGAAACTATGATGATGCCACCAATATATTAACGTATACAATAAATTTTAGCGGCTTATCGGCTAATGTAACCGCTGCGCATTTTCATGCGTCGCCTCCCGGTATTGCGGGAGCAATCCTTATCGGCCCTGCAGGTTTTCCTACCGGCGTAACCAGCGGAACTTTTAGCACTACACATACCTTAACAGCTACTCAGGAAGATAGCCTGAAGCGTGGTCTTTTTTATTTTAATATTCATACTACTGCATTTCCGGGTGGTGAGATAAGAGCCCAGATCTTTTTGCAGGATGCAAGTTTTGTTATCCCGGATATAATTTGTCCTAAAGATACTGATGTCGATAATGCTCCGGGTACATGTGCAGCTTCTGTTACATTCGGCGCAGATACAAACACTGCTGTACCTACCGCCGAATTGTATTACAGAATCGGTAATACAGCAATTACATCACCTCGTGTCTTCCCGGTGGGAACTACTACTGTTATCGCTACTGCATTAAATGCAGCCGGTGTTGATTCTTGTTCTTTTAGAGTAACAGTAAGAGATGTGCAGCCGCCTGTGATCACTTGCCCCGCAAACATCACACGAGGAAATGATCCCGGGCAGTGCGGTGCTATCGTTAATTTTACTGTTACTGCAACAGATAATTGTACATCAAGTGTAACTGTTACTGTGGTGCCCGCATCCGGAACTTTCTTTGCTGTCGGCGTTACTACTGTAAATGCAAGGGCAACTGATGCAGCCGGAAATACATCAGCCTGTTCATTTACTGTAACGGTAAATGATGTAGAGCCACCGGTAATACATAATCTTTTTGTTACACCTCCTGTGCTATGGCCTCCAAATCATAAAATGAAAAATATAACTGCGAATTATACCAGCACTGATAATTGCCCGGGACCTATCACTTGTGCGATAACAGTTACAAGTGATGAACCGCAGAGTGGAACAGGCAACGGAGATCAATCTCCTGACTGGGATATACTAAACGATCATCACTTAAAGCTTCGGGCAGAACGGGCCGGGGATGGTGATGGACGAGTGTATACAGTTAAAATAACATGTACAGATCAATATGCAAATTCAACAAGTGGAACGAAAACAGTATTGGTACCACACGATATGCGTGCAAGAGATATCAGGGAGCTTGTATTCCAATATTCAGATCATGGACATGGGCATAGAACTGAAGCAGAATCTGCATCAGGTAAAAATGTTGTGATCATCAATGAAGAAAATCCTGAGATGAGTACACTGGTCCGTGTATATCCAAATCCAAGTACAAATTACTTTACGGTAAATATTGAAACATCTGATAACAAAGAAAAGATCTCAGTCAGGCTGATCGATGTTGCGGGCAGGGTAGTAGAGGTAAGGAATAATCTCACCGGTGACCAGGTGCTTAAGATCGGTACTAACCTGAAAGCAGGACTCTATATTGCAGAGATAAGACAAGGCAATTCAGCAAAACAAATAAAATTACTCAAGCAATAGTTATAGTTTATAAATGATGGTGGTTTATTTTAAAAGGCAGCGAAGTGTAATCGCTGCCTTTTTTCCTTGCGAGTCCCGCCACAGGCGGGACGAAGCAAACTCCGCAAATAAAAAATAATAATGATCCCAACTGCATTGCTACTATTAGGCTGCTGTTGCGTCGCACTCTTGTACGTTCTATTCACTATTCAGCAATGATGCGAAGTAATTCATGCCACGGTTTAGAACCGTGGCATGGATTTGCAAAGTAGTTTCTATTCAGCACTTAGTATTTATTATTTAGCCCTCTAGGCATTTAATTAAATTTGCGCAGCATACGTTTATGGTTGAGAAAATCTAATTTCAATTTATTTAACAATGAGAGACATTATTAAATTTCTTAGAAGAAAAGATTTTAAATTTTTAGAAGAAATTGGGCAAGGCGGCACAGGAAAAACAATTTTGGTAAAAGATGAGATAATTGACGAAGTGTTTGTTTGTAAGAAATATTCTCCCTTCTCCCCAGAAGACAAAGAAATTTATTACAAATATTTTCTAGATGAAATAAAAATCCTTCACACTCTATACCATAAGAACATAGTTCGTGTTTTCAATTATTATTTGTATCCGGACCAAAAGACAGGGTATATATTGATGGAATATATAAAAGGTAAAACAATTAGTAAGTATATACTAGAAAACCCTGACAAATTAGAGGATGTTTTTATTCAAACAATCGAGGGGTTTAGGTATTTAGAGGATAAGAATATTTTACATCGAGACATAAGACCAGAAAATTTACTTATATCCATAGATGGGATGGTGAAAATAATAGATTTTGGTTTTGGTAAGTTTATTGATTTTGAAAATGAGAATAAAAGCATATCACTAAATTGGCGCTATTCAATACCTAGTGATTTTGAAAATCAGATATATGATTTTACTACTGAAGTCTATTTTATTGGTAAGTTGTTCGAAGAAATCTTGAAAAACATAAACAATATAAATTTTAAGTATTCTAGAATTGTGTCAAAGATGATTTTTGAGAATCGTTCGGAAAGAATAGCCACTTTTTTTGATATTTATAGGGAATTACTAGACGTTAGCTCAAATGAAAATGAATTTACATATAGTGAAAAAAATATCTATCAACAATTCGCAAATAGTTTGCAAGAGTTATTTGTTAAGATGCCCTTTAGCTCTACTTACAATACTGATATAGATGCGATATTAAGATTTCTAGAAGCTTTATATAAGAATTCTATTTTAGAAGATTATATTCAAAATTGTAATAAGCTTACGAGTATTTTTATTCTTGGAAAGTATACATATTATAGAAATAAACAATTTCCCGTTTCAGTCTTGTTGGAATTTATTCAATTATTAAAATCTGTGTCAGAAGATAAAAGAAAAATAATACTAAATCATTTGTGGGAAAGATTTGATAAAATAATTCGGTATACTGATCAACCAGTTGACGATCTGCCATTTTAAATTGTTTAAATGGCATCTAAAAAGAACAGGGTCTTCGCAAAAGCAAAGACCCTGCATAGATTCCAAGGACAAACAAAATTCTTATTGTACAACCAGCTTATTTGTAAAAGAAACTTTATTGCCAACACCGGTAACTTTCAATAGATAACTTCCACCGCTTAGAGATCTTGGAATTCTTACTTCTTCGATCTGCATGCTGCTGTTAATATTCACTTCTTTTGTTTGAATAAGTTTTCCTGCGATATCGATCAGGTCAACCTGGTACCTGCCGGCCGGCTGATCAGCAAAAGAAACTTTTACATAGCCATTTGTTACCGGGTTTGGATACACCGCAATTCCATTTGTAGTATTTCCATCAAGCACTGGCGATTTTTTTGTTGCTTCTTCCTGAACAACTTCTTGTTTTTGTTCTTCTATCAAGTCATTCTTCCTGTCTTTTTTCTTTTTCTTTTCAAATGCCAACACGCTGTTAGCAAGATCGGATGCATTAAACACAGAAGCATTGGTAGAAACTTTTTCTGCCTGCAGCGTTGTAAGATCAAACCTGTAATAACCGATGGATGACTCTGAGCTTGCAACGATCACTTTGCTTCCTTCTTCTACCATTGCACCATTTGTTGTAAAACCTTCGGGTAAGCCTTTAATTGCTCCCAGGTAAGTGGCAACTTTTGAACTAATAGCAACTCTAAAAACATTCCTGTTGGCCATCAATACATATAAATTCCCGGAAGCATCAGCAACCATATCTCCACCATAACCCCTACGGCTATGAATAGTAGAGGTTCCATTAGCGGCATCATCTGTTAAAGCGCCAAGATCAGTGATGACTGGATTTTTACCGGTTGTAAAACGGATCAGGTGGTTGGCATCATTCGTCAATGCATAGCCATTGCCGTCTGATGCGATCACCATGCGGCATATTTGATTAGCGCCATCGCCGGGGCCGGTTAAAGCTCCGAAAGGCTCATTTTCGAAATAATAAAATTTATTTGTTTTCAGATCCAAATAACGAAGTTGGTTTATACCCATCGGAGTATAATAAAGTCTTTCATGTTTTTTATCATACGCCATCGCTGCAGAATTTGTAGCAAATGGTTTATCGTATGAAGTTGCTCCGTTAATAACAACAGTTCTTACTCTGACAGTGTTTCCCTGCGCAGCAGCAAGCTCATTGTCAAGATTAACTACTTTCTTAACCGGTGCTTTTGTTGCAGTAGCATCTTTTTTTGCTATTGCAGCACCTGTTCTTGCATTGAATGCTTCTGTTTCCTGTTTGCTTTGATAAACTGATTTTACTTCTTCTCCCGTGGTAATGTTTACAAGGCGAACTTCTTTCCAGCTTCTTCCGCCTTTTTCAACTGCAGTGATTGCATAACCAGTAAGAGGTTGTTCAGATTTTTTTCTTTTTTGTGCAAATGCCCCGGTAATGATAGTGATCATTACAAGCAGTAGTAGAGTTTTTTTCATAAATCGTAGGTTTTGATAGAAGTAATCTACGATATTTTTCGTTGAACAAAAAAAAATATTTATGAGCAGCTTATTTTTTTATATGAGCGGCAGGGAATCCAAAAGCCCAGCCAGATAAAAAAACCGGGCTCCTGACCCGGTTCACAAATAAAAATTCAGTCTTTTATTTAACAGTTGACGTTGCCGGTTTAGCATCCGTTGCCGCTGGCATCGGCATTCCCTGTCCCATCTTTTGCATTGTTTCCATCATATCACTCATATTTACAAAACTCCAATGTTCTGTCGCCTTACCATCTTTGTACTTAGAAACCTCAACTGTTTCCCAATCAAATTTATCTCCCGGCTTCAGACCCATATCGGCGACATTCATAGTCCCGGTTTGTCTCAACCAGACCATGACATACTCGTCATCTGCCAATTCTTTTATTATTTCATTTTTTACATTGCTTGCCATTTTTAAATATCCTTCGAATGCCGCTTTCATACTGTCCAACCCTTTTACATCACCCATTGGACCGGCATGGTCAACTGCATCTGCAGCGATATAGTCACCTATTTTGCTGAAGTCGGCGGTTTCAAACATTTTAGTTATGGCACGGCTGGCATCAAGATTTTTTTGGGCCGTAGCGGAAAGCCCGCCGGCGTTTTCATTTGTGCAGGCAGCACAAAAAAGAAGTGATGCAATCGTTGTAAGGAAAAGAGAGTTTCTCATTTGTTTTTATTTTGGTTTAAAAAATAAATAGGGAAGGGCAGGAGAAATTAAAATCAATTACAGTTTATCAGGCTGCGGAAATTGAAAACGGGAATTAAGGTAGTAAAACTTTATAAAATTTCACCAAACCAATTTTCACTTCTTATTTTCACACAATGCAAGCACTCACATTCGGTGGAATTGAAACTATCATTTACAAATCAGTTCCTGATCCGGAAATTTTACAACCGACCGATGCAATCGTGCAGATCACATTATCCGGCATTTGCGGTTCTGATCTTCATGTTTATCATGGGAGAGAACAAGGTTTGGATAAAGACACAGTAATGGGACATGAATTTGTGGGAATAGTTATTGAGTCGGGCAGCGACGTAAAAAAATTTAAAAAGGGATCGAGAGTTCTCAGCCCTTTTACAACTTCATGCGGTGAATGTTTTTATTGTCGAATCGGTCTTACCTGCCGTTGTGAAAAAGGAAATCTTTTTGGCTGGGTGCAAAACAACCACGGCTTGCATGGAGCACAGGCGCAATTTGTCCGCGTGCCGATGGCTGATACTACACTTATCGCATTAAGCAATGATCTTAGTGAAGAAAAAGGATTGCTGCTCGGTGATATTTTTTCTACCGGTTATTTCTGTGCAGATAATGCCGGCATAAATGATAGAGGTACATATGTAGTTATCGGCTGTGGTCCCGTTGGCTTAATGACGATCGTTGCTGCAAAACATCTTGGTGCTGAAAATCTATTTGCAATTGATCTTTCAGATGAAAGACTGCTGATGGCAAAAGAACTCGGAGCAATTCCATTAAATCCTTTCTTAATAGACGTAAAAACAACAATTCTAAATAAGACTAATGGCCGCGGTGCTGATGCAGTGATGGAGGTAGTAGGAAGTGCAGAAGCGCTTCGTTCTGCGATCGACTTGTTAAGACCGGGTGGTACGATTTCTTCAGTTGGTGTACATACAGCAAAAAATTTTTCATTCTCACCCGGCGAAGCATACGATAAAAATCTTATTTACAAGATCGGTCGTTGCCCTGCCCATTATTATGCCGAAAAGCTATTGAGAGAAGGAGTAATACAGCAATATCCAGTTGAGAAGATCATTACCCACCATTTTGATTTGGATAAAGGAGCAAGGGCATATGAAGTTTTTGATAAGAAGCTTGATCATTGCATAAAGGCTGTATTACATCCGTGAAAATTTATTTCTTCACCGTTTATCAATTTGCTTAATTATTTTTTGCAAATGCCTTAATTTCACAGCTTAAATCTGCGTAGTAGTCGTGATTTTACTGATGAGAAAACAAATTCTGCTTATTATATATTTAGCTGCCTCTTCGGCGGTGTTGGCGCAGCAACAAGTTACCGGCCTCGTTGAGGATGAAGAAACGGGTGCTCCAGTTTCATACGCTTCTGTTACTTCAGAAAAAGGGAATGGTGTCGTTACTGATTCTATCGGAAAATTTGCTTTTGTGATCAACAAGCAATCCCGATTGAATGATTCGATCGTGGTAAGTGCTGCCGGCTATTCTTCAAAGAAGATCGCAATCCGTGATCTCTTAAAAAATAATAAGATTAAGCTTGTTCAAAATGAAGGTGTTTTAGAACAGGTGAAAGTATTTGCATCATTAAAAGGAGATTACCGGAGGTTTGGTTATTACAGGGAATGGAAAGTGAAAAATGAAGGTGGTGAGATTGGATATATTTTCGATCTGAGCCGCAGTAAGGTGCAAATAGGAAAAGTGCAGGTAAAGATCAATCATAATTATGATACCTGCTGGCTTAAGTTACACCTACGCGATGTCGCCGTCGTTGGTGTAGGCTTGCCCGAAAATGAGGTGTTGAAAAGAGATATAATTGTTCCGGCCACTACAAAATACGGCTTGGTTGAATTTGACCTGGATTGGGAACAGGTAAGTATGCCAACTAACAGGCTCTATGTTGGTCTTGAATTGTTACGTTGCGGCTGCTCGTCGTCTTCGGCGCCCTCATTCTTTTTTATGGGAAATGAAGAAGGAATAAATTTTTATAAAGAATCAGAGCTATCTCCGTGGAAACGCGGAGGTGAATACACCATATATGTACGAATGCTGACCAAATAAACATCAACTGTCGAACCATCATTTCTGCTCATTGAGATTTCAAAATCACTTACCTTTCACGTCTTAAAAAACAAATCATGAGAAAGTCATTCTTATTTATCCTCTCTTTTATTTTCACCGTGCAGTTAATAAATGCACAGGACGAAAAACCAGATCAGGATATGATAAACAAGATCCGTAAAGAGGGTATTGAAAATTCCAAAGTAATGGAGATCGCAATGTACCTGACTGATGTAAGCGGCCCCAGACTTACAGCATCTCCTGGTTATATGCGTGCAGCCACATGGGCAAAAAACAAATTAAATGAATGGGGTTTATCAAATGCAACCCTGGAACCATGGGGCGAATTTGGCAAAGGTTGGGAACAAACGAAATGCTATGTGGCGATGACTGCACCTTATTATATGCCGTTAATTGCCATGCCACGGGCATGGACCGGAAGTACACCCGGTGATGGCACTATGAAAACTGAAGTAGTGTTGATAAGGGCAAAAGATTCAGTAGAACTGATGAAGTATGCAGGCACATTAAAAGATAAGATCGTTATGGTATGGTCAGCAGCAAAACTCTCTCCGTCTTTTGAAGCAGATGGCAGACGCTTTGCCGATACATCTTTGGAAAAGATGGCGAGTGCAGAGCCGCGGCCACAACAAGGCGGAGGTCAGCGCAACCAGGGAGGAAACAATGCAAATCAATTTTCGCTGCAAAGAAAAACGACCGAATTATTAAATAAAGAAAAGCCTGCACTGGTTTTAACGATGACAGCGAATGGTAATGACGGGACTATTTTCGTAAGCAGCGGCGGCACGTACAACAAAGATGCTGAGCCTGCACCTGCAAGTGTCGTTCTTTCTTCTGATGATTATTTAAGAATTCAGCGCCTTATCGAAGCAGGAATTCCTGTAACGGTAGAAGCAGATGTAAAAACAAAATTTTTTAATGATGATTTGAAAGGATATAATGTAATTGCCGAGATCCCCGGTACCGATAAATCTTTGAAAGAAGAATTGGTGATGCTTGGCGGGCATCTTGATAGCTGGCATGCTGCTACAGGTGCAACAGATAATGCAGCGGGATGTGCTGTAATGATGGAGGCCGTAAGAATTTTGAAGGCAACTGGTTTTAAACCACGCCGCACTATTCGTATTGCTTTGTGGAGTGGTGAAGAACAAGGTTTGCATGGCAGCCGCAATTATGTAAAGAATCATTTTGCCGATACTGCTAAAACAGCAACAACTAAGAACAATGCAAAAGTTTCTGCATATTATAATTTGGATAATGGCACGGGAAAGATCCGTGGCATTTATTTGCAGGGAAATAAAGAAGCAGGTCCTATTTTTTCAAAATGGCTGGAACCATTTAAAGATCTTGGGGCCGGCACGGTTACTATAAACAATACGGGTGGCACGGATCATCTGGCATTTGATGCGGTGGGTATTCCCGGATTTCAATTTATACAAGACCAGATTGAATATAACACAAGAACCCACCATACTAATATGGATACTTATGATCATCTTGTAGCTGATGACCTGAAGCAGGCGGCTACGATCATCGCATCATTTGTTTATAATACTGCACAAAGAGACCAGAAGATCCCAAGAAAAACCTTGCCGCCGGCACAAGCACAGGCACAAGCGCAAGGCAACAGGGCGGGACAATAAGAAGTTGTAATTAAAATTTATTCTAAATAATCAATAATTATTAATTAATAATTATTGATTATTTATTTGTGGACCCTCGTAAATGAAACGAACCTGTGTATTCTTTTTTTCGGTTGAAGTAAGATAAAGCTGGTATCTTTTATTTCCTGCAGTAATAATAAGTAACGCAGTATTTGGAGGAATGTCACCAAGATTCTCTGCTACCATTGTTATTTCCTGTTCTTTATTAGTAAGATCAACTTTTATTTCAAGCGTAATTGGTTTTGATGTGAGTTTTTGATTTGACGCCAGCGGCTGATTATTTAACAGCACAGTTATAATATCACCATCGATCTGTGCATTATCATAAAAATCCAAACGTATAATGCCGGTATCAACTTTTATTTCTTTGATATGATTGAAATCCGATTCCGCCACTCTTGATAAAATAATTTTTCCGGGCGGACAGCTTGCATAGTTATTCATGGTGACGCCACCCCAATCACCGGTAAGCACTTCTTTATTATCTTTTTTTTCGTAAGCCAGGCTATATTGCTTGATGCAGGGAATGCAATCCGGGGGTACATGAAATGTCAACACTTTGAGCTCATTTATATTCAGCGTTTTGTTCAATGAATTATAAATGCCGCCAAAATCTTCTTTAACGTAGTTTGTTACATCGGAGTAATGATAAGAAGCGCCGTTGATCTTTGTACCATCACTTTTAATATTCAATTCAATATTATACACGCTGAAACAACCTCCCGGTCCCTGGGTTAATGTACCTCGCCATACACCATTCAGATTTTGCGAAGCAGCACCAAGAGAAATAAAAAAAACAATAAGCAAAAAAGAGGCGGCTTTCATTGCCGGTAAACTTATAAGAAAATCTTTATTCTGTTTATATGATTTATGGGAGCGGTAGCGGCGGAATGCTCTTTACATACCTGAACCTAACCATGGCGTTCTTCTGTTCTGTAGAAGTAATTCTTACTTCGTAGCGTTTGTCACCTGCGATCACTACCATTAGTGAAGTATTGGGTGGAATTTCTCCCAGGTTTTCCGCTACCATTATCAGTTCATGATCCGGGTTTGCTTCATCCATTTTTAAATTGATACTTAGCGGCGCAGCCGACAATCTTTTCTTTGAAAGCACTAATTGCTTGTCAAGATAAACTGATATGGTATCATTATCGATCTGACCGTTGTCATACAATTTCACGGAAACGGTTTCCGAATTTATGATGAACGTTTCCACAAGGTTGTTCTCTCTGGACCTGAGCAGGTCCTGCGTTTTTGAATTCGGTTTAATTGTTAGATTCTTATCTCCGGATTGTGTCGGCCCGACATCGGCTTTCTTCACTGTATCAGCTTTGGGTTTTACCAAAACCGTATTGTTTCTCGGAGTAGTCGGATTGGTTTTCTTAGGAGTTGTCGTGGGTTGTGTTTTAGGAATTATTTTGGTGGTTGTATTGTTATTCGTTGCGGGGTTATTTTTAACAAGCGGTGGATTATTAGTGACCGGCGAATTCTTCTTTCTCAAAAATGGTTCGACATAAAAATCTGAAGTCGGTACTTTTCTTAAAACCATTGTGCCGCCACCGCAATCGCCGCCCCTGTATATCTCACGAAGCGAATCTGTTTTTTCATATATACTGGTAAATGTTCCTTCAAGAAATTCTTCATTTCCTGATTTTGCATAAGTGAGCAGGCATTTCTGAATACAGGCAACGCTGGATAATGCCATCCTTACTTCAACCGTTTTGATCTCCTGTATCAAAGCATTCCCCGAAAAATTTGAGAAACTACCGGTCATTGTGCATTTACCATAAAATCTTTTATCCTGGTAAGAGTAGGTAACCCCTGATAATGAATTTTTAGATTGCTCTATCTGTACTTCAAACCGGTATTGCTCACCGTCGTCAGTAAAAAAATATCCCCGCCAAATGCCGGTAACATTCTGGGCAAATGACAAAACAGAGAAAGCCGGTAAAAAGGTGAAAATGGTTAGTACAAATCTTTTCATATTCCTTGCTGTCACGACGTAAAGCTAATAAATAAGTTCGTTCCCCTGAACCTGCTACACAAACGGATTGTTAATATTATTTAACGCTTGCTGCATGCAGCAAAAATCAAATCACTTAATTTTATTTTCTAACACCAGGACATGCTTTGCAGATTGTTTATCATACTGCTTGGTTTATCTGTTTCATTCAATGGTATTTCACAACAGCAATTAGTTTCTTCGGTGCTTATAACGAGGCTGGACAGCGTCTGTATGAGCAACGGAAAGGCAAGTCATTTTGCAGCATTATATTTACATACAACGATTGCGGCAGATATGTACATACGGACCCTGCCTTCCGAAGAAGCGCAATTGATGAAAAGGCTGGAGCCGGATTTTGCGGAATATTTCTTTCGTGCCATTACTGCACATGCTACCGGTAATGAAGTTCCCTGCGAGTGGAAAAATTATTTTAACGGTAATGGGCTCTCGCCTTTACAATTAAAATTGTTAGGTGCTAATGCGCATATTAATGGTGACATATCGCAGGCGCTGGTAAACAGTTTCTCGCTGGAAGAAATTAAAAAGCTAAAACCATTCTATAAAAAATACAATAAGACGATCAACAAAGTGTTTAGCGATCTTTTTGAATCTGCGGTCGGATCAGATAAAAGATTACGGGGCCTGCACTCGCTAACACTTGGACTTGATAAAATTTATGGAAAGATAATCTTGCAAAAATGGCGCAACCGCCAACTCAGGCTCGCGATATTCAAATTTGAACAACAAGAAAAATTTGAAAGACTAAAGAAACGAACAGAACACAAAAGAGAAAGAATTGATCGAATGATCATCAAAAGGCTAGGCTGAGCTTTGTGAAATGATTTGTTTAACTAACCCTGTTTTTTCGAAGCTGCTCATCAGTAAAAAATTAAAAAAAAGAAAATAACGTTTCTGGAAATTTGCTTTCGATAAAATATATTTCCTCATTTGCCTGTCATGAAATGAAATTTCAAGTGCGTACGATTTCCATTCTGTTTCACTTTTTGTTAATTGATAGACCGGGAAAGTTTTATACAATACCTCGGTAAATCGTTTTGCCGTTTCCTTATTATTTTTTTTGTCAAAAGCAGGAGAGGGCTTAAACCAATTGTTTTTCCACAGGTAATTGCAAATTTTTTTCTGCACCCAGTTCATATTTGACGTCATGCGGTCCTTTGTGAACTTTGTACATAAATAGGCGGCACATGGCATGTTCATGGAAACCTGCATGCGCCACTCCTCGTCATCATAAAATTTCTTTTTGTTTTCATGGAACCATTTCATCTCTTCAGGAAAATTACCTGAGGCAAATGCCAAAAGCAAATTATCCTGGAAATGATCATCGGCCCGGCAATCCTGCATATCATCATATACCTGCATGGTGCTGATGATATCGAGCCAACCGTTAAATTTTTTTTCAAAACGATCTATCCGTTTATTAAACAAAACACATCTCAGCTCCAATAGCTTTAATTGAATCGAGCGGTTCTTTTTTTCGTGCCATGTTGTTGGCGGAATTAAGCCCTGATAATATACCTGGACAGGTATATCCTTTACATCATGAATAAAAGTATCAAAGCAAAGATCACAGGCTTCTTTAATTTTTATTGCTGAGTTATGGGCCACTGAACGATCCATGTTGCATAGCCGTGCATTCATTAAATTCAACAGGTCTTTCAGCAATTCATAAAATTTTTTATAGGTAACGCCGTATTTCTGATTCTTTATTTCCCATAATTGTTGCGGAATAAGTTTGTACAGGTCGAAGCTGTATTCAAGTTCGGGATAGCCCGATGCTGTTTTTTTTATGTTCAGGTAAAACCTGTTGCCGTTTTCTTTCAGCAATTGCTGCACAGTTGCTTTCCCGGTTTCATTGCAAATACCGTCGATAAATTCATCGCCAAAAAGCAAAGCAAGACATGTAAGGTCCGCTAAAAAACTATTAAAGTAATTTTTGCTGAACGCTGCTTTGCGATATAAAAAAGTATTGTAGGCAAAAGAGCCTTTACAAATATTATCCCATAATGTATTAAAATGCGGAAGACCAAGAGCTGTTTTGAAAAAAGGATGGCGGGTCAGCAACCAGGTTTTTAACCGAACAGGTTGCCACAGGTATACATAAAAATTAATGGGGTCAAACCAATGAACTATTTCATCTTTCCAATCACTTGTTTCGCCGGTATCTTTTACGACATGCAGGTGAGAATATTTGCCGGAGAGTAGTTCCTGGGCTATGCTGTCATCTGTAATTGGGTGAGGATGGTTTACGGACACGGTTTAGGTTTTAAATTAAAACGGTGGAACGACATACAATATAATACTAATAACTGTAAGAATATGATAAATAAATAAACTCTGCAAGGACTTTGCTAAATTTGCCCCCTCGAAAAAAAGATTATTAATGATCAATATTACATTTCCTGATGGAGCATTGAGGCAGTATGAAAAAGGCGCGACTGCAATGGATATCGCCAAATCAATATCAGAAGGATTGGCAAGAAAAGTTATAGCTGCCGGTGTAAATGGACAAGTGTGGGATGCATCAAGACCGATAAATGAAGATGCTGAATTGAAACTGTATACATGGAATGATGCAGAAGGTAAAAATACTTTTTGGCATTCATCGGCGCATTTAATGGCGGAAGCAGTAGAAAGTTTGTTTCCCGGTGTGAAGTTTTGGGTAGGACCGGCAACCGAAAATCCAAGAGGGTTTTATTATGACATGGATCTTGGCGATAAAAAAATAAGCGAAGAGGACCTGGCCGTCATTGAGAAAAAAATGAATGAGCTGGCAAAGAAAAACAGTGTGTATACAAGAAAGGAAATGCCAAAGAAGGAAGCAGTAAAATATTTTGCAGATAAAGGCGATGAGTATAAACTTGATCTTTTGCAAAACCTTGATGACGGACAGATAACTTTTTATACACAAGGAAACTTTACCGATCTCTGCCGCGGGCCCCATATTCCAAACACAGGCCTGATAAAAGCAATAAAACTTACCAATATAGCCGGCGCTTATTGGAAAGGCGATGAAAGGAATAAACAACTGACAAGATTATATGGCGTTACATTTCCATCGCAAAAAGAATTGGATGAATACCTGGCTTTGCTTGAAGAGGCAAAGAAAAGAGATCATAGAAAACTTGGAAAGGAATTGAGCATTTATACAATGGATGATGATGTTGGCCAGGGCTTGATCATGTGGATGCCGAATGGAACTGTTGTAATTGAAGAACTTGAAAAGCTAGCTAAAGAAACTGAACAGGAAGCAGGATATAAAAGAGTAGTAACACCGCATATCGCAAAAGAAAGCATGTACATCACCAGCGGTCACTTACCTTATTATGCAGATAGTATGTACCCGCCAATGGAGTTGGAAGGCGAGAAGTATTATTTGAAATCAATGAACTGCCCGCATCATCATAAGATCTTTGCGGCGGAACCTAAAAGCTATCGTGACCTGCCTTATCGAATTGCAGAGTACGGAACAGTTTACAGATATGAGCAAAGCGGTGAATTATTTGGATTGATGAGAGTCCGATGCCTGCACATGAATGATGCACATATTTATTGTACAAAGGAACAATTCAATGACGAGTTCAGGCTGGTGAATGATATGTACCTGAAATATTTTAAAATTTTTGGTATTGATAAATACGTGATGAGGCTTTCGCTCCATTCAAAAGAAAAGCTCGGTATTAAGTATGTAAATGAACCTGAACTTTGGATCGAGACTGAAGAAATGGTGAGAAATGTTTTGATAGAATCAAATATACCTTATGTAGAAGTACAGGATGAAGCTGCTTTTTACGGACCCAAGATCGACGTGCAGATATACAGTGTGATCGGCCGTGAATTCACATTGGCTACGAACCAGGTGGATTTTTCACAGGGCCGCAGTTTTAAACTGCAGTATACCACACATGATAATACCACTGAAACTCCGCTGATAATTCATAGGGCGCCGTTGGGCACACATGAAAGGTTTATCGGCTTCCTGCTGGAGCATTATGCAGGAAAATTCCCGGTTTGGCTGGCGCCGGTGCAGGTAAAAGTGCTGCCCATCAGCGATAAATTTTTGGATTATGCAAAGACTGTGGCGGATAAACTGAAAAAATCAGATATTCGTGCAGAGGTTGATGACCGTAATGAAAAAATAGGGAAAAAGATCCGGGATACTGAATTAATGAGAGTACCTTATATGCTGGTCGTAGGTGAAAAAGAAATGAATGAAAATAAAGTGGCAGTAAGAAGACAGGGTAAAGGAGATCTGGGTGTGAAAGGTGTTGATGAGTTTTTGAACGAGGTTACGATTGAGGCTAAGGAAAGAAGAGAAGAATAGATGTTCAATTCTCAATGTTCTCCCGATAGCTATTGGGATCAACGTTCAATTGTTTGAAACTATAAAATTGAAAATTGAACATTGTTAGTTGAGCATTGAACATTTTATAAAACCCGAATCCCTAACGGGAAGTATAAATAAAATTGCCCCTCTTAGGGAATGGGGTTAACTAAACAATTTAAATGGCAGTACAACAAGGTGGATTCAAGCCCGGTGGTGGCGGATTCAACAAACCTGGTGGAGGCGGCGGTGGCTTCAACAAACCAGGTGGTTTTAACAAAGGTGGCTTCAGAGGAAGATTTGTTCCCCGTAAAGAAGCAGAACATCGCATCAATAATTTTATAAGAGTACCGCAGGTAAGACTTGTAGGTGAAAATGTAGAAGTGGGAGTGTATAATACACAGGATGCTTTGCGGATGGCGCAGGACCAGCAACTTGATCTTGTAGAAATTTCTCCAACAGCCGATCCGCCGGTGTGCAAGATCATTGATTATAATAAATTCCTTTACGATAAGAAGAAGAAGGAAAAAGAAATGAAGGCCAAAAGTAAAACGGCCGAGGTAAAAGAAATCCGGTTTACTCCAAATACCGATGATCATGACTTTGATTTTAAAGCCAAGCATGCTGAGAATTTTTTAAAAGATGGCAACAAAGTAAAAGCGTATGTTCAGTTTAAGGGCCGCGCCATTCAATTCCAGGAAAGAGGGCAGTTGCTTCTTTTAAAATTTGCTGAACGATTGAATGAGTTTGGAACGTTGGAAAGCATGCCAAAGATGGAAGGCCGTCGTATGCTTGCAATGTTTGCTCCAAAAAGCCAGAAGAAGAAAGCCTGATCAGTTATTCATCTAATTAAATCTATCAATGAAAAAAATTTTCATCGCTATTATATTTTTATCGGCAATTGCATTGCAATCAAATGGCCAGGATTATACCACTATTGCAAAGGAATATTGCGATTGCTTCAAAAAGATGAAGGATACAATGGATACTGAATTCCGTCAACTGCTGATCCGTGTTGCAAAACAAGCTGATGTTAAAGCTGCATTTGCAAAAGAAATGAACGGTCTTGATGTTTCTAAGCAAAGAATGCTTGGTGAGCAGTTGGAAATGCTTGGAAGCGGGATTGAATCGGATGAAACAGAGGCTGGCAAATGCGGTAAGAAACTGGACGTTAAATATGAAAAACTTACTGATACTGCTGAAAAGGAAAAAGCATTTGATCTGAAAGTAGTTGGCGAATTAAAAAAGCACAAAGACTGCGAATTCCTTTGGGCGGTTACTGTTTTTGCACTTGCATTTACCGAAGATTAATTCTTAAAACAATTTGAATGGATATAGAAGTGCTCCGTTCTATTTGTTCAAAATTTCCCGGTGTTACCGAAGATGTAAAATGGGGAAATGACCTCTGCTTTTGCGTTGGCGGAAAAATGTTTTGTGTAGCGAATCTTGAGCCACCGCATACCTTCTCCTTTAAAGTATCTGAAACCGAATTTGATGAATTGTCCGAGTCAGATGGATTTCAACCGGCACCTTACCTGGCCCGTGCAAAATGGGTGCTTGTTACTGATTCTTCGAAACTTAACAAGAAAGATCTGAAAAACTACCTGCAGCAGAGTTATGAGATGATAAAAGCCAAAATACCTAAAAAGCAGAGGAAAGAACTAGGTTTAGATTGAGGCTAAATTTTTTTAAATCAATCCTTGCAACAAAGCTATTCAGCCCTATCTTTGCGACCCGTTTAAAACGGCGTAGAGATAAGGTATGCCTTGTCTCTAACACATTCCTGAAGAGGTTCAACAAGGATCTGGCCTGTGCCGGAACACCTCAAAGGTTAATTTAAAAGCATTAAAAAATGCCCAAGGTAAAAACAAACTCCAGCGCCAAAAAACGCTTCAAAGTGACCGCTACTGGAAAGATCATGCATCAAAAAAGTTTTAAGCGTCACATTCTTACTAAAAAATCTAAAAAACGTAAAAGAGCACTTGGCCATGCCGGGCTTGTAAGCAAAGCAAACATGAACTTTGTAAAACGATTATTAAGGCTCAAGTAACAAGGCACAAGGTACAAGGTACAAGGCACAAGCTTGAACCTTGATCCTTGTTCCTTCAAAAATTATACTCTAACAATTTTAAACTCTTTATAATATGCCTCGTTCAGTAAACTCTGCAGCAAGTAAAGCCCGCAGAAAAAAAATATTAAAACAAGCCAAAGGTTTTTATGGCAAAAGAAAAAACGTTCTCACGGTTGCCAAGAACGTAGTTGAAAAAGGGATGACCTATATGTTTGTAGGTCGGAAGTTGAAGAAAAGAAATTACCGTCAATTATGGATTGCCCGTATCAATGCAGCTTGCCGTGAAGAGGGAATTACTTATTCTGAATTCATCAATAAGCTTCAGAAAAAAGGAATCGGGCTGGATCGCAAAGTACTTGCTGATCTTGCCATGAACAATCCTGAGACATTTAAAGGCCTGATCGCACAGGTAAAATAAGGCCCCAGTCCACCTGAGGCGGAGAGTAAAAGAAACTTTTAATGCCAGTTGCATGTACTTGCAGCTGGTTTTTTATTTTTTGAATCAATCAAACCTATACATTTGCTCGGGAAATATTTACTAACTCAATCGTTCCGCCTTGGGCGGATTTGGGGTTTATGAACAACACCTACCTCGATCTCGTAAAGCAAACTTTCAATTTTCCACAGGAAGGATTGGAAGTAGATGAAGGCAATCTTTATTTTAATGGTCTTGACATGAAGGCGCTGATCGCAAAGTACGGTACGCCGATGAAGCTGACCTACCTGCCAAAGATCGGCATGCAAATAAAAAAGGCTAAGCAATTATTTGCCAATGCCATCAAGAAACATAAATACGAAGGGAAGTATCACTATTGCTATTGTACAAAAAGTTCGCACTTCAGCTTTGTAGTGGAAGAAGCGCTGAAGCATGACATTCATCTTGAAACTTCTTATGCTTATGATATCGAGATCATCAAAAAGCTTTATGAGAAAAAGAAGATCACAAAGGATATTCATATTATTTGCAACGGGTATAAGCAAAAAAATTATACCAGGAGAATAGCCAGTTTATTGAATTCGGGTTTTACCAATGTGATACCGGTGCTGGATAATAAAGATGAATTGAGAGAATATGCAAAAACGGTGAAGGAAACTTTTAAATTAGGTATACGGGTAGCTGCAGAAGAAGAACCTACATTTCCTTTTTATACTTCACGTCTCGGGATCAGGGCAAAAGATATCCTGGAGTTTTATGTAGACAGGATCGAAGGATATGAAAGCAAGTTTCAGTTAAAGATGCTTCACATTTTTCTTAACAAAGGGATCAAAGATGATATTTATTACTGGAGTGAATTAAATAAGATCATTAATCTTTATTGCCAGTTGAAAAAGATATGCCCCGAGCTTGATTCAATAAATATCGGCGGCGGTTTTCCTATCAAACACTCTCTTGGGTTTGATTACAAGTATGATTTCATGATCAATGAGATCGTTCGCAATATTAAAACGGCGTGTAAAAAAGCAAGGGTGCCCATGCCGCATATCTTTACTGAGTTTGGCAGTTTTACCGTTGGTGAAAGCATGGCGCATATTTTCAGTGTTATCGGTGAAAAAGTTCAGAACGACCGGGAAACATGGTATATGATCGATTCTTCATTCATCACCACGTTGCCGGATACATGGGGAATCGGGGAAAAATTCCTGATGTTGCCAATTAATAAATGGGACCAGGAATATCACCGGGTGGTACTTGGCGGCATTACTTGCGACAGTCATGATTATTACGATTCAGAAGAACATATCAATGAAGTATTCCTTCCGAAGATCGTTAATGGTGAGCCGCTGTATGTTGGGTTTTTCCATACCGGTGCCTACCAGGACCAGATAAGCGGGTATGGAGGAATAAAACATTGTCTTATTCCTTCGCCAAAGCATGTGATAGTAGGGTATGATAAGAATGGAAAACAAACCGACTGGCTATATGCCAAACAACAAACTGCACAAAGTATGTTGAAGATATTAGGATATTAATAAAGAGGCCCTTTCTTCCAAACGCACGGTTACAAATTTCACAGGGCAAATGCAATACATGGTTCGGCTCGAAAAGGCCTGGTATTTTTATAAGAACTTATTGTCGAACTTTTTTTGTTCTTGTTGTTCCTCTTCTTGAAGCATCAACCGGTTGTTCTTTTTGGATAATCTTATTTTCAACCCGGGTCACTTCAGTTTTACTTGTATCTCTTAGCACTTCGAGTGTATCATTTTCTTTGACGTCTTTAATCGCCAGATCTTTCAGGTCTATACTGTCCGATGCATTGCCACTATCAAATTGCATAAATTTTAATGCAGTTGCTGTGGAGTCGGTTTTCTTTTGTGGAATCGTCGGTTTAAATACCCTGGTGGAATATTCCTTTGCTACTTCACAGCTGGCGGCTGAAGCAACAAGCAAAAGAACAGCGACAACTTGAATGGCACCTGTTGATTTCATGGCTTTAGATTTTATTTATTAGAGGTTCGGGTTTATTTAGTTTCTCCATTTATTTTTTCCTCTGGGTCTATTATTGTAGTTATTTCTTCCTTTGTATTTCCAGTCATTATACTCATCGTTATCATATCCGTTATCATTCAGAAATCTTTCATCAAGATAAAATCTGTCATCATAACCTTTCCAATACATGTAACCTTCAGGATTGCGATAGTAATACCGGCCATCATTATACCGGCTGATTATTATATCAGGAGTTCTGATAATTATTAATGGATAACGACGATAGCTGCCATATCTGTTTCTTTGTCCCGGAGCATATGGTCTTGCCGATCTGCTGCCATAAACTTTTTTGGCTTGTCCCGGAGGAAGACTATGCGGATTAGGACCATTATAAACAGGATAATTTGGAGGAGGCGGGGGCGGAGGATAAGTCGGATATTGTCGCTCGTATACCGGCCGGCTTGATCGACAACTAACCGCAATAATTAAAATTGAAAATAAACTCACCGTTTGTAGAATTTTGATCATTTTCATGTGCACTATTTTTACATTTATACGTTCAATTCAACGACCAAAAAAAACTAAAATGTTTTAACATGAAGCAAATTCTGATATTATTAACAGCAGGAATACTCGTCTCAACATTTACAACAGCGCAAACACCGGAAGATTCTGCAAAGGCCGTCGTTAATCAACTTTTTACCGCTATGAAAAATGTGGATGCAGTTATGCTTAAAGATGCATTTGCTGATAGTGCGGTATTGCAAACGATCCGCCGCAAGCAGGATGGAACTTTTTTTGTGCAAAATGAAAAGGTGAGTGATTTCATTGCAAGTATTGGTGCTGCTAAAAAAGATTCACTTGATGAAAGAATAACTTTTGAAACAGTAAAGGTTGATGGTCCGCTTGCGATAGTTTGGACACCATATAAATTTTATTATGCCGGAAAATTGAGCCATTGCGGGGTTAATTCATTTCAATTAGTAAGAATCAATGGCCGTTGGAAAATTCAATTCCTGATTGATACACGAAGAAGACAAGGATGTGAGTGAAATATTATTCGTTTAAGTGTCAAATCTTATAAAGTTCCGATCAAATCATTTGGTTTGTGTGCTGGTGGCCTTCCCTTTGGGAAGGTCGGGATGGGCCGGCCAAAAAAAACCCCGCCGTAGAAACGGCAGGGTGTAAACCAAAACCAACTGCTTATGAGAAATATTTATTAGTAAGAACTATTTATTTAATCGTAATATCTTTTGCTGCCTCTCTGACTTCCGCCTTCTTGGGAAGGTTTAATTTCAACACTCCATTGACGTAACTAGCTTCAATCGCGGTTGCATCAATTTTATCATCAATTGTGAAAGAACGTTTAAAACTTCTGTAGCTATATTCTTTACGAATTTGCTTATCTGTTAGACTCTTTTCTTCTGTCTTTCTTTCTGCAGAAATTGTCAACACATTGTTATCAATATTTACTTTGAAATCCGTTTTTTCAAAACCGGGAGCAATAACATCGACTGTGTAACCATTAGTAACTTCGTTAATATTTACCGGCACATATCCCTGTTTTGTCAGAAAATTGTAACCATCATTAAGAACAACAGGCAAGCCATTAAAAAGTTCATCAACCATGTTGTCAATTGACCGGTCGAAGTTTCGGTTATGAAATTTTGAGTGTGTCATAGTTATATTATTTTTTAGGTTTTAAATTTTTAGACACTTAATTGTTTCCTCCTATACACTCAAACCATATACCATGCCAGCGGAACTGAGTTTTCACTGACTCTTTGTTCAATTTTGATGCTTATTGAAGACATAATTTCCGAAATGAGAAATATTTTCTGACAGATTATCAAGCATTGATTTAGAAAGAAATTCGGGACTCGTTTTTGATTAGTTTTGTGCATTAAAAATCAATAAAATGTATCCGGAAGAAATAGTAACACCAATGAAGGAAGAACTCACCGAGCATGGCTTTACCGAGTTATTAACGGCAAATGAGGTCGAAGATCAGCTTTCAAAAAAAGGGACAACGCTTGTAATGATCAATTCGGTTTGCGGCTGCTCCGCTGGTTCGGCAAGACCAGGGGTTATTCTCGCCGTTCTGAACAGCGATAAGAAACCCGATCATTTAACTACAAGTTTTGCAGGTTTTGATATTGAGGCAGTAAGAAAGCTGCGTGAACATTTATTGCCATATCCTCCGTCTTCGCCTGCAATTGCTTTGTTTAAAGATGGCCAGCTTGTTCATTTTATAGAAAGACACCAGATTGAAGGCCGCCCTGCTCAAATGATCGCCAGCAATCTTATCAACGCATTCGGGCAACATTGCAATTAAAAGTTTTTACAAATAATTTGTGGGTTTGGAAAGCAAAAAAGCTTAGCCAAACCCACAATTTTCTTTTTGTATATTCGCCCACACTATTTGAACTAACCAACAACGAACTGATGTATCCCAATCTTTATTATGCTTTTCGTGACCTTTTTAATGTAGAATGGCAGCCACTCAGATTTATTAACTCATTTGGTTTTTTTGTAGCCATCGCATTTATTCTCGCAGCGGTTATACTTTCAGCAGAATTAAGAAGGAAGAGCAAGCAAGGTCTTTTGCAACCAACCGAGGTACAGGTAATGGTTGGTAAGCCGGCTTCATTCATCGATCTCTTTTTAAATTTTTTGTTAGGGTTCGTTCTTGGCTATAAAATAATTGCTCTTTTTATAATGAATAAATCTGTGACAGATGATCCGCAGGCATTCATATTTTCAGACCGGGGCAGTTGGCCCGCAGGTATTGCATTGGGATTATTGTTTGCAGGTTTAAAGTGGTGGGAAAAGAAAAAACAAGTTTTAGAAAAACCAGAATTGAGAAAGATCAGGATCTGGCCGCAGGACAGAGTGGGAGAGTTAACAATTCTTGCTTTGGTCTTTGGACTTATCGGAGCAAAAGTTTTTGATGCGTTTGAAAATTGGAGTGCTTTTATAGAAAACCCAAGATCGATCTTTTCTGCTGAGGGCCTCACTTTTTATGGCGGGTTGATATGTGCCGCATTGGCGATTTGGTGGTACGCTAGAAAACATAAGATTGCCTTTTGGCATTTGAATGATGCCGGAGCTCCCGCACTTATGCTTGCTTATTCTGTTGGTCGTATTGGTTGCCAGGTTGCTGGGGATGGTGATTGGGGCATCCCTTCTAAGAGACCGAATCCAATTAGCTGGTTGCCGGATTGGATGTGGGGCTACACATACCCCAATAATGTTGCCGGAGAAGGTGTTCCCATTCCCGGATGTATTGATAACAAGTTCTGTTTCGAGTTGGCAGAGCCGCATTTTCCGACTCCATTTTATGAAACTGTTATTTGCTTTATTCTGTTTCTGATACTATGGTCAGTAAGAAAAAAGCTTAAGATACCCGGCACCTTATTTGCACTGTATCTTGTATTAAATGGTGTAGAAAGATTCTTTATTGAAAAGATAAGAGTGAACAAGAAAATTGATTTCTTAGGGCTTCATTTCACACAAGCAGAACTGATTTCTTCGCTTCTTATAATTTCCGGATTGGTGCTTTGGTTTTATTTACGAAAGAAAAATGCGCCAGTTACGAGTTGATTTTTCAGTACATCTCAGGGATAACTTCGATCAATAAGGTGAGTTAATGATTTTTTTTGATTGGCAGGATGCAGTCTCAGCAAGCGTTTCATAGGTCTTTGATTTTTATCAATCGTTTGTATTCATGTTTTTATTAAACATTTTTCCCCAAAGGCTATGAGAAACGGCGATTGTGGCCTAAATTTGCACTGATACTTGGACGGTAGTAATTAACTTACCCTTTGCAACTTTCCTTGAACAAACCAACTCTATTTTACGTTTTAAACTTGTAATTATTTATTATGAGGCAGCTAAAAATTGCCACCCAGATTACGAACCGGGACAGCCAGGCAGTTGAAAAGTATCTTCAGGAGATCTCTAAGATCCCGATGATCACTCCGGAAGAGGAGACAACACTTGCCCAGCGGATTAAAATGGCTCATCGTAATCCGGTGGATGCGCAAAGAGCATTAGACAAATTGGTGCAAGCCAACCTTCGTTTCGTGGTATCTGTTGCTAAGCAGTACCAGCACCAGGGGCTTTCTCTTAGCGATCTGATCAACGAGGGTAACCTCGGTTTGATAAAAGCAGCCCAGCGTTTCGATGAAACAAAGGGTTTTAAATTCATCTCTTACGCCGTTTGGTGGATTCGCCAGTCCATCCTGCAGGCGTTGGCAGAGCAGGGCAGATTAGTCCGCCTGCCTCAAAACAAAATTGGCACCTATAACAAAGCCAACAAGGCTTACATGGCTTTCGAACAGGAACATGAAAGAGAGCCAAGCACGGAAGAACTTGCTGAGATCCTCGAAATGAGCGAAACGGAGATCAACAATATTTTCCAAAGCAATACCCGTCATACCAGTCTTGATGCACCCGTGCATGAAGCTGAAGATGTGGCCATGGGTGATCTGCTGGAAGGTAGTGATGACACTGATGATGATGTGATGAAAGATTCATTACGTAATGAGATCCGCCGCATTTTGAAATCTCTTTCTCCACGTGAAGCTGAAATTGTAAATGCTTATTTCGGTCTTGATGGTGAAAATGGAGTAACCATCGAACAGATCGGGCAGAAGTATGATCTTACAAAAGAACGTATCCGCCAGATCAAAGAAAGAGCAATTAAGCGTTTGCAAAAAGCCCGTTACAGCAATGCATTAAAAGCTTATTTAGGCTAATATATTGATGGGTTAAACTGGTAACAGTCCCGCTTGTCGGGACTGTTTTAGTTTATTACTGTTTGCGAAACAATTCATAATCGCCGGTGATTAACTTTGCGCTGGATTATGAAATATATTTTCCTTTTAATTGCGGTCAGCCTTTTTTTTATTTCCTGTGAAAAAGGAGTAACATTTGATCTTGATGAATCAGCTCCAAAACTTGTTGTAGAGGCCACAATAGAAACTCATCAGCCGCCATTAGTTATTTTAAGTAAGAGCCAGAATTTTTTTGCTCAAATAACCCCGGATATTCTTGCTGCAAGCTTTGTAAGAAATGCTGAAGTTTATGTTTCAAATGGAACTGTCATTCATCAATTGAAAGAATATGCGACTCCGCTTCCGAATGGATATACGTTCTACTTTTATTCGATCGACTCTTCTAATCTTGCCACGGCATTTGTTGGACAAACCAATACTCAATATTCATTAAGAATAGTTGCCGAAGGAAAAGAATATACGGCGAGCACAAAAATTCCCGTTATTACACGAAGGATCGATTCGCTGTTTTGGAAACAGGCGCCGGGAAGTAATGACCCTAATAAAGCTGCATTGATAGTAAGAGCAACCGACCAACCGGGCTTTGGTGATTATATCCGTTATTTTACAAAAAGAAACCGCGAAGCTTTTTTCCCTGCATTTAATTCAGTGTATGACGATCAGATCATCGACGGAATTTCTTATGAGATCGAAGTGGAAAGAGGCGTTGACAGAACAAAAGACTTGCCTGATGATTACACGTTATTTGATAAAGGAGATACCGTAACGCTTAAGCTTTGTCAAATTGATAAGGCTACATATGATTTCTGGCGAACGATGGAATTCAGTTATGGAAGCATTGGAAATCCATTTGCATCGCCAACAAAAGTTTTAAGTAATATAAGTAATGGAGCGTTGGGTTATTTCGGAGGATATGCACCGCAATTCCGGACGATCATCATTCCCCGTTAACAAGTGTTGATAGATTGGCCGGAATGCAGATTCATTTGATTGATCAATTACATTTATTTTTGCAACCCTGATCCCTCTCCACGTCATTGCGACGCTGAGTACAGCGAAGCGGAAGCAAGGAGAGGGTGTTTTGTAAACAAGAATAAAGAATGGACAATACGACTAACGAGAAAGTAAATTGCCTTATCATTGGATCAGGGCCTGCTGGTTATACAGCGGCCATTTATGCTGCACGAGCGAATCTGAAACCTGTGTTGTATCAGGGTATACAACCGGGAGGCCAACTAACCATTACCACTGAGGTTGAAAATTATCCGGGTTATGCAGACGGTGTGCAGGGACCGGAAATGATGGTACATTTCGAAAAGCAGGCACATCGTATGGGTGCCGATATTCGCTTTGGCATCGCCACTAAAGTCGATTTTTCATCTCATCCATATAAAATAGAGATCGATGAAGAAAAATGGATCGAAGCAAATGCGGTGATCATTTCTACCGGTGCGTCTGCGAAGTGGCTTGGATTGGAAAGTGAGCAGCGGTTAAATGGTTTTGGCGTAAGTGCCTGTGCCGTATGTGACGGATTTTTCTTTCGTAATAAAGAAGTAGCGATCGTTGGTGCGGGTGATACTGCCGCTGAGGAAGCCTTATACCTCAGTAAACTGTGTACCACTGTACATATGTTTATTCGTCGTGATGCGATGCGTGCAAGTAAAGTAATGCAGGATCGGGTGTTGAATTCACCCAACATTAAAATTTATTGGAATACTGACACCGAAGAAGTATTAGGAGATAAGAATGTAAGTGGTGTTAGAATTAAGAATAATAAGTCAGCCGAAACACAAACCATTCCTGTCAGCGGTTTTTTTGTTGCAATCGGTCATCAACCCAATTCTGAAATTTTTAAAGGGTGGCTGGATATGGATGAAGCCGGTTATATCAAAACAATTCCCGGTTCCTCAAGAACAAATCTTGAAGGTGTATTTGCAAGTGGTGATGTGCAGGATAAAACTTACCGCCAGGCTGTAACTGCTGCAGGTAGTGGATGCATGGCTGCGCTTGATGCGGAAAGGTGGCTTGGGGCGAAAGGATTGCATTGATAAATCCGATAGCTATCGGATCAAGAGTCAAAATCCAAAGCTTGTTCACCGAAGCGTTAGCATTAGTGGGATAAATTGTTAAATGGTTAAATTGTTGTGATGGGTGAATTCATAATTGAATTAAGGGGTTTGCAGTTTTATTCTTTTCATGGTTTGTATGATGAGGAAAAGAAAATAGGTGGTGAATTTGTTGTTGATGTGCTGGCAAAACTCGATTCAACTCATCATCAAGTTTTCTCTATTGAAGAAACAGTTAACTATGCCGAAGTATTTAGCATTATAAAAAAAGAGATGAGTCAACCACGGGAGTTGTTAGAAACGCTTACTCAATCGATCGCTGAAAAAATTCATTCTAAATTTTCTTCCATAAAAGAAATAGAAGTTCGGGTGGAGAAAAAAGTTCCTCCTATAGCCGGTTTTAGCGGAACTGTCGCTGCCACATACCGCAATACATTCTGATTTGTTTTATTCTGAGGTGTCACCTTCAACTATGGATCTTCAAAAATAATCACAGATACACAAAGGCACCGGGATTCACGGAGGCATTACTCCTTATTTCTTTGTGTACTCCGTGCCTCCGTGGTTTAAAAACAAATTGAAATTATCTTCAAGCTATTTTCAATAAAAATTATTCTGTAGCTTAGCCTCAATCTAAATCTCAATCTTAACCTTAGAATGCCAACAGTAAAATTTACATACGCTTTAAAAAGATTTTTTCCCAGGCTGAAAGACACCCCGGCCGATGGAAAGACGTTGGCGGAAATATTTAAAGAAATAGACACCGATTATCCCGGGCTTCGCAGTTATGTTCTTGATGAAAGGGGAAGTCTTCGCCGCCATGTCAATATTTTTATTGATGGTAAAATGATCAACGATCGTAATAAATTAAGCGATACATTTTCTTCAAACAGCGAAATATATATCATGCAGGCTTTGTCTGGCGGCTAACAAAAATTATAGTTATGAAATCAACTCTTTTATTGGGCACTCGTAAAGGATTAATCTCTTATCAATTCAAAAATGGTAATTGGATTTCCGGAAATCTTTCTTTCGAAGGCGTTCCTGTTTCAATTGCATATGCTGATCCCAGGACAGGAACATGGTGGGCTTCTCTTGATCACGGGCACTGGGGTGTTAAGCTTCAGCGCTCCAATGACCGCGGTAATACATGGGAAGAGGTAACTGCACCGGCATATCCTGAAGGTTCTGAGATCAAAGATGGAGTTCCTGCAACTACACGTTATATATGGGCAATGGCACATGGCGGTAAAAAATTTCCTTCGCGCATTTGGTTAGGTACGGATCCCGGTGGTTTATTTGTAAGTGAAGACAACGGAAATAGTTTTCAGTTGGTGGAATCATTATGGAATCATCCCACAAGAAAAGAAGGTTGGTTTGGTGGTGGCCGTGATCAACCGGGTATTCATTCAATAGTTGTTGATCCAAGGAATGAAGAAAGAATTCATATTGGCATCAGTTGTGCCGGTGTTTTTGAAACAACTGATAGTGGCAAAACATGGCATATCCGGAATAAAGGAATGTGGGCTGATTTTCTACCCGATCCTAATGCAGCGACAGGGTATGACCCGCACATATTAGTCGCAGCAAATTCAAATCCTGATATGCTGTGGCAACAAAATCATTGCAGCATTTTTAAATCCTCCGATTCAGCAATCAATTGGGAAGATGTTGGGCAAAAAGATGGCACTGCAAGATTTGGTTTTGCAATTGCAGTTGCCGAAGATGATCCCAACCAGGCATGGGTGGCGCCGGCTAATAGTGATATGACCCGTACTGCAATTAAAGGTGCCTTATGCATTTGCCGTACCGATGATGGCGGCAAGACATGGAAAGAGCAAAGAAAAGGATTGCCGCAGGAAGGATGTTTTGATATAGTTTATCGTCATTGCCTTGCGCTTTCAGGTGATGCGCTGGCTTTCGGAACTACTACAGGCAATTTATTTTTTTCTCCTGATCGTGGTGAAAGCTGGCAAACACTGAATAATTATTTACCGATGATTTATTCGGTGCAGTTTGTAGACTAAACCCCTGTCCCCCTAAAGGGGGACTTAGGTTGATGCTGTCTTTATAAATGTTACAAAGCTTAACAACTGCAAAAAGAACAATAGAATTACCGAACCCTGAACGGAGCGTCGCAACAAAAGTTCAATCGGAGTTACATAAGCTGGTTACTAAATCTTTCTCATCCGAAGATTATACACACTAATTGAGTAAAGTGAAAGATTAAATCTAAGTATCCATTTAGGGGGACAGCGGGTTTTTCTTCCACCTTCCACTCCGCAAATAAAAGAAAGCTGGTATAAACATACATGTCCAGTAAAGCCATTCGCTCATCCATCCATAGGTGATAGAAAGTTTTAGCTTTTCCATGATCACGTATACATAAATGGAATAGAAGACGATTGCCAATGCTTCAATAAGGAAGGTGACTTTTGTATTTCCTGTTCCGGTAACAGCCTGAAGCCACACAACAGAAAATGACATAAGGATCATAGCAAGTGACACAACTCTCATTACAGGGATGCCTTCCCGAATAAATTCATCATTTTGCCCGAATATGGAAAGAAATACATGTGGAAAAAGATTAAGCAGAACGCAAAGAACAAGAGCAATGCCAGTGCTTAGCCTTACTATTTTGTTTATAAGATAAATGACCTGGTCTTGCTTTCCCTGGCCAATAATATTGCTCACCATGCTATTGCTTGTTGATGCAAATGCCCAGCTCATGCAACCGAACATGCCAAAGACATTTCGCATCACGTTTGAGATTGCCTGCGGATTATCGGCAGGTTGGTTACGTTCAATAAGAACAAAAAAGAATTCCCAACTGATAATGCTGATGGCATGCTGAAATACCAGTGGCGCCGACATGGCTGTGATCAATGACGCATTCTTTTTATCCCAAGCCATGTTTTTAAAAAGCGCAAATTGTTTTGTTATCCCTTTTTGATGAATGACAAGATAAATAACAAACATGCCTACAAACTCAGCGATGATAGACGCATAAGCCGCGCCATTAAAACCCAACTCAGGCATGCCCCATTTTCCAAATATCAAGGTGTAATCAAACAATACGTTGGCTGCAGCTTCTGCAACTGTACCCATCACCATATACCTGCTTTGATTGGTGCCAACAAGTAGTGCGTTTCTCAATTGATAGATATAAAGAAATGGCAAACCCCAGATCCGTATTTGAATAAAGCCGATGGCCATCTCCGCTTTTTCCGGTTCGTGAAGTATGGAACGCAACAACGTTGGAGTGATAGTATAGGAAACAGTAACGGCAACCGCAGCAATCAATAACGCGGTAAAAATTCCCTGGTTAAATATTTTGCCGATCTCATCCGGCCGGTTTTCACCGGCTCTGCGGCTAATGAGTGCAAGCAATCCATTATTCAATGCAAAACCGATGGATGCAAAAATCAAATAATAAACCCCGGTTATACTTGCTACGGCAAGCGTAGTGGGTGAATAGTGCCCAAGGAAAATATTATTAGTGATAAAATTTAATTGTGGTACGAGGATAGCAATACTGATGGGCAGCGTCAATTTAATGATCTGCCGGTTGGTGATCTTTAATTGTAAACTATTTTGAAGGCTATCCATTGAGTAAAAAGATTGCAAGTTAAGGGTGAAGCAAATCTCAAAAAACAATCCCGATAAATTATCGGGACCAAATCCCAAACCCGCCCTTCTCCAACTGCAAATTTGGAATTTGTCTTTTATTTTGAATTTATTTGTGATTTGGAACTTGTGATTTGGATATTTACTTTAACATTGCCGCAATTAATCAACTACTTGAAAGCTTCCTTTCATATTAAGCCTGATGCAGAGCATAATCCTGCCTCTTCAATATTGTTATTGATCGCAGGCACGAGGCATTGCAGCTTTGCTGTTATGAATTATTTATCAAAAGAATTAGTTGAGTTTGGATATTTTACTGCAGAAGATGAAACTGACTACCTGAAATTCCTGGATGAAACCGGGTTAATGAATAACCGTTATTACCGCACGGCAGTTGCCTATGATGCAAACGAATCGGTTCAGATACCTTCCGTTGTTTATAAATATGAAGATGGTCAATTGCATTTAGATGCGCTGTACGGAAAAACTATACATGCAAATGTTATTTCAGAAAATCTTCCTGGGTTGAATCTTTACAATGTCTACCGCATGCCTGCTAGTCTTCATTCATCGATTAGCAGAAAGTTTTTGACCGGTAAATTCTGGCATCTTTATACGGTTATATTAAGGAACTATTCTTCAAGCCAGGCGGGAGCTGTGTTTATTGATTTTAAGACCGATGAATTTTCCGTTGTTGTTTTAAAAGAAAATAAATTGCTGCTTTGCCAAACATTTGCTTACTCCGCCCCGGAGGATGTTCTATATTATTTATTAAAATGCTGCCAGCAACTAAATCTATCACAGCAGCAGGTGCAATTATATTTATCAGGATTGATTGAAAAAGACTCTGCACTTTACCGCGAACTATATAAATATTTTATCAATCTGGAGTTCGAGTCATTATCAAAAGAAATAAAGCTTACTGCTGCGCTCACGATACATCCCCAGCATTATTATTCGTCCATCAGTAAACTGGCTGCATGCGTATTATAGGAGGAGAGCATGGCCGACAGAAAAATTAATCCGCCGGCGCATATGCCGCATACGAGGCCGACAACTGATGTAGCTAAAGAAGGATTGTTCAATATTATTTCCAATAATCTTGATGTGGAAGAATTAAAAACACTTGATCTTTTTGGCGGAACAGGCAATATCAGCTATGAATTAGCAAGCCGGGGTGCGAAAGACCTGACAATAGTGGAGAATGATGTAAAGATGTATGAGTTCATTAAAAAAACAGCCGCCGAATTAAAACTCGAAAATTTCAATGTGCTGAAGATGGATGTATTCAGATTTATCGATCAATGCATGGATAAATTTGATTTTATTTTTGCGGGTCCGCCGTATGCGCTTGCAAATATTGATGATCTGCCTAAGCTTATTTTTGAAAGACAGTTGTTGAACACCAAAGGATGGTTTGTGCTTGAGCATACGCCACGGAACGACTATAAAAAATTTCCTTTCTATGCTAGTGAAAGAAACTATGGCACAACAGTGTTTTCCATATTTATACAGCCATAAATCCGGATTATTGATTACTAATTATTAATTATTAGCCTTACTAAATTTGAAGCATGACTTCTATGATCGGATAATAATCAATAATCAGTAATTAATAATCCATTTACATCCGTAAAATCCGTGTCATCCGTGTTCCAATTCTTTTACATATTTTAGATGGCATATGCTTAAAGCAGAAGCAAGAAATTTATATAGAGAAAAACGATTGGCCCTTTCAGCAATGGAAAGGGCTAAACTGGATGACCTGCTACTGATCCAATTGCAAACTGTGCAATTACCATTTATTACGTTTTTACTTTCTTATTGGCCTATAGAACAAAATCATGAACCCAATACGCATTTGTTTACTGACTATCTCGAATTCCAAAATCCGGAATTGATCATTTGCTATCCAAGATCGGATTTCCGGGATCAAAGCATGCAATCGGTACAGACAAACGATGATACCCGTTTCAGAAAAAACCAGTACGGTCTTTATGAACCCGAAGATGGGGTAGTAGTTAATCCTGCCGGCATGGATATGATCTTTGTACCGTTACTTTCATTTGATAAAAAGGGATTTCGTGTGGGCTATGGAAAAGGTTTTTATGATCGCTATTTAACGCAATGCCGGGATGAATGTTTGCTGATTGGTTTCAGCTATTTCGAACCGTTAGATGCGATTGATGATACCAATGATTTTGACGTACCTTTAAATCTTTGTGTAACGCCGACCACTGTTTATGTATTCTAATATTTTTCTTAAATCATTCCGCATACTTTTATTCCCCATCGCTCTTATTTATTGGTTCATCATTTTTATCAGGAATAAATTATATGATACAGGAGTGCTCAGCTCTGCTACATTTGGTTTGCCATTGATCTGTGTCGGCAATCTGTCGGTTGGGGGCACCGGTAAATCGCCCATGGTAGAGTTTTTGGTAAGAAATTTGAAAGATCATTTTAAGGTGGCTACGCTTAGCAGGGGGTATAAAAGAAAAACGAGAGGTTATGCATTGGCAAATGAAAAATCCGATGCATTGGAAATTGGCGATGAACCCATGCAATTCAAGTTAAAATTTCCGGAGGTGCCTGTGGCAGTAGGAGAAGAGAGACTGGATGCGATTTCGCAACTCCTGCATGATAAGCCCGATATACAATCTATCATTTTGGATGATGCATTCCAGCATCGTGTTGTAAAAGCAGGAATGAATATCTTGCTTACAGATTATAATAATCTTTTTACCCGTGATTTTTATTTGCCTACCGGCGATCTGCGGGATTTGAAATCAAGTTATAAAAGAGCAGAAATAATTGTCGTTACAAAGTGTGATCCGTTCTTAACTGAAAAAGAAAAACAGAAAATCATTGAAGAGATAAGGCCGTTGGACAAACAGCATATTTTTTTTACTGCTAACCGGTACCCCGCACCTTATCATATCATTCGTCAATATGAAACAACAAGCTTTCTTCCGGGAACAGAGATATTACTTGTAACAGGTATTGCCAACCCCGAGCCGTTGAAAGAACTGTTAATGGACCATTCTGAATCTTACCATATGTTGCATTACCCGGATCATCATATTTTTACTATTGATGATTGGAGGGATATAAAAAAACGGTTTGACAAAATAGAATCAGAAAAAAAGATAATACTGACCACTGAAAAAGATGCTGTAAGATTGGCAAAGTTCGGTGAACAGTTAAAGGATGTTCCGCTATATGTTATTCCGCTGGAACATCATTTTCTTTTTGAGGAGAAAGAAAAATTTTTATCAGTAATAAAGAATTATATAAAAGATTTTAATCCCGATAGCTATCGGGATCAGATTAAATAAATACCATGGGAAGAAAAAACTCAAAGAAAAAAAAGGAAAAGCAGAAGCACAAACATTCACATGATCAGTCCTTAACCGGTGTATTGGATGTTAGCCGTTCAGGCACCGGCTTTGTTGTTGTAAAGGATATGCCGGTTGATATCCTCATAAGACCGGATGATATCGGGACTGCATTGCATGGTGATACTGTTAAAGTAAAGATCAAAGATGCAAAGGACAAACACAAAAGGCAACGTGGCATTGTTACGCAAATAGTTAGTCGCAAGCAAACTGAATTTGTTGGCTCACTCCAGATGAATAAAGGGTTTGCTTTTTTTGTAGCGGATACAAATAAGAAAATGCCTGATATTTTTATTCACTCTTCAAAATTCAATGGAGCAAAAGACCGCGATAGAGTAGTGGTGAGATTGCTGGAATGGGATGAACCTGAGAAAAGACCTGAAGGCGAAGTGTTACAGATCCTCGACAAAGAAGACGAGAATGATATGGCGATGAAAGAAATTTTATTGCAATTTGGATTTCCATTGGGTTTTCCTGATGACGCATTGGAAGAAGCGGCCAGGATACCGGATATAATTTCTGACAAGGAAATAAAACAAAGAAAAGATTTTCGTGATACACTCACTTTTACAATTGATCCTGTCGATGCAAAAGATTTTGATGATGCAATTTCATTTCGTGTATTGAAAAATGGTAATTACGAAATCGGAGTACATATCGCTGATGTAGTCGCATTATCTTGAAGCAGACACCGCGTTAGATAAGGCAGCCTATGAGAAAGCCACTTCGGTTTACTTGCCGGACAGGGTAAACCCAATGTTGCCGGAAGAGATTTCAAATGTTCTTTGTTCATTACGACCGCATGAAGAGAAGCTAACGTTCTCATCAGTTTTCCAAATGACGCCTGGCGGAAAAATAAAACAATACTGGTTGGGTAAAACAATTATTCATTCTGATCACCGGTTTACGTATGAAGAAGTACAGGAAATAATTGAAACAAAAGATGGATTATACAGAGATGAAATTCTTATTCTCAACGGGCTTGCACAGCAAATGCGCAATGAAAGATTCAAAAATGGCGCAATTAATTTTTCATCGCAGGAAGTAAGATTTAAGCTGGATGAAAATGGTAAGCCCATCGGGATAATGATTAAAGAAAGTAAAGAATCTCATCAACTGATTGAGGAGTTTATGTTGCTCGCCAACCGTACCGTGGCAGAAAACCTGGGAAAAATAAAGATCAATAATAAACCGGTTCCTTTTCCCTACCGCATTCATGATGATCCTGACGAAGAAAAATTATTGCCGTTTGTGGCTTTTGCAAAAAAGTTCGGGCACCAGTTCGATATTTCAAATCCGGATGCCATTGCATCATCTTTCAACCAGATGTTAAAGGAGGTTCACGGCAAACCAGAGCAACATGTATTGGAGCAACTTGGAATAAGAACCATGTCAAAGGCAAAGTATACTATAGAAAATGTTGGTCACTATGGTTTGGGATTCGAGCATTATTGTCATTTTACGTCTCCCATTCGCCGCTATCCTGATGTCATGGTGCATCGGATATTGGAGCAGGCATTGACAAATAATTTTGTCATCGATAAAAAGATCGAAGAAAAATGTAAGCATTGCAGTGATAAGGAAAGAGCAGCCATGGAGGCCGAAAGGGCAGCCAACAAGTATAAGCAGGTTGAGTATATGCAAAATTTTTTAGGAGATGAATTTGAAGGTGTGATCAGCGGCGTAGCTGCTTTTGGTTTTTGGGTGGAAACTATTGAACATAAATGCGAGGGGCTTGTAAGCATACATAGCCTGTCTGAATACGATGATTTCAGGCATGTGGAAAGTGATTATTGTCTTGTGGGTGCCCGTTCAGGAAGGGCATTCAGAATGGGGGATAAGGTTTGGATAAAAGTGATTGCAGCTAATCTTACAAAAAGACAATTGGATTATGAATGGGTGGTAGCAAGCGGATTGAAAGAAGTGAAAAGCGAAAAGTCAAAAGTTAAAAATAAAAAGAAGAAACAGTAAATTCATTTATGCAATCTTTCGAAACGCTATCAAAACAATTTGCTGAGAAATTTGATACAAGGCATTTCCCTGAGCAGCCGGCTTCTTTATATGAGCCGAATGAGTATTTCCTGAAACTTGGAGGAAAGAGAATACGGCCGGTTTTATGTTTGATGGGCAATGAGCTATTTGATGAAATTATTCCGGATGCATGGCATGCCGCAACTGCAATTGAGCTTTTTCACAATTTTACATTGATACACGATGATATAATGGATAAAGCTCCTTTGCGAAGAGGGAAACAGACAATTCATACAAAATATAATGAAAGCACTGCATTGCTTGCAGGTGATGTAATGATGGTGAAAGCATACGAATATCTGAATAAAATCTCTTCATCCTATTTACATAAAGTTTTGTCGCTGTTTAATAAGACGGCAGTAGAAGTTTGTGAAGGCCAGCAAATGGATATGGATTATGAATCACGGGACGATGTAGGCTTAAATGATTATTTAAGAATGATCGAACTCAAAACTTCGGTTGCATTGGCAGCTAGTTTAAAAATCGGTGCTTTACTTGGCGGTGGTGGTGAAAGAAATCAAAATCTTTTATATGAGTTTGGAAGAAAGTTGGGAATCGCTTTCCAGGTGCAGGATGATTACCTGGATGCTTTCGGTGATCAGCAAAAAACAGGTAAGCAATCGGGAGGGGATATTCTTGCTAATAAAAAAACGTTTTTGCTCATTCATGCAATGGAATCAGGGTCTCATCAAAACGAGTTAAAAGAATTAATAAGATCTAACCCGCCAGATAAAGTAAAAAAAGTGTTGGAAGTTTATCATAATTGCAAAGCGGATGAATGGGCGTTGCAATTAAAAAATAAATATTTTGACGAAGCATTGAATCACCTGGAAGATATTGCCGTACTATCAAAAAGAAAAGAGCCGCTCAAAGAGCTGGCTCTTTTCCTGCTTCGGAGGGATTATTAAATTCTTGTACCGCCGGCATCAAACCCAATAGCGATGCAACATGCAATGATCAAGAGATCTATTAGTACACTAAAAAAGAAAACCGGTATTGTTATTTTAGTCGGCATGGCAGCAAGATTTGCAATAAGGGTGATCCCCATTGCCCCAATTACAAATGGCCAGAATATAAAATGGTTACCGGCAAGTATTACGGCGAACATTGTAAAAATTGTCAGCACACAACCATGAAGTCCCAGTGCTACTGCTAACCAGCCAAGACGATATTTTTCCTGGCTATCACACCATGTAATGAATTTTTTCCATGCAGATACCTTGTGAGTAATGTCAGTAAGAGGGTGAGTGTATAAATGTTTTACTGTTGTTTCCATATCAATTATTTTACACAAATTTCTCCTTTGGCGAGCCCTGCAATTATGAGGCCGGTTAACTAATAAACTGATTTTTATCAGCAATCAAAAACTCAGAAACCCTGAAACCTTATAACTATTGAACCTCACTTTCGATTTTTTTCCTATTTTGAACTTTCAAAACCAACACTGATGGCTAATTCCCTGTTTCGCCGTAAAACGATCGACTCAATTTTAAAAGATGCACAAAAAGGCGATACCGATGTACATGCCCATGAATTAAAAAGAGTGCTCACTGTTCGTGATCTTACTTTTTTTGGAATTGCGGCCATCATTGGTGCCGGCAGTTTCAGTTCTTTGGGTGATGCTGTTTTTAAAGGCGGCCCTGGTGTTGTTTTGCTGTTTGTGATTACAGGTATTGCCTGTGCATTTACAGCACTTTGTTATTCTGAATTTGCAAGTCGTATACCGGTTGCGGGAAGTGCATACACTTATGCCTATGCCAGCTTTGGAGAATTATTTGCATGGATCATTGGTTGGGCATTGATCATGGAATATTCAATCGGCAATATCTATGTTGCCTTTAGCTGGAGCGATTATTTTACTTCTTTCTTGCATAAAGTAAATATTCATGTTCCGGATTGGCTTACCACCAGTTATGCTGAGGCGCATAAAGCGGTTTTAAATAATAGCTCGAATAGTGAATTGATCAATGCATGGAATACGGCGCCAATGCTTGGAAGTTTGCGCATTATTCTTGATCTGCCGGCGATCGTTATCAATTTACTGATTACCTATCTCGTTTATCGTGGCATTAAAGAAAGCCGCAATTTCAGCAATGTAATGGTGATTCTTAAAACTTGCCATCGTTGTATTAGTAATTTTGGTAGGAGGATCATTTACTTTTCTCAAAAGGACTGACATTTAACTGGACGCCTGCAAATGAAGAAGGTGTAAGATCTTTTATGCCAAATGGATTTAGCGGTGTGATGGCTGCGGTGAGTGGTGTATTCTTTGCCTATATAGGTTTTGATGCGGTAAGCGTACTGGCTGAAGAAAGCAAAAATCCCCAGCGTGATCTTCCCCGCGGCATGATCTATTCATTGGTAATATGCACCGTCGTTTATATTTTGTTATCACTTGTATTAACGGGTGCCGTTCATTATAAAAATTTTGAAGGAGTAGGAGATCCGCTGGCATTTATTTTTGAGAGCCAGAATCTGAACGTTGGCTGGATGCAGCTGCTTGTATCGATATGTGCTGTGATTGCCATGACAAGTGTATTGCTTGTATTTCAAATGGGTCAGCCCAGAATTTGGATGAGCATGAGCCGCGACGGTTTGTTGCCACCGGTTTTCCAAAAAATTCATCATCGCTTTAAAACTCCATCATTTGCCACGATCGTTACAGGATTAGTTGTCGGTATTCCCATTCTTTTTACAGATAAGAGTTTCGTACTGGATTTTACAAGTATCGCAACGTTGTTTGCATTCGTTCTCGTTTGCGGAGGCGTATTGCTGATACCCAGAAAAGAAAAAGTGGCCGGCCGGTTTCATATTCCATATATCAATGGACAATTTTTGTACCCGCTCATTATTGCCGGTGCACTTGTTTTGTTTGCAGCGCTAAGTAAAAATTACTTTGGCAATCTTTTCAATTTTGATTATTCATCAAACGCTGATTATAATGAAGGCAAGGCGAGCTTTATGGATCTTGCGACACCAAATATTTCCGTCATCATATTTTGGATCATCTGTATTATGCTTGCGGTCGCCACAGTAATAAAAAAATATTCTTTGATCCCACTAATGGGTGTTACAACATGTCTTTATTTACTTACGGGTATGACCAAAAGTAACTGGGCATGGTTTTTAAGTTGGCTGCTAATCGGATTGATCCTTTATTTCATTTACGGGTATAAAAAAAGTAAGCTGGCATCAAATAAATAATTTGGATTGGCCAGGTGTGCCCGCTTATAAAAGGTTTAAACTTTTCTTTACGCTTTCGGCGGACTCTTCTACTTTACTAACTTTGCGCAGCGTTTCCGTGAAATCCATTAAAATCCGGAAATCCGCGATATGAAATTTCAAATAGGCGATAGGGTCCTTATTCTCCACTCCAATGAAGAAGCCGAAGTGGTTGACATCATCAATGATAAAATGGTATTGGTGGATGCCGGCGGTGTGCAGTTCCCGGTATATAAAGACCAGATTGATTTTCCTTACCTGAAACGATTTATGGAAAACAAAAATGGAAATGGTAAAAAACAAAAACAATATGTGGATGAGTTAAAAAAGGAAAAGAGTCAGTGATGCAAAAAGAGAAGAAGATGGCGTGTGGCTTACATTTTTGCCCGTAATCGATACTGATGAATTCGGCGATGATGTAGTGGATGAATTGAAAGTGCATTTATTGAACCGGACAAATACAGCTTATAATTTTGATTACAAACTTGCATTCTTTGGTAAACCGGAGTTTGAATTGAAAAACACCGTCCACCCGTTTGAAGATTTTTATTTGCATGATGTGCCCTTTGAAGATCTCAGCGACAGTCCTTTTTTTGAGTTTGAGTTTTCATTGGTAAAACCTGATAAAGCAAAAGCCGAGATCTGTACGGCTTCGCTAAAGCTTAAAGCCCAAACAACTTTTTAATAAGATCGAGGAAATAAGAAGCAAGAATGAAGCAAGCTTTTCCTATCGCCTCTTTGATAAATATCCGGATAAAGTAACCCATGATACGATTGATATCGGTTCTCTTTCGTCAAAATATAAAGTATATGATGCTTCAAAAGCAAAAGAACATTTGGAACCACCCCGCTCTGTAGTTGACCTGCATATTGAAAAGCTTACTGATAACTGGCAGCATCTTGGCAATCTTCAAATACTCGCAATTCAATTAAAAACTTTTGAAAAGTATTATGACCTGGCAATTGCTCATCTTCAACCTTCGTTGATCGTGATACATGGTGTAGGCAGCGGAAGATTGCGGGATGAGATACATGAGGCATTAAAACTTCGAAAAGAAGTAAAGACTTTTGTCAATCAATATGATCCCCGGTTTGGTTATGGGGCTACCGAAATATTTTTTGAATATTAGGTCGTTTCCAATCATTCATTCAACAACTGAGGTTCAGGTAGTGTCCTATTTTAGAGGTAGGATAGAACACGGATGACACGGATTCAACGGATTTATTCTTAAGATTAATTTTAGCCTTTCATTGTCTCATTGGGCAATATACTATGAAGTGAGTCAGACTGATTAAAATAAAAATGTCCGTGAAAATCCGGTCAATCCGTGTCATCCGTGTTCCAATTTCATCAAATTAGGACACTACCGAGGTTCATAAAATCCTTTTAATCCAATATTCCGTGCTTAAATTTGCTGTTCGCTGCAAACCAGGCTATCGCTCCACGCTTTAAGTTGGGGAGGAAAGTCCGGACAGCACAGAGCAATGCACCGGTGAATAGCCGGGTATTTCAACCAATGCTGAAAAGTAAGTTGAAGTAACAGATAGTGCCACAGAAAATAACTGCCTTCTCCCTCTCCTTTGGAGAGGGCTGGGGTGAAGGGTGAAAATGTGGGGTAAGAGCCCACGGCTTTTGATGGTAACATCATTTGCGGGTAAACCTTGCATGCTGAAATGCCACGTATAGTATCGTCCCGATAGCTATCGGGAGAGGGCTGCTCGCCCAAGATACAGGGTAGGCAGATTGATCCCGGTAAGTAATTACCGGGACAGATAAATGATAGTCACCCGATTTATCGGGATACAAAATCCGGCTTACAGGTTTGCAGCTTTTTTTTCTTGTCAATATGAAAAAACTCTTTATCACATTTATTTCAATTTGTTTGTTAATTATTGCTTGTAATGACAAATCAGAAAAAGAAAGCAAGATTGAAACAGCAACTACCGATGGTATTCAACCTGTCGATCGTAAAACAGATTCTCTTCTAAAAATTAAAAACTTTCAGGATAGTGTTCAATCAGTGCGTCGCAGGGATTCTATATTATTGAAGACTACACAGAATATCCTGCACAACGCTTAAGAATAAAAACTATTCGGCATTTGCCAATTATATTCACCCGATAGAAGGTATAAGATTTTCTCCGTACGGATTTATAGATACTCTTCGGCATATCAAGCTTTCAAGGCAAAAATTTATTGCTGAGGTGGCAAAGTCTGATCAGGACATGATCGTTTGGGGAGAATTCGATGGTACCGGAGATCCGATAAAAATGACTTTGCATAATTACATACAAAGATTTGTTTATGATGTTGATTTCGCTAAACCAGAGACCCGCAGAGTAAATGAATTTATCGGGTCCGGAAATTCTTTAAACAATCTTGACTCAGTGTATAAGAATTGTGATTTTACCGAAAGCCATTTTTCAGGCTTCGAAAAAAAATATGAAGGACATGACTGGCGAACACTTCGGCTTGTCTTTAAAGAAAGAAATGGAAAGTATTTCCTGGTAGGAATTGTTCATGATGAATGGACGATTTGATCTTTACTTCAATGAATTACCAATATATCCACCCAGCTCCATCAGCCATGCAATGCCAAGATGAACAATGAGACCGCCTATAATTGATCTTGTGTTATAAACCACGATGCCAAGAATTATTCCGCCGAAGTAAGAACTGATACATTCACCCAAAGGTTTTCCAAAATGTATGGTGCAATAAAAGCAGGCCATCGGCAGTATGGCATCTTTACCAGCTACTTTTATAAAAGCCAGTATAAGAAAACCGCGAAAGAATAACTCTACCGTAATAAAATCACTGCCATAAGCAAGCTCATGAAGAAAATGGTAGAACCATTTATTCTTTACATTAAATAACACCGAATCAACATCCCTTAGTTTTGGATACATGTTCCAAAAAATCAGGTTGGGTAGAAGCGGCTGCAATCAGGGGAACCATAATCAACAACATGATTAAATAAGGTTTCCATTCGAAATTCTTTACGGTCAAACCAAAAAACGTTTCCCGCTTATAAAATAATTTCCACATAATGAACAGCATGAAAGCGATTACTATCAACCGCATTGGCCAGTAAATAACCTGGTTCCAGTAATAATCCCATTGATAATTATCTGACAAGTGGAAATGTGTCGCCATTACCATTTTACACGAGAAAATTGCAGGCGACAATAAAATCAGTAAAAGGATTAATCTGTTTTTAAAATAATTTTTTCCTTGAAAAACATAGAAGAAATACGGCAACGCAAAAGCAACTAAGAAAATGATATAACGATAAAAAAAAGAAACCGCGATCGAATTACTCTCAATTCCGGGATCAATGCCGTAATGAAAATTTATATAGATCATTAATGCAGTAAGCAGGCTGCAGGCAATAAATATTCTGCCATTCAATCCCCTGGCATAGTCAATTATATAGATGAATATATCCTTCATAAAAATGGAAAATAGAAGTTTTTTTACTACTGCTTAAACTTTTTTCAAAGCCTGGCTTCTCATATTGCGTGTTTAATTTTTCCACAACCCTAAAAAACTAATAAAATGAAAAAGTTCACGATCAACCGGATCAGCATAGCCGCACTTGCATTTTTATTTGCCACTATGCTTTTTTCTTGTCAAAAAGATCTTAGCTCAACAAACAACGAACCTGTAACGGAAGAACAGGCAACCGCTTATTCTGAAGAAAGCTCAATGGCTGAAGCAAGTTTTGATGATGCAGAAGATATTGCTACCACTGCAGCGGATGAAGAAGGCAATGCCAGCGAATATGGATTAAATGGCCGCGGCTTTCATCCTTTGTTTACTGAATTGAGAGCAGCCATTGGTAATTGTGCCGAGATCACCATTACTCCTAATGATTCAACCTACCCTAAAACCATCACAATTGATTTTGGAAACGGTTGTTTAGGTCTTGATGGTAAGTTTCGTTCCGGCGCTATCATTATACATCTTACCGCCCCTTTGCGCAGACCCGGTTCGGTAGTTACTATCACTTTCAGAAATTACTATGTAAATCGTGTACACCTGCAGGGAACCAAGATCATCAGCAACCTTAGCGAGCCTCCTGTACATAAATGGAGCGTACAGGTAGTGGGTGGTAAAGTAACATTCCCTTCAGGCAGAGGTTACAGCTATCAAAGCATCAAAGTAAAAACACAAGTTGGCGGAATGGATACACGAATCGTTCGTGATGATGTTTATGAACTTACCGGTCGTTCACAAACAGAATTCAACAGCGGCTTAACGATAACCCTCAATACTGAAACACCATTAGTGAAAAAAGTAGCGTGCCCGTGGATCAGCGATGGTAAGTTAAAGATCAGGATCAATGACCGTGTCTTATTCCTTGATTATGGTTTCCCGGCGAATGGACAATGTGATAATAAAGCATTGCTTACATGGAACAATGGAAACAATCAACGGGTGGTTATTCTATAACTCATGTTGGTAAGCAATCATAAAAAAAGTCTTCCGGTTCATCGGGAGACTTTTCTATTTAGAGTTTTTTGTTTTTAAACACTGTCAGTTACTACCAGCAATGCATAAATAACTCCCGGCAAGATAAACAGGAACCAAAGTAAAAGGCTTAACCAGAATTTACCATTTACTTCACCCTGGTGTAAATAAACCGCAAGTGGCGGAAGCAATATCGCAAGAATGATAAGCACAACCTGGTCAACTTTCATTGACTTGTTCGCTTTCTTTTCTTTTTTAAAAAGCTTCCATTGTTTTTTTACATCTTTTACTCTCTCTTTTCTGTCGTGCTTTGAAAGATTTTTAAATTCAGCCATCGCAGCTTTTACTGTAGCAGGATCAGGTTCACCACCACCGGGTACAACTAACGCTGAAGATTGAAAGGGGATCATTGAACTCAATAGTGCAGTCATCAGCAGGGAACAAAAGAACTTTTTCATAAGTGTAATTTTAGGTTTACGATTGAGCAGCAAAATTAAGCTTCTAATTTTGCGGGAAGAAAGTATTTTATCAACACGTGGGTAAATGTTTTACCGCTAATTTTATCGGATGAAACCTATTGGGCTTATCGGTGGACTCACTTATGTATCCACAGTAGAGTATTATCGTTATTTAAATGAAATAGCAAATGAAAGATTGGGCGACGCGGAAGCGGCATCGATCATAATGTACTCCGTAAATTTCGGGGAGATAAAAACGCTTACTGAAGCAGACGACTGGGAAAAGATATCCTTTATAATGTGTGATGCAGCAAAAAAAATTGAAGATGCCGGAGCATCTTGCCTGCTCCTTGGCGCCAACACTATGCACAGACTTTTTGATGAAGTACAGGCTGCCATAAACATTCCAATTATCCATGTTGCTGACGCTCTAGGAAAGGATATTCGCGGTCATGGTTTGAAGAAAGTGGCGTTGCTTGGAACACGTTATACAATGCAATTAGGTTTTTATACCGATCGTCTTGCCAGGTTTGGTATCGAAACGATTATTCCCGATCAGGACGATGCAGAGTTTATAAATAATACTATCTATCAGGAGTTCAGTAAAAATATTTTTTCAGCTCAAACAAAAGCTGCTTATCTCGATATTATTTCAAAACTGAAACAAAGGGGTGCTGAAGGAATTATCCTGGGCTGCACTGAAATTCCGAGTTTGATAAAGCAATCGGATTGCGATAGTCCTTTATTTGACACAGTAAAAATCCACTCCAGGGCCGGAGTGGATCATGTATTGAGCTTATAATCTTTTTATTTGTTGGAAAGACTTTGATCAACGAAAGCAGAGATCCAACCTACTTGTCCATTCTTTACAAGATAAAATTGTTTGGTCTCATAGATAGAAGCAAACTGTCTCATTATTTTCATTAACAATCCGCTTGCCGACATTAATGATTTTTGATCAAAGACACCGTGAACAGTTTTTGCAGCTTTCAATATGGCAGCTTTTTCAGTCTCATCAGTTCCGGTCTTTGCAAGATTTTCGGCAGAATAAGCGGCATAATTTGTATAAATCCTTTCATGAAATTTTATCACCTCATCAAAAGTAACAGGGACAACAGCATTATCAACTAACTCCGGATGCATTAAATTAGCAACAGCCCATGCAGCACCACCACTGAATGCGATATAATCACTCAATGGATATGCACCACTTGCATTAACGGCATAAACAATATCGGCGTTTTCAGCCTGCGATAAAACGCGGGTGAGTTGTTTTTGATAATTAACCATGCTCTTTTCTTCTTCCATTCTTTTTTCCGCTGCGTTCGCCGTGCTCTTTGTTCCCCAATTCAATTGAAACAAATAAAAGTCTTTTGTATTTCCATTAGGAAAATAACCGCCCTTTGTATTACCGCTTCCGATATCAATAAGAAATGTTGAATACCTTCTTGATTCCGGAACAATGCCCAGGTGAGACAGCAGTGCTTCCTGTTTTACATCTATTACCGTTACTTGTCTTGATGGATCGTTGATCCTGATCCTGAATGAATCGATCAGCTTTTTTACCTGTTCTGTTTTCTCGTCTTTCTCAGCCTGCATTTTTACACCGCTGCTTATTGCAGTAAAAATTCTTTTGCCTGGAATTTTATAATCATCCTGGGCTTTTGCATACAATGCACAAAGTGCATCAAGAGTGGAGGAGAATGTTGGATCGTTAAAAGAAATGAAATCAGTATTTACAGAAGTATCTTTTAAAATATTAAAGCTGCCGTTTGACTGGGCATTTTTTCCAAGCTCCACCATGCTCATCTTTACACCTTTTGATCCTACTTCGATGCCGGTATAAACGGTTGAGTTGTTATACTTAAGTTTTAAATTGGTTTGAGCTGTTAAGTAACCTAAAGAAAGAAACAGGCACGCAACCAGGCTCAGGTGGCGCTTGAAAAGGATATTGCACATGGGCTAGTAATTTATTCGTGTAAAACTACTTAATACCCGGCGGCTTTAATCAATAAAGAAATTGCAAACGAAAAGTGTGAATAGAATGTGACTAACTCAACTAAAAGGCCAACATTAATTTTCTTCTTTCTTTAATAGTGCAGCTACTGTTTGTCCAACCTTAGAACCATCTACATCATAAACGATCCTTACTCTTGCACTTTTTATTTCTGAAGAACTAAGTGATAGCATGTGCCGGTCTTTACCAGCAGTGATTATCAGAATAGCTGTATTAGGAGGAATGCTGCCGAGATTCTCAGCAACCATTTCTATTTCATGAAATGTATTATTGAGATCAATTCTTACATAAGTAGTAAGTGGCTTTGCACTAAGCCGCTGATGAGTAAGTACAACCTGCTTATCTACCATAACTGTTATTGAATCACCATCCACCTGGGCGTTATCATAAAAATCAAGACGAATAGTACCGGTATCAACTTTTATCTCAGGTATTTCTTTAAAAGCAGATTCTCTTATTCTTGTTAAAATGATACTGCCACCATCACAACTTTGCAAGGTATTCAACACATGACCGGACCACTGGCCTTTCAGGGTTTCTACTTTTCCTTCACGGCTATAAGTAAGCTCAAAGTTTTTTACACAAATAACACAACGCTGGGGAATATGATAAGTAGTTACCAGGCCTTCCTGTACGCTCAGTTTTTTTGTAGCACGATCAAATGATCCCCGGAAATTTTTCTTTACGTAATTATCGATATCCTGGTAATGATAAGAATCGCCTGCAACAATATTTCCTTTTGAATTAATTTGAAGCTCGATATTATTCTCAGGAAAACATCCTCTCATGCTCAATGTACCTTTCCAATATCCGCTAATATCCTGACCGGTGCACTGCAAAGTGACAGCAAATATCAAAAAACTGAATGCGTGGAGAATTTTCACCATCAAAAATTAAGACAAAAATTTCGCCTGAAATGTGAAAATTATATAAAAGGTGAAGATTTATTACCAACAAGTGGTGATAATTCGGCTTTGGCAAACAAGTGTTACTTATTTCTGAGCCCCAAAAATGCGATCGCAATAATGATAAAGCCAACCCCCGTTATGGTGGGCGGCAGTATTTTTCCTTTTGTTCCAAGGTAAACCATATACACGCCAAGCAGGACGAGCAAAACCGCAGCGGTGACAAGAGTGGAATTTTTGTTCATAGTAAGACTTCAGCTTTTTTATTTTCTAAAGAACAATTAAGTTCGGAAAAAATCAAATGAAAATGAAATCATCTTCACGGCGCCGGTTTTTAGGCAATATCGCTTTGGCTTTGCCTTTTGCAGCCGCATTAAAGTCAAACCCTATCTTCGCTCAAAAAAAGGGAATGTTCATACATCACGTTTATTTCTGGCTGAAGAACTCCGGCAACCAAGAAGATAAAGCCAAATTGATTGAAGGGCTCAAGAAACTATCGAAAGTGAAAACTATAAAGAATTTTTATATCGGTGAACCTGCGGCAACACGCCGCGAAGTGATCGACAGTTCTTATGATGTCAGCTGGTTATTATTTTTTGATAATGCTGCTGACCAGGATAGTTATCAAACTGATCCTGTGCATTTGAAATTTGTAGAACAATGTGCTTCGCTTTGGACGAAAGTTACAGTGTACGACTCCATAGACGTCAATCAATAACCCCTATCAGTTAATAATTAATAATTATTAATTATTTCAACAACAGAAGCCAGGCCCTTGCTTTAGGAGTGGGGTTGTTAATACCCCCACTTCTTCATGATCGCCAGGTCTTCTTTGGCACAATCGAGCGGGGTTTTACCTTGATATGATTCTTGTTCAATTATGTAATGAACGTTCTTAGTTGTTTTACGCACTTCATCAATCACTGCTTTTAAATTCACAATACCTGCACCCAGGATTGTGCTTTCGTATTTTTCATTACCGCTCGCTGCTGCTATTTCATCTTTTACATGAAGTGATAAGAATCTGCCCGGATATTTTTTTACAACTTCCATAGCATTGGCCCCGCCATTATAAAGATTGCCGGTGTCAAGTTGCTGTACTACCAGTTTTGGATCTGTATTTGAAAGCATGATATCGTATAAAACATCACCATCCAGTTTTTCACTGAATTCAAAATCATGATTATGATATCCGAATTTCATTCCGGATTTTTTGCACAATTCACCGCTTTTATTGAAAACGTCCATGAAACCCAGCAACGCATTGCGATCCTTACGATAGCGGTTATCAAGCCATGGACTGATCACATATTGCTGGCCGACCGTTGCTGCATCTTCAACAGTATATTTCCACAGATCAGTAAACTGTTTTTTTGTTTCATCCCAATGCAGGTTACCCATTACAGTATGACCGCTTGGCATTTTCATTCCAAGATCATCCAGTATTTTTTTGAACTCAACGGGAGTATAGCCATAAAATTTCCGGTCATTATAATTGGCATGCTCCACATTTTTATATCCCATTGCAGCCAGTTGCTTCAACGTACCGAGAGGATCTTTTTTCATATCATCCCTTACAGAATAAAGCTGAATGCCCACAATTTCTTCGTCTTTCAGGTGGAGCGGATTTGCAAAAGAAATTTTTGATAAAATCGAACTGCCTGCCAATGCAAGTGTCGATTTCTTTATAAACGTTCTGCGAGAATTGTTCATAGCAAAATAATTTTTTTAAAAATAGGAACTTAAGATAAGATATTCTGCCGAATCTTAAGCCGGTTGGTGGATAAATGTAAAACCTGCAGCGCTGGTAAAGACAGCCAGATGAGTGGTTTGAATATGATTATGGGATAAACGTTGTTTTAATAGCGATTGCAATCTTCAATCCTTTTGATTATTAGCATTTCTACCTCGCAAATAAAGGTTACATTACATGGATCGTACAATGCAGATTAATGTCCCTTCTCAATTTTTACACAATATGGGTAATGATTTTGCGGTTTACGGTTAAAAAGAATAAAAATCAATATGGAAAAAGAAGCTATTGTTCAATTTGTTTGTTTTGAAACAGCAGGTGATAATAATGAATTTATTTCTCAATGGGATCAATATTCAAAAGAAGTGGGGAATAAACAGAAAATAAAGCTGCAGCAGGAAGTGGGAGAAAAAAGAAGGGCAAAATACTTGTCACAGCATTCATGTTATAAAGATGATTTTAAGTTTGTTTTTAAGAAAGAAAGAAGGTCTGCTCATACTCCTGAAGTAGAAATGAAGATCCGTCAACTGGGAGGATACACTACTGTACAGGTTCAGTGCGATCACAATTCGAAAAAAGATGAAAGTAAAATTTTCGTTTTTGTTGTGGGTGGGGAATCCAATGTAGATGCGTTCAAAGGATTTTCGCATTACCGGTTTTTGAATATTTATGAAGCATATTTTGAAAGCAGTAACTACAATTATATTCTCGAATTCTTTGTCGAGAATAATCACACTGCAGAGTTCATGGAACAATTAAAAATGCAAAACCGGCATATCGAGTCGGGTATGTACAAAGAATGTACGGTGCATTAGTTTGCATTTGCTTTTAATAAAAGCTGGTTTATAAAGTCATTGGTTTTTTTGTAAAATTAATTTACCTCCAATTCATCCTTTGTTGGCAGCTTTGGAAAACTGTGATGCGGTTCTGACTGATACCAGAAAACAACCGAACTGATATCGGATTGCTGAACAAGATAGCGGCCACCGCTTCGCCAACCCAGGTCCTGGATCGTCACTTTCAAATTTTTTTCAAAACGGATCGGGTCCATAATATGCCAGCGATACATTCCAAACCGTTGCATTACATTATAGTGTCCATCGCCATCGATTACCTGGTGCAGGCCGGCATACGCTGTTGAGAATTCAGTATAATCTACAACATCCACACCTGCCGCATTTTTCTTTCTTGTATCAAAATCATATGAGCCGCAGAAATAATCTTCGGTGCCGGTACCGTTGATCGTTGGAAATTTTGTATCCCCATCCATATAGAATTTTATTTCGCCTTCGCCCCACCAGCCATTATTATGAACACCCCATGCCATGTAAGTGCCCACATAATGTCCTTTGCCTTCAATGTTATCGATAATTGTACATACACCGTCTTTTACTTTGTTGCTTCGCCTGTACTGTGCATGAAAATAAGCGGCATCATCCGGCACTGTTGTAAGCGTATAATCTACCTGGTAATACAAGGTCATGTTTTCTACATTAATATTCGTCATGGTGATCTTGCATTTTTTCCTGAATGGCATTACCCAATAACAATTGAATGCACTGCCGGGATTTATTGTAACAGCTAAGGAATTCAAATGAGAATAACCGCCCCAACCGGCGCCAAAAAAATCTCCGACAGGAACTTCAACCGAAGCTTCTGTTTCATCATCCCAATAAAAACGAAGAATGGAGAAACGCCAGTTACCGGTTGGCGTCATCCAGATATGCTGGATAGCACCGGGGCCTGTAATTTCGGCCATTGTAAAAGTTTCGCCCGGTTTAATAACAATATATGGATTCACTTTCCATCCCTGTCCAAGGTCTCTTGCTGCATTTTTTGCATTGCCGTTTTCCAATGTTGCCATTCCGCCTTTGCCGGGTTCGCCGGTAAGATTTTCAGGACTGATCGATCTTGTTTTTGCATCACTAAGACGAAACAGGTTTCCCATGCTCATATTGAGACCATTGAATTTTTCCTGTTGTTGTGCAGATGCAATTGTTGAAATAAGAGTAAATGCAAGAAATAATTTTCTCATATGGTTAATTTTTCGTTGACGAGAAAGTTAAGGAATAATGCTAAGAGATAAAAGGAGAGAAAGAGAAAAGGAGCCTACTCGCTCCTTTCTTTTACGTTTCCTAAATAAAAAGGTTGGTTTGAAAAATCTCTTTATCTCATTTTCTCTTTTGATCTCTTAGCGGAATATCGTTCCAAAAAAAGCCTTCATATCATTCCATGATGCGGTATCCGCAGCGCCGTTATAGGAAACAGGGATATTAAATTTTTTGCCCCATTCATCTGCCTGGGGATTGGTGAATGCATGTTGTGCCTTAGGATAAGATTTGAAAGTATAGGCTTTACCGATTGAATCCATTTGTTTTTTAAACTTAGCCACTTCTTCATTGGATACAAAAGAATCAGCCTCGCCATGACAAACTAATATAGCTGCTTTTGTAAGATCTTTATCCGCGGGTGTTCCGACAAGACTGCCATGAAAACTTACAACACCATTTAATGGTTCACCCATTCTTGCAAGATTAAGCAATACACCGCCGCCAAAACAATAGCCAATACCGGCAATCTTCGTTTGATCAACATTTGGGTTTTTTTTGAATTCGTTTAATGCGGCATCAAAAACTTTTCTGGTCATTTGCGGATTTTGATAATATGGCATTGCCAGTTTACCCGCTTCATCAGGGTTATTGCCTTTGCGATCGTTACCATACATGTCTACGGCCATAGCAACATATCCCATTTCGGCAAGCATTCTTGCACGACGCATTATATAATCGTTGAGGCCCCACCATTCGTGCACAATCAATACGGCAGGGCGTTTGCCGGAAATATTTTCATCATAAACAACAAAGCTTTTCATGTTAAGCGTATCGACAGTATAGGCAACTGTTTCTTCTTTTAGTTTGGGTGCTTTCGTTTCAGATTTATTGCCCTCTGTTTTATCATCTGTGGTATCATTACAAGAAGATGAAAGAAGCATTAAAGCAAAACTGCATGCCGACAGGAAAGTGTAGCGTTTCATATCATTTGTTTTAGGTATAAAAGGGAATTAAAGGTCACGAAATAATTTTTGTTGCCAAAGGATTTATTTGCCCATATTTGTTTTTCATAACTTCACTTTTATGAAAGCCTGTTTATTTATTTTAATTATTGCAATCACCGTGCATTCCTGCAGTGAACCTTCTGCTAACAAAAAAGATACCAGTCAAATAAATAATCAGCTCGCTATTGAATATGATCAATGCGGTACCGGAGATACAACTTTACTTTTTGTTCATGGCTGGTGTATAAATAAGGACTATTGGGATAACCAATCAGGTTATTTCTGTGACAGGTATAAAGTAGTGACCCTTGACCTGCCGGGTTTTGGGAAGTCCGGGAAAAACCGGACCGATTGGAATTTTGAGCAATATGCGGATGACATTAATGAATTTATCAAAAAACAGGAATTAAAGAATGTAATTCTGATCGGACATTCTATGTCCGGAGACATTTTGTTATTGACAGATACAAAATACCCGCAATCAGTAATTGGCATTGTTGGCATTGATAATCTCAAAGCGCCGGGAACAAAAAATACGGACGAGCAAACAAAAGCAATGGAAGGATTTTTTGCTATGATGGATAGCAGTTTTACGGGTACGGTTGAAGTTTACACAAAACAATACCTGTTTCCGCCTTCGGCAGATACATCTGTTGTAAATCGGGTGATAAAAGATTTTAAGGCGAATGATTCCACTATTGCAATAAAAGTGCTGCGGTCATTGGTTGATGTTTCGCAAAAGGAAAGAGATATGATGCAGCAGTTAACCCATAAACTTTATCTTATCAACAGTGACTTTGGCCCCACGCAAATTGATTCTTTAAAAAAATATTGTAAAGCTTCGGCCGAAGTTGTTTATATAATTGGGACCGGTCATTACCCGATGATCGAAAAACCTGCAGAGTTCAATACTGCATTGGAGAAAGTGATCAAAATGATTGAAAAGAAATAATTTAAGTCATTAAGCGGCAAATCGTAACTCTTCTTAAAGCCTTTTGTTGTTGTATGCTTCCAAAAATTCCTTGTAATATTCTTTTACTGTGTTGCTGTATGATTTGCTGAAATCAATTAATTTTTTTTGCCAGCCTTTTTTATTTCCAAATACAATAAGATCATCGGCAACAGCAGCCCCTTTTCTGCCCGAGACCCGTATTTGCGCTGAAGCTGTCAGCATCGCCATATCATCGATCACTCGTTTAATATCCTCATGTTGTTCTTTTATTTTTTTAAAATTTATTTTGTCTGAGCTTGGCTGCAATTCCCGGATCACATAACTGCTGTTTTTAAAACGGGTGGTGCTTAACAATTCGGGATTATTATTCTGCATAAATTTTTGTACAAAATAAATTCGCTTTGCTTCCGTTCGCCAGGACGGCTGATTATATTGTATATATTTTACAAGACTGGATGGCCTCGCTTCTTTCATATCGATCAGTTTGTATTCACTTGTATTTTTCATGTCCTGGAATAAAAAACAATACCTGTTGACGCCAACGCTTCCTGTGCCCGCAATGCGAAAAGCAACATCCACACAGCGATAACCGGAAAGCTGATTTTTTTTAGCGGCCCATCGCTGAATAAGATCCAGTAATTCTTTTTTTAAATCTGCGGGAAGTTCGGTGTGATGCTCCCCGGTTGTAAGCAGGCGACGGTTCTCGTTCGTTCCGGATGTTCTTTCATTTAATAATTCTTCCTGCGGCCGCTGTGCTACTGTTTCTAAAAAAGTTTTAACCACTCCATATGCAATTTGCGGTTCTATGTATAATGCTTTACCTTTCTTAAGAGTTGCGGCGTATGTAAACAAAAACTGCTGAACCATGTCGTCAGCCTTTTCATCAGCAATTTTAAATGAGTCAAATGCAACATCGATGCTGGTGATTATTCTTGCCAGTTCCCATGTTACCGGGGCAAGTACGGCTTCTTCAAAATCATTCAGGTCAAAATACACTAAACGGTTATCACCTTTATAGCTGCCAAAATTTTCTACATGAAGATCGCCGGATATCCATGTAAGGGGCGATGCGGGTAAATTCTTTATTTTATTCAGGTCCTCATAAAACAAATGACAGGTTCCGCGAAAAAAGCTGAACTCATTTTTAGCCATTCGTTCATACTTTAATTTCAGGGAATCTTTCAGAAATCCTTCATTGAATTTTTTTATTCTTTTTTCGAGTGATCGCATACGATTGATTTGCGGGTAAGGTCTTTAAAGGTAAGTTTACTTGCGAGGCCGACCAAGTTCATTACGAATAATAAAGGTGTACGGTCGGCCGAATTCGTCATTGCGAGGCCGAAATTATTCCACTACAAATGTGAAGAGTATTCAGTCGGCCGAAGCAGTCTCCTCAATGAAAAGAATGATTATGAACCCGGCTAAATTGCTACTATTAAGCTTTCGTTCCGCCTCAGGCGGACACTTGTACGGTTGAATTCTATTCAGCACGGAGGTCGGTGTTTATCCCGATTTACTGGGACAACGAACATGAACAGTGAACCTGATTGATTGACCGTTTAACCATTCTGTGTTTTATGCACATATTCTGAACACACCGAAAGTGTGAATCATGTAACAATTCCGAAGAAGGATGTAACAATTCAGGGTGGCATACACTCGTACCTTGCTCAAGCAAGATTAAAACCCCCTCAAAATGAATTCACTTACAATTTCCACTAAATCAAAAGCAGCCCGCAGCCATGAGAACGAGGCTTCCATTCCATTTGCTTCTTTCCTTGTTCATGAACTGAGGAACCCGCTGACCAATATCATTTTAACCATTCATTTGCTTGAATCCAAAATAATGGTTAATGATGATGGATTATATATCGATATTATTAAGCGCAGCTCGGAACGGATCAACCAGCTGATCAACGATATTCTTAAGGAACAGGAGAAAGACAAAATACAATCGGAAAAGCATTCCATCCATCAATTGCTGGATGAAGTGATTGAAATGGCAAAGGATAAGATCATCCTTAAAAATATTGTGGTTGAGAAAAGTTATTCGCGACACGATATGAAAATAAAAATGGACAGACCGAAAGTGAAAATTGCATTGACAAATATTGTCATCAATGCAATTGACGCAATGAGTTCGGGAATCGGAGTACTGAAACTTGGTACAAAATCAATTAAGGGCAAATATGCCGTATCGATCCAGGACAACGGTTGCGGAATAAGTAAAGAAAATCTGCCATTAATATTCAATCCCTATTTTACAAATAAGCCAGGCGGCATGGGCGTTGGCCTGGCGGCAACGCATGATATCTTCCAATCTAATCATGTAGGCGTAAAAGTAGAATCGGAGGTGTCGGAGGGAACAAGATTCATCCTGTTATTCCAAAAAAGTATGATCCGGACAAAAAGAAGAATTTCAAGAACTCACCAACGCACAGTTACGCGGAATAAAATGCTTTTGCCAATTGCAGGTGAAGCATGAAAAATAGATTAATCACGGGATTGCGAAAGAATTGTAACGAGCTTACTTATTTAAACGCTATTCATATTTTCAAAAAGACAATCGCCTGACCAGGGAAAAGGGCGAGGTGGCCCCGGAGGTTCAGGATAAGCTGCATAAGTTTTCTGCTCATCATCAAGCCTGTTCAGCATAGCCGCAGTTTTTAATTTTGATTTGGATTCTAAATGTTTCCATCCATAGCGTTCAAAAAATTTTTCTCCTTCTTCAGGTGCAAATTGAAATGTGGCGCCGCTTTCTTTTAAAGCCGGTTGCATTTCTTTTAGTATCACTTCTAAAAGAACAGGAGAAATCATATCAATGACCCAGCGTCGAAAATGATTTTGTGAAGATAGATCTGTTGAAAGCTCAGCAACCTCATCATTAGTCAGATAAATTATTAATCCTTCTGTAACCACAAGAGCTTTTTTACATTCTTTATTTAGCTGCTGAAATAATTCAATTCTTGCTTTTCTGTCTGCAAGATCAAGTGCAATGCTTCTGTACTCACAGTTTGGTTTTTCATGTTGAAGAATTTCTTTCTTGTAATTGATCATTGCCGGCAGATCAACATCGATCCATTTCAATGTTTTGGGTAATTGCATTCGGTAAGGTCTTGCATCAAGACCTGCAGCAAGGTTAACGATCATATCATATCCCAGTTCAACATGCTGCTTTATAAATTCATCAAACAAAAAAGTTCTTGCAACAAAGGACCAACTGTTTTTTCTGCTGAATGCGATCGCATTGGCAATCTGCTCACCTTTTTCTCCCGCAAGCTTTCGTGCAAAAGGATCATGAAAGACTGCATCTGGTCTTTCAGTTTCTTCTGCTCTGAAAAATGCAACCCATCGTGCGGTGTCGGAAATATTTTCTACAAGGGGTATCATGATTGATGAAGGTAGAATATTATTATGAGCCGGCCGGGTTGCTGCTATGTGGCGTTCGTCGTACTTCTGTGCGGTTGTAATTCTATGCGGCTTTTTTGGATTAGGATCGCTTGTTGGCAGGATAGCAACTATACCTGTGCGTCATGCCAACAAAATCGTAACCTTTTGTTAGTGCCGTATATTTTAAGTGAATTTTTCTTTTTCTTCAGCAGATAAATTCAGCCACCAATTGTTCAGTCTATTTTGAGCGGATCTTATTGTACAAAAATATAATTCTTCGTCTTCTGTGTAATATTGAATCTTGCATCCGATTTGTGAGTAGTTAAACGGACTATTCAGGTCAATGCCCAAACTTTTTAAAAATTCATTAACGTTCAAAGAGCTTGATAGTTTAGTTCTGTAATAGGGAGACAACTCATCACTGTATAATTCTTTTTCAATTTTTATTGATTCAGGATATTTGGTACTAAATTCTTTCAGTGCTTCTTTTATTTGTGAATTGAAATCAAAATTCCTTTCAAGAATATTTTGGTTTTGAACTTTGAGGTGAATTCTTAAATTACCTAGTCGGGCAGGAAGTGGACGGTTAATTGGAAGCCCCTGGATGCTATATCTATTTAAACAACCGATTATTGGCCAAATGATTTTATCATCGGTTTCACTTTTTAATATTTGAAAAAAATAAGGGATATCAGATTTCCAGGGATCTCTCATTAATAGTTCAACAATGCTATAAGTATAATTTTTTTCTTTTAATAATCCTAATAAAGCTAATCTCGCTTTGGGGTTGACGAATTCTTCTGTGAATCTTCCCACAATTTGCCTCTCGATTCCTATTAGGTGCAGGATATAAATAGCGCCAAGTTTTCCTTTTCCATTTTGAGTAGTATCAAAAAAATTAATCAAAGAAGGGATTGCCTCATCGCCTCTGGCTGCAATTGAGAACATATCATTTGTGTATCCAATCCAATAACCCTTTCCTGTTTCTATAAATTCCCAGTCATCATTTAATTTTCCTATTAATTTTTTTAAAGCTGTTACGCTGTCAATTTTCATTACAAAATTTCCACCTTCAACAGGGAGAATATTTTCTTTTCCGTTTGGAGCTCTGTCAATTACCTGGGCTTTAAAAATTGGGCTTATTAAAAGCATTAAGAATAAATGACAAAAAAATTTCCACATAAGTTGAATAATGCCGCCAGCCCGCAGCTTTAGGCAGATTGTTTCCCAAATTTAATTAAGAATACGTACAATAGAGAAATGAAACCAGAATTAGAAGTGTCCCGAAGGGACACATGGTAGGTAGAGAAAGATCATTAATATATCTCTGCGTTCTGTAGGAATGCATTGTGCATATTTTAAAATCTGGTTTGCACAAAACGTTCCGATGGAACGTTATAACCGTTCTTGATTATTAAGCCACCCATGAAATGTTCCTGCGGAACATTGTGGACAGTTGGATTTTGCCGAATAGAATTACCGGCGTACAAGTTTCCGCCTGAGGCGGAACGAAAGCTCCATAGTAGCAATGCAGCCTGGTACATAATTATTCATTTCATTGAGGAGATTGCTTCGGCCGACTGAATATTTTTATTATTTGTAATGAACTTGGTCGGCCTCGCAAGTAAGCTTACCTTTGCGGCCACTATGACAATCGAAAAATTAAATGATATGCGGTCCCGCATTGCCGGGATAAGGAGGTTTCTTTGACGTCGATAACCGGCATCGATAAAATTGAAAATGACAAACAGCTTTCATTAAGCCCAGGCTTCTGGGATGATAATGCCCGTGCAACTTCCATCATGAAAGAAATAAAAGTGAATGAATACTGGGTCAACCTGTATAAACAAACAGGATCGGCAGTAGAGGATTTTGCCGTGCTGTTTGATTTCTGGAAAGCAGGCGATGCCACCGAAGAAGAAACAAAAGCTGCGTATGAAAAAGCAATTACGATGATCGATGATGCGGAATTCAAAGCGACACTGAATGAACCGGAAGATGAATTGCCCGCAGTATTACAAATAAATTCCGGTGCCGGCGGCACCGAAAGCCAGGATTGGGCAGAAATGCTTGCACGTATGTATCGTATGTATGGAGAAAAGCAAGGATGGAAAGTAACAGAACTAGATTGGCAATGGGGCGATGGTGCAGGAATAAAAACTGCACGCTATCAATTTGATGGGCCATTTGCTTATGGTTTTTTAAAAGCAGAAAGTGGTGTGCATCGCCTGGTTCGTATTTCACCGTTTGACAGCAATGCACGACGACATACTTCATTTGCATCAGTATTTGTTTACCCGCTGGTAGATGATACAATCAATATTGAAATAAAACCTGCGGATGTAAAAATGGAAACATCACGAAGTGGGGGCGCCGGAGGACAGAATGTAAATAAAGTAGAAACTAAAGTTCAGCTAACACATATTCCAACTGGCATTGTTGTAGTGTGTCAGCAAGACAGGACACAGCTTGGCAACAGGGAATTGGCTATGCAAATGCTGAAGAGCCGTTTTATGAAGAAGAACTTCGCAAACGCCAGGCGATAAAAGATGCAACGAATCAGGACAAGAAAAAAATAGAGTGGGGCATCACAGATCCGTTCGTTATGTTTTTCATCCATATAAAATGATCAAAGATCATCGAACAGATTATGAAGTAGGAAATGTGCAGCCGGTGATGGATGGTGAGCTGGATGGATTTATAAAAGCATATTTGATGAGTGAGAAAGAAGCATCACAACAATAATAACTTGAATTAACAATTAATAAATAATAATTAAATTTAAACATGAGTCTCGGTACTTTACTTACCCGATGCCGGCAAACGAACCCGTATTAAATTATGCGCCAGGTTCTGCAGAAAAAAAAAGATTAAAAGAAGTTTTAGCTGAATTAAAAAGAGAAAAGATCGATGTGCCGATGTATATCGGGAGCAAAGAAGTAAGAACAAATAAAAAAGGAACGCATTCATCCTCCGCATGAGATTACACATACACTTGGTATTATTCATGAAGGAGATGAAAAACATGTGAAGCAGGCGATCGATGCTGCATTGGCTGCAAAAGAATCATGGGCGAATATGAGTTGGGAAACCAGGGCCAATATTTTTTTAAAAGCGCTGATCTGATGGCCACAAAATACCGTCCTTACATGAATGGAACAACCATGCTTGGCCAAAGCAAGAATGCTTACCAGGCAGAAATAGATGCGGCGTGTGAACTGATCGATTTTCTTCGTTTCAATGTTCATTTTTTAAGTGAGATATATAAACAACAACCGATCAGCAGTCCGGGCATGCATAACAGGATGGAGTATCGTCCGCTGGAAGGATTTGTATTGGCAATTACGCCTTTCAATTTTACAGCGATCGGTGGTAATCTTCCTACATCTGCTGCCATGTGTGGCAATGTTGTAGTATGGAAACCTGCGCAATACACAGATTTATTCTGCACAAATGTTTATGCGGATATTAAAAGAAGCAGGTTTGCCTGATGGTGTTATCAATTTGATTTATGTAGATGGCCGACTACTCGGAAAAGTTTGTTTCAATCATCCGCGATTTTGCAGGAGTACATTTTACAGGATCAACAGGTGTATTTAATAATATGTGGGAAACGATTGGAAAGAATATGGCAATTTATAAATCATATCCACGAATTGTTGGAGAAACAGGCGGTAAAGATTTTGTGATCGCACATAAAAGCTGCTGATCCGGATGTAGTGGTTACTGCATTGCTTCGCGGCGCATTTGAATTCCAGGGACAGAAATGTTCTGCTGCATCAAGAGCATATATTCCTTCCAACATTGCAGAAGAAGTAAAAAAGAAATTAATTGCAGGAGTAAAGAGTTTTAAAATGGGAAGCGCTGAAGATTTTACCAATTTTATCAATGCAGTGATCGATGAAAAAAGTTTTGACAAGATCAAAAGATATATTGACAATGCAAAGAAGGATACGAAAGCAGAGATATGGGTAGGAGGTAAGTGTGATAAGAAGCAGGGTTATTTTATTCAGCCACTATTATTGAAGCAAAGGATCCGAAATATGTAACGATGTGTGAAGAAATTTTCGGGCCGGTACTTACCGTATATATTTATGATGCAAATCAGTTTGAAAAAACACTTGACCTTGTAGATACCACTTCTCCCTATGCATTGACAGGTTCGGTAATTGCAAAAGATAGAAATGCAGTTGAACTTGCAACAAATAAATTAAGAAATGCTGCCGGTAATTTTTATATCAATGATAAACCAACCGGGGCTGTTGTAGGTCAGCAACCATTTGGTGGTGCAAGGGCAAGTGGCACCAATGATAAAGCCGGAAGTATTTTGAATCTTTATCGCTGGTTAAGTGCAAGAACAATTAAAGAAACATTTAATCCGCCGGCGGATTATCGTTATCCGTTTATGCAGGAGAAATAGTTGTGCTTATGCGGTAAGTATAATGGTTATTCCGTTAAGTGAATTAAGAAAGAAGCAGAAATAAATTTAAAGCAGAGGGAGTATCCTGCACGTTTATCGCCGGCTCAGTGCAAGCACTATCAGGGAGACATTCAATCCTCCCAGGGATTATCGCTACCCTTTTATGCAGGAGGAATAGTAAAAACGCTGGGTGATAATACACAATGATCATATTTGTAAGATAAAAGCTTGCATTGGTTGACAGGCTGTTCTATTTTGGCGTCCAATTATTAATTAAAAAAAAATCCACTATCATGAAAAATGTATTAGCAATCTTTCTTCTCAGTTCACTCCTTTCGTTATCTGCAAAATCCCAGGAATCTGATCTAAAGCCGTTTAAAGTTGATATAAGCTTAGGTTATGCAATACCTGGTGGTAAAGGTGCAAAGGGCGGTGTATTATTTGCAGTTGAGCCAAAGTATGCGGTATTGAGCAGCGTATCACTTGGTTTGCGTATGGAAGGCGCAGTTGTTGCAAGATTTAGTGGATATGATGAAAACGGTGATGCCATGGATGCAAGTGTAAAAGCATCTGGTTCATACCTGGTAACCGGTGATTATTATTTTACGGACAACTATTCATTCCGTCCGTTTGCCGGCGGTGGTGCGGGAATTTTTTCTCTAGCATCTGCTGAATTAAATTCAAACTCCGGCGAAGTTTCCAGCGGTACTAAATTTGGCGGAATGATCAGGGCAGGGTTTGAACTTTCTCACTTCCGTTTAGGTCTTGAGTACAACCTTATACCTAAAACCACTTTCACAGGCTATGATGAAAATGGCGAAATCACAACCGGGTTGACTTCTAAAAATGGTTATATCGGAATTAAAGTAGGTGTATGCATTGGCGGTGGGCCAAGATAAGTCATATTAAATTTATTTATAAAGAGGTTGCCGTAAAACGCAGCCTCTTTGTTTTTAATTATGTTGGAATAATTAAATGGTCAAACACATTCTTTTTTATTCAACTATTATTTTATTTATTCACGGCTGTGCAAAACATTTTCATCATTAGTTCTTCAATCATCTGGATTTACACACTATTTTGTACTGAATATATAAACCTTTAAACTGTCTATTATGAAAAAAACATTTTTGATTACCGCTATTCTGCTGTTAGGTTTTATCGGCGTTAATGCCCAATTCAAGTTTGGAATAGGTCCGAATATAGGTTTGCCTATTGGCGATGCCGGCGACATTTCTTCACTTACAATTGGTGTGGAAGTACAAGGTGAACTTAAATTCAGTGACAAAGCATCAGGTATTGCAACTACTGGCTATACCCATTTTATCGGCAAAGATTTTATGGGTTATAAACTAAGCTATGGGGCAGTTCCCATACTAATCGGTGGTCGTGTTTATCCTTCAGAACAATTTTTTATTGGCGCGCAAATTGGTTATGGTTTTTTCACAGGAGATGCATCAAGCGGTGGGTTTGCTTATAAACCACATGTTGGTTATAATGCAAACAGTGTTCAACTTGCTTTAAGCTATAATGGGATTTCTAATGATGGTTCAATAAGCTGGATAGCCCTGTCTGCCATTTTTAATTTCGGCGGTGGCGGCACAGCCAGTAAATAATCAGCGTTACCAAATTATTTTTTGCAGAAAGATATTGCTTCTGCATTTACGGCAATCGATAAAAGCTGCTTATTACAGCAGCTTTTTTTATTGGTCTTAAACAACGGTTCATATCTTTATAAAAAACAACTTGAAAACAATATTATCAGAACATCAATTGGCGATTACGATTAAAAGACTTGCCCACCAGGTATTGGAGAATCATGTAAACCTTGACAATACCGTTCTGATCGGAATTCAGCCAAGAGGGATTTTTCTTTCAGATAAAATTGTTGATGAAATAAAAAAAGAAGTTCCCGGTACACTCGTACACTACGGAAAACTCGATATTACTTTTTATCGCGATGATATCCGCAAAGAATTGCATATCGCAAACCGGACTGATATCCCATTTTCTATAGAAGGTAAAAATATTATACTCATAGATGATGTGTTGTATACCGGCCGTACAATTCGTGCCGCTCTTGATGCGCTGCTTGATTTTGGCCGCCCGGAAAAAGTTGAACTCTGCGTTTTAATTGACCGTCGCTTCAGCAGGCAATTACCGATACAACCTGATTATATCGGCAGATCGATCGACGCGATCGTTTCACAAAAAGTAAAAGTATTTTGGAAAACTAAAGATCGCAAAGAGGAAGTATGCCTCATGAATGATTGATTTTTTTCTCCGCTTGGCAGTCATTTCTTTTTATATAAACTGATTTTTATCATATTTTTTTTATTGACATATTTTCCATTTTTTCATTGGTAAAAATTATTTTTTTTCCAAAAAAAACCAAACAACTGTTTGGTTCTCAAAAAAAAAGTTGATAAAAAAATTAAGGTTTTGTTATTTTTTTTTCTGAAATTGCTGTATATCCTTCTAACCAAATTTTAAAACTGCTTGTATTATGAAAAGAAAATCCCGGCTTCTTGCCACCCCGGCAAGATACCTTTCTCTATCCGCTATTTTGCTGTTGTTTGTTTTCTGTGCCTCTGCTCAAAAGCAGGTGTCAGGCACGGTAAAAGAAAATAATAACCCGGTTGTGGGTGCAACAGTTGAAGTAAAAGGAACAAATCTGGCGACCATTACCGGTCCCCAGGGAACTTTTGCTATTAATCTTCCGGCAGGAAGAACTCAACTTGTAATCTCTTATGTCGGCTTTGAAACACAAACCGTCAACGTGGGCGATAAAACCACAGTTGATGTAGTGATGGTGGCTGTTAACACTACTTTGAATGAAGTAGTTGTTACTGGTTATACAGCACAAGCCAAAAAAGATATCACAGGATCTGTTTCTGTTGTAAATACCAAAAACTTAAAATCTGTTCCCGCTGCTTCTGCAGAAAGCCAATTGCAGGGTCGGGCTGCTGGTGTTACAGTTATTACTTCCAACAGACCCGGTGATGGAGCCTCTGTAAGGATTCGCGGATTTGCATCCTTCGGCGGTAACGAGCCGCTGATTATTATTGATGGAGTTCCCGGAAGTTTGAATGGTTTAAATCCTAATGATATTGAAACCATGCAGGTTCTTAAAGATGCTGCTTCCGCATCTATTTATGGGGCCCGTGCCTCAAGTGGTGTGATTGTCGTTACTACGAAAAAAGGCCGGGGAAATGTAAAAGTGTCCTATAATATGTATTATGGAAGATCAGTTCCCGGAGATGGATTTACAGAGCTGCTTAATCCGCAGGAAATGGCTGATCTTGCCTGGTTAGCTAAGAAAAATATTGGGGCTGCATTAACTCATGATCAGTATGGATCCGGTGCAACACCTCGTTTGCCTGATTATATATTGGCAGGTACATCAAGCGGACTGATGGAGGGAGATCCAAAAGTTGATCCGGCAAAATATAACCTGGACATAGACAATGTATCTGGTTCTTATTTGATCGTTAGAGCAAATAAGGCCGGTACAAATTGGTATGATATGATAACTGAGACTGCGCCTATGATGAATCATAACATAAGCGTGTCAGGCAGTGCTGACAGAAGCCGTTATTTGTTCACATTTGATTACCTCGATCAAAAAGGTATCGTGATACATAACTTCTTCAGGCGCTATACAGCAAGGCTAAATACTGAATTTAACATCAAGAAAAATATACGTATCGGCCAAAATGTTCAACTGTCGTATGCAGCAAGTAATGGTGCTGGGCTAAACGATGAGGGAACAGAAATTGCCAATACATACCGTCAGCAGCCAATTATACCTGTATATAATATCAAAGGCGACTATGCTGGCTCAAGAGGTGCCAATTTGGGCAACGGTAGTAATCCATTTGCAACAAGGGAGCGGTCGAAGGATAATCGCAATCATGGTTATACAATTTTTGGAAATGCATATTTAGAGGTGGATTTCCTCAAGCATTTTACAGCAAGAACAAGTTTTGGAGGATCATTTAATAACAACAACTATTATAGTTATACATTCCAGACCTATGAGAATTCTGAAAATAATTCAGGTTCACAATATTTTGAAGGAGCTAATTATTTCCGTGCATGGACATGGACAAATCAGCTAACTTATAAAAATGTATTCCGTGAGAAGCACGAAGTGACTGCATTAGTAGGAACAGAGGCGGTATCAGAGTGGGGTAGATTTCTTGAAGGAACCCGGCTGGGTTTATTCGTGGATGCAGTTGATTTTCGTTCACTCACATCCGGAACAAGAACAAATGGTTCTCCTTACACACCGGCTTCCTTGTTTTCTCAGTTTGGAAAAGTGGATTATGCGTATAATTCCAAATATCTCGCAAGTGTAACTGTACGACGCGATGGATCTTCACGTTTTGGCCCTGAAAATCGTTACGGTGTTTTCCCGTCCGGTTCAATCGGATGGCGGATATCACGTGAAGATTTTATGAGTAGCGTAGGTTGGATCACTGATTTAAAATTAAGAGCCAGTTATGGTCAAATGGGTAATCAGCGTATCGATCCTGCTAATGCATTTTCTCAGTTTCGCGGAGGTATTGGTAGCTCGAATTATGATATAAACGGTTCTCAGAGTTCTACCGTTACCGGTTTTCAACTGTCTTTTGTTGGTAATCCTGAAGGAAAGTGGGAAACAAACACCACAACCAATATTGGTTTTGATGCCACATTATTCAGAGGAAAAACTGAAGTGGTTTTTGACTGGTATTCCAAGAAAACAAAAGAGTTGTTGTTTCAATTACAGCAAGTTGCTACGGCAGGTGCAGGACCAGGTGGAAATCCAGCTTTCTTTAATGTAGCCAGTATGGAAAATCACGGAATTGATCTTTTGATTACTCAAAGAGGAACTCTGAAAGGAATTAAGTTTGATCTTACCGGTACATTTACAACCTACAAAAATGAAATTACAGAGTTATCAGAAGGCGTAGATTTCTTTGATACTGATGCAGGCGAAGGCGGAAGGATCGGTGGTGTATTTGTAAGAAATGCTGTTGGTCATCCGATATCTTCTTATTTTGGATACAAAGTAATTGGGTTATTCCAGAATGCAGCTGATGTATCAAGTTCACCAACTCAAACTGCTGCAGCCCCCGGACGATTTAAATATCTTGATGCGAATGGTGATAAAGCAATTACCGATGCAGACAGAGTTTTCTTTGGATCTCCTAACCCGGATTTTACTTATGGATTTAATATGAATTTAGAATACAAGAATTTTGATTTAACAGCCTTCTTTTATGGCGCAGCAGGTAAGGATGCCATAAACTATGTGAAGTGGTGGACAGATTTTGTTCCATCATTCCAGGGAGGTAAGAGCCGGAATGCTTTGTATAATTCCTGGACTACTTCAAAAACCAACGCAACTGTTCCAATCCAGGAAGAAAGTGGTAATTTTAGCACTAATGGAACGCCTAATTCTTATTACCTCGAGAATGCATCATATTTCAGGATGAAAAATCTTTCTATTGGCTATAGTCTTCCGGCATCGCTTATTAAACGTGCACATATAGATATGTTTAGAATTTATGTACAGGCGACAAATCTGTTTACTGCAACCAAGTACACAGGTCTTGATCCGGAAATTATTGGTGGTGACAGAGCGTTCGGAATTGATGCTGGTGTATACCCGACAGTGCGGCAGTTTTTTGTAGGCGTAAACGTTAATTTTTAAAAACACTAATTGTAAGCATATGAAAAAAATAACATTCAAATTCGTTGCTCTTCTGATGGCAGGCACGGTGATAGCACTTTCCTGCGGTAAGGGTTTTTTGGAGCAAACTCCAAAGGGCGCATTGGATGAAAATACATTGGCAAATAAAAAAGGAGTTGAAGCACTCTTGATTGGTGCATATTCTGTGCTCGATGGATTTATTGATGGTGGTGGTATTTTTCTTGGCGGATGGACCAGCGCCGGTAGCAATTGGGTGTATGGTGGTGTGGCCGGTGGTGATGCACATAAAGGAACAGATGGGGGTGACCAACCTGATATTAATCCAATTGAACGTTTTGAGCATACGCCAACAAACGGATATTTTAATGATAAATGGAGCATAGTTTATGAAGGTGTTGCCCGTTCAAATAGTGTATTAAGAGTTATGGCAAAAGCGACCGACATCTCCGCTGCCGATGTTACCCGTATTACAGCTGAAGCCCGTTTTCTAAGAGGTCATTATCATTTTGAAGCTAAGAAAATGTATAATAAGGTACCATATGTTGATGAGACAGTTGTTGATTTCAAGGTTCCGAATGATGCGGATATTTGGCCTAAAATTGAAGCGGATCTGAAATATGCATATGATAATTTAGCAGAAACAATGAATGCAAAAGGCAGGGTGAATAAATGGGCGGCCGGCGCACTCTTAGCAAAAGCCTATTTATACCAAAAGAAATATACTGAAGCGAAAACTATTTTTGACCTGATCTACACTACAGGGAAAAATGCGCAAGGTCAAAAGTTTGCATTGCTTCCAAGATATCACATGTCTTTCGATGCTGCGACTGAAAACAGTACTGAATCTGTATTTGCGGTTCAATATTCTGTAAATGACGGAGCTCCGGATGCAGCGAATGGCGGATGGGGTGAAGTATTGAATTTTCCTTATAATTCTGGTCCAGGCGGATGTTGCGGTTTTTATCAGCCGTCACAAGACCTTGTAAATGCTTTCCAGGTTGATGCAGTAACAGGTTTGCCGAATCCGGATACTTATAACGCCACTGAGGTTAAAAATGATCAGGGTTTAGCTTCCACTCAGCCTTTTACTCCTTCAACGGCTACATTGGATGCTCGTTTGGATTGGACAGTTGGTCGCCGTGGTATTCCTTATTTAGATCATGGACTTCATCCGGGAGCTGACTGGATCCGTTTGCAATCATATGGAGGTCCATATTCTCCGGTGAAAAATGTGTTTACCAAAGTTGAAAAAGCTGCATTGAGTGACCAAAGTTTTTGGACCAGCGGCGTTACAGCTACTAATTATACTTTAATTCGTTTTGCTGATGTTATTCTTATGCTGGCAGAATGTGAAGTTGAAGTAGGTAGCCTGGATAAAGCCAGACAATATGTAAATGAAATACGTGCAAGAGCAGCTAACCCGGCTGGTTTTGTCGCCAGCGCTACAGGCCCGTTTGCTCCTTATGCGGCAAATTATAAGGTTGGTCTGTATCCTGTGGCATCACCTGCATTTGCTAATCAAACGGCTGCCCGCAAGGCTGTTCGTTTTGAAAGAAGAATTGAAATGGGAATGGAAGGACATCGCTTCTTTGATCTTGTACGGTGGGGCGAAGCTAAAACCGTTTTGGATGCATATTTCCTGTACGTAAGTGGCACTTCCAATCCAGCTATTAATAACAAAAGGCTTTACCTGGCTACTCCTACAGTTGCCAAGTTTACAGCTGGAAAAAATGAGTATTTCCCAATACCACAACGCCAGATAGATCTTGCAACAGGAACGTTAAAGCAAAATCCTGGATATTAAAATATAATTTCAATTAATGGGAAAGAGGCAGACATGTTCTGCCTCTTTTTTTAAAATCATCTTTTTTCAGTTACTTAGTTTTTTTTGTAATGAAAACTTCAACTTGCATTGCTGCCTGTTCTGTCATGCTTCTTGTGATATTTGGGTGTGGAAACAAAAAGCAATTTCATTTCAAAAAAATCAGCTCCGGTCAATCCGGTATTCATTTTAATAACGAAATAAAAGAAACCGATTCCATTAATATCATTGATTTCTCAAACGTTTATAATGGCGGAGGTGTTGCTATTGCCGATTTTAATAATGATGGATTGCAGGATATTTATTTTACCGGTAATCTGGTTGAAAATAAATTATACCTGAATAAAGGGGATTTTAAATTTGATGATATTACTAAAGAATCAGGAACAGAAGGCGAAGGCAAAGTGGTGCCGCGGTGTTGCTATCGTTGATATCAATAATGATGGCAGACCTGATATATATGTTTCAGCCACCATTAACCCGCTAGCTGCAAAAAGAGAAAATATACTTTATATAAACTCGGGTGTTGATGATAAAGGAATTCCGCATTTTAAAAATATGGCTGCGGAATACGGCTTGGATGATACTACTCACACCACGCAATCAGCTTTTTTTGATTATGATAATGATGGTGACCTTGATGTGTACTTAAGTGTAAATGAAATTTTACCTGAGTTATATCCAAATAAATTCAGACCAGTAATAAAAGATGGCTCGTTTCCAAGTACCGGCAGGTTATACCGCAATGATTGGGATACAGCAGCAGGCCACCCGGTATTTACAGATGTTTCAAAAGAAGCAGGTATTACAATTGAAGGCTATGCTCATGCCGTAACTATTGCTGATATTAATAACGATGGATGGAAAGATATTTATGTAACCAACGATTATCTTTCCAGCAATATCCTTTACATCAATAACCATGATGGAACATTTACGGATAAAATATTTTCATATTTAAAACATAGTTCCGCCAATGCAATGGGTGCAGATATTATTGATATAAACAATGATGGGCTTATCCGATATTATAGAGCTCGATATGAACCCCGAGGATAATTTCCGAAAGAAAATGATGCTGATGCCGGTGAGTTATTATACTTATCAGAATTCTGATCTGTTCGGGTACCATTACCAGTATGTAAGAAATACGTTGCAGGTAAATAAGGGAACCGGATGCTGGCAAATGATTCAGTTGGCGAACCCATTTTTTCCGAGCTTGGCTTTTATGGAAATGTTACTGAAACAGACTGGAGTTGGGCGCCTGTAGTAGCAGATTTTGATAATGATTCATACCGGGACATTATTGTTACTAATGGATTTCCAAAAGATATAACCGATCATGATTTTGCAGTGTTCAGACAAGAGACCTATCTGCTCGCCTCCAAAGAACAATTGCTTGAGCAAATACCGGAAGTAAAACTTCATAACTATTTTTTCAGAAACAATGGCGATCTGCGGTTTACAAATGAATCGAACGAATGGGGAATGGCTCAGCCTACTTTTTCTAACGGCGCAGCTTATGCAGATCTTGATAATGATGGCGATCTTGATGTGGTTATAAATAATATTAATGATGAAGCGATTCTTTATGAAAACGAATTTGGAAATAAATCAGATACCGCCCGGCATTATTTGCAAATAAAATTTGACGGAAATACACCCAATACAGATGGATTTGGAACATGGGTAAAACTTTTTTATAAGGGTGGTCAGCAGGCTTATGAGCATTATAATGTTCGCGGTTATCTTTCATCAGTCAGCACTATAGCGCATTTTGGGCTGGGAAATATATCAACGATCGATTCAATAGTTGTAATATGGCCGGATAATAAACTGCAAAAAATTCATGATGTAAAGACAAACCAGCTGCTTACAGTTAAACAAGCCGATGCGAAAAATCTGTTTGATTGGAATGTCCACAATATCATTCCATCACTGTTTACGGATGTTACAGGATCATCTGGAATTGATTTCAACCAGCAGGAAATTGATTATATAGATTTCAATGTGCAAAAACTATTACCGCATAAATTATCAGAGTATGGCCCTGCATTGGCGGCAGGAGACCTTAATGGTGATGGGCTTGATGATCTTATCAGTGGGTGGTTCCTATGGAAACAGTGCAAAACTTTTTAAGCAACGACCCGATTCAAAATTTGATTCGATTGACCTGGTCCCCGGTGCCAACAGAATTAATAAAAGATCTGAAGATCTTGGAATTGTTTTATTCGATGCGGATAATGATAAAGACCTTGATATTTATATTGCAAGCGGTGGTTATGAGAATCCAGCATTGACATTTTCTTATCGCGACAGATTTTTTGTTAATAATGGCAAAGGAAATTTTAAAGAAGATACCACTGTATTTCCGGTCAATTATACGAGTAAGAGTTGTGTAAAGGCCTGCGATTTTGACAAGGATGGCGATCTTGATCTTTTTATCGGTGGCCGTGTGGAGCCGTGGCGTTATCCAAAACCAGTTTCATCTTTTATTTATCGAAATGATACAAAGGATGGCCGCATACAATTTACAGATATAACAAATGAAGCTGCTCCTGTGTTAAAAGATTGTGGTCTTGTTTGCGATGCACTCTGGACTGACTTTGACAACGACAACTGGATAGATCTTGTGATAGCAGGAGAATGGATGCCTGTGAAATTTTTAAAGAATGACCAGGGGCATTTAAAGGATATAACATCTTCTGCAGGCATTAGTGGAAAAACCGGTTGGTGGAATAGTATCACGGGCGGCGATTTTGACAATGATGGCGATATGGATTATATCGCAGGTAATCTTGGTGAAAATTCTTTTCTAAAGGCCAGTGAGCAATATCCTGTTTCCATTTATGCAAAGGATTTTAATAATAATGGCACCACATGGCAGTGCATTCCTACAAAATATATTATTGATGAAAAGGGAGCACTAAAGGAATTTCCTGTTGATGGCCGCGATGAAGTGGTTGAACAATTGCCTTTTATTAAAAAAAGATTTTTGACATATAAAGAATTTGCAGGCGCCACAATCGACCAGCTTTTTACACCCGAGCAGATCCAGGGTGCAAAAAAGTATAGCGCCACATGGTTTAAAAGCTCTTTCATTCGAAACAATGGCAATGGGCAATTTACAATGGAGGAATTGCCGGCAATGGCTCAATATTCCTGTGTAAATGGGATGGTTGCCGAAGATTTTAATGGCGATGGCAATCTTGACATTTGCCTTAACACAAACGACTTCAGTACAACACCCGCTCTTGGCCGTTACGATGCATTGAATGGATTAGTGCTGACAGGAAATGGGAATGGCACATTTGCTTCTTTATCTATGCAACAAAGCGGTGTTTTTATTCCAGGTAACGGCAGGGCTTTTTGTATAATGGCCACAGCTAACAATTCGCCGGTTTTCGCTGCGTCGCAAAATCGCGGCCAACTGAAATTATTCAGTTTGAAAAATAAGACTGTTGTTACAGCCGTACCCGCAAATGCAGTGGCAGCGGAACTAGTTTTAAGCAATGGTAAAAAAAGAAAAGTGGAATTTCCTATGGGTTCTTCTTTTTTATCACAATCATCGAGGCTGCTGTTGAAGACAGATGCAATAAAACAGGTTGTATGGATTGGCGCGGATGGTAAAACGTGGCAATAAAAAATTCAAGAATCAAATACCAGGATCCAAATAAATTCCAAATAAGAACTGGCCGACTAGCAAGATTTTAATTTTGAAATTTGAATATTATTTGGATCTTGTTTCTTGTTGTTTGGCTCTTTTCCTATGAAAGAAACTTTTTTACAGGAAAAAACTGAATCCCTTATCTTCGCCCTTTAATGAGCCTCTCTACCAGACACCTGCTCGGTATTAAAGACCTTACAGTTAACGATATTTCCCTTATTTTAAAAACAGCGGAGCAATTCAAAGAAGTTTTACAAAGACCCGTAAAAAAGGTTCCATCACTTCGCGATGTTACTATTGTAAATCTTTTTTATGAGAATTCTACCCGGACAAGGTTCTCTTTTGAGCTTGCTGAAAAAAGATTAAGCGCCGACACGATCAATTTTGCAGTTTCAGGTTCTTCAGCCGCAAAAGGAGAAACATTACTGGATACGGTGAGAAATATCTTATCGATGAAAGTGGATATGGTGGTGATGCGGCACAGTGCAAGCGGGGCACCGCATTTTTTGGCAAAACATATTCCTGCCGCAATTATAAATGCAGGTGATGGAATAAATGAACATCCTACACAAGGATTGCTTGATGCTTTTTCGATGAAAGAAAAGATAGGAAAGATCGAAGGATTAAAAGTTGCGATCATCGGAGATATTATGCATAGCCGCGTTGCGATGAGCAATATTTACCTGCTGAAAAAAATGGGAGCAGAAGTTACCGTATGCGGACCGCCTACTTTGATACCAAAATACATTCGTGAAGCATTCGGCGTGGAAGTAAGTTATAATCTTAAAGAAACATTGGAGTGGTGTGATGTGGCAAATGTTTTACGTATACAATTGGAAAGACAGAACCAGGTTTTATTTTCTTCGCTGCGTGAATACAATATTGCGTATGGTGTAAAAAGAAAATTGCTTGATAGTTTGAATAAAGAAATTGTGATCATGCATCCCGGGCCGATTAACAGGGGAGTGGAGATTGACAGTGATGTGGCAGACAGCAAACAATCGATCATTTTGCAACAGGTAGAAAATGGGGTAGCAGTGAGAATGGCGGTTTTATATTTACTTTCAGGAAGAAATCCGGTGAATAATTAATAATTATTAACTAATAATTATTAGCTTTTCATCGCTAATAAATTTTCAATGCAAAGAATTTGTCTTTTTCCCGGCACATTTGATCCGGTTACCTTGGGTCATGTTGATATTATCACCGGTCATTGCCATTATTTGATAAGATAGTGGTCGGGATTGGGATCAATACATCAAAAGCTCCGATGTTTTCCCCTGAAAAAAGATTAAGCTGGGTAAAAGAAATTTTTAAGAATGAACCTAAAGTGGAAGGTGCGGTGTATGAGGGATTAACCGTAAATTTTTGCAGAAAGATCGAAGCCAGGTTTATTTTAAGAGGTATTCGTTATGTAAGCGATTTTGAATATGAGAAGACAATTGCCGATGCAAACCGGACACTGGATAAATCAATAGAAACAATTTTTCTTACAGGTGAACCGAAATATACTTCTGTGGCATCCACTATTGTAAGAGATATAATAAAAAATGGCGGCGACGCTTCACATTTTCTGCCACCCGAAGTTGCCAATACACTATAGAATTCATTTGGTTTCCGGGTCCATTGAATAATTTAGAATAAATTTTTATGACAATCTGGTTTGATAAAAATGTAACATTAGAAAGCGTAAAACCCCTTGGCAACGGGACCATGACAGAACACTTGGGTATTGAATGGGTGGAATTAGGAAGTGATTTCATTAAAGCAAAATTGCCCGTTGATCATCGTACGCTGCAACCGGATGGATTGCTTCACGGTGGTGCATCATGTGTTTTGGCAGAAACACTTGGCAGTGTGGCTTCTTATCTTGTTATCGATGCATCGAATTATTTTTGTGTTGGAATTGAGATCAATGCCAATCATATCCGCAGTGCAAAAGAAGGGTTTGTGTATGGAGTTTGTTCACCTTTGCATATTGGATCATCAACACATGTTTGGGATATTCGAATTACAAATGAAGAAGGGAAGTTGGTTTGTGTCAGTCGCCTTACGGTCGCGATAATGAAAAGAAAGCGCTAAGAAAGAAAGCCTGCGTGCAATACATCAATTACCGAAGGGAACGAGTTTTCCATGTATTTTTTTAAGTTATTCTTACTAACCCATTCCAGTTTTGTTATTTGTTCGTTGGCTTGTGGAATGAGCTTTTGTTCACCACTTACTTTCATTCTAAACCATTTTGTTTCTTTTAAAATGTACGGGTTCCTTCGTGGTAAGTGTGATAACTAGTGATCAGCGGAGCAATGAGTTTTATATTTTTTAAACCGGTTTCTTCTTCTGTTTCTCTTATTGCTCCTTCTTCAGCACTTTCTTTTTTATCTAATTTTCCTTTAGGCAGGTCCCATTTTCCCCTGCGAAACATCATCAGCACTTCATTATTTTCATTAAGCACAAAGCCTCCTGCTGCGTTTACAATAGTAAATTTTTTAAAGAATGCGGTTTTTAATTCCTCAAGATCGGTATGGAAAAAAACACCTGCATGAACAGATGACTCCTGCATTTCATGTATCATGCTTTTTATTGTATGGAGGTTTAGTTCATCGATAAACACAGCATCATCATGATGAACAAAAGGCTGAAGCGTAGCGTCAACATCATCGCATAAAAACAGGGGCTTATTATCGAAGTAGATCTTTATGTACATAAGAGTTAGTTTTAGGCTCATCACTTTTCTTTACTTTCGCCGCATGACCGATGCTAAAGTGGTAGCAGAAAAGCTGCTTCAAGTTAACGCAGTAAAACTAAATCCTGAAAATCCCTTTACATGGGCCAGTGGCTGGAAGAGCCCTATTTATTGCGACAATCGTAAGGTACTTTCCTTTCCCTTTATTCGTGATTATATCAAATCTGAGCTATGCAATGTGATATTTGAAAAATTTCCTGATGCCGAACTGCTTGCCGGTGTAGCAACCGCCGGTATTGCCTGGGGCGCCATGGCTGCTGATCAATTGAAGTTGCCATATGTATATGTTCGTCCAAAGCCAAAAGAACATGGCCTCGGAAACCAGATCGAAGGGTCTTATGAGCACGGGCAAAAGGTAGTCGTAATTGAAGACCTCGTTTCTACGGGTAAAAGCAGCCTGCAGGTTGTCGAAGTATTAAGGGAATCGGGACTGGAAATCGCCGGCATGGTCTCCATTTTCACTTATAGCTTTCCGGTGGCTACTGAACTGTTTGCAAAGGCAGGCGTGACCTATTATCCGCTTACAGATTACCCAACGCTCATTGAACTTGCAGCGGAAAAGCGAATTATATCGTCTGATCAAATGGAAATTTTGTTAAAGTGGCGTGACGATCCTGCGGGGTGGAAAGGAGTTTAGTAATTTGCTTAAAATAGATTTTAATGAAGAGAATATTTTTAGGACTATTGGCTGTGAGCGGTTATTTAGTTAGCTCCGGCCAGGTAAAGGCATCACAAACTGCCAAAATAAAAACCCCAACAATTGGCTGCGAGGAGTGTAAGAACCGGATTGAAACTTATCTTAAGAGATACGATGGTGTTACTTATGTGCTGGTAAATTGGCGGCAAAAAAATGTTACCGTAAAATATCTTACTGACCGTACTAATATCGAAGAAATAAAAACCGCGATCTCGAATTGCGGGTATGATGCCGATGATATTCCTGCTTTTGAAGATGCTTATAAGCGGCTACCGAAAACATGTAAAAAGCCGGAGGATGGGGGGCCTGCTAAAGCTCCGAATATCCATGCGCCGCCAGCCGCGAAAACGCAATAATTTTTTTACCCCTTGTTTCAAAAACAGGGGGTATTTTTTTGTCTCTACTTTTTTGTCCAGGCATTTGGCGAGGGAAAATAAATCTATCGCAACGGTTATTTTATTTGCCGCCTTTCTATTTGCTATTGCCAATTTTCTGGGCTTCTGACTTATCCATTTAAGTTTCCAACAATTTTTAATAATTGCCCGATCTGTTTGAAAAATACAGCCCCAAAATTCAAAAACCTGCTGTACTAATTTGTTTATTATTTCAAGTTTTTACAACAATTAGTACTCGGCAAATATCCTGGGCTGTAAATTTTGTGTATAAACTGTTAACAACCATCCTATAAATACTTTTGTCTAAAATTTTAAAGGCAAATTTTATCTCTTAAAAATCGATTTTAGAGCCGAATATAGCGTCCCAAAGAAAGTTGTTTTAATAGTAGAATTATCGTTTGATAATCATAGGTTAGCGTGGTCATAATTGATCTTTCATTTTATTTGCGGAGTTACATAGACGTTTTGCTAATGTTAAGGAGGGACAGTGTTTAGCCTTTACCGAAAGGCCCTCCCTCTTCTTAACGTTTTGAGACTTCATTTTGGAATCAAGGGAGGAAATAGATGAAGCCTTTGCCCATCGTAATAGTTCGATCAATTTTTGGAGTTGGAGTAATCAGTAATGGCATATGCGGGGAAGGGTTTGGTTTTAATTCTCGTCTTTACCATTGCTCCATTGAATAACATTTTAGAAATGGCTTTAAACCTTTTCCCGTTGCCGGCTTTTTATTAACTTGTAACTCTTTTCTGGACCTTTAGGACTATTGGATAAATGAAACTATTTAAGAAACTGCTTACCGGCATTCTCTGCTGTGCCCTACCAGCTTTAGTATATAGCCAGGACTTTTCTAACAAAGGAAAGGAGTTCTGGATTTCTTACAGCTACCATGTTGGCATGTCAGGAGGTGGCAATCCGGTAATGACCCTTTACATTACTTCCGATGTCAACACAAATTATTCCGTTGAAATATTTGGTATAACAACTCTTCAATCCGGTACAATTACAGCCGGCCAGGTAGTTACTGCTGTTATACCTACTGCCTATTTTATCAATAATGAAGGATTATTTACAGGACGCACCATCAGAGTAGTGACCGATAAAAATTCTGTGGTGTATGCATATATTACAAGAAGTGCAGTAAGTGGTGCTACGGTTTGTTTGCCCACACCTGTACTGGGAAAAGAATATTACTCGACTAATTTTACTCAACTTTCGAATGAGCCAAATTCGAATTCATATTTTACGATCATTGCTGTGGAGGATAACACGACTGTTGAAATTACTCCCGCTGCAAGTACAAAGAATGGCTGGATAGCAGGCACCACTTATACAGTTACCTTAAATAAAGGACAGATCTACCAGGTGCTGGGAACCGTAACAGGTAATACGGGAGTTGACCTTACCGGTTCATTAATTAAGTCTGTTGCTTCGGCAACCAGCGGTTGTAAACGGATCGCTGTTTTTTCGGGTAGCGGCAAAATTTCAATCGGCTGCGGCGTTACTGCCGGCACTTCTGATAATTTATACCAGCAATTATATCCTACAGGTTCATGGGGTTTAAAATATCTGACAGTTCCGAGTTATAGCCGGCCGACAAATTTCTTTCGTATTATAAGAAAGTCCATTACTACCAATGTTTATCTTAATGGCACACTAATACCCAGTGCCTCTTTTATAAATGGAATTTATTATCAATTTTCAAATAGCATTCCGAACTCTATAACTGCTACAGAACCGATAAGCGTTGCGCAATATTTTACTACCCAGGGATGTTCAGGAAACAACTCTCCTTATGATCCGGATATGATCATGCTAAACCCTGTTGAGCAAAACATAAACAATGTAACGCTGGTTAGCTCTAACCTTGCAGCCCCAACAAATCAGCAGCATCATCTGCATGTTATTATGAGAAATGGAGGTACAGGCATTTCATCTTTTAAGTTAGATGGTAATCCGGTTTCTCCGGCATCATGGGTTACGCATCCCAGTGATGCCACCTACTCGTATCTCTATCTTCCAACTGTTTCGCAAGGATATCATAAGCTTACATGTGATTCAGGATTTAATGCCCTTGCATATGGTTATGCTGATGCAGAATCTTACGGTTATTCTGCCGGCGCTAATGTGAAAGACCTTTACCAGTTTGTAAGTATAATAAACCAGTTTGCAACTGTAAACTTCCCGGCCACATGCAGAAATACACCATTTAATTTCCGAATAGTTTTTCCATATCAACCAACCCAAATTCAATGGGTATTTGGTGCAGCGCTTAATGCAATGGGTATTTCAGATGTAACGATCAACAGTCCTGTTTTTGATTCTACCTGGGTTGTTAATGGGCGAACAGTTTATCGTTATAGTCTCCCGACATCTTATTCAATAAATACTATAGGAACCTATCCAATAAGGATCATTGCCAACAATCCCACATCTGATGGATGCAGTGGTGTGCAGGAAATAGATTATGATCTGCAGGTATTCAATCCACCAGCCGCTGATTTTAGTTTTACTTCTAATGGTTGCGTTACTGCACCTGTAAACTTCCTTGATCAATCCAACACAGGTGGAAGAGCTGTTATTCAATGGAACTGGAATTTTGGAGATGCGGGTACTTCTAACATACAAAACCCATCACATACTTATCCGGCGCCGGGTTCATATTTTGCAACACTTTCTGTAATTACCGACATTGGCTGTATTTCCGATACGGCTACAAAAAATGTTGTTCTTACCCAATTGCCGCAAGCAAAATTTGGCGCCACTCTTCCCCGTTGCGTTGGTAAAGCCATTACGTTCACTGATTCATCAACCGTAAGCGGTGGTTCAGTTCTTGCAAAATGGTATTGGGATTTTGGTGATGGTTCTCCGCAGGTAACTGCAACAAGTAATGCACCACAAGTACATACCTATACTGCTGCCGGCACATATAATGCTACGCTAAAAGTAGAAACCACGTCGGGTTGTCAAAGTTTTGTTTTTACAAAACAGATAATGATCTTTTCAAACCCTGTTGCCTCTTTTAACTTAAATGGAAATGTGTGTTTGCCGCAGGGAACCGCCAACTTTGTTAATGCATCAACCATGAGTGATGGCACAGGACCATTGATAACTTATTTATGGAATTTTGGTGATGCAACAACATCTACTGCAACAAATCCAGTTCACAATTATACAACAGGCGGGCCTTTTACAGTAACCCTTACGGCTACATCAAACAACGGTTGTATAGATGATACTGTTCGAACAATTTCTACAATTTATGCTCAGCCCGATGCTGCATTTACTGTTGACAGTGTTGAAAGTTGTTATGGAGGCACATTCAATTTTACTGATCAAAGCACCGCAGCAAACAGCACCGTTACCCAATGGTTCTGGAATTTTGGTGATGCTACAACATCAACATTACAAAATCCAACAAAGCAATATGCTGCTCCAGGAACTTATACTGTGAAATTATATATCAACTCTGCAGCGGGTTGCCGGTCTGATACGGCAACAATGAATGTTACAGTGCTGCAGTTACCAACTGTGAGTTATACCAGTTCAGGACTTGTATGCGAAACACAGCCGGTGCAATTAACTTCTACATCGGTTTCAAATGGAGGAAACATTACGCAGTATAACTGGACCATAAATGGAACTCCGACCGGTGGTAATAATTCTGTAATAACTTATACAACCGCAGCTCCGGGAAATAATAATATCACTTTATCTGTAACCACTGATAAAGGATGCACAAATCAAACAAGCGGTACATTACTGGTAAATCCCAAACCTGTTGCAAGTTTTAGTTTACCAAATGTATGTTTGCCTGCAGGCACTGCAAACTTTACAAGCACCTCAACAGTTACAGGAGGCACGATAACGAATTACCTATGGAATTTTGGTAATTCACAAACTGCAACAACCCAATCTGCAAGTACGACGTATGCCAGTACGGGCCCATTCAATGTTACATTAACTGTTACATCCAGCAATGGATGCATAGATGATAGTGTAAGAGTATTGAATACGGTGTATGCACAGCCACAGGCTGCATTTTCTGCACCAGCGGAAGTTTGTCTTGGCGCACCGGTAAACTTTACCGATCAAAGTAGTGCACAAAACAGTACGGTCACACAGTGGTTGTGGAATTTTGGAGATGCTACTACATCAACATTACAGAATCCTGTTAAAAATTATTCTGCTGCCGGAAACTACACAGTTACACTAACCATAACTTCTGCCGCTGGTTGCGTTTCTACCATTGCAACAAGAACAGTCACAGTAAATGCATTGCCGACTGCAAACTTTACTACTTCAGCGCCGGCATGTGTCACAAGAGATATAACGTTTACTGATGCGTCTCTTGCAAATGCAGGCAATCTTGTAAAATGGACATGGAATTTTGGCGATGGAAATAATGCAGTAAAGACCAGCCCTGCACCATTTGTTCATAATTATGCAAACGCGGGAACTTACAATGTGACATTGCAGGTAGAAACAAATAAAGGTTGTATCAGTACTGTCTTCACCAGGCCCATTACAATTAATATTCTTCCAGACGCCGGCTTTATTGCACCTGAAGTTTGCCTCACAGATCCGGCTGCGCCATTTATTGATACCAGTAAGATATCTTCAGGAAGCATTGCAGCATGGCAATGGAACTTTGGTGATCCAAATGCAAATGCGGGCAATCCAAATACGTCAACGCTGCAAAACCCGACACACAGGTACACGGTTGTTGGAAATTATACAGCAACATTGATTATTACTTCCAATAACGGTTGTACCGATACCATTGCGCATACTTTTGTTGTAAATGGCTCCATACCGCTTGCAAACTTTACAGTACAGAATGCTAATGCACTTTGCAGTAATAAAGATGTAACTATTGCTGATGCGTCGACAGTTGATTTCGGAGGCATAGTTAAAACCGAAATTTATTGGGACTGGGCAAACGATCCTACAATTAAAACAACTGACGATTTTCCTTCATCCGGTAAACTATATACACATACTTATTCGCAGTTTGGTACACCTGCTACAAAAACATACACGATCAGAATGGTTTCTTACTCGGGTATTAATTGTTTGAATGTTCTTACTAAAACAATAACTGTGTTAGCAACACCTGCTTTGCGATTTGACCCGGTGAATGAAATATGTACCAATGCCGCTTCATTCCAGATCACGCAGGCAAGTATTACAAATGGATTACCGGGTAACGGAGTATTTTCTGGCCCCGGCGTAAGTTCATCCGGATTATTTGATCCCAATGCTGCCGGAGCAGGTGTACATACGATACGTTATACATTTACCGGTGCAAATACTTGCAGCAATTATATTGAACAAACGATAAGGGTTAATCCAACGCCAAATGCAAATGCCGGTCCTGATAAAGTTGTTTTAGAAGGTGGGGTCGTACAACTTACACCGGCATTGAATGCAGGTTTCCCGGTTACTTATACATGGTCGCCACCAAACGGATTGAATAATCCAAATGCACCTGATCCGCTTGCATCACCGGCCGATGATATTACTTATACGATGAAAGTAACTTCTGATAAGGGATGTACTTCAAGCGACCAGGTATTTGTAAGAGTGTTGAAGAAACCTGCTATACCAAACATCTTTAGTCCAAACGGAGATGGTATACATGATAAATGGGTGATTGGATTTTTGGATACATATCCTGGTTGTACCGTAGAAGTATTTAATGTCTATGGACAAAGAATATTTTACTCGGTTGGTTATTCTAAGCCGTGGGATGGCACTATTAATGGAAAGCCTGTTCCAGTAGGTACTTACTATTATATTGTCGATCCGAAAAACGGACGTAAAAAAGAAGCTGGTTATGTTGATATAATAAGATAACTATGAAAAGATATTTGATAACCATATTAGCGTTTCTGATCGGGTGTACTGCAAGTGCACAATTGAGATTGTACTATACGCAGTATGTGCTTAATCAATACCTGGTCAACCCTGCAATTTCCGGGATTGAGAATTATATCGATGTAAAATTGAGCGCAAGGGATCAATGGACAGGATTAAACGGAGCACCCAGGGCGGCATATCTTACTATTCATGCACCGATTGGAAAAAAAGATTATAGAACTTCGGCCACATCATATTCTATTCCGGGAGAGAACCCACGGGGAAAATATTATTGGGAGAATTATACTGCAGCAGAACCACATCATGGAATTGGATTAACTGTGCATAATTATAAATCCGGAAGTTTTAACAGGCTTACGGCTGCTGCAACATATGCGTATCATATTGGCTTAAACGCAACCACAAATCTTTCTGCAGGCTTTGGAGCAGGCATTACAAAAGTTGGAATTGACAAGACCAATCATGACTTTGATGGTAATGGTGATCCAATTGATCCTGCAACGGGATCTGCAATCAGCGGCGAGTTATTTAAAACGAGACCTGACTTGTCCGCCGGTTTATATCTTTATTCAAGAGATTATTTTATCGGGCTGTCCGCCCAGCAGATCATTCCTCAAAAACTTATGTTTGCAGATGATGCGACTTTTACAACCACCGGAAAATTAATTCCGCATGTTTTTTTAAATGCCGGTTACCGGTTTCTGCTTACCGATGATATCAATGCTATTCCATCATTAATGGTGAAGTATATAAATGGTTCTTCAAAGAATAATATTCAACCGGAATTAAATTTAAAGATGCAATACCGTGATCTTTTTTGGGTAGGAGGCAGCTATCGTTACCAGGATGGTTATGCCGCGATGCTTGGATTGAATGTTGGAAATACTTTTAATGTTGGTTATGCATATGATTTTACTACAACAAATTTAAATACCGTGAGCCGCGGCACGCATGAATTAATGATCGGGTTTCTGTTGGGAAATAAATATAGCGAAGCCTGCCCAAGATGTTGGTAGGATTTATAATCGCACGATCTTCTTAACTTTTGCGGCTTTCACGCATTCTAATTGTTCCCTGGCTTTTTGTTGATTGTCCCGCACAACTTGTAAGGTAATATCTGTATCAGGGATACCATTAACATTGTTTTCTTTCAGCGAGTTTTCTACATTGATAAGTGCTTTCAAATTGAAATTGAGCTGATGCTGAAGACTGTCAAGCTTTATTTGTGTAAGCGAATTATTGATCTTGTCATTGACATTCTCCCAGTTTATCTGCGAATAGGAGAGACGTAATTGATCTTCGAGCTTATTCCAGTTCACTTTATCCACTTCATATATATACTCCGATTTCAATTTTGTTTTTTCGGCAGAATTAAAGACCTCGGCATAGTTCTTTTCAACCGCTTTCCATTCGTTTTCCTGTAAAATTCTCTTGGTGGCACCTACGGCCTCTTTCACTTTTGATTCTTCCTCAGGTTCAAGCTCAGGAATTATTGGCGTTGTAAAACCAACATTCATAAATCCGGGGGCAATGAATTCAGAATTACTTTCAACAAAATCATCCTGCAGGGGATTCGCTATCGAATTCTTCTTTTTTACAAGTTTTACCTGGGATAATTTCACTGCAAGGTCATTAACAGGAACATTTTTGCCATTTAAAAAATAATACGGGCTCAATTCACTTGACAGTGAATAAAAAGTTTCCCTGGGCTTTTGTTCTTCGGTTGAAACAAAAAAATGAAGTAATGTAATGCCTAACATAGTCAGAAATGCAATTGAAAGTTGCCTGACAGGATTCCAACCTTTATTTCTCATGCCCAGTATCGATTCAATGCGATGGAGAAGGTCATGATTCTTTCCTGCAGCGGCCATTACCATTTGCCTGTGTTTGTTTTGTTCTAATCTTAGCAAAGCAGAAGCATATTCGCCGGGCTTGTATTGAAACTGCAAAACCATTTCATCACAGCTATGCTCTCTTTCTTTTTCAATATTTTTTACCAACAGCTTTACAAATGGATTAAAATATAAAATCGTTTTGATAAAGCTGAGTATAAGATTTAAGAAGTAATCATACCTGTATATATGACTCAATTCATGAAGGATCACAGCTTCCAACTGGTGCGGTGTCAAATTATTTATTGCGGCAACAGGGATAAGGATAATTGGTTTTAAATACCCAATAGTTACAGGAGAGGTCACCCACTCTGACAGCCAGATCTTCACTTCTCTTGCGATACCCATAGCAGCGGCAGTTCTTTTAACATACAGTCTCCATGCTACATCCATTTTTTTGATGCCGCTGTTACGTATCACCTGCACATACCTGTAATTGCGGACGAACTGCCATACTGGTGCTATTAATATTATAAGATAGGCAGCTGACGCGTATGGTAAAATCTTATTTGCAAAATAATTCCAACCATTATCATCAATAATCCCGGAATTATAGAAAGAAGTTATTGAATTACTTTCTGAAACCAATGAAGTAACAAATGTGTAAATAAACCATGCAAAACCTGAGAATGTAAATAATAATGCTAATGAAGTTTTATGCGCTGCCCTTATCTTATGAAAGAAAACAGTGATGAACTGGTAAATGGCCCAGAGCAATGCCATTTGCCAAAGGCTATTGATCAGTGACCAACCTAATGATTGCAGAAAGTCTACCTGGTTCATTAAACTAAATGCTTATTTGCTTTTTAAGCTATTAATCATTTCCTGTATCTTCTCCAATTCTTCTTCACTTGCCTTATGTTCTCCCAATGCCTGTATCACAAGCTGGGTAGGGGAGCCCCCAAAAAGTGAATCGATCATTTTACCCAACAAATGTTTTTGGGTTTTTTCTTTGCTCACAGCTGCCTGGTAAATATGGGTACGCATGCTGTCATCTCTTTTCACTAATCCTTTTTCATGCATTATCTGCATCAGCTTAAGAGTGGTTGTATAACCCGCATCTTTTAATGCAGCTAATTCTTCATGCACTTCACGTACAGTGGCAAGACCTTTTTTCCATAGAACTTGTAAGATCTCGAGTTCGCTTTCAGTGGGTTTAATATAACGGGTAGTAGCCATATTTTTTTCTTTTATGCCCCGAATATACGATTTAATTCGTACGAACTAAATTTCTTTGCTCAATTTAATTTTTTTTAACATGGATTAACATTAAGACGGATGAACGGTTAAAAGGTTACGATGAATGCCCGATCGCTATTATAAAAACTAAGTCCCACTGTAGAAACAGCAGGACTTAAGTAATGGTTCTGATTAGACTCTTTAATTATTTGTACTGAACCGTGTTTACAGAGTTAGTTTTAATTGCGACTGCTACAGGTTTAATTTCTTTTTTATCAATTGTTGCTTCATCATTCTTTGCATTACTTATTTGCGCAAGGGTAGGGGCAATGACCAAAGATACAATAGACATCAATTTAATCAAAATATTCATTGAAGGTCCGGAAGTATCTTTAAAAGGATCACCAACTGTATCACCGGTTACAGATGCTTTATGTGGTTCAGATTTCTTATAATACATTTCACCGTTTATCTCCACACCTTTTTCAAAAGATTTTTTTGCATTATCCCAGGCACCACCTGCATTATTCTGAAACATTCCCATCAATACACCACTAACTGTTGCGCCTGCAAGAAACCCACCCAATGCTTCAGGGCCCAAGAATAAAACCAATGATCAATGGAGAGATAATGGCAATGGCGCCGGGCAACATCATTTTCTTAATAGATGCATCAGTAGAGATGGCAACACATTTATCATATTCAGGTTTACCTGTTCCTTCCATAATACCGGGAATGGTTTTGAACTGTCTGCGTACTTCTTCTACCATTGCCATGGCAGCTTGTCCAACTGCACGGATAGCGAGTGAAGAAAAAATAAATGGTATCATGCCTCCGACAAATAAGCAGGCAAGAACATTTGCTTTATAAATATCAATACCGCTGATATTCCGGCAGACACCAACAAATGCTGCAAACAATGCAAGTGCAGTTAAAGCAGCAGAAGCAATGGCAAAACCTTTTCCGGTTGCTGCAGTAGTATTACCAACTGCATCGAGTACATCTGTTTTTTCACGAACTTCTTTTGGCAGTTCACTCATTTCAGCAATACCACCGGCATTATCAGCAATAGGACCAAAAGCATCAATAGCTAATTGCATGGCAGTAGTTGCCATCATACCTGCGGCAGCAATGGCTACACCATACAAACCTGCACATTCATAAGAACCCCAGATACCGGCCAGCTAAAACAAGAATAGGAAAGAAAGTTGACTTTCCATACCAACGGCAAGACCACCAATAACATTTGTAGCATGACCGGTTGATGATTGACGGACAATAGTCATTACACAGGGCGTTTACCCATGGCAGTATAATATTCAGTAATAATGCTCATCAATGTACCAACTGCCAAGTCCAACTACAATAGCACCCAATACATCCCATTTTTGTAAACTCATGTCCGCGAAGTACCATTGGTTCAGGCAATATCCAATAAACAAGACCTGCAGAAGCAATTGCAGTAAAACAATAGAACCCCAGTTACCCATGTTCAACGCTTTTTGAACACTGCTTGTATTAATACCGGCTGAATCACTTATACGAACAAACCATGTTCCTGCAATTGAAAATAAAATTCCCATACCTGCAATCAGCATTGGCAAAAAATAGGAGACATACCTCCCAAACCATCATCACCGCTACCGTATAATTGTTTCCTGTCCCAAAACCATGGTTGCAAGAACAGTGGCAACATAAGAACCAAAAAGATCGGCACCCATACCTGCAACATCACCTACATTATCACCAACATTATCTGCAATGGTAGCAGGGTTACGCGGATCATCTTCAGGAATTCCGGCTTCTACTTTACCAACCAGGTCAGCACCAACATCGGCAGCTTTTGTATAAATACCACCACCAACACGGGCAAACAATGCAATTGATTCTGCACCCAAGTGAAAATCCGGTAAGAATTTCAATAGTTCTTACCATTTCTTCACGCATTCACAGGAGCATCAGGAGCAAAATACATTTTTAAAATAATAAACAATCCACCCAAACCCAATACAGCAAAACCGGCAACACCCAGACCCATTACAGAACCACCGGTAAAAGAAACAGTCAATGCTTTGCTAAACTTGTACGGGCAGCCTGTGCAGTACGAACATTTGCTTTGGTTGCAACTTTCATCCCTATATAACCGGCAATAGCACTGAAAACAGCACCAACAACAAATGCAACGGCAATGCACCAATGGCTGTGTGGATTGCGTAGTCCCATAAAGCCCAGCAGAATGCCAACGATCACAACAAAATATCCAAGGATTTTCCATTCAGCTTTCAAAAAAGCCATAGCACCTTCAGCAATGTAATTGCTGATCTCTTTCATCCGTTCGTTGCCGGCATCCTGTTTTGAAACCCAATTGAATTTTAAAAAAGTGTACAATAAACCGATCAATCCCATCACCGGAACCAGATAAATCAATTTGTCCATAAGTGTTGATTCTTAAACAGTTTAATACTCCATAGTCAAATATAGAGGTCGGCAAAGATAGGGGAGAAAGAGGAATTCCGGATTTGAGATTTAATGTTATATAAAGCATTTTATCTTAAACTTTCCATTAGGGTTGGAGCATGTCCATTTGGTTTAAATACGGTGCCGTTAAATCTCACTGTCAGCATTCTTGTGTGATGAATATAACTTTCAATCGTAAATGAAAATGGAAAATCTGTCGGGGTTACAAAAGGATCGATCCTGTTTGCAGTTCTTAATTATCTAAACCGATCTTTTTCATGATCTCTTTAAACCGCGGTTCATCGCGGATCGGATCAAACTTGGGATCTATTCCCATACTGCACAATGACTCTTCATGTTTCTCATAACTTTTTTCAAGCCATTCAAGTGCTTCATCTTTTTCACCAAGAGCAGTATAGACAAGTGCAATACCACGATAATCATTTGAACTAAGTATCTTTTCAATACCTGTGTCTTCAATAATTTTTCTTGCTTCCTCCTTTCTGTCCGCTGTGGCATAGAATATGCGCAAGCGCAACATCAGTTTTTACTTTATTGCCTGTTAACTCTCCCCATCTTTTATTTTCTTTGATTGCTTCCTCATACATTCCTTTGCCTGCATACGCTAATGAGATAAGCCGGTGCACCGGTACAAAACCAGGATCGATCTCCAATGTTGTCAATCCTGTTTTAATCGCTTCATCAAATTGCCCGATATAGTATTGAAAAATTCCTTTATCCTTTAATATTCCCTGCGAAACAGGATCAAGATCAACAGCCAGTGCGATCTCTTTAAATGCTTCTGCAGTTTTTCCTGTAAATAAAAGCAACTCCGCATACCAATGATGACCTGTTGCATATTTCGGATTCAATTGTAACCCAATTTAAATTCTCTTTCAGCGCCAACCCAATCCCAATCATTCAGCATCAGAGAAATTCCAAGTGACACATGTGCTTCTGCAAGCTGCGGGTCGATTTTAAGGGCTGTATGCACGGCCTCCATTTGTTTTGCATAAAGGTCTCTTCTCGAAATATTGGTATATTCTCCCATCAAACTATAAGTATCAGCAAGGCCTGCCCATGCCAATGCATAATCAGGATCTTTCTCCAAAGCTTTTTCAAAAAATTTTATCGCAGATTTCAATCCCGGCTTCATTTCTTTTTTTCCAAAAGAAAATTCCCTGCAAATACAATTGGTAAGCTTCGGAATTATCAGTATATCTTTTTTGTAACGTATTTTTTTCTTCGCTGCTGAGTTGCAACCTCAATGCTTCAACAATCTTTAAAGAAACATCTTCCTGGATATCAAAAATATCATCCAGAGTGCCGCGAAAGCTTTGTGCCCATAAATGAACATCACGGGTAGCATCGATAAATTGGGCGGTGATGCGAAGATTGTTCCCGGCCTTTCTTACACTTCCTTCCAAAATATAATCGGCGCCGGTTTCCTTGCCGATCGTTTTTATATCCTTGCTTGTTCCTTTATATTTCATGGAAGTGGTCCGTGAAATAACCCTTGTCTCTTTTAGTTTTGATAAATTGGAAATAAGCTCTTCCGTTAATCCATCACTGAAATATTCCTGCTCAGGATCATTGCTCATATTTACAAATGGTAAAACAAGAATGCATTTCTGGCGAACGATCTCACCCTTGCCTTCAAGCGTTTCAACATCAGGAATTTTCAAGCCGGGATTGCTGATCGCAAAAATTTCTACCTGTTCTTTTACATTTTTAAGTAAATACCTTCCCATCGAAACAGCCGAAACTTCTTTTTGATTTTTTATATCATCGTATGCTTTGCCTGAAATAAAAATGCTGCCGGCCACTGCAAAAGATTCCATCCGCGATGCAATGTTTACTCCGTCACCATAAACATTGTTATCATCAACCAGCACATCGCCTGTGTGAATACCGATACGAAGAGGAACAAGAGGCGGGTTCAGCATTTCCAATTGTAAAGCAGTTGCTGCCTTTACACTTTCCAGCGTACTTGTAAAACTGCACAGTGCGCCGTCGCCATGAAATTCAAGCACACGGCCACCATGATCATTTACTACTTCTTCCAGTTTATTTTTTAATCGTTCACGAAAACGCATCGCCACTGATTCATCATCCTCCATCAATGCGGTATAGCCGACAATATCGGCAAACATGATAGCTGCAAGTTGACGTGAATAAGCCATAAAATACAGGCGACGAAGTTAGCAAAAATGCCGATGCTGTAATGTGAAGCTTAAGTTTAAGTAGTGTCTAAGTGTATAATAAAATTAAACCACGGAGACACAATGACACAAAGTTACACGGCGAAAGTCTCTGTGTCCCCCTGTGACTTCCGTGTCTCTGTGGTTTAAAAAACTAATTAAGAGGCTACCTAAGTTTGGAAATACAAATGATAGTGTTTACTGCAATTGGGGTTGAATGCAGCATCGCATTCCGGACAACGATTTCCTGATCGCATATATTCCCGAATTGTTAATTCTGTTTTACAGGCTCCGCATAAAATGGCTTTTGTATCCCATTCATCCTGGTTCCATGTTTGTGCAGCATGGCCGGCTGTTTCTTCATGACATTGATAACAGGGATAATATTTGTTGCAGCATTTAAATTTTATGGCAATAATGTCCACGGGTGAATAATAATGCCCGCAACGGGTACTATCATCAATTATTTTTCCATATACTTTCACCGTGTTCATACAATGTTAGCGATGCTAAAGTGGGAAAAGATTAAATAAAAGAGAAATTTGTTTAAATATATTGCAACATTTCTATAACCAACCCGTCAAATGGCAAGTGAACAGTAATACCGGGCAAAATACCACAGACCGCTGCCTTGTGGAAAGGGTATTAGGTGGCGATCCCAATGCCTTTGGTATTATAATAAAGAATACCGAGAGTCTCGTGGCAAAGATCGTATTTGACACAATAACGAATGATGGCGATAGAAAAGATATTGCCCAGGATATCTATTTAAAGGCCTACCAAAAGCTTCACTCCTTTAAATTCCAATCAAAACTCTCTACATGGATTGCACAGATAAGCTATAATACCTGCATCGATCATTTGCGAAAAAGAAAATTAGTGTTGCTGGAAAATGATATCGAAGAAAAAGAAACGGGAGAAGGGAATGATATGCTGGATATGATAAATACAGCGAAAGGATTTTCTCCTGAAGCAGCAGATACTGTTGTTATGGAAAAAAATATTTCTGAGATTTTAAAGACAGGCATTGAAAAATTACCAGTCATATATAAGACATTAATTACTTTATATCATAACGAAGAATTAAGTTACGACGAGATTGGACAGATTACCGGTTTACCCGCAGGTACCGTCAAAAGTTACTTGTTCAGGGCAAGAAGAGAATTAAAAAATCATCTTTTGCTTCAATATAAAAAGGAGGATCTATGGTAAAGCATCTTACTGATGATGAAGTGCAACAGTTTGTTATTGACAAGCAGCATTGCGAAGTAAATACTCTTGAGCACATGCATGCGTGCAAAGAATGTACAATAAAGGCCGAAGTTTACCGGTCATTGATAACAGGCATAAAACAACAACCGCAACCTGTTTTTGACTTTGACCTGTCTGCATCTGTAATAAATCAATTGCCGAAAGCGCAGCCAAAGCCCGCCGGCGAGCGATTGGTTATGTGGACACTTATTTTTGTCTCAGTGGGATTTCTTAGCAGTGGAGCTTATTATTTCCGCAATTATATAGCAAGCATGTTTGAAGGAATGGCCGCAATTTTTATTTATTTAATCGCCATTTCTGTTGTTACTGTTATAGCCGCACTGGTATTTGACATGTATAAAAAATACCGGAAAGAAATGAAAGTGCTGGATTTATATTAATCAATTGCAACAATTATTAGTAAGACCCGTCATATTCACTATAAAATTAAATTAATGAAAAAAATATCAGCACTTACAACAACAAGTTTATTAAGTTATGTAGTAAATGCACAGGAAGGCAACCGTTATATTATACGATATAATGAGGAAGTATTCCAGATCTGTGCGGCCATCCTTGTTACAGGTATGTTTATGTTTTTTATTATTAACATGATGAAAAGGATATTTGAACACAGGCTTAAAAACAAAATAGTGGACAAAGGCATTTCTGAAAATATAGCGCAATCCATTTTAGATAACAGGACAACAGAGGATAATAAAAATGCCAATATAAAATGGTTTTCGATTTTAGCAGGTATTGGGATTGGCCTGATAGGCGTTAATTATACCCAGCCGCTGAGTTTTCATTCTTTAGCCATCATGGCGTTCAGCATATCATTAAGTTTTTTGGGTTATTACTTTTTTACCAGGAAGACGGAAAAGTAATTTCGACATAGCACTTTAAGGCATAGCTTTTGCTTCTTCTACATCAGCAGCAATAAATAAATAGGAACTGGCTGTCTATTGCAGCCCGGACGTAACCGATGAAGACCATTTATTGTTTGAATATATAAAGAAATAGGTAGCGATTTGACGATTTGACAAGTCCCTTCCTTGGCCGTCCCGGATTCGGGACGGCCTTTTTTATTCACTGTTCGTGGCCAGTTATTCACCACATCCATTAATCGCTGTTTTATAAATCAATGGCATATTATTTGGATAAAAGGATTTAATTAAGAACTCCGGTTTAGTTAGTTCAAAATATTCTGCCTCATTACCGCTATAGTATCCAGCGCGACGTTATTAATTAAAAACCTATTAATAATATCACGACCCTTCGATTGAACTATAGTGAGGGTTTGTTTGGTTATAAAAAAAATGCATATCTCAACTAAGTTATTTTGGTTGGATAAGTATTTGTTTGCCATCCCGGTTTACCGGGATGGCATTTATTTTCACGTAATGATTATTTTTACTGATAATATTTATTATGAAATTATTAATCACGATACTGATCATACCAGTGTCCATATTTTGCAGCGCACAGCTTCCAAAACTGGAAAACGGAAAGCTGGTATTAGAAAAAGCAGTGACATTTAAAACCGGCAGCGCTGAGCTTACAGATGAAGGCAAAGAGGCCTTGATGCAAGTAAAAGAATTTTCAATTCAAAAAGATTATATCACTGCGCTTCGTGTAGAAGGACATAGCGATAACTCACTTACCGAATCGGCTATTCAAACACTTACGGAGAAAAGAGCATTGACAGTTTGTAAATGGCTTGTTGAAAACGGGATTGATTGCAAACGGTTAATCGCTGTTGGTTTCGGAAGTACAAAGCCAATTGCAGCCAATGATAGTGCGGAAAATAAAGTCCAAAACCGGAGAATAGAATTTATACCTGCGGCCCTGCGGGGTAAAGCAATTGGGGGAATGCCATTAGATGGAGGCGGCGTTGTGGCCGGTGATCCCTGTAATTAATACACTTTCAAAAAAAATTGTTTAATTGGTTTCTTCAAGCAGTTTTTTTAATGAAGCCAGCATCATCTTCCAGTTTTTTTCAGAATGTTCTTTTGCTTTTTCATCAGCATTATTATCCTGCGTTAAAATAACAACGGTCTGTTTATCCTCTTCCTTCAAATCAATGGTTACTATATGATAATTTTCAGGAACATCGGCAACACCCGCTGCAGGAGTGAAGTGACTGTACTGTAATTGTTTTCTTGGCGCCATGTTTAGAATTTTTCCTTTGTCTTCATATTGCTTGCCTTCCCATTCTCCTTTCCAAACTATTTTACTTCCTTCTTTCCAATCTGAAATAACCGTGGTGCCAAACATATATTGCTTTATCATTTCAGGGTTAATTAATGCATCCCATACTTTATCAACGGGTGCACCGATCGTTGTTTCTGCTTTTGCTATGTTATTTGTTGAAATCATAACTGTATTTTTTAAATTAAAACATACCGTTTTCATTGACTGTTTCCAGTGGAACAGCCTGGCCAAGGTCCCATAGTTCTGCGATCTTATCATTTTCAAAACGAAAAATATGAACAACAGCAGCGCCCGGATCACCCGGTTTTTGACGGACATGAGAATGAATTGTTACCAGGTCATCTTCCTGCAACGCTCTTTTGATCTCAAATATCTTGTCAGGATTTTTCTTTGCATTGTCTTCCATTGCGGTCATTAATGACTCGCCATCACCTTTAAAATAAATATTGTGATGTCTAAAATCGTTACCAACATATTTGCTGAAAGCTTCTCTTGCTTTTCCTTTGGAAGCAAGCATCAAAAAATCAGAAGCCATTTGTTTGTAATCACTTGTACTCATCGTGTTTTTTTTGCATGGTATTTGAATAAACTACTTTGAGTTTATTTATGCAAAAACTACACCGAACGGAGATTGGTAAGAGGTAAAATGAGATAAGAAGTTATTTGCATTTAATATCTGCAGCATATTGCCAGAGGCGTTCCCTGTTTTTCTGGCTTATTTCCACATTGGCCTTCGCTTTCCTTTGCTGGCTGTTTCCACAATTCTTTTATTGATAGCAGTATTAAAATTCTCAAACAAATTATTGATGGTTCCGTTTCCTGCCTGGTTCATGTCCCATACTTTGGCAGTTGCATTGCAAGTAAAATCAAAAGCAGAAAAGCTTACAGTCTTTATTTGCTTAAATCGATTTGTTTTGAATTGAATAGTTTTATTCGTGATGTCATATACAATGCTCCACTTAGTATAGTTTCCCTGTGCCACTTCTCCAAGAATATCAAATGCATAATCGATTACCGGTTTTGTATTGTTATCAGCCTTCAATTGCTGGATCATATTGCATGCTTGGCCAAAACGTTCCAAAGAGTTGTTGCCGCTTGCCGAAGAATTTTTATAAGACGTTACGGATTCATCGTAACGTATTATTGGTAAGAACTGTAAAAGGAAGATCAGTGCCTTTATGCACAACCATTTTGCCATTTAAAAATTCAATAGCAGCAACATTGCCATTTGCATCGGCAACAAGATAATGCAGGGGAGTGGTGCCGGTAGCTGAAATGCGTAATTTTTTATCTGTTGCAATTATTTCATCAATAGTTGCACAATTGTCTAGCTGGTATTGTACCCATTGCAATACGCCAATCGCCGGCCTGTTATCATTGGCCGGATATTTTGTTTCATCCAGCCACATCAATTCTACAACCAATCCTTTTTCATTCATGCCGCCGGTTGGAAATTCTTTACCGTATTGATTAAAAGTAATACTGCCGTATTGCGACATCCAGCTAATGGTTTCTCCATTCTCTGTTTTCATCGATGTTTTTGACAACCCTTTCAAATTAGTACAAACCATTCCTGCATCGGTTATCCAATCATAGTTACGGCCAAAGACCATTTGGCCATTTTTGTTTATAAAAAAAGTAGTGCAGGCATAAATGATGGTTACCTGGGAAAGAATAATTAATAAGGCGAAGATCTTTTTCATAAAAGGAATTGTGTCAACTAAATTATTATTTCTGCTGCGTAAAAAAGCTTAAAACTTTATGAATGGGAAAACAAAATTTATTTTTCCGCCTCTACCGGCCACCAATCATTCCCAAAAGGGTCGTGAAAACCGCAGGTGTATCCGTAAGGTTGCTGAGTTGGGTTCATTAAGGAGCTGGCTCCTGCGTCCAATGCTTTTTTATATGTATCGTCTGTATTTTCTACATAAATAAAAATGCCGGCTGGTCTTGCTTCAAATTGTTCAGTGACATCGGCAAACATAATGACCGCTTCACCGATACGCAATTCACCGTGCATAATAATGCCTTCACTACGCGGCACGATGGCTTGTTCCGTGGCTCCAAAAACCTTCTTCATAAACTCCATAAACTTATACCCATTGGGAATAATGACATAAGGCATTAACCGGTTATAATGAGAAGGAATTTTCATGATTAATTATTGTATTATGAATTTTTGCGAAGCCGAACGATGTTCATTTCGTATTACTGCGATATAGGCACCTGGCTTTAAACCTGAAAGATCCAGTTTGGTGGAACCTTCATTAATAACAAATTTTTTGATCAGAATTCCGTTCATGTCAAACACGTCAAGTTCTTTTACTTTTCCTGCACATTTAATGGTAATATTCCCATTACCCGGATTAGGATATAAGGAAACTATTTTGAGCGAGGGCATTATAATTTTTCCCTTGTAAAGAAGAACACCTGCTGCTATTAACACAACAAGCACTATTCCTCCATAAATTAAATACTGTTTTTCTTTTTCCTTTTTTTGCAAATATGCAGTTACATCTTCAGGAAACTTAACAGAAGACGGGTTGGTGGTAAGATAAATATTTGCGACATCAAACGACAATTCAATTTCTCTTTCGATATCATTTGCGGAAAAATTCGGCGATTCATATGCCAGTGTCATAGAATGCCTGTATTTTTTTCCGGATCGATTGATAAATACTGTCGAGCGTTGAAGCCGATGGGGTAAAATAAAATTCGCCGTTAGTTTCATCGGCGATCTTTTGCAAAACATTTTTATTTACGTCTCCTAATCCGACAACATAGACAGGGATATTTTCTTTTTTTGATTTAGCGATTACTGATTCAAGAGTTTCCTGTGAACTATTATTTTCGCCATCAGTTAGTACGATCATTATTTTAAGACCGTACCCTTTTTTTATTTCTTCCAGGCTGCTCGCTATAGCATCATACAAAGCTGTATTGCCATCGCCATTGAGCGAATCAACCAGCAAATTTACCTGTGCTATATTTTTTGTCAGCGGAAGTTTTTCACTCACTGTTGTGGAAAAACCAGTTACGCTTACAAGGTCTTTTGTGGAATCAAATCCGGAAATAAATTTTTTAATTGCTGTTTTTGCATTATCTAATGGCGATCTGTATGGTATATTGAAGCGATAAAACTGGCTGTATGCAGCTGAGTCATCTAACATAGAGCTGGAATGATCGATCACCACACCAAGATTAACAGGTTTGTTTTTTGAAACAAGCTGAAGGCTGACGACATTACAATTTTGCCCGTTTTCTTTTACTCTCATTTTTTCTTTTGTTAATTGCCATACAGGCTCACCTTTGTAAGTTTCAGCAGTAAATACAACTGAAACTTTAGGGAATGAATCAGGATAAATGTTGACGATCTTTAAAGTTGCAGAGTCTGTGTAAACCGTTCCCTTTACTTTTTCCTGCGCATAAGAGAGATTTGCAATGCCGGTAAGAATGCATACAATAAAAAGCGAACTCAATTTCATATGATCAGCCATTAAGTTTTTTAATTGGAATAACTGTGGTTATTCATCGGCTATCGATGCTATAGAACAAAGTGAACTGGAGTAATACTAAAGATAGGCGATTTTAAAGTTTCCGGATTTGCCGGCGTCAAGAACGTGTCGCAGTAAAAATGAAATGCCTTTTCCTGGGCTGCATAAAATATCCTGATTCAAATCATTCCTAATGCGGTTGTTGCCTAAGGTAATTCGGAAAATTACTATGTCATTTGAATGAGTAGGCGCATTTGTGGAAAATTCATCGGGCAGGTTTGGGTTTTCTATTATCGAGACTCCTAACTTGTGCTGCCCTCTAATTTTTGAACCGCTCAAATGTGAACCCCTTATGAGATTATTCATCGCGTTGCTGTTATTAACAGCGAGCACTATTGTCAGTGCACAACAACTTCTTTTTGATAAAACGATTCGCGAACAGGATGTACCTGAAACTTTTCGCCTTAAAAGCGAAATGAGATCTCATTACATCAGTTCACGGTATGTAAGCCAAACTGATTTTTTGGCGCCGCAGGATTTTTTTATTGCAATCAATTCTAACCTGATCGTAAAAAGTAAGTTTATAAAAATGCATAACTATCCTGCGGGCTCTTTTTCTTACGAAGGACGGTTGGAAGGAACGACCACGGGATATATTACTTTTTCAAAATACAATGACCGCACGGCCGGTTTAATACTTCTCGATGATGGAAGAAAATTCAGTATTGACCAGGTTGCTTCAAACATATTCGCTGTTTCGTTATCTGATGAAACTGTTTTTAGTCAACGGGAAAAAGGTGCTGATTACATTGAAGTAAGCGGGGAATCCCAACCGAATGCTGCCGTAACAAGTATTTGTGATCTTAGCAGTCCATGCCCGGGCTCTTCTATTATTGATATGATGGTTGTGTATACGCAGCAGGCAGAGAACAACTGGGGTGGTGCCGCCAATACAGTTGCTAATATCACACAAGCTGTTACTAACATGAATGCTTCAATGACCAATTCCGGTATCAATAATGTTACATTCAGATTAGTGCATACTACGAAGGTAACCTATACAGAATCCGGGAATTTCAGCACTGATCTTAGCCGGCTTGCAGGGACATCAGATGGATACATGGATAATGTTCATTCATTGCGTGATCAATATGGTGCTGACCTTGTAAGTCTGATCATAGGATCTCCAACAAGCAGTTGCGGTATTGGTTATCTGAATACGAATTCTACTTCTTACTCATCGGGCAGTGCATTTAATGTTTCATTATACTCTTGTGTTGTAGGAAATTTTACAATGGCACATGAATGCGGGCATAATATGGGATTGAGACATGATTGGTATGTTGACGGCAGTACAACTCCATGCTCACATCATCATGGCTACATAAACCAGGTTGCCATTGCGCAGGGTACATCAAGCCCAACATCGGCTCGATGGAGAACTATAATGGCATATAATGATCAATGTGCTAATGGTGGTTTCAATTGTACAAGGATCAACCGATGGTCAAATCCCGAATTAACTTATAATGGCGATGCGACAGGAAGAGCTATTGGTAACACTCAACCATCGGATGAAGCGTATGCCTATTACAGGATGGCCTGCTTGGTGGCAGCTTTCCGACCAGAAGTTTCGACTTGTCCAACACCAACGGGACTATCAGCTTCGGGCATCACAACAACGGACGCAACAGTTAGTTGGTCGGCAGCAGCAGGTGCAATTAGTTATGATGTAGATTATAAAGCGACTTCTTCAGGTGTTTGGATCAATGCCGCAACGGGCACTACTTCTTTATCAGTTAACCTGTCCGGATTAACAGCATCAACAGTATATGATTGGCGGGTAAGAACTAATTGTTCATCCGGCAGCAGTGCTTATGCACAATCACAATTCACTACTCAATCGTCACCAACATGCAATGCGCCAACAGGTCTCGCATCTTCTAACATTACGGTCAGCAGCGCCACTGTAAGTTGGAGTCGCTGTCAGCGGTGCTAATAATTATGATGTGGATTATAAAGAAGCTTCATCAGGCACCTGGGTGAACGCAGCAACTGGTACAACCTCTTTATCAGTCAACATTGGTGGGTTGACGGCATCAACTTTATATGATTGGAGAGTAAGGGCAAATTGCACAGGCTTATCAAGTAATTACAGTGCATCACAGTTTACTACATCACCTCCTTCATCACCATGTCCCGGCCCTTATGATATAAGCACGAATGGTACTACTGCCGGCGCTGCTACTATTCCTTTAAATACGGATATTAAAGGAACCGTTTCTCCAAGAAACGACAATGATCATTACAAATTCACCATTACAACCGGCGGATCTATCATTGTAACGCTAACAACATTGCCGGCGAACTATAATCTCGCCATATTAAATAGCAGCGGAACACAAATAGCTATCTCTCAGAATAACGGAACACAAAGCGAAACAATTAATATTAATGTAGGTGCAGGGGATTATTATGCAAGAGTATTTCCGAAAGGCAATGCCAGCGATGCAACATTGTGTTATACATTAAGAGTGCAAACAGGCACAGCAACCGATCAGTTTGTAAATCCAAAATTCACTTTGAACCTTTTCCCAAATCCTGCAGGTGATCAATTGAATATTTGGGTGGAGGGAGTTGATAAAAAAGCTGAGATAAAGATCTATGACCTGATGGGAAAATTAGTTATGCAACAAGGCAGCAACAATACGCTTACACAATTAAATATTTCAAAACTTTCCGCCGGATTTTATTTGGTTCATGTTAATGATGGCAAAGAAACCAGGTCTGCAAAATTTGTAAAAAAATAAAGGCTGATCTGTTAGAATAAAAAGGCTGCCCGATCAGGCAGCCTTTTTATTTGTCATTTACTGACACCCGAATTTCTTTTTTTACTTCTTACATTTAGTAACCTGGTAATAATTACGACCAAAAACAATCTGTCCGTTTTTATTGATAAAAAAAGTAGTATAGGCATGAAGGAATGATATATGTGAATTAACAATTATAATTAATGCCAGTATTTTTTTATAAAATGATTTTAAGTGAATCATTTATTAAGGTACGTTAAGAAATGATATCAAAGTCTAAATGAGAGAATTGGCTAACCATATTCTATGTATAGTAAGTGGTCTCCAAGGTAAAAAATCGATTGTAATCTATCAAAACCGCTCGAATAAATCCCTCGTAATTTTCTTGTCATCATATTCGTCGTTTAGCGGTTGATTGATAACCCTTGTGGATTTATATTGCATTGCCATCAAATTTTTAATCTCTCAAAATTCAATATCCTTATGAAATTACCAGCTCTGATTTTTTTAGTAGTCGCATCTTATGGTGTTAGTGCTCAATGTAGTGCACCAACCGGTCTCTCAACTAATGGCATTACAGCTACGGCTGCTACTGCTACATGGTCGCCTGTTAGCGGTGCTACGGGTTATTATGTCGACTATAAACTTGCAAGTTCTCTTGACTGGATAACTATTGCAAACGGTACAACCTCTTTAACATGGACCCTAATGGGAATGAATCCATCTACTTCATATGATTGGAGAGTAAGAGCAAATTGTACTTCCGGTAGCAGCGCCTACACACAAACGCAGTTTACCACACAAGCAACAGGTAGTGGATGTAGTGCTCCTGGCGGACTTTCAGCATCTAATATTGCTTCCAGCACCGCAACCTTGAATTGGAATGCTGTGAACGGGGCGTTTGCTTATACTGTCCAATATAAGCCTGCTTCTTCCGGTGCGTGGCTCTATGCAACTTCTGGTACTTATGGACTATCTGTTAATTTATATTCTTTGTCAACGAACACAACATATGATTGGAGAGTATACGCAAACTGCAGCCTCACCGAAACTAGTGGCTACAGCTATGGACAATTCTCAACATCGGGATCAACGCCTCCACCGCCTCCATCATCAGGTTGTCCCGGCCCTTTTGATGTCAGTACAAACAATAATATCAGCGGCGCCGCTGCAATAAGTTTAAATACAGAGGTAAAAGGAACTATTGGTCCAAAATATGATATTGACTATTATAAATTCACGATCAGTACGTATGGTACGATCAATGTTTGGTTAACTACATTACCTGGTAACTATGACCTTGCTGTAATAAATAGCAGCGGAGCGCAAATTGGTATTTCAAAAAATAAAGGTACCAGGAATGAAACGGTCGCATTAATTGTTAATCCAGGTACTTATTATGCCAAAGTATATCCGACCGGTACTGCGAATAGTGCAACATCTTGTTATACGTTGAAGGTGCAAACAATTTCTGCAACCAGGGTAGCAACTACTGCAACCAGCGTAACAGCTACTGCTACTAATGTAACAGCTACTGGCACTATGGAAAATGTGAATCAAAACTTTACAATTAACCTTTTCCCCAACCCCACAGGTGATCAGTTGAATATATCGATGGAAGGAGTTCAAAAGAAAACTGTGATCAAGGTATATAACCTGATGGGTAGATTAGTAATGCAACAGGAAAGTGGTAATGCGCTTACACAATTAAATGTTTCGAAACTTTCTGCTGGTTTTTACTTTGTGCATGTTAATGATGGCAACGAGACCAGGTCTGCAAAGTTTGTAAAACAATAAGTTCTGATCTGTTAGAAGTAAAAGGCTGCCTGATGAGGCAGCTTTTTTATTTGTTGTTTGCTAAAACCCGAATTTCTTGATTAAAAAAGTGCTCCATGTGGGGAAACTGATACATGTGAATAAATATTTATAACTAATGCCAGAATTTTTTTTATAAAATGATTTTACGTAAAGTTACTTTATTAAGGCCTGTTAATAAACAATAACAAAGTCTAAATGAGAGAATTGGCTAACTAGTAAATTCCCTATTCTGTGAATAATAAATTTTCCTCACCCTAAAAAATTGATTCAAATCTATCAACACCGATCGAATAAGTCCCTGTTAATTTTCTTGGCATCATATTCGTCGTTTAGCGTTTGATTTTATATCTATAGTGCATTTAAATTTGCGCCGTCCTTAAATTTTTTAAACCTCTCAAAATTCAATACTTCTCATGAAATTAATGGCTCTGATTACCTTGGTGGTCACCACCTATGGCGTTAGTGCGCAATGTAGCGCACCAACTGGTCTTTCAACAACTAACATTACGACAAGTAGCTCGGTCGCGAACTGGAATCCAGTTAGCGGAGCTATTAGTTATGATGTGGATTATCAAGCAACATCATGGGGTTACTGGATCAATATTGCAGCAGGAACAATATCGACATCCTGGGATTTACTGGGTATGCCTGCTTCCACTACTTTCAATTGGAGAGTAAGAGCTAATTGTTCATCGGGGAGCAGCGGCTATGCACAGACAACATTTAGTACTTTGTCATCACAGACTGGAGGATCATGCAATGCTCCAACCGGTCTTTCAACTTCCGGCGTTACAGCTACCGCTGCCACTGCTACATGGGCAGCTGTTAGTGAGGCGTCGAGTTATAATGTCGATTATAAACTTGCAAATTCTTCCAGCTGGATAACTATTGCAAATGGTACAACCTCCTTGCAATGGACCTTAATGGGAATGAATCCATCTACTTCATATGATTGGAGAGTAAGAGCTAATTGTTCTTCCGGTACCAGCAGCTATACACAAACGCAGTTTACAACATTGGCACAAGGTTCCGGATGTAGTGCTCCTGGCGGACTTTCAGCATCTAATATAGCTTCCACCACTGCAACCCTGAATTGGAATGCTGTGAACGGGGCGTTTGCTTATACTGTCGAGTATAAGCCAGTTTCTTCCGGTTCATGGATATTTGCAACTTCCGGTACCTATGGACTATCTGTCAATTTATATTCTTTGTCTGGGAACACAACATATGATTGGAGAGTATACTCAAACTGCAGCCTCACTGAAACTAGTGGATACAGCTATGGACAATTCTCAACATCAGGATCAAACCCTCCACCGCCCCCCTCATCGGGTTGTCCCGGCCCCTATGATGTTAGCACAAACGGTACAATCGGCGGCGCTGCGGCAATAAGTCTGAATGCAGATGTAAAAGGAACTATTGCAACAAGAGATGATATTGACTATTATAAATTCACGATCAGTACATATGGTACGATCAATGTATGGTTAACCGCATTACCTGGAAACTATGACCTTGCTGTATTAAACAGCAGCGGATCGCAAATTGGTATTTCAAAAAATAAGGGTACCAGAAATGAAACGATCGCATTAATTGTTAATCCAGGTACTTATTATGCAAAAGTATATTCGGCAGGTAGTGCAAGCAGTGCAACGTCTTGTTATAACTTGAAGGTGCAAACCATTAGTGCAACAAGGGTAATAACCACGGCCACTAATGTAACAGCTCCTGCTACTATGGAAAATGCGGATACAAAATTTGCAATCAACCTTTTCCCTAACCCTGCAAATGGTCAGTTGAATGTATCGATGGAAGGAGTGCAAAAGAAAACTGTGATCAAAGTATATAACCTGATGGGTAAATTAGTAATGCAACAGGAAAGCAGCAATACGCTTACGCAATTAAATATTTCGAAACTTTCTTCAGGCTTTTATGTAGTGAAGGTGGATGATGGTAAAGAAACAAGATCTGCAAAATTTATAAAACAATAATTTCTTTTTATATCAGAAGGCTGCTCAACTGAGCAGCCTTTTTTATTTTAACCTTGTATAGTTAAATCGAATAGTGTCTTTTCCTCCCTTATTATTAGGGCCAATAATAAAGGCGTTTACCGTATTTGCATCAGGCAAAGAATAATTGACATCCGTTGGAAAATCATGCTGCGGATTGCTGAACTGAACAGTTTTATCATTTAATATTGTTGAAGTAAATTTTACGGCTTTACCATCATTCTGACCTTTCACCGTGTTTTCAAAGATCCAATTATCATTTTCACGATAAATATTTGCCTGTTCATTCCATGAAGTGTCTGCACCTTTCACACTAAATACCCGGGAATGATAAGTGCCATTATTGTTTTTTGTCCATTGCTCAAAACTTTTACCATCTTCACTTTTCCATACACCGACTAATTTATCAAATACCAGTTCTTTTGTTTCAGTAACAGAGGCCGCTGTTTCGGTAGTTTTCTCTGTATTGTTTTTTTCATTGCATGCAGAAATACTTACCATCGATATAAATGCAATAAGGTTAATGAGCAGAAAATAATTTTTTGCACGTTTGATCATTTTGTTCATTTTTATAAAAATAGGAGAGGGGCAAATTTAAAAATTGTAAAAATGCGACAGTTATTCACCGGCGACAAAGAGTGCAGATAATTTCAGATTATCCGCATAAAAGGATTTTGGGCTAACCCCAGTGAAATCTCTGAATTCTTTAATGAAATGTGCCTGGTCATAATATCCATTTTCATAAGCAAGCGAAGTAAGACTCGTAAATTTTTTTTCTTCAAGCATTTTTAAAGCGGATTGTAATCTTGCTACTCTTGCCAATTGTTTCGGGCTCATTCCAATTACAGTTGTAAATTTTCTTTCCATCTTCCGCCGGTTGATATTCATTTTACCGGCTAATTCAACAACCCCAATTTGTCCCTGCGATTGAAATATAGCTTCTACACATGATCTTGTGATCGCATCGATCGTAGTTGGTTCGATAAGCTTCGATAATAAAAAACTTTCGAGCAATTGAATTCGTTCGTCATTATTATTTGCATGTACGATCCGTTCCTCAAGAGCGGTACCGTCAGCAAATATTTCTGCAATGGGCACTGCCTTGTTTTCAAGCGATGTTACAGGCATGCTTATAAAAGGACTGATCCCTTCCGGTAAAAATCTTGCTGAAATAATTCCGCTTGTACCTGTAGGCGCTATTTCAATATATTTTGTTATCTGCCCAAATACAAAGCTTCTTGGTTGAATAATGGCCGATCCGTCTTCAAAATATTGGCGGTAAAGATCACCATAATGAAATATCATTTCCATGCAGCCATCAGGCAATACCCGTTGCTTCAAGGGTCCTTCCTTCTTTTCATCTTCCAGTGACCAAAAACATTTTATAAATGGCTGAAGTTCGTGGCAAGGTGTATAAACCTGGTAATCCATTCGGTTAAATTAATCAACCTAAAGGTATGAATACTGTGAACAGATCATTTGTTCAGATGATACTTGCGAAACAATTAAGATGATGAAAAATATTATTGTAAGGAAGGATCATTGAATGTATCACCCTGCCGCATATCACCAGTTTGAAATCCTTTTTTAAACCAATAGATGCGTTGTTGTGAAGTACCGTGTGTAAATGATTCCGGAACTATATAACCCTGCGATTCTTTTTGAAGCCTGTCGTCACCAATCGCATTAGCAGCATTTAATGCTTCTTCTATATCACCCGGTTCCAAAATATTTTTCATTTGCTGTGCGTGATGTGCCCACACACCGGCTAAAAAATCAGCTTGTAACTCCAGCATCACGGAATATTTATTATACTCTTCTCCGCTTACTTGCTGGCGAAGCCTGGCCATTTTATCGGAGGTACCGAGTAATTTTTGAATATGATGACCTACTTCATGAGCAACAACATACGCCATTGCAAAATCTCCCGGCGCCTGGAACCGTTGTTCCAGTTCCTGGTAAAATGATAGATCGATATATAATTCCTGGTCTCCCGGACAATAGAAAGGGCCCGATGCAGAACTCGCAGCGCCGCAAGCCGATTGCACACCACCACGAAAAAGTACAAGTGTCGGCTCCTGGTATTGACTTCCTTGTTGTGCAAATAACTGGTTCCATACATCCTCAGTATATCCAAGAACAACTTTTACAAATTTTGCTCTTTCCTCATCGGCTGCTTTTTCTTCAGCAGTCATTTCCTGGCTTTGTCCGGGTATCTGAACAGGTAGCTGCCCATCACCACCACCGCCTCCGAGTAATAATTGGAGCACAAGAACAATAGCACCAAGTATACCGCCACCAACTGCAATTCCACCGGCGCCAATACCGCGGCGGTCATCAACATTTGAACTTTCTCTGCCGCCTATCCAACGCATAATTTTTTCTTTTTAAGATTAATAAACATATAACCGCTACTGAATTTACGATAAAAAATCTTGCCAGTATTGCGCAACATGTAACTGGGTCGATTAGCAGCGAAAGTTTGGGATTGAAAGATGAATCCAAAAGAATTAGACTAAAAACAATTTTAATAGGTTAATTATAACCACTATTCATAACGTTATCATTAGAAAGTGAAGATTTATTTTACAGTTGTTAATTATTTGGGGAACAAAATACCCAACTCTAAAAAGATCAGTTAGGCAACATTGTTAAGTTATTAACCTGGCAAATGTTAAAATATTAAGAAGCTTTAAGGTTGTTTGCAATATTACTTTGTGCTTCCGAAGCAGCCTTCATTGCATTAGAGATCATTTGCTCTAACTGTGATTTTTTTTCCATTAGCCTTTGTAACCAAAGCATGTCTTGCTTGTTTAACTCACTGATCGCATCTTTTTGCTCCTGCAGTTTACTCATTAATGTTTTGGCCTCATTTAATGTTGCTTCAAGTTTTTTAACAGTTGATTGAAGCTGAACTAATTTTTTATTCACAAACTGCGGATCGGTGTGCCTGGCTCCCGATTCTTTTTGTGCTTGCAACGAGGTAAAACAAAAAACTAAAGCGACACAAAGAATAATATTTTTCATAAAAAGTTTTTTTAAAGATACATCAACACGGAAAATTGTTCTTCCATCACTTAAGATATTCACACCCGTTAATAAGTCTGCAGTGCCAGTAGGTATACAATTTGATAGTTTTAATTTTTAAGGAACCAGCCTTTAAGAACCACGCCTTTCACTTTGAAACAAGGTGTTTCTAATTGAAACCTGTATGGTTTCAATGATGATATTAGTCACCATTAAACAGTCTATATATGAAACAGCAAACAATTAAAATTTTTCAATCAATTCTTACTCTTGTATTATTAGTCACTGCATTCAGTTGTCAAAAAAACATGAACAATAATACTGCTAATGCCAAGCCTGGCGGAGGCGACGATATTTCTCCAAAAGACTTTAAAAACTTTGTACAGGTTGACATTGTTGGTACAACTCCAGCTGCAGGACGGAATGCAGATGCTAACCTGGTTAATGGTTGGGGAATTACTTTTCCACCTTCAGGTCCGGCATGGGTATCATCAGAAGGTAAAGGAAAAAGTACAATCTATAATCTCGACGGAGTTACTGTAGCAAGTGCAGTAAACATTCCATACGCCGGTACTTCCACCAGCGGTCATCCAACAGGGCATGTGTATAATCCAACTTCTGATTTCAAACTTCCTGATGGCAATCCGGCACAATTCATCTTTGCAACTGCTGACGGAACAATTTCCGGATGGAATAGCGGTAATGCAGCCGTGAAGAAAATAGATCGTTCGCCATCGGCTTCTTATTTAGGAATTGCAATGGCAAATGTTGGCAGCGAATTTTTTCTTTATGTTGCAAACTTCGCTCAAAACAGGATTGATGTGTACGATAAAAACTGGAACCCGGTTGTTAAGCCATTTGCAGATCCAACCATACCTTCTGATTATGCACCATTTAATATTCAAACCGTAAGTGATGGTAAATTATACGTTACTTACGCAAAGAAAAATGCAGCGGGAACAGCAGTGGCCGGCCCGGGTAATGGTTATATAAATGTATTTAACCCGGAAGGTGTTTTGTTGACGCGGTTTGCTTCAAAAGGAAAATTGGATGCTCCATGGGGAATAACAAAAGCTCCTGCGGGTTTTTGGGGTGAGTGGAGTCAAATACCAAATTTGATACTCGTGGCAAATAATGGAGATGGGCATATAAATGTTTTTGATGAAAGCGGAAATTTCCTTGCACCGGTTTCAACAAAGGGAAAAGCAATAGAGATAGATGGTTTGTGGGGTATAACATTTCCACCCATTACAGGCTTAAACCGTTATTACATGTACTTCGCTGCCGGCCCGAATGACGGAAGCAGTGGTTTGGTAGGTTATGTAAAGAATGGTTATCTAAATTGATCAGCAGAATAATTCTCGTTAGTAAAAACCAAACAGGGTCTTCAATTGAAGACCCTGTTTAATTAAATCGTTATGCATTCACTCACGCAGGTTGTTCAACACCTGGTTGCGGCACAATGCGCAGGTATGGTTTAGGAGCTTTCCATCCATCGGGATATTTTTGTTTTGCTTCCTCATCAGATACCGAACCGGCAATAATAACATCATCACCATTTTCCCAATTTACAGGAGTAGCCACTTTATGAGCCGCGGTTAACTGCATTGAATCCAGTACACGCAAAATTTCATTGAAGTTGCGTCCGGTGGTCATTGGATAGGTGAGCATCAGCTTAACTTTTTTATCGGGGCCGATAATGAAAACAGTACGTACTGTTGCATTTGTAGCAGCTGTTCTTCCTTCTGATGTTCCCGGTTCTTCAGCAGGAAGCATATCATAGAGTTTTGCAATTGAAAGATCTTTGTCACCGATCATCGGATAATTTACTGCATGACCTTGTGTTTCGCGGATGTCTTCCGCCCATTTTGTATGGTTCTCGACAGGATCAACGCTTAAGCCAATGATCTTGCAGTTGCGTTTTGCAAACTCGGGTGCAAGTTTGGCCATATACCCAAGTTCGGTAGTGCATACAGGGGTAAAATCTTTTGGATGAGAAAACAGAACTGCCCATCCATTTCCTATCCACTCATGAAAGCTAATAGGTCCCTGAGTGGTTTCTGCTTTGAAATCTGGTGCGATTTCGTTTAATCGTATTGACATAGTTTTTAATTTAAGGGATTTGAAAGTTAGGATTTTTTTGACTTCTAAAAATATATCCTGAAATTTTTTCCCCATTCCGGGATTACCTATGGGTTTAAATTGTTTTGGATTTTTTTAAATATGTTTAAAAAACTCCTTTGGTCCATCCTCCATCTACTGCCAATGAAACACCTGTAATATAACTTGCCCGTTCACTTGCTAAAAATGCAACGGCGGCAGCAAACTCTTCCGGTTTTCCAAAACGTCCTAATGGTATTTCATTTTTCACCAATGAAAAAGAGGAATTGCTTTCAATTAATTCTTTCAGCCTTTCGGTTTCTGTATAACCCGGCATTACATTGTTAACCGTAATATTATATTGTGCTAATTCATTGGCAAGGTTTTCATCAAACCAGCAACAGAAACCCGAACAGCATTGGACAGAACAAAATTATTGATCGGTTGTTTTACTGCCATAGATGTAATTGAAATGATCCGGCCCCATCGTCTTTTCTTTCATTCCCGGCAAAAAACCATTTACCAAACCAACAACACTTAACAAAAGATCATTATATGCTTTATCCCAATGCTGTTGTGTAAAGTCTTCAAACTTTCCCGAGGGCGGCCCACCGGTATTGGTAACAAGAATATCTATCGCAGTATAAGATTGCAATGCAGTTTTAATGATTTGATCTCTTTCAGCAGCAACGGACAAATCACCGGCAAGAGCCAATACTTCTTTATTAGTTTTATTTTCTATTTCTTGTTTTGTTTTTTCAAGATTTTCTTTATTACGTCCGCAAATAATTATGCTGGCGCCTTCCTGCGCCAGTTCAAGTGCAACGCTTTTTCCAAGTCCCTGGCTTGATGCGGCAATGAAAGCAACTTTATTTTTTAATCCCAGTTCCATTAGTTTCGTTTTACGCAATGACTTATTTTCTTAAGTAATCATCAGTTTTATCCAGCCAATCCTGCCGTGGTGGCGACCATGTATCTATTTCTTCTACTTCACCAATCATCAGTGCTTCATGTGGCAGGTTTGATGGAATTACGACCACATCTCCCGGAAAAAGATCCATTATTTGTTCTTTATTTTCTCCAAACCAAAAACGCATTTGCCCGGAAATTACCTGCGTCACCTGTTCATGTATATGATGATGCAGCGGCACTACAAAACCATCTTTGAATTTCATTTTGGCGATCATCAGTTTTTCACCCGAAACAATTTTTCGGTGCATGGAAGGAGTTACTTCTTCAGTTGGAACTGACTCCCAGTTTAATTTTTGAAGCATGATGCAGTTAGTTTTAGTTTAAACTAAGTTATTGCTTTAAAATGATAGTTTATTTATGGGCCCGGCTGCATTACTACTATTATGCTGCAGTTGCGTCGCTCCGTTCATCGTTCAGTTCTTTATTGAACAATAGCGTCGTCCCGATAATTATCGGGATTACCCAGACACTGAGCTTGCCGAAGTAGAAGTGTCGCAGCCGATAGTTACCGGCTCTTGTACGTCCGGTAATTCTACTAAGCAATTATAACATAAAATTTCTCTGTACTGGTATAAAACTTGAGTATTGATATGATCAAATTTCCTCCTATGCTAAAAACCGTTTCTGCATTTTTTATTCTTCCTTTATTTGCTTATTTGTTTTTACGTCTTCTGCACCTTTAAAAGATGATCTGGCTGAAGACATACTCAAACATACTAATCAATTCAGGAAATCAAAAGGGCTGGCTCCGCTTGAAATGAGAAACGATCTGAATGCAATTGCCCGTAAGCACAGCGAGGATATGGCAAGCGGCCGGCGAAGCTTTGGCCATGGTGGTCTCAATGAACGGGCAGTAAAAGTGAAAAGGATCATCCGTCCATATCATTCCATTGCCGAGAATATTGCTTATGGTGCCAAAGACGGAAAAGAAGCTGTTGCCATTTGGAAAAATTCAAAAGGCCATCGGGAAAATTTGCTTGGCAATTATAAATATATTGGAATAGGTACGGCCCGTAACCGGCGCGGAGTTATATATTATACGCAGCTATTTGTTAAGTAAAAGTTTTAAGGATCATTCTTTTTTCTTTTTCCTGAAAATAGGAGTTCGTTTCTTTTTTTCACTGCCGATCAAATATCCAAATGGCTTTAATGATTCTACATGGTCGCAAATGATCTTGATAATACCTAATAGTGGAATGGCAAGCACCATTCCGGGTATTCCCCAAATCAATTCACCAACAACAAGAATAATAATAGTGAACAAAGGATTGATGTTTACTTCGGCGCCTACAACCAATGGTTCCAGCAAATATGTTTGCAAAAACTGAACAATTAGATACGTTACGATAACTCCGATCACCATTCCCATTCCGCCTCCCTGTATAACCACCATTAAAACAGCCAGCAGGTTGCCGATAAGATTGCCAACGAAAGGAACTATTTCCAGCAAGCCGCAAATGATAGCAAACAATACGGCATATTTTACACCAACGATTGAAAAGCCGATGCTGTACATAACCCAAAGACAGGCTATCATTAATCCCAGGCCGGTTATATATTGTTGTGAAACTTTCTCTACATTATGAATAATTGATTTCAGCATTTTTCTTTTGTTGAGATGAAACCATCTTAAGAACAAATGTTTTTATTCGTTCGCGATAAAACATAAACAGGAAAATATAAACGAGCATTAAAATAAAATCAACAGCAAAGCTCATTATAGAAGATCCAATGTTAGAGAACAGGCTGCTGTTATTTTTTGCCTGTTCTGTGATCAATTCTTCCTGTTGTTTTTTTGAAATACCAAAATGACTCTGTACATATTCTTTTGCCTGGGTTATCATTTTTTGCAACTTGCCTTCAATATCACTTGCTTCACTTGTCAGGTCAGTGATCTGCCAGCTGATGAGCCAAATAATGCCAATTATAATAATCAAAAAAATAATTAAGCAAAAAAGAATGGAAAGGCCTTTGGGAATATTTTTGCTTTCAAACCATAAACTGATTGGTAGGAAGAGCATGGCCAGCAATCCGGCAAAACAAACGGGTACCAGGAACGGCTTTGCATAAAAGAGCACCGTAACGATAAGAAAAGCGAATAACAAAAAATAAACAGCTCTTTGTAATGACGAAGTTTGAATCATTGTAAAAATTACATAAACAATGGAGGCTAAACAATTATTTCGAAAGATTTATTTACAAGCGGAATGCCAATAATAAGGTTTAAAGAAAGATAGAAATGGGGTAATGTTTACCCACGCACTGATTGCTGCTGGTCTGATAATTGTTTTACAAATGAAAAATACAAGATATGAAACAGGTATTAGTTTTAATTGGTGTATCAGCAAGCTTACTATTTACAGCTTGCAAACAGGGCCGGTATTATGATCTCACCGCAGGAAAATATATCGAGGTTGAAAAAGATGACCAGGGGCGAATAGTAAATAGCGAGACACATGAGCCGGTATACATGTATGTAGATACAAAAACAAAAGACACTATCTATGGCTCAACCGGTAAAGTGATCAATGGCTATGTAGTAAAAACAAGTGATGGAAAATATAAATATGAAGGGGACGATGAATATAAGATCAAAGATGGTGATTACAAAAAGAAAGTGGATGGTGATGAAGTAAAGATCAAGGATGGTGATACAAAGATCAAAATTGAAGATGGGGAAAAGAAAGTAAAAAAGGATGACTAAATTATCAGTATGCTATAATTGTAAAAGAGTTGTTTCAAAAAAAGTAATTTAGTAACACAAAGCACACTAAGTAAACACAAAGAATACAAGAGTTGCTATTTATTATGAGCACGTGGTGTTCTTCGTGTTTACTTTGTGTTCGTTGTGATCCCTGATTCATAACTTTATTAATGAATCGCAGCCGATCGGTTGTCAGAAAGCCACATTTAAACAACATGAAGCAAGATAGAGGCTGTTGTAAGCCTTTTAAAGTACGATTGAGGTGGTGGGCAGGTTTTTTGAATAAGTGGGAGTTTGGAACCGCAGAAAAGTTCTTCCGTCTGAGTTGAATGAATGAAGGTTCATTGCTCTTATCAAAAGCAAGCAATATTATTATTACGGATCAGCAATTAAAATAGGAAGGGTCAACTAAAAACTTTTCGTTCTTAATGCAGCGGATAAAATAGTTGTGTGGCACAACAGATGCAGCTCCACATGGTTTAAGAAATCATGATAGCGAATTACTCCATGTAAGGTCATACTTTCCTTTAATTGCTTTTGTACATGTAAATACAAAACCGGTAACAAAAGGAATGCTCATAGTTTTTTTACCTGAAAGATTAATAATTCCACTCACCCTGGCTTCTATTGAAGATGTCCTGATAGCTTTCCAGCCGGGTTGTACTTTCTTGAAACGACTACGGGAATCAGAATGGGATTCAGCTAATGTTTCTACAAGAAGCTGCAGCATGCAGCTTTCTTCGATAGTGGCCGTAATTGCAAGATCGGCCTGCTTAGGATTGTTGGACGGTTTTTTCATAAATATTGGTTTGGTTTACGGATACGCTTGTTTAGAACGTATTAAGAGTAAATTTATTGGTTTTAAACCAAGTTTCAAATATTTGAGTTGTGTTCTGCCAACAATTTATTTTAAATCAAGTCTGTTTTAAATGTATAAACAACAAAAGAGTTACTTCAATGGGCTTTTTACATGTTCATGCTTACAGTCGTTTATAGTTTATCTGTATGTTTTTGTGCCTTCACTAATTTATTTACTCTATATACCTGGAAAATATTTGCAATGATAATTATTACGATCACGTAGCCAAGGGTATCATAATGTTCCAATGGACTTGTTTTGGTTTTTTGAACAACGATCAATCCTCCAACACCGGCTGCAATACCTCCGGCTATTTGCTGTAAGGATGAATTGATGCTCATGAATGCACCGCGGTCCTGCATTTTTGGTAATGCAGTAACCAGCGCCATTGCCGGAACTATCCGGCTCATGATCCCTATCATCATCAGAATATTCATCACTACAACAATTGGAAATGCAACGGGCCCAAGATTCGTATAGATCACTACGATCACCATCATCCAGATAGCAGCTGCAGTAAATATTTTTACCTTATCAATTTTGTCACTCAGTTTGCCTACCAATGGCATTATTATAAGAGCTGCAACACCGCTGACCATGAAAAGAACAGGTAATTGTCCCCATGAAACATGCAGGTTATTTACTGCAAATGCGCTGCCCCATGGCATCATCATAAAACCGCCAAGAGATAATAGGGCCGTCATTAAAAAACCAATGCGGTAACTGCGCTCTCTTAGTGTATGCCATAAATGTGTAACAGCAGTTTTTTCCGTTTGTAATTCAAGATGCTTTGTAACAGGATGTAATTTCAGCATTGTCACCAACCAAATAATGCCGGCCAGACACAACGATCATTATAAAAGGTGATTGCCAGCCCCAATGATTGGCAATGTAAAGGCTGATAGGAATACCAAGCACCTGGCTTGCACCAAAACCCATTTGCATAAAACCCATTGCTCTTCCGCGCTGATGCAATGGAAAAAGGTCAGCCACTATCGCCATTGAAATAGAACCGATCACTCCGCCAAACAATCCGGTAATTATCCTTGCTGCTAACAACATAAGATACGTAGTAGATAACCCGCAAAACAATGTGCCTGCTATAAATCCGACATAGAAGAACAATAATAATTTTTTACGATCGAATTTATCGGCAAAGCCTGCGGTTAATAGCCCCGAAATGCCTGCACTGAATGCATACGCTGATACGGCAAATCCAAATTGACTTGTCGTAAGCTCCATTGATTTCATCAGCATATCGCCAAGCGGGGACATTACCATAAAATCGAGGATAACGGTAAATTGGGTAAGCGCAAGTAATACAATCACCAGTACCTGGTAGCTTGTAAACTTTTTTTCGGGAAGAGTTTCGTTGGTATTCATTTTTTTTCAGGACAGGGTTCTGATCAGTGTATTCTTCAAAAGTAATCAATTGAGAATGGTTGGGAAAATCAAAACGTAATAGAAGTAATGTCTGTTCGAAATTAAAATTAAACCACGGAGACACGGAGGCACTATGTTACACGTGATGATCTCCGCGCCTCTCTGTGAACCCGATAGCTATCGGGTCAGTGTCTCTGTGGTTAAAAAATAATTTTTATTATATCATCTTTATTACTACTATCAGCACCTGTTGCGTCGCACACTTGTGCATCCGGATTTCTATTCAGCAAATTAACAATAGGCTCTTAAGCATTTACCGCAAAAGAAAAATCCATCTTCCCATAAATGAAAAGATGGATTTTTTATAAGAGATCATTCTGTTTTTACTACCAACCGGGATTTTGTGTAAGATTAGGATTGGCTGTTATGTCTGATAGCGGAATAGGGTAATAATAATTTCTTTCCGCCCAGGTTCTCGGAATAGTAGTTAACCATGTTACTTCTCCAAAAGTATCATTAGATAATCGCTGTGCATTAGGCAGACCACTGATCGTTGCAGCTACATTGATATAAGTGATGCTTGAAGGTCTTGGAGGCGGAGGCAATGTTGTTTTATAAAAATAAACATCCGGTATTCCATCTTCATTCAGATCCATCGGTACATTAAGCGCCGGAACATACATACCGTTCCATATCATTGTCATCAGTTCTCCTCTTTTCCACCTGATGATATCATAAAACCGGAATCCTTCAAGAGCCAATTCAATTCCTCTTTCCCTGCGAATTTCTAAAATAACAGGATCAGAAATACCAGGGAAATATTTTGTTTGCAAATAAGTATCAACGATAGTTGGCTTTGTGTTCAATCCGCCTGTGATGCCAGCTCTCTTGCGCAATGCGCCAATGGTCTTTGCCCAATCGGCATCTGTAAGTACGCCCAATTCTGCCTGTGCTTCTGCATAATTCAATAAAACTTCTGCATAACGGAAAATAGATACAGCATTATTATTAAGATCTCTTGTATCATAATACGTATCATCAAGACTCCATTTAATTGGCATATAACCGGTAAAAGTGTAAAGGAACGCCGGGGGAGCAGCTACCAATGTTGTTCCGCTTAATCTTTTGTAAGGCCCCATGCGAATGGTTTGTTCCAATCTTTTATCTCTGTTCTTTACTTCATCTTTAAATTCCATTGTTTCATAACCCGCGAGTATTTGTAAAAGGAGTGCCATCAATTTTTAAATATGTGTTGATGAAGGTGCGGATAAAATTAAATCTTACACCGGTAGTAGAACTTGTCATGTACCAGTTTGCAGCATGAAGAATTCCTAATGCCGGATCTTGCAATGCTGCCAGCATTACTTCCTCAGGAACAGGAGCAGGGTTTGTAAATACTCTTCTGTAAGAAAGAGAAGTGCCCTGCGCCTTCATACAATTTGAAACCTGATTCATCCATTATTTTTTTTGCCGTCGTTGCTGCCAATGTAAGTAATCCGGCAGAAGTGCCGGTAAGATTCAGGTTGGTATGATATTTCCTGAACGTTCCTTCAAATAAACATACCCTGGCTTTAAAAGCATAAGCAACCCATTTTGTAATTAAGCTGCGCGACGCATCACTTACTGTTTTAATATTCGCAGTCGCATAATCAAGATCGGCTATTATAGAGTCGATCACTTTTACCCGTGAATCACGACCGGCAAATAATTGCGGGTCATCTACAGCCAGTGGTTTGCTAACCCAGGGCACATCACCATATCTTTTTACTTTTTCAAAATAAAAAAATGCTCTGAAAAATCTTGCCAAACCATTATAGTGCCGTCTTACATCTTCGGAAATGCGAGTATCTACATTCCTCTCAAGAAAATAATTTACGTTTCTTAATTGCCCCCAATCCCAATCCCAATCGGGACCAAGTGCAACTAAATTATAAGCGGATGCAGATGTGTTGTCAGCAATAGTAGGACCATATGCATTTCCTCTTAAGAAGGGTGGCGCATCTCTTCTTGCCGCATAATCAGACATATTATCGGCAGTATGAATGTTATTTGCATTTGGCAGGATCTGGTAAAAAGAATTTGCATATAATTCCAATCCTTTTTCACTGCCGAATACTGCGTCTCCTGAAGCAGTTGCTTCCGGCAATTGTTCCAGCTTGTTACAACCCATAACAAGCGAGGCTATAAAGAAAAGCCACAGATATCTTTGTTTCATAATTATATTTTGTTTCATACTATTAGAATGTTATTGATAAACCAAAAGTGATTCCTTTCATCATTGAATAATTGTATCCATCACCGGCATTAGTGGTTGTAAATACCTGGTCGGAGACCACCGCATTTTCAACGTCTATGTCTTTTGTGAGTTTATAAAGTGGTGAATGGGTCCATATATTCTCTGCCGATATGTAGACCCGAACATTAGTAGCGTGAATTTTTGAAATAATGTTCTTTGGTAAATTATATCCAAGCTGAACATTTTTAAGACGTATGTATGCTACATTCTGAAGGTATCTTGTTTGCGCAAATGTAAGAATGCCACCAGGGCGGTTTGCAAGACGCGATACATACCTTGGTAAATATGCATCGGGTGTTTGGGGTGTCCAATGATTATCTAAATGCCATCTTGGTAATTTATTGTAAGGCCTGTTGTATTGTCCCCAGAAAACGCCGGCTTCAGTACTCGGGAACCAATCTTGTTTGCCAACTCCCTGGAAAAATGCAGAAAAGAAAATCCCATTCCAATCTGCTGACAAATTAATTCCATAAAGGTATCGTGGCGAACTATTGCCAATTATAAACCTGTCACCCGGGTTATCGACAGTGCTGAGGCCCGGATTGACAATACCATCCTTATTACGATCTGCTAATTTAATATCACCGGCAAAAGCTTGTCCTGATGAAGTAGATAAAATTCCTGTTTGGCTTGCATGACTGGCAACATCTGCAGCAGATGTAAAGAAACCTAGTGTTTCATATCCCCAGATCTCGCCGATCACCTGTCCTTCGTAATAATCGGATAGTCTTTTCTGCGGATTATTGTATTTGGTAATTGTTGCTTTGTTATCGGCAAGCGTAAGCCGTACATCATAATTAAAAGGTCTGTTCTTCACCATGAATTTATCATTCCATGATAATGTCATTTCCCAACCTTTTGTTTCAAGGTCAGCATAGTTTCCTCTCGGCGCTGTTGCACCAAACACGGCAGGCGGTGTTACTGCAAGAGTGAACATGTCCGTTGTTTCGCGGACATATACATCACCAACAAACCGCAAACGATTAGAAAGCATTGCAAAATCTAACCCGAGATTTTTTGTTGTAGAAGTTTCCCACGTAAGACCTGAAGGCAATACCGATGGCCGGCTTGTGAATTGTGGCCGTATGCCATTTAATATAAGTCCCAGTTGTGCGATACTAAATTGTTCCTGGTAAACATATGAACCAATATTACCATTGCCTAATGAACCCCAGGAGCCACGGATCTTCAGATCAGAAATAATTTTTGGTGATACATTCCAGAAGGCTTCTTTCGAGACACGCCATCCCGCAGATACTGATGGAAAGAAACCATATCGCTGGTCTTCAGGAAATTTTGAAGAACCATCATATCTTCCATTTACTTCTATTAAATACCTGTCCTTATAAGAATAATTCAATCTTCCAAAACCTCCAAGTATCGCCCATTCCTCCCAACCACCCGATGTTAAGATGGAAGTTCCTAAAGCGAGATTAATATCATTTGCGTTTTCATAGATCAAACCGTTACGTTGTGCTAATAAGCCTTTGAATGTTGATTGCTCATAGTTATAACCAAGCAATGCTTTGAAATAATGAACATCGTTGATATTGTCTTCATATTCTGCATAGATATTTGTTGCTATATATTGTGTTCTTTGTCTTATCTCACGAAGATCATTGGTTGTTGTTCCAAGGAAACCGATCACACCGGGTTTGGAACTATAGGGGAGAGGAACCTGCTTCCGTTTTTCACCCATCTCCGTTGTTTGAAAAGTGAAATCACTTTTAAATCTTAATCGGTTATTCAGGAACTCGGCTACTAATCCAAGCCTGTTCCTGAAAATCGATCTTTCCATATCAATTGCATTTTTACCATAATAAAAATCACCTACTGTGTATGCAGATGATGCTGTTAGCGTACCATCTGGATTAAGCAGCGGTGCTAAAGGATGTCCTTCATCTGCAATGTTCCTGAATATACCACTGCCTTCTCCCACATTGAGGGGTTGATGATATTTCACATTTGAATAATCGGAATTATTTTCAAACCTCAACCAGGGATAAACCTGTATAGATCCTTTAGCACGAAAATTCAGCATCTTGTAATCATCAGAATTGTATCTGAACAATCCTTCCTGGTCATAGATCCTTCCTGTCAATAAAAAAGTTGTTTTATCGCCGGCGCCGGAGATAGTAAGGTTATGTTCTTGTGCGCTGTTCGAATTTTTATATAATTGTTTATACCAATCAGTGCTTGCATAATATACATATTCACCTGAAGTAGGATCGATTTCTACCTCGGGCAATCCTGTAAGGTGTGATCTTCTTTCTAATTCGGTGAGGTATGCCTGGGAAAATTTCAATGTTTTATTAACCGCCTGGGGAAATTGCCCATCCCATGCCAGCGATGATTCGGCAAACATTTTTGCGAATATGTATCCGTTATTTTCAAAATCGGGCACCTGCGTTGGTTGTTTTATTGTATAATTCCCGGTATAGGTAATACTTGTTTTACCCTTTGCAGGATTTTTTGTTGTGATCAATACAACACCAAATGCACCTCTTGCTCCATAAATAGCAGCCGAAGCAGCATCCTTAAGTATGGACACACTGGCAATATCATTTGGATTAATTACGGAGGGATCTCCTTCTACACCATCGATCAGTACCAATGCATTTCCACCTTGTCCGATAGAAGTTGCTCCCCGTATATTAAATCGCGGCGCCTGGTTTGGTTTTCCATCAAGCATCCTGATATTAAGATTAGGCAACACTCCCTGCAATCCTTGTGTAAGGTTTGGTATAGAACGGTTTTCCAACACTTCAGATGTTACCTGGTCAACTGCGCCGGTTAAGTTTGCTTTCTTTTGAGTACTATAACCAACAACAATAACTTCACCCAGTTGAACACTTTCAGTCAGCATCTGCACATCAATTACTTTTCGTCCGTTTATTTTTTCAGTAACTGCGCGGGTATTGACATAAGTAAACGTCAATTCATTTGCACCGTTTGGTACGCTGATAGAATAAGTTCCATCTGTATTTGTGAGTGTTTGGGTTTTTGTGCCGGTAACAGAGACAGTAACACCCGGCAAAGGTGTTTTATCGGTACCTGTAACTTTCCCGCTTACAACATTATCCTGGGGAAAAGCGGTAGCATACAGCAATAGCATTAAAAGAGAGAGGCAAAAGATCTTTCTCATAATCGTTAGGTTTGGTCAGTTTAAAAATTAATGCAGTAGTAAGCCAGGGACGGCAACAGATTTTATACGGTTGGGATTATCAGAGTCATTGAGATCGGGAAAAAAACGACGATCAAATTCTGTTTGTAAAGTAAGAATAAAACAGTACTTAACAATAATATAATATTAATTTAATAGTGGAAAATTAAATTTATGATCAAAAGCATTTAAATGATTTTATTGAATGCCCATAATCCTGGTGTAATAAGAAGCAACCGGAGATGCTGGTAAACTTTATATCAATGACGAAACAATCATTGATGAGGTGCGGATCATCCGCTTATTTGCCATTTGCCGTTAGCATCTTTAGAGTAGGAGAGCCCATTGCTCATTTCATATATCTCAATGCCGTTTTTAACGAACTTTCTTTTTTCATAAACCCTGATACCATTATTTTCCCTGGTTAAATAGTTGATCAAAGCTGTGATGGTGCCGGGTATTTCGTGCAGCCATTGATCGTCTTCTTCTTTTACAAATGCCTGGCTCATTTTTATTTTTTGTTTTTATTCTTTCTCCAGCAATAAGGACAGCGGCTTCCCCGGTATTTATGACCTCGGCTGCAGATCTTCCAGCCTTGTTTAATAGCTGCGCTCATAATGTTTTTAAATGAAGAGAGTCAAATCCTGTGCCTTTTATGCCAGGGCGAATCGCCGTCCGTACACTCAAACTTACATTTATTTATTGCACATCGACCGTAACCTTAAACCTGAAATAAATAAATCATAGTTTCTATACCTTCATTCTCTCAAATTTTTACCATGAGAAAATCATTTGCGCTGATATTACTATTGAGTGCTGTATCATTTATATCAGCAATAGCGCAGCAAAAACAACAATACTTAATTAAAGCAGGTAAACTATTCGACAGTGAAACTGCTGAGTTTAAAACAGGCATGGTAATTCTTGTCACCGGAAATACCATCGACACAGTAAAAGCAGAAAAAGATCTCACTGCAAATGAAAAGAAGAATTACACATTGCTTGATCTTTCGAAGTCCACGGTGCTGCCCGGCCTGATAGATTGCCATACACATTTACTTTGTAAAGAAAACATTTACCCGGATAATAACACTACCGGTTTGGACATGAGCCGTTCTTTGGTATTTGATGGAGATGCTTACCGTGCATTGTACGGTGCAGCAAGAGCAAAAGCTTATTTAGAAGCAGGAATAACTGCAGTGCAGGACCTTGGTAATTCAGGACAGTTTGCTGATGTTGCTCTGAACAGGGCGATAATGGAAGGATTGATTCCCGGTCCGCGGATGCGGTGTTCAGGACCAGGTTTATCTACTTATGGCGGACAGATGCCCGGTACAATTTTTAAACACCAGGATATTATAAAAGATGAATACCGGATTATAAGGAATCCTTTGGATGCAATGGATGCAGTGCGTGAAAATATTACACAGGGTGCAACTGTGATCAAAATATTTGCAAACAGCACACCCAATTTAGCAATGCTGACCGTGGATGAAATAAAAGCTATCACAGAAGAAGCACATCGGTATGGAATAAGAGTAACCGCACATGCCACCAGTGACAAAGCCGCCTACAATGCAGTGATGGGGGGAGTGGATGGCATTGAACATGGCTACCAGCTGTATGATTCCACACTTGAATTAATGGCAAAAAAAGGAGTGGTGCTTGTACCAACTGATGGTGATAGTTTATCACTTGCTCAATATATCAAACTTTCAGGCGGATCAGTAACTCCGGATATAATCCGGAATTTTATGAAAGGAACAAAAGATCGTATTGAACGGGCGTATAAAAAAGGAGTGATCATTGCTGCCGGTTCCGATGATTATATTGATTTTAAAATGCCATTTGCCGAACCATCCAAGAGGGCATTGATCTCTTATTATGAATCTGGTATTCCTATTACTGCCGTTTTACAATTTGCTACTATTAATGCCGCAAAGCAACTTCGCTGGAGCCGGAGGATAGGAATAATTAAGAAAGGCTTTTTTGCAGATATCATAGCGGTCGACAGCAGTATTGAAAAAGATATCAACGCCATTTTGAATGTTCGCTTTGTTATGAAAGATGGCAAAGTGATAGTAAATAAATCGGTATTTTAACCCGCTACAAATAAGATCATATTTCGAGACGTTCCAGTACCATAAGTGCTTCCATTAATTTATTCCATCCAACCTGCCATTCTTCTTTTGCTTTTTTCACTTTTTCATGATCCTCTTCCAATAATATCTCTTTTGTTTTTAAATACTCTTCGAGTTTTTGAAGCGATTCGTTATTCAATTCTTCTAATCTTTTTTTATGTTCCATATTATTACTTTAATAGACTCTGCAATTTTTCACTTAAGGCTTCTTCAAGTCCTGCCGGCAGTGCAGATGAATCATCATTAATGGTTTTTATCATCGCAATTTCCGGATCCCAGGCAAATACATGTTCAGCAGTTCCATTTAAAATGATACGAAAACGTAATTCATCATTAAACATGAACGGCAATGATTTAACAGTATATGGCACTCCATTTACCAACAGGTCAAAATTTTTTTCATTCGTGCGAAATCCGGGTATCTTTTTTAGCTCATTGTTGCCCTGGTAATCTGAATCCTGTGTCTTATACTCATTTATCGAGGGCCCTTCGCTTGTATGTTGCTTATTCATTATTTGCGCTTTATTTTTTTTCATATGATTTTTTTTTGCCTGTAAATTCAGGGCAGTAATTATGCCAGAGAAATTTGATTTTCCCGTTTACATGCTCTTTGCAGTAAATTATTTGGATGACCTTTAAGCAGATAAATTTTACTTTTTCTTATTCTAATGCCAGGGTCAGCGCCATGGTAGCCCAATTGGTGCCGGCAGCAGAAATGAATTGATTTTTTTCATGCGGAAATCCATTATGAACGAAGGGCACAAAAGGGATAGAACGGGATCTCACTTTCCACGACCCATCTTCGTATTGAGTTTTCAATAAGAAAGAAATTCCTTTTTGAAATGAAGGATCGCCTGTTTTTATTTGCCTGGTTTCATACAGCGCATATAAAGCCTGACCTGTTGCATAAGAATCACTTTCAAGAGTGGTTAGCTGTGACCATCCTCCATCTTCTCGTTGAGTAGCCAATAGTTTTTTAGCCTGCTGCTGAATAAAATCTTTATCACCATCCATCCATTTGAGTCCGAGAAGTTGAAAAACTCTTTCTTCATTGGTTTCCGGAGGGGTGCGGATCATCCATGCACGGGCTTTTTCAATTCTCTGTGTAACTTCCTGCTTCAGGGCGGGCGGTGAATAATATTGAATAGCTGACACCATAAGAGCCGTTGCCGAAAAAGAGTAATATTCTAATGGCGGGCGGGGATTAGGACTTACCCAGCAACCTTCCCTGGTTTGTCGTTGCATTAAATTTTTTACCAGCAGCTCGATCAGTTTATTGGGCTTATATTGATTTGCCCGTAATGCCCACAATTCATAAGCACTTGACATGACGATAGCAATTGGATCCTCATTCTGAATTAATGCCGGTCTCCTTGATTTTATCACATGTAGTATGGAATCAATTATTTCGTTTAAACTGGTATCATTAATGGCAAACCCTTTTTCTTTAGCCAATGATAAATTAACGGCAGTCAGATCCTGGTGATGACAAGACTGGCAACCACCTGCATTTTCTAAAAAAAGATGACTTGTAGTTTGTAGCAATGGCAGACTTTTATTGATCGCTTTTTTAATTTCTTCCGGATCGTTGATCTTGTTTTTGTTCGTTACTGTTGTAAATGCCGCTATTACTGTAACAATAACTGAGAGGACGAGCCATTTTTTCATAATAGATCTTTTTTAATAATTATTTTGCCCCGGCTTTCTTTAATAAACTCGCTGTTGCTGTGTTCCCTTTTTTTAATGCCCATGAAAGGATAGTTGACCCATCATTTGCTTTCATATGTACATCAGCGCCTTTATCCAGTAATGCCTGGATGATCTCAACATTATCATGTTCATTATAAACGGCCCACATTAATACAGAATGTCCATCTGCATCCTGTGCATTCACCTTTTTTGTTTTTTTCAATATCGCTTTTACCGATGCAAGATCATTATAAGTTACCGAAACTGCCAGGGCAGTTAGCCTGTAAGTACAAACCATATCAGGATCAGCGCCTCTTTCTAATAATTGAATTACAACCGGGCTGTTCACATTTAATGCCGCATTAAGCAACGCCGTTGTTGAATCGCTACTGAGAGCATTGATATTAATTCCTTTGCTGAGTAGTAAAGATGTAGTAGCCGTATCGCCAAATAAAGCAGCTCTTATTAAAGCATTTTCTTTCCGGTTATTGACGGCTAATGCATCGGCCCCATTATCAAGCAGCAATTTTACCGCTTCATATTTCGATTGCCCTACAGCCGCGATAAGTAAAGGCGTATTTCCCGATTTTGCTTTTGCGTTTACATCTGCTCCATGTTCGATCAATAATTTCATTTTTGCGAGGTCATGAACGGCCCACATCAATGCTGTTTCATCTAAACTGTTCTTTGCATTTACATTGCTGCCTTTTTCAATTAATAGTCGCATGCAATCTATAGAAGAATAATACGCAGCATACATCAATAAATGATCGCCATCTTCGTCATAACTATTTGGGTCGGCTCCCTGATCAAGCAATGCTCTTAGCTCTTTTATGTCACTATTTTTTACCGCAGAAAAAATTTTTGATGATGCCGTTTGTGCATTCAATACACAAACGCTGCCAATATTGAACAAAATGAACAGCGAAAGTTTGAGCATGAGACAACGGAGGTTTCAATAAAACTAATCTAATTTTTTAAATTGAAGACAGGTTGTCTGGGTAATGTTGCAATTTGTTTTTTAACCACAGAGGCTCGGAGTACACAGCGAGACACAGAGATTATCTCCGTGTAACATGGTGTCCCTGTGCCTCCGTGGTTATTTTTTTTCAAACTGACGCCGCTGGTTGTTTCATTTATTAATCAGGGACAGTCAATGTTTCATTTTCAAAGATTATCTCGTTGCCCGCGCATTTGATTTTAATGTTACTTGAACAGACCAGGATACGATTGTCAGGCAAAGAAGCCTGAAACTATCGACGAATTTTTAATGAACATGCTTATCCACATGGGTAGATTTACGACTTGTTAAATCTCTTTTCCTGTGGTATGTTTGCATATCCTTCTTCCTATATAAAAACGACATAGTTCAATATCCCGAAAAGTTAGACCTGACTGAAAACTATGTCTCGTAATTTTACCTTATCTCTATTTCTAACTGTTAGTGCATTTCTAATTGGCAAATTCTCTTTTGCCATTACTTATGTTAACAACGGCACGAACACAAATTATAACCTTACCTCAGCCGACAGCCTTTATATAGCAACGGGCACTTATACCGGAAGTATAACTGGATTTGACGCAGGTGCAAGGATTACCGTTTCAGACCTGGCTACTTTTCAACCAACCAGCATGCCGAATAACGCAGCAGGAACTATGTATGTTTATGGAACGTCTATAATTACCCAGACAACATTTCGTACCAATACCAGCTTTACTCTCCATAATTATGGAATGTTCATTGTTAATGCAAACGTCGTTATCAATGGAAATAATCAGACATGGACAAATCATTACGGTGCTATCATGAACTTCAATGGTGATGTGCTTATGAATGGAAATGTAGGAGATATTAACAACATTCTTATTAATTATGAGACCATCAATTGCAGCGGCAATTTTCAAATGAATAGCGGTTCAGCTTTTACCAATTATAAAGATATGAACGTTACGGGCAATTTCAGAGTTAACGGCGGCACGCTTAACAATGAAGGTAACTTAGTTGTTACGGGAAATTTATTGATGAATAATGGTGCTTCAGTAATAAGGAATTACTGCCGGATGGAGGTTTCCGGTGGTATAAACAATACTTCAGGTAATTTTTATAACTATAGTTATCTGTATGCGAAAAATTCAGATATAACGAATAGCGCAAACATAATAAACTCATCGGTAGCGGCTAATAATAGCGTACCTGCTACTACCACGCCGATGATACAAGCAAGAAATTTCACTCAAACCGGAGGTAGTATCACCGGTCCATGTCTTATGTATTTTGAGGGACCGACCTCGGTTAGTGGCGGGACCATTGGCATTCTTGGCGCAACCACCGACACGATAAAAGTGTATGATATAACAAGAACTAATCCTCCAAATATATTCGATGTTCAGGCGGCTAATACAGTTCGACCAAACGTAATTTACAATGCCTGGGGCGTACCCGATCCAACAAGGAATTACCTGTTGGGATGTTCTATTGAAGTTATTTTGGAAACACCTTTGCCCATCAAATGGAATTATTTTCATGTAAATCTTTCGAATAATATTCCTGCTCTGACCTGGTCTGCAGACTATAAACGCGGCACCACTTTCGAAATTCAACGCAGCTACAATGGAACCAGTTTTCATGCAATAAAAGATGTTCAGTCCGAGATTGGCCGGTCAGAATATAAATACAATGACGTGCTCGTGAATAACCAGGTGCCAGTTGTCTTTTATCGTATTAAGGCAACCGAACTAGGTGGCGCAGTAACTTATTCTCCAATACGAATAGTTAGGTTCAACAGCAAAAAGGGCGTTTTTATAAACACAGTTCCTAATCCTTTCAAGAATAGCTTCACTATTAACTATAACGCTGTTGACAAAGAAATGATCACAGTACGACTATTTAACGTAAGTGGTCAGCAAAAACTGGCGAAATCCGTGATGGTGAGCAGTGGAAACAATAGCATCGACATTACTGAAGCAGCCAATTTTGCCAACGGCTTGTATGTAATACAAATAAGCAACGCAGACAATATCATTTCCACAAGTAAGATTATTAAACAATAAGATCCTTTCACGGGTAACCGGCTCAAAACTCAAGCGGAACAATCATTTCTTTTAATACTTTATCAAGACGACTCAATGACTGCTGAAGTTCTTCTCCTTTTTTCTTTTTCTCAAACCGGTTAAATAAGGTCTGCCTGATTATATTGGGTTGAAAGTAGATCTCAAGAGTAAGCCGGCTGGTTTGTTCGCCCGTTTTTTCTGCAATAAAGTTAATAGTGCTTTTATCCTTCTCATTCGTTTCACTGAAAATGGTTTTTCCTTCCGGGTCATAAACAAAACTGCTGATGTACATCATTTCTATTTTTCCATTATCCAGTACATGCCTGTGCCGGCTGCCTATTCCCGGCAAAAAATGCTCCACCTCGTCTATTGTTTTTATTCCGGCATACCAGAGATGACGAAATTCAAAATGCACAACAGTGTAGCATAAAGTTTTTACATCAATAGCATAGTCTTTCGACACCGATAACATTTTTATTTTTTTAGAAACATCCATTTGGGTATGCTGTCGCGGTATCTCATTCTTCAATGGGCCCAACTGTGTATAGTGAAAACTGATGTCACCTCTTTCCGTTTGTTTTGTGCTTATATCCCAACGCATCCATTGGGCGAGTGCTGCCGGCTGCTCATCCTGTAGCACCTCATTCGTTACTAACCAATATTCATGTTGTGGTATATTATTTTTCAACAATTGATGCGCAACGATAACATCTTTGCCGATCAGCTTTATTGAATCGTTGCACACTAAGCGGGGTGAATTCACCATAATGTGTGATAACTTTTAAGCTAAGACTGACAGCCGATATACAAGCCTTACATTGACAGATTTTCCGGTTATCATAAGCGATCAAATACTGGTGGAATGCCTGGAACATTTTCTCTACCTGCTTATACAAAGGTTCTAATTTCTGCGGCTCTCCAAATTTGTAAAAAAGAATAGCATCTCCTTCCACCTCAGAAATTTCAAGACCGGAGTCGTTGGCTTTGATCAAAACTTCTAACAATTGCTGAATAATAAAACGACTGTGTTCGATCTCGACCTCATTTACAAACCGGGTGAATCCGCTTATATCAGGAATAAAAAGCAATCCCCTGTTTTCCATTTCTTTTTTCTTAAAGTTAATGACAAATCTTATTTGCAATCCTGCATTATTCCTATTAAATACAATGTTCGTTTGAAAATAAACATGTATATAACCACAGCGAACGCTGCGAAACACCGCGTTTTATGCTGTGTTTCTTTGTGACCGCTGTGGTTTATAAACGAAACTAAGACACTACTACCTTTTGAGAGGGCATAGGGGATTATTTGTAACACAGGTTGAATTAATCGTAAAATTTCTGGATAACTTCGAATAGTTCCTTTAATAAAAAAATATAACTTTATACAAACCTGCGTTATGAAAAAATATTTGATCTGTGGATTAATTGCTTTTTTACTTATCAGCAGCCTTACGAGTTCTGCTCAATACGGCCGAGGTCATGGAAGATATAATAGCCGCTCTTATCATTATAATCGCTATCCTTCCCGTCCATCGGTCTCAATAATTGCACGTCTTCCTTTCGGTGCTGTTTCGGTTACATTCGGCAATCGTTATTATCATTATTATCGCGGAGCTTACTATCGTCCATATAATCGTGGTTATATTATTGTACAGCCTCCAATCGGCATTATTGTCCCGAGTTTGCCGGTAGGCTATACGCATGTCATCGTTGGTTCACATCCTTATTACCGTCACGGAAATGTTTTTTATGCTCCCTATGGTAACCGCTACAAAGTAGTGGAAGAACCACAGGAAACTGAAACTCCGCCTGTGAGCAATGATAAAGCTGACAAAACTATAAACAGTGAATATGAAAAAGTGGTGCTGGAAGGAAAGACCTACTACAAGAAAGGTGATAAGTATTACAAAGCTTCCGTAAATAAGAATGGAGAAATTACTTACGAAGAAGCAGGAGAGACGAGTAAATCAAAATAAATAAAAAAGCTCCGGTCTTCGGAGCTTTTTTATTTAGAGACATAAGGATCAAAAGCCATTGATCTTAGTCCTGTCCCAAAAATCCCCAACTGCCAACTACCAGCGGTGATTGTGCCACAACGGTAGGAAAAATATGCGGCATTAATTTTACTTCAGCTACCCATTCATCATCACGTATATCGGCGTCAACTGTTACAGGCGGCTGACCATTATGGCCAGGCTGCATGTCAACGTCCTCATTTAAGAATATACGTTGAAGTGATGTTGTCATCGTTGTTTTCACCTGGTTGGTGGCAGAAGTTATGATCCGGGTTCCAACAAGGCGGAGTGCTCCATTGTCCAAATTGGGATCTTGTCCTTCTTCGTTCTGCGATCTTAAGTTCACTTCGGCTTTGTAAACCACGTGTGCAAACATTTCTGTGAGACTAAAATTGGTGGTAAAGCTAACATCTACTCTTCGCGGACTTCCCTGTGAAGTATCATTACTATTACGCTGAATAGTAAGGCGTACATTACTGATGCTTGGCATAAGTTATGATTTTTTTTTAGCGCCTACTCTGAATGGTTTTCGGGCTTCCCCATTTTTTAAAAGGTTTTCAAGTGATCAAAAGAATTCAACGACGTAAAAGGACTAATCCAATTGGTAATTAAAATTGAGGCAATCGCTCAATTTCAACAATACCCTTTTAGAGTGATTAACATTTTCTTGTATTATCAGACGGAAGGAAGGATTTTCTGTGAAGCAGGTTACCTGTAAGGCGCTATCGTAACAAACTGTATGCTCATTTTAATTTGCTTTTTCTTTCGCAATTTTAAGACCGCCTATTCCATTGCGCCTGTTTGTATGTAGTTTCAGATCCTGCTCAAATGCTTCGACGGCTAATGCAGGCTGATCCATTTCTAAAAGCATTTCACCTAATAATTCACGGGCTGGTGTCACTGCACTCGGAGTAACGGGATGTTTCTCCATCGCATCTTCTGTAGCAGCGGCCGCACTCATCATTTCAAGTGCTTTTTCTTTATTCCCTTTTTTGTATTCGATCCACGCTTCAGAGGCCTTGATTTGTATTGCTACTTGTGCCGCTTCATCACCTTTATTTTTTTGATCTTTTAACGCATTATAAAGTGTTTTCAATGTATCCATTTCTTTTTCTGCTGCCACTATATTATTTAAATGAACATGGCCAAGCACCCTTGCAAAATGCACAATCGCCTTTTGCCACGGAAAATTATTCCATGGAAAATTTACAGGATGTATTTTCAAATCTGCGGCTTGTTTCCAATCCTTTCGTTCCAATGCATAACGTGCAGGAATGGCGGCAAAAGCATACGCTACTTTGAAATTTGGCGGAAACACTTCATTAATGGTTTGCAAATAGTCCAACTGTTGCTTTGCCAATGCATCTTCTTTTTTTTGCAGGTAGGAATAGACAAGATAATCCAGGCAATGCAGTTCTTCATCCCAATGCCCATTGATCTTTGCTTCTTCTGCATAGCACCTGGCCGATGCACCTGCATCCTGGTTTGATTTAATGGATTCATCCCACAAACCAAGACGTATAAAAATGTGTGACGGCATATGCTGTGCATGTGCAGAAGACGGAGCAATGTCTGCATATTTCCTTGCGGCAGGCAAGGCCAGTGAAGCCAGCTCAGGATTATCCATGTTATGAATGATATAATGTGCAATGCCGGGATGCAGTGGATTTTGCTGAAAGATGGGATGTAATAATTCAAAAGCCTTGCGTTGTTTGGTATACGTTTTATCTGTGCGATCTGCGGCTGCATTTAAAGCCAATGCATAAAAAACGGCGGCTTCCATATCGTCAGGGTAAGATCTATAAACTGTTTCCATTGCTTTTTCAAAATTCAATACGCGGCTTTTGTGATCAACTTTATCTGCATTCTCATAGAATTTTGCAATGGCTTCGATGTAATCCGATTCCCTTTTCGTTTTGTTTTTAATTGAACGGGCAATCTGTATCGCATGTGATCCTTTTTGCAGATCGGCTTCAGAAGGCGGAGCCCAGAGAGAATGAAAGTTGCTCATGGCCACGCCCCAATAAGCCATTGCACAATCGGGCGCCTTGTCAATCACCTTTGCAAACATTTTTTCTGATTCGTCATATTCAAATGAATGCAGTAATGCGATTGCGATATTAAAATCGTTACGAAGCGCCGAAGGAACAGAGGCATTGAATGTTACAGTGCCAAAGCTTTCCCCATCACTCGGACCACAGGATACTATTTCTCCTCTTTTCAGATCCAATGAAGCGATCGCTGAAGACTCTTTCTTATTCGAATTGTTGCATGAAAAGAATAAAAAGCAAATTGATGCAAACAAGATCAGTTGTTTCATAAAAAAGGTTGTGCCCAAATTTACTTAATTATGCTGTTGCTAACATCAACGGAAGATGAAGAACGGAGTGATAACCTTTAAAGATTATTTATTTCAGTAAGCATTACTGGCGGGCAGAGTAGTGGTTTGCTTAAGCCAATTGAGAACAGAGATCTCACTTTTAGCATCCACCGGCAATTGATTCATGAGCCTGTCTTCAATTTTAAGCCCCATTGCTACCGTAAATCCTTCTACAACCGAAGCATAGAGATTAAGGATAAACAACAATTGATTTCCATTGTACCGGTTAAAAAGACGGCGGCTGGGTTCGCCTGTAAAGGTTGACTCATTTATCCAGCTATAATTATAGGCACTGAGATGTTCTTTTAAGAAAAGCATTTGTCAAGGTAAGCTTAATTGCCCGAACCGTGCCGAATACTTTTGTACCAAGCGGAAGTAACTCGAGAATATTATAAAACATGTGAAAACAATCTCGCAACTCTTTCAGGCAATTGTTTATAGGCAGGCCGGTTGCACCATGCTTCCATATCAATTTTTTCAGCATTTTCCAGGTCTTTGAAAAATACAGCCCTTAGTTTTTCAGAAATTGTTTGGTCATACACTATTACATTCACTTCAAAATTCAATTCGAAGCTCCGGTAATCCATGTTTGCTGTTCCGATGATAGATAGGTTGCCGTCGGCGACAAGTGTTTTAGCATGCACAAATCCTTTTTGATACCGATAAATTTCAACCCCTGCACAAAGCAGGTCCTTGTAATAAGATTTGGAAGCTGCATTTACCAGTTTTGAATCCGCTTCACCCGGTACTAACAATTTTACCGAAAGACCACTCAACGCAGCGATTCGTATCGCTTCAAGAATACTATCACCAGGGATGAAGTAAGGTGTTGTAATGAGTATTTCTTTTTTCGCCAGGTAAATTGCCTGTAATAAAGAAAACAATACCGAAGGCTGTTCCGAATCAGGCCCGCTTGCGGCAACCTGCAAAAAGCTATCTTCTTTATGTGTATTGCCGGTTGAAAAATGCAGGTTGTGAGGTTGCAATTTTTTACCGCTGCAAAAATTCCAGTCAGTCAAAAAAAGATATTGCAAATAAAAAACGCCGGGGCCATCAATACGGATATGCGTATCACGCCAGAATAGCTTACCGGGTTTGTTGTTGATGTATTTATCGCAGACATTTATTCCACCGGTAAAAGCAGTTTGCCCGTCTATTACAATGATCTTCCGGTGATTTCTGTAGTTAAGCCGGTTTGCCAAAAGATAAAACAACACTTTTTGAAAAGGATAGACCTCAATTCCTGCTTTTTTCATTCTTTCCGTGTTCTTTTTTTTAATATGAGGACTTCCAAAATCATCGTAAATAAAACGCACTTCCACACCTTCATTCGCTTTTTGTATCAGGATCTCTTCAATTTGTTCGCCAATTTCGTCTTGCTCGTAAATGTAATATTCAATATGAATATGATGTTTTGCATGGCGAAGTGCTTCCAATACTTCAGGAAATTTTTCTTCCCCATTTATTAATAGTTTTATTTTATTTTTTCGGGTTAATGGACTGCGAAGTTCTTTCTCCAGCATAACTGCCAGTTCTTTATTATTTCCCACCGATAGATCAGCAGGGGAGGCGGTTTCTTCCTTATATGTTGTCATTTCCTTTTTCAGCACCTTCAACATCTTTTCATCTTCAACAGATTTTTCACTGTACATTTTTAATTTCCAGTAGTTAACCCCAAATAAAATATAAAAAACAATACCGGCTACTGGTATGAAAATGATGAAAAGGAGATAGGCCATAGTTTTGGTGGCACTTCTTGTTTCATAAATAACCCGGAGGCAAACTGCGATAACGATCAGGAGGTATATGCCTCCGATGATGTAAACCCAATCCATAGTAACGCTTAAGTTATTACTTTTTACAACTTCTTAAATAGCATAAGGTACGTCTTTAAAACCGGGTAAGAAAATGGGTGTGCTATGATATGTATTAATCCGGATACTCATCCGAACCCATTACCCAGATAAAAGATTGCAAGTCGATATAATCCCGCGGATGCAGGTGTTTCGTATCGATCCTAATTTGTTCAGCAAACGCTAATAAGCTTTCATACGTATCCCAATTGGGCGGAGAGATATAATCAAAATCAAACTTATATTTCTCTGCAGCCCTTTGTGTAACCCTGGGTTTTAAAAAAATATGTTTCTCCGGTACTGCAATAAAACTGAATACGGTAATCAGCGGCCACGTTAATACTCTTGTTTGTTTTCTTGGAAGCCGGCTTATCATTTGCGTAAAGTTTTCAAACTGTTTCTGCATAGCGCCGCCGGTATAGAGGTAATCGAATAAACCGCATGCAAATAGTTGAGCACCTTCTTTTGATTTCACCGCATCACGGATAGCCATCTTCTCAAATGAAAACAGCAGGTTTGTTTTTGATTCGATCTGGATTGCGGTCTGCGCAATTTCTTCAAACGCCTTTGCCGCTAATAGTTCTTTAAATTTTTTTTGATTTAACTTTTGTTGAAATTGAATATGAGCATCCGATTTATACTGCCGTTCCCATGCAATATATTTTTCATCACGATACCCATTTTTAAAATAATGAAGAAACTTTTGAATACAACGCTTTCGTGCTGCCTGGATAGAGTTACGGGTTGTAACAATTAGTTTCATAATTATTATGCAGGGACCTTCCGGGGAACTTCTCTTTCCCAAAAACGGTGTTGCTTTATGGCTTCTATAAATTGGCGGCTTATTTCTCCGGCATCGATTCCTATAATAATACCTTCTGTATATACAGTATCGTCATCATTATCTTCCGGTAATTTTCTTGCGAAATAGGTTGCTTCCAACACCTGCAGCGCATCATCATCTGCAGCAATAGCTTTACAATGTTTGAAAGCTTCATTTAAAAAATGAATTGCATCTGCATCTGCTTCCAGTGTGGCTACACTGTTTGTTCCGCCCGGCACATATACCGCATCATAAAAAACAGAAGCGGTTGTCAAAAAGCTTTTATCAACCGGAATCGCTGTATCATTTGTACCGGCAATAAAACCCAGTCTTGGTGCTATCACATCACATAACGCACCTTCAGCAGCAATGGCATCTTTTACGGTTAGTAAATTGTCTTCATTTACACCATCGGCAGCCAGTATCGCTATCTTGCGAGTTGCTATTGAATCTTTGATGGTATTTGCCATACTTAATGCTGTTGATCTTGCTAGTGAGCCTTCTTTTACTATCGATCTGATATCGTTCAGGATCTGCATCTGCAGGCACATTTTGATTGAGCTGCGTCGATAATTCTTTTGGGATATGCATTCCTAATTTATAAGCTACTGCTGCCGCCAGGCTTTCATCAATCTGCGATAAGAAAATTAAGCATCCGTTCACGGATCGGCAATGGTTTCTACTTTTCCCAATTCAAAACATAATGCATCGGTAAGATGATTTTTTTCAGGTTCCGACTGACTGTTAAAAAATAATTTAGCCTGGCTGAAATGATCAAAAAAACTTTCGCTCCTTTCCCTTATTTTATTTGCATCAATTCTTTCTGGAAAACTTGTAAATCCACCTTTCATCATGCCCGCCTGGAAAGGACAACCGCGACGACATGGCATTTGGGCTATAGCGCAGTTTTGCCTTTGTTAATTGTTTGCCGCATAAGGCCATCACGCTGATTATTATGAACGGGGGCCAATGGACGGTTGATTGGTATTTCATGAAAATTAGGACCGCCCAACCGCAATCAATTGTGTATCTGTATAAGAAAACAACCTTCCTTGTAACAACGGATCATTTGTAAAATCAATTCCGGGCACAACATGGCCGATATGAAATGCTACTTGTTCTGTTTCCGCAAAAAAATTATCAGGGTTACGGTTCAATGTCAGTTTACCGACTATTCTTACAGGAACCAGTTCTTCAGGAATTATTTTGGTAGGATCGAGCAGATCAAATTCAAATTTATGTTCATCTTCTTCAGGAACTATCTGTACACCAAATTCCCATTCAGGAAAATCGCCATTTTCAATTGCTTCCCAAAGATCACGGCGATGAAAATCAGGATCTTTACCGGAAATATTCTGTGCTTCATCCCATGCAACTGAATGAACACCAAGCAAAGGTTTCCAATGAAATTTTACAAATGAAGATTTACCTTCTGCATTGATAAACCGGAATGTATGAACTCCAAATCCTTCCATCATGCGATAACTGCGTGGAATAGCCCGGTCACTCATTACCCACATGATCATGTGTGCTGATTCAGGGTATTATGAAATAAAATCCCAAAACGTATCATGTGCAGAAGCGGCCTGTGGAATTTCATTATGAGGTTCTGGTTTTACAGCATGAACCAGATCAGGAAATTTAATTGCATCCTGTATAAAAAATACCGGCATATTATTCCCAACCAGATCAAAATTTCCTTCCTGTGTATAAAATTTTACTGCAAATCCACGAACATCCCGTGCCAGATCAGTTGAACCTCTTGAACCGGCAACTGTAGAAAATCTAACAAATACAGGTGTTTCTGCTGATGTATCAGTTAAGAAATTTGCTTTGGTAAATTCGCTTAGATCTTCATAACACTTGAAAAACACCATGTGCAGCAGAACCACGTGCATGCACAACTCTTTCAGGAATTCGTTCATGATCAAAATGTGTGATCTTTTCACGAAGAATAAAATCTTCCAATAAGCTGGGGCCTCGTTCTCCTGCTTTTAAAGTATTCTGATCATCATTTACTTTCACACCCTGGTTGGTGGTTAAGAACTGCCCTTGTGAGTCTTCAGTGTGTTGTTGAAGGCTATCGGTTTTCTTATTTTCTTCCCGCGATTTTTTATTTGGCATGTTATAGTTTTTTCCTGGTAAATTATTTTTAGATCGTAAATAGCAGAACTGCTATTCATACCCTTTTCATTTTTCTTCTTCATACAGAATTTCATTCGCTGCTATATCTGTAAGCAATGCATCGCTGTCTTCTTCTTCATTAAGTGTGTCTGCTAAAATTTCAGAAATTTCTGTGTAGCCAAGGTTGTCGGCAAGTTTTATAATTCCCAAATAAGAAGCGATCTCGTAATGTTCTACTTTTTGTGAAGCCATGATGATACCAAGGTTTCTTGCCGGTGTGGCAGTATCAGTATTTTCAATAACTCCTTCTCCTTCTTTTGTAAGACCCTCCATTGCATCACATTTTCTTGCCTGAGGTTCTTTGCCTAAAAGTTTAAACACCTGTTCTATTCTCTTAGCATGGTTTTTTGTTTGGGAAAGATGATCGAGTATGGCCCTTTCCAATCTTTCGAGCGACGTTGCCTTTGCCATTTTGGGCAATACTTTTATTAGATGGTTTTCCGCCCAATAAATATCTTTTAAGCAATCCGTAAATAATTTGATAAGCCCATCTGAGGGATCAAGCTCCATTACATTCATGTCAGCTTCTTTGGTTGGCTTCAATTTAGATGGGTTATCCTTTGCCGGCTTGGGATGTCCATTGGACTTTTTTGAAAAAGCAGTATTCGATGTTGCAGGTGGGTTTTTTTTGGAGGTTGATTTTGCCATAAAAATATTTTTTTAGGAAATGAATATGTGTTTTTGCTGTATTACAAATAACATGCTATAAGTTTTATACCGGGTTGAATGGAATGATGAGTAATTATTACCCCAATTGAAGAACGAAAAAAATTGAATGTTGGGTCTTTGTAATAATGAAGGGATCAAAAATTATTTTGCAGCGTCACTTTTGAGAAACGGGTTTATGTTTTTCTTTTAATCCTTCCAATTCTGTTTCTGTTTTTTCTTCGATCTGTATTAATTCATTACTTGCCTTATCGTGAGAAGCGATCAGTTCATTCACCTTTATGTGTATAGCTGTGGTGCTTTTATTGACTGCCCGCTGTATTAGAAAAAAACTGAGAAAAGATATACATAGAATGACGTCCCGGATAAAATCACGGAGATTAGTATAGTCATCTGCGCCTTTTATGAGAAAAAAAATCACCAATATAAGCGCCGCAACAAATGTCAACGGATGCCCATATAACTTTAAAGCTGCCCCTACAAGGTTTTCGAAGCCGCCTTCTATGCGTCGGTAAAATGTGTTCTCTGGCATAAGTTTTATAATTACAACATAAAAAATTCGTGCCACGTCTTGTATGCACAGCCATTGCACGAAAACAACTGAGTAAAGAATTATCTTAACTTACGTGCCTGGCTAAAAACGAAAAAGATGGTTAGAACACCGGCCAAAAGGAAACAGGGAAATATTTTTTTGCGAATGATGCCGATTCAGCGCTTTATCATTAGTATTATACTCGCAGCCATCGTGTATCTTTTGATGTTATCTGCCGATCTGGAAGTGATCGTTAAGATAATGATTGGGTGGGGAGTTTTTGCATTATCCTACATCATTACGAGCTGGATCGTTTTCTTTGGACAAAAGCCGGCACAAATAAGGGAGCTTTCAAAACAGGAAGATGGCAGCCGTCTTTATGTTTTTTCCCTGATCATTATTGCTTCTTTTGGCAGTTTATTTACCGTATTGTTATTAATGCTTTCTCAAAATGGAAAGGATACGCCGCAAATTGTTTTCATTCCTGTGGCGGTAAGCGCTATGATGTTTTCCTGGATAATGGTGCATACTATTTTTGCATTTCATTATGCACATCTTTATTATGGCGATGATACAAATAATTCGACGACACATGCGGAAGGGTTGGAATTCCCGAAGGAGAAAAAACCTGACTATCTCGACTTTGCTTATTTCTCCTTTGTAATTGGAATGACTTTCCAGGTTTCCGATACAGCTGTTACTTCAAGATCTATCAGGCGGTTGGTGCTTTTACATGGCATGCTTTCGTTTGGATTGAACACATTTGTGGTGGCATTGACAATTAACCTGGTTGCCGGGTTGATGAAATAATGAGAAGAAAGAGGGGGTAAAGAAAATTATTCTTCTTTAGTATTAAATTCACGTACATCGTTTTCTCTTAATTCTATAATTCCTGTCCACAAAATAGGTCCGTGAACCTGCAGCCCTTTCTCAACCGCTGTTAATTTAATTTGCTGATAGATCTCGTGTGAAGTGGGAAATGTGTTTTGTGCGAATATAACGAAGTCAGCATTGTAAGATTGACTGGCCGAAGTGTGTATAAAGTTTACAAGAAAAGTCCGCATAATAAATGTCATTTGGAATGAAGGTAAAAAAAAATTTCCCGAACCATGATAGTTTCTTTATTTTATTCAAGTGAATGATGGAGGAAGCCACAGACCACATTTGGAGACTGGCAAATATTTTCTTTTCAAATTATCATGTAGCTTAGCCTATATGGATATTACAGCAATCAAAGATGCTCAGCAACGAATAAAAAAATATGTCAAACGAACAATGCTTGAACATAGTGAAACACTCAGCAAATTTCTGGGAACAAATGTGTTTGTGAAATTTGAACTCTTTCAAAAAACCGGTTCATTTAAAGTTCGCGGAGCATTTAATAAAATGCTAAGCCTGTCTGCAGAAGAAAGAAAAAGGGGAGTAGTTGCTATCAGCGGCGGCAACCATGCACAAGCAGTCGCTTACGCTTCGAACGTTTTGGAAGTTGATGCCGTTGTGCTGATGCCACAATCAACTCCGCAAAATTATATTGAGGCAACACGCAATTACGGTGCAACAATCGATCTGCAACCAACGATCAAAGATGCTTTTCAAAAAATAGAAGAGTATGAATCGGATGGCAGAATATTTATTCATCCGTTCGATGATCCGTTGGTGATGGCCGGGCAGGGAACAGTTGGCTTAGAGATCATGGAAGATCTGCCCGGAGCAACTGATATTATCATTAGTATTGGCGGAGGAGGTTTTGAAGGTGGAGTGAGTACAGCCGTTAAAGCCATCAAACCTTCAGTAAGAATTTTTGGTGTAGAAACAGTTGGTGCAGATGCCATGTCGCAGGCATTCAAAGCCGGGCACCCTGTTGAACTTCCTGCTATCACTTCCATTGCAAAAACATTGGGTGCGCCTGCTGTTTCTCCACGAACTTTAGCATTGGCGCAGCAGCATTTGGAAAAACTGATCGTTGTTACAGATGACGAGGCCGTGCATGCATTGAAATTTATTCTTGAGCGCTTGAAAGTTTTAACTGAACCCGCGGCTTCCTGCACGCTGGCTGCAGCTTTACAATTAAAAGATCGGTTCACAAAGGATAGCAATTTGGTTTTGATCTTTTGCGGAGGTAATCTTTCCGTTGCTGATCTATGTAAATATGTGAGTCAGGTCTGAATTTTTTATGTAGTCAGCATTTGTGCTACTATTAAACTTACGTTGCGTCGCTCCGTTCATCGTTCACTCCATCATTGAGCAAATGCGTCGCAGTTTACCCAGAGCGAAGCGAAGGGTCGCAGCCGATAGCTATCGGCTCTTGTACGCCATGTATTTCTATTCGGCATTATGGAAAAGCTAGCAATTATCCGGTAAAAACTGTCAGGGGAAATTTAGTGCAGCTATTGACGTATTTATTTAGAAGAACTAAAAATTCCAAACAAATCATATGGCTGCTTGCTAAATTGATCATTCAGTAACCAGGTTGCCAGGAAAACGACTGCAATAAATGCAAACACAATTAAGCAGTTGGGCGCCGGATGTTTTTTGAATATCCTGTTTTGATTTTACATCACACACTTCACCCGGGCAGCGCTGTGCTTTTTCTTTAAAAATTAGTGGATAAAACATGCATCCCAAACAAATACCAAATGCCGATTCAAAGAACAGGAAGAGCAAGCATATAAGACAGATAATTCCTGTTATCGGGCTATATGAATTTACAACCACCATAAAAATGAACATGGTGGCTGAAAGCGCAACACCAATTGTCCATGCAAATTTTTTTTGCTGTGCGCCAACATATTCAGGCACCTGGTTATGTACGATCAGTCGCCCTATTATTAATGAAGGAGAAAATTTAGGATTTACAAAGACACGTATAATGAAATCGATGAGAAAAATGGTTATTACATATTTTATCGGCAAAAAATTATTTTTAAACAGGATAAGCATTAAGGAGATGAACGTTGCTAAAAACCATATGCCTGCCGATGCTCTTATTTCTCTTTCATTTAAAACACGAATATTATATCCTTCTACATCTTCTCCAAATTGTATAAGGTTATTCCTTTTTTTATTTGTTATTGTAAGCATTCTGAATATTTATACAAGAATAGCTAATTGAATAAAGCGGGTTAAGTCGTCGTCAATAAACGGCGATTTAGGGTAATCGAACAGCGAATGCAGGTCAATTCGACTTTGGATTACGGGCATATTAACAGCCCGCGCATTGCGACGGCGCCAGGACAATCTAAGGTTGCTATCCAATTCATTTCGTCGTCTGTTGCAAAAGGAACGCAATGGGTTTAGTATCTTCAACGATGCAAAAGATCATCTTTATTCAGCTTCTTGTTTTCACGAGCTCATTTGTTTTTGCTCAGTCCATTGTTCGCCTTGATAACAAGCGGATCGTTGCACACCAACTGGATACTAAAATCAAACACCTGATGAAAGAAGCATCAGTAGGCGGCATGGCCATAAGCATATTCAATGATGGCAAGCCGGTTTATCATAAGGCGTTTGGTTATAAAGATTCGCGAACCAACGCCCCGCTGCAAACAACTACTAACTTTTACGGTGCTTCATTAAGCAAGTCAGTTTTTGCTGTACTTGTTATGAAACTGGTAGAAGAAAAGATAATTAGTCTTGATAAACCATTACAGGATTATCTTCCCAAACCGGTTTATGAATATGGAAAGGGCGCAAGCTGGAACGAGGATTTTACTTCATTAAAGGAAGAGGACCAGTATAAAAAGATAACAGCACGTCATTGTCTGAGTCATTCATCCGGTTTTGCTAACTGGCGCTGGTATGAACCCGATCAAAAGTTACATGTACACTTTGAGCCCGGTTCACAATACAGCTATTCCGGAGAAGGACTTTGCTACCTGCAATTCGTGATTGAAAAACTTACGGCAAAATCATTGAACGCACTGATGCAGGAAAAACTATTCGGCCCACTTGGCATGAAGCATTCCTCTTATACCTGGCAGCCGGAGTTTGAGTCGGATTATTGTTTAGGGCATGATACGACAGGTAAACCATATCCAAAAGATAAGGATAATGCACCCCGCTCAGCGAGTACTCTTGAGACTACACCTGATGATTATAGTTTTTTTACCGCAGCAGTATTGCAAAAGAAGATATTGAAGCCGGAAACATATGATACTCTTTTTAAACAACAGCTCCGTATCCGCAGCAAGATCCAGATGGGAACTGACGCATGGAAAGATTCTACGGCGGATAATGATGATATACTACTTGGTTATTCGCTGGGGTGGGGAAGCTTGCAAACACCTTATGGCTTTGGCGTGTTCAAAGAAGGACATGGAGATGGATTTCAGCATTACACAATTCTTTTTCCTGAAAAAAAATCGGGTATTGTTATACTTACCAACAGTGATAATGGCGAAAGTATTTTTAAAGAATTACTTGAGTTTTCAATCGGAGATATATTTACTCCCTGGAAATGGCAGCGGTATATTCCTTACAATAATAATTAATGGCCCTTTATATCTTTCGTTCTGTTATGTTTTACTGCGTAAACATAAACTGAAATGAAAAATCCAATTGCAGCCAAAATAAAACCGTACTGTAAGTATTTTTTTCCTTCTTCAAAGAAAATGTAGGCAGTAAACAACGACGCAAGGCCTTCAAACAAATGAATGAAAATATGCATTGTCCTGCTTTCCTTCTGTCTTAAGAGCACATATATGAAATAAACGAGAACAATTACCCCAAAACAGAAGATTAGCCCGCCAAATATTTTATGATGAGAAAATTTGTCATAACCTTTCAAAATCAGGGCGACACTAATTATTAAATGGTGGATCAATGAAAGCAATTTATTTTTTGTTGCCATATTACTTTGACCGGCCATTGCCGCAATGATACTTTAAACTATTATTCAGAATTACGTTAACTTTTAAATATACGAAGTTCGTTGCCTCGATATCCGCTAAAATTCCGCATAGTTACAAATTCAGGTTTTAATTGTCCTGCTTCAGCAGAATATTTTCATGCTTCAGGTTCTTATCGTATATGATATAACAGCATTTTTTTAATTAGCGCTGTCATTTCAAACGTCAAAATACGTTTTCAGATTTCCATTTTCATTTTTTAACCAAAATTATATGCTGATGAAAAAGACAATTTTTCTCATTGCACTGCTTCCTTTGTTCTTGATTGCGGCAGCACAAAACCGTACCATCACAGGTAAAGTAAGAGATGATAAAGGAAACCCGTTGATCGGAGTTAATGTTACAGCAGGGAAAGTAGGAACATCGACAAATTCGCTTGGTGAGTTTTCTATTACTGTTGATCGCACTGTCCGCAGACTTTCTTTTAGTTCTGTCGGCTTTGCGGGAGTTTCCCTTGACCTGGGAGATGCGTTGAGTGTAGTAGTGGCGCTCCTGCCTGAAGATAAGAGTTTGACTGAAGTAATCGTTACAGGATATACCCGTGAATCAAAATCCAAATTCACAGGCTCAGCCGCTGTAATTAGTTCAAAGAGTATAGAAACAGTACCGGTAGGATCTTTCGACCAGGCATTGCAAGGCAGAGCAGCCGGTCTGCAGGTAAATTCAGGTTCAGGACAACCTGGATCTAATGCACAAATTTGGATAAGAGGTGTGCAATCCATTACCGGCGCATTTGCACAACCATTATATGTGGTGGATGGTGTTCCGTTGGCAGCCGGTGTTTTTCAAACGCTAAATCCAAACGACTTCGAATCGATAACAGTGTTGAAAGATGCGAGTGCGGCTGCATTATATGGATCACGGGCCGGCACAGGTGTGATCGTGATCACCACAAAAAAAGGAAGAAGAGGCGCAACAAATATTCAGTACCGCACTCAATTCGGGTTTACACAAAGACCACAACCTACCAACTTCGATATCATGAATAGCAGTGAAATTCTTGCGTATGAAGAAAGAATTAAAGCTACCGGTACCCCGGGATGGACGTATGGAAAAACCAATCCTGCTTATGCTGGCTTGCCAGCTACCTCACCAGCAGGTAATCCTTATGCGGCATCACAAGCCAGGTATAATTTTATTCTTGACAGTATGGCGGGCATCAATACAAATACAATGAGTATTTTTTACAGGCAAGGTCTTTCACAACAACACGAGCTTAACATCAGTGGCGGCGCAGAAAAAACTCACTTCTATCTTTCAGGAAGTTACTTTAACCAGGAGGGTACTGATATGCGTGCCTATTTAAAACGATACACTTCAAGATTCAATATAGAGCATGTTGCCGATAAATTAACTGTTCAATTCAATACTGCTGCAGGCTGGTCCAAAATAGATCAATCGGAAGGAGAGTGGTATGGAAACAGTACAAGAAATACTTTTCAAATGTCGTGGAGAGCAAAACCGTATGAGTATCCTTACAAAGCTGATGGCACACCGAATTTTGGAGCCAGCACAGGTTTAAGTCAAAAAACAATTGGTACTGCTATTGAAGGAAGTGAAAATTCTACCTGGACACAAACACAGATCAAGATCAACAGCGGTCTTACAATCATGTATAAATTATTGCCATCGCTAACATTAAAAAATATTTTTGGTATAGATGTTAATGATGACAGGTATCAACGCTGGATAAAACCTGATTCATATATTGGAAGTGTGCAAACTTTTCAAAAAGGGTATGATATAGAAGCTTACAGGATAACAAGCCAGCTCATCAATACTTCCAGCATTGTGTATGCAAAAAGATTTACCAATTTGCATGATGTTGAAGTAGGCGCTTACTTCGAAGCGATACGTGCCTATCAAAAAGCGTTAGGGTTTACTTTATTTAATTTGGATCCACGACTTCCATTAACAGGCCAGGGTGCCGGTAATCTTCCTGTAGCGGCTGGGCAAACTACTTATCCGCAAACTTCATCGAGTGCAAAAACCGGATATGGGATCAGGTCGTTTTTTGCGATGGGCAGATACTCTTATAATAATAAGTATACGATCAATGGAACGATCAGGCAGGATGGTACTTCAAGGATCTTAAATCCGGATAACAAAGAAGTAACCACATGGTCAGTAGGTGCTGTCTGGAATGCGATGCAGGAAAGTTTTGTAAAAAACATTGGATGGCTCTCTGATTTAAAAGTAAGAGCGTCTTATGGGTCCGTGCCCAATATAGGAAGTATACCGACCGGAACTTATGGTACATTGAATACAAGTACGATCACAACAGTTACAAATTACATCAGCCCGCAGGTTCCGTCTTTTGGAACAAATGCCTATGCTGGTTCAACTATATCCGGCCAGGCACCAACTACGCCGGGTAATCCAAATTTAAAAATTGAGACAGTACAGAAAATAAATATTGGTGCGGATCTCGGTGTCTGGAAAAACCGTGCAAGACTTACAGTTGATGTATATAAAAATAAAACTATCGATCTTTTCGTAAGTCAGCCGCTTCCCCGTGAAAGCGGATTTGTAACTGCTAATATTAATGCCGGTATCATGAGCAACAAAGGAGTGGAATTATCAGCAAGCGTTGATCTCATCAGAAAGAAAAATATTGATCTTACTCTCAACATGAACCATGCAATTAATAAAAACAAGATCGAAGATCTTGGTGTGGTTGACGAATATGTAACGGGTACTTTTTTAATTAAGAAAGGATTGCCTTACGGTTCTCATTATGACGAGCATTATTTGGGCGCCGATCCGCAAACAGGAAGACCCTTGTATGAAACACAGGACGGTAAGACTACAACTGACATTAGCAAAGCCGGCAAGTTTGCAAATTTTGGAACTTTCATGCCTAAGCATTTAGGGGGTTTTAATCTTGACTTGCGTGTAGGTAACTTATATGTTGCAGCATTTTTCTCTTACCAGTTTGATGTCGTAAGAAATAATAATATTGAAAGCTGGGTTACAAGAGGCACACCAGCCTATGCATCTGCCGTTAATCAATCAAGAAGATTACTGACACAACAATGGAGACAGCCGGGCGATAACGCTTATTATCAAAGCCCGCTTTATGATCGTGATTTCACTTCTGCTGATCTGCAGGATGCAAAGTTTCTCCGCTTCAGGAATTTGAATTTTGCATACCAGATACCGGAGGTTTCAATAAAAGGTACACGTATCATAAAGTCAGCGAGATTTTATGTACAAGCACAGAATCTTGCTCTCTGGAGTCCGTGGCGCGGCCCTGATCCCGAGGATAGCAATAACATTAGTTTGAATGAATATCCTAATCCCAAGATGATCGTCGCAGGTATTGATATTAATTTTTAATCCTTGTATTAATTAACTAAAACTTATCGTGATGAACTACGCATATAAAAGTTTAAAGAAATTTCTTCTTCCGGCGTTTTTATTGATTACACTGTTTTCTTGCAAAAAGCTTACGGATATACAAGAGACAGATTTTCTCGATGCCAGCAGGGCTTTGAAAACCGTTGAAAACAATGAAAGCGCTATCATCGGCGCCTATGCCGGTTTACAAATTGAAATGGGAATTCTTTTGAACGGTGAATTATCCGATGAATTAAAAACTTCAGGAGAGTTTTATAATTCTATCACTACTCATGAATGGCAATATGGCGCTGCGGATATAGTGATACGGGACAATTATACAGCAATCGGATCGTACTATCCGATCATTGACAGGGTGAACAGGGTATTGGCGTTCGTTAACACTGCAGATTCAACGAGGGCAGGTGATAATACGCTGCGGTCAAGACTTAGAGGTGAAGCACTTTTTATAAGAGCCTTTTGTCATTTTGAATTGTTCAGATACTACGGTGGCAATTATGATCCTGATGGGTTGGCGATGCCTTACGTGGTCACATCATCTTTAGGCCCGATAGCAAGAGAGAAGATGTCTGTTTATTTTCAAAAAATGAACAATGATATTGCTGAAGCAAAAACATTATTACCGAACAACCTGGCAGATATCAACAGGGCAACGAGGCTTGCGGTAAGTGGGTTGCAGGCAAGGATTGCGTTATACCAAAAAGATTGGAACAATGCTATTACTTACAGCACGGAGTATATTACTGCAATTCCGCTATCGCCCCGCGCTTCGTTTAATGGCATTTGGACAGATGCAAACAATAATGAACTGGCGTGGAAATTAAAAAGATCACCAACCAATAATCCGTATGCTAAAATGGGATCATTGTATCGTAATACATCGACTGCGTCAACTATCGGAACAGTATTCTGGATCCCTTCATCTAAACTGTGGGATAGCTATGACCAGGCAAACGACGTCAGGTTCTCTTCTTATATGAAGACCGAACCTCTGCTGACTGCTGTTAACAGGCAATCGCGGCTGATCACTAAATATGCCGGTACCGCCTATGGCACCTCAGGAGAAAATGTGGCTGACGCCAAGGTATTCAGAACAGCAGAGATGTACTTGATCAGGGCAGAGGCAAGAGCAGAGTCAGGAAATTTTACAGGAGCTAATAGCGCTGAATCAGATATCAATGAGTTGCGGGCAGCACGTATCACTAATTACGTACCGGTAACATTTGCTTCAAAAGCTGCAGCTATCGACGCTATCATGTTAGAAAGATTTAAAGAACTTGCATTTGAAGGTCATCGGTTTTGGGATCTTAAAAGAAGAGGCCTGGGGGTTCTGCGTGTTGGAACGGATGCACCCACTTCAACCGGGGCAACACTTGCTGCGGGTAATTTCAGATTTGTGTTACCGATTCCTGAAATTGAAATGCAGGCAAACAATCTTATGGTTCAAAACCCTGGGTATTGAGGTTAAGTCTGGTGCTATAAATGGAATATAAGGGGCAGCCAATTTGCTGCCTCTTATATTTTTGAGACTATTGAATTGACAGCTAAAATCAATTTGTATTTTGAATGTTGAAATTGTATTGTAGCCAACGCTTACATATTCAAAAACTCGTGGCTTTAATATCGTGGTAGTGTCTCAATTTTTTTTTAACCACGGAGACACTGACCCGATAGCTATCGGGTTCACAAAGAGACACAGAGATTGTCCCCGTGTAACGTGGTGCCTTGTGTCTCCGTGGTTTAATTTTATCAAACCTAAACACTATTGATATCTTCATTATCTGAAATTGCTTTTTTGCATTTCCAATTTTATTAACCACTACATTTGTTATTTTAAAATTTAAAAAATACAATCATGATAGCAGCCTACATTACATTTAACGGTAATACGGAAGAAGCATTTAATTTTTACAAAACAGCTTTGGAGGGTGAACTTACCCATGTTCAGCGTTTTGGCGATTCGCCGCATGGTGGGCAAATGCCCGATGCAGATAAGAAAAAGATCATGCATATTGCATTGGAAGCACCGCATGGAGTTATACTAATGGGAAATGATCATCTTGATTCTATGGGCGGATCATTTGTTGCAGGAAATAATTTTTCACTTTCTCTTCATCCGGATAGCGAAGAACTGTCCGACAAATTATTTAAGAATCTTTCAGCCGGCGGGAAAGTTATTGTGCCAATGAGCAAAGCTCCATGGGGTGATTATTTTGGAATGTTTATAGATAAGTTCGGGATCAAATGGATGATAAATCACCGGGCCAAATAATCAAAAGCAATGAGGAAAACGTTTTTACTTCTTCAGATCAAAAACAACCTTTGCATTCTTTTGCTCGCTGGACGAGATAAAAACTTCATAGCGGTTGCTTGCTGTGGTAATGATCATAAGCGAAGTATTTGGCGGAATAGAACCTAAATTTTCAGCCACCATAATTATTTCATGATGGGGTTGCGACGGATTTACACCGATGGTGATCGAGACCGGTTTTTGAGAAAGGCGCATGTGTGATCTTATTAAGGTATTGTTGTGATAAATGCTAACCGTATCGCCATCTATTTCACCATTGTCGTAGAGTTCAATTTTAATTTCACTGGCTTCAGTCTCAATTTTTCTTACCAATGCATTTTCCCTGGTCTTTAACACCAATGGAGGCGGAGGAAATATTTTTTGACCCGGCGTTACAACTGAAATTATTTTTGCCGCTGTATCAGTTTTTGGTTTTATCACTTCCACCAACGGAACATCTTTCTGCTTTGGAGTCGCAGCTTTTATCGGTACCGGTTTTTGAGTGGTTGATTGTTTTGTTGTGGCAGTCGTTTTTTTGGGGGGAGTTGTTTTTGGCGCAGTCACCTGTGTAATTTGTTTTACACATTCGCGGAATGTGATATCGTCCAATGCAAAATCATTTCCGCAGCCACCCGGCGAATTGTCGATCATTACCAACATTAATGTTGACGTTGAAGCAGGTGTTGTAAAATTGGCAAGATACCTTATCCACTTAGGTTCCGGAAATCTTGGCACTTCGCCGGTAACAATATTTGCGACGATCGTTCCATCCGGTGCTTCCAAACGGATATTGAGACGTGGTAATAATGGAAATGGACATTTCCTTGTCGGCTTGCAAAGATTCATCAGCCACAGGCCGAATTCATAGATGGTATTACTTTTCAATCCCGGAACAGGGGTCTTTAAAAATACACTTGCATCTGGTGCAGCGTTTACCAGCAACATATTTCCATCAACATCGCCGGCGGTATGATCTTCAGGAAGCGTATGCCAATCGTCGTGAAAGCATGCGGTGGTATAAGAAGCAAATGAATAATATCCATCAGAAGGACATGTGCGAAGAACCCGCCGGTAATTGGAAAGAGCACTGCTATTTACATCAGCTATATTGCCGGCACCAAAGTGTATGGTGAATTGCGGTGGCAAAAAAGTACAATTGCCCGGTTGCGCATTCGATACGAAGGCGAAGGGAAGAATAATGAATATGAAACCAAACTTCTTCAACGTCTCAAACACTTTACATTTAAAGCTACTACAAAATGAAGAGTATTCTTTAACCGATGGTATGAAAGGTATATTTCAGCGGATAAAATCAGGCTGCCGCGGAATGGCATCAATTTCGATAGTGCATAGGCATGCGCTGGATATTTATTCTCGTTCTTTTAACACTAAGGATGTGGCATTATAAGACTTTACCTCAACCCAATCAGGGATTTATCACTGTACCGGCTTCCGAAAAATATGGATCACCTTCTGTTCTTGAGAAAATTTTTTTTGGTTCAAATTATAGAAGAGAATGGGGAACTCCCGTCACAATGCCGGTATTCGATATACGTAAAACCAATTTCCGAATCGTTCAGATGGGCGGAGGCCAGCAGACAACAAGTCTCGAACTTGTCGATGACCAGGACAGGGAATGGGTATTAAGATCTGTAGATAAAGATGTACAGTCGGAAAAGAAAATCGCACAGAATAAAATTGTAAAAGCCATCGTCCAGGATCATGTATCAGGGTCGTATCCTTATGCCGGATTATCGGTTCCTGATATTGCACATGCTGCCGGTGTTTCCGCCGGCGAGCAACGTTTATATTTTGTACCTGATGACACCGTTTTTGGAGAATTTCGCCAGGCGATGGCCAACAAAGTTTTTATTCTTGTAAACAACCAGCCGCAACAGCAAAAAGGCATCACAACAGACACCATGCTTGTAAAGTTGAAGTCGGACAAACAATATTATGTTGATCCCAGGGAATATTTAAAAGCAAGACTTGTTGATTGGCTGATTGCCGATTGGGACAGGCATGAAGACCAATGGAGATGGATAGAGAAAAAAACTGATTCCGGTATTGCGTTTTTTGTTGTAGCCAAGAGATCGTGACCAGGCATTTTACAGGTCAAATGGACTGCTGGTAAAGTTTATTGGGTTATTCTTTATGCCGCATATCAATAAGTTTAATAAAAGTGGCCGTGGCATAAAAAGCTTGGGTAAGAAGGCAAAAGAACTGGACAAACAAATTATGGACCCATTAAAAAAAGAAGATTGGGAAACGATCATCAAAGAATTTCAGAAAAATGTTTCCGACAGCGTGATAGAATCAGCGATAAAAAAACAACCGCAGGAAATATTTGCTATCCGCGGAAATGAACTGATCAGGAAATTAAAATCAAGACGGGATGGTCTTTTAATACATGTAATGGAATACTATGATTTTTTACAGAAATAATAAACATTGCCGACGAATGCGAAGGATAAAAAATTAACCGGTTCGTGCAGGCACGAACCGATTTCAGAAGATCAGGCGATTTAGATTTTAAACAGCTACTGTCACTCGTAGAAATGTAGCAGCTATAGAAGTAGTATCGTTGCTGCCACTCTTGTTTTGACTGGTAAATAAATTTTCCAGCTCTTGCTGCAGCTCAGTGGCCTTGCCATTTTTTTCAGCCGCTTCAAATGCATTCATAGTAGGACCATAATAATTCTTAAACGTTTCGACGAATTCAGTTGGTGAATATGGAGCATTAAAAGTGAAAGTATCTTTAGCAAAAGAGATGTTTTCTTTTGGTATGCCTGCTTTACCGAAGCGGTCTATAACATGCTCCTCCACGCCCCACAACATAGGACTGATAAAACCTTCCGGCGGTGGTGGTGTGTATGCAGAACTGATCTTTAGTATTTGTGCTACGAGTGTAGGATCTCCGGGTATCCAGTTTCCCATAACGATCCTTCCACCTGGTTTTGTTACACGAACCATTTCCTTTGCTACATCAAATGGTTTTGGAGCAAACATGGCACCGAAGATACTTACCACAAGATCGAAAGAATGATCTTTTAATCCCTGCAGGTCTGTTGCATCACCTTCCTGGAATACACAGTTTGAAAGTCCTGCATCTTTTGCACGATCGTTTCCAGCATCAACAAGATTACTGGCGATATCAACACCTAAAACATTGCACCGAGTTTTGCTTCGGGTATTGCTGTGGTGCCATCGCCACAGCCGAGATCAAGTACATTAAGATCTTTGGTAACGCCAAGTTTTTTTACAAGCGCCTCACCGCTTTCACGCATGGTTTCAGCTATACGGGTAAAATCACCTTTTTCCCATAATGCTTTGTTTGGATTCATTTGATAAAAATTTAAGGATAAAATAAAAATGTTTAATGATTCAACTGTCACCATTCTACCATGATTCGTAATCACTGAATAAAATGGATATGCAAAAATGCATTGATATGAACAACTCTTGAAGTTAGTTTTCCTGAAATACTGGTTTAATTGAGGGAAAGGCGGAAGGGAATTAGCGTAGCAATGGTCTTATACTTATTTCGTACCGATGCGTGGGACACGCATCGGGGCGTTCTTAATTCGGACACGAACCGAGGCTGAGGAGATCAAGTACATGAAGGTCTTTTGTAACGCCAATTTTTTTTACAAGCGCCTCACCGCTTTCACGCATTGTTGCAGCTATCCGGGTAAAATCACCTTTTTCCCATAATGCTTTGTTTGGATTCATTTGATAAAAATTTAAGGATAAATAAAAATGTTTAATGATTCAATTGTCACCATTCTACCATGATTCGTAATCACTGAATAAAATGGATATGCAAAAATGCATTGATATGAACAACTCTTGAAGTTAGTTTTCCTGAAATACTGGTTTAATTGAGGGAAAGGCGGAAGGGAATTAGCGTAGCAATGGTCTTATACTTATTTCGTACCGATGCGTGGGACACGCATCGGGGCGTTCTTAATTCGGACACGAAACAGGGCTGAAGAATGCATTGTTAGAAGGAGCCGATAAAGTTAGTTTTCGTGAAATACGGGTTTAATTGAGGGAAAGGTAGAAGATTATTAGTGTGGTAATGGTTGGCTTCACTGCTTTTATGAGGTTACTAATGTTGTGGTATTGGCTTTTTTATAATTTAGTTCTGTTAACTGGATATATAAGATTTGAATGATTGAAATGTATGATAAAAGATTCGGCCGCCTCTTATCAAGAATTCTTTTTCAAACTTTTCATCGAGTATACCGATTTCTTTTAATAAAAATGCAACCAAGATAACCTTCAATCTTTCTGTGGTATAAAAGAGTTCAACATCTTTTAGTGCCTTATCGGCAAGATGTAAAGAATAATGCGTATAATAGTTTCTAGAATCTCTTACTGCAATAATAAAATTCTCTTCATCGGTAAATAGTTTTTGTTTTAAGCTTTTTGGTAATTCATTTAATAACTCTCTTAATCTATTAATTAAAGTTGGTTCATTGGCATATAAAAATCGGTCTTTTACCCATTCTTTATGTTTTTCTGGTGCAGAAGAAATGATTTCTGAAACCGCGGCTTTAAATGTGGGTTTATCAAAAATGATATTTTTTCTGAGTCTTCGATGCAAAGTTTCTAATGATTGAACGATGCTTAAAAAGTTGAATTCTGTTACTTTATTTTCTTTATTAAATGATTGAATAAGTCCGCCCAAAACTGGCTTGATTATCTCAAACTTAGAAAACCATTTAGAAAAAACTTTACCTATGTTCAATTTAATATCGGAATATCTAAAAAGAAATTCAACACGTTCCTTTACATTTAAATTTTCCTTAAGGATTAAGATTATCTTTACAGTGGTTTCCTTGAAATCGCTAGTAATCCTATTGTCGACTCCTTCAATAGTTTCAATTTCTGGATAATTAAAATAAGCCAGCCCGAAAAATGTTTGAAATTGAAAAATCAAATCAAGAAACGTATCTAGACTTAAAGAGTTGTTACCTGTGATTCGAATATTCGCCGATTGGGTAACCTTTATTTCTTCAGTGAAATGTAGAATCGAAGTTTTCACAAAAAAATTAAACTCTCCTGAAACTCCTTCTTTGATATCGAACATAATCTTTTCAGGCAAGTCATAATTAATTTGAATTTTTCCTTGTTTCGTTTGATCAATATGAATAGGGTCAAATCCGTAAATTCCTAACCAATTACTAAACGATTTTATTTTGAAATCTATGTGCTCCAATTTAATCTCTGAAAATTGATGATAATGCTTGCCTATAATTATAAAATTTGGTATGTATACACAAGTTGAAAACCCTCCCGACGATGTTCTAAAATCTTTTATATAATTTTCCGCAAGAGTTAGCTCTTTGCCGTCAGAAGTATATCCAAGAATTATTTCGAGTTTTTTGTTTAAATCGTATCGGCCCGAGAAATTACCAACTAAGTCTAAATGAAATTCTCCTTCATCTGTGGTAAATAGTGTACCCGAAATTTCTTCTTCCTGATTTTCTGGCCGAAACCATCTTCCTTTAAAAGTTTCTTTTTTCATTTTGTGCATTTGAAGAAATATAAAACTTTGATTTTTGAAAACTATTTGCAAAACTAGTTAAACAACTCAAGCAGTGCTTTTATACGCAAGAATTATATCAAGCTGTTCATTGTCCCCCGCTGGCGGGGGAAGCACATCGAATATGATGGATTAACAATTGGGGGTGGATAAAAGTTGAATAGTATTACCGAACGTACAAGAGTGCGACTCTTCGCTTCACACTGGGTAAACTGCGACACATTTGCTCAGTGATGAACAGAACGATGAATGGAGCGTCGCAACGAAAGCTTAATAGTAGTTCAACAGCTTGTCCAATCAATATCTTATCCAACTAAATTGATATGCTGGTTTTTTGTCCGATCACTGTGTTCTTTAGCATTATATGTTAATGTTATCCATTCCCCCACCTTAAATCACATTCTTACGTTTAATAAGATTACCTTTTAACGTTATACCCGTTCATACTTTATTTATGCCGCAAACTTATTTTAAAAGAAACATACTCATTGCATTTGCCATCATGATACTGTTAACAGGATCAACATGCAAAAAGCAATTTTTTCCTGATCCTGTTTCTGCTGTCAGCATTTCAGAATTCGAAACAAGACTGGATAACCTTCGAAAGAATTCAAATATTCCTGGAATGGTTGGCGGTATTGTAAAGGATGGACAAGTGGTCTGGACAAAGAACTTTGGCTACGAAAACATGGCTCAGCAAAAGCTGGTTACGAACGCTACTATTTTTCACCTTGCTTCTCTTACTAAAACATTTGCTTCAACAGTTATTATACAACTTGTAAAAGAAAATAAAATTGATTTGAATGCCCCCGTTGCTGATTATGGAGTTACGCTGTCTGAAAGCGGTACGGTCCGCGTAATACACTTATTAACCCATACATCAGAAGGAGTGCCGGGTAGTCATTATAAATATAATGGTGACAGGTATTCTTTGCTATCAAATGTTATACAATTTGCTACTGGGAAAACTTTTCATCAGCTTGCTGCGGAAAGGATCATGCAGCCGCTTGGATTACAAAATACCGCGCCGGGTGATATGAAATTAGCAGCATTGGATGGGTTTGATACAACCAGATTAAAACAAAATATTGCACAGGGATATGGTTCAAATGGAACTCAGACTGTTGACTATCCGAAAGGTTACAGTACAGCAGCCGGTATGATCTCTAACATAGATGATATGCTGAAATATGCTGCGGCGTTTGATGCAAACCAATTATTGACAGATGAGCAGAAACGAAAAGTGTTTTCACCTATGATCTCCAATGATGGTAAAACACTTCCGTATGGAATAGGTTGGTTTATTCAGCAAAAGGAAGGAGTGGAGCTCAACTGGCATTATGGATATTGGGTGGGCATGTCGTCACTGATCATAAGAGTACCTTCAAAAAAAATGACTTTCGTATTAATGGCGAACAGTGATATGCTTAGTGCCCCATATCCTCTTGGCAATGGTGACATTTGGGTATCTCCTTATGCAAAAGAATTTTTGAAATCATTTGTTTTAGCTGGTGCAAAACTTTAGCAAAGCATAATAAGCAAAGTATTTGTTTCCACCCCCTTCGATTATTTCTCTTTATCATACATCCGTCCCCCGTCCCGATCGCTATCGGGAGGGATATTATGCATTCATTCGAACCGGAAGATCAGATGAACTTAATTGATGATTGTTTTATACGCAAGAATTAAATCAAGCTGTTCATTATCCCCCGCTGGCGGGGGAAGCACATCAAACATGGTAGATTAACAATTGGGGGTGGATAAAAGCCGAATAGAATTACTGAACGCACAAGTGAGTGACACAACGGAAGCTTAATAGTAGTACAACAGTTTGTCCAATTAATATCTTATCCAATTAAACTGATATTCCACCGGTGCTTTTAAACCACGTTCAGAAATTTTTTTGAAACGATCGGGGAGACTCATTAAATAATCACGGGCTTTTTCGGCTGCACCGGTAAGACTGCTGATGTTTGCAATATCCCATTCCTTTATCAATGAATCTAAGATGTGTGTGTAATCAAGACTTGTGTATACACCAAGCCGCTGTGCCGCATCGCTGAAGTGAGCAAAAGTTTTCCCAATAGATTCACCCGCCTGGCGCAAAAAATGTGCGGGCATTACAATGCGCTTACGCATCATATCTTCAAAAGCCAGCATCATTTCACTCGCATCGATCTCGAATATTTTTCCTACAAAACTTTTATATGCTTTTGCATGCCGTGCTTCATCTGCAGCAATCACTCCGCATATTTGAGAGAGCTGGTTACTGCCATGTTTTTTTGCAAGCGTAGCAGTGCGGCGGTGAGAAATATTAGTGGCCAGTTCCTGGAAAGATGTGTATACAAAATTCCTGTATGGATCTCTTGCCGTATGTATATCCATGCCATCTGCTATCAAATATTGTGTGCTGATCTCCATCTCCCGCATATTGACGCGGCCGGAGAGGTATAAAAATTTATTCAGCAGATCGCCATGGCGGTTTTCTTCTGCGCTCCACATGCGTATCCATTTACTCCAGCCCTGTGGTTCTGTTTTGGTAATACCTTCTACATCCATCAGCCAGCTTTCATAAGTAGGCAACGCCTCTTCGGTAATTGTATCGCCAACAAGCACGGCGAGATAATCGTAGGGGAGATCTTTACATTCTGCCTGCAGGTCTTTTATTTCTTTGGGAAAATTTCCATTCCGGCTATCGGGTAAAAAATCGGCGGGTTGCCAGTTGTCATCGATCTTTTTCAAAAATTCTTCTATGATGCTTTCAATTTTTTCGGCGAGGTAATGCATCACTTCAATACGTGCCGGTTGTAATTTTAATGCGTACATATGTAAATACTTCCGGCAGCGGACTGACGGGTTTTTCGATTTTGCTTAATAATGCTGAATAAAATTAAGATTCCTTAAAAGCGGAGTTGTTACAAAACTTTTTTAAAAGTTTATATAATTCACAGGTTTCAGAAGAGCTTAAGTTTATTAAATAAAAGACATCGAAAAATGTACCATGTTTTCTAAGTTGAAACGCTTTGGTGATGAAAAGCTGGCAGCATCACGATAGGATGGGAGAGTGTCGAAATATTTTATTGAAAACGACCGGGCTCATTTCCCGGACTAATAAAGTACGCATAATATCATAAATTAGAGTTTTAGAAATTCACCTAAAAATATTTATATGAAATTCGTCACTCTTACAGTTTCCATTTTTATATTCATCAATCTTAATGCACAATTCATCGCAAAGGTTGAAGTAAAAGAACATGTTGAAGGCATCTGCAATGAAAAAGAAGTCTACAGTTTGTTCCCAATGTTTGGCGATCAAAAGCAAGCAGTTTGTCCTGTTGATGAAAAAGAAATTGCCAGGCGTCTTGATTCTGCAGTAACATTTCTAAAAGAGAATCCTAAACACAACGATAAAGGAATGGTGGGCATTTGGGTTAACTGCAAAGGCGAGGTGGTTAAATGTGAAATGGACAATAAAACAAAGAATGCTAACCTGGACAGCCATATCGTTGCAGTGTTCAATGCACTTGGAAAATGGGAAGCTGGTTTACTAAACGGCAAACCAGTGGACAGTTTGAGACTCTATAGTTTTGAGATAAAGAAAGGAAAGCTTTCGCTGAACTAAGGCCCCTGAAAAATAAAACGAAGCTGAATAATGAACAGGAAGCACAAGAGCCGATAGCTATCGGCTGCGACCCTTCGGCAACATTTCCGATTTAATCGGGACGACGCATTTGCTCAATGATGAAGTGAACGATGAATGGAGCGTCGCAACAAAAGCCAGATAGTAGCAATTCAGCCCGGCCCATAAAAATCTTGTCTCTATCTCAATGGAAAATCCCAGACCGGTTTTACATTGAGCAAATGTTCAACAAAATAATTCCATCTTTTTTTTGTAAAGTAATCATTGTATTTTCCTGTATACCCATGACGCTGGCTTGGTAAAATAAGCATGTCAAATTCTTTATCGGCTCTTATCAATGCCTCGGCTAATTTAAAAGTGGCAGAAGGATTTACATTCTCATCAATTCCTCCATGCGTGATCAATAATTTTCCTTTCAGGTTGCCGGCCATTGTTATATTAGAAACAAGATGATAAGATGAATCGACCGGCCAGCCCATATACATTTCCGGCCACCAATCTTTCTCCATTCTGAAATCATGATCTGCCGAACTGGCCACAGCTACTTTATAAAACTCAGGAAACTCAAGCACGGCATGACCCGCATCAAAACCACCGGCGGAATGCCCAAAGATGCCGACGCGGTCCGCATCGATCCATGAATATTTTTTTGCGAGTTCTTTTATTGCCAATACATGATCAGTAAGATTTTTTCCCATGTTCTTATAAGAAACATTATGAAATGCTTTTGATCTTCCTGCAGTACCCATGCCATCGATAGTGACCACAATAAATCCCAACTCGGCAAGCGGCTGATTATTTCTTCCTATAGCAGCAGCGAAACTTCGGGGAAACATATTTGTATGCGGCCCGGTATAGGATTGATCGATGACAGGATATTTTTTTAAAGGATCGAAGTTGGTGGGCTTCCACATGGCACCATAAATTGTAGTAATGCCATCTCTTGCAGTTGCTGTAAAGATTTCAGGAAACTGATATTTCATAGCTACCAGGTCATCTGTGATCGCTTTGGAAAGTTCTTTTACAATTTTACCTGATGAAGTTTCTCTTAATACGGTTGTTGTGGGCTGATCAGGAGCCGAGATATTATCAGTGAAATATTTCCCATCCGGCGAAATGGATACATCATGATTTGCATTTTCAGGCGTGAGCAATGTCAATCCTTTTCCATCGAGGCTGATCTTATACAGATGCTGGTAATACGGATTTCTTCCGGATTCTTTTCCTTGTGCAGTAAAAAAAACCGTTTTTGATCTTTTGTCAAAGAATGGAGCATCATTTACATAATAGGAACCATTTGTTATGCGGTGCAATGTTTTTGTCTTTAGATCCAGCCAGTACAATTGCCGCCATCCATCCCGTTCTGAAGCAATACCCATAAAGCCGGACTCTTCCTGGATCCATTTACGGAAGTTATCAATATTGGTAGTGCTTGTCTCGCGGTAAAGTAATTCGCTGGTTTTGTTGTTCAGGTCCAGCCGGTATACATCCAACTGCTGGTAACCACGCGGATGGTTTTCACAATAAATGATACCTGGTTCTTTTGACCATTCAAAGGAAGCCTGGTTCACGTTGCGAAATTCATTTTGTATGTTTTCTTCACCGGTTTCTATATTAAAAATTACAGGTATCATATATACCATATCAGTATCACCGGGTGAGCCACGATAATAGCCCAATAACTTTGCCCTGTATAATGTATCCACACTCCAATCGAGCAAATACATTTTTTGACCTTTACGCAGATCGCAGATAAAAGTTTGGATCCATTTAGAATCAGGAGACCAGTTAACATCAAAATGATTTGGTCTCTCGCCATTTTCGCCTTCGATGATCTCACCCCAACCATAATAGCTTGCATATTCATAATTTTTAAAGCCACCGGTACTTAATTGTTTTACTGCTCCTGTTTCTGTTGACCTGATAAAAAGATTATGATCTTTTGTATAAGCGATCCATTTGCCATCCGGTGATTTTGTTTCCGTTTCATCTTGCTGTTGGGCAGAATTCAAGGTAAGCTGATACGAATGGAGATCCAGTGTATAATTTTTATTTGTTGCGGTAAATGATACTTTGTTTTTATCGATGTACCGCACATTGGTAAATGGCAACTCATTTGCTTTTACCTGTATCTTCAGCGAATCGCTTAACAGTTTAGCGAGGCGCTCCTTATCGAGCCATGGTTCGATCTGCATTTTTCTGAGATCGATCTTATTGAAATAACGGCCATCTTTGTTTTGTGTGATAAACGCAACACCGCTGCTATCACCCGCCCAGAAAGGTGACACGTTCATATTGAAAACTTTTTTACCGTTCAGATTTTGCGAAAGAAAACTCACTGCCCTTGCATAATCAGCTTTGGTTAACGTTTGTGACGAAGTAGCGTTGACAATTAAAATAAAAATGATCAATGAAAGAGGATACTTCATATAAATTGTTTTGATAGTATAAAATGACAACCCGCAGCCTTACGCAGGTTTATGTAGAAAGTTAATCCATTTTGGATTGTTGTTGCGAAGATGATCGTAAGAATTATTGTTTGACATTCCGAAATTATTTGTGCGCAGCCACATTTTAATTTTATATTTACCAACATTCCCTCCCTACGCGAATCCTTTAGTTTCTATTAATCATTTAAAAAAAACTTTTATGGGCCAAAAACTCAGCAGCCGGGCTCTACTGGCTATTCTTATTTCCGCATCTCTTATTGCCTGCAACGACAAGGCTGAAGAGAATACTGCATCAACAGAAACCAGTGCTGCCAGCACTGAAACGGCAGCAACTTCGGGCATCGCGAATGATATGGATGCTTCGAAAGTTGCTCCCAATGTATACAAAGTAGTGGCCGACACAATGGGCATTCGAATGCTGGAAGTGAGTTTGGCCGCCGGTGACTCAAGTGCCATGCACTCTCATCCTGAAAATGCAGTTTATGTAACTGATGGAGGTATGATGACATTTACAGCAAAAGATGGTTCCAAAGTAGAAGCTGAATTGAAGTCGGGAACAGCACGTATTAGCCCTGCAGAAACCCATAGCTCGAAAAATACAGGCAACACCACACTGAAAGGAATACTTGTTGAAGTGAACCGTTCAGGTGCCACCTCATCACCCGATGCGCTGGATGCTACAAAAGTAGCTTCAAAACAATATAAGGTTGTCGCTGATACAATGGGTATCCGCATTGTTGAAGTAAATTATAAGCCTGGTGAATCATCTGTTATGCATTCTCATCCGGATCTTGCATTATATGTTGTTAATGCCGGCAAAGCAGAGTTTACAGCAAAGGACGGATCAAAACGAGTAATGGATCTCACGAAAGGAATGACTGCAGTTATTCCTGCAGATACACACAGTGCAAAAAACATCGGTACTACTACGTTCAAAGGAATATTAGTCGAAGTTTATCGGAGATGATGTGATCGCACCGTTATCACACATCGGTAAAATATCAACCACATCAAAGCTATCGAAGAGATGGCACCGATGTGGTTGTTTCTTTGTGCCCTGATTGGAAAACAATGGAAGATGATTGCTCAGCATGTGGGCCGGATTGATCATCGGCTCCTGTTATAGTAACTCTTTACAAGTCCGTTGGAATATACATCTGTTCTTATATGTTCGAACTGAAGATCATTGTCGAGAAAACGGAATAAAAGAATACCGGTTCCTATCAGCTCGGGTACTTTAGTTATGATCAATTCATCAATGAGGTCTTCTTTTAAAAAACTTTGAATCACTTTTCCGCCATCAATATAAATATTTGAATGGTTTTGCCCGGAGAGCCAGGTCAGCACGTCCGCAGGCTCCATGTCAACAAGAGTAACTTTTTCTTTTACTATTTCCGGTATCTTCTTTATGCTCGTGCTCAATACAAAAACTTTTTTTTCATAGGGCCAGTCGGGAAACTTCAGCACCTTTTCAAAAGTTCCTCTTCCGATCACTATTGCATCGATCCTGCCGATGAAATCATGGTAGCTTTCGTGAACTTCTTTGTTCTGGTATTTGACGAGCCAATCGATATCCCCGTTTTCTCTTGCAATAAAACCGTCAAGACTTGTTCCGACATAAACTGTTGTTCGCATCTATAAATTTACAGCAGTTAAGCCGTTGTTGAATCTGATAGGAGTTTCATATTAATTAATAAGTAACACTAAGGACTCAAAGTATACACAACGGACACAAAGACGTTCCTGGATATTTGTCAGCACTTTGTGTTCGCCGTGGTTTCTTTGTGTTCGTCGTGATCCCTGTTTAATCAACTTTTAAGACAGCCTCTTTGGTGTCCTGGTATCAAGTCTCCCGTTTATTTAGTTCACATTACCAATAACTAAAAATGTTATAAGATCGTAAGTTTGTTTGTTGGACACAAACAACGGCGTACCATTTAGCTATAGACCGGCAACAGAAGTTTTTATTCTTAGTTGCTTTATAAACTCTTTATCGATTATTCGCCGGCCGCTCACTTCATCAAACGGAATTGATTCCAGGGGCTGGTTCCTGAAAATTTCAACTTTATTCTTTCGCCCGATCACTACAAGATCGACAACTATTTTTTTCGGCTTTACGTTTCAGGTAAGTGAATTCACATGCACTGTCAGCAGTGTATGCCATATACCGGTCCTTATTAACTTTCAGGTTAACCTGGTGCACTTTTACATCGGGAAACGAAAACTTTATAGTACCGGCACTCAGCTGGTACTGCTTAGTCATCTCGTCGAAGGGAAGAGTTGATAACGGCTGGTCCCGGAATGAACGGATAGTTTTTTTGCCTTTATACAGCTTAAAACTGATGCTTGAATAATTCATCCTGTTTTTTTCATACACAATATTGTGAATGGAGTCATTGATCTTTTCCGGTATATAAATACTGTTCAATCCTTTTAGCTCTGCTGAAATATTTTTAAAACCGTTGTTGACATATAACAAAGCACTGTCCAGCTCATAACATTCAGGAATTTTAATATCAAAATTCACACAGCCGCAAAAATTGTCCACCCAAACCGTCATGTATTTGCGGCCAAAGATTGTTTCTATTTTTACTTCTTTGTTCTGTTCTTCCCATATCTTTTTTCCATCTTTCACATAAGAATTAAAAAATTTAATTGTCGTTAATGGACATGGTGTATTATACGGGAAAGGCACTCTAAGCAATACCGGCGAGTCTAATTTACAGGGAGAGATCTGTTTTGAACAAATGATCAGCACAGAAGACAGTATCTCACCATTGGTAGTATTGTTGTAAAAATTATTCTGGCGCATTTCTGTTGTATTGGTGATAAACTGGAAATCTGTGCCAGACCCCGATTGAAAATTAGCTGCCATGTAGCCGGGCATTACGCCGGGACGGTAAGTGACGATGAATCCATTATCCAATGTAGTTGTCACTTCTTTCATTGGATCTTCTTTAGGCTTTAAAGTAATTCTTGGAAAGCGATAGCCGATGATCACAGTACGGCGATTCAGCGCACGGCCATCTTCAGTATCATTTTCAGCAAATGGCATTGCTTCGCCAAAATATTTTTCCGTCACAAGACTATCGGGAAATTTTTTCTGATTGATATACAGACGAACCTCGCCAGATCTTTTCTTTGAAAGAGTAAGATTATAATCTTCCTCATCCATTTCATCCGTATAACCGTTGATGAATATCCGGTCCCATCCATAGAGCAGGAACTTGTCGAGTTTTTGACGGGATTCTTTTGAGATACTGTATTGATCCGTTTTATAAAAGAGGACCAATGTATCTGTCTTTTGTGCATGGGAGAAGCAGGCGCATATTAATGCGGCCGCGAGTAGCAGTGGTTTACGCATGGTGGGGTATTTCAAGCTTAACGTTGTTTATTGTTGATGTGGGATAAAAAAAATCTTAAAATTTCCAAAAAGGTTTTTTAAACGTAGTGTTACGATTGTCCGGATCATTTCGGGTATGCCGACAGCTACCGGGACAGGTAAGCTTGAAGATTTTTTATTTTATTGAGCAATACAAATCACGAGGAAGTTCCTGAATCTCATTTATGAAAATACTATTTTCAGTTTCCTTTCACCCCAAAGTTTTTCTCATCGGTGGTTTCGCCTTTACCGCTATAAGTTGCCACTTTAGGATATGGGTAAACTGGCCGGGTCATTAATGTCTTCCCATTTTCTATTTTGGAGAAAATAACACGATCAGGTGTTTTATCACTTTCCGTCCAGTCTTGTATCAGTTTAACCCAATCAACATTATCAGCACCGGTTCCTCCGCCACAATGCAGTACACCAGGCAATAAGAATAAACGAATATAAGTTTGTAAATCCTTGTCCTTTTTCATTGCTTCCTCATAATGCTGAATAGTTGCAAATGCGGAAAGTGCAGCGTCATTCCATCCGTGATGCATGATCATCTTTCCTTTGAATTTTTTAAAATCACTATAGTCGGTTTGTGTGGCATCGAGGTAAGAAGAAGCATAACGGGTGTCATCGAAATATTTTTTAAAATCGTATTTGGTATAATCCCAGGAAGCGTTATTGTAAACTAAGTATTTGAACATGTTGGTCCCAAAACTATAATGCAGGCTTGGCATTTGGCTTGATCCCGCGATCCATGCGTCCCAGGATCCATTTTCTCCTTCCAGGCCAAATGGAAATGAGGGATAGACTTCCTGGTCCTCTATCCTCAAAGGACTATAAACAGCTTTAATGGCTGCGAGTTGCTGCGTGGTGAAGCAATTGGGAGCTGCTTTGTCATTTGGGCAAACAGGTAATTTTGAAAAATCAAATTTGCAATCCCTTGGATCGTTAATGATCTTATCATTCAGTCCATCTATGTTATCGCATTGCTTCAACACAAGCTCCTGCAATAATTTTAGATTGTCATTCGTAATGACGGGCTTTGTCAAATTCTTTGGATCAGGATAATTGAGCTGGCAGCCTTGAATAAATTTGGCGCCGATAGCAGGCCAATTAAAAGCAGGTGCACCCGCAACAATTCCATTAAAATCTTCGGGGTATAATTGCGCTTCCACCATTGCCTGGCCTCCGCCTCTTGAACAACCTAAAAAATAGGAGAAGGCAGGATAGTTACAATAGAAAACATTAATAATAGATTTGGAAACAGTCGCTGTCCGGTGAACTGCTAAGCGTCCGAAATTAATCTGCCGTTCCATATTATTAAGCGCCCATGCTGCGTCGAGTGGATTTCCCTTATGCCCGGTGTTAGTGCCGACCGTTACATATCCGGAATTCACATAATTGATCAAATCATTCTGGATGGTTCCCACAAATCCTCCTCCGCCCGACATCAGGAATCTTCCATTCCAGTTTTGCGGCAGGAATAATTCAAAATCAATTTCCTTACTGATAGTTCCGGATACTTTACAGAATGGTGAGCCAATTATGAACGCAGGTACCCAGGGTGCAGGGCTCCTGATGGTATCTTTTGCAAACGATTCAGCTTTCAAGATCTTTACATCCGGCAACCGGAGATCTTTCAATTGCTCACATGGAATACAGGATTTTGAATTCGTTGCGCCTTGTCCAAAAAAATACAAAGGACAGCATCCAAAAAATAGCAGGAAAATAGCAGTGATGATTTTCATGTTACATGGAGTTGGTGAGGGGTCTGTTGAAATTAGTAAGATTTTTTGAGATACTGATTTATTAAGTATGTCAAGTTTTCAGGTTTTTCCGTGGTTCATCTTTCAACGAACCACGAGTATAAAAATTACAAGAATAACTTCAGGAACGCATTAATATAAGGATTGGTATTTATAATTCCCCTTGAAAGATCCGGATGATAAGATCTGGTGAGCAATGAACAGTTGCTAAGGATAATGAGTGTTATATTTTTAGAAGGAATTTTAATATAGATGCCCGAATAACTTTCCTGCAATCCGTAATGATAGATGATAGTTTGATTTTTTATTTTGGTTATAAACCATCCCAATCCATAAGGGGAATCAGTTCCATCAGGAAGTACATAAGGCGTCATAGCTTCTTTTTTTGAAGAAGCCGAAATAATTTTATTTTGATCAATAGCAATGTCAAATTTAGCCAGGTCTTTTACACAAGAAAGAAAACCGGCAGCTGCGCTTAATGTATGTGGTTCAGGATAGGATGCTGGATCTAACTCACCATCATCTTCTTCATAAGGTGTGGACAGTAATTCTTCTACGCTTTTATCATGCACATGTTTAAAATCAACGCAGGAATGTCCCATGTTCAGTTTATCAATGATCTTTTCTTGCACAAGTGTGATAAAATTTTTTTTTGAAACATGGTCAACGATCATTGATACACCTCCGTATAAAAAACCGTTGTATTTGTAGGCAGTTCCCGGAATATTTTCGGATGTATGTGATAGATGATGCCTGATGGTAATGTCGTTTCGGTTGTACCGATAGTTTTGTATGTAGGGAAGGTATTGCGGTGATTCTTTTTCCCATTTTTTTACAAATGATGAATAATAAGTTTCATAATCGGGCCAATGGACTTTCATTTTGTCATCAAGCTTAAAAACTCCCTCTTCTGTAAGCTTTAATATTATGACAGAAGCTATTGGTTTGGTCAATGACGCAATGCTATATAAGGTGGTGTCAGTAGCAGGCGTCTTTTTATAAATGTCAGCAAAGCCAATTGCACTCGAATAGATCAGTTTTTGATTTTTAAGAATGGCAAAAGAAAGTGAAGGAAGTTTATTTTGAGAAAGTAATTTGTTTAATTGCTGTTCAAAACTATCAATTTTAGATGTTATGTTATCCTGCCCAATTGCCTTGAATGAAGTTATAAAAAGACAAACTAAGATTATGATCTTCATATTTTCCTGAAACTAACCTTTTCGGGAGTAATTAGGATTTGATGGTTTTTCATTCAGCTGTAAAAGCTCATTGAATTCGTCTTCTAATGAATATAAAAGCCGGGGCAAACGCTGAACAGTTATTTTCCAGTCACCTTCTTTGTTATAATGCATCCGGTATTTGACATCCACATTATCAAGATTAACTGAAATATGATACCAGGGGTCATAACTTGTAGCAAGTACTCTTGTAAATTCAAATTGATGGCCCCTGAATGTTTTAATAAAAAAGTCTTTCATAATAAAGAGTTTAATTGAATTGATCGCCAGAACAACCGGTAAATTTAGACTAATAAAACGGTTAACGCAGAAATATAAAAACCGACTCAATTACCCGGCCCTCGCAACCATTTTTCATTGGGTCCTTTTTAATTTGGATTTATCAATTGTCACAAGTTGAATATCCATTCCGCTATGATCTTTAAGTTTAGTTACAAGTTCGTCCGCTAATGCTTTTACTTTATCATAAGCCATGTCACCACTGATTATTAATTTAATTCCCGGTAATTGCCATGAATAAAGATCTTCATCCGATGTGCGGCTGATAATGCAGCCAGGGATCCTTTGTGGTCCTCATCCATTGTTTATTCTCAGCTGGAATTAGTTTGTCAAGCAGATCATCAGTTATATCGAGATCCTCAGGGTATAAGATGAGGAATGCATTTTCGGTTTCTGTAAATATTGCTTTATTGAGCATGAGTCTAAAAGTTTTACGCGAGGTAGGTGTTCTGGTATCAAGTCTCATACTAATTTAGTTCACTTCACCAACAACTGAAAATGTTATAAGATGGTGTTGTTGGTAAAAACTTTCATCCTGAAAGGGGCAGCTTTTTTGAAGCCCAATGACAGCAGGACGACCCCAAAGAAACTGAATTAAATAATTTTAGCAGTAAGTTGCAGTTTGAATGACTAACAACAAAATGAGTCACGTCCTGGATAATATGATCTGGAATGCCCTTACCACAGGCAACAATGATATTGCTATTATCAATGGGGATGTTGGTTATTATTTACCGGATATTGCCCCGTTTGCCGGGATGAAAGAATTGAACAATTCTAATCTTAAAAAATTGCACGAATTTATTCCGGCCAGTCGAAGTTTGGCTATTTCCTCATTAGTTAAAATGAATCACGACGAAAGCAGGTGGAAGTTGATACAGCCCATGGATGTGACCCAAATGGTTTATGAACACACCGTGAATACATTCACTACTAAGAATAGTCCGTTAATAGTTCCTCTATCAGAAAAACATGTTCCCGAAATGATCGAATTAACTGCTCTTACAAGACCCGGTCCCTTTTTACAACAAACCATCAGGTTCAAAAATTATTTTGGCATTTTTATCGAAGGAAGGCTGGCCGCAATGACAGGACAGCGCATGCATCCCCGGCCATATATGGAAGTAAGCGCTGTATGCACACATCCCGATTTTCGCGGCATGGGATATGCAAAAGCTTTGATGCTGCATGTAATGAAAATAATACTGGATAATTCTTTTACTCCTTTTCTTCATGTATTATCAAATAATAGTAATGCCATTGAGCTTTATAAAACCATTGGCTTTCGGACACGTAAGGAAATTTTTGTTGATATGATACGAAGGCTATAACGTTACGCCGTTTTTAGTGAAAAACCATAAGCCGAACTACTCCTTCACAAATTTATTACGACTCAATAAAGTTCCATCCTTTGCTTTTACACTGATGATATACAATCCCGGTGTTAATGTGCCAATGTTCAATGATGCATTATTTTTTATAAATGTTTTTGAGATCAACCTCCTGCCATTGAGATCACTTATCTCAACGATCTTTTCTTTGTAATGATCTTTTATAGAAATATTCAATATCCCATTAGCAGGATTGGGGAATAATGCAACAATTGGTAAGCTTTTGCTCGCTGTGCCTGTTGTTATTTTTAAAGTATAACACAGATTCGCATTATTCGCATTTCCCGATGGATATACTTGTGCATAATAGTCACCTGTTGTCACTGTTGCAGTAATGGTTTCATTGCTGGTGCCATTATTATTGGACCTTCCAATTCTTTTTCCTGATGCATTTAGCAAGTCAAGATTATAATTGGCAGGCAATGTTTGTAACGTAACAGTGATGGTGCCTCCGGTTGTAATATGAAACCGGTAATGATCTATATCATTTGCCGGACTGATCTTTCCTTTAATATCAGTATTCAATGGTATAAGCGCTGCACCACCTATTGTTCCATTTGCAGAAACATCGTAAGGGCCCGGGCAGGTACAGCAGCACTTGTGGTAAACTGTGCCTGTGCAAATGCACCTGTTGCACCGGTGCAATTAGCACTCACCCTCCAATCGTACAATGAACCGGCAGTTAAACCACTCAAATTTACTGATAGTGAAGTAGTGGCTGCAGCTGCATTGATCCATGTGCCCGAATGATGCAAGTTTGTAATCAACAGTATAATTATTTGCGCCACTTAATGCAGACCAGCTCACAGTTGCACCGGAAGATGTAATGGCAGATGAATTTAATCCTGTAACAGTACCGCATGTAGCAACTGCATTGGTAGTAAACTGCGCCTGTACATAGTTGCCGGTAGGAGCAGTACAATTAGGTTTTACCCTCCAGTCGTATAATGAATTGGCGGTTAAGCCAGTGAGGTTTACAGAAAGCGATGTAGTAGCGGTTGCCGCATTGATCCATGTTGATGATGAAGCCAGTTTATAATCAACGTCATAACTATTGGCACCACTTGTTGCTGACCAACTGATAGTTGCAGTTGTAGTAGTGATAGCAGAACTTGTTAAGCCAGTAACAGTTCCGCAGGTGGGTAGTTGGGTGCTGGTATTGTTCTTTGTAATCAGCCAGGATTCGGGATCAATGGTAACAGCATTTGCAACAAAACCTATTGACTTAATAAACACTTCGCCATTGCTTGTATTATTCACTATAACTGTTGCGGATTGCGTTGCATTACTGAATTTAAGGGCCACAGGCAATTCAAAAAAAGAAACAGATACATGAGAAGTGGCCTGGTTCATTTTTATCCAAACATTACCTGATCCGGAATTTGACCATTGTACATTGTAAGTGGGATAACCCTGCCCGCTGTACCATTGATTAAAAAAGTTGGTAAGGTTTTGTCCGCTTGTTTGTTCCAGGTTTCTTTTTAATCGGCTGTTCTGGCAAAGCCATAAATAACTGCCGGGTCTGTTTGATAATTGCGAAGGGCATTAAAAAAAACATTGTCACCCAGTTTCCATCGTAACATATACAATAAATGACTGCCTTTGGTATAACTCAGGCGTGAATCAAAGATGCGGTTCACATCAGTAGTATCACTCACTTCCACAGAACCACCGGGTTGTGAAGTGATGGTATTTATTTCGTTTTGTCTTGTACTGAATATGTTGGCCGGGTATTTTTTTTCCATATACATACTTGCCAGGTGCGTGGCAAAACCTTCATTGAGCCAGATATCTTTCCAGCTGCCACAGGTAATTTTATCACCAAACCATTGGTGCCCCAATTCATGTGCACATAAACTTTCGCCAATGTTTACAACAAAGGTGGAAGTTTGATGTTCCATGCCGCCGCCCCATCCAAACTGTACATGGCCATATTTTTCATTCATAAAAGGATAGGGGCCAAAAGTGGTATCGAAGAGTTGCATGGCATTTAACGTATTGATGGTGCCATTTTGAAAACTGCTTAAGCTTTCGGGATAACAATAAGTTTGCATAGGTAAAACACCGGTACTCAACTGCACTGTATTATTAAAAACGGAGTAGTTGGTTACAGCAAAACACATAAGATAAGAGCAATGGCATAACGGTGTTTCCAGTGTGCCGTAATTTTTGTACCGCCTGCATTAATGGTTTCGCTTTGCAAAATGCCATTACTTGCTGCTTTATAAGCAATGGGATTTGTAACTAAAATATCTATTGAATCAGCTTTATCATCCAGCCCGTTTTTACAGGGCCACCAGTCGCGGCTTCCATAAGGTTCGCTGAGGCTCCACATAACAGGTGTGCCTGAATGGGTGGATGTGTACAAAAGAACCAAAGCCGGTATTGGGAGGAACTCCCTGGTAAAAAATGCTAACCGAATCTAAAGTGCCGGCATTGACTGTAGCAGGGAAATTAATGGTGAGTGTATTGTTTGCCTGCGATTTTGCCAGCAATACATTGCGTTGTTTTACACTGTCGGCAACCAATGGGCTCATCAGGTCAAGTGAAATATTATCAGTTGCTGACGTAATGGTATAATATACCGTTACTTTTCCTTTGATGTAACGGATGGCGGGGTCCACTTCCCACTCGCAGCGGTAATATTTTACATCAAAATTAGCGGAAGCCATGGTTAGTGTTTCCGTGCTGCCAATTCGTTGATGGGCGAGGCGTTCCATCGTGGCAATATCATTTATGCTTTTACAATTGTCTTCGGGGATTTGGGCATAAGCAGTTACTGATGCCAGTAATAAAAATGTAAACAGGAACCGCATAAAATTAGTTTTGGTTGTTATAATGGCTTCTTAAAATTAAGATTAATTCACAATGGGGAGGAAAATTTTAGAAAAAGGGGTGGGAGTTTAGGCATACTTCTGTCAGGGTATTGCCAGGTTTCAACGATGTACTACCTTGTAACATCAACATACATTCATGTTCATAGTCCATTAATCAAAAAAAAGGAATAAAATATGTCTAAGCTTTTTTTAACCGCAAGTGCTCATACAAAACTGCCCGAAGGCAATATTGTTCTTGTCATTTCTGTAACTGACGAGCTTGGCGTACCTGTACTTAATGTAAAAAAAACATGGATCGAAGCTTCACACCTGGCCTTTTATTGGATTTCAATCCCAATCAATCCTACGAGCCGGTACAGATTTATTAAAATGATCATTGATGAATTTAATGACGAGAAAAACGGTTTTTATTCGATACAATTAAGTCCTGATCGACGTGGGGTTATCGCAAATGAAGTATTTTCGGGAGACTTATTAATGATCTCAGTTCGAAAGATGGGTGCCGCGAGGCGAGGAGCCCCTCCCCAGGTGTTGGCGGAAGGATATATTACAATTGCAACTACATAATTACAATCATGTTTTAAATTGTGACCATAGGGTATACTCAGGAATCGGTTCCTTGTTTCAGGATCGCGACTTTTTATTGAATACTATAGGTAACCCGGCGTAAACGGCGTAAAGTGTAATGAAACAATTATACCGGCTGATGCCGTGATGCGTGTCCCCACGCATCACTTATTTCGTTCCGATGCGTGGGGACACGCATCGGGGCGTTTTACTACAGACACGAATCAAGGCGAAGCGTATTACTTTTTTTTAAATAGAGGAGAATCAAAAAATTGCTTGAGAGTTATATTGTATTCTAAGCAGAATTTATTAATAGTATAAATAGTGGCTCCTTTCCCTTTTTCATTTTTATTATAGGATTGCTTGTCCCGGCCAGCTTCATGGGCGAACTTTTCTTGAGTTTTTCCAGAATCTTTTCGAAGCTCCACAAACCTTTTTGCGATGGCGAGTTTCAATTGGATGTCTGTATTGTCCAACTTTGCAGGCATTCTGCAAGCTGGTTATTATTTAAAAAATAATGGTAAGCCATATAGACTACTTTCAAAAAATAGTTTTATATTTGACTCAGACCATAATTTTGCGATTCTTCAATAAAATAATTTGAAGCATTCGCTTAGAGTCTCGCTTTGAAACCACGGAATTTCAAGCACACGGGACAATAAGTAGAATGCCCACGTCCTAGGCGTGGGTACTTGCTTATTCGTGTGCGGGCTCTCCGTGGGCCTCAAAGCGGTAAGTGGAGACCTGCGTCTTTTTTCTATCCCTAATCGTAGTTCCAGCTTGCAAAAAATTTTAAGATTCATTAAAGCTTAGGTTAAGGACTCTGATTTGGCTTCAAACACAATCTAACCAACTGATGCAGCAGGGGGAATTAAATATTATTGCCGCGTTCAAACAGAGAGATGCAAAGGCTTTCGCTTATATTTTTAAAATACACCGCAAGGCCCTTGTTTATTTTGCCGAAAAAATATTGGGTATCCGTGAAGAAGCTGAAGATATTGTTGCAGAAAGCTTCATGAAATTATGGGCAAAGCATGCGGACTTTAACAGTCTTCCCGAAATCAAATCGTTTTTATATGTTGTCACCCGCAACTCCTGTCTCAATTTTTTAAAATACTCAAAACGGGTTTCTGCTTCACAAAAAGAATATTCTCACTGGGCAAATGATAGGGAGGAGGAAATACTCCACATCATGTTCCGTGCAGAATTGCTTCTTGAACTTAACAGCGAGATAGAAATACTTCCTGAAAAAATGAGAGAGGTTTTTGAACTTTCTTTTTTCCAGGAATTTTCTTCCAGTGACATAGCAGATAAACTCGGTCTTTCAGTTCAAACGGTACGTAATCAAAAAGCAAAAGCTGTCCGGCTTATAAGAACGGCATTTCTTAAACGAAATTTGGCTATCGTCTTTTTGGTTTGATATTACTTTCAGTTATTGGTTCCGATGCGTCGTGACAGGCATCGGGGTGTTTTATTACGGACACGAAACAAGGCTGAGGAATGGTTATGTATTTACTAAGATAACAATTAATCCCGATTAAGTGAATGGCGCCAAAGCGGTTAAGATAATTTACAGCTTTGAAAATGTTGTAAGATCGTGTTGTTGGTGAAAAACCTCCATCATGTGAGGCGTTGCTTGTTGAACACCAACAATTGCGTAACGAAGGAATTATACAAGTTCCGTTTCTATTGCTTTAAGTTTTTCAATCACTGCTTTTGCGGATTTTTCAAATTCTTTTTTTGCATTCTTTTCATCGGACTTTATCCATTCGATTATCTTTTCTAATAATAGCTTTTTAGCTTCACGTCGTTTTTGCTTATCCTTTATTTTTAAAACTTCCTCTGTTTTTTGTTGAAAAGAACTTGGATAGAATTTTTCAAAATCATGTTCATTAAATTGGGTAAAATTGGACTCATTCCACCCAGTCTTTTTGTAGAGCTCTTTTAATGTAACAATTATTCTTTTTTCCTCTTCTCCATTGTCTAAGACTACCCAAACTTTGTTTTTATAAACGGGTTCTAAATGAAGAAAAACAAAAAGCTTATTGAAATCTTCGAACTTTGGAATTATAGATGCAATGCCATTTGCAGAAAAAGTCCTGATTTTATTTTGCAGCAATGGAGTAAACCACTTAATAAAATAATCTCGTATAAGAATCTCTGCTGATGCTTCTTCAAGAAATAACCAAGCCTTCCACAAATCGAAGTCAAAAAAATCATAACCTAATTCTTCTAAAACTAATCTTCTATCCTCTGGATTATCAGGAATTTCATGTATGTCAGAAACAAATAAGTTTGGTTTATATACGTGTTTTAATTCGCTTGTAACTTTAAAAAGCTTCGCATTTGGGGCACTACCCAAATATTTCATCACTATGTTCGAATGCGTTGAAACAAAGAATTGATTACCTGCGGATTTTTTTATTATCAGATTTAGTAAAGCTTTTAACGCTTTAGGATGAATGTCGTTTTCGGGTTCTTCTATCAAAAAGATTCTATCTTTTGCGACACATAAGTCTGTTACTAATCCCAAAACATTTGCAACCCCTTCACCCATCGCCGTTAGAGGAATATGCTCAAAGTTTTCTATAAAATAAACGGCTTGTTTTCCATTGCCTTTTGCAAGCGTTGAAATTTCAAAACCTAAAATATTTTTACAAGCTTCTACATATTCAGCGTTTCCGGGTTTGAATTGAGGAGTTGCCAGCCTATCAATCTTTGAATACAAATTCGAGAAATTTCCGATGACAGAATTTGCATTTGCCTCATTTATTGTGTCTATATAATTAACAGCTTTTCTTTTTGACAGATAAGGATAAATTAAGTTATGAGGCTCCTGTTCTGAGATTTGAGGCACCTCTGCGACTTGGGCATTATTAATATCTAAGAAATAAGTCAGTTGGTTTTTTAGAAGAAATCTTATTGATTTGTAATTTGGGCTTGAAAAAGCTCTGCTATGTACACCTTCAAAATATAATCTCACTGAGCCGTCGATTTTTCCAATTGTTATGTCACTTACACTTAACACGTTTCTTCTTTGTAAAAGAAAAATGGAATTAAGTATTGTTGATTTTCCAGAATTATTAGATCCAATAAAAACGTTAATAGTTCTCGAGAGGTCTACACTATGTTGTTCCAAAAAACCCCTAACATTTTCTAATATTATATGAGTTATTTTCATTGTAAATGAAATCTGTTAAAAATACTGAAAACTTTATCAGCTAATTGATGCCATAAAAATCTAACATACAAGTGAGTGACACAAGGGGTGGTGATAGTAGTAATGCTGCTAAGTACATAATAATTATCTTTATGCCCAAATTCATATTTCCAAATGAAAGAAGTCTATATCATCTCCGCAGTCCGTACCCCAATCGGAAGTTTCGGCGGGTCATTAAAAGATCTTTCGGCTACACAGCTTGGCGCTATTGCTATTAAAGGTGCATTGCAAAAAGCGGGAGTAAAGCCGGAACAGATTCAGGATGTATTAATGGGTTGTGTATTGCAGGCAAATCTTGGACAGGCGCCTGCAAGACAGGCAGCAAAATTTGCCGGCTTGCCAAATGAAGTGAATTGTACAACGGTAAATAAAGTTTGTGCAAGTGGAATGAAAGCAATTGCACAGGCAGCGCAAAGTATTTTATTAGGCGATGCAGATATTGTTGTTGCCGGTGGTATGGAGAGCATGAGCAATGTTCCTTTTTATGATCCTAAACTGCGCTGGGGAAATAAATATGGCGATGTAACGGCGGTGGATGGTCTGGCGAAAGATGGATTGACAGATGTATATGATGGTAAAGCAATGGGCAATGCAGCAGAGTTGTGTGCAAAAGAATGCGGTATCAGCCGCGAAGCACAGGATGCATTTGCTGTTGAAAGTTATAAACGCAGCCAGGCAGCATGGGAGAGTGGCAAGTTTGCAAATGAAATAGTGCCGGTGGAAATTCCGCAACGCAAAGGCGATCCGGTTGTGTTTGCAAAAGACGAAGAACCTTATAATGTAAAGTTTGATAAGATACCTACGTTGAATCCTGCATTTGAAAAAGACGGAACGGTTACTGCTGCTAATGCAAGTACAATGAATGATGGCGCTGCCGCATTGGTATTGATGAGTAAAGAAAAAGCAGAAGAACTGGGATTAAAACCTATTGCAAAAATTCTTTCCTATGCTGATGCAGAGCAGGCGCCTGAATGGTTTACTACAACACCTTCCCTTGCTGTTCCAAAAGCAGTGGAGAAAGCAGGATTAAAAATGGAAGATATTTCTTACTGGGAACTGAACGAAGCATTTGCTGTGGTCGGTATTGAAAATACAAAACGGATGAAGCTTGATCCGTCAAAAGTAAATGTGCATGGTGGCGCTGTTTCTATTGGTCATCCATTAGGGGCAAGTGGTGCAAGGATCATTGTTACATTAATAAATGTATTGAAAGCAAATAATGCAAAGTATGGTGCGGCGGGGATTTGTAATGGGGGAGGTGGTGCGAGTGCAATGGTGATCGAAAATTTGACCCGATAGCTATCGGGTTAATAATTAACAATTAATAATTAATAATTGCTTCCTGGTTGGGAAGCTTTTTTATTTGTTGCTTTTACCAGGCGTCGTTGTGTCCATTGTGGTTCGTTGTGTTCTTTGTGTTCCAATTTTTTTGTAACACGAAGGACACAAAGCGAAATACTAAGAACACAAAGAATTAACAGGTAGGCTCCAAACCTATTGCTGCTAAGTATACGGGCGGTCTGCGCTGGAGAAATGAGAATTTCAATCAATAATTAAAGTTCAATAATTACTTCTGTTCTCAGAGTGTCTTTGCCTGGAAATTTACCGAAGTAGGCTTCCGCTCTAATGTTTTTTTCTACTAGTTAAAATTGCTTTTATCGTAGTTTATCTTATAAAAGAGGCTGTAAGGGCATTATTTTAGCAGTAACTCTAGTACAAAATCCAATCCTATGAAAACAAGATATATAATATTGTGTGTTCTCATTTTATTCACCAGTTTTTTATATTTCCGTTTTATAAGAATCATAAGAGGCAATAAGGATTAGTTTGAATTAAAAATTAATATTTAAGAATTAATAATTGGCTTCCCGGTTGGGAAGCTTTTTTATTGTTCTCGCAGTGTACGCAGCGAATTTGATATCCGAGCGATGGCAATTACTTAGCGAACGCTGCGTGAAAAAAATTTTCTACCTTTCATAACCAAAACTATTGTTATGAAAAAGCTGTTGTTGCTCGCTCTTTTTGTAATTTCTGCATTATCATATACTGCCAATGCCCAGCGCTGGGAAAAGTTAGGAGACAGAAAAGTCAATTTCAAATCAGACCGTGATCAGATAAGCGGATGGAGAGAGGGTTTTTTTGGCGCATTAAAACTTAAAGTATCCGGCGGAACAATTAACATGGAGAAAATGGTTGTTCATTTTCGTAATGGTGAAGAACATGAAGTGCCATTAAAACAAAGTTTCTCCGATGGAGGTGAAAGCCGGGTTATCGATATTCCGGGCAAGCGCCGGCTGATTGACAAAGTTGTTTTTTGGTACGAGGCCAAATCTGCAACAGAAGGAAATAAACCTGTCGTGGAATTATGGGGCAGGCGTTGAGAGGGCATAGCGTACCGGTATTTAATTTTATTGAAGCTTCCTTAGTTTTCCGGAAGCTTTTTTATTTAATTACCTGTTGATTTCATCACGAAGTTTAGCGACGTATTCATCCGATGAATTGTATTTTCTACTACTTAAATCTTCGTGCATCGTAGTTAATCTATAGTGCCGCCGGCACAAAGGCATTATTATTGGTCTTCACTACACAACTAAAAATTACTTTATGAAAACAGTGCGTTTGCTAGTAAGTATTTCATTCTACGGATTCCTTATTTTCTCCGGAACATATTGTAAAAAAGAGGCTGAGAAATCAAGATTAACTGTTTACCTCACCGATGCGCCTGCAGACTATGATGCCGTCAATATAGAAGTAGTCGGTATACAAGTGAAAGCAAGTTCAGATCCTGGCGAAGGCGGTTGGACAACGATGCCAATGCCTGTATCCCCGGTCATTTATAATGTGCTTGAGTTTACCAATGGAATGGAAACACTCTTATCAACATTTGAATTACCCGCAGGTAAAGTTTCTCAATTAAGATTGATACTCGGAGCGAATAACACAATTGTTGTGAATGGCATTGCAGAACCGTTGCCATTAGAAGTTCCATCAGGAGAAGAATCAGGATTAAAATTTAATATTCATGCTGACCTGGTAGCGGGTATTGAATATAAACTTTGGATAGATTTTGATGTACTGCGTTCTATCGTTGTTAATGGTGCCGGTGATCATATTCTTAAACCGGTGATCCGCACCTTCAGTGAAGCAACAAGCGGAGCGATAAAAGGAATTGTTTCTCCAGTTGATGCAAATGCAACCGTGCAGGCAACGAATGGCATTGGTGTATTAGGCGCAATTCCGGATCCTGTAACCGGTGAATTTTTAATTCGTGGTGTGCCCGATGGCACATGGTCGGTATTGATCGATGGTAATAACGGGTATCTTGATAAAACAATAAGCAATGTAATAGTTACTACAGGAGTGGTTGCTGATATTGGATCGATAACATTGACGCAATAGTTGTGTATCAATTAAAAATTAAAGATTAATAATTAAGAATTGGCCTCCTGTTTCGGGAGGCTTTTTTTTAAAAAAATATGCTGTGTAAGATTTTCTACACTTTGAGGTTTATTTTTTTTAAATAATGCTTTGCAAAAAAAATTGTTGTTTGAAATATTTTTTTGCAGACAACTCTTAGATGAATTACCCCGATTAAAAAACAGTTATACGAATCTCAATTGTTTTTGATTCCGCCCGGATTCAATGATGTTTACCTGTACTCAATGGAAATCTTATTTATATGAGTCATACTTTATTTCCACCTAGGAATTTTAATCACCTTAAAATTTATTAGTTATGAAAATGATTTTCATGAGAGGTGTGGGTTTTCGGATTTTCATGTTAACCTCCGGAATGATCGTCCTACTAAGCACAGCATTATTTACTCCGGGCTGTAAGAAAACGGAAAGCACACCACCATTACAGGAAGAGCTGGCAACTGCTCCGCCGCCAAACATTAAACAAGCAATAGATCTTCAATTAGTAGAAGATGGATTTGTTTCACCAATTGGTGTAGTTCCAATTCCTGATAACAGCGGTCGCTTAATTGTGATCGACCAGATCGGAAGATTATGGGTACTCGATGCCAGCGGTAACAAGATGCCGACACCTTTTATTGATCTTACAAGCAGGATGGTTACACTGAGTCCCGGCTTCGATGAACGAGGATTGCTTGGTGTTGCATTTCATCCAAATTATGCAAGCAATGGACGGCTCTTTATTTATTACAATGCGCCGCCAAGAGCGGGCGGGCCAACAGCTACAACAACATGGAATAACCTTGCAAGATTTTCTGAGTTCAGGATCTCTTCCAATCCAAATGTTGTTGACATGAGTTCTGAAAGAGTTTTTCTTGAAATAGATGATCCGCAGTTAAATCACAACGGAGGTACGCTGGTGTTTGGCCCCGATGGATATTTATATATTTCAATTGGAGATGGTGGTGCGGCAAATGATAATGCACCGGGACATGTTGCCGATTGGTATGCTACGAATGCAGGTGGTAATGGCCAGGACGTGGAAGCTAACTTATGGGGTAGTGTTTTGCGTTTGGATATGGATGGTGGAATGCCTTATGGAGTTCCTTCAGATAATCCATTTGTTGGTAAACCCGGGCTTGATGAAATCTATGCTTATGGTTTTAGAAATCCATACAGGATGTCGTTTGATATGGGAGGTTCAAAAAGATTATTCTTAGGCGATGCGGGACAAATATTATATGAGGAAGTGGATATAGTAGAAAAAGGCGGCAACTACGGATGGAATGTAAAAGAAGGTACACATTGTTTTAGTACGGCAACTCCCGGAACATCATTAGGCGATTGCCCGAGTATTGATCCGTTGGGTAACCGTCTTATCGATCCTGTTATAGAAATGCTGAATGCAGCAAATCCTGCACCCGGTATTAAGACGCTAACCGTTATTGGTGGTAATGTATATCGCGGTCAAACAATACATGGCTTGAAAGGAAATTATGTATTTGGAAGTTTTTCAAAATCAGGTAGCCCGCAAGGTGAACTTTTTGTTGCAAGACCGGCAGGTCCCGGTCTGTGGCCATTTGAAGAACTTACACTAAAAAGTTTTACGGACCATTTAGGCGCATTTGTAAAAGGTTTTGGACAAGACCTGCAAGGAGAGATCTATGTGGCTACTTCTACAGTATTAGGTCCAGCAGGAGTGAGCGGTAAAGTATATAAATTAGTGCCGGCAGAATAAAAATAATTATGCAGCTGCCATCCTGTGTTGTCATGTTGGTTAGGCTGCTTGACGGAAAAAACCTTCTGATTTTTCGGAAGGTTTTTATTTAATGCATTTAAAAAATGTAAACACTTACGGGAACAAGATTTCTCTCAGTTTGAAATTAAAATTAAACCACGGAGACACAGTGACACTATGTTACACAGGGATATTTTCTGTGTTGCTCTGTGAACCTGGTGTCGCTGTGGTTTAAAAAACAAATTGAGATACTACCTAAAAAGAATTTACAGTTCTCTAAAAGCTGTTTACTTTTATATCCCCATTCTTTTTCTGCCGGAAACAAGAGATCATGATTCTTCACTTTAAAGTCTCTTTGTATGAAAATTGTATTATCAGCGGCATTCATTTTTCTTTTAGCACTTCCTGCAACCGCTCAGGTCTCTGTCAATAATAGTAAATGGAAGGGTGTTTTTTTGATCCCTCATGCTGTTGATGTCATACTTGATTTCAAAAAAGATACACTTTATATCACAACCGTGGCCAGTGATGAAGTAGGGACTATTTTTTTTACTCAGCAAAATGACACATTAATGATAAAAAAAATTTCAGGACCAAGTCCTTGTCCTGAACAAGCACAGGGAAAGTATCGGATCGAATGGTTTGAGAACGGGAATAAATTTCGATTGCATGGTATAAGTGAAGAATGCGATGGCCGTACCGGCGTTTTCACCACGAATCCATTTGAACGGATCAATAATAAATGATATAGTGACAATAATTTTTGCAAGCGGTACCATTAAATGAAAATAGCAAAAGGAACTATTCGTATCTTTCTCTTCAATTATTTTATATGAAAATATTATTTACCTCCGCGATCACTGCAACCTTACTAATTATTGCAGTCGGGTTTGATTTTTCTGACACTCTCCAAATGAGTCCTTACGGACAAACAAGCATAACAGGAGCGTGGAATGCAAGAAATGGAAGCATTGATCATGTATTGGTTTTCCAGGACGGATATTTTTCTTACAGTATTTATGATAAAGCGAATAAAAAATTTATCCGCACATGGGGCGGCACATATTCCGAAGCAGGCGGACAGTTGCATGCCAATATAGAATTTGATACCGAATCAAAAGATAATGTGGGCGGGCATAAACATTTTGCTGCCGCAGTTAGTGGTAATTCCTTAAAGTTTGATGCAGGTACAGGAGTTAATAGCTGGACAAGAACAGATGATGGTAATGCAAACCTTGCCGGTAACTGGCGGATAACGGGAAGAATGAGAGATGGTTCAATACAACCAATGGAAAGATCTGCACGCAAAACATTGAAGATACTTTCATCCACAAGATTTCAATGGATGGCAATTAATACAGAGACAAAAGAATTTTTTGGTACCGGTGGCGGCACATATACTTTTAAAGATGGTAAGTATACAGAGAATATTGAATTTTTTTCAAGAGATAGTTCGAGAGTGGGAGCTTCACTTAGCTTTGATGGGAGTGTAAATAATAATATATGGACACACAAAGGCCATAGCTCAAGAGGTGAACCGATACATGAGGAATGGACGAGGGAGAAATGAGTTCAGAGTTCAGAGTTCGGAGTCCGGAGTTCAGAGTTCGGAGTCGGTTCCTGATATTTGCGTCGGTGTTTATTATTTAAAATCATTTTTTGCCGCCTATTTAATTTCACTATCTTCTTTATTTGTTTTCAATACATTTATTGCATAAGTAATATTTGTAGTATGAAACCCTCATTCAAATGTTTATTTCTCTTATTAATCGCAGCATGCAATTCAAAACCTGATCTTGAAAAAGAAAAGCAAACAATTTTATCCATGCTGCAAACAGAACGAAAAGCACATTTCGATCGCAATGTGGATCTGTTCACGTCCGAGTTTGCAGAGGGAATGATCCGGTTAATAAAGGCGAAGTAACCACATCCTACTAAAGAATTGAATAAAGAAAGGATCGGGAAATATTTTAACAGTGTTCAATTTATAAAATGGGATGACACTGCAGATCCCATCATCCGTTTTTCTGATGATGGATCACTTGCGTATGCTATTGTACAAAAAGAAGTGATCGTAACTTATCCTGATAGCAGCGGCAAAGCATTTAATGACACTACCCATTATGCATGGTCATCTATTTACAGAAAACAAAATGGTGAATGGAAGGTAGAGTGTAATATTTCAACCAATAAATAAAAAAGGTGGCCATTGGCCACCTTACTATCACTTAATCACCGGTTATTTCTAACGACTTCCGTTATGCAATAATTTACCAGATACTTTCTGATCTCCCATTCTGAAAACATAGAACAATACAGAACTCTGTCCAGCCGGAATATGCATGCTGAATCTTTGTGTTCCAGCATTAATATGTCCACTGAAAACTGTTTTTAATTTTTGTCCACTCATATTATAAACTTCCAATATAGCTTGTCCGGATTGTTTAGTTTCAATTTCAAAATTGATATTATCAGAGAATGGATTTGGATACGCTTTTAGAGTTACCAGGTTGCTTGTTTCCCTTTCTGCCATCATTGTCGTCGTTGTGTTAGTCGCGGTTGTTTCTGTCGGCGATGAGCTAGTCAACAATTCACAGCCTTGTTGCGTGGGAAAATAATTCAGGAATCTTCGTCCATCATGAAATGCCATAGTGATGGAATTCTCAGCGCCACTTATATCAGAATAAGATGGAACTCCATTTATACCCGGTGTTTTTGTTCCACCTAACACATCATTCGCAAGTTGAAGAAGATCGGCGACAGTTGCATTTGCACCAAGATAGTTGACTACATTTTGGTTTATGCGTTCTGAGAAAATATCACAACCTTCACCTGGAGTTGAATTCGGGTAACATCCGTTCATCTCTTGTGTGGTAAGATAGCCACTCCTTATCGGGAACAATAGCAAGGCACTATTATTCCATCTTGCATTCAATGCTAATGTGATTGTTTGAGACAATAGGCCGTTGTTGATCTTTCCGCCAGATGTCAGGTAGGTTGGAGATACAAAGCAACCGGTTGTGATGATACAGTTTCCTGCAGGTAATGCAGTTGCGCCACTTCCGCCCGGCAATGTCTGATTAAGTTTTGTTGCACCAGCAATTGTAGCAGGCGCTGTTATTGAATTTGTTGTTCCGATGACAAGGTCAGTACTGCCCAACAGCGTCAAAATCGTATTGACGCCATCGCTTCCAAGGCAACTGCCTCCATTGTTACCAAAGCCACCCTGGCTCAATGTATAGAACTCAGTACAATCAAACATTACTATAGTAACGTCTGCAGTACGGCTTGTACAATATGTGGGTGCGAGACCGGTACCATATACATAATAAGTTCCTGCTGTTAATCCTGTCCATGTAAGCGCATCACCTGTTCCGATTTTTGGTAATTGCACATCACTATTATCTGATGCTTTTTTCAACTGATAGCTTACGCCGGGATAAGAATCATTTAATTTAACGATACCTGTATTTGGTGCCGACTGACAGAAATTTGTTTTGCTGATCGGATAAACTTGCGACTCAGGACTAATGCTGATCGTAACTGCATTACTTGTATTACTTGAACAAGCAGTTCCGGATGAAACTACTCTTCTGAATTGGGTATTCTCTGTTATCGCACCCGGCGCATAGTTCTTGCCAGTGGCGCCGGAAATATCAGACCAGTTTCCCGTAGTTCTTTTTTGCCATTGATAAGAATAATTGCCATCACCACCAGTTGGCGGATATCCTGTTAATCCGGCCGGAGTATTGCCCCTGCATACGATTTGCGATTGATCAATGAAATTATTGCCGATTCCCCATTGGACTGAAATCTTAATTGCGTTAGAAGTCGCCTCAGCACAAGCTCCGTTTTTAACAACAACACGGACCCATACATCCTGGTAGAGCAGTCCTGATGTAAAGCTTGTCAATCCTGTGGTGTTACCAATTGGAGAGTAACTGCCAACAGCATTTGTCCAGGAGCCTTCCCAGCGTAAAATAGAACCCGTATATCCCGAGAGAGTCAATAAACCGCTATTTGACCCGGCACAGATTGTTCTGTTGCTTGCAAGTGTACCACCTGCAGAAGCTGCATTAACAGTTACCTGCACTGATGCACAAGTTGTATTGTTACAATCACCTTCTGCTCTTACAAAATATGTTGTCGTTTGAGTTGGGTTTACATTGATCGTTGCGCCGGTTCCAATAGAAGCACCGCCTGCACAACCACCGGCATACCATTTCCATGATGCACCTGTACCTAGTGAACCGCCTGCAACGCTGATATTAGTATTTCCTCCAATACAAATTACAGGTGATGCTGCGCTTGCACCAGCAGGAGCAGATGATAATGTTTTTACCGTCACTAATACTGATGCGCAAGTCGTATTGTTACAATCACCTTCTGCTCTTACAAAATATGTTGTCGTTGCCGATGGAGTTACAGTTATTGATGAACCGGTTCCAATTGGAGCACCGCTTGCACAACCGCCGGCATACCATTTCCACGAAGCATTTGTTCCTAATGTACCACCGGTAACACTAAGATTAGTGCTTTGCCCGAAACAAAGAATTGCAGAAACTGCTGAAGCACCAGTTGGATTCGTCGATGGATTTTTAACAGTGACAGTTACCGAAGCACAGATCGTATTTCCACAATCACCTTCAGCTCTTACATAATAAGTTGTAGTTTGGGGTGGGCTCACATTAATTGTTGCACCTGTTCCAACAGGTGATCCATTTCCACAGCCGACGATATACCATTTCCATGAAGCGTTTGTTCCTAATGAACCACCGGTTACACTAAGATTGGTATTGCTTCCGCTGCATATTACAGACTGAACTGCAGAAGCACCTGCAGGAGCAATTGATAGTGTTTTCACTGTTACTACTACTGATGCGCAGGTTGTGTTGTTGCAATCACCCTCAGCTCTTACAAAATATGTAGTGGTAACAGATGGAGTTACTGTTATTGAAGATCCGGTTCCAATTGAAGCACCATTTGCACAACCACCGGCATACCATTTCCATGTAGCATTTGTTCCCAATGATCCACCTGTTACGTTAAGATCTGTACTTTGCCCCTGACAAAGAATTGGTGAAACTGCTGAAGCACCTGTTGGATTCGATGAAGGATTTTTAACAGTGACAGTTACTGATGCACAAGAAGTAGTTCCGCAGTCACCCTCAGCTCTTACATAATATGTGGTTGTTGTTGCCGGATTAACATTTATTGATGAACCAGTTCCTATTGAAGCTCCATTAGCACAGCCACCGATATACCATTTCCAGGAAGCATTTGTTCCTAACGATCCACCGGTCACACTAAGATTGGTACTGCCACCAGTACAAATTGAAGACTGGGCTGCAGATGCACCAGTTGGCGTTGTTGATGCAACACAGCAACTGGTAATGGAAATCGTTTGTGGTTGTGCTGCACTTATTTGATTTGCCGGAGTCGATACATCTTTTACACTCAGCGTTACATTTACATTACCTGTAACAGAATAAGCGTAGTCATGTGTTACAGGGTTTTGTGTAGTAACAAGAGTTGGCGTGCCATCTCCGAAATTCCATGTATAGGTGTAAGGCGCAGTACCACCTGTGGTTGTACTTGTAAATGTCCAGGAACGTTTCTGAACATTACATGCGCCTTCCTGTGCAGTAAAGCTTGCGATCAATGGAGCTACTATAATTATAGGTTCATTCGCGCCGTAAAATTTACACTTAGGATTAATAGTTGCACAATTGCTGATGGTGCCATTGGAATTTAAGTATGTACAAACACCCGGATTACTCGCCGTTGCCACCTGTTGATCCCATGCAGTATAAACATCCTTTAATTGTATGAGTGACCCACATGGCCAGGTGATAGGATTGCCGTTTGAAAGCGTCGTTACATCCATCGTATGAAGACCTTTCGCAAATGTTCCGGGATTACAATGGGCGATAGTTCCTATCGAACTGCCGTTGATAAGAATATTTGCCACGACTAAAAACCCATAGCGGGTTTTAGAAGTCACGTCAAATGTTACTCTCAATTTTACCTGCAGATCAACTCCCGGCGTACAGAAGTTTGGTAAGGCGGTTCCATCAGTTTTAATTAACTCCACTTTGGTGATGCGAATATCACCTGAAGTACAGTTACTGGTGGGACAAGGGCCTTGTCCAACAGCCGAGCTTGCAACAAAAAATAATGCTGCAACAAAGAGTGACAAAAATTTAAAATGGAAATGCTGAAGATAGTGTCCTAAGAAAAACATATTATTTTTCCTTGCCGGAAGAATAAGTTGTGCTGTTCCATAACGATTAGGGCATGGAACACTCCATGGGTAGAAGATACGGTTCATAAGGGGTTATTTAAATAAAATAATTACGGATCAATATCGGATGTCAATTCTCTATCCGCCGCAGGCGGACAAAAAGCTTCAATCCTTATCGCATACACATTGAGGTCAAGGGAGAATCAGAAATAATAATGGTAAATCAACAGACGGTGGATAGAGTACGGAATTTCTAAGGAGGAGGATGTAAATAATATGAATCGGAGAACGAAACTATAAATTATTTCCAGGTTTTAAAAGCTTTATGCTTTTTTATTTTGAAGAAGGTAAAAGTAGATTTACGAAAAGAACTTTAGCTCTTTAATAAAGCAAAATTCCTTTCGAAGGCTTTAATGTTCACCGGTCTTATCCATATCACCCTTTACATGAAACTTTTCTCCATAGGCTAAAGCCCGTTAAACATGGTACTTAACTAACGCCAGCCTTAAGGCTGGGGCTATAGGTGAGAAGCAGAATGGACTTTAATCCTGAAAAAATATTTATATAGAAAAGAAGACTAAGGAAGAGACACCGTGGTCCTCAGCCGGTTCTTTCAAGGCCAAACTTCGTTTTAGTTTTCAACATTATTTTTAAACGGCATCATTATTGTTTTTTCTGCTTAAACAAAAACATTAATGAAAATCTTCAAACCAACTGTGCAATCACTCTGGGCCGGGGGAATTTATTGTTACTGACCCAGTAGTTCTTCATATATACTCCATGATGAAAAACTTGTCTCGCCTATGGCGAGACAGTTTTTTTTATTTCTCGTTTGTTTGCTTAGTTTGCGCCCATGCCGGAATTAGTTATTCGTTACGCAACAATTGAAGATGCAGAACTGATCGCAGACCTGAGCCGAAGAACATTTCATGAAACTTTTGGATACGTGAACACAAAGGAGAACATGGATAAATTCATGAATGAACAGTTTACCCGTGAAAAACTTATTACAGAAGTAAGTGAACCAGGAAATACTTTTTTATTAGCATTCGATGGAGAAGTGCCTGTTGGTTATGTTCGAATGCGTGAAGGGAAAAAATTTCCCGAATTCGATGACAAAGATTCAATAGAGATAGCACGCATATATGCCGTGAATACATATATAGGTACAGGAGTTGGACAGCAAATGATGCGGCAATGCATTTTTATTGCCAAAGAATTAAAAAAAGAAATTATCTGGCTGGGTGTATGGGAGAAAAACCCCCGGGCTATTGCATTTTATACAAAGTGGGGGTTTGAAAAATTTGCTGAACACGATTTTCTTCTTGGCGATGATCTGCAAAAAGATTGGCTCCTGATGAAAAAACTTTAAAATGTAATTCTCTTAATCCACCAATAAATTCCCGACACCAACTTGCTGACCACCGGCATTTATGATTTTATAATAAATTGTTCCTTTTTGATTATTCAATGTGTTTGCTGGTAGTGAAGAATTGATTGTTGTTGAAACCCCAACGCGTTGACCGGTTGAAGTAAAGAAATACGCAGTCAATTTTTCATTATTCGGATTACTGATGTTTAAGATTGATCCTTTTTTCCAAAGCGTTGGATAAACAGTAATTGAATTACCCGTTGCAAATTGTACGGAAGCTATTCTTGAATAATTGGCGCTGCCATCGGTGTCCACCATTTTTAAACGGTAATAAGAAATACCATTTAATGGTTTGCTGTCATTTACGGTATAGTTAGCCCTGCTAACACTATTCATGCTTTGCATGCTTTGAATAGTTGAAAAATTTCTTCCGTCAGCAGAACGCTGAATTTCGTAATGGCTCATGTTGGATTCAATGTCGGTAGTCCAGCTAATATCAATTGACTTATTATTTTTCTTTGCAGAAAAATTCACAAGTGATACCGGCAGGGTAGAAGCATTTTCATAATAAACAGTGATCGTAATATTATCTATTCTTCCGCTTGTTGAACCAGACGAACCATCGATACGCTGGGCCGCTATCGCTATACCAAATCCATTATCATTGATCATCTCATCAGTCCAGATTTCACCCCAAAGATCTGTTGGGCCACCAAAGGTTATTTCATTATCTGTTGCAGTGTAAGTAGCGCCGGTTGATTTTTCATCACCGGTTACGATATCATATTTTAAGATGCGTACGCTGTAATCAGCAGTGTTTTGATCGGGATCAGACCGTTCAACTATAACTTCAATTCCTTTAATGATCTTGCCGGACGGAACACCCAGCTGGAATTTATTTACATGGAGATAGTCAGTATAACTGTTTGAACTAATGTTCAGGTTACTGAAATCAGAGTACACATCATCACTGCCATCGACATTTTCTGCGCCAACCCAGAATTTGTTTGAGCCCGGAAAGTTTTCGTTGGAAAAACCTCCTCCTGTTTTTGGCCCCTTGGTTTGCGCATTTGTATTTAAAATTGTAAAAACAGAAATACAAAAAAGTAAAAATGCTTTCATAAGTGGATTTTTTTTAAGGTTTTTACATAGTTAGGATTCGTAAAAATAGAAGACATTCCAACTTTATACAATAGGAAATACTCCGGGAACATTACGGCGGCAATTAATAGGTGATTCCCGGGGGGTTTTGACATCGCTAACTGTTTTTACTTATTTTTATCGTGTTATGCGCACAAGAATAAAGATCTGCTGTATTTCATCTTTGCACGAGGCTAAAATTGCAATTGATCATGGCGCTGATGCAGTTGGCCTCGTTGGAAAAATGCCAAGCGGACCTGGTCCCATTCCGGATTGGCTGATCTCGGAAATTGTAAAAACAATTCATCCGTCGGTTGCCTCATTTCTTTTAACCAGCGAACAATCATCGGAAGAAATAATTTATCATGTAAAAAGAGTAGATACAAATACGGTACAAATAGTTGATGAACTAACAACCGGGGATTATGCGGATATAAGAACAGCGTTGCCGCATTTAAAAATTGTACAGGTTATTCATGTTACCGATGAAAAGAGCATTGAAGATGCCGTTCGTCTTTCTTCAAACGTAGATGCATTGCTGCTTGATAGCGGAAATCCAAAAGCGCCAACAAAAACATTAGGCGGTACGGGCAATGTGCATAATTGGGAAATAAGCCGGGAAATAGTAAAAGCGATCAACATTCCTGTCTTCCTTGCCGGCGGCTTACATGCAAACAATGTACGGGAGGCCATTGAGAAAGTACAGCCATTTGGAGTTGATGTTTGTAGTGGAGTAAGAACGGAAGGAAAGCTTGATCCGGGCAAAGTGGAAGCTTTTATCCGGGCCGTATATTCCATTTAGGTTATGTTGACATCCTCACTTATTTTTGCCGCCTGCCAACAGGCGGATTCAAATCTTAAATTACATGGCAAGATCAATTGCATTTCGTGAAGCACTGCGTGAAGCAATGAACGAAGAAATGAGGAGGGATGAAAGGGTTTTCCTGATGGGTGAAGAAGTGGCCGAATACAATGGAGCTTATAAAGTAAGCCAGGGAATGCTGGCTGAATTTGGACCCAAAAGGGTAATTGATACTCCGATTTCCGAACTTGGTTTTACCGCAGTTGGGGTTGGCGCTGCCCAAAATGGCTTGCGTCCGATCGTTGAATATCATGACCTGGAATTTTGCTGTACTGGCTTTAGATCAAATATTAAATACTGCTTCTAAAATGCTGGCAATGAGTGGTGGCCAGGTAGATTGTCCTATCGTTTTTAGGGGCGGCAATGGTTCTGCCGGTCAGTTAGGTGCCCAGCATTCTACCGCATTTGAAGCGCTTTATGCAAATATTCCCGGCATAAAAGTGGTGTCTCCAAGTAATGGATATGATGCAAAAGGATTGTTGAAACAGGCCATCCGTTATGAAGAAGACCCGGTTATGTTTATGGAAAGTGAAGTGATGTATGGCGAAAAAAGTGAAGTGCCGGAAGAAGAATATTATATCGAATTGGGCAAAGCTGATATAAAAAGAGCCGGGCCGTGATGTTACAATCGTTTCATTTAATAAAATGATGAAAGTGGCGCTTGGTGCCGCTGCATGAATTGGAAAAAGAAGGAATAAGCGCTGAAGTGATCGATCTCCGCACCATACGTCCGCTGGATTGGATGACAATACTTGAAACGGTTAAAAAAACAAACCGCCTAGTGATTGTGGAAGAACAATGGCCATTTGCTTCTGTATCTTCAGAAATAACTTATACTATACAAAAAGAAGGGTTCGATTATCTGGATGCGCCTATCCGCCGTATAACGGCTGCAGATGCCCCTCTGCATTATGCTCCTAATCTTGTTGCCGCTGCTTTACCCGATGTTCCCCGTACGGTAAAGCTGGTGAAAGAAGTAATGTATATGAAGAAATAATTTTTTTATCAACATTTAATTCTGCATTTGCTTAGTTGTGAGTGCAGAATTTTTATTTCAGCCGTTTCATAAAAAAAAAATTTCGGTTGTAGTGCAACGTTCTGGCTTTTTATATGCATCTTCGTTTCGGTTTTTCATAGGATATTGGATTTTACAACGAGGCTGGGTTTCTACCCGGCCTCTATTTATTTACCCCAATCCCTAAAGCGGTTATTAGGAAAAACTATCTTGATTTTACCAACGCTTTAAGGTTCCGCTTTCAAATTGCCATTGCGGCGTAAACAATGGATCGATTTCAGACAAACTATACCATGGGCTTATTTCCGGGTTACTGTAATTTTTCAAAATATGAATATCCTGCGCAGGCATATAACCCTGGGATAAAAGAAATATCTTTTTGCCGGTTTCACTTTTTGCCACCGCCATAACAGTAACCGCATGCCCGGGAAAGCCACCCTGGATAAATATATCACCCGCCTGCATTGAGCTAGCCTCATTTACCGGAATAAGTTGCTTTGATAAAGAATAAGTGCCGCAATATGAAAAGGCAAGCTCCATAAATGACCTGTACTCGTTTTTAATATCGGTTATAGTTTTATTAACCATGTACGACACCAATTTGTTTCCTTGTTCTTTCCAGCGAACCCCGTTTAACCATTTTTTGAAATCGATCTCATCGCCTGAAGTCGCAACGAATTTTATTTCAGCGTAGCGATCATTTTCAAAAAGAAAGTCGGCGCGCAGCTTCATTGCTGCGTCCGCACATTGCATAAGATCTTTTTTCCCGATATCGATATCGAGCACACAATACTGTGCATGCTGGTTATCTTTCAGGCTTCCGTTGTATAAATAAACAGATTTACTTTTTTTTATTTTCAGATTACGTAACCATTTTGCATATACAGAATCGCCATCATCCGCAAACTTAAATCCTGCTGGTAAAGAAATTCCCCATATTTCATTGGGAGAATTCCCTGTCAATTCACCGTGAGAATGCAGTTCAAATGTTTCCGTTGAGTCTGCGCAGGAAATTGTCATGATCAATAAAGCAAAAAGAAGATTGGAGTGTGTTGGCATGGTTGTGGTTTTTTGGTAAGAACCATCAACTATTTTATTCCATATCCCTGCTTGTTAATGATTTTTTAAGATATTAATGAATTGAACTATTTTCACGCACATTGAATTAACCTTACATTATGGCTGAGATACTAATTATTGATGATGAAAAAGCAATCCGTAAGACGCTGACCGAAATTCTTTCAGCTGAAGGATATAAAACCGATGAAGCAGGAGATGGTGAAGAAGGATTGAAGAAGTTCAAAGAAAGAACTTACGATGTTGTGTTGTGCGATATTAAAATGCCAAAGCTTGATGGCATTGAATTTTTACAAAAAGCCGGCGAAGCTAATAGCGATGTGCCGGTGATCATGATCTCCGGTCATGGTAATATTGAAACCGCCGTTGATGCGGTAAAAAAAGGTGCGTTTGATTATATATCCAAGCCGCCTGATCTGAACAGGATGCTTATCACCATTCGCAATGCGATGGACAGAAGTTCTTTGGTAACTGAAACAAAAGTGCTGAAGAGAAAAGTAAACCGTGTGCAGGAAATGATCGGCGAATCGACACCTATAAAAAAAATCAAAGAAACAATTGAAAAAGTGGCGCCAACTGAAGCACGAATAATGATCACCGGCGAAAATGGTGTAGGGAAAGAATTAGTGGCAAGATGGGTGCATGAAAAAAGCAGTCGTGCTGCGGGCCAATTAGTGGAAGTGAACTGCGCAGCAATCCCAAGCGAATTGATCGAAAGCGAATTGTTTGGTCATGAGAAAGGTTCTTTTACTTCTGCGATAAAACAACGAATTGGAAAATTTGAACAGGCAAACGGGGGCACATTATTTCTTGATGAAATAGGAGATATGAGTTTGAATGCGCAGGCAAAAGTGTTGCGGGCATTACAGGAAGGAAAAATAACAAGAGTGGGAGCAGACAAAGACATTACTGTTGATGTAAGGGTTATTGCCGCCACCAATAAAGACTTATTGAAAGAAGTAGAAGAAAAACGTTTTCGCCTCGATCTCTATCATCGCTTAAGCGTTATCCTTATTCATGTTCCTTCACTCAATGAAAGAAAAGATGATATTCCGTTACTGGTTGACAGGTTTCTTTCGGATATATGTAATGAGTATGGAGTTACAAAAAAGAACATCGATCCCGATGCAATAAATTTATTGCAGGAATATAACTGGACAGGTAATATCCGTGAATTACGAAATGTGGTGGAGAGACTTGATCATTCTTTCCGGTAAATCTATTACTGCCGAAGACGTGAAGGCGTATGTAGTTCCTAAATAAAACTCCTATCATTAACATTTCCTTTGTTAGCTTTATAAACCCGGGCAGCCGCTTATCAATAGCCGTTCTGAATGAAGTAAACGGTAAACATTATCTTTGTCCGCATTAAAAAATCACTGAATGCCTTTACAGCACCTATTCATTATCTACCTGATCGGTACCCTCATCGTTTTTCTTCCCTCTTTTGGTTTTTATAAATTATTTCAAAAAGCCGGTGCCCCTGCATGGAAAGCTTTTGTTCCATTTTATAATACATGGGTGATGCAGGAATTAGCTCACCGGCCAAAGCATTGGGTTTTCTGGCAATTGATCCCGGTTGGCGGATGGTTTATCAGCATGGGAATATTTATTGAATTTGCAAAGCTCTTTGGAAAATTCTCTTTCTTACATCATACGGGTGCATCATTACTTGCGCCGCTTTACTTTCCTTATATCGCTAATGCAAAGGATACAAAATTTATTGGCGCCGAAGCAGCCTTCAAACATAAAAAATCAGCCGTTCGTGAATGGATCGATGCGGCCGTATTTGCTATTGTTGCCGCTACACTTATCCGGCTTTTTATTTTTGAAGCGTATATTATTCCAACGGGGTCAATGGAAAAATCATTGCTTGTAAATGATTTTCTTTTTGTAAGTAAAATAAGTTATGGCCCAAGAGTACCAAATACTCCGTTATCAATTCCATTTATACATAATTATATTCCTGGCGTAGGCAGCAAATCTTATAGTGAGGCGATCAAACTTCCCTATATACGCTGGTGGGAACGACCGGTGAAAAGAGGCGATGCTGTTGTATTTAATTTTCCTGCAGGCGATACCGTTATTCATAAAGAAGGATTCGAATCGGGTAAACCATATTACGAGATCAAAAGAAAAGCGGCAGCAGGCGAAGCTTTCTATATTGACATTTTAAACAACCCTGAGATTTATCCGGTGGTTGTACACCCGGTTGATAAAACCGATAACTACATTAAGCGCTGTATTGGTCTTCCGGGCGATAATCTTGAGGTAATCATGGGTGACGTTTATATAAATGGGAATAAACAAGAAACACCTCCTAATTCGCCACGTAATTACCAGGTAGAAGTAAAGGATAATGTCACGATTGACAGACCGGGTCTTGAAGACATGGGCATTATGATAAATGTGAGTCAGGATGGAGCATCTGACTTAAATCCGATGGGTCCTAATTTATATTTGATTAATATGACAAAAGCAGAAAAAGCGATCCTGGAAAAATCGCCTGCAATAAAAAAAATTGATACTTACATCGATAGTACTATAAGACCCCTGGACATTTTCCCGTATGATACTTTGCATAAATGGTCAGTAGATAATTATGGTAAAATATGGATACCGAAGAAGGGAGCGGAGTTAACCCTGACCCCAGATAACTATTCGATTTATGAAAGAACTATTCGCAATTATGAACACAATGATTTTTATATGAGAACGGTAAATTCTTTTTAAATGGAAAAGAAGTTACTTCCTATACTTTTAAAATGGATTATTACTGGATGATGGGTGATAACCGTCACAATTCGCAGGATAGCCGCTATTGGGGTTTTGTTCCCGAAGACAGGATCGTTGGTAAGGCATGGCTTATATGGTTTAGTTGGGACGGAGGCCCGCGATGGAAAAGGCTGTTCCGGTTTGTAAAATAATTCTTAATGATCCCGCCTCAGGCGGGATTTGCTGTCTTAGTAAAATGAAGTATCTTAATCGGCATGAAGGAAAATAAAATTGAGATCAGTTATAAGGTTTTCGATGACATCAACGAATTGACAAATGAAGATGCATGGTTGCTGAATGAAGCCCGCGAAGTAACCAAGCAGGCTTATGCACCTTATTCTAATTTTTTTGTGGGTGCAGTTGCAAAATTGGTAAATGGTGAAATAGTTGCAGGCACCAACCAGGAAAATGCATCTTATCCAGTTGGCATTTGTGCTGAAAGAGTTTTATTGGCATCGGCGTCTACTTTATATCCCGGGGCAGCAATAGAAACCATGGCCATCAGTTATCATAGTGCGAATGGCAACAGCAATCAACCCATTGCGCCTTGCGGCATGTGCAGGCAATCATTACAGGAATATGAGATACGTGTAAAAAAGCCAATCCGCTTAATTCTTGCCGGGCTTGAAGGAAAAATATTTGTGTTTGAAAAAGCAAGTCATTTATTGCCTCTTGGATTTACTGGCGATGATCTTAGCAGGGATTAAATTGTTTCTGGGGGTAGTGTTTTATTTTTCGGTTTAGGATAGAACACGGATGACACGGATTCAACGGATTTATTCTTAAGATTTATTTTAGTCTTTAATCGTCTGTTTGGCTAATGTACCATGAAGGAAATCAAACGGATTAAAATAAAATTGTCCGTGAAAGTCCGGTCAATCCGTGTCATCTGTGTTCCAATTGTTATCAAATTAGGACATTACCTTTCTCGTTACCGGTAACTGGTAACTATAGTAATCCTAAAACAAGGTCTGTACTCCATGCGCCACTTTTGCTTCAAGCTCTAATAGCCATTTTTTTCTCCACAAACCACCTCCATAACCAACCAATTCACCACTGGCGCCAATAACACGGTGACAGGGTACAATGATCGCAACATTATTTTTTCCATTTGCATTTGCCACCGCCCTTGTTGCTTTTGTATCACCGGTTTTTCTTGCTAATTCAAGATAGCTGATCGTTTTTCCATACGGTATTGTCATCAGTTCATTCCAAACTTCCTGTTGAAATGCTGAGCCCGGCTGATGGATCGGCAATTCAAAAACCCTTCTCTCACCTTGAAAATACTGGATCAACTGCTCGATACATTGGATCATCAGTGGTGGAAGGTTTTTCTTATTGCCTTCAGCTTTCTGTACCTTATCAAAAAAAGAAACCTCGCTGATATAATGTTCGGTTCCTGAAATTTTAAGTAATCCGACAGGAGAATGATAGTAAGTTGTGTAAGAAACGGTGTCAGGTATTTTAGCCGATGCGTTGTCCATTTTTAACTGCCCTTTCAGGTTGCAATAAAATTACATGATTGTTTTCATCATAAACACCGAGAACAAGACATTCGCTAAAGAAGTCGGCTATTTGCTTGGGAGGGAAATTGATAACGGCAATTACCTGTTTATCGAGCAATTCTTCTTTTTTATAGTAGTTGGTAACCTGTGCCGAGGATTTTTTTATGCCCAGCTCCGTTCCGAAATCGATCCAGATCTGGTAAGACGGCTTTCTTGCTTTTGGAAAATCCTTTACATCAATTACGGTGCCGCAACGAATATCAATTTTTTCAAAATCATTCCAGGAAATGACGGACATAGGACATATTTAGTCCAGTAAGTTAGCCAAATCCTGTAACTCTTTTTGTTTATACAGATCCTTTTCGGCAGTGAAACATTTGCTGCTTTCTTCAAGCAGGTATTTAATAACAGCACGATTGTTTTGCGGTTTAAAAAAAGAAGGAGCCGGCTCTGCAGAAATTCTTTTAAAATAACTCGCTACATCTTTATGTGTAAATACTTGTCCGCTGGTGGGATCGATATAAAATTCAATCTTCTCCTGTGGGTTTTCAAGATTCTCATCGCTGTATCCATGTTTGAAATATGCAAGAACAAATTGTTTTGGAATAGAAACCGCTTTTACCGGGATATCCAGCAATTCAGCTAACACAAGGTATAATATGCCATTGCTTAGCTGGTTTCCTCGTTTTGCTTCCAGGGTTTTATGGATCAGGAATTCATTTGTTTCCTGGTGATTTATTTCACCGCCTTTCAATCCATAATAACTATACAGAATACTGGTAACAATATTTATTTGCTCAAGCGGAGTAAGATAGTTGTTTAATTCAAGCCAGATATTTCGACGGATCTTTTCTATTTCCTGTAATACAGGGGTTGTAGCCAGGTCAGGGTAATGAAATTTGCAAACAAGCAAAGCGCCGAGCATAAGATCATGATGACCTGAAACATTCCATTGGCGGAAGTCTTCATTTAAGTCACGGTAATGCAAACGGTGAATAAGTAACTCGATTCTTTGTTGTACACTTTCATCGGGGATCGTTTCCCATAGATGTTCAAGACTTGGAATAATGTTTTTACCGTAATCAATAATTTTTTCTGATACGGCCCCGAAAACCTCTTCATCAGGGTCGTCGAGAAGGGTGAAAAGTGCGGATAATTCTTTTGTGGTTTCCATTGGTGGCATTGGCTTTTAGTAAATGTCTGTTTTAATAACGATGGAAATCCGTTAAAATTTTCCACAGATGGGGAAAGCAGTAGGATTTAGGAGTCAGGAGTCAGGAGTTCAGAGTCCGGAGTCATGGACTCATGACTATCGACTCAGAACTTTCTTGCTACCACCATCCAATCCCATGGTTTTGGCTGGGTTAACCATTTGGGAGGCTTTAGAAACTCTGTATCCCACTCATATTCTATTTTTTGAAAATCTTCTGCTTTAAATTCTTCATTGTGGAGAAGTAATTGCAATTCTTCTTTTAAATAGTGTTTGGTTGGTACACTATCGATCTCTGCGTTGCCTTGTAAAATATTTTTAAGTTGAAGACCGGTCTTCTTTTTATTTATCACATCGTCTGCATCTTTATCAGGATCCCATCGCTGACGGATAATCGAGGTAAGCATTGAAGATTCAAGAGAAGGGATCACCAGAATTAAATGCCCATTCTTTTTAATACATCTTTTAAGGTTTTTGAAAAACACATTTCTTTTCTTCAATGAATCAGTGAGTATTGCATTTATGCAAACGGCAACATCACTTAGTTGTAGTTTCGTCCGGGAATTTGACATATCAGCACGACCATATTCAACATTTGTAAATTCAGGATACAATTTTTTTGCGATCTCAAGATTCTCTTTTGAGATGTCAACTGCATAAACTTTTTTAAAAGCAGGGGAGAGGACAGGTAACCACTTACCTATTGCACATCCAATATCGATAACTGTTTTCTTTTTTGCCGCCACTTTTTTAATTGCAGCAACAATTAATCCTTTGCTATCATTTTTTAAAACATCAAATATCTCTTCGTTATAATCAGGTGCTATTTTTTCCCAATAAGTACGATTCATAAACGACTATTTATTTTTTTTGATTATCGTTTTGATTCGGGAACGACTAAGTTTTCTTTTTGAATGATGAAAGGTGAGAATATGAACCATATTATCACTGACGATACGATAAACAATTCGGTAATTTCCCTCAATTAATTCCCGGATAGATTTAATTTTCAATTCCGGGACTATGCGACCACTGAGAGGTTGCTTTTCCAATTGATCCGCTCTTTTCATTAATTTCTGCACCTGCATTGATGCATAGAGAAATGAATCTTTGCTGATGTACTCAGCAATATCTTCTAAATCTGAAACTGATTGGAGTGTAAATTTTACTTCAGCCATTTACTGAGTCGTTTCTTGGCTTTATCCTTACTCAAAACCTTACCATTATCAGACTGCTCAAGGCCTATACGGATTTTTTCAAGAAAGACAATTCTCTCAATAGCATCTTCCGCCTGAAATTTATCCGGTAGAGATTGTAATGATTTTATTACTTCATTTTTAGTTAACATTAGGCATGTTATTTTCGAACTGTAATTTACAATTTAATTCTCACTAAAATTTATAAGGGTAAGACATATAATCAGCGCCTTTCAACACATTTCCATTAAAATCAAACAATGTAACATTATCCCACCCGGAACCCACGCCCCAGCTATCGTTAAGCCTTGATGTGATCCATGCCGGTTCCCAATACTGAACGCCTTTTCCCCCGCCATTAATTATTGCTTGTGTCAGATCTCTTAAATAACGGTATTGATCATCGACAGAAATTGTATAACCGGGCGCCGCATCATTTGCTGAAAAGATATTGTTGTAGTTATCTCCATTACCTGTTGTCCATGGATAGCCTGTTTCCACTATCATTACAGTTTTATTGTATGTGGTTACAAGTTTTCGGATAGTATCCGTTACGCCCTGCATCGTTTTTACCGATGACCATTTTGTATAATGCGATAAGCCGATGATGTCATAATCATTCACGCCTTCATTGGTAATTCCATTCATCCACCAGCCTGCAGATTGCAATTGAGCCTCGTGAATAATGACTTTTGGTTTTACTGGCGAAGTGAGAGAAAAATCACGAACAGCTTTGATACCGCTTTTTAATAACACGGCATACGATGAAAAATTATGATTTACAATTTTGCCAACGGGCCAACACATACCGTTGTTGTTCTCATTTCCTACCTGCACCATTTCGGGAGTAAGATTTTTGCTTTTATAATAATTTAGAACCGCCAATGTGTAATTGTAGACCGAATCCTTTAAAACATCTAATGGTAGCCCTGCCCAGGCAGCTGGTGTATTTTGCGCCCCCGGATCTGCCCAGCGATCACTATAATGAATGTCAAGACTAACAGCCATGCCTGCTTCTTTAGCACGGCGAATTGTTTTTTCTGTTCCGTAAAGATCATAATACATTTTACCATTATTCAAATTGCCGATCCATGTTGGTGTATGCCAAAGCCGCACACGGACTGTATTCGCACCATGATCTTTTAGAATTTTAAAACAGTCTCTCACTTTTCCTGAATCACGGTATACACCGCCATAATCATCTATTTGATTTACATAAGAAAGATCAACTCCCATGTTGAATTCATCCCAACGATAAAATTTTTTTTCTTCTGCAGGAGCTGAGGAATTATTTTTTTTACAGGCAAAGGAAGCCAGGTATACGGCCAACAGTATGAGCAAAATATTTTTCATTTTATAAAGTTAGGTAGTTGAGCTGCCTTTTGCCAAATGATAATAAAAACAGATTTTTTAATACCTGTTCTATCCAGTAACTTGAAAAAAAATTGCCAATGAAAAAGAAAGATCCTGAAAACTATTCCCGCCGTTCTTTTTTACGTGATGCTTCAATTGTTGCCGGCGGATTCATGATAGTGCCGCGGCATGTTTTAGGAAAAGGATTTATTGCACCAAGTGATAAATTAAATATTGCGGGTATCGGATGCGGAGGCAAGGCGGAAGTAAACCTTCCATATGCCTGGAATAATGGCGCTGAAAATATTGTTGCGCTTTGTGATGTCGATGATAAAATGGCGGCAAAGGCAAGGGAGAAATGGCCGAAGGCTCCATATTACAAAGATTACAGGCAGATGCTTGAAAAGGAACAAAAGAATATTGATGCGGTAATGGTAACAACGCCTGATCACATGCATGCGGTTCATGCATTGCCTTGTATGCAATTGGGCAAGCATGTATATGTTGAAAAGCCATTGACGCATGATATTTATGAAGCAAGAATTTTAACGCAGGCTGAAAAGAAATATAAAGTAGTTACTCAAATGGGTAACCAGGGTAGCAGCGGTGATGATACAAGACTTGTAGAAACATGGATACAGGCAGGTGTTATCGGCGATGTTCACACCGTTCATGTTTGGACGAACAGACCTGTATGGCCATCTGGTGTTTCATTACCTACCGGAAAATTCGAGGTGCCAAAAGAATTGGATTGGGATCTATGGTTAGGCACTGCGCCGTCGCGGGATTATAATCCGGCATATCATCCGGCGATCTGGAGAGGATGGACAGACTTTGGTACAGGATCATTGGGAGATATGGGTTGTCATTTTATGGATGTTCCTTACCGTGCATTGAAACTGGGTTATCCAACTTCTGTTGAATGCAGTGTTACTTCTGTTTATACAGGATTCTTCCAGGAAAGTTTTTATAAAGGAAGTTTTCCTCCTTCATCGGTTATCCATCTTCAGTTTCCAAAACGTGAGAATATGGTTGCCGGTAAATATGAAATGGTATGATGGTGGCATAAAACCACAACGTCCGGCAGAACTTTTACCCGATGAACAATTTGCGGAGTGGGATGGTGGAATTTTATTTGAGGGAACAAAAGGAAAATTAATGGCTGGCTTGTTTGGAAGAAAACCAACATTACTTCCTACAAAATTAATGGCGTCAACAACGTTGCCTGAATCAAAATATCCTTTTGTAACAAATGGAGCAGAGGGACATCAAAAACAATGGACAGATGCTTGTAAAAAAGGTTATGGCGCGTATACAAGTTCACCATTCTCGCAAGCAGGGCCATTGGCAGAAACAGTGTTCATGGGCAATCTTGCCGTGTTAAGTTATAATCATTTTGAGAGCAAAGGAAACAACAGGCAATTCAATGGCCGCAAGAAATTGCTTTGGGATGGTGAAAATATGAAGATCACCAATTTTGAACCGGCAAATCAATTTGTGAAAAGAGAATATAGAGGTGGGTATAAACTTGAGTTGTAAAATAATTATTACCGAGAAACCCATTCTCTTGCTTTTTGCTTCACTTCGTCATTCGTAAGCGTTCTGCCTTCATTGGCTTGTCGTATGGATTCAGTTAATCGTTGAAATTGCTCGGGTGATAGTTCATCAAGAATATCTTTTTCAGAAGGAGTAGAGTATGTTTCAACTGCTTCCCGCAGCATTTGTAAAGCAGTTTCATCATCAAGCTTATCTATTTGCTCATGAATCTTTGCTTTCAGTTGTGCAATCTCCTGTTTACTCATACCTGAAAATTACAAAATTATTTTCAGTCCGGACAGGTAAGCAATTTAAGGTAGAACTTTTAATCGTATGTTAAATGGTTAAATTGTCATGGTTCTAAACAATTTAACCATTTAACAATGCAACAATTAATATCTTAATACTTCAACAACTTAGTACCTGTTATTTCAATAGGCTTATCTTCTGTTATCGTAACTTTTACTTTGGCTCCTCCGCCACTGAGCAACTCAAATTTTGCTTTGACATAATCGATACCTCCGGCAAAGCTATTGTCGCCTTTATAATCCATGGCTTCCATGATCTGTCCGTTTATTTTTGCAAAAAGCTGGTCGCCATCTTTGTAGAATTCAATCATTGATTTATCACTCATCTCGTACAATCCTTCAATTTTTTTGAAAGCAGCTGCTTCAAGTACATATTCTTCTTTTAAATAAACATCAAACTTTACCACTTTCTCATTCTTTACATTCTTTGTCATATCAAGAACACGATTCAACGCACTTGGGTCTTTTGCGCTAATGTCTCCCGCGATATGTTTATCTCCCTTAAAATATACCTGGGTTACTAAATCCTGTACTCCGGCAGCAGAAATTCTCATATGAATATGTGCCGGTCTTGTCAATGTTGCGTTTACCGCATATGGCACAGGATAGATTGATTTAAAATTATATTTTCCATCGGCACCGGTTTTAAATGAAGAACGATAAACATATGCATCAGATGTATTATCATAAACACCATTTTCATCACAATGCCATATTTCTACCAATGCATTTTTCAATGCCTTGCCATCTTTTCCAAAAACAGTTCCGCTGAAATGCAGTATTTCTCCTTTTGTTCCTGCTTGTACAAGATCAGTTTTAAATGGTGCACCAGGACGATAGAATGGACCGAGTATATCAGTTGTTGTTGGGTCGGTTCCCACATATTTTTCTCCATCCCATTTTATTTTTCCGAATACGCCTACGCTTAAAGCAAGTAACGATGAGTTCTCAATAAATTTTCTACGTTTCATTGTTTGGTGGTTTTGTGTTTAGAGAAATAGTGAAATTATCCAGAGGGCGGAAGATGTGTTAAGATATGAAATAAAAATTAATGAAGCGAAATAAGACTTGTTATCAATTGAGGCTAAATTCGTTTGCAGCGGAAGATGCTGAGATAACATTTTTTCAAAAGCCTCTTTGTCTGCTTCAGATTTGAAAATTCTTTTTGGAATTATTAATGCACTCATCTGTGATAGGTATAAAAAGTAATGCCCGGATGTCGATGATTTTCTTACAATAGCGGGCCATGTATAACGGGTTTCTGCAAACTCATTTTTCGCTGTTATACCTGTTTCGTCAAAACTTAATTCTGTTCTGCAAAAAAAATTTGCATTATCGGGGTGAGCATAAATTTTCTTTACTGCGTCCCGAAAATTATTCTTAACCATTAAAAAGAGAAAACAAACATATAAAGCACCCAGGATGAAGAAAGTGAGCGGAATATCACTTCTAAAACTATTTCTTAAACTATATAAGAAAAAGCCGATAGCCAGAGCTGTAAAGAAAATGACCCTGAAATAATATTTTTTTCTTTTCTTTTTATTCCATGAACCTTGCCAGCTGCTATGATACCAAAATTCGAGATAATCATCTTCTGTGAATTGATATGAAAAGACCATAGCCACCACTCAATTTACATAATCATTTCTTTTTCTTCGTCGCAACCTTCTTCTTAGCGGGTTCTTTCGATGGAGCTTTCTTCGCCACTTTCTTTTTCCCAAATGCATTTGGTATTGCCGCCTCGATCATTTTCTTTACTTCTTCCAGAGGAATGGCTTTCAATTCTTCAGCAGTATATTTTGTATCATCTGCTTTCTTAGGAAGCTTGATAATTTTTTTACCAAACTTAATAAACGGACCCCAGCGTGCATTTTCAACGGAAATTTTTTCTTCCGGCCAATGTTGAATATAGCGGTTCTCTTCTTTTTTAATTTTCGCTTCTACCAGTTCATTAATATCTGCCTGGCTTAAATTATCAAAATTATACCGTCTCGGCACATTGATGAACATATCATTCCATTTAATGTACGGACCAAAACGTCCTTTGCCTTTTGTTACCGGTTTACCGTCATACATCGCAACCGGTGCATCTGCTTTTTGCTTTTCTTTAATCAATTCAATCGCCTTGTCAAGGTCCATTTCAAGCGGGTCTTCACCTTTTGGAATGGAAATAAATTCTTCGCCCCATTTTACATAAGGACCAAAACGACCGACATTCACAGAAACCTCTTCTCCTTCATATTCGCCCAAGCGTACGCGGCAGTTTAAACAGATTCAAGCGCTTCTTCGAAAGTAATTGTTTCAATACTCTGGTCGCGTTTCAATGTAGCAAAGCGTGGTTTTTCTTCATCATCCGCATCACCAATCTGCACCATCGGACCATAGCGTCCCATTCTTGCAACAACTGGTTTGCCGCTTTCAGGATCAACACCCAATTCTCTTTCACCTTTTATCCTTTCGGCTTTTCAATGGTATTTTCAACATCTTTTTTAAATGGCATATAAAAATCATCGATCATCTTGTTCCACTTCATTTTTCCTTCGGCCACTTCATCAAACTCTTCTTCAATTCTTGCAGTAAAACTATAATCCATGATATCATCGAAATATTGCTTCAGAAAATCAGTAACCACCAATCCAAGATCAGTAGGAAACAATTTTGATTTTTCGGCACCGGTATTTTCCTGTTTCAGTAATCTTTGCTAATGTTATCTTTTTTAAGTATCAAACACACGATAATCCCTGTTCACACCTTCCTTATCTCTTTTTTCAACATAACCTCTTTTTAATATGGTAGAAATGGTAGGCGCATAGGTTGAAGGACGGCCAATCCCAAGTTCTTCCAGTTTTTTTACCAGCGAAGCTTCTGTATATCTCGGCAGCGGCACGGCTGAATCTTTCTGTTGCTTTCATTTCTTTCAATGGCAATTGCTGTCCAACAGTTAATGGCGGCAACATTCCTTCCTGTGCTTCTTCTTCAGCCATATCATCATCATCCTGGTCTTCACGATATACTTTTAGAAACCCATCAAATTTCAACACTTCACCTTATGCAGTTAGTTCTTCATTATTGGTAGAGATATTAATTTTTGCAATTGTTTTTTCCAGTTCTGCATCAGCCATCTGGCAGGCCATTGTTCTTTTCCAGATCAGTTCATACAATCGTTTCCAATCCGGCATCTTCCACAGTTGTATTGCTCATATAAGTGGGCCGTATGGCTTCGTGTGCTTCCTGCGCACTTTCATTTTTGTTCTTGTATTTGCGGAACTGGTGATATTTTTCACCATACATACTTTTTACCGTATTTGTAATATCACCCAATGCAGTATCACTCAGGTTCACACTATCGGTACGCATATAAGTGATATTACCGTTTTCATACAGCTTTTGCGCAAGCATCATTGTACGTGCTTACACCATAGCCCAGTTTACTGGATGCTTCCTGTTGCAAGGTAGAAGTAGTAAAGGGCGGAGCAGGGGAACGTTTGCCTGGTTTTACCTGTATATCGCTAACTTTATAATCAGCGCCAATACAACTTTTCAAAAAAGCTTCAGCATCTTCAGCTGTGATTTTGCTTTTTACCTTCGGCTGTAAAAGTTACCGGCTTATCCGCAATATCTTTTGCAGTAAATAATGCTTCAATTTTAAAAGTACTGACCGGAGTAAAAGCATTGATCTCTCTTTCTCTTTCTGCAATCAGTCTCACCGCTACACTTTGCACACGGCCTGCACTCAGATTATTCCTCATACTCATCTTGCGCCAGAGAACAGGGCTCAGTTCAAAACCCACGATCCTGTCCAGTATCCTGCGTGCCTGTTGGGCCATTCACCAGGTTCATATCCAACTGTTCGCGGATTTTCAACAGCCGCTTTTATGGCAGGTTTGGTGATCTCATGAAAAACAATCCGCTTTGGTTGTTTTCGGATCAAGGCCCAATACTTCGCACAGATGCCAGCTGATCGCTTCACCTTCACGGTCCTCATCCGTTGCCAGCCATACTTCATCTGATTTTTTCGCAACGCCTTTTAATTCTTTGACAACTTTTTCTTTCTCTGTCGGGAACAATATACGTGGGTTTATAATTTTTTTCCATGTCGATACCCATTCCGGCTTTTTCCAGGTCACGGATATGGCCAAAACAACTCTTTACCTCGAAATCCTTCCCAAGTATTTTTTCAATTGTTTTTGCTTTCGCAGGGCTCTCAACTATCAATAGATTTTTCGCCATATTCGGGTTTAATATAATGGTATCAGCTTGTGTACTACTGTTTGGCTTTGGTTGCGTCGCACTCTTGTACTTTCGGTTCGCTATTCAGCTTCTTCGTGAATGGTGAATGGTCAATCGTGAATAAGAAATCCCAAAATTCACCATTCACCATTGACCATTGACGGTATATAATAATATGTAGCTGAACATCGGATTTGTGCAATAATAACGCAGAAATTTCAATTTTCTGAAATTGCTCATTTATCTGACGTCGTTTTACGGACAAAATTGTGGATACAATCTTTTGGAAATGAGAGAGAATTAGTTCTTAGAAGTTTTATTAAAATGCTTTTTTAGCAAACAGGTCTCCTTCATTCCATGCCGGTCTTGCAGTCGTTTGTGCTATTGAATAGCTGATTAGAAAGTTTAATTGAACATAAGTTTTCGCTGCTGTAAAATTGAAAATGCCACCTTCCAGCCCATCAGCAGCCTGGTGATAATATTTAGCCCTCCATTGTTTTACAAATGCCGTGAGATCAAAACCGGGAATATTGGTTTTGGTTCCATACTTAATATGCAATGCCGGAATTCCATTCATTACAAAACTGTACTGATCACTTCTTACAAAACGGTTTTCATTTGGCTCAGGGTCTTTCTCCACTTCAAGTCCAAGATAGTTCGCGGCAAACTTTACATTATTCATCAGGCTTGAATGTTCGGCACCCAATGGAACAACTGATAATAAAGGAGCAATTACTGTCGGCATATCTGTGTTTACATCAGCAACTATTGATGCTTTTGGAACAGTTGGATTCGCGGCAAAATAAGAGGAACCGAGCAATCCCATTTCTTCACCAGTAACCATCACGATCAGGATTGAACGTTTTGGTTTTGCGCCAGAAGATTTATAAACCCTTGCAATCTCAAGCAATGAAGCAACGCCAGATGCATTATCATGAGCCCCATTGTAAATTGAATCCCCTTCAACCACCCTGCCAATGCCCACATGATCAAGATGCGCTGAATGAACAACGTATTCCTTTTTTAAATCCTTATCTGCGCCAGGTATCAGTCCTACTACATTATAGCTTTCAAAATCAATATGTGTAGTTGAATAGCTAACAGAAAGACTATATCCAAATTCAAATGAAGAAGCCTTTCCTTTTTTTATATCTGCCAGTACCTGTTGCATGTTCTTCCCAGAATTCATAAAAAGCCTTTTCATCAATGGCGCAGCAGCATTTATAACAACGTTTAAGTTTCCAACAAAGCCGCGGCCATAGGCAATGGTTTTCTCAGAATTTATAGTAATGTTTGATTGCAATGTTGGATTTGTATTAGTCGATGGACGATTTTGCGCACTATACATAATCACACCAATTGCCCCTTTTTCAAAAGCAACGGTCATTTTATTTCCGCCATTTGAAAGATGTGCGCCAACGGTTGAAGGCAATCCCTCTGGTACACCGGCAACCAATACAACAATTTTTCCTCTCACATCTATACCTGCATAATCAGAATAGCCACCGGGAATTTCAACACCATAGCCGGCAAATACCAATTGCCCTTCTGCTGAAGAATTCTTATTTATCGGATGAGGGGCCGGCGCAAAATCTTTCAGGAATGTAAGTGAATCAGTATTTCCGAATTTATCTTTCAATACAGCAACGGCTGAACTATTTTCCAAAATTGATTTTCTGATCAAAAGTTTTTGTGTAAATCCACCATTATCACCTCCGGGTGCTAAGCCAATTTTTTTGTATTGATCGATTACGTAATCAACTGCCATTTGATAACCTTCAGTTCCGGGCAGGCGGCCTTTTAATTTATCATCGGCCAGGTAAGCAATATGTGAACGGATAGTATTGGTATCAATTCTATCCATCGCTTTCTTAATGTCTTTTGAAACGATAACTTCTTGTGCTGACATATGCAGCGCCACGAAGCTGCAAGCGGCCAGAAAAAATGTTTTCATGACCGGAAGATATGAGTTTTAATTATTGAACCGACACTTGCTTATTTGACCGGCAATTCCCTTTTTTACGCTGTTACTATATGGATATATCGCTGTATAACTAAATTTCTGACCTTCAACGATTTTAATTTATTTCGACAAACCATTTTATGAATAATCAAAACGCAAAATCTGTCTATACAATACTTTTACCATTCGTATTCCTGTTCATGGCCTCCGAAAGCAATACTCAAATAAGAGTTAGACGAATTTTTTGCAGTTCTTTTTCTTCTAAAGTATATGGCGAGGATAGCATTGAAAAACGAAATTATCTTGAGTTGAATGATGGAACGAAAGTTTATGGAGAAAAGATAGTCTGGCAAACTGGAATTGCAGTAAAGGACCAAATAAAAATCGATAACCAGAAATATAAACTGAATGACGTTAGGGGTTATTTTATTGGTGGTCGTTATTCATTGAGGTTTGGGGACAACTTCGCCAGGCGCATCATACATGGAAAACTGAGTGTGTATTTTCTCAGTAGGGAAGAAATCTACTATCAAGACGGTCGCTCAAAGACAAGAACAGTTTGCGGTGTTTGGGTTAAGGGAAATGGTGCTATGCAAGAAATTGGTACCAAAGAGGATATCATGGATCATGTAAAAGATTGTCCTAAGGCGGTAGAAATGATGAATAAAAGTTATAAAGACATAAGGAAGGCGGCAAAAGAAGAAGATGATTACCTGAACCAGGTATTCATAACCTATAACAATGATTGTAAATAGATTTAGAAATACTGTTTAATGATGGCAGAAATCTTTTCAGCCCATCGTTTGTATTCTTTGGCAGATGGATGCAAGCCATCTGAAGCAATTAATGACAGATCATTTGCTGCTTCTCTTGTCCAAGGAGTAATATCGAGATAATGAACTTTATAATTTTCTGAAATAGTTTTATTGGCTGCATTGTACTCGTCAATCTCTCTTGCAATTTGATCTCTGTCTCTGCCCGAAGCAAATGGTGTAACTCCCCAATCAGGAATTGATAATACGATCACATGATCAGCTTTGCCGCCGGCAAATTGTATAGCCTGTTTTAGCAAGCTTTCAAATTCCGGTTTATAATTATCAACAGTGCGGCCACGATATTGATTGTTTACACCAATTAATAAAGTAACGATATCATACGGAGGATTGAAAGAACGGTTGTTAATATTGTTTTGAAGTTCATCTGTTGTCCAGCCTGTTTGCGCAACAATTTCCGGTGATTTGAAATTATATCCCAACTGGGTCAGCAATTGAACAGTTTGGTTAGGAAAATTTTCAGATGATGACACATTTTGGCCGATCGTATAAGAATCTCCAAGAGCCAGGTAAGAATGAGCGTCTTTCATTTGGTGAGTCATTTGCAGCGGGTAATTTTCCTTTTTTGCGCAGCTCAAAATAAGGATTACCATGAAACTGCAAAAAGTAATAGTAAAATTTCTTGTTTTCATCTAACAAAGTAACGAAGTAGCGGGACATTTGGATTTAGTATTAATTTTAAAAATATTCAACCCACATTGTTATGAAATGGATTACAAGAGAACGGCCAAAAATTGACCGGATTGCGTGTCCCTGGCTAATTAAAAACTTTGTAGACAAGGATGCGGAGTTTATCTATGTACCTTCTGAGGCGGTAAAAGAAAATGCAAAAAAATTAAATGCGACACCCTTTGATGTTCCTGATGTTGAGTTTTCACATCATGATGACAAATGCACTTTTGATTACATTCTTGAAAAATATAAAATTACGGATCATGCCTTGCATACATTGGCTGTCATAGTCAGAGGAGCTGACACAGACCGGCATGATATAGCAAGCCAGGCTTCGGGCCTGTGGGCAATCTCGGCAGGATTGGCTTACAATGTAAAAGATGATTACGAATTACTTGAAAAAGGAATGATGATCTATGATGCTTTGTATAGCTGGGCCCGGCATTTGCAAAAAGAAAAACATACACAAAATCCGGTAGATCGTTTATTCATCAATGTTTTCAACAAATTCATAAAACAAAAAGCTGCACAAAAAAAAACACCTTCCTGGGTAAAAGAGCTTAAAGAAATAATACAAGATCAGGTTGACACCAATTTGAGCTTAACCAACATTTCAAAAAGTCTTGACATAAACCCTTCCTATTTATCCCGTGAATTTTCCAAACATTTCAATAACCTTTCTTTTGGAGATTACACCAGAAAATTGCGTATTGAAAAAGCTATTGAGTTAATGAAAACAAGCCGTTATTCATTGACCGAGATCGCCTACCTGACAGGCTTCTCCGATCAAAGTCATTTTACAAGAATATTTAAAAGGCATACAGCGCAGAATCCTTCTGTGTACAGAAAAAAACTGCATAAAAAGTAATCACGGTACAAAAAGTCATTTCTGTTCTATTTCAGGGCTTCTCTATAAATGAAATTGCAGCCAAATAAACAATATGAGCCTGATAGTGGATGCAGAGTTAAGTGTCGTCACTGCCGGTAATTTTTTCTTTCGGAAAAATATAATTTCAGCAATCCTTCTTTTGATTCCCTGTTTTTCCTTTAGCCAGGCATCAAGTAATAATAAAAAAATAAAAGACATGCCAGAAATTCTTTTTGTTTGCGAACACGGTGCTGCCAGAAGCACCATTGCCACTGCATATTTTAATAAATTGGCTGAAGAGCAAGGATTGAACTACCGGGCCATTTTCAGAGCAACAAATCCTGATTCGGTACTGATGCCGGTTACAATAAAAGGATTAACAGAAGAAGGTTTTGATATAAGCAACTGGAAACCGGAATTAGTATCACAAACAGACATTAATAATGCATCTGAAATTGTAACATTTGATTGCAGCATACCTGTAACTGACAATAATGCTAAACCACTTGTTCAATGGAATGGCATCGCTCCGGTCAGCAAAGATTATAATTTGGCCCGTAACCAAATTGTAGAGAGAGTTCATCAACTTATAAGTGACCTGGCAAGAAAGCAGAAAAAAGAAAATGATTAACAAGAGAACATGTATACTGGAGGAGAAAAATAAAACATACCTGTGCAGAGGGTAAAGTGAACTATGATATTGAACTCAACTGATACCTTGTTGCTTACCCGAAGTGACGTTGCACAACTTCTGTCAATCGAAGAATGTATTGCCGCAGTAGAACTGGCGTTTAAATTATATGCTTCCCGAGATGCATCGGCGCCGGGTGTATTAGGCATTCATGCACAAGATGGCAGTTTTCATATCAAGGCGGGGATTTTAAATTTGAATAAAAATTATTTCGTCGCAAAGATCAACGCAAATTTTCCGGGCAATAATAAAAAATATAGTCTACCAACTATTCAAGGTGTCATCGCAGTTTTTGATGCAGAAAATGGAAGGCTGCTTGCTTTAATGGATTCCATTGAAATCACCATCATCCGTACAGGAGCGGCGACGGCCGTAGCAGCACAGTGGCTGGCAAAGAAAAAAGCGAAGATTGTCACCGTATGTGGCAGTGGAAACCAGGGAAAGATCTCCTTACGGGCTGTTATGAAAGTACGTGAGCTTGAAAAAGTTTTTGTTTTCGACATTGATGAAAAAAAGGCTCAGCAATTTGCCAGGGATCTTTCAGAAGAATTAAAAATATCTATACAACCAGTTAATGATTTGAAAGAAGCAGTAATGCAAAGCGATATATGTATTACCTGCACGCCTTCAAAAAAATATTTTCTTCACCGTGAATATATTTCCCAGGGAGCCTTCATCGCGGCAGTTGGAGCTGACAGTGAAGACAAGCAGGAATTAGAACCATCCCTGCTTATTACGGGAAAATTAGTTACAGATATTACAGGGCAATCTGCAACGATTGGAGAACTGCATCATGCCATAAGCCAGGGATTGGCAACTATGGATAACGTTTATGCCGAGCTTGGGCAAATAATTGCGGGACAAAAACCAGGACGGGAATCAGATAAAGAGATAATTGTTTTTGATAGTACGGGGACGGCCTTGCAGGATGTAGCGGCTGCCGCTATTGTTTATGAAAAAGCGCTCACAAAAAAAATCGGAACAAGTATGAATTTTTCAGGTGCAACGTGACAGAAACCTAACAACTGATCCCCAACCGGTAAGCATAAAATATGGAACAACAAACCAAACCCGCCTATTCAATAACACAGCTTATAAAATATTTTCTCAAATTAGGGACTATTGGTTTTGGAGGCCCGGTTGCATTAGTAGGCTACATGCACCGTGATTTAGTAGAAAATAGAAAATGGATATCTGAAGAGGATTACAAAGAAGGCCTGGCCCTTGCTCAGTTGGCGCCCGGTCCTTTGGCAGCTCAATTGTCGATTTACATTGGATATGTTCATTACAAAATACTTGGCGCGACAATAGCAGGCATCGCATTTGTCGTGCCATCTTTCTTAATGGTGTTGGGGTTAGGATACGCATATGTAAGGGCCGGTGGTTTACCGTGGATGCAGGCGGTTTTTTATGGAATAGGTGCTGCTGTTATCGGTATCATTGCCATCAGCAGTTATAAATTAACTCGTAAAAGTTTGGGTAAAGATTGGTTACTATGGATCATTTTTCTGGTGTTGGCAGCAGCAACATTTATTACGGAAACAGAAATTCTTTGGCTGATCCTGACCGCGGGCATACTTGTATGGTTTTATAGATCACCGCCGAAAACCCTAAACGTTATTCTTATTTCTCCAGTTTTATTACAGGCAGCAAATAATGTATGGTTAAATGAAAAACTCCTGCAAATAGGCTGGTTTTTTTTTAAAGCAGGAGCATTTGTTTTTGGCAGTGGATTAGCCATTGTTCCATTTTTATATGGAGGTGTAGTAAAAGAATATCAGTGGTTGAATGAACAACAGTTTTTGGATGCTGTTGCAGTGGCTATGATCACACCCGGCCCTGTTGTAATTACTGTCGGATTTATTGGCTACCTGGTGGCCGGTCTTCCCGGTGCATGTGTCGCAGCGTTGGCTACTTTTCTCCCATGTTATCTTTTTACAATTATTCCTGCCCCCTATTTTAAAAAATATGGAAAGCATCCTGCAATAAGGGCTTTTGTGAACGGAGTAACTGCGGCTGCCATTGGTGCAATTGCCGGAGCTGTATGTGTACTCGCCAAAAGACAACTCACCGATATGATTTCAGTTGCTATAGCGTGTGGTACAGTCATGATCTTATTACGGTTTAAAAAAATACAGGAACCATTTGTTATTCTTGCAGCTGCATTAACCGGCCTGCTTATTAAAAGTTTGTGGTAATCGTCCCTTATCTTGCAACGCTTACAAAAATTCAAGGATCGCTTTGCATACTTTATTCTCCTTGTAAATTTTCCGGTGGCCCAATCCTTTTGTAACCATAAATTCAATATTATGATGTTTTTCATCCATTACTCTTTTTGCATCACGCCATGGAGTCATTGTATCATCTTCATCATGACACCAAAGAATCCTTGCTTTTATATTTTTTACAGCCCGGCTTACTGAATACCAATCTGTCGGTTTATTTCTCAACTTGTAGATATAATCATCAAATTCTTTTCTTACACCTTCATTTAATTTCATAAATGAAAAAAAAATATCTATCGCTGTTTTGGATTCCGTAGCCGGAGCAATCAATACCACGCGATAATCTTCATTGTGTTCAATTTCTTCCAGCGCAAGGCAAATAGCAAGACAACCAAACGAATATCCCATAAAAGATTTGATGGGACCATATTCTTTATTAATATAAGCGATCATGTCCTTGAACACAACTGCATTCAGCGTTTTACCGGTACTGAAACCGTGTGCCGGCGCATCAAAAGCCAGTACTTCATAACCCTTTCTCATTAATGGCTTGATATAGCGGTCAAATTTTGCGACGCTTGAATTAAATCCATGGACGATCAAAACTTTTCGATGTCCGCCGCGATTCCATCGATAACCCGTAACAGTTTCGCCATAGTGTTCGAATTGGAGTTTTTCGGATTCCTTAAATATATCAGGCAATGGTTTCTTATACCTTGATTGGGGAGTTGTGAATAGATCCAGCGCCAATTCGGCGGCTTTACGATTTGATATTGCGGAAACAACCCTAAATTTTGTGCGGTAATACCCAATCGCTATCTGTTGTCCTAACTTTGTCATTATACAAAAGTAACGTCTATGTTGAAAGAATCTAAAACCCTCGCCCGCCGGGGGAGGATTGGAGGGGGCTTATGGATATTGTAATTCTTGGCTCAGGAAATGTTGCGGCCGTGTTAGGAAGAAAATTTAAGGCCGCCGGTCATACTATTTTACAGATTGTAAGCCGCAACGCATCTGTTGCCAGCAGGCTTGCATACGAATGGGATACTGAAAGCACCAACTATTCAAGTATCATTAACCGCAATGCGGATGTTTACATTATTGCAGTCAGTGATGATGCCATTGAAGATGTAGTAGCCGATCTGCAGTTGCCGCGAAAAGTTGTTGCACATACTGCTGCATCGGTGTCAAAAGATGTTTTAAAAAATGTCAGTGATCATTATGGGGTTTTTTATCCGTTGCAGACATTGCATAAGGAAGATTTGGATTTGCCGGATGCCCCGATTTTTTTTGATGGCAGCGATGAAATGACAAGAAAGAAACTGGAAGCATTAGCCAATTCCATTTCACCACAGCATGTTTCCCGGGCCAGTGACGATGCGAGATTGAAGCTGCATGTAGCCGCCGTGTTTGTAAATAATTTTTCTAACCATCTCTATGCGCTTGCGGAAAGTTATTGTAAAAAAGAGGGGATTGATTTTAAAGAATTATTTCCGCTGATTGAAGAAACAGCATCGAGGGTAAAAGATACGTCGCCGGCAAAGTCACAAACCGGTCCTGCTGCGAGAAATGATGAAGAAACTATTCAAAAACATCTTGAATTACTGAATTCTCACCCCGAAATGAAAAAAATCTATGAGCTATTAACTTCCAGTATCAAGACTTTCAAAGTATAACATTACAACTGCCTGCAATTAGTTTTCCCAAACAAGTAAGTATGGTTTTTCTTTTTACAGCTACATTTGCAGGCTAACGAATGATTGATGTATAACCTGAAGATAAATTTTGAAGAGAAAGGAGTTGCGCCGGTAACATACGAAAAACTGGAGCCCAATCAAACATTGCTGGAGATCTGTCTTAAAAACGATATTGAGCTTCACCATAACTGCGGAGGCGTTTGTGCATGTACTACCTGTCATTTATATATTGAAAAAGGAATGGAGTACATTGATGAGATCACGGATAAAGAAGAAGATTTTATTGACCGTGCTGTAAATCCAAGATTAAATTCAAGATTAGGGTGTCAATCACTTTTGTTAGATGGCGATGGTGAAATAGAAATAACTTTACCGGACCAAACACAATTTTTAGGAGAATAAAAACCCCTGAATCCCGTAAAGGGGACTTTACAAAAAGCATAATTCAACCTGTAGAATATATATTCAACTGATGAAATTCAATTCAACTGTTTATTTTTTAACCAAAAGTCATAAGTCCCGGCAAGTCGGGATTTGGAGGGCTTATTATGACTCACTTTGAACCGCCGATACACTGGGCCGATCATGAAGACATCGCTCAAAAGCTTTATGAACGTTTTGGTAATGATTTTAACGAAGGAAAAATTTACCGCATTCGTTTTACGGATCTCTTGGAATGGGTTCTTCAGATTCCCAACTTTGAAGGGAAGAGGGAAGAAAGCAACGAGGGGCATCTTGAAATGATACAAAGTGCATGGGTGTACGAGTGGAGAGACAATCAGAAGTAAAACCCCAAACCCCTAAGGGGCTTAACAGGGTTTACAATATTTGAAAAAATATTAATTAATCAGAAAATTTCGCAAGTCCCTTTAGGGAATTAGGGTTTATGAACGTTCTCGCCGCATTTAAAAAAATTACCACATTCATTTTCGATATTGATGGAGTACTTACCGATGGTACCGTGATAGTGCTGCGTGATGGTTTGCAGGCAAGACAAATGCATGTAAAAGACGGCTTTGGTTTACAAATGGCGATGAAGAATGGTTATCATGTTTTCATCATCTCCGGCGGCATATCGGAAGAGTCAAAAAAAAGATTGGAATATCTTGGCATAAAAGAGATCCATATTGGTGTTCATGATAAAACAAACTTCACTGCCGATCTTCTGAAGAGCAAAAAAATAAAATGGGAAGAAGTTCTTTATATGGGTGATGATCTTCCTGACATGCCTTTACTGAATAAAGTTGGTGTATCCTGTTGCCCGGCAGATGCAGTGAATGAAGTAAAGGGTATGGTAAAATATATTTCACCAATAAATGGAGGCTGGGGTTGCGTCCGTGACGTGATTGAAAAAGTGTTGAAAGTAAATGGACATTGGAAGTATGAAGCTGATGTGACCTCGAAATAAATCTCAAACAACAAGTTCCAAACTTCAAATAATATTCAAAAATAAAATCAGGGAACTGTTTTTTAATTCTAATTTGTATTCTATTTGGAATTTGTATTTTGAAAATTGAAATTTAATTGTATGAGACTGGTTGGGGCTTTTATAAAAATGATTCGGCTGCCCAATCTTTTTTTTATTGCACTCACTCAACTTCTTTTTCACATCACCGTTCTGGATACAATTCTTCATCCCCTTGGTCTCGGCGCGGTGATTGAAGGATGGAATTTTATTTTTCTTGTTGTAGCATCGGTATTAATTGCTGCTGCAGGTTATATCATCAATGATTATTTTGATATAAATATCGACCAGGTAAATAAACCCAGGGGAAATGTGGTGGATGCTGTTGTTCCAAGGCGATGGGCAATGGCTTTGCATTTTGTATTAAGCGGTATGGGTTTGCTATTCAGCGCTTATATAGCATGGAGAACAGGCTTGTGGTATATTCTTTTCGGTAATTTTATTTGCGTCCTTTTATTGTTTGGTTATTCAGTTTCATTGAAACGGAAATTATTAGTTGGTAATATCATCATTTCATTGCTCACAGCATGGGTGATACTAATTATTTGTATAGCAGAAATAAAGATCGCCACGCTGATATCACCCGCCGTTGCCGAGGCCTCCAATAAGATCATCCGTATCGGGATCCTTTATGCTGCTTTTGCATTTATCAGCTCCCTGATACGTGAAGCGGTCAAAGACATAGAAGATCTGCAGGGAGATCAAAAATATGGTTGCCGTACCATGCCAATTATCTGGGGCGTGAATGCTACAAAAGTATATGTCGCAGTTTGGTTGGTTGTTATTCTTGCATTACTTGTTATTTTACAGATATATGTTTTCAGGTTTGAATGGTGGTGGGCAATGGCCTACTCAATTGTGTTCATTATAACACCACTTGTTTTATTATTCTTTAGATTGTTTAAAGCGCAAAACCAAAAAGACTATCACCAGTTAAGCAACTGGACAAAACTGGTGATGCTTTCCGGTATTTTATCCATGATATTTTTTTATTTCTACCTATGAACAAAATTATTCTTGCATCACAATCGCCGCGACGCAAGCAACTGCTGGAATGGGCCGAAATCCCTTTTGAGATTATCATAAAAGGAACTGCTGAGGATTATCCACCCGGTTTACACCCGGAAGAAGTGGCAATTTATATAGCACAGCAAAAAGCTTATGCTGTACAGCGATCGGTTTCAGCCGCACAAACCATCCTTGCTGCCGATACTATCGTTGTATTAGGTGAAAACATAATTGGTAAACCTGTTCATCGCGAAGAAGCCGTTAGTATTTTATTTGCTCTTTCTGGTCAAAAGCATAAAGTGATTACAGGCGTTGTTATTGTAAACGGCGAAAAAGAAATTTCATTTGCTGATGTTACTGAAGTTGAATTTCATAAACTCACGCTGGAGCAAATAGAATTTTATGTTGATAAATATAAGCCTTACGATAAAGCGGGAGCTTATGCAATACAGGAATGGATCGGTGTGATAGGTATTAAATCTATTAATGGCGATTTTTATAATGTAATGGGATTGCCCGTAAGCCGGGTGGTGAAGGAACTGCAAAAGATAAATGGCTAAAATCCTCTCTTCCGGCCGCTAAAGTCACATTGTTAAATTAAATGAATTCAGTAATTTGAAATTACAATTTGATAATTCAACCATTTAACCACCTAATGCCTGCCGGTAGCAGCATAGAAAATATCAATCTAAGTACCTCCTTTAGGGGGACAGGGGGTATGACAGAGCGACTTCTTCAATTCATCTGGCAATTCCAGTATTTCAACAAGGGCGATCTGCAAACCACCGCAGGAGAAGAACTGCAAATTATTTTTCCCGGGACATATAACACTAACCAGGGACCTGATTTCAATGATGCCAAAATTCAAATTGGTAAAACCATATGGGCGGGCCATGTAGAACTTCATTTGCTTTCATCTGACTGGAATAAACATAAGCACCAGCACGATAAAAATTACAACAATGTTATCCTTCATGTTGTTTGGGAAGATGATTTTCCGGATTACAATATACCGGTGCTGAACTTAAGAAACAGGATCGCAAAAATTCTTTTGCAGAAGTATGAAGAATTGATGAACACAAAAGGGTTTATCCCTTGCGAAAAAAGCATTTCATCAGTGAAGCCAATTGTATTGCAAAGCTGGAAAGAAAGATTACTTGCTGAAAGGCTGATAAGAAAATCTGCAATTGTTGAAACATTTTTGAATCAGAATAATCAGCACTGGGAAGAAACCTTCTGGTGGTTGCTGGCAAGAAATTTTGGAATTAAAATAAATGCAGATGCTTTTGAAGCAATGGCACGGAGCATCCCGCTAAGTATCCTGGCCAAACATAAAAACCAAATACATCAATTGGAAAGCTTGCTGATGGGACAGGCGAATTTGCTTAACGATAAATTCACCGATGACTATTCGATCTTAATACAGCGAGAATATGAATTCTATAAAAGCAAATATAAACTGAGACCAGGGACTTACACCCCCTTCTTTCTTCGAATGAGACCGGGAAACTTTCCTACGATCAGGCTTGCGCAGTTGGCTATGCTCGTCCATCAGTCAGAACATTTGTTCTCTAAAATTAAAGAAGCAGATTCAGTAAAAGATGTTAAGAAATGGCTGGATGTAACGGCCAACGATTACTGGCATTATCATTACCGCTTCGATGATTCGTCTTCGTTTAAAAAGAAAAATCTTGGTGCCGCCATGGTTGATAACATCCTAGTCAATACCGTATGCACTGTTTTATTCGCCTATGGACATTTCAATAAGGAACAAAAGTATAAGGACAGAGCCTTGCAATGGCTTGAGGAAATAGCCGCCGAATCAAATTCGATCACAAAAGGATTTGTGCAGGCAGGCTTGCAAAATAAAAATGCCCATGACTCACAGGCATTAATTGAATTAAAAAATGAATACTGCAGTAAAAAGAAATGTTTGGATTGCGCTATTGGCAATAGCCTTCTCAAAGAACTGATCTTACCTCATCGGGTGACATTTCTTAAAACTTCCATTAGCCGCTTGCTCAGGAGTAAGTGCCCTGGCACATGAAGTAAACAACACAATGATCAGCACATACAGGATTATTCTTGTTTTCATAGGTCTCAATTTCCTCAAATCTATAAATAAGGGCATTCACAGGCAAGGTAATTCCGCTGGCTTTATTACTGTGCAGATTTCTCAATCCGTCAATGTTAAAACACTACCGTAAAATCTCAACCTCAACCTCAACCTTTACCCCCATGCACCCCAATCAATCTTAACTTCAATATCCGGGTGAATACTCAATTGCACCGGGCAAGTAATGCCAGTATTTTTCAGGATGGTTTTTGTTTTTTCATCAATCCCTGCCAGGTTATCGGGAATATGAAAAGTCAATTCGATGCCACCGACCCTGCGCGGATCGGCCTTCATTATTTTCAGCACTTCGATCTTTATACCATTCAGATCAAAGCCCATTGTTCTGGCCTTTATTCCCATTACAGTTATCATACAGGTAGCAAGCGAGGTCGACATCAGGTCGGTGGGAGAGAACCTTTCGCCTTTTCCATTGTTATCAACCGGTGCATCCGTCTCAAAGCTATTGCCGCTGCGCAAATGTGTGCATGTGGTTCTTAACTCGCCGTTATAAACTACTGTGGAGGTCATTATGTTTTTTTGCCCTAAATTTACATTCATTAGCTAAGAGAAAAAAGAGAGAAAGAGCAAAAGAGAAAAACTCAATTTACCTGGTAACCCTCTTTATCTCCTTTTCTCTTTTAGTCTCTTAGTCAAAACAAAACATCTTTCCCGTGAAGAAACTATTCATAATTGCCTTTCTCTTTACACTCGGCTCATCAATATTTGCGCAGGAAACCGAGACTAAGAAAAGTAAAAAAGATGCCCGTAAGGAAGAGAAGAAGAAAAAAATAAGCGATCTCATTCGCCAGGATGAAGAAGGTGTACTCGTCTATTCAAAGCAAAGTGTTTTTGGGTTACAACTGCGCACCAATGGTTACGGAGTTTTTTATGAAAGAGGTAAAATGAAATCGCAGCGGAACACCATGATCTATAGCCTTGAGTTCAACGAGATCAAACATATTAAAGAAGATAAGTTGCCAAATGGCACGGGTGGCTTTTCATTCGGCAATCCGTATGTTTATGGCAAGGTCAATAATTTTTATTCGCTGCAACTTGGCTTTGGCCAGCAGCGTATACTCGGGCAAAAAGGAAATAAGAATGGCGTTGCTGTAAGTCTTGTTTATAAAGGAGGCCTCACAATGGGTTTGCTTCGTCCTTATTACATCGAAGTTGAAGAGAATGGCTCCAGTGTAATCGATCAAACATTCTCCCGAAACAGATTCTTTATTCAAATTTGGGTTTATACTCGGCGGCGGCGGTCTTGGCAAAGGCTGGGGCGAAATGAAAATGAAGCCCGGTGGATTTGCTAAAACAGCTCTTCGTTTCGATTTTGGCCGCTTCAATGAAGTTGTTTCCGGTATTGAAGTCGGCGTTAGTGCCGAATTCTATTCCGCCAAAATACCCATCATGCTTTATCAAAAAGATAAGCAATTCTTTTACCAGGGGCATATCGCCATCATGTTTGGACACAGGAAGTAATCCGTGTAAATTTGCAGAATGATGGTGTTACCAGCTTAAGTAATTCTATTTAGCTTCTGTTGCGTCGCACTCTTGTACTGCAGTAATTCTATTCGACAAATTGTTGCAGTAGCCAAGTGAATTCTAAAATCATTAAAAAAATGTTCAATGCTCAATGTTCAATTTTCAATGCTCAACGGGAGCAAACTTTTTAAATTGAACATTGAGCATTGATAATTGAGCATTGAACATTTAATCAAAATAATGACAGAACTTCCAATAATAACAGAACAGAGAACTAAAAAACCAGATTGGCTTCGTGTAAAGCTTCCCATCGGCGAAGAATATAAACATGTAAGAAGTCTGGTTGATACACATAAGCTCCATACATTTGCGAAAGCGGCAATTGTCCAAACATGGGTGAATGCTGGGGCGCAGGCACAGCCACATTCATGATTCTTGGAAATATCTGTACAAGAAGCTGTGGCTTTTGTGCAGTGGCTACCGGCCGGCCCGAACCAGTTGATTGGGATGAACCGCAACGGGTAGCTGAAGCTATTCATTTAATGAAAGTCAAACATGCCGTCATTACTTCCGTTGACCGTGATGAAATAAAAGATGGCGGCTCCATCGTCTGGTACAATACGATCAAAGCAGTAAAAGCATTGAATCCTGATACAACATTAGAAACACTGATCCCTGATTTCAAAGGAGAGAAAGAAAATATTCAACGCATTATTGATGCCGCGCCTGAAGTGGTAAGCCACAATATTGAAACGGTAGAACGATTAACAAGGCAGGTACGCATACAGGCAAAATACTGGCGCAGCATGGAAGTAATAAAAATTTTAAAACAAGGCGGCATGAGAACCAAAAGCGGTATCATGCTCGGTCTTGGTGAAGCAAGAGAAGAAGTGATCCAAACCATGACCGACCTTCGTGATAATGGCTGTGATGTGATAACTATCGGGCAATATTTACAACCTACAAAAAAACATTTACCCGTTTATCGTTTTGTGCATCCTGATGAGTTTGCCGAATATCGTGAGATCGGTTATCAACTGGGATTGGATTATGTAGAAAGCGGCCCGCTGGTCCGTTCATCTTATCATAGCGAAAGACATGTATTTGCGGGATTGGGGAGAAAGGAGTGGGAGAGCAGTAGATAGTTCGGAGTTCAGAGTTCGGAGTACGGAGTCCTGCTGCGGCGGGATTTTTTGCTTTCTATTTATCCCGTTTTCGATTGACGATTAATTAAATTTGGAACAAAAACTTGCTTAAAGCAGGGTGTTGTTCGCTACTACCATATTTTTGATCATATGGGAACTGAAATAAAAGCAAACAGACTTGTCGAATTAGTTCATGAACGCAGGGGCGACATTAGGTTGGCTAATAGAATAATAGAGGATCCACTAATGTTGGTAAACTTGACCGAAAAAGTTCAAATCGAATTGTTGAATTGTACCTTCCTTAATGTTGTTACCATAGTTATCAACAATAGCGACAATTGTTTCTTAGATTTTTCGGATCTACGTTCAGGAATCATTTAATAATAATGATAACAAACGATAAACGCGTAAAGCTAAATTTTTCACATTGTCATTTTGAAATGGGGTTTCAACTAGAGTCAACTAATGGCTTAACTGAAATCATGGCTAACAAGTTTAAATCAAACGGGCAAATTGATTTGAGTAATAGCTCTCTTTCTAAATTGTCATTTGCTGAATTTGAGTTTGTCAATGATTGTAAAGAGAAAGAATTTATATTGGATAATTCTAAAATCATCATAGACTCGATTTTTAATAAAAGTTATTTAGGAGACGCTTCCGCGGTATCTACGACATTCATGTCTCACTGCAAATTCGATAACGCCAAATTTGATACTGCCACTTTTTACAATGCTGTTTTTGAAAAAGATTTATATTTTAACAAAGCTGAGTTTGGAAAACACGCTTTTTTCAACGGTTCAAAGTTTGCGGGAAATGTTATTGCTGTAAACTGTAATGAAAACAGTCCCGATTGTATGAATGATTTCTCAGGATCAGAATTTTCTGATAAAGTATTTTTTAATTTTTCTCGTTTTAGAAGTGCAACATTTAAGAATTGCAGTTTTCGTAATGTAGCTTCGTTTAAAGACACAGACTTCCGTCAAGTAGACTTCGAACGATGTTTCGTTGAAAAAGGTGCTGACTTTTCTAATACCAGTTATGAGGAAGGTGATCGGGAAAGTTATCGGATAATTAGAAGTGAATTATTGAAGGTAAATAATAAATTTGAGTCTCTACATTACCATGCTAAGGAGTTATCTGTTTATGAAAAGCAGTTAACTTTTAAAGATAATTTTGGAGAAAAGTTCATGTTATCCTTAAACAGAATTTCTTCAAATCACGGATTGAATTGGACAAGAGATTTAGTGTTTACGATAGCAATATCAATATTCTTTTTTGCAGTATATCTTCTTATTCTTCCGAAAAGGCCTTTTAGTTTGGGGTGGGTATCTTGGAGCTCCTATTTAACTGCTACTAATTTAACGGTCGAATATTTTTAAGGTTTTTTGTTGTCACTCATGACATGGATTTTATGAAAGAGTTTAAACCCAACGCTTTAAATTACTTGATAGATTTTTTAAGCAAAATATTTATCAGTTACGGTCTATACCAAACAATCCAAGCTTTTAGAAAATACGGTAGAAGTTAGAATGTGCACGAAAGGCTACAACAAGTTAATGAAAACTTTCTCCTCAAAAATTCAAATAATCGGCATTAATCCTTATGTATTACTTCCATCTCCGGTATTAAAATATATTTTTCAAAAAGCCGGAAAAAATAAAGGTGCAATACCCGTTAAGTTAAAAATTGGCGGAAAAAACTTTATTCAGAATTTAGTAAAGTATAGCGGCAAATGGAGATTGTATTTGAATGGACCAATGCGAAAAGCCGCGGGAAAAGATGTTGGTGATATGATCGATGTGCAAATTGATTTTGATGTAAAGCCAAGAACAACTCCAATCCATCCAAAGCTTAAAAAAGCATTTAAGGAAAATAAAGAAGCGAAGAAAGCATATGACGATCTTAATCCTTCAAGACAAAAAGAAATTCTGAAGTATATAAATTTTTTAAAGTCAGAAGAAAGCGTGGAAAAGAATATACAAAAAGCAATTGCTCATTTAACAGGTAAATAATTTATTTATTAATCCTGGCTTTAAAACCCGCCGTATAATGGCCTTAAGGGCTAAAGCCCTGGTTCCATATTAGCGCAATTAACCCAAGCCTTAAGGCTGGGGCTATAAATACCCGCCTTCATAGTGGGCTTTGCCGACCTTGACGGACGATACCTGTTACAGTTTGATCAGGAGTTTTAACTTTATCAAATAAAAAATCACTATGCGAAAGATCATTCTCCAACTTGCAGTGAGCCTCGATGGATACATTGAAGGCCCAAATGGCGAGTTCGACTGGTGTTTTGTCGAGCAGGATTATGGCATGTCTGCCTTTTTCAAGCGGATCGATGCAACGTTTATGGGCCGGAAAACTTATGAACTTGCATTAGCGATGCAAGACCAGGTACCGGCAGGTTTTCCGAAGTTTAAAGAATACGTTTTTTCAAACAGCCTTACTAAAGTAAAAGAAGATGTAACGATAATAAATGGTGATATTAAAAATGAAGTAGAAAAAATAAAAAACGAAAAAGGAAAAGATATTTGGCTATTTGGCGGCGCCGATCTTATCGCTTCGCTAATGAACTTTCAACTTGTAGACGAAATTATCTTGGCAATCCATCCTGTTATACTTGGCGGAGGAAAACCTTTGTTCAAAGAAATTAAGGAAAGAACATGGTTGACGCTTACCGATCACAAGGTTTATCCAGACGGGCTTGCATTACTTACGTACGTAATGAAAGAGTGATCAATGTTTTAAATTATCTTCACTTCATGCGTCATCAAAGCCTGATTTTTCTCCTGCTTATTTATTCGATAACCAGTGTTGCGCAACCGCGAACAGATAAACTATTGGAAAATATTTTCGCTGCCGAAAAAGATAGTTTGTTCCAGTCGGTGATAAAACATCCGGAAGTATACCGTTTTCAAATCATCTACACACAGATAAACCGCGATAAAGATAATGTGCCATCGTTCACTAACTATCATTACAATTATGATTCACTAAGATATTTTAATCCTGCTTCTACCGTAAAAATGCCGCTTGCTTTTTTATGCCTGGAAAAAATGAATCAACTGAAAGAAAAAGGTGTAAATATGTATACGCCGATGCAATTTGACAGCGGCTATTTACGTCAAACAGTTTTGTATAGAGACAGCACCGCAGAAAACAGACTGCCGTCCATTGCACAATTTATCCGTAAGGCTTTTTTGGTAAGCGATAATGATGCGTATAACAGGATGTATGAATTCGTGGGTCAGCAAACTATTAACCGGCGCATGCATGAGATGGGTTATCCGGATTTCCGCATCACCCGTCGCTTTATGCGGATGAATGCAGATGAGAACCGCCACACAAACCCGATCCGGTTTATCAAATCCGATGGATCTCTTATTTATCAGCAACCAATGGCCTTTAACAGGGATTCATTTGATTTCAGTCATATAAATAAAATGGGAAACGCTTATATGAATGCGCAGGATAGTCTTATTCTTGAACCAATCGATTTTACTACTGCTAATAATGTAACTGTTTATCATTTGCAGCAATTGTTACAATCTGTTTCGTTCCCGAATTCAGTTCCTGAGAACAGGCGATTTCGTTTAACCCGGGAAGATTATAATTTCTTATATCGTTATCTTTCACAATATTCATCAGAAACTGATTATCCGAAATATGATACAAGTCTTTATTATGACAGCTATGTAAAATTCTTTTTTAAAAATGGCAGCCATGATATTCCGAACTATCTCCGGGTATTTAATAAAGTTGGCTGGGCATATGGTTGTCTTACTGATGTATCGTATGTCGTGGATTTCAAAAATAAAGTCGAGTTTATGCTTACGGCAACCATTTATGTAAACAGCGATGGGGTTATGAATGATAACAATTATGATTATGATAATATTGGTTATCCTTTCCTGTACCGGTTAGGACAATGTATGTACAACTATGAATTAAAACGTAACAAAAAATATAAACCCAATCTTTCTGCATTTAATATTCACTATGAAAAAAGAAAGGAAGATGGTCGCCTGGCCATAAAGGAAATCGACAATTAAAAATTATGAAACAAAGACTTGCTCATATCGCTATCCTGGTTGATGATTATGACGAAGCCATAAAATTTTATACAGAAAAATTGCATTTTACCCTCGTGGAAGATACCCGGTTGAGCGACACAAAACGTTGGGTACTGGTGCGACCTAAAGGATCAATTGAATGTTGCCTGTTGCTTGCAAAGGCTGCCAATGAAGAACAGAAAAGCAGGGTAGGGAATCAAACAGGCGGCAGAGTTTTTTTATTCCTGCATACAGATAATTTTGAAAGAGATTTTCAAAATTTATTAGCCAATCGAATTGAAATTGTAAGGCAGCCGCAGCAAGAAGTTTATGGTACAGTTGCAGTCTTTAAGGATATTTATGGAAACCTCTGGGATTTGATCGAATCAGCAGAATAATAATCTTATGACCTTCTATCGTGACGAAATTGCAAGACTCAACAAAGCTTTGTATCCTCATAATGATCTGACAAAACAGATCATAGACTCCAAAGTTTATATCGAAAAGCATTTCTCAGAAGACATCAACCTGGATAAAATTGCAAACAAAGCACTGATTTCTAAATTTCATTTTATTCGCTTGTTTAAAAAATATTATGGCCGTACACCCAATCAATACCTGCAGGAAGTAAGGATTGAAAAAGCAAAAAAATTATTGCAGAAAGGAAATTCAATCGATGAAGTTTGTGTTGCGATCGGACTCATGAGTAAAACCTCTTTTATAAGTTTATTTAAGAAAAAGACAGGTCATACACCAAAAGCCTATCAAAATAAAAAAAAGCAATTTTGAAGAGCGATAAATACATTTCATGTATCATTTTTGCAGAATAAAACTGAGTAATACGGGCTAAAGCCCAGATTAGTTGGATATGTTTTTTAGCCCCAGCCTTAAGGCTGGGGTTATGAAAGTGATTCTTCCTTTTAGGGCTTCAGCCCTTCTAAAAAACAATCAATATGAAAATCAAAATCACAAGCGTAATGGTGGATGACCAGGACAAGGCTTTAAAATTTTATACCGAAAAGCTTGGGTTCGTAAAGAAAACAGAAGTCCCGATGGGTGAGCATAGATGGTTGACGGTTGTTTCAGGAGAAGAACCAGATGGTGTAGAGCTTCTTTTGGAACCTATGGGTTTTGCACCCGCAAAAGTCTTTCAAAAAGCATTGAAGGATGCTGGAATTCCATTAACCCAATTCTATGTTGATAATATCCAAAGCGAATATGAGCGATTGGAAAAACTCGGAGTAAAATTCAGCATGAAACCAACAAAGATGGGCCCTGCCACGCTTGCCGTGCTGGATGATACATGCGGCAACAATATACAGTTAGTTCAGGTGTAAGGTTTCTTTATTGTATTTACTGCGGTAATCAAGCGGCGACATACCGGTTACTTTTTTAAATACATCACGGAAAGCTTTTGTATCGGCATAGCCAACTTCAAACATTACTTCAGAAACGGTTTTTCTTCCTGTTTCAAATTGTTTCTTGGCCGATTCTATCTTCACTCTTTGTATATATTCAATTATCGTATTGTTTGTCGCTTTTTTAAATCTTCTTTCAAAAGTGCGGCGGCCGATCGCAAATTTTGAACACAGTTCATCTACCGTGATCTTTTCCATAAAATTATTCTCAATAAACTCCTGTGCCTTTTTTATTTCATCATCGTCATGAATTTTTTGCCCGATGAACATGGTGAAAGGCGATTGACTCTTCCTGTCAATATCCAAAACAAAAAACTTAGAAGCAAGAATAGCCAGTTCACGGCTCGTATATTTTTCTACAAGATGCAATAATAAATTCCAATAAGAATTGGCGCCGCCGCTTGTATAAAGTCCGTTTTGATCGGTCACGATCTTATTGTCAACAAGATCTACTTCGGTAAACATACTTCTGAATTCGTTTGCAAACAGCCAGTGCGTCGAACAGGGCTTACCATTCAATAAACCGGTAGATGCAAGAATAAATGCGCCCAGGCAAAGGCTTGCTACTTCAGATCCATTTTTATACTGCATAACGATCCATGGAATAAAATCATTATTCAGCTTAATTGCATGCTCAAGATTACCACTGATAGCAGGAATGATTATCAGGTCAGGCTTCTTTGCATTTTTAAGAGTCGCATCCGTATGAATCGAAAATATTCCATCGGCAAGCTTTACTTCATTGCTAAGACCGACTAACTCCACATTAAACAAGGCCGGCTTGCCCTGGCTTTTTATAAACTCGTTTACAGCAGTAAACATATAACGCGGATCAGCCACTGCTTCAATCACTGCTGTTTCAGGAACAAGTATTGCGATATTCTTCATACTGATCGTATTTCGTTTAAGTAAAGGTAAATCGAATCGCTGTCGCAAACAACCCCTTGTATTGACGTATTTACACAGCGATCGTTATTAAAACTGCCAATAGCTTTGTGTCAGCAAACAAGATTTGTTACCAGTAACCGGTAAACGGTAACCGGGAATCAGAAGCAAAAAAACTTAAGTAATGACACAAATAAATGCGTATTTGAATTTTAACGGTCAGTGCCGCGAAGCGATGACTTTTTATCAGCAATGCCTGGGTGGTGAGTTGGTGATGCAAAAAATTTCAGAATCACCGATGGCGGCAAGAATGCCTTCCGAGATGGGTGCAAAGATCCTTCATAGCAGTTTGACAAAAGAGAACATTGTATTGATGGCATCTGACATGATGGGAAATAATATTGTTAATGGAAATTCTATCGGACTTTGTATGAACTGCAGCAGCTCGGAAGAAATAAATTCTTTTTTCAATAATCTTTCGGCGGGTGGCAGGATTATTGAGCCTTTGCACCAATCATTCTGGGGTGCTACGTTTGGAGTACTCACTGATAAATTCGGGATCAACTGGATGTTCAATTACTCAAAAAATTAATTTACCTGAAAAACAAATAGAGTTATTTTTATAATCTTCAAAAAACGATTGCTAACAATAAAAAATAATAAAATGGAAACGACAACTAACGCAGCAACCCAAATTACAGTGGAGACAACTGTAAATGCCCCAATAGAAAAAGTCTGGCAGTATTGGACAGACCCCCGTCATATTATCCGCTGGAATAATGCTTCCGTTGATTGGTGCACCCTTAAAGCAGAAAACGATCTGCGCAAAGGAGGCTCCTTCAGTGCTACCATGGCGGCCAAGGATGGAAGCATGAGTTTTGATTTCGGCGGTGTGTATGATAATGTGAAAAAGCATGAACTGATTGAATACACACTCGGGGACGGAAGAAAAGTGAAAGTAACTTTTTCGTCAAGCGGAAATGAAACTAAAGTTGTTGAAACTTTTGATGCGGAAAACACCCATCCACTAGAATTGCAAAGAAACGGATGGCAGGCTATCATGGATAATTTTAAGAAACACACTGAGGCGACAGACCTGGAAGTGATACAATTTGACATAAGCATAAATGCGCCTGTAGAAAAAGTTTATAATAAAATGCTTGATGATAAATCCTACCGTGAGTGGACCGCTGAATTTAATCCTACGTCATACTACAAAGGTTCCTGGGAAAAAGGGTCTAAAATTCTTTTTGTCGGAACAGACAAGGACGGAAAAGTTGGTGGGATGGTGAGCAAAGTAAGGGAAAATATTCCCAACAAATTCTTAAGTATTGAACACCTTGGAACTTTAAATGGCGAAGAAGAAATTACCAGTGGCCCCGAAGTTGAGAGCTGGGCTGGTGCTTTGGAAAACTATACTTTTAAATCAAACAATGGCAACACTGTTGTAGAAGTAGATATGGACGCCAACCAGGAATTCAAATCTTATTTTATGGATACATGGCCAAAGGCCTTGAAGAAACTGAAAACGCTTTGCGAAAGCTAATAATTTATTTATAAACGGAGTAAAACGAATGACCATGGCAAGAGTAAGCACCTATTTAAATTTTTCAAACAACACTGAAGAGGCGTTCAATTTTTACAAATCAGTTTTTGGTACGGAATTCAACGGGCCGATCGCAAGGTTTGGCGAGATCCCTCCGCAGGAAGGAATGCCGCCAATGGCTGATGCCGATAAAAATCTCGTTATGCATATTGAGTTGCCAATTGTTGACGGTCATAAATTAATGGGAACAGATGCTCCGGAGTCGATGGGTTTCAAGGTGAATTTTGGAAATAATGTTCATATAAATCTTGAACCTGATACAAGAGAAGAAACAAAGAGATTGTTTGAAAAATTATCGGCCGGCGGTACCGTTACTATGGAATTGCAGGATATGTTTTGGGGTGATTATTTTGGAAGCTGTACAGATAAATTTGGTGTGCAATGGATGGTAAATTGTTCTGCTAAATAATTTTTGCCTTTAAAATTAAAACCAACAATTTATGATCTCAAAAACAACCAACATTCTTTATTGGGTATTTACAATTTTGTTTGCAGGGCTGATGATATTTTCTGCAATACCTAATATAATGCTCGACAAGAATACAATGGACATCTTTGTTAACGGATTAGGATATCCGGCGTATTTTATTCAAATGTTAGGTATTGGAAAACTGCTTGGCTCAATTGCTATTCTAATTCCGGGATTAAATAAAACAGTTAAGGAATGGGCGTATGCGGGTTTGTTCTTCGACTTGATAGGAGCTGTTTATTCAGGAATAGCAGCTTCAAAAGGCCATGTAGATCCTGCTATGATAGGTATGCTTATGTGGATCGTGCCTGGAATACTCTCTTATATTTTCTGGAAGAGAAAAATGAAAGCACAAGAGGTTGCTGTTTATAAACCTGTTTAATCCGACGAGTATGCCAAAACAGATATTCGTGAATTTACCTGTGAAAGATCTAAAAAGTCGATAGACTTTTTTTCACAGCTTGGATTTACTTTTAATCTCCAGTTTACCGATGAAAAAGCTGCCTGTCTTATTATAAATGATGGAAGCATTTATGCAATGCTGCTTACTGAAGAGATGTTCAGGAATTTTACCAAAAAAGAAATTGCTGATGCTACCAAAACCACCGAAGCGATAATTGCGCTTGATGTCGAATCAAGAGAACAGGTAGATGAAATGGTAAAAAAAGCGGTCAAAGCGGGCGGTTCTATTTATGCAGATCCGCAAGATCATGGTTGGATGTACCAGCATGGCTTTGCCGATCCTGATGGTCATCAATGGGAACTTTTATATATGGATATGGATAAAATACCGAAAGGATAAAAGAGATTAATATGGCCAAAATGAAAACAGCAGCTTCGGTAAATGAATATATTGCCGCGGCTGATCCACAAGCTCAAAAAGCACTTAGAGATATTCGTAAAACGATTAAGGCAGCCGCGCCAAAGGCAGAAGAAGTGATCAGTTATCAAATACCAGGGTATAAATATCATGGGATGCTTGTTTTTTTCGCAGCATGGAAAAATCATATTAGTCTTTATCCTGCACCGTGGAGTACAGCATCATTGAAAAAAGAAATGGCTGCATATGAGGGATCAAAAGGGACGATAAAATTCCCTCTTGATAAACCGATGCCATTATTGTTAATAAAGAAAATGGTAAAGTACAGGATGAAGGAAAATGAGATAAGGGCATCACTTAAGACACGTTCAAGGGCATGATGGCAAAGATCAAATCAGCAAAGCTCTCTGAGCGGGAACAGGTAAATGAATGGATGAATAAGTTGGATGCTGAAATGAAGCCTGCTGTTGACGCCGTAAGAAAAATTATTAAGAGGGCAGGACCCGAGTTGAGTGAAAGAATAAAGTGGAATGCGCCCAGCTATTATTATAAAGAAGACATAGTTACATTCGGGCCTGTAAGGGGCAGCGACAAGATCATCCTGGTTTTTCATCACCCAAAAATTGTGAAAATAAAATCTGACCTGCTAAAAGGAGACTACAAAGACAGGCGGCTTACTTATTTTAACTCAATAAAAGAAATAAAAGATAACAAGAAAGAGCTTGAAAGAATTATAAAGCAATCCATTGAAATGACCGGCAAATAAAATTCTATGGTCGAGATCTTCAAAACAAATGTGTATGATATTATGCAGGCTGAACAGATCATTACTTTGCTCAACCAGCACTTTCCTGCATACATGATAAATTTTGACCTTCATGATTGTGATAAAATACTTCGTGTAAAAGGCGACTCAATTCCTGTTACCGAGATCGTCGAAATCGTTTCTGCAAACGGTTTTCATTGCAGTGTGCTGGATTAATAAATCAAAATTTAAAAGTTAAAAAAGTACAGCTAAGGAGTTTGAATTTTTACGTTAAAGGAGTCCATCATGGATTCTTAAAGTTTTCCCCATTCTAAAAAAAGTAAAGAAAGAATTTTGCGTAACCAAACGGTTTCATATACATTTGTGTAACCAATCGGTTACGAAAACAAAATTAGTATGAGAAGAGACGTTTTCCAGGCGATAGCGGATCCTACAAGAAGGGAGATCATCAGCATGATCGCTCATGAGACTTTAAATCTTAATGCCGTTGCTGATAAATTTCATATCAGCCGCCCCGCTATTTCCAGGCATATAAAGATCCTTACTGAATGCGGCTTGATCGTTATTAATAAAAAAGGGAGGGAACGTCATTGCGAAGCGAATCTTAGAAAGTTAAATGAGGTATCAGATTGGGTGGAACAGTACAACGAATTCTGGACGAAGAAACTGGATGCATTGGAAAATTATCTGGAGGCATTACAAACAGAAAATACAAAAACAACTAAAACAAAAAGAATTGCAAAGCGAAAAAAGTAATAATGGAGCGAACAGGGAATTGTCTATTTCAAGAGTCCTTAAAGCGCCAAGGGAACTTGTCTGGAAAGTATGGACAAGCCCGGAGCATATCAGGCATTGGTGGGGTCCAAATGGTTTTACCAATACGATCGCTGAAATGGATGTAAGACCCGGAGGCGTTTGGGAATTTATTATGCATGGGCCTGATGGTACTGATTATAAGAACAAACATATTTATAAAGAAGTGGTGAAGCCTGAGAAATTAGTTTTGGAACATGTAACAGGTCCAAAGTTTTTAATGACGGTGACATTTGAAGAGCAGGGAGATAAGACACTTGTGAGCTTGCATTCCATTTTTGAATCCGCCGAACAATTACAGGAAGTAATAAAAGTGTTTAAGGCAGATGAAGGAATGAGACAGAATGTCGACAGAATGGAAAATTATTTGAATCAGTTAAATATTAAAAGCGTGGCTGGACAGAGCTGATAGGAATCTTGTCGAAAAATTACGCTGAGAGCACAAACGACTGATAGTAAAGCTCAGTTCCGGTTTTATCATGAGTGTTGCAAACGTTATCTTTGAACACCTCATGAATAGTTTGAAATTAAGACGGGCCGTACTTATTACATCTATCTGCCTTTTGCTGTCATGTATTTCTTTTTCCCAATATATCCTTAATGGCTCGGCCACGCAGGATAATTGTAATTGCTATACGCTTACGCCGGCTGCATTCACGCAAAGCGGCAGTGTATGGAATAGCAACAAGATCAATCTCAACACTTCATTCGATTTTAATTTTAATGTATATCTCGGTTGTCTTGATGTAAATGGCGCAGATGGAATTGTTTTTATCCTTCAACCGATAAGCACGAGTCTTGGCAGTTCAGGCGAGGGAATGGGATTTCTCGGTATTTCTCCTTCCATCGGTATAGCATTGGATACCTGGCAAAATCTTAATCTTAATGATCCAACCTTTGATCATATAAGTATTCAGGCAAATGGCAATGTATCGCATGGCACTGATCTTGCCGGGCCCGTACAAGCATCATCATCGAGTGATAATATCGAAGATTGCCAGTGGCATATACTTCGAATTACATGGGATCCTTCCACTCAATGGCTGAGAGCTTACTTTGATGGCCACCTGCGTGTGGAAACACAAATAAATCTTGTTTCCACTATTTTCAATAATGATCCTAATGTTTATTGGGGTTTTACCGGTGCAACTGGCGGAGCAACTAATCTTCATCAGTTTTGTACTGCATTAAATCCGGGCTTTAGTACAAATGCACCGAACAATTCGGTTTGCCCGGGGACTCCAGTTTCATTTACAGAAAGCTCTGTTTCATTTGCGCCAGTACAATCATGGTACTGGAGTTTTGGTGATGGCACTACAAGCACTTTGCAAAATCCGCCAGCGCATCTTTACAGCATGCCTGGTGTATATGAAGTAAAATTGGTGATCAAAGGATTGGATGGCTGTGTTAGTGATACATTGAAAAAGCTAATTACGGTGGGTACAAAACCAGTTGCGGATTTTCAAATTTTTGACACCTGCATGTTAAAGCCCGCCCGGATAATTAATCAATCATCAAATACTATTGGAACAATTAATCAATGGACCTGGCTAGTTGATGGAGTGCAGGTTGCTATTGATCAGCAACCAATACTTACTGCATCAACACCCGGGCTGCATACTGTAAAGCTTGTTGTAGCAACAAATATTGGTTGTGAATCAGATACTGTTGCAAAAACTTTTGTAGCAAATCCGGCTCCGGTCGTATCGATCACAGTTGCTGATGGTTGCGTAAATGAACCGATCACTTTTTTAGGAAGTCAGTCAGATAACCAAACTACCATCACTCAATGGAACTGGAATTTCGGTGATGGCGTTATATCACAGTCACAAAATCCAGTACATACTTATTCATTAAGTGGAAATATCGATGTGCAGTTAAATGCTGTCGCAAGTAATGGATGTGTTTCCGGCGACATTACGAAAAAGATAAATGTTGGATACATTCATGCAAACGCAACAAACGATACTACGATATTGCCGAATATTCCCTTTCAATTAAACGTTGATTATGGCGGGAATTTTAACAGCATCCCTTCGTTTTTATGGTCACCGGCTACCGGGCTTAGTAATAGTTCAGGCTGGAATCCGACCGCTTCGTTGCAGGATGATATTACATATGTCGTTACAGTTACTACACCACAAGGATGCGCTGTAATGGATACAGTGAACATAAAAGTATTTAAAGGCTCAGCCGTGTATGTGCCGACCGGATTTACTCCAAATGGTGATGGAAGAAATGATTTTTTAAGAGGCCTGTATATTGGAATAAAAAAAGTTCATTACTTCAGAGTGTATAATCGATGGGGTCAGCAAATTTTTTCTACGAATAGTTTAATTGACGGATGGGATGGTACCATAAGAGGAGTGAAGCAGCAAACAGGAACTTATGTATGGGTGCTGAAGGCGGAAGATCTTGCCGGAAAAATTTATGAAATGAAAGGGGTGTCAACTTTAATAAGATAGAAACATGGTTTTTAAAAGAATTATTAATTATTTATTATTAATTATTAATTCGGTTGGTGCATCGGCGCAATTGAAATGGATAAATGTTGATTCTCTATATCAGCCACTACCATCGACAGTTCATATTTTTAAAACAACAGATACTTTAGATGGCAAACCAAATATTGCTTTTTACGTAATTGCTGATTTAAAAGATAAAAGATTATTGTTTGATGTAGATACAACACTGGGCCGGAGACTTACGCCAATTCAATATTTCAGAAAATGCATAGACGAACGACCATTGTCTCGTCATTGCCAGGCGCCATTGGTAGTTGTGAATACAACTTTCTTTTCTTTCCAGACAAATCAGAATTTGAATGTGGTAATTAAAAATGGAAAGCTGATCGGTTATAATATTCATTCAAATCCAGGAAGAGGAAAGGATACTTTAACTTATCATCATCCATTTGGGAGTGCAATTGGAATTTCAAGAAGAAGAAATGCTGATATTGCATGGTTATTGACAGATTCTTCCAGCAAGTATGCTTATGCAAGTCAGCAAACAGTAAGAGTTCGGACTGATTCTTTTCCGACGATCGATTTTGAAAAAACAAAAGTAATGAAGCATTCTACCCGGCTTCAGACCTCGAACACAAATACTGGAAGAAAACATTTGCAAAGTGGAAAATAAGAACTGCTGTTGGTGGCGGACCGGTGTTACTGCAATACGGGAACATAAGAATTTCTAATGATGAGGAAATAAAATTTGCCGGTAATGCAATCAATGATAAACATCCCCGCACAGCAATGGGCTATACAAAAGACAATAAACTCATCATACTTGTTGTACAGGGAAGATTTCCCGGCATTGCTGAAGGGGCAACACTCGAACAGGAAGCAAAAATCTTACAAGACCTTGGTTGCTGGGAAGCATTAAATCTTGATGGCGGCGGCAGCAGTTGTATGCTGGTAAATGGAAAAGAAACGATCAAACCTTCAGATGCGACAGGGCAGAGGGCGGTGCCGGCAGTATTCATTATAAAAGCCAGATCAAAAAATTAATAATTATTAATTAATAATTATTAATTCGGCAGCGACATCCAAATTAAACACTGTTACTGTTCCTTCTCCCACACCAATGCACTTGCTCCAAATATAGCAGCATGAGCTTCTTTTAAATGACTGATAAGAATTTTTACTTTATTTTGGAAAACCTGGATCAGGTTTTCTTCCATACTTTCGCGGGTAGGTTTTAAAATAAAATCACCGGCTTTTGTAAGACCACCAAATAAAATAATTGCTTCCGGACTTGTGGTCATTACTGCATTGGCAAGTGCAAGTCCTAAAATTTTACCTGTATAATTAAAAATTTCTATTGCAAGTTCATCTCCCTCGATAGCCGCATCATACACTGCTTTTGAATCAAGCATATCCGCAGGAACTTTTCTAAGTAAACTGGTTTTTTATTTTTTTCAAGAAATTCAATAGCAGTTAATCGTACACCCGTTGCAGAAGCATAGCTTTCCAAAGAGCCTTTTTTGCCTGTGCCTTCATGTACACGTCCATCAGGAATAATAATCGTATGTCCAAGTTCACCGGCAAAACCATCATGCCCATAGATCAGATGTCCATTTGCAACAATACCGCTGCCAACACCTGTGCCAAGAGTGATCATAATAAAATCTTTCATTCCTTTTGCAGCGCCATACATCATTTCACCAATAGCCGCTGCATTGGCATCGTTTGTAAGTGTAACCGGAAGCTGGAATTTATCAGAAATAAGTTTTGCCAGTGGAATAATACCATTCCAGGGAAGATTAGGAGCATATTCAATTGTACCGGTATAATAATTTCCGTTAGGAGCTCCTACACCCATTCCTTTCATCCTGCCGGTACCACCTGCCTTTTCAATTACTTCACTAACTACTTCATGCAACTCATCAATAAATGTATTAACGGTCTTATGTTTTTTGGTTGACATTTCACCTGCGAAAAGCACATTGCCATCACGATCAACAATACCATATTTGGTACCGGTGCCTCCAATATCAATTCCGATTGCGAGCTGGGTGACAGATGCAGGCGTAATTTGGGCAGCTTTTTTCTTAGCCATTGAAAATATTTTACAGCTTCTTATTTATTTTTTGTTACATCCAAAGCACCTTCAGGAAAAGTTTCCAATGGCGTCAGGTCTTCATCCAGCTTTAGTTTCATAATCAATTCCCTGTTTTTTCAAAATACCTTTTACAGCAAATCCAAAAACAGCCAGGTAAGCAAAACAAAGAACAGCTATCCAATATGATTGATGAATACCATAACCAACTTTATCCAGGTTAGATTGTTGAATATAATCCGCCAATTTACCTTGTATTGGAGGAATGATACCACCACCAAGGATCATCATAATTAAAAATGCAGAGCCTTGTGTTGTATATTTTCCCAAACCTGCAATTGATAAGTTGAAAATAGCCGGCCACATAATAGAACAGAATAAACCGCCACTCAAAAAAGCATAGATGGAAACTTTGCCGGTGGTGAATATTCCGACCAGCATTGCCAGTAAACCAAGTATTGAAAAAATTAAAAGCGTTCTTGCAGGTTTATTTTTACTGATATAGAATGCAGCCATTTGAATAAACACACAGAGAACATAATAATATAATGGAGTTACATCATACTGCGAAATGGCACTTACCCCAATAATAATCCCAAACGCAACCAATGGAACAACAAACATCATTACCTGCTGTGTTGATTTTTTTAAATTAAAAACAGAAATAGCACCTGTCCATCGTCCGATCATCAGACTTCCCCAATACATAGAAATAAATGGCGCCACTTCCGATGATTGATAACCTCCAAAATCAGGTTGTTTCAACAAGTTCACTAAGATTACTTACAATAGTTACTTCAACACCTACATAAACAAAAATGCCAAGCATACCCAAAACAAGTTGCGGATAATGCATAGCACCCCATCCTTCAGGTTTTTTTCTTGCACTTAAATTGGAAAGCAATAAAGCAACGACAACAACAACAAGAGCTCCCAATAACCATTTCATCCGGTATGTTTCCAGGTCATGTTTTTCAAGATCTGTAAGAACACTGGGATCTGTTTTATAGCTATTAAAAACCGGGACAAACATAACGATAAGCAGTCCCGTCATTATTAATAATGAATACAAAGCTTTATTTGCTTTTTCCGTTTTTTCTGTTGAAATGCCGGGAGGAACTTTCTTTGAAAAAAAGAACAATGCTGCTGCTGCAATAAACAATAATCCCACACAGCTATATAAAATAATAACCTTGCTTAAACTTAATGCTGCAATTTTTTCATCGGTTATTGCTGCGGTTGTTCCAAACAAAGCAAATGCAACTACAATAGGGCCGATGGTAGTTCCAAATGAATTTACTCCTCCTCCAAGATTTACACGGCCCATACCTGTAGCAGGATCACCCAATGCAATGGCAAAAGGCTGTGCGGCTGTTTGCTGTAATGAAAAACCAAGTGCCACAATAAAAAGACCAGCCAGCATCCCGGCAAAAGTGTTTGCATTTACAGCAATGATCATAGCAGCGGCGCCAAATGCAGAAAATACCAATCCATATACAATGCTTCTTTTATAACCCCATTTGGCTACAAGGTCTTTTCCACCAAAAGCTCCATACATAAAAAGCAATAATGCTCCTATATAATATGCCGTATAAAAAGCAAAGTCCACTAACTGGCTTTGAAACTGGTCAAGATGAAAATAATGTTTGCAAAAAGGAATGAATACACTATTGCCGGCGGCAATAAAGCCCCAGAAAAAGAAAACAACAACTAAAGTACTAAGTGCTCCATAATTTGTCGGAATAAAACCGGTGGAAGACGGTGCGATAGGTTTGGAAGGTCCCATTGCTGTTGCCATAGTTGCAATCGTTTTGGTGAATTAATCAGGTGATGAAAATAAACAATTTTTGTTAGCGAAATTGTTCTTTATCTTCTGGCTGTAAAAAAGCTGCCTGCGCAACATGGATTTGAAAAAATTCAGGTATGTTTAATTAAAATTCAAAACGAATGGTTGTAGAAGCTATCAACAGCGTTAATAAAAAGAATTATGCTTTTGCCATAAGTATAGTTGGCGGACTGTTTTTCATTTTTGGTTTTGTAACATGGCTCAACAGTGTACTGATCCCATTCCTGAAACAAGTATGTCATCTTACAAATTTCCAGGCATATTTTGTAACGCTTGCTTTTTATATCTCCTATACAGTAATGGCTATCCCCGCATCTGCTATTTTAAGAAGAACCGGATTTACAAAAGGAATGTCGGTAGGCTTAATAACGATGGCTGTGGGATCGCTGATCTTTATTCCTGCAGCGCAGGCAAGATCGTTCCCGTTATTTCTTTTAGGCTTGTTTACACAAGGCGCCGGACTTAACTTTGTTGCAAACTGCATCGAATCCTTATATTACCATTTTGGGTCCAATTGAAAGTGCAGCAAAACGTATCAGCATAATGGGCATTTGCAATAAAGTAGCGGGCATGATCGGAATTTTTGTTTTAAATAATTTACTATTTAGCGATACACAAACTCTTTCAAAAAAGATCGAATCGTTGTCGGGAAGTGAATTGGCTGCCGAGTTGGACATATTGGCTTCACGCCTGATAGTTCCCTATATAATAATGGCAATTGTTTTAGTTGGATTGGCTATTATGATACAGAAAGCACATTTACCGGAAGTAAATACTGAACAGGAAATAACAAAACCGGAAGATGAGAACAATCTTAGAGGCCGTACTTCCGCATTACAATTTCCGTATTTGATGCTCGGAGTGCTTTGCATTTTTATTTATGTTGGTGTTGAGGTGATCGCTATCGATACACTTTCATTATATGGCCAGTACCAGGGTTTCGATCTGAATACGGCTGGCAAATTTGCGATCTATAGTCTAATTGCACTTACTGCCGGTTACCTGCTTGGAATACTTCTTATTCCAAAATATCTTTCTCAAAGAATAGCACTGATCATATGCGCAACACTGGGATTTATATTTACGATACTTGCTTTGGTGACATCAGGCTGGGTTTCGATAGCATTTATAATACTTCTCAGTTTTGCTCATGCGTTAATGTGGCCATCGATCTGGCCTTTAGCGATCAATAAACTTGGCCGGTTTACAAAAACCGCGTCTGCTCTTCTTATTATGGGAGTTGCCGGTGGCGCACTTCTTCCGCTTGTTTATGGTGCATTGGCAGATAGCAGCAACAGGCAGATCGCTTACTGGATCATTTTACCTTGTTATGTATATATTTTATTTTATGCAGCCAGGGGTTATAGAATTGGATTAAGAGCCTAATACATTTATTCATGGAAATAATTCATATATCAGCAGAATGTTATCCTGTAGCAAAAGCCGGAGGGCTTGGGTGATGTGGTAGGTGCATTGCCAAAATATCAAAACAAACTCGGGCATGTAGCAAAAGTGATCATGCCGATGTACCGTACAAAATTTCTTTATAATAATGAATGGGAGCTTGTGCATGAAGGCGGTCAATACCTCGGGCACAAGATGGTTTCATTATAGTGTGATCAAAGAGAAAACAAACAAACTTGGTTTTGATCTTTATCTTGTTGATATAAATGGCTTGCTTGACCGTGAAAAAATTTATGGTTATGATGATGATACCGAAAGATTCACTGCATTCCAGATCGCCGTTTGCGATTGGTTAAGTAAATGGCAGCATAAGCCTGATATAATTCATGTGCATGATCACCATGCAGGGTTAATTCCTTTTATGATCAAATATTGTTATGCGTTCCGTCACCTGGGCCAGATATCCAACGCTGTTTACCATTCATAATGCACAATACCAGGGATGGATGGGATGGGACAAAGCGTATTATATTCCTGCTTATGATAGCTGGAAATGGGGAATGCTTGACTGGAACAACAATATCAACCCAATGGCATCTGCAGTAAAATGTGCATGGAAAGTAACCACCGTAAGTCAAAGTTACATGGATGAATTGCGGTACAATGCAAATGGGCTTGAAAATCTGTTTGAATATGAAAAAGGAAAATGCAGTTGGTATATTAAATGGTATTGATACCGAAGTTTGGGACCCGGCAACTGATGAATACCTGGTCAAAAATTATTCAATTGAAAGTTTTGAAAAAGGAAAAAAGAAAAATAAAAAAGAACTCTGCAAGCAATTCAAACTTGATGAACAAAAACCATTGATCGCTTTTATTGGAAGACTGGTGGGAGAGAAGGCGGCTGATATTTTACCTGATGCCATCAGTTCTTCAGTGTACCAGCACCAGGGAAATTGTTCTTTCTTAATATTGGGTTCGGGAGATCCTGCAGTGGAAGGACAATTAGAAAGTGTAAAGCATCAATTGAATGGATATGTCAATACCTATATCGGTTACAGCGAATCATTAAGTCATCTGATGTATGCAGGCGCCGATTTTCTATTAATGCCAAGCCGGGTAGAGCCATGCGGATTAAACCAGATGTATGCGTTACGATATGGTACAGTGCCAATGGTAAGAAATGTTGGGGGGTTGAGGGATACTGTTATGGATATTGGCGACCCGCAGGGATTTGGAATCCGTTTTGACAATGCAACTGTGTGGGATATTACTTATTCCGTTGGCAGGGCGATCGATCTTTATTACAACAAAAAAGAGCAGATGAAAGAGATGATCAATATATGATGGCGATTGATCATTCATGGGAATCGTCTGCTCAACAATATATATCTTTATATCAATCGTTAAAATAATTTTTTATGGCAATCAGAACCATTACTCATTCAAGGGAAATTGTCAGTGTTATACTAGGCGGAGGTGCAGGATCCAGGTTATATCCACTAACTGCAAGCCGAAGCAAGCCTGCGGTTCCTATTGCCGGTAAATATCGGTTGGTGGATATTCCAATTTCCAATTGTATGAATAACGGAATAGGAAGAATGTTTGTATTGACACAGTTCAATTCTGCATCGCTGAACAGGCATATAAAAAACACTTATCATTTCAGTGCATTCAGCACAGCATTTGTTGATATACTTGCTGCAGAACAAACACCTGATAATCCAACATGGTTCCAGGGAACAGCCGATGCGGTACGACAGGGTCTTCGTCATATTGAACCTTTTGAAAGTGAATATGTATTGATCCTTTCCGGCGACCAGCTTTACCAGATGGATTTTGCTGAAATGCTCGACAACCATAAAACATTCGGCGCTGATATTTCTGTTGCCACTATTCCTGTTGCTGAAAGGGAAGCTCCTGAATTTGGAATTTTGAAATCAAAGGAGGGTTTGATCTACTTCATTTATTGAAAAACCAAAGAAAGATCTTTTACCAGAATGGGTAAGTGATACAGGTGATGAAATGAAAGCAAAGGAAGAAATTACCTGGCCTCAATGGGTATTTATATTTTCAACCGGCAGTTATTATTTGATTTTTTGCAAAATGAATTCCAAGATGCAACTGATTTTGGTAAAGAAATCATTCCGCAATCAATAAACAAATATAAAGTAGCCAGTTACCAATATGATGGTTACTGGACAGATATCGGAAATATCTATTCATTCTTTGAAGCAAATCTTGATTTGACAAAAGACATTCCTGATTTTAACTTATTTGATAACGACAGGGTTATTTATACCCGCAGCCGCATGTTGCCTCCCGCAAAGATCAGCGGCACTACGTTGGAAAAAACATTGGTCGCCGAAGGTTCTATCATCAATGCCAGTCGAATTGAACATTCCGTAATTGGTATTCGTTCCCGTATAGGAAATGGAACAACGCTTGTGAATACATATATCATGGGTAGTGATTATTATGAAACCATCCAGGAAATAAATCATGCAAGGGAAAGAAGCATTCCATTACTGGGCATTGGCAACGATGTTATATTAAAAATGCGATCATTGATAAAAATGTCCGCATCGGTGATGATGTGCGGATAAATGGCGGCACTACATCTTGAAAATAAGGATCATTCACTTTATACTGTGAAAGATGGAATTGTTGTGGTGAAGAAAGGGGCGATTATTCCAAATGGATTTGTGATCAGTTGATGGATTTAAATAACCTTAGTAGTAAATCAACAAACTAATGGTTAACCTTATTACCTTAATAGAATATTAAAATAATTATATCATGACCTTATTAGCTTATTATCGACAATAAGATAATAAGGTTTTTATTTTCTGATCCACTCTTTCTATTAAGGTAATAAGGTTTATTCGGATGGTTTTTTTACAATCAAAATGTGTGTTGAATACATAATCTTCCTATCTTCCGCATACATTCCTCATTTAACGATCGTATATGTCAACTGCTTTCACCGGAGAAAAGCCACGTTTAAGTATCAGCCAGATCATTAATATGAGTGTTGGGTTTTTCGGAATCCAATTCGGTTGGGATCTGCAAAGGGCAAACATGGGACCAATATATGATGTACTAGGTGCTAAGCCAGATGAGATCCCATTACTTTTTTTAGCAGCCCCGCTTACGGGTTTACTTGTACAACCGATCATCGGTTACATGAGTGACCGGACATGGCATCCTAAATGGGGCAGAAGACGTCCCTATTTTTTTATTGGCGCGGTATTAAGCTCAATTGCTTTGCTTTTTATGCCACATAGCCCGGAGCTTTGGATGGCGGCAGGTTTATTATGGGTGCTTGATACTTTCGGAAATGTTGCAATGGAACCTTTTCGTGCATTTGTTGCAGACAAGTTACCCGACAGCCAACTGAACCGTGGATTCATTATGCAAAGCCTTATGATCGGTCTGGGTGGCAGCATTGCATCAGCATTGCCGTGGATTATGCGAAACTGGTTTGATCTTAAAAACACCGCAGATGAAGGCGTCATTGCAGATAACGTTAAGTTTTCATTTTATATAGGAGCATTTTTCTTTTTGAGTGCCGTATTATATACTGTGTTTACTACAAAAGAATATCCGCCATCAGATCCTGGCTATAAGAATAAAGTAAAAGAATCGAACAAAGGTTTTGGAAGCGGGTTTAAAGAAATTTTTTCAGCCATTGGAAATATGCCGCCACGAATGAGGATCATTGCGCTTGTTCAGTTTTTTACATGGCCGGGTCTGTTTCTTATGTGGTTTTATTATTCGGTAGCTGTTGCATACAATGTCTTCGGTGCCAAATCTGATACTGATCCGGCATTTGGTGACGGAAGAGATTTTGCAGGATTGACATTAGCCTATTACAATGTAGTAACCTTTGCTTTTGCATTTGTTTTGCCATTTATTGCTGATAAGCTTGGGCGAAAAACAACGCATAGCCTTTGTCTCCTCGCAGGCGCAGCGGGTCTTATCAGTGTTGCTTTTGTAACAGATAAAAATATGTTGTACGTATGTATGACCGGTGTTGGTATTGCATGGGCAAGCATTTTGTCGATGCCGTATGCAATGTTAAGTGGAGTATTGCCGCCAACTAAGATCGGCATATACATGGGAATATTTAATTTCTTTATCGTACTTCCTGAGATCATTGCTTCCTTAGGATTTAAATGGGTAATGAATAATCTTTTGAATAACGATCGTCTGCTTGCTGTACAGGTGGGCGGTTTTTTAATGATACTTGCAGCTATTATTTGTTTTTTATTTATTAAAGAAAAGAAATTGGGGGCACCAGATGACCGGGCCACTGCAGAAATGGAAATTCTTGAGCAACGTTCAGTTTAATCTTAATTTTTTCTATGAAAAAAATATTCTTACTTATTCTTTTACTCAATTCATTGCATGCATTCAGCATCGATTTTTACGGAGTTTACCCGACTCATTGGTGGGTGGGGATGAAAAATCCAAAACTCCAGCTTCTCCTTCATGGAGAAAATATTGGAATGTTTACAAAAGTTACAATGAATTACCCGGGAGTAACTGTAAACAAACTCACCAAAGTTGAAGGTAAAAATTATCTTATTGTTGATATCACAATTTCATCAACTGCAAGACCGGGCAGTTTTAAAATTATAATGTCTGGCGGCGGTTTACCAAATGAAGATGTGAATTATGAATTAAAATCCCGTCGCTCCGGCAAAGGAACAGTATTTGCCCAAGGGGTTACTTCAAAAGATCTTGTGTACTTATTAATGCCGGATCGTTTCAGCAATGGAGATCCAACAAATGATCGCATTGCAGGCATGAGAGATCAAACACTCAACCGTGATTCTATTTATCACCGTCATGGCGGCGATCTGCAGGGCGTTATCAACCATCTTGATTATTTAAAGGACTTAGGTGTTACCTCCGTTTGGATGACTCCTGTGATCGAAAATGATATGCCAAACAGAACTGAACATGGGTATGCATTTACTAATCATTATAAAATTGAACCAAGATTTGGTGGCGCGGAAGCCTATAGAAAGTTAAGTGATGAATTGCATAAGCGTGGAATGAAACTGATACAGGATGCTGTTTATAATCACGTAGGGTCATATCATTTTACCGTGCTGGATCCGCCAATGAAAGACTGGCTTCATCAATGGCCCTCGTTCACACAAACAACTTATAAAGATCAAACTGTTTTTGATCCTTATGCCGCGCCTTCTGAGACAAAACAATTGCAGGATGGCTGGTTCGTCCGCCAAATGCCCGATATGAATCACAACAATCCTTATGTAGCAAATTACTTAATTCAACATGCGATCTGGTCCGTAGAAGAATTTGGAGTGGATGGATGGAGGATCGATACTTATGTTTATAACGATCTTAATTTTATGAATCGTTGCAACAAAGCATTGACGGATGAATACCCAAAGCTTACCATGTTTGGTGAAACATGGGTTCATGGTGTTATAAATCAAAGCTATTTGTGTCAAAACAATTTTGATATTCCTTTTAAAAGCAACCTGCAGGCAACTACAGATTTTCAGTTGTTATTTTATGGTATCCAGGCCGCATTAAATGAAAACTTCGGATGGACGGATGGCGTAAATAAATTGTACACAACAGCCGCCCAGGATTTTGTTTACAAAGACCCCATGCGTGAAGTAATTTTTTTAGGCAATCATGACCTGGCCCGTTTTTATTCAGTGATAAAAGAGGATACAACAAAATATAAAATCGCATTAGCATGGTTGATGACTTTTCGCGGCATTCCTCAATTATATTATGGAGATGAAATTTTAATGACCGGTTTTACAAATCCGGATGGAAATGTTCGGCTGGATTTTAAAGGCGGATGGGCGGAAGACAGAGAAAATAAATTCACAAAGGAAGGAAGAACGCAGAAAGAGGACAACATTTTTCAATACCTGAAAAGGTTTGCCAATTTCAGAAAGCAATCATCAGCAATAACGACAGGTAAGCTGATGCAATATCTTCCGGTGAACGGAGTATATGTTTATTTTCGTTATGATGACAAGCAAACCGTGATGTGTGTAATGAATACAGGTGATAAACCCGCAACAATCGACCTTTCGAAATTCAACGAAAGAATGAATGGATTTACAAAAGCCTATGATGTGGCAACGGGTGTTACCTTCAATCTTGAACCGAAACTTACGCTTGGAGAAAAATATTTGCTTGTAATGGAATTAAAGAAATAATTACAGGAAAATATTCCAGACGGATTGTTTTCCCCATGTTCCCCAATCTTTAGTTGCTTTTTCAACGGATTGCTGTAATTCTTTTGCCGGTTTCTTTTTTCCTTTTGTCGGTGCAACTACAATACTTGTGTTCACACCGTTTACCTGAAGCTTTGTTGCTAGCCAACTGGAAAACATTCTTGGAATGGTAATGCCAAGGATCATTCCTGGCAAACCATGAATACCCATCGGGCCGCCGCTTACTGTAATTTCATCCGTATAGTATGCAAATACATACACGCTGTCAAAAATGATTGTCTGTGCCTTCCTGCAAAGAAACCCTGCGATCTCACGGGTTTCGTTCGGTACAAGCTTCCAATCCATTTTCATTAAAGAGTCCGAAAGGAGATAGGTATTGTCAAATACAAACTTCTGGTTTATTCTTGTTTCCGAAGTAAAATCATTGTACCAAATATTGTCTTCCGCGTTGTTAGATCCCCATGGTAACTTATCTCTCTCATTCAAGCGATCAAACTTGTATATACTTTTGTTATCATTAAAAGTAAGCTTATAATAAGTGGTGGAGAACTGCGGCATTTTATCTTTGAACATTTCCGCCCAAAATCCATCACCAAACATACGGTGATTGTTGATCCTTACTTCATATTCGATCATACCGCTGGTGATGAATTGCTGCGCATCGGCTGAAACAGTTGCCAGAATTATCAATGATGCAAATATCTTTTTCATGAAAGTGATTTTTTAAAGTTAAAACCCTTTTGACGGCTTACCATTTTTAGAAATGTTCCAGGTGGCGGTTAGCAACCAGAATCTTCTAAGCGTATTATAAAATGTTTCGGAATAACTATAACTATTGAAATCTCTTTGATAGCCCCGGTTCTCATTCAATATATCATTCACCTGGAATTTCAACTCGAGTTTATCTTCTTTTAAAAAGCGTTTCGCAATTGATGCATTCACTCTTGTAAAGCTATTTTTTTGCGGAAAGCGGGGATCTTTTTGACGGGCTTCGAAAGAAAGGTCAGTTCCTATCGTAAACTTTTTTATCGTTTTATTTAAGTTGCCATATATTTCAAATTGCCAGTAATCAGCTTGTGCATTTGTGCTGACTGTTGATTTGGAGTCATTCCAGCTAAATTCTGCACCGAAATAGGAATTCATTTTATCAGGAATATATTGATTCATATTTAGCTCAAGTCCGTAAGCTTTAGAAGTATTGATATTTTTAAAATTATTTACATATTCAATTCTCCGGTTCATATTGAAAGTGGGACCAAAACCTGTTCTCCATTTTGAGCCTTTTATTTTGAACCCATAGTTGGAATAAAAGTTAATTGAATAAACACCATCGGCATTTACCGTTTTATATCTTCTTTCACCTGTAAGGTTATTGATCGTGCTCGATTGTACAAATGCGTTATCAGTGGTGCTGAATGAAAGATTGGTGTATAGATTTTTTTCCTTCAACACATTGTAAAAATTATAACCGGCGCTGATCGTGTGCCTGAACGATTGCTTAAGATCAGGATTTCCCTCATAGATATTCAATCTGTCAGTGTTTATCCGCGTTGGCTGTAATTGTTCAGGTGATGGGGCAGTAGTCGATCCATTATAGTTTATGCGTAGATTCTCGTTAGGTTTTATCTTGTAATTATAAGAGGCTCGCGGAATAAAGTTTGTAAAGCTATAACGCGTTATGGAATTTTCGGTAAGATTCTTTTTTTCGAACTGGTTAAATGCTACAGCGCTTCCGAAAGACAAGCTATATTTTTTCTTGTTTAACCTGAAATTGATCCCCGGCGTATTTTGCGTGTTATTAAACACAAAACGGTTACTTAATGAATCAATCTCTTCTTCGTATTTGCCATTGATACTTTGAAAATAAGTTAAACGATCGATCCTGCTGTTGGCATAAGAGAATCCATAACTGAGTTCAAGGAAAAAATCTTTGCGTAAGGGTTCAGTATAGGCAACCTTTGTACTGATGGTGTTGTTTATAGTCTCATTGATATTTTGCTGGTCCGTGGTATCACTGCTGGTGGGAATACCTCCCTTAAAAAAATCATTTTTGGAAAATAAGAGCCCGTCTGATTTTGTGCTCACCCAGCCAAAGTCTGTTGTTATCGAAAGCGTTCTGGCAAACTTTTTAAATTTATGACGCCACAAAAGATTTGATGTTACATTACTCTTATCCGTGTTGGTTAGGTTGCGTCTTGTAATTCTATTTATCAACAGCGACTGATCATCCAGGGTCTCGGAATTATATTCTACTCTTGAGAGGCTGTTATTATTATTTACCCTGGAAGTCCACTTCAGGGAATTATTTGAATCAAGATTAAACTCAACCGTCATGTTCAATGCATGCTTGTCGGTGGAAGTGTAGTTCCTTGAAAGGCTATTACTGTTCCAGCTTGTATCAGGCAAAAAGGTTCGTGAGAAAATTCTTGTTTCTCCCGGGGAGATCACTTTGGAATATTTATAACCACTATTAAAACTATTTTTTTCTTTATGGAACTTATTACTGTAGTGAAATCCTGCATTCCAGTTTCTCGGAATACCATTGCGGCCGCCCCAGTAATTATCATCGCCGCCGCCGAAGCTAATATACATCCCGCCATCATCAGTAGTGCCTGACATCATATTTTCGGGACCGCCTCCATAATTCTGCGCATCCTGCCAATCAAGATTTGTTTGCCCGGTATTACTCATAATTCCATAACCGGCCAGCTTTCGTTTATTTTGAAAAAAGTTTGCCATCACAGAATTATCATATTTATCTTTTAAACCTCCTCCTAATTCTATCTTACCAAAATGCCCGGCCATCTTTTTCATTTTAAGATTGATGGTCTTATCCCGGACCCCGTCATCAATGCCCGTGAACTCTGCCTGGTCACTTTTTTTATCGAATACCTGTACTTCCTGTACAGCATCTGCACGAAGATTCTTCGTTGCTATGCCCGGATCAGTGCCAAAGAATTCTTCACCATCAACCAATACTTTTTTCACACGTTCACCCATTGCGGTTATCTGCCCGCTCTTATCCACGGTGATTCCCGGCAATCTTCGCAATAGTTCTTCCACATTTGCACCGGGTCTTACTTTAAAACTATCTGCCGTATAAACAAGTGTATCGCCTTTAATTTTGATAGGAGAACCGCTTTTTACAATTACTTCAGAAAGTAATTTACTTTTCGGAGTAAGATGAACATTACCGAGATCAAGAGCTTCATTTGCTTTCACTTCAATGCTGTCAAAATAATCTCCCATGAATGGATGGGTTACCATAAGTGTATAATTGCCTTCTTTAAGACCATCGATCTTAAAATTTCCATTCTTATCAGCCCGGGTAAATTTTATCAGCACAGAATCTTTTTTACTTAAAACAGAGACAACTGTATTAATAAGACTGCGATTCTCTGACGTGTCTTTTACTGAACCTTTTAAGGTTTGAGTTTGGGAAAATGCTGACGAAGCAATCAAGAACAGGAGGGAAACAAAAATTAATTTTCGCATGGCTGTTACAGATGTTTAGTTTAGGTGATTTAATGGTGTTTTCAGGGGCGGGTTACATCAGGCCGCTAAATTCCTGCATCTGATTGAATTCTAACACAAATAGACTCTAATTTTACGTTAAAGGGTCGTATATTCCATAAACGGAAACCTGAAATAAAGACCGTATGACGCAAAAGAGTAAAAAGTCCATAACCGATAGCCAACCGGAAAAAGAAACTAAACGTGTAATGGTGAAAAAAAAGTATGAAGATGAGAATTTTGTCGATACTTCCAAACCCGTTTGGAATTATTCAATGCTTACTGATGAAGATGTGACCAATTTTCAAAATGGCACGCATTATTCATTGTATAAAAAATTTGGGTCGCATTCTATCCAGGTAAATGATGTATGGGGAGTGTATTTCTGTGTGTGGGCGCCCAATGCGACGTCGGTTTCGGTAAAAGGAAATTTCAACGATTGGAAAAACCAAACACATGAATTGAATCCGCGCTGGGATAAAAGCGGTATCTGGGAAGGATTTATTCCCGGATTTCAAATTAGGCGAAGTTTACAAATATCATATCGTTGGTTATGCAAGAAAGAGAAACTGGATAAAGGAGATCCCTTTGCAAATTTTTGGGAAAAGCGACCGCACACCGCATCCATTACCTGGGATATGTATTATGAATGGAAAGATGAGGAATGGATGAAGAACAGAAAAAAGCATAATTCACTGGATGCGCCCTGGAGTGTATATGAAGTGCACCTTGCCAGCTGGCAGCGACCGGATAAAAATGATGAAGAAACTTATAACACTTATGACCAGATAACGGAACGATTGGTTCCTTATGTAAAAGAAATGGGATTTACCCATGTGGAGTTGATGCCGGTAATGGAACATCCTTTTGATGGAAGCTGGGGTTATCAGTGCACAGGTTATTTTGCAGCAACTTCACGGTTTGGTGATCCGCAGGGATTGATGCGACTGATCGATGCATTTCACGAGGAAGGCATCGGTGTGATTCTGGATTGGGTGCCTTCACATTTTCCATATGATGCGCATGGCTTGTTTATGTTTGATGGCACGCATACTTATGAATATGCTGATATGCGCAAAGGATTTCATCCCGACTGGAACAGTTATATTTTCAATTATAAAAGGGGAGAAGTAAAATCATTTCTGATCAGCAGTGCACGATTCTGGTTTGATAAATTTCATATTGATGGTATACGGGTGGATGCAGTAAGCTCCATGCTGAAACTGAATTATTCAAGAGAAGAAGGAGAGTGGGAACCGAATGAATATGGTGGCGATGGAAATCTGGAAGCCATTGCATTTATAAAAGATCTGAATGAAACTATTTACCGTGATTTTCCCGATGTGCAAACCATAGCTGAAGAAGCAACAGACTGGCCCGGTGTTATCAAAGCCAACCTTGGCAGGATGGACTTGGTTTTGGAATGAAATGGATGATGGGCTGGATGCATGATACACTTGATTATTTTAAAATCGATCCTATTGCACGCCAATATCACCAGGATAAGTTTTCGTTCAGCATGATGTATTATTATGATGAGAATTTTATGCTGCCGCTGAGTCATGATGAAGTGGTGCATGGCAAAAGCCCGATGCTATATAAAATGCCGGGAGATGAATGGCAGAAATTTGCGAACCTGCGTTTGATTTATGCATATATGTGGACACATCCCGGCGGCAAATTGTTGTTCATGGGAAATGAATTTGGACAAACCAGTGAATGGAATTATAAATCGGAATTGGAATGGGATTTGCTGCAATATGACGGCCACCGGTTACTGAAAGATTGTGTGGCCGATTTGAATAAATTATTGGTTGCAGAACCGGCGCTTTATGAAAATCAGTTTAACATTGATGGGTTTGAATGGGTCGATCTGAATCACCGGGCAGGAGTCAGTTATTGTCTACAAAAGGAAAGGGAAAAAGAAATCAGACGATCTTTTGATTATTCTTAATCTGACACCGGTGGTAAGAAATGATTGGGAAATTTACATCCAGGAAAAGACATATACTAAGGAAATATTCAATCAGGACTCAACAAAATATTGGGGTACCGGCAACGTTTTTAATCCTGATATCAGATCTGAATTGGTTGATAAAGATCAAAAATTCTATAAGTTAACGCTGAATTTGCCCCCGTTAGCCGCAATCATTTTGAAATGACCTATTTTGGTCGCCTTGTGATGTAATAAAATATTGAGGGTTAAAGGCTATGATTTGTCAACTTAAGAAACTATTTTTAGTTGGAAAACCGCGTTTTTTGAAATCCAAATTATACCCTATGAAGTACATTCTACACACCATCTTAACCTTTGGAGTTGCGTCAGCAACTTACTCGCAGGCACAAACCGACAGTGCTGACTATTTTTTTCAAAAAGCTTTAGCAGAAAAACAAGCCGGCCGTAAGCTTGAGGTTTGGAAAAATCTTGACAAAGCATATAAGTTTAACTCAACTGATAAAGGGATCATTTCCGAGCTTGCTGATGTTTTACTGAGTTTGAATAAATACGGGCAGGCAAGAGAGATGTATCAGAAGTTGGAACAACTGGGTGAAACTTCACCGGTGTTGTATAAGCAATTGCTGAATCTTTCTTTCAATACAAAGCGCTTTGATGATGCGATAATGTATGCCGATAAATTAAAGAAAGCCGATCCTAATGAAAAGGTGAGTTATTTCCTTGGAAAAATATATTATGACCGTGATGACTATGGTGAAGCGATAAAATATTTACAGGCTGCTGAAAAAGAAGAACCGCAAAATGGCGAGATACCTTATTTGATTGCCCGCAGCTATGCGGATATGATGAACTATAAACTTTCAATTCCTTATTTTGAAAAAGCGATCAATATAGCTCCCGATAAAAATAACTGGATATACGAGTTGGGCTTGATCCACTATGCAATGAATTCCGATAAGGATGCTTTGAAATATATTTTACTGGCAGGTGAAAAAGGATATAAGAAAGATAATGACTACATGGAAAATCTCGGTATTGCTTATATGAATGCGGGTAAGCTGGAAGAAGCTATGAATATTTTAAAAGATATTCTTGCAAAGAAACCAAGCGACCTGAACATTCTTAACATGATCGCGGAAGGTTATTATTATTCAGGAAAATTCCAGGAAGCGATCGATTATTGGGATAAGGTGCTTACATATGATAAAACAAATGCACAGTCACTTTATATGATCGGGTTAAGTTATCAGAAAAAAGGGGAGAAGGAGAAAGGTGTAGCACTTTGTGATAAGGCAATTGAAATGGACCCAAGCCTTGCGGTATATAAGCAGAAAAAATCATTGCCGGGACTGTAAAGAAATAAGCAATTGACAATATTCAATACGCAAGCTGAAGAGCTTGCTTTTTTTTGTTCATTGCTTATTGTCGGTTGTTTATTTTAATTTACCCAGCTTTATTACTACTATTAAACATCGTTGCGTCGCACACTTGTACGTCCTGTTCTTTATTCAGCTCTTAATTTCACACCGATTTCGCAGACTTGCACAGAAATATTCTTTGAATATCCCTGACGTCATCTCAAAAACAAAAAAGTAACACAAAGGACCTTTAGGTCAAAAATGGTCCTTATTAAAGTTCTTTGACAACAACTGAATAGCAGATAAAGTAATTGGATTAAATTAGAAAGGAAAGTGGGTGAACTTTACTTAGGCATAGACTGAAGGTCTACTCTGTGTATTAGTCCCACTCTCCCTTCACTGTTGCTTAGGCCCATTTAGAATAGTAAGTCCTTAAAGACTAATTAAAGGTCTTAGGCTAGGCAACGATTATTTGACCTTAAAACTAAAGTTATGAAAGTTCTTCAAATCGTAGGTGCTGATCTCTCTAAAGATTCTATCGACCTTTTTCATCATGATTCAAACAATCATGTAAAGATCAAGAACTCGGCTTCAGGCTTTAAGGAGTTAGTTTATTGGCTTAGTAATTTGAAACTGGATAAAGCTTGTATATTCCTGGTGATGGAACATACAGGTCTTTACTCTTTCCAGTTGGAAAAATTTTTACACCAGCACCAGATCCAATTTGCCAAAGTATCAGCACTGGCGATTAAGCGATCACTGGGTTTGATCCGAGGTAAAAATGACAAAATCGATGCCGAGCGAATTGCCAGATTTGGATTTGAAAAAAAGGATAAGCTTGTGGCTGAAAAGCCCGCCCATCCTGTGCTTCAACGTCTCCAAATGCTGCACTCAACACGGGCACGACTAACCAAGTATCGCCAGTCTTTGGCCTGTGCACTCAAAGAGTATCGAATAGTGCTTTCATCAGCAGACCCCATCATCAAAATCCAATTAACACTGGTCAAGGAGGTCGCACAGAGGATCAAAGTGCTCGATGATCAAATTAAACAATGCATTGACAAAGCAGATCAATCTGTGAATCAGAACTTCAAACTGCTGACCAGTATTAAAGGAATTGGTGATGTAATTGCTACTGCAACTTTGGTAAAAACAAAAAATTTCATTGCCTTTAAAAATGCCAGGAAATTCTCTTGTTTTTGTGGATCTGCACCCTTTGATCACACTTCCGGAAAAAGTATTCGGAAAAAGACGCGGGTCAGCCAACTAGCTGATAAAACAATGAAAACGCTGCTTACTATGGGAGCCCGAACTGCTATTCAACATGACAAAGAACTAAAAGCTTTTTATGAAAGACGACTGGCAATGGGAAAGTCGAAAAACAGCACCATTAACATCGTCCGAAATAAATTAATCTTTAGAATGTTTGCCGTGATAAATCGTCAAACACCATTTATCGAACAATATTCTAAAGCTGCATAAATTAAATTTGGACAATTAAAAACCTTAGAATACACTAAGGGCGCACAACGGACACAAAGAAGTTTGCATAACTCATAGCCCACGGTTTAAACCGTGGGCTATGAGTTGAAGAGCTTCCGTTTATCATCAGCACTTTGTGTTCTTTGTGTTCCTTATTTTATCAACTTTTGACAAAGCCTCGTGTCATCTGTGAGATTCTTTTTATTCACATTCTTTCAGGAACATTTATGCCCAGCAATCCCATAGCAGAAGAAATTACATTGGCAGTCATTTCACAAAGTTTCAATCTCAATTGTTTCTTTTCTTCGGATTCAGCATTCATTACAGAATGTTCTGTATAAAATGTATTGAATGTTTTTGCCAGCTCAAATACATAAATAGCCAGTACAGAAGGGTTATGTTCTAAAGCTGCCTGTTCAACAATAGTTGGATATTGTTCGAGTTTTACCGCAAGGGCCTTCTCCAATTTCAACAGACTTGTGTCTTGTGCCTTGTGCCCTGTGCCTTGTGCCTTGCGCAAGATCGACTTAATCCTTGCATGAGTATATTGTACAAAGGTTGCCGTAAAGCCATGCAGGTCGATTGACTCTTCAGGATTAAATACCATTCGTTTTTTAGGATCAACCCGAAGAAGAAAGAATTTTATTCCTCCAAGCCCGATCATTTCATATAATTCTTTCAACTCTTCATTCGTAAACCCTTCGGTTTTTCCCTGTTCCTTAGTTTTCTTTTCTGCCTGGATGATCATTTCATCGAGCAGATCATCAGCATCAACAACCGTTCCTTCACGGCTTTTCATTCTTCCTGTAGGCAACTCAACCATTCCATAACTTAAATGATAGATTCCTTCTGCGCCCGGCACCTTCATTTTTTCCGCAATCAGTTTCAGCACTTTCATATGATAGTTCTGCTCATCACCGATCACATAAATACTTTCACCCGGTTTGTATTCATTAAATTTCTGTTCTGCCAGGCCAATATCCTGTGTTATATAAACAGATGTGCCGTCTCTTCTCATTACTAATTTTTCATCAAGCCCATCAGCGGTCAAATCAATCCACACACTTCCATCATCTTTTTTATAGAACACACCTTTTTCCAAACCTTTACTTACAATATCTTTTCCAAGAAGGTAGGTGTTGCTTTCATAATAGATCTTATCAAAATCACTGCCAATGCGTTTGTAGGTTATATCAAACCCTTCATACACCCAGCTATTCATTTTTTTCCAAAGTTCAATGACCTCTTTATCGCCATCCTCCCATTTCCTCAGCATTTCTTTTGCTTCCGCCATTATGGGAGTATGATTTCTTGCTATCTCTTTTATTCCGTCATTTATCTTTTCAATTTTATCTTCAGTAGTTTCCTTTTGAAGCGCTGTGGTATATTTTTTTAATTCATCCAGTTCATTTCCATCAAACCCTGAAAGATCATTTTTCAAAATGCGGTCAATGATGGGTTGTGCCTGTTCTTTCAGATCAGTTTCAAATTTTACATAGTAATCACCAACCAAATGATCACCTTTAATACCTGTTGAATGCGGTGTGGCCCCGTTTGCATATTTCTGCCATGCGATCATGCTTTTACAAATATGAATGCCCCTGTCGTTTACAATACATGTTTTTGTGATGCCCGCGCCATTTGCTCTTAAAATTTCTGCAATGCTCCAACCCAAAAAATTATTTCTCAAATGACCAAGATGAAGCGGCTTATTGGTATTTGGTGAAGAGTATTCGACCATTACTCTTTTACCGGTGTTTTGTTTCTTGCCAAAACTAGCATCACTATAATTTTTTTGAAGAAATTCTAGCCAGTAATTATCTTTTACGGTAAGGTTTAAAAAACCTTTGATAACATTATGCGATGAGAAAATCGCCGGGTTGGCTTTAACAAGTTCATCGCCGATTTCCTTACCAAGTTGCTCTGGTGATCTTTTTACTTGTTTGATAAAAGAAAAAAGGACCAATGTGTAATCACCTTCAAATTCCGGCTTGGTCTCATTTATTTGTATATCCTTTTCTTCAATGGACAAACTGTAAAGTTTTGCAAGGGCGGTTTTGGAAGCCGTTCTTATTTGATCTGCAATGCTCATCTCTGCTTTGTTTGTTATCCGGTCGTTATTTGTGACGGTTGCAAAAATAGTAGTTTCCCGTCGGGTTGCATCTGCGAAAACCAACGTGTATCTTTGTCGGTTCATGAAGGATGTGGTTTACCAGATCAAGGATTGGATCATCACCATGATCGATTTTTTTTATCCGGCCTTTAATAAAGTGATGGATAAACAGACATTTCGCTATGCAGCCTGCGGCGGAGCGAACACTTTGTTTGATATTACAATTTTTACGATTACCCATAATTACATTTTACATAAACAAATAGTCCAGGTAGGATCGTTTGCCATAAGCCCTCACATCGCCGCTTTTCTATTTACTTTTCCAATCACTTTCGTTTCCGGTTTTTTCCTGATGCGTTATGTCGTTTTTCCTGAAGCTGCAGCCACACGTAAAAGAGTGCAGATGAGTAAGTACCTGAGCGTAGTGTTTGTCTGTATTTTGCTCAACTATGGATTTTTAAAATTATTTGTTGATGTATTTGGCTGGTGGCCCCTGCCTGCCAAGATCGCCACCACTTTTTTTGTGGTTGCTTTTAGTTTTTTTTCACAAAAGAAATTTGCATTTCGGGTAAACTAATTTCAATTTGCATGCGTCATTACCATGCAAAATCTTCCTATGCGTTTCAGTGCCATTTTACTACTTGTCCTCTTATGTCTTTTCATTACACCATCCTTTTCGCAGGGGAGCGGGTTAAATGAAAGATTTCAAAGCCGCGCATCTGCATCAAAAGAAACTCCGCCTCCGCCTGATTACTCAAATATTCGTAACTGGGCTTCACATCCTTCCATACATGATATGGGTGATAGCATTCCTAAACCGTTGCGTAAAGGATATTCTTACGATAGCACCATCGATGTTTTTTTTATTCATCCTACTACATATCTAAGAAAAGAAAACGATCAAATGAATGGCGATGTGAATAATGAATGGCTGAATGACCGCACCGATAACAGAACAATTTTGAACCAGGCATCCGCTTTTAATGAATTCCGATTATTTGCACCGCGGTACAGACAGGCAAATTATTCGGCATATTTAAGTTTCCTGGGCGGGTACCAGCAGGTTTTTGATACGGCCTATGCTGACGTTAAAAAAGCGTTTCAATATTATCTTACGCATTGGAACAATGGTCATCCATTTTTTATTGCATCGCACAGCCAGGGTTCGCAGCATGCTGTAAGATTGATAAAAGAATTAATTGAGGGAACTAAATTGGAGACGAAGCTTGTTGCTGCATACGTTATCGGCATGCCGCCAATTAAATCCGGCAAATTAAAAATTCCTGTTTGCAATGATGCGGCCCAAACAGGTTGTTATATCGCCTGGAATACTTTCACAGAAGATTTCAGGCGGCAGTTTAATTTTTTGGGCAGATCAGAATTGGAAACAGTAAACCCATTAACCTGGAAAACTACCGGCGCAGTTGGTACCAGTGCAATGCATAAAGGAGCTGTTGTGAATAATTTTAATTCCGTTAAACCACAAGTTTTATCAGCTCAAATAAAATCGGATAAATTAGTTATTACTCCTGATTCCGATTCAATAGAAATTCCAGACAGAATTGAAAACCTGCATGTGCTTGACATTAATCTTTTTTACGTCGATATCAGGAATAATTTAAGGACAAGAGCAGGTGCTTACAAAAAGAAAAATTGATCATTGCAGGTTAAAACTCATTGCATCGATCTTAATCATCAGGTCCCCGCTTGCATTGCTGCGTATGATAAAATATTCTGTCATTGGGTAAAAACCTGCGATCTTGAGGTCAGTTATCGTTCCTGTGCTTCTCACACCCTTGATCCACTCTGTATTTAACTGGCGATTGATCAAATTTTTTGCCGTATCGACATAGGACGAAAGATCGAATCTTGATACACGGGCAATTTCATTAGTGATCCGTTTATTAAAAAGCCAATCCGCCGATTTCAATAAAAGGTTTTTTGTTTTTACATCAAAATCTATGTCACGGACCTCGATCATTTTTTTATTCGCATCATAAAAGGGTTTGCCTGTAAAATAGGCAATGCCTGAATTACTTCCCGAAAAGCTCATTTTAATAATTAGTTTTTCATTCCCTGTTCCATAAATTCTGCAATCCTGCACGACCAGGATTTTTTTGGCTTTTCCGTTGGTGAGGTCAAATTCTTTTCCTTTCAATTGTGCATTTAAAATAGTACTCAGCGAATCATAATTCAAAACGGCGTCTAAAAAAATATTGAAGCCAGGTTTTGAAATTGAGTTATCAATATCAGGCACAAGCGTCATCAGGTCATTCGATCTTTCAAAACTGATAACCGGTTTAGCGGTCATTCCCAGGAAAATATTCAGCGAATCATTTCGTGCAAATAATCTTGTCAGCCTTATCTTTTGAGGATTGATCTTTAACCAGCCTAAGCCATACAAATTATAAGATATATTAAGTTTATTCCAAAGTTGCTGCACCTGTGGTTTGAGTTCAACAATGCCAAAGGAATCCTGGATGGCTTTTTTTGCAAGGTCAAGCTCATCTTTCAATCCTTTCATTACCTGGTCAGTAATATCCGTACCAAAAAAACATACGGTGCATTTATCTACTGGTACCGGTTCCTGCCTGGTAATATTGAGGTTGATCTTATAATTATTTGAAACCTGTACAGTATTCAAAAAACCAACGTTTACTTTTCTTTCCCCTTCATCAAAGCCGCAACGGCAGGCCGGCGTCCATGGAGAAACAACTGTAGTGCCAAGGCACACTCTTGTTGACCCAATAATTCTGTAATAGCCAGTGAACCCCAGGCTCATTGAATTTCCAGTGGCAACGAATTGCAGTGGGCCGCGCCTGAATTGATATTTATACCTGTTTGCGCAATCGGCAGTTACCCAATCCTCGGGCCAGTTAGGAGAAGTAAAAACCGTGGCAACATTTTTTTCCGCAAGCTGGTAAAGCGGTTTCATATTAACCTGGATAGGAATATTCACTTCCGATTCAGGCAAAGAATCCATTTTAAAATTTGTCTTCGAAAGAAATGGTTTATCCGGGATGATCTTTTCTGAGCATGCGACAAACAGCAGCGAGATTAAAATGAGATTAAAAATATAAGTCTTCGGGATATTGAACATAATATAAAAGTACTTTTAATAGCAAACGGATGAAATAGGAAGATAACTTTTTTAACAATCCAGTAATTCTACGATTGTCTTAAGTTAAATTCTGTTGTAAATTGCCTTAACCATTCATCTAACCACCTCCCCCTTATCCAAATATCCCCTGATATCCTTTTGTAAAGTTCAGTCTCCTTAGTGAAATGCACGTTTCATTAAAAATCTGTTTTCATGAGAACGACTTCCTGCTTTATGCGAAGGATCATTGTTATACTTTTCCTTCTTACCGGCAAAACATTTTTATTACCAGCACAAGATATACCAGGAGCGGCTGCAAATATTCAAACAGCGCCGGCGGGTACACTTGTTATTGCAATGGATCATACCAACCAGGCTACAAGTACTATCAATGCCGCAACAGGCACCTATCTTTTCAATTTAAAAGCTTATGGGTTGGTAACACTTTTAAGGAATGCCGGAATTTATGTTAACTGGGTTATCAATGCAAGCAAATCAAAAGACGGGATCGATTTCAGCGGAACTGCTGAAAGAATTTATCCAGGTTATTCGGCGGCGCAATCACTGGATTTCAGAGCCGGTCCTTTTCTTATTTTTCCGTCGGATACATTAGGAGCTGATTATTTGATACAATGGTTTAATTATTCTTTGCCGGATAGTTGCAAAGTAAAAGTTTATAAACTTACCGCCGATGTCGATGTGGATGTCCGTTATACTTTGACCAATCCTCCAAGAATAGCGATACTTCATGACTCCTGTGATATTCATCGCAATTTTATGGAAACAGCTTCGGTGCCGACCGTTAATTATGATTGTTTGCAAAATGCATCAGGTCTTATCTCCGGTTGTTATACAATGATCACAGCTCCGCATATGGTACCCGGTGATCTTTCGTCCTATGATTCGGACTCTATTTATAATTTTTTGCAGGCGGGCGGCAATTTTCTTGCAGAATGTGAAAGTGTGCAGACTTTTGAATCCTTAAGACGGTATCATTCTTCAAGTGGAACAATTGCAGATCCGACGGGAGGCCAGTTCAACAATTTCAATAACAATGTAAATTATGATAACCCTACCATGGCGTATGCCCAATTCCAGGGTACATTCAGGCCATGGTTAAGGGGTGCCCAGAAAGTTTGGCGCTATAGTTCTTCTAATATAAACAATTTTTATCCTGTAGTTAGTTGCAGAAGAAATGGATCAGATAATCTTCACTATGTGGCTGCGGTTTCTAAGCTAACAACCGGGTTGGGGAGCCTTGTTTTTTATTTAGGCAACCATGAATACAAGAACAATGACTGCCACACCTGTTTAGCCGGTGATCTGATAAACGAACAGGAAATAAACGGAATGCGTCTTTACCTGAATGCGATACAGATCCCTACGGAGATTATTCCATGCGTTGTACTGGATGTAAAACTTGAAAGCTTTACTGCAAAGAAGCAAAGCAATCAAACCGCCTTATTAAAGTGGCAAACACTTTCAGAAACCAACAACAGCTATTTTGCTATTGAACATTCTGTTGATGCAAGAAATTTTACGCCGGTTGGTAAAATACTATCGAATGGAAATACGGGCCAGGGGCATGATTACAATTTTACTCATGGAAACCCTGTGAACGGTATAAATTATTACCGGTTGAAAATGGTTGATGTAAATGGAAAGGCCGAATATTCATCTGTACGCTTAGTTGCATTTGGGAAAAATAACAATAGCCTTACAATTTTTCCAAACCCGGCGGGAAATAAAACAACTTTACTGCTTGATGCGAATGATGGTGAAAAATTATTTGTAAAGTTGTTAGATGGCGCAGGAAGAACAGTAAAACAGCAAGCCGTAACTATAAAGAATCAGCAAGCGGAATTAGATCTTGAAGGCTTGCATAAAGGAATGTATGTTGTTATCGCTGTTACAGAAAACGGGCAACGTTTCAGCAGTAAAATCATGATCAATCAATAGAAGAAATATATTTTTATAAAACCTAAAAACTACAACTGTGATCGCATTAGCTTTATTTCTCCAACTGCAGGAAACATTAACTGCAAAAGTTTATTATTTAACCGAAGACAATACCAAAAAATAGGTTTCATTTTGACTTCCCGGTTGGCAGGGCAGTAATTTGCAACCAAAACTTCCCTGCCGCCGGGTTTTTATTTACATTTCCTTTGGCTGCGTCATGCTAAACCAGTTACCGCATCCGTCGGTTACGATACATTCAATACCATAAAACTGTTCCTTTGGTTCTGATTTGAACTGCACACCTTTTGCTTTTAATTCTTCATAGGTAGCACGGCAATCATTTGTTTCCAAAACACCTGCGCCCATTACACCTTTATCCAATAATAATTTCAATGCTTTTTGTGCATCTTCATCCAGGCCATTCGTGCTGCCGCTGGCCGGAAATAAAACGATTTCGTGATTGGGAGCATCGGGTGCTGTAACGGTAAGCCATCGAAAACCATTATCCATTTTAGCATCGGTATGCACATTGAACCCCAATTTCTTTACATAGAAATCGAAAGCCTTGTCCTGGTCGCTTACAAAAAGCGATGTGTGAGAAAGTCTTGTTACCATGATTTATTTTTTAGATTTTAATTTAATACGGGTTCTTTTTTCAGTTCGCAATTGAACATCCAGTGAATGCCAAATTTGTCAACGAACATTCCAAATCTTGCTCCCCAGAATGCATCCGCCAAAGGCATAGTAATCCTGCCGCCTGCAGATAAACTGTTGAAAAGTTTTTCGAGCTGAGCAGTATCATCAACCTGAATCGAAAGACTAACATTGTTGCCCTGGTTCAAAGATGATGGATCAAAAGTATCTGACATGTATAGCTCGTTTTCGCCAATCCGCATACGGGCATGCATGATTTTGCCTTTTAGATTTTCAGGTATTTCCATCGGGCTATCACCCATACGGGAAAACAACAAGATCTCTGCGCCCAATGCTTCTTTATAGAAGTTCATAGCTTCTTCGCAATTGCCTGCGAATGTTAAGTAGGTAATTAATTTCATGATAAATAATTTTTATAAAGATAGGGATGAGGGGAGGGGAGAGACTTATTGGATCTTGCTCTGTTTAAAAAGTCATGCTGATAAATCTGCATCATACTTTGCAAATAATTCGTGGATGATATTTTTGTATTTAGCATGTAATGGGGAACCATATTCAAATGCGCTAATTGATACAGGCATTTTAAAAAATATCATGTCATTTCCCATTTCAGTTACATTGTTTTTCCCAACCAGGCTAATTAATTCCTTGTATTGATTCTTGTTGCGTAAATGTTTTTGAGTAATAATATTACCCCAAAATGGCTCCCAGAACTTGTCAGCTATTTTCTCGCTGTTAAACAGGCTGACCCAGTTATCCTCTTCTTCGCTAAGGTTAAAATTACCGATACCATTGATATAAAAATAAGCACTTTTTGACCTTGGCATTTTTACAACCATACCATATATAACTTTTGTTTTTCCTTTATTAACCAAGGCGCTGAATTCGGTGATTACTTTTTCAATAAAGGTGTCATTGATAATTCCATTCCAGATATCGTAATTCAATCCAAAGGAAATGCTACCGGATGTTTCAAAGTCAGTGTCATCGGGTAAGTAGAGATCGAGGGGCTGTGATAAGCTAAAACGAAATGAAATATCAAACGCTCGGAAAGCATTTGCTACCTCTTCTAATTTGGTAATTTCAATATAGCTGAAATCCAGCTCAGGGAGCTTTAGTTGAAGTTCTTTTTCTTTCTTGGAAAAAAACTGTGCACGCCGACGCTTGTGTTCAGGCCTCGAGCCATATTCAATATTTACTTTCTGCTTAATTTCCTGCGCATGTATAAAATCACTGATCCATTTGTAAGCCTCAATCAACTGCCCATTATTGAAACGACCACGACAGTATAATTTTATTATAAAATCAGTGGCGGCCTCATTCATAGTTTATCAGGATTACTTGTCATCCAACTTATAGCTATCAATAAAACAATGCGGAATAAATTTTTTGGGAGTTTCTTTAGCTTGTTGCTTTTTTAGCCACGCCATATTGCGGTAATAAGTAGGAGCGAACCCAATTTCTTTTTTAAATAAAATGCTGAAGGAACCGATGCTCTCAAAACCAACTTCATTGCAAACTTCAGTTACGGGTTTATTTTCAGCAAGCAGGTCTTTTGCTTTATCCATCCGTTTTCTTGTGATGTACTGATGAGGAGTCTGCCGGTAAACTTTTCTGAACAAACGGTGAAAGTGGAATTTAGAAATGAATGCTTTTTTCGATACCACTTCAAGATCGATCGGCTCATGATAGTTTTCGTCAATATACATTTTGGCGTTAACTATCCGGATGTAAGTATCGTTGGTGAGATTCATATTTCTAATTCCAAAGGTACTTATTTTGTTCGTGAATGGTCAATGGTGAATGGTGAATCAGCGTGTTCTTATTCACGATTCACCATTGACCATTGACTTATATATTCCTCGGATTTTTCCAACCTTTACCAAGCCTCTCAATTGTTCCATTAATCCTGTCTGTTCTTGTAGCTTCCTGTTTAGCCGTTACGATCCATTCTATGTATTCTTTTTTATTGGTAAAAGAAAGTGTATTGAAAAATTCAGATGCTTTTTTATTTTTCTTCAATGCAGCAGCAAGATCATCCGGCAATTTCACTTCTTTGGTTTGCGGATTTACCCATTTAAATATTTCACGTTCGGGTTTTGGTTTTGCTTCTTTTTTTCTGTCGGCATCGGTTTTTGCACGAAAGCCAAACACACTCCATGTATCATCAAATGAAATCAAACTGATCCATGTAAGTTTATCGCCTTCGGCAAGCAAGCAATCCCAGCCTTTGTCCCTGTTAAGATCAGTTTGTAATCTGGAAGTTCCTTTGGGATAATACACCCAAACTATTACACCGGGTTTTACCAGTTTCATTACCTTACTCATCTGGTTTTCCATTTGTGCACGATTCAATACGAACCAATGCACCTGGTTATAATCTTTTCCTGATTCAACAACCTTTACACCTTTAGGTAAACCGTTTAATCCTTTTTGAAACTCTGAAGGCTCATTCAACGTCAACAATGTATCGCCTGCCTGTATTTTAAGTTTTTGGGAAATGGTATTCGCCATAAAAAAGATTTTATCAAAAATAATATTCCGACGAGATCGGCACTTATTGAATATTGCTAAATACTGGCAATGATCCAATAAAGTATCAGGAAGCACACAACAAGTTTCATGAACGAACCCAATAAAAAACCAACAAAAGAACCAATAGCTGCTTTAAATGATTTTTTTGAATCCTGGCCGCCGATCAACTCACCAATAAAAGCCCCGACGAACGGACCAATAATAACACCGAATGGCCCTAACCAGAAAGCTGCGATAAAACCCAGCGTACAACCCCAAACTCCATACTTGGTGCCGCCAAATTTTTTTGTTCCCCAAATGGGAATGAGATAATCCAGCACCAATGAAACGACAACAACGGCGCCGAATATCCAATATGTTTTTGCGTCAAAAGGATCGGGGTTGCGAAACAATTGCAGAAGCATGCCTGCATACGCTATCGGCGGACCGGGCAATAAAGGCAACAGGCTGCCGGCAATACCAACAAGACCTAAAATAATTCCGAGTATGATCCAAAGCCATTCCATAGTCATCTAAAATAAACCTTAAATTTTCCGTTCGTTAATTTCTTTCTTGACTGTCCCACTATTGTTCCATTAAAATAACCTTCGACAAAGCTTGAGTTTATGTTTGTGATGGTCAGTTTGCATGGATCAGTGTTATCAAGAACATTTAAATGTAACCCTTGTAATGTGATAAGTTGGAAGTTTATTAGGGTTTTTGCCTGTGAGGGACTGTTTAATTCTGAATAATCCCCGGTGGTCGTATCTGATAATCCAAAACCAATCGTATTTTGATTATCACTACCAAGGACAAATAATTTGCTTGAAAGTCCGGAATTCTTTGCCGCATTTACGTCCTTAGTAAAGGAATGATTAATCCCGTCAATTGTGACTGAAATAAATGGGGTATTATCAATCTTATCTTTTTTACAGCCAGGCAGATAAGTAAGGATTATACAGCTGATAATTATTTGACTTTTCTTAATACGACAGTAATTTATCGTTGAAGTTAGGAATTTCGATTTTATATCACCCACGGGACGCAAAGGAACGGAGTTCGCAGGGAATTTTGCGCCGTTTATCGTTGCGAATGCTGCGAGAAACATGCAGAATAGCGATAAGAACGTTGAACGGATTGCGACGCAACAGGAGCCCAATCGAAGGAACAAAGCTGGTATCAAAAGAAATTATTTGGCCATAAACCATGAGCCATATGCCATAGACTGTGGACTGGTTGCTGCCAATTTTTCACCCCCTCACTTGATGGCACAATCATTGATTATCAGTGATTGAATATTAAATTCATATACAATGGGAAAAATAATTGGAATTGACTTAGGAACTACCAACAGCTGCGTTGCCGTAATGGAAGGCAACGAGCCGGTAGTAATTGCCAATGATGAGGGTCGCCGCACAACCCCGTCTGTAGTGGCATTTTTGAAAAATGGCGAACGTAAAGTAGGTGACCCGGCCAAACGCCAGGCGATCACCAATCCGCAAAATACTATTACCAGTGTAAAGCGTTTTATGGGACGTCGCTATGATGAAGTGACTGAAGAGATAAGTCACTGGAGTTATAAAGTGGTAAAAGGTGACAATAATACCGTTCGTATTGACATAGATGGCAGACTTATATACGCCGCAGGAAATTTCAGCAATGATCCTTCAGAAAATGAAGAAAACAGCTGAAGATTACCTGGGCCAGGAAGTGACTGAAGCGGTGATCACCGTTCCTGCATATTTTAATGATGCACAGCGCCAGGCTACAAAAGAAGCCGGTGAAATTGCCGGTTTGAATGTTCGCCGTATCGTGAATGAACCTACAGCAGCAGCACTGGCTTATGGCCTGGATAAAGGCAAACATGATCATAAGATCGCCGTGTTTGACCTTGGTGGTGGTACATTCGATATTTCCGTTCTTGAATTGGGCGATGGTGTATTTGAAGTAAAATCAACCAATGGTGATACCCACCTGGGTGGTGATGATTTTGATAAAGTGATCATGGACTGGCTGGCTGATGAATTTAAAAAAGATGAAGCGATCGATCTGCGCAAAGACCCGATGGCTTTGCAGCGTTTGAAAGAAGCTGCTGAAAAAGCAAAGGTTGAATTATCTTCTTCTACAGAAACAGAAATCAATCTTCCTTATATCACGGCAGTTGATGGTGTGCCCAAACACCTGGTAAAAAAATTGACCCGTGCAAAATTTGAGCAACTTGCTGATAATTTATTTGCAACGTTGTTTGAAGCCCTGTGAAGCAGGCATTGAAAGATGCAGGTATGAACACATCAGCAGATTGATGAAGTGATACTGGTAGGTGGTAGCTACACGTATCCCCAAAGTGCAGGAGATCGTTGAAAAATTCTTTGGTAAAAAACCAAACAAAGGTGTGAACCCTGATGAAGTGGTGGCAGTTGGTGCAGCTATACAGGGTGCTGTATTAACCGGTGAAGTAAAAGATGTATTGTTGCTCGACGTTACTCCGCTTTCATCTGGGTATTGAAACAATGGGTGGTGTAATGACAACGATTGATTCCAAGCAATACAACTATTCCAACCAAGAAATCAGAAATATTCTCTACAGCCAGCGATAACCAGCCCGGTGTACAGATACATGTATTGCAGGGTGAACGTCCGATGGCAAAAGACAATAAGAGCCTTGGTATGTTCAACCTGGATGGTATTCCGCCGGCACCAAGAGGTGTTCCGCAGATCGAAGTAACATTTGATATTGATGCCAATGGTATCCTGCATGTAACTGCAAAAGATAAAGGCACAGGTAAAGAACAAAAGATCCGTATTGAAGCAGGTAGTGGATTAAGCAAGGAAGAAATTGAAAAAATGAAGGATGAAGCAAAGGCCAATGAAGCAACAGATAAAGCCGAAAAAGAAAAGGTAGAGAAACTCAATCAGGCCGATAGCCTTGTATTCCAGACTGAAAAACAATTGAAAGAATATGGTGATAAAATACCGGCTGATAAAAAAGCACCTATTGAAACAGCAGTTAAATAAATTAAAAGAAGCGCATAAAGCACAGGATATTGCCGCAATTGATAGCAGCAATGGCAGAATTGAATGCTGCATGGACAGCAGCCAGCCAGGATATTTATAATGCTACAACAACAAGCTGGCGGAGCACAACAACCCGGTGCTGATGCAGGTGGTGCCGGACAGCAACAACAACCTGGTAGTGGAAATGGAAGTAATGCAGAGAATGTACAGGATGTGCCGTTTGAGGAGGTGAAATAAACCGGGATTGGTGGGATTAAAAGGATTATGATGAAATAGGGAAGCCTTCACAAAAACGTGGGGGCTTTTACACTTTACGATAAATTATGACTGCTCCAAGTAGTTACGAGAAGGGTGACGTTTTTGAGGAAAAGATTTTTTCAATCATAAAAGAGATGCTTGAAAATGAGCTATTATTTCTTCCAGGAAAAACAAGCAAAATTTTTAGAAAGAAAAAGTATTTCTCGCGAGATAGGAATGCAAATATCATTTTTGATATTGCCATCGAAACTTCTATGCCTGGTTCTGATAATTTTTCTTTACTTACGCTAATCGAATGTAAAAATTATGATGTCCCAGTTGGAGTAGGCGATGTAGAGGAGTTTAGTTCAAAAATCAGCCAGGTAGGTGAACATAACACCAAAGGAATAATGATTACTATGTCCCCTTATCAAAGGAGTGCACAAAATGTTGCTATCTCCAAAAAAATAGCAATTGCTAAGTTGAATACTTCGGACAAGTTAGAATGGATTAGCAGACGAGAGGATGCAAAAAGTTATCAATCTAACATAGAATTGTTATCTCAACAATTGGCAGGTGAAGTTGATAATAAATCTCCTCTAATTGGGAATGATGGCGGATTTGTTTTTACAAGCATTCAAGATTTTCTAATCTATAACCTAATTATAGATAAATATTTGCTTTCAAAGACTCATCTAAATATTCCGTATAAATCTGTAGAAGATATTCAGAATCGTATTAATGAATTGTCCTTGAGTGATTGTTATGATCATTATAAATTAAATATTGAGAGACTCTGTCAACGATTATCTGAATTATATGAAATTGGATTTGAATTGGATCAGCCTCTAATGCCAGTTAAAGGCACTGATACCATTGGAAAGATAAGTTATAACCCGTTGACAATTTCTGTTTCTTCAACATTGAAATCAGATATTAATCGCTTTCGATTCACATTTTGTCACGAGGTCGGTCACCTTGTTTTGCATAGCGCTATTCTTAAAGATTATTTTGAAAATAGTATTGATACTGAGATTATGCAAAAGTCGGGTTTTGTTTATCCTGACAATTTTTCAAAGAGATTAGAAATACAGGCAAATATATTTGCTGCTCAATTATTAATGCCCACATTTTTTTTAAATAAAGTTGTTAAGAATTATTTCCAAGCGGAATCAATAAATAAGGGTTTTATCTATTTTGATGATCAACCGCAAAATATGAGATTGACACTGAATTTGCTTTCACAATTTGAAGAATTATTTGGGGTATCTAAGGAAGCCGCAAAAATTAACTTAAAGGAGCGAGGCCTTTTAAAAGATGCAACTGATACGTCAATAGGAACACATATACGAAATACAGGTTATTAGAAAATGAAATAAAGTATTATAAATTATTACAAATGGAAATAGAAATTTCACTCTCTGCGATTTTGCGCAGGGTAATAATAGTAAACTAACTATGATTGGGACGTTTGACTCAATACACTTCGCGTAGCATACCAACAAACGCATAAACCAATTACTTCATTCTTGTATGTTTCAGCCGGTGAATAACAAGATGATCTTTTGTTAAGGAATAGATAAGCATGTAGTGCTTTGTTACAAGAGTTTTTCTGAATTGTGAGTGTTTCCTGCTTTTAAAACCTATATGTGGATGCTTGAGGAGAATCTTTGATTTAAGAAGAAGTGTCTTTTGAAAATTATCAAGAACTTTTTCCGGCCAGCTTTCTTTCAGGTAACTGACAATTTCCCAGAAATCTTTTTGAGCTGTTGCTGTCCAGACTACTTCTTTTTCCATGCTTCAAAGCGCTGCATTAATTCCTGGTGGCTGATAAAATCTCCTTTTGCATATTGGGCTTCAGATTCCTTTATAAGATTCTTATCTTCTGCACTTAATTCATCCCACCAATCACCAGTAGTAGAAAGCAGTTCTTTTGTTTCATTGAGAATCTGCTCATCGTCGCATTTGTCAACAAGCTCATGAATTTCCTTTTTAATTGAATTGTCCATAGAAAAGCTTTAATCAAATTTAATAAAAATGTCGGGGAATTTCAGGCTCTTGTTGATAGGTCGCCATGCCTTTTGTATAGCATACCAACAAAAAAAGCAGAATGACTCTCGATGATCATTCTGCTGATTAAATAGATTCTTCAACGTCTTATTTTTTCCCCGACGTATCGGCCGGCATCTGTTGCATCATTTTCGTCACATCGGCCATTGACATAAAACCCCAGTGGTCAGTAATTTTTCCATCAGCACCGTATTTGCAAACGTCTACAGTTTGCATGTCGCCATTTTCACCGGCTTTCATTCCCATCATTGGGTCATCTTTTGTTTGCGTCCATGTCTGTCTTACCCATACCATTGAATACTCATCATCTGCCAGCTCTTTCTTGATCTCATTTTTTACGTTACTCATCGTGCTCGACATTTGTGCAAACATAGCTTTCAGGTTGTCCAGGCCTTTTACTTCTCCCGTTGGAGCCGAATGATCAACACCATCAGTCGCGATATAATCTCCGGCTTTACTAAAGTCACCTTTCTCGAACATGCTGATCACAGCCTTGAAAGTTTCCAGGTTCTTGTGGGCTTTTTCGCTTGTGCCGTCTTCATGAGCGGCATTATTGGTGCAGGTTACAAAGCAGCTTACAATAACTGCTGATACAGCAAATGCTAACTTTTTCATGAGCAAATCATTTTTAATTAAACAATAATTGTTAAATCAAATTTCAAAGGCTACGGCCCTTAGCGAAAGAAGAATTAATTTTTAAAGGGAGGATAGTTGTTCCAGGTTGGGATTATAAAGCTATCAATTTTGTTTTAAAAAAAACAAGTAATCTGATGCATAAATATGGCCTTTGTTGGTAAGTCGTTCAGCCATGTGTATAGCATACCATCAAACAATACTACTTGCAGATAATTTTTTGTAATTTACAGCCATGACTTCAATAGTGATTGATAAGAAAAAATATGTATTGGTGCCGGAAAAAGAATATCAGGCATTGCAAAAAAAAGCTGCACTGAAAAGCAAAGCACAGAACCTTCTCACCGTAGAGCAAGCCCGGGCCTACAGTAAAAAATTAATCAGAAAATGGGCCGGAGAAAAATAGAAGTAAGAACAAGTGCTGCCGAGAGTGTCGCTGCAATTTCATGGTATATTGAATCAAAAGGCATGCTGGCGACTGCGGAAAAATTTGCTGACGCCGTATATAATTATTTTCTGAAGCTTGCTGATGACAGAAAATCTTATGCAATTTGCAAGGAACCTGCCAGAGCAGCATTAGGATACAAATGCATTCGATATAAAAAGAGATATACGATTGTATTTATCGAGTCTGACAAAGAAATAATAATTTGTGAGTTCATTTCGTCAAAACTAATTTACTGGTAATGGAAATCGAAATCTTCACTCTCTGCGATTTTGCGCAGGATAATAATAGTAAACTGACTGTGGTGGGAACATTTGATTCCATACATTCGAAATTGTTCCCGTTTGTGCAACAAAGCTTTTCTGTTGCCTGCAGGCTGCGTTTTTCTGAGAAAGAAACAGGCGGTCATGATATGCGATTGCGATTTACTGATAGCAATAAACAGGAATTAATAAAACCCATCGAAGGGCAAATCAATATTGCAACGCCGCAAAACGGGCAGTACTCAGCGGTAAATCTTGTTTTTAATTTTAACCAGGTAAAATTTGAAAAGCCCGGCCGCTATTCATTCGAAATTTTTATCGATGATGAATGGACATCGGGGTTGCCATTGTTTGTAAACCACGTTGCATAGGAAATTTACTTCTCAGTACTTTCTTTTATAATTATTTGAGACTATTTAATTGAGGGAAACAAATTGTTGCCCGTCATATTTCTCATTACCACCAATGTTATTCAATTCTTATAATAATAGTAATTTCATATTTTTTAAAGAAATTATTTATGTGTAATTGTTTACTCATTTCGTAAATAGTATACTTTAAAATTTATTGACAATAACGTTTTTTACGCAGTATCATTTACTATATACTGCAAATCAACAAACAGTTGAGGTAACCCATTTCCCCAATGATTTTTTGAAAATAATTTTTTTTCTGTAAGTGATTGTATTTAAAAAATCAATGCCTATAGCAAACAATTTTTTATCAAATTACTTCTTCATTCATTTGTATAGTAAGCGATTCATACGTATATTTGCATCTCAAAACTGAGCAAAAAATAAACTACAAGAACGTAACCTAACCAGTCCTATTTTAAATTTCCTGGTTTTATTACTTCCCAAGAGCTCAGACGATTGTTAACCGACAGATTAAAAAAAAGGAGAGTATTATGAAGAGCATTACTATGCCCGTACATGAACAATTAGATGAAAAAATGAAAGATCATCCCGATAGCTATCGGGAGTTCAATGAAGTAAAAGAAACAGTGGCGAAAACCGTCCCGACAGCTATCGGGACAAAAGATCAGAAAAAGAAAACATTTACTGCAAATGAAATGTGGACCATCCAGCGCCAGGCAAGGTCTGCAAGTGACATGATGCGCAGATGGAACCTTAACTGATGAAAACTAAAACCCCGACTTCGTCGGGGTTTTTTATAAGCAATTAGCTCAACTGTGGTAAAGGTGAAAATTAAGATCTTTACATAATTCTTAATGCCTTAACGAATGATGTTGCAAGAAAAGGTAACAATAGTGTAATCCATTCCCAATGAGTATAAATAGCAAGAATAATTGAAGCGAACGAAACAATAAGCAATGCCCACCAAAAAAAAGTCCAGAACCTGCTTTGCTCCATGCTTTGTAGATTATTTGCCAAAGATAAGGGAAGGGAATTCAATTTTAGTTTCCGGGTTGCAGATTTTTTCTGAATGATGTTGCTACTAATATTAATAAGGCAAACAAAGCACCCGTTAAAGCAATTATCCACTTGCAGTAAACGATAAAATGGTAAAAGCCGAATTCGCTTCCTATCATTGGTTGGTTTAGCCATTTCAATAAATAATAATTCTCAATGATATCGAATGCCCAGGCGAACAACTGAGTGACGGCCAGCAGGAACAGTATCTTTTTTGATCCGATAGCTATCGGATTTTTACTTTTTATTTTTTGTACAGCCATCATACAAAGGCAGGCAATACCGGGATAACAGCCCGCCATAAATATAAAGTCGAAACTTAAATGATAACTTAGGATGGTCCTTACTTTATCATCAATTCCCGAGAATATTTCTACGATCTTATCTTTAGAATAGAAAAGTTCCAGTCCGAAAATGGATATTTTTCCGCCATTATAAGTAAGGTCGCTTTCTATCCATTTCATCGCAAAGATGCCGGCAATGAATAAACCAAGGCAAAAGAGAAATAAGCGGTTCCACCGTGTGGGTTCATTTGTCATGTCCTGGGTTTTAAAACGCTTGTCTGAGTTTCAAGTTAAAAATCGCTTTTTTAAATGAAGTTTTTCATTACTTTCGTTCAATGTGTCAAAAATACACAGCAGTAAGAGTGGTTTATTTAAGCCGCTAAATTCAAACGCCAATGGTTGATTTTCTGACTGCTTGACCAATTTATGAGAATACAGTTTTATTTACGTTTCAAAACTTCCTTCGGCCAATCATTGTGGATTAGCGATAACGGGGAACTGGGCACTGACCTCATCAAAGGCGCTATTCCTATGGTTTATCTCAACGACGAATTCTGGTTTGCCAATATTAAAATAAATAAAGAGAAGGCTTCTTCGTTTCATTACAAGTACATACTCCGGCATGAAGACGGCGAGATCATACCCGAGTTTGGCAAGGATCGTTTGATCCAGGTTCCGGAGCATGGTGTGAAAGAAATACAGATGATCGATACATGGAACCATGCCGGCGAATATGAAAATGTTTTTTATTCAGCGCCATTTGCCAACATATTATTAAAACGGGCTTCTTCAAAATCATCTGGAAAGTTTTCTAAGTCGGCGTCACGGACCAAAGGTAAATTCACACATATTTTTAAAGTAAAAGCTCCTTTGCTTAAACGTGATGAATGTGTTTGTCTCGGTGGCAGCGGAAAGGAAACAGGTGAGTGGCAAACGGTAAAACCTGTTTTATTAAAAAAAGAAGATAATTGGTGGACGTGCAAACTTGATCTTTCAGAAGAAGTTTTTCCCCTGGCATATAAATATGGTGTTTACAATAAAAAGGAAAAGGAATTCATACGCTTTGAAGAAGGGAATAACAGGATCGTGCATGCAGAGGCGGAAAAAAAGAAACTGACCATTGTGCATGATGGGTTTATTCATTTACCAAACAATACATGGAAAGGAGCCGGCGTCGCCATTCCTGTTTTTAGTTTGCGAAGCAAAAAAAGTTTTGGCGTTGGAGAATTCACTGATCTGAAATTGCTTGCTGATTGGGCAAAGACAGTCGGGTTACGCCTTATACAAATATTGCCCGTAAATGATACGATCGCAAATCACAGTTGGTCGGATTCATATCCATATGCCGCTATTTCTGCATTTGCTTTACATCCGCTTTATATCAACCTGGAAAAAGTAGCCGGGAAATCAAATGCTGCCATCATTAAAGCACTGGAAGAAAAACAAAAAAAATTGAATAAGCTGGCTTATGTCGATTATGTAGAAGTAGTGAAAACTAAGCTTGAAGTATTGAATGAGATATTCAGTAACACAGCTGATAAATTTTTTGAAGAAGAAGAATATAAAGAATTTTTTTCCAATAACAAATACTGGCTGATGCCTTATGCTGCTTTTTGCTATTTACGGGACAAATATCAAACATCGGATTTCAGCAAATGGGAAAGTTATTCTGCGTATAATAAAAAAGCAATTGAGAAACTTGCTGGCAAAAAATTCTGCGGCTCATCGCGAAATTTCATTTCATTATTTTGTACAATTTCATTTGCATACACAGTTAAAAGAAGCAGCTGATTATTCTCATAAAAAAGGAATTGTATTGAAAGGCGATATTCCTATTGGCGTTTATCGTTACGGTTGTGATACATGGATCGATCCGGATCTATATAATATGGATTGGCAGGCAGGAGCGCCGCCTGATGATTTTGCAGTGAAAGGCCAGAACTGGGGTTTTCCAACTTACAATTGGAAAAAAATGCAGGAAGATCATTTTGAATGGTGGCGCAAGAGGTTTGAACAAATGAGTAATTACTTCGATGCATTCCGCATCGATCATATACTTGGTTTTTTCAGAATATGGAGCATTCCCATTCATGCGGTAGAAGGTATCATGGGACATTTTGTCCCGGCAATTCCTGTGCATATAAATGAATTTGGGGAAAGGGGAATGTGGTTTGATTATGACCGGTTTTGCAAACCATTTATCAATGATGGGGTAGTGGATGAAGTATTTGGTGATCTTTCAGAAAAAATAAAAGCATATTATTTAATAAGAAAGGAATATGGGTTATATGATCTGAAGCCTGAATATGATACGCAAAAAAAAGTAGAAGCATATATTGCAGCGCTGGAAGAAGATGAGGACAATGAAAAATTAAAAACAGGTTTGTTCGATCTTATTTCAAATGTTATTCTTTTTGAAGAACGGGATTCAGAGGGTAAACAATTTCATTTTCGTATCGGTGCTGAAAAAACAATTTCTTTCCGTTATCTCGATGATGAACAAAAGCAAAAGATTTACGATCTCTACATAAATTATTTTTTCCAGCGGCAGGATGATTTCTGGATGAAAGAAGCAATGCACAAACTTCCTTATCTGAAACGGGCCACCAACATGCTTATTTGTGGTGAAGACCTGGGAATGGTTCCGCATTGCGTGCCTGATGTAATGCAACAATTGGGAATTCTGAGTTTAGAAATTCAGCGGATGCCAAAGAAATCCGGTGTAGAATTTTTTCATTCCGGCTGAAGCGCCGTATTTATCTGTGATAACTCCTTCAACACATGATATGAGTACGATCCGCGGCTGGTGGGAAGAAGATAAAACAAAGATCACAGCATTTTATCATCATGTGCTGGGCCAATATGGAGAACCGCCTTATTACTGTGAACCATGGATCAATCGTGCCATTATTATTCAGCATTTATATTCTCCGGCAATGTGGAGTATTTTTCAACTGCAGGATATTCTTGGCATGAGTGAAACATTGCGCCGGGAAAATCCGCATGAAGAAAGAATAAATGTTCCGGCCGATCCAAATAATGAATGGAAGTACCGCATGCATTTGTTACTTGAGGATCTAATTAATGAAAATGAGTTTAATGAAGAACTGAGTGATTATGTTAAGTCATTCTGGCAGGTAAGTTAGTCTATAAATAAAATGTTCAATGCTTCAATGTTCAATTATCAATGATCATTTATTGAGACTTCTGTAAACTGAACATTGAGCATTGTGAGTTGAACATTGAGCATTTTTTTCTCGATTTTCGGCATATTTGCATCATGAAAATAAATTATTACAAATTCAATCTTCCTTTCCGATATCCATTTACAATTTCCAGAGGAACCAAAACCCATCAGCCAACATTAATTGTTGAACTGGAACATTTCGGTCATAAAGGATATGGTGAAGCGCCTTCGATAAAATATTATGATATTACTGTTGAACAAATGATCGAACAACTTGAAAGTAAAAAAACATTTGTTGAAAAATTTGCTTTCACCGAACCTGAACGTTACTGGCATTACCTGCATCATTTGTTTCCCAATAATCCCTTTCTGGTTTGTGCATTGGATATAGCTGCATGGGACTTTATGGTAAAATGAAACGTAAACCCCTTTATCAACTTTGGGATCTCGATATTTCCAAAAATCCAATTACTGATTATACCATCGGTATTGATACAATTGAAAAGATGGTAGAAAAAATGAAAGAAAAACCCTGGCCAATTTATAAAGTGAAAGTAGGAACGGATAATGATATTGAAATGGTAAAAGCGTTGAGACAAAATACGGATTCGATTATTCGTGTGGATGCAAATGCCGGATGGACGACAGAACAAGCATTGCAAAAAATTCCTTTATTAAAAGAGTTAGGAGTGGAGTTGGTAGAACAACCTTTAGCAAGAGATAATTGGGAAGGAATGAAAATTCTTTATAAAGAATCTCCGTTGCCTTTATTTGCTGATGAAAGCTGTGCATTTGAAAATGAAGTAGAAAAATGTCACGATTATTTTCCATGGTATAAATATCAAGCTCACAAAATGCAGCGGCATTACACCTGCAAGAAGAATGATAAAAAAAGCAAGAGAGCTTAACATGCAGGTAATGATCGGTTGTATGAATGAAACCACAATCGGTACAGCTGCTATTGCACATTTATTGCCATTGCTTGATCATGTTGATATGGATGGTCCGCTGTTACTCGCCGAAGATATTGCAACAGGAATTACATACGATAACGGGAAGGTGCTCTATTCCGGTTTACCAGGTCTTGGTATCAGTTTTAGTGGCTGATTAATTCTATTTAAAAATAATTTTCCGTAAACCCTTACGTTATATACCGGGCAAACCCATATTTGCCCTTAAAATCCATTATCTATGAAAAGCAGCCTCAAAACCCTGCTGGCAATATTTCTTTGCCTCGTCTTCACCAATTCAAATTTGCGGGCTCAAAATGAAAACAAAGGCACATGGCTCGGCTTTTTTGTTGGTAAAATGAATTACCAGGGCGATCTGAATCCCAGCAGTTTCAAATTCGCTAATTCAAAAACCACCGCAGCCATTACTATTCGCCAATCAATAAACCGGTGGCTTTCGTTAAAAGGTGGCTTTACGATCGGAAGTCTTGAAGCTGCGGACCGGTATAACAGGGATTATCTAAAACCCCGTAATCTTAGCTTTTATACAACGATCAAAGAAGCTTCTTTTAGCATAGAAACATCTTTGCTCGATCTGTCAACAGCACATTTTACTCCTTACGTGTATGGAAGCGTGTCACTTTATCATTTTAATCCATGGGCTTATGATAATAGTGGTAAAAAAGTTTTTCTGCAGCCATTGAGTACAGAAGGGCAGGGGCTTTCTCAATTTCCAAAACAAAAGGCATATAAGCTTACACAGTTGGCGCTGGGCTTTGGCGGAGGGGCACGATATGCGATCAATGATAATATGAATATCGGTGTTGAATTCAGCCAGCGAAAAACTTTTACTGATTATCTCGATGATGTCAGCAGCATCTATGTTGATTACAATACATTGTTGCAGGCAAAGGGTGCAAAGTCAGTTGAAATGGCTTTTCGTGGTGATGAGTTACCGGGAGGACAGGTTTATCCCGGGCATGGTGAGCAAAGAGGAACGCCATCTGAAATGGATTGGTATTATTTCTTCGGGATAAATTTTGAAATTAAATTCTCTGCATTTACCCAATTATTCAAAAGCTGGAAAGCGGAAAATTCCTCCGCAATTCATAATACACGTTGCCCCAGGAATGTGCAACATTAGCAGCATGTGAATTTGTACCCGGCACTCTTTCGCAGGGGATATTACGAAACTTTCTTTTTGGGAATTCAGGCCTTATTTTTGCGTAATCAATGCAAATTTGGCTTATGAAAACAGCGGTCCTGTTCATTATTCTCTTTTTTAATGTTCTTTTTCTACAGGCGCAACGTGTACATGTTGGTGTAGCTGGTGGTTTGGCTAATTACAATGGCGATCTTTTGGATAAGCTTTATCCAAAAAAAATTACAAATGGTTTTATAGGATTTACTGTTCATTACGAGCTGCAGGACCAGTTACTTATTCGTGGCGCTTACAATTTTGCAAGAGTTAATGGAAGTGATACTTATAGTGAAAAGCCGAATCTTCGTGACAGGAATCTTCAGTTTGAATCCGCAATATCAGAGTTCAGTGTAGTAGGAGAATATTACCTGTTCAATCTTTATGAGAAAAGATTTTCTCCATATGGTTTTATTGGCCTGGGTCTTTTTCATTTTGATCCTTATGCTCACGATTCAACCGGCCGCAAAGTATTTTTAAAACCTTTGAGCACGGAAGGACAGGGACTTTATCCAAATAAAAAACCTTACTCACTTTGGCAACCCACGATTCCATTTGGCGGAGGAGTAAAATTTGCAATTACTGAAAATCTCCGGATAGGGATCGAGATCGGGTTACGGAAATTATTCACAGATTATCTCGATGATGTAAGCACAAGCTATCCTGATTTCAATGATCTGCTTGCGGCAAGAGGACAAACTGCAGTTGATTTTTCTTATCGTACGGATGAAGTTCCCGGTGGTGATGCAAATTTTCCAACGAAAGACACGCAACGTGGTGGTGCTGCACAAAAAGATATTTATTACTTCACAGGGCTTAATTTAACATTTCGTCCATCATTTGGAAGCGGTGGCGGTGGTGGTCGCAGTCGTGGCTTTGGTAAAAAAAGTAAATACGGTTGCCCGACTGTTCCTCTCTGAAAAGTTTATTATTGAAATCTCGCTTATTGACAATTCACCATTGACCATTGCCGATTGTCAACTAACTTTGAATTTTATTTTAAGCAATGGCATACCGAAATCAGCAACATTTTATTGATGCATTGGAAAAAGCGGGAGAGTTACTTCGAATCAAAACTTATGTTGATCCCAAATTGGAAATGGCAGAGATAACTGACCGCATGAGTAAACAGCCCGGTGGCGGCAAAGCATTGCTGTTTGAAAATACAGGTTATGATTTTCCTGTATTGATGAATGCCTATGGAAGTGAAAAAAGAATGTGCATGGCACTTGGTGTTAAGCATCTTGATGATGTTGCAAAAGAAATTGAAAACTTGTTTAAATTATTGTCATCTCCCAAAGAAAGTATCCTTGATAAATTAAAATTGCTTCCCAAACTTGGACAGTTTGCTTCCTGGATGCCAAAAGTAAAAAGCGGAAGAGGAGAATGCCAGGAAGTAATCATGAAAGAACCTGATATTACAAAACTTCCTGTGATTACCTGCTGGCCAAAAGATGGCGGCCCGTTTGTTACACTTGCCGATTATTCATACAAAAGATCCCAATACCAATTCACGAAATGTAGGCATGTACCGCATGCAGGTATTTGGTCCAACACTTACCGGTATGCACTGGCATAAGCATAAAGTATCTGCAAAACATTTTAATGAATATAAAAAATTGAATAAGCGAATGCCGGTTGCCGTTGCACTTGGTGGCGATCCGGTATATGCTTATTCAGCAACAGCGCCATTGCCGGAAAATGTGGATGAATACATGCTGGCAGGTTTTTTGCGAAAGAAAAAAGTGGAATTGGTAAAATGTATTACGCAACCGGATGTGGAAGTGCCTGCCGATGCTGATTTTATTATTGAAGGATATGTTGATCCCGATGATGAATTGATATGGGAAGGGCCCTTTGGTGATCATACCGGTTATTATTCATTGCCCGATTGGTATCCGCGTTTTCATATCACTGCTATTACACATAAAAAAAATCCGGTTTATCCTGCAACCATTGTTGGTATTCCTCCACAGGAAGATGCCTGGCTGGGAAAAGCAACTGAACGAATTTTTCTGGCGCCTATCAAAATGACAATGGTTCCTGAAATAGTGGATATGGATATGCCGGTAGAAGGAGTGTTTCATAATCTTGTGATTACAAAAATCAAAAAAGAATATGCAGGGCAGGGACAAAAAGTAATGAATGCAATGTGGGGCGCCGGGCAAATGATGTTTAATAAAATACTTGTATTGGCAGATGAAGGCAGATAAAGATCCAGGATTATAAAGAACTGGCAAAATATGTTTTTAAAAATCTGAATCCTGCAACTGATATTTATTTTTCACAAGGGCCGATGGATGTGCTGGATCATAGTTGCAGCAAACTGGGATTTGGCGGAAAGATGTGTATTGATGGAACGTTTAAATTTGAAGAAGAAATGGATGAGAGTTATGCAGTTGACAGTTGACAATGTAGAATTAAGTGAAGAATTCATTGAAAGAAAAATTTCCTGAAATAAAAGATGTGAATACTTCTTTACTTAAAAAAGAAATTCCTTGTTTAATTATTTCTGTAGAAAAAAACAGGAAAGGCCATATAAAAGAATTGCATGAACAGATTTGTGCATTAAATGAAATAGAAGGAGTGAAGATGATCTTGTATGTAGAGCATACCGTTGATGCAAATGATCTGCCAATTGCATTATGGCGATTCTGTAATAACCTCGATCCGAAAAGAGATTATCATATAAGCAAACGTCCAACTCACCACTCACCACTCACCACTCACTATACTGCCTGCATGGGTTTTGATGGAACAAGAAAAACAAAAGAATTCGATGATTTCAACCGTGACTGGCCAAATATTATTGTAGCAGATGATGAAACAATAAAAGCAGTAGATGAAAAATGGAATGATCTAGACATTGGAGAATTTATTCCTTCGCCTTCATTAAAATTTAAAGAGCAGATGTATGGAGAAGAAGCGGTAGTTAACTGATCATTCTTTTTTCACCACTATTTTTTGTCCATCATTAATTAATACATCATCAAAGAATTTTTTTGCTTCGGCAAACTTAGCGGCGGGAATTACATGTTGCTTTAGAATTATTTGCACAGAGGAATAAACAGATCTTTTGCTTTCATCATACCAGCTTTTGGAAGCATAGCTTGCATATTCATTTTTAAATTCTTTGGCAGGGGGTAACACATCCACTTTAAACCCTTCGGGCAATACATATACAGTTGTATCCGTTTTTTCAAAAGGAAAACTGAAATAAAAGTCAAGCCGGCGGTTTTCAGCTTTTGGAAGTTTCCTGCTCCAGATTTTATACAACCGCGGTGCAAGAAAAATCTTGCTTCCCGCAGTAAACTCCGGCACTTTTTCAATTGACATTTTTAGAAGTGCCGTATGCATCGATTCACCATCTTTCCTCGAGATCTCAAAATCATCAGGCTGCTTGAAATTCATACCCAACACTATTGATTGCTTTTGCTCATCTTTTTTTTCTTTTAATATGTCATCGATCATTTCCCTGTATTCACCTGCGCTATTAAAAATTGTTTCCATATCGCCGGAGCCATCATCGTGCAATAGTATTTTGGAATACGCGGAAAAAATATTAGAATGACACTTGCTGCTTGGCGTGGGTATCAGTTTGCCGCCATTCTCCGTTATTACCAATGCATTTTTATTTTCTGTGCTAATATCCAGCGTACCAAAGTCAAGACTATTGCTCGTACATTCCAGCCAAACAGAATCATCTTTTAGTGGCACATAAAGAATAACATGGTTGAATCCATTATGCGGAAAGTCGACATCAATAGGCAGGCCATTCGGCTGACGGTTGATCAATGCCTGGTAACTTTTTATTCCCACGCCATCAAGTGCAGCCTGCATAAAATTGCTTAGTCCTTTGCAATCTCCATACTTTTTATTTTCGGTAAATGTTGCCGGGAATGGTTTAAAACCGCCAATTCCCAATTGTATACTAACATAGCGGAAATTCTTTTGCAGGTATTCATAAATGATCCTGATCTTTTCTCTATCATTCTTGGCACTGCTAACCATATCACGGAAAAATATTTTTTTGTTATCGGGCAACACATCGATCCCTTTTTTTAACGATGCATACCACATACCAAAACTTTTCCACGAGCTCATGTCGCCTTCATAGTCATCCATTTTAAATTTATTCGGAGCAAGTAATATAGAAGGGTAGCGGTGCTCGGCGCTTACTGTGCTTTCTTCATATTCTATAGGAGCAAGATTTCTTACATCCCACGTATATGTTTTTATTTTTCCATCATCTTTTATGGCCGGAGAAAGCTTTGTGTTTCTTGGTTTATACCGGAGGTCCAGAAACGCCGGAACTTTTGCAACGAATGAAGATTGCATGACGCCCCTGCCAGGCACCAGGATATCGTACGAAGGATAAATTAATGTTCCTTTAAATTTTATTTCATACTCCAGGTCAATGGTAACAGGGTAGTTTGAAGTATTGACCGAATAAAATGTAACATAACCATCATCTACCAATCCTTCACCCATTGCCTGGGTCATCATTTCTTTTTTCTTATGCCTCGATAATTGCCGGCCGTTGGCATCGTACACTTTCATCTCCGCATCATTAAGACTGATAAATTTTGATGTAGCCACATAAAAGGTAAGCGCATCTTTGCCGTCTTCATTTACAACTGTATAAATTTTGCGGACATATAACGTAGCTTCATCTATATATTGTAATGTAAATATTTTGCTTTCGGATTGAACGATGACTTCGGCATTCTTTTTTATACTGTCGGGAATGGCAGATAAATTATAAGAAATAACCTGGCACCACGATGATAGCGTGAATGAAATGCAGAAAGCAATTATAATTACTCTTTTCATAATTATGGTTTGGCTTTTTTTCGAATTACAAATTGTTCATTCAATAACTCAAAAAGCTTTTTGTAAAATTCCCGGAACCCGTCATACTCACCGGTAGAGTAAAAAGGTTTTTTAAATTCGAGGTTCACCCGCAAGGTGAGACGATTTTCATTGGCCTGCGCGATGCGGGTAATAATAATACTTGTATCCGGCATTATCATTTTAATATTCTTTGGCAACTCCTCAAACTGGTAATCTTCCGGTATGTTAATATAGCCGATCAGTATATGATTTTGCAACATCCCGAAAAATACATCCGAAACCCGTTCATCAGCAATAAATAGATTTTTTTCAAGACCCGTAAATAGATTCACGGAGAAATATTGGTAATCACCTGAAGAACTTAATTGCTGGTTAAAATAAACCTTTTGAACAAGCGGTAAGCTATCTGCATCCAGGTTTTCAAGAACTATGCTGTCAATAGTTATACCGGGATTATTAGGTGAGAAATATTTTTCAGTAAATTCTTTTTTGCCTTTCCTCGCAGCGGCTATCCGGGATAAACGGGCATAATCAGAACTGCTAACGGTTGCTTCACCGCTTAATTTTCCATCTTTCTCAATAGTGCCTTGCAACACAATCATGTTTTTATATGCCAGGTTATCTTTCCATAAATTTTCCCAGCCCCATTCAAATGTTTCAAGTTTGGAGATCACAAGGCCTTCCGTAGCTACTACATCGGGGGGAATTAAATTTACCGGGCATTCTTTATCCGTTGCATCTAATACATAAATGTTGTTATCAATGGACACCCAGGCGAGTACTTTATCAAACTCGCCAGTACCTGCATTTGCAATATTGATCAGGCCATGCTCATGTGTGCTTACCAGAATTGGTTTTGCATTCAATCCTGCATCTTTAAGTAAATTGATTAATATCAGGTTGATCTCTCCAACTGTTCCTTTCTTATCTTTCCACGCAGCTTTTACACCGTTAAGCGCCCAGATGCCCGGGTTCCCATTCCATTCCATATTCTTCTTTACATATTCATGAATGATCTTCATTTTTTTGTAAGGGTCGCTTACATTTTTTAATGCAAGATCAAGATCGGCAGTGCGTGGAATTTCTTTTTTTATCTGCACGCCGAAATCCTCATCTTCCATTAAAAGGCGGATCACCCGTGGCCACGTCAAAGTAATATTCTCGCGGCGGCCATTTACATAAACAGCAACCGGTCTCGATTCTACTTTTTGCAAATAATCATCTTCATTTAAAATATAAGGTTCATCACGCAATGCCGGGATATTTTGCATGGAGAAAAAGCGAACGGTCCGTGTACTGCTATTTTCAGTTTTTTGCTCATACGGCAAATAACATTTCGGAGAGAACATGATCTCGATTTCATTAGGATAATCAAAAGTGAATTCACTGTATTTTACAGGTATTGAATTTTGAAAATACCAATGGACCACCTCGGCATTTAAATGCTTGTATTTATATTCGATAATGGAGCCTGCCTTTACGTCGGGAAACGTAAATACTTTTTCAGCCCATCGTTTATTGATCTGCTTTTCAAAAATCTGTTTTTTATCCAGTTTGGTCACAACCACGTTGCCGGAAGCATCAAGGTTATATACCTGTGCTGAGATATCTTTTATTTCTTCGTCGTTCTTATAATTAAAATACCGCAAATGAATATCAGCCCTGTCTTTTCCTTTATCATTAAGAATTTTTATCCGTACATGCCTTTCAAAGTCTATACCCTTGCCAACTATAAAATCTGTTTGCCCCTTTTCAAACAGCACCATGGCTTCGGCGTTTTTATCAAAATCACATTCTTTCATTTGAAGATCGGCTTTGTCTACGCTGCCAAAGGCCGGAATCTTGCTATCTTTGTTCTTCCCCTTTTGTCCAAAAACCGATAGTGAAATAAGGATAGAAATACAGGTGAATACAGAAAGGCGGAGGAGTTGTCTCATGTGATTAGTGTTTAGTGGCGATGAATTGAGTTATTAAGTTAAAAAGAAATCATGAAAAATAAAACTGTTTTGAACCGTGCCCTGTGCTTTATTTTAATGTTAACAGGCGTTTCGAGCGGGTTTGGGCAGCCCGGAAAGCCTCGTCCGTTGGAAAAAAGCCTTCTTTGGGAGATTAGTGGCAATGGTCTCACAAAGCCATCTTACCTGTACGGAACCATTCATATGATCTGTAAGGACGACGCAGCCCTCGGCGATAGCCTTGTTGCCGCCATTGAAAAGTCAGACCGGGTATATTTTGAGGTGGATATGGACAATATTATGGAGATGCTTTCTGCATTTAAGGATTTTAAAATGCGCAACGACACCACGCTGGCTGACCTTTTAAGCAAGGAGGATTACGAAAGAGTAAAAGAGTACATGGAAAGCAAGAGTACGTTGCTGCCTTTTTCAAAATTAGAAACGTATAAGCCGATGCTTGCGTCATCATTGCTGATGGAATCAGGAATCGGTTGTGAAGAATCGGTAGCCATGGAACAGTTAATACTGGAAGTGGCGAAGAGAAATAAGAAGAGGGTGGAAGGGCTTGAAACCATGAGTTACCAGGCATCGATATTCGACAGTATACCGTATAAGCTGCAGGCAGAGCAACTATTAAAATATGTGAAAGACGGAGGCAGCCAGTCGGAAGCCGACAAACAATTTGAAGAAATGGTAGAAGCTTACAAAGACCAGGATATTGAAAAGCTTGGAAAATTTGTAACTACAGATGATGGCGGGCTTGGCAATTATGAGGACATCCTGATCTATCACCGTAATCGCAACTGGGTAGAAAAACTAAAAACGATCATGCCTGAAAAAGCATTGACAATAGCAGTAGGTGCAGGACATCTTGCGGGAGAAAAAGGAGTGATCAAATTACTGCGTAAAGAAGGATATACTGTGCGGCCTATAAAGTATAAGATAAAGATGGGAAGGGTAATATAGGATTACGAATGCCAGTATAGCTTTTTTTAAAGCAAATGATGGTTATACTAAGAAGGTGCGTACATTCAGGAGGCGGTTACATTTTCCGAATAAAACCCACGCCAAATACGGATTAAAAATCAATTAGCATGAAAGTTGTCATTTTCTTATGTCTGTTCTTGGGGAACGGGCAGGGAATATTTGGACAAGAAATTTCTTTACCTGATTCGTTGACATCACATACTCCAAACCTTCAGTTTTCAAGTTTGGCAAAGTGGAATAATAAAGTCTTACTCATTCCTCAAATGCCGCAGGAATTTCGATATCAAATCTTTGGTTTAGACGAACAAGGAATTTCTAAGTTTTTAAGCGGAAATACACCAGTTATGCCTATTTCATTCTTTTTTGATTCTGCACAGTTTGAAGAGATTATTCAACCTCTTTCTTTTGATGGCATTGAAGCTACTGCAGTGATAAGCGATAGAATTTATTTCTGTATAGAGACAAAGGTTATAGACTCGCCTTGCTATATAATAAGTGGAATTATAAACGAGGAATCGCAAATCACATTAGATAATACAGTGTTCAGATTGCCAAGGCCTACAGATACCAGGCATAGATTACTTACCAGGGATCCCAATTACGGTTTTGAAAGTTTAGTACATTTAAAAAAATCCAACGAATTTCTTGCCGTATTCGAGAAAAATAATGCGCCGGGAGTTTACACCGCATATAAGTTCAGCACAACTTTACAAGGCGGTATTAGTCGATTAAGTTTTCGCCAAACTATAGAGAGTAGAATTACAGACCTTGCTGCTGATGATAGCGGTAAATTATATGCTGTAAATTTTGTCGATAATTCCCAACATTATAAAACAAACATACTACGGCTAACTTTACAAGGCAATAGGGTCAACGCCCAAATTATTAAAACTGTTTCCGTGGGCAGAAGAGACAATTGGGAAGGCATGGTAATATTTAACAAAGGTGTCTTAATGGTTATAGACGGATATCCTTGCAGCGCTAACATGCGTCCCTGTACGAAACTTAAGTATTTTAAATTTTAATTCTCACATTCAAAAAACAACCGCAAAAAAATGATAAAATTTGTTTTCATATTAACCCTCTCTTTTATTTCATACTTCAGTTTTTCCCAAACCACAGTTACAATACCAAAGCCTGCCCAAACTGAATTAGCTGACAACGATAACACCATTTACACCGATGTAGATTCCGTAGCTTCCTTTCCTGGGGGTAAGAAAGAATGGATCAAGTTTATTCAAAATAATCTTGATGCAAATGTTGGAGTAGAAAATGGCGCTAAAAAAGGAACCTATCACGTTAAAATAAAATTTACGGTAACAAAAGACGGCACTCTTAAAGACTTTATTCCTGTAACGAAATATAAGCATGGTTTTGAAGAAGAAGCAATAAGAGTATTAAAATTGTCCCCTAAATGGATACCCGCCAGGAAAAATGGAAAACCTGTTAACTCAATTACCGAACAAGCTCAAACTTTTGTCATTATCGTAGGATAACGTATCCTGGCGCGGATAAATACGCCTGTTCAAAAAACTTTTTTCTTTTCCTCAAAAAACGAATTATTTTTACGCAGCAATTCACCACATTTCACTAAATAACCCGCAATGAAAAAGATTCTGCTTACCTCCGCCATGAGCATTCTTTCTCTGTGCTCATCCTTATTTCTTTCAGCAAACAATACCGGTAAAAATGCTGCTCCTTATGCAACATTTGATAAGCTTTGGATCGATTATGATATGTATGATAACAGTGTAAAAGGCATGAAGATCCATGTTAAGTTCACGGCCTATGAAATGCAGAATATGGATGCATACGTCGCCATTTATTTTAAGCGTGATGATGAAACCGCAGCCTGGCTGATGGATAAGAACAATAAATATAACAGCACCGATGGGTATGTGGCGGTGTATAAAAGCATAAAACCGCTGTACAACCCGTCTGTATATAATGACCTGGAAGTTTTTATGCCTTATTCTGAACTTGACCTTGAACCGGGCGAATATGACCTTGCCATGGATGTAAAATTGATCTACAAAGCCGGCGGCGCAATTTCAAAACTCACCACTTATTATTTTGAATATTCTAAACCTGGTGCTACTACTACTGCAGGCGGCGAACCGGTCAATAAGATCACTGCTACTTTCAAAGATATGTGGGTTGATTTTGATATTTATGAAGATGGCAAGAAAGGAATGCGTATTCATACAAAGTTTACAGTAGAAAGTATGAAGGGCACTGACGGTTACCTCGCTCTCTATTTTGAAAAGGAGAATGGCGAAAGATTAAAATCAAGTAATACCAAGTATCGCAGCACCACAGGTCAATTAGCAGTGTATGCGCTAATTACTCCTGCTTATGACAAAACAGATTATAATGACCTGACGGCATTTATTCCTTATTCAGAATTTGACCTGCCGTTAGGTAAGAATGATCTTAAAATAGATGCTGACATCATCTATAAAGCAGGCGGAATGATACAGCACCTGAAGTATTATGATTTCTGGATGACCAAATAAAGGCGATCAGTTTGGCATCTTTATTACGATTGGGTCATTCAGCATATCCGTCATTTTCTTATAAAATTCTTTCACGGCAAGATACTCATCTGCTTTAACCAATGTTGTTGTTTGTACAAACCTGACCAATACTTTTAATTCATCACCCTCGCGGATCACCTGCCTGGAAACCTGTATCTTTTTATCATCGGACATTATTAATTTATCTTCCGGCATGTCGATCTTAATACCGGCAGGCAGTTTAATTTTTTCTTCCACAAAAATATTATAGGGAAATCCAAAGTTTACATTGGTAAAGCGAATAGCAGATAAGAATGGATTTTTTTCAATGCCTGTAAAAAGATTGGTATTTAAAAACATAAAGCCTCCGCTTTCATTCAGCTGTTGCTTATAGCGTACAATTTGCTCTAATGGTATGGAATCGTTTTCCGGCGGCACTATCAAAAAACTGTCGATCGTCATCCCTTCATAAGGTTTTTCAAAATTATCATTCACAAATTTCTTACGATTGTCTTTTACAGCATCAAGGCGAAGTTGTCTTGCATAGTCATAGCTTTTTACATTTGCCTCAGCGGTTATTAATCCTTTTGCATCCATCGTTCCCGCAATAGTGATCACATTTTTATAGGTCCTGTTTCCCGGAGCAATTTTTATCAGGTTGAATTTCTTTTTATCGACAAGAAAACCGGTTGTATTCAATAACGAATAAGGTGTAAGTCCGGCGGGGCAATTTTCCTGCGTAGCATCAAGTACAAATTGTTTATTATCGGCAACGGCAAGAGCAATCACTTTATTAAACCTGTCAAGAAACGGGTAGGTGGTATCTACTTTTCCGTAATCTCTCTCTGCCGCTAGCACAGGGTACGTTTCAATGCCTGCCGAATTCAAAAGATTTACCAGTAGTAAATTGATCTCACTTGATGTGCCTTTTTTTCTTTCCCAAACTGCTCTTAATCCGTCACGGGCATATTTATCATCAAAACCATTCCATGCAATATTTTTTTTTACATATTCATAAATGCGTCTCAACTTTCCCTGCTGTGAGTTTTCTAAAAGGGTGATAGCTTTTATTTCATCGATCTTCAGGTCTTTGTCTAATTGGGACCCGAAATATTTTTCACTCATCATATCATAAGCAAGGTCTTTCCATGTGGCATTTACACTTGTTTTGTTTCCATACCTTGTTGTATAGCCAGAAAGCTGGAACATTACCTTTTGAATATAATCCCTGCGGGCATCCATATAAGGTTCTGTTCGCAATGCCGGCACGTTATTCATTTCGAAATATATTCTTCCATGTTCAGGCATGGGTTTGACAACAATGTGGATGGTATTATTTTTTTGAACAGTGTAAGCAAACTCCCTGCCCGGAATGATCTGTAACAGGAAACTGCTGTGTAACGTTGGAAGATCCGATTGAAATTTCCAGTCATCCAGTCCGCCGTAATGTTTCATTGTACTTACATAATGATACTCGATGATGCTGCCGACTTTTACCGCCGGCATTGCAAATTTTACAAGAGAATAATAACTGTTTTGCTTTTCAGTATATATCGATTTCTTGTCAACGACTAAACCTGGTTGCATACCCGATGCATCGGAATTAAAAGTATAAGCCTCTATTTTAGATAAGAATTCAAAACCATCTTTATGATAAAATGGAATAACGATATTAGCCCTGTCGATTCCTTTTTCATTCAGGATCTTAATTCTTATTCTTCGTTCGGTGATCATTTGATAATTATCATCATGATTAACGACAGCCTTATCAAAGAGTATTATGGCTTCCGCTTCCGGATCAAAAGAACATTGTTTTAGTTTGATCTCTTCTGCACTAAATGAACCAAAAGACAGGGAATTCCATTTGTGAGTAAGACATAGTAAAGGCAAAAAGAAAGACCGGGAGCAGAGTAGTTTTAGCGTGTAGCATAAAGTTCAGGTTTGGTGGTCACTCTAATTTACTCATTCATTTTGTAAATAAAAAACCGCCCCGGGTTAGCGGGACGGCTTACTAATTAAAAACCTTATCAGAATCTTTCAAGCGCTGAAAAGAAAAAGTCTCCTTCAATTTTTGCATTTTCATCGCTATCGCTTCCATGTACTGCATTTTCTCCAACTGATGAAGCGTATTTTTTACGGATAGTTCCTTCATCGGCATTTGCGGGATCGGTAGCCCCGATCAATTTTCTGAAATCGGCTACCGCATTTTCTTTTTCCAGAATTGCTGCAATGATGGGTCCTCTGCTCATAAACTCTACCAGTTCACCAAAAAAAGGTCTTGCTTTGTGCACAGCATAAAATTCACCTGCTTTTTCAGTACTAAGTTTTAATTGTTTTAATGCTACTACACGAAATCCATCTTTGATCACCATGTCGAGGATAGCTCCCGCATAACCTTTTTTCATAGCGTCGGGTTTGATCATTGTCAATGTTCTGTTGCTCATAATTTTTCTTTGTTTTTAGCGCCGCAAAGCTAAGGGAAAGTGGGCAGTCGTGAGTCGGGAGTTCGAGGTCAGAGTTTGGAGTTCGGAGTCAGGAGTTCGGAGTCAATAGACTATAATCATTCGTTATTGGTACAGATTTTTTTTGTTTATACCAATCAATAGCTTAACTGAATTCTCAATTTTTCAACTCCGATATCGACCGATGTCTCCTGTCTTAGAACTCCCGACTCCGAACTCCTGACTCCGAACTCCGAACTCCAAACTCTGACCTCGAACTCCCGACTAATGACTCCTGACTCTAAACCGATTTCCCTACCTTCGCAGCCGTTTATGAAACCCATTGAGGATATATTTCCGCTTTTACATGAGGCAAAAAGAATAGTAATAGTCCCGCATCAGAAGCCGGATGCAGATGCAATGGGTGCCTCGCTTGCACTTTCACATTTTTTAAAACAGTTTGGTCATACTATTACTATTATTTCGCCCAGCAACTGGGCCAGTTGGCTTAACTGGATGCCGGGTTGTAACCAGGTTATCGATTATGATATGTTCAAAGAGAAAGCGGAAAAGATACTGGATGAAGCACAATGGGTTTTTTGCCTTGACTTTAATGCTGTTCACCGTACGAGAAATATGGCGGCAAAGCTTGAGCAGCTTACCTGCCCTAAAATCTTAATTGACCATCACCAACAGCCCGATGAAAAAACCTTTGAATGGGGGATAAGCAATACAGCAAAGTCAAGCACCTGCGAGATGATCTATGATATTATTTATGCATCCGGTCACCAGTGATAAGTTTACAAAAGAAATGATGGATTGTATTTATGCCGGCGTGGTAGCAGATACCGGCTCCTTTCGGTTTTCGTCCACAACACCCGCTGTACATAAACTTGTAGCTGACCTGATGGAAAGAGGTCTTGAACATATGCACGTGCACAATGAACTTTTTGATAATTTTTTGGAGAACAGGATGCGTTTTATCGGCCATGTATTGCTGAACAGGATGGAAGTTTATTATGAATACAATACTGTTTTAATTGCTATTCCAAAGTCTGATTTGCTGAAATACCAGATGAGAACCGGCGATACGGAAGGGCTTGTAAATTATCCGCAAAGCATTAAAGGCATTAAACTTGTTGCAATAGTAATTGACAGGGATGAAGAACGGAAATGGAGTTTCCGCAGCAAAGGCGATTTTGATTGCAATACTTTTGCACGGAAATATTTTGAAGGTGGCGGGCATTTTAATGCATCAGGTGGCCGCAGCTCTTTATCACTTGATGAAACAGTAAAGAATTTTCATATAGCAATGAAAGAGAACATACATTTACTTCAATAATAAAATACAATGAAAGCACAAATTAGAATGGTTATCGCTGTGGTGTTTACCTTGTTCATGGTTTCATGCGGCGCTGATTACAAAAAAACAAAAAGCGGCCTGGTATATAAGATCATTCCGGGTGGCAGCAAAGATTCAGTAGCTAATGAAAGAAACGTTATAAAGTTTCATTTTACCAGGAAATTGAATGATTCGCTTCTTTACAGCACTTATGATAAACTGCCTGCTTACCAAATATGGACCAATGATCCCCAGATTTCCTATAGTCCATTGGAAGTTTTGTTTATGATGAAAAAAGGCGACAGTGCAACTGTTGTTGAAGTCGTTGATACGTTATTAAAAAAAGGCTTGCAGGCGCAAATACCTTATGCAAAAAAAGGAGATCGTATAAAAACATATATTAAGGTTCTTGAAATTTTCAGAGCCGACAGCCTTGTGGAAGCAGATTATAAAGCCGAAGTAGAAAAAGACAAACCCCGCCAGGAACAAGCAATGAAAGATGCGCAGGCTAAAGAGCTTGAAGAGCTGAAAAAGTCAGGTGAGCTTGACAAAGAAGAAAAAGAAATACAAGCTTATCTCCAGGCAAAAAATATATCGGCCATAAAAGCGCCGGGCGGTACTTATGTTTTAGTTAAAGAAAAAGGAACCGGCGCGCCGGCAACAAATGGAAAATTTATTACTGTTAAATACGCCGGAAGAATTTTAGCAACTGATACTTTGTTTGAATCAAGCCAGTATATATTCGAATTAGGACACGGGAATGCTATCAGGGGATGGCATGATGGAATTGCGCTGTTCAATGAAGGTGGTAAAGGAACATTATATGTACCGGGCTATCTCGCTTATGGAAAAGGCCCTGGACCTGGCGGCAATCCTTATGAATCATTAATATTTGATATCGAAATTTTAAATGTCAGCAATTCGCAGATGGAAGCTTATGCGGAGAAAAGGGCTGCTGATTCACTTGCTGCAACAAAAAACCCTGTAAGAAGTAAATAATAAACTCAACGTTTTGAGTAAACCTCTTTTCATTTATGAGAAGAGGTTTTTTATTTATTCATCGCTGAAAAAAGAGTAACTGCTTCTCTTGCTTCTTTTACATCATGAACCCTGAGAATGGATGCGCCGTTCATTAAGGCAATTGTGTTGAGCACCGTTGTGCCATTCAACGCTTCATCGGCATTTATACCAAGTGTTTTATAGATCGTGGATTTCCGGGAAACGCCAACCATGAGCGGCCTGTCAGGAATTTTAAATACAGAAAGATTTTTTAACAGCTCAAAATTGTGATCGATCGTTTTACCAAATCCAAATCCCGGATCGATAATTACATCGCCAATACCGGCGTTTTTTAATTCATTTGCTTTTGCAATAAAAAAATCAAGCACTTCACGGGTTACATTTTCATAACTGGCATTTTGCTGCATTGTTTGTGGTGTGCCGTTCATATGCATTAGAATGTACGGCACTTTTAAAGTGCTGACTGTCTCAATCATTTTATCATCCATGCTGCCGGCACTTATATCATTTATAATACAAGCGCCGGTATTAACAGCCGCTGCTGCAACTTTTGAATAAAATGAATCAATGGATATATATGCTTTGGGAAATTTTTCAAGAATAATCTTTATTGCAGGAACCACTCTTTTTATTTCTTCTTCGGCAGAAATTAATTCACTGCCAGGTCTTGTGCTTTGTCCGCCAATATCAATTATATCCGCGCCATCAGCCAGCATTTTTTCCGCTTGTGCCAGTATTTCATCAATTCCATGGAAACGGCTGCCACCATAAAACGAATCAGGTGTTGCGTTGATGATTCCCATCACCAGTGGTTTATCTATTACAAGAAGCCGTCCTTTGCAATTCAATGTAAACATTCGCCTATTGTTCGTTATTTTTGGCGATAAAGATAGTGAATGGTGTCCCGATAGCTATCGGGAGGTGAATGGTGCGTAGAGACAAGGCATGCCTTGTCTGTACAACGGTAAGAAGCCAGTAGACAAAAGGCATGCCTTGTCTGTAGGTTTAAGAATTAAACACTGAATATTGATCATTGATCATTGAACATTTATTTTTAAGAAATGAAAGTTACTATTAACATCATCAGAATTTTTGTCGGATTACTTTTCATCTTTTCGGGACTTGTAAAAGCAAATGATCCGCTTGGTACTGCATACAAGATGGAGGAATATTTTGAAGTATGGGGTGGTGATCTTGAATCCAGCAGTTTTTTTCTGAAAACTGCGCTATTGAACCTGTTTCATTTTCTGAACGGCCATACTTTATTTCTTTCAATAACGATGAATGCGTTTGAGATCATTGCAGGTGCAGCATTGCTCCTTGGCTGGAGAATGAAATTATTTAGCTGGTTGTTATTGTTACTAATGATATTCTTTACGATCCTTACCGGCTATACATATAAAACCGGACAACCTACTAATTGCGGTTGCTTTGGAGATTGTATAAAAATTACTCCGGAGTATTCATTTTATAAAGACCTGTTGCTTTCAGCATTAATTCTCGTTATTCTTTTTGCAAGAAAACATATACGACCACTTTTCTCTCCGCGGGTCAATACGGGCTTAATGTTTTTAGTAACGCTTTTCAGCTTTGGCTTGCAATGGTATTCATTAAGATATTTGCCACCGGTAGATTGTTTGCCATTTAAAAAAGGAAATAGCATACCGGAGAAAATGAAATTGCCTGCTGATGCAGTTGCCGATAGTATTGTAATGACATTTGTTTACGAAAAGCAAGGACAAAAAGTTGAGTTTACCGCTGATAAATTCCCTGCATGATTTTAATGATTCGCTGTATAAATTCGTTAATCGTTATGATAAGGTTGTGAGAAAAGGCAGGAACAATGAACCGCCGATCAAAGGATTTTCATTGACAGGCCCAAAAATTGTCGATTCCACCGGTGTCGAAACGATCGGTGATTCAACCGGGATTATTTTATCACAACCTAAATCTCTTTTGTTATTTAATACTGACTTGCCAGGTAAAGATCCTGCATGGAAAAATGAGCTTCTTGCTGTGTACGAAGAAGCAAATAAAAAAGGAATACCTTTTTATTTTGTATCGAATAACCGGGATTCAGCGATCAAAGTGTATTCGCAAATGGGTATAAAAAATATTAATGTGCTGTCTTGTGATTTCACAGCGATTCGCACCGCAGCAAGATCCAATCCAACACTTTATTTATTGAACAATGGAATTGTAAAAGAGAAATGGAGCTATGCTAATTTCGATGAAGCAAAGAAGGCGATAGAGAAATAATAGTTTTGAGCTCAGTTAGTGGTTACCAGTTACCGGTAACCCGTAACTGGTAACTAACATTATAACCAACAAATCTCTTGCTAAGCTTTATCTTCAAAAAACTTCTTTACGGTCTGCTTGTATTAGCAGGTGTAGTTATTCTTGTCTTTTTTCTTTTCCAGGGTTTTGGTGATCCTTCACGATTGATAATGGGACAAACCGGTGATGCTGCCACACAAGCCAACATTCGCAAAGAACTTTATCTCGATCAGCCTAAATGGAAACAATTTTTATATTATGTAAATGATGTTTCACCAATTTCTTTTCATTCAGCGGAAGAAATAAAAGATAAAAAGCTAAAAGGAATTTTTCTTGGGAAAAAAACGAAGGCTGGAATAAAAATTCCCTATCTCCGCAAATCTTATCAAACTAAAAAAGAAGTAGGAAGTGTATTGACGGAAGCTTTGCCCGGAACACTGATACTTGCATTTGCTGCCATGTTGATCGCGGTTGTGATCGGTATACCATTGGGTGTAGTTGCCGCCGTAAAAAAAGGAACCTGGCTGGATACATCTTCAGTTTTTGCAAGTATTGTTGGCATTTCTGCGCCGTCATTTTTTATGGGGATAGTCATTGCTTATATTTTCGGTTTTGTATTGTCAGATTGGACAGGGCTTCATATCAATGGAAATTGGTTTGATGTGGATGAAGTAACCGGAGAAAGAAAATGGACACTGCAAAATCTATTTTGCCGGCATTTACTCTTGGGATCCGGCCATTGGCAATCATCACACAACTTACCCGCAGCGCCATGCTTGATGTATTGAGCCAGGATTATATCCGTACCGCTTATGCAAAAGGGTTGGGTAAGATGAAAGTGATTTGGAAACATGCTCTTCGAAATGCTTTAAACCCAGTGATTACTGCTGTTACCGGTTGGTTTGCCGAATTGCTCGCAGGAGCTTTTTTTGTGGAATATATTTTTGGATGGAAGGGAATTGGTAAAGTAACTGTAGATGCGCTGGAGAAACTGGATTTTCCTGTCGTGATGGGTTCCGTGCTGATTTCGGCTACATTTTTTATCGTTATAAATATACTTGCGGATATTTTATATGGAGTAGTGGATCCGAGAGTTCGTGTTCAATAAAAATGACTTTTATCAAACTTTACAATTTAGTTACACAACTTTTTTATTTGATTCATTTCTGAGCATGAAATTTGCGACACGTGAGGCGGACTTTTTTTACACATAAGTCAGTAACTGGCTTTTTACTTATTATTTATTCGTAAATTGAAAAAGGCATTAACCTTGTAGTCTGAACGATTACTAAACCTATTAAACCTGTGCGTATGGAAAAGATAACTTCAATTCTTGCCAAAAAGGAGCCGCACTTTTTCACCGTGTCTCCTGGTTCTTCGGCCGACGCAGCTCTTAGTCGCATGTGTCATGAAAATGTGGAATACCTCATCGTGATGGAAGATGAAAAATATGTTGGGCTACTGACGGAGCATGATATTACAAGCAAGGCTGTGATAACTAATAAACAACTTACAAAAACAAAAGTGCGAGACATAATGAATAACAGGTTGCCGGCTGCTACCACTGATGATACAGTGGAAAGATGCATGCAACTGATGCGGCAGCACCATGTTCGCTATTTACCCGTTTTTGAAATCCATTCTTTCCGTGGTATTGTATCAACAGAGGATATTATTGAAGAAGCCGTAAATAACCGGATGGAAATTTTTGATACAGTAGTGAGGAGAGACAGCCGCTTTGGCGTGCTTACTTAATTATTATTTCTTTGATCAAATTTTTACCTAAAGCTTCGTTCACACGAAGCTTTATTTTTTCTTTTTGAAAGATCAGCTCTTGTTTTAGCGGCCCGACATGCGTGGTAATAAAAAGTGTATCGTTGATGATCCTGATCTCCTCCGTATATTTTGCAATTGTTTTTCCCATGATCTCTTCCCACATATCTTCAATTTGCAAAGCCTGTATCGATCCTTTAATGCGGCTTTGCTCGAGAAATTTTTGAATAGCATCAGCGATTGAATATTCACCCATGTTGCAAAGTTAAATGTGTTCTGTGTAAAAGCAGTCTTGTATAAATTATTAATTACTGATTATTGATTATTGAACTTTGAACATTCAAAATTCATAGGCCCCAATCCGTTGAACGAAATAATTAATAATTAATAATTATTTCAAACTGATCAATTGATAGCTTAATTTCAAAACATCCAAATGCTGCACCAACCTTTCCTGGTTTGTATCTGTTATAAAAACCTGCCCGTTATTTTCAATGCAAACACGGTGCAGTAAATTGGCGATTCGGTCTTCGTCTAATTTTTCAAAAACATCATCAAGCAACAGGAGGGGGGCAAAGCCTTTGTTTTCTTTCAGCACATCCATTTCTGCAAGCTTAAGTGCAAAGAGTAAACTTTTCCGCTGACCCTGTGAAGCTATATTTTTAAACAACTGTCCTGTCAAATTAAAAACAAGATCATCGCGATGAATGCCGCCCGTGGTTCTTTGTGCGGCTATATCTCTTTGCCTGTTCAGATGCAGTAACTCGGGAAATGAGCATTGATTCAATTCGCTTTGATAGTGGAGTTCTGTTTCCTCTTCCTGTTTTGCTATTGCTGAATAAAGTTTTTTTACCGTTGGTAAAAATGAAATAAGAAAATGTTTACGCTTTTCAAAAATATAACTGCCGGGTTTTACTAATTGTTCATCCAGCACATCAAGCAATGAAAGGTCTTTATTTCCTGTTTCATAAAAGCTTTTCAACAATGAATTTCGCTGGAGCAGGATCTTATTGTAATTGATCAGGTGCTGCAGGTAATCTTTATCAATTTGAGAAAGAACGCATCGAGAAAACGTCGTCTTTCTTCGCTGCCATCGGTTATGATCTGTATATCATCCGGAGCAATAACAACACACGGGTACCGGCCGATATGTTCAGAAAATTTTTCATAGCCTGAATCATTTACTAAAAATTCTTTCTTACCCGTTTCCCGAAGTATGCAAATTGCTTTTTCTGTTTTATCATTTACTTCCAGCTCGCCATCCACACGAAAGCCCTGCTGCCCATTCTGAATGTTTAAAGTATCCCTGGTAAAATAACTTTTGGTAAAACAGAGATAGTGGATCGCATCAAGCAGGTTGGTTTTTCCAACACCATTATTGCCGCAAATGCCAACTATCCGTTCATTGAACCGGAATGAACGGGTACTGTAGTTTTTGAATTGGGTTAATGATATGGAATGGAGCTGTAACAATTGTGCAATATTAGTTTTAAGTTTTGAGTTGCAGATAGGAACACGGATGACACGGATTGAATGGATCTACACGGATTTTTGGTTGGTCAACAAAATCCGTTTTATCCGTGCCATCCGTGTGCTATAAAAGCTGGATAGACCCGATGACTATCGGGTTGATGCCGTACAAGAGCCGATAGCTATCGGCTGCGACCCTTCGAGAAGCTTCCCGATTAAATCGGGACAACGCAATTGCTCAATGATGAAAGGGACGATGAACGGAGCGTCGCAAGGGACGCTAAATCAGGGCTGGAAAGCCGGGCAAATCACTAAAAATCAAATATAAAATTTGGCTCATTTGCCTTATTTTTGCCCCCGCTTATTTTATGGCAGAAACATCACCAACCTTGAAGCCTGTGGCTACAAAATTTTCAAAAGAAACATATCTCTATTGGTACGAGCTGATGCAGCTTATCCGCCAGTTTGAATTGACGGCTGAAGAGAAGTACAAAATGGAAGGAAAGATCCGCGGATTCTTCCATTCCTATATCGGGCAGGAAGCTATTGCAGCCGGATGTATGACGGCGACACGTCCCGAAGATGGATTTATTACAGCTTATCGTGATCATGGATTGGCAATTGCAAAAGGTGTTGAAGTAAATAGTTGTATGGCCGAATTGTATGGAAAAGCAACAGGTTGTGCGAAAGGCAAAGGTGGCAGTATGCATTTTTTTGGTAAGGAGGTTGGCTTTTGTGGTGGTCATGGAATTGTTGGTGCGCAGATTGGAACCGGCGCAGGCCTTGCATTTGCGGAGCAATATCGCGGTACCGATAATGTGATCCTTTGCTTTTTTGGCGATGGCGCTGCCCGCCAGGGAATATTGCATGAAACTTTCAACCTGGCAATGTTGTGGAAACTGCCTGTAATTTTTATTTGCGAGAACAACAATTATGCAATGGGTACTTCAGTAGAACGTACCAGCAATGTAATTGATATTTATAAACTGGCAGATGGATATGAAATGCCTGCTGATACCGTAGATGGTATGAGCGCTGAAGCCGTGCATGAAGCAGTGAGCCGTGCTGTAAAAAGAGCAAGAGAAAAAGGTGGCCCGACACTTCTTGAAATGAAAACATATCGCTACAAAGGACATTCGATAAGCGACCCGCAGAAATACCGGAGTAAAGAAGAAGTAGATGAGTATAAAGAGAAGGACCCGGTACAGACAGTGCGGAAAACTATTCTTTCAAATGGCTTCGCAACCGAAGAAACATTAAAAGCAATTGATGAAAGGGTTGATGGCATTGTTGCAGGGTCAGTAAAATTTGCTGAAGAAAGTCCATGGCCAGATGATGAGAAGTACTAAAAGATGTTTATGTTGATAAAAATTATCCTTTTATTGTTGACTAGGCCCCTGGATCCCAAATGGGGCCCGAGGAAGCTTATAAAATTTAAAGTATCTAAGATTTCTAATTTCTAAATTTCAAGATTAAATTAAATGGCAGAGAAGAAAATTGTGACAGGTTCTGGTAATGACGACATAATTGCAAAGGCGCAGGATTTCTGGACCCGTTATCAAAAGCAAATTACTATTGCGCTTACGGTTATGGTATTGGCCATAGGCGGATGGTTTGGTTATAAGAACTTTGTTCAAAAACCAAAAGCTGCAAAAGCTGTTGAAGCAATATATAAAGCTGAAGAGTATTATGCGATGGACAGTCTCCAAAAAGCGCTGAATGGAGATGGGATCAATGCAGGGTTTATTAAGGTTATTAAAGATTACGGTGGAACTGAGACTGGCAACCTTGCTCGCTTTTATGCAGGTAATTGTTACCTGAGACTTGGCGATTTCAACAATGCCATTAAACAATTAAAAGATTTTTCTACTTCACAAAAGATGGTACAGGCAAGGGCTTATAAACTTTTGGCTGATGCCTATTCAGAATTGGGAAAAAATGAAGAAGCAATTGAGAACTATAAAAAAGCTTCCAATTATTTTCCGGAAGATTTCCATACGTCTGCAGAATATCTATTTATGGCTGCTTCACTTGCTGAAAGATCAGGTAAAACAAACGAGGCAATCGAATTATATAAAGAGGTAAAAGAAAAATTTCCCGATACAGTGGCAGAAAGGGAAGCGGATAAATATTTAGCAAAACTTGGCGTCTATTAAAAAGGCACAAGGTACAAGGCACACTAACAACCTTGAACCTTGAACCTTGACCCTTGAACCTTGAACCTTTTACTACAGATGGCAGAAGTTACAAACAGTAAACTTTTAAATACAGATGCAGGCATTCTTAAAAAGAATGCCTGTATTGTTTTGGTGAAAACGGAATGGAATTCGGCAATAGTTGATGAATTGGAAAAAGGCTGCAGGGAAAAATTAGCGAGCGCTTAAAGTAAAAAAAATAATTACTGTAACCGTTCCCGGGGCTTTTGAAATTCCATTTGCTATTAAAAATTATTGGGAAAATGCAGGCAAGAAAAAAAAGCCGGATGCATTTATAGCATTGGCTTGTGTGGTCCGCGGCGATACGCCGCATTTTGATTATGTATGCAAAGCGGTAACTGATGGTGTGGTCCAGTTAAATCTCACCTTACCTGTTCCTACTATTTTTGGAGTGCTGACCGTAGACAATGAAGAGCAGGCAAAAGAAAGAATAGGAGGAAAGCATGGCCATAAAGGAGAAGAGGCGGCGATAACGGCGATTAAAATGATTACCCTTTGATCATTGATAACTAATTATTAATTATTTTCCCTTAACAATAAATGTTTAGTATTCATTGATCACCCAATAATCAATAATAAATAATAAATAATTAATAATCTGCAAACGTCATGAACGTTCAACTCTTTATACCATGTTTTGTTGACCAGCTTTATCCGCAAACTGGTTTTAATATGATCAAAGTGCTGGAGAAAGCCGGGTGCACTGTTACGTACAATACAAAACAAACCTGTTGCGGACAACCCGCTTTTAATGCCGGCTTTTGGGATGAAGCAAAAGCTGTTTGCATGAAGTTTGTGAAAGATTTTGAAGGAACAGATTATATTGTTACACCGAGTGCAAGTTGTGCAGGGTTTGTTAGAAATTATTATTCAAAGCTGCTTGATAATTCTTCCGTGCATAATGAAGTAAAGGAATTGAGCAAAAGAGTTGTTGAGTTTTCAGAATTCATGGTAAAGATTTTACAGGTAGAACATGTGGGAGCAGTATTAAATGGTAAAGCAACTTATCATGACAGTTGTGCAGGACTCAGAGAATGCCGGATTAAAGAAGAGCCGCGTAAACTTTTATCGCATGTAAAAGGTCTGGAGCTTCATGAAATGCATGATGTGGAAACCTGTTGTGGCTTTGGCGGCACCTTCGCCGTAAAGTTTGAATCCATCTCTATTGCTATGGGCGAGCAAAAAGTGGAGAATGCATTACTGACAAAAGCAAATTATCTTATCTCTACCGATCTTTCCTGTCTAATGCATCTGGATGGTTATATAAAAAACAAAGGATATAATTTGCAAACTATGCATATTGCGGATGTGCTTGCAAGCGGATGGTAAAAAATGAATAATTAATAATTATTAATTAATAATTACTATGGCGTACTGGCTTGTAAAATCAGAACCCGAAGCTTACAGTTGGGAAAAATTTTCAGCAGAAAAACAAACTGTCTGGAATGGCATACGCAATTATGCGGCACGTGGCCATTTGAGAGCAATGAAAAAGGGAGATGAGGTTTTCTTTTATCATAGCAATGAAGGGTTAGATATAGTTGGCATTGCCAAAGTAATAAAAGAAGCATACCAGGACCCAACGACAGATGATGATCGCTGGGTAGCCGTTGATCTGAAAGTTTATAAAAAATTAAAGAAGCCTGTTCCGCTTGAAGCAATAAAAAAAGATAAGCGGCTTGCAAACATGGCGCTGGTTCGCATTGGCCGTCTTTCTGTACAGCCTGTTACTGATGCGGAGTATAAAGTGATCATGGAGTTGGCAGGGGAGAAAGATCGCTGATTAAAAGATTAAAAAAGATCTCGCGGATTGTGGCTGGTGTCCTTACACCAGTTTTTTCATTTAATGGAAAGTTAATCCGTTAAATCCTTAAAATCATCTAATCCCCGATCAGGGTTACCTTTTTCTTATTCAAGGTATCAATCTTCACATCGTTAATTTTTAAAAAAGTATAGCCATGAAAAAAATTATCCTGGCTGTCATCTTAGTGGCAGCCCTGGGAGGTGCAGCGTATTACCTCCTTCAAAACAAAATGCAAAATGCTGTAAGCAGTTTTAAGCAAGAGCAGATCATTGGAAAGTGGACGCTTGTCCGATGGACCCCTTTCGGAGATTCCCTGGCTCGTAAAGATACTGTTGCACTTTTTCCAGGTAACCCGGATTCAAATCGTACGAAATACGATTATGATTTTAAAAAAGAGAATATCGTTGTAATATCTCTTAATGATAGTGTGCTTAGTGATACGGTCCGGTATCAATGGACAAAAGACAATCATATAGAATGGAAAAAGCAAAATGACTCAGCAGAGTCTCTTGCCGTTACTACGCTTAATAAAGACAGTCTTGTGTTGCAAACAAAAGACAGTGCTGTGATCTATTTTAAGAAAGCGAACTGAGATAATTATGAGGTCGTCTCAAACGTAATTAAGTAACACGAAGAACACTAAGACACACAATGGACACAAAGAAATTTCTATTTATTATTAACCCTTTGTGTTCTTCGTGGTTCTTTGTGCCCGTGGTGATCCCCACTTCATCCACTTTTTAGACCATCTCTGGTTGCATAAGTTCGTTTATGTAAAAAGAAACCCCATTGCATCTTAAAACAAAAAAAATACTGTTATGAAAAAAATACTAATTGCTTTAACAGCCGTACTTCTACTTATTTCCTGCGAAAGGAAAAATGATTCGAAAGAAACTACTACCGCATTAAACAGGGAAATAAATGAAGCCAACAAATTGACTGAACTTTCGAACACAGTCGTTAGAAAAAACGAGGCGCCTTCTGGCGACATTGATCAGACAAATGAAACTCCCCAGCAAAAACAGGGGGATAAGAAAAGGCAGGATCAGACAACACCGGCAACACAACAGGACTGGGATAAAAAGATCATTAAAACCGCATCCCTGAACCTTGAGATAAAAGATTATAACGCTTACAATTCTTCTCTACGTGATAAGATAAAACAAACCGGTGGTTATGTGGCGCAGGAACAACAAACTCAATCTGAATATAAGATCGAGAACACAATAACTATTAAAGTTCCTGTTGATCAATTTGACAATGCAGTGAACCTGGTTACTGCAAGTGTTAAAGAAATAAATGAAAAGAAGATCACTTCTGAAGATGTAACCACTGAAGTGATAGACACCAGATCTAGATTAGAGGCTAAAAAGCAGGTTCGCTTACGTTATCTTGATCTGTTGAAGCAGGCAAAGAATATGGAAGAAATTTTAAGTGTGCAATCTGAAATAAACGGAATCCAGGAAGAGATCGAATCAGCTGCAGGCAGAATAGAATATCTCAGTCACTCTTCTTCCTTCAGCACTATCAATCTTACTTTTTACCAAATATTAAATGTTACTGCGAAGGATACAGACAAACCATCTTTTAGTACAAAGCTTGGTGCTGCATTCAGAAACGGGTGGAACTGGATAGGAGAAGTGTTTGTTGGTATCGTATCGATCTGGCCATTATTACTGATGATCTTTGCCGGATTTATTATTTATAAAAAGACAAAAACACCAACAGTAAAACAAGCATAAAAGCATTTGTTTTTATGCAAAAAGGAATTTGATGCATCTCTTTTAGTGAAACACAAAAAACATAGCCATGAAAATAATTCGCCAACTGCCGGCAGTACTACTGCTACTATTCTTTGTCATTGCCTGTAACCAGGAGTCAGAGAAATCTAATGATGAAGGTCTAAGCGTAACTACAGTTACCCTTCAGGAAGACGCAAAGAACAGTGTCACGCCTCCCCCTCCGCCACCGCCCGTGCAATTGGGTACTGCTGACTATTCAAGAGTTGTAGTTGTACCAGATGGTGAAGCAGCAAATATTGAAATGCAGAACCTTGAAGGAACTAAGGACGAAGCATTGCTCCCGGAAAAGCCGCAAGAAAAATTTAACACCGAAGATTACGATAACATTGTAGAAAATAAATTTCTTACTGCAACAAAAAATCCGCTTTCAACATTTTCAATTGATGTAGATGAAGCAGCGTATAGCAATGTTCGCCGTTATTTGGAAAACGGGTCGCTGCCTCCCGCAGGCGCAGTTCGCATCGAAGAGATGATAAATTATTTTGATTACGTTTATCCAAAACCTCATAATGACGAGCCTTTTACTGTGAATACGGAAATTTCTGATTGCCCCTGGAACACACAACACAGGTTAGTGCATATAGGTTTACAGGGAAAAGAAATCCCTCTTGATAACCTTCCACCTTCCAATATGGTTTTTTTGATCGATGTATCGGGTTCAATGAATGAACCTAATAAATTACCGCTTGTGCAGGCTTCATTGAATATGCTTGTTGACCAGCTTCGTGAAAAAGATAAAGTTGCTATTGTTGTGTATGCAGGGAATGCCGGGCTTATATTACCGTCGACAAACGGAAGCGATAAAATAAAAATAAAAGAATCGATCGATGCGCTCGAGGCAGGCGGTTCAACAGCCGGCGGAGAAGGGATACAACTGGCATATAAAGTGGCAAGAGATAATTTTATAATTGCCGGTAATAACCGGATCATTCTTGCTACCGATGGTGATTTTAATGTAGGAGTTTCAAGTGATGATGAATTGGTCCGCCTGATCGAACAGGAAAGAAAGGCCGGTGTATTTCTTTCTGTGCTTGGATTTGGCATGGGTAATTATAAGGACAACAAAATGCAACAGCTTGCCGATAAAGGAAATGGCAATCATTCTTATATCGACAATATTAACGAAGCAAAAAAAGTTTTGGTCAATGAGTTTGGCAGTACATTATTTACGATTGCCAAAGATGTAAAAATTCAAATCGAATTTAATCCATCAAAAGTGCAGGCATATCGTTTGATCGGTTATGAGAACAGGATGCTGGCGGCAGAAGACTTTAATGATGATCTGAAAGATGCAGGAGAACTTGGATCTGGCCATACTGTAACTGCATTATATGAAATAATCCCTGCCGGAGTAAAAGACAGCTTTGTAAAATCAGTCGACCCATTAAAGTATCAATATAACAATAGCGAGGTGGCCGATGAAGAGTCCCCCGAGATAATGACAATAAAACTGAGATACAAAGAACCGAATGGGGAGACAAGCAAATTGATTCAGCACCCGGTAATCGATTCGCATTTGCCACTTACAAATACATCTGAGAATTTCCGTTTTTCAGCATCGGTTGCTGAGTTTGGATTGCTATTAAGAGATTCAGAATATAAACAACAATCATCGTTTTCGCAGGTGGTTTCATTGGCTAAAAGTGCGAGGGGCAAGGATAACAATGGATACCGGTCAGAGTTTGTTCGTCTTGTGGAATCGGCAATATCATTTGTAAAAAGATAATTTGATTCGCTGATACCGGTGCCACTGCTCAAAGCCGTGGCACGGTTATTCTAAAGAAACCCTACGCCAACGTTCAAAGCCGTGGCATGAGTACAGAACCGTTTAGTATTTTTGATGCATGGGCAGAAAGAAATTGGTTGTTCTCAGTGGTGCAGGCATCAGTGCTGAAAGCGGCCTAAAAACTTTTCGGGACAGTGATGGACTTTGGGAAGGATACAATATTGAAGATGTTGCAACGCCCCGTGCATGGCGAAAAAATCCGCAATTGGTTTTAGAGTTTTATAATTACAGAAGAAAAAATGTTTTAGATGCACAACCGAATGCGGCGCATCATGGCTTAGCAGAATTGGAAAAATATTTTGACGTAACAATTATAACGCAAAACATAGATGATCTGCATGAAAGAGCAGGCTCTACAAATGTGTTGCACCTGCACGGCGAAATATTTAAAATGCGCAGCGAGCGGGACCATGCGTTGATCTATGAAATAAAAGGCGATATTAAAATAGGAGATAAGGCCGACGATGGTCAGCAGCTTCGCCCGAATATTGTTTGGTTTGAAGAACCGGTACCGAAGATTGAGGAAGCAATTCCTGTTGTAAGAGCTGCAGATCTTTTTGTTGTAGTAGGTACATCGTTGGTTGTATACCCGGCCGCAGGTCTTGTAAACTATGCTCCGCAGCATATTCCAAAATATATTATTGATAAACGAATTCCTTATACATCTGAAGTAGCCAATATTACAGCTATTGAAAAACCAGCTACCGAAGGTGTAAAAATGTTAACCTCGTTATTGGCAGAACTCGATCTTAAGAAATAAGAAATAAGAAACCGGAGTTTGATGTTTGAAACTCCTGAATTATCTTCAGTAGGCTAAGCAAGAAATCATGAGCCTTGGTTTTACAGAAATATTGTTGATGCTCCCGGTTCTTGGATTTATTCTTATACCCATGATTTTTTTTCTGATCGCTCAACAAGATCTTCTTAGAACAATAAAGCCTGAAAACAGAACAATACAACCTAATGAAGTTTGGCTGCAATTAATTCCCGTGTTCAACTTGTATTGGCAGTTCGTTGTAGTGGATAAAATTGCTGACTCTATCAGGAATGAGCTCGTTGACAGGCATCCTGTTTCTTTTGGTGCCACTTCAGATTCTGCCTTTCCTATCTATACAGATGAAAGGCCAACACATGACCTGGGCCGTGCCTACTGTATTTTAGGACTTATCGGCGTATTGGGATTTTTTACTTTCTTCCTTTTAAGTTGTGCAGGAATCGCAGCGACTATATGCTGGATCATCTACTGGGTGAGGATTGCAGAATACAAAAACAGGTTTTTAAGTAACTCTTTTTAATTTTTAAATTTTTTCACCACCTTCCGGCCCATAAAAAATAACCCAGGTAGCAAAATCATCAGAAAAGCTTTCGAAATGATGAGCCATGCCTGCAGGAACAAACAACACATCATTTTCTTTGCAAGACATCCTTTCACCATCGCGATAAAAAGAACTGTGACCTTTAATGATCACATATATTTCATCTTGTTTATGCGGTGTTTGAGTATCTGCTTCCTGTAGTGCAAAGTATTCGATCGTCATTGTACCATGTTTCATCATGACGATAAAAGGATATTCGGATTGCTCCAGCAGTTTTTTTAGTGCATCATCACCAGTTAATTTATAGTTCATGACAGCCGCGTTATTTCTTCGTGAAATCTGATTTCATGTTCTTCGAGTTCTTTCAGCACCGGTTCATAAATTTCTTTTTTAGTTGGAATATGCAACCCTGTAAGTTGAATTGTTCCATTTAAAATAAGTTTTGCGGCAATACCTAATGGAAGACCGACTGTTTTCGCCATGGCAGTTCGTAAATTATTTTCTCCTTTCACTACCAGGCTGCTCCTGACTCCCGATTCCTGGCTCGCGACTCTGAACTCAATTTCATGCAGCATTACGATCATATCCCTGTCATCCGGTTGCAATGCAAGTTTCTTTTCCAATGCCAATTGCATTACATCCGCCGCACTGCACAGCCCTTTATTGATCATCGTTTCATCATCATCCATTCCCAGGAAAAATAATTGTTTGAGCGTAAGGTTTGCTTCATGCATTTTATGCGCTACAATTTCAGCGGCATCAGTTTTTATTTTATCAAGATCCATTTTTTGCAGCTCACCTTCTTTTCCAACAACCATAAAATCTTTATCCACTTCACCGCCGCTATCTTCTGCTTCCTTTTCAGCTTCTACCAGCTCCATCAGTTTTTCCAACAGTTCTTTTGTCTGGTCAAACCGCTCTGAAAGTTTTTTCTGCAACCAATCGCTAAAACCATTTCTTTCCATATGTTCTTTAAAAAAATCCATTAGTGCTTTGCCGGTTGTTTCATACTGCGGTGTTTCATCTGTCAGTTTCAGATCGATCACATTTTTCCAGCCATACATAAAATCCGGGTGACGAAGTGTCGTTCTCACAATTGTGGTTGCATCTTCTAAACCATAGAGAGGAGCATAGCTGAGCGAATCACGGTTAGGATACCAGCTTAAAAAACCTATTTCCGGAATTTCGACGATCCTGTCTGCCGTAAAAAGTTCTTCATATTGTAATTTTTTTTCTTCTCCATCTTCACGATAATGAGCGCCGCTTTTTCCTGCCAGTAAAATATTTCTTGGATTCCAGCTTATTTTATAATGCCATGGATTGTCATCGCTTTCAGGAGCAACAAGACCGCCGCAATGAGATCTAAAAGAAATAACCTTTCCTCCATCTGCATGGATCTTGTCAAACAACTTCATCGCACTCATGTGATCGATGCCCGGATCAAGACCCATCTCGCAAAGGAAAAGTAATTTACGTTTTACAATTTCGGAGCTCAGGGCCTTGATCTCATCATCTATATAAGAAGCCGTAAGAAGGTTTCTATTTTTTTCAATACAGGTTTTTGCAACAACGGTATGAAGGGAGGGAGGCAACAATGAAATTACAATATCCGACTCGCTGATGTATTTATTTCTGTCTTCTTCATCATTGATATCAAATGAAATTGCCTTGCCGAGCGGTGAAATGCCGATCTTGGACTGCGCAAGATTGATGTCGGCATCAACTACAATTAATTGCCATTGTTCTTTTTCTGCATTAGCAAGTAAATAATCGATGAGGACTGTTGCAGATTTGCCGGCGCCAAATAATAAAATATTTTTCATTAGAAATGAATCTGCCGGCAAATTAATTCAATTATTAAAGCGATTTAAATTAAAGAAAATTCTTTTTGACGTGAAGCAGGATCACAAAGTACACAAAGAAACCACGAAGAACACAAAGGGCTTATGATAAACGGAAGCTGCTCAACTCATAGCCCACGGTTTAAACCGTGGGCTATGAGTTATGCAAACTTCTTTGTGTTCGTTGTGTATACTTTAGTGTGCTTCGTGTTACAAATTACTTTATGGAAAACTATAACCCTGCAGTTTGTCTTTCATATTGGGAAGATTCGATCTCCATCACTCTGTAAGCAACCTTAACCCCGCGCAAATAATCAGGAACCTTTATTGTTTTTGAGCCATTGGCCTCAATGGAATTGAAAACAATTCTCTCGGTTTTTATTGGCTGCTCACTTGGCTTCAGGTATTGAAGTTCAATGATCACTTTGTCCAGATCAAATTTGGAATCATTGTTTACGGTGAGCTCAAGATTCATGACGCCGCCAAAGGCCCGTTGCTTATAATTATTTGCTCTTACACTTACCTGTCTGTTGATATTAACGCGACGGACCTTAGGTTTTACTTCTTCAGGTTTTGATTCTTCCGTTTCGGTCAATACTGTATTCTTTTCTGCAGCATTTTTGTCAACGGGAGCAAAATCTTTTTCATTTACGGCCTCATCTTTATTTTGCACGGTTGTATTTATAGCTAAACTTTCGTCAGGTGGGTTTAATGTTTCCTTTACTGATTGTGATTTTTTCTTTGGCTGTTGTTCATTTGTTTCTGCAGCAGCAGGAAGAGTTGTTACGGGAGTTGTTGAAACTGTTGATGTGTTTATAGCACGTTTATCAGGTTTTACTACTGTTCTGGGCTGTGTGGTTTCTTCACCGGAAAAATTTTTATAAGCCACTACCACCAGGAAGCAAAAGAATATAGCGCCACCAAATACCTGCACAAGCGAAGTATGAGTGGATGTCCATTTTGATCTTTTCTTACGGTTCAAATAGGTTTCTGTATATCGTCTTTTAATATCATCAAGCGACTCGGAATATTTTGGATTTAATGTGGTTTCTTCGTTAACGGAGACCGTTGGTTTTTCGAAAACTGGTTCGGTCTTTTGCAAAACAGGTGTTTCTTTTATAACGGGTTCTTCTTTTATAAGAACAGGTTTGCTTTCGATTTTTCTTTCTTCAATGATCTTTGGCTTTTCTTCCACAATCACCGGCGCTTTAACGGCTGCCGTTTGAACTGCTTTCTTTGGCGTATGATTTTCCGGCATCGATACAAATACCTTTTTGCCGGTTGTTACAGTTTTATTTTCGACTGGTAAACTATATGCTACTCCGGGTTGCAGTTTTGGCTCATTAACGAATCTATATGTTTTCTCAGGTTGCTGCACCGGCTCATCAACGGTTTGTACCGGCTCGCTGACAATTTTTGCCTGGGGTTTTACTTCCTGCTTTTCTTCAGGCTTTTTGTAAAACCTGTCAGATGGCTGTTCCTCGGTGGCAGGTGCGTAGTCTTTTAAAACATCTACCTCGCTGGGGTATCGCCACGCAGCACTCTTTCCTTCCACCCAAACAAGATCATAGGGCTTAAGGCCAAAACTCACTAATTGTTGTAAAGTATAGGGTCCGCTTTGCTTGTTACTGCGGAGTAATAGGTAAGTATTCATAACCGTCCAGAGGTTTTTACATTTATGTAAACGAAAATTCTGTGCCGGGCTGTGTAAAAGTGTTGTTATAAAAAATATATTTTATAATAAGGAAAAACATCCACCGAAGTGGAAAAAATAGCCCCAAAAAACAATATCATTTGTCAGGAATTGATAGCCCTTTCCGGTACATTTGCAAGCCCTGAAAAAACCTCCAAATCCCGACTTGTCGGGACTTATGAGGCCTCTTAAATCAGGTACAAACTTTAAATCAAGAGAAAGAATAATCAAGGCCCGGAAGATGAACGGAGCGTCGCAACAGAGGCTCAATCGGAGTTTCATAAGCCGGTAAAATAAATCTTAAGAGCAACAAATGGACGATAGCTTATTGCCACAGGAAACGCAGGACAACCAACGAATCATCCCTGTAAATATCGAGGAGCAGATGAAGACCGCATACATCGACTATTCAATGTCGGTAATCGTTGGCCGTGCCCTGCCGGATGTGAGAGATGGATTGAAGCCGGTGCATCGCCGCATTTTGTATGCGATGAATGAACTCGGTTTGCATTATAACAGGCCATATAAAAAATCTGCCCGTATAGTGGGAGAGGTGTTGGGTAAATATCACCCGCATGGGGACACCTCCGTTTATGATTCCATGGTGCGTATGGCGCAGGAATGGAATATGCGTTATACGCTTATCGACGGACAGGGAAATTTTGGTAACCAGGATGGTGATGGGCCGGCAGCAATGCGATATACAGAAGCAAGATTGCAGCGCCTTGCTGAGAGTATGCTTAGATGATATTGATAAAGACACGGTAGATTTTCAATTGAACTTTGATGATACCGAAAGGGAACCCACGGTTCTTCCTACCCGTATTCCCCAGTTATTGATAAATGGCTCAAGTGGTATTGCGGTGGGAATGGCCACAAACATGATGCCTCATAATCTTAAGTGAATCGATTGATGGCTGTATTGCTTACATCGATAATCGCAATATCACTATCGATGAATTGATGAGACATGTAAAAGCACCTGATTTTCCAACCGGCGGAATTATCTATGGAATGGAAGGTGTGAAAGCTGCTATGCATTTGGGAAGAGGCAGGGTAGTGGTTCGTGGAAAATTGCATGTCGATGCAAAAGCAAGCGGCAGAGAGCAGATAATTATCACAGAAGTTCCTTACCAGGTAAGCCGCGATGCACTGACTGAACAGAATCGGTGAACTGGTAAATGAAAAATCGATTGAAGGAATTGCGCATGTAAACAATGAATCGAATGAAAAGGAAGGAACAAGGATCGTGATCGATCTGAAACGTGATGCGATCGCCAATGTTATCATCAACCAACTTTATAAGTTCACGGAATTGCAAACTTCATATGGCATCAACAATGTAGCGTTGGTAAAAGGAAGACCAAGAACGCTGAACGCTGAAAGATCTGATCAGTCGAGTTTATTGAATTCCGTCATGAAGTAGTGGTCCGCCGCGCAAAGTTTGAATTGAATGAAGCTGAAAAAAAAGCACATATTTTACAGGGCTATTTAATTGCACTTGATCACCTGGATGAAGTGATAGCTCTGATAAGAAGTTCGGCAACACCCGATATAGCAAAGGACAATTTGATAAATGCCGGCTGGGGCCTGGATGAGATACAGGCAAAAGCAATCCTTGAATTGCGATTGCAGCGCCTTACAGGGATGGAAAGAGAAAAGATCAAAACAGGAATTTGATGAATTGATGAAGCTGATCGGTGAACTGAAAGAATTGCTTTCTAATGAAGGAATGCGATATGAATTGATCAAAAAAGAATTATTGGAAGTAAAAGACAAGTTTGGTGATGCCCGAAAAACTGAGATCACTTATCTCGATGATGAAGTAAAGATCAAAGATCTGATCAAAGAAGAAGATGTTGTTATCACCATTTCTCATTTAGGATATATTAAAAGAACATCAGCTGCTGAATACCGTTCACAGCGCAGGGGTGGCAGGGGAGTGATGGGAGGAAAAACAAGGGAGGAAGATTAGATCGAACATATTTTTGTTGCTTCCACGCATCATACGATGCTTTTCTTTACCGAGAAGGGAAGATGTTACTGGCTGAATGTATACGAGATACCGGAAGGTGAAAAGACAAGTAAGGGCAGGGCTATACAAAACTTAATTCAAATTCCGCCTGATGATAAAGTAAGAGCGATCATTGACGTGAAGGATCTGAAGGATGAAGCATTTGTCAACTCACACAATATTGTTCTTTGTACTAAGAAAGGAATTATTAAGAAAACCGCACTGGAAGATTTCAGCCGGCCAAGACAATCCGGTGTAAATGCCATTACGATATTGGAAGGTGATGAATTGCTTGAAGCAAAAATGACCGATGGCAATTCTGAAATAATGATGGCAGTGAAAAGCGGACGGGCTATTCGTTTTTCTGAAGAAAAAGTAAGGGCAACCGGCCGTGGCGCAATCGGCGTGGCAGGAATAGAAGTGGAGGATAATGATGATGAAGTGGTTGGTATGATTTGTGTAAATCCTAAAGATGGAGAATCAAGGACAGTATTGGTAGTAAGTGAAAAAGGATTTGGAAAAAGAACAGCAGTTGATGAATACCGTTTTACCAACCGCGGCGGAAAAGGAGTGAAGACGATCAATGTAACGCCGAAAAACCGGTAAATTGGTAGGCATGCTGGAAGTAGCGCCAAAAGAAGACCTGATGATCACTTGCAAAAGCGGGGTTACTATACGAATGAAAGTTTCAGATATCAGTGAGCAGGGAAGAGCCACACAGGGTGTAAAATTGATACGGCTGGATGAAGGCGATGAAATAGCTGCGATAACAAAGATAGAAGATCAGGAAATTGTGGAAAATGGCGATGTGAATGGTAATGGAAATGGCGAAGCACCGGCTGATCTTAATGCAACCACAGAGTAATTAATTTCATCTGCAATTGATCCCGATAGCTATCGGGACTGATTTAATAAAAAAACAAAAATCTACGTCATGCAAAGATTTCTCTTAAGCCTGCTTATTCTTTTAGGAAGCAGCCGTTTGTTTGCCCAATCGATCGAGGACATAGAACAACAATTTCAAAAAGGAGAATTAGATAAAGCCAAAGCGTCAGTGGATGCTTTTCTTACCAAAGAAAAAAATGCAGCTAAATCGGATGGCTGGTGGTATAAGGGTGTAATCTATAACGAGATCGCGAAAAGCGAAAAATTTAAAGCGCTGGCGCCGGATGGCCGCATGGAAGCATTCAATGCATTTAAGAAATATTATGAACTGGACCCTAAAGCTGTAAGGGCTACGCTTGAGCAGCATGTGCGAATGTTTGATCTCTACAATGGTTATTTTGATAAAGGAGTGGCAGATTTTGGCGCATCAAAATTTGATTCTGCATACCTCAACTTCAAAAATGCGTTAATGGTGGAGGAATATATTACAGGCAAAAACTTTGAGTATAATAACTTTAAGTTCCCTGTCTTCGATACTACTTTAGTTCAAAATATTGCATTAAGTGCTTACCGCGCAAAGAAAGATGATGATGCTGTTGTTTATTACAAAAAGATTGCCGACCAGAAAATTGCGGGCAAGGATAATGTAGATGTTTACCAATTGCTGGTTGAATATTACCAAAAGAGAAATGATAAAGCCAATAAGGAGAAATACCTGCAATTGGGCCGTGAGCTTTTTCCGGCTGATGACCGCTGGTACCAGATCGAGCTGGAAGAAATAGATGTCAAGGATAAAAAAGCTCTGTTTGCCAGGTATGACGAGCTGATGCCGAAATATCCTGACAAATACCTGATGACATATAATTATGCCGTAGAGTTATTTAATTATACTTATGCCGGCGATACTAAGCCCGCAGATTATAAAGAATCACAAAAGAAGATCGAAACCGTTTTGAAAGCAACGATCGAGAGAAATAAGAATTATGCGGAAGCAAATGTGCTGATGGCCCGTCATTTTTATAATGTTCTTTACGATGCGCAGGATGAGATACAGGCAATAAAAGGAACTACACCAGCAGATAAGAAAAAGAAAGATGACCTGAAGCCAAAAATGATGGAAGCAGCAGACCATTTAATTAGTTATGCCCAGGCAGCCTTTGATCTTTATAATGCAAAAGCAACGTTGAAGGCAGGGGAGAAAGGAAACTTTAAAGTAGTGTCCGGCTATCTTGCTACGGCGTATGATGTAAAAGGAGACAAGACCAAAGCAGAGGAGTATCGAAAAAAAGCAGAAGGTATTTAATTACAAATAGTAAAACCACCGGAAGGTGGTTTTTTTATTTGATAGTTATTTCAATCAATGCCGAAGATTGATGCTAGCCATGAGTCTCCGCCTGAACAATCCCATCAAGTTCAGCCTTAAAATTTTTGCAACAGCAATCTTTAATTTCTAAGAAGTCTTCTACATCTTTTAATTTAACCAGGATCGTGCTTTCCTTATCCGGATGAGTTTTACATTTAATTCCGTCATACTTTTTATTTAGATCTTCTGCATTATTATAAACAGATTGGTTTCTTAAAACGATCATGTCATTGTCAAATTGATCTTTGTGAAGTGCCAATAGATCGGGGAGGAATTTTAGCATGGGTCTAATTTAGAAAGAATGTGCGATAGTAGGGAATTCATGGTACAAGGAAGGAGTGATACGAAGTTCTCACGAGTGGGAGCTTTCCTTTTCAGTGTTCATGATGGTGCGCATTCTATTTAACATAACGGTAATTATAAGACAAAAAGACTGAATTTCAGAAAGTTGAGTTTTCTTATAATGTATTATTATGTTAAGAGTTTTCAGTTCCTTTTTATGTTTATTGTATATTTAAGTAAGCAATCCCATTATTGTATGCAAAAGCTGGAAGATCTCAAATTCGATCCCAAGTATAATCTTCAAATGATCTTTGAATTGCTTGTTGAGATACTTGCATTGCAACAAGCGACAAATAAAGTGTTGACTCAACGATTATATGGTGAAGATGCAAGCCTCGCACAGGAAGAAATTTTCAAAGCCTGCGCAGAACTAAAACCGCAGATAATGGAATCGCTCTATGTGATATTTGGAAAAACGCCTCCTATCAAGCCTAAATGAAAAAATTATTTCCTCACGATCTTATCCCTGATCTCTTTCCAGGTGATGACATAAATATTGTTTTCCTTTAAAACCTTCTTGCATTCAGCGCTTGAAAAGAAATTAAAATCTTCCTGGCGCCAGGCAGCGCCCCAGCCAGGATGATCGATGGTTACAGCACGCATTTCTTCATCATCGTAAGCTGTATGTATAATAAGGTATGTAAGCCCGGGCTTCAGGTTTTTAATTCCATTAATATAAAAATTGGAAAAACCATTTTTGAAATCCTGCGGATTTGCAGAAAGGATATAATCTACCAAAACATCTTTATCAGAAACGATCGTATCAAATTTTACTCTTAAAGGATTTTCTAACTGCCGCGGAATGAAAACAGGTATCTTAAATTCATGTCCTACTTTCAGATAGGCTTTCAAATAATCGAGCCGTTCCAGCGCGGTGCCCATATGTGCGTCCAGGTGCGTTGGATCGATGCCAAATTGTTTTGCACGTAAAACCTGGTTGCGTATTTCTGTTTCCACTTCTGCAGCGCTGGCATTTTGAGAAACACTATCGACAGATGAATAAAGAAAACCATTCTTATTTACAAGCCCCGGCACTTTTTCTTTTGCAGTTACCGGCCCCCATTTATAATGTTTCCATTCACTTGTCAATGTTATATGCAAGACCAAAATCAGCTGAAGGATTTGATTGTGCATACGCAGCAATTTCAGGAAACCATGGACATGGCACCATAATGCTTGCGGAGCTTACGCTTCCTTTTTCCATAGCTGTTATCGATGCTGCGTTTTCTGAATGTGAAACTCCCAGGTCATCGGCATGTATGATGACAAGCTTGGCATCTTTTGGATAGCCTAACCTCTCCTGTATTGTTTTTGTTTGGCCCCAGCCAAGAGTTGTGTAAAACAAAGCCAATAAAATTATTATTCCATTTTTCATTTTAACTTATTAAAATCATATGACTAACTATATGTAGTTGCTTCGTATCCTTTGTGACATTCTTTGTGTCCTTTGTGGTAAAAAATAACACAAAGAACACAAAGACAACACAAAGAACACAAAGATAATAATTGATATATCCGGAGAGCCAATTAAAATAAAACTCATTTACTAATCTTAATTGACCATTCCGGTCCGCTATAAACTTTGAAGCTATCTGAAAAATCACCTTGATTGATCGCAAGTGAAAAATTCATCAGGCTATTAAAATAAGCAAGCGGGCTTCCCTCCTTTACCGATCCAAAGGTTTTTTCCAATGGAACGATGTTTTTAAAAACTGAAGAATTGTTGTTCCATATTTCAACTTGTAAACTGTCGCCGTATTTCACTCCCATTTTATAAACAAGCGAACCAGGAATATTTGTCCAAACGTTTCCGTATTGGATATCAAGCACAGGTATATTTCCTTTTATAACGCCATTGTCCAAAACGGCTTCCTGGTAATTAATGCTAACAACTTCTTTCGGAAGCTTTTTTCCAACTTTTTTAAAAGAGATTTTACTTGCGGCTAATCTTGCAGCAGTATATACATACACATCACGACCATAAAACGTATTTGAATTCTCTGAACCTTTGCGGCGGTTTATACTTTCATCGATTTCTCTTATTTCAGCAATGCCAAGATTTTTTGCTACTAATGTCAGCGTGCCATTATCGGGTGAAACAAAATAATGACCGGATTTGGTTTTCAGCACAACAGATCTTCTTGCTGTGCCTACACCAGGGTCAACCACAGAAACAAAAACAGTTCCTTTTGGCCAGTATACTGCAGCCTGGTTCAGCCGGTAAGCAGCTTCCCAGATATTATAGGAAGGTATCTCGTGAGTAATATCAAACAATTGCAGTGCAGGTTCAACAGATAACGCCACTCCTTTCATTTCGGCCACTGCCCCATCTTTTACACCAAAATCAGTCTGTAAAACAACCGCAGGTAATGGCACTGTGCAGGAAATAAACGCCACGGCAATAAACAGGAAATACTTTTTCATGAAGCGATTGATTCGTTACTTTATTAAATTATTCAGAAAGATAATGAATATTAAAACTGCTTTGTTAAAAGAGCATTCAAAAAAACAATGCGATGCAATTGTGAAATGGGTGGGTCATGATCAAAAAAGATTTGATGAATTATTCCACCTGTTTTTAAATGATGAATACCGTGTCGTACAAAGGGCTGGATGGCCGATCAGCTATTGCGTGGAAAAACATCCGGAGTTTATTAAAAAGCATTTTACCAACCTGGTAAAAAATTTAAGTAAAAAGGGAATTCATGATGCAGTGAAAAGAAACAGCGTCCGGCTTTTGCAGTATGTATCTATTCCTGAAAAATTTCATGGACAAGTGATGGATATTTGCTTTCGATACGTTACCTCGCCTGCTGAAGCAGTTGCTGTAAAAGCATTTTCGATAACCGTATTGCAAAATCTTGCAAAGCAATACCCGGAGATCATTAACGAAATAAAACTGGTGATTGAAGAAAGATGGGACTATGAAACGGTAGCATTTAAAACAAGAGCAAAGAAATTGCTTAAAGAACTTTCTTAGTGTAAATAATAGCTGGTGAACCTTCGGCAAGTAACACCGATGCCGGCCGCTCATGATCTAAAGATGCAAAGTCATTTCCATACAGGGGCCTAAAATTGCAATCAATGTTATAATGTTCTATAGGGTAAATATTCCATCGCGGATGATCAACCTGGTACACTTCTGTTTTATTTTTATCAATTGATGAATAACCCCAATAATGTTCAGTAATAAATTCTTCGTTGCTTCCCGATTTAAATTGATATGAATTTGAATTGGCGATTACTTCTAACTTATTCCATTTATGATCCTTTTTCCAATGATAACCGACCCTAAGGTTATTGTTTATTTCACATGTATATTTTATGGGACATGTTACAAACCGTTCTTTGTACAACCGGTTGGCGACAAAAGTTACAGCATGTTTGGGAACAAACTCATTGATGAAAACGACTCCTCTTTTCCAATCATTCCCTGATTTTGCTCGAACATAAAAGCGAAAATTTACTTCCGGGAAGTTTGAATGAAAAGGTATACTGATCCCACGCAGTTTAGTTTTTAAAACCATAAATCCAACCAGGCTTACATAATATTTATTTTCCCACGCATCCAATTCTGTTCCGGCCGGTAGGTATTTTTTTAAAATAGCCGGGTCAATCTCATAATTAGCCATTATCAACTTTCGCCATTCTGCTGTAAGAAGTTTCCGTTGGCTCATTTTTTTGACTTCTTGAATTCTTTAAAGATCAACCGCAGGCTTTGATCATAAGTGATATAATTATACAGCCAGTTTATAAAAACAAAGAACCGGTTCTTTACACCGAGTATCAGCATCAGGTGCAGGCTCATCCAGATGATCCATGCAAACCAGCCGCCGAAATGCAGCTTAGGTTTGGGGATATCAACAACTGCAAGATTTCTGCCCACAGTAGCCATGATTCCTTTATCGTGATATTCATATTCTTTAAGATCGCTTCTTCCGTTTTTTATCTTGATGAGATTTTCAGCAAGCAGTTTCGCCTGTTGAATAGCCGTTGTTGCCACCTGCGGATGACCATTTGGATAAGCCGGTGTTTCCATATAAGCAAGATCACCGATCGCATAAACATTTTGAAAACCGGTCACCCTGTTTTGCCTGTCTACTTTTATCCTGTTTCCCCTGGCTATTAAACTTTTATCAACGCCATCGGGAATATTACCTTTAATACCCGCAGCCCAGAGAACTGTAGCTGAGGGTATGCTTTGCCCGTCACCGAGCAAAACATTTTTACCATCATAATCTTTCACATGAGCACCTGTCATCACTTTTACGCCAAGTTTTTCCAAATATTTTTTTGATTGAATGGAAGATTTCTCACTCATGTGCCCAAGCGTTTTTTGCGTGCCTTCCAATAAAAAAATATTCATTCTTGAAAAATCAAGCTCAGGATAATCTTTTGGCAGAACATATTTTTTCATTTCGGCCAGTGCACCCGAGATCTCAACCCCGGTTGGCCCCCCTCCCACTACTACAATATTCATCAGGCGCTGCAGTTCTTCTTCGTTCTTCGTTGCTAATGCATCTTCAAAATTTTGAACAAGCTTATAACGGAGTTGTAATGCTTCCACCGTTGACTTCATTGGAAAAGCATGTTCTTCTAACTGCTGTGTTACCAAAAAAATTTGTATCGGCGCCGGTAGCTAAAACCAGCACATCATAGTTCTCTTCTCCTATGCCGGTTATGATTTTATTTTCAGCGGGAACTATTTGTTTCAGATCGGTGATCCTGATGCGGACATTTTTACTTTTTTGAAATGCTTTTCTTAATGGGAAAGAAATATTACTCGCATCGAGTCCTGCAGTAGCTACCTGGTAAAACAGTGGTTGAAACTGGTGATAATTAAATTTATCAATGAGCAATACTTCAAAACCGGGTTTATTATTAAGTTTTCTTGCCAATTTTAATCCGCCAAATCCTCCGCCGACAATAATTACTTTCATCTAGAAATCATTTACAGCCCAAATTTACACAATTTTCAATAATTATTGAAAATTTAAAATTCCCGTTTGTTACCATGAATTAGCCACCCAGGAGAAAATGAATAAAGCAATACCATATATTATTGCAAGCGAACTTCCGGCATCCGCATTAAAAAACATGACCAATATTGACAATAATCCTAAACCTACAAGACCAGCGGGATACCATACCCTGATCCCACCGGAACTAAAATTCAACGGTAATTCTAATTTCCCGACGGGAATTGACATTGAGGCAAGAATAAATGCAGTGTATGCCAACGCGGTTGGTAATTCATCAAAAGAATAAAATGCATAGCAGCCCAATAAAATCCCGGAAAGTAAAAGTGACACAGTCGTTATCCCGATTATTGATTCACTTTTTGTAAGAGAATGTTTTCCATCTTTATGAAATAACAGGAAAAAATTTGCAATCGGATTAGCGATCCAGGTGAAAAAAACAAATATGAAATACAAAACGATCAAAGGAAGCAGGAAGGGCCTTAACGCAGCATTTGTTGAAGCAACACCTCTCAGCACCCTGAAAAGAACGTAAATACCGATAATGAATATCCATTGAAAGTTTTTACCTTTTTCCGACATCCACATGCTAAATTGTAAAACGAGCTTGTAAGGAGTGAAATTTGATTTCAACGATTCTTTCAATCCTAATCTTGCAGATTCAAAATTCGGGTCAGTACGTAAAGCTTCCCTGAAATGATGCGCCGCTTTTTTATGACTTCCTCTTTCAAGATAGTTCCATCCTACTGTAGTATGGGTAAATTTATTGTCAGGGTCTTTTGATAAAGAATCACCGATGGTCTCAACGGCCTCATCAGTTCGCTTCAGTTTATTCAACGCTCTTGCTCTTGCATTCAGGCAGGTTATATTTTCCGGGTCAAGCTCCAGCCCTTCATCTGCGTTTTGCAATGCTTCATCATATTTTTTTTCATCAAGAAAAATAAATGAAAGCAATCCAAAGTATTCGGCATTATATGGGTTCAGCCGGATTGCTTTGCTCAGGTTATCTTTAGCAGGCAGAAACATATCCTTTTGATAATAACCAAAACCCAGCAGGTAAAAATAAAATGATTCATTAGGATCGATGGCGATCGCCTTATTGATGATCTCAATTCCGGCGTCATGCTGACCCTCATTCATGTAACATCGTGCGAGGATCGATAAGGCATAATCGTTATTGGGCTCTTGCTGCAATGCTTGCTTTACTTGTTTTTCGGCATCCCTGGTCCTTCCCTGTTCCAGTAATAAATTCGCTCTTTCCAATAGCGGTGTTACATCCATAATTATTTCTTGATCTTTAGATATTTCAAAATGTCATCGTAGAGCCCTGACTCGTTTGAATACAAAGCATAGTTGCGTGCTGAAGAAAACCATTCAAGAGTAGTAGCACGATGTTGCTTAATTGCTTTCAGCAGATCTTTGGTAGTAATAGGTTGCAATGCTCCTTTGCTCATTGATTCACGAAGCTTGTCTTCCACAGCGATATCAACCACAGCTTTCAGATCAGCGCCGGAATAATCTTTTGCCGCCGCTGCTACTTTCCCAATTTCAATATCCGTTGCAGGCTTATCTTTTAAGATTGATCGTAAAATATCTTCCCTGGCTTCTTCATCCGGCGGCTCCACAAAAATTATCCGGTCAAAACGGCCGGGTCTTCTGAAAGCACCGTCAACACTCCATGGTGCATTGGTTGCTGCCAGTATCAATACACCATCGTTATCGCTTTCTACTCCATCCATTTCAGCAAGGAATTGATTAATGACATGTCTCATTCCCGATTGTTTCATATCATTACGGCTGGCTCCCATTGCATCTACTTCATCAAAAAATAAAACACAAGGCGCATTTCGTCTTGCCATTTCAAAAATGCCATGAAGATTTTTTTCGCTGTTGCCGATCCACATATCTAAAATATCATGCAACCCGATATTGATGAATTTTGCATTGATCTCACCGGCGGTTGCTTTTGCAATAAATGTTTTACCGCAACCGGGCGGACCGTATAGCAAAATACCACCGCCTGTTTTTTTACCAAATGCTTTATAGAGCTCGGGGTTTTGCAGTGGCTGAATGATTTTTATCGCAATTTCTTCTTTCACTCTGTTCATACCACCGACGTCTGAGAATTTAACGGCCGGCTTTTCCATAAAGTAATCATCGTCTTCATTCCACTCATCATCCGTTTCAGCAGCAGACGAAGGCATTCTTAATTGAGCATCTATTTCTTCATCTTTAAAATCGGGATGCAACGCAATGAGTTGCTGGTACAAACTGATCGCCTGCTGAATTGAATTTTCCTTGATCAGACATTTTATATAACGAACCTGGTCATCTAAAGAAAGATGCGGCTGAAGCTGTTCATAAATAATAATTGCGGCAGAATTTTTTTGCAGGTAATAATAGCAAGTGGCTAATCCTAATTGTGCTTTTGTATTACCATAACTTTTTTCAAGTATTTGCTGATACTGCCCTGCTGATTCTGAATACATTTTTTCCTGCAACATAAGGTCAGCTACCTGTAAGCGTAACGGGATATTATCCGGCGAAAGCTTCAGTGCATCCAGTAAATTATTGATAAGTTCGTTTGCCATGATTGCAAATATAATCGTGAATGGTGAATGGTGAATGGTGAATGGTGAATGGTGAATTCGTAGAGACAAGGCATGCCTTGTCTCTACGAAGTTCGGAGGCTCGCTATTCACCATTCACCATTCACCATTCACCACTCACTCAATACAACATTCTTACTTTAATTGTTTGCTTTACCTCTTTCAGCAATTGCTTTGCCTGTGATGAGATCTGTTTATCTACGTCAAGCACAACATAGCCGATATCATCATTCGTTTTTAAATACTGGCCAAGAATGTTGATGTTGTTTTCCGAGAGAGTTGTATTGATCTCTGATAACACACCAGGCACATTATTATGAATATGTAAAATGCGATGGCTGCCTTCATGCGGCGGCAGCGCCAGCCCCGGTACCGTATGCGATCCCAGCGTAATTCCTTTTTCTAAAAAAGTAAAAAGTTTATTGCCTACATCTTCACCAATATTTTCCTGCGCCTCTTCAGTAGATCCGCCTATATGCGGAGTCAGCAGCACATTCGGCACATTTTGCAAAACGGAATGAAAGGGTTCGCCTTTTTTTTCAGGTTCATCAGGAAAAACATCAATGGCAGCACCACCGATATCTCCTTCAAGAATTGCGGTACGCAATGCATCTGCATCGATCAATCGTCCACGGGCAAAATTGATAAGGATACAACCTTTCTTAAAATGTTTTAGCGTTGTTTTATTGATAAAATTTTTTGTGCCTGCTGTTTCCGGCATGTGCAGTGTAACAACATCTGAATTGGCCATCAAGTCTTTTATCGATTTTGCATTTTCAGCATTCCCAAGCGGCAGTCTTGTTTGCTCATCATAAAAAATAACTTTCATTCCGAGCACTTCGGCCATTACACTCACCTGCATACCGATATTTCCATAGCCGATAATACCCATCGTTTTTCCCCGCAGCTCATAACTTCCTTTTGAATCTTTTGCCCATAAGACCATTATGTGCAGCTTTATCTTTATCAGGCACACGGCGCAATAGCATGATCGCTGCACCAATCACCAATTCAGCAACTGAACGTGTATTGGAATAAGGTGCATTAAAAACAACCACGCCATTTTTTGTGGCTTCTTTCAGATCTACCTGGTTTACCCCGGCACAGAAACAACCAATGGCCTGTAATTTTTTTGCCGCATCTAAGATATTTTTTGTAATACGTGTTTTTGAACGGATACCGAGTATATGCACATCTTTTATTTCTTTTACCAGGTCTTCCTCGCTAAGAGATTTATTGATCTTTTCAACGTTTGTATAACCCTGGTCGCGGAAATTCTTTACAGCAGATTCACTGATGTTCTCAAGAAATAAGATCCTGATCTTTTCTTTGGGATAGCTTGTTAGTAAGGTGTCCATGTTTGCAAATATAATAGTGAATGGTCAATGGTGAATGGTGAATCGTGAGTTCGTAGAGACAAGGCATGCCTTGTCTGTACAGAGTTCGGAGTTCGCAGGTTTGAGCATTGACCATTGACCATTCACGACTCACCATTCACGACGCTTCCTCAATAAAGAATTCTCACTTTAATCGTTTGCTTTACTTCTTTCAAGAGATGCAATGCTTTTGCGGAAATTTGTTTATCAACATCAAGCACAACATAACCGATCTCGTCATTTGTCTTCAGGTACTGCCCAAGAATATTGATATTGTTTTTTGAAAGGGTTGTGTTTATCTCTGATAAAACGCCCGGCACATTATTATGAATATGTAAAATGCGATGGCTGCCTTCCTGTGGTGGCAATGCCAGTGCCGGTACGGTATGTGAGCCAAACGTAATTCCTTTTTCTAGAAAATTAAAAAGCTTGATGCTTACATCTTCACCAATATTTTGTTGCGCTTCTTCAGTAGAGCCGCCGATATGCGGCGTCAATATTACATTAGGAAGATCCTGCAATGGAGTTTGAAAACGATCGCCATTTTTTTCCGGCTCTACAGGAAATACATCAACGGCAGCACCGCTGATATTACCATCGATGATTGCTTTTCGCAATGCTTCAAGATCTACCACTTCTCCCCTTGCATAATTGATCAATATTGCGCCCTTCTTAAAATATTTCAGTGTTGATTTATTGATCAGATTTTGCGTATGCGAAGTTTCAGGCACATGAAGCGTTACAATATCTGAGCGGCCTAAAAGTTCTTTCAATGATTTTGCATCTTCTGCATTGCCAAGCGGCAGTTTTGTTTCTACATCATAAAAGATCACTTTCATTCCCATGGCTTCGGCCAGTACACTTACCTGGCTGCCGATATTTCCATAGCCAATGATGCCAAGTGTTTTACCCCGTAATTCAAAACTATTCTTTGCATCTTTCAGCCATGTGCCTTCATGTGCTGCTTTATTTTTATCGGGTATGCGACGGATAAGTATGATCGCTAAACCAATCACTAACTCAGCCACAGATCTTGTATTTGAATAAGGCGCATTAAAAACAACGACGCCATTTTTGGTTGCTGCTTTCAGGTCCACCTGGTTTACACCAATACAAAAACAACCTATTGCCTGTAGTTTTTTTGCAGCCTCCAATACTTTTTTTGTTATCTGGGTTTTGACCGAATACCGAGAATATGCACATCTCTTATTTCTTTGATCAGATCATCCTCAGTTAAGCGCCTTTGTGATCTTTTCTACGTTAGAATACTCGTGACTTCTGAAATTTTTCACCGCAGTATCACTAATGTTTTCTAAGAAAAGAATTCTTATTTTTTCCTTCGGGTAGCTGGTTTTTTGTGCTTCCATGTGTGCAAATATAGAGTTGTAACTATTAACAATTTTTGCTTTATGGGGAAAAGTCCTGCTGATTAGGCATGACTTGTGCTATTACATTTGTCTAAACTGTATTCTACTTGAAAAAATTTCTTTACCCTATCGTAATTGCTATTTTATTTGGGTGCAATACCTCAAGTCAACAGACTTTTAATGCGGCCCCGGCGGATTCTTTGGCATATTATCCTCCGACCCCTAAGGAGTTGTCAAAGGAAGAATTTCGCTATTATTATAATGTTGCCAAAAATCATTTTGAAGGCGCCCTAATAAACCGGGGATTTAACGGGCAAATGTTAATTGCAAAAAATGGTACGGTTGTTTTTGAAAAGACAGTCGGTTTCGCCGATATGAGAACTAAAGACAGTCTTAATGAAAATACACCTTTACATATAGCGAGTGTAGGTAAAACATTTACCGGGATGGCCATTTTGCATTTAATGGAAGAAGGAAGCTTGCAGTTGAATGATACACTCGGTAAATTCTTTCCCGGATTTCCTTACCAGGGCATTACTGTAAAAATGTTATTGAGTCATCGAAGCGGTTTACCTAATTATCTTAATTACTTATCGAAGCTGAAAGTAAAAGATACCTGTTACAGCAACCAGGATGTATTGAACTCTTTATATACGATTCAGCCCAGGCTTGAATACAGGTCAGGAACAAGATTCGCATATAGCAATACAAACTATGTATTGCTTGCAATGATCGTTGAAAAAGTAACCGGTGAAACTTTTCCTGCGTTCATGAAGCGTATATTTTTTGATCCGCTTCAGATGACAAACACTTTTGTTTATGCAAACCAGGATACGTTATCACCCACGCCGAGCTTTGAATGGACAGGGCGCTTTTGGGCGCCGGATCCTTTTGACTGTACTTATGGAGATAAAAATATTTATACAACGGCACAGGACCTGTTGAAATGGGACCAGGCCCTGAGCAGCGGCAATTTATTTAAAAAGGAAACGCTGGATTCTGCATACACTCCACTAAGTAATGAAAGAAGATCAGTTCATAATTATGGATTAGGATGGCGAATGATGATCTTTCCGGGCGGGAAAAAATTTGTTTATCACAATGGCCGCTGGCATGGCTCGAATGCAGTGTTTGTAAGATTCCCTGATGAAAACGCTACAATGATCGTAATTGGAAATAAATACAATCGTAATATTTATAACTCGGCGGCAAAGGCATATAACCTTTTTGGTATTTATAATCCAAGACTCAATCAGCAATATGATGACGGTGATGATACCGATGATAATTCCGTGGGTGAAAATTCCGTAAAAGAAGAGGTCGATACGCCGAAAACAAAATCCTCCAAAACAAAACGATAACTCCATTTCTTTTTGGAAATTCTTTCTCAACTTTAGCCAGTATTTTAAAAAATGAAGATTTTAAATGCTGAGCAAATAAGAGCCTGGGATCAGTACACAATAGAACATGAGCCCATTGCATCCATCGATCTGATGGAACGGGCAGCGACAAAATGTTTTGAATGGCTTGAGGAGAATAGTTGGTTCGTTCATGCTTTTTCAATTTTCTGTGGCAAAGGAAACAATGGCGGTGACGGACTTGCTATTGCGAGAATGCTCGCAGGCAGAGGTTGCACAGTATCGGTAAATATTCTTGAGTTTGGGCATAAAGGGACCGACGACTTCCAAACAAATCTTGCACGGCTTCATCAATATCCGTCCGTTACTATTCACTTTATACAAGACGAAACAAATTTTCATCCATTAGCAAAAGAGTCGGTGGTTATCGACGGATTGTTTGGTTCCGGATTGACGAGACCATTGGAAGGAATAACTGCAAAACTGGTTGATCATATTAATAATAGTGGCCGTCAAATTATCGCGATTGATATACCGAGTGGAATGTCGGTCGATCGATCATCAAAAGGCAATCCGGTTATAAAGGCAAACTATACATTAAGCTTTCAATGTTATAAACCGGCGTTTCTCGTGGCAGAAAACGCAGGCTTTATTGGCGAGCCGGTTATTCTTGATATAGGATTGTTAACTGAATTTCTCCCGGCTGCTGATACAAATTTTGAAATGATCGACCGGTCAATTATCCGGACAATTCATAAGCCAAGAAACCGGTTTGCACACAAAGGAAACTTTGGGCATGCAATGATTATTGCCGGCAGTTATGGAAAGATTGGGGCAGCGGTTTTAGCAGCTAAAGCCTGCTTAAGAAGTGGCGCAGGGTTACTGACTTGCTTCGTCCCAAAATGCGGGTATGAAATTTTACAAACCACTGTTTCTGAAGCCATGATATTGACTGATGCAAATTCTTTTATGACCACTAAAATCAATGATGATATCCCGGGATATGATGCGATTGGGATCGGCCCTGGTTTAGGAACCGCGTCAGAAACAAGAGCGGCTGTTAAAGAATTGCTTTCGGAATATAAAAAGCCGGTGGTAATTGATGCAGATGCATTGAATGGCTTATCGATGGAAAAAGATCTGCCTTCTCTCCCACCCGCCTCCATTCTTACACCCCATCCAAAAGAATTTGAAAGATTGTTCGGACAAAGTAAAAATGATTTTGAGAGAATTCAACTGGCATTGCAGAAGGCTAAATTGTTGAATTGTTTAATTGTTTTGAAAGGTCATCATAGTTTTATTGCCACTCCATCTGGTAAAGGATATTTTAATAATACAGGTAATGCAGGAATGGCAACCGCCGGCAGTGGTGATGTGCTTACAGGAATAATTACCGGTTTATTGGCGCAAAACTATTCATCAGAAGAGGCTGCAATCCTTGCGGTGTATCTTCATGGCCTGGCGGGTGATATTGCAGCAAAAGAATTCTCACAGGAAGCAATGATAGCAGGTGATATAATTAATAATATCGGGAACGCATTCAAACAACTCGAAACATGAAACAGTTTTTGACTTTTGCTTTTTTACTTTTGGCTTTCTTCTCTGCATCCGCTAACAATAAGGATTCTCTTATTTATTACTCATTACCAGATAGTGTAAAAGCCGTTTCATTTCTTGCGGATATTTCAGTGGGTACCATCAACACAAAAAAAGAAGTATTCGCAGGAGTTAAAACAGATGTGGTAAAACTTTCACTTGAATCTGATAAAAAAGAAAGAGAAGTTGTTTTTGAATTTCCCTCCGATGCGCCTGTAGTGGCAACCGGTTTGGGAATTAAAAAAGAAAAGGGTGAGCTGAGCTGGAAATATGATTGGGTGGAAAATGCAAATTATAAATTGATGATTGCCACTGCCGGCGACTCTGCAGGAAATTTTTCGTTATACACTGGTTATATTTTTTTACCAAATGAAAAAAAATGGAAACTGATCGGTACTTGTAAAATATCTGGACAATGGAATACTTTAAAGCAACCGGCAGTTTTTTATACAGCATTAAAAAAGAATCCCCTTCACATAAACATTAATGAAACATGGTGTCAACGTAATAATGGTTCCTGGAAAAACCTTTCTGAAAAAAACGTTGCGCCACCTCTTGTGAATCTTTTTTCGCATATCGATAGTCTGGCGCAGTTCAAAATCGATACAGCAATAATGAATCTGTGGATTGCAAAGCATTCAATTGATGAAATGTTGCCCGGTATCGGATATAAAAAGAATTCAGAGATTGTTTATACAATGATGAAGGAAGGAACCGGTCGACAGATTTCTGTCGATGACACCGTGACTGTCTTTTATAAAGGATATTTATTGAGCGATAATTCTGTATTCGATCAAACTAAAGATAAGCCGGCTACATTTCCTTTAAAAAGATTAATAATGGGATGGCAGATCGGGGTGCCGCTCTGTAAGATCGGAGGCAAAATAAAGATCATTATTCCATCAAATCTCGCTTATTCAATTCGTACAAGAGCAGCAAAAATTCCACCCAATAGTATTTTGGTTTTTGAAATAGAAGTAGTGGATGCAAAAGCACCGGTTAATTGATCCTAATCTATTGGGATTTTTACCATTTAGTTTATTACATTTACAAAAAATAAGCACATGAAAATCTTTGTTGCCGGTTTGCCCTATGATCTCGATGATGCAGAACTTGAGGAGATATTTGAAAAATTTGGAAAAGTAGTGTCGGCAAAAGTGGCGATGGATAGAGAAACCGGCAAGAGTAAAGGTTTTGGTTTTGTTGAAATGCCCAATGAAGTGGAAGCAAAAGATGCAATCGAAAGTCTTAATGATATTTCTCTCGGTAAAAAACCATTGATAGTAAAACAAGCTGAAGACAAACCCGGCGGTGGTGGTTCACACGGCGGCGGCGGTGGTTATCGGGGCGGCGGCGGTGGTGGTGGATATCGTGGTGGTGGCGGCGGAGACAGAGACAGAAGACCTCCGAGCGGCCCAAGAGACAGACGTTATTAATTTCTCCCGGTAAAATTTATTCACAAATCAATGCTTCGTTTCATCGAAGCTTTCTATTCTTTAATTTTAGCGACCGCTAAAATTAATATCCTCTTAACTAACCGGTAATCTTCCCGAAACGTTTATCATTTTTATTTGTGCCATTCAAAACCTAAAACAATGAAACAAACTTATCTGCTATTGGCTGGCCTTATTGTATTGGCATCCTGTACCAAAAATTTCCAGGAACCACAAGCGAGTGATGAAGAAATTGCCACAGCTGCCGGTGGAAATTCTAATCATGAATCCGCGACATTTGGTGAAACCGGCATGATCGATCTTGGTGAAAGTGGCGCTGCTGAGATCAGTGCTTTTGATCCGCATACGAATAAACTTTTTGTTGTTAACAACACTGCAAACAATAACAGGATCGATGTTGTTGATCTTTCAAATCCCTCCGCCCCTGTTTTGATCACAACTATTCCAATTTCTATATATGGTGGTTTGGTAAATAGTGTATATGTAAAAAATGGAAAACTTGCAGCAGCAATTGAAGCTACTGTTAAAACAAATGCAGGAAAAGTTGTTGTATTTAATACAGAAACAAATGCTGAGATCGCTGTAAGAACTGTGGGTGCTCAACCCGATATGGTTACATTTTCACCCGATGGAAAACTTATTCTTAGTGCAAATGAAGGCGAACCGAATGATGCGTATACGATCGACCCGTTAGGGACTGTTTCGATCATTGATGTTGAAAATAATTATGCAGTAACAACGCTCGATTTTAGCGGGTTTGCATCACAAGCTGCGCAATTGAAAGCCGGTGGCTTAAGAGTATTTGGGCCCAACGCCAGCTTTGCACAGGATATGGAGCCCGAGTACATTGCTGTTTCTGCAAACTCAAATACAGCCTGGGTAACATTACAGGAAAATAATGGTATTGCTAAGATCGATCTCCGGACAAAATCTATTAAATCCATATTCCCGCTTGGGTTTAAGAATTTCAATCTTGAAATGAATGCAATCGATCCGAGTGACCAGGATGGAGCAGTTGGTTTATTGGCACCATGGCCGGTGAAAGGAATTTATTGTCCCGATGCAATAGCCGTTCATCCCAACAATGGAATACCGTACGTATACAGCGCTAATGAAGGTGATGCAAGAGAATGGGCGGGGTTCGTTGAAAATGTAAGATTGGGTAATGCAAGTTATGTTCTTGATCCCACTGCTTTTCCTAATGCAGCTACCTTAAAAATGAATTCAAAACTTGGACGACTGAATGTAACAAGAACATTAGGCGATACTGACGGCGATGGTGATTATGATGAAATATATACCCAGGGCGCAAGATCGTTTAGCATTTGGAATGGCAATACAGGTGAATTGATCTTTGACAGTAAAAATGATCTTGACAAAAGAGCAATAGCAGCCAATAAATATCCCGATAGCCGCAGTGATGATAAATCTATAGAACCCGAAGGCATGGCGATCGGCCGTGTAGGAAATAAGAATCTTTTGTTTGTAGGCATGGAAAGAGCTGATGCAGTTGCAGTGTATGATATAACTGACCCTGATAGTCCTGTTTATCTGCAATGGTTAAATAGCGGCGTAGGACCAGAAGGCGTTTTATTTGTTAATGCAAGTGAAAGTCCAAACGGTAAAGGACTTTTAATAGTAAGCAGTGAGGTAGATGGTATTGTAAAAATATTTACGACGTTATAAAGATTAAGTAACACGACGAACACTACGAAGCACAAAGAACACAAAGAGATTTACTTTATAAATTTTCTTTGTGTCCTTTGTGTTACACTTCGTGCACTTTGTGCTCCCTTTTCAATTTGAAGGATCTTCCAAAGCATCCCCTTTGCGGCCCCTATAATTGCCGGAGGTAACTCACTTTAACTATCGCATGATCTTCTGTTTGTCTTTTCATTTGCAGATTATCAAATCCCCTGCGGTTAAAAACAAGATAGATATAAGATAGCGGTTGGTACTCCCATGAAAGGCGGATATTATAATTGCTTGAATTATTTTCTGAATTCTTTTGATAAAAACCAATAAGCTGCAATCTTGGATTTAGGGCAAGTCTTCCTGAAAGACTATACAAGTCAACTGTTTTATTTGTTTCGGGATTCCCCACTTCTTTAAAATGATTGCGATTGAATTGTGCCTGCAGAAATAAGTGTGGAATGGGTGCAATGTTTAAAGAAAAGGTTCCGGCAAATAGTTTACCATTGAAATAAGAGCCCGTTTCAAAATTAAAATTTGTACTGACTATTCTTGACTGATCGCTGCTGAAATAAAAAAAATGTCTTAAATAATTATATTTTCCTTCAGGTATATTTATTCCTAAAGGAGCGAACGGTTCAGTTAACAACTGGTAGGTTGGAGTAATGATATATCCGAAATATCCGCCACTTTGAAAATTAAGCCAGACAGGATTTATGGCGATTTGACTTTCTGTAAGTTTACCGGTTGATGCCTGGTGATAAAACTCAGGAAAAACTCCCGGCTCAAATGCACGGATCCATTTTTTGAATGGCAATGCATCACCACGATAATACCAGAATACTCCCGGTGTAGTACCGATTACGTCACTGCGGGAAACAAAACCTAACTCAGGATTAAAATCTTTTGTAACCACAGATTGTGTCCACCATATCTTCCATTGATTGTTCGTGTAATAATATTGACCATATCCGGCAAACCCGTTTTTGCTTCCTGTATTCGAATGGATCAGCATTGTATTTAATGAATGTGATTCACCCATTCTGAAAAAACCATCTACAGCACTTACTACATTCGTACCATCCGAATTATTTTTTACCGTCATTAATCCACCGATCCTGTTTTGCTTGCCAAAATTTTCTGAGAAGCGGCCAACAAAAAAATTTGTACCGGGTGTTGTCGACGATTCTCTTTGCCGCATTACCATTACTCCTGCATTTCTTTTTGATGATCGATAAACAAATCTTCCGCCTGCATCAAGAGGAATCGGGTTTCCGAAATCATCCAAGCCAATCCTGCGGCTGAAAAAAGGTTGGATACGCATATTACCTCCGGAACCATCTTCATTTGGCCTCACTCCTACTCCGAATAATGAAGCATTCTCCAAAAAAAATTGTCTGCGTTCAGGAAAAAAAACCGAGAACCTTGTTACATTATTTACCTGCCTGTCTGCATCTGCTTGTGCAAAATCTGTATTCACGGTTACGTCAAGAATAGTATTTGGATTGATCGCCCATTTAACATCACCACCGGCACGAAAACTATTTTTCTCAGGGTCAGTTGATGCAGGAAAATTTTTATACCGGTCATATGATCCCAGTACATAAGGTTGGATCCGGATATTAGGTTTTGGCGGAGGTGGCTGCAGATTTTTTAATACACCAGCATATGCCATTCTTGTAAAACTAAAATTTCTCGGATAAGTGGAAAATGAACTTATCTCGTTGCTCATTCTCCTTGTACGGTAAGCATTGAATCCCCATTCCTGTATTGAATCTTTTTTCTTTGGATAACGGAGCGTCTGCCAGGGTATCGCAATCTCTGCTATCCAGCCGGAGTCTGTTCTTGTTGTCCTTACTTTCCAAAGTCCATCCCAATCTACATCCGTTAAGATATCATCGAACACAAGCAGGTCTCTCTGCACTCCATACGCATTGGCCATTAATGCCATTGCATTCCTGCTATCATTAAAACCATCAAAAGACAGGGCCACATGATCATGACTGCGAATACCAAAATCTCTTCTGAAATCTGTTGCACGGATTGCTTTTTTTCCTATCGAATCATAACATACAAAACCAAAATATAAATATTGACGGTTGTACAATACCCTTACTTCGGTTTCAAAATTAGGGGCCATTCCCTGCTGCGGTTCTATTTGTACAAATCGTGGCGATGGTTTGGCAAGTTTCCATTCTTCTTCATTTAATGATCCATCAATTTTGATCGAACCGTTTATTTGTACAGCGAACATCTCTTTTTTAACAGCATCTGGTTTAAATACACCTGCATCCTGCGCATAGGAATAGATTGCAGTGCCACAAAATAAAATCGCTACCAGTTGTCTCAGCATGTGCAGTAATAATAATCGTGAAAAATAATAAATCTTTATTTGTAAATACCAACGAATTTACCAGCGGTGTTTGAAAATTTTTAATGGAAATGTTGTGAATTCAATCATAATCCGGGTCTCTCTTTTTTCTGAAATAGAAATATTTATCTTTAATCAAATCAACTGCTATGCTGATAATCGAAAGACAGCAAAACGTCAATTGGCCTTTATGGAAGAAACTGTTGTTCCGGTTCTTCTTTATTTTTATTACACTTTATATGGCGCCATGGACATGGTTGGATTCAGTTCTTTTTGAAATAAAACTGACATGGCTTACCGGTTGGTATTCCGATTTTGAAGATTGGGCAGTTCGTTTTGCGAATGATAAATTCTTCCATATAAAAAAAGTGCTGGTTCCAATCAGCGGCAGTGGTGATACTTCGTGGGGATGGGCACAATTCTATTTGTTCTTATCGCTGGGTGTAGTTGGCGCTGTTATATGGTCAGTTATCGATCATCGCAGGAGGAATTATATCGTGCTTGATTACTGGCTTTGTTTGTTTACCCGTTATTACCTCGCATTATTTGCATTTGTATATGGCATCATAAAATTATTTGCGTTACAAATGCCATTTCCAAACCTGAGCATGCTGGCTACACCATTGGGTGATCTCTTACCAATGCGATTATCATGGATGTTTATGGGCTATTCTGCACCGTACCAATTTTTTTCAGGTGCAATGGAAGTGCTGGCAGGTGTGCTTCTTTTGTTTCGCCGAACTTCCACATTTGGAACGTTGGTTGCAGCCGGTGTTTTTCTGAATGTAATGGTAATGAACCTGAGTTATGATATCCCGGTAAAGTTATTTTCAATGCGACTGTTTTTATTTTCTCTTTTTTTACTGGTTCATGAAAAAGACAGGTTGCTTGCATTTTTCGTTACCAATAAAACTGCAGAAGCCGGGCATTTGTATAATGTATCATTTACAAAACGATGGATGCGCATAACAAGAATTGTTGTTAAACTGATTTTTATAGGTGTCATGGTAGGATTACCTTTTTATCAAACTTATGAAAGGTATAAGCAATTCAATGCGTCGCCGGCAAAAAGCCCGATCTCGCTGGGTGTTTATGATGTGGAAACTTTTGTGAGAAACAGGGACACTATTCCTCCATTGTTAACCGATACATTGCGATGGCACGATATAATTTTTGAAAATGGTTTTGGAACAGTTAATAGTCACGATACTTTATTTAGAAAAAGATATAACAGGGGCTACTTTAATTATGTAGTTGACAGTACTAAAAAAACGTTGGGTTTTAAAAAAGGATTTGCCGATACTGCGTTTACATACTTTTTTACTTATGAAATACCGGACAAGAACTCGATATTTTTAACCGGAGCTGCCGGAAAAGATTCACTATTTATTGTTTTGCGAAAGAGCAAGCGGCATTTTCAGTTAGCAGAGCGGCAGTTTCACTGGCTGAGTGAATCAAACAGGTAAATTGTTATCTTACATTAAATATTAAGTCATGGCCAACCCGCATCATCGTAAGAAACATAAAGCTCATCTGAAACAATTTCAGAATAGAATTGCAAGCCAGACAGGTGAATCCAAGTCCAAATCAAAAGCGAGTTCAGTATTTGCAGTTGGCGGCGCAGTTGTTGGCATGGCAATTTTATATTTTGCTACACAAGGTGATATTGTTTGGGCGCTCGGTGGTGGCGTTATTGGCGCAGGAATTGGCTATTTGATCGGGAAAAACATTGACAGGGCTGCTAAGAAATAGTTTCATTATTTCTGATAAGTATTTTCTTCATCGGGAAAAGTATAAATTTAATAACCGAATATATCTTCTACTAACGAATGTGCGGAGAAATTTTATAAAAAATAAGCACGGTGATACTTTATCGTGTAAATTGATGCCCAATTAAAAACGATTGCAATCATGGGAGATCTCCAGATCAAGAAACAACCAAAAAAATATGATGCGGTAATTGTAGGTTCCGGTGCCGGTGGCGGTATGGCTGCTTATATATTGGCAAATGCCGGTTTAAAAGTTTGTCTGCTTGAAGCCGGTTATATGTATGATCCGCAAAAGAATATTACCCAATTAAAAAATCCATGGGAATCGTCCGCGACGCGGCGCCAGTACAAAGTTTCGTCCCTTTGGTGATTTTGATGCCTGCTATTGTGGTTGGGAAATTGAAGGCGAACCTTACACAAAAGCATCAAGGTACCGAATGGGATGTGGTGGCGTGCAAGAATGCTTGGTGGACGAACCAATCACTGGGGAAGGATTTCTCTTCGTTTTGGCCCCAAAGATTTTAAAAGAAGAAGTATTGATGGCCTTGGTGATGACTGGCCGATCGGTTATGAAGATATCAAACCATATTATGATAAGATCGATAAGCTGATCGGCGTATTTGGAACAAATGAAGGATTGGAAAATGATCCGGATGGATATTTTTCTTCCTCCTCCAAAGCCACGCTTGCATGAACTGTTTATAAAAAGTGCAGCTGAACAAGCAGGAGTAACAGTGATCCCATCACGTCTTTCTATTCTTACCAAAAAAATAAAGAGTACAACAGATGACGAGGTGCCTGTTTTTTTTGCGCACAATGCAATCGCAATTGCAGTATGGCAAAAGCAGATTTCTCTTCTACCAATGTGCTTGATATATCCTGCATTAAAAACCGGTAATGTTGATGTTGTTGCAAATGCAATGGCCCGTGAAGTGCTGACAAATAATGAAGGACTGGCCACTGGTGTTTCGTATATCAATAAAGAAGATATGCAGGAATACCAGGTAACCGGCAAAGTTGTTATCCTGGCAGCCAGTGCCTGTGAATCATGCAAGACTTATTATTGAATTCAAAATCGCAGCGGCATCCGAATGGTCTTGCCAATAGCAGTAATGTGGTCGGAAAATATTTGCATGATTCAACCGGCGCTGCATTGGGTGGATTATTCCTGCACTTGTTTGACCGCAAACGATATAATGAAGATGGTGTTGGTGGCATGCATGTTTATTCACCATGGTGGCTGGATAATAAAAAACTTGATTTTCCCCGCGGTTATCATATTGAATATTGGGGTGGCATGGGTCAGCCTGCCTATGGTTTTAGTTGGGGCATTGAAAATTGAATGGAAAATATGTGGTGAAAGGTAAGACAAAAAGAAGCCGGTGGTTATGGCAAATCATTAAAAGAAGATTATCGTTATTTCTATGGCGCAGGTGTTGGTATGGCAGGTCGCGGTGAAGCGATACCAAGAGAAGATAATTATTGCGAGATAGATCCGAATGTGGTTGATAAATATGGTATTCCTGTTTTACGATTCAATGTAAAATGGACGTGATTATGAAATAAAGCAGGCCAAGCACATGAAAGAAACATTCAAAGAGATCATGCATAATATGGGAGCAGTTATTACATGGGGTGGCAGATGATGATGAAAAAAATCATTATGGACTTGCAAAGCCCGGAGAGATCATTCATGAAGCAGGAACAGTACGAATGGGAATGATCGCAAAAAATTCAGCATTGAATAAATGGAGCCAGGCACATGATTGTAAAAATCTTTTTGTGTGGATGGCGGTGCATTTGTATCGCAGGCTGATAAAAATATTACCTGGACGATCTTAGCATTTAAGATGAGGGCAAGTGAATATATAGTAGATGAAATGAAGAAAAACAATCTTTAAACCACGATTAAAAGATTAATGGGATTATGAGGAAAATTTTGATGCCGGCTGTTATCGCTTCGATTGCTTAAATTACGACGCTCCATTCATCGTCACCGTTCGCTATTAAACAAAGGATAAACCTCAAAACAATAAACTATAAACTCATTATATGAAAGAAGAGAATCATTAAAACTAATTGTTACCGGCGCAGTGGCTGTACCTGCTGTTGTTACAGGTTGTAAACCTGAGGATAAAAAAGCAAGTGTTGCTGCTGCCGATCCAAAGTTTACTCTTGATCGCAACCCTGATGAGATGGAAAACGAGAAGCGGATACTGGCCATGAAAATTTTTTACCGATCATGAAATGGCAACCATTGCTATTTTATCCGATATCATTATTCCCAAAGATGAAGTAAGCGGCAGCGCAACTGATGCAAAGGTTCCTGAGTTTATCGAGTTTATTGTAAAAGATATGCCTCATCACCAAACTCCATTGCGTGGTGGCTTGCGCTGGCTGGACATGCAATGCCTGAAACGTTACAAAAATCCATTTAAAGATTGCACAAAAGAACAACAGATAGAAATGGTTGATCAGATCGCTTATCCTGCAAAAGCCAAACCTGAAATGGCACAGGGAGTTTCTTTCTTTAGTAAGATGAGGGATATACGGCAACCGGTTTTTATACTTCACAGATCGGTGTAAAAGATATAGGCTATATAGGTAATGTTCCCACCCAATGGAATGGCGTACCGGATGATGTATTAAAACAATATGGACTTGCTTACACCGAAAAAGAATTGAAAGAATGCATTTCTTTTGATAAAACTTCAGCGTAAATAAAAATTTATAATTTTGAGGTTCTGATTTTTAACTTTTTAATTTTTTCTATATGAATAATCAATCAAGAAGAAAATTTATAAGAAATTCTGCGGTTGCAGGTGCCGGTTTTTTTATTGTACCCCGCCATGTTATTGGCCGTGGATTTATTGCACCAAGTGATAAATTGAGTATTGCCGGTATTGGCGCAGGTGGAAAAGGAACAAGTGACTTGCCGAGTTTGCAAAAAGCCCTAATGTAAATATTGTCGCCTTGTGTGATGTTGATGACAGGCAGGCTGTGAAATCAAGACAATCATTTCCCAATGCTCCTTATTACAAAGATTTCAGGGAAATGCTGGAGAAGGAAAAAAATAATATTGATGCAGTTTCTATTTCCACTCCGGATCACACACATGCTGTGGCTACAATTGCTGCTATGCAATTAGGTAAACATGTATACACACAAAAGCCATTGACGCATGATATCTACGAAGCAAGGATACTGACCGAAGCTGCAAAAAAATATAAAGTAGTTACACAGATGGGTAACCAGGGTGGTTCTGGTGATGGTGTAAGAAAAGCAAAAGAAATTTATGATGCAGGTTTGATCGGTGATGTGCATACAGCACATGCATGGACAAACAGACCTGTTTGGCCACAAGGTATTCCCACTCCTACCGGTAAGCATGAGATACCAAAAGAACTTGATTGGGATCTTTGGCTGGGTACCGCTCCTAAAATTGATTTTAATCCGGCATATCTTCCATTTAACTGGCGTGGCTGGTGGGCTTATGGTACCGGTGCATTAGGTGATATGGCCTGTCATATCATGGATCCTATTTATCGCATTCTTCCAATTCTTTATCCTGATTCAGTTGAAGCAAGCATTGCTACTATATGGGCCAAAATGTGGGATGATTCGCAAAATCCGGATGCATGTCCTGCTTCATCGATCATTCATTTGAATTATCCAAGAACAGATGGAAAAGGAAATATTAAAGTATCATGGCATGATGGTGGTTTATTACCACAACGACCAGATGAGCTTTTACCTGAAGAAGCATTTGGTAATTGGGATGGTGGTGTATTGTTTGTCGGCACAAAAGGAAAACTGTTGATGGATTGCTATGGCGCTAATCCAAGATTGTTGCCAACCAAACTGATGAAAGAAGCAAAGATGCCTGCTGACACAATAAAAAGAGTTCCTGAAGGACATTACCTGCAATGGGTGAATGCGTGTATGGCCGGATATGGTAAAGCAAAAACAAGCTCTCCATTTGAATATGCAGGACCATTTACTGAAAGTATTTTAATTGGCAACCTTGCACTTCGCAGTTTCTTAATGAGAAATCCAGCCGGTAAAGGTTGGAATGATAAATGGCTTGGCCGCAAAAAATTGTTGTGGGATGCAAAGAACATGAAGATCACAAACTTTGACGAAGCAAATCAATTTGTAAGAAGACAATACAGGGAAGGCTGGACATTGGGTGTTTGATCCTTTGTTGAAATAAGATCATCTTGATTCGGGGCCGGGTTAAACTTTTTAATCCGGCCCCGATTATTTTTCGTAACTTCTCTGAAATAAACAGCTATGAGAAAGTTATACTTTGCAGTAGCATCGGTTCTTTTTATTTTTTCTGCCTGCACTAAAACCTCAGTTAAAAAGAATACAAGTTGTGCAATTAATGAACCGCCGGCTATAAAAGTCATTACCCCAACCACTACTCCAACATTAAAACCAGGAGATATTCTGCAAATAAAAGCAGTATTTAGTGATCACGATATCGTTTATGTGGCTTCATGGGAAGCGTTGAGGGCGTCTGCGGTGTGTGGTAATAATCCTTACAGCGGTCAATTTGAACCAAAGACCGATGAATTCGAGATGAATGTTAAGTTTTTTATCCCACCGAATTTTGCAGGTGACCAAACTATTCGCTTGTATGGTGTCGATGGCCAGGGAAATATTTCAACGCTTGACATACCATTTAAAGCCACCAATTGATATCATAAGCTTTTTCATTACTAAAAATGTTATTCATGAAAAAGTTCCTATTATCTTTTTTTATTATTGCACTCCTGTTTATTTCGTGTACAAAAGAAGCAACTCATCATACCGATAATGTGAAGCCTGTAATTAAAGTTATCTATCCAACAGATAATCCAATACTACCTGCCGGCTATCCGCTATGTATGAAAGTATTGATAAGCGATGCCGAAAGTCTTTCAACCGTTTGGCTGGAAATAACGGATGGTTATGGTTTCAAAAAAGATTATACGGTCAATGCAAAGTCATTGGAGATAATTGAAAAATACACGGCTCCTGCCGGCGTTACCGGTAATATGATCGCAAAGTTTACTGCTGTTGATGTGGCTGGTAATATAAGTTCTGAAGAAATAAAATTTGAAGTGAATAACTGATTCTTTCTCCATCTTTCAAAAGGCTATCTCGGAAACAACTTGCTTTGAAAGCTGATATAGATCGCTCCTACATGGGGAGGAATTGAAAGAGGGGAAAGGTAACTCAGCGGCGGGGCTTTTTATTTGAAAGAACGAGTGAATTATATAAAATATTTCAAAAGCTAAGCTGAACATTTTTTTAAGATTTATTAACTTCTGTTTTATTTTTCCATAAAGCAATAAACCATCTATTATGAGAAAACTGTCTCTCATCTATTGTAGAGTGATCGCAATAACAGTCATATTCCTTTCCTGCCAAAAGGATATCTCGGAAAAATTTTCACTTTCAAGTGAGGTCAGCAACAAAATTGATACGTGGCTTGATAACCAGAAATCGGGCCTGCTACACTTTAAAGCTGAGAATATCAATTTACTGAAAAAAAATCTTGATTATTCAAATCTTAGAATTGAAAAATCGAATGGAAACGAACAAATAGTTATTATACCCCTAACCGAGGAATTTAAACAGATGAAAGTTAATGATAAGAATAGTATGCCTAACCTTATCATAATACTTAGCAGTTCAGGAGATGTCAGATGGGGTTCCTTTATTCTCTTTAAGCCAGAAGTGCCCGGTATCTCTACAAGAGTTCCAGAGAATGTATTTTATAATCTCTTTAATACAGGAGCAGTCAACTGCAACGGCCAATTTCAGTTTCTTACTCCGGCTGGTCATTGGCAGTTTCAATTAAACTACAAAGATGGAAATCTTAAATCTTGTGGTCAGATACAACCAGAAGTCAAATCTAACAGCACGGAAAGAACAAATACAATTTGCATTAATTGGTATTTGGTAACCTCATATTATGTCGATGGCGTTTTAATCAGTCAAACGTCGGAGTATGTTGGTACAACTTGTAGCGAACAATGTGGCGATGGTTCTTACCAAAGCCTTTGTCCCGATGGTAGCAGCTCCGGAGGCGGGGGCTCGAATGATTTGCAAACATCAGAGGAGTCTTCTGAAACTTTTCAGAAGCAGATGAAACAGACGAACTCGCTGGTCGCGCCCCTCTGATTAACTATCAATATGATTGTACTGTCTTTAAGACAAATGGAAATGTTTCTAGCGTATATATTGTTAATACTTGGGTAAATAATCCTAATCCTGAATATTATGTTGATCGATTTAACCGAAATACAAGAAGGTATCTAACGCTCTACGGCCATAGTAATGGTTGGACCCCTAACGGACAGACTGCGGTGGTTAATTGGTCTTGTTTTGTATATGCTAGATGGTTGTATACAGACGGAAGTCCGGAACACACTACGGTATGGTTTAAAACTAAATCCTTGATTAGGTAATTTTGTATTTGCCTAAAATAAAAGTAAATGAATGTCCGAGAAATAAAGACTAAGATTTCAAAGGAGAATCAATTGACCACTGATTTATCAAAAATTATCGAGAATAAGCGGAGAAGTTTAATACGACTTGCAAACGGTGAGCTGATTACACTTTTTTGGCATATAGGTAAAGAATTAAATAAACACCATCATAAAAATAAGAGAACTCTTAGAGGAAAACTCAGTATTGCAACCATTTCAGCCAGGCTGTTTCCAAATTTTGGATCTTTTTTTTTGGAAAGAAACTTAAGAAAAATGCTCCTCTTTGCTGAACTATTCCCCGAGTTCTCAATAGTCAGCCAATTTATACATTTTGTAAGTTGGGAACATATCCTTCTTTTATTGCAGATTCCAGACCGGGATGAGAGACAATTTTATATTAAGTTCAAAATAGAATATGGTTTAAGTGTTAAGGAGTTAAAAGACGAAATCTCTTCTGGTTTGTATAAGAAAAGCCAAGGTACTGATCTACGTAAACAAAAAGGGAAATCGAGGGCGAAAGGAATTGATAAAAATTTGCACAGTCATCTTCAAATCCCAAAGCCAAATTTTGAGTTGTTAGCTCAGAATGATATAGTGATGAAAAATGTTTTCAGAGAACCCGGTTTTTCTTCTTTTAGGAAACTACTTGAGCCGTCAAACGAAGTTTTAAAAAAAAATAAAAAATCAATTACTATCCAAGATCAGTTGCTTACTAAAATAACTGAGGAAATTGAAAAATACAGACGTCATCAAAATGCCTGGCTCAATACCCATTTTAATTTCTTGTTTTGGGAACTTGGAACACACATCAATCAAAATATCTTGAATAATTATGTAACTAATCATGCGAAAGCATTTATTCAAAACACGTCGTTAGTATTAGAAAAAAATTATGGCAAAAATTTTACTGAGAGGCAATTAAAGGCCTCAATAATATTTGCAAATCAATTTCAAAATCCGGGCATAGTTTCCCGAATTGCTTACTTAATGACCTGGGAACATATATTAGAAATACTACCTCTACTTGAACGGGAAGCTGTACTCTTTTATGCCAGATTAGTAGCTCTTGAAGGACTTTGTGTAAAAGACCTGCGAAAGCAGATTGTCAAAAAGGTTTATGAGAAATCTCCGGGGGCAAAAAAACTTGAACAAGATTTGTTGTATTCATTAAAAAATCCTGACATAGAAACAAAGATTGTAAAAAAAGGAAATTCAACTGAAAAGATCACAACCGTCAATTATGAGTTTAATGATGTTGATAGCTTTATTGTTCGAAATATTTTCAATAACTCTTTTTTCTTTGATTTTATTCGCCTTTCGAAGTAGGACCTTAAGTGTTTTTTATCCCTCTGCCGTATTCAATTTACTACGTTCGCCTTTCTCATCATTCTTATTAGTGTCGAATAAAAATAAGAATCTATGAAATATATAGGAGCAGCTTGCTTGGCCCAATTTTAAATGCCATAAGAAAACTCTTTCTTGCCTTAAATAATTGAATAATACCGGCCACAAGAATTCTATTGTTAAGCCGGGTGGCAATTCGGTAAATTAGTAGAGACAAGGCATGCCTTGTCTCAACGAGAAATCAGAATCTCATACCTCATACATTAAACAAATTTTACCATGAATAACATCCCGCAACAACGCCGCCGGTTTATTAAAAGCTCTGCTTTTGGTTTAATTGGTATTACGGCATTTGGTAATTCATCGGCGCAAGGCGTAATTAATAAAATTGAAATGGCTGATAATGCTGAACCTCTCTTTTACAGGTATCCAAGTATAAATGATAGCCTGGCAAGCGGGATAGTGGGTGCTTCGCATGGAAATTTTGATAAAGTAAAAGAACTGGTGAATAGTCGTCCTGAACTGGCAGGTGCTTCATGGGATTGGGGTTTTGGTGATTGGGAAACCGCACTCGGTGCTGCATCCCATGTCGGACGTCGCGATATTGCTGAGTTTTTAATGAGTCATGGAGCAAGACCAGATATTTTTACTTATACTATGATGGGTATGTTGAAAAGTGTACAGGAAATTATAGAAACAGTTCCTGGTATTCAAACCCATGGAGGCCCGCACGGAATTACTTTATTGCAGCATGCAAAGAACAGATTGGAGGCCAAAGAAATTTCAGCGGCAGATGCTGCTAATGTAAATAAAGTGATCAGCTATCTGGAAAGTTTGGGAAATGCAGATATAAAACCTAAAAGCCTTGAAGTAACAGAAGAAGAAAAGAAAAAATATTTAGGTGAATACCGTTTTGGTGATGGAGATAGCGAAATATTTATTGTCGATGCACATCGACTGGGTTTTTTACAAGTAGGCCGTAAAGGATCATCTCCACGCAAAATATCTAAAGTGGATGAAAATACATTTTCACCGGCAGGCGCACCTTCGGTCAGGATCATTTTTAAAGTTACTGGTGATAAGGCTGTTTCATTAAGTGTTCATGAGCCAGAGCCATTAGTTACAGCTGTAAGGGTTTAGATTGGTGTTTTGCATAGGCAACGGCTAATGCTGCTCCCACTCTCGCATTATTTTTTATCAAAGCAATATTCGCTTCAAGGCTTTCACCCTTGGTATGATCGGCTATATACTTTAACAGGAAAGGAGTAACGTCCTTGCCAGTTATTTTTTTTTCCGCTGCAACCTTCAAAGCCTGATGAATATGAGTTTCGATTTCATCTGGCGCAATTTCTTGCTCCAATGGAACGGGATTCGCAATTAACACGGCGCCATTTAATCCTAATTGCCATTTTGTATTGATCATGGAAGCAATCTCATCCACGCTATCTAATCGTAAAGGAGAGTTCCATCCGCTTTTACTTGAGTAAAAGCCAGGAAATTCATCTTGCCCAAGAGTGACAACCGGAATGCCTTTTGTTTCCAGGTATTCCAGCGTAAGGCCAATATCAAGAATAGATTTTATACCAGCCGATACAACTGCAACTGAAGTTTGCTGCATTTCGATCAGGTCAGCGGAAATATCCATCGTTTCATTTGCATTTCTGTGTACGCCTCCTATTCCGCCTGTAGCAAATATTTTTATACCAGCCATTGATGCAATGCGCATCGTGGCTGCAACTGTGGTTGCTCCATATAATTTCTTACTGATCACATAAGGCATATCACGCAGGCTCACTTTCCAAACATCTTTTGCTTTTTTCGCAAAATATTCTAACTGTTCTTTACCCAGACCGGCGTGACATTTACCATTGAAGATGGCGATCGTACCCGGCACAGCGCCACTCATTCTTATTGTTTCTTCAACTTCTAACGCGGTATTTATATTTTGCGGATAAGGCATACCATGTGAAATGATAGTTGATTCCAATGCAACAACAGGTTTGCCTTCTGCTAATGCATTTTGTACTTCAGGATGTATTTCTAAAAATGTATTCATTAATCAGGATAATATTTTGAAACACGCCTTAATAATTTTTCCTGGGTCAGATGGGTAGCAATGGCGCCATTTACCTGCAAAATTTCTGCGGATAAAGTATGTGCGAGCTTTAAGCAATCTTCATCATCCCTGCCCAAAATTTTTCCTAAGATGAAACCTGATAACGAACCATCGCCTGCGCCAGTACAATCGACAATATCTATTTCAGGGGCCTGGAGTGTTATCGATTTTTCTTTATTATAAATAGCAGAACCAAGTTTGCCATTATGCAACCAAACATTTTCCACACCTTTTTCAATCAGTTCGTCAATTTGATGTTGAGCGAACAACGCTCTCTCAGAACACAGCACTGGTAATTCATCTTCATTAGGTGTAATAAGATAAAGTCCGGACAGATCCGTGTTCCTGAATTTTTTTGCATGTGGTACTGAAACCGGCTCAAGAATTAAAGGAATGCCTGTTTGCTTACTAAATGCAAGCAACCACGCTCCTGCTATCTGCAGTAATATTTGCATCAGCCAAAATGTATGAAGCTGTTTTCAGCAGAACTTTATTTTTTTCCAAATGAGCCGGGGATATCAGGTCAGCAGATTCGTTGGAAATAAATCCAGTGAACAAGGAACCATCAACATTTAATATGCCTGTGTATTTTCCTGACAAACCCTCTATGGTTATTGATCCATCAAGCTTAACGCCGGCTTTTGTACATGTTTGCTTTAACCAATCCCCATCGCTATCATTCCCAAATACACATATCAGTTGTACGTGCACATCGAGTAATGCTAATTGATTTGCAATATTCCTGCTTACGCCGCCCGCTGTTTTAGTTAAGCTTGCTTCATTCGTGGTACCAGGCATCATTTCTTTTTTGACATGAAAAAGTTCATCAACAAAAGCGGCACCGATGCAAATCACGGGTTTTGGCATGAAGCAAATTTAGTGTTTGCACAAATTATTCGGAACATAGTTTGTTTATTATCGTATTAAAGGATTTGCTTAATAAAATGTTATTAATAAGTTATACTATTATTTGGTGTAAACAGGTCAGGCAAAATGATCGTCAAATAAGCAGTTTAAAAACAAATTATATAAGCTAAAAAACAAATTATAATTATGAAAACAATAGTCATGTTTTGTCTTGCAATTGTCATTGCAGGTGCGGCATCCGCTCAAAAGTATAACAGGTATCGTTATCCTCAACCACGGGTACGTACTTCAATAAGTATTGGAGTAGGCTCTCCTTATTATTCACCTTTTCACCGGCCATATCCGTACTACAGTACTCCTGTTTACTCAAGGCCCACAAGACTGGATAATGAGATCGCTGATATAAAAGCCGACTATAATGACAGGATCTGGTCTGCACGTCATGATAAATCTCTTTCGAAGTCAGAAAGAAAAAGAGAAATACGTCTTTTAAAATCAGAAAGAGACAGGGCTATACGCGATGCAGAATATAGTTATCACCGCAGGCGATACTAAGCAATAGAATAAACCTATGAATTTTCTATATACAAGACCTCACGAATTCGTGGGGTCTTTGTTGTTTAAGGTTAACTAGCCACCGGATGTTTGTGTTTTTGATACATTCCCATCAATTCGGCATTTGCCAGTACATGACCATTCATAGCATTAAGGAATTCTTTTTTTGTAGAACCTGCTAAAAGATTTAATTCAGTGTTCAATGCAAAAACCTTAAAGAAATATCGATGAACTCCCGAAGGCGGACATGGTCCACCATATCCAATTTTTCCAAAGCTATTAGTACCATTGATGCCAGGATTACTTCCTTCACCAATTGCTTCATTGGGTGAAATATTCCACACTATCCAATGGTCATAAACTCCCCGCGGCGCATCGGGGTCTTCAACTATTAAAGCCAATGTTTTTGTTCCATCAGGAATATTTTCAACTATTAGTGGTGGATTTATGTTCTTTCCTTCACAGGTATATAGTGGTGGGATGTGGCCGTTGTGACTAAAAACTGTTGATATAAGTTTTAGCTGGTTATCGTTTGCCATAAATTTAATTTTGAGATGATGCTCAGAAAATGTGCCAGGGATCTTGAATAGTGAAAAAGAGTTTAGCCACTTAATTTAGACGGTAATTTGATTCGGAAATAATAAAATTATTTCTTATGCCGGGATGGCACGCATATCACATTTTAGTACAACGATTCGCCAGGTTTTTCCAGAGGATGTGTAGGCAACGTGTTTAATAAAAATTTCTCATGCATTTTTCTTCGTTTATCGGTAAACCAGACATCGCTATCAACATAATCATAATTTATTTTACAAGTTAGCTTGCATTTGACAAAACCGTCGTTAATCAATTCCGTTCGAACTGATCTGCCAAGGGTCTCTAATGAGTTTTTTTGAATACCTTTTCTTTCAAAAACCGAAATAGGATAACCCGCATAATAGAATCTCCATGTTTCATTTATTTTTTCAGCACCAATAATTTTGGCGTAATCCACTCTAAAAAGAACGTCATCCGGTTGAATAAGAATAAGCAATAAAGCTTTGTCTTTTTTGCCATTTAAAAATATGGCATCATCAATTTTCCAGTTTGTTTTTTCTAAATAAAGCACATAATAAAGTCCCTTATCAATCCATGATCTAACTGAATCTCTCAAGCAATTTCTTAACTCTGTTATTTGACTATCAATTGAAATATGATTCAAATATTTGTCAAATGTTTTTTGACGACCATTTTGAGAATTACAATAGACTGTTATATGCAAGAGAAGTAAGAGTACTATTTTATGTTTACTTGACATCAAATACAAAAATAGATTATAGTTCCGTTAGGTTGACATTGACAACTGAAAGTCACAACAAAATAAAAAGATGATTCGACTACCGAATCATCTTTTTTATAGTGCAGAAAAACTAATCACGCATATTCTTCCTTCGCTGCTTTGCATGTTCATCGATCAATCTTCTTTGTATATCAAAAGGAACAGGAGCATATTCCAGAAATCCGCTTTTGAATTTTGCCCTTCCCTGTGTAATGGAACGAAGTGATGATGAATAACCATCCATTTCAGCCAGCGGAACTTTAGCAATTACTTTTTGAAAATGTCCTTCGCTATCTATGCCTTCCACAATAGCACGGCGGCTTTGCAGATCACCCATCACAGCGCCGGTCAGATCATCAGGACAAAGTACTTCAACATGATAAATAGGTTCCAGTATCTGCGGATCAGCTTGCTGGAATGCCTGGCGGAATGCCTGCAGCCCTGCAATCTTAAATGAAATATCATTGCTGTCAACAGGGTGCATTTTACCATCATACACACATACCCGTATATCCCGTGCATAAGAACCGGTAAGAGGTCCATTATGCATTTTTTCCATCACACCTTTTAATATAGATGGAAGAAACCGTGTATCAATAGCGCCGCCAACAATACAATTATAAAAAACCAGTTTGCCACCCCAATCCAGATCATGCGTATCCCGGCCTCTTACATTCAGATCTTCCGGATCGGGCATGCCTTCATACCAGGGTTCAATCCGCATATACACTTCACCAAACTGGCCGGCACCACCACTTTGTTTTTTATGCCGGTAATTGGCATCAGCCATTTTGCGGATGGTTTCCCGGTAAGGAATTCTTGGTTTTACAAATTTCACTTCCAGTTTATGACTGATGTTCAATTTTCCATTTGGCAACAGCCAGGTGCATATCACCCTGGCAATGGATCAATGTTTGTTTCAATTCAGGAGAAACTTCAACAATCAAAGTAGGATCTTCTTCTCTTAACTGATGCAACGCCTGTGATAATTTTTCTTCCTCCCCTTTCTTCAACGTTTCAATGGCAACGGTCATATTAGGTGAAGGAAATTCGATCGGAGGCAATTCATAATTTTTACCTTTTGCATGCAAGGTATTATTGACATGCGTATTTTTCAATTTCAATGTGGCGCCGATATCGCCGGCTACCAGTTCATTGATCGTTGATTCGTTTATTTCCTTCCACCAAAAACAACTGGTTGATTTTTTCAGTAACGCCGGTGGTTTCATTTTCCAGTTCCATTCCGCTTTTTACAGTACCTGAATACACTTTAAAAAAAGACAATTCACCCACATGCGGTTCACTGAAATCGTTTTATAAATAAAAATGCAGGCAGGGCCATTTGCATCGCAGGTAAGTTTATCACCGCTCTTTGTTGTTTGCGGCGGCATTTCATTGGCGCTGGGACAAACATTATCAATAAAACCCATCAGCCGGCCACTTCCCATATTTCTTTCTGCAGATAAACAGAACAGCGGAAACAGATCATGATTGATCATGGCTTTTTTTAATCCCATCTTCATTTCATCTTCATCCAGTTCTCCTTTATCAAAATATTTTTCCATCAGGGTTTCATCATTGCTGGCAATGGCTTCAATCAGTTCTTTATGCAATTCATCAGCTTTTGCTTTTTCTTCATCAGGTATCGGCAGTTTTTCCGGTTTGCCACCTGTATCTTTAAATTTATACATCGTCATCCGCAGCACATCAATGATTTCATGAAAACCAGATCCTGTTTGCCGCGGATATTGCACCACCACTACTTTATTTCCAAAATGTGCTTTTGCTTCTCGAACGGTTTTATCAAAATCTGCATTATCATCATCCAGTTTATTTACAGCAAAGATCATTGGTGTTTTAAATTTCTCGGTATATTCCCAGATGATATCGGTACCTACTTCCACTCCCATTACTGCATTTAGCAGCATGACACCGGTATCGGCCACTCTTAATGCAGAAATCACTTCACCAACAAAATCATCATAGCCCGGTGTATCGAGGATATTGATCTTATAGCCCCGCCATTTGGTATGCAGCAGCTTGCTAAAAATAGAATTACCACGTTCCTGTTCAAGTTCGTGGTAATCTCCAGTAGTATTTCGTTCGGCAATGCTGCCGCGGCGGTTAATTATTCCTGCTTCATACAGCATGCATTCCGCTAAGGTGGTCTTACCTGAGCCGGCATGGCCCAGCAAGACAATATTTTTTACGTGTGAGGTATCAAATTCAGGCATAGCAAGTGTTTTTATAGACAAGGCATGCCTTGTCTGTACGTTATAAATGTTTTTAATTGGTCCTTCAGAGGTGGAGTATCACGGAGACGGGTGACAAGTCTGATAGTTCCTGAATTTATGAGTTCAGGACACTTACATTTACATACATTACCAGTAATTTTATTGAACTGGTAAACTATTGAAACATTCTATGACGTTCGATGAACGAAATCGCCAAATTCTTCACGGAGGTTTTTAATGGTACTGTCAAGTGACTGGAATTCGTCAAAAAGTTTTTCATGTTCTGCTATCGTATCTTCTGTTATTTGCCCGCTGTTAGCGGCTGTTTCGAATTGTACGCGACGATCATGAGCTTTGATCAATTGTTTCAGATCGTGAACATTGATGAGTTGAATGTGAAACTGATTGTGATAATGTTCTACGTCGTGAAGCTGGTCTTTAGAGAGATTTTGACCCGCAGTTTGTTGAAGTTGTTTTTTGAGATTGTTTAAATCATCGCGACGGGAACGCAACGAATCCCTCCAGGTATTGCATTCCCCGGAGAGCTGTGAGATGTCAACTGTAACCATGGGATTTTAAATTTAAAGGTGAAAAAAAGCAACCGTCCGAGGGCGGAAATGTATGTATATAAATTTAAGCCAGATAATTCATAAAGTCAAGATTATTTTTAAACAAAAAAGGACTGGTTATCCAGTCCTTTAATTATTTTTTGATACTCCGATGACTTAACCACGTTTTCTTTTTACAGTGGTTTTCTGTCCCTTTACTTTTCCCCCCGGGCCTTTTACTGTAGTCTTTTTCACAGTAGTTGTATTACCCCTCGGACCAGTTACGGATGTTTTTGTTTTAGTAACTCTGTAATTACCAACGGCCGCAGAATGTCGGCTGCGAACTATTGCCGATGATGTGCGATGCGGGTTATACACTGCACGTGCACGCATTACCCTATGTGTATGCACTACCGCAAATGAACGGTGATATCCGTAATGAAACGGATGCCAAACATGCCACCGCAAAGGATGCCATGGTTTCCACCAGGCAGGATGATAACGCCAGCGCCAGGGAGAGACCCATGGTTTGTAAAAAGGTCCATATACAAACCGCACCGTTGTCCAGCCCCAAACATTTACTGCAATTGAAATATCATCCAAAAAAGCATCGTCATAGCTCGGGCCGCTGCCATTTCCTGTCTTTTCCTCCTTATTATCTCCATCGGGTTCTACTATTACTTCTTCACCATAAATATCTTCATCACCTACAATTTGAATTACTGCACTTTCATTACCGGTTTTTTCCAATTCAATTACAGCAATATCCTGGCTTTCTTTTTCTGAAACTGCAACCTGTAAAACAAATGCATGTACTTCATTTTCGTTTTTATCGATTACACGTATATAATCAATATCACCATCACCGTTAAGATCAAGATTATTTACATGATTGTTTTCAGTGTTAATTAGTTTTTCAAACTCTTCAATTGACGCTGATTGCTGAAACATTTGTAATGCACCTTGTAAACTAAAATTGTCGCCGGGCAAACCGGTTGAGTCTTTACCTGATTGTGCTTGTGTTGTTATTGCAAAGCCTGCACACAAAAAAAAGCTGAGGAAATAGTTGGCGGAATTCATACAATAAAATTTAGTGTTGGACGAAATGCATCGATGCTGGTTTAATCAAATTCTAATTTATTCCAATTTAAAATCTCATCCTCCACCTCCTTCTCTATTTGGAGAAGGAGCGGTTCTTAATTGCAAATCCAGGCTACTTATCCTACCACATCAACTTTAGTATATATCCAAACAAATATAGAACTATTCAAATCTAAGTTCCCCTTTAAGGGAGAGGGGTGATTCCACCGCTGTTAGTTACGAAGAATTATGGTGCCTTTATTTTATCCTGTAAGTTATTATTAAACCAAGTGGGATCATGATGTTTGGTTCATCTTCATCTAACGTACCAAGACCGTCATCATGTCTTAGTTCTCTTACAAATGAACCGCCGTCGGGTATTCCTTTATAGTTGAAGTCAAAGAATGAGACACCCAGACCGGAATATATTTCAAGCTTCCAGTTTTCATTTTTTTTCTTTATCGGGCCGATGAGTCCAACTTTAATAGCGCCCCCGGCTTCTTTTTTTATTTCGGTGTATTTCCGGATGGTGTAATATGCACAGTTTCCACCTATGCAATTTATTCCAAACTCTGCGGTGGATCTTGTACGTGTGTAACCAAGTACAGCTTCGGGAGCAATGAAAATGTTTTCAAACCCAAAAAGAAAATTTCGAATATGATAACGAATATCGGTTTTGAGGCGAACGCCAAGTGGGCTCCTTGCACCCATGCTGTTGCCAGCTGGCGTAATTGCATAAAAAATAAATTTTGGATCGATGGTAGCGGACCATCTTTTATGCCACCTGTAATTTGCACCTATCATAATACCGGCATCGCTCTGCAAAAATGTAAATGGATTGTTGCGAAGCGTTATTGTTTTACCCGGATAAAAATTATTCTCTTCAAGCTGTGAAAAACAATCGCCAACTATTGAAAGAAAAAAAATGATACTGATCGTACGGATCATAAGCTTAATTCAAAATTCTTGATAGAAAAGCCGGTTGCATCGGGTTTGTGCCAATATCATAAAGTATAAAGCCATCATTTACCTGCGCTATCAAAACATTGCCATAAGGGATGACATCATAAAAAGCAGTACCGTTTACCTTGACTTCTGAAACCTCCAGAGGATTATAGGCATTTGTTACATTAAAAACTCTTAATCCATAATTTCCTTCGCAAACATACAACGAGTTATTTTTTAATCCCAACCCATAAGGACCAGTTAGCCAATGAGTATTTACCAATTGCGGGGATGAAATATTTTTTATATTATAAACAACCAATGAACTTTGCCCGCCACCGCAGCGACCGGTTGATCTCAATGTTGCGTACGCAACACTGTCTCTTGCTACAACAGGATCACAAGACATGCGAATATTATATTCTGCCCTTGCTAACCGCTCCGGTCTTGAAGGATCGGTTAATGAATAAATATACATCGAAGATGATGAGCCAATGAATAGCTTATCCTGGTAAGGAAAAATAGTTTCAATATTGATACCGATGTCTGTTTTGGATTTATAAACAGGTGAAGCATTCGATGATATTTCAAATGCTTTCAGTGATACATTATCTACTACGTATAAATAATTACCTGCAATGGTAAATCTTGCGGTAGAGCCGCCGGCACCGGTTGAGGCACCCACATCTGCAGACATTTCTCCTTTAGAACAATTGAGAAGTGTTGACAATGTAAAAATGGATATTATATAGTAAAGCGTTTTCATTATCTCCAGCATTTAGGTTTGTTAATGGTTTGTTTTTTCCAGGCAACGATAGCTCCCTTCTTGGAATCGGGGCATTCGAAATAAACCTTTTCAAATTGATTGGTTGAAGATTTTGGAGGATATTGACTGGCGAGATCGGGAAACACATTGGTTGTACGACCCACTTCCCGGACGTTAGAAGGATTGTTGATATCAATTACCACCAGGTCGCTTAAATTATTTGTATAGATTAACCCGTTTTTTACAGCAAGCTCTTTGCATAAAAACGATTTAATAAAACCAAGTTTCTGGGGGCTCGCCGGGTTGGCATAATTAATTATATGTATTCCTGAATCCAACTCCACCTGGAAGAGCAAGTTGCCAACTGTATAAATCTTGCCGCCATTAACTGTGTTCCTGGCGGGTTCAGCCGTGATTGCTTTTAGCGAGGCAACATCGGTGCTGTACACGGGCGAATACCCTTCAATGCTTTCCGGAACGGATGAGTACCGGTCAGGATCGCAGGCTGTAAATAACAGAAGGGGAATTAAAAAAGGCGTGAATTTTTTTATCATAAGCAGGTTTTTAACGGTTCAGGGACTGAAAAAATAAATTAAGGTTTAAAAGTGAAAATAAATAATTGAAATTAGACCTTACATTCCGAAATTAGCAACCCATGATCTCGCAAAATACGATACAACAAATACTCAGCCGCATAGATATTATTGATGTGATCGGTGGTTTTGTAAAGTTAAAAAAGCGTGGCACAAATTATCTGGGTCTTTGTCCTTTTCACAACGAAAGAACACCTTCTTTTACTGTCTCGCCGTCAAAAGAAATTTATAAATGTTTTGGTTGTGGAAAAAGTGGTAATACTATCAGCTTCCTGATGGAGCATGAGAAATACAGCTACGTCGATTCGCTCCGATGGCTGGCAAATAAATATGGAATTGAAATAGAGGAAACATTTGCTACGGATGAACAGCGGCAGCACGTGCAGGTAGCGGATAGCCTTTACATCATCAATAATTTTGCACAACAATTTTTTACAAAAATACTTTTTGAAACTGAGGAAGGTCGTGATATTGGATTGAGCTATTTAAAAGAAAGAGGCTTCAGAGAAGAAATCATTAAAAAATTCCAGTTGGGGTATAATCCTGAAGCAAGGGATAGATTTACAAAAGCGGCAATTGCCGGTCAATTTAATACTGAGTTATTATTAAAAACAGGGCTTGTTGTTAATCGTAATGACCAGTTGATGGATAATTACCGTGGCCGTGTGATTTTTCCCGTACACAACCATAGTGGTAAGGTGTTGGGATTTGGGGCAAGAGTTTTGAAAACAAATGATAAGGCGCCGAAGTATATTAATACACCGGAGAATGAGATCTATGTAAAAAGTAAAATACTTTATGGCTCTTATTTTGCAAGGCAGGCGATTGATAAAGCCGATGAATGTTTACTTGTAGAAGGTTATACTGATGTCATTTCATTACATCAATCGGGCATTGAAAATGTTGTTGCGTCCGGCGGAACTTCTTTAACCCTGGATCAGTTGAGGCTGATCAGAAAATACACGAACAATCTTACTATTATTTATGATGGTGATGCTGCCGGAGTGAAAGCGGCGCTTCGGGGACTTGATCTTGCATTGGAAGAAGGATTGAATGTAAAGCTGGTTTTGATTCCCGATAAAGAGGATCCGGATAGTTATGTAAATAAAGTTGGCGCTTCCGCTTTTAATGAGTTTGTACGAAGTAACAGAAAGGATTTTATTCTTTTTCAGCTTGAAGTAGCACTGAAAGATGCCGGTAATGACACCACCAAAAAATCAGAAGTCGTAAACAGCATTGCAGAAACAATTTCGAAGATCAATAAAGCAGAAGATTTTACAAAACAGCAGGATTATATTCAGCAATGCTCTGAAATTTTAAAGATCGATGAGGCAGGTTTGCATGCATTGGTAAATAAATTTATCCGTAACAGAATAAGCACCCAGGAAAAAGTATTGCCTCCCGATAGATATCGGGATGAAGAAGCAAAACTGCAGGAAGAGAATGCACAAAAGGCCGCCGCTACAGATTATGATGATTCCACTTTTAATCTTTTGTTTAAAGATGAATTGCAGGAAAAAGAATTTGCCAGGGTTTTACTTGAACATGGAAATAAGAAATGGAACGGAGGCACAATTGCTGATCATATGCTTAATGAAATTCTTGATGAAACGCTTTTTGACAATGCCCAGGTCTTACAACTTATCAACGAGTATAGAATGACGTTGGAAAAAGATCGGATAACACCCGATAAAAATCTCTTTGTTTATAGCAGCGATCCTGCCGTGAGTTCTTTTGTAGTTTCTTTACTGAATTTCCCTTATGAAGCAAGTGAACATTGGAAAAAAGAATTCAGCAGCTCAACCGGTTATCAGCAAAAGCTTTTTGATCAGAGCTATGAGAATTTTTTAAGATCAGTAAGTGTGGGCAATGAAGCTGAACTAATGACCTTTCTTAAAATGGATGAAGATAAAACGCATATTGAAGTGGAGTCGGCACTGAGTTATCTTAAGCTGAAGAAAATAAAAAGAATGCTGCTTGAAAACCAGGTTGATCTTGAAAAGAAACATACTCCCGAAGAATACCAGGATCTTGCACAAACTCATGAACACCTGAAGCAAATGGAAAGGGAAATCTCAGATAAATTAGGGGCAGTTATAATTAAATAGCGTTATTTACTTTCATCAACATATCACTATACGATTCAGCGATCAGATCTTCTTCTTTAATTCCAAATTCTTTTAAATAAAAATTACACTGCTCCAGCAGCTCAGCTTGCGTTTTATCTGGTAAAATATCCCTCACCTCTATTTCGACAAAAGAGCCAAGATCCGGCAACTCATCAATATGAAACTTTACATTATCGATATAAAAGATCTCTCTCCTTTTTTTAACGACAACCTTTATGCCAAATAATTTTTCTAAAATTCTTTCAGGCCTTTTGAATCTTCAACTGCTACGAGCTGAAAATGTGAGCTTTTCGGTCCTGTTTGATTATTCCTGTTATAAAAGATCAGCCTGTTGTTTTCAATATTGCCTTCTCTTAATTTTAATCTGCCACTGGATACATTGAAATAAGTATCCGTTTGTTCATCCAAACCATCAGAAGCCGTATTATTATTTACGAGATAGGCCCTGATAAAAGTAGGATCAGTGCACCTGGCTTTTATTTCTACGTTGAGCTGAGGCATAAAAAAAATAACCATGAAATTATCATGGTTATTTCTCTTAGCCAATAAAATTTTTAAGCTTCCATTGCAGCCATTTCTCTGCGGCTGATCCTTATCCTTTCAACCAACTCACCCTTGCAATAGCGGGTGGCACTCCAAACATGATCCAACGCTACCTGGTCAAGGCATTCGTAACCGGCAGTAGTCAGCTTTTGCCAACTGCATTCGCGGTTTAGATCAGTAACAATTTTGGAGCTGGTCTTGGGAGAAGCAACCCAGAATTTAGAATCACTCTTTAATGCAGGCAATACCTCTTGCAAAATGCTGTTAAGCTGATTTTCGTTCACGGCAAAAACCAATGCAAAGTCGATCTTACGGCTCTTTAGAAGCGGCGTAACATTCTTTGCAAAGGACAGTTTGCTGAACTGCTTTTCAATTGAAGAAGGTAAACCTTGAATCAGAAGATTCTTTTCGTCTGCAAGCTGAAGCTTTTCGAGAAGCGTTTGAGACATACCTTAAATTGGTGTTTTTTGGGTTTCCGAAACCGCCCGGTTCGAAGACCGGCTTCAGTATACACAAATTAGCGGGGCACAAATGTACGACATATACCTTTAGGATAAGCCGAATTTAAAAGAAATTCCGGCTAATCCTTTCGAAATAGCCGGAATCTGAATTTTAATCAAGTTTTTTAACTACTTGAGAAATTAATTTTTAGCCATTGGCTTATAATACTTCATTGCTTCAGGCATATATTGCTGCAACTGATCGATTCTTCTGCCTTCACTTGGGTGTGTACTTAAGAATTCCGGCGGACTTTGTCCGTTTGAAGCTCTTTCCATACGTTCCCATAAAGGAATTGCTTCTTGTGGATTATATCCTGCAATTGCAGTAAATATCAAACCGTACCTGTCTGCCTGCAGTTCTTGTTTGCGGGAAAATGGAAGCATTACTCCTAATGTTGTGCCGGCGCCATATGCCGTTAAAAACAAATTTTGGGTCTCTGCTGGTTTATTGGCAACCGCTACTGAAAGCGCTACGCCACCCAATTGTTGCAAAAGGCCCTGGCTCATTCTCTCATTGCCATGTTTAAGCAAGGCATGCGATACTTCGTGGCCAACAACTACTGCGAGTGCTGCTTCATTTTGGGAAATAGGAAGTAAGCCGGTATAAACTACAATTTTACCCCCCGGCATGCACCACGCATTTACAGCCTTATCATCTACTAAATTATATTCCCAGCTAAAACCGGATAGTTCATTACTCATCCCGTTTTGCTGGTAATAGGTTTCAACAGCCCTGGTAATGCGCTGTCCTACTCTTCTTACCATTTCTGCATCCCGGTTATTTGCTGAGCTAACCACTCTGCTTGAAGATAAAAATTGCTGGTATTGCTGTGTTCCCATCGCCTGAAGTTCAGACTCGGGCAATAATGTAAGTTGTGATTTCTTCGATAACGGATTTTGGCTACATGCAACCGCAAATGATGCGGCGATAAGTAGCGATGTTAAAAACCTGGTCATGGTAATTTTTTTTAATAATAATTCAATGATTATACCAAAGTAGTTCAGTGGCATAACCCAAAAGCAAAATTAATGTTTAAAGCTTATTTCTATGGGAGTCAATACGGCGACGTTGCCTGCGCCGATCACGATGTTTAAGGATGGGAACTTTACTTTCATTTCCCTGTAGTAACCTTCCAATATTTTTTTGGTGCGTGATAAGAACCATTAAAGCAACAGCTATGGCAAAAATTCGATAGAGGACTTCGTTCTCATTAAAAATAACAAGGATAAAAATTGGAAATGCAATGCTGGCAAGTATTGAGCTTAAAGAAACAAATCTTGTTAAATACAACACTAATAAAAATACTCCTACGCAGCAAACGGCAACAATTGGCTGAATGCCGAGCACCATTCCAAAAACAGTTGCAACACCTTTACCACCTCTGAACTCTGCCCAAATGGGAAATATATGACCCACAACGGCAGCTAATCCAAGACCGATCTGCAGATTGATCATCTGTGTTTCATGATCGAGATAGTAAGGAAGAAGATAAACAAGTTTAACAGCAATAATACCTTTCAGCATATCAGCAATCATTACAAATGAGCCCCAGTTAGGCCCGAGTGTTCTGAATGTATTTGTAGCACCGGCATTACCACTGCCATAATCACGGATATCAATACCAAAAAAGTATTTGCTGACCCAAACGGAAGAGGGAATGCTACCAATCAAATATGCGAGAACGATCAAAAGAAATTCGTTCATGAGCCTTTGTTAAAGTTGGACTACAAATATAGGACAAACAACACAGAGTTAATAGTAATTTAATACACAGTTAAGGTACATTTATGACTGAAACTTAAGGCAAATCCAATTGTTTCTATCGAGTTCTTTTTTTAATGTAAAACCTGATCTTTTTGCTGCAGTGAATATTTCTTCTTTATCGCTCGTTAGTAAACCACTTAGAAGAATTACGCCATTCGGCTTAAGTAATTGCCCGAGGTTCTCAAAATTTTCAAGGATCACATTTTTATTAATGTTTGCAAGAATTATATCAAACTTAATTTCTGATGAAGCATCGGATGCTTTTCTTAAAACTATTTTTTTACAATTATTTTTTTTAAAATTTTCTTCTGCATTAGCAATGCTCCAGTCATCATTATCAATTGCATGAATTTTTTTGGCGCCTGATTTTTCAGCAAGTATAGCAAGTATGCCAGTACCTGTTCCAAAATCAAGAACTGTCTTTCCATTAAAATCTATTTCCTTCATTAATTCGATCATCATGTAAGTTGTTGCATGATGCCCGGTGCCAAAGCTCATTTTCGGAGTAATAATAATTTCAAACTTTGTATTTGTAACCGGCTTGTGAAAATCCGCACGTACAGCTACATAATCATCAACGATCACAGGTTCGAAATTGGATTCCCATACTTGGTTCCAGTTTGTTTCTGCAATTCTTTCTAATGTATATGCCGTCTGGTATTTGAAAGAGATCTCATTAAGCAAGGTTGTGTCAAAATTATTTTTGCTGATAAATGCATCAAGACTATTATCTTTTTCTTCAAACCCTTCAAAGCCGGCATCAGCAAGCTGAGCGATCAATATTTCTTTTTGCTCTGGTTGCAGATCATGTAAATGTGATCTTTATATAATCCATTTCGATACAAAATTAAAAATCCCGTCACGCCCTGGGCGAGACGGGATAAGTTTATTTAATAACAGATCAATTATTTTCCTGCGGTCTGTCCTGTCGTTCCGGTTTTGGTATCAATGCTTTTCTTGAAAGCTTGAATTTACCGGATTTCGGATCCGTTCCGATCAGTTTCACTTTAATTACATCACCTTCTTTCAATACTCCTTCCAGTGTTTCCAAGACGTTTCCAGCTTACTTCACTGATATGCACCAGTCCTTGCTTACCAGGTAAGAATTCAACAAATGCACCAAATGGCATAATTGATTTTACAGTGGCTTCGTAAACATCACCAACAACAGGAACTGCAACAATTCCTTTGATCCATGCTTCAGCTTTTTCAACGCCTTCTTTATTTACACCAAATACACTTACTTCACCCATATTATTTACTTCTTCAATATTGATCGTAGTTCCTGTTTCACGTTGCATTTCCTGTATCACTTTACCACCTGGCCCGATAACAGCACCAATGAATTCACGATCGATAAACATCTTCACCATTCGTGGTGCATGTGGTTTCACTTCGCTCCTGGCTTCAGGCATACAATTATACATGGCATCAAGAATATGCAATCTGCCACGGCGTGCCTGCTCTAATGCCTGTGCGCATCACTTCCATTTTCAAACCATCTACTTTAATATCCATTTGCACACCGCAAATACCATCACGTGTTCCGGTTACTTTAAAGTCCATATCACCCAAATGATCTTCATCACCAAGAATATCGGTAAGAATTGCATATTTATCATCTTTTGTGATCAATCCCATTGCAACTCCACTTACATGTTTTGGAAAAGGAACACCTGCATCCATCAATGCAAGTGAACCGGCACAAACAGTTGCCATAGAAGAAGAACCATTTGATTCCAGAATATCACTTACCACCCGAACTGTATAAGCAAAATCTCCGGTTGGCATCATTTGTTTCAAAGAACGCATAGCAAGGTTGCCATGTCCTACTTCCCTGCGGCTCTGGCCCTCTCATCATTTTTACTTCACCGGTTGAGAATGGAGGGAAATTATAATGCAGAAAGAATTTAGAATCAGATAGATTTTGCAGCACTTTCAACCAACAATTCATCTAATGGAGTTCCCAAGGTAACAGTAGTAAGCGATTGTGTTTCACCTCTTGTAAATAATGCAGCACCATGTGGAGAAGGTAATACATCCACTTCCATATCTAAGTGCACGAACATCTTCAAGACCGCGGCCATCAAGACGAATTTTTTCATCAAGGATCATATCACGAACTACATAATATTGAAGGTCGCCATAATATGTGCTTACTTAGTTTTTTAGTTAATGCAGGCATTTCTTCACCTTCGGCAAGATTCAAGCCTGCTTTAATGATGTTCTATCAATTCATCTTTCAATGTCGAGAATCTATCGCTGCGTTCATGCTTTGCTGAATTTACCTTTTGCGATTTCATACACTTTTTGTTTTGCAAATGCATTTACTTTTTCACGCAGTGTCTCATCATGTTCAGGTTTCTGTATAATCTCTTTTGCCTTTTACACCTACCATTTCACGCAGTTCTTCCTGTGCTTTTATCTGTATGCGGATAGCATCATGCGCAAATTCCAAAGCTTTAACCAGATCTTCTTCGCTGCATTCCTTTGCTTCACCTTCCACCATCATCAGGTTTTTTTCAGTAGCAGCAATGATAAATTCAATATCTGCTTTTTCCAATTCTGCACGGCTTGGATTCACCATAAATTCACCATCTATTCTTGCCACCCTTACTTCAGAAATAATTTCTTTAATAGGAATATCAGAAACAGCTAATGCTGCTGATGCTGCAAGACAAGCCAATGCATCGGGCATTACTTCGTTCATCACTTGAAATAAGTGAGATCAGTACCTGCACTTCGCATAAATAATCTTCGGGAAATAATGGACGCAGGGCACGGTCGATCAAGCGGCTTAGGTCAGTATTTCATAGTCATTTAATCTTGCTTCTCTTTTAAAAAATGAACCGGGAATACGTCCTGCTGAAGCAAATTTTTCCTGGTAGTCTACTGACAAAGGAAAAAAATTCTGTCCTTCTTTTGGTTCTTTATTGGCAACTACTGTTGCAAGCAGCATGCAATTACCCATGGCGTACAGTTACAGCGCCATCGGCCTGGCGGGCAAGTCGTGCCTGTTTCGATGGTAACCATACGGCCACCGCCTATATCAAATGTTTTACGAATAGGTTGTTGTAACATATTTGTTCGAAGTTTGAGGTTTGAGGTTTGATTTTATTCATGACCCAAACAATTTGAAGAATGATTATTGTACCCGGCTTATTGCTACTATTTAGCTTCCGTTGCGTCGCACTCTTGTACGTTCTTATCGCTATTCAGCATTATCAGAAAATCCAAATCAGAGTAAACGAGATTACAACATATCAGAAACTAAAAGTCTCCGCCTGCGGCGGAGATTTAGGGAGCCGGGGTACTTATTTTCTGATTCCGAGTTTTTCGATCAGCTGGCGATAACCTGTAAGGTCATGTTTCTGCAGATAGTTCAGCAAACGTTTACGTTTACCAACCAATTGCATCAGGCCGCGGTGAGTAGAAAAATCTTTTTTGTTTGGTTGAAGATGTGAGGCAATCTGGCTCATACGCTCAGTTAATAAAGCGATCTGACCTTCAATTGAACCTGTGTTTGTTGATTTTCCGCCAAATTGGCTAATGAGTCTTGTTTTTTTTCTTTTGTTAATGGCATCTGTTTATTTTTTTTATTTTTCCGAAGGAATTTGGGCATCCGATTTTACATCCGATTATTTGTGGCGGCAAAGGTAAGGCAACTAGCTATATGAACAAAGAAATCAGGCATTTTTGATTTAGTTTTGAACGCTCTAATTATTCCACCCATGTTAGAAGAACAATTATCGCAAGACACCAGAAACATACTTGGCCTTCAACTGCCTACGGATCCACGTTGGGTCAATCTTGCTGGAAAATCAATGGAAGAAATTCTAACCGATCATGCATACTGTGAACAAAAGGCAGCTACCTCCTGCATTTCACTCATTCAGCGATATAGCGACAGGGAAAAACTGGTTAAAGAACTCTCCCCCATCGTTACCGAAGAATGGGGGCATTTCAGGTTAGTGCTGCAGGAATTGCAAAAAAGGAATTTAAAACTTGGCAAGCAACGAAAAGATGAATATGTGAACAAGCTGATCGAGTTTCAGAAAAAAGGTGGCAGTGCTGAAGACAGGATGCTCGATCAATTGTTAACAATGGCTTTAATTGAAGCACGAAGCTGTGAACGGTTCAAGCGATTAAGTGAAGGATTGAATGATGAATATCTCCGGAATTTTTATCGGCGCTTTATGGAAAGCGAAGCAGGCCATTACACTTTATTTATCGAACTCGCAGAAACTTATATTGAGAAAGAAAAAGTAAGAAAGCGCTGGGCTGAATGGTTAGAATATGAAGCGAATGTTATTAATCATCTTGAAGTAAGGGGTGATCGCATACATTAGTTGGACTAATTCAAATATCGCAATAAGGTAATAAGATAGTTGTCGCCAGGTCGTTTATTTCTACTAAGGTTTATCAATTCACAGTTAATAGCAACTCTGGTAGAATTAAAATTGAAAGATAATAGGATAGGTTAATTGATTGCTGATCACATTTTCAAAAAGGTAATAAGGTAGTTATTACCAGATCTTATATTCTATAACGCTTATCAATCCCATCTAAGGTTTTTTCAATCTTATCGTGTTTTATAAGCTTTGTAGAGGATCACTTTTGTTTGGCAAAAACCTTATTACCTTATTTTATAAAATCACTTTATTTTTTTCACCCCATCTCCGATCTCAGACGCAAAAACCTCAGGTTTATAACCAATCTTCTCATTATAATATTCAGTGATCTTCGAAGAAAATTCGGTAAACTTATCTTTCTTCACCAAAGCAATAGCACAACCACCAAAGCCTGCACCCGTCATTCTTGCGCCTATACATTCATCATACGCTTTGCAAAACTCAACAATAGTATCTAATTCGTTTCCGCTTACTTCATACCAATCTTTTAATGATTGGTGAGATGCGTACATCATCTTCCCAAAACTTGAAAGATCATTTGCTTTTAAAGCATCCCTCGCCTCTCCCACTCTGAAATTTTCACTTATCACATGCAAAGCTCTTTTTTGTAAAACCGGATCATCGATAAGATGACGGTGTTCTTCAAAAGTGCTAAGGTCAATATCGCAAAGATGTATTATGCTCAATTCCTTCTTTAAAGCTTTTAATGCCTTGCCGCATTCGGCAAACCGTTCATTGTATTTTGAATCAGCAAGCGTTCTTTGCTTATTACTATTGATAATTGCCAAAATATAATCACCGGTTTCAAAAGGTAAATATTCAAATTCCAATGTGTCACAGTTCAGCAAAATGGCTTTTTCTTTTTTGCCCATTACCACCGCAAACTGGTCCATGATCCCCGAATTGACACCAATAAACTGGTTCTCGACTCTTTTGCCCATCAACGCAATATCCTTATTTGAAATTTTTAATCCGAATAGTTGACTCAACGCAAAACCAGTTACCACTTCAATAGATGCTGAAGAAGACAAGCCGGCACCTATTGGCAGGTTGCCATAAAATAACATGTCAAGACCTGAAATAGTGTCTCCCTCCTGCACAAGTTCATTGATAATACCCAATGGATAATTAAACCATGCCTTTCCTGTTTTGGAATAACTTTCCTGCAAATGCAATTCGCTTGTTTCGGGAAAATTGAGAGAATGAAACCGCAGTAGTTTGTCTTTGTTTTTTGAGATTGCCAGCCAGGTACCTAACGAAATAGCGCAAGGCATTACTTTACCGCCGTTATAATCTATATGCTCACCGATCAGGTTTACACGTCCCGGGCAAAAGAAAATATGTTCAGGATTCTTTCCAAACCGTGATGAAAATTCATTTATCATTGCATTCATATCCATTGCTATTATTTATGCCTGTTGAACAAAAATTTTGTTTCAAAAATTCTGAAGGTGAAGATATTTATTTGTTCTCACTAATGAATAAACAAGGAACTGCGGTTTGCATCACCAATTACGGTGCCATTATTACTTCGTTCAAAGTAAAAACCAATGATGCTTCATTCAATGATATTGTGTTGGGATTTGATAATGTAGAAGATTATTTATCGGAAAATTATTTACAACATTATGCATATCTCGGAGCGGCATGCGGACGATATGCAAACAGGATCAAGAATGGAAAGTTTGTTTTAAATGGTAAAGAATACCGGCTTAGTCAAAACATGGGCAGTGATCAGTTACATGGCGGCCATAAAGGGTTTGATAAAAAAACATGGCAATTGGTCTCACTGAATGAATCACCAAACCCCGCTCTTGAAATAAAATGTGTAAGTAAAGATGGCGAGGAAGGTTTTCCCGGCGAGGTGGAAACGTTTGTCCGTTTTGAATTGAATGATACAAATGAATTGAGTTATGAATTTACTGCAGCTACCGATAAACCGACTGCAATAAATTTAACCCATCATAGTTATTTTAATTTAAATAATGGCAAGGGAACGATTGAAGAGCACGAGGTAAAGATCGATGCCTCCTGTATTCTTGCCCAGGACGAAGCACTCGTTTGCAATGGCGAATTTATTGCTGTTGCAAATAATCAATATGACTTTACCATATTTAAAGCGATCAATACGGATTGGAATAAAGCGGATGGTTATGATCAGTGTTTTGTAATTGATAATAAAACTGATGCATTGAGTGTGGTTGCAGAAGCAAGATCATTACAATCTGGTTTGGGATTGCAAATTTTTTCAACAGAACCCGCTGTACAATTCTATACCGGGCAGGGTTTAGCATATAAAAAATGCAAAAGGCGGAAATCAATATGGACCCTTCTCTGGTTTTTGTTTAGAAACACATAAACATCCCAATGCGATCAATATCCCGCATTTTCCAAACACAGTATTAAGACCGGGCGAGAAATATTACCAAAAAACTATTTACAAGATAATTCAGGATGTGGTGAAATAATTTATTTCCTCGCTAAGGTCAAGAAAGGAATATTTTGCCTGTAGTTCTTTTGTCTTTTCAAAATGTGTTTTCAAAAAAGCTTTATGGGCATTTGTTTCGGGCTGAAATGGCTTATGTTTTCTTGCAATCACGATCTTTTTTATTTCCTCCATCAATTGCTGCGATTCCTCATCAATAAAATTTTCTCGGAATTTTTCCATGACAAATTCTGTAGCTGGATAATTGGGATGCACCATATCAATATCATAAAAACGATAATCTCTTAAAACATCAATTACTAATTCATAAGCCGGGAAATAATAAAGCCCGGGAAATTTATTCACCATGTGATGAACAGACTTCAATTAATCTTGCTTTGCTCCGGTTATTTTCAATTACTCCATCTCTTATATGCCGTACCGGGCTTATCGTAAAAATAATTTTCAGCTTTGCATTAAATTGTTTCAGCCGGTGATAAGCAGTATCAAGCAGGGAAACAATTTCATCAATAGATAACAAATGTTTATTGAACCATTGTGATGGCGCCCGGTGACAATTGGCAACTCCGCTCCCCTCTTCCGCCAGTAGAGGGGTTGGCTGTGAAGCTCCGTTAGCCGATATGAAAAAGATGAACCCAATGTTATTATCACCAATCAGTATCTTTTAAAAAATCATGTGCCTGTTGTTGCGATTCATTGATAACTTTCAAACATTCATCTGCATTTATATTTGAAAACCTTGAATGATGCTCCCAGCTGTTCCACACTTCATTTAAATAAAAACAGGTCTTCTTTTTTATATTGTTTGTTTTCTATATAAGAAAGTAAGGAATTGCAAACACTTCGCGGATCAAACAAAATTCCATTTGGATTTTGAAGAACTGAAAATTTTAATTCGCTAAGCGAATTTCCAATATGTTCGGTAAAACAAGAACCTGTAAGCAGAATTTTGTCACGATAGTTAATTCGTGTTTCAGGCGACTTTATTTGTATGGGTAATTGAAACTGCATGGGTTCAAACAAAGATTTCTGCTGCAATGGCTAAACTTTCGGATAAAGCATTTTTATCGATTCCCGTGTTTATTCCATTTATTTCAAAATAATTTATCATCCATTCCGTATTCATATTGCCTACCAATTCATCATTGGCCATAGGGCAACCGCCAATTCCTTTTAATGCGCCATCAAATCTTTTGCAACCTGCTTTTACTGCGGCATCAAGTTTTTCCTGCCAGTTCTCAGATGTTGAATGAAGATGAACGCCGATCTCGGTAGCAGGTAACGACTCCACAAGATAACTTGTCATATCATAAACTTGTTCCGGACTTGCAATACCAACGGTATCTGCCAATGAAATAATCTCAATATCCAACTCAACAAGCTTTTCACCCAATTAAAAACAATATCGGCATCATACAGATCATCGTAAGGATTGCCAAATGCCATGGAAATATATACAACAAGTTTCTTTGTTTTTATTGATACATAAGATTTTGTATCTCTTCTACCCTCTTTAATGATTCGGCAATGGAAGAATTTGTATTTCGCTGTTGAAAAGTTTCCGAAACTGAAAACGGAAAACCTAAATGAGTTATCTGATCGAAAACCAAAGCTTCTTCCGCCCCTCTAAGATTAGCAACGATCGCCAGCAATTTCGTATTCCTGATTCCCGAATCTCCAGATTCCTGATTACTTCTGCTGTATCCGCCATTTGCGGAATCGCTTTTGCTGAAACAAAACTTCCAAAGTCAATAGTATCAAATCCAACTTTCAATAGTGAATTAATGTAGCTGATCTTTTTTTCAGTTGGAATAAAATTTTTCCAACCCTGCATTGCATCACGGGGACATTCGATAAGCTTTAAACTCCCTCCGCCAATAGGCGAAGAAACCGGGTTAGTCTCTGTTTTTAAACCGTCGTTCATAAAGATTTTTTCGAAAGCCCCCTTTAGGGGGTTTGGGGGTTTCTCTGCTTCATTGCTTCATACAAAATTATACCAGTAGCAACTGACACATTCAACGATTCAAAGCCCCCTGCCATGGGGATTTTTATTTTTTCATCACAAACTTTTAATAAAGCGGGATAAATTCCTTTCTCTTCACTCCCGATTACAAGGGCGCAAGGGTCTGTAAAATCGATATCAGTAAAATTTTTTTCGGCTTTCATTTCAGTTGCATACACTTTTATTCCATTCAAATGAAGTTCATCAACTGCTTTCATCAAACTGTTTACCCGGCAGACCGGGATTTTTTCCAGTGCGCCTGCAGAAGTTAGTATTGCATCTTCATTCAAAGCCCCTACTCCCTTGTCGGGTATAATGATCGCATGTACGCCGGTACAATAAGCTGTCCGCGCAATGCCACCAATATTTCTAATATCGGTAATACCATCAAGAATTAAAAACAATGGAGCTTCTCCTTTTTCAGTAATAAAAGAAATTATATCCTGGAGATTTTGATATTGCACTTTTGCGATCTGTGCAATAACACCTTCATGATTGGAAACATTAAACCCATTCAATTTCGCTACCGGCACATAGCTGACCGGCACAGCTTGTTGCGTTGCATGTTTTTTTACCTGCAATATTTCATCACCGATCGCTTTTGTATCAAGATAAATCTTGTCGAGTTGAACGCCGTTTTGCAGCGCTTCAATCACGGCTTTTCTTCCAATTACTAATGAACTCTTCTTTGGACGTTGCTGGTGTCTGAAACTTTTCACTTTTCAAAAATAGTGGTTTTGGCCTCATCCCGACCTTCTCCGAAGGAGAAGGCCATCTGGGCACAGCCCCTACTTATTTAGTCAGTTACTTTATGCAATTGAGTCGTTGATATATGATAAATAGAAAAATGAAGTTGATGTGGTAGAACAAATAGATGATTAAAGTTTACTTGTGCCGCTCCCTCTCCGTTGGAGAGGGAGTTGGAGGGTGAGCCTAAAAAAAAACCTGCACACTCTTACGAATATACAGGCTCTTCTTCAAGTCCCCTTTAGGGGATTTAGGGGTTTATACTCCAAATGCTTTCTTCACTTTATCTACCATATCCAATTTTTCCCAGGTAAATAATTCAACTTCCACAGTCTTCTCATTGTCTTTTCCTTTATTGAATACTTTGGTCACCACCTTTGGTTCACGACCCATATGGCCATAGGCCGCGGTTTCAGCATAAATTGGATTACGCAGTTTTAACCGCTGCTCGATCGCATACGGACGCATATCAAATATTTTTTCAACCTTTCTTGCTATCTCACCATCAGTCATATCAACTTTTGCTGTGTCATAAGTATCGATAAACAAACCACAAGGCTTAGCAACACCAATTGCATAAGAAACCTGTACCAGCACTTCATCGCAAACACCGGCAGCCACTAAATTTTTTGCAATATGACGCGTAGCATAAGCAGCACTGCGATCCACCTTGCTTGGATCTTTGCCGCTAAATGCGCCGCCACCATGTGCGCCCTTACCGCCATAAGTATCCACAATGATCTTACGACCGGTTAATCCGGTATCACCATGCGGGCCACCGATCACAAACTTTCCTGTCGGATTAATATGATAAGTGATCTTGTCATTAAATAACTTTTGAATTGAAGGCTTGCATTGTTTCTTTACTCTTGGAACGATGATATTAATAACATCTTCACGAATCATATCCAGCATTTTTTTATCCGTATCAAAGTCGTCATGCTGCGTGGAAACAACAATTGTATCGATTCGGATCGGGTTGTTGTTATCATCATATTCGATCGTTACCTGGCTTTTTGCATCAGGTCTCAGATATTTCATTTCTTTTCCCGCACGCCGGGTTTTTGAAAGCTCCTGTAAAATTTTATGAGCAAGGTCCAATGGCAGCGGCATGTAGTTTTCGGTTTCATTTGTTGCATAGCCAAACATCATTCCCTGGTCGCCGGCGCCTTGCGCATTTGCCTTTGCATCGAAGCTCAAATTCTTTACACTTCTATCAACACCACGATTAATATCGGCGCTTTGTTCATGAATAGCGGAGAGAATACCGCAACTGTTAGCTTCAAACATATACTCCGATTTTGTATAGCCAATGCTGCGGATAACATCCCGCGCAATATCCTGCACATCGAGATAGCTGGTTGATTTTACTTCACCGGCCAGCACCACTTGTCCTGTTGTCACCAAAGTTTCACAGGCTACTTTGCTTTGCGGATCATACGCAAGAAAATTATCAATTAATGCATCGCTGATCTGGTCAGCTACTTTATCCGGATGTCCTTCGGATACGCTTTCAGATGTAAATAAGTAAGGCATGTCGATTTTAGAATTTAATGTATGAGTTAAGTATGGTGTTTTTTGTTAGCCCGGCTTTTGTCTATCCATTAAGCTTTTGTTGCGACGCTCCGTTCAAGGTTCTGTTCATCCTTCAACACTTGCGTCGCTCCCGATATTTATCGGGATTACCCAGAGCGAAGCGAAGGGTCGCACTTGCCATTCGATTCGATAAGGAGTATAAAGGAAATTCAAAAGCCCCTCTTCAGCATGGGGCTTAACGGGTGCAAAGATAACACCCTGATAAATTCAACATTTTTATGTTATCCACTAAATTTTGCTAGTGTCTCATTTTGGTTTTTAACAACCGCGGTTACAAAGAGAGCCAACATAACGGCGTGTTCGCAGCCTTCGGTGTGTTTAGATAATCTCTTATTACGACCTGGAAACAATACCTAAAGATTAGTATAAACGATCCGTAACCTCATTCTTTGCGTTGCATGATTGCCGCCCCCAACTCTTACCCGGCCAAATGCAAATTGCGAATTAATAACAGTTTGGGCATAGCTATAGGAATTAAGCGTCGGTAAAAAGACTCCTTCAAACACACTTTTGTGTGTAAACAACCTGAGATCATGCAGCGGTTCTTTTTTAGTCAGTACATTTTGTACATACCTTGTTATATTGAATTTCCAAACTCTTATCGGATTTCCGGCACCATCAACTGTGTTCTTGCCATAGCTCCCATACAGCGGGTCAATGTTACCAGACTGAGTCGGTGAAAAATCATACGGCGTATATTTATAAGCGCCAAGGGCGGAGTCATACACATCAAGCATCAATGCGTCCGGCGGAGTAAAGGTCATGTCACGGAAATCATACACTTGTTCCACTATTAACTCAGCCCGGTTAACTACCCGGTTACTCAAATCTCTTAATCCGGGAACTTTTACTGTTGCATAACTTCCCGGCGCATTTATCAGATACACAAGATCGTCCTGGCCGGGTGTGGCTGAAGCTGCTGCCAATGGAGTACCGGTAAAATTAAATCGTTCGATATAATTATGTCTTGCCGAGGAGCCGGTAAAGAGGAAATAACTAACCGCAGTATCTATCTGTCCATTTACTTGGTATTTATAATAAATAGCCAGCTTTGTTTTTGGATTGCTCTGGAGGCCAAAAGACATCAACGCATTGCCAAATGATTCGTCTGCGTCTATTGCAAAACCCTTAAAATAAGATTTGAATGCGGAGTCGGATAAATAAGCATTCGATGTATCGTAACCCAACAACCTTTTTCCAAAATTATCATCCAGTCTTATCCGAAGCTGCCCTGCTGTTGTATCCTGGAAAGACTTTACTGAATCATTCAACTGGTGAGGAAAAAATAATTTTGAACCCAGTTGCGGCGTTTTACGATCAAAATATTTCTGACGCAATGTATAGAAAGAATCAATTTTAAAATTATTAAATGGGTCCATTTCCCATACCCTTACGCTTTGCACTGCATTTGTATCACCATAAGTACCTGTCCAGCCAAGAACCATCACAACGGAATCAAGAAAGAGGCTGTCAGGTTTATAAATGCCTGAAAAATTCCATTTATAAAATTCGGGCTTCAGCTCAAGAAAGATCCTTGCATTTGTTTTACCAAAAAAAGGATCGTTGATAATGTTTCCCAGTATATGATCATTGCCTCTGCCAACTCTTACTGAATCTTTGAGCGGGTGAAATATCGTATCGTAGGTTTCTACCTGTAATATCGTATCAAAAGTATTTACTCCATCTACACCGGGAATAATTTCATCGCCAAGGTCGGTGGCCTCATTTATTTTTCTGCAGGAAGAAATTAGGAGAACTAATGAAAAGCTAAACAGTATAAATCGGAAAAGTCTAATTGTCACAAATAGTTTTTTTTGGGGATAAATCAGGGTATTGATTTTGATTATTTATTGCCCGCAAGGTCGTTATACAATTGTAAATAGTCTGTTAAATCAGACTCGGCATTATACAGTAATGTTTTTTTACCGCGAACCTTGCTGAATTCATCGATCAATTTCTTTTCAACTTTTTCAGCACCAAATGTTATCGCATCTGCATAAGTAGCACCGCCGCGATACATCGCTGTATTGTTGGTTTCTTTAAAAGGCTCAAGATCTTTTTCTTTTATTAAAGGATGTATCAGCGCCTTCTTTAAAAACTGGGGACCTAATTTTTCTTTAAAGTATTGTGGACCTATTGTAAATATTACTTTGCTATGTGAGAAAACAGGTTCTTTTTTATAAACAGTTTTCAGATAAGCGGGAATAAGACCTGTCATCCATCCGCTGCAATGAATAATATCCGGCGGCCATCCGAATTTTTTTACGGTTTCAAGAGCGCCTTTGCAAAAGAATACGGTACGAAGATCATTATCCTCATACCATTTTTCATGCTCATCATAGAACACATACTTTCTTTTAAACAGATCTTCATTATCCAGGAAATAAACCTGCAGCCTTGCATTTGGAAGCGATGCCACTTTGATTTGAAGAGGAAGATCATCATTATCAACCGATACATTAATACCCGAGAGCCTCACTACTTCATGAAGCCGGTGACGGCGTTCATTAATAACACCAAAACGGGGCATAATACATCTTACCTCAAAGCCAGAATCATTTGATTTTATTGCCAGCTTGTTCACTATTTCTGAAAACTCGGTCAACTCAAGATAAGGCGACATTTCGTTGGCAATAAATAATATTCTTTTCTTTGCTGACATCTTTGATCTGTTTAATTAAATCCCGAAAACTTCGTACCAAAGCCGTTTTTCGGGATGGCGGCAAAGGTAGGCCTTTTATTCGGAACTTGATTGGCGGAAAGCAATCAGATATAAACACTGTAATATGATAATTTTTAAAAAGCCCGGGGAACTGAATCAATTTCTTGAAAACAAAAGAACGGATAAAAAAATAATTGGATTTGCTCCAACTATGGGTGCATTGCATGCAGGTCATATATCACTGGTGAAGGAAGCTAAAAGACAAAACGATTTGGTGGTTACGAGCATATTTGTAAATCCAACTCAATTCAACGATCCCGAAGATTTTAAAAAATATCCTGTTACTATTGAAAAAGATATTTTATTGTTTGAAAAAGCCGGCTGTGATGTATTATTTATTCCGGCCGTTGACGATATTTATCCCAGTGGAACAACTGCTCTTACGCATTATGAACTTGGATTTTTAGAAACGATCCTGGAAGGAAAGTTTCGTCCCGGACATTTCCAGGGAGTTTGCCAGGTGATGCACCGTTTGCTTGAAATCGTTTTGCCGGATAACCTGTATCTCGGTCAAAAAGATTACCAGCAATGCATGGTAATAAAAAAATTAATTGAGCTGATCGGGCTTGACAACAAAATAAAAGTAAATATCTGTCCAACTCTCCGTGAAGATGATGGACTTGCCATGAGCAGCCGTAATACACGACTGGATCCTGAAGATCGGATAAGGGCGGCAACTATTTCTGCTGCGTTACGTTATATAAAAGAGAATATAAAGCAAGGCAATACTGAAAAGAATTAAAGATGAAGCGGGAGAAATGCTTTTGCAAAAAGGATTTCAAACAGATTATATCGAAATTGCAAATGCTGATACACTTCAATTAGTGGAAGTATTGGGATGGGAAAGAAAAAATTGTTGCACTTGCTGCTGCTTTTTTGAATAAAGTGAGACTCATTGATAATATGGCGATCAATCCATAACTTTTCCTTTAGCTTCAATCATGTATTTTTGTTTGTATGCAAATTGAAGTATTGAAATCAAAAATTCATCGTGCGGTGATCACTGAAGCGAACCTGAATTATGTGGGAAGCATAACGATTGATGAAGACCTGATCGAAGCGGCGAATATTATTGAGAATGAAAAAGTACAGGTAGTAAATGTAAACAATGGTGAAAGATTGGAGACCTATGTTATCCGCGGAAAGCGAGGATCAGGCATATGTTGTTTAAATGGCCCTGCGGCAAGAAAAGGAATGGTGGGTGATATTGTAGTTATCATTTCCTATGCTTCGATGGACTTTGAAGAAGCAAAAAAATTTAAACCATGGATCGTATTTCCAAAAGAAGGTAATAAACTATAGAAGCCCGGCAGTTTTATGAAAGCAAAATTTCTTACTGTTTTAAAATATCTTTTCTTTATTGCACTGGGCGGTTTCTTTGTATGGCTATCCGTTAGAAATATCAATCATGAAAAATGGGAGCAAATAAAACATGCGATGGCCCGCGGACGTAAATGGGTTATTCTTACCTGTGATTATTTTTTTATTGATAGCACATTATAGCCGGGCCATCCGCTGGAAATTGCTGATGGAGCCAATAGGTTATAAGCCTTCTACCTTTAATGCGTTCGCAGCTGTAATGATCGGTTACCTGGTAAATGCCGGGAGCTCCGCGTCTTGGTGAAGTTTTCAAATGCAGTCTGCTTGGCACGATATGAAAAATTCAAAGTGGATAAACTGATCGGTACTATTCTTGTTGAAAGAGCTGTTGATCTTGTTGCCTCATTATAGTTTTTATTTAGCCATAATAGTGCAGGGTGATATTTTCGGGCAGATGATGACCAACCTGCTTAAAGCAATTTTTCCATGATAAAACAGGACGACTTTCTACAGAAAAATTACTAGTGGCACTGGGTATTTTTATTTTAGTTCTTGTTGTTTTTTATTTTGTATTAAAACGATTTGGGCATATTGACATCATTGCCCGAATAAAAAAAGTGATCAAAAATATTTTGCATGGCCTTTCCAGTATCAGTAACCTGGAACACAAAGGCTGGTTTATTTTTCATAGCGTATTATATGGACGATGTATTGGCTTGCATCGACTGCCGGTTTGTATGCATTGAGAGAAACGCAATATCTTGGCTTTCCAGGTGGACTTGCTGCATTAGTTGTTGGAACTGTTGGAATTATTTTAACTCCGAATGGAATTGGTGCTTACCCGGTGCTTATTGCACAAGCTCTTAGGTTTATATGGTCTCGATCCTGATACAACGGGTATTGCTTCCGGCACGTTAATGTGGGCTGCCCAAACAGCCATCATTCTTATTGGCGGTATGGTTTGTTTTGCATTGATTTCGAGATATAACAAAAAACGAGTGAGTATTTCTTCTGTTACTGATGAGGCCATACAAGCCGATATAGCATCTAAAAATTAATATTTTTCATCGGGGTCACTTCCTTAATTTTATCCATTGTAGAACAAGAGAAAAATGTTATGAATCCGGATAAAAAACATAAGACAATTTTCAGAGACGTGAGCTGGTTATCATTCAATGGAAGAGTGCTGCAGGAGGCTGCCGATTCAACGTTCCATTGAGAGAACGGATCCGTTTTCTCGGTATCTTTTCCAATAACCTCGATGAGTTTTTCCGTGTACGTGTGGCTACACTAAAAAGAATGGTAGGTGTTTGGAGAAAAATCAAAAATGCACATGGAGAACAATGCGCAGGAAATACTGGATGATATTCAAATGACGGTATTGAACCAGCAGAGTGAATTCAACCGGATCTGGGAAAATATTTTTTCGGAATTAAAGAATGAAAAGATTTTTCTTGTAAAAGAAAATGAATTGAACAAGGAACAGCAGGAATTTGTAACCCAGTATTATGAAAATGAAGTGAGCACCAATATCATTCCGCTCATGATAGAAAGCATTCCGAATTTTCCTGCTTTGCGTGACAGGTCCATTTATCTTGCTGTAGTGATGTGGAAGAAAGAAAGTGCATTAAAAAGAAAATATGCATTGATCGAGATCCCAACTACTTTAAATCGTTTTGTTGTTCTCCCCTCTCCCCGGGCAGACGAACATCATATAGTCCTTTTAGAAGATGTCATTCGTTTTAATCTGCCGCAAATATTTTCCTTTTTCGGATACGATCAATATTCATCTTATATTTTTAAAGTGACCCGTGATGCTGAAATTGATATCGATAATGATATTCATACTTCAATCATTCAAAAATTGCAGAAGGCATTGAAGAACCGCAAAAAGGGAAAGCCCGTGCGGTTTGTGTATGACCGGGAAATGGATCCGGGAATGCTCGAATATTTGATTCGCCGTCTTAATCTTTCCAAACGTGATAATCTTATTCCCGGCGGCCGTATTCATAATTTCCGCGACTTCATGGAATTTCCTGAAAATATTTTTAAAGTAAAAGGACAACGACGTAAGCCTTTTGATCATCCTGAATTGCAGGAGGGCCAGCGGGTAACTGATGCGCTTATGACAAAAGATATCATGCTTGCATTTTCCTTATCATTCCTTCAGTGCTGTGATTGACCTGTTGCGTGAAGCTGCAATCGATCCGGATGTGACTACCATAAAAATTACCGGTTACCGGCTGGCGCCGCAATCAAAGATCATGAATGCACTTGTGAATGCAGTACGCAATGGAAAGCAGGTAACAGTGATACTTGAATTAAGAGCACGGTTTGATGAAGAAGCGAATCTTGAATGGAAAGACAGACTGGAAGATGAAGGCGCAAGAGTATTGATCGGTATTCCCGATATGAAAGTGCATGCTAAACTTTGCATGATCAAAAAAAGAATGCATGATAAATCTATTCAGTATGGTTTTGTCAGCACAGGAAATCTTAATGAAAGAACTGCCAGGATATATGCTGATCATTGCCTGCTTACAAGTAACAAAGAGATCATGACGGATGTGAACAGGATATTTAATTTTCTTGAAACACCAAGACTCGGAACACAGTATCTTAAATGATTGCTCGATCGTATTTCCAAGCCCCGATATTCTCAGGCAAACGAATCTTTAGCCATATTGAAACAGAAATAAAAAATGCAAAAAGCGGTAAGCCGGCATCGATCACTCTTAAAATGAATTCTCTTTCAGACGAATCGCTTATTATGAAATTAAATGAAGCGGCAAAAGTCGGTGTTGATCTGAATTTAATTGTTCGGGGAATTTTTTGTATGCGTTCTGAAAGTAAAAAATATTTGAAACCTGTTAATGCGATCAGTATTGTAGATGAATACCTGGAACATGCACGAGTGTGGGTATTTCATAATAATGGCAAAGAGAAAGTTTATATATCTTCGGCCGACTGGATGGTACGAAATCTTGATCACCGTGTTGAAGCCAGTTGTCTGATCACTGATGAACAAATAAAACAAGAATTAAAAGAAATTCTTGACATACAGTTAAACGATAATGTAAAAGCAAGAGGCTGAATAATGAACTCAGCAACGATTACATCAATACCGGGAGAAAAAAGATTCGCAGCCAGGTAGAAACGTACAAATATCTTTATAAGAAAACCCAAACACCCGTAAACGTTGAGATTGGCAGCAATTGATATTGGAAGTAATGCAGCACGTCTTCTTATTTCTGATGTACTTAAGGGCCCCCAGGGCAATCCGGAATTTATAAAAGCAGCACTTGTCCGTGTACCGTTACGGCTCGGTTTCGAAGTATTCGACAAAGGCGAGATCCCACCCAATAAGGTTGAAAAGATCATCAAAACAATGAAGAGTTACAGGCTTCTTCTTGATGTATACGAAGTGAAACATGTAAAAGCCTGCGCCACTTCTGCGATGCGTGATGCTAACAATGGCGCTGAAATAATCCGTAAAGTAAAAACTGAAACAGGAATAGAAATCAAGATCATTTCAGGCAGGAAGAAGCTTCACTTATTTATGAAAATCATATTGCCGAAGGAATGACAAGAGAAGAATCGTATTTATATATTGATGTGGGCGGTGGAAGTACAGAGCTTACTTTTTTCAGTGATGGCAAACTTGTTTTCAAAGAATCATTTAATATTGGTACCATCCGGTTACTAAAAAACCAGGTAAATGAATCGCTTTGGGATGAAATGAAAGAATTTATTAAAGAAAGAACAAAAGGATATCATCATGTTACGGCGATCGGTTCCGGTGGAAACATCAATAAAATATTTTCACTTTCAAAACGAAAAGAAGGAAAACCACTCACACTTGATCTGCTTCGCGATTATTTTAAAGAGTTCAGTAATTTATCTGTTAACCAGAGAATGACATTGTATCATTTGCGTGAAGACAGGGCCGATGTAATTGTTCCTGCCCTTTTAATTTATATTAATGTATTGCGTTGGGCAGATGCGGAAGAAATATATGTTCCAAAGATCGGCCTGGCTGATGGACTGATTCATATTTTATATGAAGAATTGAAACCAGGATTACCATGATTTTAAGGATTGGTGAGGAAATTTGGAAAGGGTTTTAGGAAGGAATATTACTTCGGTTTTTAAAAGAATAAATCTTATCAATACATTTTTGCTGTAGGAAAAAAATAAACATAACTTTTCCGCATGAATCATATAAATCCTCAAAATCGTGGTTCAACTTTTCCTTATAAATCTTTTTAATCCTGAAAATCCTGGTTTATGTCCCTAAATAAAGAAGTAAAAAAAGTTACGACCAATACAATCCAGAAAATGAAAACTTCCGGAGAAAAGATCTCTATGCTTACAGCATATGATTTTTCTTTTGCAAGGATCATTGACAATGCAGGCATTGATATAATCCTTGTTGGCGATTCTGCTTCGAATGTAATGGCGGGTCATGAAACTACGCTGCCGATCACACTTGATCAATGATCTATCATGCTTCGGCTGTTATTCGTGCAATAAACAGGTGTCTTGTGGTTGTGGATCTTCCTTTTGGTTCGTATCAATCCAATTCGGATATAGCACTTGCTTCTGCTATTCGTATCATGAAAGAAACAGGTGCTCACTCAATAAAAATGGAAGGCGGAGAGGAAGTGATTGATTCTGTAAAAAGAATTGTTTCTGCAGGAATACCTGTAATGGGGCATTTAGGATTAACACCACAATCGATTTATAAATTTGGAACGTATACCGTTCGTGCAAAAGAAGATGAGGAAGCAAATAAATTGAGACGTGATGCAAAGATCCTTGAGAAAGCAGGATGCTTTGCAATCGTTCTTGAAAAAATCCCTGCACAACTTGCAAAAGAAGTAACAGAAAGTTTACATATACCTACAATCGGCATCGGCGCCGGCATGTATTGCGATGGACAAGTGCTTGTAATGCATGATATGCTTGGCATCAATACAGAATTCAGGCCGCGGTTTCTTCGTCAATATTTAAATATTAATGAACAGGTAACTGCTGCTGTTCAGCAATACATCAGCGATGTAAAAGGAAAGTCTTTTCCCAATGAAAATGAGCAGTATTGATGTGTGAAAGTTTTTCTATTAGCTTGCACAAGAATAGTAGCGCCGAAGCGTTAATTTTACGTATAATTTAAAGCAAATGATGAAAAGGATATTTTATGGCCTGGTTGCGTTAATGGGAGTGGTTACTTTTAATTCGTGCCAGAAAGAAGTTGATCCCAGCATCCTGGGCAATACTAATAATCCGACCCGTTACAGGAGATTTCAGAGCAAAGATCGATGGCGTGCAATGGGTGGCAAATTCCGCGACAGGTGCGTCCCGCATGCTGGGTTTTATCAACATAACAGGAAGAAGTACTGATAAAAAATATCTCTCGATCACATTGAAGGATTCCGGCGTTCATAATTATACGCTTGACCAGAATTCTTTTAATGCCGCTTCATATCTTGACAGTAATCTTACGAACACATTTAATTTCTCTACTAACCAGGGAGTGAATCCCGGAGATGCGGGTGGTGTTGTGAATGTTACATCTATTGATGCGGTAAACAAAAAAATAAGTGGTACGTTTTCATTCAGGGTTTTTCGCCAATTCGATAATTCGCAAAGAACACTTACAGAAGGAAGTTTTACTAATATACCTTATGCTACTTCGCTTCCTCCTACTTCTTCAAATGATACTTTCAGAGTAAAAATTGCGGGAACTTTATGGACTCCCCCAACAGTTGTTGCAAGTAAAACGCCGGCATTACCACCACAATTGCTTCCGCAAATAACAGTGACAGGAACAAGTGCTGATGGTACCAAGTCAGTAGGTATGTTCATGCCGGAAAATATAGCACCCGGAAATTATACATTCGATATTTTTGGCGGAATTATATCTGGGGTTATACAATCCGGATACCGATCCTATCCATTCACAAGGTGCCATGAGCGGTACGCTTACGATAATTTCACATAATACAACAACAAGACGCATCAGGGGAAATTTTAATTTTCATGCAGAGGCATTATTAAATCCATTACTGTTTACTGAATTGACAGAAGGATATTTTGCCGTATCATATTAACATTGTCAAAGTACATTTCAAATAATTTATGCCGGGTTTATTGCCCGGCATTTTGCTCTTCAACCGTATTTGAATTTGAATGAACAGGTAAACAAAAGGGCCTAGCTTTCGAAAATGGCAGCCATTTATTTTAATTACCTCGACACAGGGTATTTTTTTTCATTTTTCTCCCAGGCATCAAACACTTCTATTTCTTCCCTGGTCAGTTTCCGAGGCAAGAATTCATACTGTTGCGAAACCCATTTTAGCTGATTAGTTTGCGAATTCAAAACAGTAAAGTCGATTCTTGGAACTATACATCCCTTATCATTCTTCTCTTTTACGAACATTAACATCCAGTCTTGAACATCGCATCTATAATAAGGAATTGCTATTGATGCAACTCTTCGATCTTTATCATGGTATGTGTGCTTTTCTCTGTGAAAATAAACTCCACCTACAACAGTATCCGGAAGCGTTGTAGATGCATTTGTTTCTTTTATTAAAGGAATGCTATCCGTTGTTTTCGTTTTCCCGTGGCTGCTCCGTTCTAAAAAAAAGGCCCATGTCCTGAAAATAGCAGTATCAAGGTTAATATATTTTTTTGTAAAACAACTGTCTTTTGAAAAGGCTGGATATTCATAGAATGTAGCATTGTATGTACTAAAAAAGGTACTGTCACTATTGTATAGTGTAACTCCTTTGACTTTCTTTGCCTTGAGATTAATATAAGTATAGTAAATATCTTTTTCCTCATAGCTTATTTCTACACCATTTACTTCATTTGAAATCAAAGCCGTCGAAGGCATTATAACTATACTGTCTTTATAGTAGATTTTTTTATCGGGAATTCCTTTTCCATGTACAAATTTTTTCTGTATGCTGTCAAATACTTCCATCTTAAAAATTACTATACCACAATTGTTACATTGACAAATACAATTTTCAATAAAGCATAAAATATTAAACACTATGAATAACCCCTTTATCATATATTCTAAATTAGAAACAATTATACCAAAACCATACTTTATTTCTAACCTTAGTTTCTGTGACCGGAGGCCCGGTTGCATTCCATCTAATCTCTACCCACTGAACAGGCATACGTAACCAATGCCCTGAAAGTGAGACAGAAACATTATCGGTAGAAACCGATTCACCATGAGTATCAAGACTCCAACCAGATGTAATTGGGCTCCAAACACAGCCTCCTGGGCCAGGAACACAACAAATTGAATAATTATTTAGATAGGAATTTCCCAGAACTACGTTTGTAAAATGATTAAGTGATGGTCTTGTATAAGATTTCTCCCCATATACTTGATAAGGCGCAATGATCTGACACCAATCATCTGACCACACATCCAGTAATTTTGTTGTGTTTACCGGGAACTGATCTACATATTCGCCTCCTTCACCAGGCGGTTGTAGCGCCTGATAATCGGCACAATTTTCATAGGTTGTATACCCGACATATGTACATTGAGATAAATTACTTTCCCAACCCTCACACCAGAACCAATAAACTGTCATACAAATTTCATTGGTTCGACCAGATATTTGCGTTGAATTATCTGGTGAATTAAAAAAGGGTTTTTGAACATCGTAAAGTTTTCCGTCTTTGTATAAGTAAGTTTTAAGCCTATTTTCATTCCAATCATCAATTGTAAGTAAGCCTTGAAACGTTTGATCCGTGTTATCCAAGAAAGATTGATCTGGATAAATAGTTATAACTTCAGCATGATAATTATCAGAAACATCTTTATAAACAGAAAGAAAACTTTGTTCCTCCAATATTAGTTTTTTATTACCACTAAAGCTGGTTTTAAAGCTGTATGCCTTATCGTACTTCAGAGGTACAAGAACTTTCTCGCCATTTACCATATTTGCATTGAATGCCTTTTCCCACAATGGCGTTTTTTTGAACCTTTGCGATGGTGAATTAAAGACATGACTTTCAAAATAATTTTTAGCATCTGCTATTTTTGGATTTAGCGAAAAAAAATCAATTTGGCTTTTGGATTGAATCTCACTCGCCTTGTCATCAATGTCATTTAATTTTTTGCATGATAACATAATGTGACTTACGAAACAAATAATTAACCCGTAAGAAATTAGCTTTGTCATAACTGTGGTTTTAATGGTAAGTGTCTTACTCTGTTTAACGGTTTTCAGACAAAATCCGTGGTTCCGTAGCGGGGATTATAAATATACGTTTGAGGATAGGCGGGCACCCATCCCTTTTACGGGTATTTTTCTTCAAAGCGGAAAGAAAAAAACTATGCTTTGCCGTTTTTTCCTCATCACTAATATTTCAGAAAAGACTATGTTCAAATTAATGATATCTTAGAGCGTTAATGTTCGTGACCGGAGATTGCTCTTCGGGCCTTTTTTACCAGGCCAACCCGCAGTGAACAATTTCCTCAATCAATGCTGGTAAGGCTCAACCGATCTGGACCGCGCATACAATTAATTTTTAAATATTTTTTCAAATCTCCTTGAGACAGGTCCTGTTGTTTTCTCACTCTATTTCTGATCGTTGATCTGTACTTTTGCATTTAAAAAATACAAATGGATTTTCTGAAAGAATTGCATATTGAAATTAATAACCAAGGCTTAAGTACAGGAAGCAAATGGATAAAGGCTACTGGTGAAAAAATTGATTCCTTCTCCCCTGTCGATGGCAAACTTATCGGTTCCGTTACTGCTGCCGATAAAGACAGCTATGAAAAAATAATTCAAACTGCTGAAGATGCATTTAAAAAATGGAGATTGATACCGGCACCGCAACGCGGTGAAATTGTAAGACAGATCGGTGAAGCATTGCGTCAATATAAAGAGCCGCTGGGCAAACTTGTTTCTTATGAAATGGGAAAAAGTTTGCAGGAAGGATTTGGTGAAGTACAGGAGATGATCGACATCTGTGATTTTGCCGTTGGTTTATCAAGACAACTTTATGGATTAACTATGCATAGCGAACGCCCGGGTCATCGCATGTATGAGCAATGGCATCCGCTGGGAATTGTCGGAATTATTTCTGCATTTAATTTTCCGGTTGCAGTATGGAGTTGGAATAGCATGCTGGCATGGGTTTGCGGTGATGTTTGTGTATGGAAGCCATCAGAAAAAACTCCGCTATGTGGTATTGCATGTCAGCATATAATTTCAGAAGTGTTTGAAAAAAATAATGTGCCCGAAGGCGTTTCATGTCTAATAATCGGTGGTCGTGATGTTGGTGAATGGATGGCAAATGATACAAGAATTCCACTTGTATCAGCAACCGGTTCTACACGAATGGGAAAAGCTGTTGGCGCTGCAGTTGGTGCAAGACTAGGAAGGGCGTTATTGGAACTCGGCGGTAATAATGCGATCATCATTTCAAAAGATGCGGATATCGATATGGCTATACGCGGAGCATTGTTTGGTGCAGTGGGAACTGCAGGTCAGCGTTGCACAACCACAAGACGGTTGATCATTCATGAAGATGTTTATGATTCAATAAAACAAAAATTGGTCACTGCTTATTCACAATTAAGAATTGGAAATCCATTGGATGAACATAATCATGTAGGCCCGTTGATCGATAAGGATGCAGTAAAAATGTATGAATCGCGATTGAAGCATGTAAAAAAGAAGGGGAAAATTTATTGTTGAAGGTGGAGTTTTAAATGGAGATGGATTTGAAAGCGGTTGTTATGTAAAACCATGTATTGCCGAAGTAGAGCCCGGTTATAAAATTGTGCAGCACGAAACTTTTGCGCCAATTCTTTATTTATTAAAATATAAAACTGTTGATGAAGCGATCGCAATTCAAAATGGAGTGCCACAGGGTTTATCATCTGCGATCATGACACTGAATCTTCGCGAAGCTGAACAATTTCTTTCTCTGCCGGAAGCGATTGTGGTATTGCCAATGTAAACATTGGAACAAGCGGTGCAGAAATCGGCGGTGCATTTGGCGGTGAAAAAGAAACCGGCGGCGGACGTGAAAGTGGCAGCGATTCATGGAAAAATTATATGCGCCGGCAAACGAATACAATCAATTTCGGCAACAGTCTTCCGCTGGCACAGGGAATTAAGTTTGATATATAGGCATTCTCGATGAATCAGATTTTATTGCAGCTTAATTGTTTAAGTGCTAAATTGTATGCTCCGAGTTCGTAATATCCCTAACCATTTAACAATTTAACCATGTAGCCATTGAAAGGCATATTGTATCTGGGAAAAGACTATGATTTCTGCGAAATAATTTCAACCTTTGTACGTTGAATATCAATCAATACCTCTGAAAAATCATCCGATGAAAAAAACTTTACTTCTTGCCCTGCTTTTTTTATGGCAAATCTCAGATGCTCAATTACGTATAGCCATTGCCGGTGGTGGTCATACTTCCACAATCAATGAGACAAATAATTTATCCAATTGGTCTGAAAGCAATTACAGCAGCCGGACCGGTGCTCATTTTGGTTTTATTGCCGATCTGCAACTCGGAGTAGACTCAAAATTCTACGCTCAACCGGGTGTGATGTTTCATAATAAAGGAAGAAAATTCTTCAGCACTTACGATACTGCAGTGTATGATTACATCAGCATCGATCAAAAACAATACATCAATTATGTTGATATTCCATTGAATCTTGTTTATAAAATTCCAATTAAGTGGCAAAACAAAATTCTTTTTAGGGGGTGGCCCTTATCTTTCTTTTTTCTATAATGGAATAGAAAAAACAGAAACATATTTAAAGAATGGAAAATTTGAAACCGAAGAAAATAAAGATCTGCCTGTTGGTGATGCACCTGGAAAATATAAAACGCTTGATGTTGGTGTAAATGCAACTGCAGGTATTGAGTTTGGTGGCTTCTTTATTGCCGGCAATTTCAGCCGCAGTCTTACTGATATGTATACGGCAAATTATGATGGAAGTTTCAAGAACCAGGTAATAGGTGCTACGCTTGGTATTTTCCTTGGAAGACCAGTTTCACTTGAGGGCGCACCAAAGGATACAGACAATGATGGAATAATTGATAAGGAAGATCTATGTATAACTGAACCCGGTCCACGTGTAACAAAAGGTTGTCCAGATACAGATGCGGATGGTATTGCTGATAAAGATGATAAATGTCCGACTGAAAAAGGATTGACTTCAAATAATGGATGTCCTTTACTTGACACAGATAAAGATGGTATTACTGATGATAAAGATAAATGCGTAACTGTTCCGGGTATTGCAAAATATGAAGGCTGCCCGGTACCGGATACTGATAAAGATGCGATCAATGATGATGAAGATAAATGCCCGACAGTTCCTGGTCTGGCTCGTTATAATGGTTGTCCTGTTCCTGACAAAGATGGAGATGGTGTGAATGATGAAGAAGATAAATGTATAAATGAACCGGGTCTTAAGGCAAATAATGGCTGTCCTGAGATCAAAAAAGAGATCGTGCAGAAAGTTGAATATGCAGCCCGCAAGATCCAATTCAGTTTTGCAAAAGCCGTTCTTCTTCCGGGATCAGAGAAAGTGCTTGATGAAATCGCCGATCTTTTGGTAAAACAACCGGAGCTTAAACTTGATATTGAAGGCCATACAAGTAATGACGGAAGTTTCAATGCAAATATGAAATTATCAAATGAAAGAGCAGAGACGGTAAGAAATTACCTGGTTGGAAAAGGTGTTGACCCATCAAGATTGACATCGCAGGGTTATGGTCCTACTAAACCATTGAACCAGGGCACAACAGAACAGGAAAGAGCACTCAACCGAAGGGTTGAAATGAAATTGAGAAATAATTAAAACAGTTAAAAACCTCCCGATGCAACCGGGAGGTTTTGTTTTGGCTCTGTTATTGTCATGAAATGCTCATCTCATTGTGAGATTTTACCAAAATTGTATGGATGGTTGAATTAATTTTACCCCTTTTTTAATCTTTGCATTTAAAATCATATAAAAAATGAATAGACTCTTAACAGGCGCTGTGATGATAGTTATGGCTCTAATTAGTACCACGGCATTTGCACAAACCAGTATAAAAGAACCCCTGCCCAATGGATGGCATTTACAGGACCAGGCTACTACCGGTGTTTATGGTATCAGCCTTGATAAAGCATATCAATTTGTAAAAGGAAAGAAAAGTAAAACTGTTTTAGTGGCCGTTATTGATTCCGGCGTTGATACCCTGCATGAAGATCTGAAAGAAGTTTTGTGGCGCAATCCAAAAGAAATTCCGGGAAATGGCATCGATGATGATAAGAACGGTTATGTGGATGATATCTATGGATGGAATTTTATCGGAGGCAAAGATGGCAAAAATGTTACCGTTGATACGTACGAAAGAGACAGGGTTTATCACCAGTATAAAGATAAGTATGAAGGAAAGGAAATTGATCCTTCAACATTGTCAAAAGAGGAAGCAGATATTTATGAAATGTGGCGCAAGACAAAAGCAGAGATCGATGACGACTCTTCTGACGGCCCGCCCGTTGATGTGAACAGGATGAGAGCAGGATACAATACCCTTTCATTTTATGATAGCATTTTACAAGTAGCGATGGGCAAAAAAATATTTACAGGTAAAGAACTTGAAAAAGCGGATTTAAAAGATTTCAAGGCTATAAATGCAAAGACTGCGTTGGTAAGCTTTATGTCAGACAATAATCTGTTGGATATTACTAACAAAGAAATTTTGAACGACTTCAAAGAATATATCGACCAGTTACAGCGTAAAGCAGATGCAAAAGCAAATGTTCCCAGGAATTTCCGTAACGATATAGTGAAGGATAATTACAATGATATTAATGACAAATATTATGGAAATAATAATGTTTTTGTAGACAATAATGCAGCGCACCATGGAACTCATGTTACCGGGATCATTGGTGCCAAAAGAAATAATAAAATAGGTATCGATGGTGTGGCTGATAATGTCCGGATCATGATGATCCGTGCGGTACCTGATGGAGATGAGCATGATAAGGACATTGCATTAGCGATCCGTTATGCCGTTGATAATGGCGCCCAGGTTATCAATATGAGTTTTGGTAAAAGCTTTTCTCCTGAGAAAAAATGGGTTGATGAAGCTGTTGAGTATGCAAAATCAAAAGGAGTATTACTGGTACATGCAGCAGGCAATGATCATAAGAATATCGATACTACATGGAATTTCCCTAATCCCGTTTACCAGGAAAATAAGCAGAGGGCCAGTAACTGGATCACAGTTGGTGCCAGTGGCGATCTTTCAATAGACCAGTTATCTGAAGAGGGTATTAAATACAATTCATTAACCGCAGGATTTTCTAATTATGGAAAAGATGAGGTTGATGTATTTGCTCCGGGTATGAAAATTTATTCAACCATCCCCGGTGGTAATACTTATGGAAATGCGCAGGGAACAAGTATGGCATCCCCGGTTGTTGCCGGTCTTGCTGCTTTGATACTTGAATATTATCCTAATCTAAGCGCTGAGCAGGTAAAATATGTAATCGAAAAATCATCAGTTGTTCCTTCGTTCGAGGTAAATGTGCCGGCTTCAGACACTAAAGTGAAACTTTCTGACCTTTCAAAAAGCGGCGGAGTTGTAAATGCTTACGAGGCATTAAAGCTTGCTTCGACATTAAAAGGTGAAAGAGCAGCAGGCAATCAATTAAAACCTTTTTAAGATTTAAAATAAATAATTTGAAAAGCCTCTGCAGAAATGCGGAGGCTTTTTGTTTTTGGATCAGGAACTTTTTTTACACCTTATATTTATGTTGTGTAATTTATGAGAAGAATATCCATTATACTTCTTTTCTTCCTTCTGCGTTTTGGGCAATGTCAGGTTCCTTCAGTCAATTTAGAAGCATCAATGGACCCTGACATTGTTCTCGTGAACGTTGAGAACGGCGACAGGTCATTCTTAGGGAATGTATTACTAAAGCTGGATAGTCTGCACCCGGTACTAATTGGAATTGACGTCCATTTCCAGGGCAAAAAAAATCACCGGGCAGACTCCACATTGGCTGACGCTCTACGAAAAATAAAGAATGATTTTTTAATTTATAGTGTTAGCAAAAGTGGAGCGACTTTACGTTCTGATTCAGGTTTTACATCTTTGGTTCAGGGTGAAGGATTATTCCAGTTTCACGAAAAGAACGGACTAATAATGAATATGACACCTGTAGCAAAAATAAGAGGCGACGTTCATGAATCATTTGCTTTGAGGATTGTAAGATATTGGAGGCCTGGCTTCAATTCGCAACTAAAGATCAATGAACAAATACCCATTAATTATACACGGACCCAGGAAAAATATTTTCAAATAGATGGCTCCGTCTTACTCGAAACTTCAATTAATGACATCGAATTAAATAACAAAATATTTCTACTGGGCTACATTGGTCCTGGAATTGAAGATAAATATTTCACACCACTGCGTTTTGTTAGCAAGAAATATAAAAATGGCGAGCCGGATACTTATGGCCTGGTTATTCTGGCAAATGAGATCAGAACCATCCTGGAGTACCAAAAATAGGCATCACCCATACAGTACATTTATTTTTTGAATAAGGAATACAACTTTGACTTTGCCTTGTAACAGATTTCCCTATTTTAATAACTTTTACATCTTTAACTTTAAGCCGTAAACTTTTTCTCCGAAGGAATATCTTCGGTAAAACCTTTAAACGATTCTTGTATGTCTCGCCCCGATCTATCCCGAGTTCCTGAATTTTATCATGGATACATTAATAAAACCAAAGGAAATGACCTTGCCAGTGCTTTAAAAAATAGCACAGCAGAATTATTTAGTCTTTTACAATCTATTCCTGCCGACAAACATGATTATCGTTATGCCGATGGAAAGTGGACGATAAAAGAAGTGGTGCAGCATATGATCGATGGTGAAAGAGTGTTTACATACCGTGCACTTCGTTTTGCAAGAAAAGATGATACTCCCCTGCCCGGGTTTGATGAAAATCTTTTTGCCCAAACAGCAAAAGCCGATAAAAGAAACTGGAATGATCTTGTTGAAGAGTTTGCAGCATTACGCAAATCATCCGAAGCAATGTTTGCATCATTTGACAATGAACAACTGGAACAATCAGGAGTTGCCAGTGAAAATTCAACCTATGTGTTGGGAATTGGCTTTATCGTTGCCGGCCACGTTAATCACCATTGCCAGGTAATAAAAGAAAGATATCTGTGATAGTTATTTAGATAAATCAGATATTTTTTTTGCTTTTAAAAAAATAAAATTTAGACCAATTGCAGCTCCTATCAGGGGTATTAATATTGATAGCGATGGCCAACTATCGGCATTCGGAGCTAATCTGGAGATTAAGGTATCCATAAGGAAATAAAGAACCACAGAAATAACCAAGCCTAATAAACATTGTATAGTTGCTCTTCTAAACTTATTTAGCCGGTTTATACTTTTGAATTGGAAAAATCCCACTAACACGACTCCTATAAATATAAAAAGATAGAGAAGAGAAAAATATAAAAATGTAGAGAACGCAAAACTCAGCCCCCATTTTCCATAGGGCAAAGAAGATGATATCAACATCCCCAACATACCACCTGCAACAATTTCAAACCAGATATAAGATTCAGGCCTTATTTCAAATCTTATGTCCTTCATTAGATTAATTTCTGCATTTCAAAATTAAGGATCATTAAATAAAAAAACCACCCTGCGAAAGCGGGGTGGTTTCAAATGTATTGTGACGTCATTAAAACGGCTGTTTCACTTCATCCTTTTTATTCTGGGCCATGTTTTTTTGCACCACCATGTCAGCAGTTACTTTAGCCGCCTGGTCTATATAAATATCTTTACGAAGATTTTTTATCCATTGATCAAAACGATCCTGTTTGCCCTTATCATAAGAAAAACGGCTTGAATCCTGCGGAAGAGCCGTTACATCCATATCCTGCTCCAGTTTCTTCAGCGCTTCGATCTGGCGAACGGTAGCTCTTATCGCTCTTTGTTCTTTTTGATATTTTTCAAAATTCAAAGAATATTCCCTGTCATTTTGTTTCGCCAGCCAATCTGTGTTTTCTTTTATCATTTTAAAAGCGGTATTCGATTGCAGTCTTGACTCGCTTAATTTTTGTATCGTTGAAAGCTCATAGCCCGATCTCCAGTTAATGATCGATGCTTTTTTGATTTCGTCCCATGGCAATGCATCAGGATCATCTTTTTCACGGAATTTCAAATACTCATAATTATCAGGCAATACGATATCAGAAGTAACGCCTTTTAATTGAGTTGATCCGCCATTTACTCTATAAAACTTCTGCAGTGTCAATTTAATAGTTCCCAATTCAGAATTAGAATTCAAATACCCCGCATCCGGATCAAGTCCAAGATTACGTTGCACAGTTCCTTTGCCATAAGTTGTAGTACTTCCAATTACAACACCGCGGCCATAATCCTGGATTGCAGCGGCAAAAATTTCTGAAGCTGAGGCGCTGAATTCATTTACCATTACAGTAAGTGGCCCATCATATAATACTTCACGGTTTTTATCTTCAAGAATATTTGGCTTGCCATCACGGTCTTTTACCTGTACGATCGGTCCTTTTTCAATAAACAATCCCACCATCTGAACCACATCATAAAGAGAACCACCGCCATTATTACGCAGATCCATCACGATACCATCAACTTTATCTTCTTTTAATTTGATGATTTCTTTTGCAACATCAATATAACAACGGGCACCGTTTGGCCTGTCAAAGTCTGCATAGAATTCAGGAAGATATATATACCCGATCCTCGAATTGCCATTATTGATGATTGCACTCTTTGCAAATGATTCGTCCTGTACGATCTCATCACGAACCAATGTAACCACTTTTACAGAACCATCTTGTTTTTTCAATGTCAATTTTACATCAGTGCCTTTTTTACCACGAATAAGCTTTACTGCATCTTCAACAACAAAACCGGTAAGTTCGGTTGGCTCTTCTTTTCCTTGTCCTACTTTTAAGATCACATCACCCACCTGTACTTCTCCGCTTTTCCATGCAGGGCTTCCGGCAATCAATGTGTTTATTTTTATATTTCCTTCATCATATACAAGTGATGCGCCAATGCCAAAGAAGCGGCCGCTCATTTGCTCATCAAAATATCTTTTGTCGATCGGTGGAAAAAATTCAGTGTGCGGGTCCATCGCATTTGTGATAAGACTTACGAACAAATTGAACTTTATCGTCTTCTGAAAATTTAAAACGATATCTTTCAAATGTCCTGTCCATTGCCTTGCTTACTTTTTCTCTTGCTTCTTTTTCCAACTCGTCATTTGTTTTTACTTTAAAATCCTGCCTGTCTTTATTTTTTTCTCTTGTTTCGATCATATCGACATACCTGTCGAGTGACTGGTATTTAAGAGATTTTCTCCAGCTTTCTTTTTTATCTGCGTCAGAAACAGGGAATTTTATTTTATCAGGGTCACCATTATAGGTTTCATCAATTGCATAATCAAATGGCTTGCTTAAAATATCTTTCGACATCAATGCAGCTTCTTCCATTCTTTTATTAAAGATCACACCGGTTGCTTTAAAAAATTCAACGTCGGCGCCTTTCATTTCGTCATCGATCTTGAATTCATATTTTTTAAGCGCTTCAATATCTTCTTTCAGAAAAATATTTTTATTAGGATCAAGTACTTCAAAATATTTGTGGAAGATTTTCTTCGAGAAGCTGTCATCGATAAGCTTCGGACTATAATGCGCTTCTTTGAGCATTTCGGTCACATTATGAAGTATTTTTTCATATTTACCGGGTGGATCAGTCTCTTTCTTCACAGAGCCGGCAAAAAACACAGCTGCAACGAGCAGCATAATGATCAGGATGGGTAATCGTTTAAAGTTTGTCATATAATTTATCAGCTTTATCATTAACATTCTCGTAAAAATAACGCAAAAACATGGTTTTTCTTACGTATAATTCCTTTTAACAGAGCTTTTTGATGAATGGTGGAAAAATAAGTGCGTTGGAAAACCGGCATTTGGAAAATGTTCCATGCTCAATGTTCAATTTTCAATGCTCACCATTAGTGGGTTCGCCATTGAGAATCCAGCATTGGTACGTGAGCAAAGAACATTAAAAATTAAATAATGACACCCGTTTCATACATCGAACTCACAGAACTAAAAAGACTCCGAATTTTCGGAGTCTTTTGGGGTAACCAATGGGGTTCGAACCCACGACCCTCAGAACCACAATCTGATGCTCTAACCAGCTGAGCTATGGCTACCATTTTTAAGCGAGGGCAAAAATAAATAATTAGCTGTTGTACTCAAAATGAGATTTTGCCGGGGATGTTTCTGTTTCTTTGTCTAAACTTATTAATGAATTATTCGTTGCTTCTTCAATTCATTTTAATCCCTGTGATCTCCGCATTTATTGGTTGGTTCACAAATTGGGTGGCTATTAAAATGCTCTTTCATCCGAAAGAGCCAAAACGAATTCTCGGTATTACACTTCATGGAATATTTCCAAAGCGTCAAAAGGTTTTTGCCGAAAAATTGGGAAAGATGATAAGCGCCGAGTTTCTCTCTTTTGAAGACATTGAACAAAAGATCGCCAGTCCCCAGAACCTCCAAAAACTTATGCCCATGATCGAAGGGCATGTTGATAAGTTTTTGCGTGATAAGTTAGGAGATGAAATGCCATTTCTAAGTTTGTTTATCGGCGATAAGACAATCCGATCACTAAAAAAGATATTTATGCTGGAATTGGAGATCCTTTTCCCGCAACTCATGAAAAGCTATGCAGGTCATTTGCAGGAGGAACTTGATTTGGAAAAGATCGTTACTGAGAAAGTATCTGCATTTTCATCTGATAAGCTGGAAAACATTCTGTACCAGATCATGAGTAAAGAGTTCCGCTTTGTTGAAATTCTTGGCGGTGTAATTGGATTTATAATTGGTATTCTCCAGGTATTGATCTCTTATTTATTAGCGGCTTGATATAAGTCAAATGGTAACTATCACAATCATTTTCCTTTTATAATGGGGCCCATGCCTTTTGTCATTTAAAAATGACATTTAGAGAAGGTTACGACACCTTTGCGCGTCTAATCTCAAAACTCGCACAATGAATAAGTTAGTTCTCGCTTTATTATTAAACCTTACCAGCTTTTGCTTATTTGCCCAAAACCCGATGCAAAGACCCGGAGGCGCAGGAAATGGCCAACAAATGACCGGTCGTATGTACGGCAAAGTGATCGAAGCCCAAACCGGAAAAGGGATTGATGCCGCTTCAGTTCAGTTGGTGCAAAGCCGCCTTGATACCGTAACTAAAAAAAGAAAAGATGTAATAATATCCGGTATGCTTACAAAAGCAAATGGTGAATTCTCTTTAGAAAATATTCCTCTATTTGGACAATCAACATTAAAAATAACTGCCATTGGCGTTAAACCCCTTGAGCAAAAAGTTGGTTTCGAAATGAAAATGCAACCAGGTGCAGACATGAGTGCTATGCTTGGCGCTATCGACAAGGATCTTGGTAATATTAAAATGGAAGTAGATGCCCAGGTGCTGGGCAATGTTACTGTGACTGCTTCCAAACCACTTTTTCAATTGGGTATTGATAGAAAAGTTTACAATGTTGAAAAGGATGTAGTTGCTGCGGGTGGTACAGCTGTTGATGTGATGAAAAATGTTCCGTCACTTTCAGTTGATCTTGATGGAAATGTTACGCTTCGCAACAATGCTCCGCAAATATTTGTTGATGGTCGTCCTACTACCATGCAGCTTGATCAGATACCGGCAGATGCCATTGAATCGATTGAGATCATCAGCAACCCTTCAGCTAAATTTGATGCTTCAGGTGGCACATCTGGAATTTTAAATATCATTTTAAAGAAGAATAAAAAAGTTGGTTACAATGGCGGTATTCGCTCGAACATCGATTCAAGAGCCCGGGTTGGTTTGGGCGGTGATTTTAATATTCGCCAGAATAAAGTGAATTTCTTCGGTAGCGCTAACTATAACCAGCGTAAGTCGATCAGTACTGGTTTTACTGATCGTACGACGTTTAACTCTAATTCGCAAACAACTCTTCATCAGGATGACAGGAATGTAAGCAAAGGCAGCTTCCGGTTTTTCAGAGCAGGGATGGATTATTTTATTACAAACAGAAACACACTTTCAATAAGTGGCGGAGTGGGTGGTGGTAAATTCCGTCCGGAAAACCGCACTCAACTGCTTACGGATATAGATGTCCTTTCCGGCCCAGGTGACACAACTATGTACAGTGAGCGAATGACGAATTCTCTCGGTGATTTCAGATTTAAGAATGCCCAATTGAGTTTCAAACATAATTTCCCCAAAGCGGGCAGAGATTGGACGGCCGATATCACCTATAATAAAAGAAAAAATGTAAATGAAAGCCTTATTCAAACAGATTTCTATGACTATCCGCCGACCACTATAAGGGATGAATCTCTCCAGCAACAAAATAATACAGGTAGCGGACAAAGCATAATATTACAAACTGATTTTACAAACCCGATCAATGAAAAGTCAAAGCTTGAAATGGGCTTGAGAGCTGCCTTCAGTAAATCAACAAGTGCAAGCGCATTCTATTTTGTAGATAAATTGACGGGGCAATTAACACTTCAGCAATCTTCAGAAGTGAAATATGAAAATGAAGATCATGTGTTGGCTGCTTATACCAGCTATTCAAATCAGGTAAAGAATTTTGGATACCAGCTTGGTCTTCGTGTGGAAAGCTCTGGTTATGATGGAAAACTTTTAATAACAGACAAATCTTTCAGTAACGATTTTCCACTGAGCTTTTTCCCAAGTGTGTTTCTAAGCCAGAAGATGAAGAAAGACCAGGAATTGCAATTGAACTATACAAGGAGGATCAATCGTCCAAACTTTTTCCAATTGACACCATTCGCTGATTCTTCAGATTTTCTTAATGTAAGAATAGGTAATGCAGATCTTCGTCCTGAATTTACCAATTCAGTGGAAGTATCTTACCAGAAGATATTCAAGAATAAAGATAACTTCCTTGCTACCGTTTATTATAAAAACACAAATGACCTCATTACGAGTTACCTTGACAAATTTACCAGCCCGGTTAATGGAAAAGTATATGACGCCATTACATTTAAAAATGCTAATGCGAGCTATGTAACGGGCCTTGAACTCATCATGAAAAATAAGATCGCCAAATGGTGGGATCTTACTTCAAATCTGAATCTTTATACTTCTAAGATAGACCTTGATGATCCTGCGCAACCTGAAGTCGATCAGTTTGCAAGCTGGTTTGGAAAGTTGAATAACACATTTAAACTTCCAAAGAATTTTTCAATACAGCTTTCCGGTGAATATAATTCTAAAACAGTTCTTCCTCCGGGTGGTAGTGGAAGCAGAGGAGGTGGTTTTGGTGGCGGTATGATGTTTGGTCCGTCTTCTTCTGCGCAAGGATATGTTCGTGCAAACTATTCTGTTGATATGGGAGTAAGATTTGAATTCTTGAAAAACAGGGCAGCATCTATTTCACTTAACATGAACGATATTTTAAGAACCCGCCGTTCTTATGTACATTCCGAATCTTCTTCCCTTGTACAAGATATTTTCCGTCGTCGTGATCCGCAGATATTAAGACTGAACTTCAACTGGAGATTCGGTAAGTTCGATCCCAACCTTTTCAAACGCAAGAATATGAAAGGTGAAAGAGAAGGAATGAATACAGGTGATATTATGCAATAAGAAATTTTTCATTCTGAAGCCCCGGCTCGTCTAAGGCGAGACGGGGCTTTTCATTTATATTTGAAGCAGGTGAAGAAAATTATTTTTACAGTAACCAATGACCTGAACTATGACCAGCGAATGCAACGCATTTGTGGTTCGCTTGCTGAAGCCGGCTATGATGTGTTACTTGTTGGCAGAAAATTGAAGGCTTCTCTCCCACTACAAATTAAAAATTATAAACAGCAACGGTTGAATTGCTGGTTTAATAGGGGCAAACTTTTTTATGCTGAATTCAATATCCGGCTCTTCTTTTTTTTATTATTTAAAAGAACAGATTGTATTTGTGCAATCGATCTTGACACCATTCTTCCTTGTTATTATATTTCAAAATTGAAAAGGATAAGAAGAGTTTATGATGCTCATGAATATTTCTCTCAGTTAGATGAAGTGGTGAGCCGTCCGAACATTTATCGCTTCTGGCATCGCATTGAAAAAAAAATGATACCCAAATTTAAAAATGGATATACCGTTTGTGATAGCCTTGCCGAAGAATTTAAAAAGACTTATAATGCCAATTACAAGGTGATTCGCAATGTGCCCTTACTTACTACGACGAATGAACCGGTAATATCTCAAAATGTAATACTTTACCAGGGAGCAGTAAATAAAGGCCGCGGTCTTGATAAACTGGCCTTTGCAATGAAAAATGTAAATGCAACGCTGTGGGTTTGTGGAAATGGAAATTTTCTTGAAGAAATGAAATCAGTAGTCCGGGCAAACGGTCTTGCTGATAAAATAATTTTCTATGGAATGCTGGAGCCTGAAACTTTAAAGAAGAAAACACTGGAATCCTGTATTGCAGTCAATCCATTTGAAAGAACGGGTTTAAACCAGTACTTATCTCTTTCAAATAAATTCTTTGATTACATTCATGCATGTGTTCCGCAAGTGACGATGAACTACCCGGAATATCAACGAATAAATGACCGGTATAAAGTGGCAGTATTAATAGATGATCTTGATCCGGGAACGATCGCGAACACAATTAGCAAGCTCCTGGATGATAAAGAGCTCTATTCTCAGCTTAAACAAAACTGTTTAAAAGCAATGCAAGAATTAAATTGGCAAAAGGAAAAAGAAAAATTGATGAATTTTTACCAGGAATTATTTAATGAGTAAAACACTTCATATTATCTGTCATGATGTGCCATGGCCTGCTGACTATGGCGGTGTAGTGGATCTTTTTTATAAAATGAAAGCCTTGCATGAAGAGGGAATTAAGATAAAGCTCCATTGTTTTGATTACGGACGGGGCCGCCAAAATGAACTGAACAAATATTGCGAAGAAGTAAATTATTATGAAAGAACAAGAGGCTGGAAGGCGGTGTCACTTACGATGCCATACATTGTCAAATCAAGAGCAAATCCCTTATTGTTGGAAAATCTTCTGAAAGATGAACATCCTGTTTTAATGGAAGGAATTCATTGCACTGCTTTTTTAAAACCATTGCTTGAGCGAAACAGGAAAGTTTTTTTAAGACTGCACAATGTGGAATTTTTATATTACAGCCAATTATTTCAAAGTGAAAAAAATCTTTTTAAAAAGCTTTACTTCCTGAACGAAAGTATGTTCCTGGGTCAATATGAACGAAAACTACCGAATGTATTATCAATACTTGCCGTATCAAATAATGATGCCTTTTTCTACAGAGATGAGCTGGATAAAAGATCAACAACCTGGTTACCTGTTTTTGTTCCGTATTCTGAAATAACGGCAGCCGAAGGAATAGGGACCTTTTGCCTGTATCATGGAAATTTATCTGTGGCAGAAAATGAAAAAGCTGTTGCATGGTTGCTCAATAAAGTTTTTACACTTACCAACGTTCCATTTGTTATTGCCGGAAAAGATCCATCAAAGCGGCTGATCAAAAAAGTTGAAAAAAATAAAAATGCACGGCTCGTAATCAATCCACCTGATGATGTACTAAATGACCTGGTCTCAAAAGCACAAATTCATGTATTACCGTCATTCAACACTACAGGCATAAAGCTCAAATTAATAAATGCACTTTACAATGGCCGCCATTGTGTTGTGAATGATGAAGCGGTAGAAGGCTCGGGTTTAGAAGATGCCTGCCATATTGGTACAACAAGTAACGCTATTGCTTCTATTATTACACAGCTTTATCATCATCCTTTTGGTGAAGAAGAAATCAATCTCAGGAAAAAATTGCTGGGACAAATTTTTAATAACAAGGCCAATGCACGACGGCTTATTCAATTGATATGGTAGCATTGTCAATTACTCTTCCTCTTTCGGTGCGTATCATTCGTGCAGGGAATTTTTGTACAACTATATAATCATGAGTTGCCATTACGATAGTGGTACCAAAATCTTTTGCAATATGAAATAACAGGTTCATGATCTCATCTGAAGTTTCAGGATCGAGGTTACCCGTTGGCTCATCCGCTAAAATTAATTTAGGAGAGTTCAGTAAAGCTCTGGCAACATCCACTCTTTGCTGTTCGCCGCCGCTTAATTCAAAAGGCATTTTAAAACCTTTGGCTCTTAAACCAACTTTATCCAATACATCGGAAATTTTTTCATCCATCAGTCTTTTATCAGTCCAGCCTGTGGCAGTAAGAACAAATCGAAGATTCTCATTTACATTTCTATCAGTTAATAATTGAAAATCCTGGAATACAACCCCAAGTGTGCGGCGCAGATAAGGCACTTTTTTCCAATCAAGCTTTCTCAGGTCAAATCCATTTACGGTGCCCTCGCCTTCCGTCAAAGCCAATTCGCCATACATCGTTTTTAACAAGCTCGATTTACCGGTACCGGTTTTTCCAACCAGGTAAACAAATTCGCCTTTCCGTACCGACAAGTTCACATCTTGCAAAACAGGACTTCCGCTCTGGTAAATATTTACATGCTTTAACTCTATAATGTTGTCAGCCATCTCACTGGGTTTGCTGCAAAATAAGCCAAACAAACCAAGACAAAATCAAAATTTTTTCCATAAACTAAAAATTTAGTTGGTAAACTAAAGTTTTAGTTATAGCTTCGATTTGTCAAATTTTATAAAATGAAAGTTTTAACAAAAGCAGAAGAACAGGTAATGCAGGTGTTATGGAAACTGGAGAAAGGTTTCTTGAGGGAGATAATCGATGCAATGCCTGCGCCAAAACCACACCAGAATACAGTGGCTACTCTTTTGAAAATTCTTGTGGAAAAAGAATTCGTCAGCATCACGGTGTTGGGAAGACAACACATATATTCTCCGCTGGTAGGCAAGGATGAATATTCAAAGCGAACGATGAAGCAAATGGTAAAAGGATATTTTGAAGGATCATTCAGTAATGTTGTATCCTTCATGGTAAAGGAGAATAATATTTCAATTGAAGAGTTGGAAAGCCTGCTTGCTCAAATTAAAAAACAGCAAAACCAAAAGAAATGAAACCTATCCTTTTTTATTTACTCCAGGTAATTGCAGCATCGGGATTGCTTTATGGCTATTATCATTTTGCATTGCGAAATAAAAAATTTCATCGTTATAATCGTTTCTATTTATTGATGGCAGTTGCCATAAGTTCATCTATTCCTTTTCTGAATATACCTGTGTATTTTTCGCAGCAAGAAGCCGAATCATCCGTTGTGCTGCAAACGTTACAGGTAATATCCTCTCCTTCTCTTTCAAATGAAAACCCACCGGTTTCAATAGCTGTTCAAACAGAACCGGTAACCACTGCATGGTTTACTTCTGAAACTGTTATTACTTTCTTCTACTTATTTATTCTTTCATTTTTTCTGCTGCGGGTTCTTATTTCATTAAATAAGATAAGATTCCTAATTAAAAGAAATACAGTTGAGCAATTGGATAAAATAAGATTTATAAATACAAATGAGCCGGGCACGCCTTTTTCTTTTTTCCGCTGGCTTTTTTGGAACAGGAAGATCGAATTACATTCTGATAGAGGAGAGCAGATCTTCCGTCATGAATTATTTCATATTCAGCAGAAGCATAGCTGGGATATAATTTTTATGGAATTGGTTTCAACCGTTTTCTGGGTCAATCCTTTTTTTCATCTTATAAAAAAGGAAGTAAAGGCCATCCATGAATTTCTTGCCGACGAATTTGCGATCAAAGAAAATAAGAACTGGCAGTATGCTGAATTATTATTGATGCAGGTTTTAAACACCAACAATCGATTGGTAAATCCATTTTTCCATAACCAGATAAGAAGACGTATAGCCATGATTACTACATCCCAAAAACCAAGCTACCGGTACCTGCGCAAAATAATGGTACTCCCGGTCGCGATAATTGTTGTAGGCCTGTTTGCATTCAGCTATAAGCAGAATAGCAAAACTAAAACAGAAGAAATTATAAACATTCAGGACACAATTAAGCCCAAGCCGGAAAATATATTAATAAAAATCCCTGCTCCTCCATTAAAACCTTTTCAAAAAACAATACCGGGTGAAGAGCATTTGAAAAAATGGCAGGATTCGAAAACTTATGGAGTTTGGATTGATAGTAAAAGAATCGATAATGTACAATTAAAAAATTATAACTCTTCTGACTTCTCACATTACTTTGTTAGTAAACTTTCAGAAAATGCAGTTAATTATGGCAAACACTATTATCAGGTAGATTTAATGACAAATAAATTTTATGAAAAATATTTAGCCGATTTTGATCATAATAAGCAATATAGTCTTACTCATAAAGCTGCACGGGATACTGTTCCTAAAGTTCTGGAAGAATACAAAGACTACTTAGTTACCATTGACGGGGAAATTAAGGGCAAAGCCTCTCTTGACTCAATAAGCCCGAATAGCATTGAATCAATAACGGTATTAAAGGATAAAGCCGCAATTTCAAAATACGGTGACAAAGGAAAGAATGGAGTAATTGAAATTAGAACTAAAAATTCAGTAGTAATAAAGGAAATAACATTGCAGGACACTATAAAAAAGCCTTTACAAGACCCGAACAATATAGTGTTTAGAAAAGTCGAAGTTGAACCCAGCTTCCCAGGCGGAGAAAAAGAATGGCATCGATTTTTGGAAAAAAATATAAGCGTGAATGTTCCTCTGAGTAAAAATGCACCAAAGGGAACCTATACAGTAATAATTCAATTTATTGTTGACAGAGAAGGAAACATCAGCGATTTAAAACCATTAACAAATCATGGATATGGAATGGAAGATGAAGCGATGAGAGTAATGAGCATGTCTCCCAAATGGAAACCTGGAATTCAAAATGGCCACATAGTAAATGCATATAAGAAACAACCACTGACATTTGTTATAGGTGCCGGCGCAAAAAACCTACCCTTGTCTTCAAATAATTTTGAACCCTCACCAATAAGTCTTGATGATCCGGATTTCAGAAGAAAATGGCGCGAAATGATCTTAGAGGTCAAAGCAATGGCATGGAAAGAAGGAAAAGCTGGTTATGTCTATAGAGGTCGAACCTATGTGTTTGGAAGGATCATCAATCCTGATTCAACAGTAGCCTCGTTCACCGAACAAAATGGAACGGATCATGTGTTCTTATTAAATGATGAGTTGGTTAATTCTGTTGATGAACTGAATACACTAATCAAACGAAGTGATGTAAAGAGATTTGGGTTTATGAAACCGGAAGAAGCACTGAATAGATATAATCGAAAAGATCCCGTAGTTTTTATTGAGACCTACGATGAAGTTATAACCAGGAACTGAAAACTCTTTCCTGGCCAATCTATATTAATTAATCATTTCAATTAATCGTTATGCGATACATTCTAATGTTGGCAGCGTTGTTTGCTCATCATAACTTCATGCATGGGCAAACAGAGTTTGTGCACTCAAAAACTTTGTGGTCACCAAACGATACATTCGCGGTAAGATTTTCCAACTCGTCATCTGCTCCCTGGGCTTTTCAAATCAGTAAAAGAGACACCACCGATGTGGGTACAGATGGAGCGGTCGGATTGAAAGCAACGATTTATTTCGGTAAAGATTCGCTGGTGATCCCTTATAAAAATTTACCAAACTGGCAAATTCATTTTATACCGATACAGTCCCCGAAGGGAAAAACAATTTACCGCCTTCATTTTAATGGAGTGTTTGCCGCTTTTTCAACAGAATATATCCGCGAGAATAAAGGGCAGATACATGTTGCTATTCCGGAAGTTTACGAACTGGCCAATATAATTTGGACCTTATCGCCCAGCGGCCAGCGGGCAAAAGATCTGAATAAACAGGGAAATTATTATGAAGAAGTAATGAACTTCTTTAAGCCGTATCTCGATCATCCCATTTTTAAAAAACTTGATTTCTCTGACAGTAACTATGCAAAAAACTATTATGACTTTCGTGAAAATAGTTTTTGTTACCAGTTTAATGAAGGCAGCCTGGTGAACAATGGCCCTTATTATTATGTGATGGGGAATGATTGGGAAAATTATTCGAGTCTTTTTAAAACGCTGCTTCCTTTAGTAGAGGACTTTGCAAAAAAATCAAAATACAGGGATTTCTATAAAAGCCGTAAACTCTATTACGACTCGCTTATACAAAAAGAAACCAGCTTTATGCCGGTAAAGCAGATGTGGAACTGGCTGGAACAAGAATTTCCTAAAATAAAATACGATTGTTATAAAATAATTTTTTCCCCTTTAATTCGAGGTTCTCACAGCACACAAAATTTCGTGTCTCACCAATATCAATGGTATCGTGAAACAGTCATGTTCGTAGCCGGGCCCGGCATTTATGATAGCCAGGAATTAAGCGACAAACAAAAAGAAGGATTATTGTCAGGCATAGTATTTACAGAGATAGATCATAACTATGTTAATCCAGGCAGTCACAAATACGCTAAACTAATCGATAGCATTTTTTCGCAGCGACAGATATGGGTGAACCCCGGAGATAACTCTGGCTTTTATACAACACCAATGTCTGTGTTCAATGAATACATGACACATTCTCTTTTTTGCCTGTATGTTTTGGATAAATATGATACTGCAACCGCCGATTACATTATTAAAGCAAGAGAATCACTAATGGTGGAGCGTCGATATTATAGTAAGTTCAGGGAATTTAATAAACAATTGATCAGGCTTCGTGATGAAAATAAAAATGTAAAAGCGGTTGATCTTATTCCAAAAATACTTGAATGGTGTAAAGATCAACTGCACTAAGGAAATAATCACTCAACCTTATAGTTACCGCAGAAGAATTCACCTCATTTAATTTCTTATTTTTATACCGGTTGCGATAAAAACTGTAACCGGTATAATTATGAAGTTAATTCTATCATTCCTGCTTGCGGGGATCTCGGCAATTTTGTTTTCTCAAACACCGGTTCCCTCACCTCCACCGCCTGTTGATTCAATTGCACTTGCTGATAAAATTTTTGAAAAGGTAGAAGTGGAAGCAGCTTTCCGGGGTGGTGTCGCCGCCTGGAGAAAGTATCTTGAAAAGAACCTGAATCCTAATGTCCCGGTCGAAAATGGCGCCCCGATAGGTATTTACACTATTATAGCCCAATTTATAGTTGATAAGAATGGTAATATTTCTGATGTGAAGACGCTGACAAATTTTGGCTATGGCATGGAACAGGAAGTGGAAAGGATCCTTAAAAAAGGGCCTTCATGGTTGCCGGCAAGCCAAAACGACAAAGCAGTGAAAGCTTATAGAAAGCAGCCAATCACTTTTGTAATAGAGGATGATATGACTGAAATCATCATGAACGAAAAATATGTCCTCTACACCGGCGTAGATAATACTATTCGAATAAATGTAGCCAGGGTAAAGAAAGAAGAAATGGAATTATCCATATCACAGGGAACAATTACCGCGGAGGATGATGGGAATTTTCTTATTCGTGTAAATAATCCCGGCAAGGCCATTTTATCCATTAGCAATAAAAAAAGAAATAAAGTGATCTCCTCGGTTTATTTTGTTGTGAAGAAGAAAAGCTAAATGATTTATTATGCGAAAAATACTTTTTTTCCTGTTCGCTATAATTGCAAAGCCATCATTTTCTCAAACTGTAAATTCTGCTGATTCAGATTGCAGACGCTGATATGGTGTTCGAAAAAGCAGAAGTAGAGCCGTCTTTCCTGGGCGGTGTAAAAGAATGGATGAATTTTTTGCTAAAAAATATTGATCCAACTATTCCTGTAAAAAAGGCTGCAGGTCCGGCACATATACTGTAGTTGTTCAATTTATTGTTGGAAGAGATAGCAGTATAAGAGATGTAAAAGCACTAACTAACCATGGCTTTGGGATGGAAGAAGAGTTCATGCGGGTAATAAAAAAAGCGACAAAATGGGTACCGGCCACCCAAAGTGGTCGCCTGGTAAATGTCTATAGAAGAATACCATTTACATTTATAATTGAAAGAGAGTGAGCCGGCTCTTTTTGCTGCACATCTAATATTCTATTTGAGCGGTTGAAGTTTTTATCAATAATTCTGATTTCGTGCTGCCCTCTACCCTGCCAATAACCTGCGCATCCACACCAAATTTTTTTGAGATGCCGATGATCGATTCGGCATCTTTTTCATTTGTATAAATTTCTAATCGTGTACCCATATTAAATACCTGGTACATTTCTTTATCATCAGATTTACTTGCATCCTGGATCAGCTTGAAAATAACAGGCGGTTCAAATAAATTATCCTTTACCACACGTACTTTATCCGGTACATATTTTAAACACTTGGTTTGTCCGCCCCCGCTGCAATGGATCAGGCCATTTATTTTTTCAAAATGATCTTGTAATAATTCTTTTACAACCGGAGCAAAGGTGCGGGTTGGGCTTAATAATAGTTTACCAACAGTGGTTGAAAATTGTTCATTGCGAAATGAATATTGTATGTTTTCCCTTAACCTGTGTGGCCCGATATAAACAACCGATTCATCCAGCGAATTATCATAGGATTCATGAAAATCTTCCGCATACTTTTTTTGGAGCATATCATGTCTTGCACTGGTGAGTCCATTACTTGCGATGCCGCTGTTGTATTCATCTTCATAATTGGCTTTGCCAAAACCTGCCAGTCCCACGATCACATTCCCTGCATTTATCCTTTCATTTGTAATCAGCTTTGTTTTTGGCCATCGTGTGGTCATTGTCCCATTAACAGCAATTGTTCTTACCACATCGCCAACATCAGCGGTTTCACCACCCATATAAGTAATATTTACACCAAAGCTTTTCATATTCTCAAAAAACTCTTGTGTGCCGGTTATTATGGCTTCAAGTATTTCCGCAGGTATGATCTTCTTATTTCTGTCAATCGTGGATGAAAAAAGAAAATTGTCATAAATACCGGTGCAAAGAAGATCATCAAGGTTCATCACAATAGCATCTTGGGCTATTCCTTTCCAAACAGAAACATCGCCTGTTTCTTTCCAGTATAAATAGGCAAGAATAGATTTAGTGCCGGCGCCATCAGCATGCATTACATTTACCCAATCAGTATCACCACAGAGAACATCGGGATAAATTTTACAAAATGCTTTTGGATAAAGCCCTTTGTCAAGACTTTTGGTAGCGGCATGAACTTCTTCTTTCTGAGCGGAAACTCCCCTTTTTGAATATAGGCTCATGAATAGTATTGAGCCGCAAAAATACTTTAACCGGGAGTATTGCTAATTGAACATTGAACATTTATTTTGCATCTATGCAAGTACACAGAGATATTGAGAATTTACCTGTTTTTCGAAATGCCGTAGTTACGATCGGTACTTTTGATGGAGTTCATGTGGGCCACAGGCAAATAATAAATAAATTGAAAGTTGAGGCGCTGAAACTTACAGGAGAGTCTGTTATTATAACTTTTCATCCGCATCCGCGAAAAATTATTTCGTCGGCTATTCTTGGTGTTCGATTGATCAATACCCTGGAAGAAAAAATTGAAGTGCTGTCAGGTCTTGGTGTCGATCACCTTGTGATCGTTCCTTTTACTGATGCTTTTGCAAATCAGCCCGCAGAAGATTATGTAAGAAATTTTCTTTTTGAGAAATTTCATCCTGATACAATTATTATCGGGTATGATCACCGTTTTGGCAGGGAGCGGCTTGGCGATTATAAATTACTCGAAAAAATGGCATCGCAGTACGGATTTAAAATAAAAGAAATTCCAAAGCATATCCTGGATGAGATTGCTATAAGCTCAACAAATATCCGTGAAGCCATTTTGCATACCGATATTGAAATGGCGAATAAGCTGCTTGGGTACACCTTCTTTTTTGAAGGAGAAGTTGTGCATGGTAATAAACTAGGAAGACAACTGGGATATCCTACTGCCAATTTGAAAATTAATGACCCCGAGAAGTTAACTCCGGGCGATGGGATTTATGCGGTGTATGCAGAAGTTGATCGTCAATGGTCAATGGGCAATGGTCAAAACTCAGACTCCATTTCACCATTCACCATTGACCATTCACGGTATAAAGGCATGATGAGCATTGGCTTCCGCCCAACCGTTGATGGTAAAAAAAGAGTGATCGAGGTAAATGTCTTCGATTTTGATAAAGAGATTTACGGAAAGACAATACGAGTGTATGTAAAAAAATTTTTAAGAGCAGAAGTGAAATTTAATACCCTCGAAGACCTGGTAAAACAAATCGACCAGGATAAGATTGAAAGTTTAAAATACTTGTAGAGTTAGTTCAATAGGCAATTGGCAATATTCAATTCATAAACATAATTTTCAAAATGAATAACCATCTTTGCGTATTGCTCATTGTCAATTGCCTGTCGTTTATTCAATATTCAATTTCATACTCAAAATAAGATGCATTTTCAAAGAAATCATCAAGCGTTCCTTCAATCGTAACTTTTTTGCGGTCAGTGGACAGCTTCACACCTTTGCCCTCAGCTTTTTTTGCCGGTTTTGGAAGATTGATGATTGTTTTCATATTCATGCTCATACCCATTTGAGACATTTCCTGCAGCGTTTTCAACGCTTTGTCTTCTTCAATAGTTGCAATTTTTTCTTTAATTACTTTACGTGTTATTTTATTTTTTTCATATGACACTGTATAATATGCATCGATCTCGTTACCCGTTTCCCCGGAAGCGTCTTCATCGATCTCTTTACCAAACAAACTTTTTGCTTCACCACCTTTATCAGGAAATTTGTTTTTCATGCTATTAGTCACCATTTCCGATTTTGATTTTTTCAGCACATCCCGGATACTCCCGATGTCATTTGTTTTCAAAAAAGGACAAGAAAAAGCATAAGAAAGAACCTCGGCGTCAATGTCGATCTTTACTTTCAGCGTGCCTGATTCTATTATTTTTTTCTCGGCGGCATTCAGGCTTTTAAGACTGTCCGTCATATCTTTCAAATTAATCAGGGTATCCAACTTCATTTTCTCTAACGCTTTCATTTCTTTTGCATCGCCGGCAAAACTTTTGGCCATCCCCAGCAATTTTCCCATATCCATGCTATTTACATAGAGCCCGCTGCCGTTATCATTAATTGTTACTTCTTCTGCAGTGTCAAGGCAACCGGTAAAGATCAAAAGGGCTGAGAGAGAAATTACCCAACTTACTTTTTTCATATACTGATTTTAAATGTGATAAAAATATTTTTTATGCCGCAATTATTTTAAACACCATTTCTTTTAACAAAGATGCATCTTCTGTTCCTATATCCGACACGCCAACTGACCTAAGATTATATTGATGCAACAGCAAAATAGCTCTTTCTACTTGCGGAAAGCTATAGGCTTTTACCGCCTGCAAATAATCTTTTATAAAAAATGGATTAACACCGATAGAAGCGGCTACTGTTTTTTCATCGCGGCTGCTCAATCCATGGATCATATACAATTTGCTAAAAAAAGAATAAAGTGATGGCAATATTAATTGTATCGGCGCTGCTTTTGGGTTTGCTTCAAAATACTGCACAATGCGTATACATCCTGAAAGGTCCTTTGCAGCCAGAGCATTTTGAAATTCAAACACATTAAACTCTTTACTTATGCCAATGAATTCTTCAATATCGTCTTCACTAATCGTTTTTCTTTTACCAAGATTTACCAGGATCTTTTCTATTTCATTTTCTATCCTGTTAAGGTCGTTGCCAATATGATCTACCAATAACATCAGTGCCTTTCGCGAAATTTCATATCCGTGACTGTGAACCATTTCTTCGGTCCATTGCGGAAGCTGGTTTTCATATATCTTCTTAGTAGAAAGCAAAACTCCCCGCTCCTTTAGCAGCTTTGCAAACTTTGTTCGGCCATCGACTTTTTTTTCTTTATAAGAAACAACAAGAACGGTAGAGCTGAGAGGGTTTTCAATATAAGATTCGAGTTTATCAATATCCTTCATCTGTTGTGCTTCCTTTAACAATACTACCTGTCGTTCGGAAAACATAGGATACCGGCGGCATGCATTTATTACGTCGGGCCATGCGGCATCTTTGCCGTAAAAGACCGTGAGATTAAACCCTGTTTCGGTTTCGTTAAGAATGTGACGTTCGGCATAATTCATTACCTTATCAATAAAGTACTCCTCCTCGCCTTCAAGCCAGTAAAAAGGCTTAAAAACTTTTTTTTTCCACTCGGCTATTATCTTTTCATGCGACATAAGGCGCTAAATTACAGGGATTCATGAACAGAAACACGAATATTTGTTGACATCACTGAGAAAAACTTTTCCCATTTTTGGCATGGTTTTTCATCAATGAGGTGTGATACGAAATTGAGATACTGTTAATAACTAATCCTACGTTATATATCACGAATCCAATTATTTTGAAACTGTAAAATTCAAATAAAAATGACAAACACAAATTATCCATCTGCTACGCCTACGACACAGCCGCAGAGAAGCAGCAACTCTAAAAACATCGTTATTGGTTTGCTGGCCGTTGCCCTGCTCGGCTCATGGGCTTATTTTCTAATGAAAATAAACAGATCAGACAAAGAGATCCTTTCTAAAACCGAAGAAGGTGTTCATTACATGAGTCAGCGTGATTCATTGGAATCTCTTTACAAGTTCACACTTGATAAGTATGATTCAGTTAGCGTTGCTAACAATGACCTTTCTGGTAAATTAACCGGCAAGCAAAGCGAGATCACTAAATTAAAAGGTGAGATCAGCTCAATCCTCAGAAAGAAAAACGCAACAGCATCCGAGCTTTCAAGAGCAAAAACGCTGATTGAAGAGCTGAATACAAAAATTACAAGCTTAGAAGCTGATGTAGCAAGACTTACTGGTGAAAACCAGGTACTGACAACTGAAAAAGCGACCCTTATCGTTGAGAAAGATTCTTTAACATCTAATCTCGCTACAACTCAAGAAGAAAAGAAAGTACTTGAAGGAACAGTTGATGTGGGTTCAACTTTCAGCGCAAGCAATATCGCAATTACTCCTGTAAATGAAAAGAGCAGTGGTAAAGAAAAAGAAACTACTACAGCGAAGAAAGTAGACAAATTAGTAGTGTCTTACAATGTTGAAAACAGGATCGCAAAAAGTGGCCCGGCTGATATGTATATCATAGTAACAGCTCCTGACGGAAAAGTTATTTCTACAGAAACTACAGGTGGCGGTACGTTCACAACAAGAACTGATGGTGATCAAACCTTCACTTATAAGACTACAATTAACTATGAGCAGGGTACTCGTCAGAATATCCAGGTTCCTTTGATCCAGGATAAATTCCAAACTGGTGATTATAAGATCCAGGTTTATCACAATGGATTCAAAATTGGCGAAGGCGTTAGAACGCTGAAAAAAGGTGGATTATTTAGCTAATCGAAATAAAAGTTGTTCTATCCAATATTCACTGTCCCCCGATTATATCGGGGGACTTTTTTATTTGAGACTTTTCCACATTGCGGTTTCACCTGCTTAAAGTTTTCAATAATTAATTAGCTTGACCCCCTGATGAAAGATAATAAATCACTTTTACTGGGGCTATTGACAGCAGGCCTTGTTGTCACCTGGGTTTATCATATTTACGATAAAAGCCAGTATTCGAACAATACGAGGGAGGTTTTTGTAAAGGATTCTACTGCGATAGCCGAAGCAGTTTCTGATTCACTTAGAAAATATTATACCCGTACGCTTGACCAGCTTGGCGTTGAAAAAATACAGATAGACTCTACCAATAATTTATTAAAAGGTGAATTAGGCCAACGGATAACAGAAATCAATAAATTAAGATTTGAGATCGGCACTATTTTAAAAAGAAAGAACCTGACGCAGGCTGATCTTACCGAGGCTAAAACAAAAATCGATGATCTGCAGCAACGGGTAGATGAAATGAAAGCCGAAAATTCATCAATTACAGCTGAAAAAACAAAGCTTGATGGCATACTTGCACAGTTAAATGGTGAAATGAATTCGCTTCAGCAAAACATGCAAAAGGTAACTGCGGAAAACAAAGAGCTTACCCAGAAAATAAACGACGCTTCTGTATTTATTGCTTCTGAAATAAAATTTGTTGCTGTAGACATAAAGGCTGATCAGAAAGAAGCTGAAACAAACCAGCAGAAGAAAGCAAATAAGTTTGTGACCTCTTTTACCTTGCAAAATAATATTCTCAATTTACCATCTGCAGAAGTTGTGGTTGTAGTTTCTGATCCTTCAGGTAAATCTCTTAACACCGAGGTATGGGATGCCGGCAGTTTTGAAACGAAGACAGAAGGAAGGAAGGTGTATACAAGAAAAGTAAGATTTGAATACAATAAGGGCGAACCAAAACATTTGATCTTTTCGCTGGAGCCCGACACCTTCGAAAAAGGAACGTATAAGCTCAGCCTCTATCATAATGGTATTCGTATTGGGGAATCAAGCTGGAAGCTTAGCTGAGTCATTAATTAATTTTCAAGCAACGGATTATTATTGCGGACTGGTTAACATTGGGCAGTGGCTAACCTTATTACCTTAGTAACTTATCATAGAGTATTGGAATTACCTTATTACCTTATTCCATTTCATTGCTTCTTGATAATGTTTTAGAAACTTATTATAAGGTAATAAGGGTTCTGCGTTTAATTTATTGACTATTTACTAAGGTAATAAAGTTGTTTTTAAGGTGAAATTGCCTGGCATACGATAAAAAAAACGATCCCGGAATGCCGGGATCGTTTCTATTTTGATCGTCTCGCTTTTTAGAAAATATTATATCCATAGCTCACATAATACAACCCACCTACATAAGGGCTTCCGTAGCCAGTTCTTGCATAGTGATTAAGTATGTTGGTACCGCCAACTCTGAACACACTCTTGCTTTTCGGCATTCTGTAGCTTACCTGTGCATCCAGCCATGTAAATGCGGGTAGTTGACCTGCTACAAAAGTTCCTTCATAATTATTAAAGTTTTGCCATTTGGCGATTACATTAAAGCCAATGCCTTTCCAGAGATTATCGTTTCGCAAACTAAGGTTAGCCCGAAGATCAGGTGCATTAAAGAAACTGATAAGTCCCGGTGGAAGATCTTTTAATTTATCAGAAAATAAATTACCGGCTACAATATAGCCACGGCTAAGACGATATTCGAGGCTTACACCCCAACCCTGTGCTTTTACAATTTGGGCGCTGTTTTGATTATAAGAAAAATTTGTAGATGCAAGCGGATTAAGCGCATTGGTAGGCGATGATGATTTTACAACAGCAACGCTAACTAAGAAATCCTGGTAACGACTGTAATAAGCATACACATCGACAAAAAGTTTTTTTGCAATGATGCCTTTATAACCAATCTCTCCTGATGATACACTTTCCGGTTTTAATTCAGTAAAAGTGGAAGGCTGAAGCAAAGCTGGATTAAAAGTAGCTCTTGCAGCGGTAACCGATTCTGCAGTATATGTTCCGGTATTTAATCCGTAATAAGTAATGAACTCAGGCAACGCTCCTATCAGGATCACAGAGCCCGTATTCAAATCGATGTATTGATTTTGATTAGCTGGGAAACGATATGCAGTCTGGTACGATAAGCGGATATTATTATCTTTCGCTACTCTCACTACCGCTGTAATCCTTGGCGTCCAACGGCCATCAAAATTAGTTTGCACGTCGTACCGGATAGCGCCGGTAAGTGTTAGAAAATCATCAAACATTCTTTTCTTTAATTGCACATAACCACCCGTTTCACTGATCTTAATTGCACCGGCAGTATCTGCAAAAATGGTCCCTTGAGAATTCATCACCCATTGTTTCCACTGCAAACCACCAATGATCTCGAGCTTATCTGAAAAATCGAAGGCATCTGAAATATTTACTTGCCCTTCTCCTGCCCATAGATCGGAGCGATCGAGGAATTTAGCGCCGCCCCTGCCAATTGCCGTAGTTCTAATATTATATTTTGAAGTTTCAAATGCTGCAGTGCCCGGCAATGGTCTGCCTACATCTGCGGCAGCGCGGGCTGCGGCATGAGCATTTGATTCACTCGGTACCGTTCCTGAATTAAGCAATGCATTTTTATAACCAACATAATTAAACAAATAAGTAGGATACCATGAAGTGCTTGGTGAAAATGCTTCCTGCATTAACCGGCCAAGTGCCGTAGCCTGGTAAGCTTCCCCGGCGTTTTCCTGCGTTGTATATCCGCGAACAAACCAGTTCTTATGACGTATTTCAAGCTTATGCTGTGCCATTATGAAATTGCGAAGTGAATAGCGATCGGCACCGGTATATACAGTTGTACCCGTTCCCCAATATGTATTCCATGATGCTTCAATACCCGGAGTTATTTTATAATGTAACCCTGCAGTGAATTTAAAATTCAATGTTCCATAATCTACAAGGTCTCTTTCATTATAACCGGTTCTTGAAACATTAGTTGTTTGCGGTATCCAATTATTTCTTAACCCCCAGTAAACCGGATCTAATTGCATAAGTGTTGGTGATAGCGCAGCCCCATAAGCATTATAGACCGCATTTCTTACGTTTTGCGATGCGCCATTTGGAATTTGTGCGTTTAAGTTTGTAACGATATTTGGAATAAGACCACCAGATGCGCCGGCGATACCTGCAATAAATTGTTGTTGAACTGCATTTGCAACTAAAAATAAATTGGCGCTGGTTTCATCACCATACACATTTACGCCATCATAATTCGGATCAGTAGCACGATTGCCAGGAATTATTTTACTTACGATACTTGTTCTTGCCACATTGCTGTAATCATTCGCTTGCCAGTCCTCTGCTTTTACAAGTTGCCATGTAAATTTAAAAGCAACCTTATTGTTCCAGGCTTTAGCCCACCGCATCGTCCAATCATAATAAGGAGCAGCAGGTCTTTGTTTGCCATCAATATGCATGATGCCTTGTTTTACATTAAAACTTAATCCCTGGTATTTGAATGGATTTTTACTGGTAATAAGTAATGTACCATTCATACCGCCCGAACCATATAATGCGGATGATGCACCGGACAAGAATTCCATATTATCAACATCGAGTTCAGTAAGACCAACTATATTTCCCACCGAAAAATTCAAACCCGGAGCCTGGTTATCCATTCCATCTATCAATTGATTAAACCGGGTATTACCACTGCTTACAAAACCACGGGTAGTAACAGTTCTGAACGTCAGGCTGGCTGTATGCATATCGACACCTTTCAGGTTTGCCAGTGCCTCATAGTAATTTGGAACAGCGGCATTGCGCAGCGCCGAAGAGCTTAATCTCTCAACAGTAACAGGCGCATCGATTATACGTTGTTGAGTACGGGCCGCCGCTACCACTACTTCCTGGCCAATTGTCACTTTTGTTACCAATTCAATGTCTAAGGCAGAAGTGGCACTGCTGATCTCCATTTCTTTTCCTTCAAATTCAGAATGACTTAAAACCAATGTCAATGGAAGTTTTGCCGAAGTGGAAATTGAAAAATTTCCGTTATCGTCAGTAAATGTCCCTAACGATGTTCCTTTAATAAGGATTGAAGCAGCAGGAATAACTTCTTTGGTGGTGGAGTTGCGGACGGTTCCGCTGATGGTTACGGTTTGCGCAAAAGCTTGAAGAGAAAATAATGCAGTAATCAGGCAAGCAGCCGTAAAGCGCAGGCTTTTACTCATATCAGATAATTTTGGTTTTAAAATGTAATGGAAAAGTAAGAATTGTAATTTGTATCTAAAAATTTAATTTTTAGACAGTAAGGATAAGTTGTTGAAATCTTAAACGGTCTGTTATTGGGCAAATTTTGTCGCCTGTTTACTTTCGGTCATGGCTAATTTTAATTTCCCTGATCAAACAGGTTTTTACAAAGGAAAGGTCCGTGATGTTTATTCTATTGGCAATGATTGGCTGGTAATGATTGCTTCTGACCGCATCTCTGCATTTGATGTGATCCTCCCCCGCCCTATTCCTTTCAAAGGCCAGGTGCTAAACCAGATCGCTGCTTACATGCTTGATGAAACAAAAGATATTTGTCCAAACTGGCTAGTGGATGTGCCTGCCCCCAATGTTTCGATTGGAAAAAAATGTAAGCCATTTAAAATTGAAATGGTTGTACGGGGAAATCTTGTAGGCCATGCATGGAGAACATATGATTCAGGTAAAAGAATTTTATGCGGTGTGGCAATGCCGGAAGGCTTAAAAGAAAATGATCTTTTTCCCGCACCGTTCATTACTCCTTCTACAAAAGCAGATGCAGGGCATGATGAAGATATTTCCCCGGAAGAAATAATAACAAAAGGATTGGCGACAGAAGAGGAATGGAATATTTTAAGCCGAGTATGCTTTACAACTTTTTGAGAGAGGAAAAGCAATTGCTGCTAAAAGAGGATTGATACTGGCTGATACAAAATATGAATTCGGAAAGATGGATGATGATATCTATTTGATGGATGAGATTCATACTCCTGATTCTTCAAGATATTTTTATGCGGATGGTTTTGAAGAAAGGCAACGGACAGGTGAACGGCAAAAACAATTAAGCAAGGAATTTGTAAGGGAATGGCTGATCGCAAATAATTTTATGGGTAAAGAAGGACAAACAGTTCCTGTAATGAGTGATGAATGGGTGAATACAATTTCACAACGCTATATCGAGCTTTATGAAAAAGTGATCGGTGAAAAATTTATGGCTGAAAAATTAAGCGATGACGAGATTTACAAACGCATTGCTTCTTCACTGAATAAATATTCTTCCACTTAAAGCTTATAATATGTCGCCAGATTCAGTTTTTCAGGCCTGCAGCACTATTGCTATGATAGGTTGGTTGGTATTGCTTATTCTTAGTCCGTTCTGGGGCGGCTTTGACAAATTCCTTATCGGGGTGGTCATTACTTTATTTGCTATTGTTTATGCATGGCTGATCTTCCAGGTACTTACCCCCGGTGATTTTCAAAAATTCGGTTCATTAGATGGAGTGATGGAATTATTTACCGATAAAACTGCAGTTACTGCGGGCTGGGTGCATTATCTCGCTTTCGATCTGTTCACCGGTATTTGGATAAAAAAGAATGCAGTCAAACACGGTATTCATCATTTACTCTTGCTGCCATGTTTGCTGCTTACTTTTATGCTTGGCCCCATTGGTTTGCTATTATACTTACTTATACGCACCATAAAGACTAAACAATACTTTGCTTCAAATTACTAAAATGATCTTATGTATTTCTTCGCTGAATTAAAAAGAAGAAACGCATTGTTGTACTGGTTTGGTTTATTCAACCTGGCTGTGGCGGCAGTATGTCTTATTCTGATGGCATTTGAAGAAACACAAATACTTGGAGTAAACAGGTGGTTGAAGCCATTTAAGTTTTATGCCTCGGTGGGCATTATGGTGCTTACCATGGGCTGGTTGCTGTATTATCTCGACAATACTAAAAAAATAAAACGTTATTCATGGCTGATCTTTATAACAATGTTTTTTGAAAATGGACTTATCATAGCACAGGCGATCAGGAACACAACTTCACATTTCAATATTACTTCACCGGTTAATGGAATTGTATTTAACCTGATGGGGATCTTTATTCTTGTATTTACAATCAATATTATTTTGGTCTGCATTTCTTTTTTTAAACAAAAACAATTTTCTATACCCGATGCGTATGTATGGGGGATCAGGCTTGGGATATTGTTCTTTCTATTTTTTTCGGTGGAGGGAGGAATGATGCTGGGGTTGTTAAAACATACGGTTGGCGGCCCTGATGGCGGACCGGGTTTACCGGTAACAAATTGGAGTACACAATATGGAGATCTGCGCATTGCACATTTTGTCGGTATTCATTCATTGCAAGTGCTGCCCTTATTTGGAAACTTTATTGCCAAAACAAAAAAACAGACCATTTTGTTTTCCATCTTTTATTTTCTTCTTGCCGCTGCCTTATTTTTACAAGCTATAATAGGAATACCTTTGCTTTTCTAATTTCTCTTTATGCAAAAAATATTATTTATTGGTGCGTCAGGTATGTTGGGTAAACCTGTTACTCTTGAATTAATGAGGGCCGGTTTCCCTGTTACATTGCTTGCAAGAGATGTAGAAAAAATGAAAAAACTTTTTCCCAATGCGACAATATTAAAAGGCGATGTGTTTGATGTGGCTTCGCTTGAAGAAGCGATGAAAGGACATGAAATAGTATATGCAAACCTTTCGGTGGCCCAATCATCGAAAAAAAATGAACCACAACCCGAAAGAGAAGGCGTTAAAAATATGATTGCTGCCGCAAAGAAATCAGGGATCAAACGTATCGCTTATCTATCTTCATTGATAAAAAACTACCAGGGTATGAATGGCTTTAGTTGGTGGGCACTTCAAATAAAACAGGAAGCTGTGAATGCGATCAAAAACTCGGGGTTGAATTATAGCATTTTTTATCCGTCAACTTTTATGGAATGCCTGGACAAGCAAATGCTGCAGGGAACAAGATTAATGCTTGCGGGAAAATCTGAAGCGCCGATGTGGTTTATTGCAGGAAAAGATTACGGCGTACAGGTGGCCTGGGCATTGAAAAAAGCAGGTGACACAAACCAGGAATATGCTATCCAGGGATTAGAGCCATTTACTTTTGAAGAAGCAGCAAAGGTTTTTTGTAATAATTATAAATCAACGGCTAAAAATTATGAAAGCGCCGCTGGCTCCATTAAAATATCTCGGACTTTTAAACCAACGTATGAATTATGCTTATCATATTTGTGAAGCATTAAATAAATATCCTGAAAAATTTGAAAGCGAAAACGCATGGAACGATCTTGGTAAGCCTTCTACTACCCTGGCAGAATATGCCGCTTCATTAAAACCCTAACATACACATGATAAAATCTATTCTTATTTTTATTTTTCTAAGCCTTAACCTTAGTCTCAGTCTTTACAGTCAAAAAGGAAACGAGCAGTTCCTCGTAATCGGCAGCTATACTTCTTCCGCCACAAGTGATGGCATTTATATTTATAAATTCAATACCGAAACAGGTGAGAACAGTTTTGTAAGTTCTGTAAAGACATCTAATCCTTCTTATCTCGCTATTTCCCCTAACAAAAAATTTGTGTATGCAGTAAATGAAAATGCTGACAGTACCAGGTTTACTGTTACCGGCCATGTAGCCGCTTACTCATTTAATAAAACATCGGGCCAATTAACTTTTATCAATAAGCAGGAATCAGGCGGTAAGCATCCGTGTTATGTTTCGATTGATAAAACCGGCAAGTGGGTGATCGTGGGAAATTATAGCAGTGGTTCACTTGCAGTTTTGCCGGTGAAGTCAAATGGCAGTCTCGATTCCGCAACACAGGTGATACAGCATGAAGGCAGCAGTGTGGTAGCCGGAAGGCAGGATGACCCCCATGTGCATGCTACTTTTTTAAGTGCTGATAATAAAATGCTGTATGTACCTGACCTGGGGCTGGATAAAGTGATGATGTATAATTTCGATTTTAAAAAAGGAAAACTCAAAGAAGCAGCGATTCCTTTTGTGGTAACAGAACCTGGAGCGGGACCAAGACATATCGATATTCATCCTAATAAAAAATATGCTTATTTAATGGAAGAGCTTACTGGTTCTGTATCTGTTTATAATGTTGAAAAGGATGGATACTTAAGTTTGCTGCAAAATGTTTCAGGCTTGCCAAGAGACTTTACGGGTGATGTCGGTAGTGCCGACATTCATGTTTCTCCAGATGGAAAATTTTTGTATTGTTCAAACCGCGGGGAAAGTAATACGATCGGGATTTTTAGTATTAAATCCAACGGACAACTTTTATGGATCGATCACCAATCAACTTTCGGTAAAACGCCGCGAAATTTCAGTATCGATCCTACTGGCAATTTTCTTTTGGTGGCAAATCAAAACTCTGATGAGATCGTAATTTTTAAAAGAGATAAAAAGAGCGGGCTGCTGACTGATACGGCGCAAAGAATAAAGGTTTCAAAACCTGTTTGTTTGAAATGGATACCTGTAGAGTAATAACCGGGCTAATGCTCGGCATTAAGCATAGATTAAATTCCTTATGAGGCGGTCTCCAAAGTTGATGAAGCAGGGATCACAAAGAACACAAAGAAACCACGAAGAGCACAAAGTGCTAATAATGTATAAAAACTTCTTTGTGTATTCTAAGGTTTTTAATTGTCCAAATTTAATTTATGCAGCTTTAGAATATTGTTCGATAAATGGTGTTTGACGATTTATCACGGCAAACATTCTAAAGATTAATTTATTTCGGACGATGTTAATGGTGCTGTTTTTCGACTTTCCCATTGCCAGTCGTCTTTCATAAAAAGCTTTTAGTTCTTTGTCATGTTGAATAGCAGTTCGGGCTCCCATAGTAAGCAGCGTTTTCATTGTTTTATCAGCTAGTTGGCTGACCCGCGTCTTTTTCCGAATACTTTTTCCGGAAGTGTGATCAAAGGGTGCAGATCCACAAAAACAAGAGAATTTCCTGGCATTTTTAAAGGCAATGAAATTTTTTGTTTTTACCAAAGTTGCAGTAGCAATTACATCACCAATTCCTTTAATACTGGTCAGCAGTTTGAAGTTCTGATTCACAGATTGATCTGCTTTGTCAATGCATTGTTTAATTTGATCATCGAGCACTTTGATCCTCTGTGCGACCTCCTTGACCAGTGTTAATTGGATTTTGATGATGGGGTCTGCTGATGAAAGCACTATTCGATACTCTTTGAGTGCACAGGCCAAAGACTGGCGATACTTGGTTAGTCGTGCCCGTGTTGAGTGCAGCATTTGGAGACGTTGAAGCACAGGATGGGCGGGCTTTTCAGCCACAAGCTTATCCTTTTTTTCAAATCCAAATCTGGCAATTCGCTCGGCATCGATTTTGTCATTTTTACCTCGGATCAAACCCAGTGATCGCTTAATCGCCAGTGCTGATACTTTGGCAAATTGGATCTGGTGCTGGTGTAAAAATTTTTCCAACTGGAAAGAGTAAAGACCTGTATGTTCCATCACCAGGAATATACAAGCTTTATCCAGTTTCAAATTACTAAGCCAATAAACTAACTCCTTAAAGCCTGAAGCCGAGTTCTTGATCTTTACATGATTGTTTGAATCATGATGAAAAAGGTCGATAGAATCTTTAGAGAGATCAGCACCTACGATTTGAAGAACTTTCATAACTTTAGTTTTAAGGTCAAATAATCGTTGCCTAGCCTAAGACCTTTAATTAGTCTTTAAGGACTTACTATTCTAAATGGGCCTAAGCAACAGTGAAGGGAGAGTGGGACTAATACACAGAGTAGACCTTCAGTCTATGCCTAAGTAAAGTTCACCCACTTTCCTTTCTAATTTAATCCAATTACTTTATCTGCTATTCAGTTGTTGTCAAAGAACTTTAATAAGAACCATTTTTGACCTAAAGGTCCTTTGTGTGTACTTAGTGTCCTTCGTGTTACTTATTACTTTTGAGACAATCTCTTATCCCGGATATGCGCAAGAACAAATTTTAACCCACAATAAAATAATATTGGAAATAACTAAACAACATATTCAAGAAGCGCATGAAAGAATAAAACGGTTTATCCACAAAACTCCTGTCTTAACTTCTCAGACAATCAATGCTATTTCCGGTGCCGATATATTTTTTAAATGCGAGAATTTTCAAAAGATCGGCGCATTCAAGATCCGTGGCGGCATGAATGCGGTGCTATCGTTGCCTGAAGAAAAAAGAAAAAAGGGAATTGCCACTCACTCATCAGGAAATCATGCGCAGGCAATTGCTTATGCTGCAAGGGAAGTTGGTGTAAAAGCATTTATTGTAATGCCGGATAATTCGCCCAATGTAAAAGTGGATGCAGTAAAAGGCTATGGAGCTGAAATATTTTTTTGTGAACCAACTCAACAAGCCAGGGAAAATCTTTTGCAGGAGGTAGTTGATAAAACCGGCGCTGAGTTTATTCATCCTTATAATAGTTACGAGGTGATAACCGGGCAGGCCACCTGCGCAAAGGAATTGCTCGAAGAAATTCCTGCTTTGGATTTTATCATAACGCCTGTTGGTGGCGGTGGTTTATTAAGTGGCAGTTTATTAAGTGCTCGTTATTTTTCTCCATCTACTATCGTTTATGCAGGTGAACCAGAAGGTGCTGCCGATGCAATTCTTTCTATCAAAAGTGGAAAGATTGAAAAAGCTCCTTATGTAAAAACAATTGCCGATGGATTGCTGACAACTCTTGGTGATAAAACTTTTGCAATTATCAGCAAACACGTAAAAGATATTCTGACTGTAAGCGATGAAGAGATCATTGCTGCCATGCGCCTTGTTTATGAAAGAATGAAAATAGTTGTTGAGCCAAGTGCAGTTGTGCCGTTGGCTGCTTTATTAAAGAATAAAGATCTTTTTAGGGGGAAAAGAGTCGGTGTTATTTTCACTGGCGGCAATGTTGAGTTGAAGAAGTTGGGCGAATGGTTTTGAACGTGACGAATTCCAAAACCCTGCTAAAAATTTCTGCGCCTCTTGTTTACATTTCTATTTGATAACATTGTATTTTAGAAACATCATCATCCAGGTCGATCCTGTAGTATAACTGGTCATCGCCGTTTCCAAATTTCTTATTCTTATTTTTATCATTCTGCACTTTTACCAGGATCATTTTCTTATCCTTTGATAAAGTCCAGGAAAGAACGTTAAGTCCCTTTGGTGTGATCTGTTTCAGATCGTCACCTGTCTTTGTCGAAATATATAAATACAATGGGTCTTGCTGATCAAGTGCATTGTCGCCGTTAAAATTTTCCGTCCTTGCCAGGTAAACCACATGCTTTGATAAAATATTAGCAGGTATATCAGCTTCCCTGCGGCTTGTCATAATAATTTTGCCTTTTATTAAAAGATTGAATTAACGCTAACTGCCCGGCAAAAAGTTTTTTTATTTGTTTTGTAGTTGAGTTATAAAAATAAATATCCATATAATCACCCCACGGCAAAAATCCTGCACCTTTTCCATAAACGTCTTTGTTATCATTGTCAACAAGCTCAGGAATTAAAAAATATTCTGAACTGTCAATTTGAAATGGATCAGAAAAGTTGATCTCATCTTTTTTTTGCGCAGAAGTGTTGATGGAAATAAACATCATTACAAGCAACGCTGTTATAATTTGTTTCATGGCAAAGATTTTAGATTTATGATATCTTGAATTTAACCATGAAAGTATACTTGCATTACATTGATTGCTTTTATACTTGGTGAATCCGGCCGTTGACTTGGCAAATAACATAGTAATGCTGATGAGATGGGTTATTTTGTTTGCGGCAAATCAAACAATCACAAAAATTGAGTTGGGATTCTTTAATATTTTGAGTTTGTCAGGAGAATTATGCAAAATTATCAGTAACAATTTTTTGCCAGCCGGCTTTTCTTTCTGGCCTGGTAAATAAATTGACATTTGCTTTTAGCCAATCACCATCGGTTTGACCCGCAGCAGGAGCCTGGAATCTATTTACACTGCCGGCTCCCATATTTACCGCCGCATCGAATAACATTGCTGCACATAAAGGGTCTTTCAATTTAAGATCAGTATTTCTTTTAAATGCCCTGTCAAAATAAAGCTGGTTCTCCACATTTTGATTTATGGCCATGGCAAATTGCGCAGTTATGCCGTGGGCTGAGGCAGTGACTGAAACAATCTCACTCAGTAGATCCCGGTCATTTCTTGCAAGCAGTGCCGAAGGTGATGAGTGCGGGTCTTTAATGCCGAACAAATTCTTAAGTTTAGTATCGAGGTCGGTTCTTCCAATAAGACGAAGCAGTTTTCCAACACCACTTTCCGGTCTTGCCAATTGAATAAAGCCGACTGAAACTCCGGCCACATCATAAGTATTAATGGCATCAAATCCGCCTTCAAATTTTGAAGTAACGGATAACGATAATAAAAATTTATTTGATGCAACCGGATCTCCTTTAAATGCTGAAAATTGTTCAAAAGCAGCTTTTGCCATTTCAACCATAAGCGCATTATTCAAATTGAACTTAATGCTTCCGGTAGAAAATAAACCACCCGTAGGGAAGCTGGTTGTTTTTGGCTGAACCTTAAAAATTAGCTTAGGCGCGGGGACGGGGCTAAGATCCGTTGGTACCGGTAATGCAGTGGATGTTTTTCTTTGCAGTGGCATGTAATTCAGTTTTGGTTTCGAAAATAAAAACCGGGTTGATAAATTTCTTCAGTTCTAATTTACACATTTGCGGGCAAATGCCGGATTTATTGTAGCAGGTTAAGATTTTTATCCGTTATATATATCAAGTTTCCATTTTTTATCGCCCCTGATTTTTCTCCATTCCCAATAAGTTTCAAAAAAAGCATCATGCAGCATATCATTGAATTGTTCTTCATTTTCCTGAGCTTCTTCATCAATAAGTTTAATGCCGGTCCATTCATCGTAATAATTTTTTGGAGAGCCTGTTCCATCAAAAAGATTCAGCATATTAAAGATCACTCCGGCACTGTTATCTGCAATCACCTTTCTCAATGCATTCTTTAAATGTTCATTATTGCTTAGCTTATCCAGTTCTGCCTTTTCCAGATCAGTAAACCCACCATTTGGAGGATAACTAAGACACTCAAAGTTTTTGTCTTCAATTATATTTTTTACAGAATATTCTGCATATTCTTCAACGTCCTGGTTGAGGTCGAGCAGCAAGGCCATTGCATTTTTATTGGAGAGTTTCATTTACTGGGATTTAAATAAAAGGTCTTAAGAAAATTCCGTTATTAAACAAGCAATTTGAAATACAGTCTTTATCCTTTTTAAATTGTTTCATAAGTCAGCAGGATCACTCCGGATTTCGATGGCTTCGCATCGTTTAATTTCAATTCAACTCTGTCTTTAAGGTTTTCAAAAAGGGGCTTGCCGGACCCAAGTATTACCGGATGCACCGCAAGCCGGTAAACATCTACCAGGCCAAGATTAATAAAAGTTGTGATAAGGCTTCCTCCGCCATAAAGCCAAATATTTTGCCCGGGTTGTTGTAAAATTTCCTGTACGCTTTCTTTAATGTTTGAATTAATGAAGATGGCTTTGCCATCATTTGTTTTTGTTTTTGAAAAAACATACTTCTTTTTGCTATGAAGTAAATCATAAGCTTCTTTGAGTTTCGGGCTTGCATTTTCACCGGGAGAATAATTACCCCACAGATCATAGCTAATCCTGCCATAAAATATCGTATCGATGTCAATAAGAATGTCGTTAAGGATATCGCCAAAATCTGTGTTTTCATCTTTGGCAAGCCAATCGATTTCTCCATTCGGACCTTCGATAAAGCCATCAAGAGTTACTGCTACGTCTAAAATAATTTTTCTCATTTGTCTTTGAAATTTCAATAATGGAAAACCCTTGTTGGCCGCTGTTATTCCTTACCTAAAAGAAAATTTCTGGCTTTAATCATTTTAGGTTCAATGTCAAGTTCTTCCAATAACAAACTTGCATCCTCTTGAAGTCTAAAATCGATAGTGTCGGTCAGGCAACTGGACGCATTGATTATATGACTTGATTTGTTATCGATTAAGAATTGCAACGTTTCGTAAACAGCAGAGCCTGCATTTAAGGCATAAGAACTGTCTTCAAAGTCTTCAGTGTCAGGAATTATTTCATCGATTTTTTTTAAAAGATATTTAAGCGAACTTATATCTGGGTTATGTGGATCACTCTTTTCACAAATTCCAATGGTGTCAATTAACAAGTCGGGATTACCCCATTTGTGCTTGTGATAAAACGCTTGATAGTCGGGAAATAATTCTTTGCAAACAGAAATAGCAAGGGCCAGCTGTTGGTTAGTCGATAAAGAATTTACCCTATTTCTTAATGCTATATCGAATTCCTTGTATGTCATAATAACCAGAACATAAATTTACAACGCTGTAAAACTAATTTCCAAAAACAAGCACTGACATTCCTTCGAGATATTAATTGTTGTGTAATCAATGAATCTTCCTTATTCTTCTCCATCTCTAAAATTGTGCATCCTCTCCTTATGCTGTTTCGATTTATTAAAAACATTTCTTCCTTTATCGATCCCGCTTCTTAATTTCTTTTGTTCTTCTTCCGGCAAATGAATAAAATCCTGACATTCCTTGCTGCAGGTACCTTCCATTTTTTTCCTGCATTCATCACATTGAATAAATAAAAGATGACAGGCATCATTTACACAATTTACATGTGTATCTGCAGGTTTACCGCATTGATGGCATTGCGAAATGATCTCTTCCGTGACCCTCTCTCCCAGCCTTTGATCAAACACAAAATTCTTTCCATGAAATTTTAGTTCCAATCCTTTTTCCTTTACCTCGTTCACATAATTAATAATGCCGCCTTCCAGGTGAAATACATTTTTAAAACCGTTATGCAGCATATATGCTGATGCTTTTTCACAACGGATACCACCGGTGCAATACATGATGATATTTTTGTCTTTATTTTCTTTCATCATATCCACTGCCATCGGTAATTGTTCGCGAAAAGTATCAGAAGGAATTTCAATCGCATTTTCAAAATGTCCTACTTCATATTCATAATGATTGCGCATGTCAATCACGATGGTGTCTGGATCATTCGTCAGTTCGTTAAATTGTTCTGCATTTACATAACGCCCTTTATTTGCCATATCAAATGCAGGATCATTAATTCCATCGGCAACAATTTTATTCCGGACTTTTATATCCAGTACATAAAAACTTTTTCCATCATCATCAACTGCAATATTCAGCCGAAGCCCATTCAACGGTTCAATTGAATACAGATATGATCTGAATGCATCAAGATTTGCAGTTGGCAAACTTACTTGTGCATTGATCCCTTCGGCGATATAAATTCTTCCCAATACATCTCATCTCTTTCAATTGGCGATAAAGCTCATTTCTGAATGACTGCAGGATCTTCAATTTTAAAATAGCAATAAAATGAAATGGTGATGCGTGGCGTGGGATCGTTCTTAATGCGTTCTTTCAGCTCCTTGCGGGAGATGCGGTTGTGTAATGCTGCCATGATCTTTGAATTTTAATCCTGATGCTTACAGAATCCCAATTGCAGGTTGGGCAAAATTCTAAAGCGGAGCAAAGATAAGAAAACCCATGTCCTCCGCAGTCGGATGAGACTTAGGTATGAACAGTTCTTTATTTGTTTCCAGGATTCAGTAGTCAGTAATCAATAATCATTAACTTAATAATCCATAATCAATCGTCACTTCCCCTTCCCAACCTCGTCACAAGTCCGATCCTGAAATTGCCTCAAATTTCTTTCCATCTTTTAATGACCAATAATAATCGATGCGGAAGGATTTTAAGATATTTTCAAAACCCACGAAAAATTCTGTATAGTCGGTGCTTCTATAATGAAATGCATTTACACCGCTAACCAGATACCAGTTGAGTTTTCTAAAGCCGGGAATTTTATTTGTAAGAAATCCATTGAAATGATGTTCGACATGTCCCAGTGCATAGAATTTGAAGTATTACTGAATTCATAGATCGGCAATATCTGGAAACTGTTGAGATATGCCGTAGCAAGCGTTGAGATATTACCATTGAAATGCTGGTAGTCGGGCACCTCACACTATTTGATTGCCGATAAAACCACCCATCCCAACCGATAATTTAATACGCCGAACATTTTCAATCTCCAGATATCTGTAACTGAAAAACGCCATTTGCTATAGTCTACATCACTTCCAACTATTTCATCAAATGCACGGGTATAACCAATAGAAAATGTAGGCCACTTTGAACCAATATTTATTTTTTGACCGGGCAGTTCAATATATTTTGCTCCGGGTTGCCATGTCAATCCAAAATTCAACGTGAATGCCTGGTGTCTTTTAATATTTTCGATGACATTAACTCTGTTGGATAATTTGGTGTGAATTGCTTTTCCATCTTTTTTAAAGAAAGAATAATCTGTTGTATTCTCAAGTGGCATCCTGTCCTGGTATTCGAATCCCATGCTCCATGTCAATCCTTCCCCAATTCCTTTTGTAAATGATCCGCGCATATACCAGGCTTCATAAAGTTTCAACAAGATTGTTTCTGCCAAATAAAGTGGCGAAATGTATTGCTTCTTGCACCGATCGGGCTTGCATTATTAAATTGGAAAACTCTTTTTCCTCCCGATAAATTTATAGATGAAACATATTTTTTGCCAAATGTATAAGTGGTACTGAGCCATGCATTAAAATGATGATTGCTGAAACCATACCGGATCGTTGGCGTAATTCGTAAAGTTCTTCTGCCCACTACTGAATCAAGCCGTTTTGTATAAGTACCGCTTGCATTCATCACCAGGCCTTCTACAATATTAAAACTTACCTGTTCCGTTAATGGCCGGAAATAATAAGTCGCTCTTTTTTTCTCCTTGCTAATCGATTACCGGTCAATAAGATCCCCATTACTGAAAATTTATTTCTTACCCTGTCTATTGAATCAAGATAAGTCGGGTTCTTGCTCACCTGCTCAAGACTGTCTTTTTTACGGTAATCTTTTATTTCTTCATCCAGCAATTTCATTGGCCTTGTCTCATCCCAAAAGCTTTCTGTTTTTCTGTTGGAGCTGTCCGTATATTTTAAAATGGTATTATCAAAATAATTTCTTTTAAAATCAGGATTAGGATCAAATTTTGAATACACGTTTACAAAACTTCCATAGCAATCAATTCCCAAAATTTTTACAGATGGATAAATGACCTGGTTATGCAAAACCCATAAGCTGTCGCTGTACGGAACATATATTTGCTCCAGCGTCAATGTATCAAGAAATTCCATCTGTGATGCTTTTGTCAATTGAAGTTTTAATGAATGTATGCGCCATTCATGTTCTACAATATTTATATACCCTGAAAAAAGAGGTTCGTATTTTCTTTTTGGCGTTACCAATATCCTACTGATCATTTTACCATCTTCAAAAAATGCGCCTTCATATTTATACTTATAATAATTCCTTGCATTCTCTGAAATGGGTGAAATAAATCCACGCGGATTCAGGCTTGTTCCGATCTGAACATTATTCTCATACATTGAATAGAACTGCGGCGCTGCTAATCCATAACTATTACTGTTGCCGCTGACTTTGGAAGAATGAACTTCTATTTTCCTGTCATTCGGTTTTCGTACGGAATAAGTGGAAATTGTTTCAGACAGGTAAATGATCTTATTTTTACTCGTATCGCCATCTTCAAAATCAATCTTCTGTCCAAGGATCTTTTTAGGATAATCACGCAATTTCATTTGGCCTTTTGTATATACCTCGCAAATAAATTTATCAAGTTGCTTTTGATAAACAGGCCGCATGCGAATTGCATTTTTTATAATATCGTTGGCAGGGTTATCTCCTGACCGCACTATCACTTCTTCCATTGTAAAATCAAGAAGGCCAAGTGTAAAATCAGCAGTAATATCTTTATCTGCTACTGTAATATTTTTTATTTCTCTTTTATAACCCACATGCTGGCAAATAAGCGTATAATTTCCTGGAGAAAGATTCAAGAAAGAATTCCCCTTTCGTATTACAGGAGGTACCGCCTTTTTTATCCTTGATAAATACAGACGCATTTGGCAAAGGATTGCCTTTGTCATCTTTTACAACACCTGAAACGGTTTGCGCAAATAAGGAAGTTGATAGGAAAGTAAAAAGTAAAAAATCAATAATTTTTTTCATAGACCTGATTAAACATAATTATTTTTTTGTACCTGATGAACGAAGATAACTTCCGCTTAAAGCAGCAAAACCTGCTACAAGACCTCCAATAACAGCGGTTACAATTATCAGCATCCATTTTGATCCACCCAGCGGTAACAACGAAGCAATTTTTACAGACAGCACCCCATCATTTCCATTATCCATCCAAAAAGTCAGTACAAACCATAGAATAAATAAACCCAGGAAACCCGCAAAAAATGCTTTACCTGCTCTTTGATGTACCAGTAAAGCTACCAGTAAAGCCACCACTGCAAAGAACCACCAAAGCGGAACGATATATTCCGGCTATAAAACTTAATAAAGCAGTTAATATTGTAGCAATTAAAAATTTCATTTGTTAGTTTAGATTTTCCCAAAAGTCATTTTCCATTTTGCTTTTTTATCAAGCTTATCACCTGCATGCATGAACCAAATGGTATAGTATTTTCCCGCCGCCCATTGATCAACAAATGAATCATAATACTTACTGCCCGGATTACCACTTTGTCCTCCCGGATAAACTCCATACGCTTCTATCTTATCAGTTAAATGAACGATCATTTTCCAGCTTGGTCCATGGCTATGTTGTGTTGCATTTACAATATGTTGCCCGCCTCCAATATGCAATGATGGTCTTGCAAATGGTATTGCTGATGTTCTGAGCAAATGGTAAATGGTAGTGTTCTTGTGTTTTCCCCAGGCCAGTTCATCATCTTTATCTTCATTCATTAATTCAGGTGTTGCTTTTTTTAATGCAGCAGTTACAATATCATACAATGTTTCTTTTGCGGGTGTATTTATATCATCAACGTAACTAAAAGCACTGTCTCTTAATAATGCTTCCACCAATGTGCGTTCTGAAGGATATAGATTTTTTGCTTTTTCCAGTTCATCTTTCCATATTAATACTTCAAGGCTGTCAAACCATGTTTGATATGCTGTTGCTCCTTTTTCGTCAAAATCATTTTTCAGGTTCCAGTTGCGAACCAGGTCCGCCATTTTCTTTTCATCAGCAGATAATTTGGTTTCATCAACGTATTTTAAAAGCACCGGCCGCATCATTAGTGCAAAAGAGTTATAATTTTCATTATGCAGGTTCATCATATCCTGCGGAGTGATCTGTTGCAATGAACTCAACCGCTGATCAATTGTATAACCACGGTAGAGATCATATTTACCGGGAATAAAATATGGATAGGCGCTGTCAACCGGCCGCTGATTGGCGCTGCTTACAAAACCTCTTTCTGGATTTACAACATGAGGATTTTCTTCCATTGGAATATATCCCTGCCACATATAGCTGCTGTCATAACCAGGCATTACATACACACCTTGCCTGTCCCACAGTGCAGGCATGCGGCCTTGCTGCCAGATTGCAATATCACCTCGCTTTGATGCAAACACCATGTTTTGCGAAGGACAAGTGAAGTATTGAATGGCATTGTGATAATCATCAAAATTTTTTGCACGGTCAAGATAATACCACATCAATAATTCATTCGACGGATCATGTGCTGACCAACGAACCGCCAGGTTCTTTTCTCTAAATGAAATTGTATCAGCAGGAAAAGTTTCATCATACATTACGGGTCCAAAAACAGTGTAAGCAATTGTATCGATAAAATCTGCCTGGCCTTTTATCTTGATTGTTTCGGGACGCATCACTGCATTTTTCCATGTACTGTCAAACCAGTACTGCTGCCTGCTGTCGTCTTTAAATTTTATTTCATAATAATCCCTGACATCACGTTGTGAATTTGTAAATCCAAAAGCAACGCTATCATTAAAACCAATTACAATACCGGGAATGCCCGGAAAACTTACACCATATGCATTCATATCGGGAGTCGATATCTGCATTTCATACCAAATAGAAGGAAATGATAATTCAAGATGCGGATCATTACATAAAATTGGTGCGCCGCTTTTTGTTTTGCTGCCGGCTACCGCCCAGTTATTGCTTCCGTTGTTCGGATCGGGTTGATAAAGATCTACCAATTGCACGGTATCTTTTTTTCCCAAATAAAGCGAATCCGCACCGTCAGGTTTTTTAGGAACAATTGAAGCCGCTGCAAACACAGTTCCTTTTGGAACAATTGGGCTCAATGAGTCGGGCACCTGCGGAAAAAGAACCTTTAATTCATCGTCGCTAAAAAAGCTTTTTGCATTGGTAAAAGGAAGATCATCCACACTGCCTGCGAGAGTTTCAGTCATTTGTTTTATAAACAAAGCTGATTTTAAATTGGTCCACAGTTCGGGTTTATAATTCAGTAATTTATATTCGATCGGCAACTGGCTTTCTTTTAATGATCTTATATATGTATTCACGCCGGCCGTATAACTATTCAATACTTTTTTAGTAAGTGGATTTGCTTCAATTTCTTTTAACATGTTCTCGGCGGCGAAGATCATTCCTAGTCTTCTTTTTGTTCTGTCAAACGACAATGCTCTGCTGCCGATGATTTCGCTTATCCTGCCGGCCGCAGCATAGGTTTGAAATTCCATTTGCCATAACCTGAATTTTGCATGTAAATAGCCCTGAACAAAAGCAGCATCGCCATCATTGTCTGCAAATACATGCGGAACCAATCGTTCATCAAGAAAGACCTCAACCTTTCCATTTAAGCCATCCAATTTCAGGTCTGCTGTAAAATCATTATCCGATTGTTCAGCATTTTGCCAAATACCAAACTGGGGACTTAGAAATTTCCCCAATGGCATTGGCACCTTATCACCCCATGGTTTGTTTAAAGCATAGATGAGCCCGCCTGTAATAATGACCGAAACAAGGAATGGCACTATTCGCATAATTAAAATATTGCGGGAAAATAAGAAAAAACAGCCATTACCTGCTAAGGGTGACAATAATCATTTTGCCAGCACCCGTTTGGTGATAATTTTGAGATTCAGCTTATGTCAGCTCTTTTTCATTAATTTTAGTTTTAAACAAATAACTATGGCATTTATAATTTTTATTGTTATCATAATTGCACTTGTTCTGTGGCTTGTCAGTCTTTACAACCGGCTTGTAAGTTTGCGCAATCGCAGGCAAAATGCTTTTGCTGATATTGATGTGCAGCTTCGGCAAAGACACGATCTTGTGCCGCAACTGGTAGAAACTGTAAAAGGGTATGCAAGTCATGAACGTGGCGTGCTGACCCAGGTGACTGAAGCAAGAACGGCGGCAATGGCTGCAAGAACAATTGATGATAAAATTGTAGCAGAACAGCAACTGACTTCTGCATTGCAGGGTTTGAAAGTACAGGTGGAAGCCTATCCTGATCTGAAAGCGAATCAGAACTTTTTGCAATTACAGGAAGAATTGAGCGATATCGAAAATAAATTGGCTGCATCGAGAAGGTTCTTCAATGGCGCTACTACTGAATACAATAATGCAGTGGAAACATTTCCTTCAAATCTTATTGCCAGCAATTTTGATTTCAAACGTGAGATCATGTTTGATCTTGGCACAGAAGGAAGGACAAGAATGGAAGAGCCGCCGAGTATTAAATTTTAGTCCCGATAGTTATCGGGATATGATTCACATTTGAGAATTTGATGAAATACACCGGACTACACGAGCAGGTACGAAAGAATAATTTTAATTCAACACTACTTCTTATAGCATTCCCGGCATTATTGCTGGGAATGTTTTATGTCATCATTTATTTTATTGCAAAAGATAATGCTTCAGAATATCCCGGTGAGAATTACCCTGTTTCTACTGATCACAATACAATGTTTTTTTCTGCTGCCCCATTTATTCTTATAGCTGTGGGCATTTGGTTTTTGATCGCATGGGCCGGACATGCAACGTTTATTCGATTAGCTACCGGCGCAAAGCCATTGGAAAGAAAAGAAAACAAAAGAGTTTATAACCTTGTGGAAAATCTATGCATTTCAAAAGGCATGAAAACGCCGGCGATAAATATAATTGACGATGATTCGCTGAATGCTTTTGCAAGCGGGATCGATGAAAAAAGCTACACGGTTACTTTATCAAGAGGCATCATTAATAAATTAAATGATGACGAACTGGAAGGCGTGATCGCTCATGAGCTTTCTCATATCCGCAATCGTGATGTAAGACTTTTAATTATCTCGATCATATTCGTTGGCATTTTTGCTTTTTTGGCTGAAATGGCATTTCGCAGTATCCGTTTTGCAGGTCGTGGTAAACGAGACAGCAAAGGAAGCGGGGCTATTGTACTTATTGCAATTGTGGTAACTGCTGTTGCTTATTTCATTTCTATTTTACTCAGGTTTGGCATTAGCCGTAAAAGAGAATACCTGGCCGATGCCGGTGCTGCTGAAATGACAAAAAAACCTTATGCACTAGCCAGCGCATTAAAAAAAATATCGTCTGATCCTTATATTGAAGCAGTAGAAAACCGGGATGTTGCACAATTATTCACAGAAAACCCCACGCCTTCTACACATAAGTCCGCTTCGTGGGATAATTTATTTGCTACACATCCGCCGATCGGGAAGAGGATTGAATTGCTGGAGCAGTTCAGCCCCCTCTAAATCTCCCCCAACGGGGGAGACTTGCTAACACACAAATCCGGATCAAAGTATTTTCACTTTTGGTTTTAACTTGCAAATAAGTTGAAGTGTGTGTTGGTGGTCTTCCCTTGGGGAAGGTCGGGATGGGCTTTGGATTGCTACTGGAGTAGTTTGTGTAAGAAAAAAGATCAACTAATGAAAAGAAATTTTTTTAAGATCAGTAAATACGCCTTGCTCTTACTGCTATTATTTTTTTTAATCACGGTTTTTTATCCAAGAACCTATAAGGTTCCGCATTTTAAAACAAGAATAAGTACCCAATATTGGTCTTTGTCAACCGGTTCGAAAATTGGCTATACATTAATCGCAGGTAAAGGAAATAAAAAATCGATTCCAATAATTTATTTGCATGGCGGTCCAGGCGGACATATAAGTGATATGGATATTCAAAACCTAACCCCGCTTTCTGATATTGGCTATGATATTTATTTATATGATCAAACAGGTAGCGGCGAATCTGGAAAATTGAATGACATAGAAAATTATACTGTTGACAGGCATATTGAAGACCTGAAAGAAATAATAAAAAATATCGACGCAGAAAAAGTGATATTAATTGGTCAGTCATGGGGAGCTATATTCGCTGCATTATTTAGTGCTGATAACTCCAATAAAATTGAAAAAATAATTTTTACTTCTCCGGGACCTATTTATCCTATTAGCAAAAAGAGCTTAACTACCAAAATTCCTGACAGCATTCAATTACGAAATCCTTTTTTCACAAATGCACTGGGAAACAAAAAAGCAAATAATATAAGAACAAAGGCTATGAAATATTTTGCGACTAAGTTTGGAATAAAGCTGGCAACAAACAAAGAAGCCGACGAGTTTGAAACTTATCTCGATTATGAACTTAATAGATCCACTGTATGCGATACCTCTAAAACCCCAGGGCCGGACGCAGGAAGCGGCTATTATGCTGGTATAATGACGTATAATAGTTTACTAAAAGTGCAAGATCCACGACCGAAACTTATACAACTAAAATTTCCTGTTTTAATATTGAAAGGAGAATGTGATAATCAAAAATGGGGTTTTACAAATGAGTACAAAGAACTCTTTCAAAATAGTGAACTTGTTATAATACCTGGTGCCGGACACTTTATTTCAGTAGAAAAACCTGAACTATATTTAAAAGTTATTCAACAATTTTTAAATAAATAAAGCCGGTTGGCCGACATTTGTATTGACTTACAACCCGCCTTTATGCTCCAGCCAATCGAATTAAGATCAGACCTGCCAATGGTTTTATCAAACAATGTTGTTTCCACCACAACAAAAGTTTGGAGCATTCTTGTTGCAAGCAAAAGAGGTGATATTGAAACGGTAAAAAAATTGGGCAATGAATGTCATGAATTGTTGTTTGCCCAGTATAATTATACTCCACCCATCCATTTTGCAGTTCGTGAAGGACATGTTGACCTCGTAAAATATTTATTGGCCAATGGCGCACATGATCCTAAATATAAAATTTATCCATTCCAGGAAAGTCTGCAAACCATTGCAAACGACAGGGAGTATTATGATATTGAATCCTTATTAAATGAATATGCCGCTAATTCTTCATTGCAAAAATATAAAGGTGATAATGGAGAAATTCTATACAACAGAACTGAATTGCAATTGGAGTTTCAAAATGCTGTTGATAAAAATGGTTATAGAAAAGTAGAAGCTATATTGAAAGAGCATCCTGAATTTGCAAAAGATGAAACTTATTTTTGGGGTGAAGGTATTTTGTTGTTCGCCGCCAAAGAGAACAATCATAAGATGATGGAGCTTTTAATGAGTCACGGTGCAAAAGTTCCAAGCATTTTAAAATGGACACAGGCTTATTATTTTGAACGTTATGACAGTGCAGTTTATCTTCTGGAAAAAGGAATGAATCCAAATACTATGAGCTGGCACCATGTTACAATTTTACATGATATGGCGCAGAAAGGAAATATCAAAAAAGCTGAATTACTAATTAAGCATGGCGCAGAGATCGATCCTGTTGATGAAGAGTATCAGTCTACACCATTAGGCATGGCAGCAAGATGGGGACAAGTTGAGATGGTTGAATATTTACTTAACAAAGGGGCTGATCCAAATAAATCCGGTGCAACATGGTCGGCGCCATTAGCATGGGCACGAAAAAAAGGACATGCTGAGATTGAAAAAATCCTTGTAAACAATAACAAATTAAATCGCAATTAATTTAGTTAGCATATATTCGAGCAGGTAGAAAAAAAGTGTGTCAGCGCCAGGATCAACCTCCACTTAAAAACTTCAAATGAGAACCGAAAAAACTATTGGTCTCCTGCTCATCCTTGGAGCAGTTGGAGTATTTATTCCGTATACAATCTTAACAATGATCTTTGATTATCCGGATATATTACGACAGGATGCCGGTTTTATTCTTACAAAATTTCATGAAGGCGGCGCTTCATTGATTTTTATCTGGTTCCTGTTTGCTATCCTCGGCATACCTCTCATAATTGCATATGTTTTAATTGGACAAAAACTTGAAAACAAATTTTCGTTTGTACGCTGGGTTACTACCCTCGGAGTTATATCAGGCATTGTACAAATAGTCGGATTATTGAGGTGGACATTTGTTGTACCGGTATTAGCTGACAATTTTGTAAATGCCACCAGCGAAGCCGCAAAAGAGTCGATCAAAATTGTTTTTCAAACAATACATCAATTTGGCGGAGTTTTATTGGGAGAGCATCTTGGCCAGTTATTTACCGTTATATGGACAATCATGATAGCAACAGCATTTAGCCGGTTACGCTTATTTCCCAAATGGATGATATGGTTTGGATATATTTCTGCAGCAATTTATTTATTAGCGCAAGCTGACCTATTTAAAACCGTTATACCCGGCTTTCCGGTTTGGGAGATGGCCGGATTTATTGGAAGCACACTTTGGTTGATCTGGTTAATTATTATAGGAATAAAATTCCTGAAGGTTGATATAAAATAATGTTGGGTAGTCGTTGAATTAAATAAGCCATCTAACTCTGAATTCCCGAAACTCGCAACTCACTTCTTACTCATCATCATTGGTACAAAGAGTATCAAATACTTCTTCTTTATTGGCGACACTGACCAATTTAGCAGACTCCGACTCTGAACTCCCGACTCCGAACTCAGAACTCACTTCTTCCCTTCCATCATCGGTACAAAAGAAAAATTATCAAATACCTCTTCTTTAATGGCACCGGTTTCGAGTTTGGTAACACGTTTCATTTGTTGCACTTCACCGGCACCGAGTGGTAATACCATCATGCCGCCAGGTTTTAATTGCTCCATGAGTTTTGGAGGAATTTCAGGCGCAGCAGCAGTGATCAGTATTTTATCAAAAGGAGTATAGGTTGGCAGCCCTTCATATCCATCACCATAAAAAAATTTAATGTTCGGATATTTTTTCAGGTGCGAAAAAGTTTTATTCAGCTCAAATAATTTTTTTTGACGTTCAATTGTATACACCTGTGCGCCCAGTTCGGCCAGCACACATGCCTGGTAGGCGCTCCCGGTCCCGATCTCTAAAACTTTTTCAAATGGTTTTATTTGCATCAGCAAGGTCTGATATGCGACAGTATATGGCTGTGAAATAGTTTGTCCCTCTCCTATCGGGAAAGCCCTGTCTTCATAGGCTACATCATCAAATGCTGAATCTAGAAAAAAATGACGGGGAATTTTATTGATAGCATCGAGTATCCTTTCATCAGAAATTCCTTTTTTGCGAATGCCTTCTGTTAACTTTTTCCGAAGTCCTTTGTGCCGGTATGTATCTTCTGTTGGTCGCATAGAGTTGTGAAGATAACGGCTTTGAAAATTTTTTCAACATCGTTTTTCGTTCGTACCTTTTTGCCCCATTTTAGAAAAACAAAATTACTGCCAATGATCATATATTGGCGAAAAGACACATCATCAATTTAAAAAAAACAACCAATATGAAAAGAATCGCAATGCTTGGCTCAGGATTTATCGGCAGGTTTTATGCTGATGCGCTGCAGGGTTATCGCAGCAAAGACACAGTAGTAAGTGTTTATTCACGGCGGGAAGAATCGGCAAAAAAATTTGCACAGGATTATAATTGTGAACATTGGACGATCAATATGGAAGAATGTGTAGCACATCCCAATGTTGATGTCGTTTGTATTTCTTTACCTAATAATTTACATGAAGCAGCGGTAATGCTTTGTTGTAAACATAATAAAGCCGTGATCACTACAAAACCATTGGGAAGAAATGGAGAAGAGGCAAAAAGAATGTTGGAAGCAGTAGAGAAAGCAGGGATATTTAACGGCTACCTTGAAGACCTTGTCTATACACCAAAATTTTTAAAAGCATTAGAAAGTGTAAAGAGTGGTGCACTAGGAAGAATTCTCTGGGCAAAGTCAAGAGAAACACATCCTGGTCCGCATAGTGATTGGTTTTGGGATATTGAGCAAGCCGGCGGTGGTTGTATTCTTGATCTCGGTTGTCATTGTGTGGAAATCTCAAGAAGCTATATTGGAAAAGATATAAAACCGGTTGAAGTAATGTGCTGGGCAGATACACAGGTAAAACCTATCGATGCAGAAGATCATGCAATTGGTTTGGTGAAATATGAGAATGGAGCCATCGGCCAGTTTGAAGTAAGCTGGACATTCCGCGGCGGTTTGGATCTGCGTGATGAAGTGATGGGAACAGAAGGAACGATTTGGATAAATAGTTTTTTACGTACAGGTTTTGAAATGTTCACTACCGGCAAAGGAGCAGATTATGTTGCCGAGAAAGCAGAAAGTAATACAGGCTGGTTATTTCCTGTCGGTGATGAATTAAATGAACTTGGCTATAATCACATGTTCATGGATATGTTCAATGCAATGGAAAGTAATAAAGCACCGAAAGAAACTTTTTATGATGGCTACGTAGTGAATTGTGTTCTTGATGCAGCTTATCGTTCAGCAAAAACAAAACAATGGGAACCCGTGAAGCTTGATGTGTGGAGAGGAAGAACAGGTGTGACAAAGGAAAGTCACCTGACAGAATATGATGGAGATAATTATTTAGTAAAAGAAGAAATGACACATTACGGAGCGAAGAAAGTGATTTTAAAAAATAAGAAGTCGGGAAAGATAACTGAGAAAGTACTTGAGTAAAAAAATATTCATTAATAAAACTTTATTTTATGGGCGAAATGTTCTGGGGACCAGGCGTATTAACTCAAATAGAAAACCCTGGTCGTATCGTACATCAAAAACGTTGGGGTTGGGGATTGCAAGTGAGCCAGGATGCCGATAAAGCGAAGGGAGCAGACAACTGGTTTCATATACCCATTCCATGTGAAAGCCGGACACATTACACAGGCGGCACACCGGTAGAAAAATTTATTTTCCGGGCCAAGGTGAATAAGAATGCGAGGATCAGGGCGCTTCATTTAAGAGATGGCGAGAATATTATCGTGGAGAAAAATGTAAACTATAACAATCAGGAAGTGACTGCCGAGTTTAAAGTGCCTAAAAAATATGGATGGATCGCATTTGCCAACAATGCAAGTGGTATCACCTTATGTGTCCGGGTTGAATTTATGGCGGGGCTGCCTCGTGGAGAGGTAACTTTTCTTGGTGCCGCAGTAAAAGTTGATCCGGCAGAATAACATTTTAATATGGAAAAAACAGCAGCATTTGCAGGAACTATTCCCGCTAACTATGAAAGGTATCTTGGTCCTTTTCTTTTTGAGCCTTATGCGCTTGATCTTGTTTCCCGCTTACAGGATAAAAAGTATAATGACATATTAGAAATAGCCTGTGGTACCGGCCGTGTTACCAATCATCTTGTGAGATCAGTAAAGTATGATACATTGACGGCAACCGATCTCAATCCTGATATGATCAATATTGCAAAAGAAATTGTTCAGGACAATACTGTTAAATGGATGCCGGCAGATGCGATGGAACTTCCATTTAAGGATGGATCATTTGATCTCGTGATAATACAATTTGGAATAATGTTTTTTCCTGACAGGGAAAAAGGAATGCAGGAAGCATACCGTGTACTAAAGCCTGGCGCCAAACTTATATTCACTACATGGAACCGCGTTGAGACAAATGAAGCCATTCATGAAGGACGCATGATCATTGAAAGTTATTTTGGTGAAGATGCACCAATATTTTACAATGTTCCTTTCTCTATGTACAATGAAAAAGGATTAATTGCTCTTGTCAGCGAAGCGGGGTTTAAAGATGTGAAAACAACATTGGTAAAAAAAGAAGGCGTTAGCGCTTCAGCAACTGATCTTGCCAAAGGGATGGTGGAAGGCAATCCTGTTTATCTTGCAATATTGGAGAAAGATCCTTCTTTGATAAATGTGATTGAAGAGCATATACGTAAAGTGGTTGCAGAGAAATTTGGCGATAACCCGTTGAAGAGTCCGTTGGAGGCGTGGGTGGTGGAAGGAATAAAGTAAAAAGTAAAACCCCGATAATTATCGGGACAAAAGTAAAAATGAGATACATTCCGGTTCTTTCATTTCTTTTTCTAATAGCAGCATGTAAACAAGCGGAAATAAGATATACTACCTGGAATAATTATGGCGGCAATAAAGAAAACAATCATTATTCTTCTTTAACTGAAATTGATACAAATAATGTAAGCCAGTTGCAACCTGCATGGATATTTAATACAGGTGATGCCGATACAGCAAAGAATTCGCAGATACAATGTAACCCTGTCGTTATTGATTCGATAATCTATTTCACCTCTCCTACCCTTAAACTTTTTGCATTACATGCCGGCACGGGAAATAAGATATGGGAATTCAATCCTGATTCCATCTTCCGGAATAACCAATTCATGCATTTCGTATTGAATAATAATCGTGGAGTTACTTACTGGACGGATGGAGCAAATGATAAAAGAATTTTTTATGTAGCCAGCTCATACCTGCATTGTATTAATGCAACGAATGGCGAGTTGGTAAGAAGTTTTGGAGACAGCGGCTTAGTTGATCTTCATAACGATCTTGGTCGTGAAGTACAGGATCTTTTTGTTACGGCAACATCACCGGGTATTATTTATAAAGACCTTTATATACTTGGCTCACGGGTAGATGAAGGTGCAGCTGCAGCACCGGGTCATATTCGTGCATTTGATGTAAGAACAGGAAAGCTTCGCTGGATATTTCATACTATTCCGCAACCGGGAGAAGCCGGTTATGAAACATGGGAAGACCCCGAAGCTTATAAACATATCGGCGGTGCCAATAGCTGGAGTGGTTTAACGCTTGATGAGGAAAGAGGAATTGTATTTGCGCCAACCGGCTCGGCATCTTATGATTTTTATGGTGGTAAAAGAACAGGTCAGAATTTATTTGCAAATTGTTTGTTAGCATTGAATGCAGAAACAGGGCAACGCAAATGGCATTTTCAATTTATACATCATGATCTCTGGGACTGGGATCTGCCGGCGCCTCCTGTATTAGTTACCATTGAAAAAGATGGAAAAAAGATCGATGCAGTTGCGCAAACTTCCAAGCATGGTATGGTTTGGCTTTTTGAAAGAGAAACAGGAAACCCTGTTTATCCAATAAACGAAATGCCTGTTGATACTGCAACTGAATTAACCGGTGAAAAAGTTTGGCCAACCCAGCCAATACCAACTTTTATTAAGCCATTCGTGAGGCAAACGTTTACTGCCAATGACATCAATCCTTATTTGCCCGATACATCGATCGCCAGGTTGAAAAAAGAATTGGAAGGTTATCGTTATGGTAAAATGTTCTTACCGCCAGGTAAAAAAACTCATGTTGAGTTTCCAGGGTTTGATGGTGGCGCTGAATGGGGCGGCCCTTCTTATGATCCGCAAACAGGTTTGCTTTATGTAAATGCAAATGAAATGGGCTGGTTGGTAACAATGCGTGATGTAAAAAGTGAATTAACAACCGTAAAAGAAAATTATGGACAAGCCGGAGTAAGACTTTATCAAAAATATTGTATCACTTGTCATGGTGAAGACAGGAAAGGCGCAGGAAATTTTCCAACACTTATTAACCTGCAGGAAAGATATCGCGATGCAGATATCCTATCGTTGCTGTCAACGGGACGAAGGATGATGCCATCATTTAATTATATAACGAAAGAAGAAAAGGAAGCGATCACGTCTTTTATACTGGAGTCAAAAGAAAACCTGTTAAAAGAATTTATCCGGCCACCACAGCCGCAGGATGCTTACAGAAGTGTACCATACGTAATGACCGGTTATAATAAGTTTCTAAGTCCGGAAGGTTATCCTGCAATTGCGCCGCCATGGGGTACGTTAACTGCTATTAATCTAAATACCGGTGAGCATGTATGGAAGGTGCCGCTTGGTGAATACGCTGAATTAAAAGCAAAAGGAATTCCGGCAACAGGTACGGAAAATTATGGAGGATCAGTCGTTACTTCAGGCGGGCTTTTATTTATTGCTGCTGCAAGAGATGGTAAAATAAGAGCTTTCAATAAATACAATGGCAAACTTCTTTGGGAATATGATTTGCCTGCTCCTGGTTTTGCCACGCCTTCTGTTTATGAAGTGAATGGAAAACAGTTTTTAGTTATTGCATGTGGCGGTGGTAAATTAAAAACAAGATCTGGAGATGCGTATGTTGCATTTGCATTGCCGGTGAAGAGATAATTCTTGTTTTGTGCCAGTCCCTTTTCTCAAAAGTTTTTGAAGCAGGGATCACAACGAACACAAGGGACTCATAATAAACAGAAACGCCTTTGTGTCCTTTGTGTGTACTTAGTGGCCTTCGTGTTACTTATTACTTTTAAGACGAGCTTATAATCTGCAACGGGATGCAGCCCGAATATGACATTTAATTTTTCTTACAAAAGAGGAGAGATATTTCTTGCTGCCTTTCTTTCTGCAATAAAAATAGCTGTAAGAATAGTGATCAGTACAATGCTGTATTCAATACCATTGAGTGACCTGCCTACAACAAACCATCCATTTTCACTATGCACTGTTATGATCCCTGTGATGAGTATGATGATTTCACCAATGCAAAATATTCTTACAAAATAGCGGAGGAACATAAGAATGCCGCCAGCCAGTTCAAATAAAGTAACAGCCCAGGCCAGGTAAAATCCAAACGGAAATCCTTTGCTTTCCAAAAAATCACCAAATCCCGGAAGCGTATTATTGTAAACCCGTACACCAGCATGAAGAATAAAAATTATGCCCATCATCATCCGCAGCGCTGCAATAGAATATGTGGGCCTGAAGAGACGGTCTATGTTCATTCTTAGTTCAGGTGCTTTTTCCCAAAGAAATAGATAAGAGCAATGTAAAGGACAAGTGCAATAACGATGGAGATAATTACAGAGGTGTCAGTAATGCCTCTGTGCTTTCTTATTAGGAACTGGTCGACGAGATTATAAAGCACTACTACAACTAAAACAGTGATGATGCGTTGTTTTTCTTGCATGATAGTGGATTTAATGGTTACAAAAATGATTCGGCAAGCAAGACGTAAACTGTTAGAAACTGCTTTATACAAAAATAGAAAACATTTTTTAAAGATTCATATCGTTAATTATCGCTTTTATCTTGTCATCCAACGCCACATTCGTTTTATCAAAGTCCGCCGCACTCTTCAATTTTGTATTTACACTAAAGTAAAATTTTATTTTGGGCTCCGTACCGCTTGGTCTTGCACTTATTTTGCTTCCATCAGCCAATACAAATTGCAGCACATTTGATTTGGGAAGCTTTATTTCCCACTCGTCTCCTGTTTTCAGGTTCTTCCCTTTTTTAACTTCATAATCGAGCAACTGCACCACGTCGGAGCCTGCCAGGGTTTTTGGCGGGTTATTCCTGAACCGGGACATCATATCCGCGATCTGCTGCTGCCCATCCATTCCTTTTTTAGTAATAGAAATAAGATGCTCTTTATAAAAACCATATTGTACATAGAGATCGATCAGCTTATCATACAGGCTGCGGCCTTTATTTTTTTCATAAGCCGCCATTTCACACAGCAAAGCCACAGCGCTGATGGCATCCTTATCTCTTACCTTATCACCGATCATTAAGCCATAACTTTCTTCACCACCAACTACATAATTTTCCTTTCCTTCTTTTTCTCTTATCAATTCAGCGATCCATTTAAATCCGGTAAGCACATTGTAGCAGGCAATATTGCTGGCTTTTGCAAACTCATCGATCAATTCAGTTGTTACAATTGTTTTTACCACCATATCATTTGGCTTTGCAATGCCTTTTGCTTTTCTTGCTTCTATCATATAGTTAAAAGCAAGCACAGCAGTCTGGTTCCCGTTCACAATACCCAGTTGCCATGATGATCTTTTACACCAATGCCAACCCGGTCGCTGTCAGGATCGGTACCCAATAAAATATCCGCATCCAGTTCTTTTGCTTTCTTCAATCCAATGCTCATAGCTTCACTTTCTTCAGGATTTGGATAAACAACGGTTGGAAAATTCGCCGCTGATATTGCTTTGCTCTTCTACAATATGCACATTGGTAAAACCAAAACGTTTCAGCACCTGCGGCACCAGTGTAATGCCGGTGCCATGTATAGGTGTGTAAACAATTTTAAGATCATGTTGCTTTTCAATCACTTCAGGATATACACTCAGGCTTTTCACCATTTCAATATATGCTTCATCCATTTCTTTGCCGAGGATAGTAATATTGGCTTCACCACCACTCCATTTTACATCGTCAACTGAAGCGATCTTCTCTACTTCTTTGATCACATTTTTATCATGCGGCGGCACCAATTGCCCGCCATCATTCCAATAAGCTTTATACCCATTATATTCTTTTGGATTATGCGATGCGGTACACACAACACCGCCCTGGCAACCGAGATGACGGATAGCAAATGAAAGTTCAGGTGTCGGACGCAACTCTTCAAACAAAAAAACTTTTATACCATTTGCGGCAAAAACATTTGCAGTTGTTTCAGCAAAGAACCGGCTGTTGTTCCTGCAATCATGTGCAATGGCCACACGTACGGGCCCGCCGGGATATGTTTGATTAAGATAATTTGCAAATCCCTGCGTTGCCATACCAACAGTATATTTATTCATGCGGTTCGTACCCACACCCATAATGCCACGCAAACCACCGGTGCCAAATTCAAGATTGCGGTAAAATGATTCAGCCAGTTCTTTTGGGTTTTCAGCCTGCATTTTTTTGATCGCTTCTTTTGTAGCGGCATCAAAATTTCCTTTTAGCCAATTCGTTGATTTCTCCTGGATGACTGCTTCCATTATTGTAAGTTTAAGAATTAAAGTTAGTCCCGATAGCTATCGGGATGAAGTTATTGAATTTTACAGTAGTGTGTCAGTTTGAGTAAAATTAAACCAGGGAGGCACAGTGACACCAGGTTACACGGAGATAATCTCTGTGTTTCTCTGTGAACTCAATGTCTCTGTGGTTAAAAAAGCAAATTAAGACATCACCAATTTTACCAATAGAAACTGAAAAGCTAAAGTAAACGTATTTTTGTTCGATCCGCGGAGGCGGAGAAGCAAACTCCTCAACCATATTCTAATTATGAAACCAGCACCTGTGCAAAACTCATCGTCTGTTGCGACGCTCCGTTCATCGTTCTGTTCATTATTCAGCAATTGCGTCGCAGTTTACCCAGAGCGAAGCGAAGGGTCGCAGCCGATAGCTATCGGCTCTTGTACGTTCGGTTCATTATTCGGCATGTTGGCTGTTTTCCTTTTTATTCCTTCATTCCTTAAGGCACAAACTGATTCATCAATTCAAAACAACAGATCACCCAATAACTCTGTGAGAATTGACACAATTACCGCGACAATAAATGCACCCCTGGTTCCAAATACACTCGGCCCGGCGGAATGGAACCGCCGCTACCTTACATCGGAACAAAAAACAAAAAGACAATTACTGATCGGTGGACTTAATGTTGTCGGATATGGTACCTCGATTGTTATTTTTAATAACACATGGTATAAAGAGTATCCAAAAACTTCCTTTCATACTTTTAATGATAGCAAAGAATGGCTGCAAATGGATAAGATAGGCCACAGTTGGGCTGCCTATAATTCAGGTCGGGCATCAGCGGCAATGTGGGCATGGACAGGTGCAGGATCAAAAAAAGCAACATGGATCGGTGGATTAAGCAGCACCGCATATTTAACTGTAATTGAGATTTTAGATGGCCACTCCGCCAAATGGGGATGGAGCTGGGCCGATATGGGAGCAAATGTTTTTGGTTCGGGTTTATTCATCAGCCAGCAACTCGGATGGCAGGAACAGCGTATTCAATTCAAATTCTCATTTCACCGCAAAAATTATTCTGACCCAATGCTTAATGCCAGGTCTGACGATTTATTTGGCAGTAACTGGACTGAAAGAATGCTGAAAGATTATAATGGTCAAACCTATTGGCTAAGTGCAAATCTTAAATCATTTTTTCCAAAGTCAAATTTACCCGGGTGGCTTAATGTGGCTATTGGTTATGGCGCAGAAGGAATGTTTGGCGGCTTTGAAAATAAATGGACTGATGGTGATCCCGGCTTCCCGATTGACAGAACAGATATTCAGCGTTACCGGCAATGGTATCTTGCACCTGATATTAAATTCAGCAGCATAGAAACGAAGAAAAAAGGATTGAGAATGCTATTTCATGTTTTAGATGCATTTAAATTTCCCGCACCGAGTTTGGAGCTATCGAACAATAAAATCAAATTAAATGCAATACATTTTTAGAACCACGATTAATAGGATTTTAAAGAATTATGATTAAGGTTGATTGCAAAAAAGATTAAGGGGAGAATTGGAAACCTTACTATGAAAGGACAGTATCCCAGAATTTCCTCATAATCCCTGTAATCATGCAAATCGTGGTTCTATTGAAGATACGCTCCTGTTACTGTTTCATCCTTTACTTCAACAAAAATATGTTCCTGTATAGTTGTAGCAAGAGAAAGACCAACATAGTCGGGTCTTACAGGAAAACTCGTATGCGTTCTTTCTACCAATACCAATGTCTGGATCTTTTTAGGATGAGCCTCGATAAAAGGTTTCATTGCATACAGCAATGTTTTGCCGCTATTGCTTACATCATCAATTACAATAATTACTTTCCCATTAAAGTCAAAAGTTTTACTCAGCGAAACAGCTGCCGGTTGTTTTTTATCAAGCGTAATAGTGATCAGTTCGGTTTTAATTGAAGAAATCTCGGCAAACATTTTTTGAATTACTCTTGCCACCACACTCCCGCTTTCCCGGATGCCCGCAAGAATGATTTCGGGTTCATCAATATTATTTTCTAATATTTCATACGCCATGCGGCGGAGTTTTTTTTCGGCAACTTCTTTTGAGAGTATATAATTTTTTTCCGTTCCCATAACAATTTATCTCCCGATAGTTATCGGGATTACAATTTAACAGTTAATCACTTAATTTAGCAAATGTAATTGATTGCATATGCAAATTCTTCAACAGGTTTTATTTGTGCTCGTATCTGTCGTTGCGGTCTGGCTTTTTACAAAAAAGGTAAAAGAGATCAGCCGCAATATAAAGCTTGGCCGTGATGAGGATTTCAGCGATAATAAAGATCAGCGATGGAAAAATGTTTTGCTGCTTGCATTCGGACAAAAAAAAATGTTCAGGAATCCACTCGTAGCCATACTTCATTTTTTTGTTTATGCGGGGTTTATCATTATTAATATTGAAGTGCTGGAAATAGGGCTTGATGGGATTTTTGGCACGCACCGTTTATTTGCAAAACCACTTGGCGGTCTTTATACATTTCTTATAAATGCATTTGAAGTACTGGCTGTACTTGTCATCCTCGGCTGCGCCATTTTTTTGATCAGGAGAAATATCATTAAACTAAAAAGATTTATCAGTAAAGATCTTAATGGCTGGCCAAGAAGCGATGCAAATTATATTCTCATTACGGAAATAATCCTGATGCTATTGTTCCTAACCTTAAACACAAGTGACAGGGCTTTGCAGTTGCAGGGTAATGAACATTATCATGATACCGGAAATTTTTTAATCAGTGGTTACTTTTCCTCGTCCTTAACCTCAACCTCAACCTCTACCTTACTTACACTGGAGCGTGGAGCATGGTGGCTTCATATCATCGGCATTTTTGCTTTTTTAAATTACCTGCCGTATTCAAAACATCTTCATATTATTTTGGCTTTTCCAAATGCATACTATGCCAGGCTTGAACCAAAAGGTGAAATGAAAAATATGCCGGCTGTACAAAAAGAAGTTTTATATGCCATGCAACCTGAGTTGGCGCCAACAGATGCAGCGCCACCGGCAAACTTTGGCGCAAAAGATATTTTTGATCTTAGTTGGAGAAATTTACTCGATGCCTATAGTTGTACAGAATGTGGACGCTGTTCCGCTGCTTGTCCTGCTACGCAAACAGGTAAGGCGCTATCGCCCAGGAAAATTATGATGGATACAAGAGACCGCGCAGAAGAAGTGGGGAGGAATATAAATGCTAATAAAGACCGATTGCTATCGGGTTTAAAGATGATGGAAAAAAACTCCTGCATAATTATATAACTGTCGAAGAACTTCGTGCCTGTACCACATGTAATGCCTGCGTGGAAGAATGCCCAGTTTCCATCTCTCCTCTCGAGATCATTCTCGAACTCCGCCGCTCATTAGTAATGGAAGAAAGTAATGCGCCGCAGGAATGGAACGCTATGTTCAACAATGTTGAAAATAATTTTGCCCCGTGGAAATTTTCACCGGATGAAAGAGATAAATGGGCACAGGAGGTTTGAGGTTATTTGAGCTCTTAAGAAATACATTTACGTCTTACCTGCAATCAACAATAGATTATGAAGTCCGAAGAGTATAAACGACTTATTTCTGAAAGGAACGTTTTGGACAAAACCACGTTGAACATTACTTTAAAAGAAGTTTTTTCCAGGCAGGAGTTTGAGTTGGTAAATGAGATTCAAAGGATTCTTGAAAATAATCAAATCGCAAAACCAGAACTTCATTCAAAACCTCGCGATCAAATGACAAATTATTATAAGGTTGATCTTACGCCTGAACAAATAGAAAAAATTATTGATATCTTTTTTGAATTGGAAGCAAGTTATGTACGCGAAAATGGTGAAACTACACCTACCGCTGCTTTTTATGCAGGACTTGTGGATAAATGGAATCAATTGACAGATTGATTTAATAAAGATTTGAAATAAGAAATACAGAAGCCCCAAAAATGAATAGCCTACCTTTCAAAAAATAATTAAAAACAAAAGAATGGAAAATAAAACTAATCAACCCTCTCCTTCCAGCATCATGCAGATCGGGACAGGTTTTTGGGCATCTAAAATTTTGTTGTCAGCAATAAAATTTCAACTGTTTACCAAACTTGCTGAACGGAAAAAAATGTCAGCCAAAGAAATTAAAACCGATCTGAACTTAAAATGTACCGACCGGCACCTGTTCGACTTTTTAGATGCATTAACTGCATTTGGATTTCTTCACCGTGATGGGCTTTTGGAAACTGCTTCCTATTCCAACTCGCCTGATACGGAAACTTTTTTAGATAAGAAGAAGCCATCTTACATTGGCGGCCTTCTTGAAATGCTGAATAACCGCTTATATGGATTCTGGGGCAATCTTGAAGAAGCGTTGCTTACCGGTCTTCCGCAAAATGAAGCAAAAAGAAGTGAAGATTTTTTTGGATTGATCTACCAGGACACAAATAAATTAAGAGAGTTCATCAATGCAATGACCGGGATTCAGATGGGCAACTTTATGGCATTCGCTCAAAAATTTGATTTCTCTAAATATAAAACTCTCGTTGATGTTGGTGGTTCTGCTGGCTTGCTGTCGTTGATGGTTGCAAAACACCAGCCGCATATGAGTTGTACTACTCTTGATCTTCCGCCTGTTGAGCCTATCGCTAAAGAAACGATTGAGAAATTTCATTTGACCGATCGTGTAAAAACACAAAACGGAGATTTTTTTGCTGATGCTTTTCCCAAAGCCGATATCGTAACGATGGGAAATATACTGCACGACTGGGATGAAGAAAAAAAGATAATGCTGATGAAAAAAGCATACGAAGCATTACCAGACGGCGGCGCCTTTGTAGCCATTGAAGGCATTATTGATGATGAAAGAAAACAGAATGCATTCGGACTGATGATGAGCTTGAATATGCTTATTGAAACCGGTACCGGGTTTGATTATACATTTGCCGACTTTAACCGTTGGGCAAAAGCAACAGGGTTTAAAACAACCGCTTTGCTTCCATTAGCCGGACCATCAAGTGCGGCAATAGCGTATAAATAACTTACGACGAAAAAGAAGGCCGAAGTAATGTGATGAATTATTTTGTTACCGGCTGTTGTGCTACTATTAAGCTTTCCTTGCGTCGCACTCTTGTACGTCCGGTAATTCTATTCAGCTCTAAAAGCAGCATTACCCATGCCACGATTTTAAACCGTGGCATGGGTTTTCACTTATCCACCCCCATATGAAATCATTCTATATTCGAAATACTTCCCCCGCCAGCGGGGGACAATGAACCGTACTATCAATTATTTGCGTAAAAGAATACCCTTGAGTTGGCATGTATTAATGTTCGAATAAAGTTATGTTCATTATCCCCCGCTGGCGGGGGCCGGATTTACAATAAAAGAAAATAATCAAAAGGGGGTGGATTCAACATACATTTTAATTATCACACCTCTCTCATCAAAGCAATTTTCTTCTGTCTCCAATTTTAAGTTTTAATAATTAAATTTGGAACAAGGGCATTGCATTCAACAAAAACATGCATGGACAACAATCCCTGATGAAAGAAAGCGCTGAAATATCATGACGTTAATAAGAAAATATATATAACATGACGCTATGAATTTAACCGCACAAATAGCAAAACATTTTAGAGATGTTCATTTCGGAGGCAACTGGACATCCGTCAATCTTAAAGATAGTTTGGTGAACGTAACCTGGCAACAAGCCACAACACAAGTTTATTCATGTAATACTATTGCCACACTGGTTTTCCATATGAATTACTACATAAGTGCAGTCTTAAAAGTATTACAGGGAGGACCATTGGATGCTCACGATAAATTTAGCTTTGATCATTCGCCTATCGAATCACAAGAAGATTGGGAAAAATTACTGGATAAAACCTGGGCTGATGCAGAAAAATTTGCCAGCCTTATCGAGCAGTTGCCGGAGAGTAAGCTTGATGAAACTTTTTCCGACGAAAAATATGGGACTTACTACAGAAACCTTCACGGCATCATTGAACATATTCATTACCACTTAGGGCAAATTGTTCTGATAAAAAAAATACTCATGCAGGCTTCTCACACCGAACAATAAAATAATTTTTAACAAAAAATGGTAGCAGGGAGATTGTAATTTTAGAGTGAGGGATTATGAACTTTCACCGAAACTACATTTTTATGAACCGTAAAATTTACTCGCTTATCGGTTGCTGCATTTTTACCATTGCAGCTTACGCACAAAAAGAAATTGGTGCAGAATATCAACACGGTTTTGGAAAATCTTACAACAGCAACAGCGTTGGCGCCATATATGAAGGTTTTAGCACAGGGAGAAGGGGTTGGCAGATAGCGCTTCATTATACGTGGGATACTTTTGTTGCTGATAAAAAGACCAGCGGAGTAAGTGACCTTGGGCTTTCTATCGGCTATCGTTATGGTTTTAGTTATAGTGCTCATGGAAATATTATTGCCGGTGTTAGGGCAACATTTTCTTTCCTCACTGAAACAGATCATACAAAGCTTACTCCTTCGGTTGAATTAGGGTATCACTATACATTTAATCATTTTCTTGAGAAAGGTGGTTTTGCAACCCCATCCTTTGCTTTTGGATATGACCATCCAATAGGTAAAGAAAATGCCGGAGATTATAAAGGCACTGTTTTTATTCCGAGAATTGCAGTAGGTTACCGGTTTTAATTTAGAAAATAATTTTGCAAATGAAGCGTTTTACAATCATGAAACGCTTTATCCTCTTAATCTCAATCTTAACCTTAACTGTTATCGCCTCAGCACAAAACCCCTGGGAATTGGGCGGTGAATACATGATGCCAATCGGCAAGGGATATAAAAGCAATATTGCTGCCCTTCGTTATGAAAATTTCAATAACAAAACCAGTTTCAGCATTGGGATCACATATCATTTTTCACCAAGAGATGCCTACGGTGGTTTTAAAGGGTATGGTTTATATGCAGGATTTCGAAACAGTTTTGGCAATAACGTTAATGGGAGCAATCCTTTTATCGGCTTAAGAGTATTATTTGCATTTGAAAATTTTGAAGGAAAAACAAATCTCGGAAGCTTAATGTTCACACCAATCGGCGAAGCAGGCTATCATTTTGTTTTTGGCAAACATATTTTCACTACTCCATCCATTGGCTATGGCTATCAAATAAAGGTGACTAAAGAACATAATACAAGAGACCAGGATGAAGGCGGCCGGATTATTCCGGGGCTTGCAGCTGGGTATAGGTTTTAAAATATCAAAATTCAAAGATCACTCATATACTCTTAACTTCATCCTTCTTATTCTTATTAAACCAAAACCACATCGGCACTCCGGTTAACATTAATATCAAACCAATTCCTGCTTCTCTTGGCCGTGTTGCAATTGTATTAATAAAAAGTCCTGCAGAAATTAAGATCACAATTGCCGGAACTACAGGATAGCCCCAAACTTTATATGGACGAGGTGCATCAGGCATTTTTTTCCTTAATATAAAAACACCAAGTGCCGTAGCTCCATAAAAAATAAATACGGCAAAAATGATCATATCAGTAAGCTGGTCAAAAGTTCCGGATAGAACAAGGATACATGCCCACACACATTGCATCAAAAGCGAATTACCGGGCACAGCATATTTGTTTAACTCACCCGCCTTTTTAAAAAACATTCCTTCTTTTGCCATAGCATAATAAACCCTGCAACTTGTGATCACAGTTGCATGATTACAACCAAGCGTCGTAATAAGAATTAAGATCGCAATAAATAATTCTCCGCCCCTGCCCCAGAATATTTTTACAGCTTCAATAGCGGCAATCTTATTTCCTGATGCCGTCACTTGTTCAAGATTTTCTATTGGAAGCAAAGAGAGATAAGCAGTATTTACAAGCAAATACAAAGCGATAACAATAAAAACCCCGATAGCGATGCCGCGAGGAATATTTTTATTTGCATTTTTTGCTTCACCACCGATAAAACCAACAGAGGCCCAGCCCTGGTAAGCCCAGAATGCTGCAAGCATTGCGGTAAACATAGCGCTGAATGTAACAGGTTTGCCGTTGGTTGTTTCCATGTTAAACGCCATACTCAGGTCTGATTGTTCGCTGCTCAATCCAAACACAATGATTGTAAATAAACCGGCAAACACAAGTAAGAGTATTCCTGTACCGAGCCATGCCCCGGTTTTTAACCCTTTCGTGTTGATCCAGGTAAGCAATAAGATCAATACAATAGCAGCAAACTTTACATTAAAATTTTTGAAAGGATAAAAAATACCGGCGATATTGAAATCATTTAACGAGGTGAGCATTGGCGGAAGGTGTACGATGCTATGCAATGATTCTGCAAAAACATATGCCAATGATGAAATAGCAGCGGTTTGAAGAATGGTAAATGTGGACCATCCAAACTGAAAGGCAAAAAACTTATTATAAATTCTTTTGTAATAGGCATAATCACCGCCAGTGTCGGCAAGCAGACCGGCTACTTCAGCATAACTCAATGCTCCAAACAAACTGATGATCCCACCAATCACCCATGCGATCAATACCCAACCGGAAGAATGAAGCGCATCGGCCATCGGCGCTACTTTTTTGTACACACCTGATCCAAGAATATTGGCAATTACAAAAACAATCACCAGTTGAAGACCAAGTGAACGGTTGAGTTGTTGTGATGGCATGTTATTATTTCAATTAAAGTTTAGCGACTTTAAAGACCTCCTTTACCTTATTTGATAAGGTAATAAGGTACGTGTGCAATAAATCCGTCTTTCTACTAAGGTAATATGGTAAAGCCTTACATTCTACTTGATTTTTACTAATGGTTTAAATATAAACCTTAGTAGAATATTGTTTCATTAAAGCGGCCAAACCTTATTACCATATTTTTATTTTTACAATAGAACTGAATTTATAAGGTAATAAGGTAATAAGGGTTAAGCCTTACATTCGATTTGATTTTAATTAAGGACTTGATTAAAAACCTTAGTAGAAAATCGGTTCATTAAAACGGCCCAACCTTATTACCATATTTTATTTTTTACAATGGAACTGAATAGAAAACGACTATCCTGATAAAAGCAACCTTATTAGCTTCCGGAATTAATATCAATTGCATGGATTTACATTTTTTCATCCGCACTTGGACCATACATTCCGGGAACGGGAACATCAATAATCGTAAATAGACAGAAAGCTGGCCACGATGATGGATCATGTGATTAAGCCCCCAGCCCCGAATGGCAATCTTCTTTGGCGTAGTAAACATTACCTGCTCTCCTCTTCGCACTGTCCAGTTTTTTCCAAAATCTTCATCAGTCATCGTTGACTAGATCTGCGATCGCCTTATCAAGATTTGTTTGAAAAATATTCCAGCAATTCTTCTGTTGAAGCGGCAATACGCGGCGTGAAATTGAAGTCTTTCATAAAATCAAAATCATCGATATGGATAATATCCGAAATCCAGTGAGTGATCTCGGCGATATGCGTTGCCAGCCTGCCAAGGCTCATTGATTTTTCATGCGGCATCCACCCATAACTATCGGGTCTTTTTTATCAAGCGGAACTCTCTCAAGCATTTTCTTTGTTAATGATGATTCATGTTTCAGCTCGCCGATAAAAGCATCTTTAATTGCCATAAGTAGAATTTTATTTGGTCTAAGAATTCCTTTTTGAAAGCATATTGTACAACTGGAATAGTCCTGCGAAGATGAAAACAATTCCCATAAAAATATTCAATGCCCTGTTGCTGGCCTTTAATTTTGTAATGATCCATTTGCCGCCATGGATATAAACTGCAAGTCCTGCCAATGAACCCAATCCTGCCCCGGCCGTGAATATATTGAACTGTGAAGTTGTTGGCAAAAGAACTTTGCTATCCAATAACTGTGTGCTCCATAAAAACCAAAAAGGGATTTGCGCGGGATTTAATCCGCTTACCACCACGCCGAGTAAAAAGCGATTCATTTTATTGTTTATCAGCAAACCTTTTTTGGCACTGGTTTGCCTGCGGGCAATTATAAATGCAAGTATTCCTAACACAACAAATATGACTACAGTGAGCCATCCCATAATGGTGAATAGCAGTGTATGCTCCACTACCCAATCCATTCCCGTTAATGCAAGCCGTAAATAAATAATTTCAACGATCACAATCCCTAAACCATACTTCCATGCATTGGTATGATTTTCCTGCACGCTCAATTGTGTAGCTGTAAGGTTCATATTGCCGAGCGGCAATTGCCCAAGGAAGCTTATCAATGAGCCAATAAAAAAAACTTTGATCAGTTCAATCATATCTATTATCCTGAAACATTTTATAAACCCAATTCAAGGTCTCTTCTCTGTAATTTTTTAAAATCTTTTTTCAGCTGTTGCATAAACAGGTAACCTTTCCGAAAACTCCAATAAGGAACGCCATTCCGGTTATTTATTTTCCCGATACGATACATATGCCGCCAATGGCTGGAAATAACCTTCAACGCTTTAAAGTAACTCATTCCGCAATCATAAATATGATTTGGCTCCGCCCCTGCCCCGTTATATTCAAGAATACTAATATTCTTTCCTTTTTTCAAATCTTCTATTGATGTGCACTTGATATCATAACGGCCATAATAAAAACCCGGAGATTCATTATTGATACGGTCGAATACTTCCTGTAGTTGCTGGTCAATTTCGTTATGCAAATTGATAAATTTTGCACCGCGATTATGATTTCCTGCCACGCTCAGGTAATAATTTTCTCCGGCAGTTGGAATGGTCAGCCAGTTCGCTTCATGTTTCTTTTTCATTTCCGCAACACGATACATGGCTTTTGGATGTTCATTTACCAACTGCTCTAATGTTTTTTTGCCATTGCCCGTTACATGCAAATAATCTTTTAAAATGAAGCCGGTCACTTGTCCACTTGTTTCTCCCGGGTAACGGATATAAAAAACACTAAACTCCATCGGAAGGTCAATAAAAGTTTGAATGATATAATCGACACCGGCAATTTTATGATAGCGGTTCAACTCCTCTTCTGTTTCAATTACACGAAATAAAACACCCTGCATTCCTTCATCAGGCTTTGCGACAAAAGGATAGCGCAAACCATTTGTTTTTATTTCTTCTTTTATTTCAGCAATTGATCGTGTTGGTTTAATTAAAATTGTTGTTGGATAAGATCCTGCAGGTAATTGTTTATACATATCCATTTTACTGCCTGCTTCAAAACCTCCGAAGATCAACGTGGGATTAGAAGGTGTGAAAAAATAAAGTGATCTTGCTTTAATGCTGTAGTATAACCAAACAATACCAACGGGCGCATAGATGAGATCAAAAGGCCATAATTCCCAGTTAAAAAGCTTCTTAAAAAATTTCTTCATATAAAACTACCGGGCTCTTTTATGAATCACTTATTGTTATCATTTTCATCATCCGCATCCATTTTATTTTCCAGGCCATGCGTTACTTCTTCAGGATGTTCCAATTTATGAGCCGTTGTTTTTTTCCTGGACATTTTCCAAATTTGAATGAGCGCTGTTACCAAAAAGATGCCTCCAATCACCCAATTGATGATATGATGACTGTTTTTTAATTTATCTGCAACAAGACGGCCGCCAAAAATAAAAACACAATTACCGATCAATGTGCCCAGGCCAATACCGAGAATATAAAAATTATAGTGCTTGTTTACCGGCAATAGAATTTTTTTTGAAAGAAGTACGGTACTCCATCCAAACCAGAAAGGGATCTGTGCCGGGCTTACGGCACTCAACGAAAAGCCAAGTAAAATTTTCGGAAGCCCGCTGCTGAGCACCACACTTTCCTGCTCGGTTGTACTCATCGCTGCGTGAAAACTGGAGATGGAAAGGACAATAACGATGGCCAGCGTTATCCATTCAAGCATTTTGAAAAGAAATTCTTTTTTACGGACCCAGTCCATTGCTACCAGCGAAAGACGGACATAGACCATTTCGGCAAATAACGAACCTAACGAAAATTGCAATGCTTGCAGCACGCCATCGTTGATGCTTATTTGCATTGCGGCAATGTTCAAAGTACCCAGCGGAAGTGAGCCGAGAAAACTGATGAGCATGCCAATAAAAAATATTTTTGCTAATCGCACCCTGCGAATGTACAAACTAACGGGTAAGATAAGATGAACGAGTTCCGGTGAAAAATTGCGGAAATAAAGTGAAGATGTTTTTAACTCTTCTTAGCAAAGATTGAAAGTTCAACGGTAAGATCATCACTCATGGAAAAGCTTTTGCCGCCAACGCCAAAATCTCTCCTGTTCAATTTAAATTCACCTTCAAAAAGAATCCCGTCGTCTTTGCTTTTTTGTGTAAATGGAAAACTTACTTCTTTAGATACATTTTTAATTGTAATGATGCCGAACATATAGAGGTAGCCATCTCTATTTGTCGTTGTCACCTTTGTAGATCTGAAACTAAGTTTAGGATATTTTTCCACATCAAAAAATTCAGCTTTTCTCAAATGATTATCTCTTGCTTCCATATCAGTGTCCACCGTTTTTGCATCAACACTTACAGCAAAACTGGCAGTAGCCAATGATGCGGGGTCAAACGTGATGGTTCCACTGAGGCCATCAAAAGTTCCGCCGGTATTAATACCAAAATTCTTTATTACGAATCTGACTTTTGAACCCTGGTCTGCAGGTGTGTACGTTTGGGCAGATAGTATAATGGTGCTGAATATGGCTACTATTGTAAATATTCTTTTAAGCATATAAATCGTTTGACCGTTACGTTAGTTAGAACGATTTTTCGGTAAAAACCGTTGCTTTCGGAAGTAAAAATTTTAAGTTTAACAAATTACAATGTTGTTGCCGGAACCTGGTCACTAATCATATTTCTCCAAAAGCCTGAAATGACGTTTTGCTTCCCTTAAAAAATCACGGCCCTTTTTATACGACCAGTATGGCGTTCCATGCTCATGATTGTATTTGCTTATTTCATACAATACTTTCCAATGCTTTAATATTTCACGGTACGCTTGCCCGATTGTGAGGCCTGCATCATAAATATGATTCGGCTCGGCGCCGCAACCATTAAACTCAAGGATAGAATAATTTTTCCCTTCTTTCAGATCGTCAAGCGACATGCATTTGATATCATAACGGCCATAGTAGAATTTATTTGTGTAATGACTAATCTCATCAAAAACCTTTAGCAGCTTTTCATCGGCAAGATGATGAAGATCGATAAATCTTGCGCCGCGATTATGATTGCCTGCATAGGAAAGATAAAAATGCTTGTCTTTTGCCAATACCCTTTGCAGCCGGTGTTCATGGCGGTGCTTCATTTCTTCAAGCCGGTATTTTGCACGGGGATGCTGCAATATCAATTCCCATAAAGTTGATTTGCCATCGCCATACACTTCAAGCAATTCTTTTTGTATTAAACCACTGATCGTTCCCTTCATTTGCTGCGGATGCCGGTAATAAAAAACACTGAGCTCAACCGGCATATCGATTAGCTCCTGCACGATATATTCAACCGGTATTCTTTCATGATATTTTCTTAATTGCTCGTCGTTATCGATCCTTCTAAAAAGAATTCCTTTCATACCCACATCGGGTTTTACAATGAACGGGTATGTAAAACCATTTTCCAGGATCTTTTTTTTTACGTCGTCAAAAGAAAGATCATGGAGTATATAAATTGTTTTAGGATAAGATAGCGGCGGAAGCTGGTCATACATTTCTTTTTTACTTTCTCCTTCGAAGCCGCCAAAAGTGATCGTCGGGTTTGATGAACTGAAAAACCAAAATGATCTTGCTTTCAAACAATACCATAGCCACACAAATCCTATCGGAAAATACAGCACATAAAACGGCCATAACTCCCAATTGGTGACTCGTGAAAAAAAATTGTTTGCCTTCATGCAGTTAACAAAAATATGGCTTGAAAAGCAGTATCTTGTTTTTGTACAATGGTAATTTCAGGTTATTTTTAAAAACCAAATACTAAACTTAATGAGAAATTTTATACTATTTATTCTTGTACTGATCATTTTTTCTTCATTCAGCGTTAAACGAACTGAAGTTGTTTTACCACGAGCTAATGTTGAATCAGTAATCGATCCTCCAAAATCTGCAATTCCTTTAGACAAGCTCGCTTCAATGAAAACAAAGGAGGCGGAAAAGATCCTTGGAAGAAAAATGTCCCTGAAAGAAAAGATTGGCTTTAAGATCACGCAGTATAAATTAAAAAAAGCTTTAAAAAATAAAGAACAAGGCAAAGCATCAAAGGGCCAGACCGCATTTATTCTTTCTTTGATATCATTATGTCTTCTTTTCATACCGTATCTCTGTATCGCCTCTCTTCCATTAGCAATTGTCGGGATCGTTATGGGTGCACAAGCGAAAAAAGAAAACCCGAATGATAAAAAAGCTAACACGGCGATCATTCTTGGAATTATCACCCTTGGCATAATTGTGCTGGCCGTAATTATCATAATAGCGCTCTTAGCATCCTTATCATGGAGCTTCGGTTAATTTCTTCATTTGCATTTATAAAATAAATTTATTGAGCGCAAAACTTCTATTGCCTTTTTGTGGATAATTATACCATCTTTGCACACATTGATCTGTCTAAATTTTATGAATAAATAATTATGAAGGTTCCTGTACTTGCTGAGCTTTTTGCGGAAGGCAAATCACCCGAAATTTTATTTTGGGTAGGGTGTGCCGGAAGTTTTGATCAACGTGCCCAAAAAATTACAAAGGCTTTTGCAACAATTCTCGATAAAGTGGGGATCAATTATGCTATTCTTGGTAAAGAAGAAATGTGCACCGGCGATCCCGTACGCAGGGCCGGCAATGAATTTATGTTTCAGATGATGGCGTACCAGAATATTCAAACGTTGAATAATTATGGCATAAAAAAAATTGTAACAGCCTGCCCGCATTGCTTTAATATTTTTAAAAATGAATATCCCGAATTGGGTGGTAATTATGAAGTCATTCATCATACGGTTTTTTTACAGCAATTGATTGATGAAGGAAAAATAAAATTAAAGGAAGACGGCGCTTTCAAAGGAAAGAAGATAACTTATCATGACAGTTGTTATCTCGGCAGGGCAAATAATATTTATGAAGCGCCCCGTAAAGTTTTGGAAGCATTGGATGCAGAATTGGTGGAAATGAAACGTTGCAAAGCAAAGGACTTTGCTGTGGTGCCGGGGGTGCACAAATGTTTAAAGAAGAAGAAAAAGGAACTATCCGTGTAAATATTGAACGCACTAATGAGGCTATAGCAACCGGGGCCAATGTGATTGCAGCTGCTTGTCCTTTTTGTAATACTATGCTAACCGATGGTGTGAAGCTTGCTGAAAAAGAAGACTCCGTAAGAGTGCTGGATATTGCCGAACTGGTTGCTGCAAGTTTAGCTTAATTTTGTGCTATGAATCTTGAATATAAAAATCTCCTCGATATAAACTTTTCTCCTGAGAGTCGTGTTTGGGTATATCAAAGCAGCCGCTTATTTACTTTGCAAGAAGCATTACTAATTGAAGAATTACTAAAAGATTTTACAGCAAAATGGTTGTCGCATGGTGTGCCCGTAAAAGGCGCCGGTTATTTATTCTTCGGCCAGTTTATTATTTTAATGGCAGATGAAAAAGCAACCGGTGTCAGCGGATGCAGCACTGACAGTTCAGTTCGTTTAATAAAAGATATTGAACAAAGATTTGGTGTAAACATGTTTGACAGAACAACGCTGGCATTTGTTGTAAAAGATAAAGTGCAGTTGTTACCGCTTTCTCAATTGCAATATGCTTTTGATAATGGGTTTATCAATTCTGACACGTTATACTTTAATAATCTTGTGCAGACAAAAGAAGAACTGGAAAGCAATTGGATAATACCAGTGAGAGACAGTTGGCTTTCAAATAAAATTTTACTGAATAAATCAGTTTCGTAAATTAGTCCCGATAGCTATCGGGATAGAAAAGCGGCAGTAGCTCAGTTGGTAGAGCATTAGCTTCCCAAGCTAAGGGCCGAGGGTTCGAATCCCTTTTGCCGCTCACTTTGTAGTCTGTCGTCGACGGGTCACAAACTGTAGGCAGCACATTCGAGTATTTTTCCGGTAAGGTGTCTAAATTTGAATATTAGATAGTCTTATTTCCTTTTTTATGGGAAAATCAACCAAACCTAACAACCCATTTCAACATGACGTAGTAGAGTTTCTCCAAACCATAGGGCATTGGTTAAAAATAAACTTTACTGCACAAACATTCGAAGTACTTGCTGCTTTGACGGCAGTAATAATTTCTTATTATGCGTTAAAGTCTGCCGATAAATCAGTAAAATTAACAAGGGAATCCTTAGATCTTACAAAACAATCCAATGAAGAAAATGATTCTCTAAATAAGGAGCTTTTTGTTCAGTATGCAAAACAGGCAGCCGCTTCTGATTCTTCAGCAAAAGCTACGGCGAATTTGGCAAAAACTTATAATGAACAGTTAGCGGTTTCAAAAAAAGCAATTCAAATACAACTGAGCAATTTAGAAGAACAAAGGAAGCAATTTGAGACCTTGAACACCCCATACGTACAATTAGAACCTAACCTTAACAACGCACCAAAGGAAAATGGCTGGCCAACTACTATCGATTATCAAATAAAGAATTTGGGTAAATTTCCTGTAAAAATTGTTTCCGGATATATAAGCCTGTATGTAAGCGCCTCCAGCAATGTTAGGTTTGAGGATGCTCACCTTGAACAAAATCACGAGTGCCTAAAAAAAATGCAAATATATGTGACCGATAAAACAGGGTATTATTCAATAAGAGATGTGCTTTATTTGCAAACGAAGGATAAAGATGGTCATTTATATCAATGTCCTACTCCATACACATCAAGGAATATTGCAGATTTTGTTAAAAGAAAGTCATTTCTTTATATCGCCGCCTCCTTACGTTACGAAAGCTTACTTGACGCAAGCAAATATAAGTACGAAGTCTTAATCAAAATTGATAGAACAGAATTTGAATATTCTTACAATAGAAATTTTAAGGTAAACTGACTGGTTTTTTCTTCGCCACTTTTGTAAAATTATACGCCAGCGTCAACCTGTAATTCTTCGTTTGTGTTGTACTGGAAGAATTGACTATAAAATTTGTTCCGTATGTATTGGTGGTCGTTACCTGGTTCCGGAAAGGATCGATGAAATTCAGCGTAACAATAAATTTCTTATTAAAGAATTTCTTTTGCACGCCGGCATTCATACTTAAATTCCAGTTGACGGAGCCTTGCGGATTTGCAAAACGATTGCTTGTAAAGTTGCCGGTGAAGATCCAGATATCTTTTATAGAATAGTTTCCATTAAGTGTTGTAGTAAATGAACCGCCATCACGATACTTTCTGACTGTCTTATCGAAATCACTGTACTGATTATACGTATAGCTTGCACTCACGTTTACTTTAATTTTTTTCTTGATTGTAAATCCATTCCAGCTGCTTACCTCATATTCTTTTCTGTGACTGATATTTTCCCATGTGACCTGTGTTTTACCATCACTCAATAATGTTCTTATTTGTGAGAAAATATCTTCTACCCTATTATAGCCTAAACCAAGATTCATAAAATATTTTGGCTTTGTACGGCCAATCACAAAGTCAAAGTTGTGTGCCAGCGAAGGATTTAATTGATAATTACCAAAACGGGTATTATAAGGATCAGAGAAATCAATTGTAGGATTTAGTTCGTTTATTCCCGGCCGGCGGATTGTTTTGCGATACGATAATGTAACATTCAAATTATCGCTCCAGCTTTTGTTGATATTTGCAAATGGCAAAAGATTCCAATAATTATTTCCAACCTCTTTCCCTTCTTTGATCAGGTCAAAATTGATTGAAGTTCGTTCTGCGTTGACACCTGCTGTGACGCTAAACCGTTCTCCTAAGACTTGTCTCAATGATGCCCGGAGATTGCTTACATCCTGGTGAAATTTAAAATGATTACTTAACAAGTCCATCGGCATGAAAACTTTCTCAGGTTTTTTCAAATAAGCCGCATCAACTATGATATGACTGTTATTACGATTGTACACAGTACCCACAGAAAGAAAAGTTTTCTTTTCAACAAGCGGTTTGTCATAGCTGATCCGGATATAATAGCCATTGTTTTTGCTATCCGTTATTTGTTCCTGTGTAGAATCAGTTCCGTTAGGAGAATGATCAGGATTAAAGAACTGCTGGTAAAAAAGCCTGTCACTTTTATTTAATGAGAAATTGGCGCCGGTTATTATCCTGAATTGTTCACCTGCTTTTTTACCTTTCCTTGTATACATTAAATTAAGACCAGGATTGTAATTGTCACCTTCGCTTCGTATCGTTCTTTCACTTAATTTATAAATATCATTGAACCGGTTAAGATTTGTGTATTCGGTAGTATTGCGGTTATTAAAATCATTTTGATTATACGTTGCAGTAAAATTCAGAATTTGCGTTTTCGAAATATCGTAATCAATATTTATTCTCAAATTCGGGCGAATACTTTTATTCAGAAAATCATTTTGCGTAAGAAAATAATTAGTTGAGTCAGTATAAATATTTTTTCTTTCTGAGTTGCCAAAGCCATTAAAACGATTAAAGCCGGCGCCGGCAATTACATTTATTGCAAACTTGTTTTTCCGGTAATTAAAATTTCCATTCACACTGCCTTCTCCTCTTGTTCCTGCTGAAATGCTTAACCGGCCTCCCATTCCCACTTTCCCTTTTCTCGTCACAATATTTATCACACCGCCTTGTTCATTTGCATATTGCGGAGGCGGGTTCGTCATCACTTCAATTTTTTCAATAGAACTTCCGGGTAATGACTCTAACAGATCCTGCAATTGCTGAAGATTTAATTCAACCGGCTTATCATCGATAAGTATTTTAGGTTCTTTTCCCCGCACCAGAATTTTTCCATTGGGATCTTTTGAAACAAGAGGAACGCTATTAAGCAATTCACTTGCATTGCTACCCGCCGCAACCGCGGATTCACTTGCATTAAAAGTTATGTTACCATCTTTGGACTCGATCAATGGTTTTTCCGCATAAACAACAACCGTCTCCAGTTCTTTTGACTTTGTAGATAACCGTATATCCGCAAGATTAAAATCTGATCGCTCAGCCCGAACATTAATACTATCGATCCTTAAAGAAGTAAAACCAACAAATGAAATATTGAGACTGTAATAACCAAATGAGAGACCTGTAAATAAAAACTCTCCATTTTTATCAGCAATACTGGTGATCCTTTTATCAGAGCCAATTAAAATTAATTGAACAGAAGCTCCGGCTATGGGCTTTTGGCTTAGGGAATCCATCAGGTTGCCTGCGATTATACCAGTACTCTTTTTTATCTCCTGGGTAAAGGCGGTAATCCCCAAAATCAGAAAAATTGCCAGAAATCCGAATCTCCTCATAGCGCAAATTTAGACGACAGAACTGTTGAATGCCTGCTTTTTGTGATGGAAGAATGGCCTGTTTATTATTTGCACATGCCATCCTGTCACCAACTGGGTTGATTTACTTAAATTTGCTGTCCAATTTAAAATTGAATGCTTGATTATATAACAGATAAAGTGCAGGATGAGACCCGCCAGGGCGAAGCATTCGCTCCATTTACTGGAAGATCCTAATCCGTATAAAAAGCTATTCTATATCGAAAGCTATGGATGCCAGATGAATTCTGCTGACAGCGAGATTGTTGCTTCTATCTTGAATAAAGAAGGTTTTGGCGCTACACGTAATTATGCAAGAAGCTGATCTTATTTTATTCAATACCTGTTCTATTCGTGAAAAAGCAGAGCAAACGGTTCGCAAACGACTGACTGAATTCAAAAAAATAAAAGACGCGAAGCCGGGTATGCTTATCGGCGTGCTGGGTTGCATGGCGGAACGGTTAAAATCAAAATTACTGGAAGAAGAAAAATTGGTTGACATAGTGGTTGGCCCTGATGCATATCGCACTTTACCCGGATTGATCGAAGAAGCCGAAGGCGGACAAAAAGCAGTAAATGTTTTATTAAGCCGTGATGAAACTTATGCAGATATTTCTCCGGTGCGACTTGACAGCAATGGGGTCACTGCATTTGTAAGTATTATGCGTGGTTGTAATAATATGTGCTCCTTTTGTGTGGTTCCGTTTACAAGGGGAAGGGAAAGAAGCCGTGATGCCCGTTCAATAGTAAATGAATGCAGGGACCTGTTTGAAAAAGGATATCAGGGAAGTAACATTGCTGGGCCAGAATGTAGATAGTTATTACTATACACCCGCCAACCCCCTAAGGAGGGAGTTGTGGAAGACCCGATCACATTTGCAAAACTGCTGGAAATGGTTGCAATAATTTCTCCTCTACTCCGGGTTCGTTTTTCTACTTCGCATCCAAAAGATATTACCGATGAAGTGTTGCACACCATGGCAAAATATGAAAACATTTGCAAATACATTCATCTGCCTGTGCAAAGCGGCAGCACAAGGATCTTGCAATTGATGAACCGCACCTATACAAGAGAATGGTATATGGCAAAAGTGAACGCATCCGTGAGATAATGCCCGATTGCGGAATATCTTCAGATATCATTGCAGGTTTTTGTACTGAAGAAGAAGATGATCACAAGGACACCTTAAGCATTAATGGAATATAGCCGATACGATATGAGCTATATGTTTTTTTACAGCGAACGACCGGGCACACTTGGCCAAAGAAGATATAAAGATGATGTTCCTGAAGATATGAAAAAAAGAAGGCTGCAGGAAATTGTTGAAGTACAGAACAAATTATCATTGGAAAGCAATAAAAAAGATATTGGAAAAACATTTAAAGTATTGATAGAAGGCGACAGTAAACGAAGTGATAAGGACTGGATGGGAAGAAGCTCACAAAATAAAGTAATCGTATTTCCAAAAGAAAGATTATCAATTAAAAAAAGGAGATTATGTAAATGTGAAAGTGACATGATTGCACGCAGGCAACTTTATTAGGAACAATTATTAATTAATAATTATTAATTCAATAATTGCGAATAATTATAAAAATGGACATTCAAACAATAAAAAATCGGTTTGGAATCATTGGCAACTCCCCTGCATTGAACTATGCATTGCAGGTGGCTGCACAGGTAGCCAATACTGATCTTACTGTACTTGATCAAGGGAGAAAGTGGCGTGGGTAAAGAAGTTTTTTCACAGATCATTCATCTCTTTAGCGCAAGAAAACACAATCCTTTTATTGCGGTGAACTGCGGCGCAATACCGGAAGGAACAATTGATTCAGAATTATTCGGTCATGAAAAAGGATCTTTTACCGGCGCTGTTGATACCCGCAAAGGATATTTTGAAACAGTAAATGGCGGAACTATTTTCTTAGATGAGATCGGTGAATTGCCATTTGGCACACAGGCCCGTTTATTGAGGGTACTGGAAACAGGTGAATACATCCGTGTGGGTTCATCAAAAGTGCAAAAGACAGATGTAAGGGTAATTGCAGCAACCAATAAAGATCTGCTGCAACTGGTCACAACAAGGTAAATTCAGGGAAGATCTTTATTATCGTTTAAGTACAGTTCCTATCCGTGTTCCTGCATTGCACGATCGCAAAGAAGATATTCATTTACTGTTCAGAAAATTTGCAGTTGACTTTGCAGAAAAATATAAAACTGCTCCGGTACAATTGGATGAGGAAGCAAAAAACATGTTAATTAACTATCCCTGGCCGGGCAATGTGCGGGAATTGAAGAATATTGCAGAGCAGATTTCAGTTCTTTCACAGGATAAACAATATTACATGCAAAAGATCTGAGCAAGTTTTTACAACCTTATTCAGATAACCGTTTGCCGGTGCTGGCACATACAAATGGACACGGCGCTGAAAGACTTTGCCAATGAAAGAGAGATCTTTACAAGCTTTTCTTCGACATGAAGAAAGATGTAACGGAATTAAAGAAAATGTTTTTTGAAGTTTTGCAAAACCCTAATGCCGTACAAAATCCAGCTCTTATCAATGAATTAAAAGAATTGAAGAGTCATGAAGTGATGCAACCTGTCTATGTTCAGCCATGCCGTGCAACAACAGTCACAACCGGTATTAATGAATAATGATATACATGATCATGAAGAAGTGGAGGAAAGCCTGAACATAATGGATAAGGAAAAAGAATTGATCATTAAAGCACTGAAAAAACATCGGGGAAAAAGAAAAGATGCCGCACTTGATCTTGGCATCAGTGAAAGAACACTTTACAGGAAATTAAAAGAATATGATATTGAAGAATAAGATGCAAATAAGGCACAAGGCACAGGGCACAAGGTTGTCATTCATTGCATTTAGAAAATTCTCCTTTCTTGCGCCTTGTACCTTGTTCCTTGTACCTTGTGCCTTGTTACTTGTACTTTTCTTAGCCGGTTGCTTTTATAAGTTTAATGATGTTTCAGTACCGGTGGAAATTAAAACCATAAAAATATTAACGTTCGACAACAAAGCCCGGTATACGAACAACCGGTTAAGTCCGCAGTTGGCAGACAGGTTGCGTCAGAAGATCGTAAGCCAAACAAAACTTACACCGGTAAATAATGAATCCGCTGATTGGGAGATTTCCGGATTTATATCTCAATATGATGTTACCACTTCTGCGATTTCCAACCAGCAAGTTGCCACTAACCGGTTGATTGTCGGTGTAAGTGTTACCATAACCGATCGTAAAACCGGGAAGGACCCAAGAAATTTATCAATAAACCGCAGTTTTGATTTTTCCGCCACATTAACTTTGACACAAGCCGAACAAAGGTTGAATGATGAAATGATCCGTAATCTTGCGGACGAAATATTCAACCAGATTTTTTCTGATTGGAAATAATATTTTTGGCAATGCATGAATTGATAAACAAATTGGCTTTCTCTTTATTCAAGAAAAATAATTTAGAAGAATGTATTCTTGAGGACATTGAAGACCTTGCAAAACAATATCCTTACTTTTCTTCTGCCCGGCTTTTGCTCGCCGCAAAACAAAAACAAACAAATCACCCGGATTTTGAAAAACATTTGACAACGGCTTCTCTTCATGTCAATAATCCTCTTTGGCTAAATCGTCTTTTAACAAAGCCATCCCAGGCAGAAAAAATAATTGTTGAAGAAAAAAACCAGGCAAGAGAAGTTATTGAAGAACCCAATAATGACGAATTGGTGTTGGAAAAAACCCGCCATGAATTCATCGTGGCTTCAAAACAAGAAGCGCAAATAGCTGTTGCAGGCTCTTCAGTTCCAACGGTTGTTATAGAAAAAACAGAGGCCACGGAACAGCCCCTCGTATTTGAACCCTATTATACTGTCGACTATTTCGCGTCCCAGGGAATTAAGAATGTGATTGAAGAAAAGCCAAAGGACCGTTTTAGTCAGCAGCTAAAAAGTTTTACAGATTGGTTAAAAACTATCAGGCAAATGCCGCCGCAGCAAATTGCAGCAATGACCGATAGCGGATCAGAAGAAAAAGTTGTTCAGCTTGCCACCCATTCTCTTGAAGAAAAAGCGGTAGAAACTGAAGCTATGGCCGAAGTATGGATAAAGCAGGGCCACCCGGAAAAAGCGGCTGATATTTATAGAAAACTAAGTTTGCTCGATCCCTCTAAAAGCAGTTATTTTGCAGTCCTTATTGAAAAATTAAAGAACCCCTGATATGACAGTTATTTTCGTGATTCTTGTGATCCTTGCCAGCGTGATCCTTGGGTTGATCGTACTCGTTCAAAATCCCAAAGGTGGCGGGCTTGCCGGTAATATCGCAGGCTTCAGCAACCAGTTTATGGGTGTAAAACAAACTACCGATGTTCTTGAAAAAGGCACATGGATTTTTGCAGCGGTAATCGGAGTTTTATGCCTTGTTTCTACAGTATTTATTTCCGGTACTGCTTCACGCAGTGGCGGCGCTTCGGAAAAGGTTGGTACGTCCACCACCCCCCAAAACCCTACCAATACCAGTCCTTTTAATCAGCAACAGCAACCGCAATCCACATCGACGCCGAATACAACAACAAAACCACCCAATTAATTTTAATAAAAGATATTGCCGAACCCTGTCTCAAAGACGGGGTTTTTTATTTATTTTGTTAGTCAGTTTTTGGAATACTATTTGACATTGTTGCGACGCTCCGTTCAACATCCAATAATTCTGTTCAGCTAATTAGAACACTATGAAAAAAACCTTCAGATTTGTTTTGATACTTTTCCTTATACTGGTTCTCTTTTCAGCATGGAAAGTTTTTGGCCCTTCAGTTTCTGTTCCTCAGGATAATTTTCTTTATATTAAAACCGGTGAAACCTTCGGGGAAATGCGGAATGAACTTGCTTCAAAAAAGATCATTTCATCGCAACGTTGGTTTGATTGGGTTTCGGCTGCAATGAGTTTTAATACGGCAAAAGCCGGTAAATATGAGATCAAAAAAAATATGAGCATGTTTGAGCTTGTGCGCATGCTAAGGAACGGCAAACAAGTACCGGTAAAGCTCACCATCACCAAGATAAGATTAAAAGAAGACCTTGCCCGTAAGATGGGGCAGCTATTTGAATTCGATTCACTGGCCGCCATGAAATTTTTGACTAATAACGATTCATTAAAAGCCTTTGGGCTCGATAGTAATACTGTATTGAGCGCCGTAATGCCTGATACTTATTCTTATTTCTGGAACGGCGATCCCGAAAAAGTATTTCAAAAATTATTTGAACATTGGAAGAAATACTGGAATGATGAAAGAAAAAAGAAAGCAGCAGCTATTCAGCTCGAGCCTATTGAAGTATCGATACTCGCATCTATAGTGGATGAAGAAGTGAATAGCAAAAGTGAAAAAGAGAAGATATCAAGTGTATACTTAAACCGGTTACATAAAAAAATGAATATGCAGGCCTGCCCTACCGTAAAATATGCGTTGCGGGATTTTGGCCTCAAAAGAATTTATGAAAAGCATCTGCAGGTTCAATCGCCGTATAATACTTATATAAATGAAGGCTTGCCCCCGGGCCCTGTGTGTACGCCTCAACCTGAAACGATCGATATCGTGTTAAATGCACCGCAAACAGATTATCTTTATTTTGTAGCCAACAGCGATTTTTCAGGCACACATATTTATACAAGTAATTATTCGGATCATTTAAAGTTTGCAAAAAAATTCGCAGCAGCGCAGGACCGGCAGGATTCGATCAGAAAAGCAAACCGTTAAGCCCAAATGCATTTGCTTACACAGATAAGGCGGAAGTTCATTACATCTTTTCCGGTAAAATTTATTATCCGTAAAAGCAAGAACATTATTCCTCCTGGTTTCAGTGGCATTCCTCTTTTTGATGTAGTAAGATTCTTTTTTATACAAGTTCAGAAAACAAGCCTGAATGACAGGGCAGCATCAATTGCCTTTAATTTATTGCTCGCTATTCCGCCTGCCTGTATTTTTATTTTTACCCTCATCCCCTATTTGCCAATAAAAGAATTTATGCCTCAATTATATGAGCTGATCCGTGATGTAATTCCCGGCAAGGAAAACCATGAACCAATAATTAATTTCTTAAAAGACTTTACAACAAATGAACGAAGTGGTTTGCTTTCATTTGGATTTTTACTCGCATTGTATTTTTCTTCTAATGCAATGATCGGCATTATGGGATCATTTAATAAAATGAATTATATCGGCTTTTCAAGGCGGCATTATGTGCATGACCGCTGGGTAGCCATAAAACTTACTCTTATTTTATTCCTGATCATTCTTCTATCCATTATTGCCCTTGTCTCCCGCGGTGCTGTGCTTACCTGGCTTGGTATTGAAGATCCCACAATGAGAACGATAATACTTAATGTGCGATGGATAGTAATTATCCTGTTGTTCTTTCTTACCATTTCTTTTATTTACCGCCATGCACCAGCCGTGCATAAGAAGTGGAAACTCATTAATCCCGGCTCCATTCTTGCTACTTTCATGATGATTGCATTTACCATGGGTTTTTCTTATTATGTTGTCAACTTTGGTAATTATAATAAATTGTATGGTTCTATCAGCACGATCCTGATAGTGATGTTGCTGATCTTCTTTAATTCCTTAGTGCTGTTGATAGGATTTGAGCTAAACGTAAGCATTTCCTCTCTGCGAAAGTTGGCTGATCAAAGGAAAAATCCTGTGTCAGGCGGCTAATAAAATTTAAAAAAATATCAGAACTTTATCGTGTTAAACATTTAAACCATGAAAAAAATATTTTTTGCAGCTACCGCCATCGCCGCAATTTCATTTGCATTTACCAAATTGGGTGATCCGTTGCCGATAGGCGCAGGCATTCCTAAAGCCGATCTTAAACTTAAAGATATTTCCGGTAAAGAAGTGTCCTTAAAAGATGCTAAAAAGAAAAATGGCTTGCTGGTTATGTTTAGTTGTAACACCTGCCCATGGGTGATAAAAAATCAATCAAGAACAAAAGAAGTTGCTGATTATGCGCTTTCAAAAGAAATTGGAGTTATTCTTCTTAATTCCAATGAAGGTCAGCGTGATGACGCAGATTCTTACTCTGAAATGAAAGAGTATGCAATGTCGCAGGGCTACAAATGGTATTATGCAGTGGATGCCGATAATGTGCTGGCAGATGAGTTCGGCGCTAACCGCACTCCTGAAGTTTTCTTGTTCAATGCTGAAGGCAAGCATGTATACCACGGCGCCATTGATGATAATCCCGGCGATGCTTCAAGCGTTGCCCGCAAACATTTAAAAGTTGCTATTGATGAAATAGTGACCGGTAAAGATGTTTCAGTAAAAGAATCCCGCTCAATGGGCTGCCAGATCAAGAGAAAAAGCTAGTGGGCTTATAAATTTAATTTGAGATCCTCCCGGCAAGTCGGGAGGATTTTTTTATTTCCTGTATGGAATTTTTAGGTTTATGAATCTAAGCGGTAGATCAGGCACACACCAATTGTTAATCTTCCCGACCTCGACCGGGCCGGGATTAAAACCTCCGCTTATGAACTACAGGACTATTATCAACAAAACACTTGTTCTTTCAGTATTTGTTATTGCCGGCTATCTTCTCGCCCGCAGCTTTTATTACGGAAGCATTGTTGGAATTATATTAGCGCTTGTGGCTATTGGGGCCTGGACTTTATTTTTATACCAGCTTAATAACTTGCAGGCAAAAAACGAGGAAGATCTTGTCGACGAACTACCGGAGCGTTATTAATTAATTATCTTTTTTATTTCATCCTCAAATTTTTCTTTGGGCATTTCTTCTTCAAAAAAGCTGCGATGCCCTTTTTTATTATTGATAAAAAGTGTTGCCGGCATTACACCCGACCACTTACTATCAACTTTTGGGCAGAAGTAATCTGCATTGGTTTCATCAAGCCAAATGATAGGCGATGTAAACTTTTTCTTATCGGCAAAAGTTGAAATTTTATCAGGAAACGATTCTTTGAAGTCAAGGCTCACCAGCAGCAGTTTCACTCCTTTATCTTTATACTTTGCTACTATTTCCTGGAAATAAGGAATTTCTTTTATACACGGTCCGCAATATGTTGCCCAAAAATTAACAATAACAGGCGTATCACTTTTAGCAATGTAATTTTCCAGATCAGTGATCTTCCATTTAGCAATCGATTGGGAGCTTGATTCCTTGCAGGAAAAGAAAAAGACAACTACTATGAGTAATCTCGATAGCCTGAATATTGAATATTGATTCTCCATTATAAATTGCTTATTGTCTATTGTTCATTAAAATCTTCATAGCCCCATTGATCCATCAACTTTTTTAATACTTCGCCATTCAGCTTTGCTTTATCATAATGCCCTGCTATGGTTTTCTGCCGGTATGCTTCATATAAAGTTACGGCGCAAGCTACACTTATATTCAGCGACCTTATGATTCCCGCCTGCGGGATGATAAAATTTCCATCTGCCAGGTTTCTTATTTCCTCCGAAACGCCGCTATGCTCATTGCCAAATACGAGAGCCACAGGCTGAGTAAGATCTATTTTATACAAGTTTAGTGCATCGCTGCTTAAATGAGTCGTTAAAATTTTTGAATACTTTTTTCTTAGTTCAGAAAAACATTCTTCTGCATTTTCAAACTGATAAACGGTTAGCCACTTTGCGGCGCTGGAAGAACTTTTTGTGCCCCATTTTTTATGGCGTGGAATTTTTGTATTCAACACATAGACTTCCTGCACACCAACAGCGTCACAGGTGCGCATTACCGCCGATATATTATGCGGATCAAAGACATTTTCCAGGACAATGGTAATATCGTTTTGTCTTTTACTTAAAACAGATTCCAGTTTTGCTTTTCGTTCCGGCGTCATTTTATAAAAATAGAAAAATGTTATTGATTAAGGTTTTTCTTCAGGATTAAAGCCCATTGCAAATTATTTTTTGTAAACTTTATCCGCCGGCGGCGGATGGGGTTATAAATCTGGCTCTTCTTTTAGGGGCGTTAGCCCTTCGTATATTTAAAATAAAGAATCAGGCTTAAGCGTCCTTACTTAACTTTGAAATTTTAAAGCAATCGAAGAAACATGCATCCCAATACAAAAGCTATACGAACAAGGGTGAATCAAACTGATGAGATGGAGCATACCACGCCGCTATTTCTCACCAGCAGTTTTTGTTTTGATACTTCAGAAGAAATGCGTGCAGCATTTGCCGATGAAACCGATGATAATATTTACAGCCGTTTCAGTAATCCAAACGTACAGGAGTTTACCGATAAAATGTGTGCATTGGAAGGCGCCGAAGCCGGCTATGCAACAGCCTCCGGTATGAGTGCCGTATTCGGGTCTTTCATGGCATTAATGAAAAGCGGAGATCATTTGCTTTCATGCCGTGCATTATTTGGAAGTACACATAATATCATCACAAAATATTTTTCACGGTTCGGAATAGAATACAGTTATGTGGATGCATCGGCAAACATGGATGAATGGCAAAAAAATATTAAGCCGAATACAAAAATGATCTATGTTGAAAGCCCTACAAATCCCGGGCTTGAGATCATTGACATAAAAGCTTTGGCTGATCTTGCCCACCGGCATAATATTATTTTAAATGTCGATAATTGTTTTTCAACGCCGGTCGGACAGTTACCGATCGCACTTGGCGCCGATCTGGTGGTCCATAGCGCTACAAAATGGCTCGATGGACAAGGAAGAGTATTAGGCGGCGTGATTGTTGGAAAAAAAGAATTGATAAAAGAGATCTATTTGTTTTGCCGTAATACAGGCCCTGCCCTCTCTCCTTTTAATGCATGGATATTAAGTAAAAGTTTGGAAACCCTTGATGTAAGAATGGAACGGCATGCTTCCAATGCGCTGTGGTTGGCAGAACAATTACACGGCCATTCAAAAATTAAATCACTTAAATATCCATTCCTTTCTTCCCATCCGCAATTTGAAATTGCAAAAAAACAAATGGTGAATGGTGGTGGAATTTTTTGTTTTGAATTAAAAGGTGGGCTTGAAGCAGGAAAAAAGTTTCTTGATAGCCTGCAACTGCTTTCCATGACGGCAAATCTTGGCGATACCAGAAGTATTGCTTCTCATCCTGCAAGTACAACCCATGCAAAGCTTACGGAAGAAGAAAGACAGGCTGTTGCCATCACGCCAGGTTTAATAAGAATTTCTGTAGGGCTTGAGTATAGAGAAGATCTTCTTAAAGATATAATGCAGGCTTTGGAAATTGTTTAATTGTTAAATGGATAAATTGTTGAATTGCTAAATTGTTTAATTGATGAAACCCCTCATAACAATTTAACCATTTAACACTGTTGCATAGCGCTCATAATTTTAAACACCCTCCTTCTCCATCCATTCAAATAAATGTCTCGAGATAGTTTCTGTTTCTACTAAAAATCCATCATGGCCATAATCAGATGAAATAATATGCAGGGTGGAATTGGGTACATGTTTAGAAAGAAATTTCTGTTCAGCAACCGGGCAAAGAATATCACTATCAATACCGATCACCAGCATTGGTTGATGAATTTGCTTCAATGCCTCTTCAAGTGTTTCAGATCTTCCACGTGCAATGTTGTGACTGTCCATTGATTTTGTGAGTAACCAGTAACTCTGCGTATTAAAACGATCTGATAATTTATTTCCCTGGTGAAGGATATATGCTGATGCTTTATAGTTATCAGTTTTTGAAAAATCGGGATCCGTTTGCTTTTGATGAAATATCCTGTAATTGCGATACGTAAGCATGCCAATTCCCCTTGCAGCTTTGATTCCACTTTTGCCTGCCTCTGCTGAATTATCTTTCCATGTTTGATCAGCTTCTATTGCCAATCTTTGTGCAGTATGGATTGCAATGCCCCATGCACTTTCGGCAGCAGAAGTTGTAATCACAAAACTGCTTTGGACAACAGTTGGTTCCATTAAACACCATTCTAAAACCTGGTAGCCACCCATGCTTCCGCCCATCAGCAATTTTATTTTTTCAACGCCAAGCTCTTTACGAACAAGAATAAATGTATTGATCATATCCCGGATCGTAACAACCGGAAAAGAAGAGTAATAAGGCTGATTGCTTTCAGGATTGATAGTTAAAGGTCCGCTGCTGCCATAACAACTGCCGATCATATTTACACAAATAATAAAATGATCTTCCGGATTAATAACACAATTTTCGCCAACGATACCCGGCCACCAGTCAAACACATCACTATTTGCAGTAAGAGCATGACAAACCCACACCACATTATCTTTTGCATCATTTAATTTGCCATAAGTGTGATAGGCGATAGTCAATCCTGGTAAGACTTTACCATTCTCCAGTTGAAATGATTCCTCTAAATGTATTGTGTTCATATTTGCTTGCCTTTGGCAAAATTCACCGTGAGACTTTACTTTTCAAAATATAAATTGATTAAATAAAAAGATACCTTAATTTGAAACAAACAAGTTCAACTTTTTCTCATACTAAATATATCATAGATTTGTAATCTGGTTATTTTATCAGATTCGGGACGTAGCGCAGCCCGGTAGCGTACCAGCATGGGGTGCTGGTGGTCGCTGGTTCGAATCCAGTCGTCCCGACTTTTTCTGTGAGGGTAATCATTGTTATATCTGGTTACCCTTTTTTCGGGAAGTAGCGCAGCCCGGTAGCGCACTACGTTCGGGACGTAGGGGTCGCTGGTTCGAATCCAGTCAGCCCGACAGGTAAATTTCTCAAACGAGAAGTTTATCCATTAGGGTCGTCCCGATTGAATCGGGATAGCCCGACTTAGCTCTGGTTTTTCAGAGCTTTTTTATTGAAATCCAATTTTTCTTAATCAAAAAACAACCTTTATCTTCGCCGCTTAATGAATCTACTCATTAAGAATGTCACGGGTTGTTGACCCCAATTCTCCTTTCAATTCTCAATCAGCAGACATTTTCATTGAAAACGGAATCGTAAAAAATATTGGAAAGAATTTATCAGTAAATGCTGATAAGGAAATTTCAGTTGACGGGCTTTGCATTTCTCCGGGCTGGGTTGATATGTTTGCAAATTTTGCGATCCCGGTTATGAGTATAAAGAATCCATTGAATCAGGTTGCAAGGCTGCAGCTGCCGGTGGTTTTACTGATGTTCTTGTTATTCCAAACACCAAACCTGTTATTGATGCAAAAAGCCAGGTGGAATACATCGTTCAAAAATCGAGATCATCACCGGTAAATGTGCACCCGATAGGTGCTATTACAAAAAATACTGAAGGAAAAGAACTGGCGGAAATGTATGATATGAAAACAAGCGGTGCAATTGCTTTTGGTGATGGTATCAATTGTATTCAATCATCCGGGTTGCTGGTAAAAGCGTTGCAATATGTAAAAGCTTTTGATGGAATAATTATTCAATTGCCCGATGATAAAAGCATCAATCCGCATGGGCTGATGCATGAAGGAATTGTTTCCACTCAAATCGGCTTACCGGGAAAACCTGCAATGGCAGAAGAACTGATTGTGGCAAGAGATATAAAGCTGGCGAGGTATGCAGATTCAAAACTTCATTTTACCGGAGTATCGGCAAAAAAATCAATGGAGTATATTGGCAGGGGTAAAAGCGGTGGAGTTAATGTCAGTTGTTCGGTAACTCCTTATCATCTTTTTTTTACCGATGAAGATCTGAAAGCTTATAATAGCAATCTGAAAGTAAATCCGCCGTTGCGAACTGCAGAAGACAGGGATGCTATTAAGAAAGCCATTGAAGATGGCACGGTTGATTGTATCGCTACTCACCATATGCCACATGAAGCCGACAGTAAGGAAACCGAGTTTGAATATGCAAAAAATGGAATGACTGGTTTAGAAACGGCTTATGCTGTTTTAAAAACCAGCTATGCCGAAGCTTAGTGAAGAAAAATTAATTGCACTTCTTTCAATCAATCCAAGGAAATTATTAGGATTAAATAAAGCAACTATAAAAGAAAATGAAAGTGCATGCTTCACTTTATTTTGTCCGGCTGCTGAATGGACTTATGAAAAAAATAATGTGCAGTCGAAATCAAAGAACTCACCATTTATTGGTAAAAAATTCACCGGTAAAGTAATCGGGATAATTAATAAAGACCAAGTACATTTGAACACTTAAAACCAACTAAAATGAAAAAAAATCCTGCAATCGTTTATGGATTAATTGGCGCCGCGATTATAATAGTGTGGGGCTTAATCGTGCAAATGTATATAACCTCTGTTTTGGAAAAAGCAGTTGCGAAAGGTGAATCAGTTTCGTTTATGAAATTTATTGCTATCGGGATTCTTTCATTCCTAATAGTCGCCGGAGTTTATATTTTTTGTATAATCAAATCAATTAAGGAGTATAGAAAAGTAAGTCCAAATTATAATTATCGCAAACTGGTTGGTCATGGATTGCTTTGTACTTTGGTTCTTGCATTGGTGTCAACAGCATTTAGTCTTTTATATTCACAAGTAATTGATCCCGGTGCGGCAAAAAAAAATATGGACCTGACTGAAAAAGTAATAGATAATGCAAATATGCCAGAAGAACAAAAAGAAAAAACACTGGAAAGCGTTAGGAAACAGGGCGACAACCCCGTTCGGGGAGCAGTTACATCATTAGCAATAACATTATTTTGTGGTCTTATCGTTTCGTTGATCGCGGGATCGGTACTAAATAAAAAAGGTAAAGAATTTTCTGCCAATCCGAATAATTTGTCTTGATGGATATTTCACTTGTCATACCGCTCAAAGATGAAGAAGAATCGCTGCCGGAGCTTAGCGAATGGATAGAAAGAGTGATGAAGGCAAATAATTTTACTTATGAAATAATTTTTGTGGATGATGGCAGCACGGACAATTCATGGAAAGTGATCGAAGAGCCTCAGGAATAAAAATGAAAATATCAAAGGCATCAAGTTCCAGCGTAATTATGGAAAGTCTGCAGGATTGAATGAAGGATTTCAGGGCTGCACAGGGAGATATGGTAATTACGATGGATGCAGATCTGCAGGATAGTCCCGATGAGATTCCCGAACTCCGCCGTATGATCGTTGAAGATGGTTATGATCTTGTAAGCGGATGGAAAAAGAAAAGGTATGATAACACGGTTACAAAAAATATTCCATCAAAATTCTATAATGCCACTACACGATGGATGTCGGGTATCAAGCTGCATGATTTTAACTGCGGATTGAAATCATATCGTAAAAATGTAGTAAAGAGCATTGAAGTATATGGTGAAATGCACCGGTACATTCCCGTGCTTGCAAAATGGTCGGGTTTTAAAAAAATTGGTGAGAAAGTGGTAGACGCACCAGGCAAGAAAATATGGCAAGAGTAAATTTGGCTTAAGACGTTTTATCAATGGCTCTCTTGATCTTGCTTCGATCATGTTTGTTGGAAAATTTGCAAAAAGGCCGATGCATTTTTTTGGATTGCTGGGTTCGTTGTTTTTTTTACTTGGTATTGGTCTTTCTCTTTATCTTATTATAAAAAAGATCATTGACCCGGCAACTACATTAACCGATAAGCCGGGGTTTTATATGGCACTTACAACAACCATCATTGGTGTGCAATTTTTTCTTGCCGGCTTTATTGGTGAACTGATCTCCCGAAATGCTCCGGGCAGAAATTCTTATCTCATTGAAAAGAAAGTTGGGGTCTAATGAGTAAGGTCATCATCATAGGACCCGGCCATCCGTTACGGGGAGGATTAGCTACGTTCAATCAGCGGCTGGCAAAAGAATTTATTCAAACAGGTCATATTGTTCGATTTATTCTTTTTCCTTGCAATATCCGCTCTTTTTTTTCCCGGGAAAATCACAATACACTGATGAACCTGCTCCTGAAGGATTGTTAATTCGTCCACTGATCAATTCTATCAATCCTTTTAATTGGATAAGGGTTGGCAATCGATTAAAAAATGAAAAGCCGGATATTATTGTAGTTCGTTTCTGGATCCCGTTCATGGGCCCGGCACTTGGAACTATTTTAAGAAGGGTAAAAAAGAATAACCATACAAAGATCATTTGTATAGCGGATAATATAATTCCGCATGAACACCGACCCGGCGATACAACATTTACCAGATATTTTCTGAAAAGCTGCGATGCTTTTATTACCATGAGTGAAAAAGTGATGGCTGATCTGCGGTTGTTTCAAAAAAACAAACCGGGTAAAATTGTTCAGCATCCTTTGTATGATAATTTCGGAGCCGTCATTTCAAAAGAGGAAGCAAGAAAAGAATTAAAAATACAAAAATGACAAAATAATTTTATTCTTTGGGTTTATCAGGCAATATAAAGGGCTTGATTTATTACTCCAAGCAATGGCAGATGAAAGAATAAAAAAAGCCGGGATAAAACTGCTGATCGCCGGAGAATTTTATGAAGATGAAAAACAATACCACGAACTGATCGAAAAATTAAAGATCAAAGAACAACTGATCCTGAAAACAGATTTTATTCCTGATCAGAAGTAAGATATTATTTATGTGCTGCTGATGCAGTGATCCAACCTTACCGTAATGCAACACAAAGCGGCGTTACCCCTCTCGCCTATCATTTTGAAAAGCCAATGGTGGTTACAAATGTTGGCGGGCTTGCCATCATTGGTGCCGCATGAAAAAGTGGGGCTTGTTGCTGAACCAACTCCAGCAATCAATTGCAGATGGCATTCTTACGATTTTATCAATTAGGAGAGAATTATTTTATTCCGCATCTTCGCAGAGAAAAACAAAAATATAGCTGGAGCAACCTTGTAAACGCTGTTGCAAAACTTGCTGAAGCAATTCCCGAACGTACAAGTGAGTGACACAACGGAAGCTTAATAGTAGCAATACAGTTGACTTCATAATTATTTATCTTCAACCCTCATGATCTACAGAAGCAAAGCACCTTTACGAATCGGATTGGCCGGCGGCGGCACTGATGTAAGTCCTTATAGTGACCTGTATGGCGGCGCAATTTTAAATGCAACAATTTCATTGTATGCACATGCAACAGTAGAACCGTTGACCGATAAGAAAATTATTATTGGCAGCAATTGATCAGAAACGAAGAACAACAATTTGATTGGTCAAAAGAATTGCCGATCGACGGGAAATCTTGACCTGATGAAAGGAGTTTACAACCGTATTCAAAAAGATCATGGATTACAAAACGGGTTTAAACTTTCAACTTATGTGGATGCTCCTGCTGGTTCCGGACTTGGCACTTCTTCTACTCTTGTGGTAGCGATCATTGGTGCATTTGCAGAAATGTTGCGGCTTCCGTTTGGTGAATATGATATGGCTCATTATGCTTATGATATTGAAAGAAAAGATTTGAAATTTGCAGGGGGAAAACAGGACCAGTATGCAGCTACATTTGGCGGTGTAAACTATATGGAATTTTATGAGAAATGATAAAGTGGTAGTGAACCCATTGCGAATTAAGCAGCAATATTTGTTTGAACTGGAAAATAATTTATTGTTGTATTATACAGCTACGAGCCGTGAATCGGGAAAAATTATTGAACAGCAGGCAAAAAATGTTGAGGGTAAAAAAGAAAGTTCGATCGAAGCCATGCATCAGTTAAAACAACAGGCAATGATGATGAAGGAAGCATTGCTGAAGGGAAGATTAAATGAAATTGGTGAAATACTTGATTTTGGTTTTCAGCAAAAAAGAAAAATGGCGGAAGGGATCAGTAACCCGCTGATGGAAGAAATTTATGAAACAGCAAAAGCATCCGGCGCCTCAGGTGGAAAAATTTCAGGCGCAGGTGGCGGCGGATTCATGATCTTTTATTGCCCGGGAAATACAAAGTATAATGTGATGAAAAGTTTGGAAAGGTTTGGCGGTAAATCACGAAATTACCAGTTTGTAGAGCATGGGTTAACGACGTGGACCATCTAGAACCACGATTTAAGGATTAAAATGATTTGGAGTAAAAGTGGATGAAGAAGCCGGTATTAAAAGATTTAAACGATTAGGAGGAATATTGATGAAGAAGATCAAAGAAATCATAGGCGCATCTATTGAAACTAAACAGCGGTTATTGGCTGATGAAAATTTGCTAAAGACAATCTGTGATACAGTAGAATGTAATTGTAAATGCTTTTAAGAATGGCAAAAGAGTTTATTTCTGTGGCAATGGTGGCAGCGCTGCCGATGCACAACATCTGGCTGCTGAATTTTCAGGACGATTTTATAAAGATAGAAAAGCATTAGCCTGCCGAGGCCTTGCATTGTAATACTTCTTACCTGACAGCCGTCGCAAATGATTATGGCTTCGATGATGTTTATTCAAGATTGATCGAGGAATTGGTGAGCAAGGTGATGTGCTGGTTGGCTTATCAACTTCAGGTAATTCTGTGAATATTATAAAAGCATTTGAAACCGCACGAAAAAATAAAATGTTCACAATTGGTTTTACCGGCGACAGCGGAGGAAAAATGAAACCTCTTTGTGATCATTTAATTAATATTCCATCGACCGATACTCCGCGCATACAGGAAAGCCATATCATGGTGGGCCATATTATATGTCAATTGGTAGAAGAAAAAATGTATCCGGAAACCTCTTAAGGGGCTTTGAAATTCATGCATATTAAAGAAGCAATCATATTAGCAGGAGGATTCGGCACAAGATTGAGATCTGCTCTTCCTGATCTTCCAAAATGCATGGCTCCTGTAACTGGACGGCCATTTTTATTTTATGTAATTAATTATTTGCGCAGCCAGGGAATTGAAAAATTTATCTTTTCACTTGGCTTCCGGCACCAGGTTATCGATGCGTATTTAAACGCTGAATTTTCAACACTCAATTTTCAATGCTTAATTGAAAAAGAACCATTGGGAACAGGTGGCGCTATTCTTGCTTCCTGCTATAAAGCTTCGGAACAAACAGTGCTGGTGGTAAACGGAGATACTATTTTTAAAATCGATGTTGTCAAAGCTTTTATTGCTCATGGCAAACACTGGTCAGATTGCACTTTGGTGCTGAAGCCAATGGAAATTTTGATCGTTATGGTGTGGTGGAATTGAATGAAGATGATTCCATAAAGAATTTCAAAGAAAAACAGTTTTATAAAAAAGGTTTGATAAATGGCGGAGCTTATATTTTAAACACGGAACAATTCATTGCGGAAGAACTGCCTTCAAAATTTTCTTTTGAAAAAGATTATTTAGAAAAATATTTTGACAAAAGAAAAATATATGGTTCGGTGCAGGATAAATATTTTATAGACATCGGTATTCCTGAAGATTATTTTCGTGTGCAACAAGAATTGAAGCAAGCCCCGCTTGATCTTAAAAACATCGATAAGGAATGGACATTGTTTCTTGACCGTGATGGTGTAATTAATTATGAAAAGAAAGATGATTATATCAGAAACTGGCAGGAGTTTAAATTTTATGAGGGCGCAAAAGAGGCGATCAACACATTTGCAAAGAAATTCGGTAAAATAATAGTGGTGAGTAATCAACGCGGCATTAGCAAGGGATTGATGACAGAAGAAGATCTTGCCAACATTCATCACAATATGCAACTGGACATTCAATCTTCCGGTGGAAGGATCGATGCCATTTATTATTGTACAGCCATTGATGCCAAAGACCCTTACCGAAAACCAAATCCCGGCATGGCTTTCCTGGCTAAACAGGATTTTCCTGACATTGACTTTAGCAAATCAATCATCGCCGGTAATAAATCCAGCGATATGCTTTTTGGAAAAAATGCGGGAATGTACCCGGTATTTATTGCATCTACACATCCTCAGACTCCTTTCCCGCACCCTGATATCGATCTTAGGTTCAATAGTCTTGCTGAATTTGCAAAAGCTTTATAAAAAGTTATAAAATAGCCGGAACCATTTGGCGTTATTCTACGTCTGGTAAAAGCAATGTAACTTCGCAATCAAATGCCAATAGTGAATTCTGTGAAAAAATCAATCTTCTTTTCTTTAACGGCGGTCATCTTGCTTCTCTCGTCCGTCAAGGTTTCGGCTCAATTTATTTCTTCGGCTGATAAAAAGATATTGAGGGCAAAGGAAGATACCCTGAAACAAATGGCGAGGTTTATGATCATGGATACACTCGAAGCGGGCCGTTTCCTTGCTTATAAAGATTTTGTTCCTGCATTCCTCAGAGCGTTGAAAGTTAAGAATTCGTTTTACTATCCATTCGATTCTGTATTCGGTATCTCTAAATTATATGCTCCTGATAGCAGTTTTCGAATCATAACTTGGTATATGGAAGTAGATGATTACCGGGGTTATCAGAAAGGATTCATCCAGCATAATACCAAAGACGGTTCTTTAAAGCTCAATGTTCTTTTTGATAATTCTGAATGGGCAGATAATAAACATTCAAAGATCTGCAGAGACACCAATTGGATCGGCGCCGTTTATTATAACATCATTAAAACCCAGCACCAGGGAAAGAATTATTATACACTTTTTGGAATAGATCGTGAAGGTGCCCGCAGCCAAAAAAAATGGATTGAAGTATTATCGTTCGATGAGAATAAGAAACCAATATTCGGTGGCGGCTTTAGTTTTAAAGAAGATAGTATAGTGAAGCCCACACAATCCCGCTTTAGCTTAGAATATAAAAAAGACGTAAGGACTTTCGTAAATTATGAACCTGAATTAAAGATGATCTTATTTGATCATTTAATTTCTGAAACGGAAGAATCAGCATCACCCTGGACACTGATCCCCGATGGAGATTATGAAGGATTCAAATGGCAAAATGGACAATGGGTACATATCGATAAGGTTTTTACTTATAAATTAGAAGACGGGCAGGCGCCTGTTGGAGACCCGATCCTCGATTATAAAGGGAACAAGAACGAGGAAAAATTAAAACAGAAATCAGACGCCAATAAAGCAAAGAAACCCGGGGGTGGTAACTAATTTTTTACTTCCATGTCTTCAGCTTCTTCAAGACTTTTATTTCTAACCAGCTCGGTAAATTTTTGTTCTATTCTTCTCAATCTTGAATAAAGCTTCAGGATAAGGAAAAATAAAAACAGTATAGCGGAATATAAAAGCAGGTTAGCGCCTTTGCTTACGCCAACCCAATGAGCAATGTCATTAGTGGTTTCTGGAAAAAGCACAAAGAAGGTTCCCGCAGCGAAGAACAGCCCGATAAGAATTATGTCAAACAAGCCGCTGCGCAGCCGCATATACATATAAACTGCGATCAGCGCAATGCATACGGTAAGAACGATCTGGATTATTGTAATATTCATCAGCGGAAAATTTTATATAAAAACATTTCAACAAGGATCTTGATACCATCCCGGTTTTTTAATCCTTTGTTTTTTGAGTACTCGCTATAATGGATAGAAACAGGATATTCCGCATACTTTAATTTTTTCGCCGCAGTAAGCATCAGGAATTCTACAGGGTGAGCCATCCTGTTTTCGGTGATCCTGATTTTATCGGCCGTTTGTTTTGAAAATAACCGCAAGCCATTAAATGAATCACTCAGCATAATTCCCGAAACAAGATAATTGATATAACGACCCATATTCAACGCAAAGCTTCTTGATCTTGATACATTGGTTCTTGATCCAGGTAAAAATCTTGAGCCAAAAACAATATCGGCATTTTCTTTTTCTAAAAACTCCACCATGCCCGGTATATCATTGCTGTCATGCTGGCCATCGGCATCAAAGGTTACAAAATATTTTGCGCCTTTCTTTTTTGCGAAATCAATTCCTGTCTGCAAGGCTGCACCCTGGCCCATATTCACGCGGTGACGTAAATAATAAACCGGTAAACCGGATAATTGTTTTTTAGAATTGTCCTTGGAGCAATCATCAACTATCACAACACGGTATCCTTTTTCAAGAACTTCCTCAACGGTTTTCCTGATCACACTTGCTTCATTATAGCAGGGAATAATAACGAATATGGATCTTGTATCTGTCACTTATATCATTTATGAACCGGGCGGTTATCAAATAAAAGAAAACAATGATTGACCTGTCCCACGGGTTTTAATTTACTCACCCAGTAATATTTATAATCGTTTTTCAAATTAAGATAATCGTTTACTCCTATTACAAATTTACTCCCTGCTGCATTATCGTTTACAATTGAAACATCAGGATGTGCCTTTAAATATTTATCAAGTGCGTATTTGCCCTGGCCAAAATCAAGGTTAGAATCTGCCATTACCTTGTATGCATTCTTCTTCACAGGTATCAATTCGTTTGAATATGAAATAAGATTGGGAAAAAAATAGTAATAAGTGGCAAGCGAATAAACTACCAGTAACCCTTGCAGCATCTTTGTTCTTTTTTGAAAGAAGGAGGTGGTAACAAAAAAACCGCTTAGCACATATAGCAAAGGATAAACCATAAGTGCATGGCGGATCCCTATCTGCACATTATTTTGCGCACCCAGTACCAATAAAAAGTAAAAGATCAGGCCAAGTAAAAAAAGCATTGTGCTCGGATGTCCCTGCTTTTTCTTTCTTACAAATAGAAAATAGATTGCCCCAAATAAGAGCAAGAATGCCGATAGTGGTGTCTTAAAAATAAAAACCACGAGGTAATAATACCAGAAACCTGTTCCTGTTCTTTTTTGGCCAAGTATATAATTTGCGTCGGAAACATTCGGATTGCCGGCTCCTAATTCATTCATAAAGGTTGTCAGGTCCAGGCCGTCGATATATGGCGCAGGCAATGGTAACGGGATCTTGCCAATAAAAGATTGCTGCAACCCGCTAAATGTTTTACTCACCATTTTAAATTCATCCAACCCTTTACCGGGCTTATTAAAAAGAAATCCAAGATTGATGATGAACGACACTATTACTCCAAGAACTATAAGCCTGATCAAATTCCACCCTATTCCTTTGATCAGCATTCCTCTTTTTATCAAAACAAAAAATGAAACAATAGCAAAGAAAACTATCAGATGAACCATTGAATACTTAACAATTTGAGCTAATCCCAAACTAATACAGAATGCAAGAAAGTTTAACCCATTTGACCGCTTAATAAACCTCCAATAATAATACGCGGTGGTGACAGTGAACAAAGCAGTATACGCATCAGTAGTTAATAGTATTCCATGGCCGGTAAGATTTGGACAGAAAACAAAAAGGAATAATGAGAGTAGCCCTCCCTTTTCACCAAACAATTCTTTTGACCACCGGTAAATAAAAAATCCAGTAAGTAAACAAACGATAAGTGTAACATACCGGCCATTCATAATATCGCTAAAGCCGCCGTCGGTTTTTAATAAGCCGGGATCGCTTAATTGTTGCAATGCTCTTGGTATTGCATTCACTCCGGAGATCGGCATGGCGCTGGCATCATCAAAAGGAAAGATCTTATCAGTTTTCCGCATCAAAATTCTTTTCCCATAACTCCAGTGGTCCATTTCATCATAAGTAACCGAATTGCGAGGAATAGCGATAAGACCGTTAATAAGATAAACAGCAAACAAACCGATCACTATATAAAAATGCTTTCCCCTTTTGCGCAGCATGATGCAAGATAACAAATCAAAGATTGGTGGTCGAGTCCTTTGATTGTTTTTGAAACACAGAGTCACAGCGGCACCAAGAAACACGGAGTAATCTCTGTGCGTCCCTGTGCCTTAAGTGCCTCCGTGGTTTAATTAGAAATTCAAAATTGATAATGATACACGAAGATGAAGGATGTACTAGTCATCCAGTTTCAACACCGCCAGAAACGCTTCCTGTGGAACTTCCACATTTCCGATCTGACGCATACGCTTCTTTCCTTCTTTTTGTTTTTCCAACAATTTACGTTTACGGCTGATATCACCACCATAACATTTAGCAGTAACATCTTTTCGCATGGCAGAGATAGTTTCCCTGGCAATGACTTTGGCGCCAATAGCAGCCTGTATGGCGATCTGGAATTGCTGGCGGGGAACCAATTCTTTTAATTTTTCACAAAGCTTTCGTCCAAAATCCTGTGCACGGCTGCGATGGATCAATGCACTCAATGCATCCACTTTATCACCATTCAACAGAATATCCATTTTTACAATATCGCTTTCGCGATAACCGATCGGATGATAATCGAAAGAAGCATAACCTCGTGTCTGCGATTTCAATTTATCATAAAAATCAAAAACGATTTCGGTCAATGGCATTTCAAAAATCAGTTCCACTCTTGTTGTGGTAAGATAACTCTGGTTGATAAGAATTCCTCTTTTACCCAAGCAAAGCGTCATGATATTGCCGATATATTCCGGCTTGGTAATGATCTGTGCTTTGATATAAGGTTCTTCAATCCGTTCAGTCTTTACCGGATCAGGCAATTCAGTAGGATTGTTTACAATCACCTTCTCTCCTTTCGTGGTATAAGCAATAAAACTTACGTTGGGAACAGTTGTGATCACCGTCTGGTTAAATTCTCTTTCCAGACGTTCCTGGATGATTTCCATGTGCAGCAATCCCAAGAAACCGCAACGGAAACCAAAACCAAGTGCCTGTGATGTTTCCAGTTCATAAGTAAGTGAAGCATCATTCAATTGCAGCTTATCCATGCAATCACGCAACTCTTCAAAATCATCGGTATCTACCGGAAAGATACCGGCAAATACCATCGGCTTTACTTCTTCAAAACCTTTGATCATTTCCGGTGTAGGATTAGCTGCCAGTGTAATCGTATCTCCCACTTTTACTTCCTTTGCATTTTTAATACCGGTAATGATATAACCCACATCGCCGCACTTCACTTCGGTCTTCTCCGTCATTTTCAATTTCAGAATACCTACTTCATCAGCTTCATATTCCTGGTCGGTAGAAACAAATTTTACCTTATCTCCTTTTTTTATCGTACCATTCAATATCCGGTAATAAACAATGATACCCCGGAAAGAATTGAACACACTGTCAAAGATCAATGCCTGCAACGGAGCATCAGGATCTCCTTTGGGTGCAGGAATTCTTTCAACAATCGCTTCCAGAATTTCTTCCACACCCAATCCTGTTCTTGCCACTTGCCAGCAAAATATCTTCGGGTTTACAACCGATCAGTTCAATGATCTGGTCCTTTACTTCTTCAATCATTGCTCCATCCATATCAATTTTATTGATGACCGGAATGATCTCAAGGTCATTATCAATAGCAAGGTATAAGTTGCTGATCGTCTGTGCCTGTATACCCTGGGTGGCATCCACCAGCAGCAAGGCACCTTCGCAGGCAGCCAGTGCCCGGCTCACTTCATAGCTGAAGTCCACGTGGCCGGGAGTATCGATCAGGTTCAGAATATATTCCTGTCCATCCTTATGTTTATAATTGATCTGGATAGCATGGCTTTTAATGGTAATGCCTTTTTCCCTTTCCAGGTCCATATCATCCAGCACCTGGTCCATCATATCCCGGTCGCTGATGGTACCGGTGCTTTGTAAAAGCCGGTCTGCCAGGGTGGATTTTCCATGGTCAATATGTGCGATAATGCAAAAATTACGGATATTCTTCATGTACGATTTACCTCTATTTTTCGAGGTGGCAAAGGTAGCGAAAAGCGGCGAGAGAGAAGGGATTATGTACTTAGCTTTTGTACTACTATTTAGCTTTCGTTGCGTCGCACACTTGTGCTGTTGGAATTCTATTGATCTTGCTTAATAATTATATTTGTGAATATATGATTTTGAAAAAATACAAGAACCGATTGTTTTTAGCTCTTAAGGAAACTTCGCTGGGAATTGACAGATTTGAGATAATAGATCATGGACCTTTTGTGTCAATAATACTTGTAAACACACCCTTCGAATTTCGAATTGAATCAGATTCTAGCAGTCTTCATAATTTTGACATTACATACACAAAATTCCTAAAGAATTTTCCGCTTATCAATAGAACTAATAGTTATGTCCCTTTTAAGATACATTAGGCTTTCTACATGTTTGGCTTGAGTATGAAGTTCAAGAATATATTAACGAAGAAAAGGAAATCGATCTTTGGAGCGAGTATCAAAAAGGTCAGACAATTCTAAATATTCAAGATATTGACTTTAACGATAAAACTTTCTTTGGTGATGATGAAAAGATTCAAATGCGACTAGCAATAAATGATTTAAAGCTTTTAATACATCAACAATTTGGAACGACTGAAGTAGAACAAGAAGCTGTTGTGGCAAGATTAGACTATTTAGTTGAAGCTTCTAAACGATTAAATAAATATGACTGGAAAAGTTTAGCAATTAATACTATAATTTCGATTACTATTACGCTTTCCCTTGATACTGAAAAAGGACGTCAACTATTTGAACTGTTTAAAAGAGTTTTTAGAATAGTCCCGCAAATATTCTTCAGCGGTACTTTATAACATAACTTATAACGCCTTTGTTGATGTGCCGCTCGGCCTTGTGCACGACATACCAAAAAAAAAATAATCTTAGATTGCTTCGTGTTACCGCACTAAAAATGTTTCTTCCGGATTTTCATCGCCTCGCAATGAGAATTCTCCCCAGTGGAAGTAATCCCCCTCACAATCTTTTCGATTAACGGAGTGTCACCACTCCCCCTTTTTCAAAGGGGGATGTGAGACACCCCGAATGTCGACGGCACTATAAGGGGGATTCGCAACGACGAATTTTTGTAACTTCAAAACATCATGTATTGGCTCCCTTACAATAAAGATCTCAAAGAGTTCTCACGAAAACTAAGAAACAACTCAACACTGGGAGAGATATTACTTTGGCAAAAACTCAGAGCAGGAAGCATGATGAATCACACATTCAATCGCCAAAAACCTTTAGGCCGATATATTGTAGATTTTTATTGCAAGCCGTTGAAACTTGTGGTAGAAATTGATGGCTCTTATCATTTCGAAGAGGACCAAAAAATAAAGGACAATGCAAGGCAGCAAATTCTTGAAAAAATGGGCTTAAGTTTTTTACGTTTTTCCGAACAACAAGTGAGAAAAGATATGGATGTAGTTTTAAAAACGATCGAACAATACATCTCTGAATATGAAAAGCTAAATCAAATGTTCAGTAATAAGCTTTATCGGCGTCGCCTTATATAAATAATCATATTCTCCACCCTAATGAAACACCGAAATAAAACAGTTCATTTCTATATTTATTAAACACAGGAGTGTAATTTACTCTCCACATAAATCCTTTTGGCGCATGATGCCGATACCCAACTGAAGGAATAAAACCTGCTTTATATGGATCCGCTTTCGGTTGATTAAGATTTTCTTCCCACATATCCTGCTCGGCAAGTGTAACGCCAGCTCCGACTTCTAAAAAAGATCTTTCCCTGCCAAGATCAAACAAGTATTTAACACCAACCGGAAAGGATGGCTTCTCGCCTGCCAGCCCAACTCCAGCATGTAAACCAAATCCGGGTTTATTGCTTAATTGTCTTTCATAACTCAGCGATAACACCAGGCCATTGCCCAGCATTTCGAAGTAGGCCGTATTTCGCTTGAAAGATTTTTGCGCGGACAATTGACAAACAGCTAAAATAGCGGCGATGCATAAGAAAATCTTTCTCATAAACGTGGGATTTTTAAAGGCGGGATATTTAATGAACGTCAACGTCTATTAATTATTATCCTTACCCTTTCGCTGGTTTGTCACGTCGCCTTCTGCAAAGGCATTCTAACAGACAAAGTATCATCGTTATTAAGCTTGCCTCGGCTTGCCGCCCCAAAATGTTCCTTCTGAATTTCCATCGCCTCTCGACAACGAGTTTATGGACAACGAGCGGCTTTAATTTGTGTTACCAGTTTCGCATACGCAACAGATGCTTCTCCAGATAAATGCGGAGTTTGGGTCTCATCCCATTGATTGCCGCTTATATCATAAAACTCTTCGCTAAGAAATGTTCCAGCAGCATTATAATATTGGATCAGCTTGTAATTCTTTGTCCTTACAGCGTATTCTCCTATGAGATCTTCTGTAAAAAGATAAGCCATCCCTGTTGCATTGGGATCTTTCATGAACTTTACCAATGAATGAGATTTTGTTCCTTTTTCCGGCTCTGTTATTCCTGCAAGCTCAAGTATAGTTGCATAAATGTCTCTTGTATGAACAAGTTCATCACAGTCGGAACCTGGATTAATGATCCTCCCTACTGAACCCAGGATTGTGCCCACCACAGGAACTCCTGTGCTGTTCGGATTTGCAAGCCAGTAACCATCTGCAATAATAAAAGGCACATGAACTCCTCCTTGTTTGAGTGTTGCTTTAGCATTACCTGTAGCAACTACACCTTCACCAACCGCATCGGGAGTTCCATTATCTCCAATGATTATGAAAACAGTATTCTCAAGCGTTGAAAGATGATTTGTCTTCATGTAATCGATAAGGTTACCGACAACATTGTCCAGGCACATGAGTTGTCCATGATATATTGCCATATCGTCCGTACTACTAATAGAAGCTGTGTCCACACATTCGGGGGAAAGGTCCTCATGGTGCCATACTTTGGCGGTTCCATCTGTCGAGTGCGCAGCATTAAAGGCCAGCACCGCTAAAAAAGGATCTCCTTTTATGCACCTTGCATGTATCCATGCTTCTGCATCATTAGCTAAATCGATAGTTGCATGGACTGTTGTATCACCAATGGGTCCCCCATTTATCGTTTTATCCCAGTCTATGTACCTACGCAATTCGCCTTCCAGACAACCTGCATAATGATCCCAGCCGTGTTCCAATGGAAGATCTACATCGGTAAAATTGCCCAAATGCCATTTACCAAAAAACCCTTTCCTGTATTCGCAAGGCATTTTCAATGGAAGGGGCGTATACGATTTATCCGACGGGTAAGCCTCTAATTCACCAGCATTTCCTACATCACTTGGAGAATAAATTCCATGAGTGCAACTGTATTGACCTGTATAAATACCAGCTCTGGTTGGGGAGCAAGTTGGATTGGACCATGCCTGTGTAAACCGTATGCCAGCTTCTTCAAGCCTCGCGAAAGCAGGAAGGCTGACGGGATGATAACTCGTTTTGTCTGGTAAATCGTTCACATAAGATTCTACCTGTTCAGCTCCTACATCGTCACATATAATGAGTACGATATTCCGGGGTGTGTTGGTAGGCTTCTTTATAACGATGTCATTATTTGGTTTTGGATTACAGGCATTGCATAAGATTAATATCAATGCCGAAGCAGTAATATACTTTCTCATAATGGTGGCTTTAGATGGTTAATTAAAGGTGTTTCCTAAACATCTTTTAAATGTTTATTTGGTGGAAGAAATTCAGTACGCCAATCTTAAGGCAGAATTTTTTTGTCGATAAACCCTTACAAACAATAAGTACAGTAAGGTAATTTATTTTCCTACTCATTACAATACCCTTTTCAGGGTATTTTTAAAACCTATCTGGTGAATTTTGATCGCCCTGGAATAACGAATCTCCGTGGCATTATAACACTCGCAATTGGGGCTGAACGATAAATTTCAACGCTATAACTTAACTTCACATGCAATTTCTTTGATCAGCTTCTGCCCATGAAAATCACAATCACTATATTGACGTTGCTTCTTGGCTATTGTTTGACGACATCTTTGCAATGCAATAAATGCAGAACGGGCAACTTGCGCTTAGACGATACAAAAAGCTGGCTCCCATTAAAAGGCAGAACACAATTGTCATTTCTGGATAACACCGGAAGTGTAAGAACGTTTAATTTACGCGTAGTAGACACCACAGAAACAGCTTTTAATGAATGCGGAAATTCTTACAAGTATGAATACATAAATGCAACACTTTATTTAAACCAAAGTATGACCGATTCCATTCATTTTAGTCTTGGTTCAGGAAGTTGGTTGTGCATGCGGACTATGAGCAACAACAGTCCCAACATTGCAATGTGCAATGTTTTTGGTCAAACAAAACAAGGTGTCATTGCAAAAAGGCTTTCCAATTATCCGGTTGGTACCAGAACTTATCAAGAAGTTATTTTATTACTTCATAGCCCGGTTTACTCTGACAATATCGATTCTGTATTTATAGCAAACCATGTTGGGATTGTAGGTTTTAAATATTCAGGCAACAAATATTCATTGCAATAGCTGCTGCTAACAAATAATTTTATGCATGTAATGTGTCTTTACACTATTTGATAATATCGCCTGGCCTTTTACCGGCATCTAAGAACACAATCAGCCGTGCAAAATAGTAGCAATAAATTGCAGCGGCATTCGTTTTTATTTGACCAATATCCACCACAATGAAAAAGCCACTTCTAATCCTCGCTTCATTTGCCGTTGTTGTCGTTATTAGTTCATGTCAATCATCATCAGGTAACTCCAGCTTTAGCTTTGGAAAAGAAAAAACCGCTGAAGAAATCCGGGCAGAATTAAAACAAAAAGAGCAGCAGGAATTTAATAAATATGTTGACGCAAAAGCTTCAATGAGAAGAAATATTATTGGAGAAACTGTATTAGAAGGAACAATTCTAAATTCAGCCACAATGGCTTCATTTAAGGATATAGTTTTAGAATTCACATTTATCTCAAAAACAGGTACAGAGATCGAAACACAAACTCATACCGTGTATGAGATCGTTTATCCAAATAAATTAGTTAATTTCAAAATAAAAACGGTTGCTTCTAAAGCGGCGGCAAATTTTTCTTTCAAACTTATTAATGCCACTCCAATATAAAAATAACAGAGTATGACCTTAATTGCAATTATTTTGCCCTGGCTTTCATTCTTCCTCCGAGGTAAAATATTCACAGGAATAATTTGTCTTATCCTTCAATGCACAGTGATCGGTTGGATACCTGCTGCGATATGGGCAGTCATCTCATTACAAAACCAAAGAGCAGATAAAAGAACAGAAAAGATTGTAAGGGCCATGAACCAAAATCGGGTAGCCTAATAGCGATCCCTCAATTCTCTCTTACAGCTATCGCCTTTGCCAGTGTGTCGCATAGCTCGTACAAAGCAAGCCAACAAATAAATTCCAAGTAATCCCCTTCACAATCTTTACAATAAACGGAGTAACACCCCTCGTCAAATTCAATTGCTACTTATCATCAGGCAAAGCATCAAATTGTTTTCTCTTGTTGTCCACCCACTCCTTCATAGCCTCGGGTGTCTTCATAAGTTCTCTCATCTCATTAATTGCATCGAGATGGGCCATGTCGCCGTTTTCAAACATTTCCAATCCATGCATTTTGGCTTGCGCAGCAACTTCATCAAAACTGTTGCCATGAAACGCTTTGTCACATGCGCCACCCAATTGTTTACAGGTCATCGTTTTCATAAACTCTTTTTTTAGCTTTTGATTTTATTCAACGATGATGAAGATACGTATTTAGCGATAGCTAATTACCGCTGCATTCATTTGAGTACAGCTCAACAAATAAGAATATCTGGTTTGAATTTAATCCTTATATATGTTTATCGATAGCTTTCCCGGAGCGCTGACCGAAATATTATAGTCTGATCTTTTTTCCTCCCACAACAATTGCTTTTGTATTCTCTCTAATGAGTCTTTGCAATTTTTATATTCGCCGGGATATCGTTCTCCTCTAAGAAGGACCTTGATGAACCGGCGGGTTTGTTCTGTAAATCGATCGATTAAAACAGACTTGTATATTTTTTCATAGAACATAAAAGATCAATTTTATTCCCTACAGGCAAACACTGTGCAAGAAATGGTTAAGATGCTCAGAACTTTGATAACCGATGAATTATCAATGATATAAAAATAGGGTTTGCCCCCTTATCGGTGCCGTACATGGCACCCATAAAGCATATGAACACTTATTTTAGAAGGCAAAAAGAAAATAGCCCTGAACTGAAACCGGGTCTATACTCAGTTTTCTGTGCGCAGATTTGTAAAAACAAAAACGGTTAATTGGGTAAGAGACATTCTCAACATAAAATGAGTTTTCCTGCTGATAAATATTTCTATCTGTCCCATCGCACCTGTTTACAATAGTTTATAAATATGCGTACGTTTACAGCGCTGATTTTATCATGGAAGTTTTGCCTGTATATCGTCTGTGATGATAGAGCACCTGCAAACAAATATAAAATCACCAATATGCAAACAACAACCGAAGCAAAACTGCCAAATTTTTTTACTGTCATCTTTTTTGCAATTGCCGGGTTCACTCTCTCTTTTCTTCTTTTAAACAATAATTACAAAGACTATGGGCAATTGCCAAAGCAGGTTACTATTTGTCCGCAAGCCAACAACTGTGTAACGCTTAATATAAAGCAGTCTTATCAATTGCCGGATACCGCCGCTCTCGCAAGTCCGGTAAAGAATATAAACAAGAGCGGCAACATTCTTTTTCATTACAATCCTTCTTTTCTTATATGGACCATGCTTATTCTTTTACTTATGACTGTATCGTGGGGCGCCTTGCCTGTATTTATTAAATATATACGTTCCTTAAAAGATAATTTTTCCATCAAACCCAAAACCATGATTCGCATTATTGCAATTACCATTGTCAGCGCTGCAATCATGGTTGTGCTACCCCTTACGCTGCACGGCTATTATACGCCTTATAATATTATCAACGATATGGGAATACTATTTAAACACAGCGTCATTATACTTGGCATATCTCTTACCTCTATTATTTTAAGTTTACCGATGATCGTCACTATGTTTTTGGTTGGTGCTGCAGCTGACAAAATAAAAGCCAGCGGAACAGGCACAAAAGCCAAAGGAATGGTTGATCAATTTAATTATCTCAATTCTGTTTTGTTGGCCGCGCTGCAGGTCCTTGCCATAATTGTAGTGCTTTCAGGTTTTTGTTCTGCGGCACTGGGTGAGTCTATCAAATCATCTTTTACTATCATTGGTTTTGATATTTTTCCAAAAGAATTGAGTTATGCTTATGGTCTTTTTTATGCATTGTTTCTCGCTATCTTTTATTTGCCAGTGTATTTTAGTCTGAAAGAAAGAGGTAAAGCGCTGCAAAAAGAGATATTGCTTTCCGCAGAGGGACTTGATGAAAAAGCCGCACAGGAACAAAAAGCGCTGGGAGAACATGTTGAGCTGAAGTCATCGGCATTGGATTCATTGAAATTAGCCTTAACCATTTTATCGCCACTTATTGCAAGCTTTCTTCCTGAGCAGTTGCAGATATTTAAGTAAGGTTGCCTTACATGTCAGGTGCTATCTCGTGTAAAGCATACAAATGAATAAGCAGGTTTATTAAAATTTTGTATCACTTGTAATCACTGGTTACGGCTTTGGACAATTCATGAACTTGCGTATATTCTTTACACCGATTATCTTTCAGTAAAATTTTATCATGAGAAAGATTGCATGTTGGTTGACTGCCTTCATTTTTTTGGCAAGTATTATTTCTTCTGCACAAGGTTCGTAAATTTATTTAACTGAAATTTCAAGTTTAACAACCACTTTTTTCGAAGTAAAACCAGTTAACATGGCAAACGAAACTCATGGGCTTCTTAAAGCAAAAGAAGAAAGCAACAAACTGCACCAGCTTTATAGCGGGTTAATCGATGGCAAAATAGAGCCTTCCACCGATCAGCAAAAGAAAACCATGATGCAACTGCTGAATACCAAAGTCACAGTGCTTGATCAGAAAACAAACAAAATAAAATATTTGCATTACACCCTGCGTATTTCAGCAATGCTGCTTTCGGGAATTGCAACAGTTGTATTGGGAATAAAGTTTACTAATCCGGATAGTGACTGGCCCGTAATATCTTCTAACATCGCACTTGGCCTCACTGCCACAGTAACATTCCTCACCGGTCTTTCTGTTTTTTGGGATACCGATAACTATTGGAAACGGGTGAAAGTGATGCTGAATAAACTAAAGGAACTGCGCTATGAATATGCATTCCTTATTTCAGGCGAGAATATAAAGCAAAAAGATCTTAAGGATATTCTTAACAGGTACCTCGATGCCTTAGGTGACGAATATTGGGAAAACCTGTTAAAAAATGCAACTAAAACAAAAGATGACGATAAAAAGAAGAATGCTGATACTCCATCTTGACAAATAAATTCATACTCAAGACCAGGCAGAGTTTGTATCAAAAAGAATATTCCGGAGTTGCGGGAATATTTCGCCGTTGTAAAATATTTCTTTCCTCGGGGTTCCTCCGGGATTCTAATTCGCGTTGAATTTGCCTTATCCGTTCGTTGCATTGTGTACATTCTTCTACACTTGAGCCGAATCCGATAAGCTTATAATAGGTTACTGTTTCCTTAGCCAATAAATTTGAAAGCTGTGAGGGCTGAAAATCCTTTAGTTCATTCATAAAAGAGTGATTATACCATAATGGCCATAGCAAACAACGTGCAGAAAAAAATAAACTGACTTTGGAAGCAAATAAAAACACATTTAATAATGGAGGCCGTCCAGGCGATGATAAACATACCAACAAATTATTTTTACGGCGTTACAAAATATGTTTGTGGAAACACCCTGATCACTTTTACAAATCTTCCTTCATAATAGCCTTGCAAAGGAGATATCACAACACCATATGCTTTGCCGGATGTAGAATGAAGAAACAACAGGTTTCCGGATTCATTGCTTTCTACTATTCCCATATGCCCAACGGTCCTTATTGTACTATCGGTGCCGGTGAATAAAATAAGATCGCCGGGACTGGCGATTTCTCTGGGTATTTCAACTCCCACATTTGTAAAATCAACAGATGACCTGGGTACAGCAATACCGAAATGATTAAACACATAAGTGATAAATCCTGAGCAATCGAAGCCATTCGCCGGATCGGCAGATGCATACAGATATGGTGTGCCTACCAATGATTTGCCGAATGCAACCACGCTGTCTGGTATAATCGATCCTGTATTGATCCCCAGTCCCTCTTTATAAACCGGTGCACCCGGAAGGGCGACTACCGTTATCGTGGTATCAGTTATCTCCCCGGGATCAAATTCATTAGTGCCAGAGACCGGTTCCTCGTAAGTCACCGGATTTTTTTCTTTACAGGAAATCATGAATGCTCCCAACAGAAACAAGACCCAATAAAAACAAGTTCGTGCCATGTCAGTATTAGCGGGTAAAAATCATGCCTGATGTGGGTATGCTAATAAACAAAAGCAGCGTGCTGGCCATAAATTAATTATCTTGTGCTATTATCCTAATAATTCAACAACAATAATTAATGAAACGCTTATTCCCTGCATCTCTCTTTTTTATCTTCCTGGTTTCCTGCGAAAATAAATCTGATAATAAAGAACAACTTACGGCTCCATCTGTTTTGCCAACAACAAATTCAATTCCTCCTGCTGGTAATGATACTTCAGTAAAGTTAAATAACGATGCCGGGATAGCATTAAATCCGCAGCACGGGCAGCCGGGTCACCGGTGTGATATTGCAGTGGGTGCGCCATTAAATACGCCAGTGACAAACAGTACTGTTCAACCAACGGTCACTCCGACCATTACGCCTTCAACCGACACCAAAAAGGTAACGCCTAATTCAAATACCGCTACGGTAGCGCTGAATCCGCAACACGGTGAACCGGGTCATCGCTGCGATATTGCAGTTGGTGCACCACTTAATAGTAAACCTGCGCAATAAACTCTCCCTGAACTTTGTTGGCTAATTAATTTTATTATTTAGAATCAATGGTTAAAACCATTTTTCTGAATTAATAAATTTTCTTCATAACTCATGGTTAAACCATGGGTTATGAAAAAGAAACATCACAATAAAACCATTTCAATGGTTTTATTTAAACCCATGCGATATTCATTTGATTTGTTTAGGTATTAATTTGTATCATTTGGTTCCTTCCGCTTTTTTCTGAATTCTTTGACGATACTGATAATGAGCGGTACAGTAACAAACAGGATAAAAGAAATGACAATGTATTTTAACCAAGGTTTCAAAAATGGCCGGCTGCCAATAAAGTAACCTCCCAATACAAAGCTTACTATCCATATTATGGAACCGGCAATTGTAAGAAAAATAAAGCGGCGGAATCTTAACCTGATTATGCCGGCAATAACAGGAGCAAATGTGCGAATGATGGGTAAATACAATCCAACTGTCAATGTCAGCCATCCATATTTTTCATAAAATAAGTCAGCAGTTTTGAGATGGCGTTGTTTAAAAAATTTAGAATCTTTTCGTTCGTGCAATAAAGGGCCCGCTTTCCATCCAAACCAATAACCCGTAAGATTACCAAGAATTGCGGCTGGGATCAGCAGGCTGCAAACAATATAAATATCATACGGCAAATCGCCGGTGGCTGATAATACTCCCGTCACAAACAAGACGGCGCCGACAGGCAGAAAAAAACAAAAGAATAAACCGACGCTTGCATACACTACCAGCCAAACGATGAGCATTCCTCCATTCCTGACCAATGACTCAATATCAAAAATGGATAAGATATTAATGATAACAATTCGTATCATTTGGAATTCAAAGACAAAAATTACACCGATTCTTCAAGCCACGCCAATATTCAAATTCAAAAAACCTCATGATCTTTATAAACCTGATCACGTTGTTCTCAGCATTGGGAATTGTGTAACGCATAAAAGCAAAGACCTACAGAACTTTTGCGATCATAAATTATCAATGGCGAAATCGCCGGATATATTTCGCCGGTTGACCCATTGAGTTCTCATCCATATAATAAACCTCGAGAATGTTTTCATCCAGCCTGCTGATCATTTCAGCGGCTGCAAAGACACCAAGTTCAGTTCCATGGTTGAGAAGACGCCATTCAAAATTAATTGTAGCAGGTTCTCCAGCACTGCATGCAATTGTTCCGGCTGAAAAAATGCCTGTACAATTAGCATAGAACGTGTAAATATCATCGGTCTCACAGGTAAGCATGCTGTTCTCCGACTCTTCTATTATACCATTATTGTTTTCATCGAGTCCATGGCTTTCGAATTTCCAGGGCTCTTTAACAAGAAACGCTGTTTTACTGTTCATACCATCCTCTTCTTTACTGCATGATGTAAAAATGCAAAAGCAGAATAGACTTATTGCAACAATTTTTCGAACGATCGTTATCATTTGGGCAGGTTTTAATTCACCTGAGAGGTTTAAATATCATGCCATGCACTCTGAAAAACTTCGTCACGAACCACTATTTTCCCTTGCTTTTTTTACGCATTGTTGGTCTATTGTTTCGCAGTATAACTGGTCCATTAATATCATTTTAAAAAACAGAAAACAACTCATCATTCACGAATTTTTCCGGGCAGGTTATTGACATTCAAATTCAAATTATAATAAAGTTATTTGATGCTCTATACAAATCGCATGATTTTTGCAGTTAAACCGGTGCTTCAAAACATACCCAACCATTCAGAACCGATGTTCCCCGATTATCAAAACATGAGTACAGATGGCCTGCTGGAATTGCTTGCCCGTGAGACGGAAAAACTCACGGTGCTACTGGCCGGAAAAAAGTTTGATGCCGAGTATGCAAAATGTAAAGATGGCATTAAACAACTGCAGGTGATCATAGACATGCGTAAAGGAATCACCGCGACTCCTCACCCCATTTTCGAAAAGGTAAATATCGACCCCGTGCCCCCAACTCAAAATGACAAGGAAAAGACAGGCTGAATATTTAAAATAAATTCGTAGAAACACGATTGCCGGATATCAAAACTTTCAGGAGCTTATTGTAAATGAATTATATTCATGTAAATTTTTTTGAACTAGGTTAATGGTTAATGGTTATTGATTAGTAGTCCCCGTTATTGTGCGGGGACTTTTTAGTGGGCTTCTTTTAGCACAAAGTTTGATAGTAATAATCAAATGCATCATTCAAGAAGGTATTATATCAGGCGAAGAAACTGGCTTCTTATCCTGTTTCTCTCGGTTCTTCTTCTTTTAGTAGTCGTTAAATGGGGGTACAGAATGGTCGAAATATTTCCCCGGTAAACGAATTTTACAGGAAGTATAACCTGGTTTTATGCAGCACGAAAGAATCGGTTGATCAGAATTTTAATTTCTCCCCGACCAACGAACAATTTACTTTAGTGAACGCTTCTTTATCGGAATAGTTTATCCCGGATATAAAGTATGTTGTATCAGTTTTCACATCCATATCTCCTATGCCACGCAGCAGCCTTCCATTTTCTTTTTTAAAATACACTTCCATTATCGAATGCATTCCTTCTGAATTGAATTCATACCATAGTTTTAAGATTTCTCCGTCTTCTTTTCCTTTCACTGTGCCCCTGCTCCCATCCTTTTCATAATTATCATAAAGCATTTTACCCGACAACTCCTTTCCTTTTTGCTCAATCATGAGTATGGCAGTATCCCGGCCGATTATTTTCATGTAGCAGCCGCTTACATCAGTTGCAGGCTTTTCATTAACATTCGGGGAAACGGTGTTGCCGTTGTCTGAAGCTGTGGCAGTAACAGGCTCGCTGTTATTATTGCAGGAGAGAAGTTTGCCTGATAATACAATGAAGAAAATATACCTGAACATCTTTTTATTATTTATTATAAACAATACATAACGAATTTAAATTATTTCTGTAGGTTCAAAGGCCCGGGCCTTTTCGTATACATTGTTTACGGTAGAATAAACAACTATCAGACCATCACGCTCCGAACGGACAGTTTTTTATGCAGGTGTAAGATCTTTGTACAAGGAGATTTTCTGCAATTGCCGGAACACCGGTTTGCACAGTTTTTTATTTTATAAATAGTGCGGAATTTATTTTCAAATTCAACCGCGAGAGTGCCTGGTATAATAAAATCTAAAATGGCCGTTTATATAATCCGGTCCATCACCAGGTTGGATGCAAACTGGAACAAAAGATAATTGATAATGATGCTTATAATACTTTTCAACGTGATCCACCAAATGCGTTTCCCTTTAAAGAAATTCAGGTATGTCCAGGTATTATAAGATATCAAAAAGATCACTTCTAAAGTTTGGATAAGACTTTCGGGAAGCAAAAGATAGAGGACGTTAATTGGGACGATCAATACAGACATAAACCCAAGCATATAAACATTCATCACCAGCGCTTCAGCATAATAGAGCTTTGGACTTTTAAAAAGTAAATACGTGATAAGGGAATAAAAAGGGAGCATGGCCGCCTGTACAATAAAATAATAGTGTTTATAAAATTCTGAAATTTCATTTGTGGCGTTATAATAAACAAAAAATAGCACAAGAGCACCGAATGTTGCAGAGATAGCAAATAAGGGAAACGGCTTTTGATAATGCAATCGAAAACCAGCTAAATATCTTTGCTGCATACTGCCGGGGTGGATTGCCAGCTCTTTTAATGTATATAGAAATCCTTTTTCAAGATGCCAGAATGTATGAGTAACCTCATGCAATATATGAGGCATGTTAATACGCCTGGCTTCAAGAGGCTGCCCGCAGTTTGAGCAATATGTAAGCTCACCTTCATAACCACAATTTTGGCATGCTAACATTTTTTATTAAACGATATTTTCTATGTCCGTTGATCAGGACTAAAGAAAGGTACTACTTAACTGCTCAGTTAGGAAATAAAATTCTCATGACCATATGTTGAGGAAGTATGCCATTGAACAAAAAGAAACAAACTTTATCGTTATGATTTCTTTACAACACACAAAACTTTTACCGGCAATTTTGCCTCGTTCACCTGTTTTTATTGCCTGTTGACCTACACCTGCTTTTTGTCTTTTCAGTTTTGTATGAAATTGCAGGTATAGTTATGCATTAATCATAAAAATAATTGTGATATGAAAGCCTCAACAGAACGAAAAATCATTCGGTGGATACATATTCTTTTAAGTATACCTGTAATCGGTTATATCTATGGACCCGTTGCACAAATACCGGAAGCGTCCCTGATGGTCAGAGTATTCTTTTTTCCGGTTATTATTTTATCAGGATTTTATTTATGGAAAGGACACTTGTTGAAGAAGTGGCTGCGCAGCAAAGATAATCCGGGATCCAGCTTACAAAGGTTCGATAGGGTCCGTTAAGAAATGCGCCGGATGCGCATAGTTTGATAATGCGGGGTTACATTCTTAGGAGGAAGAATATCCCCAGTTCGCCGCGCAATCAATAGTGATATTACGTTTTTGTGAGTGAAATGTAACTAGCATAGGATTTGTGCGTGTATTATAGTTTGGTTTTAAAATGTAGTCGGCCCTTATGAAAAATCCGAAGAATTTAAAAGTTGGGATAACAGTATACATAGGCAGGCGTAACTATTATGAGTAGCTTTTTTAAATGATCATGGATTATGAATTTCTATGCGGCGGGCGGGATTTTTATCCTGCCTTTTTTTATTCACTAACTTTCAATATTCGCCCGGCAACGATACTTTCACGCTCACTTGTTTTTTCAATTGCCTTCATTGCATAAAACACATAAAGAATTTTTCGGGATGCAATATTCCGGTGATTGACCGGATTGAATGCACACATTTGTGAACTGGATTTCAATTCACATTTTTTTAAATATTTATGTAAGAATTCCAGTTGATATTTGATATCAAATCAAACTCTTACATATGAAAAAACTAATCTTTACAATTGTGTTATTTATGTCAATTGCATTTGCGTCCCCGGCCCAAGACACTACTGTGATTGAGCAATACTGTAAAATGATCGTTAGCGGACGAGTGCTTTCCACAAAAGTTAATATTGATCTTGATTTTGGTGAGGAACGAAAATTATTTGGAGGCGATACGAGGCTGAAAGATGATCTTACGGGCAAACTAAAGAAATTTAATTCAACGGTGGATGCATTGAATTATATGGGTGCACAGGGATGGATGCTCGTGAATGTATTTCCAATGAAAGAAGTTGATTCCTTCATCTATCACTACTATTTCAAGAAGTTATTCAAAAAGTCGGAGATAAATTAATTTATAAGGTCTTGGTTCATGCTGCCATGAACCAAGACCCGGAATTATTTCATAGTGACGAATTATTCTGTTTTTGACGAATAATTCTATTTATGATGAATGCTAGTTATCTTTTATCACCGTCGTTCTTGTTTCGCTGGTGCTGGAATTTCCCCGCATAAGGGCAACAAGTATAATGATAAATACGGCTCCGCCTGCTACCCATAGCCACGGCGATGAATACCATTCTGTAGTTGTCTTAGTAGTAGTACTTGTCTTAGTAGTTACCTGGTCAGTTGCCTGTGCCCAAAGTATGACCTGCATACAAGTGAATAGGAAAGCGAGGAAAAATCTGTATCCCCATCGAAGACTAATCTTTTTCATGATAAATTTTTTGATTAAAAAATTATTATCCATTATAATAGAGATAAGAATCAGGCCAAAATATTTTAAACTACCAAAATATGCCGGCACGTGTTACAGCGGGGAATTGTTTCTACAGTTCAAACCTTAAAGTTCATCGTTTGTTTTTTGGGTATCTTATTTTTGAAGGGAATATAGCATTCATAAGAAGGGAATATAACATTCATAACATGAGAAAAAGCTTAACAAAGATCAAATCGATTATGGAATTGTATGAACTGCTGCCGGCCAACGAACGAATAATTACAGACGTTTTAAGACAAATTATTAAAGAAAACTTGCCGCCGGGTTGCAAAGAAAAAATATCCTATAATGTTCCTTTTTTCCATGGTAATAAAGGGATCTGTATTATTTGGCCGGCAACAGTTCCGGGAGGCGGTGTCAGGAACGGAGTCTTATTAGGATTCTGGTATGGGAATAAGTTAAAAGACGCGGATAATTATCTCACACATGGCACCAATAAACAGATATTCTATAAAATCTATCATACTCCCGAAGAAATTAACAGTCGTGCAATTATCAAACTTTTGAAAGAGGCAGCAAAGATCGACGGAGTGAAATGATCTCAATGCATCTGCGACTTATTATCGACGTCCGCCGCGCCTTCTTCATCTTTTGATTTTGGATAATCATTTTTTATCTGGTCGATCACTTCTTTCTTATCTTTTTGATTGCGGATAACAAGAAAAGCAATTAAAAGGACAGCAGCGATCCCAACAAAAATTAAAACCGTGAGGTTCATATTTTAGATTTTGATTAAAGCTACAATTTAGTTTCACCCGGACATATTAAGTTTTTAACGGTCCTGAATACTTACTGTGGGCCTTAAAACAAGCTATTTTTGAACCATGGAACAAGCCTACATCATAGCACGATTAAAGGAAATAACCATCCCCGAATTACTGGATGCTCTTGCAGAAGCTAATGCAGGAGAAGCGATCGATATTTATGAACACCTCGATCCTGGGCTGATTGATAAAACCACGGATGCACTGTGGGAATTTATTAGTACGGTGAAGCAACTAAAAAAATGAGTCGTCTTGAATTAAATGTTTCAACAAAATTTTCGCCTTGTCAGCATTTACTGCCGTTTATAATCTCTTTGGCAGTAAAGCGGGTAAACTTTTCCACCATTTGATGAGCTGGCATCGTTTTTTCTTCAATTGATGTCTTACCTTTCTTATTATTCACTTTAAAATTTCACTCGTATGAAAAAAACACTGTTATTGATGATGGCGTTTGCCTTTGTGGGCACAGCAGCGATGGCACAACTGGAACAGAAAGACCATAAAAAGAATAAAGCAGAATGGGATCAAAAGATAAAAGATGAGCTGAAACTTAATGCCGACCAGGTGGCAAAATATGATGCTCTTAATAAAGAGTACGACGAAAAATTCAGTTCGATTTCTCAAGATGCCAACCTTTCCAAAGATGCACAAAAAGAAAAAAAGATGGCGTTGAAAAAAGAAAAAGAAACCAGGCTTTTTGAATTCCTTACACCTGAGCAGCAAACCAGGTACAAAGAATTAATTGAAAAAAAGAAAAAAGAAATGGAAAAACCGTCGAACGGTTAATTTCAGATTAGCCAACACGCTAGGATCGCAATTGCCTCAACTTTATCGTTGGGGCAATTTCATTTAACTTCAGTCAATTATTTTCCGAAAATCTTTTTAGAATGGAAGTAAGACAAATGGAAGTTGATGATGCCGGTGCGGTTAACCTTCTTTCTCAGCAACTCGGTTATCCATTGTCAATTCAACAAACACTTCAAAACATAAATGCAGTTTTAAAAAGTAAAGACCATACAGCTTTTGTGGCGGTAATTGAAAATAAAATTGTTGGCTGGATCGGTGCTGCCCAGTCGATCATGCTCGAAGTAATGCCGCATTGTGAAATAAACGGGCTTGTGATAGATGAACATTACAGGGGTAAAGGTGTTGGGAGGTTGTTGATTGAAAAGGTAAAACAATGGGCAAAAGGAAAAGGTAACGATAGCATACGCCTTCATTGTAATGTAAAAAGAACAGCTGCACATCGCTTCTATGAGCATTTAGGTTTCAAAGAGGTGAAACAACAAAAAAACTATGAAATAAATATTTAAGTAAAAATAAACCCAGCCTTTCCTCAACTTTGACAACGTCGGAAAGGCCGGGTATTGAAAACAGAATTGGAATTTATCGGTTATATGAGTACGTATTTACATAAGATGATAATTCATTTTTGCTTGTCTGAGAAGTCAGCACATCATACATCAGGTTGAAATTCTGCGTATCGGTAATATTACCGTAAGCTGATTTTGCCAATTGTAAACGGTTACTCTCTGAACTTACTAATTCAATTAATTGCTTGGCCTGCGCCACTGTGAAATAATAACTCTCATTTTCGAATATTTCGGATAGCTTGGACATTTTAGCTCCTAAACCCCATGTATTCCTGACCTCGTTGTATAAAGTAGTATAGCTGCTGTTTGACATTGGAGTTCGTGTATTATATACCGGGCTTGTAGGTCCAGGAGTAGTTTGATAGCCTCTTACAAAAGTTTCCAGTTCATTTCTGCTTGCTGTGCTGGAAAGCACAGCGTATATTTGATTGAAGTTTGCCTGGTCAACGATATTTCCGTAAGAAGATTTAGCAAGCTCAAGCCTGTTACTTTCAGAACTCACCAGTTGAATAAGTTCCCTTGCTTGTGCCACCGTGAAATAATAACTCTCATTGGCAAAAATGTTCACCAATGCAGACATTTTTGCTCCAACACCAAAACGATTTTGAACATCACGATACAACACATTATAATCTGCATCCTTCATGGCCACTCTTGCATAAACAGGATTACTGTCATCATAAGTAGTCACAAATCTGTCCAGTTCATTCCTGCTTCCCTGGGTATTCAGCAGCGTGTGCATCTGTGAAAAATTATTTTTATCGATAATGCTTCTGAAAGATATTTTGGCAAGATAGAGCCTGTTAGTTTCATCAGGAACTAATTGAACTAATTGCTTTGCCTGTGATACGGTAAAATAATTATTGGTATTTGTGAAATTATTATAAATATAAGAAACCTGCGAGTTGGTTGTTGTTTGACGACGCGCTGTTCTATAAATTGTATTAAATGCCGCCGACGACATGGCAGTTGACGAGCTACCCGCACTATAACTGCTTACATAAGCTGCCAATTGATCCCTGTAAGACTGGCTATTAAACAGATCATACAGCATGGTAAAATTTGTTGGATCGGTAATGCTTCGATACGATGCCTTTGCTAACGTGAAGCGATCACCTTGATTATTTATCTGCTGGATCAATGTTCTTGCCTGTGCAGTTGTAAAATAGTAACTGGTGTTTGCAAATGCATCACTGGCCAATTTCATCTTATTAGCAGATCTCCATTGCGAACGAATACTATTATACAGGATAGTAAAATCGGCATCACTCATAGGAACTGCAGTAGTATTATTATCTGCTCTCCACTTAGATTCCCTTTGCTGCACACTGCCGTTTGCTGTTATAGTTATTTGCAGATCATACCCTGTTCTTATTGTAAAGGGAATGGATGCTATATTTACCTCGTCGCGACGCTTTAGCTGAAGCGTATGCTGGCCCGCCTGCATATTGGAAACTACAATCGGCGGATTTGTGTTTGTATTATAATCACTGGTAACGGCATATTCTTTGCCGTCAATAATGACCCCATTATTATTATTTCCCTTAACAGTTATTGTTAGCGTACTCACTGTTTGGGCAAACACCGATGTGATCATCATCAAACTAACCAGTAATATTGATATCTTTTTCATAACGTATCTGATTTGATTAATAGTTTATTGTTTATATAATGGAGACAAAGTCCATACCAACAAGATTAATGCGCAGATTTGCATTAGCATACATAAAAGCTGGTGGGGCGTTTATACCACACTATTATTTTAATGAGTAAACACCTTTAAGTATAGTATAGTTGTTCTACTATAAAAAGAAAACCGGATATGATCCGGTTTTCTTATATATCCACCTCAACGCTATTACTACGCATTTTTTGTTTTTCCGCCACGTAGTAAGGCTACTAATAACAAAATAAATACTGCACCTCCGATTACCCAAACAATTGGATTCTGATACCATTCATTTTCTTTTTTCACATTTATATCAACGTCGAGCCCTTTATCCTGTGCAAATGTCAATACTCTGTAAAAACATGCCAGCATAAGTGTTGTAAATCGTAACCATAACCTGCTGATCTTTTTCATACATAGATGGTTTTAGTAGTTAATAAAGATTATTTTTTGATCATACGGAATTTTACTCACTCCAAGGTCATTTCACATCTACAACATCAACAACCTTATCAAATGAGCTAGGCAAAAAAGGTGCCATTGAAATTTCCCTGAAACATGGCATGTATTTTTCAATAAGTGCTAAAACGCTATTATGTCTAAATCCATCAAAAAATCACCTTCACAAGGTGAAAAGAAACAAGCAAGGAAAAATAACCCCAAATCAACCGAAGTGGGTAAAACTGCCAAGGAGATAGTAAAAAGACACTTGAGTGATGAGAATGATAAAATAACCGAAGACGATATGAGGCATGTAAAAATTGATATGTCTATCCCTAAAGACAAAGCTCATAAGCCATTGCCAATAAAAAAAACCAAGGAAAGACCTAAAGATTCTGAAAAGGATAATGCCCACATAACTCCGTGGGATGTGGTTAGTGAATAAACTCTTTCTTTTTTTATTACCTGGTGCCACGATTATTTTTATCAGCCAGTAAATAATAAAGCCCAGGCAGGCGCCGGCCGTGTTCAGCATTATATCATCTACATCCGTGCTGCGATAACTTGTAGCGAGTTGCAAAATTTCAATTCCCACTGAAACAAAAAAAGAGATCAGGAGTACTGCAAAAAGACCTGAAAGCTTCCGGAGTTTTCTGTAAAGTAATGGCAAATAAATCCCCAAAGGGAAAAGCATAATTAAATTTCCGACCACCTGTTTATCGTAAGTGCTATACCTGTTGATCGTGCTAAACGGAGTAAAATTTACATGATCATTCGTTTCTATGCGACGTTCCATTTTATGCCACCATTCGTGTGAGGATACTTCTTTAAACAAAATAAAATACCCGGTTAATTGCAACACAAAAAATACATACATAAAAAAACTAGAGTGTATCACCACCTGCAAAAAATTGTTATGGGTTCTTCGCAGCGCTGCATAAATGACCAAGGTATACAACAACATTACGCTTAGCATTAACCCGGCTATTCTTTTAAAACTGGAGTTGCTGTAGTTTTCATGATATAGCACCCGCAGATAAAACAGGCTTACAATTATAACCGGCAGAATGACTATCAGTTTTTTTACCCAGTTTTTCATAATGAGATGCTGTAAAATAACACAATTCGTTTAACTATCTAAATTCATGTTAAGAGTGCCGCTTCACAGAAGTTTAACGTAAAATGGCCTGATAGTTTGATTATAGGAGTGTTTTATATTTCTTAAATTAAATCAAACAATATGAAAAAATTACTACTCATTTTGGCTCCGGCCGCACTTCTTCTTGGCTCATGTAATTCGGAAAAAATCAAAGAACCTGAATACCGCGATATTCAGAACGTACGCATTATGGATGTTGGCCTGTTGCAAACAACCGCAGGTGTTGAAATGGTTTATTACAATCCCAATGACTTTGGTGTAACGCTCAGCGAAGCACGAGGCGATGTATATATCGACGACATGTATTTTGGCCGCTTCGGTATCAGTGATAAAGTAGCGGTGCGAAAACACAAAGAATTTATTATTCCTGCCGTGTTAAAAATGGACAATATCAGCGCTATAAAAAATCATCGTGAGATTTGGAAAAAGAAAAAAGCATCGATAAGAATCGAGGGATTTGCTACAGTAAAAAAAGCAGGTTTTAACAAAGAAATTCCAATAAAATACGAAGGAATCCAGGATATAGAACGTCTGCGTGCACTCGTTGCAAATTGATGTTTCATTGAGAGTTTTTTAATAACCCATGTAAATAACATGGGTTATTTTTTTTCATCCCATCATTGAATTAGTCATTGTTAAAAGTCAAAAACCATAAACTATTAATTAGGTGATGCTTGAAATTTGATTAACGATTTCTTTAACAGTTGTAAAATCTCTGGCACCGTTTTTCGATTATATACACGTAATGAAAAATAATTTAATCATCTTAAAAAACTCAGTTATGAAACAACCTTTACTCTTAATTGTTATTGCCATAGCTGCAGTATTATCTGTAGCAGCAATAGTAGGTATCAGCAACAATTCAAAAGCGCAAAAAGTTGATGCCGCAGAGTTGGCACAATTCGAAGCGTGGAAAGAAACAAAAACAATGGAAGCAATAGCATCTCAGCAAGCAAGCTATGCGGCTCCAAAGAAAACAACCAGCACAGCAAGACGTCCTGTAAGTTATCAGAGCCCGAAAATGGTTTCTGAATCTCAGAACACTGCTAAGACAACAACCAAAAAGAAAGGTTGGAGTAAAGCTGCAAAAGGTACAGCGATTGGTGCCGGTGCAGGTGCAGTTCTTGGAGCAGTAATTAATAAAAAGAACCGTGTAGCAGGTGCAGTGATCGGTGGTGTGCTCGGCGGCGGTGGCGGATACGTTATCGGACGCGGTATGGATAAAAAAGATGGACGGGTACAGTTGCAATACTAAATAAAGCAATAATGAACGAAAACCTGATATAAGGGACTTTATAAGTCCCTTTTCTTTTTTTAAGCAGTACATCCCGATGTCATACATTTGACCTTATAAAAGATCCATTTAAAATGAAAAAAATCTTAAAACCAGTTGCCATTATTTTCACCGCAGCCTTATTTGCATTCGTTACTCAATCATCGTTTACACCGAATAAAACTAACAGAGAATTTTATCAGCTTACGGTGTATCATTTCAACAATTCAGACCAGGAAAAAACACTTGATACTTATTTGCAAAATGCATTGATACCTGCTTTGCACAAAATGGACATCAAAAATGTAGGCGTATTTAAAAATCATTCAAACGATACAATCGCGGATAAGACTATGTATGTCCTTATTCCAATACAGTCATTGGAACATGTTATGAATATATCACGGAAATTGGCGATCGATAAAGACTACCAAAGTGCGGGAGCCGAATACATCAATGCGGTTTACACAACACCACCTTACACCAGGATGGAAACTATTTTGCTGCAGGCATTTTCTTTGGCCCCGAAACTTCAATTGCCTGCATTAAAGGGTACAAGAAGAGAAAGGATCTATGAGCTCCGGAGTTATGAGAGCGCCACGGAAAAAATATTCCAAAATAAAGTCAAGATGTTTAATGATGGCGATGAGATCGGTTTATTCAAGCGGTTGAATTTTAATGCAAATTTTTATGGTGAAGTGATTGCCGGTGGCAAAATGCCCAACCTGATGTATATGACCTGTCATGAAAATAAAGCTGTAAGAGATGCCAATTGGAAAGCATTTGGTACTGATCCGTATTGGAAAAAACTCTCTGCCATGCCGGAGTACCAGCATAATGTTTCTCACATTGATATTAGCTTTTTGTATCCAACCGAATATTCCGATTATTAAATGAGGCTTCTCAAAACTTCTTATTTTCATTCACAATGAGAACGGAGAAATAACAGGAAAAACGACGAGAAACTATCCGGTAATTCCTTTTCTCATGCGTAATCCTATCGCAAGTAAACCCGTTCACAAGTTTTTTTTAAACGTCCTTGTTCGTTTAATTATTGATTGCACGATTCTTGCTTAAATTCGGGTTATAACCTAAAGCCCCTCAACATGAAAATTGGTTTTCTCCGCATCTGTTTTTTAACAATTAGTATTTTGACAATAACAGGCCTGCAGGCACAAAGCTTAAAAAGTCTTGATGATAATAACGGGTTTAAAAAATATAAGCTCGGGTCAAAGTTCGTACTTGGCTTAGGAGTCAAGAACAAAGACGCAGAAGGCGCTGATAAAATTGTAATTGACTACGCAAATGAGAAGATCGGTGATATTCCTGTTAAGACAATCGAGTTATACTATTTAAGAGATACACTTGCGAAGATCATTGTCAGGGTTTCACCTGAATATTATGAAAAACTGATAGACGCCGTAAAAAGCTCTTTCGGACCGCCAACACAAGATATAAGTAATAACGAAAAGGTGAGTCATGACACCGCTGCCCTGTCTCCCAATTATTATAAGAATGATCATATTTGGAAAACCAATCGCCTTAGGATGGAATATTTTTATTCATACCCCAAAGTAACCAGCGGCGCCTACGGAGCAAGAAGTCTCTATCTCCTATATGCTTTGAACGATTATGGCCAACGTTTACAACGAGTAAAACGAGGAACCAATTCTGCAAAAAATTTTTGAAGAAAAATTAATTGCTAACTTCAAATAATGCCAATTGCGATTGCGCAGCCAAAAGATATTTCTGCATTAGTATCATTAATGGATAATGCCTACCGGGGCGAAGGATCCAAACAAGGCTGGACATCGGAAGCCGATCTCTTTATCGGCAACAAAAGGACTGATGAAGAAACTGTAACAAAGCTGATAAATAAACCGGGCGCCGTTTTTCTTAAATACACAAATGAAAGTGGTATTATTGAAGGTTGTGTTTTTCTCCATAACAAAGAATCAAGGCTCTACCTTGGAATGTTTTCTGTTTCACCGGGTGCACAGGGAAAAGGAATTGGTAAACAATTATTACATGCTGCCGATGAATATGCGAAAGAACAACACTGTTCTTTAATCTACATGACAGTAATCACGGTACGAGAGGATCTGATCGCCTGGTATGAAAAAAATGGTTATCCAACGAACCGGTAAAGTGCTTCCCTTTCCTGTTGATGAACGATTCGGAATTCCTACTAAGCCGCTTCAAATGATAGTTCTTGAAAAGCATGTTTGATTTGTAAAAAATAAAAGGCCTTCGATTGAAGACCTTTATAATTAAATAATAGTTGATCAATTTTCCAAAGCGCCATCATCTTTAAACTTCTTAAATACGGCGATCGTATCAGCTGCTAATTTCGTAGCTCTTCTGAAAGGCATAAACCCTCTGTCGCCCGGGTTCAAATCAATGCGACGGATGATCTCATCGATATCAGCTTTCACGTTTGCATAGTTATCGTAAGCTTTTTTATTTCCTCCTTTTGAAGGAATATGACAGGGAGAGCATTTGTCTGAAATAACTGATGCCACAGCTGAAGAATAAGTGGTTTTAGCTGCAGCAGCTGCCTTTGCCGCCTTCTTTGCCGACGAACAATAGGTTAATGCTAATGATAAAATTGCCATGGCTGCGAATACATAAATTTTTTTCATTCCTTAAGTTTTAGTCTTTAAATGTAGAGAAAAAAAATTAATTGAAAAACCGCTTTGCTTTAATAATAATCAAATTTATCCAGGCGGTACATTTGCATCACTTTTATGCTAAGGTCCATATTCACCACATATAAGACCGTATATACAGGATTATCCCGTTCCACCTGGCTGCTTTCTATTGTAATGCTGATTAACAGGAGCGGTACAATGGTCGTCCCTTTCCTTACATTGTATCTTATCCGGATCATGGGTTGTACCGTAGCAGAAGCGGGATTAGTATTTGCCTTCTTTGGCTTAGGTGCTTTTAGCGGAGCTTATGTTGGCGGCCGGCTTACCGATAAAATTGGATTTTATCATGTTCAAATAATTACGCTGCTTGGCGGTGGTATCATGTTTTTTATTTTATCAGCAATGAAAAGCTACTGGCTGATCTGTCTTTTTACATATTTGCTGGCTTTTGTTAATGAAGCTTTCCGTCCGGCTAATTCTGTTGCCATTGCTTTTTACAGCAAACCCGAGAATCGAACAAGATCGTATGCGCTTAACAGGCTTGCAATAAATATTGGATGGGCTGTTGGAAGTTCTGTAGGTGGAGTGTTGGCAGGGTTCAACTATAGTTTACTATTTTATGTTGACGGCATCACCAATATTGCTGCTGCCATTTTAATTTGGATCTTTTTAAAGCCGGTAAATTTTAAAGAGGAAATAGAAAAGCATAAAGTAACAGTCGCTATATCTGCGTATAAAGACAAGGTTTACCTGGTTTTTATTTTGCTCACAGTATTTTTTGCCTGTTGTTTTTTCCAGATGTTCACCAACCTTTCCCCTTTCTTTGCTGAAGAATTACATTTTTCGGAACCACTGATTGGATTTTTACTCGCATTAAATGGAGTTATAATTGCAATAGTGGAAATGGTACTCGTTTATAAATTAGAAGGCAAAGGAAGAAACCTGCACTATATTTCACTGGGAATATTCATGGTTGGCATAGCATTTCTTATGCTGAATATTCCGGGCATGGGGCCGCTGCTGGCCCTCTTCATAATTACGCTCATCACTTTTGGGGAAATTTTTTCCATGCCCTTTATGAATAGTTTTTGGATAAGCCGGAGCCACGCTGCCAACAGGGGTCAATATGCTGCTTTATACACCATGGCCTGGTCGGCCGCTCAAACCCTTGGCCCTCTCGGAGGCTCGCAGCTTGCGGGCCATTTGGGCTTTAAATGGCTGTGGCTCAGCGTGGGGGCCATTTGCCTGGTAGTAGCCATTTTGATCAGAAGGCTCAAAACATCCAATTCTTAGGTGTTAAATAATCAACCCGTTGCCGGCTACTTGGCATGATTTTCTTAACTTAACTACTCAAATTTCAATCATGGATAATACTAATGGAACTACTTCGGCTAAAAAAAACAAGAAAGAATTTCGCAGAATGATCACAACGAAATTGGAAACCTCTTTACTCGAATTTCAAAGTAGTGTGAAAGACAAAAAATTTAAAGCTGCTTTAAAAAGGGCAGGCAAACTTTTGGCAAATGATCTGTTTGTAAAAAATAAAAAAGATAAGCAAAAGAAAGAGGTAAAAAATGATGTTCTTGTAGCCGAAACTATCGGAGCTTAATTTACTTAATTAGATTGCCGTCCTGCTATGCCGGGACGGTTTTTTATTTGCTTTCTTTTTTTATAGTCGGAAATGTTTAGCCAAATGCTCAGCGTTAGTGAAACAAAGAATACTATTAATGTTACTTTATCTACCAGCTCTTTTTGAAAATTAATTCCTGTTAGTTTCAATAGTAAGAAATGAACATACGATGTCGACTGATCATGTAACCCCATCTTTTCCCTCACCTCCCAATGCCAGTCCGTACAGAAACAATATCCCCATCCATACCAAATACCGACGATAAACCATGAAGCTGCCGTAAGTAAAAGTGTAAATAAGTTCCAGCGACGGGTCTTTTTCCAGGCCCAGCCAAAACAGTTAAACAACATGAGAACCGTGTGAAAAATGAAAAAGAAAATATTCAGAAACTGGTAACCCATCAATAAATTTTTCCGCCTTCTTCATGGCTTAATAGCTGCTCCGCCATTGAATGATCAAACACATTTTCCTTATTTGAAATTACCTGTCGAAGCAGATCATGAATAGTAATAACTCCGGCAAATTGCTGATCGTTATAAGCAAGCAGGTAGCGGGCTTTATGTGAGATCATGAGATTCATGCAATGCTCTACTGTATCTGCCGTATCAACCACCGGGAGATCGGTTGTCATTACTTCTTCCACTTTTGTATTGGCACTTGAGCGGCCCTTCAGGATCACGTTCCTGCTATAATCTCTTTCGCAGAATATGCCTTTGAATTCATCACCTTTTTTTACGACGAGGTAGCTCAGGTTCACTGAATTCAGCATTTGCAATGCATCAATCACAAGAGTTGTTGACTCCACGTCATTAAATGTAACGGCTTTGCTCATTAACAGATCGTAAACGGTACGCATAATTTCATCGTTTGTACTAAAGTTCGGGTTTTTTAATAAAAGAAAAGCTGATTTTTTTAGATTAAACTGTCTTTCTGCATCGGCCGGCCCTTGTGAAATTTTCCTCTGAAGCGCCTTTGCCTGTAAAAGAGATTCGTTTTTGATAAATCACATACTTTCGTATAAATATTATACGATGGATCTGCAACAACAATTTGATGACGCAGTTGGCAATAGTAAAACGCTAAGTGAAAAACCTTCAAACGAAGTATTGCTTCAACTTTATTCATTATACAAACAGGCTACTACCGGCGATGTAAATTCCGAACCACCATCAAATCCTTTTGATTTTGTAAACAAAGCCAAGTATGATGCGTGGGCGGCACTAAAAGGAAAAACAAAAGAAACGGCCATGCAGGATTACATTGATCTTGTCAATAAGCTTAAAGGCTGATCTCATTTCGAAAATATGCTGGAAAAATATTTATCATTGCTTGTGTGCCCTGTCACTCGTTCTGAACTCACTCTTCATAAGATTTCGGTTAAAACAAAAGCTTTTCAGGGAGGTGAAAAAGAAATTATTAACGAAGGCATTTTGTTTTCAGCTAAAGAATGGTTCTACCCTATTATCGATGGTGTGCCCAGGTTGTTAGTTGAGTCTTTTCTCGATTATGAAGAGTTCCTCACAAAAAATCTAGCTGATTATAGCGAACGAAAGGAGCATTTAGAAAAGATTTATCCGGAGCTCATTCACCAGGTAATAAAGAAAAACAGGAGAACAAAAAAAAGCTTTGAGATGGAATGGGGAATGTTTAGCTATGAAGAGGACAAGACCTGGGAGTTAAAAGGTGAAGACCTGCTGGAACGATTTTTAAAGGAAACTGACGAAACAAGACAATCGTTGGACGGCAAATTGATATTTGATGCAGGTTGCGGCAACGGGCAGCTCAATCAATATATTGGCAGGTGCGGTGCTGTTGTAGTGGGAATGGATCTTAGTACAAGCGTAGAAAGAGCAAATGCAAACAATAAAGAAGAAAACGCTTTTTTTTTGCAGGCAGATGTTCAATATCCGCCTCTGCGGTTTGAAAAATTTGATATTGTTCACAGCAGTGGGGTTCTAATTTGTACAAATGACAGCGAATTGACCTTTTCAAAAATTGAACCTTGCGTTAAGCAAAATGGAAAAATGAGTATCTGGCTTTATCATCCGCGAAAAAATTTGATCCATAATTCTTTTAATCTCCTGAGAAAGTTTACGTCCAAGCTTCCTATAAAATTTCAATATTATCTCTATTTGTTTACACTTTTTCCTGCCAGCTATGTTGTAAAAAGAATTAAAGGCAATAAACAAAATGCAAGAGAAATGATGATTGCGATCATGGATTGGTTCTCGCCCGAATTTCGCTGGGAACATACTCCGGAAGAAGCTGCGAATTGGTTTACTAAAAGAAAATATAAAGAAATAAAAGTTACTACCACTGACACTTTTGGATTTAATATCATCGGGAAAAAGTAAGATCAGGAATTATACATCTCATCAAACATTTTTCCAACACGCTGATAGTTGAATTTTTGCTGATTCTCCTCAGCCACTTTTTTTGCATCTATTTTGAAGCCTTCATTCATAAAAAACAACATCTTATCTGCCAGGTCTTTTACATCGCTTTCGTTCACAAGTAATCCATTGACGCCATCTTTAACCAATTCTTTTGTTACATCCAAGTTGGTGGTAATAACAGGAACGCCGCAACACAGAGATTCGGCGATCACGCAACCGAAGGTTTCATATCGGGTAAAATGTATCATCGCATCGGAATTGCTTATTTCTTTTGCAACATCTGCGTAAGGAATTTCTCCCATGAAGATGACTTGCTCTTCAAGCGAAAGATCTTTTACTATTTTTTTGAATTTTTCCTTTGCGGGTCCAATGATCCTTAGAACAAAATCATTGCGTTGTTTTTTTACAACAGCAATCGCTGCCAGCATTCCTTCAGGATTCTTTTGATTTATCAATGAAGAAATATGAATGAAACTGAAGCCCCCGCTTCTCTCCTTCTCTTTGCAATTAAAAATATTTGTATTTACCACATTGGGAATTACCACGGGGGTTTTTGCGGTAAGTTTTAAATTCATCAATGCTGTTGCAAGGCTTTTTGAGACAGCATGGATCTTTTTTGCATTTTTATAAATTACCGGCACCATTTTCTTTTCGAACTGCCCGGGCACATGATAATTATCATAACCCGGCATATAAATACCATCGTGTTCTGAAATGATATATTCTATCCCCTTTCGTTTCTTAAGATATAAAGCAAACAAACCGGCAGGGTAAGCAACATGTACGTGTGCAAGATCGGGTGATGAATTGGCAAAAACCTTATTATACATTTTTCGCAAGCGCCGAAAATCTTTTTACTCCATTTATTACAGGAGAAAGAACTCCCTTTAAAACAGGATAATAATAAATATAAATTGTGAGATTGTTATTTATTTTTTCTTCTGTTAATTCCGGCTGCTTTATCTTTTCATCTATAGCGGTATAAAAAACAGTAATCCGGTTGTAAAGCGATGCACTTTCAGCATGTCTCTTTATAAAATCCCCGGGATAGGGATTACTGCGGCTGGGAAACCAACTGGGCAGGTAAAGAATATGCTTCATGTGTCTTGATTATTTTTTATCAGAACCTCGCCTGAAAATAAGTTAAAATCAGTTCTTTTGATCACAAAGAAATCTACAAGAGACAGATGAAGGATTGACATTGATCTATAAATAAAATAAATAGTCGTCATTGAATAGGCAATCAAATTAGCGATCGCTGCTCCTTTATAACCTAACGCAGGAATAAGAATAAAATCAAGCAACAATATCAATAAGCAACAGATCGTTGATCCGATAAGATTTATTTTTAATAACCTGTTTGCCGAAAAATAAGCGGCAAGAATCGTAGTGATCGTAAATAAAAGATAACCGGGTATCATCACCAGCAATGAAATAAAACCATCAAAGTATATCGATGGCAGAAAAAAAAGATAGATCACCAAAGCAACTCCAACAAGCACGAAGCTCAATATAATATGTGTATAAAAGGTGACACGGCAAATTGAAATAAACGCCGCTTCAGTGAGTTTTTGGTTTTCATTTTTTAACGCCGGGGTTACCAGCCCTGCCAGTATTCCCGGAATGATCCATAGCAATTGTGCAAATTTCGATGCTTGTGCATATACACCAACAGTTGTATGGTCATAATAAATACTGATAAGCCAATAATCAGCACGAAAAGCAATGAATTGAATTAATATTGGTTATTAACACCACGCCGGAAAATGCCGAGAAAGATCGCATCTCTTCCTGTGAAATATTTTTAAATGAAGGATTAAATTTTACAATGAAATAAAAACACAGGATGAAGGAAGGAATAAAAATAAAAAGACTGTAGATCCAGATTGGGTAATTCGGTTATGTAATGCGGGTTCAACCATCCAAATGATCACCACGAATAAGAATAATATTGCGGAAACAATTGAAATTATTTTGTTGCAAAGCCTGGCCTCATGCTGGGAGTAATAGAGCGATAGAAATTTGTCCATTATTACCAGGCCGGTAAAATACACCACTTCCGCAAAGAAGATAGAAAGATCAAGACTCCCTCCAAGCAATGTGTGACCTAAAAAAATATAACCAAGAATCGCAATAATATAAAAGAACATGAGCTGGATAGCTGCAGTAATCATTGTAAAAGAAAAGATCTTATCGCGACTATAATTTTTCGCTGCTATACCATGCCATACAATTGCAGCATCTGTTCCCAATCCAGTTATGATATGAATAAACGCGGCGTTTACAATTATCAATGAAAGAGTGCCGAACTGGCTTGCACCCGCAAGCTTTGCTATCAGCAAACTGATCAAAAAACCAATGCCTGTAAAAATCACTCTGAAAATAAATCCGCGTAGAAGAAGCTGCACAATCTAAGTTTATGCAAATAAAATATAATTTTATTCAAAATACCGGATCAGCCTGCTATGTTTTATAAATTACTGAATGTTTATACCCGTCATTATTCATTTCCGTACCGTGGACTGAAGTATTTTCTGAAAATGGCAAAATGGTTAGGTATTGCTGATAAAAAGTATAAAAAGAAACTTCCGCAAGGTTTTTATATGTTATTAACCCCTTCGGAGCATATTCAGCAACAACTTTTCTGGTACGGTTATTACGAAAAACCTCTCGCCGATATGATAAAAAAAATTTTGCAGCCCGGAAATGTGTTTCTTGATATAGGTGCCAACATTGGTTATTTCTCGCTGCTTGCAGCTAATAGTGAGCCGACTTCAAAGATCATTTCATTTGAGCCGGTTAAAAACTTATTTCAAAAGCTGGAAGAAAATGTTTCCCTGAATGATCTCAAAAATATTACGACTCTTAATGTGGCAATCGGTGAAATTAACGGGGAAAAGGAGTTGTTTATTTCTGCCGCTGATAACCTGGGCATGTCTTCTTTTCAACAACCTGAAAATTATTCCGGAAAAAAAGAAAACGTAAAAATAATCAGCATTGATAGCTGGTTCAGAACGGCAAGACTATCTAAGGTTGATCTGATAAAACTCGATGTAGAAGGAAGCGAGTTAGCAGCATTAAAAGGCATGCAGGGAGTTTTACAAAATTTCAAACCGTTGGTAATTGCAGAGATAAATCCTGAAACGCTTGGGTTATTCACTTTAACGCCGGCCGATATTTTTGATTACTTAAACAAACTTGATTTCGACGGATATCTTATTTCTGAACCAGGGAAGCTTGAGCAGGTTAAACCTAATGAAATAAATCAAACAGTTAATGTCTTGTTTATATCCAGAGAAAGAATGGAACTATTGTCTGCCCTTTCTGCGCAATGATCTGTCCTGCCTGATCTGCAGAAAAGAATTTCGATCCATATAATAAGCAAATAAAAGATAGACAATTGGAACAAAGCTTAATAATTTTAAAATAAAAACCCCGGTAAGAAATCCAAGCAGGTAAAACAGCGCCAGTATAAAAAAGTTTCCCAACAGTTGCATGTCGTCAATTGCACAAACGACTTTGAAGTGATAGTAGCTTGGTTGCTTATAGGTAAGATCGATCGGTTTTGTAAAATGATAGCCGTCTGTTACTACAACCCGCGGATGATTATCTTTTATTTCAATGATGACCGGCTCTGTATTGTTTAAAGGATATATCTCTTTGTTGTTCACAATCACTCTTACATTCAGAATGCTTAACAGCACCTGCTTCTTTCGGCTGATGACAATATAATATTGAGAATTTATAAACTATTATTTCAGTGAACGAATGATCTCGATAAAATCTGCCGCCACCAAAGAAGCACCACCCACCAAACCACCATCAACGTCAGGGCAATTGAATATTTCCTTAGCATTGGTTGCTTTTACACTGCCACCATAAAGAATGGGGATCTCGCTGAGCTATCGATTCGCCGTATTGATCCGCAAGGATAGAACGCAAATGTGCATGCATTTCTTGTGCCTGTTCGGTTGTAGCGGTTTTACCGGTGCCGATCGCCCATATCGGCTCATAAGCGATCACAATGGTTTTTATTTGATCAGCGGTTAAATGAAACAATGATTCCTTCAATTGCTGAGCAACAAATGCATTTTGTGTACCTGCTTCACGGATCGACAATGCTTCTCCGCAACAAAAAATTGGCGTGATAAAATTTGCGAGACAGAGATTTACTTTTTCAGCAAGAATTTCATTTGTTTCGGAAAAATACTCTCTTCTTTCACTGTGCCCTACTACACAATATGTGATTTTTAATGAATGAAGCATTTCAACCGAAACTTCACCTGTAAATGCTCCTGATTTTTTATGATAGCAATTTTGTGCAGCCGGGTAATAATTTTTTTCTTCGGCTACTTCGCTTCTTGTCATTGTGAGGTAAGGAAAGGGAACGGCAAAAATTGTTTTCTGATGATCTTTTAATTTAATTTCTGCTGCGAGAATATCGTCTAATAGTTTTTCTCCTTGCTGAAAAGTCAGGTTCATTTTCCAGTTAGCCGCCGCAATTTGTGTCCGCATGTTTTGGTTTTAATAGTTTTTAAAGATATAGGTTAAAATAGTTTTTTCATTTTCGGTTATGGATTTCCCTTTTAGTTTTTTCCAATCATCAATATCTACCAATGCTTTTTGCAGATCATAGCGGCGTAGGCCATCGCTGCCCCATGAAAAATTAGGAATATACTTTGGAGTAAGTCCCGGCTCAAAAACATTACTGCAAACACCCATCACGGTCCCGGTATTTATAGATGTATTGATCGATGTTTTAGAATAATCACCCATGAACACACCGCATTTTTGACCGGCATTCATTTCTCCTTTCGGTGTCCACACCTTTACTGCGCTTGCATTGTTTTTAATATTTGAATTTGTTGTACCGGCGCCCAGATTGCACCACTCGCCTAATAACTGAATCGCCGATATACCCATCATGTGCTTTATTTGAATATGCAAAGAATACCGAGTTCTTAATTTCACCACCGGCTGTGCAATAAGGGCCGATGGTTGTTGCTCCATAAATTCTTGAATTCATTTTTATCACCGCACCTTCTCCGCAGGCAAATGGACCCCTGATAGCAGTGCCTTCCATTATAAGAGAATTTTTCCCAATATAGATCGGGCCGTCAGAAGCATTAAGAACACAATGTTCAACAACTGCTCCTTTTTCAATAAAAATATTTCCGGATTTAGTTACCTGATTTGTTTTTGGAATTTTTTGAGATTTTCTTTTTGCGGTCAACAAATCAAAATCTTCGCGGATAGCATAATCATTCAGTTGAAAAATATGCCAGGGAAATTGAATGCTTTTGATCTCATCACGAACGGTAATAGCTTTCGATACTTTTATTTTATTTGGCTCATGAATTTCTTTTTTTGAAAACCTGAAAATAATTCCTGTATTCCCGTTTACCGAAATAAATTCTCCATTTTTTAGTTTGTGCAATGCTTTGACCAATTTTGATGAGGGAAGAATATTTCCATGGATCATGAAACAAGTATCATCATCTCCGATTTTATCAAGTCGTATTGATCTATCAAGATCTTTATAATCATCTTCCCACCGATCAAAAGATGTGATGCCAAGAATCCTTTCCCATTTTTCACGAATGGTGAGAATACCAACTCGTATATCCTGGATCTGCCTGGTAAGCGTAAATGGATATAGATTTTCAGGCTGACAAAATTCTTCAGTAAAAATGATCTTCGCAGGCATCCGGTAAAGCTAAAAGATTTTAAAAAAAACAAAAAGCCCCGAAGAGGAATCTCCGGGACTAAAGTATAGCCATGAAAAACAAAAACTTAATAATATCCTAATTTAGGAATTTATTTTTTCTTTTCATACTTCTTCTTGAATTTGTCGATACGACCGGCTGTGTCGACCAACATATTCTTACCAGTAAAAAAAGGATGAGATGTATTAGATATCTCCAGTTTTACCAATGGGTATTCGTTACCATCTTCCCATTTAATGGTTTCTTTTGAGCCGGCGGTTGACCTGCTCAAAAAGCTATGACCATTACTCATGTCCTTAAAAACTACGAGGCGATAACTTTTCGGATGAATATCCTGTTTCATAAATGTTTGATTTAAAGGCTGTACAGCCGGTCCCAAAGCAATCGGGAGATTTTTGCCGTACTAATTTAAAATTTTCGTGGCAAAAGTAACGCAACCGGGGCTATTCACCAACAGAAGGGTAAAAAAAGAGAAAAGCGCCAGATTTTTCTTCCGTTCATTTGCCGAAGCTCCTGAACGTCTTACTAACCCAACGCTTTTCGTGAGGCTTTGTGTCTTGTTAAAGGACTCGTCCACCCCAGCGACCAAATTCTTCTTTTGACGGATTCCTCTGATCGCAGACCTTTAAAATCTTTTGACGGATCTTTAAGGTCTCAGATCAAACTCGCTTTTGACGGCTCATTCAATCTTATGACGCTAAGATGGCCCTCAATAAGTTCTCTTCCAAATTTTTTGCCTCTTTGATACCCACTTGTTTTGCACAAATAGAATTTGAGATATGCACAGTTTATAGATAGTTATGAACAGTTTGTAAACTAATTAGCTTCTCATATTGACAAATTGAAGCGGCAGTTGAAGACTGGCTGTCTTACAAAGCTGAATGACCGACTGTAGGTCATCAATTTTTTTTCCGGTCACTCTTACCAGGTCATCATTTATTGAAGCCTGCACCTTCAATCCTGCGTCTTTTATAAGCTTTACTATTTTTTTTGCATCATCCTGCGCCAGTCCGTTTCTTACCTGTACTTCTTTTTTCCAAACCTTACCACTTTGCAATCCTTCTTTGCTCAGGTCAAATGCTAAGGGATCGATTCCTTGCTTATGCGCCCGGCTGATTAACACATCACACAGTTGACGCATCTTCATATCATCATCCGTTTCTATATTGATCTTAAAATCTTTTTTATTCAGATCGATCACAACATGACTTCCTTTAAAATCAAACCGGTTAGTGATTTCTTTGGTTGTGACATTTACAGCATTGTCGAGTGCTTGTGCATCTACTTTTGAAACAATATCAAATGAAGGCATAAACTAATTTTAAATTGTAAGCTTTATTCATTCAAAAGTAAGATTGTTTGAATAAAAAAAGCCTCTCATAGAAATGAGAGGTTTTACCACATGAGAAAACTAAATATTTTTATTGACTTTGTCCTACCCTGTTTTGTTCATCTTGTGAACTGCTATTTCTGCGTCGTGGTTGATTTTGCTGCCCGGTTTTTCCAAACCGCCAGGTAAAAGTTCCTGTTACCTGCCTGATATCAGGACGGGCAATAAAACCGCCATCGATCATTCCATAAGTGTTTCTTCCTTCAAACTTTTGCCATGCAAATGGATCACGAACATTAAATCTAACAGTCCCTTTTCCTTTCATTACCTGTTTTTGGAAACCAAAACTCATCTGGTAAATTGGTTCCATCCTTGTAAGACCGCCAAGTGCCTTATGACGATACATTCCGCCTAACTCAGCACTCCATCCTTTTTTAAAAGTAAAATTATTTGTAAGGTTTGCAGTAAACGAAGTATATGAAATATCGATATTGAATGTATCGTAAACACCTTTGTAACGATTATTAAACACATTGGTGAAAAGATTTGCATTCCACCATTTGGCAAATGTGATCGGTGCAGTAACAGAAACACCGATATTGGTGAACTGTGCTACATTATCAACTGTAAGAAACCTTATTTTGCTATCGACCACAGGTTTTACGATCTGGGAAATAATATCGTCCGTAGTATTAAAATTAAAAGTAGTTATGAACTTACCATTAAAGCATGAGTCAGATCAATATTATGAGTGTATTGCGGACGCAGATAAATATTTCCCTGCCTGTATGATAATGTATCAAGGAAATAAGTAAATGGATTCAGATCCTGGTAATTTGGTCTTTGAATCCGACGGCCATAAGCAACGGTCAATGTATTTTTCTTATCTAGTTTGTAACTGATAAATGCTGTTGGAAACAGATTTGTAGTATCTCTTTTAAAAGTTTGTTTTGTTATCACCTGGTTTCCGTGTGCAATAGTGTTTTCCATCCTCAGCCCTGCCTGGAAGGTCCATTTTTTAATTTCCCGGCTATAGTTAACATACGCTGCGTTTATAGTTTCATCATAAATAAAATGATTGGAACGAATATGATCAATTTCCCATGCATTATTGATCATTCGTTCATAGTTTACAAGGTTATTATTTTTTACATAGCTGAATTTTACTCCTGCTTCAAACCTGCCATTCTTTATTGGGTGAGTATAATCAGTTTTAAAAGTATAGATATCAATATTAGAAGGTAAATGCCCTTCAGATAAGATGTTCCAGTTTTTTGTAACGAGCTATTATAAAAATCTGTTGTTAATACCATATCAGAAACATTACCATAAACTACATAATCAAAATCTGCTGTCAGTTCCCTGCCGGTTGTATCAAACGTATGTTTCCAGTTAAGATTGAGTGTTGCATTTTGAAATTTAAGATCATTGTCGGTTGAAGAGATCAGCCTGTTTTCAAGTTGCTTGTTTGCATCAACCAGGTCAGAAACAGAAATTGGAGTAGGATGCCCGGAGAAATCAAAGCCACTCACAACAATCCCAAAAATATTCTTTTTATCTGCATACCAATCCAATCCTAATTTCAATGTGTGATTGTTATTGCCGAATTTAAATCTTGTTTCTGTAAAATTATAACCCGTGGTATTATAATTATCGTCCATAAACCTGCTATCAAGCGTTAGGCGATTCATTCCGCGAAACATGTTTGGATTATAATTTCCAAAAAAATTGATCTTATTTTTTCTATAGTTGAAATTTATACTGTTCTGTGATTTTGGTCTTAAATACCAGGCTTCATCAGGATGAAAAAGACTTGTAGTGGCTCCGATCATAATGCTTCCGTTAAAGCCATTATTCTTTCCTTTTTTAGTTTTGATATTGATAACACCTGAATTACCTGAAGCATCATATTTTGAAGAAGGATTTGTCATGATCTCAATCTGGTCAAGTGCTGATGCCGGCATATTGCGTAACAGATTAGCAAGGTCAGCGGCTGATAAAAAAGTTTGCTTGCCATCCATCATCACAATAACACCCTGCTTGCCGCGAAGACTGATGTTACCATCATTGTCAACGGTAATGCCCGGTGATTTTTCCAGGATATCAAGAGCGGTCGAGCCGGCACTTGTTGGTGATGCATCAACATTCACTACTGTTTTATCGATCTTGGTTTCAATAAATGGTTTTTTGGCAGTTACAGTTACTCCTTCCATTGATTTGGATTCTGCAGAAAGCTTAATCGTTTCCGCTTTGAATGTTGAATTATCGGCGGTGATCTCCAATGATTGTCCAAATCTTTTTTGAAATCCAACAGAAGAAACAGAAAGCAGGAATTTTCCTTCAATTATTTTTTCAAATTCATATTTTCCTTCTTTATCGGTTACAGCAATTTTAACCAATGAAGAATCTTTTGCACGCAATAATGAAACCGATGCGGATTGCAGTGGTTTTTGAGATTCATCGGTAATGATCCCTGATATTTTGCCGATCTTACTCTGTGAAAAAACAAGCGTAGATAATAAGATGCCTGTCAAAAGGGTAAATGACTTTCTCATAAGTGCTATACTTTACGTTGGTGATGCATAAAATAACTGCTAATAATCTTCAGTAAGAAATGAATAATGATAAGATTCGTAGTTAAAGTGTTAAAGGGCAAATAGTAATTACCTATACACAAGCGGCAAGAATCTTATTTAATAAACATAAAGTGTGAAAAACTGTTAAAGAGAAAGCCTCTTTGAAAAGAGGCTTTGTTGTTTTTCATGAGAAAACTAAAACTGACTGCTTGTATTTTTTCATGGCTATACCCGATCTATCGATATAATTCTTATTCACCGGTTTTTACACGGCTGCTTTCTTCACTTGCCCCACCAGTTTTTCTTTTTTGATTGCCATTTATTTTTCCTTTGGTAAAACGATAAGTAAACCCAAGTGCTACTTGTCTTGAATCACGACGCTGCTGAAACGAAGCATCGATATTGCTGTATTTAATATCGCCTTTTATTTTTTGCGTGCGGAATACATCACGACCAGATAGTCTCAACGTTCCTTTTCCTTTCAGTATCGGCTTGCTGATGCCCACATTTATCAATCCAAAGCTTTTTATTTTGAAAACACCGTCTACACCACCGGAATTAAAATATCCGCTTAATTCCCCTGTCCATGTTTTCGCAAATTTGAACTGGTTCGACATATTTCCCTGGAATGTTGTGGCACTAACTTTCACATCATCCCCATTAATGTTTCCTTCATAGAGATTGTTATAAAGATTTGACCAAAGATTCCCACTCCACCATTTTGTGATTTGCTTGTTGGCACTAACAGAAATCCCATATTGACGTTGCTTTGCAATATTATCTTTCTTCACATAGGTTTCGTTCCTATCGGTATTTTGTTCAAGCACTTCATTAATGATATCAGTTGTTCTTGTATAATTTAATGTTGTATTTAAAAACCCTTTATAGTTATGTGTGAATTCGATGTTATGAGCAAATTGCGGTTGCAGATTTGGATTTCCTTGCTCAAAAGTGTATTTGTCAAGGAAAAGAATGAACGGATTCAGATCTTCATAATCCGGCCTGCTGATCCTGCGGCCATAATTTAACACGAAACTGTTTTTATCACTTGGTTTATATTGAATAAAAGCCGTTGGAAATAATTGCGTGTAATGCCGGTCGAATCTTTGCCCAGTTGTTACCTGGTCACCTTTTGCATTTGTATTTTCAAGTCGTAAACCAAACTGGCCAAACCATTTTTTAGAAAGAGGCCTGCTATAATTTACATAAGCTGCATTCACATTTTCTTTATAGATAAAATGATTACTGCGGCCGATATCACGAACTCTTACTCCATAATTTAAACTGTCATAGATTGCATTATTATCAGTTTCTACAAAACTTGTTTTAAGACCTGCTTCGAATTTTGCACCTTCTTTTAAAGGCTTTACATAATCAATTTTTGCAGTGTAAATATTTATATTTTGTGGTAAGCTTCCTAACAAAGTGTCTGCTTTATCAGCGGGTAAACCGTTTGCATCATAATATGCATTCATAAGATCCTGGGCATTTGTACTGCGGTAAGTCAGGTAGTCAATATCTGCAGTCAACTCCTGACCCGTTGTATCTAACACCTGGCGGAAGTTTACATTCGTACTGAAGTTTTTCCATTTTCTGTCATTACTTGTTTTGGCAATAGTATTACTGAGCAAAACCATATTTGGATCGGAAATAAATACATCACTTTGATTGCTGAACCTCCCGGGATTGTAATAACCTGTGAAAACGGCGCCGAAAGTTGTATTCTTGCTTGCAAAATAATCAAAGCCAACTTTTGCATTGTATGATTTTCCACCTTCCTTAATTCTTGATTCCTGGTCAAAATGTGATTTAATTTGTTTTGTTGAATGCTCGATAAATTTTCTTTGAATATCGAGGTCCTGCCAGTTTTTACGATTACTATATCCAAGCGTTGTAAAAAGATTTACTTTATTTTTTCTGTAATTGAAATTGAACGACTCACTCACTTTTGGATAGCGCCCCTGGCTCCATGTAGATGATAAACTTCCGCTATAACCAAATTGTTTTGTCTTTTTTGTTTTAATATTAATAACACCTGCATTACCTGCTGCATCATATTTTGCAGGAGGGTTGGTCATAATTTCAATTTGGTCCAATTGGCTGCTGTTAAGATTGCGCAGATAATTTGCAAGGTCTGTTCCACTTAGATAGGTAGGTCTGCCATCGATATAAACCTGTACTCCTTGCTTTCCTTTCAAACTAATGTTACCGTCTTTATCAACAGATATACCCGGTGATTTCTCCAATACTTCCAAAGCGGAAGTACCTACATTAGTTACTGAAGCTTCTACATTTACTACAGTTCTGTCTATCTTTTGTTCGATCAAAGGTTTTTTAGCGGATACAGTTACACCTGCAAGATTTTTTGCAACCGGAACAAGCTCTATGGTTTTAAGAGTAACATTATTATTGGAAGAATTGATCTCAAAAACTTCGGAAAAACCTTTTGTATGTCCTACCGCGGTAATTGAAACCATGTATTTTCCTTCAACAACATTTTCAAAAACAAAATTGCCTTCCTTATTGGCAACGCTGATCTTAGCTACTGAAGAATCTTTTGCCTGCAGTAATGTTATTGTAGCAGATTCGATGGTTTTGGTATTGCCGTCAATGACTTTTCCGGAAATTTTGCCATTCTTTATTTGTGCATGACTAATTATTGATAGCATCACAAGCATGGTTGATAAGGTTAAAATCTTTTTCATGACTATACTTTATAAATATGATGAGCATTTATTATGACTCTTCCGAAATGAATACAACTAAGACGTATTAAAGATATTTCTGAGTTACATTTTGTTTTAAAAAAAATCTATTGTGATTAAACGAGATGATCTTTTATAAACTCATTTATTAGTATCTGGTTATTGATTTCCTCCGCCGATACGATTCTGTTCATCGCTTGCACTACTTGCTCTTCTTTTTGGAGCACCATTTATTTTTCCTTTGCTAAAACGATAGGTGAAACCAAAATTCACAACACGGCTATCGCGGTTTTCTGAGAATCTCATATCAATATTGCCATATTTACTACTGCCCCTGAATCCCTGCGTGTAAAATATATCACGAACATTCACACGAATTGTAGCCTTCTTTTTAAATATCTCTTTGCTTAACCCTGCTGATACCATACCCAATGATTTTCCCTGCTATTACTCCTTCAATGCCACCAGTTCTGAAAAAGCCACTTATTTCAGCAGACCATGTTTTGGCAAAATTAAATTGCTGTGATCCGTTTAACTGCAGGGTTGTTGCCGTTACTGATATCGTAGTATCATTTACGATACCATCGAATTTATTATTAAATGCATTAACAAATACATTGCTTCTCCACCATTTTGTAATGGGTATGGTTGTATTTACTGAAATACCAAACTGGCGCTGCTTTGCAATGTTTGCCGCTTTAACATAGGTCTCATTCTTTGCTTCATTCTGCTCTATCACTTGCTGAATGATATCAGTCGTGTTTGTATAATTAAGCGTCGTGGTCACTATGCCTTTGTAGTTGTGACTTAATTCAATATTATGGCTAAACTGTGGTTTAAGATTTGGATTTCCCTGCTGATACGTGTACCTGTCAAGAAAATTGATAAAAGGATTTAGACTCTGATAATCCGGGCGACGGATACGTTTTCCATAATTCAATACAAAACTGTTTTTCTCATTAGCCTTATATTGCAAGTATAAAGTTGGAAATAGCTGTGTATAATGACGATCAAATTTTTCACCCGTTGTAACCTGGTTTCCTTTTGCATTCGTGTTCTCCATTCTTAATCCAGCCTGCGCATTCCATTTTTTGCTTAAAGGCCTGCTGAAATTCACATAAGCAGCATTGATATTTTCTTCGTAGATAAAATAATTACTGCGGTTAAAATCATGAACTACCTGGCCAAACGATATACTATCATATACTGCATCATTATCGGTTTTTACCAAACTGCTTTTAATCCTGCTTCAAACCGTATATCTTTTCCTAGATATTTTAAATAATCGATCTTACCGCTATAGATATTAATATCCTGTGGTAATGCTCCCAACAGCGTATCTGCTTTGAATGTAGAATTTCCTGATGCATCAAAATAAGAATTGATAAGCGTTTGATCATTCTTAGAATCATATACTACAAAATCTACATCAGCGGTGAGTTCTGAATTAAGTGTGTCAAGAACCCGGCGAAAATTAAAATTTGTACTAAAGTTCGTCCACAACTGGTCATTACCCGAAAAAGCTCTCGTCTGGCTGTTTGGCTTACCTAATGCATCCGATATATCGGTGGTGTTTCGGTTAATATTATTCCGATCACTCGAAAAACCATTAAAGACAACTCCCAGCGTAGTTTTCTTTGAAGCGAAATAATCCAATCCAATTTTAGCCCCATAGTTGTGTGACTTATTTTGCATTCTTGCTACCTGGTCAAAATTGGAGAGCAGGTCTTTTGTATTCTTATCTCTGAAGGTTCTTTCAATTTCCAGCAGCCCGAAGCCCTGATTATAATTATGGCTGAGATTACCGAATAGATTTACTTTATTATTACGATAATTAAGATTCAAACCTTCATTCACTTTGGGATACCGGCCCTGTCCATAACCAAGGCTGAGCGATCCATTATATCCCATTTGCTTATTCTTTTTTGTTTTGATATTGATAACGCCTGAAGTACCGGATGCATCAAATTTTGCGGGAGGGTTGGTCATGATCTCAATTTGTTCCAGCTGGTTTGAATTTAAACTCCGCAGATAATTGGCAAGATCAGTTCCGCCCAATTGTGTTTCTCGTCCATCAATCAGTACCACGACACCCTGTTTTCCCTTTAAGCTGATGTTGCCATCTTTATCAACAGAAATACCTGGTGATTTTTCCAACACATCGAGGGCTGAGCTACCCACATTGGTCACCGCCGCTTCCACATTCACCACCATCCTGTCGATTTTTTGTTCAACCAAAGGTTTGCGACCGGTAACACTTACATTACTGAGTTCTTTTGATGCCGGAATAAGTTCAATTGTTTTTAAAGTAACAGACTCGATTTGATGGAGTGATTTCAAAAGATTCCGAATACCCTTTGACATGACCAACTGCAGTAATAGAAACTAAGATATTTTCCTTCGGCAACATTTTCAAAAAAGAAATTCCCTTCTTTATTAGCCACATGGATTTTCGCTACCGATGAATCCTTAGCATCTTAGCAACGTGATCGTAGCGGATTCTATCGTTTTTGTATTGCCGTCAATTACACGGCCGGAAACCCGGCCGGTTCCCTTTTGAGCTTGAATGGCGAAGGATAAGGTTATAATGGCTATAAGTAAGGTCAGAAACTTTCTCATTTTGAAGTATTTAGTGTATTAAGTACTCGTTGTTATTAATTACAGTTCAAAGATAGGTACTTGTTAATGCCAAGTACAGTGTTTTAAAATGAACGGCCATATTTCTTGATAAGTGGCCGGTTCCCACGACATTCATATGACGCGACACATTATTCCGGGTTACAGCACCGCGCCTTTTCGGTATCAATGGTACTTGTGATCTATAAATGGCAATTATTCCAAACTGATAAGTTTATTAACTGGTTTCTAGCTATGAACCGTTTTCTAAAGCAAACATAATTTCGAATACTTCCGGAAGGCAATTGCTTTCCGGCAAAATGCTTTTTTAAGTAGCAAACGGATGGAAATGGCAGATGAAAGTTTTAATCTTCATTTCCGCGAAGGTTTCTGTTTTATATTGCAGAAAAAAGAAAGATGATCATTGATTTCAGATCGGATACAGTTACCAAACCGAGCCCCGAAATGTTGAAGGCAATGATGAATGCTAAAGTAGGTGACGATGTATTTGGCGAAGATCCTTCGATAAATCAATTAGAGGAGATGTCTGCAAATATGTTTGGAATGGAGGCAGGCATCTTCTGCCCTTCCGGCACTATGACGAATCAAATTGCAATTAAGTGTCATACCCAACCTGGTGATGAAGTGATATGTGATGAAAATTCCCATATATATCAATACGAAGGTGGAGGGGTCGCTTTTAATTCATCAGCATCCGTAAAGCTGCTGTATGGCGACAGGGGCAGAATTAATGCAGGCCAGGTAAAAGCTGCAATAAATTCACGGATGATAACCATAAAGCTCACACAAGCTTAGTTTGTTTGGAAAATACAAGTAATCGCGGTGGCGGCAGTTGTTACGATCTTGAAGAAATAAAAAAAATTAAGCAAGTATGTGTTGACAATGATCTGGCCTTTCATTTGATGGTGCAAGATTATGGAATGCGATGGTGGCAAAAAATGAAAAGCCAAAACAATATGGAGAAATATTTGACAGCATTTCTATTTGCTTGAGTAAAGGCCTTGGTTGCCCTGTAGGAAGTGTGTTGATCGGAAAAAAAGATTTCATTAAAAAAGGCACGAAGAATCAGAAAAGTATTCGGTGGTGGAATGAGGCAGGCAGGTTTTATGGCGGCTGCCGGTATTTATGCTTTGCAAAATAATATTGAGAGATTAAAGCAAGATCATGCACATGCAAAACAAATTGGAGAGGCAATAGCTCAAAATTCAGTTGCAAAAACAGTCGTTGCCCATTGAAACCAATATCATCATTTTTGAAACAGCTGCAACAGCCCAGACACTTAGTTGACAAATTGAGAGAAAAACAAATACTGTGTTATGCGACTGCGCCCAATAGAGTAAGATTTGTTGTGCATCTTGATATAACTGCGGAAATGGTGGATAAGGCAATTGAAATAATAAAAAAAATTTGAGAAGAATGTTACCAAAGATAAATCCTATAACTACTGTTGCGTGGAAATCATTACAGGAACATTTTTTAGAAATGAAGAATGTTCATATGAGGGAGTTATTTAAAAATGATCCTGATCGATTTTATAAATATTCTGGTAACTGTCCGTGATATTGTTTTTGACTACTCTAAAAATATCATTAACGATAAGACAATATCACTTCTGTCAAACCTTGCTGCCGACTGCCAACTGCAGGCTGGAATTGATGCGATGTTTAATGGTGAAAAAATAAACGAAACAGAAAACCGGGCTGTTCTTCACACAGCATTAAGAAATTTATCATCGGCACCTGTATATGCTGAAGGAAAAGATGTAATGCCGGATGTAAGAAAGGTTTTAAAACAAATGAAGAATTTTTGTAACCGTATGCACGATGGAAGATGGCGTGGCTATACAGGAAAGCGTATAAGGTATATCGTAAATATCGGGATCGGTGGCAGCGATCTTGGGCCATTGATGGTTACGGAGGCATTAAAACCTTACTGGCTTGAAGATATTCAAACCTTCTATGTATCAAATGTGGATGGAACTCATATTGCAGAAGTTTTAAAAAAGATAAAACCGGAAAGAACGCTTTTTCTTATTGCCTCAAAAACATTTACCACACAAGAAACCATGACCAATGCATTTACCGCAAGAGAATGGTTCCTTGAACATGCAATTGATGAAAAGCATATTGCCAAACATTTTGCTGCGTTGAGTACGAACGAAACCGAGGTTGTAAAGTTTGGTATCAATAAAAGAAATATGTTCCGGTTCTGGGATTGGGTAGGTGGTCGTTACTCGCTTTGGAGTGCAATCGGTTTGTCAATTGCATTAACGATCGGTTACAAAAATTTTGAAGAGCTCCTGGCCGGTGCCTATGAAGCCGATCAGCATTTCAAAAAAACTCCATTAGAAAAAAATGTTCCTGTATTAATGGCCCTGATCGGGATTTGGTATACAAATTTTTTTGGTGCGCAAAGTGAAGCGATACTTCCTTATGATCAATACATGCATAGGTTTGCCGCTTATTTTCAGCAAGGGAATATGGAAAGCAATGGAAAATCGGTTGATAGAAATGGGGAAGCGGTGGAGTATGTTACAGGCCCCGTCATCTGGGGCGAGCCCGGAACAAATGGGCAACATGCTTTTTATCAATTGATACACCAGGGAACTGAATTGATCCCCTGCGATTTTATTGCGCCTGCTCAAAGCCATAATCCAATTGGCGATCATCATCAAAAACTCATGAGCAATTTTTTTGCACAGACGGAAGCATTAATGAATGGAAAAACAGAAGAAGAAGCAGAAAAGGAATTAGAGAAATCCGGGTTGAGTAATGAAGCAATTTCAAAACTCCTCCCCTTTAAAGTTTTTGCAGGTAACAAGCCTACCAATTCTTTCCTGATAAAAAAAATAACTCCGTTTAACCTTGGGCAAATGATTGCTTTTTATGAACATAAGATATTTGTCCAGGGCGTGATCTGGAATATTTTCAGCTTTGATCAATGGGGTGTTGAGCTTGGAAAACAATTAGCCAATAAAATTTTACCTGAATTAAGAGACGATCAGCGGATTTCATCCCATGATTCATCTACTAATGAGTTGATAAATATTTTTAAGGAAATGAGAAATGATTTAAACTAACATAAAATATGCGCTGCACATCCAAATAACAATATTGCAAAATAACGCTATGGCAAACAAAAGCCCCTTTTAACTAAAGGGGCTTTTTGATAAACTGGTTTTGGTTTTTACTTCATTGCTTTCAGATTATATATTTTTCCGCCTGTCTCAACTTTTACGGAATAGATACCCCGGGCCAGGATCATTTGCGATGTATTTATTTGTAATGATGTTTGCGTGTAATTATTATAGCCTTCTTCATATATCTTGCTTCCTTTCATATCATAAATGCTTACTGACACTTTACCGTTTGGTGTTTTAGCAAATTGGATGTTTATATTATTAGTAAATGGATTACCCGCAATATATACATCCTGTTTGCCATAAGCGTTTTTCACCAATACCACATCACTATATTCAAACGTGTTATCGATATCAACTAATTTCAAACGATAGTAATTGAATTCTACTGCACGCTGCGCATCTGTGAATACGTAGTTTCTAGTCGTGAAGCTGTTTCCGGCCCCGGCCACAAAACCGATCTTACGATAATTGATACCATCAAGCGATTTTTCAATTTCAAATCCTTTACTATTTTGCTCAGATGAGGTTGACCAATCGAGCTTAACATTCTCGCCTTGTAACCTGCCGCTAAAGCTTAACAATGTAATTGGCAATGTACCTGATGCACCTGGTATACCCGCACCAAACCCTGAGAATCCATTGCTGAAAGTATAAGATATAGTAGAAGCTGTGCCAAGCGTTCCCAGTGTTGGTGTTACCACCTGTACAGTTCCTACACCATCCGGTTCCGGTGTTGATGGCGTTACATTACTGATCTGGCTTGGTAGTTTTATGAATTGAATATTCGCCCATGATTGACCTGTTGCAGTTTGCCATCCGGTTACTTCCGCTGCTGTCAGGTAAACTGTAATCGTATATTGACCCGATGCATTATTATTTGTTGGAATTACTCTAAAGGTTTTATTCATTAAATAATTTGCAGGAGTGGCATTCCAGAATTGCGAAGCACCGGTACCTGCACGATCGATCTCGATACTTGTGCAGCCATAATTATGTGAGCTTAAGTTCTGAATTCGCGCAAGCAATTCGCCATCTGTTGAAGAATACAAATACACATCTGCATTTGGTCCCAGGTAAACTGATTTTGATGAATTCAATACAGTTTCAATTGCTGTTTGCGGAATAGACTGCGTGAATCTGAATTGAGGACGTGATGTACTCAGCGCCGCGGCACTGCTTAATGAACAACCTGCCGTACCACCAGCATTGGTTGCATTAATTCCTGTGGCTGCGATACCGGCCCCTAACGGAGCTGCTGTTCCCTGCACTACATCAATCCCTGGCGTAGCCCCACTACCTCCATTATCAAAGCATGTTTGAACCAAAAGGTTACTTGTTCCATCCCATGTAAATGGAGTAGAAAAAGTAATTGTTTGCCATCCTGTTCCTGCAACAGTATAATTAGAAGAATACACTTGTGTAAATGTGGGAGTAATAAATCCACTGCCAAGATCCGTTGAGGCCGTATGTCCCATTGAAATTGTAAAACCAGTAAATGCAGCTGTTGAACTTTTCGTAACTACATTCCAGGCAAGTGCGGTTATTTGTCTGCCGCCTATCAAACCTGCAGCACTTAATTCTGATGCAGGTATTAAGAATTGGTTTTTAGCTCTCTTGTTTCCACTTTGGAAAGGAGAAGTGGCGCTTGAGTTAACATCATAAAGGGCTACTGTATAATTAGCGCTTGAAGCCCCGGTAGGTGCTGAATCGTTGTCATTAATAGTAAACGTGTATGTTTGATTTGATGATCCGGCTTGTGCATTTGTAGTTCCGGATATCGAATACGTTAACGTAAATGTTTGTGCTGATTCTACTTCTGCATCATCATAAATACGCAGGTTAATTGTTTTTGATGCTGTAGAGCCATTGGTGAAAACAAGTGCATTACTTGGTGAAGCAAAGTTTCCATTCGTGGTAAACTCATAATCGATCCCCTTGTGTTGCTGTAGCTCCTCCTTGTATTGAAACCGTAATGTTTGCATCACCGGTTGGTGCATTTGCGATCTGCATATTAATTGAATAATCGGTATACGAACGGCAACCGTTTGTTGAAGTAGTTGATTCCGTAGCCGAAGCTGATGCAGCCGCAAAACTAATATCAGGTGTCGTTGAAATAGGTACGATTGCAGTAAACAATCCGCGGCCGTGTGTTGCTGCCGCAATTGTTCTGTCACTGCTGCGATACTGAAGCATATCAACTCTTACGTTTGCAAGACTTGTATTGGTAGGAGCCCAATCAGTTGATGCTCCATTGAGATTATCTGTTGACCACACACCAAGATCAGTTGCTATCAATGCCCAATCAGAATTACGGGGATCAAACATTGCCCAACGAACAGGCATATCCGGAAGATTTCCTTCCACTGCCGTCCAGGTTGGTGATGCTTGTGTTGCATTTAATGATTCATAAATACTTGTAACACTATAACTGCTGTATGTAACAAGCATGTGATCTTCATTTGCGGGATCAATTGCAATACAGGAAACACTACCTGCTCCTGTTCTGATAACGGTACCGGTTAATGATGTTCCTGTATTTGCATTATCAACTCTTACAACCGAGCCATTGCTTAACCCAAAATAAACCCTGTTAGAAGTTAATAGGAGAAACGGCAACATGGCGAACGCTTGCTCCTGAGAAATTTGTTACGGTTACATTGTCCGTATTTGTACCACCGGCGCCGGCATCATTCCACCTGAAAAAACTTCCTGCGGCGTTCCCTGCATATAATATATTGGCGTTATCGTCATAATCGGTGGGATTAATAAATGAACCTGTGTTTCCAAAAAATCTTGATATAAATGTATTGCCACTCGTTAAGAGAAACATAGTAATTATTGTATACATAAGAAGTGATCTGAGTAACACCATCAGTTTGATCTATATGGCAAAAAGCACCATCACCACCACTTGCAGTGGAAGTTGCGTTTATACCGGCAGTAGTAAATTTTTGCGTGCCATTATCCTGTGCACCCGCAAGAAAATAATTTGTAGTTGTAGGATGTATAGCGCAGGCATAATATTGAGTAACATTATAACTGTTAATTCTTGAAGTATAATTCGTGCCTCCGTCAGTAGTTCTGTAAATTCCACCATCATTACCAACCAGGAATTCTGTTGATGATCCCGGTTTAAAAACAATCATATGATTATCCGCATGAATCTGTGAACCAGAGCAACCCGCCGTTGACCATCTTGTGTTTTGCGACCATGATGTTCCCGCATTGGATGATTTCATAATATCAACACCGCCAATAAAAAGAGTATTTGCATCGGCAGGATCAACTGCGGCAATAAGATCATACCATGCCTGGCCTCTTGTAAAATCTGTACTCATTGAGCCCTGGTCACACCAGTTGGGAGTCGTAAGAGTAGTCCATGTTGGCGTGCCGGCAGTTGCATCAGTGGTTGACATTACTTTTTTTATCCCATCAGTATTCGGCGCATTATTATCTTGCACCAAGAGCATAAACCATATTCTGATCTGAAGGCGCGCAGCTAATTCAATACGTCTTTCATCAGAAGCAGAAGTATAGATCTTTGTCCAGTTCACACCGCCATCTGTTGATCGATAAATACCATCAAGTAGTAAAGAATACCAAGCTGCAATAAATATTTCCATTGGCTGCCAATTTCGAGATCAGCAGCACTATCATTTGAACCACCACCTGTTCCATTACCTAACACTTTTGTCCATGATAGCACCACCATCAGTTGATCTTTGCAATCCATTTCTTGTTGCAGCGAGCACAACACCTGTACTCGTTACTACAATTTTTTGTACATAATAAAATGTAGAATTATTTGTTGATGCAAGCTGCGCCCATGAAGTTCCACCATTTGAGGTTTTCCAAATACCAAGACCCCTTGATTGCATCAGAATTAAACCATCCTTCACCGGTACCCGCATAAATGTTTTGTGTATTTGACGGATCCTGTGCCAATGTAGACACAGCAAGGTTACCCATAAAATCATCGATCCTTGTCCATGTTGGAGTAGCTGCACTAATATCAGTTGTTACCCATAATCCACCTCCTACACTTCCGGCAAAAACTTTTTTATACCCATTACCCGCATCACTAAGATCATAAATGATTGCACGGGTTCTGCCACCGACATTGTTCGGTCCTCTTTCGGTCCAGCTTATACCTGAAACCGCAGTGGTGGTTCGATTGGAAAGCGATGCAAGTTTTTGTTTGCGATAATTATCCGCAGCAATAAGTTTTTCTCTTGGAACAATATTAAGTACGGGATCTTTTGTTATTTCAAATTCGTAAGCCATGGCCATATCAACGCCATCCTGCCTTTCGAGCTTACGCTCCATTTCTTCCATTTCACGTTCTTCTTCTTCATCTTCTTTCACCTTCATATTCACGTTCATTCTTACTTTCCGAATATTTTTTTTCTGAAAAATGTTCCCAGCTGAAGTAACCGAAAATACATAGCAGTGCTGCAAGCACTATGGAGGTAGACTTGTTTCGCATAGAAAATTGGATTTATAATATAACACCCTTTTCAGGGTAAGTTGTTAAACGGAAACAAAATATAAAAATTGTTATAAAAAATAAGCCCTCAATTTACTTGAGGGCTTTACTAAGTATTATTACTTAAAATAAATTCTTTACCATTTGTCTACATCTTCATGAGTACCGTTATCAGCGGTTGCCGGCGCACTTTCAGCAGTTTCAGTTTTTTCATTTATCACTGTTGTTGCGGATGCTTCAGCTTTCTCCATTTTCTGATGGCACATTATCATGATTGAATGCATCGAAATCAAAATCGGGCATCAGTTCTGTCTTTACATAATCAACCGCTTCACCAAGGGCCTTAATGAACTTATTAAAATCTTCTTTATAAAGAAAGATCTTATGCCGGTCGTACCCGTTATCATTAAATCGCTTGCGGCTTTCTGTAATTGTCAGGTAATAGTCATTACCACGGGTTGTTCTGACATCAAAAAAATAAGTTCTGCGTTTACCAGCACGAATTCGTTTGCTGTAAATGCTTTCCATTTTGTTTTCGTTGTTATTCTCGTACGCCACAGTTAGTGTTTTACTGATTAATAATCACATGCTTAGGAAGTCACAAATATAATTATGTTTTTGATACAGCCAAATTTAAGGGGATTTTGTTTCCCACCTCGGGCTTCGGGACACTTTAGCCGGCTGGTTTTATCCTGTTGCTGCTGTCGATTATATAGTTCTGTGTAGAAGCCATTTAAATTCATGAGTTGCTCATGTGTGCCTTGCTCTACGATCCGGCCATCTTCAATTACAACAATCTTATCAAAATGAAAAAGCGAAAAAATGCGGTGGGTAATGATGATCGCCGTCCTGTTTTCGAGGTATTCATACAAATTACCGATTATTTCATTTTCGGTCTTGGCATCAACAGCGCTAAGGCAATCATCAAAGATCACAAGGCCGTGGTTTTTTATTAATGCCCTGGCAATAGATATCCTTTGCTTTTGACCTCCGCTTAATGTTACGCCTCTTTCCCCAATCAAAGTTTCATATTGCTCACTAAAGCCGGAAATGTCTTTATGAACACTGGCCTGCATCGCCGCTTTTTCTACCTGCATTTTACTGCCATCCTTCATTCCAAATGAGATATTATTGGCAACAGAATCACTAAAGAGAAATACATCCTGCGGCACGTAAGAAATTTGTTCCCGTAACGATTTGAGATCAATTTCTTTTATATCAGTTCCTTCAATCTCAATTTTTCCATTCTTTACATCATACATCCGCAACAACAATTGGGCAACGGTAGATTTGCCGCTACCTGTCCTCCCAATGATGGCAACCTTCTCTCCTTTTTTAATTGTCAGGCTAAAATCTTTTAAAGCTTCAATGCCGGTATGCGAATAAGTGAAATCAACACCGGTGAATTTAATATTGCCTTCAACTTTTATTTCTTTAGCTGATGCATGGTTATAAATGGCAGGCCCGGTATGTAAGAATTCATTTAATCTTTTTTGTGAAGCAGCCGCTCTCTGGATCATACTTGCCGTCCAGCCAATAGCACTCACCGGGAATGTGAGCATATTTATATAAATAACAAATTCGGTGATCGTGCCCAATGACATTCTCTGCGGGCCATAGGTAAGATATAAATACCCTCCGATCATGATCGTTAGCAATGTGCTTAACCCGATCAGTAAAGCCATGGAAGGAAAGTATAATGACTCCACCTTAGAAAGACCAATCGCATTTTTTTTATATTCTTCGCTATTCTTTTCAAAAAAGCCGAGCATTGCTTTTTCCTGGACAAATGATTTTATTACCCTGATTCCTGAATAAGACTCCTGTGCATTTGTTGTAAGATTGGCAAGCAATGCCTGTATCTTTTCACTTCTTCTGTTGATGATACTATTTACATAATAAATAATGAATGCAAGAATGGGTAATGGGGCAAGTACATATACGGTTAATTCTTCATCTTTTTTAAGCATATAAAATAAGCTTAAAGAAATAAGCGCAACAAGATTGATAAGATACATAATGGCGGGTCCTGTAAACATCCTTACTCTTGCTACATCTTCAGCCATGCGGCTCATCAGGTCCCCGGTGCTATGTGTTTTATAAAAAGAGGTATCAAGTTGCTGATAATGCTGAAACACTTCATTCTTCTGATCATATTCAATATGCCGGCTCATTACGATTATCGTTTGCCGCATCAGGAACATAAAAAAACCACGAAGCAAGGCGAGTAATAAAATTGTAACGCCGCAGAGGATAACCACTTTTGACAATTCTGAATCCTGGTAGAAATTCTTTTTTATCCAATCAATAAACCCGATCACAAGAACATCATATTCCCGGTCTTGATTTTCTGAGGTTGTTATAACTCCCCGTGTTGCATCAATACTTTTTTGAACATGATCGATGATGAAACTGGTTACCTGCGGCGCCAACACGGCAAAATAGTTTGAAATAATAATAAATAAAGCGCCAATGCCAAGCCTAACCCTATATTTCCAGAAATATTTATTTAAAGCTTTAAGATGCTTCATCCGGTGCAAAAATAAGTTTATGCGTTGATGAAAATTGAATTCAGTATTGTTACAATGAAGCAAAATCTATAAGACAAGAGCCGTCCCGCTTAAGGCGAAACAGCTCTTTATTATTTTGGGTTGTCGCAGAGACAAGGCATGCCTTATCTCTGCGACAACCCATTTATTTATTTAAACATTATCGTTGTATAAATACTTTACCCACCGCGTCGGTTCCTGTATATTCATCAAACACATGTACCATATATATGCCTGTTGCCAGGTCACGAAGATCCAATTGCATTGGGATAATAATTGTTATTGGAATTAAATATTTTCTTTTTCACTACACTTCCCGATGCACTTGTAATTGTAACGATGAATTGTTCATGGATCCAATAGCTGTACCAGCGTAATGTAAATTGCCCATTATTCGGATTTGGATAAATGTATAGTTTATCAGAACTCAACGCTCTTACATCCAGGTCCTGAGATGTATTGGAGCAGCCGTTAATATCAGTTACCGTTACATTGTATTTGCCAATACCATTTACATCTGCTAATACTGAACGTGTATTTGCTCCGGGGATAATTGTGCCGTTAAATCTCCATACATAACTTACCGGGCTCGGAACACTGCCTGCTGTAACATAGGTTGTAGTGCCGGGTTTTACCTGGTCAACAGGTGCCACCGAGATGGTAACAACAGGTAACGCATATACAGTTAAGATCGCAGGTGCCGAAACAACAGATCCGCAAGAAAGAACGGTTGCAACAGAACGGTATCGGTTACCATTTAATGCCATTGACACATTGCTGAGTGAAAGCGTAGCGGAAGTAGCACCGGCTAAATTGGTATAGTTAAATCCGCCATCAGTGCTAACCTGCCATTGATATGAAGGTGAACTGCCGGATGCTGCAGATGTAAAGCTTATGCTGGTGCCCACACACCTGTTGCCATCAACCGGATTCAACGTTATTGCGGCAGCTGTATTAACAGTAAGCGTAGCCGCAGCAGACGCAGTATTCGCCGGTGTGCAAGTTCCATTCATTACAACCCTGTACTGATAATTATTCATCGACAACGTTGCCCCCGTGATATTTAAAGTTTTTGACGTGATGCCTGAATACGTTGAATTGTTAGTAAGATCAGTAAATGAGGTGCCTCCATTTGTACTTATTTGCCATTGATAAGTAAGATTTGTTCCTGTGATGCCAAGTGTTATAGAACCACTGCCCCCATTACATATAGTTGTATTAGGAGGTTGAGCCGTGATATTTGCTTCCAGGCAAGTTTGTATATCGATTGTATAGTCTTCCACTTGTCCTGTTGTGGACGTTCCGCATGACGTTGCATTCGGCCCATTACCTGGATCGTGAAGACGGATACGAAGTCTTGTTCTGCCTGATAGCACCGAAGATGAAAGCGCAGGTATAACAATATTTCCTGTGATGGTTCCTGAAGAGAGTGGTCCTGTAGAAGTATAAACCGTTTCTCCAGCATCACTGAAATCGCCATCATGATTAAAATCGATAAAGATCTTTACTTCATCAGTTGGAACAAATGAAGAAATGGTTGCCGAGAATGGAAGCGTTGAGTTTGGAAATAAATAAGACAGTAGTCGATGTATTTGAAAAATTTTCATAGCCAGCCGTTGAGCTGGAATTTGTATTAATTGTGTTGTAAGTAAAGTTTGAAATCTTTTCTCCGGTTGTATTTGTTGCTGATGCAGTGCAATAAGGGATCCAGCGATAAATTTGTCCTGACGCCGGTCTCACTCCAATATTCAGCGTTTCTACTGTAGAACTAACAGAAGGATTGGTCCCTGCATCACTTAAAGAAAGAAAACTTCCGCTGCCTGTTGCTGTTGTTGTAATTCCAATTGCAGCGCCACCGCTGGCGTTCAATTCTACATCACCGCTTTCCTGCTGATAAACGAATTCAACAACATTAGTTCCTTCATATAATTTTACCTGGAAAGAAAGAGAAGGAGTAGTAGCCGCAAAATCCCATAAAACGTTTGCATATTGTAAAGTGAACACCCTGCTGCCTGCAACACCAGTTGTTGCATAAGTTAAGTTAGAATTATTTACGAGGTGAATGTCTTCATACAATGGCGCAAGCTTCGGACGGTTGACACCGGTTGTAAGATTAGTTGTAGATGTTGTTAAAGTGATATTAGTACCAAGAGCTGTCCAACCATTTGCGCTTGCAGAAATAGTTGTATAGCTGGTACCGTTATAAATAAAAGTAAAACCTATTGGCAATGCGTTTGAAAAGCCATCATCAAAATCACCGGAAGTAATAACGGCCACGGTGCCTCCAACAAGTGGTGTGTAAGTACCGCTCTCAGCCTGGAAAGCATAGTTGGGCGGCTGAGCATCCGAGCTGATGAATAAAATAAAACAAATTATAAGTGTAAATATTTTTCTCATGGTTACCGATTTGTTGTTTGGGTTTAAAATTTCAGGGAATTTCTGCTTATGAAAAACAGGAGGTTGATGGCTCAACCTCCTGCTGTATTTATTTTTTCAATATGGTTTTTACGAGCTTGGTTCCAGGGTAGCTTACTTTCAGTACATACACTCCACTGGAAAGAATACCATCTGTATTGATCGTGAAGGTTGAAACCTGGCTTGGTCCAATATAGCGTTTTACGAATGCGCCTTTTGCATCAAAGAAATCAAACACCACTACTGTGTTTGTTGCCGGGCGGGACAATCGTGCCACGATATAATTTGTAAATGGATTTGGTGAAATAAACAATCGTTGCGGTGCATCATCTTTCTTAATGAATATCGTATTGCTGTACAATATATATCCGTCGCTATGCTGCATTTTTATCCTGTAATAATTGTATTGCACATTTTCAGGATCAGTAAAATTATAACTGCTTGAGGAAAGCTTATTACCTGAAGCCTGCAGCGTGCCGATACGATGGAATGCAGTGCCATCATAAGATTTTTCTATTTCAAACACGCTGCTGTTTATTTCAGCAGATGTTGTCCATGTAAGATTGATATTAGTTCCGGAGATCTGGCCGCTAAGAACAAGCAGCGTATTCATTCTTCCTGCCACACCAAAACCATACCCTGAGAAACCGGTTTCAAAAATACCGGACAATGTATAATAGTTTGGACCAAATGATCTCTTCACAGCATCTATTACTTTAATTGTTCCTGCACCATCGGGTTGTGCATTTGCCGGTGTTACATTGCTTATTCTTGATGGCAGTTTTATTATTTGAATGCTATCCCATGGTTTGCCTGTCGCAGCTTCCCATCCTTCTTTTTCCGCTTTAGTAAAATAGAATGTTACTTCATACCTGCCTGTAGCATTGTTAGTAGTCGGTAAAATGCGGAAGGTTTTATCCATAACGTAATTGCCAGGATTATTATTCCAGAATTGTTTAACACCTGTGCCTGCCCTGTCGATGATCACTTGCGTACATCCATAATTGTGATCTGATAAGTTCAATACTCTTGCCATGATCTGGCCACTGCTTGTATAATAGAACAGGTCATTCTTTGCACCAAGAGATTCTGTTTTCTCACTGTTCAACGCTGTAGCAACCGGATCACCAAACGTTGCTGCAAAGGTTGTGTTCACACGGTTATCATCAAGGAATGCTGCAGCAAGAAGACAACCTGCACCGGTGGCTGTTGTATGATTTGAATAAACAGATGCCCTGATGCCCGTTCCAAATGCAGCTGCTTTTCCTTCTACTACATCCGTTACGCCTTCTGCGGTACCTCCCGTATTATCAAAGCAGAATTGTATAACAACATTTGATGTTCCGTCCCAAACAAATGGTGTAGAGAAATTAATTGTGTTCTCGCCAGCCACTGTTGAATAATCTCCGGAATATGCTTGCGTATAAGGAATGCCTGAAATAAAACCTGCAGCAAGGGTTACTTTATACGTATTCGCAATTTGTACAGAGAAATTTTTAAATGGCTGTGTAGTATTTTTTGTTTTTACTTTTAGTTTAATTGAATTAATGGTCGCTCCAATTGTTATACCTGAAGCCTGTAATTCCGAAGCCCTGTACAACACTTGCAACCTGTGCTTAAGTTTTGTTCCGTCAAATGGTGTGTTCAGGCTTGTCATGTCGGTTGTGTAATTTCCAATGGTGTAATTATTGGTACCAAATGGAACCGGCGCCCTGTCATTATCATTTATTGTAAATACATGTGCATTCACTGGCCCCGAAATTGCATCTGTGGTTCCGGAAATTGTATAGTTTAATGTAAATGATTCCGGTGATTCAATCTCTGTATCATCGTATATCCGTATTGTAATAGGTCTTAAAACCATAAGTCCATTTGGAAATACATGCGTAGTAGATGGGTTTGAGAAATTTCCGTTGGTTGTAAAATCAAAATCAACTCCACGCACTGCAGTGGCTCCTGCAGCTACATTATATGTAACAGTAGCATCACCAGCAGGATCATTTACAATACCTGTATTGATAATATAATCTTTATAGTTACGGCAACCAACAGTTCCTGAAGTTTGTTCTGTTACGACTGACGAAGGAAGGACAAAACTGATCTCAGGGGTTGCGGGCGGTATTCTTGCCGTAAATAATCCCCTTCCATAAGTTGACGCTACAACTGTATTGTCACTGCTGCGCATTCTTAGCATTGCAATACGTGTTGTTGGTAAACCCGGATCAGGCAACCACACAGTACTGCTTCCATTTATCTGGTCGGTAGCCCATACACCCGTTTCTGTTGCGAGATACATTTTATTATTATTGGCCGGATCAAACAATGCCCACCATACAGGCATGTCTGGTAAATTACCGTCAATATTTGTCCACGTAGTACCGCCATCGTTTGTTACCCAAACCTGGGCGACACCAAAACTTGAATATGTGACAGCAAGATTGTTATCGGACGAACCCACATTTACACTGCGAATAAAACCTGCAGGAAAACCTGCACCTGAAATATTTGTCGCAGTTGGCGTTGCTGCATTAGCGTTATCAACTCTCACTATTCTTCCGCCATTGGTGCCCAGGAATAACCTGTTCGGTGTATGTGGTGAAATTTTTAGTGAGCCGATCTGGGCACCATTCAATGCAGTTATGGTTACGGTATTCGATGCAGTAGCCGTATTGATATTCGGCCATCTTAATAATGTATTGGCATTATGGCATGCATATAAAATATTTTGTGCATCATCAATTGCATACGGGTTTACAAACATACCGATAGAGCCGCTTATATTGTTTGATTGCCACGTTGCACCGCCATTGGTACTTCTTCTATATTGATTGTATACATAGCTGGCCATTTGAATATTCGGATCCTGCTGGTTCATCCACACATGCATACCATCACCACCGGTTACTTCAATAGAATAACTAAGACCGGGATTTTTCAATTGATGCGTTCCATTGTCCTGTGCACCTGCAAGTAAATACGGCGAGCCGGCGGCAGGATGAATATCCGCACCGTAAAATTGTTTAAGACCAAGATTCCTGTTTTTATCAACCCAGATAACTCCGCCATCGGTAGAATAAAAAACTCCTCCATCACATCCAATTACGATCTGGCTTTGATTTCCTCTTTTCCACCAATGAATATAATGATGATCAGCATGTACATAAGGAATAGTGGTAACCCAAAATGTTGCCCTTGTCCATGTAGCGCCACCATTTATTGAACGATATGCATCAAGACCGCCACACATTAATTCATTTGAATTGTCCGGATTGATTGCTAAGACCGCATTATACCAGCCTTGTCCGCTTAAAACACCTCCCGGCATTATCGTTGTATTTTGCTTTACCCATGTAGCGCCACCATCAACTGATTTATAACAACTGTCCGCATTCGCAGCCGCATTTACCGCTACTGCATATACAACATCTCCCAACGCAGCCATTTCATAACGACCAACAGCCAAACCGGATTGACGAATACCTGTGGCTAATGTCCAGCCCGCAGACTGTGTTACAGTTGCGGGAATATTAGTGGTGTATATTCTTACGAGGGTTGTACCGCCAGTGGCGTAACCAAAAGTTGCAACCAATTTACCTGTACTTGTATATTCTATGTCGGTACAGGTAGCACTGGCTGTTGCAGTACCTTGTGCAGTAGGAGTAATATTTGTCCATGTAGTTCCGCCATCTGTTGACCGGGCAAGACCGGTTGTATTTAATGCCGGCGTTGCAGTTGTTCTTGAAGCGAGATAAATATTTCCTGCAGGGTCACAAATTATTTTCCAGTTACGAATATAGTTTATCGTAGAAGGTAACTGCTGCCATGTTTCCCCTTTGTCTGTAGACTTCCACACGCCAAATCCGAAATGTGCATCGGCATTGCTTGACGCTTCACCGGTAGAAAAGTACATTACGTTTGGATTCGTAGGATCCTGGCAAATAGAAGATATCGCCATGTTATCGAAATAATCATTTACAATTTTCCAGTTAGGAAAATTGGAAAGAAAATTCGTGGTCTTCCACACACCGCCCGAAACACCACCAACAATAGCAGTATTGCCTGAAGGATCATTTAATGTGTCAACCAATACGGCTGCCATTCTTCCTGAAGTATAAAGATCATTACCACGGGTATTTCCATTACTTGGACCGACGGAATCATAAATCGGTCCACGCTCCTGCCAGAGCATGATCGATGATATTCTGCCTGCCGCTCTTGCATTAATAACTGAATCCCTCAAAAAATGTGTGTACTGTAAAGCACTGTTCAATCTTGTATAAGGAACATACCCAAGAGCTGGATCAACCATCCAGTCAAATTCCTGTTGATCACGGCCAGCAGGGCCGTCATATCCATCTTTCTCATCATCTTCATCTTTACCTTCATGTTCTTCTTCACTTGTAGCAACCACAAATGGAACACGATGAGAATATTTGTCCTGGGATAAATTAAAATAGGCAGTACATGCTGCAATAAACAAAGAAACCGTAATGAAAACGGGGTAGAGTTTTCTCATGTGCAGTTAAATTTTGGAAGCCGAAAGTTAAGTAATTATAATATACACGGTCAGATAACCAGCCACAATTTTATGGTTGGTTTACAGATTTTTTGGACGAGACGTCTTATAAAAGCCTTCGGTGCCTGAAAGATTGATTTGACGAGTATTATTTACGATTATAATCATCCTGAAGCCGGGTAATATCGTCTTCATCACTTGGATCAGATTCATCAGTATGCTGCCAGATCTCAGCAACTATACCCCATTCATTCATGCCGATAAGCCGGTGCCGTTTTCCTGTCGGGAGCTTTATAATATCTCCGTTATTTAAGATATGGGTATGTGTCTGTTGATCAGTATCACTTGTCGCAACGCTAACCTTATCGCTAATGCATTTCCAAATCTCTGCACGACGGCGATGAAATTGCCAGCTCAATCTTTTTTGCGGCGCAACAATTAAAATTTTCGGACTAAGCTTATTGGTGATCTTTATTTCATCTAAATTTTCTTCCGGGAAAAAATGTTTTGCGAACTGCACAGCTTGTGATTCATCAATTACAAAAAATCCACCCCAGGGACGGGATTCGTCTTTGTCGACTATTGTAAAGTTTGCATCGGCGAGCAGTGATGCTACTTTTTTAAACACTTCTTTTTGGTTTTCCATTTTCAAGAATAACTTTAAGATTTAATCCTGTTTGGGTTTACAAAATAAAGTAATTCTGTCCTCAAATGAATTCAATTTTTACCTCTCACAAAATTTTAATGAATCAATGGTTTGAAGTGTACTTAATTTAGGACTAAACATCATCTTTAGAGTATCAACTCGAAAAGGTATAAACTTTTCAAAGAAAGCTTTAAAGCAACCTGTGTCTTCTCTTGCATCAATATAAGTTTGACCCAACATGTATCCTTTGACTTTGGCTCCGCCCCTTCTATAAATGCATGATTCCGGGTTTTCGCGAATGGTCACGAACTTTTGATCTTTATAGACAATCAAAATATCATAAGTCGTATCATTTTTTACCCCTTGAATTATGGCAGATTGTAAGTTCTTCGAGGAAAACATCACACCAATAGGAAAAAATCTCTCCTCATAATTTTCCAAATTGAAGGGTAATAGCTTCTTAAGATCCTTTTTTGATATTGTTTCTTCTGACTCTATTTTTTTAAATAGCTCATTATCCTTCTGCGGGGTTGCCAACCATAAATATAGAGAAGCAAATGAAAAAAGAATCGATTTCATATTAAGGCTATGGTTTAAATTAATCTTAATACGAATAATACCTTCACGATATTTTACCAGGAGTAAATTTTAACCTAAAGCTTTGCTGAGCCCATACTCAAGCCCTCTCAATTCCGCAAGCCCTCTCAATCTTCCAATAGCAGAATAACCGGGATAAGTTTTCTTTTTCAGATCATCCAGCATTTGATGTCCATGATCCGGCCGCATAGGAATAGAAATATTTCTTCGCTTTTGCATCAGCAAAATTTCTTTTATCACTCTCATACATATTGGTATCGCCATCGAGATGATCGGCTTCATAAAAATTTCCTTCGGCATCTCTTTTTGTATTTCGCAAATGAAGAAAATGAACATGATCACCAAATCGTTTTAGCATTTTCACAAGATCATTATCTGGTCGTACACCAAATGATCCGGTACAAAAACATAAACCATTTGCCGGCGATGGAGCGGCATTTAAAAGTTCTGCAGCATCCTGTTCTGTACTTACAATTCTTGGTAAACCCAAAACCGGATAAGGAGGATCATCAGGATGAATGGCCATTTTCAATCCGCATTCTTCCGCAACCGGAACTACTTGTTGTAAAAAATAAAAAAGATGTTCTTTTAATTTTTTTGCATCGATATGCTTCATATGTTTTTAATGCCGCTAAAATTTGCTCTTCGGTAAATGGTTCTTCACTGCCCGGTAATCCAAGCAATGCATTTCGAAAAAGAGTTTCTTCTTCTTCATCTGTCATAGATTTCAATCGCTGTTTTGCTTTTTTGATTTCCTCATCAGAATAATCTTTTTCGCACCGGGTCTTTTTAATAAAAAAAGATCAAATGCAACAAATGCAGACTTTTCAAACCGTAACGCTTTGCTGCCATCAGGCATCGGGTAAGAAATATCCGTTCGCATCCAATCCAGTATCGGCATAAAATTGTAGGTCACTACTTTCAATCCGCATTGTGCCACATTGCGAAGACTTTGTTTATAATTTTCTATATGCTGTTTGTAATTGCCGGTTTGTTTTTTTATGTCTTCACTTACCGGCAGGCTTTCAATCACAGTCCATGTCATACCGGCTTCTTCAATATCATTTCTTCTTTTATTGATCTCTTCTAATGGTCCAAACTTCGCCAACAGGAACATGATGCAGGGCAGTAACAACACCTGCGCAACCTGCCTGTCTTATATCCGATAAACTTACCGGGTCATTTGGCCCGAACCATCGCATTGTTTGATGCATTAACATCTCGTACTTTTTTATTAATGTAAAAGTATTATGAAGTAAGGACTATTCATTGAAAGGATAATAATCAATAATTATTAATTTAATAATTATTGATTATTATGATGAGTTTAATTTTTACGATCAGCCCGTAAAATACATATACATAGCAATGATCGCTGCGATCATTAATATTGAAAGGGTCACATCTTTCCAATTCCAGCTTGCACGGTTTTCCATTCTGTCTTGCTGGTGTTAACGTTGAAAATGTAAGACCGCTGATCTTTGCATAATCAGGTGGTTTTGTTGCATAGCTTACAACCAGGAATACAATAATGCAAACAATAGTAATTAAAAGACTATAATATTGGAAGAAAATATTATTAACTATCCAAAGGAATGAACCTTCTGTCATAAGCGGCGCCTCCCAGTTTAACAGGTGTATCTACGATCAGCCGGAACAATCCCATTACAAATCCTGTGAGCAGTGTTGCCAGGCAACCCGGGCCATTTACCCGTTTCATAAATACTCCAAAAAAGAAAACAACAAATATTGGTGGCGCTAGATAGGCCTGTATACCTTGCAAATAATCATACAATCCTTTTGCTCCCTGTATCACAGGTATCCAAAGCAGTCCTGATAATTACCATCACAACTGTAGCAACACGACCTACCCGAACCAATTGGCTTGTGATGCCTTTGGTCTGAGCTTTGAATAAAAATCCATCGTGAAGAGATGATGAAGAAGCATTGAATACACCGGCCAATGCACTCATCAATGCAGCCAGTAATCCTGCAACCACAATACCTCTTACACCCACCGGAAGCACATGCGTCACTAACAATGGGAATGCCGCCTTGTGCACGCTTCGCTGATTCACAGTTACATCCGTTTGCATCAAATAATTCTTTTTGAATATCGGCGTTGATTCCGCTTTTTGCCAATGCAAAACATATCATCCCGGGAATAATAAAAAGAAAAACAGGAGTAAGTTTTAGAAAGCCGGCGAATATAGATACCCCGTCTTGCTTCCTTTATCATTCGGCGCTCCTAATATACGTTGCACAATATACTGGTCGGTACACCAATACCATAAACCAATAATCGGTGCACAAAACAGCATGCCCGGCCATGGATATTTATCATTAAAATACCAGGCTTGCCTTCCTGCTTCTTTTACCGGGCGCCCATGTGCTTTCCACTCCTTCCGGCACAACAGGTTTCCATAAATTAAACATTTCGCTTCCGCATATTTCTCTTCAGTTTATCCCATCCACCCAATGCTTCCAAACCATAATAGGTTACAAATATGAGCCCCGATAATTTTTACAAATGTTTGAAGTGTTTCCGTATAAACAACTGCTCTTAATCCACCAATGATTGTGTAGATACCGGTTAATATAATCAATAGAATGGAACCGATCCAGAATGTATCCATTCCCATGAAATTTATTTCCGGCAACAATGCCCGGAATACAACACCGCCTGCAAAAATGCCAACCGCAATTTTAGTGAGGATATATGCAATACAGATGAAATAATGGAAAGAACAGTTCTTGCCTTTGGAGTAAATCTTCTTTCCAAAAACTCAGGCATGGTAAAAACTTTTGACCGCATAAAAAATGGTCCCATTACCCAGCCCAATACCAGCAGACACCATGCATGCAATTCATAATGGCCAATGCAACACCATCTGTTGCACCTGAACCTGCCAGACCAACAAGATGTTCTGATCCGATATTGGATGCAAAGATGGAAGCGCCGACAACAAACCAGCCAAGATGGCGACCGGCAAGAAAATAATCATCAGCTGAGGTTTTATCTTTCTTTTTTACAGCCCACCAGGAAATACCGGCAATAATGGCGAAATAAAATAAGATAATGGCCCAGTCTAACCCGGTTAGATAAGTATTCATAGCAGTTGTTTAGAGTTTTAAAAATTACTGTTATATAAACCGGTTGATAATATTTTCCAAATATTCCTGCTTACCGCTTTTTACTGCAGGTTCACCATTTTCAATAGCATAAGTTCTCAGATCTTCCAAAGATAATTTTCCTTCTTCAAATTCTTTTCCTTTGCCGCTATCAAAAGATAGCATATCTTTCTTTCCGGATTTTTTTATAATCAGATTTATTTAAAATATTATCAGCCGTTATCAATGCTCTTGCAAATGTATCCATACCGCCAATATGTGCATGAAACAAGATCTTCAGGATCGGTTGAGTTTCGCCGGATCTTTGCATCGAAGTTTATACCGCCACCTTTGAAACCGCCGGCCTTCAATAATAACCAGCATGGCTTCTGTCAATTCATTAATATCATTTGGAAACTGATCCGTATCCCATCCATTCTGATAATCGCCGCGGTTGGCATCCATGCTTCCCAGTAAACCTGCATCGGCAGCCACCTGCAATTCATGTGTAAATGTATGGCCGGCAAGTGTTGCATGATTCACTTCAATATTCAATTTAAAATCATTCAGCAAATCATATTGCCGTAAAAAACCAATTACCGTTTCGCAATCATAATCATATTGATGTTTGGTTGGCTCACAAGGTTTTGGTTCAATAAAAAATGTTCCTTTAAATCCATTTTTTCTTGCATAATCTTTTGCAGTATGTAAAAATTTTGCAAGATGTTCCTTCTCTCTTTTCATATTTGTATTCAGCAAACTCATATAACCTTCTCTTCCACCCCAGAAAACATAATTTTCACCGCCTAATGCAATCGTTGCATCCAATGCTGCTTTTACCTGTGCCGCTGCATGTGCCAGCACATGAAAATCAGGATTGGTAGCAGCGCCATTCATATATCTTCTGTTTGAAAAAAGATTGGCAGTTCCCCATAATAAGTTTTACACCGCTTTCTTTTTGTTTTTCTTTCACATATTCGGTGATTGCCTGCAATCTTCTTTCATTTTCATTTACATCATTGGTATAATCCACTACATCCACATCATGAAAACAATAATAAGGCAAATCCAATTTTGTAATAAATTCAAATGCTGCATCCGCTTTATCTTTTGCTCTTTCAACTGCATCCGTTTTTTCATTCCATGGAAATAAATGGGTAGGTTCACCAAAAGGATCTGCACCACTGCCACAGAATGAATGCCAGTAAGCACAGGCAAACCGCAAATATTCTTTCATGGTTTTACCGGCCACTATTTTATTTTCATCATACCAGCGAAAGGCAAAAGGATTATCTGAATCGTTTCCTTCGAATTGAACCTTACTAATTTTCTTAAAGTACTCTTTTGTTGCTGCGATTGTAGTCATTATAATTATTTATTTATGATTATTATTTTAAACCCTGCACAAATCCACTATACGCAGGTTTTTTCTGGTAATTATTATTGAACAATGTAGGAAAATCTTCTTTACCACTTAAAACGATCCAGCTATCAGCATCGGTAAGATTCCAAACGGTGATGCCAAATCGCTGTGCTGCCGGTACATTCTGAAAATAAGATTGCGCCACATATTTATATTTCTGTGCTTGCTGATCATGCAATGCAGAGGTAGCGGTGAAACCCGGCGTGTTTGATGGATTCATTCGAACATCCATTTCTGAAACATGTATCAATAAACCTGTTGCGGCTAATTTTTGAAACATATTGTCAATGCCCGTATTGCTTGTATTTATGCTAATATGCATTTGAACACCTACTCCATGTATTGATATGCCCGCAGTTTTTAATTGATTAATGATTTTAATAACAGAATCAAGCTTACGGTTATCCGATTCAAGATTGTAATCATTAATAAAAAGTTTTGCATCCGGATCAGCAGCGTTTGCCCAGCGAAAAGCACTATCAATATAATTTCTGCCAAGATGATCTGCCCAGTAAAAAACGTCAGCGCCGCTTCCGGGTGAGTTTGAACTTGTACGTAATTCACCTGTACCATCAACAACAACTTCGTTTACCACGTCCCATCCTGTTATTTTTCCTTTATAACGTGTGATCATTGAAGTCACCCAATTCTTAAGCGCACTTTTTACCTGCAATGGATCTACTGCCCCCGATACAAGTTTTAGGGAGAGTTCATCAATCAAAAAAGTTCCGCTGTTGGGAAAATGGAATTTAATTGAAACTGAATTTTCAGTCGGAGTAAAATTAAAACTGTACTGTGTCCATATGGTACTGAGCGATTGGTCCTGTGCGGTATAATAAGAAGCGCCTTGTGCAACTGCTCTTAATGATTGACCATTCGCAGCTGACTTTGCCCAAAACAATAATTTATAATTTGCCCCGCTTGTTACACTGAAATTATCGGAAACGATTTGTATGCTAAAAGCGTTCGGTCCGGGTGTTGTTACAATAATTTTTGCGGCTTGAGTTCCCGAGTATACATCGGTTGTTTCAAGTGTTATTGATCCCGCGGTTGGGGCTGTTGGCGAAACTTGTGTGAACCAATTGTTGAATCCATTCTCATATCCTGAGTTCAAAACAAGATTAGGTCCTGTGGTTCCTGATAACGACCGCAAATAATTGCCATTATTGTTTTGATGCCACGCCAAAGTATGACCAAACACTGTGACATTCGATGCCGGCGCTAATGTATTTACAAGATCATCAGTTTTTGTAAAATCAAATGAACCATCATTTTTGACAACGGCGCCATGCTTCATCTGGTATTCTGCAGTTACCCTGTCGAAATGAGTTTTTATTAATGACGAGTAATTTGAATTTGATTTGAACAAATCATAATTAATACCAACTCCAATAGGAATGCTTGAAGCTTCTTTTAATGCTGGTTCATTAACGACAGGAGGGTTTACCGGTGGTGACGGATCATTGTTTTTTGAACAGGAAAGAATACACGCTGCAACACATATTATCAAAACAATATTTTTCATTTCGGTTTTCATTTACTTTTCTAAGATCTAACAACGGCAAGTGTTTTACTATTCCTGATTTTAAAACAGGGATGAATAATCATCCCCGTTTATCAACTAATGCTTGATATGAAAGAAAGAGTTATTGATAGTTAGGATTTTGATAGGCAGCCTTTTCATCCGGTGTTGCTTCCATCCCGTCAAGCTGACCCTGTGGAATTGGCCGCAGATAATGAAATGGCTGAATGGTACGTGTTACCGTTACGGCTGTGTGATCTCCGGCGGCAGTACCGCATATTTGGTACGTACCGGCCAGCTCGTTCCACTTTTGTGTACGAACAAGATCGAACCAGCGCAAACCTTCTCCGAAAAACTCGCGGGAACGCTCTGCTAAAATATAATTGATGTCGATAGTTAGAGGAGTTGCTGCAGTTACGGCTGCGCTATTGTCTGCAACAAACGCTGCATTGTCCTTGTTAGAAAATTTCCATTTGCCTGCCCGTGCACGAAGCACATTAACCAATTCTCTTGCTGATTTGCCAGCTACAGTTGTCGCACCCTTTACAGCAGCTTCGGCAGCTATAAGATATAGTTCGGAGAACTTAGCAATTTTAAAAGGACGGGTAAGAGGTGCATTCGGCTGACCAAGCCCACCAGCATTATCAGTACGATATGTTCCCATTTTCCAGAGGCCAGGAAACATCAGCCTGCTTATACCGTTGGGAGCAACAACAAAGTCTGCTCTGCCGGGCATTTGACCGGCACCAACTCCATTAGAAGTTTTTCCGGGGAAAGATCCGCCTGTAGGATAAACAAGTCCGACCGCCTGTGATTGATACTCCAGGAAGCTTAATACAGGTTGGCCTGGAGTAATCGCCATATCGTTAGCATTATAAAGAATAGCATTCGTTGTTCCTCCCTTCGGCCAATTACCTCTATATACTGTACTGAAAGTACCATCGTAACGGGAATCGAGTGTTTTCTCAGCAAAAGTATTTGTAAAGACTCCGATTGGCGGAGCCATGCGAATATAGGGACGTCCTAAACTCTGGGCGGCTTCCCTTTGCACAGAACTTACGCCTGCACCCGTTCCATCAGGATTCGGGGCACTTCTTATATTCGTATAATTCCATGTAACAAACCAAACTGCTGAGTTCCTGCCATCATTTCCAATTTCACCTTGAAAGCCCGTTATAGGTGACCCGTTATAAAATTCGCTTTGCTCCGTATGGTCTGCATACAGCACCATTTCCTTGTTGCGATCATTACCGCCAACATGCACGTCATAAAAAGTATTCTCCAGGCCAAATGGACCGGGATTGCTTATTGCTTCCGTAGCTATGTCATAAGCTTTTTGAAAATACCATGCAGCATCATGGCCGTCGGGATCTGTTCTTGCCGTTGCCGGATAAGTTGGGATGTTATTCGGATTTTGCAGCCACCATGCATAAGTTAAATATGCTTTTGCCAGGTAAAGACGAGCCACTGTTTTCGTGGCTCCGCCGGTGACCCTGCCAGTAGCAGGCAGATCGTTTATCGCTGTCAGCAAATCGGGGAAAACAGCTTTAGTATAAACTTGCGGCACAGTGTTACGCACAGATTTTCTTGAAGGAGTTGTATTGAATTTTAATTCTCCTGCTCCCAGATCCAGTGGCACTCCGCCAAATGTTTGTACTAACATAAAGTAATCAAAAGCACGGAAGAACCTGGCTTCTGCTATCAGCGCATTCGAGAGTCCGACCGCAGCCGCATTCTCAATGATACCGCTGGCTGTATTTATATTAGAAAAAGCGACTCCCCATAACACGTCTGAACGGCTGCTGGCACCAGTCAGGTTTCCTACGCCACTAAGGTCCATATCCCTATGGTTACCATCAGCGCTTTGTCCATAGGTATATTCGTCAGTACCGGTTTCTAAGGCATTATAGTAATAGGGTTGTCCATATATGAAGCGCAGATGGGCATACTGGGAAGTAATACCCCCAAGAACTCCTTTTTCTGTTTGAAAAAATCCGGGTGTATAAATACTGCGCGGCTGTTCCTCCAGGATTTTCTTACAACCCGAAGCTAACAAGGTAAACAGCGCTGATACGATTATAGATTTTATTTGTATATGTTTCATATTCGTATATTTTAAAAAGTCAAATTAACGCCAAGAATGTAGTTGCGGGTTGAAGGTGTGTTAAACCCTACTGTTAGAATGCGTCTTGGATAACTACCTGCCGCTTGATTTTCATTTCCGAAAGAGTTGGTTTCGGGATCGAGACCAGACTCCTTGTGGTATGGCGAGAACATGACGAAAGGATTTTGAGCAGTGAAGTACATCCGCATTTTAACAGCAGATTTTTTTAAGAGGCTTCGGTTGAAATCGTATCCCAATGTTATAGTGCGAATCTTCAGGAAGGAGGCATTAAAATAGCCGAGTGTACTTGCATATTTTGGATTATCATTACTAATTGGGCCGGCAGGATTCGGATATTTCGCAGTGGTGTTGGACGGTGTCCAGTAGTCAACGTCTATATTATTCCTGCGCCCGGTAAGTAAATTAAGATAACCATTTGCACCATGTATAGTGCTTACAAGAATACCGCCACTTCTATAAAGACCGACAACACCGAGATCAAATCCTTTATAAGATACCCGGGTGTTAAAGCCCCCCTGAAAGTCGGGATCCACATCTATAATTTGCCGATCGGCAGTCCCAATGGCTCTGGCTGGCGTTCCATTGGTGTTGTAAGCACCAGTGTAAAGCACTCTGATCATTCCAACTCTCCCACCTGGTTCCAGAATGCCCATATATCCATCAGTACTATCCTTAGTTGTTTCCCAAAGTCCAATTTTTTTATAATCGAAAATGGAGTTTATATTATGTCCCACAAACCACATATTACCTTCGTCTCTGGTTTGCCCTGAAGCAAGCGATACCAGTTTGTTGTTGTTGGTATAGATGTTAAACCCCGCCTCCAATGACCAACCATTCGCATTGTCGAGAATTACACCATTCAGGCTAAGTTCAAATCCCTTATTTTCAGTTGCTCCAATGTTTGCTGTAAACCCGGTGACACCAGATGTTGGCGGCAAGCCAAGACCAAGAAGGATGTCTTCGGTTTTTGTTATATAATACTCCATGGTACCAGACAAGCGGTTTTTAAACAGAGAGAAGTCAACACCAAAGTTCCAGGTCTTTGAGAATTCCCATCCTAAATCAACATTCGGTAATTGGGTTACATAATACCCCGTAGAATAGCTCGACGGACCAAAGTTGTAAGGTCTGGTGCTTAACAGCCCAAGTGTAGCGTAGGGCGCAATAGCCTGGTTGGAAGTTTCACCATACCCGGCACGCAGTTTCAGACTGTTGATAAAAGAGATCCCACTCATGAACGATTCCTTGCCTATATTCCATCCCACCGATACGGCGGGATAAGTATGCCATTTATGTCCTTCAGCCAACCTTGATGAAGCATCGGAGCGCACAGTAGCAGAGACCATATATCTGTTGTCGTATGAGTACATCACACGTCCCATATAAGACATAAGTCCCCATAACTGATAATCCTGGTTTGCCGGGTTTACAGTTATTTGACCAGCAGCCTGGCCAAGGTTATAAAATTGAAAAGCATCCGCAGGTATGTCCTGGGCTGACATATTAGATCGGTTGAATTTACTTTGCTCAGCAGAGTACAAGGCCACCGCATTCACTGTGTGCTTTCCCAAAAAAGTATGGTCGTAGCTAAGAAGATTTTCAAGTGTCCAATGATAAGTAAGCCTGTTATCAATTGAAGCGGATGATGCAGTATTAGGATTAAGGCCATCGCCTACTCCTGGTCCTGTATAAGCGCCATTATTGGATTGTATATAATCCAGCCCGAGATTCATTCTGTATTTCAATCCATCGAGGAATGGTGCTTTCACTTCGCCAAAGATTGCATTGTAGGATGCAAAACCACGGGTTTCGTTAATCCATTGATCATCGTCATGTAATCTTTCAACCACTTCTTTCGTGGAAACATATTGATTGTCTATTGACATACGTATTGCTCTTTTTGTTGTACCATCAGCGTTAAATGGTGTGGAAATAGGCGTCATGCTTAATGTATTATATAAGCCCACCTGATTCCCTTCGCTTTCGTTATAGTTGCTATAAGATGTAAACCCAACGCGAAAATATTTTCCAACCTGCTGATCAAGTGAGCCGCGTATTGAATACCGCTTGTATGCCTGCGTAGGGATTACACCTTCATTTTTGTAATAACCCAATCCAAAACTGTAATTGCCGGTTTCGGAACCGCCTGAAAGGCTGACGTTATGATCTTGAACGATACCCGTTTGATAAAACAGATCCTGCCAGTCGGTATTAATATCATTAGATTCATCCTGCCCGTTAACATATTGACCTCTTGCGGCACGTAGCGCAACAAATGTTGGCCCGTCCATCATTGGGTATTTGGCAAAAACGGACTGCGCACCAACATAAGCGTTATAACTTATCTGGGGTTTTCTATTCTTAGTTCCTTTATCTGTTGTAATAAGAATGACTCCGTTTGCTCCACGCGAACCGTAAATAGCAGTTGCCGAAGCATCTTTAAGGATTTCAACGCTCTTGATGTCGTTAGGGTTGATGTCGCCTAAGGATCCCATAAAAGGTATTCCATCAAGAACGATCAACGGATTATTATCGGCACTTAACGACCGTGAACCTCTGATGCGAATCTGCATTGTGGCTCCGGGCCGGGTTGAGGTTTGTGACATTTCCACACCGGGTAACCGCCCTTGCAAGGCTTGGGAAATATTCGGCGCCGGGACCTCACGCATTTTATTACCACTGATCGAAGCGACAGATCCTGTAACAGCTTCTTTTCGTTGTGTACCGTAACCAACTACAATCACTTCACCCAGGCTCTTTTCCAATGAAACTAATGTTATATTAACAGAAGTCCTGTCGTTGACTTTTATTTCCTGCGTTACAAAATCAACTGCCGATATAACAAGCGTGGCATTCCCGGGAGCTGATAATTGAAATTCTCCCTGGTCATTGCTTGCAGTACCGGTGCCGGTTCCTTTAATGGTAACTGATGCTCTCGATACGGGAGTGCCGTCGTCTTTCAATACTCGTCCCTTAATTGTTATATTCTGCGCAATACTTGTAACAGAAAACAAGAGAAACAATAGGAACATTAGCGCTGATGGTTTTAATAGCCGCAATTTTGTTGGCGGCAATGAGTTTTTCAAAATGGCAGATTTTTTCATAATGTTTATTTTGGCAGTTGAATACTTGAGATCCTTTTTTTACTAGATAAATAATGATGGAAAGCGTTTATAAAATGAAACTTGTTTCCATTGGGAAAAATAAATGCTAAAGAATGAATTTTAATGACTGCGGGTAAAGCAGAAATGAAGAAGAAAACTTGAAAATAGATTCCAATTTTTTTCATACGGCAGTCAGTCGTAAATAATCTTTTTAGTGAGATGCAGCAAGCAGAACTGCATTTTTGCTGAACGAATATAGGAGTTTTTTTAAAAATTGCAACCGATTGCAATTTTTTTTTCAAAAAATGCTTCCTTTATTTGTAAACCGAACGCATCACATGTCAGAACAAAAAGAAATAACGATCTACGATATTGCCAGGCATTTGAACATTTCGGCCACAACTGTAAGCCGGGGGTTGAAAAATCACCCTACCATTAATAAGAATACAAGAAAGAAAATAGCGGACGCCGCAAAAGAACTGGGTTATCGATCAAACACGTTTGCCAGCAGCCTGCGCAGTAAGCGTACACACACAATTGGTGTTATTGTTCCTCGCTTAAACAGTAATTTTATGTCATCCGTATTGGCAGGAATGGAAGATGCCGCCAGCCGCGAACATTACAACTTAATTATAACTCAATCGTTAGAAAAAAGAGAGAAAGAAAAGGCGAATGCCCACACGATGTATAATAAAAGAGTGGATGGCTTATTGATTTCACTGGCTTATGACACGGAAAATATTTCCCATTTACAGCCCTTTTTTTCTAAAGGAATACCTGTTGTTTTTTTTGACAGAACCTATGATCATGACGAAAGCACAAGTATCTTAATTGATAACTTTAAAGCTGCGTATGATGTCACGAATCACTTGCTGGAACAGGGTTGTAAGCGAATCATGCATTTGGGCGGTAATATGCTGAGGGATGTGTATTCTGAACGCTTAAAGGGATACAAGAAAGCACTTCACGATCATAAGATCCCATTTGACGAGAAACTCATTTATATAAGTAATCTTAGTGAAGAAGCCGGCGCCGATGCCGCAAAACATATTCTTAAGATGAAACTACCGGCAAGACCTGATGGAGTTTTCAGCGCTAACGATACGGCTGCTGTTCATTGCATGATTCATTTGAAATCCGCAGGTATACGCATTCCTGAAGATATTGCCTTTGCCGGTTTTAATAATGATCCCATAAGCAAAGTAATCGAACCAAATCTGACCACAGTAAATTATTCAGGTTACCATATCGGCGAAGTGGCGGTGATGAATTTAATTGGCCACCTTAAAGGCCTCACCAGTACAAAAACAACAAACACCATCATTTTAAGAGCGGACCTTGTTGTTCGTGAATCCTCTTTAAAAAACAAATCTTTATAATTGTTTTTTATTTGATTTTTTTTGCGACTTTTATGCAACCGATTGCAGCATGAAGCCAAAAAAGGAAGTTACCATTTATGATATTGCCCAGAAGCTCGATCTTTCTTCGGCTACTGTTAGCCGTGCTTTAAAGAACCATCCTGCAATCAATAAAAACACAAAAAAGAAGATACAGGACGCGGCCAAAGAACTCGGATATCGTCATAATACTTTTGCCAGCAATCTTCGAAAACAAAAAACAAACACTATTGGTGTCATCGTTCATGAGTTGCAAAGCAACTTCATCACATCAGTGCTTGCAGGTATCGAAAAAGTGACGACAGAAGCCGGCTATGATCTTATCATTGCACACTCCTCGGAAAGTTTTGAGAAGGAAGCAGCCAATGCGCTTAACCTTTTTCATAAAAGAGTAGATGGACTTATTGCTTCACTCGCATTTGATACGCAGGGGCTCGACCATTATAAATATTTTTCTGATAAAGCGATCCCTGTTATTTTTTTTGACCGTGTTGAAGAAAATAGCGAAAGCACCAAAGTAATTATTGATAATTATAAGTGCGGCTACCAGGCAACCCAACATCTTATTGAACAAGGATGCAGGAGAATTGTACTTGTTACCGCCAATTTAAAACGTAATGTATACGCACAACGCCACAAGGGCTATACAGATGCTTTATTCGACAATAATATTCCTTTCAATAAGGATTATATTTTAATAAAAGACCTCAGTGAACAATGCGGTATTGAAGCTGCCCTGGAAATTTTAAAGATGAAACCATTACCTGATGGGGCTTTTATTACAAATGATTTTTCTGCGGCTGTTTGCATGCAAACATTAAAAGAACATGGCGTCAATATACCGGAAGATATTGCGATCGTTGGTTTTAATAATGATGCGATAGGAAAAATTGTGGAACCGCAATTAACTACGATCGATTATCCCGGCATCGATATGGGAGAAATAACTGCCCGCAACCTGATCAACCACCTGAAAGGAATCTCGAATATCAAACATACCCAAACCATAATAATACGATCAGACCTGGTTATAAGAAAATCATCACTGAAAAAAAAGGGATACTATTAATATACGGATGTTATTATGAGAAACTTCCTGCTTATCATATTGATCGTTACTGCATCATTGCTGAAGGCGGAAAATGGGTATGATTTGTGGCTGCGGTATACTAAAATTTCAAGTCCTGCACTATTAACTGAATACAAAAAACAAATTAATTCACCTGTTGTACTTGGAAGTTCACAAACAATTTCCGTCATCAAAGTCTGAATTAGTAAAAGCTTTTTCCGGGCTTACCGGTACAACTTATACGATCTCATCTGCCATTAACAATTCTGCGAGCTTTATAGCAGGTATTGCGTCTTCCTCAAATATTATATCAACGATCGTTACAAAAGATGAATTGAGCCGTATCGGCAACGAAGGATTTATTATTAAAGCCAAACCTGGTAAAACTATTATCACTGCGAATACCGACGTTGGACTTTTATACGGCGTCTTTCATTTCCTGCGGCTGATGCAAACGCAGCAACCTGTTACCACGCTTTCTATTATATCATCACCGAAAATAAAATTACGTTTACTTAATCATTGGGATAATCTCAACCGGACAGTAGAAAGAGGCTATGCAGGATTTTCCATCTGGGACTGGCACAAGCTTCCTGATCTTATCGATAAAAGATATATCGACTATGCAAGAGCAAATGCTTCAATAGGAATTAATGGAACAGTTTTAACGAATGTAAATGCAAATGCCGTTATTCTTACTAAACCTTATTTGGAAAAAGTAAAGGCGCTTGCCGATATTTTTCGTCCATATGGAATTAAAGTGTATCTCACTGCCCGTTTCAGTGCGCCTATTGAAATTGGGAAATTAAAAACTGCGGATCCATTAAATGACACGGTTCAAAACTGGTGGAAACAAAAAGCAAAAGAAATTTATGAATTGATACCAGACTTTGGTGGCTTTCTTGTCAAAGCTAATTCTGAAGGTCAGCCCGGTCCCCAGGATTATAACCGTACACATGCAGATGGTGCTAATATGCTTGCTGATGCGGTTGCTCCTTTTAGTGGCATTGTAATGTGGCGGGCATTTGTGTACAGTCAAACTTCGAATGACAGGTTCAAACAAGCTTATGAAGAATTTAAACCGCTTGATGGAAAGTTTAGAAAAAATGTTTTAGTACAGGTAAAGAATGGGCCAATTGATTTTCAACCAAGAGAACCCTTTTCTCCTCTTTTTGGTGCAATGCATCAAACACCTTTAATGATGGAGTTTCAACTTACGCAGGAATATCTTGGGCAAGGAACACATTTGGTTTTTGAAGCGCCAATGTTTAAAGAAGTTTTAAATGCAGATACTTATTCAAAAGGAAAAGGTTCAAGCGTAAAGAAAGTGATTGATGGCTCACTTGATAATTATTCGTTGAATGGAATAGCCGGTGTTAGTAATATTGGTAACGATATTAATTGGTGCAGTCATCCATTTGCGCAGGCAAACTGGTATGCTTTAGGCAGATTGTGTTGGGATCATGAGCTTTCTTCAGAGCAGATTGCAGACGAGTGGGTACGTCAAACATTTTCCAATGATATCTCCTTTGTTGATCCTGTAAAAAAAATAATGCTCCGGTCGCATGAAACTCTCGTGAATTATATGACACCGCTCGGCTTAACACATATTATGTATAATGGCCATCATTATGGTCCCATGCCATGGGGAAATACACTGAATCGCCCCGACTGGAACCCGGTTTATTATCATAAAGCCGATTCAATTGGCATTGGTTTTAACAGAACAGCAACCGGCACAAATGCATTGGCTCAATATTCAACCGAAGTGCAAAACCAATTTAATGATGTAAATAAATGTCCCGAAGATTATTTGTTATGGTTTCATCATGTGCGGTGGGATCAACGCATGAAGTCAGGAAGAAACTTATGGGATGAAATGTGCTATAAGTATTATACAGCCGTTGATTCAATAAAAGCGATGCAACAACAATGGAATAAACTGGAAAGATATCTTGATGCCGAACGGTTCGATCATGTAAAACAACTACTCAGTATACAAGTGAAAGATGCGACCTGGTGGCGGAATGCTTGTTTACTCTATTTTCAAACATTCAGTAAAATGCCAATTCCTGCTCAATATGAAAAACCCGATAAAACATTGGAATATTATCAAAACATCAGAATTTTATATGCACCGGGCAATTAAAACACGAATTACACGAATTATGCGAATTGCACGAATTAAAGCGAATTAATACAAAGCAAATGGCCAGCAACAATAAAAGAATAGCGATCGTCACGGGAGGAGGTTCAGGTATCGGTTTTGCTATCGCAGAAAAATTTACACAAAGCGGAATAGAAACGATCATTGTTGGCAGGGATGAAAAAAAATTGAATCAGGCAAAAGAAAAACTTGGCGCTCATTGTCACCCTATGGTTTGTGATATTAGTGACCTGAAATCTATCCCGGCATTTGTTTGCAGTGTCATCAGGCAATTCGGTCAAATAGATGTACTGGTAAATAATGCCGGTATCAATATGAAAAAAGAATTTACCGAGGTAACCGATGAAGATTTTCAGAAAGTGATCACTACAAACCTTACAGCTGTATTTGCAGTAAGTCGCGAAGTGGTAAAGCAAATGCTCATTCAGAAAAGCGGTTCTATTATTAATATCAGTTCAATGGCGGCGCAGTATGGATTGCCAAAAGTGATTGCATACAGCGCCAGCAAAACAGCCATTGATGGAATGACAAGAGCGATGGCAGTTGAACTTTCACCGAAAGGGATCCGGGTGAATGCGATTGCGCCGGGATTTATTATCACAGACATGACTGATAAGGCGCTGAACAGCGATCCCGAACGTAAATCAAAAGTTTTCAACCGTACTCCTATGGGTCATATGGGCCAGCCATCTGATATTGGTGATGCTGCATTGTTTTTAGCAAGCGATGCTGCTAAATATATAACCGGTGTCGTGTTGCCCGTTGATGGCGGTAATAGTATTGGTTTTTAAATTTTGTTGACCGGCTGCAACGCTCCGATTGAGCTTTACTTGCGACGCTCCGTTCAACTCCAGAATTTCTATTGAACAATGAAGAACCCGATTTTTATTATAACTATTTGTTTGCTTGGTTTTTTAAATACTAATGCACAATTGGTATCAGAAACTAAGCAAGCAAACTCTTTTCCATTATCCGATGCGATCATATATGTTGATAATGCCGATCATGCTCTGGTGAAAAAAGCTGCAGCGCTATTGCAAAGTGATATTGAAATGGTAACTGGAAAAAAACCAGTGTTGGTCAATAATATACTTACAAAAACTTCCGGTCAACATAATTGTAATTGGCTCTATTGAAAAATCTTCCCTCATCAAAAGATTGATTGCTGAAAAGAAAATTCCGAATGCTATTAAAGATAAATGGGAAGCCTGCCGGGTCGAATCAATTACAAATCCATTTCCTGGTTTTAAAAATGCATTGGTTATTGCCGGCAGCGACAGACGCGGAACAGCCTATGGTGTGTTTGATCTCTCAAAACACATCGGGGTTTCTCCCTGGTATTGGTGGGCAGATGTTCCGGTAAAAAAGAAAACGGAAATATATATTAATGCAAATACTAATTTCAGCGATGCACCAAAAGTAAAATACCGCGGCATATTCATTAATGATGAAGCTCCTGCCCTTTCCGGATGGACAAGAGAAAAATTCGGTGGCTTTAATCATAAATTTTATGAAAAAGTTTTTGAGCTCATACTTCGCTTAAAAGGTAATTATTTCTGGCCCGCAATGTGGGGCAATGCATTTTATGATGATGATTCATTGAATATAAGATCAGCCGATGAATATGGAATTGTGATCGGCACTTCGCATCACGAGCCATTGATGCGTGCACATGAAGAATGGAAATATTTTGGCAAAGGAAGAAAATGGAATTATGACAGCACTGAAGCCGGCTTAAAAGAATATTGGAAAAGCGGCATGCAAAGAGCCTGGAATGAAAAAATAGTAAGCGTTGGCATGCGCGGCGATGGTGATGAACCAATGAGCAGGGAAACTGCCACTGCATTGCTGGAAAGAATTGTAAAAGATCAACGGGAAATTATAGAAGAAGTTACCGGAAAACCGGCAAGCGAAACACCGCAACTCTGGGCCCTATATAAAGAAGTGCAGGATTATTATGATAAAGGAATGAGAGTGCCCGATGACGTTACGTTGTTATTGTGTGATGATAACTGGGGCAATATCCGCAAGCTTCCGAAACTTAATGATAAACCAAGAAAAGGCGGTTATGGAATTTATTATCATTTCGATTATGTAGGCGGTCCAAGAAATTATAAATGGCTTAATACAAACCCAATTCCAAGAGTATGGGAACAAATGCATTTGGCATATAAATACGGGGTAAAACAAATTTGGATCGTGAATGTTGGCGATATTAAACCAATGGAGTTTCCCATTTCATTCTTTCTTGATTATGCGTGGAATCCTGAAAAGATCGGCGCTGATGATCTTCAAAAATATACTGAGAAATGGGCAGCAGCACAGTTTGGAAATAAATATGCAAAAGATATTGCCGATATCATTTCAAAATATTCAAAATATAATGGAAGAAGAAAGCCGGAGTTGTTGGATCAGAGTACTTATAGTCTTTATAATTATGCGGAGTTTGCACTCGTAGTAAAAGAATATAAAGAGTTGCTCGGGAAAGCGGAAAAGATCGATCAGCTATTGCCTGCCGAATACCGTGATGCATATTTTCAATTAGTGCTCCACCCCGTAAAAGCTTGTGCCAATTTAAATGAATTGTATTTCTATGTTGCCATAAATCAGGAGGACGCAAAAACGAAAAGTGCGGGTGCTAATTTTTCCGCTGAAAAGGTAAAGGATCTTTATTTGAATGACTCACTTATCACTGATGAATACCACAAACTGGAAAATGGAAAATGGAACCATATGATGGGTCAAACACATATTGGTTACACTTATTGGCAGCAACCTCCAAAACAAAAAATGCCGGACGTCAAATCCTTCCCTGTTAATTCAACTGTACAAGACACAACCACTGAATTTATGACTGTAGAAATGGTGGAAAGTGATCCGTACGCACAAATTGGAAATAAGAAAGGGAATTTCTTTAATGAAGTTGACCAGGTGGTTGTCATGGATGCCAATCACTTTACCAAAGCAATCAATTCAAATGGCATCACCTGGAAAATATTACCTGATCATGGACGAACCGGTGATGCTATAACAAGTTTTCCTGTTACATCCGCAAATCAAAAGCCGGGAGGCAATTCGCCGCATGTACAATATGAATTTTATACATATAGCAAAGGCGAATTCAAAATACAAGCCTACTTCTCTCCTACTTTGAATTTTCATAATACAGAAACAGGTTTACAATATGCTATATCAATTGATGATGAAACGCCACAAATAATTAGTATAAACAGTGAAGATAAAAACAGCATTTCAGGTATCTGGAATAAATGGGTGGCGGAAAATATTATTATTAAAACATCAACACATAAAATAAATACTCCGGGAAAACATACTGTTAAGTATTGGATGGTGAATCCCGGAGTTGTTTTGCAAAAGTTAGTGTTGGATTTTGGCGGAGTAAAGCCGAGTTATCTCGGTCCGCCGGAAACAAGGGTGAAATAATTGCTCACAGAAAACACAGATATTCACAGAAATTCTGTGTAAATCCGTGACATCCGTGAGATAAAAAAATAAATAGTAAAAATGAAACAGCTATATTCATTAATAACAAAAACAAGGCATATGAATAATATTAAAAAAAATATCGGCTTGACTTTCTTTTCTTTACTTTTTTTGTTACCTGCAACTACGTTTGCACAGCAAGCTAATAAAATAACACCCGGTACTTATAAAACAATTTATGAGATGCTTCGGGATGTACCAGGGCTCGATGTAAAAATTACAAATGATAGAAGCGGAGGAACTATTACTGTCAGAGGGATTAGCAGTTTACAAAATCAAAAACCGCCACTATTTGTTGTCGATGGTTCTATTTACTCCGGCGATATAGGCAGCATTAATCCACAGGATGTAGAAGATATTAGTGTGTTAAAAGATGCAGCTTCCACTTCTGCATATGGAGCCCAGGGTGCATTCGGGGTAATTATGATTACAACAAAAAAAGGAGCATCCTCCAAAAGCGCCGCGGTTGTTTCCAATTATAACAAATCTGCGTACACTTATTTTATTGAACATAAAACTCCGCTAAAAGTATTTGGTTTATCAGATGAAATAATAGTAGAAGGGGTTATTAAAGAACAAAGAGACAGCATACTTGTTTTTACAAAGAAAAAGAAGGAACTGCTTGTGCCAATAAAAAACATAAAGAAAGTGGAGATGATACCTCAATAACCTTAATTGTAAAATTTAATTTAAAAATGAACTTCAATTTTCAATCCCTCGCTATTGCATGTACATCTGTTGCAATCATCAGTTGCAATAATGAATCAACAGAAAGCAAAACCGAACCGGCAACAGAAGCAAAACCCGGACAAAAGAAAGAATACCTTTCTCAGCCGTTAGTTTCCCATATTTACACTGCGGATCCGTCGGCACATGTGTTCAACAGCCGTATTTACATTTATCCTTCGCATGATACAGCAACCGGAACTAAAGAAGATGATCTCGGCGGTCATTTTGATATGCGGGATTATCATATTCTTTCAATGGATTCGATAGGCGGACCCGTAACTGATCACGGTGTTGCATTGGATATTAAAAATGTTCCCTGGGCGGGCCGGCAAATGTGGGCGCCAGATGCAGCATTCGCCAATGGAAAATATTATTTGTATTTCCCTGTAAAAAACAAGCAGGATGTTTTTCAAATTGGTGTTGCGGTAAGTGATAAACCCGAAGGACCTTTTATAGCAGAAAAAGAACCGATCAAAAATAGTTATAGCATCGATCCCTGTGTTTTCAAAGATGATGATGGAAAATTCTATATGTATTTCGGCGGTATATGGGGCGGGCAATTGCAACGATGGAATAATAATAAATATGATTCATCTGCAAAGAATCGTACAAAGGAAGAAATAGCTTGTTTGCCAAGAATGGCAAAGCTGAATGCAGATATGAAAAGTTTTGCCGAGCCGGTGAAAGAAATTAAGATTGTTGACAAAGACGGAAAGGAGTTTGGGGAAAAAGATAATGATAAACGATTTTTTGAAGCAGCATGGGTGTTTAAGTACAAAGGGAAATATTATTTCACTTATTCAACCGGTGATACGCATTTTCTTTGCTATGCCACCGGTGACAATCCTTATGGCCCATTCAACTACCAGGGAGTAATATTAAATCCGGTTGAAGGATGGACCAATCACCATTCGATCATTGAAGTGAATGGTAAATGGTATTTATTTTATCATGATGTGCAGTTGAGCGGCAAAACACATTTACGAAATGTAAAAGTGACGGAGTTGAAATTTAATGATGATGGAAGTATTCAGACGATAAACCCCCAAACCCCCTAAAGGGGGCTTGCACTGCGCAGCCCTGACTTATTCAACCTTGCTACATTTCATTCGAAATTTTCGAATATTGATGAGTAAGAGAAATGAAGTTGATGTGGTAGTTGATAAAGATGATTAAAGATTTGATGCGCCGCTCCTTTCCCTTTGGGGAAGGAGAAGGAGGATGGGGCCAGTTGAATAGCGAACGGAACGCACAAAAGTGCGATCCTTCGGTACTTCGTCCGCAAGTTTCGAATAAGCTTCGCTTATTTCTCACTTGTGCTCTGGATAAATCCGATAGCTATCGGATGCGACGCAGTTGTTGAATAATGAAGAGAACGATGAATGGAGCGTCGCAACGAAAGCTGAATAAGAATTACCGTAGCTTGTAACATAAAAATAAACTATCAATGAAAAAAGTTTTTTTCCTTCCTGTAGTAATGACTTCATTATTTGCATTTACTCAAAACACAATTGTATTAAATGCCGATAAAGGCAAAGAGATCATCAACAAAAATATCTACGGGCATTTTGCCGAACATCTCGGTCATTGTATTTATGGTGGATTTTATGTGGGCGATAGTAATAAAACAATTCCGCATAAAGATGGCATTCGGTTGGATGTAGTTGATGCCTTGAAAAAATTAAAAGTGCCTGTGCTGCGCTGGCCGGGCGGATGTTTTGCAGATACTTACCATTGGAAAGATGGTGTTGGTCCTAAAAAAGAAAGACCCTCGATGCTGAATGTATGGTGGGGAAATGTAAAAGAAGATAACAGTTTTGGCACCAATGAATTTTTAAACATGTGCGAGCTGCTCGGCGCTGAACCGTATTTAAGTGGTAATGTCGGAAGCGGTACGCCACAGGAATTATCTGATTGGATCAAATACACGACGCATCCTAATGGAAGCAGCCCGATGACCGATTACAGACAAAAGAATGGAAGACCAAATCCATGGCATGTAAAATACTGGGGCCTGGGCAATGAAGCATGGGGATGCGGTGGCAATATGAAAGTGGAATACTATGCAAATATCTACCGGCAGTATGCAACGTTCATGACCAACTGGAATAATAGTGATAGAATTTATCGCATTGCTTCGGGCGCATCTGATGATGATTATCATTGGACAGAAGTATTAATGAAAGAATTACCCGCCGGAATGTTTGATGCATTAGGCCTGCATCATTATTCAGTAATTAACTGGAGCAAGAAAGGCTCGGCTACTAATTTTTCGGAAGAAGAATATTTTACTACCATGAAAAGAGCATTGCAGATGGAAGAGCTGGTAACAAAGCATAGTGCCATCATGGATAAGTATGATCCGCAAAAGAAAAAAGCATTGGCGGTAGATGAATGGGGCGGCTGGTATGATGTGGAGCCCGGCACAAACGGTGCATTTTTATTTCAGCAAAATACAATGCGTGATGCAGTGATCGCCGGAGCTACGCTGAATATTTTTAATAATCATTGTGACCGGGTGAAGATGGCCAATCTTGCCCAGATCATTAATGTGCTGCAGGCTGTAATATTAACGAGAGAAGAAAAATTGATCCTCACTCCCACTTACCACGTTATGGAAATGTACAATGTGCACCAGGATGCAACAATGCTTCCATTAGAAGTTGCAAGCAGCAAATACATTCTTGGAAAAGATACATTGACTGCTATCTGGGGCTCTGCCTCGAAAGATAAAAATGGATTGACGCATGTTTCTTTGGTGAATGTAAATGCAAAACAGTCGCAACCTGTTTCTATAAATATCAATGGAGCAAATTACAAAACGGTTAGCGGAAGGATCTTAACATCAGACAAATTGCAGAACTATAACAGCTTTGAAAATCCGAATAAAATTGTTCCGGCTGTTTTCAATGGCGCTAAGCTAGAGGGTTCAAAGTTGAATTTAAATATTCCACCTTTTAGTGTGGTGGTGCTGGAATTAAAATGAATGGGGCCCCATCCCGACCTTCTCCGCCGGAGGCGGAAAGGCCATCAACGCACAGCCCTTGCTGTTTGACAACTCGAGAATGAATTAGAATATGTATAATTATTGAACAGAAAGACAAAGCAGATGTGGTAGATGTATAGCCTGGATTTGTAATGTAGCACCGCTCCTTTCCGCCTCAGGCGGAGAAGGCGAAGGAGGATGGGGCCGCTCATTTTTAAACAAAATTTATTATAAACGAAATGAAAAGATTTCAAACTCAATTTTTATTAATAGTAATGATCATATTGATGAGCTGTCAATCAAATACTAAAGAATCGCCAACTGAGAGCAAAACAAAACCTGTGCAACTGGTTACACTCGATCCCGGTCATTTTCATGCGGCATTGGTACAAAAAACAATGTATGATGATGTTGATTCTGTTGTATATGTGTATGCCCCTGAAGGTAATGATCTGAAATTGCATTTAGGCAGGATCGATGGGTATAATGGAAGAGCAGAATCACCAACAACATGGAAAGAAGAAGTTTATACTGGTGAAGATTTTTTTGAGAAGCTGATCGCTGAGAAAAAGGGGAATGTAGTTGTACTGTCAGGAAATAATCAAAAGAAGACAGACTACATTTTGCAATCGCTTCAAAATGGTTTCAATGTATTTGCTGATAAACCCATGGTGATTGACACTAAAGGGTTTGAAAAACTTAAAGAAGCTTTTGATGTTGCAGCAAGAAACAATGTACTTCTTTATGATATAATGACGGAGAGGTTTGAGATCAATACGATCTTGCAACGTGAGCTTTCCATGATACCCGAAGTATTTGGGGAGCTGGAAAAAGGCACATCCGATAACCCTGCCATCACTAAAGAAAGTGTGCATCATTTTTATAAATATGTTTCCGGCAGTGTTTTGACAAGGCCCGCCTGGTTCATGGACGTGTCACAACAGGGAGAAGGCATTGTTGATGTAATGACGCATCTTGTTGACCTGGTCCAATGGGAATGTTTTCCCGGACAAGCGATTGACTATACAAAAGACATCGTGATCGGTAAAGCAAGAAGGTGGACTACCAATATGAGTCTTTCCGAATTTAAAGCGATCACAAAACTCGATAGCTTTCCCTCCTACTTTTCTAACAACATTATTAAGGATTCGTTGCTGCAAGTGTATTGTAATGGCGAGATCAACTACCAGTTAAAAGGAATTCACGCAAAGACATCAGTGATCTGGAATTATAAAGCACCTGACGGAACAGGTGATACACATTATTCAATCATGCGCGGCACAAGGGCAAATCTTATCATCAAACAAGGTGCAGAAGAAAAATTTCAGCCAACCTTATACATCGAACCGCTTACTCTTTCGCAAAGAAATGCTGACGTGATTAACGCAATAGAAAAACTCAAAACAAAATATCCCGGTATAGAATTAAATAGTACAAAAAATGGATGGAAAATAATCATCCCGGAAAAACTAAAAGAAAATCACGAAGCACATTTTGCAAGAGTTATGAACAGTTTTTTGGAATACCTAACGAAGAAAAATATGCCCGCATGGGAAATTCCTAATATGCTGGCAAAATATTATACAACAACAAAAGGATTAGAGGTCGCTTTAAAAACTAAATAATGAAAACGATAATTGTGTGCTTTCTTTTACTAACTGCAACATCATTGATAGCACAAAAGCATGATTCATTGGTATCAAATGTTTATTATTGGAGCAAACTCGAAGCTATCAAAGAGGATACAAGAGTGAGAAGACAAGTATTAGAAGGAAAAACATTTGCTTTAAGTTATTTTGAAATTCATGCTTCCACATTAGAACCAGCCAAGGCACCTCACCCGCCACATGTGCATGATGACTATGAGGAACTAATTATTGTAAAACAAGGAGAAGTAAAAATTACCATTGCGGGGAAAAGTAAAATCCTTGGTCCCGGCAGCATCGCATTTGCCATGCCCGGTGACGAGCATGGAATTGAAAATGCCGGTAACACTCAAGCCACTTATTTTATTTTAAAATTTAAAGGAAAGCAGCCAATGAATTTGGAAAGAGCAAAACAAGCGGGAGGTTCATTTATGCTCGACTGGAATGAATTGCAAACAAAGAATACAGGCAAAGGATATCGAAGAGATTTTTTTAACAAGGCCACATCACAATTAAGCCAGTTTGAAATGCACACAACCGCATTAAATGCAGACTCGGTGAGTCATGCGCCGCATACGCATGTGCAGGAAGAAATTATTTTGATCTTACGCGGAACGGTAGAAATGTATATCAATGGCAATCTTTACAAAGGTGCTGCAGGCGATCTGTATTTTCTTTCGTCCAATGTTCCTCATGCTTTAAAAAATATCGGGAAAGAACAATGTGAATATTTTGCTTTTCAGTGGAGAAATTAAATGAAGCACAAAATCATTTATATAATTCTGAGTATTTGCCTTTGCATTTGTGAAAATGCAGATTCACAGGTAAAACTTCCCCGGCTTGTAAGAGACAGTATGATTTTACAAAGAGATGCCAACATAAAGATTTGGGGATGGGCATCAAAAGATGAAAAGATAACCGTTAAATTCAACAGCAAGTCGTATAAAACAAAAGCAGATGCAAGCGGCAACTGGTTTGTTTTATTATCACCGGTGAAAGCCGGCGGACCTTACACAATGGATATTGCTGCCAGTAATAAAATTTTATTAAAAGATATTTTGATTGGCGATGTATGGATATGCAGTGGTCAATCGAATATGGTGCACCAGATGAATATTCATGATGTGACCTATGCAAAAGATATTGCCGAAGCTAACAATCCGCAGATTAGACATTTTTGGATTCCCACCCTCACGAACTTGCAAGGCCCGCAGGATGATCTGCCAACGGGTTATTGGAAGTCGGCCATTGGCGATGATGTTAGACCCTTTTCTGCAGTTGCTTATTTTTTTGCAAAAAAAATATTTGAAAAATATCATATACCAATTGGATTGATCAATGCAAGTGTTGGCGGCACTCCTATCGAAGCATGGACAAGTGAAGAAGGTTTAAGAGATTTTTCTACCATACAGGCAACTATTCAAAAAAATAAAGATACTGCGTACATAAATGGAGTGAACCGGGCTGCGTTCAATAATGCAACTCGTCCTCAGCAAAATGACCTGGGAATGATTGGTGAAAGAAAGTGGTTTGATATTTCTTATATCCCGAAAGGATGGAAGACAATTAATATACCCGGCTATTGGGAGGACCAGGGCATTAGGGATCTGAATGGAATTGTTTGGTACAGAAAAGAAATTGATATCCCTGTTTCGATGACAGGTAAACCAGCAAGAGTTTTTTTGGGAAGAATTGTTGATGCAGATGTTTTGTATATAAACGGAAAACAAGTTGGCAGTACAACTTATATGTATCCGCAAAGAAGATATAATGTACCGGCTGATGTATTAAAAGCCGGTAAAAATATTTTCGTCGTAAAAGTCACCAATACGAATGGCAAAGGCGGATTTGTTCCTGATAAACCATATTGCATATTTGCAGGAAGTGATACAATTGATCTTAAAGGTGAATGGCAATATAAAGTTGGTGAAGTTTATCAGCCACGAAGTGGCGGCGGCGGCGGTGGCATCAATGCGGGAAGTCAACCAACTGCTTTATACAATGCAATGATCGCTCCGTTGATAAATTATTCTGTCAAAGGTTTTCTTTGGTACCAGGGAGAAGCAAATACCAGCCGTGCAGGCGAATATGCAAAATTGCAACCGGCGCAGATCATTGATTGGCGAAATAAATGGAAACAACCTGCTGCGCCATTTCTCTATGTTCAACTTCCGGGTTTTATGGATTATAATTATCTGCCCTCAGAAAGTCAATGGGCTGGCTTAAGAGAATCGCAATTAAAAGCTTTATCGGTTCCAAATACGGCGATGGTTGTTGCTATAGACCTCGGCGAATGGAACGACATTCATCCTGACAATAAAAAAGATGTTGGAGAAAGATTAGCCTTGGCTGCTTTAAAAATTGTTTATGGGGAAAACATAGTTCACTCTGGTCCTGCTTATCAGTCATCAACAATTGAAGGAAATAAAGTAGTGATCAATTTCAGCAATATTGGTAGTGGTTTGATTACAAATGATGGCGAAGAGTTAAGTGAGTTTGCAATTGCCGGCTCCGATAAAAAATTTGTATGGGCAAAAGCAAAGATCGAAGGAGATAAAGTGGTGGTCTGGAATGATGCAATAGCCAACCCGATGTATGTACGTTATGCATGGGCTGATAATCCTGTGAATCCAAATCTATATAACAAAGAAGGTTTACCGGCATCGCCATTTAGAACTGATAAATAGATTAAATATGATAAGAAAACTATTGATTTCATTGCTTCTCGCTGCAACGGCACAAGCAATTTATTACATCCGTTTGAGTAAGAAAATGAATAAAAAAAAGGAGAACTGAACGGTAAAAGAACCGTGTGGTTAATAAATGCGCTCAAACAATAAACATTATACCGTGAAAAGAATTTTCACTTTCCTGACCGTAATGGGATTTATCCATATAGCAATTGCACAGGCAATAAAAATCGATAGCACTAAATATCCAAAGCTTACAACACTTACTGCACAACAGGATCATGATAACATGAAACAGCAGTTGAGTATAAAAAAATTAAGACCGGGCCCAAGTGGTAATGAGTCGGCTCCCAATCATGCCAATTATGATGAATCAATCGCAAATCCATGTCCTCAATTGCCCGATCTGCTAACAACAAAAAATGGTAAAAAAGTAACTACAGCCGATGCATGGTGGAATCAACGCCGACCTGAGTTGATAGAAGATCTCGAAAGAGAAGTCTATGGTCGTCTTCCAAAAAACATTCCGAAAGTAACATGGACTGTAAAGGTGATCGACAGGGAATTTGTTGATCGTACTCCTGTAATTGTAAAAATGCTGGTAGGGCATGTTGATAATAGCGAATACCCATTGATCAATGTTGATATAAATATGATGTTGGTAGTGCCGGCAAATGTCAAAGGCCCGGTTCCGGTGTTAATGATGTTTAGTGGCCGTCCTTCTTTTCCTGCACCTGCACAACCTGCACCGGATGAAATGGAAAAAATAAATTCAGCCTTCAAAGAGCTGATGATAAAAAACGATCCTTCATTAAAAGTGATCTTTGATAAATATCCTGCGTACTCACCTGTCACAAGACTTCCCAGCACCTAATTTTTTTGCTCCTGCAAAGCCTGACGGGGAACTTACTCCGCAGGAAAGGTTGTTGGCTGCAGGTTGGGGTTATGTGACAATTGAACCGAACAGCATACAAGCTGATAATGGTGCAGGTCTTACACGAGGAATTATTGGTTTAGTAAATAAAGGACAGCCACGCAAACCGGATGATTGGGGTTCATTGCGTGCATGGGCATGGGGAGCAGCAAGAGGATTAGATTATTTAGAAACAGATACATTAGTAAATGCAAAAAAAGTAGGAATCGAAGGTGTGTCACGTTATGGCAAAGCGGCATTGGTAACACTTGCTTTTGAACAACGATTTGCGATTGGATTGATCGGTTCATCCGGTAAAGGTGGTGCCACACTTCATCGCCGTGTATTTGGAGAAGCAGTGGAAAGCCTTACCGGTAGTGGTGAATATCATTGGATGGCTGGTAATTATTTAAAATATGGAACAGAAGAATCATCATTTGGGAAAAAAACCGGTTGCGATCTTCCAGTTGATTCACATGAATTAATTGCTCTTTGTGCTCCCCGTCCTGTATTCATCAGTTATGGTATTCCTGAAAAAGGTGATGCAAAATGGCTGGATCAGCAAGGAAGCTGGATGGCTACCGTCGCAGCCGGTTCAGCATTTAAATTATTAGGTGCAACGGATCTCGGTTTGTCAAATGACTATATGAAAGAAAAAATGCCACCTGTGCTGACTGATATGCTGAATGGTCAATTAGCATGGAGGCAACATGATGGCGGGCATACTGATGCACCGAACTTTAAATTTTTTATTCCCTGGGCGAATAAGTTTTTGAAATATGAAAGAACCGTTGCGCAGTGATGTAATAATTCATAAACGGAAAAACATGATTAAACAGCTATCGATAATTTTTAGTGCACTTGTACTGGTGAACTACGGATCATTTGGTCAGAGTATCGAAAAGTCTGCACCATCGGGGTTCGACTCTTTACGTACTGGTATCTTGAGGGGAACGATCGATACGATCACTTATGAGTCAAAAACGGTGGGCGGTGACCGAAGAGCATTGTTATACACACCACCCGGCTTTTCAAAAGGGAAAAAATATCCCGTACTTTATTTATTACATGGTATTGGCGGTGATGAAAAGGAATGGCTTAATGGTGGTAAACCACAGGTGATATTGGATAATCTTTATGCCGACAAAAAGATCAAACCCATGATCGTTGTTATGCCCAATGGCAGGGCAATGAAAGATGACCGTGCAGGTGGAAATATTTTCGATAGCGTCAAAGTACAGGCTTTCGCAACTTTTGAAAAAGATTTGTTATATGATCTTATACCGCATATCGAAAAAAAATATCCTGTGCTGACTGATAGAGAAAACAGGGCGATTGCCGGTCTCTCAATGGGTGGCGGCCAATCGTTGAATTTCGGATTGGGCAATCTCGACAAGTTTGCATGGGTCGGCGGATTTTCATCTGCACCAAATACAAAAAAACCGGAAGAATTGTTTCCTGATGCAGCAGCAGCAAAAAGCAAATTGAAATTACTTTGGATTTCCTGCGGCGATAACGATCGCCTTCTCACTTTCAGCAAGCGAACTCATGATTACCTTATTGAAAAGAACATTCCTCATATTTATTATATCGAACCAGGTGGACATGATTTTAAGGTTTGGAAAAATGGATTGTACATGTTCTCGCAATTCTTGTTTAAGCCGATTGACAAATCAATATTTTCAAAATTCAGTGAATAGGTGATTCCATCTTTAAGGCATATTATCTTTCTTTATCTTTTTCTATTGGCAGGCTTTACCAGCGGCAATGCACAAAAAATGCAAAGTGATAATGGTAATGGCACTTATACAAATCCTGTGATTGCTGCTGATTTTCCCGATCCTGATGTAATACTTGTTAATGATACTTACTATATGGTATCCACAACCATGTTTGTATTCCCGGGGGTAACTATTTTGAAATCGAAAGATCTTGTGAATTGGGAATACTGCAGCAATGCGGTGCCCCGTTTTGACTACAGTAAATGTTATGATCTCGATAGTTGTCATCGTTACTCGCATGGCCAATGGGCAACAAGTTTAAAGTATAATAATGGCAAATTTTATTTACTATTTATTACACTTGATGAAGGTGGCTTTGTTTGTACAGCTTCACAAGCAGAAGGTCCGTGGGAAATCAGAAAATTGCCAAAAGGCTTTTATGATCCTGGTTTATTCTTTGATGATGATGGAAGGATCTATGTGACGCATGGTTATAGCAGGATATCGGTTACAGAACTCAATCCTGATCTCTCGCCCAAAACAAAAGATTCTTTAGTATTTACCGGCGACATCCGGCGTGGACTTGAAGGAATGCATGTGTATAAAATAAATGGCTATTATTATTTATATGGCACCTATGGCGGTAAAGATGGCATACAGGTAGCCTTACGTTCAAAAAATATTTATGGCCCATTTGAACAAAAGGTTGTGATCAGGGATACTACACCGGGAATAAACTTCGGCATACACCAGGGAGCATTGATCAAAACACAAAGTGGAGAATGGTGGACAATACTTTTTGTTGACAGCGGGCCTTTTGGTCGCTTTCCATCATTGCAGCCCGTAACATGGATTGACGGATGGCCGATGGTTGGAATTAATGGCAAAGCAGTTGTCACTTACAAAAAACCAAATGTGGGGAACACCTATCCTCTAAAATCATTTCCAACATCAGATGAATTCAATAGCACAGCCATCGGGATGCAATGGGGATGGAATCATAACCCTGATCCTGCACATTGGTCATTGACACAAAGACCCGGTTTCCTGAGAATCAAAGCCGGGAGAGTTGACTCAAATCTTCGCAAAGCCCGCAACACAATTACACAAAGACCATTTGCCAGTTATAATCATACCCCGACTGTCGCTACCACAAGAATGGAAGTTGCCAATATGAAAGATGGCGATATAGCTGGTTTAGCATTATTTCAGGATCCTTTCGCATTTATCGCCGTACGGCAAACCAATGGTTCCAAAGAAATCATTATGGTAAATGATGGCAAGACTATTGATTCAGTAACGATGAACAATAAAATGATCTACCTGAGAACAATTGCATCCAATATTAACAATACAGCTTCATTCGAATATAGCTTTGATAATAAGACATTCAGACGATTGGGCAATGAACTATCAATGCGATTTAATCTATCAATTTTTACAGGCAATAAGATCTGCCTGTTCAATTACGCAACCAGGTCAGCGGGCGGATATGTTGACTTCGACTGGTTCAGAACAAAATTTGGATCAATATGAAAAAAATATTCCTATACATCGTAGTGTTTTCGTCACTAACAAGCTACTCGCAATCGAATCAAACCTGGAACGGTAAAAAATGTGCCGTTGTAATAACTTATGATGACGCTATTGATCAACACCTCGACAATGCAATTCCTGTTCTTGATTCATTGGGATTGAAAGCTACCTTCTACGTCACCGCATTTTCTCAATCTATGCAAACACGAATGAATGATTGGAAACAACTTGCAACAAAAGGCCATGAGTTGGGTAATCACACTTTATATCATCCGTGCATCGGCGGCAAAGGAAGAGAATAGGTAAAGCCGGAATATGATATGAACAATTATACGGTGAAAAGAATGGTGGATGAAACAAGAATGACCAATCTCTTTTTACAGGCCTTGGATGGAAAGACAAAAAGAACATTTGCCTTTACTTGTGGCGATATGAAAATTGGTGATTCATTATTTATTAATGCCATGAAAAATGATTTTGTTGCCGCAAGAGCTGTAAGAAATCAAATGCATAAGATAAATGAGATCGATCTGTACAATGTGGATTGTTACCTGGTAAATGGTGAAACAGGAACGCAATTGATCGACTGGGTGAAAAAAGCCATCGAAACAAATTCTTTACTCGTAATACTTTTTCACGGTGTTGGCGGCGGCAACGCATTAAATGTATCCATCCCCGCACACAGAGAGTTTTTGCAATATTTAAAAAAGAATGAGAAAGAAATCTGGATAGCGCCAATGATCGATGTAGGAGAACATATTAAAAAAACGAATGAGAAATAGTTTTTTCATCATAGCAATAAGTTTTTTCTGTGTGTTGGCAAATGCACAGGCACAATCAACGATACCACGCCTGGTAAAGAATGGAATTACGACTCAATTATTAGTTGACAATAAACCTTTTTTGATCCTTGGTGGTGAGTTAGGCAATTCAAGTGCATCAAGCAATGATTACATGCGACCGATATGGCCTAAGCTGAAACAAATGAATCTGAATACAGTGATTGCACCTGTGTATTGGGAATTGATGGAGCCTGCTGAAGGTCAATTTGATTTTTCATCGGTAGATAGTTTGCTAAAGAATGCACTGCTGTTCAATATGAAACTGGTGTTGTTGTGGTTTGGCGCATGGAAGAATAGCATGTCATGCTATGCACCGGCATGGGTGAAGATCAACACAACAAGGTTTCCAAGAATATTGGATAAAACCGGAAGCCCGCATGAAATATTAACGCCATTCATTAAAAATAATCTTGAAGCGGATAAGAAAGCATTTGTAAAGTTGATCGAATATATTAAACGGGCAGATAACACTCAGAGTACAGTTATTTCTATACAAGTAGAAAATGAGATCGGCATGCTTCCCGATGCCCGTACTTATGATGAAGCTGCCAATGAGGCTTTTCGTCAAGCTGTTCCAAGACAATTAATATCTTATCTCTCAAAAAATAAAAACAGTTTGCTTCCTGAGGTCAAAGCGATTTGGGAAGCGAATGGATATAAAACGTCAGGCAATTGGGAAGAGATGTTTGGAAAAAGTCTTTCAACAGATGAAATTTTTATGGCATGGCATTATGCAGTGTTTGCAAATGAGTTGGCAGCAGCAGGTAAAGCTGTTTATAATTTACCCATGTTTGTCAATGCCGCATTGAATCGTCCTGGATGGAAGCCTGGTCAATATCCTAGTGCGGGTCCATTACCGCATATAATGGACATATGGAAAGCCGGTGCGCCAGCTATTGATTTCTTAGCTCCGGATTTTTATAATCCTGATTTTAAACACTGGTGTGATCTCTATACCCGGTTAAATGATCCATTATTCATTCCCGAGATCCGTTTTGAAAAAGGTATTGATGCAAAAGCTTTCTTTGCTTTTGGAAACTATAATTGTTTAGCCTTTGCGCCTTTTTCAATTGAATCAACTCAAGGTCCGGAAGCGGAACCAATCGGGAAGGCGTATGATATTTTAAAACAAATAACTCATTTAATTGCGCAGTATCAACCTTCGGGATCCGTCAAAGGTTTTTTGATCGAAAGAGATTCTATAATAAAAAATATTGCGATCGGGGATTATCTTTTTACAGTTCATCATGAATATAAAATGGGATGGCCTGCGGGTGCAAAAAATGAGGAGTGGCCATTAGCCGGAGGACTAATAATATCAGTGGCGCCTGACGAATTTTTTATAGCAGGTACCGCCATTGTAATGACATTTACACCAAAAACAAATAGTAAGAAGGCCGGTTTTATCAGTGTAGACGAAGGCAGATTTATAAATGAAATATGGAAAAAAGGACGCCGCATGAATGGCGATCAGGATCACCAGGGACGACATGTGAGGATACCCGGCAATGAATATAGTATCCAGCATGTGAAGCTATATACTTATTAAAGAAAAATATTTTAGTAAACAGAACTTTAAATCAGATTTTATGAAACATATTTTCCTCATCGTGGTTACTTTAATGTCCGCCGTTCTTATTGACGGTTGTAGTAATATGCAAAATCTTAATAAGAATATTACTGCAACGAATGATGGTCTGAAAGATCATTTCAAAGATTATTTTACAATGGGTGTTGCCGTTTCGCCGCAAGCATTAAAAACTGATGAGGCAGACCTGATCTTGCAACATTTTAACAGCCTGACGCCTGAGAATGCGATGAAGATGGGACCGATTCATCCTGGAGCTAATCAATATAACTGGGCTCCTTCTGATTCTATTGCTGCATTTGCAAAAAGAAATAAGTTAAAACTCCGGGGGCATACACTTTGTTGGCACAATCAAACACCACGATGGTTCTTTACCGATTCTGCTACTGGTAAACAGGTATCAAAAGAAGTATTGCTTCAGCGTTTACAAGATCATATAACAACAGTGGTATCGAGATACAAAGGAACAATCTATGCGTGGGATGTTGTGAACGAAGCAATATCTGATAAAAAGGATGAGCTTTTCAGGAACTCTTTATTCTATCAAATATGCGGAGAAGAATTTATTGCAAAGGCATTTCAATGGGCGCATGCCGCTGATCCCAATGCGCTTTTGTTTTATAATGATTACAATGAAATCGATCCTGTTAAAAGAGAAAAGATAATCCGAATGATCAAAGATCTGAAAGCAAAAGGAATTCCAATACATGGGGTGGGATTACAAGGGCATTGGGCAATCAATGAACCTTCAAGGGAACAATTAGAAAATACATTAAAAGATTTTTCTGCACTTGGTCTCGATATGCAAATAACCGAGCTCGATATTTCAGTATACCCGAAAGAACACAATTCAAGAGAAAGAAAGACTTCAGATACTGATACAGCCTTCACCCCGGAAAAAGAACAAAAACAGATCGAGGTATATAAACTATCTTTTGAATTATTTAAGAAATACGGTGAAAGTATCTCCTCGGTCACCTTCTGGAATATCTCTGATCGTCATAGCTGGCTTGATAATTTTCCGGTGAGAGGCCGGAAAGATTATCCTCTCCTGTTCGATGCACAACTAAAACCCAAGAAGGTTTATTGGGAAGTGATTAAAAAATAATCTTTGGATTACTATAATTTTTATTCGTACTGCTCATTCATTTAATATCTTGCTTTTCTTTTTATAACTTAAAGAAATTATTTCATTTAATTGCTGAACAGATTAGGTTTTCCTTTAAGTTCAATATGTCAGATCACTACACTTCCCGAAACAGGATAAGTCTCGTGCAAAGCGGGGAAGATTATTTTTCATTGCTTATTAAGTTAATTGAGCAAGCAGCCATTAGTATTCACCTGCAGGTTTACATTTATGATTATGACCAAACGGGGGTAAAAGTAACTGATGCGCTTAAAGCAGCTGCCAAAAGAGGTGTCGCCGTTTATCTTCATGTTGATGGTTATGCTTCGCAAGGTCTGAATAGAGAAATCAGGAAGGAAATACAGAATGCCGGGGTTCACTTTAAATTCTTTGAGCCCATTTTAAAAAGTAAACATTTTTATTTTGGAAGAAGACTGCATCAAAAAGTATTTGTTGCGGATGGATTGTATTCTTTAGTCGGCGGATTAAATATCAGCAACCGGTATAACACCATGCCAGGTCAGCCACCGTGGTTTGATCTTGCCCTCTATTGTGAAGGAGAAACTTCTTATCAACTCCATCTTATCTGCAACCGGATGTGGAGGAAAAGAAGAAAATTAAAAGACACAATTGAAAAAAATGCGATTGAGAATTTTTGCAACTCGATACCTAAAGAAGAAAGGCAAATGATAAGGGTTCGGCAAAACGATTGGGTAAAACGAAAAAGTGAAGTATGGAATACCTATCGCAGTCTATTTGCACAATCAAAAAAAACCATAACTGTAATGAGCAGTTATTTTTTACCGGGGCGTTTATTATTACGATTACTTGGTAAAGCAGCCAGAAGAGGTGTAAAAGTAAAAGTGATCCTTGCCGGTAAATCTGATGTGCCACTTTCAAAAAGTGCAGAAAGATATCTGTATGATTATCTCCTGAAAAAGAAAATAGAAATATATGAATACCAAAAAACCATATTACATGCAAAGGTGAGTGTATGTGACCATGGGTTTGTAACCATTGGTTCTTTCAATGTAAACAATATTAGCGCATTTGCGAGCCTTGAATTAAATCTCGATATCAAAAGCAATGATTTTGGAAGGTATGTTCAGGATGAATTGAATAAAATTATTGCAAATGATTGTACCCATATTTCCTGGGAGAACTATAAGTCGTCTGCAAATCTTTTCCGGCGCTTATGGCAAAAAATATGTTATGCGCTGGTGAATTGGATATTAACTCTTTTTACATTTTATTTCAAACAAGAAGATTAGTTCCCTTCTATACGTCTGAGCAGTGACTTAAAAGCTCCCATATTCCATCCTGAAAAACGGCCACGCTGAACGACAAGCGTATTGTCGGCGCTATCTTTTAAAAAGTAATGAAACACAAATTTATTGCGTGGATCCTGCCAACCCATAATTTGTCCAAAGCGCAGATCATTGAACACAAGCGTATCTCCCCACTCCTCTGCCGTATAAAATTCCTGCGAAAAGCGTTTTAGTTTTTGCAATGCTTCGGTGTCTTCCACAGAATCAAGTAAAAAATCATTTCGGGGAAAATATTCAAAATCGATCTGCTTTTTGCTATCGAATACGGAGCGATACCCGACATGATAGCCTGAATCGTTTCCGGCTACAACATACCACAACCAGTTTTGCAGCGTTGTTGGTGTGGTAAAATATCTTGTATATTGAATATTTTGTTTTTTTAAAGCATACCTCACGTCCCGATCGATCAATGTTTTATTGAAAACACAATACAAAAGATAGATCCCACTCATCACTAAACCCATCATCCACCATTTTTTTCTATTTTTCCACCCATGCCTGGAAACTATCAGTAATACAATAGCAATGGCAGGCCATATTGAAAAAAATGGGTCAGCAACATAAATTGTATTGAAAGAAATTCTTTTATGACTAAATGGTTCAAACCAGCCGACGCCATAATTATTAAATGCATCAATAAAAACGTGTCCAAAAATTACACCCGCGAAAAAGATAAACCATTTCTTAAACCTGATATTATGTGGCCGGTGCCATCGTTCAGCGATCAACGAAAAGAATACGGCTATGATGACAACAAATAAAAAAGAATGGGTAAAGCCCCGGTGCGCCAGCAAATTGTTGGAAGTATTCATCCAGAATGATGCAACAAAATCTATATCAGGAACACTTTGCGCTAATGCTCCCCAAATCATTGCCTTTTTGCCAAGTTTGCGGTCGAGAAAAGCTTCGCCCATGCATGCACCAAGAGCTATGTGAGTTATCGAATCCATGTAATTACCATTCCAATATAACTACTATAAATTATATAAGGCAGATTTATCCCCTATCGCTATAAATCTTTCAATATTTTTTTCAGATCGATCCCTTTACCCAATACAGGTTTAAAAATATCTCCTTCACTTTTAATTCTGTCCATTGCATTTGAAATATTGAAATCTGTTATCTTCAATCCTTTCTTTACTTCTTCCCAATGCAAAGGCATAGACACCGGCGCGCCGGGTTTTGGCCGCAATGAATAGGGCGCAGCCAATGTTGCTTTCGGACGGTTCTGCAAAAAATCTACATACAATTTATTCTTTCTTGCCTTTGTTAACCTTTCAATACTTGTAATATCCGGTAACATATTATTTACCTGTGTTGCGATGATTCTTCCAAACATCTGGCATTGATCATAAGTATACTTTGCACCAAGCGGAATATACACATGAATGCCCGTAGAACCTGAAGTCTTCGGATAACCAATCACTCCCATTGAATCCAACACTTCTTTTGTTGCCAGCGCCACTTTGATCACGATGTCAAAACCTTGCTTATCGGATGGATCAAGATCGATCAGGCACCAATCGGGATTATCAGGATTATGTATTGTGCTGTTCCATGGATTCATTTCAATGGCGCCCGCATTTGCCATGTATAAAATGCTTGCTTCATCTTCCGGCACTAAAAAATTTTTGTCTTCGCCTTCACCTGTCGTATAAGGTTCCATTTTAATCCAGTCGGGTGCTTTGCCGGTTATATCTTTTTGGTAAAAACTTTTTCCGTTAATTCCATTTGGATAACGATTCAGCGATTGCGGCCGGTCTTTTAAATATGGAAGCAGATACGGAGCAACCTGGTAATAATAGTTCAGCATATCCCGCTTCGTATATTTTTCCTGCGGCCAATAGATCTTGCTAAGGTTTGTAAATTTTAATTCATGCCCGTTGATCTTTTTTACTTGTGTTTCTTCAGATGGGTTCAATAAGGTTTTACGGCTCTTATCACCGGAGGGCCTGGTATATTTATTGGATGCGGGTTTTTCTTTTTCAACAACTTCTTTAACGGGTATTTCCTTTTCCTTTATTACGTCCTTTGCTTTTTTATCGATACGCAAGCCTTCAAACGAAGGGTGACGCATTACACCGTCATTTGTTATTTCAGTATAACTTACTTCACAAACTAATTGCGGTTTTAACCATGTCACTTTTGCTTTTGGCGGGTTGGGACGGAATCGTGAAGGTTTTTCTACATCAGGAATTTCAGTAAAAGGAACTTTAACCGTCACCAGCTTTTTCATCTTAGCCATTATTTCCTTTTGCGTTTTATCATTAAAGCCGGTTCCTATTTTCCCCATATAATCCAGCCGTCCATTATCAAAAACACCAACGAGCAATGAGCTGAAAGTTTTTGCTGAACCTTCATTTTGAGTAAACCCGCCAATCACTACTTCGTGTCTTTTGTTCGCTTTTATTTTTAGCCAATCTCTTGTTCTGTCGCCCTCCGTATATAAGCTATCTTCTTTTTTTGCCATGATACCTTCCATTCCAAGTTTCGCAACTGTCTCTAAGAATTCTGTAGCGGTGGCATTAAAACTTTCACTGAGCCGGATCATGTTTTCTTCGGGTAAAGTCTCCTTCAATATTTCTTTTCGTCTTGTTAACGGCAAATGTTTCAAACTATAACCATTCAGCCACATAATATCAAACACATAATAAAAGAGATCACCATCTGCTTCACTTCGCCAGTTTTGTAATGCCCCAAAATTTGAAATACCTTTTTCATTTAATACCACCACTTCACCATCGATGATCGCATCGATATCCCATTTTTTTAAAGCATCAACAACAGGATAAAATTTTTCATTGAAAGATTTATTATTCCTTGAAACCAGGTTCACTTTCCCTTTATTGATCATGGCAACAGCACGGTAACCGTCCCATTTTATTTCATACATCCAGCCCGGCTCATCAAAAGGTTTGTCAACTAATGTAGCCAGCATTGGTCTGAATGTTTTTGGAAATGCCGCCTTCTTACCTTCTGTTAGATCCTTTTTTTTTCGACACGCTGTTTGCGGGACTTTTTTGAAGCAGACTTCTTTTTAGGCGAGCTGCCCCAGATATTCTTACTTGTTTTTTCAATCGCTTCCAACGTTTTACCTGAAACCACTGACTTATCTTTTTTTGTTACATCCGTTTCCTTTGCATATTTATCGCGGTGCTTTATTAACAACCATGCATTATTTTCAGCGTTCTTTAATTTTACAAGAGCAAATTCACCTTTTAATTTACTCCCATTCATTCTAATTTTTAGTGAACCTTTTTTTAATTGCTGAAGTAATGATTTTTCCTGTGCCGGTTTACTGCCTCCATCTAGGGCTTCGTACGTCCCTTCATCCCAAACAATGACAGTACCTGCACCATAATTTCCTTCCGGAATAATTCCTTCGAATGTGCGATAATCATAAGGATGATCTTCTACCATCATCGCTAAACGTTTGTCTTCCGGATTCAATGACGGGCCTTTTGGTACTGCCCAGCTTTTCAACACCCCTTCCATTTCCAGCCGAAAATCGTAATGCAGCCGTGAAGCTGCATGTTTTTGCACGACAAAGCGCAACGCCGGACCTGATGATTTGCCACCTGTAGGTTCAGGTGTTTTATTAAATGATCTTTTCTTTTTATAAAGTGTTAGTGCCATAGCTTAAATTCAATAAATATTGTACCAACTTGCAATAATTGGGGATTTGATTGAATTGATAACTAATCCATAGAATGCTAATTAGATATTGAATCAGAATCAGCAATAAAAGTCTGGTGGCATAGCGTTTGTAACCTTATTACTGTACTTATCATTAATTAATCAAAATAAAAATTATTTTATGCCAACTACAAACACGAGATCTTCCGTAAGAACGAGGAGAACACGAACTGAAAATGGAAGCTCTGCGAAGTCTGCAAACGGGGCCTCATCAAAATCTGCAACGAAAAAATCACCAAAACCTGAAAACGGTTCTGATGAAGGTAATTCTCAATTGGAGAAGCTTTTCACTGATTCATTAAAGGATATTTATTGGGCAGAAAAACATTTGACCAAAGCATTACCAAAAATGCAAAAAGCCGCAACGACAGATGAACTAAAATCTGCAATTGAGGAACATCTTACCCAAACTGAAGGACAGATAACAAGATTGGAGCAGGTTTTTGAATTATGTGGAAAAAAAGCACAGGCAAAAAAATGTGATGCAATGGAAGGACTAATTAAAGAAGGCGAATCAGTTGTTGAAGAAACAGAAGACGGAAGCATGACAAGAGATGCAGGAATTATTATGGCTGCACAAAAAGTCGAGCATTATGAAATAGCTACCTATGGCAGCCTGGTGCAGTTTGCAAAAACATTAGGTATGGATGAAGCAGCAGATTTGTTAGAGCAAACACTTGACGAAGAAAAAGGCGCAGATGAAAAATTAACTCAAATAGCTGAAGGAAGTGTGAATAAGGCCGCAGAACAAGAAGGCGAAGGAGAAACTGAAGAAGAAGAATAAGAGCAACTAAGTTTTCAATTCGCACCCTGTGTATTACTTAGTTTCTAACTAAATATTTAAATATGGAAACAAATAAAACATATACCTTGATAACCGGGGGTACGAGTGGTATTGGCTATGAGCTTGCTAAGATCTTTGCAACCAATGGCCACAACCTTATCCTTGTATCAAGGGATATAGCCGATCTAACCATTACACGAAATGAATTGCTGGAGTTAGGCGTTGATGTATTGATCATTTCAAAAGACCTTTTTGAAAAGCAAAGTCCCTTTGATGTGTATAATGAAATCTGTGAGAAAGGCTATGATGTTGACATATTAGTGAATAATGCCGGTCAGGGTCAGTATGGTGAATTTTCAGAAACACAAATTCACAGGGAATTGGCCATTATACAGCTCAACATTTCATCTCTTGTAGTTCTTACAAAACTTTTTTTGCAGGATATGTTGAAAAAAGGAAGAGGGAAAATATTAAATCTCTCTTCTGTTTCAAGTAAAGCACCGGGGCCGCTTAATTCAGTTTATCATGGTACCAAAGCTTTTGTTCAATCGTTTACACAAGCGATCGCCACAGAAACAAAAGATACAGGTGTTACCATAACAGCTTTATTGCCTGGTGCCACTGATACTGATTTCTTTAATAAAGCGGATATGCAACGGTCGAAAGTTGTAAAGGAAGGGAAATTAGAAGATGCAAAAAAAGTAGCGCAAGAGGGATATGATGCCCTTATGCGTGGCGATCAAATGATAGTAGCAGGAGGATTTAAAAACAAAATGAAAGTTGCGATGAGCAATGTGCTTTCTGATAAATCGGTAGCTGAAAGTACGAAGAAAGAACAAGAACCTGTTTCCGATAAAACAAAATAAGTTTCCTGTAGCCTGGATAAATTTCTTTGCCCTTAATGGGTTTGTATTTATCCAGGCTTTTTCTTTTTAAACAATAAATCTTTTTTTCCGGGCTGATAACTCAGCCAGGAGTTTATTTTGTCCTATGTGCCAGCGGATCTCCGTTTGCATATTTTTCCACACTATTATTTTTACAGGAAGAAATCTTAACTTTTACTGATAAGAAATTTATAATGGCAAAGAAAAGCGCAGGCATATTATTGCTCAGAACACATAACAACAATCCTGAAGTATTTCTTGTTCATCCCGGCGGCCCGTTCTGGATAAAAAAAGATGAAGGTGCCTGGTCAATACCTAAAGGGGAATTTGAAGATGATGAAGAGCCATTGGCTGCAGCAAAAAGAGAATTTGAAGAAGAAACAGGAATAAAAATTTCAGGTGAGTTTATTGAATTGACTCCGATAAAACAAAAAAGCGGAAAGATAGTGTACGCATGGGCCGTTGAAGGTAATATCGATCCTGCAAAAATTAAAAGCAATGAATTTGAAATTGAATGGCCGCCAAAGTCGGGCAAGATGAAAACTTTTCCGGAAATAGATAAAGCTGCCTGGTTTTATTTTGATGAAGCAAAGAAAAAAATTTTAGAGAGCCAGGCAAACTTTATCGATGAGTTAAAAAAAATACTTTTAAAAGCTCAATGAGACAACATCGTTGTTTGAAAAATTCTTTATGAATAATCGAAGCAAAAAATATTTCTAAAATATTTTTTTGAAAAAAGCAGCATATCGTAAAATTGCATTGCCTTTTACTATTATAAGTTACCACGTTCAAGTTCCACTACCGCTTTTCGATTCATACCAAAGCTAACAGCTATTGTACCCTATAGGATGAACTATTCATCAATACACACAAGTATTTATTTAACCTTAAACACTCACGCATGAAAAACTGTATTTCATTGCTGGCTGCAATGCTTTTGCTTTCTACGCTCATTTATGGCCAGGGACGAAAGATCACCGGAACGGTAAAAGATGACAAAGGCCAGGTAGTGGCATATGCCACAGTAACTGAAACAAACACTGCAAATGCTACAGCTGCAGACGCAAACGGAAACTTCACAATTACAATTAACGGCAATCAAATAACAATTAGTGCCGCTGGTTTTCAATCTCAAACAATAACAGTAAGTGGGGTCACAGCAGATGTCACACTAGTTACTGTTGGACAATTACAGGAGGTTGTTGTTACTTCATTGGGTATTCGAAGAACAAGGAACCAGGTGCCGTATGCTGCACAGCAGATCAATGGTGACGAAGTTTCAAAAAACCGGGGAAACAATTTCATTTCAAATCTTTCGGGTAAAGTATCCGGAGTTGATATCAAACAAACAAATACGCTGGGTGGATCGACGAATGTTGTGATCCGCGGATTCAAATCTATCATCTTTGATAACCAGGCTTTGTTTGTTATAGATGGAGTTCCATTTAATAATGGTAACACTACAGGCATCAACACGAATACGGCAAATCAAAGAACCGGTCGCGGTGGTTTTGATTATGGTAATGCCGGCGCAGATATCAATCCCGATGATATCGAATCTATAACTGTATTAAAAGGCGCCGCTGCCAGTGCCTTATATGGATCACAAGGTGCTAATGGAGTTATATTGATCACAACAAAACGTGGTGTGAAAGGACTGGGTATTACCGTTAACTCAGGCGTTGGGTTCGGATCAATTGACAAAACAACATTTGCGAAGTATCAGCATGAATATGGCGGTGGATATTTCCCAAGTGTGAGATATGAAGATCCTAACACGGGACTTCCTTATGGATTTGCTGCAGGTTTTTTTCTTTACAGGGATATTGATGGTGATGGTACAGATGATTATGTAGTACCAACCAGCGAAGATGCTTCTTATGGAGCAAAGTTCGATCCCAGCCTGATGGTTTACCAGTGGGATGCTTTTGATCCATCATCACCAAATTTTGGTAAAGCACGACCATGGGTTGCTGCCGCAAATGATCCGACTTCATTCTTTCAAAAATCAATAAGCTATAATCAAAGTGTTTTTGTGAATGGTGGTTCTGATAAAGGAACTTTTAAATTAGGTTATACAAGAACCGGTGATAAAGGAATTTTGCCAAATAGTAAAGTGGATAAGAATCTTGTGAATCTTGCAGGTACTTTAAATATCACAGATAAATTAACTGCAGGAGCAGCACTGGATTTTTCCAACATAGTTGGTAAAGGACGTTATGGAACAGGTTATGATGACAAAAACCTGATGACGAATTTCCGCCAGTGGTGGCAGGTGAATGTGGATGTTAAAGAACAAAAGGATGCGTATTTCAGAAACAGGGAAAATGTAACCTGGAACTGGACAGATCCCACGATACTTGTTCCAATCTATTGGGATAATCCATATTTCACACGATACGAAAATTTTGAAAGCGATAGCCGTAATCGTTATTTCGGAAACGTAAATCTTAATTACAAGATCACCGATTGGTTAAATATTCTTGGAAGAATATCTTTGGATTCTTATGATGAGCTGCAGGAAGAAAGGCAGGCCGTAGGCAGTGTAACTACGTCATCTTATTCAAGATTTAATCGTTCATACAGGGAAACCAATTATGACCTGTTACTAACAATCAATAAAGAGCTTTCTAAAGAACTTGACTTTAAAGCTTTACTGGGCAGCAATATTCGCAGGCAACATACTTCATCAATAAGAGCCATCACCAATGGTGGTTTAATAGTGCCAAGAGTATATGCGCTTTCTAATTCATTAAATACACCTAACGCACCTGTTGAATTTGACGGCACAAGAGAAGTTGATGGGGTATTTGCAGGAGCAACTCTTTCGTGGAGGGATATGCTGACACTCGATGCGACTATCAGAAGAGATGCTTCTTCTACCCTGCCAAAGGACAGCAATGTATATTATTATCCATCTGTATCTGCCGGGTTTGTGTTTTCTAAATTATTGCCGTCTGCTACATGGTTGTCTTATGGAAAATTCAGAGTTAACTATGCGCAGGTTGGTAATGATGCTCCAATCTTTAGTGTATATGATGTTTACGCAGTTGTTCCTCCGTTTGGAAGCGAACCGCAATCTTCCGTTACAGGTACAAAGAATAGTCTTTCATTGAAACCGGAAAGAACAAGAAGCTGGGAAGCTGGTGTAGAAATGGCGTTTATGAAAAATCGATTTGGATTTGATGTTACCTATTATAGTTCAAGTTCATTTGATCAAATATTACCTGTGATCGTTTCAACAGCTACAGGATATAATTCTAAATTTTTAAATGCTGCTACAGTTGATAACAAAGGAATAGAAGTGCAGGTAAACATAACTCCAGTTAAGAAAAAAGATTTCTCATGGGACATGACCATTAACTGGTCACGCAACCGTAATAAAGTTGTAAAACTCTTTGAGGGTTCTGAAAATATTGTATTGGCCAATTTCCAGGGAGGTATTTCATTAAATGCAACATTGGGTAAACCATTTGGTACTATTCGCGGGTCGAATTTTATTTATGATTCCGCTTCCGGATTGCCCACTACAAGCGCAGCCGGTCGTTACCGTATCACCACTACGTCCAATGAAGTGATCGGTGATCCTAATCCTGATTGGATCGGTGGCATCAATAATACGTTGAAGTATAAGAATATTTCTTTAAGCTTCCTGGTTGATATGAGAAAAGGGGGTGATGTATTTTCTCTTGATATGTATTATGGACTGGCAACAGGACTTTATCCGGAGACAGCTGGTAACAATGACCTGGGAAATCCTTCACGTAATCCTTTAAACCAGGGTGGCGGCATCGTTTTACCGGGTATCAGCATTGTTGATGGTAAACCAAATGCAGTTAGAGCGTTAAATGGATTTGGTGCTTTTGGTTACTTAAGAAATCCTGCCGCAGCATTTGTATATGATGCGAGCTATGTAAAGCTTAGAGAAGTAATACTCTCTTTCTCCATTCCGAAAGAAACAATAGCAAGATTAAAACCATTTAAAGGAATCGATCTTTCCCTGATAGGCAAAAATCTTTGGATCATTCATAAAAATCTTCCGTATGCAGATCCTGAAGAAACAATCAGTGCAGGCAATTTGCAGGGATACCAGGGAGGAGCATATCCTACTGTAAGAACATTTGCCATAAATGCTAAACTTAGATTTTAATCATTAATTGAAATGTTATGAAAAAAATATTTGTAATTATAGTAAGTCTTGTATTGGTAACAGCGGGATGCCGGAAGAACATCACGGATCTGAATATCGATCCGAAAAATCCTTCTACATCACCTTCCTACACATTTTTTACCAATGCACAGAGAACATTGATGAATACATTAACCTCATCGAATGTTAACCTGAATATTTTCCGGTTGATCGTTCAGTACTGGCAGGAAACTACCTATACCGATGAAAGCAACTACGACCTGGGAACAAGAAGTATAAACGATGCGGTATGGAATGCATTGTATCGTGATGTGCTGCGTGATTTCCAGGAATCAAAAAACCTGATCCCTGGTGATGTAACTGATGCGGCCGTGCAAAAAAATCAAATTGCCATCGCAGATATCATGCAGGTAGTTGCCTGGTATTACCTGGTAACGACGTATGGAAATATTCCATACTCGGATGCGCTGGACATCAATAAAACATTCCCGAAATATGATGATGCAAAAACGATCTATAATGACCTGCTCACAAGATTGGATGCGGATATTGCCAATCTGAACACTGCAGCAGGAAGTTATGGAAGTGCTGACATCCTTTATGGCGGTGACGTTGCCGCGTGGAAAAAATTCGCCAACTCCTTTAAAGTAAAAATGGGGATGACAATAGCAGATAATGACAATGCAAAAGCAAAAGCCGTTGTTGAGTCTGCTGTTGCTGCCGGTGTATTTACATCAAATGCAGATAATGCAGAGTTTCATTATTTATCAACACCGCCAAATACAAATCCAATCTGGGTTGATCTTGTTCAAAGCGGTCGTAAAGATTTTATTGCATCCGAAGCAATCATTGAAACCATGAAGTCATTAAATGACCCGCGTATCGATGATTATTTTACTAAAGATGCTGCCGGCGAATACTCAGGTGCGGAAGCAGGTGCAGGCGGTAACTACGCTACTTTCTCAAAACCCCAGGAAACAATCCTGGCCCCTGATTTTCCGGCCTTAATTTTAGACTATGCAGAAGTAGAATTTTTTCTTGCTGAAGCTAGAGAAAGAGGTTATAATGTTGGCGGTACTGCCCAGCAACATTACAATAATGCGATCACTGCCTCTATTCTGTATTGGGGCGGCACCAATGCGGATGCCACAGCCTATCTTTCAAATCCTGCGGTTAATTATGCAACTGCAGCAGGCACCTACAAACAAAAAATTGGGACACAAAAATGGATTGCTTTATACAATCGCGGCTGGGATGCGTGGATCGAGTGGAGAAGATTAGATTATCCTCATCTTACAGAAGCCGTCGATGCTCAATCTGTAATTCCATTGCGATATCCCTACCCGGTTAATGAACAAAACGTAAACCGGCTAAATTATGAAGCTGCCGCCGCTGCTATTGGTGGTGATTTGGTGGAAACACAATTGTGGTGGGATAAATTTTAGTACAACCATAATTTATATAAACAAAACTCCCTTGATTTAATCGGGGGAGTTTTTTATTCGACATCGATAGATAACAGGACTTCGTCACTTGTTATTTTTAAAGAAGTCGTCCAGGAATTTCAGCCTCTTATTTTCGGGGAGGTAAATCCAGATGGCGGCACTTTCAAAAATCTCGCTTTCAAATGTAACAATATTACTCTTCACCTCGCTGATAAACCATGTATCCTTGATTAGAAAAGGTAGTTTCTCAAGTGTTCCTGTGGAAAAATCATATGAATAAAACCGGCAGGAGGGAACGTTAAATAAATCGGCGTCATTTAAGCTATGAAAAGAATTATTAATACCGATTAATATCCTATTCTCATCAAGAAATGAAAAAACTACGTTATCATCCGTTCTCGAATCCTGCTTATAGATGCTGCGTGAAGTGGTTTTTTTTATATCATAGTATTTTATCTCGTCTTCTGTAGCATAAACTATTAAAGAACTATCGGCAGAAAACAAATATTCATCGATGATATCTTCAATAGTCAAGGTCACTTTTCCTGACTCTAAATGATAAAACTGGACTTTGTCTTTGAATCTTATCAAGTAGTAACCCTGTATAGATAATAGACGTTCGCCATAAGGATTAATTTTGGCCCAATGGTAGTTATAATCAATATTGCTATGTATAGTTTGTGTCTTAAGGTTAAAATTAATAATTCTTAAACTTGAAGAATCGATTAAATCTGCTAAGACGCCCGGATAAATTTGTTCCGGAAAACTCAAATAGAATCTGAATGTGGTGTCAACTTGATAGGTAGATGTGTTCAGAAAAACAAGATTTGAGTCCATTGATTGATAAATTAAATAGATACCATTTATATGAAATGGTTTTTTGGGGTAAGCCGAAAATGAATATCTATTTCTTGGTTCGTGCCGGAGCAGTATGGACGTATCAGGTGTTGCCGTTTCAAGATCGTAAACTTGCAAATAAAAAGAATAAGAGAGAGGCGACGTGCTGACTGTATCCCGTCTTAACTCGTGCCTTGTTTCAAAAAAAACAATTTTAGTCTTATTGATAATATTGGCGGACCCAGCAACAAGATCTAAACGATCAAGGTTAAAAACCTGATATTCTCCTTTTGATTTCTTTTCTTTTAAATCATATACAGCAATAAACGATGTATCGTTATAATTGGGCTCAACACTAACCGGGCCCCGGCTCGTGCTATAATTTATGTTTGTCTTTTTTAAATAAACAATTAGAAAATCATTATCATTATCGAATTTATAAGACCAAATATAATTTCCGGGAGAAAAGGTAATATCTGTTGGCTCTTCTACGCCGGGAACAATTACTCGCAAAGAAAAAGAGTCTCTTTTACATATGATGGAATTAGATTTATCTGCAATAAGAATATCCGTTCCTATTCGAGACCCTGGTGCGAAAATAATTGAATCAGGATACTCAAATTTTTTTTTCTTTACAAAATCATATACATGAAAAATCTCATTTTCATCGTCAATTATGCAAAATAAGTTCTCAGACCTTTTTTTTGCACCTATCTTAATTTTTTTTGAGTTAAAAGTATCAATTATCTGAAATGTATTGCCATCGATTATGCGCAACTTATTTTTCGTCAATACACTATATGCATTATGCCTGGGAAAATAGGTTATGTCGTCACCGATATAATTATAAAAAACAGTGCCGTCTAATCGATTTCTTATCGTTTTAATGTCGGTGGTTAGGTTACCGGCAATAGCTACATCAAGTGCTTGTCTTAGCGATACATAGGCACCGCCAACATCTTTTCTATCATAAAGGAAAGAAGACTGATTAAGGTAAGATTTAACCTGAATTTCGTACGTCCGGCGTATCCTGGTATCATTAACGATTTCAAGAATACTATCTATGCTTTTACCATTTTGCCGGTCCCTTGCTTCAATACATCCCTTTGCAGCGGTAAAGAGAACCAGTGCTTTTTCAAGTTCGTTATGCTCCCAGGACCTTAAACCCTGATCATAAAAATCTTTAAAGCAATTTTTTTGCGATTGGCAAAAAATAAATTGATGGGATAACATGCCCGTCAAAATAAATATGATGAAGTGTATTTTGTTCAGCAGTACCATTATCAGTTCATTTATCCTTATTCAATAATTGCTTAAGGTGAGATAATTTTTCTGAATACTCTTTGCTATAGAATTCCGCAATTCTACTCTTTGTGAGCCCTTTCGCTTTCTCGAAACCTTTAATCGCGTTTTCGAGGCTTATACTATCCTGCCTTAGACGATCTCTTGCGCTTGCCAGCTTCACATTAAAAACCGGATCTTGCTTATAATTGAGAGCTTCTTGAAATTTTATGTAGGCAGAATCGATTGTTTTTTCGTCGTCGAAATATATCTGCCCTCTCGCAAATAAAGAATCTCCTATTTCATGGTTCCGGGCCCGGGCCGCAACACTCTGTCTCTCTTTTATAATATTAGTTTTATTACTTTTGACCCAAGATGGTTTATTCAATGCTTCGTTATATAATCCGTCCGCCGTTCCAAAATCATCTTTTCTGCTTGCTTCCCGGGCGCCTTTTACCAGCCTGTCATAATCTTCTTTTTGACCATTCCAAACCATAAAAATAATAATCAGCAAAACAGCTACCAGGAGAACGATTAAGCCCTTAATCAAGATTTGAAGCCGGGCCGCCTTTCTTTTTCTTGCGGATATATTAGATTCATTGGTGTAAAGAAATTTATTCAAATCTCTAAATTCATCATCATTGTCGACTATATCCCTGATATTCCAAAGATGGGGCCGGATCTTGTTGATTTGATCTTCTGTTAATTCGCCACCTGCGCTTTTTACCTTACTTAACATGGAAAGAGCTTCAATGGCTGAATTCTCATCACCTGATCTTTTAGTCTGGATCTTGGCGGCAAGACTATCATGCTTTAACTCAAAAAACTCATTTTGCGGTTGAATGACCTGGGCACTCTGCAATTTTTTAATGATAAGATGGACCGTTTCTTTTTGCATCTCTCCCCGCACATCATTTTCTAATTGTTCAAGGGATACGGTTTTTTTTGTGCCCTCGTATGTAATCATATTCTTTAGCACACTCCATATCGCCTGGTCGTCCAGCTTTTCGTTTTTACTTATCTCTTGTACCTGTTCTTCTAAAAAACCCGATAACACATCCTGAAGTGTTGTTGTTTTTACATAGTTAGCTGTAATTTTCCGGTTGTTTGGATCAAGCCCCGAATAAAGTTTTTTAAGATATACCTGCAGATAAGGAAGGTCGACATTCTTTGTTTTCTTATTTTCAATTGCATTAATAATTTCTTCGGCCACCGTAGGTTCAAGAATAACATCCGATTTTTTACTGATATTGGTTATTACGTCTTCTAACGTGCGCCGGCTCATCCGTTCCAATCTTAGTTTGTTATCATATATAGTTGGAATTTTTTTTTCAAAATTATCAAGGTGGGCGAAATACTCTTCTCTCAATGAAAATATTATTGTGACAGGAAGCGTGCCATCGTGTAAAATATCCCTGATGAATGAAACCGTCTTTTTTATTTCCTTTTCATCAGCTGCAATAAACAATTCCTCGAACTGATCAAAAATTAAATAAATAGGTTTGAGATTTTCCAGATAAACCAGGCGTAAAGGTTCCAATAGAACCGGACCGACATACTCTATATTTTTACTAAGGCTTTTTAATTTATCACCAATGGCGTCAATAATTGATTTATAGCCGCCACGCCGGATTGTAATTTCCAGCCAGTCTGAATCGCTGAATTCGTTTGCAAGCCCGCATTGTACGAGTGAAGTTTTACCAGTACCAGACAAACCATAAAGTACAATTATCCGGGACTCTTTTGCTTTTTGATAAAGTGCCGCGATCTCCTTATCCCGTCCGAAATAAATAGGGCGATCCTTTTTTTCATAAGAATCAAGAAACTTTATGGCGTTTGTAAGGAGACTCATTTGATATTAAAAGAAAATGTCAAAATCTTTCATGAAAGCATCGAAATATTTTCGCCTGTCTTCATCGGAAATAAATTCATTAATATCCGTATAAGGCTTGGGCTCTAATCCCAGTTTTTTCAGCGTTATTACTTCATACACGAATTCTTTATCAATCTTAATTTTAGAAAAACGATAAATATCCGGCTTATTGCTGCCCTCTTTAAATCCATTAGCATCTACAACAAGCGGCCATAAGTTCAAATATTTATCGTTGGCATTGATTTCTTTCGTCCCACTATTTTTAAAAAGCATCACCGTACCGTTATGCAGATATTTATCCTCCAAAACCAGATCTTTTTGATAATTATTTAAGGTTTCTCCCATTAAGCTGCTGGTTTCATGGCGAAAACGGCTGGGAGGACAATACCCTTTATTAACGCTGATATTTCTGATCGCTATTAATTTATAGCTGGCAAGAAAGGCAATATCACCGAGAAAACGCATTGCATTCTTTTTTACCGTCGGGGTAGGCTCATTGTTAATTAGTGACTGCTGTAAGGCCGTTACAGATGTTAGAAAATCGGCGTTGGCAACAAACTCTTTGATAAATAACCTGCCATCGAATTTTGTGCAGCCTATCCTTAAAATTTCAAGGCAGGTTTCGGTTTTTATACCATTCATATCGAAATGCGCCAGCTTCCCCACTGTATAATCATTTTTATTGTCGATCAAATCGACCATCAGTATAAAAGCTAAAAATTCAATGACCTGTTCATAAAACGTATTATAGAAATCCTGATTTTCCGTTTCCTTATGTTCTGCCAAAATACTTTTTAAAAAATAAGCAACCGGATAAGGATAATAACGCAGCACAAGCTTTGCTAAGTCCCCTTGAAACGACTCTGATCTTGCATCCAGATTTTGTCTTTCTTCCGTTACAGCTTTGTTATGCCTTCTTAATTTTTTGTAAAGCAATTCAGCATTGGTCTCCTCAGGTATCGTCTCATTCGGAGATTCACTAAGCGGAGTCTTGTTATCCCGGCTACCGCTGTTTTTTACAAAAAACAAATCACCCAACTCTCCTTTGCTTAAACGGGTAGGCTTGGGAAACCCGGTTTTTTCCAATTTTATTTTGGTTTCGTCAAAGATGTCTTCTATAGTTATCCATTCGCTTGCTTTGGCTACTCCGTTTTCAATACTTTCTATTAACACCTTAGTAAATGCTGAATTGTCTTCGTTCAGGGGATATTTTGAAGTCTCTTTGAAAGTAGATGATGCCATGATATAATAATCATATTTTCCTTTGGCGGAATCAAATGCTTTCCCGCTGTAACAGCAATCCAGGATCATTAATAACCGTGCAGTATTAAGATAATTTTTGATCAGTTGTTCCAAATTGACACCATTCGTAGCAGGTCTTGAAGGGCGTACAGACCGGGTACTTAAAAAATATTCTGTTTGGTCATCACTTTTTACTCCATGCCCTGAGTAATAGAAAATAACCAACTCCCAGTTAAAATCCGCATCTGTTTTTTCTTCTATTTCCTCCAATAACTCGGATCCTTTTTTGGGGTCGATGATTTGATAGATATTAGAAGGGGGAATTCCAACTTTGTTTTTTAAAACATTGTATAAGTTGGAGGCATTGGAGTATGCAGCGGGCAATGAGTGGAGAACTTCCTTTTCATCATATGTGCCTACTCCCACGAGAATAACTAATGTTTTGGCAGGATTGATATTCATTATTTAATTGACTCAGTTAATTTTCTAATTTCTTCGAGATCTTTCATGTTTTCCACTTTGATCTTAATTACTTTACCCTCTCCGTGTTCTACTTCAATCTCAAGTTTTGACTTTTTTGCTTCTATAACGGCAGGTCTGGATTTGATCCACTCTTTAACAATTTCAAGTAAATTATTCAAAAACTCTTTACCTATAATAACACTTAACAAAGCGCTTAGTACACCGGCTGCTGCATCCTCAGGATTCAACGCAGCTTCTTCTTGTTTTACAACCGCGGAATCAAGGTTTTCTTTCATACGCAGTTTAAGGTTGATGATATTCTCAACGTCGTTATCACCTTGTTCGGATGCCAAAGCAATTTTTACTTTCATATAAATTTTTATTAGTATGTAATTTAATTATACCCTTTCAAAACAATAGCTTTCATTCTCAATTATCTCTAACCCAACTTGATTACAGAGAACAGTAATAATTCTCACATAAGTTACAGGCGAGATGCCAACTTAGGAGCAATAACCTGTGAGGTTTTAATAAGGTGGAAGAATATTCTAAAAATACTCAAAATTCTCAATTAACCAATTCTTAAACAAAAAGAATTTTGAAATAATGTTATCCCTTTTGGTGATTAATTTTATTGGAGAAATACCTAAGAACTAAGAAGAAATATCATTGCACTTTATAATGCCAACTATCAGGCGCTGTTAAAGAAGGTTGAATTCATAAGCAGCCTTTATAAGCCCTGCCGTATTTTTTACACTCAGTTTATTCAAAAGATTTTGACGGTGTGTATCCACTGTCCGCTTGCTGATGAATAATTCTTTCGCTATTTCATCATTGGTCATTTCAAGAGCGATCATTTTTAGAATTTCGAGTTCTCGTTTGGTCAGGCCGCTTTTTTCCAGGAGCATTGTTTTATCGGAGTTCTTAACGGAATCAATCAACTTGATGGCAACTTCGTTTGAATAATAAGGGACGCCTGCCAGCACCGATTGAATAGCCTGGATCAATTGCGAAGGTTCGATGTTTTTCAGGATATAACCATTGACTCCCTCGTTCAGCATACTTTTTATGTGAGAAAATTCATCATGATTCGAAAGTGCTAATACCTTGATGTCTTTTTTGTACAGGCGTATTTGTTGCAGCGTTTCAGTTCCGGACAAACCCGGTAACTGGTAATCCATTAAAACAATATCAAAATCTTTTTTCAGTATTTTACGGATGGCGATCTCACCATTTTCCGCTTCATCAATTTCAAAGCGGAGAAAACTTTCCTTTGATTCAAGCATGACCCTTATTCCATCACGAACCATTTGATGATCGTCAACGATTAACAGGCTTATTATTTTAACAGGAGCTTCTTCCATTATTTCATTGCTTTTTTTCTATTGGGATTGAAATTTCATACCGCGTTCCTTTCCCGGGCTGGGTAATAATATCTACTTCTCCATTATAAGGTTTGATCCTTGACCTCACATTATTCAATCCCATTCCATGGTTGCGAATCTTTGTAAGATCGAATCCTATACCATTATCAGCAAGGGCTATCAACACAAGTTTCTTTTTGCATTTGAATTCTATCGATAAAGAATCGGCCCTGCTATGTTTTAAAGCATTGCTGATAAATTCCTGTATGATCCTGAAAAGTGCAAACTCCTGCTGCAATGGCAACCTGGGAAAACCGTCCGGTTCTTTTATAACAATCTTCATCTGGTTCAACAATTGATCTTTGGAACATAATTCTTCAACGGCCTTCACCAATCCAAAAACTTCCAGGCTTTTGGGCATAATGTTAAAGCAGATATTTCTCATATCCGCCTGCACATCCACCAATGCGGCATTCGCCTTTAGCAATATTGATTTTTGTTTCGGATCTTCAACAGCATCTGCCGATGTTCCGATATAAAATTTTATTGCCGAAAGATGTTGCCCTACGCTGTCATGAATATCTTTTGCCAATCGCATTCTTTCTTTTTCTTCCGTTTCAATGATTGCTTTAAGAACGATATTTTGTGTTTTCTTTTGATCGGATATGTCTTTGGCTGTTACAAGAATTTTCTCTCTGAGGTTTTTTCCTCCAAGGAGGAAGGAAGCAGAGATAAGTACCGGGTAGCTGTTTTTATCCTTTGTTTTAAAAACCGTTTCATAACTGATCTTTCGCGATGTCTTCATATCTTTTAAGATCTTGCTGAACCAGTCAGGTTGCAATTTGTCCAATAAATAATTTATTGGTTTTCCTTTCAGAAAGTCAAGGCTGTATTGTAAATGATTGGTAACAGCGTGATTGATATTTTCTATTCTGCCCTGCTTATTCAATACAAATACCATATCAGAAACCGAATTGAAGATATTATTAAAATAATCCCTGGAAATTGTTTTGTCTTTCAGTTCCTCTCCCAGCATATTTACACCGGAGATAAAAGCATCCACTTCATCCATGCGCGGTGACATTCGTACTTTTTTGTCGAAGTTACCCAGAGAGTATTCACTTAACTGCCTGTTTATTTTACTGAACCTGTTATCCACTGTTTAATTTTTTTCTCTGAATGTTTCGAGCCATTTCAATGCATCTTGCGTTTTTGAAAAAATCCGTGCCGGCATTTTTGGTTTGGTGACTGATAAAAAAAAATTACCAAGGAAAGAACCAAATGGGGAATCAAGAACAATTGCACCGGCAATACATCCGCGCACTCCTTCGGCCGATGAAAGGTAATCCCTTGCTTTTTTATCCATGCTAACTACTCCCTGGTTATAAACTAATGCTAGTCGTGGTTTGTGATTGATAAACTCCAATCTTGTTTTTACAATTTCTTTTGCCATATCAAGATTGAACCTCAAACCCTTCTTGTATGTGCCAATGAGTAAATCATCCCGAAGTTCAAAATGAACATAAGGCGAATCAAGAATTTTTTTCATAAGCTTAGGCTACTACCAGCGTCCTAGGTATAAAAGCTTAGAAATAATTTATAAAACCAGTCTTTTATGGGGCTTATAAATCCGGGATAAAGTTAAAGTTTGTATTAGTTTATTACAAACTCTATTCTTATGAGACCAGATAATTCGGTTGTTGGAACGATTGATCAGATAATCACGGATGGAGTAAGAAAGGGAATTCTTCATTTATATACTGATGAAACTGCGCTTGATGGTAATGTAATTATACTTAAAGGCAGAAAAGTTGTCAACTTTGGCTCCTGCAGTTACCTGGGCTTGGAATTCGATTCCCGGCTAAAAGAAGCTGCAAAGTCCGCTATCGATAATTACGGAACACAGTTTTCCGAATCCAGGGCCTATGTTTCTATAAACTTATACAAGGAATTAGAAGAATTGTTTTATCAAATATTCGAAGCGCCCTGCGTTATTACACCAACTACAACACTCGGCCATATAGCCAATATCCCGGTGTTAATTTCTTCCCGCGATGCTATCATCACTGATCAGCAGGTTCATAATTCGGTAAACACCGCTGTTAAACTGCTGGCTGCCGCAGGTACCCATATCGAGGTGCTGAGACATAACAGGATGGATCTATTGGAAGCCCGGATCAAATCGCTACGGGAAAAGCATCAGAAGATATGGTACCTGGCAGATGGCATTTATTCAATGTTCGGGGATACCGCTCCCATCGATGATATCTACCAGTTGCTGGATATCTATCCGGAGTTTAATTTTTATGTTGATGATGCCCATGGGATGAGCATTCATGGAAAAAACGGCAGAGGATCGGTTCTTGCCAACCGAAGCTTTCATCCGAAAATGGTTATAGCCACCTCTCTTGCAAAAGCATTTGCGACGGGAGGTGCCGTGATGGTGTATCCTAATAAAGAAATGGCGAGAAAGGTAAGAACATGCGGCGGCCCGCTGATCACCTCCGGCCCTTTGCAACCATCGCAACTGGGAGCTGCCGTTGCTGCTGCTAAAATTCATTTAACGCCTGAGATAACGGATATGCAGAATGAATTGCAGGAGAAAATAAAATTTGCAAACCTGGTGCTGAAAAAGTATCAGCTGCCGGTGGTAGCAGAAAATAACTCGGCTGTGTTTTTCATCGGTGTTCATTTGCCTAAGGTGGGATATAATATGGTCCGTCGAATGCTTGATGCAGGTTACTATGTTAACCTCGGAATATTTCCTGCCGTGCCGATGAAGAATACAGGCATCCGGTTTACGATCACGCGGCTTCATACATTTTTACAAATAGAACAGATGATCCGTACAATGGCCGAAGAACTTCCGAAAGCATTAAAAGAAGAAGGGGTAACCTATGAAGATATTTACAGGGCATTTAAAATGCCGCTGCCGGAACAGGAATCGATCGATAAAGGCGTGGCCTCCGTCATTAACCAGGCATTGTCTCTTAAACTTTATCACTACAAAAGCATCCATGAGGTGGAGAAAAAAGAATGGAATGAGATCTTTGCTAACAAAGGAACATTTGACTGGAATGGATTGCAGCTTCTTGAAAACACGTTTCAATGTAACGAGCTTCCGGAAAACAACTGGAAGTTTGACTATGTTATTATAAAAAATATAATCAGCGGGCAACCTGTAGTAGCCGGTTTTCTTACAACTGCATTGTGGAAAGATGATATGCTTTCTCCTGCGGCTGTTTCAGAGAACGTAGAAATCAAAAGGTCAGGCGATCCTTATTATTTTACTTCAAGAGTAATTTCAACCGGGTCGCTATTGACGGAAGGGGAACATTTGTTCATTGACAGATCTTCACCTTTCTGGAAAGATGCCATGCAATTGTTTTTTGACCGCGTCAATATACTGCAGGAAAAATATAACACGAATAGTATTGTTTTCCGGGATTTCCATCATGTTGATGAAGAGTTTGAAAGTTTCCTGATCGACAATGGGTTTTTTAAGATCTCAATGCCCGATAACAATATTGTAAATAATTTATCCTGGAATAGCGATGAAGAATTTTATCAATCGTTATCGAAACGTTCACGGCAGCATTTCAGGGAAGATGTAAAAAAATTCAGGAACAACTATGAAGTCTGTATTGAACAAGACCCGGTGGAGGAAAAAATAGATTTCTGGTATTCACTGTACGAGAATGTAAAGAATAACAGTCTTGAATTAAATACATTCACCTTACCAAAACAACTTTTTGCTAATATAGCAAATGATCCATCCTGGGAGATTCTCACACTAAAACTAACTACATGCGCTGATGGTCCGGCTGCAAATACTCCGTTGGAGAAGAAAACAGTTTGCGTAGTATTCAGCTATATCGCCGGGGATAATTACATTCCTATGATCATTGGCCTGGATTATTCTTATAACAAAGAATACAAAGTGTACAGACAGGCGCTTTATCAACTGGTGATGCGGGCAAAAATGCTTGGAAAGAAAAAAGTTCACCTGGGTTTTTCTGCTACTGTTGAAAAGAAAAAACTGGGAGCGGTCATTTTTCCTACTCATGCATTTATGCAGATCAGGGATAGTTACAATACCGAGGCATTGGCAGCCATCAGCCTTATGAGACAAGCTAAGTAACCACGGTTTATCATTTTCATCTCATCATCCAAAATAAACCACAACCATGTGTTTTTTTACCACTTAAGTTGTTTAAATGAAATTCACCAGGGGAGAATTCTGCCAGTTCAATTTAAAAACCCGCCTTAAATTGCTTAAGGAATTTGGCAAGAATATTCTTAAAAAAAAAATCAAAATGAAATTGGTCTCAGTATACAGGATATCTGATTTTTATGTTGAGGTGTATGAGAACCTGTTGAGCAATGAACTTGAAAAAGTGGAGCCTGTTAAGAATATCCGTTTCCTGGAAGTGTATAATAATTTGTAGTATCAATTATTTTGAAACCGATCTGCAGTTTACTTCCCAGGTAATTAAGAAATCGTCTATAATAATTTTACTATAATGCGCAATCATAATATTATTTTACCAACCAGGAACATAGAAACATAATGCCCATAGGTACTATGTGATCCCCCCTGTTGTTCACGATGTGGCTATGTGGTTTCGCTATAACAGTCAGAAGAAAGAGTTCAGATGGCTTCTCAAATCAATATCTTATCTCAGCTAGAACACCTAGATTCGGTTCGTTAATAATTACGTCTTAATACCGAGATTAATTACTGATAAATTAGTCAGTTTTACGAAAGCTCTTATCCCGATTCAATAACGGCACCGACGATTGAAAACCCCTTTACTTATTGCATCAGTGAAACGAAACATTTATAAGAGAATAACAATCCCGGTCCGGGTTAATAACAATAACAAAGTTCTTATGGTGTCGCTCTGGTAAGTTCGCATTAGTGGTGAAGAAAAAAATGATAGTGACACTTGAATTAAAGATATTTTCTTCAACGCTGTGGCTATCTAATCGTGAAAGATTTACCGAATTCTCGTATCAATGGTTAATTATAACCTTAGTTCGCTTACGCATGGCTCTATTGATTTAGTAGCCGAAGTGCCAAAAGCATCTGCTGACCTGCTGATGCAGAATAGCAAGGCAAATTATGCAGAAGGCAAATATGGAAAGCTGATTTTACAGGAGGTAGAGCTGAATGATTTCAGCATTCACTACAATATATATCATATCCAAACCCGCTTTTTGTTACATGTTAATCGCAATGTTCCCGGACTGATGATACATATGGCGTTGAAAAATAATTTGCGGTATCAGTTGAGCGGCATCGGCGATGTTTATTTGAAAGAAGGGCAGTTTAATATTATTTATTTACCAACAGTCGAAGGCACTGCTCTTTTTGAACAAGCAGGTGAGTACCGGGTTTTCAAAGTGTTTTTTTCACCGGAGATCCTGCAGGAGTATACTCCCACTTTTCCGTACTTAAATGATTTTTTGCAACAGGTAACTGAATCGTTGCCGGCATTGCTGTTAAAGGAGCATGGCTGGATCAATGCCGAGATCAGCTATATCATTAACCAGCTGCTGCAATGCACCTATGATGAAGCTGTGCGCAGGCTCTATTATGACAGCCTGGTGAAGGAATTGTTGTTATTACTTTTATTACAAAAAGACCGTAATTCAATAAACGGACAAAAATATATGGAAAGCATTTATGAAGCCAGGAACATCATTGTAAAAAATACAAGCCGGCATTTCAGTATCACCGAAGTTGCACAACAAGTGGGATTGAACGAAGTAAAATTAAAAAGCGGGTTCAAGCAGGTTTTTGGAACGGGCCTCTTTCAATTTATGCTCCAGGCGAAAATGCAAAAAGCGTGGACGCTGATACTGGAAACGGATAAACCGGTAAAAGAAATCGCTATGTTAACCGGGTATACATCCAAGCAAAATTTTGTAACAGCATTTAAGAAATATTTTAATGCAACTCCCGGCTCCCTGAGAAAGAAGAAATGAATGAAGAAAAGTAAAAAGTCAAAACACGCAGAGATTTTTCGCACAATCAGTATCCTGGTTTTACTTTTGATTTTTAAATTTTGACTTTACTTTGTTTTACTATCTCTTATCAAAAACTTTTTTTACTTATTCACATTTCATACATCTTGCAAACCTTTTTATACTCTTTTCAAACCTTTTAAATTTGGAAACGGTATCGCATTCAACCGAACTTCACGTTCATTAATTCTTTGAGAAAAAAGTTTTGAGTTAGTTAAAGGATAGCATCGATATGATCGCTTCCGGTTATTAATTCATTATTGATATAAAAAACCCGCCACATGAAACGAAACCTTATCATTGAAATCATCGGCAGCTTGCTGATCCTTTTATTTGTCTACACGGCAATCAGCAAGCTGCTTGATTATACTCCTTTCAAAAACGTTTTGAGCAAATCACCTCTTATTGGCGAGAATGCGGGAATAATAGCTTTAGCATTACCCATCACAGAAGGCCTTGTGTCTTTATTATTATTTGTGCCCCGTACAAGGTTATGGGGATTTTATGGGTCCGTAGCACTTATGGCGGTCTTTACCCTATACTTAGCCTATATGATTAATTTCACACCAAAACTACCGTGCTCCTGTGGTGGGGTGCTAAAGCAAATGACATGGAACCAGCATTTGTTGTTTAATATCTTCTTCCTTGCCCTGTCAATTACAGGCCTTGTACTGGAGCGAAAGCGAATAAAGCGAACGCCTGGACACGAACTGCCACCCGTCGTATTCACCTAAGATCAAGCTCTCTTCGATTTACAGCCATTAAAAATATTGTGTACACAAACTCTGCCTGAGTTGCAACGATGGCAGGAACCCGCTCTATGTTAATTAAAACCCATCCTCGCTTAAAGCTACGGAGGGTCAGGCGAAGCCGAAAACCTGTATAAACGAGTAGGCGGAACAAAAACCATTTAAAATATACATTATGAAAAAGTATTTGTTAGGAATCTTTGCGATTGTATTGGCAGTTGGATTTAGCGCATTTACGACAATAAAAAGCGAAACCGCAGCCCGTGCACAAGCTCAATTGTATTGGTATCAAGTAGATGAACAAAGCCAGGTGATACTGGAGGATACACCATTATTTGACCATGCGGAGAGGGCTAGCCTTACCCATACCTGTGCCGATGAGGGTGACCTTGATTGCCTGAGAGGATTTGAATTTCCGCAAGATACAGAAGAGGGCCCAATCTTTGATATTGGCGAAGATCAAATAAAAACCGAAGAGTAATTGAGAATATTAGCGGGAATAGCCGGGTTACCGTTCCCGCTAATTTTTATTTGATCGATCTTGATAAAGAATTTGCAGCAATCTGTTTTTCTTTTATTGTCAATACTTCCCTCGGAAGATATTCTTCTACTAGGTCGAGGTCATAAGGCTGCAAAGCTTTTTTTAATTTTGACAGATCAAATAATTCATTCGGAGAAAAATTTATCTTCATATCGATATTGCCTGTATAGTTTGTCCTGTCAACAAAATTTACTTTAAGAATACGTTCAACCCAGATCCAGATGGTCGTTGCAAAATTTTTGAAAGGAAGATTTTGCACATAAAATGCAGAATCAGTGACATGGTTGTTGAATGCCGGAATTTCCAGTTTGTTTAATGATTTCCCACCGTTAGAATGCAGTTTGTCCTTATCGCTGGTCCTTACCAATACAAGGCTCTTCACCGGTTTCTTTTCTAATTTTACGTCAAGGTCAAAAAACCTGTCGAGATCCTGCTGCATCATCTTGTAGATATCATTTTTTTTAGATCTGGGTACCACAAGATCATAGGAATATGCATTTTGACTTCTCCATGCATCATATTGGTTGTTATCTTTAGGCCTTACATATTTGTAAGAGTTCAGGACGTCTAAGATAAATGTCCCTTCCACATTGAAATTATATTTATCCTTTTCAGCGTATGCCTCCTTATATAGTTTTTCAATGGAAGTGCAATCAGACGAAAGCCGGACAGATTTCCCGTTGTTTATTGGAATCCCATTGCCGCTGCCCACAGTGATGGAATCATTGCAACCTGTTATATAAGAATAGTAGGTATTTTCATTAATTCCTGCCGGTAATGTTCCATGATAAATTTTTCCTGAGGCCTCTTTCATTTCGAGGCGCACTCCTTTTATGAATGCACTGATATGCTCTTCTGTAACATTATATGCCCCCGTAGAATATTTCAGAATGCCTCTGTTATCTATCCACACCATATATGGGTATCCTTTCTTCGGAAACAGATCAACAAACTTAGCCTGCCCCATTATCATCGGGAGGTTTGGCCATTTCCCTTTTATTTTTTTTGTAAGAAAGCGTTCGGTCGAATCCTTGCTTTCCCGGTTGATGAGTATGATCTGTACCTGGTCTTTGAATTTTTTTTGCAGGGCATCCAGTCTTGGAAAACTCTTAATGCAGGAGACGCAACTGTGACTCCATAGTTCTAATATCACCGCCTTTCCATAAAAATCGGCGAGACTTAAATTTGGTTTTGAGTAATTCACCACCGAACTGAACTCGATATCAGGGAATTTCTCATTTTGCCTTATCCTTTGCGCATTGATGTTAACATGGTACAGCAATAACAATACTACCAGGCAATATTTGATTTTCATTTTTTAAAAAGATATAAGTTATATTGACTTTAATATCCGGGATTCTGTACCAGGAATGGATTTAGATCCAGCTCGCTTTGCGGAATGGGATACAAAACATCCGTTGGTTGCCAGTTGGGCGCTTTTAGAACACCCAATACCGCATCAGCCCTGTTCGTTCGTTTCAGGTCGAACCAGCGGTGACCCCATTCTGCAAACAACTCAGTCCTACGTTCTTGTTCTACTGCGGATAAAACTTGCGACTGGGTTAGGGATGATGATAAACTCGGAAGTGTGGCCCTCGTGCGGATCAAATTAAGATCCTGTATGGCGCCGCCAAGATTGTTTTGTTGTGCCCTTGCCTCGGCTCTTACCAGGTATTGCTCAGCCAGCCGAAACATTACATAATATTCAGACGGGGCCGTCGGCGGTGTTGTTACCGTTATAGTTCTTTGCCTGTATTTTTTTGGATAATAGTAGGTCAACCCGGCGCTTATTGCACTATCAACCCATTGTTTTTTCCTTGCATCATTTGCCTGGAAAGAATTGAGCACCCATGTGGTCAGCGCAAACGTAGGTCTTGATGTTGCAGAAGTGGGAATAAAGTTTGCGCCTTCTACGGTGTTAGCGTTATCTCTAACCAGTTGCCAGATAATTTCATTACTGGAAATTTGAAAGCCATCAGTGGTTGCAGACAGCGGTGAAAATAAACTATAGGTTCCCGAAGCAATCACTGAGTTAGCCTGCGCTTCGGCGTTTGCCCATTCGCCTTTATACAAATAGACTCTTGCAAGCAATGCGGTGGCTGTCCATTTGTTTGGCCTTGCCCTGTTCACCGAGGGATAAGTTGTATTCAGGAGGTTTTGCGCTTCTAACAGATCCTTTAAAATCTGCTGATACACGTTGGTGGCAGGACTCCGCGGCATTACAGCATTCACCTCGTAATCCGTCGAAGTCTGTAAAGGAACATCACCGTAAAAATTGACAAGGTAAAAATAGCTGAATGCCCTGATGAACAACATTTCTCCGCGTAGTTGTTTTCTTGTTGAATCAGTTAAAGAAACTCCCTGTCCCAATCCCTCCAGTACGGCATTTACATGATAAATGTTTGCATAACTGAATCTCCACAAACCACTATTAATGCTATTATCGGGGGAAACTGTGTTCTTGAAAAATTCCTCGTAGTTGGCATTGGGTCCCGCATTATATATGTCGTCGGCCGACAAACAGGCAATCACGGTTGTTGCGCCGTTCGAGAGCTGCAAACTCCCCGGTGACATTTTACTGTATAAACCGGTTACAGAGGAGATCGCTGCCTGGTCGTTTTGAAAGATCTCACCGGTTTGTATTCTTGTTGGCGGGGGATCGATCTGCACGAATTTCTTGCATGAAAAAATCACAAAGGGGAATATGATGAATATAATTTTTTGATGAATATTATGTTTCATAGTAGATCGATTTAAAAGGTTAATTGCATACCGGCTACAATGGTTCTTAATGGCGGCAGTCTGTTAATGTTTTGGGTCTCTGGGTCCGACCCGATATAATCGGTGAAGGTCGCCAGGTTTTGTGCACTGATATAAAACCGGAAGCTTTCAACCTTGATTCTCCTGAGTGATTCCTCCGGAACATTATAGGCCAGCGCAAGATTTTTAAGACGAACAAAACTGGCATCACTGTAAATTCCATCTGATGCAACTAACCGGGTTCGCGATCCAATGGCTGCTGCACTCGTAACGGAGTTAGTATATCGCTGAACGATTGCTACATCACCGGGCTTTTGCCAACGGTCCAAAACGAGCATTGGCTGATTGGTGGGACCGCCCGGTACATAAGTGAAAAATATGCCCTGATAGTTGGTGCCAATTTGATTTCTAAATTCAAAAAAGATATCAAATTGAAAGTTATTAAAGCTGATAGAATTCTGGAGCCCGGCATAGAATTTTGGATCAATATTTCCCAGGAATTGTTTGTCATTTGAACTGGTGATCAGTCCATCCTTATCAAGGTCTTCAAACTGGTAAACGCCGGTAGCAGGATCAACACCAAGAAATCTATATCCATAAATGACGGTAAGTGATTTTCCTTCCTGGTAATTGTTGGCGTAGCTGGAACTCTCAAGCCCGGGAAAAGAGATCAGCCTGTTTTTTGGAACACTCAAGCTTACCGAACTAGTCCATGTAAGATTCTTTGCGCTGAAATTTTTGGTTACCAGCGATAGTTCAATACCACTGTTCTCTACCAGCGCAGGCTGATTCCTTATAATACTCGAAAACCCGGTTTGCGAGGGAAGGTTATAAGAGATCAATTGGTTACCGCTTCGCTGACGATAGTAAGAAGATAAGAAAAGGATCCTATCCTTAACAAATCCTAATTCAAGTCCGATCTCAAATTTTTTATTTGTTTCCCAATTATAGCCAGGATTAAAAAGTGCCTCAGGTGCAAAGCCGGGATTACTCTGATACGTTGTAGTATTGTTCCAGAGGTCATAAAACTTATAGTCATTGATCTGGTCATTACCTGTTATTCCATAACTGCCCCTCAACTTTCCATAGCTAAGAAATCCTGATCGTTTTTGAATAAATAACTCGTTTGAAAAGATCCATGCGAGGCCAACTGCCCCAAAATTTGCAAATTGTTTTTCGGGGCCAAAGCGGCTCGAGCCATCCCTCCGTGCAGAAACATTGACGATGTATTTATCATCCCAGTTAATATTTGCTCTTCCAAAAAATGCAACATACCTGTATTGAAAGAATCTGTCCGTGGCGGTAACAACGCCGGCCCCATTTGGCGAATTCAGGAGCAAATCATTAGTATAATTTGTTGCATTAATGAGGGTGCCCTTATTTTCCCTTCCCTGCCAACTTCCTCCCAGCAAAGCTGAAATTTTTAATCGCTTTATATTAACGTTATACTCTGCCCTTGGCTCGATTATCCAGCTTTTGTCGTAAGAATTACTAAAACTCGCTGAAGCGAGTGCACTGGATGAAGGAGCAATGGATGACCTAGGACTCATCGAAGTTTCATCACTACGGCGATCGGTATATCCAATAGTTATTTTTGCTAATAGGGTTTTCAGAATTTTATAAGAAAATAATGACCTACCGGATACATGAGAAGTATTGGAACTATATTTTCTTTGTAATGCCGACAAAGGATTGATGGCACTGCCGACGCTGGAAAAATTAACGCCTTTTTCCTGCCAGGCCAGGTTACCTGCTGCATCATAGAGCATCAAATTGGGAGGTAAATTAATGTACCTCGTCATATCCGTGTTCAATAACTGGTTTTTATCTGAAGAATAATTTCCGTGAAATGATACATTGAATTTTTTATCCGGAGAACTATGGTTTACATTAAAAAGTACAGAACCACGCCTGTCTGAAAGCTCGCTTGAATAAACATTTGTTTCCCTATGATAACCTCCGCCAACTAGGAATTGCGTCGATGCATTTCCTCCCGAAATTGAAGTTTGGATATCGGTTGACGTTGCCTGGTTTCCGATCAATAGTTCTTTGAGATCTGTGTATCTTGTAGTATCCCAAACTAAAACATCCGGGGCATTGGTGATCGTCATCGCAGTACCATCTTGTAAAAAAGCTTCTCTGCGCATTGCAACATATTGTTGGGTATTAAGCAAACCCATCGTTCTCGTTACATTGCTCAGACCCGTATACATGTTGACAGTAACTTTGGTTTTTCCCGCTTTTCCTTTTTTTGTTGTAATTAAGATCACTCCGTTGGCGCCCCGGCTACCATAGATCGCTGTCGCATCTGCATCTTTCAGTACTTCTATACTTTCTATATCAGCCGGATTTATGCTATTTAACGGACTCAAACCACCTTCAGATATGGAATTTGGATTGTTAGCAGAGGAAGGTATTTGGCTAATGGGAAGATTTCCTGCCTCAAAAGGTACTCCATCAATGACAAATAAGGGATCGTTTCTTGAAAGACCAAGGTCGAGATTTGTCTTTCCTCTTATTTCAACAGTAAAAGAAGACCCGGGTACTCCTGTTGTTTGTGAGATTAGCAACCCGGGAACTCTGCCTTGTAATGCAGCTAAAGGATTAGAAACAGGTTGTTTCTCGATATCAGCGCCGCTAACCCTGGTAATATTTCCTGTATTTAATCTTCTTGTCGTTGTTCCATATGCCTGCACAATCATTTCATCCAATTGTTTTGTGCTTACCGCCAAACTTATATTGATCGATAACTTTCCATTTACAGCAAAAACTTGTGTTTCATAACCCCACAAAAGAAACTTCAAGTGTTGCATTTTCATCTAACTCCCGTTATAGTAAAATCTCCTTTTTCATTTGTAGTTGTTCCCTTGTGTGTGCCTTTTACTTTTATACTTGCACCGACAAGCGGATTGCCTTCCTTATCCGTTACTTTTCCTGAGATATCAATTGGTGGTGCGGAGGTGGCTTGCTCGATGACAGGTTCTGTTTTCTCATTTAGCACGATAAGATTATCGAGTATCTTATATTCAAGCGGCTGATCCTTCAAACAAACATCAAGCACCTGTTTTACCGTGGCATTTTTTACATCGAGGTCAACAGGCTTTGTGTTTTGTAAAAGTTCCCACCGGTACACAAATTCATAACCGGTTTGTTTTTTTATTTCCGTAAAGATCTTTTCCAGCGGGGCATTCTTTGCAGTAATGGTAATAGTTTGCGCATGCCCGCCCGCAGCAGCATGGAGAGAAATGACAGTTAACAAGAAGGCGGTTATTTTCATAACCCGCAGGGTTTTGATGGTTTCATTGCCGGGTCGCGGCAATGGGTTAGGAAAAAGCATACTTTTGCCTTGTTAAGGTTAACAATAGAGTTCTCGCTCTTGTTTTTTTCCTTAATACTCGCCGGGAAGTGCTCTAATCACGACCCGGTTTTTTTAAAGTATCTTGATGAACCCTAAGCCCTGCGAAATTTCCTTTTCGAGTTTACTTCTGCTTCTTCCCAGTCAACCCAGTGGTTCTATTTTAATAGTTGAATTTTTCCGCTCACGTAATGCCCATTATGCACAGCACAAGTGGCGGCTGCGGATTTTCTATGGATACGTTTTTATTAGTTACAAAGGGTGAAGGACTCTCAGTATTAAAGATGCCGGCTCATCACCGGCATAAAAAATTTTTGTGTATTCTGGCTTGCAACTTCATTATATATTCAGATGTTTATGTCTTTAAAAAACCTCACCTATCACAATACCTGCTTAACAATCAGAGAATAGAACAACCAAACCCCTTTCGGCAACCATTTTTAGAAAAAGATTTTTTTCGGGACAGAAATGGTGGGTTGAGCATGTGTGTTTGAAGCAGGCTGGAATGAAGCAGAATGGTTAGGGAATCGCTCAAACCATAAAAGCAACACGAAGTTTCATTTAAGGAATGTTTTCTTTATAAGCCGGAAAGCTTTTTCCTTTTTTTTGTTCCTTTTAGGGTAACGGTTACTTCTTACCGGAATCACCACCACCAAAAAGAACAGGTCCCATTCTATGTTAAGCTTTACTGCAGTGTTCTTTTGAATGATAACGCAGGTGGAAGTTTGATCCTTAAAACAAATAACCAGCACCTGTTCTAATGTTGCATTTTTTACTTCTATATCAACCGATGGGGTGTTTCGCAACAGTTCCCGTGGGTAAACAAATTCATCACCTGTTTGCTTTTGAATTTCTGTAAAGATTTCTTCCAGGGGTGCATTCTTTGCAGAGATGGTAATAGTTTGCGAATGCCCGCCTGCAGCGGCGTGGAGAGAGATCAGGGTTAATAAGAAGGCGGTTATTTTCATAACCCGCAGTGTTTCGTTGTTTACATTGCCTCGCCGAAGCAATAAACTTGTTGAAAGCATACTTTTGCCTTGTTAGGGTTAACAATACAGTTCTCGCTGTTGTTTTTTTTCCTTAATACTTGCCGGGAAGTGCGCTAATCACGGCCCGGTTTTTTTTAAAGTATCTTAGTGACCCTAAAGGCCCTGCGAGATAAGGATTTATTCCTTACCAGTGTGATGGGATTACTAATTATAAAAATGCCGGCTTAACACCGGCATAAAAGAATTTTATTCAAGAGCAATATCGAAATTCACAACTGCTGGCTGCAAGCAGAGCTCATCCGTACAAACCTGGAACTCGATACTGCCACTGATCTTTGTCTTTACTTTATTTTTCAATACAACCCGCTGCACAAAATCGACCTGGTTATCATATTGCCACGATTCAATATCAAGAGAAGGCTCCTTGCTTATTTCCAGTTTTCCGACTTCTTTTATTTTTCCATCTAATACAATGAGGGGGTTCTTATTAAACTTTATGCTGGTGGGTACTCCAATAAAATTTTCGGGTTGTGCCTGTGCATATAAATGCCAGCCGTCCCGGATAGTGGCTTTTATACGTATCTCGTAAGTTTTATCAACTATTTTTTTGGCCGTGTAACTCCAGCTAACCGGTTTCTGGGCATAGATAGTAATGGCTGTTACAAATGCTAAACAAAAACCTATGCTTCTTTTAACATAAGCTTTCTTCGGTACTGTCAATGTCGCGGTGCCGGGGTGTTGGGAACCAGGCACCACAAAACGCGGGGGATTATAGTTTACTGCTTGTGTGTTTTTATTATCGATCATTCAGTGCTAACCGAAATTTTTTTACCTTCTATTTTAAAGTGAACGCCGCCCGCCATTTCCAACGCCTGAAGCAATTTGGAAACAGGCATTGTTCGCGGAATACCTGTAGCAACAAAATAACCTGGAATTTTATTTTCAAAAACGATATCCGCATCATACCAGCGTGCTACCTGGCGCATGATCGTTTCCATGTCATTTTTCTTAAATAAAAAGATGCCATTCTTCCATGCAAGCGATGCATCGAGATCAACATGATCTGTTACCTCAATATTTCCATTTTTATATACACTGGCTTGCTGACCGGGTTTTAACAGACTAGTTTTACCGTCTTTATTTATTTTTACCGATCCTTGAATCAAGGTCGTTTTTATTTCGCCTTCATCTTCATAACCGTTAATGTTAAATTGAGTACCCAGCACTTCTACCTTCATGCCATTCACTGATACTGTAAAGGGTTTTGTGTTATCGTGCGCCACTTCAAAATAAGCCTCGCCGGTAATTTCTACATTTCTTTCTTTACCAATAAATGCAGTTGGAAAACGAATAGAGGAAACTGCATTTAACCATACACGGCTGCCATCAGGAAGTACAAGCTGGTATTGCCCGCCCCTCGGGGTTGAAAGCAAATGATAGGAAAATTTTAATTGTCTGAGGGACGATGAAGGACTCGAATCATATACCAGTTGTGCTCCCTGCTGGTTAACAGCCGTACCATTTTCAGCCGCAATTTTTTTATTACCCGAATTATTTAATTCAATAGTTGATCCATTCGCAAGAGTAAGCGTTGCCTTATCCGTTCCCGGCGCCACATCATTCTTATACGAATTATTATTAACGGGTGTGTTTGCAATATCTCGTTTATCAGTAGCACGATTCAACAAATAAAATGCAGTACCGGCGATCACAATGAAACAGGCAGCAGCCAAATATCTTTTCAACCGAACCACCCTGCTTTTTCTTCTTGCCTTGATATCCGGATCTAATGTTTCGAGCGCATTATTTAAGCGAGGGGTTCTATCTTTTTTATTGAAATGCCTGAGCTCTTCAGTCAGCAGCTTTTCGTTTGTAGACTCTGCAAAAAAAACTTTGTTGGATTCTGATTTATTGATCCAATCATTTAATTCCTTTTGTTCAGTGGGTGTAAGATCACCTCTCAAATACCTGGCTATTAACTTGGGTATTCTGTCTTCGAACTCCATTGTGCTGCGATTTATATCTTAAAAAAACCTTAACCTCATCACCTGCCGCTTAACGATCTGATAATAGAACAACAAACCCTTTTCAGGCAACTATTTGAAAACTAATTTTTTTTTAAGGGAAGGAACGAGCGCTGAAAATATGCCTGACCCAGGCAAGAGTGCAAAGTGACCAGTGGCGCGATTAAACCAAAAAAGCAATAGCGAGATTTCGTTTTAGGAATGCTGTTTTGATAAGACGAACGGCTTTTGCTTTTTGGTTACGAACTGTTTGAACAGAAAGCCCGAGTTTATTGGCTATTTCATCTGAAGGAAGTTCATGAAAAAAAGAAAGCTCAAAAACCTCTCTCATTTTTTCAGGAAGTATTTCTATTTCGCTGTTAAGTTCAAGAAGCAATTCTGCGCGGTACATAATCTGGAGGATCTCCTCCTCCTTACTATCCGCCCAGTAAGAATATTCCTTCTGTGAAGCAGAAACACGTTTTGAGTATTTTAAAAAATTGAGGCAGGAGTTGCGGGTAACAACATATAAAAAAGATTTGATTTCGGCAAGGTGATCAAAGTCGGCATGCTTTGCCCATAGTTTCATGAAACTGTCCGCAACAATATCTTCAGCTTCTTCACGGATCCCCAATATTTTTTCGGCAAAATAAACAAGGGCCTTCCGGTGTAATTTAAAAATATATGCGAAAGCCTTTGCATCCCTTTGTTTGAACGCCGCAATAATCTTTAATTCCCCTTGCTCCATGAGTTGGTTACCAGTTGTGTTTGGAGTCAAACAATTAAGAAATAGATCTGTTTCAGATCTTCGTTAGATACGGATTTGACAGTAACACCACCTGATTAATAGAGGAATTTAGCCGGTTTGCTAAACGCAGCTACGAGAAAACGCAGTTTGCAGATTTCAAAATTTTTCCCCAATGGTGGAAGCTTTCCAGAGCCCGGATAGGGTTGCTTGTAGCACAACGTAAAACAAAATTTTGATAACCTGATACATTTTGATTACAAAATATATTCACATTTTGTCGTAGAAACCCTACCCTGTTGATCACCCTTATTCTTTAGTTCATTTTACAAAAAAATTTGATTTGAATTATTAAATTGAATTCAACTCTCAAACGGTGATCTCTCTTCGATGCCTCCCTCCATTATTTATATGCAAGCGATCTGACGCTTAACATAGATGCGAGGCTTAAGGTTTCTCGTAATTATTCAGTTGCGTAAAATCTTATTTACACAATTGGAAACCGGTAAAACTAAACTAGTGGCTGCCATCAACGTGGCAATGAGGAAAACCTCAGACTTCGAATGTATTTTTCGGAAACCCCACCGTGATTTCGCGGTACCGTTGACCAAGCGAAGAAAGATAACCATGATGATACTAATCGGAGGTGGAATAGGTAAAATGGAAGATAAAATTCTCTATTGACACAAAACATCTTTTATTTTCTTGTGACACGAGCCTTCTGCGGGTTATAGAGAGAATATAGTTTGAATTTATTTGAGGAGAGAACTTTTATTGCAAAAATTTATTCTTTTATTCCGGAGCAGGCTGCTGAGAAGAATCTGTGGTTATGTATTTATTCTCACGTTTATATAATGCAGTAATAATCTTATGCGGTTTTTTCCATTCAAACAAATGAATAATCCATCGCGTAAATCTCAGGAGCCCCTTTGTATTAACAAGCGCTGATCCCAATTTGCTGATCGCAACTGCACGGTCGCCAATACATTTATCGTAGCCTTGTTGTGCGTTAAGATGAAGATCTTCTGCAAAGATCCAGGCGCCATCCCTTGCATTGGTAATGCTAAACTGGATCAGGATCGAATCATTGCCCGCATGCATTCCAAACAAAGAAAGAAGTGGAGAAATATGATTCAGCTCATTAATAACTTCGAATACCAAAGAACCAAGAATGTTATTAATGCTCGCAAAATCTTTCCGTATAAGCCGTATGTCTTTTTCACCGACGGTTTCCACGGTGGCAATCGCCAGGTCGAAATTTATATGTGCGTTTATGGCCAGTAAAAGATGCTGAAGTACAAGTGCAGATCTTTTTTTTGTGGCTTCAAATGTGGTCATCCAGGGCGGCGAAGCAAGCTGCTTATTCTTCCACTGATAAACAGCATACAGAAAACGATTGGCAAAAATGACGTCAAGTTTTTCCATTCTTGAACCGTCTTCAAATTCATTATTTTTTATTCCTTCACTGACTTTAACGGTCACTTTATGATAGAGTGAAGAGAAATACCCCAGGCGGTCATTTGTTTTTATACATTCATCGACGAGCTGTTCAAGCTGAAAGATAACTTCATCGATAGTAGTCGGTGCGATAAAGGGAACAGTAGTTATTTCTTTCATCATAAATGATGTTCTTTCTTTACGTAAGAGTAGAGGACCTAAACACCCTTACCAGACAAACTCGGCTGCAATTTGCATAAAGATACAGGTTGAATAACTTTAGACCGGGATTCGTTCTTGCAAAATACAATATGGAAAAGGTCTTCTTAATTTTATTAAGTAAAATCGATTCTTTTTTCGGAAGAAGCTGTTCTGGAAATGGTTACCAATACGGTTGACTTTCAACCTTACAATTTTTTTTTACTAATTCCACATGCTTCAAGTAAAAATAAAAAAGGGAAATAAAGTAATTCATACCTTATAAAAAAATTATCTACCTTTTGTTATACCCGAACTTTTCTAAAGCTCCCGCATCTCTACCTTCTGAATTGCAACGTACATAACATATGATGGACGTTTAAATTGGAATTATCACACAAGTATTATAGAAAAATATGTCAACCCGGATCAAAATATTTTTGATAATAACTACAACATTTGGTTTGCTATACTTAGCTGTGATTTCTCTTTATTTCTCTCCTGGCTTTCAGGGTACCTCTATTGAGAATGATTTTAGGGAGTATTACCAGGCATACGCAAAAGGCAATAGAGTTGACCAGTCCCGTCTGAAAAAAATTCAACGCTTGGTAAACTCCGCACCACTGCGTTTAAGTCAAAGTTCAGATGCGCCCCTGGAAAACTCTATTTGGATCGGAATGTTTTCGGGGAATGATAATATATCTCTTACATCAGGCGCTGTTCATTTTGATTACCTTATTAAGAATAATGCATTAATATCGCCATTTTCACTTGTATTATCTTCTATACTACTTGCAGCGGTATTATTGGTCAGTTTTTCCCTAACCTGTCATAATATATTAACGTATATTTTTCGCCTTAATGTTGCTCCGACAGAGACCTTTATTATAAACACATTTTATTACTTTAAGGATCTAGGCATTAAGGGGGAAAAAAAGCTTCAATCTACGGGATATGTAAAAATGTTATTGGCATTTCTGCCGGGCTGGTTAATCGGGCTTATAATTGGATATTCTTGTGGGGATTATTCATCGTACTTTGAATATCCTGTTGTGGACGTTTATCTTTTTATTTTCCTGCACTTTTATTGTGTCTGTGCGGGGTGTGTATTCGTTTTATTAATAAACCAGATAATTCTGTATTTCTCCATGCGGTTAGATATTGATATAGTCACAAACAAATTTCATGACCTGGCTTGTGGAGTAGTGGCATTTGCTATAAGTGTATGGATTTATAATAACAGTTTAGGATCAACAGCGAGTGTTACATTGGCTACATTATTTTATACGATAGTCTTGAATAACAGATCCCGTGGCCGGGCGCTGCGAGAATACAGGTCATCGTCGCTGGCAGGTTATGGATTTTTTAAACTCGGATTAACTTATCATCGCCGAAGAAAGATTACAAAAGCAATAAACATGTTCAAAAAAGCAATCGACATCTATAATAACTTAGGTCTGGCTTATGATACTGCCCCTGTTTATGGGTCTCTGGGAAAAGTTTATTTTGACAATGGTGATTTAGACCTTGCTGAAAATACCCTGCGCAAAGCATTAGCGTTATACACGGGTCTTCCGAATTCTCATAAGGCCATTGATACTATAAACAGACTTTGCCATTTGATCAAGGAGCGAAGGGAGCCAGCTTTTTCATCGAAAAAATATTCAAACAACGCATTCAAATTTTCGTTCATTATCCCTGCCGATTGGCTCGAGCAAAACCAGGCTCCGCAATTCACAAAAACAGGTGGGCAGATAGTCGTTTCTCACAAAACACATAGAGCGACTTTCAATGTTTCAGTGGGACCTCCTGATCGACCGGAATGGATTCGACTGGAAGTAAGGTCAATGGCAATGAAAGAGTTTCTTAAGCGAGTACCGGGGTTAGTCGGAAATATTGAAGTAACTACGTCTTCAGATTTTCCGGGACAAGCCAATGTAGTATCGGCAAGGTACGATACGATAACTATTCTTCAGGGTGTAAGAAGACAACGAAAAAATGGAATCATATCTATAATTCAAAATAACCTTGAATACACTATGCAATGGTCTTGTGAATATGAGTTAGAGAAAGAGATCAAAATGATTATTAACTCGTTCAATTTTGATTCATAAAAGCCATTTTGAAAGCCCCAAAGTTAATATCGATCTCCGTGTAGCAGTCTAATGGCTGGTAATTTTAAACACTCTGAGTGAATCATTATTTAATGCAACCAGCAAGAGCTTTTGATGGTTTGAGATCGTGATCAACTCCATGTCCTTTACATCGCCATCAACAATAAAACCGCTGCGGATTGGAGGCATAAATTGAAAGGCTTTATCCTTACTTCCTTTCAAAAACCAGCCATATGAGGCATCATATCTTCCCGTCATCACATCTGTTTGGTATTCGTTACCCGCCATTATGAGATCCATAATTCCATCTCCATCTGCATCATCACAAATAATGGAATTAATTGGTGCAAATTGCGCCTCAATAGGAAGCAAATGTTTTTTAAATTTTCCTGCGCCTAAATTTTCGAAATAACAACTTCGTGTTTCATCGCAAGTAAAAGGCATGAGGCCTTCTTTCTTATTGCCATTGAAAATATCATCAAACGATGCTTTTGAATAATCCCGTGCCAATAAAAATTGTTTTTTTATAGCCGGCACCTGGTCGGCAAATTGGGCCCTGCTGATAGCCGGATAAAGTCGCCTCTCTCCATCTTTATCTTTTATATAATAAAAAAATATTGGATCAATACTTCCGTTTTCATCCAGGTCTTTTGCAAAAAGATGCATAGGCTTATCGGATGCAACATGATAGATGCAATTCAAACCTAAATTACCGGCAACGATATCCGTGTCTCCGTCTTTATCAAAATCTGCAGTTGCAAGGCTTCGCCACATTCCATTCATTTGCGTTAAGCCGGTGTTTGAAGTTACCTCTTCTAATTTGCCATGGTCATTTTTGAAAAAGCGAACAGGCATCCATTCACCTGCAATAATTAAATCCTTTTGCTTATCATTATTAAAATCCGTCCACACAGAAGAAGTAATCATTCCCGGCTGTTGAAGTGACGGACAAACTTCTTTCGTTACATCTGTAAAAACGCCATGATCATTTTGCAGGATGAAGCTTCGGGCAGGAAGCGGATATTTTCTTGCAACCCTTCCCCCTATAAAAAGATCAAGATCTCCATCGTTATCGTAATCACCTGCGCTTACGGTTCCTGCAATGGTTCTAACCTTTAATGGTATAGCACTATCGTTGAAGCTAAAATTTCCCTTTCCATCATTCACATACAGCCTGGGACGATAATAAATGGAGGTGTCAGGCTGCTGCACGTCGCCGCAAGTCACTACAAGATCAAGATCATTATCGTTATCGGCATCAAATAAAAGACAATCGACATCTTCTTCAAACTTTGAACCGCTCATGAGATTTGTTGAACGGAAGGTTTGATCAGCACTCTTGCAAAAAAATCTGGCCGGAAGAAGTTGCCGCACCGCCGACAAAGAAATCAATTTTGCCATCCTTGTTCAATATCACCCGCCGTTATAAATGGTCCCATCTGGGAAAATTTTTGCGGGAGCAATCTTTGAACCGCAAAATCATTGAACTCATAATCAACATGACGATACTGTATACCTGAGGAAGATGTGACGTCATTAAACAGCAACAATGAATCGGATTTTGCAGGTTGATGCATCAGCGAAGCATCTTTTTCAAAAAGAATTAATGAAGTATCTGCTGAAATATTTTTTTTTATTTCTTTTTTTCCATTTGGCCAGATGATAACCAGGGAATCAATTTTTGAATTGGCGCCAAGTCCAAAAATCAGGTCCTGGTCAACCGATGAATAATAACCTCTTACCGGATTCTGTTCTTCCATCTGCATTTTTCCATTGCTGTATAAGCAAACCTTTGCACCAAAGCCATGTTTATTACTACCATCTCCTTTCAAAATCAGTTTTAAAAAATGAGCATGACCAGGCTTAGTTTTCTGGATTGTATTATTTATAAAAACAAAGGCCTCTTTATTGATATTGTTAACAACAAGATCAAGATCCCCATCATTATCAAGATCGGCATAAGCTGCTCCATTAGACATGGAAGGTTCCTTAATGCCCGATTCTTCAGACCTGTCTTTAAATGAATAATCATGATTGTTGATGTATAAATAATTACCGAGGTTTACATGATTAAGGCTGGATAATTTTTTTTTGAGCGCTTTTTGTTGTTCTTTTTTATCAGCAATGGTATTAAATGTCTCATTGCTGAATTCAAGGAAATCAGCATTAATAAAATCTCTTCCTATACCATTTGTAATATGCATGTCTTTCCAGCCATCATTATCAAAATCTGCAAGCAATACACTCCAGCTCCAGTCTGTTGCAGCTATACCTGCCAATTGCCCTATTTCGCTAAAAAAAGGAATTGGAGCATCATTATCGCTATAATATGTTGCCATTATTAAGCTGCAGCATGTTTCGCATAAATTCCGGTTCATATCCCATTGACCGTTCTGCCTGGTAGCGTTCATAATTCATGAAAGAATAGGTGATTTTTTTCCTTTCATTATATTCAGGCAGCATATCCAATGTAACAATATCACTCAATCCATCATTATTAATATCAGCCGCATCTGCTCCCATACTGGAATAACTTTGATGTCGCAATGCCTTATCAATGCAATTGGTAAACGTTCCATTCTTGTTATTCAGCCACAAAACATCATTTGATACAAAATCATTGGCAACATAAATATCCGGCCAGCCATCATTATTAAAATCGCTAACAGACTACACCCAATCCATAACCATCTTCTTTAATACCTGCCTGTACACTAACATCGGAAAAAACAGGATGGCCTAACTGTAAGGAGTCACCATCATTCCTGTATAACTTATCATTTGCAGGCGAATGTCCGCTTTTGTCGCGGGGCAGAATGTAATTGGCATTGACGTTACTGTTATTAAAAGTATAGTTGGCCAAGATACATATCCAGGTCTCCATCCTTATCATAATCGAAAAAAACAGCCTGTGTAGAATAGCCGGTATCGGCCAGTCCATATGCTGTTGCCTGCTTCTTTAAAAGTTAAGATTCATGTTGATTGATGAACAGAAGGTTCTTTGAACGGCGAAGAAGGTCTTTTCCAAAAACGCAAATATAAATATCATCATAGCCATCATTATTAATATCAACAATGCTTACACCTGTTGCCCATACATTGGTAACAAGTCCGGCTTTTTCTGTAATATCTTCAAATTGGTTATTGCCTTTATTGATGTAGAGTGCGGCAACTTACCTGGTTGCCTGTAAAAAAAATATCTTTTAATCCATCGTTATTAAAATCACCGATACCAACACCGCCGCCCATATATCCAAACTCATTGATAAAAGAATTGGAAGAATCGCTATCATGAATATCATTGCTGAAATGAATACCCGATTCAGAAGGATCTAACTTTGAAAACAGAGAGTTACTTTCTTTTGTACGGCAACTATTGTGCACCGCATACAAAAATCAAAAAACAAATAACTGCCTGGTAACGCTTGAACCATATCATATTCTTCAGATGAATAAGACAAGTTAATTGATTTGAAAATTAAACGAACGAAAAAGCCATTACACAGCTGTAATAGCCTTCTATTGTTGACTGCTTATATTATTTATTGAATCAAAGGATTAGTTGAAGTTTCGGCAAATGGAATTGGAAACAAATCTACCTGTCCTGGTTTTGGATCAGTCATAATGGAAGGAAAATATCCTTTCTTTCTCCAACGTAGAATATCAATATTATTTACCTCCTTCTCCAGCCAATTCAACAGACTCTTTCATGCATAACAGCTCTTAAGGCCTGCATTTTTTGAAGCAAGTGCTACAGCAGGCATATTTACACTTGGACGTGCACGAACTATATTGATATAAGTTGCGGCCTGGGCCGGAGTCCCAACTTCAGCTTCACATTCTGCCAGCATTAGAAGAACATCGGCATAACGAATCAGACGCTGGTTAAGACCACCTGGTTGAAAACCATTACCTTCAACCAATCTAAATTGAATATTTCCGAAAAATCCTTTTTAGTGAAACCCCATTTCTTATACTTGGATCAACATTCAAATCCGCTGCTGTCAGAGCAACACCCGGCACCGTGCCTCCCTTAGTTAAAATAATATCTCCAACTTCCCAAAATGGTCAATTTATACTCGGATCATTGGCTTCAAATTCATTCAGAATCCTGATCTGAAGGAATCACATTTCCCCACGATTGACCATACTCCTGGTTGCGTACTGTTTGAGGCCCCCACTTAAAGGGTTGGATTAGAGCCTTCTCCATTATATCCCCAGTTAAAATTGTTATCTCCTTTATCCAACAAATAGCACTTCAAAAATAGATTCGGCATTGAATTCATGACCAGCCGTTACTTGCAGTGCGTCACCATCTTTAAATATCTCCATCAAAATTCCACGAGAAATTGTACAAGGCTATATTGGCCTGAACTCACTACTGCAAGCAGTGCAGTCTTTGCAGCAGCATAATCGCCTTTCTGCATTTGAACTCTTCCCAATAAAGCATTGGCTGCACCTTTTGTTGCTCGTCCAAGATCATTGCTGCCATAACTAGCAGGCAATTTTGCAACAGCATCAGTCAGATCACTGATGATAAGTGTATAAATATCGCAGCAGGTGACTTTCCTTTAAACCCGGTAGGAGAAGTAATCGGCTCTGTATAAACAGGAACATCACCCCATTGTGATACCAATTCAAAATAAGCCCAGGCTCTTAAAAATTTAGCTTCGCCAACCAATCGGTCCCTAAGGGCTGTATTATCAGTAACTCCAGGTGCCTTTGATAAAACCAGATTTGCCCTGTTAATCATCTGATAACACCCGTCCAAACACTTGTCATTACAGAATTAGATGGTGCAGGAGATGCTTGTTTTAATAATTCTGCTCTTGGGGCTTCCAACTGAGCACCACCGGCCCAGGTTTCACCGCCTCTCATATCATGCGTGAAAAACCATTCCCTGCCTACAAGTTCTGCCGAACGCAAGAGTGGAATAGATAGCATTTACTCCATTTTGAAGTTCTGAGGCAGTTTTAAAATAACTTTCAGTTGTCGGATTGTTTTCATCCGATACATTCAGCTTTTTATCACAGGCAATTATGATGATGAATACCAGTAATTACCGCAATAACTAGTTTATTAATATTTTGTTTCATATTCTTATATTTAACAACTTAATTGTGATTTTAAAAATTTACCTGAATACCCACTGGTAAGATTTTGGCTGAGGATACACAGCAAAGTCAATACCATTGGTAACGCAATATTATTTCCAAATGGTGTTCTGTTACCTACTTCCGGATCAAAACCACTATAATCGGTAAATAGTCAGAATGTTTTGAGCTGAAACATAAATCCGGAAACTACTTACCACTCCTTTTGTTAACGATTGCAAAGATTTAGAAGGAACTGTATAGCCCAACATTATATTTTTCAGTCGCAGGTAAGAACCATCTTCAAAAAACGGGTTGATGGACGGGCATTTTGATTTGGATCGCAGAAATAGCACGTGGAATATCAGTATTTGTATTCGTTGGTGTCCATGCATTCAATACTTGTGTACCTGCATTAAAGAAACGAACCATGCCTTCTGTAATTACTCTGGTAGCATTAAATATCTTGATTGCCTTGCACACCCTGGAAGAAAACAGATGCATCAAAGTTTTTATAATTGGCTCCCAGGTTCAAGCATAGGTAAACTTAGGCAAATGAAGCTTCCAAGAAATACCCGGTCATTTACATCAATAACACCATCTTTATTCATATCTCTGAATTTAAGATCACCCGGAGATGTATGTTTTGTAGGATCGTAAGTTTGCCCTGCAGAAGGATTAACCTGTCCTGGAGATGAATTACTGCTGCAATTCTGGAAAATACCTTCAACTATCCAGCCATAAAAAGATTGAATAGGTTGACCAACTGCTGTATTTGTAATATTATAAGTACCAAAATCCTGGTCTCCACCTGCTTCAATATTGGTAACACCCTCCGCTAATTTGGTTACTTTATTTTTGATACAGCTAAATTTGCACTGGCATTCCATTTAAAATCTCCTTCCCTGTCATTATATCCTAACTGAACTTCAAACCCCTTATTTTCCATAGCGCCAACATTTTGCAGTACTGTACTGTTAATATAACCCAAAGAAGGAGGAAGAGGCACACTTAGAATCAGGTTATCTGTTTTGCGTTGAAAATATTCAGCAGATAAAGTAAATTTGTTTTTAAACAATCCTAAGGTCCAATCCTATATTTAATTGCTTTGTTTTTTCCCATTCCAAATCTTTGTTTCCCAATCCGGGAATGGAGGAACCAGGACCGCTGTCAAGTGATATTACCAAAAGGATAATAAGCACTGTTAGCCAGCAACACTCACCAACCAGGGTGTAGTTGCCTAACACCTGTCCATTAAGACCAGTAACACCATAACCTGCTCTTAATTTTAACTCGGAAATTTTGTTCGATTTCTGCATAAAATCTTCCTGGTCAATTCTCCAGCCTATAGAACCGGAAGGGAAAGTTGCCCATTTTTTACCAGGCGCCCAAACCGAAAGACCATCACGGCGAATAGCACCACTTAACAAGTACTTACCCTTAAAATCATAATTCACACGACCGAGGAAAGACATTAATTGTATTTTCACCAAATCTGTGTTTGAAAGATACATTGGTGGCATTGTTTAATGTTCTAAGATCATTAGATGGCTGGTTACCACTTGCGAATTTCATGTTGAATTTCTTGGCTTTGTTGCTCATAAACAGCAATAGCATTGATATGATGGTCGCCAAAAGTTTTATCAAATGAAAGTTGCTCAGTATATAACAATACAGTAGAAACAGCGCGGTTATTAGTAATAGTAGCCTGGTTGCACTTGAACCGGCAATAGTTCCATTATCATTAAAGATAGGTGAAAAGCGATAATCTAATGCATTGGCATAGTCTACACCAAATGTTGAACGAAATTTTAACCACTTAGTAAAATTTATTTCAAGGAAAGCAGTTCCTAAAATTTTTGCTGTTTTTCTGTTGCCAGGATTTTTTAACGCGGCATCTTCTACCGGGTTTGTAGGATCACCGCCATCTAAAACACGATTTACACCTCTGTACCCACCAATTGAAGTAGGATCATAAACAGGCATATGAGGCAACATCCTGATCACATTTAAGATTTGTCCTGGAACCTGTTTCATTATTATCATAAGCCTGATCGCCATAGGCAGCATATAAATTTTCCCCAAACGTGAACACTTTACTAATGATATGATCAGAGTTAATACGGAAATTATAACGGCGATAACCAATATTTTAGGCGCAGTCCTTTTTGATCCATAAAACCAGCAGAAGCATAAAAACGGGAAACATCGTTACCGCCACTTAAACCTATATTATGTTGGGTCATGATCCCTGTTTTGAAATAAGCATCCTGCCAATCAGTATTAGTTTGCCCATAGGTTTGAGTTGCTCCGGCATATATGGGTTCATTGATCATCGGAGCTGTAAGTCTTGGTACCTGGCTTCCCCTGTAAGCAAGGGCATATTGCATAAATTGTTCCGTATTTAACAGATCAAGTCCGTTCTGTTACTTTCTGATGTACCATAATATGAATCAAGACTGACATGCAATTTGCCATCTCTTCTTCCCTTTTTTAGTAGTAATCATGATAACACCGTTCGTAGCTCTTGAGCCATAAATAGCAGCAGCAGAGGCATCTTTTAATACGTCAACAGATTCTATATCTCTTGTATCAATTGTTGAAAGATCGCCTGTAGGAAATCCATCGATAACATACAAAGGATCAGAAGCAAAACTAATGGAGCTGATACCTCTTATACGAACAATAGGCTGAGTACCGGGGCTTCCATTATTTGTAACCTGAAGGCCGGCAACACGTCCCTGCAACGCCTGCGATATACTTGGCGACAGGAAGTTCATTGATTGTTTTACTATTAACACTTGAAACAGCTCCCGTGACATTCGTTCTTTTTTGAGTACCATAACCAGCAACAACTACTTCACTGATGCTGGCAACTTCTGATTCAAGCTGCACCGCAACTGTATTTTCCTGGCCTACTTTTATAGAAAAAGTTTTGTACCCTACCATTGAAAAATCCAGTGTTTCTCCCGGTTCGGCATCAATGGTAAAGCTCCCGGTTGCGTTGGTCGTGGTTCCTCTTGTTGTTCCTCTTACTACTACCGAAACTCCCTGCAGTGGTTCACCCTTGTCATTATTTATCTTTCCCGTAATAGTCTTATAAAAAAAGTCTACCGGTATTGGTTTTTTGTTTTCTGCAAGCCCTTGTAGCTTGACCACGACATCATTGAGTTCATGTTTTTTGATGAGTACAACCTGGTTACCGGAAACATAATACAACACATCCAATGGTTCCAGCAACAGGTCAAGCACCTCTCTTACTTTTTGATCCGTGGCCAGGATAGAAACCTTCCTGCGGGCAGGAATCTTCTGGGAGCTATATACGAATTTGATTGCCACCAGCTGGCTGATATCGTTAAGAACTTCTCTTACCGGTTTCTGCTTTACCACCAGCGTGATCTTTTTATCCAACACATCCTCTTCGGCCTGTGCCGGAATGGAATAAGCCAAACCGGTCAGAAAAATAAAAAAAAGCAGTAGCCGGTGTAAGCGTATTCTTTTAAAAGAAATACCGGCAGGGAGGGCAAGCGTACAATTTTTCATAATAGCAGTTTTATTTTAAACAGTTCGTTGAAGATGCGCCGTCACTATTACCGTGTCTTATTTCATTTGTCATTTCTACTCACATCCATTTGACTGTATCACTACCTGGCCGTCGATTATTTCATAGGTAGCGCCAATAGCTTTACAGATAAGGTCGAGCTTTCTGTAAAAAGTTTCACTCCCCAGATCAGCCGTTACCGTACACTTCTTCAATAGGTCATTATCATAAACAATGTTAACCCCATATGTTTTGCTTAGGTGGACAAACACTTTTTCAAGGGGTGCATCGTCGTACACCATAGCTTTTTGGTCGACAGTATCGCGGGTGATGATAACCGGGTTTTGCATTAAGCTTCTCGTGAATTCCCGGTTTGACTTTTTATATACCAGTTCCTGGTTAACAGTCAGAATAATACCTCCGAGTTGGTTCGGCGTACGGGTTTCCGAATTACTTGTGTTTTCCTGTGAATACACGCTCACTTTACCGGTTCTGACGGTTACCTGTATAATAGAATCTTTGTTGAAAGACCGAACAGTAAAGGTGGTGCCCAATACTTTAGTAACGATCTCATTTGCGAAAACCCGGAAGGGATGTGCAGGGTTTTTTACAACCGTAAACGTTGCTTCACCTGAAAGATAAACGTCCCTTGTTTGAGAGCTATCGAAATTATTTGCGTAGGCTATTCTGCTGCCTGCACCCAATTCAACGATACTTTCATCAGGTAGCACCAATTTTACAGAATTGGCCGATGAGTTTACATTTTCGACCAATTGTTTGGAAGGAGTAACACTGGCGTAATCAAATTTTCCCGCCGTAGCATTCCTGGTAAAAACAAAGTACGACATGGTCGCAGCCACGGCAATAAAGAAAACAGCCGCTGCATACCACCATTTTTTATGACTTGAAATATGCAAGACCGGCGGTTCAGATTGATCGACAGGTTGTGCACTTATCGTATCAAGCAATTTTTTTACTTCCATTTCTTTCTCCAAATCATCAACAGCAGCCTTCCGCGGTGCGAGTAGTTGCAAAATTCTTCTTGCTTCTTCTATCGTAAGATGTTTGTCAGGGTGTTGAGCCAGCCAGCGATCCCAAAACTCATTATCTTCCTTCCTGCCCTCCTGTACCCATCTGATAAAATCGTCATCCGTTAAGAAATCGTAGATATCGAACAGTCTGAAATCTTTCATAAATTTTTGTGCTATAATGATAAGTTCCCGGAAAGCTGAAAACCTACTGCTTTTTCCGAAAGTTTTTTTGGAATGGAACAGACCAGGGTGAAGGGACAACTATTATTGAGCAATAAAGTCTGCCTTTAAAAGACTTCTGAGCTTATGCAGCGTTTCATGAAGTAAATTATATACCGTTTGCCGGGTCACATTCATAAGCTCCGCGATCTGGGTATGATCCAGGTGATGATAATATTTCAAATAGATAATTTCCTTTTGCTTTTTTGATAAGAGCTCAAGCGTCTTTCTGAGCTTTTGAACTTTTTCCTCACTTACCTGCTTTTCAATAATGATCTGTTCAATGGACAATTCATAGGAGAAATCATACTCCTTATTTGGAAAAGCTGTATGATTATTCTTGTGTAAAGATTTGAGAATTTTGTTTTTTATAGCACGCAGTAAATAGAATTTGGGCGACAAGATCGTATCCGCGGTTTCGCGGCGTTGCCAAAGACTAATAAAAATTTCCTGTATACAATCTTTTACCAGCGCTTCATCTGTGGTAAATCGTGCGCCATAATTATGAAGATCGTCATAATATAACCCCATCAAAGCAGCAAGCGCACCGGAGTCATTTCGTTGCAGTCGTTTCAGTAAATCCGTCCCAGACATGAGAATTCAGATTTTTAACGTTGATAAATGTACGGTAATATCTTTTGCATCGGTAACTGGTCATCACTCCACTTCATTCACCAGGCTTCCAATTCCGTCAATAGAAATCTTTATTTTATATGCGCTCCTTAAACTAAAATCATACCCGGCAACAATTCTGGTGCCGGTCATCATCAGGCATCCATGAGGAAAAGAACATTCGCGAAAAACAAGTGACACCAATTCTTCGAATGACCTTTAAACTTACGTGATGCTAATACTTCATTCAATAACTTTTGATTCTGTATTTTTTATCAGCCATCAAACTCCCGAATACAAATTATCTAATTCTGATGTGAATTACTTCCAATAAAAGCCAGCGAAGGATTTTAAACAAATGAATTGAACGGACCACCAGGTTGTTGAGCCGCCGGATATGCACCAAGTTTGCACGCATTCGCAAATAAAAATGCCCGCTGGTGAGCGGGAATTTAAATAGATTTTGCGGAGAGAGAGGGATTCGAATTCGGCAAAAAAACGGTTAAAGGTTTTTTAAATTAAATGGTGAATCAAAAAACCGTGCAGGCCTTTTATATAATGTTGCTGGGTTGTTACCCGAAACAAATCTCGGCCCCGCTTATCATTTTCGTTACATAGAAATACATCCATATCGCATACAATACTTATCCAGGTTGATCAAAATTCCGATCGGTTATACAAATTTCAGTACTGAAGGAGATTCTGGATCATGGGTTGTGGACGAAAACACCGGTATATGGTATGGGATGATAGTCGCCGGGCAGAAGGGAATCGAACTCCTCGTTTATATGATTTTACTGTACCTTATAAAACGTACTCCTGCAAAGCATTTCAAGGCGAGCGCCAGTTTTTTGAGGATTTAATTAACTCTTCAAAGATCAAAATGTCTCTGAAATTACACCAGTCTGTAAAGAACTAGTTCAAATATAAATCATTAATGATTGAGCATATTGGGTGCCTAATCAGGCCGAAAAACTAATGCCATAAGTCACACTTCAACTGATTTATCTTGTAAATGTTTCCATAAGTCACCAAAAATGACACTTCTGGTTTTCAAGTCCATAAAATTTCCTTCGTCCACAATGCGTCCATTCTGCAAGATGTATATATAATCAAAATAACAAAGCAGGTGCAGGCGATGCAGGCTGGATACAATTGTTTTGTCTTTCCACGCTTCAAACATTTTTTTATAGATCTTTGCTTCCGTATTAAGGTCGACATTGCTTGTTGGCTCATCAAGTAAAATTATATCGCTTCCTTTCGATGCCAATATTCCGCGTGCTAATGCAAGGCGTTGTTTCTGGCCACCGGAAAGGTTAACTCCCTTCTCATTTATAATGGATTTTAGTCCGTTTGGCAACTGCTGAACTACTTCGGTAAAATGTGCCACATCACAAACTTCAAGAATTTCTTTTTCGTCAAATGGAAGACCCAGTGTGATATTGTTCTCGATTGTGTTTTCAAATATTTCAGGTTCCTGTGGAAACAAAGTGATCAGGTTAGTGAGAGTATTTATTTCTAACGTTTGCAAATTGTCAATTTCTATTTCAATCCCTGGTTGGGATTTATATAATCCTCTCAATAAGGCCATCAATGTGCTTTTGCCACTTCCACTCTCCCCTATTAATGCAATTCGTCTTCCCTTTTCTATTTTAATATTGATATTGTGCAAGCTATGCGCTTTTTCTCCTGATGAATATACTTCCCGATAGGAAAAGTTTAGATTTTTGATCGAAACTATGTTCCAGTTTACAGGTATGCTCTTCGCTTCCTCAGGAAGATGATGCTTATGGTACGCCTCCGGTATAAATCGTGCTGTTTTTACGTTGGTATCGAATTGGACAATCTGGTTGTATTGAAACGCGATGTCGTGAAACACGCTGGTGAATTGATTTATAAAACCTACCAGGGTGACAAGGCTTCCGAGTATAAATGCCTGACCTGACAATGTATTTTGATAAACGAATCCAAAAAGTACAATCCCATATATCAATGCCACCAGAATATCCGCAACAAACCATTTTGATTCATTTATTTTTACTGTCCGCATAAAAGGTGGAAAAATATCCATAACTTTTTCCAACATGCTCCGTTCTATTCTTTTTTCAAGTCGTAAGCTGATAACGGTGATAATATTCGAAAGACTATCGAACAGTGTGGCGGACAATACATGTTCTTTTTCATTGGTCTCATCTGTAGCCTTTATGAATGGCTTGTCTAATTTAAAAATGAGCCACATAGTAAATATTCCCAGCATGATGCCAATGCTGCCAAAAAGAGGCGAGAAAACGAGTATTGCGATAAATGAAGAAAAAAATTTCGTGAGTGTATACATATACATAAACCCGTTTTGAAAGAACTCCTTCAGCGCTTCATAGGCTTTACGAATGCGATTTATAGTGGCGCCACTATGATGATATTGATGCCATTTTACCGGCAAATGCAATGTTTGGTGATACATTTCCTGTAAAAAATTCCGGCTAAGATTAAAAGCAAGTTTTCTTTCCAGGATTCGCGCCGGCCAATGAAAGCTCCATTCTATAAATTTCAAAAAAATATACAATCCGACATATACACCGGCGTAATAAAGATGATCGCCTCCGCCTTTTTGAAGTGAACCGATAAACCATCCGTACAACAATGGATAAAGCGAAAACACACAACTGGCCAGGATGAAGAGTGAATACACCAGTACGTATTGTTGTTTTTCATTCCTGGCATACTTCCATGCTGTGCTTAATAATGAAATATAAGGGTTCGCCATGCCATAGAGTTTATATTTAACAGGATTTCTCGCGGCAAATCTCCGGCAACTCTCCGTGTAAGCTTCAAAATTTCAAGCCGGTTCCTAGGTTTCAAAAACCTGAAGGCGGATTCAATCGTGATTATTTTTGAAACAAGCCGCTGTTCGCAATCAATTCATCAAAATAGATCATCTCGTTAACAATCGCTTCTTCGATATTAAACACTTCGCCATCTCTAAACCTTCTCTCAAGCCGAAATGCCATTTCCTCAAGGGGGCTATTGAAATAACCATTGTTAGCTAATCCCTGAGCATAGCAAAATAGAAATTTCTCCATCCCCAAATAACCCCATTGAACCACATGTATTAGTTCATGAAGGTGCAGGTTGATATTATTTCGCTGTTCAGGTTTTACAAAAAAACAGTCGCAATATGTAATGGCTTTAAAATCTCGTTCATTCAGTTCACCAAATTGGCTAAGACCAAGTTCTTCCAGCGGAATCAAAGGAATTTTATCAGAATAGATAACAAATGAATTCTTCAGCGTTTTTGGATTAAAAAAACCCTCCATGACCTGAAAGTTCAGCTCGCTCAGACTTTTTTTATGTGAACAACTCTCTTTTAAAGTTCTTAAAATCCATTGCTGGATTTTACCAATGCAATGCAAATAGTCATTAAAAAAATCCACTGTCCGTTGGTTTTGTGCCAATGAAGTTTCCCTTATCGATGGAGATTTGAAATCCTTTTAATTAATATTTTCACTTGTAAACAGGAAGTAAACCCAATGAAGAGGTTGAATAACCTTCTTAAAATATTGATGCTAATTTAATTTATTCGAAGAGTCTCTTTAATCAATAACTCTTGCATAAACTTTTTTCCTCACCTATGATTGGTGATCTTCAAGCAATACAAAACTTATTCAATTCTTAAATTCTTGATCGGATTTGCCCGTGCGGCCCTATAAATGATTATTCCCATAGTAAGTAAGGCTATGAAACCCTCTAATAACAGTGCAATCAGAAAGATCCACCAGGATATATTAACACGATAGGCGAAACCTTGAAGCCAATTATTCATAAAATACCATGCGACAGGCCAGCATATCACATTTGCCAGGAGCACTATTGCCAAATAATTTTTTGAAAACAGGGTAATCAAGTTGCGGGTGCTGCATCCAATAACCCTTCTGGTGGCTATTTCTTTTTTTCTTTGAGACAGCGTGTACGATATCATTCCAATTAGTCCCAGACAGGAGATCACAATTGACAACATCGTAAATGAGCCGATCATTTTCTGAAACCGTTTGTCTTGTGCATAATCATATTCGAACTGGTCGTTTAGAAATTGTGCACTAAAGGGAGTAGACGGATTGATGCTTCTCCATTTTTCCTCAAGCGTACGACGCACACTTTGAATTGCTTTGCCCTTTACATTTAAAATAATTGTATTAAATCTATTTGGGTTACTTAAGATTAATCCGAATGGGGAGATCATTGCATGCTTGCTGTAAAAATGATAGTTTTCCATTACACCAACTACTCTGTAAAGAGTCGTTTTTCCATCCCGAATGCGCTTTACTGCCCTGCCGATGACATTATTAACATCATAGCCAAATGCTTTTACTGCGCTTTCGTTCAACAAGATTTCCTTTTGAAAATCGTCTTCGATGTTCTCTGAAGGCTCTGTATTTGGAAATGAAAAAGGACGAAAATTTTCACCTGCGATCAATTTTATCCCGAGCGTCTTAATATAGTTTTCGTCAACAAAATTCAGGTAGGTGCTTTCAACCTCGTCTATAGTTTTATTTTCTGCGATGAGGTTCATATCCCCGGCAACGAGGCTGCTTGCAGCGCCGGTAAAGGATGTAATATTCAAATTCTGTGAGATGTAATCCGTTAAAACCCTTCTATTTTTTCTGGATTCATCCGAATTCAAGTTAATGACTATCTGTTGATCTGATTGAAATCCAAGTTCGCTGTTTATAATGAAATCCATTTGACTCCAAATTATCGTCGATGCCACGATGAGGCAAGCAGATATGAAGAATTGTATACCAATAAGTACTTGCCTGACACGGAGCATGCCAGCAGAGCTCTTGATCCTGCTTTTCAACACGGTAAGTACGTCGAATGAAGAAAGATACTTTGCAGGATAAATTCCGGATATTATACCGGTGATTAATGCAGATAAAAGGAGCCAGAAAATCAAAGACCGGTTTTCTTTTTCAAAAATTGACAGATCCTGATTAATTAACCGATTAAACTCGGGCAAGATCAAAATACTCAGTCCAATTGCAAAGAAGAGAGATATAAAGCTTAGCATCACAATTTCTGTTATTAGCTGGAGTCTTATCATTTTGTTTCCAGCCCCAAAAACCCTTCTTATACCAACCTCTTTGGCCCGGTCGATAGATTGGGCAATCGAAAGGTTTACAAAATTTATGCAGCTGATAATTAATATCCCCAGTGCAATGCTTCCTAATAGGTACAAATATTTGATATTCCCCTGCTTGACCTCCAAATACGTGTAATAATTTTGAGAATGGAGATGTATGCTTTTAAGTGATTGCAATGTGTTGGTAAGGTACGTGCCGCTACTCTTCATATCAGAACCGGCATGTGTTTGCAGATATCTATTCAGTTTTTGTTCAACCTGTTTTGGATTACTGCCTGGTCTCAGGCTAATATAAGTATAGTAATTTGGGTCAGTAACCCAATTCGTTGCCCGTTCAATTACTCCTCTTATTGAATCGCTATTGTTTGAAGCAAAAAAGTCAGCGTTGAAATGATTTAAAAGGTCATTTTTAAATACACCCTTTACAATATAAGTTTGAACGCCATGGTGATTATCGATTTTCAGTGCTTCACCAACAGGATTTCTATCTCCGAATAATTTGACCGCAACCGGTTTTGACAACACAACCGAATTCGGTTCTTTCAAACTCAAGGTCAGATCACCATACTCTCCGTTGAAGTTGAAAATTGTAAAGAAAGTAGAGTCCACCCAGTAACCATCATTTTGCACGAAAGGTGTTGAAACCGTTCCGGAATTTTGCTTCACCTGGATGATGTTCGGGTTAATGGAGGCATCGAGGCGGCTTACCGCCACGATCTCCGGAATTTCCATCTTCAAAAATGAAGCATACCGTAGAGAAGTAGTCGGAGCGGAATGCCCATCTTTAAAAACCGAAACTACACGATAAATATTCCCGGCATTTGTAAAGTTGTCATAACTGCGCTCTTTCGTGTAAAATAACAGGAACAGTGAACAGCAAGTCAGACCAATTGTCAAGCCGGTTAAATTAAGAAGCGTAGCAAATTTTCGTTTCCACAGACCTCTTAAAGCAACTTTAAAATAATTTCGAAACATTATTATTGAAATAAAAAGGATAAGATCGAATTGCCTGAACGTTATTTGAAATTACAGAAATATAGTTTTTTTTCCAAACTCTATAGCAAAACTTACACGACCAAAGATTCTTCATTAAACCGCGCATTTCTTTTTTAGAAATGATTCAATAAACTCGGCCGCAGAAAGTTCATCCCTTTTATATTGGTGAAAAATTTTTTGCATGTTCACTATATTCTTTCGATAATATGGATTTTTATATACCTCTAAAAAATCAGTCATTATTCTCTGCGCCGAATCTTTCCTGATATCCCCCCTTCGCCCCAAACCATGAAAGACAACTCTGGCCGCATTCCCTGGCTGATCAGTATGCATGCCTATAGGATAGGCCAGCATCGGAACACCAAAATGTATACATTCCTTTACTGAATTCAGACCAGCGTGGGTGATCATTATACTCGCCCGTTTCAATACCTGAAGTTGCGGTACCCGTTTATAGATGTAAATATTCTTTGCTTTGGTTTTTAATTCCTCCATTTTGTCTCCTGCTGAAAGTATCAAATTGAAACCCGGCTGCTTCTCAAAGATTGATATCAGCTTATTCAAAAAAGTGCTGTACCCCGGATAATAGACCTGCGACAACGTACCAAGGGAACAGTATACCAATGGAGCTTCACCTGAAATATTTTCCCAATTAAAAGGTTCTTCATGTCTCTCTACATCTATAAGCGGCCCAATAAAGTATTGATTCTTTTCCACCCTCTTGCGCGGAAAATCAAACTCAGAAGGATAAAGAAAAAATTCCGGATAAGTTTTTAGTCCATATAACCACGACCTTTTATAATTCGCATTCCTTTTCAAATCAAACCCTACAACACGTGCCACTCTTTTATGATATATATCCGACTTGCCTCTGCTTGCAATCACATTCCACAAATAATAGATACGCTTCCGCAAAAAACATTTCATCCATTCAAACTCAACCCGCAAATAAGACCACCAGCCGCGATCCGGAATATAGGAAGATGAAAATGGCGGTACATACGCCGTTTTCTCTGATAAAACAGTTGTGTTTATGAAAATTTTTGGAATCGAAAATAAGCTTAGCACAATAGCATAACTTAACTGATCGGCATCCAGCACAACTGCTTCAAACTTAAATTCTGTTAACAACTCTTCAAGCGAATTTGAAGTAACTTTCTCCATTGGATCAAAAAAAATATGTTTAAACCCGCTACAGTTAACTATATGCTTTAAATGTTCAGCACCAGCAGGCAGCAAATAAATAATATCATCGCCGCCATATTGAAGAATTTTTGCAAACTGAAGGGAGCTATTTACCGGTCCTTCAGCAGGGTGAATAATAAACAGGAGTTGCATCTGTATTCTTATATCGTTCTTAAATTGAAAACAGGAATTTTTCAGAGAGAGCTGGTTTCAATAAATGATTCAATAAATTTTAATGTTGAATGTTCATCATTTTTATACTGATGAAAAACTTTTTGCATGTTCACTATATTCTTTCGATAATATGGATTTTTATATACTTCTAAAAAATCAGTCATTATTTTCTCCGCCGAATCTCTCCTGATATCTCCCCTTCGCCCCAAACCATGAAAGACGACTCTGGCCGCATTACCTGGCTGGTCAGTTTGCATGCCTATAGGATAGGCCAGCATCGGAACGCCAAAATGTATGCATTCCTTTACTGAATTCAGACCGGCGTGGGTGATCATTATACTCGCCCGTTTCAAAACCTGAAGTTGCGGTACCCGTTTATAGATGTAAATATTCTTTGCTTTGGTTTTTAATTCCTCCATTTTGTCTCCTGCTGATAGTATCAAATTGAAACCCGGCTGCTTCTCAAAGATTGATATCAGCTTATTTAAAAAAGAGCCGTATTCCGGGTAATAGACCTGCGACAATGTACCAAGTGCACAGTAAACCAATGGTACTGTATCCGAAATATTTTCCCAGCTAAAAGGCTCTTCGTGTCTCTCCACATCAATCAGCGGCCCAATAAAGTATTGGTTCTTTTCTATCGTCTTACGGGGAAAATCAAACTCCGATGGATAAAGAAAAAACTCCGGGTAATTCTTTAAGCCATATAACCACGATCTTTTATAATTTGCATTTTTTTTCAAGTCAAAGCCGACAACACGGGCCACTCTTTTATAATATATGTCTGATCTGCCCCTGCTTCCAATCACATGAGATAAATAATAGATACGCTTCCGTAAAAAACATTTCAGCCATTCAAACTCAACACGCAAATAAGACCACCAACTGCGACCCGGAATATAGGAAGATGAAAACGGAGGCACATACGCCGTTTTCTCTGATAAGATCAATTCACTCACCATAAGGATTTTTATTTTCAAACCAGATAGCGCAACTGCAATTGCGGGCAGGTCTGAGTCAACCAGCAGGCAAACCGGTTGATATTTCCGGACCAGTCGTTCAACCCTTCTGAAAAATTCGCTTTTTGAATCCTTAATATCTCCCAAGAGCTGAGAATAGTTTTTCAATGAATGCAGATGATCGCCTGGTAAAAAATCATCGGATTCATCGAGTGTATCAAAGCAAAAGCCCTGTGCCTCGATTTTTTCTTTATACCTAAAAGGAACAATATAAACGATCCGGTACCCTTCAACAGACAATAATTTTGCAATTTGGAATGATGAGTTGATCGGCCCTGTAAACGGATAACTAAGAATGAGTATTGATTTCATTGATTATTGCCTAATGGTGTTTTTCAAGCGGGGCAGATAGAACTTCGCTCAAACTGTCATTAAACCGGCTAAATTGAGATTGTAGAATATCTCTATGTCTTTGTCAAATTCAATTTTCATTAAGCGGGTTATCATAAGTTCATTCGTAAGGTTAACAGATAAACAAGAGACATTATTCTCTTTTCGTACCGGTACAAAAGGCAGGTCCCCGAATACCTGCTGTAATGGCCCATTCTTTTTTGTGTGACATAATTCGACATTGAATTTGTCGAATCCCCTGGTATAAAAAAAATTCGCCGCGGCCTGGATAAAATGATGTTCGATCTTTTTCTGTGCAACGCGGCATGAAATAGCAAAATTTATGAGCACCGGGAAGTTGTCAGGAAAATGAATGTTTGCGAAACCTATAATTCCGTAGTCGCCATACTTGTCTTTACATTTCAAACCCAATGGAAGAATTTTTAATGATCCTATCAATTCAAAGAACTCCTCCAATGAATAGCGATGATCCGATAAGTTCAATTGATTGCTTCGCTGTACAAGCTCCCAGCATCGAACTATATCAGGTTTATTGCTGACAAGAAAAATTTCAAGTTGCATATCGCATCCGGCAAGAAAATCGTCGTAAGATCCTGAAAAGCCTGCTCTTTCTTTTTGTCTTTGAGCCTCGATCATATAACTTTTACGCCTGTTTACACTCACAGACGTTACCGGCACATTAAACTCTTCCAGATTTAATAACTCTTCTATTTGAGTATTACTGTAAACCCTGACCTGCGGCAAAGAGTTTCTAACTTCATCCCGTTCAAAAGGAGAATCATCTATCATCCCTATCGAATCAACTCCTATATTTAACTGATCGGCCACGTGTTTCAGGTTGATGCTTTTTTGCGTCCAGTTAATTTGCGGGTATAAAAAAAAATCCTGTAACCCAAATTCTTTCAATTTATCCCATGCCCGTTGAAAATCGTTTTTACTGATCACTGTTTGAATAATTCCCTTCCTGTCTAATTCGTTAATTAATTTAACTGCTTTTTTTTCCACAACGATCTCATTCGATTCAGCCAGCGTACCTTTCCATAATGTATTATCCAAATCCCATGCGATACATTTTATTTTTTTAAGATTCTCTTTCGTTAAGAGATCGGTGGCAGCTTTTCTTTTTTTATATTTTACAAAATCAAGCCATGTAAAAATCAACCGGCGCTCGGTTTCACTGTTTTCAGGATGAATATAAATATAACCATCACTTAGTTGAAAGGCACTGGCAGGAAGTTTGAAAGTATTAAAGCCCGGAACAATTTTAAACACCTGCTTGTATAAAACAGTTCTGCTCCCATTTTGCTCAGTAAAATGTTCCAGCATAAGTTTAAACACATCTTCAGATGGAGAGTAACACTCCAAAATGAATTCATCAAATACAAAGCCTTTTCTTTTGAACAGCCGGTCATAAAATTTTTGCAGCACGTTTCGGAAAACAGGCGGACAACGATCATAAATATTTACGAGCCGCTTATGGCCAATTTTAAGCGGGAACGCATCTTTTAATCTGCATTCCAGCTTTCCCCATTTTCTGAACTGAATATCGGCGCCAAAATCATAAAGTCCTTTCCACATTTTATTTGGAAAAATACCATAAACGAACCTGGCGCAGTCGCCATCCGATCGCCTCTGATACAAAGGACAGGTTTTATAACAATCCGGCACTGCGCATTCAATGCAATGCTCTTCCCAAACAAGATGCAGATAAACATCTATTTCTTTTTTGTCAAAAGGAGATGTATACAGCGACGGAATTTTTTGAGGAAGATGATCTGGCGTTTGTGCCCAATTAACCTGGAACATACTGCGATGATTTTTACTTACCAAATTCCATTTGGCAACTCATTGGCCTGCTTGTTCATTAACAAAAAATATCTTCGATAACATAACACTGGAATTCAAACAACAGGTGAAGATGGATTATAGCCGGGAAATGAATTTTGCCAGGTGGCATTTGGTGATTTCACTGCGCATGTTGAACAAATTGTTTTATAGGGGTCATCGGTTGTGCTTACAATGATCGCTTTCAATTTATTCAGAACAAGCTTCATCGATTCGCTTTCGAACAGATTTTTGTTATATACTGCTTCAATAACCAGGTTATCGACGCCATCAATGATAATAAACACCAGGTCAAACAGGCAGGTAACATTGCCTGAATCATATTCTTTCAAACTAAAGCCTGGATCGTCTTCAATCTTACTATGATATAATTGCTCCCGCCCAAGCATTTGCACCACAATATTAAACAATGGGTTCCGGCTATACTTTCTTTTTAAGTTGAGGTCCTTAACAATTTTATCAAAAGGATAGTTTTGATTTTTGAAAATATTCAATAGTTTCTCTTTAGCCTCAGACAACAAGTCGGCAAAAGGCAAAGCAGAATCAATGCGCGACCTGATCGGTAAAGCATGCGCAAACATACCTATTTGCCTGTGCAAATCCGCATGATCACGTCCGGCCAATACTGTTCCGATGATCAAATCTTCTTCCGCTGAGTAATAATAAAACAACACTGAAAAAACAGCCACATAATACATATATGGCGTTATCCCAAATTCGCTGCAAATAAGATCGATTTTATTTGACAACTCTTTTGAAATCGAAACACGACAAAGCTCACCTTCAATTCCGGCTTCTTCCGCGCCTTTTAAATCCGGGGTTTTCATTAATGAATGAAGGCGTAACTCTTTCAGATTTCCGGACAATTCTTTTACCCAAAACGCTTTTAATGCGTCGCCATGCAAACTTAAATGCCTGTTTTGCCAGTCCGAAAAATCTTTATACTGTATTCTTAAAGGTGGCAGGTTCGGGAAATTATTTTTAAGAAGTGATTGGTATAAATATTTAATTTCTTCCATTAATACCAGCAGAGAAAATGCATCGCAAATAATATGGTGAATAGTAAAGACAATTATACTTTGCTCTTTCAATACAAGCACTTTAACACGAAGCAAGGGCCCGTCTTCCAAATTGAATGGCAGATCTGATTCTGATAAAACCCGTTTTCTTATTATTTCCGAATGCTCACCCTGATCCGGGAAATGTTCATGGTCTATGGTGAAATTGATATCCTCAGGATCGATGATCTTCTGTTTTGGTGTTCCATCTATGGTCTTGAAAACTGTTCTGAGGCTTTCATGCCTGTTCAGCAAAATAAAAAAAGCCGTGTTTAATATTTCTGAATCGAAACCATCTGCGATAAAGGCTTTTGAAATGCTATAATGACGATTACCAGCCGCAGATTGGGAATTGATAAAAATTCCTTTTTGCGCATGAGACAGGTCATAATGATCCTGGTAAATGGTTTCGCTAATTTCCACACTCTCAATTTTATTTGAGTCAATAATTAATGCCGCGAGACCTTGTATCGATAAACCATTTAAAATGGTTGGCAGGTCGATGCCAATTTTAAACTCTTTATAAATCCGAGAAGACAGGATAGCGGCTTTAAGGGAATGGCCCCCCAGCTGAACAAAACTTTTGGAATGGTCAAATATACTTGTCTTTAATACATCCTGCCAGATCTCACTCAATTTTTGTTCTATCTCGTCAAGCTCCGCAGCTGCATGATTTATCTCAGGTGTTGATGTGTTGTCCATGTATGTTGTTGGAGATTAAAATATTTATTCAGCTATTTCAAAATAATAACCGGAAGGCAAAATTATTTTATGTAAAGCCATGAATCAGCATCATGTAGCATTATACCTGTTCAAGGATCAGCCTGATTATTTCTGCCTGATTTTTAAAAATAAAAAAGTGATCGCCTTCCATTTGTAAAATTTGCGCTTCAGCGTTTGTCTCAAAGCTCCAGTCTGACAAATGATTACTGATATAGCTATCCTTGCTCCCACCAATAACAGTTATAGGAATATCAAATTTGTTATCGTTGTTATAAACATACAGATCGACAGCTTTGAAATCAGCCCGGAGAACCGGTAAGAAAAGTTCAAACAGGTCTTTGTTGTCAAGAATATCATCTGTAATACCTCCCAGATGTTTGAGCATATTTTTAAATTCATCGTCAGACAATAAATGACTGCCGGAAATTTCCTTTTTCGTTGAGGGAGGTGGACAACCTGTAAAAAAAACATGCCTGGGAACAGCAAGTCGCTGTTGTATAATTTTCTTAACTAAACGATAGCCTATTAAAGCGCCCATACTATGGCCGAAAAGAATATAAGGTGCATCAAACTGAATACTTCTATTCTTAAACACATCATGAACCATATCTTCAATACTTATTAACAGAGGTTCATGAAACCTGGCTCCACGACCCGGCAATTCTATAATTGTCGCTCTTATTTCCGGCGGAAATAAAGAAACAAGTGGTGCATAGGAATACTTATTAGCACCGGCATAGGGTAAAAAATAAACCCTCGTTTTGATATCCATTTTTCCGTTAAGCATGATTCCAGTGTATCAGTTTCAGTAGGTATGTGGCCATGTCTTTGCCATTGAAACCATGAGCCCGGAAAATAGATTATTCACATCGTTGATTAAAGTTTCAAACCGTGACAAGACCAAATATTTCATTTACTCAATCTATATTGTTCTTAAAAATTGAATTCAAAATCAGCAAAAACATTCTTTTCGCCTTTTGTAACTTCCGCGACATAGTCTTTATAGTTTTTCAGCGGCTCGCCAGGGTTGGCAAGCAACCACTCCATCATCCCGTTAAATTCAACTTTATATTCTTCCATTTGCCCCGCATTGAATACACTCTTATCGTAAACAATTGACAGCGCAGCCGCACTGCTACCCGAGCGAATTTCGAAACAGGTATCGTAGCTCCTTTCGTTAACTGATGAGCACTCCATTTTTGCAGTCAGGCCTGCAGCTATTTCCGGTGAACCAGGGTCGTCTTTATGAACAACCAGCATGTCAAATCTCGGAATCGCCATGTCTTTCAGCCTGGCGAAGTCATCCACCAGGTCGGGGTAAGAGTAGAACCTGTGCACGAGGGCTTCATTCATGACATGATCGATATGCTCACAAATTTGAATAAAACAATACTCATCGCTGATACCTGATCTTACTGGTAAGATTTTTTCTTTGACACCAATGATACTATCAGCATCGGGCATTAAGTCGCCATCGACCAGTACACCCAGTGTGATCTCCTCTGCCCAACTGGTATAATTCAGAAAACATTCTAACAACGATAAAATAACTATTGAACTCTTTATTTCTTTTACAGGTGAATGTCTTGCGATATTATAGAATGAAATATCTGCTAATTTTTTTTCGAATAGCCTTATTCGGTTGAACTCTCTTGATTTCCTGCTTCTTTTATGATATGGAGCTATTGATGAATTTGAAAAGCTATTCATCCAATAATTTCTGGAGACCCGATATGATTCACTTCCTTTTAAATTTTTCTCCCAGTCAATAAATTCCTGGAATTGGATCATTGTATCAGCTTCAGGTATCTTTCCCAGCTCGGTCAAATTCCGGTAGTCGTTGATAAACTGACGTCCTAATTCTTGTAACGAGAACCCATCGATGATCATCGGATGTGCTGCAAAAACCAACACTGACGTGTCGCGGGTAATTTCAAATAACACGGCACGTATCATTCTTTCGGTTGCTACAAAATTTTTTCTGATGAATTTCAATATTCTTTCTTCGGCTTCATTTTGCCGCGCTTTCATTCTGGATTTTAAAAAAGAAATTCTATCTAAATCCGATCTTTCCCAAATGAGCTTCTTTAACCGGGGAAAATCATTTCCTTCATTAATAAGCGCAACTGAAAGATGACCATGCCTCTTAATCAAATTGACAAATACACTATTGATGCGTTCGAAATCATACTGACCGTTTAAATATAGTTTCAGAAAATTAGTATAGCCGGATACCCCGTGAGAGAGCCTGCCCTGAAGCCAAATCCTCTTTTGATCTGAAGTCAGGTCGAGTATATCGGTCGGAGCATGCGCTATTGCATGGCCATTCCCTTCAATATTTTTTCGTGTTATAACCTGTTGATATAATCCAAAAAGGGTGGGCTGTCTAAAAAAATCTTCTATAGAAATGTCAACGCTGAATTTTTTAAACAATTGAGAAAGCATATGGGGAACTTTGAGACTATTGCCTCCCTGTTCAAAGAAATTTCCGTGCAGGTCTGTCACATTTCCTGAAACTGCTTTGGCGTATTCCCGGCTTATAAATTGAAATTCGGGAACTGACCGGAGCGACGGGTCAGAAATATCTACTGTTGCCTTTATATCGTGTAACGATAACAGCTTTTCTGTTTCCAGGTAGCTTAAAACCATGTACCGCTTAAGGTGAATATTGCTGGCAGCAATACGGGAAAATAAATATTCCGGCACTGAGTATTTTTTACTATTAACATAAACTGTCTTCTCTTTATTATAATAATAGCCGGCATCTGGTACTTCTGTACTTTCTTTTCTCTTATAGACCTGCAATGCCTGAAGATATTTCAGTTCAATTGCAGCCGGTTTTGAAATTTTATCCGGAGAAACAATGTAAATCGGTTCATTCTCATTTGAATTGCGCAGCAAGCATTCCTTTTCCAGAAAATTCCTGATAACGATATTATTTTTCGTTGGTGTATAAGGGAAATTAATCTGGCTGATTCCTTTTTGCCTGCAAAATAAACTCAATGCATATAACACTGCCTCTTCAATTCTTCTTCCCAATGCCCGACAGCTTAAAAGAAATGTATCGATATACAGGTCATTGTTTTTAATTTCTCCGATCATCACTCCTATTATTCCATAGGCGCCAAAAGCGTCGGCGGCTTCAATTTTCCAGCACAGCCCAACTGTGTTCATTTTATCGAGTACTTGTTCAATTGTTCTCTTTTTCCCGGATAAATTGAATTGGGTCGTCCGATATGTCAGTTGTGAAATCCTGTCTGCATCTTCCTCAGCTATAGGATTGATACCAATCTTCAATTTCAGCTGCCTGAAAAAATCATCCAAAGATTTTGAATTGATACTGGCGTCCTTTCTTTTTCTTTCTTCTTTATACAAAGTATTTCTGTCCTTATCTTCCCTGGTAATTGTCCATTTATTCAATCCCCACAAATGATAAAGTAATAGCTCGAGCTCATGGTAATCCTGTGGTACCTGCAAGGTAAAAATATCCGGTTCATGTGTCAGCACCTCAACACATTCCGCTATGTTGTCATCAAGAAATAATATGCTTTCTTCTTTTATGTTCAGCTCCTGGCATATTTGTCTTAGGTTTTTTGATTTGCTTTCCCAGTTGATCCGGGAAACAGAAAACATCTCCCGTTGTATGATCATCCCGGGATTTTTGTAAAAGACATTCCAAACATCATCCTCATTATTTTTACTGACTATTCCGAGTAAGAATCCTTCATTGTGCTTTGCGATTAGAAATTGCTGCAATAATTTATTAACCGGTGAAATTTGAAGTGCACCCGGCTCAGTCTCACCACAAACACCTGTCCATAATGTATTGTCACAATCAACGACTATCGCTTTTAATGGTTTTAAAATAAAGTGGTTTAATTTTCGAATGATCATTGCTGCCGCACCGGCGAAAAATTGTTCTGTATAAGGGATGTGTGCAATACGGTCCCGGTAATGATCGAACACCTTGTTGCATTTATAAAAATATTCCACTTCACGGAAATCAATGAGCTGAATCTTCATTGTAAGCCCGATAAACGAAATCCATTCGCGGTAAGTTTTTTCGATCAGAGGTCTTACATCATCAGAAACGCTGCCCGTCGGGAATATACCCACTACGAATTTGTCCTTATCCCTTCTTCGCTTCAACACCTGCTTTATCGAATTCAAAGTGTGCTTCAGCAAAACCTGTTTCTGTTCAACGGTGCCGTTATGATACATGATAGAATCTTCAAACCGGATAAAAAGTAATTTGATATAAATATCGTCTTCTGTCCTTTCATCCTCTGATTCCTTCCCGAGTTCCTGGAAGAGCTGGTTATACGGAGCATGGGAACTGCGTATCGGTAAACTCAATAGCGATGCATATTTGTCAATATGATCGGTTATCTCATTTGAGGTAAATGAGGAAATTATTTGAATATTAATTTCCGCCTGGTCTTGTCCGGAAGCAGGGGCGGTCTTTTCAGCAATTAATGACCCAGGTCTTTCAACATCCAATTCGCTGATCTTTGAATCCAAACGATCAAGAAAATTTAAAGAGTCCAAAAAGGTATTCATCAAGCCATCCGCCGCTTCTTTTGACAAAAGCTGGTCATCATATTCCAGGACACAGTTCAACGGGCCGCCGGCAAAAGTTTCAAACACATCCAGCTTGAAATCCAAAGTGCTTGAAGATGTTTTGAGGGGAAAAGGTTTAATGTTGAAATGCAATTCTTTGCTTTTCTTCTTTAAGTAGCTATAACTTTTTTCCGAATGATAGATCAATGCTGTGCTATAAAGAACTTTCTTTTTAGGATCTTCGAACCTGATGTTATCGAAAATATCCTCCAAAGGATATTTTTTATACTCATTGAGTACCGCTACCTTTTTCGAGATATTAATAATGTGATCGAGTAAATATTTTTCCGGTTCGATATAAGTAACCAGGGGAACAAAATTTGTAAGTAACCCGATCATGTCTTCCCCGTCCCTGCCCAGGTCATCAGCCATTGCGATCCCCGTTACAATCGTTGACTGGTTACAGTATTTGTGCAAAACGAGTGTATAGAGACCGATCAGAAAAGAATTGACCGTGATATTAAATTTACCCGACAATGCATAAAGTTGCATGGATCTGGATACCGATATATTACCAATGACGGTACTTCCTGAGGAAGCCTGTAAAGTGGTTCTTTTAATACGCTTATATGGAAACCTGAATTGAGGAACCGTGTTTTCAAACTCTTTAAGCCAGAAAGTTTTTTGTTCCTGTATTTCAGGTGATGCGATCAAATTATTTTCCCAGAGGCAAAAATCTTTGTACTCTAATTTTTTCCTGCGCGGAGTGGGAATAAATCCTTTTTGAAAAAGTTTATAAAATTCAATGACGTCCCTTATAATCACGTTAAACGACCTGGCATCTGCCAATAAATGATGTGCAGATATAAAAATTATAAATTCCTTTTCGTTCTTTTTTAAAACTGCTATTCTTAAAAGAGGTCTGGAAAGATCAAATTTAGATGTTGAGTACCTTTCGCAGATTGTATTGATCTCTGAATCATCTTTTATGTCAATTTTTTCAAAATAACCGTTTACTTCCGTCATATCAGCAACCTGCTGAACAGGGACCGAATCTTTCACAACGAATTTCGTCCGCAATATGCTATTGCTTCTAATTAAAAGTTCAAAAGATCTTTTAAGATGATCTGTATTTAATTGCCCGTTGACCCTGATTGCCGCCTGCATTTTATAGGCATGAGAACCAAATTGTCCCTGGCTAAGCAACCATATTTTTTTTTGCGATGCTGACAGAGCATAATACTCCGCTTCGGGAGAAGGCCCGATCACCGGCTTCAGCGAAGGCTGAATATCTTTTATTAATTGAGATAATTCATATGCTGTTGGATGGGCAAACAGTTGTCCCATTTCCAACCTGATATCCCACCTGGTCTGTATCTTCGATATGATCCGTATGGCTTTTATACTGTCTCCTCCGCAAACAAAGAAGTTGTCATTTATGTTTAGAAATGGAAGCTCCAGCACTTCACGCCAGATGGTTAATACCATGGATAAATTTTCATCCGGTGATTTATCATCTGTTGTTAAATCACGTTTGAGCAGGTTTTCACTATAAAGGTTTTTGAGCTGCGCTTTATTTATCTTTCCGCTTACGGTAAGTGGGATTTGCTCTATTTCAATAAAGTGGCCCGGAATCATATAAAGAGGAAGATATTTCCTGAGGTAATCAAAGAAATCCGGCTTTTGTATATTGTGCTGCGGTATAATAAACGCTGCTAATGATTTTTCGGATTCTTTATTTTCCACCGCACATACCACGGCCTGCTTCACGTAGCCCAGTTGCAGCAAAAGATTTTCTATTTCTAAACATTCGATTCTGTGGCCCCGGATCTTTACCTGGTTATCTGCACGTCCGAGATATTTTATATTACCATCATACTGCCATTGGCAAAGATCTCCTGTCTGGTATAAATATTCGTTGTTTCGAAAAGGATCAGGAATGAATTTTTCCCGGGTCAGTTCACTGGCATTTCGATATCCTTTTGCAATGCCTGCGCCCCCGATATACAATTCACCCGTTACATAAAGCGGTAACAGTTCTTTTCTTTTTCCAAGAATATAGGTACGTGTATTATCAATAGGCTTACCAACATGAATATTGGCTGAGCTCTCAATTCGACCAGTAGTTGACCAAATTGTAGTTTCAGTTGGTCCATACATATTCCAAAGGCTGGAACAAAAATTCAGCAGTTGCTCCGCCAGGTGTTCCGGCAGATCCTCACCACCCGTTAAAAGTTTTAAATTTCGATGGCCTCTCCAACCTGATTCCAGCAAAATTGACCACATAGCCGGAGTGGCTTGCATCCATGTAGGTGCTTCGGCGCCGAAGCGATCGATCAAAAGTTTAAGATCTTTAATTTCATTGTCATTAGCCAAAATAACTGAGGCCCCGCTGAACAATGGTCCAAGCAATTCAAGAATAGAGATATCAAACGTATAAGAAGTAATTGCGAGTATTTTGTCGGTTGCATCGATTCCCGGGCATCTTCTCATGCTAACGAGAAAATTTGTTAATGCATTATGGGTGATCTCTACCCCTTTTGGTATGCCGGTAGTGCCCGAAGTGTATATTAAATAGGCAAGATTTCCTGGCGCCGGGTATATACCTATATTATGATTATCATATTTATGAAGGAGATCAACCAGGTTCTGCAACAATATAAACCTGATACCGGGATATGCGGAAGCGTATTTATCATGGTCTGATTCTATGATGCAAAGTTTTATTTTACTATTGGAGAATATTGCCGAAACTCTTTCCTGCGGATAAGATAAATCTATAGGCAGATAAGCTGAGTTGCTTTTAAGTATCCCGATAATAACAGGCAATAACCATTCAGACCTGTGAAGCATGATACCCACCACATCATTTCCGTCGGTAGCTACATGTTCCATCAAAAACCGGCCGATCTGATTTGAAAATTTATTTAATGATCCGTATGTGATCTCTGAATTGCCGAAACTGGCGGCTGTCTTCTCAGCAACAGTTTTCACATGTCCCTCAAACTGGCTTATAAAGTTTGTGCCGGGGCTCTGCAGATCATGACCGGACCCGGAAATGGTAAGAAGAAAATCTTTTTCCGAATCCGACAAAAATTTCACGGATGATCCTGCAATCGCTCCATTTATTTCCAGGTTCTGTAAAATGGTTGAAATATGCAGAGGAATTTTTTCTGCAACCTGTCTTGATACAACTTTCAGATTAATTGAAATATCCATGATAACATCATTCGTGGAATCAAACTCACGGACATAAATTGAAATGGCAGAGCGGTTATTAATACTGGTAACCGGTATCACCTGGCATTTACAACCGCTAAACTTGTATTCATAGTCATGTTTTTCATAAGAAAAGAAAATATCGTATAACTGATCGATTCCAGATTGTAAGGCTTTGCTATCGATCATTATTTGCCGAAGAGGATATTTTTGATAGCGATATGATTTTTTCAAACCGTCCTTTATGGAGCCCATCAGCTCAAGAAGACTTATGTCAGCAGGGTCTGCAATTCGTAAAGGTGTAATTGTTGTGAAAAGACCAACAGTTTGCTTAGACAAAAAATCAGTTCGATTCAATGTGGGCAGACCAAACACCATTTCATCAGCTGAACAAATGCTTCTGAAGTATTTGAATAAAACGGCAATCAATAATTGGAAAACGGAGCATTTATTTTCCTCGGCAATATTTTTCAGGTTGTTATATATTCTTCTCTCCACCGTAATAGCATCGTTATACCTGTCCTGGCCGTCTTTTTCCTGCATATAGCGGAGCTCCGGTGAGAATATGGGATCTGAAAAAATCGCAAACACCGATTTCCAATAAGCAGAATCGATATTAAATTTTTCAGATTGGGTATATAAAGTATCCTCTTCGCAGAATTTTGAGTATCTGAATTTCGAATAATCAGCATCCGCTGAGGCATTCGCTGAAAAACTATTATATAATTCAGTCCAGCGTTTATATAACAATGACGTTCCCCATCCATCCACTATAATGTGATGATATTTTGCATACAGAAAGTAATGACTTGATGACAGCTTAAGCAAAACAAATTTATATAAAGGGCCTCTGCCGGATAAATCAAAACCAATCTGAAAATCCTTTCGAATGAACTCATTTGCCGATTTCAATGGATCGCCGGCAGTTTCAAAGCTGATCGTGTCAAGAATATATTCCATATCCGGGATCACTTCCAGCTTAGGAGCATCTTCATCCTGTATTATCCGGAGCCGTAGTATCTCATGCTCCCGGACAAGAATATGCAATGCTCTTCTCAAATAATCTTCATTCAACTCTCCTTCGATTACTACTTTCGCTCCGATATTGAAAAGGTGAGGAGAATTTACAAGCAGTTGCTCGTAATAAATATCCTGTTGAGGTAATGAAAAAGGATACGTATTTTGATTCATGCTAATAGTTTATTTATTGAGGTACCTTAAATTTTGGATCCGGATATTTCGGTTACTGACGATGTTCTTCCGGCCGGAGCAGGTTTTCTTGACCGTTTAAACTGTTTAGTGCTGACCAGTTAATTTGGATTTGATCGATTTGAATGCCGGGGTTTACTGTAATCATTTGCAGTACGGATAAATAATTTTCTGCCAATTCATTGATCGCTATTCTATCAAACAATGCTTGTTTATATTCAATCGTTACATCAACATGATCTTTGCTTTCTTCCAAATAAAACGCCAGGTCGAATTTAGCATGCGTCGGGATCGGTTTACAGGGCTCTGCTGAAATGCCCGGCAAATCAAAGTGATCGGCGAGATTCATTGTCATCTCAAAAAATATATCAAAAACCGGGTGTTCATATGCAGGTGTTGTAATTTGAAAATCTTCCACCATCTGTTCAAACTGATAGTCCTGGTTTTCGAATACTGAAATAAGTTTTGACTGTACCTGCAAAACAAACCCGGAGAAAGAGATGCCCGGTTTTATTTCATTCCTGATAACGATAGTATTAATAAATAAACCAACGATCTCTTTGGCATCAGGATGCAAACGCCCTTCATGCGAAGAACCCACTACCAGATCTTTGGCGCCGCTTAATTTATATAGCAACACCTTAAAAGATGCTAAGAGCAGGACAAAGAGTGTGACTTTTTTTTCAGCCGCCGTAAGTTTTAATTTTCTCAACAATATATCATCGATTTTGAAACCGTAAGCTGATGCTTTGCTGGACAAAGAAGCACCATAAGGCAATCCGGGAAATTTGATCTTGTCTATTTTAGACAATTCATTCTTCCAGAATTCTTTTTGCTGATGCAGTTTTGTTTGTGAAAGCCCGGTGCACAACCATTCCGTATAATCCCGGTATCTGAATTTTAAAAGCTCCGGCTGCTCATTACGATAAAAACCCCGCAACTCCTTCAGTATAATTTTAATTGAAACGGCATCGGAGGTTATATGATGAGTATCGATAAATAAAACATGCTCGTTTGACGATATTTTAATTATATATATGCGTACAAGGGGCAACCTATCCAGCCTGAAAGGCTTGATCAAATTTCCAATGACCACATTGAGATTTTGCATGGTCGTTTCGAGATACCCGATCTTGATCATCGGATTTTCATGGATCTGCTGATAAATAGTATTGTCCTTTACCATGAAAGTAGTTCTCATAGTTTCATGACGGTCCAATACCATCTGCAAACAGGCTTTTAGTTTTTCCAGGTCAGGCCGCCCTGTCAGTTTTAAAGCATATGGCTTATTATACGCCGTGCTTCCAGGTTCGAGCTTTTGCAGAATATACATTCTTTTCTGGCTGGGAGAACATTCATAATATTCCTTATCAGCAACCTTTATTATTTCCCGGTCTGTTTGATTCTTCGCGAGGCTAACATATTCGGAAAGGCTGAAAAGACTTTCGTATTTGTAGATATCGCTGATAGATATTTTCTTGTTGAACTGTTGCTGGATCGCCGCAATTAATTCAAGCACAAGTAATGAATGTCCGCCCAAACTAAAAAAATTCGAGGTGTAAGTAAGCGTATCTGCTGGTGCACCCAAAAGTTCGGACCAGATCCTTTTCATCGTTGCATATTCACCAGGGCGATCGATCGTTGTTGTTGCCGATACGCTGTCGCTGATCTTCATAAGGTCCACCTTGCCGTTGCCGGTTAAATTAAAGCTTGTAACCTGCTTTACTATGGAAGGCAGCATGTAAAAAGGCAGTCTTTCTTTTAAAAACTTCTTAAGTAAATCGATTTCAATTTTTTTTGTGGCAGTAAAAAAAGCGTGGATCTTTTTATCACCTGGCGAAATATCACCGACCATAACAGAAACCTGCAACATACCGGGATAATTAAGCATATTGATTTCGATATCTTTCAAATCGATACGATAACCGTGGACCTTTACCTGGCTGTCTTTTCGTCCCCAGAATTTTATTGTTGTATCCGATGACCAGGATGCTATATCTCCAGTTTTATATAAATATTTTCCCGGCCTGAACGGATGCCGGGTCAGCTTTTCTGCAGTGGCCGAATCATCGTTAAAATAACCGTTAAACAAACAAGCCCCCCCAATGTATAATTCGCCTTTTATCCCTTCAGGTAACAGCTGCAGATCTTTATCAAGAATATAGCATTCTACATTATCAATAGGCAGCCCGATGACAGGCTGCCTCATAAACATATCAAGTGTCTCACGTGTGATCGTATTGGTTAATACGCCAATCGTCGTTTCCGTGGGCCCATAGTGATTTAATATCGTTATACCATGATCTACAGAATCAAAAACAGATTTGACAGCGGCGGGAATAATCGCTTCGCCTCCTGAAACAATAAGCCTGGTGCTTTTAAAATAAGATCCATTGTATACAGGATCATTTAAAATGATGGATAAAAATGAAGGCGTGATCTTTAAAAAAGAAATTTTATTTTTCTGAATATAAGGCAGCAAACATTCCGTGTTGAGATAATTTCTTTTGGACAAAATATGGATACTGCCCCCGGCGCAAATCGCAGTAAATAGTGATGTATATCCAAGATCAAAAGCAAATGAAGAAGTCAGTATTGTCGAATCATTGCAATTAAGTTTTGCTTTTCCGATGAACCATTGAACGTAATTGAAAAGTGATCCGTGCCCGATGATCACTCCTTTTGGTTTGCCTGTGGAGCCGGATGTATAAATGATATATGCGTTATCGGAAGCAAGCGGTGCCAACGGCCGGTATTTGAACAGATCAGCATCAACCGGCCCATCAATTTCGATTCGTTTGGTGACTTCAGATGGAATATCGGTCCTTCCTGAAGTGATGACAACGGGGTTGTTGCAGTCGTTAATGATTTTCCGAAATCGTTCGGGTGGAGTTTCCCGGTCAACCGGCACAAATGCTGCCCTGCATTTCATGCATGCAAGAATACCAACAAGTATTTTTGACGATGGCGATAAAAATAAGATCACTTTATCACCGGGAACAACTCCCTGCGCCTGGAGTTTCGCAGCGAGTATTGCAGAATTCGAATCTGCCTGGGAGTAAGTTAAAGTTCTTTCCTCATCAAAGACAGCATTCTTTCCGGGATATTTACTAACGCATTCATTCCACAGGCCTAATATTGTTTGATCACCGTTAACCTGTTTATCTGTCCTGTTTATTACGTTTAAAATTTTCTGCTCAAATTCCGGAGATGCAAGGCTGAATCCGGAAATCAATTTGTCGGGGTACTGGATCATATTTTTCAAAAGCAATTCGTAATAGGTAAGAAGTAATGAAATCTGCCTTTCACCATATCGCATTTTATTGCATCTAATGGTGATCTCAAACGGATCTTTGTCAGTATCAAAAAGAAAAATAAGATCAGGAGGTGATGCGGTTGTCCTGATCGCTGAATATAAAAAAGCGGGTGATATTACAATGTTGAAATGCTGAACCCAATTGGCGGCAGAACCTGCTGAGATATCATGCTCCAATATGTCCGATGGAAAATTCTGATGTAAATATGTTTTGCTTATATTATTTTTTACAGCGAGAAGAAGAGATCTGAAAGTGTCGTCAGGATTTATCTTAACGAAGAATCGAAGAAGATTATTTTCCGGGCTAAATGCAAGATCTTTTGACTCAACCGGCATGGCAAGATGTATTACTTGCGAATCCGAATATTTTTGCACTAAGCCGGAAAGTGCGGTAGTAAAAATTGATAGTATATTTTTTGAAGAGCCCCCCGAAATTGATTTAATTTTTGAAGAGATATCAATCCCCAGTGTCTTTTTTATACCAAAGTGCACATCGTCATCCGGATCTAAAGAAATTTCATGATCGTACGGGATAATAGAAGCTGGCCCGGCAGTTATCGTTACATTTGTCAATACGGTTTCCCAGAAAGTGCGTGATTCTGATAATGACGCCGAGGTTATGGCTAATCGTCTCTCCGCTTTAGCTTTCATAGATAATATTTTTTGAAAATAATTCTTTGCAGAAGTGAAACGTTAACGTGTCATAGATTGAATGGCATGTCTTCTACTGAAGCTATAGAGTCAGTGCTGACAGCCAACAAATCTATTTGACTTACTTTTTTGTCCGGATCGGACAACATTTCGCTGATCAGCTTCCTTAAATTTTCTAAAAGAGTTCTTCCTGTTTCTTCAGTGATCGCATCGGCCCTGTATTCGAGCCTGACTTTTATCAGATCTGAATAAATCATGGCCGTTACATAAATCTTATACTTTAACCGGCTTTGCACTGGTGCGGCATAAAGTTTCAATGACGCTTGATCCCCAAGGCTGATAACTAAAGATTGCCCGAACTCTTTATCGACAATTTCACAGGAAAAAGCAATATCAAATAAGGTATCGCTGCCGAAAGAAAACTTATGCCTCATTTTTCTAACTAATTCAGCAAATGAATATTCCTGGTTATCGAGAGCGTCAATATTGGCTTGCTGAATCTTGTTTATATAATTTCGTATGGTTTCAGCCGCGCCGACAGAATAGATAAAAGGCACAAACGTAGCGAACGGGCCAATAATTTCATGTGAAATTTCATTGGACCTTCCCGAAACAGGCATTCCGATCATCAGCTCCCGTTGATTGGTATATTGATAAATCAAAATTGTAAATGCAGACAAGAAAAAACTGCCAGTTGTGATTTGCCCGGCTTTGCAAAAAGATCGAATCCGTTTAAAATCCTCATCTTTAATTTCGATATCGAGATAGCAGGATTTTTTTTCTCCCGCAAGGGTTTCAAATGGAAATCTAATTTCTTCCGCTGAATAATTGTCCAGCTTTTCGATCCAATACTCAAGCTGATGTTTTTTCTTCTTCTCCTGCTCAGCCTCTTTCGACCACATTACATAGTCCGCATATTGAAGCGCATCACTGACCGGATAATTATTATTATATATAAGTTGAAATTCCTGCATCAGCAGGTTCACTGAAAATCCATCACAGATAATATGATGCATTTCAACAATAAGTTGCTTCTGATCTTTGTTCCCGCATATTAAATTAACGCGGAAGAGAGGCAGCATTGAAAGTTCAAACTCCACCGGGTAAAAATCTTCTCCCTTTTCATAATTATAAATCACAATTTCAACTTCGGGTGCTTTATTATGAATCCGTTGTATAAGTTTTCCACCTTCATTGTGAAAAGTACTTCTTAAAATGGAATGTCGTTTTACCAGTTGGCTTAAAACATTTTTTACCTTATCAAAATTCAGCAGCCCTGAAACCGTAAAGCATCCTGTAATATTATATTGCGTGCCGCCATTTAGCTGGTAATGCTGATAATAAATTCCGGATTGCGCAGGAGACATTGGAAATTCACTTTTTTCTTTATGACGAATCTCCATAGTTGAATGCTTGCTGCCGGAACGCTCCCTGATCAACCTTGCCTGTTCCCTGATGGTTGGATTTCCAAATATATCCCGGATTGAAAACTCTGCTCCGTAAGTTTTAGACAACTTTGCTGCTAACAATATTGCTTTAAAAGAATCTCCTCCGTTCTCAAAAAAATTAAGCGTTGAATCCGCACGGATCTTATATCCTAAAACTTCTTTCCAGGTTCGGTAAACGGCTTTTTCATGTTCGCTGTTCAACGCGGTTTGTTCAGGCATCAAGAGATCATTTTCTTTTGATTCAATAGGCATTTTGAGCAGCTTTTTTTTATCGATCTTACCATTTGCGGTAAGCGGCATTTCATCGAGAACAATATAACGGTGAGGCAACATATGTTGCGGTATAAATAATCCCAGCTTGTCACGCACTACCGGTACTTCCAGGAATGTATTTGGTTTAAATTGTAAATACGCAATTAATATTTTTTCTCCATTATTATCCGTTTGAATGCAAACCGAAGCTTGCCGGATCTCAGGAATCTGTAAAATATTTTTTTCGATTTCTCCCAGTTCAATTCTATAACCCCTGATTTTTACCTGGTCATCCATTCTTCCATAAAACATCAACTCCCGCTCATTGGTCCATTTGCCAAGGTCACCGGTGTGATATAGCTTATAGGTATTCTTTGAGAAAAGTGCTGTATACTTATTCCTGGTAAAAGACTTTTTTGTTTTCCGATTATCGTTGAGATAGCCCCTGCCCACTCCGATTCCCGCCACAACAATTTCGCCTTTCACGCCAACAGGCATTATAGTTCCCCATTTATTAATAATATAAATACTTAAATTTCTTATTGGCGAACCAATTGGTACATTATGATTTTCGGGAGCCCGATGAAATATGCAATGCGTAATGTCATCTGATGCTTCGGTAGGGCCATAAGCATTAACAACAGCGATAGAGGGATACCTTTCGAACCAGGTTCGTAATAAATTTACCGGCAAGGTCTCACCGGTAACTACAAGATATTTCAAAGAGGAAAGCTGTGCAGGAGAATAACCTGTTTGAAACAATAATGTTAAATAAGATGGAACTACCTGGAGAACGGTTATTTTTTGTTCATATATTTTTTCGCACATCTTCGCCGGGTTCCTGACAATTTCATTGGGGTAGATCACAACTTTTGCTCCTATAAGAAGTACGCTTAACATCTGCCAAACAGAAATATCAAAAGTATAGGAAGCTGTCTGCGCCACAACACTATTCGGAGTCATCTTTAAATCTTCAATTTTTGCAAACAGGTGATTCAGCATTCCTCCATGCTCGATCATCACACCTTTAGGCCGGCCGGTGGAACCTGAAGTGTAAATGATATAGGCTAAAGTATCTTTTTTTACCGGGGAATTCAACATAGCATTTTCTATGCCGGTATCATCCAAATCCGTGTTCGAAAGGCTGTTATCAATTATAAAAACCGGGAGTCCGCTATCAACGTTCATATCAAAGCAGACCGGATCAACTACCAAACATGGAGTACGTGTATCGTTAACAATATATTTTAATCGGTCGATCGGCGTATCGGGCTCTGCAGGTACATAGCCGGCCCCTGCAAACAGGATGCTCAGGATCCCTATCAACATTTTATCATTTCTGTTTGAAATAATTACTACCGGCTGATCTTTTTTAACCTGGAAATCTTTTTGCAAGATCAGCGCATTGCGCCGGCATATTCTTATTAATTGATCGTATGTCAATTGAGTATTCTCATATTCCAAAGCAATACGGTGAGGAGCTGATTTCGCCTGCTTTTGAAACAGATCGATAAATGTAGCATCTGAATATTTTTGTCTTACAGGTCCTGAGCAGAACTTCATTAATTTTTTTGTTTCCGCTGCTCCCCGGCAATTCAAATATCTTATCGGTTTGCTATCTTCTGAAACAATCGAGTTCAGGAGGCTTTTCAAATGACTTAACAGCAGCGATGCTTTTTTATGTGTGGCCCAGCCCCTGTTATACTCCAGTTCCACTCTTAATCCTTCGGATGTCTCCGTAAAATTAAATGTGTAGTTGAAATTGCCATTAAAGGGTTTTACTTCTAATTCGGTAACACGTAACGTATCCAAAAGAAATTCTGCTTCGTCACTTGCCTTATGATTATGAAGAACAACCATGACATCAAACAATCCATTCTTTTCAATCTTTTTCTTTTTCTTAAGTTCAGAAGTCAATTGACTCAACGGATAATTTTGATGCTCAAAAGCTTTTTTCAGTATCTTTTTTTCTTTTTGCAATAGTTCTGTAAATGATCTGTCCGGGGAAAACGATGTTCTTATAGCCAGTACATTCACAAACATTCCGACAATGTTTTCTGCGGAAAGTTCAGATCTTCCTGATGTCGCCGTCCCAAGTACTATATCATTGCAGCCCGATTCCAGGTAAAGAAGACAATTAACCAAAGCAAAAACACCAACAAATAATGAACTATCCGATGCATGGCATAATCTTTTAAATTTTAAAAATACCTCTTTCCCAATCAGGATGCTGGTAAAACCACCGGTCAATACAGGGATACTTCTTTTACCCTCATCACCATCCATTTCCAATAAGGCCAAATCTTTTTTAAACATCGAGTTCCAAAATCTCTTTTCCGAATAAGAGTTTTTTAAGAGCATGCGCTTTGGTCTGAGCAAATCTTTAAATTGATAAGAAAGCTCCGGCAACTTTACGGAGCTCTTATTTATCTCTGATAAATAAAGGAGGGAGAGCTCCCGTTTAATAATGTTCAGTGATATCCCATCGCAAATAATATGATGAAAGTTCAGGATCAGACAACATATCTTGTTTTTGAATTGCACTAATGAAACACGGAAAAGGGGAGCCTTGTGCAGTCTGAACTCATGCTTCCGTTCACGATCTACTATTTTATTTATTGCTGAAGTGGAGTACTCTTCTGACTCCCGGGAAATAGGTTTGATCCTGAATGAAACGCTGCCGGGCGGCATTACAAACTGCAGCGGTTCATCTTCTGTATCCTCTATAATTGTGCGAAGCGCCTCGTGCCTGTTTAATAATTTCGAAAAAGCGGATTCTAATTTTGCGATCGGCAACTCTCCTTTAATCAGGAGCGCCTGTATCACATTGTAGGCACTATTGCCATGTTCAAATTTGCTGACCGTCCATATTTGCTTTTGACCTTCTGAGAGACAAAAACCGGCGGATAATTCAGTTGCAGAAGACCCTGAAAGTTGCTTATCCTGGCGTAACCGGCTTATATAATCGATGAGTTTTCCTCTGTTCGCCCTGATCTTTTCCAGGATCCCGGTGTTCATCATATTCTTTGGAGCATCGACTGAAAGTTTGCCATTGGAAATTTTCAGATTGATCCCATGTTCTCTTAAGTACCTGATTAATTTCTTTGGATTCATTTTTACTGCCAATATTATTCAATGAAAAAATTCGGCTTCTTCAGCCGGGAGCCGATTATCCTGATTGTGATATTGTGAATAAGAGAAGGACCACTACTTACTGTAGAACAAACAAGAGGCAAACAAGGTGTTCAACGTTAACAATGACTTTGCGCTTGGTTTTTTATTCAAATCTCAAAAACATCTCTTTCCATCATAATAATGTTATTTTCTTTCCTGGGTGCTGTACGGGCAGCTAATTTCTTTACAATACTTTCAATTGTTGGGTTATCTATAACATCTTTCAATGTAAGATCAGAACCAAAAGCCAGGTTAACCTCACAAATAAACCTCCATGCCATGATTAGATTTCCTTCTGCTTCAAACAGACGGGTAGCAACAGTTATTTCATCATATCCCAAAATATTTTTCGCGATATCTATTACTTTCCGCCCGGTTTTACCAACGTTTGCCTGAGATGGGCCGGCTGATTCAATCGGCAGCATACTGATCAATCCATTCTTATCAATCTTGCCGTTTGCCGATAGCGGAAATTTTTTAAGAATAGTAAAATTTGCGGGAACCATGAATTTAGGCAACACCTTACCCAAATCTTTTTTTATCTGTTCTTCAGTATGATTGCGTCCTTTCTCAAGGCATACAAATCCATGTAAATAACTTTCTTCAAATTCACTTTTTTTGAAAATAACAGCGGCCTCGCTGATATAACTGATCCTTAATAAATTTATTTCGATATCTCTAAGCTCTATTCGATTACCACGGATCTTTATCTGTTCATCCTTCCTTCCGAAGAATTGCAAGTTTCCATCCGGAAGCCATCTGCCGATATCACCGGTTTTATATAGTCGTCCTCTTTCTTTTACAAATGGATCAGTGGTAAAGGCAAGACTTGTTTTAAAATCATCATTTAAGTAGCCCCTTCCGACACAAATACCCGATACACATATTTCTCCTTTGACATTAACGGGACATAATTTTCCGGCCTTGTTAAGAACATAAATATTGACGTTTGGCAAGGGTTTTCCTATCGGAAGCGGTTCAATATCGTATTTATCATCTACAAGGAAATGTGTGATATCATCTGAGGCCTCGGTTGGTCCGTAAGCATTTAAAATGTTTTTTATTCTCAATGTTGCTGATATCTTTTTTGCGAGCCTTGTCTTGAATTCTTCTCCCGTAACTATCAAATAGTGAACTGACCTGAATGATTTTTGCAATATATCAGCAGCAAAATTGTCCAACAGGCTTGACAGATAAGAAGGCACGAGCTCAACAACATTGACATTATCCACCGTAAGATTTTGAATAAAGTTTTCCGGGTTATGTGTGCTTGCATTGTTATAAATTCTCACCTTGCCTCCTGCAAGTAAAACACATAGCAATTGCCATATCGATATATCAAAACCCTGTGATGCAGTTTGCGCAACTGTGCTGTTTGCATTCAATTTCAAATCTTCAATTTTTGCATACATATGATTTAACATTCCCAAATGCTCAACCATTACTCCTTTTGGATCGCCGGTTGAACCCGATGTATATATAATATAGGCCACATCAGACATCAACGGGCCTGATATTCGAGTGGCTACGGGAACCTTAGTTGATAACCGTATCCGTTCATATAATATTACATTGGTCAGTTCCGGAATTCCCTGGATCAGGTTTAAGAGTTTAGCTTCAATGATTATACTTCCCGCTTTTGAATTCCTGATAATTTTCTTTATCCTATCCGGGTGATTGGCAGGATCAATAGGCAGGTAGATCGCATTTATCTTCCATAAACCAAGGATACACGCCACGAGCTTTTCTGATCTTTCCACTAAAACAATCACAATTTCATTTTTCCGGATCGAATGTTCACTCAGAAAATAACTGACCTGGTTACTGGTATCGTCAAGCTCTTTGTAGCTTATACTTTTACGCCCGCATTGAATTGCAATTTGTGATAATGACCTGTTTACCTGGTCTTCAAACAGCCCGATAAAACTGCGGTTTTCATCAAACTTATAAGTTTTGTTATTGAAACCATACACCAGCGAGTGATATTCAATTTGAGATAGAAAATCCAGCTCAGAGAGTTTTGTTTGAAGATTTTCAGAAAAGATCTCCATGATCCTTAAGTAGTGGTTCCCTACCTGCAAAATATAATGATCATCAAATGTGTCGTCATAATCAATTTGAACAAATGACTCAGCCACCTTAAAAATGATACTGCACCCATTCAATTTTGCTCCATCCTGCATCGCTGTGTGGCAAAAGCCAACAAGTGAATAGCCCGAAAAAGAATCCCTGGTCATTCCAAAATTCAAAAAATCAAAAGGCTGATGATTGAAAACATCAATTACTTTTCTTTTCACTTTTTGCAGCAGGTCCGTGCATGTCAAATCATCGCTTATTTCACTTATTACCGGCAATAAACCGTTTTGTTCATTTTTCCTGATACTTCCGGGAACAACGGTTATTACACTAATCACCTCTTCAGAAGAATAGAATTTTAAAACTGTCTTCAAACAGGCCAGGTTGTATATGAAATTGCTCAGGAGATGTTTTTCAGACAGATGTGCAACCTTTGTTAATATACCCGGTGTCAGTTGCAATTGCACTGTCTTCTTATTTCCTGACCGGCGGTTATTTGATCCTAAATCGATACCGGAAACATCCCGGGACAATTCTTTTTCCCAAAAACTTTTTATCTGTGTCCAACGCATATTTTACAGCTTATCATGTTGGCTAATTCAGCACCTGAGACTCAAGAGCCATCTTGCCTTTAATCCCCACAGACGCTGATACTTTATCATAAAAAAGGATCAGTTTATTGACAAGACCCGGACTGATTGTAACATTGTCTTTCATTTTTGAAGGTTTGATAAATGTTCCGAAGAAAAAGAATTCATCCTGGAGCTCCGCCGAAAGGAGATCGTTTTCAATAAGCTTATTTAAACTATCATAATACCTGTCTTCAGCAATATTTTCAAATGTGATATTGTTTAAATTTACTTCCTGCCGGTTTGATCTCTCAATTAAGTTCGCGGTTCTATCTATTATCGATTTATCCGGTTCCAGGCTATACATTTCACACAAACCGCTCAACTCCTGCTGCAACAGTGACATACCAATCATGTAAGCGCCCCAGTTACATCCGTGGTATAAAAATAATTCTGCTGCGTCTGTCAATGAATACCCTTCAAAACCTGATTTATTGCACTTTTCATACATTTGAATCAAGACTCCCATTTCGAAATGTTTTACTATTTCATAATAGCCGGGATAACACAAACACTCATCAATTCGCGGATATCCCCAGTAATTAAGTGATATATAAGGGCCTTCCGATTCAACCTGGTGCCACCAGAAAGAAGGTAAAAACAAAAAATCGCCAGGGCTCAACTTCACTTTAATTGGTTTTATCTTTCGTGCAAGAGGATACCTTGTGAAGTCAATATTTTCAATGTCGAATATTTCAGTATTATTTGATCCCATGGGATAGAGGAAAAAATAACTGGCGGGATCATAGAGATAAAATATTTTTTTGCCTTTGATCTGAAAATAAAAATTATTGAACACATCGAAATGAGTAGCCGTTATATTGCCATTCCCGATCCAGAGCTGACCTTCATCGGAATTAGTTTTATCCTTTAAATAATCAGGGATGGCGATCTGGTGAATCAATTCAGGGATCTTGGTCTCAAGCAGATTATAGTATTTGCCATTAGCTTCAGGATCAGAGTTTGCAAGGGTTAACGCTGTTTTTAGATCAGCAAGCATGCCACTTCCAGATTTAAAAAATTGTTCATGCTTATTTTCCCTTTTTTCAAAAATAGTCATCGGCACCTCGCGTTCGACATCCTTTACTGCTGACAGCAGGAAATCCAGATTCCAGCGATCGTAATTATCATCTTCCAAAAATAAGCCGCGAACTATCAGGGGAATGTGCGGAATGAAGTACTGGTTGTGAAACACCGTTGGGTCAAATTCACTTACGTGTATTTCTGTAATTTTTTGTATCATATAAATTGTTTTTAATTTTTTACAAATGTTATTTCAATCTAACTGCATTCCTAAATTTTGTGCCCGTGCGAGTTTGTAATAATATTTTCCTATAACCAGATCAAAAACTGCCATTCCCATGGGATTGAACATTAAAGAGCCTGAATACACTTGCGGTTGCAGGAACAAATCATCCACCTGTCGTAAATCGAAAACATCTTTCTTCTCTAATCCGTTTATTTTATGCGCCTGCTCAATGTCTGTATTCTCCCTGCAAACCTCGTCCCAGTCATCCACCAGTATGCAATCCACATTTTTAAGAAATGAGGGCGAAAAATCACGCAGTGAAATATTTAAATAAAAGCATCCTTTACGCGGAGGCATATCGATGTATCTTTTATCTGAAACAGTACATGTGATAAGGATGTCAGCGTTTTGATACAGATATTCAAATGAGTCGCACGCCGCTGTCTTAACTCTTCGCTGTTCACCAGCTATACGGTCTGATTTTTCCGAAGAGATATCATAAAGAAGAATCTTTGAAATGCTGCGACTGAATAATTCATTCAGCATATTCAAATGAAAAACTCCGATAGGACCCAAACCTACAATACCGACAGTGTATACTTGCTCCGGCTTTGTTGAATTTTCAATGTACTTCTGCAACAGGCAAGCAGAAACACCGGCAGTTCTTATCGCGCTGACAGAAGCGGAATTTATTATCGAGTATGGGCACCCCGTATCAGAATCATTCAGTACAATAATTGAATTCGCCCTTGCGTTGCCTGTATGGATATTATCCGGGAAGCTTGCAATCCATTTTAAACCTGCTGTGTTAGCTTCACCGCCAACATAAGCCGGCATTGCAATTATCCTGTTTCTCGGATCTTTGTATCTCAGGTATAATTTCAAGGGCTGGGCATAACTTCCCAACTTAAGCAAATCGATAGCGCTGTCAATTTCGCTTATTATGTTTTCCCATCGCAACTTAACCGACCGGATATGAGACTCGTTAAGATATAGCATATAGTTTTTGACTGTGGCTTTTTATGTTTTTCAAAACCCATTCTTCATTATAAACAGTATCAAGATATGAACTACCATTATCGGGGGTAATAAAAACTGCATTTGTATTTCTTTGCCGTCTCTTTTCAAGGACTTTTTTCGCAGCACAATAGGCAGCTCCCGCTGAAGCACCTACTAAAATCGAATGATCCGTGAGGAGCTCATGACAGGCATCGATGATAGCGTCCTGTGATAAAATCACGATCTTATCAATCTTCGCAAACTCTATGTTTTTTGTTCGCAAACTTGCCCCGATGCCAAACAGCTTTCTTTCCCTGACCTTATTATCGAATATAAAAGACCCTTCTACATCGACGGCTACAATATTTATATTTGGAAACTTTTCCTTTAACCTCTTCGAAATTCCGGCAATTGTACCGCCCGTGCTGACGGTGATAAAGGCATAATCAAGCGTAGGAAAATAGTCTGCAATTTCTTTGCCCAGGCCAAAATAATAAGACAAATAATTATCAACATTATCATATTGATTTGGGTTCAAAACATTTTGATGCTCCATCGAATATTCCTTTACTTTCTTTATCCTGTTGAGCAGGTAATTGCCTGTCACATCTTTTTCGTCCACTACAATAACATTGGCGGATATTGACTCGAGCAGCTTTTTTTTCTGCGGGGATATGTTGGGGTCAATGACCGGTATAAATGGAATTCCTAATATCTTACACATTCCTGCGAGCGCAATTGCAAAATTGCCAGAACTTGACTCGATAATGGTTGTATCGGAGTTCAACTTGTCTGACTCTATAAATCGCTTTAAGATATAATGGGCCGGACGGTCCTTTATACTTCCGAAGAAATTGAAGTATTCAAGTTTTGTATACAAATTGCAAAACTCCACATCGAGTTTATACATCGGGGTATTACCGATATATTTACTGATCGATTCAAGTTTTTCTTTTAATGTTTTCATTATGCTTGAGGTTAAAGTGAGAGTATTTGGTGAAACCGTGGAATTAAATGATCAATCAGCAATATCTCAAAACACAAATGCATCAATCTTACACATTGACATTTTGTGCTTACAAAAACTCTAGTGAGGAATTGATAAAAATGAATGCAGTCATAATAATTTCAGGATATGCTGCACGACAGTAACGGTATCCATAAAGTTGCTGTCGTCAAAAAGATCATTATGTTTGCCCTGGAGCGGGTATTCTTTAAAATCGCCTTTACACAAATCCCTGAAGTGACTTATTTTTCCAAGTTGCTCGGTAGTAAATTTCAAGCTGGTTTTTTCTTCTTCAAATTCCCTGTCGCTGGCACAAAGAAGATGGAGATTGGAATTAACCACGCCGGAACTTAATAATGAATTGCTGAATTGATAATAGTCTCTTATTTTCTTTCTGACATTGTCTTTTATATTTTGCTTCGCCGTATCAATCGTCAGGATTGCTTCTTCAACAAAGGAATTATAAAAGTCGTTATCACCCGGATCTTCATAATGCCTGTATATATAAGTATCCAGTAAAATAATATCCGAAACATGATGGCCTTTTGTTTCCATAAACTTTGCTGTTTCAAACGCAAGTCCGCCGCCCGCAGAGTACCCGAGAAAGACGTATGGCCCCGAAGGCTGCAAAGCCGTTATAATATTCATGTATTCATTCCACCTCGATTCATCCTCGATATAATTAAAACAACAGAAACAATAATCGCTAAGATGTTCTGCCATTTTCTTATATGCCAATCCATAAGCAACTGCCGGGGGAAAACAAAAAACAATTTTCTGCCTGGCTTTATTAAAAAGAATAAAATTAGCATCAGTGTCGCCATCATTACTTGCGGCTGATTGCATACCGGCATACCGAACATATTCAACCAAATCCTTTATCGAGGGAGATTGAAAAAAAACTTCGAGCGGAATTGATCGATTTAACCTTACACTTAGCTTACTAACCAAATTTATGGCCTTCAATGAATCTCCACCCAATTCAAAGAAATTATCATTTTCGTTCACTTGCCCTTTATTGAAGAACTCGGAAAATGTTGCAGCAATAGTTTGGTAAAGATTATTTTGAGGTACCGGCTGAGTTTTTCCATTCTTGTTATGGCTATCCGGATCAACTTTCGCCGATAGACGGATATTAAAAACTTCACGATCCATTCTACTGATGCGTGCCTGCAATGGTCTTGTCGAAATAACGACACGCTTGATTCTGTTATCAATTGAACGATAGAATACATCAATACCTTCACTATCATTTATTCCATCCTTGAGCAGAGTGTTTACATCAGTGACAGGTAATCCGGATCTGGCGATACGTTTTTGAGTGGCTTTTACAGTCATTCCTGATTCTGACCAGTCATCCCAGTTTATGCAGGAAACAAAAGTTTCTTTTCCAAATCCATGGCTGTCGGGATATGAGTCGAGAAATTCATTGCCACAGTTGTACCCGATTTGTCCGTATTTATATTTATAAAGTATATTACCCAGTGAAGAAAATACCACAAAAAAGTCGGGCGGATTTTGTTTCAGTATTTTTTCCAATACCCTTACTCCCTCCACTTTCGGTTTCATAATTTCAATGGTCTCTTCTTGTTTCCTTCGTTGAATAACGCCAAAATAATCAGGCAGACCAGCGCAGTGAACAACCCCATTGACAGGTCCATATTTTTTTATGGCGTTTTCAAGGACCGGCGCAACGGATGTATAATCTGAAATATCTGCAGCATAGTAATCAATTCCCGCACCGTTGTTCTTTAGCTCTTTTATCTTCAAAATTCTTTCACATACCGAAGCATCTTTTTTTCTTTCAGCCATAGGTCCCATTCTGTTTCTTGAGGCAAAAATGATCTGCCGATTAGGATTATCCTTGCTGATTTCTCAATTGCTAAATCTGATGCAATTGCAAAACTCATCCCTCCAAATCCACCGGTAACTAGAATTAAACCACCTGTTTTTATAACCCCGGGGTGCAAGTTTTGTTTTTGAAGTGAAACAGGTTTATAGATCGGTTGAAAGCGCATATTTCCGCGATAAGCAGTGATGATTAAATCATCAGGGGTTGTCTCCAGTTCATTCCTGATACTATGCTGGTAGCTATACCAGGTTGATATCGTCCCTGGTATGTCAATCAACCTGCAACGAATATTGGTATATTCAAGAGAGATAGTTTTTAGTGCCCCTGTTATAATAGATTTAAAAGGATGGACAATTTCATCGCCGTAAACGTTAAATACATCATTTGCCACGACGTTAAGAGATATCACTTTGCCCGGATTATTTTTAGCGATCGCCTTGCAAATATTCACCAATAAAAATAAATGAGTGTATGGATCCTGGGACGGGCTCCCGTTTTTATCCAATGAACATAGATAAATTATTTTGTCAGGAATCCAATCCTCTTCCTGTAAATGATTAAAAAATGATGCTAACGAAAACTGCGGGTTATGAGAGTTTAACGGTTGAGCAAATCCGACCTCGCCTTCATCATTTAAAAACGCTGTTTTCAGGTCCGCCCCATTCTGCCATAGTTGTAATAGCTCTTTATGAAATGATCTGTTTATAAAAGCTAATGTTCTTGCACCGGATTTTACGTGTGGCTGCCATTCTGGTAAGATTGATTGTTCCCAAAGCGGAACATAGAACCAATTTGATATATTGGGATTTTTTTGAATGGCCAACCGGGCTTCCACTAACTGGTCTGCTACTGCAAGATTTTCCTCTTCGATCCGGTATTCATGCTTGTCAAATGGATAGGTGGGAAGGGATATTCGCTGCTTATTTTTTTCCTTGTAAAAAAGAGACCAATCAAATGAATATCCTGTTGTCCAAATGTCAGTAATTCTTCTGAGCAGGTATTGATGATCATTTGTATTATCATGCCGGCTTTTAATAACGCTTATACATTGCGACCTGCTTTCACGGTCATCAGTTCTTACAAAATTTGCAAGGGTGCTCCCGGGGCCCACTTCAATAAAAACAGGATCCTTTAGTTTAAGCAGCTCAGTGATACCTGTACCAAATTTAACGGTGGCCCTGAGCTGATTTTTCCAGTAGAAAGGACTCATCACTTCTGCATCGGTGATTAATTTGCCTGTTACATTTGAGTAAAACGGAATCTGCGGTTTTTTGATTTCAATCGTTTTTATAAATTGTTCAAAGTTGCTCAAAACCGGATTCAGCATATCAGAATGAAAGGCATGAGACGTTTTTAAGGATGTATAACTTATTCCTGCATCAGTGAGTCTTTTTGAAAAAGTTTCCATGGCATCAAATCTGCCTGAGAAAGTATAGTTTGAAGAACTGTTAACTGCCGCTAACGAAACACCGTGGGATAATAATGGCAGAATTTCTTTTTGATCTCCATTTACTGCGATCATGGCGCCTTTCTCCAAACCCTGTATCAATTTTGCCCTGAACTGAATAAGTTTCAATGCCTGCTCCAGATCTATTGAACCCGCTACTACAGCGGCAACATACTCACCCAGGCTATGCCCGATCATGACGTCCGGATGAATGCCCCAGGAGATAAGGAGTTTGGCAAGGGAATATTCAAACGCAAATAATACAGGTTGTGTAATTCCTGTTTGATTAAGCGCTTTATGATAATCGTCTGAGATACTGGAAGGATACAGGTAATCCCGGACGTTCATTCCTAATATCCGGAAACACTTATCGAGCTCTTCGGAAAAACATTTTTCGTTCTGGTAAAGCGATATGCCCATATTGATATACTGAGCGCCTTGCCCCGGAAACATAAAAATTATTTTCGCGGGCTTTCGTTGAGAATAAGAAAGATGCTTATTCGCTATTGCTTCCTGCAGGCGGATGATTAACTCATCAACACCGGCACAAACGAAAGACAATTTATAATTAAGCGATTTTCTCCCCGTACTTAGCGTGAATGCAAGCGATGATAAATTTGTCGCTGGGTTTGCTTTTAAATAATCAATAAGATTATTACAAGTGTTGTAAAGAGCGGTTTCAGTATGTGCTGATATTAAAATTATTTCGTAACCAGGAAGCTCATTTTTGGTTATTTGTTGTTCCGGGGCTTCTTCAAGGATCACATGTGCATTAGTACCGCCAATACCAAACGAGCTTACTCCCGCACGCCGAATTTTGCCTTCGTTCTCCCATTTCTTCAAAGAATTATTTATATAAAAAGGGCTTGACATTAAATCGATATTAGGATTCGGCTTTACATAATGCAGGCTCGGCGGAATTTGCTTATTCTTTAAACATAAAATGGTTTTGATCAACCCTGCAATACCTGCGGCAGCATCTAAATGGCCGATATTTGTTTTTACCGAAGCAAGGCCACAAAAGTTTTTTTTGTGAGAATTGAAAGCTGATGTAAGCGCCCTAAATTCGATCGGATCTCCCAGGATGGTGCCGGTACCATGTGTTTCGATAAAGCTGATCGTTTCGGATTTGACCTTAGCGATCTCAAAAGCATTTCGAATAACTTCCGCCTGTCCTTCCACGCTTGGCGATGAAAACCCTACTTTTCTTTTGCCGTCATTATTTACACTGCTTCCTTTTATTATTGCATGAATATGATCATTATCGGAAATTGCATTTTTCAGTCGCTTTAATACAATTACACCAACACCTTCGCCGGGAACTGTGCCCCGCGAATCCGCATCAAATGTCCGGCAATGACCATCAGGTGAAAATATCATTCCTTCATGATAATCATATCCTGTTTTCGGACTTGCATCGATAGATACTCCTCCTGCCAGTGCCATAGTACATTCTCCGGTCAGTAATGCACGGCAGGCCATATGCACTGCAACCAAAGACGAAGAACAAGAAGAATGAACGTTCACGCAGGGGCCCGTAAGATTTAGTTTATATGCGATCCTGCCGCTGAGAAAATCTTTGTTGATCAAGGTTTCGTTTGTAAAGTGATCGATCCCGTTTTGGTTCCCAGATAGTTTGCTGATCGCTTCCCAATAGAAATGCGCCGATGCCGACGCATAAAGACCAATGCTATTTTCATTCTTCTCTGTCATATAGCCGGCATCTTCAAGAGCCTTATACGAACATTCATGAAAAAGCCTTATCTGCGGATCCATTAATTGCGCTTCCGGGTCAGTGTATCCGAAAAAAGGAGCATCAAAAAATTCTATTCCTGAAAGCACTCCTCCTTTTGCATTGACATGATCAGAATAAGAAGAACGGGTTTCAATGTTATTGTGTTTACTATCCTCTTCTGCAGAAATGAATGTAATTGATTCAATACCGCTCTGCAGATTTTGCCAAAAAGAATTTGTGTCGGTGGCGCCGGGGAAAATTCCATGCATGCCGATTATGGCTATTTCAAGCCCGGTATATGCGTTTTCTGAAGTCGTCATTTGGGTTGATTAAAAAGATTATTTATTGAATCCTCAAAAGTTTCGAGAAGACTGTCGACAGGTTCGTCGGCTGTTTTGTGAGTTTCAGTCTTTAATTCCAAATGGCCTGCTAATTCATATATAGATGGATATTCAAAAAGCCATATTACCTTAAACTCATATTCCAGGATCGTATTTAACATCGATGTTAACTGAATAGCTTTTAATGAATTTCCGCCCAGGTCAAAAAAGTTATCATATATCCCGACCTGGTCCCTGTTTAAAATCTTTTTCCATAGATCACAAAGCAATGATTCCAGTTCCGTCACCGGTTCTTTGGCTGTCGAAGAGATCTCAAGTCTTTTTGCTGGTATATTTTTAGCGCTTCTTTCAATTTTTCCATTTGCATTCAATGGAATTTTTTCGATTTCAAAAAAAGAAGATGGGATCATATAATCCGGGAAATGAAGACGCATCCGTTCCCGGATTTCCAGTATATCCATCTCACCGGAAACTTTTATATAAGCGATCAATGATTGATCAGAATTATCATCCGATTGTATTATAACCATTGCCTCTTCGATACCGCTCATGGTTTTTAAAAAGTTTTCAATTTCCAGTATATCGATCCTGTTACCCCTGATCTTGATTTGTTGATCGATTCTACCCAGGAATTTAAGGTTACCATCTTTCATAGCTATGGCCATATCGCCGGTGGGATATAATAAGCAGCCGGCATTAAAATGGCTGATCACAAACGGATCTTTTTTCTTTTTTGTGGCATTCAAATAACCGCGTGACAAACCCAGCCCACCTGCATAAAGCTCACCTGCAACTCCCGGCGGACAACAATTCAACTGCGGATCAAGAATATAGCATGAAACATTATCAATGGCTTTGCCAATCAGAACCGTGTCATCAAATGGGCTGAATTTATAAATAGTTGTACATACACTATTTTCCGTGGGGCCGTATTCATTAAATAGTTCGACGTAGGGCAATGATTCAAAATGCAGTTTTATAAGGTCTGAAGAAAAATGATCTCCGGCAAGAGTGATTGCTTTCAATGAATCGTAATTACACAAAGAATGGTCGAGTAAAAATTCTTTATAAAGCTGCGGAACAATTAAAATATAATTCACCCGGTGACCTGTGATCAATTGCTTCAAATGTGCGAGCTGAAGACGTTTGGCCTGGTGGATCAAAACCAGCCTCGCACCGGCAATTAATGTTCCGAAAATTTCTTCCACTGAACTGTCAAATGCAAATGAAGGCAATTGAAGCACCGTATCGCCTTGCTTGAAATTGTAGTAACGCTGCCTCCAGATCAACGTATTGATGATCGACTTGTGTTCAACCATTACGCCGCACGGCTCACCGGTAGTTCCTGATGTATAAATCACATATGCTAATTGTGCGGGATCATAATTTTGATGCAAATTATTTTTGGCATATGCAGAGAATGCAGATCCGGAGATCTCAACCACTCTGCAAAAATCCGGTTGCCGGGACTTTAAATCATTAGTGATTAAAACGGTCGATATGCCTGCATCCGTTAAAATTTGTTTTATTCGTGAAGATGGATATTCAGCATCAAGAGGCAGGTAAGCGCAGCCAGCTTTAAGAATGGCAATGATGCCGAGTATCATCTCGATAGACCGGCTTGCATGAATTGCCACTACGTTGCCGGGTACTACACCCAAATCAATCAAATATTCCGCGAGCTGGTTTGACTTTTCATTTAACTCCTTATAAGTTATTTTTTGATCTTCAAATACTGCAGCAATATTGTCCGGATATTTTTCAGCCTGCTTTTCAAAAAGTAAATGAAGTGTGCTTTGAGATTCCTCAAAAGGTGTGTAGACGTTATCAAATAACTTTTTCTGAGCTTCCCCGGATAAAAGAGCCAGGTTCCTGATCTCACAAGAATCATCAGCTGTTATTTGAGAAATTATCTCTATAAAATAATTTACAAAATCTTTTATTGTTGATTTCCTGAATAATTGACAGCTATACTCAAATGTGAATTCTATCTGTTGCCCGCTTACCTGACCGTGACAAGAAAGATCATACTTGGATGTTTTGATATCGGTAGCGATTGGCAGAAAATCCGGGTTTTCAATTGTCGGGGCATTTTGCTGATCAAAAGCAAATGTCAGATCGAAGATCGGGTTTCTGCTGGTATCTCTCTGGGTCAAAATTTCTTCTACCAGGTCCTCAAACGGGTATTCCTTGTTATCAATTGATTCTATTATTTTATTTGCGAGCTCTTTTACATATTCAATAAAGGAAGTATTTGCATCGATGTTAATCTTTACAGGAAGCATATTTATAAATATGCCGGCAATGTTTTCAAGATCAGGATTTGTACGCAAAGTAACCGGCGTGCCTACGACAAAAGTGGATTGGTTGGTTAATTTGAAAATTAAAATATTATAGATTGCAAACGTGAGTGTAAATAATGTCAGGTTCTCTCTCCTCGAAAGGTCGTAGAGTTTTTGTGATAGATCAGCCGGCAGTATGATTTTTTGGCAATCACCCTTTGATTGTTTTATTCTTGATCGGGTAAAATCAAAAGGCAGGTTTAATATTGGCGGCATCGTCGAAAATTCATTGATCCAGTATTTCTTTTGTTCTTCCAGCAACTGCCGGTATTCGGTATTACCCACCTGCCATTCTGCATAGTCTTTATATTGTAATGGCAGCGATGCAAGCTCTTCTCCATTATACAGGCTGAGAAAATCACGCAATAATATCTCTATCGATACTCCATCCGATATGATATGGTGCATGTCAAGCAGCAGACAATGACTGTCTTCCGCTTCCTTTATAAATCCTGCTCTTAACAAGGGCGCTGAGTCAAGCTTAAATGGCCTGGTAAATTTTTCCATGGCTTCGCTTAATTTCATTCCACTGTAGTCCTCTATGATAAATTCAACCTCAGCATATATTTTTTGAACAGGTTGACCTTCTATAGTTAAAAATCCTGTGCGAAGGCTTTCATGACGATCTATCAGCTTACAAAAAACATTATGAATTCTCCAATGGTCAAAAACCCCTTCCAGCCTGAAGGCAGAGGGCATATTATACGCAAGTGAATCTTTGTCCAGCTCATATAAAATGAATAACCGCTTCTGCGCTGAAGAAACTGCATAGTATTCCTTCGCTGCCGCTTTTGGGATCGCCTTATACGTTTTCTTTTGTGTTGACGATTTTATTAATGCCGATTGCTCCTCTGCAGTAGGATAACTGAATATATCGCGAAGCTCCAGCTTTATTCCTGTCGCTTTGTGAAGATGAGATACCAATTGTATTGCTGCAAGACTATGACCCCCTGTTTCAAAAAAGTTATCCCTGATCCCTATCCGGTTCCTCCCCAGTATCTCTTCCCATACTGAGATAACACGCACTTCGTATTCATCACGCGGACCCTGGTATACGCCTTTTTGTTCTTCATATTGATCCAGGTCTGGTAATAGTTTGTAATCGATCTTTCCATTTTTAGTTAATGGCCATTTTTCAACAAAACTAAAATAACCAGGCACCATATACCCGGGCAAACGGCTCAGCAAATGATTGCGAAGTTCTTCCAATGTCACTGTATCGCCGGCTATCACATAGGCTGAGAGATAATTATTACCTTCTCTATCTTCTCTTGCAATTATCGCTGAACTTTCAACTCCGCTGTATTCTTCCAGTACCCGTTCGATCTCTCCAAGTTCTATACGATAACCCCGGATCTTCACTTGCCGGTCTATTCGACCGATATAGCGAAGGTTGCCGTCACTTTGCAAATGAACCCAGTCTCCCGATTTATACATCCGGCCATCTTGTATAAATGGATCGGCAATGAATCGTTCTTCATTGAGCTTTGGACGGTTCAGGTAACCTCTTGTTACACCTGATCCGCCAACATACAACTCTCCCACTCCACCCAGCGGAACTAATTGCCGGTATTTATCCAGCACATATATGCTCGATGCCGGAAGTGAACGACCAATAATGCTCTGGCCACTTTGTATGTCCTGTTCCGTTATTTCTTTAAATGTGTTTAACACGGCTGTTTCCGTAATCCCATACATATTAATGATGCGGCTATGCGGATAATGATCTTTCCAATAACTTAACAGCGATGGTTGCAATGACTCTCCTCCAAAAATTACATAGCGAACGTCAAGTAACAATCCCGCCTGCTCTTTTACTGCCGCCATCAGGTTCTTGAATGCTCCCGGTGTTTGATTCAATACTGTCACTCCTTCCCGGTGCAGCACTGATAAAAATGCAGAGCCATCCTGTGCTGTTAACAATGGTATGATCACCAGTCTTCCCCCGTTTAATAAACAACCAAAGATCTCCCATACCGAAAAATCAAAACAATAGGAATGAAACAACACCCACACATCACTGTTATTAAAATCAAATATTGGATTTTCAGGAAATAATAGCTGCACTACATTGCGATGTTCGACAAGCACTCCTTTAGGATAGCCCGTAGTGCCTGAAGTATAAATAACATAAGCCAGATGGTTTGCTTTGATCTCAGCTAACAATGGCAGTGAAGAATATTGGCTGATCTCTTCTTCTTTTTCTTCTATGTTAAGTACTGCAGCTGATACCGGCAGATCAAGTTCAACAGCACTATCGCTTAAAAGCAATTTTAAAGAAGCATCTTCAACAATGAACTTGATCCGCTCTTCAGGATAAGAAGGATCTATCGGAACATAAGCAGCTCCTGATTTTAAAATAGCCAGTATTGCTATCACCTGCAAAACACCGCGCTCCAAAATAAGTCCTACCAACTGCTCGGGCTCTATACCATAGTTCTCCGTCATATAATGAGCCAATCGGTTTGATCGCTCATCAATTTCCCGGTAGCTTAATTGCAGATCATCACTCACTATAGCAATAGTCTCAGGATGACTGGCCACCTGTTCATTAAATATGCTCACAAGCGTTTTATCATGCGGGTATGTTGATGGCGGGTTATTAGAAACATTAAGCAGTAATTGTTTTTCAGCTGCGGGAAGAATATCTATGCGGGCAATTGGCTGATCGGGATCTTGCAGAATGCAGGTAATTGTCTTTTGCAGGTACAATCCGAATTTTGATATCGTTGCCGGCTTGAATAATTGGGTACTGTATTCAAGTGTAAGCCAGAATTGATCCTCCCTTTCCCTGCAATACAGCATAAGATCAAACTTCGATGTCTTTTCTTCATGAGGTATCAGCGACGTTTTTAATCCTTCAATCGATGGAATTGGTTTTTCTTCCCCAGCTACCACCAGCATCACATCAAATAATGGATTACGACCTGTATCTCTGCTTAGTGTCAGTTGTTCTAATAGCTCTTCGTACTGGTAATCCTGGTTCTCAAATGCAGCCAGTGTGTTTTCCTTTATTTGTTGCAAAAATTCTTTGAAACTTTTTTCCCCTTTAACAATATTGCGTAATGCCAGTGTATTGACAAACATCCCTATCAACCCTTCCACGTCCGAATGCGTTCTTCCTGCAGAAGGACTGCCGATAACAATATCTTCCTGGTTACTTAATCTGCTTAACAACACATTATATAGTCCCAGCAATAACATAAATAGTGTTACCCTTTCTTCACGTGCCAGTTTTTTAAGTGCATTGGTGTCTTCTTTGCTTATACAGAATTCATAGTCACTTCCCTGGTAATTCTTAATAGCGGGTCGGCTGAAGTCCAATGGCAGATTTAATATCTCTGCCGGCTCTGAAAATTCATTGACCCAGTATTGCTTTTGTTTTTCCAGCAGTTGCCGGTATTCTGTATTGTTCACCTGCCATTCCGCATAGTCTTTATATTGTAACTGCAGGGCTCCATGTTCTTCTCCATTATATATGCTGAGAAAATCACGCAACAATATTTCTACCGATACTCCATCCGATATGATATGGTGCATGTCAAGCAGCAGGCAATGGCTCTGTTCTGCTTCTTTTATAAAACCTGCTCTCATCAGCGGCGCTGAGTCAAGCTTAAATGGCCTGGTAAATTTTTCCATGGCTTCGCTTACCTTCATTCCACTGTACTCCTCTATTGTAAATTCAACTTCGGGATATATTTTCTGAACAGGATGACCTTCTATGGTGAAAAATCCTGTTCGAAGACTTTCATGACGCTCTATCAGCTTACAAAAAACATGATGGATCCTCGAGTAATCAAAGACCCCTTCCAGCCTGAAGGCAGTGGGCATATTATAGGCAAGTGAATCTTTGTCCAGCTCATATAAAATGAATAACCGCTTCTGCGCTGAAGAAACTGCATAGTATTCCTTCTGCTCTGCTTTTTGGATCGCCTTATACGTTTTCCTTTGTGTTGACGATTTTATTAATGCCGATTGCTCCTCTGCAGTAGGAGAATTGAATATATCGCGAAGCTCCAGCTTTACTCCCGTAGCTTTGTGAAGATGAGATACCAACTGTATCGCTGCAAGACTATGACCACCTGTCTCAAAAAAATTATCCCTCATCCCTATCCGCTTCCTCCCCAATATTTCTTCCCATACTAAAATAACATGCATCTCGTATTCATCCCGCGGACCCTGGTATACAGAAACTTCCTGTACATCAATTTCTTCAAGATCGGCAAGGATCTTTTTATTTATCTTACCATTAATCGTTAAAGGAATATCATCCAGCCTTATAATTTTAGAGGGGATCATGTACTCGGGAAGCTTCATAGATAAATGCCTTCGTATCGCTGCCGGATCGAATTCGTGAAATGGCACGATGAAAGCGATCAGCTCTTTGACACCATGCTTATTGTCCCGGGAAATAATAACAAAGTTTTTTATGCTTTCATATGTCCTGAGCTGGGTTTCAATTTCACTTATTTCTATCCGGTAACCGCGAATCTTCAGTTGATCATCCCGCCGACCTAAAAACTTAATATTGCCATCAGTTGACCATGCCCCAATATCTCCTGTCAAATACATGAGGGCGCCATCAACAAACGGATCGGCCACAAATTTTTCTGAAGTCAAATCAGGCCTATTCACATAACCGCGTGCAAGTCCAATTCCTGCAATACAAATTTCTCCGGGAACTCCGGCAGGCAGAAGGCTGCCGTTATTTCCAAGGATATAAATTTTCGTATTCCAAATGGGCTTACCTATATATATCTTTTGATCTCCATCTGAAATAGTATAAGAAGTTACATCTACTGAAGCTTCTGTAGGGCCATATAAATTATAAAGAGGAATATCGGTTTTGCGATACCAGTTTTTTACAACTTCAACGGTAAGCGCCTCACCGCTGCAAAAAACTTTCTTTAAGCTCCGTAGATCATGGTTAATATTTTTAACTGCGAAGAGACTATCCATGAAAACATACAGCATGCTTGGAACAAAATGCATGCATGTTATCCTGTGTTTTTTTATCAGGGCCAGCATCCGTTCGGGTGAAACGACATCGTCTTTATTGCATAAGATCATTTTCGCGCCCCAGCATAATGGCATAAATATTTCCCATACCGAAACATCGAATGTAAAATTGGTCTTCTGTAATATGATATCATCGGCAGTAAAACCATAATTCTTCCACATCCATTCGATCCGGTTCATCACTCCTTTATTTTCAACCATAACACCTTTAGGACCACCGGTTGATCCTGATGTGTAAATTACATACACTAAGTTTTCCGTATGATAGTTTACCGGCAAATTATCAATCGGGTATTCTTGCATCTCCCGGAATTTTTTTAACTCTGCTTCATCTATAACCGTCTTGCATTGACTATCTCGTACTATATGATCCACCCTGCCAGCCGGAAATGTGGGGTCTATCGGAAGATAAGCGCCGCCTGATTTCAATGCAGCCAGGATCGCTATAACCATCCACTCGCTGCGTTCAAGCTTAATTCCAATCAGCTCTTCTGTTTGAATGGCGTATTCTTCATAGAGATACCGAGCCAGTTGATTGGCTTTAACATTGAGTTCATTGTAAGTAAGAGAAGTGTCATTGAATACCAATGCAATTTTATCAGGAGAAATTTCTACCTGTTCTTCAAATTGCTTTATTAATGGTTTATCAGAAAGGATTTTCTTGTTTGTATTATTAAAGATGTTAAGCAGTAATTGTTTTTCAGCTGCGGGAAGAATATCTATGCGGGCAATTGGCTGATCGGGATCCTGCAGAATGCAGGTAATTGTCTTTTGCAGGTACAATCCGAATTTTGATATTGTTGCCGGCTTGAATAATTGGGTACTGTATACAAGTGTCAGCCGGAATTGCTCTTCGCTTTCCCTGCAGTACAGCGTAAGATCAAACTTTGATGTTTTTTGTTCATGAGGTATCAGCGACGCTTTTAATCCTTCAATCGATGGAATTGGTTTTTCCGTCTCTGCCACCACCAGCATCACATCAAATAACGGGTTACGACCTGTATCTCGGCTGAGTGTAAGTTGTTCTAAAAGTTCTTCGTACTGGTAATCCTGGTTCGCAAATGCCGCCAGTGTGTTTTCTTTTATTTGTTGCAAAAGTTCTTTGAAACTTTTTTCTCCTTTAACAATGTTGCGTAATGCCAGTGTATTGACAAACATCCCTATCAACCCTTCCACGTCCGAATGCGTTCTTCCTGCAGAAGGACTGCCGATTACAATATCTTCCTGGTTACTTAACCGGCTCAACAGCACATTATATATTCCCAGCAATAGCATAAACATGGTTACTCTTTCTTCACGTGCCAGCTTCTTAAGCGCATTTGTATCTTCCTTGCTTATACAAAATTCATAGTCGCTTCCCTGGTAGTTTTTAATGGCCGGACGGATGAAGTCCAAGGGCAGGTTTATTATTTCTGCCGGTTCTGAAAATTCATTGATCCAGTATTTCTTTTGTTTTTCCAGCAACTGCCGGTATTCGGTATTACCCACCTGCCATTCTGCATAGTCTTTATATTGTAATGGCAGCGATGCAAGCTCTTCTCCATTATACAGGCTGAGAAAATCGCGCAATAATATCTCTGTCGATATTCCATCCGATATGATATGGTGCATGTCAAGCAGCAGACAATGACTGTCTTCCGCTTCCTTTATAAATCCTGCTCTTAACAAGGGCGCTGAGTCAAGCTTAAATGGCCTGGTAAATTTTTCCATGGCTTCGCTTAACTTCATTCCACTGTAATCCTCTATTGTAAATTCAACTTCGGGATATATTTTCTGAACAGGATGACCTTCTATGGTGAAAAATCCTGTTCGAAGACTTTCATGACGATCTATCAGCTTACAAAAAACATGATGAATCCTCGAGTAGTCAAAGACCCCTTCCAGCCTGAAGACAGAGGGCATATTATACGCAAGTGAATCTTTGTCCAGCTCATATAAAATGAATAACCGCTTCTGCGCTGATGAAACTCCATAGTATTCCTTCGCTGCCGCTTTTGGGATCGCCTTGTATGTTTTCTTTTGTGTTGATGATCTTATTAATGCCGATTGTTCCTCTGCAGTTGGATATTTGAATATATGGCGAAGCTCCAGCTTTACCCCCGTAGCTTTGTGAAGATGAGATACCAATTGTATTGCTGCAAGACTATGACCCCCTGTTTCAAAAAAGTCATCCCTGATCCCTATCCGGTTCCTCCCCAGTATCTCTTCCCATACTGAGATAACACGCACTTCGTATTCATCACGCGGACCCTGGTATACGCCTTTTTGTTCTTCATATTGATCCAGGTCTGGTAATAGTTTGTAATCGATCTTTCCATTTTTAGTTAATGGCCATTTTTCAACAAAGCTAAAATAACCAGGCACCATATACCCGGGCAAACGGCTCAGCAAATGATTGCGAAGTTCTTCCAATGTCACTGTATCGCCGGCTATCACATAGGCTGAGAGATAGTTATTACCTTCTCTATCTTCTCTTGCAATTATCGCTGAACTTTCAACTCCGCTGTATTCTTCCAGTACCCGTTCGATCTCTCCAAGTTCTATACGATAACCCCGGATCTTCACTTGCCGGTCTATTCGACCGATATAGCGAAGGTTGCCGTCACTTTGCAAATGAACCCAGTCTCCCGATTTATACATCCGGCCATCTTGTATAAATGGATCGGCAATGAATCGTTCTTCATTGAGCTTTGGACGGTTCAGGTAACCTCTTGTTACACCTGATCCGCCAACATACAACTCTCCCACTCCACCCAGCGGAACTAATTGCCGGTATTTATCCAGTACATATATGCTCGATGCCGGAAGTGAACGACCAATAATGCTCTGGCCACTTTGTATGTCCTGTTCCGTTATTTCCCTGTATGTACTATGAACGGTTGTTTCTGTGATCCCATACATATTAATGGCGCGGCTATGAGGATAATGATCTTTCCAATAACTTAACAGCGATGGTTGCAACGCTTCTCTTCCAATTATTACATAGCGAACGTCAAGTAACAATTCCGGCTGCTCTTTTATTGCCGTCATCAGGTTCTTGAATGCTCCCGGTGTTTGATTCAATACTGTCACTCCTTCCCGGTGCAGCACTGATAAAAATGCAGCGCCATCCTGTGCAGTCAGCAACGGTATGATCACCAGTCTTCCCCCCTTTAATAAACAACCGAAAATCTCCCATACCGAAAAATCAAAACAATAGGAATGAAACAACACCCACACATCACTGCTATTAAAATCAAATATTGGATTTTCAGGAAATAATAACTGCACTACATTGCGATGTTCGACAAGCACTCCATTAGGATAGCCCGTAGTGCCTGAAGTATAAATAACATAAGCCAGATGGTTTGCTTTGATCTCAGCTAACAATGGCAGTGAAGAATATTGGCTGATCTCTTCTTCTTTTTCTTCTATGTTAAGTACTGCAGCTGATACTGGCAGATCAAGTTCAACAGCACTATCTCTTAAAAGCAATTTTAAAGAAGCATCTTCAACAATGAACTTGATCCGCTCTTCAGGATAAGAAGGATCTATCGGAACATAAGCAGCTCCTGATTTTAAAATAGCCAGTATTGCTATCACCTGCGAAACACCGCGCTCCAAAATAAGTCCTACCAACTGCTCGGGCTCTATACCATAGTTCTCCGTCATATAATGAGCCAATCGGTTTGATCGCTCATCAATTTCCCGGTAGCTTAATTGCAGATCATCACTCACAATGGCAATAGTCTCAGGATGACCGGCCACCTGTTCATTAAATATGCTCACAAGCGTTTTATCATGCGGGTAGCCACTTTTAACCAACAATGTTCCTGATAATAGCTTTTTAGTCCGGACATCGTACAGCGGTATCTTTAAAATCGTTTCGAGCGGTTTCCTGATAAGTTCCTTCAACAACCTGAGAAAGAAGATTTTTATTTTATCAATGAAATCATTTGTATAAAGATCCCGGTTATATGTTAACATGCAGGTTAAAGAATCAGCATCTTCAAAAAACGAAAAATTAAGATGGCAATGATTAAAGTTCGGGCAACCGGCAACTTGACGTATATGGTTGTCATCCGGATCTGAAATACTCTCCCCATTTTGAAAGGCAAATCCTACATTACAAGTCAGGCCAGAACCATTGTCGTGGTATTTTTGCAGCATTTCGAACGGGAGATCTTTGTGCATGTAAGCTTCATCGACTGATCGTTTTAATTTATCAATAACAGATATAAATGTATCCTTATCATCAAGAGTGTCTTTTATTATAAAACGATTGGACAAAGGCCCGATTATTTCAGAAAGTTGCCGGGTTTCCCTGTTTGAAAAGCACGAAAGTATTGAAATGCTCTCCCTGAATGAATACCTGAAAATTATAATTTTAAGCAAGGACAGCAAAACAATTTCCGGTGCTTTGTTAACAGAGCTGCAAAAATCATCAAATTGAAATTTTAATTTTTGGGGAATTGTAAATTGGAAAAGATCCATTTTAGAAAGAGAGCCTGCTGCAGCAACATTATCGGCAGGAAATCCGTAGTTTGAAAAATTCTTTAACCGTTCACGCCAATAGAACATTAAGGAATGCAGATAATCCTGTGAAAGATCCTTCTGCCAATTTACAAACTGGCCAAAACTAAAAGTTGAATATACCTGTTGCGTATTTCCCTTTTTGAGCAGGTCATAATTGAAACGAATTTCTTTTGTGATGATCTTTAATGAATAATCATCCACGATAAGTGGATGAAAGACAAAAACGAGGAACGTGCATTCTTTTAAAAGGATCTCATAAATCTGGAATAAATTCGCTCTTTCAGGTATCTTTCGGAAGTCTAATCCGTAAATACTATTTAAGAGCTCATTCCTGCTCCTGCTCTTATTTGATTTTCTTAAATCAATAGTTCTGAAAACAATCGCTGCTTTTTCATGATACAGCGCTTTTTTTCCGTCATTAGATCTTATACGTGCATTTAATATATCGTGCCTGCCCAAAACCAGGGTTGTGCTTTTTTCGAGGTAATTTAAATCAACCTCCTTATCACATTCCAGTATCAGTAGGTAATTGCGATGAGCGTTGTATGAATTATTATCAGCCGCCGCATTGTACATTTCATCCAGAACCTTTTGTTGGAAATATGAAACTTGCATCATAATTATGAATTCAACATGATTATTCGAAAGCAATTATTAAAAAGACATTTTCTTGAGTGGTGGTTTACAAAAGCAGTAGCTGCCTGAGATAAAGCTTTAAAAAATAAAAGATGTGGTTACAGGCTTCCAGAACCTTTCGTAGAATTTATTGTCGGTTACATTGTAAGAATAATTCACAATATCCTTGATCCATCCCGGGGCCACCTGGCTTGAATATGATTTCAGAATTGACTTCTTTTTTTCAATGTCAATAGTTCTGCAAAATTGAGAAAGGCCCAGGCCCTGTAATAAAATATCGAACTCATGAAAGTTATAATCGCTGTCTGCCATGTAAGGCATATCCTCATAAAAAAAAACATTGTAATTGTCCTTATGCATTTCTACCCCGATCTCACGGATCAAAACATGATCAGGATGTTGCAACCCTAATGGGAAAACGCATATATCGTTGCGATCTATCGTCTCTGTCAGTCTCGTCCTAATCTCACGTTTCATCTTTTCGATTTTGGTTTCATCAAGCCCGTTTCTTAAAGGATGATCTAAAAAATCAAGATAGTCATACCTGTGTTGAACCTGCTGCTGAACAATATTTTCTTCAGCCTTTCGCAGGGACGTGACGAAACTTACATCGTTACCATGAACCGATTGAGGAAACAGTTCTTCATTGCACCAGTTAGAAATAGAAAATATGTATTCGACTAGCACGTCAGCGCTGTCCATGCGTTTTTCATAAATTGTTCCACCCATGCTCAAAATGGCATCATCAATATGAGGTGAAACAACTACTATGCGATTCATACAGCCAGTATTAAACTGTCAACCCGGACAGATTTTTTAATGTATAATTGTAATTATTCATGCCCCATTCTTCCGGAAGAATAAATCTCTTTGCCAATTCGAAATTCATCAAAATAGCATTGTATCTCAACTCATAATTCTCAAATGAAATTTTCTTTAGCTTCGACATGAGCTCATCTATTGTATCAAAATATATAATTCCATTTACATCAAAATATCTTTCGATTTTTTTTGTCCCCCAGTAAATTGGGATAGTACCCGTGAGAAAACAATCAATAATCTTTTCACTGAAATAGGTATCTCTCTGAACATTTTCCACAACGATGGAATACGCATATTTGATTAGCGCCATAGATTTGGCAGGAATTTCATTATACCCTCGTCCGAATTGAGGTATACCATAAGGCAAAACCTTTCTGATTTTTTGACGGAATTTATGACCTATTGTTTCCGACATGGAGCTTGCGATGTAAGAACAAAGATGCCTCTTCTCACCAATCTTGATGTTTTGTTCTTCTATCCAGCACCCGGCAGCAGGAACAAATTTTGAATTCGGAATTTTTCTTAACACTTCATCATCGTGTGTCCAAACTTCTTCAAACAAATCAAAGTTTTTGCGAATCCAATGATAAATAAAAGGAAAAACAGAAATAGGCTCAAGCATCCATGCAATTTTAATACCCTGATCTTTATAAATGCCGTTATTTAAAAATTCATCTGTGTAGACGGTTGGACCGGTTTGACTACATGATCTGTCCCATGTAAAAGTACTTTTCAAAAAGACCCGGGAACTAAATTCTTGTCCTGCAAAATTATTGTCGCGTAGGTTAACGAATTGCATTGTAAAAGATTTTACCTGGTAAATCATTTACTCAACATGTTATTTAAGCGCTCAGCTCCATTAATTCCAAACGAGAAATTGCTTCTTTCATTTCTTTTTTATAATAAAGAGATCCCTCGCACCAGATAAAATTTACACGCCCCCATTCAATTACACTCTTTACATCCGGGAAAAATCCTTTACCGTTGAAATTTGCACTGGTATTGCATAACAATGGGATCTTACTAAGCATTCTGTATTCGTCAATCAATCGATACACAGTTGGGTTTTCCTGTTTATTGATAGTTTGGAGACGAGCCGTGCCATCGAGGTGACAAATTGCGGGTATCTTTTGTTTCCACGAAGGTTTTACCTGGTGATCGTATAGCATAAAGGGATCGGGAATCCCGGGATCAAAAATATCAGGAGCGAATTCTTCCAAACATATTGGCGCAACCGGCCTATAAAATTCACGATCCTTAATTGCATTTAATCGTTGCTTCATATCAGGGTTAGTAGCCGGTGCAAGAATACTTCTTGCACCCAATGCCCTTGGACCTAATTCGGCATCCCCATTCATAAAAACTACTGGTTCCTGTAATGTAAATAATAAATAAGCAAGGTCTTTCAAGGAAAAGTCCGGTATTGCAGACCAGTTTTCATCGGCAACGCTGCGTTTGATTCTTGGTCCGGAATACACATTCCAATCTAATTCAATTATGCCGGATTCATTCACCATCTCGCAACAAGCAGTGCCAAGAGCGCTTCCCGCATCATTTGGAAAAGGAGGTACCCACATCTGCTCAAACACCCCGCTATTTCTTATTGAGCTGTTCCATTTAATGTTGAGAGCACATCCACCGCTGTAACATAAATTTCTCGTATAGCTTTTGTCGATCCTGGACATCGCCCGTTTCAGATTTTTTATCAGCAGGTCGTTAATAAATGAATGAAATGTTGTGAGAATATCTTCAGGTTTTGACGAAAAAGGACTTGCGGCCTTCACAAATTCATCAATGATCAACGCCGTAAAAGATTCTATTTTAAGACTTGTAGTTCTCTTTAAACCGGCAACATGACTATTATATACTGTTTCAAATGTTTTAAACAGATCCTGATTAACTTCACCCAATGCGATATAAGCCATAATTTTTCCCGCAACGCCTGTTTCCACATTTATTTCCAACCGGTATTTTTTGAACGGTTCAAAATGTGTTGAGAAATGAGTATAAATATTACCAACCAAAGGCATTAAAAAACCCAAATAATCTATTTTATTTTTTCTGACATTCCAATAAAACAGTTGTGGTGAAAGCGCTCCGTCCCAAACCAGTAAAAACGAATTTTCTCTGTTTGCAGCGAAAGGGCTGGTGCAATACGATCCGATCAAATGACCTGACACATGCTTATAACTATAATAATCAAGATCGAGGTCTTTTAAACGAAATGTACTTTTATCTAAAATCCTGGCAGTTTTTTCGAGAAAACCGTATCTCGCCACTTGCATTTTTTTCAAGCCATTGCCCAGGTCGATAGGCAGGTATTGTCTTTTCGCGAATCCCAAAGTTTCGTACCAATTCGCCCATCCGTCCACAACAAACCGGTCAATATCATTAAATCTGATATTATAGCTTTCCAGTAGTTCAATAGTCTCATTATACGAAATACAATAAATGGAGTATCTCGGATTATTATTCAGTTTCTCCATTTCGATACTAAATACCAGCTTATTGTTTTCAATTACGCAGATGGCTGCATCGTGGGTTAATTTGATACCACAAATAGTCATTGAATTAAATTTTAATTATAAAAAACTGAGGAAATAAATCTTTGTTCAGGACATCGGTCCCGATCGATTCATTTGGACAAAGAAATGTTGCTGGCTGATAATAAAGTGATCGTACTTACATGAAATCTCAACTGATCAATTGCCATAGTTATGAAAATAGTTCATTTCAACCAACACAGAATGATCTAATAAATCCGAAGAGATTTCGGGCGAATATTCACTATTTACAACCTGACCAATAAGCTCGCTGGTTTCACCTGAAAGTGCGTACCCGTCTTTGAATTGTTGAGCAAAGAGCTCGTTGGTCGTATTCAACCCATGATAAACGTAAATATAAAGTACCGGGTTCACCAGGGGATATAACAAGTTGGCCGAAAAAAGCTGTTTCAAAAAGTCAAAATCCTCTTGCTTGTTTATATGAGGATGTTGTATTGTATTGTTAAGCACACTTTTTTTACACAGCACACTTCCGGGCGGAACAAACGGAGCAGATAAATATGCATTTTTATTTATTGCATCATAAAGCAGGCAATATGGCAAAACGCTGCCTGCTTTTCTCATCTTAAGTGCTGCGGCAAATTGGATTTCTAAACGTCTGCAATGATACCAATCATCATCATCCCAGTTACAGAAAAAAGCTCCATTTGCTTTTTCAAGAGAAAAATTGCGAAGCTCACCTTGCGAAACTTTGTATGGTTTATCGAGCGAATAATATTTTATCCTGGTATCATGAAACGATTGCACAATGAGATTATACTCCTCCGAAACATGCTCAGAAATAACTATTAGCTCCCTATTAGGATAAGTTTGTGATATGAAGTATTTTATTGCCTTTTCCAGGTGACGAGGCCTGCCGGAAGAAACACACAAACAGGAAATTAAGGGCTCCATTTGAAAGAATTTAATAAATATGTTTCCGTCAAGCCATAGATTAATTGGCTGTCTTTTGTAACCAGCAGCTCAATTTCCGCTAAACGTGAATGATGATATCAGATAAGTTGTTCTATAGGCAGACTCATCAACAGGTTGCGGTTTAACAAGTCGACTCTGACCAAATACTTCCGCTTATCATTATGCTTCACTATTTCGCAGTCCAATCCTTTAAGAGGTCCGTTTTTTATCACAATCTGCTGTCCGGGTTGAAAATTATAAAAAGAAACTTCAAAATCTTCCTTGGTATTAATTATCAACTTTAAGTTGTCTATTATTTTCTGGCTAACCCGCGCCAATACGGACCCAAATTTTACAAAGCAGCAAACACCCTCATCATTTAGAACCTTCATATAGTTTGCATTATCCCTGATGTAAACAAAAACATATGATGGAAAAAGGGGCGAGATAACAGTTTTTTTTCGATCCCACCATTGGTGCAATGCTTTTTTTATAGGCAAAAAAATATCGACGCCTTGCTCAGATAATCTGAGGGCAACTTTTTTTTCTTGTTTGGGTCTTGTATATACGACGTACCAACCCGTGGCAATTTTATACATACTCTGCGCAGTAATTAGGAATGAGATTAACTAAACAGTGCCTTGGGATGGTGAATGTAAAAAGAATGTACTGCTACGAATAGAGCTATCGCTACAAAAGGTAACACCTCAGGTCTAACAATGTCATCGCTAACAGAATCAACTTATATATGTCGGAAAAAAAATACCTGGACCTAAATTATGATGTTTACAAACTCAAGATTTGCAATTATCCGCAAAAGTAATTTCGGTTTTCGTCAAAAGTTGTGATAAACGATAAGCGCTTCGCTTTCCATTATTTTATACGATAGCCTTCGTTAGACAGGCTGGTAGCATGCCGTCGTTGGACATTGAGAAAGTCATGTTATTAATTCTTTGGAAACGTGTGTCAGGGTGCAAACATGTCAGAAATATTCAACACCAGAATAAGACAGCGGGAAAACAACCGGTTTAGTTCCCGGTCAATGCGGCTCGTGATGAAATTCGGCCGCTACTTTGGGCATAATTATCTGCTCCTCGATTGCATATTTTAACAAGCCCACCGTCGATTTTATACCTAGCTTTTCTTTCATGTCTTGTTTTATTTTTTCAACAGACCGAATACTCAGATAAATTTCATTTGCAATCTCTTTGTTCAGCTTTTCTTCCCAAAGCATTTGGAGAACTCTCTTTTCCCTGTCGTTAAGTGCGATCTTTTTTCTGCCTCCAATTGTAGATTGATCCAGTTCCCTGAGCCTATATAAAGCATCGGTAAGCAAACTGTTTCTGAAGAGTTGGCTCGAAGATGCTATTTTGATTGCATGAACAAGATCTCTCGGATTATCAGAAGCGCTGATAAAACCGCGAACCCCGAAATCTAAAAGGTTCTCAATCGCAGTTTCATCCTTAAAAATGGTCAAAGCCAGGATATTAATTTTCGGATATTTCTCCCGGATAATTTTCAAGGCCTCTTTCTCCTGGAACAACGGTAAATATATATCGACAATCAACACATCTACGCTGGAAACTTCCAGGTTATGAAGTACTTGCTGAACATCGGATACGTCAAAAACTACGTTTATATCTTCGTGGGTTTCAAGGTAACATTTGACGGTTTCTCGAAATAAGGGATAGCTGTTTGCAATCGCAAGCTTAATGGAGTTCATGAGTATTTGTTTGGTTCAATAGTTAATGGTATAAATAGGATGCAGATTAATATCAAAATGAATATAAGAAAAAAAGTAACTTCAATGTCAAACCACGCTTAAAAACCTGACCTCATATTTCTAAAAAGCCACTATTTTATAAACATACGCTTGTACTAAAAATATTTTCAATTCGCTTTTCATTTTAAAAAAGTCAACCTAACAAAATTCCGGCCAAGCTCTCTGTGGATTCAATCAATTCGTTCCTAAACCATAGTAGCAAGCAAATAACCATTTGTTTCAATTTAAATCATCAAAATAGGTAACCTGGTAAATTGAAGTAGAATGGAAAGCTTTACCAGGGCTGCCAATCATAAAGAAAACACGATAGTTATTTTTGTAATAATTTAACAAATGAGTCTGACCATTCTCGATATGCGCCCCCAGGTTTACTATGCCAATATATACACACTCAATTCAGGGCCCTTGTATGAAAGTGCCTTATCAGTTATTCCGGAAGACATTAAAAATTCCATTAATCGTTATTTACACAAACGAGATAGATTGCATTCAATTTGTGGAAAGCTCTTGCTTCTGAAAATGCTAAAAGAAAGTTCATTAAGCGGGTTGTTAGATCTCTCAATGCTGAAATATACTATTTTCAAAAGACCCTATTTTGATCACAGCTTTGATTTCAACATCTCACATTCGGGATCCTATGTCGTCGTAGGCGGAACTTCTCATGGAAAAATAGGCGTTGACATCGAAGAAATTAAAATGGTAGATCCTCTGGAATTTAGAAATGTTTTTACGGAGAGTGAAATTAGAATCCTTATGAACGATCTAAATAAAACGGAACTCTTCTATCAAATGTGGACTAAGAAAGAAGCATTGGCTAAGGCATTGGGAGCTGGATTGAATTTTCCATTCTCTCAAATCGAAACTAATGCTGAAGATATTATAATAGATCAAACGAAGTTCAAATGTTTACAGGTTCCCCTGATACCCGGCTACGCGTTTAGTCTGGCTTTGACTTATCAAGTCGAAGATGTAAATGTTGTTGAAGTCAGATTTGATGAACCATTTTGGAAGGAATGATCACTTTTTGATGGGACTCAGCTTCGACTGGAAATTCACAATTGATTTAATACTTATGAATTGACTGAATTTGAGTTGTCAAGTAATGCCAGCATAACTGTAAATTTTAAGGTTATAAAATTGACAGGCTGGTGTAAATCCCGGTACTCAGCGGAGAGAGACGGATTCGAACCCCCGGATTTTTGTTTATACAACTAATTGATATTAATACTCACCTGACTTTTCTCACTCCCAATACTCTACTTTGGTCTCTGAAATTACCAGCTGAAAAGAGCTATCGCTAAATTAATTTCTTTTCGACCAAAAAAGAAAGCATCTTTCTGCCAGTGGCTAAAAAAAATCGTCACGTTGACATTTACAAATCTTCATGCTGGCTATTTTCATCTTTCGTCAAATTATCCATAAGCAGGAATAATGAAGCGATGCCAACCCAATAAGCTACGGCTATCCAATCTTTAGACCGCAGAGCTTCCATGAATGCAACTCCGAAGAATAACAGAAATATAATGACGCCGGTTCTCAACTTAATTTTTTTCAGATTTTTAATTTTCATATGTATATATTTTTATAGACTGATTGTTTACCACTACGATCGTTATGGTTTCTTTGATCAGAAAGCTTATAGACGACCATGGTGACCGACTCTTATTTACAGGAATCGTTGTCATTGCATCTAATGCGGGAGGTGCATGGTCACCGATTGGTGACGTTACAACTACCATGCTTTGGATAGGAGGTCAAATAACTGCAGCAAATATAATTTTGAGCTTATTTCTTCCTAGTCTTATTTGTTTGATCATACCATTGGTGATCGTCTCATTCAAAATGAAAGGGACTGTTTCAAAGCCTATTCAACCAGCAAATCAGAAGCTATCCGAGCTTTCACCCAGGCAACAATATACCGTACTGGGCACTGGATTATTAATTCTTCTTTTGGTACCCGTGTTTAAAACGCTAACACATTTGCCTCCTTATATGGGGATCATCATTGGACTGGGAATATTATGGATCATTACCGAAATTATGCATGGCGATAAGGATGAAAAGGAAAAAGGGATTCTGTCGGTGAGCCATGCACTTCGGAAAATTGATTCTCCAAGCATTCTTTTCTTCCTGGGAATACTGTTAGCAGTCGCCTCTTTCAAGCGGCATATTGACATCCGCTGCCGGGCAAATGTCTGCCTTCATCCCCAATGAAAATATTATTATTCTTTGTACCGGGCTTTTGTCTTCTATAGTCGAAAATGTTCCATTAGTTGCAGGAGTACAGGGCATGTATGATCTTAACCAATATCCAACTGATCATTCTTTTTGGGAGTTTCTTGCTTATGCAACGGGAACTGGTGGAAGTGTTTTGATCATTGGTTCTGCAGCGGGAGTAGCAGCTATGGGGATGGAGAAGATCAGTTTTTTCTGGTATTTAAAAAGAATCAGCTTCTTGCGCTGATCGGATATTTTTCAGGCGCAGGTATTTATATTCTTCAACAGTACCTTTTTAAATAAAGAATCAGAAATTAAATTTTATTCAGGACCGGAAGAGAAAGAATGATTTCAAGAATTGGGATGGTTGCTATTTTTCTTGCACTAATTAGAACGATTGCAGAATGCTTTAGGTTAGGCTACATTTCAAAACATACGACGACATTCGAAGACCTGAGGCAATTTTTAATTGGTGCATTGATTTGTGCTGTTTCATGCCTGTCCATGTCGGAATCAAATGTTCCATGAATCAGGGATTTGAAACCCATAATAATTTCTTTCAGAAATCACGAGGCATCATTTTGATGACATAAAAATGGAGTATCAGCTGCAAGCAACTAAAAAGGTTGACCGGCAAGGTCCCAACCTCATTACAAATAATTTCTATAAGCTTAGCTATGATGTTTGTGCACATCGAACTTGTGTGCCGCAACAACACGGATCTGTCCTGAAGGGAAAAAATAATGTTCATTGGTAGACGGGCCTTTTATCCAAAGTCCATGGCCCAACCAATTGGCACTGAAATTCCATGTAGGGCTGTTGTATCCAATCGCAGTTTTAAATACATCACTACCATTGAAGGATGTTTTCTTTTCCTTCTTGCTTCCTTCCTCAGAAACAAAATTCACATTGGCATTTAGCACCAATGAGCCTGTGATAAAAAAATGCTGGTCAATAACCAATGTATGAGCATAGCCAACTCCAGGACCAATTGTCGTATATGTCAATTTTCTTATATCGGTTTCAGGATACTGGCTCTTGAGTAATGCAGGTATCAATGCACTATCGCCTTGTACCATACCATGAAAAATTCCGCCGCCATACAAAATTGATCCCGCTGATTTTTTCTGCCATTCAGTTTGGGAAATGGCAGCCCGGTAAGAGAATTTTTCTTTGTTTGGAATACGATAACCGGAAATACCATAGAGATTGGATTTGATATCCGCACGATAATAATAATTGTTTGCACCAGCGCCAGCTATTCCTTTCGGCTCTATATAAAATCCTTTGGGTAGTTCAGCGATCAGATCCACTGCCCATTTTTTTGGAAATAAATGTATCTGCAAACCGAGTCCTGTTGTTTTTCCTTTGGGCTCATCTTTTGTGTTTAAAAAACTAAAGCCATTAAAAATATTTACGGTAATACCCCTGTAAGAAAAGCCTGCGCCAAGGTTCAATTTACGATTGGCTTTATATTCAAGATCTGCAATGTTTCCGTCAGAAGGTATATTGAGGTGAACATATTTTTGAGACAAATAAAGGCGGATATTCAACTTATCAGGAAATGTTTCATAATAAGTAGTATCATTCTCAAACTTCTTTTTTTGTGCATTCACTGCTAAAGAACACATAAGGAATGCAACTATCATTAAAAGTGCTGACTGGTATTTTTTCATATTATAAAAATTAAATGCTTGAATAACGGTAGGTATAAAGAGCGATCGTTTTGAGAAATTCTTTAAAAATAAATTTTTATGCGTGATCTAACAAAACTTATTTTACGATCACCTTGAATTTAATCAATAAAAACCAAATATAAATTATTTACATTGCGGCCTGCAACTCTTTGAACATAATCGCAGGCAATGGATCTTTTTAAACGCCAGGCACGGTACTATTTTTTGTCATTCCTTAAACATGATTTCAAAGCAAGCATCACTGTTTTCTTTGTTGCTTTGCCTCTTTGTCTCGGTATTTCTTTAGCGTCTGGTGCTCCATTGTATTCGGGGCTTATCTCAGGTATCATTGGCGGCATTGTTGTTGGTTTTATCAGCAAATCACATTTAAGTGTCAGCGGGCCTGCCGCAGGCCTTACTGCTATCAGTGCAGGGGCGATTACAGAACTGGGTAGTCTTCAAATATTTTTTCTTTCGGTTGCAGTTGCTGGTGTCATTCAATTGTTATTAGGCGTATTTAAGCTCGGCGGGTTTACACATTTTATTCCTTCAGCAGTCATCAAAGGAATGCTGGCGGCTATTGGTATTATTCTTATCGCAAAACAAATTCCTCTATTACTTGGGTATGATGAAGCATCATTCTGGACAAAAGAATTGTTTAACATCATTACGTTTAAAAACGCATTTAGCCACGCAAAGAATATTTATTATCATACTTCAAAAGGTGCTATTGTAATTGCTCTTGCGTCACTTGCCTTACTTATTGCATGGAAAAAAACTGTGGCAAAGAAAGTTCCGTTTATTCCTACTTCTTTTCTGGTTGTTGTTTTTGGAACTTTACTTGCTTTTTTATTCCAGCAGTTCATACCATCTCTTGCATTAAAACCACAGCAATTCGTTAACCTGCCATCGAATTTATTTTCTGATATAAAACTGCCAGACTATCGTTCTATTTTCAGCAATACAGACATTATAAAAAATGCAGTTATCATTTGCATTGTTGCTACACTCGAAACGTTGCTAAGCGTTGAGGCCATTGATAAGATTGATCTTTATAACCGGATCACCCCGCAAAACCGTGAGTTAGTTGCACAAGGCACGGGAAATATTCTTAGTGGTATTCTTGGGGGCTTGCCTATTACTGCAGTTATTGTAAGAAGCTCTGCCAATGCCGAAGCAGACGCAAGAACAAAACTTTCTGCTATTTTTCATGGCATCTGGTTACTGGTACTTGTTTTCTTTGCGGCTTCAATTTTGAATATGATCCCTTACTGTGTGTTGGCAGTTATTCTTATGCGTACCGGCTATAATCTTGCAAAGCCACGTATGATCGCTGCTGTTTATAAACTGGGAAGAGAACAGTTTCTGCCCTTCATTGTAACCATCATTGCCATGTTATTTACCGATCTTCTTGTTGGCGTTGGTATCGGCATTGCATATTCCTGCTATTTTATTTTTAAGAATACTTACAAGGCAGGTTATACATTGGAAACAAAAACCGAGGGGCATATCACACATTATTATTTTAATCTTGCCATCAACGTCAGCTTTATTAATAAAAAAAGGATCAAGGATCAATTGGAAAAGATCCCTAACTATTCAGTAGTTCATATTGAAGGAGCACACAGTGTTTATATTGATTATGATGTATCGGAAATAATCAATGAATTCAAAACAAAAGCAAAGCATAAACATATTGAGCTGCATTTATCGGGCATTCCTGAAGTAGAAACTATAAGTGCTCATTAACCAAAATGATTTTCAGGAATTTGTATCTATCAGAATATGTATAGTGAAGATTCGTCTGATCTACTTTAGATTAATGTTTGGTTATTTTAAATGATACTCTTTTTTAAGAAGGCCGATGATAAAAACAGCAAGGTCTTGAGCATCCTTTGCATTTCGCTGCTGTTGCCTAATGTTTCTTGACCGGCATAATTCAGCATACTCGTTAAATAATATTTTATCATCCGAGAGCAATGGCGGATTGATGCTGATAAACGAATCAATCTTTATAGAATTATAATCGACATAAACTGCTGACTGGACAATTTTGTTTGCGTCATTGTTATATTTAAAGTCAAATATCCTTGCTCTTGCCTTTCGCGTTTCCAGGAAAATTGGCTGGTCAATTTCGTTTAATGCCTTCATGCGTCGTATCATTTGATCATATTCACTGATTTTCTGTTCCAATTCATAATTGCCGAAATAACGAAGTGAGCCCGAGCTTTTCATTTGCTGAAAAGTAGCATCGTTGGGTTCAAACCCGCGGATATATCCGCCCCACAAGCCATACCAATAGAGTTTGCCACTTGGTATTTGGTGCATATCTGTTGTAGTAACGAGGTGCAGAAAACTATCGAGAAATTTTACGGCAAACTCTCCACGGTAGATTATCTGGTTTAACTCTGCAGTATCAGTTTGGAGGTTTGTCACCATTGATTTTGCGTATACGGCAGCTCTCTTGTGTTCAATGTAATGTTCTCTTTGGTTTTCAACCATGAATCCCAGGGTTACAGCGAGAAACAACATAAAAAACTCCCAGAAATAATGTGTCCATTTTTTCCTTGTCGTATGTGAGTGATGGTGTACTTCCATAAAATTTATATCAGATTATATTGATTTTTGATAAGTTCGGTTAAATGCTTTCCAAATTCGATCACTCCCATATTTATTCTATGGTCATCGCAAAAATAGTTTTGTGATATTGACCATATAAAATCCTTTAGTCATTTTTTCATCTAAACGTTTGAGGAAATTACGTAAACCGCAACAATGAAAGAATGAGCAAAGTCATCGGGAGGCGTAATACAAATTATTCATTTTTTTGATCCGCATGCCCAAAAAAAATGCACAAGGAAAATTAATGGCTCAGAAATGATTGGTAAGAGGACGTTGAATAGCCCATTTCGATTTCACCTGGAAGCATGGTTAAGTGCTCATTAACAAAAATAATTTCCAGGAATTTGTATCTTAGGTTTCTACTCTTCCTGTTCACCCCGCCTTTCAATAGGTGTTTACTATATTTCTGAAAAAACAATTGATAGTATAGTTGATGTTTCTGCACCCCCGCATTCCTGGTGGCTATGACTCTCCCCGTGACAATTTCCACCTTGCATTGTTCGAGTTTACGAAACAAATTAACCTCCCGTTTAAATGGACGCCACTCATATAAAAGAAAATCGGCAGGTCGCCAAAGAGCAACCCATCCCAGGATAATAAGTATCTCCCGAAACGTAAGAGACAACCCTCCTTCCGGTAATAGTTTTATGATAACGGGTGTCAACGAAACGAGTACGCCTAAGAATACAATTGAGATCAAAAGACTTTGCCATCCAAGTTGGAAAACCTTCTTTAATTGCCTTTCCGATTTTTTCCGTCGATAAATAAAATGTTGATGAATAGCAGTTGATATTTCATCCTTTCTGCTAATTTCATCCTTATGCAAATGAATCTTTAAATGGATGTGGACATTCGAAGAAGCCTTTGTCGCTTCTTCAATAATGAGTTCTTCAGCATCAGGGCTCAACATACGTTTACCATAAAACATGGAATAGGGCACTGAAATAAATAAGTTACTTCAATGCCCTTTCGGATGTTTATTCCTTGGGTTTTTCTTTTGTAGCGGTTAAATCCATACCACATTTTGAGCATTTACCTGGCTTATCATTTGCCACATCAGGATGCATGGTACATTTATATAATCCTACAACTTCGGCTTTCATTTTTTCTTTTAATGAAAGGTTTAATTGTGTTCCGCATTTAGAACATTTGCCGCCTTTATCACTTAACACATCTGCATGTAGCGGACATGTGTATGCTTTGGTAACTTCTGACTTTAATAATTCTTTTTGGGAACGAGTTAAATCCATATTACACGCTGGACATTTGCCGGGTTTATCTGTTGAGATGCCCGGATGCATTGTGCATGTATATAAGGTGACATGTTGAGCGGTATCTTTTTTACCTGCTTTTTCCTGTGCGAATGTTGCAAACGATATAGTGAATGCAACAAATAGAAAGATGATCTTTTTCATTATAATTATTTTTAAAAATTTGTTATAAGAATGAGAAGTAATGCTACTGAAAATATCAGTGAACAGCATAGTCCAACGAATGTTGGATCATATTAAATGAGAAAGAAAATCTCAGATCCGGAAAACGCAGTTGCGAACAAATAGTGGTATAGCACTAGTTCGGGGAGGTGAATTAGATACAGGATACTCTAAATAAGTTGTTGCATGATTTGAATAGGTGTCTAAAGGAGAAATTGTAATGGTTTGAAATAAAACCTTGCTGAAATCAAAATTGTTTTCTGTTGCTTTTTGCTCCTTTTCAATCTTTACTTGTTTTTGCTCGTCCTTACAGCAACCTTTACTATCACTTGCACAATGCTCCTCAGCAATGGATGTTTTTGCCATACCACAATAAGGACAGGCTTTATTATCCTCTTTGTCTCCCAAATCCCAGGCAACCAATTTATCCATGCAGTAATGCAGATGAACGGTCGCCCCAATCGAAGTGCCGAGGTAAAGAATAGCTAATATGGCTACAATGAATTTCTTCATCTTGTTACAAAGCTAAATCCAAGTTCCGAGAGTAGTTATGATTTTCTTCATCCCACTATCTGTTATTTGTCATATTCATCATCATACTACCTGATAAAGATTATTCTATAAACTGACCGCTCCGAGCTTAATCCTTTTTTCTTTATCATCAGTCCATGCAAAAATCAAGTGATTGCCGGACTTGGTCATTTGAGGAAACCCGCTTGATCTTTTATCAGATGAAGAACCAATCAAAATCGGGTTTTCCTTTTTCCCATTCGCCTCGACCTTAACTGCTTTAATTTGTCCTCCCTCCATCCAACTTACAAATGCGCTGGTTGAATCAATCATAACCACATCCACTCTACCTATCGAGTTACCCTCATCAACCCGGATTGGCTTAACAAATGTTTCTCCACCATCTTTTGAAAACATTACTTTGACTTCACCCTTCTTATCCTGCATAGAAAACCAGGCAACTGCCATGTTATTTCCAATTGCTGAAATGCTGGGTCCATTTACAGGGCATCCTTTTATTTGCCAATTATCACCATGAATTGTTTTTGGTGCTGACCATTGGCCGTTTATATAACGAACAATGGACATATCTCTTATTTCATCTTCTGAACGATCACGATATACAACAACAGGGCCGTCGTTGGTAATAGCGACACTTGTTTGACAGCAGTCACAAATACGTCCATCCAATTCCCATTCATTTATTTTGTTACCGTTCATGTTCAACATTGCCCCTCTCAATGTCATCTCTCCATGATGCCCATGACCACCTTCACCGCTTTCCGTTGCTGTCCTTCTTCCATCAAGCCAAGCTGTAAAAAAGCCATCTTTATAAGGTACGATGGAAACAAAGCCATGCTCAGCTTTCACATTGTCTTCATTTAATATTTTTGGCGTAGTCCATGTTTTGCCAGAATCAGCCGAAGAAACAATCTTTACATCATAAGTAAATTTTGCTGTATCGCTTTTCTCCAGGTAATGGGCTATAAAATTTTTATTGCCGTCCGTTGCCACAACCGGATAATCGGCCCAATTCACAAACCAATTGTTGCCTGTAGCAATTTTTTTCGGCTCTGACCATTGTTCATCTGACAAAGTGGAAAAGTAAAGTGTGCTTTGTTTACCTATTTTCTCAATCCAGGACAAATAGGTCACTTTGTTTTTATCAGTAAATAAGAAAGGCTCAGCACACGAATCAGAAGCCGGAGAAGACATTTGCTTCACTTGTACCGGTGAGCTGGTGATTTTCTCATCTTTACTATTACAGGATAAGATTAATGAAACTATTAATAACGCAGACAATATTTTTTTCATTTTGGTTCAGCTTTATTCAGAATTAAATCAATATTAGCCTTATCATCCCATTTGCGATAACCCATTTCAGAAAAAATAAGTTTACCATTGGAATTAAAGATAAATGTTGTTGGTAAGCCCATGATGTTTAGTTCAGACAGACTTCCAACTTTTACATAATTAAAACTGTATTTATGAGCAGCTTTGAACTCCTCAATCTGCTCAGTAGTTTCATCGGATGCAAAAAGGAATTCTATCTTTTCATCTTTCAATTTTTTCATTGCTTCCTGAATAGATGGCATTTCTTCTCTGCACGGCTTGCACCATGTGGCCCAAAAGTTAATAAAGACTGTTTTACCCTTGTATGTCGCAAAATCAATTGGCTGATCATGGAGATCAGTAAGATGCAATTGAGTTATTGCATTGTCTTTTTGTGTTATTATATCTGGTGATTTATTAGTTTCGTTTTTCTCGCTTGCGTTTTTGCAAGCAGGTATAGTAAATAAAAACAATAAACCTATTCTAAACATGTTGGTTATTTCACTTTTAATAGACTTGCATTGATAGCGACTACTATTGTACTTACACTCATTAACACGGCACCCATAGCGGGACTTAGCAAAATACCCATTTTATACAATACACCTGCAGCCAGAGGTAATGCTACCACATTATACCCTGTTGCCCAGATCAGATTCTGGATCATTTTTCTATACGTCGCCTTGCCAAATTGAATAAGGGATACAATATCTTTTGGGTTGCTATTAACCAAAACTATTCCGGCAGTTTCAGCAGCAATATCAGAACCTGATCCCACAGCAATACCAACATTGGCCTGTGCTAAAGCAGGAGCATCATTTACACCGTCGCCTGTCATAGCAACATATTCTCCCTTATCCTGTAATTCTTTTATCTTTTCCAGTTTTTGATGTGGTAATACTTCGGCATAAAAACTATCAATGCCTAATTTCTTGCTAACTGCTTCTGCAACCTGTTTGTTATCTCCTGTTAATAATACCGACTTGATATGGTTTTCATGAAGTGTTTGAATTGCATCTTTTGATTCGGGGCGAATTGAATCTGACAATGAAATATAACCAACCAACTGATCATTCACAAGAACAAAAACAATCGTTTCTGCTGCATCTGTTCTAAAGTCATTTGGTAATGCAATATTTTTTTCTTTAAGATAACCAGGACTAACAACTTTTACATTTTTGTTTTCGACTAACGCTTCAACACCTTTGCCTGTTATTGCATTAAAATTCTGAGGTGATGGGATAGCAATATTTATATCTTTTGCTTTTTCTATAATCCCGGTAGCAATTGGATGTTCAGAGTTTTGCTCTAAAGCAGATGCTAAACGAATGATCTCTTTTTCATCCACATCCTTTGTCAATGAAACAATCCTGGAAACTTCAAATTTGCCGACAGTCAACGTACCAGTTTTATCAAACACTACCGTAGTTATTTTTCTTGAATTTTCAAATGCAGTTCTGTTTTTTATCAGCAATCCATTTTTGAGCTGATAAAGCTGTAGATTTTGCAACTACAAGTGGGACGGCTAACCCCAATGCATGTGGACAACAGATAACAATTACTGTTACCATTCTTTCAATAGCGAAGGCGAGCTCTTTGTCATTCAAATACCAAAATATAAAGGTTGCTATACCTGCTACAATTGCAATAAGCGTGAGCCATTGAGCAGCCCTGTCTGCAAGCAATTGTGTTTTTGATTTTGATTTCTGCGCATCCTGCACCAGTTTAATTACCTGTGATAGATAGGAATCTTTTGCACCATGAGCTACCCTGATTTTTAATGACCCGTTTCCATTTAATGAACCAGCAATGACTTTATTTCCTTTCTTCTTTTCAACCGGTTTTGATTCACCGGTAAGCATTGATTCATTCAAATAACTTTCACCATCAATAATTACTCCATCTGCTGCTACTTTTTCTCCAGGTTTAATAAGAATGACATCATTCTCCTTCAAAGATTCGGTCTTTACGTCCATGATATGATCTGCCAAGAACAAGGTGGGCATCCGACGGCATAAGCTGTACTAACAATTCCAGTTCTCTTGATGCTCCAGCTATAGATTTCATTTCTATCCAGTGTCCGAGTAGCATGATCAGGATTAGCGTTGCGAGTTCCCAGAAAAAATCCATGCCCTCTAATCCAAAAACAGTTGCCATGCTATAGATATATGCGACTGTAATGGCAAAGCCTATCAATGTCATCATTCCCGGCTTCCAGACTTTCATTTCATCAACCCATCCCTTTAAGAAAGGCCATCCACCATAAAAGAAAACAACTGAGGATAATCCTGCCAGGAGGTATTGAGAGCCTGTAAATTCCCAATGAACATTCAGCCAATGCTGGATCATTGATGATAGCAACATTATGGGAATCGTCAGTGCTAACACAACATAAAATCGTTTTCTGAAATCATTTATCATCATCGCATGGTGATCATGCCCGGCATGACCCATAGGCGCATTGTGATTACCTGCCATTGCATGATGTGCATGTTCTTCCTTCTGAGGAATTTTTTGTTCTACGTGGTGGTGGTGCATATTTGTATGTTCCATGTCTGATAATTATTCAGAACAAATCTAATTCTGACTATTGCCTGGAATGTTACAGAATTTTGGAAATATTTTACAAATTAATATGTCAATGTAACTCCTGCACCTAAACCCATGTCACTATCATAGTGTGTTGAAAGAGCAACCCATTTTGACACAACGTATCGAAAGCCGGCCATGTATTCTTTGTCCGTATTTGCCATAAAATTAAATCTCAATCGAGACGTAACAGGAATGTCTTCCCTGCTCAACTGGAATCTGAACTTGCCATTTCCATCTACTCTTGCATCTGCCATTACCAACCAAGGCAAAGTGTATTCAACACCGATAATAAAAGTTTTGCGATCATTCTTATTACTAATTTGACCAAAGAGATTTTTTTCCGGATTCATTTTCTCCATATCATCGAGTTTTTTATAGTGATAATCAAACCCGATGTATGGAAACAACCATTGATTCACACCAAGGTATCTACCAAAAAAGGTTTCGCTTTCAAATCCATGATGGCTTGAATATCCCAAATGCCAAATCTGTCTAAGTGTATAGCGATCCCAGGAAACCATTGCTTCTCCATCACTGCCGTTAGTCTCGATACCTGCTCTGACCATAAGGTGAGCCATATTCTGATCTTTATGCCTTCTAAACATTTGGTAAGCTTTCTCAGCATCAGGTAATTCGGGATTTACTGGTGAGTTATTATAAGTGAACACCCTACCCATTCCCGCCATCATGTGAAAAAGAATATGGCAATGAAAAAACCAATTGCCACTCTGATTTGCTGCAAACTCAATCGTATCAGTTTCCATTGGCATTATATCGATCACATTCTTTAGGGGTGAAAATTCGGCCTGGCTGTTTACAACCCTGAAATCATGACCATGCAGGTGCATGGGGTGCCTCATCATTGAATTGTTAGTAATTACAATTCTCAATACCTCACCTTTATTGATCATGATCCTGTCTGATTCTTTAACTGTCTTATTGTCTATTGTCCATACATACCGATTCATATTTCCCGTCAGCGTAAAATGAAGTGATTTAATAGGGCTATCTGGCAATGTAGTTTTTACAGGTGATCGAAGCATATCATAATTCAGGGTAACAATGTCGGTGCTGGCACTCATATTCATCCCTTGCATGTCGTTCATCTTAATCATGTTCATCGTTGAACTATCACTCTTTGACTTATCCATATTCATATGCTGTGAATGATCTATTTGCATCGTATCAGTTTCAGCACCTTCACCAGTAATCTCAGGATACATAACTGAGTTCATATCCATTTTTTGATTGCTCATGTTCATTCCCATATCATCCATACTTCCATCCATATTCATCATGTCGTTCATCATTTTCATTCCTTCAAAATATTTTAAGCGTGGAAGCGTAGGTGCAGGCATCTTGTGTCCTGATCCTAACCATAAAGAAGAAAACCCTGTTCTGTCTTCTGATGTTGCCCTGAATTCATAACTCATATTTTGCGGAATGGTTACAACTACATCATATGTTTCAGCAGGTGCAATGATTAGTCTGGTTACATCCACAGGAACCATATCATTACCATCATTCCCAACTACGGTAATTTTTCCGCCTGCAAATCCTAACCAGAAATAAGAGGATGCACCGGCATTGACCACTTTTAATTTTATTCTCTCACCATCTTTAAATTCCGGTGCAGTCGTTTCCTTTTTACCATTTAATAAAAATCGTTCATAGTAAACATCACTTACATCCATAGCCTTCATTCGTTTCCATTCGTTAGTAAGTTTTGTTTTGAAATGACCTTCTTTGATAGCTTCTGCATAACTCTGTACACTTCCTTTTTTAATAGCAAACCAATCATTCGCTGTACGAAGTCTTCTTTGAATTTGCATTGGGTTATCATCCGACCATTCACTTAAAACGACAGTATATTCCTTATCAAATAATTTATTATTCATCGACATAGAAGAATGAGTATTTATTGTTTCACTCATTTGTACGTCTTCCCTTGTTTTAAATAACAATGCTCCATACATTCCCGCCTGTTCTTGCAATGAACTATGAGAGTGATACCAATAAGTACCATTTTGTACGACTTTGAATTTGTATAAATGCGTTTGTCCCGGATGTACTGGTGCAGTAGTTAAAAACGGAACTCCATCAGCCTGATTGGGCAAGATCACTCCATGCCAATGGAACGAAGTTTCTTCTTTCAACATATTGTGGAGATAAATTTCCGCCGTATCACCTTCCGTGAACACCAAGGCAGGTCCAGGAATAGAACCATTGATTGCAATAGCCATACGTGATTTACCAGTGAAGTTTACCATTGTATCTTTTACATACAGATCATAACGAATTGTTTTTCCCGGTTGAACATACACTATGCTTTGAATCTGATCTGCAACATCAGTTTTTACCGAATCCATTGACATTTTATCATCATGTATATGAGTTTCCGCTTTCTTTAAAATATCCTTCCTCAGATCCATTTCTTTCATGTCATTCTGCTGCGGTTTCTTTTCTGGTTCTTTAGGAACAACTTTAGAGGGTGTTACTTTTGTTGTTTTCTTTTCCAAAGTCATTCCGCATAGTGGACATTTGCCAGGCTTATCCTTTTTTATTTCTGGATGCATAGGACAAGTATAAATGACTTTAGTCTGAGCATCGGCAAAACAATATGCACTGATCATTAATACGATGAAAAATATCTTTTTCATTTCCCTTTTATTTTTTCTGTCTTAAACCGCCTTTTATTGTTACAGCCCAATCAATGTGTAGCATTTTATTTTCTTTTGAGAGATGGGTTTTTTATGACTATTGATTTATGGTATCAACAACGTTACCACAAGTGAGCATTGCATTCCCGTAATAAGGATTTTTGATCGCCTTTTCATTACTAAGCCAGTATGTTTTTTTCATTGGACAATACTGCTTGTAAATTGGATCAGCTGTGAGCTTTACAGCCTTGGCCAATGTTGCCATATTATTTGAAAGGTTGGCAAAATACTCACGTTGCTTATTAATGTCTTTAGATTCTGAAATAGGAGTAGCATCCTTTAGCAATGCATTGATATTGCCTTCGGAAATGAGTTTATAGTCTAGACTGTTTGCCGTTTTTATAAACTCCTGTGCTCTTGTGGAAACAACATTTCCATTTCCTGCAACTAAAGCATCTTTGAGTTGGTAATATTGAACGAGTAGTTGCGATAACTGACGTTGTTCTGTGCTATCCTGGGCTATGCCTTTTTGAACAAATACTGTCGCCAGGAAAGCTACCGCTACAAAAATTATTTTTTTCATGTTAAATGATTTAATGTTTTAAATGATAATTACGAGGTATTTCAAACCGTTAGAAATCCTGCTAAAAGTTATTTACAACAATCCTTTTTTCTCACAAAGATTATTTTGAAAAATTTCCAAAAGGAACTTGCTATCATTACAGCAAAGTTAAAAGCATTATGGCACTCATGGCGATCATTAAGCCATCTTCGATTACAGTTATAGTGGTCATGGGTAAATTAAACACATCGCCCAGGCAAGCACATTTGATCTTTCTTTTATTCAATACACTTTGCAGAACTCCAACTATACTAATACTCATAACTATAAAGGTTACTCCATTTGTAATTATAGGGTTAAATCCTGTTAAAAAAGCAATGGCTAATGCCAGTTCGGTAAAAGCATATAAATGACCCCATCCTTGCCACTTCTTCGCCACAATATCATACATACCGTAACTCTCTGCAAAACCTTTCAGGTTAAGTAATTTGAAAAATGAGAATACCAAAAAGAATCCGGCCATGAAGTGCGCCATCCATCTATGCCATATGAATGTTCCGCTTATCACTTCAATTAAGATTGTCACGCCAACTATATAACCAAAGATCAGTAATATCGGCTTGTAGGTCTCGATCCCTGATTTTGGTTCGTCAAGCTCGGAATTAACATTTGTTACATGATAACTATGGTTTGATTCACTGATCTGATATTTCGGATATTCTTTTAAAGCTTCAGCTAATTCGGCGGTTGAAATGTGCTTATCCATGTCAATTGCTACCTGCCCTTTGGCAAGATCAATCATAACATTTTTTACGCCTTTGACTTTTGATAAGAGACTCTGAACTTTTGCCTGGCAACCGCTACATGTCATTCCGCTAACGTCATAGGTATGTGTCATTGTTTTGAAATTTATACCACAAACCTACATCTGCTGTGAGTGAACACTGTTACACAATTACGGCAGTGATTTATAAAATTTTGCAGTGTCTCTTCTTTTAATGACGATGAACATGATGTGAATGTTGGTTGGCGTCTTTGCTTCCGTCGATTACTTCAAAGTTTGCCATCATACCGGCCTCATGATGCTCTAAAATATGGCAATGATACATCCACATGCCAGTACGATTATCGGGCATCCATGCGATTTTTATTTTACTTCTTGGAGTTAAATTATAAGTGTCCTTCCAGGCCCTGTATTCAGGAGCCTTTCCATTCTCCTCAATTACCTGGAAAAAACCACCGTGTAAGTGAAAAGGATGATCCATTAAACTTGTATTACTTATTTCCCAAATCTGCAATTCACCTGCTTTTACTGGTTTATCGTCTACATGAATTTTATTGTTTACAAGAAAATTCATTCCATTTTTTAGACTTGGGCCCACCGAAAACTTAATATGTCTTGTTACCTGTGCGTCTTGTGGTGCAAGTGGTTCGATAGTTCTGAATCTTTCAGGGATATTCGCAATAGAAGTTTTCTTTTTACCTATCTGCACGGTTGCAAATGCCTGCCGTTTTGATTTCAGAAAAGTCATTCGGTTGTAGGCCAATGACTCTATTAAAAAATTTTCTCCTTCATTAAATGGTCCTGCAATAACATCTATTCTCTCGCCTGGCGTCAATAAAATCTTGCTGACTGTTATGGGGCTTTCTAATAATCCTCCATCAGTTCCAATTATCTGAAAAGGCTTACCTCCCATATATAAATAAAAGTATCTCGCACTTGATGAATTGATAAACCTCCATCTTTCCTTTTGTCCAGAATGAACATCTATCACGGGTTTTTCTTTCCCATTTATCAGCAGCGTGTTTCCCTGGCGGCCATCATGTCTTTCCTTAATGCGTGGAAAAAACCAGCCTGGTTTAGTAAACTTGTTCTTGGCATCCAGCTTCATATCATCAATCATGAATACCCTTTCTGCGTCGGTTATTACTGATTCAACAGGATCTTCAACGATCAAAGCTCCATACATTCCTCTTTCCATTTGAACAGTTTCATTTGCATGAGAGTGAAACCAAAATGTCGCGGCATCCGGCAATTGAAAACGATATTCAAAAGATTCACCTGGTTTAATAGGTTCCTGAACTGCTCCGGTTCCATCCATTGAAGAAGAAATACGCAGGCCATGCCAATGTATTAGAGTTGGCTCTTCAAGCTCATTCTTAACCCTGATGATCATGGTATCGCCAACTTTTGCTTTTAAGGTAGGAGCGGGAATCTGTTTATTGAAACCCCAGGCAGTAATTGGTTTGCCAGGTGCTATATCCCATTGGAATTTACTTGCTGTAAGATTGTACTCAACAGTTTGGTTTTGATGTTTCATATTCTGATTTTTTTATTTTTAATTGATGAAGCAAAGCTATAGCCATACATGGGCAGTAATGTTACACAACTTTGGAATCGATTTATAAAATTTTGAGACTTTTAAAACAAAAATATTCTACAGATACGAATTAATTGTAATCGAGTGTGAGCTTAACAAAATTAGAAAAGGCATTTCCATACTCTTCCTTAATTCCTTTCAAACAAACATCTATAATATAACTACCACTTTGGTTATCGTAATGAATAATATCTGCATTTTTAAATTGAGAAACCTGTTTTTCCGATTCTTCGCTTTGTTTTAATACATGAAGTTCATTGATCTTTCCAGAATTTATTCTATCTGTGGATATGATGGTTAATCCGTGTTTTGTGGTAATGCTGTTACCCTCGGTCACGACAGCTAAGATAGATGCAGGCATTGTACGGGCATTTATATCAAATAGTGCAGCAAGATCCATTTCATTCATTCCATTTTGCGGCAATATGCCAACATTTTTGTTTTCTTTAAAGAGCACTTTATTTAATACGGATAGTTTTGCCGAGCCCGTCAAGGCATCACTAATATGATCTTGTCTGATATCTTTATGAGGATAGTTGATCTTCTTCAAGATTTCTAACATTGTTTCCCGTCCGAATAAACGTTGTATTACTTTCAAACTTCCATCGGTCGCATTGGATACGCCAGCCGTGCTATATAAATTTCCGCTTTCCGTTACACTTATATTTTGAACCCAAATAGGTTTTGTAAATTTCTTCCTCAACACGTCGTGGCCGGTTGCATGTGAGGTAAGGTGAACGCCGTCATAGATACCGGATGCTGCTGCAGTCCATGCGCCATCACAAATTGATAAGAATAGAACAGAATCGTTGACACGGCTTTGTATCCACTTGATTTTTTCTGCGGATTCAGGTTCATGCATGAATGGAATTACAATTACATCTGGATTTATTTTTAATGAATCGACCTCGCTGTAAGTGAAATTAGGAAGCACAAATGGGCCATTCTCTGTAACTATTGGGTATTTTTTTTGAGCAGCTATGTACACATTTGCTTTACCAGTCTCGTTAAAAAGATAATACGGTGTTAGCATGTCAAACGTTTCTGTCATGTCGTTATCTGCCATTATTATTACGGTCTTCTTTGTGCTATCGAAGACAGGATAGGTCCAATTAAAATTTGTTGTGCCTGTATATGGAGGCAAGTATGTAAGCTCCCTTATCGGCTTTAGCTTTACATATACAACTGTAGAAATAGCCAGAAGAATTAAGACTGTTACTGCTATTCTTTTAAATGTCTTTTTCATTTTGTAACGATTTTTGTTTACGAGTCAAAAGTATTTCACCCGCTGACCGTGACTCTTATATTACTTTGGGGATAGTTTATATAATTCTGGCATCACACCTGATCCAGTGTCTTTCGCTTTGCAATACCAATTCCCTTGAAATGGGACGGAGTTAACCCAGTTACTTTTTTGAACTGGCTTGAAAGATGTGCCACGCTGCTATAATCCAGCTCGAAAGCAATTTCTGACAAACTAAGCTGGCCGTAAACGAGCAGTTCTTTTGCTTTTTCTATGCGATGCATGATAAAGAAATTCTCAATTGTCCTGCCTTCAGTATCTGAAAAGAGTTTACTTAAAGAAGTGTATTCCTGGTGCAGGCTGGATGATAAATAATTAGATAATTTTATTTTTCTTTCTTTATCATCAACTTCGTTGCGGGCTTTTTTTATAACCAATTGTTTAATTTTCTCAATTGTTTCACCGACACGACTATCAATTAATTCAAGGCCAATTTTTCCAAGTTTTTCTTTCAAGGCTTCCCTGTCCTTGTCTTCTATGTTATTGCAAAGGTGAATTTCACCTACCAAAACTTCATGATATGGGATGCGTAAAGATTTCAGAATTTCTTCCACAGAAAGAACACATCTGTGGCAAACCATATTTTTTACTATGAGAATGTTTGATATCATGACTCAACGATTAGGTTTATATTATCTGTCACTCCTATGATTTCTTTAAGATCCTTTGCAATTGCCTCGCAGTTTTAAATCCGCATTTTGAAGCTATATATTCTATTGTGTATTCCGGGTTATTTAGCATTGTGCTGGCATATTCTTTTCTTAACATTGTAAGATATTCCAGGACAGTGGAACCAGTTTTTTCCTTAAACACCCTGCTAAGATTTCTTGAGCTCATACCCACAAGTGAGGCAAGCGATTCTATATCATTTTCTTTAGAAAGATTATCAATAAGAAAATCCTGCACCTCATGGATTTGTGGATTAATATGATTTCTGTAGTCAAGATAAATGCTTTGTTGTCTATGTTTACCACTACGTCTGTGATAAACAACAAGGCCTCTTGCTACTTTATGCGTAAAAAGCGGACCTTTTAAATCTTCAAGGATAGCCAAAGCAAGATCAATGCCTGCACTGATGCCAGCACTTGTATAAACATTATTACTTTTAATAAATAAGATATCAGATAGAACTTTTGCCTGAGGAAATTGTTTTTGCAATTCACTTACCCGTCTCCAATGAGTAGTACATTCTGTATCCTTTAATAACCCCGCATGGCCTAAAGCAAAAGCTCCGGAACATATTGAACAAGGAGTTACTTTCTTATCTGAACATTCTTTTAGCCATTTAAAGAATTCTCTTTCTGCCTTGAATGGAATGCTGTTCACATAATCATTGTCCATACCAGGAACGAAGACAAAATCACCCTCCTTTAACTTCGCTTCTTTATAATTCTTTATTTTTTCAAATCCGAGTCCCGCAGTACTTATAGGTGAATCCTGGAATTGATAGAACTCAATATCAATTTCGAACCCATAAAATTTAGCTTCAGTAAAAACCTGTACTGGCCCCGCAAGGTCGAGTAGTTCAACAGTTGGCGGAATAATAAAAGCGACTTTTTGCATATCTAACAATTTCAGATTTACTATTGAATTATAAAGTTATCCTGAATACAATGACTTTAAAAGACAATAATCCGTCAAAAACGGACAAAAGAAAGCCGTCCCGGAAAGGACGGCTGAAAATGACGTGTAAATCGACCTTATTTGCAATCTGCACAAGTACATGTAGAACCAAAATTGCAATCAGCACAGGTACAATTTACATTACTACATTTTGCGTTTCCGGCATTTTGCAAATCTTATGCGATAACTTTTTTATCCAGGAATTGTTTGCTAAAAACCAGTATGTAAATACCAATTATAAAATCAAGAGATGAACAGAACAAATCGTAATGCGGGGGTATTAAACTTGCATCTCTAAAGAAAGTATATGCTAAGTCCCAACATCCATGCAGGAAATAGCCAATAGCCAAAATATATATACTCTTTTTAATTCCATAATATGCTAATAAAAGGAACACAATTGCCTGAATTGAATTAATGATTAAAGCCTTTAAATCCGTCCAGACATAACCAACATAGAGGAAACCAATACCTGAGAGTATAAGTCCATATGCTGTTTTTTTATCAACCAGTTTAAAAATTACAACCAGTAATATGGTTAAGAGGCCCGATAGAACGCCGATAGCTACAGCAGTCATTGTTTTGGTTTTTATTTGTTAGTTAAACAAAAGATACTATTAAGATGTTATTTACCATCTTTTTAAAATCCTAACACATCTGATTTTAGGAACTGCTTTTTAAAAGCAAAATGATAGATCTCTGTTTCTCCCATACGAACAGGAAATGCATTAATAAATATCCAGCCTTCTCTGCCCATATAATTTATGGCATCAATAATTGTATTGAATTTCCTGATTTTTCCAGCATCAGTTTTTAGCCTTGTATCCCTCCAAAAACTTTTTTCTTCTCCAAAGTCGATGTCAATAGTTACTCTATTGCTTAACAATTTTGGCGTAGCAATTACCTGACAGTATTGCTCTATTTTAGTTGTATCAGTTTGTGCCATCGAAAGAATCGAACTCAATATTGCAAAACCTGCGATTACTATTTTTTTCATGTTGTTTTTGATTGATTGATTATTTTATATTGTAAAAGTATCCGCACTTTTTGCGCTGTAACGGACATGATAATGTCAAAAACGGACAACCTGTTTATGCTTTTTGATAGTCAAAAAAATAAGCTGGAAAAGCTTAGGGATATTCTGAAATTTTCCAGAGTCCATTCTCATTTCAGTACTAAAACTTCAACTCTATTTTTAAGTTAGATATCCGCTAGACTTTCCGGAATAGTTCAGAAAAATTTGAAAAATATTATTTAAGAGATGCTAAATAATTCCGGAATATTCTAAAATGGACTTGGATTACTTATTAGTAAATCGGAATTTCGACGCTATGGTTGCATGTACCTGCATAAGCGTCACAATAAAATGTTCACTCTTTGCAATTCCGAAAATAACTGGCTTATTCCGGAATATTTTAGAAAAAATTGAACCGCAATTATTTGACACCCTCCGGTTAAATCCGGAATATTCCGGAAAGTACCAATATGGAATATTCGGTGAAGCAGGGACTGGAACCTCATAAATACTTTATTTAATACGACGCTGACTGTTAATATATAATGTTTGAGGAGAAATTTTGTAGCAAACGTTGGTCTCTGAAAATACCGCAGCGAAAGATAGTCGTTAATTAACCCAATTGCTTATTGACACAATTTTGACACACTTATCTTTAATTGAATGGAGTATAAGTGCAAAAGGATTCCCGTGGTAGGCACATACTTACCCTCATTGACATACATTCTATTGCGAAACAAGACTGTTCCGAAACATGCAAACATCCATTTCTACCACAATTCAATTGAACAGTATGACGGACTGTGCGAAGAACAATACAAAATGTATATAATTAAAATGCTGAGTACTAAGATTTACTTTTTCTGCTTATTGCGTATTATATCATAAATTACAGTTTTAGGTGAAATTTTGCTGTGTGAGAGATAGACTTGTAATTAAAGGGACGATATTAACTTATGGCGAAAGATTTATTGTTGGTGAAGATGTTTTCTCTTCAATATTACTTTCTGTCGTAAATTCTTGGTATTATACAAAATTTGATTCGTCAGGAAAAATCAATGCAAATCATCCGGAATTGGAATCAAGGGAATATGGAAAGATAAAATTTGCGCTTTATGGATTTACCGAAGACCTTCACAATTTGGCGATAAATTTTAGCCTACTAAACCATATAAAAGATGATGAAAAAATTGGAAACCCAAAAGCCGACTTATACATATCGTCAATACTTGAAAATCTATTCACAACTATTAGAAGCATCTATGATTTCTTTTATCACTTCATAAAAATCTGTTTGTCTAGTTCTCAATTGAGACAGTATCCGAGCACTGACTCTCTAAACAAACTGCTAACATTTTCTGAAAATCCAAACAACAAAGGAAAACTACCTGAGAGTATAATTCGATATTTAAGCCATATCAAGAATGATTTAGAAAATATTCGGCAAATTCGTGACAATGTAATACACAAAGGCAAAGAAATTTTCTTAACAAGGAAATCTAATAAAATACTTATGAGGGTCCCTATATCAGAAAAATATAGCGCCGACAATTTACTGCCTAATATCATAAACTCAAATGAAATTGATTTTGACATAGAGGAATATTTGAGCAAGATTTTCAAAACAACATTCACTAACATGGAAACTTTGGGAGTTACACTTTACAATGAAATACAAAAGAATCCAGATTTTACCCTCGATTATTATTCAATATCCAACTATTGTATAGATGAATTCAACCTCTTTCTTATAACAAAAACCTTCGTCTAATAAGACTTCACTTAGCAACGTCTGAAATGATTTATTTTTGGAGTTAAGATTTCATCAAATCGCGATAACACAATTTATGTATGAATCCTGAAGTCATTATTCCTGCTTTAGAATTTACATTAAAAAATAAGGAACAGGCTTATGAGCTAGGTATATTTTCAAATTGCTTGGTCACCGATAAGAATCCCCCTCCCCTTTCTCCGACCTTGCTTAACCACGTGGAAATAGATAAGATCTTAATTCTCGAACCCACGCCGAAGTTTATTTTGAAAGAATATCAGTTGTTTTTCTATGCGCTGAGTTACATTAAAAACTCCGTTATCGATTTTTCTGAGTTAAATGTTTTGAAATTGATAAATAGTCTTAGTGACAAACAATTTCACAAAAGCGTCGCAAGACAATGGTATTATATCAATGGATATATATTGGTTCTATTAAATCGATTTTTTGATCAGGATGTTCCCAAATGGATTGGACAAAACAAAACCTCCAAAAACACTCATCACCTTTACTGGGATGTTCTGCCGTACATGAAATCAACAGTCGATAATCTTATAAGCGCATTATATGCATCTACATGCGACATAAAAGCAGAAGGAAATTATCTTGGTCTTAATCAATCCGTCACAAAAACGGCTAAAAATAATCCTGCCTTTGCTACAGAGTTACTGCAATCATGTCAATCGGATTTTCGACAAATGGAGCTATTCTTTCCTCATGCTTTTCAGGGTCTATCTGCAAGTGCTGGCATGAGCAAATCTTTCCCAGTTCTGCGAGAACTTCTGACATCAAAGAAAAAACATCATCAGATGATCGGCTTGAAAACCTATGCCTGGTTGCACGGCAATAACGACCAACCTGAAGAGGTAGAAAAAGAAATACTTCCAATCCTTAAATCAATAGAATTACAATCTGATGATGCGTTAACTAGTCAGTTAATTTATGTGTACGGATTATTAATTGATAAGCTTTCCAATGCTAGAGAAAAATTAGTCACGATTCCCGAAAGTTACCGTGGAAAAGATATTTGTTTTGCTCTTTCTCAGTTAGTAATGATGAAGATTGAAACTGAAAAGGATCAGAAGTGGTTTCAAAATGCGTTAGGCATTTTTCATAATCTGAATGGTCAACATCTGGGCACCTATCGAAATATCTCATTTGCCTTTGCATTTAATTATTCTTCTAATGCTGATTTGTTCTATGACTACATAGATAATTTTATCAAAGAGCCTAATAACCAGCTCAGAAATATTGAAGGTTTTCGAGATGTATTTGAAAAAGCCCTTAATGAAGATAAAGGAGGGTTTGAAGACTGGCTTACACGATCATTAAATAATGAGAGTAGTCGCTTCCACAGGGCGATGAATTATGTTTTAATGGTAATTGACCGGCAAAAGATGGGGGAAATTCAACTTTCTCCACGCATAATGAACAATTGAAAGTGATGATATATTTAACAGCCATGTTATGCCCAACCTTCTTTGCAGTTCGTAAATAGTGAAAATATTTTTCTAAAAACTTTCCATCGATTTTGACAAGTGGGAATTTTTTTACTTTGAATTCTTCTTCAAGGAAGTCAACTACATAGCGTAGAGTCCTTTCATATTTTTCATACGTGGCATTCGTTATATCAACTCCAGATCTTAATTTAAACTCTTCATTCCTTGCTTTCAAATATTCGATCAATAGCGTTGGCTTTTCTTCTTTCCCTTTAAGTTTATTAACCAACTCATCAATGGTAAACGGTTCTGTTGAGAATTTTAATTGGTCAAATTGGTTTAATGCCTGGCGCTTTATCAATTCAAGATTCCGGTTGATGGCCGCGGCTTGCGGATAACTGTTCTTCACTCTTGTCAATTCACTATCCCAAAAATCTTTTTTGCAGTAGAGACCAGTATAAATATCTCTTCTTTCCATGCGGTACACCAATCGCAATATAATTGGTGATAAACCTTTGTCATTAACTCGTCCTTTGCGACATAAAAAACTAAAATGGATGTTTAATAATTCCAGCATACAATAATGAATTTTTCAGTTTATAAAATTGAATTGCTGGCATTAATTCAGAGTGCGCAAAGTAGAGCGTGAGACTGCAAAAGAGAACAGAGAATTTGGGGTTCATTTTATTCTGGTCTCTGAAATTCCACCCAGAATATGCACATTTTTGCGGTAGGATGCAAAATCTGAAAAACGTAGAAGTTTGTTTTTCAGTGCTTTGCACTTTCGTGCATCGCTATGCAGAGGTACTCAGCGGAGAGAGAGGGATTCGAACCCCCGGACCTTTTGGGTCAACGGTTTTCAAGACCGCCGCATTAGACCGCTCTGCCATCTCTCCGGCGCAAAAATAGCCTTGCAACTGCTATCGGCAAAATCGTTTTTGAAAATAAAATCTAATTATTGTTGAGTTGATTTCTTATTATGTATTAGCAGCTTGAAGCTCTCAGTCGATCGTTCAAAGGCCGACGCCAAACTGTTTTTCAAATATTGTATGGTGCCCGTTCACAGTAGCAGTTTCCGAGCTTATCCATCTTCTGTTTACGCCAACGTTTAGCAGGTCAAGTGCAACTGAATAGTATTTTTTGAAACGTTCGTTACTAACAAGAACAATCACTTGCTCCTGGCCTGCCAGGATATTCTTCAATTCACTTCCGATTAATAATCCATTCAGGTAATACCGGTTCTGTTGCGCTGTTCTTTTGTTTAATATGTGTGCCACTCTCAGGGCAAACAGATTTTCGAAAACTCCTCCTTTTATTGATTGCATAACCCCATCTTCAAAAAAACTTTCCCATCCAGGTGTATTCAAATCTTCGGTAACTTCTATCGAATTGGACAAAATACTGTTGACGGACAGCAATTGAAATAACTCTCCCGTCATATAAGTCTTCAGATCTATTATGTTGTTGTCATGGGTCCGTACATGTTTGGAATGCGTACCCGGAAGAATAAATAGTTGGTCATTACCTGATCTGCCTCTGCATGCTCCGATTACTTGTACCTCTTCGCCACGCATGAGATCTGTATTTGTTTTGACTCCGGAAACAAGTATTAATGGATAACCAAATTCGCTGGAACTTTGAAACGATTGAATAAATAAACCAGTACCGTCAGTCTCTACCGGCAATTCTGCGTAAGGTAGCTCGATCATCCCCATATTTGATGAGGCCATGCCCGAAACAATAATGGGAATACTCTCTGGTGATACTTCTATGGATGCTTTTAATTTTGAAGTACAATTCTGCAGAATGTTGCAATAGAAATGAAAACGTTCCGTATCGCTTACCTTCCATTCTGAAAAAACTTTTGCAATTCCCTGGTCGGTTTCAATGCCTGATAACACAGTGCCAGTAGATGAGTCGATTAGTCTGAGTCGAAGGTTTGTAGTTCCCCAGTCGCAACTGTAAAAATATTTGCTCATAAGGCCTACAGGTCCGTTATCACCTTATATTTTGGTACCAGTGCCTTCATTATGATCCATGCGATGATATACGCTACGGCACAAAACGCAAACATGATAGTATAAGATGTGGTCATTTGATCATGCACCAAAGGCTTTTGTAACTCCAATAATTTATCAAAGGATGCGGCATCAATACTCTTCAATTGCTCTGCAACTTCTTTTGACAAACCTTTAAGGTCGATCTTATCCAAACTAACAACATCGCCAAACTTAGTTTTGAGATTCAATGTATGTATTCTTGCAACATAGTCGCCCAATCCGTTTGCTTTTGCAGCAACCCATGATTCAGCAATACCAGCAGCTTTATAAGAATCAAATAACCAACCACCGACTTTTGAAACGATCACTCCGCCAATACCGCCAGCCATGCCACCAATACCTACAACAGAGCCAATAGCTTTTTTAGGGAACATATCGCTAACTGTTGTAAAAATATTTGCACTCCATGCCTGGTGTGCTGATGCGCCGATACCGATCAATAAAACAGGCACCCAATAACTATAACTCCAAATGGCTGAGCTAATAAAACAACCAGGGGAATAAATGCGATCATCAACATCGCTTTCATTCTGCCATCATACGGCGAGTATCCTTTTTTAAAGTAATACATGGGAAACCATCCACCGCCAACACTGCCGATCATCGTCATTGTATACAAAACTGCCAAAGGAATAGCTACCTGCGTGCTCGACATTCCATATTGTGATTTTAAATAAGCCGGCAACCAAAACAAAAAGAACCACCATACACCATCAGTCATAAATTTACCAAATGCAAAAGCCCATGTTTGTTTATAACCCAACAATTTTACCCATGAAACTTTTTCTTTTGTTCCGGCAGTAACTACCTGGTCTTCTTTATCCGAATTGATATATGCAAATTCGGCAGCCGATAATCTTTTTTGTTTCCGTTGGCTTTTCATAAAAAACAAGCCAGAAAAATAACCAGAGAAAACCAATCACACCCACTAAAATAAATGCAGCTTCCCAGCCCCAATGCTTGCCAATCCATGGAACAGTAAGCGGTGCAAGTATGGCACCTACATTGGCACCTGAATTAAAAATACCTGTTGCAAATGATCTTTCTTTTTTAGGAAAATATTCTGCTGTTGCTTTTATCGCGGCAGGAAAATTACCGGCTTCGCCAAATGCAAGAACAGCCCTTGAAAACATAAAACCGACAACAGAAACACTCAACGCAGCAATTCCAAAAACCCAGCACAGTATTCAACCCTTCGCCAATAGGAATGGCTAATGCATGAATGATTGCGCCAATACACCAGATAATAATCGCCCATGTATAACCTTTTTTTGTACCAAGCTTATCAATAATCCTGCCGGCAAACAGCAGGCTGATCGCATAGCCAAATTGAAACACCGCAGTAATGTTTGCATAATTTGTATTTGTCCAGCCAAAAAGTTCTGAAAGATCTGTTTGCAATAAACTCAATACTTGCCTGTCGAGATAATTGACTGTGGTAGCAAAAAATACAAGGCACAGATTGTCCACCTGTATTTTCCTATGGCTTGTTGCATCGTAGATTTTTTATGATACCAACTTAGGTAATTCTTATCAACGTCTGTTGCGTCGCACTCTTGTACTGCAGTATTACTATTTAGCTGCTTTATTGATCCGATTAGTTCCAATACTTTCTTAGTTTCTGATTCAATGGTCCCGTAATCTTTTGCTTCCATCAGTTTTTTACTGATCAGTTTACTGCCCATTCCTACTGCACATACACCTGCTTTAAACCATCCTTCAATATTTTCTTTGGTTGTATCTACACCACCGGTTGGCATAAAAAGAATTTTGGAAAGATATCTTTTATAGCTGTCAAAAATTCGGGGCCAAGCATATTTCCCGGAAAAAACTTGATGAATTTTATTCCTGCATTTTCTGCAGCAATGATCTCAGTCGGCGTCATACATCCGGGTGCATAAAAAATATCATTGCTTACACATAATCTGCTACTTCTGTCACAAACCAGGGCTCACCAAAAAATCAGCACCTGCAGCCATATAATCTGTTGCATGCTGCATATTCTTATCGTACCTACTCCCAGCAATAATCCCGGCATTTCTGCATTACTTACTGCAACCATTTTTTTAAAATTTGCCAATGCTGCATCACCACGGTTGGTATATTCAACAGCTTTTATTCCTGCACGGTAAATTGCTTTTAATACTTCAAGGCTTACTTCTTCATCTGCATTAAAATATAAAGGAAGAATTCCCTGCTTTACGATTGCATCTGATATTTGTTTGTCTTGCTCATTTAAATTATTTTTAATAGAACATAGAGCACTGATTTAACTGATGTCACAGATTTATCCATTCAATCCGTAGCATCTGTGTCACCGTGTTCCATTTTATTAAATTTTTACTTTAATCACTAATTTTTTTATCTTCCCTTCACCGATCATCGGTGCATGCACATCTTCAGGAAAGAAGATCGCAAACTGTCCATCTGTCAATTGAAAATACATATCAGGTGCATCGTTATAGAACTGTACATCTTTTTCCTCATTGTAACCGCCATTCTCTGTTACACATTTTTCTCTTGGCTTCCAGCCGATTGTTTCAACGCCATTAATGCAAAGCTGAATATCGATATTCTTATTATGACATTCAAATTTTGCACAGACTTGCTTCTTTTGTCTTACCAGGTGCATTACTGAAGATAGCTTTCAATCCGTCTGCAATATCATATTTACCATCAGCTGCATTTGCAAGATCTGTTTCACTGATGTATTCAAATGCTTTTGCAAATAAAGGATGAGCTGAAAAATATTTTGATGCGTTTTGCATTGTATCTATAATCATACTAGCCCCCTGTCTCCGCCTGAGGCGGAGGAACTTAGATTTATACCTGTTAATTATTATTGATTATCAAATTATCCGAAACTCATTTGATTTGCTCAATAGTGAACAGAAAGCTGAAGAGTGCGACGCAACAGGTGATGATAGTAGTAATGAAGTTGGTAACACAATTATTCAACTTACTCTTTTAAAGAACTTACAAACTAAAAAAGATTGTTCCACCTGAGTTCCCCCTTTAGGGGGACAAGGGGGCTTTATCTCTGCACCCTTCCGCTCCCATCACCTTTCATCAGTTCTTTTACATCACTTAATGTAGCATGATTCAGATCGCCAGGAATAGTATGTTTCATTGCAGATGCCGCTACACCAAATTCAGCAGCATCCGGCATTGACATACCTGTAACCAATCCATAAATAAATCCACTGGCAAAAGAATCACCACTGCCTACACGGTCAACGATGCGTACTTCATATTTCTTGGTATGATAAAAATCTTTGCCATCATATACCAATGCACTCCATCCATTATCACTGGCACTATGGCTTTCACGCAATGAAGAAGCAATATATTTAAAACCGAATTTCTCTTTCATTTGTTTAAATACATCTTTAAATCCATCAAGATTCAATTCGCCTTTTGTTACATCGGTATCTTTTGCTTTAAAGCCAAGCGTTGTATCAGCATCTTCTTCATTACCGATACAAACATCTACATATTGGCAAAGCTTTGTCATCACTTCTCTTGCTTTTTCTTTACTCCATAATTTTTTACGGTAATTAAGATCAATGCTTGTTGTAATACCTTTTGCTTTTGCAGCTTTTAATGCAGCTTCGGTTAATGCAGCAGCTTTATCACTCAATGCCGGTGTAATACCGGTTGTATGAAACCAATCTGCACCATCCAGTATTTTATCAAAATCAAATTCTCTGATATCTACTTCAGCAATAGAAGCGCCTGCCCTGTCATAAATAACCTGTGATGCCCGCATGGAAGCACCTGTTTCCAAAAAATAAATACCCAAGCCGATCGCCACCTCTTGCTATAAATTGTGTATCCACACCATAACGGCGCAAATGATTGATGGCAGATTGACCGATTGCATTATTGGGAACTTTCGTCACAAATGTTCCATTCAATCCATAATTACATAATGCTGCGGCAACATTTGCTTCGCCACCACCATAGGTGACATCAAATGTATCAGCCTG
>CAVZBF010000002.1:0-1561331 GCA_963773465.1 uncultured Bacteroidota bacterium
AGCCGGGCGTTCACGAGCTCACCGCGTTCCAGCCGCGTTTGCTGAAGCTGTAAATCAGAGATGTAGTCGAAACTGTAGCCGCGATCCATCAGCGTGCGCGCGATTTTGCCCACGGGCTGTTCGGTGAGCCATTTCACGTCATGGACGCCGAGCATCTTCATCAGGCCGTTCGCGATCGTCCCAGACATCGTTGAGCGGCCAGTAGAGGAGGATGTCGTTGTCCGGCTTGCCGCGCTGCAGGATGGATTGCACGCGCGCGACGTAGCGGTTGAGCGCGCCGAAGTCGTCCCACCAGGTGTTGTTTGGGTTGGAACTGCGTCGAGGCGTAGAACAGCCAGCCGGGCCACGGCGCGTCCTGCGGCGAGAAGACGGTGCCGTGATAGAAAATGTGGTTGATGCCGTCGGCGAGAATGCGGTCGAGCTCCGGCTTCACGTAGGCGAGCGATTCCTTCCAATGATCGCGCAGCCACGTGGCGCTTTCGCTGGAGGAGAGATTGTGGCCGACGACATGACCGGCGGACGATGCCATGCGCACGACGAGCGATTCGGGCAGATCCTGATCGTGCCGGTGCGGACTTCGTCGGCATTGCGGCGCAGGCCGGGAATGGGAAACGGCGTCGAGCCGAAAATTTCCGTCTCGGCAATGTCGGCGTTGGCGTAGAGATCGAGGAGGTTGGCGGGCGCGCCGTGCGACTGGTTGCGAACGATGAAGCCGTGCTGGTGCGACCACTCGACCCACGTGCGCAGATAGTCGAGATGGAGCTTCGCGAGCGTGTCGCGGAAATCGCTTTTGATCCGCGCGAGGGTTTCGCGATCGATGGTCTTCACGTCGGCGGCATTGCGCGCAGTGAGCTCGGCGGCGAATTGCTGCACGTCGTAGCCGTGCATCTCCCGGAAAACCTCGGGAAATTTCGGCGTCCAGCTCGCGTTGTAGTACTCGAACGAGTCGTGAAATTGACCGCGCACGAGTCCGCGCGGGAAAGTCGCGAACGCCTTGTCGAACGGCGCGAGATAGCGGCGCAGCGCATCGGGCGAGTAGGGATCGACGACCAGGCCTTCGTCGCCGGGCGCGGCGCGTTTCACCATCATCTTCGTCGGCTCGCCGGCGAGCTTGCCGTCCTTGCAGCACGGCGCGGGCGAGCGCGTTGGCTTCGTCGATCCACGGGCCGCCGAAGGGCCAGCCGGTGCCCGTGGCCATGTCGACGCCGAGGCCGAGCCGCTTGCGCTTCGCGGCCGGTGTGCTCGAGCATCTCCATCCATTTCGGTGAGAGAAAATCGATGTAGCGCTCCTCGTAGCCCTTCGCGCCGTAGATGGGCGTGATCTCGACGCCGCCGATTCCGGCGGCCGCGAGCTGCTCGAGCTGCCGCGTGAGGCTGGCTTTGTCGACGGCGCTGCCGGGCCACCACCAGCGGGTCCAGGGTTTGTTTTCGCGGGTGATCTCGGGCCAGCCGGCCTGTGCCGAAGCGATGCAGGCGAAAGACGAGTGAGCGTGCGCGAGGATAACCGGAGAACGAGAACGAGAGGCGAGGGGTGCGCATGGACAGCAATAATGGACGACGCGGACGACGACAACGGAGGATGATCGGACAGTTGGGCGGGCGACTAGATTGCGACAACGCGACAGGCGCGACGGACATCTGGAGTGCGACCGTTCGAGACGTGCCAAGCGTCTGGCGTTCGGCTACCATTTAGGCATGGCTTGACGGCAGAGCCGGCATGCCGCCGCGCATGCCGCGATGCGGCGTTACGACGTCCAGGCGAGCCGGCAACGGCGGCCCTACCTAACGCGATCCTCAGCCGCCCAGGTACGTCGCCTTCAACCGCGGGTCGGCGCGGAGCTTTTTGCTTTCGCCCTCCATCACGATGTGGCCGGTCTCGAGCACATAGGCGTAGGTCGAGATCTCGAGCGCGAGATTCGCGTTCTGTTCGACGAGCAGGATCGTGATGCCGTGCGTCTTGGTTGATCTCCACGATCTTCTCGAAGATCGTGCTGATCAGCCGCGGCGCGATGCCGAGCGAAGGCTCGTCGAGCATCAGGAATTTCGGGTTGCTCATCAGCGCGCGGCCGATGGCGAGCATCTGCTGCTCGCCGCCGGAGAGCGTGCCGGCGGTCTGCTGCATGCGTTCTTTCAGCCGCGGGAAAATCGAGAAAACGTAATCGCGGTTCTGCGCGTTCAGCGCGGCGTCGTTCTGCAGATAGGCGCCCATCGCGAGATTCTCGTCGACGGTGAGATTCGAGAAAATCATCCGGCCCTCCGGCACATGGCAAAGTCCGCGCGCCACGATCCGATGCGGCGGCAGCGCCGTGATGTCTTCGCCGAGAAACGTGATCTTGCCCGACTTCGCTCGCAGCAGTCCGGAGATCGTGCGCAGCGTGGTGGTCTTCCCCGCGCCGTTGCCGCCGATCAGCGTGACGATCGCGCCCTGCTCGATCTCGAACGAGATGCCGCTGAGCGCGGAGATCGCGCCGTAGGAAACGTGGAGATCGGTGACGGTCGAGCATTGCGAATGCGGATTGCGGATCAGCGATTGCGACGAGTCTGGATCAGCTCGCGAAGTCGGATCGCGACGGATGCGTGATCGAGACGTCAGGTCGGATCAGTGTCTGCGATCGTATCCGCGCTCCGAATCCGATCCGCAATTCTCAGTGGTGCGACAGCGACTTCTGATGATCCTCGCCCAGGTACGCCTCGATCACTTTCGGGTCGCATTGGATCTCCGCGGGCGCGCCTTCGGCGATTTTCACGCCATAGTCGAGCACGGCGATGCGCTGGCAGCAGCTCATCACGACTTTCATCGAGTGCTCCACGAGCAGAATGGAGAGGTTGAATTGCTTTTGGATCTGCTGGATCAGCCGCACGAGCTCCACCTTCTCGGTCGGGTTCATGCCGGCGGCGGGTTCGTCGAGCAGGAGGAGTTTCGGCTTGGTCGCGAGGCCGCGGACGATTTCGAGCCGGCGCTGTTCGCCGTAGGGCAGGCTCTTCGCCGGCGCGTCGCGGAAGCGGCCGCAGGTTGAAAATCTCCAGCAGCTCCTCGACGCGCTTGCGTGATCGCCGCTTCGTCGCGCGCGAAACGCGCCGAGCCGGATGAGCGACTGCAACGGGCTGGTGTCGCGGTGGAGATTGCAGGCGACGCGGACGTTGTCGAAAACCGAGAGCGAGCCGAAAAGCCGGATGTTCTGAAACGTGCGGGCGATGCCGAGCTCGACGATCTCGTTGACGCGCAGGCCCGCGAGGTCGCGGCCGCAGAACGACACGTTGCCGTCGGTCGGCTGGTAGACGCCGGTGATGAGATTGAAGACCGTGGTCTTGCCCGCGCCGTTGGGCCCGATGAGCCCGCAGAGCTCATCCTTCGTTGACCGTGAAGTCGACCGCGTTGACCGCGGTGAGCCCGCCGAAACGAATCGTGACTTTGTCGAGTTGAAGCAGCGCGGGCATTACTGCGGTGGCGGTGGCGAGGGGGATCGATCTCGAGGTCACGCACGCCGCGGCGCTGGCGCATGCGTTCGGTGTGGGTGCGAATCTGATCCTTGAGCGTGGCGGCATGCGGAACGGCGCGGAGCACGAAACTGCGGCGTGGTGCGATCGGCGGTCACCAGCACGACGTTGCCGCAGCCGACCAGCCGCAGCCAGAACGGTTCGACCACCGAATAGTCGCGCACCCGATAGAGCTCGAGCTCGTTGGTCTGGCGCGAAAGCAGGCCGGTGGTGATTTTCACGCGCTCCGAAGTGATTTCGTAGCGGTGGCAGCGCGTTGCGATCCAACGGCAGAGCGCCCAGAGCACGGGCACGATCAGGCCGAGCAGAATCAGGGGCTGGGGCGGCGTGCACGAAAAAATATGCGGCGACGACGCCCGCCGCGAGCAGGAGGCAGAAAAAGTAGGTGCCGAAATTGGTCCACTGCGACGGCGTGCCGCGCCAGATGAGGGTTTCCTGGGATTCGATGGGCGTGGTCATGCGGCGGGGGCGGCGGTTTTCTTTTTGGCGGAGCGAAGCCCAATAGTTAAACAACCCTTGCGGCCGCACAAGCATGAGCACGATCAGAAGAAAGGAGTAGATGATCATCCGGTATTCCGCGATCGGCCGGAGCAGTTCCGGCAGCAGCGTCAGCAGGATCGCGGCGAGAATGACGCCGAGCGTGTTGCCCATGCCGCCGAGGATGACCATGACGACGATCTCGATGCTCTTCGTGAAATCGAATCCCGTCGGCGTGATCGTGAGTTTGAAGTGGCCGTAGAGCCCGCCCGCGATGCCGGCAAAGAACGCGCCGATGACGAACGCGACGATCTTGTAGCGCGGTGGTGTTGAGCCCGACCGCTTCGCTGGCGATCTCGTCGTCGTGCGTGGCGAGAAAGCCGCGGCCGTAGGTGGAGTTCACGAGGCAGGTGACGACGAACACGGTGGATTTCACCAAACGTAGCCCAGGCCTCTTCATTATTTCCCTCCAGCTCAATGATATTTACACCTTGTGATAGAAATACAGGATAAATACGCCAATAATAAAAATTGCCGCCGTCATAATCTAACAATTCAACTTGTGTAACTCCATTTACTTTAAATCGCACATAATTATCACCGGCAATTCCGACATAATATGTTTTAGACTCGGGCACATTAATACACCTGGAGAAACCAATCCATGTATCCAAAGGAAGCCGGCCGCCAGGTCCTGAACCCCTGCATGACCAAATTCCGACCCTGTTTAAAGGCCCCGGACAAACACCAAACGGGAATGAATGCGGCGTTGGAGTCAATGCACATGAGTCGGGAATATTATGCGCAAGTTCATTACCCTTCATGTTTTGAGAACCGATCTTAAATGTCGAAGAATCATAAAGCAATTTTTCAGGCTTGATTGGATTTGCATTATTAGCTATCCTGTCTAACCTTACACACCCGTATTTCCAGAAGCTGGTTGTTACAGCAGTTGATGTGCCTGTGCCGTCTACTGCATAGCCGGTATCATAGATCAGCGTTCCCAATACAGAGTACACACCTAAAGTATCTCCGGCACACACAGTGAAGCATCCATCATTTTCAGTAGGTTCAGTGTCCTGGAAACAATATGAACCATCTTCAGAAAGTTGAAAACCTTCGGGGCAAGTAGCGCAGAATTTTACAGGCACACTCCATTTCTCATCAAATACTATTGCTTTTGCATCAAGGATCTTTGAGTAATAGCTAACGTTAAGGCGGTCACCAACAACAGGGTTAATCATTGAAACCACTGATCCAATTGCTGTATTGGCCATATTCCTTCTTCCTGATCTAAGAAGTTTCACGGTAAGGTTACTCACTTGCTGCAGTTCGCCGCTCTCATCAATCAATCTTTTCCTGAGAACTGTACCAATACTTGTTTGAATGACCCAATACTTATTAGCTGAATTAATATCAATCAATTCATCGCCGGGTTGCAATAGAGAATTATAAATTGATGAAGGATTTATCTCTCCGCCAGCATTAGTCGAAAAACCACTTATCACAGTGCCTAAATTCTTATAAGCCTGTCCCATTCCATCATACTTCCAATGCGCAGGATAAGCAAAAGAATAAATGGGATCATCAAATTCATTTTGTGTTTTGGTAAGTAATACATTTCCGGTTTCTGCATCCCATAATAAGTTTTCAGAAGTAATAGTAGATCCGTTCTCCATTTTCACAGTCTTGTATTGTATCGCAAACCGGTTTATAATTTTAATTGTGCTGGATGACCGGAAATTTCTTTTGTCGTAGTTAACGCCGATACCCGGGAAAAAGAAAGGAAGAGGAAAAAAGAGAATAGCCCCGGCACCACCGCTGATTTTTACACTGATACCAAGATTCTCCGTTGTTTGATCCCTCATATCAGTAAATATTTCCACGTCCATGCCAATTGCGCCATCAGCAATACTTCCATCTGCATTTACGACTTTTACATCGTTCTTCAATTGTCGTCTCGCAGCAAGTTCATTTACAGATTTATAATAGTATTCTACACTGGAAATCTTTTGACCTGATTTATTATATACATGTACGGATTTAGGCTTGCCATGCATATCGTTTGTTTCAACAGAATAACCTTGTGACACACCGACCATATCAAAAGATACTCCACCAATCAGTTTAAAAATTTTATCTGAAATCGGTTTCCTGTGTTCCAGCCCAAGTATATCGATCAATGTCGGATAATCTTTCGCAGTATAAAATTCACTAACTACTGTGCCGGTCCTGTTCACCGTTTCTTCGTCCCCGGTACCAATAGTTTTTACTGTTACCTTACTATAACCAACACTTGGTCCCGGAAAAAATGATTCGCCAAACGGTTCTTCTATATAATAGAAATAATTAAGGCCAAGAAATTCATTTTGATTATACCGTATTGGTTGCCTGAAGGGGTTTTCATCGTTACCAAGCATTGGCTCATAAGAGGCGACTCCCGATGATATCGTCCTCTTTTTTGCATCCTTCGTTGTATAATCATACACCTGGCTATACACCGATGTTTGTGCACCGCTTGCTCCTGACATTACGGCCCAGTCGTCAGATATGTCAATACGTTTTACCCTGCTGCCGCCGCCAAGTTTTTTCCATTCAGGAGAGCAAAGACGGACCCACGACTTGGCCAGATCTACTGTGTCGGAATATTTTCTTTTTTCTGCTCTTTTATCAAATCCGCGGAATAATTCCTTTATTGTGCCAAAAGCAGTTACTAGTGCTTCGATTGCTTTGCGAAGATTGGATTGATTGCTTTCAAGATTTTCTGAACCGGGATATGCATACTTAGGGAGATTAGTCCGGATAAACTGCCATCCATCCTTTGCAATCGGGTTGATCCCTTTTGTCTTTTTTAATTTTATTTTGGCAATATTATTTGTGCCGGTAGCCAATACAGGTTGCACATTAGGATCGATCTCTGCATAGCCGGGTACAAATTCCTTGTGTCCTTTCGAATCAAGATCAAGAAGAAACTTATAATATATATTGGTAACACCTTCAAAATATCTTTCTCTCAACTCCTGGTTATTGGCAACGGGATATGGAAGATTTACATAAATGTAATCCGCACTGATCAGGCCCTGGCTTTGACCCGTAGCTCCCACCCCGTTGAGTGAACACATTTGCGATGCTCTCCTGTCTTGTACATATGCATAATCATCCGACTCATAATTAATGCTTATACTGCCACCTGATGGAAGAATGATCTTATTTAATTGCCATGCACGGGCAAACTTATTTGTCCATGTTGTATCCTGTAATGTATAAGGAAATTCAGAATTGTTGAGCCCATTTGGGTTATTGGCAGCATCCTTAAAACTACCCCAGCGATCATACTGACGGTAATCATAAAAATTATACGTGGTGTCGTAAGAAAAATCATAAGGATTCAATTTCCCTTTTTGGTTAAGACCAAAAGTGAAATATATTCTTTTTAATGTCAGCTTACCTGTATTTCCAATGCTATTTGGTAACCCCTGGCAAATTGAATAATCATAATCGAAGTGAACAACTTTTATCGGAATCGTTTTTGTAACATCATTCCCATTCAATCGAAGATCTGATTTGGAATAAAGCCTGATCTCTTTCAGCCTTTTAAGTTTTAAAGATGTATTGACTGCGCCATCCTTATCAAGTACGCCCAGGCCATCCAAACGATCTGCTGTAACAAAATGAGCCACCATTGTTTTGGATTCAATGGAGTGTAAATACCAGATCTCTTTTTCCCCATACACATAATTGGCTTTGTCATCATTAGCATCACTCATAAAGCCTTCATTATAATTAGCTGTATCGGCACCGAATGCAAATGGTGTTCTCCATTTATATTCCGTGCTATGCAGTGTGTAATTAAATTTAACCGCAGTACCAAGATCATCATCGCTTACCCCGTTACCTGTACGGTCAACATAGTCGGGTGAAAGGATCGCACTAAGTAAATATGAAGTAGCATAAGCAGGTGTTTTTTCCTTGCTATAATAATGTTCTCTTCCTTTTTGATTTGATGCAGAGTTATCCTGGCTGGAGTAATTGATCAGGCCTTTGTTCCGCAACGAAAGATTCTGGGCAACACTAAAACTAACTTCTTCCTGCTTGATATTAAAAACAGGAACTCCGTATACACTTCGTTTCCCATCATCACCGGTAACGGTAAACTCTGAAAAATGATGAGCTTTTCTATATCCGCCGACCCTGTTAATTGTTTGCCTGATACCATCACTAAGACAACCACTGATAACAACTGAATCAGGATCATAATCGTTTATATACTTATCCAGTGCATGATTTTTTGCTTCTTTCCCGATCAGGTAACTAAACGTCGTGTTTCTTACTTCACGTTTATCTCTTTTCAGCACGGTTGTTTGCTCGCCTTCAGATGTTTTTGTTCTTAATTTATCAGATGCATGAGCGCCTGCAACAACATCAGTAAGATTTTTTATAAGGTGTACTGCAGCGGGTGAAGTATTTTTAATTTTGCTGACGTAAGCTTTATCAAAAGGAACCGGTTCACCTACACGTTTAAAATAGGTGGGTTCATACAGGGGAAGACTGGAAGAACCACCCTCGAAATCTCCCTTAAGTAAATAATCATTTCTTTTCGTCCATTTTTGTGAAGTTGTATTTATATCCTGTTTGTACAGATCAGCACCAACATCCCAATAACCGCCTGCTCCTACTTCTATGCCTAATGAATAACTATCGCTGGTAGTTTTGGTTTTTGGATCAAAAAATATCCCTGAACTTCCACGATATAACCTGTACTGACCGCCGCCATCCTGGCTATTTGCACTAAACATATCATAAGTGGGCACCGGGATAGGAAGATATTTTACTTTTTTGCTATAAGGAATATCTTTTTCCCTGTTAAAGTCAAGTAAGGCATCGCTTACATTCTTACCTTTCTCGCTATTCAAAAATCCATAAGCAGGGGCACTCCGGAATTTTTCAACTTTTTGTTCTGAATAAAATCCGGAAACACCCAATCCTAACAATACTACCCAAACCTCGGGACCTAAATGAAGGGAGAAACTATATGAATTAGATTTTGAAGCATGATCGATCGTAGGTGTGTAAGTACTGCCTGCAAAATCAATATGTGAAGTTCCTAATCCATTGACCAAGGGACTCCGTAAGTCACTTTTATCCTGATACTTTAACATCGGGCTTTTGAAAAGACCCACTGTCATACTTGCGCCACCACCACGTGTATTATATCCAAAACCGATAGAATTAGTAAACCCTTTTTTCTCGCCATCAAGAAGATTCTTAGAGATCAATTTGCTATTGGCACTAATACCTGCTCCTCCAAAAGAACTTAAACTTAATTCGAGACCTCCAAGGGGATCACCCTCTTTCTGCTTCACATCTTTTGTGCCTTCCTCCGGGTTTTGTGTGTTTGGCTCGGCTACATAATCTGTTAGGGCGAGACCGGGGTTGGCTCCTATTTCCATTCCTATGCCTCTGAAATTATCCACTTTAACACCGATACTTAATGTAAGACTCAGGTCAAGTTTTTTCTTCTTTACTTTTCCTTTAAACTTATTGAGGGGTATTCCCAATAGATCTAATGTTGCTGAAAACTTTCCACCATAGGTTTTATGGTCTTTTATGTTCAGTTCTCTTTCTTGCTTGTCAGTTCCATTAAAATCATCAGGTATTCCTCTTAAGTTTCTGTTTAATGCGCCTACATTCAATCCCCATCCATAACCTACCCAACTTGCTTCATCATCCATACTGGCACCAGAATGATAGGCAAGATTGACGGGGTAGCCGCCTACATCCATTAATGGAATGTTGTAGGAAAAATCTCCTGAGAAGAGATCAACCATATCAGAATTACCGATTGGTTCGAAACCTTTCATTTCAGGTTGTTCAGGACCTGACGTTAATCCATACGCTACATTTGGTGCTACTGTTTGTGTAAAAAACACGATCAGCAAGAAGGCAGCAATAAACTTTCTATATCTCTGAATTACTTTCATTCTGATTTTTTCTCTTTTATTCCAGGAATTTTTAAAATATCTTTTTCATTATAGACAAAAGACAATGTCCCTATGTTGAAAATCTTATCATGATAAAACAGCGTAAAGCTTTTCCATGCCGCGTCACCTCTTTCGAACACCACCATGTACTCATAACTGCCTGCCGTACCATTTTCGATCTTTTGACAGATCGAAGGCGCAATTGAATCACGATTGTTAACCCACAGCACAAAATCATTTTGCATATCGAAATTCAAATACAAGAGCTTTTCTTTTGCCGGCTTATCTGCCGGGTTCTTATTAAACTTCACATCGAAATAATAAAACCTGTCTTCATTTCCCGGCATCGTATCTTTTTCTTCATTCATCAACGACCTGTAAGATGCCGGTAAAAATCTTGTAACAACCACAACATCGCCAACCGTAATCCTCTGCGTGATCTTATTATCCGGGTCTTCCACATAACTCTTCAGCTTCTCTACCGGGCTTTTTTCTTTACATGCCACTACAAATAATAATACAGCTACCGTAAAACCCTTTATCATCTTATTCAAATTATTCCGTATAAATAAATCGCAACTTAAGCACCCGGTTATTTTCCAATCTTACTGTGATCATATACTGTTCATCTTTTTTGAAAGAACTATTTTCAGATAAATCGATTTCATATTTATTCAGCCCTGCATTTAATTTCAGCTCGGGCAGTTTCCTGATCTTTTTATTGGGATCTGATAACGGAGCAATTGAATAATTCAGCAACCCGGGATTATAAGGATTATGGAATGAGATCCTCAATACTTTATTGGCCAGGTAATAATTTCCGTCTTCAATTTCTTTCAACTCGCGATAACTATCTGTACCGGGTAATTTCTTTTCTTCTTCGCATTTTATTTCAAATTGCCAGATCTCTGATTTTGTAAGAATTGTTTTTTCCTGATAGGCTGTTACCTGCCATACATAAGTGTGTCCTTTTTTAAGATCAGGTGTTTTGAGAGGATATAACAGCGTATTTACATAAAGCCCGTTAATATTTATGACAGGCAGGTTATAAGTAATGGCTTCTACATCAGTTTGTTTTTCACTCTTCTCACATACAACTATTCTGAATTGCGTATTGCGTTGCAACGGCAGCGGCGGTTGCCATGTAAAGTTTGGTCGTGTATTGCAAAACTTATCATCAGGTGCAGGATCAATTAATAAAAGCGGCGTGAGTGGTGAAACCAGTGATTGAAAACAAAAATCCGAAACATCAGTTACTACTAATGTCTTGGGGTCGCCAACAGTTACTTCAAAACAAAACTCATATTCACCTTCAGAAAATTTTGCAGTTTGGCTGAGGTGTCTGCCTGCCCGGTTCGCGGCAAAAATAAAATTGCTCCGTGAAAAACTTTGGCTATTAATTGAATTGGCGCCAATTCTTAATTGGAAGTATGGAATTTGAACAGTGACCACAGTACCTTGTGTTATTTCGCGGATCGTCACTTTAATTTTTGCATGCACAGGCTGCGCAGAAGTATTTACTATTTGAGCAAACGATAACCCCTCGAGGCTGCGCCCATACAATGAAGCATTAAAATTCACTGACACTTGTGATTGTGCATTGATGCAAAACACAAGGCAAGCAAACAAAACTCTATATCGCCAGGTTCTTTTCATACTTCTTAACGATTGAACATATATTGTACGCTCCATTCAGCCCTGAACAAGCTAAAAGGAAGCGGTTGAAATGTTTTTATATTTTTCCCGATATCAACATAGATATCCATCTTAATTTTTTTACCTAACTCACCGGCCAATGATTGTTTGACAGCAACCTGCTGATACCAGCCCTGTATGGAATTATAATTAACAGATGATGATGCTGATAAATTTTTTCCAATAGCATAGGTGATGCCCAGGTCCGTATTAAAAGATGTATTAAAAAATATGAATGCCGATGCATTGTTTACTTTATTAAAAGAGGTGTTACTATAAAATACATTTTTACCAATAACAAAACTTTGCATGGATGAAACCTGAAGAGATCTGTTAGACCCGACTCCAGCATTTTGATAAGCATATATATTTTTCTGCCAGCCAAGCGTTACATAATTCCTGTATTGCAATGAACGGATCCTTGCTGCAATATTCGCAGTGGCTGCTAATCTTTCCGTTGACGCATTAACAGATTTTATTCCATTTACCACTCTTACAGATCGTACCGGCTGATAACGCAGTGAAACCGATTGACCTTTGTTCATTCGCCACTTCACATCCATAAAATGATTTGAGTTTCTCCATTGGTTGTCGGATGTTTCTGAAAATTTGTATTGACGCCAATTAGTTCTGGCATACACCTGCAGTTTTTTACTAAAAAATAATTTGCGGATACCGGCACCGGCTTCTTTGGTACCGGCAGGAACGAAACTTGTAGCCGGGTTATCATAATTTATTCCTGCATAGCGAATAAAAGTTTCAGCCTGCATATCGATCTTTTCGAATTCACCATTATAATTTACAGAAGCCGCGATGGATTTACCAAGATCCTGTGTATTCAAAAGATCCTTTGTGTTCCGCCTGCTATCGGTGGGGTCACCGGTAAGTTCATTACTATAATAGCCTGAAGATTTCGAAAGTTCTGCTTCAATGGTATTTGTTTTATTGATTTCAATCCGCCGGCTTATTCCGATAACCATTGAGCGCCGCGGAAGAGAAGCAACATTAAAAGGAAATTGAGACCCTTCAAAAGTTTGATATGCCAATAACGAAAGACTGCTGTTACTTCCGCCCTGCGCTCCATTTTCTAAACGAAGCCCAAGCATTTTGCTGTTGTTGTTGAAAATATTATTTGTAAAAGGAAGATCGAGCAGTGAATTGTAGGTCTTGAGTTTGCCCGCCAGTAAGTCAATTGATTTTTTATTATTTAGAAGGAAACCGGCATTTACTCCGTGCAACAAACTATTTCCGGTCAGCAACCGGCTGAAATCCGCAGTTGTTTGCCCTGCATTCAATTTTGTTATCGATAAAAACAATCGCTGTAAACTATTCAGATCAAGTTTTTGTTTTGCCATCTTCCTGATGATAGAAGGATCGTTAGCGATCTTATTGATCAACTCTTGTTTGAATAACCCGCTCTCCTTAATTCGTTTTAGCAAACCACTCTCCTGCCATTTCTTATTATGAGTTTCAAGAATTTTCACCAGGTTTTGTGTGCCCTTATATTTTTCCAACTCAGCCTTTAAAAAATTGTATTGCTGCGTATCGATTGGCTGACCGGTATTAATTTGATTCTGCAGTTGACCAAGCATGGCCGAATGATTTTGCAACTGCTCCAGCCATTTGTTATTGACTAATAGCTGGCGGACAGCATTAATATCTTTTGAAAACAGGTCTTCAAGCTTGCCAAGTTTATTTACCTTATCATCAAGTAAGCCTTTATATTGCTCTTTGATGTTATTTAGTTCACTGCGCAATGCTTTTTCGGCAGCGGCTTTCAGCATTTGTGCAGGATCGCCTGCATTTTGTAAAAATTCTTCAGGATTAAATTTCCCCGCAAGTTTCTTTTTGATTTGGTCTACATAAGCGTTTCTGTCATAGCGAAAGCTTAAACGGTTTTGATTGCCTTCGGGGATAAAAGGATAATAATGATTTTGATAAAGCGCTGCAAACGGAATTCCCAACACTGATCCGCCTATGTTGGCATCAAAGAGGTTATAATTATTTTGAAATAAAGAATCATTATTCAGATTACTTGACAAGCCAAGCAATGAGATAGAACCATCCGTAAGATTAAAAGGGCTTTCCAGTTTCTTTTTCATGTCTCCTGAAATTTCCCTGAACAGGTTATTATAAGCAGACACCTGTTCCTGCAGTTTTCCGGTGATACCGGCACCTGGATTTTTCTTAAGCGTGTCGGTTAATTTAAATTTATTAGTACCGAATGTTGTTTTAGGAAATATCGGCTGATTGAATTTCAACTTGCCTGCAAGAAGCTGTTGGCTGTCTCTTTTACTGGCGGGATCGCTATCTCTTTTGCTGCTTGTGTCAATATTTATCGCCCGGGACTGCTTTGTAAAAGACATCAACGGTGCAATAACCACGATCGATAAGGTAATAAGCAGTTGTATAGATGGTATGGTTTTATACAAATTCAACCTGTAATAATTTTAAAAATTCAGGTAAATAAAAACCTAAACACTCAATAAAGATTGATGAATGTTATTACCAGCTTCTATCAGATATCTTAACCTTAAGAGAGAGACACACAGAAGTAAAAACTGTATGTTGATTAATGACAATAAAATTTTCCCGGAATAAATATATACTTGTTTTGATCTAAAAAAATCAAATCTTATAAAAAATATTTTTGCACATCAGAAAAATTTTTTGAAAAAAAATATTTGTTGTCGATGAATGCAAAAGAATTTTTTCGAATTGTTTTCTGTAGCAATCACGTTGTTGCAAATACATGTTACGTATCTTATCGTATCCAATTAATCCTTAAATAAAAAAAAATAGTTCAAAAAAAAACAAAGAACTTTTTCGAATGATTTCAGTAAAAATACTGTCGTTGCTTTTTTGTTTTTCTTTTTTTCCATTACACACGAACGATGATTAAAAAAAATTTGTTGTGAAAAAAAATTTGTTTGACTGTTTTATTAATTACATTCGATTTTGTTGTTACCACTTTTGCACTGATTACGTAGCTTCCAATTTTTAAGACAATAGAATCTTTCTCTGTTTTTAATTCAACAGATCATTATCAATTTGCTCTACCATTAATTTTTTTCATTATGAAAAAGATTCTATTGCTTACAACCGCATGCATTTGCACTTCATGGCTCTCAGCACAGTTTATTTATAAAATAAAAGCTGATAGTGTGCTGATCACCAATGATAGTTGTACTGCAGAGCTCAATCTCGAAAACAGCACAAGACATGTTTTGGGGTTCTTGTATAACAAAGGAAACGGAAGAACCGAGTTCCGGCGCGGAGCAATTAAATTAAATGACAGCACATACCTGATAGGTGCTGATACAGTTAAGACAGGAGGATCAACCAGCGCTAATTATATCTGGAATCAGAATAGCAGCGATCAACCGGCATCATTTAGAATGAATGGCAGTGGTCAAATTGGTACCTATCTGCGTTTAGGAAATCTTTCTTCAGACCCTACCGGTAGCAATGGGATGTTATATTACAATACCTCAAGTCACTATTTCAGAGGCTATAGAAATGGAACATGGAAGAACGCACTAATGCGGGGAGATATAGTGGTTGGTAATGGATTGCAGTTTAATCCCTGGAATCTATCTAATTTAGAATTTGACGTAATTGAAATAGGTAGACATGCGTGGGAAGGAGGAACAACGGGACAATTAACAGTAAATACATGGCTTCCCCTAAATGAATTTTCATTTGCCTTTGTGTCCGGACATGACCCAGTGCGAAGAAATGTTGCAAACTTTGGAGGAGCAAGAGGATATACAGGCGTTTCGATTCCCGGTGAAACATATGGCTGGGATTCTGCAGGCAGAGCTCCATTGAGAGTAGGTGGTTTTGACATAAATGGGAACAGGCTTGGGTATTTTGAACCTCCGCCCGGAACATACCACGATGCACGAACTCTTTTAGATATATTTTATCCGGGGCTTGGGAGTGCTTCATCAAGTCATTCAATAATCGGAAACAGAATTCATTTTATTCCGGACACAGTAACTGCTGCAACTTACAATCCATTTGATAATGCAATTGGCCAGGATATAAGAATGATATACCACGGAACAGGTGGCTATTCAAATCCGGTGAAGGGAATAAGGTTGAAAGTAATGCAATCTTCAAGTGCGCCTATTGCACAAAGAAGCTATCTCTATGCAATATCAAGTGAAGGTGGTAGAAATTATTTTGCAGACTCTGTTATGCTTGGCACTACCAACCCTGGGGCATTCTTTCATGTAAATGGTTCTGCAAGGTTTGATCTTGGCAGCGATGCAACCGGTGATATTTTTTATAGAAATTCTTCCGGTCTGTTTACAAGATTAGGCATTGGTGCAAACAATTATGTACTTACTTCTAACGGTACTACACCTTCATGGCAGCCCGCATCAGGCGGTGGTGGATCACCTGGTGGCTCAAATGGACAAGTACAATTTAATAATTCAGGTTCGTTTGATGGCAGTTCCGATTTTAATTGGGATAATACAAACAGCAGGCTTGGAATTGCAACAGCTTCTCCACAATATAAACTGGACATAAATGGAGATGGAAGAATTAGTACACTTCCTTTTTTAGCAGACAGAGATACTGTATTAACTTATGATCCTGTTTCAAAACAAATAAAAGCAACGCTTCCATCAATACCCGGAACTTTAATTGGTATAAGAGTGCTCACTTCCGGCACTTCATATACTCCAACCTCAGGTACTAAATCAATACTTATCCATTTGATAGGTGGTGGTGCCGGAGGTGGTGGTGTAACGGGATCGAATAACAACATTGGCGCTGGAGGTGGCGGTGGCAGTGGAAGTTTATTAACTAAATATGTTACTGGAATAGGTGCAGGTCCTTATACATATGCCATCGGAGCTGCTGGAACTGGCGGGGCAAACACCGGCGGTACTGGTGGAGCAGGTGGCAGTACAACACTTACCATTGGAGCAACAACTTACACGGCACCTGGTGGCAGTGGTGGAGTTGGACAAACCGCAGGAACTTCCGCAGCAATTGTCTTAGCAGGTAACGGAGCATCGGTTTCGACGAATGGAGATGTAAATGGATCTGGTCAGCCCGGTCAAAATGGTTTTCGATTAAGTGGCACTGTTGGTTCAAGCGGAAGTGGTGGATCATCGCTTTATGGTGGTGGTGGAAATTCACGTAACACTGCAGGAACAGGGAATGCCGGAACAGGTTATGGGGCTGGTGGTGGTGGAGCACTTTCAACCGCAAACACTAACCAGACAGGAGGAGCAGGAACCGCAGGTGTAATTATAATTTATGAATATAAATAGCCAGTGTGTTTTCGGCATTGCTGTTTTGCAAGGTTATTACTTGTAACAAAAGCAAAATCTACATGCAGTGAATCATATATTTTGCTGATGAAAAATTAGTTCCGGTTTTGCATTATCATTAACCACATTTCAAGCGACATCATTAAGAGCGATCAGGATTAAATAACAATTAAACCAATTTAAATTCATTTGTTATCGATTTTTATTTTATAAGAATTTTTCACTTTTAAAAGAAAATTATTTTTTTAATTAAAATATTTTATACATTCGATTGTTGTTATTACCATTTTATCGCACTGATTGAGTAGCCCCAAATTTTTCAGACAATAGAATCTTCCCTCTGTTTTTTCCTTAACGGATAACTATTTATTTGTTCTATCATTAATTTTTTTCATTATGAAAAAGATTCTATTGTTTACAGTCGCCTGTATAAGCACTACATGGCTTTCGGCACAGTTTATTTATAAAATAAAAGCTGATAGTGTGCTGATCACTAATGACAGTTGCATTGCTGAGTTGAACCTGGAAAACAGAACCAGGGATACACTTGGATTTCTTTATAATAAAGGCAATGGAAGAACAGAATTCCGTAGAGGATTAAAAAAAGTAAATGACAGCACCTACGTAATAGGAAACGATACGCTAAGAGTTGTTTCATCGTTAGGCAAACTAATTGTAGAAAACGGGTTAACAAAAACCGGCGATACCGTAAGGCTTGGCGGAGATCTCACTGCTTCTACAAGCATAAATATGAAAGACAAAAGGATAAGATTTTATTTATCCGACAATACTTACACCCCCGCTTCAAATGCAGGAGTTACTATAACAGGAGCTAAAACTGCTTATAATGGAAACGATATGTTGTATATCCAGGCATTCAACAGGCCTGCGTCTACGTTTTCAGGTGCCGCAGTTTTTACAGAAGTATTCTGGCAACCAACAGGCACAGTTTCATCAGGCACTTTTACAAGTTATATCTCCTCCCAGAAATCTTCGAACCCGGATATTGACATGAACGGACTAACGCTTTATGATTTCAGAACTATATTTTTTACTACCACTAATCAAAAGATTGGCAACAGGTATCATTATTTTGTTGGAGGATCAATTGGAGCTGATCCGATAATGACAAATCATGTTGGCTTGTATGTACAGTCGTTAAAAAGATCTACAATTGCAAACGCATATGCAATCTATAGCGAAGGGGCTGCCGATACCATTTACAATGCAGGACCTGTGCGGTGGACAAAGTATAAGAATAATTCGAATGAAGATTCCGTGTTAACAACAGATATAAATGGTATCGTAAAATTAAAAGCATTAGGCAGCAGCAGTAATTTTATTCAAAATCAAAATGCAACAGACCAGGCTGCTTCATTCAGAATTTCCGGAAACGGAATAATAAAAGGAGGTATATCATCTCCTGTTGGCCCAAACAATGAAAGATTTGGATTTGGAGCATTAGCATCGGTTACGACGGGCCAGGGAAATACCGCTGTTGGCTATAATGCGTTAAATGCACTCAACGGCTCTGATTTTGGTCATACTGCAGTCGGTTACCAAGCCCTGGGACTGCTAACTACGTCGACAAGTGGCCAAACAGCCATAGGCTCGGGAGCGATGTCTAATTTTACGTCCGGATCAGGCTCAAATACTGCGATTGGCTATGGAGCATTGCAAGGAAGCACCGGCGCATCGGGCTATTCAAACGTCGCTGTGGGTTATAACACATTGACCAACATTTCTTCAGGTTTTCAGAATATTGCAGTGGGTACTTTTACCTCCAGTGCGGTTACAACAGGACAACAAAACGTCAATATCGGCGGTGGTGGTCTGTCCGCTACTGCAAGTTATAATGTTGGCGTTGGCAGTGGTAGTCTCGGCAATACATCTGGTACATTTAATGTTGGTTTGGGGCAACAAGCATTATATACGTTAACATCGGGCTCATCAAATATTGGAATAGGTTATGGTGCGGGGGGAGGATTAACCACCGGAAGCAATAACATTGGTATAGGTTATGAAGCAGGTGTGTCAAACAACGGCTCGAATAATACTTTTATTGGTCATCAAGCTGGTTATTATAATACAGGATCTGGAAATGTTTTTCTCGGCAGGTGGGCGGGCATTAATGAAACAGGTTCAAACAAGCTGTTCATAGACAACTCAGATATTTCCACACCCTTGATCTATGGTGATTTTGCAAATGATACTGTAAGAGTAAATGGAAAATTTCATGCAAATGGCCCGGTAAAAATTGATCTGGGCAGTGATGCAACCGGTGATATTTTTTATAGAAATTCTTCCGGTGCATTTACACGTTTGGGAATTGGAACAAGCGGACAAGTACTTACAGTGAATGGCAGCAATCTCCCTTCATGGGCAGCGGGCGGTGGCGGTGGCGGCGGTCTGTTAACTGCAGATAATGGTTTAACCGCAAACAGTTCTACGAATGTCAGATTGGGAGGAACATTATTACAGAATACTGTTATTTCATCAGGAGGATATACTTTTGGTGTAACGGGATCAACGTCTAATATACTTTTTACAGTTAATCAACTACAGTCAGGGTATGATGCAATTAATGGTATTAGTATTTCGCAAGCAGGCGTGAAGGGAACAAGTACGTCAGGATATGGAGTTGCAGGAATAAGTAGTTCTAACCTTGGTGGGTATTTTGCTTCTACATCATCTCTCGGCCTCGATGTATATACAAATAATTCCAGCGGTTTACCATCTGCTCAATTCACCACGGGTGAGGGAAATGGCAACAGTAATACAGTTTTACAGAATCTAATAATTAGAAGAGTTACTGCCGGCACACCTGGCAACGGTATTGGAAGTTCTATTGATTTTGACACAAGAACAGTTACAAGCAATGATTATTCAAATAGACTAATTTCAAAATGGACAGATGCAACTCATGCGACGAGGACTTCCCAATTCATAATAACAGGGGTTAATAGTGGAACGACGGCAGACCGATTTACACTTTCAGGTAATGGTGCGTTGAAATTAAATAATTACGGTTCGGGTACATTCACTGGAACCGCAGCCTATACTTTACAGGTAGATGCAAGTGGTAATATAATTGAAGGCTCCGTTGGTGGCGGCGGCGGAAGCGGATACACAACCGTGCAGGAAAATGGAACCGGCTTAACACAACGATCCACATTAAATTTTAATTATGGTGTTACAGCAACAGATAACAGCGGTGCAAGTAAAACTGATGTCAATGTCGATCTTACAAATTCAGAATCGTTTATGACCTCCGATGTTACATTAACTGCTAATACATATAGCGATGCTGTTTCTTTTTCATTAGCAGCCGGTACATGGCTGATCACCGGGAGTGTTACTGTTGAGTCGCCCAATAATACAGCACAAAGAGTTACTCATAAACTATGGGACGGTACCACGGTGTACCAGGCCGGTGAAAGTGTTTCAAACTCTATGGGCGGCAGTACGAAAGGTTATGTATGCTTACCGGTATCTTCTCTGGTAGTATTAACAGGCACTACCACGGTAAAAGTAAGTGTAGCATCAACTGCTGCTTCCGTTATTAAAGCTACGCCTGGTGATAATAATAGCGGAACGACAAATAAAGCGACATCAATAAGAGCGGTCAGGATCAAGTAACGGATAAAGAAAATTAAATTCATTTGTTATTGATTTTTATTTCATAAATTTTTTCACATTTAAAAGAAAATTATTTTTTTAATTAAAATATTTTATACATTCGATTGTTGTTATTACCATTTTATCGCACTGATTGAGTAGCTCCCAAATTTTCAGACAATAGAATCTTCCCTCTGTTTTTTCATTAACGGATTATTAATTTATTTGCTCTACTATTAATTTTTTTCATTATGAAAAAGATTCTATTGCTTACAACCGCCTGCATATGTACTTCATGGCTCTCGGCACAGTTTATTTATAAAATAAAAGCTGACAGCGTGCTCATCACTAATGACAGTTGCACTGCAGAGCTCAATCTCGAAAACAGCACCAGACATGTTTTGGGATTTTTGTATAATAAAGGAAACGGCAGAACCGAGTTCCGGCGTGGAGCAATAAAATTAAATGACAGCACATACCTGATAGGTGCTGATACAATCAGAACAGCAGGCTCAGCCAGCGCTAATTATATTTGGAATCAGAATAGTACTGATCAGGCTGCGTCGTTTAGAATTTCCGGAAGTGCAATAATTAAAGGCGGAATTACATCGCCGACTACTCCTTCATTGTATAATGAAAGATTCGGATATGGAGCATTGGCATCCTTCGCATCCACCGGACTGTCAAATACAGCAGTTGGTTACAATGCGATGAACGCATTCAACAGTACTGGCAGTGGCAATACTGCGGTAGGACATGGTGCTTTAGCGTTGACCACAACTTCGGCGGAACAAACAGCCATCGGATCAGGGGCCCTATATAATCATACAAGCGGACCAGGTACTAATACAGCAATTGGTTACGTTGCTATGTATGGAAGCACGGGTGCTTCCGGCTACAGTAATGTAGCAATCGGCAGGTCCGCTTTATTAAATTATAGTTCCGGCCACCACAATATTGCGATAGGCGAATATGCTTCTTCAGCCGTTACAACCGGGTCTGCTAATATTAATGTAGGCGGTGGCGGCCTTTCCGCTGATGCATCATATAATGTTGGAGTGGGCATTGCCGCTCTTGGAAGTACATCTGGTACACTGAATACCGCTGTAGGCACTCAAGCACTTACCAGTTTAACAAGCGGCTCATCAAATATCGGGATCGGATATTATGCAGGCGGATCAATAACCACAGGTAATACTAATGTATTTATCGGCAAACAATCTGGTTATACAAATAATGGTTCCGATAACACCCTTATTGGTACACTTACTGGTTATAATAATACGGGATCAGGAAATGTATTTCTTGGCAATAATGCTGGTTTTTACGAAACCAGTTCAAACAAACTTTATATTGAAAATACCAATACGTACACACCTTTAATCTATGGTGATTTCGCTAACGATACTGTAAGAGTAAATGGAAAATTTCATGCAAACGGCCCGGTAAAAATGGATCTTGGCAGTGATGCCACCGGCGATATTTTTTATAGAAACTCTTCAGGGCAATTTACAAGATTGGGTATTGGCTCAAGTGGAAAGGTGCTTACCGTTACCAGTGGCCTTCCATCATGGGAAACTGTTTCTGGAGGCGGAGGTGTATCCGATGGTGATAAAGGAGATATAACAGTAACCAGCAGCGGAGCAACATGGACGATTGACAATGATGCTGTCACTTACGGCAAAATGCAAAATATTTCTGCAACGCAACGTGTGCTTGGCAGAAATACAAGTGGAGCCGGTGATGCCGAAGAAGTAACACTTTCACAATTGTTAGATTGGGTTGGAAGTGCGGCACAGGGTGATATTTTATATCGTGGTTCAAGCGGATGGAACCGGTTGGCTGCCGGCACAAGCGGACAGGTTTTGCAAACCAATGGTTCCAGTGCAGATCCATCATGGGTAACACCTTCGTCAGGCTTTTCGGTTGTTAAAAAAACAGCGAATGAAAACCGGTCAAGCACTACAACACTTACAAATGATAATACGCTGACCGTTGCATTGAATGCCGGAACACTTTATCATATAAGAGGAAAAATATTTTTGGATGTAGGGAATGCTACCATGGATTATAAGTATGCATTAGCTTATAGCGGTACTACAACCTCAATCATTTGTAAAAGAATTCATGTTGTTGCCGGCGCTACATCAGGCACCGGTAATGAGGTTGCCGTAGCACAGAATACTATTATTCCAAGTACTGCTGTAACAGCTACCAGTTCGGGAATTGCATATGTAGAAATTGATGTAATGATTCTAACCAGCACATCAGGTACGTTTGGTTTTCAATGGGCGCAAAATACAAGCAATGGAAGTAACCTTACGGTATTGGCAGGAAGCTATCTTGAATATCTTCAGTTTTAATTGGCCTTTGGTTCAATGCGCCTTTTTGAATCTCAAACCCTTTATCCTGAAAATTAAAAATCATCGATAAGGTATGATGTGAATGACGATGATCAGTGAACCTGTTCATTTAATTGTATAATTGAGTAAGCAGGAACTTTTGCTGCAATGTCATTCACTTTTTGTGGATTAATTCGTATTTCCCCGGCAATGCTTTGTTATGAACAACATTATTTATTTATATTAGTTTCCCATTCTTTACTATCTTAGTAACAAACCAATAACTAACCACCAATTCAGCAATTATGGACAAGCCATTTAAGATTATCTTCTACGTAATCTTCGTGATAATCGTAATTAATTTTGCGCTCACTTTTTTTTCTAATAGCAGTTTGAGGAGCGTTCGCAAAGATCTTGAAAAAGCGAACCGTACTGCTGACTCTGCGTTAATTCAATTAAGAACGGCAAAAGAAATAATTGATTCCACCAAATCGGATATTGTGAGGTTCAGATCTTACATCGATCATATCCAGAAGAATGTAGCGGCGAGTGATGTTCAACTGCAAATAATAAGAGAAAAAGATACAAAAACGCTAAAAGTACTGAAGGACAAATTGGAAGTTCTCAGAGATGAATTTGAGAACGACAGCTTGCCACCAATAACCGAACAAATTCCGTAAAATTCATCCAATATGAACAAGAAAATTTTTTTTTGCTCCCTGGTCTTATTTATCTCAATACTTTTCACACCGGCTGATGCCATCTCACAGAAAAGAAAAATATTGAACGATTCCATTGGCCTTGTTGCCTATGGAATTGCAAAAGGAGATACAGCGATTATAACCTATGATTCAGCGTTCGTGGTAAACAGAAAGCTGTATCATTCACTTAAAAATACATATGAAAAAGTCCGCCGGGGGAACACTAACTCCGCCATAAACCAACTTTTTGCCTTGTATGATAGTATTATAAACTTTCAGGACAGTATGATTAAAGTACGCGACGAACATTATAATGCTCTAAAATTAAGCTTTGACAACCTTGCACAAAGCACGAATAGTTTTGTCGATCGAACCGATCAAAATGTTGCTGCCATAAATCAGTCAATTACGATCGCCACCAACCAGGTGAATAACATCAAAACATTATTAACATCGTCAATTGATCAACTGAAGCTTCAACAGAAACAAAAATTTAAACTGGTGTTAGGTGGCTTTACGGTCGGTGTAGGAGTCGCTACACTTATCTTTTTAATTGCAAAATGATAGCATGTTGCAGGTGTTGCGATCAACTAAAAAAAAGACGTGAATCGGGTTTAGGGTTTCGAAAGCTTCCATAAAATTCTCCTTACATATTATAGCACCAGTGATTTCAAATTGTAAATGAATAAATACCTCCAATGATAAAAATAATGTACCCGTATTGATTTTTCGTAACAGGATACGAACCTAAAAAGCTTACCGATAGTAAACGAAACCCTTTGGATCTATCTTTCTTTATTAATTCTACGCTGAAAAAAGATCCCGATAATTTCTATTGAATTATGTCCTGAGTGTAATTTGAGTTTTACATTCTTATAGGGTTAATATGGCAGCCATTTACTGTTTGATAAATTTCAAAGACCATTTGTTCAATTTACCAATGTCCTGTCCAACAACATCTGAAACTTTTAATCGCCAATTACCTTGAAATGATTGCCCTTGTAATGGGATTAGAGACGGCGTGTTAGAAAAACTATAAGTCTTAATGATATTATCTGCTGAATCACCTGATTTATTGTGTAAACCAGTAACCGCACCTGCAGGTGAAACGAGATTAACGATCAGGTCACCTATATAAGTATGAGTGATGTCAATACCAATTTCAATCTCTTTAATATTACCGGTCTCTGTTACATTCAGGGTTCGCTCAATCCCAACAGGATTATTATCGGGAATAGTGATGCCGGGAGCTTCTTCTATTTTTATTTCCTGGGATATCGCGGTGCCGATCTTCAGTGTCCACTTATTGAGTTTACCGGTGTCAAAAGGTGCAACATCAGCAATCTTAAGCGTCCAGTTACCGGAAGCCGATTCTCCGTTAATTCGCAACAATTCCGGCGCATTTTGAAGATCGAATGTCTTATTAATATTATCCGCACCTGCTCCATTTCGTTCGTGCAGTGATGCAGGTGTTCCTCTCGGCGATATCAATTTTATACTTAGATCACCAATGAATGTGTGTGTTATATCGAGATCAAGACTAACTGAGGAAACAGTACCTGCTTCATTAACCGTAATGGTATCCGAGATACCAGCAGTATTATTATCCGGGATCAACTTAGCCGGCGATGAAGAATGAACGATCACATTATTATTTACAGGAGAACCATTAGCTAACTGTATTGCCTCTGCTACCGCTGCTTCAGCATCTACGCTTCCAAATCCAAACCATCCGCTCCATGTACCGTCGGTATGCCCGATATTATTAAATGTACCAGAACTAAAAGGTGCTACTGGAGATACATCCCATATTGGATTCGGATCAAACGATGCCGACGGAGTCTTTGGATAATCGGTCATATTAAGATCCTTTTTTGCAGTTCTCTGCAAAACTGAAACTACTTCTATTGCTGTAAGATTCGGATTAGCGGAAATAACCAAAGCGGCAATACCCGCAGTTAACGGTGTTGCACTAGATGTACCACCAAAGCCTGGATTGAAAAATAGATTTTCACCCGATGTTGTCATTATTCCCAGGCCGGTGACAACAAGACGCCTGTACTTATGAACATTGTTTGTCGGAGCACAAATAGAAATACCATCGCCATAATTTGAATAGTGGCTTCTTTGTGCATTGCTTGCCAATGCAGCAACATACATTACACCCGGTACACCCACCAGGTTATGTTCGAAGATTCTTGATGTTCTTACTCCCCGCCAGTTGCCATTTTCATCCCTTCCACCATCATATGGTATATCAATGTTTCCGGAGAATTTAATTGGACAGTTTTCATTACCGGCAGCCCATAAGAATACAATTCCTTTTCCTCTTCTTCCGCCACTTTGTGCAAGCTCAGTGATCCTATTAATAACATTCGATGCAAAATTTGATTTTGGTGAATTACCCCATGAGTTAGACAATACATCAACTTTATCAGCAATGAAAGAAAGCACTGTCATCATTTTGCTATCACCGATATACAAACCAAAATCATCTGATTCCCATTTAATAGGTAATAACCTGCAAGCCGGCGCACCTCCAACAGTAAGTAGCCCATCCACCTCAGCAGCTACAACTCCGCAACATGAAGTGCCATGATCAGCATCCAACTGATACATCTTTTGCGGAACAGCGCCTACAGAATCCCTGTTGATCAGATTGTTTCCCTGCATATAAGCCCAATTGGCAAACTTATTAGCGGAATCAAAATCGGAATGATCGATCTTACAACCGTCATCAGAAACTGCAACTACCACATCGCTGCTTCCAAAATGATTAAGTTTTTGCCAGGCTGCTTCACAATTTGAGGATGACCTTGGATCGAATGCCGAATGTGTTAACCTCTTATGCAAGTGCCATTGCTGCATGTATTTTACATCAGCTGGTATGTTAACACTGGTTCGTGTCATTCTCTTATTAAGATCATGTTCACATGATTCAATTATATCTTTTTCCGTTTCATTTATTAATACCACCAATTTTACCGGGTTCATATTTGTTTGATCAGTTAGCTGGAACAGGTATTCTCTCTCAGAATATTTATTATTGATCACTAGCGCATATTTTGCAATGAACCCGCTGAGCAAATCATTATCGGGCGGTTGTTTGAAAGTAACCATGATGCGGTCAGTGATCAGGAATTCATCGCCGCTATCCTTTTCTGTATATGCGTGATGCGTAACAACTTCCTTTCGTGCTTTTGCCATTGATGCATCTAACTTATCCCGACTTACCGTTACTCTTGTTGATGCGGGAGAAACTTTTTCCATGTTCTTTGCGATGCCGAGGCTTTCCAGCTCCATGGGTTTGGCTCTGACAACAAACTGATCAGGCTCTTTTTTCAAGTATACCTTTTCCCCGTTGCGATATGTATAAACCGTATCACCGTTATTAGTTGCTTTTGCCATATGTTTAAGATTTAAGAATTATGTGAAAAAAATAGAACATATACCTATAGAAATTAAAACCTGTTTTTCAAAGGGAGGGAATGATTGTCTGCCCCGCCGGCCCGATCAATCAAAGTAAAAAGTTTGGAGAGGATACAAGAAGAAATTTGATAATTGAATGTATCGATTTATCTACAGCAAAAAATACCCCGAAAGAGGTAATTTGCCTTTATTGACCATCGGCATGCTGATTTAATTTGCTCTGCGGATCGCTAAAAAAACAAAGACCTGAGAATAATTCTCAGGTCTTTGTTTTTAATCGATGTTTAGAGGTCCCGAGCGGATTCGAACCGCTGTAGGAGCTTTTGCAGAGCTCTGCCTAGCCACTCGGCCACAGGACCTTAAATATTTCCGATTTCAAATTTTAAATTTTTTGTCCCGAGATTTATCAGATTTGAATCTGAAACGGTAGCAAATATAATTCGTTTCCTTAAAAGATTATAATCCAAAAGTATATGTCAATCGAATCGCCGAATCGGAAATGATCATGAATCAACGCGGGGCTGTCTATCATCTGGATCTGAGACCGGAAGAGATTGCAGGCACTGTCATTACTCGTTGGAGATCCGGACAGGGTAAAAGAAGTCAGCAAACATTTTGATAAGATAGAATACAAAGGCGAACACCGGGAATTTATCACTCATACCGGATATATTGGTAAAAAAAGATTAACAGTTCTCTCTTCAGGTATCGGCCCTGATAATATTGATATCGTCATAAATGAACTGGATGCACTGGTCAATATTGATTTTACTTCAAGACAGGTCAAATCAAAAACTAACGTCGCTGAATATTATCCGCATCGGCACTTCGGGTGCATTGCAGGCTGATATTCCAGTGGATAGCTTTTGTTGCTTCCACCCATGGACTGGGTATTGACAACCTGCTGAATTTTTACCGGCATCGAACAAAATGATGAAGAAAAACAATTGCTGCATTCATTTGTTACACACACCCAAATGCATGGGCAAATTGGGCTATCCATATATCAGCCGGCGCCAGCTGCCTCCCTGATAAAGAATTTTGTAAAAGATTTTCACCAGGGTATAACGGTTACCTGTCCCGGATTTTATGGCCCGCAGGGAAGGGTCTTCGGCTTGGTATCAGCAACCCGGAACTGATCAACCGGCTGACACAATTTCAGTTTTGGTCAGCACCGGATCACTAACTTTGAAATGGAAACTTCAGCTATTTATGGGCTCGGGCGTCTACTTGGACACAATTGTCTTTCGCTAAATGCCGTCATTGCAAATAGAGTAAGAAAGGAGTTTTCAAAAGATGGGAAAGCCGCAGTTGAAAACTTGATTGTAAAGGTTTTAGAAATCGTTTCTCAAAATGTATAACAAATAAAAATGCAAACCGAATTTTTTAAATACCAGGGACTGGTAATGATTTTATGATCATCGATAACCGCAATGGACATGATCCTGAATTTATCCCTTGAACAAGTAAAGAGACTATGCGATCGCCGGTTTGGAATTGGCGCTGATGGACTCATGCTTCTTAAATGAAAAGGCGGGCTACGATTTTGAAATGATGTATTATAATTCTGATGGTAGGGAAGGCAGCATGTGCGGTAATGGCGGCCGGTGTCTTATCAAGTTTGCATAAAGTCTGGGTATTCAAAGGAGTTGTACAAGTTTATTGCAACGGACGGTGAACACGAAGCCAGGATAGATGGCAATGGAATTGTATATCTGAAAATGAACGATGTTGATGTTATTGTAAATATCATAGCGATTTTATGGTTGATACCGGTTCTCCTCACTATGTAAAATTGGTTCCCAAGCTTACCGAGCTTGATGTTTTAAAAAAAGGCCGTGAGATCCGGTATAGCCGTGAGTTTGAAAAAGAAGGTATCAATGTAAATTTTGTAGAACAATTAGATGAGCCAGATAAAATTATTGTAAGAACATATGAACGCGGTGTTGAAAATGAGACTTTCAGTTGCGGCACCGGTGTTACAGCTGCAGCATTGGTTTGCTATCATAATGAAAATGGCTTTAATGAAGTAGAAGTAAAGACACTGGGGGGAAGATTGAATGTTGAATTCGATCGTGTGGATGACGGTAAATTCAGAAATATTTGGCTTTGCGGTCCTGCTGAAAGAGTCTTTGCTGGTACTATTGAATTCTAATCTTCAGTATAAATTATTTATTATTGATTATTAATTATTATTTCTATCTGCCACCTTGTTTACAAAATTGACATATCACGAAATAATCAATACTCAATAATCAATAATCAACCCCATGCTCAAATTCAATATTCGTGTTTATGGCATTATTATAAATGACAGTAAGCAGGTATTGGTGGCAGATGAATTTGTTCGCGGAGGCTTGTATACAAAATTTCCCGGAGGCGGATTAGAGTTCGGTGAAGGAACAAGAGATTGTTTAAAAAGAGAATTAAAAGAAGAATTGGGTATAGAAGCTGAGATCGGTGATCATATTTACACAACTGATTTTTTTCAAATGTCTGCATTCCGTCCCGACGACCAGATCATCTCCATCTATTATTTTGCAAAACAGCTGGAAGAACTAAAAGTTCCGGTACGCGAAAAACAATTTGACTTTGATGAAAAGCAAATGGATATCTATAACAATACCGGTGAAACGGAAACCTTCCGGTTAATTGAATGGAACGATTTTTCCGACGAGACAGTGACGCTGCCGATTGATAAAATAGTTGCTAAGATGGTTAAAGATTCTTACAAGAAGATTATTGATTACTGATTATTAATTATTGATTATTGATTACTGCCTATTGCTTACTGGCGCCCAATAATAAATAATCAATAATTAATAATCACAAACTAGCCACCAACACGTAAATCACTCAATCCATCCTCCTGCCCCATCGCGGCTCTCTTCATTCTTGTTGCCTGTTCATGTCCTAGATACTTTTCGATGCGGTAATGAACAAAATAAATAAGCGGAGTAAGTAAAATAGCAACACAGAATTTATAAATATAATTTACGATGCCAATCGCAATTACCTGGTCGAGCGGCCATGGCGAGCCCTGGTTTGGTACCAGCCTGGGATAAAAATAAAATGCAATAACAAGCACAACAAAACTGTCGATGAATTGAGATACCAGCGTAGAACCAGTTGCTCTTAACCAAATATGTTTTTCACCGGTTCTTTTCTTGATGCTGCGAAAAACAAAAACATCTATCAGCTGGCCAATCAGAAATGCTGTCATAGAAGCAAGAATAATTCCAAGCCCCTGTCCAAAGATTCCATTGTATGCAGAATTCATGTTTTCAATTCCTGCAGTTTGTTTGCTCGTGATCCACCAACTGTTTGGCGTTGTATTCATAGCCGCAAAAAGCATAATGAACCCATAACTGATTAAAATAACTGCCAGCCAGCTGATGAACCTCACTCCTTTTCTTCCATAGTATTCATTCATTATATCCGTCATTACAAATACCACGGGCCATAATAACACACCACAGGTAAGGTTAAAAGAATACGAAGACCCAAACAAATGGATATCGGCAGCCTTAAATCCAAACGTTTCCTCGAGTGAAAATATTTTTACACCCATAAACTCCGCTACCATTACATTGGCGATGAAAAATCCGGATAAGATGATGAATAGCCTCGTTGATTTATCTTTAAGAATATTATGTATCATGCTGAAATATTATTCTACATTCATTAACAAAAGAAAAACAAGTTGAAGGAATAAAAATAAAATATTCATCACGATCATCCACACGGGCACCACTGCAAGTTTTTTTCTTCTCATCCAAAATAGTATAAGGTATATAAAAACAACTACCGGGTTGAAAATAGCGCTTAGCACCCATCCTATAATAATAATATATGCTTTGATGTCATGATTGCTTAACCAATTTGTAGCTCTGAATACAAAAGATACGAGGAAAGCAAGGTTGCAAATGAAGGCCAGTTTGGATAAAAATAAAAGCCAGCGCATCAAGGATTTTCGTGTAAAATAGCATTATTTTGTCGGCATTAACAACCCCGTTTATATGAAGAGTTCATGGTTTAAGCAACTGGTTCCTCATGCAGTAGCTGTATTGATTTTTCTTGTTGTAGCACTCATATATTGTAAACCGGTGTTCGAAGGAAAAGTGGTTGCCCAGACTGATATTTCGCAGTGGAAAGGTTCTATTCAGCAATCAATAGAATTTGCAAAAACACATAACGGGGTTTATCCACTTTGGACAAACAGCTTGTTTAGTGGCATGCCTGCTTTTCAAATTGGATATAGCGCAAATAATAAGCTTCCGTGGATCGCACACGAAATATTTTCGCTTGGCTTACCCAAACCGATAAGTTTCTTTTTCCTTGCTTCTGTTTGTTTTTATTTCTTGTGCATTGTGCTTCGTGCCCGCCCGGTTTTTGGTGTGCTAGGCGCTTTAGCATTTGCATATGCTACTTATAACCCGGTGATCATTTCCGTTGGCCATGATACAAAAATGTTATCGATTGCTTACATGCCCGCTCTGCTGGCTTCTGTCATTATGATCTATGAAAAAAAATATTGGCTGGGGGGCGGTCTTGCTGCATTATTCACTTCCGTTTTGGTTACACAAAATCACCCGCAGATCGCTTATTATCTTTTTCTCGCACTTGGCATCATGACGATCTTTTATGCGATTCGATGGATAAAAGCAGCGCAATGGAGACACCTTACCATAGCTCTATCAGTTACAATTATTGCAGGCATCGTTGGTTTGGCTGTAAATGCAGTGCAATTATTACCCACCTATGAATACCAGAAAGAAACAATACGCGGCGGTGGCAGTCCATTAGCGGATTCTGCATCAAGTAAAGAAAATGCAAAAGATGGTCTTAGTAAAGATTATGCACTAAGCTATAGTATGACGATTACGGAACCCTTTGTATTGATGGTTCCGAAAATGTATGGAGGCAGCAGCGATCATTTGGAAGTAGATGAGGAGAAATCAAAAGCGATAGAAGTTATGAGAACTTTGCCCAATGAAGTACAACAACAAATGCGCGGATTGCTGAATTTTTATTGGGCAGGCATGACTAAACCCGGTGAAGCAGGCGTTTCGGGACCGGCTTATGCAGGAGCTATTATTTGTGTGCTCGCAATTCTTGCCATGTTCGTACTCGATGGAAAACATAAATGGTGGATATTAACTTCGATTGCAGTAACCATAATGATGTCGTGGGGAAGCTATTTTGAAACATTGAATGGTTTACTATATGAGTATTTACCGCTGTATAATAAATTCCGAGCGCCATCAATGATACTTGTAATACCACAATTATTATTGCCCATACTTGCTGTATTATGTTTGGAGAAAATAGCATCAACAGAAAATAAAAAGAGTCTTTTACCCGAATTAAAGAAGGGAGCCATTGCCGTTGGGATTACTTTCGCAATCGTGTTCATTATTTATTTCATGTCTGATTTTATGAGTGGCGCCGATAAAGAAATAATGAACCGGATCAGCCTTTCAAACGACCCTCAATGGCTGCAGATACTCAATACATTTTTTGAGGGTATGCGGGAAGACCGTAAATCACTAATGATGGGTTCAATTTTCAGATCATTGGGATTTGCACTGGTTGCTCTTGTGTTTGTCTGGCTTGCCATCAGGAAAACGATCAGTCCTATGGTGTTGGGTGTTGGCCTTGCATTTTTTGCGTTGATCGATAGTATCCTGATCGATGTAAAATATTTAAGTTATGATAACTACCAGGACAAACTTGAGAATGAAGGATTTTTTGTAAAGACAAAAGCAGACGACGAGCTGCTTGCCGATAAATCTTTCTACCGGGTATTCAATGTGTCGGGGATCCAGGAAAACTTTTCTTCCTTTTATCATAACTCTGTCGGCGGTTATCATGCAGCAAAAATTTCTATTTACGAGGATCTGCTAGGTCATAAATTATCGCAACGACCCCCAAATAAGTATTTAATGAATATGCTCAACGTAAAATACTTTATTCGGAAAGGTAATAACATGCAAACAGAAGCCTATGAGAAAAATGACGGCGCTCTCGGAAATGCATGGCTGGTAAAAAATATTCAATATGTAAAAGATGCCAATGCCGAAATGAATGCGCTAGGAAATTTTAACACAAAAGATACTGCCGTGGTTCAGGATACTTTCAAATCATCTATTCCTTTTGAGCCAGTAGCTGACAGCAGTGCCACAATTTCCAGGATTGCAAATGGCGATGATCATGATTTACTTACTTATAGTTTTAATTCAGCTACCAACCAGTTTGCGGTGTTTAGTGAAATATATTACAAAGGCGGGTGGAAGGCATACATTGATGGAAAAGAGGCTCCGATCGTAAAAGTGAATTATGTATTGCGCGGGCTTGCAGTGCCGGCAGGCAAACACGATATCAGGTTTGAATTCAAACCAGGAGGATACTACAAAGGCAAAACGATAACTTCAGTATTTACAATCATACTATTAGTGATATTAGTTGCCGGAATTTTTATGGAATGGCGAAACAGAAAACAAAAAGCGCTTGCAAACCGAGTTTGATGACAGACGACTTTTATGATTATTTTCATTTATGAATTCACCGACAGTCAGCGTGGTGCTTCCTGTATTTAACTGCGAAAAATATATTGGTGCTGCGATCGACAGTATTGTAACGCAAACCTTTCATGATTTTGAATTGGTAATCGTGAATGATGGATCGACTGACAATACAGAATCGATCGTGCAGGAATTTTCGGATCCTCGTATTGTTTACCGCAAGAACGAAAAAAATTTGGGGTTGATCTATACATTAAACAAAGGAATTGAGGCAGCGAGGGGAAAGTATATTGCCCGCATGGATTCGGACGACGTCAGCTTGCCGGACAGGCTCCATCAGCAATCCGAATTTCTTGAACAACATCCTGACGTCGGGATTGTAGCCACTACGATAATTAACATCGATGAACATGACCGCCAGCTTGGAGTATGGGAACTTGACAGAAAGACGCTTTCACATAGTATCATCAGAAAAACCATGCTGAGAGAAAACTGCATTTCGCATCCATCTGTTATGGGAAAGGCTGAACTATTTCATAGATTCCCGTACCGGCCAAAACAGAAAAATGTTGAAGACTACGATCTTTGGCTAAGACTGCTCGCCAATAACATTCAATTTGCCAAAATTGCAAACCCGTTGTTGTTATACAGGGTACACCCGTCATCTGTCACTTCCGTAATTCTGAAAAATAAAAATTTCTATTTCAAACATTTTCATATGAAGCGCAGGCTGTTTGCAAGCCTGGGAAAATTCAATGCGTATGCGTTAAAAATATTGTTGTCGGCGCTGAATGATCTTGCATTTGGCATAGGCAAATCAATTAAATCTGCTTTTCGAAATTGAAGTACAAACTGTACATACTGAAAAGAACTATTGAAGATATTTTCATCTTCCCATTTATTTTGATCGGCAAAATAATAGCCGTGCTGAGGCCGCTTCCGCAAGAATACAAGGTATTTTTCTTTTTTCCATTTTATCATACCGGCGGAGCAGAAAAGGTGCATGCCCAGGTTGCTTCGGCTACCGGCGGTAATGACTGCATTATTTTTTTTACCATGACATCGGAGGACGATTCCTTCTTGCAGGATTTCATCAGGTCGGGTTGTCAAATAAGGATAATTGCAAATTACACAGATAACAAATGGTTATATTTTCTAAATCTTATTTGGCGCGGTATTGTCATTCATTATATCAACAGGCAACGACTCAAGCCAATAGTTTTTAACGGGCAATGCAATTTCGGATATAAGATCAGCCCATGGATAAAGAAAAGCATTCCACAAGTTGAGCTTATCCATGCGCCCTGTTCTTTTTCTTATATACGCATACCATTTCTTCCTTTTATTACAAAAACAGTAATGATCAGCAGGCAAACGATCGAATTTCATGCGGATCTGTATCGTCGTCATAAAATTCCGGAACAAATTTTATCCAGGATCGTTTACATTCCTAACGCCATCAGTCTTCCGGTAAGTACCAGATCAAAACCTTTGGGTTATTTTAAAGTACTCTATGCAGGCAGGGCCACGGTTGAAAAACGGGTAGAGCTCATTGGCAGGATTGCTCGGGAATTAAGGAAGGTCGACAACAGTATACAGTTTGAGATAATGGGTGACGTGTCGAAAGTTATTGAAGCAGCAGAATATCCTTTTATAAAATTCCACGGCACAATCAAGGATGATGACACGATCAACAAAATTTATTCCGAAAGTCATGTATTAATTCTCGTTTCCATAATTGAAGGTTTTCCCATGGTGATCATGGAGGCGATGGCAAATGGCTGTGCTATTCTTGCAACACCAGTTGGAGATATTCCACTTCATGTACGGGGTGGGGAAAATGGATTCCTGTTCACTTCGGTGACGGATGAAGCATCGATCGTTGAACAAGCCGTTGATAAAATAATCGCATTAAAAAACGATCCCGGGCAACTTGAAAAAATGATTTCGGCAAATATCCATTATGCACACCATAATTTTGGAATTGAGAGACTGAACGAAGACTATAGAAATCTTTTAAAAAGCTTATAAACTTAACCGTTTGAAACCTTTTGGTTTTCTTATTATTTCTTATAACAGGCCTGGTGACCTTCTTGATCTGCTTAAGAGTATTGCTGCGCTGGAAAAAAAAGAAAAGTTATTACAGGAAGTGATTGTTGTAAATAATTGCTCAACGGAGTCTTACTCGTCCGTTGTCGAATATATTGCATCTGTTCCGGAAATACCTATACGGTACATCAATGCCCCTGAGAATCTCGGCGTGGCCCGCGGAAGAAATTTTGCTTTTACCCAATCAACTGCTCCCCTGCTGATCGTGGTAGATGATGATATCGTCATCCAAACAAAAAATACCCTTGCAATTCTTTTCGATGAATTCAAAAATAACAAAACGGAACATCCGATAGCTGTCATTTCACTCAAGGTTTTATATTACGACACAATGGAGGTTCAGAAAAGCGCTTTCCCGCATAAAAAATTTGATGAATATAACGGTAAATCATTTTTCGATACCTATTACTATGTTGGTTGCGCCCACGCTATGAAAAGAGAGATCATAGATAAGGTCGGGCTGTACCCGCCGGAATTTTTTTATGGCATGGAAGAGTACGATCTTTCGTATCGCATATTGGATGCTGGTTATTCGATAGTCTATTCTGACAAGGTAGTGTTGTTGCACAAAGAGTCACCATTGGGTCGCAGGTCGCGGAAAGAAAAACTGCAAATGATGTGGGTAAACAAAAGCAAGGTTGCCTGGCGCTACCTGCCTAAAAAATTTTTTTATTCTACAGCGGTAATGTGGTCGATGGAGTATTTAAAAAAAACGGGGTTTCATGTAAGCGGTTTCTTTGATGGTTGGAAAAAGATATTTGCTATATCATCAACAGAAAAAAGAACTCCTGTTAAAAAAAATACATTGGATTATCTTCGAAAGGTGAAAGCAAGATTGTGGTATTAAATCAACGGAAATGTATCTCAGAAATTATTTTGTACAGATCGGCAAGGATATACTTATACGGTTCCCAAAAAAGATCGGTCGTTTTTTCAGTTACCTGGCAGAGATGAGTCGTTTTAGAAATAAAAACGACAAGCGCTTTACGGTGAGAACAAAAGATATTTATCCATGTTTAAAAGACACGATCACTGACACACCTTTCGATCATCACTATACTTACCACCCGGCATGGGCAGCAAGAATTTTAGCACAGACACAACCTGTTTATCATGTCGATATTTCTTCCATATTAAGCTTTAGTACAATTGTATCAGCATTTGTTCCGGTACAATTCTATGATTATCGTCCGCCAAAGCTGCAGCTTGACAATCTTGAATCAGGCTTTGCTGATCTTACGCAGCTAAGTTTTCAGGACAATTCCATTCCATCATTGTCCTGTATGCATACGATTGAACACATCGGGCTGGGTCGTTATGGCGATAAGATCGATCCCCAAGGTGACATAAGATCGATCAATGAATTGAAACGCGTTTTACAACCAGGCGGTGATCTGTTATTCGTTACACCGGTTGGCAGGCCGAAGATAGAATTCAATGCTCATCGTATTTATAGCTATGAACAGGTGGTAGAATATTTTGCGCCTTTATTGTTAAAAGAATTTTCTTTGATCACTGATACGGGTGTTATGATAAGAAACGCAGACTCCGGCCTTGTGAAAGAACAGCAATACGGTTGCGGATGTTTTTGGTTTAAAAAATAAGACGTTGCTCAGAAATTTATTTAAGAAAAAACTAATCATGCCCGAACTGTTGGCTGACCGGGAAAAATCAACTATGTGATATTGATCGACGATGCATGAATGTTTAATGGAACACACTACTATCCTGTCATTGAAGAAATAAAAAAGATATTGGAAAACACGGGAAAGAAATTCGATATAGAAATAAAGAACGACATTATTCGCATCACCCAATAACTGCAAAATGTTTACAGTAGGAACGACGAATGAATCGACAAGGGTAAAATGGATTGAAGAAACATTAAAAAAAATCCCGGCCGGATTGACCATTCTCGATGCCGGGGCCGGCGAATCTCAATTCAAAAAATTCTGCGGCCATCTGAAATACATTGCACAGGACTTTGGTAAATACAGCGGTGAAGGAGAGGTTGGCCTGCAGACGGGCGACTGGGATAACTCAAACCTCGATATTGTCTCAGATATTCTTGCAATTCCTCTTCCGGATCACTCCGTTGATGCTATTATGTGCACTGAAGTGCTGGAACATGTTCCGGACCCATTGGGTGCGATAAAAGAATTCAGCCGGTTAGTAAAACCCGGTGGCCATCTATTGATCACGGCGCCATTCGGAAGTCTTACGCATTTCGCTCCTTATCATTTTGCATCCGGGTTAAGCAGGTTTTTTTACGAAAAGCATTTACCTGAAAATGGATTTCAAATTACCGACCTGCAACTGAATGGAAATTTTTTTGAATACGTAGCGCAGGAAAACAGGCGGATAAAATCTGTTGCCAAAAAATATGCTAACAAGAAACTCAATATTTTTCATAAGATCATCATCCATCTTAATCTCGCTATTCTTCAAAAACTTTCCCGTCGTGATAATGGATCATCAGAGCTGCTTTGTTACGGTATTCATGTTTTTGCGGGAAAAAGGAGCTAGACAAGATTCTGAACGCCTGTAGAGACAAGGCATGCCTTGTCTCTACAAACTAATTTCCCCAAACAACATATTTTTCATTGGTATCCGTCAATACTGTTCCCAATTTTTCCTTTGATTCATGGAAACGCTTTAAACCAGTTACCCATGAATAGTTTTTCAAAAAGATCTCATCATTAAGGTCGACAGGCTCAGTGGCAGTTCTGGAATGATAATGAACATGCATCCGGAATCGGCCGCCGGGTTTCAATACCCTTTTTATTTCCGTTGCTGTTTTTTCAAAATCGTCCACATGATCGATTGCATTTACCGATATAACGGCATCAACTGAACCACTCGCAAGTGGCATTGATTCTGCTTTTGCGTGTACAAATCTTACCCTGGGTTCATAACAATGAAGCGGAAAGCCTGCGCTCAGGTACTTGTCAAGTAAAGGATCAAGAGAATAAATTTCAGCATCTAAAAAACATAATGCGCTTGGAAAAGGACCGGCGCCTACATCAAGCACCTTTAAGCCTTTAAAACTGTTTTCATCAAGTAACAGGTCTTTTAAATATTTCGGTTTTTGATGTGTTTGAAAAAAAGTAAGAATAGCAGACAGTTCTTTTGTGGCGGCAACAACTTTATTTGTTACGGGAGTTGGATGACCATATAATTCTTTGATGTTTCCATCATACCATTCAACATACCTTTTAATTTCCGCTTCCCAAAACCTTACCTCGGCATTTTGCTTTTCCTTGCCGGTCATCAAACCGGCCACCTTTTCGATCTTTTCCTGTATCGTACTTTTAATTGACATATTTATTCCCGATCATATATTTTTGCGTTCCTTAAATAGTTACGAAGATATGATTCTGGTTGAATTGATTGGTGGTATGGGAAATCAAATGTTCCAATATGCAGCTGCAAAAAGCCTTGCTTTGCATCATAAGGAGCAATTAAGATTAGTGGCAAACGACGGCACGGGTAAAAACATACCTGAAGGCATTCCACAAAGACAGTTCGATCTTCATCATTTTCATTTGCCCGATTCTCCGGCAAGCGCTGCAGAAATAAGATATCTTTCTTCCATATCTGCACTGGAAAAAATTATAGAAAAAGCAAAACCCAATTATAAAAGAAGAATTTACAGGGAACCTTTTTTTCATTATGACGTTAATTTTTTTGAGGCGCGACCAACTGTTTTTCTCAAAGGGCTCTGGCAATCTGAAAAATATTTCGATAGATATAAAAATGATATTCGCGAAATTTTTAGATTTAGTGACGATCTTATCACGTCACTTAAAGAGGTTACGGATAAGATGAGTGAACAACACAGCATTGCTGTACATATACGAAGAGGGGATTATCTTGCTAAGGTCTCTCTCCAGGTGTTAGGATTAATGCCAATAGAGTATTATAAAAAAGGAATGGAGCTTTTATCATCCAAAATTATTGATCCTGTTTTTTATATTTTCTCTGATGATATCGGGTGGGCAAAAGAAAATCTCAAGATGGATAATGCAGTATTTGTTTCCGGCAGCATTACGAAACATCATATCGAAGATCTTTTCCTGATGAGTCAATGTAAACACAATATAATCGCCAATAGCAGTTTTAGCTGGTGGGGAGCCTGGTTAAATAATCATCCCCAAAAAATTGTTATCGCTCCAAAGAAATGGTTTAACCAGGGCCCAAAAGATACCCAGGATTTAATTCCTGGCGAATGGATAAAAATTTAGGTCCAGCTCTCTTCCCTTATCACCTGCAAAAAATACTCCATCGATTTTTTCTTTTTTTCATCTAATAAATAATTCATATGAAGCGTATAATACTTTTTGAGATCATAAAGATCGAATGGATGTGAGGCTACGATCTCATCGATATGTTTTAATCCAATTGAATTAGCATCATTAAACTGTTTTATAAATTCTTTCCCTAATTGTTTATTACTGATCCAGACTGCAAACACAAACGGCTGACCTGTAATTTTTTTCCATTCAGCTCCGAGGTCATAAAAAAAAGTCGATAGTTTCCGTTGCTCGAAGGCACGGTCTCCAATAACAAGCCCTGCAGTTCTTCCTTTTATTTCTTTTCTGTAATCTTCATCTTTAGCAACAATGATCTCCGGCCGTATACCCCAATATTCATGCATTATCCATTTCAACAATTCAACTGAAGTGCGGCTTTGGTAATCGAGATAAACTTTGTCAATTTGTTCAAGCGGTACTTCACTGAAAAGACAAACTGAAGCGGCCTCACCATCGGTACCAATACAATAATCTGCCTGATAAATAGGATGCTTTCAATTCGGAAATTGCTGCAACGGGTATAAGACCAAGATCTATCTCATCATTTTTCAGCATTTCTGCCAAACGTGCCGGGTTATCTTCAATTAATTCTATTTGCGATGCAATTGGCTCGAGCTTTAGTCCGTAGATCAAAGGCCTTGTATTGAGGTAACTGACTATTCCAACCTTTATTCGTGAACCACCATTCCTTAAAGGGTTTTTAGTATCATTCTTTATTACAGTCAATGTATTTTATCTTTGCGACAAATGTAACTCGTTGCTGCCATAAACGGCTAACGATTAGTTATAAATTACAAATCAGAAATTTGGAAATAAGGAACAAGGTATGGAACTAACGAACTTATCAGCTATTTCTCCGATCGATGGCCGTTACCGTAAACAGGTACAACATCTTGATGAATATTTCTCCGAATATGCGCTGATGAAATACCGTGTGCTTGTTGAAATTGAATATTTTCTTTTTCTTGCCGACAAAAAATTTTTTACACTATCAGAAAAGGCAACCAAACACCTGCGAAAAATCGCCGAAGATTTTGGCCCCGAAGATGCGCAGGAAATAAAACAAATTGAATACACCACTAACCATGATGTAAAAGCTGTCGAATATTTCCTGAAAAATGCATTAGACAAAGGCGGTGCAAAAGAAGCAAAAGAATGGATACATTTTGGATTGACATCACAGGATATTAATAATACAGCTATTCCCCTTTTCTGGAAACATGCGGTTGAATATGAATACCTGCCTTTCCTGTTAAACCTCAACACGGCAATTAAAAATACTTGCTAAGGGCTGGAAGGATATTCCAATGCTTGCACATACACATGGGCAGCCCGCCAGTCCTACAAGACTGGGAAAAGAAATAATGGTCTTTGTTGAAAGGATCGAACACCAGGTAGAGCAATTCATTAATATTCCTTTCAGTGCAAAATTTGGCGGCGCTACAGGAAATTTTAATGCGCATCTATGTAGCATTTCCAAAAACAGACTGGATAAAATTGGCAAATGAGTTTGTAGAAAAAACGTTGGGACTTACACGAATGCAGTTTACCACCCAGATAGAACACTATGATAATCTTGCTGCTCATTTTGATTGCATGAAACGGATCAATAATATCCTCATCGATTTTTGCCGCGATATGTGGACATATATTTCAATGGAATATTTTAAACAAAGAATAAAAAAAAATGAAGTGGGTTCTTCTGCCATGCCGCATAAAGTAAACCCTATCGATTTTGAAAATGCCGAAGGAAATTTCGGAATGGCCAATGCCATCTTTGAACATCTATCTTCAAAACTCCCTATTTCAAGATTGCAGCGGGACCTGACTGACTCAACAGTCCTTCGCAATATCGGTGTCCCTTTCGCTCACACATTAATCGCATTTAAATCAATTGAAAAAGGACTTGATAAACTTATTATCAATGATGGAATGATCCATCAACAGTTAGAAGACAACTGGGCCGTAGTTGCAGAAGCAATGCAAACTATTTTGCGACGGGAGAATTATCCGAATCCATACGAAGCCCTGAAAGAACTGACACGGGGCAATGCTAATATCGATAAAAAATCGATCCATCATTTTATTGATAACCTAAAAATCGATGGCCCTGTAAAGAAAGAATTGAAGAAAATAACTCCTCATAATTATACAGGGATCGTGGCCAAACTTTGATTCGGGAATTTCGCATTTATCGGTTATATTTATTTACAATTAGACCATTTGATGTGATCAAAACCCACCATTATTTTAGTACCCATGGCACGGACCGTGAATATAATTTTGAGGTATGGGATTTTTCTTTTCGCCACAATAATCTCACTGACTTCTCACTCCCAGATTTTGAATTGGGCCCATAAGGCAGGCGGCACCAATTCCGATATGGGATATTCTACCACCAAAGACCCCAGCGGAAATATAATAACCAGCGGTTCCTTCTCCAGTTCAAATGTTGACTTTGATCCCGGCCCCGGCGTATTTACACTCAGCACCAGCGGTGATTATGATATTTTCGTCTCGAAGTTCACATCAACAGGTCAGTTTATTTGGGCTTTTAAGGTAGGAGGAGCGTTACGGGATGAATCATACAATGTAGGTACTGATGCCAGCGGGAATATTTTTATCACAGGATACTTTCGTGGAAGTAATGTTGACTTTGATCCGGGTGCCGGTGTATTTTTATTATCAAGTCATGGTGATAGCGGCGGCGATCCTGGCTTTGGCGGTGATATTTATGTTGCAAAATATAATGCAGCGGGCCAATTCCTGTGGGCAATAAATATCGGTGGCACCGACCTGTATGACAGCAGTAATATTTTGGATGTTGACCCAGGTGGTAATGTTTATTTCGGCGGATATTTTAATGGAAATATTGATTTTGATGCAGGACCCGGTACAGCTATGCGTGATTGGAATACAGGAAGAATCTTTGTGGCTAAGTACAATTCTGCCGGGCAATTTGTATGGGCATTCAATTTCAGCACCGCAGGTAATGTTGACGCGAATGTTTATGGATTGAAATGGGGACCATCCGGTAATATTTATATAACCGGTTTTTACCAGGGAACCAATATTGACTTCGATCCCGGCCCTGGTACTTCTCTTTTAAGTTCAAATGGTAATTTCGAATTTTATGTTGCAAAATATAATGACAATGGCCAATTTCAATGGGCAAAAAGTGCCGGTGGCTCCGGACTGGATGTCGCAAGAGCATTAGTACTTGATAATGCAGAAAATGTATATGTCGTTGGTGATTACAGAAGTTCTTCGATGGACTTCGACCTTTCATCTGCCGGAGGGCAAATAACAAACGCCGGAAGCGCAGATGCGTTCTTTGTAAAATATAACAGCGCCGGGCAAAATATATTCGCATATGGCTTTGGCGGCACAAATGATGATTACGGATTGGGAGTAACAGTTGATAATACCCATGCTTATATAGGCGGTGCTTTTTCAGGAACCAATGTAGATTTCGATCCGACCGCATCTTCATCAACACTCAATAGCAATGGAGGCACTGATATTTATTACAGCAAATATTTGTTGAGTGGCGAATTTGTCTGTGCATTCAATATCGGGGGATCAGGAAATGATCAGTGCCGCTCACTTGTATCAACGGGTTTCAATAAAATAAATGCTGCGGGTTTCTTTCAGAATACAAATATTGATTTTGATCCTTCAACCGGAACAACGCTTCTTAGTTCCGCCGGCTCACATGATAGTTATGTTGCTGATTACACCTGGCCAACTCCCACACCACCAAATGGGACATTAACGGGCAGCACTATTTGCGTTGGCGCAACAGGCCAACTTACTTTTAATGCTACAGCGGGCACCGGGCCGTTTATCATTACTTATAATAACGGAACGGCTAATATTGTTGTCAACAATGTTCAAAGCGGGGTGCCATTTAATGTAACACCAAACCCGGCAGTAACCACTACTTACACACTTGTATCGATTCGTGATGCGCAACAATGTTCTCCAACAACGCTTGCAAGTGGAACGGCCACTGTTACGGTGAATGTGTGTAATCCCACTACCGTTATCATTAATGATTACACACCTGTTCTCTCATTAGATCCATGTAAGAATATTATTAATGTTGGCGATGCAAGTGCATTTAATACCGGGGATACCGTGTTACTGATACAAATGAAAGGAGCTGTTATTGACAGTTCAAATACTGCTTCTTTTGGAAACGTAACGAATTATAAGAATGCCGGTAACTATGAATTCAATTATGTAAAATCCAAAAATGGTAATAGCATCGAGCTACTTAATAAAATAGAACGACAATATGATCTGCCAAATGGCAAAGTGCAGTTGATAAGAGTTCCTTATTTTCAAAATTATACGGTTGATAGTACACTTACATGCTTACCCTGGAATGGAACTATCGGCGGCGTTCTTGTTTTTAATGTACAAAACAATCTTACATTAAATAAAAACATCGATGTAACCGGAAGGGGATTTTCAGGCGGACATGTTCAAAATACAAATCTTAATGCCACTAATTGTTTTACGAATAATTATTTCTATCCTAATGGTACAGTGATTGCCGCTACAAAAGGAGAGTCTATTGCAGCGATAAGCAATAATATTTCTTCAGGAAAGGGAGCATCTGCTTCAGCTGGAGGTGGTGGAAATGATCACAATTCAGGTGGCGGTGGCGGTGGCAATGCAACCAGTGGTGGCCTTGGAGGTTACCAACTATATGAATGCAATAACTCATTTTTTGATAACCGGGGAATTGGTGGACGTGGTTTGCTTTATAACAATGCGTCGAATAAGATCTTTATGGGTGGCGGTGGCGGTGCGGGTCATTGCAATAACGGGTTTTCAACTCCCGGCGAAAACACCAATTATAATGGTGGCAACGGTGGTGGAATCGTTTTGATAAATGCAAATACGATTACAGGAAATAATTACGCTATAGTTTCAAGAGGTGACTCTGCATTTGAACGTAATTCCTCAGGCGGTGAAACACACGATGGAATGGGAGGTGGCGGCGCTGGAGGAACGGTTCTTGTTTCCGCAAATAACTACACAAATAATTTGATTATAAATGTCACGGGAGGGAAAGGTGGTGATATGCATGCGTCAATGCTTGGTGGCCATATTGGTCCCGGCGGCGGTGGTGCCGGTGGTGTTGTTTGGGTTAAGCAACCTGCAATTCCAGCTAATATGGCAATTACCAATACGGGAGGTCGCGGAGGTTATTTGTTACAGGAGAATAATAATCCGTATGGCACGACTGCAGGATCACCAGGCACGAATGTTTTTAATCTCCAGTTACCAATAGACAATGTTTTATTTAAACCTAATATCGATTCAGTTAGAATTAAAGACAGTATTATAACATGCACAAATTTTGATTTTAAAGGTTTGGGCTTTACAAATACAAATCTCATTGCATCATGGCAGTGGTACTTTGGTGATGGCGGCACCGCTAACACACAGAATACTTCACACAACTATGCACCGGGAACTTACACAGTTAAATTAGTGGTCACCGATATTAATGGATGCAAAGACAGCGTCACAAAAAATGTTACTGCCACTCTGCTTACGGTTAATGCGGGTAATGATTCTACTATTTGCAGCGGCCAATCAATAACGTTACAGGCTTCTTCAAATGGCGGTACACAATTTCAATGGAACAACGTATCGTTATTAAATAATAATACTATCCTGAATCCGACGGCCACTCCACCCGAGGGAAATACATTATTCATAATTACAGCAAGTAATTCTTTGGGCTGTTCAAGATCAGATTCTGTCGAAGTGTTTGTCCGGGCACAAAATGCTTTTTCTATTGATGCCCCATCTCCTGTTTGTAAAAACGATTCGGTGCAGCTACAGGCACACGGTGGAGATCTTTATTTATGGCAGCCGTCTGCGGGTGTAAATTCCACGATCCCTGATCCATTTGTGAGCCCGCAAATAAATACAACGTATACAGTACAGATAACAGATACGCTTTGCAATTTTTCTCAATCCTTATCAACGCAGGTCGTAGTATTTCCATTACCAAATGTGCAGGCTTCAAAACAAAACGACCTGGATTGTATTGTGAATACAGCGAGATTAAATGCAAGCGGCGCTGTAACCTATTCATGGTCCCCTTCGGCTACATTAAATAATCCCAACATTGCAAATCCTGTTGCGTCCCCGACCACCACCACGTTATATATTGTCGAAGGAACTGATGGCAACGGTTGTAAGAACACTGATACAATATCGGTGGTGTTGGACCTTTCAGGCAAATCAGGGTTGTTTTTAATGCCCAATGCGTTTACTCCAAATAACGACGGGCTGAATGATTGCTTTGGAATAAAGCTATGGGGTATACTTGAAGAAGTTGAATTTAATATTTACAATCGCTGGGGCGAGTTGATCTTCCATACGACGGATGCCAATAAATGTTGGGATGGTAAATGGAAAGGGAAAGAACAAAGTTCCGCGGTGTTTGTTTATTGGATCAGGGCTAAAAGTACATGTGCAGGTACTGTTTTCAGAAAAGGAACCGTTGTACTGATCAGGTAACAGATCATTACTATCTTTTATAAATGAATTTCAGCAATTCCTTCTCTTCTTCTTTTCTTATACCATCTTGTGCAAATTTATTTTTCAATAAGACTTTGTGAGAAGCCGTGTTAGCTTGTTCAGCGATAGCATAAATATGATCAGCATTGCTGTTTTTAAAATAGTACACAAGACCAGCCTGGGTTAGCTCGGAGGCAAATCCTTTTCCCCAGTTCTCTTTTAGCAAAGCATATCCCAACTGGATATCTTTAGTTCCTTCAATTGGAATGATCGCAAATGACCCAACAAATTTTCCGGTAGTTTTTTCGTCGGCTGCCCAACGTCCCAATAATGGGTTGATCTTATAAGCCTCGATTATTTGTTTCAAAAAAGCATCACACTCATCTTTTGATTTTGTTGCACGGATATACTTCATCACATCCTCATCACTATTCAGCAAAAAGAAATTGTCTGCATCTGTTTCAAAAACATATTGCCTTACGATCAACCGGGGTGTTTCAAAAATTGTGTTCGCTTTCATTGATTGAATTATTAATTATTAATTAATAATTATTAATTCTTATGAATTTCACTAGTAAAATGAAACTCAATTCCAGGGTTATTAGTTCTTTCCGTATTCAAGAACCATTCGCTTTGTGCCAGGTAAACCAGATGGCCATCTTTATCTTCGCCGATATTTGCCTGCTTGAACCGTGTAAATCCTCCAGTTTTTTCGGATCATTACTTGTTATCCAGCAGGCTTTATAAAAAGGAAGTGTGTTGAACTGAACGGAAGCTCCATATTCATGCAACAAGCGATATTGAATCACTTCAAACTGCAATTCACCCACACAACCAATGATCTTTTTATTGCCGCCAAACTGGGTAAACAATTGCGCCACACCTTCATCAGTTAATTGCAACAAACCTTTTTCCAGTTGCTTTGTTTTCATCGGGTCTTTATTCACCACTTCTTTAAATATCTCAGGTGAAAAAGAAGGAATGCCGGTGAAATAAAAATCTTCTCCTTCAGTAAGTGTATCACCGATCTTAAAATTACCCGTATCAAATAAACCCACCACATCACCGGGATAAGCATCTTCAATAATACTTTTTTCCCGGGCCATAAAAGAATAAGGATTGCTGAAACGAACATCTTTATCCAACCGCACATGATGATAATATTTATTTCGTTCAAACTTTCCGCTGCAGACACGCATAAAAGCGATCCGGTCGCGGTGCTTGGGATCAAGATTGGCATGGATCTTAAAAACAAAACCGCTGAGCTTTATCTTCATCCAGGGCAAACAACTCTTGCCGTAGTTTCGCGGCATTGCGGTGAAGGAGCAATGCGGATAAATGTATCAAGCATTTCTTTTACTCCAAAATTATTGATGGCACTGCCAAAAAATACAGGTGCTACTTTTCCTGCCAGATAATCATCCACATTCAATTCGCCATGCACGCCATCTACCAATTCCACATCTTCACGCAAAGTAGCGGCATCTTTCTCTCCTATCTTTTCATCCAGCATCGCATCATTCAAATTCTTTATGGCGAACAGATCTTCATCACTTGCTTTTGTATTGGCAGTAAACAACCGTAAACTTTTATCATGCAAGATTATAAACACCTTTAAATTCTTTACCGCTGTTGATCGGCCATGTCATCGGGTGCAGCTGGATCGACAATTCTTTTTCAATTTCTTCCAGCAGGTCAAACCGGTTCTTGCCATCACGGTCCATCTTATTAATAAAAACAATCACCGGTGTATCCCGCATCCGGCATACTTCCATCAACTTGCGGGTTTGCTCTTCTACCCCATTCACACTATCAATCACAAGTATCACACTATCCACTGCCGTCAGTGTACGATAAGTATCTTCAGCAAAATCTTTGTGACCGGGAGTATCCAGCAGGTTGATCAGAATGTCATTGTATTCAAAGGTCATTACCGAAGTAGCAACAGAAATTCCACGTTGCCTTTCAATCTCCATAAAATCGCTGGTCGCAAATTTTTTAATCTTATTGCTTTTTACTGCACCCGCCACTTGGATAGCGCCGCCAAACAACAGGAATTTTTCTGTCAGCGTTGTTTTACCGGCATCGGGGTGACTGATGATAGCAAATGTTCTTCGTTTTTTTATTTCGTTCTGATATTTCATAATCCTGTTGCCGGTTACCGGTTACTGGTTGCCGGTTTTTTTGAGGTCGCAAAGGTAAGGTATGAGAGGGATTTTTTGTGAGCCCAACATGATTACTACTATCATTCCAAAAAAATAATCGGGAGGGGGTGGACAAAAAGCTACACTAGGAACTTTTGTAACCCGTACAGATTTTTTTTAGAGAGTCTTAAATGTGATTTACATTTATATATCTTCTGAAAGATCGATTCTACCCGGATGAGAAATTGTTCATTTAAATCTCATTCATGATGCAAAAGGAACCTGGATTTTTTATAAGAAAATTATCACCGGTCATTTTTTTTCTTGTATGTATAAGCGCCGGTGCACAAAGCGAACTGAAGCGTTTCGTAGATAAGAATAATAAATGGGGTTATAAGAATGTCGCGGGCCGGATTATTGTCGCAGGAAAATATGATTATGCCGGGTATTTTTATGAAGGCAGAGGCGCTGTTGAACTAAATAAGAAATGGGGTGTTGTTGATGACAATGGCCAGGAAATAGTAAGCCCAAAATACGATAGTATCGGTCAATCTTTTATGCCTGGCTATCGCGAAGGTGTTGCTGCAGCAAAGCTGAATGGCAAATGGGGATTTATCGATAAGCAGGGTAAAGAGATAATACCAGTAAAATACCAGGCTGTTGAAAATTTTCAGCATGGATTAGCAGCAGTAAAGCAAAATAATAAATGGGGTTTTATAGATAAGGCGGGAAAAGAAATTATTGCACCAAAATACCAGGCAGCCTGGTCATTCGAGAAGGATATTTCAATTGTTCAATTAAATAATAAGTGGGGCGCAATCGATAAAACCGGTAAGGAAGTAATTACTCTAAAATATGATGCGCTTGACTTTGCAAACCAGATTGGATTCACGTTAAGCTGGCTCAGGGCTAAATTAAATGGCAAGTGGGGATTTGTATACCTGGACGGGTTCGTCGTTGTTCCTATTATATACGACGAGCTTAAAGAATACACAATGAAATTTGATGATGGAAAGAATGATTCAACGACCCATGACCGGATTGGTGATTATGTAAACGATGTAGAAATGGTTAAGTTAAATGGTAAATGGGGAGCTATTGATTACTATGGTGAAGAAATGATTCCTATAAAATACCAGGACATTAAAAATGAAGACAGTTACGAACTTTTATTGAAAGGATGGTTCCGGGTAAAGTTTAATAATAAATGGGGCCTCGTCGATACGTTGGGACGAGAGTTGATCGCTCCGCAATTTGCAAGTGCAGATTTCAAATACGATACAACTGCAGTGAATAAAATAGCGGCATCCTATAAAACAACCGCTCCTGATAAAGCAACTGTTTCTGGTAAAACAACTGTTTCTAAAAATAGCCCGGCCTCAGGCCCGCAAGCAAAACAAACAAACCTTGTAACTCCGCCTCTCACCATGAAAGGTATTGTTGATCCTGCAATAGTCGGTACCTGGAAATATCACAACGACGCTATGAACTTTAATGGCTTCTATATTTTCAGAAACGATGGCACCTATGATTATTATTCTGACATGATCACTCCCAATCCTCCTGCACCGAGTCATAAAAATTTCTGGAGAGCCGATGGCGAAGACATGGAATTTATCGTAGATGGCAAGAACGAAGTGATCAGGCAAAAGGTGTTAAGAAGAAATGATCCCAAAACAAACCGGCCGGCTCTTTTAATTCCATGGAATAGCGCTGAAGAATACAGAACATATTTTCCGACACAGGCCCATGATCTTTGGCCTTCGGGTACAACGTCTCAAAAAACAAATGAAGTAAAAAATAATACTGTAGCCACGGTAAAACTTGTGGAACCACCTGTCCGGTTAAATGGAAATGTTGACGTCAGTATTGCTGGCGTGTGGAAAGGAACACTAAATAAAATAGATTACTATCTTGATATAAAAGCTGACGGTACTTATACAACCTATTCATCCAGCAACACAAAACCATCAAAATGTTATTGGAGGATCAATGGAGATTTTATTGAAACATTTTGTGAAGGGATGAAGCAAGCCAGCAAGTTTGCATTTAGAAAAGTAAATGATCTTAAAACAGGTAAACCAACCATCACCTTTGATGGCTTTGCTTATTTTCCTGAATCCGAAAAAGAGATGTGGAAATAAGAATTTTATGTAGCCAGTTCGTGGACTACAATTAAACGTCTGTTGCGTCGCACACTTGTACGTTCTTATCGCTATTCGGCTTTGTCCACCCCCACTTGAAACTTGTTTATAATTTAACCCACTTCCCCCGCCAGCGGGGGACAATGAGCAGTCTTTATTATTTGTATGGCACAAAAGAAAACACTTGGATTGGCATTTACCCGTGGTCGAACAAAGTTATGCGCATTCTCCCCCGCTGGCGGGGGCCGGATATACAATCTAAAAAAATAATCGAGAGGGGGTGGACAAAAACTCCACAATTAATTTTTGTAACTTGAAGAGAGATTAAGCACGATGAATCATCTTTTAACCAGAATTCTTCAATTCATTTTCCTATTTTCATTTCTTGCTTTTATTTCTTGTAGCCCTGATGAGGAAGTTAATATTGTTTATCCTGAGGGCGGATATAAGTATCCGGACCAGGTTGCAAATAAAGACACCGCATTTTGCTATTATCCATTGAAAGATTCCATGTCAACCAGAGACTCTTTTTTATATGCAACTTCCAACTATTTCTTCAACTTTTTTGAAGAACATAACTTAAGTCTTAAGCCGGAGAACAAAACAATTTTTCGACTGATCTATTCAGATATGCGAGGTTCATCCATAATTACACTAACTCCTGATCAAATAATTGTAAAAAAGAAAACAAAAGGATGGGGAGATCGTATTTATGATACAACCAGACTAACACAAAGAGAAAGGTTTCATCTCGATATACTTCAATGGTTTTTTCCTTTAAATGATACCAGCTATAAACAGCGGAAAAGAACCTATTTCGACTCCTTGTCTAAATCTGATCCTGAATTGCTTGACGCGAACTATTATAAATATCTTATTGAGAAATCGGCTTATTACGGTCCGGAAAAATTTGAATACTCGTTAAAAAAAATCCCGATTCAGAAAAAAAACTTTATACACCTGGTTGATCTTATAAATAAATCGGGTTACTGGCAATTGCCATTTGACAATTGGTGTCCAAATATTCCTAACGATGCAGGCGGATTTACTCTTGAAGCAAATACTCCGGGGAAATACAACGTGGTAAGTACTCCCAGCTGTCCGGATGATTCTACAAAATATGTCAAGGCATGTCAGGAAATAATCAAGTATGCAAAAATGGACAAAGAAATCCGTTTGATATGGGATGGATCCACTACTACAGATGAACCAATAAAAGTAAAGGAGCTTACACTTGAAGAGCTTAAGGAAGAACCAGCGCCAAAACCCAAAAAGAAAAAAGCCAAATAGAATATAACAGCGGTTTCATTGATCCACCCCCATTTGAAAAATAATTATAATGGAAGTACTCCCCCCGTCAGCGGGGGACAATGAACACTCTTAATTTATAATGCGTAAAAGAACACACTTGAGTTGGCACTACTTCATGTTCGAATAAAGTGATGCACATTATCCCTCCCGATAGCTATCGGGAGGCCGCATGTACAACTTAAAAAAATAATCAAGAGGGGGTGGACAACGCTGAATAGAATTACCGAACGTACAAGAGTGCGACGCAACGAAAGCCCAATCGGAGTTACCAAAGCCGGTTACATAATAATTGTCCTCGTTGCTCCCACTAGTCAAAAAATAATCCAACAAATCCCGGTTCTGATTACTTTTGCTTATGCGCCGCACAATAGAGATTGTTTTTAGCAGCCTCAAAATGGCAATCCAGGAGTTATGGAAAAATAAACTTCGCACTTTTCTTTCTCTCTTCGGTATCACGATCGGTATCTTCTGCATCATTGGCGTGATGGCAACGCTTGGCAGTCTTGAGCACAATATTCAAAACGAAATAAAGTCTTTTGGCACCAATACCATTTATGTTGACAAATGGGATTATAGCCAGGGTGGCGACGGTCAGTATCCCTGGTGGAAATATATCAAACGGCCATCACCAAAATTTGAGCAGCTTGAACAAATAATGCAAAGAACCCCAAGCGCCAAATATGCAGCTTTTAAGATTGATCGCAGGGCGGATGTAGAATATGAGGATAATGCACTGAAGTCTGTAATCCTTTACGGCTTTAGTGATGATTTCCATAATATACAAAGTGTAGACATAAGATATGGCAGGTACATATCTCCGGCAGAATTTCAGCAAGGGAGTAATGCCGTGGTAGTTGGTAATGAAATTGCCGAACAGCTTTTTGTTAACGCGGAAAGAGCAGTTGGAAAAATTGTTTCTGCAAAAGGAAAGAAATTGATTATTGTAGGAATTATAAAGAAACAGGGAAATCAAATGCTTGGTGGCTGGCAATTGGACCAGGCCGTGATAATGCCATACCGCTTTGCCCGTACCATTATGGACGAAAGATATTCTGAACCATTGATCCTTGTGCAGGGATTGGATAATGTGACGAATATAACGTTGAAAGATGATCTGAAAGGTGCCATGCGGGGGATCAATAAGCTAAGCCCCACACAGGAAGATAATTTTTCATTGAATGATGTTAATGAATGGAGCAAGGCATTCGAGCAAGCCTTTTCAGGGATCAATATGGGTGGAATGATCATTGGTGGTATTAGCCTGATCGTAGGTTTGTTTGGCGTTGCCAATATTATGTTTGTAAGTGTGAAAGAACGTACCAGCCAGATCGGTTTGAAAAAAGCTATTGGCGCCAAGAGCCGTATCATACTTACAGAGTTTTTATTGGAAGCTGCATTCCTTTGCCTTATTGGTGGGTTGATTGGACTGGCACTTGTATTTGGCCTGACAAAAATTCTATCCGGCGCATTTAATTTCCCCATTTATATTTCTACTTCAAATCTTATCTGGGCAATTGGCATTTGTTTTTTTGTAGGTATACTGGCGGGTATCATTCCTGCAATGATGGCTGCAAGATTGAACCCGGTGGTGGCGATAAGGAAGTAAACAACCCCGCCCAACCCCTGCCCCCCTGAAGGGGAGACTTAGGTCGTAACATTCTTGCCTTTTAAAATTCTCATAGCTAAAGAAAATGCAGTGAAACTATCTTTACATTTCGCTTTATAAGAAATGTCACAAATTCAGAATGAAAATAGCGATCTAAGTTCGCCCTTTAGGGGGACAGGGGGCGTTGGGACAGGAGGTGGTTGTATTCTAGCAATTGAAAGCAGTTGTGATGAGACTTCTGCTGCGGTTTGCCGCGATGGAAAAATATTATCAAACATTATTGCCGGGCAAAAAGTGCATGAACAATATGGTGGCGTCGTACCCGAGCTTGCATCAAGAGCACATATGCAAAATATTATTCCTGTAGTTGAACAAGCATTAAAAATCGCCAGCATAAATCTGAAATCTGATCCCGATAACTATCGGGACGTAAATCTAAAATCATTAGATGCGATTGCATTTACTCAATCACCTGGGTTGATCGGTTCATTGCTGGTGGGAAGCCAGTTTGCAAAATCATTAGCCTTGTCATTAAACAAACCATTGATCGCTGTACATCACATGCAGGCACATGTGCTCGCAAACCTGATCGATGATCCGAAACCTGCTTTTCCATTTTTATGCTTAACAGTTAGTGGTGGTCATACACAAATAGTATTGTGTGAATCACCGGCAAAAATGAAAGTGATCGGTGAAACAATTGATGATGCAGCAGGCGAAGCATTTGATAAAACTGCAAAGTTGCTTGGCCTTCCCTATCCCGGCGGTCCATTGATCGATAAATATGCAAGTAATGGTGACCCGAACAGGTTTCAATTCCCGGAGCCACAAATACCCGGACTTGATTTCAGTTTCAGCGGGCTGAAAACTTCTATTCTTTATTTTTTACAAAATGCCGGTAAGAGCCATGTTTATAAAGAAGAATTCTTAGCAACAGATGCAGCGGAAAAAATTTATTCAGGAAAATCGTAATGATCTCTGTGCATCGGTACAGCGGCGAATTGTTTCTATTTTATTAAATAAATTAAAGAAGGCATCTATAGAAACCGGTATAAAAGATATTTGCATTGCCGGTGGTGTTTCCGCCAATAGTGGCTTACGAAGATCATTTGAAGAAATGGGTAAGCAATATAATTGGAACACTTTTATTCCTGCTTTTCAATATTGCACAGATAATGCAGGCATGATCGCCATTACTGGTTATTATAAATTTCTCGAAGGTCAATTCAATGATCTTGGGGTGACTGCTTCTGCAAGATCTGAATGGTAAAGAGTAAGGCACAAGGTACAAGGTTCAAGAGAGATGTGCCGATGACTTGTGCCTTGTGCCTTGTACCTTGTGCCTTGTACCTTCCACTTTGTACCTTGTGCCTTTATGTCAAATTCCTATTTTCAATTCAAACAATTCATCATTCACCAGGATCGTTGTGCTATGAAGGTAACGACAGATGCTTGTTTGTTTGGAGCATGGGTGGCCAATGAAATTAATAATGAACAATTAATAATTAATAATTTATTAGATATCGGCACTGGTACCGGCTTGTTAGCACTTATGCTGGCACAAAAAATTGATGGGGACATTGATTGTGTCGAAATCGATAACCAGGCAGCAAAACAAGCACAGGAAAATGCCGATGCATCACCATGGAAAGAAAGAATCGTTGTAATGCCAGGTGATGCAAAGGATATGGTAGCAACATTTTGTAAACAATATGATATCATTGTCAGCAACCCTCCTTTTTATGAAAATGAATTGAAATCAGAAGATGATCTGAAAAACCTCGCTCATCATAGTAAGAAACTTACACTGAATGATGTAATATCAATTGTAGCAGATCATTTAAATCCTGACGGTCATTTCTTTTTATTATTACCTTATAAAAGAAATGAAGAGATAAGAAATCTTTTTAGAGATCACCAGCTTCATATTTCAAGAATTGTTTTTGTCAGGCAGTCTGTAAATCATGATTATTTCCGGATCATGATAAAAGGAAAATTAAAAAATGAACCCGGATATGAAACAGAAATAGAAGAAATGTCAATTTGGAATGAGCAACAACAATACACAAATGAATTTGTAAGCCTGCTAAAAGATTATTACCTCTACCTCTAATAATCAATAATCAATAATTAATAATTATTGATTATTCACTTCCCCTCTGCATAATCTTCAAGATATTGATAATGCGCTGTAAGATCTCCATCCTTTACGATAGTAGCCCTTTCAATAATCGAAGAGCTATTCCTTACCAGATCCTCAAGCACATATTTGATCAATTGTTCTCCAAAATATCTTGAAGCATCTCTTGGTAATTCATTTGGCAAATTTCCTACAGCCATCATATCAATCGAGCCGGGCAAATAAGGCTGCGTTTTTTCTAATGTGTTCCTGTCAATACCATACACAGGATCTTCAATAGTCTGATCACCCAGATTAATAGGCACCGAGCCACCTTTATCATCAGTTATATCGGCGATCGTGCGTATAATGAACGTATCGGATATTACATCTTCCTTTTCAAAAAGCCGTGGTACATTTTTATCCCAATACACACCGTTTAATAAAATATCTGTTTGCTCAGCATAAGGTAAAAACTGGCAGCGATATAATTCAGGATGCTCATGAAACTCCAATCTTTTGTATTTGCCGTCATCAATCCTCTCATACAGATCAGCGCCTTTTAATTGTGTATATACAGGATATGCAAATCGTCTTACTAAATAATCATCTGGTTCCACTTCATGAATTCCCATCAGGTTCATGATCTCAAGAATGCCATGTGCCACCCTGCCGGAACCGGTAACGGCAATTTTTACATTTGGCAATCGCATTCCAAAATATGTATGGATCAATTCGCGAAAACTTCTTTGCTTATAAACCCTGTCAAGTTTATATAAGCCCGTCCTGTTTCCATACGCCATGATCCCATTATGAGCTCCGACTATACCCGCAAAAAAACCAAAACCGATGATGCGTTGTCCATCTTCATGTTCAAGACATTCATAATCGATAAGCGTTATTTTCTTTGCAAGAATTGCCTGCAACATTTTTTGATTTTGCGGCTGTTTCTTTTTTGTATGAGAAAAAAAGAGATAAGTCTTGCCGGGCAGTAATTGCTCCACCGGAACTTCTTTTATACCCAGTAAAATATCGCATTCGCCCAAATCATCTTTTACTTGCACTCCCGCAGTTTCATATTCACGATCAGTAAAACAACGAACCGAGGAACTTTGTGCAATGATCTCAACATCTGAACTGTTTTTGTGTATCCATTTGCATTGGGCCGGAGTTAACGCCACACGGTTATCCCCAGGAATTTTTCCTTCTTTTATAAGACCGATCCTGATCATAAGACAATCATTATTAAATAACCCGCTATCGGGAGTCGCAAAGTTGCCGGTTATCTGTGATTAAAACAAACCAGAAAAAAATTATTTGCCCGTTACTATCAACAACACACTCACTAAAGAAATGATAAAAGAATAGAGATACAAAGACCGGGGATTAAAATTATTTTTAACCAGTAAAACAAAAGAAAAAACAGGAAGAATAAACAATGCTGCTAACATTGGCAGTGAAAGAAGTTCAAATAATGCGCCCAGCCATGCATACTTGTAAACATTTACTGACTGGCCGAGATACCAGAATAATGGAACAATTATACTGGCGATAAATATTAATAAACTTTTCATAAACTTAAATGGTACCCATGAATCCCGGGTAGTGTCCTATTTTTAGGTTAGGATAGAACACGGATGACACGGATTCAAGGGATTTATTCTTAAGATTTACTTCAGTCTTTAATCGTCTGTTTGGCTAATGTACCATGAAGGGAATCAGACGGATTAAAATAAAATTGTCCGTGAAAATCCGGTCAATCCGTGTTCCAATTGTCATCAAATTAGGACACTACCGAATCCCGGAACATGGCTGGTTTTATTTTTCTAATTATCAACTGCCTTGCTCAGCTTTCACACTTAGCGGAGATCGTCATTCGGTTATCTATTTAACAAGTGATATTACTTGTACTCATAAATAAATTCCGTTCCATTCTCAAATACTTTGGTAGGAAATCCATTTCTGTTGTATGTGCTATAAACAGATCTGTTGACTGTTACGACAGGTGTACCCGGTGTAATTATATAATTCGTAAGGGTGGTTTGTAAAATATTATTCCTGTTGATTGAATAAGGAGGCACTTCGCTGGCCAGGTTCAGGTAGGCATTCCTTTTGTTATCATAATCGTCATAACTGTATTTAAAATGCAATTCAAGAACAGATGCGTTATAACGATACCTTTCCTCTAAGCCAATATTTCCATTACCATCATATTGGTATTTTGAGAGTTGAATGGGAACATCTGTTGGAGACAAAATTGTGCGGCTTATTAAACGGCCAATTGCATCATAACCAGGTCTCATTTTACTCACCAATACATAAGTAGTATTTTGTTTCAGGTAAGTTTTTTCTTCGCTGATCTTGCCGTCGGGTGCATAGATGTATTCTGTATATGAGTACGACCATTGCGGGTTGGTAGTGGAAGAGCTAAAATCATAGGCAGATTCCTTTTTTATCAATTTCTTATCAGCGTCGTAATAACATGTCACTTCACTGCCCTTTTTACCGGCAAAATATGTAACATGCCCCGACACCAAACCTTCATTGTTGTAAACATATTCGCTTTGCAGTTGTCCTCCACTATAAATGCGGGAAATTTTTTCGCCATTAGATCCATTGTCTTTTGAACAACCGGAAAACAGAAAGAAGGCACTTATGGTAATAAGCAGTTTGTTCTTCATGATATTAAGTTATGAAAGTTTTTTGAATCAAAGATCATGATATGTATAAATAGTATCTTCATGAGCGTTTATTTATTTATTTATTCAGCAAAAAATTTTTTTTATGCGCCCGGTCTATAAAACACTTTTCTGTTTCCTCACTTTGCTGCTTGCATTATTCCTTACCGCTAATACACAGGAAGATGACAAAAAAATTCGCATCATAATGATTGGTGCACATCCTGATGATTGTGATGACGATGGTGGCGGCACGGCCGCACTTTTTGCTGCAATGGGTTATGCTGTAAAATTTGTGTCGGTAACGAATGGAGATGCCGGTCATCAGCTCATCGGTGGCAAGGAATTGGCAAAACGAAGATTTGCCGAAGCACAGGAAGCCGGCAAACGCTTGGGCATTACTTATGACGTGTTAGATAATCACGATGGCCAGTTAATGCCAACACTGGATGTACGGTTGCAAATAATTAAAAAGATCCGTGAATGGAATGCAGATATAGTAATTGCGCCCCGGCCGAATGATTATCATCCTGATCATCGATACACAGGCGTATTGGTGCAGGATGCTGCATATATGGTAGCCGTGCCTAACATTGCTCCGGAAACACCTGCATTAAAAAAGAATCCTGTATTTCTTTATTTCCAGGATCGCTTTCAACGGCCAAATGCGTTTCGTCCGGATATTGCTGTAGATATCACAAGTGTTTTTGACAAAAAGATTTCTGCATTAGATGCTCATGTATCGCAGATGTATGAGTGGCTGCCATGGATAGGACATTATGCTGATAAGGTTCCGAAAGATAAAAATGAACGAATAAAATGGCTGGCAGAAACGAGGAAACAAACGATAAAACCCGAGGTAAAAACTGCACTTGAAAAATGGTATGGAAAAGAAAAAGCAGCAGCCATAAAAAATGCAGAAGCGTTTGAAATATGTGAATACGGGGCGCAGCCCACTGATGAAGAAATAAAAAAATTGTTCCCGATGTTAGGTAAATAATAGTAATCTAAGCAACAAGCACTTCGCCATTCGGAAAAGTAACCGTCACTTGTTTGGTGGTAGGGAGTCCGCCATTTACAGGAGGTATCGTTATATCAGCAGTAATGCTGGCATGGAAGAGCACACGGCCCAATTCTTTTAACTTCTCATAAGATTCTTCAAACTTGTTTTCTGCAAGTTTGGATTGTTCTTCATTTACCAAAATTTCCTGGTAAGCCTTATATATCTTATCTGCCTCGTCGAGTGAAAATCTTTTTTCTTCGCCACCGCAAATTGTCAATAGTTTATTGTATTCTTTTTCCGCATCAGTTTTTTTCTTGTGATGATACAGGTGTTTTTGCTGTTGCTCGATATAATCAACGATAAGTTTTTCTACTTCTGAAGCCGGATTTGAGATCATAAACGTTCTTTATTATAAAACGTTTCTTGTGATCTTTTAGTGCAGGTAAGAATCCGAAGAATTATTGGCGGGAGATATACGAAGATTCAGAGGCCTCTAAGCAACAATAGTTTGATCTTAAAGAACGATGAATGAATTGTTATAATCAATTTCATTCTTTGTCTGTAAGCTGCTAGTGCTCTACAATTAAATTTTTCAGGAAGATTCTATTTGTCCACTGATTTTATATTTACATACCGGGAAATTTTCCCGGTGCCTTCAAGTAAGTTATCAGGATCGGGCAGATCTGCGCCTTTATAAAAACCAAGTTTAAGTCCTTTCTTAGAAGGTATGATGGTGCAGATCATTTCAGCATATTTTTGCCCGTAGCAGTAAGCAATCATTTTTGCAGGAATATCTATTTGCTCAATGATATCCGGAAGATTTGCGAAAAGAACTTCACGAAGTTTTAAGGCTTTTCCGAAAACCTGCTCGTCGTATTGCGATAAGAATAGATTTATTTCTTTATTTTCTTTCATTGCATGATTAAACCTATTCCATCAATCATCTACTTTTTTCATTTCTTTCCATCGCTGGTCCTGTAAAACAGAAGACGGATCAAAATTAGGATTGTTGCTCAGGATAAAAGAAGTTCCATCACTCCTGCTCCATGCATGATTATAACCTGATACCATTTCATATTTACCGGTCTCATCACGATAATTTTCAACTTCACGAATTGTTTTAATAAAATTTGTATGCATACGATCCTGCGATGATTGCGTGGTTTCCCAATTACGCAATTCAATATCCATATTTTTCAGCCGCTCATTTCCTTTTGCAATTGCCGCTTCACCCATCGCCCTTGTTTGCGCATCCATCATTTCTATTTTACCAACATTTATCCCATGTTTTTGTACTCTAATATCTTTCCAGAATTTATTGACTGCGCCATTCCACCAGGGATTGCTCCGGAAACTGCCCATGATGACACTAAATTGATTTTTTGCTTCTTCAGCTTTACCGGCGGGATATTTAAAAACAAACCGGTGATTGATCTGTGTAGTATACATTTTGTCAACCGTTCCATTGTATGCATTCGGCAGATCGTTTTCAACCATTGTAACGCCCAGCACTACCCAACCTTCCGTATTGTCCGGCCAGCGTACGTCGGCATTTATTGCCGATTGATCAAACCGTATATTACCTGCACCATACTGCATAGCTTCCTGGCCTGTGTTTCATTTGACCTGCGCATTTGTTCTATCACAGATTGATTTGATTCTACTTTTATAATTTCAGGATTATTCAATGCTTCGGGTGCAAATACATTGCGGAGATATTGTTCTGCATTTACAGGTTCTTTGAATCCACAATAACCGCCTTCCGGGCTGTTGTTCATATTGAATTGCATGTTATCCGGATTTGTGTTCCAAGAATAAAGCTGGTCAGGCAGCATTTCAAAACTATATTTTCCATCAGCCGATCTTGCTTTGAACCATTTGTAAGTTCCGGCACAAGCGTTACCGGGGCCAATCCAAACTATTTCACCTTCATGCGTCCAGCCTTTTGGCAGCAACAAACTGTACGCTTCTGCAGGCGATGTAAAACCTACATTATCTAAAAGCCTCACCCTGTCATATACAATATAATCTGTTCCTTCTTTAAAATCTCCTTTAGAAGTTATTTTGGTTTCAGATGTTTTCTTTCAGCAGTTGCATTGTTGTTGTATTATTTGTTTTGCTATCGCAACCGGCAAGAATAATTATGACAGCAAAAGATAAACCAGTGAAGGGATTAAACGTTTTTTTCATGATGGCTTGTTAATGGTGATTTGATAGAAATAAATTTACTGAGATTTTTGTATTGACAAGCTCACAATAATTTTTTTTAAAATTTTATTTGATGGTCATACCTAAATACCCACAGGCTTATATTTTAATACCGAAGGTTGCTGAAAAGAATTACTGAAGTAATATTGATGGCAAAATCTTGTCCACCCCCTCTCGATTAAGATCTCTAAATTGAGCATCCAGCCCTCGTGTCGATAGGTAGCGGGAGGGACAATGAACCGTCTTAATACGATTTCTGTAAAAGATGTCGATTAACTCCACAAATTTTTACGTACCAAGCTGCATTGCTACTATTAAGCTTTCGTTGCGTCGCACACTTGTACTGCAACAATTCTATTCAGCTTTTTGTCCACCCCCCATTTGAAACTTGTTTATAATTTAAGCCGCTTCCCCCGCCAGCGGGGGACAATGAAGACTTCGATATTCGAAATAGAAAAGATTTGCTTTGATTCGTCGCTACGCTTCCCGCAAGCTAAAACTTAAAATTCCAAGTAACAGCAGGCAATATCGGGAAAAGAGAAACCTGTCTTGCTTCCACTTTTAATGTGTCCATCATAAGGACTGCCGGTCTGATCAAAATAAATAAAATATGGATTGTAACGGCTGTATACATTGTAAATACTAAACACCCAACTGCTTTGCACTTTTCTTTTCTTTTTTGGAACAGGAGTATACGTAGCTGCAAGATCAAGACGATGATAGGCCGCAAGACGATACTGGTTCACTTTGCTGTACTCCTGTGTCAACACTCCTTCAATTATATAAAATCTTTCGGGCAATGTAGTGGCAGCACCTGTTCCATACACAAACACGGTTCCGAACTTCCATTTTTTTCCTGGTTCATAATTAACAACAATGCTCATATCATGACGGCGATCATAACGTGCCGGAAATTTTTCACCGTTGTTCAACTGCGGGAACTTGCGGTATGTCCATGAAATAGTATAACCCACCCATCCATTCAGCTTACCTCTTGTTTTATTTACAAAAAATTCAGCGCCATAACTCCATCCATCACCAAAAACAAATTCTTCTTCGGGATCTTTTAATGATGGCGTGTAACCTTCCGCATATTCTATCTGGTTCTTCATTTCCTTATAATAGACTTCAACAGAAGTTTCATATTTATTATCTGCAAAATTTTTAAACAGTCCCGCCGTGTACTGCCAGCTAATTTGTGGTTTTACGATATAAGTGCTCGGCACCCAAAGATCAGTAGGCAATGTGCTCCCTGCATTACTTACTAAATGTATGTATTGATAATTATGATTAACCGCAGCTTTGAGAGATGTTTCATCATTCAATGCATACCGGATCGTTATGCGTGGCTCAAAACCTCCATACGTTTTTACCGGCTCAAAACTTTTATACACCGTGCTGTCAAGCTTATTACCATCAACATCCCTCGTATATTTTGTATAAGGACCGATCTGTGTAAAGGCACTCCATCTGACGCCGTAATTGATCTTTATTTTATCGCTGAGTTCCCAGTCATCCTGTATATACAACGCAAATTCGCTTGCATACTTTACACTCTCGGTGTTGGGCTTAAAAATAACTGAGTCCTGTTTGCCGGAAAGAATGTTTGGAATGAATTTGTGAAATGTATATAACCCTCCAAACTTTAATTTATGCTGTGGCAAAGGATAGTAGTCGAAATCAACTTTCAGGTTTGCATCACGAATGCCTGAAGCAAGTGATAATTCAAAATTATTTTGAGCCGCTTCAAATTTGAATTTATAATTATTATAAACAACGGTGGTATTGGCAAATAACCGTTTATTGAAAACATGATTCCAGCGTAGCGTTGCCGTGCTGTTGCCCCATGGAATATTTGAGCGGAAGGAACGCTTTACATTATTAAAATCAAAAACATCGCGGCCGAAATAGCCGCTGAGATACAGGCGGTCTTTTTCAGAAAATTTATAATTCACTTTTGCATTCAGATCATAAAAAAAATAACCGGAGCCATAAAAGTCACTTGTCTTTTTAATAAATGGCTTTGCAATTGCATCCACATAGGTTCTTCTTGCAGATACAATGAAGGAAGCTTTCTCCCCGCCTGACTGCTTCGGCCGGGCGGATAATCTGATGGGCCCTTGCAGTGAAAGACGAGATGCGATCAATCCGATCCCGCCATCCACCTGGAACTTGTTCATGTTCCCGTCTTTCATTGCCACATCAAGCACTGAAGAAAGCCGGCCGCCATATTGTGCAGGCATTCCTCCTTTTATCAATGAAGTGTTTTTTATTGCATCGGAATTAAAAATGGAAAAGAATCCAAAAAGATGACCCGTGTTATATACTACCGCATCATCAAGCATTATTAAATTTTGGTCCGGCCCGCCGCCACGAACATAAAAGCCGGCATTGCCCTCTCCTGCATTTCTTACTCCCGGCAATAACTGGATCGCTTTTAAAATATCCACTTCTCCCATGAAGGCAGGAATATTTTTTATTCTTGCGGTAGAAAGATCGATCCTTCCCATTTCAGCATTCTTCACATTCGCATCACGACGACGATTGGCATACACGGTTACTTCAGCAATCGCCGAAGTTTTTGGTAAAAGGTCAAAATTGAAAGTCTGATCAGCATTTAAATTAAACTCAATTCTTTTTGGCAGATACGAAACATGTGTTACACTGATAGAATAAGCTCCGGAATCAAGCGTAATGGAATAAAATCCATATTGATTACTTGTAACTCCTTTTCCATGACCATTCACAGTAATTGTAGCGCCGATAATTAATTCACTGGATAAGCTGTCACGGATATATCCATTTAATGTAACCCGATAGGTATCGGGTCTTCCGGATGCTGCAGTATTCTTGTTTTGAGCAAAAACAAGGAGGGGAATAAGACTTAATAAAACGACTACTGCTTTTCTGAACATAAAGCCATTTTCAACGAATTATTTTGGGGGTGAATTTTCTGCAAAATTTATTGAATCTCGTGTGGTACCGCAGGTAAGCATTGCTCTTCCATATTTTGGATCATAAAGACCGAGATAAGGATTGCGACGTTCTTTATTCTCGCTTTTTGCGCTTAACCAAAATGCAGATGACTCATAATTATTGAGTGCCATCGGGCATTCCTGGTAAAAGACTTTTGCCGCTTCATATTTCACAATACGAAGCAGATCGAAGAGTTGTTGCGAAAGAGAGTTCAGGTCTTCTCTTCTTTCATATAAACCGGTATCCGCCTGCATGCCCATTATTTCCGCTTTGATCGACTCCCATTGACTATGGACCGTTGGATAGATAGCAGTGTCTTTTTCCATTTCCTGTATCCGGATACTATCCACCGATGTCTTAAATTCAGCTAAAGAAGAATTTATTTTTGCCGTATCCCAATTTACAAAAGACTCGGTGAGGGTATAATAAGAATCCATCGCCGCCATCATCGATTGATTAAAACTATCCGTATGCTTGCTCACAGTCAATCCCTGCGGCGCGGGCCCGGCAGGCTTATCTTTTTTATTAAATATAAGCCTCCAGGCCACCAATGCAATTACGATCAATGCAATCAAAACAACCACAAAACGCTTCATAAGGAGAAAATTTATGCAAAGATAAATGCACACAACCGTAAGGCGTAATCATTTATTTTTGCAGACTTGTTAAAAACAGTGAGTGGTAAGTTGTGAAGGGTAAATAAGGCAATTGTCTTATTTACTCACCATTGACCATTCACCATTGACGAAATTATGTTAGCAGGACTTACCAACGTGACCTTCGAATTCGGCGCCCGTGCTCTTATAGAGAACGCTACCTGGCACATTCAGCCAGGAGAAAGGATCGGCCTGATCGGTTATAACGGAACCGGGAAATCGACCATCCTTAAATTATTTGTCGGCGAGTACCTTCCTTCTTCAGGAACTGTTGAAAAAAGCAAAAACACTTCTATCGGTTATCTGCACCAGGACCTGTTAAGCTTCGATACCAATGATTCAATTTTTGAAGTAGCGCTGAGTGCCTTTGAAAAAATTCTTTTACTTGAAAAAGAAATTGAAGACCTGGGTAAACGACTGGAAAAAGATCATGACGATAAATTGCTTCATGATTATACCGATAAGCTTCATGAACTGGAAACGCTTGGCGGTTATAATATTCATCATAAAACGGAAGAGATATTACAGGGTTTGGGTTTTGCCAACTCCGATTTGAAAAGACCCTATAAAGAATTCAGCGGCGGATGGCGAATGAGAGTATTGCTGGCAAAAATGATCTTACAACAACCGGACCTGTTATTATTAGATGAGCCTACCAACCATCTTGATCTACCTTCTATCGAATGGCTGGAAAGATATTTACAAAATTATCCCGGTTCGGTGGTGATAGTAAGTCATGATAAATATTTTTTGAACCGGATGGTGACAAAAATCGTTGAGCTTTACCAGCAGCAAATTCATATTTATTCCGGCAATTATGATTTTTATGAAAAAGAAAAAGCTACCAGGATGGAGCTGATGCAAAAAGCGTATGAAAATCAGCAAGACTATATCCGGCAAAATGAAAGATTGGTTGAACGCTTCAGGGCAAAAGCAAGTAAGGCTGCAATGGCGCAGAGCTTAATTAAAAAACTGGACAAGCTTGATCGTATTGAAGAGCCTGAACTGGAAAGACCGAACATCAAGATCAATTTCAGGATGGATAAAACGCCGGGAAAAGTATTGGTGGAGCTTACGCATATTACAAAATCATTTGGCGAAAATGTTATTCTTAAAAACACATCTGCGGAGATCGAACGTGATGATAAGATCGCATTGATAGGTGCCAATGGAAAAGGTAAATCAACGTTGTTACGGATCGTTGCAGGAACAGAAAAATTTGAGGGCCAGAGAAAATGGGGTCATAATGTTGATGAAAGTTTTTATGCGCAGCACCAATTGGAGGCTTTGAATATAAATCATACGGTGATCGAAGAAATGATGCAGGCCGGCAGCCAAAAAACAGAACTGGAATTAAGGACCTTGCTTGGTTGTTTTCTTTTTAGCGGTGATGATGTAGAAAAGAAGATCAAAGTGCTAAGTGGTGGCGAAAAAGCAAGAGTGGCTTTAGCAAAAACAATTATCAGCAAAGCAAATTTTCTTTTGCTGGATGAGCCGACCAACCATCTTGATATGCACAGTTGTGAGTTGCTGATCGAGGCACTAAATAAATATGAAGGAACATTTATTCTGGTAAGCCATGACAGGTATTTTATTAATAAAACAGCGAATAAGATCTGGGAGATAGTTGATCATGAAATAAAAGAATTTAAAGGCGGGTATGAGGAGTATGTAGCGTGGAAAGAAAGAATGGCGAAGAGTTCGGAGCCGGGAGTTCGGAATCGGAAGTCGGGAGTTCAGAGTCAGGAGTCGGGAGTTCAGAGTCGGGAGTCGGGAGTCGGAGGTCAGAAGCCAGTATCACAGGAGAAAAATGCGAAAGAAGAACCAAAACCTCAACGCTCACATCTCAAATCTCAATCATCTTCTCCTATAAATAAAGAGCATAAAAAAGAACTGCAGAAACAACAAAAAATTTTTCAGCAATTAGAGGAAAAAATTGCTTTGCTTACAAAACAAAAAGCTGAGTTGGAAGCGGCGCTTACTGATCCTGCAACTTATTCAGATAAACAGAAATTTCTTCAGGCTGAATCTGCTTATAATAAATCATCTTCCGAATTAGACCAATTGAATAAACAATACGAACAGGTTTTTGAAAAGATAATGGAGTTGGAAGCGAGGCAGGATTGATTTTTTTGAACCGGACTCCAGTGGCTTTTTGAAACACAGAGGCACGAGGACACGGAGAAACACAGAATGTCTCCGTGATTCAATGTGTCTTTGTGCCTCCGTGGTTTTTCACTAACTTTTGTTTTGAAAATTGTCTCACATGAACGACCGCCTGCGCTTTTCATTAACAGTTTACAGAAATTTCTTCAGGCTGAATCTGTTTATAATAAATCATCTTCCGAATTAGACCAATTGAATAAACAATACGAACAGGTTTTTGAAAAGATAATGGAGTTGGAAGCGAGGCAGGATTGATTTTTTTGAACCGGACTCCAGTGGCTTTTTGAAACACAGAGGCACGAGGACACGGAGAAACACAGAATGTCTCCGTGATTCAATGTGTCTTTGTGCCTCCGTGGTTTTTCACTAACTTTTGTTTTGAAAATTGTCTCACATGAACGACCGCCTGCGCTTTTCATTAACAGTTTTAGGAGTCTTAATTCTGGTTGCCACTCATTTCATGGAAAATAAAAATCACGGAACAACTTCATTTGATCTTACTGAATTTAAAAAGAAAAATATTGCTCGCTGCAGTCCTGATTGGAATGAATTAAAGGACAGGTTGGAAGAAACAAGCATCCCTCCTATTCCCGGCGCAGGAATTTATAAATGGAAAATTTCAACAAAGAATGACAGTGCCCAATTTTATTTTAACCAGGGTATCAATATGTACTATAGCTTTCACATCATTGAAGCAATGGCATCATTTAAGAAAGCAGCGAAGTTTGATGATAAGTGCGGGATCATCTATTGGGCACAGGCATTGGCATATGGTCCTAATATAAATGACTTTGGTTACCGTGCATCGCCTGAAGCATTGGAGGCAACGCAAAAAGCAATGGATAATGCAGGCTATACTTCTATTGAAAAAGGGTTGATCCATGCCATCTCGCTTCGCTATTCAGATGATTCATCACAAACAAGAGAAAAGTTGAATGAGGATTATGTAAAAGCGATGAAAGAATTATATGACGATCTTAATACCAATCCTGATGTTGCTGCATTATACGCTGATGCTATGATGCTGCAACATCCCTGGGATCTTTGGAATACAGATGGCACACCAAAACCATGGACACCTTTGATAAGAGAAGTGCTGGAAAAATTACTGGCAAAAAATCCGATGCACCCAGGCGCCAATCATTATTATATTCATGTAATGGAGCCATCTCCTTACGCGGCAAAGGCGTTACCAAGCGCAGATCGTTTAGGTAAAACAAATCCCGGGCTTTCACATGTTGTACATATGCCTTCACATATTTATTTGCGTACAGGCTTATATCAAAAAGGAATTGATGTAAATGTAAATGCCGTGAACAGTTATAAAAGATCAGTGCCGTTGTATGCTCCCGTTACCGGTGCAGATTTTTTATACGTAATACATAACCTTCACATGAAAACAAATAATGCAATGCTTGCCGGTAACTATAAAATATCCGAAGCCGCTGCGTTGGAAACAAGAAACAGTATTCCGGCTGAATATTTATCTATGACTGCACCTGTCGGTAATGTTTTGCAGTATATATATATGACTCCTGTATTTAACCATATTCGTTTTGGTAAATGGGATGAAATACTGAAGGAGCCTCAACCCGATAAGGCACATGTTTACAGTAATGTTCTTTATCATTTTGCCAGGAGCATTGCTTACTCAAGAAAAAATGATCGTGATGCTGCTTCCAATGAACTGGATGCAATGCGTGAATTCATGAAAGACAGTTCACTTAATATACCGATGACGCCGTTTTCTGCACCTTCGGTTGGAGCAGAAGTTGCGCATATGTTATTACTCGGCGTGATTCATGAAGACAAAGATTTGCTGGATGGGGCCATTAAGTATTATAAAAAAGCGGATTCAATTGAAACAAAAATGGTTTATAACGAGCCACGGGATTGGTTACTTAGTCCAAAACATTTTTTAGGAAACGCATACTTGCTCAAAGGCGACGGCGTGAACGCCGAAAAAATTTTCTCTGCTGATTTAAGAAATAACGCCGAGAATGGCTGGGCATTATTTGGTTTACATAAAGCTTTATTATTACAAAAGAAAAATGCTGAAGCGATAAAAGTTTTGGCCAGACATAAAGCAGCTTTTGCGAAAGCAGATATCAAGATAACCGCTCCTTCGTATTGATCTACAACAATTTTTTTAGCGATTCATTTCATTTAAGATTTAAATTCTCACTTACTGAGAAATGGCACGGTTTTGTCAATGGAAGTAATGTCGCCCTATGAAAAAAGTGATTATAATTTAGCTGCCCTCTTCGAATCCAATATAAGATTGCATTCCGTACCCCTTTTTTGTATCGTCATCTAATGATGGTGGTTAATCGTCAATTAACCAAGGAGAGATATTATGGGATTAAAAGATAAATACAGTGAGTTGATAACCGCCGCCCGCGCAGCAAAAGTTTCCGGCCTGGAGGTTAAAGAGGAAGACAGGAAGTTTTCATATTGAAGGCATAGCGCCGACAGAAGAGACAAAGCGAAAGCTATGGCATCTCTATGGAACGAATTAGCCATGATGACTCCAAATGATGTGGTAATGAACATAAACCATACCGCATAACGGTAATGAAACAAAAGATATTACGGTATAATATAACACCTTCGATAGAAAAACCTTATCGTTTCGGATAATATTCAAAAAAAAGTGATACTGAATAAGCCTGCGTTTCATCCATAGGATCTTTATACGAAAGAACCAGTTTGATATTTCTTTTTGAAGATGTGATCACTTTGTCTTTCTCATAAAAATAACAGGACTTCCCTGATTCTTCCTTCACTGACCGGAATACATGAGACAACCTAAACGTCTTCTTTTAATTTTTTCAATATCTTTTTATAAAAATGTTTGAATTCATCCCGCTTACCACTATAATACGCATCGGTAAAATGAAATCCGAATTCAACATTCTTACCATAATCCTTGATCTTTCCTTTCTCTCCGCAAATACTAAAGTCAGAAAAATAAGTTTTGACCAATGATATCTTATCTTCTTTTGTTTTGAACTTTTCAACAATGTTGTCGAAAGAATTATTAATAGCAGCAAATTCTTTATCGATCGTTTTGCAGGCCGGCAGATCTTTGGGTTGCGCAAAAAATGGTTGGGAAATAAATAAGCATACTGGAAAAAGGAGCCGCTTGTTCATTTCAGAAGATTTGGTTTAGCTGATTGAACCGTACTCCTAATGTAACATTTAATTAGAACTTAGAACGCGGATCAAACGGATTGAACGGATTTGCCGGATCTATTTCTATAATCCATCTCATCCGTGTTATCCGTGTCATCCGTGTTCCTTTCTTTTTTCACGTTAAGATGGATCGGGTGTCATGCCTTTTACAAAATCACTTACCAGATAACTTACCAGTTTACCACTGGTCGCATCTGTTCTTCCATCACTTAATCTTGTTGCGCCCTTCGCAAATATGGAGATAAGCCGGTTTGCTATCGGCTGCAACAAATGAAACATATTGTCTTGCATGATTAGGTAAAATGCCAACCGGCGTCATCGCACTGCTGAGTGTATGTTCGATGCAATCGATATCAACATCGATGCCGCACAGAGTATCTTCTGTAAAATCGGTTGCATGTGCAATTGCCTGCATGAATGTTCTTTTTTCATGAACAAAAATGTCTTCGTAAGTAAGACAATCGATAAATGGATTATTCACGATATCTATCCATACATTTTGCGGCAAATAATTTTCATGCAGTCCAACAATGCAGTACTTCTGCAAATAGCCATCTTCTTCTGCATAGCGAAATGCATTACCGCTATGTCTTCCTTCCATCGGCCGGTAATCGGCATGCGCATCCAGGTTGATACAATTGATTTGTGCTAATGGAATAGCCCCGGCTTTATGCCAGCCTTTTGCAGTTCCTTTTATCAATGGATACGTATTATTATGGCCGCCGCCGATAACGATCGGGATCTTTTTTGTTTCTGTGATCATCTTTGCGATCTGCTCCACTTCATCATCAATTGTATTTACGGCGTGACGGTAGGCTTCTATCTTTTCATCCTGGCTTCTTGCAGTTGTATCAATTAAATATTGCATATCTCCGAAATCAAAATGGCCAAGCAGCAACACTTCATTTCCATCAAAAAAATCATTGCTCTGGATATTTAAGAATGATTGTAGAAATGGTATCCATAAAGTATCGGTGCCACCGATACCATGATTTCCTTTTGCGCCGAGGTCTTCAGGCACACCAAACAATACATATTTTGCATTGGAGACAGCCAGCGATCCTGCGATATCACTTGTATCTTTTACTACCTGTAATCTTTCACCCAGCTTGGTTTCAAATCTCCTGAGCCTTGTCAGAGACAATACATCCTGTTTATTATAAATTTTTAGATGAAGCATTGAGTTTTGCTTTTTCACCGGCTCAGTTGCTTCTTTAGTATTTTGTTTTTCCATAGTTGGTGTTTCTGTTATAAAGCTATTGATTTTTTTGGAGCAGTGTCTTTGTAGCTTTTTGAAACACGGAGGCACAAAGGCACAGCGAGTCACAGAGGACACCCTGTGTCACTATGTGTCCCTGTGTCTCCGTGGTATATCATACGCCAATCTTACAATTAACGACTTCAAGAATAGCAGTCTCCATGTCCTTAGCCTTATCCTCAATCTCCTTCCCTCTTGCCACCACATCATTCACAAAAATCTTATCATCAAAATTCGCCGCATTGATCCTCACATTCATAAAGGCACCCATCACTGCACTGCGTGCACAGAGAGCACCAACACCTGCATCCGAAACAGAATTTGGATTACCAGACTTCCGCCATTGCTTTGATCACCTCCATACTATCATAAGCAAGCTTCATCACTTTAAATGGAACTTCAATCGCAACTTTTGTTGCAACCTCCAATGCTGCAGCCCTGGTCTTCTTTTCTTCATCAGTTCCTTTTGGTAAACTCATTGCATGCATGATCCCATTAAATGCTTTTGTATCCGCATCCACTAATTTCAGCAACTCATCTTTATATTGCTGGCCTTTCTCCGCCCAATTACTAAACTCTTCCCATCTTTCATCCCAACCTTTTTTATGAGATGATAAGATTGGCAACCATCGTTGCTAAGGATACACCCAGCGAACCAATATAAGCAGCAATAGAACCGCCACCCGGCGCTGGACTTTCACTTGCTGTTACATCAGCAAAATCATTTAGCGGCATATTGACTAAGCGGCTATCATTTTTATCCTTTAACATATATTCAATAATTTTTTCTTCTGGTTTAAAAGGAGCAAGTTCATCCAGTCCCATTGATATTATTGCAATGCGTATCAGTTCTTTTTCAGAAACACCCACCGAACGTTTTTGTTTTCGCAGAAAATATTTACCGGCATCAAGCATTGCTTTTAATGGGATCAACCCAACCAACTCCGAACCGGTAACACGAATACCACGGGCATCCGCTTTCTTACACACTTCATCAAAAGCAATATGCACCGGTGTTATATTTATATTGGTAAGATTGATGCTTATCTGTGCAATGCCATACTCTTCAATAAACCAACCGATCGCTTTAACGGCTTTCAAACTTCCAGGCACCACCCTCTCAACCTCATTCTCATCCTTAACCTTTCTCCCCGCTTCCCTCACATCAAATGCAATCGCATTAGCACGCCGCACCGATGTTGTATTCAGGTTTACATTATACGCCACTAAAAAATCTCTTGCACCAATAACAGTAGCGCCGCGTTTTGCATCAAATACAGCCGGGCCAAAATCAGGTTTCAGTTCAGTTATCTTTTTAAAAAATCCTTCATACTCACCGGCACGGATCACAGAAAGATTGCTGCGGCTTTTATCAGGTTGTGCTTCTTCATATAAATAAACAGGCAGTGTTAATTCCTTCCCTACTCTTTCTGCTAAACGTTGTGCCCATTCCACTGTTTCTTCCATTGTAATATTGGCAATCGGTATAAGCGGGCATACATCTGTAGCACCCATTCGCGGATGTTCACCTTTATGTTTGCTCATATCGATTAGTTCACCTGCTTTTTTTATTGCACGGAAAGCTGCTTCCACTACAGCCTGCGGGTTACCAACAAAAGTTACTACGGTACGGTTAGTTGCTTTACCCGGATCAACATTCAATAATCTTACACCTTCTACAGCCTCAATCTCATCGGTGATCTGTTTGATGATATTCATATCACGTCCTTCGCTGAAATTGGGGACACATTCAATGAGTTGGTGCATGGGGTGAGTGTTTGAGGTGCTAACGAATAATTTGCGGAGATAGTTAGATTGAAAATAATTCTATATTCTACCCATATATTACTGATTATATATACCTAAAACTTAAAAGCTTTTTTATAAGCTATCTTTCCCAAATAATCTGTTCTTTTCACTACTTCCTTATCTGTCCATTTTTTTGAAGATAAAAGTGTTTCATCTAAGTTAGCTTTTGAATTTCTCAAAACCTCAATTTTTTGTTCAAAACTTTTATTACTCAGCCTATTATTTAGCCCTTTATCAATTAATATCAGATTACCAATCATCCCTGTTGATGGAAACAACGATAAATGACTCTGTGGTGTTATATGCTCAATCGTCATCTTTTCATAATCGGTTGTAAGTCCAGTATTCTTGAATAGAGTTTTATCAATTTTTTTTAAAGTGTATTGTACAATCTTTTTTTGCTTAGTGAATTGATGCGTAAATTGAAGGGCAGAAAAATTTATTAAGAATTCCTGTAAACTTGGTATTTTACTTCTCATCTTATTTTTTAGTGTCAGTAAAGCCGCGAGCCTCTCAGTTTTGTTTTTAGCTTGAAATAGCTCTCGGGCACTGCTTGAATACATAAATGATATGCCGCCTGAAGAACGTTGAGAAGTAATTGCTGTAAAAACATAGTGAAAGTGTTCAATCGCTTGTAAGATATCCAGTGTTTGCGCCGGTTTCAAATTTCCCAAAGAATATTCTCTAATTACGGATAGAACCATAGGAGTCTGCTGCGTTACACGAAACAATTGTAAGGCATCAAGACATTCCTTAATTTCCATATCATTTCTTTCCCAATCTTTGTAGGAAGGTTCAAAGATTGTTCTATAGGACTCGGAATCTTTTATTAAATCATCAAGAAATAATTTGGCGTTTCCTTGTTTTACTTCTTTTTTAAATTTCTTAAATAGCGTTTTTAGCGTCGTAAATTCATACTTCGACATCCAAACATGTAAAAGGAATGTATCAATATCTATCTCAACAGACGAACCACTAATAATATTCCTAATCTTATTCCAATTATCTTTGGGCAAATCCACATTTGCATTTCTTGTTTTGATTAATTTAGTAAGATAATTTTTTACTAAGTCCGAAACGCTTAAATCCTTGCCTCTAGTATTAAGTGTTTCGAAAATAATATATGCGTCATCTTCATTGTCAAGTTCTATATAGATAATCTTTAGTCCCAGAACTTGATTTCTAATTTGATTCAATTTTCTTTCCACCTCTTTTTTCTTCTTATCATGAATTATTTTATCATCATCAGTAATTTGATTAATCAGTTCTTTAATATATGTTTTAATTTGCTCAAATCCTTTTTGCAGATTCTCTTCTTCCTCCAAAATCTCAACTTCAATTTCGGGTTTACCAAATTTTTGTATGTATTCTTGAAAATATGGGTAAGATGTTTCTGTTTGAAGAATAAATTGTTTCTTATTGTTAAGACCAGTTTTTTCAATAAGGTTTTGAACCCCTTGAGCAAAATCCATAAACCCTTCTGAAATATAAAAATCTCGCAAGGCGCATAATATCATTGTGATTGTTGTCAGTCTCTGTTGACCGTCTACTATGCCATACTTATTGTCATCTGACTTGTATAAGACTATTGATCCTATAAAATAATCGGCTTCGCTTTCAATTATGCTATCATTCCAGAACTCTGAAATATTTTCCCTATCCCATGAATAAGGTCTTTGAAATCTTGGAATCTGATAGTACCCAGTTTCTAATACTTGTTGAATTTCCTTATCAATGCAGTTTATTTTCATCAGGTTTCATTTACGCGATGAAAATTACAATATTTTTTGTACTCTGAATGCGTTAGAATTCACACGAATGAGACAAGCAAACTGTTTGCGCGGAGACTTTTCCCCCGGGTTTGCCTATAAAGAATAAGCAAAGCAATGAAAAGTTACGGTCAGACCGGTGGACTGTGTTTAATAAACAAAAGAAAGTTCAACTGTTGCATAGAAAAATGTTTTAAATTTAGATATCCAAGAATTTTCTCCGATTAGTAGCACACCTGTTTAAATCCCCTTCTGGAAGTTTACGTGATTGAATAAATGTTTAATGATAATATATTAATTGAGATAGCTGTTATCACCTTATAAAAAACCTAAAAAAATATTTTATGCTAAGTGCTTTGTATTATCCTCATACCCAAATTAGAGATGAAAAACTATTAAAAAGTTCACTACTCTTATGGGATCAGGTTGAGTATATAACTCCGAGCCCCAATTGGAAACACGAACGATTTTCAGATAAAATCTTTAATGAAGCAATTGATATAATTACGCAGCCCCACATGCCTACCAATGACGAAAAGGAAAGTGTTCATAAACGTGTTAAATCAATAGTAAAAAATGGAATTCCTGATTGGTTCTTATTAAATAGTTTATCTAGTAAAACGTTTGGACCATCATATCCAATTTATCCTCAAAAATTAAGTGACGAAACATGGTATCTTTTAGAATCAAATCGAATGGCCGAATTTGACGAAGGGGATTCTGATTTTCATGTAAATCCAATGCTCGGATTAATGATAATGTCACTTTTAGCCGATGCGTGTGCCGGAAATACCAAAAGAAAAATCACAGATAGATCTGATGCGTATTCATGGTTAATAAAATATGCCACTGCAGAGTTAGGTGGAGAATATACGGTCGGTCTTGATGCCAGTCAGGTAGCCCCCACTTTTGAAAGATTAGTTACTATATCTGTTAAAGTATTGGATACAGATGATATACCGTTAAAAAATTTGGTTTCAATGAGAAAAAGAGAAGCCTCTGAATCGGGTCATGATTTTCGAGAATTCCGACTTAAGTATCTTGAAAAGGTAGAGAATTATGTCGCTGAAATTACTAAAGAAGCAAAAAACAAATCAGATGTTAAAGAGTTAGAAAGACAATTTGAAAAATCACTCGAGAATGATGTCAAAAATTTGAGAAAGGAATTAAACTTAAATCAAAATAAATTAGTTTTTTCAAAAGAAGTTGGAGTTGCAGCATTGGCAATTGGCGGAGCTTTATTAGCCCCGGTTGCAGCGCCAGTTGCAATTTTAACGCTGTTAAAAACTGTTGGTGTGGGAGCTTTAGTAAAGACAGGAATCGAATACAAGGCAGGTCGACGGAAAGCATTTAAAGAAAATGCTATGTCATGGCTTTATTTATCACAAGGCAAAATTCATTGGAAATAATTTATAATTTATAGACTTTTCTTCCCAGCCTAGCCTCCTCCCCATCTATATAAAATCGTCGCTTAAAAGAAATCTTGGAGGGCCCCGTCGCCACTAGCAATTGCTCTCCAGATTTTATAACTTACACCATGCAACGAAACCCTGCCTGAAAATGTCAGGGTTAAAACCGGTATGAAAAAATTAATAGCAATACTGATCTCCGGTCAATTGTTATTTTCCTGCGATAAGGATGAAATATCAGGCAATTGCGAATCTTTAAAAGATGGCGTTATCAACAACAATATTGACAAAGTAAGACCTGCTATAATTAACTTTATCAACGAGCTTGGGAGCCAGGCATACAACAATGCTAATTTGACTGCCCTTGTTAAAAAAATCTCTTCGCAATGCAACATTACTTGTGTGGTCCTGTGCTTCGACTGTATTAAAACCCTGCCATCTCAAAGCGAAATAAGAATTGTGATAAATTCCGGAGGTACTACGGTCGCAAGAACAATTGACATAAGTTATTCGATGAACCACACCATGACTTTCCGCAATATGCACGATTAAATATTCATGTTTATGCAGAATTTTAATAACAAGTGAAAACTTCCGGGAAGCCTTCTGGCTAGTTTGTATGTTTCTGATCGGGACCCACAAATAATATTTCTCTATCTTTAGTTACAACCTTTTTTATGCGAACAAAACGCTTTCTCATTTTTTTATCTATCGTTTTCTTTTTTGGAAATTGCGCACAACAGGATAAAAAGCAAGTTGCAGAAAATGATGAAGCCTTTTCCATCGCGTCAATGCCTGATGCAGGTTTTGATTCAACTATTATCAATAAGATTGATACAGCCGTTACAAATGGAACTTATCCTAACATCCATAGTTTATTAATTACCCGGGATAATAAACTTGTTTATGAAAAATATTGGTCAGGTAAAGATCAAAGATGGGGAGATGATCTCGGTCTTATCGAACATAACCTGGATAGTCTTCATGATGTCAGGAGTATTTCAAAAAGTATCGTGTCTGCCTGTGTCGGTATAGCTATCGGCCAGGGAAAAATTAAAAATGTGGATCAAAGAGTATTTGAATTTTTTCCGGAATATGCAAAATTGGATACAGGAATAAGATCCACGCTAACAATAAAACATCTTTTAACAATGAGTTCGGGAATCGTTTGGAATGAAGATATTCCATATGACAATCCTGAAAACAGTGAAATAAGAATGACCAGGAGTTCCAACCAGGTGGAATACGTATTAAGTCAGCCGCTGGAATTTTCACCGGGAAAAGTTTGGAAGTATAACGGGGGGACTACACAATTACTTGCCGCTATCATTGAAAAGACAACGGGAAAAAAAGTTGACGAGTTTGCAAAAGAATTTCTTTTTCAGCCCTTAGGTGTTACCCGGTTTGAATGGATAAAATATCCGGGTACAGAGTTGCCGGCCGCAGCTTCCGGAGTAAGGTTGCGATCAAGAGATCTTTTAAAATTTGGATTACTATATAATAATGGCGGGAAGTGGGGAAACAAACAGCTTGTTTCTCAAAAATGGATCGAAGAATCTTTTCAATCACACGTAGAACGCCCCGGTGGTGGATATGGATATCAGTTCTGGCTCTGGCAAGACACGATCAACAACAAACTAGTTCCGCTTGTTGGTGCTGTCGGAAACGGTGATCAAAAAATTATTTTTGATAAGAGCAATAGTCTTGTCATTGTATCAACAGCGGGTAATTATAACAAATGGGATATTAGAAAGAATGTTTATGCTCTTGTGAAAGAGTATGTTTATCCTGCACTGATCGATAAATAAATTAATATTTCCCGCAGACACCGTTATTGTTGGTATAAACGGTGAGATAAACTAAGTGAAATTATTTTTTAACTGACGATCCCATGATTCTCCGAAACACCTGCACATCCCTTTGATAAAAGCGGCAAAATTTTTCGGTAAGTTTCTTTCCAAACAGAATATTGAGTAAGCGTTTCATGATTTCTTTATTTAATTACTAAAACTACGTATTAGTTGTATAACAGTTGTATTTATCTTTTCAAACTGGTCAATTCAAAAGAACTACATTACGGGGCGTTTTATGCTTAATGTTATGCTTTGAGCGCAATAAACAATTAAAATCCTGCGATTTTCATCATGAATAGAAGAAACAAAATTTCAACCTGGGTCTTTTCAATTTATCTTCTTCTTACATTTTATGTTTTGGGAGGAGGCATGGTGACTTCATTAGTCGGTTACCGCATATGGAAACTTGTAGGACCTAATGAATTTGCAAAGTTCCATCAGGCTGATAATACACTTATCGTCCCGGTGTTTGTAATTTTCTTTTTCTTATCGTTTGTTCCGCAAATACTTTTGTTTTGGTTTCGCCCGGCAATTATACCAAGGTGGATGGTCGGTTTAGCATTGTTCTTTAATTTGATCATGTTGATTTCGTCTATAACTATTCAAATCCCCATACAAATGAAATTAGACGAAGGGTTTTCAATGGAATTAATAGACAGGCTTATAACGACTGATTTGACATTCAGAGTCATTCCCATGATATTACTGGCGGCAACAAATTTTATGATGCTATATAAGGTTGTTAAGCATTCCAATAGCGGGACAACAACTTTAGTTAGCCGTGTTGTTCAATAAATAAAACAAAGTTCAAGTGTTATCAGCTTTGTTCTTGCTCGCCTGAGCAAGAAATATTTTTCCGCGTGTTCAATTATTTCTAAAATGAACAGCCCCGCCTTTACAGCAGGGCCATTGAAAATAATTATTTAGAAAATAAACCTAATTTTTATTGCTTAATCAACTTTTGAGTAAGAAACTGGCCACTGGTCTTAACCGAAATAAAATAAATCCCTTTTGGCAACGCTGCAAGGTTTTTTAAAGCAATATTATTTTTTCCCTGCTGTAAATTATGATTGGCCCGCCTTATTATTTTTCCTTCACTGCTAATTATTGTAATGTCAGCTATTCCTTTCTTCAGTGCATTGACAGAAAAGTTTACCACATCTGTAAACGGATTAGGATAATAACCTGTGACAATGATCGTTGATTCGCTTTCCGTTGAAACCGTTCTATTGACTGTTTCTACCTGTTCATAAAAACCAAAATCATACGTGTTATTGATATTGCCTTCGGGTTCACTATTCTCAGCTAATGTCATGGCTAATCCCCATGTTTGAAATTCATCAGCAAATTGCCCGTTGTCATCGCCATCCTTATTATTATTAGGATCGCCGCCATTCACTGTACTGCTGGTATAGCCGAATGGATTGTCTACAACTACAATATATTTTCCCGGAAACAGGGAAGTAAATGAATAATTGCCGTTAGCATCAGTAGAAGTACCTGTAATATAAATGCCTTCGCTCACCGGATCGTTATTGTGTTGAACTTTATAAAGATTTACAGATACACCTTCCAAACCAGGCTCATTATCGTCTTTTCCATTATTATTTAAATCATTCCATACCCTGCTCCCAAGCGTGAGCTTGCCCTGTGACAAACCGAAATCATACGTGTTATTTGTATTACCCTCCGGCTCTGCACCAGCGGTCAGCGTTATCGGAAGCCCTCTTGCCTCCCCTTCCGAATTTAAAAAAACAACTGACTTGCCATTATTGTCTTTGTCAATATTATTATCCGGGTCACCACCATTTACATTTGAAATACTATAACCATAGGGCAATGTGACACCAACAATATAATTGCCTGGTGGCAATCCGCAAAATGAATAATTTCCATTTGCATCAGTGGTGGTAATCCCGGCAGAACAATTATCGGGAACGTTATCGTTGTTTGCATCAGGGTAAATATTCACGAATAGTCCTTCAAGTGCGGGTTCGTTATTATCGATACCATTATTATTCAGATCCCACCATACCCTGCTGCCAAGACAAAGAGATGCAGGACAAACAATGCAGTCACTGATCTTCAAAATAAATCCTGTGTTTGGACTGGTACTTATTAAATTGTCAAGATAAGCAGGTGATGATTCAAGAAAGCCCGATACATAGATCGTTCCTGCTGCATTTGTGGCGACGGCCCTTGCATAGTCTGTCGCACAACCGCCTCCTTTTTTTGCCCATACGAAATCGCCTGAACCATTAAGTTTTAATACAAATAAATCGATCTGAGAAGAGCTTAAATTATATACTCCGGCACCGGGATCAAAATCAACCTGGCTTAAGAATTCACCGGCCACATAAATATTTGAAGTCGCATCTATCGTAATACCGTTCCCGGTGCTTTGAGCATCTCCATTTAATTGTTTAGCCCAAATAAAATTTCCGGAGGGATCAAGTTTGCTGATATAAGCCGACTGATAATATGAATTGGTAAGAATAAAAGTTGCGGGGCCGGGATCAAAGTCTGTTGGTAACTGGAATAAGCCGGTTGTGTAAATATTACCAGTAATATCCAATGCAATTGATCGTGGTTGGGCATGACCAGTGAAATGCTTTGCAAATACAAAGTCACCATTTGCATCCAGCTTTACTATATAAGTGGCCTCTTGTTCCCCCGACAATTCATCTGTATTCAGTTTGTAAACACCGGGGCCGGGATCGAAATCAACAGTGTCAGTATAATTGCCCGCTGAATAAACGTTTCCTGCAGCATCCAGCGTTATCGCCTCACTAAAAAATCCTGTCGGGCTATAAATATTAAGATAAACAAGAAAGTGTTTTCCCCATACAAAGTCTCCGGAGGAATTTAGTTTCAGTATAAATCCATCGAGCGATGAGGTAGGCGTGAATTGAAATTGTCCGGGTCCGGGGTCCAGATCAATCACATCCTGGAATCCTCCATTTGCATAAACATTACCCAGGGGATCAACAGCTATTGATTTGATCAAATCGGTAGAATTACTGCCAACTTGTTTTGCCCACACAAAATTCCCGCTATTGTCTAGTTTGAATATAAATCCGTCATAGTAACTAGGTAAGCCAAAACTTGTAAGTTGAAAGACTGCGGCACCCGGGTCAAAATCAAATGTTCCATCAAAGTAACCACCTACGTATACATTTCCTGTTGCATCTAAACCAACTGAAGTAGAAGTGTTGATCCGGTCTCCACTAATATGTTTTACCCAAATAAGATTACCACCAGGATCTGATTTCATCACATACGTATCATATATACCTGTTGCCGAAAGATTATAAACAGCAGGTCCCGGATCAAAATCAGCGGTCCCTGTAAAACTTCCGGTAGTATAAATATTGCCAGCAGCATCCAACGCAATAGAAACAGCACCGTATTGTTGCGATCCACCAAATCGTTGCACCCAGTTAATGGCTGCATTCTGCCCATTGGTGATAAACGAACAAAAAAAGAAAAATGCGGTTAATAGTTTTTTTCTCATAGCAGTTTTTATTCAAGGTAAACATTAGGTTCGAAATACAAAAGGATTAATTCCGGTTGTTGTGTTTTTTGATAATAAGATTTTTTCGAAGAGAAGACCGCATTAAATGAGGGCGGGATAGGATAAAAAAACATGAATCAAAGCACAGGCGTTTTTGCCTGGCTTTGCGATCACCAGATATAGCGTGAACGAACAGAAAATAAGAAAGTAACAGTAGTGTTGATTAGATAAACACTGAAGTTGCAAGACCAACGACCGCATCTTATAACTCCGCCTTATTATTTTTAAATCGAAATGTAAAACGCGTTTCATCCTCAGTGGAAGTCGCAATCAATTCACCGCCATGTGCACGACTGATCTCGGATGCTATATAAAGTCCAAGCCCCAATCCCTGCTGACTTGGCCGGATATCTTCTCTTGTAAAAGGTTCGAATAATTTTTTTATTTGATCTGCAGGAATGGGATTTCCTGAATTGCTTACTGACAATTCAAATACTTCATCTTTTAAACAGGCTTTTACATAAACGGGTTTATCCTGTGCACCATGTGTTATCGCATTTGCTAATAAATTTGAAAAGAGTTGTGCTACCCGGTGAGGATCGCAAACTATGTTTTCATCGATACCATAGTCCGTTTTTATCTCACGTTTTTGCCAAATTATTTTTAGCTCATCTACAACATGCGCCAATATTGGCGTTAGTAAAACGGGTTTCTTGTCCAGTATCATGCCGCCGCCAAGCCGCGCCCTCGCAAAGTCCATTACATTATTAATAAGTTCTCTCATTCTTTGCGCACTCCTGGATATTACCTGTAATACTTTAGCCTGGTCAGGTTCCAGGTCTTCCATACCCAGCAATGATATACCGGAAATGATAGCGCCTAATGGATTCCGCAGATCATGACCAAGCACAGCTATGAATTGCTCACGAAGTGATGATAGTTGAATTGCATTTGTAAGGTTGATCTCTGCGGCAGACTTAGCATCTCTCAGATTTTGTTCATATATCCGCCTGTCGGTTGCTTTAAAAACAGTTAAGCGAATGAACAGTGGTTTATTTTTTTCATCCCTGCGTTCGTAAGCATTTACCAATACCTGCAGCTTTTGATTATTTGCACATCCCAGTTCCAATGCAACTTCATCAAAAAATCCCTGCATTCTTAGTAATGGCCATAAATGAGTTTCATAATAGATCCTGCCGCCAACAGTGAGTAGGTCAGAAAATCTTTGGCCGACCGCCGCTAAAGCATCACAGCCAAGCCACTCAGCTAACCGCTGATTGATGCGCAAAATTTTTCCTTCTGCATCTGCAATCACATGACCGGACAATGAATGCGCAAAAAAATCTTCGAAATTTTCCTGCACCTGCGAAGTGTCATTGGTTTGATGTAATTCCATTCTAGTTTAAAAAATCAGTGATGGCCTGTATCGTTTCATCAGGCGCACTAAGATTCGGGCAATGCCCTGTCGCTTTCATGATAACCAGTTTGCTATTGGTCATGTGACGATGCATATATTCACCAACGGCAACGGGAGCAATCACATCATTCGAGCACTGCAGTATCAAAGAAGGTGTAGTTGAATTGGAAAGTATGTTTCTCTTATCAGTAAGAAAAGTTGTACGTGCAAAATGTTTTGCGATCTCGGGGTCTGTACGGCAAAAACTGTTTGCCAATTCTTCACCCAATTCTTTTCTCTCCTGGTTTCCCATTATTACCGGGGCCATCGTCATTGACCATCCTAAATGATTTTGATCCAGCGATTCCAACAACTCATCTATTTGCGGTCTTGTAAAGCCGCCGATATAATCTCCTTCATTAATATAAGATGGAGACGGTCCGACAAGAATAAGTGATTTAAAAACTTTCGGTTCTTTCTGAGCAGCAATAATTCCTATTAAAGCACTTACTGAATGACCGACAAAAATCATGTCTCTAAGGTTTAACTCATGGGCAATTTCAAGTATGTCATCAGCATATCCTTCAAGCTTATCATACTTTACTTTGGAATATGCTTTCAGATCAGAAGCACCGGCGCCTACATGATCAAACAGAACGATCTTGTAATTCTCTTCAAACGCAGGCGTTATGTAACGCCACATGTTTTGGTCACAGCCAAATCCATGGGCAAACATGATCACGGCTTTCCCATTGCCTTTTACGACAACATTATTTCTTTTGATGACACTCATGAACTATGTTGGTTTATGATGTGAAACGGGTATTAAAAATACGGTAATTGAAGATAGCACTGCCACATTCAAGGGTAAAAGTTAATCAGCCTTACAACGTTGATGAGAATGGACGCAGCATACAGAGATAGTTTTAATTTATGACTTACTCCTAATTTTGACAATAGAAATTCTTTCGATGAGATACTATGTTTACGTTGTCGAGCTATCAAAAAAAGTATTTACAGAAAACTACAGGTTCCGGTCCGCTAATCCGCAATTCAATGGAGTATTGCAATGTTTATATGTAGGCATGAGCAGTAAGACCCCTGCAGAACGGTTTAAACAACATAGAACAGGATACAAGAATAAAAAAGGCTATAAAATATCTGCTTATATCGTGGAGAAATATGGCACTTATTTACGTCCGAGCCTTTACGATCATATAAATGAAAAGCCGATGACCAGGCAACAAGCTTTGATGATGGAGAAAAAACTTGCCTGGGATCTAAGGCGGCAAGGATATGCCGTTTGGTTCAACTGATGAGTGGTGAGTGGTGAGTGTGAAGTTTCTTACCAATAGCATCCCAACACAGAAAATTGTCCTACCTTTTATTTACAATTATATAAGATGAAAAAAATATTTTCTTTCTTTATCTTCCTTTTAATTACTGATAAACTTATGGCACAAACTATAACCACAAAAACCGGAACGGAAAACAAACCAACCATTGACATTCTCGATGGTTTTGCAAACGCATTTAATGCGCATGATATAAGCACCATCTTATCCTATATGACGGATGATTGTGTGTTCGAAGCATCAGCCGGACCGAACGTGGATGGTGAAAAATTTGCCGGAAAGGAAGCGGTAAAAAAAGCCTTTGAAGATGTTTTCAAAACATATCCTGATGCGCATTGGGGCAATGTCCGCCATTTTATCTCCGGGGAAAGGGCGGTTTCAGAATGGACATTTACAGGAACAAAAAAGGATGGCAGCAAAGTAGAAGTAATGGGGTGTGATCTTTTTACATTCCGCGACGGAAAAATTGCAATTAAAAATTCTTATAGAAAAAACCGTTCTCCAATTCCAAAATCATAATTGAATTTTTGTTCGTGTTCAAAAAATAATTTACAAAGCAACAGAAATGTTACGGGCTGAACCCTGGAGTTCTCCGCAAAAAAAGAGGTTGTTTCAAAAGTACTAAGTAACACGAAGGGCACTAAGAACACACAAAGGACACAAAGAACTTTGCATAACTCATAGCCCACGGTTTAAACCGTGGGCTATGAGTTGAAGAGTTTCCATTTATCATAAGCACGTTGTGTTCATCGTCGTTTCTTTGTGTACGTTGTGATCCTTGTTCATCCAGTGTTGAGACAGCCTCTTAAAACAACTTAAAGAAGATTGGACATTAGCCCGCGACTTGTTATAATTTCATCAGCAGGCAGCGTTGACCTGACTTTATTTTTTTTACAGACTACAGACATCAGAACATGCGATACAAGGAGCTCATTATTTTTTTTACTTAAAACCTATACCTACCACAAATTCGCCGGGAACATGATACGCATCTTTCTTCTTAAATGATTTGATAGATTCAATGTATTCCCCAAAAACTTCCTTTTTAACATCATCTGAAAATTTACTGTACGCCAATGCAACGGGGCCACCTAGAAATGCGGCGCCGCAAGCTTCTTCTCCGGAACTATAATCTAATACGGTGTTTATTCTTTCGATCGATATGTTTTTAAATCCGCCTGCATTCATGTATTGTTGTAAAGTTCCTTCATTACCCAGGTTAAAAAACATGGGACAAACTTCTGAAGCCACTCTCCTGTCAACGATCTCAAACACATCTGCCCATCCACAATTTTTTCGCCGGCCCCATACAGCTACTACGGCATGTCCGCCGGGCTTTAACGAGCGATGCATTTCTTTTATGGCTTTTAGCGGATCTGGAAAATACATTAATCCTAATGCACATAGTGCAATGTCATAGGAGTTATCTTCCACCCCGAGTTCCTCTGCATCCATACGCTGAAAACTTATATTGGAAATGTTTCTTTCTTTTGCAATAGCAGTTCCTGTCGCCACCATTTTATCAGAAATATCATTCGCCATCACAGATCCTTTTTCACCGGCGAGTTCCGCAGCAGGAAAACTCACCAGCCCGGTACCACAAGCAATATCAATAATCTTTTCCCCGCTTCTTATGTTGGCCAGTTGTAATAATTTCTGCTGTGCAGGGTATAATTGTTTTTGCCAATAGGCTTCATAATAATTGGATGCTTTGTCCCACCCATAACGTTGTACCCGGCGTTGCAGTGCAGGTTCCATTAAGAAGATATTTTAGATGAAATGATATGAACATCCCTGGTACATTTTTGTTGCCGCGCAAATACATCGAGGTAAGGACTCTGTTTATCTGCCAGATCCAGCATTTGCAAAATTTCATCTTCTGCAGCATCGCTTTCTATTGTTACTGTGTATCGAATTTCCGAATAACCCGGAGGTGCAGAAGAAGTTCCGAATAAAGCGCCGTCATCATAATCGGCCTGTACTTCTACTTCAAGCGAATCGATTTTTATATTCGCCGCAGAAGCTTTCATCATATAGCCAATAGCAAGACAACTGCCGAAAGCGGCCCTGCCGTAAACACCCGGCGTTGGCCCTGATGCATTACCACCGACTGACTCCGGCATATCTGCAATTAATTTATAATCTCCTTCAGTAATTTCGCAAGCTAAGTCCATTAATGATCTTTGTTTTTGAAATACCAGTACCTAGACCCAATGAAGGTTTTAGTGACAGCGCTTTTGTACTGCGACCAACAGCTTCTTTAATTTTTTGTTGAGAGGTCATATATATATTGTTTAAATGATACGCGGATTAATGAACATATATAAAAGAATTGCATTAAAGTTAGTTTAATTATCTTACAGAGATGAGCTGGAAAATTGTAAATAAACTTATAGTGGAGTTATAATTGAAGAGACCGGAGAAATTAGTTTTGTATCAGGTTCCCATTTTCATCTTACCACCAGTTATAAATAAATTCCTGCCTTTATTAATTAACTTCGGTCTTAATATTTACACCCAAAACAAATTAGTATGAGAAAACATTTTTTATGTTCCGTTGCCTGTATTCTTCTTGCATCATTTACTAACGCCAATAATTCTTTTTTACCTGATACATCTTTTATCATAGGGCGATGGGATATTACAATCAATATTTCCGGAAGAACTTATCCATCATGGTTGGAGATAGAACCTTCAGGCAATAATTCACTTGTCGGACAATTCGTGGGAGTGGTCGGCAGTGCAAGACCAATATCAAAAATAAATTTCACTAATGGTAAGATTAGTTTTTCCATTCCGCGCCAATGGGAAGATGGGGCCAATGATCTTAGTTTCGAAGCAACAATACAAGGTGATAGTCTTACCGGCTCAATCACTTTTCCGGATGGAAAGAACTTTAGTTGTTCAGCTGTTCATGCACCATCATTGATCCGTAAGTCTCCGCCGGCATGGAACAAACCCGTTCATCTTCTTAAAACTACCGGTTTAAATGGATGGCATATTTCCGGAAAAAATAATCAATGGGCAGTTGAAGGAGGTATTTTGAAAAGTCCAAAACCCGGTTCTAATTTAATTACTGACGCGGTATTTACGGACTTTAAACTTCATATTGAATTTCGTTATTCTAAAGATGGTAACAGCGGCGTTTATTTGCGCGGACGTTATGAAGTACAAATCGCTGATTCATATGAAGCGCCGTTAAAAGATCAATTCGGTGCGGTGTATGGATTTGTAGCTCCAAGCGAGATGGCCGCAAAGAAACCGGGTGAATGGCAATCTTATGATATTACTTTGATTGGAAGAATGATAACTGTTGTCGCCAATGGTAAAACGATAATTTGCAACAGGGAAATTCCCGGAATTACCGGTGGTGCATTAAACAGTAAAGAAGGTGAACCAGGACCATTGATGCTTCAGGGTGATCATGGACCTATAGAGTATCGCAATATTATTATTACTCCTGCAAAATAATGCGGACAATGTTTAAAGGCGTGCGGCATCTTATGCCGCTTTACTGCGGTTTTTTTTCTCCACATAATCTCCAAAGAATTCAGCCAACTGATCTATCCCTGTGGATTTTTTATCCGGATCAAATGTCCATTGATTATTGAATCGAAGCCTGCCGAGATAAGAATTGTCGCCATCATACAGATGCCAGAATGCTGGTTCACCGTTCCTGACTATCCTTGTAAAGTAACAATCATTATACTTTGTTCCGTTGTGTTTGAAATTTATTGGTATCGGATCCATGGTTCAAAATAGGCAGCGTTGTTGTAGAAACAAAGGGGCTTTTGATAAGTAATTTAACGTGGAATGGTTTGTGTTAACGGCACTTTGTTCTCGAGTATTCGATGATTCCTTTCATAGCCGGCTATTCAATCAATATTTTATGAACAGCTTTTCCTTTAGCATTCGTTATTTGCAAAACGTACATTCCTTTTGCCAAACCTGTTAGATTAATAGTCACTTCATTGTAATTTTTATCTTCCATCATTCGTTTTCTGCCGGTGATATCATAAAGAATATATTGAAAATACCCTTTTGACTGAATAGTAAGATCTGAAGAAACAGGATTAGGGAACACTTTAGTTTCGATCTGGTTGATCGCCGTAGTAACTGAAGTTATAACCGTTACGGTATTGACAGTTTCATTTGTCATGACAGCGGCATTAAAATCAAAATAGATACCTGCCCTGTTTTTTACCTGGTCACCTACTACCAGGTTATTTTTTGTCTTGATGCGATAACGCACAAATCCATGGCTTTTGAGTTCGTTGACATTACTATCTGGCAATAGCAATAATGAATGTCCACAACGTTCCATCAGAACGTTTGACGCAATCCCGATCTCGAATCATGAGCACCATACGTTCCTACGGAAAGCTAACGAAACCCTACACATCTGTTTCTACCTACCATGCGTCCCGATGGGACGCAAAAACCGTCAACTATTAAATTTCCCCATGCCCCATCGGGGCATTTGATGCAATCCCTATCTCGAATCATGAGCACCATACGTTCCTACAGAAAGCTAACGAAACCCTACACATCTGTTTCTACCCACCATGCGTCCCGATGGGACGCAAAAACCGCCAACTATTAAATTTCCCCCATGTCCCATCGGGACATTTGATGGGTAGCAATAGCAATAACGAATGTCCACAACGTTCCATCGGAACGTTTGATGCAATCCCGATCTCGAATCATGAGCAGCATGCGTTCCTACGGAACGCTAACGAAACCCTACACATCTGTTTCTACCTACCATGCGTCCCGATGGGACGCAAAAACCGCCAACTATTAAATTTCCCCCATGTCCCATCGGGACATTTGATGGGTAGCAATAGCAATAATGAATGTCCTCAACATTCCATCGGAACGTTTGATGCAATCCCTATCTCGAATCATGAGCACCATACGTTCCTACAGAAAGCTAACGAAACCCTACACATCTGTTTCTACCCACCATGCGTCCCGATGGGAGGCAAAAACCTTTCGTATATTTAAATGTCATTAAACCAGGACCATGCCGAACACCTACACTCAACTCCACATCCAATTTGTGTTTGCTGTCAAATACAGGGCGGCATTAATTCAAAGAACATGGCAAACACGATTACATGAGTACATTACAGGTATGTTTCAAAAGAATGAACACAAGATGTTGCAGATAAATAGCATGCCCGACCATGTTCATATTTTCATTGGCATGCGACCACATCAATCCATTTCTGCATTGTTACAAAATGTAAAATCAGAAAGCACCAAATGGATAAATGAAAATAATTTTTGTAACTCAGCATTTGCATGGCAGGAAGGCTTTGGCGCATTCTCATATTCAAAATCTCATGTGCCGGATGTTATTCGTTATATCCAAAATCAGGAAGCACACCATAAGAAAGAAACATTTTTAGATGAATACCGCCACATGCTGAAAGCTTTTGAGATTGAGTATGACGAGCGATATATTTTTAAAGAGCCGGAATAAGTACCTCCTTAATAACAAGCATAGCTCCCCGTTCGCTTAAATTGGGAACACATTTGAGGAGCTGCTGCATGCATTCATGTTCACTATTCTTGTATAATTTCGGAATACATAGAATAAATAATTATCATCGTGATAAAGTGAGTCCACCATTTCCGTCCGCCGGGGGTCTTGCCTTCGCTTTGGTTCATGTCCATAACAAAAAATACCCCAAAAGAGGCATTGACTCGTAACTAATCACTACTGTATATTTAACCTTCGATATCTTAACCATATCTATAAATAGAATTTTAAAATTGGTTGCTTTCATTTTTTGTTTAGACCCTGGTTGGTATAATCTGCTACATCATGAAAATCCTCAAAATCGTATTCTGGGGATCATATAATTTTTATAAACAAAGTTTACATAACCTAAAAACCTTGGTATGAAAAAGATTTTTTTCAAATTGCAATTTGCAGTTTTTATAATCGCCTGTCCGCTCTATATTTTTTCCAATTCAGCAAATACAAAACAAGAATGGTTTGGACAATGGAACATGAACCATGATGGCTTTGCCGGAACATTGACCATTTCAGGAACAAAAGTTGATTGTGCTACGACGCGTTGGTGTGATATGAGTCTTAGTTATGTCAATTCAAGGGGCGAAAGATTAAGCGGGTCGATCGAAAAGATTGATGTTAACTGGCAGCATATGGTTTTCTTTATAAATTTTCCCGGAAACCGGCAGAAATTTGATGCATACCTTTTTAGCTGGGATAAACAGAATTTAGCTGGCACTACTTATTGGAGTAATCAAACCTTTGGATTCTATGCACAAAAAAAGGCGAAGACGATTCAACTTGCTAATGCGAATATAACAACCCTGGCGACAGATAAACCAGCTACGACAACGCAGGAGGATAAACCAATAAGCAAAAAAATATTAAAGGGTGATACAATTGAGATAAGATATTCCAGTGGAAAGATCCGTTGGCAATATCCAGGCGGATTTGCTATCAGGCTTCCTGATGGGACAATAAACAGGGCATCTTACATACAGACTCCGGAATATGTCCCGCCTTCCGCAGTTTCTGATCAGAATGTTATAAAGTGGCTTTCATCTGTGCAAACAGCATTACTGGATATGATAAAAGAAGAGCTTTTAAACGACCAGGTAAGCATTGACAATATACTTGCTAAGGAGAGACAGAATCAATTCAACACTTACCAAATAATAAATAACAGGTTTTATTTTTTAAATTTCCTCAACAATTATTGATGCAAGTATTTAAAAAGTTCGGGATCCTGCATTACCTGGTTGTCGGATCATTTTTAATATCTGGTATTTCATTTGGACAAGATAACCAGAATAATGATTCTGTGCCTGATACCGAAAAAGAAATAAGAAAGCGCCGTGAAATTGTGAGTGCCTTTTTATCAGATACAGGAATTGACAGATCATTACAATTCGTGAATGATAATCCTTATGTACAAGATTCTTTAACACAGATGGTTAAAGGCTTAGCATGGAAAAATTATTATGATTACAAGAATTTCGGTTACCTGCATAGAAAAAAAGTTTTCAAATGGCAATTGTTTTCATCGAAGCTCATTTTCTTTGTCGTGATCGGTTTGGTTGTATCAGGCATTTATTTTGCAGGACTTCAGTTTTTTCATGCCATAAAGCTGAGCAAAAAACAGGGGGATCTTGAAAAATCAATGAATACCGAATTGAGTGCTTCTTCCACTGAAATAAAAGTTAGCTCACCAGTACTTGGTGTAATAATATTAGTGTTGTCTTTTTTATTTTTCTTTTTATACCTAAAATTTGTGTACCCTATACAGGATACATTTTAATTCTCTTTTGCGCCGTTGTTAGTATGCAGCCCAGCTATGTGCCAGGCGTACCAACAACCCGCAATGAGAAACGATCAAAAAAGAATTGAATTATCTTCAGTCTTCCGTCGGCACGGGGTCTTATAAAGAATTTGCAAAGCCACAGAAAAATTATGGGCAGACCCCGTGGCTTGGTTGTACTCCTCTTGTTGCTTTGTAGTGCTTAATAAATAAAGAAAGTTCAGTTCCTGGCTGCCGGCAGTATTAATGTTCAAATCAACATTATTAAAATTTAAAACCGTGACAAAGTAAGTCCGCCGTCAATCATGATCACCTGCCCTGTGGAATAAGGAAAATTTCCAAGCGCTAATGCACTTACTGCTTTTCCAACATCATCAGGATAACCCCAGCGTTGCTGAACAGTTAATCCTTCACCAATCAGCTTATCATATTTTTCTTTTACACCGGCAGTCATATCGGTATCGATCACACCAGGACGAACTTCATAAACGGGAATATCAAACTCTCCTAAGCGAACGGCAAACAATTGCGTTACCATACTGATTCCTGCTTTGGAAACGCAATATTCTCCACGGTTAACATTGGCTGCAGTGGCAGAAACGGAAGAGACATTTATAATACAGGAAGTAAATGAAGTGTCCGCTTTTTTCTGTTCAATCATCCAGTTGGCAACATGCTGTGAAAGAAAATATGTGCTTTTTAGATTTACAGCAATCAACCTGTCGAAACTTTCTTCGGTTGTTTCAAGAATGTCTTTTCTTTCTTTTGGTGCAACACCTGCATTGTTCACGAGCACATGCAGTTTGCCAAAATGTTTTTTAACCTGTTCGATTATTTTTTTCCTGTTCGCTGTTAATGAAACATCACCCTGGCAATATAAAACATCAGCACCGGCATTGCGCAGTTCCTGCAAGGCATCAGCAACATCTTTTTCTTCTCTTACTCCATTCACGGCAAGATCAAAACCGTTTTGAGCAAGATGTTTTGCAATACCAAAGCCAATGCCCCTGCTTCCTCCTGTTATTAATGCAACTCTTTTCATAATAAGTTTTTAAAATATATTTTCATGCGAAGGAATAGTATTTGAGTTTTATTTTTTAAACCACGGTGACACGGTAGTCACGGAGAAACACAGAGACTCTCTCCGTGCACCTTTGTGACTTTGTGTCTCCGTGGTTTGTTATAAATTGCTGAATAGAATTACCAAATGTACAAGTGAGTGACACAAGGGACGATGATAGTAGCAATGCAGCCGGCTTCATAAAAGAAGATTGCTTCGTCGCTGCTAAATCACATATTGCCTCGCTTCGCTCCTCGCAATTATTAAAGTTCGGGAATATCAACCCAACAACGTTTGCTCCAGCTTTCAATTCCTTTTTCTGCCAGCTGCACACCTTTGGCACCATCACGAAGATCCCATGGAAAAGGTTCATCTTTTACAACATGTTTTAGAAACAATTCCCATTGCACTTTGAAAGCATTGTCATAAGTTTCCTGTTCCGGCACTTTTGTCCAGCCATCAAAAAAATTTATTGGTTGTGGAATATCAGGATTCCACACAGGTCTTGGTGTATTTGCCATAATGCTGAATATAACATTCACGCAAACCTGCCACCGCCGAACCTTTTGTTCCATCAACCTGCAATGTAAGAAGATCATCACGCCTCACTCTTACCGTCCAGGAAGAATTGAAATGAGCAATGATATCACCTTCCAGTTCAAATGTTGCATACGCAGCATCATCAGCCGTGCATTTATAAGCTTTTCCCTGTTCATCAATACGTTTGGGAATATGCGTTGCACCCAGACAGGAAACAGCTTTTACTTTTCCAAATACATTATCGAGAACATAACGCCAGTGACAAAGCATATCTACAATAATACCTCCATCATCTTCTTTTCGGTAATTCCATGAAGGCCGTTGTGCAGGAATGGAATCACCTTCAAAAACCCAATAACCAAATTCACCTCTTACAGAAAGTATTTTTCCAAAAAAACCCTGTTGAATAAGCCGTTTTAATTTTAAGATGCCGGGAAGCCAGAGTTTATCCTGCACAACTCCATTTTTTAACCCTGCTTTTTTGCATAAGTTATAAAGTTCCATTGCTGTTTTTGTATCCACTGCTATTGGTTTTTCACAATAAATATGTTTACCTGCTTTTACAGCTTGTCTTACTGCATCAGCCCTCCTTCCTGTAACCTGTGAATCGAAATAAATGATATTGTTTTTATCGGCAAGTGCTTCATCAAGATTGGTGGTCATTCTTTTTACACCGGATAACTCACAAAGTTTTTCAAGTTTATTGATATTGCGCCCAACAAGAATAGGATCAGGCATAATAGTTTCTTCTTCACTGATCTTTACTCCACCTTGTTTGATGATTGCTGCAATAGATCGCAACAGGTGCTGGTTGGTTCCCATGCGTCCTGTTACACCATTCATGATGATTCCTATTTTATGTTCTTTCATATTTTGTTTTAATTTTTAACCATTACTAACAATATTTCTATTGATATGCTTGTTCATTATATTTTTTTCAGGAATTTCTTTATAGCTTTATTATTTTTTTCAAAAACTGTGATTGATCCTGCTGCCAGTATTTATTGGAAAAAATTTCAACTTCATAAAAACCAGTAAATCCTGTTGCTTCCACCCATGACCTGATTTTATTTACAGGAATACATCCTTCTCCCATCAAACCCCGATCAAGCAACATATCTATTGTAGGAGAATTCCAATCGCAAATATGAAATGCCAACAAATGATCATTTTCTCCGCAACGTTTTATTTCCTGTTCCAAAGATGGATCCCACCAAAGATGATATACATCAACAGCAACGCCCACCCACGGTGAATTTAATTCTTCTGCCATATCATTTGCCTGTGCTAATGTATTAATTGCGGAACGTGTATCTGCATACATGGGATGCAATGGTTCAATAGCCAGTTTTATTCCGGCAGCTGCTGCCCGTGGAAGAATTGTTTCAATGCCTTCCTGTATTTGCTTTCTTGAATCTTCCAGTGATTGAGCTGGATCAGCGCCGCAAACCAGCACGATCAGCGATGTTCCCAATTCAGCTGCTTCTTCAATCGCTTTCCGATTATCATCAATTGCCAGCTTTCTTTTTTCTTTTTCTTTATTAGGAAAAAATCCCCCCCGGCAAAGTGAAACAATATTCAATCCATGATCACGCAGCATCTGACCTGTTTGTTTGATATCCCGTTTGCCAATGCATCCCGCCAAACAGTTATTCCTTTAACGCCTTCAGCCGAATAATTTTTTGCGGCTTCTTCAATGCTCCATGGTTTGGTTGTGATGGTATGAATACACAACTGCGAAAGATCAGTTAGTTGTTTAGCACTCATTGAATGCAATTGAAAAATGTATAATATTTTTCATTATTAATAATCCGTTGCAGATAGAGGCAAGCTTCACGAGTATGATAATCTCCCCACATGCTTGATTCACCATTTGGAATTTTACTTCCGTCAGGAATATGATCCCATCCATTAGGCCGGTGATAAATGGAATGCAATATCATTCCCTGATGAGCATCATTCGTACTCAGATAGGGTTCATCCAATAAAGTATTCAATACTGAAAGACCTGCCTGCCAGTAACGATTTCCGTTTTCATCATCTCCTTTATTTTGTAAATATTTTCCCAAGCGCAACAAACCCTGGGCACCGATGGCTGCTGCCGAACTATCAACCGGTTCATAATCATTAAATGGATCAGCAGGCTTATTCAAATAATCTCCCATTTTAGAAAGTCCGGGTGCACCGGTATCCCAATAAGGAATTCCATCAGTGCATGAATTTTCTATATAAAAATCACAGGTGGCTTTTGCGGCTTTCAGCATAAAAGATTCAACATTATTTTTTTCTCCGAAACTTTTCAAGTTCATTTTCATTTACTGTATCAAACCATTCCAGTTCTTCCGCAAAACCACACATGGCCCAGGCAAGTCCTCTTGTCCATGTGGTAAAGCCTGAATAACCTTGTTGTGAATTGGGGCAACGGAAATTTCCATCTTTTACATTGAAAATACTTTCATGAGCGGTTCGTCCCCAAACATCATAACTATCACGTCCTTCTCCATAGAATATGGAATAGTCTGCCGTAGCTTTCAAATGTTGAATAGCACGTTCCAGTAAATTTATCCTTACATCACCTTCTCCCTGGAAAACATGACCAAGGCAATGACTAAGCACCAATGCACGGCAGGAACGAATTGTATCTACAAACAGCGAGTGCGGGCCATTGAAAGAATGAATAAATCCTCCATTCTTAATTACTGTCCACCGGCTGGCCTGCACCGCGCCGGAAATTTTCAATGCCAATTCGTAAAAATTTTTTTCCCATTCATTGAAAGGGATTTTATTTTCTTTCATCAAGCGCAGCAAATTGCCATAGGTGCTTACATTATTAAATCCATGATCATGCACACCCATATGGCTGATATGCGGCGCCATTTTTTCAACAGTTTTTTTTCTGCCTGATTCCAAGAATGACTTTTTCTCCCGTTGCATCATATTGCAGAATGGAAGAACCGTATTGAAATCCCTGTGTCCATTCGGTCCATCCTCTTGTTGAATACTTTCCATTTATAGTAAATACAGGTGAACCCTTACTTTCATCATAATTCTTTTCAATGAGTTTTATCTTTTTAGCAGAGAGATCCCAGAACCTTGTGAGTTTGTCCTTTAGATCAGATGCTTTTAATTCGTGATTAATCCGCATCATATTAAACGATATAATAGTTTGTCAAAGTAAGTTAAGTTTTTTGGGTATTTAATTTTTTTGGAAGTGTCTCATTTTAGAGGCAGGATAGAACACGGATGACACGGATTGAACGGATTTTCACGAATAATTTTATTTTAATACGTCTGCTTGGCTTCACGATATAGTGACTCAGACAATCGAAGACTAAAATAAATCTTAAGAAAAAATCCGTTCAATCCGTGTCATCCGTGTTCCAATTACAATGAAATTAGGACAATATTGATTTTTTCGGAAGCATTGCTACTGCAATGATACCAATGATGGCAAGTGTGATCAGGGCCGCAAATCCATTAGCATAATTTCCGCTATTATCACGCAGCCATGCTACCAGCATGGGAGAAAATGCTTCCGCTAAACCATCTGCTGTTAATACAAGTCCCATTACCCGTCCCATTATCCTTACACCAAATAATTCGGCAGCCATTAATGGAATGATCATATAATCGCCTCCCAAACCCATTCCGAAAATGAAAGCAAATAAATAAATGACACCTGGAGTGGAAGCAAAGTAAAGAAGCGGTATAGATGCGGCAACAAGTGTATAGATCAGGATCATCACATATTTTTTGGGAAACTTATCTGCCAGCCAACCCATTAATATACGGCCAATAATACTTGAAAGAAGAACTAATGAAATAATATTTGCGGATTGCCCTTGTGAATATTTCAGATCAAGGCTGAAAAAAAGTTTAAGATTTTGATTAGTGCCGCTTACTGCGCCAATTGAACACATACTTCCGATCAGCAGCAAATAGAAAGGCCATCCTTTCACTATTTTATTGAGAGGAATTGTTGGTTCTTCTTTAACCGCTCCTGTTGTTTTCACGTCCGGATTTTCTTTTACTATCCACGCCATTGGAAAAGAAACGAGAACAGTAAATATTCCCAGAAGCATCAATGCCTGGTGCCATCCAAATTGTATGTTGAGCCATTTTGCTATTTGCGGTACCAGCATACCACCAACACCAATGCCGAGATAAGCAAAGCCCATCGCTTTACCTCTTGTCCTGTTAAACCATCGTGCTGTTAACACCTGGTTCGGCAATGGACCCCCGCACATATATGCCAGCGCAATGAATGTATAGAAAAAATAAAATTGCCAGAGTGCAGTTACTGTACTTAAGCCAACCAACCCAATCCCTCCCATTAAAATTCCGGCAAGCATTAATCTTCGCGGACCAAAGCGATCAATAAACCATCCTGCAAAAAAACCTAACAAGCCTACAGCTATTTTTGCAAAGGCAAAACCTGAAGTAACAGTAGCTCTTGACCATCCAAATTCTTTTACCCAAAAATCATAAAAGAAAGGAAGCCCATAAAACATGATGCCAACGATGGAAAATAAGCTGAGAAAGCCGGTGGCAGCTACTTTTAATTGGCCGGCGCTTAGTTTATTGGCTTGCATTGTGTCGATAATAATAGGTGAATATACAAATCAAATACTTTCAACAATGTCCATTAGCGATAGCATCGGCACTGTCCATAATTATTAATTTGTGTTATTGCTTCATCCCATTGTTTGCCGGAGCATCTCAATACTTTTGGGTACAGCCGTAGCAGCATCTTCTTTGCCTTCATATTCAAGAGAAATATAACCCTGGTAGTTTACTTTTTGAAGTATGGATATTATGCGTTTGTAGTCCAAATCCAAAGTATACCATTCGCCACCGCCATAGTAAGTTTTTGCCTGTACGAAACTTGTGTACGGTGCGATCATTTCTAATTTACTATATGGGTTTTCAAGAAAATTTCCGGTGTCCATCAGTATGCCAAGCCAGGGCGAATCAATTGCTTTCTTAATACGTAATTGCCCTTCAGGAGTTGAACATAATCCCCAATGATTTTCAAGAGCAAGCAATACGCCATATTTTTCTGCTGCAGGCAGGCATTGCTGTATACTGTCAATGCACCACTTAAATCCATCATCTTCTGTATAACCGGGAAGAATGGGTTCTATACCACGATTCTTCATCAACTCATCAAAGGATTTAATAGTTCCCCAGCGTCCTGAATTTAACCGCAGGCAGGGTATACCCATCTCTGCAGCCAGTGCAATACATTTTATGGTATGCTCTATTTCTTTTTGCAACACTTCTTTATCAGGTGAAACAAAACTTTGATGAATAGAAAGACAGGTAAAAGCAATGCCGTTGACAAATGCACGTCTTTTCAATTTATTGATATAGTTCTTGTCTTCACTTTCCATTTGCCGGTGAAGAATATCAATACCTTCCACTCCCAGTTTTGCAGCTTCATCAATAACTGTTTCAATGGGAAATTTCTTTTCCTTAAAATGCCAATAAGAGTAAGAAGATATGCTTAGTTTGATCCGGGGTTTAGGTTCAACCATACCCTGAATTGGAAAATGGGGCAGTATGGCAGCGGCCATTGCACCCTGAAGACCGGTTTGGATAAATGCTCTTCTTGAATTTTTCATACTGAAATATTATTGGGTCACAAAAATGTTCTTGTATATTTTCAAAAGATAGATTTTCCACTCATTCATCTATGGGTTATCAATTATACCTCCGTACACAACTTTTCCTTTAATAATAGTTGTTTGAATAGTAAGATCTTTATCGAAGATCACAATATCAGCATCCTTGCCTGGAGTCAATTCGCCCTTTTTATCCAAAATATTTAATATGCGGGCCGGAGTACTTGTAAGCATTTTCACTGCATCAATTAAAGGAACATCGGCCATCAGCACCATTGTCTTTAATAAACGAATTGCAGTTGCCACACTGCCTGCAAAAGAGGTCCGGTCGGGCAACTTTGCTACACCATCTTCAACAATTACTTTTAAACCATTATGAAGACTTCCAAGTAGACTCTCTCCTTCTGGCATTCCTGCAGCCCTCATTGCATCTGTAATTAATGCTATCCTGTCTGCACCCTTGATCTTATATACAAGCTTTAACAAAGGAGGCGGAAGATGAATGCCGTCAGCAATTATTTCTACATCCATTTCATCAATGATATAAGCACTTTCAATCACCCCTGCATAACGAAACGCATTTTTTCTGGTAACGCCGGACATTGCAGAATATAAATGCGTTATTAATGTATATCCATTTTCAAATGCTTCCAGCACTTCTTCATAGATGGCATCGGTATGGGCTATTGCAGGCAATATATTTTTCGATCTTAAATAACGGCCGAGTTCCATGCTTCCTTTCAATTCAGGTGCACTGCTCCAGCGTTTAATGCAAGAGGTTGATGATACTATTTCCCTGTATTCAACAGGATCCGGATCCCTGATATAACGTGGGTCCTGTGCTCCTCTTTGTGTCATTGCTATATAAGGACCTTCCAAATGCATTCCGAGGAATTGTGCTCCATTGATATTTTTTTCTTTTGCGCTTTCATAAATAGTCAATGTCTGAAGCAATTCCTCCTTACTGCTTGTTAATGTTGTTGGCAACATTGCTGTGGTACCATATCGGGCATGCAGTTCTGCAATTTTTAAAAAAGCTGTTTCACTTCCATCCATAAAATCATGTCCGCCTCCGCCATGAACATGGATATCAATAAAGCCCGGAGCAACATATTTTCCATTTGCATTTATTTCAATGGCATCTTCGGCTTCAATATTTTGTTCGCTAACGGCAGTAATTGTTTCCCCTGTAACAAGAATTGTCCCGTTCTCAATTATTTTACCAGGCGTTATTATTCTGGCGTTGAATATTTTTAATCGTTGGAGATGCATTCAATAAATTGATAAAAGAATATGGTGTTTATAAAGATATTACTTTAGTGATTTATCGGAGATCAGGCTGTCCACCTTCTTATACGATGGCCATAGAACGCATAGAAAACAAGGTACAGATAACAGGGAAATAGTACCCAATAGGCAAGACGAAGATCATACAGATCGGCGAAGTAACCATAAAAAAGAGGAAGGATCGCATTACCACACAAACCCATGATCATAATAGAAGCGCCGAGTTTGGTAAATCTTCCCAATCCATCCAAAGCCAGGGGCCAAATGCCAGCCCATACTAATGAATTTGCCAATCCTAATAATACAACAAACCATATAGAAATGTCTGCAGTATGATTTAAAAAAATGATTTGCCCTCTTGTATAAATTATCAGTAAAGTAAATATCGTTCCCAATAATGTACATATTCTTAAAGCGTTCACCTGCTTAATGAATTTAGGAATACAAATTATCCCAAGTATATAGCCGCATATCGTTGCAAACAGGGTATAGGAAGGAAAAACTTTTGCTTCAAGTAAATGAAATCTGCATTGAATTTGCATACCCGATGACCGTATCAATTGCTATCACCTGTGTGCCTACATGAAGAAAAATTGCCAGCGCACCAAGCATGAGATGCGGGAATTGAAATATACTTTTCTTGTCCATGTTAGCCGTTGCAACTTCAGGGCTTTCATGTTCGGTATCTATTTCCGGCAATGGTGAATAGCGTACAATTAATCCTAAAATAAATAAGACAGTTCCCGCACAAGCGTAAGGAATGATCACTCTTCTTATCAGTTCATCGAGTGCAGCATTTCTTGCTGCTTCATTCATTGTGCTCAATTCTTTAAAGAGGGTCGTATCAGTAGCTTTTAAAACAACAGCCGCAAATATCAGCGGAGCAATGATTCCTGCACCTTTATTGCAAATGCCCATGATGCTGATTCGTTGCGCCGCACTTTCTTTCGGTCCTAAAATAGTGATATAGGGATTGGCTGCAGTTTGAAGAACAGCAAGACCCGCACCAATCGTAAAAAGTCCCAGCAAAAATATTTCGTATGTACGGGTTAAGGCCGCAGGTACAAAAATAAAAGCACCTAATGCCATCGTCCAAAAACCGATCATCATGCCTTTTTTAAATCCCACTTTTTTTAACAGGAAAGCAGAAGGAACTGACATGATAAAATAAGAAATATAGAAAGCAAATGTTACAAGGTATGATTCAAAATTGGTCAGCTCACATGCGATCTTAAAATAAGGGATCAAAATAGAATTTACCCAGGAAACAAAACCGAAAATAAAAAACAATAGCCCGATGATGAGAATAGAAATGAATGTTTGCCGTTTACTGATTGCACTGGCTACTATTGTGGCCGTTTTACTCATAGTTTCTTTGTTGTATCATCCAGCAGGGCAGCTGAATCTTTATCAAGATAAATCATACAGTTTTTATGCTCCTGTAAAATACTTGCCGGGTAAAGATTGCTTACAGATTTTTCCAAAGTGTTTTTTACAGCTATCGCTTTCCGGGTATCAGGCACTGAGCAAATGATATTTTTTGATTGCATAATCTGTTTGACGGACATACTTATTGCTCTTAGGGGTACATCATTAAAAGAGTTGAACCAGCCCTCTCCCATTTGCTGCTTCCGGCATGCTTCATCCAGGTTAACTATGATGAAAGGCTCTTCTATTTCAAAATCGGCAGGCGGATCGTTAAATGCAAGATGGCCATTTTCTCCAATTCCAATAAGTGCTACATCAATCGGATACTCTCGTATTAATTCTCCAAGACGTCTGCATTCTTCCAAAGGATCGGCTTCACCGTTTATTAAATATGCAGCTTTCAATTTTGGAACTTTTTCTAAAAATCTTTGCTGTAAGTATTTTACAAAACTTGCAGGGTGCGTTGCTGATAATCCAATGTATTCATCAAGATGAAACATGACAACCTTACTCCAATCAATATTTTTTTCTGCTATTAATTGATTCAATGTTCCGAACTGGCTTGTTCCTGTTGCAAGAATTATGTTAGCAGTGCCATTTGATTTAATTGCTTTACGAATAAATTCTGCCGCATCTGCTCCGGCAGCCTTGCCTAGTTCAACAGGAGTATTATAAATGCAAACTCTCATTTTTTTATTTATGTAGATTTTACAACCATTTTTTGAAGAAAGCCATTATATCCCGTCTCATTTCTGCAGTTTCTAAGTGACCGACCTCATATATTTTTAATTGCCACGCATCAGCTGCACCATCTTTCTTATAAATTTCTTTCAAATCATTATCAATTTTTTCCAGACCTTTCTGTGGCGTTAAAGGATCAAGTTTTCCGGCCAAACCAAAATGAGGACGGGGAGAGATAAGACCATTAATCTGCGCTGTAGTAAAATGATTCAGCAGATCAGGAACATAATAATAAATTCCGTGAAGATTTAGTCCCTTTTCTTCAATCAAAGATTGAAAGTCGGTGAGGCAGCATAGATCAACACAAACTTTAATTCTTTCATCTAGCGCCGCTAACCACCAGGACATTGTACTGCCCATTGACATTCCCATCGTACCAATACGCTTATTGTCTACATCTTCTCTTGAATTAAGGTAGTCAAGGGCCCGCAAATTATCATACACCATCATTCCCCACATCACCTGTCCTTTCCAAAGCATGTCTTTAAAAACTTCCATTTCTGATAGCCCATGTCGTTCACCAAAAGCCCAGCCATCGATACATAATCCGGCATAACCTGCGCGGGCAAGTGCTAATGCATAAGGAGGTGATTGCATTTCCCTTCTACCTTTTACAAACTCTTCTTTTCCTACCTCGTACTGGCCGAAATGAGAATGATTAAATAAGATCACCGGTATTTTTCCCTTGCTATTTTTTGGCTTTGTAAAGTATGCAGGCACTAATTCAAAACCATTGATGTCGAAAAGCAGTTTTTCTATGATCATTTCATCTGTCTCGTCCCTTGATATTATTTTCACCGACATAGGCCTGTGCCGGTCTGGCAATTTACCGAGCAATGCATATAACTCTTCCCGCCTGGATGCTTTATTAGTTGGCGACATTGCATCATCTGCTTTTGAATTCATAGAATTTTTATTGATTGAAGAAGTCCGATGACTCGTACAGCTCCATATGACAAAAACTATTAGCCCGCAAAAGAACAGTTGCTTCGCAAATTCTTTCTTCATTTTAATTTACTTATACTCTAAATTAAGTGCAAAGATTTAATTAAAAATTTATTCCCTGACAGGAAAGGACGTAAGTAGTGAAAGCATAAGCGATGCCAAAGAGTTTCTGCAAATAAAGGTATCATGATAGTGATACGAGGAAATAAATAATAGACAATACAATTGCTGTTCTGGGTTTACCCGGCTATTACAGTATCAATAAATAAATAAAAAGATTTATCTAAAAATATTTGGTATTGTAAAATAGTATTTAGACATTTGTCTAAATATACAACTATCGAAGTCTATGAATAATGTGTTTAAAGCTTTGAATGATCCCACCCGGCGGGAAATACTGGAACTGCTCCGTGAAAGAGATATGACAGCCGGTGAAATCGTAACGAAGTTCCGTATCTCCGGCCCCAGCATATCTCACCACCTTGATCTGCTGAAGCAGGCCAAATTGGTAATTGCTGAAAAAGAAGGACAGTTCATTTATTATTCACTTAACACGACGGTTGTAGATGAGATCATGAAATGGTTACTTCAAATCAAATCAAAAAAGAAATAATTATGGATAAGATTTTGAAACGGGTTATTTGGCTGTTAATAATAGCTCCCGCAGTGTACCTGGCGATTATTTGGAATACAATTCCTGATACAATAGCCATGCATTTTAATTTAAAAGGTAATGTCGACCGCTACGGCAGTAAGAATGAGCTGCTCATTATGACAGCAGTGTTAACCTTACTGAATGCTGTCATTTATTTATTGTTACCCCAGGTTTACAGGTTAGATCCAAAAAGATATGCCGTAGAAAATAAAAGCCGGTTGCACCGTATTGCTTTTGCCGTAAGTGTATTTATTGCGGCCGTTGTTTGCCTGCTCATTTATAGCAGCATTCATGAAGATATAAAATTCAGCATCCGGTTTATATTGGCGGGAGTAGGTTTAATGCTTGCGATCGTTGGCAATTATATCTATAATATAAAGCCGAACTATTTTGCAGGGATCCGTTTACCATGGACTTTAAATAATGATGAGAATTGGAAAAAGACACACCTGTTAGGAGGAAAGTTACTTTTTGGAGGCGGCCTTGTTATCGCGGTCATCTGTCTCTTTGCTTCTTTCCCATTATCTATAATCATTTTATTTTCAATACTCATTTTGGTGACACTTATTACCTGTATATACTCATATCGCCTGTATAAAAAATTAAAAGTGCTTAATTGATCGAACCACGTTTACAGAACTTGCGTAACGAACCACGTTATATTGCGCTCATGAAAAAAATCGGATTGGAAAATTAATCTTCCGCTGTTGCAATTATTTTTCTGAGAAGTTTAATTGACTTTATTAAAATTTATGGATAAATTCTATCTCATAAAGAAAGAGAGTCCACGTACTGAATGCCATTAGTCAATGAATAAAAGTAAGTTCTGTTGTCCTGCGTTTCCTTAACTCAATTCCGTCCCATCTGCTAATTATAAGATTAAATTTTTCGGCACGATTCCTGCTTTTTGTGTGCGAAGCTGAGCAAATAATAAGAAATCTGATCCCTTCCCTTCGAAAATCTCTCACCTTCTTGCTGCTTATACAGGTAATCCCGTATTTCCTTTGAATCATGTTAGAATATCAAACCCGCTAATCGGAATTGTTTGTTAAAAAAACATTGATTAATGTTAAGAGGAAAATTATATTGCGCCGGATTATTGATCTATTGTTCACTGATCACTGCCGGTAAAATTCAACAGGGATCACCAACCGGCATAAAAAACTTCAATCGTAACGATATAATTATTTCACAAGAGCCCGTTTCTACTCCGTCCGACTTTGATTTAGATCCAACTGTAGTTCAGTTTGCAAAAGAGTATGTCAAAAAAAACAGTTGGGGGTTGGAAAAAATAAAAAGAAAAAGTGAATCTAAGTTTAAGATCATTAATTCTGTTTTTTCCAAATATGATATTCCGCATGAATTAAAATATATGGCTATTGTAGAATCCAATTTGAATACCGACACGGTGTGCAACAGCACCGGTGCAACAGGCATCTGGCAATTGATGCCTGTCACAGCACTTGAGCTCGGATTAAAAATTACCGATGAAAGCGATGAACGTCTCCATATCTATAAAAGTTCAGCAGCCGCAGCAAAATATCTAAAACAATTATATGCAGAATTCGGAGATTGGTTGTTGGTAATAGCTGCATATAATTCAGGTCCGGCTAAAGTTACCCGTGCAATTAATTTATCAGGCCATAACGAATTCTGGCAACTGCAAAATTTTCTACCGGCAGAAACAAGAAACCATGTGAAAAGATTTGTAAGTGTGCTGTATTTTTTTGAAGAACAAAACAAAACTGAGAGTTGAGGGATGAAGCAAGAAGTATGAAATTTTATTTTTGCATTTACCTTTTCCCGACTCCCGACTCCCGACTCCCGACTTCTAACTTCTGACTTCGCACTCCCAATGATAAATTTCCGTCTTTTCTTTAGTGGTTATACGATTTCTAAAAATATCTGCATTCTTTAATACAATAATGAGTACCCGATCTATGTTTTCAAAGTTGGAAGTGTTAACCGCTCCGTTTTTTTACCTCCGTACTCCTTTTGAAGCATACCCTATGGAGGTTCATACAATCTCCGCCCTTTGAGAACCTGGTCTGAAACCGTTTTTGAAAACTAAAATTCAGGTTATGAAAAAACTCAACACGCTTCTTCACAACGTGGATGTACAGGGCAGCCTGGTCACCGTAACTATTTTCGCTGTGATCATTGTCCTGAGCATCATCACCTGGGGTAAATAATTTTCCCTGTGTGAACTAAGTAACCACAGGATTGCCACCGCAATCCAAAAATTAATGCCTCTATAAAAAGAGGCATTTCATTTTGCCACTCACTCGTAGTGTTCAATAAAAAGAATCTTCAGTTATGGTCATGAGTTTGTAACGCCAGTTAATTATTATCCCGGGCATGGAACACATTTGTACTGTACGGGGAAATCTATGGACAACATCTACCATAAATTAAAGCCCAGCGATACAAAGCAACGAGAGATACGGGGTTGTTTATCTTTTGGCCCAAATATTGAGTAAAAAAATTTATGGAAAAGTCACAGGAATTTTTAAGAAGAGAGTTTATTCACTTGCTAAGTGATACACTTGCCTTATTGGGCGCTGAAAAAAGATTAGTTGAAGATATAAAGGCTGCAGAAGAAAATCCCTTCTCGCCTAAGATCATTGACGAGATAAGACAGTATAATTGTGAGCAGAAAATTAAGGCACAAGATTCCGCGGCTCTATTAAATATTACTTTTTCATATCCGTAAAACTATTTCGTTCGGATTTTTTATTGCAAGGATAACCCGCTACCACCATAGTTCCTCCATGCCAGGTATGTTGCCGGTCGTCACCTAAACTTTTTTTAATGCTACTGCATAATCATTTGGCTGTATCGAAGAACCTTTATGAGTACTCCATGCTTTTGCAAATTCCGCCCCGAGATACAAGATCATAGCGGAGTAATAAACCCACAATAACAATACAACGAGTGAACCTGCTGCGCCGTAAGTAGTGCCGACATTACTTTTTCCAATATAAAATGAGATAGCAAACTTACCTATCATGAATAAAATGCCGGATGCTAATGCTCCGGGCAGTATATCCTTCCATTTCGTCTTTGCATCGGGCAGTACTTTAAATATTACAGCGAACAGCGAAGTAATAACTACAAAGGAAATAACCAGGTCCAGGATATAAAATATAATAACGGCCACATCGGGGAAACTGGCCTTTAGCTTATCACTCAACCCTTCAATGATAGTTGATATTGCAAGAGACACTAACAATAAAAATCCAAGACTGACAACAACGGAAAAAGATAAAAAGCGATTTCGAAGCATCTTCCAAAGCCCTTTACTTGGTTTTGCTTTTAAACCCCATACTGTATTTATCGAATCCTGTATTTCTGCAAACACAGCAGTTGCTCCAAATAATAATGTTATAATACCAATTGCTGCAGCAACGGTACCCTTACCGCTCACCGATGCATTTTTAATGATTGTTTGGAGTTGCAGGGCCGCATCTTCTCCAACAAATTGCTGCAGCTGGCTGTATATTCTTCCCTGCGTCGCCTCCTGGCCAAAAAAAATGCTGCATAGAAAAATAATTACTATTAGCAGTGGCCCGAAAGAGAAAACAGTGGTATAGGCAAGCGATGCGCTGTACTTTGGTATTTTGTCTTCACCAAAACCTTTGAAAGATTGTATAATTACTTTCCAGATCTCTTTTAATTTTTTCATAGATACCTTTTTAAAGCCGTCCTTAAATCATTTTATAATTAAGTGTGCAACGCATTTTGTTACCCAAACCATTTAGATAGTGTAAGCAAATCAAAAAGCACACCATAACAATATTTGTTACCAGAATAGCCCAGTATCTCGCCGGCGGTAATTAATGCGATGGGTGCAGAAACCGTTGGTGAGATATTTCAATAAACGAAATTTACAGGTTGCATTTTATATTATAAATTACAGCGCTATAGGTTATAACAGCAAATTCTATTTGTCAGGATGGAACCAAAACAGATTAAGACAATTTCCCTTTTCACTCTTATCAGTCTTGCAGCACTGCTTTTTATTTTGTGGTTAGTCGACTTTTCTCCTTTTGGCATTCCAGAATTTATTCCGGGATCTGAGATCAGAATTTATGGAATTCTTATTCTGATTGCGTTCATTCTCATTTTTATTTTTTTGCAAAAGCGCTTACTAAAGTTCAACATTCATATTTCGAGATTGAAATTAGTAGTTGCTTCGACTATTGTGGCGTTTGTTTCCCTTTTTGTTTATCAATGTATAAGACAATTATTCATTTTACATGGGCAATATTCTTATAACTTATCTACAGTGCTGGTGTCGTCGGGTCTCGCAAGTCTTGCTTTCATACTTCTTGCACTGGCAGTTTCCTTTGAATTAAAGAAGCAAAAGGGAATTTGGAGACAAGTGTCGACAATTTTATTATTGATTTTGTTGTTCCTGGCAAAAGAATATTTTCCCAGGTTCGAATGGTAATTATATTTAAAATACAAGAATGAATAAATATAAAACCCTGCACAAATGGATGCTTGTCCCGATGCTCTTTATGCAATTTGGCATCTTCAAAGATTATTGGGGCGATTTTTCCGATAACGCATGGTCTGTCCATATACATTATTTAACTGGTACGGTTTGGTATATCTATTTGATCATTCAACCTTATTTTGCAACGCATGGGCAGATGGCGAGGCACAGGACCAATGGTATCATAGGCATGTTCATAGCCGGAGGTGTTTGCTTAACTGCCTTGAGTATGTTGCACAGGGATATTGCAACAACTGAAAGATCGTTGGCAATGCCAGACCAGTTCGGACCATTTCAACCATGGTTCTTTTTTGGCGTGGCTGCAGTAGAAATTGTAATGATGACAGCGTTTGGCTATGCAGTAATAAAAAGCATCCTGCACCGAAAAGAAATCGAAAATCATGCATGGTGGTTGATATCTACAGTATTCATTATTATGATGCCTGCCCTTGGCCGCGGAATCCAAAATGTGTATGTTGGTATGTACAGGCAAGACTGGCCGAATATAAATATTATTGCTCCTCTGTATTTTACCCAATTACTCATTATCGGAATGCTGCTCTTTGGCGCATGGAAATACAATAAGCTTAAACATCCCGCTACTTATCTCGCCCTGGGCGTTAACCTATTTATATTCTTATTAGAACCGATTGGAAGATCGGAAAATGTGCAACTGTTTTTGAAAGCATTGATCAAAGGATGATTCTCATGAGTTATAAGTTTTAATTTGCAGGCGTTTTCTTTGTTTTTGCACTTGATTTATTTATATATTTATGTGTAGGTGACACCCAACTCTAAAAAATATTTTATATGGGTAAGTTAGCACAAATTAAAACCAAGCCAACTTCGATTAGCGTCGACAGTTTTATCGATAGTATCCCTGATGAGCAAAAGCGTAAAGACAGTCGCACTATCCTTACAATGATGGAAAAAGCCATGAAGGAAAAGCCCAAAATGTGGGGCAGTTCAATGATAGGTTTCGGTGATGTAAGATATAAAAGTCCCACTAGCGGCAGAGAAGTAGATTGGTTCAAAATTGGTTTTTCACCACGCAAAGCTAATTTATCATTACATCTGATCGATTTAAAGAGACACGATGACGCAATGAAAAAATTAGGCAAATACAAGACCGGCGTCGGTTGTCTTTATATCAATAAGCTTGATGACGTTGACATAAAAGTGTTGGAAAAAATGATCAATGCATCAGTGAAATAGCCCGAGGTCTGAGATTCGATATCTGTTTACTTACGTCTGTCTTCCGACTCCCGACTTCTTACTTACGACTTACGACTTCTGACTTCCGTTTCTTACCTTTATATCTATGGGCTTTTTTAAAAAACTTTTTGGCGGAAAGAAAGAAGAACCAATACCTGAACAAGAATTTTCCCAGGAACAATATGACAGGGATTACGAAGAAAAAGCAAAAGGACTTGAAGATGTTTTAGGAAAAATGCACGGCCTGGTTGGTCACGCTATAATTCCATTTTCAGTGGGTGGTGCAGTTGATATGTATTATTTCCCAAGCCATATTCCGGGAACGGGCTTTGCGACTATGGAATTATTAGACCCGGACGGAAACGGTCCCCGGCCAAACCGGCTTGGAACTTATGAACTCGTAGCATTTACTAAAGAACCTTATAATGAAAGTCAGGAAACACAAACAGCATTTAACCTGATCGAAAGACGTATATGTGGATTTTTTACGACCATTGGGAACTTTTCATCTGGGGCAGTTTTAAATCCAAACGAAACTTGTGAAGTGCCAAGAGAAGGAGAAGAAAACAGGTGTTTGGTTTTTGACAACTATCAACCCGGCAACAAGGAGTTCTGGGTTGGTGATAGAAAACATCATTTGCTTTTATGCCTGGAAATATTTAGAAGTGAAATGGAATTTGCAAGAGAAAATGGAAGCCCGGAATTGTTTAAATTATTAAAACAAAAAGGTTTTTATCCATACAGTGATCTGGACAGGGAAAAGGTTGCCTGATAGTGCAGAATGCATCCCATATTTTTTATGCATTGGCTGCGGGCTTAGTGCAACATTCGCTAAACAATCGTTGTCATCTTTGAAAGCGCTTTCATGAAAAAATACATTGCAATTGCATTTATCATTCTATCCTCCTGCAGTAAGGATAATGATCTTAATATGACACCAATTGATGCAAAAGGTGAAGTGCTTTTTATAGCGAGAAGGATTCCTAACAGCGCGGATTGGCAAATGTTCCTGATGAATGCAGATGGTACAAATCAAAGAGCTCTTTCAAATACTTTAGTGCGTTGTTCTCCTCCGGTACTGTCAAACAGCGGGACGAAAGTTGCATTTACTACTTACGATAACAGCTTCCACTATAATTTATACATTATTGATATTGATGGACAAAACGAAAAATTCTTGTCTAAAGGAAAACTGTTTTGTGGCAGTCCTTCCTGGTCGCCGGATGACAGCAAAATTGTTTTTGTGAAAAATGATAATGCTATCGGCGGCACCTATGACATCTATTCAATTAAAACGGATGGCACCGATGAATTAAAACTGACCAACCAAAATAATAATTATTCACCTCACTATTTTCCCGGTGGCAATTCAATAATTTTTTCATCTTCAAGTAACGGTTGGGCGGGTATTTATAAAATGAATAATGATGGCAGCAACAGGCAATTATTAACTCCACAAGGCAAGTCGTTTGGAGACCCTAAAATTTCACCAGCAGGAAACAAGATTTCAATTGTATCCAATGATCGGAATGGCTCACAAATATTTGTGATGAATACTGATGGCAGTAATCTAAAACAAATAACCTTTAGTGTGTCTCCAAATTACTTCGACACCGGGTATCCAAGAGATGGCAATAACAATGCTGTTTGGTCACCCAGTGGAGATAAAATAGCTTATGTGTCTTTTGAAAATGGAAGTCCTGATATATTTGTTATTAATTCAAACGGAACCAGAAACAAAAGATTAACGGACACACCCAAGAGAGATGAAAATCCGGTTTGGACCAGGGATGGCAATTACATTCTCTTTTCATCAAATAACAACCCGCATTATGTCGCTCAAATATACATAATGCGAATAGCGGGACAATTGAAAACTCCTTTAACATCTTTCATGGGTGATAACATTTACCCGGCATTTATAGAAAAATAAGCCGGGCAGTGGGAACAAGCCGGTAAAAATACTTTTTGTCAAGAAATCAAGGCGAATTGTGTAACTTTTTGTTGCCTCTTATCACTGCTTCTTAAATTTGAAAAAACCGTTTATGAAAAAACTAAGATTTTCATTAGCCACACTGTTTTTCTACTGCTTTATCGGGCAGTCCTGTGCACAACAAACCGGCGCAGGCGACAAATCGCAAAAAAAAATTTTTGAAGCAACAACGCCGTGTAATGATGAGGTTAAAGTAATGCTTGGGATACCTGCGGACTTCAAATGTGAAATGATGAAATGGAACCTTGCACTTTTCAGCGATTCAGAAAAAGATCCATCCAGCTTTACTCTTATTTACACATATGGATTGGGAAAGCAGGGAACAAGGGGATTTACAGAAGGCGCAAAAACAATAGAGTTAAAAGGCAAATGTGCAATTGAAAAAAGAAATTCCAAAAATAGTGATGTCATTATTACATTGATCGCAGATAACTCTCCTCTTACATTATCATTTTTACAGCCCGGTCAAAATCTTCTTCATTTACTGAATAAAAACAAAAAACTGGTGAATGGCACCGCAGCATGGAGTTATACACTCAACCGGAAAGACCCGGTAAGTTTTTCAGACGGAAAATTTAGTCCCAGGTTAGTTACCTCACCGCGGCTTCCGGTTTCTTCTGATACAGTTGGGATTTTTTATGGAAGAACTCCGTGTAATAAGACGCTGAGAGATATAAATAATATTTCTGCAGAAGGGTGTCAAATTATTAAATGCAAGCTTGTGCTTTTACAGGATACGAATACGCATCTTCCCGCAAATTTTATCATTCAAACAATATATGTTGGTAAAGGAGATAACAGGTACACGATAACAGGAACATGGAAACTGCTTCAAGGAACAATTAATGACCCTGCAGCCGTGGTATATCAATTGTTACCTGCTCCGGATAAATCACAAAATCAAATGCTCTTACTCAAAGCCGATGATAATATTCTTTACTTCATAGATAATAATACACACCTGCTAGTGGGTGATAGTTATACCAGCTATACATTAAACAAGGCGAAATAACATGATTTAAACGCAAAAAGGCAACCGCAAAATTGTGTAGCGTTTTACCGCCCGTCCTATTCCGCTCGCCAGGGTCGGTTCATAGATATTTTTTTATAATAGAAAAACGATATTTAATTTCCGGATATCTTTGATCATACCTTAATAAGAAATCATGACTAAAAGAATTTTCATATTTGCTGTATTTGTAAGTGTGGCTGTCTCGCTGCTTGCTCAGAAAGTTGAACAGGCGAAAGAATATTTGAAGACTAGTAAGCTCATTGAGGCAAAAGCTGAAATTGACAACTTCTTTGTTCTTGCAATAAACAAAAAGAATCCTGACGCACTTTATACAAAGGCAAAGATCTATAGTGCTGTTGCAATGGATGCAGATCTGGCCCAGCGGTTTCCCAATGCAAGAATGGATGCATTTATAGCGTTGAAGCAATATACAGAAGCCGACGATAAAATGCTGATCGCCCTGCAAATTGACGGCTATAAACCGATTAATGATATTTATACAGGTTTTTATACGGAAGCCGCTACCAGTTTCAATGATAAAAAATATGATAAAGCATTGACCGGTTTTATCAATGCAATTACCGTTTCTACTTTCATGACTCAAAAAGGCTGGATATCGTTAAAGCTGGATACAAATTCAGTGCTCTATGCCGGCGTGGCAGCTGAAAAGCTTGGCCGTCTTCATGAAGCAGTAACCTATTATGGATCGCTTGTTGAAGCGAGAGCCAAAGGCAGCGGTTTTGAGGAAATTTATAAATGGGTAGCAAATTATTATTATGAAGCTAAGGATTATACAAAAGCAACTAATTTTTTAAAGATCGGGAAAGAAGTATTTCCGGGAAATGAGTTTTGGCCCAGCCTGGAGCTTGACTTAATAAGGCAATCGGGCGACAAAGAACAATTGTTTGCCACTTATGAAAAGACTATCGCTGATAATCCCGGCAATCATTTGTACATGTATAACTACGCGGTTGAATTATACCAGTATGCATATAATGTTGATTTGGCCAAACGTCCATCAAACTCGGAAGCATTAATTAATAAAGCACAACAAAACATTCGCAAAGCATTGCAAATAAAACCGGATTATACAAAAGCACAATTGTTTGCAGGGCAAATTGCGTACAATAAGGCTATCGATGTTTTGAAAACAGATAAGACAACAGCATTGGCTTTTCTTGATGAAGCAATTCCTTACTTTTTAGAAGTTGAGAAACTGATCTCCCCAAAAGCAAAATTAACAAGCGATGAAAAGGCAGATCTTTCTGAAGTGCTGGACCTGCTGATCATTATCTATCAACAGAAAAAAATGGAAAGCAAAGTAAAAGAATACGAGCAAAAATTTATTGATGCAAAAAAGAGAGTTTAAAAACAATATACAAATGGGGTTTCAATGCATCTATGATACTTCATCAACGGCCTCTGCGAATACTTAATGTTTTTAATTCAGCCGTATCGCTAAAGCGATAAGTAAATGTGCGAGCATTGCTGTCGATAACACCATAACCATACGTACTGTAAACGTTCTTTTTTTCTTTGTTTACAAAATATATGGTGTCATTAGATCTTATGTAACGGCCACGGCTGCTTTCCTCCATAGGAAATACACCGAATAAAAGCATTTTAGAAAAGTAATGGCCATTCCTGCGAAGTATAAAATATTCATCATGGAGCTTATTCCTCTGCTTAGCCTGCATCAATTGTTTGGAACAAGAAGTACCGAGTACTACCGCAACAACTAGAATAAGAATCTTCATTTTGGTTATCTCCGGTTGTCAAAAATAAAAAATAAAAAAGCCACTTCCATCGGAAGTGGCTCAAATGTATCTTTCAACATTTATTTATTTCCCGAACATGTCGACGCTGTCGAACATTTCTCGTCCTTAGGACAAGTCGGATATGGACAATTCTTAGGATCGCAATTTTTGGGATCGCAGTTTTTAGGATCACAATTTTTCACGTCGCAAGTCTTGTCTTTTTTACATTCAATCTTAGCTTTTTTCCTGGCTTTCTTTTTACCGCCATCGTTTGCAGCTATGGCAGGTAAAGACATTACACTAACAGCCAGTATTGCTACCAGTAATTTTTTCATTTCAAAAAATTTGATTAATAAATAATTTAATTGCTAAACCTGCCTCCCGGCAGGCAGAGAATTAAATTATTTCGGGAGGATGCCAACATTCAGCAGATTGTTTTATAATACGATTATCATTAACCAAAATCGCTTTTTCTTTTGCAAACATAAAATAGGTGAGAGAAATTTGCTGCTGGCCAAACAAATAAAAATTGCCGGTGGGACATGACATCAGGGGATTACAACGATTATTCTCACATTCATTTTTTTCTTCGCTTTCAGCAGGGGCTTCACACTTCGATTTGCAGCATGATGATTGCACCGCTTGCTTTTCCGCACAAGACGAATAAGGAGATTCGATGCGGAAATTGGCAAGAATGGGTTCAACCAGTAACAGGCTCCAGATAACTATCAATATGCAAGCTCCGGCTTTCATTCGATTTAAAGATAGTGGTTTGAATTTAAAATGACTATCCGCTCATAAAAATATTCATTCTAATTTGCCTGTTTTCGCATATTTCTTACACTTCCACCTGCTTTTTTCTGAGCTGTCGTCAAACATGCAGTCAAATGAATTATTTAAAACAACAGAGATAAAAAAAATACTTTGGAATCGCATACTTTTAAGAATGAACCACCGCCTGATTTTGGCAAACAAGCAGAACAAACTGAAAAAAAATCAAACAAGACTAAAATGAACATTATTAAAATAGCAATTTTAGCAGCTGGGCTTTCCGGGATATTTGTTTTACTTGGTGACAGGAAGGATACTTTTTCTTTTTTAGGAAAATCCACACCAAAAACTGAAAAAGCTAAAAAAGCAAAAAGCGATAAACAAGAATTGCCGGCTCCCGGAATTACAGTTGCAAAAAAATGGGAGATGCCAAAGCAATTGCTGGAAATTTCCGGTCTTTCATCTATAGACGACAACCGGTTTGCCTGTGTCCAGGACGAGCTGGGAACAATATTCATTTATAATATCGCATCATCATCACTGGAAAAAGAGGTCCCATTTGGCGGAGTGGGAGATTATGAAGGTCTGGCTGTAGTGGGTGAAACGGTGTGGGTATTGCGTGCCGACGGAAAATTATTTGAGGTGAGCAATATAAGTGCGGACAAGCCCATGGTAAAAGAATACAGTACTCATTTAACTATTAAACAAGATTCCGAAGGGCTTTGTTATGATAAAAAAAATAACAGGCTATTGATAGCCATCAAAGGTGCGGAGCTTGATGCAGATGATTACAAAGGCATATATGCATTTGACCTTGATTCAAAGAAAATGGACCAGCAGCCTGTTTTTAAAATTGATCTGCTAAACGAAGTGTTTGAGAGTAATGGTTCAGGCAAAAAAAAGAAAGGTTCAATCAATCCATCAGGTATTGCTATTCATCCGCTCAGCGGTGATATGTATATCGTTGATGGAAGAAATTCAAAGTTATTGATCACAGATGCGGCAGGCGCCATTAAAAAATTGTATCAATTAAATAATAATGAATTTGCACAACCGGAGGGAATTTCATTTAACTCCGCCGGTGATTTATTCATAGCAAACGAAGGAACAAATCAACCGGGTAATATACTGCAGGTGAAGATAGATTCAGAGTAGAACAATTCAGTTACTGAATCTTGCAACCTTTTTTTAACCACAGAGGCAGTTTGGTCACAGGGAAACACCGAGATTATCCCTGTGTAACCTGGTGTCCCTGTGTCTCCGTGGTTTAATTCCAATTTTAGACGACACGCTTCTCAGTTTTTATTATTAACTCTGGTTGGCTATCTATTCAATATTTTTGCGGACTAAACTATTCAACAGTGGTGAAGAATGTAATTTTGATACGGCTATGTGCGATAAGTTTTTTCGCCTTTTTCCTTTTTGCGTCATGTGAACAAAAGGCTGATGATAAAAAGGAAGCATGGGCTGTAGTCTTCAATTTTTTTTCACCGGATACTACTTACTTTCCCAAAACCAAAAGTTTTCCATTTCCAGACTCTTTACGATTTGCACCGCTTAGTATTTTTTTTACAAATCAAAATAAGCCGCCCATAATTAACGACTCTGCAATTATATTCTACGATAATTACGAGGCAAATGGCGAAACAGTGTGCTGCAGGCAGGATACACTTGAAGTATTTATAGACAGTATAAGAGGAAAAAAATATCTGTTGGCAATCGGGGAATACATAGCCGTTTTTCAAAGCAATAATAATTCAGATACTAATTTAAGGGTAAGAAAAGAAACGGTATCAATTCCATTATGGGATATCCGGTTAAACACTCCATACCCTCCCGGAAAATTTAAAAATGAATATGAAAAACTGGGAACCAGGCGTGTCAAATTGCGTGAAGAATTTGATGAGGTTTCCAAACAGAAATGGAATGATCATGATTCGATATCAGTGGAAACTATCCAGTTTAATAATTCCACCGATAGAATTGTTACGGCAATCTATAAAGACATGAACAAAACCGAGGCAGACTCAACAATCAATTATATAAGAAATAAATTTCCCGGCGTAACATACAAAGAAGCGATCCAAAGAAACAGTGATGGAAAGCCGATGAAAGTGATCAGGATATTATTTCAGGGACTTTCGGTCACCATTACACAGGTTGATGAAACCGATTATTCTTTTTTGGTTACAGATTATTATGAAACGATCAAACTTATAATCCAAAACGCTGAAGCCGGTTATATTTTCAGAGACGATATAACGATCTATTAAAGTCTTTCCAGGTTGGTTCGATTTTACGACTGCTTACAGCCGATTCATAAAAACTGTCTGGCTGCGCCTCCGTCAGATTTGTAAGAACCAAACTGTGGGCACTTCATTGATACCCTGCATATCTACTTACAACCTTTCATCATAAAAAGCTTTCGTCTACGAATAAATTCGTTAAACTTATGTTGCAATCTGCCAAACCATTTCAGTAAAAATAAAATGCCATGAAAAAGTTTTTACTAGCTGCTCTTTTGCTAACTATTTTTTTTATTCTGCCCGGGTTTGTATTTTCACAAACTAAGATGAAGTTATCCGGAACAGTTTCTGACAGTACCAAAAGCCTCTCGTTGGTAACCGTCCGCATCTTCAAAAAAAATAACCCGGTAGCTTTACAGACAACCCTTTCAAAAGAGAACGGAAGCTTTCAACTCAATAAACCGGATACCGGGAGTTATATACTTTCATTTACCCATACGGGCTTTGCTGAAAAACGTATCAACATTACCGTGGCACCCCAGGCCGGCGATATGCAAATCGACCCGGTACAATTATCAAGAGCAACCGGCACGCTTAAAGAAGTTGTGGTAACGGCGCAACGACCGATGGTAGAACAATCCGATGATAAAATTGTTTTTAATGTGGAAGACGATCCAACCAACAAAACAGAAACCGCGATCGACATTTTACGAAAGACACCTTTTGTAACTGTGGATGGTGAAGACAATATAAAAGTAAATGGCAAATCAAATTTTAAAGTACTGCTCAACGGCAGAGAAACTTCGATGTTTGCCAGGAACGTTAAAGAAGCATTGAGAGGATTTCCAGGTGCACTCATATCGAAAATAGAAGTGATCACAACTCCTTCGGCTAAATATGATGGCGAAGGAATAGGGGGAATCATCAATATCATTACGAAGAAAAAAGTTGTGGGTTATAATGGAACTCTTTCTTCCTTCTCAAGAACAAGTGATAAGATAAATAATTTTGCCATTAATGCCAATGCAAAAGTTGGCAAGATCGGCGCCAGTGTATTTTTGAATACAGGTTTTAAAGATCCTGTATCAATGAAGAGCACGAATGTTACTATCCCGGCAATGCAAAGTATTTATACCAAAAGAACTCTTGACGGCAAACAAGCCAATAATTCAGCGTGGAGTTTCGGCAATGCGGAATTGAGCTGGGAACTTGACACGCTGAATACGATCAGCGTGTACACTAATATTGACAGTTGGTCCAATACAACAGTTTCTGATCAAACGATCACGACCGATTTTATTTCTTCGCCTTCAACAATCAGTTACTATAACCTTTACAATAAAAGCAAAAACCCCGGTGTGAATATAGGAAGCGATTATATCAAACATTTTAAAAAGAATAAAGACAAGAGAATTCAGCTTGCGGTTTCTTGGTGAGTTTGGTAAAAATGATGCTGAGCTTACCAGCTTCCAGGATAATCCCGGTACGGATCGTTACTTAATTAATAATAGTTATGCAATCAACAATCAATATACAATCCAGGCCGACAACAGCATTCCCATAAAAAAAACCGGTAAGCTTGAAGGAGGATGTGAAAGCAATTTTACGGCGTGCCAGCTCCGATTTTGAAAGTCTTATAAAATATGATGAAGCGGAAGATTATAAATTGAATTCTGCCAATACCGATTATTTTAAATATACGCAGGATGTGATCAGTCTTTACAGTATGTACAGCTTTCGATTAAAAAAATCCAGTTTTCGTTTGGGTGCCCGTGTTGAATACACCAATGTAAATGGAGACTTTATCTCATCCAATACGAAAGTAAAGAACAGTTATGCTACATTCCTTCCAAACATTCAATTCACCAACCGGGTGAGTAAAATAACAACACTGGTTGTTAGCTATACAAAAAGATTGCAACGGCCTTATATCTGGGACCTGAACCCTTTTGTTTACAACAATGATTCGCTGAATATTTCATACGGCAATCCTGATCTTGATCCGCAAACATCGCATGTTCTTACCGGGCAACTCCGGTTTGTAAAGGGAAATACTTTTGCAGGCATCAATATAGAAGGAAGCTATAGCGGCAATAAAATTTTGCAGTATTCTTCTTTTGATCCGCAAACAGGGATCACAAAAACAACAAGTCTTAATATCGGGAAAGAGTTTCAATCAAGCCTCAATCTGAATTTCAGTACGAAGTTCACTCCCAAATGGAGCTTCTTTGTAAATGGATCGTTGCGTTACAGCACCGTTACCAATAATTCTGATAAGTCGCAATCCAATAGTGGCTTCGGGATTAATTTTAACATGAATACAAGTTATAAATTCAATGATAAATTTACAATCAGCACTTTTGTTGGATTTTGGAAGGAACCTCAGACTATTCAAACCACTTACCCCTTCAGTCCATGGCACAATGTTGCATTCAATTATAAAATATTTAAGAATAAGATCAATATTTCTTTACGGGCAGTGAATTACTATGAAAAGACCCGCGACTTCAAAACAATAACAAAAGATAAGAATTTTTACAGCACAAATATCAACCAGCAACCCCGGCGTGCTGCGGTGCTTGCACTAACCTGGAATTTTGGTAAGCTCACAGAAAATGTATCGAAAAAGAAAGGTGTGAGTAACGACGACATTCTTAGCAGGCCGTCAGCACCTACTACTAATTAAACAGCATTAAATAAAACGAGGTTGTCTCAAAAATTGACGAAGCAGGGACCACAACGAACACAAAGAGACCACGACGAACACAAAGTGCTTATGTTAAATGGAAGCTCTTCAACTCATAGCCCACGGTTTAAACCGTGGGCTATGAGTTATGCAAAGTTCTTCGTGTCCGTTGTGTATACTTCGTGTCCGTCGTGTCACTTATTTACTTTTTAAACCACCTCATTTGGCTTGCCGCTGATCCGGAATATTATAGTTTATAAAGGAGCAGGTGGAAGCACAGTTTTTTCCCATTCACCAAATTTGTTTTTCAATCGTATAAAAACTTCATGAAATTTTTCCTTCAAATTATTTTCTTCTGCCGGGTCAGCAGCAAGATCGAAAAGATATTCTTCACCTTTTTCATCTTGCAGCCATTTCCACTTACCATCACGGACCGCCTTAAGTTGCTTTCGCTGCGATATTCTCCAGTACAATGTCCTGTCAAGATTTATTTCTTTTCCCGTTATCATTGGTATCAGGTTGATCCCATCCAATGGAAATTTTGCATCTGCTTTGGCACCGGCAAGGGCAAGTATAGTTGCCGTCCAGTCCATGGTTGTAACTACCTGGGTCGTTACTGAATTTACTTTTATTCTACCTGCCCATTTCATTATTGCCGGTTCACGAATGCCACCTTCCCACAGATCCATTTTCCCGCCTTTATAGATCCCGTTATCAGAATATCGTTCACCACCATTATCGCTCGTGAAAATGATCACAGTATTTTGAGACAATTTAACATCATCAATTGCTTTTACTACTTTACCAACTGCATCATCAAGAGCCTTCATCATCGAGGCATAAACTTCCGCTGAGCCGCCTTTTTTCCAATCATCGACAGTGCCAGGTGTTAATGGTTTGCCCCCTGGTGCCTGCCAGGGCCAGTGAGGAGCATTAAACATAAGCGCTATGAAAAAAGGTTTCTGATGCTGTTTCTTAATTATTTCACTTGCTTTCTCACCGAGTATATCAGTTATGTATCCATCTTTTTGTACAAGTTTGTCGTTCTCATAAAGATCAGGTTTGCCTTTGGGAGAAGTATGAGAGATATAGTCTGTGGCGCCTGTTTTAAATCCGAAGAAATAATCAAATCCATTTTTGTTTGGGGTGAATTCCATCTTATATCCCAAATGCCATTTGCCAACAAGATAAGTTTCATACCCTGCTTTCTTTAACAACTGGGCGATTGAAGGATCTTCAGGCGATAAACCAACAAGACTATCCTTAGGTCCTTCTGCAAGTGGTTCATATAAACCGATTGGTGAACGTGCGGGATATCTGCCGGTAAAAAAAGCCACCCTCGTTGGGGTACAAACTGGTGCCGCCGCATAAGCATTCATAAACTTTACTCCCTGTGAACATAATTCATCAAGATGCGGCGTTTTATAGTCTTTTCTTCCATAGCAACTGAGATCTGCATAACCAAGATCATCAGCCATAATGTAAATAATATTGGGTTGCGAAACATTTTTTTGTGCAACAAGGAATTGATGAGAAAAAAGGATAAGACAAAACAACAGCAAGCGCCGGCATCTCATAAGTAAGAATTTAAAATGAAAGTTATGAAATTTCAGCGCTGTTACCTTGATGTACCATAAATAAAAGTTTGCTCAAAAAATTATTGCTTAAACTCAAGCGTCCGGATAATCCTTATCAGCCCGGAATAAGGTGAAGGTCATTTGCTAACCCGGTACAAATATTATCTTCACACTATGACCGCCGGTGTAAAACTCACGCTTATCAAAACGATCCATACACTCATATGGGTTTTTTACAACGTAGTTATATTTTATTTGCTGTACGCTGTTATTGCAGGTAAAATAGATAAGTGGATTTGGATAGGGCTTGGTGTTTTTTTGCTCGAAGCAATTGTCTTGCTTATTTTTAAAATGAAATGTCCGCTTACAATAATTGCAAGAAGATATTCCGATTCAAACAAACATAATTTTGATATTTATATTCCTGATTGGCTGGCGAAGCACAATAAGATGATCTATTTTTCTATCCTCTTGATAATTATCATCATCCTGATTTACCAGTTGATATCAATTTACTTGTAATTGTAAAAACTTTTCTGTCCGCCCTGCGTTTGACGCCAATGGCTATGTTACTACAAAAGAAATCCCGGGCAATCCGCTGGGTTCTTTTTCCTAATTTTATTAAATAAAGTAAACCCGATTATAACCTGAGGCAATGGAGTTTATAGATTATTACAAAGTGCTGGGTGTTGACAAGAATGCAACGCAGGAAGATATTAAAAAAGCATATCGCAAGCTGGCGAGAAAACATCATCCCGATCTTAATCCCAGCGACAAAGAAGCCCACAAAATATTTCAGCAGGTAAACGAGGCCAATGAGGTGTTGAGCGATCCTGAAAAAAGAAAAAAATACGATCAATACGGAAAGGACTGGCAACATGCCGAACAGTTTGAGCAGGCAAAACAATCACGGCAGCGCGGACCCGGAACAGAAACTTTCTCCGGTGATTTTGCAGACAACGATTTCTCTGATTTTTTTACTTCAATGTTTGGCAATATGGGAAGCGGTGGTTTCCGGCAAAGGCAAACAAAATTTCGTGGTGAAGATTATCATGCAGAGTTGCAGTTGAATCTAACCGATGTCTATAAAACGCATCAACAGGTGCTAACGGTGAACGATAAGAGTATACGCATCACTATTCCTGCCGGCGTTGAAAATGGTCAGAAGATAAAGATCAAAGCTCATGGCGGGCCAGGCATCAATGGCGGCCCTAATGGCGATCTTTATATAACGTTTCATATTATTAATAGTACAAAATTCAAACGGGATGGAAATGATCTTCACGCAACCGTAGATATAGATCTGTATACCGCTGTGCTGGGCGGTGAGATGATCCTGGATACACTTGATGGCAAAGTAAAACTGAAAGTAAAACCGGGAACACAAAATGGAAGCAAAATAAAATTAAAAGGAAAAGGATTCCCTGTATATAAAGCGGAAGGAGAATTTGGAGACATGATCATTACATTTCAAATAAAAATACCAACCAACCTTACGGACAAGCAAAAAGAATTATTTGAACAGTTATCAAAATTATCATCATAAAAATAATTTAATGGAAACGGCAGATATGATAGTTCTTGATGAGTTTTGTGCCAGTCACCAGGTGGAAATTTCATTCATACGGTCATTGGAAGAACATGGACTGATAGAAACGATGATTGTAAATGAAACAGTGTGTGTTCCCGTTAACGATTTGTCAAAACTGGAACAGATCGTCAGGCTCCACCAATTAAATATAAATTCCGAAGGCATTGATGCCATCCTTAATTTACTTCAACGCATTGAGAATATGCAAAACGAAATTAATGAGCTTAGAAACAAACTAAATTTTTACCAGGAAGATCAATAGCGGGTTTCAGTGCGTGGTGAATCCGGTTAATCAGTGGAGTCACAATTTGTTTTTTGAACCACAGAGACACCGGGTTCACAGCGGAACACAGAGATCATCTCCGTGTAACGCAGTGTCGCCGTGTCTCTGTGGTTTAATATTATTTCAAACTGAGACGCCACTCATTAACCTTCGAAAATACCATCTGGTTTTAAAATCGTATCTTCACCTGCACCGGGAAGCAGTTTAATCTTCATTATTTCTGTTAAACTCCTGTCATTGCGGTCATCTTTAAACTAAAAAAAATATACATGGCTGAATCATGGAACAAAAAAGATCGTGAACAAAAGAAAAAAAAAGCAACAAAAGACAAAGCTGAAAAAATGCGGGAGCGAAAAGAAAAAACAAAGGGCAGCTTCGATGATATGATCGCCTACCTTGATGAAAATGGAAACCTGAGTCCTACCCCGCCCGATCCCCGTAAAAGAGTTGAAGTAAAATTAGAAGACATACAGATTGGCGTTCCAGAGTATGTTCCTCCCACCCAAGCTGAATTGACAAGAACCGGCAAAGTAACATTCTTCAATACGGCTAAAGGATTTGGCTTTATTAAAGACCATGTGTCACAGGAAAGTATTTTTGTTCATGCCAATAATCTTTCAGTTGCCATTAAAGAAAATGATAAAGTAACATTTGAAGTAGAACCAGGACAACGCGGCCCAATGGCCGTAAATGTAAAACTCGTCAGCTGATCATTTCAACTGCCCATCGCACTTTTATCACACAGCTACTCGGCATCTACCAGGGTATTGTTGCGGATCGTTAACTGAAAATTTGAATTCAGGGAAAATTCAAATAGTTTATCACGCATCAATGTTCCTGATTGTTGATTCTCCTGGAGTACAAGTATCAGATCATTTGCCAGCGGCGAATACTTGGATTCCACTTTGCTTCGGCCATTGGTGAGCAACACACTTGAAAAAGTGAGTTTTATTTTTTTTCCTGCCGTTGCCCGCGCAAAATCGGTATAGTTCATATCTAAAACCTGTTCAGCTTTATCCGAGCGTTTCATTAGCAGGATAATAACCGGCAAATATTTTTTCCATGTTTGTGTGAACATAAAACCTGAATTATTTTATTAATACTATATGGACATCGAATCTATTGTTCATCGGTAAGCCTGGTAAATGAAAGTCCATTAAAAATGCGGGCCAGGTCCAGGTTCTTTGTTTTGTTCCATTCCTCTATTTTTCCATTACTGACAACACGCCAGAGGTTTTTCATTTTTAATTCACCATAATCTGCCGTGCGGATAAAAAGGCCCGTAATGGTGCTGCGTTCTTTAAAATGAATATTTACTGCTGCATCTTTGCGGCCTTTGCCTTCAACAAATTTCTCGATCATTTCAGAAGTCATATACTGATAATTTTGTTTTTATAATAAAGCAGGGCAAATCACCCTGCCTGGTTTCCTGATTTAATACCTGTTAGAACTAAAATCCCTGTTGCTGCGGTATTCTTTTGGCTTTGCCTCGCTTACTTTAATTGACTTGCCATCTATCATGATACCGTTTAGTTCTTTAACTGCTTTTTGTGCAGCATTTTCATCTGACATCTCTACAAAACCAAAACCGCGGCTTTGGCTGGAGAATTTGTCAATAATAACTTTCGCCGAACTTACCGCGCCAAAATCTTTGAATAGTCCCCGCAGACTTTCATCATTCACATTGAAGCCTAAGTTTGCTACGTAAATGTTCATTAGAAAAGATTTATAATTATAAATACTTGAGAAGAAAGCAGCTGTAAAAGAATAATGCCGGGAAGAAAAACTGATTGTTCACTTACAAGAGCTGAAATACTCAAATTAACACAGCAAAGATAAGCATTGTATCCCAGAGTAGCGGTTAAAATATATGGAGCGATCTTATTCTCGTTTGAGTTCACCTATCGTCGAAAAAAAACTGCTTATAAAAAATCAATCACTGCCGAAAGTTATTAATGATCTGGATTTTTAAATAGAAAAAATCAGATGGCTAGCCTCTTTAGGTTGTTCGATCATCGCCTGAGTCGCTGAAGTATCTTTGTATAAAACCACGAATGATAAAAAAAGTTATATTGCCAATTTTATCAGCATTAATAATAATAAGTTGTACCAATTCGAAAGACAGATCTATGGCAACAACAAGTGAGTCCAATCAAATAAAGCAAGATAGCGGATATGCACCGGTGAACGGGATAAAAATGTATTATGAAATTCACGGAGAAGGGACACCGCTTGTGTTAATACACGGTGGAGGATCAACTATTCAAACTTCATTTGGCAAAATACTTCCGATACTGGCACAGCATTACAAAGTAATCGCTGTTGAATTGCAGGCGCATGGTCATACCAGTGACAGGGACAGTGCTGAATCTTTTGAGCAGGATGCAGACGATGTTGCAGCATTGCTCCGGTCCCTTAAAATAAACAAAGCACATATCCTTGGTTTTAGTAATGGCGGTAATACCGCTATGCAAATTGCCATCAGGCATGCTGATCTTATAAACAAATTGGTTCCCGTTTCATCATTTTATAAAAGAGAAGGCATGATCGCCGGATTTTGGGAAGGCATGCAACAGGCAACGTTAGAAAATATGCCGAAGCTTTTAAAGACCTATTATTTGCAGATCAATAATGATCAGAAAGGTTTGCAAACAATGTTTAATAAAGACAAGGAACGGATGCTGCAATTTAAAGATTGGAGTGATGAAGCTTTACAATCGATAAAGGTCCCGACGCTGCTGGTAGTTGCCGACAATGATGTAGTGACAACAGAACATGCTGTAAAAATGTCTCATATAATTCCAAACGCACAGTTGATGATATTGCCGGGCACTCATGGTTCCTTTATCGGTGAAGTATGCACAGCAGAAGAAGGAAGTCAAAAGCCGGAAGCGACTGTTGTAATGATCAAAGAATTTTTGGATAAATAAAAATTGAAACTAAAATCTTGCTGCCGTGCAAAGCAACACAATAGCACTAATGATCTTTGGAGAGCCTGGCTCAACCAAGAACGTATTGACAGAAGAAAAGTATAAAAAGCTTGCTGCTCACTTTCTTGAAAAAGGATTTGCTGTTGATTCCATTCTTTATCATAACTCAATATCAGGCAAACTCGAAAAAGAACTGCTTAATTATGATGCGATCCTTGTTTGGGTCAACCCAATTGAACAAGGAAGCGACAGGCAAATATTGGATGCATTATTAATTAAATTGGCTGAGCAAGGCCGTTTTGTTTCTGCACATCCGGATACCATTTTAAAAATGGGAACCAAGGAAATATTATATAAAGTGAGAGAAACAGAATTTGGAGGAGATACCAAACTGTATAATTCTTTTAAAGATTTTAAAGAGCGGTTTCTCGTCTCAAACGAGTTGACAGGGACACGGATATTAAAACAGTATCGCGGCAATGGAGGAAGTGGTGTGTTTAAAATAGATACTGGTAATCTTAACGATAACAGGATCGCCGTAACACATGCTAAAAATGGCGATGAAGAAACGCAGATGACCGTTGACGATTTCTTTTTATCATTTGAATCTTATTTCCATAATAACAGCATGCTAATAGACCAGGAATGGAACGCCAATATTATTAATGGAATGGTTCGTTGTTATTTATGCGGTTCAAGAGTTACCGGGTTTGGCTACCAGGAAATAAATGCGCTGTATCCATTCAAAGAAGACCAGGTCAGCGTTTTTATTTTACGGAAGATTGCGGATTATTTCAGGACCTGAAGCATATCATGGAAAACAGCTGGGTTTCGCAATTACAGCATATTACAGGAATTGAAAAAGACAGACTTCCCGTAATATGGGATGCGGACTTTTTTATAAATAAAATAAATACTGAAAACACAAGCGAAAAATATTCGCTTTGTGAAATAAATGTGAGCAGTGTTTCTCCTTTCCCGGAGAGTTCGATCCCCTATATTGCAGAAGAAGTAAAAAAGAGAATTAAAAATTGACTTGACTGCTAAAAGCTCTGCTATGCAATTGATACATAAAAAAATTATTTTACGTCCTCTTCGTGACAGCGATAAAGAAGACTTAGCACGGTTCGCAAACAATAAAAAGATTTGGGATAATCTTCGTGACCTTATGCCCCATCCATACACAACAGAGAATGCCGCTTTCTTTATTAATCTAACTAAACAGGAACATACGCAAATGATCTTTGCGATAGAATATAATGGACAGTTTTGTGGCGTCATCGGGTTAACAAGCCAGTTTGATGTTTATAAAAAAACTGCAGAGATCGGTTACTGGATCGGCGAACCATTTTGGAATAAAGGCATTGCAACCGAAGCAGTGAAACTGATCACAGATTATGGATTGAACCAATTGGATCTTGTACGAATTTATACCGGAGTGTTTGAGTACAATATCAGCTCTATGAAAGTGCTGGAAAAAAGTGGCTACAAAAAAGAAGGGGTGTTTGAAAAGGCTATTTTAAAGAATGGACAGATCTGGAACGAACACAGGTATGCAAAAACAAAATGAAAGATGAAGCTTTTATAAAATTGATTTTGCAGAAAGGCAAAGAGGCCAAAGAAAAAGTCATACTTGCATTTTCCAATATTTCTCTAGAGCAACTGAATTGGAAACCTTCGGAAGAAAGCTGGAGCATTGCCCAATGCTTAAATCATTTGATCATTGCTGACAGCTCTTATTTTCCCGATCTGAAAAAAATAACCGCGGGTACTTATAAAATGAGGCTTTGGGAAAAGTGGAGCCCATTCACCGGCTTGTGCGGACGACTAATGAAGGACAGGATACAGGAGCAAGTAAAGAAAAAAATGATTGCGCCTGAAAAAATTCGGCCTGTGCCAGGTAAAATGGAATTTGCGATCATTGAACTTTATCATAAAAACCTCGATAGTTTTTTGGAATATATTTCAAATTGCAAAAATGCCGATCTTGATAAAATTATAATCACCTCTCCTATTATTCCAATTGTAACTTACAGCTTAAGAGATGCGTTGGATTTCTTGATTCAGCATGAACACCGGCATATTAACCAGGCTATGAGTGTTAAGGCGAATGAAAATTTTCCGCGATACTAAATACACATAATGGTTCAACTATCACAACATCATAGATTTTCAATAACATCCCTGTAACCCCTGCCAATGGGAATAGATACTCCATTCACCTCAACCATTTCGGCTGTATATGATTCGATCTTGCTTACTGAAACGATAAAAGACCGGTGAATCCGTTTGAAAAGATTTGCAGGTAAAAGGTTTCAATTTCATGCGTACTCATTTTTGAAATGTATTCTTTTTTTGTTGTAACGATCTTGATATATTCCCGCTGGCTTTCAATATAAACAATCTCGGAGAATAAAATTTTCACTTTCTTTTTTTGCACATTCAGAAACATAAAATCTTTTATCTCCTGGCTTTCAGTTGGTTTCTGTTTTTCTCTTTGTGCTGTTTTTACTTTAGTTACTGCTACTAAAAAACGTTCAAACTCAAATGGCTTTAACAGGTAATCTGTTACATTCAGATTAAATCCTTCCACTGCATATTGATGATAAGCGGTTGTAATAATTACTGCAGGTGGATGTGTAAGCGTTTTTAAAAAAGCCATGCCTTTTAATTTAGGCAGATGAATATCTAAAAAAATAAGGTCGGTATTATTATCTCGCAGGTAGTCAGTTGCAAGAATAGCATCTTTAAATGTTCCCTGTAATTCAAGGAATGGCACCTGCGAAATATAATCCGACAAAACTTTTACTGCCAATGGCTCATCTTCTATTATAATGCATTTTATTTTAGACATGGCTTGCAAGATTAATTTTTAAAGTAGCAGTAAACACAGATTCGTCTTGTTGAACAGACAGGTTGTAATCTGTATAAAGCAATTCCAGTTGGCGTCTCAGGTTAGAAAGACCGATATTTTCTTTTACATTCTGCTTCTCCAGGAAATGCTTCAGTAGAATTTTTTACAATAAATGTTAACTGCCGGTTATTAACTGAAAGATGAATATCGACAAATGGCTGATTTCTTGTTTCAGAAACACCATGTTTGAATGCATTTTCAACCAATGGGATCAGCAACAGTGGCGGCAAGGCTTGTTTCATATCTTCAATGTCATGGTTAAAATTGATACGTAAAGATTCATCGTAACGCAATTTTTCAAGAGCAATATAATCATTGATAATTTTCAGTTCCTGTTCTATAGCTATATACTCTCCACCGGTTTCATACAGCATAAAACGCAATATTTTCGACAAGCGTAAAATGGATTCCGGTGCAAGGTCAGATTTATCTCTTGCCAGTGAATAAATATTATTTAAGGTATTGAATAAAAAATGCGGGTTCGTTTGTGACTTGAGATAGTTCAATTCTGCTGCCTGTTTTTCAATACGCAACTGTTGTGCTGCCTGTTTTAATTTTATATAATTATAAATATGCCTGTATAATCCCAAAAAAGAAAACGGATCCTACGCTATATGCCATTTGAGCTTCAAGCGCATGTTCTATTGAATCATATGTTATTAAAGGAGTATAAATATGTAACCGAATCCCAGTAGTCTCCAGGCATACAAACCAAAAGACTATAACATCATATAAATCCATAAACACACAATACCCAAAAGAATATTGTAAATGATGTATTTTCTTTTCCGCAGTACAAAAGGAACGGTATATTCAAAAAATATAAAATTGACAACAATAATATAAACCACTCGCCAAAGATTATTAGCACCAACGGAAAAAAATTACCGGGATAATTTGTGTACATTAACTAAACAGCCTCAAGTAATAAATAAGCCAAGTCCAACCCATAAATAAAAAACAATCTTTTTTCTATCTATTGATATCTTCATCTCATTATTTGAAGTAAATATCGGCAAATCTTTCTCTTTCTAATTTGCAATTCATAGAATCGACTTTGTGGTAAACCAAATGCAGTAAACAGTCAATGAAGATAAATTCAAAAGTAAAAATGGTTTCTCAATGCCTGGAAGTTTTCATTTGAATTTTGACATTTGCCATTTGACTTTTGACTTTTTACTTAGACCAATCACTTCAGCAATTCGCTTAGTAATGTCGTTTGTTTACCCAGACCTGCTGTTTATTGACAATAGCCTCAATTGCTTTCTTTAATATTTATTCTTGTGCTAAAATCATCAATCAATGAAAAAGATATACAATCATTATCGCCGTAATTTTAATAGTTACTCAATTGCAGGCACAAGTTGAACCTGCTGCCGGCAATGGAAAACGTGGTTCATCACATCTGGTAAAGATTATCGCTTACCAGCTCCATCATCTTATAAAAGTGAAATTGCAGAAGTGCTTTCCAAACAACAAAATTTGGATGCCGCAACAAAACAACAGATCACATACTGGAATGCAGGTGCACCCGGTTACCGGTGGCAGGAAATGATGAATAAATTATGGGCTGTTGATACTGGCCGGTATGCTGCATTAGCAAATATGCTGCTCGGTGCAGCAACATACGATGCTACCGTTGCTGCATGGGATACGAAGTATGCATATAAGCGTCCACGTCCTTTTGTTGCGGACAGCCGGATAAAAGCTTTTACGGTGAAACCGGAAAGTCCTTCTTATCCTTGCGAACATTCCGTAGCTGCAGGTGTTGCCGTTACTATTTTTTCTAAGTTCTTTCCAAAGCTTGCCGATTCTGTAAATCGTTTGGCACAGCAACTAATGGAATCAAGAATTGCTGCCGGTGTTGCATTTCCAAGTGATACCCGAGCAGGTTTTGAACTTGGAAAAAGGATTGCAGAAAAAGAAATTGAACATACTAAAGATTATGTTACCACAGCACAGTGGGATGGAAAGATACCTGACAAGCCAGGACTTTGGAGAGGAAAGTTTGCGATGTTCCCTACAGCAGGCCAAAATAAAACTGTAGTGCTTGACAAGTGGAAGCGAGTTTCGTCCGGGGCCGCCTCCTGATTTTGCAAAAGAAATGGAAGAACTGAAAAATTATAAACAAACTTTTCGTTCATTATCCAATGCTTTTTATTGGGCAAATCAATCCTGGTTTATGGACAACTTAGGTAAAAAAATATTTGAAAACAATCTTCAACCTGAATCCACCACGGGCAGCCCGTATCAATGCTGTTGTAAATGTTGCGAGCTATGATGGATTTATAGCTTGCTGGGATGCGAAGTATACATACTGGGGAATCCGGCCCAATCAATATGATACACGTTTCGTCCTGCAATATTGATGACTCCGCCTTTCCCGGGTTATCCTTCAGGTCATGCGGCTATTTCCGGTACAATGGCTGAGATTTATTCTTATTTCTTTCCGGATGAAAGAGAATTATTTTATCAAAAAGCCAAAGAAGCAGCAGAATCCCGTTTCCAGGCCGGCATTCATTTCCGCACCGACAATGATGTAGCGCTTGTGTTAGGTAAAAAAGTTGCAATCAAGGTACTTGAAAGAGTGAAGAATGATGGGGCCGATGTTACATACACAACTAAGGATCAAAAAAAGGCAGTTGCTAAAACCGATAAATAAAATAAGAGAGAATGATTCATTTTTGAATAAAAATTTTCTTCGTGTGTTTGTTTTGAAAAATTGTAAGGGTCTTGTTTCTACTTGACCCTTTATTTTTGCACCTGGGACAGTATAAAAGAGAACAAAAAACCTAGTCACATGAAAGAATTACTTGAAACATGGGAGATCAATAACAGGATCAACCTGTATTTACTTAACGCCATTGATGCAAAATATTTAGCAGATATTTCAGCTTCTAAAGGAAGAACAGTGGCCGAACAGTTTGCACACATGCATAATGTAAGATTAATGTGGCTAAAGGCGGCAATGCCTGCTTTGCTGGAAGGACAAACAAAGATCGAAAAGGAAAACAAGCCGGATAAAAAAATATTAGCTGCGGCACTTGAAAAAAGCAGTGAAGCTATTTCAAAACTTCTTGCTAACGGATTTGAGACCGGAAAAATAAAAGGATTCAAGCCACACGCTTCTGCTTTTTTTGGTTATTTGATCTCACACGAAAGTCATCATCGCGGACAAATTATTTTATCACTTAAGCAATCAGGTCATCCTATCGATCAGAAAACCCAATATGGAATTTGGGAATGGGGAAGCAGGTGAGTTAGACGGTGTCTGTTTATCATTCAGTAAAAAAGGCCGGAATTCGCGGGAAATAACATAACTTTCTAATAAGCTAAAACAGCGACCTGCCATGTTGCCCAGGAAAAAATGCATACTGCTTGCTTTCATTTTTTCTATCGGTCTTTATAGTTTTTATTCCTGTAAAAAAACCGAAGTTGCGAATCCTGTAAGTAGTACTAATACAAATGATGCCCTGTCGTTACTGGATCTACCGTCAATTCCTTTTAATTATGCAAATCAGTCGCTGCCCGGTTACTTTCAATCGCAGGTTATCACAGAACAGGATAACACACCTGCCGCCAATCCTGTAACGGATTGGGGCGCCACCCTTGGTCGTGTATTGTTCTATGATAAGGTACTTTCAATAAATAATTCTGTTGCCTGTGCCAGTTGTCACAAACAAAATCTCTCATTTGCAGATGACAAATCATTCAGTGTGGGTTTTGACGGCGCAAACACGCTAAGAAATTCTATGTCATTAATAAATGTAAAATATTATCGTAATGGAAAATTCTTATGGGATGAAAGAGGTGAAACATTAGAAACGCAAACATTGATTCCCATCGTTGATCATATAGAAATGGGAATGCCGACTCTCGATACATTAGTGAATCGTTTAAAGAACATGTCGTATTATCCGCCCTTATTTGAAAAATCATTCGGTACACAAACTATTACAAGTGATAAAATAGGTTATGCGTTAGCACAGTTTATCCGTTCTATTATTTCTTACAGTTCAAAGTTTGATAAAGGCAGGACAATGATCAATTCGGTACGTACTCCTTATCCAAATTTTACTCCCGAAGAAAACGAAGGCAAGCAATTATATTTTACGCTGCTTGGCTGCAGCGGCTGTCATAAAACAGAAACGTTCACGGCTCCGTCGCCAAAAAATAATGGACTGGAATCTCCATCTATTGATGCGGGTGTTGGCGGCATAACTAATGATCCTTTACAAGTCGGTAATTTTAAAGTTCCTTCTTTAAAAAATGTCGAGCTTACTGCACCTTATATGCATGATGGAAGATTCGCTACTTTGGAAGAAGTGATCGAGCATTATAATTCCGGTGTGATGGCGCATCCTAATTTATCATCACAACTTCGTAATCCCGACAACACCCCGGTAAGATTAAATCTCAGTACAAGTGAGAAAGCTGCCTTATTAGCATTTTTAAAAACACTTACTGACCGCAGCGTTACAACTGATGTAAAATTCAGCAGTCCGTTTAAATAAAAAACCGCCCCGGTAAACCGGAGCGGCTGATGAAGTTTTCTTTTAATTAGAATCTCCTGTCGCGGCTATCCCTGTCATTACGATCATGATCATCCCAATCTTTTTGATCTTTATCGTATCTTTTATCACGGCTGTCGTATTTATCATCACGACCAAACCTGTCTTCAGTAATTGTAAGATGTCCGAAACGGTCGATTGCGATCTTGAGGTCTTTGTTCCTGAGTTGGAAAACTTTACTTGCAACCAATTGCTTCCTTTTAAAAATTGAAAAGCCACCTCTGTTCATTTCAAATACCTGTATGGTATGACGTCCATTGCGAAGGTTATCGATACTCATCATTTTGTTGTTGCTGAAATATGTCTTGCCATCGATAACAATTTCATACTTCTTCGCTGAGATGATGGTTACATCAGGCCTTTTATCTGCTGCAAAAACTGCGGCAGTAAGAACTAAACTCAAACACATTGTAAAAATCTTTTTCATTTGATAAAGTTTATTTGTTTTGTCTTGCATTGCAACCGGGCCTGCAAAACGATTTAATTTTTTCCGGTTGTATGTTATTATTCAAAGCAGATGCCAGCGTGCCAAATAAATGAAAAGGAATCGTTAATGCGATTGTTATTTAAGGTTAATGAAAACGTGTGCAACGTTAACCAGGATTACCGTCTGTCAGGCAACATTAGCAAGTTCCGGGTTTGATCGGAATAAAAACAGTTGGATATTTACATTTATAAAACACGAAAATGCACATGCATAAAGAAACCATTGTCGACATTGAGAATTGCACAATGGATGACGTTACTATCATCCTGTCACTTTACGAAGATGCAAGAGCACTTCAAACAGAAAAAGCAATGGTGGTATGGCCATTCTTTGAAAAAAAGTTTATTGAAAGAGAAATAAAGGAAGGAAGACAATGGAAACTTGTTATCGAAAATACAATTGCCTGTAACTGGGCGATCACGTTTGATGATAAAGATATCTGGGGACTAAAAGACAAAAATGATTCTATTTATATTCATCGCATAGCGACAAACCCCGGCTTTCGCGGTAACAGGTTTATCGAAAAGATTGTGGAATGGGCCAAACAATATGCTGCGCAATCAGGCAAACAGTTTATCCGGTTGGACACGTTGGGAAATAATACCGGATTAATTAAGCATTACACCTCGGCAGGTTTTGAATTTTTAGGCATGTTTAAACTAGCTGATACATCAAATTTGCCTGGTCATTATCAGAAAGAACCGAACTGCTGTCTTTTTGAGATCGAGCTGGATGAGTGAATTCACCCGAACATTAGAGTAAAAGACGTTGACTGAAGTATGTAAATTCTTTTTACATTTGAATACATCCCTATCCTCCGCTTATATAAACTTCACTTTGATTAGCAGCTGATATTTATTGGACGCCTTTATAATAACGGGACTAAAAAAAATTGCCATGGTTCAAGAAACTGAAATTTTTGTTTCCTATAGCTTGAGAGACAAAGAGCTTATAGATCCTTACATGAGAAGATTGAGAAAAGAATTCAGGCTTCTGCTTTACGATAGCATTGAAAAGCCATCGGGCGAAATCACTGATGAAATAATAAATATGCAGTCATCCGCAGCAGGTACGATTGTTTTTTGGACCAAATCAGCTACGCACGATAGCCGGGTTTTCAATGAACTGGAGTTCGGCTACAAACATTCACGAAACACGAACCGCAGTAAGTTCATCATTGTAATAGCCGAGCAAGGTCTAAAACTCCCTCCAGGTATAATGGGAACAAGTACTTTTTATATGGATAGTGGTCCAATTCAGACAATTATCGACGGAATTCGTGAGGTGGTAAATAAGCATGCTAATTGGTCTTCTTCAAGCTCACCAAGCAGTACTGCTGAAAACAATATTAAGGGGCAAACTTTTGGATCTTCCAGCTCAAAAAGCCAGGCTGCTCCAAAACAACCTAAGGTCGAAATAAATCGTATTGCCGACGTTCAGACCATACTTAGCGAAATGGGATTGTATAAAGGTAAACCGGATGGAAAATTAGGGCCACAAACAATTACTGCGCTTAAAGAATTTCAAATTAAATATCATTTACCACAAGGTAAAATTAAAGAGTCAGATATTGATCAGGATTTTCTAAACGCTGTAGAAGAATTTGCGCGGCTGGCACAATACAGTGTTAACTTACAAGAAGATCAACCCGGTTTCTGGATATTTCGCCTCGATCATCACTTAGAGGTTGACCGCTTAGAGAAGGGAGTTTCGTATTATTTTAAATTCAACAAAAAAGCTCCGGCAGAAGAATATGATTTATTTAAAAAAATAAAACAGGGTGATTCCATTCTTGGTTATTTTGATACCAACAAGTCTTTCGTGGGTGTTTTCAAGACTATAAAAGGAATTCCAATTGATGTTAAAGATGGGGGAATGATACAATTTGAATTGACTGAAAAACTTGACCGCATTGTTGACAAGGATGTTTTCAAAACCGAGCTCGACGAAATACACTTTAATTCCCTGCCGCAAAGCGATCAAAGTCTTCACGAAATAAACAAAGAATTATACGAAAGAATAATTGCCGCTGGCACAAAAAGACTTTATGAAAACCTGTACCGTCCTTTCTTTCAAACCGAGGGAGACCATAAAGACACACAGGATCAATTACAATTTGAGAATGACATCAATTCCTTTGCTTCTGTTATTGCCTTAAAAAAAGTAAAACCGCCACTGGCTATCGGCTTGTTTGGGAAATGGGGTTCGGGTAAAAGCTTTTTTATGGAAAAGCTTTATCAAAAAATCGGGGACATTGCTAAAACGGCTAAAGAAAAAGAAGACCCTGACAATGTACAAAACGTAGTACAGGTAAAATTTAATTCCTGGCATTATTCCGATGCTAATCTTTGGGCCAGTCTCATCACTGAGATATTTGACAAACTCCATAACTTTTCACAAAAAGCTGACGCCGGTTCCGAAATAAAAAAAATATCGGATACCCTGCAAATCACGACCATGCAAAAAGTGGCGATGGAATCAAAAAGAAACGAGTTGGAGAATACCGTCCGGCAATTGGAACAGGAACGAAATGAAAAACGTGCAAGACTGGAAGACCTTTCAGGGATAAAGCTGCTAAAACTGATTTTCAGTGACGAAAAAGTGCAAAACGACATTAAGCAACCTGGAATTGATGGTTCCATTGAGAACCTAACGAAAAATAAAGCTAAGCTTGACGAATACAGCAAAGAGTTAGATAAGACGAGCACTTCTGTAAAAGCCATTTGGAATTTCATGAAAAACATCCGGGGCTGGAGATGGATAGTTGTTATCTTATCAATGGTGCTTATAGCAGGCATTGTAATAGTACTGCCCCAATATTTTCCAACACAATGGCAAGGGTTTAAAGATTGGTTGACCGCAACGATTGCAACTGTAACAGCAGTAATAGCCCTGATCGGAAATTTCATTTACCCTGTAAAAAAGAATATTGGGCTTGCAAAAGAAAGACTGGAGAGCATGAAAAAAACTTTAGAACAACGACCGCAGGCTGATCCGCCTGAATTAGAAAGCAAGGTCGCCGAACTAAAGCAAGTAACCGCTGCTTTGCAGGATTTACAAACAAGAATTGACGAAGCGCAAAAAGAAATTGAAGACGTAAGAAGTGGTAGAAAGCTTTTAGAATTTATTGAACAACGAACCCGTGATGAAAATTATTCAAGACAGCTTGGATTAATATCATCTATACGAAAGGATTTTGAACGACTGGATGATTTATTAAGAAAACAACATGAGGCAACGGAGGAAGAAAAACAAGAAATTGCAAACCCGCAAAATGTAAAATTGCAAATAGATCGTATTATCCTTTACATCGATGACCTTGACCGTTGCAAAGAAGAAACCGTAGTAAAAGTGCTGGAAGCTATCCATCTGCTGCTGGCATTTCCCCTTTTTGTAGTAATAGTTGGTGTAGATCCAAGATGGCTGAACAATGCCCTTTCAGAAAAATATAAAACTTTATTTGGGTCTTCTAAATCTGCACTAAAAAAGAATCAGGACTCTGCTGACGCAGAATTATTTCTTTCAGGTGCAGCAACTTCTTACGATTATCTTGAAAAGATATTCCAAATACCATTTACTTTAAAACCAATTGATAAACCTGGCAGGGAAAACCTGATCGCTTATTTATTAAAAAATGAAATGAAGAGAGATGATCCTGTAGTACAACTCAAAGATGTAGGAAAGGAATTTACAGCAATACCGGCTCGGCACCTTAACAAAGATGATCTAGCTCAGGCAATCGCACCTGATAACCAAGACAAAGAACCACGTACACAACCCGCAATCACTGGCAACGAAAAAAAGGTTTTGGAAATAAAAAAAGAAGTTGCACTGACTTTTACAGACAAGGAAAAAGAGTTCATGCAGGAAATATCACCAATATTCGGACACACCCCTCGTGGCATTAATCGCTATGTAAATATTTACAGGATAATAAAAGCACATAAAAGCCTGAAAGTGGAAGATGAATTTTCGGAAGATGAATTTATCCCTGTTATGGTCGTTTTAAGTGTAGTAGTTGGTTATTCCGTATTTGCCCAGCACTTTGTTGATAAAATTTTTAATGCGAAAGAAGACCTTAAATTTGAAAATTTAATCGAACCAGGAAATGTGCCGGGTGAAGTTCGCAGCGTTCTTTTAAAACATCTGGACAAGGAAATTCTTGCATTACCTGTCGCCGCATTCAAAAGAAACCTCGAATTGATCTCGAGGTTCTCCTTCCGTACGCTTATAAATGAGTTGTAACTGTTATTTTGATTTAAGAGTTTAGTTGTACAATGGCGGATATTTTAAATTGGAAACATCCGACCCATTAATAAACGGCTGGGCAAAACAACCCGGCACAATAGCTTAAAGATTTGCATTATTCGCTACCCTGTTTTCAAAAAATATTATTATAATTACACCATGAATAAACATTATATATTGTCGGTCCTGCTCTCAGGTTTTTTTATCACATCGTTTGCTCAAACGACTGGTGAAAAAAAGGGTTGGCCTTCAAACGAACGAACCACCTTTATTACCGAATGCATCAATACAGCGAAAAAAAACATGAGCAGCGATTCGGCCCGGCATTATTGCTATTGCATGCAGGAAAAAATGGAGACCAAATATCCTGATATCGCAGATGCCAATAAAGTAACAGCCAAAGATCTCGCTTCACCTGAATGGGTAAAAGAAATAAGAAGCTGCATCGGCGGCACATGGTCAGCAAAGGACCGTGAAGAGTTTGTAAGCAGCTGTGTGAATTCTGCAAAAGCAAGTCTTGGAGAAACAAAAGCTAAAAGCTATTGCGAATGCATGATGTTTAAAATAGAAAAGCTCTATCCCAATGCTACTGATGCAGCCAAGATCACTGCGGAAGATTTTAAAACGGACTCCTGGCAAAAGCTTATAAAAGGCTGTCTCGATTTTTAATAGCTTTCTTCTGACGCGGAGATCTTATAAAATACTTTCTGGCTTCCACTATATTGCTTTTAAAATACCGCGGGTAACATGAGTTTTCTAAAAAAAATGTTTGGTGCTAAAGAAAAACCCGTTGTTACTGACTATGCCTCTTTTTGGAATTGGTTCTCAGAAAATGCAGCTTCCTTTTATGACAATGTAAAAGGACATAAGGATGTGGAAAAATTTCTTGACAAAGTAATACCGGTATTAAAACAAGTAAACGATAGCTTCTTTTGTCTTGTAGGCATGTATGATGATAATACAGCCGAAATGGTTATTACGACAGATGGTGTAATAAAATCAATTGTGTTTGCTGAAGAGATCACGTCCGCCGCACCAACCCTGCAGGGGTGGAAATTTACAGCACTTAAACCACCGCTGGGTTTTGAAATGAATATTAATATGGATGGCTATGAATTCAGTCAGGAAAATCTATCTTTTGTCAACAATAACTTACCGGGTTACCCTGACGAGATAGATATTACATTAGTGCATAATGATTATAAAGAAAAAGACAAAAATATAATCGGGAACGGAAGTCTTATCTATCTTGATAATGCACTTGGCGAATTGAATACTGTTTTGCTTATCGATAACGTTTCATTTTCCGGCCGCTCAGTTGATAAAGAGCTAATCCCCATTACGAAACTCAATGAGTTTTTAGTCTGGCGGGAAAAAGAATTTGTAGAAAAATATAAAGCTGTTCGTTACAATACAGAAAACGATGAGTATTCAGCATTGGAAGCGCAGGATGAAAAGGGATTGCCCGTTTTAGCATTCGTTGACAAGTTCTTACTGGAATGGGACGCAAAACCTTCTCATCCCTGGCTGATGAAAATTGAGATTACTTATGATGGAAAAAAGACAAATGGCATGCCCTCCCCGGATCTTTATGCAATTATAAGTCGATTTGAAGAAGAGCTTGTGAAAATACTTCCCGATGTTGACGGCTATCTTAATCTTGGCAGGGAAACCTACAACGGCAAACGAACATCTTATTTTGCCTGTACAGAATTCAGACAAGCGTCAAAAGAAACCCAGGCATTGATCAAAAAATATAAACAGGAGTTAAATATCGAATATGATATTTATAAAGATAAATATTGGAGAACGATGAACCGCTATTCCTAATATCCTGGTCGCGGGTTTGCAACGTTATTAAACTTTCCGTTGTCATACCTAAAATTACATTTATGAAAAATATAGTCCCCGTTTTGTTTTTATTCATGGTGGTTGTTTTTACCGGCTGTAATAAGAAGGGTCACGGTGATTATTGTGAGCCAAATTCAAAGGGGATAGAAGGTTTATGGGAACTCAGGAAAACAAGCAGTATGCTGGTTTCAGATTATCCGCCCGGAAATGGACGGACGATAAAATTTACGGGCAACAAATTTGAAAAGCGGGAAAATGGACAGGTGATACAAAGCGGCGAATTTGCAATCATAAATGATGCTACAGCCGGTGAGTCAACCTGTATGAACATTGCCGCCGGCCAATTTACGAGCAGAATCATTTATGACAATAATATAAATGGCCAAAAAGTTTTTATTGAGCTAACAGGAGATCAACTCGTATTTATGTCAGGTTGCTTCGCTGTTGACGCAGGCGTTGCTCTCACTTATGTGCGACTGTAATGGTCATCTCTCAACTTCACTACATCCATTCATATAATTTCCTTTGATAGTTCCTGGTATAGTCGCTATTTTTTGAGGGAAATAAATGAATCGCTTACTTGTCATACTTATCATCTTTTTTGTAAACGCCAACTCCCGTGCCCAAACATCTTACAGCAAAACCTTTGGCGGCGATGGTTTTGACCGCGGCATGTACATCTCAACTGCTTCCGATAATGGATATATCGTTTGCGGTTATACAAAAAGCTTTGGCGATAGCTACGATATGTATGTAGTAAAAACGGATCTGAACGGCAATCGGCAATGGCATAGAAATTATGGCGGTACTAAAATGGAAATTGGCTGGAGCATTATTGAATTAAAAAATAAAGGCTATTTGCTTCACGGTTCCACCACAAAAGACAGTACCAATGATGATATTTATTTGCTCCGCCTGGATGAAACAGGGAATATCATCTGGCAGAAAACTTATGGCAATGAGAAATACGAACGCACTACCCAATTATTGCAAACCAGCGATAACAATTATCTGCTCATCGGGCAACGTACTATTGATAGTACAAATATTGACAGCTATATTTTAAAGATCGACACAACAGGGAACCTGCTTTGGGAAAAAACATTTGGCGGCCCGAAGATTGAAAGAACTTTTTATGGCGCTGAAGCTATGAACGGCGATTTTTTTATTTCGGGATTAATGCTTCCTTATAAAAACAATAAGGCTGATATCCTGTTAATGCGAATCTCATCAAATGGAGAGCTGCGCTGGACAAAAACTTATGGAGAAGAAAACGTACATGACATTGCACATAGCTTTTGCCTGAATAAAAATAAGAAGACTTTTACCCTGACTGGTTATATTGAATCGTCGCAAACAGGTTATCATGATGGATTATTTATGCAATTCGATGAAAGTGGAAATGTACTCACAATGCAAAGACATCACACCGGTGAAGACCTGCGTTTGATGCATTCCGAAGAAACAGCGGATGGCGGTTTTATCGCTGCCGGCTTTACACGTAAAGACATTAATGAAAATATTCATGATGCAGTCTTGCTGAAGTTTAACAGCAAAGGAATAACCGAATGGATAAAAACTTTTGGCGACCCGGACAAAGATGACCAGGGTTATTGGATAATTAATAATAATGATGGTGGATTTACACTTACTGGCTACACCCATACCTATGGTAAAAACGGGGACCTCTGGATAATTAAAACCGATTCAAAAGGAAATTAGCAATGTTTCAGTTTGTTTTTTAACCACAGAGACACCGGGTTCACAAAGAGACACAGAGATACTCCGTGTAACTCAGTGTCATTGTGTCTCCGTGGTTTAATTTTATTTCAAACTGAGACACTACCAGGAAATTGATCTCAAAAAAGCTATACTAATATTTTATAACTTTAAAGAAATTGGTGTATGAAATTTCTTTCGCTTCAGCCATTTGTTCCTTCAGGAAAAGATTTCGAAGGCTCGAAACAATTCTTCCAGCAGTTAGGTTTTACCATCAACTGGGATGCGGGTGATTATATCGGATTTGAAAAAGACGGATGTAAATTCATTTTGCAGAAATATATCAATAAAGATTTTGCAGAAAATTTTATGCTCACGGTTGGAGTTAGTAATGTAGACGAGTTCAGAAAAGATGTAATAGATAAACAATTGCCTCAAAAATTTGCGATCAGGCATTGGTGAAGCCTCCGATGAGCCTTATGGCAGGGAAGTAAATATTATTGACCTTGCCGGAGTGTGCTGGCATTTTGTTCAACAAGAATAAATTGTTCTGTGTTTCTCTAAATCTTATTAAAAATGGAAACCGAAGACGCAATCGGATACCCTGCACATGTTGAACCAATCCTTGCGGTGGCAGATGTAGTGAAAACTATAAATTACTGGCATGAGGTGATTGGTTTCCCTGATAAATGGACATGGGGCGAGCCGCCTGATTATGGTGGCGTTTCATGGCATGGGACCCAAATACAATTTTCTCAAAATGCGAACCTGGCCGCTTCTTCCAAAGGCAACGCAATTTTTATTAGGGTAAAAAATTTAGAAGCCCTTTATAATTTTCATCAAAAGAAAAATGCGGTTATTGTTGAGGCACTCGAAAACAAACCATGGGGTATGGCGGGCTATACAGTTCAGGATATAAATGGATATTATATCGTTTTTGCAGGAGCTCCTATCGGTGATAAAAAAGTAAGTTCGGAGGAATTACCATCCACTATAAAAATTATTCCAAGGTCACCAACCGTAAAAGAATATCAGCAACTAACGGCTTCGGTCGGATGGTCATTGTATTCAAGTGACGAAGTGGTAACAAAATTATTATCTGCACCTGTGTTTGCGGCAATAGCAGAAGATACTGCAACAAATGAAGTGATCGGTTGTGCATTATTATTAGGTGATCATGCAAGTTTTTATTACATAAAAGACCTGGTGGTACATCCCGACTGGCAATCAAAACATGTAGGAACTGCACTGATGAAAGAATTGACAGCGTGGTTAGAAAAAAATGGAGCAAATAATTCACTGGTAGCATTGATCACCGGTGAAGCGCTTGGGCCATTTTATAAACCATTTGGTTTTACGCCGGCATTTTGCATGATCAAATATATGGAAGCCGGCAAAAAATAAAACTATATTTACAAACAAGTTTTGGTTCGATCACTCTCCATTATGCTATTTAAACCTTCTTCAAAAAAAACAGGATACCCAATAACGAATATCCTGTTTGCATCACAAACTTATTTAACTCTTACTAATTAGCAGTTGCCGTGATCTGCCCACGAATTTCACCTGACGTATAAGTATGTTGAACTAACTGTGTAGTAAATACTGTTGGCAAGTAAGGCTGCTTCCTGTGTATCTGTTAAGGTTATATTTCCGCTTGCGCTACCATTTACTCCTGGTGTTGTAATCGTCAAAGGAAATAATAAGCTGCCATTAACACCGGCCGAAGCAGGTCCATATACTTGTACCAGGCCTGCAGTAGTTGTCAAATTGGTCCAGGCTATATTATATTGCAAAATATTTGTTCTTGCATTATAACTACCTGTCATAGTTCCTGTAGCTGTGCTCGCATTTGATGGATTCACCTGTGAACCAGATGCATTACCTGATATTGTGTAAGTCTGGTCATCGATAGTCATCATCCTTATCACATGAAACAAAAAGAGTTGAAACTACCAACGCGGCGCCTAATAATAACTGAAGTGGCTTGCGATTAAAAAAATTATTTTCATAGTCTGATTTTAGAGTTAAAAAATAATATCCTATCAGCGTTTCAAAAACGTTACCAAACGCCTGAAATGTGGAAAACTGTTGAAGTATAAAAGGAGTTTAAACAAATTACTCTTGATATAAGTATGTTTGCCGCATATTATAAAAAGATTGTTATGCTATTCATGATCATTGAAAAATTTTATCCGGAAAAAATTAAACTTCTTTATGAACGATTCGATGAAAAGGGCAGATTATTGCCCGAAGGCGTAGAATATGTCAATAGCTGGATCGATGAAAATGTTACTATATGTTATCAACTAATGGAAAGCGACTCAACAGAAAAAATTCACGAGTGGCTCGAAAACTGGGATGAGTTTGCAGATTTTGAAGTTATTCCCGTAATAAGTTCAGCGGAAGCAAAAGCAAAAGTTTTCTCACGTTAAATATTTTGTGAGAAAATAATTTTATAATCAAGGAACGGGCAAATGATCTTTTAAAATTTCTGATAAAGCGACTTTATAATTTGATCGCATCGACTCCAACGCCTAAAAGTTTCATTGAAATTTTATCAAGCTCTTCCTTGTCTGCCTTTTAAATGAATAGTGCGGTGAATATGCTGCATCGAAGTTCCCGGAGCTAATGCTGCTGCCGGTGATGAACTTTCTATTTCATAAAACTTTCCCATTTGTTTTCCATCAATCGGTCCATCATTATAAGAATTGACTGCATCGCCGGAGAAATGGATCATCCTGCATCTTCCATAATGAGTTTACATAGTCAGTTGCCCCGGCGGGCAACGTAAATTGTGCGATGGTTAGAACATGGTTTATGGCATCATAACTTGCTACAAAAGGCAAGGCTCTTTTTGGCGCTACTCCTATTTTACTTCTATGATTTGCATCGGCCTTAAATAACATCAACCCGCTATCCACTTTCAGCCTGTCAGCAGGCACCTTTCCAAAATAATCATCGGTAACAATTTTACCAAGCGTTGCCATATCGCCTTCCTTATATGGAACCGCAACTGTTGTTTGTTCCGACGCATTTAGCATACTCAATATCCAAATGGAAAGCATCCCGCTTTTTTTATCCCATGCAGTTGCTCCCTTATTTGTAATACTATTATCAGATTCAAATGCGACGGCCTGTACATTTTCAGGAAGTGCAATGCCTAACAAAATATTAATGGAAGGTTTATCAAGTAATCTGATCGTTCTGTTCACAACCAGATCAAATGTATTGCCTGAATAATTTTCCAGGTGCATTTCTTTTTGAAAGCTGGCTTCAGTGTTTGTTGATGAGACCAAATTAAAAGGTTCCGTGTCTATTTCTTTTGGCACAAACCAATTTTCGAATTTAAAATCAACTCCTTTCTTAAAATAAATTGAGAACTGCCCGCCTTCCGGCCCCAGCCAAAATCTTTCCTCACCACCAAACGCACTCATATGTTCCGTGGTTTTTCCTGATGCGATAAGATCATGATTGATCCAGCCAAAACTTGAACCGATTTTTCCATCAGCCGTACTTGTCATCACACGCCCCTGGTAGGCCGGGACAATAATAATCTGTGCAGCGGCACTGTCTCCAAGCACAATAATATCCTTATGATATTGCTTGAGAAAATCCAGGTCATATCCAAATGTTCCTTTCATAAATTTTGCAGCCGCATCGCCACTGTCTGCAGGTTTATCTTTATCAAAACTATCACAGGATGCAAGTATCACCATAAAAAGTATTGTTAGTTGCTTGTTCATATTTCAATTGCTGGAGTACAAAGTAATACAAGCCTGCTCATTCAAAAAAATCATAGATGATCTGCGGTTATTGTATCTTGTTCATTAGTGTTATGACTGATCAATAAATGGATATTGCTTATTTTATTTATTGCAGGGTTGATCATTTTGCTTTTGCCTGATAAAGGAGTACCGCTCATTGTATTGAATGAAAAACATGGCCCTTCTTTCAGGATTTGACTGGACTTGTTGCTTATTGCTATCAGCTGGACCTTAAGTTGTATTGTGGTAGTTAGAGATTGGAAAGTCATCAAAAGAAAAATGGGTGATAAAAACTCCTGGTTCCTTTTAATAGTTTATATATTATCAATTACAGGAGTTGTTTTGTCATTACTCATTTCTTCTGATCTCCTTTTGTGGTTTTGTGCAGCGATTGGTTTTTTCATAAATATTTTATTTATCGTTTATGCATTTAAGAAACGATAATAATGTTAATTGAATAAATTTGCAATTCCTGACTCCGTAGCTCAGTTGGTAGAGCTACTGACTCTTAATCAGTAGGTCCAGGGTTCGAGTCCCTGCGGGGTCACAGTTTATAATGTCACTCGTAATTTGAAGTCGTTAAAACAATAATTAGAATTTATTGTTTCGGCTTCGGCTTCCAGGTATCAATTCTTAATTTTTCAAGTTCCGCCAATACACATGCAGTAAGCTTTATGATTGTCTCCTGGTCTTCTGGCCTGAGTGTAATGATCTTTTTTTTACTCCCAGTATCTGTGAATTGAATCGTAGCAATTTTTTTCTGGGAAAGATTAGTAAGATTTGCATTGAGGTTTGGCTGGTTGGGAAAAATAAAATGAAAATAACCTTTGCAATTTGTAGTTCCCGCCATTTTTAAAATTCCCCTTTTGTTTACTTTCAAATGTTACAAGTACCCTGGAAACATCATTAAAACACATCGCCGAACCATCCAATGCAAAAAAATAATCAACTTCTTTTTTATCCGCAGAGATCGACAATAAAAATTTATCACTGCCTGCGCCCAGTGAAACAAACCCGGTTGTCAGTCTCGGATCCTGGTTAAACCTGTCTTTCTCATTTTTTAAAGTGCAATCCTGCGCAATGCTAAAAACCGGCGAAAGAAAAAGTAAAAGTGCTAAATATTTCATAGTATGTAAAAATACATATTCCCGCGCCTGTTGGAGAGGCCGCCTTGTTAAAAAACAAGAAATATTTCTTATGGTTAAAACTTTATGCCGTGGCTATCCGCACTGCCGGCAATATGCAATGCAAAAGCAGCTAATGCAGTATCTTTTAAAATATTGATCAGTGCGTTTATTTTTACATCCTCTGAACCGGCATTCCTGTAGATGTCGAAATGAATGAAAAAAGCAAATGATAAAAGCATTGCCGCAAGCAAGTAGGCAGCAAGCTTTACATATTTATTTAAAATAAAAGAGATGGCTGCAAGTATAAAAGCCACTCCGACAATTTTAACCCATAAAACAGGATTGCAAATTGCGGGAATATACCCATATTCCATCATGGCCTTGGGTTTGGTTAAATGATAATAGCCAAAGAAGAGCATGACGGCGGAAAGAATATAAATGGCTATGTGAGAAACAATGTGCTTTTTCATAACCGTTGGTTTTATTTGCTATAAGTTACCAAACTTCCCCCGGTTATAAAATTTTAAATATGCACAACTATCTTTTCGAGAAACTTTCCTTTTAATAATTTATCCATCACTTCATCTTTCAAATTGCGGCTGATGGGTATGTGATGCTGCCCGATACGAATATCATTTCCCTCGATACTGTCAATCTTTGAAGCGGAAATGATAAATGATTTATGAACCTTTATGAATTGTGCAGATGGCAGGTATTCCTCCACTGATTTAAATGTAAGATAGGTGATATGTTTCCTTTCATGCGTATGAACTACCACATAATTCTGCAATGCTTCTATAAATAAAATATCATTGAAGGCAATTTTCACGAGCTTATTATCTGCCTTTATATAAAAGTGATCATGTGCCCCGGCGGCAGCCGTTTTATCCGTATCGTTTTTTTGCCTTACTTCATAATATTCTTTTGCTTTAAGCGCAGCTTTCAAAAACCGGTCAAAGGAAATTGGCTTAACGAGATAATCCAGTGCATTTAATTCAAACCCATCCAGAGCAAATTGCGGGAAACGCCGTAGTAAAAATAACCGGTACTGGCTTTTGCAATGTCTTCATAAAATCAAGACCGGTAATTTTCGGCATTTGAATATCGAGAAAAAGCAATTGCACGTCTCCCTTGCTGATGATCTCAGCTGCTTTAAGAGGATTGTCATACTCACCTGCAAGATGAAGAAAGTCTACATCGGAAATATATTCCCTCAAACCTTTTCTTGCAAGCGGTTCATCGTCTATAATAATACAGTTAATCATTTTAGTATAATTAAAATACCGCCAACCAATAATAATACAGAAACCAATAATAAAAATGTCAGTGTTCTGAATTTTCGTTTTCTTCTTAAGAATATTGCGGTTAACATGTTCTAAATTTTAAGTTTTAAATTTATTTTAAATGTGTTTGGTTCGTCATTCACATCCAGTTTATGGGTATCGGGGTATAAAAGCTCAAGTCTTCTTTTCACATTGTTCATACCAATACCGCCATGCAGCTCGGTAGTATATATCCCTTTCTCCTGTGAATTTTCAACAGTGAATTCAAAATAACCATTGCTGCGCGCCAGGTCAAGTTTTACAAAATTGCTTCCATCGGTTTTATGAGAAATATGTTTAAAAGCATTTTCAACAAAAGGGATAAGCAACAAAGGTTCAATTGAAAAATTCTTTACTTCAGGTGAACAATTAAACTGCACTTTATAATTCTCATCTTTTCGCAATTGCTGCAGGTGAACATAATCCTGCAGGTAACTGATCTCCTTTTCAATTGGTATTTTGTCACCATTAGCTTCATACAACTGGTAGCGAAGCATATCGGAAAATGTATGCAGCGCCTGTCTTGCATCAGGATTATTCTTATCGATCAGGAAATAAACAGAATTAAGCGAGTTAAAAAGAAAATGCGGGTTGATCTGTGATTTTAAGAAATTCAATTCGGCTTCGGCTTTTTCCTTTGCCAAGCTCCGCCATTTTCTTTTGCAAGATGTATCTGGTCGAACATCAGTTTAAATGATGCACCGGCTATCACAAGGAAAAAATGAGGAATGACGTTATCATAAATACGGCCCTTCAAATCGCCGCTCAAGCTAAATAAAGTTTCATCATGTGTAACTGTCCAACGATATACATTTTAGTGACACTGCTAAGTAAGATCATTAATAGAAAGAGAACAACAAACAGCCCATAACGTTTTTTGTATAAAAAGAAAGGTATAAGCAAGTAATTCGTGATATACACCATTAATATCAGGTCAACCAGCTTGGCAAAAGTTACCTTGAATGCAATGGCAGGTGTATCATAATCCTTATAACGCAGCATAAACCATAATCCGAAGATCAATAACCAGAACAGGACATGGTGCAATTTATACTTTATAAAAAATGCGGCGTTTTGCATAGTGCAAAATAAAATTACGATTTCCCTTTGGTAAAAGAGATTACATCATTAGCAGGTTATCCCTGACGAAAGGAATAAATACATTTCATCAAGCGTCGTTTACCTGTGATGTAAAGTATTTTACAGGAGCGATTTCTTGTATGAAATTTACAGTGTAAAACAATTTTTTATGAAACTACTTCTTGTTTTTACCGTTCTTCTTGTTTCGAACATTGCCTGTTCGCAAAACAACAGTAAAAAAACGACATCGGTCAACAATATCCATGTGGGCGGAGGATGTGAAGGTTGCGAAGCGATCCATGAATCGCCGGTACCCTTTGATTCATTAAAAAGTTCAAGCTGGTTACCGGATTGGAATGATAAAGGAAGAAAGCTTGCAGTGAGTGGAATTGTTTATAAAGCTGATGGCAGTCCGGCTCCCAATGTTATAATTTATGTGTATCATACTGATCAAACAGGTGTGTATCCGACCAAGGGAAATGAAAAAGGTTGGGGAAAACGACATGGCTACCTCCGGGGATGGATGAGAACAAATGAAAAAGGAGAATATAAATTTTTTACACTGAGGCCTGCCGCCTATCCGGGCAGGCAAGCGCCTGAGCATATTCATATTACAATAAAAGAACCGGATAAAAATGAATACTGGATCGATGAATATGTTTTTGATGACGATCCTTTGCTGACAGATAAAGAAAGAAAAAATTGCCAGGACCGTGGAGGCAGTGGGATATTGAAAGTAAAAGATGTGGGAAACATGCTTAACGCAGAAAGAAATATTTACCTCGGAAAAAATATTCCTGATTATCCAAAACAATAAGTATAGCCATGAAAAAGTTTTTGATCTTAAGTTTCTTGTTTCTTATTTCATTAAATATGGTTGCTCATCCGGGTATTGGAATCGTTAAAGACAGTAAGGGTAACATTTATTATACGGATCTGAAACAAGTATGGAAAATCTCTTTAGATGGAAGTAAAACTGCTGTGGTAACAGGAGTACATACACATGAGTTATACATTGATCAGCAGGATAATTTATACGGCGAACATCTTTGGTATAATGGGGAGAGCAAGAATACATGGGGCCATTATGCTTGGTGTTTGAAAAATACCGGTGAGTTGGTGAAAGAAATAAAACCCACAGAAGGTTTTTTAACCAACTATAGTTTTGCAAGAGATTCAGCAGGAAATATGTATTGGGTGGAAAGATTTACTACTTCAAGGATCATGAAAAAAAGCAAGAGCGGTGAGATAACAAAACTCGCGGAAGGAAAATTTGGATTTATTGGTTGGTTGTTCGCTGCTAAAAATGGTTCATTGTATTTTACTGAAAGCAATAAGCTTCACAAGTTATCTCCTGATGGCAAATCCGATAGCTATCGGATAGAAACTCTGGCCGAAGACTTAGGTAGCCGCTCAGCAGATTTTAAAGTAATGGGACGCAATTATACCAGCTATGGCATTTGGACAGATGCGGCAGAAAATATCTATCTCGCAATGACCGATTCAAAAAAAGTGATCCGCATCGGCGCTGATGGAAAACCAGAAACAATCCTGCATACGAATTCTCTTTGGATGATTTGCAGCGGTATGTTTGACGACAATGGAAACTTATGGGTGCTTGAGAATTCTCCAACCAATGATGTAAGAGCAAGAAAAATAAACAAGCAGGAATTAGCAAGCGGAAATATTGTAAATGATGCTCCAGCGAAATCGCATTTACTAATTACTATCTTTACAGGGATCGCAATTGTGCTTTTATTTTTTATTGCAAAATATATCCTGGCTAAAAGAAAACAAAAACTTCATTTCGCTATATAATTTTTTATGTTACACGTTTTATCATTTTTATTATCCTGGCTGTGCGGAATGCTCGTGATCCTCATTACTGCATTTTATTCTTATGATCAGTTCAGCATAATAGACATTACCAGCTTTGCAGTGATGACCTTTGTAAGTTTCTTGTTGATCGTCCTTGTCATTTATTTGTTTGTTTTAAAGACAATCAATAAAAGAATTACCGGCAGCAAGCAGTTTGTTTATTTTCCATTGATTTTTTCGTTGCTTGCAAATCTGCTTGTCTATTTTATTATCTGGAAAAATGTTGGGAATTATTACGGCAAAGGTGAGGCAACTCTTTTTACACTGGGTTTTCTTACCAGCGGATTTGTTTTTGGCCTGTTCTGGGCATGGAAAAATAAAATGCTTAGGCAAAGAACATAACTAATTAAAGCAAATTCTGTTCTTCATCTTTTAATAGTATTCCCGAAAGTTTTAATTGCAATGATGTCTTTATAAGTTTAGCAATTTTCTCTGCTGCTAACTCATATCCCAGTCCTTCCGGGCGAATATTGGAAATACAATTCCTCGACTCATCGGTTTTACCTGGTACCGGCTGGTATGTAATATATGCGCCCATGCTGTCGGGAGAAGACAGGCCCGGTCTCTCTCCTATTAATATCACTGACAGTTTTGCCTGCAGTATGGAACCAATTTCATCTGCAATGGCTACTCTTGCTTGTTCCGCTATCACTAGCGGCGTTATCGTTAGAACAGATTGTTTTAATAATGGGATCAATTTTTTTACTACGTGTACCGCATGTTCATTTATTGCTGTTGCCGAAAGGCCATCGGCAATTATAATAGCGACATCGGCCGAATGACTGGTTTCATTTTTTAAATTGTTAGCCGAGGCATCGTTCAGTTTTCTTCCCAGGTCCGGTCGTTGTAAATAAACAGTTCTGTCATTTGCTTTACTGTTTACCGTTATTAAAGGGATTTGAAATTGCTGAAGCGCCGCTGTCAATTTATCAATATTTAAAATTGAATACACCGCATCTCTTGCATGTGCATGACACATTCTGAAATCTAAGATTTCCTTCAACGGAGTAGCTACACCGGTTCTTCCCAATGCGATCCTTGCATTTGTAAATGCCTTAAGTGATTCCCATGTATCTGGAATAAAACTATTTTGTTTTGAAAATTTCTCTATCATCCCTGCAATAATAAATGTGAATCGCCTATCGGCAATTTGTTTCCTTCTTTATCTATGATTCGTTGTTTCAATAACCATTCTTCAAATTCGGGAGCAGGGCGTTTGTTTAATACTTTTCGCAGGTACAATGCATCATGAAATGAAGTAGATTGATAATTCAGCATGATATCATCAGCGCCCGGCACTCCCATTATATAATTACAACCTGCAACTCCCAGCAGCGTTAATAAATTATCCATATCATCCTGGTCGGCCTCTGCGTGGTTTGTATAACAAACATCGACTCCCATTGGCAAACCGAGAAGTTTACCGCAAAAATGATCTTCTAATGCAGCACGAATGATCTGTTTTCCATCGTACAAGTATTCGGGTCCGATAAAACCAACAACAGTATTTACCAAATGTGGTTTAAAATGACGTGCCACCGCATAGGCTCTTGCTTCACAGGTTTGCTGATCAACACCTTCATGTGCATTTGCCGATAATGAACTCCCCTGCCCTGTTTCAAAATACATTACATTATTACCAATAGTTCCGCGATTCAATGATAATGCGGCATCCTGTGCTTCTTTCAGTAAAGAAATATTTATTCCAAAACTTTTATTTGTTTTCTCCGTGCCGCCGATAGATTGAAAGACCAGGTCCACCGGAGCATTTTTTGTCATGATCTGTAAAGTTGTAGTTAAATGACAAAGCACACAGCTTTGTGTAGGCACATTATATTTTTGGACCAATCCGTCAAGCATCGTTAATAATGTAATTACCGATGCGGGACTGTCGGTTGCCGGGTTTATCCCGATCACAGCGTCACCGCTTCCGTAAAGCAATCCGTCAATTATACTCGCAGCTATCCCTTTCGGATCATCCGTTGGATGGTTAGGTTGAAGCCTGGCAGATAATCTTCCTTTTAATCCTATCGTATTTCTGAATTTTGTAACCACTTCACATCGCTGCGCTACGTTGATCAGGTCCTGGTTGCGCATTAATTTGGAAACGGCAGCGATCATTTCAGGAGTAAAGCCATTAGCAAGGTGTTGTAAAGTTTCAGTATCTGCTTCATCACTCAGCAACCAATCGCGAAGTTCACCAACAGTAAAATGAGAAATTGATGTAAAGGAATCTGCATTATGTGTATCAACTATCAGTCTTGTTACTTCATCTGTTTCATAAGGAATGACCGCTTCATTTAAAAAAGTTCTTAACGGCACATCGGCCAGTACCATTTGCGCAGCTATTCTTTCTTCATAGCTGGTGGCCGCAATCCCGGCCAATGCATCACCAGAACGATAAGGAGAAGCTTTTGCCAGTAATGTTTTAAGATCATCGAAAACATAATTTGTATTTCGTATAGTGCTTCGATAAGCCATGATTAAATTTAAGAAGGATTAGCGGAAATCCGGGCCGGGGGATCCACAGGAGGTCCCTCTATTCTTCCTTTATAAAAAAGTTTAAAAAGAATAGCGCCAATGATCATGATCCCAAAAAATAAAAGGCTAAGCCGGAGATTATAATAAACAATGGCGACAAGGCAAACGACCGAAAGAATCAAAGCAATCAAAGGAAATACCGGGTAGAAAGGCGCTTTAAAAGGTCTTTCCATTTGAGGCTCATTTTTTCTCAGCATAAATAAACATATCATACTTACGATATACATCACCACTGCACCCAGCGCAGAGAGTATGAGAAGCTTATCGGTAGTTATTAAACGAATAGCGAGTACTCCTATCAATCCTCCAACGATCAGGGCGAGATTCGGCGTTTTTGTTCTCGAATGAACTCTTGATAATACAACCGGCAAATAACCACTTCTTGACAATGCAAATATTTGTCTTGAATAACCTATAATGATACTATGGAATGAAGCGATCAGGCCGAATAAGCCGATGGCTGTAAAAATTTTAGTGAATCCGTTCTCTGATCCAAATGCAATTCTAACTGCTTCCGGTAACGGGTAATCAATTGCTAGACAACTTTTGCCAATCGGTTATCCCGCCGGTTAATATCATTACTCCTAACGTAAGAAATATCAACGTAACAATTCCATAAATATATCCTTTAGGAATTGTTCGTTGCGGATCTTTTACCTCTTCTGCTACCATTGCCACGCCTTCAATTGCCAGATAAAACCATATAGCAAAAGGCAGTGCTGCAAAAATTCCTTTCCATCCAAATGGTAAATCATTATGTAAAAAATTATCCATTTTAAAATGCGGCGCCACAGCCCCCATGTAAAGTAATAGTCCAAAGATTGCAAGCAGTGTAACTATCAAAGTAAAAACCGCTGACTCTTTTATTCCAAATAAATTAATGACAGTGAACACAACATAACATCCAATAGCAGTGTAAGTAACATCAAAAACAGGATACAGGAAATGTAAATAAGCACCTAAGGCAAATGCAATGGCCGGTGCCGCTAATAAAAATTCAGCAAGTGTTACAAAGCCTGCAATAAAACCGCCCAACGGGCCCATTGCTTTAAATGCATAAGCAAATGGCCCGCCTGCATTCGGAATGCTTGTAGTTAATTCTGTAAAGCTGAAAACAAAAGTGAAATAGAGTATCGTTACAATTATCGTGGCAATAAGCAATCCCATTGTTCCGCCAACGCCCCAGCCATAATTCCATCCGAAATACATTCCGGATATAACAAGCCCAACTGCAATTGCCCAAAGATGGGTGGCAGTTAATGCTTTTTTGAGAGTTGTTTTGGTTTCAGACAAGATCTTGTTTTGCTTATTTACAAGGGAAGATAAAACAGTTGCAGCAGAAAGAAGATACTGTAAAATTATTTTTGAGAATTACGTTCGCCAAATAATAAGCTGCCGATGCGAACCATATTGCTTCCCTCCTGGATCGCAATTTTATAATCGCTGCTCATTCCCGTAGAAAGAATTTGAAGTTGGGGATTTGACGTTTGAAGTTTCTTAAAAAGATTTTTTAACTGTGTGAATTCCGTTCTTACTTTATTCATATCATCAGTTAAGCTGGCCATTCCCATTACGCCGATGATTTTCACATTGGCAAATTGGCTGGTCTGTACACTGTTTAATTCATTTTCATCAAAGCCAAATTTTGTTTCCTCTTGTGCAATATGAACCTGCAACAGGCAATGTACAACCCGCGATTGTTTTGCACCTTCCTTGTCGATCTCTTTCAGCAGCTTTATACTATCAACACCATGGATCAAATAAACAAAAGGAACAATTAGTTTTACTTTATTGGTTTGTAAATGACCGATAAAATGCCAGCGAATATCTTTTGGTAATTGTTCCGCTTTCTCCACCAATTCCTGCACATAGTTTTCTCCAAAATCCCTGTGTCCAAGATCGTAAAGCTCAAGAATATCCTCAACTGGTTTGGTTTTGGAAACAGCAACAAGAGTGATCTTTGACAATCTTAGTTCTTCGTTTAGCTCCTGGTATGCTTTCTTATCAACTGGCATAAGCGTTACAATAATTCAAAAGTACAATCCCGATAGCTATCGGGACAAAAGTCAATAAATAGAACTCTTTTTAATTTTGACTTTTTAATTTAACAACAACTTTGTGGCAAATTTCACTTTACAGATTGACGGAGCGAAATTTTTTTATTCTAATTGATCAGGCAATATCAGAGAAGGATGGTCTTAGCGTAAAGTTCTTTAACAATCTCTTGATAATTGCCTTCATCCACAGGAATTAATTTTGCTTTGCTGTTCAAATCATACCGTCTCCAATAAATCTAAAAAAAACTTTTATGAAAACGTGGTTAGTTCTGGTGGCTACTGTTGTAGCACTGACATCGTGCAAAACTTCGGCTTATTTTAATTCTCCCAATGATCTTAATTACATCAGCGGCACCCTTTATTTAACTACCGGGGAAAAATTAGAAGGAAAGATCTCCGTCAGCGAGGATGCAGGTGGATTGGTAAAAATTTTTCTTGACGGAGAAAAGAAAGCGCAACGATACAGGTTTCCTGAAGTAAAAGCCTATAGCGTTCGAAACGACTATTATGAGCTAAAAGAAGTCAAAGATGGCATTGCATTCAACAGGGCTTATCGTTTTCATTTTATGAAAAGATTGACGTCTGCCAAGTCAAAGATCCATTTGTACGAATATCTTGACAAACAAACTTCCTATTCAGGATATGGAGGCTACCGGCGAACCAGCAGCTATACTTCACTGGAAAAAAATTATTATATACAATTGCCTTCAGAGAAATATGATGGCGTTTGGGACATCGGTTTATCTAAACTTGTACCCAACTTTGATGAGAAGATGAGCAAGATCGTGGATGATTGCCCGGCGCTGTCTCAAAAAATCGCTAACAAAGAAAAAGGATATTTCTATTCGCAATTAGGTGCCGGCGATGAAAAACGGGTGGATATGCTTTGGAATATCATCAATGAATATAATGAGTGCAAGTAGGCTGGTTTTACTTTAATATACTTCGGCTGATCACGATCCGTTGCACTTCACTGGTACCTTCATAGATCTGTGTGATCTTTGCATCCCGCATCATTCTTTCTACATGGTATTCTTTTACAAAACCATAGCCTCCATGTATCTGAACGGCTTCTACAGTGGTCCACATGGCAGTTTCCGATGCAAACACTTTTGCCATGCTGCTGCTGACTCTATAATCCAATTTATTATCTTTTTCCCAGGCAGCTTTCAGACAAAGCAATCGTGCAGCTTCAATTCTTGTTGCCATATCAGCCAGTTTAAAAGCAATGGCCTGGTGATTCATGATCTCTGTACCAAATGCCTTTCTTGTTTTAGAATAGTCTTTTGCCAGTTCATAAGCGCCGCTTGCAATACCCAATGCCTGTGATGCAATGCCGATCCTTCCGCCGGCCAATGTTTTCATGGCAAATTTGAAACCAAAACCATCTTCACCGATCCTGTTTTCCTTTGGAACTTTTACATCATTGAACATAACAGTATGTGTATCGCTTCCACGGATACCTAATTTATTTTCTTTGCGGCAACAACTACACCCGGCCAATCTTTTTCTACAATAAATGTATTGATACCACTTGATCCTTTTGAACGGATCTGTTTGTGCCATCACCAGGTAAACAGATGCTGTACCACCATTGGTGATCCAGTTCTTTGTTCCATTCAATAAATAATGATCGCCTTTATCTTCTGCAGTTGTTCGTTGTGAAGTGGCATCGCTTCCTGCTTCCGGTTCACTAAGCATAAATGCGCCGATATATAATTCGCCATTCTTTTTTCCCTGTGCAAGCGGTGTCAGATATTTTTGTTTTTGTTCTTCTGTTCCAAATTCCTGCAGGCCATAACAAACCAAACTGTTATTTACACTCATTACCACACTTACACTGGCATCTATCTTACTTATTTCTTCCATCGCCAGCACATAGCTGACCGTATCCATACCGGCGCCGCCATATTTAGGATCTACCATCATACCCAGAAAACCAAGATCAGCAAGTTTCATTACCTGTTCTCTGGGAAATTTTTGTTTTTCATCCCTTTCAATCACGCCGGGCAGGCATTCATTTTCTGCAAAATCCCTTGCCGCTTTTTGAATCATTAATTGTTCTTCAGTAAACTGGAAATGCATGTAAAATTAAATTTGGCCGCAAAGATAAGGAGAAGTAATTCCGTATGAACAACTGTTAGCGTATGGAGTTTCGTGTAATGGAAATAAAAATCACGCTCTGCCCATTTGCTTCAGGAACTTGACATGAGAAGCAAGAGCATATCTCACTCTTGGATATTCAATGTAGGAAATGCCATATTCTTCGCAAACCTGTTTGATAATACGACTAATAGCGGGATAATGAACATGTGAAATTTTGGGAAACAGGTGATGTTCTATCTGGAAATTCAAACCACCCACCAACCAGCTTACTAATTTATTCCTTGTAGCAAAATTGGCTGTTGTTTTAACCTGGTGAATAGCCCAATCGTCTTTCATTTTTCCGGTAGCTGTATCAGGCAAGGGGAAATGTGTATGCTCTACTGTATGCGCTAACTGAAATACTATGCTTAAAACAAATCCGGCAACCATGCCCATACTCAGAAATCCAATGATCCAGGGTGTAAACCCAACCATATAAATAGGAACAACGACAAAAATTAAAGCATGTGCAATTTTGTAAAACCAAAAATAAGAATGCTCCTTCAGGGTCATCTTTCTCAATGCTATGGAACCTATTTTACCAGAAAAATATTTTGTGTAATCCGTGACAAACACCCAGTAGATATACAGTAAGGAATAGGCCGCCCAAAAATAAAAGTGCTGGTACCGGTGTATTTTATAATGTGGCTGCTCATCACAAAGACGCAGTAGTGGCCGGGCTTCTATATCATCATCCACACCATGAATATTTGTATATGTATGATGAATAACATTGTGTTTCATTTTCCACATATGCTGACTTGCACCAAGAAAATTTGCAAAATTTGAAGCCAGGTTATTGATCCATTTATAACGGCTGAAACTGCCATGTGCCCCATCATGCATTACATTAAAACCAACTGCAGCGGTAATACAACCCAAAATAACACATTCAGTAATTGCGAAGATTGCAGGGGGTGTAAAGAAAACAAGATGGATATATAAAGCTATCAATCCCGTTACTAAGAGAATAGCTTTACTATAAAGCTTAAAGTTACCAGTAGGGGATTTGCCTTTTTGACTAAAATACTCCCCGATCTTTTTTTTCAACTCGCTATGAAATGATATTGGAAGCTTGGGGAATTTCGGACTTGACATTATGTAATTTTAAATTGAGAGGCAAAGGTATGTTTCTTTACGATAGAAAACGGCTAATTTATAAGTAAGTTATTAACGCTCAGATAAATTAACTTATCAGGTTTCAATTTTGATCAAAGAATCCAGGTTCCTTATGCCCAATCTTTTTTCGGTATTAAATCCTTCACCATATTCCACACCGATCTTTTTACCGATCACTCTTGCTCTTGCAATCACACTTTCAAGGAATGCCGAAGTGGAAATATAAGTTTGCGGTCCATCGTCTTCATTATCGGGGTTATAAAATTGAGTAGTATAAGACTTGATCGCTTCCATTCGCTGTTCGAACACATCGGTTATATCGATAATAAAGTCTGGTTCATGATAGCGATCCTGGATATAATGAAAAACATATTTGGGCCGCCACGGATCCTGTGCATTGCCCTGTTCATCGTTCGTTTCCACTTTTCTAAGTCCTGACAAGAAAACAACTATCGGCCGTTAATTTTGCCGCACGCCCATGATCGGGATGACGGTCACTTAATGAATTAGTGATAATAATTTCGGGTTGGTATTTTCTTATGGCAACTATTAATTTTCGTTGATGCGCTTCATCATTTTGAAAAAACCCATCACGCATTTTTAAGTTATCTCTAACTGCAACGCCCATTATCATGGCAGCTTTTGCCGCTTCTTCATATCTTGTTTCAATAGTACCGCGGGAACCAAGCTCTCCCTGGGTCAGATCAAGTACCCCGACTTTTTTTCCATTCTTAATTTCATTAATGATCGTACCGGAACAACCGAGTTCTACATCATCAGGATGAACGCCAATTGCAAGTAAATCCAGTTTACCCCCAACCCCTAAAGGGGAGTGCGGCAAATTCTTAATTGAAGTGTCTGCCATTATAAAAACTTTAAATCACAAAAATTTTTTGAAAGATAAATAAAAGAGAGAAGTTTTGAGATAAAGACTGTTTAAGCTCCTTTAGGGGTTTGGGGTTCTTATTCCTGGCTTATAGGGATTATTATACCAGGTGGCATCAATTTCATGCACGATGTTTTCGATCTGGCGATCGACTTTATCATTCGTATCCCATTCTTGCTTAAGACTGCTGCCAAAAAAGAAAGCAACTGTTTGATACAGGCGGGCAGTTACTCCACCGCGATATTCTTTTACGATCTCATAGCAGTTATTACCGGTTTCGCGGTTGATGAGCTTCATTAAAACTTTTCCCTGGTAAACTGAAAGATTAGAAAGCGGATCGGCAAATTGATCTTTCAATTCCTTTTCTCTTGATTTTATATAAGCCTTCTTTTCTTTTTTAGTTTTCATTTGAGACATGCGGGCATTGATATCATTCATTAAACGCCCTGCAGTACGTGCATACGGATAAGTAACATACACAGCATTGCGAAGCCTGTTCCATTCTTCAATATACTTCGCGAGTTTTCTTTCATTCATTTTAGAAACCCATGCCATCTCTAATTCTTTATACGGCATCCATTCATTTTGATAATAGATGGCACCGGTAATAATGGTATCGTTGGGTCCCCATTTTTTTACGTCGATCGCCGGCGCCTGTGGCAGCGGGCCTATTAATGTATCGTTTGTTTGAGAAAATGCACTGCCTGCGGCTAAAACCACAACAACTATTAAAGCAAAAGTTCTTTGGCAATGCAGGTTCATAAAACTAAAATACAACAATATGACAATGATTTTAAGGCGAACGCTGTATCAGAAAGTTAAAAGATTGAAACTCAGCCTGAAATTTTATTCATTTGTATCCGTCTCACCATGCTGATCACAAAACCAACGGCCATAAAAAGTATCCCTAACCAAAGCAGATTTATAAAAGGGAACTTGTACACTTTCAATGTCAGGAAATCCTGCATCGATTTCGATTCCTTTACACCTATTTCAAATTTCTTATCAACTATTTTTTGCAACTGAACTGTTAGTCCCTGCGCATTCAATGTATCAGGAACAAAGTCGAGGTGATTTTCACGTAAATAAAAATACGGCCATGCCGCCACTTGTTTCCCATCCATGGTATTGACTGTAAGCTTTGCAACTATCGCCGTGTCGCCCGGCAAGAAATCAATCCGTGGATTCACCGGGTTTACTAAAACAGAATCTAGTGTCATAAATCCGTTTGCATAAAAAATGGTATCGCCGGGCCCCACTATATTATTTTTAAACGAGCCGGTGTCTTTTGTTTTTGAAGGATCGGATAATGCCGTGATATATGCAAACACATCATAATTCCAATAATGCCTTGCATCGGGATTAGCACTGAGTCCTTCCGTGCCTTTATAATCTATAAATGCATTTGGCTTCAATGTAAAATCTTCATGCGTTTCTTTATCTGTAAAATGAATTTTGAAATACTTCTGTGATTTTTTTGGATGCGAGGAATCACCGGCATAAGTGACCCAGTATTTTCCCATATCCATTTTAACATCTTTGATCAGGGTGTAATTCTCTCCCACCTTGCCCGTGATCTTATTTTCTTCAAGCGGAACAAAGATTCCATTGGTATTATTAGAAAGCACTTCTTTTTTTGAGGATGATATAAGAATACCCAGGAGCATCATTCCAAAACCAAAATGTGCGATTGAGGGCCCGCTGAGTTTTAGTTTCCCTTTTATCCCGATCCATAAATACATAAGGTTGGCAATGATTGCAAATACTGCGCAGGCAATGGCTGTCCAAATAAAAATTAAAAAGCCGATGCCGTATTTATCATAGTTGATATTGCCAAATGCAAGTATAAACCCTGCTGCAATAGCGCTGATGATAAAAGGCAGCCCTATCTTTTTGACAAAATATTTTGTGCCGGTTTCTTTGTATTTCAGGTACTGGCCGACTGCGGTCAATAAGCCAATGATGATCGCAATAAAGATCTGGATCCGGTTATACGAAAACTCTATATCCTGCGGCGGCGCTACTTTTTTATTAAAAATTTTATTATAAACAGGCAATGAAGTTTGCGCTATGATAATGATCGCAGAAAATAAGATCACCAGCGAACCAATAAACATCCAGAACTCTCTTGAGGATACGGCTTCTTCTTTTTTTACGGAAGGAAGGAGTGTATACATATTTATTATAAACAACACCAGGGCAGTTATTGGTGAAACAACGGCAAAAGCGGAATGAATATAATTTGCTAACAGAAGAAATAAAATGGAACCGCCGGCTGCCATTAATTTTTTATTCAACCCATTCGATGAAGCAATGGCGGGTAACCATATAAAAACATATAAGAACAAATACAATTGTGCATTCATTCCAAGATCGGCAAATGAGTGAACAGAAGTTTCTCCCAGTATGCCGCTGCGTGTAAGAAAAGTGGAATAAAGAATAAGAATAAATGTAAGCGCAATTAAAAAGAATGAGGTTTGTAATGAGCGGCCCGTGTTTTTATAAATTATTAATGTATGTACTCCGGCAATTAATGTGAGCCATGGAACTAAGGAAGCATTCTCAACAGGGTCCCATGCCCAATAACCACCAAAGCTAAGCGACTCATAAGCCCAGGCCCCACCCATCATTATTCCAACACCAAGCACACATGCCGAAAACAACGCCCAGGGTAAAGCCGGCTTTACCCATTCACCATATTTCTTTGTTATCAATCCGCCGATGGCAAATGAAAATGGTATGATGGTACTTGCAAAACCAAGAAACAAAACAGGAGGATGAATAACCATCCAGTAATTCTGCAATAGCATATTCAACCCGTTGCCGTCTTTAATTCTTGTTGCATAATCAGCAAACTGGAAAACCGGCAGATCAGGCATTTGCTCACGGAAAAGTGCAAACGGATCGCTGCCAATTTTTACCTCCCAAAAATGAATGCCAAGCATCATTGTTGCAAGGCAAACCTGCGCAAATGAAAGCACGGACATCACGGGAGCTTCCCATTTTTTTGAAGTAGCTATTATTACAACGCCTAGTATTGCATGCCATACGGTCCAAAGTATAAAGCTTCCTTCAGAGGCACTCCACAATGAACTTAGAATATATTTTGGTTCAAGGTCATTGCCTGAGTTCTTAAATACGTATTGATACTCGTAACGGTGATTGGCAATAAGGGAATAAAGAATAATAAACACTCCAAGAACCGATATCACATCGATAAAGAAAGATATTCTCCCGATTCTTTTCCAGCTTTCCTGTTCTTCAGGATTAATAGTACGTGAAGAAAAAAAATAAGAAACAGCAGCAATTAACGATGAAACAAAAGCAAGGATAATTAAAAAATGCCCGATTTTACCCGGCACAAGCTGTTCACCTATATAGTCCATTGAGGTTAATTAGTGTTTTTGTTCATGCTTTCCTGTATGCGGGTCGGGTCATCAGTGTATTTGGATGGACATTTCATTAGTATCTCATTACATTCAAAAACATCACCGTTCATCTTTCCTTTCATTACCAACTTTTCGCTATGCTCAAAATTATCCGGCTTTGCATTGCTGTAAACAACCCGCATTTTACCGCCTGTTGAATCCACTGCAGTAAAGCTCAAATGATTTGGATTTTTTATGGCGTCGTATTCCACTGGCTGTGATTTGTCAAGCTTGGCTACCACATGTACAAACTTACCGGCCTTCTCTTTTGCTCCGGCAACAGTTTCATAACTGCTGAGCATTTCAGCGCCGCTCTTTGGCATCAAACTAATCAATGCCGCAATGGCCGCTACTATCAAAACAAGTAATACAATATGGGTTTTCTTCATGATTCGATTTTGCTCCGCAAAGATAGCCTAAAAAGCTTTTGAACATACCGTAAGTTTATCTGCAATAGTTAATAATTATTAATTAATAATTATTGATTATTGACCTTAAAGCGAAAGCAAACCGGAGTTACTTCAGATGAACGGAGCGTCGCAACAGAAGCTTAATCAAGGCTCAAAAGCCCGTAACATAAAAATCTATATCAAATCTTTAGACTAGAAACTTCTTATTTCCTTACCTTGCACGCCTTTTGAAACCCTGTCATGACAGATCTCTCGAAATTTGATCCCAATAGTGTAAGCAATCCGCATAATAATATTTTTGGATTGCCCTTCACTGAAGATGAAGCAAGACTCGTGATCTTACCTGTGCCCTGGGAGGTAACTGTAAGTTATGGCGCGGGTACTGCCCGTGCACCGGAGCATGTTTTTTCTGCAAGCTTGCAAGTTGACCTTTACGACCCCGATGTACCCGAAGGATGGAAGCAGGGATTTTTTATGAAGAGCATTGACCGCAAAGTGTTGTTGAAAAGTGATTACCTGCGTAAAGAAGCCGAACTCCTCATTGATTATATCTCGAAAGGTGACGCTGTTGAAACGCACCAGTTTATGTCGAAAACATTGAAAGATGTAAACGAAGGCAGTGTGTTTTTGAATAAGTGGGTGTATGATCAAACAAAATCTTTGCTTGACAGGAACAAACTGGTTGGCTTACTTGGCGGGGACCATAGTATGCCGCTTGGCTTTATGAAAGCGATCGCGGAGAAGCATGGCAACTATGGCATTTTACAAATAGATGCGCATTGTGATCTGCGCAAAGGATACATGGGTTTTGTGTATTCGCATGCAAGCATTATGTATAATGCGCTGAATGAAATACCGGAGATCGAAAGGTTGGTGCAGGTGGGTGTTCGTGATTATAGTGAAGCTGAATGGGAATATATTTTTAATAGTAATTATAAAGTGATCACCTATTTTGACCGCGAACTGAAAGAAAGATTGTACGAAGGGCAAACATGGCAATATGTTGCGGAAGAGATAGTAGAAAAATTACCCGATAAAGTATACATAAGTTTTGATGTGGACGGACTTGATCCAAAACTTTGCCCAAACACCGGAACACCTGTGGCCGGTGGTATGGAATCAGAACAGATATTTTACATTTTTAATAAGCTGGTTAAAAGTGGAAAAAAAATAATCGGGTTCGATCTGAATGAAACAGGTGTGGGCGAAAATGACTGGGATGCCAATGTAAGTGCAAGAATACTTTTTAAGCTTTGTAATTTGTTGCTGGCGTCGAATTCGTGAGTGGTGTCCCGATAGCTATCGGGAGGTGAATGGTGAGTGGCGAGTACATCGAGAATTTTATATTTTGTACCCAACTTTTGAAATTCTATTAAGCTTCCGTTGCGTCGCACTCTTGTACTGCAACAATTCTATTCATCAATTGTTGCAGTAGCCTGCCCAGAGCGAAGCGAAGGGTCAGTAATTCTATTCAGCAACTATGAGATATTCTTTCATTTTAAAAAATGAAAAAACAAAAAATTACAGGTTCATCAGTCAATTGCTGGTATTATTCAACTTGCTCGGTTTTGTTTTTCTCCTGATCAATAATGAAACAAGAATCGCCAGGAACATGGTTATTCTCTTTGCAATACTGATCACTGCCGTGTATACTTTTTTTACGGTGATGGAATGGATATCAAAAAAACCATTACCTGAATTCTGGCATCGTTCAATTTTTGGTATTTGTGCAGTGGTGTGGTACAAGGAAGGTTTTTGGTGGCTCACTATCCTTTTATTCCTGTTTATTCTGCTTGATGTAATAGCGCATAAGAAACTGGTGGTTCATGTTACGGATAAAACCATAGTTGTTCCTTATATTATGCAAAAAACAGTTGATTGGAATGAGGTGAACAATGTAATATTAAAAGATGGACTTCTTACAATTGATTTTAAAAACAATAAACTATTCCAGCAACTGATTCTGAATTCAGACGAAGATGTTAACGAAAAAGAATTCAATGATTTTTGCAGGCAACAATTGATTAAATGACGATTTTTGCAAATCATTATTAATTATTAATTGTTCATTGTTGATTGTTGTACAGACAAGGCATGCCTTGTCTCTACTAATTTTGACCAATATGTCCCTCACCCATTCACCATACATTCTTTATTCCGACAGCAAAGGAAATATTTTCGAAGACACTTCTTTATACACCACCGGCCGAAGCGGATGGGATGCCTTACCAATACCCGAAGATGAATGGATCGAATTACCCGGTGGCGGATCATTATATGAATTGCCCGGAAGAAGAGGCATCGGTATTGACGTAAAGACCGGTGAAATGAGGTTATGCGAAAAAGGATGGGCCGTTGCTGCATTTATTCCTCCTGCCCATACTGGTCTATACCTTGCCGCTTATGAATCAGAAAAAGATGCACCGGTGCTTCCCTTGTTTTGTTATACCGCTGTTGGCTGGCATGAAAATAAATTTTACGTACCTGCTATAAGAGTTGAAAAAGATATCCGCCAGGAATGCACAGGGTATGATCAGCAAAAAATAAATAGTGGCGCGGCGAATTTATTAAAAGCGTATCCGCATAACCGGCTTGTAAAACATTTGATGGAGAACTGCTGCCTCACTTATCATTGCCCGGCAGCAAGAAATTTTTCCCTTGGCCGGTGGGAATGTCCTGTTCCCGTTTCTCCGGCATGCAATGCAAACTGTGTTGGTTGTATTTCTTTGCAGCCGGATGAAGAGCCGATTGTATCAACCCAGGATCGTTTGACATTTAAACCAAAGGCAGAAGAGATCGTGGAGTTCACGGTGCCTCATCTTGAAACGGCACCATACCCGCTCATTAGTTTTGGACAAGGCTGTGAAGGCGAGCCATTACTTATGTGGGAAACCATGCGTGATGCGATCATTGAAATAAGAAAGCATACAAAGAAAGGAAGCATTAATATCAATACAAATGGGTCCGATCCAAAAGCAGTAAAGGTTTTATGTGAAGCGGGGTTGAATTCAATTCGTGTGAGTACCAACTCTGCACGGAGGGAAATTTACATGCCTTATTACCGTCCCAATAATTATGACTTTGATGATATCGTTGAAAGTTTAAAAGTCATGAACAGTTATGGCGGCTGGACATCGATCAACTATTTTGTTTTCCCCGGTATGACAGATTCAGTTGCTGAATATGAAGCGCTAAGAAAGCTTATTAAAGAAACAGGATTAAAGATGATCCAATGGCGCAATTTCAATATTGATCCTGATTGGTACCTTGGAAAGATCGGTGTAACCGATACGGGAGAATGTCTTGGTGTAAAGCAATTGATGGAACTGATTCATGAAGAATTTCCTGATCTGAAATTCGGCTACTTCAATCCTTCAATGGAACGGATCAAAGGAAATTTTGAAATGGATTTTGCGCATTAGAGTTGTAAGGGCTAAAGCCCTGTTGTTTCTGTGAACCTTAGTTCCCCAGCCTAAAGGCTGGGGCAAACGAATTCCTAACCACGACGGTTAAAGTGGGATCTTCGATACAAAGAGTTGTAAGGGCTAAAGCCCTTTTGTTTCTGCGTACTTGAGTCCCCAGCCTAAAGGCTGCGGCTAAACGAATTCCTAACCCAAACGTTTAGGCTGCGGCCTTACATACAATAAAGTCTAAGAGCTTTAGTACTCACAAGTAGCCCCAGCCTTCAGGCTGTGGTTGTTATAATACAAAGAAGTGCCAGGGCTTTAGCCCTTATCACGGTATTAATCCCTAACATTTATCTTCGTTTGCTATAATGAATGACCCGGAGCATAAAAAACAAATACTGATTGGAATTAGTCTCGCCGTTCTTGCCACGCTTATCTGGTCGGGTAATTTTATTGTTGCAAGAGGAGTAATAAAAGATATTCCACCCGTTACACTTGCCTTCTATCGCTGGCTTACGGCAACAATTATCATCCTTCCTTTTGCGTGGAAATATTTTATTGCCGAACAAAAGATCATCAAACAAAGAATTCTGTTCTTTTTTTTAGCAGCCGCTACGGGTGTAAGTATGTTCAATACGTTTGTTTATATAGCGGGTCACTATTCAAGTGCCATCAATATGGCAATACTTGGTACCTGCTCCTCTCCTATCATATCCGTTATTCTGGCAAGAATATTTTTAAAAGAAAGAATTCCTGCGGTAAGAATTGTTGGCATGCTTGTTTGCATTTGCGGAATATTGATCTTATTAAGCAAAGGAAATTTTCAAAACCTTGTTTCATTCAAGTTCACCAAAGGTGATTGGTGGATAATGGCGGCGGCTCTCACCTTTGCTATTTATAATACTTCGGTACGTAAGAAGCCGGCAACCATGCACCCTGTTAATTTTCTTTTTGTAATTTTTTTGCTGGGCACTATCATTCTTTTACCCTTTTATTTATATGAGCTGAATAATGAAGGAGGCTTTGCTATTAATGCATTTAATCTTTCTGCCATTCTGTATCTTGGTATTGGTGCATCTGTTATTTGCTTTCTCATCTGGAATAAAGCAATCGTTGCATTAGGAAGCGGAAGAACAGCATTGTTTGGAAATCTGATCCCTGTCTTCAGCAGCATTGAAGCAGTTTTCTTATTGAATGAAAAAATTACTTCTGTTCATATTTTAAGTTTTATTTTAGTCGTGGCCGGTCTTGTGATCGCCAATCTTAGGAGATAAAACAAACGGATTGACTGCAACCAACATCAATAAAAAAATATTACCTGTTATTGTGCTTTCACAGTTTGCGGGCACATCGCTTTGGTTTGTGGGCAATGCTGTTCTTCCGGAATTGAAGGAATCGCTGGCCCTAAGTCAGTATGCAGTCAGCCTTGTTACATCAGCGGTGATGCTCGGCTTTATTGCAGGCACATTGGTATTTGCATTCTTTTCTTTAGCCGACCGTTTTTCACCGGTAAAATTATTTTTTATTAGCTCACTGTTGGGTGCATTGACCAACTCAGCGGTAGTTTGGTTTGTTACAGATGGAGACTCATTATTCTTCTTCCGGTTTCTTACGGGTTTCTTTCTGGCCGGCATTTATCCTGTGGGAATGAAGATCGCTGCCGACTGGTATGAAAAAGGATTGGGTAAAGCACTTGGATTTTTATTGGGCGCATTAGTGTTGGGAACCGCATTTCCACATTTATTAAAGAACAGGGATTTTGATTTACCATGGAAGTCGGTTATGTATGTGACGTCTGTCGTAGCTGTATTTGGAGGATTGCTAATGTTATTATTTGTTGGTGATGGGCCTTACAGGAGAAGATCAGGTGGTTTCCGTTGGGATGCAATTGGAAAAATATTCAGCTCCAAAAAATGGCGACAGGCAGCCTTTGGTTATTTTGGACATATGTGGGAAGTGTATTCTTTTTGGGGATTTGTTCCATTGATGATCGGATTGTATTCTCAAAAAAACGGTTCGCAGCTTGACGTTTCTTTTCTGAGTTTTCTTGCGATCGCAATCGGCGCCATTGGGAGTGTTATCGGCGGATATTTATCCGGAAAGATCGGCAGTGCGAAAGTTGCCATGTGGTCATTACTTATTTCAGGTATCTGTTGTTTCATTTCTCCATTCAGTTATTCGTTTCCGGTTTTTCTTTTTCTTACCCTGCTTTTAATTTGGGGATTGACCGTTGTTCCTGATTCACCGCAATTCTCAACGTTGGTGGCGCAATATGCTCCTGAAGAATTACGGGGAACTGCATTGACGATCTATAATTCCATTGGATTTGCGATCACTACAATTAGTCTTTACGTTATTGATTATATATTTCATTCGCCGGTATTCTTTGGAGGTGAAAATACTTTTGCATTATTAGGATTTGGAGCATTAGCCGGATTGCCCAGCACAATAAGATTGATAAAAAATAAATGACCGCACACAATCAAATAAAGCGAATCATTATTGTTGGCGCTACGTCAGGCATTGGAAGAAAAATGGCGGAGCTATATGCTGCAAATGGAAATATTGTTGGAATAACAGGAAGAAGAAAAGAGTTATTGGATGAAATCGAAAATATGTTTCCCGGCAAAATAAAAACAGAATGTTTTGATGTAACAGACCAGGGAAATATTTCAAGTCTTGCATTGCTTATTCAAAAGATTGGAGGCATGGATGTTTTGATTTACAGTTCCGGCGTTGGTGGGCCAAGCAAAGAACTCGATTGGCAACTCGACAAACTTACCGTGGACACAAACGTGAATGGGTTTATAGAAATAGCGAACTGGGGTTTTAATTATTTTATAAAGCAGGGACATGGTAGTATGGCTGTTATTTCATCGATTGCGGCAAACAGGGGTAATAGCTGGGCGCCGGCTTACAGTGCTTCAAAGTCTTTTCAAAGTAATTACTTTGAATCGCTGGCAATCAAAGTAAAAAGAATGAAAAAAGATATCGGAATTACTTGTATCGAACCGGGATTTGTTGCTACCAAGATGGCCCAGGGAAATAAACAATTCTGGGTGGTGCCGGTAGAGAAAGCAGCTAAACAAATGATAGCTGCGATTGAAAAAAAGAAACGAAAAGTGTATGTAAGCAGGCGATGGTGGCTGGTTGCAAAATTAATGAGACTGCTTCCTTTCTGGATTTATAAGAATATTGGATGAGTGAGGTGAATGGTGAATGGTCAATGGTGAATACGCGTTGGTCTAGTGAAACTCTTGCAAGTGAAAGCCCAATAGAATTACAGGACGTACAAGTGAGTGACCCTTCGACAAGCTTCCCGATTAAATCGGGACGACTGAATTGTTCAATGCTGAACAGAAACTTGAACGGAGCGTCGCAACGGAAGCTTCATAGTAGTACTACTGCTGACTTCATAAATATTTACAGATTGCTTCGTCCGCCGCGGCGGACTCGCGATGACGAACATTCGATGTAAATTTTCGTTATACTTCTGCATATTGTGGATAAACAAAAAATTAACAATTAAAATAGAAGCCGCAGGGCAAGTTGCACATGCTTTGCATCGTTTAATCAACAGGTGTGTAGAACTATAACTTGAACACAAAAACTCACCAGGTTACTTTTGTATGAATTACTATACCACTATGATGCAAAGTTTTGAAAAAGAAAAGAACAAGCGTGCAGGGCTTATTACCGGTGGCGTGGCGCTTGCAATGCTTTTAACTTTTATCTTATTGAAATGGCCCCTGCCAACGATCGATTTTCCCCCGCAGGATATGTATGTTGAAGTGCAGCTTGAAGAACCGCTTGCGGTAAGACGAGGTGGTGGCGGTGGTGGCGGCAATACAGTAAAAGCGCCGGAGCCAAAAGGAATTGCAAAAGCTGCTGTGGTGCCAGGTGTTAAGGAGGAATCAAAAGATTTTGAAACAAATGATAAAGATGAAGAAGCTCCTGCGGCTACTAAACCTCCGAATCCAAAACCTGAAGCGACTAAAGTTGTTCCTAATACATCCGTTACAAAAACAGAACCCAAGCAGGTAATAGAAACTCCTGCTCCGCCTAAACCAAAAGCGGTGGTTGGTAAAACGCTTACCGGTACTGGCACAGGTGGTGGTACTGCGGATAAATATGATATTGCCGGTGGCAATGGAACCGGAAGAGGTGTTGGAAAGGGTCCGGGTTATGGTGGCGGAACAGGTGGTGGTTCGGGTGGTGGAACGGGTACTGGTGTTGGTACGGGTACTGGCCCAAGAAGGGTTAGCGGCAGCCGAACAATTGTGACCTCAGGTAAATTAGATGCCGGTGAAAATATTTCCGGTAAAGTGGAAGCTGAGATAAAAGTTTCTTCTGATGGTGTAGGTACTCTTGTAAGAACTGTAAGAGGTTCGCTGATGAGTGATGGCCAGGCAAAAGATATTATCAGGGATTGGTTAAGAAGAAATCGTTTTAATAAAACCGGTGAGGAATCAACCGTCGTATATGAATTTAATATTCGCACAGGCGGATAGTTTTAAGATTAATTGTGCGATGCCATCTTGTAAAACAAGGTGGCATTTTTTTTAGCCTCACCCCATCATCATTCCTTTTTTTGTAGGGTCTTCTTCCCCTCTCCTTCAGGAGAGGGGTGAGTGACATTACAATTTTCGGAAAAGATGATGGGGTGAGGTTAATGAGGCGGTGAAGTGAAATATAAATCTTTCTTTAGTTTAACACGTCATTTCTATTTTTGTTCTTTATCCATGAATAAAATAGAATTAATAAAAGGAGATATTACAAAACTAAAAGCTGATGCTATAGTGAATGCTGCTAACACCAGCCTTATGGGTGGTGGCGGCGTTGATGGTGCGATCCATCGTGCCGGCGGGCCCGCAATACTGGAAGAATGCAGAATGATCGTAGCCAGGCAAGGGGGTTGCAAAACCGGGGATGCAGTTATCACGACTGCCGGCAATCTGCCTGCGAAATTTGTTATACATACCGTTGGGCCGGTTTGGAATGGAGGTAAAAAGAAAGAAGCAGAATTACTTGCCGCTTGTTATCAAAACAGTTTGAAGCTTGCTGTTGAATACAAATTAGCTTCCATTGCGTTTCCAAATATCAGCACCGGGATCTATGGTTATCCAAAAAAAGAAGCTGCTGAAATTGCAATAAAGTCGGTTGCTGAATTTTTAAAACAAAACATTTTTATAGATAAAGTATATTTTGTTTGTTTTGATGAAGAGAATCACCAACTTTATCAATCATTGATCCATCAACAGAAATTCTTATGACCGGAGTTTGGTTTTTAAAATGGCCCCTGATTATTTTTTTGCTTGGTCTTCTTGTTCGTTTTACAGGCATCCTGTTCAAGATACGTCACTGGCCAATGGCTGATGAATTTGTTACAATAGGAACAATGATCTGCGGTATTGCCATTGTATTTGCGATAATCAAGATTGCCGTCGTGAAAAAACCAAACCCGTGAATTATCAGCAAACAATCGAATATCTTTTTTCTCGGTTGCCCATGTTCAGCCGCATTGGCGCCGCGGCATTTAAAAAAGATCTTACCAATACAATTACGCTATGCAAACACTTGGGAGATCCTCAGCAAAAATTTAAAAGCATCCATGTTGCCGGAACCAATGGCAAAGGCTCTGTAAGCCATATGCTGGCCGCTATTTTGCAAACGGCAGGTTATAACACGGGACTTTATACTTCACCTCATTTAAAAGATTTCAGAGAAAGAATAAAAGTGAATGGAGAACAGATACGCGACAAATTTGTAATTGACTTTACCAAAAATATAAAACCATTGATCGAAGAAATGGAACCCAGCTTCTTTGAAATAACCCTGGCAATGGCATTTGATTATTTTGCCAAACAGAAAGTTGATCTTGCCGTGGTAGAGGTTGGGCTTGGCGGAAGATTTGACAGTACAAATATCATTACACCTGAACTTTCTATAATTACGAATATTGGCTGGGACCACATGAATATTCTTGGTGATACATTGGAAAAGATTGCTTTTGAAAAAGCAGGGATCATCAAAGAAAATATCCCGGTGGTAATTGGTGATACATTACCCGAAACAAAACCCGTATTCGAAAAAATTGCAACTGAAAATAAAGCAGCCATTCATTATGCAAAGCAAACCAGAACTGCACTTGGCTGGGAATGGCAAAAAAATGAATTGATCGTCGAAGTGGCAGAGAATGAAAAAACAGATCATAAAAAATTCCATCTTGATCTGCCGGGGATTTATCAAAGCAAAAATTTACTGACTGTACTTGAGGCATGTTCCGTTTTAAAAGACCTGGGATATACAATTGATGAAAAAGATATTCGCATTGGTTTGCAAAAAACAAAAAAGCTTACAGGCCTGCATGGTCGCTGGGAAATAGTTCATGAACATCCAACCATTGTCCTGGATGTTGGCCATAATGAAGACGGGATAAAACAGATCATCCGGCAAATTGAATTGACCACGCACCATGAATTACACATCGTCATCGGCCTGGTAAAAGATAAAGAGATCGACAAAGTGTTGTCACTGCTGCCCCGCTCCGCTCATTATTATTTTACAGAAGCTCAAATACCCCGGGCATTGCCTGCAGAAATTTTAAAGGCAAAAGCCAACGATCAAAATTTAAAAGGTGAAATTTTTCCTGATGTAAATACTGCCATTAAAGAAGCAAGATCCAAAGCACATAATGATGATCTTATTCTTGTATGCGGAAGTGTGTTTTTAGTAGGAGAAGTAAATATCACATAGCTAAAACAGTTTATTCCTAAACCCGCTCCTCAAGCAGTCATATTTTTTTTAACGGCGTATGAACATCTATTGATTTAAAGGATGTTTTTACTCCGCATTTAAATAACCTCAGTTGTCGGCAAGCTTCGTTACCTTTACTCACCACGACAGTGAGCTTCTACATACTTTCATTCTGCTCAAAACTGTCGTCAGGTCTCATCAATATTTAATTTTCACAACTAAGACGGTAAAAGACATTTTAGAAGGGGACTTCTATTGATAGCAACATTATACGTGCGATAAAATCGGGCATTTTAATTAGATGACGTCAAGGAAAAAAAATAGATCGTTACCAGCAAATCCGGAGCATGACGGCGAACAGGAAACTGTAGATGGCAAACATCTTTTGCAATCTGTTATCGACGCTTCGTTAACCGGGATCAGTTATTTAAAACCAATTCACAACGGCTCGAAAGAGGTCGTTGATTTTTTATGTGTTTTTGCAAACAAAAAGGCCATTGAATTTGCAGGTGGCGTTGAAGTGTCCGGCAAGCAATATTGTGATTTATTCCCGGGGATTGCCGAGACAGCCGTTGTGAAACATTATATAAAAGCGTTTGAAGAAAATGCTCTCCAGGATTTCGAAATACATTATACCCTAGAAAAATTTAATAATTGGTTCCGGGTTATCGCGGTTAAGGTAGGCGATGGGATCGTGGTAAGCTGGGAAGACATTTCACCTCAAAAAAAAGCGGAAAAAGAACTGGTTGCACAACATGACCTTTTAAAACAAGCAGAAGAACTTGCGCAGGCCGGCAGCTGGGAATATAATATCGAAACAAAAGATTTTTCCTGGAGCGATGGAATGTACCAGCTATTTGAAATGAAAAAAAATACTCCGGTTGTTCCGGCTGTTTATTTGAAATATGCCATAGAAGAAGATCTGCACATTGCACAAAAAATAGTTGATGCCATAGAAAAAACCTTTCATCCTATTGAAGAAACGCTGCGTATCAAACCTAACGGAATTATAAAAACGCTCAAAATAAGAGCAGCGCCACTTAAAAATGAAACCGGTGAAATAGAGCGATCCCTTGGTGTTGATATGGATATTACCTCAACGCAACGATCAGAAGAAAAGATATTGGAGCTGAACAGATCGCTGTCTTCAATGAATAAGGAGCTGAATTCACTCAATGCCGAGCTAAAATACTTTAACAGCATTGCAGCCAATAACTATAGTGAGGTCCTCCGGCAGATTTATATACATCTTGAAACGATCGTAACAAAAGATGCACGTAGTTTATCCGATTCCAGTCGTGCTAACCTGAGAAGATCACAGGCGGCAATACAAAGAATGAAGTTGCTCACAGATGATATCAGCAATTATCTTCAGCTGTATGATATTGGAATAAATAAGCAAATGATCGAGCCAAACAGCATTATAGAAAATGTATTGTCAGCCATGAAAGGAAAGATCGAAGATGCCGAGGCTACCATTAATGCAACTGAAATACCGGCATTCCCTGCAGACCCGCTTCTTTTCTCCCACCTGGTCACAAATCTCGTGGATAATGCGATCAAATTCAGAAACCTTGCCGTTGAACCGGTCATTAAAATATATCATTCAAATGGAGATGGATTAAATACAAAGCCAAAAGCCGAAATCAATGGTGCTTACATGATCATTATTGTTTCTGACAATGGTATCGGCTTTCAGCAGCAAGATCTGGATAAAATGTTTGAGCTTTTCTACCAGTTACCAAACAACGGCAAGCACAAAGGTTCAGGGATGGGGCTTGCCATCTGCAAAAAGATTATGAAAATGCATGGGGGTTTTATTACTGCTGATGGCGATAACGGCGGAGGTGCATCGTTCCAATGCTATTTCCCACTATAATTTCAATAGGACAACTGGCCCAATTTTTCCAGGGCATATAAAATACAGGTTACATGCATTGCTTGTATGATCTTATTTTCACGAACTAACTTTTTCACTTCATCGATAGAATACAATTCAACAATGATCTCTTCATTATAATCTAATTTCTGCTCACTGACTTTTATGCCGCCTTTTGCAAGGAACATGTGCATCCAGTTTGTATTTGTGGAAGGATTAGCAGAAATTTTCCCCAACGATTCATAAGAAGAAAAAGTATAGCCGGTTTCTTCAAGCAGCTCTCTTGCAATTGCAGCCTGGTAATCTTTATCGGTTGCATCAACACAACCACCGGGAAGTTCGAGACAAACCTCTCCCACCGGGTGGCGGTATTGCTTTACCATTATTATTTTATTTTCTTCTGTCAATGCAAAAGCCGTTGCCCATTCAGGAAACTCATAAACGTAATAAGGATTGATGATCTTTCCCTGCGGTGATTCACAAATATCCTTGCGAACCTTAAACCAAAGATCATTAAAGAGATATTCTGAGGAAAGTATCTTCCATTTCATAATATATATTCCAAAAACCAAGAACCAAATAAATAAGAAAACGAAAAAAAATCAAAATTAAAAACTCCATAAGAGTGAATTTGGTTCTTGTTTTTTGGACCTTGTTATCTCATAAAGTAATGCCAGGAACCAAATGCATAAATCAAATAAATGAGAAAAAGGAACACGAAGTACACAAAGAACCACGAAGGGCACAACGTTGTGTTCTTTGTGATATACTTTGTGTTCGTTGTGACCCAAAACATATTTACAATTTACCAGTTATTATTTCCAGATTCATAAAAGACGCAACTTTTTTTCCATTTACTCAAACACTCAAACCTTTTTCCTCTTTTTTATGTTGTTGCGTCTTTATGCCAAACGATGGTAATTAATTTTTTATTTGAAGTTTATTTGGTTCTTGTTTTTTGAAACTTGCTATTTTTTTCACCACGCCAATCTCTTCTTCAACGACGTTATATGCGCTACATGATGTTTGCCGTGCCATGCATACATACCAAGTAAATACCAGAGGCGCATTGTTTTTTTATGTTCGGGATGGAAAACAGTCCGGTTGTTCCATTGCTCATCTGTTACATATTTCAGCGTTTCGTACCACCGAAGATGCAGTGCATGTAATAATGTAAGTGAAATATTGACCGGGAGTTTTTCTACATCGCTGAATTCAGCCCAAAGCTTTTCGTTATAGGGTTTAATAGCAGGGTTATCCTCTGTCAATCCAAGTTTAAAACGGATATAAGCATTCATATGACTATCGGCTACATGATGCACAACCTGCTGAATTGTCCAGCCACCATCACGGTAAGGAGTATGCAATTGCTTTTCATCCAAATTCAAAATAGCATTCTCCAACTGAAGCGGTAAAAATTTTATATCAGCCATCCATTCCACTTTCTGATCAATTGAAAATGGTTGCGGTTGGTACTGTCCAATCGGATAACTTAAACTTGTTTCAGTAACTGTAGCCATAATAATTAAATATTAAAAGATCACAATAGACGTTTTGATTGTCCCGCCTAAGTCACCCCTTTAGGGGGACAGAGGGTTTTTTATTCATCTCTCAACGAATGTCCCGTTAATTTAATAAACACATCTTCAAGATTTGCTTTCTTTACTTCCCTTGGTCTTTCAAAACCTGTAGAAACCAAATTATCTACAAGACGATCAGGGGTATCTAATGCAATAATTCTGCCTGAATCAATAATTGCCACGCGATCACAAAGCACTTCCGCTTCATCCATATAATGTGTCGTGATAATGACAGTTGCGCCTTTGTCACGAATACTCCTCACCAGGTCCCAAAGATTTCTTCTTGCCTGCGGATCGAGGCCTGTTGTGGGCTCATCAAGAAAAACAATTTTGGGATCGTTGATAAGTGTAGTGGCCACCGAAAAACGTTGCTTTTGACCACCGCTTAATTCTTTCACTTTAGCATTTGCTTTATCTTTTAAGTTTACCATTTCAAGCAAACTTATCGGCTCGACATTACGATTATAAAGCCCGTTGAACAATTTGATCAGCTCAACTAATTTTAAGTTTGGATAATAGCCGCTGGTTTGCAACTGCACCCCAATAATTTTTTTTATCTCTTCGGGATGTTTATCAAGATCAAACCCATTTACCCAAACCTCACCACTTGTTTTTTCTCTAAGCGTTTCTATTATTTCAAGTGTTGTTGATTTACCTGCGCCATTTGGCCCGAGCAAACCAAATATCTCGCCTTCATTTACATCAAAGCTGATCCCTTTTACGGCTTCGAAGTCGCCGTACTTTTTTACAAGCCCTTTTACTTTTATGATTGTTTCTTTCATTATGAAAATTTAGGGTAGCCGTCTGCATTTGTCAGCCCTTCGATTTATGAATGCCTTTGTGCCCTTTGTGTCCCGATAGCTATCGGGACGTAGTGTTCTTTGTGTCCATTGTTTTTGTACCACTAAGTACACAAAGGATGCACAAAGTACACAAAGTCTTCAAAGCTAAAATTCGAGCTCCATTTTTACATCAGCAGTTTCAAAAGGTGAATCTTTTACTTCCACATTTTTAAAACCATATTTTTCATACAGCTTCAACGCAGTTTGCAATTGATGGTTAGAAAAAAGAAATAGTTTCTCTCCGCCAAGTTCCTTTGCCTTTTGCAAGCATGTCTCCATTAATAATTTACTGATTCCTTTTCCCCGCCAGCTTTCAGCAACACACATTTTTATCAATTCAAAAATACCATGACCTTCGGGTATGATCCCTACCGTTCCGACTATTTCTTCTCCTGCTTTTGCCAGCCAGAGAAAACCCCCTCTTCCAAGAACGTATTCTTCAGGATTATCCAGGATGATCATATCATGGCTTTCGGTAAGATTGTATTTATCCAGATAGTCAAGATTCATTTTTTTAAAATCCTGATGATACTTTTTATCATACTCTATTATGTCAATTGTCATCTCCATAATTTCCTCTAAATCTTTTTTTAATACTGTTAATCATGGTTCACGCATTGTTCAAGCTCCTCCATCATCAATTTACTTCCGATAAACATCGGCGTCCGCTGATGAAGTTCTGTTGGCTGCACATCTAATATTCTTTCTTTTCCATTGGTAGCAACCCCGCCGGCAAGCTCAATAATAAATGCGAATGGATTGCATTCATACAACAACCTGAGTTTACCTTCAGGTTTATCAGTTGTTCCGGGATACATAAAAATTCCGCCCTTTATTAAATTACGATGCACATCAGCAACCATGCTTCCAATATACCGTTGTGTATAAGGCCCGCCATTCTCTTTTGTTTTTTTCTGGCAGTGATGAATATAATTTCTCACGCCTTCATCATACCGCAAAAAATGACCATGATTGACTGAATAAATCTTTCCCGACTCAGGGCATTTAATATCCGGATGACTCAACGTGAATTCACCAATCGAAGGATCCAGCGTAAATCCATTTACACCGCGCCTTGTTGCATATACAAGCATTGTGCTTGAACCATAGATCACATAACCAGCAGCAACCATGTTTGTTCCTTTCTGCAAAAAATCTTCAAGAGCACATGGCGAGCCCTTTGGTGTAATGCGGCGATAAACGGCGAAGATGGTCCCGATAGAAACATTCACATCAATATTAGCGCTGCCATCCAGCGGATCGTACATACATATATATTTCGAGTTATTACTTACTTCATCATCAAACACGATTATATCATCCAGCTCTTCACTTGCAATACCGGCGCAACTAATCCCATGCTTCAATACACCGGTAAACTGATTATTTGCATATACATCCAGTTTCTTTACTTCTTCGCCCTGTACATTCACCAAACCGGCATCGCCAAGAATATCTACCAGGCCTGCTTTATTCACTTCCACATTTACTCGTTTTGCAGCCAAACCAATATCCCGCAAAAGACTGCTTAACTCGCCTGTAGCACCGGGATAATTCCTGTATTGCTGAATGGTGAATTCATCTAATGTGAGTACTTGCCTGTTTATGACCATAAAGAATATTAAGGTTAACAAAAGTAAGGGAATTCGGTTTTTAGATTGTGATTTAGCCAGTGCATCGGTTTCAATTATGAATTCAAAGAATAACCACGGAGGCACAAAGAACACAGCGATTCACGGAGTATGCTCTGTGTTTCCTTGTGTCCCTGTGTCTCCGTGGTTTAAAAACCAAAAATGAGAAATTGCTATGTTTATTTTAAGAGATATTAAAACGGACGCATCACTATCTTTGCCGACTAAAATCAGAAATCGTAAATCTAAAATCAAATGCAGGTTTTTAAGTTTGGTGGCGCATCAGTGAACAGTGTGGAAAGAATAAAAAATGTCGGCGACATTCTTAAACTATACCCCAATGAAAAGATACTTGTCGTGATCTCTGCCATGGGCAAAACTACCAATGCGCTGGAAAAAGTAGTAAATGCTTTTTATGAAAATAAAAAAGAAGAAGCATTGCAATTATTTCAACAGGTAAAGCAACAACATCTTAATACGGCGAAATTTCTTCTTGTTGCCAATGCTGTTGCCTGCGAAGAACAATTAAATAATTTTTTCACCGAAGTTGAATGGCTTTTGCATGATAAGCCGGTAAGAGATTATGATTATTATTACGACCAGGTTGTTTGTATCGGCGAATTACTTTCTACGGCTATCGTTGGCCATTATCTAAATGAGATCGGAATAAAAAATCAATGGATCGATGTAAGAGATATTTTCAGGACCGATGATAATTTCCGTGATGCAGTAATTGATTGGGAGTTTACAGAAGAAAGGATCAATAGTCAAATTGTTAAATTGTTTAATGGCTATGACATTGTTCTTACGCAGGGTTTTATCGGCGCCACAGATGAAAATGAAAGCACCACACTCGGAAGAGAAGGCAGTGATTATACTGCGGCTGTATTTGCCAATTTATTAAACGCAAGTAACCAAACGATCTGGAAAGATGTGAACAGTGTAATGAATGCCGACCCGAAACAATTTCCTGATGCAGTGGAAATTCATGAGTTGAATTATAATGAAGTGATCGAGATGGCTTATTATGGCGCACAGGTCATTCATCCAAAAACAATAAAGCCATTACAGAACAAAGACATTCCGCTTTATGTAAAATGTTTTTTAGATCCTTCCCTGCCCGGCACTGTTATTCATAATAAAACATTGAAAGGCCTGCCGCCGATAATTGTGGTAAAAGAGAACCAGGTAATGATGGAGCTCAGCTCAAAAGATTTTTCATTTGTAGAAGAAAAACCGATCGCCGATCTGTTTCATCTTTTTGAAAAGCTAAAAATAAAACCCAACCTTACGCAAAATGCTGCCATCAGCATGATCTGTGTATTGGATGACCATAAAGATAAAATTGAAAGACTGGCATTGGCCGCTTCTGAATTTTTTGACATCAATGTCACCAAAGGATTAACACTGCTTACTATCCGTCATTATACAAAAGAGATCTATCAAAAACTTACTGAAGGGAAAAAGATGCTGCTGCAGCAGAGAACGAATGATACGGTGCAGGTGTTGTTACAGTAACATAGCCGCAATGGCATAAATTTGAGAGTTAAACATAATATCGTAAAGTTTCAAGTTATGAAAATTGACGACAACTGGAATTTTCTGCTACGCCTTCAACCAATGAAATAAGCCAATGATAAATACTGTTTCTGACTTTTTAGAGGAGTTCAAAAAATATGCTCTTTCAACGATTGAAAAAGTAGACAAAGACATTAAACACACAGTTGCGATCGGAGACAATTTCGAAGGATTAACAGCTGAATTACTTAATAAAGCCATTTTCAAAGACCTTAATCTCAAGATTGTTGAAAGAAGCTTTATTTACAATGACAGCGGAACAATCAGTGATGAACTTGACTGCTTACTAGTAGTCGGTGACGGACAAAAGATGGCTTTTGCAAACAGGCATAAATATCATATTAAAGATGTTATTGCTGTAATTCAAGTAAAGAAAAATCTGTATTCTAATGACATTGATAGCTCACATCATAACTTGCGTTCAATATTTGAAGTTTCTGAACCAAGAGACGCAGAACCTTATGTTGGTAGACTTTTCAGGGATGCCTATAAAATATTAACTTTAAAAGACTTCCCTAGTAAGGAAAGAAGAGAACGTTTCACCGACAGAGAAAATATTATTTATCACTATTTAATGATGGAAGCTTTTCATCCATTGCGGATAGTAATTGGCTATTACGGCTATACCACAGAATTTGGACTTAGAGAAGGCTTCGTGAAGAAACTGGAGGAAATAACAAAAGAAGGACCTGTGAGAGGTTACAGTCCAGGTAGTTTTCCAAGTTTATATATATGTGGCAATAATTCAATCATTAAAAATAATGGTATGCCTATGGGTATTTCGCTTTCGGACGAGGAGTATTATTTCCATATCCTTACATCATCTAATGGTAAGGTTATGTACCATCTATTAGAATTAATATGGACCAGGTTATCTTATAAGTTTGGAATTTCTTCGGATATTTTTGGAGACGATTATGACTCAGAAGCTACACATCCATTTATTTCTTGCAAGGAACAAAAAATAGGTGATGATAGTTGGGGTTGGGATTTATTTTATCACCCATTAACAAGAAAACAACTTAGTGCACCTTTGGTATCAACTCCTTGGGCTCCGACAGAAATTGATAGAAATAAGTATTCACTTCTACTTATATTAAGTAATGTTGGTAGTATAGAACTTGAAAGAGATGAGCAGTTTAAAAAATTCATTAAGGATAACTCACTAGATGTTGACAAATTTATTAAAGAACTAGTCGAAACAAGACTTGTGTATATTGATGAAGCGAAAATGGGTTTACTAGTGGACGAAATTCATTTAGTTATATCTCCAGATGGTAAAATGTATGCAGGGGAAAATAAAAGTGGAGAAATGACAACCTACTTCTTAAAAAAATGGGCAACGGGAAAAAACGGGAAATGATAGCCATTTACGCCATTATTGGTACCAGGCCAGATACTGCAATCTAGCTTACCAACAACTGATATTTTTTTCCCAGACCAGTCTCCTCCTAATAGCAAGTAAATTCATCTAAGGAAAGTTAAGAGGGACTCGTCGGTAAAGAACCTGGATTGTCGGTACGCCTCACACATTATCAACGCACCCATCTCCTCCTCATTTCTTACCTTCAACAATAGAAAATCAAACTGCAATGAGAAAACTATCTACTCTTTTTTTGTTTGTCTTATTGATCACATTTAATTCAATTGCTCAAACCGGGCAAACATTAAATCCCGATCAAACTGTAACAACCGAACACACTGTAACAGTGAAAGGAAATAAGATACCGTATAAGGCAATCACCGGCACTTTGCCTGTGTATGGTGATTCGGGTAAAGTGATCGCTGGTGTATTCTTTACTTACTATGAACGTTCAGATATCAAAGACCGAAGCACAAGACCATTGATCATTTCATTTAATGGTGGTCCCGGTACTTCTTCAGTATGGATGGAGATGGGTTATACCGGTCCGAGATTAGTGAATATAGATGATGAAGGATATCCTGTACAACCTTATGGCGTAAAAGAAAATCCGCACAGTCTTGTTGATATGGCTGACATCGTATATGTCGATCCTGTGAACACCGGTTATTCACGCATTACCGGCAATGCACCGCCTGCAAAATTCTTTGGTGTGAATGCTGACATTAAATATCTCGCCGAATGGCTCAGCACTTTTGTAACCCGTTATGGCCGCTGGACCTCTCCGAAATATTTAATCGGAGAAAGTTATGGTACCAATCGTGTATCGGGTCTTGCATTGGAATTACAAAACCGTCAATGGATGTTTTTAAATGGCGTTGTACTGGTATCACCAACGATCTTAGGCATTGAAAGAACCGGCCCGGTCGATATGGCTTCGCGGTTACCATATTATGCCGCAACTGCATGGTATCATAAAATGCTGCCGGCCGATCTGCAAAACAAAGATCTCAACGATGTATTACCTGAAGTGGAAGAGTTCACGATCAGTGAACTGATACCTGCAATAACCCGTGGCGGATCTTTGGAAGATGATAAACGCAAAGCCATCGCTTCAAAGATGAGTCGCTATTCGGGGCTAAAAGAAAAAGTGATCCTGCAACGTAACTTGTTTATACCTGCACAATTTTTCTGGAAAGAACTTTTACGTGATAAAGGATATAGCGTGGGAAGATTGGACAGCCGCTATGTTGGTATCGATAAACAGGATGCAGGTGATACGGTTGATTACAATGCTGAAATTATCTCATGGAACCATGCATTCTCCCCGGCCATGAATCATTATCTCCGTGATCACCTGAATTATAAAACCGATCTCAAATATTATATGTTTGGTCCGGTATCTCCATGGGACCGAACCGGTGACCGAACGGGAGAAAATCTTCGTCTTGCTATGGCGGAAAATCCATTTATGCATGTGATGGTCCAAAGCGGATATTATGATGGGGCCTGTGATTATTTTAATGCCAAGTATAACATGTGGCAACTGGACCCGGCCGGTAAAATGAAACACCGCATAAGTTTTAAAGGTTACCGCAGCGGGCATATGATGTACTTGCGTAAACCTGATCTTGAAACCAGCACCAATGATCTGCGGGAATTTATTTTAAAAACATTGCCTAAGCCAGGGCAATCGGCACAGTATGATAAAAAGTTTTAACTGCGTGTAAATAATTATTTATTAATTATGGATGAGTCGAAGGGTGGACCAAATTTAAAACAAGCGGTGCCGTTTTTTATGGTTACCGATATTGATCGATCACTTGAGTTTTATACAAAAGGCTTGAGCTTTGAAATTAAAGATCGATTGGAAGCCGGAAGGGAAAATCGAATGGTGTTGGCTGGAAAGAGAAGGTGTTGCAATCATGCTACAGGAATATCGGGAAGGATTTAAACCAAACGAAAAATTAGGGCAAGGTGTTTCCGTGTGTATTATGTGCAATGATGCAATAGCACTATATAAAGAGTTTTTGCAAACAGGGCTTTCTCCGCAGGAACCATTTGTTGGAAATAATTTATGGGTTGTTCAATTAAAAGACCCGGACGGATATAAAATCCATTTTGAAAGCCGGACCGACGAACCGGAAGAAACAAAATATTCAGAGTGGATAAAATGATCAGAATTTTGCGTCACTGTCAACAACGAATAAAAGAATTAGTATGAATAAATTTTCAATTGCATTTGTCTTCTTATTTATCATTTTTACTTCGGCAAACATTTTTGCGCAAAGTGATAGCATTGTTTTAAAAGACCTGGCATGGGATAAAGCCTCTCCAGCCGGTTCCACCGAACTTTTTATACCTTCTGCAAATTCGCAATTAGCCGGGTTGATATACCGGGCTAATGGCGTGCAAAAACATCCTACATTATTGCTATTGCATGGCTATCCGGGCAATGAGCGTAACCTCGACATGGCCCAGGTGGTAAGAGCGCATGGATGGAATGTTATCTATTTTAATTATCGTGGTTCATGGGGAAGTGGCGGAACCTTTAGTTTTAAGAACTGTGTAGAAGATGTAATCAATGTAGTTTCATTCTGCAAAAAAAATCAGGACTCTCTGAAAATTGACACATCAAATATTGTTTTGTTTGGACATAGTATGGGAGCCTGGGTTTGTCTTAAAGCACTGCAACAGTTACCGGGGATCAAAAAGGGATTTGCATTATCAACCTGGAATATTGGCGAAGGTTTTAAGAATGTTTCAACGGAAAAAGAAATGCTGCGCAGGGCGAACTTTGCCGGCAACTATTTTGTTTTAAATACTTCGCTTAAAGATCTGTTCACCCCGGTAATGCAGGACCCTGCTTATTATAGTTTGAGTAATGATGGAAATTTTTTAGCTAATAAGCAAATAATCATGCTTGATGAACATCCCGGAAATAAAACATTGGCCGACACAATTAAGAATCTTAATAAGACATATTTCAATTACGGGGTTTGGCAAACTGACCATTCGTTTACCAATAAAAGAGTTTCACTAATAAATAAAGTTCTTGAGTTTTTGGAGAGATAAGATACGAGCAAATTCAGACTAATAGATGAAGTATCTTCCGGGAAGGTGGATTTGATGTTATTGAAAAGAATATTCATCAACTGCTTTATACATCAAAAGAAAATTTACTGACTATTAAAATAGAAGTTGTAAAATGAAAAGAATCAAACTATCATCGGTCTTTCTGCTTCTCTTTTTATCTGTCGTTGCACAGGAAGACCTGTCTAAAATAAGAGACTCCATATTAAGCGAGGCCAAAAAATTATACCGTTCTGAATCTGCTTCATGGAATGGAACAGATATCTTTTTGCAAAACTATAAGGGTCCTCAGGATAACATTGGCGGGTATTTCGCCTATGCAGATGATGAAAATGAAGTTTGTGTGTTTTTTTCTGCCTCGTCAACTCCGCTGATCATAGGAACCATTGTATTTGATAAAAATGATAAAGCTTCTTTTGATACTGCACAAAGGCAGCTCACCAATAAAGAAAAGGATTATTATTTACTTAGAGAAGCTGCCTATAAAGAGATAAACAGTGACACAGCTTTTTTTAAATCATATAAAAACACATCGCTAAATATAGTGCCATTTATAGAAGGAAATAAAAGAGTAATATATGTCCTTACAGGAACCAGCAGCAATGACGTAGTAATATTTGGGAATGATTATCTCCTGACCTTTGATCAGTCAAACAAATTGGTCTCAAAAAAATCGCTGCATAAAAATATCATCGTGGCAAACTATTCAAAATCTGACAAGGAAGAGGGGCCGGTTCACACACATTTACCCGAAACGGGCAATTTTATTACGGCAACTGATCTTTGTACAACAATGTTATATCAGGGGATAGCCAAATGGAAACAAAATATGGTGGTCTCTGAAAAATATATGTCTATTTGGAATTGCAAAGAGAACGTTCTTGCTATTATACCTTATAAATAATCTTACAAGGAGTATGGCTTATCGGCAAACTATACTTCACTAACTTCGGCTATTGCTACCTACTGCAAACAATTAAATAGACAATCTTGCAAAATCGATGATATGGCGACTAATATTTCAATAATTAAAATCAATGCTTCCAAACAAAAAGTTTGGGACACAATAACAAAAGCAGAACTTGTAAAACTTTGGCAATATGGAAGCGACTTGCTGACAAGTTGGGAAATCGGCAGCGACATAAAATTCAGAACCAGGTGGGAAGACAAGGTATTTGAACAATGGGGAAAGGTTTTAGAAGTTAGACCAAATGAAATAGTAAAGTATAGCTTATTTGCCCCAGGGCCAGGCCTTGAAGACAAGGCGGAAAACTATTTTACTATGAGTTATGTTTTGACAGATGAAAATGGACAGACGAAGCTGGAAATTATACAAGAGGACAACAGACCTAATGCAGTTCAGGAACAGCCAAAAGGCGAAGAACATCCAGTATTGAAATCACTAAAACAAGTTGCAGAAACTGAATTGTAAAAAGACATTACTCAATTTTCAAAAGCACCTCCCCCAAAATCTTATTCACCTCATCAGCTTTATTAAATACCATTAAGTGCCCGCCACTTTTAATTATATAATCTGCGTGAGTATATCTTAGCGGCAACATAAGATCGTTTGAACCATGTACGTGCACAACACCTGGTAACCGTTCGGGTTGATCCCAATTTAAAATAGCATGCAACGACCAACGAACCAACACCGGATCGGCATACTTTGCATAATTAATGATCACCTGCTTGTCCGCTTTTGAAGCCGCGCCGAGCAAGTTCTTTAATATCGTTCCTGCTTTCAGCAATTTTATCGGAACCGCTTTATGCAATCCGATTTTTCCGGCTCTTTTAAAATACCAGGGCAATTCAGTGGATGTTGCAATACTTGAAATAATTATCGTCTTCATCGGGTTACGCAGTCTTGCAATTTCGCAGGCAAGCATGCCCCCAAACGAAAGCCCGATCAAAATAAATGCATCATCATTTTTTATCAATGAAGAAAAACGGCGGGCATAATTACTAAGCGATTCATTTTTTTCCGGGGCGATCCAATCGAGGTAGACAGGTTCGTAACCTGCAGGGAGTTTAATTCTTTTAAAAGCCATTTTATCGGCCCCTAATCCACTTATAAAATATGCTTTCAATCGCAGATCACATTTCCATCGGCTCAGGAATTTCGATCGTCACAGTCTGAACCATTTTTTTAGGCACGGGTTTATCATTTAATACAGCAGGTTGCCATGTTGCCATCGTTGCTTCAAGCTTTGAAATAAGTTCATCATTAAAATCTTCATTCACTCCTCCTCTGGTCACCTTAAAATTAACCGGCACTCCATCGCTGTCAACAATGAATTCCAGTTGTACAAACGCCTTGTTTCGATTCTTTGGTAAATATTCTTTCATCTCCTTACCGACCTTATCAAGATATTTTAATAACCCATCACCCCCGCCAGGGTATTGCGGCCATTGATGAACTGATTCCACAAGTCCTGTTATAACCCTTGTTCTATGCTGAACATTTTTTCTTTTAGGGATCGGTTTTGCTTCAGGAGCTACATTCCATTTTTTATCCGGCGCATCATTTACATAATACTCTCCTCTATCAGATATCATGATAACCGGCACCTGCTTGTGCTTTTCGAAATAATTAAAGGCATCTTCAAGATGAGAAGTAAAATTCTTAAGCTGCTCATCATCTTTGGTAAGACGGCCGAGATAATCAATGCTTCTTTTTACATTGAACTTGATCGGGAAAATATGAACCGGGATAAAATCCTGTCCCTGGTTTTTTGCATGCGCGGTAATTGTGTATAGCTCTTCGATCATTGGATCAGTAAGGGGGATACAACCAACAGTTACACAACTTCCATGAATGTATATATCCCCGCCGGGGCTATTGATATCGCTTAGTATGCGGTCGGAGATATTGGGATAATTTATGCCAAGCGATAAATGATAAGTGCTTTTTGGATTGAATTCATTGATATAATAAAATCCCTCCGGCACCTGGTAATCACCTTCCATTCTTTTCGGACCTAATGTTCCTGCCAATGCACAAACCCGGTATGATTTAAAAAGTTTATAGGAATCTTTTCTATCATTCTTTACCCAAACTTCTAATTGACTATCGTATTTAAATGAACGGAGATAAACATATTTTGCGGGCCACACTAATTTCTTATCCTCAAATTGCTTTTTCAGCATAGCCTCATTCTTGCTCATCGCTTCTGATGGGCGCTGCAATGATTTTTGAAAGTCAATAAAGGAAGCGACAGAAGAAACGGAGTTTCCACCCGAGCTGTTCTGTGCCGAAACAGCGATAGTAATACAGCATGTCAAGATACAGAAGAAGAGGTTTTTCATCGACGGTTTAATTAGATTAGGAAACGTTGTAACTAAAAGCATTATTACAGCTTGTTATTAAACATTTGTAAAAATAAGCATAAAATCCACAGATAGAAAAGCATTACCACAGCTTTTCACAGGAAATTATACTGCGTACAGACAGGGCATGCCCTGTCTCTACCCTAAAGATTCCCCCTCTCCCCCTGCTCCCTTTCAATGGCTTCAAATAACGCTTTGAAATTTCCCTTACCAAAACTTTTTGCCCCTTTGCGTTGAATGATCTCGAAAAATAAAGTGGGCCTGTCTTCAACCGGTTTTGTGAATATCTGGAGCAGATATCCTTCATCATCCCGATCAACAAGAATACCCAATTCTTTCAATGGCTCAAGGTCTTCATCAATATGTCCTACCCTGTCAAGCAGATCATCATAATATGTTGTGGGCACTTTCAAAAATTCAACTCCCCGGTTTCTTAATTCGGTAACGGTTTTCACAATATCATTTGTTGCCATGGCCACATGCTGCACACCTTCGCCATTATAAAACTCAAGGTATTCTTCCACCTGGCTTTTCTTTTTTCCTTCTGCCGGTTCATTGATCGGGAATTTTACAAACCCATTTCCATTGCTCATTACCTTACTCATCAGCGCCGAATATTCAGTTGAAATATCTTTATCATCAAACGTCAAAATATTTCTGAAACCCATTACATCTTCATAAAAATTTACCCATGGATTCATCTGGTTCCAGCCAACATTGCCCACACAATGATCAACATACAACAAACCGGTATCGGCCGGTTTATAATAAGGATTGTTCCATTCACGATAGCCCGGCATAAAACTGCCATTATAATTTTTTCTTTCAATAAACAGGTGTACGGTGTCTCCATAAGTATGAATGCCGCTCAGCACTACTTCACCATCGTCATCTTTTAGACGTTGCGGTTCCATATAAGATTTCGCACCACGTTTGGTGGTTTCCCGCCATGCACTGGTCGCATCGTCTACCGTAGTGCCAATGCTTTTACCCCATCACCATGTTTATAAATATGATCGGCAATCTCATTCCCGGGCCTGATAGGAGTGGTAAGAACAAGCGTTAGTTTATTTTGCCGCACTGCATAGCTGGCCCTGTCCTTCACCCCTGTTTCCGGCCCGGCATAAGCCAAGGGCCTGGAAACCAAAAGCAGTCATATAATAATGCGCTGCCTGTTTTGCATTGCCAACATAAAATTCAACATAGTCCGTTCCCTGCAATGGAAGAAAATCTGTTTGAACATCTTGTTTTTTATCTGAAGCTGTCTTAATACCCATGTTTGATTTTTTTAAGTGAACAATTGTAATTCTATTCATCTTCTGTTGCGACGCTCCGTTCAACTATTTGTACTTCCTTCAGCAATTGCGTCGTCCTGATTTAATCGGGAAGCTTGTCGAAGGATCACTCACTTGTACGTTCTGTAACCCGATAGCTATCGGGTCTATTCAACTATTCAGAGTGACACTTAAGCCCCCTTTAGGGGGTTGGGGGTATCCATGGCGAGCGTTTCCATCAGCAAGCTGAAGTTACAGCGTTCATCTCCGAAGATCTTATGGGCATAATCTGGTCGCATCACCCAAAGTTAGAAAAATTAAGCGCATCAATAAGCTTTGAAAATCCTGTTTTCAAATGAATCGTTATTTTTGATTCTTCACACCTAACCAAACCGACATGCCTTTCTTTGGTGGCCAGTATTATGCGATCATCATTGTTTTACAAGCAATATGTGTTATCCATTGCCTGAAAAACAAAACTTCGAATAACTGGATCTGGCTCATCGTCTTCCTGCCGTTGGTCGGTTGTGCTATTTACTTTTTCTCTGAGATACTTACCCGCAGCCAGATCAGGAATTTTCAATCAGGTTTTGGGGAAATGATAAGTCCATCCGGCTCGATAAAAAAATTGGAAGACAACCTCAGGTTTTCAGACACGTTTCAAAACCGTGTATCACTTGCGGATGCGTATTTAATGAACCGGCAATACGATAAAGCTATCGGGCTTTATGAAAGCAGCCTCACCGGAGTTTTTTCTGAAAATGAATATGTATTGGCACAATTGATCAGGGCCTACAATCAACAAGGGCGATATGCCGATATTATTACATGCGCCGGCAAGATCTATGACCGCCCGCAATTTCAACGTTCGAAGCCGCATATTTTCTATGCCGTTGCACTGGGCCAAACCGGGATGATCGAAAAAGCAGAGAAGGAATTTTTAAAAATGAATATGCGATTCTCAAATTTTGAAGCCCGGTTTTGCTATGCACAGTTTCTCGATTCATTGAACCGTACAGATGAATCAAAAAATATTTTACTTGATATCATCGATGAATTTCCACGCTTGAGTAATGTTGAAAAAAGAGAAAACCGTGAATGGTTCAATAAAGCGAAAGGTTTCATGGATCAGAAGCGGCAATCTTCAACGGTTAAATGATCCGGTCATATTTTAAGAAGCCTCAACCTTTACCTTTACCTGAAAGGATCTCTTTTATGCAAGCTTTAACCCTACGGCCTATCTTTGCGCAATGCATAAAATCGGTATCCTCGGTGGTGGTCAGTTGGGAAGAATGCTTTTGCAGGCTGCCGCAAATTATCCTGTTGAAACTTTTTTAATGGAGAATGACGAAGAATGCCCGGCCGCTCATCTTTGTCATCATTTTACCAACGGGGATATAAAAGATTTTGATGCCGTGTACAACTTCGGTAAGAATTTACATGCAATCACCATTGAAATTGAAAACGTAAATGTTGATGCACTCGAAAAACTGGAAGCAGACGGTGTAAAGGTTTATCCAAAGCCATCAGTGCTTAAGATCATTAAAAATAAAATTCTTCAAAAACAATATTACCACCAGCATTCAATTCCAACTGCAGACTTTGTGTTAACCAACAGTCTTGCAGAAATGGAAGGGCATATCGGTTTTTTGCCGGCAGTACATAAACTCGGTGAAGGTGGCTATGATGGACGTGGCGTACAGATATTAAAAAATAAAGAAGATCTTGGAAAAGCTTTTAATGCACCGAGTGTTTTGGAAAAACTGATACCGATCGATAAAGAGATCGCACAAATGGTTGCCATCAATGAAAAAGGAGAAACGGCACTGTATCCCCCGGTTGAAATGCTCTTTGATCCCGATCTCAATTTGCTGGATTATCAACTTTGCCCCGCAGAATTAAGTTTGCAGACTCTTTATAAAGTTGAAGCAATCGCCTCTACTGTCGTTCGCAATTTTAGATCACCCGGTATTTTTGCTGTAGAAATGTTTGTTGATAAAAGCGGTGATGTGTTTGTGAATGAAACCGCGCCGCGGGTGCATAACAGCGGGCATCACACCATCGAGGCGCATTACAGCAGCCAGTTTGATATGCTTTGGAGATTAATGCTTGGCTATCCGCTTGGGAAATACCGATGCAATTCTTCCATCGATCATGGTGAATATTATCGGCGCACAAAGTTGTAATGGGAATGTGAAATACGAAGGTCTTGAAGACGTGATGAAGATCGATAATGCCTTTGTTCATATATATGGTAAAAAACAAACCAAGCCCGGAAGAAAAATGGGACATGTAACCATTATTAGCAAAGAAAAACAGGACCTTTTGCATAAATCGAACAAAGTAAAACATACTTTGTTTCCAAAAGTCTGAACCGCCCCTTTTATCCATTGAATAAACCACTCATAACAGGCGGATAATTAATTTTTTGAGTAGCAAAGGATTTATAAGTTTGCAGCGTCAAATTTTAAAATTCAAACACTAATAAAGTACTTATTTTTAAGTTTTAATTCAACTGCACAAATCGTGAACAATCTCAAATTTTTTTTTGGAATAGGATTAATAGTTCTAAGCCTGGTCATTATTTCTTGTGGCAATAAAAAGAAAACGACTACAACTACCGCAAATCAGCAGCAGCAAGTGATCACAGCAGATGCTTTAATAGTTTCTACCCGGCCGCTTAGTGCGGATATTGAAATTCCGGGAACGATAATGGCAAACGAAACCACCGAAATACATCCTGAGGTATCCGGTCGTGTGGTACAATTGAATGTAAGAGAAGGAGCATTTGTAGGTAAAGGTGCATTGCTTGCCAAATTATATGATGGGGATCTGCAGGCGCAATTAAGAAAGCTGGAAGTGCAATTAAAGATTGCAGAACAGATGGAAGATCGCCAGGCACAACTTTTAAAGATCCAGGGCATCAGTCAGCAGGAATATGATCTTAGTCTTTTGCAGGTAAGTAATTTGAAAGCAGATATTGATATAGTAAGAGAGGCGGTTCGTAAAACAGAAGTCAGGGCGCCATTCAGCGGAAAACTTGGATTAAAAAATATCAGCCAGGGTGCTTTTGTTACATCGGCAACAATCGTAACGACGATCAGCCAGGTAAGTCAATTAAAAATTCAATTTAATGTGCCGGAAAAATATGGTTCGCAATTAAAAAATGGACAAGCAATTAATTTCACAGTGGATGGTTCTACAAAAACTTTTGCTGCAAACATTATTGCAGTTGAAGTAAAAATGGATGAGAACACAAGAAGTCTTGCAATAAGAGCATTGGTAAAAAACGCTGATCCTGTATTGATACCCGGTGTTTTTGCCAAAGTGAAAATTGTGTTGGGCAGAAATGAAAATGCGATCATGGTACCGACGATTGTTGTGCAACCACAGGGAAGAAGCAAATTGGTGTATTTATATAAAGGAGGAAAATCGATACCTGCCGATATTACAACAGGCATCAGAGATAGCTCTAATGTGCAAGTATTGACAGGTTTGAATATTGGCGATACGGTTATTACAACAGGGCTGTTGTTTTTAAGACCGGGTGCTGATGTGAAGCTCAAGAAGATTAACCTCCAAACCCCGTAAAGGGGGCTTGCTGTGGCACAGAGCCCCGCTTATTTGTAGAGTTCTTAAAGTCCCGTAGGGACTTAATGTCGGTAGTAAAGAATTAAAGGAAGATAAAGGAACCCTGTAGGGGTTCAACATTTTTCGGAAAATGAATGACGATTAAATCATTCAAATTATCCTATGTAACGATGGAACAATTATCGAATTTTGAAAAACTTATTATAACAACTTATAAAATATTGAGCGGTTTGATTGGAAAGTAAATCACTCACCACTCACCACTCACAACTCACAATATGAATTTATCAGAATTAAGTTTACGACGACCGGTACTTGCAATGGTTTGTTCTATTATAATTATCATTTTCGGTGGTATTGGTTACAAGTATTTAGGTATTCGTGAGTACCCGGCTATCGATCCTGCTGTGGTAAATGTGCGCACGTCTTATGTAGGTGCAAATGCCGACATCATTGAACAACAAATAACCGAGCCACTTGAAAAGGTTATCAACGGTGTGCCGGGTGTAAAAAATATAACTTCAACAAGTTCTACCGGCAGCAGCAATATCACCGTCGAGTTTGAGTTGAGTGTTGACCTGGAACGTGCAGCAAATGATGTCCGGGATAAAGTTTCCCAGGCACTCGGTAATCTTCCCCAGGATATTGATGCGCCACCCATTGTACGAAAGGCAGATTCAGATTCTGACCCGATACTTTTTTTACAGATCCAAAGCCAGAGTAAAGGATTAATGGAGCTTACTGACTATGCTGAAAATGTTGTCCAGGAACGATTGCAAACTATCCAGGGCGTAAGTGCGGTGAGTGTTTTTGGTAAAAGATATTCCATGCGGCTCTGGATCGATCCATCAAAACTATCGGCATACCGGCTTACGATCAATGATATTCGTGTAGCGTTAGATAAAGAAAATATTGAATTGCCGGGTGGAAAGATCCGTGGCAACACAACACAACTTATTGTAAAAACTTTCGGCAAGCTAACCACCGAAACCGATTTTAATGACCTTATACTGCGTGAAGATAATAATGGTGTAGTTCGATATAAAGATGTAGGTTATGCTGAACTGGGCCCGGACAATGATGAACAATCATCAAGGAAAAATAATGTGCCATCTGTGAATTTGGGTGTGGTGGCCCAGCCGGGCGCCAACCAGATCGAAATTGTTGATGAAGTTTATAAAAGGATCCAGGAGATAAAAAAAGACATGCCGCCCGATATTATCCTCGAGGTTGGCTATGACCGTACCACTTTTGTGCGCAATGCCATTGGTGAAGTAAAGGAAACTCTTGTGATCGCGATTTCATTGGTCGTATTCATCATATTCCTTTTCTTTCGTGAGTGGACGCTTGCTCTTCGTCCATTGATCGATATTCCTGTTTCACTGATCGGCGCATTCTTTATCATGTACCTGGCAGGATTTTCTATCAATGTGCTTACACTGCTTGCTATCGTGCTGGCCACCGGTCTTGTGGTTGACGATGGAATAGTTGTGACTGAAAACATTTTTAAGAAAATGGAGCAGGGAATGAATAAACATAAAGCTGCTCTTGAAGGTTCAAAAGAAATATATTTTGCCGTAATTGCTACTTCAATAACACTTGCAATAGTTTTTCTTCCGATCATTTTTCTTGAAGGTTTTGTCGGAAGATTGTTTCGTGAATTTGGGATCGTACTTGCCGGTGCTGTTTTGATTTCAGCATTCGTTTCGTTGTCGCTTACACCGGTGCTGAATATTTATATGGCGAAAAAAAATCCGCACAAGCATTCATGGTTTTATAGAAAAACAGAACCCTTCTTTACGGGACTTGAAAATTTATACAAATCAACACTCCAAGGTTTCATGCGTTTGCGATGGCTTGCATTGGTTATCGTTGGTGCATGCGGCGCTATTATTTATTTTATCGGCTCAAGTTTACCGTCTGAGCTGGCACCAATGGAAGACCGTAACCGGGTACGTACAAGCATCACCGGCCCCGAAGGCGCCGACTTTGACTTTACCGACAAGGTTGCGTATGAGATCACACAGCAATTGCTGGATTCAATTCCTGAAAATAACGTGGCCCTCACATTTGCACCAGGATTTGGCGGCGGAGGAAGTAATGCTGCATTTGTCAGCATGGGGTTAGTGAATGCATCAGAAAGAAAGAGATCGCAGGATGAGATCGCTCAGCAAATGAACCGCATGTTCAGGAGGTATAATAACCTGAGAGTTTTTGCTACACAGGAACAAACAATATCAGTTGGGCTTGGTGGCCGTGGTGCTAATCCTGTTCAATTCGTTTTACAAAATCTGAATTTTGAAAAATTAAAAGAAAAGATCCCTGTGTTTATGGAGGAGGTGCGGCAGAACCCAACTTTTGTAAATGCCGATGTGAATTTAAAATTTAACCAACCTGAATTACAAATTACGATCGACCGGCTTAAGGCAAATGAATTGGGAGTTTCGGTACAGGATATTTCCACAACGCTGCAACTTGCACTTAGTGGCCGCCGCTTCGGTTATTTTATAATGAATGGAAAACAATATGAAGTGATTGCCCAGGTGGAAAGAAGTGACAGAGATGATCCGCTCGACCTTAAAGGATTTTTTGTAAGAAATAACCGTAATGAATTGATCCAGCTTGACAACCTGGTGAGAGCGGAAGAAATGGCTAGCCCACCAAGCATTTTGCATTTTAATCGCTTTAAAAGTGCAACCGTACAGGCCGGACTTGCTCCTGGAAAAACAATCGGTGATGGAATTATCGAGATGGAAAAGATCGCCGATAAAGTGTTGGATGAAACATTTGAAACATCACTTGCAGGCGCATCAAGAGATTATGCCGAGAGTTCTTCCAATACATCGTTTGCATTTATACTGGCATTAATACTTATCTATTTAGTACTGGCTGCACAGTTCGAAAGTTTTATCGATCCATTTATTATTATGATCACAGTGCCATTGGCATTAGCCGGTGCCGTACTTAGCCTGTGGGTATTCGGGCAAACGATAAACATTTTTTCACAGATCGGTATCATCATGTTGATTGGTCTTGTTACAAAGAATGGAATTTTGATCGTGGAGTTTGCCAATCAAATGCGCAGACGCGGTGAGCAAAAAATTCCTGCGGCTATTAATGCGTCGGTTGCCCGTTTGCGTCCGATCCTTATGACAACACTTGCAACTACATTGGGAGCATTACCGATCGCTTTGGCATTTGGTTCTGCAGGCAAGAGCCGTGTTCCGTTAGGCATCGTTATTGTCGGTGGTATGTTATTTGCCCTTGTACTCACTTTATATGTAGTGCCTGCACTATACTCATATCTTTCTTCAAAAAAGAAAGCCGGCAATCTCGATACAGAGATCGCAGTTGCAGATTTGAAGGAAGCCCATGATTAATTTTATTTGACCAGCCAATGAATTCTATTAAACTTATGTTGCGTCGCACTCTTGTACGTTCGGTTCTATATTCAGCTTTGTCACTGTTTGTATATTCATTACAGGCACAAAGGCTGTTAACACTTGAAGAAGCAATAGCAACTGCTCTTCAACACAACTACGATATCATGTTATCAAAGAATGATTCAGCAGTTGCGGCTTTGGATTACTCATACCGCAATGCAGTTTTTCTTCCGAGATTAAACAGTACAATTGGTGCTACCTGGAACAAGAACAACCAGAAACAGGATTTTGCAAACGGTACTAAACGTGAAGGTGATGTAAAAACAAATAACCTCGTTGGCTCTCTTAATTTAAACTGGACATTATTCGATGGCGGAAAAATGTTTGTAACAAGGGATAAAGCAGAAGACCTTATTCGCCTTGGTGAGTTAGGAATTAAAGACCAGGTAATAAATACTGTAGCTATTGTAGTAAATACCTATTATGATATTGTCCGGCAAAAACAACAGTTAAAGGCGGTGGAAGAGCAAATGAGCATCAGCCAGACAAGAGTTGATCTTTCACAGCGGAAGTTGGATATTGGTGTTGGTGCAAAACCTGATGTATTGCAAAGCAAAGTTGACCTGAATGCACAAAAGGCAGCTCAGCTTCGCCAACTTACATTAATACAACAATTAAAAGAATCATTGAATCAAACAATGAATGTGGCGCCAAACAGCGCTTACGATGTAAGTGATTCCATACCTATCAATACGCAGCTCATTCTTGGCGACATTCAGAATAACATCGAGAACAGTAATACCTTTCTTCAAATTCTTAAAAAGAATATTGATATAGCAAATTACATTGTGAGAGAAAGAAAAGCAGAACGATTCCCTATTGTTTCATTTAATTCAGCATACAATATTAACCGCACCAATAATGATGTTGCATTAAACCCCGCGCTTCCGATCTTTAACCGTAATCGTGGATATAATTATGGCTTGACGGCAACTATTCCTATTCTTAATAATCGAAATACACATCGTCTCATCCGGCAGGCCGAATTAGATGTGCAGTACCAACGATTGATCTTTGACAACCAAAGATCATTAGTAAATCTTGGCGTCATCAATGCGTTCAGGGATTATGAATTGCAGAAACAGGCATTGGAATTAGAAGAATCAAACATTTTGCTTGCAAAAGAAAATGTATCCATCATTCTTGAAACATATCGTCTTGGACAAGCAACGTATCTCCAGTTAAGAGAAGCGCAAAAAAGTTTGGAAGATGCTTATAACAGGTTAATCGCTGCACGATACAATACCAAACTTGCAGAAACGGAATTGTTGCGGCTTAAAGGTGATTTGGTGAAATAAAAAGCCCATCCCGACCTTCCCGAAGGGAAGGCCATCAGCACACAAGCCTTGCTTAATGGAACGTTCAACGACTTATGTTCGGCCTAAAATGCCGAATAGATATCGATTGTTGATGTGGTAGAACTAAGAGCTCATTAGACATTTGTTATACCGCTCCTTCCCCTTGGGGGAAGGAGTAAGGAGGTTGGGCTTCTTTGCGTGAAATAATTTTTCGCTTTCTTTGCTTCATGAAACCACTTGTAGGAATTATTATGGGCAGCGACAGTGATCTCCCGGTGATGCAAGCCGCTTCGGACCTGCTCAAAGAATTTGGAATAGCACATGAAGTAACCGTGGTATCCGCCCATCGTACTCCCTTACGCATGGTTGATTATTCGCAAAAGGCAAAGAAAAGAGGATTGAAAGTAATTATAGCAGGCGCAGGTGGCGCCGCCCATCTTCCCGGAATGGTCGCATCTATCACTTCATTGCCGGTAATCGGCGTTCCTATTAAATCATCTAATTCTATCGATGGATGGGATTCCGTGCTTTCTATTTTACAAATGCCAAATGGAGTTCCCGTTGCAACGGTTGCTTTAAATGCAGCAAAGAATGCAGGGATACTAGCCGCTGAGATCATTGGCGCATTTGATGCGAAGGTTTCCAGGAAAGTAACTACATTCAAAAACTCTCTCAGTGCCGATGTAATAAAAAAAGTAGAGAAGATGAAAAAAGCAGGTTGGGAAAATAAGTTTGATTAGGTCAGGACCACGATTTAAAAGATTTAATGGATTATGAGGAAATCAGGAACAACTGTTTATTTTGGTATTTTCTTTATGGCAATACTATTTTCTTCCTGTACCAACAAAGAAAATACAATGCAGATTCAAATAAAAAAACTCGATAACTATCCTTCTGCTTCTTCTATTGAATACATCGATGGAAAATTATACCTGATGGGAGATGATGCTACTAATTTTCTTGTGCTGGATACTAATCTGAATATAATTGACTCGATCCCGATGATTTCAAACTCAGCGAGGCGAATTCCAAAAGAAACAAAGCCCGACCTCGAAGCATCTGCATTTAACGTTGACAGTAACCAAATTTTTCTTTTTGGGTCCGGCTCTTTATCGCCGTACAGAAATGTGGCATGGAGTTATAATTTTAAAACGAGAGTCAAAGACAGCATCTCGCTTGAAAATTTATATTCCCAGGTAAAGAATTTGGGAATCGAACAGCTAAATATCGAAGGAGCATGTTTTATTAACGGAAAATTGGTATTAGTAAACAGGGGAAATAAAGGCTATCCCAAAAATCATCTCATCATCACCGATGAAAGATTCTGGGATAAAGACAGCAACTTTCAAATTTCAATTATTCCTTTTGCTGATCAAAAATATTCTCCGTTTAAAGGCATTTCCGGATTATGCTATACAAAAGAAAGCGATAAATTAATTCTCACTGTTTCGACAGAAGACACTAAAAACAGCTATGATGATGGAACCATAGGCAAAAGTTATTTATGGATAATTGATAATATCTCCACCAAACTTAACGGCAAAACTCTCGGCTCTAAAAGAGTCATCGATCTTGAATACATTGATTCCCGTTTTAAAGGACAAAAAATTGAATCAGCAACGGTGATTGGTGAAACAAATTCGCAGATCCATCTTGTTTTAGTTGCCGATAATGATGATGGAAGCAGTACCGTTTTTAAGATGACGATTCAGAAGAATGTTTCTCTTGCAGAATAACAAACTCCTGTTCCAGGTTCAGTGAGTTGTCATACAATTTATGAATAAGGTCCCTCCCCCATTTTGCATAATAATAGCCAACATTATCATATCTCTCCTGCAACCCATTTGCCGGAAATAAATGTTCTTTGATAGTATTGATCTGTCGTTGCTGGTCAGCAAATTTTCTTTTTTCAGCCCGCAGCATTTTCTTTTCCAATTCCTGTAAACGATGAACCGTTCTTAACTTTAAAGCTTCTACATGTTTTTCCAAACTGCTGTCAACTGCTGAAGCCTGTTTCTTGAAGTTCTCATACATCTGTTCCAATGCGGTCAGCGACCCGTTCAACTTTACTTCATTCTTGCTTTCATGCATTACCACGCGGTTCAGTAATTCTTGTTGCGACAAAAAGAAATCTTCTATAGTAAATCCAAGCTTTGATATCCTTTCCTGCCATTTCTTTTCAATGATCAAAAAAGAATTACGCAGCACCAGCATCGGGAATGGAATTTTATAATGATCAAAAAGATCTTTCAATTGTAACCAGTAGGCTGTCTCACCTCCCCCGCCAATAAAAGCAAGATTCGGAAGGATCGTTTCCTGGTACAGCCCACGCAAAATCACATTAGGACTAAACCGATCCGGATGTTCATTTAATTCGACGAGCAATTCATCTTTTGTAAACTTTATCTTCAGCACTTAGTACTGAGTACTTAGTACTGAGACTCTGCAATCCTTTCTCTAATATTATCTTTTAAATAAAACAAATTGATCTCTCTTGGATTGGCCTGTACTTTATACCCGGCATTACTTAATCTTTCTGCAGTTGTTTCCACAATGCCGGAAGCAGTTTGATTCAGCAGGTCATCTTTAAATACCGGGATCATTTGTCTTTTCAATTCAGCATTATCCGGCAGCAAGACAACTAATCCATATTCACCAAATAAATTATTAACGATTTTAAAAGTGGACAATTGAATGGTATCTCCTTCTTTATAACATTCCTTCATCAAGCTCACGATCTCATTTCCAAATGGCAATACTGAAAGCTGACCTTCCATCAAGCCGATCAGCTTTATCAATTCCTTATCGACTTTCATTCTTCCTACGGCCCCGGTTTGTTTAGTATTCCAAATTAATTTTTGCCCGTCGACATAAATATTATTCAGTTCATCGAGGTCAGCATCTTCGCTGCCAATATAAAATACAGGAACAAAATTGTATGCCGGCAAATTGGCTTTACAATATTCAGCCAGCTTTATTGTATGCAGTATTTTATAAATAAAATAAAGCGGCCCTGTAAAAATATTATTCTGATGAGCAGTAGTAAACGTGAAAGTATTTTCCGATGCTAATGCTTCAATATTATTCTTTAGTCTTTTCGGATAATTCAACAGCAGCATATTGTTTTTTTAATTCCTGCACCAGCACGTTACGGTTATATTTAAATTGCTTTCTGTCTTCAATTGCTTTTTTTACTCCCTGCAATGTGGGCGGATATCTAAAAAAATCTTTTAACGAAGGATCCTGGTCGATATAATCAACCACGGTTTTACTGAAAGAGCCTGTTTGCCGGTAAGGTATTCGTGTAGAAATAAAATCCATATCTGCAAACTACTTCGCTGGTTTAGCTAACAAAACTTTTACTGCAGTCGGAAGCTGCGAAGTCACCGTAAAAATAAGAAGTCCCGCTCTTTATTTTGTAATACTTTATACTAATGGATAAAGATTTAAGAAAATCTTGCAGGATCAAATGCCGAAAGTTCGATAGTTGTCTTTTTTCCTGATACGATCTCTTCTATTAGTTTGCCTGTTCCTGCTGCCGCAGTTACTCCCAGCATTGCATGACCACCGGCATAAGAAAGATTACCAAACTTCTTATGTCGTCCAATATAAGGCATACCATCCGGGCTTACCGGTCTGTAACCAAACCATGCTTTGTTAATATCCGGCTGTGGTAAGTTCATTGCCGGATAATATTTTTTAAATGCATTATAGATCGCCATCACTCGTTTCGGCAAAATATTATCGCTATGGCCACTTAATTCCATCGTACCACCGATACGTAACCATCCATTGATCGGAGTAGTTGCAGTCCTGTCATCAACAAGGATCGAAGGATATTGCAAATTTTTTTGCAACCCTTCATACACCATACTATAACCTTTACCCGGTTGCAACGGTGTATATATACCAAGCATTTTAGAAACTCCCTGCAGCCATGATCCATTAGCAAGCACTAATTCTTCACAATCCAATTTTGCCTTATCAGTTATCACCGCAGATAATCTTTCCATTACTGATTTCAAAATCTTTTACTTCAGTATTCAACCAAAACTGCACTCCTTTATTTTTTACAATAAGAATAAAGCGAGCGCATAAACTTGCCGGGATTCACATGACAATCGTCAAGATAAAGCACACCTCCCGCAACATTCACCTCTACATCCGGTTCATATTCCTGCACCTGTTGCGGCGTACAGGTAATTGTTTTTAATCCAAAATTATTCGCCTGTTCAGCCAAATGTTTTTCATGTCGGCGGTCTTTTCATTTTTCCAAAGCATCCAGCAACCTTTCTCGATCATATCAAATGGCTCGGGCAATTCATTTTTTATATCATTCATCAAATGCCGCGTCAATTGCAAAAGATTATTCATGTGCGGCGCATTCTCCTCTACTTTTTTTGCAGTGGCGCTTTTCCAAAAAGTCATTCCCCATCTCATCAGGTCAAGATTTAATCTTGGCTTAATATAAAATGGCGACGATGAACTCATCATCCATTTCAATCCCTTCGATACAATGCCCGGTGTAGCCAGCGGAATAAAATGCGATGGCGATACATAACCCATATTACCAAAAGAGCAACCATTGGTAATATCACCCCTGTCAATAACTGTTACTTTATGTCCTGCTTTTTGTAAATAATATGCACAATTCAACCCGATAACTCCAGCTCCAATAATTGTTACGTTCATAGTTTTACTTGCATCGTAGTCGAAGCAATCTCCTCATATGTTATAAATATTTTTTTTCACATTTATTCTTTTCTCCTTGCGTCGCACTCTTGTGCTACAACAATTCTATTCAGCAGGCCCCATCCTCCATCTCTCTTCCCCAAAGGGAAAGGAGCGGTGCAATATTACTAATCCAATCTGTTTGTTCTACCACATCAGCTGTTTCAATTCTGTCAGCATTTTCGAAAAGCTGCCTTGTGCTTAGGCAAGTCCCCCGTTGGGGGTCCCGATAGCTATCGGGATTAGGGGGCCATTTTATTATCCTCGCCCCAAAGACTCTTCCTGCCGTTTTTCCATGATTCGCTTCAATCTTTACTGTAATTTTTTCTTTTCCCTTCAATAGTTCTTCAGGAATTTTATATTCTATATCATAGAACTTTCCTGTCTTTCCACCTTTCCATTCTTCCGTTGCAATTTTAACACCATCAACTAAAATATCAAACTTCCTGTCTTTATCATCGCCAATATATGTCAATAATAAATTACAATTAATGACATTGTTTGTTTTCATTTCAAAAGAAAAATAATTATCCCTTCTCGCTTCTCTTCCCTTTCTTCCTATGGCATCACTTACATAACTTCTTTCACTTGCTTTCAGATTATGATCTCTTTCCGGTTGCATCTCTCCTATCCTGAAATTATCGATTGTCTTTTCTTCAATTTCTTTTGCTCTTTTCTTTTCTGCTTCATACTCTGCTTGTCGTGCTGCCCAATCAGCATTTGTAAAATAATCCCAGTACACACTATAATACTGATCATACGTTTTATAAAAAGGAACCAGCTTAACATCAAATGGTTTTCCTACTCCTTCCATTTGAAATGTCAACGGCGAACCTGCCACTGGTTTTATCCAGTCGTTTATATTTTTATTATCAGTAAGTAAAACAGGAGTTCCATAAACAGGATCAGGCATTTCTTTTCCTAATTGCCCTGCTAAAACAACAGGGCCATATTTAAAAGCAATACGATTTGGATTATCCGGCATCGCTTCTGCATAAAGACCCATGTTGAATCTCATTTCCAGTTTATCGTTCTTTTTCATTGTTACTCTTATCGGAATGTAACCGTCAACCCTGTCAAATCAAAATTCCCATCGTAAGATTTTATATTCTGATTTTCCCTTCCATTCATATAAAATCTCGTTCTGCCGATTGACCAAAATGGTTTCCTGATTAAGAGAGTAAATGTTTTTGACACATCACCCAGATAAGTAAATGTTGAAGTATTTGCTTCCGGAAAATTCGTTTCCTGTTTAAGAATTAATCCTTGTTCTTTCCATGTAACAACTGAAGGAATAAATAGATTAACAAATAGCTCGCCATGATCCCCATGACTATAGATCTGTTCCGCATATTTTGAATGATTCTCGATTCCGCTGCCTACACAACAGGTGAAAGTGTTGAACTGATCACTGAATCGTTTTTTTGTTCCCATTCGCAACGGAACAAAATAAGTCATCATTCCGTTCTCGGGATTTTGCGAAGCAAGAATATGATTGTACAAAGCTCTTTCATAATAATCCATTAACTCACCCGATGGCTGCCATGCAAACAAATGTCTTGTCAGCTTGAGCATGTTATAGGTGTTGCAGGTTTCGCAGGTGGCATCACTTAACCGTTCACTTAACGAATCCTGTTGGCCACAATATTCATAGTTACTGTTTCCCCCAATAACATAGGTATGATGCTTTACCATTGTTTCCCAAAAGAAACTTGCAATGGTCTTATCTCTTTCATCACCTGTTATTTCATAGCGACGTGAACAACCAATCGCCTTTGGCACATTCGTATTGCTGTGTTTACCCGGCATTGGATCTATCCGCTGCGCCAATTTACCTAATACAAACTCATCATGAAATTTCAGGGATAACTCAAGATATTTTTTATCCCCGGTGATCGCATAAATATTAGCCAATGCTTCATTCATTCCTCCATGCTCACAATTCAGCATTTTCAATCGTTGTTCTTCTGTTAGTCCGTTTACAATTGTGCCTGTCCAGTCAGCCGCAGCAATGGCTATTGTTAATGCTTTTTCATTATCGCAATATAAATAAGCATCCAGCAATCCCGCTAATACTTTATGCAATGTGTACCAGGGCACCCAGCCGCCATTCAAATCAAATCCTGCAGATCGAATATCACCGCGTTTTACCTGCGCAAAAATGGTATCCTCATTAGGAACGGCGCCAACATATCCTGTTTTGCGGGCCAATTGACATCTTCTTAATTCATCAACGATATAATCAACTTTTTCTTTGAACTGTTTATTACCTGTGCTTGCAAACATCATAGCGCAAGCAGATAAATAATGACCCAACGTATGACCCGATATCCCATCTTTTTCCCAACCCCCATAAATTGAATCTTTCACCGGCAGCCCCGCATGTTTATGAAAACGATATAACAACCTGTCAGGCTTTATCAATAACAGGTAAGCACTGTCCATCTGCATCGCATGCCTGAACGGACTATTTAATAGTTTTACATCTTTCAGATTAAATGAATAAGCCTTGATGGGAACAACCGGCTTTACTTTCATTTTACTATTGCTCTTTTCAGGAACATAGGATTGTGAGAAAGCATATGATGACAACAATAGAAACAAATAAATAATATTTTTCTTCATAGTTATTTCTTCCATTTATTTTCCAGCATTTTTATAAAATAACCACCCACCACACTTCTTGCCTGGAAGCCTACTTGTTTACCATCTATTGTTTCATGCCAGTCGCTTAATGGAACTCTTGTAGGTGTTTCAGTTGCAAATTTGTAAACAGGTTTGATCAATGCTTCAAAATCTTTCGGGTCATTCGCCATTGTTGCTGTCCAGAGTATCCAATCATTTTTAGTATATGTTTTACGGCTGTCAAGCGGCAAACCAAATTCATTTTGCTTTGTTAAGTAATATTTGATCTCTTTATCATACACTGATTGAGGAAATAGATTTAATCCCAGTAATTTATCCCAAACCAAATTATATTTCTGGCTCCATGTACCTTTCTTATCAAATGTGAGAGTATAATGATCGCCATCATCTGCCATTTGCATCCAGCGGGCTGCATAATCAGTAGCGATGTTATGATACTTGCCTGCTTCGCCTCTTTTATTCAACCCTTTCGCCATTTGTGCATACGCAGCAATACCAACGATCGCTTTCATTGAAAGATTGACATTGCGTGCAAGATGCCCGGCAAAATCATCTGTGCATAATTGGTTGGCCGGATCGAAGCCATCATTTACCAAAAACTCCACCCATTTGCTTAACACTTCCCAATGTTTTTTTGCAAAATCGTATTTGTTTTCAGCCCTGCAAATTGCGGCTGTAAGAATGATCATGTTGCCTGCTTCTTCTACCGGCATATCTTCCGGATAAGTTTGGCCATTTGCCAATGGATACGTTCCGAGATCATGTGCAGGAAATGGTTTTGTCCATTTACCACTTTCACTATAATACATCAACGGCTCCACCATTCCTTTTAATAAATCAGGATTATAGATCAATGTAAGTGGCGCGGAAGGATAAGTTACATCAACGGTCCAGATCGAGCCATTACTGAAATTTTCTTTTTGCGGAAATAAAATTTCATTGTTCGGACCTCTTACTAATTTATGTGCTGCTAATGATTGACGATAGGCCAACACACAAAGATCAGCATAAGTTTTACCACCTGCTTTTAATGCATCGTCATAAAGTTGCTTATCAAAATTATTGCAGCGTTCTTCAATAGATTTAAATTCATCTAACGATTTTTTTATCATTTCTTCAGCAGAAGAAAAATTTTTCTTCCACCATGCTTGCAGGTTTTGTCCAAAGTATTGAATGGAATAAAGATCATCATAAGCAAGCAAGATAGTCCTTTGAACAAGTTCCGATTTCACATTGCCAAAATCAATTTTAAGCTTGAACTGATTGAAGAATTCAACTTCATCTGGTGAAAGTCCCGGAGGCACCGGGCCACCGCCACGTATTTGGTGCGGCAGTGCAATACCCGTTTGCTCCCGTGCTGCCAGGATACGAATAACCCCAATCGATCCTAACATCATCGCCTTTTCTTTTTAAGACCGGTTGATCTGTTGTGCCTGCTTTTTGAAAAGCAATCCCATCTTTTGCATAAAAATCAGTGTGTACTAGTTTGAGCGGTTTTATTTTTAGCGATATCGGCCGAGCTGTTAAAAAATAATGTTCACATTATGCTGCTGGTTGTCAGTTGATGTAACACGAAATGTAATAAAGGAAATTGGTCGTGAATATAGATCAAGATCATTCATTAATAAAGGAGAAAGAAAATCGACTGCCAGGGAAATTGGTCCACAATCAAATTCATATTTGGTTTGAGTCGCTGTGATCGTTCACTTTCTTTTGAACGGCCTGGTCAATTGATTCGCGTGGTAACCGATTATATAACCCTGCATCGATATATGCCTGCCCACCTGTGTTCTCGCAATACATTGCCAGCACATTTTTTCCTTTGCGTAATTTTTGCTCAATCGCTTTTGAAAGTGAAATTTCTTTATTCGCAGAACAGCAACCGGCAGTAAATATCTTTTCACCATTAAGATATATCTCTACATTATCATCATACTTAGCCCGTAAAAATAATTCATTGATAGTTGTATTTTGAATATCGAATGTTCTCCTGATCCAGATCTCCCGGCTTGTCCAAACAGTTTTTGGATCTTGTTCTTTTGTACCAAACAACCCCGTTCCTGTTTGCCATTTTGAATCATCATAATCAACAGCAGTCCAATCGCCGGTTGGTTTTGCTTCCGTGTATTTACAATTGTATGCAGATTCTTCTGTCCAGGGCAATATGGCTCTGTATTCTCTTGAAGGTTCTCCTAAAAATTTATACAAATTTCCCGTCCACACTTAACACACCCATCAGCGAATGATCTTTCCCGGTCCAATGTTTAGTTGTGCTTTCATTCAGTTTATCCGTAAAACTCCAGATGCTGAAATATGGATCATGAACAACAAGCGGGTAAGCTGGAGCTTTGTTTACCTGTGAGAATGAGATGATAGCTAATAACTGAAAACTGATAATTAAAACCAGTTTCCATTTTTTCCTCATAATCTGTTTTATAATCATGTTAATCCTGGTTCTTTGTTGAAAATTTATAAACGGTGATCTGCTGATATGTCTCACCCGGTTTCAAAATGGTATTCGGAAAAGCCGGCTGGTTCGGCGAATCAGGAAAATGTTGGGTTTCCAAACAAAGCCCTGCATGTTTTACATACTTTGTTCCTCCCCTCGTGTTCGTTAATGTTCCATTTAAAAAATTTCCGCTGTAAAATTGTATCCCCGGTTCAGTGGTGAATACTTCCATATACCTGCCGCTTGGCTGATGATATAAAGAAGCAACCATATCAAATCTGTTCTCTGGTTTCTGAAACACCCAGTTGTGATCGTAACCACCACCGGAAACCTGCGCAATGTCCTTTCCAATTTTTTTTGCAGATGTAAAGTCCATTGCATTTCCATGTACAGTGTCGATTTTGCCGGTCGGTATGAGTTTATCATTGACCGGTGTAAACTGCCGGGCTTTTATCATCAATTCATGGTCAAGAATAGTTGAATCAGTCCCCGCAGATAAATTAAAATAACAATGATTGGTAAGATTTACCGGTGTTGCTTTATCCGTTGTTGCAGTGTATTCTATCTTTAGTCCATTATCTTTTGTAAGTGTATACACAACTTCTGCATGCAGATTTCCCGGATAACCTTCTTCACCATCTTTACTGTCATAAGTGAATTTTAAAGAGGCAGTGCTGTCCGTATTAATATTACTTGCTTTCCAAACTCTTTTATCAAAACCTTTTAGACCACCATGCAAAGTGTTTCCATCATTATTGGCTGCTAATTTATACTCCTTACCATCGAGTGTAAATTTTGCATTTGCAATCCTGTTTGCATACCGGCCAACAAGACAACCAAAATAAGGATTGCCTGTTTGCAAGAAACCGCTTAGTGAATCATAACCCAATACTACATTGCCGGGTTTACCATCCTTATCAGGAACGATAATATCCGTTACTGTTCCTCCGTAATTCAGGATCTTAACGATCATTCCCGAAGGATTGGTTAATGTATATTGGATTACTTTTTCGCCATCCACTTCACCATAGCCATCTTCCGCTACAGAAAATTTCGTGTAGGGTAAGCCGACGCCGGGCTTATCTGATTTCTCATCTTCTTTTTTCATAAGCTTACAACTAAAAAGTATCGTGCAAATTGCAATTAAAACAAAAGCTTTTTTCATGTTGATTTTGGTTTTTAATAATTAAGTTTCACATCCGTGATCTTTGTTGGCAGCCATACCTGCATTTCATTCTTGCCCCTGTTTGCCCAGGTATAATACGGAATAGCAATAATTTTTTTCTTTTCTGTTTTTAATGATAACCCGTCTTCACCAACTGTTACAACAGGAACTTCAGCCGTTAATGCTTTTACTGGCTCATCCAATACTTTATAATCTATTGTTTCAAACTTTGTTTTTTCAGGAATGATCACATTCCATGCTTTCCCATTATTATCTGCGCCTTCGATGCAATAAACTATTGGGCCGCGTTGAATAGCAATGCGATTTACATTTTGCTTTACTTCCGGTCTTGAATACAAAAAGTCAATTTCCATTTTATACTCAATCTCAATGTAATCTCCCTTTTTCCACTTTCTTTCTATAGAAGCATATCTATCCTTTTGCTGGTTCATTTCTTCCCAGGAAATAGGGTTTCCATTTAATCGAAAACTTGAAAACCATTGCAAACCTGTACCTACTTGATATAAATCGCCGGGAACAGGCCGGCTTCCATGCCAACCTGGAACTCTAACATTGACATTGAATTTTTGTTGCTTTTCCGGGTCGATAATAAATCTTGATCTTCCCCTCCCAGGGATAATTCGTTTCCATTTTCACATTCACATTACCACTTTTCAAAGCAATTGTTAGTATTACTTCCAACAAACAAGTTCACATAAATCGCATCATCACTCTTTGCATAAATATAATCACCCAACGATGCGATCATTCTTGCAATATTCGCCGGGCAACAAGCCGTGCCAAACCATTCTCTCCTGTAATGCTGACCTCTCGATGCCAGAGGATTGCCATAAAAAAATCTGTCGCCACTCAAACTTAAACCATCCAATGCACCATTATATAAACTTCTTTCCAGCACATCGATATATTCTGCATTCCCCGTCATTGCATTCATTCGCTGGTTCCAGAAAACCATTCCAACACTTGCACAGGTTTCACAATAGGCTTGTTCATTTGGCAGATCATAATCAACACTAAAACCTTCATTGCTTCCTGCAGAACCAATGCCACCGGTAATATACATGTTCCGATACACCACATCTTCCCAAACAGTCCTCATCGCTTTTATATAATCCGCATCACCTGTTTGTGCCGCTACATCAGCAGCGCCGGTATACATATACATTGCACGAACCGCATGTCCTGTTATTTGTGTTTGTTGTTTTACCGGCAATACATCCTGTGCATATGCAGTATCCTTCCAATCTGTCCAGGTATAACCTTTCGCTAATTTTTTACCACGTTCACTCAATAACCAATCAGCAAGCTTTAAATACTTTTCATTCTTTGTTGTCTTATACAATTTCACCAATGCCAGTTCCAATTCCTGGTGACCAGTTACCCAATGACGTTTGCCCGGGCCAAACAATGCATCAAAATGATCTGCCCATTTGATACATACATCCAGCAACTTTCTTTTGCCTGTTGCATTGAAATATGCCACACCCGCTTCTATCATATGACCTGCATTATAATCTTCATGCATGCTCATATCCGTGTAGCGGTCCTGCAAACCTTTCAATGTATACCATGTATTTAAATATCCATCCGGTTGCTGCGCTGCCGCAATTTTATCTATCCACTCATCGCATTTTTTTTCCATCTCGGCACTCGGATGTGTTTTTAACGAATATGCCATTGCCTCCAGCGCTTTGAACACATCACTGTCATCATAAAAAATTCCTTCATGCTGTTCGCCCTGTTTTCTTGCAACTCTTTCAAAATTTTTTATCCGTGGTGTCGCTACTTCGGTTTGATAAATACATGCGGCCAGCGTTTTTGTCGCCACCTTATCGATCTTAGGTTTCCAGAATTCATCGGTGATATTTACTTGTGAAAAACTCACCGGTTCAATTTTCTGCAGCTTTGTTTGCGAAAAAAGTTTTACAGAAATGAGTCCTGCAATAAGTATGAAATATATTTTTTTCATGTACTTAGCTTTTGAATTACTATTAAGCTGCTGTTGCGTCGCACTCTTGTACTGCAACAATTCTATTCGGCCGCTCCCACCCGAACTATGTTCCTAACCTTCGCTTTGCTCGGTTACCTCTCCGGTGGAGAAGGAGCAGTACTGCAACTCTTTAATCATCTGCAAATCTTCCAATCAACTTTGAATCTTTAATCATCATTATAAAATCTTTACGATTAAGAGCAAAACTTTTCAAATAAGTTGGCCTTGTGCCTGGCAAGCCCCCTTTAGGGGGTTTGGGGGTTAAACCTCCGCCACCCTGAACGGCTTCACTTCAATCTCTTTCCAAACTCCACCTGTAATGTAAGGCTCATTGTCATACCATTTCTGAAAATCTTCTTGTGTTTCAAATTGCACGATCATGATCGAACCCCGCATATTATTCTTATCATCGAGCATAGCACCACCAATTACAAAGTTGTTATTCTCTTTTAATTTTCTTGCACCGGCAAGATGAAGAGGCCTTATTTCTTTTCTTCTGTCCAATGCATCATCATCTCTCCCATCCTGTGCTATAATCAAATATTGTTTCATACAATGAAATAAGAAAATTTCAAATAAGTTGATCCTGTGCAATGGTAAGCCACCTTTAGGAGGTTTGGGGGTTTACACCACCTGGAACCCATACGCATACGGATCATCATCTTTATCTATTGAAATCGTATTATATCCATAGATCTTAGCCCATCCTTCAATGCCCGGTTTTATAGCAGGCTTTCCGCTTACAGTTAATTCTTCTTCAATTGTGCCGTTGAATTTACTGCCAATTATACTTTCATGAACAAATACTTCGCCTTTTTTCAATTTTCCTTTTGCATACCACTGCGCCATCCTTGCAGATGTGCCTGTACCGCATGGACTGCGGTCAATGGCTTTATCACCATAAAAAACTGCATTGCGGGCCGTTGATGTTTTATCAAGTACTGCCCCCGTCCATAAAATATGACTGCATCCATTGATCGTTGGATCTTCAGGATGAACAAATTCATATTTGGCATTTATATTTTTTCTCAACTCTCTTGCCCATGCAATCAATTTATCAGCAGGATAATGTTCCAATCCTTTAAAATTTTTCTGCACATCAACTATCGCATAAAAATTTCCCCCATAAGATACATCGATCACCAGTTCCCCCAGTTCAGGACATTCGACAACTAATTCCGTTGAATGAAGAAAAGAAGCAACATTTGTCAACTTCACACTTTTTACTTTTGATCCGGTAGCTATCGGATCCTGGCTTTTGAATTCAACCATCACCAATCCGGCAGGAGCTTCCATTCTTATTGCTCCGGGAGTTTTTGGAATGATCAATCCTTCTTCAATTGCAATTGTAATAGTTCCAATCGTTCCATGACCACACATCGGAAGACAACCACTTGTTTCAATAAATAAAACTGCAAAATCATTTTGCGGATCATGCGGCGGATACAAAATACTTCCACTCATCATATCATGGCCCCTTGGCTCAAACATCAATCCTTTTCTTATCCAATCATATTCTTTTAAAAAATGCTGGCGTTTTTCACTCATGTTATTTCCTTCCAGCTCAGGTCCGCCTTCTGCAACAAGTCGAACAGGGTTGCCGCAGGTATGCGCATCGATGCAATGAAAAGTCGAACCGCCGAAACGATTGAGCGTTGAATTTGGATATTTCTTTGTAATTGGTCTATGCGCCACTGTCCTATTATGAATTAATGTTGATTTACTATTTGCGTACAATGTTCAGATATCAATTTTAATTTACCCATCTCCTTTTGAATGATAAGACTGCATCGCTGATCATCACTGAATTTTTCACCATCAAAACTTCCGCTTCCAATCCACCGGCTGCTGACAACTGCGGTATTGCCATGAATAGTCATACTGATTTCGCTTCTTACAGCTGTATCCACTTTATACTTATCTGCAGGTGTAAACCAACTTATTATTCTGTCTCTATTAGACGTATTGCCAGTAGAAGTAAAATAGATATAGTTTTCCGACATGGATTCCTTCATAGCTGTTGTATCACGCCTTGCCCACATCTTGTCATACTCATTTACAAAATCGCTGACTTCTTTTTCAGTCAATACATTTTCATTTCCCTGGCTTGTCAGCTTTCTCAGTACATCCAAAATATAAGCTTCCCATAACAAGCAATGCAATATATTTCCTCATACTCATCGTTTATCTGAAGAAAGAAATATCATCCAAAATGTATACGCCTCTTCCGTAAGTTCCGATCACCAGTTTTTTATCTCTTGGATGAATGAACATATCGTTCACGGAAACTGCAGCCGGAATATTTCCATTTAGCGCCACCCATATTTTACCGCGATGCGAACTTATATAAGCACCCATATCGGTTCCGCAAAAAATTATATAAGGCTTGTCAGGATGTTCAATGATTACATTTACCGGCGACTCAGGCAAATTACCTGCGATAGGGATCCATGTTGAACCAAAATCATCGGACCGGTACGCATAAGGTGTATGATTATCCTGGCGCCGGTCATTCAATACAAGATACACACGGGCAGGGTCATGAATTGATGCGGTAATTTTTGCTACATGCTTATTGAAAGGAAGTCCCCTGGTAATTTCCTTCCAGTTGGCGCCATCATCTTTTGTAAGCCACACGCGGCCATCATCAGTTCCGGCATATATAATACCTTTCTTATCTCCTTCTGCAATTGCTGTGATCGCCTGGTGATAGATCAGGTAAGGATAAATTCCTTTTGCAGAATCTTTATTATACGAAAGATCGGGACTGATCATTTTCCAGTTCTCACCTCCGTCCGTAGTTTTATACAGTTGTTGCAAGCCATGATAAATTGTTTTATTATCAAACTTGCTCATCAGCGTTCCGGCCAGCCATTCTCCGCGCAATGAATCAATACGACCGACATCAAATGAAGTCATTCTCTTTACCCCTTCACGGCGTGGCTTGCTCATATCTGTTTTCATCAAACGGCCATAATAAGTAGATGAGTAAACAATATCGGGATTAACAGGATCAATTTGCACTTGTGTTCCTTCACCACCCGGCGCCATGCGCCACGGGCGAAGTGTTGTATCAGCATCGTTGCCAAAAATATTTGTTTCGTTTCCGCTCATTGTTCCCTCATCCTGTACAGCTCCAAAAACATTGAAAGGAATTTTCATATCATAAGCAACCGTATAAAATTGCGTGGTCGGCATCTTGTTAAAAAAGTTTTTCCACCTAACGCCACCATTATAAGTCAGTGTAACACCTCCATCGTTGCCTACTACGATCCGGTCAGGATTTTCTTCATCAAACCACATTGCATGATTATCACCATGTGTCCAATCACCGGTTGTATCCGTCGCATTCCAGATCTTCCAGGTCTTGCCGCCATCACGACTAATTCCTTTTGAAACACCAAATGCATATACTTCATTTTCATCTTTGGGATCGACACGTATTTGGCTAAAGACCCAGCCATAGGTACCGGAAAACGGTGTAAAGAAATCATGTATCTCTGCCTGCTTTTGCCAGGTTTCGCCCTTATCATTACTTCTGTAAATAGCGCCGCCAATTACTACCTTCTGCACTCTTCTTTCGTAGCTATCCATTTCATTCGGCCGCGGGTCTCTTTTTTTATTATGATCATCAACAAATGCATACAACACATTTGGATTTGATTTTGCAATTGCAATTCCGATCCTGCCGGTAAATTTTGTATCAGGCAGACCATTCACAATTTTCTTCCATGTCTTTCCACCATCGGTTGATTTATAAATGTAATCTCCATCTTCAGGCGCAGGATCACTCCATCTTCTTCTGATGCGGTTCCAGAAAGAAGCATACAAAGTATTCGGATCAGTTGGATCGATCACCAGGTCGATACAACCGCTTTTTTCACTCTCAAATAAAATTTTCTTCCAGGTTTTTCCGCCATCGGTCGTTTGATAAACACCACGGTCTTTATTGTAGGTCCACTCATTACCACTTGCCGCTACATAAACAATATTCGGATTTTTTGGATGAACAATAATTCTTGCAATTGTTCCTGTGCTTTCCAGGCCAATATGTTTAAAAGTTTTACCGGCATCCGTTGATTTATACATGCCAATGCCAGGTAATGATGCCCGGAAAATATTTGCCTCACCGGTTCCAACGTATAAAATATTTTTATCGGATGGAGCAAGCGCAATATCCCCGATAGACTGTGTGGCCTCATTATCAAAAATCGGCATCCATGTATTGCCTGCATCTTCAGTTTTCCATAAACCACCTGTGGCAAATGCCGCATAAATAATATTTGTATCACCGGTTATGCCTTCCACATCAGTGCTTCGGCCGCTCCGGTTATCGGGACCAATCAATCGCCATTGCAGATTTTTATGCGGCGATTGCTGCAATAGTTGTTTTTGCTTTTCAAAGGCAGCCAATTTTTGTGCACCGGTGGTGGGGGTGTTTTGCTGGGCAAATAATGAAAGAGGCAGCAGTAGTAAGGCAAGTTTTTTCATATTTTATTTTTTAGCTAAGAGAATGAAAGAGAGAAAGAGAAAAGGAGTCGTCAGTAAATTTCTCTTTGCCTCCTTTTCTCTTTTATACTCTTAGTTTATTTTTTCAATTCATTATTTATTGTTCTCCAAATTGCGAATGGATTCTCATCTTTCAATTCATCAGGCAAAAGATCGTTTGGCCAGTTCTGAAAACAAATTGGTCTTGCAAATCGTTTTATTCCATCAGCACCAACTGAAGTGAACCTTGAATCGGTTGTTGCAGGAAATGGCCCCCCATGATGCATGCTTAAACAAACTTCAACACCTGTAGGCACACCGTTTAAAATAAATCGTCCGCAAATATTTTTTACTGCTTCCACTAATTCGTCATTGGTTTTAATATCATTTTCGGTTGCCATCAATGTAGAAGTCAATTGCCCTTCAAGATGTTTTGCAACCAGTATCATTTCACTCATGTCTTTGCAACGGATCACCAAAGAATAAGGACCAAACACTTCTTTATGCAAAACCGGATTACTCAAAAAAGCCTGGGCACTTGCAGAAGCAATTGTTGGCGCACCCTGGTTCATGATCGGTTCGGTTTCAGAAACGGCTAACATTTCAACTCCATCTTGTGCAAGTGCATTTGCCCTATTCTCGACATAATTTTTAAAGATGCCGGCATGTAACATTTCACCCGGTGATACTTTTTTTATTTCATCTTTCAATCCTGCGACAAAAATGTCAAGATACATGCTTTCAAGTCCTATAATAAGACCTGGATTAGTGCAAAATTGTCCAACGCCAAGCGTTATTGAACCGGCATACAATTTTGCAATGTCCAATGCAGCATCCTGCAATTTTTCAGGTAATAAGAAAACAGGATTAACACTTCCCATTTCTGAAAAAACCGGAATTGGTTCCTGGCGTTGATTGGCCCAATCAAATAATTGTTTACCGCCAAGAAATGAACCCGTAAAGCCAACGGCTTTTGTATGCGGATGCGTTACTAAAGCTTTGCCAACTTCAAATGAAACACCATGTACATGCGCAAAAATTCCATTGGGCATTTTACATTTATCTGCCGCTATCAAAATTGCCGCCGCAACCGTCTCCGATGTTTGCGAATGTGCAGGATGGGCTTTTATAATTACCGGGCAACCTGCGGCAAATGCACAGGCGGTATCACCTCCTGCCGTTGAATATGCAAATGGAAAATTAGAAGAACCAAAAACTACAACGGGACCAAGTGGTACCAGCATTTTCCTAACATCAGGTTTCGGCGGATTCTTAGCCGGGATTGCAGTATCGATTCTCGCTTCCAGCCATTCGCCTCGTTCACATGCATCTGCATAAGTGTTCAATTGAAAAATAGTTCGGCTTCTTTCGTTTCTTAATCTCGCTTCAGGAAGATTTGTTTCTTTCATCGAAGTTTGTATCAATTCATCGCCACATGCTTCCAATTCGATTGCTATTGCCCGCATAAAATCTGCCCGTTGCTTCAAACTCATTTTTCTGTAAATATGAAATGCATTCCATGCTTGTTGCATCACTTCGTCTATCTCATTACTTGTCGCATCTTTAAACATATTGACTTTATTTTCCGGGTTTTGAAAATTTTGTATTCGCATCATCAATAACAAGCACCCAATCGTTCTCAATCCCTGCTGACGGCGAAGTAAAACTCATGATATTTACTTTGCTTAATACCACGGGCTTTCCTGCTTCACCTTTTCGCGGATCATACCACCATGCTTTAATTTGCTTTGCCTGAATAAAAGAAATATCTACAGAAAATTTTTTACCGACGGGTAAATACACCATGCAGTATCTATTTTTTGCATCTTTAAAGGCAATGATATAATCAATTTTTTCGCCCTGGCCATCGACAATAATTTTTTGATCGGGAATTCTGTCATTAACGGATCTTGATTCTATTAATTTTTTTAAATACCCAACCTGGAATGCGCCGGGACGATCTAATGTTTCGATCCATGACCGTTCAGGATAAGCAACCGCTTCTTCACGTTCGCTGTAAAATTGCCACATTGCCTGGTTGCCATAAGTAACTCCGCATGCACCCGCAAAAACGGAACGGTAACATTGCCTTCTTACATCATAATCTCTGAAATAGCCATTCTTATTATTCCAATTTACAGGATGATCTTCATAATTTGGTTCACCATCAAGAATCGGTTTCACTGGTGTCATTTCCCTGTCCCGCTTTATCCATTCCCAAACAGGATTATCTTTTTTTGCATGACCTGATTGCAGCATGTGAATATTCAACCACGGCTCATCAGGCCAATATTTCGTTGAACTTGATTCACCCCATGGATGATACGTAATGATTGCTTTTTGATTGGTGCCTTCTAAAATTCCCCTGGCCATTGACCGCCATATCTCTCTTTTATCTATCGAGTCATTAAATGCAGGACGATCACCACCAACTATCCAGATAATATTTTGAAAAGATTTATATCGATTGCCTAACCATTTACCATATATAAATGCATTGCTTTCAGTGAAAATTTCTGGTCCCTGCCCCCATAGCTTTAAAACTTTATCTCCCCATGTAGGTAATAAGCCCATGAACATATTTTTTTTCATTGCCTGTTGCAGCGTCCAATCAACCAGTTCAAAATATTTTTCATTTGGCTGCGTGGGATCCAAGATCTCTTAAAGGAACATCTCCATACTGATTTGGTTTACGCAAGCCATCAAATTCTGCAAGTATCACTGCCTGTATTACATTAAATCCTTTTTGCCTTCTGTTCTCCAAATATTTTTCGATCTCTTCTTTTTTCAAACGATGAAATAATTCCCAGCCAGTATCGCCGAGCCAGAAAAATGGAGTTCCATCTTCATATTGCAAGTAATGACCATCTTTGGTTACCTGTAATCTTCCATGCTTCCATTCTTGCTGGGCAAAGGAAATGCTTGCTATTGCACACAGTGTTATGAAGAATGAAATTTTTCTATACATGGATTATTGATTATTTATTATTAATTATTATCGTACATGATCACACCAATAATCAGTAATCAATAATTAATAATTGGTCTCGCCTTTATTGCATCATTAATGATCTTCAAAATACGTTCTCTTTCCTCGCCAGCCAAAGTTAATCGCGGAGCCCTTACATATTCAGTTCCGATACCGGTTTGTGTTGCTGCCAGCTTAATATACTGAACCAACTTTGAATGAATATCCAACTCAAGCAATGGCATGAACCAACGATAAATTTTTGTCGCCTCCTCTATTTTTCCTGCTTTTACCAAATTATAAATTGCCGTTGTTTCTTTTGGAAATGCATCAACCAATCCGGCTACCCAACCATCAGCGCCAAGGCAAAGCTCTTCCATTGCCAATGTATCAACCCCGCATAAAACTTTTATACGATCACCAAAACGATTTTTCATCCTGGTGAGGTTGGTTACATCCCGCGAACTTTCTTTTAATGCATTGATATTTTCACATTCGATCAATTCATCAAACATTTCCGGTCTGGTATCAATTTTATAATCATGCGGATTATTATAGATCATTACCGGCAGGTCAGTTGACTTTGCCACCGTTTTAAAATAAGTTATTGTTTCCCTGTCATCAGTTTTATATCGCATCGGCGGCAGGAGCATTATGCCATCCGCTCCCCATTTTTTTGCATTCGCTGTCTGTTTTAACGCATCAGCTGTTGTGCTTTCTGCAATATTTAAGATCACCGGGATATCTTCATTCAGATATTCTACGGAAAATTCAACCAGTTCTTCTTTTTCTTTTTCGGTAATGGTGCTGGCTTCTCCTAACGAGCCGCCAATAATAACTCCATTCACGCCGGCCGCTACCTGGGCGGCAAGGTTTTTCTCAAACATATCCAGATCAAGCGCTTCGTTTTTGGTAAATGGCGTAAGCAATGCGGGAAAAACTCCTTTCCATTCAAATGACATAGTTGTTGTTTTACACAAAGCTACCGGCTGGGAATAAAAAAAGCTTTTCCTCTTTTAATCCAAACTGATACTATTTTAGCCTATTTTAAAATCCTTATCCGTGTTTTCAATTAATTTAGTACAATGAAAGTTGTCCCTTTCCAAATTCCAAAAAACACACAAGAGGCATTCCGTGTACAGGTTGATGACATGCCACATCTTTATAATCATCTTCATCAGCATCACGAGATCCAGTTGACAGTTATAAAAGAAAGCAACGGTACGCTTATCGCCGGCGATTATGTTGGTCCTTTTCATGCCGGCGATGTATTTGTGATCGGGGGTAATCAATCGCATGTTTTCAGAAATGATGAAAAATTTTTCAGAAAGGGCTCAAGAGCCGTTGCCGTTACTATTTTCTTTGATGAAACAACATTGGGAGAAAGTTTCTGGCTGTTGGAAGAAATGAAACCTTTACAGCAATTTTTTAAAAACAGTTCAGGTGGTTTCAGAATTACCGGGAAGAAAAAAAGACTGCTTGCCGAAAAACTATATTCAATAGTAAATGCAAATGGCATCGATCGTCTTATCATTTTCCTTGAGATATTAAAAACGCTGGGTAGCAGAAAGGACATGCTGCCATTGGCAAAACCAATTATACAGCGCAACATTAAAACCTACGACGGCAACCGGCTTAACAAGGTGATCGAGTTCACGTTTAAAGAATTTCAGCGAACAATTACTCTAAAAGAGGTGTCTGCGCTGGCAAATCTTACTCCAGAGGCATTTTGCAAATATTTCAAAACAAGGACAAGAAAAACCTATATCAATTTTCTCAATGAGATACGAATTAACCATGCCTGCCGGCTTTTAACCGAAGATAAAAGCATAGCAGGGATCTGTTATGACTGCGGATTCACAAATCTTTCGAATTTCAACAGGATATTTAAAAAAATAAAGAATGTGTCGCCGGGTGAATGGAGGAAAATTAACGCTAACTAAAATTTTAACATCCGCTTCCAACTCTTTGCATCAATTTTGCGACTTAATAGGATCATGAACAAATTTTTACTCTCCGCCATTCTCATTGCTTCAGCTTTTATGAGCAATGCTCAAAAGATCGACAGCATTTATTTCCATCTTTATACCGATAGCCTCAAAAAAGGAACCCATAATTATATAAATGTTGATGGCAAAACTTCGGACGGAAAATGGCGGCCCCTTACATCAAAAGACGTCACTTTTACTTCAAGCTATGGAACATTTGAAGGAAATGAATTGATTCTTCCTGACCCCTGTACTGTTGAAAAGCTTACAATAAAAGCCGTGTTAAAATCTAATCCTTCTGCATCGAAAGAAATAACAGTATGGATTAAGAAAAGACCCGATGATGAAATGCTGCCCACTTCAGACGATGTGTTGAAAAACAGAAGCCAGAAAACCGGCAAATCAAAACGCGGTAATTAATTTTCATTTTTTCAAATTCAATCATTACGACTGGTCGCCGCCCCCTATCTTTGCGGCGGCAGGTCTTACACGACCAGCTCCTGCTGAACCTCCCCAGGGCCGGAAGGCAGCAAGGATAAGTGGTTGTAGCGGTGCGATGTGAGGAGCCTGCCTTTTTTTATTCTCCTGATCCGCATAAGGCGGAAAATTTTGGTTAACTCTCTTTTAATTATCTTGCAGCCCTTAAAGTGAATTTTGATTTTTTTTAACCAGCAAAAGAATTTCTATTAAGCTTTTGTTGCGACGCTCCGTTCAACGTTCTTTTCATTATTGAGCAAATGCGTCGCTCCCGATAATTATCGGGATTACCCAGAGTACAGCGAAGGGTCGCACACTTCAGGGTTCAGTTCTTTATTCAACAATTTTATTACAAAATTTTCCTATTCTGAAGGGCACCGAACTAAGTTCCCCCTTTAGGGGGGACAGGGGGTATTATGAAATTTTTTATTGACACAGCTAACCTTGCACAAATTAAAGAAGCAAACGAATTAGGGATCCTTGATGGCGTTACCACCAATCCTTCATTGATGGCGAAAGAAGGAATAAAAGGTAACGATGCAGTAATGGCACACTACAAAACCATTTGCGAAATGGTAAATGGCGACATCAGTGCTGAAGTTATTTCTACTGACTTTAAAGGCATAGTAGAAGAAGGAAAAAAATTAGCAGCCATTCATCCAAACATTGTTGTAAAAGTGCCGATGATAAAAGATGGTGTGAAGGCGATCAAATGGTTTACCGATAACGGCATTCGTACTAACTGTACACTTTGTTTTTCGGCAGGCCAGGCTATCCTTGCAGCCAAAGCCGGCGCTGCTTATATCTCTCCTTTTATTGGCCGCATTGACGATAGTGGCTGGAATGGAGTACAATTGATCGAAGAGATCGTGCAGATATATTCAATACAGGGATATAAAACCGAAGTGCTTGCCGCTTCGATCCGCAATCCTAATCATATTGTGCAGTGTGCACAGGCAGGCGCCGATGTATGCACCTGTCCGCTGGAGTCCATTCTTGGGTTATTAAAACATCCGCTTACGGATATTGGTCTTGCTAAATTTTTGGAAGACGCGAAGAAAATGTGATGGTGAATGGTGAATGGTGAGTGGTGAATAAATTCAAATGAGTTTTCTCTTATTGACCATTGACCATTGACAATTCACCGTTGACGAAAAAGCTGAATAGAATTGCTACAGTTGAACGGAGCGTCGCAAGGGACGTTTAATCGGAGATACAAAGTTGGGTTAATAAAAAACTATGGCCGTTGAAGCAATGAATTTATGGTAGTAACACCTATCAACTCATCCGATCTGCCGCCGAAAGGACGATAATATACCAAAACAAGGTATACATTTTCGGTGCTTGGATAATTTCCTTCCGTGTTCTCGAAGCTTACCGGCTCATTTGATCTTTTTGAAGGACGTGTAACGTATGAATAATTATAAAATCCCTGCTTAAGCAAAAGAACTTTTTCATAAGCGCCTTTCTCAGCATTGAATTCCATTTTAGAATTTTCATCAGTAGTGTAGTTCGTCAATTCTCCAAAAAGATAAATGTCACGTTCGGGGTATTGCAAATTGCCGGGAGGGAAAAAAGTAAAATGCACATACGTATAATCTGATTGCCAGAATGGGTTTACATTATCAGTCGTCTCGATGGTATAAAGCCCATTGATGTCACGATAATAATAATAGATCTGCTCCCTTCTTTCATTATCGGGTTTTACATAAACATCGGTGCGTGTTTTCTGTTTATCGAGCCTCTGCATCCGTTCACTCATAAGGCGAATGCTCCGCAGATCGATCCATCTCCATTCTTTACCTGCGGCAAACGAATTCGTGCTTTCGTCATTGTATTCAAAATAATTTCCGCGATAGATTGTTGGCCGTTGCAAATACGAAGCCGTGGGCCATGCATAGTTTTGTAACAATACAACTTTTACATCCTGCTGGTTAAATACATTTAGTGTTGAATTGAGATTAACAGCTACCTGCAGCTTTTGGTGACTTCTGAAAATGCTTCCGCCAAATGGTTGCAGCACCTGGCCGCTGATCGAGGACTTTACTTCATATACAAGAAATCTTTTTGTGAAGACGAGCCTGGATGTATCATTATCCAAAAAAACTTTTAATAAATAATTACCTGAGCGGGATGGCGAGCAGTTTTTGTCGGGCACTCTTGCATAATAGTTCGTGTACTTTGTAAAGGCAATGGAAGAGTTCCGGTAGGTAGTGACGCGGTTAGTTTGAAATCCTTTTATATAATCAAACACATGAAGATTTGATGGTGTCCAGTCGGCATTGCAAAGCTGGAAAGTATAGTAGTAATTTTTAACACCGCCTTCAAGGTCATCAAAATAAAGATCAAGATCATCTACACTATTAAGCCGGATGATCGGGTATCCGTAGGGATCATTTGCTTTATGCAGTTTAACAGACCGGATATTTGGGTTGATAAATATGATCAGGCAGCTGGCTATTTGCAGCGAATGTTACTGACAAAAGAAAAAATAAGACTGTATGCTTCATTGGGATCAGTTATAACTAAAAACCACAAATTGTATACATTATTGTGAAATTACCCTGAAAAAGAGGATAAATCTATTTCTCCTGTTATTTTTGGAAATCAAATTTACTTTTTTAGAAGCAGTAATGACACAAATGGTTGCAATCATATCTTCAATATTCATTATTGCAGGAAGCCTCTTACCCTGGTTTCAAAATGGATTGACATCGGGCAGGGGTGTGTACAACTTAGAGGGGACATATATTCTCGCATCCGGGGTGCTGGCCTTTGCACTTTCGCTTTATAGTAAGCTAAACAACAAAAATAAGTTTGGTCGTGTTTATATGATCCTCGGAGCCCTCTGTGCCATTATCTCAATTCTTGATTTTTTTGGAATAAGCAGTAACGCGGAAAATATACTAAAAGAGTCAATTGGACTAAACGCGGGATCAACCGGTATAAACAAACTGCTGCTCCCCGAATTCATAATTATCCTGATCGGTTCGCTTGGTCTTGTTGTTGCCGGGGCAGCTCTTTTTAGAAAACAAGATAAAACACAATTAAGACAAGGAAAGGTCGCCGTGTTTATCGCAAACAGAATAGCATTTAACCGCCAAAAATCTTTTTCCCGGTTTATTATCAGGCTTTCGCTTGCGGCCACCGTCATCAGCGTGGCAGTAATGATAGTTGCACTTTCCCTTGTGAATGGGTTCCAGGAAACGGTTAGTAACAAAGTGTTCAGTTTTTCGGGCCATATCCGTGTTCAATTTAAACAAGCACTCCGCGGCCCGGTGACCGAAGAAATTCCGATTGAAAGAAATGCAGATGCTGAAGCACTCATCAAAAAAGATCCTTCTGTTACAGGCATGCATCCTTATGCAACCCGGTATGCAATACTAAAAAATGTGGATGCGATGGAAGGAGTGCTGATGAAAGGACTAAATAATGAATTTGACTCTTTCTTATTAAAGCCCTATATAAAACAGGGACGCTGGATAAATTTTAATGACAGCAGTTATTCACGTGAGATAATTGTTTCTGCGCAAACAGCAAAACAATTGCAGATAAAATTGAACGATAAGATCCTGATCTATTTTATCAGGCCTGACGGATCATTACGACCGGATAAGCTGGATGTTGTAGGTATTTATAAAACCGGCATCGATGATTATGATAAAAACATTTCTATTGGCGATCTGAAATTGATAAGAAGACTTAATGACTGGAAAGAAAATGAAATCGGCGGGTATGAAGTTTTCCTTGATGATTATTCCGAAAATGGAAGCGGTAAGTGATGCGCTTTATGAAATGCCAACCTTTCCGCCAACATGGGATACACAACCGATCCGTAGCATTTATCCAAATATTTTTGATTGGCTAAACCTTCAAAACCTTAACGAGAAATGTACTGATTGGTTTTATGGGAGGTGTTGCCGTTATAAACCTGATCACCTGCCTGATCATATTAGTTCTTGAAAGAATTCGCATGATCGGAATACTCAAGGCACTTGGCGCAACCGACTGGATGGTGCAAAATATCTTTCTCCGGCATTCGATCATCATCACGTCAGTGGGTATTGTGTTAGGAACATTTCTTGGTCTTATTCTTTTATATATTCAAAAATCCACAGGCTTTATAAAATTAAAAGAAGAAGCTTATTATATGAGTGAAGCTGCTGTAAAAATTGTGTGGTGGCAGGTATTGCTTGTTGGTATACTTACCTTGCTTGTAAGCTTACTTATTTTAACGATCCCAACTTATATTGTGAAGAAGGTGAAACCGGTGAAGGCAATTCAGTTTAAGTAAGAAATTCTCAATGCTCAATGCTCAATGCTCATTTATGGGATACCCCCTTAACTTGAAAATTGAACATTGAACATTGAGCATCGAACATTATACCAAGTGTGATAATATAATCCCGGCAGCAACAGCAGCATTTAAAGATTCTGCCTTTCCTTTTCCGGGTATTGTGATTTGAAAATCAGAAAGCTCAAGTATTTCTTCACTTATTCCTTTTGATTCATTTCCTATTACTATTATTGCCTCAGTTAATTTTTCAATTTTAGTAATATCCTTTCCATTCAAAGTAGTTGCATAAATGCGTACTTCATTATTACTCTTCAACCATGAAGAAAGATCCGCATGCTCAACTCTTACTCTCGTAATGCTGCCCATGGAAGCTTGCACAACTTTCGGATTATACACATCCGCACTATCAATACTGCAAAAGATATTTTTTACTCCAAACCAATCAGCCAGCCTTATTATCGTTCCCATATTACCGGGGTCCTGTATCTGATCTAAGGCCAGCGATATGTTCCCTTTAATTACAGGCTCACCCTCCCATCCTATTTTTTTTACAATAGCCAATACCTGGTTTGCCGTAGTTAATTGTGAAATTTTTTGTAATTCATCAGCCGATACTTCAATAACCTCAACATTTGTCTTTGAAATATCGATCCATTCTTTTATTGCATACAACCTGACGACCGTGCAATTTTCAGCCATCAGCAATTCATTCACTAACTTAGGGCCTTCAGCAATAAAGACTTGTTCAGTATCTCTGCATTTTTTCTGGCCTAAACTTTGAATATATTTGACCTGATTTTTCGTAATCATTTTTTCGTTTATTTTATCATGTTAGCACCCAAGCCGCTAAGTTCTCTTATTGCATTTATTACCGCAGCAAGTTTTGTTCTATTGCTTGCCTCCTGTAGCGTGGTGCCTAAAGACTATCCCCGCGATAAACCTTTTGTTTATAAAACAAATATCAATCTTGAAGGGAAATTCTCCAAAGATGAAAAAGATGCGTTGACCGCGCAATTAAAAAACCAGCTTGACGACAGCATGCGGGTAAGAACGGTTTATAAGCTTTTTTATAAAGGATTCAACCGGTCGGTATTGGTAAATCCGCCGGTATTTGACAGCGCAAGCGCCGATCGTTCAATGCTGTTCATGAAATCTCTGCTTAATAAGCGTGGTTACCTGCGTGACTCTATTTCGTACGATACTGCTGTTACAGTAGTTGCATCAAATCCGCCCCAGCTTAGAACCACCGTAACGTTTAACGTTGTTCCCAACCAGCTTTTTAAGATTGACTCTATAAGTCATGTTATCAATAATAATGAGTTGCAGGCATTAACTGATGCTACGAAACAAAAGACGCTTTTAAAAAAAGGCGATCCTTTTGCTCAACACCTGATCTCCGATGAATTAAACAGGCTGGTTGAGCTATATCGGGAAAATGGTTTTTTAAAATTCAGCTTTGAAGAACTGGCGGGTGTTTGGGATACGCTTAATCTTGCCATACTGCGTCCGACGATCGATCCTTTTGATATAATAATGCTGGAAGAATTAAGAAGAAGAAGAGATTCACCCACGGTTGATATTGAAGTAAGACTTCGCCCCGGCTATGATGTCGATAAGTTAAAAAAATACTTTGTTGGTAATACAACTATATATCCTGATTTCAATCCTCTCGATTCAGCAGGGAGAATGCCGATCAGGTTCGTGTACGACAGCAACTTTACATTTATCAGTTACAGGAATTTATTCAAGAAAAAATTTATTGCTCAAAATATATTCTTCAAACGGGGAGATCTTTATAACCAAAAACGCTTTGTAAGAACGATCACCCGGTTTAATGAGATTGGCGCCTGGCGGCTTGTGAATATTGAACAAATACCAAGAGGCGCAACTGACACGGTTGATTTTGAAATATATCTTACTCCCGCCAATAAATATTCCTTTACTGCAAATATTGAAGGCAGCTTTAATAATAGTAACAGCATTATACTCCAGGAAAATTTGTTAGGCATCGGTGCCAGCGTTCAATTGGTAAATACAAATTTTGGCCGGGCTGCCAACAGGGGTACTACCACCGCACGTTACGCCGCCGAAGTAGATTCAAAGGGACAATTTGTAAAAACCATTCAAGCCAGCCTTAGCCATACTATTCTTTTTCCCAGACCTATTCCGAATTTTAAATTCATCCCTGACAGATTCAAGGATAAATTCCGATCAGCAATGACATTTTCTGTAGCCAATACAAAACGGAAGGATTTTTTTAATCTTACTTCATTAAATGCGTCTTTGGGAAATAACTTTCAATTGAATAATAAAACGTTTTCCTTAAAGTTCCCTAATATTGAATTTGCGCATGTGTACAAAGAAGACAGCCTCATCAGGTTTCTTGATTCTTTTCCTACATTAAAAACTGTATTTCCTGAAAATGGTCTTGTTCTTTCAGCACAGGTTGGCTTTTCGATACGCGGAGGAAAAGGAAATGTTTCGCAATTATTCAGAACAAATATTGAGGCATCAGGCTTACCGGAGTTTATAGATCTGGAAATTCTTGACAGTCTTTTTAAGTTTATAAAAGTGGATGCAGAGTTTATTCGCAACATGCGGTTTGGTAAAAACTCTTTGGTATTCCGCAGTTTTATTGGCGCCGGCTTTGCGATGACCACGAGGGAACGGCCAACAAACCCTAACCTTCCATTCTTCAAACAATTCACGGCAGGTGGTCCGTACAGCATGCGTGCCTGGGGAATACGATTATTAGGTCCTGGCTCCACATTGCTGTACAGAGATTCGGTGCCGGTAAGATTTGGCGATTTTCAATTTGAAACAAATCTTGAATATCGTTTTCCTTTGTTCAAAATTGGCAACTACTCCGTTAACAGTTGCCTTTTTACTGATATCGGTAATGTGTGGTTCATAAGAAAGAATCCTGATTTTCCTGACGGTACAATTACCGCAAGAAAATTCTTTAAAGACCTTGCCGTTGGTATTGGAACAGGTCTTCGCTTTGATTTTGATTTCTTGTTGATACGTTTTGACTATGGAGTAAGAGTAAAGAATCCATCACCCCAACCCGATAGAGAAGACAGCCAGGGTAAGTGGTTTTATAATTTCAAACCGTTTAGTGGCATTCTGCAGCTTGGAGTCAACTATCCGTTTGCATTTTGATCCTGTTTATTTCTTCTTCCCATTCTTTCATTGATCCCGCATCTTCAAGTTTGGAGTCACCGATGCGTGTGCGGCAAAGACTGCTGAGATACGCACCACATCCAAGTGCAGCTCCAAAATCATTCGCAAGACTGCGGATATAAGTACCGGTACTGCACACAACACGAAAGGAAATAACAGGCATTTTAATATTTATTATCTCAAACTCTTTAATACTAATTTTTCTTGGTTCAATTTTTACTTCTTTTCCTTGTCTTGCCAATTCATACACCCGTTTACCATCAATTTTTATTGCCGAATGTGCAGGCGGTACCTGCATAATTTCACCGACAAATTGTTTTGCAGCATCTAAAATCTTATCTCTTGTAATAAAACCGGTGTCTTTAAAATTTTCAGGTTTGCTTTCAAGGTCATAAGTTGGAGTAACGGCGCCAAGCGTAAGATCACCTGTGTATTCTTTTTCCTGCGCCATGTATTCATTTATTTTTTTGGTAAATCTCCCTGTGCAAAGGATCAGGAGCCCCGTTGCCAGGGGATCGAGTGTACCGGCATGTCCTACTTTTTTTATACGGATCAGGTTCCTGATCTTTCTTACTACATCGAACGAGGTCCACTGAAGCGGTTTGTCGACTAATAAGACTAGTCCTTCTTCAAAAATGTTTACAGGTTTATTCATTAGTAACAAAAGAGTGAAATTATTGATTATTAATTATTGATTATTCTTTTTAAATAAGCCGCCCCTAATAATTAATAATAAATAATCAATAATAATTATATCGCTTGCCTTGCCTTCAGCTCAAGATATTTATTTACGGTATTCACAGTAAGATTTTCCGGCGTAGTGAGGACAGACAGTATACCATGATTTTGAAGTTCCTTTACGATCATTTTCTTTTCGTGTATAAATTTTTCTGCGACCGTTTTTATATAAACTCCCTCGATATCTTTTGCTTTTTTTGATGCAAGATCTTTTAGCTCCGTATTTTCAAAAAACACAACCAGCAGCAAATGATATTTGGCGATCATACGCAGGTAGGGCAATTGACGCTGCATGCCTCCGAACGATTCGAAATTTGTAAACAATATCAGCAGGCTGCGATGACGAACATTTGCCCTTACTTGCTTATAAAGCATTTCAAAATCACTCTCTAAAAATCTTGTGGTTTGATTGTAAAGAAGCTGCAATACATTATGTAATTGCGTAGCTTTTTTATCTGCCGGTAAAATGGTTCCGATCTTGTCTGCAAATGTGATAAGACCAAAACGATCATGACGGCGCAAACTTACGTTGCACATTACCAGCGATGCATTGATGGCATAATCCAGTAACGAAAGTTTATCAAATGGCATTTTCATAAGCCTGCCTTTATCGACAACACAAAAAACCTGTTGCGATCTTTCGTCCAAATAATTATTTACCATCAGCCCGCCCTTTCTTGCGGTAGCTTTCCAATTGATGATGCGAATATCATCTCCTCTTGTATATTCCTTTACATGTTCGAATTCGAGACTAAGTCCGAGCTTTCGCAATTTCTTCGTTCCGGTTTCATATGTTTGCGCATCTCTTGCAATCAGGTCATATTTTCTCATCTGGAAAAATGAAGGGTAAACAGGAACCATTTGCTGCGCATTCGAATTAAATCGCCTGCTAAGAAAACCGAGCAACGATTTTACATAGATCACGAGGTCGCCGAAATGATATTCTCCTCGTTCAACAGGACGGAGAAAAAAATTAAACTTTTTTTCTTCGCCTGCTTTAAATATTGCTTCAAAAAAATTCTTTCTTGACTGGAATTGCGCCGGTAACTCATCAATTATCTTCATATTAACGGTGAACGGGTAAGAATTTTTTACCTGCAGCGCAACAGGGTTTTTATCTCCATTGCTCATTCGTTCTGCAATTCTCCGTTTGGCGGCAGGTCTTCCTCCGAATCCAAACAAAAACAAAATATCGGTAATAAGCAGCAATACAAAAACAAGAAGTAATATTCTGACTGGTTCAAAAAATAATGGATAAAAAAATGAAATAAGAAATAAAATAACAATGGTTCCGCTTACCCAAAAGAACCTGTTATTGAAGAACAAAGTTTTCAACCAGTAATTAGCGATCAGCCATAATGCTACGCCGGCAATTAATAAAAGAAAAAGCAACATCCTTAACGCGGAATTTCAATTGACTTAATAATTTTTTCAATCAATTCGTCAGCAGTTACACCTTCCATTTCTTTTTCCGGGGCCAGTATTACACGATGACGCATTACATGCGGCGCTACTTCAATGATGTCTTCCGGTGTTATAAAATCCCGGCCCTTGATGGCTCCCATCGATTTTGCTGCTTTCAAAATATTCAGCGATGCCCTTGGTGATGCACCGAGATAAAGCGAAGGATTATTTCTTGTTTCATTAACGATTTTCGCAATAAACTCAAGCAGCTTTGTCTCCACATTTATTTTCATTATCGTATCGCGGTACCCTTCAATATCCGCAGCTGATAATATCTTCGGAACATCTTTTAATAAGTCTCTTTGATTAATATGATGCTGTCTTTCAAGAATCGTTACTTCCTCCTGTAAAGATGGGTAGCCAATATCTATTTTAAAAAGAAAACGATCTAATTGTGCTTCTGGTAAACGGTATGTTCCCTCATGTTCAACCGGGTTTTGCGTGGCTAATACAAGAAACGGCGGTTTCATCAAATGAGTATACCCGTCAATCGTCACTTGTCTTTCCTCCATCACTTCAAACAATGCCGCTTGTGTTTTTGCAGGGGCACGGTTTATTTCATCGATTAAAACAATATTGCTGAAAACAGGACCGGCCTTAAAATGAAAACTTGCATCACCCGGATTAAATACTGACGTTCCCAACACATCGGAAGGCATAAGATCAGGTGTAAATTGTATGCGTGAAAAGTTTACATCAATGATTTTGGCAAGCAACTTTGCACTTAATGTTTTAGCAACACCCGGTACTCCCTCAATTAAAATGTGTCCATCGGATAAAAGCCCGGCTATCATCAGGTCTACCATTTTATGCTGACCAACGATCACTTTACCAACGGTATCACGAATTGCATTGACGGCTTCATTCAATTTTGTAAGGTCTGTTCTTTGCTGAAAAACTGTTGCTTCCATTGATTTATTTTTTAAAATACTCTTGTATCAGGTTATGGAGATCGAGGAGACGCAGATCATTGATGTTTTCCGCCCGGTCAGTATCATCCATCAATTGCAAAAGATGCTTCACTTTCACTTCAGGCACGCCGCTTTTTCTTGACAAAGCTTCTGCAAACTCATTGTTCAAATTTTGCGTATTCAAATAATAAGTGTTCCTTACCTGCTCAAGAAAATAAGTAAACATTTTTAAGGCAATGTTCCTGTTGTCTTTTTTCTGAAGATAGAGCCTGCCGATTGTTTCCGTATAAGAAACAGTTGAATTTGTATTTGGGATCTTTTCGGGAACAAAACGTTGTCTCCTTTTTCCTCCAAAAGCAAGAAAAATCAGCAACGCGGCCAGTGTAAGTAAGAACGCATAATATAACTGGATATGTTTCTTAAAAAAATTAAAGATGGAAAAATCATCATCCATACTTCTTCGTAATCGGTAGAAATTATCCCAATAAACAGAATTGGTTTCCGCGCTAAAAAATGAAAATGCTTTTTCCAGGTACTCTTTATTATTGCCGGTCAGCAGAAAGTAATTGCTGAAGGCTGACGGCTCTGTGTGTAAAATAAATTTTCCACGGCCGTGATTTATGGCGATAAAATTAGTTTTACGGCTCTCATTAAATCCCAGTATCTGCGTCATTGAAGTATCATAAGAAATAACATGGTTATCAAAAGGAACAAAAAAGAATCTATACTTCCTGGGATTGACAGCAGTGTCATAGGCCATGGAAATCCACGTATCTTTTTTGGGCATTTGATATTCGTTCGCACCAAAAAAAACATCAAAGCTGAATGAAAGATCGGTGTCAAGCGTATCCAGCAATTTTTGATCGATGTATTCTGAACTTATAAAAAGGATATTTCCTTCGCTTACATAATCAAGCATGCTTTCCATATCCGCCTTACTCATAAAAACGGACCGTGCAACAATTATGTAAAGCGTTTGATTGCGATTGATCTCATACTGCAATTTGGAAAATGATTTATTTATAACATCGGTAACGCCGGTATTGAAAAGTGAGTTCAGATAATGATAAGCAATATAACTGCCCATCGGTTCTTTATCTTTGTAACCATATTTAGGGCTTAACCGCGGAACCTTTACACCGCGTTTTACCGATTTATTGGAGCACCCGTACAATACCAGGAGGCCTGCTAAAAAAGCAACAATGAAATATTTATATGGCGATCTTATATTCAATTTACCGGGTATAATTTCTATTAAACTGTGTAAACCCTTCCTGAATTTGTTCAAATAATCTTCCGTCAACCGGGTATTCTCCGTACCAAACATATTCGTATTGAAGCGTAAGCGAAGCAAACTCATTTGCAAACTTGTGTTTCCTTACTTCATTCACATACTCATAGTTTGTCTTATTTGCATTGATCTCAATAAATTTTCTTTCTGATAAACGCTGCAAAGCCTGCAGGTACAGGTAGCGGACGGCCAGCCGGTAGTTTCCATTTCTGATGGCATTGCGAATCATTGCATCAGGATCGTTCGTATCCTCTGTTGTTACTTGTATATCGGCAGAAACGTTTTTCCTGTTCCGTGCAAAAAATGAAGAGTTGCTTAGAAACAGCCTGTAAACAAGATATCCAAACAACCCAATGGCAACGATCCAGAAAATGATCCCAAATATGGAGTTGAAAAAATCAAAGCCGGTTTCCACATTAACAGTTCTTCGGGGAGGGCGGGGCTTTTCAACCGTTGGTTGCATTGCTCTCAAAAGGCTATCCATATATCTTTTATAATAAAAGCCTTTGTCACCCATCACCGCTTGCACGCTATCATAAATTACAGAACGGAAATCCTGCCTTAGTGTATCCTGGTAGAGTGTTTCTTCACCGGTTTCTTCTGCGTATGCTGATTCATCATCATCGGCCGGTACGCCTTGTGCGGTGGTATCCACTACAGTTGTTTCCTGTGCATGAATGTTGCGTGCAACAAGAAATACTGATGCAAGTAATAAAATGAGTTGATATAATAATCTTCTTTTCAAATAATAGGAGAATTGGATACGGATGGATTCAATTTCTTTAGTCTCCGTTCTACGAGTATAGGATAAATAATAAAATACCAGATAACAAAGGCAAGAGAAACTGACAATATTAATATGCTTGCCCAGACCGGCATGCCTCCTTTTCCATCTTTATCAAAAGACTCCGACATAAGATGAGTAACATAGCTTTCGAGAAAAGCGGCGCCAAGTGTCATTGGTACAAAAATGACCATGATCTTGACAGCATCTTTTATTCCCCGCATAAAAGAAGTGATACGCTTATAGGATCCGGGAAATAAAATTCCTTTTGCGATCATAAAGCCTGCCGTTGCAGAAATAATCATAGCAGCGCCTTCCAATGTACCGTGCACCCAGATCACCAATGCCGCTTTTATGCCAAGTCCTTTTACAATAAACATGGTTTGAAATGTGCCAAACATTACACTGTTGAAAAATAATAAGTGCAGCGTAAAAATTCCAAGCAATAAGCCGGCAAGGAACATCAGGAAATCAATTTTTACATTATGATAAAAAAACCAGATAAAGGTGGAGAAGTAACCTTCATTGGCGGTGTTTTTATACACGCCAAAGGGATCGCCGTTCGCAATATTCTCTTCGGTCATCGCCACATAATTTTCTCCCAACACTCCTTTTACAAATTCAAAATCACGCATAGATGAAATAACGCCCATGCAAAAACACACGGCAAATACAATAAAGGTGAAAAGAAAAGTTTTATGATTTCTGCGGATCACCAGCGGCAGCTCGGTTTTCCAAAAGCTGATAAGGCGTGAATATTTTTCTTTTTTATTTTGATAAATGGACTGATAAATTGAAACGGCATGACCGTTTATAAGCCGGGTTACTTTGCTGTGCGGATAAAAGGTTTTGGCATAAGCAAGGTCATCGACAAGTGTGGTAAAACGGTTAGCCATCTCATCAGGGTCGTCGGTTTGAAAATGCTCGTACTCCTGCCACTTCTGTGCATTCTTTTTAATGAATAAGGCTTCACGCATAATCGGCAAAATAGTTCTTCAATATTAAGAAGTAATTTCTTAAAGATGTCTTGTATTCCTTGTTTTTATTTTGATAAGCATTGTCCCGTAGTTTTTTACTATTTTGCAAGTATCATATGCCCGCAATTCAGATCCATACACCTTTTAATATCGCCCTTGATTTTGAGGTAGCAGCCCTGCACAAAAGAATTCTTGCTTATGTGGCTGACCTAATTGTGCTGGTTATTTATTCCTGGGGCATGCGGGTTTTCTTAAATGATTTATTGGAGATACACCGTTATGATAGTTGGTACGGAATCGACATTTTGCTGGTATCGATACCTATGTTGCTGTACGCCTTTATTTGTGAGCTATCCATGCATGGTCAATCTATTGGTAAAAAATTATTTGGCATACGTGTAATGAGCCTTGAAGGTGGCCAGCCAACGGTAAGCCAGTACCTCGTTCGCTGGGCTACACGGGTTTTCGAGTGGCCCCTTGTTTTCGGTACGGTGATCCCCGGCTTTTGGGTAATTTTCCAATTATTCGCTGTGGGGTTTTTGGGAGTTTTCGTTGTGGGTATCGTTGCCATTACAAAATCAAATCAACGGTTGGGCGATCTTGGCGCCGGCACAGTGGTAGTGGATACTAAAATAAAAACCTATTTGCACGAAACGATATTCCTCGATATTTCGCACCAGGATTACAATGTCCAGTTCCCGGAAGTAATGAAACTGACCGATCGTGATATCAATACGATTAAGAGTATTCTTGATATCGCGTCACGAAAAGGTGATTATAAGCTTGCCACCTCTGCCGCAGAAAAGATCAAGCATCATTTAAAAATACAAAGCTCCCTCTCTCCGTTTGATTTCCTTGAAAAAGTGCTGATGGACTACAATTATATTTCTACAAAATAAATGGTGAAATACGGAAGCGTTTAACAAACAATTATTTTTTTACATACCGGACATGGCTGTTAACGCAGCAAAGAGAATCATTAATATATAAAAGGAAATTATTATGATGGTGACAATGCCAACATAACGAAACATTATTTTCAAATTCTGAAATGATGTATTTAAGGTAAGCTGGTCATCGGTGTTTAAAGCATTTTTCATGTGGTTGGCAAACCGCAGAAGAAAAAGACACGGGAAAAAATAAATTACCGCAATGCCGACATACATCAATATCATGATAATTCCAAAACCATCCCCAAATGCGGAAGCGCCTCCATAATCATCATACCGGCTTGACATGGATGAAAAAACCGAACCTGCAAAAATTCCTATTAAAGCGAGTAAGCCACACATGATAAAACCAATGATGGCCAGAAACCTTGCCCATTTAGCAGCCTCCCCTAAATGTGCCCTTGATGACAGGTCAATTCCAAATCCAAATAACGTTGGTTCCTGGTTTTGTTCGGCAGATTGGTCCGGGTATTGTTCCATGTTTTTTGTTTTTAAAACAGATGATGTAAAGTAAATACAGGTTTGGTCAATAAATCAATAGGACAATTATATCAAATTATAAAATGCAACAGGTAATTGATCATCACTATCGCAAGAACTGCCCACGTATATTTTTTTATAAACCCATGATCAATGAACGATGGCTTTGACAACCTGACTACCCACATAATGCCTAATAATAAAACGGGTATTAAAGGCGGGTAAATAAAAAAGCTATCCGCAAGATTTCCATCCATTAATAATGAAAAAGATCGTTGCGCCCCACAAGTAGGACAATCTATTCCGAATAGCTCTTTATATGCACAAGGGAGCATTATTATTCAAATCAACACCTGATGTATTTCCGCACTAAGTTCCCATACCTGACCAGATGCCAGCCGATGCTGTGCCAAGTATAATAACCCAAATAACCCAATAAATGAGATACAGGCCGCCAAGACAAGTACCAATTATAGACATGATATAACCTGCATTCACCTGTCCATATCCTTCGTAAAGATTTGGACTCGCTTTATATACTTTTTTTGCTTTTGATCCCAGCACCAATCCTATTATTCCTAGTATTGCACCGACAAAAAAACAACTAAATACAATCGAGCAAATACCCAGTACCAATACAGCGGTGGCATTTGGCAACATTACTTTTTGATTTGAAAAGATGTTCTCGTTTTGAGGTTGGTTTGTATTTTCCATAAACAGTTGAGGGTTTTATAGCGATAAATATAATCAGAAAAATGAAATATCAATAAGCAAGGGCAAATAAAACTCTCTCCTTGCTCGGCTTACCGCTTAAAATACACTTCCCTTCTTCCGCGGTATTTTTTAATGGTATACACCGGATCGTTGCTTTCGTTTTCTCTTTGATCTCCGCTTCCGTTTCGGCCGTGCCATCCCAATGTGCAGAAACAAAGCCTCCTTTTTCATTCAGCGTTTTTACAAATTCATCCCAGGTATCAACCGGAGTTATATGCTGTTTGCGGTACTCCAGCGCATTATTGTAAAGATTTTGCTGGATCTCGACCAGCAATTTTTCAATGTAAGCAGGTAAACCGGTGAGGCTGACCTGTTGCTTTCCTTTTGTATCCCTTCTCGCCAGTTCCACTACATTATTTTCAAGATCGCGAAGGCCAATGGCAAGTCTTACCGGTACACCTTTTAATTCATACTCGGCAAATTTCCATCCGGGCCTTGTATTATCATTATTATCATACTTAACACGAATACCGGCTGCCTTAAATTCTTTAATCAATTCATTCACCCTGGCATCAATTACAGGTTTTGATTCTTCGCCCTTATAAATGGGAACGATCACAACCTGGACCGGGGCTATCCTTGGCGGCAATACCAGGCCCTGGTCATCGCTATGCGCCATTACCAGTGCACCAATTAATCTTGTACTCACTCCCCAACTGGTGGCCCAGACAAATTCCTGCTGATTTTCTTTGTTTAGAAATTTTACATCAAATGCTTTTGCAAAATTCTGCCCTAGAAAATGCGATGTGCCGCACTGCAATGCTTTTCCATCCTGCATCAGTCCTTCGATGCAGTATGTATCAATTGCGCCTGCAAATCTTTCACTCGCAGATTTTACACCCCGGATAACGGGCACAGCCATAAACTCCTCCGAAAAAGTTGCATATACTTCCAGCATTTTCTTAGTCTCTTCAATTGCATCTTCCGCTGTTGCATGCGCAGTATGCCCTTCCTGCCATAGAAATTCTGCGGTACGTAAAAACAGTCTTGTTCTCATTTCCCATCGCACCACATTTGCCCACTGGTTTATGAGTAACGGAAGATCACGATAAGACTGGATCCAGTCTTTGTATGTATGCCAGATAATAGCTTCACTGGTTGGACGAATGATGAGTTCTTCTTCCAGCTTAGAATCCGGGTCAACCATTAAGCTGCCTTTTTTATCGGGGTTTGCTTTTAAACGATAGTGAGTAACAACTGCACATTCTTTTGCAAAACCTTCCGCATGCCCTTCTTCTTTTTCTAAAAAACTTTTGGGCACGAATAATGGGAAATAAGCATTCTCATGCCCGGTATCTTTAAACATTTTATCAAGTGCATCTCTCATATGTTCCCATAATGCAAAGCCGTAAGGTTTTATTACCATACAACCGCGTACAGCCGAGTAATCGGCTAATCCTCCTTTAAGCACGAGATCATTATACCATTGTGCATAATCTTCTGCTCTTGTAGTTATTCCTTTAGGCATAAAACTTTTCCGCCAACGCGGAGATTTTAAATTATAAATTGATCAACCGGAGTTACTGCAGATGAACGGAGCGTCGCAACAAAAGTTCAATCAGGGAACTGTTGCCGGCTCAATAAAAACTTTTAACTTTCTTACATTAACGAACGGTTGAATCTTACGTTTTAATTAACAACGGATTTCACAATTTTACAGCGAGCGGCAAAATATTTGATGCTCAAATATATGTGTCGGAAATCCGGCGCAAATGTAGTAACTTCAATTTTATAAACCACTTAAACTCCCTGCCATGAAACGTCAAATTCTACTTTTGGCAATTACCGCAGCAGCATTAAGCAGTTGTACTACCGCATACAAAACGGCACAAACACCCGATGATGTTTACTTTTCTCCTGCCCGTCCGCAAGATGAATACGTGAGAACAGAAGAAAAAGAAGAGTACCGGTATGATGACGACTACTATGATGATCGTTACCTCCGGATGAAAGTTCATAACTATTCACGATGGAACTACCTGGATGACTGGTATGCTTATGACCGTTACAGCTATCGCTATAATTCTTATTACGGTTCTTATTACAATCCTTATACTTCATGGAATTATTATTACAATCCTTATTGTCGTAATAATAATGTTATCATCTATAATCCGAAGCAAAATAATGTTGTTGCCAATGTTCCCAAACCAAGGAATTTTAACCTGAGCAGCTATACAAATACAAACTATAACAACACGAATGGCAATGTGAGAATGAATTCTTACAAGCCAGGAACTACTACCAGGCCGGTTTATAATAATAACAATTCAGGCAGGGGTCTTAGCAATACGGTTAAACAAATTTTTAACGGCAGCAATAGTAATAACAACAATAGAAGCGATAACTCGAACAGCACTCCGACAAGGACATATACACCTTCTACTCCAAGCTCTTCCGGCAGCAGCGGCAGTTCTTCTTCAAGCAGCAGTGGAAGCAGCAGCGGAGCAACTCGTCCAAGCAGGGGTGGTAATTAAAACATAAAGATGAAGTAGGTTACACAATTGAAGCATTTTTCAGAATGTTTCCTGCTTTTTATTATCTAAACTTTAATGATCTTATATATGAAAAGAAAAATTTACACAGCCATTTTTCTTCTCTCCTCTTATATATCTTTTTCTCAAACACCTGAAGATGCACTTCGTTTATCATGGTTCCAGTTAAGAGGAACGGCGAGAAACCAGGCCATTGGCGGTGCTATGGCCTCGCTTGGTGGTGATGCAACGGCGAATCATATTAATCCGGCAGGGCTTGCGTTTTTTAAAACATCTGACTTTATACTTACACCGGGTGTACAATTTGGAAAAGGTAAGAGCAATTTCAGGGGAACGAACAGTACAGTATCAGGTCAAACTCAATTTGGCTTTGGCACATCAGGCTTTGTATTTGGTGGTTTTGGAGACAGGGCTAAAAATTCTTTTGCAATTACTGTTACCAGGCAAGCCGACTTCAATCATTCCAGTTATTATAAAGGATTGAATGATTACAGCAGTTTTGCTGAACCACTTGCCGATGAATTTGCCAACTCCGGACTTACAATAGACCAGGCGCTGGAATACACTTCAAGCCTTTCTGTACCCGCACGAATGGCAATATATACTTACCTGGTTGATACGGCAAGAGTAAATGGAAACCTGCAGGTGATAGCCCGTTCTGAAAATCCAAATGCACGCAACCAGGAAAATTTAATAGAATCAACAGGGGGCATTACTGAATTAAATTTGGGATGGGGTGTTGAAGCAAGTAAAAAATTCATGGCAGGTATAAGTCTTGGTGTAAGTCTCGTTAAACAGGAAAGGAGAACTTACTTTAATGAATCTGATGCAACCGGAAATACAGATAATGATTTTGCATTCCTGGCTTATGATGAAAGATTTACGGTGAAAGGTTACGGGTTGAATCTTCGCGGAGGACTGATCTTCCGGCCTAAAGAATACATTCGCATAGGGCTTGCTGTTCATTCGCCTACATGGATGCCTTTAAAAGAAACATTCAGTTCCGGGTTTGCCGCGAACCTTGAAAACCTTTTTGGATCGGGCAATGGTTATGATTCTGTTGGCATATCCACAATTACAGGAGCCGGCCAGCAGGTAGAAAACAAATATTCATTGAATTCACCGGCAAAGATCATGATCAGCGGATCTTATGTTTTCAGGGAAGTGGAAGATATAAGAAGGCAAAAAGGATTTATTACTGCCGATATTGAATACACAAATTACAAATGGATGAATTATGGTCCGTATTCCCGGCAAACTAATGGGAGCACAGACAAGGCCCCTTTCATTCCATTTAACGAAGCCATTGATGCTATCTATAAAGGCACATTTAATTTCCGCATCGGCGGCGAACTGAAATTCAAGACCATCATGGGCCGCGCAGGCTTTGCTTATTACACGAGCCCATATGTGGACAAGGAATTAAAAGGAAGAAAAATGTTTGCAAGCGCAGGACTTGGCTACAGGAATAAAGGCGTGTTTGTTGATCTTACTTATGTACACCGTTTAAATAAAGATGTGAACTTTCCGTACCGGGTTAATTCACCAAGAGCCAATACATTTGCTGACCTGAAAGATAATGGCGGCAACGTGTTACTTACAGTTGGCTTTAAGATCTGAGTCGCAATCATACTAACTTGTTTGTCAGAAGAGCTCCGGTGGAGCTCTTTTTAATTTATACAAAAAGAAAAAATGTCAGTCTTGTATTGACCGTTGTCAGTTTTTTTTGATTGTTCACTCCTGACAATAACAAAGCAAAAATTTTTGGCACACTATTCGTAAATCAGGAGTCCATAAGAAATATTTAAAGCTATGAGACCTTTCGAAATCAAATTTGATTTCCCAGTGGCCTCCTCCAACTTGAAGATTTCTCTTAACGCCACTGTGGAACTCCATCACTCCGAGCCATATTACCTGGTTCGCAATTTCTATCTTACCGATAATGAAAAAGAGAAAAGCCATCATTCCATTTTACCCGACCAGGAAATAAAGCGAATAAAGCGGAATGGTATTTATACATGGGTTCATAAAGACTCGGAACGGGAATCAGAATTAAGTATAGCAATTGGCTTAGGAATAGAAAAGGTGTTGTCTGCAGATGAAGTAAACATCACTGATTAAAATCGCTTTGCAATGAACCCTGCAAAGTCAGCCCATATACATAAAAAGAAAAGCGTCCTGCTTGCGCAAAACGCTTTTCATGCTCAGGGCAGTTGGTCTTAGTAGAATACTTTCATTTCTACGCGGCGGTTCTTAGAACGGCCGGTTGCGGTTTTATTATCAGCCACGGGAGCAGTCTCTCCGAAGCCTTCGCTTTCAAGACGGCTTTCATCGATGCCTTTACTTACCAAATATTTTTTAACAGAGGCTGCGCGGCCATCGCTAAGCTTCATATTAAAATCATCTTTACCTACATCATCAGTATGTCCGTCTATTTTCAATTTGAGGCTGCCATTATCCTTTAATACTTTCACCAGGTCATTTAATGCCTTGAACGACTGACTTAATAATTTCGTGCTCGCGGTAGCGAAATAAACATTTTTTGCCGCATAGTTTACAGTCTTTGTCACTTCCGCACTTATTTCAGGACAACCTTGCTGCGCTGCAACACCAGGCACATCAGGACATTTATCTTCTTCATCATTTATTCCATCACCATCTTTATCAGGAACGGGACATCCGCCATAGCGGGCAACACCTGCCTGGTTGGGACACTTGTCTTCTTCATCGTTTATACCATCCTTATCTGAATCCGGTACAGGACAGCCTTCATATTTAGCCAAACCAGCAACGGTCGGGCATTTATCATTATCGTCATTGATGCCATCTTTATCAGTATCCGGCACAGGACATCCTTCATATTTGGCCACACCCGGAACTGTAGGACATTTATCCTTGTCATCAGTAATGCCATCATTATCGCTATCTTTTGGTGCCGGCGGTGGTGGCGGTGGCGGAGGCGTAATTACTGTTGCTTCTCTTTTCTTACCTACACGACCGGCAATGCCAAATGCATGCATGAAATGATAATTGGCGGAACTGGTAGTGATAGGCACTCTATACGTTGAGTTGATAAATATCCTGCCTTCATTAAAGAAATTTATGTTTAATCCTACTCCAAGCGGTATATAGGCGCCATAGTATACATGATATTTTTGTCCGCCAAAGCCAGCGATCAGGAATGGCTGTAACCAATACTGATCAGAAACCATTTTGAATTGAGCCGTACCTTCTAACTGCAGCAAAAGGTGATCGACACCAGCATCCGGTTTATTGGGAAAAGGATGACTTAACACTGAAGCATTGAGCGAACCGGCAAAATCAATATGTTTTTTTATTCCTCTAAGATAATGCACGCCAATACCGGGAGACATATTTTTTATTTTGGCGAATTGCTTATCCCTTATAACGGCATTTAAAGAAGTAGTGCGGATTAACTGAGCCGTTTTAAAATCGTAAAGATTGAAGCTTACACCTATTTCAGTAGCTCGTATCTCATTTTCATTCTGCCCTTGTACTGCAGGTGCGATAATTACTGCGGCAAGCAGTGAAACAAATAAATGCTTCATAAAGCGTAGTTTGGTTTTAACAAAAATAACGGCTCTGAAGTACATCCGGAAATAAAAGATTGGATTGATTTCCACCTATTCTTCAGGCTTTTTCTTACCAAGCACTTCAACCTTTACCCGGGTAAGGCCCGATCTGACATAATTCAATTTCTCGGCAGCCGTTCTTGAAAGATCAACCACTCGTTTCATTCTTGTATGAAGCCGGTCATTTGTTTTAACGATAACGCTGCGCCCATTGCGAAGATTAGTTACTCTTATCCATGTGCCCAGGGGTAACACATTACAGGCTGCTGTCATTTTTTTTTGAGAATACATTTCTCCGTTTGCAGTTCTTTTTCCATTAAAGCTATTTGAATAAAAGCTGGCTGTTCCGTATAATATCTTTGGTTTTGATACCGGAGTTTTCCTGGCATCAGTAGCGGTAAAGCTGACCGTAATAAATAACAAAGCAAGATATAAGATCAATTTCATTCGCCATTCTTTTTGTTAGCAAAAAGCAGCTCACTCATTTTCTTATCCTCGTCATAAATATCTTCAAAAAAGCTGATTTGTCCATTAGTGGCTTCGCAGGTAAAATACCTGATAAAAACCGGGACTTTTGAACGTATTGGTATGCTGTGTTTTTCTTTTATCTGTAACCAGTGAGTGAGTGAATCTACTGGTACCGGCTTTACTTTATTATTATTTCCGGCTACACTGTTCTCATTATTCATAATATAATAAGCCATTTTTTCCCAATCCTGCACACGAACACAACCATGACTGAATGCCCTTGAATCAAATCCAAAAAATGAACGCTGATTGGTGTCATGCAGGTACACGGAATACCTGTTGTAAAAATTAAACTTTAAAACACCGAGTGCATTATCATCACCGCTTCCCTGGATCACCTTATAAGGAATTGTTTTTTTATACTTTTCCCAATTGACCGAATCAGGGCTTACTTCTTCGTTCTTACTATTTAATAAACTATAGCCTTTCTTTCGCAAGTAAGCTGTGTCCTTCTTTATGCCCGGCAATATTTCTTTTTCGATAATGCTTGCAGGGATCGTCCATTGCGGATAAGTGATCATTTCAGAAACAGCGCTGGTAAGTACCGGAGTTCTTGTGACCGGTTTACCTACTACCACCTTGCTGCTTAACACCACTGTGTCGTCACTTATTAACCGCAATGAATAAGAGGGAATGTTTACCCAAATATATTTTTGCGGCATTGTATCCGGCAGCATTTTATAACGGTCCATTGTAATGGCAATCCGGTTAAATTTTTCCTGGTCAGACAAATTCATCATTCGTATTGTTTGTGCACCGATTTTTCCATCCGTTGTCAGCCTTTTATCTTTTTGATATTTCTTTAGAACTGATGCAAGCTTTAGCGAATCAGGCGACATTGTTAATGAATCGAGATAACCGGTTTCAAAAAGTCTTTTGGCCACTGCCGCCTTTAATTCCCCGCGGTTCTTATTGGGGAAAACAACCGGAGTAAAAAGATTAAAATCTGCACTGTCGAGAAAATTTTTGATTGCGTCTTTTAACTGTTTGTAGCCGGCATGTTTTGGTTCTAATGTTGAAATGATTATATCCAGTGAGAGACCCGACGCAGCCGCATTGAACTTAGAGGAAATAAATTCTTCGGTGAGTACAGAATCTTTGCGCAGGGTTATACTGTCATTTGGTAAACGGCCAAGTTTAATATCATGAAAAATGTTGATCACTGCATCACTCAGCATCAGGTCGGCGCGGGCCCAGCTTGCAGCATCCTTTGTCTCTTTATCTTTAAATGCGTCTGCAACAAAGATTTTATTTATAGCCTGCAATTGATGAGAATGATAATCTGTCGGGAACAGTCCGTACAATCTTGCATTTTGGATAAAAAATAAAAGAGAATCGCCTTGCGCAAGCCATTTTTGAGAGCTGCTCCATTGCGGTGAAAAAGATTTTTGTTTGTATAAATTCAGCAGAATCGGCAATTGATACAAGAGAGTTGAATCATCAAGCCGTCCATTTTTTGAAACTGCATAGTCAAGGAAATTTCCAATAAGGCTCTTCACCTTATCATCCATTTTTTCCGGAGCCTCCACAATTACTTTTTCTTCAGGGGTTTTCTTTTCCTCACAAGAAATAAAACAGGCCCCGCAAAAAACCAATCCTGCGAAAACAATCCAATAATAATTCCCCGGTACAAAAAAAACTTTAGTAAAACGGTTCATAGATTTTTTTATGCTAATTTCCCAGGCAGCAATGGGTGTTATTAAAAACAAAATAAGGAATCGTTCTTATTATAAAATCATCTTGTTTGTTATTTTTTCAACATGCTGTGCAATTCTCTCACATTCACAAATATTGAACGGTTTTAATGAAACCGGAAGTTTTAACGAACGGGAGTTATGGATCAAAAACGGGCCTGAACAAGTGACGATCTGCATTAATGCTCCGTTGCGTTTAAACAAAAAAGGAGAAACTTATCTTGTTTTATATGCTTTACCCAACGGTAACAGCATTGAATGGACAAAAGGAAAAAAGATGAAAGCCGGTGATGATTGGCATTTCGACATCCAGCATATTGCTGCGCAAACAAGATTTGTAAGAGAGCTTGATAAAAAAAATAATTATATCGTTGCGTACCTGATGGCGGAACAAAAGAGTTGGCCGGCATGGAAAAGAACAATTGAAAATTCAAATCCCGAAAGCTATCGGGAAAAAATTAAAAATATTATCGATAGCCTCGCCGACAGGTTTAAAGAAAACAATCCGAAAATTATTTTAAATGGGCACAGCGGTGGTGGCAGTTTTATTTTTGGTTATTTGGATGCAGTAGAAAAAATTCCTGACAATATTGAACGAATAGTTTTTCTTGATAGTGATTATGGGTATGAAGATAGTTTGCATACAAACAAATTCGTTGATTGGCTTCAGAATAAAAATCATAAGCTGGTTGTACTTGCTTATAATGACAGTATCGTTATTTTTAATGGTAAACAATTGGTAAGTGCAACCGGAGGCACATGGTACAGAAGCAGGCTGATGCAACGAAAACTCTCAGCATCCCTTTCATTTAAAACAAATGCCGATACGTCATTTATCAATCACTCAGCATTGAATGGAAGAGTAAGAATTATTTTGAAACACAATCAAAACGGATTGATCTATCATACTGTACAGGTAGAAAGGAATGGATATATTTTTTCTTTGCTTTCGAACACAAGATTTGACAAAAGAAAATACTTTTCTTATTGGGCTGACAGAGTATATGAAACGTTTATCGAAGAATAAATGTTCCCTGCCTGCCGGCAGGCAGGAATGTTCATCGAACAATGCTCAATCTTCAATTCAAAAGACTGGTAATAACTGATCATTGAAAATCGAACATTGAACATTGAGCATTAAAATATTACTCTTGGTATCTTTTGCTCGAGCATCATAAAGTCAACAAGTACTAATGCAGTCACCGCTTCAACAATTACCGGGGCACGAAAAGCAACACATAGATCATGTCGCCCTTTGATAGAAAATTTTTCAACCTGTTCAGTATCCCAATTTAAACTTTCCTGTTCCTTAGGAGTTGATGAAGTCGGTTTTATAGCTAACCGAAAAACCAATTCATTACCATTTGTAATTCCTCCCACTACTCCACCTGCATGATTTGTTTTTGTTTTGCCACCCATTTCCATAATTGCATCATTATGCTCGCTGCCAAACATTCTTGCTGCTGCAAAGCCGGTTCCGAATTCAACGCCCCTTACGGCAGGTATTGCAAATACAAGATGAGCTAATACTGACTCCACTGAATCAAACCATGGTTCACCCAGGCCAACCGGCAATCCATTTACACGACATTCAATAATACCACCAACAGAATCTTTTGCATCAATTGCTTTTTGCAGTCCTTTCTCCAAATCTTTTTCTCCCCCTATTTCGATTACTTCTGCATTGATCTTAACATCTTTCATTATTTTTTTGGCAATACCTGCGGCTGCAACAATACCTGCTGTTAATCTTGCACTGAAATGTCCGCCGCCGCGATAATCTTCATTACCGCCAAACTTCTGATGTGCTACCCAATCAGCATGTCCCGGCCGCGGAATGCTTCTTTGCTTTGTATAATCTTCGCTGCGGATGTTTTTATTTTCAAATAAAATAGTGATTGGAAATCCCGTTGTTTTCCCATTGAATAAACCACTTTTAAAAATTGGAAAGTCTTCTTCCTGTCTTGGTGTAGTTCCTTTTTGCTTGCCACCTTTTCTTCTTTCCAGATCAGCTAACAAATCTTCCGGTGATAATGTTAATCCTGCGGGACAACCATCAATAGTGATACCTACACATTCACCATGTGATTCACCAAAAATTGAAACATGAAATATCCGGCCGAATGAATTCACTTTATAAATTTAAATGGTCAAAGGGTAAAGATACATTAGCACCCAGGCTTTTCAAATCATTGTAAAAATCGGGATAAGATTTTTTTACCGCCATTGCTTCTTCAATTACCATTTCACTGGTTGCTTTTAAACCCGCCACTGCACAAGCCATGGCGATACGATGATCATGATTGGAGTGAACATCTGCTCCCTTTACAATTCCATTACCCTGGATAAGCATTTCATCTCTCTCCAGTTTTATCAATACTCCCATTTTATCAAATTCGTCCTGCAGTGTTAATGCACGATTACTTTCTTTATGCAACAACCTGTTTACACCATAGATCGTTGTTCTTCCTTTACAATAAGCCGCCAATGCTACCAGTGGCGGAAAAAGATCGGGGCAATCATTGGCGTCAAATACAAAACCCTTTAATTCTCCCGGGTGAATTTTTATCCCTTTTGCCTCCATAGCTATTGCATCATTTGCACTCATCATGGCATCTGCAATTGCTCTATCAGCCTGTGTGGAAGAAAGATTAAGACCACGAACAGTTATTGGGCCCGCAATAGCACCGGCAACAAGTAGGAAGGCACCGCCGCTCCAGTCACCTTCCACGGTGTAGTTATGAGTCGTTAGTTCAGAGTTCAGAGTCGGTGTACTATGAAAGGCAAATTCTTCATAGTTCTTATTCTCCGGTATACTCATTCCAAATTGTTTCATCACATCCAAAGTAAGATCAATGTAAGGTTTGCTTTTAAGGTTATTGACTCTTATTGAAACATCTTTTGCTCCGGCGGCTGAATAAGCCATCAATAAACCTGTAAGAAACTGTGAACTCAATGAGCCATCTACCTCAATATTCGCCGGGATCAATGGACCGTGCACCACCAATGGTAACCTGCCATTGTTACTTTTAATCTTTATGCCAAGCTTTGGCAAAATTTCATCAAAGAAATCCATCGGCCTTGTGGTTAAACTTCCCGAACCATTTATTGTGATTTCCTGATCACTTAATGCAACAATCGGTGTGAACATTCTTATGCTCAATCCGGATTCTCCGCAGTCAATCGTGAGTGGTGTCCCGATAGCTATCGGGAGTTGAGTGGTGAATGGGAAACCAGGATTATTAATTATTAATTCTTCATTATTAATTTCAACAGACGCTCCCAGCGCTTTAATAATTCCGAGCGCCGCTTTATCATCGTTACTATGCCCGGGATTATAAATAGTACTTGTCCCTTTTGACAACAATGCGGCTGCACAAGCTCTTTGCATCGAACTTTTAGAAGCCGGCGCTTGTACGATCCCTTTTAATTGCGATGGATGTATTGTTACTTTCATTGTTATGATTGGAACACGGATGACACGGATCAGATGGATGTACACAGATTTATCCTTAAATCCTGTTTAATCCGTGTCATCCGTGTTCTGTTTTATAGCTCATTAAAAATACTCTCTAATTGTTTTAATGGAATTGATCTTACTACTCCCTTCCCTATTTTTTCCAGCATCACATAATTCATTTCTTTTTTTTCTCTCTTCTTATCCATCTTCAATACTTCAAACACTTTTTTCTTATCAAAGTCGGCAAAGGTTGGCAAACCATATTTTAATAAAAGAGCGGCAACCCTTCCGGACTCTTTAAAACCAGTAATTTTTTCTGAAATCACCGAAGCATACGTCATACCAATTGAGATAGCCTGGCCATGTGACAATTCATATTGATTTTCCAATGCATGTCCAAGCGTATGACCAAAATTCAACAATCGTCTTTCTCCTTTTTCAAATTCATCGTTCTGTACCACTTTGGTTTTAATGATCGCATTGCGTTGAACCATGTCACAAATTGCTTTCTGGCTGCTTTTATATTTCCTGAATGAACTTGTTTCAAGTTCCCTGAACATGGCTGCATCTTTTATAGCAGCATGTTTTATGATTTCTGCAAAACCATTTTCCCATTCATTTTGCGGAAGTGTATTCAGGAACACCATGTCATGCAGAATGAACTTTGGCTGACGAATAATACCCACCATGTTTTTATAAACGCCCACATCAATTCCATTTTTACCGCCTATTGAGGCATCTACCATCGCAAGCAATGATGTTGGAATAAATCCAAATGAAACTCCACGCATATACACCGAAGCAACATAGCCGGTAATGTCAGTAATAACTCCTCCTCCAACTCCAACTAATATCGTTTTACGATCCGATTCCATTTCTATCAACTGATCTATTACTTCATCAACTGTTGACTGAACTTTATAGTCTTCACCGGGTTTCAGTACGATGCAATTCCAGTTCCTGAATCTTTTTGTATGAGCATTGTAAACATTCTCATCTGTAATTATAATAGCATTATCCTTATCAACAATTTCTTTTAAATGAGAAATGCCACCGGCGAGGTAGTAGTCAACTGATGAATTGGAAAATTTATAGGTTATTTTCTTCATTTAGTTTTTTATTTCAGGCAAAGACGCAAAAAATCTTTGCACCTTAACAAACTTTGCGTCTTTGCTTGAGAAATTGATCATTAGAATTGTTGTTGTACAAGAGTGCGACGCAACAAAAGCCCAATCAGGGAACTGAAGCTGGTAACAAAATCATCAGGCCCAACCCTCCACCTCCCTTCCCAAAAGGAAGGGAGCGGTGCTTCAGTACAATTCCAGATTTCAAATCTTCCACTTCGACTTTAGAATAATTCCAAACATAAAAATACTTTACAAATCTAAGTTCCCCCTTCGGGGGACAGGGGGCCGGGGGGCCCGGGCCGGTTACGAATTCATAATCTTATTCTGATGATTGATACTTTCCATATGCACCGCATCAAAATATTTGGTGATAAATTCTTTGCTTAATCCCAGCGCATCACCTTTTGCATATGCTTTCTCCAGTATCTGGTTCCAGCGGCTCGTTTGCAAAATGGTTACGTTATTATTTTTTTTGTATTCCCCGATCTTATCTGCAATCTTCATTCGCTGACCCAGCAACTGTATCAGTTCATCATCCAGATGATTGATCTGCTCACGCAATTTTTCCAGCGCTGTGATGAATTCAATTTCTTCCGCAGTTTCATGACGCCACTTGATAGCGTCGATCATTTCTCCCAATTTTTCCGGCGTCACCTGTTGCTTCGCATCACTCCATGCATTATCAGGATCAATATGGCTTTCGATCATCAGCCCGTCAAAGCCAAGATCGATGGCTTTTTGTGCAACATCCATCAGTATATCACGGCGGCCGCATATATGCGAAGGATCATTGATGAACAATAACTCGGGATTGCGGCGTTTCATTTCGATCGCCAGGTGCCACATGGGTGCATTGCGATATTCAGTATTTCCATAAGAAGAAAATCCGCGATGTATAAGACCGATCTGTTTGATACCCGATCGTGCAACACGTTCAACAGCACCGCTCCACAGATCAAGATCGGGATTGATCGGGTTCTTGATCAGCACGGGCACATCAACGCCGCGCAATGCATCGGCCACTTCCTGCACACTAAAAGGATTCACCGTCGTTCTTGCACCGATCCACAATACATCCACTTCAAAGGTTAATGCATCATGCACCTGTTTGCCGGTGGCTACTTCCACAGTTGTTGGTAAACCGGTCAGCTTCTTTGCCTGTAACATCCATGGCAATCCTTTTGCACCGATACCTTCAAACATGCCGGGCTTTGTCCGCGGTTTCCAGATGCCTGCGCGAAGTATGTCTACTTTGCCGGTTGCTGCCAGCCGCTGTGCCGTTTGCAATACTTGTTCTTCTGTTTCAGCACTGCATGGCCCGCTGATGATCAATGGTCGTTTACTCCAGGCATTCCCTGCTGTTTCTTTCATTGTTCGTTCGATTGTTTGCATTTCAGAATAATTTGTAAAGTTAATTTTTATGTTGTCATCATTTGTAATTCTATTCAGCTTCTGTTGCGTCGCACTCTTGTACGACAACAATTCTATTCAGCTTTCTTCCCAAATTTCTTGTTCCACTTATTCATAAATTCTTTGGTTGGATTAGTCGTATACAGCCATGGTTCATATTTATCAATTCGACCCTCTTCAAGAACTCTCAATCCGACCATAAATCCTTTTAAATTTTTGTCCCAAATATGTTTTGACGCAATTAATAAATGTACTTGGCTATCATCATTGAAAACAATTCCTTTCAAAGCATCAAGAATTGGTTTTACCATATTGTCAATGTCTCTGTCCCCGTACAAAGATTTAGTACCGCTAACTCCAATACAAATCATTAAATTTTGTTTATACGGCCAATTATCTTTTTTTCCATCTTCCAAAATCTGTTTAATTTTTGCAATGAAAGTAATAGCACTTGTCTTATTTTTTCTTTCGTACAGTCCTCCCTCAACAGGCTTGAAAATCTCCTTTGATGTAAATACCTCCTCATCATAAAAAATAAACAATTCGTCAAAGTCAGGGTTCTGATAAAATGTTACTGCTTCATTCATCCGTTTTCTTTCATTTTAAATTCGATCAAATATTGCTCCGGGTAGGTATTGTTTATTTCTTTTCATTTTAGTAAGGGCTAAAGCCCTTTAATATTTCTTTCTTTTTCATCCCCGGCCTAAAGGCCGGGGCTATTGATAATAGACTCTTCTTCCTAAGTTCCCCCTTCGGGGGACAGGGGGCTACTTTATTATTCTCTTTATTTTATTTGCTCCTTCAATCAATTCTTTTAAATATTCCCAATTCTCTTTCTCCAAACAACTCTTAAATTTTCTCAACTGTGAAATATGTTCATTCAAAACATCCAAAACATTTTCCCGGTTCTGCATAAAGATGGGTACCCACATGGAAGGATTACTTTTTGCCAACCTCACTGTGCTGGCAAAACCTGCCGACGCTAATTCAAAAATGGCTTCATCCTCTTTTTCTTTTTCCAACACCGTATTTGCCAAAGCAAATGAAGTGATATGGGAAATATGACTTACATACGCCGCATGCAGATCATGAGATACAGCATCCATTTCCAATAAATGCATCCCGATCTTTTGATACATATTCTTTGTCCACTCTAAAGCATCTGCATCACTTTCATTCGCATTACATATTATTACAGCCGTGTTTTCAAATGCTCCATGCACTGCAGCCTGCGGACCGCTGTATTCTGTTCCCCACATTGGGTGCGTAGCAACATACCTTCCTCTTTTAGCATGATTGTTTGCAATACTCATCAATTCTGATTTTGTTGAGCCCATATCGATTAACACCTGGTTAATGATCTTATCCAGAACATGCGGTAATAATTTTACCATAGCATCAACTGGAATTGCAAGGATGATCACATCAGAATTTTCAATCGCTTCGTCCAGCTCCATTATTTCATCAACCAGGCCAAGTTCCAACGCTTTTTTCTGATGGTCCCTGTTTGCATCCACACCGATTAATCGGCTGGCAAGTCCTTTTTCATTTAATTGAAGAGATAATGAACCTCCGATAAGGCCAACTCCAATTATTGTTATTCGTTTTCGTTCCATATTGTTTAAGGGCTAAAGCCCTGTGAATTTTAGTTTTCTTACTTACCCCGGCCTAAAGGCCGGGGCCATTTAATAATCTCTTTCATTACCCCGGTCTGAAGGCCGGGGCCATTGAAAAATCTCTTTTATGACCCCAGCCTTAACGCTGGGGTTAAAAAGAATTATGAAGCATGAGCTTTAGCCCTTATTCGATTTATTGACTCTTCAAACTTTTCAACCGGCGCACATAAACTCACTCTTATATATTTATCGCCTGAATCACCAAATATTCCACCCGGTGTTATAAATACATTTGAATTGTATAACACATCATCGCTTAACTCAAATCCGGTTTTATATTTCGATGGAATTTTTGCCCAAACAAAAAGACCTGCCTGTTTAGTTGAGAATTTACATGCTAACAATTTCAATAACTCAAAAACCTTTTCTCTTCTTTCACTATACACTCTGTTTACTTCATCATGCCACTCTTTTCCAAGTGTCAGCGCTTTTGCCGCAGCCAATTGAACCGGCAAAAACATCCCGCTGTCCATATTGCTTTTAAACCGCAACACCTCTTCAATCCTTTCTTTTGCCCCGCAAAGCATGCCTACTCTCCAGCCCGCCATGTTCTGAGATTTACTTAATGAATTTAATTCGATAACGCAATCTTTTGCCCTGTCAACGCTTAATAAACTCATCGGGTTTTCATTCAGAATAAAACTGTAAGGATTATCATGAATGATGAGAATATTATTTTCTTTTCCAAAGGCAACCAGCTTTTCAAATAATTCTTTTGATGGCAATTGCCCTGTTGGCATTTGCGGATAATTCACAAACATCATCTTCACTTTCTTCAAACCTTTTTTTGAAAGCTTGTCAAAGTCAGGTTCATAATTATTTTTTTCCCTCAGTTTATAATCTTTACATTTTCCGCCCGCAAGCATTACTGCACTTCGGTAAGTCGGATAACCGGGATTTGGGACCAGCACTTCATCACCTTTATTCAAATAGGTCATGCAGATATGCATGATACCTTCTTTACTTCCGATCAATGGTAAAATTTCCGTATCAGGATCCAGATCCACTCCATACCATTTCTTATACCAATTACTAATTGCCTTTCGCAGGACCGGCGAACCTTTGTAAGATTGATAAGCATGTACATTGGGCTTTGCACTTTCTTCCTGCAATGTTTTTATTACATCAGGATGCGGCGGCATATCAGGGCTGCCAATACCAAGATTAATGATATTCTTTCCTTGCTTATTCAGTTCATCTATCTCTCTCAGCTTTTGAGAAAAATAGTATTCACCAATTCCTTCTAATCTTTTTGACGTTCCTATCATGGCAATTATTAATTCTTAATTATTAATTATTAATTTATCACTTCCACAATCCTTTTTTATACACACCATAAATCTTTACTTCCTCAGTAATTGGTTTTATCTGATCAATCACCATTTCAAACTGATCTATATGTATCAAATTCCATATCCGCATGAAAACTATATTTCAAATCACTGCCCGGAATCGGAAAGCTTTGAAGTTTACTGAGATTGATACCGCCTTCAGCAATTTTTGTCAGCACTTTGCAGGCTTCCTCTTGAATGATCCGTATGAAAATTAACGGATGCTTTATTAGCATCAATTACCGGTTGTGCCACATCCTGTCTTTGTAATACCAGAAACCTCGTATAATTATTTTTAAGCGTTTGAATATCCGGCGCAATAATATCTAAATGAAATAATTCAGCGGCCAGCTTGCTTGCAATAGCTGCAATATGTTTGCTTTTATGCTGATGAACATGTTTTGCACTTAACGCAGTGTCTTCTGTTTCTACCAGTTTCCATTTATACTTATCCAAAAAATCATAACACTGTTGCAGCGCCATCGTATGAGAATGAACTTCCCGGATATCTTCCAGCTTTACACCCGGGATTCACCAATAAATTTTGTTTGATCTGTAGATAGATTTCTCCAATAATTTTTAAACTGGATTTTTGAAGAAGGTTATAATTAGCAAGAATGCTTCCGGCAATAGAATTCTCAATGGCCATCACACCGCCATCACTTTCTTTTTTATTGGAAGCAATTTTTACAACATCCCGAAAAGTGGCGCAGGGCAACACTTCTACATCTTTTCCAAAAAATTGCTGAGCCGCCACCTGGTGAAAGCTGCCTTCATAGCCTTGTATGGCCCATCCTAAATCCTTCCCAAAGGGAAGGACTTGTGAAGATTCTATCTGTTCAATCTGTACCATCGTCTTTGACTTTTTTCCAAGCCTGCCTTTCGAAGAGGTTTGGACGGACCAAAAAAAATCCCGGCTTTTTGCCGGGACTTTTATGTTGATTCTTTTTTATCGTTAATACGTTTTCAACAAAAGCAATCCCGGCTTCTGGCTAAAGAAATAATAAAAATAAAACCAGCGGTATGCTTTTGCGATTGTCATATTTTCAAAAATAAGCAATGATCGCTAAGTTGCAAATCTTTTGATTAGAAAAAGTAAAGATGAACAATTGTTTGTCCGAATGAACCCTCCACAAAAGTCTTTTATGACCTTAGGAGAGAAATAAAATAGCCACCCCGAAGAATCGGGATGGCCTCTAACGATTGCTTGCCATATGAAAAAATCTTACTGAGCTGTTGTGGCTGTAGTAGTTGGAGCATCAGTTGAAGCCAGGTGCTATTGTTTCTAGTTGTAGCTGGAGCTACAGTTTCAGTTGTAGCAGGAGCTACAGTGTCTGTTGTTCCTTCTTTAGTTTCGCTGTTACAAGCTGCAAATGTTGCTGCAATTACTAATACAAAAAAAAGCTTTTTCATGTTTTCTGTTTTTTGATTTTGTTTAAACAAATGGAATTTGGCGTTTATACCTGATTTAACAAAAGGTAACCCGGCCCCAAATAGTTTTTTTTGATTTTCTTTGGGTTACTATTTCTAAATAATAGTATTAAAACTTGCAGATTGAGCCCTGATAGCAAAGAAAAAGAGTTATTGAAAGGATTGGCGTTAGGCGATAAAAAGGCGGTTGAAACCATCTATAAGGACAATTATAACATGGTTCAAAGCCTGGTTATCAATAACAACGGCTCTGCCCAGGAAGCCAAAGATATTTTCCAGGAAGCGATGATAGTGCTGCTGGAAAAGGCCAGGTCAGGTACTTTTGAGCTCAATTGCCAGATCAAAACCTACGTTTATTCAGTCTGCCGGCGGATCTGGTTAAAAAAATTGCAGCAGTATAACCGGTATTCAAATGAGGTGGAAAGTATGGTAGCCACCGTACCGGTAGAAGAAGATGTAGAGGAATATGAAAAGCGGGACCAGGAATTTATGATGATGGAAAAAGCGATCGGCAGTCTTGGAGAACCCTGCAAAAGCCTTATCGAAGCTTTTTATATTCAAAAAAGGAATATGCAGGACATTGCCAGCCAGTTTGGATATACAAATGCTGACAATGCAAAGAACCAGAAATATAAATGCCTGATGAGATTAAAGAAATTATTTTTTGCTCAATATAAAAATGGTAAGTGATGGAAGATATTCAATTACTGGAAGCTGTTGAGCGTTATATCCGCGGTGAAATGAAACCGGATGAACGTGTCCATTTTGAACAATTGCGTAAAACAAATCCTGAAGTGGACCAGATGGTGGTGGAGCATACACTTTTTATTCATCAAATGAATGAAGTGGGTGAATTGCGCAAATTCAAATCCACATTAAATGAAGTGCATATCTGACCTTGCTGAAAAAGGACTGATCAATTCTGACAGGTTGAAAGGCAAGGCAAAAGTTGTTTATCTCTGGAAACGTTATAGAAGAGTGGCGGCAATTGCTGCTACGATCGCCGGCATCACAACGGTTACAATCAGCTTGCTGGTTTGGTCTATCTCTCCGAAGATCGAAAGTTCGCAGGTAAAAGAATTGGTGAATGAGGTGATATGTTTTAAAAAAGAAAGACAAAGAACTTGACAACAAGATCAATGATGTTGATAAGAAAAGTGAAAAAAAGCCAATCCTGAATCCTTCTTATCGTTTTAATGGTACAGGCTTCCTGATCGATAGCAAAGGATATCCTGATTACAAATGCCCACGTTGTTAGAAATGCAAAAACTGTAGTGGTACAAAATAAGAAAGGGGAGAACTTTAATGCAAAAGTTATTTTTACCGACCTGGCAAAAGACCTGGTAATACTCAAAATAGAAGATGATTCGTTTAAATCACCATTGACTGTTCCCTATGGCATCAGCAAATCGCCGACCGAGCTTGCTGAGCCTGTTTTTACACTTGGTTATCCGCGTAATGAAATTGTTTATGGCCAGGGTTATTTAAGCGCAAAAACCGGTTTAAATGGAGATTCGTTAAGCTGCCAGATAACCATTGCCGCTAATCCCGGAAACAGCGGTGGCCCGGTACTTAATCAACATGGAGAGATTATCGGCATATTGAGCACCCGCCAGGTTTCGGCTGAAGGAGTTGTTTTTGCCATACAATCAAAATATATACACGGCGTATTAAATGAATTGAAAAAAACAGATACTTCTTATCTGAAAGTAAAAACACCTGCCGTCTCTTCATTGAAAGGAATGGACCGTCCACAACAGGTAAAAAAGATCGAAGATTATATCTTTATGGTTAAAGTAATTTAATTAGTTAAGGCACTGAATACGTAGAGCAGTCTCGCCTCCGGCGGGACTTTTATTTTGCCCAAAGATTTTCCGGGTATTCCCCGGCGTCTACAAGTTTTCGTAAACTTTCTCTTACCATCGGCGCATCTTCTTTATACGTTACGCCAAACCATTTTGCCGAAGTAGGAATTACTTTTATCGCTCCTTCCCCATCCTTAATAAATTTATCCGCCACTATCGGTATAAAAAATTCTGCTTTCGGATTGGAAACATTTTGAGAAAGAAATTCTTTGAATACTTTTTTTGTATACTCAAAAACGGATGGATGAAAACACCAGAAGTTCATGGAGACATGTGTATCGAGAGGAAGTTCTTTGGGAAGATGTTCATCATTACAAACAATTTTATCTCCTTGTCTTGATACATTCAGTCTTTCAACGACCCAGACAAGATTGCCATTTTTATCTACTTCACAAACACCGCGGTTTACAGTGCCATGTTCTGAAAGAGTTTTTAATAATTCATACCCGATAATTGAGTAAACATTTTCTTTACAATCATTCAACAAAAACTTATCCGCTTTTTCAAACCCATCCCGGCCATAAAAATCATCGGCATTAATAACAGCAAAGGGCTCTTTTACTTTTTCATCGGCACAAAGAACTGCATGCGCCGTTCCCCAGGGCTTTGTTCTTTCCGCCGGAATTTCAAATCCTTCTGAATACTTATTTAATTCCTGGAAAACATATTCCACTTCAATTCTGCCTTCAATATCTTTTCCAACGATCTCCCGGAAATTTTTTTCAAATTCCTTGCGGATAATAAACACTACTTTTCCAAAGCCGGCGCGGATAGCATCATAAATTGAATAATCCATGATCGTTTCACCGGACGGGCCAAAACCTTCCACTTGTTTCATGCTTCCATATCGTGATGCCATGCCTGCTGCGAGTATTACCAATGTAGGTTTCATTTGTATTTTGTTATTTTATTCTATGGTCACATAGTCCCGGCAACTATCGGGACTCATTTCGCAGGATAATTTTAATTGGCCAAAATGACTCCTTGCGGAAAGTTGCGAAAATAAATAAATTAGCTGCTACATTATATTTATTGCATGCAAATACCGGATACTGGAAAAATTACAACTGACGAAATACAAGCGCCTCTTTTACAAAATAAAAAAGTGGAGTTAGATGTGCTTCGTCTTGATAAGATCCATCCGGTCATCTCAGGCAATAAATGGTTCAAGCTAAAATATCACCTTGACAATTATAATGCCGCTAATTTTAAAGGAATCTTGACTTTTGGCGGAGCATGGTCAAATCATATTGTGGCGACTGCCTGTGCCTGTTATTTACAAAAAATAAATTGTGTTGGCATTATCAGGGGTGAAAAGCCCGTGCAGCTTTCTTCAACATTAACTGAAGCGATGAAATATGGAATGGACCTGAAATTTGTTTCAAGAGAAAGTTATAGCCAAAGAAACAGTGATGAATTTTTTGGGAGTACTCAAAAAGAGTTTCCTGGTTTTTATATTATTCCCGAAGGTGGCGCTGGAATGGAAGGTGAAAAAGGCGCAAGTGAAATTCTTCAACATACGAATGGGAAGAAATATACTCATATAGTATGTGCTGTTGGCACAGGCACTATGTTCAATGGATTGGTAAGCTCTGCTTCCATTAACCAGGAAGTTATTGGAATCATAGTTTTAAAAGGATGGGAACAAGATAAAGACAGGCGGAAGTTCTTTTATGATTATCATTTTGGCGGCTATGCTAAATATGATAATACGCTTATTGATTTTATGAATGATCTTTTCAGGCGCACTAATATCCCGACTGATTTTGTATATACCGGTAAACTGGCTTATGCAATATTCGATCTTATAAAAAAAGACTATTTCGCTCCGGCAAGTAAAATCCTGATGATCCATAGCGGAGGTTTGCAGGGAAATTCATCATTGCAAAAAGGTTCGTTAAACTTTCAGGTTTGAGCTGCGCATGCCTATCTTTGCTGGTGTAAGCCAAAAGAAATCTTTTTTTTCAACGTTCTATATCCATGCGAAAAATCATCCTGTCCCTTTTTATTTGTATCTCCGCCTTTGCGTATGCACAGGATTCTTTACCTGCTTTTTCCGTAGTAAATAAAGGAAACAACCGTGTTATCATCAGTTGGAATAATAAATATAAACAGCTAAAGCAAATAAGCATCCAGCGATCAACTGACAGTCTTGCCAATTTCAAGAGCTTAATTACAGTGCCGGATCCAAATAACAGCCAAAATGGTTACATGGATTCAAAAGCTCCGACCGACAACATGTTTTACCGTTTGTATATTCATGTGGATGGCGCCAATTTTATTGTGACCAAATCAAAACGACCTGCAAACGATAGTATTCGCACCGCATTACTTTCCGATACTGCCAACAAAAAAATTGCTGACAGCACTTACTTGCGAATAGTTGAAAAGATCATTAATCAGAATTTGCCGGATAGCGCATTAACTTCTGAAGAACTTATTATCCTCAGAAGATACAGAAACAGTAAGCTTGACCTGTTTCCCGATTCTTTATCGAAAAAAATAGATGCGGTAATAAAAACTAAAAACAACCCGGGTGTTGTTATCCCAATGTATCGCATCATTGCAAATAAAGACGGACTGGTACGAATTTCATTGGCTGATTTTAATAATAAAAAGTATTCGATCAGGTTTTATGAAGATGATGACACTTTTTTGTTTGAACTAAAGGATATAAAAGAAAGCTCGTTGATGCTGGAAAAATCAAACTTCTATCATTCCGGCTGGTTCAAATCCGAATTGTATGAAAATGAAAAGCTGGTGGAGAAGAACAGGTTTTTTATTCCGAAAGATTTTTGATCGTGAATGGTCAATCGTCAATGAAGAATAAAGCAAACTTCTAATTGACGATTCACCATTCACCATTCACGAGTTCCACCTCAAACACTTTCTCAAAATTCCTTCTCACTCTCTCCTTCGCTTCTTCAAAATCTATTTTTCTTCCCAATTCTTTTTCAAGTGAAGTGACCTGTTTGTTTTGAATGCCGCAGGGAATTATATTATTAAAGAAAGAAAGATCGGTATTTACATTAAAGGCAAAGCCGTGCATGGTGATCCAGCGGCTGGTGCGTACACCCATAGCACAAATTTTTCTTTCGCGGCCGGGAATATCAGGATCAAGCCAAACGCCGGTTTCACCGGCTGATCTTGCTCCTTTTAATCCGTAATCTGTAAGTGTTGCAATAATTACTTCTTCAAGATTGCGCAGGTATTTTCCAATATCGGTATAAAATTTTTCAAGATCGAGAATAGGATAACCAACTATTTGCTGGTCTCCGTGAAAAGTAATATCGCCACCACGGTTGGTTCTGAAAAACTGAATGCCATTTTCTTCAAGCTGCTTTTCACTCATCAATACATTTTCAATATTGCCGCTTTTGCCAAGTGTATAGACAGGAGGATGTTCTACGAAAAGGAGATAGTGCTTAGTTGAGAGTTCGGAGTTCGGAGTTCCGAGTTCAGAGTTCGGAGTTCGGAGTTCGGAGTCATTGAACTTTGAGTCTTGACTACTGACTACCGACTCTTGACTCCGAACTCCCGACTCCTGACTACCGACTAATGACTGCTGAATACCGGCTACCGACTCCCGACTCCTGACCGCTGACTTCACTCTGACATTCTCCTGCATCAACCTTTCCTGGTAATCCCAGGCAGTTTTATAATCCATTTTACCGAGGTCACGGAACACCACCTTTTGCTTATCCATTCTGCAAATGTACTTTTGCTGCTTCACTCAAGCAAAACCGGAGTTACTATACATGAACGGAGCGTCGCAAGGGACGATCAATCAGGGCTCTGACGCCGGTTAAATAATTAAAAAAAAAGAGGAGTTTGCTTCGGCTATGCCTCGCAAGGTAATTATGACTGAAGATGACCAGATAAAAGAAGAACAGCAGGGTGGCAGTGATGAACTGTATGAAAGACTTGTTATAAAAATTGATAAGGGCCAGGAGCCGTTGCGCATAGATAAATTCCTGATGCAGCGGATCGAGAATGCTACACGAAATAAAATTCAACAGGCGATCAATGCGGGCATGGTAACAGTAAATAAGAATACAGTTAAACAGAATTATAAAGTAAAAGGGCTTGATGAAATAATTCTGTACAGTGATATGAGCCCCGAAGAAACCGAAGTAGTCCCGGAAAAGATCGATCTCAATATTATTTATGAGGATGATGATGTGATGGTGATAAATAAAGCTGCCGGAATGGTGGTTCATCCGGGCAGCGGGAACTATACCGGTACATTATTAAATGGTGTGGCCTGGTATATGCAGCAAACCAATCCTTCGATCAATGAATCTACTTTGCCGAGATATGGGCTGGTGCATAGAATTGATAAAAATACAAGCGGCATTTTGCTGATGGCTAAAAACAGCATGGCAATGACGCATCTTGCAAGGCAATTTTATGATCACAGCGTAAGAAGAAAATACATTGCATTGGTATGGGGTGATCTGAAGAAGGATGAAGGAACAATTGTGGCACATGTAGGCCGCAACCTTCGATTCAGAAAATTATTTGAAGCGTATCCGGAAGGTGATCATGGTAAAGAAGCAATTACACATTATAGGGTGATAGAAAGATTTAATTATGTAACCCTGGTGGAATGTGTGCTGGAAACCGGCCGTACTCACCAGATCCGTGTGCATATGAAATATATCGGCCATCCACTGTTTAATGATGATACTTATGGTGGTGATAAAATTGTAAAAGGAACTGTGTTTGCTAAGTACCGCCAGTTTGTTGACAATTGTTTTGCTATTTGTCCAAGACAGGCCCTGCATGCAAAAACACTTGGCTTTATGCATCCGACATCCAGGAAAGAAATGTTTTTTGAAACTGAATTGCCGGTTGATATGAAGGAAGTGATTGAGAAGTGGCGCAGCTATGTTACTACGAGGGGTAATTAATGGTGCTAAATTGCTAAATGGCTAAATTGTTATCATACATCTTCTGACAAATAGCAATTAAACAATTTAACCATTAAACAATTTATCGACTGAAATCAAAAAGCGTCGCTGTAAACACGCCTCGTTCTCTTTTCTTCAACGCCACATCCCATGTGCCCACATAACGAAGTGTTGAAGGAACGGTAAGATTTCCAAATTGGATCATCTGTACTTCCATGTGTACATTAAAATCGTATACACCAGCATCATAACTCAGGTCATAGTTGCGGGTGACGATCTCCATCGATCTGCTATTGAACCATGTTTGCATATTATCGATCACTACCCCGCTCCCGCTTTTGGCCTTAATAGTAAACAGGTAACAGCTTTGCCCGTTGTGATCAACAAAGTCAAGTGAAAAGTCATACTTGTCAGCATTGTCTTTGTCGAAGATTGCAGTTTTATCTCCCATTAAAGGAATGCCCGGAATTTTTTTTCCGGGATCAAAAAAAAGCATCTTAAGCTGTTCCTTATGTTTCTCAATTCCTTTTTTTGATTTTACATTTCGTTGCAGGCCGGCAACGATATTCGTTTCCCCGCAAACTTTTTCGTGGGTAAAAAACAGCCCGGCATATAATTCCGCGGTGTAATAATTATAACTGCTGTCTTTTTTATAGAAATCGCCGGTAACGGTTTCATTTATTATTTCCATTGTCCGGCAACCTTTGGATACATGTTGCTTTGTTTTGCTTTGCAATGTTGCCTTTACTTTGCCTTTTTTATCCTTCATCCGGATATCATTCAGAGAAGTGAAGTTCAGCACCCGTAAATTTTTAAAGGCTTTATAAAATGTCGTATCATTTTTTACCCGCTCAATAAAAGCGGCAACGTCCAGTTTATTACGAACGACGACTTCGGATAACTGGATCATTTGAGACAGGCGTATATTATCGAGTGAATCGGGGTTTTGTGAAAAAACAATTTGTGTAAGAAATAAGAAAGCTATAAAAAGAAATCTTTTCATGGGGATAAGTTGAGTGAAAAGATCTATGCAGGGAACATCATCTTATAATCAACTTTTATTTTCCCTTTTGTTATATCATTCAGTTTTCCTTTCAGCAATTTTCTTTTTAACGGCGTAATATGATCGATAAAGAGCTTGCCTTCTATATGATCATACTCATGTAAGATAATCCTTGCTGTAAGTCCCTGGTAGGTTCTCATGTGATGCTGAAAGTTCTCATCCATGTATTCAATCGTTACGACTGATTGACGTTTTATATCTTCTCTTATCTTGGGAATGCTGAGACAACCTTCATTATAACTCCATTCAAATCCATCGAGCTCTTTAATACGTGAATTGATAAAAACCTGTTTTATTCCGGGTGCATCGGGATAAATATGCTGTTCTTTGTCTTCTTTCATTTGGTTGAAGATCTGCGCAGAATCTACAACAAAAAGCCGGATATCCTTATTCACCTGTGGGGCCGCCAAACCCACACCGGTGCTGGCATACAGGGTTTCCCACATATCCCCGATCAATTTGGCGAGGCCGGGGTGATCAGGTTGAATGTCGTGAGCAACTTTCCTCAGAACCGGGCTACCGTACGCAACTATGGGTAAAATCATTGTTTAAATTGTCAAATTGCTAAATTGTTCTGAGCAAATTTACTTGCAAATCAACAATCAAACAATTTAACCATTAAACAGTTCTCTGAAGATATTCCTGCAACATAATCGTCGCTGCAATCTCATCCACAAGTTTTTTATCTCTTCTTTGTGATTTTTTCAATCCCATTTCGAGCATCGCATCTTTGGCCATTTTGGAAGTGTAGCGTTCATCAACTTTTTTTACGGGGATAGTTGGAAAATTCTTTTGAAGGTTTTTAATACATTTTTCTACAAGCGGAGTGGCATGAGTATCGGTATCATCCCAATTCTTTGGTTCACCGATAATAATTAATTCAACTTCTTCTTTGAAAAAATAATTTTTCAAAAAAGGGATCAATTGTTTTGATTCAACAGTGGTCAATCCCGTTGCAATGATCTGCAATGGATCAGTGACTGCTAACCCAGTTCTTTTAAGACCATAGTCTATTGATAGAATGCGGGGCAAGAATTATTGATTATTTATTATTAATTATTGATAAAAAGATCCGCGATCACAAATATCGCAAACACAACTGAAGCAATTCCATTTGCAGTCATAAAAGCAAGATTCACTTTCTTCAGATCATTTGGTTTAACAATTGAATGCTGGTAAATAAGCATCCCGATAAAAATGCCGGAGCCAATCCAGTAAAGCCATCCAAAATTTCCAAGCCAACCGGCAAGCAATACGCATGCTGCACTGATCACATGAAATAATTCTGACACTCTTAACGCCTTTGCTTTGCCTAACCACGCCGGGATGGAATACAATTTGTTCTCTTTATCAAACTCTTCATCCTGCAAGGCATAAATGATATCAAACCCGCTTACCCAAAACAAAACTGTGAATGAAAAAAGAATTGGTAAAAGATCGAAGCGGCCTGTTACGGCAAGATATGCTCCTATCGGCGCAAGGCTTAAGCCAAGTCCAAGTATCAAATGGCAAAGCGGTGTAAATCTTTTTGTATAACTATACCCAAGCACAACAAACAAGGCAACAGGCGAAAGATAGAAGCAAAGTTTATTGATGAAGGCACAAGTGACAAGGAACAAGGCACAGGAAACAATAGTAAAGATCAAAGCATTGTTAGCTGAAATAATACCGGATGGAATTTCCCTGATAGCAGTTCTTGGATTTTTTGCATCAAAGCTTCTGTCGAGATAACGATTGAAGGCCATGGCGGCGCTACGGGCAAAGACCATGCAGAGGATAACGAGAAGAAATCTAATCACAATTTCGTAATAAGTACCCGGCAAATGATATTTTATTATTTCTCTATTGTCCTCATGTTGGTCTAAAAGCCTTGAGCTCCAGCCGGCGAGTATATCGATTCTTTTATCTACATTCAGAATTCCTAATGCAAAACCAATCAATGCAAATGGCATTGCGAAGATGGTATGAGAGAATTTTATAAGACTTAAATAACTTTTTACTTTGCTCATTCTTAAATGTTCAATGCTCAATAAACAGGCCCAACCCTCCATCTCCCTTCCCGAAAGGAAGGGAGCGGTGCTTTAATACAAATCCAAACATTATCTCTACCACTTCATCTATATTAAAAATCCAAACTTAAAAACACTTTACATATCTAAGTTCCCCCTTTGGGGGACAGGGGGCCAGGCCCAACCCTCCACCTCCCTTCCCAAAAGGAAGGGAGCGGTGCTTCAGTAAAATTCCAAACTATATCTCTTCCACTTCAGCTTTAGTACTAATCCATACAAGTCAGCTTGTCCCACCTAAGTTCCCCCTTTGGGGGACAGGGGGCCGTTTCTCCCACCTAAGTTCGCCCTTTGAAGGACAGGGGGCCGGGGCTTTAATGTTCAGTTCTTCCTTTTACCGCGGGTCGCATTTTGCTTCTTACTAATTCCCACAATACAACGCCTGCAGCCGTTGCAATATTCAGCGAATGCTTCATCCCAAATTGAGGAATTTCAATACAGCCTTCGCATAAAAGAATCGTTGACTGTTCTATACCGCTAACCTCATTACCAAACACCACTGCAATTTTTTCATTTTGTCTGAAGTTGGCAGCATGTAGTTTATAGCTTCCCTCAGCTTGCTCCACGGCATACACTTTATATTTTTTCATCCTTAATTCATCGATCGCTTCGGCCGATGTTTTGAAATATTTCCATTCCACTGTTTCTTCGGCACCCAGTGCCGTTTTTTTTATTTCTTTATGCGGAGGCTTTGCAGAATACCCAATGATATAAATGGCTTCGATCAAAAAAGCATCGGCAGTACGAAAAACACTGCCGACATTATAAGCGCTGCGTATATTTTCCAATACAACAATGATGGGAAACTTATCGGACTGTTTGAACTCATCCACTGATTTGCGGCCCAACTCTTCCATACTCAATTTTCGCATGGCGCAAAGGTATGAGCTAAGGGATTAAAGGAGAAAATGAGCAAGAGGGAATTCAATGCTTCAAAATTTTCTTTGATATTTTTTTACCATCCTTACCGGAGAAAGTAAAATAATAAATTCCCGTTTGCCATTTTTTCATGCCATCGATAGCAACCAAATTAGTGACGGGAACTGCATTGATGCGTTGTGAATACACCAGCCGGCCTATTCCATCAAATACATTCAGATAAACAATTTGCGGATCTTTTGTTTTTATTTTGATCGTTCCATCAACGCCATTATTCGGATTCGGGTAAATAGTAACCTGTAAAGATTCAGTGGCGATATCTTCCCAATCTTCGCAGGCACCGGCATTCGGAATATTATAATCGATCCACGATAACCGGTTGGCAAGCCATTCTTTTAACATACTTATTTCACCCGCATAACTCGAAGGTATCGGATTCGGGTTCGGCCAAATATATTGACCAAGAATTGGCCAGCGTTGAAAATGCCGTTGCCTCGCTTCATTTGTCAGCGTAACAATAGAATCAATAACATGATTGAGATGATCATTACTGATCACAGTTTGGCGGACCCCTTTCCAGCGGCAACGAAGATCACCGGTAAAAGCTGTATCAAGCATTAATCTATTCCACCAAAATGGGATAAGTCCTGCTCCATCTCCCGGGCACACATTATTAAATTGATAAGCCCATCCATCGACATTACTTCCCTGGCAATAGTTTGCATTACGAAAAGCAAGATCGTAATCCCACGCAGGCCCGGCAAAAATTCTTCTGTCTTTACTATTCCTGTCTTTGTATAAAAAAGTACTGAGCCGATAGCCGTCGACGTTACGGCTTACCTCGTTCACGATAAAATAATCAATGAATGATGAGAGATCGGCGAATTTTCGTACTCCATTTGTTTCATCCTGGAAAGTTGGTGCTGTCAATGCATTCTCAAAGCTATCTACATAACTTTTTAAATAATCTTTTTGGGCCTGCACAATATTTTCCGGCTTTGGATAAACATAAGAAAATTGTCTTTTACCCTGGTTCGTTGAGTTTGGCGGAACATAAGATGAAAACCATCCATTGGGTTCTTTATCTAAACTAAAAATATAACCACCCGTAACCGCATCGCCGCTTACATCGGTATTCCCCATCTTTGCAATATTCACACGACCGCTGCCGCGTTTTATTCTTTCCATAAAAACATAGATGCCTTTGTAATCGCCATTGATAACAACTTCAACAAACCGGCAATGCGCCGCCCATCTTCCTAATTCATTTGACATTGTATAAGCAAGAAAATTCCTCATTAATGTCTTATCCGTATAAGGCGCATACAAAACCCAGTCTGCTTCTTTTGGCATTCCAAAGAGTGATTTTTCGAATGAACCGCCTGCAGCATCCCGGAGTTCGATACCATAAGATTTCATCGGGAACATTTGCGAAGACTGCCCACGTATTTCAATTCCGATCTTTCCATTGTAATGATTCAACGGATCTGAAACATTGTTACGCACATTCTCTCCATTGAAAATTATTCCCATATCGGCAGTGATCTTTGGATCATCTGCAATTGTTTGCCCGTTTGTGTTAATGATTATTATCGGAAGGTTTGACGAAGTAAGCGTTTGAGCGATCAAATAGTGCTGGAAAAATATAAGAACAACGATGGCAAAGATTCGACTCATAAAGCAGTATTCGTCTGTAAATTTAATTGAATTAGCCAGGAGTTTCAGCAATCACGTATTTATTCACATAAATATTCCCGCAGGAAAATGAACCCCGGCCCTTAAGTATATTTGTCGTTTCCTGGTAACCTGGAAAAGATATGGCGAAGACCAAGACAGAAGACACCCCCTTAATGCAGCAGCACCGGGCTATCAAACAAAAATATCCCGATGCAATATTGCTTTTCCGGGTAGGTGATTTTTATGAAACATTTGGACAGGATGCCGTCATCGCTTCACAGGTATTGGGAATTACACTTACCAAAAGAAATAATGGCGCTGCGGCTTCTTCTGATCTTGCCGGTTTTCCTCATCATGCACTGGATACCTATTTGCATAAACTGGTAAAAGCCGGTTATCGTGTGGCCATCTGCGATCAACTGGAAGATCCAAAACTGGCAAAAGGAATTGTAAAAAGAGGCGTGACTGAAATGGTAACTCCAGGCACTGCGGTCAATGATAAATTACTCGAACATCACAGCAATAATTTTTTAGCAGGAATTCATTTTGCAGAAAACGATCAATATGGTCTTGCTTTTCTTGATATTACCACCGGCGAATTTTTTATTGCCGAAGGCGACCGGGAATATGCAGATAAATTATTGCAGAGCTTTAAACCTGCAGAAGTTGTTTTTCAACGGCATCAGCAAAAGAAATTCAAAGAATATTTTGGTAGCAAAATATATACCTATACACTTGGATGAATGGATATTTAACGAAGCTTATGCTGAAGAAATTTTGTTAAAACATTTTCAAACACATTCTTAAAAGGTTTTGGAGTAGAAGATCTTCGAAAAGGGATTATTGCTGCCGGTGCCGTACTGCATTATTTAAAAGATACGGAACATCCCAACCTGCAGCATATTACTTCGCTACAGCGAATCGATAGGGATGATTATTTATGGATGGACCGGTTTACCATCCGAAATCTGGAATTGGTAGTCAGGAATTCGGAAGGCAATCATACATTATTGAAAGTTCTGGATAATACGGTTTCGCCGATGGGTGCAAGGTTGCTGAAACGCTGGATCGTATTTCCATTAAAAGATATTCATAAAATCAATGAACGGCTTGAACTGGTTGAATTCTTTATCATAAATACAGATCTGCGAAATAAAATTATTCAAGCCATCAAACAATGCGGTGATATTGAAAGATTGGTTTCAAAAATCCCTTTAAAAAAAATAAATCCAAGGGAAGTTATTGCAAATGGCCAGAGGATTAAACAGGTAGCAGAAATAAAATCAGTTTGTGCAACTGCAGACAATGAATATTTAAAAAGATTGGGTGATGCATTGAATCCCTGCAGTTATATTGCCGAAAAAATTTTAAAGAAATCGTTGAAAATCCTCCGGCACTGGCAATCAAAGGCGGAATGATCAATAGCAATGTAAATAAAGAACTGGATGAATTAAGAAAAATTGCACATAGCGGTAAAAATTATTTGATCCAATTGCAGCAAAAAGAAGCAGAAGCAACAGGTATTTCATCCTTAAAGATTGGATTCAATAATGTATTTGGCTATTATCTTGAAGTAACCAATTCGCATAAAAACAAAGTGCCGGCCGAATGGATGCGCAAACAAACACTTACCAATGCTGAACGATATATTACTCCTGAATTAAAAGAATATGAAGAAAAAATAACAGGTGCTGAAGAAAAGATCTTGCAAATTGAACTGGAAGTTGTATGAAGCTTTGCTGAATGAACTTAAGGATTATCTGGCTCCTGTACAAACCAATGGTAATATTCTGGCCATACTTGATTGTCTTAGCTGTTTTGCCAACAATGCCATTCAATATCAATTATAAAAAACCGACACTTCATGAAGGCGATGAATTGATAATAAAAGAAGGCCGCCACCCGGTGATCGAAAGAAATTTGCCAATGGGTGAAACTTATATTACCAATGATCTTGAATTGAATAAAACATGAACAACAGATCATTATTCTTACCGGGCCGAATATGAGTGGTAAAAGTGCTTTGCTCGGCAAACAGCTTTGATCACATTGATGGCACATATGGGAAGTTTTGTTCCGGCAGATGAAGCAAAAATCTCATTGACAGATAAAATATTTACCCGGGTTGGCGCATCTGATAATCTAAGCGGCGGCGAATCAACTTTTATGGTGGAAATGAATGAAACGGCAAGCATCATCAATAATATTACTCAGCAGAAGTTTGATATTGCTGGATGAAATCGGCCGGGGCACTTCTACCTACGATGGAATTTCCATTGCGTGGAGCATTGCCGAACATTTGCACAACTGCTCACAACAACCTAAAACACTTATTTGCCACCCATTATCATGAATTAAATGAACTGGAAGAAAAATTTTCCGGAGTAAAGAATTATCATGTCACCAATAAAGAAGTTGGCAATAAAATCATCTTCTTACGAAAGCTTGCAAGAGGTGGCAGTACGCATAGCTTTGGTATACATGTGGCAAAGATGGCGGGCATGCCGCCTTCACTGATTGACAGAGCAAATGAAATTTTAAAACAGCTTGAAAGCAAGCATGTGGATGAGAGTAGTTCGGAGGCGGGAGCCGGGAGTTCGGAGTCAGACAGCCTTGGCAAGAAAATTAAAAATTTATCTGCACAGAAAATGCAGCTTTCCATCTTTGATGCACATAGTGAAACATTTGATGAAATAAGAAAGCTGCTTACTGATATTGATATTAACCGCCTGACCCCAGTGGAAGCATTATTGAAATTGCAGGAAATCAAGAATAAATTGAAATGATAACGTCGTGTTCTTTGTGATCCTGAATTTTTTACGGACACAAAGTACACAAATGCTGCATTAAGCGCACAAAGTCTTGATAGCTTAGTGGGCCCACCAAGTTGATACCCCCGGTTTATCCACATGCCGGGCTTTCTTTTTCCAAAAAGCCGGAACCTTGTTTGCCAAAAGAAAAAACTTCTTACATTTAACACAAATACCAAAAGTATGAGACTTCCAAAACTAACTGCTATTTTATTGAGCCTTCCGGTACTATTTTTATTTTCCTGTAAGAGCACAGAAGACGTTGAGCAAGAGAATATTTATTATGCTAATTTAACGATGAGTGGTTCACAGGAAGTGCCTCCGTCGGGCAGCAGCGCTACCGGTACTGTTGAGGCTAATTACAATCGGCTTACTAAAACACTTTCATATAAAATAACTTATAGTGGCATTTCAGGTACCGGTGCAACAGCTGCTCATATACACGGTCTTGCAGAGCCAGGTATCAATGCACCAGTTCTTCAAACCTTTGCCTTTCCTTCAACTCCAGCTCCTTCAGGTACTTATTCCGGTACTTTATTAATTGATGGAGTAAAATTTACTGAAGAGAATTTATTAGCAGGAAGATATTATATTAATATTCACAGCGTGGCAAAACCAGGAGGAGAGATCAGGGCCCAGCTCATTCTTGCAAAGAAGCAATAAACCAAAACTTCATAAATACAAAGCCCCGGATGGGGCTTTTTTATTTTGTATCAAACCAAATTCTTTTTGAATTATTCCAGTCACCATTATAATTTATAAAAAGCTCCTCTCCTGCTTCAATGTTTCGTACTGTTTTTATTTTAATGACATGATTAGCGAAATCCATTTCATACTCGCAGTTCGATTGGTAAGAATGATTATACACCGGCACATAGCCCAGCGCCATGCAACATTGTTTGCTATCAGGCCCCCATTCAAAAATATAATCGTGGAGTAAGGTTTGATCAAGCAATTTTCGTTCTTCAGCTGACATCACGATCACTGGTGAAATTTCTATAATAGTATTCGCAGGTATTGATTGATTTGTAAAAACACCCCTGCCCCTGTCATCCGTTTTATCGATATATAATTCAGGATAGATCATCAGTAACAAAAATATAAATCCGGCTTTCAGATTCACAACTTAATTTTGCCACCCGGTTTTTTATGTCAGATTATCTTGGTGGAAATATAAGACAGCATTTTAGCTACTTGCTTGAAAGTGGCAATGAATCGGCTGCCCGCCAGTTTTTAGACCATCAGAATATAAGCGAAGTAGCAGATCTTATAAATGAATTTCCGGACCAGGAAGCCTACATCATCACTCACATGAGTGTTCACCGGGCAGCAAGTGTGTTTAAGATCCTTGATCTCTCTGCCCAAAAACAAATTATTCGTGAACTGCCTCCTTATAAAACCGCTGAATTGCTCAATACACTTTCACCTGATGACCGAACAGATTTTCTGGAAGAGTTGCCGAGCAATGCAGTTCGTGAATTGATAAAGCTGCTTGAACCCGAAGAAAGAAAAACCACGCTTTCATTATTGGGTTATCCTGAAGATAGTATCGGACGTTTGATGACACCGGATTATGTTTATGTGTATCCTCAGAATACCGTCGAAGAAGTATTTACCACTATTCGTAAACATGGCAAAGACAGTGAAACCATCAATGTGATTTATGTGATCAATGAAAAAGGTGAATTGCTCGATGATATACGCATCCGTGATTTTATTTTAAGCCAGCCAGATAAAAAAGTATCGGATCTTATTGATAATCGGGTCACTTCACTGAATGCGTATGATGACCAGGAAAAAGCCAGTGAGATTTTTAAAAGAGAAAACCGTGTGGCGTTGCCCGTAGTAAGTAACAGTAATAAATTACTTGGAATAGTCACCATCGACGATATACTTTGGGTAGCCGAAGAAGAATTCAGTGAAGACATGCAAAAGATGGGAGGTACTGAAGCATTGGAGCAACCTTATCTTGAAGTGCCATTGCATAAATTATACAGGAAAAGAATTATCTGGTTGCTGATATTGTTTGTTGGCGAGACACTCACGATAGCGGCTATGTCAAATTTCCAGGAAACATTGGAGCAGGTGCTTGTGCTTTCTACTTTTATTCCATTGATCATTTCAAGTGGTGGTAACAGCGGCTCGCAAGCTGCCACGCTGATCATACAGGCAATGGCGCTTGGCCAGGTTGAACTAAAAGATTGGTGGCGGATCGCCAGCAGGGAAATTATCTCCGGATTACTAATGGGAACAACACTTGGCATCATCGGATTTTTTTTAGTGTATGGCGGTTATCATGTATTCGGATTATTTGGAGAACATTTTATCCGCATTGGTTTTGCCATTGGCTTTGCTGTTGTTGGCGTAGTGATATGGGGCACAATAATGGGTTCAATGCTTCCGCTTTTATTAAAAAGACTTGGCGCCGATCCTGCCGTATCCTCTACTCCATTTATTGCCACATTGGTTGATGTAACGGGTTTATTAATTTATTTCGGTACTGCATTTCTTTTACTTAAAGGTGTGTTGTTATAAGGCAAAAGAACCAAATATCAAGAACCAAAAAATAAAAAATAAATTAAGATTCAATTTTTAAATCATATTTCGGATTTGTTTATTGGATTTTATTTGGGATTTGGAATTTGTTTCCTGGAAATTGCGTTTAATATAATAATCATCGTATCAGTTCCTTTTTGCTATCTGGGCATTTTTGTGCAATTTCGTTTTTTGCAACCGTTCAATCGTTTGCCATTATCCAATAAATGATAAAATCTAACCTAATCTTATGTGTGGAATAGTTGGTTACACCGGCCCCAGGGAAGCTTACCCCATCATTATAAAAGGACTTAAACGACTGGAATACCGCGGCTACGACAGCACCGGCGTTGCATTAATGAATGGCGGTCTTAATGTTTACAAGAAAAAAGGGAAAGTAGCGGAGCTGGAAGAAACATTAGTTGGTGAAAATCTTGCATGCACATATTGGCATTGGCCATACCCGCTGGGCCACACATGGCGAGCCAAGCGACCGCAATGCTCATCCGCATGTATCTGCCAGTGGCAAACTGGCCATGATCCATAATGGCATCATTGAAAATTATGCGCAGCTAAAACAGGAACTCGTTTCAAAAGGTTACAGCTTTAAAAGTGATACCGATACCGAAGTATTATTGAATTTTATTGAAGAAATAAAAAAGAATAACCAATGTAATCTTGGAAGAAGCAGTGCGTATTGCATTAAAAAGTGTAACCGGTGCTTATGTTATTTTATTGATTGATGAAGATGATCCCGATACAATCATTGCAGCAAGAAAAGGAAGCCCGTTGGTTATTGGTATTGGCAAAGGAGAACATTTTCTTGGTTCCGATGCTTCGCCGATGCTTGAATACACCAAAGAAGTGGTGTATGTAAACGATTATGAAATGGCAATTGTAAAGCCGGATGAACTGATCTTAAAAAATCTGGGCAATGAAAAACTAACTCCTTATGTACAAAAGCTCGATATGGAACTGGCAGCTATTGAAAAAGGCGGTTATGATCATTTCATGCTGAAAGAAATATTTGAACAGCCGCAAACTATTTATGATTGCTTGCGCGGAAGATTAGATGCAGACAGCAGGAACGATCACAATGAGCGGCGTTGAAGACAATATGCTGAACAAATCAAAAAATGCCAACCGGATTATTATCATTGCCTGCGGCACAAGCTGGCATGCAGGCTTGGTTGCTGAATATATTTTTGAAGAACTATGCCGAATTCCTGTTGAAGTTGAATATGCATCTGAATTCCGGTATCGCAATCCTGTTATTCATCAAGGTGATGTGATCATTGCAATTTCACAAAGCGGTGAAACTGCAGATACACTTGTTGCCATTGAAAAAGCAAAAGCAACAAGGTGCTTTTATTTTTGGTGTTGTAAATGTTGTTGGTTCATCCATTGCCCGGACATCACATGCCGGTGCATATACACATGCAGGCCCTGAAATCGGTGTGGCAAGTACAAAAGCTTTTACCGCACAACTGGCCGTATTAACAATGATGGCATTAAAAATTGCAAAGCAAAAAGGAACGCATTGATGAAGAACGTTACATGCATTTGTTGCAATGAACTGCATGATATTCCGGAAAAAGTTGCCGAAGTATTGAAATCAGCTGAACAAATTAAACAGCTTGCAGAAAAATATAAAGATGCAAGAGATTTTCTTTATCTCGGCCGCGGTTATAATTTTCCGGTAGCACTGGAAGGCGCATTGAAACTGAAAGAAATTTCCTATATACATGCAGAAGGTTATCCTGCAGCAGAAATGAAACATGGCCCGATTGCATTGGTTGATGAAAACTTCCCGTTGTATTTGTTGCAACAAAAGATACTTATCATGAAAAAGTAGTAAGCAATATGCAGGAAATAAAAGCAAGAAAAGGAAAAGTGATTTCGGTGATCACTGAAGGTGATGATCATTCTGCGTCTCTTTCTGAATCGATGTAATGGTCGTGCCTGCAGCTGATGAAATTGTTGCACCGATGCTAAGTGTGATTCCATTGCAGTTGCTGGCTTATTATATTGGCGTGCATGAAAGGTTATGATGTAGATAAGCCAAGGAATTTGGCGAAAGAGTGTAACGGTGGAATAAAGCCCTCTGTCTCGCCTAAAGCGGATGACTTAGATTAGAAATTCCTTACCTTAAGAACAGCTCTTTATTATATAAATGATATTTATGTTACCAACTGACATTGCTACTATGTAGCTTTCTGTTGCGTCGCACTCTTGTACTATAACAATTCTATTCAACAATTATCCTGTGCCTCAACAAATAATCAATAACAGCACCCAGAAACATGAGTGAAATAAAGAAAAAACCAATCAGCTCTCTCGGATATAATTTTATTGCAAAAGAATTTATTCCAAAAGGGAAAGATGAATATTATCTGCGCAATATTCAAAACAGGAGCGGCATCGCTTATCGCCGGTTAACAAAAGCAGAGATCAAAGCGCTGGAACAAAACAATAATACTTCTGATGACTGGAGCAAAATATTGGTGTCAGATCCATTTGATCACAAGCTGGTCAAGAATTGTAATTTTTTTGGCCTGGTCCGCATCGGGAAATTGGAACCTGTTTTTTTGGAATTTCATAATATCCGTCTGCAGGTAGGTCTTTACAACAGCACTATTGTCAGTTGTGATTTTGGCGACAATGTTGTGATCAATAATGTTAATTACATGAGCCATTATATTATCGGCAACGAAGTGATAATTGTAAATGTGAATGAACTGGCAACAACCGATCATTCAAAATTTGGAAATGGGATAATAAAAGAAGGCGAAAAGAAAATATCCGGATCTGGCTGGAAGTATGTAATGAAAATGCCGGTCGCAGTATAATTCCTTTCAATGGAATGCTGCCCGGTGATGCATGGCTTTGGAGCCGCTATCGCGATGATGAAGCATTGATGAAAAAATTCAAACAGTTCACTGAAAAAAAGTTTGATAAAAAAAGAGGTTACTATGGAAAGATCGGTGACGGCACAGTAATAAAAAATTGCAAGATCATTAAAGATGCATGGATCGGCAGTGAAGCCTATATAAAAGGTGCAAATAAATTAAAAAATCTTACGATCAATTCCGGCACCGAAGGAAAAACACAGATCGGTGAAGGTTGTGAATTGGTAAATGGAATAATTGGTTTTGGCTGCCGGATTTTTTATGGTGTAAAAGCTGTTCGTTTTATTATGTCCGATCATTCGCAGTTAAAGTATGGGGCAAGGCTGATCAATTCTTATCTCGGTTACAATTCCACTATTTCCTGTTGTGAAGTGTTGAACTCACTTATCTTTCCGGCGCATGAACAACATCACAACAATTCATTTTTATGTGCTGCATTGGTATTAGGACAAAGCAATATGGCAGCCGGAGCCACGATAGGTTCAAATCATAACAGCCGTGCCGCAGATGGAGAAATAATTGCAGGCCGCGGATTCTGGCCAGGGCTATGTGTAAGTTTGAAACATAATTCCAGGTTTGCATCGTTTACCATCATTGCAAAAGGTGATTATCCTGCTGAATTAAATATTCCAATTCCGTTTTCTCTAATAAATAATGATGTAGCGAATGACAAGCTGGTAATAATGCCGGCCTATTGGTTCATGTATAATATGTATGCACTTGCCAGAAACGAAGAAAAATATGAGGCAAGAGATAAACGGCAAAATAAAGCCCAGCATATCGAATATGATTTTTTGGCGCCTGATAGTGTGAATGAAATTTTTGACGCTATTCGTTTACTTAAAAAATATACGGGCAAGGCATTTGCAAAAAAACAAAACAAAAAAATTGATGAAAATGGATGGGTCTCTCTTGGAGGAAATTTACTTGAAACAAAAGACCGCATACTGGACGAACTGGAAATACTGGCTGAAGAATTTGAAAATGCAGGGAGAAAAGTTCAGCTTACAAAAGTGCAACAAGCCTATACGATTTTTAAAGAGCTATTGGTGTATTATGGTGTCAATCAACTGCTGCATCTTGCATGGAGAAATAAGACCAATGATTGGGATAAATTTTATGAAACGTTACCGCTGAGAGCAAGAAGAAGCAATTGGTTAAATATCGGCGGACAATTATTTCCGCAACCTGTTGTCAATACTTTTAAAAAAGAGATCAACTCCGGCAAAATAAAAAGCTGGGACGATGTACATGCTTTTTATACAATCAATGCACAAATTTATCCCGAACAAAAACTACAGCATGCTTTTGCATCTTTATTGGAGATCCTGCAAATAAAAGCGACGGGGTTTGATAAGAAATTATTTAAAGGGCTGGTGCAGCAGGCACTCGCCACCCGCGAATGGATGGTAAAAGGAATTTTTGAATCACGGGCAAAAGATTATCATAATCCATTCCGAAGAATGGTTTATGATAATCGTAAACAGATGGAAACGGTGACCGGCAAACTGGATGAAAACGGTTTCATTAAAAAGAAGATTGCCGAAATGAAAGACTACCGTGAAAAAACAAAGACCTTACAAAAAAAATTCAAACTCTGATCATTTAATATTCCTGCTTGTAAAAGGGTAATAGGTTGCTGCAAAACCAGCCTGGTAACAGACCGTATAAAACAAAAGATCATACACATAGTGCTTAAATGGCTTTTTACCTTCTCCTATTTTTATGATCAAGGCGGACATCAGCGCAGACTTGTGTATGAAATTATTTAAGTGATATTGATCTGTAACCATCACAAAAAGTGAAGTCGATAAAAAGAATTTTGCTCCGTTATCCGGGTTACCGCCTTCATATTTGTTCCTCCAGCTCACTTGCGGATCAAACCATTGTTTATTGGCCCCGGGAAATGTTTTCTCAAAACTTTTATAATTGAACTGAAGTGTTTCATTAAACCCTTTTGCTGCACCGCTAACAACTATAAGACCACCGGTAAGGATCTTGTTTTTATCAATCTTCCATTTGGGTTTATCCGGTTTTTTTTCCTGGGCTTGTAAGGAAAATGAAGCCAGCAGTAAGAGTACAGAAATAAATCTCATAAAAAAGTTTTAGTTGTAACTGAAATAATTTTTTCAGCGATCCTTTGTTTTTCTTTAAGGATATACAATCAATGATTTTTTATGAGGATGTCAGGACGGAAAATTTGCGATTGGGATAATGGAGAAATTTGTAATCAGTGAGGGTAAAGCAACTGTTAAATTAAAACCTCAGTTGCAGATAATGAAATAATGAAGAAAAAAAATTCTCAAACAGGTAGATTTACTATCTGATGCATAAGCCTTCGGCCATCCTTTCAAATGGATTTTATTTTTTCCGGAAGAATAACCGGATCGGAACCCCTTTGAAATTAAAATTTTCCCGGAGCTGGTTCTCGAGATAATTTTTATACGGCTGCTTTATATCATCAGGGAAATTGCAGAAAAATGCAAATGAAGGAACAGCGGTTGGCAACTGGGTGACATATTTTATTTTTACAGGATGCCCTCTTACTACCGGCGGATGATAGGATTCGATCGCTTTCAGAATAACTTCATTCAGTTGCGAAGTGGGAATCTTTCTTTTTTTGCTTTCCGTATACTTCCAACGCAATTTCAATCGCTTTAAATATCCTTGTTTTTTCTTTTGCAGAAATAAACAGTATCGGCACATCAGTAAAAGGCGCCAGTCTTTTGCTTCAGCATGATCTTCATAATCCCGCGCCGTATTGGTTTCCTTTTCTACCAGGTCCCATTTATTTACCAGCACCACAACACCTTTTCCTTTTTTTGCAGCAAGACTGAAAATATTTAGATCCTGTGCAGTACACTCCTTTATCAGCATCAATCAAAATAAGACATACATCGGCTTCATCCATTGCTTTAATTGCACGGATCACGGAATAAAATTCAAGGTCTTCATGCACTTTTGCTTTTCGGCGGATACCCGCCGTATCTATCAATACAAATTCTTTTTGAAAAAGATTATAATGTGTATGGATCGTATCTCTTGTTGTGCCGGCAATATCACTCACAATGGTTCGCTCCTGCCCGATCAATGCATTTAATAAAGATGATTTACCAACATTAGGCTGACCAATAATCGCAAACTTTGGAATCGAATCTGAATTCTCTGCTGCATCAGCATCATCAGCAGGGATCAATTCGGTAATAGCATCCAGCAATTCGCCGGTACCACTTCCGCTGACAGACGAAATAAAAAAGATCTTGTCAAACCCAAGACTATAAAATTCTGAAGCTTCCAGCAATCTTTCATTGTTATCAACTTTATTCACAACTAGAAAAACAGGTTTTGTACTCCTGCGCAACATACTGGCCATCGCATCATCAAGATCGGTAATACCGGTTGCCGCATCCACCATAAAAATAATGGCATTGGCTTCTTCAATGGCAATCAGCAACTTGCTTTCTTATTTCTTTTTCAAAAACATCATCGCTGCCAGGAACAAATCCACCGGTATCAATCACATTGAAACTTTTTCCATTCCAATCGGCGATACCATACTGCCTGTCACGTGTCACACCGCTTACATCATCAACGATAGCTTTGCGCTGCTCAAGCAAGCGGTTAAAGAAAGTGCTTTTTCCCACATTCGGTCTTCCTATTATTGCTACTGTAAATCCCATAAAACCCTAAATCCCTAAAGGGACGTTTAGACTCTGATAAATTTTGTTTACTAATCTTTATACTCTTTAAAATGAAAATAGTACGATAAACCTAAGTTCCCCTTTTAGGGTCAGGGTTCGGTTTAATAATATCCATATTCTTTTAACCAGATTTCATTATCTCTCCACTTATCTCTCACTTTCACAAAAGTTCTAAAAAAACTTTTTGCTGAAAAAATCTTCAATTGACTTTCTTGATTCGGTGCCGAGTCTTTTTATCATCTTGCCGCCTTCACCAAGTATAATTGCTTTCTGTGTTTCTCGTTGCACAATTATATCAGCACCAATCTTTATCAATGTTGTTTTTTCTTTGAACTCATTTACCACGACAGTAGTCTGATAGGGAATTTCATCGCCAAATAGTTCATAAATTTTTTCCCTTATCAATTCTGCCACAAAAAATCTTGTTGGCAGATCAGATATTTCATCTGTATCAAAAAATGGTTCGCCTTCAGGCAAAAATTCAAGTATCTCTTTTAAAAACTTCTTTTTATTGATACCACTTGTTGCTGAGATCGTAACCGTTTTTTTGCAATAAGATTTATCTGAAAAAAATCAACCGCCTCTTTTATTTTTTCCTGGCTCGCCCTGTCAATTTTATTTATGACAACAATTGCCGGTACTTTCAATTTTAAAGAACTGAAAATCGTATCACACTCTTCCAAATTCTCATTTACATCCACGATCAATAAGGCCACATCGGCATCTTCCAATGAATTCTTTAACTGCCCCCATCATTTTTTCATGCAGTTTATATTTCGGTTCGATGATGCCGGGAGTATCAGAAAAAACAATTTGGTAATCTTTTTCAGTCAATATCCCTTTAATGCGATGCCTTGTTGTTTGCACTTTGGGAGAAACAATAGCCAGCTTTTCTCCCATCAATGCATTGAGCAAAGTGCTTTTGCCCGCATTGGGTTTACCAAAAATATTTACAAAGCCTGATTTCATTGAAATGCTTATAGCTGCAAGCCACAAGCCAATAGCGAAGAAATTGAGGAGGTAATCAAATTCTATTGCCAGGGTCTGTGCCTGCAATGAATAAAAAATTTAAAAGCCTCATTCAGAGGCTTCTGTTGTTGCGAAGGGGAGGATCGAACTCCCGACCTTCGGGTTATGAGCCCGACGAGCTACCGCTGCTCTACTTCGCGATATGGAGCGCAAAGGTATGGGTTGATGCCTTACTATCCAAAACAAAAAGCATCCACTTTCGCAGATGCTTTTCTTTGTTACCCTTTATGTGTTACGACTTACGAGAGACGTTGCTTGCTCCACTTGTCTTTATGTCACGGATCAATCCTTCGCCCTTAAATCTTACGCTGCTTGCGCCGCTTGCATGTGCACTCAATTCTTTATTTACGGTAATGGCTACTGAAGATGCTCCTGTAGCTCTTGCATCGCAATAATTAGTAACCATCTCAAAACCTTTAAAATCGCTGGCACCGCTTGCTTCCACTTTCAGATCAGCAGCATTACCTGAAATTGTAGCATCTGATGCACCGCTGATATCGACATTCAATTTTTTTGCATCTATTTTTCCTTTCATGTTACTTGCGCCTGATAAATTGACAACAAGTTCTTCAGCCGAAAGTCCTTCTTCAAAAAATACATCGCATGCTCCGCTAACATCAAGCTTATCTATTTTTTTTACCGAGATATATGCTTTTAATCTTTGTCTATCGCCTTTCAATGCATTCCAGAATTTTTTATCGTTCTCAAAGCGGATGATCAATACACCATTCTCCACTTTGGTGATGATCTTTTCTTTGTATTCAGGCTTTGACGCACTGATTGCTACAGCATCTTCACCACCCTGGGATATGTACACTTCAAAAGCATTCGATACTCTGATAGCATGAAAGCTGCCTACGGCTCTTGCCTCGGCATTGGGGTCATTAATTGTTTTTTGTGCAAACAGGGCCGCACTCACTAACATCGTCATCAACATCACTTGTATCTTTTTCATGAGCTGTTTTATTTATAGATAAATTTATTTGCCTACTTTCTTAATGCTGCCGCCGCCGGTTTTAAGATCTCTTATTAATCCACTGCCTTTATAATATACATCACTGCCGCCACTCGCATGTGCAGTCAGCTCTTTATTTACCGTAACATGAACGTCACTGCCACCACTGGCGTCTACATTGCAAATATCTGCAGCAAAATCATACCCGCTGAAATCGCTGCCACCACTGGCATCAATCGTAAGTTTTGCAGCTCTACCGGAAATATTGACATCACTACCGCCGCTTGCATTTATTTTCAGATCATCTGATTCCACTTTTCCTTTGAAATCTGAACCACCTGAAATTTCCATATTCAATTTTGCAGTTTTAATTGTACCGTCAACAATAACATCAGAACCACCGGACGCTTCTAATCCATCCAGGTTTTTAAAAGAAACATAGGCTCTTAGTTTACGATTGCTCCAGTCAATTCTTATATTGCTTTTCCAATCAAACCAGATCTTTAAAACGCCATCTTTTACTTCCGTTATTATTTTATCCCTGTATTCATCTTTTGAGGCACTGATAGCAACGGCCTCATCACCCTGGCTGAGGTAGAGATCAATACCGCCGGAAACTTCAATAGCATGGAAACCTGATACATTTCTTTTTTGTGCATTTGCATCGTTGATTTGTTTTTGAGCTGATGCAGTTGTGATCAACGCTGTCAAAACTAATAAGCTGAGAATTTTTTGCATGACTATACTTTTTAAATTTTAGAAACAGATCCGCCAGTATTTGTTTTTACTTCACGAACACCGGCATTGCCTTTATATTTTATATAGCCGCCTGTGTTCGCTTTTACATTTAATTCTTTTTCTACAGAAATATAAATTCCTGCACCGGTACTCATTTCCACACTGCATGTATTGGTGCTTAAATTTTCTCCCATGAACTTGCTGCCTGTATCACCTTCGGCTTCCAGGTTATCTGCTTTACCACTTAATGTAATCTTTGAACCTGTGTTTTGATCCACTTTCAATGAACCGATATTTATCTCACCTTTTACAAGTCCGCCTGTGTTTGCCTTAAGATCAAGTTTCTGCGCCTCCAGTGTTCCTTCAATATTCACTTCAGCACCGGTAGTCACATAAAGCAGGTCAAGCGACTTATACGAAACATAAGCTTTCAGATTTTTATTTTCGTTCCTGCGATTGATGGCGCCGGTTTTAGTTTCATAATGGATCTTCAGAATGCCGTTTACAACTTCGGTAATTATCTTATCCCGGAATTCTTTTTCAGAAGCACTGACGGCCACTTCTTCGGTAGTGCCTTTTGTAAGTGTAAGTTCAATACCCGTAGCTACCTCGATTCCATGGAAACTGCCCACGGTTCGTTTTTCTGCATTGGCATCATTAATGGTTTTTTGGGCGAAAGAGGTGGTAACCAGCCCCGCAAGGAATAACAAGGATAAAAAGATATTCTTCATAAACAATGATTTTAAAGTTATACGAAGGGAGGCGTAGAAAGGTTACACCAGGTTTGAAATATTTATCCCTTAATTTTGACCACAGAATTTCAGCGTTTCCCCGGGGTGCCCGTCTTGCCTAAGGCAAGACGAGCTGAGATAAAACCCGTAGAACCTGATCAGGGTAATGCCTGCGCAGGGAAGGTGCTAAACATCTTTTTATCCTGTTAACAGCATTCCCTCTCATTTTTGACCACGGATTTTTAGATTAAAGTCATTACAGGATTATTTACATCAATACGCTTGTAATACTGGTAATCAATGAAGTGGTTTCATTTAAAAACTTAAAAAATGAAGAGGATTGCCATTTTAATCATCGCTGCTTTTGCAAGCAGTTTGTCTATTGCGCAAACCAAAGACAGCACGCAAAGAGACAGCTTTCTTTTATTAGAACCTGTTGAAGTAAAAGCTATCAGGGCAGGAGAAAATTCTCCATTTACAAAAACCAATATCTCAAAAAAAGAGATTGAGAAGTTTAACCTGGGTCAGGACCTCCCATTTATTCTAAATCAAACTCCATCTGTTGTCGTGAATTCTGACGCTGGTAACGGCTTTGGTTATACAGGTATCCGCATTCGTGGCAGCGATGCGTCCAGGATTAATGTAACACTTAACGGAGTTCCATTTAACGATGCAGAAAGCCAGGGAAATTTTTTTGTTGACCTACCTGATTTTTCTTCATCTGTTGGCAGCATACAGGTGCAGCGAGGTGTTGGCACTTCATCAAATGGTGCCGGTGCTTTTGGTGCCAGTATAAACATCAGTACAAATGAAGTGATTGCAAAACCGTATCTTGAATTGAATAATAGCTATGGCTCATTCAATACATGGAAAAATACAGTCAAAGTCGGCAGTGGTTTAGTCAGCGATCATTTCACCACTGATTTTCGTTTATCAGGAATTAATAGCGATGGCTATATCGACAGGGCAAGCACTGATCTTAGATCGTTTTATTTTTCTACTGCTTATCTCGGTAAAAAGAATTCGCTTCGTTTTAATATGTTTTCGGGCAAAGAAAAAACTTACCAGGCATGGTATGGTGTACCGGAAGCTGATCTGAAAACAAACCGCACTGTTAATTATGCCGGTATGGAAAGACCCGGTGAACCATACGATAATGAAACCGATAATTACAAGCAGGATCATTACCAGTTATTTTTTACTCAGCAATTGACCGCCAGGATAAAATTCAGCACAGGTTTTTTTTATATAAAAGGGAAAGGGTATTATGAACAATATAAAGCAGACCAGGCTTACACTGATTATGGCCTGCCCGAACCGGTTTATGGAACTGATGTAATTACCCATACCGATCTTGTAAGACAACTTTGGCTCGACAATGATTTTTATGGAAATATTTTTTCACTGCACTACAAAAACAATAATTCACAGTTCACTTTCGGTGGCGGATGGAACAGGTATAAAGGAAATCATTATGGCGATGTAATATGGGCAGAAAAAGGGTTGGCATTACCGGGCAGATGGTATGATCTTGATGCGGATAAAAATGATCTTTCTATTTATTTTAAACAACAAACAAAGATCGGTTCGCTTGTTTCTATTTTTTATGATCTCCAGTACCGAAGGGTGAAATATAATATCTATGGATTCAGGTATAATCCTGACCTTATCATTAACAGCAAATACAATTTCATTAACCCAAAAGCGGGGTTGAGCTTTCAGAAAAGATCGTGGTCCGGTTATCTCTCTTATAGCCGTGGACAAAAAGAACCCAACCGTGATGATTTCGAAGCAGGATTGGATCAACAACCAAAAGCCGAGAAGCTAAATGATATTGAATTGGGAATTGAAAAAAGAAAAGACAATTATAGCATTGGCATTACCGGTTATTACATGCACTATAAAGACCAGTTAGTATTAACAGGTAAAATAAATGATGTGGGTGCTTATTCAAGAACTAATATTCCAAAAAGCTATCGTGCAGGCGTGGAGTTCGTTGCTACTGCAGAAATTTCATCCTGGTTAAAAGCAGCCGGGAATTTTTCAATAAGCAAAAACAAAGTAATTGATTTTACTGAGTACATTGATGATTATGATAACGGCGGTCAGCAAACAAAACAGTATTCATCAACCGATATCGCATTCTCGCCAAACATGGTTGGCGGGGCTACGATCAGCTTTATTCCAATTAAAAAAACGGAGATAAGTTTGATAAGTAAATATGTTGGCAAACAATATTTGGACAATACACAAAACGAAGCCCGCAAGTTAAATGCCTACTATACCCAGGATGCAAGGATCATTTATACATTTGGCAAAGGTTGTTTGAAAGAACTAAACGTCATTTTGCAGGCAAACAATCTGTTTGATAAATTGTATGAGCCGAATGGTTATACTTTTAGTTACTATTATGGCGGAAACTTAACAACTGAAAATTATTATTTCCCGATGGCGGGGAGGAATTTTATGGTGGGAGTAAATGTGAAGTTTTAAGTCGATAGTTTATAGTCGTTAGTCAATAGTTTGAAGTCATTATCACTGAATTATTGCTTTTCCATATCGGCGACGGTGTACGTTATTTCTTTTTCAACTGTCACTGCTTTTCCATCCTGATTTGTGTAAATAATCTTTACCGGGACATAGTATTTGCCCGGTTTGACAGGAGCTCTTACTTTGTAATTCGCAATGCCACTCTCATCCAGAGGAACTGCCTTCCCATAAACAAATACTTCCGGGTTACAGTTCTTGTTAAACTCACCTACACCTGAGAGTATCTCTAAGCGTTCGCCAGGTTGAACGATCGAGCTGTTTTGTATTGCCATTGCGGTAATGAAAGTACAAGGGCCAAAACGCAACCGGGAAGATTGCTCATAACAAAAAGCAATAATTTTTCCCTCAATAATCCGAACATTGTTTTGTATTTTATTGAGCATTGCTAAAGCTGACGCCTTTGATGCATTGTCAAAATAATTTTGAAATAAACCTTTTCGATTAGTCGTAGCAGAATCGATAGCCCTCGTAAATATTCTCATAGATCTTTGAAATTCGTAAGCTATCCTGGGATCAACTCGCAAAATGTCATTTTTATAATTCATTAATTTTTGAAATAATCCTGAACTAAATCTGTGTTTTGAATTTATAACTGTTTTAAGACTGTCGATGAAGGTTATAATTTTACCGGATAACTGTTGAATTATTACCGCTTTCGGATACCATAATCCAGATCTCTCGCCTGAGACGGGATCCCGAAGTTTATCTTCGAAAGCATGCATCATTTCTTTGCTTGCCTCCGATAAGGTTAAATTAGAATTTTCAACGCTTTCATCCAATGCTGCAATAATATCACGATCAGTCCTGGATCTATCAGTACATGATGTAAAGATTAGAATTGATAAAAAAGCGGTAACTGAATTTCTACATGATCTGTGCAGTGGTAACATAAAAACTGGTTTCCCGATAAACGCAGGAAACCAGCTTTTCTTATAAAGAATGTCTTAATATCAGCGGCAACGATTAGCAACTAAAGACTATAGACTCCTGACTTTCGTAGAGACAAGGCATGCCTTGTCTGTGCAACTCCGAACTCCCTGCTATCTCCCAAACTTCTCTTCCCATGAAAGCATGCCCCCTGTAAGGTTGCGGGTATTTTTAAAACCCATCGCATCTAAAAACATACAGGCTTGTCCGCTGCGATTGCCGCTGCGGCAATAAAAAATAACTTCTTTATCCTTCAGGTCTTCAATTTCATCGATCTGCATTGTTTGAATATTTCCCAAAGGAACCAATGTGCCTCCAATATTAAAATCAGCATTTTCATAAGGCTCTCTTACATCCACAATATTTAATTTCTCACCGGCATCGAGCCGTTTCTTTACTTCTTCAGGAGTAATATTAGTCATAAAAGCAGTTTTATTAGTGATCAGAAACTTGTTGTGTGGTATCTATTGAAGGCCGTGTAACACTTAATCGTACATCCATCGTTTGCCCTGAACGGATCTTTATCCGTCTTCCATCTTCGCCCATACGAGGTGGATTTTGCCAGAATACATATGAATTTGCATGTGTCTGTTACACTGGGATCAAACATTGTGACTAAAAAACTCAACCCGTTTGATTCTAATAATTTTTTTGCTTCAGCATATGTCATCCCAACTAAATTGGGCACGGTAAATTCATTCTCTCCTACTCCATTTCCTAATACGAGATCAACAGAACTGCCCTGCTGAAGTTTTGTACCCGGGGTAATGGGTGATCCTTTATACAATATATCTCTTACGGAATTTCTTGCAAAGTCATCAACATACATTGTATCGCCAACTCTTAATCCCATATTTTTTAATTGCAATTCTATATTTCGTAAACTAAAGCCGGCAAAGTTTGGCATTTCAACCAATGGCGGGACATACCTGTTAACTGTTAAATAAACAGTACGGCTAATTTTTACGGTTGCATCTCCTTCCGGCATTTGTCTCAATACTGACCCCTTTGCCGTAGTATCGGTATAAATAGAATCCTGCACTTCTATTTCAAACCCATGGTCGTCAAGAATTTTACTGGCTTCTTCAAGGGACTTACCCACTACATTTGGCACTGTTTTATTTTTACCATGACGTGTAAGCGGCCCCAGGCAAACAGAAAGCATAAATAATAAAAATACCATAAGGATAAAACCCGCAAGCAGGTTCCACCACAACGATCTTTTTGTAACGAATTCAAACATTAGATCTATTTAAATAAAGAATTTCAAGATATCTGAGTTTCTTATTTCCACGACTGCTTAATTGAAAGCATTCCTCAACAAGCTTTGTATAAAATTCTTTCAGACTCCAGCCCATTGCTTTTACTTGTTGCGGTACAATGCTTGCTTCACTTTGTCCCGGTATTGTATTTATCTCCAGCATGTGCGGATCGACCGGAACTTTCTTCCAAAATAAAATCTATCCTGACCACACCCCTGCAATTAAATACCGCATATATTTTTTTTGCAGCATCTCTTATTTTATCTGCAGATGGCTTCATCGAGATCAGCCGGTGTTACTTCTGTCGAAGCACCTTCATATTTTGCTTCGTAATCAAAAAAATCTTTTTTGCTTATAACTTCGGTTATCGGCAACACAACAATATTTCCCTTTGTTTTAAAAACGCCTATGGTAAATTCTCTTCCTTTTATCATTTGCTCCACAAGCACCTGGTCATCTTCTTTAAATGCTTTTTGAATTGCAGCTTCCAGGTGCTTTGGCCTCGTACACTTTACTCATGCCAATACTGCTGCCGCCATTATTTGGTTTTACAAATACAGGAAATGATAACCCGTCAATAATTTGTTGTACGGGAACGGGAGTATGCTTAAATAAATGAAATGATTTTGAAACATGTATTCCGGCCATTGAGGCTACGGCCACAGTATACCGTTTATTAAAAGTGATTGCAGAAGAGCCGGCATCGCAACTTGTATAAGGTATCTTTAATGTATCAAAATAACCTTGCAGCTTTCCATCTTCGCCGGGTGTGCCATGCATACCGATAAATACTGCATCAAACTTTATAGTACCATTATCTGTTTGCAGGGTAAAATCATTCTTATCGATCTCTGATTTTTTACCATTGCCATTTTCATAAAACCATCCTGAGGGATTGATATCGATCTTGTACACATTGAATTTTTCCCTGTCAAGGTTTTTATCAATAGTATTGGCCGATTTATAGGATATGACCGCTTCGCCGGAAAAACCTCCGGTTACAAGCGCAATGTTCTTTTTCATGTGTGGTTCCAGGTGATTTACAAAACACAAATATTCAAGAAAAATTGCTTAATAAAAACTAAAGAACGGAAAAAAGAAGATTATAACATCGTTTTAGGGCAGCGGCAGGAAATAATAAAGGTGAAGGACGTTCTCCCTTCACCTTTTTACAGCGGAACATATCACCCGCCTGATTTCGCAGCTCACTCGCCGCTTATTTTTGTATATTAAAGTTAATGAATAAATATGCAGTTCCTACAAATCATGCCGGGTATTTTTCCACATACTCTGCATATTTAAATATGCATTTTTTCTTTTTTGGCTAATAGCTCATCAACTGTTTCCTTATACATTTCATCGGGTACACAGCAATCAACCGGGCAAACAGATGCACATTGCGGTTCTTCATGGAAACCCTGGCATTCTGTACACTTATTCGGCACTATATAGTAAATATCGGTAGCAACCGGAGGATTTTTCTGATCAGCATCGATTGTAGTACCATCCATAAGCGTAAAAGAACCTTTTACTGTAGTACCATCAGACATTGCCCATTCCACACCTCCTTCATAAATTGCATTGTTAGGGCATTCTGGCTCGCAGGCGCCGCAGTTAATACATTCTTCAGTGATCTTAATTGCCATAAAATTTTAATTAACGGGTTGAGAATTACTTTTGTTCGACAAATATATTATTGCTGAAATGAATTTACAAATGAGAATTGAGCTGGCGGCCCGACTTGGTGAATATATTTCATCAGGTTCACCGGAATGGCAGGAAGTAAAACAAGAAGCAAGCCTGTTAAATCCGTGGTTTACGCCTGGATTTATTGACGTCGCCACCGAAAATATCGCAGTCCATTTTCTCGATAAGCAAAAACTGGTGGATTGGACATCTCTTTATAAGATTGAACCACCCCATTCAAAAAAGATTGGTATCGTGATGGCAGGAAATATTCCTTTAGTTGGCTTTCATGATTTTCTTTGTGTTTTTATTTCCGGACATAAAGCGATCATTAAACCATCTTCAAAGGATGAAACACTTATCAAACATCTTGTGGGCAAGCTAAACGAATGGTCCGCCGATTGGGAGACTGGTTCGGAGAGTAATAAAACAAGTGAACTGGTATTCTTTGAGGAAATGCTTAAAGGCTGTGATGCCTATATTGCTACTGGCAGCAATAACTCGTCAAGATATTTTGAATATTATTTCAGCAAATATGCGCATATCATTCGAAGAAACCGGACATCGGTAGCAATATTAGATGCTACCGAAACACCCGAAGAGCTTGAAAGATTAGCCGATGACGTTCATCTTTATTTTGGGATGGGTTGCAGAAATGTGACGAAGATCTTTGTTCCAAAAGATTATGATTTTATTCCGCTCCTATCTGCTTTTAAGAAATATAATTATTTCAAAGACCATAATAAATACAAAAACAATTATGATTATATTCTTGCATTGCATATTCTTAACCGCAAATTTTACATGACAAATGAGTCTATAATCTGTACTGGAAAATTCATCAATTTTCTCTCCCATCAGCCAGTTGAATTATGAATTTTATACAAATAAAAATGCTGTTGACGAACAGTTAAGATCATTAAAAGATCTGCAATGTGCCGTTGGTCATGGATATATTCCATTTGGGCAGGCGCAATTACCATCCTTAACCGATTATGCTGATGGAATTGATACGATGAAATTTCTTACCAATTTGTGAATTTTCCCATTACGTTCAGTCAATATTTGTTATTAACTTTAAGTTTCGAAGTACGAAGGCCTTGGTAAAGGTATTGTTAAACTAAATGAAAGGACATTTTTTCAGGAAACTACTTCGTTATTTTGCATAGGCATGTAATTTGAAACAGTAAAGAAAAAATTATTAACACCATGAAATTTAAACAAGTGATCTTAGTAATGGCAATCAGCAGCGGGTCTGCAATTGCCAGTGTATGGGGTTATTCCAAATTTGCGCACAAAGAAGTTGTAGCCATTCAATCTGAAACAAAAGCTCCTGCCAATTATGCAGGCTTCTTTGATGGCAATGGAGCTACCGCACCAGTTAACATAGATTTTACTCAAGCCGCCAGTACTTCGGTGCAGGCCGTTGTACATATTAAAACAAAAATTGCCGCGCAGAAAGTTAGTAACGACCTACCCCGTCGTAACCGTAGCGGAATTGACAACTGGCTCGATCAGTTCTTTGATTTCGGACCACAGTCCGGCATCATCCCGGAACAAAGGGCGTCCGGTAGTGGTGTACTGATCAGCGATGATGGATACATCGTAACAAACAATCATGTTGTTAGTGACCAGAATGGTGGCGTAGCAGGTGAAATAAATGTTACCCTTCATAATAAGAAAACATACAAAGCAAGACTGATCGGTAAAGATCCAAGCAGTGATATTGCCGTATTAAAAATAGATGGCAAAGGTTTTCCCTATCTTGTTTATGGCAATTCTGATGAGGTAAAGCTTGGCCAATGGGTACTTGCAATTGGTTACCCGCTAACATTGGAAACAACCGTTACAGCTGGTATCGTTAGTGCAAAAGCAAGAAGCATCGGTATTAATGAAAGACAAACAAGAGGCAGTAATGTATCTCCTGTAGAATCATTTATTCAAACAGATGCAGCAGTGAACCAGGGAAACAGTGGCGGTGCATTGGTAACAACAGATGGAAAATTGGTAGGTATTAACTCAGCGATTTTAGCGCCAAGCGGTACTTATGCAGGTTATTCGTTTGCCATTCCTGTAAATATTGCCAAGAAGATCGTCAATGATATTGTTGAGTTTGGTGATGTGCAAAGAGGTTATATAGGTATCCAATTTGCCGATCTGAATGAAGAGCAAATGAAAAAACTTGGCATCAAAGAAAATGAAGGTGTATATGTTTCTGGCGTACCTACTGATGGCGGTGCTTACGCAGCGGGTATTAAAAAAGGTGACATCATCACTAAAGTAAATAATAACTCGGTGCTGAGCGGACTTGAAATGAGTGCACAACTTGCGGGCTTCAGACCCAATGATAAAGTGCAGGTAAGTTATCTCCGCAATGGTAAAGAGTATAATACGTCTGTTACCCTGAAAGCTAAAGTAAGTACCGTTGATGCAGCGTCTGCCGGTGATATTATCGGTGCTGAGCTTGTAACACTTGACTCAAAGAAAGCCGAAGAATATGAGGTAGATGGAGGTGTTGTAGTAAAGAAAATCAAAGAAGGTGGAAAGCTGAGCCAGACGAAAATGGATGAAGGCTTTGTGATCACAAGCGTAAATGGAAGGCCAATTAAGTCATTAGACGAACTGAGCAGAGTTCTTAACAGCGCAATCGGCACAGTGAAGCTGGAAGGTTTTTATCCCGGATTCAGAGGCAGCTACTCTTATCCACTTGATTTAACCGAGTAATACAAAATAGTAATTGAAATACTGAACCGTCTCGCCTAAGGCGAGACGGTTTTTTATTTTTCAACCACTAAATAATCCCATGCTTTTATATTTAGTTCCCTTGTTATGGTAAGATCTATCGTTTCGTCTGTAAAAATATTTCTGTAAATGCCGGAAATCATTTCATCTTTTATTTGAAAATTTAAATCTTCAATTGCAGAAAGATTTAACATAACAAGCACTTCTCTTTCTCCATTTTTCCGCAGGTAAGAGAGTATTTGCTCGTTCTCCGAAGTTGAAATACGCCGGGTTATTACATTTTCATCACCGGCACGTAAGGCAGGGTGATGGCTATGCAGATCCAATAAAATCTTATAAAAATTATGAAGGCCAAAATTTCCTGACCATTTTATCGAGTCCTTTTCAAAAAATAGCAACCGTTGTGAATTGGGTAATTCCTGTCCGCTATAGATAAGCGGTATTCCATCCCATGTCGCACACAAAACGGCAAATGCCCTTGCTGCCTGCCCCATTCTTTCATATTCACTTCCGCTATGTGAATTTTCGTCGTGGTTCGAAGTAAAGAACATCCTCATCGCATTTTTTGGAAACGCATTTGCATACCGGTACAAGACTGTATCAAGACCATGAATACCGGTTTCTCTTTTCCAGAAAGATTCCATAGCATGAAGAAATTCCCATGTATAGCTTGCATCAAATGCTTCATGATAATGTGGCTCCTCGGTTTCAGCAAGCCAGAATAATTTTTTATTCTTGTCCAATTCAGTCCTGGCATATTTCCAGAAATCCAATGGCACAAGATGGGCCATATCACATCGAAAGCCATCAATATTAAAATTGTTTACCCAAAACTTCATATCATTCACCATTGCTTGCCATAATTCTTTGTTCTCATAGTTCAGATGAATGACATCACTCCAATCAGGATATGGCGGACGAAAATATCCATGTTCGTTTTTTGAAAAAAATTCCGGATGGGTTTCTGTCCACACATGGTCCCATGCGGTATGATTAGCTACCCAATCAATGATAACTTTCATGCCGAGGCTATGCACCCCATTAACCAAGATTCGAAAATCATCCAGTGCTCCATATTCCGGGTTTAATGAAATATAATCACTGATAGAATAATAGCTGCCAAGTGTGCTCTTGCGATTTAATTTGCCGATTGGTTGCAATGGCATGAACCATAAAGTATGTACTCCCATCTCTTTTAATCTCGGCACATGAGCGGCAAAAGCATTCAACGTTCCTTCATCGGTGTATTGCCTGATATTTACTTCATAAATATTTGTATGATGCGCCCAATCTACCGGTGTGAAATGATGATGCATAATGTGGCCTTGATATTACATGAAAATAGGAAGTAATTCCAGACAGGCAAACAAAAAAACCAATAAGACCTGAAATGCGCCGCTTATTTTATTTTACTGTAAATCCGGTTTGTTTTTATATACATTCAATAAAAATATTAATATGAAAAAGATAAATATTCTTTTATGTGCTGTTTTTGTTCATGCGATTGTGCTTGGACAAATGCAGCAAGCGAAGATGAATCCTGTAATTAAATCTTATGGTCCCGTTTACCAAATACCAAATGCAGCGCATAAGCCCGATCCCAGGATCAATTATAAAATTATCGTAGAGCTTACGGAAAATGCGGCAAAGCCCGACTCGCTTAATGAATATCTTGAAGCCATTGCAACGTTAATTAATCTTCATGCGGTGGAAGGTGTACCAAAAGAAAAAATTCATGTAGTAGTGGTGCTTCGCAAAATGGCAACCTATGCCGTTTTTGGCAATGAAATGTATAAGGAAAAATTCAAGGTAGATAATCCGAATCTTGAATTGCTGAAAGAACTGCATGACGCCGGCACAGAATTTTATGTGTGCGGGCAAACCATGCTGAAACGGAATATCAGTGAAAGCAAATTAGTGGCTGAAGCCAAAATCGCAAGCTCGGGTCTTACCGCTATTACAACCTATCAGTTGAAAGGATATACAATGATAAAGTTCTGACGACGGGGAAGTAATCATTACATAATGTTTGGTTGTATATTTATATATAATCAACCTTACATGAATTGTACTAATTGTGGCCAAAACATTGACAGCGAAAGTAACTATTGTAAACACTGTGGTTTCAATCTTAATCCACTGGCAACAAACCCGCATTCCACAATATTTGAAAACGCATACGAAACACAAGCCAACTCGAATACCGACCTGGGCTTTTTAATACTATTAATTATTATCGCTTTCAATATCCTTCTTTGGGCATTATGGTCTTTTATTGGCAGCACTTTACCGACCGGCTACAGAGCAAATGTTATCGCTCTTCAATTTATAAGTGCAGCAAGTTTATTGGCGCAGTTTATTGTGATGTTCACTTTTACAAAAAAGCAAAACTACAGGGTCATTATTATTGTTATCGGGGCTCTTATTATTCTCTATCAAATTTATTCTCTTATACGAACAATGACGATTTTAAGATAGGCTCCCTTTTTCAAAACTCATCATTGCTAATTGATGAATAGAATTGTTGTAGCACAAGTGAGTGACACAACAGGTGCTGATAGTAGCAATGCTGCTGACTCAATAAATAAATTTTTACTTAAAAGCTTATTGATACTGTATGTAAACAGGCCGTGGCTTTAATTTTATTAGCTCCTGCGGTGTAAGTAACCGTCCTTTGCCTTTTATATCATTTTTATAAAAGATCTTGAACCCTGTATACTCGACAGGTTCTTTATATATAAACTGTTTGTAGGTATTGATCTTTTTGGCCGGGAATCCCCATCCATCCATATGCATCACGATCTGTACTTCCGGAACTGTTTTGAACTGCTTATAATTTTTGACCATGCCCTGCGTAAAACGATGCACCACTAATATCTTTGGTGACAGGTTATTTTCTTTTACAATTTTTTGCAGGTAGCCTGTGGCATAATTAATATCACTATCGTTGAACGAACCGATCACTGCGCCGGGCTTCTGTCCGCCTTTCATTGAAAACTCAGGATCGATGCCAAGATGAACATTCGGAAGCTTTAAATATTTTTCAAGCTGCGGTATCTCATCCTGTAAAGTGCTTAGTCCAACTTGTATATCGAGAAAAACAATTGCATTGATCTGCGCTGCCATTTTTAATACCGAATCAATTTGATGAAAAGGCATGCGAAGCCTGTACTTATTTCCTTTACCTGGTAAATTTTGTGCAGTAACTGCGATATAATGAAGAGCAGGTTGTACTTCCATTACTGTATCCGCTTCTTCCCACAACTTAGCTTCTGCTTGTAATTTTTCTAACATTTCCTTTTTAGGAAGCTCACCGAGGATGCCCATATTCTTTGAATACAGGTTGCCATAAAAAGCAATTATTCTTTTATAGGGAAGAACCGCTCCGGCCGGTGGCTCAGGTTTGTTTGCTGTCCACTTACCTGATGAATCGCCATTAATGATATGATCCATCTTTTCTTTAAATGACAATGAAGGCTCAGCCGGTTTTGGCTTTGGCTCATTTTCTATTGTATCGGCTTTATTGATATTAGTTGATGCAGTAACTGCCGGTCTTTTAAAATTGGGAGAGTAGATAAAGATCAATGCCAAAAAAATGGCTGAAACAGAAATGAAAACTGATTTCTTAATTACTGTGTTGGACCTGGTTGGTACGGTTGCTTGTTTCATAGAATAGGGTTTCCAAAAATTAAACCAATTTACTGACGTCCATAGTAACGGCAAAATGCTGAGAATATTGCAGAAAGATGTTTAACCGTTTTACCGGATCATATTGAATTTGCCAGCGGCAGTGAAAATGAAAACCGCGAGCCTTCATTTAATTTGCTTTTGACTCTTATTTCGCCGTTATGCTCTTTTATTATCTCTGCAGAAATATAAAGTCCCATGCCAAGGCCAGGAGTAGTAGAGCCATGCCCATTTACCCTGTAAAACCTTTCAAATATTGATTTCTGTTCAGACTTTGACATTCCAATTCCAAAATCAACTACAGAAACAACTGCCGATGCCTTCTCTTTTTCTGCACGGATCACGATCTCTTTGTTATTGGGTGAATATTTAACCGCATTGTTTATAAGGTTCATTAATACCTGTTCTATTCGTTCATCATTTCCGATTACCGTAATATCGTCTGGTAATTCTTTTTTTATTTTATATGATGGGTACATGTATTGACTGTTTTCAACACATGTATTGATAAGCTCGTTAAGATTCAGGGCCCGTTTATTGAATTTTAGCTTGCCTGCCTGTATTTTGCTTGCGTCAAGTAATTCATCGATCAAATGCTGCAGCTTGTTAATTGAACCCAGAGCTTTCGTGACAAAAACCTTGGTTGATTCCGGCAAATTATTTTGAAACTCCATCAACTGTATATATCCCTTCAAACTGGTTAATGGAGTTTTTAATTCATGACTTGCCACACCAATGAATTCATCCTTCTTTTCTAACTCTTTTTTTTGATCATCGATATCGATGTTGGTCCCGATCCATGCGGTTATATTGCCTTTTTCATCTTTAAAAGGAATTGCCTGTGAATGATGCCACCTGTAAGTTCCATCGCTTATTCTTTTAAACCGGAACTCATGCTCAAATTTCTTTTTTTCATGTAAAGCTTTTCGCCATTCCAAAGAACTACTTTCAGTATCATCCGGATGTAATAACTCGCTTTGCTTTGTTTTTGACCTTTCAACATCATAACCCGTGTATTCAACCCAGCGGCGATTAACGTAATCGAGGTTCCCTTCGGTGTCTGCTGTCCATATAATTACAGGTATATTATCAGCCAGGAATTTGAAATACTCACGGCTTACCAGCAGGTCCTTTGTTCTTTCGGTCACTGTATCTTCCAGTTCCTCATTCATCTTGTACGCCGTCAACCTTGCTTCTTCCAGTTGCTGGTTTTTTACCTCTAATTGTTTTTCATTTTCTTTTTGACCCGTAAGATCAGTAAGGATAATGCTTAATGCCGTTCCCTCGTCTAATTCCAGCGAAGTAGCAGACATTAAAAAAGGCACCAGCACGTCATTTTTATTTTTTAAATAAATTTCTCCCTTACTCTCAGAGGATTTCCAGCCTTCTTCTATTATTTTAGAAAACCTGTTCTTGAATTGAGGCGGGACAAAATTCATTATCGGTAAGCCGATCACTTTAGCCAAAGGCAAATTGATCATACCAGCGAATTGAGAGTTGCTATACAAAATAAGACCGTTGCTATCAAGCGTAACCGCTCCTTCCTTCATTTTCTCAATAAAAACACGAAAGGTATGATCAGCACTTTTCAGCGAATACAATTGCGGGCCATCCCTGGTTTCAACAACCAGGGCATCGATCTGCCCGGTACGAATAGCATGCAGGGTTTCATTCGCTTCCTGCAACTGAAACTTAAGCTCATCCAATTCTTCCAACAGTTCTGTATACGTTTTTGTGTCTTTCATTTATACACCACCATTTGATACTCCAATACTTTTAAGCACTCTGCTGATATCGGCCATATCACCGATCAGTCGTTTTTCAGGCAATGGATGTTTTTTTATAAGTAAAGGCAATGCAATGATATTTTCTTCTTTGGCAACAAGAGGGTGCTGGTGCACGTCTATTATTTCCAATTCATAATTTTCATTGAGATATTCTTCACACATATTTTTTGTATTGGCTATAGCCCTTAACGAATTGGGGGAAGCACCGGTTACATAAAGACGAAAGACATATGGATCATCATAAGCTATTTTTCTGCCATTTTCGGATTGCCTGTTCATTGTATTAATTGTTTCATCGGGCGGATATTTAATCCGACAAGGACCTTTTCTTCATTTGACAGGTCACCGATTATTTTGCGAATAGGTTCGGGTACTTTACGCACAAGCGTCGGGATCGCAAAGATCTGGTCTCCCTCTGCTAACTGCGGCTTCACCAACAGATCGATCACTTCAATTGTATATTGTCCCGCTAAATGGGTTTCGCAATACTTTTGAAGGTTTTGTAAAGCAGTTACTGATTTGGGTGTTTTTCCTGCAACATATAATCGCAGCTCCCATGTGTGTTGCTTTTTTGCCATGGTTATTTGCCAGTCTTTTGTTTTGGTTGCTTTGGAATTCCATTTTCCTGCCTTCGTCTGGCCAACTCTTTCCTGTCCTGTTGATCCTTTAATGCCTGGCCACTTAGCTTATGCAATTTCTGTTCCTCTCTTGCTGAACCCACCAGGATTCCTGAAGGCCCTAAGTAAATTTCAACCAGTTGTAACCCGCGATCAGTTATTACAAATTCTCTTACCTGGTTGGAATGTTTCATTCCCCTTGACTTCATGATGTATAACATTTTGTTACGTTCGCCATTTGACTCGATATCTTTCATATTGATCCACGTATCTACCAACGAGGAGATTCCTTCATCCATTCTCTCCTCCGTTACCCTCAATAAAGCATTCAGCAAAACCGTTATTCCTTCGCCTTGTAAAAAATCGATCAGGCGAAGCAGCATAGAATTTACTTCATTTACTAATCCTACGGAAATAAGATTGGTAACAGGATCGAGCACTACCGCTGTGGGCTTAAATTCCTTTACAATTTTATAAATAGTTGAAAGATGCATTTCAAGCCCATGCAATGCGGGGCGGGCAGAATGAAATTCTAACAATCCCTTTTTTACATGTGGCTGAAGGTTCAGCCCGATCGATCTCATATTCCTGATTATCTGGGGAGGTGATTCCTCAAAAGCAAAGAATAATGCTTTTTCATTTCGCTTGCAGACCTCATTTATAAAATAGCCGGCGATGCTTGTTTTGCCCGTGCCCGCCATACCTGAAATCAGGATGCTGCTGCCACGATAAAAACCTTTTCCTCCAAACATTGTATCAAGCGTTGGAATTCCTGTGCTGATCCTTTCAGATGACACTCTCCGGTTAAGCTTTAAAGAAGTAACCGGTAAAACAGTAATGCCATCTTCATCAATTAAAAAAGGAAATTCATTCGTACCATGGGCGGAGCCGCGGTATTTTACAATCCGTAATCTGCGTGTTGATATCTGGTTGATCACACGGTGATCCAACATAATGACACAATCCGATACATATTCTTCGAGACCATGTCTTGTAAGTGTACCTTCACCCTGCTCGCCGGTAACGATCGCGGTCACGCCTTTTTCTTTTAGCCAATGAAAAAGCCGTCTTAGTTCGGCACGAAGAATTCCCTGGTTTGTTAAACCTGCAAACAAATTTTCAATCGTATCAAGCACCACTCTTTTGGCGCCAATGCTATCGATCGAATGTTCCAATCTTATAAATAAACCATCCAGGTCGTACTCGCCGGTTTCTTCTATTTCACTTCTTTCAATATGTACGTGATCCAGTCTTAATTTTTTTTCTTCCTGCATTTTCTCAAGGTCAAAACCAAGAGAAGCCACATTCATGATAAGCTCTTCTGTTTTTTCCTCAAACGTGATAAAGACACCAGGCTCATTAAACTTTTCTGCCCCATTTACGAGAAACTCGATAGAAAATAATGTTTTGCCACATCCGGGGCCACCGCAAATAAGCGTGGGTCTTCCTTTGGGAATACCTCCCAATGTTATCTCATCAAGCCCGTTTATTCCTGTTTTGGCTTTTTCCAAAAACTTCATACGAACAAAAGTTTTTAATAGTATGATAAATGTATTCCTTCCGCTCGAAATAACACCACTTAAGTTAACATGAGTTTGAACATGCTACTGCATACTTATTGCAACAAGTTTGAAAACTGGCAAAACCCTTATTTTTTGTAGCAAATATTCCCCACTTTTTATGGGGATCGCAATTTGAAGAAAGTTGAAAGATCGTATAGTTCCGTCGTCCCGCCGGTTGTCGACAAAAGTAGCGTCGAGAAGTTAGGCACCGGCAGTTGAATTAACCCGATCGATTATCGAATAACTTCGTCAACTAATTCTAAAGAAATGGAATCAATCAATATAAGAAAAGCCGTTGCCGGTGACCTGGAACAACTCTTAATTTTTGAACGGGACATTATAAAATTTGAACGCCCATTTGACCCTACGGTAAAACCTGATCCTGTAAATTATTATGATCTGAAAGCAATGTTGTCTTCTCCGAATATTGAAGTTGTGGTAGCTGAAATAAACAATAAGATCATTGCATCGGGTTATGCCCGTATCGACAAATCGAAACCTTTTTTAAAACATCAGCACCATGCTTATCTTGGATTTATGTATGTGCTGCCTGAATACAGGGGAAGGGGAATCAATAAACTGATCATTGATATTTTAAAAAATTGGGCAACTTCACAAAACATAAATGAGTTTCGCCTGGAAGTATATTACGATAATACTCCTGCCATCAAAGCCTATGAAAAAATGGGTTTTTCAAGATACAGTTTGGAGATGCGATATAATTTGGAGGATAATAACCACGGAGACACGAAGGCACAATGATTCACGGAGATTACTTTGTGTTTCTTTGTATCTCTGTGCCTCCGTAGTTCAAAAAAAGTATTTAAATTATCTTCGGCAAACCTTTATCTAAAATTTTCTGACGTAATGAAAATTACATACCCGCATATGATCGAAAACTGTGTTGGTGAAAAAATAATTTTTCATGCGGTTCAACAGGAACCCGATGGCGACAGGGTGATCGTTGAAAACTTCGTTACACCCGGGCATGGGCCGGTAATGCATACACATTTTCTTCAGGATGAATCATTGACTATTGTAAAAGGAAAAATCGGGTTCCAAATTTTGGGACAAGAGGAACAATTTGCAAATGAAGGAGAAACGGTTCTGTTTAAGCGGGGCGTTCCCCACCGTTTTTGGAATGCGGGTGATGAAATTCTTAATTGCAAAGGTTGGATAAAGCCAGCCAACACTATTGTTTTTTTTCTTTCGGCACTTTATGCTGCTCAAAATAAATCAGGGAAAGCCCAACCCGAAACCTTTGATGCTGCATACCTGATGACCCGCTACGCCAAAGAATATGATCTGCCGGAAATTCCTGTGTTTGTAAAAAAAATAATTCTTCCATTGACAGTTACGATTGGGCGGATGCAGGGAAAGTATAAAAAGTTTGAAGATGCGCCGGAATTGGTGGCAAAATAAAAACGGAGTACTACCTTTATAAACCAAAATTCTAAAAAAATATATTTATGCCGGTATATGTAGTAAATGCATACGATATTCATGATCCTGAAACATTCAAAGAATATCCGCCACGGGTGGCGCCATTGCTTGTAAAACATGGGGCGAAACTGTTAGCGATGGACACGGAAGCTAAAGCATTGGAAGGGAAACCTAAGACGATGAATGCAATCGTAGAATTTCCTTCGGAAGAAGCTGCCCGTAAATTTTATGATGACCCGGAGTATCAATCTTTCATTCATTTACGGCACAACGCCACTGCAAATTGTACAATGATCATTCTTAAACAATTTGAAAAAAAATAAAAACCAGAATAGCTGCGTTTATAAGATTTATCAAAAGCCATTAGAACTTTCAAAGTAGCATTAGTTAAAATATGGTAATACGGTCGGATAGTTTTAATGAGGCGTTTTCCTGCTAAGGTTTATATTCAAAACGATTGCAGAAGCCAAATCGGATTTAAGACCTGAGCCTATTACTTAGTTACTGATCTTTTGTTCTAACTGTTGAAATGCCGAGATAAACATTTTATACCGGTTATCAGTTTGTGCCCAGGCAATATCTCCTTTTTCAAAAATGTCTTTGATGATGTCATTTGCTTTTTGGCAATCGTCCTCATCATAAAAGTACGAACGCCATGAAGCAGGCAATTCATCAAAATTTTTCAACGCAAAGCCATTCCCATAAATTTTTATTGGTGACGGCGTGCTGCGAACATCAATGCTATTCAACTTCGCATCAAGTGCCCATTTGAAATAAGCTTCATAAAATCCGAAATGGTTTTTTAGCCGGTTCTTTATTTCCTGTTCAGTTTCCTTTTTTGTGGCGGTTATCCGCCATCGATTATTGTCAACTGAAAAAGGATTGTCAGCGGCAGAAGAAAATTTAGCTGGCTGTTTTTCAAAATTCAGTATCGGCCTTTCTGCACTCTTGAGCCGGAGTTCGTTTCCTAAAAGCAGTTTGATTGGGAACGAGGTTGTAACCTGTTGTTCGTTTGTAAGCATTAACACAGAATCATTTCTTTTCCATTGCCCGTATTCAAATTTTTTAAAATCACGAGTATAGGTATGATCAGGCGCCAGGTAAAGAAAGCTTGCTGGAGTAATTGCTGCACTATCGTTTTGGTCCGTCTCGGAACTATGTGTAAAGAACCATAATCCGTCAAGTCGTTTTTTATTTTGCTGAAACAGGCAATTTGTTTGAGAATATAATAATGCAATAAGAATAACGGACAAAATTTTTTTCATGCAGCTTTTTGCGGTTAAATTAATTAATTTATTGCAACTTAATATTCGTTGCAGTAGCACCTTGTGATTTATTTGCCGTCATCATGTTATTGCCTGCTGAATTAATTTTCCCCGGACCTTGCAACGCCGTATTGTTATGACTGATAACATTATTTGAAAGATTAATAGTTGTATTTGCTTGCGCCATCACTCCTGTTCCGCATGCAGAGATATTTGAATTGCTCACGGTCGCCTGCCATCTTAATAAATTGATGCCATTGTTTGAAATATCCTGAAAAGTGGAATGATCAATAATTACAGAACCGGACGCTGTCGAAATATTTATTCCATCCTGCACATTACGAATGGTAACATTATTAAGAATCACAACACAACTGTCTGTCGTATTTATGTCAATACCTTTTTGAGAGAAATTGGAAATAAAACAATCTTCTATTATTACTTTTTTAGCAGACATGATCCTGATGCCATTGGTTCCGGGAATACTGCCTGTTCCATTTATAAAAAGATGTCGCAGCGTAACCATACCACCTGGTGCATTAATAATAACTCCGTTGGTCCCTGAAGCGAGAATGGAACCAAAACTCCCATTGCCATCAATGGTCATTGATTTCGTAATGGTAACAGCACCGTAACCTGCCGCATCCAGAATATTTATCTCACCAGCTGTCGCGGTTTTACTGATAGCGCCGGCAAAAGTTTTACAAGGTGCTGTCCGGCTGCATGGGTTCACATCATCACCTACACCCGAAACCCAGGTTCGTGTAGCTTGCGCAAACACAAGCTGGCTGGTAACAGTAAATAAAATGACAGCGGCCAGGCGGAAGACGAATATTTTATACATATAAATTAATTTGAATAAAAATATATTTAATTATTTGGTAAGGCGATACTCTCAAAAGAGTATTTTTTTCCACCGCGTTGCGAGGGCGGTTGTATTGTATAAAACTTTTTGAATATTGATAGGAAGCCAGGGCAATCTTTCTTAAATGCCCACAGCAACGTTATTTAATTAACTTCGGTTGCCGGTTAGGCAGGCACAAATCCATACGTCTATCAACAACATCATAAAGCAAAAACTATTTTCTTAACGTAAAAGATACTTATTATGGGGAATTTCTTAGCATTATCAGGGGTTATTGGCAAAACAGAAACGGAGGTATTGAACAGCTTAAAAAACTATGCAAGCTCCGTTGAGGGTGGAATTGTTCCTGATAATACGCTGGATTCTGAAAATGATAACTGCTGTATCATCCAGGAAGAGAATGGTAACACAACGATTTTTTATCCATACGGCTATCTCGAATGGGATGCTTCATCAAAATTTATTTCGAAAGAATTGAATGCTCCAGTTTTTTCCTTTCACATTCATGATGGAGACTTATGGATGTACATACTTTATTATAATGGACAGGTTGTTGACCAATTTAATCCAATTCCGGATTATTGGGGTGAAGACCTGGGTGAGGATGAAATTGAGAGCTGGAAAGGAAATGCTTCTGCGATTGCTAAATATATTCCTTACATCAATATAAAAGACATAGATAATTATCTGGTAAGCTGGGATCTTGATGAAGAAGAAGACACCAAAGCATATCCCACCGATGAGTATGGAAAAGAAGAATGGCAATTAGTTGATTTTATGGCCAAGCTAAAATTGCCTTATCCAATTGACGATGAAGGAAAGCCAAAAGGGCATACTTACAAGTATTGGACAAATCAATTGAACCGATCGTGACATCGTAATTCATATTTGAAATTAAATTTAATGGACTACAAACAAACGGATTTTGCAAAGTTTGGTGCCGACTGCTTTCCCGGGCTGCTTGGTATTGAAGTGCTGAACGTTTCAACAAATTCAGCGGCTGCACAAATGGAGATCAGGAAATCACTGTTCGCACCCAATGGATACTTACATGCAGGTAGTGTAGTGAGTTTGGCAGATACAATCGCGGGTTATGCTTGTCTTTATAATTTACCATTGCTGGCAAAATCTTTTACAACGATAGAATTAAAATCAAATTTTTTGGGATCTACAAAAAGCGGGTTTATAATAGCAGAGGCCAGTTTACAACATGCAGGACAAACAACACAGGTTTGGGACGTGATCGTTAAGAGCAAAGAGAATCAAAAAACAGTGGCTTTGTTTCGTTGCACGCAATTGATTTTGTATTCATAACTTCAGCAATCGCTTAAATAGCCCACAAAAATGACTGACGAACAAAAATTGGAGTACCAAGAAATAAGAGATGAATCTGCTCTTTTGACTCAAATAATTTCGACAACCGTTAATTTTTCAGTTCTGGGTAGTATTGCGATCTTTAGTTTCCTTTCTTCAAAACAGCCTACTCCTTTCTCATTATTCGGGCTTGCATTATTGGTTATCTATCCAGGCTGTTATATCATAATTTCAAGAATTCAATCTATCTTAAGGCTTGCAGCTTACGTATATGTTTTTATAGAGCCAATAAGTGATATTAAACATGAAACCAGACTTTTAAAATTAAAATCTAAATCAAAACTGAAATTTAGCAAAACAGTTCTCTGGGTTTTTCTGGGATTAATTTTAATTAACATAGGACTTTTTATTTCTAAAGGATATTATAGTTTATTTGAAATGAGTTTCTATGTTATCAGCTTAATTGTTTATGGACATATTTATTACCTGATGACCAGAGATTGGAAAATGAAATTCATCAAAATTTGGGAAGAAATAAAGAGACAAGAGAAAAATACCACTTAACAAAAATGAGAAGCAGAAAACTGCGGCCTTGCCTCATTGCCCTCAATTGATCTTACATTCATAATTCCAAAACGCCTTTGGCGATGGAAAAACCTTATAAATATCATTACAGGCCTGCATATGAAAGTGAAGAACTATTATTGGAATTCTACCAGGGTGTTGAAAACGATAACTTCCGTTTAGACCTTATTAAAACGATAGAGGAAATTAATCCCAGCATTGAATCGATTGAAGACTTATGGATGAATGATGAGGTTTTATTAAATATAAGTTCAGACCTCGGGGCCTTTACTTTATCTACGGATATTTGGGGTTTTGCATTTATTATGGCTGAAAAAAATCAAAAATGTTTAGAGAAGATAAACATGATTTTGATAAATAGTGAGCTGTTCGAAAAAGTTGAAGTCGCTTTTGAAGCGTATAAGAAACCAAAATAATTAATAGTAAAGGGATTTATAAATCAGGCAGCACAAACTATCCATTTAAAAAATAAACTATGAGTGAGACAAGCAAAACCTTCTTCGCTCCACAATTGTATATAAGAAATGGCGTCAGCAATATTGATTTTTATAAAAATGCCTTTGGTGCCATTGAATTAAGACGCTTTATGAACGATGACGGCACTTACCATGTTGCCGAACTTTCAATTGACGGTGCCATGTTTCATTTGCATGAAGAAACCAAAAGAAATAATCAAATAAGTCCGGAAAAGATAAATGGAACCACAACAATGATCGGCTTATTTGTAGAAGACGTGGATGCAGTAATGAATAAGGCATTGGCAGCCGGCGCAACAATGCTCTCCCCGACGCAAAGCTATGATTATGGTTACCGGCAGGGCGAAATTGTAGACCCTTTCGGACATCATTGGATGATCGAAATGAAAATTTAAAAGCTGAATAAAGAACAGGACACTTTGAATTGCTCCTGCCTGCGTTTGTGTCCGCAAGAAACAAGAATATCAGGATGCCCCGATGCGTGTCCCCACGCATCGGTACCAGAAAAAAAGATGCGTGAAGACACGCATCAAGGCGTTGTGCCGAATTAGACTGCACTTCTCAAATGTTGAATAGAATTAACGAACGTACAAGTGAGTGACACAAGGGACGATGATAGTAGCAATACAGCCGGTACAATTATCTCAATTACCTATCATCACGAATGCACCCCAATAATATGGCGCAGGATATTTTTCCATCAACTGCAACTGTGCTTGCCTGAATGCTTTTTGTTTATCGCCTGTCTTTATCCAATTTTGATAAAAATTATTCATCAACTGTTGCGTAGCATTATCATCCACTTTCCATAAACTCATGATCAACGCTTCAGCGCCGGCTTCAAGAAAGGCCCGTTGCAATCCATACACGCCTTCGCCGGCTTTTATTTCACCCAACCCGGTTTCGCATGCACTTAATACAACCAAACTTGTACCGCTGAGATCAAGATTCATTGCTTCATAAGCTGTCATAATACCATTGTTTGCGCTGTCCAAACCCGTTTTTACTTTATCTGCATCGGCAGCACCGGCAAGTAACAAACCCGAACGCAGCAACACATTATTCTTTGCATTTTCCTCCGCTACACCAATGGGCCAATAGGTTTTTACTACGTCCTGTAAAAAATATCCATGCGTTGCGATATGCAGCACCAGCACTTTGCCCGATCTTTTCAGATTTGTTTCAGTAGCATTCTTTGCAAGAAATTCCGCCACGGCATATCCTGAAGATTTTAATACACGTTGAACACTGTCCACTTCTGATTGTGTTCCTGGCAAACCTGGAATTTGGTCTGATCCAAAATCAGGATTGCCGATCAGCGTAGCATTTCTTGTTTTATTTGTTTGCATGTTATCGTGCAAGATATCTTTCGGGTTTCCCAGTAAAACAAATTCATATTGTTTGATAAGATAATCAGCGCCGGGTTTCTTGAGGGTATTCATGCTAATTTGATTGTACACTCCATCCAACGAAATAAATATTTTTCTTTTGCCTTTTACCAACTCATCATAAGGCTGCCAGAAATGTTTATATGATTGTTCATCTGCGGTTTTTCTTTTTATCGCTTGCTGGTAATTCTTTGAAGCGGTCTTTTCCAGTGCGGGACCATTTGGTATGATCACAAGTTTCGGCTGCGGATCATTTTTCGTAAGTATCAAACCAATATACCGGCAGCTATCGGTAAAGTTTTGATCGTAATACTGAAGACGGATGATCTCTATCAGTGCTTCATCGGCTTTTAATGCAGATCGTATCGCGAATACATTCGCCTTGTTGATAAAATAAAAATTACTAAAGTCTTTTGAGCCCACCGATAATTTTTTCTCCAGCAGGTTGGCTGCTGCTTCCATGGAATCGATATTGATGTTTTGTTCTTTGAGCTCTTCATTTGAATACACATAAAATGAGGCGAGCTGTTCTTTCAGATCGATCCAATCTGTATAATCACCGATCAGCCTGGCATCACCGCTGGAAAGAATACTGTTTGTTATCTTTCTTGCAGAATTTAAAAGCAAACCCTTTGTTGCAACCCGGTACCTGAGTAATTCAGTAAGTCCATCTTTACTTAGCTGCGGGGCTTCCAACACAAAATTATATGCCCGCAAAAATCGCGGCGACAGTATATCCCAATAGCGGGCTTTTTCTGCTTCACTCATCGCTATAAAATAAGTGTTGATAAAATCAATCGTTTTATCAAGCACCGATCTATAATGTATTGCTGCTTTGGGCCATTCTTTTTTCTTCCAGTAAAGAATAGCAAGGTCTTCTTCATTTTGTACAAACACGGGATGCCTGATACCGATATGATTTTTCCGGATCTGAAATGCTTTTTCCAAATATTGCGTGGCTTCATCATAACGGCCTTTGATGCGATAATAATTTCCCAGGTCATTGATCGCTTTTGCATAAGCGATATTATTTTCGCCAAGATTGGCTTTGAACATGAGTGAAGAATTCTTCAGCATATCCTCCACCCTGGCGTCCTGTCCCTTTATAAAAAGAAGAATGGCAATATTGTTCAGCAGGTTGGCAAACTCAGTTGTTCCTTTTGCATATTTACTTTCCAGTGTGTGATAGATCTTCTCTGCTTCATCAAAGAGATTCATTCGCTGATAAAGCAATGCAAGGTTTGTATAGAACTTCAGGTGTTTGCGGGCACGGCTCATTTCTTTATTTTCTTTTGCGATGTCGATCGCCTTCAGCAGGTTTTCTTTTGCTTCCTCATACCGGCCCAATGATTGAAATAACATTGCCTGGTTATTCAATACGATCGCATATTCCAATGATGAAAGCAAGCCATTAGATTGAAGCAGTTCCGTTGCTTTAATAAATCCATATTCTGACTTGTTATACCTGCCTGTTGTAAAATCCAATACTGCCCTGTTATTTAAAAGCGATGCCAATCCCCGGCCTTTCATCCCGAATTTATTTTCGTGTAAAGAAGTTGCTTTCAGAAGAAATGAATCGGCCAGCTTTGGTCTTCCCGTTGAAGTATATAACAAAGCAAGGCTGCTCAACGTTTCTAAATAATCATTTTCGTTACTGGAAGAATTTGCAAAACGGTTGCTGGCTTCGGTTAATCTTTTACCGGCTATTGCAAAGCGGCCGAGTATAAAACTCGCCTGTCCTAATTCAAGATTAACCTTTGCGATCTGCTCATTGCTTAAATTGGAATTGTTCATAACGGCGCTTACATGTCCTATCATTTTCAGAAAATTCGCTTTATCCGTTGTTTGTTTGGCGGCAAATAACCCTGCATTGTCGTTAAGAAGAATGGCATATTCAAAATCAACAGAATCAAATTCGCCTTTTAATTTCCAGAACTGTTCCGTTGCTTGTTTCAGCTCCTGCATATTTGAACTGCTCACTTTGTTGGCTTGTTGTCGTTGTCCCTGGAATCGTTGATCCTGCTTTTGCCGCCTGGGTTGCTGTGCGTAAAGAAATGCAACAGGTATTACCAGGATAAATGCAATAAAAACCTTCTTGATAAATATTTTTTTCACAGAAGTGAGGTTGGCTTTTTGAAGTTAATGCATTATTTGTAAAATTTATCCCGATAAGGGAATCGGTAGTGTCTCAGTTTGTTTTTCAACCACAGAGACACCGCGTTCACGGAGAGACACAGAGATACTCCGTGTAACTCAATGTCATTGTGTCTCCGTGGTTTAATTTTAAGTGAATGGCCGCACATATCAACCTAACAGCTATTTAAATATCATGTTGTTCTTTGTGGTTCGTGGTGTTCTTTGTGTTCCAGCGATTTTTGTAACACAAAGGACACAAAGTGTGACACAAAGAACACAAAGGATGAACAGGTTTGCGATAACCGGATAGTCAGTTAATTTTATTTTAAAGTGAGACACTACTAGAAAGACAATATTTTACCGTGGTATGTACATGAGAAGGTTACAAGACGTACGAATGCGTTCAGTCATTTTGTGTATTACAACTTTTGCAAAGTTCATAGTTCATTAAGCATAACGCTGGCAATGCAAGCAGGACTAACTAAAAGAGTAATGAGTGTTGAAGATATTGCTAACTTAGCCACTATAGAAGCTCCTAAGAAAAGAGGCCAGTATAAAAACCTAAAAAAATCGTAATAAAATATATCCGATTTACTTACCTTCAGATTATGGTTAAATTGATAAACATAGCGGAAGCCGTAATCAAACTAATTACGGCAATTATCATTCTGTCGACAGTTTTGCATGTTATTTGATTTTACTTAGCACACGAGTGCGCCCCCGCTTGTCGGGGGCTTTTTTATTACTAAATTTCAACCTGACCCACTACTGAATGATTGTACCTTCTTGTTTATTTATGAAATTTATTTACCTTAGAAAAACATTCTGCAACATATCCTGTCCCTCCCTATCAATTTTCCTGGTTAGTTAGCAAACTTGTTTACTGCAGCTTATTAATAAATGTACAGTGAGGCATTCCGATGCAATCACCGTATAAGAGTGAATTTATAATCTAAAATCTATTTTATGTCAATAGTAAATTATGGTGTTCTGAAAGGCAGAGCTTTCGACAGGAAAAAAGCCACCTCTCAAAATGAGCACTTTCAAATTTTAATTAACCGTGGAAACAATCCACACCGCATTGCCATTAATACAAAATCAAGCGAGGCGCCAAGTGAAGTATTATTTTATGCAAATGATGATTTCAACCACGAGATCAACGACGCATTATTGCAGGCAGCACTTCCAAATGGATTCACAGCGTTAAGTTCGGAGCCCGGAGGATTAGCCCTCGATCTTATTCGCAGAAACTTTTTTGATCTTACCGAAATGGTCCCCCTGCCATCCAACTCGCCTGGCGATAATAATGACTTGAATGATAAGCTTGATTTTTTTGTGCAGAAGGCAATACAAAATACAGATGCAGTTGTATATGCTTTCGGGCAGCATTGGAAAGATGCATCGGGAGTTGATAAATATTTTTCGGAGATCAAGCCAAGTACCGGCATACATGATATACATATGAACCAGGGCAACCAGCCCGGCAAATATTTTAAAGATAATGGCGTATACCAGGACGGGGGACTGATCTTTCATTATCCATCCAGCAACAAGTGGGCAGCTGTTTTTACTGCATTTCAATCGCAGGCATTTCATACGGATGATGCCACAGGCAATCCGCTTAATGACCTGCCGATTACGGATCCTGGTCAGCCGGAAAAACGAACACCAGTGAGAATCATAGCTGCTATGGTTAATCCTCCCGGTGATGATGTAAAAAAAGAATATATTATCTTATTGAATAAAAGCACCAAAGCAATCGACCTTAAGGATTGGCAGGTACTCGATAAATTTGATAAAAGAGATACGATCAGCCAGGGAGTAATTCAGGCGGGCGATACTTTACGAATAACCCTTACCGGCTTGGGAGCGCAATTATCCAATAAAGGAGGTACTATCACTCTGCTGAACAACGAGGGGTTAAAAGTAGATGGGGTCAGCTTTACAAAAGAAGATGCCTCCCGGGAAGGTGAGATTATAGAAGTGTAAATGAATGCTGATAAATCTTAATTACTGCATCCCAATTCCATCATATTGCTCTATTCAGTGAATAGGCAACTTTGTTATTTTATAATGTAACCACATAAGCAATAACCCGGAATTTATTTCGGGCATAGAACAAAAGTTATATGCCTCCCCGCTTTTTATTTCAACGATAAAATATATTTTTATTTTCAGAAGCGATGAAGCACCATCAAAACATACCAGGCTCACGACGCAGATTCTTAAATACCGGTTTTAAACTGGCTGCATTATCCGCGCTGGTATTACCATTTCAAAAGGCATTAGCCGGCGGAACGACGATTGTTACATCAGCAAGAAAAAAACTCTACAAATTTCTGCCGATAGATAAGCTCGTTATTAATTTAAAGACACGGGTCGTGCATTTGCCTTCCGGAAAAATTTTTTCCAAGTATCCCACTATCAAACGGCAGTCGACACTTGGTGTTACAAATTGGGAAACAGAAGTAAAACCGCCGTTTCATTTCAATAAAGAAAAATCGGGGATCATTGTTGAAATGCTTGCGTTAACAAGATTGGCAACAGGAATTAATGACCGCAGCTTAACAGATGCTCAACGTATAGTCAGCGTAGGATTTACCGGCACGTACAGAAGTAAAACCGGCATTACATTTAATAAATATAATTTCCGTTTGCATCACCTGTTGCTGAAGGTGATTGCTTTGAACAGTACTGTTCCTGCATCGCAGAAATGGGATAAGTTTCAATCGGCAACAGGAAGCATCAATTATGGCCTGGCGGATAAAAGGCCATTGCCTAAATTCATGAGCTGGTTAAAAACAAAAACTGATTTTGATAAAAAAGTAAATTATATTTTACAAAACAAACAATCATATACAAGCCGGCTGCTCAAAAGAGCTACCCGGTATAAATTATAATGTTGGTTTTTGTCTGGGACCTTTGAATTCCCCCGCAGAGTTCGATTCTCTGGCCAACATTTAAAAGCCCTGATGCGAGTCGGGGCTTTGTTTTTTTTGAGCCCGGCTTTTGGGATTCTATTGGGCTGCTGTTGCGTCGCACTCTTGTGCTGCAACTATTCTATTCAACAATATTAGCATGGGGCCTCTAAAAAGTCAAAGAAGATGGAAACCGAAACTTGATTAACTTCAATTGTTGGTAAGTCGCGGATTTAGTTAAAGCAACGCTTATGAAACAAATCATTTTTCTAATTGTGACAATTTTTTGTTTAAATCCTGTATTTGGGCAATTAATTTCAATAAAAGAGTTAATTGTACTAATTAATTCCGATGACAATAATTCTGAAAAAACATTGAACGCAAAGGGTTTTGAAATTTACAAATTTGATTCTACGGAATCCTGTTTCATTACTTCATTTGCATTAAATAAAAATAGATTGGATAATAATGCAGACGCATTTATTGCAATAGCTAAATTTTACAACGGATCGAAAATAGTTTCGTTCGATTTCAAAGATGTTTCTCATTTTACAAATGAAAAAAATAAAGCCGAAGTACTAGGTTTCAAATTTGTAAAAACGGAGATGGCAAAACCGGGATCAAGATTTCATGAGTATAAAAAAGACAGTTTAATATTAACATTTTGGACAAATACATATACGCCGACGACTCAATATGAAATATCGCTTTCTCAAAATTGAATAGTCGAACCCTAAATTCTCACCAAACCCAATTAAAATATAGCAGGAAAAAGAATTTTCAAAAAGTAAGCAAAGTGACACCAATACGATCCACCGAATAGTAATTTTTATTTCTTTTTTCTGAATAGCCAAACGTCAGAAATAAACCCTTTGCGTTCTTCAGTAAGTTTTGTTATTCCAATGATTATGCCGTTTATAGGCTCTTCCGTACGAATATATTTAGTAACAATTAAACTACATACTTGAGAGTCGTCTTCAAATACTATTCCCTTCATCTCATCTAAAATCAATTTTGCGATGTTATCAACATCTACATCCCAAAACCTATTCTTACTCATAGAAATTGAAAGAACAATCTCTATAAGAGTTGGCTTTAAAATTTTTCCCAAACCTTGAAAGAATTCGGAGCAAAGTGCCTGGAAATAGTCATGAAATTCTGCTATTGATTTATTATCTGGGTTTTTTGTATAAATTTTACCTATTATTTCCAGAGGGTTCCCCATTTAAAGAAGCATTAGTTCCCATAAGTTTAAAACTATCTTGCTTTGTCGGAATTTTCTTTCCAAGAGTTACAAAAAGAAAATCTATTCTGGGATTTTGTTCGTATGCTTTTACCATATTTCAAGCTTTAACGATCCAAAGTTATCATTCGGGCTTTTTAAAAATATACTGTTCATCGTATTCAATTTCAAATGCTTTTAGCATTTTTCTATATTCATCGAGAAATTTTACTTTTTGATGATGAACTTCCTGGTTCTGGATATAACGAATGACTTCAGGCACATGGCTTTTGGAATAAGAGAATGCGCCATATCCCTCCTGCCATGCAAAAGGTGCGTTACAAAATTTTTTATCCTTTATCCATTTGCTTGACTCTGATTTTACATTTTGTACTAATGCAGCAACGGATTGTGTTGGCCGCATACCAATGAAAATATGAATATGATCAGGCAGGCTATTTATCTGTAGCATCTTATGACTATTATCCTGAAAAATACCGGTAATATATTTATGCAACTCATCTTTCCATGTTTTTTCAATTAATGCCGCACGATATCTTACTGCAAATACAAATTGAATATGGAGTTGAGTATATGTGTTTGCCATGCAGTCAGGTTAAGATTTATAAATATACAAAAGGATGATTGCGTTCCAGCGGAACGCTTTATGGGTAGAAAATCATTGTGAAAAATTGTTCAGCGTTCCGTAGGAACGCATTGTGCTCAAACCATCAAAAATATTGATTGCACAAAACGTTCCGATGGAACGTTAATGGGCATTCATTTTATTGCTACCCATAAGATGTCCCTACGGGACATTAGTACATTTTCAAATTTGCCGAATAGAATTACCGAACGTACAAGAGTGCGACGCAACGAAAGTTTAATAGTACTACTTAAGCTGGTAGCATAAATAAAAAAGACCAACCTTCCAGATTGGTCTAATAAAATTTGAGGAGTTTGCTTCGGCCTTTCGAACTAAATACGTTATGTTACATTAATTGGCGGCCTCGCAAGTGAATTAGAACGCCAACTGTCCCCCATTCCTCGGATCAGTCTTCGTTTCCAACTTATATTCCCGCGGTGGTTCTTTACCCAATAAATTTTTTACAAAATAATCCCAGCGGCGGCGCATCATATATGGTGAATCGGCACCAAAGCCATGTCCGGCATTAGGGAAGATAACCAGATCATAATCTTTATTTGCTTTTGTCAGCGCATCTACCACCAGCATTGTATTATACGGCGGCACATTATTATCCATCATGCCATGTGCAAGCATCAGCTTTCCTTTTAGGTTCTTTGCATAGGTTTGATTGGCCTGCGCTTCATAATTGTCTTTACCATCCGGGCCTTTTGTAAGTAAACCAATATAGCGTTCGCCCCAATCATCTTCATAATTACGGTTATCATGATTGCCGGATTCAGAAATACCAACTTTAAAAAAATCAGGATAGCGGAACAAAGCAGCTGCAGTTGCAAAGCCACCGCCTGAATGTCCCCAGATACCAACTTTAGTTGTATCGATATAAGAATATCGCTGCGACAGTTGACGAATGCCTGCAACCTGGTCAGGCAATGTATTTGTGCTCATATCTGGCCAGTACTTGTCATGAAAACTTTTTGAACGGTTAGGATTTCCTGTGCCTTCGATCAGCACCACAATAAATCCTAGTTCAGCCAGTGCCTGGTGATCGCCTCTTTGATGCACTAAAATCCCAACCGCCAACACTTCCGCCTTGCGGACCCGGATAGATATAATCAATGACAGGATATTTTCTATTCGGATCAAGATTGGTTGGAGTGAACATGAGACCATAGATATCATCTTTACCATCATGAGATTTTACCGAGAATGGTATCGGCGGCTTCCATCCTGCTGCTTTTAATCTTGATATATCTGTTTTTTCTAACTCTGTAATTTGTTTTCCGTTTATATCACGCAATACAACAACCGCCGGCACATCAGGTTTTGAATAACTATCAATAAAATAATTTTCTGATGGTGATAAACTGACATTATGTGTGCCTGCTCCCGGTGAAAGTAAAGTAAGATTCTTTCCATCAAACCCTATTTTATAAAACTGCATAAAGTAAGGATTCTCCGGTTGTGTACCACAAGCGATAAAATAGATCAACACGATTTTTTTCATCCACTTTGATCATCCGGGTGACTACCCAATTGCCTTTTGTGATCTGGTTTTTTAGTTTGCCGGTTGTGGCATCATATAAATAAAGATGTCCCCAGTCATCTCTTTCAGAATACCAGATGATCTCTTTTGTTTTTGGAAGATATCGCCAGTTGATGACGCCCTGTCCTGATTCATATTGTGTGGTCACCACTTCTTCAAACACTTCACGAACTTCTCCCGTCAATGCATTTGCGATGCGAAATTTTTCCTGCTTATGATCTCTTGATGTGGAAAGAAAAGCAACTTCAGATCCATCGGGGTTCCAATCGATATCATCAAAAGTTCCGCTGCTTGAAATATCATCACTGAGTGATGCCCTGTGCGGATCAGGAGGAAGATTGAACATGATAACTTTGGGTTCATCAACATTGATCACGCAACGATGGATCATTGGAATATCTTTATCACCGGGCAGCGGATATTTCCATGCTCTTAATGTTGGGTGACCAACATTTGTTGTGGCCAGGTACATGTCGCCAACATTGCGTTGATCCTGTTTGAAGGTTGCTATCTTTTTTGAATCGGGTGACCAGCGAAGTATAGCGCCGTCGCTGCTTGTCCAGCCTGCATTATCTGTGGCATAGCCAAAATCTTTGATGCCATCCGTTGTCAATTGTTTTTGTTCATTTGTTTTTGTGTCCCTTATCCAAAGATTATAATCTTTAATAAACACGGCCTTTGTTTTATCGGGAGACAAGACTTCTATATTTCTTCCTCTGAAACCACCCTGTCCTCTTTGTGCATTGTTAGTATTTGCAGAATCACTCGTTACTACTCCTGACGCCAGGTCATACTTCCATTGTTTTCTATCTGCATTAAATGTTATTACTTTTCCATCTGCCGTATAACTGATAGATTGAAATGGAAGCATTGATCCTTTAATTGTTCTTCCGCTTGCAGTGGAAAGTGCTGCAGCCAATTTTTCATGATCGAATGCAACGGTCTTTGTGCCTTTCGCAGGATCGACTAAAATAAATTCACTTCCGGTTGCCGTCAACACACGGTACCAGAATTTATCACCGGGCAGCCAATTAGGAGCAACACCGATACGATCAAGATATTTCTGTGTGTTATAACCCATCAGGCCTTCTGCATTTTGATAATCTTTTGCAGTTAAAGCATCCTGGGCATTTGCTGAAAGAAAAAGTGAATATAGCGTGAAGAATAGCAAGAATCTTTTCATAAAAAATCTTTAAATGTGATACTGTGAATATTGCGGCCGCAAATTACGCTGTTTTAAGTAAACCACAGGGATACAGCGCCGCACAAAGGGTATTTTGTGTTTTTTTTTAATTGGTTAGCTTTTGCATCGTGGCGCAGTAATTGTCATTAAATATCAAATTAGGTTTTTATGCTAGACAAAAGATGTAAATGTGCGGAAGCACAAATGCTGATCAGAAAACCGGTTGAGGACGTCTTTGAGGCATTCATTAACCCGGCGATCACAAAGAATTTTTGGTTTACAAAAGGCAGCGGTCGATTGGAAGTAGATAAAAAAATAACATGGGAGTGGGAAATGTATAATATTTCCACAACGGTCATTGCCAAAGAAATTCTGCAAAACCAGAAAATTGTTTTTGAATGGGACAATGGCACAAAAACAGTTGAGATCAATTTCAACGAATTGGACGATGATTCCACTTTTGTAACTATTACCGAGTCGGGTTTTGATAAACATGGTGATGAATTGATTGCAGCTATTAAAGATTCTACGGCGGGCTTTACAACTGTGCTGGATGGGCTCAAAGCATTTTTGGAACATAGGATCAATTTAAACCTGATAGCTGATAAATTTCCAAAAGAGGTGAGTGTTCACCGGGAAAACTAAAAATTTATTATAGGGACTTGCGGCCGTAACTACGGGAATTTCTTTCCCGTTGTATCTCTTTACCTGCATGCCGGAAGGCAGGGTTCAAAAAACTATCTTTGTACGAATGAAACGTTTCGACGTACCTATTATCTATCGTAGTCCATTAATCACGGCTATAAAAAAGAAGCGGAAGGAACAGGATAAGATGAAAAAAGATTTTACTCCTACCCTTCTTGATTTTGGTCCGTTGCAAATTTACCTGGCCCGTCATTTTGGTTTTTGTTATGGTGTGGAAAATGCGATTGAAATTGCTTTCAGAACGGTGGAAGAAAATCCCGGCAAAAGAATTTTTTTATTAAGTGAGATGATACATAACCCGCAGGTAAATGCAGACCTGCAGGCACACGGTGTTCAATTCATGCAGGATAACTATGGCAAACAATTGATCTCATTTGATGAATTGACTGCTGATGATATTGTTATCATTCCTGCATTTGGAACTACACTCGAATTAGAAGAAAAACTGAATAAGATCGGCATTCAAACTGCGAAATATGATACCACCTGCCCTTTTGTTGAAAAAGTCTGGAACCGGAGCGAACAGATCGCTAAAAAGAATTACACCATCATCATTCATGGTAAACCAAAACACGAAGAAACAAGAGCAACTTTTTCTCATGCTGCTTTTTCTGCACCGGCAGTAATTGTAAAAGATATGGAGCAAGCAATTGCACTGGCAAAATATATCAAAGGAGAAAACCAGCCCGCACAATTTTATGAAGAATTCAAAGGACAGTACTCAGAGGATTTTAGCGTAACGCATGACCTGCAACGCATCGGTGTGGTAAATCAAACAACCATGCTTGCCAGCGATACACAAGCAATTGCCGATTACCTGAAACAAGTGATGATCGAAAAATATGAATTGAGCGGGGCAACTGTTGAAGAAAGATTTGCTGACACAAGAGATACGCTTTGCTATGCCACAATGGAAAATCAGCAGGCAGTTTCGGGAATGTTGCAAACGGAGGCTGATCTTGCAATTGTTGTGGGTGGCTACAATTCATCCAATACATCTCATCTTGTAGAACTTTGTGAAGAAAAACTGCCGACTTATTTTATAAGCAGCGAAGAAAAAATACTTTCTGCTAAAGAAATACTCCATTATAATTTTCATACAAAGGAAGAAGTGTTGAGTGGTGATTATCTGCCGGATAAAAAACCTGTAAGAATTTTATTGACCAGTGGTGCATCTTGCCCTGATGCATTGGTAGAGGGAGTAATAAGAAAATTGACAACCATCTTTCCTGTTGATACCACAAGCGAGGACTTGACCGATCAATTTTCGTAAACATTTCCGTCCTGACCTTCGGTTATAACTTATGTTAAGTCCTATTAGGGATTTGGGGTTTTATACAATAACTCGTAGTACTCATGTGCCATGCGGTTACTGTCAAATTGAAAACGTACATCCCGCATACCATTTTTAATGACCAGTCGCCAGGTATCATAATTTTCGTAGTATAGCGGGAGAATTTCGTTATCAAGTATCTCGTACAATTTTTTAAGATCATAATCATCCTGCTCCTGCACGGTCATGTTTGCATAATCAGCTTTAGGAATTACAAATCCATTATGACCATGATTGATGAATTCCGGTATCCAGCCATCATCGGTAGAAAAATTTACTGAACCATTCATTGCTGCCGTCATCCCGCTGGTCCCCGATGCTTCTCTCGGTACTCTTGGATTATTTAACCAAACATCACCCGCCTGCTTCAATCTTTTTGAAAGACCCAATTCATACCCGATAAGCACGGCTACGTTATTATACTTTTTACTTAGATGAACGAGATGATTGAATTCGGAAATAGCAGGATAATCAACCGGGTAGGGTTTACCTGCCCATATTATTTGTACAGGATGTTTTTTATCATTCAGTAATTCCTCAAATTTATCTTCATCACTCGTAATTAATCCTGCTCTTTTGTATCCTGCAAATCTCCTTGACCATACAATTGTGAAAACATTCGGGTCAAAGATCTTTCCCGTTTGATCGGCAACTATTTCAAATGCTCTTTTCTTTAAATGTTTTTTCCGGTCATCGAAAGCCCAGTCGTTACCTTCTTCCATAAACTTGTATAATTGCTTATCACTCCAGTAACGCCAGTTCTGCGAATTGGTAATGGAAATGATCGGGCAAATGCCGGCATGCTTTTTCCACATCTCTCTCGATACAACTCCATGCAATTGAGAAACCCCATTTGCCAATCTTGCAAAACGCAACGCAACAAGAGAATGATTGAACATATCCTCGCTGTTACCTGTTAGTTTCTTTACTTCATCAACCGTAAGGCCGCAGTAATAACTCATCTTGTGACAGAGATAGATATCATGCTTTTCATTCCCTGCTTCTTCGGGAGTATGCGTTGTAAAAACCAACCGTTTTCTTACTTCCTCCAGATCGTTATTATATTTTTTATATAAATAAAATGAAGCAGACAGGGCATGTGCTTCATTCAAATGATAGACATCGGGAGTGAAACCGAGTTCATCGACCAACTTGGCGCCACCAACACCCAACAAAATAAATTGTGCCACTTTAGTGGCAACATTGGCATCATACAGGCGATGAGTGATAGTTTGGGATACGTAATCATTTTCCGGAAGATCAGTGCTTAGCAAAAACAACGGTGCTGTTTTGAATATCTCCGGATCGAGATACCATGCTTTAACCCAAACCGGGTGCTCATGCACGGTGATCTGGAATTTTATACCTGTATCTTTTAGAAAGCTATATTGCTTTTCCATCCAGGTCACCTGCAATGTTTGGTCCTGGTTGCGTGCCTGGTCATAATATCCGTATTTCCAAAGAATACCAATGCCGATCATGTTTTGCCTGAGCTCATATGCGCTGCGCAAATGAGAGCCTGACAAAAATCCAAGACCGCCACTATAAATTTTTAAGGGCTGATGTGTAGCAAACTCCATCGAGAAATAGGCTACTTTCTTAGAATAACGTTCATCAAAAGGGTAAGGAACTTTAAAATGTCTAAAACTCATGTTGTGTGGTTTTTACACAGGGCACAAAATAACGGGAAATAGGCATAACAAAGTGTGTGATGATCCAATACACATATTAAATTATTCACATGCGGGGAAAAATTGAACGTAAAAAAGTCGATAACTAACAATCATTTGGATGGCCGTTTGGCCGGTGTCTTTGGCTTTACTTCTTTCTTGCGCGGAAAATTTCCATCAAAAGAACATTTAACTCCGCGATGGGCACCACACGCTTCAAGTTCTTTCAACGTAACTGAAGATGACGAAAAATTAAATTGGAGTGAACATGCATCGCCATGCTGGCTGTATATGGCTGTATTCGCAGATGTGAGGGTTGCAATACCTTTTAATTCACCGGAGCATTCACCTTTGTCTTTATCAAAGTGAATAAAGAAATTTAATTTACCAGTTTTACGGTCGTCACGTATTGAAACAATATTCATTTTATCCCTTACATAATCTCCGGAGAATTTATTTTTCTTTGGTAACGTATCAATAGGATTAATCACTTCCTGGACCCTGTCATCAAGCGGGTCGGTCATTATAAGAAGAAACTGGCCGATTTCATTATCATAACTATACGCTTCCTTTCCTTCGGCAACTGAACCATCTGGTTTTTTGAGCAAAATATTTTTGTAAAACGTAAGCTTTCGATCCAACCCGCTGACCTGGGCTGTGGCCGGGTTAGCATCGGGAATAAGTAAAGGTAAATAGGCTTTAAACTTATCGTCCTTATCAAAACAAAGAACAAGAGATGCTTTCTTTTCTGCTGCAATCACTTTTACAAACAAATACTTTTCCTTCTGAATGTCTACCCTTTTGCCCATATAGATCTTTGGCTTTGCATTCTTACCAAGCACCTTTCCAAGCACGGAGTCAGGAACGAATTGTGCGAATATGTTGTTCCCTATCAGCAATGAATCATTTTCTTTTTTATTTAATGTGGAATCTGGTATATCTATAGGGGGTTTTGCCAGCTCAAAAGACGCAATAAAATCACTGATCATTACTTCATCAGTGCCTGAAAGTGAGGGGTTTTTTTTACTGCCGCAACCGTACAGCAAATAAAAGACAGCAAGCAAAAAAATAAGATACCGGGGCATAGGAACAAATTGTAACCGAATATAAACTATTCCTGTTTTATGCCATAGTGAAAAATTTCTTGGAGATACGGGGAACATTTTTTAGGTTTGTCTAAATTTATTTTTAGACATGCTTAACTTTTCGACCAGTGAAGAGAATTACCTCAAGACGATTTATCATTTACAGACAAAAGACGATAACGTAACTACAAATGAACTGGCAGAAAAGTTACAGGCAAAACCGGCTTCCATAACAGATATGATGAAAAAACTGAAGACCCGCAAGCTGGTTAACTACCAGCCTTACCAGGGTTTTCGGCTTACTTCCGAAGGAAAGAAAATTGCATTGGGTATTATACGCCGGCATCGCTTATGGGAATATTTTTTAGCGGAAAAATTAAAGTTCAGTTGGGATGAAGTGCATGAAGTGGCCGAGCAACTGGAACATGTTAGCAGCAAAAAATTAATTGACAAGCTGGATGAGTTTCTTGCTTACCCAAAATTCGATCCGCATGGCGACCCGATACCTGACACTGATGGCAGGATGGAACCCAGTAAGCAAATAAGTTTACCCGAATTGCCCATCAATAAGCCGGCTAAGATCTGCTATATAGCCAATCAGTCCGAAGTGCTGCTCGAACATTTACAGGAAAAGAAAATAAAGCTGGGTGCCACAATTATTGTAAAAAGAAAATTCTCTTACGACGATTCGCTGGAAATAAAATTAGATAACAAGATCGTGCTGACGATAAGCGGTCAGCTGGCAAAACAAATTTTCGTAAAACATGGATAGTTCATCAAATAGTTATCCTTCACTAAGTGAAGTTCACCAAAGCGTAGATACTACCAGTACACGAAGAACGGGCTGGAGAAAAATTCTTTCATTCTTTGGCCCCGCATACCTCGTTAGTGTCGGCTATATGGATCCCGGTAACTGGGCAACTGACCTTGCCGGCGGCAGCCAGTTTGGTTATAAACTCATTTGGGTATTGTTAATGAGTAACCTGATGGCTTTATTATTACAAAGTTTATCAGCAAGACTTGGAATTGTTAGAGGAAGAGACCTCGCACAGGCAAACCGCGAAACTTATCCAAAATATATCAACTATGCGTTATATGGTCTTGCAGAAATTGCTATTGCCGCCACCGATCTTGCAGAAATTCTTGGAATGGCAATTGGCTTGCAATTGCTAACCGGCTTACCGCTTATTTGGGGAGTGCTCATCACTGTACTTGATACATTTCTATTTCTATTATTACAGCGGCTTGGTATGCGCAAAATGGAAGCCTTTATCATTTGTTTGGTCGCCATTATCGGTGCATCATTTCTTATTGAGATCATTTTAGCAAAACCCAATATGGGCGAAGTAGCATTGGGCTTTATTCCGACAAGCCTGAGCCCTTCTGCATTATATATCGCAATTGGAATTATTGGGGCTACTGTAATGCCGCATAATTTATACCTGCATTCCGCTTTGGTGCAAACAAGAAAAATAAAACGTGATGATAAGGGAATAAGAAAAGCATTGAAGCTGAATTTTATCGACAGCGCTGTTGCTTTAAACCTTGCATTCTTTGTAAATGCAGCGATACTTGTGCTGGCTGCAACAGTATTTTTTAAAACAGGAAGAACAGATGTGGCAGAAATAAAAGTGGCGCATGAATTATTGCAACCGTTTTTGGGTACACAGCTTGCACCAATACTTTTCGCCGTTGCGCTGATCGCTTCTGGTCAAAGTTCAACGATTACCGGTACCCTGGCTGGACAAATAGTAATGGAAGGTTATTTACAATTACGTATTGCGCCATGGGTAAGAAGATTGATGACACGTCTTATTGCCGTGATTCCTGCAGTCATTGTTATTTTAATAAATGGGGAAGACAATATTGACAGCCTGCTTGTCTTGAGCCAGGTGATCCTCAGCCTGCAACTTGGATTTGCCGTCATTCCACTTATTCATTTTACCAGCGATAAGTATGCAATGGGTAAGTATGCAATAAAGCCGCTTGTAATAATACTTGCCTCGCTTATTGCAGCTGTTCTTGTTTATTTAAATATCAGGATGGTAGTACAACAGGCTGCAAGTTTTTTTGCAACATCCGACAGTATTTTCTGGAAAGCAATAATTATTCTTGCCGGTATATTTTTTATTGGCCTGCTTGTTATTGCAATTATCTATCCCTTACGAATAAGAAGAAAATTAAAATTGCAAAAAAAGATCTCCACTCTTGTTCATGCGGAACCAGGAAGCATAGATGCCGCTTCAATTCCTTCTTATAATAAAATAGCTGTAGCGATAGATTTCAGTTCGAATGACGCAAAGCTGATCGCACATGCCATTGGCCAGGCTACTAAAAACACAAGCTTTGTTTTAATACATGTTGTAGAAAGTGTTTCGGCGACTATCTATGGAAAAGAAAGCGATGACCTCGAAACGAGAAAGGACAAGGAAGAATTGAATAATTATGTATCGCAATTAACAGCCAAAGGATATGTTGCTGAAGGAAAGCTTGGTTTTAAAGACCGCTCCAAAGAAATTGTTCGCATTGTAAAAGAATCAAAAGCAGATATGCTGGTGATCGGCGCTCATGGACATACGGGATTAAAAGATCTGATCTACGGAGAAACAACTGATGCGGTAAGGCATGGATTATCAATACCGGTTTTGGTAGTAAATCTGTAAAATAAATTTTCTCAATAAACACCTGATGCCCCCGTATAGAAAATATTTTATTGCAGGCATTGAGAAAAATTTTCCCGGGCATTCAAGCGATATAATTTCTGCCGTTGATGGTCATTACAAAATCATTTCAGGAGATACAGCTTTTGCAGCAAGGTCAAACAACCCGATCGATAAGCGACTTGATTTTTGTGCATACTTTTTAGCGCTGATTAAAACGCTGGACGAACAAGGCGAAGCTTTTGAAACAACAAAAAAAGTTTGCCTTGAAATTGTTACCGGGTATGTGAGGCCAAAGAATAAACTTCAGCAATTTTTAAAACGGGTTCCTGCTAAACTGGTCGACACCTGGTTGGCTTCCGTGTTTTTAAAAAAATTCAGTAAAAAAATAAGTAAGAACTCAAACGCCGATGGGTTTATCGCAACTATCATTACTGATAAGAAAGAAACGTTTGGTCTTGGTTATGGCATTGACATCATTGAATGTGGTATTTGCAAACTTTTTAAGAAACATAATTACCAAAAATATTCTTCCATCCTCTGTGAAGTGGATGCAATTACATCTGACATTGCGGGGCTTCAACTGATCAGGAATGGAACGATTGCGTTAGGAGCAAAGAAATGTGACTTCAGATGGGAACGAAAAAATTAGTTCTGATGAAAGTATACTTTTTTTGAATATTCTCTTACCATATGTTTAAAGCGGCTGAAAGTTTCAGGTTTTATGTTAAGGTATGAAGCGAGATATTTCTGCGGAACTCTTTGCATTAACTCCGGGTGTCTTGTAACAAAATTGATGAATCTTTCCCTTGGCGTAAGTTTTACTAACTGGCTCTGCCATTTATCTTTCAGCACCATGGTTACAGTAATAACAAGCCTGCCAAGCTGCTGCATTTTCAAAGAAGATGAATAGATCCTTTCAAGACATTCATAAGTTATCGAGGTTAGCTCGGTAGGTTCTATTGTCTCCACTGAATATTCCGATGGTGTACGGCTATGAAATGATTCCTGTGCATGAATGATATGTCCTTCGTAAGAAATTTGTGTATTGATCTCTTCAGTTCCTTTTTTATAATATTTTCTCGCAAGACCGCAATCGATAAAGTTCATGTACTCTTCTACTTCTCCTGCATGAGTAACGATCGCTTTCTTCTCAAATTTTCTTTTAATAACACAGGGAAGTATTAATTCATCGTACTCGTCCTGGCTTAGCGGAATAAACTTGTTAAGGAATTCCAGGAATGACTTTTGGGGATTCATAAGCTCGTTGGTTACTTCCAAGTTACTGAATTATTGATTCCGATCAATCGGATTGGAGGCTTTTTTTACAAAATGGGGATTATTTTTTTCTTTTGGCCATTAAAGCTTTTAACCGGCTAAAGGTTTCCGGTTTGATCTGGAGATAGGAAGCCAGGTATTTTTGAGGCACGCGTTGCAACATGTGCGGATGATGTTCGATGTATTCGAAAAATCTTTCTCTTGTTGATTTTAATAAGCGGTTATAGCGGTTCTCGTCTTTTTTAATGAACATGCCGGCAAGTATCAATCGTCCCAACCTCTCTCCCTTTGGAAATTTATCAAGCGCCTCTTCCATTTTATCATGCGTTAATGAAAGAAGTATCGTAGGTTCAAGTGTTTCCAATACTACCATCGAAGGCGTTTTTGTCAAATAAGAAATTTCCGATTGCACTACATGTCCTTCGGTAGCCAGTTGAAGTATACACTCATTTTTTTTTACCGGTAAATATTTTCTTACCAATCCTTTTACAACAAGATTAAGGTAATTATCGATCTCGCCTTCTTTTACAATCACAACACGTTTATCAAATTTTCTTATCTCGCAGTATTGCAATAAGTCGATAAGCTCGTCACGGGTTATTGGCATAAACCGTCCAAGGTATTTTTGCGCATATTCGAAATAGATGGGATCTATTTCTGAAAAAGCTTTGTTCATTTCTCCTTGACCATTAAGTGTTTTAAACGACTGAATGTTTCGGGCTGAATTTCCAGGTAAGATGCAAGGTATTTTTGCGGAACTCTTAAAATAAGATCAGGGTTTTGTTTCATAAAATTTATAAATCTCTCTTTTGTAGAGAACCTGATGTTATCAAGATTGCGATACTCTATTTGCAAAAAAAATGATGTGAGGATCTTTCTTCCAAATTTTTCCCATTTCTTATCAGCTAAAAAAAGTTCTTCCAGGTCAGCTTTCGAAATAGCTAATGCAGTCACGGGTTCGATCGTTTCCAGTACATACCGGCTCGGTTCACCGGTGAGGAATGAGATTACAGAACCCATTATCCCGTTTTCTTTTACTAAATGTGTAATTACTTCATGCTTGCCGCGATAGAAGTAACGACGGGTAATTCCTTGTATAACAAAATAAATAGTAGTGGCAATTTCACCGATGTCGACCACTTTAGTTTTTTTATCAAAACTAATGGGACGAAACTTTGAAGCAAGCGTGTGAAAATCTTCGTCAGTCAGTTCTATGTGCTGATTAATAAACCTCCGGACATTAGCAAGCATAAGGGAAAGATATGATTTATCGTTGTTTTTCTTTTCATCCAAATGTCATAGGATTCTTGGAAATGGCTTCTCGTCTTTGTGCGATTGACCCATTTCCTGTAGGTTTGCGCCAAAAATAATGTTTCAATGCAGAATTCCTAATGTCTGCCCCATTTTCTTTTATTAAATTTTAAACAATGGCAAGCAAAATTAAAGTCGCAAACCCGGTTGTAGAACTTGATGGCGATGAAATGACACGAATTATCTGGAAATTCATCAAAGAAAAATTGATTCTTCCTTATCTCGATATCGATATTAAATATTATGATCTTGGCATTGAATATCGTGATGAAACCAATGACCAGGTGACCGTTGATGCGGCAAATGCAATTAAACAATATGGCGTTGGGATTAAATGTGCAACCATTACTCCTGATGAGGACAGGGTGAAAGAATTCAAACTTAAACAGATGTGGAAGAGCCCGAATGGCACCATCCGTAATATTTTGGATGGCACTGTATTTCGTGAGCCGATTGTAATTAAAAATATTCCAAGGCTGGTTACCAACTGGACGGCGCCGATCATTGTCGGCCGTCATGCTTTTGGTGATCAATACCGTGCAACCGATACTGTGATCAAAGGCAAAGGAAAACTTACAATGACATTTACTCCGGAAGGCGGCGGTGAAGCGCAAACGTTTGAAGTATTCAATTTTAAAGGTGATGGTGTTGCCATGACGATGTATAATACGGATGAAAGCATTATGGGTTTTGCAAGAAGTTGCTTTAATATGGCGCTAAGTAAAAAATGGCCGTTGTATATGTCAACCAAGAATACAATTCTAAAAAAATATGATGGCCGCTTTAAAGATATTTTTGAAGAGATCTATCAAAAAGAATTTAAAACGCAGTTTGATGCAGCCAATATTACCTACGAACATCGTTTGATCGATGATATGGTGGCAAGCGCATTAAAATGGAATGGTAATTTTGTTTGGGCATGTAAAAATTATGATGGCGATGTGCAGAGTGATACTGTTGCACAGGGATTTGGTTCATTAGGATTAATGACATCTGTACTTGTAACTCCCGATGGAAAAACAATGGAAGCGGAAGCGGCACATGGAACTGTTACCCGTCACTATCGCGAACACCAGGAAGGAAAACCCACATCAACAAATCCTATCGCATCAATTTTTGCATGGACAAGAGGACTTGCTTTCCGCGGTAAACTTGATGGTAATAAAGCATTGATCGGTTTTGCACATGCACTTGAAGCAGTTTGTATAGAAACAGTGGAAGGTGGAAAAATGACAAAGGATCTCGCTATTTGTATTCATGGAAATAAAGTGAACCATGGTGAGCATTATTTATATACTGAAGAGTTTTTAGATGCGATAGATAGTAATTTGAAGAAGAAAATTGGGTAAATGATTACAAAATTGTGAGAGGTTGTTTCAAAAGTAATAAGTAACGCGAAGGACACTAAGGACACACAACGGACACAAAGAAATTTCTATTTATTATCAGCCCTTCGTGTTCTTCGTGGCTCCTTTGTGTTCTTTGTGTTCCGTGCTTCATCAACTTTTGAGACAACCTCGTTTTTTTTGATAACACTATATCTATATTTAGATGAATATAGACAAGCTTGATAATCCTGCCTGGCATTCTTTAAATGAAACGCATCAACAATTTGCAATTGGTAATAATGAAATAAAATTCTATCGCCCTGAGATCTGTCCTTTCGGAGGAATAAATTCAAATCACCCTGATCTAATTTCTTTTTTAAAAGAATATCCGCATTTACATTCATGTTTCATTATTGTATTTTAGATGCATGTTTTTTTAACCTCTATAAATTTCTATATTTAACTCCCGCAGCTATTGCCGCGGTTCCGTTGTCTGAGCCGTAAACCAAAACTTCTTTATGAGAAAATCATTTTTCGCCAGCGCATTAACAGCTGGTTTAATTGCCGGTGTATTAGACATCACAGGCGCCTGTATAAATGCATATATAAAAAGCGATGGCGTCACCACCCCAATGAAAGTTTTAAGATATGTTGCCAGTGGGGCTGTTGATCCAAAGACTGTTTCCAGCCCTGAATCACTTGCACTAGTCGGATTGTTAGTACATTTTTTTATCGCTATTTCCTTTACATTTTTCTTTTTCTTTTTGGCAAAACAAATTCCTTCATTGGTTAAATATCCAATACCCATTGGCATTTTATACGGAATATTTGTATGGGCAGCGATGAGATTTGTTATTCTTGTTAACTTATCACGCCACAAACAAAAACCGATCGTGACAGGAGAAGATTTTCAAAATGCGGGAATCAATGCAGGAATACTGGTTCTGTGTATCGGAATTCCCGTTGCATTGCTTGCAAGGAGGTATGTAAGAGCAAATGTCTTAACTTAGTTTGCCAGCAAGCCACACAAATTCTAACACCTAAACAACGGAGGTATTAAATGATAAAAGTCAGTGTTCTTTATCCGAACGAAGAAGGTAAAAAGTTTGACATGAATTATTATTGCGACACCCATGTTCCCATGGTCAGGAAGCTGCTTGGTGATTCTTGCACTAACGCGTCTGTTGACGCAGGGATTGCCGGAGAGGCAGCTGGTTCCAAAGCACCTTTTTTGCGATCGGTCATCTCTTTTTTAACAAAGTAGAAGATTTTATTACATCCGTTTGGACCCAATGCAGATGCGATCATGAGTGATATCCCAAATTATACCAATGTAGCGCCGGTGATCCAGATCAGTGAAGTGAAGTTTTAATTTTGCAGGTGATAATTGTTCTAAAATACCCGGTATGATAAAACTCGCTATCCCTCTATTACACATTTCGGACCCGGTTTTAGCAGAAATATTTTATTGTGATAAACTGGGGTTTACAAAAACGTTAGACTACCGTCCTTTCGGAATAGAAGGTCCTTGCTATTTTGGAATAATGAGAGACGATATAAAAGTTCATTTATCTTCTTTTCCTGAAGATGGCAGAGCGGGTAATGCAGTTGTTCTTATAGTTGATGACGTAGATGCGCTTTATAAAGAATACAGCCAAAAAGATATAAGGATTGTTTTACCTCCTACTGACCAGAGCTGGGGCAATAGGGAAATGTATATTGCTGACGCTGATAACAACAGCATACGATTTACTCAATGGGGATAAATGAAAATTGAATTGATTCATGATCACTTTAACCAGAACCGATTCAGATAACAAAGATTTTATTGCGCTTGTAAAATTGCTGGATGCAGAACTAGCAGCGCTGGATGGTGAAGAACATGCTTTTTATGCGCAACTTAATAAAACAGATAACATCAAACAGGTGATCGTTGCGTATGAAAATGATAAACCAGTAAGCTGTGGTGCCATCAGGGAATATTCGCCCACGATCACAGAAGTAAAACGAATGTACACACTGCCTGAACACCGGGGAAAAGGAATTGCTACTAAAATTTTAGCAGATCTGGAACAATGGGCATCCGAATTAACCTATCAAAAATGTATACTGGAAACAGGTAAGAGGCAACCGGATGCAATTACACTGTATAAAAAGAATGGATATAAAATTATTCCTAAGCTATGGAAAATATGTTCAAATGGAAAATAGTGTGTGCTTTGAAAAAGAAATGAAATGATCTTTATTTTTTTACTGCAAACTTAAAAATATAAGAAGGCATATGATGCCTGGACTCTGTGCTGATGTATAAATTTCCTTCGGGATCAAAACAAATCCCTTCCGGTTGCGGCAGCATTTCTTTATCGATATAGTCAAACGCTTTTAGTTTTCCGTCGTGGCTGAATTGAGCGATCGCTTTTGTGTCTTTGGTTGATATGATATATATGTCGTGTGTAATGGGATGAACAGCGATAGCCGCAGGATAGAAATCAACTTTTTCACCGGCAACTGCTTCAAAATCTTTTTTGTTTATTAACATGAAAGGATCGGGCTTTAACGAATCTGCTTTACGGTCAAATTCATAAATCGCACGGGTAGATTTTTTTTCATCCTGTACCCCGGATGCTTCCTTGCATGCAATAAGTAAATTACCGGATACAGGATCATAGGCCAAACCTTCGGTATTGTTATCTTTCTTGAGCCAGGTTTTTGTTCGTTGAGCACTGTCTTCTTTTTTGCCTTTTATAATTTTAAATATTGCGCCATGACTCCATAAGGCATATACAATATCATCAACAACGGCAAGGTCTTCAAAATCGAATTTGTCTTCTTCAGCTTGTCTGAATTGGATTTTATTAGTAATAGTTCCTGCTGTATCACCAAGTTTAATTTCATACAGTATAGGACGCAAATCTTCAATCGCCAACAACTGGTCATTTTTTACCCAGGCAATACCAGATATTTGTGCCAGGCTATCAGAAAGCGACCATTTTTTTAAAGGATGCGCCAGGTCATAATTTATTGATTGCAGTGAAACAGGTTTTACATTTTCTTCTTTCTTACTTTCCGTTTTATCATTACACGAAGTATATAACGAAGAAGTAAGTATGCCGATCGCCAACACTTTTGAAAAATAATTTTTATTCATCTGTTACACTTGATAGTTCAACGACCCTTACCCAATTTTTGTGCCATGCTGATTATCGCATCGGTTTGCGCCGGATTGAACCAATGTATTTCCTTATCTTTTTTAAACCATGTCATTTGTCGCTTGGCATATTGTCTTGTATTTTTTTTTATTTCTTCAATAGCTTTTTCCAAAGAAGTTTTGCCATCGAAAAACTCAAATATTTCAGAATAACCCACGGTTTGTAACGCATTTAAATTTTTAAAGGGCACCAATTCCTTTACTTCTTCCAACAATCCCTGGTCGATCATTTTATCTGCTCTTGAATTAATATTTTGATGAAGTTCTTCTTTGGGTAACTCCAACCCTATTTTTATACTATTGAAATTCCTTTTTGCTTTTTCTCTTTTTCTGAAATCAAGAATAGATTGTCCTGTTGACCCGATCACTTCCAATGCCCGCATCATCCGTTGCGGATTTTGAATTTCCCCAACAGAAAAAAACCGGGGATCTTTTTTCTTGACCTCGTCCTGCAGCCATTCCATTCCTTTTTCTTCATAGTCATTGATGATATTTTTTCTTACCGTTTCGTCAATGGCAGGTATTTCATCCAGTCCTTCACAAAAAGCTTTAATGTAAAGACCGGTACCTCCCACCATCACAACAATATCATGTTGTTTGAAAAAGCTCATTTGCTTTTTGCAATGCATACTGTTCAAAATATGCGGCATTGATATTTTCTTCGATCGAATGTGAAGCGATAAAATGATGAGGAACTTTTCTTAATTCTTCTTCAGACGGTCTTGCGACCCCGATCTTTAATTCTTTAAAGCATTGACGACTGTCAGCAGAAATTATTTCAGTTTGAAAATATTTGGCAACCGAATAGAGCAACAGCAGTTTTACCAACTGCAGTAGGGCCGGCAATAACGATAACTGTCTTTGTCGGTACTCATTAACTATTCTCATTATTGCGCATTTAATAATTAATAATTATTAATTATTAATTACTAATCATACTTCTTCCGAAGAACCTTCTTCACTTTCTTCTACCGATCCTTCTTCACTTATATCGAGATCTTCTCCTTCGTCTCCTTTTTCAATAAACCCTTCGGTTCCCTGCGTGAGGTCATATTTTTCTTCCACATCAGCAAATTTTGCCCCTAACAATCCTTTTGTACCATACTGGCTTGGCGCAATCCTTCGGTGCGGATCATTGCAGGATAGCTGAGCTTTGCGTTTTCTTCTTTGGAAACATTGATCAGTTCAACCAGAAAATCCAGTTCTTATTGAAATCATAATTATAAATAAACTTTTGTCTGGGATTTTTTATTTCACTGCCCACTGTAGTATCCTTCATCAGCAATGGTGCTGCCTTATAATCTTTTTCATATACTTCAAGTGATATCTCTCTTCCCCTTTGCCAATGATCATTGCTGCGGAAAAAAGTTGCCTTGTGTTTATTATCAAACTCATAAGCTCTCAATATCGCTTCATGCAATTCAAAAAAAGATTGAGTATGCCGGATAGCCACATCACGATAAATACTATCATCTTCTTCAAAATATATCCTGAATTTTAAAATTGCCATAATCAAATTTACGATTAGTCCCGATAATTATCGGGATAGATTTTCGATTTATATTCTTCTTTTTATTTTGAAATTGTTTTGGATTTTACAGGAAATAACTTTAATTCTTTTGCTTTTGCCAGCATGAATTCATATGCATCATCATAATTATTAGGGATCACTCCATCAAGTATAGCATCTTTTATTGCATCTTTAATAATGCCAACCGGTTTTGATGGCTTTAATCCAAAGATATCCATGATCATTTCACCATTGATCGGAGGCTGCCAGTTCGGATACGATCTTTCTCCTCTACTTCCTGGCAACGCTTTCTTACCAGTTGAAAATTTTCCATATACTTTTTACTTTCGTTTTATTCTTTGAAGTAATATCAGCTTCACAAAGCATCATTAGTGCATCAAAATCCTCGCCAGCATCAAACAACAACCTGCGGATCGCAGAGTCAGTTATATTTTCTTTTGTTAAACTTATCGGGCGAAGATGCAATTCAACCAGCTTGCGGACAAATCTCATTTTTTCATTTAGCGGCAGCTTCAGTTTTGCAAATATCTTTGGCACCATTCTTCCACCCACAACTTCATGGCCATGAAACGTCCAGCCATGACCTTCTTCAAATTTTTTTGTTACCGGTTTTGCAATATCATGCAAAATGGCAGCCCATCGCAGCCATATATCATCCGTGTTCTCGGCAATATTATCAAGCACTTGCAACGTATGATAAAAATTATCCTTATGACCGATGCCATCTTTATATTCTGCACCGGCCAGGTCAACCATTTGCGGAAAAATAATGTGCAGCAATCCCGATTGATACAAAAGATCAAAACCAATGGAAGGTTTCGGGCTATCAATGATTTTAATCAATTCATCTGTTATTCTTTCCTGCGAAACATATTGAAATTCGATCTGCATCATCTTTAATCGCCTGGAAGGTTTTTTCTTCAATAGTAAATCCAAGTTGTGATGCAAACCGGATGGCCCGCATCATGCGAAGCGGATCATCACTAAATGTTTGCAATGGATCAAGCGGTGTTCGAATGATCTTCTTTTTTATATCTTTTACTCCATCAAATGGATCAATGAGTTTTCCATAATCTTTTTTGTTCAGACTTATCGCCAATGCATTGATGGTAAAATCACGGCGGTCCTGGTCATCTTTCAATGAACCTGGAGTAACATCCGGTTTACGGGAATGATAGCGATAACTTTCTTTGCGGGCACCAACAAATTCCAAATCAAAGGCCCCGGCCCCACCTAAATCTTCCCCAACGGAGAGGACTTTCGAAGAATCATTATGTTTAGAAGAATCAATACGTAAATGTGCTGTGCCGAAATTTTTGAAATAATTGAACCTGGGTTCCGGCTTAAATCTTTTAGCAACCGCTTTTGCCAGTTCAATACCATCACCAACACAAACTATATCCGCATCTTTTGTTTTACGTCCAATGATCTTATCTCGTACAAAACCACCGATCAAATAAGTCTCCATCCCCAATTCTTCAGCGGCATGAGCAATTTTTTTCAGAATAAACAATTCCTTTTCGGTGCATTTAATATCCATTCTTGCAAAAATATTATTGATTATTGATTATTAATTATTAATTATTGAGCCAATTAGTAATCGATCATTGATTATTAATTATTGATTAATTAGAAACTAACTTATTCAGAGCGATGCAGTGGCAGGCAAAATAATCAATAATTAATAATGAATAATTTCCACAACTCATTCACGAAGAATAATCACATTTCCTTTGTCCCATCTAATGAGTGAAGAAGGTTGAGCAGGTGTTGTGTCATCCTGCCTGTAATTAACTATGTAATCAACTCCATTCCTTATCTCGCCGCTGATCTCGTAAAAAATTTTTGGAGCCGGCATTCCGGAAATATTTGCAGATGTTGAAACCACCGGCTTTCGAAATCTTTTCAAAAGGTTACGGCAAAATTCATCATTACATATCCGGATAGCGATCGATCCATCATTGCCCACCAGGTTATCGGCAAATCCAAGAGCGCCATCATAAACTACCGTAGTTGGTTTGGAAACGCTTTGTAAATAATCAAATAGTGAAAGATCAGGGGCAGCAACATGCTGCATAATCTCTTTTTCATCTGCTACCAGCACGATCATAGCTTTCTCATCGTTGCGTTTTTTCAGTTTGTAAATTTTTTCTATTGCTTTGTCATTCGTTGCATCACAACCAATGCCCCATACGGTATCTGTTGGATAAAGTATTAATCCTCCTGCCTTAAGCACTTTCAAACATTCTTGTATATCTTCTTCTAAACTTATCACAAAACAAATTAACCAATTACCAATTCAACCTTCAACATTCAACTTTTCATAAACCTTCATCACACCAGCTGCACATTTCTGCTGGGTAAAATTTTGTGCATGCTGCCAACCCTTTTCTTTCAATGTTTCAGCAAATGCTTTATCATTAAATATCTTTTTCATCCCTTCAGCAATTTCTTCTGAACTATTTGGGTCTACATAATGAGCTCCATCACCTCCGGCTTCCGGCAAAGAGGAAACGTTTGAAGTGATCACCGGCAAGCGGCTGCAAAGAGCTTCCAGCACCGGAATTCCGAATCCTTCAAAAAAAGACGGATAGATCATTGCAATTGCCATTTGATAAATGGCCGGAAAATCTTCAGCCCGTAAAAAAGAGGAAGCAACCCTTGCCAACGGATTCTCCGATAGAAAAATAACCTGGTTATCCAGTCCATTTTGCCTGATAAAATCTTTTACCTGTTGTTTGTATTTTGTTCCATCGCCGATAACAACAAGTGGTATGGTAAGATCGTTGCGTAAAAGGTACACTGCTTTACAAATGCCCAATAAATTTTTTCTCTCAATGATGGAACCGACATAAAGAAAATACTGGCCGGGTAATGAATATTTTTCTTTGATGTGTTGCTTTAATTGTTCGTCTGCTTTTTTTGCAAATGCCGGGTTACAGCTTTGGTAACAAACAGCGATCTTTTCCTCCGGCGTTTCGTAAAACTCAATGATATCTCTTTTGGTCTGTTCGCTTATGGCGATTATTTTATCCGCATGCCCGCAGGAATAGCGAAACTTTCTTTTATAGATCTCTACATCGATCCTTGAATATTGTTCAGGGTAACGCTCAAAGATCACATCATGGATAGTAACAACTGAGCTGATCCCCGTTTTTTGAATGTCAAATGGAATTTCATTGCTTAATCCGTGGTAAATATCAATTTCATTTTTTTCAAGGTCATTTTTTATCCATGCTGTTCTCCATAACGATGACAAGGTTTTATGCAACAGCTTTGACGGTAGCACTTCATAAATATTTTTTGCATTTAAATGAAACAGGTCGGATGGTTTTGGGTTAAAAAGATAATATTCATGCTGTGGGAAATATTCCGCCAGCGAACGAATAAGCGTCCGGCTGTAATGACCCAGGCCGGTGCCATTATGATAAGCCCTTTTTGCATCGAAGCCCATATTCATAGTGTGCAAAGATAGACCCCTGCTTGCTAAAGATGAACTTAGGATAAATTCATTCAGCTTAAATTACATTTGTATAAATGATCAATATGAAAATAAAAGCGATCATAACCGGAGCGTCAGGTATGGTAGGCGAAGGCGTATTGCATGAATGCCTTCAACATAATGATGTGGAAAAAGTTTTAGTCGTGGGCAGAAGAAGCTGCGGATACACTCATCCGAAATTGAAAGAGATAGTGCATAAGGATATGTACAATCTAACGCCAATTGAAGATCAGTTGAAAGGTTATAATGCCTGCTTCTTTTGTTTGGGCATGAGCTCGGTTGGTGTTAAAGAACCGGAATTTCATAAAGTCACTTACGAACTCACCATGCATTTTGCACAAACATTGTATAGGCTGAACAATGATATGACCTTTTGCTATATCTCTGGCAGCGGCACTAATGCTAATGGAAAATTGATGTGGCAAAGGGTAAAAGGCAAGACAGAAAACGACCTGTCGAAACTTGCTATTAAACAGGTTTATAATTTTCGGCCGGGGTTAATAAAACCAACGAAAGGATTGAAGAACACTTTGTCGCTTTATAAATGGATGGGGTGGCTGCTGCCGGTCATCAGTATTATTGCTCCCGGGAACATGGTTACTTTACAACAGATCGGCGATGCAATGATCAATGCTGCAACTAAGGGCTATCAGAAAAAAATTCTCGAGGTGAAAGATATTATAGCCTTATCAAAATCTCCAACCTTATAATAAATTAAGATGGCAGCGGTGTTTCCACTATAAGAATTATTTTTTTTCAACCCCTTTTACTTGTTGGAACTGTTGCGCTTATAATTTCCGCGTGGTCTATAAACCAGTTTGTGCCTGAATAATTCAGTATAAATTTTTTCAACATAATTTCCGCAAAGCAACCATGCTCTTTTCCAGTTTGTTAACCCAATTTTAAAACGGGGCAGAGGAATTTATCTGTATCATTTGTTCCATTTATTATTGAGAATTAATCATTTTCTGAACAACCAATAGCGTATATTTATGTTGGTTGCTCAGTACCCTACAGTACATTGACGTATATTAGTATAAATAATTAGTATTTCTAAAAACGTACATTTTTTATGGAGCCCCAAATAATTGAGAGACAGACGCTGCGAATACTTTTTCTCGCATCAGAACCTACTAATGCAGGTAAATTACGTTTAGGTGCAGAACTTCAGGAAGTCAGAAACAGACTATCAACAAATTCTTTTTTTGAAATAAAAGATCGCCAGGCTGTTAAACCCGATGACGTTCTTCAAACGATATTAAGCTACAAACCTCATATCGTTCACTTTTCCGGACATGGACAAGAAACCGGTGAGATTTGTTTTGAAGATGAAAAAGGTAATATAAAAACAATTCCTCCTGATGCACTAGCATCCCTCTTTAAGCTGGTAAATGAACATGTTAAATGCGTTTTAATAAACGCTTGCTATTCCGAATTACAGGCAAAGGCCATATCACAATTTGTTCCGATTGTAATTGGTACAAAAAAAGAGATAAGTGATAGTGCTGCGTTAAAATTTTCTACGGGCTTTTATACTGCTTTAGATCCAGACCTTTCTCAAAAGAGTCTTTTAAAAGCTTTTGATAGTGGTTGTATAGCAATTAGATTTGAGAATCTACCAGAACATTTAACTCCGATAATTATAGAAGGATTGCCTGAAGTTAGATTTTCCGGGGAAATTGATACTGCTTTTGTTTCATTATCTCAACCTAAAGGGTTAGTTTTTGAGGCATTGATCAGAGGTCTTTCTTTGACTGGAAAAAGATTAGGTCTTTCAGATGAAAGTGTGAACAAAATTTTAGGCGAAAAAATAACAAAACTGAGATCGCATAATGAAGGCATTGCAGAGTATGAGAAGTATTTAAGAGATATTTTGAGAGACGAATATCCTTTATCTGAAACATCCCAACTTGCGCTTTTACAACTTCAGAATGGTCTTGAATTAAGAAATGAAGCTGTCGCTAGTATTAAAAAGAAGATTTTATCAGACCCCGATATAGATTCTGCTGCAAACTGGTATGACAGAGGCAGTGGGCAAAGGGATATAGGAAATTACGATAAAGCAATTGACTACTTTTCAAAAGCAATTGAGAAAGATTCAGATTATTCAGCAGCCTATTTTGAGAGAGGTTATTGTTATGATAAAATTGGGAATCTTGACTTAGCCATTTCTGATTTAACTAATGCTATAGATTTTAATAATAAGTGGGAAGTTGTAAGCAATTTGAGTTTAGGATATTATACAAGAGCAAGGTCGTATCATGCAATCAAAACAGATGACCAGGACAAAAGAAATGAGGTGCTGAATTTATCCCTGACGGATTGGAACAAAACTCTTGAGTTAAAACCAAATCAGCCTGAGGGCCATTACGGCCGCGGATTAGTATATATTGATTTGGGGGACTTAACAAGTGCAATTAGTGATTTTAGAAAAGCATATGATACTACCACTAATGAGATAAGGAAACAAAGTTATATACTAGCCTTAGCCAGGTGTTATTACGTTTCAGGACAAATTGATGAATATAATAATTGGATGAAACTTTATAAAGGCTCAAAAGATTTGTTTGACGATGACGCTGAATTGGAACCAAACGATGACGAATGAAAAAGATATTACAGTTAAAGGCAAACGATGGCAGTGATTTATTTGTTGAGGTCGACGACTCGACTGAAAGTTTGCCAATGCGTGGAAATGCTGTTGAAAACAGGGGAGTTATTGAAAATGCTAAAGCAAGCTTCGAAAAAGCCCTTCATCCATTAAAAGAAGTTTCGAATAGTATTATTAATTGTATAAAAGAGATCTCAAACTCTCCAAAAGAAGTTGAAGTTGAATTGGGACTAAAATTTACTGCCAAGGCAGGAATTATACTAACCAGTTTAGATAGTGAGGCACATCTTAAAATAACTTTCAAATGGATAAAGGATTCCAATAATAACACATCAGGCAACAAAAGTAACGCTTCAGGCGGGGCTTGAAAGCGACAAAATAATCTAATGGATAGAGGCAAAATTAAAACCTGATTACCATCGAGCCATGCGCACAACATCGGCTGACGCTCAACTTTCTTATAAAAAAATAATCAACTTCGGTAAGGATGTGTCTGGGTAAACTGCAACGCTATTGTTGAACAGCGAACAGAACCATCAACGGAGCGTCGCAACAGAAGCAGATAAGAATTCCAAAAGCTGGTATCATAATTACTTTTATTTTCGCAGCAAATGTTATTACAGAATGAAAGAATTAATTCTTGAAGCATGGAACAATCGTGAATTGTTGAAAGATGCAAAATACAGTGATGCAGTAAGAGCGGCAATAGAAGAACTGGATAAAGGAAAATTGCGTGTGGCGTACCCGTCAGACCCTGCGGTTCCGACGGGAAGTTGGAAAGTGAATGAATGGGTAAAGCAGGCAATACTTTTGTATTTCGGCATTCAGCAAATGCAAACATGGGATATGGCGCCATTTGAATTTTATGATAAGATGCTGCTGAAAAAAAATTATGCAGCGCTTGGCGTTCGTGCTGTGCCACACGCTGTGGCACGTTATGGTGCATACTTAGCAAGAAATGTGGTGCTGATGCCAAGCTATGTAAACATCGGCGCTTATGTAGATGAAGGAACAATGGTGGATACATGGGCAACCGTTGGAAGCTGTGCACAAATCGGCAAAGCCGTTCATTTAAGCGGTGGGGTTGGTATTGGTGGTGTATTGGAACCATTGCAGGCTTCCCCGGTAATAATTGAAGATGGATGTTTTATTGGCAGCCGTTGTATAGTAGTAGAAGGTGTAATTGTAGAAAAAGAAGCGGTGCTTGGTGCTAACGTGGTATTGACGCAATCAACAAAAATTATAGATGTTAGCGGTGCTGAACCAAAAGAAATGAAGGGCCGGGTGCCTGCACGCAGTGTAGTGATCCCGGGCAGCTATACAAAAAAATTTCCTGCCGGTGAATTTGGTGTGGGTTGTGCGTTGATCATCGGCCAACGTAAACCAAGCACAGATCTGAAAACAAGTTTGAATGATGCGTTGAGGGATTTTAATGTGAGTGTTTAATTTGAAGTATCGAATTCTAATCTTCAGAATAATTATTAATTATTAATTATTGATTATTAATTATTGATTATTAATTATTTTTCCAGTCCGCCACTTTGCTGACACCATTGAAATATCACGAAATAATCAATAATTAATAATCAATAATCAACAACCTGCTTATCAAATTTTGAAATTTGAAATTTAACTGATTCATTATATTTGCAACCCATTGCCCGGGTGGCGAAATTGGTAGACGCACTGTCTTCAGGTGGCAGCATCCGAAAGGTTGTGCTGGTTCGAATCCAGTCCCGGGCACGTTTATAGTCTTGTAAGTCTTGATTTACAAGACTTTTTTATTTAGTGTGTGTCAATTGTTCGTGCTTTTTTCCGCTTTCTACCATTATTTCTGACACAAAAAAGACACACAGTATGACACACAAAAATCGAAGTATTCAAACTGACATGCCATTAGTTTATGGCAGAAAAAATTCTTATTGCTACTTCTTCACAGTTTCCTTCACTTACAAAACAAGCAATCAATTTCATGTTATCAAGTTGGCAGAATTGATTGGTATGGCATGTTCATTGAAACCCTATTTTCTCACATCCAAACCTACCACCCTATGAATATCCTTAAACGAGAAAACAGAACCGGCGATAAGATCATGTTCTATTATGATTTTGGACGTGGTGCAGGCCAACGCCCCTCTACCGGGATTTTTATTTATAAAAAGCCGAAAGATCAAATTCAAAGAAATCATAACAAAGAAGCTCTTGCCTTACTTGAAACAAAAAAGAGCCAGGCGATCATCGAGCGGCAAGCCATTGGCAGCGCATTCATTCCATCACATAAGTTTAAAACAAACTTTGTCGAGTATTATGAAGAATATGTTAATCATAATACAAGAAGGGGAAACCGTCATTTATCAAATAGTCTCAATCAATTTAAGTTGTTTATCAATTCAGATTTTATCGCACCGATAGATATTACTGAAAATTTCTGCAAGCGTTTCAGGCAATATCTTTTGGATAAGTTTACAGGCGAAACTCCTGGCGGCTACTATGCCCGTTTTAAATGGGTGGTCAATGCTGCTACAAAAGATGGTTATTTTCTAAACAATCCTACTGAAAAAGTTGCCGCTAAATTTAACCCTTCTGCAAAGCTCAAAGAGAACCTTGAAGTAAATGAGTATTTGCTGCTGCTGAATACACCTTGCATTAATGAAGAAGTAAGAGCGGCATTTATCTTTTCTTGTTATACTGGACTTCGTTGGGTTGATGTAAAAGGACTTGAATGGAAAGACATTAAGGATGGTGTATTAACAACAAGAATCATACAAGCAAAGACAGGTAGGCCAGTGACGCTAACACTTCATGATATTGCAAAGACTATTTTAGAAAAGCAAAGAGCAAAAGCAGAGGTAGATAATAAGGAAATTCGGTTTGTGTTCCGTCTTCCAACTGCAAACGGTGCTAATAAAATACTTGGGCAATGGGTAAAGGCTGCTGGTATAGATAAGGATATTACCTGGTCTTGTGCTCGTTTGAGCTTTTCAATTTTATTACAGGACAGGAATGTTGATGATGCAACAGTAGCATATTTAATGGGACACACAACTACCGAGCAGGTTCGAAAAACCTATAAACGACACAGGCCAAAAGATCAAGTAGAAACAATCGGTCATCTTCCAACACCTGACCGGTTGCCGACATTTCTGAAGGTGGCAGGATAAATTAAAAAGCCATCTTGATCACAAGATGGCTCTTCATTGACCTTAAGCTATAAATGAGCGTATATTTGCAGGTTTGAAAATTTTCTAGTTATGAGTGACAAAAGTTTGATAGAAAAGAGAAGGAATATGGGAGGTTCTGCTGATATAGGCTCAGCGGAAGATGGGGCGATTTTGGAAATGATCAACATGTGTAATAAGACCATTGTGGTCAAAGAAAAGGCACTTTATGAGTTTTTCCTTGCCGACCAAATTGATCCCAACCGAGAAAACCCGGATATCCCGTCTAATGTGCAAAGATTACTGCTGAAGCAGGGAGCTGAGTCGCCTTTGGTTTGCAAAACATTTTTAACTGCTATAGGTTATTACGTGCCGGCAGTTTACATGGCGTTTTAGAAACTGATCGGGCATTGCTGGTTTCTTTAGAAGTTTTACAGGAACTCGCTGTTATAGAAGGCGAAATAACTGATTACCTGAATGAGGAAAATAGGGTTGCAAGGGAATATGAAGAACGCAAGGGCAAGCAGGTATCATATGCTTTGCCGGTATGTGAATGAAGTTAACAGTCATTGTAAAACGATCTCTTCCTTCAAAAAAATTACTGGCTTTTTTTCATCCCATTTGAAAACATTAGCAAATAATAAGCAGCAATCAAATCTTAATAAAGCCATTTTTAACTGCATACATAGCTAACCCGACCCGGCTCCTGACAGCAAACCTGCGAAAGAGATTTTCCCTGTAACCATCAATTGTCTTAGGACTTAGATGCATTTTATCAGCGATTTCCTGATAGGTTAAGTCAGTGCAGGCGAGCTTAAGAAATTCTTTTTCGTTTTCTGACAAATTATCAGCCAGATTATTCTGAAGTTTAATATCGGAATTGTCCGACAAGATACTTTGGGCCATTGCACCAGTGACCAAATCAGAATAATAGAAACCTTTATTTGCGATCGCTTCCAATGCCATGTGTATGTCTTCAATCTCAATATCCTTAGAGAGATACCCTTTAACGCCATGGCGCAGCATTTTTATTATTGATTGTTCAGTCTCTAGCATTGAAATTACGAGGACATTAATTATCGGATAATTTTTTCGCAACCACTGTACTGTTTCATAACCATCCATGTCAGGCATATCAATGTCCATTAGGATTATGTCGGGCAATAATCTTCTATTCAATTTTTCTTTAAGATCATTTCCATTTGATGCCTCAAGTATGACCTTGTATTTATTTTCTTTGTCTCCAAGGTTAATCAATTTTATCAGGCCTTTTCTAAAAAGATTATGGTCGTCAACAATTCCCAGAGTAATTTGTGTTGTATTGTTGGTCATATTATCTTATGATGAGAAATTAATTTTTGGGGATGCGGATGCTAATATTTGTGCCTTTTCCTAGGCCGGTGTTGATCGTGACCTCACCGTTAATAAGTTTGGCTCTTTTCTGTATGTTCAATAAGCCGGTACTTTCTCTTTCCGCACTAAGCCCGGCGGCAAGATCCAAATCAAATCCAATTCCATCATCTGAAATTTCCAATTGCAAAAAGCCAGGTGAATAACTCAATAATGCGGTTATTGCAGTGGCTTTTGCATATTTCAGGATATTATTTAATATCTCCTGGCACAATCGAAATAAGATGATCTCATGTTCGGGACGAAGCCTGTAAGGATCACCTGACTTTGTAAAAATAATTTTGTACTTCTTTGTATTGCCAAGTCTATTCAATTCATTATTTAATGCACTTTCAAATCCAATATGTATTATATGGTCCGTATTGAGGCTGGCGCTCAAAGCTTTTAATTCTGCCAATAGCTGTTTTGCCAAAGATTTTGTTTCTACAACATTTGCCTTCATCTGATCGGAACTTTGCGGCAAAATCTCTGAGAGATTAATATTAATGAGAGACACGAGGTGGCTGAAGTTAGAATGCAGCTCTTTGGCTATATGATTGAGTGTTTGTTCCTGAATTTCCAACTTAGATTGCAATAGCGTTTGACGAAACGCCTCCCGCAATTCTATTACTTCCTGTTGATGCCGGAATCTTTTTCGTTGGTAGAGGAAAATAAAGTATACCATGATACCGCCCATAAGTATCAACAATATCGTACTGACAATAACTACAGTTATCACTGTCGATGTTGGTGATTGTTGCATAAAAAGGCAATTGAATACAAGAAATACATAATGCAGCTTGATACTAGCGATATATAATATAAACTTAAAGCCAATGAAATGTAGTGACCCGTCAGGTAATTCAGTGAAATAAGATAGGGAAGGACGGAAATATGAAATAAAAAAGTTCCCAGCGATATCCATACCATTGGATGCGAACGCAGCCTGATAATTTCTTTCTGTTTTAGCAACTGATCGAAATAAATTATACTCAGAAAAATGATGATTGAATAAGGAATAACTATGGTATAACCCTTGAAGACTCCAACAGGCTGGAGAAAGAAGAAGTTAATAACAGCAAACAAAGTAAGCAAAATTGCTGTTATTATTATCATACGCTTTACAGCAACTGATCTGATTGCATAATAATAAACAGATATATACAATAGACATTTCGGTATAAGAAAGCTATTGTACAACCATATAGTGGAGAAGGAATAAGGCCAATTCAATGTGTCAACTAAAAAATACCGCCAAGCGACTGCTGTCAATTCAACCAGGAAAGAACTTGCCAGTAATACTGAAAATACACGATAAGAGATGGCCCATTTTTGAGTAATGCTTCGTATACTTAAAACAGCAGCAATGAATAATGGTAAAAGATAAATATGGTTTATTATTTTATTCATGCAGTTCATTTAAGCCCTAAGACAAAATGACTATTCGTCTGCTGGTGTGCCCTTTTCTATTTTACTTCGGAGCATTAGGAGAATTTCATCTTTCAGGATGTACAATTTCTTTTCCAAATGTTTAATTTCTTTTTGCCATTCTTCATCCATTTCATTCTCAGAACCAGCCGCCCAAGCCGAAGAGTACAAATCATGTTTCCGTTTGATCATTTTATACGACTTCACCTTTGTTTCAAGAATGGCTGCTGCTACTGACATAATCTCCAATATTTCTACTATTTCCCTTGAAAAATTATTGTTTTTCGAAAGCTGTTCTATTAATTCATTTTCGAAATCTTCTTGTTGCTGTTTCGAATGGGGTAGTTGATCCAGTTTGGAGATCAGGGAATTCTGCTTATCCCTTTTTACTACTTTTTTAATCTTTTCATAAAGATCCTTAGTTATGTTTTTTCCAAATTCCTCACTTCCTTTGATAAATGCTGAAGACACAAAAGCTGTTATCAATTGGGCAACTTGGGCGATTAAAGGATCCGTCATAAACTGGAATTTAGATTTTCACCAATTCATTTCTTATTATTGCATGCAATTAGCAACATTAATTAGCTCTTTTGAGTTCTTTTGTTATTGTCTGCAATTGTTCTCTATCTGGTTTCCAATATTTCCGGATTCCTATTATAAATTCGTCATAGAAAAAATGTAGACTGGTCGTGTCTTTGGTTCACGTTTCGGCACAACAATGAGGAATTATGTATTTGAAAAAATCTGACTTGCCTGCAATACCCATAAAGATGTTTTGAGGACGAACCCCACACAAACAACTTCAGTAAACGTTTAGGAAAACAGACAACTGATAACGTAAGAAGATAAATAATACGCAATATATCTATAGCACTTATCCTCATTTATGCCGTTAGGTTTACCCAAAGGTATTAAAATGAGGGATAATGCCAAAATAAATCCCAATTACCCTAAGTTACAACCTAAAATTAGGCGTTAAAGCAACAGGAAAAAACCTGTTTTTACAGGGGGAAAAACCTGTTTTTTATTACTTATTGAATATATTAATATAAGAGCCTATTTTAAAACGATTTATAAATCGTTAACAAACCGTCTTAGCGAGCACGATTTTGCTGCATTTCCGCAATGTGGCTAAGTTACTCTCATCTAACGGAATAATCCTTTAACCCACTTGAAGAATTGAACCATTCTTCTTCAAAAAATCCGCTTTTTGATGGGATTTTTGCAAACATTTTCTTATCAATAGTCTTTATAAAAAATCATACTCTATGGCTTAATTTTATTTACCCTTTCTGCAAGTCGACTCGTATCTCCAGATAACATCCTATCAAGTTCTTCTCTTTTGTAATATCCAGCATTATTCTTATAAATACCGAACTCTTCGCAATTCTTTGCAAACTGTGTGCGTCCAAGATTACAATAAATTAAAGCTTCCTCTGGCTTCAAAAATGGTTTAAAGCATAAAGCAATTGCTTTCATTGTTATTAGGTCATCACGTTTTATCATAAGATTTGGATTTGATTTGTTTATTGTTCTGCGATTGAGTGTTCATTGAAAATATTTATCTCTCCACCCTGGTTAAATCTTCCCATTTGAACCGCTTTTCCTTTTTCAGGTACTTCAATTACAACATCAACATCATGTTGAAATGAATTAGCACCTCTGAAATTTCCGTCTTTTGTTGATTGAAAAATGAAGATGAAAGATTTACTTGGATTAAGCGCTTTCAATCTGTTCAAATCATCAGGAGAGAATCCGAGTTTGTTTACACTATCAATAAAGATAAAATCATAAGGTGATAAGCTTTCGGGTAGCACAGATGATACATACAAATTTGGATGGGCTACGTCTTTATCATTTAATTTTTGTTGAAGTGTATAATCAAGTCCTTCTTCCTTTGCTACATATAAAACTTTTCCATGATTGCGAGCCAGGTAACCAGCGAAGTCAATGCAAAGATAAGACTTCCCCATCTTAGGCTTTCCAAAAACCATTGCTGTAAAGTTGGTAGAGGGATCACCAATCAGCTTCAGCCATTTGCCGGTAAAACCTAATGTCTCAAAATTCATGTTAGCGAAATCCATACTATTCATTATCTCTGGCTTCGTTTCAAATCCATTTAAGTTTTGACAGGCGCAACCTAATATTCCTTCTAATCCATTCAATGTCGTTTTTTCTATCTCTAGTACTTTCTCCGATTTATTGGTGGTAAATGCTTTTAGATTTTTCTTTAGTTCATGTATTTCGACTATGTACGGGTCATTGTCCGTGATCTTTCCTTTGGAGTACGCTTTGTTAATCTGTTCAAGCAACTTCTTAGCCTTTTCTTTCATACCAGGCTTCCCATTCATGCTGATATATCGCTTGATGAAATTGACAGAAGGCATTACTTTTTCCTCACCGGTTAGTTTCTTCAACGCATCATAAGTTTCTGGCTTCAATTCCAATTTGATCTTTGCTTTCATCGTATTATAAACATCGATCAGTTTATCCTGGATATATTTAATTTGTTCAGCGTAAGAAGAATTTTTCCGAATGCGTTTTTCAAGAATTGCCTTTTGAAGTGAATTCACGAAACGAAGTATTTCTTCTTTTGTTTTTGTTTTGCCGTTCAGATTGACAAACCGTCTTATGAAGCGAAGTTCTTCCGGTATTCTCTCTACCATTGCTGGTTGTGGCTCATCAAGTCTCTTTTTTGTTTTTTTCTTTGGAGATCCATCCGGATTGATCAAACCTTGCTTTATCATCGCTTCGTGCATGATAGCTTTATCGTCTTGCTGGCGAACTTGTTTTTGTCTTTGTTTCTTCTCTGCTTTCTTGTTGGCATTAACAAATTCATTGAGCTTGGCAAGGTAGATGTCAATTGTTTTCTTAACTGTATCACTTGATTGGTATGAAGTCCAGCTTTCCCCGCTATTCGTTGCCTTCACAAGAAACTCATGTCCTTTCTTAAAAGCTTCGGGTAGAGAAGAGAAATCAATATTATTTACGTGAGTAAAATAGTTATTTGTTGCGATCATCATAGGGTTGTTATTTTATGCGGCTAATAATTCAAATTCGAGAGTAAGAGCTTCTGCTTCGAGTTCAAGGATAGAAATGCTGTCATCAATTTCTTTTTCCTGGTCAGGTAACTCGATTTTTTTTCTATTAGAATAACGGATATTTTCTGTTTTTAAATCTTTGAGCTGTGAGGAATGAATAGTAACAGAACAACTGTGATTATTTTGAAGAAGCTCCACCAATTTTCCAATTTTCTTTTCCGGCAGAATCGCTACCATTTTATCTGACACTTTTTCAAAATTATTTTTCTCGACCAGTTCCAGGATTTGTTTATCCAGATAAATGTCACCGCCTCTTGTTCGTGAGGCTGAAATAATCAATTTGAAATTTTCTCCAGTCTTGAAAATGGACAAACCATTATTAGTAACAATTTGATTATTCTGTGTAAGTGATTTAATGAGTGGCAATGCTTTTAGGATTGGAACTACAACCCGGTCCTGAATCTGTTCTCCAGGATTCCAGTTCTCAGGCATCAGGATACCTTTGATTGTTTTGCCATCAAGGGTTGTATAGCTAACCAATTTTCCTTTGAAATCACTGAAGGCTTGTAACAAGTTTCCATTAATAATATGCCGTATCCTGCGATCAACATTATTCTGTTTAGTATAATCTTCCCATTCTTTCAAAAAGTCATCTAATGAAGATTGACTGATATCTGAGCTTGCCCCGATGATTGCCATTATATCTTCAGAATAAGATGCAGGAATAGCAAGATATTTACTGCTGTTAGCAATAGCGAATCTTAATTTAATAGCTGAAGGTGCATAAGGATTTTTCTTTTTCTTATCAATTGCAAACCCCAAAAAAACTGAGGGAACTAACTCGTTGCCGGCATTATATGTTTCCACCGGATATTGTAAATTCCTCCCAACATAAAAGAATCCTAAGATTTTAGATAGATATTGTTTGCGGTTGTCAAAAACTCGTTTAACCTGTTCGTATTTATCCTTTCGTGCCTGTTCTAATTCTTTTGTTCGGTTTTGTATTTCTTGCTCGGCTGCTGCAACTCCATGTTTCTCTTGTAATTTCTTAATTGCTTTTTCTTGTGGTATGTTTTTAATTAATTCCTCATACTTTGTATTTATTTCATCATTCTCTAAGTGCAAATGCTTATCCTGAAACTTTTCAAAATCTTCCATCAATTCAGATTGCTGCATTTTAGCATCACGGTCTTGCAGAGATTCATTGATTAAATTCTTCAACTCAGACTTAGTAAAAGGTTTTTTCAGAACATTTGCTCTCACTGTTTGAAGCATACTGTCATCTCCAAACGCACTGTCGCTGCCTTTACCCATCTTTATGATCTTAGATGAAATGGTTTCAGCTTCCAAATCCATTGCCTCCACTTCCAGATCATACTCACCCACTTGTTTCAAATAATCAACATAATCATTATAGCGTTCCGCAATCTCGTTGTAAAAGTCCTGTTGCATTTTAGTCGAAAGAACAGCAACCCGACCAGATACTTTATGTGCAGCATCTTCAAGTATCGCAGCATCCTGGCTACCACTATCAGCTTTTGAGTCTTCCAGTGAAAGAGGATCATCCAATAATTCATTGACTTCTTTATTCTCCATCAGGTAATCACGAACGATTTTGTCTCCATATTTATTCAAAAAATCAGGTACGTCTAAAATCTTTGTGGACTGCTTTTGGTTAGAAGTAGTATTTGCGTCGAGTGACTTGAGTTTCTTTTGTAGCATCATCATCAACCTCTTTTCCGCAGGTATGGCCGAAGTCACATAATCATAGATTGGTTTTAATATTTGACCAGTCCTATTTATTCTTCCTCTTTTCTGCACTTCAGTATTAATGTCAAGCTCTGCCTGCAGAACAATCATCACTCTTTGCTTCACCTGGTCTTTTGGAACTTTTGCAGTAGGAATAGCATGTGCCGATGCGCCAGTGGAACCGGATTGGTTAATCATCAATACATCCACTTCATTATTGTTGAATTGACGAAAAGCATCATTGGTATTTAGCTTTTTCCTGGAAAGAACTAACCCCTTGCCCGTTTTTATATTGAGTTGCACTTCCAATTTTCTCCCGGTTACTTCAGCAACAGAATAACCTGCATCCTTTAATTTTTTAATGATGACATCAATCGGAGAAATGGTAATGCCAGTAGATGCTGCTTTTATTTTATTCAGTATGCGGTGATATTCATTCTGCGCTTCAACAGGAAGCTCACTTACTTCAAATTTTTTAAATATTGGATTGCCGTCAATATCTTTTTCTGTGTAACGAAGAATGCCATCCAATCCTCTTTTTAATACTTCGGAAAAATCAGCATTGATTGTATCACCATCAGCAACAGGCATCCCTTGTTCATTTTCCATTGCCTCAATAAAACTCCCCATTGTAGAAGCAAAAGCAATGATCGGCTTCTTTCCTTCTCTTAATCTATGAATAGCTCTTTCAGCAACTGATTCTGCTTTGAGAGAAAATAGCATTTGATTAATGACTTGGAAAACTTTGGAGAAATATGGAAGATTATCAACTCCTGCCTGCGACGTACCTTCCCTTATTTCGATTTCCTTTCCTTCAGCAACAGCGATCTTATCGAGTTCTTCTACTTGTTCATCTACATGGCTTGATTGAAAGTCAATAATGTCCCGAAGTATTTCAGTGATATTATCTGCGATTACTTTATGTTCTTCGGCCTTATCGTCAAGGTTAATATAATTGACTTCTACACCTTCAAAGCTTCTTTCACGTCGTAGCATTTGTCCTTCGGCAACAAGTTGTGATGATAAAACTTCCTGTAATGCCACACCGCCTCTTGTAATTGCTTCTACCAATTCATCACGGCTCAAGTTGCAATCGGCAATAGATGTTTTCATTGCATAGATGGGCATGTTGTCTGGTCTCTTTGCAAAAGTTGCTGAAAGAAATACAACACCTTTCGTTTTACTGACCACGCCTTGTAAAAAATTACCAGTATTAGATGAACCACTTGAATTATGCGCTTCATCTAAAATGAAAATATTTTCTTCGGCAATAGCCATTAAGAAGTTTGGCTTTTCAGGTTTTTTTTCTGGCGAATTAAATTGAGAATATGTTCCTACAATAAAATCATATTGCGATGGAACAACACGGGAAGTAATTATTTCTTGTTGTTCAGGATAAGAAGGAGCTTGGTAAATTACATTGCCATCCTCGTCTTTAATATCAGTCTTTGAATCACGACTGTTAACGATAAAGGGCTTTAAATGTCCGGAACCTATTGAAACCAGATCACGATAAATATCTGAAAACAGGTTTGATTTTTCAGTCAAAAACATTGGCTTGACACCTTGTAATTCTCCGTAACGAATCATGGCTGCTGCCACACGGCCTTTACCAATGCCAGTCTGATCCCCAATGATCATTCCCTGGCCTCTTGCTTCGATATTATAGATTGCCATTGCGACAGCATCTATTTGCTCTGCTGATAAAACCTTACACAGTGCAGCTTTGCTTGAATATTTTAAACGATGACGAACAAAATTGTCAATATCTCCACCAACTTCATTTTTGATAAGTTCAATAGCTGATTTAGTTTCAAATGCCATACTATCTGGAACTTGTGTATTCAATACTATACACGCATCCGACGCAGGTTCATAAGGGACACCGAGATCCTCAAAGCCAAACAGACTTTGTATTATAAGAGCTTCTTTCTCTAAATCAGAAGTCATTTTCATAGAATTATCAGTATGGATTTCCATTGCATCCATCACTCTTTCAAATAAATCATCAAAAGTTTTTATCACTGTATCTTTTAAGGGATCAAATACCGGGGCAGCGCCGGATGGAGCTTGTTTTCTTCCATTAATTAAGATGAGACGAACATCAAATGATGTTCCCTGCCGTGAGTAAAGTTTGTGGCCATCAATATTGATAACATCAACAACATTGTAACGACTGTATAAATAATTAAAGAAAATCCTTTGCTTGCCGGCTTGTATTCTTCCTTTCTCATCCCATCGGCTATGACCACCAATGATGATGGCAGCTCTTCCAGTCCATTTCATTGTATCTAATGCTCTTAATGCCATTATCTGTTCCAGTGGACGGATCAAAAAACTTTCTCCCCAATAAAGTTCTTTTTCAGTCACTCCAAAGGGAGGATTGGTCAACACAGCATCAAACTTTCTAATGTAGTCTCTGAAAGATTCTGTTGCATCTTCCTTAGTTACTTTCAAAAAAGCTTGAGTTTGTAAGTTTTTGTTCCGAGTTGAATCAATCTCATTAGCGATAAAATCCTTCGGATTTCCGGCAACCGTCAATAGCCCATTACCTGCAGATGGCTCAAAGTATAAACTATCAGGTTTTGGTTTATCAATTCCACAGAATACGCCAGCCAGATAAGCAATTGGCGCAGGAGTGGAATATTGTTGCAATAAAATTGATTGTGAAGTCCTATGTGAAAGATTGACTTGCGAATTATACAAGTCAACTATCTTATCGAATCTCTCTTTGATTGTTCCTTCACTATGAGCAAGTTCTCTTGCTCTTTTGACGATTGCTAATTCCGTTAATTCCTTTACTTCAGTCTTATCTTTTATACCAAATGATGCAGCTAATTTTTCAATTGACTTTTTACTATGAGTTTTTTTTATTCGCAAATCATTTTCAACTGCATCTACAAACTCTTTCAGTTTGTCTTTTTGTTTTACTCCTTCAAGTCCAAGCAAACCTTCATCAGCAAAAGAATAATATCCTTCCTTAGTTATTATGATATGATCGAGCAGGCGGATGTCCATGTACTTTGCCGCTTCTTTTATTTTTAAGGTCAATTCTTCGTCACCACGGCTGGGTTTTAAATTTCCTGAAGGATGATTGTGTGCTATGATCATTGAAACGCATAAACTTTTAAGTGCGGCAGCCAGAATAATTCTTGGATCGGCTATTGTTGCATTGATCGCTCCTTTCGAATGGCGGTAATATCCAATCACTTCATTAGCCTGGTTAAGATAAAGCACAATGAGCTGCTCTTGTAATTCGATTTCCCCTTTTGGAAATATTTCTTTTATGATATGTGCTGCATCACTGGCAGAACTGATTTTACCATATCCCTTTTTCTTTGTTCGATTATAAGTAACGGCCAACTCCGGAATATTTAGTTCTGGAGTCTCTCCAAGCACGATTTCAGGAATTTCAGAATACTTAGCCATTAACTCAAATTTTGACAAATACAGGTGATAAGTTTTTTAGTCACCCGGAATAGGTGGTGGCAGGTTTGAAACCCAATTTTTTATATTGGTCATAAGTGCAATAGGAGTAAATGTTATCGGATCGGTGACATCCTTGTGCCTGATGTAAATACTTCCTGTGCATGGCTCCATACCTAATTTTATTACTTCATCCCTGATAAGAGATATATTTACAATGGCGCTTTTTGTGATAAAAGTAGTTTCACCGTCCCTGACAAATCTGATGCAGCCATCATTATCGAAAAGTGCGTAGCTCATCTTTTATCACTGTTTAGTTTTTCTGCAATCGTCTCACCAATCAACGCGCCGATAAAACCACCAAGCATTACATAAGGCACAGCATCCTTTTGGGCTTCCCTTGCATACCAATAAGTCAATAGCGAAGTGATGAGTGTGGCAGTAGAAATAATTGTTCTTTCTTTCATATTGTTATTTCAGTAAATACTTAGCTGCAGTTGCAGACAGAATCATTAGTCCAACAGTTACAAGCTTGCCCTTTCGCTTCTGTCGCTTAAATTCTTTTCGAAGTGCTTTATTTTCTCTCAAAAGAGCTTCCTGATCATTTAATAATTTAGAAACGGTATTAGACAGATCAATATGCAGCTTGTTTTTAAGTTGGATAATAGAATCTTTGATTGATACAGTGCTATCTAATTTACTGATATGCGTTTCATATAAGCTATCCTTTTCTGCATTTTCTTCAATGTATTCGCTCACTTCATTTGCCAATGAGTCGCATCGAGATGAACTACTGTCAAGGGCAACCGAGTAAGCTACTTTTGCTAATAAATCTTTAGCAGACATCCCGTTTGGCTCAAGTATTTTTTTAATTGTTGTTTCTCTTTTCTTTGTCTTTGATTTAATTGACTCAAGCTGTTCTTTAACTGAGTTTAGGTCTTTTTGAAGAGCATCATTCTTGTTTTCAAGTTCAGTAAGTTTTTCCTGATGCAAAGCTTCTTTTGCTGCTATCTCTTTTTTTATTGTTTCTGTGGTATCTGGAGAACTTGCAGTTAACAGATCACTTGCACTCAGGTCAAATAGGAACCAGGAAAGAAGGCCGATGAGTATACCGAGAATAAGGGTGATTACAGGGACGCCAATGTTGATCTTTTTCATAGAGATTGTTTAGGGTTTTTTATGAATTTGTTTTCTTTTCAATGGAATAGCCAAAGCATCCTGCACCCACCAAACTCACGAATGAGTAAAACATGAACTCAGGCACATCATATTTAAAAAATTGCTTTGCAATCCAGCTAACGATAACCACCAGGATAAATAAGGCAACTGCCATTTCACGAAGGCTGAAGCTCTCGTTTTTGTCTTTTAAAAGTTGTTGAAGAAAGTTTTTCATTAGGTAATGATTTTATAAGTGATAATTGCGGCTCCAAGTCCTACACCTAGTCCGGCGAGGCTTACAGCCATTGTTTTTTTCTGTTCTCTTGCAATAGCTCTTTTGTCAATAAGTGTATAGGTAAAGTTGTTGCCATAAAGCTGTTTATGTTTTTCACAGAGCTGCATGAATAAACTAAAGTCATTGACGTTTGCAAATACCTGGCATCCGGCTGAATACGAATCCACAGACTTTGTTGTTCCATTTACAGATGCCCGGTGAATGTTTATGCCGAACATTCCAGTATCAGGCTTGCCATTCCAAAAGTCTAAAAATGCATTGCGATCATAATCTCTAAGAACTGTTACCGGCTTACTTTGAACAAGGGCATAATATTTTCCTCTGTGTAGCCCAATCTGGTAAGTTCCTTTGTATTGTCCTTGCTTTAGTATTGCTGTGCCTTGTGGCGACATTGGATTCTGTAACCAGTACGTTCCAGGATCAGTTGTCGCCGGAAAAATGTAATGAATCCATTTTCCAGAACCATTTTTAAAGAACACATGAATCTCATCATCAAACCTGTTTGGTAAAGTGCTATCTGACCGAATCCCAACGATATTAAGTTCATATGGCCGGACATAAGTTTCATAAGTTTTAAATCGAAGTGCATTAATAATAAGTGCTAGCATCACGCAGCTATATCTAAATCAGGTGTATAATTGTTAAGCCATTCTTTGACATCAAAAGCAGGACAGGCTTTTATCCATTCGTTGTATTCAATTTTGCCATCGCCATCTTTATCGGGGCTAAAATCCCGATGACCTAAAATCATAGCATCAGGATATTTTTCCGACAGTGCTACCAGCTTATTAAATAAAGAATGTTTCTGCTGATCTGTTCTGTTGTCAATGGGTTTACCATCTTTATCAACTCCACCGATATAGGAAATATGTATTGAATAACGATTATAAGTAGCAACACCATTGGAGATATTTGCTTCATCATTGATTTTTACTATTTCACCATTTCTTTTAATGATATAATGATAGCCGGGGTTTTTCCACCCGAGTTGCTCTTTCCAGTAACGCTGAATGCTTTCAATTTTTGCATCCGGTGGAGTTGCCGTGCAATGCACTACTATATATTTAATTTCTCTTTTCATAGGTATTGTACAGATTTGGTATTTACCAGGAAATATTTGCCTTTGTTTTCAAATAATGTATAGCCAAGCCGTTTTGATACTTCACTGCCAAGGACCATTCGTGCAGGAACGCTCACACCTTCAGTTGGACTCGTCCAAACTGTTGTAGATTCTTTGGTAACGATTGGTTTTCCGTCAAAGCCAGATAAACTCCATTTATTGCCATCAAACTGCAATCCCATTCTTAGGAACTCAAGCTTGATCTTTTCTTTTTGATCTGTTTTGGTAAAAATGTTGAGTAATCCGTTTACAATTGTCTGTCTGACGCCACCAATGCGATAAGTTTTAAACACTGCATTTGCTGCTGAATAATCTTCTGTACTGCTCATTGTTTTTAAAAGCGACAGCACTTTATTAAAATCCTTTGCGATGGCAGCCTTATATAAATCCTTTCCAAGAGCGGATCTATCAACTTTCTCCGTTTGAGTGAGTACATTGAATGTGCTTTCATTGATGGTAGAAGGCAATCCTGCTTTCTTTAATGCATTTAAAGTTTCAGTTCCGAAATCTCCATCTGCTCCATACTTAGGCAGTATTGTCTTTCCATATTTTGCAATCAATGCTTCCTGCAAAATTCTAACATTTTCACCTTTGCTACCTTTCTTTAAAGGAAAATCAGATTTAGGTATTGATGGTGTTGAAGTATAAGAAAGTTTTGTGATTGCCCCCGGTTTCGAAACTGCTACCGGAATCTCATAGTGGGGAATAGCAGTAGCTGGTTTTAATGATTCATCAAGCTCTGCAGTACTTTTTGCTTCTTTCTTTTTCTTCAAATATTGCCAACCAAAATATCCAAGAATACCTGCTGCACCAACAGCAAGTGAAGCAACAATGATCTTCTTTTTCTGTTCTTTATTACCCCCCTTATTATTGCTCTTTGATTTGTTTTTCTTTTTTCCTTTCATGTTGTCAGGCTTTTGGCTTTTTCATAATTATTTCCATCATTGGATCGTATTCATAAAATTCAAGCTCACTTTTTAAATCAGATAAAAGCTTACCGCCGTAGAGTGATTGATAAACCTTGGCTGTTTCTGCAAATGCTGCCTGGGTTGGCATCTCTAAAAACACTGCTTTAATTGCATCCTCATCTGTACCTGGAAAAACCCAATTGGAAACTTCAAATGCAGCCCTGAGTCTCTTTGCCCACGATTGATATTGCAAGGGAGACAATTGGATTTGCTGCACCGAATTTCCTCTTTCCGGTTTTGCAGCTATGATGGCAAGCATTTCCTTGTATTCACTTGTCGTTAGCTCATCTTGCATGTCAGCCATCATGCTGCGTGCATAAAGCTTTTGATAGGAATTAATGACCTTTTTAAATTCTTCTTTGCTTGGTATTGCACGAATTATTTTTCTTAAAGCATCTTCGTCAGTGCCCCAGCCCCACCACATATCATTTTCAAAAGCCATTTTGATCTGCTTCGCATAAGTAGCCGCACTTCCTTCTTCATAAGTTTTCTTTTCCTCGCTTGTTGATCTTGCTTTACGAATGATGCTCCTTCCAATAAAAAAGCTTCCACCAAGCACTACGAGTCCAAGTATGCCATACTTGATCTTTTCTTCAAGAGTAAACTCGTCATGTTGGTCGACAGAAGCTTCCTGATTCATAGAATTCGGATAATGAGTATTATTAAACGCCTAAATATTTTTTTGCAAGAGCAGTTTTGATAGGATCATGCTTTATTACATGCGCCAATTTTGTCAACTCTTTTTCATTCAGCTTTGAAGCAAGGACTATTAATGCCTGCATTTTGGCATCAGCTTCGTTTTCTTCCTTTGCTTCAATTGTCATGTCATAATGATATTTTTTCATAGGGTACTGTTTTATCCTTCTTTTGACGGTAACGGTATATTTAATAATTCTGCAACAGTGGTAAGTGTTTCAGGTTCTTCAGAAAAACGGCCAAGAATCAGCATAACAACTTCCAGGCTTGGTTTATCAAATGCTGCATCGAGTTGTTGCAAAACCGATATATACTGCAACTGTTCCGGGCTGATATTTGAAGTTTCTGTTTTCTTTTGAAAACTTGCTTCAGTGTTTTCAGGCTCACCCGATGGTATTTGCTTTTGATTGCTTAGTCCTTCGAGGCCAACCTTCGAAAGCAGGTCAGCATTTTTTTCAGCAAACCTTCCGAGAACCAGAGTTCCAAGATCAACCAGGTCAAGCTTGCCGAGTTTATACTTATTACTTTTTGTTTCTTCAAGTTGTTGCTCAAGGTTATCAGCATATTCTTCTGCTTCCTTCAGTTGCAGTTTAGTTTCCTGCAATTCATCCTTCAATCTGTTTAATTCATATTCTTTATCTCTTGCATTCAGCTTCTCCTGTATGATGCCATCAAGATCACCGAGGCCATTTAAAGGTTTTTCCTGCTTGTTCTGCTGAACGTAAAAGCAATACTGATCATTACGTGGCGATAAATTAGAATTGTAAATAAGGATTCTGATTTTTTCAGTGTCCTCATTCATGTAAAACTCATAGCTATCAAAATCCTTTGGATCTTCTGTTTTTGGAACCACTTTAAGATTGTCAACAAAAATTTCATAAGGTTTAGCTTGCCCCTTTGAAGCCATATCTTCAAGAAAGTGCTTTAGCTTATCTATCTTGAGTTGATCGTATTTGTCATTTGTTACTGGCATGGCGTCTTACAATTTTTAGGGATCACCTGGATAAACCGGATATGATTTAGAAAGATGGAGTAATTTGTAATTAAAATGTCTCCTTTGTGTTCATATTGCAACTCATTTGTTAAGTCTTCACTGAGATCATAAATTCCAGTGTCGCTTTCTACTCTTACATCACATGATGGTTCGATCAATAAAGCAGATTGGTTATGTGCCAGGACACTTCTCTTTTCTCTCGGTTGTAAAACCAAATGGCGAAAGTTTAAGGAATACTCACAATCGCACATATTCCTCTGAATATATTCTAATGCAAAAGCTACTGTCATTGCCCACATTTTTCAATCCATAGATATAAATGCAGTCTGTAGTAAAGCGATCCATATTCTCCAACTCCCCAGCTATCCTTGAAAAATCCATGAACCATCCGGTTTTCTTTAATGCTTAATTCAATCTCATGTCTTTTTCTTCCATGCGACCAGGGCAAAGCATTCCAGATAGTCGGAGTAATAGCTTCACCGAAATGAACATTCCTGTCTTCTTTAAGATCACTTTGATAAAAAATACCTTCACATCCATTTGTTCTAAGTATTATGTTACCAATAACCTTGTTTGGCATAAACATAAAAGCATTTTCCGCCGGAGCAGGTGGTACAGGATTTTCTCCAAATTTTTCACTTGCTGCATACTCAAAGCCAATGATGCGCAATGTATCACGAGGAAGCAAGAATTGGAAATGTCGCATTTCTCCAATCCGTTCAATAATCAATGTCTGTACTATTGCTTCCTGTTTCATCATACTTCTTCAGAAATTTCACAATCCAGATAAATTGAAACTCTGTACTGCGCAAAAACCAATCCGTCATAATCAGTGTCCTTGTATTCTAAAGCAAGCTTACCATTACCCGGCGCTTTTCCTCCAAGATTATAATACCGTTCATTCGGCGACACATTTATCCCAGTCATCAATAGCTTGCTTTCATAACCTTCAGGGAAAATTTCATCACGGTTGATTTCGATTTTTTGTGAACCCCGGTAATAAAGCATATCGTCCCGGTTTGATGCCATCAGTAACCCATTAATTGTTGTAATGTTCTTATCCAGCTCAAAAGTTTTCGAGTGAATAGTATTAGCTTCAGTAACATCCAGGTCAAATCTTTTTTTAATTCTTTTTTGCATGAAAACTATTTTTAAAAAGTGGGAGGTAGTATTGCCTGAGAGGCAGGCTTACGAACCAACCCACTTGTCCAATGAACCGAAAAAAAGTTATGGTGTAGTGATCGTGCCGTGCAAACCAGCAAATATGTAAGTGTTTGCTGCTACGCCATCCATAGTGCCAAGCTCAATTGTCATTTCAACCAAAAGATCATCTTCAACAAGTCTTGGATTTGCGAGTTTATAATAGCCAATCGGAACCTGGTGGAGTGCCGCAGTTTTGAAAACTGCATTTGATGTTTCGGGAACAATTGCTTTTTTATTGCACTTCAGGCTAAACTCTCCATTTGCAATCGGATGGAAGTTTTCCAGTCCTTTATATTCTGTTGCAATGATCTTATCCTTTGTCCCGTCTGCTGAAACACCTGCCAGTAAATAAATTCCGCTTACAAGAAATGCCTGGTTCTTTGGCATCTTAGCATTTGAAATATTGCGCAAGCCAATTTCTTTATCATCCTGCGTCTCAAACATTTTAATTGTTTTCGATGATGCAGCCTTTATCGAATAAATAGTTGCATCTGCAAGACGTAGTGAACCATTAGCAAGTCCTTCTTTGATATGGGCAGGTAGCTCTCCGAAATGTTTTTCCATTTCTGCACGGCTGCCCTTGCTTGCGGCACCTGTGCTGGCGAGCTTGTTTACTGTTCGCATTCTTTTTATTGGGTTCATGCGTTTGAGTGCACCAAGCAACTCATTATCATCAATGCCTTCGATGCCAATCAATGCACCGGCATTATTGTATTCTTCTATTCCGTCAAGAATTCCTAACATAGGGTTTAAGTTTTTATAGATTATTGAATGTTATTGTTTTTAAAAAAGGCGATCTTCTAATTCGACAATTCCGATTTGGAGATCTTCATTGCCATTCATCTGGAACTGCATAGCACTTTCAGCAATTTGATTTTCGATGTCATCAAGTGCAGCCAGCTCGCCATTTACAGATGAGTCCGGATAAGAGAAATATTGCAGCTCTCCAAAGCCACTTGTGCCTGCTTGCTTCTTCTTTATGATTTTATCCAGGTAGAATTTTTCACTAAGACTTTCTTTGTAAGCTTGAAGGCGCTCTTTAACACCTGCTAATCCATCAAGTCCACTTACTGCTCCACTTTTTTGGAAGCCATTGGCTGCCATCATTCCAATGCCGAGAAGCTGCATCAATTTATTATCGGTATAGTGTCCGGCTCCTGTTGTTATGATTCCTACTGCCAGTGATGGTTTGCCAATTACTGCTCCGATAAGACCTCCGCCAAGGACACCTATTAAGATGTCCTTGCCGGTCTCCAATAGGGTGTTCTTTGCATTTCCTTTAGTAGGAAGTTCTTCATTCATGCCACTCAGAAAATGTTTCTTTTTAGCTTTTTGAGAGTAGCGGTTTTTCTTTTTTGACATATTGAATTTTTTAATTGTTGGGAGGTTAGTATTAAAGCAGTGCAATGGCGTGTCTCTGCTTGTGCTTATTTTTATTCTTTTTGTATTTCTTTTTCTTTTTGCGAGGTAAGCCAGACAGACTATGTGATTTAGGTGAAGATTTATTCTGTTCCTTTCCTTTGAGCATTTTGAATCCAATTGCAATGAGTGTTAATCCACCAACTCCGATAGCAACCGGCTTTAACCATTTTTTATTCTTATCCCAAAAACTTTCTTTATCTGCGCCTGTATTGCTATTCGAGTTATCCTCGGTAGTTGCTGGAACTGATGAAGATTTTTCTTCCGATTCAACTTGCGGAATTATTTCATTCTTTTTATAAGTTGCCGGAAGATCATCTGAGTTTATTATTGTCGGACTTTGTGATTCTGGTGCATTACTCTGAGAAGAATTGCTAACAAATTCCTGTGTGCTGCTGCTATCTGGTGTAATGTTATTAGTGGAAACGGTCGGAGTCCTTATTGCTGGTGAGTCATTTTTTGGAACATCCATATTATTTTCAGGTGCATCAGTTTTGTTTTCATCAAAATCTTCAGAACCTTTTTGCTTGCTTTTGAAAATATCACCGATCTGCTTTAATGCTGCGACGATTCCGGCGATTACACCCATTGCTGCACCAACAGTCGCTAGGGTAACAGGCTCGCCTAACTCACCAAACCCAGAGAAGCCTTCCATTCCTTCAACATTTTCCGAAAAATATACTTCGGGACCGAGTAGTTGATCAAGCGGGGTATATTCACTTATATAACCCGACCATTCAACCATTGGAAGCATACCCAGTCCACTTACAGCTTTATCCTTATTCCCTTTCCCGCTGAGAATGGCTTTTTTGAGATTTGCTATTTTTCCACCAGCTCCATCGAATATCTTTTCAAGCTTTTGACGTGTGGCAACAAGCTTTTGAAATTTTGCCGGATCAATGCCCTTCGCTGCTGCTTGTTCAGGTGTGAGATAACCCCATCTTAATCTTGCAGCCACATTTTTCACGTTTAATTTCATTGCTGCAAGAATTCCATTACGCAATAAAACCGTTGCAGGATTTACTTTGTTTACTGTACTTACTATCTTCTTTAATAGCCCTTTTTTCTTGGGTTTGACGGCCGACACAGACGGTTGAGAAGATGCTGCGGCGGTTGGTTTGCTGGCTGCTTTGCTTTTGATCTTTTTAAGCAATCCACCAGCCTTTTTCACAGGTTTTGGATTCGGACGTATTGGATTTGCCTTCTTTGCTGTTGGAGTAGTTGGCTTCTTTGCTTTTGAAGCCATGTTCCGCTTTATGATCTTGCCCAACTCGTCCATGCCGTCGCCATCAAAGCCATTGAGATATTGTAAATCCATAGGATAATCTTTTTTTTCACTATAGGGTACTTCGTAATTAAAATTGTCTGTCACGCAATCAATCGTTACATACTTTCCGTGATTTGGCACTATGGGGTAGATGTGTTGAAAGTAGTCACGGTGGTATTTGGTGATCCGTAGGATATGTGGAATGCCCAGGTTTATCAGGATACTGGATATAAATACCGTGTAGCAATCACAATCCACCCCTTGTATTCTGTCGTGCCATGTTCTTGACGGGCTTCTTATCTGTTCATAGCCATCTTTATCTTTTTTGTAATTGATATGCCCGTACACAAAATGCCAAATGTTACTGCATGTTTCATGGGTCGTATTTCCTTTTAATATTTTTGAAATTGGTTTTGTTTGTTCGAGTGTTTCTCCGACAACCTTTGGAATAAAATCAACTGTGTGATAAACATTCGCATTTCTTCTGATTGTTTTATTATCATTTTCTGACTTTGGAAATAAATGATCATATTCATTTCCGGGTTTGATATTTCTTTTTTTCCTGGCTTCCATCGATCATTTCTTCAATATCACTTCATGTGTTTCCTCAAAGGGTATTTTTGAAAAACCTAAATCAATTGTCGTTACGAGTGTTGCTTTTATTGCCAGTTGTTCATTACTCTGTATTGCTTTTAAGATTGATGACGAAACTGAAAAAATGCTGAGTATTGGAATGTTCACAAGGATCTTTTCAATCTTCGCCTCTCCATACGCCGGTATTTTAATATCCTGATTTACTACCTGCGAGCTTCCGACAAGACTATCCTTGTAGGTTAGTTTAATGAAGGGAAACTTAATTGAAAAGCTTCCCTTCGTTGGGTTTTTCAAAAGTAAATCGAGCCTGATGGTGATGCCGTCCCAGTTCACCTTATCTATTGCTGCATTGGGTACGACTTGAAGCTGCGCTTCGGTCCTTCGCATTTTCAAATAATAGCTGTAGCCTGCTATTACGCCACCACCGATCAAGGCTCCTGTTAATATTTTATTGGCGAGGGTCATTACTGCTTGTTCTTTTTGCGTTCGATGTAGTCAGCCGTCATTTTATATCCCAACCACACTGCACCTCCAATGACAGCTTTGAGAGCATAATCAGCGAGTCCGGCAAAATCAAGATTCGCAAGCAGGATAAAACCTGTAAGGAATATGTTGCTGGATGCGCTTTCTGTATTTTTTGTGTCCATCGTTTTCATTTGTTTTTGATAACTCAAAGATGCAATGCTCAAAGACTGTCGTTTCGGGTTTATGAAGCTTACTGCTGAATTGTGTTAATCATTTCCATTTTATGCAGAACAATGTTGTTTGATGATGATTATATTTCTATTTCAGAAGGCAGACCGAGCTTATCAAAAATGATTTTCACCTGGCTGATGCTATAATACCTGCCGTTCTTTTCACCAACCTCTTGCTCAAAGGGCTTGATCCATTTTTTCATTGTGCGATCACATACACTGTAAACCTTTGCAAGCTCTCCGAGTGAATATGGCTTTAGTTGAATAGTGTTTTTTTTCATAAACAGTATAATGTTTTTATAATCCGAATTGTTGACGGGCAATTGTTTGAAGAAATAATGCTAATAGTCCCGGTGCTTTTCTTTCAATGAAATAGTTTTTCCAGTATTCAAAGTTTTTCTCTGTTGGATATTCCTTCATTTCAAGAATTGCTTCCGCAAATGCTTTAAGTTCTGCCTTGTATTGCGGTAGTGATGATCTTAATGCTTTGATGTTATCGTACCATAGCTTTGTTCCTGCGAAGCCAAAAGCATTCTCTTTATTCAGCCAGATGGTCGGCAATGGAATGTATTTGCCTGCATTGTTGCTGATGTATTGTCTTGCGAGCAATACGCGCTGACAAAAAGCTGAATATGCTTTTTCCTGGTTTTTAGAATCAATTAAAAATCCTCTAATGATTTCTTTTGCATCTTCAATTTCCTTATTAGAAAAGATGGAGGTATTCCATAGGGCTGTACAGGCAAATCCCCAAGCTGTATTGACTAATGTTTCAATCGCCTCTGACTCGTCTTTCAATCCTTTTACAACTTTAAGTTTAGGGGAAAAAGATTTTTTAGCTGCTTTCATTTGTTGCTGTTTCATTGTATATCTTTTTTTTATTTTTTTGTTGACAGCACAAAAATGAAAACACTGATGATGCTCGTTTCCGGTTATTGAACGTTTATGATGTAAAATGCAGAACAATGTCAAACAATGCAGGCTTATGTGTAAAATGTCTTGAAAAATGTCATTAGGTGTAAAGTCATTCCGGGTTGAGACATATTATTCCAACTTTTTCTCATTTGTTCCTGTTTGTGTGTGCGAATGTGAAACGGATTAGTAAAGGATTACTTATGGAAGTGTTGAAAATGATTAAGGAGGAATTACGGAGGATTTCAAAAAAATATTTTACCGTCTAACTTATTGATAGCGACCACCTGATAAAAGCTAATTATATTAGTTATTGACATTTTTTTTGAAATTTTACAAAAACTATTATGTTTGTCGTCCCTAAATGTGTTGAAATGATTGGAAGCATAAACCCAAACATGATTGTCTTAGCGAGAGAATCGAGAGGATTGAACCAGGTGGAATTAGCTGAGAAGATTGGAATGTCGGCCACGAATCTGAGTAAGATCGAAAGAAATGATATTGGCATCCAAAACGAAATTTTAGAAGCTATTGCGGAGAAAACTTCTTTCCCTCTTCAGTTCTTTTATCAGCCTGGGACAATCTTACCAGGAAATCTTAGTTTTCGTAAAAGAGAAACAGTTGCGCAGAAACTGATTACACCAATCAACGCTCAAGTCAATATTATCCGCAGGCATGTTCAATTCCTTAAGATGGCTCTCAACAATGAGTTTCCTTCTTTACCGAATCTTATTGCCAATGAAAAACAAACGCCTGATAAAATTGCAAATAAACTTAGACAGCTATGGAGTGTCGATTCTATTGTTATAAACAATCTGACCAAGATAATAGAGGATCAGGGTGTAGTTGTTAGCTCGTTCGACTTTGGGACGGAGAGAGTCGACAGCCAGAGCATTTTGACTGATGACAAGCTGCCAATTATTTTCTTTAATAAAAAGCTGTTAGGGGACCGCCAGCGATTTACACTTGCTTATGAATTAGGCCAACTAATCATGCATACATTCAATGCAGTTTCTCCCGAAAGAGATATTTCACATGAGGCAAATGCATTTGCGGCTGAATTTTTAATGCCCGCTAAGTATATTAAAGAAGATTTTAAGAATGGCATTACCATTCCAATATTGGGGGAGCTAAAACGTAAATGGAAAGTTTCAATGATTGCTCTTTTATATAGGGCAGATGATCTTGGATTAGTCACCCCAAATCAAAAACGATATTTAATTCAACAATTCAATCAATTAAAAATTCGCAGGCGTGAACCGATTGAATTGGATATTCCTCCTGAAGAACCCAGACTTATTAAAAAGTGGATTGCAGAGTACAGATCAAAGACGAAGATTGGAGTTGTTGAAATGGCAGCTCTGCTCTGCTTGAATGTTGATGAGTTCCTGGAACTCTATTCTTAACGAACCAAAAAAAGAAAGGAGGGATAAAAGATGAGTACGGAAAACTTAGTAAGGGAAATAAGACCTTATTCAACCAAAGAATTGGCTGGCATTTACAATGTATGTGACAAAACAATGAAAAAATGGATAAAGCCTTTTTTTGAGGAAGTTGGTGAGAAGAACGGCAGATATTATTCTGTTCTCCAGGTCAAAGTTATATTCGATAAATTAGGTGTGCCCTGTAAATTCAAAGATTAACAATGGAAGGACTGTTTAAAGCCAAAGCTCTATGCATTTGTAGAGTCACGTTTATCTCTAATTTACTCGAAAGATTTTCTGGCTAATTTTGGCACTCAAGGTTCATAGAACTTGATCCTACAATTGGTCGGCTTCGGTCATAAGTGCGTTAGTCAGATGTGACGATCTGATTAGAAAAGCAAGTCCCCGTACGCAGTCGGATAGCGGTTCAGAATTTGTAATGATTTTCCAAAAACAAAATATTTTTTGGTAGAATCAAATTTTTTGTCTTACGTTTATAGAAGAAATCCATTCTTGAAACTCCTCTTTGGTTATCTTCTCTGATTATTAGTAGCAAAATTTCTTCCTCTGAGCGAATGCTATGTGCTTGCCTTAATTTTTAATCCGCGCGGGTGTCGTGAAAACATCACGAAGTTTCCGAAAAACACTTCTGAGCAACGGTGTTATTCTCGTTAAATATTTGTGTTATGGTTTTTATGCATGAGAAGGTGCAAAAAACCAAAGTGCAGCATCTTAATATTAATCCAACTCAAAACTACTCAGCTTATGAGATTCATAGGACTGCCTATACTTCTTTTGCTTATTATTGTTTCGAAGTCTGCGAATTCACAAGACAGCATTCCGAAGATTTCTTCCCAATACTTTGATGCGATCTCGAAAAAAGCGAATTCTTTAAATCAAAAACTTGATAAAAAATCTGAAAAAGTTTTGGCCAACATGCAAAAGCAGGAAGCTAAACTTCATAAAAAACTTGCGAAGATTGATTCAATAGCTGCTACAAATCTATTTAAGGATGCGAACGACAAATATAAGCAAATACAAAGTAAATTAAAATCTACCCAATCGCTTTTACATTATATTCCAAACTTAGATACGCTTTCTACCTCCCTTAAATTCCTTGCACAAAATCAACAATGGATTTCTCATGTAAAAGATGCAAACGAAAGACTCAGCAATGCCAATAATAAATTAAAGGAGTTGCAAAGCAAACTTCAAAGTGCTGAAGATATAAAACAGTTTCTTAAGGAAAGAAGACAATACCTAAAGCAGCAATTAGAAAAGTTTGGTTTGGCAAAGGATCTAAAAAAGCTTAATAAAGAAGTTTATTATTACTCTCAGCAGATAAATGAGTATCGGGAAATTCTTAAAGATTCAAAGAAAGCAGAACGTAAGGCATTCGAGTTGCTGAGTAAGACAAAACTCTTTAAGGATTTTATTAAAAAGAACAGTATGCTCGCCTCATTGTTCCGTTTTCCGTCGGATCCTAATGACCCAAACTTTGCATCTAATCTTGCTGGATTACAAACAAGATCACAAGTCAATTCAATTATACAGAATCAAATTGCAGCAGGTGGACCAAATGCACAACAAGCATTTCAGCAGAATTTGCAACAGGCACAGTCGCAAATTCAACGGCTAAAAGACAAAATCAACAAACTTGGTGGAGGAAGCAGTGATACAGAAATACCTGATTTCAAACCGAACAATGAAAAGACCAAGACTTTTCTTCAAAGACTAGAAGTAGGAACAAATTTTCAGTCTCAAGGTGCAGAGTGGGTATTGCCTGCCACTACTGACGTGGGTATTTCAATCGGTTATAAACTCAATGATAAAAGTACAATTGGAATTGGTGCAAGCTACAAATTAGGTTGGGGAAGAGGATGGAATCAAATTAAAATTAGTCATCAGGGAGCCAGTGTAAGAAGTTTTCTTGACTGGAAAATCAAAGGCAGCTTTTACCTCAGTGGTGGTTATGAAATGAACTATCGACCCGATCTTAATGGCTTTTCTATTCCAACCAGATCAGGAACATTCTATGCGGGAAAATGGCAGCAAAGTGGATTGATGGGATTATCTAAGATTCTATCGATCAGGAGCAAATTTTTTAAGAAGACAAAAGCACAAATTTTATGGGATTACCTCAGTTATAAACAAATTCCAAAAGCGCAACCAGTTCTATTCAGAGTTGGTTATAATTTTTAATAATATGAAAATGAGATCAAGAATCATATTTATTGCTACTTTTTTGACTTTACTGCAAGTAAATGTATTACAGGCGCAACCTGATCCGAAACTTCCAACGATCTTGCCGCCTACACCCGAAGCTGCTTCGTTAACTAAGAATGGAGAACTAACCTCTGGGGCTTATCATGGCGGAGCAGGAGCGGCTATTCCTTTATATCAAATTAAAATGTCTGATTTTGTCTTGCCAATTGGACTCAATTATGCAAGTAATGGATTTAAAGTGGATGAGATTCCTTCACGTACGGGCTTAGGCTGGATTCTTAATGCGGGCGGAGTAATTACAAGGATTGTGCATGGCAGGCCTGACGATTTGACAACAAGACTATATCCCTCACAGTCTATTGGAGCCAACCATCCAACTCTGGACTTTTTGTATGATTTAACCTATGACAACAACACTTATGATTCGGAACCTGACGAATTTAGAATTGCAGCACCAGGTTTAACAGGCAAGTTTGTTATTGATACAGGTAACCATGTCGTTCTTATTCCCTACTCTAATCTAAAAGTCCAGGTAAACACGGGAGCTTATTATGAGATTATTGTTACTAATACGGAAGGAATAAAATTTTTTTTCGGTGGCTCAGGTGCTGTCGAGGTTACAACGAATCACAATATAGAGGGAAAGCTAGATGGATTTACACAAATTAATACGGGCTTCTTTCTCAGAAAGATCGAGTTTCTTAATCGTGATTCAATCAATTTTTATTATTCGGTATTAAATACAAGAAACATTACCGGTCTTACACATACTGCAATGCGAGAAGTCGGATTATGGTCTGGTGGAGCGTACTGTCCCAATTTGCCCTCATGCGGCACTGGTGCAGCTACTTTTTCAGAGACAGTTTCTGACGTCACGTACAATAGCCGGTTGCTCGATAGTATAAAATCGTCAAACGGTGCTAAAATCACTTTTCAATACGCGATTCGACCGGATAACGGCGGTGACAAAAGATTGACCGGAATCATAATCACTGAAGGTACCAATTTTAAAAAGTATGGTTTATCATACTATGATCCAATAGATGGAGGCACTCATGCAATGAGTGGCTATAACAAAAGATTCTTTTTGAAAGAATTGAAATATTGGGTAGAGAAAGAAGGCTATTATAGTATAGATACAGTAAGGCATAAATTTGGATACACAGATCTAAACGACTTACCAGGTCGCCTTTCAAGTTCTCAGGATGCCTATGGATTTTACAATGGGACTGGGAATCAAACATTGCTTCCGATTGGATTTGATGACAACAATTACGGTAACTACGCCCTTGCAAATAGACGCTCTAATGCTGAAGCTGCGAAAAAAGCGCTGCTAAATAATATCCTTTATCCAACCGGTGGATACGATTCGATTATATATGAGAGCAATAGATATAGCGATTCTGCTGTAGTCCTTTACCCAGCAAACGAACAGGTCGGTGGCCAGGGATCAGGTTCAACAGGCATAGCAACTCATTACAGTGCGAATATTGTTACCCAACGGGATAATGGTGCCAGATTATTTATCACGGCTGCAATTGCACCCACTTGTACCAGTTGCACTCCTCCGGAAGAGGGCGTGGACATTATCGTCGATGTTTACTTGAAGAATCTAACTGACAATACATCGATCAGGCGAATTTTACGAAATTTCACTTCAACAAATGAGATTGTAACATTATTAGGAGGCAAGACTTACCAAATTGAATTAAAAGTCAGAGGCGATTATGTAGACGGATTCGTTGAATTAGAATATGACGATGAGGACCATGATATTTATGCGACACAATGGTTCGATGGCCCTGGTGTAAGAGTTCGCAGCATCACCTCTTTTGATGGAGTTACGAATAAGCCAGTTCATAAATATTATAAATATGCGACTATAGCCAATCTAAATGTAAGCTCTGGGCTCCCGCTGTATGAACCGATTTATACTGGTTTGGCTTATACGATGAGTCTCAATTGCGATGATTTTTTCACTAATAGAGTTTGTTATTCCAATGTCTTAAGCTCGAATTCAAACGCTGCTCAGTATTATTATGATAATAACGCTTATGTATATACATCGGTATTGGAAAGTAATGACTCCACCTTCAAAAATGGAGTGATTGAACGCTTGTATGCAGCCGAAGGATTGGCTGGCTATTCCACTACTTTGATGGGCGATGATATTTTTCAAATGCCAGCGAATACCTACACGTGGCACCACGGATATGAACTCGGCACCAATTATTATGACAGCACTTTGTCTTTAAGGAAATCAGTGTCTAAGTATTATCATGAAGATACGGCGGTGAATAAGATGGTTCGCGGAATTGCCGTTAGAGCCAAATACTATTTCCCCCAACCAGATCACAACGACAATATATATCAAGGCCACATTGATCCTTGGGACGTAGGGGAGTATTTTTATCATTCCCAATGGATTATGCTTGATTCTACTGTAACTAGGGAATACGACGCATTAAGTCATCAGATTTTATCAAAAACGACTTATTACTATGGAAACCCAATCAATACTTTGCCGATCCGCACAGAAACTTTAGACAGTAAAGGATTAGTAATAAAGGAAGAATTGAAATATCCAACGGATTCATCGTCAACAAATCCTTATCAAAGAATGGTCGATAAGAATATCATCACTCCCACTATTGAAAGCAAATCTTACAGAAATAATAACCTGATATATACTGTCACGAACAACTACAAAGATTATAGCGAAAGTATCTCCTCAGGATATCCGATCATTATTAAACCACAAACGATCAAAGTAAAAAAAGGTGGCGCAAATTCAGAAACCAGGATTCGATTTTATAAATATGACACAAAAGGAAATCCTATCGAGCTGTCAAAGGAAAACGATCTGAAGTTGGTCTACATTTGGGATTATAACAGAGATTATCCAATTGCTGAAGTATCAAATAGTGACAGTTCGTCCGTTGCTTATAGCTCTTTTGAAGCAGATGGCAAGGGAGGATGGACATATTCCGGTACGGTTTCAACAGATAACACCTCGCCGACAGGCACCAATCGATATACCTTAACCGGAAATAATATTACTAAATCCAATTTGACTAGTGCCACATATACTGTTTCTTACTGGAGCAAAAATGGAGCATACACGGTAAATAGTGGCTCGCCCTTGTTGACTGGAAAGAGCGCAATTGGCTGGACGTATTACGAACATGAAATTACTGGTACATCAATAACAATATCTGGAACCGGGTATATTGACGAAGTCAGACTTTATTCCAAGGGAGCTTTAATGAAAACGTTTACCTATAGGCCACTTATTGGCACAACAAGTCAATGCGATGTAAACAATATGATCACTAATTATGAATACGATGCCTTTGGAAGGCTCTCACTTGTTCGTGATCAAAATAAAAATATATTAAGAAAGGTCTGTTACAGCTATACAGGTCAGCCTGAAGAGTGCAGTGTCCCCGTATATCGAAATGTCGTCAAGAGTGGGAATTATACGAGGAACAATTGTAGTAGTGGTTATACTCCCGGATCAGCTATGTACATCGTGCTGGCAAATACTTATTCATCCACCATCAGCCAACCTTATGTTGACTCGGTTGCACAAGCTGATGTATATGCTAATGGACAAAGTTATGCAAATACGAATGCTACGTGCACACCCAATACAATTTATGCAAAAACGCATTACACTGATTGGTATTACGATGTTACGCAAGTATATGCAACTGTATTAATTAAGTTCTATAGCGATGAAGCCTGTACGACGCCAGTTTCAGTAAGTAACTTAACTGTTAACTATATAAAATACACTTATCCCTGTAGCGGAGGAAGCAGCAGTTCAAATTATAATGTAACTGGTTCCGGCACGCAAATATCACTTGGAACTAAAATGCTGGTATGGGATGATGGAGAAACACATTGTTTTGAATATGGTTTTCAAACTACAACTGGGACGGGATATGTACCCATTCAACAATAAAATCGACAAAAATGAAAAAAATTTTTATCTATTGTCTGGTGAGTCTATTTATGTCGTTTGGCATTAATCGAATAAACGGGCAGGTATCCACCAATCCAACGGCAGATTCAATGCAACGGGTAATGATGAAAGATTCCTTACAGATAACTGACAGTTTAATAACTGTTATTTTGGAACTAAGGAATAATTATTTGCAACAAACCCAAGTGATCAGAAATGATTCATCATTGAGCGATATCTCAAAAGATAGTACGATCAGAAACGTCGGAATACAAACTAATCAATCAATAAAATCTTTATTAGGTGACGAAAAATTTAGTCGATATGAGTCTATTATTAACAATAGGATGCGACAACGCATGAACAATAGAGTGCCACTGGCAAATAATAATTAACAATACTATTTACAGCAACATCTTTTTATGATCAGTTATTTAAGAAAAGGACTATTTGGTTTCTCGCTAGTCGGGTTGTTGGCTTTGAAATCATCTGCGCAAATCATCGCGCCAGCAGCGTATTCGTCAAACGGTAAGATAAATTATGTGCGGACATGGGATGCATTGAAACCAGATACAACTGTGAACAACTTTACGATAAACTCTAATTTACAACACAGTAAAATAACAACACAATATCTGGATGGACAAGGACGGCTTTTGCAATCCGTAGTAAAATCAGGATCAATGATAACCGGTAGCGGTCCAGTAGATATAGTGACGCCCAATGTTTATGATGAGTTTGGAAGAGAAATTTATAAGTACCTACCATTTGCAGCAAATAATACCGGTGGTAATACTCATATCAGCGATGGACTTTTTAAGCTTAATCCTTTCCAAGAAGATTCAACCTTCAATAAGGGAGAATTCAACGATGAATCCTTTTATTACAGTAGAACCGTTTTTGAGAATTCCCCATTAGATAGAACAGTAGAAAATTATATGCCTGGTGATAATTGGGTTGGATCTGCGGGGCAAAGCAGTGAATCTAACAGGCGTGGTTTAAAAATGAAATTTTGGATCAATACCGTTGCGGACAGCATTAGAGTTTGGACTGTTACCGATGTATCAAATAATTTCGGCACTTATTCGACGTCCTCGATTTATGGAGCCGGACAATTGTATAAAAATGTAATTATTGATGAGCATAACAACCAAGTGATAGAATTCAAAGACAAAGAAGGAAAAGTGATTTTGAAAAAGGCGCAACTAACAGCGGAAGCTGACACGGGCACAGGCAAAAATCATGTTGGTTGGTTATGTACCTATTATATTTATGACGACTATGGATTATTAAGATGTGTAATTCAACCTAAGGCAGTCGAGAACTTACATGGTTCCTGGTCGCTCAACACCACGCTGCTTGACGAGTTATGTTTTCGGTATGAATACGACACAAGAAATCGAATGATCATGAAAAAAATTCCTGGAGCAGGTATTGTATACATGGTCTATGATACCAGGGATCGGTTGGTAATGACGCAGGATTCGAATATGAGAGCCAATCAACAATGGTTATATACGCAATATGATGAAATGAATAGGCCGATCGCAACAGGGCTGATGTCAGACAATAGCTATTACAATAATGCCTCATATCACCGTACCAATGCTGGAACAAGTAGCGGCTACCCGTCAAGTGGCAGTTTCAGTATAGATACTTTAACAAAAACGTTTTATGATGATTATTCCTGGAGAGCAGGTCAAGGAAACCCCCTGAGTGCGGCCCGAAATAGCAGCTATGACTCTTATTTGCAAACGCCCTCAAACACTAGCTGGCCATATCCTCAAGATGCTACATCTCCGGTAAACCAATTAAAAGGAATGACAACAGGGGGCAAAGTAAAAATCCTTGGAACTGCATCGACTTATTTATATTCTGTCAATTTTTTTGATGAAAAAGGACGAATCATACAGGTGCAATCACAAAATGTTTCTACGGGCACCGACCTTAGCACAACCCAATATACGTGGACTGGACAAGTATTGATAGATGTAATGAAGAACGAAAAAGCTGTAACAAATGCTCAGACTACTATTATTGTTACAAAAATTAACTACGACAGCTTATTACGTATTCTTAAAATTGAGAAAAGAGCAAGTAATGATAAGGTAAACTCGGGAAGCATGCCCGGGAGTTGGACAACCATTGTTCAAAATGAATACAATGCGTCGGGACAGTTGAAGCAGAAAAAGGTAGGATCGACTCCGTTAGATTCTTTAAAATATGAATATAACATCAGAGGATGGATGGTTGGAATGAATCGAGGGTATGTTAAGGACACGACAAGTACAATCAATTGGTTTGGATTTGATGTCGGATATGAAAAACCAGGTTTTGTAGTAAATGGCAGTAGCAAGAGTTACGCAAATGCACAATACAACGGCAATATAGAAGGAGTGCTTTGGAAAAGCAATGGAGATGATCAATTGAGAAAATATGATTTTACCTATGATGCAACAAATCGTTTAACAGTTGCCGACTTTAACCAGCTTACTAATAATAGCTTTTCAAAATCTGCAGGTATAGATTTTAGTATTAGTGGTGTAAACTATGATGCTAATGGAAACATTATGAACATGAATCAAAAGGGATGGAAGTTAGGGGGTAGTGTTACTATCGACAGTTTATTGTACGGATATAATTCAAACTCAAACAAATTGAATTATGTTAATGACAGAACTAATGACGCCAATACTAAGTTGGGAGACTTCAAGGAAACTACGAATAATACTTCGCAGGATTATTCATACGATGGCAACGGGAATATGTATACTGATAATAACAAAAGCATCAGTTCAGTCCGCTATAACTATTTGAATTTACCGGACAGTATTGTCGTTACCAGTAAGGGATACATCAAATTTGTTTATGACGCGAGAGGTAATAAGTTGAAAAAAATAACATCCGAAGGAAGTACTACGACTACCGCACTCTATTTAATGGCAAATTTTATCAACGATACGCTACAATATATTGCCCACGAAGAGGGAAGGTTACGTTTTAATAAATCAGATGTAACTCTCGTTTACGATTATTTTATAAAGGATCATCTCGGCAATGTAAGAATGGTATTAACTGAGGAAAAGGATACTTCAATCTATCCCTATGTAAGATTTGAAAATTCAACTATTACCAGCGAATCTGTTTACTATGAAAACGTGACAGTAGCCAGAACTTCCCGGCCCTCCAGTTTTTTCACCCAAGGAACAAACGGTGATACCGTGCAACTTTTAAGGAAAAATGCCCAATCAATCGGCACGGGCAAACTTTTGAAGGTAATGGCAAAAGACAGACTCCATGTGCAGGTAGATTACTATGCCGTCAATGAAGCGACTGATAATAGTAGTGCGAATGGATTAAACTCTATCTTGACAAGCTTAACGTCCATTATTGATAACAGCACCCCCACTCAGATATTTCATGGATCGGGGAGCACGGCGACAGATGCCTTAAATGGAAGTTCACCTTTTACGAACTTTTTAGCTCCTCAAGGAACCGGGCAAAGTAGTAGCAATCCTAAGGCCTATCTCAATATTTTATTTTTTGATGAGCAGTTTAGATTTGTATCTCAAAATAGTGAAATTGTACAAACAGCAACAAAAGGTAGTGGACAAACAATTTATAAAATCGGGGGTGACGCAAAAGAAGCCGTGAAGAATGGATACGCATACGTTTTTGTGAGTAACGAGAGTAATAATTTTGTTTATTTCGATAATTTTTTTGTAGCTCATGAAAGAGGAGCATTATTAGAAGAAACTCATTATTATCCTTATAGCCTGAAAATGGCAGGAATTAGCTCGAAAGCTTTAGGCTTTGGAAGTCCGCAGAATAAATATGAGTATAACGGGAAAGAAAAACAAGAAAAAGAGTTTGCTGATGGGAGTGGATTGGAATGGCTGGACTTCGGAGCAAGAATGTACGATGGCCAAATTGGTAGATTCTTTTCCCCAGATAGATTTAGCGAAAAATATGTGACATTAACTCCTTATGGATATGGGGCAAATAATCCCATTTCGAACATAGATGTCAATGGCGACAGTATCGCTGTAGTAATAAATGGTACAAGTTATCAATACTATGATAATGCTTACCACAATGCCAATGGAACTGTTGCCGATCTATCAGACAACGCGTTTGCCGTTGCAGTCCTTGACGGGCTAAACAAAATACATTCTGGAGAGTTTGGCAAGGGATTTCTGAATGAAGTAATAAAGATGGCAGAAACCATATCGATCCACACTGCCGAAGATTATAAAGGTTCCGGCCTCAATATGGCTGGCACCGTCGGGAAGGACATCTACCTGGACTTACCTAGTTTGGCAAAATTTACCGCTCGCCTCCCGACGGATGATGGGAATATTGATCTTCCTTTAGTCAGTAGTCTCGGTCACGAAATTGGACATGCTTTTCAGAATGTTATGAGGTTTGGATGGAGTGACAAATATTGGTTTACAGATCAAAGGGGGAATGTCGTTAACCAGGACGAATGGTATGCAACGGTTGTCGAGAATTATATAAGGCTTGATCACGAACTTCCCTTGAGGACACATTATCAGTACCGAACGGGTACAAACCCGAATGTCTGGCTGACGGACGAAAATTCCAGAGTAATACGAAAAGTGTCCTCAAGAAAATATTGGACCGATACAGTCACTGATCCTGATGGCAAAACTTATGAATCTCCGTATATTGTAGATCACTTTGAAGTTGTAAGACCAAAAAATTAATTGAAAAAGATGAAAAGAATAATTAACATTATCGCTTTGTTGTTCCTTTTTATGCTAAACAACTTATGTTCACCAACAAAAACTTCAATGAATGGTCGATTGATAATTAGAAACAACTATTTTGATTCAAAACACTTCAGGCTTCCGGCGGTTGACACAAACAAATTTAATTCAATTGTCATTGACAGGGTTTTTGATAAAATAAAATTGGATAGCGGTTCTGAATGCATTTTAGTCGAAATTGCAGGCGGTCATAGTCCTATAGTCGACTATCAGTTATATGATTATTATACAAAGCGGTATTTTTTTGCATCAAACAGTGAAGAAAAATTTTCATTTGAAAAGGTTGATGACTCTATGTCGCAAAAAGTAAGAGAGGTAAGAATTATTAAATCGATAAGTCTCGATACGTTAACAAGCAAGGTAACTGGATCAACGAATGAGGAGAAAAAGAATGATTTTCGCTATGCTATTGTAAATTTTCTACGTGCAACTGGTGATGTAGTTTACATAAAATCTTATTATTTGTTAGATTATTCTAATCCTTAAGTCAAAAAAGGCTTGTAGTTAAATGATAAAGCCCAGGAAATGGAGGCCACGACTTAGTATGATTATTTTTTGACCCTAGCTCTCTCAATTCTTTCTCGCTCTTTTATTCTTTTGTATTCTAGGACTTGTTCTTCAGTCAATGCGTCCATTGTTTTGCCAAATTGCGTATATGTTGCGCCCAACGAGCTTAGAATTAAATCAATCGTAACTGCCTTCACTTCAGAAAGGCCAGATATAGCATTTGAGATTGTCGCAGACCGTAGCCCAGTAGAGCTCGAAATCTTTGCATAACTATAATCAAGGCTTAGGTCTTCTATGCCTTTTTTCTCGTTTCTCTTTTTTAATTTCTTATTCTTATCCAACAAGCACTTAAAGGCCAAAGCAAATTTGTATTTAAGATATACTTGTTCTTTAGTTTTTACCATTTGGAAAAGAACAAGAATTTTAAAATATTTTTGTTACGGTGTAGCGTAACGTAATTAAAAAAACTTATATTTAGATCGATTTTGAATTATAATAATACATTGCGATTCTTCATATTAAATTGAAGCATTGCATTTAAAGTCTCGTGCCAGTAAAGAGCAAATTTCAAGACCACGAGGCGCTAAGTGTGATGCCTGCATCTCCATACAAAGGGGTGCAGGCCGCTTGCGTGTGGTCTGGCCTGCTCGGCCTCTGGCACCGTGAGTACGGCTGCATCCCTTTCTATTTTGTCGCCATTACTTGCAAGACTTTCATATTGATCCTAAATATTTACACGTATGAAAGTTCATTACTTCCACAAAGAACTGCATCTTTTGAAATCGCAGTTTGCAAAAAAGCCTAAGAACCCCGTATAGGCTCGGCTTATCATTGCTTCAAATCATAAATCCGGCGTGTTGAATATGAAAAAGAATTAATCTTATTAATCAAAGTTGTGAAATGATCAGCAAAATAATTAATAACCTTCTATTCATTTATCCCTTCCATATTAAATAACCATGAATAGTGACAAGAGAATAAAAGTAGCGTTGGCAGGTGACCATGTATTGTCAAGAGCTGCACTAGCAGCTTTAATCAGCAATTTTGATAATTGCAAAACCGTAATCCAGGTAAGCAATGGAAAGGAATTAACAACAGAAATTAACGGCGGCAACCGTCCAGATGTCGTATTGCTTGATCCAAATATGCCTGAAATGAATGGATTTGAAACAGCATGTTGGTTACGTGATAATCATCCGTCAATAAATGTGCTTATGCTTACGACGTATGATTCAGAACTATTACTTATCCGGCTTCTTCAGGCAGATGTGAAAGGATTTCTGAAAAAAGATATTCATCCAAAGGAACTTCAATTGGCAATTCATTCAGTGATGGAAAACGGATATTACTACTCTCACAATGCCACCGGGAAATTGCTGAATCTTTTCAGAAGCAAATCCGGATTTACGCGTACCCTGGAAAAAACAATGCTGAATGAAACCGAGATCCTTTTTATGCAACTGAGCTGCAGTGACATGACCTACAAAGAAATTGCACAGCAAATGAAGTTACAACCCCGCGGAGTAGATAATATTAGAGATAACCTATTCACAAAATTAGAAGTTAGAAGTCGTGTGGGATTGGCAATGTATGCGATAAGACATGGCTTAGTTGGCATTTAAGTCTGACTAATCTATAATTTCTCTGCAACAATATTAACTCTAGGCTCTTCCATACCAAAATCAAAATAAACGACACAAATCTGACTAACAATTAATGAAAGTAATTAATATTCAGGTTTGGTTGAAATCCGGCCCCAGGAACGAAACTAGGTTTTAGACCACCATTTCCATATGAACATTTTAGTTCAACTGATGAAACCGTTACCATTTAATTCTAGTCGCCGATTGTTTTTAGTCGATGCATACCCCAAACGAGGTATTGATTATTATCCAAAACAATTTTATCTTCCATCAACTAGTGATACGATGGATTTTATTACGCGACAAATAGGGGTTTTTGAATAAATGGTGCTAAAAACGTTCTTAAAATGATTTTTCTAGGGCAAGCAACACGACCGGTTTGCGGATTTAACACCGGAGCAAAAAGGGTCTTTTGACGGGGAGTTACATTTTACGGTTTAATTATATTACAAAACACTTTTATTACGTTCTGTGAAATCTTCTTAATGGTATAGATCAGGTTTTGACCTGCAAGTAATACCATGTAGCGTATTCTTAAATCAAAAAACGTTGTTATGCCATCCAATGATCTACAGAAATTTGTGGCTGAATTAAATTTAGCGCCGTCAGACTATTCTTATGAAGGATTAGCAACCAGGAGTTTTCTTGAAGCCGTCGAAGACCCAAATAAAGAAGCGGCATTTGTCAATGATAAAAGTCTTGTTTCATTTGCTGCTGGTGTCAGCATCCAAAACCGCGCGGATCTTTTGAATTCGCTCTTGCTTGCCCAGCTTGCTGCCAATAGACAATTCTCTTCTGAAGATGATCTTAAAAAATGGTATGATGCTTTTTTTAAGCTGATGAACAAACTTGGCTGGCTTATTGAAACAAGCAAAACAACCGAATACATTGCAAAAGGAACTGTGGTAGAAATTGAATCGGTTGTGCTGGAAATACTTCAATCAGCACTCGGTGGAAAAGTCATAGAAGTTGCAAAAAGTCTTATTAATGCATTTAAAAGCCTTACCGATGAGAAGAAGAAAAAATTTATTGCATTTGAAAAAAATACCCACTCTTTAAAGAAAGGATGTTTTTTATTTGGAGTGGCCGATGAACAAAACAATGCTTTGTCAGTGTCATTTTGTTTTATTCTATTGTCTTCGACACATGAAATAAAACAGATCCTGTTTTTTAGGTCTCAAAAAGATGAATCAAGGTTAGAGACCGCAACGTTCAAAGGAACCCTGAATATTACGATCTATGATAAAATAAGGAAAACTGTTATCGAAAAGTTGGAAGATAACGCCGAAAAATTTATTGCCGAGATTGAGATTTAATGAGCATTAAACAAGTTTTTGTATGAGTAATGAAGACAAACCTAAATTGGCAGAACAATATAGAAAGCGATTTGCTGCTGTTCCTGGACAAGGTGAGAGGCCAAATCCTCTGGAGGGAGCCGGTGGCGAAATTTCAGATGTAACCTTGTCAAATACAGATCTAATAGACAAGGCAGAACAATCGAGGGAAGAACTATACCGGATCATTCAGGAATATCTCAATGATGATGCGGAGTTAAAAAAAATAGCCGATAAAATTGCCTATAACGGTAAGAACGCCCTTGCCGCAGTTGCTGAAGATAATTCGTCTTACCTGGAGAATAATCCAAGAATGCAAAACTATCTTGAAGTCATTGTGCGAACCGATGGTTCGCGGCCTTCTTTTATGATACGAAATGATAAGGTTGACAAGTTATCCAGCCCCGAGGGTGTCTGGTCAAGGATAGTTGATTCAAGCGGCGAATGTTTATTACATGCAATAAAATGTGTCGGTCGAATAAATGATCCTGAAGGCTATCATATTGGTACCGGATTTTTAGTTCATGATAATATCATCGTAACGAATCGTCATGTGCTCCAGGCAATAGCAACCAAGGAAAACGATGGTTCTTGGCATATCATGAAAGGAGCTTATATTGACTTTGGCCATGAATTCAGAGCGCAGGCGAGCTTGCGTCCCCGGAAGCTGGAAAAAGTGCTTTTTTGCCCAAATAAGTATATTGATCCCAGAAATATCGATCATAGCAAGCTTGATTTAGTTTTGATGCAAGTCGAAAAAGCAACTGCACTGAACAAACCGCCGAGAGTATTGACTTTCGGACTTGCCACTGAATGGTCCGAGGACACCAATTATATATATACAATTGGTTATCCAGGTAACCCCGGTTTAGCTGGCCTTGAAATCTATGGCACCTTGCTCGAACAATTGTTTAAGTCGACTTTTGGGTATAAGCGGCTGGCGCCAGGGATGACCATACGATCAACGAGTCATAACCAAACTTGGACGGCCACTCACGATGCCACTACACTTGGTGGCAACTCAGGCTCGGTTATCGTAACAGCCACCAATGGATGTGTAGCCGTCGGCTTACATTATGGAGGAACAATTGCTGCTCCAAGAGAAAACTGGGGACATATTCTAGGACACACCATTAATTCAATGAATAGCCTTGAACAAGTAACGCTTGAAGAATGCCTAAAGAAAAATGAGGTTGTTACCGCAAATACATTGTGATAAAGTTTTCATCCAGTTTCCACCATGCTAACTCCACAGCAAATAGCTAATGCCTTAAATACAACGAGGACTGAGTTTGCAAAAATTTTCTCGAAAGCGCAATCGCTGATAAATCTGCCACCTGAGCAGTGGGTAGAATTTGAAGTGACCGCTGTAGATGAGCCGGATGACAAAAGAGCATTCGAGAAAGCATTGATCCATGCGAATGAAAAAGGCTTTTTGTTTCTTGTCGTTGTTGTTGCCACGAACTCCGGGCTTGAGAACGGTGTTCTGGCCCAATTCCTATTAAAACAAGTATCTCAATCTAACGCCGCTCTGCAAGCGATGAGCAATCCGCCCGCGGGATTTTCAGAACCAATGATATTCAGTAAAGGTTTATTGAAGTGTTCGCAGATGACGGGTAAGGTAATGATCAATGGAGCAGCCGAAGGAACAGGAGTTCTTGTTGGACCTAATTTATTTCTAACAGCATGGCATGTTATAAAAAGCATGTTCGATTTTGGTGCAGATGCACAGGGTAACCCGACATACACCGAAAAAGTTCCGCTTCCATCATTAGCTGTTGAATTCAATAATATGCTTGATTTAGTCGGTAATGCCGTCCAGATGACGGGCGGAATCACTGTTAATGCGCATCAAAGTTGGCTGGTTATCTACAGTCCTTGTCACCGCTTGGAGCTTTTAAACCAAATTCCTCCAGATCCAGCCGAACTTGACAGATTTTGTGATTATGCTATAATACGGTTGTCGAAGACAATCGGCTATGAAAGAAAGTGGATAGAATTATCAATTAATAATATTCCTGAAGACAATGCCAGCATCGTATTGCTTCAACATCCCAACGGGGTTCCTTTGAAGATGGATTACAGCAGAGTTGTGAGAAAATTGCCAAATCCACCCCCACCCCCCTATCGATTTCTTCATGGCGTTAATGCATTGCCTGGTTCTTCAGGAGGCCCTTGTTTTGACAAAGAATTTTTTTTGATCGGTATTCATCAAGGCGAGTGGCCAGAAAAAGTCAATGGCAATGTAACAAACCGGGGAGTTCCTTTATCACCTATCATCAGACATTTTACCGCAAAATTTCCGCAATTGCCCATTCCTGATCCGGCAGATTGCCCCGTATGGTGTATTGATAAGATATCATATTCTCCAATTATTGGCTATGACGACTTTCAATCGGATATATGGAAAATAGTCATACCTGGACAAAAAAGAATAGTCACAACTGCGGGCACTGAAAATTCAGGTAAGAGCTTGATGATGTCTATTGTGTATGCGATACTCCCTGATGATGATCATCTTAAGATCACACTTGATGGCGAAGCCATTGCGGAGAAAACAGCTTTGGAAATTGTGAAACTGATTTGCGATAGAGTTGGGAAAGAAGTACCTGCAATAGCATCGGTGGAAGCATTTGGCTCAACACGGTCGGCTTGGTTAAAGGATGAAGTAGTTCAAAAGCTAATCGATGCACTGAATGAGAAAAGAGAAAAGCGAATCGTTTGGATTTTGATAAAAGACCTGAACCATATAAGTATTAAAGGAGAAGATGCATCAGATTTCCTTTTTGGCCTGTATGACCGCATCAACAAGGAAGACTGGTTGCGTTTCTTACTCGATGGAATGCGAGCAGATATACCCGATACCGTAAAACCATTCACTATTAGGTATCGCACTCGGGACATCCAGCTACAAGAGATCGTGAACTATCTAAAAAGAGGATTTACCGAATTTAATAACCCGCTCGATGATAACGCAATTAGTTGGATGGCAACGTTCCTTTACAACCAATATCAAAAAGAACTAATGGACAATCCACTAAAAGCGATGGAAATTTTAGCTGACGATAGCCAGGAATTGCTGCTAACTAAAATTAAATAACCAATTGTCATTTTTATATTATGGATGATAGAACTGTTCGTCGATTGAACTTGGTATCAAAGTTTCAAGAAAGGATGAGAACAAATACTGGCGAAAGCATAAAGACTGTCGTCCCTGATACCTTTCCTGAACTTGGAACTCCGGTGGAAAATGATCCCGAATTGGATTCTAAAATTGCAAGGGTCAAAGCGTGGTTTCAACCGTTGCCGATTGGGGTGGATCCTGCACTGGAGCAATTAACAAAGAAGCTGGAGCCAGCTTTTCAGCGTGCTGCTCTATCCGGGAAGTTTAATCCAAAAGATCTGATCAGTGCCACGCTATCGAAAAACGATCAGCAAAAAATATTAAGCATAATCGCCAGGTATTGTCAAGTAGAATCGATGAGCGAAGTTCAATGGTGTTTGAATAAACAAAAAAGAAAAGAGGTACTTCAACAAATGATTGAAGACGCCAATATCTATGATAAGGTACGACAGCCTTTGCCCCGAACAGATACAATGGGAAATATGTTGAGAAAGATCATTGAGGAAGGCGATAAAATTAAGCTTGCTTCGATGTCTCAAGATGAATTACGATCATGTTTACTTGCGCTGGAAGTCACAAAAGGTTTGGAATTTGTAAAGCCTACCGAAGATGAAGTCAGAAAGCTCATTAAAGTATCAGATGCACTCGATAATTATAATACAATTACGAGTGGGTTTGTCGGGAGGGAAATGGAATTATCGAAGCTACATGCCTTCATCGATCAGCCGTCGCCTAATTATTGGGAAGGCTTTTTAATTACCGGTCTTGGCGGAGTGGGTAAATCGACCTTGGTAGCAAAGTTCTTGGGAGATGTTATTGCACAAAATAAAGCTACAGCAGTTATAATTGATTTTGACCGACCAGGTATTGATCCTAAAGATACATTTTGGCTTGATCTTGAAATAAGCCGGCAGGTTGGCGCGCAGTATCCTGAATTTGAAATAGGGCTGGGCAAATTGAGAAAAGAGTTAAGGGATATAAGAGAGTTTGAACCGGATTCACCAGATTTTGCGTCAGAATCCCCGGAATCATTACGCTATAGTCATAATATTATTTCTAATATCGGGTCGCTATTGTTCAGCAACGACCATCACGAAAAGCCTTTTTTACTAGTGCTTGATACGATAGAAGAGGCGACACAGCGACTTCTTATGTCAAAGGTGGTCGACTGGATCGATAACATTGGAAGCGTACTGTACCCAATAGGCTTAAAGGTGATTTTTTCAGGACGACTTTTTGACGATTCATTGATGCAAATAAAACACCTTAAACACGTGACGGAAACCGTCGAATTAAAAGAATTTGATAGTAAAGTCGCCCGTAAATTTCTTATTCAAAATAAAGTCAAGGAAGATGAGATAAATCAAATTCTAAAATCTGATATTGTCCCACTGCGGCCCTTAGAATTAAAGCTGGTTGCAAAATTGCTTGAGGATGGTTCATTAAAGATAGACGATCTATTAAGCGATTTGTCTGGTGAAAAGAATAATCATAATACAAATGAGCTTTTTACTGGAATCATTTACCGACGGGTACTGATGCGTTTAAAAAACCCTCTTGCCCGCGAAATCGCGTGCCCTGGGTTGATTCTTCGTTATCTTACTGCAGAACTGATCTTGTATGTATTAACACCTGCTCTAAAACTGCCCATTAAAAATCTCGATGATGCGGATAGAATATTGAATGAGCTTGCTTCTTATAACTGGCTTTGTTACACGGAAAGAACAACCACATCTTATAAAGTCTGGCACCGCAAAGATTTGAGACGATCGATGCTGACGTTTATGATTGCTAAAGAGCCAGAAAAGGTTAAGGCCATTCGGAAAGCGGCTATTGCCTATTTTAAAATGCAAAAAGCGAATGATGCGAGAGCAGAGCGCATCTATCATCAACTGATGCTTATCAGTTCGCCAAACTCGAAAGAATACATTGAAAAAGCAAAGCTTGGCGAAGCGAATTCTTATCTAATTGCTGACTTGGCGGATTTGCCAAGACCTGCTCAAGTGGTAATGAAATTTGCCACTGATCAAGCGATCAGCGAAGCTGAAGCAATGTTGTTGCCTGCCCGATATTTTGAAATGGCGTATCTTGACACAGGAAGAAAGCTAGTGAGGAGCCGACAGTTTTTGCAAGCTTATGAGGTATTCAAAAGAGGCAAAGCAATTGGTATTAAGGAAGAAAAAAACATAGACAGTTTAATTGACCGCTGGGACACCGAGCTATTGTACAACCTAATCGAATGGGATGAAATTAAACGGTTGCCTTCTTACCAGCGAAGTGATCCTCATAATCATTATGAAGTGGCACTTGTCAACTATAGCTTTCCAGCAGCCGTAATAGATCCTTCGGCTAAATTTGATAAGTTAGCAGCGTTAACATACAATTGGGCAAAAGGCGACATAATTTATCAATCGAAAACTGCTCGTCCTGACGCCGGTCTTTTACTTTATCGTTTATCGCACGCGTTCATTCTTTTAAATGCTGCCGGAAAATTACCTTCTTCAATTCGCGGAGATTGCAAAAAGATACTGAAGAGTCTTGCGTCTGAGGATACGCCGCACTTAGTTGAAAGAAGTCGTTTATTACTTCATTTTTTAGCTTATGAAAAACCGCCTGATCAATACGTTTTATCGACGTCGCTGATAAAATTAGATCCAGAGTGGATAGCTGCTCTTCAAGAAGTTGTTCCTTCCGGGAGTAAACCCCTATCGGAGCGTTTAAGTAATTTAATGCGACAATCATTAAGTGCTAGTTCTGTTACTTCAAAATCGTGGCTGAATGATGTTGATGGCGCTAAAGTGAAACTGAGTTCTTCGGAGCGAAAGACATTACTCCTTCTTCATGGGCTTCCGTTTGATCAAATTGTCAAATTTATTAAGGGACCTGATTCAATTTTTCGAGATCCCTGCCGATATGCTATACTTGATGCATTTAAAGATCAGAAGTCTTATATGCAATTAGCCGAATTAATCCAGTCTTCAATTAAGGTCACGCTTACCGACTTGAAGCCAAACAATTTTATCGAAACGATTTCAAGTAACCCGGAAAGCGGCCTGGAAATATTTATCGAAATTATAGACCGGAGCTGGGCAATGGGAGAGTTTTTAAAGAATGCAAGTGAGCTGCGACCACAGGCTTCGAAATTAATCCAAGTGCGGAAGGCTTATGAGCGATGGGACTCCGCTTTTCAAAAATTAGTTACTCAAAATATTAATCGTAAAAAATAAATACAAATCTATGGCAACAGCAAATTTAAATCTAAAGGCGAATCTATCGTCTATGACAAGAATTGGGGATATTTTGTCATCTACAGTAAACGCCGAAATGGTCGAGGCGCTTGAACGTGCCGGTCATGAGCCCACTACTAATTCAGAAGCTTTTGAAGACCGAAACGGTTATGAACCGAATTTTTTAGATGGCTGGAATATTGAAATGCCCAAATTGACGGGTGAAATGAAAAATGATATGCGTGAACTGAGGCGTGGAGGTACCGGTGTGGAATTGAAGTACCAGAACTTTTCGGTGATCATGTCCAAATCTCGGCATTTGCCTTTGATCACCGCCGTTAATATCAATGGAGAAGAATCAAAAAAGCAGCCGCGAATCAGCGTATGGAGTTATGATGGGCGCTTAGACAAACAAGACCAGGTTGGCGATGCCCTTTATGACAATAATATCCTGGATCGTGGGCATATGGTTCGAAGAGAGGATCCGGTTTGGGGAGAGAATTCGAAGGTTGCTAATATTGATACGTTCCATTTTACCAACAGTTGTCCTCAAATCGCGGGCGTGAATCAGGTGATTTGGCTAGGGCTAGAAAATTATGTCTTAAAGAATGCCAAAACAGACAAAATGAGGGTGAATGTTTATACCGGACCAATTTTTAATAAAAGGGATATGGAGTATCGTGAGGTAAAAATACCTGCGGCGTTTTGGAAGGTCGTAGCAATCGTTACCGAAGAGGGAAGGCCTTCGGCTACTGCTTATAGAGTGAGTCAGAAAAAGGAACTTGGCGATCTGGAGTTCGTATACGGTAAGTATAAGACTTTTCAAATAAGTATCAGGCAGGTGACGAAACTGACCGGACTTGACTTTGCTGAACTTGTTGAATATGATGGGTTCTCCCAGCATGAAGCAGGAACAGGAGAAATGGTAGAAAGAACTTTAGAGGACTTTTCGGATATCCAAATATAATACGACGGAATTGTTGAATTAGGCAATTTGCTAAGTTGTCAAACTACAAATCATAATGAACAATTCGCCATAGCATTAATTCAAGGACACAATTTTGACACAGTCTTGTTAGTATTGCTTGAAAACCTGAGAGAAAGAATTCCCGTGGTAGGCACGTACAGTCATTTATTTCACGACAGAATTTTGACGCAGATTTGGTTTATGCAATTAATAGCGAGTGGTGCATAGAATCCGGCGCCAGGCACATACTAGCCATCCGCAAAACTGAGTTTCAATCTTTACTTTTTCTATACATTGTGTTTTATATCATAAATTCGAGTGTTGAACCAACATCGCCTATTCAGGCGCTGAGTTTTTAGATTCTTATATCTTGTAGTTTGTTTTTTAATTTATAAAACTATAAGATCATGGAAAAAAAACATTAAGTCCGCAGGCTATTGCGGCATTAGAAAAAACCAGTCAGTATCTATCAATTGGTCATTACAGCCCACTTACCATTCGTAATTATCTTTCTGAGTTACGCTATCTGTTCGTTTATTATGCTGACGTCAATCCGCAAGATTTTACCGAAGAAATGACACTGCGGTATTTATTGTACCTGGCAAAGACTCTTGGATGCAGCCGTGTAAAATGCAGAATGGCTGCGCAAAGTATTTCTTTCTTTTTTCGTCATGTATTGAAGCTACCTTATGTAGTTCCTTCTCTTATTTATCCACGGCAGAGCAGCAAGCTGCCGCCGGTGATGAATGCACAGGAAATAAAAACACTCATTGATTCCATTAAAAACATCAAGCATCGCACAGTTGTAATGCTTTTATACAGCACCGGTATGCGTCTGAGTGAAATTGCTTCTTTGAAGATTACTGATATAGACAGTAAGAACATGCGTATTAAAGTGGTGCAGGGCAAGGGAGCTAAAGATCGCTATACTATTTTATCTGAAGCGGTATTGCAGGAACTCAGGGCTTATTACATTATATACAAACCCGTAATATATTTATTCAATGGCTCCCGCAGAGGTTGCCCTATCAGTCACCGCAGCATACAGCATCTTGTTCAAACCGCATTGGCAAAAGCCGGGCTTGACAGTAAAAATTTTACAGTACATACTATCCGACACAGTTTTGCAACACATCTTGTAGATCATGGCACGGATCTGCATACCGTAAAAGAACTTCTGGGACATAGCACTTTGCAAACCACCATGCGCTACATGCATCTTACTACCACACGCAGACAGGGAATCATCAATCCCTATGATGCTTTACCGCAGGGAAAAGAAAACACATCAACATCACCTAAAAAAACAAATCCGATAGCTATCGGATGATGCTGGTATGTTATCTTATACAAAGCCCCGTGCTACAGTGCAGCAGATATTAAAGCAACATGCAGCATCAGCTACAGCCACAAATGTTCACGTGCAAAATGTTTTGCATCGTTTAAGAATATGCCGTACACCGGCACTTGGTTATCATGTTTACCGGTGCAGTGATGATCAATGCGGGCATATAAAATATCAATACCATAGTTGCAGAGACAGACATTGCCCTAATTGTGGTGCCATAAAAAAACAAGAATGGATAGAAGCACGAACACAGGAACTGCTGCCCCTAAAATACTATCACGTAGTATTTACATTGCCTCTTGAGTTGAACAGTTTAGTAATGGGTCATCGAAAGATTTTATATAAACTCCTCTTCGATGCATCCGCTCAAACATTGCTCTGTTTTGCAAAGGATCCAAAATATCTTGGAGCAACTCCCGGCATCATCAGTGTGCTGCATACTTGGGGGCAGCAATTGAGTTTTCATCCGCATATTCATTGCATTGTAAGTGGTGGAGGTATTACAGGTAATAATGGCTGGAAGAATGCAACAAAGAATGAATGGCGCTTTTTGTTTCCTGTTAAGGCAATGAGCATTGTTTACAGAGCAAAGTTTTTACAGGCATTAAAACAAATGATTGATAATGGTGAAGTAATACTGCCAGATAAAACAGGTGCAAAAAAATTGTTCGACTTACTGTATCATAAAGACTGGATAGTATATGCCAAAGCCTCTTTCGGCGGACCGCATGCCGTCATTGAATACTTGGGAAGATACACGCATAAGGTAGCCATCAGTAATCATCGGATAGGCAGCATTAATGACGATGATACCGTCACTTTTGCCTATAAAGATTATGCAGATGATAATAAACAAAAGCAAATGACGCTTAGCAATGCTGAATTTATTCGTCGCTTCTGCCAGCATATATTGCCTAAGCGGTTTACCAAAATAAGAACATACGGCTACCTGAGTAACAGAAATCGTCACCAACGCATTAATCAAGTGCTCAAAAAAATGAAACTGCCTTTGCATAAGGGACTGGTGAAAGTGCCACTGCAGATGCGTCTGCTGCGTCAGTTCGGTATTGACATAAAGCAGTGCCCCTGTTGTAAAAACAAAACCCTGCAACTGGTGCTGGCTTATTATCCGTGGAAGCGATCCGATGATAGTTGAGCAAGAAAAAATGCCGACAAACCGTACCCTGTCAATCAACGTTGATCGACGTAACAGGATAACTATACCTCTTTAAAAAACATTTTAGGCAGACTCAGAAACAGAAATGAAAAAAATGTAAATTTAATCATCCATTGATCCTGTACTTGATAAGTTAACACCACAGCAATGGTTGAATAAACAAAAACAAATCTTAAAACATAAACAAATTGAAAAGATGAGGTTGATACTTACTTCCCAATAAGCAAGCTTACGGCGAAGTCGGTCAACCCAAAAGTATACCACAATGCCCCGCAAAATATTCTATACGGCGGGGCCTTATCGGGGGGCATTGCGGATACTTTTCTATTTGTTGCCTGCCATTATATTTGGACACACTATGCGAAAAATACTTACTGCCTTCATGATTTTTGCAACTCTTTTGACCATTGCTTTTTTATGGCTTGAAATTGACAACCTAAGCATTTATAAAACAATAAATTCGGAAAAGGTTGGGAATTACTTTACAGCCTTAGGTGCGGTAGCTGCAGCAATTTCTATATACTTTTTATATGGCCAATTATTAGAAATGCGAGATGCAAGAAAGGCTGCTTATCAACCAGATTTGTATCCAAGCTATTCTAAATTCCAAGTAAAGGACGTTGCTAATCCAACAATATTTGAAGATGGCGACAAGCCTGTAGTAAAAGTGATTCGTTTGGAAGACAATCAACCACAAGAACAATTTAGACCCTACATAGAATTGCATAATATTGGATTAGGGGCTGCCAAAAATATTAGTGCAACATGGAAATACAATATTGACGAAGTAGAAAATTTAATAAAAGGCCTTTATCAACATTACAAAGCGACCGAGCCTGAAAGTGAACATTTTGATTTCTTACAGACTAATGGCAAAACTTTCATGAATATACCTGTCCATTTTTTTAATTGCTGTGGTGAGCAACTTAATCAAACTTACTTAGACGTTATTGACCCAGTTAATGAAAAACATAAACCTGAATTGAAAGTTCAAATTCGTTATCAAGACATTCAAAATAATTGGTTTGAGAAATATTTTAGTGCTAATGTCACAGCATTTACTGAATTTGTGGACTTGAAATTTTCAGCGGACGAACAATGACAGGCAACAAAAGCATTTGCAATAGCAGCACTGGACGGACGAACAGCGGCAGCAAAACTTGAATCAGGCTCGGTTATGAAAGTTAAGCCACCTTACAACATCCAAACTGATACCACGACTCTCTAAGACGAATGCTTCTTATTAGTATTTTTGAAGTCTACTATGAATAAAATTACACAGGTTACAAGACGGAATATTTTCGATACAATTAAAATTGAAAAGATCGGCTGGAATGGAAGGTTGGAGGAAACAGAATTCTTATCTCGACTTTATGACTTAAGTAAAATGCCGTCCGACGACAGCCGCTATGCAAATGCTCTCGGTGATATTTGGCAGCATAGGGTTAATAATTATGATTGGGATGATTACTGGGTTCTCAACGATAATCGCTTTGAATTATTAAGCTGTGATGATGGTATCTTCCTAAACTTTCTTTGTGAAATGTTGCATCCAATTGTCCGAGCGGATGCGACTGAAGTGTCCAGACTTCATCAAATGTTCAACGAATATCTTAGCCAAGACAATTTTGAAATTGTAGAAAAAACAAAGATTTCAGGCAGGCCTCTATTTATCGGCAGACATAAGCTCCTCGGCAAAAGTTCCATTGAGAAATCAAAAAAGGAGATTGTAAATTTTATTTCTGAAGAGTATGTAACTAAACAAATAAATTTAATGGAGACTTCAATGGAAAACTCTCCTGATCTGGCAATAGGTACGTCTAAAGAATTAATCGAAACAATATGCAGTACTATTCTCGAAGAAAGAGGAATTGAAATTGATAAAAATTGGGATCTACTGCAATTACTTAAACAGACAACAAAGCAGCTTCAATTGACCCCAGATGGAATACCGGACACAATAAAAGCTGCCAAGTCAATTAAAAGTATTTTAGGAAGTTTAACAACGGTTGTTCAAGGACTGAGTGAATTAAGAAATCAATACGGAACAGGTCATGGGAAAAAGGCAAGTTTCAAAGGACTAACCTCTAGACATGCTAAACTCTCTGTCGGTGCCGCATCGACATTGGCAATTTTTTTATTGGAGACGCATAAATTTCGAAGCTAAAGACTCGCTTTTTTAATGAAACCGATAAAAAAGAAGCTGGCGAAAATTACCGATGTCTGGAATCACTATATTTTGGAGCTAAACTATTTTCAGAAAAGGGTCAACTTTACCGCAGACGTCAGGACAAATTACTTTGGCGATATCCTGAAATACTTTGAGGATACGTTTGATTTATTAAAGATTAGGCGAACAAAAGCTTACCAAAACCATATTTTTAACATGATCGGGCTTCTGCAGGTCATATACATACAGCAGGATTTAACGGATGAATTGTTGTACATCTTCCGCATTCACCATAGTACTGTGACTGATAAAAATCCAAACCGGGAACTGCGCAATGAATTGGTTGGGCACCCAATTCGAAGGAAAAAAGACACGGGTAATGAACTTATTTCGTCAGTGTTCTTTGGTCGGGAATTGTCACCGGAAAACATACATTACATACTGTATTCCCGGAATAACGATTTTAAAGGCGATGACAAGTTCCATTCAACAAGCCAGATAATTGACCGTCATAAAACTTTTCTCGAAAAATATTTTACCGAAATTATTGATAAGCTGAATAAACTCTTGGCTGGATATAAAGAAAAGCTCATCGCAATCCAAACTATGATCACTAAGAAAGTTTCATTTCCCAAAATCGTCAATGTCGTCAATCAGTATTTTGAAAAAATTACTGATGACAACTATCTGTTCAAAAGGGAGATTTTACTGGCTTGTTATGAACGGCGACTCGAGCATCCCCGCTACCAATTGACCGCCGATATTTTTATAGAAACATTGCAGGGATACTTGAAAGATACTTTTGATGATATCGATGATCTGCTGAAAAGTGATTCGATACAACCAAAAAAGAAAAGATACAGGCGGGTTAAGATAAATATTCAGGTGATCACAAGCAACCCCGACTTGACGGAAGAACAAAAAGAAGATAATTATTTGAACTACGAACTTTCAAAATTGCACGGTCGCAAGCATCCTCTTTATAACATTGATTATTTTAGAACGAAATTCCATAATAAAGAAGCAATACTCACGGAACTTAACAATATGGAAAATAATCTGAGTAATAATCTGGAATACTATTCATCGTTTGAATATATTGAATACCTTCTCGGTACACGCGATCAACGGAAAGGATTGTAATATCAGGATACTTTCGATAACCAAGGCTAGAATGATCACCCGCGTACTTCACGGCCTGTATTCTATACTTAAGCCTTGACTAAAAAAGCCATAACAACGGAAGCCAAACAAAGCGATTGGCATTTCAATTCGCTCAGTTGTCATTGCCGGCATAATTGGTAATTTTAGCACGATAAATTGTTATAAAAATTAAAATCGTCAGATAACATCTATGAAATTCACAGATCTAAAAAACCTCGCGGAAAAAAACGAGGTCCCTGTAGACAATACCAACGACCGAAAAAGAACACCCCCGCACTACTTTGAATCATTGCGTAATGCTTTTGCATCCTATTTTTCTACTTTTCGGACGAACAACAGTTCCTATGAATCATATGCGATGTCGATTTCAACAACCAAAAAAGCACACTTGAATATACTCGAAAGTCAGTTTCTGGATGTCGAGAATACTGTTTTATCAATGGTTCACTTTGAAAGATTTTTTGAATTATTTATTAAAGACCTTTTATACAGGACTAATCCGAAACTCACTCATTCAGAAGATAAGAATCATTCCAGATCTGGAACTACCTGGCAACTCCTCGGAAATATTCAAGCAAAGACGTTCAAGTCATACAAACCGGCAGGCAGAATTATTTCTGCTCCGTTCGCTGAAATCCTGAAAAGATTTTATGCCCTGATAAATTTCTCCAAAGATCCTGCAAAACAGCAACATCCTTTGGTCAGAAAGTTTTCTAAGATTCTGCAGCCCTATTCATTCCTTGATGACGATGCTTACAGAGCTACTTTAGAGTTTATAAACTGGTACAGGAATAAGATTCTGCACAGTGGAACCAGGTTACCCTCACTGCGGTTCTTTGATTATATAATTACGCAAAGGATCATTTCCCTCATAAAGCAGATCAGATCCGTAACAAAGCAAGAATTTGGTGATTGGTGGTATTTTCTCGAAACAATGACTGGAATTGATATTGCTGAATCCCTTGCTTCAGTCGAGTTTGATCAAACGAATCCAAAGACAACGAAACAAGTCAACGGTGCTATTGATAATCTTATATATATTGGGCACCTCAAAGAACTGGGTCGGGCCAACCTCAACATGAACTGGCTCATGCGTCGTAATCTGAGAGCAACCTTTGAGTACAATTATTTTGACCCGGCAGGAAGAGGAATTCGATTTGCCGCGATAGAGAAAGAAAAAAATAGAAATGCAAGGCAAATTGCAAGGTGTCCTTGTTGTGGCAATCAATCAATGGTTATCTACCGCCAGGAATTTAATGACATTATCAATAACAATCAGCCATTGAATATTGATTGGGTAAAATGCTATAGCTGCGACTACTACTTGAGATATAACACAGGAGAGCCGGCCTGGTTCAAGCTGCACAATGAGAAACTCTTTAATCGGGAATTTGATCAGGTGTTTGCGCAAAATTCAATTCCATGAATACCCAAATAGATTATATCTCGATTGAAGATTTGTTCTGGATTCAGTTCGGGAAAGAACTCGTTTCTTTTGGGCATCACGGCCTGCCCTCCGATGTTCATTTCACGATCTCTTATGACAAGCGTAGCGACAATATTAATTTTCACCTGACACGAAACGTATCTGACACTTCCAATAAACCGAAGATCACCATTGCCTGCATAAATAAACAATTATTCAGAAACCTGCAGCCTTCATTGACCGGTCCGATTTTTAATAAACTATTTCTGCCGTTAAATATTAGATTTTGGCGCGGGAAATACGGTAAATATCTTTACTACTGTTCCTTTACTGAACTCGAAAAAGATAAACGAAAACAGCAGTTAGAAGAAAAAATGATTAGTGGCTTCAAAGAAATATCTCATATAAAAAGAAAAACAAGGCTGAAGATTAAAGGGGCTACCGAAGAAAAAATAACTGCAATGTTCGGCTCTGCAAAAATGAAAAATCTTTTATTGGATAATTTGCGGCGCGTCCCGGCAAGATTTGCCTGCCCTATAGATGTCGGTTACTTGGTTACAAAAAAACAAAGTGTTCTCTTTATTCGTGTCGGCGATGACTGGTATACAATTAACAACCAGATTAGTCCAGTAGAATTATTGACAGCAGGTGTGGATACAGCAACCAGTACAGAATTAATCAATAAATTCAATGAAAGTCTCGCAATAATCAAAAAAGCTACGTCGTATCTTGACACACAGCAATATGATAAACCGATTTGCCTTGTTCAGTTATAACTCTAAACTGCTTGATTACTTTTTATTGCTTCTCTTTTTTTAGTGTTTCTAGGATACCATCGAGAGCATCGAGATGTTCCTGCAATTTTTCAAAAACGCGATTAAACCTTGTGCCCGGTTTGCCTTTCTTTTTTGGCCGTTCTATCTTTTCATTTGAGAACACGATCCGGATATAGCTGTCACTTTTAGTCAGGAGATAATCAAGTCTCTCAATAATCATTCGTTCCTCTTCAGACAACAACTCCTTATGCTTAAGCCATTTTTTCTCCTTTTTCAGCGCATCAGCCGATAAAGTAGCACATAAGCTTATTGCCAGTATCTCGGAAAATTTTTTATTTGTTTCTTTCATGAACTTGCCCCATCCGGTTTGATGACTGTCGGCGATAAACCGAGTCCATGATTCGATATCTCTTTTCTGTTCTTGTAAAGCGGTCAGGACTATTAAGGCCTCATCAAGATTGGCAAGGGGTTTGGCATCATCCGGAAAATAATTTCTCTCTTTCCATAGTCGTAGAATAAGCTCAACACATTCCTTTTCTAACTGCTTTTTTTTGGATGGTGTTTTTTCATTTTCCGCCTTGACAATGCATTCAGAAAGGTAATGACACAGCCAGCGCACCGTCATTCTACAACGATCGCCATGTGAGAACTCTTCAACGAGTTTTTTACCTAAGCTGAGAATCTCCTGAGATGGTGGTAATTTTTCCATTAGGATAAATCAAATATAAAAGTGTATAATAGGAAAGATCTTTATTATAATCCCCGGTATGCGGGTGACGGCATATCTCACATTTAATAATGAGACAGCGATCAGTTTCTTTCAGAAAAGAAAGCAGATACTTTTTCTTAAGCAGAAGACGGACTCCACCAGAGGCATGTTCCCCATAGCTCACATTTCTCGCAATGTCATTCCATACTTCCAATATCGAGAAGTAACTACCAGGGAGGCCTTTCTTATAGCCGTACCGGTAGTCGGTGCTGAAATGCAGATTCCCCCATTGTGTGATTTTATTACCTAAAACAAGCCGGCCCTTGTCAATCTTGCTGTATGACTCGTCGGTATCATCAATGCCTTCGTGATCGGAACGAAGATACCTGATCCAGCCTTCCAATTTAAAAAAGTCATTGTTGGGTTTATCGTTGCTGGTTTCTTCGTGATCATCATCTTCTTGTTCCTCTTTTTCCTCCTCCATCGGCATCTGGTACTCATAACGGGAAGATGTTTGAAGAGCTCTTAACAACGCCGGCGCTGTTTGTGGATGTACAAGTGCCGATTTTACGCTGGAGGATTCATAATCCTTTCCGTAATAAATGGTGGATCCAAGATGAACAACCAGATAGTCCGGAAAATATTTGTCCTTTAATCCGACCGTATTGTTAAAATCATTTCGTTCGATGCTCCACTCCCAATTTGTTTCATTTCTGTAATTTCTCCATAGCTTTTCAATAGCCGGGAAAGGATCTCGAAAGTCCGCCAGCCAGAAATCATCGCAGCACAATCCCCAGCCGCTGATCCAGTATTCCCATTTCTCATAATACGAATCCGATTTGACAACCGGTTTAGTCCGTAACAATTCAGTGGCTACACAAAACATGGCATGATACTCGTAATACTTTCGAAGAGTCTCGATCGTCGGCTCCGATCCATGATCATTACTGGTTAAATAATAATCGTCATCAGTGTTCACGTGATCATCATCTCTTGGATTACCGGCATAGCTCCATTTTTCTGTAATGTATCTATCTGCCATCTTTGCCACGGCATCACCGGATATTCCAAAAATTCTTCCAAGTGGTTCATACCAATAAGGAACAGTATCTGTGGAATCGAAGCGGAATGTCGTAGCCGGTCTAGTAAATTTCTTTGGACGTTTTCTATATTTATTCTTTAAAGTTTTGCTTTTTACAGAACATGCAAGGCTATTATTGATTAGTAGAAGCTCATCAGCTTTAAAAAAATCTGGTTTTTTCTTTATCAATTTATTGGCTGCATTTTTGACGAAATAAAGTATCTGCGCATGAACTATGCCGGTACTTTTAAATTCGCTGATAAAATAATGCTTTAGAGAAAATATGGCTTCCGGATTTTCAGCACATATCCGATCAATGGCAATCCATAGGTACAATTTCGCGGATAGTTGGTAAAAAGGATATACTTGGTGCTGAAAAGGATGATTCGTGATGGAGTCCTGCTTCTTCAACAGAATATCAAAAATCTCTGTTTGTCCAAATAAGGCAAATCGTCTCAGGCTGTGACAAACTCTCCAGCGCAACCGTTTATCAGGATGCCCGAGATTATAGCGGATAAAATTTGCTATTGTGTCAGTAGCATTCCCCGCAGGTATCATCTTTTTGGAAAAAGGTCCATCTCCGAAATCGTCCTTTATTGTTTTATTCCATCGGGCGAGTAACCATTCCAGCAGAATGGTTTTTTCATTGAAAGTCGTTCCGATAAGTACAATATCGAAGACCTGGTATAGGATTTTTGAAGAAAGATCTTCAATATAGTCAGGAAGTATAGAAATGGTGGTTTTGGCAAGCTCCTTTGTGTCTACTTCAAATGCTTGTGCCCATTTGCGATAGCTATATAAATCAAAACTGTCATAGGGCATAAAGTGATCCAGCCTTGAGGTAATAAGTTTGGTAAAATTATTTTTCTTCCATTGCCTGACTTCAGCATAAATGTCCCACTCAGCCAGAACATCCATGAAAAATGTTTTAAAAGACCAGTAATCAAGAGATGAATCATTAAGATCAATAAGTGCTTCAAGAAAAGACGTGTGTTGACCAATTCCCACGTTTTGTTTTAAACAGGATAGGGCTAGCTCGTCATCGACCCATCCGTTGCTAGTTAACTTTTTCAGTTCAGAAAAATATTTGTCGATAGAAATAGCGCTGATAACATCAACTGCCTGGCTCAACTTTTTGTATTGACCGGTTACACTTGCTTGCTTTCTATGTTTCGCTTGTTTATCATCCCCTGGCTCGGAAGTTCCGCGCAGTGATTGTATCTTTTTGTAATAACCTTTGAATTCACTATTTATGGCAGGATCGATAAACTTCGTTTCTTGTAACACCACATCCATTTTATCAAGCAGTTCCATGTAATGATGTGGAGAAAAATTTACTTTGAGATCCCTGAGAAATATTTTGAGAAAAATATTTTTGCCGTTTCTATCGGTTTCTTCATCAAATTTTTGTAGAGTGCTCCTTACAAGTTCGCTCAGACCTGGCCAGTAGTATTTATTTACAGGGAAAAGAGCAGCGGCGGTTGCAGCAGTCAGGTAATCCTGTTGTAACGCTTCTCCCATCAGTTCCGTAAAATGAGAGGAAATATGCTGAATATTCCGGTGATCCCAACGGGAAAGAATAGTAAATGCGAATGCTATATCGAGCTTGCAAATAGCTTGAAAGCCTTGCTCCCATGGAAAATGATCATGACCCCGCAGGTGCTCATAACAAAACTCAATAAATCTAGATGCCTCAAAAGCAAGTCTCGGAGAGTGAAAAGTTCTTTCATCTTTTACGATATAATTGATACATTTTATCTGGTCGTATGCACTCAAATCAATTTCACTTGCGCAATCCACCATTTTGTCAAAATAATATTTGCCGGTCATCTCGGAAATTCTTGCACCAATTGTAGCCGCCCGTGTATAATAATCAATCTTTTCGTCACCGGCTATGATATTTCTGTCAATGATCTCTTCCACCTGTCTTAGAATCTGCAAAACACATTTATGGAATTTATTGTTACTCGACAATTTTTCCGCAAGCGAAAGGGGAATGCTGAGAGTAAGTTGGTCGCGGATGGTGAAACCGTCCCGAATAAGCTGTAATATGTTTGGATCATTACAATAAAAAAGTATGTCAAGTAGTTTTAAGGCGATGTATTTATAAATATACCTTAAGTGATGGCTATGTCGGTGATAGAAATCATAGTCCCTGTCAATTGCGTCTATCCGCTGTTTTAATTGTCTCTTAAGATGAGTTACGCTGGCAGTCTTAAGTAGAAACTTTGCCCTGATTTCATAAACAGGCAGCATATGCCGGTAGAGTTGATCAAATTTCCTTTTCTCTTCTTCTGCCCTTTGTTTATCCTGGTATTTTTCGCTTTCAAGATATTTAGTAATACGTTCAGGATAGAATTCCTTGACCTCAAGGGAACGTCCCGCTTGGATCGCCTTTAAGGTGGCCTTTCTGAATTCAAAGTCCATATCAGTTTTCTCGTGTTCGATCGAAGAGACGTTATGATCGTAAAAGCTAGGCACATATTCAGGTATTTTCACTGGCAACAGATCAAGGAATGGTTCAACAACCCGAAATTCTATTCCGTTAATCAAAGCATATTCGCAGAATGCAATAATGTTTTGTTGCATACTAATTCTTGATTTGAATTTTAACCGTTGCAAAACACGCAATGATTGGGAAATTCTTTCTATCGGTATAGGTGGGCGCAATCCATTTTCAAAGAAGATCCTTACGATCAACAATTCAACATCAACTCTAAAACTTTGCTTATTGCACCATTTCTTCAATTGCGGCATGGTCGAATTGGAAATGAGTATAGGAAGCAAGTCGGCAACAATAGCATATCGAAAAGCCAAGGGAATCCACCGCTCTATCCATGTAATACACTCGGTTGGCCCGAGGACTTTTAGTACGGCTTCAGCTCCAAACGCCACGTCTTTGCTGGTTAAATCAAATCTCTGCCGTTCATTATCATCAAGCTTATTGCGGTATTGCAACCATTTTTCGGCTTTAGCCAAATGTTCTTTTGCATACGAATGCGTTTCTTTCTTTCTCGAAAATATAGCTGCGCTCCGGAAATGAACTGGCCCAAACCACTCAGGATTTCCCTGCTGAAAATACATTTTTTGTATCGTAACAAGATTACCATAAGAAACAGCCAGGTCTGCTTTATTCAGAAGAATTTCTTCCAGTATCTTATTGGTCTTGGCAGCTTCAGCAGCAACCGCCAGAAGTTTGAGAAAGTTGAGATTGTTATTATCCCTTTTTGCCAGCATCATGGCTAGCCGGGCTCTTTCAATAAAAACCTCTTTGTTTTTAATGCTATCCACAGGGTGGTTCAAGTATTTTCTCTCAATGACAATATCCTGGAGCTGGCGTTTTCTTTCTGCTTTGTATAGACTGTTACCTAAGTGGGTGCTTGCATACTCATCATCATCTGCATGTAATAAAAACTCATCGGCGATTTTTGACAGCTCAGTTTTACTGGCTGAATAAGTTGATCGTAGAAAAGTTTCAAAATCTTCGTCACGAATAGAGAACGACGAATGTTCATATACTAATCCATGCCATAGGTCGATTCGATAGTCTGCGAGGCTTTCTTTGCTAATTCTGGTCAGTTTTTGTAAATAATCAATGGGTACAGGACGAGGTAGATTAATCAGATAAGTTAGAAATTTTTTCAAACGGATCCCACTCCCTGATTTCTTTTCCGCTTCAAGGATGCGTAATTTGAATATATCATCAAGCGTTTTCCCATCGGGTTTGAGAGGATTCAGTTTCTCGTCTAGATTTTTTCCGGTTAGTTCCATGACATAAGCCATGACCCGGGGAATACCATAGGTAAGTCGTCTGAATTCAGCGATCTTGTCTTCTGATGTATTCTTAAACCAATTGGCGATGAACAAGGAAGTTTCCGGCTGCGAAAAACCATTTACCTCGATATCCTTATAAATAGTTGGCAGATTAAGTGAATCTTTCCTCTCCGTATCCGTTCTTGTCGTAACGATGATCTTGCAATTATCAGGTAGAATCATCCTAACAAGGTCGTGAACGAAGCACTTGTTTTTATAATATTCCGCAGCTACCGTGCTGTTATCCGCTGCATCTATTATAATGATTACTTTACTTCCGGGTCTTGTGGTGTGTAGGATTTGAGATGCAAGTTCCAGTCGCTTTTTCAATACCTGTATATAAAAATCTTCCTGTTCATTTCGCACCAACAACAATGGTGTTCCGATTTTCAATGCCAATTCGTTAATAAGATGCAAGAGGGCATTTGCATGTTTATGTCTTTTGTCTTCAGGCGTCAAGTATGCTCCTGCACCGTAACAATCGAACAATAGGACAGTATTCCCTTCTCTGAAGTTTTCTTCAATAGCTTTTGCAATAGTGGATTTTCCTGTACCTGCTCCTCCATGAAGACATATTAATTTATCGTTGCCACCCTGTATTTCCGTAATGATAGACGGCAGTTGCTCCCTGCTGATTACTTTCTCGATCCTTGCAAAAGCTTGCGGAACTGGAAACAAGTTTTCGATACTTGAACATCCAAAAAGAAACAAGATATCTGAAATGGTGATATCGTTTCGAACATGTGGATCCGGCATCATCTTATCCCAAACCGCTCCGCGTAGTTTATCATACTCTTTATCGGCTTCGACGCTTCCCGATTCACTGATTAACTGCAGGACTTTTTTCTTTTGTTCTATTCGTGGACCTGCACTGCAATCTGAGAAATCAAGTAAACGGAGAAAATCCGCGAACTCGGTGTTTTTTAACGATGCTGCCTTTTGCAATTTTTCAATCTCCTGGTATTGCGCCACTGTCACGTGCTTCTTAAGCAAGGTGAGTCCCACCGGGCCTGGGTATTGGGCTAGTACTTCCTGTGAAGCAACAACTGCATTTGCCAATTGCTGGGATACTGGCCTATTGCTTACCAACTTGATCCTTGTCTTTCTCAATACGGCATCCCGGGGATAAGTCGGAAACAGTCCTTTAAAGAAATGTGCTAGGCGTTGGATAATAGAACCATCATACTGTTTCTTTTTACCTCGACAAACTCGCGCAGCAGTCCATTCCAAGTTCGGATGTCGTGTGCTATACTTTAATTGTGAAATATTGATTTTATTTGCTGTCTCAAAATCTTCACCCCCGTAATATTCAGTTAAATCAACGCCCAGCATAACATCTCCATCCGCATCCACCTTTTCGTTATCTATAGTGGTCATACCCTCCAATGAAATTTTTTTAAGCCCATCCTTTTCAAAATTCAATAGGTCCATTGACTTCCTAACAGTCCATACTATGTGAAAATCATCACCGGCGTTGGACTCCTTAGCATCCTGAATTTTCATTCGCATATATTCTGGAAAATTATATGCAAATTTAATTATAATCCAGCCGAAACTTTTTGTTACTTAATATCAGTTGGCACCTTTCCTAGCCGCCAATCACACGAGGCAAGCTTTCCAACTATTCGCTCCATTAAACTGATGTAGTTACGATAAAAAGTTATGATTTTTAGAAGTTGTCTTATATTTGTTCAGACAGGTAGAAATTGAAAACAAGTAATTAGAACTGACACACGTTTAAGCTCTTTCGTTTTTACGACACAATTCTGACACACAAAGTCTATAAATAATTCATCCTGAGACATAGTTCGAATCCAGTCCCGGGCACCACATTGGAAAGCTCCGAATTTTCGGAGCTTTTTTTATTTCCTGGGCTTTTATAATTCTTACTGGGTCTGCATATCAAAGAAACAATGCCTCTTAATTTTATGGTTCGATAAGTTTTTCCCTCAAAAATCAATTTTTCGGCTAATATCGAACCGAGTATCTGTTGTTTGGCAATCAAATCAGCATCTACAAAGTATTTGGGAAGATTTTCTAATAAATCGCAGCAGAAACTAATTTGTTCTTTGAGGTCGGAATCCAATGTGCTGATTTTCTCAATCTCACTTTCATATTTAATTATCTCTCCCTCATATTCGTCCTTAATTTCCCGGTATTCATTCGCATCAATTTCTTTATCCAACATTAGTTTTCTTGCATTGGTAATTCTGCCTTTAGCTTTTTCTATTTCTGATCTAAGTTTTGCTATTTGTTCAAGTTTATCTGTCTTACTAAGTCTTAGGTGAATTTCAACAGATTCTTTGAGCGAACGAATAACTCCCATATTTGAAATAATTTCTGTAAACTCCTTCACCAATTCTTCATTTGCCAGTTCAGCTTTGAATCTTTCTTTACAGCCATGTTGACAATGATAGTAAAAGTATTTACCTCCATTTCCTTTTGATGCACTTCCGGTTATTTTGCTGCCGCAACATTTGCATTCTAAATAACCTCTTAATGGCAATTCTTCCTTCGCCGTTTGTCTTGTCGGGAACTTTCTTTTTCTACCATTGAGGACATCTTGAACTTCATCGAATAATGCCTGTGAAATAATTGGTTCATGCGAAGCTTTAATGACCATTGCTTTTTCATCTTTGTATGCAGGAACAAAAATTTTTCCGCAATAAATTGGATTTCGAAGGAGATTCCACATTTGACTTTTTCCGACTTTTAATCCTTTGACCTTCGCCATTTTCCATATCTCCATTACATTGTGAACTCCTTTTGCTGTTTCTTCAAATACCCACTTAACTAAAGGAGCTTCCTGTCCTGGTTCAATAATAGGATTATTGTTTTCATCTCTTGCATTCCTGTATCCTCTTGGAGCCATATTAACATGCCTTCCCTCTTTCATTGCTTTGCGCATTCCTGCAATCGTGTTAAGTGATCTTCTATCGTTTTCAACTTCAGGCGCAGCAAGATAAATAGCGAGCATGATCTTACTTTCCGGAATGCCCATGTCAAGCGGTTGTTCAATTGCTTGCGGCTCTATGCCCGTTTTTGCGAGATGGCTGATCATTACATAAGATTCAGCCACATTTCGTGAGAACCTATCCCATTTTAAAAACAAGAGTAAATCAGCAGAGTTCTTATGCTTTTTTAAATGCTCAAGAAATTTATTGAATTCTGGACGATCAAATGATTTTCCAGAATAATCCTCCCAAAACGAACCGACGATTTCGATATTATGATGCTCACAGTATTGCCTGAGTCTGTCATCCTGATGTTTTTGGCTGTACCCTTTTTCAGCCTGTTCGTCGGTACTCACTCGAATGTAGAGGTATGCTCTTTGTTTCATGGGGCTTGTTTGTATTGACTGAAATAATTTTTGTTTGTTTTTGTTTTATTCTTTCATAATGAGATGTTGTGATTGAAATAACTTTGGAAATAAAATCAAGGACTTCTTTCAACTCCTCAACTGTATATTCTATTCCTTCTTCCTGCATTATCTGTTTTGCTCTTTGAAAAGAGATTGTTTCTCCTCCGGTTATTTTACCTTCTGATTTTTCTGTTGATGGTTTTAATTTGGTTTTCATAAGGGCAGTCAAAGATACAAACTATTGATTATCAATAAAATATACTTTAATTATTCCAGATCGTTTCGCTTTCTTCTTTTTCAGCTTCTTCAGTCAACATCTCGTAAACAGTCTGAATATTTTCTTTCTCCATCGAAAACAGACCAATGATTTGAACAATAGTTGTCAGTTCTTCTTTCGTGAAAGTTTGTTGTAGCTTTTTATAATAGGCAACTAGTTTTTTCTCTTCTTCATTTGATAACGCTCCTTCATCTTTATGAACTTTTTGAAAAGTGACATGTCTTTCCTCAACCTTTGAGTCGGTATTTTCTACTTTGTCTTCAATTCTTTTATTGTCCTGCTCTACTACTCCAGCTAGTCCTTGTCCGATTAATGGAATACCGTTTAATAAATGTGTATTTCTCCTAACCATTCCTTCAAGAGCAAGAGAAAAGACTTCACTCCAGTTGTCCTTAATCGATGCCTTTTTAGATTTCTCTTCTTCAAGCATTGTTTCCAACTTTTCAATGTATTCGTTCTGCTCTTCCAGTTCTCCTTTAAGATCTTCGTTTTCTTTTTGAAGCTGTTCGAAGTCCCATTGCTTTCTTTGTGCATTTATTTTATCATTCACAGTCTGCTCAATACCTGAAAGACCGGCCTTTTCCACCTCTCCATCTTTCATATTATAGACATATCGGGTATTTCTTTTTGAAGTGCCTTCATATAGTGTAACTGTGATATAATTTGTTTCTTCATTAATGAAGTCTTCATGAGCAAAGAATTTTTCCGGATCTGTAGTCCTTCTCACCACCTTTAAGTCATCTACACAGATGTCATACTCTCGTGGTCTTCCATCTTCATAGTCGGATTGGAGCAGTTGAAAAAGCAGATTAATTTTCTGAGCTGTATACTTTTCTTTTACAATTGCCATTAAGTTTGGTTTTATAGTAATAACTGGATTTACAACATCCCTGATCATACTTTTTTGAATAGTATTCTAAAAGCAAAGCTGTGATATAATCTAAGAGATTTTCAAAGCCTGATTCCTTCATGTGCTGTTCTGCTTTCTTAATTATCTGATTAAGGAGAAGCTGACCTAACAAAGTTTCAAGTGGTGTTAAGTTTGCATCATCTGATTTTTCATTATTTAGTATGTCCATAGATATATTGGTTTAAGATTTCCTGGGTAAATTGAATGCGACTATACTTTTCTCTTTGAAGCGGTTTGAGCTTTCCTTCATAGATTAAAGCATAAATACGATGTACAGATAAGTTTAACTTTTTTGCCGCTTCCTTGATTGTGAATGTTTCTTCGCTGTTTGGAAGAAAGTGTAATTTTTGAAATCTGCTTACTTCGCTAAGAATCAAGTCAAGTTTTCGATTGATTTTTTGTAATTCTTCTTTCATAGGATTTAGATGGTTGTGAACACTGAATTCAACCTCGACGCAAAGTATAATAGCACAGAATCTCACTTTCCAGTTTGAGTAAGTTTGTGCCGATTTTTGTAAGTTTTTGTCAGGTTATGCTAAAAAAATCCACAATAGGGCAAGTGAAATGAACCAGAAAAAAATTGCAGAAAAGTTCAGGGATTTCTGACCCTGTAAAATTTTTATCCAAATGTCATTAAAGCATTTAAATATTAATAGAGATCAATGCTGAACAGGTAAAAAATTAATAAGAGTAATTAAGAGCAATTAACAGCGATTAAAAAATTTATTGAATGCTATGCTATTTTTTTATTCAAATTTTCGTATTTCATCTGTGAGTACAGATAAATAATTTATTTTAGATTATTTAGTTCGACAATTCAAAATCATATTTAATAAATTAGGTGTGCCTTGTAAATTTTAAAGATTAATGATGCATAGGGACAGTTCAAATAAGCATTCAAACAAAAATATGACAGAGGATAATCCTGATTTGTGATTACGAATTTTTATTGAAATGAAAAAAACAAATCATTTAAAAGACCCAAAAGCTCCCTGGAGAAATAAATCGCTTAAAAACCTCAAAGGAGAAGAATGGAAAGAAATACCCTTTACTGAAGGTTATTATCTTATTTCCAACTTTGGGAGGGTAAAAGCACTTGCCCGTTTTATAGAGCAGTATAGTAACGGTAAGGGGCGTTGGATGAAAGAAAGAATACTGAATCAACATCTCATCAAGTCAAAGAATAACTATAAGAATGATTACAAGTTTGGACTGATGGTGAATTATAAATTCAACCGGCAGGAATTCCGTCCTATGGTGAGGCGACTGGTGTATGAAGCATTTGTTCTACCCTTAATAAAAGAAAAAATGGAAGGCCGGTACGTATATCCGAAAAATGGCGATGGATTGAATTCTTATGCGGATAATCTCGGCCTTGCAACAAAAAGCGAACTGCGGAAAATGCAGCTAACTGATGACAGGTATATTCCACCAGCATTTAAGGTTGACCAGGAAGCTAACCGCAGACATTTATTGCGAATGAACCGAAAGAAGCGTCTTCCTGTGAAACAATACCGGCTGGATGGAAAACTAATCAGGAAATATAAGAGCATTTCAGAGGCTGCATTCAAAACAGGTATTAGGGTGGGTAATATTTCCGCATGTGCAATGGGCAAATGTGTTCAGACAAGTGGATTTGTGTGGCGGCTTAACGGAGATTCTTACAAAGGAGAGCACCGCCACTGGACAGGAAAACGCAGGGAGGTTATTCAATATAGTATCGGCGGAAAAAAATTGAAGCAATATATTTCTATTAGTGAAGCAGCGCGTCAATCAAGAATACATCAGGGAAACATTTTTAACGCATTAAAAAGAAAATCAAAACAGGCCGGTGGATTTGTATGGAGGTATGTGGGAGAAACTTACAACGGAGAGTATAAAAAACTATACCGCTATCACACCGTTATTCAGTATAACCTTCAAAGGAAAAAGATTGCAACCTTTAAAAGCATTTCTGCGGCTGCTAAAGCTACAAATAGTTCTTACGAAGGTATTCGATTAGCCGTGCAACAAAAGACAAAAACGAGCAATGGTTTCAAATGGAAGTATGCAAAAAGTCTAGCTGAAACTTTATCCTATAATATTACCAAATCATAAATTTTTTTAAAAAGCATGAAATAAATTTTTGGTAGCATCGTTTTTCTTCATAGGTTTATAAATAGAATCCATTCCTGAAATTCCTCTTTGGTTATCATTTCTGATTATTAGCAAATTTTTTTCTTCTCTGAGCGAGTGTACAGTGCAATAAGTTTATTGTTGATGAGGTATGAGTTTTAGTATGATGGGTGATTTGATTTATGTAAAATCAAACGTGCTGCATCATAATTAATGACAACTTAAACCACAGCTTATGCGAAGCGTGAGATTGCTTAAAGTGATTTGCTTTTGCTTTCTATTACAAAATCTCTCTGCACAGGATAGCACTGTCCAATCAAATATTTCACAAATTCCCTCAAAATATTTTGAAACAGTTTCCAAAAAAGCTAATGACCTCGAAAAAGCTTTAGATAAAAAGTCTCAGAAAGTATTAGGCCGGATGCAAAAAGCTGAAATGCGATTGAGACAAAAGCTTTCAAAGATTGATTCACTGGCAGCCAGCAATATTTTTTCAAACTCAGCAGAAAAATATAATGAGTTACAGCAAAAACTAAAAAACAAAGCTGGCCAGCTTTCTCAATACATTCCTGAGCTGGATTCCCTGAGTACTTCGATAAAATTTCTTGAACAGCATCCTGAGTTTATCAATGATATCAAAGATGCAAAAGACAAACTTGCTGATGTAAGCGGTAAGCTTAAGGAATTTCAGTCAAAGCTTCAGGGAGCTGAGGATATAAAAAAGTATTTAAAAGAGCGAAGGGAATACCTGAAACAACAACTGGAAAAGTTTGGTTTTGCAAAAGAGCTAAAGAAGCTTTCCAAGGATTTATTCTATTTTTCTCAGCAGGTTAATGAGTACCGGGAAATATTTAAAGATTCAAAAAAGGCGGAACGTAAAGCATTAGAACTACTAAGTAAGTTAAAGCCGTTTAGGGATTTTATGCGTAAGAATAGTATGCTTGCTTCATTATTCAGAATGCCGGATGATCCCAATGATCCTGCTAACCAGGTGAGCCTGGCAGGACTGCAAACAAGAATGCAAGTAAATTCACTAATTCAAAATCAGATCGCTGCCGGCGGCCCCGGCGCACAGCAGCAATTCAGTCAGAATCTGCAGGCGGCACAATCACAGCTTCAACAATCAAAAGATAAACTGAGCAAATGGGGCGGAGGCAGCAGCGATGATATCATGCCTGAAGGATTTAAAGAAAATAGTCAAAAGACAAAAAACTTCTGGAGACGACTCGAAATCGGTAGTAATATCCAAACACAAGGATCAAGATTTTTCTATCCTGTAACCACTGATATCGGCCTTAGCCTGGGTTTTAAACCGAACGATAAGAGTGTCGTTGGAATTGGAGCCTCCTACAAACTTGGATGGGGTAAGGGCTGGAACAAAATCAGCATCACTCATCAAGGTGCAAGTATAAGGAGCTATATCGATTGGAAATTAAAAGGATCATTCTGGATCAGCGGTGGTTATGAACAGAACTACCGTTCTGAAATAAGAAACATCGATCAATTAAGAGACCGGTCTGCATGGCAGCAAAGTGGATTGATCGGAATCAGCAAAGTGATCTCGGTGCGAAGCAAACTATTTAAAAAAACAAAAGCTCAACTGTCGTGGGATTTTTTGAGTTACCGGCAGGTGCCGAGAGCACAGCCGATAATGTTTAGAATTGGATACAATATAAAATAAAGATAAAAAAATGTATGAAAAATAAAATGCTTATGATTTTAAGGAGAATATTTTTTGGAGTGTTTGTATTTACAGGTGTTCATTGTTATTCTCAAAGCAAACCTGCTGTGCCGGTTATTGCTACCCCTAACGCAGCCAGTTTAGGACTTTATGGGGAAGTACCTGTGTCATACTTTACGGGATTGCCGAATATTGAAATTCCCATATATACAATTCAGGAAAGAGGATTAAGTTTTCCAATAACGATGAGCTATCATGCTCAAGGATTCAGACCAGAGATGCATCCTTCGTGGGTAGGCGCAAACTGGTCTTTGAATTTCGGTGGAGCTATTACAAGAAAAATGAATAAGCTTCCTGACGAATGGAGTAGCGATGATTATTTTACATATGGGTATTATTATACCTATAACCGGTTAAATAATTTTAACTGGAGTTCAAGTGATACCCTTCTAGCTATGAGCGACGGTACAAATTTTGGACACCTTAAATTAGACAGAATAGATAGAGAACCCGATGAGTTTAGTTTTAATTTTCTTGGATTTTCAGGTAAATTTTTTTTAGATCATCTCGGTAAGTGGCGGGTTCAGTCCAATAAAAACCTTCGGGTAATTTTTGACAATGTCGATTTAATCAATCCTTTTTTTCATAGTAGCGTTCCCGGCACGTCAAATCTTTCATCATTTAATCCTAAAATATTCGGAAAATTCACCCTGGTAGATGATGTAGGAATAAAATATGTATTTGGGAAAACCGATGCTACCGATGCTATAGAATATTCTTCCAGCATAACCCCGCCTGGCTTTAACTACAGGGTATGGCTAATAGCTACCAGTTGGTATTTGGCAGAGATTAAATTTCCAGATGCGACAGGCTCAATAAGTATTTCTTATGAACGAGGACCATTTCAGAGTAATTTTCAATATTTTGAAAGCCAGAACAGATTCTTTGTATCACGTTGCGATCAGCCCTCAGCAATAGATGCCAAGGCACTTTCTGGAAGCATTACCTTGCCGGTATATGCAAAATCAATCTCAAGTTCAAGCGGAATTAGGATTGATTTTACCTTTTCAAAGAGTAACGAATTAGCATATCCCACAAGCACATATTTTGAAGTATTCAGAGATGATCAGGGCCGGCTTCCTTCCCAGTTAAACCCGCCGCAAGGGGTTCCATTGGAGTATTTCAATTTTATGTATGCAAGAAATGATATTCCTTATTACGTGGCTAATGGAATCTGGGCTGATGGGGTTATTAATCAAAACAAACTAGTATGGTTTAAGTTGGATAGCCTCGTCGTTTCAAACTGGGATTTGAATAATAATATGGTTAAGACTGCTTTTAAGAGAATTGTTTTTAACTATCGGGAAAATGCAAATGAGCGATTAAAACTTTTGTCCTTGAATTTTAAGGGTAGTCAGCCGGGTAATGAATCACAAGATTATTCATTTACATACAACGATTGGGGCGGCGCCGCACCTGCCTATGTTACTGACCTGACTGATCATTGGGGTTTTGCTAATAACAAACCGCTGAAAAGAGATCCCCTTTATGGCGGATATCTATGGTTTGGAGGTAGCATGATATCAAACAGAGAGCCCAATGAAACATATACCAAAATAGATATCCTTACTGATATTACATATCCTACCGGAGGCAAGTCCTCGTTTGAATATCAATTCAATGATTATAGCAAATACATGCTTACCACTACTAGGGCATATGCGCCTCCGGGATATGGTACGGCAGGAGGACTCAGGGTTAAGAAGATTACTAATGTGGATGGGCTCGGAAATTCTGAAACACGAGAGTTTTTTTATGTAAATGGATACAACCCATCGGTTGCCTTAAGCTCATTGCCATCCAGCGGTATTTTAGATGGAAAACCAGCCAGTACACATTATAACTATTCGGTTACTATGAACGGTAACTATTTATCCCTCTATTCTTCTAACGCAATTGTGCCTATGAGTTCTAACTCAGGGGCTCTGTGTGGTTACAGTGAGGTTGCAGAAAAATTCAAAGATGGTTCTTACAAAGTATATAAGTTTACCAATCATGATAACGGCTATATTGATTACGATAAAATCAGCACAATAACACCTTATGAATTAGGTGTTCCTTATAGGTCAAGAAGCTTTGAAAGAGGACATTTACTTTCCGAGGAACTCTTTGCTCCTAATAATAGCCCTGTACAGAAAACTGAATATACTTATGTTCGTATAGGAGCGGGAGCTGATTCTAATTTTGTTCGCAGCTTGCGAAAAGAATTCGGAGGATATTGTACCACTACAACTTCCCTCAATCCTTACATGGGTACTGTTTCAATGGGTTACGGAGTGCCGATGATGAACGGATTCATTGTTGATCCAGTGTCATTTGTCCCTCAATATACTACTGCTACAGCGTACGGATATTATACATATAAGTTTCTACCTGAAAAAGTCACAAAAAAAATCTACCCTTCTCTTGGCGTGGCTAATCAGTTATTGGTAACAGAAACGACTAACCAATATGATCAGTTTGGCAACTTGATTCAAACTCTGCAGACCGACAGTAAAGGAGCTGTTATTACAAATAATTTTAAATATCCTTACCATTTTGCAGGTACCTCAGTTTACGATGTAATGATCAGCCGCTATATGACAGGATTGGTTATTGAAACTGAGAACTATCGTGATGCTACTCTTATTGGTAAAGAAAAAATTAATTATGATTTTTTTAATGGAAGTACATTAATAAAGCCAAGTACCATTAGCAAACAGGTAGCAACTAATCCATCATTTATAATAACGCAGTTTAACAGGTATGATGAACTTGGGAATATTCTTGAATTGCAGAATACAGATGGCGTGAAGAATTCTTTTGTATGGAGTTATTTTAAATCTAGACCCGTAGCAAAAGTTGTTGGCAGTGATTATGCAAGTATAGAACCGTTGATTGATCAACAGATATTAAGCTATCCACCACTTGGTGATCAGCAAATACTATCTCAGGCTGATAATTTAAGGACACAGCTACCCAGTTCATTCGTCACCTCATATTTATACGAATCAAAATCCGACTGGAGCTTAAAGCAAATAAAAGATCCAAATGGAATCAGCACTTTTTATGAGTACGATTTAAGAGGTCGGTTGGCAAGAGTCAGAGATAATGATAATAAAATACTCAATCAAACTGAATATAAATACAAAGATGTTATTTCGTATCCCCACAAGAATGATGAAATGTCACAACTTTTTAATAAAACCACTTGTAATGCAGGGTACGCAGGAAGTGGTTATTATACTGTACCAGCAAATAAGTATGGTTCTTTTATAAGTAAACCTGACGCCAATCAGAAAGCACAGGATGAAATTAATGCAAACGGGCAAACCACAATAAATAATACTGCGCCATGCTATCCCTACTGGTCTTATTCATCATGCTGTAGTTACAATCACATATATTCAAATTTTGCATTGACCGGAACTGGATCAGTAAATTTTTCATTGATTATTACAAGAAATCCACCCGGCGGAGGCTCCGGTGTGCAAATAGGAACTTTGAGCGGTCAACTATTTATTCCCTCTGCCAACAGAAATATTAATTACAGTTCAGGCGGATATTCGGGAATGATTCAAATAACGACGACCGGTCAGGTAAAGTTGTATGGCAGCATCGGTACTTCTCCCGTTCAAATATCAGGTACTTATGCTTTATAAATCTAAATCAAGGAATATGAAAGCAAAACTGCTCCACAATAATAAAAGAATTCTCTGCCTTTTATTTCATTTGGTTATTATCATAATAATAAGTTCAGCTTTTAGAAGTCATCAATCCGGAAATTATAATTCTGTTACTCGTTCAGCAAATTGGGTTTTGTATGACAGCTTATTTGTTGCCAACGATGCCGACGGGTGGCAACTTTACACTTCCTATTTTACGACAGAAAATGACAGCGTGACAATTGAACTTATTCTTGGACGCCAGGTTCCCGCAGGAAATGATTGGAAGTTGCCAACACTTGCAGGCACAATTGCCCCACAATTCGCATCAACAATTGAACAATCAGTAAATTTCCAGGAACCCAACCGTAACTGGGATATGATTTTAAAAACTGATGGTAAATGCTTTTTTAAATTAATAGAGGGAGAGCCTCCAGTAGGCAGTACTATTGTACTACCCCTAAAGACAAAGTATAAAAGATAATTTGATAAAAATGTATAAGCAAATCATTAAAGATCGCCGGGTAAATGCACTTGGTTTTTTTTGTGCGATTTTCGGTACCATCCACGTTTCGGCTCAGGTTGCACCACCTAAAGAGTATCCGGGTATTGTTACCGTGAATTATATCCGTAATTGGGCTGCCAAGGCACCGGAAACTGATCCAGCATTATTAAAAACAAAATCTGTAAGGGATGTAATTCAGACTAGTGCTTATTTTGATGGATTGGGTCGTCCTCTGCAAACAATTATCAGACAAGGAAGCCTGGAAACGTTATCGGGTACTTTGGCGGATATGGTGAGCCCTGTAGTCTATGATGAAATGGGCAGGGAGCAGTTCCAATATTTGCCTTTTGTAGCCAATAATACAGCTAATAACAATTCAATTACTGATGGTAATTTTAAATTAAATCCCTTTCAGCAACAAGCTACATTTTACAGCGACCCCAATGGTGTGCTGAAAACCCAGGGAGAATTGTGGTTTTATAGTCAAATCAATTTTGAAGCTTCTCCATTGAATCGTTTGCAGGAGGGTTTTGCACCGGGAAATAGTTGGGTAGGATCATCCGTTCAGGGTTCTGAAGGGAACCGTAATTCTGTCAAAATAAAGCATTATTACAACACTGCAATTGATGATGTAAAAAAATGGAACGTGACAGATGTAACCAACAATTGGGGTAATTACAGTGTGACCGGCGCATTCACTGCAAATGAACTTTTCAAAGAAGTGACCGTCGATGAACATGGTAAACAGGTTATTGAATTTAAAGACAAAGAAGCTAAATTAATTTTGAAAAAAGTTCAATTAACCGCAACGGCGGATGATGGAAGCGGCAGCGGACATCCAGGCTGGCTTTGTACCTATTACCTATACGATGTCCTTAATAACCTTCGTTGTGTTATTCAACCGAAGGGTGTTGTACTACTTCCGGGGACTGGGTGGTCAATCACTACGACAATACTGGATGAGTTTTGCTTCCGCTATGAGTATGACGACCGTGGCAGGATGATTATAAAAAAAGTACCCGGGGCCGGAGAAGTATGGATGGTTTATGATACACGGAATAGGCTAGTGCTTACTCAGGACGCTAATTTGCGAACAGGAAGTACACCCAAATGGATGTACACATTGTATGATAACTTGAACAGGCCGATTGAAACCGGACTTTGGGATAATTCCCAGGATAGACTCTATCATAAAGGTCAGGCAAGTGGTAGCAGCGCTTATCCTGATTTAAGCGGACAGACTTACGAGCAGCTTTTAATAACAGGATATGATACTTACGCAACTATGCCTGGAGCCAGTGGATTATCCAGTAGTTTTGATAATAGTTTCAGCACAAATTTCAGTTCCAGCTATAATACGTCACCCAATTACCCGCAGCAGCAAACTCAGGCAACACAAACAAAGGGTATGATAACATGGACACAAACAAAAGTGTTGGGTAGCACTTTATGGTTATATACTGTTTCAATTTATGATGATAAAGGAAGAGCAATACAGGTTAAACAAAAAAATCACACTGGCGGTACAGATATATTAACCACACAATATGGTTGGAGCGGTCAACCATTGGTAACTGTTAGCAGGACTGAAAATGCAGTCAATACCCAGGTGATGGTGGTGGTAACTCAAATGACCTATGATGATCTTGGACGGGTAACCACTATAGAAAAGAAACAAAGCAATACTCAATATAACAGCAATGCAATGTCAGCTTATGCTATTATTGCGACGAGGGAATACGATGCTCTTGGACAATTAAAAAAGAAGAAGATCGGTAGTAAAAAAGATCCTCTTACAACATATCCATATACCTACTATAGTCCCCGGCAACCATTGGAAGAATTAAACTATGAATATAATATTCGCGGATGGATGCTGGGAATGAACAGGGACTATGTAAAAGAGACCAGCAGCACTAACTGGTTTGGGTTTGATCTTGGATATGATAAGCACGGTACATGGGGAACATTTACTCCACAATATAATGGCAATATCAGTGGCACCATTTGGAAAAGTAAAGGCGATGGAGAAAAAAGAAAATATGATTTTTTTTATGATGCTTCAAACAGATTTTTAAAAGCGAATTTCAATCAATACGTTTCAGGTACAGGAACTGCTGCTGTGTTTGATAAATCAGCCGGTATTGATTTTACATCCCAAATAGGCGATGGCTCAAATCCCCTGCTTGCTTATGATGCTAATGGAAATATATTGGCAATGAAACAATGGGGGCTAAAGCTTACCAGCAGCCCGGTAATTGATGAATTTGCATACGAATATAAAAATTCAGGCAGCAGCAATAAATTATTAGCAGTTACAGAAAGTACTTCAATAAACACTGCAGATAATAAGCTGGGAGATTTTACCGACTTGAACCGAACATTGGATGACTATGATTACGATGTAAATGGAAATCTTATTTATGATAAAAATAAGAATATTGCTTCCATCACTTACAATCATCTCAATCTTCCTTCAGTTATTACTGTCACAAACAAAGGAAACATTGTTTATACTTACGATGCAAGGGGAAGTAAGCTAAAAAAGGTAACCACGGAAACAAATGCAACAGTACCTTTCAATGGAACAAACTATACCACCAGCATTATCACTACCACTACTTATTTAGGCAGTATCTTTTACGAAAGCAAAAGCTATGGAAATGGTACGCTTAATACGGCATTAGGTTATGGAGATAAATTACAATTCGCATCACATGAAGAAGGCAGGATACGTACTTTGTATAATAATATCGCCAGTCTAAATACTATAACCGGGTTTGAATATGATTATTTCATAAAGGATCATTTAGGAAATGTTCGGATGGTACTCACAGAAGAGGTGCAAAAGAATTTTTATCCTGCTGCAACACTTGAAGGTATTTACTCTGATGGTAGTACGGCAGTAGGTTATGAAAAGATTTTTTATACAATAGATCAAACAAGGATTGTTGGCAACTCAGAGGCAACAGGAATCGAGAATTCACCTTATCAAAACAATAACGGAATTACAAATCCGTATCCAAATGGAAATAGCGGTTATAGCAACGTAAGCAATAATAGCCAAAAGTTGTATAAATTGACAGCAACCGGCAGCGCAGGAGTTACGGGTTTAGGTATAACTCTAAAAGTGATGTCAGGAGATAAAATTGATATCCACGGTAAAAGTTATTATTTCCAAAATGCAAGTGGTTCAAATAACGTACCGCTGCCGGTAAATGATATTATTAATGGATTATTTGACGCACCGGGGAGTACAGCGGGATCGAAGGTTGCGGCATCAGATGTTATTGGTCAAACAAGTCTCACCACACCAGTTACAAATTTCTTAAATGATGGAAATCGGGGAGGCGGCACCGTTCCTAAAGCATATATTAACTATATTTTATTCGATGAGAATTTTAAATTTGTTGCAGGAAACTTTAGCAGAGTCGGGAGTAATAGCGCAGTTAAAAACCATTATAATGATGGGCAAATGCAAAACATACCGGTAGCTAAAAATGGTTATTTATATGTTTATGTAAGCAATGAAAGTCCGGTAAATGTGTTCTTTGACAACTTGCAGGTGGTGCATACAAGAAGCCCCTTAATAGAAGAAACTCATTATTATCCGTTTGGGAGCACTTTAGCCGGTGTATCTTCAAAGAGTTTGAATTTTGGTAATCCCGAAAGCAAACATAAATTTAACGGTGCCGAATTAAACAAAGACTTCAACTTAAATCAATACGAATTCCTGTATCGCAACTATGATCCGCAAATAGGCAGATGGCACGGCTTGGATCCCAGGCCTAGTGAAATGTCGAGTTTGTATTCCGCAATGGGAAATAATCCAATTCTTTACTCCGATATTTTGGGTGATACTGCCAGAGGTGTAAATGAAACTTCTGCACAAAGGGCACTAGATGCAGCCAAGGGGACGTTTAATGGTATTGAAGGCGGTGAAGCGGTAGCATCATTATTATGCCTAGATGAGGACGGCGTGACTTTTGCAAACATTGATAAGGATGCTTTCGATAAAGCTTATGATCAATTAACTTCCGATGATGCAAAAGCATTAGCAATGGAATATTATAAAATGATTAATTCTGATAAAACGCAATTCATTGCTATGTTAAAGAATGGTGAAAAACTCGATCTGACCCAGGCAAAACACTTAGATGCCAAAACAATGGCAGATGCCAATGCGGTTGGGATGAAACAAGGCACTTTTGACCCAAGCTTAGGAGGAGGTGGAATAACTTCATATACAAAGAGTACAGGACAGGGAATAACGCAAGTATCTATGGATTACAAAACTCGATTAAGAATATCAGTTCATAATGGTTCTTATAAACTTCCAAAACAAATAGGTATGTTGGCTTCGGTCTCATTTAAATTAACTCATGAATTGGCTCATGCATTAATGGCTCAAGGGCAAACAGGAAGCTTTCTTCCAAACTATAATGCTAATGTATTGACAGCTTTACAAGTAAACGGCATATATCTTCGGGCACATGGGTTTCAAAATTTTTACGATATATCTTCACATTGGCGATTAACTTCATTTACAAGTGCAACCCCTTTTACCAGATGGGAAGTAACGCAAATACCTTCTATTCTAAAACGCAAACCTTAAATCCTAATTAATGAAAGTAAATAAATTTGTTGCAGTTATAGTTTTTGTACTTATTCAATCTTCTTCATTTGGACAGGAAAAATTTTATTTAATTCAAAACCCAAAGGTAATTCCATCTTATGGAGTTAATGGGAAATTCATAAATTTTTTGAACAAAGAATTTTCCGACCTAATTAAAGGTAAAGCAGATTCAATTTTGTTATATTATCAAGTGGAAAATGATTATAACTTTGCTATGATTTTTTGGAAAAAAAATCAGATAGGAAATGCGACGGCGTACTTCCAATATAATCCACCAAATCAAAATGTCGGAAAAGAATTAATAAAAAGTGATACTTTAAAAATTATTAGTATTAGCGGCATTTATGAAATTTTCAGGAATGAAAGGATTAGACAAATTGATACTACGATTATGTACCCTAATATCACACCTGTGTATTGTCAATTCTATTTTAACACAAAAAAAATGATTAAATCTGGGTATCGAGGAACTGTGGATAGTCAATTACCTCTTGATTTTTTGAATGCATATGCTCACGAAAAGAATCGGATTCTGGATAGAGAATCTGCCAAAGATAATACGCCACAGATGAAGTTTTAAGGTGTAAGAAAATTTTTCGTTTCATTACGCTAAGACAGAGAACACGATCACTGAGGCGCAGTTTTTTATCAGGATAAATCCAGGGTGTACATCTATCAGAACTAGGAATTCCGATCAACTGACACTGTAAAAAGGTTTCGGTTGCCTTTCTTTGCCATCAAAAACAAATGCCAGCTCGCAGCGTATCATTTTTAACAGAGAGCTACGTTTTTTGCTTGGTGAGGCTTTGTTCGACTTCGCCTGGGAAAGATCTCATTTGCAAACGCTGTCATGGTTTTTGGCTGCGGTTAATCGCCTTCATCCGGTGCTTATGAATCTGTGTGGTCTGCGTACTTGCCGAGGAATTAGTCTGTAACTATCTTCAGCGTAGAAGAAGTTTTTAAGCAGATTTTGATTGCAAAGAATGATGTAGGCTCAGGATGGCAACAGTTAAGCCCTTTTTGGCCATTCCTGATGCTGGCGATCAGATCATAGCAATTGGCACTGAAGCCCTAACTGCTGGTGCGGTGAATGTTAAAGCTACGGTCGAAGAGCTTGGAAGATTTATACTTAATCATGAACCGGGACATTTATCCGGGCTTTTCGATGATCAAAGATTTAAGAATGCAGATGGGACCAAGGGAGAAGTAATGCCTTTAATGACAAGCGGCAATGAACAAGTGCGCCAAATACAAAAAGAGGGTAAAAAATTAAGTGACTTTGTTTCGGATGGGAATCTACAATGCTTGATATATTGGGTCCGAAAGTTGCAATTGTGTGCGAACCCGAATTTATTCAACTAAATAATAAAAAATACAATACCGCAGATATCGCCCCGGGGACCAAAACCTGTCTGATTTTGCTGGATGTACCTTTTCAAGCGAGAATTGCACAGACAATCTTTGACTCCGAATTTAAAAAATATGCTGACACTGCATCTCGCTTTTATGTAAATCTTAGAAAATATAATGGTTCTGTTTTTATAGACCCAGAGCCCCTTCAAGATTCGGAATTTAAAGAATTAAAAAAGAGAGTTGATTCAACAAGAATTTTTATGTCTCCTGGTAGGGAGATAAATGGTCTGATAACTTCCGGTTGGGGTCTTCCTTCATTGTCTGAATATAATGGTGTATATTTTTATGGGCACGCGGTATCATCTTTATCGTGTGATGAAGCGATAAGTACTCTGCAATATGGCAATAAGACCTATGAACTTAGGCCAACACGGAAATTCAAAATGAATAATCTTTCTAACTTTAGGTTTATCGACCAGCCCGTAATTTCCCCTATTTCCCATAATCCCCCAGAAGGTTTTTCAACTAAATTCAAAGGTGCGGCGATATTTCTCTAGATGACGAGTTAGTCGGAGATACAATACTTGACAAAGAGTGGTTCAATATAGGCACAATTATACTTGGCGTAATAACTGGCTTATGGTCTCTATTGGAAATAATATTTCAAAAAAGGAAATAAACAAAGCCCAACGATTGATGAGGTCTGTCATAGTTGTAATCCTGCTTCCACTGTTCGGCCATTTCATGAACTTCACCTAAATCAAAGATCCAAATAAGCATCCAGTAATCCTTTCTCAGCTCGCATTGACATTTTTTTGATTTGTAAGATCTTTATTGCGAAGATCCGGGCGGACGTAAATCATAATTTACTAATTAGGTATCTTTCCTGGAAAATGGTAAAAGGACGCCAAAATATCGTATCATTAAATTTGTCGTTTACTGCTTTTATCTTTTCTAAAATTTCATTTAGTTCATGATTGGTTTTGTCACAAAACTGCACCAAGTCTCCGACCCCGCCACCGTTCCACAAAGTCAATTTGCTAATAAAATCTAATTCATCGGATAGAATAACTTGAAGGTTTGTCCCCTTTAATTTATCTAGAATTGTATTCGTATCTGCAGCATTTTTTTGAAATGCAAGTTGCCCGTAAACATTTCTCACAAATCTTTCCGCTTCGTCTTTATTGTGCTGCATATTTTTTTGCAGTTCTGAATTTTCATCTATTAATTTGGACTCTCGAATTACTTCTTTGAGCTTAATAATCTCTGGATACGCCGGAAACAAGTCGTACTTCTCAACCAAACTTTGTTCATTCCATTCACCTGTAACAGGATCTCCTATCGCCACAGGAGTGAAGCCATCCGTTATTATTACAATTGGCCGAATTTCCGGTGAGGACAAAAAAGCTTCTACTGTTCCTAAATATTTTTTCTTTTTTATAGTCGTAATCGTCGGAATAATCTTTGTTCCAAATTTTGAATACAAGACAAGTTCTTTGCGAATACCATCACATTCAAATCTTACCCTATCTTCCAGAGAATATCGGAGTTGTTGTCTAAATTTAAAAAAATTTGGAAAAAAGACTGATAAAGAAAGGCCACCATATCGCACTGCACCCATTATATCAACTTCGGCTTTGAATCCTACATTTTTGTAAGATGGGTGTGTGCTAGTTCGATTTGTGAGATAATCTTCACATTCATCAACAAAGGTTTGAATATTGTTAAACAAAAGGTCCCATCTGTCTTGGATGTATTCAGTTAGCCATAAAGTTGTAGCCGCCGCCTCCATATTGAAATCTACTTTTTGAAGATTTCCCAATAAAATCCTTTCGAGTTTATAGTCCTGAAACCAAAAATCATTCATCAGCAAGACAAACAAGTCAGGATCTTGAACAAGTTTTGGACATCGAGCACAAAGTCTTTGATACGTTGTTTTTACCGCCAAGTAGCCTAAGAGATAGTATGGTCTTTCGTGCAAGGAACATTTTAATAAATCTTCTTTCCCACAGTGCCAATTTGTAGATGTAGTTCTCAAATATCTCAGGTGGTCCAAGACATATGTAAAAATATTTACGTCGATTGGGTTTGGTCGGTTCAGTGCATGTTCAAAAGCCATTCGGGTCAAAAAAAGAGTGGAGTTGGTAGCACAATCGCTATTGCCCGGGACCGCGTCGTGTTCCTGGAACAATGCCAATCCTTCAAATAAGGGCTCAAACAAACACCAAGCAAACTGATAAACCAGCATATCCCTAGTTGCAATGTTGTATTCTGCTTGTCCTCTTCTTATTTGCTCAAAGAAAGTATAGCTACTTATTGCAAGCTTGGAAAATGCCCCACCCACGGCCCCGGTAAAAGAGCTGTAATGAGTACTTTCATGTAAGAAATATCTTACAAATTTTTCATCATTTAATACTTCAACTTGTTTTTGCCAATTGTCTAGGCCATCAATTTCTCCAATGAATGACATATTAGCCAACGGGTCTACAAATGGAACTTTATCTCCGGTTGTAAATGCTCTTGAAATATCATCGTATACGGAAAACATAGAGAAGTTTATATCATAGTAACCCATCGACCATCAACGGTTTTTGCAATCAATGCTACGTTTGTTCCAATAAGTGACTTTTTTTGAGATAAGTTTCCAAGGACAGACAAAAGCTCTTTTTCATCTATCTGAACTTTCTTGTCGATCATATTTTGCAAAAGCTCCTTTGTTTCGATGGGATTTTGTCTCTTTAATTCGATTAACAGCATCAACTCAGTTGAATTTAAGCGAACTCCTTTTAATAAATCCCGACCAAGTTTAATCAAGGCAGCAATGATACCAGTGATTGCTGATACCGTTTTATCTGATGGGCTGTTTTGAAAATAATTAGCTGCGGCGGCAGCTTTCATGCCATCTAATATTGCATCCAGAATTTTTATGTCTTCGTTCTTGATCGCGTACTTGAATTTGGGTAATAAAATTTCTGAGGTATCAATGACGTGCTGAACCGGTATCTTGGTTTCTCCAATTAAGTTTACAACTTTATCTAAATCGGTAAAAGAACCCATCAACCCAGCGGTTTTAGTTGCAGGATAAATTTCATGCAAAATTTTTCCCTGTAAAAACATTAACGCTTCTTTCTTGTAGTCAAAAATCAGTTCATCGTTCATAGCAGAATAAGAATTGGTGAACTTGGATTAACAATTTACAAAAAGCTAAGTGAATTGAACCTGGTGAAATCACCTTTCTTATAAATAGGATGAAAATTGAAGCTTATGCTTTCAAGAAGAAGGCCAATATATACCTAATACTGTTCTTAGTCAATAGCTGTGGCGCCGACAACTTTTACTGCAATTGATGTGGTTTGATCCTTCGTATGTTTTGAAATTGAAGATTACTCCGTAGTCATGACCTATATGGCAAGTAAAAAGGTCATAGTTAAAAGATCGTGTGAATTTCCTACTGTGACTCAGTCAGGTGCACTTTAATCGGTTTGGCGTTCTAAAAACTTATCTAATATTCTTGCTTCGCACTTTAAGCACGGGCGGTTGCATTCTTACACTTTCTTATCGCTATTCAATATAAACCCGTAATAGAACCAATGTTCTTGTTTTCCATTAGATTTGCTCTGATAAACATATTATAAACGCATTGCGTTGCTGACGTTTCTTCTACAGTAAAACGGCGAAATTTTATAGAGAGAAAGAAACAGTTCAGGCGACGCACCCGGAAGGGTGCGTCTTCTTGCTGTTTTCAATTCTCTCTGGGTGCTTCGCCGTACCTTCTGTAGGTTGAAATTCAAGCGGAAGATTGCACCCATTTTTTTCGCTGTCAGGAATGCCAAAACAAGCCTTCAATGACAGAACTCAAAGATTCAATTTTTCAAAAAAATATTGACAGGGGATTAGAGGAAAAAATTCTTTCTATCAGTGACGATGAGGGAAGAATCACTTATAATTGTTCTAGACATTATTCAACTTCTTTCAAAAACCCCGAAGAAAAAGTTAGAGCTTCATATTTCGTCGAATTGATTTTGGATTATCAATATCCAAAAGAAAAAATTGATATAGAAGTAAAGGTAGAAAGAAGGATTCCAGATGATCGAGCAGATATAGTTGTATATGAAGATGAAGAATTAAAAGTCCCTTACTTAATAGTTGAAGCAAAACGTGATGGAATAAGTGACGCTGAGTTCAATCAAGCAATAGAACAAGCATTTGGAAATGCGAATAGCAAAAGAGCTAAATATGCGATAGCAGTTGCTGGTAATACAAAAACAGCTTTTGATGTTGCAGGATTTAAACCAAGTGAAAGAGAAAAGAATGTTATTGCCGACATTCCCATTAAATACGGTAAGGCTCCTAAGTATCAATTTGTCAAAGGCGATAAGTCTAAAGATTTAAAAATTGTTTATAGAGAAGATTTAATTGCAGCATTAAAAAAATCTCATAATACAGTTTGGCAAGGAGGAAAGCTTGCGCCTACAACTGCGTTTGATGAGGTCGCCAAATTGCTCTTTTGCAAGCTGAAAGATGAAAAGGGAACAAAGAAAAAAGAAGAATACAAATTCCAAATTGGTTCTTATGAAACTCCTGATGAAGTATTTAAAAGAATACAACTTATTTATAGAGCAGCAAGAGCAGATGATCCACAAGTCTTTAAAGACAGAATAAATCTTACACCTGAAATTGTTTATAATGTAGTAGAACATTTACAACAATTATCGTTAAGTAGAACCGATTTAGATTCTAAAGGTGTAGCCTTTGAAATTTTCATGAGAGATTTTTTTATTGGAAAAATGGGTCAATATTTTACACCAAGACCTATTGTGGAATTCTGTGTAAAAATGGTAAATCCCAAACAAGAAGATAAAGTTATTGATCCTTCATGTGGAAGCGGAGGTTTTTTATTATATGCGATGGATGAGGTAAGAGCTTTTGCAGAATCAAGTTATGACGAGTTTGAAGCCTATACGCATTGGCACGGTTTTGCAGAGAAAAAACTTTTCGGAATAGAGATTAATGATCAGATTGCTCGGGTTTGTAAAATGAATATGATTATTCATGATGATGGACATACAAATATTATTGGATTTGATGCGCTGTCCGATTTTGAAAAATTTCAGAAAATAAATGACGAATTCAAACCGGAATCTTTTGATTTGGTTTTATCAAATCCACCCTTTGGAGCAACAATAAAAAAGAAGGAATCTAGCTATTTAAAAAATTTCGATTTAGGAAGAAATGAAGATGCTGAACGAAAAACACAAAAAAGTGAAATTCTATTTATAGAGCGATGTATCAAATTTGCAAAACCCAAAACAGGAAAAATTGCCATTGTTGTTCCAGAGGGGGTGATGACGAATACTTCATTGCAATATGTTCGAGATTATATTTTGAAACATTGCGAATTATTAGCATCTATTTCACTTCCTGAATCGGCCTTTAGCCATTTTGGAGCAGGAATAAAATCATCATTACTTTTCCTTCGGAAAAAAGATAAAAGAGAAAAATTAGATGACTATTTAGTTTTTATGGGAGTTGCAAAGCAAGTTGGCATTGATAGTACCGGAAGAGAAGAGGAAAATGAATTGTACTCCGAAAAAGAAAGCTGCATATTTAATCAATGGAAAGCATATCTAAAGAATAAGGCTCGATATAATAGAACTGAAAATTGTTATGCAATAAGACTTTCCGATATATTGAAAGAAGGGCCTTTGAATGCCACACGATATGTTTGGAAACCAACTTTTAAGAATAGTACTGAAAAGGTAACAGCTATCGCTGAAATTATAAGTGAAAAAATAACACCTAGCAGTGAAGAAAATGAATATTCCAACTTTGCACTTATACGAATGGATGAATTACAAAATAACCCTGTCAAAGTTGAAAATATGATTTATTGTTTGGGTGGCGAAATTGAAGGAAGCTTAAAACTTGTTAAAGAAGGTGATATTTTGCTTGCACGCCTTGGGCCAAGCATGATGAATCGAAAAATTGTGGTCGTACCTAAATTAGAAAAAGGCGTCGATTATATTGTTGCATCCTCTGAATTTATTGTGATTAGACCGAATTATTTAAAGGATTGTTTTTATATCACTGGAGTCTTAAGAACTGATCTAATGCTCAGATATATGTACTCTAAAACAAGAGGTGGAACTCCGAGCAGGTATAGATTAAGCGAAGACGATTTTAAGGAACTCGATTTTCCGAAGGAAAACCAAAGTAAAAGGAGAGAAATAGCTGAAATATTTGAGCAATCATTGGAAATTTATCACAGGACTTTACAAGAGGCCGAAAGAAAACTTATCGAATCTCATCGTATCATTGAAATCGATTTATAGTCTGACAGGCCGATGAATCTATTTCAAAGCCCTTTCGATATCGAAGAATTACTTTCAAAAGTTAATGGATTACTGCACAAAACATCACATTTGACGTAGGCCGTCATTCGGCTAAATCTCATTTTTTGGTGTTTATCAACGTTTCAGAAACTTTAAATATTAAAGCAAAATCGAGAGGCTGTCGACCTATAAACAGATTAAGTCAGGTCGAGCCAGGATTGTTTTGAAGCCGGTCTCAGGCACGTAGTTGAAATGGACCTAGGTGACGATGCTTACCTTTTTAGGTATTAGTGAAATACTGACAAGTCGCCTCGCCTAGAATAACAGCTTTATTTCTTGATTCTAAATTCATAAAATAGTCCTCTCATCAATATAGGAAACATCTTTTTCGTCGCTTTTATAAAATATGTAACTTGACTCTCCTAAAAGTTTGGATGCCATTTAAAATGAATCCGAACTTTTCCTTTTGCTCTGATTAGTATTAAGGTAGTTTAAGCAAGAGGGGTATAAAAAGAAAAAGCGATTTTCGCCGCTTTGCATTAGTTTTTTCCTAATAATCCATCGACATTGAAAAGAGCCGATTTCATAGAAACATTATTAGCTTTTGTAGAAGGCCTAGTTGGTCGCAACAATAAAATATTTGTAGCCGAGAGGATGAGAAAGGGAAGTGTTTTGAGAGGCGAGGTTTAAGAAATGAAGAAGCCCCACAGAGCGTAAACGATGCAGGGCTTAAGAATTATCTTCGGCTTATAGCCTTATTGTGATAAGCTTTCAGAACAAAAGTATATAAAAGATATTTTTTATGGAAAAAATTTTAGGACTTGATTTAGGAACAAACTCAATTGGATGGGCAATTAGAGAAATTAATAATGAACTGGAAAATCAGATAATTGATAAAGGAGTATTGACTTTTGACAAAGGAGTTGCCGAAGATAAATCGGGTGAACATCCGATGGTTCAGAAAAGAACTGAAAGCCGTGGTAAACGAAGAAATTATCAAGCCGAAAAATATCGCAAATGGGAATTACTCAAGTGTCTAATCGAAAACAAAATGTGTCCCTTGTCAATTGATGAATTGAACGAATGGCGGCATTATAAAAAAGGATTTGGTAGAACATATCCGCAAAATGAAAAATTTATTAACTGGCTTCGTTTTGATTTTGATGCTGATGGGAAGCCAGATTTTGAACGATTAGGTTTTAGCAAACATGAAAGTTACTATCTGTTCAGAGCTTTGATAGTGGATGAAACGAAAACAGAAATTTTTAAAAATGAGCCTCACATAATTGGAAGAGTTTTGTATCAATTAGTGCAACGTAGAGGCTATAATGACGGGCAAAATATTGATGAAACCGAAAAAGACGAATTAAGCAAAACCATCATGAAAGGAGGCGGCGAAGCCGGGGCTATAGGTGTAAATGATATTCTACCTTATATCGAGATGCACAAAACATTAGGAGCCGCATTATATCATTTACAAAAGGAACAAAATGTCCGCATACGCAAACGGTATAATCTTAGGAGCCATTTTGAAAAAGAAATAAAAGAAATTTGCAGAGTACAAGGATTAGAACATTTGTTCAAAGCTTTTTGGGGAGCCATTATTTGGCAAAGGCCATTACGCAGCCAAAAAGGGTTAGTGGGTGTTTGCACGTTTGAGCAAAATAAAAGGCGTTGCCCTATAAGTCATCCATTGTATGAAGAATACAGAACCTGGGTGTTTATCAATAACCTGAAAATAAAACCCATTGCAGAAGATGATACAAAAACAGAAGAAGAACGACATGTGTTATTGCTTTCGGTGCTTAATAATACCGTATATCCACAATTCTTTAAAGCAGCAGCCGATTTTAAGCTATCGACTATTGCCAAAGAACTTAACAAAAAAGGTTATGAAATAACGGCAAGAGTTCCTGACGATACAAAAGTCATCAGCCTTAATTTTCTATATAAAATGAAAGACGTCTTTGGTGAAGGATGGAAGGAAAAAACGGGATGGAACAACCTCTTGAATGGAGGAAATGAAAAACAAAAATATAATATCGAAGATCTGTGGCATTTACATTTTGTAAAGAAAGATAACAAAGAAACAGGTGAAACTGCTTTTGATTTCCTGAAACGTTTTGGAATTGAAAGATTGAAACTAGAAAATGTAAAAGCTGAGACATTTACCAAAATAAGACTTCAGCAAGGTTATGCTACACTAAGCCTCAGTGCCATTAAGAAAATATTACCTTATCTGCGACAAGGATTCATTTATAGTGAAGGTATCTATTTGGCTAATCTTCATAAAGTATTGGGAGTAGCACATATTTCCGAGGATATAATAAACCATTTTTCCGAAGAAGTAAAAAGAATAATCAAACAAAATAGTTTTGAAAAGAAACTAATTCAAACCACAAATGAATTGATAAATGACCAATTGAATGGTGAACACAGGTTTGGAATGGATGCCAATTATCAATTAGACAAAGATGACCGAAATGATATTGAACGAAAATTAGTCGAATGCTTTGGAAAATATTCGTGGGAAAATTTGCAAGAAGAAGAAAAACAATTTGCGAGAACGACAGTCAGCAATAAATACCTAGCCTTTTTACAAAAAAGGGTTCACACAAAGAACGTGTTTGAAAAAACTGAAAGGTTACACGACAAAATTTTCAACTGGATAAAAGACACTTACTATGTACCAGAATCTAATATTCAATATTTGTGGCACCCTTCGGAACAGGAAACTTATCGTCCTGCAATAGAGAAAGATGGTAAACACTATTTAGGCACGCCGGAACCAATTAGCAAAGGATTTAAGAATCCAATGGCGTTAAAAACATTGCATAAGCTTAAAAAACTTATCAACTATTTGACTGCTGTTGAAAAAATAGATGAAGACACCAGGGTCGTAATAGAAATTGCCCGTGAACTAAATGATGCCAACAAACGTAAAGCAATTGAACGCTGGCAAAGAGATAAAGAAAGAGAAAACGAAACAATCAAAAAAACAATTGATGAAATCAACAAGGAATGCAGAACCAATTTCAATAGGGAGGATAAAAACATAATAGACAAAATAAGGCTGTGGGAAGAACAAATGAGAATTTGTATTTACACAGGGAAAACAATTGGCCTTTCTGATGTCTTAAATGGTATTAAATATGATTACGAACACAGTATCCCGGCAAGTATGAGTTTTGATAATGAACTCAAAAATCTGACCATTGCAGACAGTTATTATAACAGAGAAATCAAGAAGAAAAAAATCCCTTCTGAATGCCCGAATCATGATAAAGAATATGTACACAATGGAGTTACTTACCCTCCTATCCTTTCCACTCTGCAAACCATGTTCGGAAGAATTGTGGAAACGGAAAAAAAAGTAAAGGGCAAGATCATTAAGCAAAAGAATTTTGAGAAGATAATGCATTTGGAAGAGCAAGTAGATTATTGGGCCAATCAATCAAAAAGGGCTCCAACTAAAGCCCGAAAAGACAATTGCATTCAAAAAAGATATTTATATAAAATGGAATTGGATTACTGGCGTTACAAGCTAAATAGTTTTACAACTTCAGAGTATAAAGTAGGATGGCGCAATAGTCAGTTAAGGGATACTCAAACGATCACGAAGTATGCACTTCCTTTTTTAAAAACCGTATTCAAAAAGGTAGATGTGCAGAAAGGAAATATTACAGCCGATTTTAGAAAAATATATAAAATACAAGACCGCTTAGAAAAGAAAGAAAGAACCAAGCACAGTCACCATGCGATAGATGCTGCGGTATTAACACTTATACCTTCGGCGGCAGTAAGAGATAAAATATTGCTTCGCTATAACGAAGCGAATGAAAACAAACAGAGCTATCATGAAAAGCCCAGCCAATGGAATAATTTTCACCAACAGCAAATTGTAGGAATAGAAGATGATGTATTGATTAATTACCAGGCAGATCACCGGACTCTTACACCTACTTATAAAACTGTGAGGAAACGAGGGAAAGTTCAATTTGTAAAAGAAAAAATGCCTAATGGGAAATGGCAATATAAACTTGATAATGCTGGAAACAAAATACCGTTAACAGCACAGGGGGATTCCATAAGAGGACAATTGCATAAGGAAAGTTATTTTGGAGCTATTAATAATAAAGGTAAGTTGAATTTAGTGGAGCGTTACCCAATTGCTGCTTTTGGCAGTATAAATGATTGTAATAATATTGTTGATGACACTGTAAGGCTAATCGTAAAAGAGTCCTTAGAAAAAAGGATGAACGAAGGATTAAATTTTGACAAAGCCAAACTCGATCCTATACCTTTTCCAAACGGTAAGGTTTTAATAAAAAAAGTGCGTTGCAAAGTTGCAGCAGGTAGAGGATATCTTACTCCTGAGAAAGCAATAGAAATTCAAAAACACAATTTCCTTTCTAAGCACAATTATAAGCACCACATTTATGCGCAAAACGATCAAAATACCTATTGCTTATTCTACGAAAGCAATTTTGAGAATAAGGTGGAAAGAGCATTCAGAATTATAGGTTTGTTTGACTTATCAAAACTTGGAATAAAAAATGAGAAAGAACTATTTCAGAATAACTATTATAACAGAATAGAAACAGGGAGAGGAAGTAAGAAAAAGGAAATCCCTATAGTTCAGATATTAAAAGTCGGCACTAAAGTCATCTTTTATAAAGAACATATTGAAGAATTAAAGGAGCTTTCCAACAAAGAACTATTAAAAAGGTTCTTTAGGATTTATAAGTTTAATGAGCCTGCTCCTTCCACAGTTTACGTTTATTGTCAAAATCATATTGAAGCAAGAAATAATGAAGAATTGGGTAATGGAGAAAAAGACGTAAATCTTGAAAATTATCAGTCAAGAGTATTTCTAAACGCTTCTAAATTTAACGCTGCCATTGAAAACAAGCATTTTGAGGTAGCCCCTGATGGAGTAATAATCTGGATGGTTTGATTGAATACTAAATTCCTTGCTCCTCCGTTTTATCATAGTAAACCAACCATCCTATGATAAAGCGGACGCTTTATTTTGGCAACCCTGCCTATCTGAAAACCTCCAATGAGCAGCTTATTATCGAGATGCATGATAGTGGAGAAACAAAAACAGTTCCTACCGAAGATATAGGCTTAGTCATATTAGATCATCAGCAGATCACTGTTACCCATGCATTGATTGCCAAACTCCTTGAAAAAAATGTGGCTCTAATTACCTGCGATTCCACACATCATCCTGTCGGTCTAATGCTTAATCTTGATGGTCACTCTCTACAAAGTCAAAAATTTAAAGCACAATTAGAAGCATCTATCCCCTTGAAAAAACAATTATGGCAACAGACGGTGATAAGCAAAATCAACAACCAGGCAGCATTGTTAAGAAAACAGGGAAAGAATCATCAACTACTCACAAATTTTACGTCGGACGTAAAAAGTGGCGATAGCGAAAATCATGAGGCAAGAGCAGCGTCTTATTATTGGAAAAATGTTTTTCCGGAGTTTGTTCAATTCAAAAGAGACCGCTATGGTATGCCTCCAAATAATTTCCTCAATTACGGTTATGCGATCTTAAGAGCCCTTGTGGCAAGGAGTCTTGTAGGATCTGGACTGTTGCCAACGTTGGGGATTCATCACCAAAATCAATACAATGCTTATTGTTTGGCAGATGATATAATGGAACCCTATCGGCCATTTGTAGATATGCTTGTTTGTGATATGATCGATATTAATGAACCAGCATTTGAAATAACACCGACGATCAAAAAACAATTATTGACTTTGCCAGCGATAGATGTATGTGTAGAAAATCAGAAAAGCCCTTTGATGAATGCCGTGCAAAAAACAACAGCCTCGCTGGCTAAATGTTTTGAAGGAAAATCAAGGAAATTATTATATCCTGAACTGCAATGATTGCTCTGAAATTATACAAACAATGTATGAACGGCTTAACGCATACCGAATCATGTGGGTTTTAGTACATTTTGACCTGCCAACTGAAACAAAAAAAGATAGGAAAAACTATGCCCTGTTCCGAAAAAAGATCATGAATGATGGTTTTTCAATGTTCCAATTCAGTATGTACATACGTCACTGCGCCAGTAAGGAAAATGCGGAAGTCCATATAAAAAGAGTAAAAGGAATATTACCGCCAAAAGGCCATATTGGTATCATGTGTATTACAGATAAGCAATTCGGAATGATGGAAATTTTTCGTGGACGTGAGCTAGTAGCTGCACCTGAAACTTCCCAGCAGCTTGAATTGTTTTAAAAAACCTTATTAACAGAAATGAAAAAATGGGTTTCAAAACCCATTTTTTCATTCTAAAACTTAGCCCAAATAACGTAAAATCAGTGCTTTGCCCATTTGCGGTTGTATAAGAGCTAAGCTACATCATAATTTGAAAGCAAATCACAACCATTCAAAGTAACTTCAACTTCTCTTAAATGTTGTATAAGAGCTAAGCTACATCATAATTTGAAAGCAAATCACAACCTGTACTATTGAGGTTGTTGTTGGAAGATTGTTGTATAAGAGCTAAGCTACATCATAATTTGAAAGCAAATCACAACTTTTTCCTCTTTACTTCAACCTCTAATTCGGGTTGTATAAGAGCTAAGCTACATCATAATTTGAAAGCAAATCACAACCAACGAACACCCCGATTCTCAAAAGCACTGTTGTATAAGAGCTAAGCTACATCATAATTTGAAAGCAAATCACAACCGTTGGTTTCTTTTTGAAAATCTGTTATAGGTTGTATAAGAGCTAAGCTACATCATAATTTGAAAGCAAATCACAACCCGACGACAACAAGGGTGCGCCAATGTGCTGTTGTATAAGAGCTAAGCTACATCATAATTTGAAAGCAAATCACAACATCCTTAGTGGGGTAAACAATTCTGATGTGTTGTATAAGAGCTAAGCTACATCATAATTTGAAAGCAAATCACAACATGTTTGCACAGATTGGAAATATAGTGTTTGTTGTATAAGAGCTAAGCTACATCATAATTTGAAAGCAAATCACAACTTTTCGTCGTTGTCGATTATTTGTTTTCGTGTTGTATAAGAGCTAAGCTACATCATAATTTGAAAGCAAATCACAACTTTCTTCTGACAAGGGTAATCCAATGGATTGTTGTATAAGAGCTAAGCTACATCATAATTTGAAAGCAAATCACAACTTTCTTCTGACAAGGGTAATCCAATGGATTGTTGTATAAGAGCTAAGCTACATCATAATTTGAAAGCAAATCACAACATGATCTGCCGTCCATGCTGCGGACGGTAGTTGTATAAGAGCTAAGCTACATCATAATTTGAAAGCAAATCACAACTGGATCAACTTCGACCACTCCAACATCAATGTTGTATAAGAGCTAAGCTACATCATAATTTGAAAGCAAATCACAACTTGATGATTTCACATCACTATTGAAACTGTGTTGTATAAGAGCTAAGCTACATCATAATTTGAAAGCAAATCACAACACTATAAGCTATGGCAGCGCTTGCATTTACGTTGTATAAGAGCTAAGCTACATCATAATTTGAAAGCAAATCACAACTTTCGTTAATTAAAACACTAATATAATCGGTTGTATAAGAGCTAAGCTACATCATAATTTGAAAGCAAATCACAACATTGGCTGACATGGGCATCACTGAGGCGCAGTTGTATAAGAGCTAAGCTACATCATAATTTGAAAGCAAATCACAACTCCGTGACCTGCAGTTAATGTGAACCGTATGTTGTATAAGAGCTAAGCTACATCATAATTTGAAAGCAAATCACAACCTTCGAATGTCAGCTCTGCTCTACAGTGCGGTTGTATAAGAGCTAAGCTACATCATAATTTGAAAGCAAATCACAACAATAATCAGATGACCATAAAGTACCTGGTAGTTGTATAAGAGCTAAGCTACATCATAATTTGAAAGCAAATCACAACTCATCTTACTGGTGCCTCCATATTTAATTTGTTGTATAAGAGCTAAGCTACATCATAATTTGAAAGCAAATCACAACTGTTGTTACAAAGCGTACCACAGAAACAAAGTTGTATAAGAGCTAAGCTACATCATAATTTGAAAGCAAATCACAACTATGGGCTATCACTACTATTTGCAGCCGGAGTTGTATAAGAGCTAAGCTACATCATAATTTGAAAGCAAATCACAACGATGGAAGTAGAGAAACCGAAAGGGGTAAGTTGTATAAGAGCTAAGCTACATCATAATTTGAAAGCAAATCACAACGGTAGCTTCTATGGCTTCAATTGACGGATTGTTGTATAAGAGCTAAGCTACATCATAATTTGAAAGCAAATCACAACCTTAGCGTTCTTCTTACTATTTAGCATCGTGTTGTATAAGAGCTAAGCTACATCATAATTTGAAAGCAAATCACAACCATCAACAGGAGGAGCACTTATGCATATCGGTTGTATAAGAGCTAAGCTACATCATAATTTGAAAGCAAATCACAACAGCATTTGCTCCGCTTGCTCCAAACGTTTGTTGTATAAGAGCTAAGCTACATCATAATTTGAAAGCAAATCACAACATTTTTAATCGAATGTAAAAACGAAAGTTCGTTGTATAAGAGCTAAGCTACATCATAATTTGAAAGCAAATCACAACAACGTTCTACGGTTTGAACCGAACAATCCGTTGTATAAGAGCTAAGCTACATCATAATTTGAAAGCAAATCACAACCAATCTTTGTTTGCCATCTTTTGTAATTCTGTTGTATAAGAGCTAAGCTACATCATAATTTGAAAGCAAATCACAACTTTATTAAGGCGGTTGATCTCTAGCTCATAGTTGTATAAGAGCTAAGCTACATCATAATTTGAAAGCAAATCACAACTCTTCCGTTTCCTTCGGCTGCATAGTCACCGTTGTATAAGAGCTAAGCTACATCATAATTTGAAAGCAAATCACAACTTTACAACCTTGATAGTTCTTGTTTGATAGTTGTATAAGAGCTAAGCTACATCATAATTTGAAAGCAAATCACAACATGTGGCTCCTTGCTGACAAGCTTATAATGTTGTATAAGAGCTAAGCTACATCATAATTTGAAAGCAAATCACAACTTTATGAAACGACTTCCCGTATAGCTGAAAGTTGTATAAGAGCTAAGCTACATCATAATTTGAAAGCAAATCACAACATTTGATAGCTGCATACCATAAGGGCATTGTTGTATAAGAGCTAAGCTACATCATAATTTGAAAGCAAATCACAACCTTGTTGCTGCAGGTAATCGATGTGCATTTGTTGTATAAGAGCTAAGCTACATCATAATTTGAAAGCAAATCACAACAAGACCGCTAAGAGTAATTGCTGAAGGCAAAACAAGCGGAGTTTTTATATTAGAGAAGTCAACCGTTTTGCCTTGATTTTTTTGTTTACTTTTTGTATCAAGACAAAAAGTAAAATTTTTTTTTTTAAAATGATACAAATACATCCGGGTGATAGAAAAACAAAAAAACAAGAGATACATTATAAATAATTTATACCCAGAACGAATCCGCTTCCTGTTCTGCGAATAATAATTGTCCTTCGCTTTACCTCCTGTTAATCAAATGCCTTAAGCCATAGATCATGCTCAGTTCGTCCTTAAATTGGTTCGAGAATTCTCCAACGTGGGGCACAGAACTACAATCCGCACTGATACAAATTACCTTAATGATGCAGGCAATGTAAAAGTGAATGTTGATCCCTTATCTTTTTCACTGCTGACGGAAATTGTACCATGATGTCTTTCTAATATTTCTCTTACAATAAAAAGACCTATACCGAAACCAGGATAGGTTTGTTCAACATCACCTTGCTCACGGTAAAATCTTTCAAAGATTTTTTCCTGTTCTTTTTTGTCAATACCAATTCCGAAATCCGTTACACTGACACTTACTTTGTCTTTTGCAGATTGAAAAACAGCGACCTCGATTGTTCCCGAATTTGGAGAATATTTTATAGCATTTGCCAGAAGGTTCATCATTACCTGCCCTATCCGGTCCCGGTCGCCATTAATATCAAATTCAAGTCCATTCTGCAGGCTGATCTGGTGGCGACTGGTAGTTTGCTGCAGATCCCTGACGGTTTCTTCCACGAGTTCATTAAGATTAAACTCCTGCAATGTCAATTCAAATTGACCCGTTTCAATCTTTGAAAGATCCAATAATTCCGAGATCAGCCGGATGAGTTTCGAAACCTGCTTATCAATAGTTACCAAAGACGAATGCAGGAGTGCCTTTGACAACACTTTTTCTTTAGCATCTGCATCGTGCACCATATTCAGTAAAAGCTGTATATAGCACTTGATGGATGTAATAGGTGTTTTTAATTCATGACTGGCTATGGTAATGAAATTATCCTTTCGTTTTTCCAGTTCTTTCATTTCAGTGGTGAAGTGCTGCAAATCATTTTTCATCCGGAGGATCGCATTGCCCAAAATATCGTCTTTACCGCGGGGAAATATAGTTACATCAAACTCTCCTTTGCCTATTGCTTCAGCAGCCATTGCAAGCGACCTGTTCGCTTTATCTATTCGCAGAATAGAATCTGATAAGCTTCCTATTACGTCATTAGATAGTTTTTTCAATTCAATGCCGGTGCGTCCGGCTGCAATTTTCTGCGCCGCTTCTTTTAACTCCAGCAACATGGTTGTAATACTGCGAATCGAATAAGCAAGTACCGCAAAACCCAGGATGATCATAGCTATCACCAATATGATAGTACCGGTTCTTTCTGTTTCTGCTTTTTGATAAACCCTGTTTATCTTATTCTCTACATTGTTCAATATTTTTTTCTGCAGGGTTCTGAGATGTTCCATTCCAGCAACGGAAGTATCCCACCATTGCTGGTAATTGTAGCTGCTGTCAAATTTGAAGGTCTTAAATAAAGCATCGATATAGGCTATTGTTGGTTTTAGGGCGGAAGTATCCATCAGCGCTTTATAAGCACTCAGTATCTGAGGTGAAGCTTTTTGATAAAATTCCTTTTCATATGATTTGTAAACATCATGAGTTCCCAATGTGCCCATCAATGTCTCCACCATATACTTCCGGGTATAAAGCACATTATAAATATTGATCCGCATAATGGACAGGTAAGTGATCATTTCGGAAAGAATTTTCTGGCTGACGAGTTCCTGATAAATTGGATCCAGGTAAGCATTATTACCGGCTGACACAGCATTCAGTGTATTGAGTCTGAATACGGCCGTTGTATAATAATGCATCACTGCATTTGCATCCATATCGTTGCTGTCAATCTTTACCCTGTTTGAATCGAGGTCAGACAGAAAAGTGTAAGCGGGGAAATCGCCCAACGTTTTAGAATATTGCGCTGTAAGTAATGAGATGGCTGAATCGGTGCTCCTGCGCTGGTCGATCATCTGAGTTGCAAAGCCGCCTTTGAGCGCAAAGTCAAATGAATAGCGACGCTCGGTTTGAAGTTCATAAATGAGTTTACTTATATCCGAAGATTGATGGATCCGTTCGATGTATCCATGCAATAAATTAAGTTTTTTTTCCTGCTCCCTCACCAGTTGAAATGACAGGTAGGTCAGCAAAAGCAAAGGCACCATGCCTATCAGCATGAGCTTGACCGGCAGCGGCACTTTTTTGAAAAATTGCTGAATCTTCAATTTATCATTGTTTAAATAGCAGTGAACTCTTTATTGAAACCACTTTCACATTAACCAGCGATTTTCCAGGGTATATATTTGATAAAATCAGTAGGAACGGTAAGTTTATACCTCTAAACTACTTTTATTTGAAACTTTGTCAAAGGTTGCCCGGAAAAGTTTTTGTCGGTTTACACATCAATTCCACAATAATCAAATGAAAATCAAAATTGGTAAACACACATTCACTGCAACACTACATGACAATGCAACTACCATCGCGTTCAAAGCCATGCTGCCGATGACAGTGAATATGGTGGAGTTAAATCAAAATGAGAAGTATGTTGATTTAACCCATGATCTTCCAACGAATGCATCGAATCCGGGAATCATACAAACCGGCGATTTAATGCTCTATGGTTCTTCTACACTGGTGCTCTTTTATAAAACATTTTCTACATCCTACAGTTATACAAAGCTTGGACGGATCGACGATCCTTTGGAGCTAGCAACAGCGCTGGGGTCGGGAAATATAACGGTGACGTTTGAAGAGTAAATAAAATACAGGGAGAAAGAATACAATGCACTTCCGAATCAATTTTGATTAATTCTTTGATAAGGGCACACAAGGGATCGGGCAATGTCGGGATCTTATTTAAGCAAGTGCTCTGGTTCAATAGAGTTTCAGGTCACGCTTAGTAAAAGATTATTCATTCACCGGGGCACAATACATTCAAAATCTGCGATCGCTATTGCTGTACTTTTTTTCTTTCAAGAAAAAAACCGACTTTAGCCATCAGGTCATTCATCTCAAATGGCTTTGCAATAAAATCATCGGCGCCTGCTTCCATGCAGATCTTTTGCGCATTGGGATGGGCAGAAAACATCAATATAGGAATAGATACAGTTTGTTTATCCTGTTTTAGCTTGCGGCATATATCAGTACCGTCGGCGCCTGATAAAAGCATATCCATAATTATCAAATCGACTTTTTTTGTCGATAAAATTTCCTGTGCTTTCTCTTCTCCATCGGCTTCATCAGCACCATAGCCATGATATTCCAGCACCATCTTAAGCATGGCGCAGATATCCGGATCATCATCCAACACTAATATCAAATCTTCAGACGTCATTGTTTAAATTTAACATACAGGCAAAGTAAATGTAAAAGTAGAACCTTTACCTTTTTCACTTTCCACAGTCAGGCGCCCCCGATGTTTTTGAACAAATTCTTTGGCAATAAACAACCCGATACCAAACCCGGGATAAGTTTGTTCCTCCCTGCCCTGTGCACGGTAAAACCGCTCAAATATTTTTTCCATTTCATCTTTTTCAATGCCGATGCCATAGTCTCTTACACAAAAAGCGATCTCATCATTTGCCGCTTTTGTTATCGATACATCTATTTTATCGTTATTCGGCGAATACTTAATGGCATTCGTTAAAAAATTGATCATTACCTGGCCTATCCTGTCTTTATCGGCAAAAACAAAGCCCCGGAAATCATGAAATAAATTTATCCGGTGTCTTGTATTTGTATACAAAATATCTTCTACCGTTTCGATAGCGAGTTCATTCAGACTGAATTTTTCTTTCTTTAATTCAAGCGTGCCCGTTTCAATTTTTGTAAGATCAAGCAGCTCCGATATCAGTCTTGTCAATCTTGTTACCTGCTTGTCAACGCTGATCAGTGAAGAACGTGCAAGCAATGGCGGCAGGGGCTTTCCTTGTTCTTTCTCTTTATTAAAAGCGTTGAGGAGTACCTGCACATACCCTTTAATGGATGTGATCGGCGTTTTCAATTCATGACTTGCCATCGCGATGAAATTATTTTTCTGCACATCTGACTCAGAAAGCTTTTTCAATTCTTCTATTTGCCTGATGTTTTCCGTGATGTCATGACTGATCACCATTATTGCATATACTTCTTCATGCTCGCCGTAAAGCGGTATATAATTATGTTCATAAAATTCTTCGCCGCCTATCGTTGATTTTACCTTGTCACGAATAACGATGTTTCCTTTGAATGCATGCAGTATGTCTTCATGAGTTTGCGTACCTGTCAATGAAGGATTGATGTCGGTAATTTTTTCTCCGATGATGTTTCCCTCGATAAACTTTCCTCAAAACGATCTCCGCTCTTTTGTTAATGGTGATAAACCGCAGGTCTTTATCGAGCACCATGATCAGGTCCAGGGACGAATTGACAAGTTTTTCAACAAACCGGTTACGTTCTTCAAACTTCCCGCTTGTTTCAATCAGCTGCTGCTCGGTTAACTTTTGTTTGGTTACATCCTGGCCGGTACCAACAAGCCGTATCACTTTTCCATTTCTATCCGTAATTACTTCGCCACGGGCATGCAGGATTTTTACCTGGCCTGCCGGTGTAACGATCCGGTGGAAAAAATCATCGAAGACATGTGAATGAAAAGCAGATTCGATATTTGCCTGGATATTGGACCGGTCATCAGGATGTACAAGTGAAATAAATTTATCAAAGTCGACCTTATCGGTTGTATTTACACCGTAAATATTATACATATTATCGCTCCATGTCAGGCGGTTTGTTGCTACCTCCCAATCCCAATGTCCTATCTGTGCTATCTGCTGTGCCTCATTTAGTTTTTTTGCTGATGCTATTAATTCTGTATTATCATGCGCCATCACCAATACTGCATAGATTTTATCATTATCATCTTTAAGCGGCACCAGCGAATTCTCGTAATACCTCTCTGAAATGGGGGAATAAAAAATTTCGTTGTGTATAGTTTCTCCGCCGATGGCCCTCAGCAGGTCCTTATGGCCTTGCATATCTTTGATCTGGGGAATCACGTCCAATAATTTTTTTCCCAGCACATCTTCTTCTTTTACTTTCATCGCATTCAAAGAAGATTGGTTGATCGAAATAATTCTTGTATCCGTATCGTATACGGCAATCAGGTCAACAGATGAATCAAGTATCTTTTTAACAAGATTATTTTGTTGCTTCAGCAGTATGTTTTGCTGATTTAATTCACGGGTGCGTTGTTTAACTTTATTTTCCAATTCCTTTTCTGCTTCCCGCCTGTCATGAATATCGAGACTGGTGCCGATAAACCCATTAAAAGTTTCATTCACAAAACGTGGCGCCCCCTTATCCAGGAACCAGCGGTACTCATTGGTCAAACCATTTCGTAATCTCATTTCCAAGGTGTACGATTCACGTTGCCGTGCAGCCTCATTCATTATCCTTAGTATTCTTTCAAGATCATCGGGGTGTATATACTTCTTCCAGGAAAGCTCCGACATCTTAGCTGATTCATGAAGATTAAAATAATCAAGACCCGCTTTATTCAGATATGTAGTTTGAAGCTTGTCATCAGTTTCCCAAACAAATAATGGCGCCTCATTTGCCATTGTGCGGAAACGTTCTTCACTTTGCTTTACAGCATACTCTGATTTCTTACGTTCAGTAATATCAAGACAGCTAAACAACACCCGGTCAAAATTTTCTGATGGGTGCGGCAGCTTCATGGTAAATAGAATATACAGAGGGTTTCCTTTCACTGTATTTAACATCGCTTCTGCTTCAAAAGAAGATCTTTCTTCAGCAACTGTAATTAACTCTTCAACAAAAACCGGTAATGACTCGGGTACAAAAATTTTAGGAAGCGAGCCGAGCAGTTCAGATTTATCCTTCGCCTCAAATATTTTAACGGTAGCCTCATTCACATCCAGAACTTTAATAAGGCTCATAGCTTTTTCAACAAACTCCGGATGCTCTTTAAAATACTTTCGGAAATCTTTTATGCCCTGTTGTTTTAATTCATTTATCGCAGCTTTAACGCCGGTAAAGTCTTCTTCCCACAAGGAAACTTCGCTGGTCTCAAAAATGTTCCTGTATTTTTTTTCACTCTGGCGAAGCGACTTTTCTGCTTCTTTGCGCTCCGTTATGTTTTCAGTAAATATTACAATGCCTCCAATTTCATCTGCCGCATTATACCACGGGTGCACTTCCCATTTAAGCCATACGGGTGTGCCATCATCTTTTTCATAATAATCATCATCAGATTTTTCTACAGCGCCCTTCATACACCGGCTATGCACATCTTTCCATCGCTGAAGAATATTAGGAAATAATTCATAATGTTTTTTTCCGATAACATTATCCGCGAGGTCATACTCTTTCATCCATAGCTTGCTTACCGATACATATCTCATTTCTTTATCAAACATGGCCATGGCTGCCGGTGCGTATTCAATAAACAACCGGTTCTTTTCTTCACTCTCTCTTATTTTTTCCCTGGCAAGTACCGATTCTGTGATATCGATGTTGATGCCCGTAATATATTCCGGGCTTCCCTTCTCATCCATAAACGTTTTAGAGCGGGACTCGATCCATCTTATTTCCCCATCTTTTCTTTTAATGCGGAACTCATACTGGTTTCCTGATCTTTCAAATTCAAGTCTTGATGCAGCCTGGATATTTTCCCTGTCTTCTTCTACAATGTATTTAAAGAAATCTTCTGCTTCGCTGCCGAATTCGTTTTTCTCCACACCAAACATTTCCATTTGTTCCTTACTCCATGTAAGCAGGTTTTTCTTTACATCCCAATGCCAGATACCAATTTTACCGGCACTGATACTTAATTCAAGCTGTTCTTTTGTTTTTCGTATTAGTGCTTCACCTTCTTCAGTTTTTTGCCTTGCTAAAACTCTTTCCGTTACATCTGTTATAATTGCAATAACACCCTTCGGTTCACCTTTTTCATTGAGCCAAGGTTCAAAATGTGCATCCGCATATATTTCGGCAGGGTTACCATTGCGCACGGTGTGTACTTTTCTTTCAACTAATGAAGCGCTTTTACCGGTTTGCAAAACATCGGTGAGTATCTGTTCAAATCCCTGGTTCCTTATTTCAGGCAACACTTCAAATAAAGGCGTATCCAAAACTTCCTCTTCAGTTTTTCCCCACTTATCCAATTGATGTTGATTTGCCAGCCGGATAATAAAATCTTTTCCTTCATAAATATTTATAGCAACGGGAGCTTGTTTAAATATCCGCTGCATTTCCTTTTCATTCTCTTCAATGTTTTTTCTTGCGAACACCTGTTTCCCTACATCATCACCCATTACCATAACGCCTTTGATAACTCCCTCTTCATCTCTCAGTGGTTGAAAAATATACTTTACCACCGTATCCACCTTGTTAGCATTGCTGCCGAAACTAAGTGTTGATTCTTCAGATATATAACTTTCACCTGAAGTGTATACCATCGTTAGCAGCTCAATATAACCCTGGCTTTTAAGATCAGGCAATACATCTTCAAGCTTACGTCCCACTACATCTTCTTTTGCCTTACCCATAATTTCCAACGCTCTTTTATTGGCAAGTTCAAAAATGAATTCGGGACCTTTTAGAATTACAATTGCAGCCGGAGCTTGCTCAAATAAATGATGCACTTGATTTTCAACACCGGAAAGGAAATCAAGGGATAGAGTCTTTTGGTTAGATAGGTCAGGAGAATTGATCATTCGCTGCAATAAGTAAGAAAGTTACGAAAATATGATTCAATTCTATAATACAAGCCAGGCCCAAAAATGTTTATATCCACATTTAATTTACCAGGTAAAACTCAGGCTAATGGTTGGCCAATGGCCCGAAAAATGGCGGGATCAATAGCTAAGCTTTTTACGGTTTTCCGGATAATCCTTCATTATTTTGTAACAAATAAATCATACATGTCATCGACTATAAAATGCCCGAATTGCAGTCATGAATTTGAGTGAACACTGTAAAAAAAATTAAACCCGTAGTAAAGATCATATTAACTTGAATTCGTTGGCTAAAATTCCCAAACCCCTAAGTTCATATAGAACTGCACGTCCTTCTTGCCTTCTTAAAAGCAAATATTGTGAGGAGAGTTTAGTAAGATAATTATTTGAAAAATCCGTAGCAGTCTGAAATCCTAAATTTTTATACTCTTTCGGCCTGACCTGTTTATTCTTTCCTATATACGAAAGCACATCTAATTCCTTCTTCTTCAAATGAAGACCGCGAAATTCATTTGTGACAATTTTTTTGAGGTGGTCCAATGCGACTGTATCCATTATTTGGCTTCCGGCCAGATATTTTCCAAGAGCTTCATTGAACAAACCTTCGATTTTTTTTATACTTCCTTTCTTTAAAATTTCTTTTGTTATACTTTGGATAAAAGAAATACAGATATCTGAACAATATTTGAGTACAAATCTTATTTCCCCATTTGAACAATCATACAATTTCTGATAAATTTTTTCTGAAATCGGCGATTTCCCTTTTCCTCCTTTATGAAATTTCGAGACTCTCCGATCAATTGCGATTTTTAAATTGTTAGCAGTAATTGGCTCTAATTCGCTGCTAAATGTGGTTCTTTGAAATATTCTAGGATCAATCGACTGTATTAAGCTAGATAGACCGCTTTGTCCAATTAGAACCCACCATACTTTATCTATTGAAAATAAGGTATCTCTGAATGTCATAAGTATCCTCATTAAACTCGAATCGTCCAAGTTTTCAATATTGTCAAAGCAAATAATAACAGATTGAAAAGAAAATTTACTACAAGCTTCCTCTACAATTACTTCAATAATATCTCTGATAGTTTCAAAAGTAGCATCGTTTAGTGGAGGCACTGTAAGACTTCGCCCAAAATTTACCCCAAATCCAAAAGCTGAAACGCCAATATCAAACCCTCCATCTTTCGGATTACTCAACCATTTCTTAATTTTCTTGGCTTCTGAAGGCAGCGATTGCTTATTTAATTCGCAAAAAGTATCTAATGATTTTACTAATGCAGTTAAAGCTCTTATTGCTATAGCCCCAGGCGTATCATCGCTCCAAACTGGGCATAGCTGTCGAGCGGCTAATATTTTTGGCCCAAAACCTTTTTGGCCAGTTTCTAATAAAAATAGTTGGACATTAAGAAAACTAGTTTTACCAACACCAGGAACACCAGAGAGGATTGTTACCCCCGCGTTGGAAGATTCTAATGCAGTAGCAAAATCGACAGATTCATCATCTCTTCCAATCAATAACTCTACATCATCATTAGAAGGTTGCAACGGTTTGGTGTCGTATGGATTTTGTCTAAACCCAAGTTTATTCCACATAGAAAAAAATCATTCAATGAATCAATTTATTAAATAAAACTGCGAGTACCGGTAAAAGTAGGAAACCTCCAATGGAAAATTACAGATATAGTATATTTACACCAAAGAATTAAGAATGCCAGAGAACATTAAATGCCCAAATTGCGGTCATCAATTTCAACCTGATGATGTTATTCGAGAAGAAGTAGAAAAAGAACTGCGCCTAAAAATATCAGATTGGCAAAAAAAGAAGAATGACGAGTTTGAAATAAAACTACAGCAGGAAAAAAAACTTTTACAGCAAAGTTTAGAAGAGAAACTTAGAAAATCTATTATAAACGATTTTGAAAATAAACTTCGTTTATTAGAGGAAAGTAACAAAGAAAGTGAAGAAAAGCTAAAGATTGCCCGTCAAAAGGAACTAGATTTCATGAAAAGAGAATTGGACTTAAAAAATAAAGAACAAGAACTGGAATTGTCTCTTCAAAGAAGATTTGCCGAAGAAAAAGAGAAATTAATTGAAGAAATCAAGAAACTGGAGTCCCAAAAAAACCAAATTAAAGAGACAGAATTTCAATTAAGGCTAAAGGAACTGGAAAAACAACTAGAAGATCAAAAAAAATTAGCTGAAGAAATGCGACGGAAAGCAGAACAAGGAAGTATGCAATTACAGGGAGAGGTGCAGGAACTAGCTCTCGAGGACATGCTGAAATCAGCTTTTCCTTTTGACATTGTCGACATTGTTGGAAAGGGAGTTCGTGGGGCGGATTGCATTCAGGTTGTCCGCAATAATTTCGGTCAGGAGTGCGGAAGAATCGTATATGAAAGTAAACGTACAAATGCCTTCGCAATTGATTGGATAGAAAAAATAAAAGCTGATATGAGAAGTCTTGGAGCCGATGTTGCAGTGATTGTTACCAAAACAATGCCCAGAGATATGGATTGTTTTGGGATAAAAGATGGAGTATGGATTTGTTCATTTTCAGAAGTAAAAGCATTGGCAGCAGTCTTACGAGATGGAGTAATTCGTGTTTATAATTCTGCAAAAAATCAGCTGCATAAAGGTGATAAGATGAGTCTTTTATATGATTATCTTACTAGCAATGAGTTTGCTCAACAGTGGAGTGGAATACGTGAAGGTTTTATGAATATGAAACTTTCTATTCAAAAGGAACGTGATACAATGGAGAAACTCTGGAAGCAAAGAGAAAAACAACTAGAAAAAGTTTTATTAAATGCTGCGCACGTTCGTGGTTCTATTGAAGGTATAGCTGGATTGGATGCAGTTGATTTAAATTTATTGGCAGATGGCGAAGAGGAACTGTAGGTTATATTATTAAAGTTAACTCATCACCCAGGCCAGCATCAGATGCTCAAACTGGCGGTAATGAATCGCAAGCTCACTGTTATTTTTTGAAAAAGAACAATCTATTATTTCAGTGGCTTCGTTTTGTTTATTCAACCGGATCTCTCTTCTGAAATCAACTCCACCATTGCCATACCATTTAAACACCGATTCTTTAGCCGACCAAAGCAACGTAGCAAATGGAATGCGGTCTTTGTCGGGTTGGATCAGGTTGAACAATTCATGTTCTTTTGCACTAAGAAATTTATACATGATCCGTGAAATTTTTTCTGTTGCAATTTCAATATCGATCCCCACTCTCCGGTCTTTGCTTACAATGGCTGCGGCAAAATCACCGCAATGCGAAATGGAAAAATGATATTGCTCATCAGGCAAAAATGGTTTACGGGTATCAGCGATATGGATAAGTTCATAAGGGAAAGCAGGAAAAAGATATTGCAATAAAAAACGACCGGCAAGGTGCTGTAATCTTTTGTGCGGATGCGTAACATCGCGATGCTGCGGCACATTGGATTTGAAGAATTCTTCTGTCTCCTCGATCTTCCAAATGCCCAGCCTTGTGGTTTCGTTGATTTGATGTTGAAAAAAAATCGGCACAATAGAGATTTTAGATTTAAGTCCCGATAGCTATCGGGAGCAGATTTTAGATTTATCATTGCAAAGATTTTTAACCCGCACTCTTGTTCAGTAAAGATAAGGACGTTGAAGAGTGCGACGCAACTATGCTTAATAGTAGCAGTTAAGCTAAGTACATAAAAATTAAAAAATGATTCTTTCTGATTTACGCATCCTTGAAGAAATAGAAAAAGGAACAATCAAGATCACTCCATACGACCGGGAATGCCTTGGCAGTAACAGCTATGATGTTCATTTGGGAAAATGGCTGGCTACTTACCATGAACATATTCTTGATGCAAAAGAGCATAATAAGATCGAATATTTTGAAATACCGGAAGAAGGCTTTGTGCTTTACCCGCATATATTTTATCTAGGTGTAACGGATGAGTACACCGAAACCCATGCCCATGTTCCTTTTCTGGAAGGTAAATCTTCAACAGGGCGTTTGGGTATAGATATACATGCAACAGCCGGTAAAGGTGATGTTGGCTTTTGCGGACACTGGACCCTGGAAATATCGGTGAAGCAACCGGTAAAAGTGTATAAAGGAATGCCGATTGGTCAGCTTATTTATTTTCTGGTAGAAGGTGAAACAGAAATAAAGTACAATCAAAAGAAAAATGCCAAGTACAGCGGCCAGCCTGATAAGCCGATTGAAAGTATGATGTGGAAGAATAAGTTCTGAGTCGCGAGTTCAGAGTTCGGAGTCAGACTCTAAGAGTTAGGCTCTGAACTCCTGGCTCGGAATTCCAAACTCGTAACTCCGAACTCCAAACTCCCGACTCCGAACTCCGAACTCTGAACTCCGAACTCTGAACTCCGAACTCCGAACTCCCGACTCCGAACTCTGAACTCCGAACTCAAAGAGCTTCTGCTCCAAATTTTTTATAATAAGCAATTAAAAAAGCAACCACCTGGTTATAGGTTTTTTTGCCTTCAGGCTGGTCGTTGGCTTGCAAGTACCCGTCGTATATCCAGCTTATGACCGGCTCAACCTGGTTTCTGTATTTTTTTAGAAAGCTCCTGTATTCCTCGATATCCTTTCTTGCCTGCGGATGCAATTTGTCAGAATACGTTTTCGCCAGCACCGAATCCTTCCTGTCCAATTCCGTAATTGCATACAGGTACATATCGAAGTACATTGAATAGCGATATGTATTATTTGGGTATGCTCTGCAGGCGACAAAGGCAACAAAGTTTGCTTCGTTCTCTTTTGCATACCCGATCTGGTGGGCAACTTCATGAGTAGTTACAAAAGGCTCGAGAAATGGTGGAATGGTTGTGTTTACCTGTCCCTCACCTGAAAATGGATTGTAGTAACCCTGAAACCCAAAATAGTTTCCGAGATAACTAAAAAGGGAAGGCTTCATTGATTGAGCATCATAGTTTAAGAAAGGGTAACTATTATTTGCATACAGGTAGGCTTCTGTTGCTTTTTCAAACAATATTTTCTTTTTATTAAAGCTATCTCTCTGTTTCAGATCAATGGTATCAGCATAAAAATTCAATCTTTGAAGAAGGATATTGGTCACGGTATCGATTTCCTCAACTTCGTACTTTTTTATTTCAAGGTTAAGTTGGTATGTAATGCCTTTGCGATTGTAATTCAAGCCCCAAAGCCCATAAAAAAATACATAGACAAACAGAAAAAAGAAAAGAACCTGCTTCAGGCCATTTAATAAATATTGACGGTTCATCTTTTTCTTATAAATATATTTTACCAGCTGAACTGTTTTAGAAATGATGACCAAAATGAGAAAGGCATAAAACAAATCACCAATGCTAAAGGGGATCCAACCGAAAATGCTGCGTTGTATTTTTGAGATCAATGGATAAATACCATTGGAATAATTTTCTTCAACCCAAAGCGGCTGCGTTGATGCAAACTTTATAATGATAGCTGCAAGAATAAGGAGGACCCAGCTCCAGGTCTTCATTAGCCATCCAAAAAGCTTAGTGAGAAATTGCTGCAATCAGTTAGTTTTAACAATATTAGAATACCGGTATTCCGGCAGTGACAGGGCTAAAAATAATTCAAAATCACGTCAAAATTTAAAAGTTTATCCTTTACCTTTGCGCCCCATCCTGATAGCCGGAAAAACAGGAAAAAAATTTGTGCCATGAGCCATCGCCGGGAATTTGAGATAGCGTTTGTGGGGTTGAAACCTGGAATTCATGAGTACTCTTATGAAATTACAGATAAGTTCTTTGAGCCATTCCAGCAACAGGATTTTCGTAATTGTAAAGCCCATGTAAAACTTCAGCTTGATAAGAAGAGTGGCTTTATGCTGTTGAAATTTGAGATCGGCGGTACTCTTGAAGTGGTTTGTGACCGGTGCAACAATTATTTGCCGCTTGAATTATGGGATGAATTCAACATTACGGTGAAAATGGTGGAAGAACCTGAATTGGCGAATGAGCAGGAGGAAGATCCGGACGTGTATTATATAAGTCGCGGCGAAAGCCATGTGGATGTTGCTAACTGGATCTATGAGTTCATAAATCTTAGTATCCCGATGCACAAAACATGCAGTTTTGAAAAGATGGATGGACCTCATTGCAATCCGGCTGCAATGGATGTACTGAAGAAACTGGAACCGGAAGAAAAAGAACCAAAAGAAAATCCGATCTGGAAAGGGTTGGAGAAATTTAAGAATCTTGAGGACAACTGAATTAATATCGTGAATGGTAAATTGAAGTTCCCCAAGACTCACCATTGACCATTGACGACTAAATTTTTTGAATATTTAAATTTTAAGATATGCCAAATCCGAAACGCAGACATAGTCAGCAAAGAAGCGCAAAAAGAAGGACACACTATAAAGCCACTGCAGCTACGTTAAGCACTGATGCTACCACAGGTGAAACACATGTAAGACATCGTGCACATGTAAGCGAGGGCAAGCTTTATTACAAGGGAAAAGTGGTAAGTGAAAAAGCTCCCGGTAAGAAATAAGCCAAATAACAATCCCGATAGCTATCGGAATAAATTCCAAATTCCAATTGGGACAATCTCTCATGTTGGAATTTGGAATTTGTTTTTTGGAATTTTTACTTTGGTTACATTGCAACAGTTATGACTATAGGTTTGGATATGATGGGAGGCGATTTTGCTCCGCTTGAAGCGGTAAAAGGAGCTTTGCAATACCTGCAGACAGAAAATCAAACGGCTACATTAGTATTGATCGGGGATGAAACCAAACTTGAACCGCTGATTTCCGAATATGAAATTCCTGAGGATAAAATAAAATTAGTTCATGCAGACCAGGTGATCGATATGCATGAACATCCCACAAAAGCATTAAAAGAAAAACAAAAATCATCAATTGCTATCGGGTTTCAATTGCTTGCTTCAGGAAATATAGATGCATTTATCAGCGCAGGAAATACAGGGGCAATGCTGGTTGGCGCTTTATTTAGCATAAAAGCATTGGAAGGTGTGTTGCGGCCAACTATTTCCACAATTATTCCAAAAGAAAATGGCGGTACCGGTTTGTTGCTGGATGTTGGTCTAAATGCGGATTGCAAACCCGAACAGTTGAACCAGTTTGCGATAATGGGCTCCGTATTTGCACAAACTATTCTTGGAATTGAAAATCCTAAAGTGGGCTTAATGAATGTAGGTGAAGAAGAAGGAAAAGGAAATATTCTTTGCCAGGCTGCCTATCCCCTGCTTAAGGAAAACAAGCATATTAATTTTATCGGCAATGTTGAAGGCCGTGATGTGTTTATCGACAAGGCTGATGTAATGGTTTGCGAAGGGTTTACCGGCAATATCATCCTGAAACTCGCTGAATCACTTTATGATATTACCCAGCGCAAAAAAATACAACACGAGTATTTCGACAGGTTCAACTTTGAAAACTATGGCGGCACGCCGGTTTTAGGCGTAAATAAGCCTGTTGTTATCGGGCACGGTATCTCTCAGGCAAAATCTTTCAAAAACATGATCGCCCTTGCGCAAAAGATGATCGAAAAGAATGTAATGCAACGAATGAGGGACGAATTAGTATAAAAGTTCTATTCTTTTTTCTTACTGTTTATTTATCTTTAATGCTTCATTCCACCCATGCGCCACCTTTTATATATCACCTTATTTTGTTTTACTTGTTCTTTTTTACGGGTACACCACACTGCGGCATCCAGGCGCATCAACATTATTGAAAGAACGATTTTCTATCAACTGGCCGAAAATATTGTTCCTATTAAAATTCAACACTATGGTGAAAGAACTGACATGGTGTTTATCAATCTGCACGATGACGAACTGACTTCTGTTGATGCTGCGCGGAGAATTCTGGAAACACATGGCGGAGTGCTTATCGAAATAGAAAATAATGCCCAAAGAAATATCCGCTTTCGCATAGGTCAGAATTTTTACAGAGTTGACCCGAACAGGATCTTTTCAAAAGAAGGAATCAACAAATCTCTTGAGCAACTGGGAAAAACTTCTCCCCGCGCAATTGATGAACTTGAAAAATTCGGACAGCGCATCATTGAGTTATTGCCTGCCGAAGTTAAATGTGTCATAGCCCTTCATAATAATACGCCTGGTCTGTTTTCTGTTACAGAGTATGCTCCCGGCAATAAAAGATCAATTGACAGCAAGAAAGTTTATATAAATGCTGAAGAAGATACCGATGATTTTTTTCTTACCACTGATAGCCAGTTATACGAAAAACTTGCCGACAAAGGATATAATACAATTCTCCAGGATAATAAAAACTGTACAGAAGACGGGTCGCTTAGTGTGTATTGCGGAAAGAAAAATATTCGCTATGTCAACTGCGAAACCGAACATGGTAAATCCAGCCAGTACTATGAAATGATAAAAACGCTCCTCGCTGCATTTCAATAAGAATGAAGTCAAACCGTTGAATCATCTCTGTGCAAAAAAAAAATCCTACCGTCACCTCGATAGTCTTTTCAAATAAAATTTTTGCTGGCAATCAAAGCTTCTTTGTATATTTAAACCCTCCCTCAACCCTTTGAAAAAATGCTTCTGACTGTGGCCCGAATTCTCCCTTTGAAATACATTTAATCTACCTGGTTTTTCAAAACTTAAAGTGAATCAGAAACAATCCTGGTTCAACGCATTAACTACCTTTTGGAATCAACCACCATTGCATGTTAGACAAGATTTGACTTGCGTGGAATTTATTTTTTAAACCCTTAGCCCTGAATCTAAATATCATTAAAATGAAAATCAATTCAACTGTGAAAATTCTGTTGCTGGCATTAGGATTTTTTTGCTGTCATGAAAAGTTAATTGGTCAGCAGTTAACGGACATAAGAGATTATACACTTCTTTCGGGACCTGAAGGCACCGGTACAACACTTATCGGTTCTTCTATCACTCTTAACGGAGGCGCAGTAGGTTCCTATAAGCTGGTGCAAACAACCGGAAATGTTGCGTTTAATGGAACCAACATTTATTCTGCCAATAAAATAATTCTTAGCAATAGTAATGTAGTCAATGGCCGAATAGCTTCTGCGGGTAATTTTCCTAACCTGCCTTTAACTACCGGTACAATTCTTTCAGTGGGATCGAGCACCTCGATATCCGGCGATATCGACGTTTACGGAAATGTGGTCATCGGCGGTGGCACAGTATCAGGTCGTGTAACACTGCCATCCCCATCAGCATTTAATAACTTTACGAATTATACATATAGCGGGCCAACACCGGGAGGTGGCCTCTGTTTATGGAACACCATCGCTGCCTGTACTTCCCGTGATGCCTGCAGCAACTTCACTTCCGTCACCGTTATCCAATCCTCCAACTGTAACTAATACTCAAACGTATGGTCCGGGCTCTTATGGTAATATAAACTATGGAGGAAACAAAACGCTTACGCTGGATGGACCGGGCACATATTATTTCAATTCGTTTCATTGGTCGGGCAATTCAAATAAACTTGTACTCAATTTTAAGAACCAGCCTGGTAATTTTATTATCTACGTATATGGCGATGCCGATTTTGGAAAATTGGCCGCAAGTATTTCAAGCGATGGTAATGCATCGCGAATTTATTTTGAAACACAGGGCAACGGATCTACAACGTCCATGGCAGGCAACTCATTTGTAATTGCTAATGGCTCTTCAGGTGGCGGCTCTAAATGGATGGGAACTGTATATGCACCCAATGGTGGAATTAACATCGGATCAGGTACAGGCTCCAGTTCACTCACCGGAACGCTTGCAAGCAGAAGAAATGTATCGCTTCAAAGTGGAGTTACCGTAACATATGCGCCACTTTGTATAGCGCCGCCAACTGTAAGTGCAGGCACTGACCGTCCGCTTGCTTTCACAACGTTGGATTCATTGATTGCTACTTCAACAACCGCCGGTGCTACGTTTAGCTGGCAGACAATTAATGGAGGCATCATTGCTTCCAATCCCAATAACGCTAAGATCTTTATTTCAGCAGCAGGAACTTACATTGTTACCGCATCAACAGGCGCTGGCTGTTTCTCAAAAGATACAGTTGTTATTTCAGCAAGAGTTCCAAATATTATTGGTGCAGAATTACTTTCCATTTATGAAAACCGGACCGCACCAAACCTGGCTTCTTCACCATTCTTTGCCATCCAGAATGGATATGTGCTGGTAGATGTAATTGTTTATGCAGGACAATATAATTCTGTGTTGACACTGCTGCAAACTGCACCTTATGGATTAATTCCTCCATACGGACTGAACTATTTTCCCAATGGCCAAAGTAATTTCATTATTACGGGCATGTTCCCGATCGTCAATTTGCTTAAATTAAATTTATTAGGCACACAAATAAATTATGTCCGCACCCATTATGGAGCTTTTGGTAATGCCGGCTTAAAAACAACTGCCGGTGATACAACCATCCGGACCTGGCTTGTACGTTCTGGTTATGGAGTAAATGGTAATGGTATAAAAATCGGTGTGATCTCGGATAGCTATGCCACAATACAAACCGGTACTGTTAATCCACCCGATGCATTTAATACCCAAACAGCAGCACAGGATGTAGCAAATGGCGATCTTCCCGGTGATACCACATTTACATGGGCTACTCCATCACATTCTGTAAATCCAAATGGATTCAATAAGAATGTACATGTGTTACAAGATTTTCCTCTGCGCCGTTCTGATGAAGGAAGAGCTATGTTACAGATCGTACATGATATAGCACCAGGTGCAGAATTATATTTCCGTACCGGCTTCTTTACAGCTAATGATTTTGCAAAAGGAATAAAAGAATTAAGAGATGCCGGTTGTAAGATTATTGTGGATGACGTGTTCTATATGAACGAGCCTTTTTTGAAGGATGGTGTAGTAGCAAAAACAGTTGATACAGTCGTTGGCCAGGGTGTAACTTATGTTTCTGCAGCCGGAAATTTTGATAAGCAGTCTTATGAAAAAGACGCCAATTTTATTGATGCTGCTTCAATTGGATTTCCCGGTAAGAAGGCACATAATTTCGGAAGCAATGACATGTTCCAGCAAATAAAACTCAGGCCAGGAAATTATGTATTTGTTTTGCAATGGTTCGATGGTATCTATTCAACAGGTGAAACCGGCACTCAGTACGATTTAGATTTTTACCTCACTCCAAATATTAACGGTACTGGTTTGATCGGATTTAACAGGGATAATACGTTGGGTGACCCGATCGAGTTCATTCCAATCAATATTGTTGGCAACAGTCCTACAGATACAACTTCAAAAATATATAATGTCCTTATCGTAAATAGTACACCAACCGGCAATCCCAATCGGGTTAAATACATCGTATTCAAACGCGATGCCGCTGCCAACTTACAGTTCATGGAATATATGGAAGGAACTTCAACAATTGTTGGGCAGGCAAATGCTGTGGGTGCTATTGCAGTAGGTGCGGCAAGATTTGATAAAGCACAACCTTATCTTAATCCTCCACTTATTGAAGCTTTCTCTTCAACCGGCGGAACAAAGACCAATGGTGCTGTAAGGCAAAAACCTGATATCGTAGCTCCGGATGGCGTGAATACAACCGTTGCGATAGGTGCGTTGGATTATCCTGTTCCTGTAGCCGATGGTTTTGTAAACTTCTTTGGCACATCGGCAGCTGCGCCGCATGCAGCAGCCGCTTCGGCATTGATAATGGAAGGACGAAAAAAATTCCTGAATCAAAATATTGTTACACCGGCGCAAATAAAATCTCTATTGCAAACTTCTGCTACCGATATGGAGACGCCCGGATTTGATCTTATTTCCGGAGCAGGATTGATTAATATCGATATGACCATGCGGACATTTGCAGCACCGACTCCTCATATTGATTTATTAGTGCTTCCTGCTGCTACACCTCCTGTTATTCCGGGTGATGTTGTGTTTACGGTAACTATTAAAGGAATTAATTTCCGGCCGAACTCGATCGTTTATTTCCGAGACTCAGCATTAGCATCTACTGTTATTCTTGATACCGTGAATGGAGTTGCTACCGCGTTGATCCCCGCGTTTGAAGGCAATCCTCCGATCCGGATGTATACACCTCCCTATCCTAATACCAATGGACTTGATGGAGGATTTTCAAACAGCAAATATTTTTATGAAGCAGAGGTTATAGTTCAGGCAGTAAATGCTACAGTAAAATATGGTGAACCGATTCCGCCTCTTGATACCATAATAACGATTAATGGAAAATTGCTGCAGGATACAACAGTCACACTTAGCCAGCTCGGTCTTGCGAATATGACACTGACTACATCAGCTACCAATGGCAGCGATGTAGGTACTTATCTCATCATTCCGCATCCTGTGGAGTCAGAATTAAAACCCACATTTGGCTATAATTTTATTAATGGCACTTTAACGGTTACAAAAAAGCCGGTGAAGGTTGTGCCGGATGATTTAACTGTTATGGAGGGTCACCCAATTGAAAACATCACTTACAAATATTACGATGAAAATAATGCATTGATAACTGATCCGTTCTTATTGCATAAACTCGATTCTGCTCATCATAAATACATGCCTGATAACGTGCTTGCGGTTGTAAGCGGTTATCCTGCTTCAGGGCTTACAGATGCCAACCTTCAAAATATGAATAGCATGGTTAGCTTCCAGGCTATTAATAATTCCAGGAAAGTTAAAACAGTGGAAGGCCTGTGGGTGCCTGCCACGGATCCACCAGTCTTCAATGTGCAATATCTTGTTGATGTTGCTGCACAATCGATCCGCAATTTTAATACGCCTTCATTGCTTGATGACACATTAGTTGCTGCTTATCCTGGTATTCATTCAAGAGCGATGGTCAAAGCTTCTGCATTAATAAATGGTACTGCAAAATCAGGTGTTAGCGGTCAGCTTGTGCCTTTAGTAAATGGACAACTCGTACCTATAGTCAATAGTGCGGCAGGTGACCTTGTACCAATTGTAAATGGCCAACTGGTACAAATAGTAAATGGCGTTACGCTGCAACTGGTGAACGGTCAACTTGTACCTGTTGTTAACGGACAGCTTGTTCAATTGGTAAATGGACAATGGATGCGTACAGTTAACGGACAACTTGTACCTGTTGTCAATGGCGAGCTTGTTCAAATAGTAAATGGTCAGCTTGTACAAATAGTAAATGGCCAACTGGTTCCGCTTGTAAATGGAGTATTAGTTCAAATAGTAAATGCTGCAGCCGGCACGCTTTTGCAAATGGTAAATGGTGCGCTGGTCCAAATCGTAAATGGACAGTTGGTACCGCTTGTAAATGGTGCGCTGGTCCAAATCGTAAATGGACAGTTGGTGCAATTAGTAAACGGTCAGCTTGTACCGGTTGTCAATGGACAATTGGTGCAATTAGTGAACGGAGAACTGGTACAATTAGTAAATGGAGCACTGGTGCAATTGGTAAATGGTACATTGCTTCCGATCGTAAATGGATTGGTGCAAATTGTAAATGGAGAACTGGTGCAATTAGTGAACGGGCAACTTGTACCGTTAGTAAACGGCCAATTGGTACAATTGGTAAACGGACAACTCGTGCCGTTGGTAAATAGTTACTCTGCCGGACCGGGCAATAATGAAAATGCAGCGGTTATAATTGATGCTGATGATATAAACTTGCAGGATGGCTTTATTGGAAGCATGTTCTCAACAAATATGATTACCGGGCTTGAAGCCGGGCAGCAAACATTGATCAGCGGAACATTAGTGAACGGCAATTTTGCAATAACATATGGATTAGGAAAAGCAACGATCACGGCTGATGCTTGTTTATTGACACATTCACCATTTAAGAATTTTGGAAATACAACACAACAGCCTACAAGTTTATGGCTCAACTTAACCACAAAGGTGAGCGGTCAGCTAACAGCACCGGGTGATTATCTTTTATTCAAAAACGCTGATGTTACTTTCAATTTCATTTCGTCAACACCACTGGTAAGTAATACTCCGATCCCGGATGGAAAGATCATTGCTGACAATACCGTTTCAGCGCCGACCACACATTTTGATGCAGCAACGAATATCTGGATCACAAGAGTACCGGTGGGCTTTGCCAGCACTTCTGATATTTTTGTTACCGGGGTAATTATTAACTCAAGCACAGGTTTCCAAAAAATAAATGGTAATACGAGTTCGGTTATCAGAGGAAAGTTTTACAGTAACAAAACGTTTTCAGATCAATGGGGTTATGGAATTGCGGCCTATCAGCTTCCTGTTGCTAATGGTGGCCCTTATGTGCCTTATAGCATGTTAGCCGACGAAGGTGATGTGGTTTCAATTAATGGAAATTACCGGGCAGGCACTCCTGCGCCAATTGTAAATTATCTTGTACAGGGAGCCAGCGGTGGCGGAGGAAATAACTATACGGGTAGTTCTTCTTCATTCCAAAATTTCACAGCATGTATTTCTCAAAGTTCAATTACACAACGTACTGACGGTACATCATTAACGTTAGAAGAGAATAGAGCTTTGCCTTTGGAAGCGGAAGTTATCATCCATCCAAATCCTGCATCAGATCATTTAAACTTATCCTTTGTTCCATCGCAAACCGGAATTTCTAAATTGGAAGTGTTTACTATTAATGGAGCAAAGGTATTTGAAACTGATTACGGTGTTGTTGAGGCAGGAAACAGGTACCAGAAGAGAATTAATGTTAGTAAATTAGTAAATGGAATATACCTGGTTCGCATATCAAATGCGGGCACTATAACAAATAAAAAAATTGTCATTGCCCGTTGATATGTTATGAAAATAAATGGTAACAGGGACCAGTAGCTAAAAACTTATTTATGAAAAAACAAAAATTAAGTTTATTTGCAATACTCGTTTGTCTTACAATAGGAGTTTATACCCGATCACATGCTCAGCAACAAAAGGAACCGGATACGGCTTCTGTAAATGGAATGTTACAAGAATCTAAAGACCTGTTGAAAACAGATATTGGTAAAGCAATTACCAGGGCACAGCTGGCCGGAGAAATGGCAGATAAAATAAATTACCCGCAAGGAAAGGCCTTGGCGCTGAAAAATATAGGAATAGGTTATTTCCGCCAGGGAAACTACCTGGAAACATTAAACAATTGGTTTGAATCACTAAGTATCTATGAAACCATCGGTGATCAAACCGGTATCGCCAATTTATTAAGTAACATAGCGGCCGTTTATAACGTCCAGGATGATGATGCAAAAGCATTGGAGTATTCATTGCGATCGCTGACGATATCTGAGAAATTAGGAGATAAGTTAAGAATACTTTCTGCACTCAATGCTATCGCCGATGTTTATTATAGCAAACCAGCAACCAGGGATACGGCATTGGGTTATCTATTAAGAGCCCTGCCCTTATGCGAAGAAATAGGAGATAAAGATTCTTACGGTGTTATTGCTGCAAATATCGGAGAGATCTATTACGATAAAGGGGATGATACCAAAGCCCTCGAATATTTTAATAAATCGATAAAGGCCTTGGGTGATACCGGCTCAAGCCCCTTTACTTATAATGGAATTGCCCGGCTCTATCTTCGGAAAGGAAATACCGGGGAAGCATTAAGATATAACAACCTGGCGCTGGACATAGCAGAAAAAACGGGGGGTAAGATCCATGTCATGCAATCATTGATGGAGATCGCCAATGTCTATGTTAAAAAAAATGATTATGCTACTGCACTAAATTATTTCAACCGCTCAGAAGTAATGGCCAAAGAACTCGGTGCGAAATCGGATCTGAGAAAACTTTATGAGCAAATGTCTGAAACGTATCAGCAAATCGGTGACTTTAAAAATGCTTATACTTATCAACGGGAACTCGGAAGCATTAAGGATTCACTTTTTAATGAAACTACCGAGAAAAAATTAGGCGCCCTGCAATTTGAATTTGACCTGGAGAAAAAACAAAATGAAATTAACCTGCTGACAAAGGATAACGATCTGCAGACCCTGCAAACGAAAAGACAACGGTTTGCAAAGAATGCTTTTATGATCGGCCTTTTCCTTGCCTTTACTATTGCCGTATTAATTTTCAGAAGCTATCGTGTCAAGGTTAAAACACATACACTAGTTGACAAACAGAAAAATGAAATTGAACATTTGCTTCTAAATGTGCTTCCGAAAGAAGTGGCTAAAGAATTACAGCTGACCGGCCGTGCTACTCCGCGACATTACAAGAGCGTATCTGTAATGTTCACAGACTTTAGAGGCTTTACACTGTTAACCGATCATATGTCACCTGACGAGCTTGTGGCAGAATTGGATGCTTGCTTTAATGCCTTTGATGAAATTGTTGCAAAGCATAACCTTGAAAAGATCAAGACCATTGGGGATTCATATATGTGTGCAGGTGGGATTCCGGTACAGGACGATCTTCATGTTTTAAAAATTGTAAAAGCGGGTCTTGAAATACAACAATACATTGTCAGCAATAATGAACGAAGACAGGAAAAAGGTTTGGAGCCATGGTATTTACGGATCGGAATACATGTGGGCCCCGTAGTGGCAGGAGTGGTTGGTAAAATGAAATACGCTTATGATATCTGGGGAAGCACCGTAAATATCGCCAGCCGCATGGAAAGCAATGGTGAACCCGGTAAAGTAAATATATCTTCGGCTACTTATGAATTGATCAAAGATTATTACGAATGCAGTTACAGGGGAAAGATCAGCGCAAAAAATATCGGGGAGATCGATATGTATTTTATCGAGCATGAATATTCTATACCAAAAAATCTTTTAGTCAGCGAAAGCCAGGAAGTACAGCAATAATTTCCATTGCTAACTTTATTTGACAGGATCTGAAAAGCCGGTATACAAATGCCCAATTTGTCTTTTCTTTGCTGACTTACCAATGAACTACTTCAATAAAATCCGCACTACGCTGCGTGAAAGTGAAGGCCAGACAATATTGAATAACTTTTTTTCTTTATCTGTCATCCAGGGCACAAATTTTATTTTACCATTAATAGTTCTTCCCTATCTCATCAAAGTGATCGGTCTTGAGAAATTCGGGCTCGTTGCTTTTGCCCAGGCATTCATGAGCTATTTTATAATTTTTACCGATTATGGTTTTAATTTAACTGCCACCAGGGAAATAGCGATAAATAAAGATGACAAAGCAAAGCTTTCATCGATCATTAATAACACCCTGCTGACCAAGTTTATTTTGTGTTTACTTTCCTTTCTTATCTTATTGCTGATAATTTCTGTTTCTCCTTATTTTTCGCAGTACTCTTCTTTATATTACTGGTCATTCCTTCTTGTCGTTGGCCAGGTATTGATCCCTTCATGGTTCTTCCAGGGAATTGAGCAAATGAAATATCTTACCTATCTGAATCTTGTGGCCAAGATCATTTTTACAGTTCTTATTTTTATTTTAATTACCAAACCTGGTGATTTTATCTATGTTCCCCTTCTTTATAGCCTCGGCAATGTGATCTCCGGAATATTTGCATTAGGCATCATGTATAAAAAATTTGGTATCCGGTTCAAATATCATCCGGGTTTTAGATTTATTGAAGAGCTAAAAAAAGGATGGTATGTATTTTTTTCCAACTTTTCTATTAATGCGTATATAAATTCTAATTTGTTTATTCTTGGTCTTTTTGCAAACAATATGGTATTGGGCTATTACAGCATTGCAGATAAAATATTGTATGCCTTCAGGCAAATATTAAATGTGTTCTTTAACGCCACTTATCCGCAGGCATGCCAAAAAGTGCTGATCAATCACGATGAGCTCCGGCAATTCTTTAAAAAATATTTTTATCCTTTTTTATTACTTATTTTCCTGCTATGCCTTACGTTATTTATGATGGCCGGGCCTATCACTATTTTTCTTTCAGGCAGAACTGTTCCTGAGATCATTTTTGCGATACGCTTACTTAGCTTTGTACCTGTGATCACCTGTCTTAATATTCCCGCATTTCAAACCTTGCTTGCATATAACTTTCAAAAAAGCTATATGACCGTGCTGGCATCCTTTTCGATCTTAAATATTATTTTAAACCTGGTTCTTGTGCCGGTGCTTTCAATGACAGGAACAGCAGTTTCTATAATCCTTACAGAAACTTTTATAACCGTGGGATTATATATAGTTTTAGGACTTAGGCATAAACAACAAACTATCATTAACCCCAGGATTTTATAATGGAAAGTTCCAATATAGATTATTCAAGACATTATAAAAACTGGCATTCCGATACTGAAGAGCATATTCAATAAAATGAATGTTCTTTATTCGAAGATCATCGCCGCGCATTTTCCGCCGGATAAAAATATCCGCATACTGGACATTGGCTGTGGCATGGGTTTCCTCATGCTGGCACTGAAAAGATCCGGTTATCAATTTGTAAGCGGCATTGATACTGACGATCAGCAAGTGCGATCCTGCCGGCAAAAAGAGCTGGATGTAACATTGGTAAGCGACAGCACAGACTTTTTAAAAGAGAATACAGGTAAATATGATCTTATTACCGCATTTGACGTATTGGAACATATACCCGCCCTCAAACCAGATTGATTTTGTAAAAGCAATTTATGGATCGTTAAAGCCCGGTGGAGTTTTTATTGCAACGGTTCCTAATGCCAATTCCGTTCTTGCGTCAAGAAACAGGTATATCGATCATACCCATCATGTTCTTTTTACAGAAGTCAGTCTTGACTTTGTATTATATAACGGAGGCTTTCGCGACATTGAAATAAAACCACTTGATTACATCGTCCCTTCTGCCTCTTTAAGATCTTTCTTACATAGAATTCTATTGCGCTATTTCAGATTTCGCAGGAGACTTGAAATGATCGCTGAACTGGGTACAACATGGGGCAAAAAAATTCCTTTGTCATTTAACATCATCGGTAAAGCCATAAAAAAATAAACTGTATGAAGGTTTGCGGAGTTATCGTAACATATGGCGACCGCTTTCACTTGCTATCTCAAGTGATCGATGCATTGTTAAAAGAAGGAATCGATAAGATCGTGATCATTGATAACGGGTCATCAGCAAACACACAGACAGGATTAAAGAAATATTCTTCAGATTTACTAATGCATCGCTTTGAAGAAAATAAGGGCACTGCGATCGCTTTTAAGACGGGAATAGTGAAAGCACTGGAAACGGGTTGTGAATTTATCTGGCTGATGGATGACGATACCATTGCCGGAAACTGGTTCATTAAATGCATTAAAAGACTTTCTGGAGTACTCTTTCTAAAATTGAAAAAGAAAAAAACATAGCGCTTTGTTCATATAGAAAAGACCGTCCCAATTTTGCAAAAGCAATTGCAAGCAATGATCCCGATGAAATTTTACCTACGAAAAATAATTTCGCCGGTTTTCATATAAAGAACCTGTTTGGGAAGATCCGACGAACGCCTTAATTCAAATACTAAAAGAACTTCAGAACCAGCATACAATTCTGTATTGATAAGCGCAGCTTCTTATGGCGGGTCTTTTCTTTCATAAGGATCTTATTGAAAAAATTGGCCTGCCCGATGAATCTTATTTCCTTTACGTAGACGATTTTGACTTTACTTATCGTATAACAAAAGCAGGCGGGGAAATATGGATGGTTACAAATAGTCATCTTCATGATCTTGAAAGCTCCTTTTATTTGCCCGGGAAAAAAGAAGATCTTATATCATTCCGCATTTGATTCGCCAAAAGATTCGTCGTCGTACTATGCTTTAAGAAATACTATTTATTTTTCAAAAAAATATTTAGTGAAAAACAAAACGATATATTTCTTAAACAAGGTTCTCTTCTTATGCTTTATAACTATAATTGGCATCCTGAGAGGGAAAATGCACCGGCTTAAAATAATCATGGCAGCAATCAAAGACGGAGAAAAAGGACGGCTTGGTTTTAACCGGGATTATAAAATCTAACCTCAATTTTATTTAGTTTTACCTATTCATGAGCGATAATAAACTTACAGGTTATTTAAAACACCAGAGCTTTCAGCCAGGAATTTTAAGCGTCTTTATCAACCCGTTCTTCTTTATTCGTTTTGCATTTAATAAAAATATACGACGGTACATTCCTCATCTGAAAGGAAAACTTCTTGATTTTGGATGTGGCCGCAAGCCTTATGAAAATCTTTTTAGCGTTACTGAATATATTGGTGTAGACATGGCCGATACCGGTCATGATCATAAAAATTCAAAGATCGATGTTTATTACGATGGCAAACGGCTTCCCTTTGGTGATGCGGCTTTTGATTCACTCTTTTGCAGCGAAGTGCTGGAACATATTTTTAACCCGGATGAAATTTTGCCGGAATTGAATCGTGTATTAAAACCGGGCGCTAAGGCTTTGATCACCGTTCCATTTAGCTGGAATGAACATGAAATGCCTTATGATTATGCGCGGTACAGTTCCGAAGGAATTAAACACCTCCTGGAAAAAAATGGCTTTAAAATAATTGGGCTTACCAAAAGTGGAAGCTTTGCAAGAGTAAATTTTCAGCTTTGGGCACTTTATTTTTTTGAGTTATTCAAAAAATGGGGCCGTGCAGGCTACCTGTTATCTTTATTGTTCATAATTCCTATAAATATAGCAGGAACTATCTTGCTTATATTATTTCCAAGAAATGAGTCAATGTATTTCACTAATATCGTGTTCGCTGAAAAAATATGATTGTGGCGGCATTGAACAAGGGCAACGATACTGCCGGCAATTGCGATTGGGCGAAGGAATAAATAAATGATACGCAAAACGACTATAGCAAATCTTATTTTCACCATAGCAGTTTGCTATATCATTACACCCTGGTTTTTTGAGAGAAATTTTTTCGTTAACGAAATATTAGCGCTGACCGGTTTCCTTGTTCTTGGTTATAAACGTTTCAAAATTGGCAAGGATACCATAAGCATTTGTGTGGTTTTATTATTGGCATGGTGTATGCTGCATCTTGTTACTTCATTAGCCAGGCAAGATTCCTTTTACTATTATTTTCGCAATGCGGTGATCGCTTATTCGATCTTCGCCTTCTTTATTGGTTTTTACCTGCTGAAGTATTTAAGATATTATTTATTACGAATAAGAAGACTGATCCAGTATTATATAGGTCTGTTCATTTTCATCAAAGCCCCGACAATGCTTTTCGAAAGATATGGTGTGTCCACGCTTTTTCCTGCGTTGTTTAAAAATGCCCGGTACCGGTTATTGCCATTATTGCTTATACTCATGAATATTATTTATGGGTTCACGTATGATTCCGCCACCGCCCTTGTCATTGCATTTTTTTTATTCCTGCTATTTATTTCACCGGGCTATAAATTTTTTAAACAGACCGTAACCATCATGCTGATCGCATGTGCATTGCTTTTTATTTATTTGCAGCCAAATCTTGCTCTTATTAAAAACAAGTTTACTCCTAAGAATAATAAAGGGATCAGTGAAGTAATGCATTCCCATCCCCTGCTTGCTATCGATGGTAATACAACCTGGCGGCTTATAATCTGGGAACAGATCCTGGTTGAAAAATTCCCGGCCAATATTATCGGAGTGGGATTTGGAACACCAATGCTCAAATATTACCCGATCGAAGATTATAAAAAACTTTCAACGTTGCCGTATGTAATGGGCGGTCACAATTCATTCATTTATCTTTTTGGCCGTCTTGGCATATTGTATCTCTTATTTATAATACCGGTCTACATTACCGTATTCAGGGACTATTTTTATTACAAACAATTTTATTATACCAATAATCAAGTGCTGATCTTTTGGAGTTTCTTTACGATAACTGTAATGGCTTTTTTCAATCCAATTCTCGAATCTCCCGTATTTGCTTCTGGCTATTGGATGTTGCTTGGCTTTACAGCCCGCTGCATTTATAATCGAAAAATAAGCGCCAAAAATTTATCAACTGCCCTGTGAGAATTTTAATCATACATAATAAGTATAAACAATTCGGAGGGGAAGATGTGGCGGTAGAATCAGAAAGTTCCATCCTCATTAAAAACAAGCATGAAGTAGAAATCCTTTATTTCGACAATTTTCCAATTGACAGTCATGTATCAAAAATCACTTCGGCATTCCGGGCAATTTATAATTTTTCATCTGCACGGAAAGTTGCAAAGATGATCCTGCAATTCAAACCGGATATTGTTCATATACATAATCTTTTTTTTATAGCATCTCCTTCCGTTATATACGCGGCACATAAACATAAGATCCCCGTTATCCTCACCCTTCATAATTACCGCCTGATCTGCGCTAATGCATTGCTATTGCGAAACAATCAAATCTGTGAGCTTTGTACGCAGAAAAAATTTCCGCTTGCAGGCATCCGCTACAAATGTTATAGAAACTCGGCAATGGAATCGGCTCTTGTAACAAGTATAACAGGAATTCATAAACTATTCAAAACATGGCAAAATAAAATTCACACCTATATTACGCTGAATGAATTCTCAAGGTCAAAGCTTCTTCATTCTTCTTTACATATTCCTGCCGGCAGGATGATCACTAAGCCAAACTTTGTTCCCGATCCCGGAGAAGGGAACATAGTGCGGGAACATTTTTTTCTGTTTGCGGGAAGAATTGTAAAAGAAAAAGGTGTGCATGTGCTGGCAACGGCATTTGCCAGTATGCCGGAAAATAAAATAATCATTATAGGAGATGGCCCGGAAAAAGATCTGCTGCAGCAGCAATTCAGCTCTTATCCAAATATTTTTTTTGAAGGGCAGTTGGAAAAAGAGATGGTGACCGCGTATATGAAAAGATGCAAGGCATTTATTTGTCCTTCCATTTGGTATGAAGGCGCCCCGCTTACTATTATTGAAGCATTTGCCACCGGAACTCCGGTCATCGCATCAAGATTAGGTTCAATGGCAGAAACAATTACTGACGGCTTCAATGGTCTTCATTTCACAGCCGGCGATGCGGATGACATGTGTGCAAAGATCAGGTTGCTGATAACGGAAACTGAAAACAATTCAATGCTCTATCGAAATGCAAGGCAAACTTATCTTGAAAAATACCATCCGGATATTCATTACAATGCGATTCTAAAAATCTATGAAAACGCTGTAACAGGTAATGTCTGAAAAGTTAAAAATAATCAGCCTTGCTGTGCATCATATTAGTTTCAGCGAAAGCCTTCAACTGGTGACGGAATGGGCATTGAAAAAAAGATCGTCTTACATATGCTTTGCAAATGTTCATATGATCATTGAAGCTTACAAGAACAAGTCATTTTTTGAAAAAGTGAACGACGCTGATCTTGTGCTGGCAGATGGTAAGCCTGTAGCAATGGCATGCCGGATGCTTCAACATAAAAAACAGGAACGAATCAGCGGAATGGATTTTACACCCCTCATCCTGCAAAAAGCAAATGAAAATAAACTTTCTGTTTGTGTTTACGGTTCTACTGCAGAAGTACATAATGCGATAAAAGAGAAAATCAATTTTAAATACCCCGGGATATCCTTAGTTGATTTTATTTCACCACCATTCAGGCAATTAACAGAAAATGAAATAATAAATGATATTGAAAAGATCAACCTGTCCGGAGCACACATTGTGCTCGTTGCTTTAGGTTGCCCAAAACAAGAAATTTGGATGGCAGAAAATTCGAAGCGCATCAATGCAGTGCTCTTAGGAATAGGCGGCGCATTACCGGTAATTGCCGGTGTACAAAAAAGAGCACCGGTCTGGATGCAAAACCTGGCGCTTGAATGGCTTTACCGGCTTATGCAGCAACCCGGCAGATTATTTAAACGATATGTTTACACAAATTCCTTTTTTCTTTTTTTGCTTGGCCGTGACTGGATCAAAACACTGTTTAGAAAGTAATGGTATTCACAATTAAAAATAAAAATACCGAAACAATTATCTACACCTGGCTTTGTATTGCCATTGTCTATTCATTGCTTTTCCTTACCTATCTGAATTCGATCTTATCAATTTTACTCGTTGCATTCTGGCTTATATTTTCAAAAAAAGAATTTGATCTTTCTTCCCGCAAAACCAGACTAATGCTTTTATTCATTTCATTATATGTAATAGGAATTGCAGGAATGATCTATACAAGTAATACGAAAGCCGGAATTGCAACATTAGAAACGCAATCAGCTATTCTTTTTTTTCCGCTGGTCTTTGGAACCACGACGGTGCTTACGCAGGCAATGCTAAAAAAAATAACCACTCATTTTTTAATTGCTACAGCTGTAGCCTCCGTTGCGGGACTTGGCTATGGTATCTGCAATTATTTTCAAACCGGGCATATTGAACAATTAACCGGCGATCGTATTTTATTATTTCATGTTGTACGACCTGTAGTAATGGGCTTATTTTGCCTGCTGGCAATGATCATCGCTTTTGAAAAACTAACTGCATCTTCAGCAAAAACAAAAAGATTGCTATATGCATTCATTGGCTTAATGACATTAATGACCTTCCTGCTGAGTGTCCGGCTCATAATTGCCTGCTGGTTATTAATTTTATTTTATTATTTCTTTGTAATTATTAAGCAATGGCTTTACAGAATAATTTTAATAACAATTGCGCTTGTTTTATTAATTATTTCGACGATTGCAATACCAACTGCCAAAAATCAATGGAATGAATTATTTGATTTTTCAGGGCAATCAACGATTGTACTTGACAAAGATTCTTCATTGGGCAGAGGCTGGAGCGGTAAAGCCTTAAGGATTGCGATTTGGAAGTGCAGCGCCGATATGTTGAAAAAACATTGGGTTACCGGGGTCGGCACCGGTGACGTGCAGGACAGCTTACAAAAAGCCTATGAAAACAGGAAGTTTTATTTTGCATCGATGTATAACAGGTACAATGCACATAATGAATATTTGCAGGTTACATTAGCAAATGGATTGCCAGGTTTATTGATCTTGTTATCTTGTATTTTTTATCCATTGTTTCATTACAGGGAAAAATTCTCAGGAAATATTTACTTTTTATTTTTATTGCTTTTTGCAGTCGCAGGCATTACGGAATCGCTGTTAGAAGTTAATAAAGGAATTATCTGGTATTCTTTTTTTAATTCGATATTTGCCTTCGGCTATTTAAAATGGGACAAAACATGAGCGAACAAAAACAATCTAACGCCGAGATCGATCTTTACTATTTTTTTAAACCGCTTGGCACGGCGTTGAAAAAAATAGGTAACCTGCTGGCCTTTGCTTTCAGAAAAATAGAAAGGAATAAGATCGCTTTTATTATTATCGTGTTACTGATCACTGTTTCAGGTTATTCACTGCGCTATTTTATCAAGCCTTCTTACCAAACAGAAGGGATATTTGTTTCCAGTATTTTACCGGGTAAATATTGTTCGATCTTATTACAAAACCTGAATAAGATCAAAGGTAAAGACAACCTGATCTTAGCACGGCAATTGAAGATCAATAACGAAGCCGCAGCGGATATTCAATCGATAAGTATGTCGAATATGCGTGACACTTTCCGGATCGACAGGAGAGATTCAACGCTTTCATTATTCAGGATACTGCTTACTTTAAAGTCAACACAGTATTTAGATACGATTCAATGGGGTCTTGTAAATTATCTTGAAAATAATGACTATGCGGTAAAAAGAAAAGAAGCAAGAAGAAGATCATTGTATGCGCTGAAAGAAAACCTCAATAACAAATTACAGAGTCTTGACAGCTTGAAAAAAATTGTGAACAGCAGCATCATACCCCGTAGCGAAGGAAAAGGAATTATCCTTGGGCAGCCGATAGATCCCGTAAGTGTTTACCAGGCAGAGATCAATTATTTCCGTGAACAGCTTGTTATCGATCAGTCATTGGCCACGATCGATAATATTGAGATCCTTCAACCATTTTTAGAATTGGATCACACAAATTATCCCCGATATAACCGTCTATTGATGTGGTATTTCCTGGGATCGCTGGTTGTTGCATCATTGCTCGTTTTGCTATTTGGAAAAAATCCTAGATACTGAATATTATTTTTAAAATGGATCCTTTGAAAATTGAGATCAGCATATTAAAAGTCCTGGTATACTTCGACTTGTTTCGCTATCCGCTTACTTCAAACGAAATAAGATCATTTCTTGATCAGCCTGTAACCGAGAATGAATTTAATCAGGCGCTGGATGAATTGGTAAGCGCCAAAAAAATATTTCGTATCAATGAATTTTATTCTTTGCACAATGATCTTGCACTGGCGGAAAGAAGGATCAAAGGAAATGAAAGGGCAGCATCATTGATTTCAAAAGCCAAAAAGATCGCACATCTTCTTTATAAGTTCCCTTATATAAGAGGCATTGGTGTGTCGGGATCTGTTTCAAAGAATTTTGCAGATGAAGATGCCGATATTGATTATTTCATAATTACCAAAGCAAATCGCTTATGGATCGCCAGGACATTGCTTCATCTTTATAAAAAAAATCCGTTCCTCAAAAATCGGAAGCATCATTATTGCATGAATTATTTTGTGGATGAGGCGGAACTGACGATAGAAGAAAAAAATATTTATACGGCAACCGAACTTCATACGGTGATCCCGCTGGCCGGAAATGGAAGCATAAAAAACTTTTTTGAAATAAATACGTGGTCGCACAATTATTTTCCCAACCGGCCGCTGCCCCCCGTTAAAAGCAACTTAAAAAAACACGGGTCCAGGTTTAAAATGCTTGCCGAATCGATACTAAATAATAAATTAGGTGATTGGCTTGATAATTATTTTTTGAAATTAACGACCCGGAGGTGGAAGAAAAAAGAACAGGAGCAGCAATTGAATACAAAAGGAGAAAGAATGGGGCTGAAAACCAGTAAACATTGCTCTAAACCGAATCCTGTTTTTTTTCATGATTGGTTTATAAGTACGTTTGAAAAGAATTTAGACGAATGGACAAAAAAATGGGAAAGCTGATCACCGGCCTTTTTTTGTTTGAAGTAAATTTGCAACGAAAGCAACTTGTTTGAAAAACCGTTCGATTAATATTCGAATACCTGATGGAAAAAATTTCTGTTGTCATAATAACATTTAACGAAGAAAACAAGCTGGCTCGTTGTATAGAATCAGTAAAGCCTGTAGCGGATGAAATTATAATACTGGATTCTTTTTCTACTGATAATACCGTAAAGATCAGCCGTGAGGCAGGCGCCTTAGTATACCAGCAAACTTTTCATGGTTATAAAGAACAAAAAAATGCGGCCTTAAAATTTGCGTCGCATAATTATATTTTAAGCATCGATGCAGACGAGTCCTTAAGCGTTGAACTTATCAATTCCATTCTTATAGCAAAAGAAAAATTCACGTGCAGCGCATATACAATGAACCGCTGTAACTTTTTCAATGGCCGCTTTATTCGTCACGGTCTTTGGTATCCCGATAAAAAGATCAGGTTGTTTGACAAAACCATTGCTCATTGGGGCGGAATGAATCCGCATGATAAGATCATATTAAATGAAAATGCAACTACCTGTCACCTGGAAGGTGATCTCTTTCACTACAGCTTCGGTAATATTCATGAGTACATAAAAAGAAATGAGGAAATAAGCACTATTGCTGCAAAGTCTTTACATAAAAGCGGACAAAGATCGGGTATCAAAATTCTTATCAATCCGGTTTGGAGATTTATCAAAAGTTATTTAATTAAAAAAGGGTTTCTTGACGGGTATCCCGGTTTTATTATTGCAAAAAACACAGCGGCGCAAGCTTATTTGAAATATAAAAAACTAAACAAGCTTAACAGGGAAAGAAAAAATAGTTTGAAAGAACCTGTTACCGTTTCACTCACCGACAAATAATGATACTACATTCTCTTTTTCAAAGAAATGATATAGTAATCACCAATGCTTTTCCATGGCCATTTGGCTTTCCATTTACTTTCCTTTTCTTTTAGCCAATTAAATAACGAAGGTCTTTTAGTTGGAAAATTTTCTAAATACGAAGGCGGCACCAATGTACAAAGACCCTCAATCGCCAACACATCAAAAGAGTCTTTCATGTTTTTGATGATATAAGAGGGATCATAATACCAACATGTAAAATATTCTCCTTCTATTTGGGCTTTTACTCCTTTGCTGCTGAAGAAACGCCGGAAAGCTGTTTTGAATTCTCCTTTCAAAGCCATCATGGTTTCCCATAAACAAAAGGTTGGAAGGATCACAAGTGTCACAATTCCTCCCGGATGAAGCAATGCAGAAAATGATTCCAGTACTTTATTTAAATCGCCGGTGCAATTTAATCCTGCAAAATTTGAAAAGATCAAATCGTAAGGGCCTTTATTATCTAAATTTTGCAGCTCAGTAAATGAACAAAGCTCGCTAGGTAATTTTTGATTGCAATTTATTCCGGCTCACTTTTTCCATCAGCTTTTCCTGCATGCCTGTGGAAATATCGGTTGCATGAACATGATGGCCATGCTCCGCAAACCAGATTGCATCATCACCAGTCCCTGCATTTAATTCCAGGACATTACTGCCTGGTTTTAAAAACTGCAATAGATGGTCTCTTACACGTTGCCTTTTGTATTGAATAATAAGATTGGAAGAATAAAGTTCATCAAAGATCGCGGATTGCTTGCTGAATGCTTTCTCCACCGCCTTTTCATTAACGCTATGTACAGTCTTATTCATGGTGCTGCAGGTCTCTCAAGTGCATTTAATTTATGCTTTGCCAAAATGCTTGCCGGCAAATAATAAAAATAGGAAGCTGCTTTTTTAAACTTTTTCAACGATGATTTGGCAGGGTGCAATAACAATTGTTTAATATTATCCAAAGCTAGATGCATGCGATAAGTTCTGTGAACATAACGGTATAATTGTTTATAAAATTCCGGCTGGTAAGTATTCCTGAACATCAATGCCAATTCATCGGAATCTGTCCAGTTAGTTTTTTCTTTCAGATCATTTTTTACTTTTTCATAAAATCCGGTACCCGGTAAAGGATAGGAAACGGAAATACCAATCTCATAAGGCAAAAGCTCATTGATCATATCGATCGTTTTCTTTATATCTTCTTTAGTTTCTCCTAAATATCCAAACTGGATAAAGAAGGACGGTTTCATTTTATATTTACGGATCAATTTGGTTGATTCATGAATTTGCTCAACGGTGGTGCCTTTATCCATTGCATCTAATATCTTTTGTGATCCACTCTCCGCTCCCATCCAGATATTATCGCAACCGGCTCTTGCAAGGTCACGAACATAATTTTCCTGCAACAAGAGATCAGCTCTTGCCTGTATTTTAAACTTGAAATGAAGATTTTCTTTTTCTGTAAGATTTGCAAATTCATTTACCCACCCCGGCTTTAATCCAAAAATGTCGTCGCAAAACCAAATATGATCAAACTGAAATTTTTCTTTTAGCATTTTTAATTCCGTCACTACATTTTGCGGGGAACGCGAATTATAACGATTACCATAAATTGGTTTTGCACACCAGTTACATTTAAATGGACATCCTCTTGTTGTACCCATGTTCATAGAAAAATAACCGGCGTGATCAAGCCATGATTGACGATAAGGTTTTATATCCACCAGGTCCCATGCAGGCAATGGCAAACTATCCAGGTCTTTTAATACAGTTCTCCGAGCGGTTTTAATAACACAATCATTTTGTTTGAACGCAAGCCCGGGAATAGCTGAAATATTTTTTATTTCTTTTCCCAACTCATTTATCAACTCCAGCAAAGTCATTTCGGCCTCACCAAGAAGAATAAAGTCAGCGCCTTCATCTATATATTTTTCATAGTGATCGGTTGAATCAGAGCTTGAAACTATCACTGTACATCCTCTTTCCCTTGCCAGCTTACTCATTTTAAATGCTGCTTCCCGCATATTCGTAAGACACATTTTTGTCAGGTAGTTAAATCCATCGTCGTATAAAATCAAAATATCAGGCTGAAATTTTTCAATGGCAGGAATGATCTCATCAGGGCTTTTTGCAAACATCACATCATGCAGCGCCACCTCATATCCCTGCTCACGCATTACTGCCGCTGCATATAACGTACCGAGCGGAGCATACGGTAATCCAGTCTCCCATTGTTTGGGATCAAAGCGCAGAAAATAAGAATGTGAGAAAAGAATTTTTTTCATGTTGGATTTAATTTTCTGTCACCGGGTTTGTCCCCGGAGAAAGATTTAAATAACAAACACATTTTTTACAAGTCTCATTACTATCAATATCCAATTTTCTTCTGAACTCAATTGCGTCATCGCTATTTAAAATTTCATCCAGCGGTTTATCATGAATATTTCCCAGCGATGGATGAAAAAAACAAGGCCTGACTGTGCCATCCGCCTCCACAACTGCTGACACCCACGGAGCATTGCACTTCTTGTAAGGAAAATCATTTAGTCCGTAAAAGGCGGCATAATAACTATATATTTTTTGAATTTTCTCCGGCGACTCGGCTATGAATTTCGTTTCAAATTCCTTAGTGTAATCGATCAATAAGTGCTCAATGCTATTTTTTAATTCTGGTAAATCATCTTTACTTAACAATATCTCATCTTTCCGTGCATCGCTCCACAACACTTCACGGTTAAATGCATGACTGCTTACATCGGCGGGTAAAAAACTAATTTGATCAAGCCCGATTTCCCTCGCACTGTCAATGATCGAAGCCCATTTCCTGAAATTAAGACGATGGATCACTGATCGGCCAGTTATTCTAAAACCGGGTTTCAGGAGTTTGACCGCCTTCACGCCTTCCTTCAATTTATTAAAAGCATCAGGAATATTTCGAATGGTGTTATGGATCGACTCATCGCCATCAAGTGAAACAATGATCTCATGCACATTTTCTACCAGTTGCGCCGCATATTTCTTCAACGTTAACCCGGTCGAAAGCAGGCTTACTTTGATCGACTCCATTCTTAGTATTTCGCAAAACCTGAAAAAATTGGGATGCAATAACGCCTCACCGCCTGACATCAGCACTTGCTTGGTATCAAACTTTCTGAATGTCTCCAACAGATCTTTTATATCATTTACAGATAACTGTTTCAAGTTATGATTATCCTTCCAGATATCGCACATGGTACAGCGGCAATTGCAGGCACTATGCGGCATCAATATCACTATTGGCAAAGCGGTGATCTTGTCCGTTTGCAAAGTACGGTAACGCTTATATGTATGATATAGTGATTGATTAAGCATTATCTTTTACACAAACCCAATAAAATGGATTTTTATTTTTTTTAAACTTATTAGCAATTGAATTCGGATCATACAATACTTTATGATTAAAAGATTGCAATTCTTCTAATGAATGATGAAAATATTGTTTAGCCATTTCCGGGAAACCAATCGCATTAAAATAGTCTGTCGATCTTTCCCGGGCTGCATTTAATTCTTTTGCATTGTAAAAATGTGTATCCATTATATGTATCTCGCCGCCGGGTTTCAGATGGATTATCGCATGCTTCAATATATTTTTCAATGAATGGAAATATTGTATGGAAGCAGCAAAAATGATTATATCGAATTGATGGTTGCTCAATTTTTCATCCTGCAGTGAACAGTTAAAAAATTCAACATTATTGATTTGATCAAAAACCCTTCTTGCCTGGTTTAATTCCTCGGTATTGATATCGATGCCTGTTACATGTGATGAAGGAATTTCAGAAAGTTTAGCAGATAACCATCCATTGCCGCATCCAATCTCCAGTATTTGCAAAGATCTTTTTTTATCAGCCAGCCATTTTTTTAGTTGAACGCCGGACCTTTTTCTTATCTCCCACTCACTATAGTACCGGTGTTGCTTATTAATTTCAGGCAGGTTTGCTACTTCCTCATCAGAATATAGCCTTCCCTCTTCTTTGCGCAATAAGAAATATTGCCTGGAAAAATCAATAGCATTATTTGTCATTTCTTCTGTCACAGGCTCTCTCCCCTTAAGGAATCCGCCGTCTGGCGAACAATTTTGTAAATAAAATTTTTCTCGATCAAACTCTGTTTTGTTTGAACACAGCTGATATTGAAACCATTTTGATTTGCTGCTTCGCCGATCATTTTTATATCACAGCCATCACACAAAACCATTATCACCTGGGAATCTTTATGAATATATTTTGATAATTGGGTAAAGAGCCCATAAAAAAATTCGCCATTTTCCCCGCAATACCATGCATGATCCAATAATGTTTGCGGATCTTTTTTATAATAGGGCGGATTGATTGCCACTATATCAAATTGTTGCATTGGAATATTTTCAAAAAGATCAGATTGAATAATGTTTATTAAAATATTATTTTCTGCACTATTGATCTGCAAATATTCGATGGCCACAGGATTGATGTCAGTGGCTGTAACCTTAGCACGATGCTTTGCTGCATAAATTGAAATCAACCCGTTTCCCGCACCAAGCTCCAAAAATTTTTTGCCATATAGCGGCATCTTCTTTATGTATTGAAGCAAGAATTGAGTGCTGGTAAAAAAACCGGGATGAAAAACTTCAGGTGGAATTTGCAGCCGGGTATTCCCATAAGTGTATATCCTCTTTTTGGAAAGATATTTTTCCAGGAAAGGCTTGTACGTATGAGCAACAATATTTTTTAATGCAGCTTTCATGTATTAAAAACCTTCCAGCTCAGGCCGGCGATATTTAAAAAGCCTATGCATGATTTTAATTTCATAAGGAAATTTATTCCAGTTCTTTTTATAACGGAGTGAAGAGAACGCCTTCAACAGTTTTATCCGGAACGGTGTGAGCTTTGTGTCTGTAACGGTGGGGTAATATCCATTCAATACTGTTTCAAAGTCTTTTATTTTTTTTATCATATAAGGCTTCAGCCAGGGGGTCAAGAGGATTCCGGTGCAAATCAAAATTTTCCCATTGCGGGTTCGTCCACTCATCCAGCGTTTGGGGAAAATGAAAACCTGATTTTATAACATCATACGATAATTGTGATCCCTCGGTAGGCACCGGGCTGTACACATAAATAATGATCTCAGTTTTTGGATTTATCTCTTTTATCTCGCGAATAAATTGAATATCGAAATCAATTTGTTTATTCACTTCTTCTTCGGTTTCTGCAGGAGTTCCTACTACAAATGAATACTCGGGAATAATATCAAATTTTGCCATGCGGGCAGCAAAGCGTTTTATTTGTTCGCCGGATTGCGTTCCGCCTTTGTCCATTTTCTTCAGCATTTCATCATTGCCGCTTTCCGCTCCATGAAAAATCATTACACAGCCCGCTTCCCGCATAAGCGCTAAACTTTCGTCTGTATATTTATCGATCGTATCAATTCTTCCTTCACCCCACCAAACAAGATTTTCTTTTTTTATCAAATTCGAAAAATCAACAACTCTTTTTTCGGATACAAAAAAATTACTATCATAGAATTCAATAGCGTCGATCCCATATTTTTCTTTTACCTCCTTTATATCATCATATATTTTTTGTGCCGAACGTCCTCTCCATCTTGCATTATAAATTGGAACAACACCACAAAACGCACATTTAAACGGGCATCCTACACTGCTGTGATAAGCAAATGTTTTTGATCCAAGCACTGATTTGCCCATATATTTTCTCATTGGGTAAAACGAATTTAATCTCTCATATGGCAATGGCGGTAAAAGGTCCTGGTCATAGAGCTCATCTTTTTTTGTTTTGACAACTGAATTGTTCTCTTTAAAAATTAAATTCGGAATATCACGGCGTGAAGAATTGTTTTCGCCGAAGGAGTCCTGTCGGAGGATCGCTTCCATTAACTGTGGAAATGCGACATCCCCGGGACCGTAGATCACATAATCAATGTATCCCGAATTTATCGTTACCTGGCTATGATTGGATGCAAAATATCCGCCCCACACAATTTTTACATTCGGATATCTTGCCCTGATCTCTTTTGTAAATGGAATGGCTTGCTTTAATTGAGGACCTGGCATTACCGTGCAAGCAAAAACATGATATTCTCCCGTATCGAGATAACTGAGTAAAACTTTTAAAGGATTTTTTTCGAGATTGCCATCCACAATGGCATAATCATATTTCCCCTCAATGGATGCCGCAATCGAGAGGATTGAATTTGGAACTCTCGCCTTTGATTCCGCAGCTTTCGGATTAAAAAATAAAACCTTGTTCATTGATTGATAAAGCTAATTTAATTTTCGCTTAATTAAATCGTTTTAACGCAATAAATAGTTGCCTTCCAATCCTTTGTTATGTCGCCAGGTGGCATAAACATTATGAATATGGGCAAGGGTAGCACGTTCATGGCTGAAACTCTGCATGGAAACTATCTTATAAAGCAGGACTTTGTGAATGCCATGCTCAAAAGACTGCACTAATTCCAACTCCCGGTAACTTAATACAGATTGCGGCAAAGGCAGTTGAAACACAGATGAATTAATATCCCCAAAAGGAAGATCATCTTTTGTTCGTAGCTCCTGCACATGATTTTTTCCCAATGCATACACTGTTCTATACGCATCGCAATGTACCTGCGAAATAACAACCCGCCCCGAAGCTTCTACCTGTTTGCAGGCCTTTCCTTCATGACGAAGGGAACTGATATAGTATTGTTCATTGACCGCGCCATGCAGATCAGTTGGGAATAAATTAAATAATTTACCGTCACTTACTGTGATCAATGAAATGACTCTTGGAATAGAATAAGCGATTTGCACCTGTCGGTATAAATTGTCATGCAAGTACACGTTTCCTGGTTTTTTATTGTAACGCCTGTTATATAACTCAATCATATATTGATGAAAGGAAGAAAGAAAGCGGTGCTTCCCTTCCAGGCCTTCGTAATAAAAAATACTAATATCCCCGGCAGTTTGCCGGTAAATTTTTTTTAAAGAAAGACAAGCAATGGCATCTTCCTTTTCCAGAAACTGGTTTGGTTTGAGGCTCCGTTCCGAAAAAATAATGTCAATCTTTTCAGTGAACTCGACCGTCCTGAATAGAAGTTGAATACAAAGTAAAGATCAGGGGGCAATAACCGGTAAATAAATGCTGATTAGTAATATCTTTAATAATTTGTTTGCCGGCAATAAGATAAACATGAAGTTGTTGTTGAAAAGATTCTTTGGCAAGGCAGAGATATTCCTGCGGGTAATAAAGCCCATTGAATTTAGTTAACACCTTTTTTACCAGCTTCATATTTAAAACTAAGAAAAATTATTTCGTTCGGATAAGTATAAAATATGTCTGTTCCAGGTAATATACGGGTGCGATTCCGCAGCAAGTTAAAAGGACTACCACGCGAAGCCGGCTGGCTTCTTGGATTGAATCAATCTTTTTTCCGAGAAGCAAGAGGAGCAAGAATACTGGTTTATCATGGCATCTGTCTGAACGATCATCTTCGTTTCAATACACTTTTTATTAGATTAAAAACATTCGAATCGCAACTTCAACTATATAAGAAATATTTTAATCTTGTTTCACTAGACGATTTTTATCAGCAGAAATTTAATAATGATAAATTTAACATTTGCCTGACGTTTGATGATGGGTTTGCCAATAACTACATATACGTTTTACGGTTATTGGAACAATACCAGGTACCAGCAGCTTTTTTTATCACGGCTATCCGTAATGCAGGTTATGATATTTTATGGAATGATATGTTGTCTCTTTCAGCCAGGTACGGACCATCTAAAATAGTTTTCAAAAATGAAGAGTTTGTGAAAGGAAAAGATAAAAGATATATATCTTCTTTAAGCCATAAACGTCTCGTTGATATACTCCGTTCCACTGAGTTTGAAGATAAAGCGGAGATGATGCAGATATTAGATCCATTTAAGAACAAAGCTGCAAGTGATTATTGGCTTCAAATGACAGAAGAACAAATCAGGGCATTATCCGGAAGCAAATGGGCTACTATCGGCAGCCATGGCTACTATCACAACGACCTTGCAAAAATTTCCAACACATCGGCGAAAGAAGAAATTATCCAGGTCAAAACAATATCTTGAGAAGATTACGGGCAAAGAAATTAAGGCGTTGGCTTTCCCTTATGGATCGTATACAAGAGAAATAGTGAATGAAGCTAAGAATGCCGGTTATTCACAATTATTAGCGACCGAGTTTCTTTTTCCGGATGACGAATCTGATCCAACATTAAGAGAAAGACTTACAATAAATCCATTTATTTCCAACATTAATCAAATGCATGCCAACATCACCGGAAATTATAGATAAATTAAATGATCAGGAATATTCTGTTGCCATGTTGAGTAAGGACAACCTGGATGACATGGCTGTGTTGTACAGGGAAGTGTATGGTGCGGCGAGGCCAAATGGTTATTTCATTAAAAAATATGATACTGTTTATACCGGAGTGGAATATGTTGGATTCATTGCATACGATAAAGAAAATCGTCCTGTCGCCTATTTCGGCGTCATACCCTGTTTCATTCAATCGGGGAAGGAAATTTTTCTTGCTGCACAAGCAGCCGACGCTATGACACATCCGCAGCATCGGAATAAAGGAATGTTTGTCAAGTTATCCATGATGACCTTTGATCTGTGTCGTCAACTTGGAATCAGGCTGATATTTGGTTTTCCAAACCAGCATTCTTATGCGCCTATGATAAAGCATCTTGGTTGGATAGAAACAGAAAAAATGTTCCGGTTTACAATTCCCACCGGTTCAATATGGAATTGGATTTTTTTGAAAATTTCAAAAGAGCGTCATGATGAAGAATTGATTAAACTTGTTTTACGTGAGCCCGCCATAAAAAATTCCGCAATAGAAGAAGGATATGCAGGCGTGTACCGGAATGAGGCTTATATGCGCTATAAAACGTATACAAATACTGATGTGATAAAAATGAATTCAGCTTCGTTATGGATTAAAGCAGAAGACCAACTGACAATTGGTGATATAATATTGAAAGAAAATAATGGAAAGCATTTTTTTGAAGAAATCAAAACATTAGCAAGAAAACTTAAACTGCCTAAGATATCTTTCCAGGTCAGTGGCGGGTGTAACCTGTATCACTTGTTTGCATGCAATTATAAACCTATTCAATCTTTCCCTGTTCTTTTCAAAGATTTTGGATCCGGCCTGCCGTTAGATAAAATTAAATTCACATTTGCGGACATTGATATTTTTTAGAATGATTTCTTTTTATATGAAACTTATTTTTACCAGCTATATAAATACTCCGGAGTACGATCAGCCTGAAGCCTGGCTAAAGCGAATAGAAGCTTATACGGGTATATTAGAGAGGTTAAGTGACGGTCATACAGTCATTGGTATAGAGCGGATCAACTATGAGGGGGAATTTGAGCAACAAGGCGTACATTATTCTTTTATTAATCTAAGAAAGAAAACAGTTTATTTTCCATTTCGTATGCATCGTTTGATAACAAGGCTGAAGCCTGATGTGGTTTTTATTAATGGATTAATTTTTCCTTTGCAGATTATACAATTAAGATTAAAATTAGGGAGGGCAGTAAAAATAATTGTCCTGCACCGGGCTGAAAAACCATTTAAAGGAATTAAAAAATATTTACAAAGATCTGCAGACAAATGTATAGATGCTTACTTATTTGCATCTTCAGAATTCGGGAATGAATGGAAACGTAATATTAGTATAAGAAAGATACACGAGGTAATACAAGCTTCTTCTGTTTTTCGGGTAACGGATAAAGAAAAGGCAAAAAGTATAACAAATGCAGATGGCTACCCTGTTTTTCTGTGGGTTGGAAGGCTAGATGCGAATAAAGATCCTATAACTGTAATTACAGCTTTTCTTAAATTTTTAAAAGATCAGCCAACAGCAAGGTTGTATATGATCTATCATGTTGATGATCTTTTGCCGAAAATAAAAGATATGATAAGTTCCAATAAAAAAGCAACAGATTCTATCAAGTTAGTCGGCAATACTCCTCATCAACAAATGGAGGGATGGTATAATAGTTCTCATTTTATTATTTCCGGCTCGCATTATGAAGGTGGCGGCACATCAGTTTCTGAGGCCATGTCATGCGGATGCATACCGGTCATAACTAATATTCCATCGTTTCGAAAAATAACCGGACCCGGCAAATGTGGAATGCTTTATGATCCCGGAAATGAAAAAGAATTATTAGCTACTTTATTAAAAACAAAGGAACTGGACTTAGAAACGGAAAGAAAGAAAGTATTACAACAGTTTAATAATGAACTTTCATTTGAGGCTATTGCAAGAAAGATCAATAAAGTCATAAGTTCTTTATGATTTTATTTAGCGTAACAAGAACATGGCCAACACAATCACATCTCCCAAAGTAAGCATCATTATAACAACTTATAATGGCGCAAAATATATTGCTGAAACAATAGAAAGTGTCTGTAACCAAAGCTGGCAAAACTGGGAATTAATAATAATAGATGATGGCTCGGAAGATAATACCTGCGAAATCATTACAGCGATCAAAGACGAAAGAATACATTTATACAAAGCTGGAAGAATTGGTATTAATGGCAGGATCAAGAATATAGGTTTAGATAAAGCTTCAGGTGAGCTAATCGCTTTTATAGATCATGATGATCTCTGGCATCCTTCAAAATTGGAAAAACAAATAACCGCTTTGCAGCAATACCCCGAAGCAGGTTTTTGTTTAACGGGGGGATATAATTTCAAAGCAAAAGATGAACCTTATGAATATTTTTATAAACAAAGAGAGGGGGTACGATTTGATAATATCTTTCTTGCCATCTTCAAATCTGAAATAGCTGTTTGGACCCAGGCATTGCTTTTAAGACGTGAGTGTATAAAAATGGCGGGGGCATTCAGCGAAACAGGCCTTTTTGCCGACCCGGAATTCGTATTTCGTATTGCATATCATTACAAAGCAATCATTCTATATGAGCCCTTAGTCTATCATCGTGTGCACGATACAAATTATACTGTATTACACTGGGAAACGAGCCATAAAGAAGGATTGAATACGATCAGGTTGTATAGAGATAATAAGAAGTTGCCTTCAAACCTTGCCTACGATGTGCTGTTCAGATCCCACATCAATTTTGGAGAAAAATGCCTGAAGTATAAAAAGAGAACAAAAGCAATAAGCAGTTTTATGAATGCATGGATGCAAAAACCGTTTAGCTTTATTCCGTTAAAAAAAATAGCAAAGACTTTAATTTATTATTTAAAGAGAAAATAATTGTGCCATGTCTTGTACAGATCGCTCAATGGTGTAAGGAATTACACTAGTATATTCAGCCTTAGGATTTCTCAAAATATCTATCCCCTTTTGTATCATTTCTTCTTTGTTCCTTACGATATGCCAATTCTTAATCTGTGTCTGCATCGGTTTCACAAAACTGATAACTTCGGCGCCTGAACAAAGCGCTTCAATACAAACTATACCAAAGCCCTCATAAGATGAAGGATGGAGGAACAGTTTTCCTCTTTGCATCCATTGCAGCACGCCGGGATGCGGCAATTCACCAGTCAGGGTAATGTTTGATTGTAGTCCAGATGATGAAATAAGGCTTTGCAGCTTACTTTTTTCAGGACCATCGCCAATTAATACCGCTTTGACAAGTGGAGTACTTTTTTTTATTTCAGCAATAACCTGGATAAAAATATCATATTGTTTCAGCGGGATCAGTGAACCGGCAGCTATTATATCAATATCTTTTTTAGCATTACTAAAAGAAAATTCTTTTACATCTATGCCAGGTGTTATAACATGCAGGGGTCTGATGCCATGATTTTTTTCAAATTCATTTTGCAGGAAATCGGAGAAGGCTATTAGTTCGCCGGGTTTAAGTAATGCAAACGAAGGATACTTATTATTATTTTTTGCATCCTGTCCCCACATCCAGCAATAATGCGGAAGGTGGTGCTTATCGGCAAATCTTTTTCCTACCAATGCACATTCTCCATACCAAAAACTCAGGAGGCCATTTATCTTATTTGATTTATGAATTCTTTTCATCACCGCATTACATTTTCGCCTGAGAAATAATTTAACAAACGCACCCCGGTTTCTTCCATTGAAACTGATGACGGTATTACCAAACCATTGGTACGTTTTATTAACATAAGGATATTGAAAAGCAAGAATTATAATATTGAGTTGTGGAAACTTTTCATTTAAACTTCGTATGAAAGTTTGCTGCATAGGCAGGCAGGTAGTATCCGATTCATCTTGCGCAAAGCCTGGTGTAAGTATTACCAATGTTTTTGTTTCAAGATTCATCAAGTGAAATTATTTTATTGCAAAAAGAAAGACTTTTGCTATCATGAGTAATCATAATTACAGTTTTGCCGGCTGCCACTAAATCTTTAAAATGCTGCGCCAGCAAAACCGCCGATGTCTCATCCAATTCATTAAAAGGTTCATCCAGCAATATGATATCTGCATTTTTATACAACGCCCTTGCAATAGATATGCGTTGTTGCTGTCCTCCACTTATATTTTTCCCATTTTCCGTAATCATTTTATCAAGTCCTTCCGGAGATTGACTAATAAAATCCTGTAACCCGGAATTAATCAACGCCATTTTCAGCCTTTCGTGATCATAATTCTCTTCCTGTAGAGTAATATTTCGCAAAATACTATCATGGATGAAAAACGGTTGCTGGCGTACATAGGAAATTTGAGGCCAGTAATTCTTTATTTCTTCGGAAGAAATGGACGAATCATTTATCAGGATCTTCGCCATGAGACGGTGTGACAAACCCCAATAGCAAATTAAGAATCGTTGTTTTTCCTTTACCCGATTTACCGGTAATGCCAAGAAAATCTCCTTTTCTTACAGATAAAGAAAAATCTTCCAATACCTGGCGGTCCCCATATTGAAAACTTATGTTCTGGATTTCCATTGCCTGTATCGATCCCGCATTTACTGGCTGGCTTTCTTTTTTTGTTTTTCGAATAGAAGTCTCCACATCTTCAATTGAAAATTCATACGCCTTCATTTGCCCTGTTGCATTAATGATCTTTACTATTCCCGGGATGATTTTATAAGCTGCAGCCATAAACGCCCCGATCGTAATAAGTGTGGGCCCTGCATTGATAGCTGACCATTTGGCAATAACGATCAGTATGAATAATCCAAGCACAGCAAAAGTTTCAATAATGCGATTTGGCATTGTTTGAACAGAAAGTGATTCAAATAAATGCTGGCTGAATACTTTCCTCGCTGTGCTGAATCGACTATAAAAAAAATCATTGCGCTGATAAATATTTCCTTCCACATATCCTTTCAGTGCATCTAATAAATATTGGAATGACTTTTCATTGTTTACCTGGATACTCTTTTTGGCGGCAGCAAGTCGTTTTTTAATAAAATAAAAAACAATAGCAACAGGCGGTAATAGAATCAATAATAATAGCAGAAATAACTTTGGGCTGTAAAATAGGATTGCGACTATCGTTAACAATATCAGGAATGACTGAATAATGATCTGCTGAACACCTGAAAGAATATACTGGCAGAATTCGAAGGGTTGAAGCGCAATTTTTCGAATTTGTGCCGAGGAATCTATGTTCACAAATTCTTCAAATCTTCCCTCCTGGTAGTTACTTATTTTATTTTGTGAAATGCGTACTGCTACGCGGCTGGTAAATTTATGTTGCGCAGACGAGATAAGGATGCCAAACAAATTTTTGATCCCGAAAAGAATAAAAAAAAATCCGACCAGCGCTACAGAACCCGGATCAAGCATCCATGATGGAAGAAAATCCAATCGATCTGCTGAATTGGTTATATAAAAATTTATGACAAGAAGTAATAGTGCCAATGCGGCAATGTCTGCTATACTGATAAAAACATTTAAAATCACCTGGATCCAAAACTGGCGTCTTTCGGGTGGTGTAAGAACTAACAGAATATGTTTGAGCTTTTCTTTCAATCTTTTTTTACCAGGTGAAGCAGAAAGATAATGCTAATTTATTTTTTTAAGACAGTAAAAAATTATTGAAAATACAGGATCAGCGACCTGTGATCTTGCGAAGTGTGTGCCATAAGATTTTCATATCAAGCCGGAGCGACCAATGGCGAACATAATAAATGTCGAGATGTACACGATCTTTCATTGCTTGTATATTTCGCGTTTCGCCAACATAGCCCATCGCTTGCGATAAACCGGTGATCCCAGGCTTTACTTTATGACGATAATTATAGAATTCAATGATCTCCTCATATTTATTATTATCATTAACCATATGCGGTCTTGGGCCGATAAATGACATATCGCCAATCCAAACATTGAAGAATTGCGGAAGTTCATCGATAAAATGATTTCTCAAAAATCTTCCAAGTTTTGTTATTCTCTCATCATCGGTGGTTGCCTGCAGCAAGTCGGCATCATCATTTTCAATCATTGATCTGAACTTGATACAGGTAAAAATTTTGCCATCTCTTTTATTCCGTTTTTGCAAAAAGAAAACCGGGCCTTTTGAATCAAGTTTGATCAATACAGCCATAACCGGTATCAACCAGCTAAGCAAACCCAGGATGACAATTGTTGATAAAATTATATCGCCTGCACGTTTGAAAACTCTTTTCCATAAGCTTTCGAGCGGAAGGCGAAGCTGAAAAGTCGCCGTATCTTTAATTCCTGCAAACTTCTTCAGTTCGATATATATAGGCTGAATAGGCAGGGACGTATAATCATTTTGCCTGCCTTTTATAACAAACATTTCTGGTGCTTTAGGAAAAACATTGGTTATTTCAACGGTAGATTTTTCTTTCTCCATGTAGGACGAATTCTTTCGGTTAATGGTTTATTATCGGCGTTTTCAGGTAAAGGGTTGCTTGTAAGGATTTTGGTTTGTCAAAGATGGAACTATGATGATTAAGGACAAAGATTTTTTTTCAACCGGACTGTTAAAAAGTTTTGGCATCGAAGGCTTAGAACTGTATTTTTGCACTCCCAAAAATTTAGGGTCATCTCTATGACTTTGAATCGATCTCGTAGCTCAGCTGGTAGAGCACAACACTTTTAATGTTGGGGCCCAGGGTTCGAATCCCTGCGGGATCACTGGAAATTTCTGAGCCTCCTTAAAGGAGGCTTTTTTAATACTTGTGTTTTTAGATTACGTTTGTAGCACAAGTAATCTACATGCCTTCTTACTTTACAGATAAAGTTGTAATTGTTACCGGTGGAACGGATGGAATAGGTAAAGCACTCGTTGAAGAACTGATCAAAGAAGGTGCAAAAGTATCCACCTGCGGAAGAAATCATGACAAGCTTTATCATTTACAAACGGAATTCCCTTCAGCTGCCCTCCATACAATGGTTGCCGATGTGAGCAATGAAAACGATTGCCGGCGTTTTGTGGAAATGACAAATAAAATGTTTGGCGGGATCGATGTATTGATAAATAATGCGGGTATATCGATGCGTGCAGAATTGAAAGATGCCGCTGTTGATGTAATTAGAAAAGTAATGGACATAAATTTTTTTGGAGCGGTATATTGCACCAAATATGCGTTGCCTTTTTTAATAGAAAGAAAAGGGACCGTAGTTGGTGTTTCGTCTATTGCGGGGTATCGCGGTTTGCCGGGCAGAAGTGGTTATTCAGCTTCGAAATGGGCCTTGCAGGGTTGGCTTGAAGCAGTAAGAACCGAAATGCTGGATTCCGGCGTGAATGTAATGTGGGTTTGCCCTGGTTTTACCACATCAAACATCAGGAATGCGGCGCTGAATAAAGAAGGACAGGCACAAGGTGAAAGCCCGATGGATGAAGGAAAAATGATGAGCGCTGAAGAATGTGCAAGACGAATTTTATCAGCTATTGAAAAAAGAAAAAGAACAGTAGTGATGACATTCCAGGGAAAACAAACTGTGTTTATGAATAAATTTTTCCCATGGCTTGCCGACAAGATGGTGAGAAAGTTTTTTTATAAAGATGGAAAACTGGTGAAATGATTTTAGATTTCTGGATTTTAGATTTTTAGAATAAAACATTAAACCATCTAATATAAATTTGTCCAGGTAAAATCCGAAATCGTAAATCGAAAATCTGAAATGCCACTAATAACCCTTACTTCCGATATCGGTAACCACGACTACCTCACCGGTGCTATAAAAGCAAGATTGCTCAGTAGCAACCCGGACTTCCGGTTGATCGATATTTCTCATAACATCGCTCCTTTTAATTATCCGCAGGCTTCTTATGTATGCAGAAATTCAATAAAAAATTTTCCCGATTTTACTTACCACATTATACTGGTAAATCTCTTTGATAAAAACCAGGAGCATCTCTTACTTGCATTTCATAACAACCAATATATTTTTTGCGCCAATAACGGCTTGCTTACAATGATTCTTGAAGAAAAGCCGGAAATAGTTATCGGCATCCCCTGGCAGGATGGGAAAATAAAAAACACGTTGCATTGTGTAGATGTTTTTGGAAATACAATTAATCAACTCAGCAATGGCGAGTCAATAAAAAATATCGGAAAGCCCGATATAGCCTATATTGAAAAAAATCCATTACGGCCGGCAACCGGCGATGACTGGATCGATGGACAAATAATTTTTATCGACAATTTTGAAAATGTAGTTGTAAATATTACCCGCCACGAGTTTGAAGAATTGCGCAAAGGCCGCGGTTTCAAAATAAATTTTAAAAGAGATGAAGTGATCGATCATATCAGTGAAACCTATGCCGATGTACCCGAAGGTGAGAAACTGGCACTTGTTCAACAGCGCCGGCTATCTTGAAATAGCGATCAATAAAGGAAATGCTGCCGGTCTTCTCGGCCTGAAAGGTTTTTCTGAAAAAAACACACAATCAAGACAGATCCTCCAGAACCAGCTTTTTTATCAAACAGTAAGAATAAATTTCGAATAGCGGATGCAAAGATTAGCAGTTGATATGGACGGTGTGCTCGCCGATGTATATGAGCAATTCTTTCGCTATGATGAAAAAGATTTTGGCAAACGAAGACCATTAGAAGAAGTAGTTGGCGTGGAAGAAAGAAAAGCCTTCCCTTACATTAACGAATATGTTTACAGAAAAGGATTTTTCAGAACTGCACCGGTGGTCAAAGACAGTGTGGAAATATTGGCGCAGTTAAATGAAACCTATGAGCTATTTGTTGTTTCTGCTGCCATGGAATTCCCGCAAAGCCTGCCGGAAAAATTAGAATGGCTGAATGAGCATTTTACATTTATCAATTGGCGGCAGATAGTTTTTTGCGGCAGCAAAGCCATTGTTGATGCCGATATTATGATCGATGATCATTTTAAAAACCTTGATGAGTTTAAAGGGAGCACCATTCTTTTTTCGCAACCGCATAACCAGTTAAAAAATGCAGGCCGGCATAAAAGGGCCGGATCATGGAAAGAGATCGCCACTGCTCCTGTTATAACCACCGATCTTGTTAAATATTTTAAATATTGTTTTGCCATCCCGAAAAGCGGAATCTTCTGTTGAAACCCTATTTTTGCCCATTCCAAATCCCGATAGCTATCGGGAGGGATAAAATCAAATCTTTATGAATTTCAGGAAAGTAAACAATATTACCGGCTGGGTAATATTGCTGATTGCAACTGCTACTTATACTATTACCCGTGAACCGACTGCAAGTTTTTGGGATTGCGGCGAGTTTATTGCCTGTGCAAATGAAATTGGAATTCCGCACCCTCCAGGTTCTCCCCTTTTCACGATGCTTGGCCGTTTGTTCATCGTGGTTTTTGGTGGTGGCGACGCTGCAAATGCTGCAAAGTCCGTAAATCTTTTAAGCGCAATGGCAAGCGGCTTTACTATTTTATTCCTTTTCTGGACCATTACACATTTTGCCCGTAAGATGTTTGTTAAACACGGCGAAGCACTTACAGCCCAACAAACTTTTACAGTAATGGCGTCGGGTGTGGTTGGCGCGTTGGCTTATACATTCAGCGATACTTTTTGGTTCAGCGCTGTAGAAGGCGAGGTGTACGCATTATCATCTTTCTTTACTGCGTTTGTTATCTGGGCCATGCTGAAATGGGAGCATGCTTATGAGTTAGCTAAAGACGTTGTCGAAAGAAACAGGGCTGACCGCTGGATAGTTTTTATATTCTTTATGCTTGGCCTGTCAATTACGGTTCACCTGCTGAATCTTTTGACTGTGCCGGCAATCGTAATGATCTATTTCTACAAAAAATATACGCCTACAGTTAAAAAATCGGTCATAGCGTTTCTTGGAGGTTGCGTGTTGACGGGTCTTATACTTTTAGGAATGGTTTATATTATTCCAAGAACCTCGGCGCTGTTCGATCGCATTTTTGTAAATAGTTTCGGTCTTCCTTTCTTTTCCGGCTTTGCAGTCTTTTTTATTCTGCTTGGCGTCCTTTGCTGGTATTTATTAAAATTGGCCCAAAGAAAAGGAAGCTCAATACTTCGCCTGTCTGTGTGGTGTTTTGTATTTATAATGCTTGGATATTCTACTTATGTCACTACACTTATCCGTTCGAATGCCAATCCGGGAATCGATATGAGTAATGTTGACAACCCCGTAACACTTGCTTCTTATTTTGCCCGTGAACAATATGGTTCTGCTCCGCTAATAACCGGACCTCATTTCGGATCAGTGCCAGCCATTGAAGGCAATTACTACAAGATCAAAGAAGGAAGAATGAAATGGGGAAAGTTGGGAAATAAATATGTTCAGTTAGGTCGTGAAAGAGATTATGACTATGAAGGCGACCAACTAATGTTCTTCCCCCGTATCTGGGATCAAACAAATCAACAGAATCACTTAGATTTTTATGTCAATTGGCTGGGTAAAGAACAAGGCAGGGATCCCAATACAGGAAGACCGATGTACTATCCGCCGATCACTCAAAAAGATAATTTTGATTTCTTTTTCAGGTACCAGATGGGGGCAATGTACTGGCGATATTTTATGTGGAATTTTTCCGGCAGGCAAAACGATTTACAAGGCTTTGGTAATAGCCTTCGTGACGGAAACTGGCAAACGGGTATATCATTTATTGATAAACAAATGCTCGGGGATCAGAATAAGCTTCCTGACTCACTAAAGAATAATAAAGCGAATAATAAACTTATACCTTCTTCCTTTCCTGCTTGGCATTCTTGGTTGCGTATACCAATTTATCAAAAAGAAAAATGACTGGATCGTCACCTTTTTGCTTTTCTTTTTTACAGGTATTGCAATTGGGCTTTATCTGAATATGCCGGGCAATCAGCCCCGTGAAAGAGATTATGCCTTTGTCGGTTCCTTCTACGCATTTGCAATTTGGATAGGTCTCGCGGTAACGGCACTTGTAAAGTTGACAAGAGAAATAAAACAAGTCTCTTTTAATACGATATTATTTGGTGCTGTGCTCACTTTTGTAATTAGTGCATTCAGCCTGCTATATTTAAGTTCTGCATCTGCTGTTATTGTAAGTGCATTAATGATAGCGGCAATTTATGCTGTCTTCAGCGCCGGATTGCCGGCATTATTAAAAGCTGTTTCATCAAAAGGAACAAACGAAAGAGTTTTGAATATCGCAACGGCAGTCATTTGCATGATCGCACCGATACTTATGGCCAACCAGGAATGGGATGACCATGACCGCAGCAAAAAAACATTGGCCCGGGATGATGCAAAGAACTATTTGGAAAGCTGCGCTCCGAATGCTATTCTTTTTTGTTTTGGCGATAATGATACTTATCCATTGTGGTATGCACAGGAAGTGGAAAGAGTAAGACCGGATATTCGTATCATAAATACAAGCTTGCTTGGCATTGACTGGTACATAAACCAGTTGCGTTATAAAATAAATCAAAGCGATTCCGTGGATGTGATCTGGCGTCCTGAGCAGATCATGGGCGATAAGCGGCAGCAATTGCAATATCAGCAACAGGAAGGTTTAAAAGACACATATTATGACCTCTATGATGTAATGAAAAATGTGCTTGGTAAGGATGACGATCCATCTATTTTACCGGTAAAAAAATTCAAGGTTCCTGTGGATTCGGTATTAGTAAGAAAAAATGGTACAGTGAATGCCGATGATGCTGTGACAGCCGAATGGCAATTTGAATTACCGGAAAACGATGTTAATCCCACAAGAGATGAATTAATAATACTGAATGTAATTGCAACCAATGCATGGAAAAGGCCCATTTACTTTACTTCACCCCAAGTAGGGCTTGGCCTTAATCCTTTCTTAAGAAGAGAAGGACTTACGTACCGGCTTACGCCAACAAGAGTAACCAGTGACGTAAATGCTACACCGATGATGGAACATATGATGACAAAATTCACCAATGGCCATGCTGATGTGAAAGGCGTTTATTTTGATGAAGAGAACCGCCGGCATTTATATACAATACGCCAGTCATTTGGCGACCTGGCAAGGGAACTGATCACAAAAGGAAGACTGGAAGATGCAAAAAAGGTTGTGCTAAAAGCTGACAGCCTTATCCCAAATACGAATGTGCCTTATGGCATACCCAGTCGTTATGAATTTCATAACCAGGCCAGCTACACAATAATGGAAGCGGCTTATGAATGCGGCGCTACAGATCTTGGTAAAAAAATCTATGCCGAACTAAACAGAGACTTTAGCCAGCACATGGAATATTTCGCTTCACTTGGAGATATGACGAGAAAGCAACTGGAGGATATATTCATGCAGTACAATCAACAAAATTTTTACGAGCGGATGGAGGTGCAGCAAGGCAAACAGCCGACAGGCCGGGCCAACGCTTATCTGCACTCTGCCCTTACACCAAGCCAGTTCAGCATGGCATTCGAAATAAACAGGGTATTTGGTTTTCTTATGCAGTATATGAAACCTATCGAGGAAAAATTTGTTCTGCCTCCTAAGACAAATGACACAGCCAATAAGCCTGATACAGGTGTAGGCAATTTAAAGGTGAAACCTGATACCTCAAAACCAAACTAAACTGTTCAGCAAATCAAAGAGGTTGTCTTAAAATAATTAGTAACACCAAGGACACCAGGCACACACAAAGGCCACAAAGAAGTTTCTGTTTATTATCAGCACTTTGTGTCCTTCGTGGTTTCTTTGTGTATTCTAAGGTTTTTAATTGTCCAAATTTAATTTATGCAGCTTTAGAATATTGTTCGATAAATGGTGTTTGACGATTTATCACGGCAAACATTCTAAAGATTAATTTATTTCGGACGATGTTAATGGTGCTGTTTTTCGACTTTCCCATTGCCAGTCGTCTTTCATAAAAAGCTTTTAGTTCTTTGTCATGTTGAATAGCAGTTCGGGCTCCCATAGTAAGCAGCGTTTTCATTGTTTTATCAGCTAGTTGGCTGACCCGCGTCTTTTTCCGAATACTTTTTCCGGAAGTGTGATCAAAGGGTGCAGATCCACAAAAACAAGAGAATTTCCTGGCATTTTTAAAGGCAATGAAATTTTTTGTTTTTACCAAAGTTGCAGTAGCAATTACATCACCAATTCCTTTAATACTGGTCAGCAGTTTGAAGTTCTGATTCACAGATTGATCTGCTTTGTCAATGCATTGTTTAATTTGATCATCGAGCACTTTGATCCTCTGTGCGACCTCCTTGACCAGTGTTAATTGGATTTTGATGATGGGGTCTGCTGATGAAAGCACTATTCGATACTCTTTGAGTGCACAGGCCAAAGACTGGCGATACTTGGTTAGTCGTGCCCGTGTTGAGTGCAGCATTTGGAGACGTTGAAGCACAGGATGGGCGGGCTTTTCAGCCACAAGCTTATCCTTTTTTTCAAATCCAAATCTGGCAATTCGCTCGGCATCGATTTTGTCATTTTTACCTCGGATCAAACCCAGTGATCGCTTAATCGCCAGTGCTGATACTTTGGCAAATTGGATCTGGTGCTGGTGTAAAAATTTTTCCAACTGGAAAGAGTAAAGACCTGTATGTTCCATCACCAGGAATATACAAGCTTTATCCAGTTTCAAATTACTAAGCCAATAAACTAACTCCTTAAAGCCTGAAGCCGAGTTCTTGATCTTTACATGATTGTTTGAATCATGATGAAAAAGGTCGATAGAATCTTTAGAGAGATTTAATAAGAACCCTTTTTACCGAAAGGTTCCTTGTTTCATCAATTGAGACTGCCGCTTTGTTTTTAAAGCAAACGCAACGACATTATTACCTTAGTAATGTCCTTTCATAACATGCGCATAAACCTTATTACCTTATTTTATCTTTCCTGGCAATTATAAGCTAATAAGGTTTATATAATCTATAGCTGGCTCGTTCTTTTTATTGGAAATATTCCTGATTAAATAAAGTTGTAATTTGCTGAATGGTTTGATATTTGAACTAGCCAAACCTCAAACATTAAACCTGGAAATCATGATCGGTCATCATTTTAAAAAATTTGATCCTAACGAAGGCGGTAAGTCACGGTTTGAACAACTGCTGGATATGTTTATGCAGTTGCTTACATACACCAATGGCGATCTTTCCGAGGCCCTGAGCTGGATGAATGAACTCGATAAGAAATTTGAATTAACGAATGATGAATATGGTATCGGTGATTTTATTGAAGACCTGAAAGACAAAGGCTATGTTACAGAGGATAACCAATTGGGCGAAATAAAAATTACTCCAAAAACCGAACAGGGTATTCGCAAACGCAGCCTCGAAGAAATTTTTGGAAAGCTGAAGAAAACAAAGCAGGGTGATCACCATAGTTTCAAACCGGGACAGGGTGATGAATTAAATCCCGAATCAAGGCCTTTTCGCTTTGGCGATATGATCGAGCAAATTGATTTTACTGAAAGCATTCGCAATGCGCAGATAAATCATGGTATTGAGAGTTTCAGCATGCAGGAAGACGATCTGAGTATTCGTGAAACTGATTTCAAGGCCCAAACATCGACTGTATTGATGATCGATATTTCTCACTCAATGATATTGTATGGCGAAGACAGGATAACACCTGCCAAAAAAGTGGCCATGGCATTGAGTGAACTGATCACTACAAGATATCCGAAAGACACATTGGACATCGTTGTTTTTGGAAATGATGCCTGGCCCGTTGAAATAAAAGACCTTCCCTATTTGCAGGTGGGGCCTTATCATACAAATACCGTGGCAGGGTTGGAATTAGCCATGGATATTTTGAGAAGAAGAAAAAATCCGAATAAGCAGATATTTATGATCACAGATGGAAAACCCACGTGTTTAAAGATTGGTAAGCGTTATTATAAAAACAGTTTTGGATTAGACAGGAAGATCACAAGCCGTTGCCTGAACCTTTCCGCACAATGTAAAAAACTGAAAATACCGATTACAACTTTCATGATCGCTACTGATCCTTACCTGCAGCGTTTCGTAAATGAGTTCACAGAGACAAATAATGGCAAAGCATTTTTTGCATCGCTTGATAAATTAGGGGCATTTATATTTAAGGACTTTGAAAGTGGGAAGAGGAAAACAGTATATTGATCATTCCTAAAAATTGACTTATGAAAATAAGTTTGCGTTCAATACTATTAATTATTGCGATTCTTGTAATAGCATGTGCCGGATTCTTTATGGTTGCAAGTACGATGTCTTCACCAACAAATATGGAATTATTCATGCCAAGAGAATCGGAGAAAGACAGTGTGGATGAATACAGTGGAGTAAAAACGAAATTGACGATGATACTTTTGAAAGATGGTAAAGTTTTTGGATACTATGGTGATCTTATTAATGACGGCAGATCGGTTTTGCTTAATGAAACAGACAAATTAATAGCTGATGGACGGAAGATGTTTTCAAAAGATTCGTTGGTTGTAGTGATCAAACCCACAAAAGAAGCATCATACAAGGCAACAGTTGACATATTAGATCAGATGGGAATAAACAATATTGAGAAATATTCAATGACCGACCTCAATAAACAAGAAAAAGAATTTCTAAAAATAGTTGAGTAGCCATTCGATACTTCGCAGGTTTCGAATAAGCTTCGCTTATTTCTCACTTGTGCTCAGGGTGACAAAGAAACGGCAACACAATGTTGAATATTGAACAGGAAGTACAAGAGTGCGACGCAAGAGAAGGTGATAGTAGCAAGTAAGTTGGCAACATAATAATAAAAAGAGGAAATTGCTTCGGCTTCGCCTCGCAAGTAACTATGAACATTCAAAACATAAAGACACTCGGAGAATTAAAGAAAAGTGGCTATCAATATCGCGGCATAAAGGAAGAGTTGCGGCAGAATCTTATTTTGAAACTGAAACGAAAAGAAAATACTTTTCCCGGCATTATCGGTTATGAGGATAGCGTGGTGCCCGATGTGGAAAGAGCATTACTAAGCAAGCACAATATTCTTTTTCTCGGCCTGCGTGGACAGGCGAAAACAAGAATGGCAAGACAAATGACCGAACTGCTTGATGAATACATTCCATGCATTGCCGGCAGTGAATTGAATGATGATCCGCTCCATCCTATTTCAAAATATGCATTAGACCAAATTGCAGCGCATGCCGATGAAACACCAATACACTGGATCCATCGCAGTGAACGCTATGGTGAAAAATTAGCAACACCGGATGTAAGCGTTGCCGATCTTATCGGCGATATCGATCCGATTAAAGCGGCAAACCTGAAATTGAGTTTTGCCGATGAACGGGTGATTCATTATGGTATTATTCCAAAAAGTAATCGCGGCATTTTTGTAATTAATGAATTGCCCGATCTGCAGGCACGTATCCAGGTGGCATTGTTTAATATTTTAGAAGAAGGCGATATCCAAATCCGCGGGTTTAAGTTGCGGCTGCCACTTGATATTTTATTTGTGTTTACGGCAAACCCGGAAGATTATACTAATCGCGGATCTATCGTCACACCTTTGAAGGATCGTATCGAAAGCCAGATACTAACGCATTATCCAAAAACACTGGAAACTGCGCTTGAAATAACCGAGCAGGAAGCGGTGATCGCCGAAGAGCAAAAAGCAAAGATTAAAGTAAGCGACCTGGTAAAAAGATTGATAGAACAAGTGGCCTTTGAAGCAAGGGCCAGTGAATTCGTCGATAAAAAAAGCGGAGTAAGTGCAAGGCTTACTATTTCTGCGTATGAAAATGCCGTAAGCGCTGCCGAACGAAGAGCAATTGTAAATAATGAGACCCAAACGCAGATATGGTTGAGTGATCTTGCCGGGATCATTCCTTCAATTACCGGTAAAATAGAATTGGTATATGAAGGCGAGCAGGAAGGCCCTTACCAGGTTGCGATGAATTTACTGGACAAAGCGATCCGTTCGCAGTTTGCAAATTATTTTCCAAACCCGGAAGTGCTGAAAAAAAGAATGCGGCCAAAAAATGTGGAAGAGCCTTCAAGGGAAGACAATCCTTACCGCTCGATCATCAATTGGTTTGATAAAGGCAACCAGGTAAATCTTTTCTTCAACACAAAAGATGATGATAAGCTATTGCAACTGTATAAAGTTGATGGATTGAATGCTATGGTTAAGAAATTTTACAAAGGAGCAAATGAAAAAGAAACCGCTTTATTAATGGAGTTTGTTTTGCATGGACTTTCCAGTTATTCAATGATCAGTAAAAAAGTAATTGAAGGAAAAATAGAATTTAAAGACCTGATGGGCTCGATGCTGAATCTTGGCGGCATAAAAACAAGCGATGAAGAAGACGATGGCGAAGATTTTACTTAGATGATCTTAGTTTTAAACTGACACCAGCGCCACCCCAGAATTTTACAGGGTAATCTTTTTGAAATAATGGAGAAACAAAAACTCTCCATGATAATTTTTTTGAAGCAGGTTGATAACGATAACCAAGTAAAGTGTACAAATAAGTTCCTTCGCCGCTTTCAAAAAAACTATCCTCGATCTCCAAACAACCAATTTTGGTTCCGCCTCCAAAATTGAAAACATTGCCAACACCTATTTCTAACAAGTGGGCTTTTTTCCCAACGAGATAGTTCAATCCAAAGGGGATTGTTACCACACCTCCTCTATTACAGGATACTTCCAAAAGTCCGTAAGGAGCTACTCCCAAACCAACCTTGTAACCAAAGCCTGAATTACTTTTTGAAAATCTTGACTCGAAATGAAAGCTGATCATTCCACCCGGGCCTAAAACATCTATTTGGATCTGCGAGCCATGTTGCGAAAATTTTTTTTCCTGGGAAAACAAATGTCCTGAAATAAGTACTATAACAACGGTAAATAACAGTGTCCGTATCATAATAATGATGGAGACGATTTTACTTATTTTGCTTTCTATTTAAAATTAATCCATATCCAATATAAGCTCCGGGAATAAATTCGTCGCCTACAACACCCGGCGAGAAACCGGCGTGTAATAATCCTTTTTTGCTGTAATGCCGGTAACCGAGAATAGCAAAAGGATAAACTCCTTCATAGGTTGAGGCTGGAGCGACAAGGGTTACGCCTTTCACATCATCCTGGTATTGGTCTGCAAAATGGTATTGCAGATCAAAACCCAGTTCAAAAAAATTCTTGTCTTTTCCAAAAAGCTTGAATAACCCAAGTGTTGCAGTACGAAGTTCAAAATTTGTATTTATCAATGTTGTGCCGCCACCGCCATGAAAGCCCCATTTGTTGTTGGTAAACATCTGATCATAAAAAATATTAAACACAAGGCCATTCTTTCCAACTTCTGCCACGAGTGCCTTTTGATTATTCTGCGCATTTGTTTGCAAAAAGCATACTATCCCAAGGAAAGTTATCGATAAAATTTTCTTTGGTAAAGACGGCATGTGGTTTTTTGATTAGTAGACAACTTCCTGACAAAGGATAGTTGGGCACCGTTGCATTTTAAATAATATTTACTTCCCGTTCGAGAATAACTCCGAACTTCTCATTTACACTTAGCAAGATCTTTTCGCTCAGATCATAGATTTCCTCACCTGTTGCGTTGCCATAATTTACCAATACAAGGGCTTGCTTTTCATGACAGCCCGCATCTCCTTTACGATATCCTTTCCAACCACATTGTTCGATCATCCAGGCTGCGGCAAGCTTTACTGTGCCTTTTGCTAATGGATAAGCAACGATCTCCGGGAATTTTGTTTTAAGTTCTTCGTATTGCTCGACGGGCACTTCAGGATTTTTAAAAAAACTTCCTGCGTTGGGAATTATTTTCGGATCGGGAAGCCTGGAACTGCGAATATTTATTACAGCTTGTGAAACTGCTTTAATACTCAGCTCTTTCACTCCCATTTTTTCAAGTTCTTCCGTAATGGCACCATAGCTGGTATGAAAGATCGGTTTCTTTCTTAATTGAAACGTTACCGATAAAATGGCAAACTCATCTTTATACTGGTTCTTAAAAACGCTGTCACGATAACCGAACTCACAATCTGCTCTTGTAAAAGTGTGAATTGTTCTTTCTTTAATATGAAATGCTTCAAGGTTCCAGAACACATCATCCAGTTCAACGCCATAAGCACCGATATTTTGTATCGGGGCTGCGCCGACATTACCCGGTATCAATGAAAGATTTTCGACACCGGCCCAATTATGATTGAGGCAATGCAAAACGAATTGATGCCAGTTTTCCCCCGCCCCTGCTTTTATATAAACATGCTCGGCATCTTCATGCTGAATGTCGATGCCTTTCACCTCGTTCTTCAATACACAGCCCTCATAATCCCTGGTAAATAAAATATTACTGCCGCCGCCCAAAATGAAAACCGGATATTCAGAATAGATCATCAGGTTCTCTTCCAGTTCTTCAACGTCAGAAAATACATTGAAAAACCTGGCTTTTGCATCAATGCCAAATGTGTTATAGGGCTTAAGCGAAAAATTTTCATGTACCTGCATATTGCAAACTTCTGTATTTTTTCATTACGAATGAAAGAACTAATTTTCCTGCAAATCATTCTAAAAAAATGAAAAATTGGAACACGGATACCACGGATAAAAAGGATTTACACTGATACAATCGATGTGTATCCGTCTGATCCGTGTCATCCGTGTTCTATTCCATAAAAATTTAAACCAGTGAATATCGTAATCGATTAACGTCTTATTTAAAAACAAAGAATATGAAAAAGTTTCTCTTTCTTCTTTTATTGCCTGCATTAATTTTTTCCTGTAAGGAAAAAGATGCAAACGCTCCTGGTGTCAAAGAAATAACGGCCGATCCGCATCCTGAATGGATCATGCAGGGAAATATATATGAAGTGAATGTTCGACAGTATACTCCCGAAGGAACTTTTAATGCTTTTGCAAAACATCTTGACAGGTTAAAAGAAATGGGTGTGCAAACACTTTGGTTCATGCCTGTTCATCCGATCAGCAAAACGGAGAGAAAGGGCACATTGGGAAGTTATTATGCAGTGGCAAATTACAGGGAAGTGAATCCTGAGTTTGGTACCATGCAGGATTGGAAAAACCTGGTGAAGGCCGCTCATGGGAAGGGATTTAAAGTCATCATAGACTGGGTGCCCAATCACACAGGCGCCGATCATCCCTGGTTAAATACACATTCTCATTTTTACATGAAGGATAGTACTGGTAAGCCTACATGGAAATTTGACTGGACCGACATCAGGGTTCTTGATTTCAATAATAAAGAAATGCAGGACAGCATGACCGCAGCTATGAAATTTTGGGTGGCTGAAACAAATATTGATGGCTTTCGCTGCGATCATACAGAAAAATATCAATCCGCATTCTGGAAACATACGATCACGGAATTGAATAAAGTAAAAAAAGTATTTATGCTCGCAGAAGGACAGGGTAGCTGGATATTTGACGCAGGGTTTGATATGGATTATGGCTGGGAATTATTTCATACCACTGTGGCCGTTGCTAAGAGCAAAAAAAATGCTTTATCCATTGATTCCGTTCTGAAGAAGCTTGATAGTACCTATCCAAAAAATGCAATGCAAATGTATTTTACCAGCAATCATGATGAGAACAGTTGGAATAAAGCAGACTATGAGACGATGCCCGGAGCAATTCATGCACCGTTTGCAGTTTTATCACAAACACTTTATCGTGGTGTGCCTCTCATTTATAGCGGGCAGGAAGCACCTGTGCTGAGGGCTATTTCTTTTTTTGAAAAAGACACTATTCCGTTCAAAGAGTTAAAAAGAGAAAATTTCTATGATTTGCTATTGACATTAAGAAAGAACAACCCGGCATTGTCACCGGGGGCAGCTTTTAAGAAAATAGATGTTGGTGATGAAAAAGCTTTATATGCATATACAAGAGAAGCCAGTGGCAAAAAAATATTTGTGATACTGAATTTATCATCTGCTGAACAAACTATTTCCATAAAAGATGCATCGCTTCATGGAATGCCGGAAAATCTTTTTATAGGAAAGCCGGAAATTGTGAGTGAAAAAGAATGGAAGATCGAGCCATGGGGATATGTGGTGTACGAGTATAAATAAAGATCACATGAGCTCATAACATATAACTGAAAACCAAATTGTATACCCTAATTCTAAATATTGCATCTATAATAATGGATGCGGATTTGGGCATGCCGTTGTTGCTTCGGGTTATTATACAAAAATTTCTTCTAAAATAACAGAGATCAAAGACCCGCCTGTTGAGTAATAAACAATTTTCTCCATGAAGAATCTTGTAAATAGCATTGTTCGTTTTATCAATGGCCTGAAACGACCATCAAAACAAACCAACTTGAAAAAATTACAGGAACGAGGAGTAACTCTTGATTCCTTTACTTTCAGAGATGCAACTGAACAAGATATTCCCGGGTTAGGAAAACTGCATGCAATAACCTGGGCGCAAACTTACAATGCGAAAAACCCAAATATCCAGCTAAGACAATACCAATGGCGCAAATCATTTTCCGAAGAGAATGATGGAAGCTGGTTCTGTATTTTACTAGTCAATAAATACAATAAACCGGTTGGGTTTGCAAAAGGAAAAATTTATACGAATGAAAATTCTTCGGAACGGCACGGTGACCTGAATAAAATTTATCTGCTTAGCGATTATCAGCGGCTTGGATTCGGAAAGAAATTATTTAAACTTGTAGTACAAAGATTTTTGAGCCTGGGAATAAATGACATGGTATTGTTTGGTGTTCCGCAAAATCCATCCTGTGCGTTTCATGAAGCAATGGGCGGGGAACGAATCTATTCCGACAAAGGAACATTTGATGGCTGCTATCGCTGGCGGGATTTGAAAAAGCTTGCAGAGTTTTGTCAAACCTGAGTTAATAAAAGAATTAAATTTAGAATTATTATCCGCCCGTCGTGAGTGAATCAGCAGAAAACTTTCTTTTAATTTATACCCAAAATCTTTTAACTCTCATTCTAAAAAAAAATAAACAATGGAAAAGAAAGTTGATCCAGTCACAAGCACCCTCACATTTGAGCAGAACCTGGAATTAGAAAAATTAAAAATCGAAAAATTGCAAACAAGAAATGAACTGATCAAATGGGCACTCATAGCGGTGGGAGCGATCATCTCATTTTATATTATCGATCTTGGTAAGTTACGGGTTGAAAAATTTACAGCTGAAACAACAAGCCAGGAAAACTTCCTGAATTCCTACTTAACGGCTACAGAATCTCCGGATCCTGATCTATGGAAAAGAAAATTGAGCCTTTTAAAATATTTTTCAAAGGACACTGCGATACTTTCATGGGCTGAAAAGGAAGAAATCTACATAAAAGAGAGAGCGGCGCTGTCAGCATTGTTAAAGGAAACCGTAAATGTTGCTTCAATTTTAGCAAACCGGCAACTCTATGGTACAGAAGACTGGCAAAAGGCCTCAAAAAGATTTTACCAATTATATTGGGCCGATCTGCCATTCTATGGAGAAAGCCGGGATGTGGAGACAGCAATGGTCAGTTTCAATTCGAAACTTAATGAAATTCAAAGTAAAGAAGAGATTGACAAATGGAGGCAAATGAATTTTGCGGTGATAGAGTTATCCAGGATTTTAAGAGCTGAGTATGATAAACTGAATAAAATCTTAATAAAATAGATCTGCTCATGCTTGATGAAATAATAGGGTTGATTGAATGTCATGATGTGGAAGGCATCAGGGAAAAATTTGAAAATGGACTCAGTCCAAATGCACTTTTCAAAAATGAACCGTTGATCTATGAGCTGACAAGTGAATATGCCCGTGGCCCGCGATTTAAAGAGTGTGTAAGAGCTTTTATAGATCATGGATTAATTTTTGAAGATAAAGCGCTGCTTGCGGTTCTTGCTGACGATGCGAAACAACTCGGCCAACTTATTATCAACGACAAACAACTGGTTACAAAAAAGTATTCGCTTCGTTGTGCATACACGCCGATTCACCAGGCTACACTTCTTCATATTTGCGCAGAGTTTAATCATGTATCATGTGCAGAGGTTCTTTTTAAACACGGCGCTGACGTGAATGCAGCAGCGGGATTTGATGAGTTTCGCTTTGGCGGACAAACGCCCATCTTTCATACCGTCAACCAAAACAGTAACGCATCGGCTGAAATGATGCAGTTACTGCTCGAAAAAAATGCTGATCTTAAGATCACACTACTTGGGCTTATATGGGGAAAAGGTTATGAATGGGAGACCTTAATACCATCAGTTAATCCTATCAGTTATGCAATGATGGGGTTGCTTCCACAAATGCACAGGAATGAACAAACAATTTCAAAAACTGTTTCTGTTCTTTTGAAGCATGCTTATGGAATTGATTATAAATCGCCGAATGTGCCGAATAAGTATTTGAGATAAAAAGCCTATCCCTCCATCTCCCTTCCCGAAAGGAAGGGAGCGGTACTTCGGTACAAAAACATTTTTCTGTTCTACCACTTCAGCAATAGTACAATGCCGAACATGAAAAGTCACTTCAATCTTCTGGTCCTGTGCAGCCCATCCCTCCATCTCCCTTCCCAAAGGGAAGGGAGCGGTACTTCGGTACAAAAACATTTTTCTGTTCTACCACTTCAGCAATAGTACAATGCCGAACATGAAAAGTCATTTCAATCTTCTGGTCCTGTGCAGCCCATCCCTCCATCTCCCTTCCCAAACGGAAGGGAGCGGTACTTCATTACAAAAACAATCTTCTTTTCTACCACTTCAACAATATACAATGCCGAACATGAAAAGTCACTTCAATCTTCTGGTCCTGTGCCATGAAAATTCATTTAGGGCGCCGGGCCTTCACATCACATCAACATTATTAACCACCGTTACACTTTTAAAACTCTTATGCTGGTGAAGAAGAGCTACTTGTTCCAGCATATCTTTTTTACATTGAGCAATGAATTTTGTATCACGCGGAAGTTTTACCAGCAGTTCCATCAAATGCTGATTGCGGATACGATTAATAACCGGTTCGGCAGGGCCCACCAGGTATTGTCCGTATTTCGTCTTCAATCCATCCGCAAAAGAATGAGCGGCTCTTTCCACAACATCTTTGATCTTGTGCTTGAACGTAACATGTATCAATCTTGAAAACGGAGGATAGAAAAATTGTTTTCGCTTTTCAATTTCTTCGGTATACAATTTTTTAAAATCATGGTCTTTCACCAATTGCAACACAGGATGTGTTGGCTGGATCGTTTGAATAATAACTTTACCGGTGGCTTCTTTTCGTCCCGCTCTCCCGCTTACCTGCTCCATCAATTGAAATCCTCTTTCATTCACTCTGAAATCAGCAAAGCTCAACAGTCCGTCTGCATCTAGTATTCCAACAAGATCTACATTATCAAAATCCAAACCTTTTACCACCATTTGTGTGCCCACCAAAATATCTATACGCCGCTGCTCGAATTGCTGGATCAAAACATCATGCGCATTTTTACCGCGGACAGTATCGATATCCATCCTTGCGATCTTTGCATTGGGAAATTGTTCAAACAACAGCTCCTCGATTTTTTCAGTACCAAAATTTCTTTGTACAAAATTGTGATTGCCGCAGGCCGCACAAGTATGCAGCGGCGGATACGTTGTGCCGCAATAATGGCAAACCAGCTTATTCGACATTTTGTGATAGGTCAGCGATACATCACAATATTTGCATTGCGGTATCCAGCCGCAAACATTACAGACCTGGTAAGGAGTATAGCCACGACGGTTTTGAAAAAGGATGACCTGCTTTTGTCTTGCCAGCACTTCATTCACTGCATCGATCAGGGGCGGCGAAAGCATTACTTTGCCTTTGTCTTTCTGAACAACTTTTTTTGTATCGATAATGTCAATTGGCGGCAATTGAACATCGCCATAGCGCTGCAGTAATTCAGTAAATCCGTATTTACCGCTTGTTGCGTTATGATAACTCTCCAGCGAAGGGGTGGCACTTCCTAACAAAGTCTTTGCACCAAATAAAGAGGCTAAATAAATTGCGGCATCTCTTCCATTGTATCGTGGAGCAGGATCATGTTGCTTGTAAGAGGTGTCATGTTCTTCATCACAAATAATTAATCCCAGATTTTGAAACGGAAGAAAAACAGATGACCTGGCGCCCAGGACAATTTTCATTTCGCCACTCTTTACTTTACTCCATATTTCTACTCTTTCATTCTGAGAAAATTTAGAATGATAAATTCCAATATACCCGCCAAAATGTTTTTGCAGGCGCCGGATGATCTGTGAGGTCAATGCAATTTCAGGCAACATATACAATACCTGCTTGCCCTGTTTTACCAGTTGTTCGATAAGTTTTATATAAATAAGAGTTTTGCCGCTGCTTGTTACACCATGTAAAAGACAAACTTGTTTTTCGTTAAATGAGTTTTGTACTTTTTCCAGGACCTCTTGTTGTAATGTTGTTAATTCAAAATCGATCTTTATGTCTTTTGGCAGGTACTGAAGCCGGTCGATCACTCTTTTTTCTAGCCTGAGAATTTCTTTATCTGCCAAACCTTTTAATTGTGCTTCAGATGCATTTGATTTTTTTAAGAGGCTGGATTTAGTTACTTCACCTTCTGTTTTTATTAAATGAAGATAACTTAGTAAAAGCTCCATTTGTTTGGGAGCTCTTGTCCAATTGTTCAAAAGCTCAGATAGCTTGTCTTCATTATTATATTCACTGTTCAGCAATACAAAAGTTTCTTTTTTTGGCGAATAGGTTTGCTTTAATGCTTCCCACACAAAGCAAACCTTCTTTTGGATAAGCCGGTTGATAACAGGATAAACATGTGATGAATCGAGGACCTGCTGAACTTCCGTGATCTTTAATTCTTTTTTTATCAATAAGGCTTCGGCCACCAGGTACTCATCATGGTCAAGTGCAGAAAAATCTTCGCCATATTCTTCATTAAATATCAGGATCGTTTCGCTGCTTAATTTAAAATGGGCAGGCAAGGCTGCCGCCATCACTTCACCTTCGCTGCACATGTAATAAGATGCCATCCACTCCCAAAGTTTTAATTGCTCTTCAAAAACTACAGGCTCCGCATCAAGTACATTCAGAATTTCCTTTGCTTCAAAAAATTCAGGTTTTTCATTATGCAATCTTTTTACAATACCTGCATACTTTTTATTCTTTCCAAGATTTACTTCTACACGACAACCTGTATGCACCTGATCTTTTAAATGATCCGGCACCGACCATGTATAATTTTTGGGAAGAGCAAGAGGTATTATGATTTCAGCGTACATGTCGTGAATGGTGAATGGTGAGTGGTGAATGAAAGATTGCAATTTAGTGATAAACAATTCACGATTGACCATTGACCATTGACCTCTGCTTTATCCATCTTGCTTTATACTCTCTAAGCTTGCTGTCCATCAGGTCATAGACTTTTTGTTTTAGTGCAGGCATATCTTTTTGCGTTAAATTTTCTACCGGAACTTCTTCGAGGAAGACAGCACGGTTTTTCCCAGGGCTTAAAGAAAATATACTTTTATAATTCATCCTGTCATACGTGTCAAGAAACAGTACCGGTTTAATTGGCATCTGTGTTTCAATTGCCACACGAAAAGCACCATCATAAAAATCTTTCAATGGGTTTTGAGTCATATTAAAAGTTCCTTCGGGAAAAACAATAATTGAAATTCCTTTCTTCAAAAGGGATTTCATATTCCGGATACTCTTTGCCCGGTTATCCGCGCTTCCCCTGTCAACCCTTACCACTGCATATTTATAAATAAATCCAAACACAGGCACACTGGCCATCTCCGTTTTACCCAATGCACGCACAGGTTGCCGGATAGTTTTTACAATGATCGTCGCATCGAGATAAGAAATGTGATTTATAACAAAAATATATTGCTTGTTTTTATCCAATGGTTGTTCATAAAGGTTGCGGTGGAAAATAAAAATAAGAGGGAACAATATATCGCCCCATAGCATGCAAAGCCGGTAGATCATATTACCGCCGGTGATGCGGCCAAACAAAGATGCAATTAGCATAAAAGGAAAAAGCAAAAGCATGATGCCTGCAAAAAGAACCAGCGCATAAATGCAATAAAGCCATTGAAGAGGCTTAACGAGGTAGTGCATCAACTTTTTTATTTTATAAAACCGAGAGCGGCTGAGTGCTTACATCAACACAATTGCAGGGATTTGGTTCATTATAATAATAACAATCCAGGATCCGGGCAACAGTTCCGCATTGCTGAACAATAACCCAAACAGATTTACCCTGCTTTGTCAAGCCGTGTATTGTAAAAATAGGGCAAGGCCGCTTATGCAAGTCTGATTTAGCTTTATTAATTTGTCCATTTCTGAAAACTCCTGCAATGATGTTGGCACTGATGCTATGACAATCCATTCGGCACAATGAAAATTGCGAGTATTCAATGCGTGAAGGATTACGATTGAAAGACAATTTCTTTCGCGGCTCCCAAAATCTTACTTTAAGAAATATGTAAGCCAGCAATACGATTACAAATATGAGAGTGACAATAACATTTCTCGGTTTCATTTTTAATTATTGAGAATGATCGCCGTCCACTCAATTCCTGTTGTTAAACTTTTTATCATCACCGGGGCAGCTGCAGCTCCATTCCGTTTCAAGATCGATCACTGTAACTACTACCGACTTTTCATTGCATTGCGCAAAAACGATTCTCACTTCCTGGTCATCGGCAGTAATTCCTTCCAAAGCATACCGCGGGCACTTTGCTTCCGATGGCGATCGGGATTGCAGATCACTTTTATTATAATTTATTTTTCCATCCTGCATAATCTCTTCTACTTCCGCTTGCGAAATATTTCGGCATTGCATTCTGCATTTTGCATGATTACTGTATTCAAGATATGAAATGCGGCGATCAAATCCTTTATTGCGATCGATAGCATTCGTGTTCTTCTTAGCATTGGTGTTCGAAACATTTGTTTTTGACCTGGCAGTTTGCTCATTTTTACATCGCCTCGCCGCAAATAATAGAACGGCAAGTGCAGCAACAAGGATTATCGGCGCTGCCTTTTTCAATTGAGCATTCATTCTGCAAGTATAATTTATTTTATGTAGCCGGCTGAATTGCTACTATCATCGTCCCTTGCGTCGCACTCTTCATCGTTCAATCCGCTATTGAGCAAATAGGTCAAAGTTCCCAAACCCATGCCGCCCCGATTAAATCGGGGTGGCATGGGCAGAGTTCAGTTAAGAAATTAATCTCGAAATCCTGTCCACCCCCTTTCGAATATTTTTTTAAGTTGTACATCCGGCCCCCGCCTGCGGGGGATAAGGCACATCACGTTATTCGAAAATTAGTAGAGGCGAACTCAAGTGTATTTTTTTGCGCAATACAAATAAACACTGTTCATTGTCCTCCCGCCAGCGGCACGCATCGAACATCGCGTTTTTCGAACATTAGATAATGCCGACTCAAGTGTATTCTTTTACGCAATACAAATAAAGACTGTTCATTGTCCCCCGCTGGCGGGGGAAGTACTTCGTTTGTAATTCCTTTTCAGATGGGGGTGGATAAAAAGCCGAATAGAATTGTTGGTGCACAAGAGTGCTTAATTTATTCTCTTCCACCGGAAGAAAATAAATTAACAAATCTTCGATTGCAACAAAAGCCAAATAGTAGTAATTCACCTGGGGCAAAAAAAATATTTCTAACTCTTGAAAAGACAAATCAATAACACAAGACTCCGACCTCCCGACTCCGTACAGACAAGGCATGCCTTGTCTCTGCTAGCTCCGAACTCACGTACAGACAAGGCATGCCTTGTCTCTACCTAACTCAAGACTCGCTATCTTTGCGCCCCATGGCAGAAGCAAGAACAGTTGCATTTCATACGCTGGGTTGCAAACTTAATTTTTCGGAAACCTCTACCCTTTCAAGGATGCTTGAGAAGGAAGGATTTGAAAAAAAAGAGTTTGATGACCAGGCAGATGTGTATGTTATCAATACTTGTTCTGTAACCGATAATGCCGACAAAGAATGCAGGCAAATCGTTCGCCGCATCCAGCGAAAAGCCCCTGAAAGCCTGGTGGTAATTACCGGTTGCTATGCACAACTAAAGCCAAAACAAATTGCTGAGATCCCCGGTGTGAACCTTGTCCTGGGAGCTGCCGAAAAATTTAATTTGGCCCAGCATATTCGGGAACTATCAAAAGGCGATTCAGCAAAAATTTGCAGTTGTGATATTGAAGAAGTGACCGGCTTCAATTCGTCGTATTCAATCAATGATCGTACAAGAACTTTTTTAAAAGTGCAGGATGGCTGTGATTATAATTGTTCATTCTGTACCATACCGCAAGCCCGTGGCAAAAGCCGGAGCGACTCAATTGAAAATGTAATGAAGAATGTTGAGCACCTGGCCTCGCATGGTGTAAAGGAAATTGTTTTAACGGGAGTCAATCTTGGAGATTTCAAGTCCCCCATCCCGATAGCTATCGGGACCCTAAAGGGGGCACTAGAGTTTTCAAAGAACGAAAATTTTTATAGTCTCGTAAAAGAGCTGGATAAAGTTGCGGGCATTCATCGCTATCGTATCTCCTCTATTGAACCGAATTTGCTGACCAACGAGATAATTGAATTAGTAGCAAACAGTGATAAGTTTATGCCGCACTTTCATATTCCCTTACAAAGCGGAAGCAATAAAATATTGGGGTTGATGCGCAGGAGATATAAAAAAGAATTGTATGCCGAACGTGTTGCGTTGATCAAAAAATTGATGCCTCATTGCTGTATCGGTGTGGATGTGATCGTTGGCTTTCCCGGCGAAACCGATGAGGATTTTACAGAAACATTTGATTTTTTACATTCACTGGATATTTCTTACCTGCATGTTTTTACTTATTCTGAAAGAGACAATACGCATGCGTTAAGTATTAAGCCGGTAGTGCCGATGAATACCCGGCATGAAAGAAATAAATCTCTCCGTAACCTCTCCTACATGAAGATGCAATACTTTACCCGGCAGCACGAGGGTGAAACCAGGAAAGTTTTATTTGAGGGACATGAGAACAAGGGAATGATGGAAGGCTATACCGATAACTACATCAAGATAACAACGCCTTTCAGAAAGGAATGGGTAAATGAGATTGTGGATTGGAAGATTTAGGAACGTTAGCTCAGTTGGTTTAGAGCGCTGCTTTGACAGAGCAGAGGTCACTGGTTCGAGCCCAGTACGTTCCACCTCCTGTTTTATTTTATCTTTTATTGCTTACGGAAATATTCGTAAACAATTTAAAACACAGTGGAAACGTTATAAATCCCGCTGCCCAATCAGCTTAACATACTCTTGACATAACTCTACTTTCTTAACTTCTATATTGTAACATCTATGTAATCGAGGCTTTCCTGCATCCAATAGGAAATGACCGGTTATGCTATCATACCGCCACCATATAGCAACTGCAATTTTGCTTGGCAGCCTGACACTCCATGCACAGCCACCCGTTTTAAAAAGCGGGTATAAACAAAATGTTCTTTCTATCGCATACTTTATTGAAAGCGCTAATAACTCCGTCAATTCTCTGAATGGCTTATTGAAAAAAGATAATTACCGGAACAAGATCACTTCGCTTAACAATCCCGCTAACAACGAACTTGGGTTTAGTCTTAAGAATGAAATTTTGAATGCACTAAAACCCCTATTGGCCAAAGCAAAAAGGACCGATAGCAAAAAGTTTAAAGATGTTATAGAAAACTTCCTCAGCAACCCGGAAGAAAACGGGATTGGCTCAGTAAAAAAATATTTACCTGCATTAGGAATTTTCAGTACGGTCCTTTCTTTGGTTGGCAACCTTGTGATAATGGAAAAAACAATCACCCAGCAAGACCTGAATGAGTTTGTGAATAAAATTCAGCAGTATTTTATTCAATATGAAAAGCTAAATGCGATCAACGAACAATTTGCGCAGGAGTTGCAGGACCTGCTTGAAAAATCAGAAGAAGCAAAAGAAGATCTGAAAGAATTTCTTGTAGAATGTATCAGCATGATGAATAGTAATCTTACAAAACAAGCGTTGAAGGATATGCAGGTTGAATTTCTTATTCAGAAATATTACGATCCGCAAAAGCTGCAGATGTGGCTGGATACTGCACATGTAAGTAATGATAAACTCCTTTATCCGCCGGATGCGCCAACATCTGTAAAGCTGTTGACATCGCAGATAAAAAAATTGCAAAAAGAATTTGAAAATGTTTACCAGGAAAATTACAAGGAACTCAAGCAACTTATTGCTTCATTAAAAACGGCTATTCCAAACCTTGACCAGGAACAAATAGAAAAAACGAATAGTGAATTAGATAAGCTTTATTCAGACAGCCGGCAGGCAGATATGATAAACCTTAATATAAGTCTTGTCGATGAACGGATGAACACTGTTTGCAGGAATATTAATTCCGGGAATTAAAAATAGCGGCTGAATAAACTTCCTTAAATTTACCGGTCAATAGAAAGATGAAAGCTTACCAGGTAACGATAAACTTTGAATGGAACGACGAGTTTGCTGCGCTGATCCCGGCCCATCGAACCTATATCAATATGCTCATTAATAAGAGTATAATCGATCAGTATGTGGTAAGCATGGAGTCACAACGGGTTTGGGTAACATTGAATGCTGAAAACAAATCCGAGGTGGAAAAAATTTTGAAGAAATCCCCGCTTTATAAATACTGGACTTACGAGATCGATGAATTGTTTGTGATCGATGGACAACTCTACCGGTTACCTGCTGTAATGCCGAATTAAAGTTCAAAAAAGATTTTTCCTAAAAATTTGATACCCCTATCTTTGCCCTCCCAAAAACGTGATTGCTTCACGTTGTTCGCAAGGGAGTTTAGCTCAGCTGGTTTAGAGCATCTGCCTTACAAGCAGAGGGTCGGCGGTTCGATCCCGTCAACTCCCACAAAAGCCTCGTAATAACGGGGCTTTTTTATTTGAACCACGTAATCTGCATTATAATTAAATTCGTATAGTTTTTGTACCATCATTATAACAATGGACAACAAAGGCCTCATATTTATCCCGGACATCAGTGGCTTCACACGATTCGTGAATGAAGTTGAGATCGATCACAGCAGGCATATCATCCAGGAACTGCTGGAGGTGATCATCAATTCAAACCAGATCGGACTTGAAATTTCTGAGATCGAAGGCGATGCAATACTTTTTTATAAATACGGTGAAAAACCTGAACTGGAACAAATATATAAGCAGGTTGAAAAAATGTTTTGTGAATTTCACAAACATCTTATCGCTTATGACCACCGCCGGCTTTGTCAATGTAAGGCTTGCTCCGGTGCAATTGAACTCACGCTGAAAGTGGTGACACACTACGGCGAATTCACTGGTTATAATGTCAAAAATTTCAGCAAACTGATCGGGAAAGATATTATTGTCGCTCACCAGCTCTTAAAGAACGATATCGACCAACACGAGTATTGGTTGATAACTGATGGCCTTGCCGAAAAAAAAGTAATTGCTCATTTACCTGAAACGCTTGATTGGAACAAAAGCGTGAAGCAAACTGAAACCGGGGCGATTCCCTTTGAGTACACACAGCTAGGTCATCTTAAAAATGATTTAGCTATTGACCCGCCTAAAAACCTGGAAGTAAAAAATAAAGTGAAGGTTTTATCTCTTTACAGAGAGTTCGATACCGATATGCTTACCCTCCTTCATGGAGTCGTAGATTTTCATACAAGGAAGTTCTGGAATATGTATATAAAAGACATTGACCAGGTAAGTGATGTTGCGCTTCCACGCTTAGGCACCAGCCATCGCTGCATATTGGAAAAGGGTCATGCGATCATGTACACCAGTTCATATTCTTACGAGCCGGCCAATACTTATACGCCTGAAAAGATCGAGTATGGTGAGACGGATGATAAAAAAACACATACAGTTCATTTTACTTTTAAAAAGATCAGTGAAACGAGATCAGGCCTTACCGCAGATTTCTATTTAAAGAATAATCCAATTAAGATCGCCTTATTCAAGCTCATGATGAAAAAGAAATGGGAAAAAATGTTCAATCTATCATTTCAAAAACTGGAAGAATTTGTAAAAGAAATACAGCTGCCCGCGTTAAATTAATCAGCACTCTTCCGCTCGTACAATTCCTATCACTTATGTAAATAAAAAGCGACAAGACTTAGCCTGTCTGACAAAATTTTATTCTTATTTTTGTTTCGTGGGAACACAAACACATATAAAGAAATGGGAAGAAACCGATATTCTTACCAGTGTCGAAGAGCCTTGCAACCTCATTGTATGGAATGATGAGGTAAATACTTTTCAATGGGTAATTGACACCCTGATCGAAATTTGTGGCCATAGCTATGAACAAGCGGAACAATGTGCGTATATCATCCATTTCCAGGGTAAATATGCTGTAAAGAAGGGAAGTTACGATGAATTGAAACCGATGTGCGATGCTATTACCGACAGAGGAATCGGCGCTACGGTTGAAATGGTGGTTGAATAAAATTTTTAGATCGCAAAAACTACTCATCGGAGTTTTCCGATTTTGAAAAAAACTTTCGCAACATCGAAGTTTTACCCTTTTTTATTCTTCCTAATTGTCATTTATTTGGTACTTGGAATTTTGTTTTTAGAATTTGGATTTATCTCATGCCTCTATTTGTATTAGAAAAAGAATTTGCGTTTCCTCCTGTACATCTTGCAGAGCCCGATGGACTGTTGGCAGTTGGTGGCGATCTGTCTGTCGATCGTTTATTGATCGCTTATAGTAAAGGGATCTTTCCATGGTATGAAGGCAAACATATTTTGTGGTGGTGCCCCGATCCGCGATTTGTTTTATTTCCCGGTGAAATGAGAGTGAGCAAGAGCATGAAACAATTGCTGAAACAGAATGCGTTCAATTTTACAACTGATAAAGCGTTTGAGCAAGTGATCGCTAACTGTAAGGCGATACGCCGTAAAGGGCAGGCAGGGACATGGATCACCAATGAAGTAAAAAAAGCCTATACCGTTTTGCATAAACTTGGATTTGCACACAGCGCTGAAGTATGGAAAAATGGCGAGTTGGTTGGCGGATTATATGGTGTGAGAATTGGAAAAATATTTTTTGGGGAAAGTATGTTTACCAGGCAAAGCAATGCAAGCAAATATGCATTTATAAAATTTGTAGAACATTTAAAAAATGACGGCGTTGAGCTGATCGATTGCCAGGTGTATACGGCGCATCTTGAAAGCATGGGTGCACGGATGATCCCAAGAACGGAATTCCTTCACACGTTAAAAAAATTAATCCCCCAGGATTAGATTACTAAAACCTGCTTTCCAAATAATGTGGCAATACTGTTCGCCATGTGTTCCAGTCATGCGGCCATTCCTGTCCCCAAACATCCAGTTCGTAGTTGATCGCTTTGTCATAAAGAATTTTTGCAAAGCGGCCGCTGCTTGAAGGATCTTCATAAGCGCCACTGCCGGTAAAAATATGCAGGTGATGTGTTCTTCTTATTTGCTCCAGCACATTATGGTCAGTTAAATTCGGCATATAATGCATGGGGCTGTTGAAATAAACATCATCATCATAATGCCCTTTGGTATATTCTGTAAGATCATAAACACCACTCATTGCAACCACGCCATTAATGATATCAGGTCTTTTTAAAAATAAATTCATGCTGTGCAAAGCGCCGAAGGAAGCGCCGCAGGTATAGATCATCGTATCGGGGCTTGAATTGGTGCGGATAAAAGGAACCACTTCATTAAACACATAATCATTCCATTGCTGGTGGCGGATCGATTTATCACGAGGGTTCATATTATTATTCAGCCAGCTTTCATTATTAATGCTGTCAACAGAATACACTTTTAATTTGCCGGCGTCGATAAATGGGGCGATCTGGTCAAGCAATTGAAATCTTTCATACTCCAAATAATCTGCAGCAGCCGTTGGCACCAGTAACAATGCAAACCCATAGTGACCATAAATTGCGATCGGCATTTCTTTATTCAGCGACGGGCTGTGCCATGAGTAAAGCGTTCTTTCCATAAAAATATTTGAGGGTTCAAAATAAGTATTTCACTCTGCAAATAGCGATTTAGAATGAATAAATTTTCAATCCTCAATACGTTTCGCCATCTACGTGAAACCGGGTAAATTTGCGCCTGATGAAGGATTTTTGCGGGCCCGGCTCCATCACATCCTTCAACAACTGTTGCGTCGCACTCTTGTACGTTCTTATCGCTATTCAACAATCAGCGAGAGAATCCATGAGGTTGTCTCAAAACTAAAAAGTAACACGAAGGACACCAGGTACACACAACGGACACAAAGAAGTTTCTATTATTCTCAGCACTTCGTGTTCTTAGTGGTTTCTTTGTGTTCGTTGTGATTCCTCTTCATCAACTTTTGAGACAACCTCATGGATTTACAAACAAGATGGGTGTCTGACAAAATAGCTGAATAGAATTAATACAGCAAAAGAGTGCGACCCTTCGGGACTATGTCCGCAAGTTTTGAATAAGCTTTGCTTATTCTCACTTGTGCTCTGGGTAAACTGCGACGCTGTTGCTCAGTAATGAAAAGAAAGATGAAGGGAGCGTCGCAACAGAAGCTTAATAGTAGTACTTAGCTGGTAACATAAAATATAGAATCGAACAAAATGGAATTATCGAAAAATTTTGAACCGAAAGCCATAGAAGAAAAATGGACCTCACATTGGAAGTCGAAAAGATATTTTAATTCTACTCCTGATGACAGGAAGTCTTTTACTGTTGTTATTCCTCCGCCAAATGTTACCGGTGTGTTGCACATGGGACATACGCTGAATGAAACCGTGCAGGACATTCTTGTTCGCAAAGCAAGAATGAGCGGCTACAATGCTTGTTGGGTTCCCGGCAGCGACCATGCATCGATTGCTACTGAAGCAAAAGTGGTGCAGATGCTGAAAGAAAAAGGTATTGATAAAAATAAGATCGGACGTGAAGAATTTTTAAAATATGCTTTTGAATGGAAAGAAAAATATGGTGGCATTATTTATAACCAGATCGAACGGCTTGGCTGCAGTGTAGATTGGGACCGTGTGAGCTTTACAATGGATGATCATTATTATAAAGCCGTCATAAAAGTTTTTGTTGATCTGTATAATAAAGGACTTATCTATCGCGGAGCAAGAATGATCAACTGGGACCCGGCTGCAAAAACTGCGTTGAGTGATGAAGAGGTGGAGTATAAAGAACTGCAGGGGAAACTTTATTATGTCAGATATTTGGTTGTTGATAGTGAGTCAGGAGTCGGGAGTTCGGAGTCAGGAGTCGGTAGTTCAGAGTCAGGGAAATCGACTCAGAACTATATAACTATCGCTACTCAACGTCCTGAAACAATAATGGGTGACACTGCCGTATGTGTGCATCCCGACTGATGAACGTTATGCTCATTTGAAAGGGAAGAAAGTGATTGTTCCGCTGGTTAATCGTGCAGTGCCGGTGATTTTTGATGAATATGTTGACAAAGAATTTGGGACCGGTGCTTTAAAAATAACTCCTGCACATGATATCAATGATTATAATCTTGGTTTAAAACATAATCTAGAAATAATCGATACACTGAATGAAGACGGAACTTTAAGTGAAGCGGCAGAGGTATTTGTTGGCCTCGACAGGTTTGAAGCAAGGAAACAAGCAATTGAAAAATTAAAAGCCGATGGTTTATTAATTAAAGAAGAAGATTATACAACAAGACTCGGTTATTCTCAACGAACAAATGCAGTTGTTGAGCCGCGCATCTCTACCCAGTGGTTTGTAAAAATGAAACCACTTGCTGAAAAAGCGTTGCATGCGGTGTTAAGTGGCGACATAAAAATTCATCCGGAAGAAAGATTTTTGGCCACGTATAAATATTGGCTGGAAAATGTAAAAGACTGGTGCATCAGTCGACAACTGTGGTGGGGACAGAGAATACCGGCATGGTATGATGATGACGGAAGGTTTGTTGTTGCAGAAACTGAAGCAGAAGCCAGGAAAATGTTCAATGCTCAATTTTCAATGCTCAATGTTCAATTGAGACAGGATGAAGATGTTCTTGATACCTGGTTCTCATCATGGCTTGTGGCCGATTGAAGTATTTAATGGAATAACACAACCGGGAAATAAGGATATCAATTATTATTATCCAACTTCTGTATTGGTAACAGGGCAGGATATTATTTTCTTTTGGGTAGCGAGAATGATCATGGCAGGAATGGAATACATGAATGAAAAACCATTCAGCGATGTTTATTTTACCGGAATGGTTAGAGATAAGCAGGGAAGAAAGATGAGCTAAGCAATTGGGAAATTCACCCGAACTGCTCGGATTAATTGATCGCTATGGTGCAGATGCAGTTCGTTTTGGAATCATGATCTCCTCTCCTGCCGGTAATGATCTGTTATTTGATGACAGCAGTTGTGACCAGGGAAGAAATTTTAATAATAAAATATGGAATGCGTTGAAGCTGGTGAAGATGTGGGAGGCGAGAGTTCGGAGTTCGGAGTCGGGAGTTCGGAGTTCAGAGTCAGGAGAGAATTTTGCAGTGGAATGGTTTGAGAATAGATTGAATGAAGTAAAGACTGAAATCGAAAAATTGTATAAAGACTTCAAGTTAAGTGAAGCATTGAAAATAATTTATTCGTTGATATGGGATGATTTCTGCAGTTGGTATTTGGAATGGGTAAAACCAGGCTTTGAGCAACCCATTGAAAAGAATGTTTATGAAAAAACGATTTTCTTTTTTGAAGAGTTGATGCAGTTGCTTCATCCTTTTATGCCGTTTGTTACGGAAGAGATTTATCATCAATTGAAGGAAAGACATGCGGGTGATGATCTGACCATAAAGCAGAATTCAGAATCCATGATAGAGAATTCAGCAATTTTGAACCAGGCTGAATTATTGAAACAAGTAATTACAGCATTACGTGATGTTCGTGTAAAAAACCAACTGAAACCAAAGGAGGCAGTAAAACTGCATATTCAAACTGCAGAGCGATCGTCTTACGATTCATTCAAATCTATACTTGCCAAACAAATAAATGCTTCGGAAATAAATTTTGTAAGTAATGCAGTTGCCGGTTCAATAAACTCGGTTGTTCAAAAGGATAAATTCTTTATTGAAACAGAAAACCAACTTGACACAACAGCACAAAAAGATCAACTCCTCAAAGATCTCGCCTATCAAAAAGGATTTCTTTTATCCGTAGAAAAAAAACTCAGCAATGAACGCTTTGTTCAAAATGCAAAACCTGAAGTAGTGGACATTGAGAAAAAGAAAAAAGCTGATGCTGAAGCAAAGATCAAAGCGATTGAAGAAAGTTTGCAAGGTCTTGATTCAAGCCCCGGCCTCTCCTTCTAACCTCAGCCTCTCCTCCTGACCTCCTCTCCGGTGGAGAGGAGGCAGCACAACAATACAAATCCAAGCTGCACATCTTCCACATCAACAACAGAAACTTATTCAACAATTTGTTGAACTATCTCTTTGTTGTGGGAAATATAACTGTCATCGGCTTTGTGTGTATGCTAAGCCTTCCGCCGTAGGCGGAGAGGTTTGGAGGGGCTGGGCCGCTGGGACGGACCTGGTTTCTATCTCGGTATCACTACCGGCACAATAACTTCAAAGTAAGTGCCCGCTCCTTTTGTTAAATACACTATCCTGAAACCAAATGTAAGCGGGTACTGGTTCCACCAATTGGTATCAAAATAAAATTCAAATCCGGTGCTGCGGAGATCTGCAGTTCCTTTTTTATTATTAGAATAGATTCTTTGAAAATCATAGAACAGGTTTGTCCTTATTCTTTGTATATAAAGGATATTTCCAAAACCCCAGTCAGGGAGAAGTAACGGCAAATGATAGTTCGCAGATAATCTCCACATTCTTGAGCCTGCATTGGTGTAGTAATAACTTGGATAACCTCTCGCATCGGCAAAACGGTTTGCAAACAATGCCCGCATTGTATCTCTTTGCTGGAATGACCCGTTTAGTACAACACTATGTGTAGAAATAAAACCGGGCAGGTAAATATTAGCCGAACCATAGACCTGGTAGCTTTCATATTTTGAGATCGCGTCACGGTACTGCAATGTAATGTTGTACCCCAGCCGCGGATAAATATGCTGTCTTGCCATTTGCACCTGCTGACTGTAACTGATAAAATGCGAGAGATAACTGAAATTATTCTCAGCAAAAAGATCTTTGGTAGGCCCGGTATTATTTTCAACGCGGAAAACATAGCTGCTTCCAAAATTCAATGATCTTAAAAATTGTCCACCGGAAAAACTCAACGGAAAGTTCAACCCTATGCGGGTATCCAATTGATTCCATTGCCGTGTAATATTATTTAAGGTATTAGTTCTTTTAAAAGTGTATTCAGTGCCTGCGGATAAGTAAGGAAACAAACCGCCATAAGTTGTGCTAAATCCAACAGCACTTGTTCTCTCATCCTGGTTATATAAATAATACAATTCAGTTTGAAGTGTATTCAATATATTTTGTCCATAAAGAGTATATGTAAATATCGGGTCCTCATAATATGGCCGCCAGCTATGAAAATTTAAGAGCTTGGTTCCCTTTTTATATTTAGCAGAAACAAAATTTCTAACCGGCAGATCATTTAGCAGTAAACTTCTGAAATCATTTTCTTTTGCAACAGCATACGAATTCGGAGGAGACTGAAATAATACTTGATCCGTTTCCTTTAATACGATCTTATCAGGGCTGATCTTTCTTAGCTGATAACCATCTGCTGTAAAATTGGAATAGAACAACCCATTGTCGGAAGCGTGTACAAAATAGTTACCAGTTGCAGAGTGCGTGACCCTGAAAATTTTCTTATCACTCAATTGCAGCATAAAAATCTCATCGTTGCCATTAAAAGAAGCAGTGAAATAAACGTTACCGTCTTTTACACTGGGAAATCCAATTACATGATAAGAAGGATCGGTGAGCCGCAGTATCGAGCCACTGATATCGGTACGAACGAGCGACATCTGCCCGTCATTAAATCTCGCACATGCAATGATGGAATTATTATCCGTAAATTTCGGATCGGTAAAAACATTTATTTCGGAAGATTCAATATTCTTTAGCAAACGCCCCGACGGATCAAGTATATGCAATTCACATTTACCATTGGTCCCATAATTTACCGCTACGATCATAGCGCCATCATTACTTATATCCGGTGTAAAATATTTTGTTTTTGAAGTGATCTTTGTTTGCTTACCTGTTCCTTATATCAAGCAAACGGATCTCTCCATAATTTACCCAGCTCCAGCGCAAATCAGGTTTATACGCTGCATAAACGATCTTTCCATTGCGATAACTATAGTGCTCATCCAATGAAATATCTTTTATACGCAACACATGCTCACCTGCATTATCTTTTATTACAAATGCAGGCCGCTTGCGGTAACTGCTTTTTAAATAAAGCAACGAATCGTTTCCAATGCTGTAAGGGAAAAAATAGTTAGTAACATAATTTAGTGTGGGCGTTGTAATTTTTTGTTCACCGGCTGCGGTTCCCTGGTTAAGCGTTCCTTGCGACGCTCCGTTCAGCATTTGTAACTCCGGTTTATCTTTCTTATAATACTCAAAAGCCTGCGTTCTGAAAGTTTTATAATCCACCTCCGCATGTTTTTTTATTGCATGTTGAAATGGATAAAACAATCCTTTGTATGCAGCAGCATCCTGTGTTACTTTTTTCCAGAAATCAGTCCCGTATTTTTCATAACCATAATTTACCAGCAAATAACCAAGCGGGTAATGATTGGGCACATAATCTTTTAATGAGCCATTCCTCAATTTCATCCATGTATAGTTTTTTCTATCGAGCCAAAGTGATTTATACTGGTTGGTAAAAAAAGGAATTCGACCCCTGCCCTGCTGAGAATGTACCGTTTCATTATACACGGCATCGCCTTCATAAAACCAGTCAGGTATCGCGGCATTAATTGCAACAGCCAATCCTTCTTCTCCAAACAAATAATACATCGCCTTACTCAATCCCACTCTGAAATTGCTGAATTGCTGCACATGCCGGTATTCATGTAGTGCAAGACCTTCAGCCCATGTAATACTGCCAAGATCAAAATTGTTGAATGATGGTGTTAAGAAAAACTCGCTGCGATAGGGCCCTAACCCAACGTATCCGTTGGCGATCGTAGATTGATGCTGCAATACAATATTTATTTTATCACGCCTGCCGCCAAGCGAATTATTTTTTGCAGCCAATAAATGTACGATGGAAGCAACCCGTTGCGCAGTGCTGTCCCTGCCTTCAGGAAAAATAATTCTTGCCGTATCCGTATTGATCTGTTTCCACTTAACTGTAGGTGGGTTTCCTCCGAACTCCTGCGCATTAATAAAAGAAACACTTAGAATAAGAAATGTAAAACTAAAAAGTCTTCGCATTTGTGCGGATTTTAAGAAGGAAGTTACGGAAAAGGAGGCTGAAGAGTATAGCAGGCACCAATTGTTTTTATAACTTTAATCCATGCAGAAACTGATCTTTATAATGGCGTTGTTGTTTTGTTATAGTACAAAGGCTCAAACAGCGGATTCTGCCAATACTAATTTAGAGGATGAAATAGAGCCCTATGAGTATGACACGATTTTAAAGGGTGGTTATACAATTTTGTTTAAAGCAGATGATAGCCTTCAATATCTTTATTTAAAGAAAGGGGATAAAATCATCACTGAGCTTTCTTCCTGTTCGCGAGGATTGCTTTATAAAAATCTTGGTTATGTTGCGGCTGATTTTAAAGATTTCTTTGTGTTGGCCCATTCATTCGGTACAGGCAACCCTCATTCCATTGAGTTGATAAAAAAAATAAATGGAAAGAATGTTTTAAATGATTGGGCTGCATGGATTGATGTTATAGAAGACAAAGAAATGCTGCTTTATTGCGATAATGATGTGCCGACAGCCCGTGATAAGATGATATTATTGAATGTTCGGACAGGGCAAAAGCAGTTCTTTACATTTCCCGCCGACATATTTACCGAGGCCCAAATTCTTAATCGTATTAAGATTGAAAAATTAACAGCTAAAGAGCTGGTATTAAAATATGAAACTGAAAAAGGCGTAAAGAAAGAAATTTATCCTTTTTAATATGCCCTTCAATGTTTCTGTCAATCAAAGCTAATATTCATGAAAAATCAAACCACCAAAAAACAAAATCCTGATGCTTTCCTGATCCATTATCTGACGTTGAGAAAATCAGTTGGCCTGTTAGGTATCTTCTTACCCTTTGTTTTGATCTTTGGTGTAAAACTATTAACCAACTGCAACACACTCCAGGATTCGATAAGCGATTACTACTATACAAAAATGGGACATTACATGACAGGCACTCTTTGTGCTGTTTCACTATTCTTTTTTTCTTACAAAGGCTATGACAACAGAGATCTTTGGGCCGGCAGGGCAGCGAGTTTTTTTGCATTATGTGTTGCGTTCTTCCCTTGTTCCAATTACCTTCCGCTTTCTGCCTGCAAGGTGTTACAACTAAAAGGAAACGATACGATCAACTATATTCATTTTGGTGGCGCTATGTGTCTCTTTCTGGTTCTCGCTTACTTCTCATTGATCCTTTTTACTAAAAGTTCAGGCCATCCAACGAACAGAAAACGCAAACGAAATGTGATCTATAAAGTCTGCGGAATAATTATTCTTTCATGTATCATTTTGATCCTTCTTTACTCGGTTATACCGGCGATCCATAAACAATTCCGCGAATACAAACCCATATTCTGGCTCGAAGCGTTGGCATTATTAGCTTTCGGTCTTAGCTGGCTTACAAAAGGCGAGGCATTGTTTCCCGATAAAGAATAAATGAAAAGCCCCCGATTGGGAATCAGGGGGCTTTACTATGAAAGCTATTGCCCTAAAAAAAACTAACCTTTTCCTTTACCGTTTCCTTTGCCTTTACCACCACTGTTACCATTATTTCCACCTGCTTTTGCTGTACTTGTGTTTTTGGCTTTTGAAGTAACTACGGTTTTCTTTCCTGCATTAAATTTCGGATGACCTTTTACAACATAATATTTTGGCTCGTTGCTATTCTTAATTATTACTTGTCTTCCGTTATTGCCTTTATACTTTGCATACTTTACTTTATGCGTTGTAAAATGCAGGTATGGTCGCGGGTCATTAATCACTACTTTATATCCTGAGTAAATATTATATCCCCTGTAACGATACGGAAGTGTTGAAGCAAATATCCATCTGCCATTGCTTAAGTAAATAAATCGATGCGATGGAACATAATAGTAAACTTCAATATCCGGCATATAATAATACTCCACATAATCATACCCTATAGGACCCCAAACCGGTTGTGCCCCGATATTTATATTTACAGAAACCTGCGCGGTGGCGGATCTTTGTATCAAACAGCCTGCGGCTATTAAAAAAATCAAAATGGCTTTCTTCATAACATTCATTTAATAACTCTTTAATTTCAAAGTCAATGCCACAAGCTGAAAACAAGCCAATTAATTCCGGGCAATAGTTTTAACTGCTTGATACTCAAAAATGTTTTTTGCCCGGGGTTGATAAGTATAATTACCGCTAAAGCCTCGTAAATAATCTCTTATCACTACTTTACTCCGAATGAAATAATTAAAAATTTGACGTCAATGAACTTTTTAGATTTGAAATGAAGAAAAAAACTATTTATGAAACAGCAGCTTTCAATTTTATGCATGCTGGCTTTTGTCAGCATATTCTCTTTTTCACAGATCCCATTAACTGTATTACCGAGCGGTGGTAATAAAAAAGCAATAACCGGTGAACAGGTTGGCTTAACAAAAATTGTTATCAACTATGATCGTCCCGGTGTAAAAGGCCGTGAAGGAAAAATTTGGGGACAACTGATCCATGTTGGTTACACCGACCAGGGTTTTGGAAATACTAAAGCTGCGCCCTGGCGGGCCGGTTCAAATGAGAACACAACAATCGAATTTTCAACCGATGTAAAAATAGAAGGCAAAGACCTGCCTGCCGGTAAGTACGGATTCTTTATTGCATACGACCCGAATGAATCTACATTGATCTTTTCAAAGAATTCTACTTCATGGGGAAGTTATTATTACAATGAGAAAGAAGATGCGCTTAGAGTTAAAGTGAAACCGGTTGCATTAGACAAATCGGTTGAATGGCTGAAGTATGAGTTCATGAATGAAACTGAGAACAGCGCTACCATTGCTTTATCATGGGAGAAATTAATGATACCATTTAAAGTGGAAGTAGATTATGTAAAAGATCAATTGCAATCATTTCGCAATGAGCTGAGAACCGATAAAGGTTTTATATGGCAAAGTTGGGAACAGGCCGCTAACTGGTGCCTGCAAAGAAATGTAAACCTTGAAGAAGCGTTGATGTGGGCTGATTCGGCAACAAGCCCCGGTTTTGAAGGCGCCAAATCTTTTCGTGCGGCAAGTACCAAAGCGCAAATACTTGATAAGCTTGGTCGCGGAAGCGAAGCTTCAGTTGTAATGAAGAATGCATTGCCCAATGCTTCTATGAATGAAATACACCAGTACGGGAGAACGCTGCTGACACAGAAGAAAAGCAAAGAGGCATTAGAAGTTTTTAAATCAAATTTTTCAAAATATCCAAACCAGTTTACAACGTTGATGGGATTGGTAAGAGGTTATTCGGCAAATGCCGATTACACCAATGCATTAAAATATGCGAACCAGGCGCTGCCTCTTGCGCCCGATACAAATAATAAGAATAATGTAATGACGATGATCGATAAACTGAAAGCAGGGAAGGATGTGAATTAAAGCCCCCCTCTAACTCCCACAACGGGGGAGACGCCAAGCCACAGACCCTATTTGCTGAATTATTCTCTCTAGATGAAGTGGATGAATAAAAGTTGGGATTTGAACTGAAGCACCGCTCCTTCCCTATTGGCGAAGGAGTTGGAGGATGGGGCTGCTAATTACATCCCAAAATCTGGCAAAGCTTATTATCGAGGTCGGGACCGCGGAGATTGCGGCCGATTATTTTTCCCTGCGGGTCAACTAAAATATTAAATGGAATTCCCGCCACCCGGTAAAGTTTTGCTGCGGCATTGTCCCACCATTTAAGATCGCTTACATGTGTCCATGTAAGATTATCCTTGTGTATGGCAGCCATCCAATAATCTTTTTGCCCGGGACGATCCAATGAAACGCCAAGCACCGTAAAGTTTTTCGCTTTGAATTTATTAAAGCTGGCAACCACATTGGGATTTTCCATACGGCAAGGCCCGCACCAACTTGCCCAAAAATCTACAAGCACATACTTGCCTTTGAATGATGACAGCGCTACCTGCGTACCCACTGTATCAGGCTGTACAAAATCAATTGCCGGCGTACCAACGGCTCCAACTTTATTGTAGTCAATATATCCTTTTAAACTTATGCTTGTAGGCGTAGTACGAACTACGGAATCCAGACGAAGAAATCGCTGCTCGAGCAATACCGGGTCTTCATAAAACTGCGTAGTAACAAACAATATAAATGGCGAAACGGGAGATGAAAGATGCTTATCAATGTAGGCATCAATATTCTGCTGGATGGTATCCTGGATTTTATTATAGATCGTCATCATGCTGTCCCGGCGGGCACCATACTGCGTTGCATTAATGGTGCCTACAATTGCTTGCAGTCGTAAGATCAAAGGATTGAATCTCTTTTGAAAATCCATAAAATCATTATGGGAATTTGAACCGGTAACTTTATAATTTGTTTTTATTGGCTTAATTCCCGAGACCGCAATCGTTTTATTTTCCACATAGATGTATTGCTGCTCATCGCCGGTGATCTTTAACCAGCAAAGCGTGGGCTCCCTGAGTGTACCTTTTAAGGTAAACTTGCCTTTTAAAAATTTTGCGGCAGCTAATTCCGCGCCGGTGTTCTGGTCTTCAAGCTTTACTTCGGTGCCGTCTGCAAAACCTACCATGTTTCCATTGATGGTAAAACTGGAGTCCTTATTTGAAGCAAAAAGGCTAGTATGTAAGAGGCCAAGAAAAAGAAATGTCAGAATTGTTTTCATAATTTGAATATGCCTGTAAAAATAATAAAATTTCGGGCGGTGCATAGTAATTAACCCTTAACGGTCTCTAAAAATTTCCGGGTAATGTCGGATGTATCGCCGGGTTCTGCAAGTGCTTTTATATATGCGGTGCCAATTATGGCGCCGTTGGTATTGGCGCAGGCAGCCTGAAAGCTGGCCTTGTCCTTTATTCCAAAACCCACAAGCACAGGGTTTTTAAGCTGCAATGCTTTTAGTTTTTGTAAATAAGATTTTACATCAGTCATATTCTTATCGCTTCCGGTTGTGGATGAAGATGAAACCGCATATAAAAACCCGGTGCTCAATTCATCCAGTTTTTTAATTCTTTCTTCACTTGTTTCCGGAGTGACGAGAAACACAAAATCAAGCCCGTATTTTTTTATTATGGGGCCGTACTCGGTTTCAAATTCATGCTGGGGCAGATCCGGAAGTATCAATCCATCAATACCAACTGAGGAAGCATCCGCACAAAATTTTTCAAATCCATATTGTAAAATCGGATTCATATAGCCCATTAACAGAACCGGTAATGAAATTTGCTTCCTGAAATCTTTTAGCTGTTCAAAAAGTCTTTTGATAGTCATTCCATTTGCCAATGCAATACTGCTGCTTTGCTGAATAACCGGGCCATCAGCAAGCGGGTCGCTATAAGGCATGCCGAGTTCGATCATGTCCGCACCGTTATCCTGCAGGGCTTTCATTACTTCAAGTGTTGAATGAAGTTGAGGATAGCCGGCGGTGCAATAAACGTTGAGAATGTTCTTTGCTTTTTTTTGAAATAAGTTTTTAATTCTGTTCATTGTTACCTCACTCCCGACCGTTCTCCTTGAGGAGAATGTGGCCGGGCTGTTGATTAATAATTATCATTTAGTGCCGACATATCAACTATATACCGCGGTTCGACATGTCAGCTGTATCACTTATCTTCTTAAGTACATCGTTCATGTTATTTATCACTTCTTCATTTCTAAATCTTAAAACAAGAATATTTAACCCTGCTAGCATTGCTGTTCTTGCTTCATCATATTCCTTGTTTATTTTTTCATCATGAACAGACCCGTCTAGTTCAATAACTAATTTCTTCTCATTGCAATAAAAGTCCACAATAAATTTATCCAATGGATGTTGCTGACGGAATTTTAAACTATTCAGTTTCCTGTTTCGTAATTCTGCCCACAATAGTTTTTCTGCTTCCGTTGATTCCTGCCTTAACTCCCTTCCATATTGATATAATTTGCCGATGGCTTCTTTATGCAAATTGTCGTTGTATGATTCTGGCATATTTTCAATTTAAAAATATTCTTTCTTCTCCTCATGTTCACCTCACCCCATGTGAACTTTTTATTTTTGAAGTTACCGCCTCCCCTCTCCTTCAGGAGAGGGGGTGAAGACTCTGCGATCAAAAAAAAATTTCATGGGGTGAGGTCAAAGATGCTTCATGTACGACAAAAGATCCTTACCTCACCTCCCACTCAAACGACACAATGTTCCAATGCCCTAAGTTCTCAATCTTGAACACTCCGCCTCCCCTCTCCTAAAGGAGAGGGAGTGAAGACTCTCCAATTAAAAAAAATTTCACTGGGTGAGGTCAAAGATGTTTCATGTACGACAAAAGATCCTTACCTCACCTCCCACTCAAACGACACAATGTTCCAATGCCCTAAGTTCTCAATCTTGAACACTCCGCCTCCCCTCTCCTAAAGGAGAGGGGGTGAAGACTCTCCAATTAAAAAAAAATTTCATGGGGTGAGGTCAAAGATGCTTCATGTAAGTCGCAAGATCCTTATCTCCCCTCCCACTCAAACAAACAACCACTATATCTTCTTTATTAAATTTTAAAATTTTCAACGCATGCAATGCATGTGCACTTTCCAGGGCAGGAATGATTCCTTCCAGCTTTGCCAATTCAAATGCAGCGGCCAGCGCCTCTTCATCTGTGGCGCTTAAAAATTTTGCCCGGCCACTTTCATATAAATGTGCATGCAATGGCCCGATACCCGGGTAATCCAAACCAGCAGAAATACTATGCGGCTCTACCACCTGCCCATCTTCAGTTTGCATCACTAGACTTTTACTGCCATGCAAAATACCCGGCTTACCCAATTGAGTTGTAGCTGCACTTAACCCGCTATTGATACCATGACCTGCCGCTTCAACAGCTATCAATTGCACCGAAAGCTCATCAAGAAAATGATAAAATGCACCGGCAGCATTACTGCCACCGCCGACACAGGCGATTACATGCGTCGGCGATTCAGCTGCCTGATCTTTTCCTTCAATTGCCATTTTATTTCTTCACTGATCACACTTTGAAATCTTGTCACCATATCAGGATAAGGATGCGGCCCTACTACACTTCCGATTATATAATGCGTATCGTTTGGATTATTTATCCAGTCACGGATCGCTTCATTCGTGGCATCCTTTAATGTTTTACTGCCACTCGTTGCCGGGATCACTGTTGCCCCAAGCATTTTCATTCGTGCCACATTTGGCGCCTGCCGTTCAATATCTTTTTCACCCATATACACAATGCATTCAACACCTTTCAATGCACAAACAGTTGCGGTGGCTACACCATGTTGCCCTGCACCTGTCTCGGCAATAATTCTTTTCTTACCCAATCGTTGCGCCAATAATATTTGCCCAATCGTATTATTGATCTTATGTGCACCGGTATGACAAAGATCTTCCCGCTTCAAATAAATAGTTGTTCCATATTGCTTGCTCAATCGTTGCGCAAAATATAACGGCGTTGGCCGGCCTGCATAATCATGTAACAGCTCTCCGAAATTCTTTTTGAAAAGAAGTTTCATTGATTATTTCCAAATAACGGTTCTTAAGTTCTTCAACATTGCGGTGAAGCATTTCAGGAATATAGGCGCCGCCGAATTTTCCGTAGTAACCAAATTCATTTGGATGTTGATATGTATTCTTCGTTGTCATTTCCTTGCGAGGCGAAGCAATCTCCTCATTTATTTTTATTTATTAATCCAGCATTTGTAATTCTATTTAACTTCTGTTGCGTCGCACTCTTGTACGTTCAGTAATTCTATTGAGCTTACTCTCAAATTTCTTACATGACAGGTTGCGTACCTACGTCACGCATGAACAATCTCTTTCATTTTCTACCGACGTACTGTGCCTGCGGCACAAATGTCTCATCGATCTAAGTTCCCCTTTAGGGGACAGGAGTTTTCATTTAAACCCCTGCAAAAATTTCAATATCGCAGCCATATCCTTCACCCCCGGCGCCGTTTCAAATTTGCTATTGATATCAATGGCAAAAAAATCAGGATGCTTGAATGATCTTACTTTCTGAACATCATCAGGCCCGATACCGCCGCTTAAAAAAAATGGCTTTTCAATTTTTGCTTTCTTTAAAATCCCCCAATCAAACTGCTGTCCCGTGCCGCCAAAACTTTCCTTCAGTCCTGCTGTGTCAAAAAGATAAAAATCACAGGCAGCATCATAAGGCATTACCATTTCATCGATATTAATCGATTCATCACCGGCAATGCGAAAAGCTTTTATCACTTCCACTTCTGCACTCAACTCCTCGCACATTTCAGGGGTTTCATTTCCGTGCAACTGTACAATATCCAATCCGTATTCATCAATCGCATCCAATAGTTCCGAATAAGAGGGATTGACAAACACTCCTACTTTCTTTATATCAAAATCTGCTTCTTTCACCTGCTTACCCGGAATTTTATCACCCATATATCTCGGCGATTCTTTATAAAAGATCAATCCTGCGTAATCAATATTCAATGCTTCCAATTGCTGCATCTGCTTGAACTGCGTAATGCCACAAACTTTTATATTCATCGTTTAATATTTATGCCTGTTTACTACAAATAACAAATCCCCGTTGTGCACTTTGTGCCCACTTTGTGTCCTTCGTGTTACATAGAAAAAGGAACACGAAGTACACCACGTCCCGATAGCTATCGGGACACTAAGGACACTAAGCCTTTCAAATATGGAGTTAATTGACCCAGTCAAATTTTCATTTATTTTTTTTAACACCAAGACCTTCAGCAAACTTTTTAATACTATTCAAATCCTTCACACCTGGTCCAATCTCAAATTTTGTATTTATATCGATCGCAAATAATTTTTCGCCGGCATCTGTTTCTAAAAAATCTCCCAGCCTGGCTTCATCACCGACTTCTATTCCTCCGCTTAAAAAATAAGGTTTGACAGGAGGTGAATTCTGCAACACCGTCCATTCAAATTTTTTTCCTGTGCCCCCATAACCGGCGCCAAGTGTATCAAACATAAAAAAATCACATACTTCATTATAGGGTTGCGTCATATGCATGATACTATCATTATCACTCAGCCGGAACGCTTTTATCACCGAGATATAATCTGCGATCTTATCACAGAACTTCGGATTTTCATCGCCATGCAATTGTACCATGTCAAGCCGGTACTCATCCACCGTCTTCATCAGTTCATCATAGGTGGGATTTACAAACACTCCCACTTTAATTATTTTACCTTTTATCTGCCGCATTTTCTCCGCACTTATTTTCATCGGCATGTATCGCGGCGATTTTGGATAAAAAATAAACCCGGCAAATGTAATTCCTAAATCATCAAGCGCATTTACCTGCTGTGGCAATGTATTTCCACAAACTTTAATCTTCATGTGCTTTTGCTTTTAATTGTTTTACAAACTCAGCAAAAGCAATCGTTGGGTTAGCAGCTTTCATAAAATTTTCACCAATCAGAAAACCATGAAAGCCGTGTTGTTTAAAAAGTAAAATATTATCTACACTGCTGATCCCGCTTTCAGCTATTTTCAGTTTTGTCAAAGGTATCCTTTCAGCCATCCGCAAACTTCTTTCAATATCCACATCAAAAGTTTTCAGGTTGCGGTTGTTGATACCGATAACAGTTGTATCATCACAAATATGATCTAGTTCTTCTTCGGCATGAAGCTCCAGCAACACTTCCAATCCCAGGTTTTTAGCAAATGCAGCCAACCGTTTTACTTCAACCGGCGACAAACAAGCGGCGATCAGCAATATTACATCGGCACCAATAGATCTTGCTTCCACCAATTGGTATTCATCAATAATAAAATCTTTCCGCAAAATTGGGATCTCATTTATTCTTGCTTTAATAAGATCTTCGTCACTGCCGCCAAAAAAATGTGCATCAGTAAGCACGGATAAACAAGAGGCTCCATGTTCTGTATAGCCTTTAGTTACTTCCACAATGTCAACATCAGGATTTATAACTCCTTTTGATGGGGATCTTCTCTTGAATTCTGCAATGATCCCGGTCTTTGATTTATCAAGTAAAGAATCTTTCAATGACAACACATCGCTTGAAAATAATTCCCGCTTTTCAAGGTCAGCCATTTTTACTTTTGACTTTTTACTTTTAACTTCTTCCTTTTTATGCTCAATTATTTCCTCAAGAATATTCATAAACTTTCATCTATAGGTTACCAAATCCTCCGCCTAAGGCGGAGGATTTAGGGGGTTTGCAAACTGATTAATTTATCCAAACTCTTTTTTGCTTTACCACTTTCCAGGCTTTCGATTGCCGCGTCAAAAGCATCATCATAAGTTTTATAATTACCGGTGCAATGCAAGGCCATTGCTGCATTGGCTAATACAACTGCATTCTGTGCCCAGGTGCCTTCGCCTTTTAATATCTTTAAAAATATTTTTGCTGCTTCTTCAACTGTATTGCCACCATGTATATCGTGCGGCTCCACCATTCTTTTTCCCAACTGTTCCGGTGTTATTACTTTTTCACCTTCATTCGTGATCACTTTTGTATCATTGGTCAAAGAAATTTCATCATATCCATCCAAACTGTGAATAATCGTAAATGATTTTTCAGTTTGCTGTAAAAGATAATTATAGATCCTGGCCATTTCCAAACTAAACACCCCCACCAATTGAAATTTTGGATGGGCACGGATTTACCATAGGGCCAAGCATATTAAAGAAAGTTCGCATCGCAAGATTTTTTCGAATTGGCCCAACAGTTTTTAATGCAGGATGAAACAGGGGTGCATGCAAAAAACAAATATTGGCTTCATCAATTTCTTTTTTAAGTCTGTCATTATCATTTTTAAATTTATATCCCAATTGTTCCATTACATTCGATGCGCCGCTGATAGAGGATGCGCCATAGTTTCCATGCTTGGCAACTTTTTGTCCTGTGCCTGCAACAATAAAACAACTTAATGTAGAAATATTAAATGTATTTTTTCCATCGCCACCGGTGCCAACAATATCGATAGTACTGAATTCATTCAAATCAACAGGAACACAAAGTTCAAGCAATGCATCGCGGAAACCTTGCAACTCATCAATGGTAATGCTGCGCATCAGATACACGGTCATGAAAGCAGTTATTTCATGTTCATTGTAAATGCCTTTGCCAATGTTTACCAAAACTTCTTTCGCCTGATCGCGGCTAAGAGTTTTGTGTTCGAATAAATATTGTAATATTTTTTTCATTTATCACGAATTAAAATTCGAATTACACGAATAATTATTTCAACCAATTTCTCATGATATCTTCTCCCTTCGGCGTCAACACACTTTCCGGATGAAACTGCACTCCCTGTACATCATAAGTTTTATGCTGCAAACCCATGATATCATTCCGTTTTCATCTTCTGCAGTTATTTCTAGTTCATCCGGAAAATTTTCTTTGCTTACAATCCAGCTGTGATAACGTCCAACTTCCAGTTCATTTGGCAAACCGTCAAATAAAGGACTCCTGACTCCCGACTCGCGACTCCTGACTTCTATCTTCGTGGCTACTCCATGAAATACCGTAGCTAAGATTGATCAGTTTTCCGCCAAATGCCTCGCCGATTGCCTGGTGACCGAGACAAACACCGAGAATAGATTTTGAAGAAGCATATTCTTTTATCAATGGTAAAAGCAAACCTGCTTCTTCAGGAATGCCGGGACCAGGTGATAAAATGATTTTATCATATTCTTTCACTTTTTCCAATGGTATCTGGTCGTTGCGATATACATCCACTTTTTCATGCGTGATCTTTTCAACCAGGTGAACCAGGTTGTAGGTAAAAGAATCGTAATTATCGAAAACTAAAATTTTCAATACTCTGATTTTTAAATGTTCAATGCTCAATGTTTCCAATGCTATCGAGATCAATGATCAACTTGCGCATCCAACAATTGAAAATTGAGCATTGACAGTTGAGCATTAACATTTTTAAATAATATTTTCCGCAAATTCAATTGCTTTTTTCAATGCTCCCAATTTATTATTCACTTCCTGCAATTCACTTTCCGGTTTGCTTGCTGCCACAATTCCTGCGCCCGCCTGGTATGTCAATGTGTTTTGCTTGCTTAAAAAAGTGCGGATCATGATGGCATGATTGCAACTGCCATCAAAACCCATAAACCCAATAGCGCCGCCATAATAACTTCTTGCAGTTGGCTCATAATTATCGATCAGTTCCATCGCTTTAAATTTCGGCGCACCGCTTAATGTACCTGCAGGAAATGATTTTGCAAGCAGTTCAAATGGATTTGCTATCCGGTCTTACCTTTCCACTTACTTCACTTACCATATGAATAACATGACTGAATAATATTGAATGTCCTTATAGTGGGTTACTGTTACATCATCGCACACACGGCTCAGATCATTCCGTGCAAGATCAACCAGCATTACATGCTCTGCATTTTCTTTTTCATCTCTTCATTAATCATTCTGCTGCCAGATGATCTGTTATCATCATCACCTGTTCTTTTAAATGTACCGGCAATAGGATGAACAATTGCTTTTCCATTTTGAATGATGAGCTGTGATTCCGGTGAAGAACCCATCAGTTTATAATCACCATAATCAAAGAAAAATAAATAAGGAGAAGGATTGATGCTGCGCAATGCACGATATACATTGAACTCATCACCGGTAAAACTCTGTTGAAATCTTCTGCTCAATACAATTTGAAAAACATCGCCCCGATGACAACTGCTGATCCCTTTTTTCACCATTTCTATATATTCTTCATCGGTCACATTTGAACTTTCTTCTCCTTTCTTTTTAAAAGGAAAAACAGGAACATCTTTACTTCGGATCAATGATTCCACAACCGCCAGTTCACTTTCAATTCCGTTAAAATGATTTTCACAAATAAACAATTCATCTTTGAAATGATTGAATGACGATTACATATTGATACAGGCGGTAACGCATCAGGGGAATGATGAGTTCGGACCGATAGCTATCGGGTCTTAGTTGACCCGATAGCTATCGGGTTCGGAGTCCTGAATTTTTCCTGATTTTAATTTTACCGTATCAAAGAATTGAACCGCATCAAAAGAAGTATAGCCAAATAATCCCTGCGCATATTTTGATTCCTTGAATTCCGACGCGGTCGTTTCAAAACGATTCATAAATTCCCAGATCAGCTTCGGCACTTCCATTATGTTTTTTATCGCCACCTTCTCCGGTTTTTGCGCCGGCAGTTTAAATTCAACACTTGTTGTTGAAGTGATCTCGATGCCACCGATAGCATTAACACAAATAAATGAATAACTGTTTTCTGCTGCATGATGATCGGTGCTTTCAAGCAGAACAGTATCGCGGAAGCGATCACGCAGTCGCAGGTAAATACTTACCGGCGTATACACATCGGCAAGTAATTTTTTGCAAGTAGTTTGAGTTTCAATTTTCTTCATAACGACTTTTCAATTTGTTTCATAGTAGCACAGGTGATGAAAGGATTGCGTCGCAACCAGGCTAAACCGGAGTTACAATCGCTGGTATCAAAATAAAAAACCCCGAACTATTTCGGGGCATATATATTTAAATCAAATACAGTAATGACTTACAGCACCCCGAAAGAGTTTGTATGCCACCACCAATATTGATTTGCTTGTTTCATTGCATTGCAAATATGTATCGCTTTTTTGAATTTTTCCAATTATTTCGTCTACCTTTTTCAAAACTAAACTGCTTATGCCAATAGCTTCTGTCGCTTACCAAAGTGACAAACGCTTACTTTCCCTTGATTTTATGCGCGGATTAATAATGGTACTGCTGATAATGGAAAGCACCGGGCTTATATGAACATCTAAGCGACGCATCCGAAGGCAGTGCAGTTAACGGATTCTTTCAACAGTTCTTTCATCATCCATGGAATGGCTTGCGGTTCTGGGATCTTATACAACCCGGGTTTATGTTTATTGCAGGCACTGCTATGGCTTTTTCATTGCATAAACAGGCAAGCCAGGGAATGACATGGAACCATCTTTCAGGAAAATTCTAAAAAGATGTTTTTGGCTTTTTTTCTGGGGAGTACTTGACTATGCCAGTAAAACCAAAAGGACTTTCTTTTGAATTATGGGATGTACTTACCCAATTATCGTTTACAACCCTGGTAGCATTCCTAATATTCCGGTTATCGGCCACAACTCAAATAATTATTTGTGTTGGCTTGTTATTGCTAACTGAAGTTCTTTACCGTTTTACCAATGTTCCCGGTTTTGATCAGCCATTTACTGATCAGCACAATTTTGGAAACTATGTTGATCTGCTGTTGATGAATAAAATTAATAAAGGCGGATGGGTTGCTATTAATTGCATTCCAACAGCGGTGCATACAATTGCCGGGGCATTGGCAGGAAAGTTATTGCTTTCAAGTAAAGAAAAAATAAAACCTTTATTGATATGGGCTGTTATTTGTCTTGTTGCAGGTTATGGACTTGATCTTGCCGGCATCACTCCTATCATAAAAAGAATTGCTACCAGTTCATTCACACTTGCATCATTAGGCTGGTGTTTAGCCGGGTTGGCTGCATGCTATTGGTGGATCGATATGAGGGATCACAAAAAACATCTTCAGTTCTTTACGATCGTAAGTATGAATTCGATCTTCATTTATCTTTTCTTTGAAATTTTAGGCGGATGGTTCAACCGCTATGTTGGAACTGCGACAAATGGATTGATGGGATTTATCAATACACCAGAAAATCTCAAGCTGATTATTACATCACTTTGTATTTTCACATTGGAATGGCTCTTATGTTATTTCTTGTACAGGAAAAAAATATTTTTCAAACTATGATAAACTGCTGCCTGAATGGAAATTCAAAATAAAAAAGTTGGGAATAAAGGGATCTTTTATATAGAGAAAGATAAAAAGATAGTGGCGGAAATGATTTATAACATGCCTTCGGCCGATAAGATGATCATCGAACATACCGAAGTAAGCGAGGCATTGGAAGGACAAAATACTGGTGATCAATTGGTGCATGAAGCGGTAAAATATGCCCGTGCAAATAACATTAAGATCATTCCTCTTTGTCCTTTTGCCAATTCTGTTTTTAAAAAGAAACCGGAATATGCGGATGTACTGGTTAAATAATTATATACCCAGCAGCATAATTACTATTTAACTTTTGTTGCGTCGCACTCTTTTACTTTCAAATCGCTATTCAGCAATTATGCGAAAAGTATTTCTATCTCTTATCTTTCTCATTCAATAAATATTTCTTTTGCTCAGCAACCCGATAAATATATTTTATTAAAACCCGATCGTGTCTTTGATGGAGAAACGATGCAAACCGGTTGGGTGGTATTAGTAAAAAATAATAAAATAGAACAGGCAGGTGCAATGATGTTCAAATTACCGGCAGGCACAGAGATCATTGAACTGAAAGGAATGACGTTATTACCAGGATTAATAGAAGGTCATTCTCATTTATTTCTTCATCCTTATAATGAAACAAGCTGGGATGACCAGGTATTAAAAGAATCAAGAGCCGAAAGAACTGCAAGAGCGGTAAATCATGCAAAGGCAACGTTGATGGCCGGCTTTACTACTGTAAGAGACCTGGGAACAGAAGGCGCCATGTATGATGATGTTGGTTTAAAGACAGCAATTGAAAAAGGTATAATACCCGGGCCAAGAATGATAATTGCTACAAGAGCTATCGTAGCCAAAGGAACTTATGGACCAAGATCACCATCCCCCGATGTGGAATTACCGCAAGGCGCTGCTGAAGTTGCCGGTATTGAAGATTTGACCAATGAAGTAAGAACGCAAATAGGAAAAGGTGCCGACCTTATAAAAATTTATGCTGATTATCGCTGGGGGCCAAATAAAGAAGCAATGCCGACATTTTCTGCTGAAGCGATTGGATGGGCAACAGCAATTGCACAAAGCGGCGGTCGTAAAGTTGTGGCGCATGCGTCTACACCCGAAGGAATGAAAAGAGCAACACTTGGTGGCGTATCAACAATAGAACATGGTGATAAAGGAACAGAAGAAGTTTTTAAACTAATGAAAGAAAAAGGAGTTGCCTTATGCCCAACACTTGCAGCCGGTGAATCCATTTTACAATATGCTGGCTGGAAAAAAGGAATTGATGAGAGCCGCAACGAATTACTGATAAAAAAAAAAGTTTTCAATTGGCATTAAAAACCGGCGTAACAATATGCATGGGTGGTGATGTTGGCGTATTTGCGCATGGTGACAATGCAAGAGAAATGGAGCTGATGGTAGAATATGGAATGAAGCCTATCGATGTTTTACGATCGGCGACATCCGTTAATGCAGATGTATTTGGCTAGGCCGATAAAATCGGAAGAATAAAAAAAGGGTTGCTGGCTGATTTGATTGCAGTAGAAAGTGATCCTTCCACTGAAATAAAAAATATCCGGAAAATAAAATTTGTGATGAAGGATGGCGTTATTTATGAAAGACCCTAACTGAATTATGATTTTTTTTATTGCATTGTTTGATAAAAATCAGAACTTAGTTAAAACACTCACCATGAGAAAGCCATTATTACCACTTCTGCTATTTGCTTCGTTATTCATTTTATCATGCGGCTCATCAAAAAAAGCAACGGGCTCCGGTGCCGGTACTGGTTCCGGTACCAGTGCTGCTGTTACAGATGACTCAAATCCGACACTTGATAAACCTTCTGCAAGAATGCTTGATGACAATACTTTTCAGCTGGAAGGTATATCCAATGACCCCACGTATGCTTATGATGAAAAAAATGCAGTGAAAGTAGGGGGAGTTGCCACAGGGCCGACAAATGAAAGAAGATATCTGAATGCATTACTTGGACCCAATGGAGAAAAAATATCTTACACCAGGCTTGGCAGTTGTTGTCCAACTCCAAGCAAGAATGGATTGATGGGGTCTGCGATTCTGGATATTTATGAAATAAAATATAAGGGCCTTGACAAACCTATAAGACTTTACATAAACATGTATGACCCTGGAATCCTGAAAGCACCAAAGGGCTTTACTTATAAAAAATAAATCTGGAGTTATAGATTGGGTTTGTTCGTTCCGTAATTCTTGAAACGATCGTGACAGGTTGCTTTATCCGTCAACAATAATTCTGATAATTCTGCCTACTGCTGCTTTCTTCTGACTATTGGCTAGTATTTATTTAATTGGCTTTATAAGTTACTTTCCATACTCTTCCTTTCTGATCATCACAAATAAATAATGACCCATCGGCTCCCTGTGCTAAACCACATGGACGAAATGTTGCACCTTTTGGTGTTTTATTTGCACCTGCAAAGCCATCGGCAAAAACTTCATAATCGCCGCTTGGCATTCCATTGTTAAAAGGTAAAAAAGTTACGAAATATCCCTGCTGTTCTCTCGGAGCCCTGTTCCATGAGCCATGCCATGCAACAAAAGCACCGTTGCGATATTTTTCCGGGAACTGAGTTCCGGTATAAAACAATAATCCATTCGGCGCCCAATGCCCAGGAAATGCATAGATCGGTTTCCCTTTTCCATCACAACGAGTCTGTTTTTACTTTATCACCACCATATTCAGGGCTCAGTAATTTTTTCTTTTGTCTTTGATCATAATAACAATAAGGCCATCCAAAGTCAGAACCTTTTTTCATTAAAAACATTTCTTCAGCAGGCAATTCAACACTTTCTTCTTCTGAATACAGATCAGGGATAAAGACGATTCAGATCATCGCGGCCATGCTGCACTGCATACAATTCATTCATTTGAGTATTCCAATCAAGCGCCATTATATTTCTAATGCCGGTTACATAGCGTAGTACCTTCTTTATATGATTGATTTTTTTGGTCAGCTTTAAATTGCCAGATACCCGCTGCTTTTTCCAATATAGGACATGGATCCTGTCCTTTCGAATCTTTAGTCACGATCTTTTTCCTGGCAGGCATTGGAAGGAGCGCCAATGTTTACATAAATATTTCCTGCATTATCTAAAGTAATTGGTTTTGAAGAATGCTGCTTTCTCATTTACCAAACCGGTTACGATCAGTTCTTCGCTTGCAGCATCCGGCTCATTGGCGTTATTTAATTTATACCTGTAAATATTTTCATCCGATGTTGCATAGAGATAACCATTCTTGATGGCAATACCAGTACCGCCTTATAATTTCCAAACCCGCTGATACTATCGGCTACTCCATCATTATTTGTATCACGCAAACGAAGAATGCCGCGTCCATCATTAAGCTTGTCAACTTTTGTATATACATCTCCATTCGCATTTACAGCTATGTGCCGTGCAGTGCCAAGATCATCTGCAAACACAGTGGCAGAAAACCCTGCAGGCAGCGTAATACCTCCGTTTGGTTGATTGGTAGTTGACGTTTTTGAACTTTCTGTTTTTTCTTCTTTAGTATCCTTTTTATCGGATGAATTATTAGCACAATAGCTCAAGTGTAAAGACTAAAGCGATCGCAAGAAAACGTTTAAGACTTTTCATTTTAAAAAGGTTTAGGCGAAAAATATTTGATTATGCAACATGACAATAAAATAAAACCCTACCAATAAATTTTTACGGATGGTAGGGATTCACACTATTCTATCAGTACCTTCGGAGCAAACCACATGCCGATATGCGGCCATTTTATTTTATCGTTTGCTCAATGCTTGCATTTATTTGCTGCAGCACTGCTGAAAAAAATACAGATTCGCAATGGAAATTAGTTTGGAGCGATGATTTTGGATATTCGGGTTTACCGGATTCTTCAAAATGGAATTATGATGTCGGTGGTCATGGCTGGGGAAATAATGAGCTTCAATTTTACACAAAACAAAGATTGGAAAATGCAAGAGTGGAAAAAGGATACCTTACAATTGAAGCCAGAAAAGAATCATGGGAGGGAAAAAATTACACATCTGCAAGATTGATCACAAAAGGAAAAGGTGATTGGCAATATGGAAAGATCGAAGTAAGAGCAAGATTACCAAAAGGCCTTGGCACATGGCCCGCCATTTGGATGCTGGCCAGCACTACCCCACTCGCATGGCCTGATGATGGCGAGATCGATATTATGGAACATGTGGGATTCAACCAGGGAACTATTCATGGCTCGGTTCATTGTAAAAAATATTATCATGTTATCGGCACGCAGAAAACAGACACTATAAAAGTAGACGACTGCTCAGAAAAATTTCATGTGTACGCGGTGGAATGGAATAAAGACAGCGTTAAAGTATCTGTTGACCAAAAAACTTTTTTCCGGTTTGGCAATGAGCATAGCGGGTATGATGCATGGCCTTTTGATAATAAAATGCATTTGCTTTTGAATATCGCGGTGGGCGGTAACTGGGGCGGGCAAAAAGGCGTTGATGAAAACATCTGGCCGCAAAAAATGGAGATAGATTATGTGAGAGTGTATAGCCCATCCTAAATCCTTCCCAAAGGGAAGGACTTGCTAACACACAGCCCAAATAATTGAAGAATTTTATATGTTTGGATTAGATTAAATGTTGAAATGCTTAATTACAAAAACTAAATAAATATTTGAAGCCTGGCCCCTCCTCTCCTTTGGAGAGGAGGCCGGGTGGAGAGGCCTTTAAAAACAATCTCATGAGAAAGCTATTCTTCCTTCTGCTCCTCGTTTCTTCTGCAAAATTGTTTGCACAAGATGGTTATAAAACACCGCCGAAAGAGATCATGGATCTTGTACTGGTGAAGCCGACACCAAACGTAAGTCTTGATGATAAAGCCGAATGGATGCTTTTTACGCAAAGTAATAGTTATCCATCGGTAGAAGAATTAGCAAGGCCTGAATTGCGTATTGCGGGTTTGCGTATCAATCCAAACAATTTTGCACCCAGCCGTCAGAATTTTATCAATGATCTATGGTTTAAAAATGTTTCCTCCAACAAAGAATTTAAAATATCAGGGTTGCCTTCTCCGCTCATGGCCGGCAGTATCAGCCTGGAGCCCCAATGATAAAAAAATCGCTTTTACACATACCACTTCTGATCATGTTGATCTCTATGTTATCGATGTAGCTGCGCAAAAGGCAATGAAAGTAAACAAGCAGCCACTGAATACAATTTCCGGAGGATATCAATGGATCGATGACAATACATTATTATACAGAACAATTGTAAAACCGTTAAGTGCGGCGCCCCCAAAATCTCCGGTACCAAAAGGTCCAACGCTGCAGGAAAATTATGGCAAAGCATCTCCCCGTCCCACTTTCCAGGACATGATCAAAAATCCTTATGATGAACAGTTATATGAATTCTATGCAACAACACAATTGGTAAAAAATGTAAATGGTGCAGAAACAAAAATTGGTTCACCCGCGATTTATACAAGCATCTCTGTTTCTCCTGATAAAAAATACATGATGCTGCGTACTATTAAAAAACCTTTTTCATATCTCGTACCTGTTTTTGGGTTTCCTTCCACCGTTGCAATTACAGACATGAATGGTAAGCAGATAAAAATACTGGCAGATCTTCCTTCGGCTGAAACAGCACCCAGTGGTAATGATAATGTACAAAATGTAGCAAGAGGATTTGACTGGAGAGATGATGAAGCAGCAACTGTTATCTGGTGCATGCCGCTCGACAGCGGGTTGATAAAAACCAAAGTGGATTTTCATGATGCGGTGTATGCACTCAGCGCACCATTCACCGGCCAGCCAAAAGAACTTTTCAAAACCGAGATGCGTTATCGCGGCGTCAGTTGGGGAAGCTCAACCGTTGCATTGGTCATCGAAGGATTGACCGGCAAACAATTTTCAAGAATAGATCGGTATAATCCCTCAACGGGCCAATTGGAAAAATTGATAGAAAGAAATACAACTGATAATTATTCCAATCCCGGATTTCCTGTTACTGAAAAAAATCAATTTGATCGTGATGTAATAAAAGTGATCGATAATGGCAATAAACTTTTAATGAATAATGTCACCGGGGCATCTCCAAAAGGCGACCTTCCTTTCCTTGCCACATTTGATCTGAATACAAAAAAGCTTGATATTATCTGGCGCAGCAACGAAGGTTATTTTGAAAGTGTTGTTCGTGTGCTGAATCCCGATAAACTTGAATTACTAACAAGAAAAGAAAATGAAAAAGAAGTTCCCAACTACTGGATAAAAAATCTGAAACTGAAAGTTGCAGACAGGCAGATAACCCATTTTACAAACCCTTACCCCCAAATGGAAGGTGTAAGCAAAGAAAAAATAAAATATAAAAGAGAAGATGGTGTCGATCTTACCGGCGATCTGTATTTGCCAAAAGGATATGATCCAAAAAAAGATGGGAAGCTTCCTGTAATTATGTGGGCTTATCCTGCCGAATTTAATTCTGCTGCAGATGCAGCACAGATCCGCGGCAGCGAACACAGGTTTACATTTATAAGTTCTGGTACGCCGATTTGTTATGTCACCCAGGGTTATGCTGTGCTTAATAATGCAGAAATGCCGATCGTGGCTACCGATAAAGACAAAAAGCCAAATGATAATTTTATCGATCAGTTGCGGATGAATGCTGAAGCGGCGATCAATAAATTAGATGAGATGGGTGTTGGTGACAGGAACCGGGTTGCTGTTGGTGGGCATAGTTACGGTGCATTCATGACGGCCAATTTGCTTGCGCATACAAAACTTTTCAAAGCAGGCATTGCACGCAGCGGCGCATACAACCGTACACTTACCCCATTTGGTTTTCAAAATGAAGATCGTACTTATTGGGAAGCGCCAAATATTTATAATGACATGAGTCCCTTTATGAGTGCAGATAAAATTAAAACACCGATACTTCTTGTACATGGCGAGCTTGATAATAACACCGGCACTTACCCTATACAAAGCGAAAGGATGTTCAATGCGATCAAAGGGCATGGCGGTACGGTAAAGTTTGTGTTGTTGCCTTATGAAAGTCATGGCTATGCGGCAAGGGAAAATATTCTTCATTTGTTATACGAGCAATATGCATGGGTAGAGAAATATGTAAAGAATGCTGGCAAGAATGCGCCGGGTGGTGATAAGCAAAAAGCATTTTAATTGCGGGGGCGGCGAAGGAGGCCGAAGCCTGTTTGCCGGCATGCAGGCAATCTTCTCAATGAAAAAGATATTTACGTAGCCGGCTGAAGTAACTCCGGTTGAGCTTTGCTTGCGACGCTCCGTTCGGGGTTCCGTAATTCTATTTAACTTCAATGAAAGCTTTTCTAAATGAAAAAAATACTGCTGTTATTTTTTTTGATCCCTGCTGTTGTTTCTTTACAATCACAAGAGGTCACTTATTCAACTGATAGTCTTAAAAAAATATTGTGTAAGACCTGGGAAATGCAATACGCAGAAACGGGTGGCTTTCGCATTAATCCTAAACCAGGAGTAAATATGTTAGTGTTGGAATTTCTTCCAAACAATAAAGTAAATGTTACGGGTACGGATACGAATGAAAAACCGGAACAACAGGATTGGAATTATAATGTCAAAGGAAAATTTATTTCCATCTTAAAAAACAAAAAAGAAAAAATGCGGATCACGGATCTTAGTGATGACAACATGATCATTAAGGTTACCGATACACAAAACGCTCCGCCAGACCTGGGGGACACAAAATTTGTTTTAAAACCCAAAGGATAATTTTACGATCTACTATACATAACTTCTCAATTTTGCATTATGACAATAAAAGACTCCAACGTCACCATTATGGTAAAGGATATGGACAAGTCAGTGTCATTTTATCAGGCAATCGGGTTTGCAGTAAAGAATAGATGGGGCAATCATTATGCACAACTAACTGCTCCCGGAATTACCATCGGCATTCACCCGACAAATGAAAATATTGCTATCGCAAGCAATGTTTCTATTGGATTCACTACCGACAATTTTGAAGAAACAAAAGATCAATTAAATAGTTTAGCTATTCCTTCCCATTTAAGAGAAGAAGATGGCGGCAAGTTCATTCATTTTGCCGATCCTGATGGCACGAGTCTTTATTTTATAAAACCAAAGTGGTGATAATAAGAAACCAAATTTTGCAGGTGAGATCATACTTATTATTGACAATAATGTTTTTTTCATTGCCTGTAAACAGCAACCAGGCGTTTAAATAGCTATCATCATCTCTTTTGATTAATTTTATTCTATGGATGATCAATCAAAAAAATACAGGTTGGATAAGACGGTTTTCCACGCAATGACAGCTAAAGAATCTGATGATTATATGAGGGATTACAGAAAATATAATTGGAAAGAAAGGTTGAAAATTTCCTATTATCTAACATCTCTGGCATACGGATTTGATATTGATAACCCTCCTTTCATGGATAAAACTGTCTTTAGTATTTCAAAACAAAATAATGGCTGATATTTTCCAGGACGACTTCCGTGATTTTATAAAAGCATTGAATGATAATTCTGTATCCTACATTATTGTTGGGGGATTTGCAGTCATATTGCATGGACATGCAAGGGTTACAGGAGACATGGATGTATGGGTAGAGAGAACAGAAGAAAACTACACAAGACTTATTAAGGCATTCTATCAATTTCATATGCCTGTCTTCGACATGACAAAAGATAACTTTCTTAATCATGATGAATGGGATGTCTTTAAATTCGGCAGAAAGCCGGTTGCGATTGATATAATGACTAAGGTCAAAGGACTTGAATTTAAAGAATGCTATGCAATTGCCAGAGAATTTGAAGATGGTGATTTAAAAATCCGAACTCTTCATCTGAATCATCTTTTACAAGCAAAAAAAGAAGCTGGAAGATTAAAAGATCTTGACGACATTGACCAACTTACAAAAGAATAACCTTCTTATCATTCTGCCTGCTTACTTTTAGAATAAATGATAACCCAAAATTTCTTAACTTACTATCGTTTACACCATTTTCTCAACCACCAGCCTAAACCATCAATGCAAGTTGTTCCCGGCCAGACGGATCGTATTTCTATATTCAACAAAAGCGTTGATCTCGTTTGGCCACCGAATGAAATTAAAAAACAGTACGGGCTCAATATTTTAAAGGAGTTGATTGCCTTATTTAAAACTTAATTATTTTATTTTTAAAAAAATTTTTTATGAATACTATCCGGATTTTTATTGCGTCCTCTGCTGAATTAGTTCAGGACAGAAAAGAATTCAGGGAATTCCTGAGTATAGAAAATGATCGTCTGCATACGAAAGGCGTATACCTGGAACTGGTACAATGGGAAAATTTTCTCGATACAGTCTCGCAAACCAGTCTGCAGGATGAATACAATAAAGAACTGGAAAAATCTGCGATCGTCATCTGCCTGTTCTACACAAAGGCGGGAAAATACACGCAGCAGGAATTTGATGTTGCATTAAAACATTTTAAAGAAAAAAACACACCTCTTATTTATACCTATTTCAAAACAGGTGCACCAGAACCTTCGCCAAATGACGAACAGGCTCAGAATTTAGCAAAATTCAAAAAACGCCTTAGTGAGATCGGGCATTTTTATACATGGTATAAAAGTATTGAAGATCTGAAATACCAGTTTCGTAAACAACTGGACAGATTAGAGGACAAAGGAATTATTGTATTGCAGGAGGAAGTTAAGAATGAAACCAACGATGCCGTTACAAACTATTTCAAAAATACTGTAACCGGCTCTACCATTTCTGCAGCAGGTGATGTGCATATTGGCGATTCCGTTGTAACCAACAACCAAACGACCAATCAACAGGCAGATAAGATTTTCAATATTGACAAAATTGACAACGCCAATTTTTCATAAAAATTAATTATGAGTAATTCACCAGAAACACCAGGAGCGCAGAATGTGGTAATTGAAAACGTGACGCCGGAAAGCATGAAAATAAATGTGAATGGCGAGGTAAAGGAAATTAAGAACGGCCTGGATGAATTGAAAACACTTTTAAAGAGCCTGGATCTCGAAAATTTTAAATCAGGCGATAAGATTTATAATATCGGCTCGATTACTAATGCTACTTTCAGTGCTGAGATCGGAAAGAAAACTTATAACATGCAGCTCTGCCGTAAACTTACAGAGGCATTGTATGATTATAGCCCCGATGCAAAATCATTCCTTGACGAAAAGAAGGACTTGGCGGGTTGGGAATTGCAGGGCCGTTTCTTTCGCAAGGCCAATAACTTTATCATCTCGGGCTTTGTTGGTGTGCTGGGAATTTTGCTGCGCAAAGTTTTTTCAAGTGGTATTGACGCGTTTGAATCCAACAAACCAAGAGATTACCTGGAAGTTTGTATCGCCACTGCAAAACGAACGCTCCAGCTTTTATGTTTTTCTTTTATTTCAAAACTCTGGGATTATAAGAAGGACAATAAATGTACCCTTTCCTCCGAACAAGCAAATGAACTTGACAATTTCTTTAACACCGATATTGAACTGAACATTGTTGAGTATGTAAAACTCTTGAAAACGCTGGTCGGCATTTTTGATACGCAAAAAATCGAATACCCTTTCCCTGAATTCAAAAAAGAATGTCTTGATGATACCAGTGATTTTATCAAAGCTTGCAATAATTTAAATAACATAAACAACAAACTGGATACAGGTCAGTTTACCTTGTCCACATCCTTCGAAGCGGAAAATGAATTGACGGTGTTCCTTTCCACCATGAATTTTTTAGCCGGCTATAAAATGGTCTGCGTAAAAAATATTTCTTATGAAGAAGTAAGAAACAAAAACCCGCTGTACCTGCATGCTTATACATTCCTGGGTGCGGATAATGACAAACTTTATTCATCAAAGTATAAATATGATGCAAAGCCGATAACCAGCGATGCTGTTCTTATTTTTAAAAACAAGTACCAGGATGGCTTGAATCTTTTCCCGTTTATTATCGATTTCAATTCCCTGACCGATGAATCGGAAGTGAGGATCTGTTTTTATACCGCCTATGAGGATAGTAAGAAAAAGCTTACTTATTCTGACATCAACAAAATTTCTTCAGATAAAATCGATAGCGGTAAAGACATAGGGGAAGCTTCGCTGGTATCCGTTACCTATAATGACGATGTAGAAAATGAAATGAAAGCAAATATTGATAATGATTTCACCCGCTTAAAGAATGATGCAAAAAAATATCATGATCTGAAATTAAATATGCTTCATAAAATATTTCAGAATGCCATGGAAGAAACACTTAAATAAACAAGAAGAGAATTTGATTTTTTTAACCATTAAAGAAAGGCTTATTATTTAAAAAATATTTATGGAGAAGAAGTATCCTTTTAAGTTTTTAGATTCCTACAATCAGAATGATACTGATATGTTTTTTGGAAGGGATGAAGAAATAGCGGCGCTATATGAAATGGTATTTCAGAATTCAATGTTGCTTGTATATGGCGCTTCGGGTACGGGCAAAACAAGTTTAATTCAATGCGGATTGGCCGGCAGGTTCAAATCTTATGATTGGCTGGCATTGACAATACGGCGGGGAACCAATATCAATGCAGCGCTTGAAAAAGCATTGATAGCTGCCGGGGGTAATGAGATTGACGACGAAGAAGCGATGACCAATAATTCAGCACAAAAACTAACCGGGTTATTGCGATTAATAAAAGGCGTTTATTTAAATAGTTTTAAACCCGTCTATCTCATATTTGATCAGTTTGAAGAGCTTTATATTCTCGGTACAAAAGACGAACAGGAAAAATTCATTGAAGCTGTAAAAGAATTATTAAAAGCAGAGCAACCTGTTAAGATGATATTTTCTATACGTGAAGAGTATCTTGGTCATTTGTTCGAATTTGAAAAAGAAGTTCCCCAGCTTTTACGAAAAAAACTCAGAGTAGAACCCATGACCCTTAACAAGGTAACGGATGTTATCAAAGGGATCAACAGTTTTGCCCTCTCCAACGTCAGGATCAAAGCCGATGAGGTCGATGCGATCACGCAGGGTATCTTCGAAAGATTAAGAGGAAAGAAAAAAACGCTGACGATCCAACTGCCCTACCTGCAGGTTTTTTTAGACAAGCTATATCTTGAAACCACCAAAGATGAAACACGAAAGGCTGACGCTTTGATCGAACTGAGTGTGTTAAACCGTATTGGGGATATTGGCGATGTGCTGCGAAATTTTTTAGAAGAACAGGTAACCGGCATCAGTAAAAAGTTAAGCCGGGAGAATAGAAATGTAAATCCCGAAACGATCTGGAAAATCCTTTCTCCTTTTTCAACGTTGGAGGGCACGAAAGAACCCATTTCAAAAAAAGAACTTGGCGAACGTTTAAAGGATATCGATAACAAACTTATTGATGAAGCAGTGGAATCGTTTGTGAATAGCCGTATCCTAAATTTCTCTGAAAGCACAAATCTATATGAGCTGGCACATGACTCACTTGCTTTACGTATAGCAGAAAAAAGAAGCGATGAAGAAATTTCTTTACTGGAAGTAAGACGACTTATAAAAAGCCAGGTATCATTAAAACAGGATGCCAAAGAACTTTTTTCTAAAAAGCAGTTAAACTTTATCGAGCCTCATTTAAATAAACTAAATCTCAATGACCAGGAAAATCAGCTGATAACCCAAAGTAAAGAAGCTATTCACAGAGCTGAAGCAAAAATAAAAACGAGGCGCAGAAGAATATTGATCACGATCGCGGCAATCACAATACTTGTAATCGGCTCTTTAGCTTACCTTCTTGTGCAGGCAAGTGTCGCCAAAAACAAAAACAAGCTTTTATTAGCGAATAATTACTGGAATAACACGAAGAGTGAAAAAGCAGAAAATGATTATGGGTATGCCCTCGCTAATGCCGCCCAGGCTATAGAACTTTCAAATGATACCGCATTGGCCAGGAAGATATTGATCGACATCGACCATCAATGGCCCCTGGTTACAGTAGAAAATATTATTGTCGATCAAAGTGAAGTTTCAATAGCAGTTTACAGTGCCGAAGACAGCAATATAATCGTAACCATAGGTAAGGATTTTATTCTAAAAAGATGGGATGCAACAAGCGGTAAAATGATCAGATCGGATACGCTTGAAATAAAAGACAAAGAATATTCGGGTAAAAAAGTAAATCAGGAAGAAATTGTTGGCTTCACTGCGGATGCAAAAAAGATCATCAGTGTCGACCAGGACGGCCTTTTACACCTTTCGCTTGTAAAAGATGGAAAAAAGGATCCTGCGTTTTCCACGTTTAATCAATCAAAGGAGTTTAACAAAGAAGCCGCTTTTTCATTTAACGGAGACGGCACGAAGCTTATAATGTTCGACGTCACAGGCCAATTTTTATGGTTCATTGATCTTACTACCTCATCCAATACAAGGGAAATTGAATTGCCCCTGGTGGCCGAAAGAAGGACCGGCAATTATGATCAAAGCCCAAGGATTTCAAGCCTTGTGCTGAACGCAGACGGCACAAAATTTCTTTACCTTCTCAATGGTACTAAAATTTTCATGGGAGATACAAAGACAGGTAAGACAAAAGAACTGCAGCTTGAGTTGCCTGAACCGGAATTCAATCCTAATGAACTACTAACTTCTGTTGATCCCAAACTTCAGAATACAATTGATAAAAAATATTATACGGCTGACTTAACCCGTGTTTCATTTTCTTCTGATGAAAAAATAATAATAACTGCCGCCGAGGATGGTTCAGTACGATTGTGGAATATTGAAAATAAAAAACAAGATGGGCCGGAATTAACACACCGGAGTTCTGTGCTCCTGGCTTTTATTATTCCAAACACAGGCAAGATCTTTACAAAAGATGAAGACGGTTCAACATATATCTGGGATAGAAAAACAGGCGAGCACCTGGGACATGGCGTAAAACGAGGGACGTCGTCACACCGGGTAACTTTCAGAAGCGATGGCAAACAACTCCTGGCTGTTGAACACAATACCGTATTTGTTTTGAAGCTTCTGCAAAATGATTTTACACAAAATTATTTTATAACAAACGAAGATCTCTCCAATCCCGGGTACAGTCCTGATGTGAAAAAAATTGCAATCGCTGACACGATAAATAATGGATTGGTATTTCAACTATTGGATTCCAAGACGCTGAGCCAGATCGGGCTAAATATGGCGGTAGGAAAAAAATTAACCAGATATGATTTAAACAATATCAAAATTTTCAGCCCTGATAGTAAAAAATTATTAACTGCAATCGATAATACCACAATGCTGCTATGGGATGTAGAAAAGCAAAAACAGATCGGTAATAACGAAATTTCATGGAAAAATACAAGGGTTGATGAGGAAGAAGCGAACCTCAGTGAACCTGTCTTTAGTCCTGATAGCAAAAAAATTGCAGTTATTATTGATTCAGCAATACAAGTAATAAATGCGGAAACAGGCAAACCGATGGGAAAAAAAATTCCATTTACGCATTCTTCCGAAAAATTGATGGACTGGCATATCGTTTTTAACGCAGACAGTACAAGAATATTAACCCACAAATATTATTTTAACTTCGAAGGAACTGCAGGTGATGTAACCGGAGCAACAACAGATATAAGACTTTGGAACATTCAAACAGGTAAGCAAATTGGAAAAGAGATCATATACTATAAAAATTACGACGAAGGGTTCTTGTCTGATTATAATGAGGAAAGCAGGGCCAGGCTATTGGGAATGAATTATACTCCTGCCAGCAGCCCTCCGGTTTTCAGTTCTGATGGAAAAAGATTCCTGACAAATTCTAAATATAATTCCACCTGTCAAATTTGGGACGCGGAAACGGGAAAACAAATTGGAAATAATATTGTATTCAAATCGCAATGGGCTCCGTTTTTCAGGCACGACGGAAGGTCAATTGCAGTAGCAGTGAATGATAGCGTTACCAGGTATTTCGATTCGGGAAGCGGAAAGCCTGCAAAGGATTCTATCAAACACTGGTCTGCTCAAATTTCACCGATCATTAGCCCTGATGGCAAGTGGATCCTTACCTTTCAAAAAAATGGTACGCTTAAACTTTTGAATGCTGCGTCCGGAAAAGAAGTAAAAGAAAATGCGGACTTTAAACATCAACTCGCTTCCGCTCTCCCAGGTTTCAGCCCCAATGGAAAGTTGTTTATTACAACAGATCAATCGGGCTTTATACGTCTTTGGGAGTCATCAACAGGAAAGCAAAAGGGGCCCGCAATGAGGCATAAAACATCCAGGGTGATGACAATGACGTTCAGTCCTGATGGGCAAAAGATATTAACCAGAATTGTTAGTGACAAATCTGAATTGGGTTCCGAGGAATGTGCGGCTGTTATCTGGGACGCCGAGACCGGCAAACAAATAAAAGAAGCCATTGAGATAAATTGTTATGATATAATAAAATCAAGCAGCGATGGAGAACTGATTGCGATTTCAGAATTGAATCCCCGGAATTTTAGAGAACATCTTATTACAGAATTAGAAAATATTGAAACCGGGGATCTTGATATCCCAACAGACCTGTTGAAATTGCAGGTCTATATGGTAACAGGTTATAAGTTCGATTTTGAAACCAATGAAAAAATTCCGCTAACGCCACAGGAATTTCGTGACATAAAAACCAGGTATGATTCTTTGGCAAGAAAACATTTTAGAAATTGCCGGTACTACAATTTCAATTTTTGGAAAATACATAATGAGGAAGAAGCAAAAAAAATACGCCTGGAACCTGCATGGGGAAAGAAAACCATTACTATCGACCAATTCACGATCCTTCCTAAATTTCAACCAGGCGATTCAACAATCAAACAAAATAACGGCAGTTTCCTTGCACCGAACCAGGCGATTGTTTCAGAAAATCGTCAATACATGCTTGCCTATCATAGAGACGGTGATCTTGTAATTTACCGGATAGCAGGAATGGAAGTGATGTGGTCATCGGGCACATTCGGAATGCCTGCCTATAGAACCGTTATGCAATATGATGGCAACCTCGTAATCTATTATGCTGATCCGGGCACCAGGAGAGGTTCCAATGTGGCCTGGTCGTCAGATACGTGGGAAAACAATGCCGGCGCTCGCTTAGTACTGGAAGACGATGGGTTGCTTGTTATTTATAATACTAAAAATGAAATTGTCTGGCAAAACAATTTAGGTAAGGTGAAAAGAGGGATTTCAAAGTAATATTGAAATAGAGAATACCTGATAAGGTTACGATATAAACAACATACTTTATACTCTTTTCAACCAGCGATTACCGCTGATGAAATTATTTGAGATTTATCAATAAGTCTATTAGCAAACCACGCACAGGGCCCGAAGGAATTTCATAGCTCCCATTTCCTTAACTTCAATCCAAACTTTCACTTATGGAAAAACTGCTTGCAGGCTTTATCGCCTTCATTCTTTCTTTTCAATTATTCTCACAATCATTCCCCCAAAAATATTTTAATGACATGCGGTGGAGAATGATCGGTCCGCATCGTGGCGGCAGAACAGTTGGTGCCGTAGGTGTGCCACAGCAACCAAATGTTTTTTATATAGGGGTAAACAATGGCGGTGTTTGGAAAACGACCGACTATGGAAGAACATGGTTTCCCATTTTTGATGATCAGCCAACAGGTTCTATCGGCGATGTTATCGTATCCCCATCAAATCCAAATGTGATCTATGTTGGCAGCGGCGAAGGTTTGCAACGACCTGATCTTTCCGTTGGCGATGGAATTTATAAATCAACGGATGCAGGAAAAACATGGATAAATCTTGGATTAAAAGATGCACAACAGATCGGCGGACTTGATATTGATCCGAAGAATGAAAACCGGGTTTTTGTTGCAGCGCTTGGACATCCTTATGGGCCCAATGATGAACGCGGTGTTTACAGAACAACCGATGGCGGTAAGACATGGGAAAAAGTTTTATATAAAGATGAAAATACCGGCGCCATACAGGTAACTATCGATCCGAATAATTCAAACATTGTTTTTGCAGACATGTGGGCCGGCAGACAAGGCCCATGGGAAAATGGTGCATGGAATGGAAAAGAAAGTGGTTTGTTTAAATCAACAGATGGAGGAACAACATGGAGAAAGATCACGAAAGGTTTACCAACAACTGAACAGGGTTTGGGAAGAATTGGTTTTTGTATTGCACCATCCGATTCAAAAAGAATGTATGCAACAGTAGATGCCGGAAGAGAAGGCGGCATTTTCAGAAGTGATGATGCCGGCGAAAGCTGGACGAGAATACAAACCGATAACAGGTATTGGGGGCGTGCAAGCGATTTTGCTGAAGTAAAAGTGGATCCGAAAAATGCAGACATAGTTTATTCGGCAAATATTGTATGCTGGAAAAGTACAGATGGCGGAAAAACATTTAATGCATTTCGCGGGGCACCCGGTGGTGACGATTATCATCGCATCTGGATAAATCCAATTAACCCTGATATAATATTATTGGCAAGTGACCAGGGAGCTATTATTACTGTCAACGGCGGACAAACTTTTTCAAGTTGGTATAATCAACCCACTGCACAATTTTATCATGTGAGTACGGACAATGCGTTTCCATATAATGTTTATGGTGGCCAGCAGGAAAGCGGCAGCGTTGGAATTGTATCGAGAGGCAATGATGGCAATATCACCTATCGTGAATGGCATCCGGTTGGAGTAGAAGAATATGGATATGTAGCCGCCGATCCAAATGATCCAAATATTATTTATGGTGGAAAGATCACGAGACACGATAAACGAACAGGACAAACGCAAAATATTTCTCCTGAAGCGGTACGAAGTGGTAAGTATCGCTTTATAAGAACTGCACCCGTTCTCTTTAGTCCCGTCGATAAAAAAACATTGTACTATGCCGGCAACGTTTTGTTTAAAACAATGAATGGCGGTAATAGCTGGCAGATCATCAGTCCTGATCTTACAAGGGAAACCTATGAAGTGCCTGCAAGTGTTGGCATTTATATAACCAATGATATGAAGACGATGCCGCGACGTGGTGTTATTTATACGGTTGCTCCATCTTATAAAGATGTAAATACTATTTGGTGCGGCACTGATGATGGTTTGATACATGTAACAAGAGATGGTGGCAAAACATGGAAGAATGTAACTCCACCTGAAATTACTTCATGGAGTAAAGTATCGTTAATGGATGCAGGCCACTTTGATGCAAACACTGCTTATGCTGCCGTTAATCGTATTCGATGCGATGATATGCGGCCGCATATCTATAAAACAAATGATGGCGGCAAAACATGGAAAGAAATTGTAAATGGTTTACCAAACGATCCGATCAATGCGGTAAGAGAAGATCCTGTTCGCAAAGGATTATTATTTGCCGGAAGTGAAAGAGCAGTTTATGTTTCATTTGATGATGGAGCAAACTGGCAAAGTTTACGTTTGAATATGCCTGCAACTTCAATTCGTGATCTGGTAATAAAAGATGATGATATTGTTGTCGGCACGCATGGAAGAAGTTTTTGGATACTTGGATAACATCACGCCACTTCGTCAATTAAATAATCAATTTGTGAAATCGTCAGCCATACTTTATAAACCACAAAACACTTACCGTGTTCGCTGGACGATGTACACGGATACGCCGGTGCCGCAGGAAGAACCTGCAGGAGAAAATCCTCCCGATGGAGTGATAATTGATTATTATTTAAGCAAGAACGCACAAACTATTAGTCTTGAAATCATAGGACCATATACCGAAATCAAGGCAAGTTTTTATTGGGGTAAAAGGTTTATCAGAAAATATTCGAATACGGATACTATGTACAAAATTGGTGAAGTAAACATTCCGCATTACTGGATTCGTCCACAACAAATTCTTTCATCAGAGCCCGGTCATCATCGTTTACTTTGGGATATGAAGTATACACCATTAAATTTACCAGTGTCATATCCTATTTCGGCAACTTACATGAATACTGAGCCAAATCCAACGGCACCGTGGGTGATGCCGGGAGATTATGTTGCGATATTAACCGCAGACGGTGTTTCCGATACCACACTATTTACAATTAAAATGGACCCGAGAATAAAGACTCCTTTTGCAAGCCTTCAACAACAACATGATCTTTCTTTACAATGTTACAATGGCAGAAAAGAATGCGTGAAAAATTTAGAAGATATTCGTTTGTATAGATCTCAACTCAAAAATCAACTGACAACCTTATCTCCCACAACTATTAATGCATTAAATAAAAAAGATACACTGGCAAGAGAATTAGAAACTACACCACAAGGAAGCACTGATTGGAGTTTTGGAAGATTGAATAGCAGCTTTGCTTCTGTTTTTAATATTTTACAGGACAGTGACATGCCACCCACAACACAAATGATAAATGCCGTAAAGGAATTAAATCAGCAAATGATAATTTTGAAAAAGAAATGGGAAGCCCTAAAAAAATAAACTATGCAAAAACAGTCAGCCAGGATCATAGCATTATTAGGAGCACTACTCGGATGGTTTGCGGTCATAGTGCAACTCTACCTGATGATGGAAAACCGGGTAGTCGCAGTTCCCGGAACTCTCTTACGTTTCTTTGCATTTTTTACTATTGATACAAATATTATTGTCGCCCTATGCTTTACTTTTATTTTCCTGGGAAACAAAACACGTTTAGGCAGATTCTTTTCTAAAGCATCCACGGTTACTGCGATCACAGTATATATAACTATTGTAGGAATTGTTTATAATGTCATTTTACGTTCAGAATGGGAACCGGAGGGAATGCAAAAGATCGTTGATGAGATATTGCATAGTGTTATTCCGGCTTTGTTCATAATTTTCTGGCTGGTATTCGTTCCCATTGAACAATTAAAATGGAAAAATGCTTTGCCCTGGCTTATTTATCCAATTCTATATATGACCTATGCACTTATACACGGAGCAATCACAAAATTCTATCCTTATCCTTTTGTTGATGTAAATGATCTTGGGTATAATAAAGCTTTGTTGAATGCAGGAGGGATCTTACTGACTATTTTTCTTTTATCCCTGTCTTTAATTGCTACAGGAAAGCTGATGAAAAAATTTGATACGAAGAGAATTGCTTGATGTTAAATTGTTGCATTGATAAATTGTTGAATTGTTGAATTGTTGCATTGCTAAATTGCTTGATGTTAAATTGTCTAAAGAATTATCAACCCAACAATTCAACAATTTAACCATTTGACCATTTGACCATTTAACAATTTGACAATTTAGCCACTACACCCACTCCCCATTTATCATTACTTTATCAATAAGATTTGTTCCAAACGAATAAGGTAAATATGCTAATGACGGGATGGGTTTTGTAAAAATGAGATTTGCTTTTTTACCAACCGTAATACTGCCCACTTCATGCTGAAGTTCCATGGCAAATGCACCGTTGATCGTCGCAGCGTTAATTGCTTCTTCAGGTAACATCTTCATTCCAATACAGCTCATCGCAACAACCAAATTCATATTTCCCGAAGGCGATGAACCCGGATTATAATCCGAAGCCACTGCAATAGCACAACCTGCATCGATCATTTGTCTTGCCAGTTGAAAAGGCATACGAAGAAAAAACGCAGCCGTGGGAAGCAAGGTGCCAATTGTTCCAGATCCTGCAAGTTTATTAATAATGGCATCATTGACAGTTTCAAGATGATCGACTGAAACCGCTCCTAGTTTTATCCCGGTTTCTGCACCGCCTGAAAAATTAAGCTGGTTTGCATGGATCTTTGGTTTTAATCCATAACTCATGCCGGCCTTACAGATCGTTTCGGTTTCTTCTGCAGAAAAAAAACCATCTTCACAAAACACATCGATATAGTCTGCGAGTTTTTCATTTGCGATCACCGGCAACATTTCATTTATGATGAGATCTATGTATCCCTGATGATTTTCCCTGAACTCCATTGGATATGTATGTGCACCAAGAAAAGTTGACTTAATTGGTATTGGAGAATTTTCTTTCAGCCTTTTAATAACTCTAAGCATTTTTAATTCACCTTCCACAGTGAGACCATAACCACTTTTTATCTCTATTGCCCCAGTACCTAAGTTTAATTACTTCCTGCAATCTCCACCATGCACTTCTTACTAATTCGGTTTCATCTGCCCCGGCAATTTTTCTTGCCGAGTTAATTATTCCGCCTCCCCTTTCAGCGATCTCAGCATAAGATATGCCCCTGATCTTATCTACAAATTCATCTTCTCTTGAAACCAAATACACCAAATGAGTATGGCTATCACACCAACACGGAAGTACATATTGATTTGTCGCATCAATTATATTGTCGGTGATTGCTGTGGGAGATCCTAACATGTCCATTTCACCATAATCAACTATAATTCCATTTTCGATCAAAACATAGGCATCGTCAATGCATGGAAGGTCCGCTAACTCTTTTCCCCGCAAAAGCTTTGATACTTCTCTTACGTTCACAAGTTGTCTTATGTTTGTAACTAAAGTTTTCATAATTCAGCCCAGACCTGTTTTGCAAATTGTTCCAATGACGGGTCTCTTGCACCCATCAGCAATACTACACAATTATCGGTGAGATGAGAGCGGATAGCGTTGACAAGATCATTTCTATTTTCAACAAAAAATGCATGTGCGCCTTTTGCTGTCAGATCATTTACCAGGTCATTAGAAGAAATATCTTTTGTTGTGGTACCTCCTGCATAAAAAATTTCACTCATCCATATTTCATCTGCGGGCCTTAATGCTTTCGCTATTTCTTCCACAAAATCATTTCGCAAAAATTTTGTAGGCGCATATCCATGCGGCTGAAACCATGCAATGACTTTTGGTGCCACGGGTTGACAAGCCATAATACTGGCTGCACATTTTGCAGGGTTATGTGCATAGTCATCGATCATCCAAACTCCATGTTTATTTCCATACAGCTGGTGACGGCGATAAATACCTTCATAATTTTTTAACGCAGCATGCACATGTTATCAGGTCAACTCCAATTTGATCTGCTACAGCAACGGCAGCGGCAGCGTTTTCCATATTGTGCCTTCCAATTGCATTTATTGAAAATTGAGCATTGAGCATCGAAAATTGAACATTTAATCCATGTTGTTTAAAATTCTTCGCAACATATTTTGCCGGGAACTTTTCATCAATCGAAAAATCATGATCTATATCCTGGGATAGTTTCCTTGCGAGTGAATGAGATTGATTTACTACAAATTTCTTACTGTTGTTTTTAAATACAGTAAATATTTCCATCAGCGCATCGATCTCTTTATGGTCCTTATCAATGTTAAGCAGTAACCCAATTTCGGGTTTATAGTAAATGATTGACCCGTCACTTTCATCCGCTTCAATCACTAACCACTCTCCCCTTCCTACTTTTGCATTACCAATTTTTCCTTCCTTGATAATACTCGTAAGACCGGCGCCACTTATAATACTTGGATGGAGCCCTGCATATTCCATTATATCAAACAACATCGCAGTGGTGGTGCTTTTACCGGAAGTTCCTCCAACTGCAATTGTTTTTTTACTTTCTGCAATTAATGCAAGTAACTCGCTGCGTTTGATAATAGGAATGTTGAGTTCCTTTGCCTTCTGCACTTCATACACCGTATCTTCAATGGCCGTGCTTACAATGACAAGATCAGTTTTATTCGTAATGCCCGATCCGTTCTGTAAAAAACAGTTGATCCCTTCCGCTTCCAGCTTTTCTTTTGTATCATTGAATTCACCTGCCTTAAAATAACGGTCACTGCCGGAAACATTTTTGCCAATACCCTGCAGGTATTGAGCCAATGCACTCATGCCGGTGCCGGCAATGCCAATAAAAAATGGATGTTGGAAATCATTGAGAGATGAGATCATTATTGCAAATGTAGCTATTGCCAATTATTATTTTCGCCGGTAAGTAATTGAAATAAGACCCGATTTATATGTCTTTACTTCTTTTACTTGCCAGTCGATTCTTTTTTCAATATGTGGAAAGAATGCTTTGCCCTTTCCAATAAGCGAAGGACATATTGCCAGGGTAAGCTCATCCACGAGGTCGTAATTCAATAATGAACTTAATAATTCTGCGCCGCCAAAAACGGCAATGTCTTTTCCTGGTTGACTTCTTATTTTTTCAACTTCTGTTTTTAAATCTCCGGTAACAAGAATGTATCCTTGCTCCACCTCTTTTAAAGTATTGGAGAAAACATATTGCTTCATGTGTGCAAAAGAGTTGATCATTTCCTCGCTTACTTCTCCTTTCATTTTCAATGATGCCTCATAGGTTTTACGTCCATGAAACATAGCATCGATATTCCTCCATGACTCTTCCAACTCTTTGAATTGTTCATTATCATAGATTATCCAGTCGATCTCCTGATTGGGGCCTTCAATAAAGCCATCGATGGTAGTGGCAAAACCGCCAATGATCTTTCGCATAAAAATTAATTGCCTGTTGTAAAAACTTTTACCCAATCCACATACATCGTTCCCGTTTGGATCAATGCAGGATTAAAATTGGAAAAGAAAAGTCCGCCAACTGCAAGATTTAATGTGATCCGTTCTGTTTTACCAAATAGACTTGGCACATAGCTGCCCGAGTTTGTTTTTACCAAAACTCCATCAAAATAAAATTTGAGATCATTCTGGCTCCATATCATTTCATAAACATGATAACAACTTTGCAAGCTTACATCAGTAGTTACAAAACCTTCGGCGCCGCGAACAAGATTGCGGTTGGCTGTTCTGCCATAAAAATAATTTGTCTGGTACTTAAAATCTTCCTGGCCTCTTGCTTCCAGAATATCTATTTCACCTTGAGTTGGCCATGGATCTCCATAGCTCCAGAATGCCGGCCACATTCCATATCCCGACGGCAATTTTATTCTTGCCATCATTCTTACACCTGGCGAAGATGAAGATGCAGAGAAATTCGTGGTGGATTCAATGCGTCCTGACGTATAATTAAATGTTTTTGGTGTTGGATCAAAAGGTGTCGTTGGACCAGTTACGGTTTCCTGTCTTGCTGCAATCACAAGATTTCCGTTTGTTACTGAAAGATTGGAAGACTGGTACAGTTGTAATTCATTATTGAATGCCCCGCCGTGCCAGATATTCCAGTTATTTAAATTAGCAGAAAATAGATCTTCGAAAGTTTTTGTCCAGCCTGCCCCGGTAATAGCAGCTTCGTTTATGTCATAATCGCAAACACCATGCACGGGTGGTGGCGGTGGTGGTGGTTGTGGCTTCGCGGTAGCTATCTCTTCATTTATTGTTTTATCAACACTATCCGCTTTTTTACATCCCAATACAAAGAACAAAAAAGGAATGAAATAGAAAAGGCAACGCTTAGTCGTTTTCATAAAAAACATTTTTTTAAATGTACAATTTATAACCTAAACATATTGATACTATCGTAAATCTTCATTGCAAGATTTCGGGGATTAATGTTCTAAATTTGTTTTCATGATCTTCCTGGCTCAACGGTCTCTTTTTGTTTTTCTTTGCTCGCTGAACATTTATTGTTTCGGCCAGGGTTGCGACGAAGATTTTTTTGCGGTCCGGCTTCACGGAGAATATGGACAATCGTATAACAGTTCAGCTATCAATAACAAGAACGAGATCATATTGGTGGGGAGCCAGCTTCAACAGGCAAATTTTAAAAACGATGCTATCGTTACAAAATTGACACCCCAAGGTTCTGTTTTATGGTCAAAAAAGTTCCAGGCCGCCGGTTACCGCAGTTTTGAATTTAACGATGTTGCAGCAATGCCTGATGGCAGTTTTATGATCACAGGATGGGCCAGTAATGTTGATACGTCCACCAGTTATCTTAAAAGATCTTGGGGAATAATTATAAAGATAGATGGCTATGGTAACCTGGTGTGGACAAGATCTTTCAGTAATTATAATGAACTCGATCATTTTACCACGATAAGGAATATTGCTTACATAAATGATAATGATTGCATCGTTTTTGGAAATCTCTACGGACGAGCCGGTAATTTTCTCACAAGAGGTCCGCAGGTTATTATGCGTATCGATGGAAATGGATCAATAAAATGGCGGACCACAATTTCATCCGAGATGGGATTTGTATCAGGAACTGAAAAATTTGGCTACAAGCTTTTGAATAATTCCGAACTGGTGCTTGGTTTAAAGGTTGCTCAAAATGAATTTTCAGGTTATGGTTACGGGCAATTTTTGCAAGAAGGATATCTTGTAACAAAGATCGATTACGCAACAGGCGATATGCGTTGGAATAAAGTGTATACTTTTCCAATTACAGTATCATTAAGTGGTGTAGGATGGGACGGGATCAAGCATATTGCATCTTTGCCAAACGGTGACCTGTCTTTTAGTTTTTCATTTTCAGAAACTGACAATTATTCGTCTGCACCCAATACGAAAAGGGCCGGCATTTTTGTGACCGACAATTCAGGGAATCTAAAACAGGTAACGAGCTATATAAATTCTGTGCCCGGCTGCAGAATTTATGGTTGTATCGATGACGGTTCGGGTAGCCAGGTTGTACTGATGTATGATGGACGCCAGCCTATTCTTGCAAAAATTGATGCTTCGAATGAAATTATTTGGCAACGGGGATTTGGCAACATCGGTGCTCAATATGTTCCGATTGGAGTATATCGTTCGGGCCCGGGATATGATCTTCTTTTGCAAAATCCTTATCAGCCTGATATTATAATGATCAAATCAGCAGCAGATGGGAAAATGGATTGCTTAAATACTCCGGTAAATCTTATAAAAGAGAATGTGACCAGCCTGTTTCAATTGAAAGCTACCGATTTGATATTTAGAACGAGCGAGGAAGTTTTATTACCAATTTATCTTGTCAACAAAACTTTTGCGGTAGAAACGAATGAGCTTTGCAGCCAAACATGCTGTACAGATATATTGGATACTGCAAACACAAGTAACATTACTTTATGCGAAGGCGACACATATATTTTACCAAACAATTATATAGTTAAAGATTCAGGCACTTACTATATCAGCAATAAAACACCGAATGGGTGTGACAGCGTTTCATTTTATCATTTCACAGTTGTAAAAGATCCGTCGACGCTTGATATCAAGGGAGATTTTTGCATGGAAGGAGCAGACTCCCTTAAACTAAATGCCACGGGAGGCTTTGATAGTTATACCTGGATGAACACAACGATCCCCGATTCATTCTATACAGTGAGAGCTCCCGGAATTTATAAAGTGAGTGTTTCCAATATTTGTGGCAGTAAAACGGCAGAAAAAGAAGTTTTTTCAAAATGCGAATTTGAAATTTATATGCCAACAGCATTTACGCCGAATGGTGATGGCCTGAATGATCTGTTCCGTGTGCCGAAACAAAATAAAAACAGCTTAGTGAAATTAGTGATCTATAACAGGTGGGGGCAAAAAGTTTTTGAAACTACCGAAGTCGATAATGGCTGGGATGGAAATTATAAAGGCATTAAACAGCCGGTCGGCTCTTATGTTTATCTTTTAAGAATGAAAACCATCTCGGGAAGACCGATAGATTCAAAAGGTGTATTTACGCTGATCAGGTAATATTATTTTTTTGCGAGCCGGGAATAAATCACCGTGTCATTAAATTCGCCATTAAAATAAAAGCTTTCTTTTAAATGGGCTTCTTTTACAAACCCGGTGCTTTCAAGTGCTGCTGATGAGCCAATATTGGCGGGAGTAAGTAACGCTTCGATACTGTGCAGGTTTAAAACATTGAATCCATAATCGACGACACTATTGATCGCTTCCTTCATAATTCCTTTGCGCCAATGATGAGGATGAAGTACATAACCAATTTCACTGCGAAAATGTTCTGGCCTGATATTCCACAAACAAATAGTTCCTATTATTGCTGATGGATCATCTTGCAACGCTATACCCCATAATATTGATCCATTATCATCAATATTTTTATCTATTTGTGCGATAAATTCTTCGGCTTCCTGAATTGTAGCGGCAGGTTTTTTACCGAGATGGCGTAACACATCTTCATTCGAACGCAGAAAAAATATTTCATTCGCATCGGATTTCTCAAGCCTTCTTAACAGAAGTCTTTCTGTTTTTAATTCCGGAAAAGGAGTAAAGTTTAACGTTATCATTGTTATTAAAATATTATTACTGTAAAGACATCCAATTGTCTTTTGTCATTTCAAATTTTATTTCACCTTTTCCATGAAGGCCAACTTCTTTCCAGCCGGCTTTGCGGTAAAACATTTCGGCTCTTGTACCAGGAGCGGTGCCCAACCAAACTGTTTTATCGGTCTTTGAAAAATACCAGTTCATCATTTCATTAAGTAATTTTTTTCCGATACCGATCCTTTCAAAATCAGGGTGAATAAACAACGCCCAAATATTATTTTCAACCAGGTCAGCGATCGCAAATCCCACTACGTCATCGTTCATCTCACAAACCCAGCCTTTACCACGCCGGGTGATATAATTTTCCACGTCGCTATCGGGTACTAATGCCGGATCTGACAATCGATTTTCATTTACAAGATTTCTTACCACCTGTATTTGAAATATATCCCTGACTTCTGCCACCCGTATTTTCATTTTATAAAAATTGAAAATAAACTACAAATGAAAAAATCTATTTCATCTTCACAAGTAATCCACAAGTGGATTTGATGGTTGATAAATAGAGAGTGGCGGAAAGGTTACTTACTTACCTTCGCGGTATTAAGAACAACTGAAGCCCGTTTTGATCCGTTTTCAACGAAGTGCCTTGCTAATGAACGGTAGTTTAAGACTCATTTAAAACTTAAAAGAAAGAAAATGGTACAAAAAACCTATTACAAAACAAAAGATTATTGCAAAGTAAAATTCTCATTCCAGGCAGATGCAGCTGAGACGATTGAAATACTCGGTTTGAATAGTGACTGGAAAAACTCAGTGATCATGAGTAAAAAGAAAGATGGTTCTTTCAGCGCTGATGTAAACCTTCCCAAAGACTCTACGCATGAATTTAAATATTTAGTGAATGAAACGTTGTGGGTAAATGAGCCTGAGGCCGATAAAGAAGTGCCTAATGAATTCGGCGGCAGCAATAGTGTGATCGTTATTTAAGCTTTCCCGATCTTATTTTCCCGATCCCGATAATTCCGGTTTACCAGTGATGCAAATTCACTGGAATTATCAGGCCTGGGGATTTTATGCCTATCCAAACCCAACGTGATGCCTTTCCTGCCTTTGCAATACTTAACCTGGTTGTACTTTGAAGGTATATTAACACCTTCGGAATATTACCTGTTGGATATATTGAGCAAATCGACTATGTTGGCAGCCTGAAACAAATACATGATTATGAAACGTCCCGGTTTTTATTTGATCCCGTTACTCGTCTCGATAATGTTTGCATCCTGCTCAAATGATTCGGCTGATAAGGAGGCCGTAACAACGAACACCGCTCCTGAAACGGTAAACAATACGCCGGCAACTATTGTTCAATCTGATGCAAAAGAAAAAAGACCTGATGCAACTGTGCAGGGATTGAAAGGCAAAGTGGAAGTAATGTCTGAGACTGTTTCTTATCCCGGTGACTCAAAAAAAACCGCAGCAAAAAATGTGTTTAAATATGATGATAAGGGCAACAGGACAGAATTAGTTAATTACCGGGCTGACGGCCAACTGAATTCAACTATAAAAACATCGTATGACGCCAATGGAAATATAACAGGAGAGCAAACATTGCTGGGAAATGGCCAGGTAGATTTTACATCTGTTATTAAAACAGATGCCAATGGAAACAGGGTGGAACAAGTTGACACCAGGGCCGGCGAAAATGTTTTATTTAATTATAAGTACTATTTTAAATATGACGAAAAAGCGCGGTTACTCGAACGAATCGCTTACAGGGGTAATGGCATTTTTTCATTTAAGTATGTCTTTAAATATGATGATAATGGCAATAGAACTGAATGGTTGCAATATGGCCAGGACAGTGCGCTGGTGGGAAAGGTGGTGTATAAATATGATGCAAAGAACAATTTAATAGAACAAACTGAATTCAAAAAGGATGGCAGTCTTAAAGGGCAGTATACTTACAGCTATGAGTTTGACAAAAAGAATAATTGGATCCGTCAGAAAAAAATGCAGGACAATAAGGTGGTAGAAATTAAAGTGAGAGAAATCAAGTACCACTAAACAATTCTAAAAATTTATCGTTTGCCTGATCTTTCTTGTGATTAAAGCCATGCTCAGGTATTTAATATTCAGGAAATCGAAATGCCTGAGTAGTAAAAATGTGATGGCTGTTTCTTTTAATGCAATGGCGTTATTAAAACAATCCAGCGCCTTTTCTCTGGCACCGGCACGGGCATAATCAATACCCATCCATACCTGCGAAATGTATTCACTTTTTTCTTTAAGATCGTTGTAATTTTTATCCACTTCCTTTTCCATCAGCGAATAATTGCCATCGTTATAAAACTTCACAAGCGCCTTATTCTTCGATTTCTCTGCCGCGGCAATTGCTTCCTTTTTATCATTTAAAAACCAATAGATGCGGGAAAGATCTTCATAATATATTTTTTGAAGAGATGGATCAACAGCTGCTTTTTCAATCAATCCTTTTTGCAACGCAATGGCTTCGTCCGTCTGGTTATTATTTATCAATGCTCTAATCCTGTTTTCCACTAAATAATCCCACATTGGATTCAGCTCGGTGCCCCGGCTGTAAATTTTCAATGCTTCTTCTTTTTCTTCTTTTGCTTCCAATAAAATGCCCAGCCATAGGTACACGTTGGCCTGGTTTGCATTTAAATCAATAGCACGGCGATAAGTAATTTCTGCAGCATGCCAGTCGAATGTCTGGTGATACCAGTAACCAAGCGTTGCCTGTATCTCTCCTGAAGAAGGATCAAGGCCGAGAGCGGTGTCGATATTCTTCTTTGCCAGCCAAAGCATCCTTGTCGGGTCCTCATATCCGCGAAAAGAAGAAAGCAGATACGTAGTGGCAAGACCGGAATAAGCATCGGCAAATGTTCTGTCTTTAGCAACCGCCTGTTGAAAAAGTGATCTTGCCACCAGCAGATCGGTTTTGTTTCTTTTTTCAACAAGAAATTTTCCCCGCATATAATAATCATAAGCCTGCAGGTTTACCGTCGGCACATAATCTAATTGCTGAGATTCCTTTCTTGTAAGCGTTGTGTTTAAAACAGAAGCTATTGCTAAGGCTACTTCTCTTTGGATAGTGAATATATCATCAACAGGTCTGTCATAAGATTCAGACCATAAATGTTCATCAGTAACTGCATTGATCAACTGCGCTGTAATTCTAACCTGTGTAGGTGATCGTTGCACACTTCCTTCCACGATAGTTGCCACACCAAGTTCTTTTCCAATTTCCCGGATCGATTTTGGCGTTTTCTTATACTGCATCACCGACGTACGGGAGATAACTTTAAAAGATTTTATTTTTGAAAGCTGGGTAATGATATCTTCAGTAAGACCATCGCTGAAATACTCCTGTTCTTTATCACTGCTCATGTTTACAAATGGCAAAACGGCGATACTGTTTTCATCAATGGCTACCTGCTCATCATTAGGAGCGGCATGAAAAACCGTTTTACTGTATTCCGTAAGCACTTCATATATCCGGATCGGCTGTTTTACATTTTTTAAAAATTCTTCTTTGATAAAAACAGAATCCATTCCTTTTTTATTAGCAATGTTCCTGTAAACCATTTCAGAAACATAAATCCCACCCTCCGGTGCCAACGCCTGTATCCTGGAAGCTATATTCACAACATCTCCAAAAACGTTCCCGTCTCTTAATAATACATCGCCCATGTGCACACCGATACGTACCGGCACCTTTGGATCTTCATTAAAGTCTGTTTGTAAAAGCTTGGCAAACTCTACTGCATCTGTTGCGCTGTTGAAAAGAACAAGACAGCCATCGCCATAGTATTGAATGATCTTACCTTCCAGCTCTTCGACAATAATATCAATAACATGCCTGAACCGGGTGATCTTTTCAAGTGCTGAGCTCTCATCTTCCTGCATCATAGCGGTATAGTTCACTATGTCTGCAAAAAGAATTGCAGCTAATTGATGCGAATGTTCAGCCATAGGTTGAATGTTGGGCTGCGAAGTTAATGAAAAGCATTTTTTATGAGGGAGAAGTATTGTGTTATCGGGATAATTTTTCCAATTAAAGTTTTACTGCATGCATAATGCGCAGTATCTTTTACCTATAATGATATGCTAATTTTGTTGTTTGGTATTTGCATCTTTTTTCTCCGGTTCCTTTAGCAACTTAAAATAAGTAACCTTAAAACGATTATTCACCACTTCGCCCTGCACTTCGGCTTTTCTTACTGCTTTACAAAAACCATCATTTGCATGGGCATCTCCATGAGAATCTATTTCGGTGCCGTCAACAAAATATGCTTTGCCGTTTATACGTACCGCAAGATCACATCCTTTCCCTTCAAGCTTGAACTGACACTCGCCACAAGACGCCTCCACAACCTGTATCTTCTTAGCAGGATCAGGTTTTGCAACCGCTGAGTCGGTTTTCTGGCTCAACAAACTGTTTCCAATTAACATGCAGACGATGCCTGCAATAAAGATTTTCATAACCTTGTTTTTCATTCTGCGAATTTAGTAAAAATGCGTGGCTAAAGCCCGGTAAAATAAAAGACAGCCATATTTAAACTCTCTTTTACGTATAAAGTCTTTAGAAAGATTTTTACTGGCAACCTGCAAGAAAAGTCTGCCGTTTCTGTTAAGTAAGTTTTATCTTTAGAATTCAATCTAAAATTTGTGCATATACCCGGAGAAAATGATACATGGAAGAATTTCCCATCGCGTTTTCATGCACATTATTTATTATCCGGAGTTATCTTTTGTTTCCTATCTTTTCAATCCTTTTCACAGATCTGCCCACCCAACATAGATTTTGAAACGGGCACTTTTAGTAACTGGAAGTGTTATACCGGAAATGTTTCCGCTGCCGGAGGCACCAACAATATTTTTCTTACTCAATCCGGTGGTCCTGTACCAAATCAGCATACCATGTATTCGGGACCAAGCGCAGAAACGGACCCGTTTGGCGGATTCCCGGTCAATTGTCCTAATGGAAGTGGTCATTCGATAAGGCTTGGAAATAATACAGGCGGCGGCCAAGCCGAAGGCATCTCGTATGAATTTACAATTCCGGCCGGCCAAAATATTTATTCACTTATTTATCACTATGCCGTCGTATTCCAGGACCCCGGTCATGAAATATATCAGCAACCAAGATTAGAGATCGAAGTGACAAATGTGACCGACAACCAGCTTCTCTTATGTTCATCGTTTACTTTTATTCCATTTGGCAGCATACTTCCCGGGTTTTTTGTTTCGCCATTCCAGCAGGATACTACAGATGTCTGGTGTAAAGATTGGTCGGCGGTGAGTATCAACCTCGATAACAATGCAGGCAAAACAATAAAACTTTTTTTTAAAACTGCCGATTGCACATTTACCCGTCACTTTGGCTATGCTTATATCGATGTAAATTCAGAATGCAGCAGCGAGTTTGTAGGAGCTACTTACTGCCCTGATGATGCGTTTGTAAATGTGACAGCACCTTTTGGCTATGAAAGCTACACCTGGTTCAATAGTGGCTTCACGCAGACAATAGGAAATTCACAAAGCATTCTTTTTAATCCGCCACCGCCGGTGGGTACCGTCATTGCAGTGGAGGTTGTTCCTTATAATGGCTACGGATGTCTCGATACATTATATGCCCACTTAGTAGATACCTTAACCGTGTTTGCCATTGCAGGAAGAGATACGCTTTCGTGCAACCAGAACCCGGTTCCGATTGGCGCCATTCCAAAGCCTGGCCTGATATATAGCTGGGCCCCGCAAGCTGGACTTTCCGATCCATACGTTGCCAATCCGCGGGCAGGGCCGCTTGTAACAACTACCTATGTACTTACAACAAGCAGCGCAGGCGGAGGCTGCGCAACAAAAGACACCGTTGTAGTTGAAGCATCATTTATCGACACTTCACTACTTGTTGTTGGAAAACTAGCATACTGCATAACCAGCGGAGATAGTTCTGTGTTTTTTGTACAACCTACAGATGGCATCCAATGGTTGAGAGATAATCTTCCTATAAACGGTCAAAACCAGGTCCGTTTCCGGGCAAATCAATCCGGTAATTACCGGGCATTGCTAACTAACGACAGAGGCTGTGCAGCACTGACAGAAGAAAAAACGGTGGATATTGAAATACCGCAGCCTGGTATTACTTACCCCGTGGAATATGCTGTTGTAAATTACCCGCATCAATTAAAGGCGAGGGCATTTGGAATTGGTGTTGAATGGAACCCTCCGACTTTTTTAAACTCTACTTCCACTCTTGTTCCCGTTTTTAACGGAACAACAGATAAGCTATACACAATTACCATTGAAACTGCTGCGGGATGTGTAACGGTAGATACACAATTGGTAAAAGTATTTAAAGAAGTAAGATTCTATGTGCCGTCTGGCTTTACTCCTAACCAGGATGGATTGAATGATTACTTAAAACCAATACCGGTTGGAATGAAAGACTTTAAATATTTTCGGGTGTACAATCGCTGGGGGCAATTAATATTTGACCTGAAAGACGATCCAAAAGGATGGGACGGTAAAATAAAAGGGCGCCTTCAAACAACACAGGTGGTTGTTTGGATGGCTGAAGGGATCGGAATCAATGATGTAATTTATAAGCAAAAAGGAACCTGTGTGCTTATCAGGTAATTTATCACCTGGGCGCCTGAACAAGGATGTGGCAGCACTCAGGATGTTTGAAAATATTACCAACAACGCAGATGAAAAAAAGAAAAAAATATTTAGGCAAGATTTTAATCTCATGTATTTGTTTTTGTTTTTATTTTATTGCAGGCTCACATGCACAAAACAAAAAGCCGTTATTTAAAGTAATTGCATTTTACACAGCGAAAAGTGATTTGGCACATATCAGTTTTGTTCACGAAGCCAATAAATGGTTTCCGGAAATGGGGGCATTGTATAATTTCTCTTATGATTCGACCAATAACTGGAACAACCTCAATGAAAAATTCCTTTCACAATACCAGGTTGTTATCTTTTTAGATACAAGACCCGAAAAAACATCACAAAGAGATGCGTTTAAAAAATTCATGGATAATGGCGGAGCATTTGTCGGCTTTCATTTTGCCGGTTTTGCATTAAACAATTCGGATTTTCCGCAAAACTGGGATTGGTATCACAATATTTTTATCGGTGCCGGTCAGTATAAAAGCAATACATGGCATCCTGCTTCTGCAATACTCCGTGTAGAGGACACCACGCATCCTGCTACAAAAAATCTACCCCTCACTTTCAGATCATCGCCGAATGAATGGTATCGCTGGGAAAAAGATATCCGGTTGAATCCCGATATTAAGATTCTTTTATCGATCGATTCAACAAGCTTCCCGTTGGGTAATGGGCCCAAGCAATCCGAAATCTGGCGCAGCGGCTATTATCCGGTAGCATGGACAAATAAAAAGTATAAAATGCTTTATGTAAACATGGGGCATAATGATATCGATTACGATAATAAAACCAACAAAGAATTATCATTCCAGTTTGGAAATGATATACAGGATAAAATGATCGTTGATGCGCTGATCTGGTTAGGCACCAAAAAGTAATGCTAATTATTTCTGGTGAAAACCATCGCCGATAAATTGCAAAGCATCCGTTATCCCGGTTCTCCAATAAGTCCAGTTATGAGCACCATCTCTTACACGGTATTCGTGCGGAACGGCTTTTTCACTCAATGCAATATGTAAGCGGGCATTGCCGGTGGTCAAAAAATCATCGTCGCCGCAATCGATCCAGTAGCGAACTCTTTTAAGTTCATCGGCAGCTTTATCGGCAATGATCTTTAACGGTGAATTTTCATACCATGTTTTTGTTAAACGGTCCTTTCCTTTTAAACCAATACCATACACTCTTCCCAGCACATTATTCCAGGTATTATCCGGCATTGATGCAAGATCAGTGTCTTCCCACACAGCAGCGCTTAGTGGTGCACAAGCTGCAAAAAGTTCAGGATGTTTTAATGCATAAATTAAAGTGCCATAACCCCCCATTGAAAGGCCAGCTACTCCCCTATACCGTTTTTCTGCTTTCACCCTGTACGCTTTTTCAACGCCCGGCATAAATTCTCTGATAAAAAAATCTTCATAGTTTTCTTTTCCATCAAATGAATTGACATAAAAACTTGAGTCGCCATTTGGCATAGCAATGATCATTGGAGGGATCGTGCCATTGGCAATGGCTTTATCGGCATAGCGGTTTATTTCTCCAAATTGCAGCCACCCGGTATTATCATCAGTAAATCCATGCAATAAATAAACGATAGGGTAAGAACGCTGCGACGTATAATAATCCGGAGGTAAATAAAGCGTATAGCGAACATCTTTCCCGAGTATTTTACTCTTCATCACTTCCTGCTCCAATACTTTACCTGGTTGGGAAAAAGAAATAAGGAACAGGCAACTGCTTAAAGACAAAAACAAAATTTTTTTTACCGGAGCTGTCATAATTTATGTTTTGGGATGATAAGAAAATATTATTTCAAACTTGCCATATCAATTACAAACCGGTACTTCACATCACTTTTCAAAAGCCTTTCATACGCTTCATTGATTTGTTGCATAGGTATCACTTCCACATTTGCCACAATATTTTTTTCTGCACAGAAATCAAGCATCTCCTGTGTTTCCACAGTGCCGCCGATCATTGAGCCGATAATGCTGCGACGGTTCTTAATTAATTCAAACGGATTTACATGAGGCTCTTCTTTCGGCAAACCAACCACTAATAATTTTCCATGAAGATCCAGCAACTTCAAATAAATTTCATAATCATGATCGGCGCTGACTGTATCAACTACTACATCAAAATGACTGTGATGCTTTTTCATTGCTGCTTCATCAGTGCTTAATACAAAATGATGGGCGCCCAGTTGTTTTGCATCTTTTGCTTTTGATGGCGAAGTGCTGAGCATGGTGACCTCTGCACCCATTGCAACAGCAAATTTTACAGCCATATGCCCAAGACCTCCAAGACCGGCCACCGCCACTTTATCCCCGGGTTTGACGTTGGCAAACTTTAATGGCGAATAGGTAGTGATCCCTGCGCAAAGCAAGGGAGCAACCCCGGCCAGATCAAGTTTATCCGAAACATGATAGACCCATCTTTCATCACAAACTATTTGAGTGCTGTAACCGCCCTGTGCCAATGTTACATTATCTCTTTCATAATTATTATATGTGCCCGTCATTCCTTCTGCACAGTATTGCTCCATAAATTTATTACATGGTTTACATTGGCGGCAACTATCAACCATTACACCCACACCGGCTGTATCACCGGTTTTAAATTTCTTTACATCACTTCCTGCTTTTATTACTTTACCAACAATTTCATGTCCCGGCACCATAGGATAAATGGAGCCGCCCCATTCATCCCGTACCTGGTGAAGATCAGAATGACAAACACCTGAAAACAAAATATCAACCAATACATCATGTTCCCTGAGATCTCTTCTTTCAAAACTAAATGGAGCCAATAGCGCAGTTGGATCTGATGCAGCATATCCTTTTACCTGTATCATGCCTAATTTTTATTGATCAAATTTATCAAAGAATGATACCATATCTTTATTTTTTCCTGTAAAAGAAAAACTATCTTTAAAATAATGAGAAAATTTTTAACAACAATAGTATCGTCTCTACAATTCGATGTTTGTTTTGGCCCAGGTACATGTGAGAGATGAACCGAGACACCATAATGTTTTTGAAAATGAATTTCTCCGCATTCTTGATGTGCACCTGGGTCCAAAAGATACTACGTTATATCATTTGCATAATACTCCTTCCGTATTCATAATTTTTACAAATACAAATGTTGGTTCACAGCTGCTGGGTGGTCCACCGCAAAAAGGTGCAAATGTAAACGGTGTGATTAGTTATGATAGTCTTGCTTCTCCGCGTATTCACCGTGTATGGAATGACGATACCAGTTGGTTTCATGTCATGGATGTTGAGCTGACATCCAGACTGCAGAAAGGCAATACACCGGTTTTACAACATCCATCTTTACAATTGTTATTTAATAAGCAACAAGTAAATGGTTACAGCACGGAATTAAAACCCGGCAGTGTTTTACACTTGCCCGCTTCTGCAGCCGGCTATTTAATAGTAAGTAAAGGAGAATCTGTTGCCGATTATAAAATAGATGGCAAATCTCAACATCGCATTTTAAAACCGGGCCATTATATATGGGTTGAACCTGGCAGAGATTTTTCTTTACAGGGAAGCAATGCAGCAAATTTTGTCCTTTTACAAATAAAATAGACAGCCATTGGCTTTTTCACTAAATTGCCTGTCCAAAAAAAATATTCTTATATGAAAAAAATTATCATCACATCATCATTACTAACCTTCTTTCTTTTTATAAGCATTTCGAGTATCAAAGCCCAGGCGATGACCACGGAAGATGTTCGGTCGTTGTTAATTAAAGAATGGGAAAGAGCTAAGGCCTATACGAATGAATATTTAAACACAATGCCTGCAGATAAATATTCTTTCAAAGCAGTTGACAGCATCCGGAGCTTTGCCCAGCAAATGCTGCATCTTGCCGGAGGAAATATTTTCTTAATGATGAATGCCACGGACCATAAAGTGCCTGCGACTTTCGGAAATCCCAATCTTGAAAATAGTCCGGGAGCACAAAAGAAAGACTCCGTTGTCTTTTATGTAAATGCCAGTTACGATTACTGCATTGATGCGGTAAAAAATTTAGACATTAATAAATGGGCGGAGAAAAAGAAAATCTTTGGTTTGGAAACAACACGTTTTGCGCTTGCAATAAAAACATTTGAACATCAGACACATCATCGTGGACAAACAACTATTTATATTCGTCTGCAGGGAATAAGACCACCGCAGGAAAAATTGTTTTAAAGAAATTTATTTGAATAAATAATGGAAGCCCCGATCAGTCATCGGGGCTTTATTTTTAGCAATTTCTTCATCACAGTATTATAATAAAGACAAACAGGTTTCATAAAGCATATCTCGCATTTAGGTTGAGGCCGGCATATCTCCCTGCCATGAAATGACATTGCCATTCCTGCATCCCAATCCTTTTGCGGAAGCGTTTCCATTATTTGTTTTTCAATTTTTTTTGGGTCCGCTCCTTTTGCAATTCCAAGTCTTGGTGCTACACGTACCACATGCAAGTCAACGATCACCCCTTCTGCGGGCTTGCCAGATTCTCTTAAGATAACATTGGCGGATTTGCTTCCGATGCCTTTTAAGGCGGTAAGACCTTCGTGTGTTTGTGGAATATTTTTATCTGCTTTGACAGTCCTCGCAATTTCCATTAACCATTGAGCTTTATTTGCAAAATTTCTCACTTTACTGATCAAAGGAAATAATGTTTCTTCAGTGGCCATTGACAATGCCTTCATATCCGGATAGGATTCAAATAATTTTGGCGCAATGGAGTTAATGTTCTTATCAGAGTCCCGGGCAGATAAAACAACCATTACTACTAACTGGTAGATATTTTTATATTCCAGTGGATGTTTTGTCTTTTTATATTTCTTCAGCAGCGGTTGTATGGCTTTGGGCCATCCGATAGCTATCGGATCGGTTTTGGCGGGCATAGAAAGTTTTTAAGCCATGAATCTACAATAAAAAAAATTTCTGCTGATACTAAGCAAGTTTTTTGTTGTTATTGAATAATGATCTTTTCAGCATGTTTTTTACCTGTCTTTCTATTTGTAAGCTGTAAAATATAGCTGCCGGGCGTTACAATTGGGATGTTAAACGAAGCAGCATCCCGTTTCGATTTAAAACTGAGAATGCTTGTATAAACAATTTGTCCGCCCTGATTTACTAACTCAACATTGTATTCACCGTGTTCCTGTTTTCTTAATTCAATTTTTACCGGTGATCCCGAAACGACAGGGTTAGGATAAACTTTAAAAAAATTAAATGCTGTATCCTTAAATATTCGTTGAAGAAGCGGGGGCGCCGGTTTCTTTTTACGTACAATTAACCCAACATAGACCGTCTGACCGAGCACTATGTCGCCGAGGACAACTAAAAGTTGCTGCGGTCCCTTTGAGCTGACAACAATTTCTTTACTTTCAAATCCAACACAAGAAACATTCAAGGTAACTTGTTGCCAGTTCTCAAATAGGCGAATCTTGAATTCTCCTCTTTCATTTGCCATAACACCGCGAAAAGTTCCTTTTATCGTAATCGTTGCATAGGGTATCGGTTTGCCATCGCCACTAATTATTTTTCCGGTTAGCCCAGTGGTGTCAATTTTTACCGGCATTGTTTCACTTGTCTTACATTTTACGGGTTCTTTGCTTGGCTCAAGCAAAATCGTATCTCCTTTTATCCGAATTACTTCGCCCTGGGCCTTTGCTTTTGTAGAAATAAGGAGAGCAGGTATTACTATTTGAAATAAATATTTTAACCACGGAAGTCTTTTGCGCGGCATTTCAAAATCCCTGTTTAATTGATCACCCAAAAATCTTCCGCAAACAGAACCGGTTGATGGTTTCTTAAAAAAAGCTATCAGCTGTGCATCACTCATACCTGTAAAATCATGCACGGCTTTTTGACATGAATCGCAAAAACGGCCCTTGTCAACAGGAGTCATTTTATCCCAATTTTCATGACAAGGCGCTGGGATCTGCAGTTGGAATTTTTTACTCATGACATCAGTTTTTAATGAACAATAATTTTCCCTGATCGTATGAAACGATTTGTTCTATCAACTACCTGGAGGATGTAAACACCGGCAGCTAGTCTTGCATCTATAGGATGACATATCCTGTTCATTCCTTCGTTAACGTTATATTCCCTTTCAGCAACCAGTTTATTTTCTAAGCTGAACACTCTTATAGTTACTTTGCTGTCGCTTTTATTTTTAAACTCTATATAAATATTTTGAGAACGCTGAACGGAATTGGGAAAAATTCTTAATCCTTCCGGAAAACCTGATGGTGCTATGATTTTACCCGCAGCATTTGCCGGAGTTTCTTTAAGATTTGGGCATGCGGTTATTTTCTGGCTTGAATAAGTGACCCGCCGAAGTATACATACTGTTCCCGAAACTATAACTACTTCAGCTGCCGCCACATAATTTCTTTCAAGTGCCACTGTATAATTTTTGCCTGGCATTGCAGCATTCAGAGAAGAAGTATAAGTTTTATACCCCACATTGCTAACTCTTAATTCATATTCCTTTCCTGGAACGATTTTATTTGTTTGAACTCTTCCGAATGAGTCCGTAATTAAATGCAGCGTATTCTTTGCTCGTCCGGTTGAAATAATTTCAACACTTGCTCCAGGAAGAACTGCTCCATCAGATATATCCTTTACAATGATTGTTCGTTGACTAGCAGTTTTTGTGGTTATGATAATAACAGCTTTGGGCGGTTTGCAAGAAATGATTTTTGCAAAATCCTTTGTATTCAGCAGAGAAATGCTTTCTATATTTTCAGGATCGAGTTTTTTAACATCAGCTTCGTCTTCAAGTATTCCATCAACAACATAAAGCGGCTTATCGGAATGCCGGAAAACCGGCTTGTGGCATATTATGACAACAGTGTCATTTGCACCTGGAAAAACTATGGGTTTATTAAAAACTTTTTCTCCGGGTATTGACCTGGCATAAATGGTGGAATCCTGCGCAAAAACAAAATCACAAAAAACAAGAAAGATCAAGTGTAGAATTATTTGTTTCATAAGCAAAAAAGTTTGGGCAAGGAGTCCCGTGTATGCAGGACTCCGTTTAATTTAACTGGCTTTTCCACAATACCAACCTATTTAAAAGATGCGACTATTTTCACAATTACATAAACAGGAACAACAATTTTTATTGTTAATTTTAACCATTGGCTTTTTTAAAAAATATATCATCAACTAACCAAAGCGATACTGAGCTGGTAGCTATTTACCGGCAATCAGGAGATCTGAAAGTATTGGGAGAACTATACCAGCGATACATGGAACTGGTATATGGCGTGTGCCTGAAATATTTGAAAGAACCGGAACAGGCGCAGGATGCCGTGATGCAGATATTTGAAGAACTGGTATTAAAATTGAAAAAGCATGAAGTAGAGAATTTCAGAGGCTGGCTGCACCAGGTAGCAAAAAACCATTGCCTGATGCAATTAAGGACGCCAAAGAATTTAAAAACAGTTGAACTTCCGGCATTACTTATGCAAAATGAGGAAGATGTGCATCTGAATGGCGTGATGGAAAGAAAGAGGAGAATTTTCAAAAATTGGAAAAATGTATCGCCTCCCTTTCCGACGAACAAAAAACGATGATAAAACTGTTTTACCTTGAAGGCAAGTGTTACAACGAAATAGTTGAAATTACAGGGCATGAATGGAACCATGTACGCAGTTTGATACAAAATGGAAGACGAAATTTGAAACTATGCATGGAAAAACAGGAGCCAGAAGTGAGGAGCCAGAAATCAGGGAGTTTGACCGAATTTAAAATTTGAAATTGGAATATAAGTGTCAGAAGAGAAAAACATAAAAAATTTTACAGCTGCCGATATTGAAAAATATTGGACTGGTAAACTTAGCGCATCAGAAATGCATGCAATGGAAAAAGCAGCAATGGATGATCCATTTCTTGCAGATGCAATGGAAGGTTATAAAAACAAAGTGAATGTTGATGCTGATGTAAATACGTTGCGTGAAAGACTCGATAAAAGACTAATTGCCCTTGCCCCGGTTGTCTCAATAAAACAAAAGAAATTTCCATGGCTGAAAGTTGCGGCTGCTATTATTATCGTTGGTGGAATGGGTTTGCTTGTTCAGCAAGTAGTATTTAAGAATAGAAGCGAAAGTCCAATTGCCAATACGAAAAACGATCAACTTCAAAAAGCTGAGCCGGATACAAATAATAATGCGGCAGTACCGCCAATATCGGGAGATATCCAGGGAAGTTTGGGAGCTAATCCGCCAGATTCGTCTGCACTTAAAGCGCAGCAAAAGGCTCCGGAAAATTTGAATGCAATAACTCTTACTGATAAAAAGAATGAAGATACACTAAACGTTACGGCAAGTGTGACAGCTAAGGAATTTAAAATAACAGATGAACAGAAAAAAGATTCGGTAGGCAATGCAGTTGCAACTGCTGACGCCGAAAGAGTAACTGAAAAATTTGCAAAAATATCTGCCGAAAAACCAGGCGTTGACGAAATCTCTAAATTCAGAAAGGATTCATTTTTGCACGAGGACGTTTATAAAGACAAAAATGCGGTTGCGACCAATGCAAAAAGATATGCCCCAGCTGGTGCGGTAAGCCAGGGTTTCGGAATAACAACATTTACTAATAGATACAACTACCGTGTAGTAGATGCGCAAAATAACCCTGTGCCTTTTGCAAATGTGATGAATACCCGGGATAACGTTGGCACGTATACTGACATCAAGGGTAATTTCAATCTTGTTTCAAGTGATAGTATTTTAAATGTTCAAATCAGGTCACTTGGATATCTTTCAAGTAACTATAAAATTGTTCCTTCCAGTCAATTCAAAAGCCTGACATTAAAAGAAGATTTTTATGCAAGAAGGGAAATACTGGATTCAAGCAGGCAAGTGGTAAGCAATGCTGCAAGAAAAGATACTGCGGAGCTTGTAGAACCTGAAGTTGGATGGCCAAATTATAATACATATATAGCTAATAATATTCAAATACCTGATAATATCAGGAAGAAAAGCACACTCACCAACGTTGAACTTAGTTTTGATGTAGATAAATCCGGCAACCCTGTAAATATTAAAGTAACAAAATCATCACGATGTAAAGAATGTGATGATGAAGCGATCCGCTTGCTTAAAGAAGGGCCAAAGTGGAAAAAGAAGGGAAGAAGGTCCAAAACCACAATCTCGATAGCCGTAGATCAAAAGTGAGATGATAATCGATCGCTGACAGATGATGGTTGATTTTCCGCATATAACAACTATCATCTAAAAAGTTATCATCTATCATCTATTCCCCTACCTTTGTCTTCCTAAAATTAATTGTCATCATGAAAAAATTCTTTTTATTAGCTGCTGCTTCCTATATATTTTTTTCAAGTGAAGCCCAGCAATTGAACACACCGCAGCCTAGTCCCACAGCAACCGTTAAGCAAAACTTTGCTTTATCCAGCATTGAAATTTCATATTCCCGTCCGGGAGTAAAAGGCCGTAAAATATTCGGCGATCTTGTTCCTTACGGAAAAGTATGGAGAACCGGTGCTAATAATGCAACTACGATCACTTTTGGTGAAGAAGTAATGATCGGTGGTAAAAAAGTTCCTGCTGGTAAATATGGCTTGCTTACGATCCCTGAAGAAAATGAGTGGACAGTGATCATTTCAAAACAAACTAATGTAACAAGTCCCGCTGATTATAAACAAGACCAGGATGTTGTAAGAGTGAGTACAAAACCGGAGAAAGTGCCTTTTTCTATTGAAACATTCATGATAAATATTGATAACATAAAAAGTAATAGCTGTGAGATCGCTTTTGGATGGGACAATGTTTATACAAGCTTTCCTGTAACTGCCGATGTTGAAAGTAAAGTAATGGAGCAGATCAAAAATTCAGTGGAAAATGATAACAGGCCTTATTTTAATGCTGCACTGTATTACATTGATAATGGAAAAGACCTGAACAAAGCAATAGAATGGCTGGATAAGGCGTATGCTGCAAAATCCCGAGGCATTCTGGGTGCTGTATCAAAAAGCCCGTGCTCAGAAAATGCTTGGCAAAAAAAATGATGCATTAGCTACATCAAACAAATCAATTGAAATTGCTAAAAAAGCAAAAAATGATGATTACGTAGCTTTGAATGAGAAGCTGCAGAAAGAAATGAAATAAAATTTATTGAGGAATATTTTTACAATCCCTGCTTATGGCAGGGATTTTCTTTTTTGCATTATTGGATTCAGAATAATTGCAAATATAATAACACCAAATGCACCGATAGGATTTAACCAGAGAAAGCCTAAGCCTATCAATTTTAATTTTGCAGGGATATAAATTGAGAAGATCAATAATTGAGTTAACAGCGTTGCATAGAATACAGCATTACCATTCGTTATCTTTTTGAAAAATAAAGCGACAAGAAAAACTCCAAGAATAGGTCCGTAAAAAATTGACCCCAGTTCATTTACTGTTTCAATAAGACTGTTCCCGATATTATAAGAATACATTGCGACGATCACACAAAAAATTCCCCAGAGAAGTGTATACCGTTTCGACATCCGGTATTCAGCTTCATTGGAAATTTCTTTTTTGGAAAACCGCCGGTGAAAATCAACCATCGTACTCGATGCAAGTGAATTAATGGCTGCCGCAATACTGCCCCATGAGGCAAGAAAAATTATTGCGATCAGCAAACCTACCATTCCCACCGGTAAATTATCAACTACAAAACGGAGAAAGATATAATTCGTGTCACTGGTATCACCTTCTACTTTTGCAGCCACCATCCATGTCCTTACTTTTTTCCGAATACTATCTGATTGTTGTTGAAGATTGTTCAGCTCAATACCCTTTTGATCTTTTTCTACTCCGCTATTTGCATCGGCAAATAAAGCGACGGTAGTTTTTCTTTTGTTCAGCCAGGTCGTTATATGTTTTTTGTGCAATAGACAGCGAGTCTTTATATGATGTATTCTCCAGTTTGTTTAATTGCGCCTGGTTAAAAAACAAAGGAGCATTATTGAATTGATAAAAAGTAAAAACCAATGCCCCGATCAATAATATTGCAAATTGCATTGGCACTTTTACAAGTCCATTCATCAGCAAACCCATCCGGCTTTCGGTGAGTGATTTAGCAGTAAGATAACGGCCTACCTGGCTTTGGTCTGTTCCGAAATAAGATAAAGCAAGAAAGAAGCCGCCGATGATGCCGCTCCATATATTGTATTTATCTCCCCAATCAAAACCATTTCCTTTTTCAAAACCGGTGGTAATAACATTCAGTCTTCCCAGTTTACCGCTTACTTGTAAAGAATCGATAAAGCCAACTCCTGCCGGCAACATATGAACAACCATGTAGGCAGCCAGGAACATTCCTGTAAAAATGATAATGAGCTGCAATTGCTGTGTGTAGGCAACTGCTTTTGCACCGCCGCTAATTGTATAAATTATCAGCAATCCACCCATGAAAAGATTTGTCCAATAAATATTCCAGCCTAATAAAGAGGAAAGAATGATCGACGGAGCAAATACACTGATGCCGGTTGAAACTCCTCTTTGCAATAAAAATAAAAATGATGTAAGTGTTCTTGTTTTTCCATCAAACCTGTTTTCGAGAAATTCATACGCAGTATACACTTTTAATTTGCTGAAAATGGGAACAAAGAAGATGACAGATGACGATCATCGCTAATGGAAGACCAAAATAATATTGAACGAACCGCATACCGTCAGTATAGGCCTGGCCGGGAGCAGATAGAAAAGTAATAGCACTTGCCTGCGTGCCCATGATGCTTAACAATATCAAGCCCCATGGCAGGCTTCTGTTAGCAAGTATATAACCATCCAGATTGTGGGTAGTGCGGCTTCTGTATAAACCATATGCAATTATCCCGGTTAATGTAATGGCAAGTATTATCCAATCGAGTTGGCTCATGAAAAGGCTTTGGTGAAAAGGCTAAACAGAATTATAAGCAGCACAAGGAAAACAAGAACGAACACATACCAATGGTTCCATGATTTGAATAAAGGTATTTTATCGTTGTTGTCCTGCATATAGAATATTTAAATGTTCAATGCTCAACGCTCAATTAGAGCAGCTCAAAAAAGTTGAGTATTGAACATTGAGCATTGAACATTAACATTTTTTGAAGTTATCGTTTCCTTAGCAATCCCGAAAGCAAAAGACCGAGCGCCAATCCGATCAATAAACCTACTGTCACTCTTTTGATCAAAAAACCAAGAAGCAACCCAATCACAACAGTTACTACTACAGCAATTGTTCTTCTTGTATCCGAACTATTCATTAAAATGCTTTTTTCCTGTTTAATGCAATGAGATTTGCCAGCAAACGATATGCGCCCGGAACACCTGCAGGCAACTCTCTGAAAAATACAAGACCAGTATAGGTAAAATATCCGCTACCATATTTTGCAATCAATAAACTTCCATCATCAGGTTTTTCACCGGGATCATTCATGGCAAGAATTTTTTCAAACTTACCTGTTGTATCGATACGCATCATAAATACTTCTTTCCTGTATCCAACCCTTAAAATCATCTTGTGTTATTTTATTTGGGAAATTTAATGCAGGATGCTCCGGTTTTAAAAAAGTAACAGGCGCATTTTCATCAGTAACACGATTTCTTGATATCGTAAAATCATAAGGACCGATCTTTGATCTTACATTACTAATGAAATTACTTGTGTTATATTGAACGATAAGATTTCCTCCTTGCTCTACATATTTCATTAGCTTATCATAATAATTACCGATCCAGTCAAGCGTATTATAAGCTCTTACGCCAACGATGATTGCATCGAATTTATCTAATGGATTTTTAGCGATTTCTTTTAGATTCAGCCGGTTTACTTCAAAACCCATTTGTTCCAATGCTTCGGGCACTTTATCACCGGCACCAACTATATAACCTATTTTTTTTCCATAGGTTTCTACATTTACAACTTTCAAAGCAACATCGGCATCGTGAAAATAATTGATCGCAGGAATATGATCATATTTCACTTCATGCCTGTCGCTTTTAATTAAATTGTTACCGGAGGTATCAGTAACTGCGAATAATACATTTGCAGACGACTTGATGTCTTTACCACTATAATCAAATCCCAATGTCTGGTTCTTTGAATTGACGCGTATCCGCTGGCTACTGAAAGAGACATTCGTAAACGGCCTCATATCACTTTCATTAAGCGCAACAATTTTTCCGGTGAAATCTTTTTTTAAACCTTTTAATGAAACAGTACCGCTGGTTTTATCATTCCCGTTTCCGTTCATGATAATTTTTAGACCATCAGATGGGGTAATTAAAACAGGAGGAACGACAACCAAAGGCCAATACAATTCTCCTCTTACAGGATCGGTGAACTTAAATCTGACATGTTTTTGAAAACTGAAGGCTTTCCTTCGATATTCAACAACAAAAATTACTTTATACGCCGGGTGTACATCAGGTTCACCAATCATTTCTGGATTCGCTACATTAAAATAGCCTTCGGTCCATTTTCTTTTCAAGCCAATACGGCTGTGTCAATGGTTTTGAAGATGGAACATAAATAGTTTTACTAAAATTTAGGTTCCTGTTTTTTATCAGCGGCTGCTTTAAGGCAGAATCAAATTGATCAACATAAATACCTTTTAAGACTGCATTAACTCCAAGCCGGTTATTGAATTGAAAATTAAATCGTATTGAATCGGTTTGTACTGCAAATTGCTCTGATGTAAAAACATCAAGCCATAAACCGCTGCACTGAGCAACCAATTCACGGTCTCTTTTGATTTTTGTTCCTTCCAATTAATAGCGTTTCGATTATTTTTAGCACTAATATTATCTTCTGCAATACTCCCCTGAATGTAATGATAGAGTTCTACCAAAGCTTTCACTGAATTCTCGGGATGCAGAAAATCAAATGAAGCAGAAATATCATTCACCATTTTTTCAATTGCTTCTCCGCCGTTTACTTTTTTCCAGCTAAGATCAATTCCTTCCAATAGATCATTTTTTGGTTGATCACCTTTTGTGGCGGTAAAAAATTCGATTGCTTCGCCCCTTCCTGCAGGTACGCCAAAGCCCTGGCTTTTATGCTGGCTACGGCTTTCCGCAGCAATTTCACCATAACTTTTTCCAAGCAATGGATTATAACCGCCAACATCTAATTTAAACTGATCATCTCGTTGCGTATTCGTATTGCCGAAATTAAAAGTGTTCCATAAAACTCTTTTTACCTGCCAGGGTTGTACATATTTCAATTGCTCAGGAAAACGAGTGGGATCGGCGGCAGCGCTGAATGCTTCATTTGCTAAAATTGCTGAAGCAGTATGATGCCCATGTCCGCCTTCGCCTGTAGTTGGGAATCTTGTAATAATTATATCCGGTTGAAATTTTCTTATCACCCAAACCACATCACTGAGAATTTTTTCTTTATCCCATTTTGTAAATGTTTCCTCGGGATTTTTTGAAAATCCAAAATCAAATGCTCGGGTAAAAAATTGTTCGCCGCCATCGATTCTTCTTGCAGATAATAATTCCTGCGTTCTTATTAATCCAAGATCAATGCCCTGTTCATCGCCGATCAGGTTTTGCCCGCCATCACCTCTTGTCATTGACAAATAACCCGTGCGGTATAATTTATCTTTTGAAAAATAAGCGATCAATCTTGTGTTCTCATCATCAGGGTGAGCAGCGACATATAAAACCGAGCCAAGCACATTAAGCTTCTTAATAGCAAGGTAAATATCAGCAGATGTCCATGATTGAGGAGACTGAGCGAAAAGGCGTAAAGTTAAAATGGCAGCAAAAGCAAAACAGTAAATTTTCTTCATCCGGCAGATTTAGTCAGCGAATATAAGTTTTGTTTACAATGTGGCTTAGCCGGTAGTATAAAAAGTCCCGTCTCGCCTTAGGCGAGACGGGTATTAGATTTTTCTTAACTCAACTTATTCGCTTAATTCTTCTTTTCCTTATCATTTCCGTTACTTACTTTTTTACCCAACTGTTCTAATATCTGCAAACCAAGCAAGCCGCTGATGCCGCCATTTGCATTATCGCCACCTGAAATAAGTACATCCGGCATGATCTTTACATTTTGGCTGGCAATAGATTCCATCACTTTCAATTGAGTAAAGTTGTTTCCACCCATCGCTTCAACAGAAAGCTTATAAGATTCGGCATTTGATTTACCAATAGCAAGAATTTTTTCAGCTTCTGCATTACCGGTTAAGGTGATCTGTTCGGCATTTGCTTTTGCAAGCAATTCAATTTGTTCAGCATTTGCTTTTGCCAATAACCTTACTTTCTCAGCATCACCACTTGCCAGTAATTTCAATCGGTCACGCTTCAGCATGTTGACTGAAAACGCACACTGTTCGCTTCACCGGTTGCTTTTTTTACAGAAGCATCGGCAATGCGTTCTGCGATCAATACACCCTGGTCAGCTTTTACAATTTCTTTTTGCATTTCGGCAATGGCAGTTTCTTTTTCCAATGCTCTGCCTGGTTTCCTGTGCTTTCTTTTCTGTTTCGTAAGTTATTTTTTGTTCTTCCGCAATTTTACGGTCCGTCAATGTTTTCATCAAACTTTCAGGAGGTACTATATCGCCGATCAGTGTATCCACTCCGAATACATTGTATTGCTCCAGCACATGGCCGATATGATCTTTTGCTGATTGTTGTCTTTCTTTACGGGTACCCAGGAAAGCAATTACATCACTATCCTGTGCACTGTTACGGAAATAGTTACCAATCGTTGGTTCCAATACCTGGCTTACAAGATTATTCATATTACCAAACCGGGCAATTACTTTTGGCGCTTCTGTTGTTGGTATATGAATAATCTGTGAAACGTCAAGATTAAAAGGGAAACCATCTTTACTGCGTACTGTGATCGTTGATAAATGTTTATCCAATTGATGACTTTCACTTCTTGCATTTGCCCAGTTTAACACGAGGTTGGTTGTAGGCACCAATTCCACTTTCATGATATATGGGTTGATCGGATATTTGCCGGGACCTAATGGTTCAGCCCAAACACCTTTATAGCCTTTGGCAACAATATTACCATGTTTAAATTCAGCACCGCTGAGATCTTTACCTTCATCCCCTACATAACTAATAACAACACCAACATGCCCAATGGGTATTTCGGTCATCTTTACCATTTCCATTTTTGCAAACCATGGATTAAGAAAATAAGAACCGGCCAGGATAACTTGTTCCTGCAATCCTTTATAACCGCCACTATCCAAAAATTTATCTACGTCCTGGAATTTATTATGCATCATCAATAATTCTACCGGCAATTTGTCCTTCTTCCAATGGTTTACCTTCCATGGTAGTGACCACGCCCACCGCATTATCGGGTATACTGTCATATCAGTTACTTCGACATCAAATAAAAAAGTATTGATACGATAAGAGCCGGGCGCAATGATATCTGTCTGCCGTCCTTTACGCCCGCCGTTTTTTAAGAATGCTTCTGCATCCTGGAAAGTATCACATTCAACTTTGCGTGCAAGAATACGACCGGTTTCCAATTCAGCACCGTCCTTTGCCATCACTAAACCAATCTTTCCAGTTGGAATAATGATAAAGGGTTGAAAGGTGATAGCATACTGCCATATCCATTTGCCAGAAATAAACACCGGGAGGCAATGTTTGTGCCTGGTAACCGGCCTCACCATCAGTGGCGATGATGCGGCCTTCCGGCAATTCCTGTTTACCAAACAACACGAATTTTTTTGTAACAAGTCCGATCTTGTCTTCCGGCACTATCACAAGTCCAAAGAAGACACGAAGAATAAATTTGTAAAACAATAAAATAAATAATGGGATCCCGATGATAAGTCCCCATCGAATTAATTCTGATTTTTCCATGATGACTTAAAAATTAATGGTATGAAAATATTGTTTAAAAAAAAGATTACATAAGAGATAAATATATTGATGCGCACAAGTTGTCAACAAACAGGGTTGCTGACTTGTGTGATTGATTGCCTGTAAGAAGGGAACGCTACGAATAGCGTCTATCTATATTTATTTTCCGGGAGGTGATGTGTTATAGATAGTGAACCGTATAAGTGATTCTTCAGAGAGAAAACAACCGATATTTTTATCAGTGTTCATGGTGTTTAATTGTGAAGTAAAGTTACACTGCAGGTGCATTGCTTTTTGAACTATCGTAAAAAACCGGTTTTTAGCAAAAGAAAGGGTGTTTTTCCTTATTATGTAGTATGGCTCCAAATTGAGAAATAAAGTAATAAGGTTTGATATGGCGCAGGTCCATTTTGCTACTAAGGTTTTAGCGCATTCCGGATCAACTGGAGTTAACCTTAGCAGAGCTAATAAGATAAGTTGACAGTAACCTTATTACCTTATTCAATTAAGAGTCAATTACCGTTCTGTTAACTTCCGAACTAAAAAAAGATTTAAGGATAACTTATTGTCCAACCATAAACACAGCATTACAAAACATAAGTTTTCCGTTTTCCCAAAAATTACGAAACATGAGATTGTCTGCGAAATAAACAATTTTACCGCTACCCATATCCTGTACACCAAAAACCAATGCATCATTTAATTTATCTTTTAATGAAGAGCCAACAAATCCCGAAACCTGGCTGTCTTTTTTCAATACACCAACATTCCATCCGCCTTCTTTAATAAAATCGTACAACGCATCATCTTGTTTTAATGTATAATAAAAATTAGGATAGCCGAATGCCAAAGGATGCGAGTTATCAAGTTGCACTTTGAAAATTGAACCCGGAATGTTTGATCTGAGAAATTCTCTTTCTCTTTCCTCATAAACCTGTAAAGCAGCGTAAGGATCTTTTTTATCAGCGGCGTCGTCTGATTTTTTTGCCTTGATCGCCCAGTCAGTTCTCGCTAATTGACCAACACCTCCTTCAAGAGCAACTAATCTTCCGCCTTTATTTACCCAATCTTTCAACTGATCAGCAGAAGATTTTTCATTAAGGAAACGATAATTACCTGAAGGCATGATGAGCACATCAAAATCACTCCAGATTATCCTTGCAAAATCATTTGCATTAACCAATGTAACAGGATAATCAAGTGATTGCTCAAAGAAATGCCATACCTCACCGGCTGCGTTTGAACCAACACCTTCGCCGGTTAATAAGGCCACACGCGGCGCTTTTAAATAATGAATCTTACTGCTGCCAAAATCAAATCCTTTATCAACAAACCCGGTGGTAATAATATTTGCTTTTACGTTATTCGCATTACATGCCTGGTTGATCATCGAAGCAAGAGAGTTTCCAAACTTTTCATTCCCTTTTTTAATGATCACAAGAGAGCCACGGTCGAATTGCTGGCTATTGATTTCAAAAGCCGTTTCTGAAAACCGGACCCGCACTCCCTGTTGCAATAATGTTGTCAATGTTTTTACACTTTGCACACCTTGCCAGCGGATAACATAACCATAAGCATCATTTACGTTGTTTGTAATTGCCGCTGGTTTTGTACCTGCCGATGACTGCAATTTTGTTTTTGAACCGAATGTCTTTACTCCGTACACAAAGGGTAATGACCATGCTGTAATATCGTAGGTATTTGAATCAACGAGTTTACTCCTGGGTTCAAACAGAACTTTTACCATCGCCGATCTTGGTTGCTGTGAATGAACCATAAGATCACTCCCTTCAATTGTGAATGCCTCATCCTTTCCCGAAAAATAATTGTAACCTGAAAGTGTGCCTCTTGAACTTCCACCTGCAAATTCATATTGAATTCCATTTTTATCAAGCAATGCAGTTAAAGCATTGATCCTTTCCCTGTCAGCTTCGTTGTTTTTTATCAAATATGTTTTATACTCGCCTACACCAACATTTACTGCATCATTAAAAAATTTCCTGAACTCTTTTACCAATCGTGCTGCATTCAGCGAAGAAACTTCAATCGTGCTTAAGCCGGTGGTATAATGATGAGTGGCACGATCTGACAGCGTCAATGTATCTCCCTCATCAGTTAATGCACCCAGGCCACCTGCGCCTCCGCCTCCTTGTTCATATGTCATTCCGATAGCGCCATTGTATACAGGATAAGTATCGCCGTAACTTGGATAAAAAAGATCAAACACTTCTTTGGTAAAATATAACCAGCCATTCGCATCAAAATATTTTGCATGGTTCTTTCCAATCGTTACCTGGAAATCTCTTTGCCATTGCGTAATTACTTCATGAAAGGGTTGCGCTGCCGGGGCAAAATAATATGGATTGTTAATGCCCTGCTCATGAAAATCAACATGCACATAAGGCATCCATTGATTATACATTTTCATTCTTTGCTGGCTTTCAATCTGCGTTTGCCATGCCCAGTCGCGGTTAAGATCAAAATTGTAATGATTGGTTCTGCCACCCGGCCATGGCTCACGATGCTCTCTTGCACTTAATGCCGGGTTCATATTTTTTCCAACGATTGAATTGAACCAATTCACATACCTGTCCCTCCCATCAGGATTTATACACGGATCAATTATTACAACCGTATTCTTCAACCATTCCTTAGTTTTTGTATTGGAAGGATCAACCAGTGCCCAGATTGTCATCATTGCTGCTTCGGATGAAGATGTTTCATTACCATGTACATTATAACTTAACCAAACAAGTGCCGGTGCATTTTCTTCTATTGGAGCAGCTTTATCTTTTGCAAGATTAGCCAGCCGCATATTATTCAATCTTATTTGCTCAAGCCTGCTGATATTGTCCGCCGATGAAATAAATGAAAGTAATAACGGGCGGCCTTCGTTTGTTTGTCCATATTGCTCCAGCTTCACATTTGCAGAAGCATTTGCTGCAACATGTTGAAAATAGTTAACGATCTTCCAATGTGGTGTATAACGACTGCCGATCTTATATCCTAAAAATTCTTCGGGAGATCTTAGCTGTCCATTTGACGAAATAAAAATTAATATTGCCAGTGCTACTAAAAATCTTTTACGCATGAAATATAGTTTGAAGGGGCAATTTATGAAAGATGGCTTTACCATACAAAGACTTTAGTAACTTCAAAGACCAAAACCTCACTATGATAAGATCTTCCCTCGCAACTTTTATCTCATTTTTAAGCTTAACCCTATTGCTGCTTTGCTTTTTAAATAGCTGCAAGTTGCGCCAACATGGGGTCGTTTCATCAGTTTCCAATGACGCAAAAAGCACTGCCGCTTTTATTGAAGAAATAATGATAAATGATGGTAAACCCAACGACACTCTTTTATATTTCAAGTTCTTCTTCGATAGCATAAATCCAATTCTTAAGTTAAAAAAAGAAATAAATCTCGGTGTTACATTTATACGAACAGCACATAGTGACGGAGGCGTTTATAGCCTGGCCTATTTTGGTCCTCCGTTTAAATCCGGAAAGGAAGATACCCTAATGAGTTTCGTTGGTGACGGTAATCTGGCGTTTTTTAATGCTACAGAATCCCTTGGCGCAAAAAATCACAGATCTATGCACGTCGTTCGAGATGGCAAGATCAAGCACCGGTTGATATATTCTGACTTTACAGAAGAAACAGAAATGGTCCGCACATTATGGCTGTTTAATAAAGAACTCAAAAAAGGACTGGGTAACTCAAACTGCGTACGATATATTTCAACAATAAGTGATGACCTGAAAATTGCTAAAGTCGAAAAAACTTATTGTTATTAATGAATTAAAAAGTCTTCCCAATACTGAGAAGACTCTTGATTTTTTACTTTTTACTTTTGTCCCTATAGCTATCAGGATCACTGCTGCACTTCCATCATCGGCACCGTAGGTGCTGCTCTTGCCAGTCTTTCTTTATTACCCAGCTTCAGATTATGTAATTCAAATACTAAAGATGTATAATAATAACCGCCATTAAAACCAAATTGTGTTGCAGCACGGCTGTATACAAAGCGACCTTCGCCTGTGTTTCCAAAATTTTTCAACCTATCGGGATAAGTATTACCAATATTATTTGCACCAACAGTTATGTTGACAAAATTTGCCAATTTATAGCCTATGCTTGCATCGGTAACTACTTTAGGACTGAAGAACTCATCAAGCAAGGGATTGCCCGGGTCTCTTGTTGCCACTTTTCCAAAACGAGTGCTGCGTACATTGAACGTTGCTTTCCCAACCTTATAATTAAAGTTGAGCGAAATTTTATGCCTGGGTTGCGCTTCTTCAATACGGCTTCTTTCATCACGGGCAAATAAGCGGGCCTGCAATGCAGGATCAGTGATGGTGCTGACACGGGCATCCCCCTGCACTTCTGTCTTATTAAAATTAGCTGCAGCAGTTAATGCAAACTGTCCGTTACCAAGTTTATCAGTAAATGCAATTACGGCATCTATGCCTTTTGTTCTGGTATCGATTGCATTGGTAAGAAATATTACAGAGCTTACATCAGCAAGATCAGGGTATTGGCTCAGGATTGCATTCACAGCATTTGCCTCAGGAGCATTGAACCTGCGGAAAGAAGAACTTACTACAATTCTGTTGTCAATATCGATAAGATAACCATCTACCGTAATGCTCAATCTGTTTTTTGCAAGTTTGCTTGTTAAGCCAACACTATAATTGGTAGACGTTTCGGCATCGAGACTTGGAATACCAAATGCCTGTGCCACCAGGCTGTTATTACGGAAAGTGCCTTGCTGAAACGGTTGAAGACCCGAACTGGTTTGAATAAATACAGTGTTGATGGCGCTGAAATATCTTTGCTGCATGGAAGGCGCCCGGAAACCATTACTCACTGCACCACGAATAGCAAGCGGTTTGAAAACCTGGAAACGAAAAGCAAACTTGCCGGCAAAGCTTGAACCATAATCGTCATAATGCTCATAACGACCGGCGCCATTTAAAAGAAGTTTATCTGAAATGTCGGTTTCAATATCAACATAACCACCCAATACATCTCTTTTTTCATCAACAGCGTTTGATGGTTGAAAACCGGGAAACACTTGTGCACCCCCTACTTTACCGGACGATGGCGCATAGTTAAGATATGAAGTTTCTTCACCCGGTTGTATTGAATAATTGTCTTTGCGATATTCGCCGCCAACAGCGAGGTTAAAAGATTTTAAACCCATTTGCGTACCAAAATCTCTCGAAATATTTAAGTTGGTTGTGTATTGACTAAATAATAGTTTACCTGCATAAAACGACGTTGGCGCTGCTGCTTTTAAAGCGTACTGCGATGCATTGTTAGAGTTTGTAACATCAAAGCGGAATGAATTACCGCCTATTGCCTGGCTTAGATCCCAGTTCCAGTTGCCGCCAATTTTTCCTTCAAATCCGGCAGTGATGTATTTATCACGAATGATAGAATTAATTATCGGAAGAAATCCATCAGGATATAATTCGGCGATTACCTGTGTTGTTTGTTTTGGATAACGATAAAAGCCCGCTGCTTTTCCATCCCTGTAATTATAACCGGCAGTTAAAAGAAATTGAAGATTATTCTTAAACGGGTAACCCATATTTACCAATGCTCCATAATTATACACTTCAGAATTTCCAATATGCATATTGTTCTTCCTGCTAAAGCCTCTTTGGGCAATTAATTGTTCATCGAGTGATACCGTATTTGTATAAACAGTACCGGTGTAATCGCCAGAACGATTTGTCGGATCTCGGTGACGTATATCTGCCGATACATTAAAGTAACCACCTTTTTTACCCAAGCTCATTCCCTTATTCAAACCTATTTGCTGTACTTCACCATCACCTTCATAATGTTTACCCCAATGACCAAGTAATGTTGTACCTGTTGCATTTTTTTTGAGAACGATATTGATCACACCTGCAATTGCATCTGAACCGTATTGAGATGAGGCGCCGTCACGCAATACTTCCACTCTTTCAATTGCCGCTGCAGGAATTGCATTAAGATCAGTTCCAACAGAACCGCGGCCAATTGTTCCGTTCACATTTAACAATGCAGTATTGTATCTTCTTTTTCCATTTACCAAAACAAGTGTCTGGTCCGGACCAAGACCGCGTATCGTTGCAGGATCGATATGATCGGTGCCATCAGCAACCGTTTGCCTGCTCGAGTTATAAGATGGAGCAACAAAATTTATCATCTGCGTTGGTTCCACCTGGCCGGTAAGATTTAATTCACGATTCGTGATCACATCAACAGGTACCGGAGTTTGCGTACTTGATCTTGTAGCAGATGAACGTGAGCCAACAACAATCACCCTGTTGAGTTCACCGGAGTTTAGCATTTCAAAATTATTTTCGGATACGGCTCCCCCACTCACAGTAATTTGTTTACGTTGCGTTACCACGCCAACGTAACTTATGATCAGGGTGTAATTGCCGGGTGCAACCTTTAATTCATAATTGCCGCTTGCATCTGTTACCGTACCGCGTTTAGTGCCCTCGAGCACAACCGAGGCGCCGGCCATAGGCAAACCATTTGCATCTTTTACTGAACCACGCAATGTTGCAGTTTGCCCCATTGCATAGGCGGATAGTAAAAAACAAATAAATAGAGTTGCAAGGCTTTTGATCGGAAGCTTGATTTTTTTTGTGATCATATGCAGTTGTTGTTTGGGTTAAAAGAAGAGGGATACGATAATACCATCAGGTTTCAACGAGTACAGATGAGAGTGAAATAAAGATAAAGATTTTATGTTTAAAAACCGGGAACTATTTACCTTGTGCTTAGAATGCCATTATGATGAAAAAAATTATTTTTTTCTTGCTTCTTCCGGCGTTGTTTGTGTTTTCCTGCAAAACAACAAAAACGTCGACCACACTTGTTGATCAATATAATTATACCAGTCAGAAAAAGATCGTTTGCGAAAATGGCGCTGTTGTTTCCGCACATCCGCTTGCCAGTAAAGTGGGCTGTAGCAATTTTGAAAATGGGTGGTAATGCGGTTGATGCTGCGATTGCAACACAATTAGCCCTTGCAGTTGTTTATCCGAATGCAGGTAATCTTGGCGGCGGCGGTTTTATGGTAGCAAGATTAAAAGATGGAAAGCTCGTTTCTATTGATTACAGGGAAAAAGCACCGGGCAAAGCTCATCGTGATATGTACCTGAGCTCGACCGGTGATCCGCAATTAGAATTGAGTCAATACGGACATCTCTCCGCAGGAGTGCCGGGTACAATAGCCGGGTTATTCGAATCTGCTAAATATGCAAATCTTTCTTTTGATAAATTAATTCAACCGGCAATTGATCTTGGCGGAAAAAGGATTTGCTATTTCCGAACGTGATGCACGAGCTTATAATTCACTAAAAGATGATTTTTTAAAATACAGTACACAAACACCTGCTTTTGTAAAAGATAATTTATGGAAGGGCGGCGACACCCTCGTTCAAGAAGATCTTGCTGAAACGTTGAAACGGATCAAGAAAAATGGAGCAAAAGGTTTTTATGAAGGCAAAACCGCGCGGCTGATCGTAGAAGAAATGAAAAGAGGAAATGGAATTATATCACTTGAGGATCTGAAAAATTATAAAGCGGCTTCAAGAGAGCCGCATGTTTTCGATTACAAAGGATATAAAATTGTTGGAATGCCGATGCCAAGCAGCGGTGGTTTGCTTGTACATCAAATGATGAAGATGATCGAAAACAAACAAATTGCTTCTTATGGTTTTCAATCTCCTGAAGCTGTACAATTAATGGTAGAAGCAGAAAGAAGAGCTTATGCTGACAGGGCACAATTCATGGGCGATGCTGATTTTTACAAAGTGCCGGTTTCAAAACTTACGAATGAGAAATATTTGAAAGAAAGAATGGCTGATTTTGTTCCGGGTAAAGCAAGCAATAGTGAACAAGTAAAGCCGGGTGAAATTCCCGCGGTGGAAAGTGAAGAGACAACTCATTTGAGCGTGATCGATAAAGATGGAAATGCAGTGGCGGTTACCACAACGCTTAATAATTCTTATGGAAGTAAAACAGTTGTTGGTGGCGCAGGTTTTATATTAAATGATGAAATGGATGATTTTAGTGTAAAACCAGGAGTGCCCAATATGTATGGCGCCATCGGTGGCGAAGCAAATGCTATCATGCCTGGCAAAAGAATGCTAAGTTCAATGACCCCTACTATTGTGTTGAAAGATGGTTTACCGTATTTGGTCGTTGGTACACCTGGCGGTACTACAATTCCTACTTCGGTTTTTCAAACTATTGTAAATATTATTGAGTTTAACATGAGCACCGAAGATGCGGTATGGAAACCAAAATTTCATCATCAATGGCTGCCTGACAGTGTTTATTTAGAAAAAACATTTGATCCTGCAACAAAAAAATCTCTTGAAGCAATGGGATATAAAATAAAGGAAAGGATCGGCATTGGCAGAACAGAAGTGATCAAAGTGTTACCTGATAAAAAATTTGAAGCCGTTGCCGATAACCGTGGTGATGATTCGGCAGAAGGATGGTGATTTCATTTAAAAATTAATAATTAACAATTAATAATTAATAATGAGTTTAGGGAAAGAATATTTGACCACTGTTATCAAAAGGCTTAAATACTATAAAGAGCTTGGTGAAAAAACCTTTGAGCAACTGGAAGAAAAAGATCTTCATAATATGCCCACGTCTGAATCAAACAGTATTGCCATAATTGTTCAGCATTTAACCGGCAACATGCTTAGCCGCTTCACCAATTTTTTAACGGAAGATGGAGAAAAAGAATGGCGCCAGCGTGATGATGAATTTGAAATACACAATTATTCCAAACAACAAATAATTGATCTATGGAATAAAGGTTGGGAATGTTGTTTCCAGGCATTGGAATCATTAACCGAAAACGATCTGCTGACCATAATTTATATACGTAAAGAACCGCTTACTGTAATTGATGCGATCAATCGCCAATTGGCACATTACCCATACCATATCGGCCAGATCGTGTACATCGGACGAATGATAAAGAACAAAGATTGGACAAGTCTTTCAATACCAAAAGGCCAATCATTGCAATACAATGCCGGGAACCAGGTAAAAGACCCTGCTAAAAAATATTAATTAACGCATCCGGCTCCTGTTAGTCAAAGCATTAAAATATATTTCGCCTTTTTTACACCCACTATTTGACTGGCAGGATTTAATTTCTATTTTTACGCCCCTTTAAGTCCAGCCTGTCACCATTTTTTCCAGGCAAAATCCTTTCTGAAAACCGGTTGTAATCTTAAATCAGTAAAAAACTGACCATGAAAATTTTGTTTTCTGCCATTACCCTATTACTTACACTTTCTGTTAACAGCCAGGTGCAGTTTGGCGTTTTTGCAGGCCCGCAGGTAACCGATGTGCGTTACATAATAGAAGGAAAAAAACAGGAAACTACAATGAAGATTGGTTTGAATGCCGGCTTGCAATTGAAGGTGCCTTTTGAAAACAAGCTAAGCTTTTCTCCATCCATTGGGTATAATCTTCGCGGGTATAAAGTAAATAAGTTTATCGGCCTTGCATTTCCGCCTGATTCGTCTGCCGTTAATGTAAATACAAGTTTTCATACTATAGAACTTGGTTTTTTATTACAGCATGATTTCAATCTTGAACCCGGACATTTCTTTGTACGCTTTGGTCCTTCGCTCGACTTCGCACTTTTTGGCAATGAAAAATTTACTACGAATAGCAATACCGAGGTTGATCGAAACATGAAATTCAGTTTTAATGATTATGGGCATTACCTCGCTTCTGCCATTGTGCAATTCGGTTATGAAGCTAAAAACGGTTTATTCGTGTATGTCCATTACAATTATAGCCTCACCACTATGAATAACTGGGATTACGGTCCCGAGATCGGGAACAGGGCTGCCGGTCTTAGCATTGGCAAGTACTTCAAAAAGTAACGGGGCATAGACAACCAAAAACGGGCTTTAAGGGTCTACATTTAACATTTACCCCTCACCATTTAGTTAATGTGTTGCTGACCTTTGGTACTTAATTTGCCTTAAAGGGGACATTGGTTACTTTTACATTCTAAAGCCCTGCTTCTGAAGACCTTCAAGAAAATACTCAAATGGGTTCTGCTTTCACTGTTATTTCTCATAATAGCGGGATGGATCTTTATTCATACTGATAAGGGACAGAATATGATTGCCCGGGCTGTTACTAACCGGTTATCAAAAGATCTGAAAAGTAAGATCACTATCAAACATGTAAGCTTTTCTCTTTTTGATAAAATGAATTTGGAAGGAGTGTTGATCGAAGATCAAAAAAATGATACGCTGCTTTCTGCCGGTGTTATGCAGGTTCGTGTTACCGACTGGTTTTTCTTTAAAGATAAGATCGTACTTCACTATATAGAGTTGGGTGATGCAGTCATCCATCTTAACCGTGCCGATTCTGTCTGGAACTATCAATACCTCGTTGATTATTTTTCCGGCGGCGGTCCAACGGATAGTACAAAGAAAGGTGTTGAACTGGATTTTAAAAAAGTCAAATTCAAAAATGTTTTGTTCCTGAAAAAAGATGCATGGCGCGGAGAAGACATGCAGTTTCGTTTGACCGCAATGGAAATGGATGCGGATGAAATCAATCTTAACTCAAAAAAAATTGAGATAACCTCTCTCGATTTTACGGACCCGCTTTTTATTATTACCAATTATCCGGGTAAGCGACCGAAGAAAATCAAAGTGGTTACCGATAATGATGAAATACTCACGGAAGAAAAAATCGATTCGGTTTTAAAATGGAATGCTGAAGGATGGGTGATGCATATTGATAAAATAAAGATCACAAATGGCGACTTTAAGAATATAAAACAAATAGATGGCGATTATAACACTTTCTTCGACGGAAGAAATATTGATTTCGCTGCTATTAATGGCAGTTTTAATAATATCGTTTTTAATAAAGACACGCTAACTGCATCTCTTGAACTTAGCACAAAAGAAAGAAGCGGCTTTGAAGTGAAGTCGATGGTGGCCGATGCCAAACTTACTCCAAACGAAATGACATTTGATAAGCTGGAGATAAGGACAAACAACAGTATAGTCCGTGATTATTTCAGCATGAAGTATGAAGATTTCAGCGATATGAGTTCTTTCATCACTAAAATAAAAATGCAGGCCCGCTTTGCCGATGCTGAAATCGACAGTGATGATATTGCCTTTTTTGCGCCGGCTGCAAAAACATGGAATAAGAAAATTAAGGTCAGTGGGCTTGCACGAGGTACGGTCGATGATATTTTTGGAACGGAAATGTCAATACAAGCGGGCAATAACACTTACCTCAACGGTGATATAAGCATGACCGGGCTTCCTGATATCAATAAAACTTTTATTGATTTTAAAGCAAATAACTTTCATACAACTTACGGTGATGCCGCTATTTTTTTACCCGGCATAAGAAAAATAACAACGCCTAATCTGCGAAGCATCGCATACCTGGATTTTAATGGAAACTTTACCGGGTTTATTAAAGACTTTGTTACTTATGGTACGATACGCACCAATCTTGGCACTGTAACAAGCGACCTGAACATGAAGCTGCCCGATGGCAAAGAACCTTTTTATTCCGGTAAAATTTCTTCACAAAATTTCAACCTCGGCAAATTCATAAATAACCCGGAAATCGGGACCATTTCATTTGCCGGACAGGTAAAAGGAAGAGGATTTGATTTTAATACTATTTCTGCCGATGTTGATGGCAACATTCACCATCTTGTTTATAATAATTATCATTACGAAAACATTACCGCTAAAGGATCATTAAGTAAAAAAATATTCAATGGTGATTTTTCCATAAGAGATACCAATGCTGTTGCCGCATTGCATGGAATAGTTGACCTGAGTGGTAAGGTGCCGCGCTTTAATTTTATTGCCGAAGTGGATACATTAAACCTGAAGCCCCTGAATTTATTAAATGAAAATTATGCGTTTAGGGGAAAGCTGGATTTTAATTTCTCCGGCGATAACGTTGACAACTTTATTGGAAATGCAAATATCCGGAATGCAACAATTACAAAAGATGGAAAATCGATACCGCTTGATTCTTTTGTGGTAAATTCTGAATACATCGATAATATTAAACATTTTACGGTCCGGTCAAATGAAGTGGACGCAAACATCAACGGCAGTTTTTCATTAAAAGATCTTCCGCAAACTTTTAAACTTTTCCTGAATAAATATTATCCTGCCTACATTAATGAACCATCAAGATCGGTAAGTAACCAGGCATTTAATTTTTCAATTAAAACAAATTATGTTTCGGACCTATTGAATCTTTTTGATACAAGCGTGCAGGGATTTAATAACAGTACAATCACCGGCCGGCTTGATACAAGATTAAATCAATTAGAGTTAAATGCGGAAGTGCCTGCCATGGCATACAAACAATATGAATTTCAAAATGTACTGGTAAAGGGACGGGGCACATTTCAAAATCTTGCGGTTACCACTACCATCGATCATGTAAAAGTAAGTGATAGCCTAAGTTTCCCATTTACGCAAATTGATCTGTTGGCAAGAAATGATTCTACCAATATAAAGTTTGTAACAGAAAGTGATAATAAAAACATCTCGGGCGGATCGATAAATGCGCTGGTAAGAACCTATGATGACGGATTTGCTATAAAATTCGATACTTCGAATTTTGTATTGAATGGCAAACGATGGACGGTGGAAGAAAATGGCGAGTTGGAAGTACGATCAAGGAAAGTTTCGCATGGCGAAATTGTGCTGAAAGAAAGCAACCAGGAAATCAGAATACGGACACAGCCGTCTGCTACCGGCGACTGGAACGATATAAAGATCGATTTGAAGGAATTTAATGTCGGCGATGTAACGGGATTTCTTGTAAAAACAAACAAGTTCGAGGGAAGGGTTTCAGGGGATATAACGATCGAAGACCCGGTGAAAACTTTTAATATAACATCGGATATTCAAACCGATCAACTGCGTATCGACAAGGATAGTATCGGCCAAATAAGGGCTCATGTTTTTTATAATAATAAAACAGGCAATCTTATTGCAAATGGAAAAACGGTGAATCCCGATCAAAAACTTGATTTTGATCTCAATCTCTTTTTAAAGAATCTCGCAACAGATGGTGAAGATGTAATAACGATAGTGCCTGAAAGATACCCGGTAAAGATCGCCGAACGTTTTATTGGTACATTGTTTACAAACCTTGATGGCTTTGCAACCGGTCCTTTAAAAATCATTGGCCTGGGCAGAAATGCAAAATATGTTGGGAAAATGAAACTTGAGGATGCCGGTCTCAAAGTGATCTTTACACAATGCTATTATAAACTATCTGATGGTGAAATAACATTTACCGAAGACGGGCTTGATCTTGGCCGTCTCAAATTGATCGATACAGTAACAAATAATACCGCCACGCTGAGTGAAGGAGTGATCAGGCATAATGCATGGCGCAATATGGTATATAATATAAGAGCTGAAGTTGATAACAGGCCAATGCTGTTGCTAAATACAACCAGGAAAGATAACAGCAGTTTTTATGGTTATGCTACCGGTACCGGCTCGTTTTCCCTAACCGGGCCCCAGTATAACATGCGAATGAAAATAATTGCGAAAGCATCAGAAGTTGACAGTTCTAGTATTACTATTCCCAATACTACCGGAAGAGAAAGCGGCATTGCAGATTTTCTTATTGAAAGAAAATACGGAAGGGAGTTAACAGATTCAATTATCAGGAGCAATGAGACCAACCTTACTTATGATGTGGATATAACCGGTAATCCGAGGGTGAATGTGCGGGTAGTCATTGACGAATTAACCAATGATGAGATTCGTGGTCGTGGTAATGGCCATCTCAGAATTATTTCCGGTACCGCCGAACCCATGACCATGCGCGGACGATTCGATATCAATGATGGCGTTTATAAATTCAGCTTCCAGTCATTTTTTAAAAAACCATTTGAGCTGAATAAAAATGCCAATAACTATATTGAATGGAACGGCGATCCATTTCATCCTACAGTAAACATTGAAGGCGTTTATAAAACAGAAAATAAAGTTGATTTTTCTCCTTTGATAAACAGCGGTACTTCCGGTGATGACGTGAGTGGTTACAGGGATTATGTATATGTGATTGCAAAATTGAGAGGCGACCTTTTCAAGCCCGACATAAAATTTGACCTGGACTTTCCGCCTGAAAGCGCTGTAAGAAAAGATTTTTATGCTTCACAAATGTTCAGGTTGCTATCAGAAAACGAAAATGAGTTAAATAAACATGTTGCATTTCTTGTAGTGTTTAACAAATTTGCTCCTACAGACCGTGGATCATCCCTGAATTTGTCTTCTGCCGGCGTCGATCTTGTGGTAAATAGTATTTCTGGTTTCCTGTCGGGCCAAATAAATAAATGGCTAAATACTTTTCTTGCAACCACATTAAAAATTGAAGGGTTAAATATTAATTTTTCGGGCTCTCTTTATGATCCTAAACCTTTCAGCGGGGATGGGACGTTTTATAATAGTGATATTAATGTAGCTGTTGCAAAGACATTTTTAAACAATCGCATTGTATTGACATTTGAAGGGACAGCAGATGTGCCTATTCAAAGCTCGGCTCAATATAAGGCTGACCTCCTTAAAAATTTTATTGCAGAATTTCTCGTTAACAAAAGCGGCACTATAAGGGTAAATCTTTTTTATAAAGAAAACATTGACCTGCTTACAGGCGCCTCTACGAATTCAAGTAAATCCAGGAGATTTGGAACAAGCATAGCCTATCGCAGGGAAGCGGACAAATTTTGGAATCTTTTCTTTAAACGAAAACCCAAACCGATTCCACAACCACCGGCAACTGTCGAAAAGAAAGATGGCAACTAATAATAAATTCCAAACGACAAATTCCAAATTCCAAAATGGACATCACCGAGATTGGAATTTGGAATTTGAGATTTTGAAACTTATTTGATCTTTGGAATTTGTTTTTTGGAATTTTTTACTCCTCATCATCCATAATCTCATGCCCCAGCTTATCTCTTTTTGTCAGCAGATATTTTTCGTTATGAGGATTGGAAGAAATTTCGATTGGTATGTTATCAACGATCTCAAGACCGTATCCAACAAGTCCTACTCTTTTCTTGGGATTGTTGCTGATCAGTTTCAATTTGGATATTCCAAGATGACGTAACATTTGTGCGCCGATCCCATAATCTCTTTGATCCATTTGAAAACCCAAATGAAGGTTTGCTTCCACTGTATCCATTCCTTCTTCCTGCAAACGATAAGCTTTTAATTTATTCAGCAAGCCAATACCGCGGCCTTCCTGGTTCATATAAAGGATCGCACCTTTACCTTCTTTTTCTACCATCTTCATAGCAGTACGTAATTGCTCACCGCAATCACAACGGAGTGAGCCAAGGATATCACCGGTAAAACATGATGAATGCATTCTTACCATTACCGGCTCATCTTTCTGCCATTCTCCTTTTATTAATGCAAGATGTTCGTTGCTGGTATACTTTTCTTTAAACGCAACTAATTTAAAATGCCCAAACTTTGTTGGCATATCTACGCTTACCACCTCATCGATCAGCGAATCTCTTTTTATACGATACTCTATCAGGTCTTTTATAGAAATGATCTTAAATTCAAATTTTTTTGCTACTTCTATCAATTGGGGTAAACGGGCCATTGTTCCATCATCATTCATTATTTCAACTAAAACACCCGCCGGCTCAAAACCAGAAAGACGTGAAAGATCGATAGCGGCTTCGGTATGGCCTACTCTGCGTAACACTCCGCCCTTTTTTGCACGCAATGGAAAAATATGGCCAGGCTTCCCAAAATCTGACGATTTAGATTCCGGGTTAATCAATGCATGAATTGTCTTTGATCGATCCTGTGCAGAAATTCCGGTAGAGCACCCATGCCCTAACAGGTCAACAGAAACTGTAAATGCGGTTTCATGAAGGGCAGTATTATTGTTTACCATAAGCTCGAGCCCGAGTTCGTCACAACGGTCTTCAACCAGGGCGGCACAAATAAGGCCACGGCCCTGCTTGCTCATAAAGTTGATAACCTCGGGACTTGCATAGCGGGCAGCAATAATAAAATCGCCTTCATTTTCCCTGTCTTCATCGTCAACCACTATTACAATTTTCCCGGATTTTATATCCTCGATTGCACTTTCAATACTATCTAACATGCCCAGATAAGTTTTCAGCAAATTTACAGCCGGAAGGTGGAAGGAAAGTGGAAAATATTTTGAAATGGAAAGCAGCGTTTCTCCCTTCACACTCGTTTCTTTAAAAGATTATATACCAGCAATAATTTGTTAATATTTGGCTATATTTAACCGGAGGGAATTCCCTTTCTTTGCACCAATAAACTAATACTTATGCTTAAGAGAATCTTGTTTTCACTTGCTATAGTATTTATTACAGCCACCTATTCACAGGCTCAAATAACTACTAGTGAAATTACAGGTAATGTAATTGATGCTGCCACAAAAGAAGCACTTACCGGCGCAAGCATCATTGCCACCCACTCTCCTTCAGGAACCAGGTACACAACACTTTCATCAAAAAAAGGCGACTTCACTATCCACGATATGCGGGTAGGCGGCCCTTATGTTGTTGTTGTGTCTTTTGTTGGTTATGAGTCGGTAACCTTTGACGATGTTCAATTAAAACTGGCGGAAGCTTTTTTACTGGAAGTATCTATGAATAAAAAAACAGGTACCCTTGAAAATGTGATTGTGAGCACTACCAAAAGAAACCCGATCCTTAATTCCAGCAGAACAGGGGCGATGACAAATATTAATGCCCAGAGTATTGCTAATATGCCAAGTATCAACAGAAGTGTGAATGACTTTACACGGCTGACTCCGCAGGCAAATGGTACGTCAATCGGTGGTGGTAATTACAGGCAAAATAATTTTACAATTGATGGTTCAGATTTTAATAACTCTTTTGGTATTGGTCAAAACCTTCCTGCAAACGGATCTCCGATCTCTATCGATGCGCTTGATGAAATTACAGTAAACGTAACTCCATACGATGTACGTCAATCTGGTTTTGTGGGAAGCGCAATTAATGCGGTTACCCGCGCAGGTACAAATCAGTTCCAGGGTTCAGTGTATCATTATTTCAGAGATCAGGATCAGCAGGGAGGTAAAGTAAATAAAACAGTTTTTACAAAACCGACTTTTGAATTCAAACAATACGGCGGCCGGTTTGGAGGTCCCATCATTAAGAATAAATTATTCTTTTTTATAAATTATGAAAGGGATAATCAGCCAAAACAAATTCAAACAAGATTTGCAGCGACTCCGTCACAGCCGTATGGACCGGCAAATCCTAATATAGCGCGGCCTACCGTTCAGGAACTTACCGATATCAGCAGTTATTTGAAAAATACTTATGACTATGATACAGGTCCTTTCGACAACTATACAACAGAGATCCTCAGGGAAAAATTTGTAGCCCGTATTGACTGGAATATTAACACAAAGCATAAGTTTAATATGCGCTACAGCCAGGTAGAAGGTGGTGAGCCAACTTCGCCAAGCACATCAACAACCGGCACCGGTAATTCATTTGCTACCGGCGTAGGCAGAACAGATGTAAATGCACTTTGGTTCAGCAATTCTCAATACTTACAAGGCGCAAACTTTTATTCATTCGCTGCGGAGTTGAATTCTAAGTTTGGTAAATTTTCCAATACACTTCGCGGCACATACACTTATCAGAATGATTCCCGTGAGACACCAAGTCAGGAGTTTCCATTTGTTGATATTTTGAAAGACGGCTCTCCTTTTACATCTTTTGGATATGAACTGTTCAGCTATGGTAACTTAAGAAAAGTAAAAATGTATTCGTTTGTTGATAACGTGAACTGGAGAGCCGGAAGTCATAACTGGACGGTAGGCGGACAAGTAGATTGGAGTGAAACGATCAATGGTTTCCAGCGTTTCGGATTGGGTTATTTCCGTTTCAACTCATGGGATGATTTTAAGAACGGAGTAAAACCAACTGACTATGCCCTTACATATTCTTTGGAAAAAGGGTTTGCACAAGCATTCCCTACTTTCGAGTTCATGCAATACTCTGCTTACGCCCAGGATGAAATTTCAGTGAACAAAAAATTCAAGCTTACACTTGGTTTAAGACTTGACCTTCCCACTTATCCTGATGTAAGCGAGGTTAAAACCCACCCACTGGTGGCTGGCCTGACATTTGCCAATGGCCTGAAGTTAAACACAGGGAACCTGCCTAAAAAAGAACTTCAATGGTCTCCAAGAGTTGGATTTAATTATGATGTTTATGGAAACCGTTCGTTACAGCTTCGCGGCGGTACCGGAATATTCACCGGTAAGGTTCCATTTGTTTGGATAGTTAGCCAGGTTGGTGATGCAGGAATGCTACAGGTTACACAATCATGGAATGGTACTGCAAATACGCCTGGTCCTTTCAGTCCGAATCCGGCAGCTTACAGACCATCGACTGTACCGGTACCAGGTTCTGTTATTCCAAGTGCCATCACTGTATTTGACGAGGCTTTTGAATTCCCGCAAACATGGAAATCAAGTCTTGCAATGGATACTAAACTTCCATGGAATATGACCTTCACTCTTGAAGGCATTATAAACAAGGACGTAAAAACTACCTATTTCCAAAATGTAAACCTGGTGGCACCAACGCCTTTGGGAGTTCCCGGATATCCTGATAACAGGGCGATGTTCCCGGTGAATAATCAGCAAAAGTTCATTAACCCGTTAACATCCGCTGGTCTGCCAAGCCCGTCAGGAACAGGTGCATTTAATGCGATCTATGTTACAAACAGTAACCGCGGTGTATATGCATCTCTCACTGCTAAAGTTGATAAAGCATTCAGAAGTGGATTTGGTGCGTCAATAGCTTATATCAAAACTTTTGCAAACAACCTGTTTGATGGTGGTGGCGATCAGCCTTTAACAGCATGGCAAAGTACACAAACGTTCAATTCATCAAACACACCAATGCTGAGCTATGCCGGTTATACAGTTCCTGATCGTTTAGTAGCTTCAGTCTCTCTCAGGAAAGAGTATTTCAAACATTTTGCAACTACTATCACTATGATGTATGGAGGCTCTATCGATTATCGTTTCTCTTATGTATACGGCGCTGACTTTAACCGTGATGGTTTCAACGGTAACGACCTTATCTATATTCCAAAAGATCCTTCTGAAATTACATTTACTGCTTTCACTTATCCTAACGGCGTTAATTATACTGCAGCAGAACAAAGTGCCTTATTCTTTAAATATATCGACCAGGATAAGTACCTGAGAGCTCATAAAGGACAATATGCTGAACGTAACGGTGCCCAGGCTCCATGGAGAAACCAGCTTGATATTAAGATATTACAAGACCTGTTTATGAATGTTGGTAAAACCAAAAACACGATCCAGTTAAGTCTCGATATTTTCAATTTTGGCAATTTGCTTAATCCAAACTGGGGTAAAGGAAGATCTACAAATGCCGCATCGGTATTGGTTCCAACCAACCAAAATGCCCTGATCCCAGGTGGAAATGTTAAACCAACTTTCCGTCTTGCTACAGACAGAAATAATCCTGTTACAGAAACATTCAGGGATAACGTAAGTGTATTCTCTACTTATTATATGCAAATGGGGATCAGGTATATTTTCAACCAGTAATTTTATTTCGTTGTCGATAGAAAAACCTCTCCGATTGACGGAGAGGTTTTTTTATTGCGATTATTATTCTTGTTGTGAATTATTAATTACTGATTATTGATCTTTGTAGTACAGACAAGGCATGCCTTGTCTCTACCAACTCCGAACTCTGAACTCTTGTACAGACAAGGCATGCCTTGTCTCTACCTGCCCCAACCCCATTTCAAAAAAGCCGGCATCGCTCTTCCCCAAGTTTTTACATCATGCCTGCCGTCTTCATAATTTATGTACTGAATATCATCCCCGATCCGGTATCCCTTTTTTTCAAGCTCTTCAATAAGTGCCAATGTATCGTCAATTGAATCGATAACTCCATTGTTATTCCTGTCCATCTTTTCGTCAAGCGAGCCTGTTGTAAAATAAAATTTTAATCCAGGCTTAAATTCACCTTCGCTTATTAATTTATGGATGATGCGATCCGTTTCTTCATCATAACCGGTATGAAGGTCTTTTGATCGCCACCATAAAGAGCCTGAGAACACGCCGGCCCTGGAAAATTCCTCAGGATGATGCCATACGGTATCAATTGCAGAAAGACCTCCTAAAGAAAAACCTGCATATGCCTTTTCTTTAAATTCTCTTTGCCAGTTAGCTTTTATATAGGGGACTAACTCTTCAAAAATGAATTGCTGGTAAAGCCGGGCTTTTGCGCCTCTTCCTTTAAAATCTTTTACAGAAGCCGTACCGTATTCCATTTTTCTTTCTGTACTGCAATGAATGCCGGCGCAAAAGACAGGCGCTATCTCATTTGCTTTATAAAGTTCCGCAAGCATTTCATCAAAATGAAATTTTGGTAGATCCTGTCCATCATTGATGAGTAAAAGACTGACTAAACCGGGATCTGATTTTATTGGAGGAAAATAAAGGTCAATGAGAACATCCCTGTTTAAATAAGTAGAATTGAGAGTAATATTTTTTACGGGGACACCGGCCTGCTTCGAACGCTGCATTTCGGCAAAATTAAGGGAAGGGAATTAAAGACAATCGGGGTTGTTTAGAAACAATCCTGCTTCTTTTTTGTTTTTCTTACCGTTAAAAAATACATTTGATTACTTACCCGTTCCCCCAACTAATTCATCAACATCAAATAAAAAATTTATGAAGAAGATCGGCGTGTTACATGGCAAAGAAAGAAGCTTTCCAATGGCTTTTGTGGAAAGAATTAATAGTAAAAATATTTCGGGAATAATGGCGGAACCTGTTCGTATTGATAAAGCAATACAGGGTGAGCCAACCGGGTATGCCGTGATCATTGACCGAATATCACAGGATGTTCCGTTTTACCGCACATGGCTTAAAAATGAAGCATTGACCGGCACGGCCGTTATCAATAACCCATTCTGGTGGAGCGCCGATGATAAATATTTCAATAATTGCCTGATGACAAAAGTTGGCGTGCCAATCCCAAAAACCGCCATCATTCCTTCACGGCAACATCCTGACGATACTACGGAAGAATCATTCAGCAATCTTGCTTATCCCATGGATTGGGAAAACATTTTCAACTATGTGGGATTCCCGGCATACATGAAACCATTTGCCGGCGGCGGATGGAAACATGTATATAAAATTAAAGACAAAGACGAGTTTTTTGAAAAACATGGTGAAACGGGACAATTGGTAATGCTGTTACAGGAAGAAATTGTTTTTACCGAATACTATCGCTGTTATTGCATCGGCAGAAAACATGTTCGCATTATGCCATATGAGCCCCGCAATCCGCATCATCTTCGTTATGTAGCCGATTTTACTCCATCACCAGAGAGATTAAAACAAATGGAAGAAATCGTTTTACGCATTTGTAATTATCTCGGTTATGATTTCAATACTGTTGAGTTAGCGATAAAAGACGGTGTGCCATATGCTATTGATTTTTGTAACCCCGCCCCGGATGCAGAACGTACAAGTGTGGGTGAAGAAAATTTTGCGTGGGTGGTAGAAACCGCTTCAAACTATGCGATCGAAAGAGCAATGGAACATAAAGATGGACAAGATAATTTAACGTGGGGTGAGTATGTAAAGAAAGGGGCAAACAAAACATCATTGGTTTGAAAACTCAATCAATTAATAATTATTAATTAATAATTATTAATTATTCAATTTATGGCAACACTTAACTATAAAACTTTTACACTTGGCGTTGAAGAAGAATACATGGTGCTTGACCCTGAAACAAGGGAATTGAAAAGTCATGAACAGAAAATTGTGCATGAAGGACAAAAAGTAATAAAGGATAAAGTAAAAGCTGAAATGCACCAGGCCGTAGTAGAAGTAGGAACCGATATTTGTGCCGATGCTGATGAAGCATGGCAGGATGTGGCTGCATTAAGAAAAACCATTTCTGATATAGCCGGCGGTCTTGGTTTTTCAATGGGCGCAGCAGGCACTCATCCTTTTAGTCATTGGGAAAGCCAGTTGATAACTGACCACATACGCTACAATGAACTGGTAAATGAATTACAGGAAGCCGCCCGCAGTAATTTAATATTTGGATTGCATGTGCATGTAGGAATGGAAAGCCGTGAGATGGCAAATCATATTGCAAATAGCACAAGATATTTCTTACCGCATATTTATTCGTTAAGTACCAATTCGCCTTTTTGGGAAGGAAGACTGACCGGGTATAAATCTTTTCGCACAAAAGTGTTTGATAAATTTCCCCGCACCGGTATCCCTGAAGCATTTGACAGCATTGAAGCATATGAAAATTATGTAAAACTGCTGGTAAAAACCAATTGTATCGATAATGCAAAAAAGATCTGGTGGGACTTGCGGGTACATCCTTTTTTTAATACCGTGGAGTTTCGCATTTGCGATATTCCGCTCACGGTTGATGAAACTATTACTATTGCCACCTTATTCCAGGCTATTTGCGCAAGGATATATCTTTTACGAAGTAAGAATTTAAATTTTATTCAATACTCCCGTGCATTGCTAAATGAAAATAAATGGCGAGCCAGCCGCTATGGCATCGATGGCCGTTTGATCGATTTTGGAAAAGAAGAAGAAGTAAATACCCGTGCACTGCTGTATGAGCTGGTTGATTTTGTCGATCCCGTTATTGATCATTTGGGGAGCCGGCACCGTCTTGCATATATTCACAAAATTCTTGAGAATGGAACCGGCGCCGACCGCCAATTAAAAATATTCGAAGAAACAAAAAATCTTGTAAGTGTTGTAGATTATATCCGGGGCCAATTCCTCGCTGGTATTTAATTTTACTTTTTAAAAAACTAATCGATATGATTTTTATTAGAATGACTTTAGCCTTCATAATAGTTTGCTTTTGTATTTCGGCATGCGATCAGTCAGATAAAGAAAAGCAAGCTGCAGAAAACTCAAACGCAACAAGCTCGCTTGAAAGCCTGATAACACCAGATGGTACCACTCCGGCTTCTTCAGGTTCTATCCAGGATATTTGGGTGCTTGACAGTATAAACAAAAAAGCACCGGATTCAAATTATTTTGCACACGGTACACCTTATTTTGATTTTAACCTTGAAAAAAACACGATCACGGGGCATACCGGTTGTAACGGCTTAAATGGAAAGGTGAAAGCGAATGGTGAAAAATTAACCTTCGATAGCCTGGTGCTTTCCTCAAACGAAACTTGCAAGGATAAGGGCTTTGAAAAAAAATTACTGTCCGGATTTAAAAGCGGAAATACGAGTTATAAAGTTTCGAATGATAAATTGTATTTAAATGTTGGAGCAGGATCAGAATTTATTTTCAGAAGGATCCGGCGTTAACAGAGCTTATATGTGTTTCAATATATCCAATTGAAAACATCATCTAAAAACCTGCGCATCTGCAGCAAGGGCCACCAATATTATAAAAGCAGCGACTGCCCGGTATGTCCTATCTGTGAACAAAAAAGAAAACCGTCTTCAGACTTTTTAGCAAAAATTGGTGCTCCCGCAAGACGTGCATTAGAACGTGAAGGCATTGATTCACTTCTCAAACTTTCTAAATACACAGAACAAGAACTGCTGGGCTTTCATGGTTTGGGGCCAGGTTCAATTCCTAAACTTCGGGATACACTTAAAGAAAAAGGACTTTCATTCAGAAAAAGATAAGTAAGCATTACTCTGCATATTCGCAGAATGACTCCTGATACAGGCGTTTGACATACCAACCTCACTTGCCTATAACCGCATGACTAAGAATAATTTTATACCTTCATTTTCCTTTTTACAGCGCAATAAAATTATTTTCAAATGAAGTTTATAAATATTTTGTGTGTTTCAATTTTATCGATAGCCGCTTCATGCAACTGGGCCAAGGACAAAGCAAAAGTTGCCGCCAATAAAACCGGCGAGGCCGTTGCGAAAACGGGTTCTGAATTTGCTGATGGTGTTGCAAAGGGAATTCAAAAAACGTTTTTAAACGAGGTGACACTCTCTGATAATTTAAAAACAAACGGGCTTACCACAGGAAAGCTAATTATTGCAAGCACAGACAGCACAACTGACAATATCCTTTCCGCCTATTTGATCTTTGCGAAAGATTTCAATCAACAATTGTCAATTAAAGTTTTTGATGAACAAGGGACTTGAATATGGCAGGACAAACCAATTTATTACAGCCAAAGCCGGCGAAGCAAAATATGTTGATTTTATTTTTGATAAAAGAACCAATATCGATGGCAAAGGAACGATCAGTTTTGAATAATTACTTTACACCGCATTTTAATTTGCCCGATGATCCCTATTGATATTACTAAAATAAAATTTCAGCCGGTCACCGTTACTTTTCTTGAAATGCACGAGCCGAAAGAATTCCCGGTACCTCTCCCCCATACTCATTTCGGGTTATTACCAAAACCAATTCCCGTAAATGAATACAGGAAATATTATTATGCCGTTGGTGAAAAACATTTTTGGCTTGACCGGATGGTAATGCCCGATGAAGAACTGTTTGACAAGATCAATGCTGCCAATGTTGACATTTATATTTTCTATGTAAATAATGATGCCGCCGGATATATTGAATTTATAAAAGAAGAAAAGTTTGTAGAAATACTTTATTTCGGGATCGTGCCGGAATTCATAGGCAAAGGATATGGCAAATATTTTTTACAATGGGTAATTGCAAAAGCCTGGAGTTATAACCCGGGATGGATACAATTAAATACCTGTACACTCGATCATCCAAATGCGTTGGGAATGTATAAAAGTGCCGGCTTTACTGAAATCAGAACAGAAATTCATCAACGCAGAGTTTTAATTTAAGATTAAGGTTAAGGTTGAGATTGAGGCTAAGCCTTAGCCTTAGCCTACTGCTTCGTCTCCTCCACTTTCGAACTAAGTGTAACCGATGGATGCCTGTTCGGTGCATTCACTGCACTTAATACAATAAATTTTAAAGATACCTGTGGCTTTCTTTCTATTGTCTTTACCTCGACAATTGTTTTTTCACCGGCTTTCAATGTGATCATATCATTATTATTATGTAACGTATAACCTGTTTGATTCTGCAGCACAATTTCAGTACTGGAAAGATTTTCGATCTCAACACCAAGCACATTGTATTTGCCGATATATTTTGCAGATGTAATTTTTAATGAACTTTCGATCAAAGGGATAAGGAATTCATCACGCCCAATTAAGAGATCTTTATACACCGCAACAGTGCGCCGGTTCATTAAAGCATCTTTAATACTTTCCGCGCTTCTTTCTTTTACAAACACCAATGTAATGGGACGATGACCACCTTTCGGTACTTTAAAATCCCAATCGATCAGTTTATGAATATCACTATTACCCATTATGGTTAAATTATTATCCAGTGCAATTTGCAATGCTTCTATTGAGAAAGTCTGGTCGTTTACTACTTCGATGCCATCGAGAAGCTTTTCACGAATAAGCAAACGATGCACATCGGTGAGTGTAGCCATTCCATCTTTACGTTGTGGCGTCCAGTTGGGATGGTTCCAGAAAGTAAAAGCACCTTGTTTTTTAGCTTCACGAAAAACCTGGATGGAATCATCAACCAATAATTTATTCGGATCAGAAAGAAAGATCGCATTGTTATGGCCCGGCGGCATCTTCCTTGTTATTTCAGAACCTTTCACAATTATCAAATCGTGGTTGGCTGCTTCCTTTATAGCTATATCATAAGAACGGTTTCTGTCAGGATGCGGGATATCATCTTTATGCGGCTGGTACTCCAGATGCTCTGTCAAAGAAATAGCATCAAGCCCATCCAGTAAAGCTTCCTGCACCCGGATATCCGGCCAAACGCTGCCATCAGAAAAAACTGTGTGTTGATGAAAATCGCATTTTAAGGTTTTATAACCGGGAATATCAGGAAACATAAGTTTTCGTCCCAACGCATGGCTGTGATCTTGTGAGAAAGTTGTGTACGATAAAAGAAGAAAGACAAAAATTAAATTCTTCTGCATAGCAATTAGTTTGGGGCAAATTAAAGAATATCCGAAATAGAAAAATTAAAATAATTGCCTCTGAACTTGCAGAAGTGTCCCGGTTTAAAACAAAATTTAACCACGCAGGCACCGCGACACTAAGTAACACGGAGACGATCTCTGTGCCACTCTGTGAACTCTGTGTCTCCGTGGTAAAAAAAATTGACACGCACTGAAACATCCACTTCTTAGTCATGAGAGGCCTTGGCAGTATTGCAATGCATTTTCTTGTGGCCGCCATGTCAAATGCAACTAATCTGTTATTTTTTTCCTCTATGGCCTGTCGCTTTTAAATCGGCAGTAAATTTGTAAACTAAAGCAAAACAAAAAAATGAAAAGACAACCTTCTCTTATTTTTTGTATCGTGATGGATCTGATGGGTTATGCCACTTATGCAATACCATTTTTAGGGGAGCTTGGTGACGTATTGTGGGCACCCATTTCTTCGATGATCTTTATGGCCAGCTTTGGCGGATGGAAAGGAGCATTGGGTGGCGTTGGTAACTTTATAGAAGAATTGTTACCAGGTACTGACTTTATTCCCAGCTTTACTATCATGTGGTTTATTCAGAACATGCAGAAGAAGAATAACGTTACAACCGTTAAAACCCTGAGATAGTAATCATTTGAATTCGCCGCTATCTACATCATGGATGAATTTTATTACGCCATCCATAAAAACTTTCTGATCGTCATACATGGCAAGATGACTTCCATTTGGACAATATAGATAGCGGCCTTTTTGCACCAGCTTACTTTGTTCTTCCATTGCTTTCGGATCCATGGTGTCATGTTTTGCGCCGATCATTAATGTTGGAATTCTTATTTCTTTCAACCTGTCTTTTATATTCCAGTTTGCAAGATTGCCACCGATACCCATTTCAGATGGACCCTGCATCATTTTATATATCGTATAATTAAGATTAGCGAAAGAACGGGTTACCGGTTCCGGCCAGGGATTTAAGCGACAAATATGTTCATTATAGTAATTAGGTGTCAATAATTCCATGTAACGTGTATTTTCAAAATCACCTTTAGCTTCAATAGCCAATATTTCTTTAAGTACATTAGGATCCATTTGCTTCATTAAAACTTCTTGTGCATATTTTCCATACTCCGGACAACTGGCCATCATGTTCGCAACGATCAGGCTTTTCATTTTATCCTGGTATTTCAACGCATATTGCATTCCAAGAATACCACCCCAGGAATTTCCAAGTATGTAAAAATTTGTTGAGTCGGCTCCGATTGCCTGCCGAACCTGGTCAACTTCTTCTACAAACCGGTCAAGCAACCATAAGCTTGTATCAGCGGGTTTATCTGAATTACCGCAACCAAGCTGATCATATTCATAAAACTCAAAGCCTTCTTTTGGAAAAAAGCTTTCGAATACTTCCATGTACTGATGTGTAGCGGCCGGGCCACCATGGAGTAATAAAACTTTTATTCGCGGATTGTTGCCAAATCGTTTTGTCCAAACTTTAAATTCACCGTTGGGTGTTTTAACAGGGATCATTTTTATTCCCGCCATCTGTACACCGGTATCATCGTAATTAAAGTATTCATATAAATGTATATCTGCACCGCCGGCGCTGCTTGCATTACTTGCCACTCCGCCGGTTTTTTGTTCGCAGGAAAAAATAATTGCAGATACCAGAATGAAAAAGAGAAGCTTTCTCATAAGTTAGTTTTTGAATTGAAAAGGTAATGATTTTATTTATGTAATTTACTTTATCAAAAAAATACTGTTATGAGGTTTCTATTTTTTCTTATCGTGTTTCCAGTGGCAACTATAGCACAAACTAAAAACGATACACTCCAGTTGATTCAAAAAACTGCTGCGCTTTACGATCTTGAATACACAATTGCCGAGGCAGATTCATTGATGGAGAGCATGAAGAATTATACCCAACTGATAAAAGGAATGCACAAAACGCTTCCCACAAATGATATTCCCTATCCTTTTGCTTTTAATCCGATTCCATACGGCGTAATAAAACAAAGGACCACACAGACCGTTTCACTTCCATTTCGTGCCGATATTCAATTGCCAAAAAATAAAAATGATCTTGCGTTTTATTCTATTCCTCAATTGGCAGGATTGATAAGGACAAAAAAAATAACATCGGTCGAGCTCACTAAATTTTTTATTGAAAGACTAAAAAAATGGGGTGATACATTAGAATGTGTGATCTCGCTGACCGAAGACACCGCAATGGCACAGGCAAAACGGGCCGATGAAGAAATTAAAGAACGGAAAATACCGCGGCATACTGCATGGCATTCCTTATGGCTTAAAAGATCTGTTTGCAGTAAAAGGATATAAAACAACATGGGGCAGCACACCATACAAAGATCAATTTGTTGATGACGATTCTTATGTATATAAAAGATTGAGAAATGCCGGCGCTGTGCTTTGTGCTAAATTATCGTTGGGTGCTCTTGCATTCAATAACAAATGGTTTGGTGGGGAAACAAAAAATCCCTGGAACCTGAATCAGGGGTCAAGTGGTTCATCCGCCGGTTCTGCTGCTGCAGTTGTTGCCGGGCTCTTGCCTTTTGCGATCGGAACCGAAACATTGGGCTCCATCGTTTCTCCTTCTACACGATGCGGCGCTACCGGCTTACGACCAACATTTCGGTTCTATCAGTCGCTCTGGTGCCATGGTGCTTTGCTGGAGTTTAGATAAGATTGGACCTATATGCCGCAGTGCTGAAGACTGCGCAATAGTTTTTAATTATATAAAGGGAACAGATGGTAAGGATAATGGTTCGGTTGATAAGAATTTTAATTATGACGGTGTGGTTGATTTTAAAAAATTAAAGGTTGCTTATGCAGAAAATTATTTTAAACGATTAGCACCGGATGCGCAGGAAAGAAAAGTGTTGGAAGTGTACAAATCGTTGGGTGCCGACATTAAAGCTGTTGATTTTCCTGACTCCACTGTGTATCCTGTAAATCTTATCAGTATTATATTGAATGCAGAAAGCGCCGCTGCTTTTGATGAACTGACAAGAACCAATCGCGATGACCTGATCGAAAGACAGGATAAAGGTTTTTGGCCAAATAGTTTTCGGGCAGCAAGATTAATTCCTGCTGTTGAATATATAAATGCAAACCGCTATCGCTATAATCTTTGCAAAGTAATAAATGATTTCATGAAAGATTATGATGTTGTGATCGTGCCAAGTTTTGCAGGCAGGCAATTAGCTATTACAAATCTTACCGGTCATCCTGTTGTAGTAATGCCGATGGGCTTTAATCAAACCGGCTCGCCTTTAAGCATCACCCTCATCGGTAATTTGTATGATGAAGCGACAATTCTTGCTGCTGCAAAAGCTTTCCAGGATAAAACGGATCATAATAAAAAGCACCCGGAGAAGTTTAAGGAGTGAGTGGTGAATGATGAGTTGTGAGTTGTGAGTAGTAATTTAAAGTAGGCTTTCTTCTACTTGAGTTTATAATAAACACCAACATTCAACCCCACATTCCATAAATAAGCTGTTACCGGCAGGTCAATTATTTTTAAAAGCCCGTAGCGGAATGTTGGTTCTGTTCGCAAAAAGAAATTCTCTGTTAACTTAAATTCAACGCCTGCACTTATTACTGAAGAAAGATTAAATTTTTTATACTCAAACTGATCAGATTGACGCAATTCTTTCTCACTACCATCACCATAAAATAAAGTAACCAGCTCTGATTCGTTTAAAAGAATATTCACCGTAAGGCCTGCTCCGGCAATAAATTTTATATGCCCGCTTCCTGAAATGAAATTCAATTTCAGCGGGATATCAAGATAATTGAAACTTGTTTGAGATTTAATGTGTGTCGGCTCACCTGGACGTGGTGCATAGTCCAAAGCATGTTTGGGGATTCTATGTCCTTTGTCGGAGTAAAGAAGTCCTGTTTGCAATTCTAATTTTTTGGATAGCCTGGCAATCAGGGTGAGACCAGTTGTGACACTAAACTTGCCTTTCTCTTGTTCGTTCCTGCTGTTAATGACAAAATCACTGGATGAACTGCCATCGTTATTTTTTAGTTTCCGGTAATTGTAATCGGGAGAAAAACTAATGCCAATGGCGACATTTTTTTTTGTTTTATCTTTTTTAGTAACCTGCGCATTAATCAATAAAGGAATGAAAGCAAGTATTAGAAATATTTTTCTCATATCAACTGATTTTTTAAATTGACAACGAAATATTGAAGACTGTTGCGTCTTAATCTTTTACATTCTTTTCAGTTGCATTAATAATGCAATCGATCACCTTTTCTGCGCTGCATCCGTTTAGTCCCGCGCCCCAGCATGCATTAAACTCCAGTACAAACCAGCCAATAACTTTATTGTATGCCAAATCAATCACAACTGTCTTTGGCAACACGGTCTTATGTTTATTGATGAATTCGTTTAAAAAAGATTCTCCTCCGTTAATGTCTGCAGCGCCCTCATAAATTGCCATGTCTTTTATTGTATTTTCTAAAACATAAGCCCGGGCTTCAGCTTCTATAGTCACAATTTCAGAAACCAGTATTTCTTCATTGTCACCGATGCGCCCTGATATTGCTCTAAAATCATCAATCGTTTTAAATACACCTGCCTGAAACAGTTTTGGAATTACCGGTTTAATAAAAATGGGAAAGTCAATGTATAAGAGTTGAGATATCTTTTTTAGTTCGATGTTTCGCTTTGTCCACTATTTATCCAACCTTACTATCAACGTGTCATCAGGTGACACAAGTGAAAGATTATAAATTTGCGCTAACACCAAAGAAAAGGTTTGATTGCCATAAATTGCCAGTGGATGACTGTCAAGTTTTTCATCTTTTATCCAATACTTTCCTAATCGTTGAATAGTTCCTCCGCGATTTATCCAGGTTTCAAAGACCTGGGTTCTTTCAATGTCAGCTTTTTCTGGAATGAGTAATATAGGTTGCTGCATAAGTTGTGGTAGTCCTTAACAGATAAATTTACGCAACTTCCTGTTTCAATTTAATTCAGATTGCTTCGGCGCCGGCTGAACAATCTGAATAATTGAAGCATCTTCTGCCGGCCTCGCAATGACGAACACTCTGCGACACCGGAGGTCTATCCTAACTTCCGAAGTCTCGTCACCTCAATAGAATTACCGAACCCTGAAGAGTGCGACGCAACAAAAGCCCAATAGTACCGTAATTGCTGACTTCATAAAAAAATTTTCCTAATTAGTAAATCTTCTATTACAGGAATATCATCTACAGTTAGTCATCACTTTATGAAATAGTTTCCACATTTGTTAGTAAGTCAGCAAGCGAACCGACAGATGTCAACGTTAAAAATTTATTATGTTTGTGGGCATGGTTAATGACCGAAAGAAGATAAAAGTAGCAATCCTCGACCTGTATGAAGGCAAAGCTAACCAGGGCATGCGTTGTATCCGTGAAATTCTCACTGCCTACGGTGAAGTAAACAATCTTGATCTGCGTTGGGATGAATTTGATGTACGGCTGAAGAATGAAGTGCCGGACATGAACTACGATATTTATGTTTCAAGCGGCGGGCCGGGTTCTCCGCTCGAAAGCCGTTACCAGGAGTGGGATGAAAATTATTTTCGCTGGCTAGGCGAAGTTGAACGCTGGAATAATAATCCCGCCAACGAACAAAAGAAATACGTATTATTTATTTGCCATTCATTTCAATTAGCGTGTCGTCATTACAATGTTGGTATAGTTTGTAAGCGTCGCTCTACGGCTTTTGGAGTTTTTCCAATTCATATGCTGCAGGATGGCTATGATGAACCTGTGTTTTCCGGGTTGAAAGATCCGTTTTATGCTGTTGACAGCCGCGATTACCAGGTCGTTCAACCCAATCATAAAGTGCTGGAAGAAATGGGTGCGAGAATTCTTTGCATTGAAAAGAACCGTCCGCATGTTCCGTATGAAAGAGCAATCATGGGAATTCGCTTTAATGATTATATGATCGGCACGCAGTTTCATCCTGAAGCGGATGCGGTTGGTATGAGCATGTACCTGCAAACGGAGGAAAAGAAAAAAACCGTGATCGAAGAACATGGAGAAGCAAAATGGTGGAGCATGTTACATCACCTGAATGATCCCGATAAAATAATGTGGACCTATTCACATATACTTCCCAATTTTTTGAATCAATCTATTGAGCAATTACAATTGGAGTTAGTTTAGATTTTTGTTCCCGGCATTAGTAATTCTATTCAACGCCTGTTGCGTCGCACTCTTGTACTGCATCAATTCTATTCGGCTTTTTTCGTGAATGGTGAATTGTCAATGGTGAAATGCCACCTCAAAAATTATTGACCATTCACCATTGACCATTGACGTGTGCAGCTTTGTCTGTATCTTCCCTTTATAAAATCAAAAGCATGGTTCCGGCAATAAGGAAAGAGTTTAATAAGAATTTCACGAAGGAAAAATATGAGGCTTTCTTAACGGAGTTAAATGCCGTTCATCCGGATGCAATAGAATTTCGTGTGGCTGAGACACCTGTATTCGTTCCCAAAGACTTTACAAAAAAAATGCTGGATGCCTGTGAGAGCATTGTTGACATTATTGCTGATCCGAAATTCAAAGAGCTTACCCGGAATGCCATTCCAAAACATTTACAGGTACCGGGAGAAAATGGGCATTCACACTTCATTGCTTTTGATTTTGGCATTTGTATAAATGAAGCCGGCGAATATGAACCTCAATTGATAGAAATGCAGGGCTTCCCTACCCTTTTCGCTTATGAAGTTTTATTGGATGATATTTTTAGAAAACATTTTCCTGTGCATGACAATTACAGTATTTACCTCGGCAATTATGAAAGAGAAACCTACCTGCAATTATTAAAAGAAATTATAGTTGGAAATGAAAAGCCGGAAAATGTGATCCTGCTTGAAGTTTTCCCACACAAGCAAAAAACAAGAATTGATTTTTATTGCACAGAGGATTATACAGGCATAAAACCTGTTTGTCTTACCGAGCTGATCCAGGAAGGCAGAAAGCTTTATTACATGAATGAAGGAAAGAAAACCGAGGTAAAAAGAATTTACAACCGTGTGATCTTTGATGATCTTCAGCAGCAATCAGCAGAAGTACAGGCGAAGGGAAATATTTTATTCGAAGACCTCGATGTAGAATGGGTGCCGCATCCAAATTGGTTCTATCGTATCAGTAAATACACACTTCCGTTCATTCATCATCCGTATGTTCCCAAAACATATTTCTTAAATGATATAAAACAAATGCCTGCTGACCTGGAAAATTATGTGTTGAAACCATTGTTCTCTTTTGCCGGGCAGGGTGTAGTAATTGACGTAACGCCCGATGATATTGAAAAAGTAAAAGACCCCGAGAACTGGATACTGCAGCGCAAAGTAAAATATGCCGATGTAATTGAAACTCCCGATATACCTGCCAAAGCCGAGATAAGAATATTTTATTTCTGGAAAGATGGAGCAGCAAGACCAGTAGCCACAAATAATCTTGCACGATTAAGCAAGGGAAAAATGATCGGTGTACGATATAATAAGGACAAGGATTGGGTGGGTGGATCATTCTGTCTGTTTGAGAACCACGATTATTAGGATTAAAAAGATTAGGAGGAAATAAAGATGGACGCAATAAAAAATATCAACCCTAAACAACTGGCTCCCGGCATTACTGGGCATTATGCTCATGGTGGTAAAGTAACGTTCGGGCTTGTTGAACTTAAAAAAGGAAGCAGTGTTCCCACGCATCATCACATACATGAGCAGATCACTTATATCATCGAAGGGCAACTGGATATGGTAATTGGCGGCGAAGCTTATTCACTTACTGATGGCATGTACCATGTGATCTCATCCAACACACCGCATTCCGCAGTTGCAATCACAGATTGTAAGGTGATCGACGTGTTCGGGCCAGTAAGGGAAGATTACAAAACGACTTCATCCCCGGTGTGGGAATAAGGTTATTGTTTATTTTTAATCACTGCATGAGAACTATTTTTTTAATTACCGGTCTGCTGCTTGTACAGAATTTTATGATTGCACAAGCAGATAACGAGATACAGGTGTATGCATCACCCACTATACAAAACAAATGGACAATATTTGAATTGCATAATAATTATACTTTTAAAGGAAGTAAATACCTGGCTGATCCAAAAGCTGCAAAGTGGTATAATACCACACTTGAAATAACTCATGGCTTTGGAAAAAATTTTGAAATCGGCTTTTATACATTTGCCGGTATCGAACCGAATGGCGGCTATACATATCTTGGAAATCAAATTCGCCCGAGAGTAACAGTGCCTGAAAAATGGAAATGGTCATTTGGCGCAAGCTTATCTGTTGAGTTCGGTTTTTTCCGGCCAGATGATACCACAGATTTTTTCTGGCAAGGAGAAATTCGCCCGATCATCGATAAAACATTTGGTGATTGGTATTTTTCTTTTAATCCCAATATTGATTTTGTTATTAGCGGAGAGGATAAAGGAATTGGTATTTCGCCCCAATTCAAAACTGTTTACACCATGCAGCAAAAAGTTGGTTTTGGATTTGAATATTACGGCAGCCTTGGTGAGTTCAGAGATATTCTTCCTTTGAAAATGCAGGAACATTTGATCGGCCCGATGATCGATCTGTATCTTCATCCGATGTGGGAAGTAAATGGAGGATTTTTATTTGGCCTCACACAAAATTCAAATCAACGGGTTTTTAAAATATTACTGGGAAGGAGGATTGGAAAGTGAACCGATAGCAGCTCTATTTCATTCGGAGCTAGAGCCCTGGTTTCACATTAGTTTATTGAGAATGCCTCAAATGGTGATGAACAGGGATACACAAAGAAACCACGAAGAACACAAAGGCTGATAAAATAGAGACTTCTTTGTGTCCGTTGTGTGTCCTTAGTGTTCTTCGTGTTACTTTATTAAATTCATGTTAGAAATAAGTTGCGAAGCCAAACTGAAAGCCTGCAAGCTTTGAAGGCGGGTTTCCTAAAATATCTTTTTGCCAGTTATAGCGGTAATTAAAACGAATAACGGTTTGTGCACCTGGTCGCCAACTGATCGCCGGCACAATTGAAAAAACATCATCGGAAATATTTCCTCCTGTCGACTTGAATTTTCCTTTGTTCCAATCGACATACTCTATTCGCAATGCCACATTCAACACCGCATCCTTGAAACCAAACATTGGCTTTTGCAATATGGGTTGTACAATATCCACATAACCTCCCTGTTGCTTTTCACCAAATTGTTCGGTATAAGTATCCGGTATATTTACATGCACCCAGGCCCATTCGGCATTAATAGCAGTTTTGTTTTTGAAATAGTTGTATTAAAATCCAATGCAAAAACACTGACTCTCCTTTTTATATCCAGCGTCAATCCATCATCTTCATATTTATTATAGACACCTCCCATATAAGAAATACCGAATTCACCAACCTTATTATTTCTTATAGCAATTTTGCCTGTAACCAGCGGGCTTCCATTAAAACTTTCTTCAAATCGTTCGGGATCTTCTTTAGTTGCAGGCAAAAAAGTTTTGTTTTCGGAGTTATTTATAATGCGGTCATTAAAACCATTGGTTAAATAAACTTCATACGCAAAAACCCAATCCTTGTTATATCTTTTTCCATATAAACCAAACCCGGCATTACTAAAAGTTGCCGGCAGCATTTGCGTTGCTGCAATGGGACGGTCGACAAACTCCCATTTAGGTCCGTCATGATTTTGATTAAATGCACCGATTGGATTCAAAACAATTCCACCCCGGAGATTCAGAAGCGGATTAAATTCAAAATCTATTGAAGCAAATTCAATAGTGATCTCCTTGGCGCCATCTTCAAATTCTATTTCACTCAGAAATTTTATTCGGTTGCCGATCGTTGAAGAAACAAAAATGCTCATTCTCCGCATCTGAAACTGATGTCCTTCTGTAATTCCATTCTCCTGAAAGTATTGATAATTGGCTTCGGCATAACCGCCTAAGGCAACAGGCAATTTACCCAATTGTAAAAAAGGGCGGTTATACACTGCATCCATATTCATTTTATTACCTGAAGTATCCTTTGGCACATGTCTGAGCAATGAAGGATCGATCTGCGCAACAACAGTTGCTGTAAAGCAGCACATAAAAGGGATCAATAAATATTTTTTATTCATATTGCTCTCAGGTCAATAAAAAGTTGATTATTGGAAACAGTAACAGGAAAACTTCTAAGTGATCTGTCAGCGGGTCCTGTTTTTACAGATCCCTTATTATCAAACTCACTTCCATGTGCAGTACATTGAAGCCAGTCACCGGATGCCTGCAATTCAGTTCCCTGGTGTGTGCAGCTCATCCATAATGCGGAATATTCATTGTCATTGAACCGATAAACGCAAACAGGATATTGCAACGCATCATTGCGTACAATTATAAATGAACGATAAACAGTTTTTCCATTTTGTTTTGTCAGGAATTCATCTGTGTCTATAAACAACCCATCTTTTCCTAATGTGCCACTGATATACCGCGTGGATGTGCATGACGGAAGCATCGCAGCAATTACAGTTGCAGATAAACAGGCAGTACAGCTATTCTTTATAAATTCTCTTCTGTTCATTCTTGTTAAAGTGATTCCAGGAATTTAATAAGCTTTGCTTTATCGGCAGTGGTAAGCTGCTGAAAACTATTTTTACTTTGTTCTGCTTCTCCGCCATGCATTATAATTGCTTGTTCAATACTGGTAGCTCTTCCATCATGCATCAAAAAATATTGTCCGCCTTGAGAATTTTTTGACAACCCCAAGCCCCACAACGCCGGAGTTCGCCATTCGGCTGGTAATGCTGTTCCTTCCGTATAGCCATCATTCAAGCCGGGCCCCATATCATGCAAAAGCAGATCAGTGTAAGGGAAAAAAGTTTTATTTGATAATGGACTTATTGGAGAAACACCTGTTTGCAATTGAGGGATATGACATTTTGCCACAAGAAATATCTAGAAACACCTGTCGCCCTGCAACAACATCAGCATTATTTTGATTTCTTTGAACAGGTGCTTTTAAAGTTTGCAAATAAAATACTACATCTAACGCAGTTTGATTTGTGATCTCCGGATCCACTTCAAGACCACTGTAAGTATTATAGTGTTCATAAGTGGAATTCACACCCATATCCTGGTTATAAGCATTTACCGTTTGCTGCAACAGATCATACACGGCGGCTTTTTTTCCAAAACGTCCTATATATTTTCCGTTTATTTCAATTGTTCCCGGACGTACAATACAATATTGCGGAATGGTTATCCAATTAGGTCTGCCGGAAATGCCATCACCATTTGCATCATTAGGATCTGATAATGCCAACAACGTCGCATCACTTACTGCTTCTAAAAAACCCAGGCCGGTATTAGCGGGCGGAGTAAATTTTGAAAATGCTGTTCCTGCAGGAATTTGTTCAGGTACAAAACCGGGAACTGCCCGGCTTTGTAATTGCGGACCGCCCAATTGCAGAAACTGGTTTCCAAATGTATCAACTTGTCCAAAGCGGGTCAATGTTGTAAAGGGATGTCCTTTTCCATCACCGGCATGACAACTGCCGCACGAAGTAGCAACAAATAAAGGCCCTAATCCCGTTTCGGCTGTAAATACATCATCATTAAATGCAATATCACCTCTCAGGAAAATTGCATTCTGCCCGTTGGTTAAACCTTCAACCGGGCCATCAAGTATTGCATCATCAGCGGGAGCTTTAGGTAATAATTTCTGGCACCCGATCCCTGCCAGGATCAATACTCCGATTATAGCGATCGTTTTTACTTTATTGTTCATTACCCGGCAAAGATAAGGGTAATCCAAAACAGATTTATTTGGTATACCAAATTTTTATTTTCTGGTTATCCTGTCTATTTTTGTCCAATGGCTCACTTTACGCATCATTCTGAAGAAAATTACCTGAAAACACTTTTTAAACTTGAACATCAAAAAGACAGGAAGGTGAATAATATTGCCTTATCGAAGGCGCTTAACCTGAACCCGGCGACTGTGTTGGAAATGATCCGTAAACTGACCGAAAGGAAAATGGTACAATTCAAACCGGATAAATCAATTCAATTAACCGAAAAAGGAAAAAAGAAAGCATTGCTCACGATCAGGAAGCATCGTTTGTGGGAAGTTTTTTTAGTAGAGAAAATGAAATATAAATGGAATGAAGTGCATGAATTGGCTGAACAACTCGAGCATATTGAGTCAGATGACCTGGTAGACAGGCTGGACAATTTTCTTGGCAAACCTTCATTTGATCCGCATGGTGATCCAATCCCGGATAAAAATGGAAAAATAAAAAATAATTTATCGGTGCCTCTCTCCGGTTGTGCAGCAGGAAAAAATTATACGGTGATAAACCTTATTGATACAAGTGATGCATTCCTTCAATTTTTAGGCAAACTGAATATTTTACCGGGAATAAAAATTAAACTGCTGGAAAAACAGGAGTATGATAATTCTTTTTCAGTTGAAGTGCAGAAGAAAACTGTACAATTCAGTGAGAAGGTGGCAAAGAATATTTTGGTGCAAAGCGCTTAATGCTCATGACGAATACCCTTCTTTACAAAAAAATAATTAACAGGAAAAGCAGCAATAAAACCAGCAATCAATCCAAATAACATGCCTTTCCAAAACAACCAGTCTGAAAGATGGGCATCCATAACGCCGGGAGTGTAAACCTGGACAACCACTTCAAAGGTTTCCATTACAGCTATACTTAATCCTTCCGCAATCAGAACCTGCCTGAACGCTTTATTAAAAGGAAATTCTGCGCGGATCAACGGTATCATTCCAAAAGCAAAACCCAATACAAAACCAAGAATAATTGCCAAAATTGTTGTGGATGCGTTACTCATATGCAACCATGTTCCTATTACCATTCCTAACACTTCCCCCAAACCACAACCAATAAGGCAATGCAAAGTAGCGCTAAGGGCGAGCCTAAAATGATTTTCTTTCTTTACAGCCTGGCCGGTATTTTTTAATGTATCGGAATTAGAATGATGATGATGATGGTTGTGATCCATACGATCAATGGTTATGAAGTGACGGTCTTAATTGAAGATATACCGGGAACCCGGTATGCGTGGTTTATTTTTCTTTTTTCTTCTCCAACGCATTCAGGAAAATATGCTCATAGCTTATCATCCAGCAGTATTTCATATTCCGGTAAATATCACTCTTCAATTGAAACCTGTATCCAATATTCAGTTTGCTTGTGCTGTTAAAGATCAATTGCATTGAAGGAGCGAGGTCGATATAATACTTTTCATATTCCCAATCAAGGTTGCGGCCGCCTAATAGCTCTGCATAAACATTAAGATTGGTTTGCCTGTAATCCTTATAATCTACCGGCAAAACAAGATAGCCTGCCGATAGCGAGTAATTAATTGAACGAAACGCATATTGTTGCGGCAGGTCTTTATTCCATCTCTTTTTGTCAAACACTTCTGTTTCACTTATTGTAGCTGAGACAGCCAGTTTATTCCAAAGTTGCGTAGCAATCACTCCCATCTGCACACCGGTGTGATCACCCATTAGATTCAGTTCATTATGCTGAAGGCGATTTCTGCTATATGCCGCTGCTGCAAATGCTGCCATCCGGAAATGTTTATGCACGTCATCTTTTGAAAGAAAGCGGTACTTGCCATACAATCTTGCGGATTCGTAATAATAAAATTTTTCATACATGTTGGAGAAACTGACTGAGGCATGTACCATCCATTTTTTAGTAAGACCAAACATAACTTCAGGAATGTAGCGCTGCTCTAACCTGTTTCCGTGAACGCCTTTACCAAACATGCCAGCCAGCTTAACACTCATTGATTTTGCGGGCATGTTTGAAGCCGGCTCAGTATAAGGATATAGTTCCTGCGCAGTAGAAATGACGGCAGGGATAAACAAAATTGATAGTAGAAAAAATTTCATTTGTTCTTAGCGCTCAAGCAACTCTTTAATTTTCTTTTCGAGCTCATCCTTTTCAGGGTTAATTGCAATTACATCACCATTTTTATTTACAATAAACGTAGAGGGCAATGCATCAACCTGCCATTTAATAGCTGCCAAAGCATCCCAACCTCCTCTATCAATTCCCTGTATCCAGGTGACTTTATCTTTTGTAACCGCTTTTTTCCAATCTTTCAATTCTTCATCAAGAGATACACTTAATATTTCAAGTCCCTTGCTTTTATACTTGCTATAAAGCTTTACTAAATGTTTATTTGCAAATCTGCATGGTACGCACCAACTTGCCCAGAAATCAAGTATCAGCACTCTCCCTTTCAGTGAAGAAAGTTTTATTGAATCTCCTTTCATATCTGTTACGGTAAAATCAAGACGGTAGTCGGTAATGTTAGGAATCGGGCCCTGAGCCTTTACTGCAAAAGCAGAAAAAGCAAAAGCAAAAATTAAAATTGAACTGCGGAGGTTTTTCATTTCATGTTTTTTAGAAAAGCTTCCCTCCACGGTACGGAGGGAAGCCATTGATTAAATAATAACGTGATAAACCCGTTCTTCAGTATGCATTCCATCTTTTACGCAACATTCAGCTGCTTTCCCGGTCCTGATGCATTCCATTTTAGTAGCGGCGCTGTACTTCTTAAAGTCCTTTGCTGAAACAAAATCTTTATCAACGATGGTAAAGGTTTGTTCTCCATTCAGCACCCGGGTATTGCTATTTACAAAATGGAAGTTCTTACCATCAAGCTGTATGTGCTTATCCTTTTCAACACTCACATCCGCAAAGGTTCCTGTTACTTTTAGTGAGGCAACAGAAAAGCCGGCATCTTCCACCGCTTTCTTTAATTCATCAAAATCGGCTTTGCTGTTTTCTTTGAAAGCGATTGAATATTCCTGTTTTTTGATATTCACTTTTACTTCGCTCACAAAAGAAACTTTTTCCAGCGCCACTTTTACGGCTTTTGAACACATGGCACAGGTAAGTCCGCTTGCCTGTAAGGTTGCTCTTGAAAATTGAGCATCACTTGTGAAGTGTATCAACGAAACAACGAATAAGAAAAATATCTTTTTCATGTTGTTCTAAATTAATAGTAATCATTATTGTTTGCAACAGTCTTTGCCATCATGCCCTTCTTTTGTGCATTTGCCATCTTTACAGCAATCCATTTTTTCTGTTCCTTCTTTGCAGCAATTTTTTCCATCATGTCCTTCTTTTGTGCATTTACCATCTTTGCAGCAATCCATTTTTTCTTCGGTTGCTGTTCTATCATACTGGCAACATGCATGAAGCTTGTCGTAAGCTTCAGTAGTTGTTTTTACACCGGCATTATCATAACCGGCATCAGCAATGCTTTTCTGAATTTTAGCAAGATTGGATGAAGAAGAATTGTATTTAACGGTAATGATCTTTGTGTCCTTGTTCCATTCTGCATAAGTTGCACCGGCAGATTTAGCGGCTTTTTCTATTTTAGTTTCGCACATGCCGCAATTACCCAACACCTGGAAGGTTTCTTTTTTTGTTTTTTGTGCGAATGATGCGGTTGCTAATGTGCAACACAGAAGAACGGTTGAAAATATTTTAAGCGATTTCATAAAAAAAATTTGAAGATTTGAAAATACTATTCGTGAATGGTGAATGGTCAATCGTCAATAACAACCTTTATCAATGGTGTTCACCTTTCACCATTGACAATTGACGATTCACTATCTCAAATTCTGAAAACGCAATTTTGCAGGTAGGTATCCTGCTTGTTTAATGGAGGAGAGTGATTATCTGAAAAAACTTGATGAGCCGGAGTAACAAATGATGCTTCGTCCCAAACCTGTAATTGTGTGATAACTGCATCGGGAGCTGAGAATTTAAAACTGATCGCTGATACTTGCTGATCATCCTGGATCTTAAAGATCTTTACTTCATCATTGCAACAAGCATTAGCATCTTCCTGGTGCATTCCGCATTTACCACATATTTCCGTTTTCGCAGCGCCAAGCTGGAGCGAATCAAGATCATTCATGCAATAATGAAAACTGATCACTACACCTGTGCTGAAAGCAACATATAAGACGAGCAATATAGTGGCAATGCCTTTTTTCATTTTGCTGAAGTAAAACAAAGATAATGCGGCTTTTCAGTAAATCTTTATGACCTTGAAAAGAAATTTACAGGCGGTAATAATTTGTCAATCAATTAACAAAACTCCAATAAATGCCTAACCTGATATTGAGACCGGGATAGGGATAGCCGGGAGCTGCAAAATTGTGATGGCGGAAACCAAATCCGTTATTCATAGTAGTTGTGTTGAGATTTTCTGTCCTCAGAAAAGCCCGGAAATTACGAATGCGGAAATGCATATAAGCGGCGATATCGGGCCGGTTGCTGATCTTAATGCTGTCCTGGTAAAAGAATTTGCCAATTGCAGGCGAATAATCATCTGCTTTGTATGGTGTATGATATTTTATTTCCAAGCCAAATGCAATATTCAATTTCCTGAATCCAAGCGTTCCTTCATACCCGATACGGTTGCGGGTAAATATTAATGGAACATTCAAAGCAACATCACCTGTTTTCTTTTGAAAATAAATATCACTGTGCCAGATCCATCGCTTGCCTATGTTGAATCTTTTTTCAAGGGAAAGCAATAAAAGATTGAATAATGCATTTTCCTGCCCGGCTTTATAAAAGTCGGTGAAGTAAGTATAATTGCCTACTAAAAAATATTTACCTGAAACCCGGGTGGCCAATTTTGACAAATAAATCGATGCGCTGATCTGTGTTATATTTTCTTTATTAAAATCTTTCGGGGAATCAAAATAAAAACTGCTGAGGCTATCGAAAACAAATGAAGGGGTACGGTTCACATTTTTAAAACCAACATCAAAATATCCGCCGGTTTTTGAAATAAACCTTTTCAAATCAACGGTGGCTTCATAGTCGCCGGCATTCAACCCGGTGAAATAAAGTTTACCTGCCGCTACCATATCCCACTTCTTGTTGCGTGTTGTATTCCGGTATTCACCTTGTGCATATAAATTATAAAATGAACCGGTAAAGTTATTTGTAACAGCTTTCAGATTTTGAATAGCGATGCCGGCTTTGATAAACTGCAATTGATTTTTAGCATCAGGAAACTGGTAAATGGAAAATTCATTGATCATTTCTTTCCACCTGTCGTAAAGCACCAGGTGAATTCCCATTATGCTATCGTACGGCAGTTTATAATTATAGTTATCCTTGTAATAATTCGTATCGGGAACATAGCCATTACTGAAATTCGTGAGATCGATATACTTGAACTTGTAACTGCCATGGCGGAATACATGTTCGAACCGAAGCCTTGGATAGAATAATGGGATAACGGTTGAATCACCGACCAGCGAATCTTTTCTGCCAAGATCAAATTGCTGCTTCAGCATAATAGTAAGATCGGTGTAGCGATTACCGGTATTTATATTCGTGCTAAAAAAATTTCTTCCAAACTCCAGGTCGCCTCCGAGTTTTGTCGGGATATTGAAACGGTCATTATAGATCGGATCGTTTAAATAATCCTTTTTGTCATCAAGCCCGCCATTCTCATCCGATTGCATTGCATTGGCAAGTATTACAAAATAATTATTGTAGCGTTTGTTTGTGGATTGAAACCATGATGTAAAAGTATAATCGTTGTGATTCGTTCTTTGATTTTTAAAAAAGCCCGGCGCATTGATAAGCCGGTACTGGAATAGCGCATTCCAATTCGGTTTTATGTTTTGTGTGTGTGTAATTTCAATGATCTGTTCCGTTCTGCCGCCAAGCAGGTATGCCAATTCAGTGTACGGCCTGGTTGTGTTAAAAAACCGGATTGACTCCATCCCCCAACGGTAAACATCGAATGCATGCATGCCGTGATCCCAGCCGCTTTTCATATTGGGTTCGAAAAGAAGTGAATGAGTTGGCGTGCCCGTATTGCCTAAAAAAACATGGTGGGCGGGTATCGGAAATCTTTTTGTAAAATCAATGATGGAAGAATCAAGTGTATTTCTTTGAACAGTGTATGGAAGTTGATAATAAATGGTAATGGAATCCTCGTATTTATCACGATGTTCAAGACTATCGGAGCCCGATCCTGAAAATGCGCCGGAAAATCTGCCTCCTACTGCACCCGGCAAATTACCAACTCCACCTCCCCTTCCTCCTCTTCCCGGGTAAGGATTGGTTCTTTGCGAATGAAGAATTCCTGAAAGCAGCAATAAAAGAATAAGATATGTAGATCTTAATGTCAGTGTAGTTTTTTAAAATGTGAAAATACGGCTGCAAAAATAAAACCGGGACTATCAAAAGTTAAAGTACTGCAACCAATTCCTTAAAAATAGCAGCCAGCTTTGGTTCTGCAGCTTTAGCGAAATGCAATACTTCATCATGAGTGATCTTTGTATGATCTTCCCTGAGGCCCAGGTCTGTAATAACACTCATTGCAAAAACAGGTATTCCCATATGATTTGCAACGATACATTCCTGTACGGTGCTCATACCAACCGCATCACCACCCATTATATGTATCATTTTATATTCGGCAGGTGTTTCATAGGTTGGCCCGGTAACACAGAAATACACTCCTTCTTTTACATCAATTTGCAAATTGGCGGCGGCGGTTTTTCCTTTTTCGATCAACTCTTTTTTATATGGCTCACTCATGTCAGGAAAACGCGGACCAAGCTCATCAATATTTTTACCGATCAAAGGGTTCCGCATATCGATACCAATATGATCATTAATGATCATGATGTCTCCAACCTTAAAAGAAGGGTTAACACCACCTGCTGCATTTGATAACAATAAGGTTTTTATTCCCAGCATGCCAAGCACACGGATAGGAAAAACAACTTCTGCTGATGAATAACCTTCATAATAATGAAAGCGGCCACCCATGCAAACAATTTTTTTGCCTGAAAGGTTGCCAAAGATCAGCTTGCCTTTATGACCCTCAACAGTTGATACCGGGAAATTGGGAATATCGCTATAACTGATTTCTTTTTCAATTTCAATTTCCTCGGTAAAATTTCCAAGACCACTGCCCAGCACGATCCCAACTTCAGGCTCATGTTTATATTTTTTCTTCAAATAATCAACTGCTTCATTCAGTTGTTTCAATGCTTTTTTACCCATAGAAAAAGATAAGACGGCAAATATAGATTTTTTGCAGCGGTACTAACACGTGTTGATGAATAATAATCGTGGCAACGATACATGAATTGAGACAAGCGTAGTTTATACTTTCGGAGAGAAATCTATTAGTATTTTCTTCGTAGCATGATTGAATGTGATTTTAAAATCACACATAAAGTTACTGAAGCCAAGAATAGGCGGAATCTTATCATGCTCAACGCATCCGACAATAGTTTCCTTTCCTCTCCATATTATTTGTTTTCTGTCGGGACTAAGTAATTCTATTTTAAAATTGTGTTTCCAAACTTCTATTTTAGTCTCTCCAAGTCCTTGCATTACTTCACTACTTAATGCCGCACCCTTTAAATCTATTTGGGACTGGTCAGCAACAAATTTTGGGAACACACAATGATCCGCGCCAGTATCTAATAGTGCCATTATATCTGTTGGTGGCAAATCCTTTCTTAGCGGATTGATTATCCTAATAGGAATCCAAGGCCGGTGAATACCGTCAGCCCCTTTAAAGAATGAGTATACCTGAACCGACATTAAAAGATATATGTATTTCCTTCGACAGGGACAAACATAACTGTGAAGTTATCAGTAATTTTTTTTGCCGCGTCTACGGCTTCTTGAGGCGTTTTGCCTTCAGAAATTATATTATTATCATCATCCAAAGTTACCCAGCGGGTATCTGGACGTTTAGGAGTGATAGTAGTTGTAATATCGTCACATTCGTGGTTCATATTCGATGGTATTAATGGTGTACAGCAATAATAATGCAAATCTTTTGTATTTCAGAGGGGAGACTACCAAGCGGTTAAAATAGGGACTTTACTGGCGTTAAATAATGGTTATTATGTCAAAGGAGGGATTTTTTGTCCCATTAAGATACAACTAATTTTATTCCGTTATTTATTTTTTAAATTCATTGGCAAGTCTATTATTGACTTATTTACCGGCTCTTGGGTCTAGCGCAGGGATTACAGAGACATTTGTAACATCTTCGTAGCTGCTAATCAGCCTATAGTTAAATGACAATATTCCCTTTAACGGAACCTCTTTTTAATCCACGTTAATTAAAAGACTTATTTCACCTCTTATTCTCTGCAAAGTAACGCCCTTACGAGGTATAGGAGACCTTTGTCCAACTCCAACTCCCACTTTTGTATATCCCCTTTTTTTCATCATCGCTTCTAATTCAGTGGCAAAATCGGCCGAGCCTGAACCCGTTGTCAAAGCCATAAGATTTATTGGCTCGTTTTTGTTAGGTAACGAATCTTCTATTTGATTTAATAAGTCCTCCGTGGGATGCGATTTTGGTTTGCCAAAAATATATTATTGTCCCCTATAACACCGCTGTTTGTTCCCGTGTTAACATTTTTCCCTTGGACGATAGATACGGTGTCCGCCGTTTTGTTTTCTTTTTTAGTTACCGAACTATTTGCCGGAGATTGCAATTTTTCTTTTGCAGGTGCTTCTATTCTAATTGTATCATGTGATACTATTCCCGGTGCTCTGACAATCACAGTATCCGCCTCTTTCTTATTTACTTCTAATCCCCATAAATTCATATATCTACCTGTTGCCATTTTAACTAATAATACAATAAGTATAATTATGACAATGAAAACAACTATTCTTAAACACCACTTCATAACAGGATCTTTATAAATGGTCTGAATATTGTTTTCTGAACGACTGGCCATGTTGAATGAAGATGTCCGCAAAAGTATCAAAATTGGCTCGCTTGTCCCAACTCAAAGACAATAGCTTTAATAATAACGCCTGGACTTACCAACGGCCCATGGAAAAAGTTTAATTTTAATGGTTCAAATTTGTTTATTTAAAATTGAACAAAACGAAAACGATACTGCTTGCTTTCGTAACATTTATTTCTATTGGGGTAAATGCGCAGGTATGTACCGGCAGCCTGGGTGATCCTATTGCAATAATTGACTTTGCTGCCGGACCTAATCCTGGAGCAGCGATCAATAATGTTCCCGCTGCTTATCAATATACCAATCAGGATTGCCCTCAGGAAGGATTTTATGCGATCCGGAATTCAACTTTTTTTTGTTTTAATAGTGATTGGCATAACCTGGCATTTGATCACACTCCAAATGATCCAAACGGATATTTTCTTTTATTCAATGGATTGGCGGGCCCATCTTTAATTTACCAGGATACCATCAACGGGCTTTGCCCGAATATTTCCATGCAGATGGATGCATTTGTGCTGAATATTTTTAAACCCGGCGCATGCAGCGGCGGCGGCATCGACCCCAATCTTACATTTAGTATTACTGATATGTCAGGAACGTTGATAGCACAAATGAATACCGGTGCAATTCCTGAAACGGGCATTAACGCGATATGGACCGCACACAGTTTTCTTTTTACTGCACCAGCAACCGGAAGTGTGATTCTAAAGATCACGAGCAATTCGCAAGCTGGTTGTGGAAATGAGTTTGCAATTGATGATATAACATTTCGGCCGTGCGGGCCATCCATTTCAGCAACATTTGCAAATAACCTGGTATCGCCGATTACAATCTGCGAAACCGACCAGCAGCCTGTTGCAATGAATGCATTTTACAACGGCAATTACCCTAATCCAATATTTCAATGGCAGGTTAGCAATACGCAAGGTTTTAGCTGGACCGATATTGTTGGAGCAAATTCATTAAGCTACTCAGGTGTACCCGGCCCCGTCGGTGAACGCTGGTACAGATGTGTAGTAACTGATGCGAACATGGCTGCAAATTCAAATTGCCGCTTTGCATCCAATCCTTTAAAAATAAAAGTAGTGAGTCCGCCATTTGCTCAGGCTACCAACTATGTTTATGGTTGTTACGGCTCTACCATTTATCTTTTTGCCGCTGGTGGATCAGACTATGAATGGTGGGGGCCAAATGGCTTTCACGCAACTGTTCAGGGACCGGCCATTCCAAATGTAACCTTCAGCGCAACGGGTACCTACATCGTAAAAGTTACTTCGAATCCCGGTTGTTTTGCTTATGATACAACGACACTTACTATTTATGCCGCACCAATTGCAACACTTACTCCAACGGCAGTGAGCATTTGCGAAGGTGATAGTGTGCAATTCAATGCCGGCGGATCTTTACGTTATAAATGGTCGCCATCGACAGGCTTATCAAATGATACCATTCCAAACCCGGTCGCAAAGCCGTTTAGTGATATAACTTATACCGTGAGAGTGTATAATGAATATACATGCTTTGACAGCGCAAGTGTAAGTGTTGTTGTTTGGAAAAAACCAAAAGCATTTGCGGGGCCTGATCAGTTTTTCAGAAAAGGAAAACCTGTGCAATTAAATGGAAATGCAACCGGCACAAATATTACTTATAGCTGGTCGCCTCCAACTTATCTTGACAATCCGAATTATTTAAAACCAATTGCAAGACCGCCCGGAAGTTTTACATATACGCTGACTGTTATTTCAAACAATGGTTGCGGTGTAAGCACCGATGATGTAAAACTTGAAGCCATTGATAAATTATTTATTCCGACCGGTTTTACACCAAACAGTGACGGGCTAAATGACAGATGGGAAATTGTAACATTTGAGGATTACCCGGAAGCGGTTGCAGAAATTTATAATCGCTATGGGCAATTGATATACCGCGGTCATGGAAATAATTATAAACCCTGGGACGGAACTTTCGATGGGAAACCCTGCCTGCCCGGAGTATACGTATACCTTGTAAACCTGCATAATGGTAAACCAATATTAACAGGAACAGTGAACCTGATACGATAATTGGTCACTGCCTGTTGTGCTATTAAGAATAACATTATAGTTTTTTGTTTTATGGTATGAACCATACAAGGCATACAAGACATTTAAGGATCTGCTTGTATGCCTTAAATGTCTTGTATGGTTGAAAAAATAATTGTTGAGTTTAAACGCAGAAAGCGTTAATAAGTATACCTGTAAAAATCACACCATTCTTCATCACATAAAAGTTTTTTTAGAACAGGATCGTTTAAAACTTCTGTGTAATCCATCCATTTTTTTTCAACTTTAATTTTACGATAAACCAAACGAATGGCCTGGCTATAATCAACCCACCAATAAATATGACCGGTGTACAAAGGTTGAATAGGCTTGCCATCTAATTTATGCCAGCCATAAATTGCAACCCGCTCAGTCCCGATAGCTATCGGGATCCGATCTCTTGAAATTTTTCCACTGATAACAACATCCTTTTGTATTCCGGCTATTAAACCTTTTCTTCCTTTCCGCTGGCCCTCGACAATTAAATGATGATGCCACATGGTGGGTGTGCTGTCGCGAAATGCATACATAGGTACAGGTTCCAATTTTACTTTCGCCGCTTTATAAATATCATCCACTATTTTTCGTGTAGGTAAAAAACAATTGAAACTGTCTGCGATCTTTTGCGCAGCTAATGGTGTGATGTTTATCCTTGCCCATTCATCATCAGTGCCGATGCTGAGATAATCCGGCGAAACAAAATATTCGGCGGTAATAGTTTTACCTGAGGCAGAATCAATGATGGAGACTTTTATCCTTTCAAACTTTTTAAGAAAAGAAGGGATGTTGCCCGCAAGAACTTCTTTTACAGCAAATGAATCTCTTTCTTTCCATTTCATGGCAAAAGCCTGTTTATAGAAATCATTGCCTGTAATTCTGCTGCCGGATGTTGACGGTACATCGATTTTCCTGTTCGCCGTGCAGGAACAGAAAAAGATTGAAATAATAGCTATAAATCTCAATTCAAAGTTTTTAACTTTAGTAAATCGGAAAGTACTGAATTTATTAAAAATCTTACTGATGAAATTTGCATTGGTGTTTTTGTTCGTTGTATTTCTTTTTGGAAGTTGTTTAAACCCTTTTAAAAAAGAGGAGAAAAAGGTTTCAGAAGACAGCAAAGTATCAGACACACATTTTATTTCAGATAAAATTGGGTGGGGAATAAAATTGCCTGGCCAGGGCTGGGAGGTCATTGTTCCAAAAGAAAGAAAAGGATTAAATGCAAAAACCAGGCAGGATATTGAAAAGACTTTAGGTGTTGAAATAGATGACAGAATGGTTCGTGAATTGATAAGTTTCAGAAAAGATAGCCTTAACAATTTTGTGGCAATGATTGAACCTTACCACTTCTCAACCGATAGCGAATATGAACAAATGCTAACTTACCAGCACGAGTTTTTTAAAGCCGGTTATGCTTCTAAAGATATTCCTGCTGAATATGAGATGGGCGCCACCCGCATCGGAGGTAAAATGATCGATTGGTTTATTATCAAAGCGCAGGCGGCCGGAGCAGAAAAAACACCGCTTACATTACGACTTTATAATTGCCTTGTGAGTAAACATTTTCTTAGCCTGGTAGTTTTTTCTGACAATGAAAAAGACATGGAAACCTTGGAAGGTATTGTTTACTCATCAAAATTTTCTTCGAAAGATTGATCTCTTCGATTGTGTGTTGAATAGAATTACCGAACGATGATCCGCCTGAGGCGGACGCAACTGCAGCCCAATCAGGGAATCAATAGTTGGCATAAAAAAATTACTCACCACTCACCACTCACAATCTTTATCTTCGCCGAAATTTTTTCTATTATGAATCTTCACGAATTCCAGGCTAAAGAACTTTTGAAAAAATATAATGTACCTGTACAGGAAGGTATTGCCTGCGGTACCGTGCATGAAGCAGAAGAAGCTTATCGCCAGATAAAGACCCAGTTTGGAAGCACCTTTGCAGTTGTAAAAGCACAGATACATGCAGGCGGCCGTGGCAAAGGAAAGATAAAAGAGACATGGTATCAATGGTGTGAAAGTTGGAAAAAGCCTTGATGAAGTTGTAGACTATGCGCAAAAAATTTTAGGTGGCACATTGGTGACCATACAAACAGGGCCAGCCGGTAAAGTGGTGAATAAAGTTTTAGTGGCGCAGGATGTGTATTATGACGGACCGAGTGAAAGAAAAGAATTTTATTTATCCATATTACTCGATCGCAGCAAGGGACAAATGTAATTATGTATAGTACCGAAGGCGGAATGAATATTGAAGAAGTGGCGCACAACACTCCTGAAAAAATTTTTAAAGAATGGGTGCATCCTGCGGGTGGATTGCAGGCTTTCCAGGCAAGAAAGATCGCTTTTAATCTTGGTCTTAAGTGGCGAGGCATTTAAGAACTGCGTAAAGTTTGTAACCAATTTATACAATGCTTATGTGGGATTGGATTGTTCAATGCTCGAGATAAATCCTTTGTTTAAAGCAGCTGATGATAAAATTGTTGCGGTTGATTGTAAAATGAACCTGGATGATAATGCACTGATGCGTCATCCTGATCTTGCTGCATTGCGTGATGTAAGTGAAGAAGATCCTACTGAAGTGGAAGCAGGAAAATACAATTTGAATTTTGTAAAGCTTGATGGCAATGTTGGTTGCATGGTGAATGGTGCCGGGCTTGCAATGGCAACAATGGATATGATCAAACTCAGCGGTGGTGAGCCTGCAAATTTTTTGGATGTAGGTGGTACAGCAAATGCACAAACTGTGGAAGCCGGTTTTAGAATAATTTTGAAAGACCCTGCAGTAAAAGCGATCCTCATTAATATTTTCGGTGGCATTGTTCGTTGCGACCGTGTGGCACAGGGTGTAATAGATGCTTATAAAAATATGGGGAATATAAAAGTGCCGATCATTGTCCGGTTGCAGGGAACAAATGCGGAAGAAGCAAAGAAGCTGATCGATGAAAGCGGGTTAAAAGTACAGTCGGCTATTTTGTTGAGTGAAGCAGCGGAGCTGGTGAAAAAAGCAGTTGCTTAAAACAATAATTGATAACTGATAATTGATCCTGCTTTGTTGCAGGATTATTTTTTATAAAAATAAAAGCCATGAAATCAACAAAGAATTATTTGGGCCTGTTATTGTTACTTGTAATGATTGCATGTAATGATTCACCAGATCAAAAAAAAGAAGAAGTAAAAGCGTACACCCCCGTATCAGCAGAATTATTTGCTGAAATTGCTCACATGGATAGTGTGATGTTTGATGCTTTCAATAATCGTGATCTTGATAGATTAATGTCAACGTTTGATAGTTCACTTGAATTTTATCATGACCTGGGTGGAGTGACCAATTATGAACAAAACAAAATCAATTTTGCGGGTGCAATCGAAAGAAACAAAACAACCGGCTTAAGAAGAGATCTTGTTCCGGGTACAATGGAAGTTTATCCCATTAAAGATTACGGCGCTATTGAAACGGGGCTTCATCGTTTTTGTCATGATGAAAAAGGTAAACAGGATTGCGGCACATTTAAATTCCTGCATATATGGCAAAAGAAAAACGGCCAATGGAAAGTAACCCGTGTTGTCAGTTACGATCATAAATAATTCATCTCTTAATATCTTTGATGCATGGCTGAAGATCTGTTAATAATAAAAGGAACCAAAGAAGAACAATACGAATCATTGCTTCCGCAAATAAAAGCTTTGCTCGAAGGCGAACAGGACCTTGTTGCCAATCTTGCAAATGTTGCTGCGGCGCTTAAAGAACAGTTCGGTTGGTTATGGGTCGGTTTTTATTTGGTAAAAAATAATGAATTAGTATTAGGACCATTCCAGGGACCTGTTGCCTGTACAAGAATAAAAAAAGGGAAAGGTGTTTGCGGAACAAGCTGGGCCAAAGCGGAAACATTGATAATACCCGATGTAGAAAAATTCCCCGCTCATATTGCATGCAGCAGTTTATCAAGATCGGAAATAGTGGTGCCCATCATTCGCAATAATGAAGTTATCGGCGTCCTTGATGTCGACAGTATTGAATTAGATCAATACGATACAATTGATAAATATTATCTCGAACAGATCATTGACCTGATCGGGATCGATATTTAACTTCTTATCTGTAACAAAAAAAGCGGTGAAACCGTTTATAACATATCTGAAAAATTAATGTGGTTTTGATGGCATTAATTCCGTATTTTCGGCCGGTTTCAGATTCACCTTGGCCTGATTAAAGCGAACCGATTTAATGAAGCAACTAAGTGTTTTACAAGATCCAGTTTATCAGCAGCGAGAATCTTATACTCGTTACGAAAGATTCTGGTTCAAATACATTAATGATAAAAGGGACCTGCCCTTTATTCATTTACTTACATGGATCCATATTTCCGTTATTCCGCTAGGACTGGCTTTATTCATACCATCCCTTTTACCAGGAATTTGGTGGTGGGTTGTCTATGCCGTATGGTTTTTTATCGGTCATATCAGGCTTCGTGGTCCCTTTGGATTAATGCTTCATAATATTACCCATCGCAGGCTTTTTAAAAAGAAATATGACTGGATAAATAAATATGTGATATGGTTTGTATGCCCATTTTTTGGTCATACACCGGAAACATATTTCGTTCATCATGTGGGCATGCACCATGAAGAAAATAATATGGATGATGATACCAGCAGCACATTGCCTTATCAACGTGACTCGCTTACTGACTTCTTCAAATATTATTTGAATTTTATTTTTCTTGGTTTCAAGGAGACATTCATGTATCTCTATAACAAAAAGAAGAAAAAATATTACATGCGGATTACTTATGGCGAAGGAGCTTTTTTTGGTCTTTGTGTTGTAATGTGTTTTATAAATCTACAGGCTGCCATATGGGTACTGATAATTCCTTTTCTTCTTTCAAGGTTAGTGATGATGCTTGGTAACTGGACACAACATGCTTTTGTCGATCCTAATGACCCCGAGAATATGTATCGCAACTGTTATACATGCATTAACACTTCTTATAACAAAAAATGCTGGAACGACGGTTATCATTTAATGCATCATCTCCGACCGGGTGCGCATTACACGGAAATGCCGGCCTTGTTTGTTAAGGAGAAAGAGATGCTGGCAAAAGAAAAATCACTGGTCTTTGAAGGCATTCATTATTTGCACCTGTTTTATTTCCTCATGACAAAACGTTATGATAAGATCGCCGATAACCTTGTTAATATCAATAACAGTTTTTCTTCACGTGAAGAAGCGATCGATGTTTTAAAGCAGCGTACCGCAAAATTCTACAACCGCAGGGCTGCCTGAGATTTTTTATTTTCGTTTCATGGTTCATATCAGAGACCTCCGCAAAGAAGATAATCCTGGTCTTGCAAAAATTGTGAGAGATACACTGGCCGAGTTTGGCGCCAATCATCCAAATACCGTTTATTACGATCCCACCACCGATACTTTGTTTGAAGTATTTCAAACGCCGCGATCAAAATATTTTTTAGCTGAATTGAATGGTGAAATGGTTGGTGGCGGCGGCATTTATCCTACTGACGGATTACCGGGAGACACTTGTGAATTGGTGAAAATGTATTTACTGCCACAGGCCCGGGGTCATGGGCTTGGAAGAATCTTAATTGAAAAATGCATCGATGCTGCTGCTGCAAATGGATTTAAAAAAATTTACCTTGAAACGATGCCCGAACTAAAACAAGCGTTAAGCGTGTATGAAAAATTCGGTTTTAACTATTTGAATGGCCCCATGGGAAATAGCGGTCATACAGGCTGCAGCTTATGGATGCTGAAAGTATTGTAGTTACCGGTTCGCTGTTACTGGTTATGGAAACTTTCGATTGAAGCATCTCGTTTTCATGCGGAAATTTTTTCTTTTCTGTTCGGTTATATTCATAGCATTCTCGTGCAACAATATTTCCCGCAACTATAAAGAGAAAAATATGGCAAGTAATTCCTCATCGGAAACAATAGCCTTTACCTGCAACTATCCCGAATACAAAACCAATAGCAAGAAACTTTTTAAGGAGTTTATCAAAAGTCCTACCCCTTTCAATAAACAAATACTTTTGAACAGCATCCGTGATTCATTATTTACCTGCTGGCTTGGTACGCCATGGGATTTTTATGGAACAACCGAAGAACCCAATAATGGAAAAATTGCCTGTGGCTATTTTGTTACAACTCTTTTGCGGGACATGGGTGTTGCCGTAAACAGGGTCCGGCATGCGCAATGTGCCAGCGAAGAAATGATAAAAGCAGTCTGCATTAAAAACAGCATTCGCCGGTTTAGCAATGAAAGCATTTCACCATTTATTGATGAAGTAAAAAAACAAGGTATAGGGCTTTACATTGTGGGACTTGATTTCCACACGGGTTTTATTTTAAATGATAGCGAAGAAGTATACTTTATTCATGCAAACTATGCAGGAAAAAAGGTGGTAGAAAAAGAACTTGCAAACAAATCTGCTGTATTAGAAACTTCCAAATACAAAGTAATTGGCAAAGTGATCTGAAGAATGATAAAAGATCAGTTTGATATCTTCTCCATCTGCTTTTTACTAAGATAAACCTGGAAGCCGATCCCGAGATTAAAACCTCCGCTCCCATCAAAATCCTTGTATTTAGTATGAGAATACCCGGCAAGTATTTCAACCGATACATTTTCATTAATGAATAAGGCAACGCCACCCGCTGCCAGTATATTGGTTCCATTGTTTGTAGTGGAAAAAGCAGGGCTCTTATATTTTGAACTCAAATAGCTGACGGAGGCATGTATTAACGGTTTGACCATTCCTTTAAGAAAATAAAATCTGAAAAAGGGGCCCAGGCCAAAATCCGTGGCTTTTACATCACCGGACTTATTATAATCAACTAAAAAATTAGCACCGACAGCAAAATTATCGATCACAAAAATTCCTGCAGACGGGCTGAAACCGATATGCGTGCTGTTCTCACCTGTATTCAGATCAATTCTTCCGCCCACCAGCCAATCCTGTTTTTCAGTTTGCGCATTAACTGTAATAAAAATTACAGCAAATACAATGGTTGTAATGATTTTTCTCATAACAGAAGTTTTAATATTCTAAGGTAAAGGCAAGTTTTTAATTTAAAAAACCTTCGTCTTAATTAATTCAACTTCAAATACAGGACTGAATAAATATACTTTTCCTGTTTTCACCTCCTCACATTTGAATCTCTTCCGTTGCCGTTCTCCTTTTTTAAATATCTTACCATCATCAAGCCTGAACAAACTATTCAGGGGGATCTCTTCGACAAGCTTATATCCATTTGTATTTTCATCATGCTTTCTCAACACTCTTATCAAATCATCTTCGGCACAACTGCTGGCAGCGGGATTTCTGAGTGAGATCAATAATTCCTTTTCTATATCCGCCGGGAAGATTTTGTTTTCAATAAATTGTTTTAATAAGGAAGCATAGATAGTCTTCCATTCATTTCCATGAGCCATCACTTTATTGCCATGTTGTTCAAAAGTCAATAGATGAGCGATCTCATGCAAAAGCGTAATCAAAAAAGAATATTTATTCAGGCTGCCGTTTATACTGATCCGGTGATTGCTGAAATGAGTGCGGTGCCGGTAATCGCCCAAAATACTTTTGCGATGCCTTGTAACGGTAAGATGGATCTTATAAAATCTAAGGTACTCTTCTACTGCATGATAAGTTCCGTGAGGTAAGAATGAATTAAGATGTGTTAATGGCGCTTCTTGCTTAGGCATTGGTTTTTTGTTTATTCACTTTCATCAGCGCCGACACCTCAATAAATCGTATAAATAATGTATAATCCCATACAAAAGAACAATGCAGGTTTGTTCACTTCTTTCTTATTCATCATGATGTAAGCAAATGCAATACCCGCCAGTAAAAAAAGCTTGAGCATAACACTTCCGTATACCCACCGGAAAAATGCGTGGTTATTTTTTGTGGTGAGCCCCCTTACTGCCATCCAGTAAGAAAGAAAGCTAATTACAAAAACTAAAAGGTTCCCAATGGCCAGAACAGAATAATCAAACCCCCACGCTTCCAATTTTTTCATCATCGCAAGAAAAACCGAATTAAGTACAAGAAAGATCAGCAAGGCCGGGAAAAAACTACGGAAAGATTGTTTATTCATATATGGATTTACAGAAAACCTTTGGTTGCAAAAAAACCGCCTGGCCTGGGGCTAGACGGTGCGAAGTTAAAGGACTAAATGAATAAAATCATTTTGCGAGAGCGGCAAGTTCATTCGAAGCCATGTCAACTACATTAGCGCCCATGTGGCATTGACCGTTGAATGTTGCACTCGGTTCTACCTGCAGTTTGCCTGCATAAATATTACCGTTTACGACACATTCGCCACGCAACTGAAGCAGCTCTTTTACTTTTATAGTTCCTGACGTTTTTCCTACAATATCAGCCAGGTTACCATGAATATCACCTTCCACTACACCGCTGCTGCCAATTACAATTTTAGCATTGCTGTTAATGTTTCCGATGATAGTACCATCAATTCTAAGGTCGGCGTTGCTGCTGATATCGCCTTTGATAGTTGTGCCGGCGCTGATCAATGTCGTTCCATTACCGCCACCGCCATTACCGCTGGGTTTTTCTGTAATCATAACTTCTGGGGTTGGTTTTTTAGTATTAAACATAGGTTTTGAAATTTAGTTTCCGATGATCTCTTCCTTGGGAACCGCAATTTGTGTCGTATCAAGCTTTGTCGTCACGTCACCTCTAAGCACTCGTTGTAAACTTTCCCTGTACTGTTCCTGGTGTTTTAATGCATCTTCAAGAGAATCTGTCTTTAATTTCATCTGTCGTAACTCCCGGTCGGCCCGGTAATCGGCCCCCGAACCCGGAATATAATACCTGAGTGGTGTAAAAACGATAAGAGCGACGGTAAGACCTACCAATACCACAAAAATTGTGCAAAGCATCACGTAAACGCTCAGTCTTGATAACTTAAACGTAACAACCTCCTCGTAAGTATCATCGTTCATAACTACTAATCGATAGCGGTTCCGGAGGCGTTTCAGCGTTGATTCAGGAGATATTTTCAAAACAGGAAATTTAAAAGCCAATAAAATTAAGAAAAGCTTGCCGAAAGGTAGAATATCCTCATAAAAAATCTGCTTACTTTTGAAATAAATTATTTGATTTTCAGTTATTAAGACTTTAGATTGCGGACAATGCATCGGAGCAGAAATATTCATTCTACGGTTTTATTCGTATTCCTGTGTCTTACCTTTTCTCAAGGTTATGCACAGCTTGGATTTTCTTTTGACATCAAAAAGCCCGACCAATATGACGACCGGATGTTAGGCTCAGAAAAATCCGGGACAAAAAAATTCACGGCGCCCCGGCGTTTTATACAAAATAATTTTACTCATTACAATTACTTTTTCAACGCTAATAATAAGCTGAACCAGGTACTGGAAGAGGCCAAGCTGGCTCATATGGATGATTACACAGAGCTTTTGCCTTTTTATAACTACAGTCTTGATGAAACCGCAGCAAACAAGGCGCAGCTTGATTCCATTATTTCCAGGTCAACTACCGGTATTGTGCTGCATGATCTGCGCAACGACTGGATCGATAACCTGTACCTGCTCCAGGGTGCGGCCTATTACCTGCGAAAACAATTTGATTCTGCTTATCTCACTTTCCAGTTCATCAATTACGCTTTTGCAAAAAAAGAAAAGGATGGATATTACCAAACCATCGGCAGCAAGTTTGATGGTAATAACGCACTTTCAATTTCAACAAAAGAAAAAAATAGTTTACCAAGAAAAGTTTTTTCCGAACCTCCGAGCCGCAATGATGCTTTTATCTGGCAGATAAGAACGTTAATTGCCATGGATGAATATGCTGAAGCCGCCAGCCTGATCATCACACTTAAAAATGATCCTGAATTCCCGAAACGTTTACAAAATGACCTGGAAGAAGTACAGGCATGGTGGTTTTACAATAGCAATGTTTATGACAGCGCTGCAGTACATCTTGAAAAAGCATTGAGCAATGCCACGAACAAAACAGAAAAAGCAAGATGGGAATTTTTAATTGCACAGTTGTATGAGCGAAGCTGGTAAAACTGACCTCGCTAAGAAGTTTTATGACAGGGTGATCAATCATACGATTGACCCGGTGATGGAGATCTATGCCCGGCTTCATTCCATTCGCATAAATAAATCCGGTGGTGATAATTATATTGAACGCAATATTGCGGAGCTGATGAAAATGGTAAAGCGTGACAAGTATTACGATTACCGTGATGTGATCTATTATACGATTGCACAAATGGAATTGGAGAGAAATAATGTTGAACTGGCACAATCCAATCTCAAAAAAAGCACCGAGAACAATACAAATAATCCAACACTGAGAAATAAGGCATTCATTCAACTGGCAGATCTTGCTTTTGCACAGAAAAAATATAAGCTGGCCCGCAATTTCTATGATAGCGTCGACATCAGGGATCCGGGTTTAAAAAATGTAGACGAGATAGTTGAAAAGCAACAGGTCCTTACAAAAATATCGATGCAACTGGATATTATTGAAAGACAGGATAGCCTGCAAAAGATAGCAGCGATGCCTGAAGAAGAAAGAAAAGATTTTGTAAGAAAACTTGTACGCCAAATTAGAAAACAACAAGGGTTGAAAGACGACCTTGCTTTATCAGCGGATTTGATACCGATTGGCCCTCAAAAAACAGATCAGCCTGAATTGTTCAACACCAGTTCAAAAGGTGAATGGTATTTCTATAATGCGGCAATTAAAAACAAAGGGAGCAGCAGAGTTTAAAGCAAAATGGGGCAACAGGCCAAACGTAGATAATTGGAGACGGGCAGCAGGTTTGAATTTCCAACAGGCGAATAAAACCGCCCCTGTTGCGATCGATAATGCAACCAAAACAAACCAAAAAGCTGCACCGGGTGAAATATCATTTGATGCTTTATATGCTAATCTCCCTCTTACTGATACATTATTGAAGCTATCGAATGATTCATTGGCTGAAGCATTGTACATGGTTGGTAAATCCTTTGCAAATGATCTTGAAGATTGTGCGTCTGCAATTGGTGTAAATGAAGAGATCGTTGAACGATTCCCTGCATTTAAGAAAATGGATGAAGTGCTGTTTACACTTTACTATTGTTATAAAAAATCAGGCGAAGCTTCAAAAGCTGAGCAGGTGAAAAAGCTGATGGAGCAGAAATTTGCAGGCAATCGTCTTACAGCCATTGCAACAACCGGTAAAGATCCGGGAAGCAAATTGAATCCCGAAGCTACCAAAGCGTATGAAGATATCTATAACCTATTCATTGAAGGAAATTTTGCAAAAGCGGTAGCTGATAAAGCGATTGCTGACAGCATGTATGGTTCAAGCTACTGGACTCCTCAATTAATGTATATTGAGTCGGTGTATTACATAAAAGAAAAGGATGATGCAAAAGCGACGCAGGTATTGAATGCAATTATGACGCAGCAACCAAATACACCGATGGCAGCTAAGGCAGCAACCATGATCGATGTTTTAAGCCGCAGGCAAAAAATAGAAGATGAGCTGACACAGGCTGAATGTGCAACGAGCGGAAGAAAGAAAACTAATAGTGGATACGACGACGAAACAGGATACGGTTGCGTATACTCCATTGCCTCAAAAAGAAAAACCGCAGGAAGTTGTGAAAACTCAGGATAACAAACCTGTTTTGAAAACTGCGGATACTGTTGCGAACAAACCGATCATTTCAGCATATTCATTTAAGCCGGACGATAAATATTACGCAGTGGTAGTTACTTACTAAAGTGGATATGGTTTGGGTAAATGAAACAAAAAATGCTTTTAGTATTTACAACAGGGGAAAATTCTATAACAAGCAATTTGAATATTCTATCAGCCCGATAAATCCTGAATACAAAGTGCTATTAATTGGAAATTTCGATAATGCACAGGCTGCCACCGACTATGTGCAGGCCGTAAAACCTGTAAGTGCATCACAAATAGTGCCCTGGCTTGCAGCTGATAAATACAGCTTTACCATTATTTCTGCATCTAACCTTGAAATACTGAAAACGCAGCAGGATATTGGTCTTTACAAGCAATTCATCGAGAAAAATATTCCCGGCAAATTTTAAGGTTTTGTTTTTACCAAGGCTCACGTATTTTATTAGCTTTGAAGATACATTGTGGTATCTTATTTGAGGCTGTTTCATCTTCACACCGTAAACCAATCACATCATGAAAAAAAGTGTCCTGATCTTTTGGAGAATTTTCTTCGGCGGACTTGTCGCTTTTGTTTTACTCGTATTACTTGCAAGCTGGGGTGTATTTGGCCCAATGCCATCTTTAAAGAAACTGGAAAACCCAAGCATATTGCAGGCAACTGAAGTATATGCAGATGATGGAACGCTAATGGGAAAATATTACCTGGAAAAAGGAAACCGAAGCAATGTAGAATATAAAGATATTTCCAAATATGCGGTGGATGCACTTGGTAGCTACTGAAGACGAAAGATTCTATAACCATTCAGGTATCGATTTTAAATCGACACTTCGTGCTGTTTTTCTTGGCGGCAGCAAAGGCGGCGGCAGCACAATCTCCCAACAATTAGCAAAAGCTTTGCTCGATCATGAAGGAAAGAAAAGCAAGGCTACACGCGTAATACAAAAATTAAAAGAATGGATCATTGCTGTTAAACTTGAACGCAATTTTACAAAGGAAGAGATCATTGCCCTTTATTTCAACGCTGTTCCATTTGGAAATAATGTATTTGGTATTCGCAATGCAAGTCTTACTTTTTTTCAAAAAGAACCTGACAGGTTAAAAGTGGAAGAAGCTGCCGTGCTGGTGGGTATGTTAAAAGGTAATACGCTTTATAATCCTCAGCGTAATTATAAAGCCGCATTTGACAGGAGGAATATCGTATTGAACCAAATGGTAAAAAATAATAAGCTCACCGGTGCCGAGTATGATAAACTGAAGCTGCAGCCGATAGTAACCAATTTCAAAAAGATGGATGAGAATACCGGCTATGCTCCTTATTTCCGTGAAGTGCTTCGTGCCGATTTAAAAAACATTTTAAAGGATATAAAAAAACCTGATGGAGAGAGCTATGATATTTATGATGATGGCTTAAAAATATATACAACCATTAATCCCCGCATGCAGGAATACGCTGAAGAAGCAATTGCCGAATGGATGCCGACCATGCAAAAAATTTTAAATGCAACCGGTAATATAAAGAACGGAAAAGTATGGGAAGATTTTGGAAAAGTTCTTGATTCAGCAATGAAACAAAGTGATCGGTGGGCAAATATGAAAGAAGATGGATACAGCGATGACGAGATTAAGAAGGCGTTTAAAAAGAAGATCCCAATGAAAGTATTTGCCTGGAATGCTAAACGTGAAAAAGATACCACGATGAGCCCTTATGATTCTATCAAATATCATAAACAGATCATGCAGGCATCATTTATGGCAATGGACCCAATAACAGGAGAAATAAAAGCATGGGTAGGTGGTGTTAATTTTAAAACGTTTAAATACGACCATGTTAACCTAAGAACCAAAAGACAGGTGGGTTCATCTATCAAACCTTTTTTATATGCGCAGGCAATGGAAGAACGTGGCTTTTCGCCTGAAACTCCCGTCGAAGATGTGCAACAAAATTTTGGCCGCGATCGCCTTGTACCTGCAACAGGCAAAACCTGCACAGGCCGGACAATGACGATGGCGTCTGCATTAGCATGGTCAAAGAACTGTGCAAGTGCATATATAATGAAACAAGTAGGACCAGAATCATTTGAAGAATTTGTAAATAGAATTGGTATTCCCACAGATATTGGCCCTTATCCATCCAATGCACTTGGTGCTTGCGATCTTTCCTTATTTGAAATGATGTGGGGTTATACCGTTTTTCCCAGCGGTGGCTTTTCTACAAAACCCTGGTATATCAGCCGCATTGAAGACAGGAATGGCAACGTGATTAAAAGATTCGACTATAGTGCGAACCGCAAAGAAGCTATCAGTGAAATAACTGCATATAAAATGGTTCGCATGATGCAGGGCACAGTGGATGTTGGTACTGCTGCAGGATTAAGAAACAGGCTAGGTGCCGCGGAAATGGGTGGTAAAACCGGTACCACCAATGAAAACAGTGATGCATGGTTCATGGGTTATTCACCTCAGTTACTTGCAGGGGCATGGGTTGGTTGTGATGATCGTTTTGTACGATTGAATAAAAATGATACCCGTGGCTATGGTGGTTTTGCGGCCATGCCCATCTGGCAATCATTTTATAAAAAAGTATACGCCGATAAAAAACTCGGTATTGATAAGGACGCAAGGTTCTCAAAACCTGATAATCTTGAACTGGAAATGAACAGTGCCGATCCGCTTAACCTGATCGATGCCTTACCCCCGCCGGCTGCTGAAGGTGAAGACCAGGGAGTTGGTAATGAATCAGATTTTGAAATAATAAAAACGAGAGAATATATCGGTCCTGAAAGCAAGCCTGTTAAAGATGACGGTAAAGACAAGAAGAAAGATGACGAGGAAGTGAAAGTCTCAGAGCCGGTAAAAATCGGTGAGCCGGCAAAAGATACAGTGAAAAAGAAAAATATATTTCAGAAAATATTTGGGAAGAAGGATAAGAAGGGGAATTAAGGAAATCTAAATTTTAAACGTCTTTTTCAATTTTTGAGTGGCCGTACTTAAAAGGACATTTTCGCTTCTAAGAACATTTAATTGCCATATGCAATCTTGGCTTTCCCTGCATCATTAATGGGTAGATTAGGTGACCTGATACATGGTATCTCCAAATAATACATTAAATGAAGAACATCATCTTAATAAGCCTGAGTCTGATTACCTTGACAGCTTTTTGTTATAAAAATGAAATTTCAAACACACAAACGCTGAAATGTGTGCTGAGCTTTGATAAACCAATTTATAAAATTGGTGAGATACCAAAATTGAAAGTTGAGATCGTTAACGAAACTTGCGATGATATTTATTTAATTGGCTCATTGGATGGCTCAGATATTAAATGGAGAATGCCTTATTGTTACTTTACAATTATAAAACCAAAAATTGATACAATATTTCAGTCACGATGCGGGAATATGAATCCTTTACGAATTAATGATTTTAGACAAATAAAAGCCGGTGAAAAATTTGATCCATACGAGAATATTGATGATTATGGTTTTTTCCCTGATCATGCAACAACGCAACCAGAAACATTCAAAAATCCCGGTTCTTACAAGATTCAATTTCATTATACCACCAAATCTGACAACATCCGCGATTTTATAGGAAAATTTGGTCAGCTGGGAAACCGTTCTGATAGCGCGGCTATTAAAAGTCTTTTTTCAAAGCTGCTGAAAACCGATATAGTGAGCAATGAAATTGAAGTAAGATTTGTAGATTGATGTTACCTCCAGCCCTTGATCCAATCTTTAATTCCCAAATAAACCTGGTTTGCAACTTTGGTTCTGAATTTCGGATCACGGATCATCTTTTCATCTTGTTCATTACTTAAAAAAGCAACTTCTACAAGACAGCTTGGATATTCAGTAGGCTGAATTGGCTGAAAGTTAAAACTGCCGATATTTCCAAACTCTTCGAGATTTTTTATTTCCAATAATCTTTTTAAAAGGCTTTGTGTAAATGAACGGTAGCCTATATGTTTATAATAAGTAGAAACGCCTTTGGCGGTGCTGCGCCCTGAAGAATTCAAATGAAATGAAATAAAAATATCAGGATTATTTTGCTGTGCCCATAAAACACGGTCTTTATTTTCAATAGTGGTATCGGTTTCTCTCACCATAATTACTTTTATCTTTTGCTTTTTTAATATTTTCTGAAGCTCTTTCGCAAAGAGAAGCGTATAATCTTTTTCAAGAATTCCGGAGGAAGTTCCGCTGGCGCCAAGATTAGTTCCTCCATGTCCGGCATCGATCGCAATCGTCATGTTTTTGATACTTGCAGTTGAGGGCACTCGTCTTATTGTTAACAACAGTGATTTACCATTATAGCCGATCTTATATCCATAATGCTGCTGCTTTACAAGCTCGATAGTGATCTGCAAAACATCATTCTCCGTTTGTTCGTACCAAACATTTTTTACTGCTTTGGCTGATGATAATTGTGTTATCCAATTTGTATTGCTTTGTACATTGTACAATTCAATTTTTATTTTGGAAGGATCTATTTCCATCCAGCTTTTATACGCCACTCTCCCACTCAATGAAAAACTTACTGAATCAGATTCGTCGCCGCCTTTTACCCGCCAGCTTTCACACAAAACAATTGGTAATGCAGTATCAGCAATTGATTGTGTATACGTTTTTTCTATATAAGCATAATGATAACTGGAAAGCTGAACTTTATATAAATTTTTTACGGTGTCAATCACTTTCATTGGTATCAGTGTATCGATATAACCCATTTTGGCGCTGCCCAACCTGTCTTCACCGCTGCTGTAAGCAAGCTGGGGCAGCTTACCCGCGGTAATAATATAAGCCGGCATAGTATCCTGTGCAGAAATGGTTTTTGCCAGGAAGAAAATAATAACGAGGTAAATGAATTTTTTCCAAATCATATTTGAAGATAATTATTTTTCAACCGCTTGCTTTCCCATTGGTCAAATCCGGTATTCTTTGTCTCTCTTTTCTTAACTTCCCGGCATGTTTGAAATAAAAAAAGCTGGCACGAACGATATCGCTTTAATAAGGGAACTTACATTTCGTGTATGGCCGCAAACCTATGCTTCTATTCTTTCGCAGGAGCAGATCGATTATATGCTTGAAATGATGTACAGTGAAAGCTCGTTGCAAAAACAAATAGCGGAAGATGGATGTCAGTTCATTATAGTTTATGAAGATGGCAACCCGGTTGGCTTTGCATCATACCACGAAGAAGAGCCACGAAGATGGAAGCTAAATAAAATTTATATACTCCAAAATCAGCAAGGCAAAGGAACAGGGAAATATGTGATCAATTATATTATTGATGAAATAAAAAGACAAAATGCCGCTTCTCTTTTTTTACAGGTAAACCAGCATAATAATGCAAAAATTTTTTATGAACGTCTTGGATTTAAAGAAGTAGATTTTATAAACTTAGATATTGGCAACGGCTTTTTTATGAATGATTTTATAATGGAGAAGAAGTTGTGAGTTCGGAGTTCTTAGTTCTTAGTTCGGAAGTTCGGAGTCGTGATTTTGATTTTTGAATTTTTACTTTTGACTTTGTAAATTCACTAATTACATTTCAAATACTTTCTCGGATTCACCGGTTCTTCGGAATTGAACATCAGCAATTCAAGCATATCGCCCGGTTTATAAATTCCAACGATATCTCCTGCTTTTACCTTGGCTCTCTTGGTAACTTTGGGATTAAGCACCCCAACATACCAGAAAGAATATGAGCGATATTGAATTAACACATCGTATTTGTTATCCTCAGTTCTTTCAACGATCGTTACGGCACCATCGTGAACAGCCCTGACAACAGTATCAATTTTACTGATGATCATCACACCATATTCGGATGTTTTTTGATAATCTTTATCACTCGCCCTGATCACTCTCAGCGTTCCTGAAGTAAGAGGACATTTTAATTGCAGCGTGTCCGTTTGAGCAAAGACAAAGCAAATGGCTAGTATGAAAATGAAAAGAAAGATGGTTCGCTTTAACTTCATCTGCTTAATTTTTCTGAAAGTTTAATTTCTTTATCATTTCATCACTGAGCGGTTCCGAGTAAACGCCAAATGCATTTACCAATACTCCTTTCATACCATTTTTGGATTCTATCGCATACACCACAGCCTCATCACCGGGATCGCTGTTGCCTTCGAAGCGATAAAACTCCGTTATTTCAAAGTCGTTAGGATTAAATTTTTGACCCACACATTCCAGGCTATTACTTTTAAGATTAAAATCTAATGTATACCCTCTTTGTTTCAATTCATTTACTGCTTGTGATACTGTATCGTAGGCCGGCATGAGTAATAAATTTAAGGTTAAGATTTATTTATTCTTTTTTCTCTTCGTTCACTTTACAGTCAAGCAATGGTCGCGGGTCCAGCGGCTCTTCGTCTTTGAACATTCTGAACTCCATTTCCTGTCCAAAAGTATAGTTGCCCAACACCTGTCCTGCTTTAATTACCTGGTTCACGTTTACTAATGCTTTTGTAATACCAAAATACCAGAAATACCATTCCTTGTAATAGATCACAATTTCATAGCGTCCATCTTCGGTTGGGTTAATGCTTAAAACCTTTGCGTCAATACAACTGCGGATCGCCGTATCAACCTTACTGATCATTATAACTTTTTTATCCGGCGGATCCCAGCTAAAGGCTTCTTTTGGTTCCCTGCCCATTCCATTTTCAAAGGGGCACAAAAGTCTTTTATCAAACTTTTGTTCTCCCTTGTTTTTATCTCTTTGTCCAAAAACTGAACCGATAATTAGTAGTAGTCCGGTAAGTAATAAAATCTTTTTCATAATAAAGGCGGATTATAGGTGTAAGATGACGGCAAGTTTGCCATAACAGTTGCCCGTTTGTTTAACAATTTACAAGTTACTCCAATTAGGCCGAAACAAATTACAGATTTACAGGCTATAATTATAGTTTTTGCCATAAAACCTCTTAGAATCCTGTTAGGAAATTCTCAAAAGATCGATTTCGACCTGAAACACAAAGTGAAAGTTGCGCAGCTCGCTTACAAACACAGTTGAATGCAAAAATCAAATTAAAATATGCGTTTCCTTCACAACGCCCATCACAAAAATACTCTGCACATTCCCAATGTTTTCCATCTCTGAGAGGCGATTCACATGAAAATCATAATAAGCATTCATGTCCTCTACCACGATCTTCAGCATAAAATCAAACTCCCCGGAAATGCTGTAGCATTCCAGTACTTCGTTCATTTCATTGATCGTTTTCACAAATTTTGATCCCGCAGTTTTATTGTGCTGCTTGAGTGAAACATATACGATCACCATCAACCGCTTGTTAAGTTTTGCAGGATCGATAAGCGTTGCGTATTGTTTAATCACTCCTGTTTCTTCCATCCATTTGATGCGCTCGAACACAGGTGTTGTACTCAAATTTACTTTGTCAGAAATTTCTTTTACAGTAACTCTTGCGTTGTGTTGCAACAGCCTCAATATCGCAAGGTCTTTCTGATCCAGTGCAACATGAGTAGTAGATTCTTCTTTTTTGATTGCTTTAGCCATGAGAAAACAGCTATTTATCCTGCAATAAACGAAATTTTTGTGGTTTTATTCCAATTTTTTATAAGAAGTCAGTCGTTTTACCTATTTACTCTAACTTTGGGTTGTTCGTGATCCTTTGTGTACCTGATCAACTCTTTCCGGCGCTATGAAAAACATGAAGACACGAAGAAAGGATTCAAAATTTTTAACTCATAATTCTTAATTAAAAACCATGTCAGTAAAAACAATCTCAAACATCGACTTTAAACTGCCTCACAAAGTGAAAGACCTCTCACTTGCCGAATGGGGAAGAAAAGAAATTCGCCTTGCCGAAGCAGAGATGCCAGGGCTTATGGCGATCCGCAAAGAATACGGAAGCAACAAAGCCACTTAAAGGTGCACGCATCGCCGGATGTTTGCATATGACCATTCAAACTGCAGTGCTCATTGAAACACTTATCGAACTGGGTGCGGAAGTAAAATGGAGTTCCTGCAACATCTTCTCAACACAGGATCATGCTGCCGCTGCAATTGCAGCGACTGGTGTTGGTGTATTTGCCTGGAAGGGACAAACCCTGGAGGAAGCTGATTGGTGTATCGAGCAAACACTATTCTTTGGTGGCGCTGATCGTCCATTAAATATGATCCTTGATGATGGTGGCGATCTTACGAATATGGTGTTGGATAAATATCCTGAACTGATACAGCACCTGAATGGTATTAGTGAAGAAACTACTACCGGCGTTCATCGCCTTTACGAAAGAGTGCAAAAAGGTACATTACCTGTTCCTGTGTATCAACGTGAATGATTCTGTTACAAAAAGCAAGTTTGACAATAAATACGGTTGTAAAGAAAGTCTGGTTGATGCGATCCGCCGCGCAACAGACGTAATGATGGCAGGTAAAGTAGCAGTTGTTGGTGGTTATGGTGACGTAGGTAAAGGTTCTGCCGCTTCATTGAAAGGTGCCGGTTGCCGGGTTATCGTAACGGAGATCGATCCTATTTGTGCATTACAGGCAGCGATGGATGGTTTTGAAGTAAAGAAAATGGCTGATGCAGTAAAAGAAGCTGATATAGTTGTAACCGCTTCAGGTTGTCGTGACCTCATTACTGAAAAACATTTCCGCAGTATGAAAGACAAGGCCATTGTTTGTAATATCGGTCACTTCGATATTGAGATCGATGTAGCGTGGCTGAATAATAATTATGGCAAAACAAAAGATACTGTGAAGCCGCAGGTTGATGTTTATAGTATTGACGGAAAAGATATCATTTTGCTTGCTGAAGGCCGCCTGGTAAATCTTGGTTGCGCTACCGGGCATCCAAGTTTTGTAATGAGTAATTCATTTACCAACCAAACGTTGGCGCAAATCGAACTTTGGACAAACCATAAGAGTTACGAGAACAAAGTATATGTTCTTCCAAAACATCTTGATGAAAAAGTAGCAAGACTTCATTTGTCTAAGATCGGTGTTGAGCTGGATGAGTTAACTACTGAGCAAGCCGATTATCTTGGTATTGCAAAGAATGGCCCTTTTAAATCTGAGCATTACAGGTATTAATTCGTGAGACGGCAAACGTCAAACGTGAAAATAATTAGCCTCGAGTCCTGAACTTGTCGAAGGATTCGGGGCTTTTTTGTTTTTATACCAGCTTTGGTATTTCATGGCATCGGCTGTTGCGACGCTCCGTTCAACGTTCCGATCTTTATTCACCCGCAGCGTCGCCCCCCATAGTTGTGGGGGTTATCCTGAGTTCGTCGACGGGTCGCAATCAATTCATCGTTTTGAATTCTATTAAGCAAAGCTGATAAAGTTTTCTATTTTCGGTGAGGCTAATTATGAAAAGAGCAGTAACTATATTATTTCTTATACCTGTTGTTTCTTACGGGCAAGCATTAATTAAAGAGATCAGGGAGACCGATCCTATTCATAAAACCTTGAAGTATTCGTTTCCCCTGGTAATTATGCAACAAAACAAAAAGGTTGCCGATAAGATAAACAATGATCTGGTCTCAGATTTTCTTGATATTGACAGGACCAAAATAAAAAAAAGCATTTTTGAAAATGTATGGGCGACGAAAGAGATGCCCAATCCTACCCGAAGCGATATTTCCTTCAAAGTGATTAGTAATGATAAGAACCTATTGAATATTTCAATTTTTGCCCAGGGATGCGGGGCATATTGTGAAGGGTTCACCACCTATTATTCCTACGACCTTAAAAACGGTAGCAGGATAACGCTTGACAGCCTGTTCAATGAAGAAGGCAAAAAGTTTTTGATCGATTCAATGAATAAAAAGAAGAAAAAAATACTTCAGTTAAAACTTAAAGAAATAACAGCGATATTAAGAACTCCTCAAAAAGATTCTGCCGACAGAGAATCTTATAAGGACATGGAAACATTATATACCGATTGCCTGGATAATGAAATAGGAAGCCTGGAATACCAGCAATTTTATATCACAACCTCTTATCTCCACATAATATCAGACCGGTGTTCAGCTCATTACAATAGGGCCATTGATGAGCTATGGGATTTTGAGTTTAGTTTCAGTTTGGAAAACTTAAAACCATATCTAACGAATTATGGCAGGGGGCTTCTAAAAAAATAGACCACAGCGATAGTCTCCGGCAACTGGATTTTATTTTCCGAAATACTGTATCTTTCTCCCACCAAAATTTTTCCATTTAAAAAAACTTTTTATGAAACAACTGCTATCGGTTCTTGTAATTTTTTCAATTACTTCTTTATTTATTGCTTGCAGTAATACTGCCGAAGAATCCGGCACTAACACTGCCATGGAAGAAAGCGCTAAATCTTTTGATCTTGCTGCTGTAAGAAAAATCATAGATTCCACGAATGCTGTTTTCGGTTCTATGGTAAGTAAAGGCGATTCGGTAGGTCTTGCTTCACTTTATACGTCTGATGCAAAATTTATGGCCCCAAATAGTCCTACTGCTTCCGGAAGAAGTGGTGTCCAATCTGCTTTTGCCGGGCTTTTTGCTGCCATGGGAACTCCGGGTCTTACGCTTACATCTACCGACGTATGGGGAATGGAGGAACTGGTGACTGAAGTAGGGACCTATACCATGACTGACAAAACCGGAAAAGAAATTGATAAAGGGAAATACGTTGATCTATGGAAAATGGAAGATGGTAAATGGAAGATCCACCGTGATATTTTTAATTCTGATATTCCATTTCCTACTTCGAAATAATTTTCTATAAAAAGGAACTGAAGCCTTGTTTAAGGCAAGGCTTCATTTTTTGCCTTCGTTAATATTTTTGCACAATCGAATTCCAAAATCTTTTGGAATAGTTGTTGCATTCTTAGTTAGCCTTAAAAAATGATCTTATGCCAAACGTAGCATTATGGGTTCAGCTTGAAGCCAAAAAAGGAAAAGAAGCAGAAGTAGAAAAATTCTTAAGAGACGGACTACCGATTGTTAACAATGAACCGGGAACCATCACCTGGTACGCATTAAAGCTTAGTCCGACCTCGTACGCAATATTTGATACTTTTTCCGATAGCAAAGCACGAGAAGCTCATTTAGCAGGAGAAGTAGCTAAAGCGCTGAAAGAAAAAGCATCAGATCTATTCTCTAAACCACCAACAATTGAAAGGATAGATATACTTGCAGCCAAAATGCCTGAGTTACAACATCACTAAACTGCCATTAAATTTCTTGAGCACATCGATCCCGGAGCTTTTAATAAACCAATGTAAGGGCCCCGGGGTTTTTATTTTAAAGGACCGGAGAATATTCTTTCGCACTAAATTAATTTTGAAAAAGTATATAGAACAGTATAAAAATTTCGTTTCAATCAAGATTAATAGTTTTTTATGTCGTAATCTTTGATATGACAGAGTATAGCATAAAAATTGCTGATAAATATCCCTAACAAATAGAGACTATGCCAATACAATTTGTGAAAAACGTTCAGTTCTCCCGGCTGATAAAAACCGAGGGCCGCTTAAGAGAATTCAATTTCAGAAAAACCGGAACCGGAAGCGAAGAAAAATGCTCTGTTGATACCGTGGATGATCGCGGCAACCGCATAATTTTCTCAATGCTCAGGGAAGGTGGCGCATGGAAACTCAATTCAGCTTTACTTCCAAAATGGATCTGCCAGTACGAAGAGCAATTGCATGCGGCTATAGAAGACGAAATAAGCCACCAGTAATAACTTAATAGCCGGCAAATATTATTTTTGCCGGAAATGGTTCAGTTTACTACTACCATAAAGCAGTTTGACAAGCAAGGCGAAAAAACGGGTTGGACTTATATTGAAATTCCTTCAGACATAGCGGAGAAATTGATGCCGGGAAACCGGAAAGGCTTTTATGTAAAAGGAAAGCTGGATAATTTTCCAATTAAAGGAAATGCTCTGCTGCCCATGGGCGGTGGTAATTTTATTCTTACGCTTAACGCCGATCTGAGAAGAAGTATCCGAAAGAAGAAAGGAGCAATGCTAAAGGTGAAGCTGCAGGTAGATTCCGAAGGATATCAGCTCAATGAAGATTTTGTAGCCTGTCTGAACGATGACCCTGTTGCAAAAAATTACTTCGATACTCTTTCCGGCTCACATCGTAATTATTTCAGCAAGTGGATCGACTCCGCAAAAACAGAACCTACAAAAACCAAAAGAATAGCAATGGCGGTAAATGCTCTTTCGAAAAAGTGGGGCTATCCTGAAATGCTAAGAAACAGCAAGAAAGATTTTTAGTTCAGCTCATTCTTTCTGAACCGGACCCTTATTTTTTCCAGTTCCTGCTCTTTTAATGAAGTTATCTTTTTTAATATCCCGATAAAATACTCTACCTCTTCTTTTGTTGCCGGGCAACCGGTGTTCTGCAGTTTTTCAACTCCATTTACTGTGGTCGGCATACGCGAATCAGATAAAAATTTTTCATCCTGGCCAAATATCAGCCAGAAAGGTATCCCCTCATCTTTGCCCCCGTATTTCGTCAGCATCTCTACCGCTCCCGGATTTTCAAGATTCTCCTTCCCTTTCGATTCAAAAACGACAAGATGACGAATAACAAAATTATCATCAAAGAATTTTTTTACGGAAGCATCATTTAATGATGTATCCATCTTATGACACCAGCCACACCATGAAGCATGAAACATTACAAGCACCTTTTTGTTTTGCTTTTTAGCCACCGTAAAAGCTTCTTTCATTATTTCATCCGCTGTAGCAGGAGATTTTTGAGCGAATAAAGACGTAATTGAAACAAATAATAATAGAGACAGGAGTCTTCATGGCATATTTAATTGAAAAGCAAATTAATTAATACGCCAGTAACGACAAGTTAAAATAATAAGCTCTTTCTCTCGAATTTGTAGATTTGCCTATGACCAGGCTATCAGTTAACATCAACAAGTTTGCAACATTGAGAAATTCCCGTGGCGGAAATAATCCGGACGTTGTAAAAGCGGCCATTGATGTCCAACGCTTCGGCGCAGATGGAGTTACAGTTCATCCCCGCCCTGATGAACGACATATTCGATACAACGATGTAAGAGAAATTAAAAAGATCATCACCACAGAATTTAATATAGAAGGCAATTGTACTGAGGAAAAGTTCGTTGATCTTGTTTTGGAAACAAAACCCGACCAGGTAACCTTGGTTCCTGATACACTCGGGCAATTAACTTCCGATCATGGATGGGATACAATTAAGAATAAGGATTATTTAAAAAATATTATTTCGGTATTTAAGAAAGCCGGAATTCGCGTTTCAATTTTTGTAGACCCTGATATTAAAATGGTAGAAGGCGCTGCGGCAACAGGCACTGACAGGATTGAACTTTATACTGAAGGATATGCAAAACAATTCGGGGCCGGAAGTCGGGAGTCGGGAGTCAAACCTTATGTTGAAGCCGCAAAAAAAGCAAAAGAGCTTGGTCTTGGTTTAAATGCAGGTCATGATCTGGATCTTACTAATCTTAAATTTCTTAAAGAAAATATTCCGCTGGCTTGACGAAGTCAGCATCGGTCATGCACTTGTGTGCGATGCAATTTATCTTGGATTTGAAAATACTATTCAGTTGTATAAGAGACAGTTGATGTAAATTAGAAATAAGCACCATATAATAAGACATAAAGCAACTGACAGGATTTTATGTTTAATAACAGGCCCTGGAACCCCTTCTAAACCTTACCTTTGCGGCGCCCCGATAGCTATCGGGATCAAAACAACCAACTATCAAAATATGGCAGATATTTTTGAGCGTTTACTAAAAAATTATGGCCCTATCGGTCAGCACCGCAAACAGGCTCATGGTTATTTCGCTTTTCCAAAACTGGAAGGAGAAATAGGCAGCCGGATGAAATTTCGGGGAAAAGAGGTTATCGTTTGGAGCTTGAATAATTATCTCGGTTTGGCCAATCATCCCGAGGTGCGTAAAGCTGATGCTGATGGGGCAGCCCAATACGGATTAGCACTTCCAATGGGTGCCCGCATGATGAGCGGAAACAGCAACCTCCATGAACAATTGGAAAGCGAGTTGGCTTCATTTGTTTCAAAAGAAGACTGCGCTTTGTTGAATTATGGATACCAGGGAATGGTAAGTTTGATCGATGTATTATGCAGCCGCCATGATGTAATTGTATACGATGCAGAAAGCCATGCCTGTATTATTGATGGCCTTCGGTTACATCCCGGGCATCGCTATGTTTTTAAGCATAATGATGTTGACGATTGCGAAAAACAATTATTACGAGCAACTGCATTAATAGAAAAGCAAGGTGCTGGTGGCATATTGGTAATTACCGAAGGTGTGTTTGGAATGGCCGGTGACCAGGGAAAATTAAAAGAGATCTGTGCGTTAAAACAGAAATATGAATTCCGTTTATTGGTAGATGATGCGCATGGCTTTGGCACATTGGGTAAAACCGGTGCAGGTGCAGGTGAAGAGCAAGCTTGCCAGGATCAAATCGATCTGTATTTCTCCACGTTTGCAAAATCCATGGCATCTATCGGCGCATTCATTGCCGGGCCAGACAGATATTATTGATTATATCCGTTACAATATCCGCAGCCAGATCTTTGCAAAAAGCTTACCGATGCCATTGGTGGTTGGTAATCTTAAACGACTTGACCTATTAAGAACGCATCCTGAGTTTAAGGAAAAGCTTTGGAGCAATGCAAAAAAATTACAAAGCGGTTTAAAAGAAAAGGGATTTGATATTGGTAAAACTGATTCTCCCGTAACACCTGTGTATATGACCGGTGGCGTAGAAGAAGCTACTGCAATGGTGATGGACCTTCGTGAGAACTATGGCATTTTTGCATCTATCGTTGTCTATCCTGTAATTCCAAAAGGACATATCATTTATCGTCTTATTCCATCTGCTGCACATACGGATGCAGATATTGAAGCAACACTCAAAGCATTTGAAGAAACAAAGAAAAAGCTTGATGCAGGCGCTTATAAGGTAGATTCTGTTCCTGATATGGCTGAATACAGCGGTAAGCGATTTGAGTATATGCTTGACAAGCCAAAAAATAAATAACACAGATCCATAATGAATATGAAAGGTCATCGCCTGCGGCGAGACCTTTTTTATTTGCTATACAACTGTTTTAAAAGTAGAACCCCCGATGGAAATCGGGGGCCCCTAATCAAAAACCATTAACCATTAAACCTTATCCTATGAAAATTCGTGGCTAATCTCGGTAATAAAAATTTAATATTGCAAGTTTTAAAGGTGTATTTTGTACATTTTGGAGTTGAAACGTGAAATATTGACCTTCGTCAATGCGAAGCAGAAGTACTTCAAAATCTCAAACGATTGCATTGACTCAAACTAAAAATCTATTTTACTATAATGAATAAAGTAGTTGTTGCTATTACTGGTGCAAGCGGATCTATTTACGTAAAACTACTGCTTGAAAAATTTTTTGCGATCAAAGATCAATGGGATGATCTTGCAATAGTGATGACAGAAAATGCAAAACAAGTTTGGGAAACCGAATTAAAAAATGATAGCTATAAAAATTTATCGGTAAAAAATTATTCGACTACTGATTTTACTGCACCATTTGCATCGGGTTCGGGCAAATTCAATACAATGATCATTATTCCTTGTTCAATGGGAACATTGGGACGGATTGCCTCCGGTATTTCAAATGATCTTATCACCCGTGCTGCCGATGTTATTTTGAAAGAAAGAAGAAAACTGATCTGTGTTATTCGTGATACACCGTATAGTTTGATCCATATCCGTAATATGGAAACGGTAACCCTTGCAGGCGGTATTATTTGCCCGGCTTCGCCTTCATTTTATAGTTTACCAAAGACAATAGATGACCTTGCTGCTACAGTGGTAGATCGTGTATTGGATCTTGCAGGATTTGATATCAAAACTTTTCGTTGGGGAAACCTTACGAGCCCTGGTGACGCGAAATGAACTCCAGAACACTTTGCGGAGGGGCGAAGTAACCTCCACGACCATTTAAGAGCTTCGATTTATCAAAAAGTAAACTCCATTAAATGTAAACTCTAATTATTATTGAGGGGATTCCTTCTATTATTGCGGGGATTGCTTCGTCCCGCTGGCAAGAAATAAAAGAATTGAAAAAGTTTATAGCGGAACTCGCAAGTAATTATCTCAAGTCCACCACTTCAACACCAGGATATTTTTTTGCATCAAAAACAAATTGTTTGTCGTCAATCGTGCCATTTGGTGTTAACGTATTTACTGTATAGCTGTAACGATTGCCTGATTTTTCCATCACTCTTAGTGCTGGCAAGTGTTTTACCTGTTTTATCAACATACACATATACTTTATGAAACGGCTTTGACTTATCTGTTGGCGTCATTTCTATCTCCTGGAGCGTTTTTGTTCCCTGTTTCTTTTCACCATTTAATTTGTACAAAAAATCCTTATCATAAAAATCAGTAAAAAGTTTTTGAGGAGTAAGCGTGTTGCTTGTATTATCAAGTTTAGTGATTGTTACTTCGTTTGCCGCTTTATCATACGTCCATACATTTACACCATCACAAAAGATCTCCTGCCCTACTATCGTTACACGATATTTGGTACCCTTCATCGACACGGAACCTGTTTTTGAAGAAAGAGCTTTGCCGGCTGCGTTTTCAACCTTATAAGTAAAAGTGGCTTTTACAGTTTTAAACGTTTTGAATTTGGAACTTACGCCATCAAGAACTTTTTTTGCGGCGGGATCATTTGTCGCCTGGCCAAATCCTTTCAATGTTATAATGCCGGATAATAAAATTAAAAGCGTATAAAATCTTTTCATGTTTGCTGTTTTAACTGATCACACCACTCTGAATAACAGGCGGCAAATATAGCCAATTACAATTTAGAGGCCAGATGGCCCAATGCCGTTGCTTCGCCAATTATTTTTAACAGGTTAATTTAAGTTCGAGAGATGTTGACTAAGATCCGACTCGGTTTTGATCAAAACATCGCGGGCTTTGCTTCCCTGGTTAGGGCCCACTACACCGGCGGCTTCCAATTGATCCATCAAACGGCCGGCACGATTATATCCGAGTTTCATTCTGCGTTGTAAAAGCGAAGTAGAACCAACCTGGTTTTGCACAATAAGACGTGCAGCATCTTCAAACAAGGGGTCTTTATCACCCATATCAAAATCTTTTCCTTCCATTTCTTTTTCATCTACATATTCCGGCAACAAAAATGCCTGCGGATAACCTCTTTGTTTTTCAATATGGCTGACGACTTTATCTACTTCAGGCGTATCAACAAAAGCACATTGCAATCTTGTGACTTCGCCATGGTGCGAGATAAGCATGTCGCCTTTTCCAATCAATTGCTCAGCCCCGCCCGTATCAAGAATGGTTCGTGAGTCAATTTTTGACGAAACTTTAAATGCTATGCGTGAAGGAAAGTTTGCTTTAATAGTGCCTGTAATAATATTTACAGATGGACGTTGAGTCGCGATGATAAGATGAATACCCACCGCACGGGCCAGTTGGGCTAATCTGGCAATTGGCATTTCAATTTCTTTACCCGCAGTCATTATCAGGTCGGCAAATTCATCGATCACCAATACAATGAAGGGAAGGAACTGATGCCCTTTTAATGGATTGAGTTTTCGTTTTACAAATTTTTCGTTGTACTCTTTGATATTTCTTGCGCCCGCTTCTTTCAATAAATCATACCGGTTATCCATTTCAATACAAAGTGCATTCAACGTATGGACTACTTTTTTTGTATCGGTGATAATGGCTTCTTCTTCACCGGGCAATTTTGCCAAAAAATGATTTTCAATAACACGATAAAGACTTAATTCAACTTTCTTAGGATCGATCAATACAAACTTTAATTGCGAAGGATGTTTTTTATACAAGCAAAGAAACAAGTATCGCATTTATACCAACCGATTTACCCTGCCCCGTAGCACCGGCCATCAGCAAGTGAGGCATGCTTGTAAGATCAACAATGAAATTATCATTATCAATTTTTTTACCAAGCGCAATCGGCAAGCTATAATTATTATGTTGGAATTTTTCAGAGCCAAGCAATGTTTTCATACTCACAATGCTTTTCCTCACATTAGGAACTTCAATACCGATCGTTCCTTTGCCCGGTATAGGAGCAATGATGCGGATACCCAATGCCGCAAGACTTAATGCAATATCATCTTCCAGGTTTTTTATCCTTGAAATACGAATACCGGCCGCAGGAACGATTTCATACAACGTAACAGTGGGCCCAACCGTCGCCATTATTTTTTGGATCTCGATATCATAATTGCGGAGTGTAGCAATGATCTGGTTCTTATTATTCTCCAGTTCATTTGCATCCTGGACAATTTTTTCGCTGCCATGCGTTTCCAACAGGTCTAGTGTAGGATAACGATAATCTCTCAGATCAAGCGTTGGTTCATAAGGCGGAAGATTTTCGTACGTTTTCTCCTTTTTCTTCTTCTTCAACTGGTTCTTTTGGAAATTCTTTTATCTCAAGCGCAATATCAGCATCGATACTTTCTTTTACAGTTTTTCTTACAGGTTTTATTTCTTCCTTTGGTGAAATCGATTGTAATTCCTGGGCAGTGAGCGGTAATATTTGCTCCCGTAAAACTTCTGCTATTGGTTGATCGATCAATTCATCTTTTTCTATTAATGTAAATTCCTGGTTACCTGTATTTACCGGTGTAAGTATAATTGGTTCTCCATTTGTTTTAAAGTTATTGCCGGACCCGTTTTCAGCATAAACGTCGTTGATTGTTTTGCCGGTAACAGGAGTTATAGTTTCTCCGGCAACTTCGTTTTCAGAATTTAATTCCTCAGCAGTCTTTTTCCGCTTAGGCATATTAAATGCAGGATTAAATTGCCAGATGACATACGATATAGCAACAACAAGCAGCAATGCTGCAGTGCCCACCGTACCAAGAATTTTTTTCAGCCAGTCAGCGATCATATTTCCCACGGCCCCACCAAAAGAAAACTGGCTGGGACCGAACATTCCAAATACAAACGCCATACAAACGGATAATACCAGCATGCCAATCGTTACATAACGAAGATTTTTCCAAACGGACCAAACCTTGCGTCTGAATAATAAGTTAACGCCAACCACAAAGAAAAAGGTGCAGATCAGCAACGAAGCAACACCAAATCCATTATCGATAAAGAAATAGGAAATAAAAGCACCTAAGTACGCCAAGCAGATTCTGAATATTGGCTTTCTCATCAAAAAAAGAAAGCCCGTTCTTTATTTCACTTTGATCATTTCGCCAGGTAAAAAAGTAGGAGATGAATGCTATAAAAAGAAAAAATGCAAAGAAGAGAAATATTGCTCCGATGATCTTCCAGGTTCTTTCATCCCTGGCAAGCTCTTTCAGATTTATCTTTTCCTCTTTTTCAGGTTTCATCCCGTTAGCTGACGGGACCGACTTGGTTTTTCTGGTTTTTTCCACAGGATTTTTAGTGGAATTGCCCCTCGCCTTATTGGCCATAGAAACAAAGATAATAAGAAGCACTTTACTACAGCTAACTTAGGTTTTCAACATGTCCACAAATTTTTTTTAACCCCGGCCCGGCTTCAGTAACTCCTGAAAATAGTATCTGACAACGGCATTGATTATATTTGGACTGCATCTGGGAACTGCATGAGAACATTTTTTGCCGAAACCAATAAATTCTTTCAATTGAAAAAGGCATCCTGCTTTGCCGTCTCTTTTCTATTGCTCTGCAAGAGTTCATTTTCCCAACACCCGGATACGGTAATTACCCTTAGTAACGAAATAAATGTTATTACAATAAAAAAAATTGCCGCCGGCTTTTTACCCCGGGATTTTGATATTGAAAAAAATTACGATCAAAACATCCTTTCCAAACAGCCGATAACAGTTTCGCCTGTCAGTGCCGTCAATGTTTCAAAGAAAATTATTACCCGCTTTTCAATAATTAACAACGGTGATGAAACGGATAGCCTTTACTTTTTTCCGGGATTATTTTTTCGCAATGTTCTTTTATATAAAATTGAGAACAACAGGGCAACGGCGCTGCCGGTTATTGCACCGCCGATCGGGGATAGTCTTTCATTGAGGCTACTTAATATTTTGCCCCATGATACCGTTACCATACTTGCCGAATGCTACCCGGCAAGAACCTACACAAATGCTTTCCGGCCAAAATTGATCAGCACTGGCTACTTAGAAACTTTTTTTGTAAGAGCGCAAATGACAAAAAAGGATGTCACTCTTTTTACTTATATCTTTTGCGGCTTGTTGATGATGATGATACTTTTCTCCCTGGCTAATTTTTTACAGGGAGGAAATAAAGAATTTCTTTATTATGCCGCCTATGCTTTCTTCCTCGGCCTAATGCTTTTTACCAAACAATTCTATTACACTCAACCTAATGAAAGAAATTTTTTCTTCGAATCCTACATGGATTTTATACTGCAAAGTCTTGGTATCTGGTTCTTTCTTCTTTTTATGGTAAGATTTCTCGAAACAAAGAAGAACTTCCCTTTCCTGCATAAACTATACATGAGTGGAATTGTTTTTCTCCCCATCGTGATAGTTCTTTACAGCTTTATCCATTACAGTTCTGTCGATTACTATTGGGAGAACCTGCTTGAAAACTATATTACCAAAAGTGTGTTGCTTGTATTAATGATCGTCTTTCTTATTTATGCAATAAGGAACTGGCATCATAAGCTTTTGCGTTACCTGTTTTGGGGAAATATTTTATACCTCGCTTTTTCATTTGCTTCTCTTTTAATGGTGATAAGCGGAACGAGTTTTAAGTTGCCGGGAATATTAAGTGACTCGCTTGTGCTTTATGAACTTGGATTACTGATCGAGCTTATCTTCTTTCTTATGGGTCTTACGTATAAGAACAGGAATCAATTGATAGAACAAACAACAGAAAGGGCAAGACTGAAAATGGAAAATGAAAGGAAAGAGCTGGAAAAACAAGTGGCCGTAATGCAGGCACACCAGGAAGAAAGAGAAAGGATATCTGCCGATATCCATGATGAGCTTGGCTCCGGTATGACCACGATCCGGCTGATGAGTGAGATAGCAAAAAACAAAATGAAAGAAAGTGTACCTGTGGAAATAGAAAAAATTTCCAACTCCGCAAACGAGGTGCTGAATAAAATGAATGCCATCGTGTGGAGTATGAACAGCAGCAATGATACACTGGATAGCCTGATCTCTTATGTAAGGGCGTATAGTATTGAATATTTCGATGCCACGCCAATTGAATGCAAAATGAAGATCCCCGGAACAATTCCCTTCAAAGAATTAACCGGTGATAAAAGAAGAAACATTTTTTTATGTGTGAAAGAAACGCTGAACAATACACTGAAGCATTCCATGGCAACCAGCGTGACGATTACTATTGAAACAAGCAGGGAATTAACTATCTCTATTGCGGATAACGGCGTTGGAATCGATCCTGAAAAGATCAGTCGCTTTGGAAATGGTCTTAAAAATATCGAGCGGCGTATGAAAGACGATCGGCGGAAGATATACCATCTCAAATAATAATGGCACTGTAACAGTTCTTGAATTGCCATTATGATAATGTTTTCTATTTTTTTATAACTGCTAAAAATAAAAACAACCACCCGCCAATAAAAGCAAGACCACCAACAGGAGTGATGAAACCTGCTTTATCGAGGGCAGCGGTTTCTGCGGCTTTGCCCGCTGTAAGCACATACAATGAACCTGAAAAAAGAATAATCCCAACCAGAAAAAGTATACCTGCTGTTCTTACAGGTTTTGGAGAGCATTTTTCATAGAGCAGCCCGGTAAGCTAATAAGGCAAGGGAATGATACATTTGATATTGAACTCCGGTTTGAAAAGTCTGCACGGTTTCAGGCGCAACGATCTTCTTTAAGCCATGAGCCCCGAATGCGCCAAGCGCCACTGCGATAGCGGCAAGGATTGATCCTATGGCTAAATATTTCTTATGCATATAAGTAAAAAGTAAAAAGCCAAAAGTAAAAGTAAAAATCGTTAGCTGGTTATTTAGAATTTTGAGTTTTTACTGTTGACTTTTTATCAGGCGTGAAAAAGTTTCTCTACGATCTTTTCAATGCTTTTTTCATTTTCTTCCACCACCATTTCGGCCTGCTCGTAGTAAATTTTTCTGTCAGAAAATTTTTTGATGATAAATCCTTTTAGCTGCGCATCGTCAAGATTTTTTATTAAAGGACGTTGCGCCTTATCTTTTAATAATCTTTCATGAAGAAGATCAATAGGTGTATTTATCCAAACCGCAGTACCGGCTTTGTTCATGAAGTCAATATTTTTAAAATAACAAGGGGTGCCGCCACCCGTTGCCATAATAAACGATTCATGGCTTTCAGTAATTATATGCAGCGTGTCTTTTTCAAGCAGGCGGAAATATTCTTCACCCTGCTCGGCAAAAATTTGTGTGATGGGTTTTCCTTCATTTGCTTCGATCTGTTCATCAAGATCAAAAAAAGGAAGGGTGAGTTTTTCACTCAGCTTTTTGCCCCAGTAACTTTTACCTGAGCCCATAAATCCGATTAGAAATATTTTCATAAAGCCAAGCCAAGCCCCCGGTTATAGTGTTTAACGATGAAGTTTTCTTACACCCCAAAGGGGGGATTTGAGACAATCTTTTTATTGAAATTTCAAATATGTTTTTCTTTTCCAATTTACGATCATTAGGATTACAGAACGTTGAAGTGTGCGACGCAACAAAAGCATAATAGTAGTACTTAAGCTGGTAACACAATAAATAAGCTACATCTTTAAAGAACTTAACAAACCAAATAATGAATGTGCATCTTAAGTTCCCCCTTTGGGGGACAGGGGGCCGGGCCGGTTACTTAAACGCATTCAACCCCGTCACATCCATCCCGGTTATCAGCAAATGAATATCATGTGTGCCTTCATAAGTGATCACACTTTCCAGATTCATCATGTGGCGCATAATCGGGTATTCGCCGGTGATGCCCATGCCGCCAAGCATTTGTCTTGCATCACGGCAAATATTTGTCGCCACTTCACATGCATTTCTTTTTGCCATACTCACTTGCTGCGGCGTTGCACGGCCTTCACTCATCAAAACACCGAGTCGCCAGTTCAATAATTGAGCTTTTGTAATTTCAGTGATCATCTCTGCCAGTTTTTTTTGTTGCAATTGAAATCCGCCGATAGGTTTACCAAACTGCTCTCTTTCTTTTGAATAACGTAACGCTGTATCATAACAATCCATGGCGGCGCCAATAGCTCCCCATGCAATTCCATAACGGGCTTTTGTTAAACAACCCAACGGGCCTTTCAATCCTTTTACATTTGGAAAAATATTTTCTTTCGGCACTTTTACATTATCAAAAACAAGTTCACCTGTTGCGGATGCCCGCAAGCTCCATTTGCCATGCGTGGTGGGTGTGGTAAAACCTTTCATTCCTCTTTCAACGATCAATCCCTGGATCTCGCCTTCTTCATTCTTTGCCCATACAACTGCAACTTGCGAATACGGCGCATTGCTGATCCACATTTTTGCACCATTCAATAATACATGATCACCGGCATCTTTAAAATTTGTAAGCATGCTCGATGGATCGCTGCCATGATCTGGTTCTGTTAATCCAAAACAACCCAAGCCATTCACCACTTGCCAGCTTTGGCAAATATTTTTTTCGTTGCTCTTCACTTCCATACGCATAAATCGGAAACATGACCAGGGAACCTTGCACAGATGCCGTTGATCGAACACCACTATCGCCGCGTTCCAAGTTCCTGCATCATCAATCCATAAGAAATATAATCAAGTCCGCCGCCGCCATATTCAACCGGGATCGTTGGACCAAAACAACCAAGATCACCTAATTGTTTTATTATCTGTTGAGGAAATTCTGCACGCTGAGCATAATCTTCAATGATGGGAGAGATTTCTTTCTTTACATAATTTCTTACCGACTCACGGATCAGCTTTTGTTCTTCAGTAAGCAATTCATCTACCAAATAATAATCCGGGCTTTGAAAAACATCAGTACGGGCAGCCATTCGATTTTAGATTTAAGATTGGCGCAAAGTTAAGGGATTGAATATGCATTGTATGCCCAACACAAAAGAGAATCTCAATTTGTCTTTTAAACCACTGAGACACAGATGTCGCAGGGAAACACGGAGATTATCCTCAGTGTAACTTAGTGCCACTGTGCCTCCGTGGTTTAATTTATTTCAAACTGTGACGCTCCACCAGAATGTGGGCCACTCAGACAAAATCCTATCTTCAGTAAAAATATTACATGAAGATTGTATTATTCACTTTATGCATTGCATCCATTTTAGTTGCATGCAATGATCCTGAAACTGCTGAAGTTTTAACAACACAAACAGAAAAATATGACATCAATAAAGACACAACTGTTAGTGCCGGTGAAATGAAACGGTATTGGTTAGTGTTGTTGCAGAAAGGTCCGCATCGCAACCAGGATAGTATCAGTGCAGAAAAAATACAAGCAGCACATATGGCGAATATTAACCGCCTGGCAAAAGAAGGAAAGCTTGTAATGGCCGGCCCGATTGGTATTGAAGATGATCTTCGCGGAATTTTTCTTATGAACTGCGCCGACTCAACCGAAGTAGAAAATTTTGTAAAAAGAGACAGCGCCGTGATCACGGGCAGGCTGATCATGAAATATTATCCATGGTGGACGATGAAGGGGAAATATATTTTTAAATGATAACACTACATCGGCTTTGAAAAAAAAGTTCTATACAAATGTAGTAGCTATTATAGCAGGAGCAATATCAGCATTTTTAACCTCATTGATATTATGGCCAATTGTAAAAGTTATTTTTGAAAATTTCTTTCACCTTTTTGGAGAAGTATCCGAAAATGCCTGGAAAGATGATCTGATCGTTTCTATTACAATAATGCTTTGGTTTTTTATCTCTTCACTAGTAGGTGGAGTTATTTGCACATTGTTCGACGCTAATAAAGGATGGGGAGTTTTGATTATTAGTATGGCATTAATAATATTAATACTGATTATTCTTACCAAAGGAGATATTTTCCCTAATCCATTACTTGAATCAATATTTGCTTATGCTTATGATCCCACTTGGATTTATCGCGGGCCGTTGGATTGGAATGAAAATAAAAGCTAAACGTGCAGAAATTAGGAATGTTAAAACCAGATAGATAATTCTTCATCTCAGCAGGGTACTTCTTCATAATGATTTTTATTTTTTCAGCAATAATTTCATTTATTCTATTCAACAATTTCTCTAATCTATTCAAGGACCTTACTATTACTTACAAAAGCAATTCTTTTGCTATCGGGGCTCCATGACGGAGTATTGATGGTTCCCTGCCCTCCAAAAAGATAAGCGATCACTTTCGGTGAACCACCATTTACCGGCATCAGGCGCAGCATAACTTTTTTATACAGCGGATGATCATCCGGCGCTACGGGAGAAACAAAAGACATAAAAGCAATCCATTTCCCATCAGGTGAAACATGCGGGAACCAGTTGTTGTATTCATCAAAAGTAAGTTGTTCTTTATTGGTGCCATCCGGTTTCATTCGCCAAAGTTGCATAGTGCCGGTTTCACTGGCATTGTAATAAATATATTTTCCATCGGGTGAATACTCAGGCCCATCAACATGTGACTTTGTATTAAATGTTAACTGAACTTCCGGTCCGCCATTTATATTTTTCTTATATAAATTATAAACAGGGCTCTTACTTAAGCGCTGTGCGACATATACAACTTCTTTATTGTTCGGATTCCATCCGTGCAAATAAGAAGGAGTACTGTCAGTAACTTTTACCGGCTCACCACCGGTAATGGGTAAATAATAAATACTACTTCCGCCCCCCGGCAACCCTTCCAGGTGATGACTGATAGCGATCATCTTGCCATCAAAAGAAATTACATGGTCATTATTATTACGATTGGCAAAACCGGTGCTTAATTTTTCCGGCTGTCCACCTTCAACAGGAATTGTATAAAGTGAACCACCTTCATTATATAAAACTTTTTTACCATCAGGCATCCAGTTAGGCGCTTCAAAGCGTGTCTGCTTTTCATAAATGAGCTGTCGCTTACTTGTAAACACATCGATCAGCTCTAACCTGCTCGCTAATGCAGGATCACGATATCCATTATAATTATCCGGAACAGTTGATTCAATTCTTACATTCCAGGCTATTGCTTGTTCCTGTACGTCGGGATTATGACTGCAAAGAAAAATACCTGCTAACACTTCGTCCGGCATATCATTGGCTGTATATGAACCGACCAATTGTAAAGGCTCACCGGGATTGGCCACACGCATATAATAAGTTTTTCCCACTCTTTCCAACTGCACAATACGTGGCGATCTTTTGATATATCGAATTTCATCTTCGGGATCACGCATATAAGCTCCACGTAAACGGCGCCATTGTAAAGCAGTCAATCCATCACCATGTATAGTAGCACTGATATGGGCTGCATCATCTTGTTCATTTGCCCGGATCATCCAACCAATTTTGCGATGCGGATCTTTTCCTTCACCGGTCAATTGCACATCTGCCGTTAAAATAAAATCTCCTTTCAATTTTCGATATGCATATTGAAACTCGTCACGATTAAACCATATATTATACCCTCCCGCTTTAAAGTTGTATGATTGATCGCTTGTATTAAATGTTACTGACCCCTTGATCTTTGGGTTCCCAATGTCTGCATGATTTGTAAAAGTTCCTACGGGGTTTGATTGTGAAAAACCGAAAGTGCTATACACGAAGAAGACAGCAGATAGTAGTAGTTTCATAATAAACAATTATGCAATTGAATAATAAGAAATAAAAGATATTAAATTATCCTGAAAAAACTCTTATTGAAGGTAGTAACTCATTTCTTCCTGGTACTGCATCGCTATAGCTTTTGCTTTTTCTGCAAAATCTTCTTTTTCGCTTGCGTAAATGATTGCACGGCTTGCATTCACAAGAATGCCGCAATCTTTTGTCATTGCTTTTTCAGAGATCTCTTTTAAGCTGCCACCTTGTGCACCAACACCGGGAACAAGATAAAAATGATCAGGAGTCAATTTCCTGATAGACTCAAAATATCTTGCTTGCGGTGCTCCAATAACAAACATTAAATTTTCTAAGTTCCCCCATTTACTAACCTTACGTAACACTTCTTCATATAACATCCCAACTTGCAAGTGTCCATCGAATTTTATTTTCCCTTCCGAATCCATCGTTCATTGAGCATAGGATTTCTCAATGATATTCTGAATTTCAAAATCAGAGGCCCCGGAATTTGAGGTTAACCCCAAAACGATAGCCCACTTTCCTTTGTATTGTAAAAATGGACTTACACTATCCTCGCCCATATAAGGTGCGACTGTTATTGCATCAAAAGGTAATGTTTCAAAAAAAGCTTTTGCATATTGATCCGAGGTGTTTCCAATATCGCCACGCTTTGCATCAGCAATTTTAAAATGCTCATTACCGATATAGCGAACCGTTCTTTCCATCGTCTCCCATCCTTTTACTCCTGATGCTTCATAAAAAGCTGTATTGATCTTATAGGCAACACATAACTCTTTGGTAACATCAATGATCGCTTTATTAAAAGCAAATACGGGATCGGCTGCTGATAAAAGATGTTTGGGAATTTTAGTGATCTCAGTATCCAAACCAACACAGAGATAAGAGCGTTTTTTAAAGATTTGTTCAACGAGTTGCCGGCGGGTCATGCAGCAAAAGTAAGAACCATGATCTAATTGATTAAAAAGATTTAAAGGAGCACCGGAAAAACTAAAACGAACGATCAATCAATCAATTTCTTTAATATCTCGGTAAATATCCATACTTCTTCAAAACTGTTATATAATGGCACCGGCGCAAGGCGGATCACATTGGGTTCTCTCCAATCGGTAAAAACTCCCTGCTGCGTTAATCCGTTATAAATTTCTTTTCCATTTTCAAGCATCAGCATTGAAACCTGGCAACCTCTCTCCTTTTCATTTCGCGGAGTAATAAATTCAATATTTTTTTTACCCGATGAATTATTTATTCCATCCAGCAAATACCATAAATAATTTGTAAGCAATTTTTGTTTGGTTATAATTTTATCCCATCCCGCTTCTTCAAAAATTTCCAACGCAGCACGATGCGCTGCATATAAAAACATTGCCGGCGTACTCACCTGCCAACCCTCGGCGCCGGGCATTGCTTTAAATCCTTTTTCCATTTTAAATCTTGTTGGTTTATCATATCCCCACCAGCCTGCAAATCTTGGCAGATTTTCATTATGATGTTTTTCATGAATAAACACATCTCCGATAGCGCCGGGCCCTGAGTTCAAATATTTATATGTACACCAGCAGGCAAAATCAACATTCCAGTCGTGCAAATGCAATTCAACATTACCGGCGGCATGTGCCAGGTCAAAACCAACTTTTGCGCCAACAGATTTTGCCGCGTTGCATATTTTTTCAAGGTCAAAAAACTGGCCGGTGTAATAATTTATACCACCAAAAAAAACCAATGCCGTTTCGTTGCCGTGTTTTTCAATTGTTGAAATAATATCTTCCGTTCGTAACGTATACTCACCTTTCCCTGGAGCCACTTCAATAATTGCTGCAGAGGGATCAAATCCTTTATTACTTACGTGTGTTTCAAAAGCATACTGGTCACTGGGAAAAGCTTTTGCTTCGCAAATTATTTTATACCGTGTTGGATCAGGAGTATAAAAACTTACCAGCATCAGGTGGATATTAATTGTAAGCTGATTCATTGCCACTACTTCATGCGGCAGTGCGCCAACAATTTTTGCTAATGGCCGGATCAATGTATCATGATAATTCATCCACGGTTCTTTCGCATGAAAAAAAGATTCAACTCCCAGTGATGCCCAATCGCCAAGTATTCGCTCAATATAATTCCTGGCAGATTTTGGTTGCAGCCCAAGCGAGTTCCCTAATAAATAAACTTGTTGCTTACCATCAACCTCAGGAATGATAAATTTATCTCTGAAACTTTTTAATGGATCTTCGGCATCAAGTTGTTTCGCAAAAGAAAGTGTATTATTAAACTGCATAAAATATTTTCTGAATTTTAATTAAATGGTTCCCGTTTTTCCTCCATCTACCGGAATACTTACACCATTTACATAAGATGCAGCAGGTGATGCAAGAAAAGCAACAACATTAGCGATCTCTTCCGCATTTCCTAATCGCCGCGCCGGTATGGTACCGATCATTTCTTTTTTTACAACATCATCTGCCACTCCTTTCGCTTTTGCAATGGCAGCAATTACTTCGGCTAATCTTTTTGTATCAGTAAGACCCGGCAGAATATTATTCACCGTAATTCCAAACTGGGCTACTTCATTTGAAAATGTTTTTGCCCACGATGCCACTGCTGCCCTTATTGTATTTGAAACGCCAAGATTCTGCAATGGTATGCGAACTGAAGTAGAAATAATATTTATGATACGGCCATACCCTGCAGCTTTCATTCCCGGCAAAACCGATTGCGCAAGAATATGATTATTGATAAGGTGTTGCTGAAATGCATTCTCGAATTCTTCTGTTCCGGCATTTGTTATCGGTCCGGGCTTTGGTCCGCCGGTATTGTTTATTAAAATATGGACCATGTGTTTTGCAACATGTTCTTCAATTGCTTTTTTTACCTGGCTACTATTGGTGAAATCTGCAACAAGATAACTATGCTGTTGTCTTAATGCGATATCGAGATTGTGCACGGCTTCTTTCAATGATTGTTCATCCCTTGCTATCAAAGTGCAATTGGCACCAAGCAATGCCAGTTCTTCAGCTACTGCATAACCGATGCCCTGCGTACTTCCGCATACAACAGCGTTCCTTCCTTCAAGAGACAGATTCATACATTCAAACCTACAGTAAAAAATTGTAATTTACTTTTAACAACAAACAGGAGGAACTATGATAAAAACTCTTGGTCTTACGCATATTGCATTACCGGTAAAAGATATAAAACGTTCATCTGCCTTTTATCAAAAAGTTTTTGGAGTAAAGGAGATGTATAGGTATGCTGATTTTATCCAGGTACAAACTCCGGGTAGCAAAGACATTATTGTTTTTGAAAAGCAAAAGAAAAAAACCGCGAACACAAAAAAAGACTTTCATTTTGGATTCAGGTTGCCAAAACCATCTGATTTAAGACCCATCATTAAAAAGATAAAAGATGCCGGCGGAAAGATCCGGGAAACGGGTGAGTTTGTTCCCGGCGAGCCTTATGTTTTCTTTTATGACCCGGATGGCTATGAAATAGAGATCTGGTTTGAAAAGATACCGGCCTCGCTTAAATCATTTAAGTAACAAAAGGGCTAAAGCCCTCCAAAATTATTGTATGCTTCAATTGCCCCGGCCTTAAGGCCGGGGCAAATCATTAGGTCACTGACCTTAGGGCTTTAGCCCTTTGAGAATGTGTTTTAGATTTTGCCCCAGCTGTAAAGGCTGGGGTTATGGAAGCTAAAGCCAATTCAGGGCTTTAGCCCTTTTATCTTTTTACGTAGAAAATAAACAGCCTGACCCATCATTGAAAAAGGTTCGGGTAATCCGTAATAATTCCATCCACTCCCATTTTCTTCAACTTACTGATCTGTTTTTTATCATTCACCGTCCATGGAATTATTTTCATGTTTTTGTTGTGGCATTGTTTTACTAATTCCTCATCAACCAAATTATGATTAGGACTATATATTTCCGGCGTATATCCCAATCGTTTTAATTGCCCGTCAAAGTCATTTACATCTGAATCTTCGATGAGCATTGCTGTTTTTACAGACGGATATTTTTCATGCAAATATTTCAGCGTTCTGAAATCAAAGGACTGGATGATCACCCTTTCCTCTAACTGCTTTTCTTTTATCACTGCCATCAATAGCTCAACAAACTCTGCGGGCTTTGGATGGTATCGTCCATCGCCGGCAGGAAGGCACTTGGTTTCAATATTAAAAAAAGGAAATGGCCGGCGTCTGACTTTCATAGACTCTGCAACGCTATCAAACAGGTCTGCCAAAAGCGGTTTTATAGCTTTTATCTTTTGTTGTTGCGGAAATCGCGGATGCGGTTTCATTCCCACATCATACTTCGCGATCTCATCATAATTCATTTGAAAAATATTATACTGCATTGCTTCAGCCGGCTTGATAAATGAGCCATCGGGTTTTGTCGTTATCTCTGCTTCAAACCACGGCTCATGCGATACCACCACTTTATTATCTTTTGAAACAACGACATCCATTTCTAAAGTAGTAACGCCAAGATCAAGTGCCTTTATCATGGCAGGCACTGTATTTTCCGGCATCAGCCCGCGGCAACCGCGATGACCTTGTATATCAAATCCAGCCCCCAAATCCGCCTCGGGCGGAGGCTTATGAAGTTTTCCTTCGTTATGAAAACTCATAAGTAATATGAAGATAATAGAAGATAAAATATATTTCATTTACCAAATAGTTGTTGTTGTCTTTTTTTCATTTCGGCTGCAATGAATTGACCATCGCTTCCTTGCTCTTGTAATTTAGCCATAATATTATCAAAGCTTTTTTCGTCACGATTCTGGCTTAATTTGAAAACATTCTCAATTGATGTCACTTCCACTTCAAAAGCAATGATCGCCTTCATTAACCGCGCTGTGTACTCTGACGGTAAATTATCGAAAACAGTTGTAGAAGCTGTATTATTATTTTCGTAATGAAGTGTGAGTCGTTTTAAAATTGCAACAAGGTCATCAGCGTTTCCAAAACGGATAGTTCCTTTTACATGAACACTCATATAGTTCCATGTACTTGCCTGGTGCGGGTCATCATACCATGTGGCGCTCACATATACATGCGGGCCGGTAAATACGGCAAGCACATTTGGATTTTTTTCAAATGCTTTATGATGATCTGTGTTTTTCATGATATGACCGGTGAGAAATAATTTTCCATCTTTCTCATCAATGAATACAGGTACCTGCGTAGCAACCGGTTTGTGTTCCTCATCTGCGCCGCTTAAAAAAACAAAAGGATGGTCTCGCATAAATTCAAGTACCACTTCACCTTCTTTTTCTTTAAAATAAGGAAGACTATACATGAAGCGAATTTAGCTCATTAGTTTTTAATATGAATGTTGAATTATTGATTATTAATTATTAATTATTAGTTTACAGTAGTAATGTTTCAATAATCAATAATCAGTAATTAATAATCAATAATTTTCTAACCTTCACAATAACGGCTTAAAAAAATATGCCTATCTTTTAAACCAAAACTTTCAGCATGAGATCATTTTTTGTTTATTTATCATTGGCAATCACAGTTCCCGGTTTAGCGCAAACATCCGATACAGTAAGGCATAATGTGGTAAGACTTGGAAAAGTTGTAGGTAAGCATCTTAGTTGGAAAACAAGTGCCAATGATTATTACTATTACTTTGAATTCAATGACCGTGGAAGAGGCCCTTCCATAACCTCTCACAGCAAAACCGATAATAAGGGTAATATCGTTTTACAGGAAATAAGCGGTGTAGATTATTTTAAAACAAAAGTAGAAGAAAGGTTTGAAGTAAAATCCGGTAAGGCTTTATGGAAAAATAAATTTGAGAATGAATCAGTCTCCTATAAAGGCGAGTTATATTCAAACATAAATGGCAATCCCGGAGAAATAGAGCTCGCTTTAAAACTCCTGAAAAACTCAACCGCTAAAAAAATAAATATTCTTCCTTCCGGTGGGCTCGGTTATTCAATTACAAAAGAAGAAACCGTAAAAGACGAAAAAAATAATACCGTAACGGTTCAATTAATTGCATTTACAGGATTAGGCGGCCCTCCAACTTATACATGGTTTACAAAAGATGGCAACTTCTTTGGAAGCTTAAGTGATTGGATATCCATCATACAAGCGGGCTATGAAAAAAATATAGATATCCTTTTACCTGTTCAAAAAAAATTCGAGAATAATTTTTATACCAATCTTGCTAAAGCGGTAACCGAAAAAAACAGCACCGGCATTGCGATTAAGAATGTTACTGTTTTCAACGCCGCAGAAGGAAGCACATTTATTAACGGCACGGTATTGATAAAAGGAAATATGATCGAGAAGATCGGGAACTCTTCTTATACAACAATACCTGCCGGTTATAAGATCATCGATGGCACTAATAAATTTCTGATGCCGGGTCTTTGGGAAATGCATGGACATTTTTTTATGAGCGACGGACCTTTAATGACGGCGCAGGGAATAACTAACCTGCGCGATATGGGGAATGGCGAAGAACTCTGGAACCTGAAAAAAAGAATTCAAGCGGATAGTATACTTGGACCGGAGATCAATATCGTTTCAGGCTTTATTGATAAAGCCGGCGATTTTGCTGCACCAACCGGCGCATTGATCAATTCATTGGAAGAAGGGATAAAATATATAGAAGACTATCATAAAAAAGGCTGCCGGCAAATAAAATTGTATAGCTCTATTAATCCTGAATGGGTAAAACCATTGGCTGATAAAGCCCATAGTCTTGGCATGAGGGTTTGCGGGCATATACCGGCATTTATGACAGCTTCGCAGGCAATCGATGCCGGCTATGATGAGATCACTCATTTGAATATGCTGATGCTGAATTTTTTTGGCGATACCGTTGATACGAGAAATATGACCCGCTTTAAACTGGTGGGCACAAAAGGAAATACGATTGATGTAAACAGTGATGCAGTAAAAAATTTTATTCAGAAAATGAAAGATAAAAATATTACTGTTGACCCTACTATCTCCGTATTTGAAAGCATATTTACAGACATGCCGGGAAAAGTTGCCAAAGCTTATTTACCTATTGAAAAATATTTACCTGCTCACACCAGGCGAATTGCCATGGCAGGCAATTTTATCGATGATGAATCATTGGCTCAGCAATACAGCAGGTCTTATGAGGTGATGAAAAAATTTCTAAAAGTTTTATATGATAATGGCATTACAATACTTGCCGGAACGGATGGAGGAATTTTACAGCATGAGCTCGAAGTATACAGCGAATGTGGAATTCCAAATTATGATGTGTTGAGAATGGCAACCTATTTTCCGGCAAAAGAATACGGCCTGCTTGATAAATACGGGACAATTGCTCCGGGTAAAATCGCCAACCTTATTTTAATCGACGGAGATCCTAAAAAAAATATCAAAGACATCCGCAAAATATATCTTACGATCAAAGAAGGAAAGATCTATTCTCCCAAAAAAATATACGCTGCTTATGGATGGAAATATTATTATTAAATACCTGTGAAGAATAGACTAAACCGCCTTTTTAATTTGGATAAATAATTTTTTTAACACGAATTGGATACGAATTACACGAATCGTTAATTCGTTTTCAATTCGTGTAATTTGTGATAGAGAAGTTGGAGAAATTGAATTCGTTGACTTATTTCTCGACCACTTCTGCTATCTCCGAGCTTTTCATGTTGGCATTACGCATTGATACGCTTCTTACAACATGAGCAGTAACCTCCTCAAATGCTTTTTTTGTTATTTCATCATCACCCATCATAATTGGCACTCCCTGGTCGCCACCTTCGCGTATAGTTTGCACTAATGGTATTTGCCCGAGAAAAGGAATATCATACTCTTCGGCGAGTCGCTTACCTCCCTCTTTTCCAAAAATGTAATATTTATTATCGGGTAATTCTGCCCCCGCCGGGCGGGATAAAGTAACTCATGTTTTCAACCAGCCCGATAATCGGAACATTCACTTGTGCCTGTCCAAACATAGCGATCCCTTTTTTTGCATCAGCCAGTGCTACATCTTGCGGAGTTGTTACAATCACAACACCGGTTACAGGAACTGTTTGTACCAATGTTAAATGAATATCACCTGTGCCCGGCGGCATGTCCACAACTAAATAATCAAGATCGCCCCAATAAACATCTGTTACAAATTGCCGGATTGCACTGCTTGCCATAGGACCCCGCCATACAACTGCATTCTTTTCATCAACCAGCAAACCGATGCTTATTAATTTTATCCCAAAACGCTCTAAAGGAACTATCATTCCTTTATCTCCGCCAACATCCATCATCATCGGTCTTTCACCACGAACACCAAACATGATCGGCACACTTGGGCCATAAATATCTGCATCCATCAAACCTACTTTTGCTCCGCCTTGTGATAAAGCAAGCGCAAGATTTGCAGCTACCGTTGATTTACCAACGCCACCTTTACCACTTACAACTGCAATTATATTTTTTACATTAGGTAATACAGTACCAGGGTCTGTTCTTTTTGTTGTCGTATTTGATGTGAAGTTTACATTTACAACAGCATCTTTATTCACTAATATCTTAATAGCATTTACACAAGCATTGCCGATCATATCTTTTAACGGGCATGCTGGTGTGGTAAGCACAACGGTAAATGAAACATTATTCCCGTTAATGGCAATATCCTTTACCATATTTAGCGTCACAAGATCTTTTCCGAGGTCGGGTTCCTGCACATTACTCAGCGCTTCAAGAATTTTTTCTGTCGTCATTTACAAGTATTTGTTAAAACTATTTATAAGGCGCAAAGGTAGCCATTATACAGCCGAATTTGTTTTACGAAATCAGCAAGTAGTCGTTATTTTTGACGCAGTGAAGAAAATTGTACAATACCTCATTTTACTGCTGTTTTTTACTCCTGCAATATCAAAAGCACAGTTTGAAAACGTTCGTGATTCCGTTGTGCAGCTTTATGGCGTAGTGATGACGGCCGACAGCCTTGTTGGTATTCCTGCTGTAAGTATTGTCGTGCAGGGCCAGAATCGCGGCACGATCACGAATAACCAGGGAGTTTTTTCAATTGTAGTGCTGAAGGGCGATGTGGTTGAGTTTACCCATGTCAGTTATAAATCAAAAGTTGTTACTATTCCTAAAAATCTGGAAGGTAATCAATACAGCGTTGTTCAATTAATGATAGCCGATACTGTTTATTTACCTGCAACGATCATACGGCCCCGGCCCACTGCCGCCCAGTTTGCCCGTGATTTTGCAAATGCAAAAGTTCAGGATGATGACTATGAAATTGCAAGAAAAAATACTTCAGTAGCAAAACGACGGGCTCTTATGCAAAGCACTCCAAGCGATGGCCGTGAAGCATCCAACATTCAATTAAGAAATGTTGCTACAAAAGCTTACTATGCCGGTCAAAATCCTCCGCAAAACATTTTCAATCCCGCTGCATGGATGGAATTTATAGAAGCCTGGAAGCGGGGAGATTTTAAGAAGAAGAATTAAAACCACGATTTGCATGATTAAAGGGATTATGAGGAAAATTATGTACCCAACTCCAGGAATTCTTATCATCGTCTGTTGCGACGCTCCGTTCAAGGTTCTGTTCATCATTGAGCAATTGCGTCGCAGTTTACCCAGAGCGAAGCGAAGGGTCGCACACTTGTACTAAAACAATTCTATTCAACTTTTTTCCACCCCCAATTGAAATTTTATGAAGAATGAATATCCGGCCCCCGCCAGCGGGGGACAAGGAACAGTCTTTTAATTTGTGCGGCATAAAACATTTCTAAAATTGTTGTACAATTTTGTTCGAAATAAAGACTGCACATTATCCCCCGCTGGCGGGGGAAGCAGATCGATTATTGTAAAATTTCAAATGGGGGTGGATTAAAACGCAAGTGTTTTCCAATCCTTACATTTGAATAAGAAAATTTCAACATTATGATTAATTCCGGGGGCCGTATTTCTGTTATAGGTGCCGGCACAATGGGCAATGGCATTGCTCATGTATTTGCACAACATGGTTTTAAAGTTTCTATTGTGGATGTTTCACTTACCCAGCTTGACAAAGCGGTTGCTAACATCAGCAAAAATTTTGACAGGCAAATAGCAAAAGGAGCTGCCACCGAAGAACAGAAAAAAAATGCCCTGGGTAATATCTCTATTTTCAGCAATATAGGTGAAGGAGTAAAAGATGCAGAACTTGTAATAGAAGCCGCCACTGAAAACACAGAACTCAAACTAAATATCTTTGAAGAGATCGACAGGGATGCACCAAAGAATGCAATACTTGCTTCCAATACCTCTTCTATTTCTATTACAAAAATTGCCAAAGCTACACGCCGCGATGATAAAGTGATCGGTATGCACTTTATGAATCCTGTACCGGTTATGAAATTGGTTGAAGTGATCAACGGCTATTCTACAAGTAAAGAAGTAACAAACACAATTGTTGAATTAAGCCGGCAGCTTGGAAAAACGCCTTGTGTTGTTAATGATTATCCCGGTTTTATTGCCAACCGCATTTTAATGCCAATGATCAATGAAGCGATCTATAGTTTATATGAAGGTGTTGCCGGTGTGGAAGAAATAGATACCGTAATGAAACTCGGAATGGCGCATCCAATGGGTCCTCTTCAACTCGCCGACTTCATAGGGCTGGATGTTTGCATCTCCATTTTAAATGTTTTACATGATGGCTTTGGCAATCCAAAATATTCACCATGCCCCTTGCTTGTAAATATGGTAACCGCAGGCAAGCTTGGAATAAAAAGCGGTGAAGGGTTTTATGTTTATACCGCAGGGAATAAGGAATTGGTGGTGAGTGGAAGATTTAAATAGATGTCAATAAATCGGAAATAAAAATGAGCCAAACAGATATTATTACATTAATTATCGCTGGAAGCGGATGGATACTAGCCTCATTACAGGCAACACTTAGTTTTTTTGAAAGAAAGAAAAAGCAAAATGACGATATACTGTTGAGAACCGTTGAATTTTTCACTGGTGGTAGTCAAAAAAGAAGCGTTGGAATATCATTGATAGAAGGATTAATTAAAAAGAAGAAAAGTTATCATGAAATCGTTGCTCCTCTTTTGGCAAACCAGTTTGTTTATTTATTGCTTTCTTCAGATTCGAAATCTGCTATACATGAGCAAAGAAATCTTGTTAGGATATTCTTTCTTTTAAAAAGCATTATTGAACTGAATAAATCAAACCATGGACATACACGAAAGGAAATATTAAATGCAATAACCATAAGACTTGATACTGATCAGAGATCTAAAATCGAAATTCCGACTCTTACCTTGGATTCATGGAAACAACAATTAGAAGAATTAGCCTAACCCCTTACGCCGCTTTTGGTGTCCAATATAAAGAAGGTTTGCGGTTAAATGACATAACTTTTATAAAACTCTTTTTACATTATTCTCAGGCATTCCTTTTGCAGCCTATTAGCGCCGAAACCAACTTACACAAGAACCGATTATGGACAAAACAGAAAGACTTCAGCAGTTGCATGAGAAAATGGTCTCTGAAATTCAGGATTATGCAATTATCCTTTTAGATGTTGATGGTACAATTTTAACCTGGAATAAAGGTGCGCAGTCAATCAAGGGCTATAAAGAGCATGAGATTTTGGGGCAAAATTTTCGCATTTTTTATTTACCAAGAGACAGGGAAGAAAAGCTTCCTGAAAAATTAATTGACTTAGCGATCAAAGAAGGAAGGGCCCGCCACATTGGAAGAAGAGTGAGAAAAGATGGGACTACTTTTTGGGGAAGCATCCTCATCACCGCTTTACATGATGAAGAAGGAGCGGTTATAGGTTTTACCAAGCTCACCAAAGAACTTGGCGAAAATGAGATTGATTAAATAAATTTTCCTACTTACAATTATCAATAAAAAAAATCCCCGGTAAAAACCAGGGATCACAAATTACAGAACCATTATAACCATTAAAACTTTTAGTTATTTCTCGGCGGGCCGCCACGTCCACGCAATGTAGGCTCGATCTGCTCTTTCCATATCTTGAACTTATCATCTCCAAGAATGGGTTTAAGTTTCGCATCAAGAGCTTCTGTATGAGGTTTCATTTTCTCCTGCATCTGCTCTCTCATTCCCTGGAAACTACCACCATTACTCGCCATTAAGTCTTCTCTCACTTTATCCTGTGCTTTATAATATTCCAAATAAGCCGCTTCCATTTCTTTCATCTTTGCTTCATCCAGTTTAAATGCACTGTCTGCTTTAGCATGTACTCTCTTTACTCTTTCCTCAGGAGTAGGCATCTGGAAACCACCACCGCCTCCGCCCTGCGCAAATGAGGATGCGGTTCCTGCAAGCAATATAACCGCCAATGCAACAATTGTTTTTTTCATTTGTATGTATTTTATTTTTTTAAGAAGTAAGAAAAATTTCAAAATTATTTTCTGTCTTTTTTATCAGAAGGTGGTCGGCCTGGTCCGTTATTGATGATACGTTTTACAATTTGTTTTATAACGGTATCCATTTTAGGTTTTTGTTCTTCAGTGCATAATGCTTTTATCGACTGGAAATAACGAAATGTGCTTAGGTCCAATGCCATTTGCTTTTCACCGATCATTGAAGCGTAAGCATTCAAAACAGAATCACTCACATTTGGCTCGTAGATAAGCGAGAAAAAATCTTCTTTTGATTTTGTAAGATCTTTAAACAATGGCTTCATGTTCTTAAACTGGTTTGACCTGAGTGAATCATAGAGTGCCGCCTGCTCATCGTTTAATCCAACGTCTTTTTTTACTTTTTCCATGGCCGTTCTGCGAATTACATCCGGCGACGGCCTCGCACTCTTTTGTGGTTTATTGAAAACAAAAAAATACAATAGCCCAATGTTTGCCACCAGTAAAACTGCAACGATCAATAAAAGAATTTTATGATTTCTTAAATAGCTCATTCGTTTGTCATGTTTTCGTAATCATAATTATTCACAGAAGCTACCGTATTATATTCATTAGCCAGTTCGGAAAAAGATGTATTCGCATCTCCTGTTATCGGTTCGCCTGTACCGGAACCCCACAGCGCCCATCCGTTCACTGCCATTACAATCAGCAATATTGCAATTGCGATTGCGGGTTTGCTTACAAATGAAAACAGGCCATCCCACCCGTTTGCCTTTTTATTCATCCTGGCTTTGATACGGGTAAAAAGAAAAGGATTCGCTTCGGCCCTTTTTACTCCATCAAGGCTTTGAAGCGTACTCTCGATCTCTTGCTGTATTTTTTCTTTTGCTGTCATTTGACTGGTAATTTGACGGTATATAATGATGATTCCTTCTAACGATAATGTTTATTATAATATTCTTCCAGGTGTTTCCTAAGGTTTTGATTTGCACGGCTCATCAGCGATTCTACTGCGGATACTGTAGTATTTAACACTTCACTTACATCACGATAGCTCAGTCCTTCCAATTTATGCAGGGTATACGCCGACTTCTGGTTCTCCGGTAAAGAATCAATTGCTTTAAAAAGAACGGCGGCCCTCTCCTTGTTATCCAGACTGATGCCCGGGTGATGAAAATCAGGCACCTGTTCTTTTTCATCTCCACTGCTGCCGGTGAATGATTGTAAAAGACCAAATCTTTTCTTTCTTTTTTTACTGCGCAAATGATCCAGCGCCGTTGTGGTTGCTATACGATAAAGCCAGGTTGAAAATTTTGAATCGCCTTTAAAAGTGCCGATCTTTTCAAACACTTTTATAAAAACATCCTGCGCCAGGTCTTCAGCTTCGGTTTCATTTTGTACAATGCCCAGAATTGTATTATACACCATATCCTGCCACTGCTCTACAATAGTTTTGAAAGCAATTTCATCTCCTTGTTTCAGCCGTTCTACTAGTTCCGTTTCGTTGATCAAAGCAGGTCATTGGTTTTCGGTTTCAATTTATGCAAAAACTAATTTCTTCTGAAATCTCCCATCGGGTTTTGATTAAAGTTTCTTACAGGGGCCTTTCCAAAGTTCTTCAGGTTATAGGTAAATGTCAGCATAAAGTATTGCTTCACCACTTTTGTATTCACATCCTCAATATACGTTTCAGAAACTGTACGGGTAATGCTTTGGTTCTGGTTCAGCAGGTCGAATACAGAAAGACGTATCTCCCCTTTCTGTCCTTTGAATATTTTTTTAGCAACGGCCATATTCCACAACCAATAGCTTTGATTAAATCCATCACTCAAGCCGGAATATAATTGATTCGTAACATCAGTATTAAACAACCAGCCCTTTTTATTTAATAAATTAAGTCTTGCCGAAGCCGAATGAGAAAAGTATTTGTTATCTGGCTGGGCCTGCAAACTGCTCTTCGCATTATTAAAGCTTCCATTATAGGAAATTGTATAATCAACATACTGGCTGATATTGCTGGCCAGCACAACGCCGGCATTATAATTATAAGAACTGGTGATCCCTGCAACATTATTAATAAGACCAGGTGTTCTGTTTATTACAAAGCCTGCATTTAAATTAATATTTGTTTTTATAAATTTCAATGGCTGTGCATAAGTAACGAACACATTGAAGTTACGCTGGCCATCGAGGTTCACCGGCTTCGTTAATTGCGATCCTCTGAACAAAATGACAGAAGGTGTAAGGACAGAATCCTGACTCGCGATATAAGTTGCAGTGGCTACATAGTCATTGGTCAGCGATCCGAAAAAGTTAACAAAAATGCTATTGCCTTTTGTCGTATTCGTATACTGGTAGCGGCCGCCAATTCTATGTCCATAAGACTGATCAAGTTCGGGGTTACCGGTTGAGATCAGCAAAGGATTATTGTTATTAATAACATCCTGCAATTGATTTACCGATGGAGGATTTGTATTTGCTCTATAAAAGATCCTGATATTTTCCTTTTTTGATAACGGAAGATTTATCTGCACATTGGGTAAAATATTCGAGAAAGTCCTTTTCACGATTGCAGCATATGGAAATATCTGCTCGCTTTCAAGTGTTGCAGCTTGTACTTCCAGGCCGAATGATATTTGCTTATTGCGTTCACCTTTGCGATAAGTAACGCCGCCACGCTGCGTGAAATAAGTATTATCAAATACGTTTGACAAACTTGTATCAAATACGGAATATTTGCCTGATCCATCTTCAAAGAAAAACGTCTCTTTATTGGCTTCGTTCGATGTAAAAGACGGGTTGTACCTGAATTCAATTATGGCGCCTTTTTTACCGACAGGTTCTGTATAATTCAAACTGCCTGACAATTGGTGTCCCTTTGTCACCTGGTCGTTAAACTGCCTTGTCGTATCGCTGAGATTTGTATTTCCTTTATAATAGACACTATAGGCATCTGTGTAAATGTCCGCATTCTGGTTATTCAATCCTGTATTAAAATTTACAGAAAAGGTTCTTCCTCTTTTTTTGAATGAATGACGATAAAGAATGTTATTATTAAAATTATAAGCTGATCTTTTTGATGATGTGGTATTACGGGTTTGGCTTATCAGGTCAGTTTCTGTAAAATAATTTAGCCCGTTTACTTCATTGCTATTATCGTACTTCTGAATATTTACTGAAGGCGTGATCAAAATAGAATTGAATGAATCAATCTTCCAATCAAACCTGAAATTAGCACGGTGATTAAAGTTGGTATTATCAGACATTGTTTGCTGATCATAAAACTGGCTGGAGTCGCCGCTGAGAAAATATTCTCTTGTTAATGATTCACTGTTTATCGTTCTCCTGCTGTTGAAAAAATAACTTCCGCTCACATCAAGACTTTTTCCCCACTTATCATTATAGTTAATACCGATAGAATTTGTTTTACTAACTCCCGGCTGTTGGCCCACAAGAAAACCACCACCGCCACCACCGAAGCCGCCACCACCAAAATTACCGCCGCCGCCCCCACCAAAGCCGCCGCCACCTTGTCTGCCGCCGCCCTGGTTTCTAAAATTACCACCGCCGCCTCCGCCACCACCACTGGTAGCGCCTAACAGATCTATCTCGGCAAAATTTTGTTGATTAACATCGTTGGTTAAAGCCACTATTGAAACTCTCGAATTGTTTTTAAAATAACTCATGTTACCACCAGCCAGGTAATGATTGTCTGTTCCGGCTCCTGCGAAAAATCTTCCAAACTGTCCATTACGCATATTGGGTTTTGTAACGAGATTGATCGACTTGGCTGCACTTCCATCATCGACCCCTGTAAATTGTGCCTGGTCGCTCAGGCGATCAAACACCTGTATCTTATCAATGATTTCTGCGGGCAAATTGCGAAGTGTTGCAGCTGCATCATCACCAAAAAAATCTCTTCCGTCAACTGTTACCTTTCTTACAGCCTCCCCGCCTACTTTTACTTGTCCATTTTCAACAGTTATACCAGGAGCTTTTTTTATCAGATCTTCAGAGTTTGCATCGGGATTAACTTTTAACTGGCTTGCACTTATTTCAGTAGTATCGGCTTTTTGCCTTGCAACAGCTGGAGTACTTATAACAGTAACGCCACCCAATGTTTTTGCTTCCTTGTTTATTAAAATATCATCAAGCTTTTTAGAAACATTTTCCCAAACGATTTCTTTTTTTATTACCTCATAACCCAGGAAAGTAACAACGAGGTTATATGTGCCGGTATCGACTAAATTCGTGAACTCAAAAGTTCCGGTTTTGTCCGAAACAACTGTAAGCGAATCAATGCCACGAACGATCTTAACAGTGGCGCCCGAAAGAGGTTGTTTATTTTCGGAATCACGAAGGGTGCCGCTTAGAACGGGAGCCTGTGAAAAAGAAACGAGGGTAAAACCTAAAAAAACCGCGGCTAATAACTTGAATTTCAGCATAAAGTATAGTTACATATTTTAGACGATACGTGAATTTTAAACCTTCGTTGAAACTGCAAAAAATCACGTTTAGATTCAACACAATAAAGAATTTGCCAGGAGGAAGCCAATGTTGCTTCAAAAAATGATTTCTTATATTTATATTCATAACCAAAACAAAGTCTATGAGCTTCTTTGATCGTTTATCCAATGGCTGGACGCTGGCCATGAACAGCTTCAAAGTTTTAAAGGAAAATAAACAACTGATTATTTTCCCGCTGCTTTCCGGTATCTCCCTTGTATTAGTTATGGGTTCTTTTATCCTCGTTTTTTTAGGAATAAACGGATGGCCGGAAGAAGGTGTGGAGGATTCCTCCTCTAATCTCACTTATTACGTGTACATGTTCTTTTTTTATCTCGTCAACTATTTTGTAGTGGTATTCTTCAACATGGCTTTAATTCATTGCACTCGCCTTTATTTTCGGGGCGAAGAAGTTTCAGTAAATGCCGGGCTTCGTTTTAGTCTGAGTCGCATCGGTACAATATTTTCATGGTCGGTGTTTGCCGCAACAGTGGGCACAATACTTCGTATCATACAGGAAGAGTCAGGACTTATTGGAAGAATAATTACCGGTCTCATTGGTATTGTGTGGAGCATTGCTACATTTTTTGTAGTGCCGATTATCGCTTATGAAAATCTCGGTCCTATTGCTGCTTTCAAACGTTCTGCTCAAATGATGAAACAAAAATGGGGTGAAAGCCTTGGCGCTAATTTTAGCTTTGGGCTGATACAGCTTATTGCAATGATCATATTGATAGTTCCATGTTTTATAATCGGAAGCACGGTAAATCTTTACCTTGGTATTGCTCTCGGGCTGATGGGTGCATTTATTATTTCAGCAATATTCAGCGCTGCACAAACGATTTTTATCAGCGCAGTATATCATAATATTACCGATGAACCTGTGAAGCATTTTAACCAGCAAATGATCGACAGGTTGTTTCAAAAAAAATAATCTTATCTGAACGTTGTAAACCGGGAGATCATGCATATGATTCCCGGTTTTCTTTTTTTCATCAAACTACTGCAAACTTTATGGCGCACCACCCTCATGCATTCTTGCCCGGAGCTTCTAAAAGATTGGAAGCTTTGTCTGACGGAGTTTTCGCTATTGCCTGCACTTTATTAGTATTGGAAATTAAAATTCCTCATTTCAGACATGGTCTCACTATCTCCGAGCAATGGGAAATGATTTTCGAGGCTGAAACATTGCCATCGATAGCAGCATTTATTTTCAGCTTTCTTAACATTCTTATTTTCTGGGTAAATCATGACGCCATCAATAAAGTGCTGGTTCGCTATGATACAAAAACGACTTATCTGAATATCATTTTTCTTTTATTCATCAGCCTTATTCCTTTTACAACTGCTTTCCTGAGAGAAAATCTTGATTCATTTATTGCAAATGCTGCCTATGGTTTAGTTCTTTTTTTTGCTTCACTCGTTGCAGTAGTGATGTACCATCACCTTGCATTCACCGGCAAGCTCTTTTTGCCCGAGGTCACAATGAATTCAAGAAAAAGAGTATACAAGCAGGTAATATCGGGGCCGGTTTTATTTTTAATAGCTATTGCCGCCGGGCTTATCAATAATTATATTTCTATTGCTATTTATGCGCTGACGCCTGTAAGCTTTATGTTTTTACCGCAACTTGATTTCGATACAAAAGAAGAAGAAAAATTAAAAGAGCACCACGGATAGTTATTCCCAAACCACAGTTCCCGGTTTTTGATACCAGCCCGGGTATTCAGGTAAATGAATTTTTTCAATTTCATTTCTTTTTACTTTCAATGAAGGTGTGATCATATTATTGGCAATGGTCCAGGTCTCTTTCATGATCACTGCTTTTTCTATCCTTTCAAATTTTTCAAGCGAAGGATTAATTGAATCAATACTTTCGGTTAAGCTTTTGACCAGGTCTTCTTTTGATTTATTTTTTCCTGTTTCTGAAAGGCAAACAAGCGCAATAGGTTGCGGTACACCGGTACCCACTATACAAGTATGTTCAATATCCGTATTTGAAAGCAACTTCACTTCAATAGGGGCCGGAGAAATATATTTTCCTTTATCGGTTTTAAATTGATCTTTCACCCGGCCAGTTATTTTTAAGAATCCATCACTGTCATACTCACCCATATCACCTGTCTTTAAATAATTGTCCTCATCAAAAGCTTCTGCTGTCATTTGTGTTTCTTTGTAATAACCTTTCATGTTCCCCTCGCTTTTAAGTCGTATTTCGCCATCATAGGCAATCTTTCCCTGCACTCCCGGCAATGGTTTTCCAACAGTGCCAAACTTGTTTGCATTCGGTCCGGAAAAATGTGAATACACACAATCTTCAGTCATACCATACGCCTGGTAAATAGTGATGCCAAGCTTGCTGTACCATTCCTGCATTTCAATTGAAATCGGTGCAGCTGCACTAAAAAAATGTGATGTTCTTGAAAAACCCATTTTCTTTTTTAAAGTTTTTTTAAAGAATGAATTGATCAGAGGAATTGAAAGAATCCCATTCAATTTTTTTTGCGAGAGCTTTGATAGAATTCCTTCTCTCATTTTTCCCCAAATGCGTGGTACGGCAAAAAATAGCTGAGGTTGAATTTCAGCAAGGTTTTTAGAAAATGTTTCCAGTGATTCAGCAAACGAAATAGTGCCGCATGTAAATAATCCATTCATTTCTACTCCCACTCTTTCTGCTATATGACTAAGCGGTAAATAAGAAATCAATTGTGGATGATGAGGTAATTCCAATGACTTGGTATACCAGCAGCAAGTGTGGCGCCAAATGCTTTTGCAGAATGCATAACACCTTTGCTTTTTCCTGTTGTACCTGAAGTATAAATGATAGTTATTATCTCATCAGGTGTCCATGAATAAAAAGCTGACAGCGGCTCATTTTTTTGAATCAATTCTTCAATACTATATTGTTCTTTTATTCCATAAGCATTTAACGCTGATGCGGATGATTCCTGCAGGAATTCCCTTTACCTGCGATGGATAATCATCAAGCTTACCAACAATGATTGCTTTTGCTTCGCTATGAATTAAAATGGGTTCAATAGCAGCAGCGGACAATGTAGGATAAATTGGAATTGAAACAAATCCACGCCATCATCATTGCCAGGTCACAAATGATCCATTCTGCACAATTCTTTGAAAGCAATGCAACATGATCGCCTTCTTTTAATCCTAGTGAACGAAGACCTTGTGCAATTCGTCTTGCATCATCACCGGCCTTTGTCCAGGTCCATGTTTTCCAAATACCACCGACAGGCTGGCGAAGAAAGATCCTTTCCGGGTTTTCTTTTTCCCATTTTAAAAATTGCTCCAGTGGTAATGATGGCATGCAACGTCGGTTTAAGAAACTAATTGTTGTAAAATAACAATTATAAGAATCAATTTAGCAAAAAAGAATAACTCTCATTCCGCATGACCTTCGACAAACCGTATTTCATTGCTGTTCACAGTTGCCAAACCTTAGTAAAAAAACGACTTGCATGCAAGCGACCTTATTACCTTATAATAATGTAAGAAGGTTTCCTCTTTGGGCGTATGATCTTGTTACTAAGTTTATCTCATGTAAACCAAAATGCCTTACAGATGTAGCACGGCCAATAAAAATTATCAACGCGCGGATTAATAAAGATGAATAAAATTTTTTTGAATAGGTTGCTTAACTTTAATGTCTCCGAAGGGGTCCTTCGGACAAAAATACAATCACATGAAACGGCTTGTTTTCGTACTACTCATCACTCATTACTCATCACTTATTTTTTCGCAGCCAACACAAAAGCCGCCATTGCATGGAAAAAACTGGATGGCGATAACAGGTAAACCATTGGCAGCAACAGCCGGCGCTATCATTTTTCAAAAAGGTGGCAATGCAGTTGATGCTGCATGTGCAATGCTTGCAGCTACCTGTACAATGTGGGATGTATTAAGTTGGGGTGGAGAAACACAGGCACTTATCTATAATCCAAAAACAAAAAAAGTAATTGCCATAAATGCATTGGGTGTAGCGCCTACCGGAGCCACTGCTGAATTTTTTAAAAGTAAAGGATATGAATTTCCTCCTGAGTATGGCCCGTTAGCTGCAGTTACTCCCGGTACTGCCGGTGGATTATGTCTATATGCTTGCCAAATATGGTACGATGAGTTTGAAAGAAGTGTTGGAACCAGCCATGCATCTGGCAGCAGGTTATCCGATAGATGCGCAAACAGCAAACTCAATGGAATCAGAAAGAAATAAAGATGGATTAAAACAATGGCCATATAGCAAAGCAGTTTTTTTTCCGCATCTTGGAGAAAAAAGAGAAGCACCGGAACCAGGAGAAATTTTTGTTCAAAAAGATCTGTTGCAAACACTTACAAAAATGGTAGAAGCAGAACAAAATGCACTTAAACAAAAGAAAATCACGCAAAGAAGCGATCATGGCTGCTTATGATCGTTTTTATAAAGGAGATATTGCAAAAGAATTTGTTCGTGGCTGCCAGGAACAAGGTGGATTGATAACAATGGAAGACCTGGCAAAATGGAAACCGATTGAAGAAGAACCGATGCATGTAAATTATAAAGGCATTGATGTATACAAACTGCAACAATGGACACAGGGCCCTATGCTTTTGCAATCATTGAACATTCTGGAAAATTTTGATTTGAAAGCAATGGGATATAACAGTTCAAAATATATTCATACAATATATCAAACAATGAATCTAACTTTTGCTGACCGGGATTTTTATTATGGCGATCCTTATTTTCCTCCCGAAGAACCGATGAAAGGTTTATTAAGTAAAGAATATGCAAAACAAAGAGCACAGCAGATCAAATGGGATATGAATGATCCGAACATTGGTCCCGGTGATCCTTATCCTTTCGAAGGAAAAACAAATCCATATCTCGATCTGTTGAAACAAAGATGCTGTACGAAGCTGAAGGCAATCGCAATTTTGTTCCTGCACATGATTCTACTGTTGCATTTAATGATGAGTTATACATGGAACGAATATGGATGGGAACAACTTCAGTTGAAGCAGCTGATAAAGAAGGCTGGGTGGTTTCCATTACTCCAAGCGGCGGATGGTTGCCGGCATGTATTGCAGGTAAAACAGGTGTAGGTATGAGCCAGCGTATGCAAAGTTTTGTTCTGGATCCAAAAATAAATCCATTCAATGTAGTTGAACCGGGTAAAAGACCAAGAGTAACATTAACACCAACACTTGCATTGAAAGATGGAAAGCCATTTATGAGTTTGGCCGTGCAGGGTGGCGATACACAGGATCAGAATTTATTACAATTCTTTTTAAATATTGTTGAATTTGGAATGACGGTTCAACAAGCATGTGAAGCTGCGAATATCAATACAAATCAGTTGTGGCTTTCACTCGGCGGAGCAAAAACCGATGACCGCAAACCACAGCCGGGTGAAATATTAGTCAGCAATCACAACACCGGATGAAGTCAGAATGAATTAAAAAAAATGGGTTATAAAGTTAGAACAGGTAACCGAACCAGCGGGCCCATCAATGCAATTTATTTTGACTGGAAGCATGGAAGTTTTTGGGGTGGCAGTTCTAATAATGGAGAAGATTATGGGATTGGATGGTGATCAGCCCCACCCCCTGTCTCCCTAAAGGGGAGACTTGGATTAACAGAGACTTTTCTTGTTTGGAATTATTCAAAAGCTGAAGTGGCAGATATGAAGATTGGATTTGCATAGCAGCACCGCTCCTTCTCCTGCAGGAGAAGGAGATGGAGGATGAGGTAAACCCCTGTCCCCCTAAAGGCGTGACTTAGATCGAGCATACTTTCCATGTTTGGAATTATTCTAATGTTGAAGTTGTAGATAAGAAGTTTGGAGTTGCATAGCACCACCGCTCCTTCTCCTAAATTCTTTGCCGATAAAAGCTCGACGAGAAAGCTTTTATTTTATTTAACCTATGTTGATTAAATGTGCCGGCAAAATACCCTTAAGAATACGGGTAAAACACCCTTTTCTAAATTTGTATTTAATGCAATTTTGCTGTTAGATAAATCACTTTTGATAAATCATTCCATTAAAATTATCTACTTATGTGTACTAAAACTAATCTGCGCAATCCTTTCCATTGCATTATTCCACCATTTATGGTAGAAAGAATAGAAGACGCAGGCGAAAGCAACAGGACTGTGTTTGCCAGTTCTGTCAACACTGGTTTTAATGATGAACTGTTCAGGAAAAAAAGATCCTTACTTACCGAGATGAATGGTAAGCAGATGAAGACGGTATTAGCTACTGCATTCAATGAAATGGTGCTTGGTTTTGCAGTTGCCGCAAGGAGTGCTGCCCCTACTGGCCGAATCAAAAAGACAGCAAAGAGTATTACTTCTGCCGTTAAACCCAAAAAGAAAATGCCTGGGCCACTCAGGAAAATTTATGATGCCAAAAACGCCAATGATCAGAAAGATCTGCCCGGGAAACTTATACGCAAAGAAGGACAAAAACCAGTAGCAGATAAAGATGTCAATAACATTTACGACAATTGCGGTTACACATGGGATTTTTATTACAGTCAATACAAACGAAATTCGATTGATGACAAAGGCCTGCCGCTGATCAATTCTGTACATTTCGGTACTGATTTCGGCAACGCTTTTTGGGAAGGCACGCAAATGGTATACGGCGATGGAGACTCCGTGTTTAAATCTTTTACAACGGATATTGATATTACAGCTCATGAGCTTACTCATGGCATCGTGCAATACGAAGCCAATCTTGAATATGTTGCCCAAAGCGGCGCTATCAACGAATCAATGGCAGACGTGTTTGGAATTATGGTACGGCAGTTTGCTTTAAATGAAGATGCTGCGACTTCTGACTGGCTTATCGGCCGCACTTGCATGAAGGGAACTGGTTATGCTCTCCGCTCTTTGAAAGCACCGGGGACCGCATTTAAGAACCACCCGATTCTTCATGACGATCCTCAACCAGCCCACATGAGCAATTATCAGAACTTGCCCAATACAAGGAAAGGCGATTATGGCGGCGTACATATCAACTCCGGTATACCCAATCATGCCTTTTATCTCACGGCCATCGAACTGGGAGGAAAACCATGGGAAAAAGCAGGTAAAATATGGTACGAAGCACTATGCGATATAGCATTGCTTCAGAGTACTTCACAGTTTAGCGATCTTGCAAATGCGACCACGGTAAAAGCTGAAACACTTTTTGGAACAGGCAGTAGCGAAGCAAACGCAGTAAAAAAAAGCTGGAAAGCAGTGGGTTTATAGTGTAATTTTACATTATAAAATTCAGTTTATATGAAACTCACTTTATCAGTTGGTGGCGGGGTTACGGGTTTCAGCAAAGAAAATAGTGTTGATATAAACTCACTGGATTCAAAAACCCGTACAGCGCTAATAGAATATATTAACAGCCTAGAACACAAGCAGCCGAAGAATTTTAGCGAAACCTGGTGCTTAAATGACAACAAAGAAGTACCAATAGACAAGAATAAAATGAGCGACAGGCTTAAAGAATTATATGAAAAAATGAAGAATAATTTGAGCTATTCGCGGTAATATTTTTTTCAACCTTTCATGTCTGTTATCAGGGCAAACTGGTCTGAAACTATTTAATTTTACAACCATCCCATTCCTCCTTTTACTTTAATCTGTAAGATTTCGGCCAGGGCGGCCCCCACATTTTCTGTTGCCTCGGGCATGTGAACAATCCTGCTAACAAACCTCCCTTAAAGTTTTGTGTTGTAAAAGAATTTAACTTCAAGTTCCTTTTTTCAATCATCTTGTGCCTGATGGAGTGTTTATTTAATCACTATTAAAAGCAATAACCATGAGAATAGTACAAGTAGTTTCAAAGCCCGATCATGAAAATCTTTATTCGCTGATTAAGAAAAAAGAAATTGAATTAAGACGGAAAAAACGCGGCACTCTGCACCCCGTAAAGCCTAATCGATGGAAGCATGTAAGCTATAAAGGCATTATAGATTTTTATAAAGCAAATAAAGACATTTCAATTTTCGAGTTGAAACAGAAATCAACCGAAAGCAATGATTGGCAGCTTCTTCATTCATTCCTGGGTTTCTTGGACAGGCATTTTCACAAAGAAATTGAATCAATTACCATTTTATACCGTGATTAGTAAAGTGTGAAAGCATTTAACAAACAAAATAGTTAACAGGTATGAAGTTTGAACTGATGGTAGAAACTTCATACTATGAAACAACTGATAAATAAACAGCTAAAATATTTGACAGGCCTTGTCTTGGCGACAACTTTTTTTATCGCCTGCTCTTCAGAAAGACAGATAGACGCATCATTTACTCAGGACCAAATTACCCAGGCCATCAACAATAGCCGGTGGACATTCTCTGCTAATAGTGCTTCACCATCTTATGGCAGTTATAGAAATCTTACCGGTGGATATTTTGTAAAATGCCAGAATGATACATTGATCGTTGCGCTACCATACTTTGGAAAACTTAATTCCTCTGCCGGAGCCCTGGAGGGGAATCCGTTGGATTTTAAATCCACAAATTTTACTTTGACCAAACAAGATAAAAAATCCGGAGAATGGCTGGTGACTATTAACCGCCCGGACCAGGAAGTACAATCGATGAACTTTACTTTTTTCGATAATGGCTCTGCTCAATTAAATATTGTAATGACAAATAGAAGCGGCATTAGTTTTTCCGGAAATGTGGCGCCGGCAAAGTAGTTACCGAATTAAATTGGATTTATCATCGTTGTCCATAAATTCGTGGCATGACCAAAACCCGCCTCGAAGCATTCAGCGATGCAGTAATTGCAATCATTATCACCATCATGGTATTGGAATTAAAAGTACCTCATGAGACCAGTTTTAACGCCTTGATGAAATTATGGCCCGTATTTTTGAGTTACGCTGTAAGTTTTCTTATGCTCGGTATTTACTGGGGCAACCATCATCACCTTATTCATACGATTAAAGAAGTAAGAGGCGGCATCATATGGGCTAATCTGCATTTACTTTTCTGGCTTTCATTGATACCGTTTGCCACAGCATGGATGGGAGAAAATCATTTTGAAAAAAATACACTTGCTGCCTATGCATTGCTGTCCGATATCTGTGGTGTCGCCTATTACATTTTATTATTGGTAATTAAAGATTCTAATCGCGATAATGCCGCATTACTTGAAGTGCTGAGAAAGCAATCAAAAAAAGGAATGTTATCCTGTATAATTTATACGGCCGCGATCGGCCTGTCATTTGTTAGCCCGTTGCTTGGCGGTATTCTAATTGTTCTTGTTGCTATCATGTGGCTGATACCCGACCGGAATATCGAAAGGTCGCTGAAAGAATAAACTATTCTAAATTGCTCAGTTTTTTTACATATTGATAAGTTGCTTCCTGTGCAGCAATCGGTTGGTCACTTGCCGTAAATATTTTTTCATTTGAAAGATCTGCTCTGAACAATACCGCTTTTTTTGTATCGCTTAGCTGCAGTTGCAGAATATCGTTGATCTCTTTTCTTAGTTTATCATTAAGAATTGGAAATATCACTTCAATGCGGCTATGAATGTTACGGCTCATCCAATCGGCGCTGCCCATATAGAATTCAGTTTCGCCGTTATTATAAAACATAAATACTCTTGCATGCTCGAGATAGCGGTCGACTATTCTGCGAACCGTTATGTTTTCACTTTGCTTTTCAATTCCCGGTGCTACACAACAAATGCTCCGCACGATCAAATCAACTTTTACTCCTGCCCTGCTCGCCTCATACAATTTTTCAATCATATCCCGTTCCTGCAGGTTATTTACTTTAATGATTATTTGTGCAGGCAATCCCTGTTTTGCATTTTCAATTTCACGATCGATCATTTTGCGGAAGCGCTTTATCAGGTTGAATTGAGACACGAGCAAATGGTTAAAATTTATTTTACCAAATTGTTCAGGTTGCAACCGTGATTGTAAATAGAAAAACAATTGCTGCAGGTCATCACTGAATTCTTTTTTCGAAGTAAAGAAAACATGATCGGTGTAAAAGCGGCCCGTTGTTTCATTAAAATTACCCGTAGCCAATAACGAATAATGCCTCATTTTACCTTCGTCAAACCGTTTTACCAAAGCGATCTTTGCATGTACTTTTAAGCCGGGAATGCTGTTAATGATCTTTACACCCGCCGCTTTCATTTTCTTCGACCATTTCAAATTATTGGCTTCATCAAACCTTGCTTTCAGTTCAACAAACACAGTAACCTTCTTTCCATTTTTTGCAGCGCTTATCAGTGCATTTACAATATGGGAATTGGCAGCAACACGATACAGCGTCACATAAATTTCTTTTACCTGCGGATCGATTGCCGCTTCGTTAAAAAACCGGAGAATATAATTATAAGAATGATACGGCAAATGAAGCAAACGTTCATCCAGCGCTAATGTTTTAAAAATGGAATTACTGGTATTAAAACCGGGGTGAGGAACAGAGGGCCATGAATCATAGGTCAATCTCTTATCGGTGGGGTTCGGCAGACTACCCATATCTTTTAGATTATGATAGCGTCCTCCTTCCACCATTTCTTCTTCTCTTATATTGAAATACTGCTTTAAAAAATCTCTCACTTCCGGCGGCATCTTTCTATCAAAAAGAAATCTGGTGGAAGAACCAATATCTCTTTTTATTAATTGCCTTTCAATTTTTTCAGCCAGGTCGCCTGTGAATTCATCGACAATATTTAATTCAGCATCACGGGTAAGTTTTACAGCATATGCTCCATGAACTTTATAGCCCGGAAATACATCATCCAGATTTTCACGAATCACATCATCAAGAAAAAGTAAATAATGTTTATCGTCTATCTTTAGGCAGTTCTGAAAACCGGGGTAATTGATCAGAAGGAATATTCAGCAATGCGTATTGATGTGTGCCCGGGATTATCCGCGATCTTCAATGTCAACAATAAAGTAGAGATAATTATTTTCAAGAAAAGTTGTGCTTTGGTTTTCTTTTTTAAGAATTATTGGTTGAAGAAAAGACAGTACCCTTGATAAGAAATAATCTAATACAGTTTCTTTATGTTCCGTTCTGATAGCATCACCATAATAAAGATGAATATTATTGTCTTCAAGAGCTGGCAGTATCTGCCCGGTAAAAATTTTTCCGAAATCTTCTAATTGCCCCTGCAGATACTCAATAACTTTCTGTGCAAGATTCTCCGGGTATTCATCCCGCAAACCTGTTTTTTTAGAATTGATACTTGTAAATGCATAGATAGATGGCATCCGAACCCGGAAGAACTCATCAAGGTTTGATGAGAATATAGAAAGGAATTGAATGCGGCTATACAAGGGTACTGACTCATCCGCCGCTTCCAGCAACACACGATGATTAAAACTCAGCCAGCTTAGATCCCGGTTTATAAAAGTATATTCTTTGGCCATTCTGTTGGTTATTGCTCTCTAAGATAGGGGATAATTGGTTTTGCTGGCATTAAGAATTACGGGTTGATTGTTGAGAATCAAATTTGAAAAAAATTAAGCACAATACATAAATTTACCTGTTGCTGCGATTAAATTGACACCACTTATTAATGACAGCTTGTATTATGGTCGAAGCAATTATAGACAAACCAAAAACAAGGATAAAGATGAAATCATATTTTGTTGACGCTTTTACTAACGAACCTTTCAAAGGAAATCCCGCAGGAGTCTGTCTGCTTGACAAAGATTTAAGTCAAGAAAAAATGCAACTCATCGCAAAAGAAATTGGCTTTTCAGAAACAGCGTTTGTAAAAGAGAACACAGAAAAAGGCACTTACAGTATCCGGTATTTTTCACCAAAAAAAGAAATCCCGTTGTGTGGACACGCCACACTTGCTTCGTCAAAAATTATTTTTGATAAAACCGGTTTAACGAAGATCAAATTTTTGACGGGTGAAAATGTAGAGTTAAAAATTAAAAAAGAAAATGAAAATATTGTAATGGGTTTTCCTGTTTATGATACAACTTCATTAACAGTACCGAAAACAATGCTTATTGCTTTGGGAATTGAACAAGTAATAAAAACTTCATATAGTCCGCAAAACAAAATTGTACTCTTAGAGATCAACGATCCCATTACACTTGCTGCATTGAAACCTGACTTTGATGCTTTAGTAAAATCATACGACAACATCAATGGAGTTTTAGTAACTGCTCCTTCCAATAACATTGATTATGATTTTCATTATAGATATTTTTGGCCCTGGGCTGGCACAAACGAAGACCCCGTAACAGGTGGCGTGCAAACTTTTTTGACAAAGTATTGGGCTGAAAAATTGAATAAGAAAAGATTAAAAGCATTTCAATCGTCAGAACGTACAGGGTTCATGACAATTGAATTGCTAGACGACAAAGTGTTGATATACGGAAATGCCGTAATTATTTTGGAAGGAGACCTTAAAATTCACTAAACCACCTCCCCCTCCAAATCATAATCATACGCCTTCGTGATCTTTACATTTACAAAATCACCAATAGGAAGCTTTTTTGAAGAATGGATCACCACTTCATTATCCACTTCAACTGAATCAAATTCAGTGCGGCCGAGATAACGGCCTGCTTCTTTTTTATCAATAATAGTTTTAAAAACTTTTCCAATCTTTTGCTGGTTCAGTTCATAAGATATCTCCTGCTGCACTTCCATAATTTCCTGTGCCCTTCTTTCTTTTTCTTCAGCAGGTACATCATCTTTAAGATCATAAGCTGAGGTTCCTTCTTCATGCGAATAAGTGAAGATGCCAACCCGATCAAATCTTTGCCTTTGTAAAAACATTTTCAATTCTTCCACATCATCTTCAGTTTCCCCGGGAAAACCGGCGATCAATGTAGTACGCAAACAAATTCCCGGAACTTTTTCTCGTACAGCTATGATCAGCTCTTCCATTTCTTCTCTTGTTATCTGGCGCTTCATTGCTTTCAGCATATTATTCGCCGCATGCTGCAAAGGCATATCAAGATAATTGCAGATATTTTCTCTTTCACGCATTACATCCAGTATCTCCAATGGAAATTTTGATGGATAGGCATAATGCAAACGGATCCATTCCAATCCTTTTACATCAGCAAGCCGATGCAAGAGATCAGGCAACATTCTTTTTTTATAAATATCCAGTCCATAGTAAGTAAGTTCCTGTGCAATCAGCATTACTTCCTTTACTCCTCTTCTTTACCAAACCTTCTGCTTCTTTTACTATTTCTTCAATGGTTTTACTTACATGCTGCACCACGCATCAATGGAATAGCACAAAATGCACAGGTACGGTTACAACCTTCAGAAATTTTTAAATAGGCATAATGTTGCGGCGTTGCCAATAATCTTTCACCGATCAATTCAGTTTTATAATCGGCTTCAAATTGTTTTAAGATCAATGGCAGTTCCATCGTTCCAAACCATGCATCAACTTCGGGGATTTCTTTTTCAAGATCATCACTATAGCGTTCACTTAAACAACCTGTGACATATACTTTATCAAGCTTGCCTTTACTTTTCAATTCAACCTGGTCTAAAATGGTATTGATACTTTCTTCTTTTGCTTTTTCAATAAAGCCACAGGTATTCACGACAACAATATTGTGATCTGATCTTTTGTTCTCATGCACCACATCAATTTCATTGGCCAGTAACTGGCCGCTGAGCACTTCACTATCCACCATGTTTTTGCTGCAACCAAGTGTAATGATATTGACCTTATCCTTCCGGAGTGTTTTTGTTTTCATTTGAGGCGGCAAAGGTAAGGTTATACTGCCAGCCAATTAAAGCGAGACAAATCCTGGTGGTGTCTCAGTTTGAAATTTGTTTTTTTGCCTCAAGGGCAATAGGAACAACATCAATTAATTCAAGAGATTTAACCATATCCTGCACGGTGGTTTTATACTTCAGGAAATGAGGTGTTTTAATATGAAAATTATATGCGTCAACATTTGCATATATTTCAAAGACAGATACATGGGTTGGGTGTTGTTTTTCATAAACAGCATATAACATAAGGACACCTGGCTCAACTCGAATAGCAGTTTCGGCATGTTCTTTAAGTGCTTCCTTATAGCTTTCCAACTTAGTAGAATCAATAGCAAGTTTGGCAATCCGTATGTAATTAGAATTGCTTTGGGCGGACATTTTTTCAGGTAATATAAATGCTGCCATAATTAATATAGTAATCAAATATTGTAATCTCATTTTTATATTGTCTTATGATTATTAATTTATCTTTTCTCTACTCGGTCAAACGTCAAATTTCAAACTCAGACACTACTCAATCTTTTATTATTTCCTGATTCTCACCTGCATGGCATAATCGTACGTATCAAGTGATGTGAATTTGAATTTATTTTCAGGAATAAAATCCAGATAACTGAATAATTTTTCTTTTGTAAAGCGCTGGCTCCAGAACTGGTCTTTTGTTGCGGTGAAAGAATCCTGTGCATCAGTTATCACCGTCATTCCCATTTTGCGATATGATTCTTCCTGCTTCAACCGTGTTGAATCATTGTCTTTATAACAGGCGCCAATCACAATTTCTCCTCCATCATTTAAAAGATTATATGCATTGCGGAAAATGTTTGTAAATTTTTTATTCGTTGTTAAATCAAGTCTTTTACCCGAGCCCTGATAGCTATCAAATGGAAAATCGTCGGGATAAAAGTTGCCTGCCGTGAACCAGGTGGTGATCACCATATCATATTTTTTATCCAATTGATCCAGGTCCTTTGCATCCAAAAAAAATGCAGTCACCTTATCTTCGATACCCAGTTCGCCGATAACATCATTTGATATGTCCACACAAACCATTGCATTATCCGTTCCATCATAAGAAGCTACTTTTTCCCAAATGTCTTTTATGCTGCTCAGATGTTTAGCGATTCTCGCATTGCCAATGCCAATATCGAGAATGGTAACAGGTGCGCCCTTCCTTTCTCGCAACTTCGTGAATAACTTTTTTCAACTCGATGAACTCGGCCCATTGTGCCTGGATAAGATACTCGCTGACATAATTCAAATCAAACGAAGCTTTCACTGTTTTTTCATTATCATACATTGCCATGGCCACGAAATTTACTTATAAATATAAGAGCTGTGATGTGTTGATCACAGCTCTTATTTCAAAATAAAATTAATTAAAACCTAAACACCAACGATGCCTGGAAAATAGTTCCAAGCTGGCTGAATTGAGAACCGTTATAACCCAAAATGCGGTAACGGCCGCTGAACGCTAAGAATCCCTCGAGCAATTCCCTATCAGCTGTGTTAGCTAATGTAGCCTGCGCCGCTGCATAATTCGGATCACTCGGCGAACCTGTTAATTCCAACTTCCATTTAGGAAGCACATTTAAGAGATTGTTTACACCTAAGTAAGCTGAGAATTTGCTGGTAAAATCATATCCTAAGTTCAAGTCTGTTACAACCGCAGTTTTAAACTCCTGCTTAAGATTATTCATTACACTTCCACCATTATCCAGGTCCTGGAATCTTGTGGGCCCAAATAGAGTGTTGTTTAAGCTTACACTGAATTTATTCATTTTATAATCGAACCCGAGTACCGCTTTATATTCCGGACGGCTTTCAGTAAGAATCGATCTGATCTGCGTACTCAGGATCGTTGAACCTGCGGATTTAATAGCAGGAGGATCATTCGGTGTACCAATAACTTCATTTTTCAATGTGTAATTACCTGCGAGATTTACAGCCAATGATCCGCTGCCCAAAGCGATATTTCTATAGCTCGCAACCAAATCGATTCCCTGCGTTCTTGTTTCTATACCATTTATGAAAAACTGGATATTAACCACACCTGCCTGTTGCAATATCTGGTATAATTGAGAAGTCGGATCGCTTGAAGAAATCGATGAGCTTAATACGATCCTGTCCTTGATCTTTATGTTATAGTAATCGAGTGTGATATTTAAATTCTTAACAGGATTCAATCCAATTCCTGCAGTAAAGTTTGTAGACTCTTCTTCTTTAAGTTTGGGTATGCCCAATAAGAATGCCTGCTTGCTGCGGTTATTAAATAATCCTGAAAGCTGAACAAGTCCATTAAAAAATCCTGCTTGTGTGGATTGAGCGTAAATCTGGTGCAGCGATGGAGCTCTGAAGCCGGTTGATACGGATGCCCTGATCACGGCTTTATTACCTGCAAATTTATATCTCGACGAAACTTTCCAAACAAATGAGCTTCCATAATCGCTATATTTTTCGGCACGGACTGCACCATTTAATAAGAACGCATCCGATATATCCCAGCTTGCATCGAAGTATGCACCTAGATTAAAACGGCTATTGGTGGTTGCATTTTCCTGGCGAATGCCAGGGAATGAATTAGCACCTTCACCAGAATAAGATGCTGTATCACCCGCAATAATTTTAAAAGTTTCACTTCTTACTTCGGTACCAAATGCAATTGAAACCTGGTCAGAAAGAGATTTTGAAATATCGTAGTTGCCTACAATATGAGAAAAACGAAATCCTCCGGGTTTAAAAAAGGTTGGACTCGCAGTTGCCAAAGATCTGTTCACTGTATTTTCAACTGTATATAATTGCTGGTTGCCACCAAAGGTTACGCTTACATCATGTTTCCATCCATTTCTTGTGCTGTTAAAGCCGAATGTTGCATTGTAGTCAAGCAGATCTCCATCAAAGGTTGGAACATAACCGATATAACCTTCATATAAAGGATCATTACCACCAGTATAATTTGGGGCTCCGGGTATTCTTGTATGCAAAAGCCCATGATCTAATCTCCAGTACGGCGGTCTGTAATTTGCATGGCTATAAACTTTTTTAAATACCAACGCTGCATTACTATAGAACATAGAATTATCGCCTGTAGGTAAGCCAAGATTGTAATTGAATTTCGCAGCCTGGGTTTCGCCTGTACCATTTATGTTCCCTGCTCCCGGATACACGTTCAAAAAAGCATCTATCGCGGCATCTGCAGATGCGGAACCTCCAAATGTTGCCTTCTCAGTAGGCCGGTGAACAATGCCAGAACGGATTGCATCATTTGTTTGGCTAAAATCAACAGTATAATTTATAAAACCAGTTAAACCAATATTGGCTCCCCCATTGTACGCAACACCATAGTTTTCACCATCGCCTTTATGTGTGACGCCTCCGTTAAAAGTAAGTGTGCTATATGGAATACGGTCTTTTAAAATTACATTCATAACACCTGCAATTGCATCTGAACCATACTGAGCCGAGGCTCCATCCCTAAGAATTTCAACCCGTTTAATAGCATCAACCGGTATTGCAGAAAGATCAGCACCCGTTTCGCCACGACCAGGAGCAAACTGCACATATAATAATGAACTCAAATTTTTTCGTTTGCCATTAATAAGGATCAATGTGCGGCTTGGCCCAAGGTTTCGAATTTCATATGGATCCAGTAAAGAGGTTGCATCATTTACGGGAGTATTAATTGTATTAAAGGAAGGCACCCTGTATTGTAGTTGCTTATCAAAACTAGTTTGAGCAGTTGATTTTAAGTCAGCAGCATGCAATGCATCGATGGGCAGTGGGGTATTGATCGAGCTTCTTGGTAATGACCGGGTACCTGTAGTAAGAATTATTTCACCCAATTCTCCGGCTGTTTGAACTAAGACAAAGTCAACTGTTGTATTCCCTGAAACATTAACGGTTTTCGATACCGTAGCATATCCCACAAACGAAACTGTAATCGTTACTGATCCGCCGGGAAGTGAAAGAGAATAAATCCCGTCTGTACCGGTTGTCGTGCCTCTGCCACCACCGGTAGTAACGGAGGCTCCCGCTATTCCAGCACCTGTATTATCAGAGACTTTACCACTAACGGTGTTTTGAGCTAAGGCCAGGCAGGAGGATAATATCGTATAGCATGATACGATAATCCTCAATTTAATAGCGGATTTCATAAACTTTGGTTTTGTTTAAAAGATGGTTTTTGATCTAACGAGGGTACCCTCTTCGGAAGCAGATAACGGCTACTATTAAAGTAGGACTATTTTACGATACTAACAAACGTAATTTAATAGCCGTAGAGAAATTTGAAAAAATATTTACCTGGGAAAAAAGGATATGAAACAGGATGTTGATTTGCATTTTATTCTGCTTAAATCTAAAAACTGTTTCAAGGCGAAGCAACGTTCACAAACTTTAGGTTGTCAGTCAAAATAGATCAGCAGTTATGAAATATCTTTTAATTTTTCTTGCCGTCGTGGTTTTACAAAGTATAGCCTGTAAAAAAAATTATGATGCGTGCATAACAACTACCATTACAAGCAGCGCTCCGGGGTGTGGCGGATGGGGTATAGATGTGAACGGAAGAAAATATCCTTCCAATAATATTCCTTTGCAATTTCAGCGCGATGGGATACAAGTCTGTGCGGAATATGAATTTTATGAAGATATGAGAATGTGTGCCTGCTGCGGGGGAACCTGGGTAAATATCAAATCAATGAAAGAAATAACGGATTAACCACTTTTATTTCTCCAAACTAAAAAGGCTATCAACAAACTCATGCTTATCAAAAACAAGCAGGTCTGTCATTTTTTCTCCAACACCAATAAACTTAACAGGTATTTTAAATTGATTGGCGATAGCCAGAACAACTCCACCTTTTGCTGTTCCATCAAGCTTTGTAATAGCGATGGCAGTAACATCAGTTGCCGCTGTAAAATGTTTTGCCTGTTCCAGTGCATTTTGACCGGTGCTTCCATCAAGTACCAGCAAGACTTCATGCGGAGCATCAGGAATTACTTTTTGAATCACTCTTTTGATCTTGCTTAATTCTTCCATCAGATGAGCTTTATTATGCAACCTGCCGGCTGTATCTATTAAAACTACTTCGCTTCCTTTGGCCACGGCGCTTTGAGCCGTATCAAAAGCCACTGCTGCCGGATCACTGCCCATATCTTGTTTTACAATAGGCACTCCCACTCTTTCACTCCAGATCGTAAGCTGCTCAACCGCTGCTGCACGAAAAGTATCTGCTGCACCAAGTAAAACATTTTTCCCCGCTTGCTTAAAATTATAAGCCAGCTTGCCGATCGTTGTTGTTTTACCTACACCATTTACACCCACTACGAGAATGATATAAGGTTTTGTCGGCAGGTCAGAATCAAAAGCATAACTGTTTGCTGCAGGCGCATCTACCAATAACTGCTTCAATTTCTTCCTTCAAAATTTTATTCAGCTCAGAGGTGTCAAGATATTTATCTCTTGCCACCCTTTCTTCTATCCTTTTAATGATCTCAATGGTGGTATCAACGCCAACATCTGCACTTACTAATGCATCTTCAAGGTTATCCAGCACTTCTTCATCAACTGTACTTTTACCGGCAATAGCTTTTGTTAGCTTTGACAAAAATCCTTCCTTGGTTTTTTGCAAACCCTGGTCAAGACTTTCTTTTTCTTTTTCACCAAATAGTTTATTAAAAAATCCCATAGTATTAAAAATAACAAGTCACAAATTTCAAATCCCAAATAAAAACACAAATCGATAAAATAAAAAAGCCATCCGCGGGGAGGTGGATAGCTATATCTTACTCTCCGCCTCCGGCGGAGTTGGGGTCGATTATTTATTAGCCAGGAATTCTTTTACTTTATCCTTATGAACAATTGCTTCTTTAAAAGTATAAGCACCTGTTTTAGGACTGCGAACAGCTTTGATCACTTTACTCCAGTTCTTTGCTTCGGCTGCTGCTTTTTGGTCTTTTGTCTTAATCGCGGTTTTTGCTGCTTTTGCCATAATTGTAATTTAAGATACAACGTTCAAGTAACAAGGTACAAGGCTTCAAGTTGTGCCTTGTGTCTTGTTCCTTGTGCCTTTATTATTTTATTTCTTTATGAACAGTTACCTTCTTTAAAATTGGGTTAAACTTTTTCAACTCCAATCTTTCAGGATTGTTCTTTTTATTTTTCTTAGTGATATAGCGGCTGGTACCAGGCTGACCACTTGTTTTGTGTTCAGTGCATTCCAATATTACCTGTACACGGTTACCTTTCTTTGCCATTTTTTTACTTTTTACTTTTTACTTTAAACTTTATCTGCTGATACCCTTAAATGTGTTGTCCTTTTTTTCTCAATTCCTTTACCACGTTGTAAAGTCCATTCTTATTGATAGTGCGGATGCCTTCAGTAGATAACTTCAGCGTGATCCATTTATCTTCTTCGGCCAGGAAAAAACGTTTTGTCTGCAGATTGGGCAGAAACCGGCGCTTCGTCTTAATATTTGAGTGAGAAACATTGTTCCCGGTGATCGGAACCTTACCTGTAACCTGACATACTCTAGCCATAATAAAAAAATTTAGGACGGCAAAGGTAGGGGAATGAATGGATTTTTTCAGAGCATTAAGGAGTTTTTTTTACCCAACTGTTGAAAATGTAAAACGGGCTTATCCCGTGAAATTCAACGGTCAATATCCTAATTGCCGGTACCAACCCTGTTGATCTCTTCATCCGAGCCGCCGCCAGACCGCTTTATGGCTTTCATTGCTTTTCCAAACCGCCAGTTAAAGGTGAGCCTTATCACCCGCGAATCCCATTTTACTTCAAATGGCTCATCAGAATTTTGAAATGTCGAGTAGCCCGAATAATTCTGGGTATAAAAGATATCGCGGATATTCAGCCTTAGCGTTCCTTTGTTTTTTAAAATTTGTTTTGAAATACCCGCTCCTAATTCGCCTTGCGGTGTAAGGTATTCCTGTAGATCGATCTGGCTTTTTGTTAAATAATACCCGCTTACCTCTGCTGCCCATCCATTTTTAAACCGCATTTGATTATTAAGGCTGAAATTAACCTGGTCAATACTTACTCTTATCGGTGCCCATACAAAGCCTTTGATAATTTTATGATTGTAGATCGCCACACTTGTAACGGTCCACCATTTTGTAATTGGTAATTGCAAACTTGCAGTAAGCCCAATGTTATGAAAAGTGCCTACATTTCCCCGCGTATAAATTATAATGTTTTTGTTTACGTTACTGCTGTTAGAATCAATAATAAATATCTGCGAAAAATAATCTTTCAGATAACTGTATGATACAGCCGTCGATAATAGTTGCTTATAGGTATGGATCATTTCAATGTTCCATGTATACTGAGGTTTTATAAAAGGATTTCCTCCTTCAAAAGTGTATTTATTGATAGTTACGAGGAAAGGGTTCAGGTTTTGAAACTGCGGCCTGTCTATTCTTCTGCCAAACCGAAGCGTAAAACTATTATTAGAATCGAGATTGTAAGAAACAAATCCGGAAGGGAATACACTACCATAATTTTTTTTGAATGCCGAATCTTTTATTACCGAATTACCTAATTGATTTGCCTTATAGTTCGTAAACTCATATCGCAGCCCTGTCCGCCAGTGCCATTTACCTTTTTCTGCATCAACACTGCCATAAGCTGAATGTATTCTTTCGTCGTACAGGAAATGATTACTGCGACTCAGATCATCCTGCCATGCGGTTCCATTATAAAAATAGTATTGAGTAAGATTGTCTGTATTTGTCCTGGCAGTTTTTACTCCCGCCTCCACTAACAAATTCTTAATACGTTTTGAATAATCAAGTTTCGCCGTAAATATTTTTAACACAGATGGCAGGTCACCTTTATTTGCCAGCACCATACTGCCCGGGGCGTCTACCTGGGTTTGAAAAAACTGATCTCCTTTAATATCAAATTTTATAAAGTCAACGTCAGCCAGCAATTCAGTGTTAGCATCGATATTATGTTTTGCATTCAGGTTGATACCTGCCCGTTGAAAATGTATATTTCTTGTTCCCCATGTATTAATTGTTGAATCGATCTCATAAGCAGGCGACATCCAATCAATGGAGCTTTCGCTGCTTATGTTACGGTCGGTTAGGTTACCTGTAAAAACTACACCTAGTGTGGTTTTTTTACCTGCAAAAAAATCTACCCCTGTTTTTAAGTTGTGTGAAGTTATTTTCGTTTTGGTAAAGTTTGGCTGATCTAATAAAAGCGAATCATTACCATTAGCATCAAGGTATTTGCGCAACGCATACAAATTCATTTTTTCATAGCCAAGTCTCATTCCATAGTTTGTAAACACATTAAATTTCCCGTTTCGATAATTGAGATTGACGCTATTATTGCTTTTGGAATAAAATCCTTGTCCTGCGCTCAGGCTTAGTGAGCCATTAAAGCCCCGCTGTTTTATGGTTTTGGTTTTGATATTAATGATGCCGGCATTTCCGGCCGCATCATATTTTGCACCGGGGTTATCGATCAACTCAATCGTTTCTACTTGTGAGGAACTTAAACCAGAAAGATAAGCCTGTAACTCCGAACCGCTGAGTTGAGTTTGTTTCCCATCGATCAGGACCATTACCGAAGGTTTGCCTTTCATATTAATAGTGCCATCTCTGCCAATAGTAATTCCCGGTGATTTCTCAAGCACTTCCATAACTGTAGTACCGGCATTTGTAATACTCGCTTCCACATTTATCACTGTTTTATCCGGTAAAAACTGGATTAATGGCTTTTTGGATGTTACCGTTACATCCTGTAATACTATTTGCTCACGTATCATTATTACAGTATCAGTGTGCTCGTCTCTTGATACCAGGTCGAGCAAAGCAGAACTATGGTCTTTAAAGCCCAGCAACCTGACACGAATAATATAATTACCCTGTGCAAGGCGATTAAAAACTACTGTACCTAAATTATCTGTTGCTATACTTTTGATAACAGATGAGTCTTGCGCCAATAACGTCACTATTGCATCGGGAAGTTGAGACCGGGTTTCGGTCAAAACTTTTACCTGTATTTGCTTGTTAATGGCAGGCTGAGCAAATAAAGAGATCCAACAAAAAAAAATAGCTATAAGTGTAAAAAATAATTTCATTGAAAAAAGGTAAGCCGCAAAATATTAAAGCAATCACAACTTGCATCATTTTATTATTTAAATGGTTAAATAAGCCGACGAGGAATCAACATTGGGTAGTGTCCTAATTTGATGAAATTGGAACACGGATGACACGGATTGACCGGATTTTCACGGACATTTTTATTTTAATCCGTCTGACTCCCTTCAAAGTATATTGCCCAATGAGACAATGAAAGGCTAAAGAAAATCTTAAGAATAAATCCGTTGAATCCGTGTCATCCGTGTTCTATCCTACCTCTAAAATAGGACACTACCCAACATTGCAGCTTTTGACCAATTGCATGTTTTCAAATACCTTCGCTGCTCATTTATTTATCAACTATTCAATATTCAGATATGGCATACGATGTAGTAGTTCTTGGCAGCGGCCCCGGCGGTTATGTAGCTGCGATCAGGGCAGCACAATTAGGTTTTAAAACAGCGATCATTGAAAAAGAAAGCCTCGGCGGAATTTGTCTTAACTGGGGTTGTATTCCAACAAAAGCATTGCTTAAAAGCTGCCCAGGTTCTGGAAGATATCAAACATGCAAAAGATTTTGGTATCGAAGCCAGTGGCACTCCCAATTTTGAGGCTATCATCAAACGCAGCCGTGGGGTTGCCGATAAAATGAGCAAAGGCGTTCAGTTCCTGATGAAAAAAAATAAGATTGATGTGAACATGGGTTTTGGAAAATTAAAAGCAAAAGGAAAAATAGAAGTAACAGCACAGGATGGGAGCAAAAAAGATGTTGAAGGGAAACATATCATCATAGCAACAGGTGGCCGCAGCCGTGAATTGCCTTCATTGAAATTGGATGGTAAAAAGATCATCGGTTACCGTGAAGCAATGTCATTGCCTCAACAACCAAAATCAATGATCGTTGTTGGCAGTGGCGCTATCGGTGTTGAGTTCGGTTATTTCTATAACAGCATGGGAACAAAAGTTACCATCGTTGAATTTTTGCCAAGAGTAGTGCCGGTAGAAGATGAAGAAATTTCAAAAGAACTGGAAAAGAATTTTAAGAAGAGTGGCATTGACAATCATGACCAGCAGTGAAGTAACATCTGTTGATACTTCAGGCACATGGTGTAAAAGCAAAAGTAAAAACGGCTGATGGCGAAATAACACTTGAAGCTGATATGTTATTAAGTGCTGTTGGCGTTTCTGCAAATATTGAAGGAATAGGATTGGAAGAACTGGGCATTAAAACGGATAAGGGAAGAATAATGGTTGATAAATATTACCAGACAAATGTTCCCGGCATCTATGCAATTGGTGATTGTGCACCCGGCCAGGCACTTGCACATGTTGCCAGTAAAGAAGGAATTATTTGTGTTGAAAATATTGGTTTTAACGAAAAGAAATACAATCACAAACCGGAACCGATGGACTATAATAATGTTCCGGGCTGTACTTATTGCTATCCTGAAATTGCATCGGTTGGTTATACAGAAAAACAGGCAAAAGATGCCGGTTATGAAATCAAAGTTGGTAAGTTCCCGTTAAGTGCAAGTGGTAAAGCGTCTGCAGCCGGGCATCCGGAAGGATTTATAAAAGTGATCTTTGATGCCAAATACGGAGAATGGCTGGGCACTCACATGATCGGTTATAATGTAACCGAAATAATTGTTGAAACTGTAACGGCAAGAAAATTAGAAACAACTTACCAGGAAGTGTTGAATAGCATTCATCCGCATCCGACGATCAGTGAGAGTGTAAAAGATGCTATTGAGGTTGCTTATGGAGAAGCGATACACATTTAAACCACGATTTATATGATTGAAAGGATTATGAGGAAATAGGGAAACTTTACTCTTTATAGTCATTTTTCAAAAAAAAGGATCATGAGTTTCCTCATAATCCTTTCATCTAAATCCTGCTTACAGTTGGTTTTGGTTGCCTATCTATAGTTTAATAAATTTTGCATGTAATTATGAGGAAACTTGTAACGCTTAATTGTTTGAATAATAAACTATGAAAAGTGAGGTTCCCCGTTTTCCTCCTAATCCTTTCAATCCTGGTAATCCTGGTTTTAAAGTTTAATAAATTTTGCGTGCAATTTCTCTTCTTCTTTTTCAGCACGGATAAAATAGACCCCTGCATTCAACCGGCTCACATCGATCTGCTGAATTTTTGAACTGATGATCTTACTTACAACAATTTTTCCGCTTATATCAAGTATCTGCATTTTTCTGCCAATCCATCTTTCATCATATTCAAAATACAAATTGACAACGGAAGTGGCAGGGTTAGGATATACCTGCACATGCAGCCATTGGGGGTAATAATCCGGCAATTCAGCTGCCGGCACTGTAGAAATATTCAATCCTTTTGAACGAAGTATCGAATTTCTTGCTCCATTCACTTCAAATAAAGCTCTTGCTCTTTTTCTTTGGCCGGTACTAAACATGTTCATACAAATATCATTGGTAAAATCCATGTAGTTCATATACATGTCTCCGGTCTGGTTATTTCCGCAAGAAAGTCTTGTGCCATCAGGGCAGCCCGGTGTATATGTACTTTGCTTTGGTGTATCTTCTACCCTGTCATCACCACAATATCCTTCACCCCAGATATGATAGAGGTTCAGCCAATGCCCCACTTCATGAACGATCGTCCTAAAATCATTTACGGCAGGCGATGTGCGTTGCGCATTAAAAATGTCTTCATATGAAACTACTACGCCGTCTTTCGTTGCGTCCATACCCGGTAAGGTGCCGTAACCGAGCGCATCTTTCATATTACAAAGCCATATGTTCAAATAGCTTTTCGAATCCCAGGCATCGCTGCCATACGATGAACTAAATTTCATTTTATCATCCGATAGCCAATAGGTTATCGGCGTGTATTTTTTTACAATGCCGGTTGTGGTTCTTCCTTTCGGATCCATTGTGGCCAACTGAAATTCAAATCCCATGCTTGCTGCAAGCGGTTTGAAAACGGCAGGTATGTTTGCGGTATCAGCATTTCGTTTATTAAAATCACGGTTGAGAGCGGCAACCAAAAGCTCGATAGTTGAAAGCGGTATATTTTGATCGGGAGTATGATAAAGCACATGAATTACAACCGGTATTTTTATAATATCCGGAACACGATTGACTCGTTGTGTTTCATTTGATGAGGCAAACTGGTTGCGGGTAAATACTTCAATTTCTTCTAAACTATTTTTTAAAAGCGGATTTACTGAGATTTCCTGCTTTGTATATTCTTCATTGATACATCTCTTCTGGGCAATAGATTGAAAGCCGATGCAAATAAATAATAATAATGCCAAACGATTAGCCATAATGCTTGCAGATAAACAGACTTATTAATGCGGGATTCCAGGGACACGGAAACAATAAAAGCGGTAATCAGAAGGATACGAATCAAATTGATCTGACAGAGAACAGGAATAATCAGGTGAATAAGGTATGAGTGGGATTTGTTCTCAAATATAATTCATTAACATTTTAATTTACAACTTTATCGTTTAAAATATTTTTCAATCGTACATTTACTAAATTAATTCTATCAACGAGTAATCAAATTCATGAAAAGAAAAATCTTCGTTTCGCTCATCGTAATTTTTCTTATTGTATCACTTTTCTCATCCACTTTTTTCTTCCGTTGTAAAAGTGGTGGCGGCACGGTTGATGATACAACTGCAACAGTGCCTCCTTTGAATCCACCTCCGCCGGTTTTAGGCCATTCAATAATGAATACGTTCCCGCATGACACAAGTTTTTATACGCAAGGTCTCACCTTTTATAAAGGAGAATTATATGAAGGCACCGGCGATCCTGGCTATGTCGGAAAATCAAGGTTGATGAAAATAGATCTGAAAACGGGCAAGCCATTAAAATCAATTTCATTATCAGATAGATTTTTTGGTGAAGGCATAACAATTCTGAGAGACACTATTTACCAGCTCACCTGGAAGGAGCACAAAGTATTCGTATATACAATTAAAGATTTTAAACAGGTAAAAGATTACAACATTGATGGAGAAGGTTGGGGTATAACAAATGATGGGCAAAAGTTAATTGTAAGTACCGGTAGCGGTACTCTTTATTATTATGATCCGTCAACTTTCAAACTATTAAGTAAAAATTCCATTATGGAAGGCAATAGCCCGACATATAATTTAAATGAACTGGAATACATTGACGGTTTTATATATGCCAACCAGTACGAATTGCCATATATTTTAAAAATCGATCCCGCAGCAGGAAGAGTAGTTGCCAAATATGATTTGAATGATATGTGGAAAAAAGTAAAATTAATTGATCCTAATGTTGATGTTCCGAATGGCATTGCATACGACTCTACTACTAAGAAAATTTATGTTACGGGAAAACTATGGCCGGAAATTTATGAAATACAATTAGGCCAATAATATATCATGAGCAAAAAGGTCCTTCTTGCATCAGTCATAAGTTTTCTTATCTCATCAGTCACCGTTTTGCTTGTTTGTTGCAAGCCCAGGGATAAGCCAATAGTTCTCCCAATAGATCATATAATAATTGATACATTACCGCATGATACAAGCTTCTATACGCAAGGCCTTACTTTTTATAAAGGCGAGTTGTATGAAGGCACAGGCGATCCGGATTCCCTCGGTAAAAGCAGGTTGATGAAGATCGATTTAGAAACGGGAAAGGCAGTAAAGTCGATCTCTTTATCTAATAAATATTTCGGAGAAGGTATTACCATCTTAAGGGATACAGTTTATCAGCTTACATGGAAACAGCATAAGGTGTTCGTTTATACCCTTAAAGACTTTACCCAGGTAAAAGTATATGATATATCTACCGAAGGCTGGGGTATAACAAATGATGGACAAAGATTGATCGTTAGCACCGGTAGCGGTAAACTTTACTATTATGATCCATCAACATTCAAACCGCTTGGGAAGAACTCTATCATGGAGGGCAACGGCGAAACATTTAATTTGAATGAACTCGAGTATATCGATGGCTTTATTTATGCGAATCAATACGGATATGCTTATGTTTTAAAAATTGATCCCGTTGCAAGCAGGGTGGTCGCGAAGTATGATCTTAATGACATGTGGAAAAGAGTAAAAGCCGTGAAGCCTGATGCTGACGTGCCGAACGGGATCGCCTATGATTCTGCAACAAAGAAAATTTATATAACAGGAAAATACTGGCCTGAAATGTACGAAATCCAATTTCGCCAATGATCATTTAGAAACTATATAGATCACCGAGCTGCATTTTCTCACATCATTCATTGCTTTAAAGTTTGAGACCAATCCTGTGAAGATCGCCCCCACCCAATTAGGGCTTCCGTTTTTATACTTGCTGCTTAACAAGCTAACATAAAAGCTGTCAAACCACATTGGCTTTATGGCAATAATTTTTAAGCCGCATTCCTTCATCAGCCATTGCATGGTTTGTGGTGTAAAATGATAAAGATGTCTTGGTACATCATACCCGGCCCAGTTCGAACCATAGCTCATCGCATCATAGCTCGTGTAGTTAGGCACTGCAATAAAAAGCTTTCCTGTATCCGTCAATAATTTCTTAAATGTGATGATATAGTTTTTTACATTATGGACATGCTCCAGCACATGCCAGAGAGTAATAGCATCAAATTTTCTTTCAGGTAAAATGAAAAGCTCGCCTACAGGCAATAGGTGCAATGAATGTTGCCGCATCGCAACATCCCTTGCCCCCTCATCCGGTTCAAGGCCTGTAACCTGCCAGCCTGTTTTTTGCATGGCAGCAGCAAAATAACCGGTACCGCTTCCTACATCAAGCAGGTGCCCGTTTGTGATACCCGTAGTTTTTTCGATCAGCTTTTTCTTTTGATTAAGCGAAATATTTCTTACCGTTTGATAAAGGCGATTGATAATTCCTTTTGAAGTATCACTATGAGAAATATAATTTTCAGCCCTGTAATACTCGCTAATGGAAGCTTCTGATGGCGCATTTTGCGTAAACCGCACCTGGCAATTGCTGCAATGATAAATATCAAAAAATTCCTGGCTTGCTGTATTATCTTTTACTTTAAAAATTTTTGAAATACCTGCAGATCCGCAAACCGGGCACAGTGTATAATGAATTTGGTTGCTCATTAATAAAAGGAAGTGTCTCCCTTAATTTGATTTAATGATGGACTTATTTCCGGCAGAAGAAGGAGTAAATCCCTTTTCAGAAAAATACCACCCGATAAACATTACAGCTAACACCGTAAGAACAACTGCAATGATCCACCCATAATTTTTCTTTGGTGCTCCTTCAGCAAAATACTCTGTCATCTCCACCGAAGACTTTTCCTGCTCACCTACCAACACTGTATGCTCGAATTTTTCACGAATCACTTTCTGCGCATGCACAGGTTGCTGGCTTTGTAATGTGCTTGCAGGCGGATCAAGCTGCAGATTGCCGGATCCATCCCGCCTGAACATTCCTACGCCTTCCCAATTCATTTCACCGGCTTCGGAAAGTTTATTTCTTAAGGAAAAAGAAAAATCATTTAATGATTTGATTGCGTCCCATTCTGAAATGCCATATGATGACGAAAGCCATTCAAAAAGTCTTTTTGAAGGTTTATCATCTTTTGACTCGATTACAAAATAAAAAGATGGCGGACTAAATTGCTTGTTTGTAAAATCAAGCTGAGATGAATGTTGCCGCAGGCTGATAGTACCAATGCCGGGCAAACTTAATTTCTTATTTACTACCAGGAATTCGTATAAAGTGTTTTGCATTATTTCGTCTTCTGATCGAATGCGAAGATAACGCCGCCAAGGAAATTAAATCCATAAGATCTGTATAACTTCCAGGGCTCATATTCTTTATTTAATATATTATTGAACTGCGCCCAGAGATTAAGGTTCTTTGTGATCCGGAATTCAAGACCGGCATTCAGATCAAATGAGCCATCCAATTGCGCTGAATTACCCGACGGAGTTTTGTATTGTGCACCATCCCAAAGGAACAGATCGGTTTTTAACCAAAGATCTTTTACAACCTGCACCTTTGCGGAACCTTTTAATTCAAGCGGCATTAATCCGTATGCTTTTTTATTCTCTTTTATGCTGAAATATTTACTATAATTGATGCCTGCCAGTACCGAAAATTTTTCTTGCTCAACATATCCAACTTCACCACCGAAATGAACAGCCTTCATCGACGGCTCATATATTACTCTAAATGTGTTATCATAAATATCCAGGGCAGCATTATCATTTACAAAAAGTGGTTGATTCTTATATTTATTAAAGGCAAGCTTTGCATTATAAATGAAATGATCGCCTAAAGACCCTTTAAAACCTGCATATCTTTCTTCTATCCATGTATTCTTCAGATCAGCGGGAGCATCTATATAAGGATTAATAAAGGCAAGGTTCTGATAGGATGTTCTCCTGATATAACCAGACCAACCGGCCTGGAAAGTAAATTGTTTATCCGGGGTACTCGCCTCAACAAGTACATTGGGGAACATCTTAAATGTTTTGTTATCCCATGAAGGGCGGATGCCGGCCTGTACATTCACCTTTGGCGTCTTAAACAAAACGGAAGGGCTAATAGAATAGAATGTATTGTCCTGTGCCGATTTATTATCAGGCTTATATTTTGTAAGATCAAATGTAGCGGCGAGGTTTACGGCAAATACTTTACCTACTGTTTTTTGCAAGGGAAGATGCACGTACGTATTACTTTCACTATTATCCCTTCCATCATTAAATAAATTGATAAGGATTTCGGGAGAATATGAAATACCAAACTGCGTACTGTTGATATTGTGAAATCCTACACCACCTTTCCATGTTTGAAAACTTTGCTCAAGAGAATCTTTTGGCGGAATTGATGATAGTATCGGATCACGGCCATATTTGTAATAACGGTCCTGGCGCATGCCAAGCTGTGCATTCCATTCTAAATTCTTACTCGTTTGAAAAAAACCTTTCAGATCAACATTCGTGTTGCGGAAATCCTGGTAAAGAATTTTTCCGGAAGAAGAAACATGTTTGGCATAAATATTAAGGCCGGCTGTTTTACCGTCTCCAAATGAAAAGCCTGCTTGTACAAAAGGAGTTTTCAAACTTCCAAAACCGGCTTTGATATAACTATTCAGGTCCCATACACCGCCGGAATCAATGTCTAAAGCCAATGGTCGCAGACTGCCGGGTGCATAGCCAAGTAATAAATTTTGATTGGGAATGTCATAATTCAATTTTGGTTTGGTAGTATCATTCACTGCTGGTGATGCATTGAAATTTATCTTGGCTGATTCTTTTAACACCGGTTTAAAAGCCGATGTAATATCAACAGTTCCTTTTTTCTTCGTGGTGTCTTGTGAATAGGAAATTCCAAAACTTAAAATTCCAACTCCCAATATTATGACGGCTTTCATATTCATTTTTCTCTTCATTATTATTAATTAATAATTATTAATTATTAATTTTTTGTTTTAATTGTTACCCACTTTACTGCTTTTGCCTTCTTCATCAACTACCCTGTTTAATTTTTCCTGTGCTTCTTTTTTAAATTCAGGAACTATTGAATTGTCGACTATACTTTGAAAAGTAGCTTTTGCATTGAAATAATCCTTTTGTTTAAAATAAACATCGCCAAGCAGGATGTAAGATTTGGTTACCCAGTAATCGTATGAGCCGGATTTATTGATCACTTCAAACGCTGATTTTTCAGCATCCGCAAGTTTGTTCAACGCAAACCAGCTGTTAGCGATCTCATACCTTGCTTCCGCTGCAAGTGCGGCTTTGTTTTGCGATACTACAGATTTAAAATTGGCAATGGCAAGATCATGCTGGCCATTTACCTGGTACGCTTTTGCGATTGCCATACTTGCAAGTGATTTATCATCGGTGCTGCTTCCTTTTAATGTTACCAGCTCATTTGCATTTTCAACTGCTTCATTCCATTTCTGTAACTGATATTGAGAACGAAGTAATCCACGCATTGCTTCCAGTTTGCTTTCCTGGCCAGAAGATATTTGTTTCAACTGGGCATAATAACTTTCGGCTTTCACATAATTTTTTTGTTCAAAGAAGTAAACCCTTGCTGCCTGCAAAATGGCTTTTTCGGCAAAACGGTTTGGCGCTTTTAATGCCACCGCCTCATAACCGCTCAATGCATTGTTCCAATCTTTCTTTTCATAATAAATTTCACCGCGGTAAAAATTTGCATCCAAAGCATAAACACCATTCGGGAAACGCTGCACATAATTATTAAATGCAGTTAACGCCGCATTGGAATTTCCGCTTTCATATTGCGTTAGTGCGGCTGACCAGGAAAGAGAATCTTCAGTGCTCACATCCAGTGGCTTTCCCATTTGACGCATATAATTTGCATACTCATCAGGTTTTCCATCTTCCACATAAATGCTTTTGATATTCTCCAATGCTTCCGCAGCTTCCGGGGAATTCGGATATGTTTGAACCAGGTTTTTATATTGAGCCAATGCCTCACGATTATTATTCAAATTATAATTTGCGATAGCAAGTTTTAATTGCGCCTGTGGTTTCAAACTGTTATTTGCTGATAGCTTAAGTACATTATTCAACGGAGCGATCGCTTCACGAAAACGTTCATCGGCAAGATAAGCGTTCGCAATTTCCATATTCGCATCACCGACAAGACTTGAAGTGGGGAATTTTCTTGCCATAGTGTTCATCAGGCTTATCTTTTCATTGGAGCTTCGTACACCAGCGATCATAGCCACCTGGAAAGTTGCATAATCTTCAGCCGGCCATGAAAGTTTGATAACATTATCATACATCGCTTTTGCCCGGGTGTAATCACGGTTCATAAAATAACAATCTGCACTGCGGACATATGCATCCTGTGTAAGCTCATCAGAATTCAACGCCGGGTTTTAGCCACCTGCTCAAAAAATTTCAATGCGGCAGGATAATTTTCTTTTCTTAAATAACTATACCCAAGATTATAGCGGATAGAATTTGCATTTGCCTCACCCGCTGCCGGTGCGCCGGCATCTAAATATGCATTATAATATTTAATGGCATTATCTAATTTATCAGTGCGATAAGCGATCTCGCCTTTCCAGAAATTTATCAAAGGAAGAACGGCTGCATTATTGGGATCTTTCAACGCCTTATCAAGAAGCGCATCGGCTTCCTGTAATCTGCCGTCATTTATCAATTCAGTGGCTCTTCCAAATAAGATGCGGGGATACATCTTCTTTGAATTGGCTGAAGGATTCGAAAGCCCTTCCATCAACGTCAATGCATCCTTATAATTATTTGTATTGGCAAGCACCATCACCATCAGGTCTCTTGCCTCTGTGTTATATGTTGAGTTTGGATAATCGGCAAGAAAAGAACTCAGGCTATTTACTGCCTCATCCTGGTAGCCGAGCTCGTAAGAAAGTTTTGCATACTGAAATTTTGAAATTTCTTTTTGCGCTTTATTGCTGCTGTTGGAGGCGCAGAATAAAAATGCATTTCTTGCATTTGCCTTCTCCCCTATTTTCAAATAGGAATCGCCAAGCAAATACATTGCATGCTGACTTAATGAATCATCTTTGCCGCTTAATTGTTTAAACCCATTTATTGCTTTTGGATATTGCCCGGCAATATAATAGCTGTATGACAACTCATACAAGTTCTCTCTTGTAACCTTGTCTGCTTTTTGAACATATTCTTCAAGATAGGGCAAGCCTTTATCAAATTCCTTTCTTTCAAAATAGCCATGGCCAAGCATCAATTTCATTTCACGATCATAATACTGCGAATTACCTCCCTTGATCTTTTTCTCGGCATAAGCGATCGCTTCTTCTTTTTTTCCCTGTATATAATATATCTGTGCTATATAATATGGTACCACCGATGCATAGGCCTTTTCATCTTCTACGATCTTAAAACTCTCCATGGCTTCATTATAATTACGATCACGGAAGGCAAGAAAGCCATAATAATAATTTGCATCGATATAGTTCGGATCGTCTTTTATCTGTCTTACGGCGTTGAAAAGAGGTTTTGCCTGGTTAAACTTTTGCAGGGTAAAATAAGAATAGCCCTGGTGAAATTTCATGTCGGATATCTCGCGGTTGCTTAGGTTAGCAATGCCCGCATCTTCATAATACTTTGCCGCATCGGCAAAATTTTGCTGGCGATAATAAAATTCTCCAAGATGAAAGTTCATTTGCTGCACTCTCGGGTTATTTTTCTCTAACTCGATATAGTTGATTGCCGTAGCTTCAGCTCTCTCCTCATTTTGTTTTAATGACAACACAGTTGTGTAATAGTTGATCTCCTGTGTTACCAGTGCATCATTGATCTGGTTGGTCTCTTTTGATGCCTGTTGCAGTTCTTTGAACAAAGGATATGCAAGGCTGTATTGCTCTTTCTGATAATACTCCTTTGCTTCTTTGAACTTTTCCTGCGGGTCTGTAAAAATTCGGGTTTGCTGCGAATGGAGAGATAAAACTGAAATAACAGCGGCTGCTAATGCGATGATCCGATTCTTCATATTAATTGTCCTTTAAACCGATGGTGACTTAACGTTGCAAAAATCAAATTATTTCTCACATGTGCCAAACATCATTCCAAACAACTGTGAATAAGTACAATGTTGATAGATGTTTAACAAATTATTCTAAAACAAGTGGGGTGCGACTGTAATTTTCATACCGGTGTCATTGTAAAATTCATTTGATGAAAATAAAAATGGTTAACATTTTTAACTACTTTGCTAAGCACTGTAAAAATTCAATTTGTTAAATAAGTCATCATGCGAAAAATTCAGCTTGTTGAAATGGGTATTATCGCGGCAGTGTTGGTGATGGGCTATAAAATGATCACCTCGTTACTTGCTTTGATTACAACATTGTTGTTCGGGTTAGGCTCCGGACTAAGTCAAAACATTATGATGGCGATCTTACCAACTGTGTTGTTTTTCGCTTTTTATACAATTACATTTTTTCTGCTGGCAAGAAATGTGAAACCGCTGGCACGATTTATTTGCCGTGAAGGCGATGAGCCGATGGACTTCAAATTAAACAAGGTGTCGGTGCTTCATGTAATCATAATTGCCATTTGCCTTAGCTCCATTTTGCAAACGTTACCGTATGTAATTGGATTTATAATAGAGGAGTTTTCACCCAAGCCGGAAACGGAACCCGGGTATTACGACAACCGGTCTGTGAACATGACCTTCTGGACTTCGCTTATAGGTTTGCTTATGAGCATTATCCTATTATTAACCGCAAAAAAAATTGCTTTATTTTTCGGAAAGGATGAACAGTCGTTTGAGATTGGTGGGGAAAAAATAGAGGATATTAACTAATATGTTTACTTCAGAAACAAAAGTAAGAGTACGTTATGTGGAAACCGACCAGATGGGCGTGGTGTATCATAGCAATTACTTTCCGTATTTTGAAGTGGCGAGGGCCGAATCGATCCGGGAGCTGGGATTTACTTATGCAGATATGGAAAAAATGGGTGTGATAATGCCGGTTGTAGATGTACATGCAAGGTATCTTCGCCCGGCTTTATATGACGACTTGCTTACGATCAAAACGCTTTTAAAAGAAATGCCATTGCATCATAAAATAGAATTTCATCATGAAGTATATAACGAAAAAAAAGAAATGCTTTGTGTTGCGAAGATCATTTTATATTTCATGGAAAAAGACGGGATGAAAAGAACGGCAATGCCCGAAGCACTAAAGAAAACAATAGAACGTTATTTTCATTAATCTTGTAAATGGATCAACCAATTCCAATACCTGGTGAAATTGCTTCGGACATTCCGAAACCGGAGCTCGAAGAACCAAAGAGCAAACCAAATGTTTGGCTGAAGTCGCTTGCGAGCCTTGCGTTTTTTCTTGTCATCGGTTATTTTTTCTTCAGACGGGTCACTACTACCCCCGGGGCAGCCCTGGCTCTCGTACTAGTATTAACTGCGGTAGTAATCATACATGAATTGGGTCATTTTATCGCCATGAAGATTTATAAATACCAGGATCTTGGAATGTTTTTTATCCCATTGCTTGGCGCTTATGTTTCCGGAAAAAAGCAGGAGGTATCACAAAAACAATCGGCGATCATTTTGCTTGCCGGTCCTATTCCGGGAATTTTCCTGGGGATCATTTTACACGTTTTATCGGTTCAACTCGAATCGGGTCTCCTTGAAAAAATTGCATGGATTTTCATTTTTCTCAATGTGCTGAACTTATTACCTGTTTATCCGCTGGACGGGGGGCAATTATTACACCGGATGTTCCTCGATAATTATAATATACTGGGAAAAATTTTTGTAGTCCTTTCTGTTGCATTAATGAGTTGGGTTGCCATCACCTCAGGATTTCTTTTCTTATTATTTTTCCCATTTATGATGATAACAAGAATGGTTGGTGATATACAACATGAGCGAATTGAAAAGAAAATAGAAGGAGAAGGTATCGACCTGATGAAAAGTTATGAGCAATTGACCGCCGAAGAATACTGGAGGATCAGGAATGCAGTGATAAAATATTACCCGCAATTTAAAGATGTAAATCCGGCGCCTCCTTATGAAATTTCTCCAAAGGAAGAACAGATTATAAACATCATCCAGGGACTCTTGCAACGAAGCATCATACAAGATCTGTCGCTTGCCGGCAAACTCATAATTCTGATTATCTGGATCGGTTTTTTCCTGGCACCTTTTTTAATTAAGAATCCTCTCAATTATTTCTAAACACGATAATGATCCGGTCGCCAGCTCTGAATAGACTTTTTTATTTCTTTTGATGGCAGGTTTTCTTCTGCGGCTCTTTTGGCTAATGAAACGAACTCCTGGTCAGATGCAAAGCGCAATGCTACGATTTGTGACATTCGCAAACGATCATCAAGTGGTTTACCTGTTAGCATAAAATGACGAAAGTTTTCCTCCGCACGAATCGCTCTATCCTGTGCTTGCAGCGCAAACAATCTTGTGTACCACCAGTATATAAAAAAAAGTATTGACACTATTACCATCAAAGCAGCCGAATAATGAGTGTGCTCATCTGCATGAACAAGATTAATGATACTAAAAACTAATAAAACCAACAGCATGGCTGGTGTTATAAAATGCCAAAGTGTAATATAACGACCATGATTCTTAAAATTTTGTTCGCTCATAAATAGCTTGTTTGAAGTTTGGGAGTTGAAGGTAAGACCTATAATTGAACATTGATCATTTAAGTATATCCAATACCTTGTACATTTTATTTACAAGACTTGACGAAGAACCGTTATAGTTATTGACAAGAAAAGAGAAAATATATTCTTTGCCATTCTTTGCTTTATGATAACCGCAGAATACCTTTACACCACGGATGGTTCCGCTTTTTATTTTCATTCCATTGTATTCAGGTAAAGAAGCGAAGAAATAAGGAAACCAGTCTTTGGTCTTTGCATATTTTAAAATTTCAACCTGGGAATGTGAAGTAACACGATTAAGCGGCGAAAGACCGGAGCCATCGACAATACCGAGTTCATCTTCATCCAATCCTTTTTCTTTCCAGAATTTTTTTACAATAGCAACACCACTATCAGTAGAACCGAACTTATTTTTCTCATAGGCAAATGTTTTTATCAACGCTTCCCCATATAGATTGATGCTTTTTTTATTGAACCAATAAATGATGGAATCGAGAGTTGGAGAGTAATGAGTATATAGGAGTTTAAAGTCAGTTCTTTTTTTAACCTCAACCCCATTTAGATGAGCGATATAATCCTGGTTTCGAAGACCAAATTTAAGCCAGGTTTTTCCCTCTCGCTGCCCTTGCGCAAAAGATGAGTCAAATAGATTGTCCGTGAACGTCAAATGTGGATCAGGCAAAGTGATACTTATCTTAAATTCTTTTTCATTAATAGGTATTGTCCCTTTTAAAATGATATTGGAATTGGATGGTCCAATTTCGAAATAAGCATAAGCGTTATCTCCGCTACCCTTAGCAGCTGAAGTCAGCATAGAATAAACAGAGGAGCTCGATAGTCGGGGAATAGTCTCAACCACTTTTACAGAATCACCGATCTTACTACCTGAGGACAATATGACATCGATTTGATTTTCCCCCCAGTTAATAGCCATTGCACTTGCTCCATAATAATTGCCAATATCCTGCCATATCCAACCATCCGGAATACTGATTTCCTCAAAATGAGTTGTAGCAAAGTTGTATGAATCAGTAATAAAAATGAGATTGTTCTTCTTTAATACGCCAACAAAATCATTCAAAACGTTTCCTTTTTTCGTTCTCTCCCATCTCCAGCTGCCGAAAGTAGGATCACCATTGCCAATTATATTTAAGTTTTGACCAGTTAAGCCATTCTCTAATCTTGTTGTAAGGCCCATTTCAGTTTTATACCTATAGTCCTTTCCCAACAATTCAAACGCAGTAACACTCGTAATAATTTTTTGAGTGGAAGCTGGCGCCAGACCTATCTGTGAGTTTTTGTTAAATACAACTTGTCCTGTATTTGCATCGATAACATACAAAGAACTGATGGCATGTTTTAGCTGGCTGTCTTTTTCAAATGTGATAAATGCCTTCTGGAGTTTTTGCGTAACAGTCTGGCCGAAAAAGTCAAGAGTTAAAATTAAAAAGTAAAAAGAAAAGAATATTCTCGTCATGGCGTTGTTTTAATCTCCGTAGGAGTCCTTCGGACAAAACTAAAAATAATTAACTTTAGAGTATGGAAAATGAAGTTAAAGAACCGGCACCAAAGTTTAATTATGTGTCGCCCGACGAATACCTGGAAATGGAAAGAGCTTCGGAAGAAAAGCATGAATATTATGATGGTTTTATCGTTGCAATGAGTGGGGCCAGGCTGAGACATAATCAAATTACCGGAAATGTTCTTTCCGAAATCGGTGTCTTTTTAAAAGGTAAGGAATGCCAGGTGTTGCCTTCGGATATGAGAGTAAGCACTCCAAACCGGGATACTTATATGTATCCTGACTTGTCAATTGTTTGTGGCAAACCAGAATTGGAAGATGATAAGTTTGACACGTTGAAAAATCCATCCGTTGTTTTTGAGATATGGTCTCCATCCACGCAGAAAAATGATGTAGGCTATAAAATAATATATTATCAGCACATCCCTTCGCTAAAGGAATATGTGATGATAGATTCTGCAAAACGCTTCGCACAGGTCGTGCGAAAGCAAAAAGATGGGGCATGGCGTTTCGAAGATATTATTGGGCCCGATGGTGAAATATTTATTGAAACAATAAATTTCAGAATTTCTTTTACTGACGTTTACTACAATACCAGTTTGTAATTTTTCTCCTGATATTTGCACAAAATTTTTCTATTGAAAAAAATTAATGCTTCAATTATAACAATCGGTGATGAATTGCTGATCGGCCAAACCATCGATACCAACAGTGCATGGATGGCACAGGCGCTCAATAAGATCGGGGTATGGGTGAGAAGAAGAGTCGCGGTTGGCGATGTGTGGGATGATATCTGGAATGCACTGGATGCAGAAAGTAAAGAGTCCGATATAATATTAATTACAGGCGGACTCGGGACCAACTGCCGATGATATAACAAAGCCTTTGCTCTGTAAATATTTTGGCGGCAAGCTGGTGGTTAACGAAGATGTGCTCAATCATGTAAAATATTTATTTGAAAAAGTATACCGCCGGCCGGGACCAATGCTTGAAAGAAATTTAAGACAAGCTGAAGTGCCTGATGTTTGTACAGTGTTGCACAATGCAAGAGGAACAGCGCCGGGCATGTGGTTTGAGGCCCCCTCTAAATCTCCCCCAAAGGGGGAGACTTCCGAAGATTCATTAAATAAGAAAATTTTTGTTGCAATGCCGGGAGTGCCCACTGAAATGAAAGGATTGATGACCGATGAAGTATTGCCACGGATTCCCAAATATTTCAAACTCCCTTTCATTCTTCATCGCACTGCTTTTACAATGGGCACCGGTGAAAGTATGATCGCTGAAAAGATAAAAGATTTTGAAACGGGCTTGCCTGAGCATATCAAGCTTGCTTACTTGCCTGGTTATGGTATGGTGAAACTGAGACTGACTGCCATCGGCGATGATAAAGAAAAAATGGAAAAAGAACTGGATGAAAAATTTTCTGTAGTAAAGGAACTGGTAAAGGAATGGCTGGTGACAGATGAAGATGAAAGCCTGGCAATGGTTGTGCAAAAAATTCTAAAAGAAAAAAATAAAACGATTGGAACTGCCGAAAGCTGTACTGGTGGATATATCGCTCATTTGATCACTTCCAATCCCGGCTCTTCGGTAGGTTATAAAGGCAGCATTGTTAGCTATGCGAATGATGTAAAAGAAAAAATGTTAGGTGTTACCGATAAGACATTGAGAACGGCCGGCGCCGTGAGTGAAGAAACAGTTATACAAATGGTGAAAGGTGCTGTAGAAAAATTGAATGTTGATTTTGCAGTAGCAACATCCGGTATTATGGGACCAGATGGTGGCACCCAGGAAAAACCGGTTGGTACAGTATGGATCGCTGTGGGCAATAAAGAAAAAATAGAGACCGCAAAACTTGCTTTTCGTTTTGACAGGGAAAGAAATATTGAAATGGCAGCACATACTGCATTGAACTTTTTACGAAAGTTTATTCTTGCTAACACCTGATCGGGTTTTAAGGGGGCAACTATATACGAGTTGACACCAAATAGCGAAACATGAGTTGGACTACAGCAGCTATTGACCCCTTAATACTACCGGCAGTTAAGATTCTTAACAACCACGGTTTTGAAACATTTGAATCTTGTCAGGGAGGGGAAGGCCATTGTTATCATGAGCCAACAGTAAGATTTTTTGGTGATGAATTCAGCCTTATACGGGCTTATGAAACGTGCAGGTGTTATGGGTTAAATGTATCAGCAGCCAAACGAGTATTTATGAAAGTTGACGTTTATAAGAATAATATTAGTGCAAATGAGATGCCCTTCGGCATTGCATGGGGCGAGCCGTTTAATGAAATAACATTTGTAATCCATTCAAAAACTGGAACTATTTTCCTGCCGTGTTAAGATCGTCGCAAGTTTTACATATAGGCCTTCCGTCTGTCCCTTGTCTTACATTTTCTTTTTCAATGTTGTTTCTTTCGGTACACTTGTCGTTATTGTGATAGACTTTTCTATCGGTTTCTTTAACACTGTAGATTGGGGTAACTTTTGCCATAAAATTGTTTTTAAGAAAGGTAGGTACAACAAAAAGGCAAGACAACCGTAGTAATACGGGTTTGTAAAAAATAAAGGCGGCTCAACTGCCGCCCTTCTTTGGTTTCTTTATTTCGATTTGATAACCGTTTTCAATAAGCAAGTCTACTGCTGCCCCTGTTTTTAATTCGCCTTTATTATATCTCGTTAAGAACATTCTGTATTTGCCACCCTCGGCATTTTTTTGCTTAGCCTTATTCTTAAAGGCATCTGAATTTATTAAGTCCTGTATGGCGTCCTGTAATTTCAAGCCTTACCTATTAATTGATTATACTTTAATCTTCCCTCGCTATTCTGTACAGATAAATTAAATCTTTCGTCGTCCAGTATCTTTCTTGAATTATAACGAGAAGCAAATTCATCACAATAACGTTGCAAATGCCACGGGCTAACTTGATGGAATATACCTATAATTCCTCTTTTCAAAAGACTCCAAAAGTTCTCAATGCCATTTGTATGAAACCCACCCTTTACATATTCACCTTTGGAATGATCTACCATAACGTGGGTAAATTCTTTTTCTTTTGAAAGATAACCGTACATAACGTGTCCGTCAGTTACCATAGTTGAACCTTTTTGAACATACTGTGCTATTAAATCTTTTGCTTGCTTTTTAGTTACCCATTCAGATACTTTCACAACAACTTTACCGCCAGTTTCAACTATACCAAACACCGGAGTTTTCTTAGCTGTGCTTCTGCCAAATGCTTTTTTTCCACCTGCTCTTTTACTCGCATGTTTATTTGTTTCTTTGCCACCTACATAAGTTTCATCTATCTGAACTTCTTTTTTTAGCATATAAGGCGCCTTACATTTCAGCATTTCACGAATTCTGTGATTTAAAAACCAAGCTGTTTTTTGAGTGACACCTAACTGTCTTGAAGTTTGTAAAGAGCTAATTCCTTTCTTAGATGAAGTAAGTAAATATATAGCGGCAAACCAAGTTCTTAAACCAATTTTGCTGTTTTCATAGACTGTGCCAACCGTTACAGAAAATCTTCTTGCACAGAATTTATCAGCACACTTAAAGCGTTTAGCAGCCCTATAAACCTTAGTGCAACCACAATAAGGACATTCAACGTTACCATTCCAACGTTGTTGCTCTAAATATTGGCGACAAGTTTCTTCGTCTTTAAACGTGTCGAAAAACTGTTGCAGATTTTTGAATTTCATTTTCTTTAATTGTTACATAAAGATATATTTGTTTCCGGAAAGTGCAAAGTTTTGTTGCACTTTTGTGCAAAGAAGTTTTGCACATTTTACAAAACATTGTTGCACCCCCTTGTTTTAGGTCTACCGTTTTTGTATCTTCGAATAGAAAATGCCCCCGCTTCAATAGGTGCTTGCCTTACAACGGTAGCATTCCCACTTTCACGGAGGACATTTCCAGCACGGTGGTGGTTAGGAGTCATTACCTCCCATCTCAGACTCAGGGTTGCCCCCCTGGGTTTTTCGGCTTATGAGACCGTCCTTGACCCACCAATTATTTTTATTCGCCCTTAGCGAACTCTTTGATCTTTTTTTTATGTCTTGGTTTCAGTTCTCCTTTTTCATCAAGCCAATGAGGTAAAATCCAAAAATACCTTCGGTCTAATGGCAATTTTTCAAATTTTATATTTTGTATTCTGCCGGTTCGAACCTGCCTTGCTTTTAATTTACTTGAAAAGTTTTTCAACTCAATATCTCTACCCGTTTTAATCAAAAATTCTTCCTTGATCTCTTTGGTTGTCCGAGGCCTTCCGTCAGCCAATAACTCTTCCACAAAGTCAAGAAACGTATACGCTGAACCATCCTCCGAGAAGCTAGGCAGTATGGGTTCCACTATGGTAGTGGTGCCCCTGACACTAGGCAAAACTTCATAGACTTCTAATACGGAACGCCAATGATTGTACTGCTCCATAGCGTACTTTAGATAGTCTTTTTCCTTTGGACTCAGTTCTCTTTTCGTCATAACATCGGCAAGTTACGACGCATGCTCCGACGCTCCAAAATTGATTTCCCCATATTTTCCCCAATAGGATGTGAGTGTCGCTCTAAGTCGCTCCACCCTTTTTATAGGGAATGTCGTACATTAGCAGTATGGCTAAAGCAAAAAAGAAACCACAGGGCAAAGACAAACCTTTAAAAGTTTATGGTTCATTTGAAGATGTAATTAAAGTATCGGTAACTCCGAAGCCGGAAAAAAAGAAGGAAGAAGAAAAGCCAGTACAGAAGAAAAAAAAGAATTAGTCTTTTGGGCAATTTTTTCAACTTTTAACCGGATGTTCTTTCTATTGTGCATTATAGAGATACTAAAGGCCATCCCTCTCAATTTGCCTGAAATAATGACACAATAAGTTGATAATTATTCACATTGTATGAAGATATGGCCTTAAAGATCCTACCAATTATCAAATATTTTTGGCTGGTATTGTATTTGCAAATTACTTTGAAGTACCTTTGCGGACTTTATACGTGTTTATACGTATAAAAAGCTATTGGAAATTGTATAAATTAGTAAAATATTAGCTTGCAATAGTAAACAAATTAGCCCGAACCAAGGTCATAGTGAAGAGAGAGAGAAATTAAAGGGGGGAACAAAACAATGAAATCGAACATTAAACCGAAGTTACTTTTTACAGAAAAGTCTTTACCACTTATTTTAGAGGCTTTTGGCAAATCAATTAATGAAGACGGTATTATAATTGAAACCGCTACGGGCGAACCTGTCCTGACTCCAGAAGGCGAAGAAATAGAAGCAAAAAAATTTGGAGGTCTAAAAAGAGGATCAGAAATTTTTATTAAAGATGATCTCTTCGCTATAATGAACTTAACGGAAGGTAAATACTAAATTTCTATAGTATAGCCGAAAGTTTTGCCACTACACTTTATGCCTCCTAAACAATCAAACCCAAAATTAAATACACCCGATAGAATTAGGGAGCTGGCAAAAAAGAAAGGAGTTACTATAGTTCTTGACATGGATGATTCCTCGCAAGAAGCGAAAATGGACTCCGCTTATTCTTATTCAAGCCACTCCAAAACTCTCACAATCGTTGCTTCGTCATTAGAGGCTCAGGATAAGCCCTTGCTTCTTGAAATAATCAAAAAAGTTTTTACTGGGGGTGGATTAATATGGAAAGATAGCAAGGAAGAAACATTAGATTCCTATAATGAGTATTCAGCTCAAAATACAGATGGTAAAATTTTGGGATTCTTTCAGGGTATAATGCCGCCAGATGACTTTATAGCGCTAAAATTATCTTTGTATTTGAGAAGTGAACAACTGAAAGGGAAAAACATTCATTCTTACAAACAGGATATACGAGATAGATTTGGAGATCGGGGATCTAACATTGCCAATTTATGCTCGGCAGGCTATTTCGAAAATGAATTTATGCCTCTCTATAATCTTGTATCAAAAGAGGAATTTGCGGAATACTATGAAATTGCTATTGGTAAAAAAGCCAGAGCATTATTTGTTCACTTCGGTATGGATGCAGAAGAAATTCAATCGGCATTTGAGCAGATGGTTGAAAAAGCCGAAAAATACCACATGCATGATTTTAGAATACATGGCTTAGGAGAAAAGAATGTAGAAAATATCAAAAAGTTTTTTGCTACAAGAACACCAAAGGACGACGAAAATTTCATAATACAAAAAGAGTATGAAAAGGTAACCGAACCCCCAGCTATTGAGTATGCTGTGATCTTCATCAAACCAGCAGCGCAGCCAGCATCCGAATAAAAGAAATGGTTTTTCCGGCTTATACAGTTTATTCTTTTTTAATGGGCTAAGGTGTCAACTCGTATATAGTTGCCTTTAAGGGTCAATTCATTACCTTTGGCCGGGCCGACTACCCGATCCCGATAAATCGGGACCATCATCGCACAAGGCCAAAAGTTGAATAGCATTAATGCAGTACAAGTGTCCGCCTTAGGCGGAAGGGACGGTGAATAGAATTTCGATTGCTGACTACAAAAAAATAATTATGGCAATAGTTGACCTGGTAATGCCGAAGCTTGGTGAAAGTATTATGGAAGCTACCATACTGAAATGGCATAAACAACCCGGCGATTCAGTGAGTATGGATGAAACTGTGCTGGAAATTGCAACTGATAAAGTAGATAGCGAAGTGCCAAGTACTGCAGCGGGTGTAATGGCAGAAATTCTTTTTAATGTAAATGATGTAGTGCCGGTTGGAGCCGTGATAGCAAGAATAAAAACAGGTGCTGAGGAAAAAGTAACTCCGCAGACTTACACTCCTCCGCCAAAAGCACAAGAGACAAGACACAAGGAACAGGAAGCAACAGTTGCCGAAGTGGTTTCATCACATCAAACGGCCAGCTATAAACCACCCACTACAAATGGATCGGGCAATCGCTTTTATTCACCACTTGTGTTGAACATTGCTGCCAGCGAAGGCGTAAGTATGAGTGAGCTTGAAAACATTCCGGGCACAGGTAATGAAGGCAGGGTAACAAAGAAAGATATTCTTCAATATGTAAGTGATCGGAGGGCTGGAGTCCGGAGCCGGGAGTCTGCAGATATAAGGCATGCCTTGTCTGTACCAGAGTCGGGAGTTCAGAATCGGGAGTTCGGAGCCGGGAGTCAGCAGGAAATTTCTGTGATACAGGAACCCGCGCCACTCACCACTCACAACTCACAACTCACAACTTACGCCGGTAATGTTGAAATAATAGAAATGGACCGGATGCGCAAGCTGATCGCTGAACATATGGTGAGAAGCAAGCATACAAGTCCGCATGTGACGAGTTTTGTTGAGGCCGATGTAACCAACCTGGTACTGTGGCGCGATAAAGTAAAAAAGGATTTTGAGAAACGTGAAGGAACGAAAATTACATTTACTCCATTGTTTATTGAAGCGATCGTAAGATGTATAAAAAAATTCCCGCTTGTGAATTGCTCACTTGATGGTGATAAAATAATTATTAAGAAAGATATCAATGTGGGAATGGCTACTGCATTGCCAAGCGGTAACCTTATAGTACCAGTGATAAGAAATGCGGATCAGTTGAATTTGGTTGGGTTGACAAAACAGGTAAATGCATTGGCTGAAAATGCCCGCAATAATAAATTAAGACCTGAGGATACACAGGGCGGAACTTTTACTTTAACCAATGTAGGAACATTCGGCAGTTTGATGGGTACACCGATCATTAATCAACCACAGGTGGCGATACTTGCCGTCGGTGCAATCAAGAAACGTCCTGTTGTTATTGAAACTCCCGCGGGTGACAGCATTGCTATCCGCCATATGATGTATTTAAGCATGAGCTATGATCATCGTATTGTTGATGGAAGTCTTGGCGCTACGTTCTTAACGTCAGTGGCGAAAGAGCTGGAGAATTTTAATGGTGATCGAGAATATTGATCTTGATAGAACGCTGATTTATTAAGATCGTTATGATTGTTTATGACAAATCAGCGCTATTCATAAAAAATCATAATCAATCTGCGTTCCATCATTCACAGATTTTAGTTAGTAGGCGTGCCGTAAGTTTTATTTTCAAACTTAAAGTGTTTGCCTTTTTTTGTCACGATATAAAGATTGTCGTATTCTGAATCGGGCAGATCATTGGAATTTTTATTTCACCACAAAGCTTATTGACAATATCATCTACGGTATTGGAATGCCCGACGATCAATGAATTTCCTTTTTTTATTTCTTTCAGCTTTTGAATCAGATGATCGAGTGAATCCCTGGTATTGTAGAGTTCAATTTTAGTGGCGCCTCTTAACTCATTAAATGGCTGTGCAGTGGAAATAGTGCGGATAGTATTAGTTGAAAAAATGTAACGAATCCCTTTGCCTTTCAACGCTTCTCTTAATTCAATAGCTCTTACCCTGCCGGCGGCTGAGAGCGGCGGATCATTTGGTGTGCTCATCGTTGTGCCTGCAGCAGCAGTTTCTTTTTCTGCATGACGGACAATGTAATACTTAACTGAACCACAGGAAGAAAAAATAACGACTAATAAACACAATAATATTCTTGGCATGGTATTTCTTTTAACAAACTTAAGGTAAACTTACTTTTAAATATTAAAGTCTTTTTTATAAATTACAGTAACGAACTCAACCGTAAAGCTATGAAATCATTATCCGAAACCTGGTTTGCCGAAGGCTATATTGATTTTGAACTAAAGAAATATACCCTGCTCGCCTACCTGAAGGAAATAAATAAATATTTTAACGAAAACAAACTCTATCCCGCAACTTTCCGATATTATTTTTCATTACAATAATATGGTGGCTTTCCGGGAAAATAAAAAATTCCTGCAGGAACATTTCCCAAAAAAACTTACAGGTATCCAGATGGAAAAATTGCAATTGCTCTATGAGCAAATGATACGAGGATGATGAATTGATGCAGGAACTGGAAGATATCATTAATTACTCTGCCAGCAAGATGAAAGGCACTATAAACAGCGGCGTAGAAATTTATGAATTTGTGGAAGAAAAGATCAACATCATCCGGTTGGTATTATTCCGCTTGATACGAAGGAAGGATATTTCTTTTTAAATACGACCGTTCAAAAGCAAACTCTCGTTTATCATTACCGGCTTTCTTTTTTTGAAAAACATGATGAAAAATACAGGAGCATAAAAACAGCTTATGTAAATAGCTGGGATAAAAATTTTGTCAACACGTATGAAAATATAAAATCAGAATTGATAAAATACCGCAATCAATTACCAAACCCGCCGTATATTCAATACAAATTGAATTGAGTTTCCCGGTTGAAGAAACTTTATTGCCGGTAGCAAAGAGAAGTTTGGTGAAATATATCAGTACGCAGGCGGCCTGATCAATGAGGCAATCTTCAATTGGTCAATAGATCAAAATGCGCTCTCAACTATTTGCGCTATTGTACTATTGCCAATTGACCAATCTAATAATCCAACCCCCAATCCTTTCCTTTCTTCACCGCCGGCACACCTTCAGTGATCCATTTTGGCGGAGTTTCATCTTTTAACAACCAATCAAAATATTGTTGCTCTCTTATTTGAATATCCTTGCGGTTTCTTCTTTCAACAAGATTATGTGCTTCTCCATTATAATTCAGCAGCCAAACTTTTTTCCCAAGCCTGCGCATGGCAGTAAACAATTCAATTCCCTGGTACCAGGGCACAGCGCCATCAGCATCATTTGACATGATTACAAGCGGTGTAGTTACTTTGGGTAAATGAAACAGCGGTGAATTTTCAATATACAGATTTGGCTTTTCCCAAAGTGTAGCGCCAATCCGGCTTTGTGATTTTTCATATTGAAACTGGCGATTGAGACCACTCTCCCATCTTATACCACCATAAGCACTGGTCATATTTGCAACTGGCGCACCCGCCCATGCTGCTTTAAAAAGTTTTGTCATTGTGACCAATTGTGCTACTTGTATACCACCCCAGCTTTGTCCCTGTATGCCAATTCTTGTACTATCGACATATCCTTTTTTTACCAATGCTCTTGCTCCGCTTACAACATGATTGTAAGCATCTCTTGCCAGGATGACCGGTGCCATAATGTATATCAGGTGAAAAAACGATATAACCACGACTTACAAAAAAAGAAATATTCAAGCGGCTGGGTGTTGGAGACGGTGGATTATAAGTATGCAACCATCGGAATGTGTTTCATAGAAATAGCAGATCATCGGGTATTTTTTCTTTGGATCAAAATTTTCGGGTTTGTAAACAATACCTTCATTTTCTTTGCCGTTGTATGCTTTCCATTTAAATAGTTCTGCAGTGCCCCAGTTGTAATTTTTTTGTTGGGGATTAATTGAAGAAAGCACGTTTACCATTCCATGTTCCATCTCCTCCGTGCATGCCAACTAAATATAAATCTGGCGATGCCTCGAAAGATTCTGCTGTAAAAACATAAGTTTCCCCATTTTCAGATTTTATAACCTGACCAACAGAAGCTTCGGCATCGACATTGACCGGTTTTAAACTTTGCTGAACTAAGATCATCCGAATATTTTCCATCCCATAAACCAGATTTCTTATTAATATCATTAAAGGTTCTGAATACCACACTTTGTCCCTCTTCGATAAATCTTTCTTCCGGGTTAACACGGATATACCGGTAACTTCTCTTATTTTTTCTATCTCCAATAATTAATGCGGGCGCATTAGAACCATCAGCATTTACTTTCCAAATACCGTATCTGTCATATACAAGGACCGCCTTATCTCCTTTCTCCCATCCCATAAACCGTAAGGAGTCGGCAAATCAGGTGTGTCAAACTCTTCGTCCCATAACGGCACTTTTATTTTTGAAGTAATATTTCTTATTTTATCACCATCCCAGGTAAAATAATTCTTTGCTTTGCGGTCATACCACATAATATATTTACCAGTTGGTGAAATAAATGGTGTCGAAATAATTCCATTCAGATCTTTTACCACCAATTTCTTTGAGCCATCTGCAACATTGATCGCATAAATATCTTTCAATGTATTACCTGTCCATTGTGCTTCCACTCGTTTACCAAAATCAGTTACGCCAACAAATGTTTCACCGTCGCCTTCATTAGCTTGATAAACTGTCGGCAATTCTTTTGAACCAAGTTGCTTTATCGTGCTTGATTCAACATCATAAACTGCTAAATAGTTTCTCTGTAATTCTATTTGCAACCGATTTAATTGTGTTGGTTGCAGGTAATCATCATTGTAATGCCACACATCCAGTTTTGCTAATTCAAAATCAACCAACGTTGTATCCCTTGGTGGCTGTATTTCGGCAGTACCAAAAAATAAACGTTTACCGCTTTTACTAAAACTTACGGTCCCAAATTCACTTACTGTCATTCCCAATTTCATTCCCACAGAATTTTTATCGGCGATCATTGAAGCTGTATCTGCACCGTCTTTATAATACCATAGCTTGTATAATTTTTGAAGGTCTTTTGGTTTTGCATTTCGTTCTGCAACAAAAGCCAGTTGTGAACCATCTTCAGAAAAAGAAAAGTTTTTAAAATCATTTCCCCCGGTACTGATCGCTTTTTTTTGCAGGCTCCCAAGATCCACTAACCAAACAACAGCCTTACTTAATGAGTCTTTTGAATTCCTTGTTGTCTCCAACAATAGCTTTGTTCCTTTTTTATCAAAATAATACTCACTTACCAGGGTAAAGATTTTTTCTTCCCCCGTCAAAAGATTTTTGAGAACAAGATCAGTTCCTTCCGGTGTTGCAGGCGTTGCCGGATCATCGCCTTCAGCATCTTCATAATTGCTAATTTCCAACTGCAAATTTTCAATTTCATCAGCTGCACCTATTTTTTTCTTTTTTCCTGTCACAACGTTCGGCTGGCTAACAATTACCAGCAATGAATCGATCTTTCTTTTCAAACTGTCAATGATCTTTTTATTTGTTGCATCTGCAGATGGCGCTTTCGGCTTTTCGGGTTCAGGTTTTTTTTCCAGGTGATAAGCCACCCAACCAAAACCTTTTTCAGGAATTTTATACGTCTTTGCTTTTGCTACTTTATAAACACTGTCTTTACCCAGTTCAACCACGGCAAAAGAATCTTTCGGCATCTCCTCCGGTTTTTTCTTTTTTATTCTTGCGTCGCGGGTTTCTTTATAAAAAGGTTTTATTTTAAAAATAGCATAGCGGCTGTCTTCTGAAATAGCGGCATTATAACCTCTCGCAATTGTTTTTTTATACGTTGCATCGGAGGACTGAATCACCAGCTCGTTATCACCCTCCTGAACAGTAATTGTATAAACAACCCACTTGCCGTCATTGCTCACCATTCTTTCTCCGATGCTTTGCCAGCTATCGTAAACGGTGTGATCGAGCGGTTTCTTTTGTGCAGGTAAAAAGTTAAAAGTAAAAAGTAAAAAAGCGGTAAACACGTATACTCTCATTTGAAAAAAATTTGATAGGGATAAAGGTAAGAGTAAACAGGAAAATTACAGGGGCTTTGTTCCCACAATTAAACCGTATATCCATAAACCCTTTTTCATACCAAGATATTGGTGTTTACATGCAGCAATATTTTTCTTTTGCATTTCCGTGGCGCGGTTTGAGAAAGTGATTTTCTTCCAAAGCAAATAAAGGTTGGCAAGAAAATAGAATTTATACAATCGCCGGGAGGAATGCGCCGTAAACTTTGAAATATCTTTAAATGAAATATTTTGAAATCCCGTATTCTTCATAAACTCCTGGAATCGTTGCGGTGAATCAAGATAATTTACATGCCAGCCGTCAAGCCAGCTTCTTATTGTTGGGTGATTATTGTTGTTAAGGTCGGTTACAAAACCGTCGGCTATAATTAATCTGCCCCCGGGTTTTAATAAACGCCAGGCTTCCTTAATGAACTGTTCTTTATCATCTGCATAGCAAATACTTTCACAACCCCATAACACATCGAAGCTTTCATTTGGAAATGCAGTGGCGCAATAATTCATCACCACAAACTCAACTTTGTTCTCCACCTTCTTTTTAATCGCTAATTCTTTTGCTTTGCTGACCTGCTGTTCACTCAAACTAATACCCGTAACATGGCACCCGGTCTTTTCTGCTAAAAAAATACTGCTCCCTCCTATTCCGCAACCGGCATCTAAAACCCTATCGGTGGATTTTATTGCAGCAGTTTCCATCATTACTTCATTCATTCTTAATAATGATTGAGAAAAGCTTTTTACTTTTTTATCCCAGTAGCCATAGTGGATGGCGAGACTGTTGTTGAGATCCCAACTGTCTTTATAAGCATTTTCCGATTCTGTGTAATAATCAACAATGTTTTTATGGTAATTCGTCAATTGCATCCTGTAAAATAATTTTAATTCGGAATCTATTCACCACATAGGCACATATAAACATAGATATTCACATAGTCTATGTGTTTCCCGGTGTGCCCTATGTGTATTCTAAGGTTTTTAATTGTCCAAATTTAATTTATGCAGCTTTAGAATATTGTTCGATAAATGGTGTTTGACGATTTATCACGGCAAACATTCTAAAGATTAATTTATTTCGGACGATGTTAATGGTGCTGTTTTTCGACTTTCCCATTGCCAGTCGTCTTTCATAAAAAGCTTTTAGTTCTTTGTCATGTTGAATAGCAGTTCGGGCTCCCATAGTAAGCAGCGTTTTCATTGTTTTATCAGCTAGTTGGCTGACCCGCGTCTTTTTCCGAATACTTTTTCCGGAAGTGTGATCAAAGGGTGCAGATCCACAAAAACAAGAGAATTTCCTGGCATTTTTAAAGGCAATGAAATTTTTTGTTTTTACCAAAGTTGCAGTAGCAATTACATCACCAATTCCTTTAATACTGGTCAGCAGTTTGAAGTTCTGATTCACAGATTGATCTGCTTTGTCAATGCATTGTTTAATTTGATCATCGAGCACTTTGATCCTCTGTGCGACCTCCTTGACCAGTGTTAATTGGATTTTGATGATGGGGTCTGCTGATGAAAGCACTATTCGATACTCTTTGAGTGCACAGGCCAAAGACTGGCGATACTTGGTTAGTCGTGCCCGTGTTGAGTGCAGCATTTGGAGACGTTGAAGCACAGGATGGGCGGGCTTTTCAGCCACAAGCTTATCCTTTTTTTCAAATCCAAATCTGGCAATTCGCTCGGCATCGATTTTGTCATTTTTACCTCGGATCAAACCCAGTGATCGCTTAATCGCCAGTGCTGATACTTTGGCAAATTGGATCTGGTGCTGGTGTAAAAATTTTTCCAACTGGAAAGAGTAAAGACCTGTATGTTCCATCACCAGGAATATACAAGCTTTATCCAGTTTCAAATTACTAAGCCAATAAACTAACTCCTTAAAGCCTGAAGCCGAGTTCTTGATCTTTACATGATTGTTTGAATCATGATGAAAAAGGTCGATAGAATCTTTAGAGAGATCAGCACCTACGATTTGAAGAACTTTCATAACTTTAGTTTTAAGGTCAAATAATCGTTGCCTAGCCTAAGACCTTTAATTAGTCTTTAAGGACTTACTATTCTAAATGGGCCTAAGCAACAGTGAAGGGAGAGTGGGACTAATACACAGAGTAGACCTTCAGTCTATGCCTAAGTAAAGTTCACCCACTTTCCTTTCTAATTTAATCCAATTACTTTATCTGCTATTCAGTTGTTGTCAAAGAACTTTAATAAGGACCATTTTTGACCTAAAGGCCAATGTGGTTCATTTATTTTGTAATTATTAAGTTTCCATTTGAGACTTTACAATTTCTCTTTCTTTTTTTAGCAACATAATTATATGAATGAGCAATGAAGCCGCAATAAGAGCAAGACCGCCAAAAAATGACCAGTCAAAATCCCGGCTTTCACCAAACAGGACTATGGCAAGAAAAATACCATACACGGGTTCGAGATTGAATGAAAGATTTACTGTAAATGCCGTTAATCTTTTTAACGCATACACAGAAAGTTGAAACGCCAGCACAGAACATAGCCAGGCAAGTATCAGCAGCCACATCCAGTCTTTAAGATTGGGAAAAATATAATCTGTTGGGAACTGTTGCATATAAAATGGCATCAGCGCAGATAAAGTAAGTAAGCCACCGCTGAGTTGATAAGTGAGTACCGTTTGTGGATTGATGCGTTGCACGAATTCACGGATATAGATCATAACAAATGCCATCAATAAAGCGCAGATAAGACCAAGAATGATCCCGATCTTATACTCAGGATTAAAATGAAAGATCATATAGATACCTGCGATCACCATTAACCCAAGTAACACTTCGATCCATTTTATTTTTACCCGCAACAGCATGGGCTCAACCAACGCAGTAAAAAAACCAACAGCGGAAAAACAAACCAACGCTACCGATACATTGGCATATTTAATAGAGCCATAAAAAGTAAGCCAGTGAATAGCGGCAAGAAAACCAATGCCGGTTAATTTCAACATATCTTTAAATGAAATGCGTTGCAGCTTGCCCATTACTGAAAATATGATCCACATAGTAACTGAGGAAATAAGCAAACGCCACCAAACCAGCCAGCCTTCATTCAGATCAATAAGCTTTCCCAGCGGACCGGTGAAGCCTGCAAGAAAAACAGAGATATGTAAATAGAGAAAGGCCTTTTTCATTTGGGTTGCAAAGTAGGGAAGTCGGGGGAGAAATTCGAGTCGCTTTTGAATTACCTTTGTTTTACATTCCATCTACCTTAATGAAATGATGCTGCAATGCAACAACCGGATCTATATTCTTTAGCAACAACCCTGAAATGTTCAAATTGTAACACAACCTATTCTATCGACACCGTTCACAATGTTTCTCCATGCTGCAATCAACCCCTGCTTGTTGAATACGATCATCAACAACCATTTTTAAAAGAAGATCTTTCCGGGAGAGAAAAAAGTTTATGGCGTTATTTTGCAATGCTGCCCGTTAAAGATTTAGTCAATGTAGTTTCACTTGGTGAAGGCTTCACTCCTGTTCTTCCGTTGAAAAAACTTTCCGATAAATATGGATATTCTTCTATCCAAATGAAGGATGAATCACATAATCCTACCGGTTCATTTAAAGCAAGAGGGATTAGTGTGGCTATATCCAAAGCAAAAGAATTGGGTATCGAAAAATTTATCATCCCCACTGCCGGTAATGCGGGTGGGGCCTTAGCGGCTTATTGTGCCAAAGCAGGAATGGAATGTATTGTTGTGATGCCAACGCATACGCCGGATGTTTTTAAAAACGAATGTGAATTGCATGGAGCAAAACTGATCACGGTTAAAGGATTGATCAATGACTGTGCAAAAAAGGCAAATGAGATCAATGAAAAGAATGAGTATTTCAATTTATCTACGTTGAAAGAGCCCTATCGTTTGGAAGGAAAAAAAACAATGGGCTATGAAATTGCTGAGCAATTAAATTGGCAATTGCCCGATGCAATTGTGTATCCCTGCGGCGGAGGAACCGGCTTGATCGGTATCTGGAAAGCATTTGATGAAATGCTGAAACTCGGATGGATAAATAAACCATTACCTAAAATGATCGCGGTGCAGGCTGCTAATTGTGCACCGGTGAAAGCTGCATTGGATGATCCTGATCATTGGGAAAAAAATTTTACACCTGAACCGACCATTGCGCATGGGCTTGCTGTTCCATTTCCGTTTGGAATGAATTTGATAAAGAAAACACTTACCGAATCAAATGGCAAAGTGATAACGGTGACTGAAAAAGAAATTAAAGATGGGATCAATGAAATTGCAAAGACGGAAGGAATATTTGTTTCACCCGAGGGCAGTGCAACATGGAAAGCCTTAGCGCATTTAAAAGAAAAAGGAAGTATAAAAGACAAGGATAATATTTTACTGCTTAATACTGCAAGCGGTTATAAGTATATGGAAGATTTTCCGGGAAAAATTAAATAACAGGACATTAATTTAATTTATGACCAGGTTATTTGTTTTATTAGTTTGTATGGCCGGCGCACATTTTTTATCAGCCCAAACGAATGACACAACACGGCGTCTTCATACAGAAAATCAATTTAGCCTGCTAACTTCTGCCGGGTACAACAGGTCAGTTTTCGTTGAAATAGGTTTTGCTTTTAATAGTTTTAGTCGTACAGGTAGTCATCCTTTTGCCGCTAATTTTTATATATCAAATGAATTGCATTTCCGTGAAAGGATAACGATAGCGCCAAAGGCCGGTCTATGGTTTTCCGGCGGTGCCAGTGGGATTGTTTTAGGCAGCAGCTTACTTTATTACACTGATTTTAGTTCCGGCGCCTTTGTATTCAGACCGGAGATCGGAATTGGAGTCTGGGGAATTAAAATGACCTATGGCTATAATAAACAGATATCTAATGAAGAGTTTAAAAGTGTTTCTACCAATGTATTTCAATTGACAGGTTGCTTCAAATTGTGATCTTTAAAGTGACCTACATTCCACGTGAATTTTTAAAGATGATTAGAATTACCGAACGATGAATGGAGCGTCGCAACAGAAGCTCAAACGGAGTTACTATACCTGGTATCATAAAAAAAATCCCGTTGTCTTTCGACAACGGGAAACTTCAAACATAAAACATGAGGAAAATTAACTTTTTTACTTTTTTCTTTGGTTTCATATCCGCTTGTGTACCCTCACCGATCATTATATTTCCAAAGCTTGATTTGATATCGATCTTTGCAGTGCCTGCGCCGGATTTACCTTCATAATGTTTACTCAGGTCAGGACCATATTTTTCCGGGCGCATCGATACGGGTAATTCCAATACCTGTCTTATCAACAAATGAACCATAACTCGTACGAACAGTATAACTGGCAGCAAGATTGGCAGGGGGCACCAAATGCAAATGACTGTAAGAGTCATCTACTTCTAATGACGTGAGTCCATTATCCAAATTGATCTTGCTGTATCCGCAGAACTGCAAGTTTAATTTCACTTTGCCGGTAAGGCTCCCGATATTAATGGATGAATATTTAAAATCAAGGTCAATATTACCAATGCTTTTCAGATCAGCTTTCCCAAATTCCACAGTTATCTTTTCCGGACGTGACAGTTTACCTGCAGTGAGCGAACCATATGTACAGGTAAGAGAAACCAACCCGTTATAATCAGGGATCTCAACACTGCCAAATGAATTCACAATGTTCAACGCATTGTTAGCAGGCATATGAATATCATAATCGACGCTCATGGTGTTGCTGCAATCTTTACAATCCACTTTATACTCATCATTATTTTTATTAACCGACGATTTAAAATAAATGTTTTTGCCTTCCTGGCTATCTTTTACATCGATTCGTTCAAAGGTCTTTTCTGCTACTTCTTTATTTGTTGAACTTGTCTCAATATGAATGTCCACTTTGATCTCATTCTTATCCCAGGTTATAATTTTTACTGTCCCAAACGAGTTGTCAATACTCAGCGTGTTACCGGAAGCGGGATACGTTTTGGAAATACTTCTTTCCTTATAAAACTCATATCTCTCCCTGTTCTTTTTGTCCTTATTCTCAACCTGTGCCAACACCTGCACCGTTGCAAGCAGTAAAATAATTGGTAAAATGCTTTTAAATGTTCTTTTCATTTTTTGAAGTTTTTGTTGTTTTGAATTCAGAAAGGATCATGAGCTGCCTGCCCAGCAATTCTGATTGCAATTGCAGGTTTTGGATCATGGCTTTAATAATTACATCGCGATTCACACTTTGATTTGCCTGGTCTCTTAAGAGACGATAAGAACTATCAAGAATATTCAAATCTTCCTGGAATTTTTTATAGAGCTCGGGGTTATTGGCAATGGCAGCCCTTAATTCCTTCTGCCTGTTCTCAACCGCTTCACTTGCCTGTTTAAATTCAGCAGCGTTCTCAGTTGATATGCTGCTTAGATTTTCAAGGCGGAGTGAATGTCCTTCCGTTCCATTTTTAGCATTTAAATTTTCATGGCTATACTTTTGTCGAACTAAAAAATAAACTGAAGTCAATGCGATAAAGAGAATTGCCGCAGCAGCGCTCCATTTATAAATATCCATCAGCGTAAAACGCTTTGCTTCTTTTTTTACCGGGATAGTTTTTTCTATCTCCTTCCAAACTTTATCGGAAGGAACAGCATCATCAAACTCATTTCGATTTTTCCTGACAAACTTTTCAAATTCAGTGCTCATATACTTCTCCCTTTTTTAAGAGTTGTAATAATTTTTGTTTTGCCCTTATGTATTGCGTTCTCACAGTTGATTGCGCCACTCCGAGTATCTCTGCGATTTCTTCGTGATCATAGCCTTCAAACAAATAAAGTGATAAAACTGTTCTGTAACCATCCGGTAATTGCTGCATAGTTTGTTTGATCATATCTACGGTGTACCAAACCTCCGTTTCATCCAATGGATTTTCTTCCGGTATGTCTGCCATCGTTTCCATATCTACAAAACTCATTCGCTGTCTTTTCAAAAAACTAATGCTTTTAAAAACCACGATTTGCTTTAACCAGGCGCCAAACGTAGATTTATTTTCAAAAGCTCTGAGTTGCATGAACGCATCTGTAAAAGAATCCTGCAACACATCTTCGGCATCTGCCGCTTTGTTAACGATCCTCAGCGCTGTATTGTACATGGCTTTGGCATAACGGTTATACAATACACGATAGGCAGCGGGATCGCCATCTATGCATTGACGTACTAAAACATCAGCAGTTGGTATTAAAGCTTCACTCGCCAGACAACCGGTTTTATATAAAGTAATCGCTTTTGACGGAATGTTGCATGCCGTTAAAACTTTTTTTTGGAAAATTTTACTGAGATTGAGAATAAATTATCATAGTATGGATCAGCACCTGGTAATCATTGGCAAAATTCATTCTGCCTTAAAAAAAATTGAAGATTGTCCGTTGCAGGAAAATGAAAATGCTCCCGAAGCCACGATAGAAATTTTTACGGAATTCATCGAAGGAATAAAAGATATAAAGCCGGGTTCAAAAATATTATTGTTGACATGGCTGCACCATGGCCGATAGAAGCGTTATTAAATGCATACCAAGAAGAAATTATGATGCTCCAAAAATCGGTGTATTCTCCACAAGGTCACCTGACCGGCCCAATCCAATCGGTATTCATTCTGTAAAAGTAATTTCAATAGAAAATAATGGCCGATTAAAAGTTTCGGCTTTAGAAGTTCTTGATCAAACTCCGCTCATCGATATCAAGCCCGTAATTAATTAGAATTGTATATTTATACTAAACCGCCTTACTTCTTATATGAGCAAAAGCACTATGTTCATATTTTTAATTGGAATCCCGCTGCTGATCTATGGTTACTTGTGCCGTTTATTATCCATTTACTTTTTTTGGGATAGCAAACATTTCGGATGGATATTAGTAGCTGCAGGTTTGATGGGGTTTTTAATCGATTTAAGACAATCACGGGTAGCACAAAAGAAAAATATCTTTTGGGTAAGAGTGGGAGTTGCTATTATAGTCATCGCATTTGGCATTGCAGGAAGCGGCGTTCTTATGCTTAAGACCTCTGGTTTTTATCAAACGTCTCTTGAATCTATAAAAACAAATGGCGACATCAAAAATGAAATAGGTGAGATCCGTGGCTTTGGCGTAATTCCTTCGGATATAAATTTTTTAGATATACTGCGATGGACTCCTGTGGGAAATGCATCTTTCGTTGTCACTGTAAGAGGTAAATCAGTATATAGAGACGTAAGAGTGAGTTTGAAAGACGGAATTAAGGTAGTATACTATTAACTATTTGAAATTGTCGTTATAAACACTCACTCCTGCGCCATTCATTAGCTTAATATCTTTTACTGCTCCGGCGCCAAGAAAACTAAACCGGAGCCCCACTACTTCTCCTGCATCTTTTTTATAAGTTTCCTGCCGGATTAGTTTATCATTTAAAAATACTTTCATACTCCTGTTCTTTATTTCTATTTTAATGGGTGTCCATTCAGACAGATCAGCGCTGAAAGAAGAGAGATCATTTGATTTTCCATACAGAAAAAAATCATTTACCAGCAAATTGATATCACTTGTGCAACCCGGTATTGTAAAAGGAACAATGAATGCGCCTTTACTGCATAAAACAAAAATCTTTGCCGACTTACAAACGGCAGGCCCTTCGGCGAATGTATTTTTAATAGAAGATTCTAAAGAAAAGTTATCGCTTTGCAAATTTTCGAATGGCTTTACAAGATGATAGGTAAGCCAGGTCGGCTTTGTTATCGTTTTTATTTCAGTTAAAACATTTTCACTTACTTCCATTTTTTCTTTTAGTAACAGCTCTCCTTTCTTTACATAAGTTGGAATTGGCTGATGATCGATTGTTGCTATCCATTTATCAGCCTTGATAAAGAGGTCATGCTCTTTTACAATTTTTCCGTCTAAAATTAGCTTAGCCCGGAAATAACCCGGGAAATAATAAATGGCTGTTGCTTCTTTTTGGCCGGGTTGAAGTGTAACTGTTCTTGAAGTATCCCATGATTGCTGAATCACTGTTTTTCCGGGAGTGTTTCCTTTCAAATCGACATTAAACACAACACTATTCGGTAATCCTTCTGCTAAAGGCTTACTGGTAAAAACAATTTGTTTTTCATTTTTAAGTGCCGGAGAAGATTTGCCGGATAAAAGTGTAAAGGCAAGAATGGCCACCACCCCGGTTGCAACCGCGGCAATTGGCCAAACTTTTCCCTGCAGAATAAATTTTTTCTTAACGAGTGTTTTTACTTCAGGCTCTTTCTGTTTTTTTAATGATTGTTTGGATTTAAAATCCATCCAGCTTTCGTAACCAAGAAAAGCGGCTAATGCATTTAACGTAACAGTGCTGGGGAGGCTTTCGTATTTCAGTTTGCCGAAAATTCTTTTTAATGTTGTTCCGCTCAGGTTCACCCCTGTCGCATCCAGAATTTTATCGCTGAGTTCTGTAAACTCATAATTGCGCCATTCTTCTGCAGGCCGCCAATTTAGTTTTTGTTCTATCAACCTGGTGCAGAGCTGCAGGTATTCGGTATCATGATTCATTGTCATCGCTAAAAATGTTTTGTTTCAACTTGCACCAACTTGCACGCCTTTGTATAAGATCCCGGTGCTCTCCTGCTTTAATTTTGGAAAAAAATCAATGCTATGAAGTTACAGACATTATCCGCAATCATTTTCCTTTCATCCATTTTAACAACGGTACATAGTCAAAACATTATTCCATTTACCGACAAGCGATGGAAGATAGAAGGCCAGGGCCAGATGATTGAATTTTATAAAGGCTATGAATGTATTTACCTGAGAGGTGCCCGGGCTACGCTTGCCGACGCACAATTCCTGAATGGCATTATTGAATTTGATATGTGCCTGACAGAGCAAACAGCATTTGCCGGATTATTTTTCCGGCAAACCGATCCCGGCAATTATGAAGAATTTTATTTCAGGGCACATCAGTCCGGCAGGCCGGATTCATACCAGTATACACCTGTTTTCAATGGCGATCCTGCATGGCAATTATATCATGACCAATTTGATGCGGTGAACGACGGTTATATTCATTGGAAACCAAGAGCTGAACTAAATGGATTTAATGGTGTGATTGAATATCCATTTGAACGTTGGGTACACGTAAAGCTCCTGGTAAAAAATGATAAGGGAGAATTATATTTTGATAACAATCCGGAGCCGGCGGCCGTTATCAAAAAACTTTTGCAGGAACAAAAAGCCGGTGCGGTTGGTGTTTACTGCAATGTGAGTGCAATGCGGTTTGCAAATTTTTCTTTTACTAAAACAAACGATGTCGTATTAAAAAAGAATGCAGCTGCATTAAACATTATCCCGGCAAACTCCATTATGCAGTGGCAGGTATCAAATCCTTTTAAAGAAGATGTGTTGAAAGATAAAAATTTACTGGATGCCTCATTTGTAAATAAATTAAAGTGGACAAAGCTCGCAATAGAAAATGGCGGATTTGCAAATCTTGCAAGATTATCAACCGTTACAGACTCGAATACCGTTCTTGCAAAAATTACAGTGGTATCCGATAAAGACCAGCTGAAGAAATTAGACATTGGATATAGCGATCGTGTACAAGCATTTTGTAACGGGCAGGCAATTTATAGTGGTAATAATAATTTCCGCACAAGAGATTATCGTTATCTCGGCACCATCGGTTATTTCGATGCTATTTATTTACCATTAAAAAAAGGAGAAAATACAATTATCCTTGCAGTATCAGAAACTTTTGGGGGCTGGGGAGTAATGGGTAAATGGGAAAATTTGGATGGGATAACGGTGAAGGATTAAATTATTTTAGAATTGTAAAAGCAGAAAGCTCATTATTATTTCTAATTTTTTTCCTGTAGTTCTTAAAAAAACTATTCCAGCGGAGTTTGAGTACTCCGAGTATTCCTTCTTTTACAATTCCTTTATTCATTTTTGATGTGCCATGTGTGCGGTCCTGGAAGATGATGGGTACTTCAACTATTTTAAACCCGAGTTTCCATGCAGCAAATTTCATTTCGATCTGGAAAGCATAACCAACAAAACTGATCGCATCGAGATTCATTGCTTCCAGCACTTCCTTTTTATAACATACAAAACCTGCCGTTGGATCTTTCACCGGCATCCATGTTATCATTCTTGTATAAAGCGATCCGCCTTTGGATAATGCAATTCTATCCCAGGGCCAGTTGATAACTCCTCCTTCGCTTACATAACGTGAACCGACCGCCACATCAGCACCATCTTTTTTGCACGCATCATACAAACGCGAAAGATCTTTAGGATTGTGGGAGAAGTCAGCATCAATTTCAAAAATATAATTGTATCCCTTAGCCAGTGCCCATTTAAACCCATGTATATAAGCGGTGCCTAAACCAAGCTTACCGGTTCTTTCTTCCAAAAACAATTTGCCAGTATATGTTGGCTGAAGCTCTTTTACGATTCGGGCAGTACCATCAGGCGAACCATCATCGATCACCAATACATGATAATCCTGTTGCAAACCAAAAACTGCAGAAAGAATATTTGCAATATTCTCCTGTTCATTATAAGTAGGTATAATTACAAGTTTCTCCAAAAGAGTTGGCTCAGGGAAAACGAATTTACAATTTTTGATTTTGCTTCAGCTAAAAACTTGAAGGACGAATGTTAATTCTTCTTAAGAAGGCTGCGGGTTCTTATTTCAGTGAGCTTTTGTTTTGTGTATTGAGGAAAGTCACCCTTCATCATCCAATCATAATATTGCGGTTCAGTTCTTAAAACTTCGGCTACAGCTCTGCCTTTATATTTCCCGAAGTTGAATATCTCAATTCCATTTTCCATTATAAAGCGGCGTGCAAAGTCAACAATCGGCTCTTCACCGATCAATTTAAGTACAGAATCTACGGAAGTTCCCAGGTCAGGATAACGCTCCAGTTGTGCGATCAATATTTCATGTGTAGCGCTTGCATCAATTTCAGCGCTATGGGCACCATCAAGAACTTTATTACAGTAGAATTTATAAGCGGCACTTAATGTACGTTGCTCCATCCGGTGAAAAATATTTTGTACATCAAGCAATCGTCGCCCTTTCATGTCAAAATCAACTTCGGCCCGTAAAAATTCTTCAACAAGCATCGGGATATCGAAACGGTTGCTGTTATATCCCCCGATATCACAACCATCGAGCATTTGCTTCAGCTCCTGTGCAACATCTTTAAATACCGGCGCATCTTTCACCATTTCATCAGTGATGCCATGGAGGTCAGTTGACTGTTTTGGGATGGGGATCTGAGGATTTATGAGTTTACGCTTAACGCTGCGCTTGCCATCGGTGAGCACTTTAACAATTGCAATTTCAATGATTCTGTCAGTGGCAAGGTTGATCCCTGTCGTCTCTAAGTCAATAAAAGCCAGCGGTTTTGTAAGTTGGAGCATCTTTTTAGTCCGTGTTTTTCAGGGCGGTAAAGGTACGTGAATGTTTGCATCGTAAAAGCCTGATTCTTAAAAAATCTGGCTTATCTTTATAAAATAAAATTTACGTTTAGCCGTTAAACTAAAAATCAAATTCAATGAAAACTAAATTACTCGCCGGATTTGCTTTAATCATTATGGCACTAACTGTTTGTTCGTGTGCCACATCCCGCAAATATGGCTGTCCCCAGGTATCAGTAGAAACAAAAAAATACAAGGTTTAACCGTTTCCCCTATTTTTGCTTTGCAATGATAAATCGTATACATAATCATCATCACCATATCTTACCCCACCGGTAGGCCGTGATGGTTATTATGTAATAACATAAACTTTTTAAGGGCTTACAAATTTGTAGGCCCTTTTTCTTTTTAACCTATATACAATTATACAATGAATGAGAATTTAAAAATTGCAGTGCAGAAAAAAGGAAGATTGTATGATGGCTCGATATCATTACTGAAAGAATGTGGTATTGATGTAAGTAATGGCAACAATCAGCTAAGAGTGCAGGCAGCAAACTTTCCTTTGGAAGTTTTCTTTCTTCGTGATGATGATATTCCCGAATATGTACAGGATGCAGTGGTTGATATTGGATTTGTCGGGGAAAATGTGATCGCAGAAAAAAATAAGAAAGTAAGTTCAATTGAAAAGCTCGGATTTGGAAAATGCCGGTTGTCAATTGCAATTCCAAAATCAGGGGCTATAAAATCTCTTCCTGATTTAAATAATAAAAAAATTGCAACCAGCTATCCTTTGATTCTTTCAAATTATCTCAAAGAAAAAAATATTAATGCTACTATCCAGGAGATCAGTGGTTCAGTTGAAATAGCGCCGCGAATCGGGTTGGCCGATGCAATTTGTGATTTGGTTAGTTCGGGAAGTACATTATTCAGCAATGAACTGACAGAGCTGGAAACTGTTTTAAAATCAGAAGCAGTTTTGATCGCCAACAAAAATCTGTCGCCAGAAAAACAAGTCCTGCTTGACAAATTATTGTTCAGGATAAGAGCGGTGAAGAAAGCAAAAAATAATAAATACGTATTATTGAATGCCCCTAATGATAAGCTGGAAGATATTTGCAATCTGCTGCCGGGTATGAAAAGCCCAACTATTTTACCGCTTGCAGAAAAAGGATGGAGCTCCGTACATTCTGTTATCAGTGAAGATGATTTTTGGAATGTGATCGAAAACCTGAAAGCAACCGGCGCACAGGGAATATTGATTGTGCCGATTGAGAAGATGATAATTTAGAACCACGTCCCGATAGCTATCGGGAAAAAAGATTTTAAGGATTATGATGATAAATGTGATAAAATATCCGGATAGAAATGAATGGCAGGAGATGGTCAGCAGACCTGTAATTGAAAATGTGTCTTTAGAAAAAACGGTGAGAAAGATATTAGAAAAAGTAAAAGCCAAAGGAGATAAGGCGGTTCGCAAATACACAAAAGAGTTTGATGGAGTAAAACTGAAGAAATTGGCTGTAAGTAATAACGAGATCGATGCCGCTGATGATTTATTAAGCGCCGATTTAAAAAAAGCAATACAACAGGCAAGATTAAATATTGAAAAATTTCACAGGTCACAGCTTGAAGAAATAGAAGTGATAGAAACGATGCCAGGTATAAATTGCTGGAGAAGATCAGTTGGCATTGAAAAGATAGGTCTCTATGTCCCCGGCGGCTCTGCTCCCCTGTTCTCAACAGTTTTAATGCTTGCGATACCTGCTTCAATTGCCGGTTGTAAAGAAATTGTTTTATGTTCACCACCTTCAAAAGATGGCAATATGCACCCGGCTATTTTATATGCAGCTAAGCTTTGTGGTGTTACAAAAATTTTTAAAGCGGGTGGCGTGCAGGCTATTGCTGCAATGGCTTTTGGAACTGAAACAATTCCCAACGTGTTTAAAATATTCGGACCGGGTAACCAATATGTGACTGCTGCGAAACAACTGATCCAGCAAGAAGGTGTTGCAATTGATATGCTTGCAGGACCGTCAGAAGTTTTAGTAATTGCCGATGATGCGGCCATTCCAGAATTTGTTGCCGCTGATCTTTTATCACAAGCCGAACATGGAGCAGATTCACAAGTAATTTTATTAACTACGGACGAAGCGATCGCTAAAAATGTTCAAGCACGTATAAATGAACAATTAAAAGAATTACCAAGAAAGGAAATTGCAGAGAAAGCTTTGGCAAACAGTAAAATTATTTTAGTGAATACAATCGATGAAGCGATTGAACTGTCAAATCTTTATGCCCCGGAGCATTTAATTCTTTCGTGCAATGATGCAGAAGGATTGAGTAACAAGATCATTTCCGCCGGGTCCGTATTTATCGGAAATTATTCACCTGAAACTGCTGGTGATTATGCAAGCGGCACAAATCATACATTGCCGACAAATGGTTATGCAGCGATGTACAGTGGCGTTTCAGTTGATAGCTTTGTAAAAAAAATAACCTTTCAGCAATTGACAAAAGAAGGATTAGAAAAATTGGAGAGACAGTAATGCAAATGGCGACAGCGGAAGGATTAGATGCTCATGGAAATGCGGTAGCAATAAGACTAAAGAAATAACAATGGAATTTAATTTAGATAGTTTGGTAAGAGATAATATCAAAAAGATGACAGCTTATTCATCGGCAAGGCATGATTTCACAGGCAATGCATCTGTTTTTCTGGATGCAAATGAAAATTCTTTTGGTTCTCCCCTTCCCGATAATTTTAACCGGTATCCTGATCCGCTGCAGATCCGGGTAAAAGAAAAGTTGAGCAGGATAAAAGGCGTTCCTTCTCAAAATATTTTCCTTGGCAATGGCAGTGATGAAGCAATTGATTTACTCTACCGCATCTTTTGCCAGCCCGGCCGTGATAATGTTATGATCTTCCCTCCCACTTATGGCATGTATGAAGTTTGTGCAGAAATGAATGATGTGAAAGTAAAAAAAGTAAATCTCACCAAAGACTATCAATTAGACCTGGAGGCGATTGAAAATGCAATCGATCCTTTTACTAAATTGATTCTTATTTGTTCTCCCAATAACCCTACTGGTAACAGCATTAACCGCACTGATATTGAAACGATCCTCAATAATTTTGATGGCATTGTGGCAATTGATGAGGCCTATATCAATTACGCAAAGCAAAAAACATTTATAGCCGGGCTTACCGAATATCCAAACCTCGTTGTTATGCAAACACTGAGCAAGGCATGGGGATTGGCAGGATTACGACTCGGGATGGCATTTGCCTCACAACCCATCATCGACTTGATGAATAAAGTAAAATATCCTTACAATATCAATACCGCTACACAACTGCTGGCACTGGAAGCGCTGGACAATATTGAATGGGTGAATGAACATATTGCGACTACAGTCGTTGAAAGAGAAAAATTAAAGAATGAGTTATTGAATATTTCGGGCACGGAAATCGTGTTTCCTTCCGATGCAAATTTTCTTTTAGTAAGAATGAAAGAAGCGAGAAAAATCTACGGGCAGTTGTGTGATAAAGGAATTATTGTAAGAGACAGAAGCAAAGTTATTTTATGTGAAGATTGCCTGCGTATTACCATTGGCACACCAGAAGAGAATAAACAATTGATAGAAGAGTTGTCAAAATATAAATCGAACTAAATGGATTCAGCAAATCTAAGTACCCCCGTTAGGGGGAAGGGGGCAAACGAGTTTTATTTATTGACCGGGATGGAACAATTATAAAAGAGGCGCCGCCAACTTATCAAATCGATTCATTTGAGAAAATGGAATTTTACCCGCGAATGTTTACATGGCTTTCACGTATCGCCAAAGAATTCGATTACGAGTTGGTAATGCCAACCAACCAGGATGGATTAGGTACCGCGGCATTTCCTGAAAACAGTTTTTGGCCGGTACATAATTTTATCATGAAGAACTTAAAAGGTGAAGGAATAATTTTCAAAGAAGTGCTCATTGATAAAACATTTGCAAAGGACAATGCCCCCACAAGAAAACCTGGCATTGGAATGTTTACAAATTATCTAAACAATGCTGAATATGATCTCGCAAATTCATTTGTAATTGGGGACAGGATAACGGATGTTCAACTGGCAAAAAATCTCGGGTGCAAGGCGATTTGGATAAACAATGATCCGGATCTCGGTGGTGCAGAGATCAGCGATACATTGAAATCACTCGAATCAACGATTGCATTGGAAACAACTGAATGGAAAAAGATATATGAATTCCTCAAGCTGGGAAATCGGTATATAAAACATGAACGAAACACGAACGAAACCAAGATCAGCATTGAACTGGATCTTGATGGCAGCGGCAAAACAGAGATCAATACTGGTCTGAATTTTTTCAATCATATGCTCGAACAATTAGGCAGGCATAGTGGTGCTGATCTTAAAATTACTGTCAATGGTGATCTGCATATTGATGAGCATCACACTATAGAAGATACTGCTATTGCATTAGGTGAAGCATTTGCAAAAGCATTGGGCAATAAAGCAGGTATCGCCCGGTATGGATTTACGTTGCCGATGGATGATTGTCTGGCACAAGTAGCAATCGATTTCGGCGGAAGAAGCTGGTTGGTATGGGATGCAAAATTTACAAGAGAAAAAATTGGCGATATGCCAGCAGAAATGTTTTATCATTTCTTTAAATCATTCAGTGATGCTGCCAAATGCAATTTGAATATAAAGGTTGAAGGTGATAACGAACATCATAAGATCGAATCAATTTTTAAAGCAATGGCAAAGTCAATACAAATGGCGGTAAAAAGAGATGTAGAAAATATGCAATTGCCAACAACAAAAGGAACGCTATAGGGTCGGGACGCTGAAAGCGGCCTGAACCGTAAACGAATAAAATGAACATCGCAATCATAAAATACAATGCAGGAAATATCCGGTCTGTTCTTTATGCATTGGAGCGAATCGGGTATTCGGCAACGGTGACCGATAATGCAGATGAGATCAGGAATTCGGATAAAGTTATTTTTCCGGGAGTTGGCGAAGCAAGTACTGCAATGAATTATTTAAAAGATAGAAATTTGGATAAGCTGATCTGCTCACTGACCCAACCCGTGCTCGGTATTTGTCTCGGCATGCAGTTAATGTGCAAATACTCTGAAGAGAATGATACAAAATGCCTTGGGATTTTTGATGAAGACGTGAGGAAATTCAAATCCCGAAAGCTTTCGGGACAAATCCCGATCGGGACAAAAGTCAAAATTCCTCAAATTGGCTGGAATAATATATATGATCTCAAAACAGCTCTTTTTAAAAATGTAACCGGGAACAGCTATTGTTATTTTGTGCATGGCTATTATGCTTCAGTTGGTGAGCATACAATTGCTGCTACAGATTATATTCAACCGTACAGCAGTGCCTTGTGTAAAAATAATTTTTATGGAGTTCAATTTCATCCTGAAAAATCTGCAGTAGCGGGTGAAAGGATCCTTGCAAATTTTTTGAACCTATGAGTGAAAAGAAAAACATATCCGCGATAGAAACATCACGGCCTCTTTCAGGAAGTTGGGGGTTTATTATACCCGCGATAGATATTATCGAAGGAAAATGCGTCCGGCTTACCAAAGGTGATTATGAACAAAAAAAAATTTATAATGAAAACCCCCTGGAAGTTGCCAAAGAATTTGAAAATGCAGGATTACAACGACTGCACCTGGTTGATCTTGATGGCGCAAAAGAAGGTGAAGTGAAGAATTGGAGATCGCTGGAACAAATCGCGGCAAAAACAAAATTGATCATTGACTTTAGCGGAGGCATCAGTACAAAAAAGAATGTCAGCATTTGTTTTGATTCAGGTGCTGCATTTGCTGCAGTGGGCAGCATAGCAGTAAAACAAGAGAAGACGTTGGCGGAATGGCTGCTGGAATTTGGTGTTGAAAAATTTATCATCGGCGCAGATGTGAAAGAAGAAAAATTAGCAGTAAAAGGCTGGACAGAACTTACCGAGTTATCCGTGTTTGATCTGATTGAGGATTATAAAACAAAAGGCGTCAAACAGTTTTTCTGTACGGATATTAGCAAAGACGGGTTGCTGCAAGGAACCGGGATCGATCTGTATAAAAAAATTCTGAACCTTCATCCTTCTATAGATTTGATAGCCAGTGGCGGTGTTTCATCTATCAATGATCTTTTACAATTGAGAGAAGCAGGATGCAACGGCGCCATTGTTGGCAAAGCGATCTATGAGAAAAAAATATTGCTGAAAGATTTAAAACAATTTATATGATCAGCCTGAATGATTTTCTTCTTTTTGCTTTCGCAAGCCTGGTGCTAAACATTACGCCGGGCAATGATATGTTATATGTTGCCACAAGAAGCACTTCACAGGGAATTAAAGCAGGAATTGTCTCAGCATTGGGAATTGCGGGAGGTTGCATTGTGCATTTGCTTGCTGCAGTTGTTGGCTTGTCAGCTATCATCGCCAATTCAGCAATTGCATTTGATATTATTAAATATGTTGGCGCAGCTTACCTTTTCTATCTTGGGATCAAATCATTTTTAAGCAAACAAAATAAATTCAGCGTGAGCAATGCGGTGGAGAAAAAACCACTTCCCAAATTATTCTGGCAGGGTGTTCTTACCAATGTGCTGAATCCTAAAGTGGCTTTATTCTTTCTTGCATTTCTTCCGCAATTCATCGATCCTGGAAAAGGCAACACCGCATTACAAATTCTGCTATTAGGATTATGGTTTAATTTTTCGGGAACAATTGTAAATATTATCGTAGCGCTGTTATTTGGTAAACTTGGAAACTGGTTAGCCGACAAGCAGGCATTTATAAAATGGCAAAATAGGATCACCGGTTTATTATTAATTGGATTGGGAATTAAAGTTGCATTGAGTTCAAGAAAATAAGCCCTCGAATTAACACAGTTGAGTATGAATATGAAATCAGATACAGGTGCTAATGCATCAGGTTCCGCTTCAGCGGGATTTAGGGGGTTAACAAAACGAATCATACCTTGTTTGGATATTAAAGATGGACGAACAGTGAAAGGAACCAACTTTATAAATCTTCGTGATGCGGGTGACCCGGTGGAATTGGGCGCACTGTATGCAAAGGAAGGAGCAGATGAATTAGTTTTTCTTGATATTACCGCAACGGTTGAAAAAAGAAAAACATTAAGTGAGCTTGTAAATAAAATTGCTCATCATGTAAATATTCCATTTACAGTGGGCGGAGGTATTAGCAGTGTAGACGATGTGAACATTTTATTGCAGAACGGCGCTGATAAAATATCTGTAAATACTTCTGCTTTCAAAAGTCCCCAACTGATCGATGAGCTGGCTAAAGAATTCGGCAGTCAGTGTGTGGTGCTGGCAATTGATACAAAAAAAGAAGAAGACGGAGAATGGTATGTGTACCTTAATGGCGGAAGAACAAAGACCGGTAAAAAATGTTTTGATTGGGCAATGGAAGTGGTTGACCGGGGCGCAGGAGAAATTTTACTTACTTCCATGAATCATGATGGGACAAAAAATGGATTTGCGATTGAAATAACAAAATTGCTTTCAGAAAAATTACCTGTTCCGGTTATTGCCAGTGGTGGCGCAGGCACAAGGGAACATTTTGTAGAAGTGTTTGAAAAAGCGGCTGCAGATGCGGCATTGGCAGCAAGCATTTTTCATTTTAAAGAAATTCCTATCCCGGATCTAAAACAATATTTGTATCAACAAAATATACATGTTCGTTTATGATGCTGATCGTCCTGATAATATTAGTTGCTGCCGTCATCCTTAATTCATATTTAAAGAGAAAGGAAGCGATACGAAGAGAATATAACCATGAGCGTCGCCAGGAAAGATTTGAAAGATTGATGAATATGCTGCAAAAGCCGAATAGCGATAAGAAAGATGATGCCGCTGGAAACCGGGAGAGTGACTCTTCGACAAGCTCCGAGTAAAGTGTTCAATACCGGACAGAACGTTGAATGGAGCGTCGCAAGAGACGATGATAAGAATTATCCCGATAGATATCGGGACTGGTAAACAAAAAATATTTTACATGAAGCCGGATTTTTCAAAATATGCAGATGGTTTAATTCCTGTGATAGTACAGGATAGCATAAGCAATAAAGTTTTGATGCTTGGTTTTATGAATGAAGAAGCATTGAACAAAACAAATGCAGAAGGCAACGTCACTTTTTTTAGCCGCAGCAAACAACGGCTTTGGACAAAAGGAGAAACAAGCAACAATTTTTTGCTGGTAAAAGAAATCCTTACCGATTGTGATAACGATACTTTATTGATCAAAGCCTCCCCCACGGGACCCGTTTGTCATACCGGTGCCGATACATGTTTCAATGAAAACAATCCGTCATTTTCATTGGAGAAACTGGAATCGATCATCGATGACCGGAAAAATAATCCAACGAGTTCATCGTATACCTCATCGCTTTTTGACAAAGGAATTAATAAGATAGCTCAAAAAGTAGGGGAAGAAGCGGTGGAACTGGTTATTGAAAGTAAAGATGAGAATAAAGAAAAGTTTTTAGCTGAAGCAGCCGATCTCCTTTATCACTATCTCGTTTTATTGAAGGCAAAAAATTTTAAATTGGAAGATGTGGTGACGATACTTGCAGACCGCCATAAATAATACTGCTAAATAAGATGCCGCGGAAAATCACTCACTTTGGCACAGCATATTTGTTCCATTACCTGCTGCACCTGCGTTTTCAAAATTGAAATGGTATGATTGCCGCCTTCATTTCCTAATGCTGAAACTCCATACATAAAAGTTCTGCCCATAAAAGTAAAATCAGCGCCGCAGGCAAGTGCCCTGGCTACATCGGGACCTGTACGAATACCGCTATCCATCATGATTTTTATTTTCCCTTTGTATTTCTCAACAATTGGTATCAATGATTTGATGGTAGATTGCGCAGCATCCAACTGTCTGCCTCCATGATTGGAAACAATGATGCCATCCAACCCCAATCGAATCGCCATTTCAGTATCTTCCGGTGAAGCCACTCCTTTTAATACAAGCTTGCCTTTCCACATATCACGTATTGGTGCGATCTTCTCTTCATTCAGCCTGCCGGAAAAAGTTTTATTCATATATGCTCCGAGCTGCTTCATGTTCAAATTTTTTGGCATATACGGTTTCATGTTTGCAAAATTGGGTTGGCCATGTATCAATGTTTTCAATGCCCATTCGGGCTTACCCATTATCTGCAAAATATTACGAAGCGTCATTCTCGGTGGCATGGCCAGTCCATTTTTTATATCCCAGGGTCTGTAACCAAAAGTTGGCACATCACATAAAATAGCCAGCACAGGGCAGCGTGCAGCCATCGCTCTGTTTAGTATTTTATCTCTTATGTCATTTTCTGCAGGATGATATAATTGAAACCATGCTCTGCCTTCTGTTAATTCACTTATTCTTTCAATGCTCGAAGTAGTTACTGTACTTAATATAAATGGAATGTTATGTTCAAATGCCGCTTTTGCTAAGATCTCCGGAGCATTTGGCCACATCAATCCCTGCAATCCTACGGGTGAAATACCAAATGGTGCATCGTATACATGACCAAATAATTCAGTCTTCATGTCTGAACCGGCATGCTGGCCCAGGTAAAATGGTTGCAATTCGACTTGTCTTAGCTCTTCAGTATTTTTATGCAGGTTTACATTTTCATTACAACCGCCATTCAAGATATTCAAATGCAAATTTTGGAATCTTTTTTTTCGCCTTCCTGATCAGATCCTCTATCGAGGGATAACTTGTGTTATACTCCAACTTCATTTTCAAATTGATGTTTGATGTGTAACAGAATACAATTTTATATCAATGATATTGGAAGGAAGAGGCTTACTGTTCCAATGCTGGTGAATGACCAGTGCTGCTCCCAATGCACTTGCCTGTGCAACAGAAGCTGCATACACTTCAATATTTGGAAATGCTTCTGCCATCAAATACATATAAATTGGATTTTTACTAAACCCGCCGTCAACAAAAATACTTTTTACACCTGTTCCTTTAAGAACAAGATTTGTGCTTCTTATTTGTTGTGCAACAATATCAGCTATTAACTGGTGATAAGCTTCTTCGTAATTTTTATAATCCTCCAGTTTTCTTTTTACAAAAGCAGATCTTGCAGGCTCACTGCTTTCATTCATTAACTGCAGGTTTTTAATAGAATGTTTCTGTTTCTTCAGTAATTCCGTATCCACTAAAACTCCCGTATAATAATTAAGGGGCTTTTTAAAATGGCCTGCCAATCTTTTTACCTGTTGCTCATGTTCATAGCCGGCAAATATTCTTGAAGCTTTTACAGGTTTGCCTTCATAACTCAAATAACAAAGGCAATCTTCATGCAATTCATAATCAGAAAGCATGGAATGATTAAATGGATTCAGGCTGATACACCATGTACCTGTCGACAATAAAATAAATGGATCATTAAACGAAGTAAGATAAGGTATCAACGCAGCAGAACTATCATGCAAGCCTGCGCCGGCCGGAATTTCTTTACCGGCATGACCAACAATTGCATTGCATTTTTCAATTGGCGCTAATTTTTCCAGCATTCCTTCCGTATTTACCCAGTCATGATATTTATTTTGCTGAAAATTCCAAAGATTGGTATGACAACCAATACTTGTAATATCCGATTGCAACGACGAACAAAGAATAAAACTGAGATATTGTGGCAAATGCAAAGCATATTTTATTTGTTTGAACAGTTCAGGCTTTTCATACTTCAGCCGGTATAATTGCATCCCTGAATTCAGATTACCCAACACAGGTGACGCCGTTATTTTTGAAAACTGGCTTTCCCCGCCATAATCCTTATAAATTTTTTTTGAAGGCAGGAGGAAAAGGTTTCAGATAATTGTATAATGGAGGAATTACATTTTTGTTTTCATCGAGATAAACAAAACTGGCACCATAACCGGAAAAATTAACTGCTTTTATTTCAAAACGCGGGTCATTATTTATTTGAGCAAAAGTATTTTTCACCCATGTTGTCAGCGCAACCACATCTTCACAGGAAAATCCATCTTCATCTTTTATCTCCGCCAATTGAATACTTTCTTCATACACTACCTTATATTGCTCATCAAACAAAATCAGTTTCTTATTGGTTTTGCCTACATCATAGATCGCTATCGAAGGAATTCTATTCATTATAATCCTGTTGCCACCGTTTTAGCTCCTCTTTCTTTAATTAATTGTTCCCTTATTTTCAATTGACGGAATAATTGCAACGGGTTAATGCACCGCCGCTTCTCAATCTTGCTTCGGCAACAATGGCCGTACATCTGTACGAAAAGTATTTTGCAAAATTTCCTGTGCAGTTACTACATCATTGTTTTCCTGTGCTTCATTTAATTTTTTTCTGTCAATCAGCAATGCCTGTGCATAAGAAATCATAATTGCTTCAACGGATTGCAACAGATCTTCCAACGGGTCTTTTACATTGTGCGATGCATCGATCATCCATCCCAGATCTGTTGCATGATTCATTCCTCTTGCATCCATTCCTTCTACCAGTTCATTAAAAATTAAAAACAACTGGTAAGGATTAATACTTCCAACGGTAAGATCATCATCGCCATATTTGCTATCATTGAAATGAAAACCAGCCAGTTTACCTTCCATCAATAACAAAGAAACGATCTGTTCAATATTGGCATTGGGTAAATGATGACCAAGATCAACCAGTGTATATGCTTTGGGTCCCAAGTTTATTTGCATACAATAATGATTGTCCCCAATCGCCAACTGTCATTGAATAAAAATTAGGTTCATAATGCTTTGTATTCAACAAACACTTTCCAGTCATCCGGCAATGCTGCATAAATTTCCTGCAAACTTTCCAGTGTATTTTGAAATGCTTTCCTGAAATTTAATTGTCCCGGAAAACAAGAGCCATCGCTAAGCCAAACAGTTAATGCTTCTGAACCTAATTCAACACCATGTTTGATCACTTCAATATTATGTTCGATGGCCTGTTTGCGTACAGCTTTATCTACATGTTGCAATGAACCAAACTTATAACTCAGTTCCTGATCTTTCTGATCCTGGAAAGTATTTGAATTAACGGCATCAAACTTCAATCCTAATTGTGCAGCCAATGTTTTAATGGCAGCATAATTTTCGGGAATATCCCAGGGAATATGCAACGAGATGGCGCCGCTTGATTGATTAAGTGCATGCAACAAACCAACATCTTCAATTTTTTCTTCAAGATTTCCGGGTTCACCTCCACCGGAAAATCGTCCGAACCTTGTACCGCCTGTTCCCAATGCCCAACTTGGAATCGCCACTTGGAAATCTATCAGCTTTTGCAATAACTGCATTGACATTTTTTATATCCGCTGCTGCAAATTCAAATTTTCGTTTATGTTCAGCTAAGCAATGACTGATTATGTTCTTCAATTTTATATTTTTCGATTTGCATAACAAAATATTTATGGCAAATAAAAAACTTCTTTTAAAGGAACACTAACCGGTGAGTTATCAGGATTGGTTTCCATAATATCTTTCATATAGGCCCACCATTTTTTCATCACAGGATGATGTGGAAGTTCATCCAGCTTCAATTGCATCTTCAATTTTCAATACACCAAACAAACTATTGGTTTCTTCATCCAGAAAAATGGAATAATCTTCAATACCAGTTTCTTTCAATAATGCTTCCAATTCAGGCCAGATAGCATCGTGTCGTTTTTTATATTCTTCTTCACAGCCTTTAAATAATTTCATTTTAAAAGCAATACGTTTCATAACCCATCCCGATCCTGCCTAAGGAGCCATCCGAGCACAAGGCTCGCTTATTTAAAATTAATAATTATTTTTGAACCTTTCAATTTCAGCTAATTCGATTTCAATGATGAAAAACTTATTCATAGGTTTTGTGCGGATGCTAATCCTCCCTTTGGAGATTTAGGTAGCTTTATCTTACAAATGCCGCTGCTACTCCACCATCTACATTCAATATATTACCTGTTGATTTATTCAACAATCCGCCTACAAAAGCAAAACATGCATTGGCAATATCTTCCGGTAAAATTGTTTCATTCAACAATGTTCGTTTTGCATAATAAGCAGGCAATTCTTCCACTGTAATGCCATATGCTTTTGCACTTCCTTCTGCCCAGCCACCGCTCCAAATATTACTATCTGAAATCACAGCATCCGGGTTTACCGTGTTCACTCTGATTTTATCTGCACCCAATTCTGCAGCAATCAAGCGGCTCAAATGTGCCTGTGCTGCTTTTGCAGAACCATAGCCTGCATTGTTGGGTCCCGCAACAATGCATTTTTCGAAACAATATTTAAAATATCGCCACCAAAATTTTGTTTGCGCATTATTTCAACTCCTGTCTTGTGAAACAAGGAATTGTCCTTTTACCAATACATCATATAACTTGATCCCAATCTTCATCGTATGTTCTGTAATTGGTTTTGAAATACTGATACCTGCATTATTTACAACGATATCAACGCCACCAAAAGCCAAGCGCTGTCTGCATCAAATGCTTTTTCAATAGATGTCTCATTGGTAACATCCAGCAATGCAGAAGCAACAATATCTTTGCCAAATTGTTTTTCAAATTCCTGTACAGCTCCTTCCAATCTTTCCTGCGTTAATATCATTTAATAACAACACAGGCTCCTTCTTCTGCAAATTTTTTGGCGATGGCTTTACCAATGCCACCGGCACTGCCTGTTACCAATGCAATTCTTCCGCTCAATGGTTTTGGCTTTGGCATACGTTGCAGCTTTGCTTCTTCCAGCAACCAGTATTCAATATTAAATGCTTCCTGTCTTGGCAAAGAAGTATATTCAGAAATAGCTTCTGCACCTCGCATTACATTGATGGCATTAATATAAAATTCTGCAGCTACTCTTGCTGTTTGTTTATCTTTTGCAAAAGTGAACATACCAACACCGGGATATAAGATCACACAGGGTTTGCATCACGCATAGCAGGACTGTTAGGATGTTTGCAGGTATTATAATAATCTGCATACATTTTTCTGTATGCTTCAAACTGCGGAGTCAATTTTTCTTTTACTGCAGTTACATCACTTACAGGTCTTCACTGCGGTGTTAAATTCAATACCAACGGAGTAATCTTGGTACGCAGAAAATGATCAGGACAACTGGTACCCAAAGGTGCCAAGTCTTGCCAAGATCATTTGAATTGATAAATTCCAACACACTTTCATCATCGGTAAAATGACCGATCATCCTCCCCCTGAAGTTTGGATATGTGATGAACAAAATCCTCTTAATACCGGCGCAAGCTGCCGCTTTTTTTAACCGTTCTTCTTTTGGTAATGAATTTATTTTTTGCTCCGCCAAATACCGGTCCTTTTTTTCCATAATTGTCTTCAAGATATTGAGCACAACGTTCAATAACTTCAAGTGTATTGATATAACTTTCATAAGCAGTATCACCCCAGGTAAATAAACCATGCGAACCCAGCATGATACCACGGATACCAGGATTTTCATCAAGGCATTGTTTCAATTGCAATCCAAGATCAAAACCAGGCCTTTGCCATTCTACCCAACCAATAGTTCCATTAAATAATTCCTCTGTAATTTTCTTCTCCATCTTTTGCTGCAGCAATGGCAATAGCTGCATCGGGATGCAAATGATCAATATGTTTAAAAGGAAGAAACCCATGCAAGGGTGTATCGATAGAAGGAGCTTTTGATGCAAGATCATAAATACAATGATTGAACAGTTCTACCATTTCATCTTCATGTTCGATACCGCGATAAACATTTTTCAAAGCTGCGTAACCGGTCTACATACAAAGCAGCAAGCCGCTTCTTTTCAATGTGCCCAGATCACCGCCACATCCTTTTACCCACATTACTTCTGTTTCTTTTCCTGTCAAAGGATCTTTTGCCATTGCTTTGCAGGAAGTATTTCCACCGCCATAATTTGTCAGCCGCAGATCGGCACCCAATAAATTGGAACGATAAATCAACAAGGCCACTTCATCACCTGCCAGTTCAGCTGCTTTTGCTTCGTCCCACAAGTAACTTACATGTTTAAATTTTGTTGTTACTGTTGACATATGATTAATTCTTTTATTTTGTTGTATCTTTTAATTTTTCATGACGATTATTTCCATACCAACAATTATTACCGAAAGAATGATCGTAATAATTCCAACAGCAATTGTTCTTGCTGTTTTCTTACTTACTCCTTTCCATTCTTTTAACACGATCCCCACATATTTGCAACAGAATAATAAATGCCATATGCAATATCCATGAACTGGCGCCATTGCCCAATTTACTTTCGCCCATGCCATAGAAGAAGAATTGAAGAAACCATGTGGTACCGGCCAGTGCAGCAAAAAGATAATTGGTTACTAACGGTGTTTTTTTATTGGTATAATCGCCAAAAGTTTTATTACGTGCATTCAGGATCATACACCAGATAAAATTGGTGGTAAGCCCACCCCATAATAAAACCACATAGATAACATTGTTCCGGAATAAAAATTCTCCTTCACCGGGATTAGCTGCTTTCCACGCTTCATTTGCAACTACGCCCATTGATTGTCCGGCTTCCAATCCAAAATTGAAACAGGCACTTAAAACACCGGAAACAATGGAAACAAACATACCCAGTGCCAAACTTGTATTCCGTCTTTACTTCCATTCCATGTGCATCAGTGCCTGCAGCCTGTCAATTGCTTTTCTTTCATCATCCCGCCTTTACCGCAAATAATAATTCCAATATACAAACGACAAGGCCAGCTAAAACAGTCAGTCCCCAGTTAGAACTTATCATTGCACTGAATGTATCCTTGCCTTCAACAGGAGAAAAATCATAATAGATAGAAGGTATCAATGCACCAAAGACCATACATAAACCAAGAATGATACTGCTGCCAAGCGAAACGCCAAGGTAACGGACACCAAGCCATAGGTTAATCCGCCGATGCCCCAGAGCACACCAAATAAATAAGTAATGGCCAGTACAGAACCGGAAGTTTGCTTTAATGATATCTGCAAAACCAGGAATGGTGAGATATGCGGCCAGCGGAGGAACAATAAGCCAGGAAAAAAGTCCGCCAACGATCCAATAACTTTCCCAATGCCAGCCTTTTACTTTTTTATACGGTATATAAAAACTACCGGAGGCAAATCCACCGATAAAATGAAAAATAACTCCTAATATGACTTGCATTCGTTTATCGTTTTATCAAAAGAAAATTGTTATCTGTCTGTTTTAAAAATTCTAACCGGATAGGCTCAAGCCGTGGACCGTCTAAAAATAGTGATTCAAAATAAATTATACAGGAATGAAGTATTTTGGAAAAATAGTTCAACGACATGGCAGCGTTTTTAATTTGAAGTTCAGCAAGATATTTTTATTATCCTGCTTCAGCATCCTGTATTGTCCTGCTTGGATCGTTCGCTGGGCTGCAAGCTGTTATAAAGGAATTTATGTTTAAATTCTTTAAGAAAATGACCAGTGTTTCAGTTTGAAATAAAAATAAACCACGGAGACACAAAGACACGGTGATACATGGAGTTTCTTTGTGTTTCTCCGTGCCTCCCTGCCTCCGTAGTAACCAAAACAAATTGGTACGCTACGAAAATAACGACCACGAGAAAATTAATATCAGATCTATTTTCTGCGGGAATGCGGCTAATTCAGTTTATTGATCTGTTCGTTGTAATATTTTACGGTTTGTATTACCGAAGGAAGATTGCTTGGCTGATCTTCCGCATCCCGTTCAATATAAATATGGCCTTTGAATCCTTGTTTTTTTAATTCCTGGAAAATAGCCGGGAAATCAACAACACCTGTTCCTACCGGCACATCTTTTAATGACGGATCATTGTAAGCAGCAATATCTTTCAGATGGATAGCAATGATATGCCCGCTTAATTTTTTTACAGCATCCAAAGGATTGACGCCGCTTTTTGGCCAATGACCAAGATCGGCACATACATAAAAATTTGGATGCCCTTTTATCGCCATCAATGTTGTATCTGTATCCCAATAATGGCTCACACCCTTCCAATGTTCATGAATAGCTACTTTGATTCCATATGTACCGGCGAGACTATCAATACCATCCCACATATTTAATGGCGGTTCGGTTGTTACAAATTCAACACCTAATTGCTTTGCAATATCAAATTGTTTTTTCCAGGAATTAATTGTTGAATCGCCGACAATATAAATCGATTCGCATGTTAAACCCTTTGCTGCGATCATTAATTTTAATTTTTCAATGCCATCAGGTGAGAGTTGCAGGATCATTGAATCTTTTAACTCCGGCCCTGCGCTGTGAAAAGTATTGGGTTCAATATATTTTATTCCTGCACTATCCACTTTATCTAATGACGCGGGAAAATTTACAGTATGAAAAGTCCATAACGCTGCTCCCAATTTCCAATCTTTAGCATCAACGGCTACCGTTGTTTGTGATGTGTTGCTTTCTTCAGACGTATTGTTATTGCATGCAATAAGGAATATTGCAGCGCCGGCGAATAAACCAATTACATTTTTCATTCTATTGATATTAAAAGTTACAAGGTAAAATTATTCGTTCCGGGTTTCAATAAATAAGTTTTTCCTTTCCAAATAAACCGGCCGGGAATTTTTTCCGGCAGCGTGATCTCCACATTCCATTTTCCATTTACAAATTGATATTTCGCCAAAACAAAACCATTTGGATGCGGCATCTTTCCATTTACATTTTTAAGATCACCAAGATGCGGCTCAATCTTTATTTTTTTAAATCCCGGTGCATCTGTATCGATACCCAGCACCGTTCTGAAAAATTCAATATTCGGGCTTGATCCCCACGCATGACAATCAGAGCGGGCATTATCGATCTCCGAGATCTCTGCCCATGTCGTTAATCCCATGTCAATATTTTCTTTCCATTTATCCAGCCATTTTAAATAATCATTTCCCAAGCCCCGCTTTTGTCAATGCCATGTGGAGATAATATTTAAAATAAATTGAAGCCGGGGCTAACGACTTATCCGTAATTATTCTTTTCGCAAGATCAGTGGCAGCAGCTCCTTTGATCGTATTGGTAAGTATTGCCAATGTATTTGCATGTTGCGAATAACGGTCTTTATCTTTTGTGTCGGCATATAATTTTTTATCCGCATTCCAATAGTTGCGCTGAATGGTTTGCTGAAGTTGTATAGCTTTTTTTTGATATTCATTTGCAATAGCAGGCAAGCCAAGTTCCGATTCAAGTTTTGCCGCGACTTGCAATGCCCACAATAATTGAAAATCTAATAACGATGAACTTCCATCTTTTCCAATTGGCCCCACGCCACCGGGCCATCCCGTTTTTCCTTCTACCCAATCGGTATAGATCCAATAAGGAACATTTCGCAACGAGCCTTCTGCATCCTGGTATTTACTAAAGAACCACAGCACATCCCTTGTTCCCTGTAATTTATCTTTTATAAACGAACTATCGCCACGATACATCCAGTAATCATTCACCATACCAATATACCAAAGTGAAAAAGTTGGAATTTGTTGCGGTGAAAAAGATGGATGGCGACTTAGTGTAATTCCTTCCGCCATTCGCGAATGATCCATTTGTGTGATCGCATTTCTTACCAACCGATCATCGCCGCTATTGTATAAGTGATACCAATGCCTGTATTCTTGTATCGCCGATATATTGCAATTGTTCATAGTAAGGACAATCCATATACGTTTCCCATGCACATGATCTTGCGGTGCGCCATCCAACTTCAAATATCTTATCAAGTGTTTTATCATTTGCATTGAACGCTGCATTCAATTGAAAAGGATAGCCGGTGAACAAACTATAGATGTCTTCGATGATCAATGGCTCATCCTTTGTGGTTATTTTAATCTCAACATAACGAAAGGTTCTCCAGTTAAGCGTACTGTAATACTGGTTATCTTTTCCATTAGAAATGATACTGTCTCTTCTTCCTGAAATAATTTTTCCTTCAACTTCGTTACGATTTCCTTTTTTAAAAGTTTTACCAGGGCCATCCGGCTTTTCCGTAAATAAAGCTTCTGCATAGGTAAGTAAGATACCTGCATCTTTTCCTTTGCTGAAATCCAATTCCGGATATGCATTTGTATAAAAAGATTGATCAAGCAAAAACGAGGCATGTGTATTTGCAGGGATAGTTATTGTTGCTTTAGCAGCAGGAAATCCAGCTGGAATTATAACACCTTCACTTCTTCTTACAGATGCAAAGCGTTGCACTCTTAATTCCATTGGCGGCAAGGTTGAAGGAACAAGCATCCATTCGGCAATATCAACTACTCCTTTTGGCGTAGCGCCGCGCCAGTGAACTCTTACTGCATTGGGCCATGCATTATCATCAAAATTATTTTTCATCCATCCATCGGGCATTTTATTCATATCAACCAGTTCACCCGGGCCGGAAACATAATAAGCACTGTAACCAATTCCTGTTATTGGTGTATAGCCAGGATTCTTAAAACATTTCCATGATGTATTTGTATTAATAATTTCTTCTTTGGTTGTATTGCCCTGAACCAAAAACCCGGTCCTGTTTGATATTTGTCCTTCCGGCCTGTATTCGCCTTCATTCCAAACGGTGGCGGTGATAATATTTGAACCATTGATAAGATAAGGAGCAATATCAACTGTTTCAAAATTCCAGTGAAAAAGATCGTTTCTTGCGGGACCAAGTGAAACAAATTTTTCATTAATAATTAAAACATAACGATTATCTGCAGAAACATGAATGATAAAAGATTCCGGTTTTTCCGTCAACGAAATTTTTTTCCTGAAATAATATACGCCATACCCTTTTGCCGGTGCATCCGGAGCAGTGATCCAATGAGCGGACCACGTGTTTTTTAATAAAGATGGATTGATCGTTTGTGACTGCGCTCCAGCAAAACTTATTGTAAAGAAAATAAAAACAACAAACCATTTTTTCATAGACAGATTTTACTTCGGTATTTCAAATTGATATTTGCCTGAGCCAATTTTCAATCCAATATAGCCGTTCTCGTTTGTCACTTGTATATCTTTTGACAAAGGGGCTCCATTCTCTTTTATCATATCTGCATTGCTGACAGGCAAAAGAACTGTTGCTTTTGTATTGGCCGGGATTTCAATATCCAAAATAATTTTATTCCCGTCGATCTTCCATCCGCTGCTGGCTTTGCCATAATAAGTTTGCAAACTTGCCGATGCATTTGTTAATCCACCGCCGATATGCGGCTTAATTCTTATATGCTTATATCCCGGTGCATCATCGTAAGTATCCAGCCCTGCAACAACCCGATACATCCAATCACCAATAGCACCATAAGCATAGTGATTAAATGAATTCATAGATGCAGGTTCGAATGTGCTGTCAGGACGAATGCCATTCCATCTTTCCCAAATTGTAGTAGCGCCCATTTTTACCGGGTATAACCATGAAGGATAAGTTTCCTGCATTAACAATGTAAATGCAATATCTGTTTTTCCAAACCGGCTAAGCACATGGCATAAATAGGGAGTTCCCAAAAAACCGGTGGTAAGATGATTGCCATAACTTTTTATATTTTCTACCAATTTATCTGCTGCCTGCTGACGCAAATTTTCGGGCAACATATCAAAATTCAGTGCCAGCACATACGCAGTTTGTGTTCCCGAAATCAATCTTCCATTCGGCGTTACATATTCTTTTACAAATGCCTCTTTAATATTTTTTAGCAACTCATGTGTATTTTGCAACATCATCGCTTTTACCAAGTACTGTTGCCGTGTTGATCATTATCTGCACTGAGTTAGCAAAAAAACATTGAGCGATCATGTATTTATCCGTTACCGCCGATCTTCCATCATTATCATCAAAAGGGCGAAAGAATAACCAGTCGCCAAAATGAAAGCCGGTGTTCCATAAATAATTCTTACTTGCTTTTTCCATATAGCCAACCCAGGCTTTCATACTATTGTATTGGTTCTCCAAGATTTTTTTATCGCCATAGGCCAGATACATATTCCATGGAATGATGGTTGCCGCATCGGCCCAACCTGTAGAAGCACCGGCTCCTGCGCCAAGCACATTTGGAATAACAAAAGGCACACTGCCGTTTGGTTGCTGGTCTGCTTCCACATCTCGCAGCCATTTTGCAAAAAAATTATTGACACCAAAATTGAATGCAGCTGTTCTTGAAAATGCCTGCGCATCACCGGTCCATCCAAGACGCTCATCTCTTTGCGGACAATCAGTTGGCACATCCAGGAAATTTCCTTTTTGTCCCCATTGAATATTATGCTGCAGTTGATTCAGCAATGCATTTGATGAAGTAAATGTTCCTGTTGGTTTCATGTCTGAATACAATGCAACTGCTGTAAAGTTTTCCGGCTTTAATTTCCCCGGTCATCCTTCGATCTTTATATAACGGAATCCATAAAAAGTAAAATGTGGTTCAAATATTTCTTCTCCTTTGCCAGATAAAAAATAAGTTGCTGTTGCATTGGCCGCACGAAGATTATCAATATAAAAATTACCATGCTTTATCCAACACTTCAGCATGACGGATCATTATCTTATCCCCGGCATTTCCTTTTGCTTTAACAATAACCCAACCCACAAGATTCTGCCCAAAGTCAATCACCTTTTCTCCTTTTGGCGTTGTAAATATTTTTACCGGCTTAAATGTTTCGTGTTTTTTTACCGGCTCGTTGTAAGTTGCCAGTAAATTATTATTCGGATAGGTTTGAACTTTTACTCCAGACCATGATGCATCATTGTAATTTGCAGTTGACCAACCTGTTTTTTCCTCTCTTGCATCGATCGTTTCACCATGATAAATTTCCGAATAGCGAATGGACCCTGTTGATGACTTCCATGATTCATCTGAAATAATCGAGGCAGTTGTGCCATCAGAATAAGTAATATCGAGTTGAAATAAAACGCCGGTCTTTTTTCCATAGATATCTTTATTACCGGCCCATGCCAAAAATCCCCTGTACCATCCATTGCCAGTAATAATTCCAATGGCATTATTTCCATTGGCGAGCAGACTCGTTACATCATACACCTGGTACTGCAGTCTTTTGTTATAGCTTGTCCAACCCGGAGTCAAATAATAATCGCCAACTCTTTTTCCATTTATCTGCGCTTCGTACATGCCATGTGCCGTTATATATGCAGTGGCAGAAGTAATTTTTTTATTAGACGAAAATTGTTTTCTGAAATAGGTTGCCGGCCTGTTGATCGAGTCTTCAATAAAATCTGCTTCGATCCATTTTGCCTTCCAATCAGTGGCGTTAAAGAAAGCAGTTTGAAAGAATGCAGGCTCGCTCCATGGAGAGGGTTTACCATTGTTATCCCACACTCTTACTTCCCACGTATATTTTTTTCCTGGTTGTAAAGCAGTACCGGCATAAGGAACATGCACAGACTGATCGGACATGATTTTGCCGCTCTTCCACATTGGGCTCTTGCCGCTGCTGACAACTATTTCATACGCCGTTTGCAACACATTTCTTTGATCACTTGTCAATTGCCAGGTGAAACGTGGTTGTTGTATGTCAATACCAATTGGGTTTGTTTGATTTTCTGTCAGCAGGTTTTGAAGTTTTACCTGGGCAGAAGTTATAATTGCGGCAAATACTAATATGCAAAGAAGAAAACTGGTTTTTCTCATAACTGCAAGTGTTGAGTGATGATAAATAGATATTGCTAAAGATAGCAGATTATGGAGAAATGTGTTGAATTTAGGATTCGGGTGTCTGCCATCGGTCGTCTACATTTGTAAGGTATTTCGCATAAGACCATACACAAACAAAAAACATAATAATGCCATCGATCCAGGTAACTATTCATCACAAGCTTACGGAACACGAAGCAATGTCACGTATCAAACATTTACTTACCAAATTAAAACATGAGCATAAGAATAAGATATCTGAATCACAAGAAGAATGGCATGCGAGGCATGGCAAGTTTCATTTTGCCATGCAGGGATTTGCTCTTTCCGGCACAGTTGATCTTCATCCCGGAACGGTAGAAATACATGGCAAAATACCTTTTGCGCTCGCTTTATTCAGAGGTAAGATCAGAGAGGTTATAAAAGAAAAAGCAAATGAATTGCTTGTGGAAAATTAGCGGGGAGTCCCTTTTAGTTTCACTAAGATGAACTAGTTTTTTGGGGAAGGAATGTATAATTTAATTCATAGCCCGGTGTCTCGCACCTTCTCCCATTTTTATTTTATCCTTTTCATCAAATTCTCTCTATAACTTCCACCAACGGGTATTTTATATTTGTTTATTGTTACCTGGTGAATTTCCATTGTATCAATATGCTGTAATCCTGCCACAAACGATTTATGCACGCGGCAGAATTTTGATTCCGGCACGTATTCAAAAACTTCAGTCATATTTGCCCTCACCAAAACTCTTTTATCTTTTGTTTGAAAAGCAAGATAGTTTTCTTCTTTTTCTATAAACAGTATATCATGAATATTTACTTTATGCATTACCGGTCCGCTTTTCAATAAAACGAAATCATTAACGCTGCTTTGCTGTAACGGATTCGCAAGTATTGTTGCCTGTTGCTTGTTTTTAAGCTGTAGCAGTTCATTTGCTTTATTCACGGCTTTAATAAAACGGTCAAATTCGATTGGCTTAACGAGGTAATCAACTGCATTCAGATCATAACTTTCGACAGCATATTCGGAATAAGCAGTGGTAAAAATTACCAGGGGTCTTATTTCTATCGATCTTAAAAATTGTATACCTGAAAGTTTCGGCATATTAATATCCAGGAAGACAAGGTCAACCTGCTCTTCCTGTAAAAAACCTATTGCCTTAAGCGGGTTGCGAAAAGTTTGACGCAAGTTGAGAAACGGCGTTTGCTCGGCATATCTTTTTAATACATCGATAGCATTCGGCTCATCATCTATGATTATACAATTCATATCAGGATTCTAAATCAAGGTACACGGTAAAATTGTTACCGGTATTTGTAATAACTAATTTATGTTTTTCGGGATAGAGCAACGCTAATCTTCTTTTCACATTTTCAAGACCAATGCCGCTATACTCTTTATACGCTAATAGACGAAGTCTCAGCAACCGGGTTTATACATTGGAAAATAATTTTATCGCCGGCCGCTTCGATCTCAATAGAGATGGTCGTCGTTTTTTCAATATCAACTCCATGCTTAAAAGCGTTTTCAATAAACGGCAGTAATATCATGGGCGCAATAAGAACTTTTGACAATTCTCCTTTTTCAGAGATATTAACAATCACTTCTTCCCTGGTGTACCGCAATTTTGCCAACGTAATATAATCGGTAATGTTTTTTATCTCCTTCTCCAGCGGTACTTTGGTTACTGTGCTGTCATAGAGCATATAGCGCATGAGCCCGGCTAATTTAGAAATGCCATTCGCCGTTTCTTCATCTTTGTTTTTTTGTGCAATTGAAAAAAGATTGTTCAGCGTATTAAAAAGAAAATGAGGATTGACCTGGGTTTTTAAAAATTTTAATTCCGTGCTCAATTGTGATTCTATCAATTCTCTTTTTTGCCGTTCATTCCGGAAAGATTCACGGGTAAAAAAAATTGTAATGCTGATCAACGTGATGATAAGATAGATTACAAGTGTAAGCCAAAAAGCGGGAGACGGATGATCTACCATGTGGCTCACTGTAAAAACCCGGAACTGCCACGAAAGAACGATCTCAGTAATGAAAAAAATAACAAACAAACCTGTTATACCAAGATAAACATACACAGGTTTTTTTGTTCTGAAAGTTGGCAACACCCAGCGCCATAAAATGAATATATAAATAAGCTTAGCTATTACTCCAACCCACATCAGGTAAAGATACACAAGCAACAAAAGTCTTCTTGATTTTGTGTGGCGAATTTGCCGTGTTTAAGTCTCAATAACCGAAGTATGTGATCCGGCGGCCGATCACAAATAAGAACTCTTCCACACTTGTTTATTTCATTTCACCACAATTATTTCCCCGTCTTTGCAGAGTTAGATAATCTAGCAAAAAATTATAGTTATGAAATTCATTTTACTACTGCTGTTTCTGAACCTTACCCATTTTGCACCTGTAAACGTATCGTCGGGCAATGACTATCACGAAGCCGTTTATCAATATATCAATGGGCAATGGTTTGATGGAAAAACATTTGTGGACAGAGCCATGTATTCAATTAATGGTGTATGGGCTGATAAGGCTCCGGCTAAGATCGATTCCGTTTTTGATCTGAAAAATAAATATATCATTCCTCCATTCAGCGAGGCACATACTCATTTGCTTGAAGGCATCGGGGACTATGAACAGTCTATTAAGAATTACCTGAAGGATGGAGTTTTTTATGTGAAGAACCCAAATAACATTAAACCGTGGACGGAAAAACTTTACAGCAAAATAAATAATGCGCATTCATTGGATGCCACATTTGCAAATGGTGGTCTTACATCTACCGGCGGGCATCCTGAAATATTATATGAAGATCGTCTCCGGCAACACCTTGGATCTTTGATTGACAATGCACCAAGAGGATGGTTCAAGAATAAATCATATTTTAATATTGATTCTGAAATAGACTTTAATCAACAATGGCCGCTTATTAAACAAGGCAAGCCCGATTTCATAAAAGTATATCTTGCTAATTCCGATGATATCGGCAAAACACCACCCGTGAGTAAATACACATTGCGTAAAGGACTTGATCCGGCACTGGTATCTATTATTGTAAAAAAAGCGCACCAGGAAAACTTGCGTGTTTCCGCACATGTAGAAACAAGAATTGATTTTGTAAATGCATTGAATGCCGGCGTGGATGAAATTACCCATACGCCGGGTTTTTATCTTTTTTCAAAAGATGAATTGGAACGTTATCGTTTAAGGGAAGAGGATGCAATACTTGCGGCAAAGAAAAAAGCATTTGTTATCACTGCGCTTATGTCAAATAATCTTACAGAAGATGCTTCATTAATGCCATTAGTAGAAAAAATGCAGGCTTATAATCTTGCGCTGCTATATAAAAATGGAGTGAAGATCGCCATTGGAAGCGATCATGCTCAAACACCACTGGATGAAGTAAGGGCACTGCAGAAATTAAAGATCTTTGACAACCTTGCTATTCTCAAAATGTGGTGCGAGGTTTCCCCCCAAACAATTTTTCCAACCCGCAAACTGGGATTGCTGAAAGCAGGATATGAAGCGAGCTTTTTAGCGCTTAATGAAAACCCGGTAAAAGATCTTTCCGCCATTTCAAAAATATCATTGCGGGTAAAGCAGGGTCATGAAATTAAAATAGATTGAATATACACGCCGTCAAATTCAGGTAGTGTCTGAATTTGTTTTTTAAACCACGGAGACACTAAGTTCACAGAGAAACACCGAGATTATCCTGTGTACCTTTGTGTCCCTGTGCCTCCGTGGTTTAATTTGTATTTCAAACCTCAACTTCGCATATTGTGATCTTACCGCTTTCTTCTATCAATCCAAATTGATTTCTTGCAGAAGTAGGAAGTATTGCAATGATCGGTGTATGCGTGTCGTATTCCCTGATCATTTCAGGTAATTCATCTTTTATCTCAAAAAGAATTGCTTTTAATTTTTCGGCAATTACAAATCTGTCTGCCTGTACGAACACAATAAGCGATGGCACTAATTGCTCTGCAAAAAATCCTCCCTGCATATTCAGAAGCCCGTGCGAAGGCTTGTATAATAAACAGCCTTTATTAGTACTTATAATTATTCTGAACTCCGCAAAGACAATAGAGGTGGCAAATAAACGGATCAATGTATCAAAAAGAAATTCGGTGGTCTTTCCTTCGCTGGAAATGCTAACAAAAACTTTGTCCCAAAATGTATAATAATAACCATCGTGGTGAACGAACCCGGTTTTTAGCTGATTGTGACCTGCAGCCTGATCTTTACCTTCTATAAAACAACTTACCGATCTTTTCAGATCGCCGGTCATTGAATAATGATGCAATGTTATATTGCTATCGGTGTCCAGCCGACAGATAGTACCATCATCATTTATAACAAACCGCGCCGGGCCCTGGTGCAACCATACCGGGCAGCAAACGATCAACGCATCATTAAAATATTTATTCCGCGGAAGATTTTTTCTTGTTATGGGCAGTCCATGGGAAAAATGAACAAAGACATAGTTGCTTTGATACGGAGAATTTATTAACGTAGCTATTGCACCCGATTTAACAGGATTTGTCCAGGTATAATATTCAAAGTTTCCATACCAATTACCACGTGCCATATGCAGGCAGGAATTTTTAATGCCAATCACCAGGAATTGATTACGGTGCCAAACGGCTTTTATCCATTTAATACTGGTATCAAGGTGATAAGAACCGGGTGCAGCATTTCTTGCCGGCCTGTTACGGGTATTGCTGATATAGCGGCTCGCATCAGAACTGATAAGCTTATCCTGTGGTAAAAATCTTCTTAAAGAATGAACCGAATTAGGATTGCCGCTTTTTATTTCCTTATGAATTATTTCATACATCACTTCATTTGTCGTTTCCTTTACTGTTTCATCCTGCCGCAACTTATTTACATACTCCAGCACATTTAACAGCGGCATGTTTTTATGTTTCGGTGTTGAATTGGTATAGATGTTTTTGATTTTAGTACTGATGTTACCGGGTTCTGTGTCAGCGACAATATCAAAATACTTTTTTAAGCATGATTCATGTTGATAAGAATGATTCCATCCTTCCAGTAAAATTTGTTGCGCTCTTTCTTTTTCATTCATTTTTTCATCCATCACCCGCGCCGCATCAAAATGATCATTCAATGAAAGTTTGGTGGCAACATGTTTTTCAAAAAATAGCCTGGCATTTTGTTCCTGGTCAAGCCGCTTATATAAATCACCGGTCTTTTCATCCCGGCCTATCACTTTATTCAGTTCTATCGATTCGAGAAATAGTCCTCCTCTTTCCAAACAATCGGCTGCAGCCGCCATATTTTTCAAATGATCCTTATATAAAGCGGCTGCTTCACGATACATCTTACCTTGCTCAAGGGTATTGGCTGCCGAAGGATAATCGCCTAACAAGTGTGCATACACATAAGCAGCTTTTCTAAAATCCTTTCTTTCGATTGCTTTCTGTGCAGCATTAATATATTTCGTTCTCAGGTCATGATAGTAATCACCGATATCCCAAACATCTACTTTTGCACCTCCACCCAGGTTACCCAGGTTAAACAACAGAGGTCTTCTTGTAAGTTTATAAGAAGATGTTTCACTTCCACGATTAAGATAAGGTGAATCCAGCGGTATTGCATATTGCAATGCTTCATTTGTATTCTCATCAAAAAGATCGAGCAATCGTTTTATTTCATCCCGTCTTTTTTTCTCTAACTCTTCTAAATTTTTGAATATCCATTTCTCAAATTTTTGAAAAATTCCTTCTGAGCCTGATCCATCAGCTTCGGAACCTGTTTTACCAGCAAGCTTCAATATTTCTGCAACACCTTTAAATCCTACGTATTTTATCCTGTCGAGCAATTTTTGGAAAACTGATTCCTCGCTGTCTTTTTTAGAAAGTTCTCCAAAAGGTTTTTCTCCGATTTCTTTCTTAATAGAATCTATTAATTCTTTTGCGGTCGCATTGACAATTAGTATTTCATTGAACTGCGGTCTTGAGGGAATGCCAGGATGGGCAAAACTCCAATCGGCGGTTGATGGTTCATTAAAAAACAAAAGATCGGTCAGCCTGGTTTGATCTTTGGCTTCCACTCCTATCAAACCGATCACCGGGTGAAAGATCTGTTTATCCCATAACAGAATTTTGTTTAGTTCATTCCGGTTAGCCTGCGGAATAATTTCAGCATTACATGGAATAAATAATCTTTTTTCAATGCATGTATACGCTTCTTTTAGCGAAAGGTCTTTGATTTTTGCCGTGTCCTTAAATATCACAAAGAGTCCCGAAGCATCGACAGACTGAATTGATGATGGCAATGTGTAGCACTCTAATTCCTCAGTTGCAATCTTCCATTTATCAATTTCCCGAAGCCAGCTTAATGGCTCAATGCCCCGTAGAAAAACAGCATGTGCCGGGGCATGAATTGAATCTTTGTATCGTATACGCAGTTTCATGATTGCATGATCCTATCGATAAATCGCTGAATGTAACTTTTGTAAAAATTTTTAGCTGGTATTATATTCACTCTATTATTGTCAATAAAATAAGGATCACCGGCGGCAATACCATCAGATGCCCAGCACGCCGTACATCTGCCGGTAACGAGAACGATAGTTATTTCAGGTGCTGCCGGATCTGAACTTTTCAAATGTAAAAGACCTCTTGTATCGATGACGGCTTCGCTCCCATCACTCCATTGCCTGGTGATAAGTTTTATATTTTTATTCGGCAAACCATTCCGGCTCTGTGAAATTTCTTCAGAGATGTGAATGCCTTCTTCTTTTGCAGTATTTTCATTGATCCGGAAATACTCTTCATTCCAGGCTAACTCTAACGTGTAATTGCCAATCACTAATTGCCCTTTGGAGCTTATGAACATTTGCCTGACCTTATACATGGCGCTGTCGTGAGACCGTAAAAAATCTTTAAGACTTTCACGATCCGCCGCGGTTGTGGTATCGACAATGAATGATTTAAACATCTCCGGAAAACCGGCAGCATCTGATTTGTCAATCACGTTACCGGAAAAACAATCATAAGAAAAAGAAGCATAATCTGTCCTTATATAAAATCTGTTATCCCGAAATACAACATTCCTTACAAACTGTATTTCATCAGAAAGATTGACGCTGGAAGACACGTTAGTTTCAAGATCTGCACGATAACATTTTAAAAATTTTCTTTGATAGTTGCTGACGAGTATAAATAAAGTATCCGGTGCGCTAAAACCAAAAAAGTAAGTTCCCTTCTCAATATAATTTATCAACTCATATGCACCTTTCTTTCTATGAGGAATATACAATACTCTTTGACTTTCATTAACAACAACAATTCCGGACTTTACCATATCATGCAGCCGGCTCTCCCAAAACTTGATCCTTACCCTGGGAAATAATAATGGCGTGCGCAGTTGTAAAAGAAAGGCAGGAATGTTTCCATTTGAAGACTCTATTTTTGTTTTTAAAATTTTGGGTGGTGTAAAAAGCAATTCTTCCAGCTCCAGTTTCGCTGTGCTTATTAATTTCGTTCTGCCTCTTTTACATTCATAAAATGAAATATTGCCGTTCCTGTTTACCGTTAAAATAAATGCTAAGGCTTCTTTCACCCCCGAGATGGCAACATGGAACGCCGGCGTATTGAATATTTTTTCATCCGTAATAAAAATAAATTCATTGTATTCATTTGCTGAAAATTCGTCAATCACATTTTGCAAAGCACCGCCGCAATGCAACGAATGGTCCAGTAATTCCAATGACTTAATTACTCCTTCCTTTGTATCTAATTTTATTTCCGCATAAACATCGCCGCCTAATGCGTATGATTCTACAATTTCATTATGCTTCGTGCTATGTGCAAAAGCCAACGCGGCGGAAAGGCCAAACACTTTTGGTATACCCCACATCTTTATAGTTGTATCAAGTAAAATTGTTCGCTGACGCTTTGGATTATCAGGCGGCTCTTCACGTCGAAAATAGAGTGCTTCGTTATTTACAAGTCTTGCCATCAGCAGATCAGTGTCGTGTGCAAGCTCACTTAATAATAATTTGTCATAGTTGCCCCTGTTGGTAATATCGGTAATACCGCCATATGATTGATCACCGCTTGCAGCCGAATGCATTGGTATGTTTAAGGCAGCAACCAGTCTTCTTGTAAGCCGGGAGATGCCAACCGTTTTTGGATCTTCGGCCAATTGATCAAGTAAATCGGGAACAGCGATTTCGGGCAAAACTATTTCAGCAGGTGTTGGTAGAACATCCAAACCGGTTCTTAGTTTTAATGCAAGACTTTCTGTTGTTGGATATTTTTTCAGCGTATTGCAGAAATATAAAAGGTCGGTGGTAAACTCAGCCTTTGTTATCGGTTCTTTTTCCGCAATTACCAGCTTGTCGATACGGCCACTATTTAATTCGTCCAGCGCATCTTTAACATTTATTTGCGGAAGAGGAAAGTCATGTTGATATAACACTTCATGGATCAAATGCATTCGTGCCCTGCCTGTCTTTAACTCTTCAGGTAAACCATTGACCACACGCAGAAAAGCAATAGCATCATCGATAAAACTATAGAGCTTTCCATCTTCAGTTATTTTTTGTCCTCTTATTATGAAAAACAGTTCATCGTTTGTAAACTCTTTTTTACAAACAGATAACAATAACAATATCGAACTGAAAGAAGGAAGTCGTTTTGCCGACAATTCCCTTAATAGATCGATCACATCATCCCTGTAACAAATAGTAGTTCCATTTGTCCATTCGAGCACTTCTCCATTATCACCCCATCGCCAAAAATAATTCTTTGGCGCCTGGAAATAATTCTGTGTATTGATAAATGATTTAATCATTAATTGCAGTTAAACGGATTGCGCTTCTTTTGCTGATGACAAAAAAAGATTTATCGATCTTTTGCCAGCTACCATCTTTATCAAACAGGATCACAACGCTTTTATTTTCATTTAATTTCTTATTTAAAAATTCCTGCATAATGGAAACTTCAAAATCATACCCGGCCGGGAGCAGCGCATCACCTGACTGCCAATATTCAATGCCTGGTAATGAAGGCAAAGGATCACCAATGATCAATACTTTATTTTTTTCCGATACTGCAAATCTTGTTGCCAAAAGCCTGGTTTCTGATCCAGTTTCCGCATACCGCTTCCATACATCGAGGGTCGTTAGTAGTGCTGCCCCTTTTCTTTCGAGTTGCAGATGGAATTATTTTTATATTGACCTTATCATTTGTTTTACCGGGCAAAGCAGCGATGGGTGCCTCTGCTGATATAAATTCAGTCAGCGATGTCCATTCCAATGGTTTTAAAATTGCAACCGGTGTGAGCCCGCCGGGAAGGAAAAGATTATTTTGTTCGTCAATAATAAATGTATTGGTCGCGGGCAAACGCAATAATTCTTTATCCATTTCCAGTAAAGCATTGATGCCTCTTATCCAAATACAATTTTCTTCTTCAGCCGCACGCAGTCCTTCCATGCAGCGGACAGTTCCTAAAGATTCCTTATTCTTACTTTCTAATTTTAAAAGAAACTCAGGCATAAAAAAATTAAGCTGAATGAATAATTTTCCCCCACAATTGATCGATCGGTTCCTGTACATACTTACGCTGTACTTCGTTACTTATCCATTGACAGCGTCCGTTCAAATGACGTAACCTGTCTTTGATCACTGTTCTTTCAGTCATTGGCAATTCTTTATCTTCCCATTTTTCAGACATTCTCATTACCTCCTTATATATTTCATCTGCATTAGGCAATGCATGTGCAGAAGCACGGGGATGTTGCTCTGAAACATTCGCATCAGCTTCAACGACCGTATTTACAATTCCGGCTATCACTTCCTGTTGTTCTTCTGTATCCCAGATATAACGCATCACCCACATATCAGACGGTAATGCTTTCATCCGTTTACATAATAAAGCGCTTGCCGCAATCAGTCGTTGAAGTTTTACTGCCCTTCGATCACTTACCTGCACACCAGCATTCCTTAACATTTCAACGAGATTGATATAAACAGGACGTATTTCCTGAAGATCAACCGAACCTATTAATGCTTGTATATCGAAAATATTATCAGCGGAAATTTCAGGCTTATCAAGCATATCCTTGTTTTCTAATTTCCACCCGGCATCGAGAACATTATTTAATAATGCAGGATCGACATAATCACAACGTACACGAATTAAAAAGCGATCGAACAAAGCCTGCAACGCTTCATCTTCCGGTAAATGATTGCTCGCACCCACGATCATTACTACAGGTAAAGGTCTATTCTCCCGGCCACGACGGAATACTTTTTCATTCAATACCATCAACAAGCTGTTAAGTATGGCACTGTTTGCATTTAAAAGCTCATCTAAAAAAATAAGATTGGCTTCGGGGAGCATACCTTCGGTATTTGTTACCAGGTCTCCTTCACGCAATTTGCGTATATCAAAAGGACCAAATATTTCATTCGGCTCGGTAAATCTTGTCAATAAATATTCAAAGCTTTTACCATTTACAAGTTTTGACAACTCTCTGACCATTGCACTTTTTGCAGTGCCCGGTGGACCCAATAAAAATAAATTCTCCCTGCCTGCTAAACAAATCCCCATCAGGTCAATAATATCATCTTTACCAACGAACTTTTCTTTCAGATGATGAAGGATATTATTGAGATGATCTATGAGTTCAGTCTGCCTTGTTGTAAGTTCCATCAAATTATGCTTTATGAATTTTCAAATGAGGGCAAGAGAACAGAAAACTGTTCACCCGCCACTTCCTTAATATAATCCGCAACAACAGGATCTTTCATACGTTGTTTATCTTTTGCCTGAATGATCCTGTCAATATATGAATATCTGAGCGAAGGATATTCTATGATCATTTTATCATCAATGGTCTCATCCAATTCAATACCCACGGATGAATAGGGCCATTGCCGGGCCGTGTTTTTAAGAATTTGAACAAGCAAATCACCCGGTGCCAGGCCTTTTGCTAATTCAAAAAGCTGGGGCAGGTAGCGCAACATCAGATCAGCTGAATAAATAACTGATGGAGTTGGCTCCCCGGTAAAAGGTTTCAACTCATTATTGATCATTTCTTCTTCCACATCTCTCAACACTATTAACTGAACCGCTTTATATAAATATTCCGCTGCCCATAATGCAACCTCTTCATTATACTCCGGTGCCGCATAAGGCATTTCAAGTATATCGTCCTGGTAATACTTATGCAAAATTATTTTTGTATCATTTAACTCCTTTTCGTTAAATGACTCAAGGTGGCCTTTGACTGACACTTTCCCTTGCGTAAGTAAAGTCTCTATAAAGTTTGATGACTCCATTATAGATTAAAGGTAATATTGAGTATTTGTTTTATTATTCTTTATGCGAAATAAATTCAACTGGTACTGAACCGGTAAGCCATACCTTATTTTCAGATAAATAGAATTTAAGTCCCGCCTCGTGCATTGCTTTCGCATTTATTGATAATACCACTGGCTTGCCATGCCTGCTGCCAACCGTTTTCGCAGTCTCTGGAGTTATACTTAAATGTACGTGTTGCCTGCTTTTTCTTTTTAATCCCTCGTTAAATATATTTTCTAAATATTTTTCTGTTGTTCCATGATATAATACATCCGGTGGAACTGCCTCTGGTAAATTAAGCTCTATGTCTATGCTATGTCCCTGGCTTGCTCTTATCAAAGTTTTATTATCGTTGAACGCAAATCTTTTTTTATCATTTGTTTCCACGATTCTGTTGATGAACTCGTGATCAACGATTATTCCTTTCACATTCATCTTTGAGATCAGTTCATCAACTCTTGCCCATCCATTCTCATCAAGCTGCAAACCGATCTCTCCAGGTTTATGCCTCAACACCAAACTCATGAACTTGCTGATATTTTTAAGTTGGTCTTTCATTCCCCGTTACTCTTTAATTTAAATCCACACCAATTCGTTGCTCTATTTTGATATCATTTAGTTCTATTACTTCTTCGTATGGAATATCCAATTCATCAATACCATTGTTTAAAATCTTCTCATGTTCTTTTCTTACAAATTCCGTAATATCTTCTATACCTGTTATCCACTCCGTACAAAATTTTTTTAGTATGTCGCCTTTCATTCCGATTTGTATGGCTTTTCTTTCTTGTTTATTCCCAAAAGGATCATGATCCGGATCCCACTGCAACCTGACTTCTGTTTTACCAAGTTCGTTTTTCCATTCTTCTTCCGACGTAAACAAACTTTTATCAAAAGAAGTGGCAGTAGCTTTTGACAGAATAGTCTTAAAATGAACAACCGGCAATGTGATCGCTAAAATTCGTTGTTGATTTTCTTTGTTTGCCCATCCGGCTCTGTACATCATCCATAAAAAACCGGGTTTGATCCATGACATGCGGTTAAAACTATAATGCGGGCCTCCAAATTTTTGTTCTTTCACTGCATATGTTGCAATGTCGATATTGAATGCCTGGTAAACGATGATGCAATCATCCACAAGACTTCCGATTACTCGTTTGCCTGCGTCAGGCAACCTTTTCTTCTGCTCTGTATACTTCTCTGTTTTCATTTAACCTGTTTCTTATTTCTGCTAATGAACACTCTCTTATAAGTTTGCCATCTTTAAAAACTGTTTTCAATTCGCTTTGCTTTTCTTCATGCCAGCCAACCTTATCAATCAAAATATATCTTCCTTTTTCCTTTTTTACCTGTAATAATCCCGTGGCAGATCTTTTCGTTCCGTCATCGGTTACCGGGTTCTTAAATATTTCTCTGCCTTCACTATTTACTTCAACATAAGTTGCCTTCATCGCTAAACCAAACGTATCTCGGGTATTATATTGGTATGTATAACTGCCGATACCAAATACCACTTGACTTGCAAAGCCCTTTTGTTTTAAATTTTCGCAAATGGCCTGTGCCCGTTCAAGATTGATGCTGTCGCCATAAATTGCGCCAATATGCGGGTCCAGTAGTTTATATCCGCGGCTGGTAATTGTCCCTCCAAAAATATCCCACAACAATTCAATCACTCCTTTCTTCTCCGCATTTGTTTTACCATCCGGATCGCCGCAAATGATTTTTACAGGATCACCGCTGTCAGGTCTTATTACTACTTTACCATTGCGTTGTAAAACAATTTCTTTCAATGCTGATAAATATTCAGTACAAACTTTCCAAAGGTCCCATGTATCACTTACCACGCTTACAATACCTGAAGGATATACTTCAGTTATTAATCTTCTGAATGTTTCCAACTCGCCTTCTTTGCTGCCGCTGCACATTACACTATGTTCTGTTGCTGCTACACTTCCCCCAATTAATTCTTTATCTGCATCGGCAAAATAATATTTTTCCAATGCATCTATTGCCGGAATGCTATCTGTTCCTGAAAAGGACAACAAGTGACCCATGCCGCTGGTAACTGCACTTTCCAGGCTGCTCATTCCGCGAAAACTAAAATCATGTCCCTGCCATTGAATAAACTCGGAGGGCATACCTGTTTGGTCAGCATAATGGGTCAATAATTTTTTATATTCATAAGCAATGGTGGCACTGGTGCAAGGTTGCCAGATGATCGCCGATAAAATTGTTTCCAGGAAATTAGTTAACCAATAAAATTCAGGAAGAGTATTTACTATTGTTAAACAGGGAACTCTCATCGGCACACGGCTCCCCTCGGGCAATGCTTTTATTTCAATGGGGAGATAACCAAGGTCATGAAGTTTTTCCAAATGCGCATACGATGGCAAGTGTACGCCTAGTGACGTCACAATCCTGCGCTTGTATTCTGCCAACACTTCTTCTTTAGGCCGGTTAAAAAAATTATCATTGAAGTATTCAATAAGATACTCCTTTATAAAATACTGCAATCCGAAAAAAATCATTTCATCGATATTATCGAAGCGGCTTTTTCGCGGAGTGAGGTTACTATATACCAGCGTTGTGTTTTCCGGGTATTGAAACACATGCCCTACCTTGTAATAATCTGTTAGCAGAAATGGATTGGTCTTCATATCAATGTGTTTATGATTGTTATTTTTAATCACAGATCCTGGCTTTTATCATTCTTACGATTGGCGAATTGTATGTCTTCCCATAGCTATCACTTACAATGATCTCATCAAATTTTTTTTCCAGCATACCAAATCCTCTTGAAAAAATTCCATGAGAAACGATCAACGTCATGTGTTTTGGCTTTACCTGTTCTGCTATTGCAAGGAAAGTTGCTCCGCCGTCGCATAAATCATCTATGATCACGCAGTTCTTATTCTCACATTTTTCCGGACCGTTTACTTCCAATGTTAATCTTCCTGTTGACAATTCTCTTTTTTTGTCGCAATACACTATTTCTTTCAGGTTCTTATTCCAGTTCAAATACTCAGTTACTTTTTTTGATGCGCCCGCATCGGGGCAAATGACGATCGCATCAGGCTTCGTATACTGGTCTACAAGCTGTTTGTTGTTAATATTTATTGCATTATTGATAAGCTGCCATGAAACCTCAGAATGAACATCAAATAATAACACCTTTTCAAAACCGCAGCTATTGATAAGACTTGCGATCACTTCAAGATCAAAGCTATCACCGTGCTGCATCAGCCGGTCGTATCGGGCTGCCATCAGGTAAGGGATGATCAATCGCTTCTTCTTTGCATGAAGATGATCCAATGCGTTGGCAGTTTGCAGCAGGTGCATCATTTTTAAGCTGTCAGTAATGGAGCAGATGACTTCTGTTTCGTCTCCTGCTTCGATGCCTTCCACGATCACATGCGGCTGGTTATCGGGAAACAGGATAAAGCGAACACTTTTGTTTATGTTAAGATCAATGCTTCTCATTTTATTTTGCGTAATTAATAAGCAAATATAATTCTCCTCTTTTTCCCGCCCAAATTTTGCTTTAATTTTACGCAAAGTATTTTTCCCCGGATAATCTTAAATTGTGACATATAAACAAGTTACCTATGGGCATTTTTGATTCATTTTTTGGAAAAAAGGATAAACCCGCGGAAATAAAAGATCAAAAAGATCTGCTTGAAAATGCTGAAATACTTCCCGGCTTATCTATGCCAAAGGCTTTTGCCGATCAGCGGTCATCGATTGAAAAGAATAGAATAAGTACCGTATCGATAAAAGCTTTGCCTAAGGAAGACCTTTCTTTAGAACAAAGTAAATTCGGGCATTATCCTTATATGCCCATTGGTTTTGACTATCCCAAAGATGCGGAAGGGAAATATATGTACCCGCTTGCGCAAATCAATTTTAAAGAAATGCCGGAGTTGGCCGGCTATCCTGCTTCTGGTTATCTTCAATTTTACATTTCGGGCTTTGATGAGGTCTATGGTCTTGACTTTGATAATCCTCAATCCCAAAAAAACTTCCGCATTCTTTTTTTTGAAGAATCCGAAGTACAGAATTATAAGGCTGATTTTTCTTTTCTTGACGACGTAATGGAAAGCGACATGTGTCCTGTGCACCGCCCGCATGCCCTGAGCTTTGTAAAAAAAGACGAATATATTGGGATCGGTGATGCATGGTATGAGGCCCATGCTGAAATAGACTTGTTTTCCGTTGCTGAACAATATCCGTCAATCAAAGATGAGCTTGAAAATGCTTTGTATGAAAATTCCCAGCCGAATGGTCACAAAGTAGGCGGGTATGCATATTTCACGCAAAACGATCCGAGAGGATATGACAAGAGATTTAAGGATTTTATTCTATTGTTTCAATTAGATTCAGACGATCATATTATGTGGGGCGATGTGGGCGTTGCTAACTTTTTTATTCACCCGGATGATCTTGCAAAAAAAGATTTTACTAAAGTGATGTACAATTGGGACTGTTGTTAGCTACATCAATTATATTTCAAAATGAAATCCTTCTTTTAATAATTCTTTATACCGCTTCTGGTTGAATTGATATATTTTACTCGGCCTCCCCTTCCCTTCCGGTTTCGTTACTTCTCCTGTTTCTTCGAGGAAGTCAAAGGATAAAATCTTTTTACTAAAATTCCGGCGATTAATTTCCCGGTCAAGCAGTGCGATATATAATTTCTCGAGATCTGAAAACGGGAATTTCTTATCCAATAATTCAAAACCTATTGGCTGATAACTGATCTTTGCTCTTAACCTTTTAATCGCTACCGATAAAATCTGTTTGTGGTCAAAAGCAAGTGGCGGGATCTTTTTTATATTGAACCACTTTGCATTTTCTGCATCAGTGCTGGCCTTTAATTCCTGGTATTGAGTTGTTTTTACCAACCCAAAGTAAGCGACAGAAATGATGCGTTGTCTCGGGTCCCTGCCGGGTTCACCGAATGTATATAGCTGTTCAAGATAATTTACTTTAATGCCGGTTTCTTCGAACAGTTCTCTTTCCACTGTTTCTTCCAGGGATTCGTTATCTAACACAAACCCACCCGGGATCGCCCATGATCCTTTAAAGGGCTCGTATTTACGCTGAATCAATAACACAGATACGCCGTCTTGCTTTGAATAGCCAAATACAATCGCATCTACGGCGACTTTTAACCGGGATGATTTATTTTGCATATAATTAAAGCAAAATTAAATGTATTTGTTAATTCCGGGAAGACATCACATTATTACACAGTTTCAATTTGACTATTTAAAAAAATTATGTACCGAAACGAAATTTACGGATGTTAATGGGGCTGCAATAAATACTGCCCAACCGCCGGAGGCTATAATTTTTGCGATAACGTCAGCAAATCATTCCAACACCCGGAGAAACCCGCTTCCGTTTTATTTACGGGCAATTGCGATAGAAGCCATGAGTAAAGAATTGCCTGTGCCTGTTTATATTTTTGGCATTAACGATGCAGGCACTATTCCAAATTTTGCCAACTATACCATTAAATGTATCCAGCATGAAAGTGAAGGCTTATTTAACTGCGATCCCGGTAATACAATAGTTATTTGTTCGACACCTGTATTGGAATTATATGAACGTCCTGGCTTTTCCATCTTACCGGCCGAATTGAGTGACAGAAAGGTGTGGTCATATAAAACAGCTATGCCATGGGATATCGTGGAAAAAATCGCAAGGGAAAATAATTGGGAGAATAATATTGCCATTAAAAAATTAATACATCAATCAAGTCTTTTTGTCTGGAATAAATATCATCTCGACAAAAAAGTGCAAATGCTCTTCCGCGATGAGATGATCGGTAACGATGGCGACCTGACGGAAACCAGGGATTATAACATCTATGTACGGCAAATGGATGATATTGCTGAATTGAAATTCAAAGACACCAGCCAATATATACAGCCAGGCCGCATCGGTGATATTGGTTGTGCCGTCGGCAGTTGGATCAAACTGGCATGTAAAGAAAACAGGTTAAGAGAAAGCGATTTTTATGGGATAGAGATCAGCCGGCATTTATACGATATATGCCGGCAGCGAAAAGAAAATAATGAATTCGACAACCAGTTTGTATTTTTTTCACAAAAGAATGCAGTAACAGATTTGGTATTTGAAAAGAACAGCATGAACACCATTCATACTTCTTCATTAACGCATGAAATAGAAAGTTATGGCAGCCGGAAAGATCTGTTACAATTTATACAAAACAGGTATGAGGAACTGGCCCCTGGCGGAGTATGGATCAACCGTGACGTGGTAGCTCCGTTTGAAAAAGAAAAGGAAATACTGATGTGGTTAAATAAAAATGATGGGAATAACGATGATCCGTTTACTCAATTTGATAATAGTATTCAGCTTTCCGCATACCTGCAATCACTTTCTACTTATAGTCGCTTTCTCAGGTTTGCAAAAGATTTCCGCAGTGAAGAAGGTTATCAGCTGCCGTTTATCGTGGTGGAAAAAGGAAATAAAACTTATATACAATTGAGTTTAAAAAATGCAATGGAGTTTTTAAGCCGGAAGGATTACTGCGATAACTGGGAAAGTGAAATGCATGAAACTTTTTGTTTTTGGGATGTTGAAGAGTGGAAACATGAATTGCAAAAAGTTGGTTTTCGGATTGATCCTTCGTCAACTGCCTATACCAATAAGTGGATCGTTGATAACAGGTGGGTGGGAAAAGTAGCATTACATGATTTAAATCTGGAAATATTGGAGTACCCGGTAACCACGATATTGTTGATTGGTCTTAAATAAAAGAAGCCGGAAGTTTTTCTTCCGGCTTCGGACTTCTGATTTCCGTACAGACAAGGCATGCCTTGTCTCGTCCGCTCCTGGCGTCAGACTAACGACAGAAAAGGAGTTCGGTCCACTTAGTGTGATCATTATTTTCTCCATCAGTAAGCTTACGACGAGTATGTATGCCTAAACGGTACGCACACGATGGCCATGTAGCGAACGCTGGAGTAACCGTACCCGCGGTCGCAAGATCAAAATTATCTGCATTGCCACGCGGAACTGTGCCGGAAGAACCTGCGACTACGATATCGATACCAGGAGGATCTGGTATTGCTGCAGAAGAAGCATAGAGTGTCCATTCTGCTATCAATTCATGGTCCGCTGTATAATGCACATGTGCATGTGTCGTAATCGGATTGCATCCTCCTCCGCCTCCAGCGGTTAATTCATCAAGAGTAAGCAATCTCAATTCATCCCAATTATTGACATGAACGATACCTTTTATTGATTGCTCCTGGAAATGTATTGAAGCAGGGTTTGCAGGGTCATCAGTGGTTTGAAAAGCAAAAAATACTTTCTTTCCATTTTTAGGAGTTACCGCGCCATTTCCTGCCTGGTCTCCCGCATCTTTTGCATTGCCACCTGGTACAATTGTATTGGTATTTACCCAAAGCAACGGACCATAAAAGCCATTATCAAGTCCAACCTGGTCAACCCGGATCCAACCATTTGCATCTTGTCTTAATACATGATCGGGAATATCAGCCGGGAATCCATCCGGTGGTATACTGTCCGCAAGCGAAGCCGGCTGTGTCGGATCGATCACTATATCCTGGAATGCATCTGTTCCATTCCATGTAATCAAACGAACCCCAACTTTTAACCGGTGAGGATACGCCTGTGTTTCGGTGACAGGATTCCAGTTTATGCCATCTAATGAGAACATGAACCGATAAAATAAAACCCTGCTCAAATCAGTAGGGACTTTCTTGGTTACAAAACCTGTAAGTTTTACTGCACCAAAAAATCCAAACCCAATGCCGCTTGCGAAGGAGCGGTTATGAGTTGTAATTCCTGAAGCATTGATATCTGAAGTAATATTATAATTTCCTACATGGGTGAACCATGGAAAATCAACCGGTGTTTCATATTTCACACAGAGTTTTACACAAAAACAATTATGTGCATTTGTACGATCGTGCCTGTGACCGGTACTGCGGTTTTCATTCAGCAAAACCTGGCCGGATGCCGATTCAACACGGAAATACAAATCAGGACCAGCAGGCCATTCTACATTAAGCCATGAGAAAATTGTTTTAGAAAAATCTGCAGAAGTATAATAGATCCTGAAGTATCCGCCTGCATCGGTATATGCTGAGCCAAGCGGATCATCCTGCAGCAGATCTACATCAAATGCAAATACACGTACACCAGATGCTGCACGACCAGTTTCACAATCTGTGACGCGTCCGCAAATTACCCAGCGATCAATTTTTTGCAATATTCTGCACCACCATTTGCTCGGAACACAATACTCCCATGCGAATTGATATACACTTGCTTTATTTATTTCTGTTTCCCGCCATTGCGGCTGAATGGTTGTTACATGAAATTGAAAGAACTCTTCTTTCTTAGGAGGTCTTGGTCTGCCATAGCCGGTGCCGCATACAAAATCAAAATCAAATGCCTCACCTTTATACCCGCTTTGTTCATCGATGGCAAAAGAAAAATCTCCATTTGCATCCAAAACTGTTTCGGATATCAGCAATTTGCTTTTTTCTTTTAATTCATCCGCACTTACTTCATGAAAAGTTTGTGTGGGATCGGCCACGGCCATTAATGTTACGTCTTTGCGCTGTGATGCCTGGTAAATTCTTACTTTAATTCCTGCAAGTGGTTCATGGCAATCATTGCAAAACCAGCCACAAAGCCTGCCTCTGAAAATGTATTTCATAAATAATAATTGAAAAATGTTGCCTACTCTAATTCCCCTTTTCGGCGTTCGGGTGCTTACTCTCTTTAAGGATTTTCAGCATTCTCCGGTTAGTCAGGTCAGGAAAGTCAAGGGTTAACATTAATTACCAGTGTAGAACTGGCAGTAAGGTTTGCGAAATTCTTTCCATCCAAATGAAGTGAATAGCTTCCGCCGCTATAACTGTATCCTTGCTGACAATTAAAGTTGGTGGTTAGCGCAGAAATTTTGCAATACCGTGACCATGCTTTTCCATTTGCATCAAGACCTAAGGGAATTGTTTCTAACACACCTAATGACGGACCTACATTTTGACCGACGCCATTTGCTGTACATGAATAACCAAAATTGCTTGAGGACTTAAGTTCTTTCACGCCTCCATCATCATTCACACAGCCTGTAACAGTCAATTCATCACCACGCTTTACGGAAACAGATCCGTTTCCATTTACTTTAGTTTCCACTCCGCTTGTTTTATTTTGAACAGTCCAGTCGATCGTGGGCGGTGTAGTATCATTTGTATTCGGGGTGGTTTTGCAACCATCGCAGGAAGACAATGTAATGCTGATGATAAGGACGTAACTAAGATTTTTTAAAATTGTCATGGTAGCTCTTTTTTAATGTTTACTAATTTGGTTTTAATTATCAGTCCAGGAAGAACTGAATTCAGGGAACAAATATCTTTTGACAAATGGCCGGTAAAAAGGAGAAAAGAATTGTTTTTGGATCAGGGTTTTGCATGTTTTGCGGGGAGGAAAAAAGGTGTTAAAAGACCTTTAATCCGGGTAACATAAAGTGTTTCTACGGGGATAAAAAAAGCCGTAGAAACCATGATTGAAAGAAGTATAATAGAAGTCACCTTAGTGATTCTATTTATAACAATAAAAATTCCTTTTTATGCGAACCAGTAATCTAATTAAAAAAGCTGCAGTGGTCAGCTTATTAATCCTGTCAGGATTGTTTTTTTCAAAATGCTACAATGTGTTATCAGGCGAAAAATCTGTTTCCGGTAATACACAACCGGTGACGAATTTTACTGACAAAATTTGCAAATTGATAAAAACCGATGAGTTAAGAAAAGCCTTCTCAAATTCAAAAGGCAATAAATTAATTCTGAATATTTACCCGGTAAAATTGAGTAAGTCTTCAGGAGCAAAGGATTTTGATTTGAAGTTTTTTTTCCAGGATGGATTGCAGCAGAATGAAAAAATAGACCAAACAGGTAACATGAAACTTTTTGAAGCCCAATCAGAATGGTATATTAGTTTTTTAAAAAATAATAATGTGCCAATGAATAAAGTTCGCCCGGGATATTTTATAGAAATCGATAAAACATTCTTAGTAAATACAACTGGACTCAGTGTTTGCCTGGAACCGGGTAAAGAAAATTTGCAATATTTCCTGCTTTCCGAAAAATCAGAAAAAGACTTCAAGGCTGCAAAGGACACCACATGCAGATGCCCGCCAGTTTGTTGCGACTTCACGGTTGTAATGAGTGACACAACCGGCAGGTGTCCGCCTATTTGCCCCACCAATCCTCTTTTGTACGAATCCATTCTAAAATCAATAATCGTAAAAAAATATAAGAGTAATTAACCTGGATCTTTCTCCAACCCTGCAATACTTATCAGATGAATATCTTTAGCGTGGTATATATAGTATTACTTTTCATAACGCTGATCTCGTATATCACTCTATGCAGAAAAAAAGATTTGTATGTGAAATTGGTGATCTCATTATTGATTCTTTGGGTTATTGTCACCGGGGCAGCAATATATTCAACCGAATATGCAGGGCTAAAAAACAATCTGTTCATTTTCCACATTTTCACACCGTTGGAATACATAATTTTAGCCCTGCTTTTTAAAGTAATCATTGTAAATACAACTGTAAAAAGACTACTGGCATATTCAATACCGGTTTTTATTGTCGTCGCTATTTTATTTTCAATCTTCATCCAAAAACTCAACGAAAGTAATTCCGCCGTAATCACCCTCGAATCGGTAATAATGATTTTTTTATCCCTCTATTACCTGCGTGAAGTTCTTTTGTTGCAACATGCCACCGTCCTTCATAAGTTTCCACTGTTCTGGATAATTGTTGGCATACTCATTTATTTTACAGGCAACCTCGTCATTGAAGGATTGCTTAATTATGTGATCGTTCATTCCATGGAGCTTGCAATCAGGATATATAATATTGGCCACATTTTTAAATATCTTTTGTTCATTTCATTTACTATTGGCGCTTTTTACAACCACTTTACCCTGGTTTCATTAACGCGGAATAGGTAATTTTGAGACAACATGAACGATAGTGATTACAATATTTTCACCATGATCATAGGCATTATCCTGGTGTTGCTTATCCTGTTGGGCTTTATTGTATCATTTCTTTTTAAATATAAAAACCGCCAGATAAAACACCAAGCGGAAATGGAATCTGTAAAAGAAAAATATAACCAGGAAATTTTAAAAACACAGTTGGAAATAAAAGAACAGACACTCAAATATATCTCCGAGGAAATTCATGACAATGTGGGCCAGGTGCTGTCATTAGCAGTGCTGAATTTAAGTGCAATTGAATTATATAACACGGATAAAGCAGCGATCAAGATTGAAAATATTACAAGGCTAGTGGAAAAAGCCGTAGCTGATCTGAGAAACCTCTCTAAAACATTAGATGCGGATAATATAGCAAATGTGGGATTAGTAAGTATCATCAGGTTTGAAATGGACCTACTCGAAAAAACAGGGGTTTACAAAACTTCTTTTAAATTGTCCGGAGAAGAGAAAAGATTGAATGGCCAAAAAGAAATAATACTCTACCGCATCATCCAGGAATCGCTTAATAATATTATCAAACATGCCAAAGCAAGTTTTATTAAAATCAATTTGAGCTTTTCCGATTCACACATGAGCATTGAAATAGCTGACAATGGAAAAGGCTTTGACACTTCCGGATCAACTGAAAAAAATATTTATAAAAATGGAGCAGGAATAAATAATATAAAAAAGAGAGCTCATCTTATCGGGGGCTCGCTGGATATTAATAGCGTACCTTCAGCAGGAACAACAATTTCGATGACCATCCCCTATAATCAATAAAAACAAATGAGGGAATTATGGATAAAATAAAACTTGCGATTGTTGATGACCATAAGCTTTTCAGGGATGGTTTAGCAGAACTCATCGATGGTTTTTCTGAATACAATGTGATGATTGAAGCTGACAATGGCGTTGATTTCATAAAGCAGCTGAACAGTAAAGGGGTCCCGGATATTGTGTTGTTAGATATAAATATGAAAGAAATGGATGGGTTTGAAACTGCCGACTGGATAAAGCAACATCACCCTGCAATTAAAATCCTGGTCTTGTCAATGTATGAAAATGAAAATGCATTGATCAGGATGCTTAAACTGGGGGTAAGAGGGTATGTATTAAAAGACATAAGGAAGAACGAACTGCAACAAGCCCTTTCGTCTCTTGTAACAAAGGGATATTATTATACTGAAATGATAACCGGCAAACTGATACATGTAATTAATACAATGGATGAAGCAAAACCCGGCCAATCTTTAAAAGATCTTGCATCGCTCAATCAAAGAGAAATTGAATTTCTAAAATTGGCATGTACAGAACTAACCTATAAAGATATTGCCGAAAAAATGCACCTGAGTGTTCATACAATTGATGGTTACCGGGACAGCTTATTTGAAAAATTAAGTGTCAAGAGCCGTATCGGCCTTGCTCTATATGCTATCAAAAACAAAATTGTGCTGATAGAATGAAGAGACTGTCTCCTGACGAAAATCTAAGGACCGGCAAAGTATATTTTTAAGACGTTGTTGGTGTTCAGCTTTAAGAATATTTCAAGCATGAGAGATCCCACCAACAATCTAACCTGGTAAAGAAAAATAAAGAGGTTGTCTCAGAGTTGATAAAGCAGGGATCACAACGTACACAAAGAAAACACGAAGAACAGAAAGTACTTTGTGTGCGTTGTGTGTACTTAGTGTCCTTCGTGTTACTTATTACTTTTGAGACAACCTCTTTAAATCAGTTTTGTTATTGGTTTCCTTTAACCAGCCTGAATGTTTGTTTGTGTGTTCCTTGCACAATCTCAACGAAATAAATTCCGGCACGATAAAAACTTCCAATCCTTACTGTTTGATTGGATGACAGCGAAGACTTTGTTTCTATAACTCTGCCGAGATTATCATACACAGTTAGACGTATGTTGTTGTCTGCTTTACCGCGTATTTGGATGTCAAAGTAGTTAGGGGAAGGGTTGTTCAGCACTCTTATCGCAAAAGCTGTCTCCAGAACTTCGGTTGATCTAACTCTAACCGTAGCAGGTTCACAACTGCCTAACATATCACCGTGCAGAAGATGATCAGCTACACCCCCGCTCCCAATCGTCAAAGTATTTCCTTTATGACAAATAACGATCTTATCACCGTTTTTGCCGCCAGAAACATCTACCACATTTACAGTTTTTGTTGCCGAGCCAGGACAGCCGTTTTGATCCCGCACGGTAACGGAATAAGTGGTTGCAGCAGTAGGACTCACCGTAATGGAAGAAGTCGTTGCACTATTGGACCAGGTATAACTGTAAGGTGCTGTACCACCACTAACATTTGCCTGCAACATTAACGATGATGCAGGAGCATAAGCAGGATATACTGTGTTGGCAAGAACACCAGAAGGTAATGCAAATGCATTCGGGATCGAAACATTTATTGTGGGACAGAGATTGAGAAAGCCCCTGATCTCACCACCCGGAAACATAGTTGAATGAATATTGAGATACGCTTTGCCTGCACTAATTGCAGCTCGGAGTGCAGCCCAGGCTGAAGCAGGTGTGCCGCCATTATTTGTAACATAGGAAGGATTATAGCTCGAAGCCAAAAGCATATTGAATGTTTGGTCGTAGGTTCCTGCAGTCACTCCTGATGGAAAGCCCGGAAAAGTTGGAACCGCGGTTGCTACGCCAGCGGTGCCTGCACCGGCAACTGCTGTTGCAGCATGAATATGGGATGCTGTTACGCCAGCTAATAATCCCGAGAATGTTGTTTGCACCCTCATGGTGTTAGCCACAGCATCAACTGTAATAAGGCCCGTCCCCGTTCCGGGAGAATTATTTGTCGGTACTTCGGCTGGCCCGGTGAGGGTGACCCAATAGATCTGTCCATTAGAAACATAACATGCGCCCAAAAAAACTATAAGGAGCAAAAAAATTTTTTTTATTGCCGGGAGAAAAAGGCCTGAATAGATTTTTTTCATAACTGTTTTATTTAGATTGATTAAAAAGGGTTTCTTGGGAATAGACAGAACAGCAGAGGCAACTCTGATAATTGAAAAGAAAGTATCGACTGGATAGCAAAGCACCGGCTTATGTTATTGTTGGTTGAAGGAAAAAAATACACAAGGCAGGATTAAAATGATTGAAGATGGGATAATGGATCAGATGTGCAGACAATCAAGTGAAACGGCAAAAATGTCGAAGAGGTTGCTTTTATCAAAAGCAAATCAAATGAAATGTCATCGTATTTTTACTTCACTGCTCAAATGATGTAAAAGATACACCCTTTATTTTATTCAGCTTTTTTTCAACTGCCGATTTGAACAAAAGTTTTTACCTAAATTCGAAAAAAGAAACCCTGCTGCATTGCTTACTACCCCTTTGCAGGAATGGATCTTATTTCCTCACATAAAATTTTTTAGCAATGAAGATGAATTTATTTATCCGCACGTTTTTATTACCTGCACTGCTGTTGGTGCTGGCAACATCCTGCAAAAAAGAAATCAGGAATGAAAATGCAGAAGAGAATCTGGAGAGTGAATTGGCAACACAGGCCAATGTGTCGGCGGCGGCCGGAGCCCAAAGCCAGCTATTATTATCAGTTCGACGTGCTACTGCAAGATTCCATTCTACGGCGCAGGCTATCGCAGCGGGTTATGAACCCGACGAGCATTGCGTTTCCGCACCGGGCCTTGGTGGAATGGGCTTTCATTGGGTTAATCCATCACTGGTTGACCCGGTGTTTGATCCGTTGAAACCAGAGGCGATACTTTATGCACCTGGTCCTGGTGGCAACCTGCGACTAATAGCAGTGGAATATATTGTTATTAATGTTGGACAACCTCGCCCGATGTTTGGGGATCATCCATTCGATGTTGGCGGCACACCTGTGCCGGTACCGCATTGGAGCTTGCATGTTTGGGTACACGAAAACAATCCATCAGGCATTTTCGCGCCGTTCAATCCGAACGTCAGTTGTGAATAGAGAATAAGAATATTTTCTTAATAGCGTTGTTTTAATTCCGATGGGTGCGCAATTGAAGGCATCTGAATTGATAGTCCGTTCAGCGACACCCATCGCTATCCATTATTATTACGATACTTGCGGCAGTGCAGCTTAACCTTTCAATCCATATTTTTTCATGATACCTTCAACGGGTTCCATATTAAATTCCCAGCCGTATCGGGCTGCTGTTGATTTAACTTCGTCCCATTTAGGCTCGGAAACGGCCGGTGGAATAAGAGGCGCTACTTCTGTAAAGAACGACTCGTAATTACCTGGTGTAATGATCTCAAGAAAGCGTACTGTCTCGTCGTGAGCATTCCACAAACTATGAAAGAGTCCTCGTGGTTTTACAAGAAACTCACCCGGCCCCACAATGTGCACGATTCCATCTTGTTCAACAGTAAGTTTTCCTTCTATCACAAAAGTAATTTCATCTTCATGAGTATGTTTATGGGGAGGCGCTCCAAATGTTCGGGGCTCTATTGTATGCTCCACTATTGCGGTTCCCCCTTTGGTGGCTTTGCTCAAAACTTTAAAGGTGACACCTAAACTAAATACATAAAGTGTTTGCCCTTCATTTAAAGTGTTCATAAATTTAATTTATCCGTGAAAGTATATTAAATAAACAAATTATGAATTTCGATACCGAACATAGTAAGTTTGGTAAACTGTGTTGTTGGTGATATAAACTATTGAAGTACTATCCCAAATTTTGAACACCACCAGCGTCACAAAAATATTGACTTCGCAAATAATGCCTCTTCCATGGTGCGCTTCATCAAGAGTTCTCAACCTTTCATCCGGTGTCTTTTCTCATCCATGTCCTTAATCAAGAATTCTCATCGTTTCATCTAATGGTTTGGTTCCACTCCAATACATTGAAGGAACTTTGTGTAAGGAATTTAAAATTGGAACAACCTAAATAATTTGTTATGAAACAGCCGAATTTCGCAGAAAAGATAATAATGATGTCAATAGAAGGCATATACATGGGAATTTCTTCTGCAATAAGGACATTCATTGATTCAATACTACGCTTATTATTCGGAAGCAGTGCATTTGCCGATTGTGGACAATCAAATAATGTTTCGCTGTCATTATATGATACATTCAAAAATAAAGTTGGTCAATCTCAGGGCAGTGTCGAAGCAGCCGACTTTGATAATAACAAGTTGGTTGACCTGGAAGTGAGAAGAGAAAGCAACGTAACAATTCTGCTTAGTAACGGTAAATCGGGTTTCACAGAAGCTAAGGGCTCACCATTGTTTAGAGGACTTCTTCCTAACGATATTTCCATATTGTGCCGTTATTGGTATGCCAATAAGTTCGATTGCATAATCGTTCTGTAAACAACACCAACCACAGCAGAAGAGTTAACACGATAACTTGCGTACCTTCATTCACCAATGGCTTTATATCTTGCTGAGGTTCCCTTCCAACCTTCTTTGGTTCCATTTTTGTAAATTACAGTATAATCAAAATCCGAGATCATGGTTCTTGAATGTAAACGGCGTAAAACGCGAAGTCACAGTCGATCCCGATGTTGCATTACTGACCGTCTTACGTGATCACCTCGATTTAACCGGCAGCAAATACGGTTGCGGAGAAGGAGCTTGCGGAGCTTGCACAGTATCTGATAAATGATAACCCGACCCGCTCATGCATAACACCTGTTGGCAACGCAACAAACAAAGAGATCATAACGATCGAAGGCCTCGAAAAAAATGGAAAACTTCACCCGGTACAGGAAGCCTTTCTTAAAACCGATGCGTTTCAATGTTCCTATTGTGCGCCGGGCATGATCATGTCGGCAGCAGCGCTGCTTAAAAAAAATAATGACTCCTACTGACGATGCTATTATAAAAGCGATGAATGGAAATATCTGCCGTTGCGGAACTTATCCCTACATTCTGAAAGCAATAAAACTGGCGGCTAAATCATAAATTACTCACAATGGACAATCCAGATTATTCACCCCATCCATTTGAGCCAACACAAAACGAACTTCCACCGAAACCCAACTATGATTTTGCACTTGACCGTCGCAAATTTTTTAAGATCACTGGCGGAGGTTTGATCATTGCATTTGTAATAAAAGACCTGCTTTCTTTTGATAGCGAAACTTCCTCTTCCGAACCTTCATCAATAGCAGGTGTCGAGTCATGGATACATATTGGCGAAGATGGGACGGTGAGTGTTTATACCGGAAAGGTTGAAGTAGGACAAAACATACGTACTTCATTAAGTCAAATTGTCGCAGAGGAATTGATGGTGCCTGTCTTGTCAATTAAGATGATAATGGGAGATACAGACCTGGTACCATATGATGCAGGTACTTTCGGAAGCCGCACTACTCCGCAAATGGGTACTCAACTGCGTAAAGCTGCTGCAACGGCCCGGCAAGCACTGGTGGACATGGCGGCAAAAAAATGGAACACAGCGTCAACGGGTTTAAGAACTGAAAATGGAATGGTGATGAATATTGCGACCAGATGAAAAAATAAACTATGGATCGCTTACAAAAGGTGAGAAACTCATGATCACAATTTCGGATAACGTGCCGGTGATTGCGGCAAAAGACTGGAAGGTGGCAGGAAAATCTTTACCCAAAATAGATCAACGGAATTTTATCACGGGTAAACATATCTATGTTTCAGATATGAAGTTGCCGGGTATGCTTTATGGTAAAGTATTGCGTGCACCATCTTATGGAGCAAAACTCATTGAGGCGGATCTGACACAAGCAAAGAATATCCCGGGTGTTATTGTTGTGAAGGATGGAGATTTTATCGGTGTAGCAGCACCCGATGTAAAAACTGCAACGAAAGCTATTCAGTCGATAAATGTAAAATGGGAAGAGAAAAAAGAGCAACCCTCGAACGCAACTATTTTTGATTACCTGGTGAAGAATGCGTCCGGAGAGAACAGTGGCAGAAATTCAGGGACAATAAAAGGAGATGTCGAACGCGGATTAACCGAAGCTGATTTCAAACATGCTGCTACATATAATATACACTACATCGCACATGTACCGCTGGAACCAAGAGCGGCAGTAGCAGAATGGGCAAATGAAAAACTTACCGTGTGGACAGGAACACAGCGTCCGTTTGGTGTTCAGGAGGAACTGGCCCAAACTTTCAAACTTGATAAAAAGAATGTGAGAGTAATTATGCCGGATACAGGATCAGGCTATGGTGGAAAGCATAGCGGTGAGACTGCTATTGAAGCAGCACGCCTGGCAAAGGAAGCGAATAAGCCTGTTAAAGTTGTTTGGACAAGAGAGGAAGAATTTGTGTGGGCATACTTCAGACCCGGTGGAGTAATTGAAGTAAATGCAGGAGTGAATAAAGATGGTATCATCAATGCATGGAAATTTATTAATTACAATTCAGGTGGAGCCGGACTGGACACACAGTATAAAGTCGCGAACAAGCAGGTTAGCGCATATTCGTTCTAATACACCGCTGAAGCAAGGTTCTTATCGCGGACTTGCAGCCACTGCCAATGTATTTGCAAGGGAATGTCATATGGATGACCTGGCGAGGTTGATCAAAATGGACCCGCTTGCATTCCGGATTAAGAATTTAGAAGATGATCGTTTGATTACAGTGTTGAAATCGGCGGCGCAAAACTTTGGTTGGAACGGTTCAAAAGCCAAAGATCATGGCCATGGTATTGCCTGTGGATTTGAAAAAGGCGGTTATGTTGGTACATGTGCAGAGGTGAAAATAAATAGCGATAAGGAAGTAAAAGTAGTTCGCATCACCCAGGCATTTGAATGCGGCGCAATTATTAATCCTCATCATTTGGAAAACCAGGTGATGGGTTCTATTGTACAGGCTTTGGGTGGTGCATTATTTGAAGCGGTGGAATTTGCCAATGGAAAAATTATTAATGCCGCACTTTCTGCTTACAGAGTTCCCCGCTTTAGTGATATACCTAAAATCGAAATCATATTGATCGATCGCAAAGATCTGGCATCTGCCGGTGCAGGCGAAGCTGCCATCATTGGTATTGCACCTGCTATCCGCAATGCGATAGCAGATGCAACAGGCAAAGCGTTAAATAATTTACCGATGTTGCCAAATGGAATGCTGGCATAAGTTTCGGAAGAGCCTGGCGCTGGAAAAAAATTTTTTATTTGATCAACCGAAACTAAACTCCAGTATGCTTCTAAAAACTGTTGCTGTTACTATCCCAACCTTTGCGAATATCTTTTGTAATGATTCCATGTCAGCACCATCTACATCTGCAGAAGGAGCCTGGGATTTGTTTTCCTCCGACTTTTGAGAATATGTATGGGCAGCAAACATTTGTCTTCCTTTTATAAAGTAACCAGTTCCCATTCATGCAGGCTATTGTAAACCTCGGTCTGCTCTTCGCAATTATTCCTGTAGCGTCCAAAGATTGTTTTTTCAATTGGATTGGGTTGACCAATCACCCAATTTGCCGATCGTTGAATCAAAATTCTTGGCACTTGATTTTTCTGTGCTGCAAGAGCTAACCATAGATCACTCATGTTTGGCTTTTTACATTCATCAGGTTGAAAATTTAAGGCGGATGAATGCCATGCACTTATTCCGGTATGTAAGATTTGTACAGGCCGATCGGTATCATTATGCATAGAAATATGCCAGCTAATTTGCCTGTCTTTATAAAAATGACTTACCTGTGATTTCATAATATATCCGCCGCAGCCAACAATTGCTTTGCGATGAAACTGCTCAATTTTGCGGATCATTTTCCATATATAATCATGTGGATAGACCAGGTCATCATCAAGAGTGAAATAAAAAAAATCTTTTTCCTTTATAGAGTTTAATCCAAAAAACTTTCCTGCATCACCCATATTAAAGCCTTCTTTTCTTCCTAAATATGTTGTGATATTTTCATAAGCACTTAACCATTTAGGAATTTCCTTATATTCATTAAGAAACAAGAATAACCGGTCAACATAAGGGATAACACACGAGATTGCTTTTTTTATTTGATTTTCCCGGTCAGGGATTGAGGCCATGCCGGCATAAATAAATGGTAATTCTGCAGCAACGATTGGATCACGGGCCCGCACAATAGGATTCATTATAGATTTATTATCGTCATGTTGCAATAATGTTTGACTCACCTGGTAAAGATTCCAGTTCTTTTGATGAAGCCGCCAGGATATTTGCTGACCCACGCCACTTGAAAGTTCAGGATCCACATCCCATCTTGAAGGAGCAATAGGATTGATCATCCAATTGAGTTCTTCAAAAAATTTTTTACCGCAAATAAAGATCATATCGACCCATTGCGTTTTTAAATACCGGTTCGGTCCAAAATGTTTTAGTACCGGCCAATAACTCGTCCAGCAGGTTTTTCCCAATCGTAAACTATCTAACAATAAATTGAGGCAAATTTTTTTAGGATCCCTGATATTCTCCCAACTGCTGATCGCTTTTTCGATTAAGCAATCCTCCCAGGAAACATCATCCGGCAAATGAACATAATAATGAAAATCTTTACCCCTTACCTTACTCCATAAAAAATTGATCGTCTTCCAATAATTTTTTTTGCCATTATTTAAAATCTTATCGTCTGCAATAAAAAACTCAAGGTGACATTTGTTTTTCTCTTGCTCCAACTTTTTCAAAATTTTCTCTAACGCATCGGGTGGTCTGCAAGTAGTGATGAGCACTGCGACCCTCTTTTTGTCATCGGGCAATATATTCGTATTGTTCGTATTTATTGTACCGGCTGTTGAATAACACATCCAATCTTTGCTCATGATATTCGATAAACTTTGCGGCGGTATTGAGCGCCATAAATTATTATTTGTTCTTTTATGGCTTGTATTATTTCCGTGTATCGAAGCAACGTAAAAATTGCGATCGGCTAAAACAACATAAGATCGCATTTTTTTTGAGAATATGAATTGCGTATCCGATGCTACCTGTATATCAGGAAATGGAGATTGTTTCCAAAAATCTTTTGTATAAAGTAACGATCCTCCTGCCAGCCATGGAACACCGTTAGCAGGATACTTGTACAACCAACTGAGACCGTTCTCGATTTCACAGAAAAACATTTCCTGTAATCCGCAAACATCAGCGTTGTGCGACAACAATTCTCTAACCTGGTAACTGATGCGATAAGAGGCCATCCAATCATCATCATCCCAATGCATAATCAGATCGCCTTTGCTTTGCCGGATGCAGTAATTCCTTTTTTCTCCAAGAGACATTTTTTTTTGCAAACGTATATACCTTATCTGTTCGTTATCAGGTACAAGATCTTTAATACAATCTGAACCATCATCAACTATAACGAGCTCTTTATTTTGATAATCCTGTTTAAGAAAATACCTGATGGCGTGAGGCACAAATGCCCGCCTGTTGTAGGTGGGCATGATGCAGGAGATAAGGGGACAATCAGGAATTTCAAACATTTTTGGTCGGATTGAATAAAAAGAGTACTCGTAAACGTGCTAAGGACACTCGTAAACCTAGCGAATCTCAATCAGGTTTCGATTATCAATTTTTCTGTTTAGTAATGTTTCAATTATACCGCCGGTATTCTGATCTGTGAATGCGTAATCCATATTCGCAGTAAAAATTCCACGGAATCCGATTGTAAAAGCAACCAGGGTATTTTTCTGTTCGTTGATAAAGTGATTATCGCTCATAGTAACTAATTCTGCCACAAAACTTCCCACCACCTTTTCAAAAATATTTTCAGTGACGAATATATTTCTATAAGCAGGTTGGAATTCATCCATTTCTTTGTTGTTTAAAATATTTTCGAAATTCTTCATAATAACATTAGCGTTTGTCCTTACTCGCCCCAAAGTATTTCCGGTAATATGCAGAACAGCGTTATCCGTAAGGAATCTTAGTGTATTTAACAACCTTTCCTCAATCTGCCTTTTATGGGGTAAACGCCCATTGGGATCGGTTAGAAACTTTGTCCAATCCAGCTCTGTAAACAATTCTTTTTCTCTATACATGAGCATAATATCACCCTGGAAGCGATTATTGCTAAGCGATCCCTGCACTCTGTCGCCCAATCCAAGAGCAGTACCGAAAAATCCTTGTTGAGTGTCAAAAATGTTATTTACCAAATGGATATCTGCATTTGTCATAATGAATTCAGTGAAGTGAGCCTGGACCAAAACAAATGGCTTCGAAAGATATATTTCCTTTGTGTTGTAAGAAAATCTGCAATTCTCAGCATGTAACCAATGTGCTATCAAAAAGATTCGCACATCAATGCTGAAGTGGCCTGATTCAATATTTAATCCTTGCAGGACGATTTTTTCAGCTTTCAATCTAAATTCGTTACCGAATAGTAAAAGAGTTGCGCCACATCCCGATATTTTAATGGTTTTTGTTTCCTCATTTCCCAACGTACTGTCACCGATCTTATGAGAACCGGCCAAAAAACAAATACAGATATCGGTTTCTTTTTGAAGATTTGCTACTGCGTCTTCCCACGAGTTAAAGTCACCATCCGTACCGATAGTAACTGAACATCTTCGTTTACCATTCTTCTGTTTGCACAAAGCGGTAATTGCCTGTTCTACGGTACCGGGGGATCCTATATCAAGATCCTGGCAACCCTTGCCATCGTATAAGACCTGACTTGCAATACTAAGATTTGCATTAAATAGCAGAGGCAAATGTCTTGGAGCATTCGATGCATCCAAAAGTCTTGCTTGAGCTTGCTGAACACCACTGGAACCTAATTTCCATCTCAATGCCTCAGCAACACCAGGCTTTGCATCTGCCGCGTTAATAGCCACACCGGTTTTAACTGTTATTGTTGTTGCGCCATTTTCAAATTGTCCTCCTCCTGCTACAACTTTGAATTCAATAGTTGCATTATTTACCGGCCATTCGCCATTGGCAACACCCACTTTAAGCAAACATGGTAAAAAATTACCTGGCATTGCTTCCTGACCATCACCACTCACATAGAAAAGACAAGTAAGATCGGTTAGCGGAGGAAAAAGTGAACGGCAATCACTTACAACTGACCATTGATCTGCATTCAAATTTAAAATACCCAATAAAGCATAATGATGTTTTATTCCAAATGGTAATTGTGATTGTGTAAATGGCCATTCTACATTAGCAATCGCAGTGCGGGCAGGTATCAGCCAGTAATCACCAGTGCGGAAAGTTCCTTCATCAAATTTTACTTCTACACCATCTTCAAGTGGTATCCATGCACTGCTTAATTTTATATCGGCAACAGAATCCCATCTTCTTATTCTTGGATTATTTCTGTTAAGAATACTCACAGTACCAACTCCGGGAATATCAGGGTCCTTAATGGATAAAGGATTAATAAATATTGTATTTCCTTCTACACGCTGAAGCTCCGCAAGTATACCAGGCTTGCCAAGGAGATCAGTTCTCTCATCTATTATCTCTATCCATTCACCCTGTTTAAAATTCAATATTTCATCCCGGCCAATTGTGCTCACAACAAGCTTAGTAGGATCTGCGCTGTCCTGTGATTCCCATTTTGCTATAATAATTCCATTATCTCTCGACCATTTAAATGTCGAGTCTTTAAGTTTTGCACCACCAATATGTATCTCGACACGATAAAGTTGATTTTCTAATCTTGTATATCCGCCGCTTTCTGCCAGGCCACATGGATCACTTGTGCTTTCCGGAGGTTTTGCTTTCGCCATTAATTTTCCTGTAGAGGCAGCGGTGATCTGGTTGTCTAATGCATTTGCACAACTAACTGATGCAGGTCCTTTCCATTTTACCTGCCAAATTGTTTTTACTCTTGTTGTTGTATCCGGGCCCCCTAATGCAACTTCACGTATTGACGGATCTTCCAAAACAGTTATATGACGTTGCCACACATCAAGGTAAAAAAGATAATCACCATTACCATTTGGATTTGTTACAGGTAATTTTTCTGAATTAAGATCTGGTTGTTCGGCATACAACACATCAATTGCATTCTCGCATAGTATGCCATCAACATAATAATGTCCTTTTGTAATGGTGACGTCTGTATTTCCGTTGGCAGGTATAAGTTGAAATCCGCCATTTGGATTTAATTCATCAAACGGGGTTCCGCTTTTGCCTACGATATCTCTTACACCTGTTTCTGTACGATAGGCGTTTATTGTTGCTTGTTCATTCCATTCTGCATCAAGTAAAACCCTGCCTTGCTGCATCAGAACATCGTGAAAATGCTTTTCAGGATGAAAAGAATCTTTTGAAAAATCTCCTTTCATAAGTCCCCCTTATTGTTTAAAAAGTTTATTGAGATGAAGAAACACTCAGGTTACGTAAATGATCCCGGCTTCCAAGCCAAGAGGCAAATATTCATTCAATGCAATTTGCAGGTTTGCTTTACGTTGAGGTTGTTTTAAAAAATTAAATGCTCCCATTTCAGCACCATTGTCTGCACCGGCACTTATTTGTTCCGGGCATTTTACACTAAGTTGTCCATAGGCATAATGATCATACACGATGGAAGTAAATGATGGTTGCAGCCATTTTTCAACATCATTTCTTATTTTATTCTTTGCTGCCGGAGAAAGCTGAGAACCTTTTTGGCCGGTGGCTTCAGCAATTTGATCGTTGATCTCCAGGGTTGGCTGGCAACGATATAATCTTGGAGTTTTGGAACCTATTGGTACAAAACTAAACCGTATACAACCTTCTTGCCTTCTTTTTGCTATTACAGTTTCATTGAAAATGCAATTTGATGCTTCGATCGTTTTAACATCACTAATTCCAAACAGTGTAACACAATTCAACTGTACCGGTGTATTTAAAGCTTCTATCGCATGTGCAGAACCTGCTTTTTGATTCTTATCCAGTATGCTGTCACTAACAATGAGTTTTACGGCAGCGGTATCATGAAGGCCAATTGTTCCTGAAATACTTCTGTCAATGGTGAGAGTAAGCCATTGGTTTGACTGCATATCAGGAGCTCCTGCACCAATTTCAATTCCTCCATTTTCCGGAATTACGGTACTATGTATCAAATTGAATTTACCAAGCTGGCCTTCCGATATCGATACTTGCCCTTTTATCAATATTCCATTTATTGTTATCTCACCACATGTATCAGGAGCATCTTTATCACCATCGCCAGTTATTGTAATATTGCCGGATATGAATGGACGCAGGTCTTCTGCTAAAAGATCCCCTGCATTTCTTATTGGCGATCCATCATTGGGGTCTTCTCTTACTGGCCAATCAGCAGCTATGATAAGGAGCTTGGTTTTTTTGTCGATCCCAATATCAAGATCTTCTTCATAAGTTCTGCTATCCATAATTGTAATTACACCCACCGTGCCTTCAGGTTGCAAATGCCATTCGGTAATCGCCTCACCTATCGTTTTGTAAATATTCTCTCCGTGTACTGGTTGTACTTCTTTACTTACACCCACTTGCCAGACCTGGTCTGTATCTTCTTTCTTAAAAAAGTTTTCGGGAACACTGCTTTGCCTGTTGTAAGGACCACCGCCAATATCACCGCTAAAGCCATAGGAATAACTAACTATTGCCGTCACATCGGGATCTTGTTCTGTAAACATAAATTTTCCGCAAACAGGATCAGCCAATGCTTTGATCTTTCGATTTACGATACTTCCATCTTGTTTTAATTCTTTGAATACAATATTTGATGGTGGTGTACAGCAATGTTCAAGATTGCAGATCATGATCTCTTCCGGTAAAATTTTTTCTTCAATTTCATTTTTAACCCGTATGATCTCAAAAACATACTCATCCTGGTCTTCTGATCGGCTTTCAAAAAAATTATATATCCTGGTAGTTCTTTTTTCAAATGCAATTCTTAGTGCTTCCAGTTCATCAAAAAGAATTCTTCTTCGTAACAATCCGGGTACATTGATCTCTGCCGATATATGTGTAATGGCCGTTTCTGTTTCAGGCTTGTTAAATAATTGTGTCTTTTTCCCGGTGGGATTAAAAGTAAAAACAAATTGAGGAGATGGAGGTGATAGTGGTGGTGATACGAATGGGCCTGGCACACATTCACTCCTGCTTGCATCGCATCCTGATAACGGATAACTCTGCAATCGCCATGTAAATATTCCGATATTCGGGATATTATACTTACCTCTTCCGGATGCAATATGCCGAACATCTGCTGAATGAGCCACTGTATCAAAGGCTGTATTGATCCGATCAAGTTCATCCATCTTCCTGAGATCAGGTGTTACGGTACGATGAAGCCTGATATGATTCATGTATTGCGACGTTTGCAATAACTCAAAAAATTCCACAACATGGGCACGCCAACCGGTAGCATCAAGCGTTAATTGCTCAAGTACGGGTGCTATTCCTTTTCTTCTTCTATATCCAATTGTATTCGCAACATATGCTCTTTGACTTATACCGGCGCCGTCGCCGATCGGGTTTAAGTTGCGAACACCAAGCAGATCGCCAATGTAGGGCACGATCCATTCCTGGCATGTTTCAATGAACCAGTTATTATAAAGTTCATCAATATTCTTTTCAACGATGAGAGCTTGTTCAGCAACAATATTAATAAATGCTTCTAATGGCTTGCCCTGTTCATCATCACGGATGCGATAAACAGCCGGTAATAATTCATAAATTGTTTTTGCGTCGAAACTCATAAAAGAATTTCTGAAATTGTTATTCCATCCGGGTTGATGGTTAATAATTGTGCGGGAAGGATATTTGCCCCGGAACGCCGTGCTATTGCTGATGCTATACGATAATGAATACCTTGCTCGAATGGTTTTTTATTATCCAGCAATTCAAGATCAACATAAACCACCCCTTCAACCTGCTGTATGGCAGTGATCACTTCAGCTGGCGTTACATCCTGACCAAATTCTCTTGCATCAAATGAGAATTTTTCTTTTAGCTGATCTTCAACGGCGGTCTTTACATTTTCAAACAAGTAAGCAGGGTGAACTTTTATTTTTGCAACAACTGAAAAAGTTACCTGCTTATAATTTTCCAGGTATATATTTCTGTAAAACTTACCGGCAGATCTTATAGCTTTTAGTAAATTTTGATACAACTCCGATTCCTTTTTTATTTCTGAAGTATCGGCGGATGCAATTGTAATAAATATTGATTGCTCCTCTCCGTTCCAGATAATATCAGCCCTTGCTTTGCTAATACCTGCAAATGCATTTGCAAAATCTTCAAAATCTTTTACTGATACTATCCTGTCAAGAGTCAATACTGTAAACGGCAGATTTCTTTTGGCGCCGTCAATTGTCTCTTTATCTTCTGCACCTGAAGTTGGCAGTGGATTGTTTACTTTATTTACTCCCAATTGAGGGGTCATCAACATAGAAAGAGCCGATGCTTTTAACATTCCATCGGTTCCAATACCTACGCGGTATTTGGCTTTTATATTTTCAGTTCCTGTCGGAAGACGGGCACCTGTTATTCCATCACCAAATTGTACAATTACCTTTCCATCATCATTAATTTTCACGGTATACACTTTGTCTTTGGGCGACATTCCGTAAAATGACGGCACTTCTTCCCATAAAATATCATTTACTCTTATCTCGAGTGTAGTAGCAATGCCTGTTGCAGATGCAGCCGATACATAAGTCAATGGTCTTTGCTTTAGTTCAAATTTTTGAAATACCAGTGAAGCGTTCCCACTGCCTGCGGTTTCTTCTTTTGTGTCGCCATGTGTGGCCTTTGCAATATTGGCATAAACAATTACTGAACTGCGGTCATAAAAATTTTCAAGATCTTTTTCCAGCGTGAGTGTTGTTGAATAATTGTCAAATGTTACACCAGTTATAACATGAACTTCACTAAGCACTTCATCGCTATCGAGTACATCAATAAATTCCCATTGATCTTTTTTTAATGAAATGCTCCCGGTAAACCCTGTGTTATCTTTTAGGGTAAAATTCGTGGTATCGCCGACAACCGGAATATTCATAACGGTTAATAAATCGCCGGTAACCAATTCCTTTTTCTCATTTTTTTCTGATGTTAATTCCAGCTTGTCTTTTGTCGGTGAGATCATCAAACGCCGGCGTTTACCTGAGATGATGATTATTTTTTCTTCCGTGAGATCCGCCAAAATTTTCTCTAATTGTATAACATTGCTTTTGGGACTTTCTGTTATAGGTTTTTCCGCTATTTCAAATTCTTCACTTTGTGCAAATACAACTGTATCCCTGACATTGCCATCAAACTCTTCTTTGAGGTTTTCACCATTGAGCTTCAGCTTTGTTGTTTTAGAAGCGAGAGTAAATTTTTTTCTTGAAGACTCAGAGACGTCAGCCACTTCATAAACCTCTTCGTAAGCACTATGTGAAAGAACGATCCAATTATCCCTGACGATCTTTGAATAGATATTATCCAGATGAATTGTTTTTTCTACTTCCGAGATCTCTGATATTGTAAATTCTTTATAATCCGTACCAGCGTGGTTTTGAAATCTTACTCTTACTTCGTTTGAAAGAACATCTATATCAGGCGCATTATATCCAAATAAAAAAGCTTTTTGTTTCATTGCATAGACACGAAAATCAAGACTGGCAGGATCAACTTTATGCCCAAATAATGTTTTACCCAGTCCATCATGCCATGTAACTTTTGTATAATTCTTATCATTATTAGTTATTACTTCTTTTATACGACGAAAGTCCCAATTCTCATTTTTTGGATCATCCCTTCGTTCCTTTCCTATCATAAGTATTCCATCTCCGGTTTGTAAACCTGTATTGATCCCTTGCAGGTAAATTTCTTTTTTACCATAAACCGGTATTTCTTTTTTCTTTGTTAATAATCTTATGCCATTCCAACTGATCTTTGCTTCGATCTCTTCAATCGTCTCAAAGATCTGTGGCAGCTGATCCTGTTCCGGTATACTTTGCACTTTTGTACCAACAGGTATCGTTGCTGTTGATGGAGCTCCCACTGCATCATTCATACTGAATGCAAGAAAAGTGCTGGCAGCTACTCCGGGCTTTGGCTTATAATTGAGATGCTGCGCTAATTCTACAACTGATAATCTTTCTACAGCAGTACGCAAATAACCTTCGTTTAAAATCCGTTCCTGGTAAAAACTAAGAACATCCAATACCGTAGCCCACGCATCTATACTGGCAATGCCGTGATCATCATTATCTCTTGTTGTAAGTTTTCTTGTGGCCTTCCATTTTGACAATGCGATCAACATCGACTCCTTAAAACTATAATGAGTACCGATGCGATAACGAAGCGCTGAAAGCCCGGAAAAATTTGCCAGCGCCTGGGGAGTTAGTTGTTCATTTCCCTCGCAGCAACCACAAGTACAAAGATTATTATCGTTACTCATAATCCACCAAACATTATAAAATCGATCTTTCCATTTTCAGGAAAGTTGCGATCATTATCCAATCTCACAATTTCAAGTTCTGATACCTTTAACAACCCATCTTCTTTTTCTGAACCTGCACTTTTCGCCCAACGCTTGAATTCTTTTATTTCTATTGAGGCAACACCCTGCACCATCATTGCCCGTTCATAAATTGAACTGAGATAAACAGCCTGGCCAAAAGTGAAATTATCAGGATGGAAGAATCCTTTTGATCCATCGCCAGGTTCATAGTTGCTAAAAAGCTTTAATAAAGATTCGCGGATATTAGCCCGGAAGTAACCAGGAAGAACACACACATTTAATATTATAGAAAGCGGAACAAGTTTAGGTTGCCTGATCTCCAGGTCATAACCTGCCATCCTGTATTGCTCCAGATGTTTTCTTATTTCCGTTTTAAAATCTTCATCGATTTCTTTTCCGCCTTTCCTGTCAATAATAATATATACTGTATACCAACTGCCGGTCCAATAAAATTTTGCAGCCGCTTTCTGAACTTCAGGATGCAACTCTGTTTTTGCTACATAGTCTTTTTCGGTAATTGCTCGTTCCTGTGTACGAAATGCCTGCGGTGCATACTGACGTACTTCCTCCATTGTTTCTGCATTGGTACCTCCTGTAGCCGGCAATAAATTTTTTACTGCAGTTATACCACCAGCCTCCCATTGAATACTGCTTATTGCCAATGCGCCAACATTCCCTGCTTTTCCGCTTCCGATCCGATACTCTGCAATGAAATCAGTATCGCTTTGCGGCGCTTTTCCCAGTATATCATCGCCAAATCGTAAATAAGATGTGCCATCCTGTTCGGTTTCTACAACAAACTCGGCAGCGAACCGATCACTGGAAAGAAGATCTTTACAGGGAGACCATTCTTCATCTCCTTCTTTTAAAAAAACATAAGGTAAGGCAGCCCGAGCATCCTGTTTAATTGCCAATGAAGCTGCCCTCGTACTTTCAAACTCATGCTTATACTCAATTTTTGAAATAATATTTCTTTCGGGTAGTTTTAAATATTTTTTTTCATTAAGCTTCAATTTTTCAACTTGTTTAGTTATGCCTTCATCTGCTAATACTATATTACCATGTGCTACACTAATTTCAAGAAGACCTTTTCCTTCAATGGTAGATGTAAGGCATAGTGAGAATGGCAATGCATCTTCTTCATACCACTCTATATCCAATATCTTTTTACCCGTTAATTTGTCGTCTCCTTTTACAAAACTTTTAATTCTTACTGCATGCCGGTGTTTGGGATCAGCATCTACTTCTTCACCGGTTGAAGGACTACGGGTTTCTTCAAAGACCAATACATCACCTGGCTCAAGGTTAAGCTCTGGTTCATTTACCAAAGTAGCGTTTGTTGTTCCTTTTGGAAGACAACAATCATTATCGCCCCAGCTATAAAATGAAATGGTATTATGTACAGACAATAATTTGATAGTATGCATTGGTTCAAAAACGATCGCATCGTTTTCATTTATCAATCTTGTTTTTTCTTTATGCGAAATGATAACCTGCCCTTTATCATCGTTAGTTAATAAAATATTTTTTTTATCGATCATTTTGCCATCAGCGCCACCTCCACTTTCCACTTCAATATGCACCCATGCTCGGGCATTGCAACCATCATGAACAAAATAATCGAGCAATCTTGCATGGCGTCTTAGTGAAATACGCCGTCTTGCTGTTCCAATATAGGCCTCAGTGGCTACAGCATCCTGGTAATAACTTAAGTGATCCCCTGTATAGGCCAATAATTCAATTAGTGCAACCTGGAGATCGGCAGCATTCCTTTCGGTCCAACCCGGCATGATCACACTCATGCGATCAAGCATTAAACGCTTAAAACTGGAATAATCTTTTGCCAGGTAATCAATATCAGGTTCATCAAAATTCCCAGGAGGGCAATTAGCATCAGACCTGCAATCAAATTCTGTTGGACAATTTATTTTAAAAGAGAAATCTATTGATGATAATAAGACATCAAATCCATTTGGAGGATCATCCGTGGTAGATGAGTTTACTATTTTTAAAGTGTATGTTGAAAAATCGCCGGCCTGGTCAACTGTTACTTTTAACTCATTGTTACTTGCACTTACACTATCAACTTTTATATTTTTGATACGAACTCCGCCTTCAATAACAACATTATCTTTTGAAAGAGCCGGTGAAGCAGTTGGTACACCAGCAGGCTGACCTGGAAGATTGAATGCAAAAAAGACTTTTAGTTTTTTTGGATTTGCTGAATCCACTTCAATATAATCGATGCCATTGAGCGTTTTTTTCTCAATGATTATCTTCAGGCGGTTCCTGTTCTTGCAATAATACCTGTCGCTCATTAAAAATTCTTTTTGAATTCTGCGATCTTATTTTCCTGCGTACGACGAATTGTATAAACAACTTTTATAAGCAATGACGAATCGGGATTTTGAACTTCTACTTCATTTACTTCAATAAGGTTTCCCAGCCATTGTTGCAATGATCCCTGTACTAAGAACTGAACTGCCGCAGCCATCTCATCGCTATTCGGCTGAAATACCATTTGCATCAATCCACTTCCAAAGGCTGGCCTGTTTACTCTTTCTCCCGGCGATGTGAATAATACTTGCTCTATCATATCACGGATGTGACGGTCTTCATCAGCTGTGGCAGTGCGACCTCTCTGGTCAAATTGGAATGGATATTTAATATTCATATGCTATTACATTCCTGTAACACGTGTTTGAGTAACGATTATCATCAATGGAGTGCCATTAGGAACACAAGTGGCCTGGCTATCGAGGAGCAATACAGGCATTCCATTAGAAGTTATCCGTGTTGCTGCTGTGAGCCATTGTGCTGTAACACATGGCATAGGTCCACCACCCGGTGCGAATGGACATCCTGCTATTGCATAAGGCGCAGGTTGCATTACGATAGGTTGTCCGCTTACCAATACTCTTGGATTAGGTGCTGTTGGTTGAGCTTGTCCACCATGAGCACATAGTACAGTGGCTCCCTGGTGTAATAAAAAACCTGGCATATTAAATAACTGATAAAGCTCCGTTATTGATATTTACTGATGGACCAACCATTGTAATACTTGCGCCTTTTCCATTTTGTATATAAATACCGGTATCATTAACAATGATCGATGCACCGGTCATGCTTTTTAACATTATGCCGCCGGTAGGTCCGGGCAGGTCACTGATCATTATCGAATGCTGACCGAGACTTTGTATCACGATATTTGGTGAAACAGGTAAGCCGGCTCTCGCCAATGGTGGAATATCTGAAGCACTTCCCCATCTGCACCCGACCCAAATAGGATAATCAGGATTTCCATTTTCAAATTCAACCCATACACCAGCGCCTATCGGTGGCACAATAAAAAATCCCATTGGAGGTCCTGTAGGACCAGCAAGTGGAATACAAGCTTCGGCCCATGTGGATGGTATTAAATTCAGCACGTCAGGTATCATTAACATCAAGCGTCCTTTCATTTCAGGGTCGATATTATTAATAACCGTCGCCTTATACTTTCCATAATATCTTCCTTCGCTCATACTAAAACTCTTGGTGTATTTGATAGTAAACCATCTCTTGATAAAGTGAAACTTTGTTTATACTCGCCGGGTTTTATATTGTGTGTAACGCTATCAACATAATACATGCCATCATAAGCAATACCAGCGCCTCTTACGCCTACTAACATTCTCGGTCTTAAAATTCCATTATAGCGTAACACATCCAGCGATCCATTTGCCGTAACCATTGTTGGGTTATTCATCAGGTAGCCCAGGATCTTTTTTGCAGCTACAGCCGGTTCGAGCTTTGCACCATCTTCCGCAAAATCAAGTTTTGCAGGAGGTATCGGTCTTACTCCTAATGGAGGTTTGAACATATTTACATTAGGCAAAGGAACCGGAATAGGTATTTTATGTGTAAAGGGATCAAGGATGGTAAACACCCTGATCTTTTTTGCCAATCCATTTAATGAAAAACTCAATGACTCAACGTTCGAATGAGCATCCATATTAATAGTTAATGCAGGTTGTGGGATCGGTAAATTCAAATCCGGACCGAAATAGCCAATGTTCATTCCCGGTGTGGGCCCTGATTGTATAAAGAATGTATAGCCACATGCATTGGCAAGCGTTTTTATATACTCTCTATGTGTTTGTTTTATTCCCGTTTCCCATCCTGAAGTAATTGTTTTCGGTATATCTATTATAGGAGGAATGACAACCGGTACCACACCTATTGCAGCAAAAGGAGCAAGGAGGAAATATATTTTCGCTACATCAGGCATTTGGGGAAAAGGAATTATGATTTGTACAAGATCCATTGCAAGACTTACATCTTCGCCTGTAATAGTAAGTGTTGATTTGCCGGCTTCATTTGAAGGCGATAATTCATGATTAGTGACGAACCCATCCATTAATACATTAGGAAAACCATTCACAGTAGCAATGATCATTACACGTGTAATGATCGGATCAAAATAACCTGCAGGCAACATTGTAGTAAGTATTGAAGAGTTTTTATCAATACTCAATACCATTTGAAATCCATTTCTGTCTTTACTGTTAGTAACCTGAACACTTGTCAAGGCATCAACAACAACTTGCGGAGCTACGACCGGAACAGCTGGCCCGATCATCAACGTCAGATAAATTCCTTTAAGCATTATTATTTCCTGGTATGCCTTCGGGTAATGTTATTTTTATTTTACTGCCAATGTCTTCTGTCAGCTCATCTGGCAGCAATACATCATTTGCATCGCATATTTGCCAAAAGCGCTCCGGGTCGCCGAGGTATTGATGCGTTATATTATCAAGCCTGTCTCCTTCTTTCACCGTATGCTCCTGTATTACAAAAAAATTATCGGCTTTTGGTATAAAGCGGCGACGTAAATAAATGATTGTTTCTTCATTACTGTTCTTTAACGATGTTAAAGCAACATCCCTGTACCTGCTTGATAAAGAAAAATAGCTTGGAGCTGCTCCTAATTGCTGCAACAGCTTTGATATATCAGATTGCTGTGCAAGTTTTGTTGCGTCTATCATTAAATTAAATTGAATTTATTCCGAGATCGCCAAGATTGCCCGGCCTGAACATTTTTGCAAGTCTTTCTTTGTTTTGCTGATAGGTCATAAATAATCCCCCGCCTTTATGTGAGAAACCAAGATCATCAACACTTAATACACGTAATCCCAAACTTATTTTTGCACGGATCGGGTTCAGGTTAACATCAAATGCCTCTTCAGTGATGGAAAATTCGGTAATACGAACCGGTATGATGCGGTTCTTGTTCCATATAAATAATGTAAGCGAAGATTCGCTGGGTGATATTTCAAGTGTGCCTGACTGTGCAAGACTATTATTTGAGATCAGCTTTGAACTGGCAGGATAAATTATTGTTTCGAGTATTGCCAATTGAGGTTGTATTCCTACCTGCCTTGTGGTTGACTCTGCCACTTCCATTTGATCAGTTGCATCGATCTCTGCTTCTATCTTAAGTGTTTCAACAGGAGGGCCTGTTAATCGTAATGCTTCTGAACGATTGCCTGAATCACCACCAACTCCCTTTACCTGCAATGTTCTTGTCAGCGTATCAGGATTATACTGAAGTGTAATGATCTTTTCAATAGCCGATGATTCGGGATTGATAAGAACAATACCGCCTTTGATCAATTTGGGTGAACCAGGAAAGGAGGACATAGTATATATTTGTCCGCTAAGCTTAACTTTTCGTGTTTATAATGTTATAAGAACTTTTATAATCGCAGACAGCTTTAATATTTCCTTATTTTATTAAGCATCGTTGTTGAGAAGATAACGCCCGGGTTTAAAACTAAATGCTTTTTATTTAGAATATTTTGATTTAAGTGCTATATCAATTTCATTTGAGACATTAGTTAGTTTTTCAGGTACTGTTAGCCGCATTTGTTCTAATAATAATCTTGCTTCCGGAGTATCTATTTCACCAAGTGCACATGCCAATCTTATATATTCATCCTCACTTAAGTTTTTATCTTGAACAAGCGGGCTCAGCCAACGTATTCCCTCATTTGTATGTAAAGCGCTGATTACTTCTATAATTGTAATTTTGCCTTAACACTCCCAAGTAGTGTTCCAATTCTTTCAAGCATCCATCAGGACTAGCCTTGCCGAGCATTGTTAGAAACCCTGATATTTCAAATTCAAAGTCTTTGTTATTCATTGGGTAAATGTTCCGAAACTCTGGTGGGTAAATAAGAATTTCAATGTAAAATGTTAACTAAATCGTTCCTCACGTTTCCTAATTCTGAAAGCCACCTATTTTTTTGTAGTCTCCCTTGTATCAACAAGATTCGAATGGCCCGATAGGATCTGAATTAGCTTTTTTATTACTTCTTCCCTTGACATATTCCTAATTATTCGCTACCAATTCGTACCTATATTTTGTAACACTGGACCCTACCCAATAACCAACCCCTCCAGCAATTAGAGTTCCTACACCGTGAGCGGCAAAGCCCTGGGCCAGCAACATCTGCCGGGGTAAACCAAACGGCAAAAGCATGCGGCCGCACCAGTTGCTCCTGCCCACCCCCAGCCACTGTATCACTGCCTTTAAGCTTATCCTTAGCAGTAAAGATTTGATAAGTATCAGCAGCAATAGCTACCAAGATTAAAATTGGCCGCTGTAAGATAAGCGTCCTAACCCGTTCTGGCCGGCTTTAATTTTTTTGCTAAAACCGCCGTTGTCCTCTAATATAGGAGTGTCAGCATTGCACCTGCTTTTGTTAAGGCATCAATTAACGGTCCAGCGTCTCTTAAGTTGAATCTTTGAAGCATCGGTAACACGGCAAATCAGTGGGTGGTTTTGTAAAATCGACTTCCAGGTTCTAAAACGGTTCTCTGATTTTCTGAGCCAAGATTTAACAGCTTCACCTACTCTATCCCAAATTCTGGATTCAGCAAATTGTCAGCTGAAAGTCGAACCAATGCTTTACGCAATCGGCAATTTAATGGAGTTGTCTCATCAAGGACCAAAGCGCGTAATAAATGTCGGTTCCGCTAATCGGTCTGCCAGCATCATTTAGATTCGGCGTCAAGGATATTGGTTAAATCAGTTTCTCTAAAAGTTGCTTATCTCCCTTGGAATTTCGATGTCAACATTTACATTTTTGGCAGGATCGACACCTGTATATGGATTTCCTTCAGATTGTAAGTCATGATGATCCTCCTTTACCCAATTTGGCTTAAAAGGTGCTATCGCCTTTAGAAAGAGTATCAAAATTTTTTTCAAGCCTTCTGTGGCGAGTCACTCCAAGGTATTAGCTGGTGAGCGAGGTGGTAATCGACCTCGAGTTGCGGCAGTTCCAGAGTCAATTGTGCGCTTTTAAATTTATTCATCAATTTCCTGTTTACGCTCTGGTATGCCACTTAATAGCAATCTGTTCTGAGTCCGCATATTCAGTCGTAATTCGCTATCACTTAATTCTGACACAGGGCGGTGGTGCTGTATCTGCACATGGCCCGGCAATGGTACGCCAGCATCTTGCACATCATCGTGTCTATTTGTAAAAATGATGTTTTTGTTTCTAAAGTAATCTACTATATTGCACCACATGAGTCAACTCGTGCGCCTAATAGTCTCCTTTCCATTTTTTGTTTTAGGTGAATATTGTATCGGTATTAAATACAATATGATTACCAAATGCATAAGCTCGGGCATTGATTCTTTGGCTGATTGCGTCGCTGTATTGTCCGTATGAATTCTGACCTTACTGAAATCATAACCAAAACGGGGTTCATAAAAAATTTCTTTCTGCTTTGGATAAAGGATTGCCGAAATTACCAAGATTATTCACATAGCTTGATAGGCTATTGTTGCATGAACTTCCTCCATCATCATTTTCTTTTCGCTGAATTTTCTTTTTCTTTTCTTCTTCTTCACAATCACGACATTTGCGTTCAATCGATTAGCTCCTGAACTTAGTTGGGTTGTTGTTGGCACAGGCATTCTCATCACTTCATCAGCCATTTCATCTGCTTCCCGTTCATATTTATCTCCAGGTTTATTTATTTCCAGCTTTGGTTGTAGCAAAGGAACTGTTGTATTAAGAGCATTATAATTGTAAGCTAAATTATTAACCGGTCTTTCTGATACACTGCTTCCATCTGCATTATTGAATAATAAAGGACCAGCTACCACTTTAGTATCATTATTTAAAGCAAATTTTATGCTTGCCATTTTTAAAACTTTATTAGCTTGCCGCTACATTCGCTGGCAATTGTTCCGGCCGGTAATCTCACCTTCTATTTACGATATTTTTGTCAGCGTATCAGGATTATACCGCAGTGTAATGATCTTTTCAATAGCCGATGATTCAGGATTGATAAGAACAATACCGCCTTTGATCAATTTGGGTGAACCAGAGAAGGAGGACATAATTTCTAATAGAATATTATTTGCAACGGTTTTTAGATCATCATTGCTTCAATTAAATGTAGTTTTTCATCTCCCAAATGTTCGCTGATCCATTTTTCATTCAAGATCATTTTATCAAAGTCAATCCAAATACGTTCATCATTTGCACAACTATACTTTCTACAGACAGGAGGCCGATCATTGTAAATAGTACAACATTTGGTTTCGTTATTTAAATGATGACAATACCCATTTGATTGGCGACGGATGAAATAAGGCCTGCCGAGATCCCATTTTAAATTGCCATCTTCAATTTCGGATACACTTAAACAAAATGAAAGTTTACAACAAGCGCCTTTACATATATGTAATCGTTCTCCGCAATTAACCGGCACAAATTCATTATTGTCAGATTCAGGCTTCCTTATAGATACTCCTAATATGGCAGTCTCACCTTTTTCTAAAACCTCTTTTTTTACTGATCTTACCGAATCCAGTAATTCGTCAGGCAAAACAATTCCTTTATTGATCAAATAATCAATCAGGCCATATAAAAAAGTGTCGCTTTCATTTTGACGGGCAATCTGTTCTGTTAAAACAGAATGTGTAAAAATGCTTGCTTTCTCTGTTTGCCTTTCTAATTCATTTATGTTATGGTCGCCCATTTGAAGAACTGACTTTAGCTTTTAATCTTTCAATTTCGGTATCACGATCTTCCAATTTGTTATGAAAAAAGACAGGAATCTTTAAAATTTTCCCAATGTAATAAGCCGCAGCATCTTTTATGCGATAATTAAGGCTATTGCCAATTGTTGCTTCATGGCTGCCTTCATATAAAATGTTATCATTCACATCGAGTAAGGGAATTAAATACGGTATGCTGTCTTGCCCTATGTTTAACAAGTGGATGCCCAACATACCATCATTTTCAATTCCAAGTCTATCTGCTTCATACATGAAACCCCACAAATTTCCTGATAGTTTAGGGTCGTTTGAATCACCTGTAAGAAGCAAAGCACTTGCATATATATTACCTAAAGTTGTATACAATTTTTTTGGAGGAAAATCTTTTTGTTTCATGAACAAGATCTCTGAAGCCAATAATCTTGGGTAGATATCAAACTTTTGATCTGAAACAATATGTATTAATTGAGTTGCACTGTTATCATTATCCCATATTGCATCAATAAAAGAATCTCGGCCAGAAAGAAATAGTTTTGAGTACCCAGATTCGATAAGTTTAGCTACAATGATATTTTTATTACTAATCATGTGTACAGATCTTTAAAACATATTTCTTAAGGCCTCTTCATCCCGGATATTAACCACATCTGAAGGTAGTATTTCAAGAATTATTCCTGTGTGGGGACCATCAACTACTTTAATTTTATAATTGACATAAGGAATGTTTGGAATAAACTGCACTCTTGTACCGGCAGGTATTGTTACGGGCGGTCCAGAAAATACATAAAGCATTTGCCCGGTGATTGGTGCTGTTGTTACATGTACATCCACTAATGGCAGATCTACTGTATTTGCACCCGTAGAAGATTTAGCGTTGTTCCAGAGTTCACCGGCTTTCATAAACGTTGATGAAGGTACTCCCTGCGATACCACACTCAATGGAATTTTGGTAAATGCCCCTGTACTATCAGTCCGCCAGCCCCAACGAACAGAACCATAATATGTGCCTGCCTGAACACCTTTAGTCGCCAGCGCTGTAGCCTCAAATATATGTCTTGCATTTCTTTGCGCTCCCGGCCTTCTTGGAGTGTCAGCAAGTGTTGCATCTTTTTGCTGTAACCTTCCAGCACTATTTGTATATCGATAACCTAATTGGCCCCAACTAGGCTCAACATTAGTGTCCTGCAATGATGTACTTGACGGGTTATTCACAACATATAGCGGATTATTAAAACCAGGCGCCATATCTATTGCTGTACCTTCATCAGTTTCGCCAGTCCCAGTATTTATCCCAATTGAATCTGCACGTGAAATAGCTTTGTTAGAGGCTGCTGAAGATAAGGCAGGAGAGCCTCCAATAAAGGCTTGCACAGACTGAGTTAACCCAATCAATTCAGCATTAACATTTGCATTAGGAGTAAACTTTAGTTTTATGTCGACTCCTCTGCTTCCTGCAGGAGTTGCAGGTGTGATTAAGTCATATTGATCAGTGTCCCATGCTCCGCCCCATGTATTTACTGCACGTTGAATTCTTCTCATTGCTAATCCTGTACTACTACCACCTTGTTGTATTGTATGTGTTAATTCATGTACTAATAAATGATTACCCCTTTGAGAATCCGCATCGTATTTATCACTATTAAAATAAATATCATTACCAACTGTGAAGGCTTGTGCACCTAAATCTCTGTTCATTTGAATTGCATTGCTGTCAGTATGAATTCTTACACGGGAAAAATCACTTCCAAACCTGTGCTCCATTAATTTCCTGGTTTGATTGGACAATGAATGACCTTTGCCTATGCTCGTATTTATCTGGTGTGCTACTCTTTTACTGGCATATAAATTATTATCAGAGTTAGATCCGCTTTGTATCGTTGATATTGAGGGGGCAGATTGTTTACTATTTACTTCATCCGGCTGCATTGTCTTGTTAGCCATTGCATCTGCTTGCTGTTCATAAATGTCATTTGGTTGATTGATCAACAGCTTTGGTTGTATCATTAAGCTTGTAAAATTGTTGCCACTATGAATGTTTGGGTTAGTTAACCTATCATTAAAAAAACTATACGATATTTTGGAAAATCCGCCTATTGAACCGTTCGTATCATTCGCAACTTCCTTATCATTAAACAATGAGTAAGTGTTTTCGTTTTTAGGATCATTACTCTTTGCAAAATCTTTACTTCCCATTTGTAAATCCTTTATAAACTGAATCAGCAATGCTATTCCCTAAAGTTACATCACTTGTGTACTGCTGAAAATTAAATGAACCAGTTTTTAATGATGGAATATCTGTTTGCTGTGTAAATGAAGATGGTACTCCTTGTTCTGTAAAATATCTTGTCAGCTCGCTTTGAACAGCTTCAGCTATAACATAACGATCATGAACTGAAAAGCCATGCAAGACCAGTTCATCAATATATAATTCTACATCGTTGTGCATATTATCTTTTTAATTCTGAACTGCTGAATGATTTCTCCAGCTTATCATATTCTGCTTTAGCCGCTTTTGAAATGTGCGACATTAAAACTTCATCACCATCACTGGCCGCAAAGAATGCCGCATTCAATGCTATGTTACTGATACTACCTCCGGGCAAACTAAGTCTTGAAAGCTTTTCAAGATCAAGCCTGTGTTTAACCTGCTGTGGAAATATTTTTTTCCAGATCTCTGTTCGCATTTCAACATCAGGAAAAGGAAACTGCACTACAAACCTGATACGCCGCAAAAATGCTTTATCCAGTGCACTTCGCATATTTGTGGTAAGTATAGCAAGTCCTTTGTACGCCTCCATTCGTTGCAGCAAATAACTTACTTCGATATTGCTATAGCGATCATGGCTATCTTTTACTTCACTGCGTTTCCCGAATAAAGCATCAGCTTCGTCAAATAATAATATAGCACCGCCATCCTCTGCAGCATCAAATATTTTTTTCAGATTCTTTTCTGTTTCACCGATATACTTATTTACTACTTTACTTAAATCGATCTTATAAAGATCCAGGCGCAGCTCATTGGCCAGCACTTCAGCTGCCATGGTCTTACCCGTACCACTTTCACCGGCAAACAATACACTAATACCAAGGCCTCTCGATATTTTTTTGGCAAACCCCCATTTCTCATACACTTTATTTCTATACCTGACCTGTGCAGCGATTGCTTTAAGAACATTTTTTTGTTCGTCAGGTAAAACAATATCGTCCCAGTCAGCCAATGGTTCGATACGGCCCGCAAGTTCGTCTATAGCCGGTCTTGTATAATCACAACACAATTGCCATAGCTTCTTTTCATGCGGGTTTATTTTCGAATGCACAGATGTCCCATTTGTGTTGCGATGAAAGATCTCCTCCCCAATTTTTGTGATCGTATTTACACTGAGATCAAATTGAGAAACTAAATTTTCCAGTTCAAGATCATTTTTTGATGCACCAGCTATTTTTTGCCACAGGATCAATTGTTCTGCTGCCGTTGGTTTTTTCACATCAAAAATCGCTTTGGGTCTTTTCAAATTCAATGACCAATTTCCTCCAATCATCAATAGCGCATAAATTTTCCCGATAAAATCATTTACCAGGCTTGCTTTCATTTTATCCGAACTTTCAAGATCCTCACAATTGATAAATAGTGCATACCCATTCAATGCAGCTTCACGATTCCATAATCTTGCAAGCTCATAAAGATCACGTTGATTACCTGGTAGCATGTTGCCGGATACAGTATAAAGTTCTAGACCCAATCTTGAACTTACTGTTGCTGCAATATTTAATTTATCAGGATTATCAGCGCCTTGTAATTGAATAACGGGTAAAGAAGAATATTTTTTTTCTTTGTCTGAAAACTCAGTAAATATTTTATCAGCTAATTCGGCCTGCGAAGGAACAAGCTCACCTGTTCCTTCCACTTTACTTACAACTTCGCTTAATTTTTCATGTAACCCGCTAATACCTGTGAGATAGTGAAGGATATGTTCTTCTATTTTCAACGGGCTTCTAGTAAGCAATTGCGACCTGTTTATATCGATTAATCGCCAATAACGCAATGGACCGTTGGGAGCAATCACTCCCCAATGTGATCCTGGTAACGCAGACAAAGCAAGACTGAAGGTAGGAAGCATCAACGCTTCTCCTTGTATAGATTGGAGAAGATCTGTTACAGATGAATCAAGCTCGGCTCCGGCACAAAGCAATAATATATCCCTTTCAAATGCAGACAAGCCCAATATGTTTGTTAGTTGCTCTACTGCCGGGGGAGCAGTCATATTTTTAATACCCTTTTTTAGTTCCGCTATCGGTAAAAAATATTCCGGCGGTTCTTTTTGTTCATGCTGATCATTTAAGAATTTTTTATACCACTCTAGTTGAGCTTTTATAACTTTTAAAATACCGGACAGGTATTGCTGGTTAGCAACTACCCAATCATTCTGCATTTTCTTTTCTGCATTCATGGAATATCTATTGCAGGTGAAACAAAAACACCTGAGGCATTTGAATTCAATGGACTGTCTGCTCCATCCACCTGTATCCTTACAAGATAGCTGGCATTTTTTACCCCACTCACCACTATACTTATATTCTCAATCGGAACCGGGGGACTGCCAAATTGATCTGAGTCCATTTGAAAACTATAAGATTTTGAAATGCCTGAAGTGATCTCATTTAGCAGAAGAATAACTTTTTGCCCAGGCTCTACTTTTGGATCTGCCTTCAATTTAATAGTACCTGATACAAGACCACTTCCTGATACATCTACATCTTCAATAGGTTGAATATTAGTAATACGAGGTGATATTGTAAATATTTCCGTCTTTGATGTTACTCCTTTATGTGCAACCGGCGGACTTCCCATCAATGACGGATGGATGATCTGTACTTCTTGCTTGCCGGCTTTTAAGTTAGCAAGCTTAAACCCAATTTGTGATTCTTCAATTGTAAGTTCACTTGCCGCACCTGTTACTTCTTCTCCATTTACCGTTACCTGTACCAACTCATTTGTCAAATATTTTCCTTGCAGTATTAAGCGATAGCCATTAAATATTTTTTGATTGATAACTATCGGCAGACCCGCCGCAGATTGAGATGCAATTGTCTCGATCAGGGGAACACGGAAAGGAGCAACATATATCTTTCTTGCTTTAACGGGCAATGACGCTGTAGGAGGTTTCTCACTTTCGATAAGAACTACTGTTACTTTATAGGCAGCAGTAGGTCTGTATTTTGTTCCAAATGCAGCCCATAATTTTGAAATATCTTCAGCGCTTAATGATTCCGGTGTGATCTTTATCATTTCAGCCTGCTCTGCAAGCCTTGATGTAGAAAGCAATCTTAACGAACTGATCAAACCTTCTCCTGCATCTGAAGGCGGTGCTAACGACTTGGCAATTGATTCTCGGTCTAACACAGGATTTTCATGTAACAACTGCATGCCATAACCTAGTAAAATATCTGTATGCAGCTCTGCAGAACCATAAGCAGTAAGTAAATAATGAAGATCTATTGCTAATGGCGGGCTCGCTATTCTTTCACCACGGCTATTGAATGCGGGCTGGTCAACATTTCGCCATCCCAGGTTATAAGTAACCTGGTACATAAATAAATTCAGTTGGCTTGATTCATTACCATTAGGAGGTATAACACGATCCGGCGGGAATGCTGTTACTGTTACAGTTTCGCCCACAGCTCCCGTTACATCATGATCTATCAAACCATTGTTCAGCAAGTCCTTTAAAACATATGTAACAGATGCAATACGAAGCGATGTACTCATTGCCTGCTATTTCTCTTTTGTAAATATTCGTCTAATGTGAGCCTGGGTTTTTGCGGCGAACTATCTTTCACTTTTACACCATTCGATACCGGCACAGCCCTCACTTCAATTCTGCCGATGGATACTTTTATAACAGGTGTTTTATTACTCTGGGCATGTTCATGTAAATCAGGATGGCCGATCTCTTCACTTTTTATGGAGTATTGTTCTGGTCTTAGCAGTAAAATTTGGGACTTATCAACTTGACCTCTTTGCCTTTCTTTTTCCAATTGCCGGTCAAGAAAGCCAGGCTGCACTGCATTATCACCAATATTGGAAGCAGAAGGCACTTTTTGTTCATTACGTGTTGTTGTTTCTACCTGGAAACTTAACGGGTTTCCATTGCTGATACCAGAAGGCTGAATGAAAGTATTAACAATAGTGTTGTTCTCCTGTTGCTGCATGTTTGACGAAATCTCGTTATCAACTGGGTTGACACCTGCCTCTTTTTGCTTTTCAATTGGAGAATAGCCCGTATTCTCATCTTTGCTTAACTGATCTTTGTAATAATTTTTATCGAAGAACCTTAAGTCGGTGTTTTTCAAAGAGGGTATATTATTAATTTCATTTGAAACCGGAGAAGTCGCATCTTTTATTGTTGATTCACCAAGTTGATTCGATAGATCAGGAAAAGCAGGTTCAAACCTTCCGGGCAAACGCGGAGATATGATGTTGGTTGCACCCGAGAAACGGTCAACTAATGAATTAATAAAACCTGTCATCTGCCGATCATTTGAATATACAATTGCCTTCTGTAAGCACTCATTGCTAAAATATCTTTTTCAGACCAGCCAAAAGTTCTTGCAAGCAAATAAACTTCGTGCAGCATACGCTTTGCCCAACTGCCGATTTCCGCCCAGAAAAAACTTACGATGTCGAATACAGCACTCCATTGATGAGAACATAAAGGGCAACTCAAATTAATATTGATGTTAGCTTGCGGATCTTCCTTTGCCATTCGCTCATTGACTGCCATCAATACATCTTCATCAAGATCATTAGCGGTGCATTCACCGTTATTAACTTCCAATATGCAGCTTCCAAGAACTGTCTTTGCGGTTGCTGTATTCGACATAGCTTTCAACACGTCAAAACTATCAGGCAATCTGAACCGGATATGAAACAGGTCTTTTTCAATCTCGAATGTTCTTATTGAAAGGTCTGAAGGAATTGATTGCAGGTATAGTTCATTTGTATCGCTTTCCCACTCCACCACCTCATTACAATGCGGGCATTTGGTCATGTTGTGAAGTTTCGAACCAAATGTCCATTCACGTAATTGCAATAGCATCGCATCTCTGTCGCCAATACTGAGATGACCAAGTTGTTTGGGATCGTCAACCGGACATGCTTTGGCTAAAAGACCTATTGTCTTTTCAACCATGCTTTGACGCAACCCTTTTTCCCAAACATCTAATAATTCAGATGGAGTTAAAGGTTTCAAAAACGATTATTGTGGTTCGGTGAATGTGGGCTCAGCAGGTTCAACGACTTCATAATCTCTTTCCCATCCTTCATTCTCTAATTTAATATGCTGAATAGCTACTGCATTTGCATTTGCATCAAGATCGGGCATTGCCTGGAATTCTGAAACCCAACAGCGATAAAGTTTATAAGCAATTACTTTCTGTCCGGCTTCATTATATAATTCTATAATGATATCCTTGCGGAAATCCTTTAACGATACTTCGAGTCCAAGTCCGGAACCAAAATTCCAAACCTTGTTTGCCCATTTTTCAAACTCCTGGTCATGAGTGACACCCCGTTCCAGGGTCACTGCTTCAAATTCAGTACGACCGGGTGATTTCCTGCTGCTGCTTGGATCTCCGCCGTGGCGATGCTTAACAACCTCAGTAGTTTTTTTAAGTCCTCCTACTTTACTTACCCCGGCTACATATTTACCATCCCACTTTACACGAAACTTAAAATTTTTGTATGGATCGAAGCGTGTTGCATTAACTGTAAATTCTGCCATAGTATGATAGTTTTGAATTTATGATTCGATTTGACCGGCGAGTTGCTGAATTTTAATGATCACAAATTCAGCTGGCTTTAATGGTGCAAAGCCAACGAGGATATTTACAATGCCGGAATTAATATCATTTTGAGTTGTAGTTTCTTTATCACATTTTACCAAATAAGCTTCTCTCGGTGTTCTGCCCTGGAACGCTCCCTGCCTGAATAAATTATGCATGAATGCTCCTACATTTAATCTTATCTGTGCCCACAATGGTTCATCATTTGGTTCAAACACCACCCATTGGGTACCTCTGAAAAGACTTTCTTCAATATATAATGCTGTACGACGAACTGGGATATATTTCCATTCATCAGCATGTTGATCAGCCCCACGCATAGTACGGGATCCCCAAATTATACGACCTGTAAGAGGAAACGATCGGAGGCAGTTTATACCCAAACGATTCAATTGTCCATTTTCAAGATCATTCAGATTTATTTGCAATGCAGCAACTCCGCTTAATGCTGCATCATTTCCTGCAGGCGCCTTCCATACTCCGCGGTTTGTATCAGTTTTAGCCATCACTCCTGCTATTGCCCCGCTTGGAACAAATGTATCAAGCTGATTATCTCTTAAAGGATCGCTTTTTTGAATCAAAGGATAAAACAACGCCGCATTACGGGCATTTGTGCCCGTTACAAGTAATGAGCTGAGATTATTGATTGGATTTGATACGGCCCCTGATACTGAGCTTCCCCATTCAATAGGTGAATCAACAATTAGCATTGCTCTTTTTTCAACACAGAGTTCAACGGCTTTTGCATAGGTCGAAGGCGAAGTGTTGGCGCCTCTTACCGGAGGAGGAATGCACAAGAGATTAAACAGGTCAGATTTTCTTAAAGCATAGATACCGGTCTTAGTGCCTTGCTCTCCTTCAAACTCTGTAAATGTCAATAATTCTCCATCCAAGCCACCAATACCCTGGATAGTGGGATTGCCATTAGTATCAACACCAGTTACCGCCGGAATTTCATTAGGAATATCCCATGATCCATCTGACTGTTTTCTGATATTGATCCTGTCGGATCTTTGTTCCAGCAAACGAGGTAAAAATCTGATATTGTTTACATCTAAAGAAACATTCAGATACTCTTCCACTTTTGTGAAGATGTTTTGATTTTTTTCATACACAAGAAGATTAAAAGTTGTTTGTGCAGGTGGAGGTGATGCTGGAGGAAGCGTTGGATCTTGCGTGTTATAATTTACTGAAACAAACAAGCTGTTACCCCAGGTACCCGGGCTGTTTGCAAATAAACCTAATTGCTCACCGGTAGGACTGCCTGAGCCCGGCAACGTGAGTGTTGCAATACCATCGTCAGGCGGACTGCTGCTGGTATCTCTTCTATAAACACGAACAATGATCGCCATGCTTCCGCCATTCTGATAGAAATCCTGTACTGCATAGCTCATCGTGCTGTCTACCCATAGTCCTCCGAAAAGGCGTTCATAATCACCAAAGCTTGTTATGGTAACGGGTTCATCTACGTCCCCTTTTAATGCTCTGCCTATAAAAGCAGTGATAGAAGTAGCTACTCCTGTTATTGTACGAACACCACTGGGTATCTCTTCAATATAAACACCCGGGTAGGTTGGTTGTACTGGCATATAATTTATATTTTAAATTGAAAAATGTTTACAAAACTATCAACGACCAGGAAAAGAATATTAATGCAGGGAAATTTATGAAATAAATTTCAATAACAACTAATTGAACAGGCTGGCATTATATATTGAGAAGGGACGTCAACCAAAATATTTCGATGTAATAATTCAATTCTTACAAGCACCTTATTTTTACCTAAATATTTTACGAGCTCGCATTTATTGCCAATCAATGGGCCTTCATTAATAACAACATTCTCGCCGGGTGGTATCATTTCAGAACAAACTTCTAATTGAATATTCGAATTCGCAATCAGGCATTTCAGTTTATCAATCACCTCGTCCTTTATAATTGCAATTTGATTTGCTTCTCTCACATAATATAAGATCCCGTGGATATCAAGGCTATTAAAATAGTTTTTAAGATCGTCAAGTTTTACAAACACGTATGAAGGCAACAAGGGTTCATCGACATATTTTCGTCTGTCAGACCATACTCTTAATTTTTTTACAAGTGGTAAAAAAAACTCGATCCCGATAGCCTTAAGAGAACTCGCAGTCTTTTTTTCGTGACGTGGCTTTGTATAAATTACATACCATCCTTTCTTAAACTGTTGCATCTTTCAGAGATTTTATGGAAAATTCTAAGTGGCAGAACAGCAATCTGTGTTCAAAAGTCAATAGCTATCGCTGATCTAAGCCACACAATGTGGCTTAAATTAAAAACAATTGAAGGCGCAGATTAATAAACCTTGCTAAATAATACAGACCAGTTTCTATTAACACCAGGATAATGGAAAACAAGTGAAGGATAGCATCTATTCGGTAAAGAATAAATTCCTGACTCGTTCTACTAAATCATTGCCGAAAGCATAACCATTGAAATAGGTGGGGATTATAAATGGAAATTTAAGTTCTCAATATTATTACAATAAATAAAAATAAATTATGCACAAAAAATTAAGAATAGACTGTTAATAAACCATTCATGAACGAAATTTATAATTCTACGTGTTAAACCTTGTTGAAAGAAATCCTGAATGTTTTAAACGCTTCCGCCATACTTGCAATACGTTGCTTTTGGTATATCAATTGGAGTCACCCCGATTCGAACGCCTGTCTTTGTGAACACTTATAAACTATTGAAAGACGAATTAATAAATTCTCATTTGATGATAAACAATTTTATATGTCTCTGAATCTGCACCAATAATTAAGGTGCATGTTGTAGCAACCATTCGAAAGTATGAGTTGAATTAGTAATTAAAGTTTTGAAAAGAAAACAGATACCTTCCACAGCTTCTTATTTCAACCTTCAATAAAACCTTTAAATTTAATTATTTCGATCTTTTGAATTAAATTCTTTGCAAATTTTGCACTCCCATCTTTTGTACTTGTTGGCAAAATAGTTGCCATCCTGGCAAATCCTTTAGCCGCTGCATCGTCTTCAAATCCAAAATGGATGGTTCCCGGTTTTTGATGAATACAAACAGTATCTAAGGAGCCATCAAAAAGGCAGATCAATAAATTAGCAGCTAACTTGTCTTTTCGATACGGAAACGAGTGACTGGTTAGTTGATTGTAGATATTCATATCGGGCCAGCCGGCTACGGCAGCAGAATGTAAAAGTAATCCCGAACGGGCACCAGTAATTGGTTTCAGGAAATCAAACCTGTTGTATAGTTTTTTATCAAACTCTTGTTCTGCTTTCGAAACTCTCCCAATGCTGAAGGCTCCATCAACAAGATATTTTAACCAGGTAAGGTCAACATTAAAAAACCTGATTGATTCAAACGGTGTAAGGGATGCATCAGGCACGAGGTAATTAAATGGTATTGCCTTCAGGTCGTTAACAATTCCACTTAAATTTTCCATGTCATTGAACCACGACTTCACTATTGCGGGTGCTGTATGGTCAGCATCGGAAATTGCTATTTTGCTTTTCAGTGCCTGGTAGCAACTTCTTTTCCATTTGTATAAAGCAACAGAAAAATTTTTATTCTGCAACGCCAGCATTTTACCAAGCTCCCATGCAGATGCGTATGTAACATTCAGTTTTTTAGTATCACTAAAATAACTAAGCGCCTCATCCGAATGAAGAAGAGTAATGATTGAATTATCTGTTACCGGATCAGCAACTGGCGTCAACGGGCTCCTGTATACAGCTTCAATTGCCTTGCCCGATCTTAATATATATGGGATGTTCACAAAGCCTTGCTTTGAAAGTTCATCTTCTGCATTTGGTCGTAAAGTGCCGGGAGTACGGTTAAGATGTTTTAAAATATCAGGCAAATGCCCGATCCGAAACGCTTTGATAAGATCGCTCCTGAAAGGGGTTATGTCTATTGAAGGGTTAGCAGCAGCCGCCTGTTTTTGAATTCCGGCTACCAGGTCGCTATCATTAAAATATTCTGAACCTTTAATAGCTAGTAACACATCTTTCAGATCGTTTGAGAATTGAGAGTTCCTGATCACCTCTTCTGACAAGATGAAGTGATCAATACAGAAAAACTCCCAGCTCTTTAGCGTTGCGATAGCCAGGTTGCCATTCTTATCTGTTTTGCCGGTAAATGCTCCTGAGTCATAACAATTCTCCAGTGAAACTAAATGAACTATATTTTTTTTATCTAAAGCCGGCAACCTGTTACAAACAACAACAGCTTTTTCTTCGTCACCGGTTTTTCTGACGTGTGCCAGGTAAGGAAGTTCAATTATGGTTGGTAAAATTTTATCTTTAAACAAGTTGGGCTTTGATGCAATGATGGAGATCAGTTCATCTTTTTCATTTGCTGTTGAAACTGATTCCGTAAAAGTTTTAGTTGAAGTATCACTTTCCCAATCTGACCTTTTGAAATGCAAAATCGAAACTTTAGTTGCATCATCATTAAAATCGCCGATCTCATCTTCATTAAAGATGATCAGTGCAAGCCAGGGAATATCCTTCTGATTTAGTTTGGCCTCTCGTTCCCATGGAAGGGTGCTCCTGTTCAAAATAATATGAGGGAACAACAATGAAAAATCTCCCATCCCTCCTGCCGGTGGAAATACTGAATCAATCTTCAAGGGATCGATGCTATACTTTTCTCCTTCCACCTTGAATTCAATTTCGGGTGATGGCGCGGTTAATGAATTACCCTGCACAACCAGTGTTTGTGATATTTTTATTTTATAATCACCCGAATCTAGTGCGGGTCTGTGGCTATCTAATAATATCGTATCTGCCATTGCTTTGATTTAATTAAAATGAAACGGTTTTGATCGTCACCAATTCAAGTTCATCTAATAAATTTTGAAGATCAGTACCCGTCACTTGAGCCGTTTCATTTATAGTTTTAAAAGGTTGGTATATGCCATGCAGGTTAATATCTGTATTGTCATAAGCCTGTACAATTTTTATGTTGTAGTCTATGCCATCTGCAAGACCGGGTGCTGCTTTGGGAAATTCCTCCGGTTCTTTTGTTGTAATAGTCAATCCTGTTACCAGTTCAATAGTCCGGTCCTTTGCATTTAATCCAGGTGAAAATTGCTGACCCCAAATTGCCTGCGGAACTTTTTGTTTTATAAATTCAAAATTCAGATCACTCAGATCGGTCATAGCAGAAGCAACCCCATCTTTCATTTTTGTAATAGTAACCGTTTGTGTACTTGAGCTGATATTTGAAACGGACATTGGCGATATTCCAAACACATTATTAGCGTGGAGTGTAGTGGCCCCGGTTACAATCGATGTAGCAGGAATGGCAGAGTTTACAGTGAGAGTGAGTTCTTTTGGATTTACGATTGGTATTCTGTTCGCATCCTCGCTATGTTTTCCTTTTGTTACTTCAATTGAGACTATTTTCTCCGTGGAAGGAAGACATTTAGTTTTAAAATCATTCCAACTGATAGGCTGAGCTGAAGAAGATGTTCCTGATCCGAATGCAACATTTACATCAATGATCCAAATATGGATAGTTGCTCTTCCGCTAAAATCCGGTCCCCAAATATGAAGATCGGCACCAAGATCAACGGTTATATGATGCGTTCCAAAAAAATGATAGGTATAAGATGCGCCGATGTCTATATACAATCTTGCATCGTAATGATACGGCTGCCATGTGATCAAAAAATCTGCTCCAGCTTTAAACCATGCACGCAACGGATCATTATCATACAATGCTTCCAAATGACCACCGGCCATAAATGCATGAGGACATAATGCAAAATACAGATCACCTTTTACACTCAGGCTGCTGCTTACCTGCCAGTTAACGCCAAGTCGCGGAACTACAGGGTAATGTGATGGTACATTAAACGATGAATGATAACCACCCATGGTTACTACAAAATCTCCCTGGTGTTCACCTTTAAACCAGCAGTAAAATGCGGCACCGCCTGTAAGATGACAATCTTTTGAAAAGATATACGAGTCGGATGTTAATTGCGCCATTACCCCGAGGAAACCCTCTTCCGGCAGGAATTTCGCCAGTAACTGAATTTTAATTTCCGCCAGTGGTGGAATACCGGGTGGAACTTCCGATGGCACAATGATATTTGATTGACCTATCACATCTATTTCAAAATGATTACCGAATGAAACGGCGAGTAATACAAAAGAATCGATCAGTTTAAACGAATTGAATTTAATACCAACAGCCAGGAACATCTCACCCGTTGATGGTGGAATATACATGCTGATCGCATCTAATTGTTGTGTAAGTAATGCTGCACGGTCAGTGTTTGATGCTGTTGGATCTGTTCCTTCCATCACTTGTCTTACCAATGGAAATTTACTCACCGAATCAATTGAAGGCATTATCAATGAACGGTTATAACCAAATGCTGCAGCTAAACCTTCGACAAAAAAGAATGCAGGCCCGCCCAAAGCAGCATTTAAATAAGCAAATATGAAAAGAGATGGATGTCCCTGGTAATAGGCATAAGAACCCAAAGCGGAAATAGAAAACGTTTCAAACCCTATCAATGCTAATCCATCATATTCATCTATCGTTTCCGTTTTTCCATTTTTTGTCACTTGAATTTGTCGTCTTAAAAAAGATGCGCCGATCTCCAACGATCCTCTTTTAAGATCAAGACCAAGTCCATTCAAATTGAACTTAGGTTCAAACTTTGTGATTTGTGTACTTACAGAAAGCCCGTTGAGTGTGAATGTGAGGCCGCCTTCACTTAATCCTGCATCGAGATAGGCATTGAGCAAACTATCTTTATAAGATAAGCCAATCCGGTTGAAAACAACAGGACCGAAATTTTTTCCAATATTGAACCACGTGATCCCATCGTTGACAGGAACCGGCGTATTCGCAGGCGTTGGCGGAGCTGCAGTTGTTGCAGCAGCTGCAGGTTGGGTGGAAGGTGAAGGTGTGACTTCATTTTTCGAATTCAAACTAATGGGTAATTCTAAATAATATTTTTGTTCGCCGATTCGAATCTCAGCTATAAGGTCCAGGATATTACCAACATCGCTTGCAGGTTCAGCGATCTTTGAAATACCTTCTGGCAAAATTGAATTAATACCAGGCACTCCCCATTTATATTTATCACTTGCATATAACACCCGCAAGGCGAGTGATATTGAATCGCCGGCCGGAAGAACTTTTCCAACAAGCGGCAAGTTGGAAAGATTCATAGCAGCACCAACATCGGCTACTAATAAATTAAAGGAAGCTGTATTATTCTTTTCATAAACAAAAAATGCATCTTTTAACGAAAGAGGAACAGATGGAGGATTAGCAACACCAAGTTTTTCAAGTATTACTTTAATATCGAATTCGGCGTTATCTTTTTCCTGGTGATAGGCTGCCAGGAAAACTTTCCCGGTACCATTCTTTTGCTGAATAATATCGAATGCAAAACTGTCATTAACCGTCATGTGACCGGAGAAGAAAATGGTTTCATTTCCATTTGGATACGTAATATCAAGTTTTAGATCAAATTTGATCGAGGTATTCGCTGTGGTATCATGTCCTGATAATATAAAATGTTTTTCTGTTTTTGTTGTTGATGCAGGTGGCGATACTTCGGCAGTTGGTGTTTCCTCAGCAGTTGGTGGCGGTGATTGGAAGGAAACGGAGGCTGCATCTATGGTGAAATTATTTAAGAAGTCGGGAAGCAAGGGAACAGCAAACTCGAAAGCATCAGCAAGGGAAACGATACTGATACCTGTCGTAGCGGTTTGATTTTTGTTATAATCTGCTTCAAATGACCAGCCATCGTTATACTCCGCTTCTACATGGAATGGAAAAGTTTTAATTAAGAAATCTGCTACTGCTGAAAATTTGATTGTCCCGGCTCTTTCAACTGTTATCGTAATATTCTGTAGTGTGATCAAAGAATCACCAGTTGAAATTAGCGGAGGGCTGTTGTCATCCCTATCTGCCATTTCAAAGCTTTCATTAAAAGCTTTTGATTCTGAAATTTCACATATTGCTTTAAATGTAAAGCCATCGGGATTAGCTGTATCAATTATTACATCGATATTTTTTGCAACCAATGCTGAGATGGCAGCGGGGAGCTTATGTTCACCGTTATCAGGCACCAGGTCGTCCCAAAGCATTTCAATTACTTCGCCAAACGGTATTTCCTGGTTCGGACCTGTGCTTCCGTTAAATAGCCAGCCGGTTGCATCATGCTTTGCTGATATAGCAATATCAACTGAAGCCACTGTAAACACTCCTCCAAAAAAGAATTGAACCTTTTCATTAGCACTAGCATTGATAATTGAAAAATTGACTCGTCTGATATAAAATGCGGGGTTATTAAATGGAATAGGCAGGCTGCCCTTTAATTCAATGTCAAATAGCCACGAAATACCTTTGTCGTCTTTTTTAAAATCAAAATCAAGCTTATCAATCGACAGATCAGGGATTGCCAGGTCATTATTTTTTCCCGTAAATAATTCAATTATCTCAAACAGTTTTATTTCGGAATTTTCTTTTAACCACCCTGCCAGTTCATATCCATCCCCATTTTTTATTGCCTGAAGTTCTATATAACCGCTACCAACTTTAATTTCACCATCAACTTCTAATTCAAAAATGTTAACTGCTCCTGTAAAGATCAAATTAAAAGTGAACCCAGTTATGGCAACGGATAAATTATCAGAAATGTCAAACGAAGAGTCGAATTTAATTCCGCCATATACGCTGGTTACTTTTACGTCTTTGCCCGACGGATTGTAGTAAAGCCCAAACTCGTCCAATTGTAATGACTTTTCAGCTTTTTGTAAATCTTGAGAGAATTTTTTGAAATCAGTTGGAATTTCGGTTGAAAGGCTAGGCTCTTTTTCTATGCCAAGAAATTTTTCAAATGCGCCAAGCCCTAATTCTACAACATTACTCAGATCGGCGCTAAAATGAATATCAGTATCAGGATTACCAATTTCCACTCTCATCGGCACATCAACACTTCCGACCTTTATAATTACATTCAATAGGAGAAAAGGATAGCTGGAATATGAGTTCTTTAAAAGGTTGTACAAACTTTCATCGATTATTCCAAAATCCTTAAGAGTAACTTCAAATCCGGGAACAACAAGCTTCTTTTTAATTACTTGCCGATCTGCAAATAGTCCAATGCCATAGAATTTTGAACCGCCATTTCTTAACCACGCGGGACCTTCGAGAGGCAAGATGGCAGGCAGTTCCAGTAAATTATTAAACCCGCTGATTGTATTCTCGAGATCCAGTTCTGCATCTATATTCAAAAAGCTGACTTCGTCTGTTGCAATTTTTGTAGAATCCAATTCAAAAGTTATAGATTTTAGTCCGAGACGATCAGCAAAAGAGTTTTTAAATAAAGGGAGATTGGTTGAAAATTTTTGATCATTGCTTCTTGCCGAAATATTCAGCTCCATTTCTCCAAGGTTGAGTCTGAATTTACAATCAACAGATAGTTTATTGAACGGATAATACTCTCCCACAACTTTAAAAGCGATATCACTACTTGTAATTAAACTGATATTGTTTTTAAGATCCTCGATGGTTTGCCCTGGGGGCAAGCTAAATCGAAATTTTTTATCAGGAAAATAGTCATCTGCCAACTTAGAGATAGCATCATTCCAGGTATTATTAAAATCAAGGTAAAACAGATCAACCCGTTTAGAATCCGTTACTATTGAATTGAGTATAGCTTCTTTTAATTTATATTGAGTCATGAAAAATATTCTTTTCTATGTTAACCCCAATTTATTTAATACATAGTTAATTGCCTCCGGTTGATCAAATGCTTCATCCACGAGGTCTTTTTGAATTACTCTTATAGTACTGGTAGGATCTGCCTTAATACCCGGTTTTATTACATTTTCTAAATAGACATTTATAGCTCTTGCCCCGTTTGTAACAATTGCCCTTTTTGTTTTTTGAATTACAAAGTAATTATCGCCTCTTTTGTACGTCTTAGAAGCCCTTTTTGCTTTTACATTTACTTTTACTTTTGCTTTTTCCTCTTCTTTTTTTTCTGGGACAATTTCTTCCTGGGTAACATTAATTACCATTAAAGCCATTTGTCTCTCTGTAGTCGGAGCAATTGGTTTTAAACTAAGCAAAGTAAAGGAAACAGCCTTCGAGTTGTGTGAAATAACGCTAACATTATCCATGAATTCCTTCAATTGTGCAATTTGTTTTTCATCAGGAACAAAGTCATAGTCTTCATTTGTAAAAGGTCCGATCCTTTTCGAAAGAAGTTCGTCTCGGGTGATCCAATAACCGAAGTATAAAGTTTTATTTATACCTTTTATGATAGATTTATTCTTATCTCTTTTCCACATTCCAAGAGATCCCCAGCGAGGTAAGTGATGCCCGGATTCATCGAACTTAACACTCGTAAATATCTTTTTCGGACGAGTTTTGGCTATAAAGACAGCGTGGTTACTTTCATTTGTTGCGCTGCCATGATGAGGAACTTGTAATAGCCCAATCTTTGAATCACCACTTCCCGGATCAGTGAAATAATCTTTTATTCCTTTAGGAGCATCGTTTAATAAATAATCAAAAGTAGCACCAGTTGAATCTCCGGTAAAAAGTGCTTTTTGACCATCAATTTCAACCATTGTGACCAAACTGGCCGTGTTCATAAATACAGATTTATCATTGTATACACTCTCAACCTCAGCAGCAATAATTTTAATACTCCAATTACTTTCATCAGTCGCTGCCGATGCACAAACCGAAAAATATCCCAGAGCAATTTGCTCTTGTCTGTGTTGTGGAATTGCCTGAGGTATAATTCCGCCACCATCAACCCTGAAATGTTTCAAATCTCTTTTTTTGGTATATTTTTCATTATCATCATTTAAAGTAAGGCCAAAAAAATTTTTGCAGGAACAATTGGTGTTTAATATGCCTAACGCCTCAGCCGACCTGTCTTTATACTTAATGTTCCAATTCTCCCAATATTCTTTAGGAGTAAATGCCCTGATATCCTTATAGTTTTTCTCTCTAACAGTTTCGTCAGCCATTCTCGTATTCTTGTTAATTTTATAATACAAATCATACCATTCCAGGTTACCAATAATGACATTTCTTACTTCTATACCGGCCTTGTGCAATAGAATCATTTGATTATGATGGTCAGCATCCGAATGTGTGATAATGAGAAATTCAATTCCCCTTCCCTTAAGATGGGCCTTTAATGCGCCCGAGATCTTTTCCTTATGTGTTACCCATTTCTGTCTTCTGCCTGGCAACACTTCTGGTGCTGGTGATTTGCCAGTAATCCCTTCGGTGCAACCACAATCGATCATTACAAACTTCTCATCCGGACATTCTATAAGTGTGCAATCCCCCTGACCAATGTATATACTTGATATCATGAATTGCCGGGGCCGTGTTTTTTTGGATTCCGAGGGCAGTGGTAATTCATCTTCATCAGCATCCATGGGACGCAGATCACCATCATCTTCCTCTATATCTACTGACGATGCAAAAGGATATGGTCGTTTTTTTTCGCACATTTCTTGAATATTATTGATGAATAAGAATTAAGTGAACACGTTTTATAAAACATTCTTTTGAATATTTTCCCATTGATAAAACTAACTGATGAATACTTTTAGTCAGCTATTAACTCCATTTTCATTCTCATCATTTCTTTAATAGCTACGATCTCCTTTTGCATTTTTTCCTGTTCAGTTTTTAATCGTTGATTTTCTGATTTAAGAATTTCCACCTGTTTTGAAAGCTCCTGCGTTGCAGATACGTTCAACATGGAAATTGCTTCATAATCGACCGAAAGAACATCATCAACCTGCCGCCCATAGACAAATACATCACCATCTTTATCAACTGTAACTTTAAATGCACCTGCTTTCGTTTCTAATACTTCAACTACTTTTCTTTCGCTTCCAAAGATCAATTGTACTTTTTCGCCGCTCACCAGGTCTGTCGCCAGTTTTACCCATCCATTCCCGATAAGAGCAGGTTGATAAATATCAGGGATAGCATCAGTGTGTTTATGCACTGCACCCGGGTAATTTTTTTCCACCTGTTGAGCAATCACTTTTTTGTAAGTCGTATTGCCTTTACTCACTACATCTTTATAACTGTAATCGGTGACTTCAATACTGAGAAGAACTTGCAGGTCTGCTCCACTTTCTGATCTGCCCTTGATATTTTTTATTCTTTCATCTGATACGGCATTGAACTCATCGCATACGATCCTGTTAGAAGCATAAATGGATATAGGTACCATAGCACTTACAGGATGTTGTCCATGATTGTTATTGTTCATCCAATGATAGGTAGGTATAGTATAAAGAACATTTCCGGTGACAACTAACTTTCCCTGCTCTGGTGCACTCGTCCCAATTCCGACATTGCCACCATTGAGATAACTGTAGCCTGAAGTATTCAGATACACTTTTTTGGTGCCCTGGTGGCTTACAGCAAAACCATGAACGCCGGCCTGGTCATGCGTCATCCACTCCAGATCGCCGTCTGCAGGTGAATAAAGTTTTTTATCCGCAGAATTTAAGCCGGTGCCGGCAAAGCCCAATCCTCCATTGGCACCGATCTCAGTTTTTTGGTTTGGCTTGTCTGTTCCCATACCAATATTGCCGTTGTACCTGTCAATATATAATCTTGTTTGACCCTGAGGACTGTTTTGATGAGACTTAACATAAAGGCCGGAAGGCGGACCTGAATTATCGTCGAGGCTTTCAATAGTAAACCCATAATCTTCGTTGAAATGTTTAAGTTTTATGCCGGCAATTTTTTGTCCAACCGGACCCGCCTTAACGCCACTCGAAGCTATTTCCAAATACGCCGGCCCTGGATTGGAAAAATTATTTATGTGTAATTTTTCAGTTGGACTTGCGGTTCCAATTCCTATGTTGCCATTATTTTTTATTGTGAACCTGCCGCCGGTAATACCCGGAGCATCTACATTCACATCACCAGTTCCACCAATATTTAATGCTGATACATTCGCATTGGCATCAATTCTCAATGCTGTAGATGCGCCACTACTAATTGCTAGCTGGGCAGCAGGACTGGTTGTTCCGATACCAACATTGCCATTATTAAGAATTGATAAACGTGACTGGTTTTTCGTAAAAAGATCCAGGCCATTCTGGTTACCGCCTGCTGTCCGTTTTGATCCTATGAACTCTTCAGACGCGGGGCCGCCAAACCTGATACCATAATTTGTCGTTCCATTATTTTGTCCACCTTCGTCCACGCCAATATTTCCGCCTTTTACGCCAAGCTTTGCATCAGGGTTTGCAATACCGATACCAACTTTATCGCCGTTAATGATCAGTGGCTGTTTCAAAAGAGGAATTGAAAAAGTGCGATCCCAATAGTCAGGTATATTCTCAAAACGCAAATACACATGAGTTACACCTGACGGGAATGTTGTTATTAAATTTGATAAAATAATATCCATGGAAGAATCATCATTGCGGCCTGGCACCGGGTCTTCCGGTTTTTCAAGATGCGGTTGCAGTATAACATCACCATCATCCGGGAATATTTCCCAAATAGGATTATCACCCTGGAATAATGCTTCATGAACAAGATTGTAATTGCCCTTTTGATGGGGATTAATAACTCGTAAACCAATTTCTGCAACATTGTTTGCTGTGCCCAATGCATCACTGCCAGGTTGCAGATCAGTTTTAAAATACAAGTAGATCTTTGAATGTTTACGATAGCTAAAAATTAAAGTGCCGTCGCTTTCAGGAGTTTTTCGTTGCAGGTTTGTGATCCGCAATGTCAGTTGATTTGCACTACCGTCATTTAAGATAGCATTAAAACCAGTAAATCCAATTTGCACTGGCATGTGGGCACTTCCCCTATGATTGATTATTGTAAGATCATAATGTCTTAAACGGCTTTTTATCCTGTCTTTATATTCTTTATCACTTGCAAGCCCGTTACAAAAAAGCTCCACTTTGGTTACCTGGGTCCCCTGTTCGCAATCAAGGTGAAGATGTTTTAGCGGAAGTGTGATCGATTTGCCATGACCAAATTTTGCTTTATTGGTATTTAAAAAATATAAGACCGAAGTCACTTCATCTGGTTGCACGTCTTCATTTATAAGCATTTTTTCATCTTCCACCTTTCCGGTTTGGAGTGATACTAATCCAATACTTAATGCCCATCCTTTTTTTATCAGTTTATTCCTGATGAGACTTTTTATCGTTGTTTGTAATATTCCCGGTCTGAATTTAAGTGCGAAATGAAAATTATCTGGACCTGCTATTTTCGAAGGCTCGGCAGATGGTATAAAATAGATATCATGGCCGCTGTTATTTGTAAGCTCAAGCAGTCCTGAAGTTGGTTCATTTTCCAGGTACAGCCTTTCCTCATGCTTTTCATCGGTGATCCTGAATGATACAGGATATTCTTTTGTAAAAATTGTATTCACAATTACCGGTTTGCTTAGCGTAGTTTCAGTCATGTTATAAAATTTATAATGAACTTATATTATTCTTCAGGAGTTAATTTTAGCCAACCTTCCCGCACCTGGTTTGTTGCAGTAAAATCTGCCATATAATTTACATTCACGATATGTCCATCATCAAGCAACTGCAGCACCCGGGAAAGCTGCGGTTCAACTAAAGGCCCTGCATCAGTTTTTTTTCTTTGACTTGCCGGCACTACAATCGCTTTATTATTTTCAATTGCTTCAATCCATCCACTATCGATCAATTCATTCCATATTTCATCTCCATTCTTAAAACTATTTTCAAATGTTTCTCTATGAACAATACCGATCGTTGAATATTCTTTCCATTTATTTTCCGATTTTACCAGCCACGACCAATTATAGCCAGGTTCATCAGGCAGTGGGATGGCAACCTTACCTTCAGGAATAAGAAGCGGACGGGTAAAGAATGTCATGCTCATTTTTTTCAATGAAGGCTTGAATTGATCGTCTGGTATTGTAATAGATTTAACCGGTAAAACACCACAGATGGCATGTGCCGCACCCCTGGGATCCATTAGTAAAGTCATTGATACCGGTTCATCAGAAAGCGACACCTGGATAGCGGATGAATTTTTATCATACCATTTCGAATTTGTGTTTAGTCCAATAAGAGAATAATTCTTTGGTTGCCCGTTCTCTTCAATAAAAATGGTGAATTCAGGATCACCCAGTGGAACTGTTAGCTGAAGTACATTAGGTGAATCATCGAGCCAATAACCGACCACTCCATCATTTAACTGGCCATGTTCACCAATGCGTACCGGGAATTTTATTTTTTCCCAATCATTTGTTGTTCGGATCAGCTGTGAAGGATCAGTAACTCCTCTTGACTTGTTCATATCCGCTTCAAACGATGCCCAATCCTGGTTTATAGCAAAATTTCCTTTTACCTCTAATCCAACCGCCGCCCTTACGATTGCGATCGGCCGGCCAATTAACATAGCAAGGTCTGTATGCTGGGTAAAATTCTCGGGATCTATCTTATCCATTATTCTTTCCAGCAGTTCTATAAGATCAGAAATATCAGGAGTAGCGATCAATTTATCTATTACATCTTTCAAATGAGAATTTTCTAATTGTGCCAGTTCTACCGGATGATCTGAGCCAGGCACACTGCGCCAGTAGCCTTTAGGATTTGTTTTATCATTTGTTATTTCAATTGCTCCCATTGCATCGCCGTATTGATCATAGACCATGATGCTGTCTTCCAAATTATTTGGAACAAGCCAACCGCAGACGGTGCTGCTCACCGGGTGATCATTCATTTCCTCAATACCTGTATTTGCTGAAAGCCATCTGAAATTAATACGAGCGGGTTGTGATATCCTTGGAAGAAGATGACCTTTATTAGGTTCGGTTGCAAAAAACCTTTTCGCAAAATAAATTTGTGTACGTTCTTCTTTGATTTTTGCTTGCTCGGCACCGTCGTCATATATGGAATGTATCTGACCGAAACTGTCTATAATGTTTAGCTCAAGAATACTTAATGTTCCTGTTCTTATTGGATCAAACTCAAATAATGGGAGCGGCGCAAATTTAGATTCCCGTTTTACGTGATTTTTTACCAGGACAGCAAATGCCTGGTCATCATCAAAGCCGAGAGGATCGGCTATTGGTAGTTGAAAAGCCTGGTGCAGCATCATCATTGCAGCATTGAAACCACCGAGTGATTGCGAAAGAAAATTATTGCTGCTTAATTTTTGATAAGAATTTACCGCAATGCTGACAATATCAGATTTGCTATCCACCGGTCCAACCTGCGCTGCCATACCAATTATATTCCCGGTATCAAATGTTCTCTGGTGATTTATAAAAGGATTAAAAACAACAGAAGGGTGTTTGCTTTTAAAGAGTATCCAATCATCATCATTCTCATTCAGGCTTTCCAGGTATTTTTCGATCACCTCCATCATCCTGTCTTTTGCATGCGGTGTAAGTATGGTTGATCCGCTAAAGATTTTTACAGAGTCGTGCAGTATTCCAACTTGCTTTAGTGTGAGGTCAGGATAATCTGTTTTAAGGAAATAGTTTTGGGTTATCAGATCTTGCGGTATGCTGTATTCACTGGTGGTAGCATTGTCTTCAAGCGGTATTATTGCCACCTTCCATTCTAAAATTAGCGGGTTCCAGGGTATTTTATAATCAGGTGTGCTGATCGCCCTTTCATTAAACCCTAAAATTTGTGCACCGATATCCCTAATGCCTGCCGGAAGAGTTTTCAAATACTCAAGCTTACCCCGGAAGGCTGCTTCATCTCTTGTAATCCCGAAATCATACTCTGATATATCTACCGGGTCAATATCATCAGTTTTAAAAAGTATACAAGGAAGCTCATCATCAAATCCATATCGTCCTGAAGGCTTTGCAATATCTCCGGCAATTAAAACAACAGGTTCTGTTGGCAGCCAATAGCGAGAGCCTTTATTCACCGATAGCTTCATCTTTTTCAATAACAACATATTCATATCACAAAAAGATTCTGCAGGAGTAAGATCGGCATTGAATACTCTTATACTTGCCAAACTGCCTTTTAATCCTTTAAATAATGAGATATTGATCGGTTCTTTTAAAACTGAAGAACCCGCCAGGTAAATATGTATCCATTGATCTTTTGGAAGATCTTTCCAACGCAATGGCTCAAACGGATTATTTTGCTCACCATTTATATATATGGTTTGCCAGTACCTACCGATAACATCCGGGTTAAAATCCGTCCCTGCCACCGGTTGTGTTGCCGCCAATGCATTTATCTGAATAAGATTTTTATCAGCGTTATTAGTATCCACGGGCTGGTGACTGCTGATCATTACCCAAAATGAAACTGCCTTGAAATTATTTATAGTTAAAGGGATCTGCGTTCTGCTTTCCCATGTGTCATTTATGCCAGTGAAATTTCTTACATAAATTCCTTCTAACTGGGGATCGGTGGCATTACCGGTGGAAAAAAATTGTTCTGTTATTAATTTTGAAAACGGATATTTCTGTGATTCATTTATATTAACAGTGCCATCGCTGTTTAAAATATAATTGCCATACTTGTTGGCAAAATTGAACTGACCAATAATATCATAGATGTTCTTTAATCGTTGACTCTTTTGAGTTTTCGCTTCTTTTATGGCTGCATGTTTTTTCTTAATTTCTTCCATCAAATGATCCCTGATAAAAAACCGGATGTCATCAGCCTGTGGAAGACCTTTTTCAATATCAGGATGGTAAGAAGCGATCATATACTTGCACCAGTCTGCATAGAGTTGATGTTCCAGGGATCTTAATTCATCCTTCATCTTATCCTCCGCCTGTTGCAATTGATTCAGATCGTTAATTAAATAGGCAAATGAATCTGGCAACCTGATCTCTATCCCTTGTTTTTTATCTTCTGATTTATTGTTGTTGGAAATGGCTTCCACGGTTATCCGCCAGGCATGACCACCCGGAACAGGCAAAAAACCCTTTTCATGAAAAGCTTCTTCCAATACAGCATCAATGTCCAATTTCTTTCCAGCGATCTTTGAAATCTGCTGCAATGCATTTAATTCATCTTCCAGGTCAGTTGAGCTGTTACTTAACCAGGTGGACATTGCCTCAGTGCTGGTATGTCCAATTGCAATTGAGGATACTGCCCGCGATGGAGTAGTATTTATGTTATTGAACTTAAGGTTAGCATAGCAGAGTGTTTGTATTGGCAGTTTATCAATTTTTGCCATTGAATCAATTGTAGTAAGTGACTCAATAGTGGTATTTAGCCTGAAATTGAAATTGATTTTTAATTTCTTCGCCAAATTGATCGAGGGAGGACCTTCTACCCAATTTGAACTCGTTCCGGTGAGATTAAAATTTTTAATGCTTCCGTGATTATTATTTCCGGAACTGTCGAACAAGATATTATGATCACTATTATTTCCGGCTGAAATGGCCTGGTCAAATTTATAATAAGCAACCAGGTTTGTTTGCGGCTTATCAAACTGGGTATGCATGTATGACCTAATCTGTGCTTGTGTACGAGCCACGTTCCAGATCCGAACTTCTGCAATGGAGCCGTTAAAATATTCTTTATTGTTCGTTGAGCCTATTCTGAAATTTTGAGCAGAAGGAACGTTATGAACAGGCTGTGGATCGGAATATCTTAATACACCATCAAGATATATATTTCGGTTGGAGCTGTCATAAGTAACTGCAATATGGTGCCAATTACCGCCTGCAAGGTTACGAACAGCAGCGATCATATCATTGATCCACCAACTTATCCTGCTCTCGTTCGCAGCGCCTAACCAAAGTGCATAGAATTGATTGGTAAGATCATAATTTCCCCATCCAACAATACCATTTATACCATTGAATGTAGCTGCCGGTTTAATAAATGCTTCAATGGTGTATGAAGAATTTGCAATTGGAATTCCGGTACCCGAGCCTATCTCAATGTGATCGTCAATGCCATCAAAATCTAAAGCTCCTGAAGTTATAGCACTGACCGGTTGACTCGTCCAGTTCGAAGTTCTTCCGCTTAATGCAAAATTTTTTAATTCTCCATGCCGTGCATTTCCTGAACTATCGAGAAGTGTTTTTATATTTATATTATCCCTGTCTGCAGCTCCCTGGTCAAATTTATAATAAGCTACAAGTTCAGGCTGCGGTTCTTCAAATTCAATGTTCATGTTCAATTGAATTTCTTCCTGTGTCCTGATAGATCTCCAAACACGGAGTTCATTAATTGACCCCTTAAAATACCTGTTGTCTTCTATCCATGCTCCTATCTTAAACGGAATATTCGCAGCCAGAGGAATTGCTGAATCATATTTATGTATATCAATTAAATTACCATTGACATAGAACTTAACATATTTCTCTGTTGATGAATAAACAGTTGCTATATGGTATAATTTTTTGGGCTCAAATACCAAACTTGTGTACTGTTGGGGAATCGGAGTATTTCCATTTATAGAAAATTCCAATTGCCCGTTTGGATGAAACTGGTAATGGAGAAAGGCGTGTTCCCAGCCGTCATAATTAAGAATGGGATCCCAATTGCTGATCTCGCCAGGATATATCCATGATTCAATTGTTAATTCTGATAATGCAGGTAAACCTGGGGTAACATGAACATGATCATCCGTGCCATCAAAATTCAGCCCCACACTTTTTTCCCTTACAGGATCATCAGTGGGATTACTATACCATCCAAGTATTTCATAGTCGATACCAGCGAGATCAGTTTGCTGTTTGATCTCAGGGTCACAAAATCCAAATACACTGTGACAGTTTGGATAAAATGCAGCGAATGTATGTTCGCCATATCCCACCACTGTAATTCCATTAAGATATTCAGGAGCTTTAACGTCCTGGGGAATTACCGGACCGTTGTTTGACGCTTTACTGTCGTAAAATAAATATGACCTGCCCATGTAACGGAATGGCTGGCCGGTATCTTTAACTTCAATTGGATATGAAATAGCATGATACTTATTATTTTTTCCTTCAGGATGTAAATAATTACTTTCTACGATCCATGATTTTTCAATTGTACCGTTTTTCTTCCTGTTTATTATCCACCTGTCCGGTACTTTTTTATGAGTAACCTGTTTCTTGTCTTCGACGCCGGAAATTGTTCCACTTGTAAACGCATCAGGAAACGCCCAATGCAAATGAAGACCCGGCTTCAGAAGCAGGTTAGCATTTTGAAATGGTTGTGATATAAAATTTTCGCTTACATATGCAAACCCTGAATTAATATCTTCCTTTCCATCATTGTATGGTAAATAACTGAAATTTACTTTCGCCTGCGCCAGCGGCGGATCATTCTCGTCGACAAATAAAAAATCAACCTTGATTGGGATGATAAGTGAATTACCCGGTGTCTTTGGTTGCTGAACTCTTGGAATTGGTGTTAGCCTGGGATCTCTTTTGGCCAAAATCATATTGGTTATCTCCATTCTTATCTTTTTTGTCAATCAAACAAACAAGCTTATGGTGCAAAGATCATACGACCATTTTAACGAAACAGCGTTAATTGCTTTTGCTGAAAAACAAAAGCGTAATTGCTATAAAGCGATAATTAAATCACAATAAGTTTTTTGAATACGGTGGTATTGCTATTAATAGGAGGTGGATAGGTTGAACGAAAAGATAAAATTCTTTATTGACACAACAAATTTTTTTTTGTGTGCGAGAATTGATTTTGAAACGTGAACCTATACATTTTTTTACGCTGATCTTTCAAACATCTTTATTTAAGAAATGTTTCTGAAAGTGAACACCTATAGAGATCATCAGGGGTGTACGTTCTCCAATTCGTCCGCCTTTCAAATTATTCCCCATGAAATATTAACTAACTGAAAAGTTTATTCCAACAAATGCGGCTGGCTCAATTAAATATCATTGAGACTGGCTTGCTGCTACAAATGCATTGGCAACAACGGAATATAGTAAAGTTGTCTTGGTCTTTTTATTTTAGTTCAAAATGCATCCAGTCCCTGTTTTCTTCCCTTCCTAAACCAACAAACCCGTGTTTATAGAATGTGTCGTTCATCGCTATGTACTCTGGTCTTGCGAAATGGGCGGTTTTGCTAGTCTCCTTTAATGTGTTGCGTGACGGGTCAAGGTCAATAGCTGTTCCCCAGCTATGTTTACTTAAAAAAGTAGCAGCCAGTTTTGGGTTTTTTGCTTTAATTGCGTCATCGTATTTTTTTTCGGTGCCTCTCATCGGGCGAAAGTTAACGCAGCCACCAAACAGATCGATGCCCAGATTGCGTAACTGATCTATACCATAAACTGCAAGCAACTCGTCAAACACCTTTGAGAAAGCACCTGCCGCAAGTTTATGACATTGCATACGGGAAGTTATCTTGCTGGGATCCCATGCAATTCGCATTGGATAAGGAAGTGTGATCACTGTAAAGTTGTCCGGGTTACCAGGCTCTCCGAACCTTGTAACCATTTGTAAATTATTTAGCATAGCATTTTTTTATAGGTGAAAGTAGATTGTAGCGCTAAATATATTATAATAGGTGATAATTGCAATATTTTTCTTCGCCCGGTTTTGACAATTATCGAGGAAGCACGTATTCGGACCAATAAATATTTGCTATCAGTAATCTTCCGAAATCAATTTTGTTCCGTTTGCATAAGGTGTAAATCAATTTGTGGTTTCTGAATATGCCAGCATTTACATTATGATCTTAAACAGTAAGAAGAACAACCATGTATAGGGTAAATCAGTTACAAAAAATGCCACTGGTAGAGAAGCAAATCTTTTCCAGGCGTTTATCAAAGTATTCAGTTACTATTTCGTTAATGAGAGTGTTCCGATAGCACATACAGTTTTCTTTGTCTTAATTCGGATTAAGAGAAGCTATCATGCTTAATTCAGATTGTTTTGCGTGCTGGAAGGGATTTTGTCGTGATTTGCCGACATACAATTTTGAAAAAATAAAAGCGACTGCGATTCAGTGCTTGCAGCCGCTTGCATTTTTTTGCATTGAAACAAGGTGGAGGTGACCGGATTCGAACCTCAATCTAAATCTTTATATAAATCATTGAAAATTATGATTTCATAAATTCAACGAAGTACTGCAAAATAAAATGTCTCTGAAAATACACCAGCCTGAAAAGAGCTAAATTAAAAATATAGATTTTTTTATAAACATGTAAGATAGACTCTGAGAAAAATAATAACACAAGTCCTTTCTATATTCTATTTGCCAGATGATTATTCCTATTCCGATGATGCCAAAGTGTAGCTTTTCGATGAGACAGATGATCTAACCCTTCAAGAGCAATCAAAAAGTCCATATTGTTAGTAACAAATAATTTCCAATCGCGCATTATAATGAATTTGGTTCTTTGGTTGCTCTGAAACACCATTTTATCTGCAGAATGTTGTTAATGCAGCAAATTGTATTGCAACAGATATATTAAGATCCCGGCAAAATATCCTATCAAAGCAAGGCCTGTTATTCTCTTTAAATACCAAAAAAATGTCACTCTTTCCATTCCCATCGCTGCAACACCGGCCGCCGAACCTATGATCAAAGCACTTCCTCCTGTGCCCGTTGCATAAGCAAGAAACTGCCAAAAGGAATGGTCCGTTGGATATTGGTCCAAGGAATACATTCCTTGCGAAGCGGCGACTAAGGGCACATTATCAACTATGGCCGAAAGCAAACCAATTGCAGCAACAATAACTCTATCATTCTTGATCGTTTCAGATAGCCATCCTGCGAGTTGTGATAATTGTCCTGTGACTTGTAACGCTGATATGCTGATTAGGATACCAAGAAAAAATAGAATACTGGGGGTATCAATTTTTCGCAGTGCATATGCTACGGTTGGCGCATTTTTGTCTGCTGTGTCGCTGTCGCTGTGTAAGATTTCGGTGATGATCCACATCAAACCTAAGCCGAATAAAATTGCCATAAATGGAGGCAAATGTGTCAACGTTTTAAAGACGGGAACAAAAATGAGGACGCCGACGCCTAAAAAAAATACAAAGTTTCTATGAAATGCAGGCTTCAAATTTTCACTTCGCGGCTGCTGATTTGGTTGAACGGCCCCTCTCAATCTAAAAGAAATTAGAATCAACGGAATCAATAAACAAAAGACGCTTGGAATAAATAGTTCTTTCATGATATTGAATGCAGTGATTTGTCCACCAATCCAAAGCATCGTTGTTGTTACATCGCCTAACGGGGACCAGGCCCCTCCTGCATTAGCTGCAATAATCGTCATGCCAACAAAAAATAGCCGTTGTTCTTTATCGGCAATCAACTTTCTAAGCAATGAAACGATCACAATTGTTGTAGTCAGGTTATCCAGAATAGCAGAAAGAAAAAAAGTAATAAAGGAAACGATCCAAAGTAGTTTAGTTGTGCTCCTTGTTTTTATCCTGTCGGTTATGATCTGGAATCCATCGTGCAAATCGATCAGCTCTACAATGGTCATGGCACCCAATAGAAAGAAGAGAATTCCTGATACTTCTCCCAAATGTTCCATTAACTGTTCCGAAACAAGATGCTTATCGCTTTGAAATAAAATATAAATTGTCCAGCAAATAACGCCGGTAACCAGGGCCGAAGCCGCTTTGTTGATTTTTATGTTATGTTCTAAAGTAATTGCAAGATAGCCCAGGATGAATGTTATTATGATTGCGAGGGTCATAGTTTTGGTTTTCCGACAATTATAAACTAATTAACTTCCTTACTCAAAATTTTCGTCAAATGAAATTGTACAAACGAATCCATTGAATCCGGACGCTTTGTATTATTAGTATAACTCAATGGCTTAATGATATATCCAGAGATTCCTAGCTCCTCAGTAATGCCCCTGTCCGATGTTTCCGAGGAGGTGGTCATTATAAAAACTTTCAAATCCTGAAACTTTTCTTCACTCCGCAAAGCTTTCAAAAATTCAATACCATTCATTTTTGGCATATTAAGATCGAGTAAAATGACATCAGGCAAAACCGGGTTTTCCGCATCGCTTAACAGATTTAATGCGTCTTTACCGTTGTGAGCTACAAAAAGATCGTATTCGGTATTCAATTTTTTCAGCGCACGTTCGAAACTGATCACATCTAATTCATCATCCTCGACTAAAAGTATAGTATTCTTTTTCATTTTAATTTTTGTTTCGTGGCCATGTGAAAATAAATTCCGAGCCTTCTCCCAATGCAGATATGATACGGATCGAACAATTCTGTTCATCCAAAATCCGTTTTATGATAGCAAGTCCTATTCCTGTGCTTTCCTTTTCATCCTTTTCTCTTAACGTTTGAAACATCTCAAAAATCCTGGAATGATACTCAGGGTCAATCCCAATTCCATTATCCTTCACCGAAAATTCATAATGATCCGGATGTTCTTTACAACTAATTATTATTCGGCCATCTTTATCTGGTGTGTATTTAACTGCATTACTGATCAGATTTTCAAATATCTGTTCCAGTTTTGATCTCTCAGTAAAAAAAATTGGAAGGTCATGAGCCTCCACCGTGAAACTTCTTGGTACAATGCTGTCAATTATCTGGTAAACGATTTCATTTACATTTGTGATCTGAGGTTCAGTTTTGCGTCTTACCCTGGCATAGTCAAGAAGACCATTGATAAGGTCTTCCATTCTCTTGGCCCGGTGACTTATGATATCAAGATGTTTTTTCATCTGGGGCGATAGTTCAGAGCCAAGGTCTTCCTCCGTCCAGTTTATAACATTGTGAATACCGCGTATGGGAGCTTTCAAGTCATGAGAAACCACATAGGCGAACTTATCAAGCTCCGCATTCCTGTTTTCCAGCTCATTAATATTTCTCTGCAATTTTTCTGACATTTTATTGAGCGAGCTTGACAAGCTCGTAAGCTCATCCTTGCTATGATCTCTTATGGTAGTAAAGTGACCGAGGGAAATATTTTCAGCAAAATTAACCATCGTTTTAATGCGTTTTGAAATTCGAAAGACGATGTATAAAGCTGTACTAATTCCAATTAATATCGTCAGTACGAAGAAGACGAGCGAAAAGTTGTGCGTATTCCTTATAGAAGCAATCAGGTTATTGCTGTGAAATTTCCTTGTGCCGTATTCTATTCTATCAAACTCTGCAAACAAAAAGAACCAAAAAGATCATCCGCCTGGAGTTGCGTATTATGAAAAACGTTTTTAATATAGAATTGGCAGCACAGAAAGCTGCCTTTATTAAATAGAAAGTTCAGATACGTGATGTCCTCATTTAATAGTTGCTTCATCATTCAAATAAGCGTAGCATTAATCTATAATCATGCCTATAAACTTCTTCCTGGAAATGAACCACACCTTCTCTATCGATCCGGCTTGTAAAGTCGGTTATATATACGGGCCAGGCGTTTTGTAAGGTTACCTGTTTTTCAATCTTTGCTTTGGGCACCCAGCCTGTTAATTCCTTCTAATCACTGATTAATATCAAAAACTGTAAAGCTTCTGACAGCGTCCCCTTTCGATCGATTGTTATTTTGTCAAAAAAGTAATTATGAAAAAGATTCTATTTATTGCAACAGGAGTGATAGTTCTTGCTGTCGCTGTGTGGTATTTCTTCTTAAAAGAACCAACATTCAATGCTACTGATGGTTATCTCGTAAATCTGAATGATAAAGGTGTTATCATCGAAGGCTATGACCCGGTAGCTTATTTCACTGATAATAAGCCCATGAAAGGAAATGAGCAATTTAATTTCAAATATCATGGTGCTACTTATTTGTTTGCTTCAGCAGAACATGCAAATGCGTTTAAAAACGATCCTGAAAAATATTTGCCACAGTATGGAGCATTTTGTGGTTATGCAGTTAGCATTGGTAAGCTGCGTCCTGTGGATCCAACCATTTATCAAATTGAAAATGGAAGATTAATACTTCAACACACTAAAGAAGCCTATGATCTTTTTAATAAAAATTTAAAAACAAGTGTCGTAAAAGCAGATAAAAATTGGCCGGGTCTTGAATCTAGCCGTGTTGGTGAAAAAGTTGAATTTGATAAACCCGTCCCTCCTACCGCTTCAAAATAAATCACATCTATCAGTTGAGTCTTTTGTGTAAACAGCCCGACAAATAACGGGCTGTTTTGTTTTCAATGCTTGTTATATGTAAAACAACAGACATGCAACGGTATGTCTGTGAGCTTTCTTTGTGCTGTAAATTTTAAACAATGAGAAATTATATTTTATCCCAAAAAGAATCAAGAACAAATTTTACAAAAGCGATGACTAGTACCGTCACTGGGTTATTTATTCGTCTTGCATTATTGTTGACCGCTGCTTTGGCCTTAAGCATGACAACAAATGCACAAAAATATTTTAATAATGTTGATGCAAATGGTGTGATCCTGGATGGATATGATGCAGTTGCGTTTTTTACGGATAACAAGCCTGTAAAAGGAGATGCTAAATTTCAACACAAGTATGAAGATGCAATTTATTATTTCGCGTCACAGGAACATCTTGACCTTTTCAAAGCAGATCCCGACAAATATAAACCCCAGTTTGGTGCATGGTGTGCTTATGCAGTTTCACTTGGACGTATTGCTCCGATCGATGTAAATACTTTTTCCATCGTTGATGGAAGATTGTTTATTCAACACAACCAGCGTGCAGTAAATGGATGGAATAAAGATGTGACCGGTAACATTGTAAAAGCTGATAAATACTGGCCGGGAGTTTCAGCAAAGCATGGCAAGCAAATAACAACTGACGAAGAAAAGGGATTCTTAAATAACACTGATGCAGATGGCGTAACACTGCAAGGTTATGATGCTGTTTCCTATTTCACAGAAATGAAAGCGGTGAAAGGTGATCCAAAATATTTTGCAAGATATAATGGCGCGACTTATTGGTTTTCTTCAGAACAAAATGCAAGCATGTTCAAAGATCATCCTGAAATGTTTGCTCCTCAATACGGCGCTTTTTGTGGTTATGCAATGGCGCTGAATAAACTTCGTCCTATTAATCCGAAAATTTTTGATGTGGTTGATGGTAAACTGATTCTTCAGCATTCACAGGATGCATACACCCAGTTTCACAAAGATGTTCAGGGAAATGTTATGAAAGCAAATAATAACTGGCCCGAGCAAATAAAGAAACATGCTGGCAAAAAAATAAAATATGATAAGCCGGCGAAGGCAGATGATGCGGGACGTTGATCGTGAATTGTGAATGGTCAATGGTGAATATCCCGAATCGACTATTCATCCCGATGGCTATCGGGAACCATTGACCAAAATGCTGAATAGAATTACTAAACGTACAAGTGAGTGACACAACGGAAGCTAAATAGAATTACAAAATTGATAAACAAAAAAATAAAAAATGAAATCAAGTAAACTAGCAGCCATACTTAGCGTATCTGCTCTAATGATCGGCGCTACTTTAAATGCACAGGTGGCAACAACGAGCAACATAACACTGGAATCTGCAAAAAAAGTAGTGGCTGAAGCAGTAAAATATGCAAAAGCAAACAATGCGCCGGGTGGATCTATTGCAGTAGTTGATAACGGTGGTAATCTCGTTTACCTGGAAAGATTAGACGGGACATTCGCAGCGTCCTCAGAAGTATCAATTAAAAAAGCAAACACTGCTGCATTGTTTAAAGCTCCATCCTCGAAACTTGAGAATTCAATTAATGGCGGTCGCCAGGCATTGATAACTGTTGGTCACACATTTTTACAAGGAGGTATACCTATTATATATAATGGACAAGTGATCGGTGCCATTGGTGTAAGTGGTGCTGCAAGTGCGCAGCAGGATGAAGAGATTGCTATTGCAGGCAGTAAAGCAAAAATTGACTAGAATGAAAGACCGTTTTGGATTATTGCTAACACTGGGTATCACAATCGGCACAGCCGTCGGTGTAGCCATTAAAAATATTCCCGCCGCTGCATCAATGGGAATGATCCTCGGTTTGATCTTCGGTCTTTTCACAAAAATTGTTTCAAAAAACTAAACATCATTATGAGCAGGATATATAACATAATAAAAGTCTATGTTTTGATGATCGTGGCGATAGCTATTGCAGTTGCGGCATCAGCGCAGGAAACAAGACAGCTTGCGGTTGACAAGCCACAGGCAATTGCAGATCTTAAAACAAACGAGGGAGCAGCATTGGTAAATGCAAAATGGTATGTACAACCAGCTCATGTGCAGGACAAAGATTTTCATTTGCCTGGTCCGCAACAAGGTGGTGGTGATGCCTTGCGTTTATATCCGACAGGATCTGCAATAAAAACTCATACATTTACATCCGCAGATCGGTGCAGATGATTTTGAAAATGATTTTAAGGAAATTCTGCCGACGCAATTGGAGGAAAGGCAAGGAACGGGTTTATTTTCGTTTATTTGGTATAAAGTTGATTTGACGATTACCGGCAGCGATCGGTAAATTAAATACAAATGGAACAACTGCAGTATTTGAAATTGTGGTGGATGATTACAGCGAGATATGGGTGAATGGAAAACAGATGGATGGTTTCGGACAGAGTGGAAATGGATTGATTAGCCGGTTACAATACAAGGAACCGTGTAATATTAACTGATAATGCAAAAGCAGGAGAAAAATTTACCATCCATATTCTTGGTATCAATGGCCCAGTTGGAAAATTTCCGGATAATTATATATGGATAAGAAATGCTGTCGTTGATTTTTATAAAGATGGGCTCCCGACTAATAATTCCTGGAAAGATATTGGTAAGATCTATACCATCGATGAGAAACTGAATTCGATTATCACTCCCGGAACAAAAATTGAAAAAGTTGCCGATGGTTTTTCATTTACAGAAGGACCTGTATGGCATCCCGATGGATATTTATTATTCAGTGATCCGAATACAAATACTATTTACCGTTACAACCCAAAAAATCATAACGTAACAGTTTACATGAGTCATAGTGGTTATACGGGTGCAGATATTGGTGAATATGGTCAACCGGGTTCAAATGGTTTGGCAATCGATAAAGAAGGAAGATTGATTATTGATCAGCATGGTAACAGGACGAGTGATACGGATTGAAAAGAAAGGCCCTGTAACAGTGTTAGCTGATAAAATCGATGGAAAAAGATTCAATAGCCCCAATGATGTAGTATTGAAAAGTGATGGAACTATTTATTTTACCGATCCCCCTTATGGGTTGCCGGATTTTTTTAATGATAAAAGAAAAGAATTGGATTACTCAGGGCGTATTCATGATCAAGAATGGAAAAGTCTCGGTTGTAGCAAAAGATCGTGGCGGCCCGAATGGTCTAGCTTTTTCTCCGGATGAAAAATATTTATATGTTACCAATTGGGATATACGTGATATTCATCATACAAAAACATTGTGGAGATATGAAGTACAGCCCGATGGTGCATTAAGAAATGGAAAAGTGTTTTATGATTTCAGTTTTACGGAAGATGATGAAGCATTGGATGGAATGAAAGTGGATAAAGAGGGGAATCTGTATGTATCCGCTCCCGGCGGTTTATGGATATTGAATGCGGAAGGAAAATTATTAGGAAAAATTGTAACGCCTGAACGTCCCGCAAATATGGCCTGGGGTGATGATGGAAAAACATTATACATGACTGCACATACAAGTTTGTATAAGATAAGGGTGAATACAGGCGGAAAATTTAGTTGGGAAATCCCCAGCCCCTAAAGGGGAGCAAGGAAATTTTACGGGTAGATTTTTTTTCAAAATGAATAGCAGGATCGTAAAAAAATTAAACTAAGCAAATGGTAAATAACAATTCCCCTTCAGGGGCCAGGGTATAGCAATTGTAACCGGAGCTTCAGGAAACCTTGGACTTGCCGTCGTAAAAAGATTTATTAACGAAGGATATAAAGTAATTGGAACCGTTTTCCGATGGTCCCATGGTAGCCGATTTCCAACCGATAAGTTTGAAAAAATTATTGTTGACCTGATGAATGAAGATGACTCTGCAAAATTTGTAAATGATATTTCAGCAAGATATGGTTCAATCGATGTTGCTGTCCTGACTGTTGGTGGTTTTGCAATAGGATCGGTAGTTGAAACAAAAACAATTGAGATATTAAAACAGTACAAACTAAATTTTGAAACTGCCTATAATATTGCAAGACCGTATTCACCCAAATGATAAAACAAAACACGCGGAAGAATTTTATTCATAGGATCAAAACCAGGATTGAGCGCAATACCTGGAAAAGGAATGGTTGCATACGGCCTGGCAAAATCTTTGATCTTTCGCCTGGCTGAATTAATGAATGATGAAGCAAAAGGAACAAATGTGGTTACGTCTGTGGTTGTTCCAGGTACAATAGATACCCCACAAAACAGGAAAGCGATGCCAGACGCAGATCCATCAAAATGGGTAAGACCTGAAACGATTGCTGATGTAATTCATTTTTATTGCACGCGAGAAGGCTGCCGTCTTAAGAGAACCCGTGATCAAAGCATATAATAATTCTTAGCTACATGGAGGTAACGAATGATATTTCCTCACTGGCGAAGAAGCTGCTTGATAGTTTTGCAGATCATGATAAGAAAACAGTCTTTACTGTTGGCATCAGCGGTATTGATGCTTCGGGAAAAGGATATATTTCAAAACAACTACAAGAAAAGGTAGAGAGCTTTGGCTATAATGTTGCCAATATAAACATCGACCCCTGGCAAAACCCGATCGATGTTCGTTTAAAAAAAGAAAATGCTGCAGAAAATGTTTATGAGAATATCTTTCGTTGGAATCAATTCTTCAATCAGCTCATCTTCCCTTTACAAAAGAATAAAAGAATCTATTTAGAAACAGAAGGCATCAGGGGCGATGCGGACATTTATTATCCGCTCATCTATGATCATACTGATCTCGATGTTCTATTGATCGAAGGAATTCTGCTTTTTAAGAAAAAATATCTTTTGCATTACGATTATAAGGTATGGATCGATTGTTCATTTGAAACAGCTTTACAAAGAGCCATTCAACGGAATATAGAAAACCTGGATGAAGCAAGGCTAATTTATGATTATGAAACTTATTATTATGCTGCGCAGCGATTGCATTTTAAAAGAGATGATCCGCAAAAAGCTGTTGATGTGATCTTTTATAACGATCTTGTTCTATCGAAGGGATTAGAGAATGAATAAGAAAAAGAGAAAAAGGATAGTAAAACTTTCAATATTGGTTTTGATAATCGCATGGATGATCACATGCCAGTTTATCATGCAGTTCAGAGAGCCTGATAGTTATCTCAAAAAAAAATTTAAAGAAAATGGTGTGGACCTTTTCACTGAAGCAATTAAAATTGATGGACACAATCTACACTACGCAAAGACAGGAAACGATACTGCATCAACTCTTTTTTTTATCCATGGCACACCTGGAAGCCTCAGCAACTATGAAAGATATTTAGAAGACATTGAGATTATGCGCCATTATAGGCTGATCTCTGTTGATCGACCGGGTTTCGGGTACAGTGATTTTGGCAATACGATGGACCTGGAACACCAGGCAAATTTGATATCGTCCCTGATGGATTCAGTTTCCAATAACAAACCATTTTATTTGATCGGGCATTCATTAGCAGGACCTTTAGTTGTAAAACTTGCGGCCATGAAGCCCTCTGCAGTTAATAGTATTTTTGTTTTAGCCGGCTCAAACGATCCGTCACAAGAGCCTGCAAGGTGGTGGAGACCAATTATTATCTATTCTCCATTACGATGGATGATACCTACATCGTGGCGCTACTCAAATGAAGAACAATACTGGTTAAAGGATGACCTGATTAAATTAAAAGATGATTTTCCTAAAGTTATTTGTCCGGTCTATATTTTTCATGGTGATAAGGATGGCCTTGTTCCAATGGACAATGCAGATTATACAAAGAGAATGCTCGTGAACTCAAAGAATGTAACTACAAGAATTTTTCCGGGCGGAGATCACTTTATGGTTTGGAATAAATACGATGAGATCAAAAAGCAGTTATTGCAACTCGAAAACTACTAATCTTGTTTTATGTCTTGATGTTCTTTGATCAGATTGATAAGACCATTCAACACTTTCCTCACAGCATTAAATACATCATCTGCCAATTCACCATTTGTGTCAAACTTAGATCGGATAAACGGAATAAGCAGCTGTGTATCGTCGGTCATTTTTGCGGATAGAGCCGTCAGGGTTTGCAGCAATGCAGCATGGGCTTTTTCACCCGAACTCGATGCAGTTATTAACGCAAGAGGTTTATCATACAATTCACCGGATGAAACTGTCCAATCCAGGGCATTCTTTAAACTGCCTGGAACACCAAATGCATATTCAGGTGTGCAAATAAGAATGCCATCAGCTTCCTGTAACTGCTTACGCCAGTCATCAACGAGCTCATAATTTTCTTCACCATCAAAATGCGGAAGGCGGCCAATATCATTGTAAATTTTGAATTCCACATCCTGCGTCAACATTGAAGTGATCTTATTAAGGACCTTATGATTTGAAGAATCTTTTCTCAGGCTTCCGGGTATAGCAAGAATTTTTATTTTCATTTCACACAATTCGGTGCGCAAGCTATCATTTTTACATTAGGATCTTTCAAATGTGCATAGGAGATACGATTTATTTTGTCTTTGGCAGTATATAGGATGATCCAATCATCTTGCTGTATCACTTTTGCTTCAATGCTCACCGGTTCTGCAACGACATCCTGAACAGCTTCATTCATCTTTTCCCCATTTGCCCCAACAATCAGATAGTAATTACTTTCACCTTTCTCATTTTGCACATGTAAAACGGGTGGAATACCACCAAGAATACATCTTATAGCGCAATCACGATGTACTTTACCTTCACCAGGTTTCATTACACCGAAATAACATTTGGGATCGATGATCTCCCCACGGATAGTTTGCGTTCCAAGGTCTTTTTGTTGCAATTGAACAGTCGATGCAGCACCAATATTCACGATCGGATTATCATTCCTGTCAATTTGCAGTAGAATTTTTCCATCTCCATAGATCAATGTTCCTTTCAGCGTCACTTCTTTTCCATTCAATAAAATTCCTTTTTCTTTTTCCAATTCCATGATGGCAGTTTCGGCGCCTTGCTTTCCATATCCAACCATTGGCAGTGTAATTGACAGGCTATCCTTATCAAATACTTTCAACATTGGAACCGGATCATTATAATAAACACCTTTTACTTCAGTAAGCTTTCCAAATTCAAAGTTGGCAGTTGAAAATTTCTTTTGATGAGTTGAAAGTAAATACCCAACGATCAATGCAACAGGAAAAAGAATAAGCAACACGATCTTTACATGTTTTGCAAATGACTTCGGCGCCTTTGCCATCCATCCAATATAAAACTCCGAGTTATTCATTTTCAATTTTCAACTTCGATTTTCAATTAATTTTGCCCCTGCTTTTTCGGTTCCCTCAGGATACGGTATTGGATTCAACCACACTTTTCCTTCGCTTACTTTCACATCATAAGTACTTACTTTTTCTGTAAATGGCGGCGGCGACTGTCCATTATGCGGCAGATATTGATAGCCATGCCATGGACAAGTGATACAGCCATCTACAATCTTTCCTTCTCCTAATGGTCCGCCCTGGTGTTTACAGACATTATGAATAGCATATAATTTATTCTCATGCTTATAAACAGCTATTCGTTCTTTATCGATACAAAATATCCTGGCTCTTCCTTCTTCAAATTCATTTGCATTGCAGACATAAACAAATCCTTCAACTGCAGCATTAAATTTCTGATTGTCTTTTTTAACTTCTCTTGTTCCGGCTATCAAATGAAGTGTTATTAACCATAAAGCACCCAATGCAACAAGAACAACAAACACGGGATGTGTTTCATATTGTATCACTCCCAGCATTACATGCATTACAATTAATGTATAGGCTAGATACACAAACATGTGCAGTGTCTTCCAAACCTTTGGCGAGAGATTGTGCAACCAGAAATCATGACTGGTGATAGCCATCAGGAAGAAAATGATCAAGGCAAAAAAACCCAATGCCTGGAAGGGAAAACCGGAAACAGAATTAAAATTTGTATTGGAAGTAAATAAAGAAACAAAGGGATTGACATTTCCCAAAGTATGAAACTGCATAATACTGAATATTCCATGCACCGCCGCAATACAAAACATCGTCACGCCAAGATGCCGGCGATTGTATAATAATGGTAAAAATTTTTTGTTGATTCTTGCCAACGGGCCGATACTTAATATGACATGCAGTAACAAAACAGCCAATGTAGAAGTGGACCGGATGAGTACTGTTTCAAAAGTATAATCAGGATTAAAGACAGCAGTAAGGACAACAAAAGTTAGCAGGTACAGCACACAAAATCCAAATATGAACCAGTCATAAAGTTTTTTTTGCCTGTTCCAACCAACTGCTGCATAACCTGCACTCATCTTTATTTAGAATTTAAAGAGTCTATCGATTTGATTTGCGAAACTGATGTCGTTGAAGGTGGTTGCAACAATTCTTGTGTTACCTTTTTCGGCACAGACATCAATGCAACAACAATCCCTATCGGGAGTAAAACTGCTAATAGTAACCAGATTTGCAAATGCCTTTTTCGAAGAGGTTTGATCATTTCTAAATAGTTTTTTAAACACGGAGGCACAGGGACACGGGGCGTCACGGAGTTCTCTCTGTGTTTCTTTGTGCCTTTGTGCCTCCGTGTTTCAAATTATTCATCCACTTTTTAAGTAACAAAGGCCAGAACACAATCACTCCCGGTATAATAATTATTTTAAATCCACTCGTGCCACCATGCGCACCTTCATCCACTTTCGTCAATCCCTTTAATAAAAAAGGAATGACAAACAACACACCGAGCAACAAATAGATCAGTATAACTATCAATACTACTTCCACCATTATTAATTCTTAATTATTAATTTTTAATTCCTACTCTCAATGATCAACAAACTATTGAAACCCGAAAAACCATCCGGCTCACGATATGGATTGTCAACATCCTCTACCCACATTTTATCATCCACGAAAAATTTATACTTGTAACGACCAGCAGGCAACATCGGTATCTCGATCTTCCAAAGTCCGTCACGGCCCGGCTCCAGCAACAACACATCCTGCGCCCAATGGTTAAAACTTCCGGCCAGTGAGATCTGTGAAGCACAGTCGCTCTGCATGTAAAACTCGATAGAGTTTTTTGTTTGATTGATAAATGGCGATGCGTTAGGTTTCATGATTACTTCACGTTTTAAAACTTTCAATAATGCTTTTCGCGGACGAATGACACCGAAACCCTGCCGCTCGGCCGGCAAATTATCAATTCTCTTTGCAGTGCTAAAAAGAACTTCACGAATTGCGGCTGGCGTCAATTGCGGATTTGCTTCGAGCATCTGTGCGATCAGTGAGCAAACGATCGGTGCTGCAAACGACGTTCCATCCACATGCATATAATGCGCCGAAATATATTTACAGGTTTGTATGCATCGAACGATCGCTTCACGAATAAAAGTTACATCATTTGATTGAAATACGGCCTCATCAAGCTTGGTGTAAGCGATCAACTTTGAAACTGCATTCACTAGTTTATCATCCTCTGTCTTTATTAATCTATGCAGTATTTCTGCTTCTCTTTGCTCTTTGGTACCAGGCAATATGGGCGCTGCGATCCAGATCGCATTTGCCAAAAGCTCAGGTTTCATCAACCCGTCAACTGTCAATCCATAAGAAGAATGATAAAGTCTCGCTTCATCATTTAAATTATTTTCATCATCAATGCCTCCCACTGCAATTACATGAGGCGAGTTGGCCGGAGGCTTAATAGCTCCATTCTCATCGTTACCCACAGCGGCCACCACTACAATTCCATTCCCGACTAATTCCTCCGCCAACTGATCAACCTCACTTTGCTTATATGATGCAGGCGCATCATCACCCAAACTCATGTTCACGATGCGTATATCATACTTTTCAAAATTCTTCAGCACCCACTGCAAAGCTTTTACAATATTTTCTGTCGTGATATGGCCTTCATCATTCATTACTTTCAGCAACACAAGCTCTGCATTGCTTGCAATTCCTTTATACAAACCATTACTCAAAAAACCATCACCGGCACAAACAACAGAAGTCATTGTGCCGTGCCACTGCGATGAGAGCTCACCCAAACCCTTTCCAACGGAGAGGGCTTTCGAAGACACTGATTGCCTGGTGATGTCAACAATTGTTTTAATTCGATTACCATGCGCAGTTAAGTCCGGGTGAGGATAAAACCCGCTGTCGATAAAACAGATCGTTACTCCCTTGCCCGTAAACCTTGCATCAGCATCTAACCTTAGCGGCGTCGGCAGAATTATAAAATCATCAGCACTCTTAACCGGGAAATAAGGGCCAACCTCGGGCAGCATCCGTTGCTGTATCACTACTTCGGTATGATAATAATCTACGCAACGGCTACAGGCGCCATCATTTACAGACCAGCCGGGGTTATGCTCTTTGATCTTTTCCAGTACAAACTTTTCATTATCGATATGATAACGGTACAATAATTTGTCAACCTGGTCGCCACAAAGAGGACAAACAATATTTTCATGCTGAACCATTCCTGCAAAGGAACAAAATCGAAGGCGCAGCCACTGTCATTCAGCTGACGAAGACCAAGGATTGTATAACAGGCTTAAAAAATAATATCCATATCTTCCGTTTATTCTGAACCTGATGTTAATTCAAAAATTTTATTTATGAATGATCCATGGCTCCAGAGATGGAATAACCGGTATAGTGATAAGGAGTATGCTTACGGTGAACAACCAAATAATTATTTGAAAGAGCAATTAGAAAAGCTGGAAGCAGGATCAATACTTTTTCCCGCTGAAGGCGAAGGACGAAATGCAGTTTTTGCAGCTAAGCTGGGTTGGTCTGTCTCTGCATTTGATATAAGTATTGAAGGGAAAAATAAAGCCATGCAACTTGCAGAGCTGAACAATGTAACTATCGACTATGCGGTTGGAGAACTACAAGAATTGAATTATAGCAAACAATTTGATGCAATTGCGCTTATTTATGCTCATTTTCCTGCCGATATTAAATCCGTATATCATCAACAACTTGATCAATATTTAAAAAAAGACGGGGTAATAATTCTTGAGGCATTCAGTAAAAAACATTTAGACTATATTTCCCGTAATGAAAAAGTGGGCGGACCCACAGATATCAGGATGTTATTTTCGATCGACGAAATAAAAGCGGACTTTCAGAACTATGAGATAATAGAATTAGCAGAAAAAGAAATAGAACTAAACGAAGGCCTCTATCATAATGGAAAAGGATCGGTAATAAGATTTGTTGGAAGAAAAAAATGATAAACTGCCAATAAATAATTGCAGAATAGAACTACCGGACGTACAAGTGAGTGACACAACGAAACCCTAATAAGATTACTAAAGCTGGAATCAAAATTAATTTCCGCCTCTCGAAAAATCCTCAACTGAATATTTCAACAACACTTTTACTTTTGCATCATTATTAATTTAAAATATCGACCAATGCAAGCACAAATAATCACTTATCAATTAAAAAATATTTCTCAAGCGGAATATCTTAAGCAAATGGTGGAACCGGATGCACCAATTTTAGCGCAAGTAAAAGGCCTTATTTCAAAAGTTTGGCTCTCAGACATAGAAAAAAACACTTTCGGCGGCTTCTATTTATGGGAAAACAAAAAGGCAATGGAAGATTTTATGAATTCTGACCTGGTAAAAGCAGTTGTAAGCCGGCCATTTGTAACGAATGTTTCTTCGGTTGATTATGAAGTAAATGAGAAAGCTTCATTGATCACCCGGGGAATAAAATAGATAGTTCAAGTTTCCTCGATGTTGACAGAAGCAATACCGTTAACATTGAATGGCAATATTGCGGGGCAATGAATAAATTCTTAGCTTTTTTGTTCGTTACTGGTACCACACTCGCTAAAGTTTCGGAGTGTATGAAAAATATTTCCTGCTCCCGGAAAATTTCCTCAACTTGATATATCAACAATACTGCTATGCCATTTATCAAAGTTTGTTCGCTTGACGAATTACCAAACAATTCGCAAAAGATTGTTCAGCTGGGTGCACACAAGATTGCTTTATTTCATTTCAACAGTGAGATATCGGCTCTTGCTAATGCATGTTTGCATAAAGCAGGGCCATTGGGTTTGGGTTTGGTAGAGAATAAATATGATGGAACGTATGTCACCTGTCCCTGGCATGGATGGGAATACAATATAAGAACGGGCAGTGCACCACCGGGCTATAAAGATCAGCAGGCAGTATATGAAGTAAAAGTGGAAGGAAATGACGTATTAATAAGTGATCAGCCCATTAAAAAAGCACATCGTGAATTACATGATCTGAAAGTGATAGAGGACCTTGTAAAGCTGCAATACCTGACCACACCGCAATCAAAAAATATTTTAGGTATATCAACAACCAACATGAATGAAGCACTGCCGCGATACAGTACATCGGAAGCGGCGCTGGAGCTTGCATTGAATTATGCAACCGAACATCATGGCGCTGCTACGAAAATGATAAAGCTTCGTGAACTTGGCTTTCGTGCATGTGAAGGTTATTACTCGCAACATATGAATGCATGTACATGGCCATGCAGCATCACTGAAATGCAACCGGGTGATGGAATGACCCCTGTATACCGTGATATGATCTTGTGGGCAGATATTGTGCTGGTGGCTACACCGATCCGCTGGGGCAATCCATCATCACTTTATTTTAAGATGGCAGAACGGTTGAATTGCGTACAAAATCAAATTACGATTAAAGACAAGTTGCTGGTGAAAAATAAAGTGGCTTCATTTATTATCACCGGTGGACAGGATAATATTCAACAGGTCGCAGGGCAAATGATGGTCTTCTTTACAGACCTTGGATTCACTTTCCCTCCTTTCAGTTTTTTAGGTTGGAGCCGTGGCTGGACAGCAGAGGACATGGATAAAAATGTATTGCAATTCAAACGCAGTGAATATATACAACGCACTGTCAGGGAAATGGTAGATAATAGTATTGAAACGCTTTGCCAGGTTAAACACATGCATACAGAAGACCTGAAAGCTCCGAAACCACATAAGCAGGATTCACTCACGGCTGATATGGTAAACCCGGATATGAATGTGTGAGATTATTATGGACTAAGCTGCATTGCTACTATTGAGCGACAGTTGCGACGCTCCGTTCAGGGTTCTGTAATTCTATTGGGCTCTTGTCGAACTACTGACTGCCATTTGAAATCTATAACAACGGTTGTGTATATTTATAAGTTAGAAGCAATTATATGGACAACTCTATTACATGGGCAAAAAGACAATCACTTGCATCTTCGCTAGTTGATTTGGGCTATCGGGATTATATTGCTGCTCGATTTTTACTAAATAATGAGTTCATAATTCAAGGCTTGACTCTTGCAAGCACTGCCGTAGAAAAATACTTAAAAGCGTTAATTGTACTTACTTCAAAGAAAAAGGAAAAATATTACTATCACCTCGACAACCTTATCAAACTCAAAGCCATTCTAGAAAAAAACTACCACGATGTAACTAAAAGATTTGATCCTGTCTTCTTAAGTATATTAGAGAAAGCATATAAAATCAGATACTATGATAAAATTGAAGAGCCAATCGAAATAGGATTTTTTTTAAAGCAATTTATTGGAGAATTAGATAGTACCATTCATTTTCTGGAAACAATTGATAGGCCTGGGCTTCTTTATAGCCAGGCAATTCAAGGCAATGATCCCAATCTTTATCAAAATAATTTTATCCTAAACAAAGAGGATAAAAAAGATTTTATGGAAAGACCGGATACTGCTTTTGCCATTCGGATTCAAATTGGTTCGTCATCACATATAGAAAAAAATATTGTTGGAAGAGATATTGTAAACAAGTATGAGGGCCGCCTAGCTATTTTTGCGGACCCTTTTGAGCCAGATTGGTTTGTAAATACTCCAGATCAGTAAATGCAGCTGATCATTAAGTCCGTCCGGGTCTTTTGCAAATTATCCGTGGCAAACATAAATTGAATTTTCACTCGATGCTCTCCTTGCTAATTGGTAATATGATGCCCGCTTCGTCTTTATCCATCAGAATTATCTTTACAATGCTGTTTGGATCAAAATTATCTCCATTGATAATCTGCCCTTTTATAGTATCAAAACCGCTTCTATTTTCCCAGTCATCCTTGTTTATTTCTAGAAAGATTTCTTGATCTTCTAATTTGTCCTTTTCTTCTGAATCAAAGTTGAAATAAAAAGGAGTAAGTGTGATTTTATCTATAGGGTATCCTTCTACAAACAATGGCGGATAATTAATTGCAGCTATATCTTCATTATAAAACCAATAATCATTCTTATTTAAGAGAACCGGAATTGAAAAAATGTAGTTAAGAAAATAAAAAGCAATAACGTGGGTGTGAGTTTTAGCTTTAATGTCTCTTTTCTTAAATAGATAAACGTGAGGAATTAATTTAACACCTAATGGAAGATAGTATCCTGTTACCCTGCATCCCGAAAGACTATCATTAAACTTTCCAAGTATATAACTAAGCCCATCTTTATAGTCACTCAATACTTCATTTTCTGGAATTACAGACAAAGCAAGCTTCATGAAATATTTATAGACTTTATTGGGTATAAAAGGATTCCGTTTTAGTTTTATTTTCAAGACCCCGCTTTTGGAATCAAAAGATATTATATCATTATCAGTTTCGGTTCTTGAGATTTGAATGCTTTGCTTTTCCTGAAACGGCTTGACTTGAATTTTAGCGTCCCCGGTTGCCGATTTAAATCCTGGGAATTTTTTCTTACCTCTAACCCGATGCAATGGTCTTTCAATTTCAATCATTTTAGCGAGTTGATCTTCATATTTTCCGAAAGTCTCATTGCATAAATCGCATTCATCATCACAGAATAGTGTTTTATTGCCGAATAACTCCGGAATTAAATGTGCATCGTTATTAAAAGTCGTTGCTGGAATTGCGTTGCCACAATAACGGCATTTCCTATTAGATCTTATTTTCAACTCCTTTTTATTGCTGATCTCTGGAGGTCCTATAATATTTATTAGTTCATATGTTTTCCAAAAAATTTTCCCCGCCTCTCTAAATTCAGGCTTTGTAAATAAGTCCATTCAACAAATCTACGAATAATGATTTCTTCCCAGACGAGTGTGCTCCCGAACTGAATATTCATACGAATTACTTGACTTTGAATAAAAGCCCTGTTATCTTTTTTGATTAATGTGTTTGACTAAATTATTTCTTTGTCTCTGGGGGAGGACTGGAAGATGGTGGAGTATTTGCTGGAAGTAGCTGAGGATTTGGCGTAGCAGGCGCCGGCGCAGTGGGAGTAAACCATGACCAATCATTATGACACTATCATAATGGGAATCGAAGCTGGTACCAATTGAATTCCTGCTCCAACAAATTTCCTCACCCTGATATATCAACAGCACTCCTTATGCCATTTAATAAGAGCTTGTTCGCTTAATGAACTACCAAGCAATTCGCAAAAGATCGTTCATACCAGATAAGACATATTCATAAAGATAACATGAGAGGTTCGAAATCACACAAGTCGAATTGACTGGCGGCCGATATGGTGAATCCGGATATGAATGTGTGATACTCTAAAAATTAAACTGATACTCCAACGAAGCTACAAATGATCGTGTCAGTCCATCCGGCCTTTGATCTCTTACTATAAATGGTGTGCCAAGTGAAAGCTCAAAACCATTTCCATTCTTTAAACGATAACCAAAGAAAACATTTCCATTTAATGTAAGCCCGGTTGAATTATAAATAGGCCTTCTGTCCCCATCGTCATCAGCATAAGTATCATTTACTAAATGATAAATCCCTAATAGGCTTGGTCGTATTGAAAACCGTTCCCCTGTTTTAAAATTGTAAGAAACTCTTCCCACCAGGTCACCTTTCCTCTCAAATTCATTCGTTGGCCAGTATTTCAAAGTAACCGGAATAGCGGGATAATCACCTGGCAAGAATTTATTTTCATTTCTTGCTTTCAACGGCTGTTGCAGCGCCAATGTTGCTCCAAAATTTTTACGATTATAATTCAATGCCAAAACCAGATCAATAGTACCAAGGCTTGTTTGGTATGGCATCGGTAAATGAATTCCGTTTTCAATAATATCCGCACCATCAAAAGGAAGTTTCAACCCCACAACAAAAGACTTTTGCCATTCTGCTTTTACATCAAACGCATGATTTACGGAAAGGAACAGATCAGTCAACCCATTCGTATTCGCCAGTTCTCCACTGACAAATGAATATCCCAACTTACCCGTTACAGATGTTCTGTTGGTAATGGTTCTTGTATATTCAAGATATCCTGTATAATTATTTGTTGACCTCTCGCCTTTTCCAAAGGCAAAACCAACTGAAACATCATTCTTCTTTCCATCCTTTGATTCATGTCCTTCCGCATTGTTCTTGATTGAATGAAGAGTGCATACGCCGGCATCACTGCAACCTTGCCCAATGGACTCTCGCAGTTAAAGTCAATTATCAAAAAAGCAAAAACACTAATCATTTTAATCATATTATTCATAATTGTTAATTATTAATTCGAACCAGTTACTTCACATATTCTTTGATCAGCACGCATGACCATCCGGATCACGAACAATAAATGATCTCATATGCTGTCCATTTACATGCTGATGTACGAGTTCCTTAGAAATAAAGTTGTATCCTTCCGTCATTAATTTGTTATAAAGCATTGTTGCATTGTCAACGACCAAAGTAGTTTGCCAATGCCAGATATCATCGGCACGGGAATCCTTGGGGTAAGCTTTGCCGGGACCCGGATTGATATATTGCAAAAACTCTATACCCGGCCCAGCCACCGCACGATAACCTGTGATATGCAGCGAAGCTCCTTCTATATTGTTCAAATGTTCCTGTTCAATTCCTTTATTCCAGCTATCGCCTTTTCTCTCCACACCAAGCAAATCCTGGTAAAATTTATGACTGTTATCTGTACTGCTTATACCGATAGCTGTATGATCAATCCCTAAAAATATTTTTCCATTGTGATAGTGTCGGGATGCCATTTATCCTGACCTTTTCCTTTAGGAAAGTAGATCAGCTCGAGATTATGATCATCCGGGTCGTGAAAATAAAATGCTTTGATGCCTTCCGCTGCAGGAATAGATTTCGGCAATGTTTGCGGAGAGGTGGATACATATTCAACATTATACTTCTTTACCAGTTGGTAAGCTTTTTCCATATCACTCACCACAATGGCGATATGTTGAAAAAACAGATCATTACTCTTTGCATCCTCAGGAATACTTCGCCCACCTGTGGTCAGATAATCAGTCAATTCAATAAACTCATCTCCCAACTGCAGACGTGCCACACGAATATTCAAACCAAATACTCCTTGCAATTTTTCAAATTCAGTTCCATTGTATTCTGTGTCGGTCACTTTTTTAAATCCCAACACTTCCGTATAAAACTTCAATGATGTGTTCATGTCCTTCACAGTAATTCCAATGGCTTCCACTTTTGTTACCTGTGAAAGTGCCAGCGAAGAAATCAGGAGACCCTTAATAATAGCCCATGTATAAAAAAAATTTTTCTCATAATAGAAATTCTAATGGTTCAAGCAATTCATTTTTCTTATTACTCATTTTATTTTTGAATAATGACTGTGTACTTTATCTCTTTCAATAAACAAGTAAAACTCTGCCGCGAGTAACATCCCGCAAAAGGGGACAAACAAATAGATCCAGAATGCAGTCCAGATATTAGCCGGCAAAGCACTGGCAAGCGAACGAGCAGGGTTCATCCCAAACCCGGATATCGGACCAGCCACAATCACCCAGGTACACACCAGGCATCCGGCAAATATTCTTGTATACTTTTTTAGCTTATCATTATTGGAGGTAAACAACACCATACTCATTGTGATAAATGCTATAATCAATTCAATGACGAATGCCCACCACACGCCGTTTTTGCCAGGAACTGTAACCGCTGAATTTACCGGCGGATCGATCAGGATGTTCCCCATTAACCATTGCATGAAAAAGACTGCAACCGTTCCTCCAATAATTTGAAAGACGACAAAGAACATTGCATCATACTTACACATTTTACCTAAACGTAAAAAAGTAAGTGTAACAGCAGGGTTGATCTGGGAGCCACTCGGCGCTGTGAATGGAGAATAGAAAATAAACAGCGCGGTGCTTCCCATGGCTATACCCATCAAGATATTTTTTACTGTAAAAGTTGGAATTGCAGAATACCATGAACTCCTTTCTGAGAATAGCATTGCACTGAAAAAACAAGCAGAGATCATGAAGATGGCAAGACCCAATGCCTCCTGCATATAATGCTTCCAGTTTTTTCTGAAAGCGGCTTTCATCTGGACCATTCCTGTCATGCCGGTGAAAACTTGTATGGGCATTACTCTCATAAAACAAAGAGAAGAAACAATGAAAAAAATCGCTGTCGGTTGATTGACGTTAAGCGGGAGATTTAGAATGCTTTAACTCTTTTTCCAAAAAGAAATTCAATACTGTACGTATGGTAGCTATTGCGGCAAGTTTTCCGATCTCATCCCATGTTGGCGCGACGGCCGTCGCAAGGACATCTGCACCTAATAACAACTCCAATGAAACAGCAACCGCACTGCCGAATTGTACTCTTGCCTGCATTGCAGATAATCCACCTTTGACTTTTACTACAGACTGAAAATATTCTATAACCAATCTTATCAATGCCGCTGCAATAACCGCTGCCGCAATTATCTCCAGCCCGTGACTGATATAAACCGTTATCGTTTTTGCAATTTCTTCCATTATGCCATCATTGTTTCGCTGATCGCAGCCGTATGGGATTTGAAAACATTATTTATCAAATGATCTCCCACTCTCAATGCATTAGCAGCAATAGTAAGTGCAGGATTAAATGCTCCGCAGCTTGGGAAGAAACTTGCATCTACTACATACACATTTTCCAGGTCATGTGTTTTGCAATTCAGATCCAGTACCGATGTTTTAGGATCGTTACCAAAACGAAGTGTTCCATTCTGATGACTCATTCCACTTACATCAAGATCATAACCACCCCATTTTATATCTTTATAGTCAGCATCAATTTCACCAAGCTTTACAAAAATTTCTTTCAGTTTTTCTTTTAGTTTTACAAACGCAGTATAATTCGTTCTTGTATAATTTACTTTTATTGTTCCATCATTGCGAAGTATAACACGATTATCAGGAGAAGGAAGATCTTCAGCTGTCAGCCAGAAATCAATACTCATCTCCTTCAATTCTGCATACGATTTACCGGGAAATAAAGTTTCTCCCATCCAGTTGATCGTATCGGGATCATTGCGTCCCATCAATTGAATTTCACCCAATGGAAATTCACTGTCATCAGCACCATGATAAAAATCAGCAATACCCAAACTCTTCTGAAACACACAATCATTTTTCTTCTTCGTAAACGCCACCAAACAACCATTATGATGAAGCATTAGGTTTCTTCCTACCTGGTCAGAAGAATTAGCCAGGCCGGCAGGATGCATTTCATTTGCACTGCGTAAAAACAAAGCGGCACTGTTCACGGCGCCGCAAGCCACAATAAAAATATCGGCGCTGAATTTTATTTTCTCCCCATTAATGATCACCAACACTTCTTTTACCTTTTCACCATTTGCATCAGTCAACAATCTTTCTACATAAGCATGTGTCATCAATGTTACATTCTTATTCTTTAATGCAGGACGCAAACACATTACTTGTCCATCAGCTTTGCTATCTGTCAAATCCGGAAAGCCATCAAAATTTTCCAATACAACCGGTGCTTCGGTTGCTGTGTAATCCTGTGGCAATTTCACACCCATCGGTAATGGAAATGGCCGCAAACCGATCTGCTTCATCTTTCCATCAAGATCTTTTATCAATGGTTCATAAGGCAGCGGTGGCAAAGGATATTCAGCATTTGCAAATGGTTCACTCGGATCTACACCACGTTTACCATGTACACTATATAATTTTTCTGCTTGTTCATAATAATTTTCATAAACATCATATTTCAAAGGCCACTCAGGTGATATACCACCATAATGTTTTACTTCTTCAAAATCAGATTCACGAAAACGAAACAATGCAGCGCCATACATTTTACTATTGCCACCAACATTATAATGTATAAAAGGTTTGAACGGTTTGTCATCTTTATCATACCAATCTTCTTTCGGACGATAGCGGCCATTGGTCACCACTTCATGCGGATCCCAGTTTTCTTTTTCCTTCGGAATAAAACCACCTCGTTCAAGGATCAGAATTTTTTTTCCGGTTGGTGCAAGTTTATAAGCCATCGTACTCCGCCGCTGCCTGTACCAATAATAATGATGTCGTAATGATTGACCATGATAGAATTTTTCAAATACAAAATGAACTTATTTGCACAGCATAAATTGTCGTTTGAGTGACGATAACGAGAATAATATTATCACACTACCAAAACATGTCAACTGCCTTACACCACCACAAACCGACCCGAGTTTAGGTTTGCTAATTAAAAAATCAGAAATGAAAAAGATATTTCTACTGCTATTAGTTTCAATATTGATCGGGACATCCAGCCATGGTCAATTATTTTCATTGAAGCGATACAACAATCACTTTCAAGAACCAGGAAGGAAAAGTCTTGACAAAAGATGAAGTGAAGGAATTCATGAAAGGTGTATTTTCCATCAGGCAGGAAAATATAGATGGAAGAAAGATCATCACGATAATTCCAACTGGCAGTGATGAAAGAGCAAAGCAGCAAGCAAAGATCGATGCATTTAAAAGTAGCCTGATCAATAAGCCTATTAATGAGTTTAATCTTACTGATCTCAACAATAAAAAATGGAGTTCAAAAGAGCTGAAAGGGAAAGTGCTTGTTATTAATTTCTGGTTCACCGCATGCAAACCATGCATCCAGGAAATGCCTCACTTGAATAAGCTGGTTGAAGAAAATAAAAACAATGAAGTGGTTTTTCTTGCTCCTGCTCCCGAAAATGAAAATCAAATCAAGAGATTTCTAAAGAAATATTCTTTCGATTACAACATTACTCCAGCCTCAACTGATCTTATTGCAGGAATGAGTATTGAAAATTTCCCAACTCATTTGATAATTGACAAAGAAGGCATCATCCGGCAGGTATTTATTGGCTATGCCGATGATATCAAAGAAAAGTTACAGGCAGAGATTGACAAGCTGATCAACAAAATGAACAAACCTCCGGAAATACAATTACAAAAAGAAACCCTCCGGATAGAAACATTTAGTGATGGAGTTTTTTGCATTGCTGTGACTTTATTATCAATAGAAATTGGCGTGGAACTGCATGGAGATGTAACCAATAAAGAACTAACTCATGCACTGCTAGCCAAATGGCCGATTTATTTAGCGTACGTTATCAGCTTTGTAAATGTTTTGCTTGCATGGATAGGGCATCATAGCTTATTTAAAATGTTTTCAAGGGCAGACAATGGCATTATGATCACCAACGGCCTGTTATTGATGCTGATCGCATTGGTCCCATTTCCCACAAAAACATTAGGTGAATTTCTATTGACTGAAGGTTTAAAAACGGCCACGATATTTTATACCGGTTATTTTGTTTTGATCAGTCTTGGTTTTCGTTTACTATGGTTTGCTGCAAGCCGGAAAAAGGAAAATTTGACACATGATGTTACGGCAATCCAGATCAGGCTACTACAAGAAATGAAAATGTTGGTCTTATTTGTAACACGATCATATTTGCTTTCGCATTTTTTAACCCCTGGTTAGCATTGGCCCTTAGCTTTGTAATGTGGGTATATTGGGTTTTGTTTGCATAAACTTAGTTTACCGTGAAAAATCAATTATCATGACTTTAGAGCATGTTGCTATCTGGACAGATCAGCTTGAGGAGCTAAAAAATTATTATTCTAATTATTTTGGCGGGACTCCAAATTCTAAATACACAAATGAAACAAAACATTTTCAAAGTTATTTTTTGACATTCAGATCAGGTGCCAGGCTTGAGCTGATGTCAATGCCAGGAATTCCTAACAATACAAATGATAGGGTTGTTAAACAGCATAAAGGTATAATCCATCTTGCTTTTGGCGTTGATTCAATGACAGAAGTGGACCAGAAAGCTATTGAGCTTAAAGGAGCTGGATTTCCCGATCTTAAGCGGACCAAGAAAAACAGGCGATGGTTATTATGAATTTGAAACACTTGATCCGGATAATAACAGGTTAGAAGTAACTTGTCCTTATCCAAAAGGTATTTAGTTCTTGTATTTTATTATAATTCTACAATTGGCAGATCAGGCGGCAAACCAAAAAGTATTTGTGCCGCAGTTTCATAACGGCTTTCATTCATAAATCCATGCTGTCTCAATACCTGTGCATCCATTAAGTAATGCGCAAGTTTGTTCTTTTTATAAATGCCACTGCTTCCTGCAGCGGTATACATCAGCTCGATCGCTTCTACGCAACTTTGATTGGTATGAGCAGCTGCCAATAACAACCCTGCTTTTTCTTCCAGTGAAATGGTTTCACCTGCCAATGTTCTTTGCCAGCATTTTGAAATTGTATCATGCAGGTACGCGCGACTTGACCGGACCAATGCTTCAGCCTTACCTAATTTTCTTTGTATCACACCTCTTTCTCTTATTGGTACCATCGACCCGAGCGGTGTTTTCTTTCCGGCAATCAATTTTAATTCATTGATCGCATTGCTTGCAACTGCAAGAGTTACCGGTGCAAGAAGACAGGCAATATTTCCTCCTGCCGCAGGAAAATGGTAAAGCGGTTTTGTAAAATGACGACCAGGATGAAATTCCGGCATCAGCGAACAGACACGATGATCCGGTACAAATACATCTTTAGCTTCTATGTCATTGCTGTCAGTAGCATGCATTCCAATTACCTGCCATGTATCAATGATCTGGCAATCGGCAGCATTCATATAAACACCAAGAATTTCCGGGTGTCCATCATGCATTTTTGGTTGTCCTCCTTCCATTACCAGGGCTAACACCATTATCCATTGCGCTTCATGCACATTACTGACAAGAGGGTTTCTTCCATTGATCAGATAACCACCTTCAACACGGGTTGCTCTCATCGGTGGATGTACAGTGCCTGCAATAAATGCATCCGGATTATTACCAAAAATTTCTTCAATTCCTTTTTCAGGAAGTGCGACTTAACAAGAGAAGTGTAGTATTGGCAACCATTAGTGACCAGCCTGCCGCAGTATTATGGCTTGCTACTTCTTCAACAACTTTTGCTGTTGTTAATGGATCGGCCTCCAATCCACCCAATGATTTTGGTAAAAATAATTTATGAAATCCCGCGTCCCGCAAAGCATTCACAACAGGAGCAGAAAGCCTTCCATTGTTTTCTTCTTCATCTATATGTTGACCAATAACTGAATCTAATTTGCGTGCTACTTGTACAAGGTCTTTTTCAATAGCGGGAGCTGCTGTCAGTTTCCATATAAAGGAGTTTAATGAATGAAATAAAATGATTAACTCTGGCGGAAAACGATGGAGGATGTCCTGAAACTATTTGTAAGGTAAAAAATAAATTTATACCGTTTGTCAGGAACCTGACAATTGAAATGAATTTAATATCATCAGCTACTGAGTAATTAATTTTTCAATTACTCTCTCTTCTTTCACAGCATACAACTCATATTCCTTCATAACTCTTAATATTTCAGCCACACCCCATGCCTGTGCGACACAGCCACGTGGATGATGTGGCGCATCTGCATCAAATATTTCTGAAACACTGACCAATACATCCTTCATTCAGATGATATTTAAAATCTTCTATTACACTTTTTGATCTTTCGATTTTTCACTTCCGATTTTTATCAATGCATCAACATAAGGCCCCAGCAACCAACTCCACACTGTTCCCTCATGATAGGATGAATCACGGTGCCATGGATCGCCGCCATAATGGTGAACATAATGCACATCGCTTCCTGGCAAACTTCTTAAACCAACAGGTGTATATAATTTTTCTTCTACAATCTTTAAAACTGCTTTTGCCTTTCTCTCCTTCAATCAATGCAAAAGGAAGACTGATGGCGAAAAGCTGGTTTGGTCTTAATGTTGCATCAGGTTTATCTATTTTCATCAATTACATCATATAAATAATTTCCTTCCGCATTCCAGAAATGTTTCGTCGAAACTTTGTTTTGCTTTTTCTGCACTTGCATTCTACTAAATCAGCATCTTTCTTCTGTTTATTTAATTGCAATAGTTCAGCAAATATTTTCAATGCATTATACCAAAGAGCCTGTATCTCTACCGGCTTTCCCATTCTTGGTGTTACTACCCATGTTCCGATCCTTGCATCCATCCAGGTTAGTTGCTGACCCTGCTTCACCTGCATACAACAAACCATCTTCATCTACATGAATATTATATCTTGTTCCTTTAAAATGCCAGTCAATAATTTCTTTTAATACAGGAAAATTTCGTTCAATACAAAATCTTTATCACCTGTTGCCTGCAGATATTTATATACAGCAATAAAATACCAGAGTGTTCCATCCACATTATTATATTCAGGTGCTTCGCCATTATCCTGGAAACGGTTGGGCAACATTCCCATGCTTACACTTTTTGCAAAAGCAGCAAGTATTTTCTTTGCATCTTCAAACCGGCCTGTGCTTAAACATAAGCCCGGCAAGGATGATCATCGTATCCCTTCCCCAATCGGTAAACCAATGATAACCGGCAATAACAGTTTTCAGATCTTCATCTCGTTTTACAATAAATTGATCGGCTGCCAATACTAATTGCTGTAATGTTTCATCTATCCGGTTGATCTGTTCAACAATTTCTGTCTTCGTTTAACTTTCTTTTGCTAATAATTCATGTGCATCTCTTCCTTCAGGATTTTCGGTAGAAATAATAATGCCAAGTGAATCACCTTCTTTTAATTCAACTGAAAAAATTCCATGATTGAAAAGGTCTTCTGTAAAATCAAGTCCACGGTATTGTTCTACACTATATTTAAAATTATTAAACCAGCTTGGTGTATGCTTGATAAGTTGAACCCGGAACATTGATGAATATATCCGGTGTTTCCATCATAGGCTTGATTATGAAAAATGCCATTGTTAAAATCAGCATCCCAATGCATCTGCGTCATTCGCATGCATCAAGCTGATGATAACCTCTTGCTGCCATCAGTGGCAATAATTCCAATGTAAAATGATTGATGCAGCTTTCAATACTTCATATATAATGACCACTGTATTTTCTCCATGGATCATCGCAATGGTTTTCTTCAACTTGAATTCCACCTACTTCATAGATCCATTCAGGGAAAAAATCTTTGGTAAAACTTTCAAGATATTGATAGCCATTGGGATGAATGACATCACCGTAATATAGATTAGTACCCAATTCAAACCTTTTATCATCTGACAACAATTGTTTCATCCAGTTTGGAAACCAATACCATTCTTTCTGCAGGAGGAACTGATGGCTGCAACCAGCAATCCATGATAACGTCTTGTATTGCATCCAATGATGGATGAACTACTCCAACCACCAAGACCATTTGTTTCCAGCCATTCATATTCTGAATGGCTTCATCAAAATTTTGCAGAATGGATTTATCTTTTTTAAGCATGATTAGTTTTAAGCATTTTGCAAGCATAAGCATTGGACTTTCGTAATATTTATTGAATATACTAGTCAATGTGATGCAAAGCAGTTGATAGTAGCACCAAAGCTTGCTACATCACCATCTCTTCCTTCATCATTGTTTCTTTTCATTCTTTCGTCAAGCTTATCACTGTTGATCAATTCTGCCACAACACCTGTCCAGCCTGTCTGATGCGAAGCACCAACACCTCTTGCCGTATCGCCATGAAAATATTCATAGAACAAGACCAGGTCTTTGAAATGTGGATCATCACTGATAAATAGCATAATCATCATTTACCGGTCGCTTACCGTTTTCATCTTTTTGAAAGATAGATATCAGTCGTTTTGAAATTTCATTGGCATACTTCGCTCAGCGTCATCTTATTGCCTGAACCGGTTGGAAATTCAACTTTGCAATCTTCTTTATAATAATCACTATATTGTCTGCAGCGCCATGTACCAGCAAATAATTCATCGGCATCCATACAGGGCCGCGCCAGTTACTGTTTCCGCCAAATAAATGACGTGTTTCCTTCAGCCAGGTTGATAATTCAAGACCAAAGTCCTGTCCGTCTATATTTACAGAATAACCATGTTCATGAATTTTTGAAATAGAACGAATACCGCCCGGCGATAAAAATTCTTTTTCATCCAGCAATGCTTTCAATAATTTTTCCAGACGTTGCTCTTGGCACCAGTGATAATAAAATATCATCATGATCTTTCAATTCTTCAATCACCAGGTATTGATTATTTTTTTCCCGGTATTGCTGAAACCATTTTAAACGTTTATGAAAATCGGGAACTTTTTCCAGCAGATCTTTTTTCAAAACCAATACAGCAAATAAAGTGGACAAACCCACCAGGATCCGTACTTTCAATGGAATATATCTTCCATCCGGCAATGACAACACATCATAGAAAAATCCTTCTTCATCATCCCAGCTTCCTGTCCAGTTTTCACCAATCCGGTTCAGTGATTCTGCTATATAAACAAAATGTTCAAAGAATTTTGTCGTTACATCTTCATAGGTCGGATTGTATTGTGAAATTTCCAATGCCATCTCCAGCATATTCAAAGAATACATCGCCATCCAGCTTGTGCCATCTGCCTGTTCCAATACACCGCCACCGGGAATCGTATTGCTGCTGATCAAATACACCAATATTATCAAGTCCCAAAAATCCACCTTCAAAAACATTATTGCCTTTATGATCTTTTCGATTCACCCACCAGGTAAAATTGATCAGCAATTTTTGAAATACTCTTTCCAGAAAATTGAACATCGCCTTTGCCTGTTTTTTCTTTATCCATTTTATATACCTGCAAACAACTCCATGCATGCACAGGAGGATTCACATCACCAAATGCCCATTCATATGCAGGCAATTGGCCATTCGGATGCATATACCATTCACGCAGAAATAAAATCAGCTGGTTCTTTGCAAAATGCGGATCAACCATGACTAAGGGCACACAATGAAAAGCAAGGTCCCATGCGGCATACCAGGGATATTCCCATTTATCGGGCATGGAAATAATATCTTCATTATTCAATGAATGCCATTGATGATTGCGGCCATGTTTTCGTTGTTCCGGCGGTGCAGGTTGACCTGGATCACCATTCAGCCAGCGTGGAATATCAATATTAAAATATTGTTTGCTCCACAACATTCCGGCAAATGCCTGGCGCTGAATATTCATCAGATCTTTATCTTTTGTTGTCGTTATGTCTTTATAAAATTCATCTGCTTCTTTTATCCGGTGTTGCAAACACTTCATCAAAAGATTTATCAAAAGGATTCTTTATCAATATGATGTTTGCTTAACCGCAGTTTAACTGTTACTGAAGATTGTGCCATCAATATTAAATTCATACATCGGTGCAAACTTGGTTCCTTCTTTCTTTTCTTCCAGCCAGTCAAAATCGTTGTTCAGTGACTGCTGTATGAAAAGCATCTTTTACAAAAGGAGTTTGATTGGGCTGTCCGTATAATCTTTCAGTATTGGTTTCATTTTCTGTAAATAATGTACGAACAGGTTTTTCAAAATAGAAATGATAATCTCCTGCCCAGTAATGATCAACTTTTACTTGACCATATCCTTCGCCTCCATCTTTTAAATAGATCATCGGTTTCTCATGCATCAAACCAAAACTCCAGAGATTGCGCAACCAAAGCGTTGGCAACACTGCAATATAAGCCGCTTCATTGCCGCGGTTATGAACTGTTATACGGATCAAAATATCTTCTGTATCATTTTTTGCATACTCTGTAAATACATCAAAATATTTATTCTCATTGAACATCCTGTATCCAATAATTCATATTCCTTTTCAAACTTGTTGCGGTTGCGATTTGTATTCACCAGATCAGCATAAGGATATTCGGCCTGCGGATATTTGTACAAATGTTTCATGTACGAATGCGTAGGCGTACTATCCAGATAGTAATACAACTCTTTTACATCTTCACCATGATTGCCTTCATTGCCTGTCAATCCAAACAATCGTTCTTTTAAAATCGGATCTTTTCCATTCCACAAGGCCAGGGCAAAACAAATATGTTGCATATCATCGCTGATACCTGCAATGCCATCTTCACCCCAGCGATATACTTTCTGACGTGCATGATCATGCGGAAAATAATCCCAGGCATTTCCATGTTCACTATAATCTTCCCTCACAGTACCCCATTGACTTTCGCTGAGATAAGGTCCCCATTTTTTCCAACCGGGTTCTGTCAATCGTTTTGTTCTGTTCATGCATTCATTTTTGTGTAACACTATTTTTATGTCTGTTGCGTCGCAATTCTATTTCATTTGATCAGTCATGGTATAATCTGATCAACGATCAGTGAATACGTTATGAGAAATATTAACCTGCTAGCTGCAATATCCATTAACAGTCAAATTCCTTAACTCTACTTCTCAATTCGACCTTATCCATTATCTTCAAACCCCGGATACAATGTCATTCCTCCATCAACAAACAAAGTAGTTCCATTTATATAATCAGCATCATCACTTGCAAGCCACACAGCGGCTTTGCCAATATCTTCCACCTGGCCATACGTTTTTCGCGGAATCAGTTTTAATAATTGCTGTAGATGTGCTGCTGTATCCCATGCATCATGATTGATAGGTGTTGCAATAGCGCCGGGTGCAATACTGAATTGATGCGGATTTTCTTCGGTGCAAATTCCTGTGCAATGGTTTTCATCATCATCATGACACCACCTTTGCTGGCAGCATAGTTAGCATGTCCTGCCCAGGGAATTACTTCATGTACACTGCTCATACAAATAATTTTACCTGCAGATTTTGATTTACCATTTACACCCCTTCTTAAAAATTCTTTGATTGCTTCTCTTGCACAAAGAAATTGGCCGGTAAGATTTACGCCAATAACAAAATTCCATTGATCCAATGTCATTTCTGTAAACTTTGCATCTTTTTGCAAGCCCGCATTATTTACCAGAATATCAACTGTTCCAAATTGTTCAATTACATCGGCAAACATTTTTATTACTTCGTCTTCTTTACTTACATCACATTTATAAGTGATAGCCATTGCCACCATTGCAGTTAATTTCATTCAACTACTGCTTCTGCCATTTCTTTTGCACCTGGTACAGGATAATTCACACAACAGTTGCACCGGCTTTCGCCAATTCTTTTGCACAACCTGCGCCGATGCCACTGCTGGCTCCTGTAACTGATTGCAATCTGTCCTTCTAATTTTCTTTTTTCCATGATAATTTTATTTTTTAATAGATCATTGTTGACAATACTTTGGTGAGAACATTAGCTAGAAGTTTTGTTCCTTAATTTCATCAACCCTCTTTGAATTAAGTTTGATTTCAAAATCAGCTACTGCATTTTTATAATTTTCAAAAGCTTCTTCGCCTGACTTAAAAGGATTTAACAATCTATAAGTATCATTTTCGGTTCTTCCGTCATTACACATATAATAAAAATGATCTGCACTTTGCAAAGAACCCCACCATTCTATCGCTCCATGCATTGTAGATCGATTCACCATATTTTCCAAACTATAAATTTTTCGAAGTGTATTATTCTGCATCATATTTTCAGACCATACACAACTCAACATTTCCTTGATCCTCCCAGGAAATAGTTTTAGGAACGTCATAAATATCTTTTGGGTAACAGTTTTCTAACGCTTCAGAAGGAGTAACAAACTTCCATTTCTCATTTGCAAGAACAGCTGATGGAAGATGGCTTACAAACTGAAATATGCCGGTATCAGCTTTTTTATGAATGCCAAAAGTTTCATAATCCATGAAGAGATTCACATTACAGATATTTTCATCGTTGATTGTGTAACCAACCCGCATATTTTTCTGCGGTTAGTGGTTGTTCATTCCAGGTAGGGTCATCAAACCGAAAAGCAATATCATCACTCAATCTTACATTGCGTAATAAGCAAACCAAAGTCGCCATTTTCCGGTGCAGCATAAGTATGATTTGGCGTACGGCCATTTAAAATTTTGTCGAGCCCTTCACACAATATCCCCTTATAACCCATTTCGGCGATAAACTTTGCCAACTCATTATTATAGATAAGTTCAGTATTCCGAAAAACAGTGGGCTCGATACCGAATAATAACCTGATCAGATCATCATGTTGCTGTACCTGTCGCTTAAATTCATTTTTAGAATGTAACCAGCTTAAAGAATGATAATAGGTCTCTGAGAAAAATTCAACACAACCCGTTTTCGCTAATTGCTTGAAAGATTTGATCACATCCGGTCTGTGTTTCTGTAATAATTCAATTGCAGTCCCACTTATAGAAAAGGCAATTTTAAACTTCGTTTTATTTTCTCTTATCAAAGAATGTATGACCTGATTTGTCGGGAGGTAACATTCATCAGCAAGTTTGTCAACTGCAGACTGGCAAGCCTGTTCATCAAACCATGTATCGTATGCTCCCACACTACCCGCTGTGAATCTTTTCAACCGGTAAGGTATATGCACTTTAAAACTTAAACTTACAGATGGCATGGTTTTTACTTTTTCGAATTTTAGTTTTGGTCTTCAAAAAAAACGGCCGCTGCTATTTCACAGGGCCGTTCCTTTCTTTACTAACCAAAACCAACTGCTACATGAAAGCTTTTTCAAAATTAGATCAGCTCAGGGATGGGGACTGTCACCAGTTTTACATTCTGATGTTATTTATCCGTTAATCAATTCCAGGCAATAGGATTATTTAATTCGATATGCTTGCGATTGTAACATAACATTCCAGAGGTTCTCAATTCATTCAATAACATATTTACACTTTGGCGGGATGTTGCAATAAAACCGGCGATATCACTATGTGTTAAATAATTATTCAGAATTATTTTGTCTCCCATACGGTTGCCATCTGTACGAGCCCAATTCTTAATAAAACGTATCAACCTGTCTTTGGTATCCAAAAACACCAGGTCAGCATGCCGATTCTCCAATCTTTGCAATTTGGCATTTACATTTCTTACATAACTCAAAGCCATTAATGGATTATCTTCTAATATTCTTTTAAAATCATTGACATGAAATGATACAATGATCGTGTTAGCAGTAAGTGCTTCAGCACTCTTCGTATCTGTTCAATTGACCTTCCAGACTGAAGTCGCCAAAAATATCCGGCTCTACAAGGATATCTTTGATAAGTTCGCTTTCAGCAGCACTGTTATCAGTGATCTTTACTTTCCCTTTCACAAGAAAATGAACTCTTGTGTAACCGCCTTCGCCGTAACTGATCACTTCACCACGGTAAACGGTTCTCAATTTTGCCATCGAAGCAGTTTCTTTCAGTTTCTGCTCAGTCAATGAAGACATAAGTGGATGGTTTCTCAGGTAGATGTATTTCATGTCGTCTGTCATAACTAGTAGTTTTAAAAAGTTTATAATGGTTTGTTTTAATTGAGTGATAATGCGTTTTCAATTTTGCTGATCACAACATTTTTCGAGGTACAAGTCCGGACACATGGTCAACGATTTTTCCGCTGTTTGAAAAAGAGTATAGTTGGAATCTCCATAACTCCATACTCCTTATCTATTCCTGTTTCTTTTTCTACATCGATGGTAAAGAAGTTCACGGTACCTGTATATGATTTTGAAAGCTCTTCATAGATCGGCGATATTATTTGACAAGCTCCACTCCATTCTATTTTAAACTTCACGAGTGACAAGTGCCTGACTTTCCATTACTTCTTTCTTAAATTCTTGCTTAGTTATTTTCCTGCTCATATTCTTTTTTTAAAAATTTGTTGATAGATATTTTCAATGGTCGTGCCAAAGTTTTTTTTCAGTTCTGTGGTCATATGTAATTAGCTCCTGTGGCCACTTTCAGCAGATGGCCATTCTACGTTGTATTTCGTAGAACATCGCTCTCTTTCCCAAGATTTTGGGAATTTCCCAAAGCATTGGGAGTATCATCAGAAAGATTGGGACATAAAAAATCCCCTTGCGGGGACCTTGACCATGGAAACCGTCAATTTTAATTAGGGTAACTATATATCAAAAGGGAGAAGTTAACTCAAACCCACCTTCACAATGTGAAGTTCAAATGTCCTAAGTGGTGAAATTAATTCTTGATAGTTTCTTTTCTCTTTTCGTCGATAATTTCCAGCAGTGTTTCCACCTGTTTTCTAATTGCGTTGTATGCTATCAAATTATCTTCCTTGGTGTCCAATGCAACAAGCATATCTCTTATTGACGATACTAATAACTCATAAAGTCCTTCCAAGGGCAATGCTCGATATCTATTGTAAGGCATAAAGGGTTGTTCTGAATAGTAAGGTAAGAAAATTTTGATGTCACAACAAATTTATGGGCTTAGACCGGAAATTTTCCAACCAGCTTTGCATATGACAATCTTGATTTTCCAGATTTTGCCACGGCTGCTTTAAACCTTGTGGTTCCATGATCTTTTGGGTTATTGTGTCTATAACCAAACTCTGTTGTGTATCTATGAAGATGTTGTGGTGAAACGTAATGTCTTCAATCCTCTGTTGAATCTCGGCGTTAAGCGCATCAAATTTCATTTGCATATTTGTATCCATAGGGTTTTTAGATAAATACCAACATGGGTAGATTTGGATTAATTTCGCCGGAGAGGTTGGTTAGTTTCGCCCTTTTGATATATAGTTACCTTAATTAGTTATACTTTTTGTACTTAATATCGATCCAGTTTGCGTCAGCTTTCTTTATATAAACATTCTGATCTTTATTCCACGTTTCTCTTACATCGGTATTATAATTCAAATACAATTTTCCATCAACGATTGTCCATGCGTCAGGGCTTGTTTTTGCTTTATAACCTCTTGAGCAACCAAACGCACAATAACCCCCGTACTGCGGTTCATATTTTTCCGGGGTAGCTTTAAAAAGATCGGCATTTGCCTTATTACTAAAAATCCAACTCGCTCCCTTATACATCACACTAAATTCAGAAGAGCCTTTTACCGGTCTTCCATCTTTAAAGTAGGCAGACCACATCATAACCGCCAATAGCTTCATTATCTTTTACATAGATCTCGTCTTGCTGGGCCGATAAGTTAGCGTAAACAAACAGGCTTAAGCCTAATAAAATTCTTTTCATATGTTTTTTATGTAAAACTATCCAGGCCGTTGCCTGGTATGGTGTCGGAAGCTTTACAGCAAGGATCGTTTTCACAATTCATTTTATAAAATTTTGTCCGTTCCAGGTCTCATAACATTTTTTTCACGTATATAATTCGATTTCTGTCTTTTAGCAGACACTCAGCTTTTGATTGGGATAATAGCTTTGTTTAGTAATAACAAATAAAATGACATTCAAAATTTTATTGATAGCAATTCTGGGACTGAGTACTCTTAGCTCCTTTTCACAAGATGTAACAGCGATAAGAAAAAAACATTTTAATCTTAATAAAAGCAGTTTGGCGATCGATGGTTACGATCCTGTCGCCTATTTCAAAAGCAATAAAGCCTATAGAAGGTAAAAAGGAATTTGCAGTAAATCACCAGGGAGCTGTTTACTATTTTTCAAATGCAGAAAACAAAGAGACCTTTTTCAAAAACCCATCAGCATACGAACCTCAATATGGCGGTTGGTGTGCTTATGCAATGGGAAAGAATGGCGAAAAGGTAAACGTTGATCCGGAAACATTCAAGATCATTAACGGTAAACTTTATCTTTTTTACAATCGCTTTTTCAATAACACTTTGACAAGTTGGAATAAAGATGAAGCCAACCTGAAAACTAAAGCAGACATTAACTGGCAAAAAACTTTTCATTAATGAGTATACAATTATCAATAACATCCATTGCCCCATGGGTTTTAAGAATCATCGCAGCGTTGATAATGCTGCAAACTCTTTACTTCAAATTCAGCGGCTCCGAAGAATCAGTTTATATTTTTTCCCAATTGGGAATGGAACCATGGGGCAGAATAGGAACTGGTATACTTGAGTTGATCGCATCAATTCTTATACTTTATCCAAAAACAACATTCTTTGGTTCTGTATTGGCAATAGGTCTAATGCTTGGTGCAATCGGCGCTCATCATAACTAAACTCGGATTTGCAGTTAAAAACGATGGCGGGCAATTATTCATTTATGCTTTATTGGTTCTACTATCATCAATTATTCTTGCTATCATTTATAGAAATGATGGAATTAATCTTTTAAAAAGGATAATATAATCTATGCGTGAAACTAACTCTTTTTAATTTTTGTTATCAGCAGTAATGAATTCCTGTGTTAAGGAAAATACTTCACCAGCCCTGTGAATAACCCTGTGGATACCACAATGGCAGATAAACCGATTTAGTGGTACATTTAGTAATGGGCCTTATGGCACCGTAACAGGATCGGCAAAGATCTATTTTCAAAACAACCAACATATACTGGCCCTGGAAAATTTTAATAGCTCTAACGGCCCAGACTTGCATGTTTATATTTCAAAGGAAGTTCAACCGGTAAATTACATTGATTTGGGAAGATTGCAATCTGTAAGTGGCAATCAACAATACCAATTCGCCGGTAATATTAATTTTTCAGAATATAAATATGCATTGATCCATTGCCAGCAGTATAATCATTTATTTGGAAGTGCCGAATTAAAATAAAAACTAGCTGAAAACTATGATGCTTAAACAACCCATTCAACATGTATTTGTTCAATTAAGTGAAACGCTTAATCAATTGAGCAATGAGGAATATGTGCAGCCGAGTCAAATATTATGTCAATGCCACCATCGGTCAGCATGTGCGGCATATTATTGAATTATTTCAATGCCTGGAAAAAGGATATGAGCGAAGGAGTCGTCAATTATGAAAAACGAAAAAGAGATTACCAAATTGAAACCAATAAAGAACTCGCTTCATCATTGCTAAAAGAAATTTATCATAATATAGAAAGACCAAATAAAGAAATTATTCTTGAGGCAGAAGACTATTGTGACTACATGCAGATCGTTTCAATTCCTTCCAACTATTACCGCGAGCTGGCCTATAACCTTGAACATACGATTCATCATATGGCATTGATAAGAGTGGGCATAAATGAAGTTTCATCTGTTGGTTGCCCGATGAATTTGGCGTCGCTTATTCTACCATTAAATACCGTCAGCAATGTGCACAGTAAGTTTTATACCGTTAAGAGACAAATTTATCATTACTTCCAATCGGGATGAAAAAACCAACAGGAAGAATGCGATCCGCCCCGGCATGTCTTTTTACAATGGACAAAAATTATTTTTTCCAAAAGATGGTGATGCAGGTGGCACATGGATCGTAATGAAAGAAAATGGAGATGCTGCCGTATTACTAAATGGTGCGTTTATTTGTCACACAGCGGAGCCACCGTACCGGATAAGTCGGGGAATTATTTTATTGGATATTATTTCAACAGAAAGGCCGTCTGTTACATTTACAAAGATCAATTTACAGGATATTGAGCCGTTTACTTTAGTACTTTTAGAAAGTAATAGTCTTTATGAATTCAGGTGGGACGGAACAGAAAAATATTGCAAGCAACTTAAGTATTAATCGCCCTTATATCTGGTCATCCGCTACATTGTATGATGGATTTGTAGTGAAGAAAAGAGAACAATGGTTTGCTTCATTTTTGAACAATCATCCTACACCTAACACAGCAGGACGTTTTGGATTTTCATCAATTTACAGGTGACGGGGATGAAAGAAATGATCTTAGTGATGACAAGAGATGGATTTAACTACAGTAAGTATTACAAGTCATTTTTCTTACGAAGAACAGAGCAAATATGAAATATCTTGACCTTAAGAAAAAAACAGTATCTGAAATAAACATTGGACTATTACATCATTCGTCATGCAATATGAAAAGGATCTTATATCAACCTTTTTTTATAAAATTATTTAATTGGGAATATTGGCCCTTTCATGTAGTTTATGGTCCGCTTTATCCTCTATTGGTTCTTCCTTTGTTTAAAAGCAAGGTCATTTTTCTTTTTTAATACTTCAAATCCTTCAATTAAAAATGGCGGTTTCCTGATGGAGTCAAAAAAGGAAATTTATGACCTGATCCCGCTTGAGTATTATCCTTCCACTCTATATTTTGGAAGCTCAACCTCTCCGCAAAATATTATTGCACTGGATCAGGCATCGAAAATTAAAATTTCCTTTGGTCGGTAAACCGGATATTGGGATGAAAGGAATGATGGTAAAAAAACTGGAGAATGAGGATGACGTAGTGGCTTATGCAACAAATTCAAAAGTTGATTTCCTGATACAGGAATTTGTTCCTTATCAAAATGAAGTTGGAATATTTTATTATCGTTACCCAAATGAAGCAAAAGGCCAATATCAGGAATTGTAAAAAAAGAATTTCTTTCAGTAAGGGAGATGGGTTTCAGCACAGTTGAACAATTGATCTTGAAAAATAAAAGAGCTGTTTTGCAATTGCCGGTATTAAGAAAAACTGAGAAGGATAAAATTAATATCGTTTTAAAGAATGATGAAGAATTGATATTGTTCCTTATGGCAATCATGTACGTGGTGCAAAATTTTTGGATGACAGCCGGAACTTATCGATGACGAATTGACAACTACAATAGACTCAATATGCAAAAAAGTAAACGGGTTTTATTTTGGAAGATTGGATATTCGTTACAATACATGGGAAGAATTGAAGCAGGGAAAAAACTTTTCCATTATTGAATTGAACGGTTCAGGCAGTGAGCCAACACATATTTATGATCCAAACCACTCCATCTTTTGGGCATGGAAAGAAATTATCAGGCATTGGAATATTTTATACCGGATCAGCAGATTAAACCATCAATTACAAAGAGCACCTTATATGACAATCCGAATGGGTCTTGATATGTTCAAACAGAACAGCGAGTATATAAAATTGCTAAACAGTAACTAATTATTTTTCTCTTTTTATCCCCAGCTTTTTCATTCTTGCTTCCAGAGTAGTTGCATTAAATCCCAAAATTTTTGCAGCTCCTTTTTCACCACTTACTTTCCAGCCTGTTTTATTTAGTGTTTCAATGATATGATCTTTTTCAACATCTTCAAGTTTTGAGGCACCAGGTTTTCCGTTTGAAGAAATTTTTTCCGAAGGTATCCAATCGCCATATTCCAATGTTCCATCAAGACTTAAGATCATTGCTCTTTCAATAATATTTTCCAGTTCACGAATATTTCCCGGCCAGTCATAAGCCATCAACGCATCCATTACTTTCGTGGGAATATTCTTTATTTTTCTACCGATCTTTCCTTCATGTTTTTGACAAAAATGTTTTACCAGTAAAGGAATATCTTCTTTTCTATCACGAAGCGGCGGACAAATGATTGGAAACACATTTAGACGGTAATACAGATCTTCACGGAATTCTTTTTTTTCAATGGCCTGTTGAAGGTTACGGTTGGTAGCTGCAATCACTCTCGTATTTACCTTCATCGTTTTAGGATTGCCCAATCTTTCAAATTCTCCTTCCTGCAATACCCGAAACAATTTTGCCTGCAATTCAACGGGCAATTCACCAATCTCATCAAAAAAATTGTGCCTCCATCTGCCAATTCAAAGCGTCCGATCTTTCTATCCATAGCTCCTGTAAATGCACCTTTTTCATGACCAAACAATTCACTTTCGATAAGATTAGCCGGCAATGTGGCGCAGTTAACTTTTACCAAAGGTCTTTTGCTCCGGTTACTGATATTATGAATGGCTCTTGCAATCAATTCTTTACCGGTACCTGATTCTCCTAATATTAATACAGTAGCATCAGTAGATGCGACCTGTTCAATTTGTCTTAATATTTTTTGAAAATTTTACTCTTACTAATGATCTCTTCAAAATTGTAAGTGAGTTTTATTTCTTCCTGCAAATATTGATTTTGTGCTTTCAGTCTTGCTTGTTCCTGTTCCATCAATACTTTATCAGTAATATCAATAAACATAGTCCGGGTAAATTGCCCACCTGGATCAGGGTTTGACCACCATTGTATCCAGATCGGTTTGCCATTGTCTTTTCGTCGTAGTTCAGACAACACCACTGGTATCTGTGCCCCGTCCAACTGATTCAAATGCTTCTTTCACTCGTTTTTGCGCATCCGGCGTATCAGGAACAAATGATTTTCCATAAGTATAAGGAACTTCTTCTGGCTTTACTCCAAGTATTCTTAATGCAGCCCGGTTTGCTTTAATAAATTTTGAATCGAGTCCTTCATGAACATAAGCGATCGGCGCTTCTTCAAACAGATCACGATAACGTTCCTCACTTTCTTTCAACTGAATTTGTAGTTTAATGTTTGCATTGTCTAATGTTTCTTTTAATTTTTCCTCTGCTTTTATCCTTTCGATTTCTGCACCGGCCCTTGCAGCAAAAATTTTGAGAATGGAAGTTTGATTCTGGCTTTCGGTCATTGGCTTATCATCAAATGCAGCAATATGACCAATTATTTCACCCGTGGAAGGGCTATAAATAGGAACAGCAACATAAGATTGAATCCCTTTTCCTTAGGGAAAATTTTTTCCAGTTCATTTGCACAGAAATAATCTTTCCCTGCCATTACAATTTCACAGGGTGTTCCTTTCAAATCATATTCGACATTTTCGAGAGGTATGGCATGTTCTACATAGGCGATAGTCCTTAACCTGGTTTTTTCCTCATTAGCACATTCTGTAACCAAATGAATATTTTACTCTAAGAGTAAGCGTGATGAATTTTGCCAGCTCTTTAAAATAATCATGTCCAACATGTCCTGATGTAGCTTCAGAAACCGATAATAACAATTCTTCTTCCAATTTCCGTTTACGGATATCTCTTACTACGCTGCATGAAAATTCCATTCCATCAAAATCGATATAGTTATTGGTTATCTCAACATCATAGATCTGGCCATTCTTATGCTTGTGTTTCGATTCGAGAGTTACTTTCTTTTGCTTCTTTACCAATTCCCAATGACGGGGCCAATCCTCCACTACTTCAGTCGGGTTCAGGTCAAAGACAGTCATATTTAATAACTCATCTCTTGTATAGCCTGATGTTTTGGATGATGAATCATTTATACGAATGATCTTCCCTTTGTCATTTATCCAGTAAATATCCTCATGGAGATTTTGCAGCGTGAATTGGTATAATTCTATTTCATTTAGTTTTCGTTGAAGCTCCGAATTTTTTATCTCCAATTCACTCTCCGTTTTGATGCGCAATAATTCAGCACCTATACGTGATGCAAATATTTTTAGAACTGCTGTCTGATTTTTGTCTTCACCAACAGGAGTAGTATTGGTTACAGCAATATGTCCCAGGATTTCGCCATTCACCGGGCTAATGATTGGCGCACCCACATATGCCTCAATTCCTTTAGCGGCAGGAAAAAGATCCTGTGCCCCTCTCGGTAAAAAATAGGGCTGCCCGGTCATCATCATACTACAGCCCGAATCATTTGTATTGTATTCGATATTATCCAGTATTTTTTCCCCTTTCACAAAGGCAACCGTGCGAAGCCTGCTTTTATCTTCATTGGCACATTCTGCTACGAAACAATATTCCATGCCTAAAATCTCAGCAACTTTAGTAGTCAGTTCGATAAGAAAATCCTTGCCTGTAAGTCCATAAGTAGATTCGGAGACTTTACGAAGCAATTCTTCTGCAAAATCCTTATTTGAAATCGCATTTGTCATTGATAATAAGCTTGTAAAACCAATCAGGCTAAGTTACGCAAATGATCATAAAAGCGTTGTGGGATGCCTGGATGACTGTCATTGCTGCGACAATAGATATTATTTTTATTGGCGAGATTTTCAATCCATTGATTAAAGGCTGTTGAAGAAATCCTCAAAAAAATAATCACTCACTAAAATACTCACCTTTCAGTTGGATATCCATAGACTTTCCGGAATATTTCAGAAGAATCTGAAAAATATTATTTAAGAAACTTTTGCATAGTGCTGCGTCTGCCGAAGATTACTATGCCCAAGCATCTTACTAACCGACTCAATTGGTATTCCATTTGAAAGAGTAACCGTGGTTGCAAACGTATGCCGTGCAAGATGCATATGTAAAGTTTTACTCACACCTGCACGTTTTCCGATAAATTTCAAACCTTGATTCATTTTTTGATTTGAAGAAACATACCACTTAAAATCTCTTATGTCATCTGTTGATGAATATTTCTGTAAAATCCTTACTGCAGCTGGTAACAATGGAATTATACTTTGCTCGCCAGTTATTTGACGATGCTTTCTTATCAACCAGGTCCCATCAGTATCCTGTGATAAATGTTCACTTTTGAATCCTTTGATATCAACATAAGCCAGACCGGTGAAGCAGGCGAAAAGAAAAATATCCTTCTTCCTTTCAAGATCGGGATCGTTCGTGTTTAATTCCATTATCAAATCAATTTCTTCCTGGCTGAGGTATTGTACAATGACCGGTCTTGATTTTATCCGTAGATCCCGAAAAGGATTGTCTTTAATAACGCCACTACGTAATGCAGGCTGTAAAATAGTCTTCACAAATTCAATATAACGTCGAGCGACATTATGGGATACATTTTTTTCGGCTCTAAGAAAGTGAAAGTAGTCTTCTAAGAATTTTAAATTAATTTTTTTAAGTGTGTAGTTTTTTACAGTGTGATGTTTTAATAAGAATTCCTGAACATACTGAAGACTTCTTCTATATTTATAATAAGTAGCTTTTGAATTTCAACGCCAACTCTATTAGAGATCTGCTGATTCCTCTTTTCAAGGTAATCAAGTAGCAATTCAGGTTCTTCTTCTTTACCCTTTATTTTATCAACAAATTCATCAATTGAAAATTCTTCATCCGAAAAACGCAAGGCATCGAATACATCATTCGCTTTACGCCGTATGTGATCAAGATTTTTGTTTACTGTTGCCGCTGCTTTACCAATATTATGGAGTCTTCCCTGTTGAGAGTTCCATGAATCCTTTGAGCAAGACAATCCGGTAAAAATGTCTTTCCTGCGGTTGCGATAAATAATGCGTAAAACAATGGGATGTTTTCCATTTTCATTTGTGTGAGTTGCCCTGCAGATGAAGCTGAATCTGATGTCAAGTAGTGCCAGCATAACTGTAAATTTTAAAGGTTATAAAATTGACAGGCTGGCGCAACATTTTCGGTCGCTAATCACCGCAAAACACCGCATTCCTGGACATTGCGAAAAATGAACGGGTGTGGAAGTAAAATGTCTCTGAAAATACACCGGGATTTTGTTGTGATTTACGGAGACATGCAATTTTGAAAAAATAAAAGCGACTGCAATTCAGTGCTTTGCAGCCGCGTGCTTTTTTTTGCATTCAAACAAGGTGGAGGTGACCGGATTCGAACCGGTGTCCAAACATATTCTCCAAAAGCTTTCTACATGCTTATTCTGTTTTGTTTTTTTCGGGAAGCAACTGGAAACAAACAACCGATTACTTCCTTAGCTGCATAGTCTTAAGCAACAGTCACAGCCTTCTGTTGCAGCATCTTGTTTTGTTTTGAGTCGGCGGCGGGGCATGGAAACAAGCGAACCGGCCCGGCGGCCCTAATGACTACCTAATCACTGATTAAGCGGCCATGGCATACTGAGTATTGCCATTTGAGTTTTTGTGTATTCAGATTAGCCTGCTAATTACACAACGCAGAACATGCTTACACTTTCAAAGATCTATGCTGTCAAAACCATACACCCCCAATAACTTATTTATACTTATCAACTAACTTGCTAACAATTTCTTTATATTTTTTTAAATCGTGTATATATTTTTTACTCTTCATTTTTTTTATGTGCAATTCAATTTGTCTAGCTTGATTATAACTCAGGCTATCTATTGAAAAAAACAATTCCCAATCGTTTGCTTTACTTGTATATCCATCTATAAATTTTTTACTCATGTGCTCCTCTACCCTTATTTCTAAATTTAAACAACTGCCTGTATAAAATCTGTCAAGCTTAGGTGAATATAGAATATAAACTATGGCCATAAATTATATTTCAAATTTACGAACATGCTTACTCCCGATAGCTATCGGGATTCAAAGATCTATGCTGTCAAAACCATACACCCCCAATAACTTATTTATACTTATCAACTAACTTGCTAACAATTTCTTTATATTTTTTTAAATCGTGTATATATTTTTTACTCTTCATTTTTTTTATGTGCAATTCAATTTGTCTAGCTTGATTATAACTCAGGCTATCTATTGAAAAAAACAATTCCCAATCGTTTGCTTTACTTGTATATCCATCTATAAATTTTTTACTCATGTGCTCCTCTACCCTTATTTCTAAATTTAAACAACTGCCTGTATAAAATCTGTCAAGCTTAGGTGAATATAGAATATAAACTATGGCCATAAATTATATTTCAAATTTACGAACATGCTTACTCCCGATAGCTATCGGGATTCAAAGATCTATGCTGTCAAAACCATACACCCCCAATAACTTATTTATACTTATCAACTAACTTGCTAACAATTTCTTTATATTTTTTTAAATCGTATATATATTTTTTACTCTTCATTTTTTTTATGTGCAATTCAATTTGTCTAACTTGATTATAACTCAGGCTATCTATTGAAAAAAACAATTCCCAATCGTTTGCTTTACTTGTATATCCATCTATAAATTTTTTACTCATGTGCTCCTCTAGCCTTATTTCTAAATTTAAACAACTGCCTGTATAAAATCTGTCAAGCTTAGGTGAATATAGAATATAAACTATGGCCATAAATTATATTTCAAATTTACGAACATGCTTACTCCCGATAGCTATCGGGATTCAAAGATCTATGCTGTCAAAACCATACACCCCCAATAACTTATTTATACTTATCAACTAACTTACTAACAATTTCTTTATATTTTTTTAAATCGTATATATATTTTTTACTCTTCATTTTTTTTATGTGCAATTCAATTTGTCTAGCTTGATTATAACTCAGGCTATCTATTGAAAAAAACAATTCCCAATCGTTTGCTTTACTTGTATATCCATCTATAAATTTTTTACTCATGTGCTCCTCTACCCTTATTTCTAAATTTAAACAACTGCCTGTATAAAATCTGTCAAGCTTAGGTGAATATAGAATATAAACTATGGCCATAAATTATATTTCAAATTTACGAACATGCTTACTCCCCGATAGCTATCGGGATTCAAAGATCTATGCTGTCAAAACCATACACCCCCAATAACTTATTTATACTTATCAACTAACTTACTAACAATTTCTTTATATTTTTTTAAATCGTATATATATTTTTTACTCTTCATTTTTTTTATGTGCAATTCAATTTGTCTAGCTTGATTATAACTCAGGCTATCTATTGAAAAAAACAATTCCCAATCGTTTGCTTTACTTGTATATCCATCTATAAATTTTTTACTCATGTGCTCCTCTACCCTTATTTCTAAATTTAAACAACTGCCTGTATAAAATCTGTCAAGCTTAGGTGAATATAGAATATAAACTATGGCCATAAATTATATTTCAAATTTACGAACATGCTTACTCCCGATAGCTATCGGGATTCAAAGATCTATGCTGTCAAAACCATACACCCCCAATAACTTATTTATACTTATCAACTAACTTACTAACAATTTCTTTATATTTTTTTTAAATCGTATATATATTTTTTACTCTTCATTTTTTTTATGTGCAATTCAATTTGTCTAGCTTGATTATAACTCAGGCTATCTATTGAAAAAAACAATTCCCAATCGTTTGCTTTACTTGTATATCCATCTATAAATTTTTTACTCATGTGCTCCTCTACCCTTATTTCTAAATTTAAACAACTGCCTGTATAAAATCTGTCAGCTTAGGTGAATATAGAATATAAACTATGGCCATAAATTATATTTCAAATTTACGAACATGCTTACTCCCGATAGCTATCGGGATTCAAAGATCTATGCTGTCAAAACCATACACCCCCGGATGAATTAATAAATTAACAATTAATAATTTTTAAACTAAACGGCATTGCTACTATTAAACTTTACTTGCGTCCGCCCAAGGCGGATCAGGTTTCTGTCCTCTATTCAACAATTAAAAGATCAGTCTGTAAAAATAATAATCTTTTGCCAGTGATGGCTCTAAACGTTTGCTTAAAGTTCAATGTGTTTTTTATATTAAAATAAAAAGAGGCGTTACCCTAAACGCCTCTTTGTATACACAATTGAACCGGGTAATAACATTACTTGAACCATCTTGATATATCAAGCCCAAGCGCATAGGCCATAAGTCCTAATAAAAGAACCATTCCTACCATTTGCGAAATCTCCATGAATTTATCACTCGGTTTATGGCCCGTCACCATTTCATAAAATGTAAACAACGCATGACCACCATCCAACGCAGGAATCGGAAGCACATTCATAAATGCAAGAATTATCGAGAATACAGCAGTCAATGTCCAGAAGCTTTGCCAGTTCCATGTAGAAGAATAAATACTTCCAATGCTAAATACACTACCCAGCGATTCATTTGGATTGGCTTTGCCCGTAAATAGCTGTCGCAATCCTATCGTATATTTTCCCAATGTTTCAAAGCATTCATTAAACCCGGCAGGGATAGATTGAAGGAAACTGAATTTCTGGTGATAGTATTCAAAGCCCAGATCGTCAAGGTCCCTAACCTTGACACCGATCACGCCTTTAGCATCTATTTGAACAGTTTTTATTAAGGTATCGTTTCCTCTTACCGTTTTTAGCCGTACCTGTTGATTCTTTTTTCCTTTGAATTGCATCACGATATCATTATAAAAAAGTGTGACACTATCATTCACTCCTATTACTCTGTCGCCAACCAGTAAACCTGCTTTTTCAGCATTCGATTTCTTACTGAACTCTTTTATTATAAACGGAAATCTTACACCAACAAAATTCCCTGCACTACGCGTATTTAATTTTTTAACTAATCCCGCGTCAAGCGGTAAACTAAACATACTGTCACCTCTCTGCACGGAAAGTGTTTTTGCTTCGTTTAAAACAATAAGTCCGCGAACAAGATTGAAATCCTTTACTGATGTTGTGTCCACCTTCCAAACGATATCGCCATCTTTTAACCCAACTGTTTTTGCCAGGCTATCGGTGGCAATTCCATACTTCGCATTAGCGGGCGGGAGGTATTCTTTGCCCCACACCCACAATACCATTATAAATATGAGAATCGCCAGTATTACATTTACAATGATGCCGCCAAGCATAATGATCAGCCGCTGCCATGCCGGCTTACTTCTGAATTCATAAGGCTCCGGTGGTTTTTTCAATGCCTCTTTATCCATGCTCTCATCGATCATGCCCGATATTTTTACATAACCGCCAAGCGGTATCCAGCCGAGGCCATATTCCGTTTCCCCTTTTTTCTTTTTAAAAAGCGAGAACCATGGATTAAAGAATAAATAAAATTTTTCCACTCTGCATCCAAACCATTTGGCAGTAATGAAGTGACCAAACTCATGAAGGACAATCAAGATAGAGAACGAGAGAATAAACTGTCCCGTTTTTACCGCTATTGCACCTATATCTGTTGCTAATAAAATCATATTATAACTACCCCAATCCCCTAAAGGGGTTTTTAGGTTTTAAAAATTGTTTGCAAATATCCTCTAAAAATAATAAGGACTACAGAAAATTTTACTAAAACTCTTTAGAAGCGGAGGTTTTTAAAGCTTAATTGTATCAGCGGCAAAGCTTCTTGCTTCACCGTCACTTTCAATATACTCATCTAAAGTAGGTTTATCAATAAATGATACATGCTGCATTGTTTTTTCTATCAGGTCAGTCATTTCCAGGAAACCGATACGGTTTTTTAAAAAGGCATACACCGCGATCTCATTCGCGGCATTCATTACACAAGGAAGATTTCCGCCTTTATTCAGTGCTTCCATCGATAACGCAAGATTTTTGAATGTCCTGATATCAGGTTCTTCAAATGTCAGGGTATTCATTCTTTTAAAATCAAAGCGGGGGAAATTGTTATGTATCCGTTGCGGAAATGCCAATGCATATTGTATCGGGAGTTTCATATCCGGCATTCCCATTTGCGCTTTTATACTGCCGTCCTCAAATTGCACCATGCTATGAATAACACTTTGCGGATGAATGATGACCTGTATCTGATCAGGACGAAGATTAAAAAGATATTTCGCTTCGATCATTTCAAGTCCTTTATTCATCAATGTTGCCGAGTCAATGCTGATCTTTGCACCCATGGTCCAGTTAGGATGCTGCAATGCATGTTCTCTTTTTACATTCACCAAAAAGTTTGGCTTTCTTCCTAAGAACGGACCGCCTGATGCAGTAAGAATTATTTTTTCTACACGGTTCCTGGTTTCGCCAACAAGGCATTGAAAAATGGCTGAATGTTCGGAGTCAACAGGAATAACCGGCGCCCTGTTTTCCATTGCCCGTTGCATCATGATATCACCGGCAACCACTAAGGTTTCTTTATTTGCCAGCGCAATTGTTTTGCTGTTTTCAATTGCTTTTAATGTTGGCTTTAAGCCTGCAAAGCCAACAATAGCTGCCAGCATAAGATCATAACAATCCATGGCCGCTACTTCTTCTAACGCCTTTTCACCAGCAAAATACTTTTATATCGGTAGATGCAAGCGCCTCTTTCACTTTTTGGTATTTACTTTCATCACCAATAACAACAATATTAGGGTTGAATTGCAGTGCCTGCTGAATTAGTAACTCATCATTGTTTTGTGCAGTAAGTACTTCAGCAGAAAATTTTTCAGGATTATTTCCAATTACACTCAACGCTTGTGTTCCGATGGAACCTGTAGAGCCAAACAACGCAATTCTTTTTATACCACCCGCATTTCCCTGCGAAGCTTTAGCAGGAGAGTCAGAAGGAATATTCTCAAAAAAAACTTTCATTTGTTTTTAGCCTGTTTGATTTGATCAATTATTGTCGCTGGCATGTACGGCAGGCACACTCCACTTTACCAGTTCATCGGCAATTTTACGGTCATTGCTCAGCCTGGGTACTTTATTTTGCCCGCCCAATTTACCGATTGATTTCATGTAATCAATAAAACCATTTTTCCTGACCGCAGTTATTTTCAATGGCGAAAGAATATTGCCGCTGATCAGATCATCATAATAAACATTTTTCTTCCGGAGATTCACTTCAACTTTATTGGCAAATGAATCGATATCGCCGGGCCTGTTCTCAAATTCAATGAACCATTCATGATATGATTTGCCATCATTCTTGCTTACAAACGGAGCCACGGTAAATTCTGTGATATGGACATTTTCTTCTTCCGCTGCTTTCAAGATACTGTATTCAACTTCTTCGCCGATCACATGTTCACCAAATGCTGAAATAAAATGTTTTGTTCTTCCGGTTACTACCAGCCTGTATGGTTCTGTTGAAACAAATTTTACAGTATCGCCAAGATTATAACCCCAAAGACCCGCATTGCTGTTAATGATCATAGCATAGTTTTCTCCAGCTTTTACATCTTTTAATGAAAGCCTTGTTGGGTTATCACTAAAAATTTCTGCAGCCGGAACAAATTCAAAATAAATACCGCTATTGGTGTTTAATAAAAGTCCTTCTGCATTTTGAGAATCCTGGAATGCAAAAAAGCCTTCACTTGCCGGGAACAATTCTATGCAATCAATTTTTCTTCCAATGCTTTCAAACAACTTTGCTTTGTAAGGTTCAAAATTCACGCCACCCTGTACCATCACACTGAAGTTAGGAAACAAGTCGCCAACTTTCTTACCACTTCGTTTTATCAGCTCATCAAAATACATCTGCATCCATGGCGGTATGCCACTGATGAGTGTCATATTCTTATTGATCGTTTCATCAACAATTTTATTCAGCTTGGTTTCCCAATCTTCAATACAATTCGTTTCATAAGAAGGCATTTGGTTTGCCCGTAAATATTTTGGCACATGATGATTTACTATTCCGCTTAATCTTCCTGTTGGTATTCCTCCTACTCTTTCTAGTTCAGGTGAACCGGATAAAAAGATCAGCTTACCATCTGCAAAAGCGGTATTACCCGTTTCGGCCATATAACAAAGCAAGGCATTGCGGGCCGTATTGATATGATTGGGAATGGAATCTTTTGTGATCGGGAATGTATTTGGTGCCGCTGGTTGTACCGGATGTTTTAGCTAAATAGATCGGTTTGCCTTTCCATAAAACATTATGCCTGCCTTCTTTTATTTTCTCGATCCATGGGCGCATTTGTTCATAATCCTGGACCGGGATAGCCTGCTTGAACTCTTCATATTTGGTCACTTTGTCCAAGGCCGGCAGCCTTTCCAAATTCTGTACCCTTCCCAATTTTTATAAGTTGTTGGAGAATATTTTCCTGGTCAGCCACGGCTGTTGCCATCCCTTTCCTGATACCTTTATATATATATGAAGCGAAAGGTTTCGCTAAAAACGACTTGATTTTCATACCCTAAGTAAAACGCAAGCTAAGATGAATTGCAAATATAAAAGAAGGCATTTCAAATAGCCATGTTGTGAATATAAATCTTTGATAATGTGTTTGCCGGATAGCCATTTCCCCTTACCTTTGCCCTCCTTAATTTTAAAGCGATGATAGCAGTTGTAAAAATAGCCGGTCAGCAGTATAAAGTAGAAAAAGACCAGACTTTGTATGTACCGCATATTGAAGGTAATGCAGGAGATAAAGTTGACCTTGAAGTATTGTTAGCTGATGCTGATGGTAAGCTTTCTTTGGGCAATGATGTAAAGACAAAAGTGAAGGCGGAGATCCTTGAACACATTAAAGGTGATAAAGTGATTGCTTACAAACAAAAAAGAAGAAAAGGTTTTCGTAAAAAGAAAGGACATCGTACGTTGTACACGCAAATCAAGATCAACAGCATTACTAATAAGAAATCAGATGTGAAGTCAGACAACTAACGCCAGACCTCAGACTTCAAATCAAAAATTTAAAATTATAAAAACTCTTTTCTCATGGCACATAAAAAAGGTGAAGGCAGTGTAAAGAATGGTCGCGACTCACAAAGCAAACGCCTTGGTGTAAAAATTTTTGGCGGTCAACCTGCTATTGCCGGCAACATCATCGTTCGTCAACGTGGTACTGTTTATCATCCGGGAAAAAATGTTGGCGTTGGTAAAGATTATTCGTTGTTTGCATTGACTGATGGTATGGTTGAATTTAAAAAAGGGAAAAACAACAGAACTTTTGTTTCAGTAACTCCTGTTGAAGCATAAAGTTTTTTTATTGCATCAGTGATGAATGATCGCTGAAAAAAAATCTCAAACAAGTTAAAAGTTGAATGATGTTGGAAAAAGTAATCAACATCACGGTTCAAACTTTGTGGAAAAAATTTTTGATAGTTTAAATATTAATTATATTTTTACTATCGTTAATTTATTACTAACCGTTAAATTCTAAACAAAATGGCAACAAAGAAAAAAGCAGCTAAGAAAAAAGTAGCTAAGAAAAAAGTAGCTAAGAAGAAAAAGTAAGTTAACCTTTCTCATAAAAGTCCCTCGCAATGCGGGGGACTTTTTTTTGTGGTAACTTCTATTTCTCCAATGAAAAAAGAATAATATTAAATTGCAGGCATGGATAATTATGCGATCGCAGAAAATTTTTCCCTGCTTTCAAAACTCATGGATATACATGGCGACAATTCTTTTAAAGCAAGAATTTATGGCGCTGCGGCATTTAATATTGAAAAACTTCCTAACCAGCTTTCTGAAACGCCACCCGAAAAAATTGCCTCGATAAAAGGAATTGGGGAAAGCACCGCTAAAAAAATAGCCGAAATGCTTGAAACAGGTAAGCTTGGAATTTTACATGAATACATTGAAAAAACTCCGCCCGGTGTCATCGAAATGCTGAACATTAAAGGGATCGGGCCAAAGAAGATCCAAACGATCTGGAAAGAGATGGGCATTGAATCCGTTGGTGAATTACTCTATGCATGCAATGAGAATCGTTTAACACTTTACAAAGGCTTTGGAGAAAAGACGCAGGCCAATGTGCAGGAATCAATTGAATTTTATCAAAGCCAGCAGGGACATTTTTTATATGCAGAAGCAGAAGCAATATTTCCGCAGATTGATGGCTATCTGAAAAAAATATTTTCTCCCGAAACCGTACATGTTACAGGTGCTTATCGCAGACAGGCACTAACCATTGAAGAAATGGAATTCGTGGTTCTTGAAAATAATGATGCTATAAAACCCAAATTTCAAACGGCACAACCGCCGGAGCTTTTAGAAGAAAAGGACGAATACGATTTTATACAAGCTAAAAAATGGATTGAAACTCCGCTTGCATACCGGCAAAGGAAAAATGGATGAACGATTATTTACAACTTCCTGTTCGGAAGAATTTCTTACTGCCTTTAATAAAACATTTTCTTCAATAAAATATACGGGAAAAGATATTGGCGATGATTGTGTATTTACCCAGGCAAAAATTCCCGTGATCCCGGCATTCATGCGGGAAACGGCTTCAATAATTGAAAAGGCGAAAAATAAAAAACTGGGGACACTTATTCAACCCGAAGATATAAAAGCAATCATTCATAGCCATAGTAAATGGAGTGATGGAGACAATACCCTAGAACAAATGGCGGAAGAATGTATAAAGCGAAAGCTTGAATATCTTGTTATCTCCGATCACTCGAAAGCGGCCGCTTATGCAAATGGGCTGTCGGAAGAAAGAATAAGAGAACAACACAGGCAAATCGACTTGCTAAATGAGCAATACAAACCTTTTAAAATATTCAAGAGCATAGAATGTGATATTCTTGGTGATGGATCGATGGATTATTCGAATAATATTCTATCCACATTTGACCTGGTGATCGCATCAGTACATAGCAACTTAAAGATGACAGAGGAAAAAGCGATGATGAGATTGATGAAAGCAATTGAAAATCCTTATACAACAATTCTTGGCCACATGACAGGCCGGTTATTATTAAGCCGTAATGGCTATCCTGTCGATCATAAAAAAATTATTGATGCCTGTGCAGCGAATCATGTTGTAATAGAGCTAAATGCCCATCCTCGTCGTTTAGATATTGATTGGCGATACATAGATTACGCAATTGATAAAGGAGTTTTGATTTCAATTGATCCCGATGCTCACTCACTTGAAGGTTATGATACAAGATATGGTGTATTGGCTGCACAAAAGGCCGGATTAACTAAAGAACAAAACCTTAGCAGTTTCTCATTAAAAGAGTTTGAGACGTTTTTGGCTGATAGGAAAAAGAAGAAAAAGATTTAATCGGCATGTGAATGAAGTATTGATGTAGCTTCATAACCCCGGGGTCTGCCGCAAAAGTTTTAATTATTTTTAATATTCACTGGGAAAGACCCCGTGCAGACAGAACCCTTTGACTTGTATCTTTACATAGATTCTCGATAAATTTTACCGCGATTCATGTTCAATTTTAGTTATACCCGTCTTACCTCGGTCGTTGCCTGGATTTTATTGATCATTTCTTCCTCAACAATGACAGTTTGCTCTCGTATGAAAAAAAAGATAGGATTTTATCCACGTGAATACCTGTATCCTGACAGCAATTTGGTAAATGGCAAAACATTTATTTATAGAAGCGTAGAAGACACAAATGACCTACGGTTTTATGACGGCAAAATCATTACCGAGGGAGAAAGAGATTATTTGCTTGCAAGGCAATATACCCGAGAATCTACTATCGATTCAGCGAAATACACAATAGACGGTGAACTTATTGAATCCTATATTTTCATGCCAGATACCCCAATTTATAAACTCAAAGGGGTAATAGTTAAGAATGAAGTAATTGATGATGGAAGCCGATTAGGTAAAGGAATTTCAATCATTGAATACAAGGCTTATGAATACTATATGATCACGATAAGAGGTGAGGAATACTTTTTGAAGGATACGGTCATCAGTTGGAAAGGACATGAGTTAGATTGTATCAAGACAAGACAAACGATCTGGATGAGGTTAGAAAACAAGACAGATGCTTCAGCTACTGAGAATACAAAGAAGGTTAGCGAGGGTTATTTTGCAAAAGGAATTGGTCTTATCAGATATGGTGGTAATTCCCAGGGACGATCTGCTACAATGGAATTAATTGAAATCAGAGATATGAGTACAGCAAAATGAAATAGCCGGTTTAACCAAAGAACAAAACCTTAGCAGCTTTTCATTAAAAGAATTTGAAAAATTCCTGACAGACAAAAAAAGAAGAAAAAAATCCCGAATCACATGAACGATATTAAAATTGCAACTGCGCAATTCGAACATAAAAGCAACAATAAAGATTATAATCTTTCCATAATTGACAAGCTATCGAAGCAAGCTGCGCACCAGGGAGCAAAAATGATCGCCTTTCACGAATGTTCTATTACCGGTTACACATTTGCACGACATCTTTCCAAACCTCAAATGCTGGACCTGGCTGAAGTTATTCCCGGTGGTAAAAGCAATGATGCACTGACACGGCTGGCCAAAAAAAATGATATAGCCATTCTTGCTGGTTTGTTTGAAAAAGACAACGATGATAATTTATTTAAAGCTTATGTATGTGTTGATAAGAATGGTCTTGTTGCAAAGCACCGGAAACTGCATCCTTTTATAAACTCTTACTTAACCGCCGGTGATCAGTATACAGTTTTTGAATTTGACGGCTGGCAATGCGGCATTCTTATCTGCTATGATAATAATGTAATAGAAAATGTAAGAGCTACTTCATTGCTTGGTGCCAATATCATTTTCATGCCGCATGTAACAATGTGCACTCCATCAACAAGACCAGGTGCAGGTTTTGTGGATCCTAAACTCTGGGAAAATAAAGCCAATGATCCGGATGCACTTCGTAAAGAATTTGACGGACCAAAAGGAAGGGAATGGTTAATGAAATGGCTGCCGGCAAGAGCCTATGATAATGGAGTGTATGTAGTTTTTTCAAACCCCGTTGGAATGGATGATGATCAATTAAAAAACGGCTGTTCGATGATCATCGATCCTTTTGGTGATATTGTTGCAGAATGCAAAAGCCTCGGTGATGAATTTGTAATTGCTAATTTAACGGCAGAAAAACTTGCGAATGCAGGCGGCTCCAGGTATACGAAAGCAAGAAGACCGGAACTTTATAAAAATATAATCGGCGCAGAGCATAAAGCGGAATTAAAGATCAGTTGGCTAAATCATGACAAAAAATAAATTCAGTTCACCACAGGCAGCTCAACATAAAAAGTACTTCCCTCTCCTTTTGTTGTTTCAAACCAAATTCTTCCGCCAGCCTGTTCTGCTATTCCTTTGCACATCGCAAGGCCAAGTCCTGTACCTGATGACTTGGTAGTAAAGTTGGGAATAAAAATCTTTGATTGCATTTCACTGGGTATACCTTCTCCATTATCTTTTACACTTATTTGCACCACTCCATCAACCTGCACTTCATTTAGCTCGATACTGCATTTAGCCTTACCATTACATGCCTCAATTGCATTTTGAATTAGATTGGTAAAAAGCCTGTTCATTTGTGTCTTATCGGCTCTTATCATTACTTTTCCCGGTACGGTATTCAATTTCAGATCTCCCTCGTGGCTTGTCTTATAAAGATTATCCAGTGAACGGATCACTTCATTAATATCGAACGTTTCGATATTCGTGTTACCGATGTTTGCAAACTGTGAAAAATCAAAGGCGATCTTTGAAAGATGATCTATCTGCTCAACAAGTGTCTTCGCTACATTCGTCGTCAGTTCTTTAACGTTTGAAGAATTGTTGTCGATAGATTTTTGAAGGAATTGAATGCTCAGCTTCATTGGCGTTAACGGATTTTTGATCTCATGCGCCACCTGTCTTGCCATTTCACGCCAGGCTCCTTCCCTTTCACTTCTTGCAAGAGCTTCGGCACTCACTTCAAGTTTCTTTACCATTTTGTTGTATTCTCTTACCAGCCCGCCAATTTCATCATTTCTTTTCCATTCTACTACTTCATTTGTCTTTCCAAGATTCACTTCTTTCATTTTTTCACTAATGAGTAAAAATGATCTTGTGACCCTGTTTGTGATAAATAAAGCAATAACACCCGCTATCAGGAAAATAAATGCATTCAGGTTAATGATCGTAACCAGGAAATTTGAAATCTCCTGTTTCAATTCATTTTGTGATAAAAAATAAGGGATATTAATATATGCATAAGCAATGCCATCTTCACCACGCATGGGAGCATAGATACTCATATAGCTAATATTCCCCAGTTTTTCCTGCTGTGTATGTTGTACTTCATGAAGCCGCTTAATGTGATAGAATGCCTCCGGATGCATTTGCTTGCTCAGGAATCCTTCCCTGTAAATAATGGGTTGTGATGAAACATGCAATGTACCATTAGTGTCATACACATTAACATCTACATTATGAATTTCGGCAACATCATTAACCAGTTTTACTACATCCTGGTTTGAAACGGAATCATAGATCGCAACCATATCGTCCATTGTACGCCGCTCATCTTGTCTTTTTTCCATTTCTTTTATCATGATCTCCATTGTCCTGCTCAGCCTTTCCTTGTTATTTTGTTCATAACGGAGGATAAAAAAAGAAATAGTTGCTATGCCAATAATGACAAAAGAGAGAATGCTGATAAATATTATGGTACCATGGATCTGGGTGCGGATGTTCCATTCTATTATTCTCCGAAGTTCTTTTATATTTCCGCCCATACGGAGTAATAAAAGCAATAAATTAAAAATGGCAACCAGGAAAAGAAAGATGCAAAAGATATAAGAGAACAAAGTAATGGCTTCTAATGCATCCGCTTTATCCCTTGCAACAACTACTATCTTTTCACCGGTTGGCGTGTAATGTTGACCTTTTGCCTTATACCATAACTCCGTGGAGCTCCCAACATTTTTTTTCTCAACCCTTTCCTCGGGTACGTCAGTGGAGTCAATTACGGTTGAAAATGGATACTTATTGTTTGGCCCTGTCGTTGAAAGTATTCCATTCCGGTAAACTGCATAAGAGTATAACTGTAACCTGTCCGGCTCGGCAGGATCAAGTTGTTTAAAAAGCCTGGCGCCAAGCGCACCGGTTGTATAATGTTCAGGATCCGAGAAAATGAAAAAATATCCAAGTGTCTTGCCATCCGGATCTATTATCGATTGTACATAGATATACGTGTTCTTATCCAGCGTCTCATAAAAATATAGATTCGGCACCTCTGTCTTTTTTGCCTGTACAGCTAATATTCCATTTAATGTATTATATGGTGTGGGTTCATCGGGAAATAAGGGATTTTTGTTTGCATCAAACACGTATAACTGCGACTCATATGGTCTTGTGTAAACACTTTTATGGAGGATGCTATCCTTTAAGAACAAAGCAGAAGATTCGTTAGTGAACCGGTAAAAATTCTGTACAAGGAAATCATTAGTGATGCCTCCAAAAGAAATACTAAGATCCAGTTCACTATATGGATCAGTTTGCCTGTCGATCCTGTCGGCCTGGCTTATCCTCATTTGCCATTCCTTTTCACGATTGGCATCAATGATGATAGCTGTAATAGACACAGAAAAAATAAATATCCAAAATAAAGCTCCTGCCATTGTCTGGCGTTCATTATTAATATTAAATTTTTGAAGGCGGGATAACCAAACGTAAAATACCAGCCAGGCAAGAACTACTATATAAAAGCTGAGAAGAACATTTCTTATTTCAAATGTCAAAAAAATAAGTCCGGCAACCGCTGCAACAAGATATACTGTGTAAAAATTATTTTTAAATGCAACTGATAGCAGCGGCATCATTATTCTTATAAAGTAGTAATACCCAACTGCAAGAATGGCCAATGCGATAAAACCAAAGACGGTAAAAGTTGTAAGGCTAAAAAAATTAATTACATCAAATGAGATACTCGAATCTGCCGCAAGGCTCCGGATAGTATATGCGGTGATAAAAGTAAAAGCCACGACTACTATGCTGGCTACAATCCCGATTATGGTTGATTTGGTCCCTCCGGGTAAATTATAAAATCCAGCACGGCCAAGCTTTTGCCATGCAAATAATATTGCCCAGCAGAAAAGAATTGAATTGATCAACAGATCTCCCAATGATTTGTGAATATCATTTGATCCATACACACTTGGATCAAATAATTCAAACTGCCTGAAATTGACCGGGAATGAAGTGTAATAAGAAAGTGTCCGCAATAAAAGAAGAACAAGCACCAGGTAGGCAAGCCCCTTCCAAAAGCCATATCGTTTAGCAAATCTCTCTGCTACAAAATGAATATAAAGAAGTAAAATACCAAATGCCATCAATTTCAAAATTGTTGTGACATCTACAGATGATGGTCTTGCCTGTGTTTTTGGTAAAATGTAAAACAATATGTTTCCCGAAATATTTTTTATCGGATAACCAGTTGGCACACCCGAGATCATGATCTTGGAAGTAGCACTTTCGCTATAAACAAATTTGTCACGTAATACTGTAAAGTAGCGATACATCACGGGTATCATACCGATTATAGCCAATGAATCGTTATTCTCTGGCCTCGAAAATGTTCTTTTAATACTGATGTAATAACCATTTTCCTTTAAGTCAAAATAGGCTGTGTCTTTAAAACTAAGAATATCACTGGGAGTATCTGTTTTTTGAGTACTCCAGAATAATAATTCATTGCCGTCAATCGATTTTCTGAATATAAAAAAGGCAGTTCTTTCTTCACCCATCTCTTTAAATTCAGATCTTGATTCTTGTTTTTTAGCAAGTCGCTTTATTAATGCTGTATCTGAAACAAACTTGTTAAACTCTTTTTCTTCCTCGTAAATATATGATTGGAGTCTGTTTGTTTCGAGATTAACTAAACGTATTGGTGAAAATGACTTGGCAAAAAGAAATGATAGCAAGTATAAAACAACCGCTACCACTAACCATACATGCGGTTGGGGAAGGATATGACTTATTTTTTTCAACTGCTCAGTGTCGTTTTTTAATGCTGTTCCAGATAGAGTCCATTTCCGGCAAGTTCATATCTGCCAGGTTCTTTCCGCTTTTTGTTGCCTCGTCTTCCATTTGGGTGAATCGCCGCGTAAATTTCTTATTGGTTACTTCCAGCGCATTTTCGGCATCAACTTGCAAAAATCGTGCATAATTGATCAAGGAAAATATTACATCTCCAAATTCTTCCTCCACCTTTGAGTTAACGTCAGGAGTTCGGAGTCTGGAGTCTGGCGCTGTTCCGAACTCCGAACTACCGCCTCCCGACTCCCGACTGCTTCCCGCAGTTCCCGTATCTCCTCATCTACCTTTTCCCAAACCTGTTCCTTATTCTCCCATTCAAAGCCCACTTGCTTGGCTTTTTCCTGCAACCGCATAGCTTTTACAGTTGCCGGTAATGACTTTGGGACACCACTTAAAATTGATCTTTTGCCTTCTTTGAGTTTTATTTGTTCCCAATTTTTTTTAACGTCTTCCTCGTCATTCACTTTCACATTCACCGTAAATATGCGGATGCCGGGCAATCAGTTTTTCACTAATGCCATTAATAACTTCTTCCAGCGTAAACTTATTTTGCTCGCTTCCGATTTTTGAATAAAAAACAATATGCAGCAGCAAATCACCCAATTCTTCTTTGATGCCTTTCCAGTCCTCATCAGTTATAGCGTCTGCCAATTCATAGGTTTCTTCAATGGTCATATGCCGTAACGTTTGGACCGTTTGTTTTTTATCCCATGGACATTTCTCCCGCAGATCGTCCATTATTGTTACAAGTCTCAAAAATGATTCAGATAAGTTTGACATTTTGAAATTTTAAACCTGGTAAAAAGAGAAAATTAAAAACACTACAAACAATACAATTAGTGAAATGAAACACAGAATATTAAAAATTATAAATTTTAAGATCGTTTTGCCCCATCGTTGTTTGTAAAAATTTTTCATCGCCTTCAATGTATAAAAGAGCCCGGTTAAGATCAGGATCACCTGCACAATTCCTATTGCACGCCAATGCGTCTTATCCGCCAATTTATCCAGCCCGAAATAAAAAAGTAAGAACAAGAAAGTAAAAATGTACAAATGGACAAGGAACACAGCATGATCGGCAAAATAATATTCTTTCCTGCGTCGTACATAAAGCAGTTTTAAAAATAAAGCATATAGCGGGAGTGAAACAAATAACAGATAAGGGAATGAATGAAGGAATTTATTGATCACTTCAACTGCGACCTTATTTTGATCTCCCTTATATTTTTCATTAAGTTCAACCGACTTTCGCGTAATTGCTTTTGTTATCCCGGCATCTCTTTTATTTTTAGGCAGGGAACTTTGAACTGAATCATACTCTTTTACAGATGAATAATTACGTACATCGCTGCCAAAGCTGAAATTAATCCCGCCATTCTTTCCCTTTTTGTAAGAACCGGTATCAATATCGTTGTCTGCAATGTCATCCTCATCGCCCATCACTTCAAATTCTTTTATAATATTCGCAGAATCTTCTTTGGTCTTTGCATCCTTTAATGCATTTTCTCTTACAATAGCGATATCTTTTGATCTGTCATTTGGATTTGCTGAGATACTTTTTTCGGAAACATGGAACATCGAAAAGAAAACAAGAAAGAAAACAGCTGAAGTAAAAACATACATTCTCACCGGGTGCAAATATTTTTTTCTTCGCCCGAGCATATATTCACGTGATAAAAAGCCGGGTTTAAACAAAAGGTCTTTTAGCGTAACGAAAAAGCTGCCATCGAAATGAGTAATATCATAAAAAAAATGCGTGACCATGTGCCAGAAGGTTTCTTTTGGCTCGGTATTTTCCTGGCCGCAAACATGGCAATACCGGCCCAGCACCGTCGTGCCGCAATTCAAACAATCCGTCTCCTTTCGTAAAGGGGTGTGACTCACCTTTAATTTTTCTTAAAAATAAACAAGAAACACTTAACGGCATTTCTTTTTCGTTATAGCCAGTTTAAGTTATTTTTGAAGTGAAATTCATTCCAATGAAGAAACTACCCGTCTTGCTGTCATTACTATTTTTTTACGAAGCAAACTCCCAATATTATTATAAAGATCTTGTAGCAGCAGCGGAACTTAACCGGCAAATGAAAACATATGTTGCTAATAATATTCATAAAGCAACGGCAAAAGGTATTACACCGCAGGGAGGGGCAAGTTCCGACTTTAGCGAAGAGTATGAAATAAACTCAACTAACAGTCAACTGAAGATCACTACAAGGATAGATCAAACTGTTTCTTCACTAAGGCATAATTTCAATGACCGCGGTTTAGTCATCAGCACTGTTGATTCGGCTGCAGGTGTTAAAAGTACAAGCACCTATACATATGATGCAGACGGGAAAATAACTTCGATAGGCAATTCAGCAACCGATGCAGACACCAGTGGTGCTTTTTCTCAAACCGAGGTGCATCAATATATTTATAAGGACGGCAAGCTTGAAAAAATGTGGCGCATCATTAATAAAACAGACAGCCTCGAAGTACGATTTGTTGTAGATGAAAATGGAAATGTGATTGAAGAAAGGAATTTCAGGCGTGGCGTTTTTACCGATCCTATTTATTATTATTATGATGACAGGAACAGGCTTACGGATATTGTTCGCTTTCATTATAAAGCAGGTCGCTTGCTACCGGATTATCTTTTTGAATACGACAATAATGACAGGGTGATCCAAAAAATTACAACCACATCGGGCCAAAATATCCGGTACCTTATCTGGCGATATTTATTTGATGAAAGAGGATTAAAGAAAACCGAAGCCCTGTTCAATAGAGAAAAACAACTCCAGGGTCGCATTGACTATTCTTATAACTAACCGAATTTTGCAGTCATAGTCTCCTTACCGGTTTTACTTAACAACTATTAAGAAAAAATTGGTTTGCAATGGAACAAACAAAGCTTTTATCGGACTGCTGGCTGCAACAGAAAAAAGTTTTTATCGATAACCTGGTTACCAGCCGTAAAAGACCAACAATTGCCTCAGTGCATGACCTTAGAATATCGATCAAAAAAATAAGAAGTTATTTACGATTAAAAGAAAAAATTAACGGCGACAAATGGAAAGAATCATTTTTAAATATTGCTGCTTTATTTAAATCATTCGGAGCAGTGGCAGATTTTGATATGTCACTTGCGATTTTACGACAACAGGAACACAAAAAACTTTTGTTTTTTCCTTTTTTTAAAAAAGAGCTGTCTGTAAACAGATCGCTTACCCGCAAGAGGGCAAAACAAGATGCAATTGAATTCAATGAAAAAGATCTGGATGTTTTTGACAAGCACTTCAATTTGGAACTGACCGATATTGAACTTTGTGAAAAGATTATCCAGGCGTCTCTTTTAAAAATAAAAAAGGTAAAAGAGTTGAGCAAACACTTTCGACAAAAATGCACATAAGATCAGGAAGCAGCTCAAAGATGTTTACAATTGGGTAAAGATTAGTCCGGAATACTTTGATAAAAAGTTTATCAATATCGAAGCTCTCGATGTAATGTTGAAACATCTCGGATCCAGCCAGGACCATTTGGAATTTAGAAAAAAGATAGAGCAGCACATAAAAGACCGGCCTGCGAATGAAGAGAAGTCAAATCTGAAAACTTTAAAGAAAAAACTGAAGACGATTCAAAATGAATTTTTGGAAAAGGGAAAGAATAAATGGAGGGAAGTGATGCCTGATGATAGAACATAAAAAAATATCAACAGCGACGAGTCCCTCCTTAGAAACTTTTAATATTACTTGTAGTTAGATCGGGAGGAGGGTCGAGTAGGCAAAAGCATTTCAGCTTGAGCCGCTCACAGAACCGTACTTGACAGTCTCCCATCATACGGCTCTTGTTATCCATCATGCTTTTATTCCCAATCTCCAGTGATAAAACAGTTCGGGATGTTCTGTTTGCATTGCCTTGTATTTTTCCTCTATTCTTTTCTTTGCTCTTAGTTTGTACTTGTTGGCAATCCACTTTTTGATTCTCTCATTCACATAACAAAACAATTGCAATGTTTCATGTCTGTAAAATTTGCTGTAGTAATTAATCCAGCCCCTCAACTTTGGATTGAGCAATTTTGCAAATACATCTAAGGTTTGTTCGCTCCATCTTGGTATCAGTATCGCTCTTATTGTTTCTCTGATACTTGTTTTCGCTTTGTTGCTTATTGCTCCTGCAAAGACCATGTATGTCTTATTACGTCCAAAGCTGTCCCGCTTACGACGTGGTTGAAAATCATAGCTCAGAAACGTGAAGCTCTCATGCTCATGCGCTCCTGTTCGCTGATAATTCTTGCAGTATACAATCTTTGTTTTATCCGGATGCAGTGTTAATTCAAACGCCTGCATTCTTGTTTCTAATTGTACCAGCAATTGTTCAGCTTCTTCTTTGCTATGACAGTGAATGACTATATCATCCGCATACCTTTCAAAAGGATTTTGCGGATTTACTTCATCCATCCATTTGTCAAAACAATGATGCAGATAAATGTTAGCAAACAACGGACTAATAACTCCACCTTGCGGTGTACCTTTTCTTCTCGCTGTTATACTTCCATCTTCCTGTTCTACTCCTGCTTTCAACCAACGCTGTGCATACAGCATCACCCACTTTTCCTGCGTGTGCTGTTGCAGCAGTTGCATCATTAGCTCATGGTTCATATTATCAAAGAACCCTTTTATGTCCACATCAATCACCCATGCATATTTGATACAGTTGGCCTGGCATTGATTTAATGCATCATGTGCACTTTTGCCTGGTCTGTATCCAAACGAACTTGAATGAAAGATGGTTTCCAATGCAGGTTCCAAATAATCTTTTACTACACCTTGTGCAATGCGGTCGCTGACTGTCGGTATTCCTAATGGTCTTTTACCGCCTTGCTTCTTGGGAATAAATACCGTTCGTACTGGTGGTGGAAAATAACTTCCTGATGTCATGCGATTCCAGATTTTGTACAGGTTGCCAGACAGATTTTCATTGAACTGTTCAATGCTCTGTTTGTCTATTCCCGCACTTCCATCCTTAGCAATCACTTTCAGGTAGCTGTTGTACACCATCCGTTTACTAATCGGTAATGATTTTGTCATTTCTTTTGTCATCATCCTCTGTTTTGAGTTGTTTCAAAATAATTTGACTGGATAACCGAAGCCCTTCGCTCCATCCTCATTACAGAGATTTCATCACTACTATGGCTTCGTCCGACGCTTCTTGTTGCATTTTCTATCTGTGATAGAATTGAGTTGCAGTATGAACTGTAAAACTTTTGTCGAACAGTCGCTTCTAAAAAAAAAAACTTTCTGCAAAGCTTTTAGCACATCAACAAGGAAGCCTCTCACGTTCCGAATAAAAGCCTGTGTAAAGCTCCTGTCATCTTAATGCCGGTCAGTCTGTAACCAGTAAACAGTTTCCCGTTACAGCCTATCCTGTCAGCGACGAGAAGCCAACAGTTTTACTGACAATTAATCCCTTTCGACATGTCTTCAATGATTCACTTGCGTTCAGCTCCTTTACACCTACCTCGATGATTTTATCATCACCTTTCTCTTACGTTTAGCACCATAGCTTTTGACCACAGCACCTAAGGTGGTTTGCATACTTCAACTGCATGACGTATGCGGTAGGCCAACTACCATCTTTTATTCAGCATTCAAAGAACTATCCTCATCTTTGATTCGTGACACACCTAGTCTGGGAAGAAACATAGGAAAAACCCAAATTAAGATTTGAAATACCCTAATAAGAATGTATTTGTTTACATCAAAGAGGCTTCTGCCTCTTTTTTAGTTCTTGCATGTTCACTTTAAATACTAAGTTTGTGTTAACTTTTCAATGTAATGGAATTAATCCCTATAATTGATGATTTGCATAATGAATTAAAATCTCGATTACCTCTTTCCGAGACACAAAGCAACTTACTCGAAAAAAAAATACGCCTTGAATTTAATTACAATTCAAATCATATTGAAGGAAATACACTTACCTATGCGGAAACTGAATTATTGTTGATTGCTGGTGAAATTGTCGGGAACGTAAATCATACATTGAGAGAATTTGAGGAAATGAAAGCAAGTGATGTTACATATCAAATGATCAAAGGTCTAGCAAACATGCCAGATTCCCAATTAACAGAACAATTTATCAAAGAACTTAATCAGATACTTTTAGTTGAACCATATTGGAAAGAGGCGATAACTTCAGACAAACAAAAAACAAAACGTAAAATTTCGATTGGCGAATACAAGAAGGAACCTAATTCTGTTATATTGGAAAATGGCGAGATTTTCCAATATGCCACTCCCATCGAAACTCCTGCGCTAATGGGTGATTTAATTGTTTGGTTGCGACAAGTGGAAGAACAAAAACAAATGCACCCAGTAGAAATAGCTGCAGACCTCCATTATAAATTTGTACGTATTCATCCATTTGATGATGGAAATGGCAGAATTGCCCGCCTGTTGATGAACTATGTATTTATTAAAAATAGTTTTCCCCCAGTTGTAGTTAAGTCAAGCGACAAAAAAATTTATCTACGAGCTTTACGCCAAGCCGATGCAGGACAGTCAGAGGTTTTTAGAACTTACATTGGCCAACAGGCGTTATGGTCTTTGGAGCTTGGATTAAAAGCCGCCAATAATCAGAGCCTTGAAGAAGATGAAGACTGGAAAAAACAACTGATGCTCATAAAAAGAAACTTATCAAGTAGAGACACGATTAAGACTACTAAGTCAGTTGAAGCAGTTCAAAATATAATAAGGAATGTTATCTACCCTGCATATAAAAAAGTTATCGCGAACTTGACTGAATTCGATGAGCTATTTCTAAAAAAAAGTCTTTTAATTCTTAATCAGAATTCTGGATCATCAATCAATTTCGACGGTCAAGAAGTCCGTCCAAACGTAATTGAAGCGCATTTTTTTCATAATTGGCACTTAATATTAAAATTTGAAGAGTTTACCAAGGACCCGGACAATCCATTTACCATACAAATTTTCCTTGATGTAAATATGACAAAACACAAATATGAAATCTTTTCGGACAAGCAGCTCGTTTTCAAAAAACTTTATCATCAAACATTCACTGAGAAAGACATATATGATTTTACGAACCTTGTTGGTAAAGTATTAACCTCTGCAATTGAGCAAAAAATCAATACAGCAAAGTAAAATTATCATTAAACTGAACCAATAAATGAATGAGGTCGTTGGCGCTTCCAAACAAATTTTCCTTAAGGCTTACGCAAATAGTTATGACGCTTTTCCAGCAGATAAAGGGAGTGAAAAAAGTCAACAACCGAAATTGAGTGGAATATCCCCTAGTACATCCCAAAAAAAAATAAAGCACCATAAATACTCAATTTACAATACTTTATTTAAATGTGCCCCAGACGGGAGTTGAACCCGTACAGGCCATTGCTGCCCACAGGATTTTAAGTCCTGCGTGTCTACCAGTTCCACCACCCGGGTGACAGATTAGAAAAAAAAATCCACCAGCGATAACTGGATGGACTTTGAGCGGAAGACCGGGCTCGAACCGGCCACCCCGACCTTGGCAAGGTCGTGCTCTACCAAATGAGCTACTTCCGCTTGTGAAACACCCCATTGAACCACCCAATAATTAATAATTATTAATCAATAATTATATGTAAAAGAACATCTCTAAGCAATATCTAAACAGGGCTGCAAAAATAAGAAAGGCACCCTTTTGAAAAAAATTTTGAATCCCTTATTTGTACTTTGGAGTATATAAAGTGCTTTCCTGCACCTTTACTTCGGGCTTATCAAACCGCTTATTATACAGCATGTAGCAGCCGCCCAAAACAAACGCTACAATACAGGCAACCTGCAGGTAAAATAAAAATGCCGAAGAGGAAACCCAGTTATGAGTAAAGTCTTTGTCCTGTACTTTCTGGAGTTCTTCTTTGTATTCATGCTGGTAATTCATATCTGGTTATTTGTGGTGCAAAAATAAGCGTTCAGTGATTAAATCGGCTTATATTTATCAACTGTGAAAAATATTTTTTACCCTTTGCAAAATGCTGCCATACAATATTGCCTTTATACACTCCCTCCAGCTGCCCGTTTTTTTTGCCGGAAAAACACTTTGACCCTGCTTAAATAAAACCCATTTATAAAAAGCAAAATGGGCTCTTGATATTGCCAGGAAATAACCGCCCTCGCCTGTAAAAAGCCCTTTCCATGCAGAAATCATATCCAAAAAAATCCGGAATGGGATCTTCCACCATTTCTGAGACCATGGCAGATTTTTATACAGCATGATCAGGTTGTTCCTGAAATTGAGAAAGGTTTTAAGTGAATTGCCCCTGGGCAAAGTACCACCGCCAACATGATACACTACTGATGAAGGACAAGCATACAACTTATACCCCGCAAATTGCATACGCCAGCAGAGATCGATCTCTTCCTGGTGAGCAAAAAAATAATTCATCAAACCCTCCCGCTTCACGGAATGCTTCACTTCGTATTAACATGGCAGCACCCCTAGCCCAAAAAACTCTTTCGGTAGTATCATACTGGCCTTTATCTTCTTCGCATATATCAAATATTCTTCCTCTTGCAAATGGATAACCGAGACTATCAAGCCATCCGCCGGCGCCACCTGCATATTCAAACAAACTCTTGTTGTTATAGGAAAGTAATTTCGGCTGGCATGCAGCATTCATTTTATCCTGCTCAAGTAAATTAATTATAGGCGTTAGCCAACCGGGCTCCACTTCTACATCTGAATTGATGAGGGCATAATAATCGGCTATCACTTTTTCAAGCGTTAGATTATATCCTTTAGCAAAACCATAGTTTTTATCCAAACGGATCAATCTTACCTGTGGGAATTTATTTTGCAAAAAAGACACTGAGTCATCCGTTGAGCCATTATCCGATATGATCACTTCAAAGTTTTCATAAGCAGTAGCAAGCACAGAAGGCAAAAATTTCTCAAGATAGCGTTGGCCATTCCAGTTAAGGATCACAATAGCAACTTTGGGTAAACTGCTCAATGGTTGGTAAAAAATTTGCTCAAAAATAAGGGAACGAGAGCAGTTGGCAGCGTGCATTACGCAGTCGGCAGTGAGCAGTAGGCAGCAGGCATTGATTGCCTGCATTGTGAAAACGCATAGAACACCGCATTTCACTTTTAGTTTTATTGCTGTTAAATTCGTGGAATGTTTCAGCAAATAATCAACTGGCGAATGCTCCTGGCATTAGTGGCCATCGGTATTGTAACCAGTACTATCTTTTACTCCCGTTATGTTTCAAGAAAGATCGCAAAAGAAGAAAGAGACCGTGTGACTGCCTTTGGCGAATCGCTTAAAATGAAAAGCATCTCTAATGACCCGGACATTATCGCTTTTACTACTCAAATTGCAGTTGAAAATGATGATATTCCAATTATTGAAACAGATGAAAAGAACGATCCTACCGGCTCTTATATAAATATTGATTCTTCATTAGTGGCAAAGGATACAAACTATCTTAGAAAAATGGTTCAGCGTTTTGGAAGTACAAATGAGCCGGTGTTAGTCGAGATCACGAAGCAACCTTTGGTTTATAACAAATATTTCTATGGGCCATCGAGACTCCAGGCTGAGGTTAAGTACTATCCGTTCGTACAGCTTGTGATCGTTGGATTATTTATCATCATCACACTGCTTGCACTAAGAAGCAGTTACCGGTCGGTTCAAAACCAGGTATGGGCCGGTATGGCAAAAGAAACTGCCCATCAATTAGGCACGCCGGTTTCTTCTTTGCAAGGATGGGTAGAAATGCTTAAACAAAACCCCGACAACAACAAGATCGTTGCTGAATTGGAAAAAGATGTAACCAGGTTACAATTAGTAAGTGATCGCTTTGGAAAGATCGGCAGCTCGCCGCAATTAGAAAAGAAAGATATCATCAGCCAGGTAGAAACAATGGTCGATTACATGAAGAAAAGGGCGCCGGGCAAAGTAAATTTTTCGCTAACTACGGGAAATGAAACCGAGATTTTTGCAAACATATCGCCGCCATTATTTGATTGGGTAATTGAAAACCTATTAAAAAATTCTTTGGATGCAATGGAAGGGACCGGTGATATAAAGATCAATATTGAAAATTTACCCGATAAAGTGAATATTGATCTAACGGATACCGGCAAGGGAATTCCTTTATCGATGCAAAGAAAAGTTTTTAAGCCAGGATTTACTACAAAGAAAAGGGGCTGGGGACTTGGCCTTAGTCTTTCCAAACGGATTATTGAGCAATATCACAAAGGAGAAATTTTTGTAAAAAATTCCGAGCCGGGAAAAGGAACTACGTTCAGAATTGTATTGAAAAAATAAACCACTTACATTTGCAGTCCTAAATCGTCTGAGGTTTGAAGTTTGAGATTTATAATTTCAAATTTCAAATAGGCTGCCCGGGTGGCGAAATTGGTAGACGCACTACTTTGAGGTGGTAGCGTCCGAAAGGGTGTGCTGGTTCGAATCCAGTCTCGGGCACAATCCAAGTGCCCCGACTCAATCGGGGTCTCGGAAACGATAAAAAGCTTTATCACCTGGTAAAGCTTTTTTGTTTTAATTGAAAAACATTCCTTTTTCCGCAATCGCTTGCATGAACTTTGATAGAGTTCATTCTTTAATTTCATAAAACAAATAGCCTGTTCTTAATGTTTGAGAAGATCCTTAAAGAGTTTGGAATTATTATTAATGCACCGGTTAAACCTTTTGGCAGTGGTTTAATTAATAATACCTGGCTTATTACTGACAAAGGAAAAGAGTATATACTGCAGCGGATCAATGATAATGTATTTAAAAACCCACCGGACATCGCGACCAATATCCGACTGATCGATGAATACCTGGAAGAAAATCATCCCGATTATTTATTTGCCACACCGTATAAAACGAGTACGGGTGATGATATGTACTTTTTAAAGGATGAAGGTTACTTCCGTCTTTTCCGGTTTATAAAAAACTCGCATACTACTGATGTTGTCAATTCCGTCGCACAGGCTTTTGAGGCGGCTAAACAGTTTGGCCGTTTTACAAAACTCCTCTCGGGATTTGAGGTTCATCAACTAAAACTCACGATTCCTGATTTTCATAATTTACCGCTGCGTTATTCTCAATTTGAATCAGCAATAAATCATGGCAATACAGAGAGAATAAAGGAAGCCGCAGCAACGATCAGTTTTTTAAAAGAACAGCATGCAATAGCAAGTATAAGCGAGCATATCGATAAAGATCCGGGTTTTAAAAAAAGAGTTACTCACCATGATTCCAAAATAAGCAATGTTCTTTTTGATGAAAATGATCAGGGCTTATGTGTGATCGATCTTGATACCGTGATGCCCGGTTATTTTATCAGCGATTTCGGCGATATGATGCGGACTTATCTTTCACCCGTTAGCGAAGAAGAAAAGAATCTTGATAAAATTGAAATTCGAGACGAATATTTTAAGGCCATTGCGGATGGCTATTTAAGTGAAATGGCAAGTGAATTGGGCCCCGCTGAAAAAGCCCACCTGGTTTATGCAGGAAAATTTATGACCTATATGCAGGCACTCAGGTTTTTGACCGATTATCTGAATGATGACATTTATTATGGATCAAAATATGAAGGACATAATTTTATAAGGGCAAATAACCAGGCAGCACTGCTTAAAAAGATCATTGAAAAAGAAAAAATATTGCAGGAGATGATCTGAGCTTACACGGTAAGCAAGCTACAACCACGAAGATCGCTGTTATCCATTCTGCCCAGCACTTCAAAACTATTATCGGGATATAATCTACCTGCATCGTCTGTGGCAATAAAAGAACAGCTGTATACATTTGCAAGATCTATGATGTTAATAGCACCGGTTAATGTGGTGAGTGGTGTCCTGATAGCTATCGGGAGGTGAGTGGTGAGATCATGACTCCCGACTCCCGACTCCGAACTCCGAACTGATAACGGATCTTCTTCATCTCTTATCATCACTTTCATCCATGGCGGGCAATTAAATCTCCCCTCCTTTTTTGCATAAGCTTGTGAAAGCAATTCCGTCATTCCATATTCTGAATGGATTTCATTTTTGCCAAACGCTTTCTTTAACAGGTCATGCACTTCCATTCTTGTCAATTCTTCCCTCCTGCCCTTCATGCCTCCTGTTTCCATGATCACGGTGTAATTTAAAGGTATGGGGAACCGTTCCGCAAAATCAAGTAATGCATAAGTCACTCCGAGTAATAAGGTTTTTTGTTTTAATCTTTCAAGTACCAGCAAAGTGTCATTTAATTTTTCATGATCATATAAATAAAATCCGCTTTGAGGATGCCGGCTTTTTTTTATTAAGTCTTCCCCCATGTATACCAGCGATGAATTATTTTTTTCGAGATAAGAGGGCAACAAACCAAGAATGCACCATTCATTGATGTTCCCGTACATGTTTTCAAAACCTCTTGTAAAGCTCTCGTTATAAATAGACAGATCCTTTACATAATGCCGGCTGTTTACCGTTTGCGTGGTCCCGCTGCTTTCAAATATTATTTGTTCATTAAACTCTCCGGTTTTTATTTGGTCTGTCTTAAAAAAGCTTATGGGCAGAAACGGAATTTTTTCAACTTTATCAATTTCTGCAGGCTGTATGCCGATAGCATTTATATAGGAGCGATATACAGGATTGGCTGCAAATTGAAACTGAAATATCTCCAAAGCAAGCTGTTCAAAGCCTTTTTGCTCAACTGAAAATATTTTATCATGCCATTCACAGCTCATTGCAGGCAGGTATCGGTTTTAATCTTAAATTTGTTAACAACTAAATTCACAACATGAAAACCATTATTACGGTTGCGGTAGTTATTGCTCTCACAATAATCGCATGCGGCAAAGATAGGTTCCAGACCGTACCTCAGCTAAGGTTGAAATCAAGAAGCACAGATGTTGTTCCGATAAATGGTACGTTGCGCTTAAATGTTGAATACACAGATAAAGAAGGCGATGTAAGCGATTCGCTTTTGATCGTGAGACAAAGACTAAACATAAGGGGGCCGGTAACTTTGCCCGTCAGCCCGTATAAAATTCCGGACTTCCCTAAAACTGATAAAGGCGAGTTTGAAATATCGCTTGCTTATCAATTTGGTCTTGTTTTCGGTTTGTCCCCGATACGTATCACCGGCAGTAATCCTGTAAGAAATGAAATTGATACGCTGCGATTGAAGATCGTTGCGAGAGATAAAGCCGGAAATAAAAGCGATACGCTTGTTGTTGATAACGTTTATGTAACCCGTTGACAGGTTGAATATTTTTTTCAAAAAGATTTTTGACTTTTTTTTATTTACCAGCTTGTTTGTTTCATGCTGCGCGGTGGTAATGCTTTATCAAACCTATGCGCTCATAATCGGGCGGCCCGTTGACATTTATCTTGCCGCTTTTGTTTTCTTCTCTACCGTTTGCAGTTATAATTTTCATTGGGCATTAACACCCGGCACCATTGCGCCATCGCAACGTTTGCAATGGGATGAAAAACATAAAAGCTACCATCTCTTATTATCAATTGCAGGTTTTATCGGAGCCATTGCATTTTTCTTTTACTTTAGAGAAAAATGGGTTTATATAATACCATCTGCCGTACTTACTTTTTTGTATTCAGCGCCAAAGATCCCGCTGCCTTTTTTCCAGCTTTTAAAAAAAGTGGCAATAGGGAAAACTATTTTTCTTGCGTTGATATGGGCATATGTAACATCGGCCTTACCGGTTTTAGTAGAAGATGCAGTATCTGAAAAAGCGATCTTATTTTTTATCGGGCAATTTTTTTTTATTTATGCTATCTGTATACTGTTTGATTTCCGGGACAGGGAAAATGATAAGGCGGATGGCATTCGAAGCATGATAACATATTTTGATGAACCGGGTATTAATATCCTTTTTGCGATCTCTGTTGCTGTCTTTATAATTTTAAGCTTATGGTTAAGACAAACAGGCATGGCATGGATCAACATCACGATCTTACTCCTTCCTGCACTTTTACTAATAAGTTTGTATAAATATGCAAAAAGAAATTTCTCCGATTATCTCTACTATTTTGTGCTGGATGGATTGATGATGCTATCGGCTTTAATATTGTGGCTCGTGAACAGGTTTTAACTATTTTTGATCCTTCTAAAATCATACTATGGCAAAAACTCCCGGTAAAAAACAAAAATCTATTTTAACCGATTCTTCGTTCTCATTTTTTAAAAACTATATCAATAATGCATCGCCTGTCGGTTTTGAAAGCAGTGGTCAAAAACTATGGCTTGATTATTTAAGACCGTTTGTCGATTCAACCTTTACGGATCCCTATGGCACTGCTGTAGGAGTTATTAATCAAAATGCGCCATTTAAAGTAGTGATAGAAGCACATGCAGATGAAATAAGCTGGTTTGTTAATTATGTAAATCCTGAAGGGCTTTTATATTTAAAAAGAAATGGCGGCGTGGATGTACAGATCGCACCGGCGCAGCGTGTAATCATTCATGGAAAAAAAGGACCGGTAAAGGCTGTGTTTGGGTGGCCTGCTATTCATACAAGATTGAATAACCCCGATCATAAAGAGCCACAACCCAAACTGGATAACGTGTTTCTGGATTGCGGCGCAAGAAATAAAAAAGAAGTAGAGCAACTCGGCATTCATATCGGCGCGGTAGTTACTTACCAGGATGGCTTTGATGAACTGGCAAATGATTATTATATCGGCCGTGCATTTGATAATCGTGTCGGTGGTTATATGATCGCAGAAGTAGCAAGGCTTTTGAAACAGAACAATAAAAAATTGCCTTATAGGCTTATATGTTGTAAATGCAGTGCAGGAAGAAATTGGCTTACGTGGTGCCGAAATGATCGCAAGAAGGATAAAACCGGATATAGCAATAGTTACGGATGTAACGCATGATACTACCACTCCAATGATCAGCAAACTTGTAGAAGGAGACATTGCGTGCGGCAAAGGTCCATCTCTTGCTTATGCCCCGGCCATTCATAATAAACTATTAGCCGTTGTTGAAGAAGTGTCCGCAAAGAAAAATATACCGGTGCAATGGAGAGCACTGAGCCGCAGTACAGGAACGGATACTGATTCTTTTGCTTATTCAAATGACGGGTGTCCTTCTGTGCTTATTTCCATTCCTCTGCGGTATATGCATACTACAGTAGAAATGATACACAGAGATGATATTGAAAACACAATAAGGCTGATGTATGAAACTTTGCTGGCGCTTACACCGAAGACCAATCTTAGTTATTTTGTGAAGTAGCGCTTTTAACTTCTTCCTCTTTTCTGCGGGAACAATCGAAAACAATATTGAAAGCTACATCTTTCAGGTAAAGAATTTTTTCATCGACGCCGAAATAACTTACCCGTTCCTGCATCAATTTAATAAACCACTGTTCAATATCATTTTGCCCGCAAGCTGTTAAAGCAGTATCCAGAATTGTAAACTTGATCGTGGGGCCTTTAATGACATATTTTCCTGATAATTTATTACAACCAACATACGCGGCAAAAAGTGTATCCTCATAAAATTCAATATATGCTTCGGCTAATGAATCGGGTACCGCCCTTGCCTGCCTGCGCATAACATTTATCATCCATTTGCCTTTAAACTTTGGGCTTAAGTCAGGCATTATATAACCGATCTCGGTTTTATAATAAACAATAGAATCAGTGCGTAAACTATCACCATATACTTCAAATATCTTTGGACCTTTTTCCTCAGTCTTCGACTTTTTATTTTTCGATTTCTGCGCTATGGCAGAAGATTGAAAAAGAAAAACTGTTACCACTAATATGATAGATAAAAAGCGCATTATAAAAATTTAAAAACTAAGAGAGGTATTTCAAAGGGAGGGAAACGTAAATTTATCTCTTTCTGTCTTAATCACCATCCAATTCTCTCTCCAAATTTCCCCAATCCAAAATGTTCGTTTAATTGAAGGTTCAACCCTAACTGGTTGTAACCGGTATTATTTTGATAATGAGTTCGTGCATAACGAACCTGTAGTTTTTTTACCACCAATCCCACTCCCATCGAAAAGCCATTCAATCCATTCGTAGTATTACTAATATTCAATTCCTGTCTTCTTAAATGGTTGTATCCAACAGTAACCTCTATTTGCTGCACAGGGAAAATTTGGGCAGCAAAAACAAAATGCCTGAATATCTTATCAAGGGTAAATTTTCCGTTCTTATTTACTCCAAATTCATTTTCATTATTAAACACTGTATCATTATACCGTGTATCGAATTGGTGAAGGTGATGTGCAGTAAATGAAAATGACAACGGTGCGTTCTTTAATTTTTTTGTGATGCCTGCCTGCAGATCAAAAGGCAGTTCTTCTGCTTCAGTGCCTGCATATTTTTTTAACTGGTAACCCATATTCTTTGCAACAAGTGATGCTGAAAAAAGATTGGCTGTATCAGTATACAAAACACCAATATCAATTGCAATTCCGTTAGAGCTGTAAATGCCGTAATTAGAAGAAATGAATTTTAAACTTGTACCATAATTCCATTTTTGCAAATAGCTGCGTGATGCCGATAACTGCATTACCCAATCAGTTGGCTTCATAAGACCAAGTATATTTCCTGACGGATCTGTTTCAGAAATTTTTCCATAATTAAAATAGGTAAGTCCCCAGCCAAAATTCGTTTTCAATTTTTCATGCCGGTATCCAAACGATAAATGATAAGCATTAATGCCCGCATAAAAACTATTGAACACAGCATTCATTTGCGTATGCATTTCTTTGTTAAGCAATGCCGGGTTATTAAATGCAAGTCCAACGTCCTTCGAAGTAACTGAAATATTTACTCCGCCTAACGCCGTTAGTTGTGGTGTATTGGCAAGCTTTAAAAAATTAAATACCGAACTGCCGCCGATAGTTTGCGCATACAGGGCTGAAGAAAATAAAACGGATAATATTATAATGACTGGCCGCAAACGGCTAAGTTGAGAAAACTTATGCAGAATTGTAGCCGGGCCTTAAAAGAAATTCCTCCCGCGGATGTGAGAGGAATTCTGTTTTAAACCCTTAAAACAACCAACATGGAGAAATTTGTGTAATATCTAATACCCAAAATAGCCTGTTAAGGTTGCCTGCGAGTAAAAATATTTTTATTCCAAAGCATGATCCAGCACCTGGCTCATGTTTTTTACATAGCTAAATTTTAGCCCTTTTATAAAGTCGGGATCAATCTCGTCGACATCTTTTTCATTTTGCCAGCAAAGAATTACTTCTTTAATGCCGGCACGTTTTGCTGCCAGTACTTTTTCTTTAATCCCTCCTACGGGCAGCACCTGGCCACGGAGTGTGATCTCGCCAGTCATCGCAACGAATGGCTTTACTTTCTTTTTGGTATATGCTGAGGCAAGTGAGGTCATCATTGTAATGCCGGCGCTTGGGCCATCTTTCGGTACGGCGCCTTCAGGCACATGAATATGTACATTTCTTTTTTCAAAAAGTTTTTGATCAATGCCATATTTTTTTGCATTGGCCTGTAAATAACTAAGCGCGGTGCTCGCACTTTCCTTCATCACATTGCCCAAATTACCTGTGATCTTTAATTCACCCTTTCCTTCGCTAAGGCTTGATTCAATAAATAAGATATCACCGCCGACATAAGTCCATGCAAGACCGACGGCAACGCCCGGCATATTTACCGTTTTATACAGATCATTACTATATTTTGGCTTACCAAGTATCCGCTCAACATCGTTGTTTGAAATGTTTGCCCGCACTTTTTCATTCAACGCAAGTTCCTTCGCCTGGTTGCGCATTATAGAAGCAAGGTGTCTGTCCAATTCACGAACACCACTTTCTCTTGTGTATTCCTGTATCATCTTCTCGATCACCTTATCACTGATGGTAAAATTGGTGGTCTTTAAACCATGCGCTTCTTTTTGTTTGGGGATCAAATGGCGTTTAGCGATTTCCATTTTTTCTTCAACAGCATATCCGCCAAGATCGATGATCTCGAGTCTGTCGCGCAAAGCAGGCTGGATATTCTGAAGATTATTTGCCGTTGCTATAAAAAGAACTTTGCTCAGGTCATATTCAAGTTCAAGATAATTATCATAGAAAGTATTGTTCTGTTCCGGATCCAGAACTTCAAGCAATGCTGAAGAAGGATCGCCGCGGAAATCATTTCCCACTTTATCGATCTCATCAAGGATCATAACCGGGTTCGAAGTTTTTGCTTTGCGGATAGATTGCAAAATACGACCGGGCATCGCACCGATATATGTTTTACGATGTCCTCTTATTTCACTTTCATCATGCAAACCGCCAAGACTTTGTCTCACATATTTTCTTCCGATGGCATTGGCAATACTTTTACCCAAGCGACGTTTTACCAATTCCGGGAGGACCAACAAAACAAAGAATCGGGACTCTTCATATCGCCTTTCAATTTCAATACGGCCAGGTATTCTAAAATTCGTTCTTTAATTTTTTCCATGCCGTAATGATCATTATCCAAAACCTTCTTTGCTTTCTTCAGATCATACTTATCATCGGTATATTCTTCCCAGGGCAGATCAAGCATCAGGTCAAGGTGGTTATACACAACAGAATAATCAGGAGTGGTTGGATGCATCCGTTCCAGTTTCTCAATTCCTTTCTGAAACAATTCTTTTGCAGCCGTTGTCCATTTTTTTGCATCAGCTTTTTTCAGCATCTCTTTTATTTCCCTGTCGTTGGCATCCCCTCCCAATTCTTCTTTGATGCTTTTCATCTGTTGCTGCAGAAAATAATCCCGTTGCTGTTTCTCCAGTTCAGTTTTTGTTTTGGTCGTTACTTTATTTTTTAATTCGGCAAACTGAAGCTCACGTTGCAGCATCTTCATCAGCACATCGGCCCTGTCACGAATATTATTTGTTTCCAGCAATTGCTGTTTTTCTTTCAGATCGGCGCTAAGATTACTCGAAACGAAATGAATAAGGAAAGAAGGGTTTTCAATATTGCGTAAAATGATCGCTGCTTCGGCAGGAATATTTGGTGAAAGCTGGATGATATCGGATGCCGTTTCTTTTATGTTTGACACATATGCGGCAAAATCTTCGTCTTTAGGAGAATCTTCTTCTTTTATGATTTCAATGCTGGCTTTGAAATAAGGATCATCAGAAAGAATACTTTTTATCTTAAACCGATTTCTTCCCTGGATGATCACCGTGGTGCCGCCATCCGGCATTTTTATCAGTTTTACGATCCTTGCTACGGTCCCAACATTTTCTATATCGGTTAATCCCGGGTCTTCTACGCCGCTGTCTTTTTGCGCCACAACGCCGATCAATTTGTCAGCCTTATAAGCTTCATTTACCGCCTTTATGCTCTTATCCCGGCCCACAGTTATCGGAAGTACCACGCCCGGAAAAAGTACGGTATTACGAAGCGGAATTATGGGCAGTTCGTTCGGAATGTCAGTCCCATCGCCGGTTTCACCATCACTTTCATTAAGGGGGATTATTGGTATAAAATCCATTTCATCTTCGGTCCGCTGGAAAAAATTAGAATCTTTCATTAGTTAGTCTCGTTTTTGACAACCTGACACCAAAAGGGCCAAGGGGTTAAAAATACATAGTGTAACTATAGTTGTCAAGTATTATACCACGCAAATCACGGATTAGTGGATTTGACAGGATTTCGCGGATTTCAACATCAATTTAGATTGAAGTTCCGCAAAATCCGAATCGTCCTATCATCGGCGATAAAAGAAACCTCCCGGTAAATCGGGAGGTTTAGCTTCAACAGATATATGATTTTAGAGAGACAATCCGATAGTTCCGCTAAATCCTTCTCATCCTATCATCCGCGATCATTTTAGAGAGACAATCCTATGGATAATTGTATTGCCTGGCTTTTCCATTTGTCTTTATCATCAATGTCGTTGATATTAGCAAGGCCGATAACATAACGACCGGAAAGATAAAGTTTCGATAACCTGATCTGCGCACCACCGATCATTGAAAAATCTCCTTTTTTAAATGCGTCACCGCCATTTTGTAAAAAGGTCTTGTTTTGATCCATCAAAACGCTGAATGCAGGACCGGCTTGTAAATGTATCGGGCCGATCAATTTGTAATTAAGTAAAATAGGGAAAGAAAGATAATTCAACTTCACACGGCTTTGATTTGAATTGATGACATTCTCATAAACCGATTTGAAGTTACTGTCGAGAGTGGTAGCGTACTGGTTAAATAAAACTTCGGGTTGAAGGGAAAGTTTACCGTCACCCGTTAAACCGATCTCTGCAAACCCTCCAAGATGATAACCATACCTGAATTCATCTTTGAAAGATTTACCGTCAACTTTTACAAGATTTGCGCCTGCTTTAGCGCCAAGGCGGAATTGGGCCGATGCGGCCTGCATTGTAAGCAATGCAACGACCATGATAGCGAGTTTTGTTTTCATGTGTAAATTTTTAATTTAATAGCCACATGGAATTCGTCCTAAAATTTTCAACGCCGTTTGGATAAATTGGCTCGAAAATTTTTGGTCTCATTTCATGTAAAGGAAATTTTTGTTTGGTGTGTAAAACTTCAACTATAATGCCACCGGGAGTTTAGCGCTGTTAAATTCTTTCAAATACAATCCATTAACTGTTGTTGTGTAAACTTATTGCCCGCGAAATGATAACAAAATGTAAAAGTCAAAAGATCATTCCAAGGTTACAGGAGAACAAAGTGCTGAAATTACCCTTCTCAGTTGGAAAATAATAATCAAACACAAGCTGTGGCTGAATGAAAAACTTACCGATAGAATATTCTCCTCTTAAAAACATAGTAAGCGAAAGCGGTTGAAATTTCAACTCGTCATCCAGGTAAACATTTTCAGAATTATATAAGACATTGGCGCCGGTACGGAGTATGGTTGCATATGTATTTGCAGATTGGTTGAAACCGAATTTCTGGGTACCACTGATAAACGATAGTTGCGGGGTGATCCGGAAATGATCTTTATATGAAAAAATTCCCAGCCAGTAAAAATCATGTCGCATTGAAGTAATCAAAGAAAAGTCACTGATCGATTCTCTTGAATTAATTCTTGTAACACCGGTACGACGTAAACGAAGGTCCAGTATCTGCTCTTCTCTTTCCATATAATCGGTGCGGCTGCCCCAGCCATAACTCAAGGCTATCGTCGGTCTTATCCACCATTTGCGATAGGTGAAATAACCATACAATTCATTTTGCAATGGAGTAGTATAAAACGATAAAGAATCTTTTGTAAAAAATCTTGTGTACGTAAAGCCAGCAGCCAGGTCCCTGTTTTCAAGATAATCAAAACCCGGACTTATAGCCACCTGGTACAGATTTAATTTATCACCGTCATTCACAATATTGCCGGTAGCGGTAAGACTTAATCCATCTTTATGAAAAAAACCTAATGTAGGTGTGTAGGTGAAATCTTTTCTTGTTTCAAGAAAAGCATTCGATTTATTCGTATAGTTAAAATAACCTCTTCCTATTGCAAGGCTTCCTAAAACATAACTATGCGGCAATGAAATAGAATCAAGAAAGGTTTCCATATCCTGCAGCAAAAGGTCATAATCAACCGTGGAATCCAACCCCCAATCATCCACTTTTTCTTTTTTCTTTTTTGTGCTATCAGAAGATGATACCTGGCAAAGCAGCGTCATGCCTAAAAAACATAGGGGAAGTATGGTGATGAACCTTTTCATCATACTGCAGTGGTATCCTTGCATTCTTTTTATTTGGCCAAATAAATTCAAAAGCTGTGACTTATAAATACTTAGATAGTTTAAAATCCTTATTAACAGACCTGAAAACGTCCGTCGGGGCTGCTTTATTTAATTTTTTCAGAGAAATATTCATCAAACCAGCTCTATAACTGTGATTTCGGGTAAAATCCCAACCCGCCCCGGGTATGCCAGGAACCCAAAACCACGGTTAATGTATAGCTGCTGACTGCCTTGTACATAATGTCCCGCCCATTGTTTATATACATATTGAACCGGGCTCCATTTAAAACCGGGAATTTCAACTCCAAACTGCATTCCATGCGTATGCCCGGAAAGCATCAGGTCAATACCTGGAATTTTTGAGTTACCTCAGCACTCCCAATGTGAAGGATCATGACTCATCAGTATTTTAAAATGGGACTCGTCTATACCATCATATGCTTTTGTTAAATTACCATAGGTTCTGAATCCTCGTTTACCACTAATGTTCTCCACGCCGATCAGTGAGATCTTTTCTCCATTTCTTTCCAGTTGAGTATTTTCATTAAGCATCAGTCGCCAGCCAAGCTCAGCATGAACCTGCTTCAGCCTTTCCATATTTGCTTTTTTTTCATTTTCAGAATCCCATCTTGTATAATCGCCATAATCGTGATTTCCTAAAATTGAATACACACCCATCGGCGCTTTTACTTCTTTAAACAGGTCAATAAGATTATCCATCTCATCACTGCGATTGTTCACAAGGTCACCGGTGAAAAGAATAAGATCAGGTTTTTCCGTTATGATTTTCTCCACTCCTTTTCTCACAGCATTTTTATCCGTAAGGCTTCCCGAATGAATGTCCGAAATATGGACAACTTTTAAGCCCTTAAAAGATGCCGGCAGTTTTTCAAAAGCAAGCTGAATGCGGCGAAGCTGGTAACGATATTTATTTCCAAAACCATAAACCAATGATCCGAATAAACCGGCGCCCATGAGCATCCCTGTCCAGCTCAAAAAAACTGAACGGGAGATTCCTTCACCGGCCTGGAGAGTTTTTCCCTCTGTTTTAGAAGAAAATATTTTGCCGGCCAGCCATTGTACTCCGCGACGAACATCATCAACAAAAAAAATGGTACAGGCAATCAGTTTGGAAAAAAATAAACCGGCAATAATTGCAAAAATGGTATTTCTGAAAATTTTGTTTTGCTGTTCGAAGTGCAAGTATGGAAGTAATAATAGCAAAACAATAGCGCTGATTGAAATGGTCCAGTAACAAATAAATATAATAAGCCTTGCTCTTGAACTTGCGGAATGGGTAATCGTTTTTAACGCTTGAAAAAAATAAAAATCAAGTACAACCATGAACCCGATAATGGCCCACCATAGAACTGAGTTTCTCATAGTGTCCAAAATTAGTATAATTACACAAGGCTCCGCCATCCATTCTTCATTCACAAAACTTACTTTTGCCCACTCAGCCTATACCTTACTCTTAATCTCAAAATCAAAAGTTAAAAGTTAAAATGAGATTTACTTATTATGGTCACTCCTGTTTCCAGGTAGAAACATCCGGTAAAAAGATCCTGTTCGATCCATTCATTACTTACAATGATCTTGCAAAAGATGTCGATATAAATTCGATCAAACCTGATTTTATTCTGTTGTCGCATGGTCACAGCGATCATATTGCCGATTGTATCCAGATCGCAGCAAACTCCGATGCCAAAGTTGTGTGCAATTGGGAAATTCATGAATGGTTGAATCACCGCGGTGTCAAACACACTCACCCGATGAATACAGGTGGCAAATGGAATTTTGGCGAGTTTACTGTAAAATGTACAGCGGCCCAACATTCAAGCGGGCTTCCCGATGGCAGCTATGGCGGCAATCCGATGGGTTTTATTGTAACAAGTCAAGGACGGAAGTTTTTATTATAGTGGTGATACAGCGTCTCACAACGGATATGAATTTGGTTCCAAAATGGGCAAAACTAAATTTTGCCGTTCTGCCGATAGGCGACAATTTTACCATGGACGCTGATGATGCTGCAGAATGTGCTGCCATGATCGATTGCAAAAAGATCATAGGTGTGCATTATGATACTTTTGGTTTTATAAAAATTGATCATGAAAAAGCCAAAAAGACATTTGCAGACAAGGGAGCTGAATTATTATTGCTGAAAATCGGGGAAACAATTACAATTTAAAATCAATTATGGGAAGAATCATAGGTGTAGCCAATCAAAAAGGAGGAGTAGGAAAAACCACCACGGCCATTAACCTGGCAGCAAGTCTTGCTGTTCTTGAATTTAAAACCTTGCTGGTGGATGCCGACCCGCAGGCAAACAGTACAACAGGTGTTGGTTTTGATCTTCATAACATCACGCAGAGTCTTTATGATTGCATGGTAAATGAAGCGGGCGCAAAAGATGTGATGTTAAAAACAGAGATCCCCAATCTTGATCTTATTCCATCGCATATAGATCTGGTCGGTGCTGAAATTGAAATGATAAACTATCCTAACCGGGAACTTGTTTTAAAAAATATTCTCGATCCTATTAAAGATGATTATGATTTTATCGTTGTCGATTGCTCGCCGTCATTAGGATTAATTACCGTAAATGCATTAACTGCTTCTGATTCCGTTATTATTCCGGTGCAATGTGAATTTTTTGCGTTGGAAGGATTAGGAAAATTGCTGAACACGATTAAAATTGTTCAAAGCCGGCTGAATATGAATCTCGAGATAGAAGGGATTTTAATGACGATGTATGATGGACGTCTTCGTCTTTGTAACCAGGTAGTAAGTGAAGTAAGAAAGCATTTTGAAAATATTGTTTTCAATACGATCATTCACCGCAATTCAAAATTAAGCGAAGCGCCAAGCGTTGGAAAACCTGTAGTTTTATATGATGCCGCCAGCAAAGGCTCTATGAACTATCTAAATCTTGCCAAAGAAATTTTCCAGAAAAATAATATGACAAAGATCAGCCAGGAAGAGAGGATACTTGAATTGTAAGTTCTTTTTAGTTCGGAGTTGGAAGTTCGGAGTTCAGAGTCGGACTCCGAACTAATGAGTCCGAACTACTGACTCCGAACTCCGAATTAAAGACTAATTATGGGTAGTTATTTAGATTTAATTGTTTATCAAAAAGCTTATAAGCTCGCAATGGATATTTTTGAAAGAACAAAAAAATTTCCGGCTGAAGAAAAATATAGCCTTACAGATCAGATCAGAAGGTCATCAAGATCTGTATGTGTCAATCTTGTTGAAGCTTATCGAAGAAGAAAATATAAGGCCCATTTTATTTCTAAATTGACAGATTCTGAAACTGAAAATGCAGAAACACAGGTATGGCTTGGATTTTTCAAAAGATTGCAATTATCTTGAAATACATGAGTACGAAGATTTCACATCGAGAAATGATGAAGTTGGAAAATGATTTGGCATATGATTGAAAACCCTGACAAATTTATTTGAGCCCGACTCCGAACTCCGAACTACGAACTACGAACTTGACTCTGAACTAAAAACTATGAACTCAATGAACTTGCCGAAACAAAATCAAAATAAAGAAGCTCTCGGTAAAGGAATCCGTTCTTTACTGCAGAGTATTGATGCAGATCTGAAAACTGGAAGTGGTCAACTGAAAGCAACTGTTGTAGAAACAGCTACTGGTTCTTTTCGCATTCCGGTTGATGAAATTGATATCAACCCAAAACAGCCACGGCGCTATTTTGATGAACAAGGATTAAATGAACTGGCATCATCGATCAAAACACATGATATCATTCAGCCGGTTACTGTTTCCAAAATGCCGTCAGGCCGGTACCGGCTTGTCTCTGGTGAAAGACGTTTACGGGCAGCAAAACTTGCAGGCACTCAAAGATATTCCAGCATATGTTCGTCAAACAAATGATCAACAATTGCTCGAACTGGCATTGTTGGAAAATCTTCAGCGGGAAGATCTGAATGCAATGGAAGTTGCACTGAGTTTTAAAAGAATGATGGAAGAACTTGACCTTACGCAGGAACAGGTAGCGGAAAGAATGGGAAAAGACAGGAGCACGATTGCAAATTTTATCCGCTTGTTAAAATTACCGCCGGATATCCAGGTTGCTGTTCGCATTGGCGAGATCAGCATGGGGCATGCAAGAGCACTCATCAATGTTGATTCTATTGATAAACAACTTTTCGTTTTTGATCAGATAAAAGAGAAAGGATTATCTGTTCGTCAAACGGAGGCGCTCGTCCGCAATCTTTATAAAGAAAGCGGAGGCGTTAAGAAACATACAAAAAGCTCATTGCCTGACGGCTTTCAGCGAATTGAAGATAAATTAGCATCACATTTCAGTACCCGGGTAAAGCTGAGGCATAGTAAGAATAACAATGGTTCCATCACATTTGAATATTATTCTGCTGAAGAGCTGCATAAACTTCTCGGGCAATTGAATGTTCCGTTAGATTAAAGACCCCCTGTCCCCCTAAAGTGGGGACTTAGTAAGTAACAACCTATAATTAACAATTCAAGTCTTAATTTTTCCCGATATATGGATTAATTTTATTTTATGTACTTAGCTTTCTCCTACTATTGAGCTGCTGTTGCGTCGCACTCTTGTACGACAACAAGGCTATTCAGCAAAACATAACTAAGAATGAATTTTTTTACTTATTCATATTTTTATTTTTTCTAACCAATGCTTACTCGCAGGATCTGCCAACAGAAAATCTTGTTGCAAAAAAAGATTCTTCAGCATTAAAAAAGCCAGACACCGATACTTCAGTAAAAAAGAAAGTGTATAGTCCAAAAGTCGCAGCCATACGTTCTGCTATATTGCCGGGTCTTGGACAGATCTATAACCGGAAGTATTGGAAGGTACCGATCGTTTATGGAGCATTAGGAACAACAGGCGTCGTGTTTATTTACAACTTAAAAAATTACAAGGATCTGAGGTTTGCATATGCCGCCAAATACAAAGCATCTTTACCGCCACCCCAAAGAGATTCCACTGATTATTTCAAAATACGGCCCGAGCTTCTTCCTTTATCCCAGGAGTCATTACGATTCAACCGTGACGAGTTTCGAAGAAACTTAGATTATTCAGTTCTTGTTTTCCTGTTGCTTTGGGGATTGAATGTTATAGATGCTTCCGTTGATGCACATTTAAAAAGCTTTGATGTAAGCCCCGATCTCTCACTTCAAATAAAACCAGGCCGCAGTGAAATGGCGGGAACAAATGGGGTGAGTCTTGTTCTTCATATCGGAAAATAGTTTGAGTTCGGAGTTAGTTCGGAGTTCAGAGTCGACTTCCTAAACTTGAAGCTTATCCTATACCTTTGAAGCAGACGCCCAACTACGAACTCCGAACTACAAACTCTGAACTCAAATGAACATCGCACTCATCGGTTATGGCAAAATGGGAAAAGCAATTGAAGAGATTGCATTGCAGCGTGGTCATACTATCGTTTTAAAAATTGATATTGATAACGCTGATCAGTTTACAAAAGAAAACCTGGCGAAAGCAGATGTTGCTATCGAATTCACAGGTCCGCACAGCGCATATGATAATGTAAAAAAGCTAATGCAGTTTGGCGCTGCATCTGTTTGCGGTTCTACCGGCTGGCTTGATAAATTACCGGAGATACAGGAAGACTGTAAAAAATACAATGCAGCTTTTATTTATGCCAGCAACTTCAGCGTTGGTGTAAATATTTTTTTTGAAGTAAATAAGCGGCTTGCTTCCTTAATGAAAGATCATGAAGACTACGAGATACAATTAACGGAGATCCATCACACAGAAAAAAAAGATGCACCAAGCGGCACTGCAATTACTTTGGCAGAACAGGTGCTTGAAAATATTCCCCGCAAAAAAAAATGGGCAAATCATATAAGTGACAATCCCGAAGACCTGGAAATACTAAGTGAACGCATAGACCCCGCTGCCGGCACGCATAAAGTAAAATACTCTTCCGGCATTGATGATATCGAGATCATACATACAGCACATACACGAAAAGGATTTGCACTAGGCGCTGTCTTAGCTGCAGAATTTTTAAAAGGGAAGAAAGGGATTTATTCCATGAAGGATGTGCTGGGATTCTAGATAGAGATGAGTTTATATCGAATTGGTCATGCGTTTCAGCTTTCGCAGTTATGAATTGCACCCAACCGATAATTGAACGTCCAATATGATACAACCCGATTTCTTTACTTTCATTTATCCCCCGGCTTCTTTTATGGAGGTAAAATCATAGCTTAACAATAATTATAAAAAAAATATATGACCAGGCAAACGTTACTCTTCTTCCTTCTGCTGCTCGCCCATTCCGGCATCGGGCAAACTCCCGAAAACGATAAAATAATAGAGCTCGCAAAAGCCTATAAAGATTTTATGTTCAGAAATGATGCTACCAAAGAAATCTTAAAAGACATTAAAAAAGATGTACCGGGTAATCTAACTGCTGCTGCCGCTTTTATTGTACAAACGATTTCGAAAAATAACAAGCTTCTTAATAAAGACTATTTGATGCTGCCCGATTCAGGAACTATCAAAACAATTTATATTATAAGAGCGATCAATTTAAATCTGCGGGAAGAATCTCAAATCGATAATCTTAATCTAATTGAGAGTTTGAAGACTCAAGATATCCCGCGATTGGAGTTGATCGATAATTATTATGGAATGCTGTTTACTGCAGTGGGAAACAAGAACGCTGAATTTGATCTTTCAAAAGAGAATTTTGATCTTAAAGAATTCAACTTAAGGAATGAAACTGAAAAAGGAATATTCTTTTTACAATGCATGAGGCTATGCGGAGCTGTAATTTGGGGATATATGAATGTTGTAAAGCCACCCAACACAAAAAAAGCTCATGAGTATATAAAAAAATTTCCGCGATTCAACGGACAACCTTATTTCCAGTATACCGATATGTATTTCCCCGATTTTCAGATGGTGATAATTAAAAAAGACGGGGCACAAAGTTATAAAAGCTATTACCTGGATAAATATTACGAGTTGCTGGTCAATCATCTTATTTGTCTAAGTAAAGAAGGCGCATCTGAAAAAGAACAGTATGACCTGGTATTGGGTTCGATACTGAAAGAATCCAATTTATATAAATACACAAAACTTAAACCAACTTTAGAAGAAATTCTTAAAGCGCAAAAACAAGAATGATTGATAAAATCTGGCGCTGACTCTTATTTGTGTAATGCTGGATCTTGCCCATCAATAGCAGGTCTGAATTGCAGGAATATTTGAATAATGCAGCTATTTAGTAAACCCCTTCCAGGAATTGATAACCAAAATTTAATATTAGGTAAAGGTTGAAAACTTCTTATAATTTTGGGTAACGGCAACTACAATGAATCACGAACTCTGGGCTAAACTATCCGACTACAATTTAGATGATCCGATGAGTGAGTATGGCTTTTCGACAAGACTAGCCAATGAAAATTTCTGGACGAAAAATTTTACCGAAAAAGCAATCATTGAATATAAGAAGTTCATGTATCTCGCCGGCACTTCCGATTTTATGGTTTCCCCTTCAGAGATCATTGATGTTGTCTGGCACCAGCACCTGATCTTTACACAATCATACACAGACTTCTGCAATATCATTGGAAAAACGGTCCAGCATGTTCCTTCAACACACAATAAAGAAGAAGCGGAAAAATTCAAACAGGCAAAAGAACGTACCATAAGATTTTACAAAGAAAATTTTGGAGAGCAACCTAAAGAAATTTGGGAGTATGCAGGTATGTATGAAAGCCTGGAATTAGCAAAGGCAAAAATAAAGATCAGGACTTTTATTAACCTGGGTGTGCTCGCCTTCATCATCCTTATCATTCCTTTCTATTTTTTGCTGAGGCCGCTGTATATACAAATTGACAATCCAAATTTTATCTTCATTTATATTTCAATTGCCATCGGTACATTTATAATGCTTGAAATCTATAACCGGCAATATTTATCGGAGATAGCGAACAATTTTAAACCATTTACTTTTGTTCGCCATTTATTGCCGTGGGAACTTGTCTACTTAAAAACCCAACTGCTTGCCCATGTTATTCATGGAACGATGAATCAACTGGTGAATGAAAATAAAGTTTGCATAAACCAGGATCATTCAATCGGCAAAACGGATACCGGCAAACCAAATTCATTAGAGCAATGGCAGGTTTTGGAAGAACTTAGTCATTTCAGGGCAGTGTATTATCCTGTATTAATGAGAAGCCTGATGCTGAAACCAGTTTTTTGGAATATTGCAAACTGCATGGATGCTTTAAAAAAATATTTCATCAAGTCAAAAGCATTCGGCCGGCTTTTCTATCTCAATTTCGGAGTGCTGGCATTATTGCTGATGTTAGGATTTATAAGATTTTCAACCGGTTTAATAAGGGACAAGCCTGTAACTCAATTATTCTTCGCCCTGGTCTTTTTAATAATTATCATAATAGGTTACCTGTGGCGATTGACAAAAATCTTTTGCACAATCTCGATACCCGAACTTTATAAGAATGAAATATTGCCAACGCGGAAAGATGCTACCGATTGGGAGTGGCGTTATTTTTTAATAGGACCAACAATACTGGCTGCATCATTTTTACCAATGGTACACTATGTCGACAAGAACAATAGGGGCTCGACCGGCGGCGGTTGCGGCAGTTCATGTGGTTCATCTTGCGGCAGCTCATGTAGCAGTTGCGGCGGATGCGGCGGAGGTGATTAAGTATGAAATGAAATATCCAAATGAGTATGTCATCACCATACATATAGCTGTAAGTAAAATCATAACATCGAATTACAGAAGTTTTGTATCTTAATCAATGCAAACCAAAACTAATTAACATGAATACCAAAACTGCAGCCATCGTGATTGGCCTCGTTTTTTTAGCGGTCGGCTTTTTAGGCTTTGTATCGAATCCAATCGTTGGAGCTTCTCATGATGCTGTTTTTCATACAGACAAAGTGCATAACATTGTACACATCGTTAGCGGCGCATTGTTTTTACTTATTGCAATAGCTGCACCGGGATCTGCTTCTGCTTTTTTAAAGATCTTCGGAATAGTTTATTTAGGTCTTGGGATCTATGGAATGGCAACAATGGGCACTGCTGAAACGCAAAAATTATTAGGCTTTTTGCATGTAAACAAAGCAGATAATTATTTACATATAGGCTTAGGTATAATTATTTTTCTTGCAGGATTAATGAGATCACAGCGCTATTCGAAATAGTATCTTGTGGATTAAATGACCCGACTTTCAGTTATTGGGAATGGCGTTATTTCACAATAGGTCCTGCAGTATTAGGAGCATCTTTTTTACCAATACTCTATGTAACCAAGAACGATAGAGGGTCGGCCGTGGTGGCTCCAGCGGTTGATTTGGTTCTTCTTGTGGTAGCTCATGCGGCAGTTGATTAAGTATGACACTGAAATATTCTGAAGAATTATTTCATGACTACAAGTATACCCTGTAAGTAAAAACATAATATCGCCTTAAGAAGTTTTGTATCTTGATCAATGCAAACCAAAACTAATTAACATGAATACTAAAACTGCAGCCATAGTTTTTGCCCTCTCTTTTTTTGCGTTCGGCATTCTAGGCTATTTTTCCAATCCAATTGTTGGAACTTCTCCTCATGCATTTTTTTATTTGGAAAAATCGCATAACATCGTACACCTCGCCAGCGGCGCTTTTCTTTTGATTGGTGCATTAGCTGCACCCCGTTCTGCCGGTGTCTTTTTAATGATATTCGGAATAATTTATGGAGGTCTTGGTATCTATGGATTAGCAACAATTGGCAAGGCTGAAACACAAAATTTGTTAGGTTTTTTACCGATAAACAAACAAGTTAATTACGGACACACAATCTTAGGTACAGCTATTTTCATTACAGGATTTTTGAAACCCGGGCGTTAACTGTAAATAGTATCCGATTAAATGACGCAACTTTCTGTAAGAGAGCTCCAGGAAAGTGATATTGAACCACTCTCCGACTACTGGTTCAAATCTGATCCTTCATTTCTTGTAAATATGGGAGTTGATCTTTCCAAGATTCCGCCGAGAGAAGAATGGGAGCAAATGCTTATTGAACAGATCGGCCAATCGTATACAGAAAAGAAATCTTATTGCCTCGTTTGGTTATTAAATGAGGAGCCTGTTGGTCATTCAAACGTTAACAGGATAATTTTCGGTGAAGAAGCCTATATGCATTTGCATATCTGGAAACAAGATAACAGAACAAAGGGCTTAGGCGCACAATTTGTAAAAATGTGCTTGCCATATTTCTTTGAAAAAATGCAATTGAAAAAAATATGTTGCGAGCCCTATGCGTTGAATCCCGCCCCAAATAAAACAATGGAAAAACTTGGATTCGAATTCATCAAAGAATATATAACCATTCCTGGTTGGATAAATTTTGAACAACCCGTAAAACATTGGGAGCTTACATTGGAAAAGTTCAAAAAAATTTACACGTAACCGTTGTTTTGAAAAATAGAAATTTTCAAACAGGAAACTCCATCTAAAATATTACCTTCCCGTTCTAAAAAATTCTATATGCAGTTACAACGTTTCATCACAATTTGCGCAGCCATCGTTACATTCCTTTCTGTTTCTGCTCAAAAAGATCCCGCAACAACAGAAATATGGAAACCGGAACCAAAAGTAATAACCCCGGGTAAAACAAATGCTGATGCACCATCAGATGCTATTGTACTTTTTGATGGCTCTTCAGGAGCAAACTGGAAACATAAAAATGGCGACGATGCAAAATGGACAGTTGCTGACAATGCATTTACTGTAAAACCCGGCACCGGTGATATTCAAAGCAAACAAAAATTTGGGGATTGCCAGTTACATATTGAATGGAGAATAGCATCAAATGTAACAGGTGATGGTCAGAACCGCGGCAACAGCGGTATCTTTTTAATGGGTCGTTATGAAGTACAGGTACTTGACAACTATAATAACATAAATAAAACGTATGTTAACGGACAGGCCGGAAGTATGTATAAGCAACATCCGCCCCTTGTGAATGTGTGTAAAGCTCCCGGCGAATGGCAGACTTATGATATTATTTTTACCGCACCAAGATTTAGCGATAAAGGAAATGTGATCGAACCGGCCCGTATTACCGTTATACAAAATGGAGTATTGGTTCAAAATAATGCTACGCTATGGGGTAATACTGTTTACATAGGATCTCCATTTTATGAAAAGCATGAAGCAAAGGAATCCTTAAGCTTGCAGGATCATGGGAATGCTACAAGCTTCAGGAATATCTGGGTAAGAGAACTATAATTTCAAAATTCTTTATGAAAAATTTTTTAGCGCTGCCATTGTTGCTGGCAATTTTTTCCTGCACTGCGCAAGCACCGGCCGGGGAAACTGTTTTCCGCAACGTGAACATCATTCCGATGAATGAAGAAAAGGTGATAAAGAACCAGGATGTGGTTGTTAAGAATGGAATGATAATGTCAATTGGTGAAACCGGTAAAGTAAAATATAATAAAGATGCACGAATTATTGAGGGCAATGGAAAGTTCCTGATGCCGGGCCTGGCTGAAATGCATGCACATGTGCCGCCTGTTGATGATATTGAGCCAATGAAAGAAGTACTCAAACTTTTTTTGTGCAATGGCATTACAACTATTCGTGGTATGCTTGGTCATCCGCGGCATTTGGAATTGCGCAGCAAGCTTCAAAGTGGTGAGATCACCGGGCCTCACTTTTATACATCGGGCCCATCATTCAATGGCAATAGTGTAAAAACTCCTGAAGCGGGGGCAGAGATGGTAAGAAATCAAAAAGCGGCCGGATATGATTTTTTAAAACTGCATCCGGGTCTTACTAAAGAAAATTTTGCAGCCATTGCGAAAACAGCGAAGGAAGTAAATATTCCGTTTGCGGGGCACGTATCTTTTGATGTAGGTGTCTGGCGGGCAATTGAAGCCGGTTACGCATCTATCGATCATCTTGATGGTTTTGTAGAAAGTTTGGTACCCGGTATCGATACCATTAAAGAACAACAAACCGGTTCTTTCGCAATGTTCATTGCAAAACATGCGGATGAAAAAAGAATGGCTGCATTGATGAAAGCATTAAAAGATAAAAATATTTGGGTAGTGCCTACACAAGCATTAGCCGAACGCTGGTTCAGCCCTGATAAAGATGCCGACGCTTTTGCCCGCGAGCCGGAAATGATCTATATGAAAGAAGAAACATTAAAGAATTGGGTAAACAATAAGAAAAATTTAATGGCAAATCCTAATTACAAAGCAAATGATATAAAAAAATTTGTTGAGTTGCGAAGAAAACTGATCTACGAATGCCAGCGAAATGGAGTTGGCTTATTACTCGGCAGTGATGGCCCGCAGGTTTTTAATGTACCTGGTTTTTCTGTTCATCATGAATTAAAATATATGGTAGACGCCGGTCTTAGTCCCTACCAGGCGTTACAAAGCGGCACTGTGAACGTTGCAAAATATTTTAATCTTACTAAAACAGGAATGATCAAAACCGGTTATGTATCGGATATGATCTTGCTGGACGCAAATCCATTGGAAAATATCGACAACACAAAAAAGATCGCAGGTGTGATGCTGGGCAATCTTTGGATATCAAAGGAAGATATCGCTGCCGAATTAAAGAAGCTGGAAAAGCCAAGGCAGCTTTAATTTTTTTCTTTCAATAACCCTTCAACGATACTTGAAAAGATCTTTTTGTATTCTTCAAAGTATTGCTTTGTTCCGGGCCCATAAAAAACGCTGTGAATTTCTCTCACATTTCCTTTTCTGTCAAGAAAAATGCTTGTCGGGAATGCACGAATAGGGGTTAACTGCGGTAATGTCTTTTCAGTTTTTTGCTCATCAGTGGAAGTAACACCTGTGATCAGCATTGGGTATTGCACATTAAACAGTTTCTGAAATTTACTTAAGCTTTTTCTTGAACGCTCAATATCCGTTGAGTATTCATAAGCAAGTGAAACCATTTCCACTCCCCTGCTGCGGTTCTTATCATAAAACTCGCTCAGGAATTTTGTTTCATCCAGGCAGTTCGGGCACCAACTGCCCATCAACTGCACGATCACTACCTTATTTTTAAATCTTTCATCATTAATCGAAACAGGATTGCCGTTAAGATCGTTAAAAGTGAAATTAAGTTTCGATTGTCCCGGCTTTAATTTCGTTGGCTGCTCTTGTTGTGGTTCTTTTACATCCATATCCTTTACTGCACTCCATGTTTCCTTGCCATTTATTCCTGATAAATAAACACCACCCGAAATTTTTTCCGGGCCGTCGATCTTGGCATAAAAAGTATACGCATGCGCTCCGTCAAACGTTGATAACTTCAATGAATCACCGGTCACAATTCCTTCAAGAAAACGATAGTCGCCGGATGGCGTTATGAAACTGCCCGTGAGATCATCATTCTTTTGTTCAAATTCGGCTATTGCTTTTCTTGGAGTTCCATTTGCTCTTGTGATCGTAACATCCCATTTCCCTGTAATATTATATTTAGCACTTCCCTGGTTTTTTTCAAACCGGAATTCCTGGTTTGGAATAGCAACGAATGGCCAGTGTTGAAAATCACCGCTCGTTCCTTTTATCCAAATCCCCCGCAAGCTGCCATCAGCATTTCTTTTTGTTTTAAATGTAGATTCAAAAACAGGCATTGAAAAATTTACGGAGTCGCCTGAAATTGCTACCGGGCTAATTCTTATTCTTTCATCTGCATTTGTTATATAAATAACCGTTTCCCCATTTTCTTTACCTACCTCCATATTAAAAACAACAGTATTGTTGTCCTGTCTTACTAAATAAGCCCTGTAATTACCCGGCAATTCATTTTGACCAATTGCCGGTAAAACGGACATAAGAAATGCAACTATCACAAATACACTTTTCATTGATATATTTTTCATTATGCAATATCGGTAAAAGACAGACAAAAAAACCTGCCAAAAAGTTGGCAGGCTTGTGAAATGCTTTACAGAATGTGCTGATTTACCTCGTATCTGCTTTTAATTGGTGATAATTAGGCTGATATTTTTCTTTTCTGAGAATGCTGAGCATATCCTTTTCAAGACTGGTTATGGGAAATTCGATGATACGACCGATCTCAGCGCCTTTTTGCTCAATAATGATCGTTGGCACACGAACAATGTTTTTACCGGCTTCTTCATGCTGCGGGCTCTTTTTATATAGGCTATCCTTATTACTTACCATTACCAGCGTAAGATTATTGGCAGAAAATCCGCAACAGTCAAGCATCTTTAATACTCTTGGCACTTCTCTTTTACTATCACCACACCATGTACCCATAAAAATAGTAATTGATTTACCGGCTAATAACGGCCGGATGAAATTGCAGGTAAAGGAATCGACATGGTATGAATCATAGTTTGGCTTGAACCAATCAGCAAATGGTGCTTGCAGTAAAGCGGTTCTCGTGCATTTACCCAACAGCATATCATTGCCACGGGAATCTTTGCTTATTTGGTTTACTAAAACTGGCGAAACAGAATTTTTGCTCACTGTACATGAGCAAATTGTAAATACTGAAACAATTATTATGATGAAATATGATTTCATGATTAGAAATTTTAAAAATAAAATAATATAGAATAAGGGCAAGTGAATGCTTATGCATCCACATTACCGGTCAACTTGTAATAGAAAAATTATCGCTTAGGCAATAGGAGGATGAAACGGGCAATCAATAAAGCTTTCGCTTAATTCGGCCTGGTATTCTGTAAAGCAATTGGAAGATGAAAGTATGATCTGCGAAATAGTAATAAAAGATCGCGGCGTGAATTCATTCAGCTTTTCGTTCACTGTATTGTTCGATAGATCATTTTTAGACGAGTCGTCGCTATGTTCAAACATAGAAGTAAGATGATCTTCGCAACCGCAATCGGTTTTATTTTGTATTATTTCAGCCTGCCATTTACAATACAGGTAAGTAGCAACCTTACCGAATTGCAGGCTTAGAAAAACAGTTAACAACAGTATGGCAGAAATATTTCTACGCATTGCAAGTCAAAAGTAGAAATTGTTATTGATACCTCACAATTATATATGATCACCGCTCCAGGTTTTCAAACATGTCCTTCGTCATGGCGGGCAGGTCGTACTCTTCTTTCCAGCCCCAATCGGTTCTTGCTACCGAATCATCAATACTTTGCGGCCAGCTATTGGCTATTGCCTGCCGGTAATCGGGATTATACGATAACTTGAATGCGGGAATATGTTTTTTTATTTCCGCTCCTATTTCTTTTGGCGAAAAGCTCATTGCAGAAATATTGTATGAAGTTCTGATAGAGATTTTATCAGCAGGAGATTCCATCAATTCAATGGTAGCACGAATAGCATCGGGCATATACATCATGGGCAGATAAGTATTTTCATCTAAAAAACACTCATATTTTTTCTCTTCCAATGCTTCATAAAAAATTTCTATCGCATAATCCGTAGTTCCTCCCCCGGGCGGCGATTTATAAGAGATAAGGCCGGGATAACGCAGGCTGCGAACATCGACACCAAATCGCTGATGAAAATAATTACACCAGAATTCGCCCGCATATTTACTAATGCCATAAACCGTTGTAGGTTCTATAATAGTTTGCTGCGGGCAATTCTTCTTAGGACTTGTAGGACCAAATACTGCAATAGAAGATGGCCAGTAAACTTTGTGCATCTTTTCTTCTCTTGCAATATCAAGAACGTTTAATAAACCCTGCATATTCAAATTCCATGCAAGCCCGGGGTTTTTTTCACCCGTTGCAGAAAGTATCGCCGCTAAATGATAGATCTGTGTAATCCCCTGGCGAATGACCTGTACATGGAGCATTTCTTTATTCATTACATCCATGCTAACATAAGGGCCGGTTCCCTGGAGTAATTCATTTTGCTCCCGCAAATCGGAAGCCACCACATTTGCATTGCCATAAATTTTTCGTAAGGCAAGGGTTAACTCCACTCCGATTTGTCCGGAAGCTCCTATAACAAGAATTTTTTCTTTAACCATAGGAACAAAATTAAGGCACAAGTTTGAAGGCACAAGGCACAAGGTACAAGACTCCAAAACTGAAAACTATTCAAAGTCATTGCACCTTGTGCCTTGATCCGTGTGCCTTGTGTCTTGTACCTTGTGCCTTGCGCCTTGCGCCTTGTACCTTACATTTGCTTGTTATGGAAAAATTTTTGAAAGATCTGTTCGAAGGACAATCATACGACGAAAAAAATTTCTTTTTGATTGCCGGTCCCTGCGTGGTAGAAAGTGAAGACCTATTGATGGAAGTAGCTGATAAAGTTTATTCGATCTGTAAAAATCTCGGTCTCCCTTATATTTTCAAAGCGTCTTACAGAAAAGCTAACCGCACAAGTGGCTCTTCATTTGCGGGGCTTGGCGATGATCTCGCACTAGGAATGATCAATCATGTGAAGAAAAAATTTTCTTTGCCCACTACTACCGACATACATGCAAAAGAAGAAGCAGTACTTGCTGCACAACATGTAGACATTTTACAAATACCCGCTTTCTTATGCAGGCAAACAGATCTGCTGGAAGCGGCGGCAAAAACAGGTAAGTTCGTTAATGTAAAGAAAGGTCAGTTTGTAAGTGGTGAGGCTATGAAATTTGCAGTAGATAAAATTCGAAAAGCCGGAAATGAAAAAATTATTTTGACCGAAAGAGGTACCACTTTCGGTTACCAGGACCTGGTGGTTGATTATAGAAATATACCTATTATGCGGTCACATAATGTACCGGTTGTAATGGATTGCACACATAGTTTGCAGCAACCAAATCAGGCAGCGGGTATTACGGGCGGGAATCCTCAAATGATCGAAACAATTGCAAAGGCCGCCATCGCAACCGGGGCTGATGGATTGTTTATCGAAACACATCCGAATCCAGCTGCAGCCAAAAGCGATGGTGCGAACATGCTTAAATTAGATTTGTTATCGCCACTTTTAGAAAAACTAATCAGGATAAAGAAAGCAATTAGTTAAAACTAAAAAGCCATTCCGATCGCGGAACGGCTTTTTTAGTTTCATAGATCAATTTATTGATGACGCAGGAATGTCGAATCAATTTTTGTTGTCGTATTAAACATGACGGAAATCCCTGTTCTTAATGAATCGCGATAATTATTATCAGAAGGATTGTAAAACACATTATAAGTTCCGGCAGGTAATCCTTTAATAATATAACCGCCGTTTATACCAGTAGCTGTTGTCGCAACGGTATCGATTCCCTGAACAGCATAAACCGTTGTTTGAAAATCCTTCGGCATCACTACTCCTTTTATAGTTCCACCTACTGCATTAAGTATAGCACGAATTGTCGGTTTCAATATGTATTTATTATTACCTGTATTTACAATTGATTTTGCTACATCAAAGTCAAGGAGGATCGTATATAGTCTGTCATCTGTAACATCATACTGAATATTTAATTTCAATCCGCTTTGCTCCGCACTGGGTGTTTCAAGTTTGATCAATTGAGCAGTGCCCTCGAGCTTTACATAATTTTCAGTACCCAGCACCAATCTTAACTGGTGAAGTCTGCCGGAAGGAATTTGACCATCGGCCAGAATTGTATCTTCATCATTCACCAATCGAAGCAAATCATAAACAGTTGCATTTACACCTTGTAAACTTTGCCATCCGTTTACATCATCTCCTGTTACATTTATCTGTACATCTTTTACATCGATGTATACAGCTTCGTAGTCACCCGGATCATCAGTTAAATAAACCTGGAGTCTTGCGTTGCCGTCACCGGTGCCATTTTTTTTACATGAAATGAGTACGGGCAGAGAAACAATTGTTAAAATAAGTGCAGACGCGACAAGAATCCTTCTCATATTTTCATTTTTAAGCAGTACGTTAAAACAAGATTGGTGCCAAATAAAAAAGACCCATTGAGGGCCTTTCACTTGTCAGATTTTGCATTAAAGATAATCTTTTAAGGAATGACTTACAATGTTTATAAAATTTTAATCGCTATTTAATTTCATTATCGCAAAAATCCGATCCAGGTATTTTTACGAAAACAAAAAACCCGGCACATATGCCGGGCTTCTTTACTTATTAATACGGTAATTGATTACGCATTCACTTTACCTTTCACCTTTGCAATTACTTCTTCAGCAATATCCTGATGGCGCTGGTGAATAATGACTGAATTCCATTGTTGATGATGCACGGCCGGAACTCAAAGAACGAAGTTGTGTAACATAACCAAACATTTCGCTCAAAGGTACTTTTGCTTTAATAACCTGTGCACCCGCACGGCTATCCATACCTTCCAACATTCCACGTCGTCTGTTTAAGTCACCTGTAACATCACCCATGTATTGATCAGGAGTTACTACTTCTATTTTCATGATCGGCTCCAGTAAAACAGGTTTTGCTTTTCTTGCTGCTTCACGGAAACCTGCTTTTGCACAAAGTTCAAATGACATAGAATCAGAGTCAACAGCATGGAAGCTTCCGTCGAACACACGGATCTTCATATTATCAACAGGATAACTTGCCAAAACACCTGTTGCCATTGCTTGTTCAAAACCTTTTTGAATAGCCGGAACAAATTCACGCGGAATAGATCCACCAAACAAATCATTTACAAACTGGTAATGCTTATCAGGATTCTCTGCTTTCACAATTCTGCATCGGCAGGTCCTAATTCAAATACGATATCAGCAAACTTACCACGACCACCGGTTTGTTTTTTCAATGTCTCACGATGCTCAACTGTAGCCTGGAATGCTTCTTTATAAGCAACCTGTGGTGCACCCTGGTTCATTTCTACTTTAAATTCACGTCTTCATCCGGTCAACAATAATTTCAAGATGTAATTCACCCATACCGCTAAGAATAGTCTGACCGGTTTCTTCATCAGTCTTTACACGCAAAGTAGGATCTTCTTCAACCAATTTTGCAATAGCCATACCCATTTTATCAACATCAGCCTGTGTCTTTGGTTCAACTGCAACAGAAATAACAGGCTCAGGGAATGATCATATTTTCCAAGAACGATCGGATGATCTTCATCACATAAGGTATCACCGGTTTTTATATCTTTAAATCCAACTGCTGCACCAATATCACCCGCTTCAATAAAATCAATCGGGTTTTGCTTGTTGGCATGCATTTGCATGATACGGCTGATACGTTCTTTTTTACCGCTACGTACATTCAACACATAAGAACCTGAATCAAGATGACCGGAATAAACACGGAAGAATGCAAGACGACCAACAAAAGGATCGGTCATGATCTTAAATGCAAGCGCAGCAAAAGGTTCTTTTGCATCAGGCTTACGAACTAACTTCTTCACCGGTATTCAGGATTAATTCCTTTAACTGCTTCAATATCCATAGGAGCAGGCAAATAACGGCAAACAGCATCCAAGTGCAGTTTGAACACCTTTATTTTTAAAAGATGAACCGCACAGCATCGGCATAATGGACATATCGATCGTTGCTTTACGAATAGCTTCATGTATTTCATCTTCAGTGATCGAATCAGGATCATCAAAGAATTTTTCCAATAATTTATCATCATATTCAGCAACGGCTTCAACTAAGTTGTGCTCTCCATTCTTTTACTTCTTCCATCATATCTGCAGGAATAGGCATTTCATTAAAAGTCATTCCTTCGGTTTCCATCATCCCAGATAATGCCTTTCATTTTAATCAGATCAACAACACCTTTGAAATCATCTTCAGCACCAATCGGCAATTGCAGCGGAACGGCTTTGGCACCCAGCATTTCTTTAACCTGCTTAACCACATTTAAAAAATCAGCACCGGCACGGTCCATTTTATTTACAAAACCAATCGTGGAACATTGTAACGGTTTGCCTGGCGCCAAACAGTTTCAGATTGTGGCTCAACACCATCAACTGCAGAAAACAAAGCAACCAAGCCATCCAGTACACGCAAGGAACGTTCTACTTCAACAGTAAAATCAACGTGACCCGGAGTATCAATGATATTGAATTAATATTTTTTGGTATTCGGCATCAGCCTTTCCTTTTACAGTAGGAAAATTCCACTGACAGCGTAGTGGCAGCAGAAGTAATGGTGATACCTCTTTCCTTTTCCTGCTCCATCCAGTCCATGGTGGCTGCGCCATCATGCACCTCACCAATTTTATGGATAACACCGGTATAATAAAGAATACGTTCTGTAGTAGTGGTTTTACCGGCATCAATATGTGCGGCAATTCCGAAGTTTCTTTGAAATCTTAAGTCTGCCATGTGATTTTTTCCTTTATAATTTGGAGGCGCAAAAGTATGAATAAAAACTCATCAATCAAGCTTTGTAAAGCTGGAAGTTTTCCAGATTGTTTCCTTTAAAATCAGTTACTTAATCTACTTAGTAAATCCTCTTTAAAAAATTAAAGCCACCCGCATGGATGGCTCATTTATAAGTCAAATTTCCCAGTTATACTTTAAAGTGGGCAAATGCTTTATTTGCTTCTGCCATACGGTGTGTATCTTCTTTCTTTTTAAAAGCAGATCCTTCGCCTTTTGCTGCTGCTACTATTTCAGCAGCAAGTTTATCAGACATACTGCGTCCGTTTCTTTCGCGGCTGTAACGGATAAGCCATTTCATGCTCAAAGAAATTTTTCTGTCGGGACGAACCTCAGTCGGGATCTGGAAAGTGGCGCCACCTATACGACGGCTGCGAACTTCAACGGCCGGTGTAATGTTTGCCAATGCTTTTTTCCAAACATCATATCCTTCTTCTCCTGTTTGTTTTGCAACTTTCGTCAAGAGCATCATAAAACATATTGAATGAAGTGCTCTTTTTCCCGCTCCACATGATATTATTTACAAAACGGGTTACCATTTTGTCATTGAATTTTGGATCGGGTGCTAAGGGTAATTTTTTTGCTTGTGCTTTACGCATCGCTGATTATTTTGATTTTAATCGCGGATTTCGCAGATTGTTTTATCAGTGAAATCCATTTTATTAATCCACGTAATCCGTGTTTATTTTTTTACTTTTTCTCTTTTGGTTCCGTATTTAGAACGGCTCTTTTTGCGGTCTTTTACACCCGCTGTATCCAATGAGCCACGAACAATATGATAACGTACACCCGGCAGATCTTTAACACTTCCGCCACGGATCAATACGATCGAGTGTTCCTGAAGATTATGTCCTTCACCCGGAATGTAGGCAATAACTTCAACCTTATTTGTCAAACGAACTTTCGCAACTTTCCTGAGAGCTGAATTTGGTTTTTTTGGAGTGGTCGTATACACCCTTGTACAAACACCACGACGCTGAGGACAACTGTCCAGAGCCCTTGATTTACTTTTTGCTTTAATAATTTCTCTTCCTTTGCGAACTAATTGTTGAATTGTAGGCATTCTGGGAACCTTTTTAATTGATTTCGGGGTTTATTTCCCCAAAGGGGGGCAAAGGTAATGGCCAATGGGGTAAATACCAAATATCAAATTCCAAATTCCAAACTTTTTACCTGCGTTTTAAAAGCAAAAAAATCCAAGGTTTAGACCGTTGGAATTTAGTATTTGTGCTTTGTAATTTAATCCATTAGATCTTCCACATCCAATTGTATTTATCCTCGCGAAGGCCCTCCCGGATTTCTGTCATCCAGGTTTTTAACTCAGGTCCTGCCTTCCATTTCTCTACGTCAAAATTCATTACAAAATCTTTATACTTCAGTTCTTTGATAAGAGAAATGGTGGCAGCAGTACCGGTTCCGAATGCTTCTACATGCTGCCCAGCTTTATAAGCGCCGATTACTTCATGAATGCTAATTGGTCTTTCTTCCACTTTATAACCCATGTCTGCCAGTAAAGTCATTGCACTTTGACGGGTTACGCCATCGAGTATTGTGCCGCTTGCAAGATCCGGAGTCAACGCTTTGTCGCCAATGATAAAAAAGATATTCATGGTACCGCATTCCTGTACGTAATTGTGTTCAAAAGCATCGGTCCATAATACCTGGTCATATCCTTGCTTTTTTGCTTGTGCTGTTGCATACATTGCTGCGGCATAATTACCCGCTGCTTTTGCATAACCAACTCCGCCTTCAACGGCCCTTACATATTTTTCTTCAACATAAATACGCATTGGTGCAGCATAATAGGGACCGGTCGGACTAAGGATAATAAAAAATTTATAATTATCAGAAGGCCTTACCCCAATGATCTCATCCGATGAAAACATGACTGGCCTGATGTAAAGTGAATAATCATGTCGTTGCGGGATCCAGATCTTATCCAGCTCAATTAATTTTCTCATCCCCTCAACGAATAATTCTTCCGGCAGAGCCGGCATCTGCATTCGCAGGGCCGAAATATTAAATCGCTTGAAATTCTCGTGGGGCCTGAAAATAAAAGCTTCGCCTTTTTGATTTTTATATGCTTTTATACCCTCGAAAATAGCCTGGCCATAATGAAATACGGCGGCCGATGGGCTTAATAAAAATGGCTGATAAGGCTTGATCTCGGCATTCTTCCATTCACCGTCTTCAAAATCTGCTTCTAACATGTGATCTGTAAAGTAGTGGCCAAAAGGAATATTGTCAAGAGTAATATCCTGCAACTTACTTCTCTCTGCTTTGGTAATCTTTATATCCATACTTGCAATCATAAATGTTTACATTTGATGCACAAAGAAACAAAAAAAACTAACACCTATTTGTAGACTTTTCATGAGCCTGAATTCCATCAAGTTTGACACATCAGATATAGCGTTGCTCTTTAAGAATTCATTGGTAGAAGTCAGTTCGGAACAACAGATTTTACCGCAGGCTGCCAGTAATGCTGAACCGATGGCTGTCGGTTGGAAATTCCTCGGAGAAAACAAAAAGAAAACCCTTATTGCAGTGAATTACGAAGATGCGGCTCATATACCGGATAAGCAATTATCTTTTCTAACGAAATTATTAGCTGCCTGTAATCTGAATATCGCTGACGTAGCTATATTGAATTTTCATAAATACAGTTCAACTGACTTTGAAAATATCTTACAACAATTTAAGCCAAAAGTTGTTTTGCTATTTGCCATTGAGCCCGGCGAATTTGGAATGCCAATGCTATTCCCTCAATTCCAGGTGCAGGGATATAAAGATGTTGTATTTGTTTCATCACCATCATTGGAAATAATTGAACCGGATAAAACATTAAAAGGTAAATTATGGGTTTGCCTGAAAAAGATATTTAATCTATGAAATTAATTTTTGCAAGTAACAATCAACATAAAATTGAAGAGTTAAAGGCATTTACACGAAATGAATCCAATAGTTACCAGATTGAGATTATTTCAATGAAAGACGCAGGTATTGATATCGATATTCCGGAACCACATGCTACACTTGAAGAAAACGCATCCGAAAAATCATGGACAATTTATAATCTAACCGGCAGTAGTTGTTTTAGCGAGGATACAGGATTGGAAATTGAAGCATTGAATGGTGAACCCGGTGTTAAAAGTGCCCGGTATGCAGGTGAAACAAGATCGTTTAAAGACAATATCGATAAGGTGTTACAAAAGCTGGCAAACAAAACAAACAGAAGTGCCCGGTTCAGGGCTGTTATTTCATTAATAATTGATGGTAAGGAAACCCAGTTTCAAGGAATTTGTAATGGTAAAATAATTGATACTCCAAAAGGAACTGAGGGGTTTGGTTACGATCCGATCTTTATTCCTGATGGCAGTGATCGAAGCTTTGCCGAAATGCCGGTCGAAGAGAAAAACCAATTTAACCATAGAACAAAGGCCGCGGCCAAATTGGTCGCATTTTTGCAAAACATGAAAGCAAACTCCACAAATTGAGCACGGCAAGCAACCATAGCATCACCGAAAGCGACTTAATCCAGGGTTGTATCAATGGTGAGAGGAAAATGCAGGAAGAACTGTATAACAGGTTTAGCCCTAAAATGTATGCAGTTTGTCTGCGGTACGCAGGAAATGGTGATGATGCACAGGATATTCTTCAGGACGGTTTTGTAAAAATATATAAGAATCTCAGCCGTTTTCGTGGTGAGGGTTCATTTGAAGGTTGGATAAGAAGGATCTTTGTGAATACGGCAATTGAACACCTGCGCCGCAAAACTTACCTTAAACCAATAGCAGAGAAAGAAGAGAATACGATAGCTTATAAAGAAAAAACAGCTCTTGACAGGTTAGGTGAAAAGGATATCATGAATTTAATAAGACAATTATCGCCGGGATATCGAACAGTATTTAACCTTTATGTAGTAGAAGGCTACACACATAAAGAGATCGGCGATATTTTAGGGATCAGTGAAGGCACAAGTAAATCACAATTGGCAAGAGCAAGAATGATATTACAGGATATGGTAATCAATTTCCTGGATGAGAAAGATAGAAAACAGAAAGTAGAATGAACTCCGGGTTACAAAAAAGACTGTATGAGATGGAAGTAATGCCGCCGGAAGCGGTATGGGAAAGACTTTCTTTACACATTGATGAGATCAATGCAGATAATCCTATAGCCAATAAAATATTGAATGCTGAATTAGTTCCTCCCCCGGGCGTTTGGGAAAAAATAGATTCAACCATAAATTTGGTTGAAAAAAAACAGCCGGAAAAAAAAGCAGTCCTGATTAATTTAAAAAGACTTGCTGCTGCTGCGGTATTTATTGGTCTCATCGCAACTACATGGATTTTATTTAGCACTAAAAAAGCTTCTACCGACCTAGCTGGTACTGAGGATAAACCAGTACACAAAGAATCTTCTGCCGATCCAAATACTATTGAAAAGAAAAATGATAAAGAAGAATTTATTGATCGTCCTATTGATCCGCGGGAAACAACATCAATTGCATCGGCATCTGTGAAGTCGTCTGTCAATAAAAATAATCTCTCTAAGAAAAACAGGAGTGGCCGTATTCCTCAACCAGCAACGGCTCAATATGCCGCTTTAAATGCACCCCTGGGAAAAAGCTTTCATCAACCAATTGACGATCTTTCCAGTGTTACTGCTGATCAGCATTACCTGACGATGGTCAATTCAAACGGAAGATTGGTTAAGATACCTGCGGAGCTGGCACATTTAGCGCCGCACATGCAGGATAAACCGATCTCACAAGATATTTATGAAGTAATGTTTGGAGAAGGCACATATTGGAAAGAAACGATGAGTGAATGGAGAAAAAAAATTGCTACACTTCCTGTCTCTTCCGGCGATGCATTTACCAGTTTCATAGAATTATTGAAAACAGTCCAGGATAAATAAACTGTTTCCTTATTTTTAGTGTAAACATTTCAAATGGCAAGGATCAAAATTGATTTGCCTTCTGCATTTTCATTTTCCACAACGATTCCTGTACGAATAACTGACGTAAACTTTGGAGGTCATGTCGGCAATGACACTATTCTTTCGTTAGTGCATGAAGCAAGGGCACAGTTCTTTACTTATTGCGGTTATACGGAATTGGATTTCGCCGGCGCAGGAACAATTATGAGCGACGTTGCCATCGAATATAAAAATCAAACTTATTATGGCGACACTATTCTGGCTGCTGTTGCCGTTGGTGAGATCACAAAAGTGGCATTCGATCTTTATTATAAACTCGAAAAAAAATCTGCTGACGGCAAGCTGCTTCCTGTCGCATTTGCCAAAACATGGATGGTTTGCTACGATTATGATTTAAAAAAAGTAACCGCAATACCTGAAGAAGCGGTCAAAAAGATCAGAGGTCTGTAGGTTCTGCATCCGTATTCCAAAGCTTCCAATTTTCCTCTGCCTGTAATACAAGCATATCAAAGCCATTTTGAATAAAAGCTCCTTGCTCTTCTCCTTTCTTTAAAAACAGAGTTTTTGCAGGATTATAGATCAGATCAAAAAGAAAATGTTCAGGGGTAAGAAATTCATAAGGAATCGGCGGCGCTTCTACAACATTTGGAAAAAGTCCCAATGGAGTTGTATTGACAATGAGTTTATATTTTGCAATAATGCTTTTCGTTAATTGTTCGTAAGAATAACTATCGGCAGAAGGTTTACGTGATACTTTTTTATACTTTATATCGAATTTATCAAAGACATATCTCACGGCTTTCGCTGATCCGCCGGTGCCAAGTATAAGTGCATTTGAATGAACAAAAGGATTCCAGTTTTTCTTTAACGACCTTTCAAAACCGGCGATATCCGTATTGTATCCATAAAGTTTGCCATCCTTTATTTTTATACAATTACAAGCTTTGATCTTCTTAACGACCGGTGAAGATTGATACAAAAACGGGATCACTTTTTCTTTGTACGGTATCGTTACATTTAAACCTTCGAGCCCGGGAAGCGAAAGGATTTTTTTTAGTTCATCAATGGATGCAATCGGAAAATTTTCATACGTACAATCAGTGAGGCCTTCTCTCTCAAATTTTTCCGTAAAATACTTTTTTGAAAAAGAATGTGATAAAGGATAACCAATTAAACCAAATAATCGCATCAGGCTTCTTCTTTATTCAGAAATAAATGAAAAGTATCACCACGAAGTCCAACCCGCATGGCTTCCAAAGGAAGCATTTCCGTAGGCGCTATATTTCCAAGATTAACATTACAACCGATCAGTTCAATAAAATATAATTGCTGGGCTTTTTGCGGAGCTTCCCAAATTATTTTTTCCGCTGGAATTTGGGTCAATATCTCCTGCACAAGTCCTTCTCTAACTTCTCCGCTGCCCCGGTAAATTCCTACATTACCGGCTTCTCTCGCTTCTGCAATTACATATGTGGCACCGGCATTTAATTCAGCCCGCATTAATTCTATCCATTTATAGGGCGGAATGATATGTTCAGCATCCTTACTTCCTACTTCGCTTAAAACTGTGCCATACTTAGTCAGCTTTTCTATATATCCGCATTTTTCTGAATGAGGGATGGTAATAGAGCCATCGCTCACTTCCATATAGGTGATCCCATAATCTTTGCAAACTGTTATATAGTCTTCAAACTGGTTACGAATAAGAAATGCTTCAAACAAAGTGCCACCAAAATAGATCGGGATATCATAGGATTGATATACTTCGATCTTTTCTTTTAAATTGGGTGTAACGAATGAAGTTCCAAATCCAAGTTTTACGATGTCGACATGCGGGTGAGATACACTTAAAAAATTCTTCGCCTCATTAATGCTGAGTCCTTTATCCATCACCATCGTAAGTCCGAATGTGCGGGGCTTTTGATTACGATCAGGAATGTTACTTAAATTGAAATTCATAGTTGATTTTTGTTGAATAGCAGTCAATTCTAAGCAGCTATATTGCAATGGCGGCAAAAATAGGAAAGAATGGTCAGAGTGTATCTGACATTATCATTGCGCTCAATAATAGAAAATGAATTAGATCAACGCCTTTTCTTAAACCTTGAAATCACATCAACTACATGATGATTTTGCAGATATGGAAGGATTCAATTCCACAAAACTCTTTACCAGTTTAGGCGATCTTGCCATAGCATGTTCAAGTTGCAGAATGGCTTCTTTTGTTTTGCCTAAAGCAAAAAGTATGGCACTGAAATAATAGAGAAATATTGTTTGCCCCGCTGAAATTTTCAACGCCGCAGTTACCTGGTCTTTTGCTTCTTCAAAATAACCGGCTTTGTAAAGACATCTTATAAGTGCTTCCCAGCCTTTCTTATTTTTTGGTCTTGCGCTAACTACCGATGAAAAATAATGAATAGCATCTTTATAAAATCCCTGTTGGATCTTACATTCTCCCATCAGCAAATTATACTCTGAATGATGCCTGTGAATTTTCAACGCCGTTTCAAGTTGTTTCACTGCACTTTCCCATTGTCCTTCGTTAAAATATGTGCAGGCTATTTTGTAATACAGCTTACTATCATCCGGTGAAATATGTGATGCTTTTCTATAATAGAATCTTGCCTGTCGCATTATTATGAAGCTTATCATAACAATACCCCAGGGCTTCATAGATCAATGCTTCAGGCTTGGCAAGCTCCAATACTTTTTGCAATACATCAATTGCTTCTTTATATTTTTTTAATCGTATATAGGCATCCCCCATATTACGATAAGCATAATCGAATTTTTCGTTTATCGCGATTGCATACTGGTATGCATCAAGAGCTTTTTCGTACAGTTTTATTCCCTGGTAAGCCGCTGCAAGATTAAACCATGCCAGGTCATTATACGGATACTCATCAATGATCTTTTGATGGAGCTTGATGCTTTCCTCATTTCTCCCGGTAAAGTCTGTCCAAAAGCAGATTTTATATAAAGCCTCTTCATTATTTGGTTCTTGTTCCAGGATCAATTTTAAACAATCGAACACCTTTTCAAACTCCTGGTAATCGTCATATACATCCGCCAATTCAAATAAAAGAGATATTCTTTCCTCGCCATTAAAAAGGTTAAGCGCCTGTTCAAGTATCTCCACAGCTTTTTCCTGTTTATCCAGCGCCAGGTAGGCATCCGTTTTCAAAATGTAAACATTAATATCGCCACTATCCAGCATAGCTGCATGATCCAGAAGACTCAAAGCTTCCCGATACTTATGAGTGGCAATTAAAAGATCAGCCTTACGAATGATCATTGTAGAGGAAAATGGATACTGCTCCGCTCCTTTTTCAGCAGCTTCCAAAGCACTGCTCATATCTTCTTTTTCGTCAAAATAGTCTATGATTTTTTCGAAAGACTCCTCATCAATATAAGACTGGCTTCGACCTTTTTTAAGATTTTCGTATCGTTTGAGGATTTCCTGTAGTTCGTTGTCGTTTTTCCGGAGTGGATTTTCTTTCATGGTGCAGGAGTTTAGGAAAGTTATGGATTTTTAAAAAAACAGGCAACTTTTAATAACTTTTTTCCTTTTTGTGCGTTAAATAAATGTAAAAAATAGGGATAGGCGGTTGGTTTTATGATAATTTTTGTTTTTATATTTGCTTAAGGATGAAGAACTTACCAAAACTATATTCAAAAGGATACTTACGAGAAAACTGGCAACATTATTTTTAGTTGGTTTGTCAGTAGCAGCTTTTGCTACGTTAGGTGATGGAAAATCTAAAGGAAAGAAAAGTTCATTGTTAAGTTCCAAACCCACTATCACTCCAGGTAAGTTCTCATTGAAATCAGGATATCAATATCGCGGTAGTCAAATTATCAATCAGCAAAAAGATAAAAATGCTTTTACACGTAACTCACTTGTTACTTATCAAAAAGGTAACATGACTTATGTTGTACCTCTTAAAACTATTGTTCCTCAGAAAATAAAGCTTACGGTAGGTATTCCTCAACTGAATAGGTGATTAGTTACTTTTTCCTGCATTATTACTTTCCTCGTATGTCATTACCCTGAACCCGGATTTAGGCAATTCAAATTTTGCAGCAGGTACAATACTGAAATTCACTTTTGAAACAGTATAGGTTACTTTAAGACTTCCGATGATGGTTTCATACTCCATTGCAAGACCAGGCAAAGATTTATAAGCATATTCAAACTCCCGGTTATTTGCCACTAAATCTTTTGTAAAATAAACTGTGATGGTCGTTCCATCCTTCATTGTGCCAATCGCTTTCTGGCATTTATATCCGGCAATATCTTTAAATTCATTTTCATATTTGAATACAATGCCTTCATATTTCTTGTTTGCATCTTTCCAGTTATCCGGCGTCATCGTAATCATATATTTCTGCTCGCCATATTCTTTTAACACGTTTACGTTACCGGTCTTTCCATCAACTATAGTTGACTCAACTCCTAATGAACTTACCCTTTCAAAGCGGGTTTGATATCCTTTTAAATACACAATGCTGGTCGCTCCGTTAAACATATCTGCGATCGAAGGGTTCGTGTTCCCCGTATTCACAACAATGTCATACGAAATCGTTCCTTCCGTAATTCTTTTCTGGGCCTTCGCATTGAAAGCCCATAAAAGTCCTAAGACAATAACAAATGATTTGATACTCTTTTTCATTGGCTTAAAAGTAATAAAAAGACGTGCCAATATAGCCAAATAGTTGTACAGCCCTGTAAAGCGCTTATTAACAAAAACCGGGATTTAACAAAATCAGCGCTTGCCTTTTGTCTGCATGTCTTTCATTTTTTTCTGCTGTTCCTGCATTTGTTCAAAGCGCTCCTGCCACTTTGATTTTGTTTTTGGCTTTTTACGGTTCTCGTCCATTTTAGCCAGAATTTTATCATGATTAATGATATAATTCTGTATTATGAACTGGAGGCCTAAAGTGACAAGATTTGAAACGGTATAATACCAGGTAAGCGCCGCAGGTAATTTATTGAAGATAAATAAGAGAAATACCGGGAATATATACGGCATGTATTTCAAAACAGGATTACTCTGATCCGGTGTCATGCTCATGCTATAAATAGAAATAAGAAAGCTGGTAAGACATGCGGTAATTGTAAACAAGCTTACATGATTACCATAAATAGAACTGATCACAGGGATATTGCCAAAATTCAAAATCGAATCATAGGCAGAAAGATCATTTGCCCATAGGAAGCTTTCGCCCCGCAGATCAACATAGGAGTTAAAAAAACTATACAATGCAAAGAAGATTGGAATTTGCAGCAACGCAGGAATACAGCCGCCTAAAGGATTTACACCGGCTTCTCTGAACAATTTCATTTGCTCCATGCTCATTGCCTGCTGATCTTTACCATGCTTGGCTTTTAATTTTTCAATTTCAGGGCGAAGCACTTTCATTTTAGCACCACTCAGATAGCTTGTATATGTTAGCGGTGAAATAAGCAACCTGATAACAAATGTGAGCAATAAAATGGCAATACCATAGCTGCCAACCAGCTTGCTGAAAAAATCAAATACAGGTAATACGATAAACTTATTGATGGGTCGTACAAAAGCATAAATGCCCTGGCCAAGATTTACGAGTTTGCCCATCTGCTTATCGTATTTTTTTAAAATACGAAAATCACTGGGACCATAATAAACAGATAAAGGGATGGTAACATCAGTACCTTTTGCCGCATGTTGTAAGGTGGCTGTTGATTGCACCACAGTAACGGAGTCATTCGGGCTGGTCCATTCCATTTTACCACTGGAAAAATTATCCTTTGCTACCAATATCCCATTAAAAAACCGCTGGCGCATGGCAACCCATTGCACCGGTTTTCCAAACTGAACATCACTGCGACGACCGACGGTGAAATAATCAAATTCACCATCCATTACATATCCCATTTGCGAATTCGTTCTTTCATACGACAGATCTTTTTCCTGCATTAATGCCCGGTATTGCCATTGCAGGATTATTGTTTCATTGTCCAAAAATGTATTGGCCTTGTTCAACCTGATAGTAAAGTCGACCATGTAATTATCTTTCCTCAACACAAATTCATGAGTGATCAATCTGGCCGGAGCTGTCACCAAGTGTGTACGAAATTTTTTGAATGGAATCGGTTTTAGTAACAGCAGCAGGTGTAAAATAAAAATCAGTTATGTTTCCCACTTGTCCTGCATCAGTTTTGATTTTATAATCTATTTTATCAAAATCAGTTGATGCAAGACGAACTTGTTTTTCTTTTTGGTCTTTAAATTTTTTTAATTCTACCCGCCTTTATTTGACCGCCTTTATTAGTAAAAGATACTTTTATAAGATCATTTTCAAGTTCTGCAGTTTGTTCAGTGCCTGTTGTTGCTTTTTGAAGTTGACTTGCAACAGTCGTTACCTGTGGGTTGTTTAAATTTGCCGTATCTCTGTTTTTACCCGAAGTATCAACCTTTGGCTTAGCTTGTGAAGCCGTCCTGATGGAATCCACCCTGTGAATGGAATCCAGCCTGGCTTTTTTCTATCGCTTTACTTTTTAGAACCCTTGCCTGCTCCTGGTTATTAAAATAAAAGAATCCAAAAAAAAGGATTGCTAATAACACAAAACCAATGACAGTATTACGATCAAAATTCATGGAGCTAAAAATTTGGAGTGGGCAAAGATAGGGTAAAGCCCGCAGTTAAAGGGTCATGAATTAGCCCATTCCATTTGGCGCAAATTCTAAAAAACAAATTCCAAATTCCAGTGAATCAAATCACCACATCCTGCAACGTCGGGTTTTTAACGGACAATCTGCCTTCGCTGTATTTTTTTGCTGCTCCAACAAAATGAACAAACAAAGGCTGAGGATTTTCAACAGTGCTTTTTAATTCCGGGTGATATTGAACGCCGATAAAGAAAGGATGAGAAGGTATCTCCATTATCTCAACAAGACCCGTCTGTGGATTGCGGCCACTTGCAATCATTCCATTGTTTTCAAATTGTGCGAGATATTTATTATTGAATTCATAACGATGCCTGTGTCTTTCGCCTACCTGTAGCTTGCCATAAATCTTATGCGCTAACGTTCCTTCTTTTATATCACATGCATAAGAACCTAATCGCATGGTTCCGCCTTTCATTGTAATTTTTTTCTGCTCTTCCATCATATCGATCACCGGTTCATCGCATGTCGGGTCCATTTCAGTTGAGTGAGCATTCCTGATACCCAAGAATATTTCTTGCAAATTCTATCACTGCCATTTGCATACCGAGACAAATACCAAAAAATGGCAATCCTTTTTCTCTTGCAAATTTTACCGCTGTAATTTTTCCTTCGATACCACGATGACCAAAACCAGGTGCAACCAACAACCCATCCAATCCCGCCAATTTTTCAGCAACATTTTCTTCTGTAATAAATTCAGAATGGATATACTGCACCTGCACTTTACATTCATTGATAGCACCTGCATGAACAAAGGATTCCAAAATAGATTTATAAGCATCCTGCAACTCTACATATTTACCGATCAAGACCAATGGTAACTTTTGATTTTGGATTCTTAAGTTTAGTCAAGAAATTCTTTCCATCTTCCGAGTTCAGGTTCTTTATATATTGGGTAATATCTAATTTTTTCAAAACAATTTCATCCAGTTTTTCTTCCATCATAATCAGCGGCACTTCATAGATCGTACTTGCATCCCTTGCTTCAATTACCGCTTCCGGCTTCACATTACAGAATAAAGCGATCTTTCTTTTTATATCATTATTGATCGGTTCTTCGGTACGGCAAACGATCACATCAGGAAATACTCCTTCCGAGCTCAACAATTTTACCGAATGTTGAGTGGGTTTTGTTTTTAATTCTTTAGCAGCTTTTAAATAAGGGATCAATGTAAGATGAACCACCAGCAGATCTTCCTCCGGCAATTCCCATTGCAATTGACGAACTGCTTCAATATAAGGTAACGATTCAATATCACCCACTGTTCCGCCGATCTCGGTGATCACAATATCCCATTCACCATTCTCGCCAAGCATTTTCATACGTCGTTTTATCTCATCAGTAATGTGCGGGATCACCTGTACCGTTTTTCCCAAATAAGCTCCTTCCCTTTCTTTATTAATTACTGTTTGATAAATGCGGCCCGTTGTTACATTATTTGCCTGCGAAGTAAAAATGTTTAAGAACCTTTCGTAGTGTCCAAGATCAAGATCTGTTTCAGCGCCATCTTCCGTTACATAACATTCACCATGTTCATAAGGATTTAATGTACCCGGATCAACATTTATATAAGGATCAAATTTTTGAATAGTAACCCGCAGCCCACTTGCCTGTAATAACTTGGCAAGTGAAGCGGAAATAATTCCCTTCCCCAATGATGAAGTAACTCCTCCCGTAACAAATACATACTTGGACATATCTTTAGTTCTTGTTTTAAAAAAATTATTAGCCCTGCAATACAATTACTATTCAAATAAGTATTGCGTCGTCCCGACTGAGTCGGGATACTGCGCCAATTCTGTTCAGCAATAAATTTTCAGAGAAATCAGTCAGCCTCTACTTTTGACCAACGGAAAGAAAATAAATCCGGGAGGTCATGCAAAACTAAGCGGAATTTCCGTTATTGAGAAACTATAAATTCAAGATTGTGGAAAAAAAGCGACGCAAATTTCTCACTCCCTTCAAACCCGCTTTCACCGCAGCTTTTGTTTTCTTTTTCTCCACAATCAATGCCCAAAAAATGAAAACTTTCAAGGATCACTGCGGTGCTTTTTATGAAAGCATGGCGCATTTATATAAAATTAAACAGGCGGAGCTTGATTTCTATCATTTTAAACCGGGACAAACGATTGCAAGTATTGGCGCCCAATGTTGTCATATTGAAGCTGCTTATGCAGCGACAATTGATTTCAACTACAAATTCAAAAATGCTGTTTGGAAAATCTTTGCTTCAGAATAAAAAACTAATCAAAAAAAGTTGCGTAGACCTAAGCAACGGAGAAAGGAAAAAAACCTTATTACCTTGGTAATACAAAATCAACGAATGAAATACCTGATTACCTTATTACCTGATAATAGAATTATCTTGAAATATCATAAGGCAGATAAGCTAATAAGGTTTATTATTAATATTAAAATTGACCTGCTAAGGTAATAAGGTGATATAAGAAGACTTTTGAAGACTTCTGAATACTTCTGTCCAATAAGATTTCGGGAAATTTTTTAGAGACGAAAATTATTTAATGCTCAGGGCTATTAACTTTTTTTAGTCTTTCACTTTTTGCGCGGCTTATGTTGCGCTCAATTACTTTTAAAAGATGGCTAAGATCAAATGGTTTTTCAACAAAATCATCCGCACCGGCTTTTATTGCACTCACACCAATATCGGGAGAAGCAGAAACCATTACCACAGGAATATCACAGGTATCAGGATTATTTTTTAAAAAACGACAAACATCCAGGCCGTCAACGCCGGATAAAAGTTTATCGATAAGGAAAAGGTCGGGCATAGTAAAGTCGTTCTTAAATATTTCGCCGGCATCTTCTTTTATTTCAAGATCATAACCTGCTTTTGTCAACACTATTTGGAAAATATCCCTGATACCGGGATCATCATCTGCAATTAGAATTTTTTCGCGCATTTGTAAATTTATGCAAATATTATGCCCCGCCACCATAGTCAATATTTTCCACCTCGCATCTTTTTTTGCATCAGCAGCAAAAAATAAACAATCCTTGCCTTTTCGCTTTCTCCATCTACTTTCCCTTATTTTTAATCTATCAATTTTTATATATGAGAAAGACGCTTTTTTTCCTGCTTACAATTCTTTTTACACAGTTACTGCCTGCACAAAAAACTTATATCTGGTGCGGCACATTAATAGATGGCATCTCGAACGAACCAAAAAAGAACATAACGATCATCGTTGAGAGAAATAAAATCATTGCAGTAGAAAATGGTTTTTCAAAAGCCGGCACTACTGATAAAACAATTGATCTGAAAACAAAAACTGTTACACCCGGCTGGATGGATATGCATGTGCATATGGAAGGTGAAACGAGTCCTAACGCATACCTTGAACGATTTACATTAAATGCGCCTGACATTGCTTTTAATTCGGTTTCTATTGCTGAAAGAACGTTGATGGCAGGATTTACTACCGTAAGAGATCTTGGCGGCAGTGGTGTAAATATTTCGCTTCGCAATGCGATCAATAAAGGACAAGTAAAAGGCCCGAGAATTTTTACGGCGGGTAAATCAATTGGAACAACAGGCGGTCATGCCGATCCTACAAACGGTTATCGAAAAGATTTGATGGGTGATCCCGGACCGGAACTTGGTGTAGTGAACAGTGAGGAAGATGGGCGCAAAGCAGTCCGTCAACGATACAAAGATGGATCCGATCTTATAAAAATTACTGCAACAGGTGGTGTGTTGAGTCTTGCAAAGAATGGACAGAATCCGCAGTTTACTGAAGCAGAAATAAAAGCAATTGTAGAAACCGCAAAGGATTATGGTTTTACGGTTGCTGCACATGCTCATGGCGCCGAAGGAATGAAGAGAGCTATACGTGCCGGTGTTACTTCAATTGAACATGGTACATTGATGGATGATGAAGCCATTGAACTTTTTAAAAAATTTGGAACCTGGTATGTACCTACAATTACTGCCGGACAATCAGTTGCTGACTCAGCAAAAAAACCCGGTTACTATCCCGATGTCGTTGCAAAAAAAGCAACAGAGATAGGCCCGCAATTAAAAAATACTTTTACCAAAGCATATAAGGCCGGAGTAAAAATTGCTTTTGGTACGGATGCAGGTGTTTATAAACACGGGCAAAACTGGAAAGAATTTATGTATATGATCGAAGGAGGCATGACTGCAATGGAAGCAATTAAAGCCGCTACTATTAATGCCGCTGAATTATTAGGAATGAAAGATCAGCTCGGAAGTATTGAAGTAGGAAAACTTGCTGACATAGTTGCTGTTGACGGCGATCCCTTAACTGATCCAAAGGTTTTTGGAAAAATTATTTTTGTGATGAAGGACGGAATAATATATAAGCAACAAGGTTCTGGATTTTAGTTCTTTTAAGGTAAACGTTGCGCCAACAAAATATTACTGGTATACTAATTGTTTTGTATTAAGAAAATACACTTATGAAACTAGCAAGCATGTTATTAAAAGCGGGTCTGGCTACTGCGGGCACCGGAATTTACCTGATGTTTAGAAGAATGTTTAGAAAAGTGAAGAAAACAACAGAAGATGCAGCAGAAAAGGTTGAAACAAAACTGGTAAAGGCAAAGAAAAAAGTAACTAAACCGAGACCGAAAAAAGTAACAGTAAAAGCTGTTCATGCGTAATCACAACACTTGACTAAACGTTGTTTCTAATCTTTTGCAATTTTATTATAACTCGCAACGACACCGCGGATCAGTGATGAACTGAATCCCTGGTGTTCCATTTCATTAAGACCTGCAATCGTACAACCTTTCGGTGTGGTTACTTTATCGATCTCATGTTCAGGATGACTTCCTTTTTCCAATAATAATTGTGCTGCACCTTTCACCGTCTGCGCAGCAATCAGTGCCGCGGTAGTTACATCAAAGCCAATTTCGATTCCGCCCTGGATATTTGCACGGATATAACGCATTGCATAAGCAGTACCGCATGCACCCAATATCGTTGCGGCATCCATCAGTTTTTCATCGATGATTATTGTTTTACCCAATTGATCAAATAACTGGCGGATATAATTTAATTGTGATGTGGATGCACCGGCATGTGCAAGGCAGGTCATACTTTGTTGTATTGCGATCGCTGTATTCGGCATTGCACGAATAACCGGAACCGGTTTGCCAATTGCTTTTTGGATTTGTTCGATCCATACCCCGGTGATCACAGACACTATAACATGTTTCTTTGGATCAAGTGTAGTTTTTATTTCATTAATAATATCGGCAAAATTGTAGGGCTTTACCGCAAGAATAATGATCTCGGCAGTTTTCACTGCTTTCTTATTATCGCTATGAACCATTGAACCTTGTTCTGCAAAACGGCTAAGCGGAGAAAGATTTCTTCGTGTAATGGAAATTTCCACAGGACGGCTGAATTCACTTTGAATTAAACCTTCGGCAATCGAGGCACCGAGATTACCACCGCCGATGATCGCAATTTTCTTTGACATAAACATTTCATTTAATAAAATTGCCACGCCGGTTATCGGTGTGGCAAACAACAATAAGCAAATATCAGGATATTTCTATGCGTATCGAAATCTGATTTGAGGAAATCTTCGGGAGGCTATTTCAAGAGGCGATGAAGAAGAGGTCACGAAGAACAGAAAGAAACCACGAAGAACACAAAGTGCTGGTAATAAACAGCAACTTCTTCGTGTCCTTTGTGTATACTTTGTGTCCTTCGTGTTACTTATTTCTTTCAATACAAAAGTGGGGCCTAGTAATATTTTTTATCTACCAGGAAATTCTTTACGTAAGTATCAACACCTTCTTCAAGGGAATAGAATTCTTCCTTATAACCTGCATTTCTGATCTTTGTCATATCTGCTTCGGTGAAGTATTGATATTTATCACGAATGTCGGCAGGTGTATCGATGAATTCAATTACCGGTTCTTTACCAAGGCTTTTAAAAATTGCAGTAACGAGGTCTTTGAACGTTCTGGCCTTGCCCGTTCCAAGATTATACAAACCCGGTGAAGGCCTCTCATTCATTAACCAGTAACATATATCAACCACATCTTTTACATAAACAAAATCACGAAGCTGCTCACCATCTTTATACTCTGGCTTATGAGATTTAAACAGTTTTACTTTTCCTGAAGATTTAATTTGATTGAATGCATGAAAGATCACACTAGCCATTCTGCCTTTATGATATTCATTAGGCCCATACACATTGAAAAACTTCAACCCGTACCAAAACGGAGGCGAGATGGGAGTTGAAAGTTCAGACCCGATAGCTATCGGGTTCAGAGTCTGTTGAAGAATCCATTTATCGAATTCATTTTTTGATTTACCGTATGGATTCAGTGGATTTAATTTGTATGGCAACTCATGATCGTCTTTATATCCCAATTCACCACCGCCATAAGTTGCAGCTGACGAAGCATACACCAATGGAATATTTTTCTGTACACAATAGTTCCATATCTTTTTTGAGTAATCAACATTTAATTTTTCCAGAACTGAATAATCAAATTCAGTTGTATCGGTTCGTGCACCCAAATGAAAAATAAAATCAATTTGCATGGGGTGATCGATCAGCCAATCGAATAATTCATTCCTGTCAACCCTTGCAATGAGCTTTTTGTCTTCGTAATTCTGTTTTTTATTTTCATCAACAAATTCATCAACAATGATGATGTTATGGTAACCCTTACGATTAAGATAACCAACCATACAACTGCCAATAAAACCTGCAGCCCCTGTAACCAGTATGACGGAATTACGATCCATAGTTGAGGAAAGGTTAAGATTAAGATTGAGGTTGAGATTGAGATCAAGACTTAGACTTAAGTTCGGCTCCGTTTCTTAACCTTAGCCTCAACCTTAGTCTTATTCTTAACCTAAGCTAAATAGAACTTAAAGCAGAACCAGCTGCTTCCTTTGCTAAGTAATCCTCGATAGCAGTGTCATATTCCTCCTGCCACCAATCGATCGTGCCCCAAAAATCCCCATTCACCAACATCTCTCCGCTTGTTACCAACCCGATCCTTTCATGGGGGAAATCGCCAATGGCATTTTCAAATTTTTCGATCAGGTCGGCTTTTACGGTCACCACTACCCTGCTTTGACCTTCGCCAAATAAATAGGCATCTTCACGCAGGTCATCTTTTGTTTCCAACGTAAAACCAAGTTCGCGGTTGAAGCCGCTTTCACATAGTGTGATAAATAATCCGCCTTCGCTAACGTCATGTGCCGATTGAATTAATTTCTTTTGAATAACTGCTGCAACTTTTTGTTGCAGCAAAAATTCGTCTTCTAATTCAAAATAAGGCGCCGGTGAAAATTCTACATTACAAATTTTAGCGAGGTATTGCGATGAATTAATATCATTGGTCGATTTACCCAATAAATAAATGACGTCGCCTTCTTCTTTAAAATCCAGGGTCATTTTTTCATTGATATTTTCAAGCAAGCCAACCATGCCAATTGTAGGTGTTGGATAAACCGGTCCATCGGGGTTTTGATTATAAAAACTTACGTTGCCGCCGGTAACCGGTGTATCGAATTTTCTGCATGCATCACCCATCCCTTTTATTACCTCTACAAATTGATAATACACTTCAGGATCATAAGGGTTTCCAAAATTCAAACAGTTAGTAACTCCTAATGGCTGACCACCGCTGCACACAATATTTCTTGCGGCTTCGCTTACTGCGATCATCGCTCCTTTATAAGGATCGGCAAAAACATAACGGCTGTTACAATCTGTTGTTATAGCCAACCCTTTCTTAGTTCCTTTTACCAAAATAACCGGTGCATCTGTTGGAGCATTCGTGGAAGCATTATTGGTACATACCGAGCTATCGTATTGATGATATATCCAGCGCTTTGATGCAATAGATGGAAGCGCAATGATCTTTTCCGCGATAGCTTTTAAATCTCCGGGAACAGCTATGGAATCCGGATCAAATTTTTTTATCTCATTTAAATATGTTGGTTCACGAAATTCTCTTTCATATTGAGGAGCGCCGCCACCTAATACCAGGTCATACGCAGGAATCGATGCTTCTAATTCATTGTTCATGTAAAAATTGAGAATGCCGTCATCGGTTACTTCACCAATCACAGAACAAGGCAGGTCCCATTTTTCAAAAATCTTTATTACTTCATCTTCTCTTCCTTTTTCAGCAACTAATAACATTCTTTCCTGGCTTTCACTCAACAAGAGCTCCCATGCTTTCATATTTTTTTGGCGGGTAGGAACTTTGTCCAGGTCTATTCTCATTCCTACTTCACCTTTTGCACTCATTTCAGAAGTAGAACAAATTATTCCTGCAGCACCCATATCCTGCATGCCAACTACTGCACCGGTTTGTATTACTTCCAGACAAGCTTCCAATAATTTTTTTTCCTGGAATGGATCGCCTACCTGCACTGCAGGCAGATCCTGCGCACTGTCTGCAGTAATATCAGCAGATGCAAAGGACGCTCCGCCAATTCCATCTTTACCCGTTGCACTTCCCACAAACATCACGGGGTTGCCTTTTCCTTTTGCAGTTGCTGAAACAGTTTCTCCTGCTTTTACAATACCAACACTCATTGCATTCACTAATGGATTGGTATGATAACATTCATCAAAATAAATTTCGCCGCCAACAGTTGGTACGCCAAAACAATTTCCATAATGACCAATGCCATGTACTACACCGGAAAGTAAATGCTGGGTTTTATCTTCTTCCAAATTTCCAAAACGCAAAGAGTTTAATGCAGCAATTGGTCTTGCACCCATTGTAAAAATATCGCGATGTATTCCACCAACTCCTGTAGCTGCTCCCTGGAAAGGTTCAATAGCGGAAGGATGATTATGAGATTCTATTTTAAACACAACACCAAGCCCATCGCCTATATCCATTAGTCCCGCATTTTCTTCACCAGCCTTTACAAGCATGCGACCACCTTCCCTTGGTAAAGTCTTCAACCATTTAATTGAATTTTTGTAGCTGCAATGTTCACTCCACATGCCGCTAAAGGCGCAGAGTTCATTGAAGTTGGGTATTCGTCCAAGTTTTTGTTTGATAAGTTCGAATTCTTCAGCAGTCAGGCGAAGTTGTTCGGCCGTTTTAAAAGTTATTTCCATAGTTTTTAAGAAAGCGCAAAACTAATGAATTGAAGTCAGAAACCACTTCTCGCCCGGAAGGGGAACTTAGATTTGAATTTTACAATCTCTGTATTGTAAATTGGCTTTCTCATTGTCACTGACTATTGATTATCGTACAGACAAGGCATGCCTTGTCTCTGCATACATCAGATTTTATAACTATTTTGCGCTGATAAACCCGCCAATTGTATTACCTATTATTTGCAGGATATCTCTGTTTATTTGCGTGGCTGCTTACAAGACTTGGTTTCTTTAAAAAATCCGGGCTTAGCAATGCCCAGTTAGTTATACTTTTTTTATTAAAGGTTATGGCTGGCATTTTTTACGGATGGATCGGGATCTATTATGGCCAATATGCTTATATGTTTGATACATGGGGTTATCATTATTTAAGCGTGGATGAGTATAAACTTCTTTTTCAAAGCCCATCAGAATATTTTTCCAATCTTTTTCAAAGCGGGTATGACGAGAAGTATGGAAGATTTTTTGCCTCTGAAAATTCTTGGTGGAATGATCTGAAGAGCAACATGTTCATCAAATTTCTTTCTGCTGTAAATATTTTCAGTTTTGGAAATTATTATGTGAATGTCATTTTCTATTCTTTCATCACATTCACCGGCCCCGTGGCAGTGTATCGTGTATTTAGTGATGTGTTTCCCGGAAAAAAAGTTCATGTATTACTGGCAACCTTTCTCATACCATCTTTTGCCTACTGGACAAGCGGCATTCATAAAGACGGTCTTGTGTTTATGGCTATCAGTCTTATCATTTATCACGTTTATTTTGGGTTAAAAGAAAAAAGATTTAAGCTTTCACGGATTTTTTCATTATTGATTTCATTTATTATCATTCTTTCGTTCAGGAATTTTTTATTGGTAATAATGATCCCCGCATTATTTGCGTGGATACTTTCCTATAAAATGCAAAAAAGAATAGCCTTAATTTTTATCTCCACATATTTTATAAGCGGGTTGTTATTCTTTTCACTTCGTTATATTTCGCCGGGGTTGGATTTTCCGCAGGCGGTAGTTGACAAACAAAAAGCTTTTAAAACCCTGCAGGGAAATTCTGGTTTTGATTTTCCGGAATTAAAACCATCTGTGGGAAGTTTTCTTGTCAATGCGCCAAGAGCACTTAGCTCAACTACCCTCCGCCCTCACCCGGGTGATGTAAAACATATTCTTTCAATGGCGGCTGCTTCAGAAACTGCATTCCTTCTTTTTTTGTTCTTGTTATTTTTATTTTGGCGAACCAATGGGGTGAAGTCAGCAGCATTTATTTGGTTCTGCATTTTCTTTTCTTTTTCATTTCTTCTCCTGATCGGGTTCACCGTAAATTTTTTAGGGGCAATTGTAAGATACCGGAGTATTATACTGCCTTTCTTATTGGTTCCGGTGATCAGTCTTATTGACTGGGAAAGGATCTACGCTATCCTGTTCAACAATATTAAAAATAATTCTAATATCTCTCAATCTACCGATAACTCTTGAATTCGTTGAAATTTTTCGAGATTCTTCTCAAAATTTTCCACATTTTATTCAAAAACTTGATTGCAGTTGTAAAATTTGTTGGTTTTATTCCACAATATGCTTTTTTTTGCAATGGAACCTCATTTTAAAAATTAAAAGCATTTGTTATGGTCTCTTCAAAACTCGAATACATCTGGTTGGATGGTTATAAACCGATACAAAGCCTGAGAAGTAAAACTAAGATCGAAAAAAACTTCAGTGGCAAACTGGAGGATTGTCCAATGTGGTGCTTCGACGGTTCATCAACCGAACAAGCTCCGGGCGGATCTTCTGATTGTTTATTAAAACCAGTATTCATTGCGAAAGACCCACAAAGAAAAAATGCTTACCTCGTAATGTGTGAAGTGTTGAGTCCTGACAGCACTGCACATGAATCAAATGGAAGAGCGACTATTGAAGATGATGACAATGATTTTTGGTTTGGATTTGAGCAGGAATATTTTTTATGGAACCCCGCTACAAATAAACCAATCGGATTTCCTGAAGGCGGCTTCCCTGGTCCGCAAGGTCCTTATTATTGTTCAGTAGGTGCTAAAAATGCATTCGGCCGCGCAATGGTTGAAGAACATCTTGATGCTTGCCTCGAAGCTGGATTAAATGTGGAAGGTATCAATGCCGAAGTAGCAACCGGGCAATGGGAATTCCAGATTTTTGCTAAAGGTGCAAAAGCTGCCGGCGACCAGGTTTGGGTTGCCCGTTATTTACTTGAAAGAATTGGCGAGAAATATGGAATTGCAATTAACTGGCATTGTAAACCACTCGGCAACCTTGATTGGAACGGTAGTGGTATGCACGCAAACTTCTCAAATGAATTATTAAGAACATGCGGAGGTAAAGAAGTTTATGAACGGATCTGCGAAGGTTTCAGACCATTTATAAAAGAGCATATTGAAGTATACGGGCCAGACAATCATCTGCGTCTTACCGGTAAACATGAAACTGCAGCGATCACAGATTTCACGTTTGGTATTTCTGACCGCGGCGCTTCTATTCGCATTCCGATCGGAACCGTAGAAAAAGGATGGAAAGGCTGGTTGGAAGATCGCCGTCCGAATAGCGCTGCCGATCCTTATAAGGTAGCAGCCCGTATTATTAAGACCGTGAAAATTGCTGAAGCGAATTTGATGCAAGTAGAAAAGAAAAAAGTAGCTTAACGATTCTTTTCGAAAGGATTTACTATAAATTTATTCACCAAGTTTTAAGGTAAGCTTTTAAACACGGCTTACCTTTTATATTTGACACCCATTTAAAAAGTATAAAAAAATAATCATGTCATTACGATTTAACGCTATCAACAATTTGTCTTCCTCGCAAGAAGTAACAGTAGAAAATCCAACAAGAATAACAGCCATTTTCGGAGAAAGTGTTTTTAACGTAAAAACTTCCCGGGAGTTTTTAAGCGATGAGGCGTATAAAAGTCTTGTTGGCTCAATAAGGGCCGGTCAAAAAATTGACCGTGCAATGGCCAATCAAATTGCGAGTGGCATTCGTTCATGGGCTGAAGCAAGAGGTGTTACACACTTTACTCACTGGTTTCAACCATTGACCGGAACTACCGCCGAAAAACATGATTCATTTTTTACTATAAAAAGCGACGGCACTCCGATTGAACAATTTGAAGGTGATGCATTGATACAACAGGAACCGGATGCTTCTTCATTTCCAAGTGGTGGTCTGCGTGCTACGTTTGAAGCAAGAGGCTATACAGCATGGGATCCATCATCACCTGCGTTCATTATGGAAATAGGTAATGGAAAAACACTTTGCATTCCTACCATCTTTGTTTCTTACACAGGAGAATCACTTGATTATAAAGCGCCGCTTTTAAAAGCACTTGAAGCATTAAATAAAGCTGCAGTTGATGTTTGTAATTATTTTGACAGAAATGTAACCCGTGTTACGGCTACTCTCGGTTGGGAACAGGAATATTTTGTTATTGATGAAGGCTTATACAATGCACGGCCCGATCTCGTAATGTGCGGAAGAACTGTATATGGGCATAGCTCGGCAAAAGGTCAGCAATTGGAAGATCATTATTTTGGTTCAATCCCTGAAAGGATATATGCTTTTATGCGTGACTATGAAAATGAAGGATACAAACTTGGTATTCCCCTTCGTACACGACACAATGAAGTGGCCCCTGCTCAATTTGAATGTGCGCCAATTTTTGAAGAAGTAAGCGTTGGCGTTGATCATAACTCACTATTGATGGATGTAATGGATCGTGTTGCCCGCCGTCATAAGCTGCGTGTATTGCTTCATGAAAAACCATTTGCCGGAATTAATGGCAGCGGTAAACATAATAACTGGAGTATGGCGACTGATACAGGTGTAAATCTTTTGGCTCCCGGTAAAACGCCAAAGACTAACCTGATGTTCCTTACTTTTTTTGTAAACACTATTAAAGCGGTTCATGATTATGCTGATGTATTAAGAGCTTCTATTGCATCCGCACCAAATGATCATCGTCTCGGTGCCAACGAAGCGCCACCTGCAATCATTTCTGTTTTCATTGGTGAATATTTAACGAAGGTGTTAAATGAATTTAAAGAAAGAGTAACTGCTAAAATGGATGAAACCGATGAAAGCATGTTAAAGATCGATATTCATAAAAGCATTCCTGAGCTTTTACTTGATAATACAGACAGGAACCGCACTTCTCCGTTTGCATTTACAGGAAATAAATTTGAATTCCGTGCAGTGGGTTCTTCAGCAAACTGCGCCAATGCCATGACAGTGCTGAATACCATTATGGCGGAAACATTGAAAAATTTCAAATCAGAAGTAGATGCACATATTGAAAAAGGCGATAAGAAAGAGATCGCTATTATGCATGTACTTCGTCAATACATTGTAGGAAGTGAAAAAGTTTTATTTGAAGGTGATGGTTACAGCGAAGCATGGCAGAAAGAAGCTGAGAAAAGAGGTTTACCAAATGTAAAAACCACGCCGCTTGCATTGGATGCCATGGTAACTAAAAAAGCAAAAGCTCTTTTTGAAAACAACAATGTGTACACGCATGGCGAATTGGAAGCAAGACATGAAATAGAATTGGAAAAATATATTAAGAAGGTGCAGATAGAAAGCCGGATAATGGGTGAGTTGGCAACAAGCCATGTTTTACCTGCAGCTATTCGTTACCAGAATTTGCTGGCGAATAATATTAAAGGATTGAAAGAATCCGGGTTGAACGAATCGGCGTTTGCAAATCAAAAACAGATACTGGAAAAAATTTCAGAGCATATAAGTAAAACAAGTGAGCTGGTTGAAAAAATGATCGAAGCAAGAAAAATATGTAACGCAATGGAAGGCACGAGAACAAAAGCCCTCGGTTATCAAAGCCAGGTGAAAGATGCTTTCTTTGATGACATTCGTTATCATGTTGACAAACTTGAATTATTGGTTGATGACCGTGAATGGTATTTGCCGAAATACAGGGAGATATTGTTTTTGAGATAATAGTAAAAGAGAAAGAATGAAATCCTCTGACTTTGTCGGGGGATTTTTTTATATTACAATACCATCAATCATCCACTGTTGATTCCTTACAGTTTACTGAACCTTACTAAACATACGCACAATGATCATCAGCCATCAACTAACACAACCACTATTTACAGTTTTTCATCAATCTACTATTTTATTAAGCAATAGTTTTGACGAAGGATTAAACAAGGACCCATGGGGTGGTGGCGATTGGAATGAATATGTAAGAGGTAAAAATGTAAGAGAATGGAATGAAAGGATTGCAAGTGAATCAGAAAATAGTCATAAGCCCCCTTCTGGAGGCTGGGACAAAGGACCTGGGAATGGCCCTGGAGCTGGCGACGGCGGGTGCATTGGAATTATCATTTTACTTGTTCTTGCCTTACTCGTACTTATCCCCTCTGCAGTTGCAGCATTGTTCGGAAGCTTATTACTGATACTTTCAATTGCAATAACGAAAGGCACACTGCCTAAACTTCCTTTTAAGATTGCTTATACCGCTTCATTTTTCTCTATTGTTGTTTACTTGTTGACAGCGTCAGTTTTAGCATTTATCCAAACTTCATTTTTTCCAATATTAAATGAATACGGCCATCCACGCGGTTTCCGGATGACATATGAAGATGATCAACTACTTGGCATGTTCAAATTTTTTAATTTTCTTGACGGTCAAAACCCGGTCGGCTTTAAACATTTGCTAATATTTCACTTACCCTGTCTTTTATTATCTGCTATACCTCTAACTAAGAAAATATATTCCGTTTTCTATGGTTTTGCCGGTTATGGACGAGCAGTTTTAACTTCATTATTTACAATGTTACCTTCGATAATAATTACTATGCACATTGCAGGATACATTTTATTAAAATACTGGCAATAGAAACTTAAGGACTTCTTTTGATGAAATAAAAAATATTAGAAACCACACTCAAGTGTTTCGACAGGAGATTTTTTATTTTATAAAAAAATTAAACTTTGTGTTTCTTTGCGAGTCATTTCGTGTAAACCCACCTAACAGCTATGAAAAATAAATGGTTTATCAATTTATTTGTAATATGTGTTGCGCTGACTTCTTGCCGAACTCCACGATTTATTTATTCCCCTGCGCCGCCTAATAATCCATACTTCCGTGAAAAGGGTGAATCAAAACTGGCTGCTTATTATTCTACTGCTGCAAGTGAAAATGATTTGCAGGATGAATATAATGATGGCCTCGACTTGCAAGCTGCTTATGCAGTGAGTGATCATTGGGCATTCACTGCAGATTATTTTAAAAGAAATGAAAAGGACGTTTTCTCTAATTATAACCGGAATTTTTTTGACAGCTCCATCATTAGATATGACCGCCATCTGGTAAATTTTGGGACCGGTTATTTTATGCCAATAACAAACGACAAAAAAATAATGTTTAATATATATGGCGGCCTTGGCTTTGGAAAATATTCTTTCACTGATAATGGATTTGATAATGGCGTTAACTATAGCCGCTATTACAATGGTGATATAAGCAAATGGTACCTGCAATCATCCATTAATTTTTTTGTTAAAAATTTCCGTACCGGGTTAATTGGTAAAGTATCCGCGGTGCATTATGGCGATGTCCTGACTTCTTATTCACCTGCTGAATTGGAGTATTATGATCTTCATCTGCTGCCTGGAAAAACGCTCAGCTTTTTTGAAGCAACATGGAACATGCAGCTAACTTTTAATAAATTGAACTGGCTTTATTTGGACGGGGGCTTTACATTTTGCTCCGAGCCCTTTGATAATGAGATCAATCTTGAAGCAAGGAATTTTAATGCATCAATTGGTTTAAGCATCGATCTTTCTAAAATGAACAAAAAATAATTTCTAAACTCAATAAACTAATGATAGCAAGGCAATGGACCGGTTTAGTAAAAAAAGACAGCGCCGATGAATATATTAGCCATCTTAAAAATGATACATTTAAACAGCTTGCCAGGATCAATGGTTTTATTGAAGCATCCATATTAAAAAGACAACTATCTGAAGGAACCGAATTCCTTGTAATAACAAAATGGGATTCTTCAGAAGCGATCAAACACTTTGCAGGCGAACATTATGAAACGGCGGTAGTTCCAAAAATAGCGCAGGAAATGATGATACGATATGACAAGCAGGTAAAACACTATGAAGTGGTGAATGATGAGTGACGAGTGGTGAATTGTTGAGCATTAAGTGCCGACAGCTAGCTGCTGACTGCTAGCTGCCTGCTGCCAATCTCTTTAGTCTTTCAGCTTTTCACTTCTTACTCTGGACTTTTGACTTCTGACTTGTTAAGCGTAACTTTCTTCAACACATTCGCTCACTATGCTCGATCAGTTTCAAAAAAATTTAACCGAATTAACGGCAATCATTGAAAATAAGGAATATGATAAATTGCCTGGCTGTTCAATTGATGTTCCCGAAAAATTCAATTGGGTTCGTGATGTATTCGAACCTTTAATTGTAAAAGCACATGCTGACCGCAACATGCTGGAGCTGGTTACCGACGTTCCGCCGGAAGCGATAACACTTACTTATAAGCAGGGATCAGAAAAATGCAACCAACTATTGAATTTTTTACGCAAGCAAGATGTAAAACAAGGAGATGATATATTTATCATGTGCGGATTGAATGAAGGTTTATGGATAAGTTATTTATCAGCAATCAAAGGCGGACTTATTTTAATTCCCGCTGCAGGCATACTTACTGTTAATGATATCGTTTATCGGTTTCAAAAAGCATCTCCCAAAGTAATTATTGCCGATAATGATAATGCTGAAAAAATGGAGCAGGCTTTGTTACAATATGACAATCTTGTTAAAGTAAAGTTGCTGTTGGATGGAAAAAGAAACGGGTGGACATCTTTTAGCGAAATTGATGCAGAAGAAAAAAGCGCCGACGCGGGTGATACAAATAAAGACGATGACTTATTTTGGTTTTTTACTTCCGGCACTACAGGACTGCCAAAGGTGGCGGTACATACGCAATCGAGTTATCCTTTAGGCCATTTAACTACTGCTGCATGGATCGGGTTAAAAGCCGGGGATATACATTTCAATATTTCACAACCGGGATGGGCAAAGTTTGCATGGAGTTGTGTATTTGCTCCATTGAATTTTGGCGCCACTGCTTTTGCTTATGTGCCGAAAGGAAGATTCGTCGCCGGCAGCTATCTGAAAATTATCCGCGATCATAAGATAACTACGCTTTGTGCACCGCCTACAGCGCTGCGGATGCTGATCAATGAAAATTTAAATGAATATCAATTCTCATTGCGGGAATGCGTAAGTGCAGGCGAACCGCTCAACGCAGAAGTTATAAAAATCTGGAAAGATGGAACAGGTCTTGAGATACGTGACGGGTATGGACAAACAGAAAGTACCTGCATGATCTGTAATTTGCCTGGCAGCCAAATCAGGTTTGGCTCGATGGGCAAACCAACGTTTATTTATGATATGATGATTGCAGATGCGGATGGTAATGAAATGCCGGTTCATGAAACCGGGCAGATCGCAGTTCGTGTGCATCCTGAAAAATTCCGCGGAATTTTCAAATCATATATTGGCGATGAGGAAAAGCAAAAACAAGTTTTTAAGCACGGGCTTTATTACACCGGCGATAAAGCTTACAAAGATGAAGAGGGTTATTATTGGTTTGTAGGCAGAGACGATGATGTAATTAAATCATCTGATTATCGCATCGGTCCTTTTGAAATAGAAAGTGTTTTGATAGAGGTTGATGAAGTATTGGAATCTGCGGTGGTCGGCAGTCCGCATCCCATCAAAGGACAGGAAGTAAAAGCATTTGTTGTGTTGGTTCCCGATGTTATTGCAACCAAAGAACTCTCACATAAAATTTTCCATTATTGCAAAAAACATTTAGCGCCTTACAAAATTCCGCGTATCATTGAATTTGTTACTGAACTTCCTAAAACCATCAGTGGTAAAATAAGAAGAGTAGAACTAAGAGCAGCAGAAGAGCAGCGAAAAGCAATGAAGGAGAAAAGGGATAATGAATACACAAATAGCTAAGTCCATGAATATATACAACAACACATTTATGCTGCGGGTAGCAGTTGCAATTATTCTATTGATGCATAGTATTCCAGGAATGTTTAACAACGGTATTAATGATTTTGGAAATTTATATTTAAACCAAATAGGCTTTGCTCCATTTGGCTTAGCTCTTGCCTGGGCAATCAAATTGTCTCATGTGATATGTGCTGTTTGCCTGCTATTTGAAAAATTTGTAAAGTTGGCCAGTATTATCACCATCATTATACTAATTGCAGGTATTATTTTAGTGCATTTAGAAGAAGGCTGGTACGTGGTAGGCGGCGGCCGAAATGGAATTGAACTTAATTTCTTGCTAATATTCGTATTACTTACGATTATGTTTCCTTATGGGCTTAAGCACCCCAGCCGATGATGTTGCATTCCGGATAAACTGCGAGCTATTGAATCGCAGTATTCCGGATTTGCAAATCCGGAGTACAACATCCAATAAAGAACAGAAAGATGAACGGAGCGTCGCAACAGGCGATGCTATGAAATACAAAAGCCGGTATTAAAATATTTTTGTCTTAATATAACTTTCATAGCCCACTGTTTAAACCGTGGGCTATATGCAAACCGCAATCTCTCTATGAAAGCGGCTCCGGTTTTGGCGCACCACCTGCAGGGTGAGACTTATCTTCCGGCAGCGGAATAAATTCTTTGTTGTCGGTTGGTGGCAGTATAATGCGGCCTTGCTTCCAGTCTTCCTTAGCTTGTTCAATCCGTTCCTTACGGGAAGAAACAAAATTCCACCAGATAAATCTTTCACCCAAAGGTTCACCTCCCAAAAGCATCAGGGTTGTATTTTCTTTTGCCAGGATTACCGGATCAACACCTTTATTGAACACCAGCATTTGCCCTTCATGATAAGTATTTCCCGATACTTCAACACTTCCTTTTGCAATGTAAAAGCCCCGTTCCGAATGTTCTTTCGGAAGACCAAAACGTTGCACCTTGCTGAAGTATTACATGCAGGTAAAACAAGGGAGAGTTTGTTTTTACATCGTTACTCAAGTCCGTAAGCGTTACCTGCAATGAGTCGCATCCATACACCTTTGTCGGTAAATACCGGTAGTTGATCCGGTGTGTAGTTATTAAAAGAAGGAACTGCTTCTTCATCTTTTTCAGGAAGTGCTACCCAGGTTTGTATCATTTCCAATTCTCCTCCTGCCAGTGCAGCAGGATCTTCAAACCTTTCAGAGTGAGCAATGCCACTGCCGGCTGTCATCCAGTTTACTTCACCCGGGCGGATAATCTGCTCTACACCCAAACTATCGCGGTGTGTTACCTGTCCGCCAAAAAGATAGCTTACAGTTGAAAGCCCGATATGCGGATGCGGCAACACATCCAATGATGATGGTGCCGAAGGTACTTCCACAATCGGTCCTGCATGATCCATAAAAATAAATGGACCAACCATTCGCCGCAACCGGAAAGGAAGAATGCGTTTAACCTTCATGGATTTACTGATAGCGGCATTACGGGCTTCAATAACAATATCGAGCATAAAGTGTTTGAATTATTCTTAAATGTATTAACGAAGATAAAACTTATCATTGTGCAGGACCCTTAACCGTTACCAGGATTACCAGATACCGGGCTTGCCGAGGTGGAAGGACCGCACTCTTGTGCTGCATCAATTCTATTCAACTAATTTTGTTGTTTTCAGCCGACCAGCAGAAATAAAATGGTTAAACCCATTTTTATATTATAGGGCATAGCTTTCATAGCCCACGGTTTAAACCGTGGGCTATATCAAGAAAATATCATCGTAAAACCATTTTAATGGTTTTATATTAACCATGTCATATCCAATAAAAAACTCCGCACAATTGTGCGGAGCTTAGCAGGTTTTAAATTTATTTGTTTAGAATCCGGTACATGCTGTAGGGTCTGGGTGTGCAGTACAGTGATTATTGCAGATCCATCTTCCAACATTACTTGTTGATGCCCGAACTCCAGTTGTATCTGTGGTGAGAGGAACTGTTCCATTTTGTATATCGCCATATGTAAGTGTGGAAAGGAAAGTTTGTACTCTGTTGTAATCACCGGCGATTGCAGCAGGGACAGGGATGCCACCATTAAAACAGTTCATGCTGAGTTGCAGTGCAGACGCCTGGAATAAAGCTCTCTTTACCCAGTTGTTTTGAGGGGGCCAAAGAGCATCGCCCTGTTGTTCATTTATTTCTAAATTTCCAAACTTTACATTTTGACACCATGAAGCATTAGGGTTAGGATTAGAGAACCAATAACCTTGCGAATAACCACAGGCCGCAGGTACAGCACAATCTTCCTTACAGTAATAAAAGGCAGTTGCCCATTCGTTTGCATTACCGGGGTTGATCAAAAAAGGTGCACCCCAGGCCGGCTGATCGGTGCCCGTGATACATTCTGCTGCATTGCTAAATTGTCTCACAGAAGCCCGCATCGCAATATAATATCGTTGATTGGTTGTGCACTGCGCATCATTATCTGTTGAAAGATTTGATAACAACACCCGGAAAGTGAATGTTTGCCGCAGATCGCATAAGTTCAAAACCTGCTTGCCGGGAAATTGTTGATGCATAGGATTTCCATCTATGTTTCGCGGAATAAGTGATTCCCGTCCTGCATATGAATGTGCATCGCCCAGGTACCAGTTACCGGTAAGGTTATAAGTTAAATACAGATAAATAGAATCATTACCTACAGTTACAGTACCTATATCGGTACCATCTTTAATTTTCAACGTTGATGTTAAAGCAGATCCGCAAAAAGAAACAGAAGGTAAATTGAAAATTGATTGGTAAACACCCGGCGTTTCATCCGGCGGAGGTGGCGGCGGATCAACTCCAGGTTTTTGTTTCTTGCATGAAAAGATTGCTACAAAAAATAATAATAGAACTGCATATAGCTTCGAGGTCCGGGTAAGGTACATCATTTAGCTTTTTTAGGTTACGGAAATGGATTGTCCGGGATTGATTGCAGTTTTTCAAGGATGGAATTACAAAAATATTATTTATATATAGCAATTGCAAGTACAGCCTTTATTTTTTGCGAAAAAGATTCAGCTCATGTATTAATAGTGTTTCTACTTGAAGAGGCGGTCATCACAATCCGCTAAAAATTTTTTTGTTTCCCAACGCCTGACCACCAAACTGCGTATATGTATTTACCTGAATCTACATGACTAATTCGCCCATTACTTATATACGGTCTATGAAAATTCATTTATGGTAAATCCCCTATGGCTGATATAAATTAGCCCTCTATGTAAACTTATTTCTAGACTGCAGTCAGCCCGCAAACCGGGCGGCTGCAGGTAGAAATATATAGGCCAACCGGGAAGAATACTTGTTCCTGGGCTATTACAGCTTAAAATGATTTCGAAACATTTGCCTGAACGTAGTTTAACGTTATTGCAATTTCAAGTTCAGGGTATTAATTTTATCCCTTCCGTATTTCTGATTCATAACACTCCAATACCTTAAGACCACATGATAATTATTACCAAATGTCTTTCTCCAAAAGTGCCCTATCCGAACCGGACCTTGTCAAAGGTTGCGCCCTCAATGACCGACGGGTGCAAGAGCTGTTATATAAACAGTTCTGTTCATCGATGATGGTGCTTTGTAAATCTTACACAAAAAATGAAGAAGATGCCGTTGAAGTATTGCAGGACGGATTTCTAAAAGTTTTTCAGCAAATAGACAGTTACGATGCAGGCAAGTCATCCTTATATACGTGGATGCGAACGATCATGATCCGTACCGCCATAGATTTCTTGCGCAAGCAAAACAGAAAGAATATATCGATAGAATGGAAAGAAGAATATGAACCCTCCATTGAGGCTGACGCATTGCAACGGATGTCAGCACAGCAAATACAATGCATGTTAAGGCATTTGCCCGCAACTACCAGGGCAGTGTTTAACCTGTACGTAACGGAAGGATATAACCACAAAGAAATCGGAGAACAATTGAAGATAAGTGAAGGAACAAGCAGATGGCATTTGAGTGAAGCCAGGAAATATTTGATCAATTTATTAAAAGCAAAAGAAAGAGCATGAATAAGCGCCACCCGAACTACGACATTATAGAAAGGAAGCTTGAGCAGCTACCTTCTGCAAATGAAGATCATTTATGGAATGATATGCATGCCATACTGGATGAAAAGATGCCTCAAAAAAAAGAACGGCGTCGTTTTATCGTGTGGTGGTTTCTTAGCGGCAAAGGACTTGTATTGCTAAGTATTGGTGTTCTTATTATGACGGGAGCTTCCTTATACTTTTTATCTAAAAAAGAAAGTGCTGCAATTACGAAATTGCCCGGTTCTTCACAGCCCGATAAATTAATTGAAGATGGCACCGCAAAAGTTTCAAAGGAAAATAAAGAAAATACAACAACGGCCAACAAACCAAATCAAAAAACAACGAACAACGGATCTGCAACAATTCCTTCAACAAGTGCTGTTGTTCATGTAAACAAGAATGATTTTATTTCCGCACACAAAACAAAACAAGCTAAAGAATACATAACGAAAGAACAATTCAATCAGCCAGTACAGGAACCTAAAAAATATATAGCGAAAGAAAAATTTGATCAACCAATTCAGGACATTTCTAAGGCCAATACAAATTTTGATATCGCTGCTGTTAATTTGAGCTCGATCTACCAGGATTTCCTTACCGCAACAAATCATAAAGAAGAAAAAGATCCTTTAACCCGGCAACCGGATCCTAATAAGGTAAAGACGAACAGCAGTAATAAGAATGAAAGTGGATTTTATACGGGGATTTTAACCGGAGTTGACATAAGCTCAATACATTTTCAGTCTGCAAAGACAGGTGGAACAATGGGATTCATCATCGGTTATAACTTAAATAAAAAATGGAGCATCGAGAGTGGCCTGCTTTGGGACACAAAAAGAGTTTATGATAACGGAAGTCATTTCAATCCGCCGGGTTATATGCCAACAAACGGCATAACGATAGTAGCTGTAAATGGGAAAAGCCGTCTTTATGAATTGCCGGTTAATATGAAGTACACGATAATATCAGGCAAACACAGTCTCTTTGCAATTACCGGTCTATCCTCCTATCTCATGAGATCGGAGAATTATGACTATGAGTATACGCAGAACAGTCAACCAGGCGGTCATAATTATCTTAGCTATAAAAATGAAACAAAAAACTGGTTCAGTGTTGTCAATCTTAGTGTGGGATATACGCACAAACTTGGCAGTACTGGAAGCATAAGGGTTGAACCTTATCTAAAGCTTCCACTTAAAAACCTTGGCGTCGGCAATATGCCGATCATGAGCACAGGATTAAATATTGGTTTTACAAAACCACTGAGAAGATAGATTTCCGCAGGAGCTCGTTCAAGTCATCGGCATTGATGTTTAATTTTTCTAATGATAAAAACATCTAAGTTGTACCAGCAGCGGATCTATTATTTAATATTGAGCTGCACTTCTAATTAATATCACCAGACTTGTATCGAACCTATTTACCACTCATAATTACAATTCTACTCTCATCCCGCTGACATAAACTTCTAACAGAAGTTTAACTAACATTCGGCTTTATATGTTGATCTGCCGTTGGCATTGAATGAATAAATTTTCACTTCTATGCCTTAACTTCAGCCCCAATTTTTAATCACCCCATGAAAAGAATAAACTGATAATTTTGTGCGTCATATTGCGCTTGCTTGCATCGCATACTAATTTGAATTATTGGACAACATATAGAGAGATTTAAAAGAAGAGTGAAGGAGCTAATTCTTATGATTGATCAAATAGAAAATCTTCAAGCGAAAGTTGCAGAACTTGAAAACAAGCTTGCAAAAAGTAACCGGGAACTTGAAATCGAAGCAGCTTTGGAACGGGTTCGGGCAAGGGCGATGGGCATGCATAATTCAAATGAATTAAGTGATGTGTTGTCTGTTCTTTTTGAGCAATATGATATCCTGGGTATTTCTCCTGTGTTTTCTCATCTTACATTATTTGATTTAAAAAATAATAAATTCTCTTACCGCACAACCGGCAGGAAAGGCCAACGTGTACAGGCCGAACAAAAAATTGACATGGATGCAGTAGCTGCCTGGAAAGAAAGTGTTGAAAATTGGAAGAGAGGTGGTCCGGAGCAGGTAAACGCCCACATGTACCCTTATGAGATCCTTCCGCATGTATTTCAATTATTCCAGGAAATTCTTTCAGCAGTACCTCACGAGGCAAAGTTTTATCCCGAAGATTTTCCCGATGGATTATTTATTACGCAGGGGTATTGCAAATTCGGATATGTAGGATTTGGCCATACAAGAGAAGCAACGGCGGAAGAAAAGGAAGTAGTTAAAAAGATGGCGCTTGAGTTTGAAAGATTATACCAACGGTTCATTGATTTACAAACAACAGAAGTGCAGATCAAAGAAGCACTAATTGAAGCTTCACTTGAAAGGGTGAGAGCAAGTGCAATGGCTATGCGCAGCAGTGATGATGTAGGTAATGCAACCGGTGTATTGTTCAATGAGCTGGATAAACTTGGCATTTCGTTGTTGCGTTGCGGATTGATCATCATTAATGACAAAGAAAAAACAATGCAGGTATGGAGAGCAAATACTACCGCGGATGGAACAGTCGGACAGGTGACCGGCAAAGTATCTATTTCTATTCATCCAATGCTTGAAGCAGCTTACGATGCATGGTTACTGAAAGAAACAAGCGTACGTCGTGACTTGTCAGCAGAAGAAGTTATAAATTATTACAAAGCTTTTTCAAATCATGCTCCTCAATTCACGCAGAGTGTTACTACCGAAAAACAAAGCAGTACCTTGTTCTTTTTTAAAGAAGGTGCTATTTTCACTTTCACCAAAGAACCCCTGGATACAGCAACAACCGCTGAATTAAAAAAGTTTGCAGCAGTATTCGGTCTTACCTACCGCCGTTACCTGGATTTGAAAATTGCAGAAGCGCAAGGCAGGGAAGCAATTAAACAAGCTTCGCTTGACCGCATTCGTGCAGAGATCGCATCCATGCGTACCACGAATGATCTTGATCGAATTACACCTTTGATATGGAACGAGCTCACCGTTCTTGCGGTTCCTTTCATAAGATGTGGCGTATTTATTATGGATGATGTGCAACAAGTGAGTCATACCTATCTTTCTACACCCGATGGCAAAGCAGTTGCTGCATTCGACCTGCCTTATAATACACCGGGAAATATTACTGAAATAGTAGCGCAATGGCGGAATAAAAAATTTTATACTGAATATTGGGACCAGGAAGCGTATACTGAATTTGCCGGCAATTTAGTAAAGCAAGGGGTGTATACATCTACCCAACAATACCTGAGTAAACTTCCGGGAGTTGGTTTTTATTTACACTTCGCCCCTTTTCTGCAAGGCATGTTGTATGTTGGTAATACCGCTCAACTGGGTGAGCAGGAAATTAAAATAATACAATCTATTGCAGATGCATTTTCTACTGCGTATGCACGGTATGATGATTTCAACAAACTGGATGCAGCGAAACAACAGGTGGATAAAACACTGGCCGATCTGAAACAAACGCAACAACAGTTGATCCAGGCTGAAAAAATGGCTTCGCTTGGACAACTCACCGCAGGCATTGCACATGAAATACAAAATCCTCTCAACTTTATCAATAACTTCTCTGAAGTGAATGCAGATTTAATTGCCGAAATGAAAGAAGAAATAAATAAAGGCAATTTGGAAGAAGTGAAGGCTATCGCAGATAATTTGAAAGACCATGAAGAAAAAATTAAATATCATGGCAAACGTGCTGAGTCCATTGTAAAAGGCATGCTGCAACATGCACGAAACCGTACCGGTCAAAAAGAACCAACAAATATTAATGGCTTGTGCGATGAATTCTTACGATTGAGCTATCACGGTCTTCGGGCAAAAGACAAAAGCTTTAATGCAAAGATGCAAACCGAACTTGATGAAAGTATCGACAGGATAAATGTCGTTCCCCAGGAAATTGGAAGCGTATTATTAAATCTGTTCAACAATGCATTTTACGCCGTAAATGAAAAGAAACAAAAACTGAATGGATCGTTTGACCCGCTTGTAAGTGTAGTAACAAAAAAAGAAAACGAAAAGGTTGTTATAAAAGTTATTGACAATGGCTTTGGCATTCCGCAACGTTCAGTCGATAAAGTCTTTCAACCTTTCTTCACTACCAAACCGCCCGGACAAGGAACCGGTTTGGGTCTATCGTTGAGTTATGATGTTATCAAGGCACATGGAGGTACAATAAAAATTGACACCAAAGAGGGTGAAGGAACAGTGTTTGTAGTTGAATTGCCTTTTTAAAATTATTTTCTTGAATTAAGAAAAACATAAGAGAATTTAAAATCAACAGCCGGATAAATTGTGCCAAAACCATAGTCAATATCCTCTGCGTAACCTGCCCCGATATGAAAATTAAATAACCAATGCTGACCCAATGGCCGTTGAATCCCCCAATGGATATTTCCTAAAACACTATTTCTATATACATTCAATGAACTATTGCCATATATGTCTACAGGCCTGTTGTTGGCAGCTACATATTTTAATCTTAGCCCAAAGTAATTGCCGGAATTAAGATGCACTTCTTTTCCTTTATCAATTCTTTTCTGCCTGTTGTAAAAATATTTTGGTGTCAATGAAAAATAAAAAGCCGGGTATCCATAATTTATTTCAAAAAATCCTTCCCCAATATCATGTCCGCCGCCAATGCCAGCAGAAATATCTGCCACCATTTTATTAGATAGCCGGTGTTCATAAGTAAGTCCTATCCCCTGGCCCCCGAGGTCAAGCATTAACAAACTTGAAAGTACGGAATCCGATTTCGGATCTTGTCCGAGGGACAAAAGGCATTGCCCTGCAAATAAAGCCAGTAAGATTATTGATTTGATCATGTAAAACTTGTTTTGTTAACCGCAATATAAAGTTCGCCGGTGCCTGCTTAGATTATTTATTTTTAATCCACCATTGCTCAATTTAAGTATAATTCATTAATAGTAAATTGCAGCAACAACGGATCAATCATTAATCCTGCTTTTATGTAACTGCACAAGCCATTAATGCGTATCGCTATCGCTTAATAAAAAAAACAGAATGGAACATAAAGCAAAATCAATCCGGCCATTCATTGGAGCTAAGGACTTTGAGGTGTCGCGAAGTTTCTATAGGGACCTGGGTTTCCAGGAAAAGATATTAACTCATGATATGTCTTTGTTCAAAACAGGTGAACTGGGATTCTATTTACAAGATGCCAACATCCGGGATTGGATTGACAATACAATGATCTTTTTAGAAGTTGAAGATGTTGATCGCTTTTGGAAAGAACTCGTGGCGTTGAACCTTGCAACTAAATATAAAGGTGTACAACTGACTCCAGTCCGGGAATATGACTGGGGCAGGGAATGTTTTGTGCACGACCCATCAGGTATCCTCTGGCACTTTGGAGAATTTTATACCCAAAAGCCATAAGCTTGAGTTTAAATTGCTGACTTTACCAAAAAGTTTTAGTTGAGATCAACGAACGAATATCAGCTTTCTTGTCTCTGCTTTTCCCTGATCTTGAATTCTTCCATATCGATCAATCCAAGATATTTTCTTATTAAATCCTCATCGAATTCATCACGACGGTTCATCTCGGTAAGCATTTCTCTTTGCCGTTCTAATAATGCAAGGTAAATGCGTTGAAAATTTGTGAGTGTGTTGTCAGTTGAATTGACAAGTTCTTTCAGATCTTGTTGAAAAAAATTCATATCTAACTGAAGTCTTGCAAACAAATTGTTTAAATGTTCATTCTGTCTTCTTTCGCCATCATATTTTTCTTCCAGTAATTGCAGCGAAGCCTTCGCAATTTTTTTCTGAATGATCAGTTCCTGTTCTGCTTCAGGGATCGTATTGGGTCTTTCTTCCAGTTTTACTTTTCGAATTACCCAGGGAAGTGTAAGGCCCTGGAAAACCAGCGTGACAAGAATAACAATGAATGTAATGAACAGAATAAGATTGCGATAAGGGAAAGCTTGTCCATTTAACAACAATGGTATTGACAAGGCCATTGCAAGTGATACCACACCACGCATACCGGCCCATCCAAGAATTACCGGGCCTTTAAAACCGGGATTTCGTTCAGCTACTGTAATAAACCTGCTCATAAAACGAGTAAATAAAGAAGCGCCGAACGTGCAAAGAAACCGCGCAATGATCAATACAAAAGAAATAGCTAATCCGTACCATATCGCTTTGGCTAAACTTATATCACCTAGTTGTTGCACGATCGACGGCAATTGAAGCCCGATCAATAAAAAGATCAGGCCATTTAAAACAAAGACAAAGTTTACCCAAACATTTATTCCCTGCACACGGCTTCTATAGGTGAGCATTGATTGGCGCTTGCTTGATAACAAAAGGCCTCCGCTGACAACAGCCAGTACTCCCGAAAAATGGAAATACTCCGCGAAGTAATACATGATATAGGGAGTTACAAGTGTCAATACTATTTCCACACTTGATGACCTGATCAAATAACGATGAATACAATAAATGACTAATCCAACGGTAAGACCGATCAATATTCCCATAACAATAACCAGTAAAAAACTTAATGCCGCTTCCTGGAAATGGAACTGACCTGTGATGACTGCAGCTAATGCAAAACGAAATACGATCAATGAAGATGCATCGTTTAGAAGGCTTTCGCCTTCAGCAATGCTGACAAGGCTTTTTGGAACTTTTACCTGGCGCATAATTGTTGTTGCCGAAATGGCATCAGGGGGAGAAACAATTCCACCTAACAAAAAACCAAGCGCCAGCGTAAAGCCGGGAATCAATGCATAAGATGCGAATGCTACAACGCATGAAGTAAGAATAACGATTGGAAATGCAAAGCTCATGATCACACGACGGTATTTCCAAAATTGTTTCCATGATACCTGCCACGCCGCTTCATAAAGAAGCGGTGGAAGAAAAATAAAAAATATCAGCTCGGGATCGATCGTAATATTTGAAAATGCAGTCGTCGCACTTAACGCTAATCCGCCTAACACAAGTATGATCGGATAAGCAAGCCGCAACCTGTTTGCAAGCATAACCAATCCAAGAATGATCAGTATGAGATATATGTATTGAATAAAACTATCCTGCATGAAATGATATCAGGTATAAAAATAACAAAAGCCCGGTAGAGGGCTTTTGAAAAAAATAAAATACTATCGTAGTGCTCTTAATGGTCTTCTGACTTGTGTTCTTTGAGCTCCTGTATTTTTTTATTGTTCACAAAGTCCACAAAGGATGCACAAAGGCACAAAGTGTTTATCACTTAGCGGCCTACCAGTTTTTGTAAGTGTTCAGGATAACGTTCTCCTTGAACTTTAATTTCTGAAGACGCATTTTCGATCTCACTGAAGTTCATCGGGTGTAAATTCAATGTTAACAGAACCGATGTTTTCTTCCAGGCGATGCAATTTTGTTGTTCCCGGAATCGGAACTATCCATGGCTTTTGTGCAAGCAACCATGCAAGTGCAACCTGTGCAGGTGTTGCATTTTTTTGCTGGGCAATTTTTGTAAGCAGATCGATCATTGATTGATTTGCTTTTCGTGCTTCTGCTGAAAAACGGGGAACAATATTTCGAAAATCAGAACTGTCAAACTTTGTATTCTCATCAATTTTCCCGGTAAGAAAACCTTTGCCAAGCGGACTGAATGGAACAAAACCAATTCCGAGTTCTTCAAGGGTGGATAATAATTCTTTTTCCGGTTGTCTCCACCACAATGAATATTCACTTTGTAAAGCAGCGACAGGTTGCACTGCATGTGCTTTACGAATTGTTTTTACTCCTGCTTCAGAAAAACCAAAATATTTCACCTTTCCTTCTTTGATCAGATCCTGTACAGCACCTGCAACATCTTCGATCGGAACATCCAGGTCAACACGATGCTGATAAAACAGATCAATAGCATCAATTCTCAATCGTTTTAGTGATGCTTCTGCAACTTGTTTGATATGTTCAGGACGACTATCCAAGTCAAACCACTTACCTTCTGCATTTGGTTTCCATCCAAACTTTGTTGCGATCACGACTTGTCCTTTGAAAGGTTCCAATGCTTCTCCAACAAGTTCTTCGTTTGTAAATGGTCCATAAACTTCTGCTGTATCAAAAAAATTAATTCCTTTTTCAATTGCTTTTCGAATAAGAGTGATCATTTCTTTTTTATCAGCCGGAGGGCCGAGACCCGAACTCATTCCCATGCAACCAAGACCAATGGCAGAAACTTCAAGACCACTATTTCCTAATTTTCTTTTTTTCATTTTTGTTTCCATAAAAATTCAATTTGAAATATTGTACAAAGCTAAATCGATGATACCAGATGAAAATAGACAAATATGAAATAAATAATTACGAAATTCAAATATCCATTCATTAAACCAGTGCTTCCTTATTGTATTTACCCCTGTATTCCAATGGCGACATTCCTGTAATTTTTCTGAAATACTTCACGAAATGCTTTCACATCAGAATATCCAACTTCATACATTACTTCATTAATTGTTTTGCGGGTGGTTTCAAATGCTTTTTTTGCCGATTCAATTTTTACTCTTTGCAAATATTCAACAGGCGTATTGCCGGTTGCTTTGATAAACCTTCTGTCAAAGTTTCGCCTGCCGACAGCGAACCTGGAAGACAAATGTTCAACAGATATTTTTTCATCCAAGTTACTTTCAATATATGCCTGTGCTTTTTTCACCATTTCATCCCCATGCAACTTCTGGCCTGTAAATATTGTAAATGCTGATTGGCTTTGCCTGTCCATTTCAATCTGAAATACTTTGGAACAAAAAATGGCTGTTTGCCTGTCATAATATTTCTCTACAAGATAAATCATCAGATTCAGGAAAGAATAAGCGCCGCCATTTGTATAAATTCCATTTTCATCAGTGATCAGTTTATCAGTTTGCAAATTCACTTTTGGAAACATGGTTCTGAAATTATCCGCAGCAGCCCAATGTGTAGAGCAAGTTTTTCCATCCAGCAAACCTGATGATGCAAGCAAAAATGCACCGGTGCATATACTTGCTATTTCAGCACCGTGTTTATATTGTTGCTCAATCCAATCAATCAGCAATTTGTTTTCCTTCACTGCTTTTTGATAATTATGATTCAATGAAGGAATAATGATGAGATTGGTTTTAGTAATAGCTGAAATATTGGTGTGTGGCTTCACTGTAAACAAGCCGTCATAGAATTCCACTTTTTTTGAAATGCCTGCCAATTCGATTTTAAACAATTCTTTTCTATGCCAGCTTCTCTTCCAATACTCATTGGCTCTTGTAAATATTTTGTAAGCACCCACTATACTGCTTAAGTTGTTCTGTCCGTCAGGCACTATTATGGTAAGATGTTTCATCAATTATTTTTTGACAAAGATAAAACTATAGCTTGTCCAAATCAACCCACTACAAAGTCCATTTTGCACCCCCTCAAAGTAATATTCAGACAGTAGTTTTGTGTAATAATATTTATAACACTTAAAAAAATATAAAATGACAATGCAAGATTTTAGTACTACCATTTCGGTAGATCAAACACCAGCAGAAGTTTTCAACGCCGTTAATAATGTTCGCGCATGGTGGTCAGAAGAAATTGAAGGCGGGACAAAAAACCTCAATGACGAGTTCCTATATCATTATAAAGATGTTCATATCTGCAAAATGAAATTAGTAGAAGTTATTCCCAATAAAAAAGTAGTTTGGTTGGTAATGGACAACCATTTTTCTTTTACCAGCGATAAGAGCGAATGGGTAAATACAAAGATCATTTTTGAAATATCTGAAAAGGATGGAAAAACGCAATTACGTTTTACCCATGAAGGCCTGGTTCCTGAATACGAATGTTACCAGGTTTGCTTTGATGCCTGGACCAGTTATATCCAAGGCAGTTTAAAGAATTTAATTGTAACCGGGAAGGGAAAACCCAACGGTAAAGAGGGCGGACTTAATGCTGAACTAATAGAAAAATGGGGACTCCATAAAAAATAAAATTATGAACAAACAGAATTTCACGACAGCTTTCTCAGTAAACCAAACGCCTGAAGAAGTATTTGATGCCATCAATAATGTTACAGGGTGGTGGACAGAAAACCTGGAAGGCAGTTCAAAAAAAATAAATGACGAATTCGAAGTTCGTTTTGGTGACGTGCATTATTCAAGACAGAAATTAATAGAAGTAATTCCTGGCAAAAAAGTCGTTTGGTTGGTTACTGATAGTAAACTCAATTTTATTAAAGACAAAGAAGAATGGACGCATACCAAAATTGTTTTTGACATATCTAAGCAGGGCGACAAAACGCAAGTTCGTTTTACACAACAGGGATTGCTTCCGGAAATTGAATGTTATGGTGCTTGCTCTAATGCATGGAGCGACTATGTACAAAATAGTTTACGCAGCCTGATCACGACCGGCAAAGGAAAACCAACACCGAAGGAACATAGGTTATCAATTCCTGAAATCGGATATTTCTAAATTTCAAAGAGCTTTGCTGTACATGTTTCTTAAATAAGTTATTTCGACGCCGGTGCATAAGCCCCGCTCTTAATCCATGTGATCCATGCTTTTTTGAATTCTTCATGGCTCAATGGTGAAAGGGCTATGCGCTGCTATTTCATCCTGATCTGATACATGGCACTTCTCTCGGCCGGCATATTCAGGACTATACTTTCTTTAGCTATCAATCGAATGAAGCACTTCATTTATCAGAACGTGAAAGAAAAATTATTTTGGATTGCTTTTCAAAGATCGAATATGAATTGGAACATGCAATTGATAATCACAGTAAAAAACTGATCGTATCAAACATTGAAATGTTGTTAAACTATTGCGTTCGTTTTTATGACCGTCAGTTTATTACCCGTGATAATGTTCATAAAGGCATTTTAGAAAGGTTTGAAAATTTGTTGAATGAGTATTATCAATCTGACAAACCACAAACAATTGGTTTGCCTTCTGTAGCATATTGTGCAGGTGAATTGAATTTATCAGCAAATTATTTTGGCGACCTGATAAAAAAAGAAACAGGAAAAACAGCACAGGAATATATTCAATCGAAAGTGATTGATGTGGCAAAAGAAAAAATATTTGACCAAAGCAAATCAGTAAGTGAAATAGCCTATGAATTAGGATTTAAGTATCCGCAACATTTTACCCGTTTATTTAAACAACGGGTTGGGCAATCTCCGAATGAATACAGGAGCATGAATTAGCTGATCATATATTCTTGCTACTTTGAAATAAAGAACAAGAGAAATTATTCAGCATTATCGCACCAAATAGACTTGGCATAAATTTCATTTGATTTTCAGTAGAAATTTAAGCAAGCTGTTGCGTATATTTAAGAGTTGGCTGCAATGCTAATCCGAACTTCAAGATTCTATGTAGTAAAAATGAACAAACCAAAAAAACATCACTTCGTTCCCAAGTTTTATATTGATAATTGGAACAATAAAAATGGATTGGTAAGGATATATTTGAAAGGCAATCCGAAAACAACAGTTGAGGTTTCCAGTAAAGATATCTGCTTTGAGACAAACCTTTATACAAAACGTGGAGGACGTGTTGAGGTCGAAATAAATTTTTTCGGGCGCGTCGACGGGAATGCATCAAAGGTCTTAAAGGTATTATTAGAACAAGGAATAAATTCATTAGACCAACCCAGTAAAGAAGCCTTTGCGTTGTTTGTTAATACACTTCACGGAAGAAATCCTGAGTTTCTAACCATGGTGAGGGATTTTAATGAACGCATGAGAAAAAAGGGCGAAAACGTGGCAAATAAGATTTATGAAGAAGGCGGCGAAGACACTAGGAAAACATTTGCTAAACCGGATTTCTGCGACTCACCGTTTCTGATTGAATACGACGCGAAGGGAAAAGACTTTGACACTATAGTTAATGCTCATTGGGAAATTTTTGAAAATAACACCGACAGGGACTTTATAACCTCAGACTTTCCCTTAAGTCTATTTCCTTTGGGCGGTCCGGACAAGCATGGAGTTGAATTGCCAGATGAATTCTTGCTCGCCTTGCCACTATCACCAAGGAAACTTTTATTGGTTGCTGACAATGAAAATAAAATTGAGTTATTTACTCAAAACCCCAGGAAATTTGTTGCTATGATGAATGATTTTGCTATAGCTCGGGCCGCAAATATTATTATTTCAAACCACAGGACTCCTGACGAGTATATAATGAAAAAGATAGCTCTCAAATGACATCAACTAGAAACTATCTCAGCCGCAAATTTGATCATTAATCTCAGCATTGGCTCGTGTCCATAACAAGAATAAGTCGCCCCGATGCCCGCATTACATTCGTAATGCCCCCACGCATCGGAACGAATATCATGATGGTGATGCGTTAAGGCATCGTGAGAACGATGCTGGCTTCACGGCATTTACAACAAAGCTGAATAGAATTACAGAACGTACAAGCGAGTGACACAACGAAAGCTCAATAGTAGCAACACAGCTTAGTAAATAAAAAAAATATAGCAACGGCGAAAAATCTCCCGCAATCGAATCAACCAGAAACATTACCTTAGACATTACCTATTTTTTTCCGATAACTTCATCACATGAACTACACAAGAAATGAATTTTTAAAACTTACAGGACTTAGTGCTGCCGGTGTTATGGCTGTTACGACTGGCAGCAGTTTTATAAAAGATCCTGCCAGCCAGTGATTTTAAATTTACGTTGGGCTTAGCTTCTTATACTACACGGAATTTTAGCTTGGATGATACTATTAAAATGATGCTGCGTCTTGGTCTTACCAGTGTTTCTTTAAAAGACAAACACATGCCATTGGATGCATCGGCAGATGATATAAAGAAAACAGCGGACAAAGTAAGAAGTGCCGGGTTGAATTTATACGGCGCCGGTGTTATCTATATGAAGACTGTAAAGGAAGTGGAAAATACTTTTGCTTATGCAACCAGTGCCGGGCTGGAAATGATCATTGGTGTTCCCAATCATGAGTTATTGCCGCTGGTGAATGAAAAAGTTATCAGCACGAATATAAAGCTGGCTATTCACAATCATGGCCCGGGTGATAAATTGTATGCAAGCCCGGATGATGTACATGAAAAAATAAAAAGCCTGGATAAAAGAATAGGATTTTGTATTGATATCGGGCATGTGCAGCGCCTGCATCAAAACCCGGCAGCAATGCTGGAAAAATATAAGGACCGCCTCTTTGATATACATATGAAAGATGTGGTGGGAGAAACCGAAGAAAATTCTCCTGTAGAAAATGGCCGCGGCATCATTGATATTCCAAAAGTTTTGAAGACACTGAAAAAAATAAAATACAATGGCAATCTTGCTTTTGAATATGAAAAAGACGGCAATGATCCTTTGCCGGGCCTGGCCGAATCAGTGGGCTATGTGCGTGGCGTGATTAAAATGATTTGATAAAAATAATTTTTCATTCCGCATGAGCGCAACCTTTCATCGAAGAAAATTTTTAACCTCCGTGATGGGCATACCGGCAGCGGGTATGCTGATGAGTGCTGATGCTAAAGATGAGTACAATAAAAAGATAACAGCAAAAGGATTAAAAACAAGTCTTAATGCATATTCATTTAACAAGCCGCTTACCGATGGCAGCATGTCGATTGATGAACTGATCGAGTTTTGTGCAGCTACAGGTTTTGATGGTGTTGACATCACTGCTTATTATTTTAAGGGATACCCGAAAATTCCACCCGACGATTATTTATTTGATATAAAAAGAAAAGCATTTAAAGCCGGGCTGGAGATAACCGGCACAGGTGTAAGAAATGATTTTACTATTGCTGATAATGCCAAACGTGAAGGGGAAGTACAACTGGTAAAAAACTGGATCGAGGCTGCCTCAAAAATTGGTGCATCTGTATTAAGAATTTTTGCAGGTACACAAAAAAATGAAGGCATACCAAGAGAGCAGGTAACAGAATGGATGCTGAGGGATATTGAAACCTGCGTGGATTATGGCAAACAGCATGGCGTTATCATTGGCATGCAAAATCATAATGACTTTATTCAAACGGCTGATCAGATCATCAGCTTAGTTGAAACAATTAACTCTCCCTGGTTTGGAATGATTTTGGATATCGGCAGCTACAGGATCAATGAGCCATTTGCAGAAATTGAAAAATCAATCCCGCATGCTGTTAACTGGCAGGTAAAAGAAAAAATGTTTATCAATGGCGCGGAGGCAGATACCGATTTGAACAAACTCATAAACATAATTAAAGCTTCAGGCTACCGGGGCTATTTACCCATAGAAACTTTGGGTGAAGGCGATCCGAAAATAAAAGTGAAAGCATTGTTTGAAAAAATTCAAAAAGCATTGTCGTAAATAAAGTCTTACCTTAGAAAAAGAACCTCTTTCCCTAACCACCTTGTACCTGATTTATGGACAGAACTCTTAAGGTCTACGCAAAAACACAGCACCTGTTTGCAGAATTTGTATTTCATTACGACCATGCCGGGCAGGCTTCTGCGCATTATATCCAGTACCGCAGACTTTATAATGATGATGAGGAAGATGAAGGCAAATCGGTGTATCCAATCCAGGAAATGGACCTGCATTTGAATTTCAAACAGTTTGCTTCGATCGAACAGATCATAGCACATGATAAAGAGTTGGTAAAACAAGAATTGGGGCGTGATATGACGAATCCCAATGACTACACCTATGTGTATGATCCGGTGCCGGTATTGCTGCGCTATATAGCGGCCAACCATATAGGTACTATTGGCATGGTGAATGTGCTGTTCAGCTTTATAAATAATACAAAAGAAGTAAAGTTCCTTTCGGCCTACCATCCCAGGTTTGACATTGATATATCTTCCAATAGCCTTGAAACAAACATCAGTTGTATATTGAGGATACCGGTGTACAAAGACAGGGAGATTGGAGAAATAAGCAGTTATGATCTGAAAAGACTTGAGCCCTGGTACTGAAAAGCGATACGATCAAATTGATCCGGCGTGTATTTGTGGAATTAATAAAAAAGGAATCAATTAAAGAATATCTAAGAAATCTAACCTCAAACAGGAACAAACTCCATCGTTCGGGCTACTCTTTCAGGTTCGCAAAGACCATCCACCCATTTTTTATTATATCCTTTTACAAGGTATTTTTTTTCATAGGCTTTATTGATCGCTTTCGTGATCGCATTGATGTCGGCAGGTTTTAAGCCTTTAATTGGTAAAATCTCTTTGCCACATTTAATGTCGCCGTTGTCACCATTTAACAGTGCAGTGTACCAGCTTCTATCTGCACCATAATAAGAGCGGCCAAAGATCCGGTCTTTGACAACAACCATCCATATACCGGTGAATTTTTCTCTGCCTATTCCTACCCGCACACTGGTGATCTGTGTTTCGTTTATGCATGTCAAAAATGTTTTTGAGAATTTTTTCATAACATTTAAATATTCGTGAACTTCAATAGTGCAAAAATAAAAATTGAATGAAAACGGAATTCATAAAATTTAAAATCAAGATAAGAACTGTTTTCTATTTTTCATTCCTCACACTATGGATCTCTGCTGATTCCCAGGAATGGCAAAACCCTTCCGCAAAATATAAGGACATTTATAAAAAATATTTAAGTGCTAAATGCCCGATCGCAAAAGACAGTATCCGGCACTTTGTTTATTTCGCACGGGACAGAGAGTCAATCATCAATCATCCACTGCTTCAGCATCCAATGTTTAAAGGAGCTCAGATCATGTATTCATGGAGAGACTTTGAACCCCAAAAAGGATTGTATGACTTTTCAATACTGAGAGAAGATTATGAATACCTTAAAAAATATGGTAAGAAAATCTTTATCCAATTACAAGACGCCACATTCAATCCAAAATATAATGCAACTCCTGACTATTTATTAACTGACGAATACGAAGGCGGTGCCGTATTACAATACAATGATGAAGGTAAACCCGAAGGCTGGGTTGCGAAACGTTGGAATAAAACAGTAAGAGAACGATTTGCATTGCTTCTCCAGGCTTTGGGAAAAGAATTTGATGGGAAGATAGAAGGGATAAACCTGCAGGAAACATCAATTGGAATAAGACATAAATCAGATTCCAGTTTTTCTGAACCAGCATATATAAATGGAATAAAGGAAAATATGCTTGCGTTGAAAAAATCGTTTCCCACTTCCACGACGATGATCTATGCGAATTTTATACCTGGAGAGCTGTTACCATGGACTGACAAAGGTTATCTCCGAAGTATTTATCAATACGGTGAAGAGATAGGTGTGGGACTTGGCGGTCCGGACTTAATGGTAACAAGAAAAGCTCAGCTCAACAATCCGCTTGCCTTAATGCATGAAGGAAAATATACGGTTCCGATCGGGATTGCCATACAGGATGGTAATTATACCGGCAAGACGGGCGCCGATTTGGATTACAATGAAGAGAATGCAAAAGGGAAAGCACGAAAAAATATTGTCCCTTTATTACATGGATTTGCAAAAGATTTTTTACGGGTGCGCTACATGTTTTGGGTAAACCAGGACCCCTATTTTAAAGAAGATGTAATGCCTTGTTTTACGAGGGAGTAATAAAAGAAGCGGGTACAACAAGTTACATTGAGCTTCATCTGATCATTCAATTGCAGGCGTAATGTAAATTCAAAAAAGCAAAATTGAATTTGAAAACTTTGCATGCTGAATAGAATTACCGAACGATGAAAGGATTGCGACGCAACGGAAGTTGATAAGAATTACTGAAGCTGGAATCCAACTAAAAATAAATTGAGGAGATTGCTTCGGCCTTAACTTACTGTACCGCAAATTTATTTAGTTAATCGGCCTCGCAAGCTATTTCAATACAAACCCTTCCAAAAACTTTGTATTGAAATCACCGCTGCGGAAACGTTCGTCCTGCATCAATTGCAGATGAAAAGGAATGGTTGTTTTTACTCCTTCAATCACATATTCACTTAATGCACGGTACATGGTATCGATGGCTTCATCGCGTGTTTGTGCAATAGTGATCAATTTGCCGATCATTGAATCATAATAAGGAGGAATCACATAGCCGGCATACACATGGCTGTCAACCCGTACACCATGACCGCCCGGCTGGTGTAATACAGTTATTCTTCCGGGTGAGGGACGAAAATCATTATAAGGATCTTCTGCATTGATGCGGCATTCAATGGCATGCATCTGCGGATAATAATCTTTACCGCTGATCTTTTCGCCCATTGCAATTTTTATTTGTTCTTTAATAAGATCAAAATTGATCACTTCTTCCGTTACGCAATGCTCCACCTGTATACGGGTATTCATTTCCATGAAATAGAAATTGCGGTGCTTATCAACCAGAAATTCAATAGTGCCTACACTTTCATAATTGATGGCGCCTGCAGCTTTATTAGCGGCTTCACCCATTTTCTCACGAAGCTCATCTGTCATAAATGGAGAAGGAGATTCTTCCACCAGTTTTTGATGACGGCGCTGAATGGAACAATCTCTTTCACTCAAATGACAAACATTTCCATACTGATCACCGGCAACCTGTATTTCAATATGCCGTGGCTCTTCTACAAATTTTTCCATGTAGATGCCATCATTCTTAAATGAAGCAGCTGCTTCTGCTTTGGCAGTATTATATGCTTTTTCCATTTCACTTTCTTCCCACACAATACGCATTCCTTTTCCACCACCACCGGCCGTTGCTTTTAATATAACAGGATAACCCATTTCTTTTGCCAATCCTTTTGCTTCATCCAGACTTTCCAATAAACCTTCGCCACCGGGCACAACAGGCACACCTGCTTTTATCATTGTTTCTTTTGCAGTGATCTTATCACCCATGCGAGTTGATCATATCCGGTGTAGGCCCGATAAATTTTATTTCATGATCATTACATATCTGTGCAAACTTTGCATTCTCTGCTAAGAAACCATAACCGGGATGAATGGCATCGGCATTGGTGATTTCAGCAGCAGCCATCATATGAGGAATATTAAGATAAGAATCGCTGCTTTGAGGTTTGCCAATACAAACGGCTTCATCAGCAAATTTTACATGCAGGCTATCTTTATCGGCAGTGGAATAAACAGCAACCGTTTTAATACCCATTTCCCTGCAGGTGCGGATAACACGCAGTGCAATTTCTCCACTGTTTGCAATTAGTATTTTTTTGAACATCGAATTAATTGAATTTGAATAATGAATAATTAGAAAATTCGAAATGAGTTTCGAATTTTGACATTTCACATTTTCACATTAATTAAGCTGGTTCAACAAGAAACAACGGCTGATCATATTCAACCGGTGAAGCATCTTCACCAAGTACCTTTACAACTTTACCTTTTACTTCACTTTCAATTTCATTAAACAATTTCATTGCTTCAATAATGCAAACCACTTTACCCGGAGTAATTTCATCGCCTACTTCAACAAAGTTGGGTTTATCGGGGGCTGACTTGCGATAGAATGTTCCGATCATCGGGCTTTTGATTGTAATAACATTGGCTGGAGCAGCCGCTGCTTCTTTTGCTGATTCGGCAGAAGCAGGTTGCATAGCAGGAGCCGGGGACTATGCGCCTGTATGTGATGAACCGGAGCAGCAACAGGCGCAGCATGTACCGGTGCAGCTCACTACATGTGTGTATCCTGTTCTTCTTTTTGTTTTATGGTTACCCTGAAATCTTTTTGTTCAATTGTCAATTCACCAATATTGGATTTGTTGACCATTTTGATCAACTCCTGAATTTGTTTGAAGTCCATGTTTTTCAATTTAGTAGGTTTTGTCCAAGTTTTGACTTGGTAGTAAATAAGGGACGGCTAAGATAAGGAAATCAAATCCGAGAAAGTCCATGATTTTTGATATGATTTTGGGCAAAATCGGGTCAAAATCAGATAAAAATGCCCAAAATCAGGGCGATTTCAGGCAATTTTCAATAAAATCTTAAATTATTCTTTTACTCTTTCAACATATTCACCTGTTTTTGTATTTATCCGGATCAGTTCGCCTTCATTTACAAATAAAGGAACGCCTACGGTAGCACCTGTTTCTAATGTAGCAGGTTTTAATGTGCGGGTAGCAGTATCGCCTCTTAGTCCCGGCTCGCTATATGTAACCTGCAAACTATTTTATCGGGAAGTTCAACGCTCATAGTACCTGGTCATTTTCTGTATTGATCAGAATACCTACTTCCTGTCCTTCTTTTAAATACTGAGGTGCATCAATCGGTTTTCCTGCAATGCAACCTGTTCAAAGGTTTCACTATCCATGAAATTGTAGCCGGTATCATCTTTGTATAGAAACTGGTATGTGCGTTCTTTCAACACGTACAGGGAAAATAGTATCACCTGAGTTCCATGTTTTTTCAATACGACCGGTTATTATCCACTCCTTTCAGTTTCGCCCATACTTTTGCAGCGGCACGGGCAGTTTTGTTTTCACCAAATTCCACCACGGTATAAAGACTGCCATCCAGGTTCAGGATCATTCCGCGACTGATATCTGATGTATTTGCCATAAATATTTAAAAATTACAAAACACAATCCCGAAAAATATCAGGACCAAATTCCATTTGTAGAATCGGGCGGCAAAGATAGGGTTAGAACACTGTATGGCAAAGTGTGAATGGAAAGTTATTCAATGATTGTAAATCTGCGTGTAAAAGGATTAAATGGTTTTCTTTGCAGAATGAAAACTATCATTACATTATTAGTTCTTCTGCAATTAGCAATCACAGGTTTTGCCCAGCAAACTGAGCCTCCTTATAAAAGATTTCCCACTGTACCACCCCTTAAATTATTGTTGATAGATAGCTCAACAATTTTTACAGATAAAGAACTCAAAAAAAACACGCCTCTATTTTTCATTTTATTTAGTCCGGATTGTGAACATTGTAAAAAAGAAACGGAAGAATTGATTGAGAATATCGATAGCTTAAAAAATATTCAGATCGTAATGGCAACGTTTATGCCTTTTGACAAAATGAAAGAGTTTTATAATGGCTATCAGTTAAACCGGTTTTCGAATATCACGGTGGGATATGATATACAACACATACTTGCCACTTATTACAGGATCAGTTACACACCATTTGTGGCTCTTTATGATAAAAAAGGAAATCTTATCGAAGGTTTCCAGGGCGCATTACCACTGCCAAAAGTGATGGAATATTTCAGAAATTGATTTTTATTCTTTTAAAAGATGTGGAATTTTCTCCTTGAATTTCTCTCGAAACCGTTTGTTTCCAAAGTGTTTTAGTTTTTTAAATTGTTAAGAACAGCTTGGCTTGATTTTTTATGAGTATACAGTATCATGACAACTGTTTCCTGGATAAACCCTCACTCTAAATTCCTTTTGGCATTTAGTTTCTATTTATTGCCTCTTTTTGCATTTACACAATCTGATAGTTCGAATTACATAACAACGCAAGCAAGTAAACAGTATGATCGCAAGACATCCTATCAAAAAAAATGGGGAGAACATTACCGGAAAGAATGGTCGACACCTGTAAAATTTAAAATAGTAATGCTTGATACACTCGCAGGCGGTTTAACTCCTTATGAAGCTGGCGGCGGAAGACAAAGTAAAAGTCTGCGGTTAAAAGATAAAGACGGAAGAGAATATGTTTTAAGAAGCATAGATAAAAGTTTTGGGAAAGCATTGCCCGAAATTTACCAGGGAACTTTTATTGAAACTCTCATAAACGACCAGGTAACCATTGGTCATCCTTATGCAGCGCTGACAATTCCGGTGATGGCTGAAGCAGTGGGTATTTATCATACAAATCCTGAAATAATTTATATCCCTGAACAACCCGCACTTGATTCATTCAATAAAGAATTCGCTAACCAGGTTTATTTATTTGAGCAACGGCCTGATGAGAACTGGGAAACCGCGGCAAATTTTGGTAAGTCAAAAAATATTATCGGCACGGAAAAACTGTTTACTGAACTGGCGGAAGACAACGATGCTAAAGTTGATCAGCTCGCTTATGTAAGGGCCCGGCTATTTGATTTTTTGATCGGCGATTGGGGGCGGCATGAAGATCAATGGCGCTGGGCAAGTTTTAAGAATGGTGATGAAAAAATTTATAAGCCGGTTCCGAGAGACAGGGACCAGGCCTATACAAAATTCGATGGTAAATGGTTAGGCTTTGCAATTTCAACCGGAGATCTTAACCATTTGCAATCATTTGAAGACAACATAAAAGATATTACAACTTTTAACTTCCCCGCACGCAATCTTGACCGCCGGCTCGCTAATGAACCTTCATTAGAACAATGGATTGATATTGCAAAAGATATTCAGAAGTTATTACCCGATGCAGTAATTGAAAAAGCAGTAAAACAACTTCCTCCCGAAGTATATAATATTTCCGGTGCTTTATTGATACAGAATTTGAAATCACGGCGTAACCGGCTTACCGAGTATGCTGCGGTGTATTATAAATTCCTTGCAAAGGGTGTTGATGTTGCAGGTTCTGATAAAAAAGAATTGTTCCAGGTAAACAGGCTCAACGATAATGAAACGCTGGTTAAAGTTTATAAGGTTAAAGTGATGGGAGATTCAACAGATAAACTCATCTATGAAAGAAAATTTAATACGTCAGAAACAAGTGAAATAAGATTATATGGAATGAATGATGATGACATTTTCCGTTTGGAAGGAAAGACGGATAAAGGAATTCTGATCCGCGTTATCGGTGGCGATGGAAATGATGTTCTTGAAGACAAATCAATTGTTGCAGGCAGAAAAAAATTAACCCAGGTATATGACAGTGATAAAATAGGGTTTGAAACATCTTCAGAAACCCGCCTGCATATCAGTGATGATTCTGTGGTGAATAACTACGAATACAAATCCTTTGAATACGATAAAAAAGGATTGGGCATGTCACCGGGCTTTTTTTCTCTTACACTTGGCTGGGGGGAAACAAGACATGAATGGAGAAAAGATCCTGCCGGCAGCGATCATAGTTTTAAAATAAAATATTCTATAAACAGAGCGGCTCTTTATATTGATTACAAGGTTACATTTTATCAATTGTTCAGAAAATGGAACCTCTTTGCCGGCGCTGGTGCTGGTGTGCCAAATGTTGTAAACTTTTTTGGTGTTGGAAACGAGACGAGTCTTACAAAATATGACAGGAAATATTTCCGGTTGCGCAGTAATGAATATTATGGCCGGTTCGGTATCAATCGCACTATGGGAAACTCACAAATTGAGTTGGGAAGTTTTTATCAAACCATTGGTATCAGGGTAGATTCTAATCGTTTTATTAAAGCTTTTTCCAATGATGGCGGCAGTATTTATGATCTTAAGAGAAAACATTTTGTTGGCGCGGATATCAGCTATAAATATCAAAACACGGATCATCCCATTATCCCGGCAAAAGGTTTTAAGTTTTCCGCGGGTGCAGCATACACATATAATTTAAACACTCCTGATAATTCGTTTACAAGATTGAGTTCCGATGTATCAGTTTATATCCCGGTATTAAAAAATATTTCTTTTGCAATCCGTGCAGGCGGTGCAGCCAATATGGGGGATGCTGAGTTCTATCAATTAAATATTTTAGGAAGCCATGATAATCTCCGCGGTTTCCGGAAGTATCGCTTTTACGGCAAGCAAAGTTTTTATAATAACAATGAGTTGCGGTTCATCTTCAATGCAAGAAATAAGATCTTCAATGGTAAATATGGACTGGTAACATTTGTTGACAATGGCCGTGTTTGGCAGCCGGGTGAAACTTCAAACACATGGCATATGGGTTATGGCGCCGGCGGCTTTGTTTCTTTATTTAATAAAGTCATCCTTAGCGGGTCTTATGGTATCTCCAAAGAAGACAAAGTAACTTCGTTCTATATCGGGTTCTATTTTTAGTAATTAAAAAATAGAATTTGTCAATACAAATCTAAAGTCTGCCGCCTATCTTCGCAGCTTTCCGGGGAAGTGCCGGAAACAATATATTTTTTACTAAATACATTCCGATCATGAAAGTAACTGTAGTTGGCGCTGGTGCAGTTGGTGCAACCTGTGCTGATAATATTGCGCGAAAAGAACTTTGCGAAGAACTTGTTTTGCTTGATATTAAAGAAGGAATTGCAGAAGGCAAGGCACAGGATATGATGCAGACTGCAACGCTTCTTGGATTTGATACAAAAATTACCGGGAGCACAAATGATTATTCAAAAACGGCAGGCAGCGATGTAGTTGTGATCACATCAGGATTGCCACGTAAGCCAGGAATGACCCGCGAAGAACTGATTGGAGTAAATGCAGGAATAGTAAAAGGTGTTTGCGAAAATATTTTGAAACATTCTCCAAATGCGATCATTATTATGATCAGCAACCCGATGGATACAATGACTTACCTGGCATTAACATCAACCGGTTTACCAAAGAACAGAATTATTGGAATGGGTGGAACACTGGACAGCAGCCGTTTCAAATATCAATTGAGCCAGCATCTTGGTTGCAGTCCTGCTGATCTGAATGCGGTGGTTGTTGGCGGACATGGTGACACGACGATGATCCCTTTAATTCGTTTGGCAACATGGAACAGTGTGCCGGTTACAAAATTTTTAAATGCTGATCAGCAAAAACAAATTGTAAACGATACAATGGTTGGCGGTGCTACACTTACAAAACTGATCGGCACTTCTGCCTGGTATGCACCCGGTGCTGCCGGCGCGGCAATGGTGGAAGCGATTGTTCGTGATGAAAAAAAATTATTTACCTGCTGCGTTGCATTGGATGGCGAATATGGACAAAAAGATATTTGTCTTGGTGTGCCGGTTATCATTGGCAAAAATGGCTGGGAAAAAATTCTTGATTTCGGATTAAATGCAGAAGAGCAGGCAGCATTTAATAAAAGCGCAGATGCTGTAAGAAGTATGAATGATGTACTGAAGACGTTGTAGAATTTATATACATATTTTCCAGGGGCTGTCTCATTAGTAATAAGTAACACAAAGGACACGAAGGACACACGAAGGACACAAAGAAGTTTCCATAACTCATAGCCCACGGTTTAAACCGTGGGCTATGAGCTGAAGAAGTTCCTATTTATTATCAGCCCCTTTGTGGTCTTCGTGATTTCTTTGTGTTCGTTGTGATCCCTCCTTCGTAAACTTTTGAGTTAGCCTCTTTTTTCATTTTATTGGAAAACTCAAATTTATCTTTGCCGCATGCATTACGTGTCCATTGAAGGGGTGACAAAAAGTTTTGGTATCAATCCATTGTTTTCTAACATCTCGTTTCATATTGAAGAAGGTGATAAAATTGCATTGGTAGCAAGAAACGGTTCAGGTAAAACAACATTACTTAAAATACTTGCCAGCCAGGAAACTCCTGATGAAGGAAAAGTATGGATCAATAAGGATGTTGATGTGGTACTATTTGAACAAGAACCGGTTTTTACGGAAAATGAATCAGTGCTCAATAATATTTTCTTTCATGATCACCCGGTTATTAATGCCATTAAAGAATATGAAGCCGCCGCCGATGAAGAAAATGCTGGCAAACTAAGCGCTGCAATTATAAAAATGGATGAACTCGGCGCCTGGAATTTTGAAACCAAAGTAAAGCAGGTGCTGGGCAAATTAAATATTCATCATTTACAACAAGATATTTCTACACTCAGTGGCGGCCAGCGTAAAAGAGTGGCACTGGCAAAAACATTGATCGATATTGGCTTTGAACATAAACATGTGTTATTAATAATGGATGAACCTACCAACCATCTTGATGTGGACATGGTAGAATGGCTGGAGAATTATTTAAGCAGCCAGAATACAACATTGCTGCTGGTGACGCACGACCGGTATTTCCTTGATGCAGTTTGTGAGGAGATATGGGAAATGAACGATGACAAACTTTTTATTTATAAAGGTAATTATGAAAATTACTTAGAAAAAAAAGCAGCAAGGCTTGAAAGCGATACTGCCAGCATTGAAAAAGCAAGAAACACGTATAGAAAAGAATTAGAATGGATGCGTAAGCAACCAAGGGCAAGAACAACTAAAAGTAAAAGCAGGCAGGATAATTTCTATGAAGTTGAGAAAAAAGCAAAACAACAAATTACCGATGAGCAACTGCAATTGCAAATGAAGATGAATCGCCTCGGCGGAAAAATTGCTGAACTAAAAAAAGTGTACAAAAGCTATGGTGACAAAGTTATTTTAAAAGGATTCGATTACACATTTAAAAAAGGCGATCGTATTGGAATAGTCGGTAAAAATGGGACCGGTAAAACAACTTTTCTGAACATATTATTGGGATCAGAAAAACCAGACAGCGGTAAGATCAATATCGGCGATACGGTGATCTTTGGAAATTATTCACAGCAAGGATTGCATATAAGAGAAGATATGAGAGTAATTGAATATGTAAAATCGATTGCTGAAAATTTTCCATTGGCCAGCGGCGGTTCCCTCAGCGCCGCACAATTCCTTGAGCTGTTTCTTTTCCCCGCTGATAAACAATACACCTATTTATCGATGCTTAGTGGTGGTGAAAAGAAAAGACTGCAATTACTCACCATCCTTTTTCGCAATCCGAATTTTTTGATCCTTGATGAGCCAACCAATGATCTCGATCTTCCCACATTAGGCGTTCTTGAAAATTTTTTAGCGGAGTTCCGCGGTTGTTTGATCCTGGTTTCGCATGACCGCTATTTCATGGACCGCCTGGTTGATCATCTTTTTGTTTTTGAAGGTGATGGAACAGTAAGAGATTTTCCGGGAAATTATTCGCAATACAGGGAGTCAACAGCCGGCAGTCAGCAGTCGGCAGTTGATTCTCCCGGAAAGAAATTTATTCCGGAGGGCAGGCAACAGGATGAAGCAACGGGTAAGAAACGCCAACTTTCATTTAAAGAAAAACGGGAGTTTGAAGTTCTAGAAACAGAAATTGCTCAATTGACAAACGAAAAAGAAACTGTAACCCGGCGTTTAAACAGTGGTGAAGCCCCATTCGAAGAGCTTCAACAACTTTCCAATCGCATTGGCGAAGTATCGAAGTTGCTGGATGAAAAAGAATTACGATGGTTAGAGCTAAGTGAGATCAAAGAACAGAATAATTAAAATCAGTTTCATCTTGTACTTTCAAAAATGTCATATTATCTTCGGCCTCTAATCCCTCCCCTGAAATCTACCGATAATTTTTTCAACGCCGTACTCCTAATCATTTTTTAACTTAAAAAATAGTGCGTATGAAAAAACTTAACTCTTATCTGCACAATCCAGATGTGCAAGGCGCTATCCTGATCAGCTTTATTGTTGTGGCGATTGCGTTGGTTACAATGTTTACCTGGGGAAAATAGTAAGACTAGCTCTTTAAAACAATTTATGGCTGCTGACAAAAGGTTAGCAGCCATTTTTTATTTTAAATATTGACTGGCTGTTTCAGCAATAGCATCCATCGATATTTGCTTCATACATTTAAAATGCCCGCGGGGACATTTGCTGTAACCTATTTTACTGCATGGACGACAAGAAAGACCTGTGATTTGGAATTTGGAATTTGAAATTTGGAATTTCCCAAAGTATGGATACATCCCAAATTCAGGCACTGTATTTCCCCATACTGAAATGATCTTTTTTTTAAATGCCGCTGCAATATGCATCAATCCGGTATCATGTGTAATCACAAGTTTTGACTTGCGGACAAGATCAGCGCTTTCATTCAAATTAAATTTTCCGCATGCATTGTAAATTTTAACCGGATCGACAGCAGCAATTTGTTTTGCATTCTCATTGTCTTCTTTTCCGCCTAATAAAATAATCGGATGATCGATCTTGCTGCAGAGCTCTTTTAATTTATCCACCGGCAATTTCTTTGTATAATGAGCCGCGCCGACCGCTAATGCAATATAACCTGCATGATGCGATGCAGGAATATCTTTTTGCTTTACTTCATCTTTTTGGGAAATAAAATAATCCAGGCCTTCTTCATCATTTATCACACCAAAAGATTCAACTGTTTTCAGATAGCGATCCACAATATGAAGGTCGGGCATCAGGTTCCATTTCAAATTTGTGTAAATCCATTTTTGAACGTTCAATTTGTTAAACGGAAAAGATTTTATACCAAGATCTTTTTTTAAACGCAATGTCCGCAGGTTATGATGCAGATCGATTATATAATCATACTTCTCCTGTTTCAATTCATGTACAGCCGTTTCCCAGCTATGCGCCAGCAAATGCACTTTATCAATAAATGGATTGTTTTCAACGATGGAAGCAAACGATTGTTTCGTGAGAAAATGAACTTCAGCATCCGGTACTTGTTTCTTTAAACAACGAATTACCGGTGTAGTGAGAACGATGTCTCCAATGGAGGAAAAGCGAATGATTAGAAATTTCATACTTAGCAATTAATAATTATTAATTAATAATTATTAATTATTGTTTACGGCATCAGTTCTTCGGGCTCTACATAATTAAGATCCTTATGAAAAGTTTCCTCGGTAAAATAAGCAGCGATCAACGTAATGGCCATTACAATTATCCCGGTATAGATTGCGCTTTTAACAATATCCCATCCATTTGTTTTCTGAAACCAGTTAACAAACATCAGGTTGATCAATGGCAAAGAACCGCGTACCATATTAGGTATTGTTGTGGCTGCGGTTGCCCTGAGATTTGTACCAAATTGTTCTGCGCCCATTGTTACAAAAATTGCCCAAAACCCCGTACTAAAACCAAGCGCTGCACAGGCAGCGTACATGGCTGCATCGTTTTTTATATTGCCGCTAAAAAAATAAATACCGGAGATGATCGCAAAAAAGTAAAACAGGTATAACGCTTTTTTCCTGCTTTTGAAATACTGACTGATAAAGCCAATTAAAATATCGCCGATCGCTATTGCCGCATACGCATACATGATTGCACGACCCGATTCAATTTTATTTCCCTCGTAAAACTCTTTGGCAAACTGGTTACTCAGGTTTACCAATACGCCAATTACAAACCATGTTGGCAGCCCAATTAAGATAGCGAGAATATATTTTTTAAACCGTTTTGCATCCTGGAAAAACATAAAGAAATTTCCCCGCACCACATTTGCCCTTTGTTGTACGTGCCTGAACATGCCGCTTTCAGTAACAGAAATCCGCAAAAACAATAACAAAACGCCCAGGCATCCGCCGATCTTATAGCACAATCGCCAGTCGTCTGAAATTTTAAAAGTAAAATAAGCTGCTACTGCACCAAATAATCCAATGCCTGCAACCATTGATGTACCAATGCCACGTTTTGCTTTTGGTAATAATTCACTCACTAATGTTATACCCGCGCCTAATTCTCCTGCTAAACCAACACCGGCAAAAAATCTTGCCCATGAATATTGCTGAACATCCTGAACAAAACCGGTTAAAAAATTTGCAATTGAATAAAGAATGATGGAACCAAACAATACACTTAATCTTCCTTTCTTATCTCCCATTATGCCCCAGATAATACCGCCGATTAACATCCCCCACATTTGCCAGTTAATGACTTTTGTACTGGCGGCAATTACCATTGTTTTTTGGGTAATGTCCACTCCAAGGCTTTGCAAACTTGGTTCCCTTACAATAGTAAAAAGTAACAGATCATATATATCAACAAAATAACCCAGCGCAGCAACAATTACGGGAAGAGAAAGTATGCCGTAGTGTTTTTTTTCCATAAACTACAATTAGGGTTGACCTGTCTTGGACGATTCCTCCGGTGGAGGAACAACAGCTTTTTTAGCAAAAAATAATTTATACAATACAGGTAAAGTTGTTACCAGTATGATAACAATAGTGATCGGCTCAATATGATCCTGCAAGCTGAAATCAAATTTCCGTTGCACCCAGCTATTCAAAAAATAACCGCCAAGCATCATCGATGATACCCAGGCTACACTTCCCACGATATTATAAAAAATAAAATGTGCCCAGTTCATTTTTACGATCCCTGCAACAATTGGAGCAAATGTGCGAATGATGGGAAGGAATTTAGCAAGAAAAATAGTTCCCTTACCATATTGATCATAAAAATTCTTTGCTCTTATCAGGTGCTTTTTTTTGAATATCCATGTATCCCTTCTCTCAAAAAGCAATGGACCGGTCTTCCTTCCGAACCAATAACCTACTATGTTCCCGAGTACGGATGCAATAATAACAAGTAAGACTAAAACCATCCATTGATAAGCAGGTACAGAAGAACCTTCGGGAGTATTATCATTGAACAACTCGTTTGTCAGCTTATTCATATAAACGCCAGCGGCAAACAACAGTGAATCGCCGGGAAAGAAAAAACCGATGAACAATCCTGTTTCAGCAAACACGACCAGCAGTAAAATATAAAAACCGCCATAGTCGATGATCCAATTGATAAACCTGTCAATAAACCCTCCCTGCAAAAAATAGATATCTAAGAGAATATGTGTCATTTAATTTTTTTTAAGGCCGACAAGTAATTTAAGGATGGTGATCATGGGTAGGATGTGAATGTCCGTGATGATGTTTTACCTGCAACGCTCCCTCCCACTTGCTAACAACGGAAGTTGCAATACTGTTGCCAACAACATTCGTTGCTGTACGGAACATGTCACAAAAATGATCGATGGGTAGTATTAATGCAATCCCTTCAGGTGGTATTTTAAACATAGCACAGGTGGCAATAATAACAACAAGCGAGGCCCTCGGCACACCGGCCACTCCTTTGCTTGTTAGCATCAGCACAAGCAACATTGTTATCTGTGTTCCGATGTCAAGATGAATTCCATAGGCTTGTGCAATCGTAATACTGGCAAACGTCATGTACATCATGCTGCCATCAAGATTAAAACTATAACCCAGTGGCAACACAAATGAAACGATCTTGTCTTTGCAACCAAACCGCTCAAGCTCTTCAGTAAGTTTTGGGAAAACCGCTTCACTGCTTGTTGTACTGAATGCAATAAGCAACGGCTGTGAAATTCTTTTTAATAAATGAGGAAGTTGATTTCTCAAAACAAGAAACCCGACACCCAATAATATTAACCAGAGCAGGGCGATACCGATGAGGAAATAAAGAAAATACTGCGCATAAAAATTAAACACCTGTAATCCTTTAGTCGCAATAACTGCTGCAATGGCGCCAAAGACTCCCAACGGCGCAAAATTCATTACATAGCCAACCACCTTTAATATTATATGCGATGCTACATCTAATGCATGAATGACCGGTTTTGCATAATCGCCCAAAGCCGTAGCAGCTACTCCAAAGAAGATACTGAACACCACGAGCTGCAGTATTTCATTTGTTGCCATGGCTTCAATAAAACTTTTTGGAAAAACATGCTCAACAAATTTTTGTAAAGAAAATTCTTGTGTTTTACTCACCAGGTCTTTTGCAGCTGCAGTATCAGCATTACTAAGGTCAATCACGGTACCGGGGTGAAAGAAATTTACCAATACCAAACCCAGCAATAAACTCACAAGTGATGCCGAGATAAACCAAAGCATGGCTTTACCACCTACCCTCCCTACTGCTTTCAGATCACCAAGCTTTGCAATACCGACAACAAGTGTGGTAAACACCAGCGGTGCAATGATCATTTGTACCAACCGCAGAAATATAGTTGTAAGCAGCTTAATATTAGTAGAAAACTTCTGGATAGTTTCAGGCGAGCTGTATCCATGTACAAAATAACCTACTCCAACTCCCAACACCATTGCAAGCAAAATAAAAGTTGTAAGCCTGTTACCTTTCATATTATCAGCAGGTTTATAAAGATTGCCGAAAATCGGGAAAAAAACCGATTCAGAAGCTTTTAATCACTGAAATCTCCTTACCTGAAAAAGAAATGCATTATGTTTTGGATTAATTCTTTATTTTACGAGCTTTAAAGAGTTTATTTTAAACCATAATCAACGACTGTATGAGTTTACTCCGTAGAAAATCTTTAGATCATTTAATGGAACAGGCTGCAGATTCTGATAAAGGATTAAAAAGAACTTTATCAGCCTGGAGTCTTGTTGCACTAGGAATTGGCGCCATCATCGGCGCTGGTTTATTTGTAAGAACCGCAGCAGCAGCCGGCGGACATGCCGGTGCCGCAGTTACTTTATCTTTTATAATTGCTGCTGTTGGCTGTGCCTTTGCCGGCTTATGTTATGCCGAGTTTGCATCAATGATCCCCATTGCAGGCAGCGCTTATACTTATGCCTATACTACAATGGGTGAACTGGTAGCATGGATAATAGGTTGGGCATTGATACTGGAATATGCGCTTGGGGCTGCTACAGTTTCTATTGCATGGAGCGAATATTTCAACCGGCTATTGGGAGGAGCCATTCCTTATGAATGGACCCATTCGCCTTTTCAACAAGCTATTCTTTCAGACGGAGTCCTTCATCATGGAATATTCAATGCTCCGGCCCTTTTAATTGTTTTGATATTAACGTTACTGCTGATAAGAGGTACACAACAATCAGCCTGGGTAAATGCTGTTATCGTATTTATTAAAGTTGCCATCGTACTTATTTTTATTGCTATCGGGTGGCAATTTATTGATCCGGCTAATCATACACCATATATGATACCGGCCGATCAGCCAGCGGCTAAACTAGCGGATGGAACAGAACATAGTTATGCGCCTACATTCAATCACGGCTTTGCCGGTGTATTGCGGGGGGCGGCAATAGTGTTCTTTGCATTCATTGGTTTTGATGCGGTATCAACTGCAGCGCAGGAAGCTAAGAATCCAAAACGTGATATGCCGATCGGTATCTTAGGTTCTTTGGTTGTATGTACTATCCTTTATATACTTTTCTCTTATGTACTTACCGGTGTGGCTCCTTTCACAGAATTTATGCTGGCAGGAAAAGAAGCCTCAGTAGCTTATGCGATCCAGCATCACATGCCCGGGTATGATTGGCTGGCGACTGCTGTAACAGTAGCGATCCTTGCAGGATTCTCTTCTGTAATTCTTGTAATGTTATTAGGACAGAGCAGGGTATTTTATTCGATGTCTCACGATGGTCTCTTGCCCGGTGCTTTCTCTGACTTACATAAAAAATTCAGAACGCCATTCAAATCGAACTGGATATTGTTTTTGTTTGTTGGTGGTTTGGCAACATTATTACCAGGAGATATAACCGGTGACCTTACAAGTATCGGAACCTTATTTGCATTTGTACTGGTTTGTATTGGCGTATGGATAATGAGAGTAAAACAACCAGCCGTTCCCCGGCCGTTTAGAGTTCCGTTGGTGCCTGTAGTTGCTACATTGGGAGTATTAGTTTGTGGTGCTATGATCATATCGCTGGATACAAGAACGCAACTTGTTGCTCTTGCATGGATGGCTATTGGCCTGGTAATTTATTTTGCATATAGCAGAAGCCGTAGTAAACACAAAGGACCCGGCGATATATTACCGAGTGCTAAGAAATTTGAATAAATAAGATCTTGTAATTACTAAAAACCGTCTTCATAACAGGACGGTTTTTCTTTTTGGTCCATTGCCTTAATTTTGCCGCCCGGGCAATAATTAATAATTATTAATTATTAATTATTGATCTAATAAAAATGAAATAATAAGTCTATTAAATGGGAAGAATATTTGAAGTAAGAAAAGCCAGCATGTTTGCCCGCTGGGACAGGATGGCAAAACAGTTTACCCGCATCGGTAAAGAAATTGTGATCGCGGTGAAAGCCGGTGGGCCTGATCCTGCTACCAATGCTGCACTTCGCCGTTGTTTTCAAAATGCACGAAGTGTGGGTATGCCAAAAGACCGTGTAGAAGCTGCTATCAAAAGAGCACAGGGAAAAGAATTGATAAACTATGAAGAGATCTTATATGAAGGTTATGCCCCGCATGGTGTTGCATTGTTAGTAGAGACAGCAACAGACAATCATGTGCGGACTGTAGCAAATGTAAAATCGTATTTTACCAAAGGCGGAGGTACATTAGGTAATAGCGGTTCGGTTTCTTTTCAATTTAAAAAAATGGGAGTGTTTAAATTAAAACCTGAAGGCGTAAATTCCGAAGACCTGGAATTGGAATTGATCGATCATGGATTGGAAGAACTGGGCGAAGGAACCGGTGAGAATGGCGAAAATATTTTAGTGGTTCGCAGCGGCTTTACAGATTTTGGAAGCATGCAAAAAGCACTGGAAGAAAAAGGCATCACTCCCATCAGCGCAGAACTTGAATGGATACCAAATGTAACCGTACCGGTAAATGATGAACAGGCTGCAGACGTAAGTAAGCTGATCGAAAAGCTGGAACAGGATGAAGATGTTCAAAAAGTATTTCACAATATGGGATGACCATGAAAGGTGAATGAAAATGCAATTTATTATTACAGCAATTTTATTTCCATTCACGCTCCTAATAACATTATCTTCCGGGTGCCTTCACAAGCTTAATATGCTGCATGTAATTCCCCTGTGCAGCCTGAACAATATATACTCCACTGCTGTAGTTTTCTCCTAAGATAATTTTTGAATTTGCAAGAGTTGTTCTTTCTTCTATAGTTCGCCCTTGCAGGTCCATCACTTTTAAGCGGATAGTATTCTTCAGGTCGGCAGATAGTATGGTGATCGTAAAATTCAATGTACCCGGGTTTGGATTTACTTTCAATGATATTAAACGTTGATCCGGTTGTTCACTTTCTTTTATTTGTGCTGAATTTTTTATTGTCGTCGACGCCGGGATTGTCCCATCAAGCATCCGGCATTCTGCAAAGGCCTGAGTAATGACGTCCAATGCCTGCGTCAAAGTTGTAATAGATACTGTAGTATTTACACCACCCAACACATCATTGGAAAGTTGCAATAGTCCGTTCACATTATTCGTGTAGCCGGTACCTCCGTTCAAAACAAGAATGATGCTGTGAGGAATCCCGAATTTTGTTGGACTACCAACGGGAACACCACTGCCACAACTCGTTTGCTCCGATGTTAGCAGTGTGTCTTGCGCAAGTGAAATTGCACCAAGCGAAGTACTCGTACGCAAGTTGAACCATAATGTGATAGTGTGAGCAAGCAATAAATTATTGATCCTCCCCATTGCTGTGCCTGTAGGCTGGATCGGCACAAGGCTCCAGGTGGATGCATCTGCATAGTAAGCGCCATCATAAGGCAGAACATTATCCACTCCAATTTTTTTTCCTATCGTAGCCCCTGGAAGCATTTTGAATATATTCTTGTTCGTAATATCTGTTTTGAACAAAGTAAAAAATCGCCTGTTGGCTACGTTCCCAAAAACGACCGACGCATCTGTGCCAAATGCATTCAACATGAATTGTGTGGAGCTGATTATTGTGCTGTTGTTATAACAACCCTTGGGTCCCTGTGTCCCATAAAATCCCTGCGGATAGGTGCATGCCGTTTGACTTTTTGCATAAATGGCCAATGATAGTACTGCGATCAGAAATAAAATCTTTCGGTTCATAAAATAAGTTTTAAGAGTTGAGAAGACCATTTCCAAACTTAAAAACGTGGAGCTAGGCTAACGAGGTTTATTCAATCAAAAATCAGATCAAGGCCAGGACGAGATATTGATAAACAAATTAAAAAATATTTAAGCACCGTAGTGCAGTGTGCAAAAAAAATTTTTTGGGTAATTAGTGCAGAGTAAGGGATCAATAAATAATAAGGTTAGATCGTCATAAATAAAAAACTGAGATTGTCTCAAAAGTAATAGGTAACACAAAGGGAACAAAGTATACACAAAGGACACAAAGAAGTTTCCATTATTAGAAGCCCTTTGTGTTCTTAGTGATTTCGTTGTTTCCTTTGTGATCCCTGCTTCATCAACTTTTGAGACAACCTCAGTCTTGGTTTAAAGTCTTTTACAAATCAGTCAGATAGTTTGACCAGTTTTAATTCTTTATGTTCTTTTCCACGAATAATTCTTACAATATATATTCCGGCCCTGTAGCGATCACCAAATCGAACACTTGAATTTATACTTCTCGTTTCAATCACTCTTCCCTGCATATCTATCACCTGCATTGTTACCTTTTCTTTATTGGTTCCTTTTATATAAATAGTGAAATCGCTTGCACTGGGATTAGGGAATGCAATTACATCAAGACCATTTGGGATCTCCGTTGTCATGGATTCCATTTCCGCTTTCTGATTTGTATTTGCTGATGTAAGACCTGAATTGGAATTTGAATTATGAATAACAACTGAACTGTTTAAACCAACTGCTTGTATTGGTAATGTTGCATCACTTGCACCGGGTTGGTTGTCGTAAATAATTGTTCCATTGTTCTTATTATAGATCTTCATTCTTATCTTATCAACACCAGTGCCATCAAGCTGTCCATCGGTAACAGTCATTGTAAATCCAATTCCACTTTGACCACCAATTATTTTTCCGGTTCCTTTAAACTGCGCCATTGAATTACTAATAACGAGATAATCGAAATTCAACGCATTGAACTCAAACTCTCCTACTTTAAATTCAAACTGCGTTTCGCCTTTTGGATTTGTTGAGTTTTTAAAATAGTTCATTGCAAATCCATAGCTGGCTTTACCTGTGGCTGCCGGGTTAGATCGTAATGCCCCTGATGGTGAATCAAAATAACCACCACCATACGTGTTACCGCCATTCGGATCATAGATTACCACAATAGCATCAAGGTCATTGTTAGTATTGGCATACGAGGTATTACCTGTTTGATCTGTCACATTCATTTGTAATTTATAAATACCCGGTGAATTGAATTTATAGTTGCCTGTAACTTTTCCGTTTTGATTTCCCGAAGGCTCCGTAACAGTTCCATTTGATGCGGCACTTCCATCCAATAACCATTTCGCCGTATGCGTATTACCAGGTTTATCCCAAAAAACACCACTGAACGAAACATTGGAGCCAACCTTGAACGGTGTACCGGTTTGCGGCGAAGTAATATTATGAGCAACTACAACTGTAATTGAAGTATCCACCGGTGTATTGCAGCCATCAGTGATCGTAATTTTTATTGTATAATAACGGGCCATCCCATTGTTTGCTTTCTCTGCTCTTAAACGAACATGATGGCCATCGATAACTTCCCAATCAGGCGCCTGGTCACCATCACTGCCGCCATTTATCGGGTCACTGCTGCTCACACTGAGTGTGCCTGTTACTCCGCAATTATCGGTTGCAGTATAATTGATCATTACATCTCTCATCTTATGATTAGGCGGCCATAATACAACAGGAGTCGCAGTTATTCCTGTTACTTTTGGTGGTTCGTTGTCATAAACGTTTATGGTTTGTGTCCTGCTTGCTGTATTGCCACATGCATCGGATGCTATCCACTTTCTTATAAGGGTAAACCTGTTAACACACTGCACATTGGTTTTAGTTTCTGAATATGTAATGGTAACATTCGCTACTCCACAGTTATCCGTTGCCGTTTGCGTTGGAGCAGGAGGAATATCTTTTTCACATGAGACCATAACTAGCGGTGGATCCGCTCCTTCAAAAACTGGACGCGACACATCCAGTACAACAAATATTTGTGACACGGTTGCTGTATTACCACACGCATCGGTCGCCGTCCATGTACGCGTAAGCTTAAAATTATTTGCACATTGCTGATCTGAAATGACTTCTTTTAATGTAACTACAGGTAGTGCCGACAGATCATAACAATTATCTTCTGCTGTTAAATAGGGTGCCTGTGGAATTTCTGAAGCGCAGCTTACTAAATTCAGATGGTTCGGAGTACTATTGAAACTTGGGGGTACGGTATCTTTCACATTAATGATCTGTGTATATGCAGCTGTGTTACCACATCCATCAGTGGCCGTCCATGTTCTTGTTAAGGTATAGTTTTGTCCGCAGGCGCCATTTGTTTTTACTTGCTTGAATACAACACCAGCTTCTTCATCATTACATTCGTCATACGCTGTAAATTCATAGGCATCCGGTACCTGGAAGGGACATGCCACATTCAATGGTGAAATCGGCGGAGGCTGAAGGAAATGCGGTGGTTCGTTATCATTAACTGTAATTATTTGTGCGCAGGTAGCTGTATTACCCGCTGCATCAGTAGCTTTATAGGTACGGGTCAGGATAAAACGATTTAAACAAGTTTCATTCGATTTTACTTCCCCAACTAATTGAACATTTACGGATCCGCTTTGTGAACATGCATCCAGAGCAGTAGCAGTGGTGGATGGTGGAATTTCATCCGGGCATTTCACCGTTATATTTGGAGGACAAGTTATAACAGGTGGTTCATGATCTTCCACTAGTATATTAAAACTGCAGAACACAGCTGGGTAATCCTGTAAAGTGTATCTAACCGTATTAAGTCCGCGGGCAAAGCTAACTCCGCTTGCACTACCAAATCCTGTTGTTATAATCCCACCATTTTCTATACGATAATTTACAGCGGCTCCTGAAGGCGTCACTACAGGATCAATATTATTTACCACTGCGGCACATATGCCCGGATCAGTTGAAACTATTTTATTTGACGGGCAGGTAATTGCTGGTACCAGGTAGGTGACAGTATTATCCGAACTTTCAGAAGCATCGTTGGGTAAGTTTCCATTAACTGAAAACGCAACACCGGCAGGAATGGATACTCTGATGATCCCAGCCGAAGTCATACCTGTCACTTCGATCCTGAAGAGCGATGGTCCTTGTTTTACTGTCGCAACTAAATTTCCACTAACAGTACTTCCGGCAAAAGAAATATCTGACCCGGTAAAGTCTGTTACCGATTGAGCGAATTCTGCCGTGAATTCAACCGGTGAATTAGTAGCAGGATCAACCTGCAAGGCAAATTGGTTCAGTGCCAGGTGAACCTGGCCCGAGACTGAAAGATTGAATAATTGCAAAATGACAGTCGCGGAAACTATTGATAATAACTTTTTCATAAATATTTTTTGTATTGTTTTTTGAACGCAGCGGACTTCATTATTTAAATGAAGCGTTTGAGCATTATGATCAACTTAAAATCTTAAATCCCAGCAAAAGAAAAAGAATGCCTTTTACTAAACACCAGCATGCATAAATGATCAATGCTTTCTTTCCATGCTTTTTGAAAAACGGTTTTAAACTAAATGCTCTCATTGCTCATTATTTTTGGCAAGTTTTCTTTTGCTGAAGGGAATGATCATCGGCACCCATCTTTTGTAATTCCGGTATTTTTCTCCGAATATTTTTATCAGGTCTCTTTCTTCAAGCTGAATGGCGGTAAGAATATAGCCGGTTGACAAAACAGCAAAAAATAAATGCGCCGCAGTCATTTCGGAAGCAGACCAGAAAGCAATAAGAAAACCAAGATATAAAGGATGACGTACCAGCTTATAAAATAAAGGTAACCGGAATGGTAAATGCGAATAAGGTATTCCACGGTAATTGAACCACACCTGCCTGAGTCCAAACAAATCGAAATGATTGATAAGAAATGTGCTGACAAATACGATGCTCCATCCAAAAAGATAAATGATAAGCAAAATATTTTTTATCACAGCATTTTCTGTTGACCATACGATACCACCCATAGGTTGCCATTGCCACATCAGCAGCATGAGGCAAAGACTTGCCAGCAATACATATGTGCTTCGCTCAAGTTCCTCAGGAATGATCCTTGTCCACCATTTTTTAAAATTTGGTCTTGCCATTATGCTATGTTGTAATGCAAACAGGAGCAGCAATGATGCATCAATAAGTATGGCATTGAGTAAAGAAGTTTCGGGTTTACTGTCAATTGTTTTTGGTACTATTATATTTCCGACAAAACCGATAGCATAAAGCAGGGTTCCAAAGAAAGCGAAGTAGCAAACCACGCCATATAATAAGAAGAGAATTCTTTTCATAAATAATTTTTTGTACTTGTTAATAATAGATCCTGAAAATTGTATGCACGAAGGATACATAAACGAACCTCCAACTGCAATTGCAGAGGAGGCTCGTAATAGAAACCGTCCTCTATTTAATAGTTAATCTGCCACCAGGGTTATTCTGAGTTTGTCCAGAAAAAATATTATTTACCACGTTGCTTCCCTGGTTAAACCCTGCATTAATGCTTGGAATGTAATGGATACCGGCATAGAATCTTGACACACCTGCTTCAAATGCAATGTGCCAGATTTCAGCATATGTTCTTGGAGCATACCCCAGGAAGTCGTAGGTATGATCAGTAAAGGAACCTATTTCGCCAAACAGGTTTTCAATTACATTAGCCGCTGCCATCGACAGTGAAGAGTGTGCTGAAGGATATTCAGGATGCGCAGGCGTTCCAAGAAACGATGACCATGTTGTATTTCCTATTACTTCACGTATATAGGTAACTGGTCGTACAACATTATATTGGTATTTGGACTGGAAACATGTGATCAATGCATCATTAATGCCGCTGCCCGTTAATGCATAAGCCAATGCAGCTTTTTCAAGACCCGTTCCAGTTTGCTTGATAATTTGCTGGAGGATGCTTAACCAGTGACCGGGTGAAGAGACTCCGGGTACATCTCTCCAGAATGTTGCCGTTGCTTTTTGTTCGTCTGTTAAGTCAAACGACGCATCATAGATATCTTTCGCCATATTGTGGAAGGGGGTACCGGCGTCGGCAGAATATTCAATTGGTGGCTCCGCTGCTGTGTTAACGGTGCTTCCAATGATGATCGGTCTGTTATTACCCCAGTACGGAGTAGCCGGGTTTGCAAATGCAGGCGGTGTTGGCTTCCACAAACCGGGTCCTGTAGGTATGGTGTAAGGAGCATTTGCATTTTTATAACCGTCAGTTTCTGACCAATCAAATATCAATGAAGCAATTTCTTTTCCATATTGATTTGAATTCGCAATTACTTCTGCTGAAAGACTGATCAAAAATTCGTTATTCAATGCCAATTCAAGTGAATCGATAGCCGCCTTGTCCGCAGCTGTTGCATTTGGGAACATGGCTTTATTGATAGATGCCAAAGCAGCATTTACATTCGCAGGCAGATGGAATTTTCTGGCGGGAAGATTACCTGGCAAGCCTGTTAAACCGTTCCATTTATTCGACCATTGAGCAGTTTGTTTATTCATACCTGGCTTTACGGATTCGAAAGCCGCTATGCCTGCATAAGCAAAATGTCTTGAAAAACCATGGTTGGGAATTCCTGTTGCATTGCGCATGAGCCGCAATTGCATTGTTATCCATTTGTCCAAAACGTCAGATGAATAGTTGGTGGGTTTACCTCTTTGTGCTGCTGCCGTCGTTTCTTCCTGAAGAACCGGCATGTCACCTTTTTGGCAAGAGATAAGAACAATTGCTGTTACGATGGATGTGAAGAAGAGACAGGCAATAGAACGCCTGTTCATCTTAAGAGATGTTGTTGTCATGTTGAAGGTTTAATGATTAATGAAAATTGATTAATTGATTTTGGTAAAACGGTATACTGTTTTATATTTTACATCGACAGTTTGAGTTAATGATGTTGGCGGAGTAAGCGGCGCTTTTCCTCCTTTTGTAGCGATACGTTGTATATAATCAACGCCCGCAAAAATTCCTGTTGGTGTTGTTCCAATCTTTGGCATTAATAATAACCAATCGATACTTTCGGGATCGGGGCTTGGTGCATTTCTCGCTGGGGAAAATTGCTGTGCAAAAATTGAGTCTGCCGGAGAGATTTCCCAGAAAGGTCCAGCGCCATGTGTACCAATTTTTACGTTGGTTATATTATAAAGATCTGCTTGTGGTGCGACGAATACCCATTCATAAGAAACAGGATCACTTCCTGCTTTGATTCTTGCTTTATACTTCTGCACTCCTACTGCATAATATGTAGCAACCCTTGTATTGCCATTGGGTAAATTTTCCGGAACAGCTACTGCAACAGGTATAAATAGATTTTCACTTGCAGCAATATGGGCAGCCGCTGAATTTCCACTTGCTTCCAAAGAATTATCTCCGGAAGAATTGCTTTGCATGGCAATTGCATTGTCAGTTATACTGATAACTGCATCACGTTTACATGCAGTGAATGCGCCTGATATCATTACTGCAATCAATACGTATTTGCTAAAATTTTTTACTTGATGATACATGTCGTATTTTTTTAATGGTTAAAAGATTATAAATAGTTTGTTCGTGTTTATTTAATAGCCGGCAACTGCAACCGTAATTGCAATAGAATGCCTGTCATCTTAAAAGATGTTGTTTTGCTGTTACCGGGTGTTGATTAAAGGGAAATGATCAATTATACTTTTTCAATGCTGAAAAATGTAACATGATTTTTTACGAACTGAATTTCACCTGCCAGGTTGCAGGATTGTGCAATCTGAATGATTCCTTTTCCCCACTTCGATTCAACGAGGGATTGTGACCTCCAACGTTTTTCCTGTACTTCTTTTTTTTGCATTGGAATTGATTTAATGGTAATGGTTTTTGTTTTTTTAAATTTCAATTACGGGAGTAAAAATAGAACACGATACGGGCGATTATGAATCGCTTTTCACCAATGGCTGACATTTTTGATTTTACGGCAACCCTTTTTTTAGAAAATTTTCATAGTGGCCTTGCACGAAAGGCAGGTTTTATACTACCATCGGTGTGAACCACTGCGCCATTTGCCGGGGCAGTCTACAGAAGCGCTTCAGCTGTAATTTTTATTGATTTATAGATTTAACTTTAGTGTGCTCTGAAAAAAATATTATATGTTATTATCTTCTTACAAAAAATATTTTTATTGTTTCTTTCCCGGGTTGTTATGTTGTTTGCAGACGATCCAGGCTCAGTATGAAGAAAAAAATTTTACCCGTTATTCAGTAAAAGACGGGCTAAGTGACAATGGGATCTATTGTGTGCAGCAGGATGACCAGGGTTATATGTGGATAGGCACTGATGCGGGACTCAATCGCTTTGATGGTAACAATTTTAAAAAATTCTTCCAGAGCACAGCTCCCCTGTATTTACCCTCTGGTAGTGCCTGGAGCTTAAAACGTTTTGGAACCGACCAGCTTGGCATTATAGGTAAAGGGGGATTCATTTTACTGAACACAAAGAATTATTCAAAACAGGCTTATGTTATTTCCGACACCAGTGCATTGAGCAATTACCTGAATGCTGCACGCGATGCCATCGAGCTGCCAGGTAACATGTATGCTGTAACTACCGCATCCGGATTTTATGTTTATGACCAATCCGGCCGGGTAACATTGCGGCACGATGCCTTTAGTATAAATGATATTGGCAAAACAAGAATATTATACGGTCGTGATATTTTCAAGATGATGGATAGAAAATTCCTGATCTATGTGCATGATGACCGGCTGGCACTTTATGATGATGAAAAAAAATCATTCACGGAATTGAGCAGGTCGGATCCCGAATGGAATATATTCCTCCACTCTCGTAATGACGTTGCCGAACGCTGGAGAGTAAAATACCAGTTAAGCGATCATGAATTCATTTTTGTCCCAGTCCGTAATGGTAAGCCTGACCGAATTGTCTATTATGATCACGCATTGAAAAAGGAAATAGTATCACCGCTTCCTCCGCATCTGTCCGATTCACTGAACTGGGAAACCAGGATCCGGCAGTTGAATGATAGCGTATTTGCAATGAACAGCGCAACCAATGGTTTTTATCTTTTAAAGCTAAACAGGCAAACCCATGCCATTAGCTGCGAAAGAAAGAAATTCCTGCCCGGCTATAAGATCACCTGCCTGTTCATTGACAAAGACAAAAGATTGTGGGCCGGTACAACGGAAGGTTTATTAAAACAGGAATTACAGGAGCCGGTAATCAACGCCTATCATTACCCGCCAGCTTCAGGTCAGAAATTTACTTTTGGTTTTAGTTGTGCTTACACGTATAAAGACAAATTGTATGCGGGCCGGTTCGCATATAGCCGCGGATTAGCAATTATCAATCCTGATAATATGCGGCTCATAAAGGAGATTGATTTTTTTAGCGATAACTCTTTCTGGAATGAAGTACGAAGCATCGAAATGTACCACCACGATACATTGTGGATTGGCACCAATGCAGGCTTATTGTGGTTTGATACCAAAACCGATCGTTACGGTAAAGTGCTGGATGAAAAAAAATATCCATGGGCGGCTGGTTTTTTTCCTGTGCTTGCGCCCGAACGCAAAGATGGTTATGCCTGGATGTGCAGCATGCTTGCCGGGCAGGTGGTGCGTTATCATGTTCCCACCCGTACGTTTACCGTTTTTACTTCGAAAACAAATCCGGCATTACCTTTTGACGAAGTAAAACATATTGTTTACGATTCTTACGGCGATGTGTGGGTAGCAGGGCATTCACTTGCCCGGTGGAACAATCAAAAACAGGTTTTTGATACATTGATAAAAGTATATGGTGGCGTCAATAAATTCAGTGATGACATTGTTACCATACGGGCCGATAATGCCGGCTCACTTTGGATGCATAATATGTATAACGGTGTGCTGGAGTATAAGATCAAGGAAAAGCAATTTATTGCGTATTCAATGAAAGACGGTTTGCCTTCTGATGTATTACAAGCCTTCAGTCCTGTTATCGATAATAAATTATGGATTGCCGGTAACAATCACCTGACACTATTTGATACCCGGACTAAAAAATTTACCATCTATGACAACGGTGATGGATTGCCGGACCACAGACCGACAAGCCGGAAAATTTTTTATGACGCCGAAACAGGCCAGCTTTACATGTGCAGTAATGAGTACCTGGTTAAGTTTCCATTTACACCGGTAAAAAAGCCCGACCACAGCAGCGACCTTATGGTTGAAGAAGTAACGGTTGAAAATAAAAAATCATTCTACCGGCCTTCTGATGAATTGCATATAAAATATAATCAGAATAACCTGTTGTTCAGCTATACGGTAATTGATTATGAGAAGAACAACTACCAGTTCGCTTACAAACTGAATGATGCGCAAGGCTGGACCGTGGTCGGCAATCAGCGAAGCATCAACCTGAGCAATTTACCGCCTGGAGATTATTCTGTTCAATTAAGAGCATCAGGTAAACCCGGAACCGAAAAGATCAAACAATTTTCTTTTGTTATCAATCCACCGTTTTGGAAAACTATATGGTTCGTCAGCATCGTTGCTCTGTTGTTTGCGATCTGCGTTTATATTTTATACCGCAGGCGCATCCAGCATATCAGGCAAAAAGCGAATATCGATAAACAACTTTCACAAACTGAAATGAAAGCGCTGCAGGCACAGATGAACCCTCATTTTATTTTCAATAGCCTTAACAGCATCCGCGAAATGATACTTAATAATGAAAATAAGGATGCATCACATTATTTAAGCAAGTTTGCGCACCTGATACGCATTACACTTGATCACTCATCACAATCATTGGTGTCATTACGCAGCACGATAGATTATTTGGAACGATATATGGAAATGGAAAATATCCGCAATAGTCTCTTTACGCATAAAATAACTGTAGATGAAAAGCTGGATACGGATGAAACATTGGTTCCTCCGATGCTTATTCAGCCATTTATTGAAAATGCAATCTGGCATGGCATTTCTGCGAGCAAGAAGAACATACATGTAACAGTCCATTTTAAAAAAGAAAATGAAAAACTGATCTGCACGATCGACGATAATGGGATGGGTATTGAACAATCGCAAAAAAATAAACCCAATAATACGAACCGTCATAAGGCGGTAGGTATCGCCAATATTAAAAACCGTGTCAACCTGCTCAATGAAAAATATGATCTGCATGCACAAATAAGCATCACTGATAAAAAAGATATTCCGGGTTGCGCAGAAAAAGGAACGCTGGTCAAATTACAATTACCACTTGAAATAAAAGAATCATGAACAAAATAAAAACCTTATTAGTAGATGATGAGCCAAGGGGATTATCCTCGCTGCAAAAATTGCTCGAGTTCAATTGCCCTGAGCTTGACATAATCGGCGCATGCAGCAGTGCAGATGAGGCTAAGCATAAAATAGAGCAATTAAAACCCGAGCTCGTATTTCTTGATATTTCCATGCCTGAAAAAAATGGATTTGATCTTTTACATGAATTAAGCGCTATAAATTTTGAGATCATATTTGTTACGGCATACAGTGATTTTATGCTGCAGGCATTTCGTTTCAGCGCCATCGATTATTTATTAAAGCCTGTAGAAGATAATCTATTAACGGAAGCCGTAAAACGGGCAGCAAAAAAAATTGAGGAAAAAACAACTGGTCATGGGTTAGAAACATTGCTGTACAATATGCGTAATAAGGAAGGCGGGCAAAAACTTAAAATGTGTATTCCTTCGTTGAAAGGGTTCCAGGTAGTAAAGCTCTCGGAAATTATTTATTGTGAAGCCAGCAGCAACTATACAAATTTTCATTTCACCGAACGGCCTTTGATCTGTGCATCAAAACCTATTCATGAATATGAAACGTTGCTTGAAGATTGTGGCTTTTTGCGAATTCATAAATCCTTCCTGATAAATATGGAACATGTAAAAGAATACCAGCGTGGTGAAGGTGGCTATATTATCCTTTCGAATGGCGATGCAGTGGAAGTATCACGCCGCAAAAAAGATCTGCTGATGACAAAGATGAGGGAGTTTTACAAATATTGAGATCATGCTTGAAAATACAGTCGGGAGTCGGGAGTTCGGAGTCAGGAGCCGATATTCAGTACTCTTTACTCAGTACTCATTACCTTCCTGCCAACTGCATTTACCTAAGACAGGAACCTGGATTTTAACTCCGGCGTCGGCACCCAACACTCTTCTTTTTTGCCAAACCATTTATAGCGATTATTTGCTATCAAATTATAAACCGCATCCCGGATAAACCTCGGAACGATCCAAAAAAATTTCACCCATTTCCATCCTTTTAATTGCGCAAACATTCTTAATGCAGCTGTTGAGCGGGTAAAAATTTTTCCATCCTGATAAAGGATAAAAGAATTGAAAGTATTGGCAGGAAGATCGAATTTTTTTAGCAGGTCCTGGCCATAATCAGATTGAAGTGATGCAAAGAGAAATTTTTTTTCTTTATCTCTTTTTAAAATAAACTGAACGCTGCCGCTGCAAAGATTACAAACTCCATCAAATACGATCACAGGTTTATCCATCCGGCAAAGGTAAGTGCAGCTATCGATTGACTCCCGACTCTGTACAGTCAAGGCATGCCTTGTCTCTACGAACCCGAACTCTGTACAGACAAGGCATGCCTTGTCTCGACGAACCCGAGCTCCCGAATCAAACTTCAATCTCGCCTTGCAAATAAAACACACATTGACCAGACATAGTTACCCTGTCACCCCACCATTTGCATTCAAGTTCACCGCCACGCTGTGAGACTTGTTTAGCAAACATTTTCTTTTTATCAAGCTTTTCTGCCCAGAATGGGATCAGCTGTGAATGCGAGGAACCAGTTACGGGGTCTTCATCGATGCCGGCTGAAGGCGCAAAAAATCTGGATACAAAGTCTACCCCATTACTGCCGGGTGCTGTAATGATCACTTTATACCCGGTATCCTTCAGCAATGAAAAATCAGGAGCACATTTTTTTACTTCCTCTTCATTTTGCAGTTCAACCAAAACATCCCTGTTCTTATAAACGCCAACAACTTCTTTCACCTTTAATGCTTTTAATAATTCTTCAGGATAATCGTCAAAGCGCTCAGGCTTCCATGATGGGAAATCCATGTGCAAAACATCGCCGCGTTTTTCTACGGATAATTTGCCGCTTTTGCAATTAAAATGTATTTGCTCTTTCTTAAAATCCAACTTGTTAAAAATGATCCATGCAGCTCCTAACGTTGCATGGCCGCAAAGATTGATTTCTATTCCTGGTGTAAACCAGCGAAGCTCAAAATCAATTCCAGGTTGGGTGGATGGAATGAAGAAAGCAGTTTCGCTTAAATTATTTTCCATTGCAATTTTTTGCATCAGGTCGGTATCAAGCCATTTTGTTAATGGTATTACTGCTGCAGGATTGCCCTGGAATAATTTGTTGGTGAATGCGTCGAGCTTGTAGATGGTGAGTTGCACTATTATTTATTTTTTTCGTAATACAATTTTTGCCTGGCTGAATTTATAAGCGGCTTCAAGAAAAGCAACGTAATTCGGCCATAGTTCTTTTTTATCAAAATTCTTTTTATAAAGCTTTCGTGTAGTGATGATCAGCTTATCACCTTCTACTTTGCTATCAGCAACAAATGAACCGCTTTCATTGTCGACACTGAATTTCAGATCCTGCAATCCATCCACTGTATAACCCGCAGGGATGTTAATGATAATATTGTTGTCAATGGTTCTTGCAAATGGCAGCCAGATATCCGACTGCCTTGTGGTAAGTTCATTTTGCTCAAGCTTGATCTGGCCGCCGATGAGCTTACCAACTTCAAACACATAATTTCTTCCGGCTTTTGATAACAATTTTTTCAACGTGAATTTTTCTTTGTATTGCAGCATCGCGGAATCGCCATAGCGTCCATCTTTTACTAATTCAAACCCTTCATATTTATCAAGATCAAATTCTCCTTTTACATCGGTTTCAAAAAGCTCTGTCCGTTTCTTTTTCCTGTCATCTTTATCAGGATCTTCATATTTTGTAGTGTTGCTTGTGATCTCAATTACTTCATCTTCTTTTTTCTTTTTGCCTTTATCTTTCTGCTGGTCCACAAAATATTTTTGAAAATCAACATTCAGATACTCACGGTCAAGATTTGCCTGGCCGATACGATTTGCTTTATCATACCCTGTGTATGAGCTCAGTCTTTCCACTTTTATCATATCCATGCTTTCCGGAAAACTACCGTGTATTCCTGTTTGTCGAGATTATCATTAAATGTCGTTACCGGTCCGGGTGTACGGTAATATTGGTTCAGCTGAGTATAGCCAATGCTATATCCTTCCACTCCTTCCAGATGTTCATACGGAGTAGCAAATGCATCGAAATTGTTGAACGCTTCAAAGTAATAATTTCTTCTTCTTTGTTTTTATTTTCATTACAAAATCCAACTCTTCTAGGAACAAGGCATCTCTCCATGCGCCAAGCTTGCGTGGCATATATACAAACATTTCAGCAGGAATTCCCTGTGCACCCAACGCTGCACGAAATGCACTTGCAAATACTACGCTGTTCATTCTTATTTCATCTTCCCTTTCTTCTTTTTTTGTTTCTTCTTTCTTTTCCTTTTCCAACACTTTTTTATACAGTTTTTTACCGGTCATAGATTTTTCCAGTTCGGAATGAACAGGCCCCCGGTAATACATTTCAAGAAAAACCTTTCGCAGGCAATAATAAGTTTCACGAATAATATCATCTTCGGTTTTTATAACACCATCCGCTCTTTTCTTTGATATATATTCAGTAGTATAAGCGATCAATGTATTTCCCGTCGTTGTTCTATAAAATGCTGCGCCTGCAAATCGCTTGTACATATCTTCAAGGTCAAGAAAAGTGCGATCGACATATGCCATACCCAGGGCTTTTGAATCAGGATCATTATCAGCAAGCATAATAACGCGGAATTTTATACTCGGCGTATTTCGTAATTCATAATTCCATCTTTCTTCAATTGTCTTTTCACGGTCTTTATCCTGCAAATAATAAGCAACATAAGAAAGATTATCACCAAAGACGGAAGCTTTTGCATCCATTTTCAGGTTGGGTGCGCCATTAAAAGCTTTAAATCTTACTTTCATTCCATCCACCAATGTAAACCGGTATTGCTGGTACAGCGTAGGATAATTATTTGCCAGTGAAAAAATAAATGGAGTAAATGCAATTCCTTCTGTACGCATATCCCAATCAAAAGTACTGCGCACATTGTAATCAATGATATCCCCTACTTCAAGATCAGGGATTGCAATCTTTAAGAACTTTAATACCAAGCTTATAATAAATGGGTTTATAAATAGAAGGAATATCTTTTTCCTCCTCAATTGCACTCTTCATATCAATATCCACTTGTTTCCCATCAGCCTTTATCACTTTGTATTCCGCCTTTCCATCCCTGCCCATCGTAACATAATAGAAAGTAGAAAATTTTTCCAGCGCATTCTTATCCTGCAGTTTTATTCTTTTATGAATGTATTCTTTAATGCGTACCACGGTTGTAAACTTTCTTCCGGAAGCAAGGCGGCTAAAAAGATATTCGGTTTTTTGCCCGATGATGACCGCGCTTTCATTCTTCCATTTATCAGGAACGGCTGTTACGTCAAACTCTTTTTCAATTTTATCGCCCAATGTCGGCTGCTGTGACCAGACACATTCGCAGGCAAACAGAAGAAAGACAACAACACAAAGTTTGGTTCTCATTAAAATAATTTTTAGTGGCTCAACGAATGGTTATTTATTTTTTACCAGCACTACCTGGTCATTATAAAATGTATTGATCTCTTTAATGAATTTATTCCAGCTGTCGAATTCTGATTTTAGCAAAACCGGTTTATTTACAACGATCAGCTTCTTATATAAAATACTTTTCCCTTTGTTGGTATAGGAACCTTCAAAAGAATAATGGGATGTCGATCTTTTAAAAGCGGATGGTAAATAATCTACTTTATATCCATCGGGAATTACCAGTTCAGTTTGTACATCAAGATAATATTTGTTATTAAACTCATAATCATTCTTTCTTTTATCATCGAACTCAAGACCTGAGAATTCCTTGTTCCAATCCATCACCACATATAGTTCATTGCCGGCCTTTGTCAATTGGTTATTGGCTTTGAAATCAAAACTTACCTGTATTGGTTTTTGTCTTTCTTTAAAATCAGGTTCTTTTATATTTTGCACAATAAGATTGTCATCTCCATGACGCAGGAAAGATGATAAACATCTTTCTTCTTATCGCTCCTGATGGAAGTATACACTCCCTGCAGCATGGCTTTTGATTCTCCATGGTATTCTACCTGCGTAGTTCCTTTCAGCGTATCAGCGCCAATATTTAACATGGTAACAGATCTCATCTTATTTCTTTCCGCAGAAAAATCAGGGATCTTATCAATGATATAATTCTTTCCATCTTCAATCAATACCTGCTTGCCCTGTATGCGTTGTGCATAATCATTCAGAGCAATAAAATGTTCAGTACCATCAAGGAAATAGCGTTTACCACCGGTAATCACCGTACATATCATATGATTATCTACTGCCAGCGAAGGAAGTGAATAATCATAAGGAAGATCGGAAGTACCGATCCAGGTCAGCCGCGCATCAAAGCCTGCCAGCTTCAGCATTTCTTTCAGCAAATTTGCCTTGCCTTTGCAATCACCATATTTTTTCTTAAATACATTTTGCGCAGCATCGGGTTTAAAACCCATAATACCATCTTCAAAAGCGATATAGCGTATATTATCCTGCACCCAATAAAAAAGTGATTCGATCTTTTCAAGATCTGTTTTCTTACCTGCCGTCAGTTCGCTCACTTTATCCTTTAATGCACTCGCATCATTGCCTGTGCTGTCGCAAATGCTGCGATACCAGGCATAGAGGTCTTTTACCGATTCAAACAACACCTGACGCTGACCATTTTCAGTATATGCTTTGCTTACAGTAATGATATGCGGATAACTTAATGCATGATTGGGTGCAGAGCTCTCGTGTGAGTAAGCCGGCACATCCTTGATTTTATAGCTGATCTTGCTGATATCTCCTTCTTTAGTGGTGCTTTTAGTAATTGTATAATTGGCAAAATTGAAATCTCTCAGGTCAAGCTCAAGCCACGAAGGCACACTGAACTCAATGGTTCTTTCAACGGAAGGAAAAGTGGTATGAAAATAATGAGAGGTGAGATATTTTACATCATGATAATTCTCTTCATAAGAATAGGTGAAGGCTTTTCCTTTTTCTTCGGTTGGAAATTTTACAGAGCAATACTTTGAATCATCATGAAAAATATCTTCGCTTTTATACGAGCCGCAAAGTTTTACCAGTTGTATTTCTTTGCCTTTTGAATTGATGGCTTTTAGATTATCAATGGATACCTGCTGGTTATAAAACAACCCGTCATTATATCCCTTGAAATCTTTTGTTGGCACCAACGTCACCTCGTGTCTCACCAGATGCATTTACTTTTGCAAAACCCGGTTTTGGATTTGCATTTAATGTAAAGCTGATGATCGTATTATAATTGGCAGCCACAAATTCTTCTTCAGGAAACTTTGATTTCCACGCACTGAGCTGAGACGAATAATCAGTTTGCGAAAAAGAAGAAATTGCTACAATTGAAAATAAACCAATACTTATTGCACGAAACATACTCAGAGACCTCATGGCGGCTTGTTTTGTTAATGGTTAATTACCGCTAATCTAAAAAAACCCCTGCTTACTGCAAACAATTGGGGAAAGTTTTAACTGTATTTACTCCCGCATCATTTTTTTAATGACGGCCTCTATTTCTTCAGCATTGGGTTTACTGAAATAATCCCCATCACTGCCATAAGAAGGGCGATGTGCCTTTCCCGGTCAGGGTTCTTGGGGCTACATCCAGATAACGATAGCCACCCTGTTCTTCCATTACTTTATTGAACATAAAAGCGGCGGCTCCACCGGGTACATCTTCATCTACAAATAACAATGCGGTTTGTTTTCTTCAAAGATTCAAGGATTTTATGATGGATATCGAAAGGCAAGTAAGGTCTGCACATCTATTATTTCGCAGCTAATACCCTGTGTTTCCAACATATCAGCAGCTTCCTGAATAATGCGCAGCACAGAACCGTAAGAAACCATGGTTATATCACTCCCTTCTCTTATCACTTCCGGCACACCAAGGGGAACAGTAAATTCCAAAAGATTTGAAGGTAGTTTTTCTTTTAATCGATAACCATTCAAACATTCGATGATGATCCCGGGATCATTACCTTGTAATAACGTATTATACATTCCTGCCGCCTGCGTCATATTTCTCGGCACACATACATACATTCCTCGTAAAGAATTGATCACCATTCCCATTGGCGAACCACTATGCCAGATACCTTCCAGCCGATGACCACGGGTTCTTACGATCAGCGGGCAACTTTGTTTTCCTTTTGTACGGTAATGTAGTGTGGCGGCATCATCACTCAATGGTTCAAGACCATATAATAAGTAATCGAGATATTGAATTTCTGCAATTGGCCTTAACCCACGCATTGCAAGACCAATACCCTGCCCCATGATTGTAAGTTCACGGATGCCGGTATCAAAAATTCTTTCTTCACCATATTTTGCCTGCAACCCGCTGAAGCCCTGGTTCACATCGCCAATACGGCCAAGATCTTCACCAAAAGCCACCACATATAGGATTGTTTGCAAATAAGTGCATCGAAATATTTATTCAATACTTCAAAGCCATTTATCATTGGCGCATCAGCAGCAATTACTGCTTTCATTTCAGCTACTTTCAATGCACTTTTTTCCCCTTCATTATATAAATGAGAATTATAAAGAAGTTCATTCTCTTTTAAAAGATCATTGTAATAATCTTTTGCCCAGAAAGCAGCATCATTATCTCCGGCAGCATTTAATATTGCATTTAACGATCTCATCACATCCCGACGCAACGGCTCGCGGTTAGCAGTGAAGTTCCTTTGAAAGTTTATTGATCGTTTCTGCTTTATTTGGAATATTGGCAGCAAGTGATGCTGATAACTCTGTGATCTTTTTTACCTGCTCTTTTATCGGGTTATGATATTTTTCCCAGGCTCTTGTTCTTTCATCCTTAACCTGGTTTTTTGCTTTTGATTCCAGATCGATTCAATTCTTCATCTGTAGCCAAGCAGAGTCGATGATCCATTCACTCATTTTTTTAATACAATCCTGTTCCCTTTCCCATTCAAGCCTTTCCGGTGATTTATATCGTTCATGACTTCCGGAAGTAGAATGTCCCTGCGGCTGTGTTATTTCTTCAACATGAAATAATGCGGGGGTATGTGTTTCTCTTGCTAATCTTACACCTTCTTCAAATACTTCACACATGCCTGCATAATCCCAGCCTTTTACTTTATAAATATGAAAACCATTTGAATCATCTTTTTTCTGAAAACCACTAAGCGCTTCTGAAATCGATGCTTTGGTTGTTTGAAATTTTTTCGGAACCGAAATTCCATAACCATCATCCCATACAAACAATGCCATCGGCACCTGCATTACACCGGCTGCATTCACCGTTTCCCAAAAATGACCTTCGGATGTTGCGGCATCACCAATTGTAACAAAACAAACTTCATTACCATTATCTGAAAGATGCTTGAATTGTTTCAACTCTTTTATACCACGAAAACATTTGGAAGCAAGAGCAACTCCCAAACTCCTTGGCATTTGACCTGCGGTTGGTGCAAGATCGGCAATCGTATTTTTCCGATTTGCAAGGTCGAGCCAATTGCCATGCTCATCAGTTAATGATGTACAGAAATGAGAAACCATTTGCCTGCCTGCACTGTTTGGATCATTATTTACATCAGGATCGGCATAGAGCTGGGCAAAAAATTGTTCGACAGTTGCCTGGCCAATAGCAAATTGAAAGGTTTGATCACGATAATAACCGCTGCGGAAATCTCCCTCTTTAAAAAATTTTGCCATAGCTACCTGCGCCACTTCTTTGCCATCGCCAAAAATTCCAAATTTCGCCTTGCCTGTAAGCACTTCTTTACGCCCCAGCAGACTTGCTTCCCTGCTTATACATGCGGTATAGAAATCATTCAGCACCTCATTACGGAAACTTTCGAAAGAAAGTTTATCAGCGGCAATCATGGAGGGATGAGGGGTATCCATGCGACAAAGATATAGGAAAGGGTATCCGCTTTTTGGGGTGTTAAAAAATACTGAATTTCTGTGATTTTAGACTATGGTTTCTGGAGTTGAAGTCTTAAATTTGATCCCGATAACGATCGTGATACTTCCGGACAACTGATAACTATCGGGACTAAATAAATCAAAATGAAAAAACTTTCTACCCTTTTGTTTGTAATTGCGATTGCATTTACAATGAATGCACAGACAATCGCAAACGTATCGAATACACCAATTGTTGCAAATACCGAAGTTCTTTCAATGAAAGAAACAGCTTTTGAATTTGGAATTATACCGCAGGGTAAGCCTGTGTTTCATTTTTTTGAAGTAACCAATACAGGCAAAGACCCAATGGTAATTTCAAATGTGCAGACAAGCTGTGGTTGTACAACGCCGGAATGGAGTAAAGAACCGATCGCACCCGGTGCCACTGCAAAGATCAGGGTTGGTTATAATGCAGCCGGTGAAGGTCATTTTGAGAAATTTATTACGATAATGTACAACCAGAATCTTACAAAACAAGTCAAGATAACAGGAACTGTGTGGAAAGCACCCGCCGGTTCAGCACCTGAAAACTCATCAATCACGTTATTAAAACAAAAAAACAATTAAGATCATGAAGAAGTTATTATTTGTCGCTGCCGCTTTTATTTTAGCTGCCGGTGCAATGGCACAAACATCGAAGCCGGATGATTTTGTAAAATTTAATACTAACAGGTATGACTTTGGTAAAATAAAACAAAGCGTTCCTGTTACTTATTATTTTGAGGTTACTAATAAATCTGACAAGCCGATGGTGATTGAAAACGCTCATGCTACATGCGGATGCACTACGCCTGAATACCAGAAAGACCCGATTTTGCCTGGCAAAACTGTTAAAATAAAAGTTGGGTATAATGCAGCTAATGGCGGTCATTTTGACAAACCGGTATTTGTAAAATTTGCTGGTATTGATGAAGAGAAAGCACTTGCAATTACAGGTGAAGTATTAACGGCTGACGCTTATGATGTATGGACAAAGGAAGAAGCAGCAAAAGCAGCTGCTGCTGAAAAAGAAAAAGAAAAAACTACAAAGTCAAAAAATAAAGGAAAGAATAAATCAGGTAAATAAAATTTACCTCTTTATAAAAAAAATCCCTGTCTGGCGACGGGGATTTTTTTATGAATGAATCCATTCTAATGAATGATAATTACCTTTGAAAAATGCTTACAATTTCAAACCGGGGCGAACAAATGCCTGCTTCCCCGATCAGGAAACTGGTGCCTTATGCTGAAGCTGCAAAGAAAAAAGGGATCAAAGTTTATCATCTCAATATTGGTCAGCCTGATATTGAAACACCTCCGGCTATTCTCGATGCCGTTCGCAATGCCGAAATTAAAGTACTTGAATATAGTCACAGTGCCGGCAATGAAAGTTACCGCCGAAAGCTGGTTCAGTATTATAAGAAAGTTGGCATTGATCTAACGCATGAGCAGATCCTCATTACAACCGGTGGAAGTGAAGCCATCATGTTTGGTTTTTTCTGTTGCCTGAATCCCGGTGATGAAGTAATTATACCCGAACCATTTTATGCAAACTATAATGGCTTTGCCTGTGCTGCGGGTGTAAATGTCATTCCGATCACTTCAACTATTGAAACTGGTTTTGCCTTACCTCCTATTGAGGATTTTGAAAAAGTAATTACTTCAAAAACAAAGGCGATTATTATTTGCAGTCCGAATAATCCGACAGGATATCTATACAGCCGCCGGGAAATGGAGGCAGTAAAAGAGATCTGCATCAAACATAATCTGTATCTATTCAGCGATGAAGCGTATCGTGAGTTTTGTTATCCGCGGGAAGGCGGACGCGGTGATGGTGAATATGTAAGTGCCATGCATCTTACCGGTTTGGAAAAGAATGTGGTAATGATGGATACGATTTCAAAAAGATATAGTGCCTGCGGTGCAAGGCTGGGTGCATTTGTAACAAAGAATAAAGATGTATACAATACCGCAATGAAATTTGCGCAAGCAAGACTTTCGCCTCCGGGTCTTGCGCAAATAATGGGCGAAGCGGCGGTTGATCTTCCGGATTCTTATTTTGATGCACCAAAGTCAGAATATTTAGCAAGAAGAGATTTGTTGGTAAGCAGGTTAAATAAAATGCAGGGAGTATTTTGTCCAACGCCCGGTGGTGCATTTTATGCTATTGCTAAACTTCCCATCGATGATAGTGACAAGTTCTGTCAATGGTTATTAGAGAGCTTTTCTTATAAAAAGCAAACCGTGATGCTGGCGCCGGCAACAGGATTTTATGGCACGGAAGGTTTAGGAAAAAATGAAGTGAGGCTGGCATATGTATTAAATCTCGATGCTCTCAATGCTGCTATGGATTGTTTGGAAAAAGCGCTGGAAGAATATCCGGGAAGAGTGATCGAGAAAAAATTAAGCGGCGCAGTGGCAAAGTAGTTTACAAATCAACCTTATTACCTTAATAACTACAACTGCGAATTAAGCAGTTACCGTATTACCTTATTTCATATTTATTAATTTCTGCCGATAAGGTAATAAGGTTTATTTTTTTCAGTGTTCATTACTACTAAGGTAATAGGGTTGCCAGGTCTTAAGGAGGAGCAATTTTTATTGTACAAATATTTTCAGCACAACATCTTTTTGGTCTTTTCGTAAGATCCTTAACAGGTTTATGCCTTTGCTCAATCTTCCTGCAGGCAGTTGATTACTTACATCATTCAATTTCATTTCATATATCTTTTGTCCCTGCATATTTATTACTTGCAATGTGGCAGGCTCAAACTGGTTATCGGAAAGAATAGTTATTGGTTGATACTGCGATGCGGGATTCGGATAAACTATAAATTCAGCGCCATTGAAATAATAAACCGATTCGATGGAAGAGTAGATCACCTTGCCCCCGGCCAACTCAAGTTTTACCCGGTAAACATTCAAGCCTTTTTTTAACGATGCATCAGTATAAGCATATAATAAAGAAGAAGGATTTGTGACCTGGTGAAGAGGCACATAATCAACACCATTAAATTTCTCAAACACGATGTTACTGAGATTATATAAAGTTCCAAGTGAAAGCGTGAGCTCTGCCGAATTATCAACTAAGAATGCAAGAAATGAACGGATATAACATTCCACGCCCTGCGTTGCATAGTTAAATGTATAACTCCTTACTCCTTCTTTGTTCCCGATAACAGGCGCCACTGCATAATGAAGCAAGGGGTTTGCTGATTTTGCAAGCAACATAAAACTATCTGCTGTTACTGCAAGTGACTCGAGATATTTATTGCCAAGTTTATAAACCCTGTAATTCGTTACACCTGGTAATTTATTCCAATAAAACAAAAACGAATCCGGGCAATTAAATCCAACGCCGGTATTTATCCTGTTTGAAATGGTAAACGTATCACTGATAAAACTGTTTGCCCCAATTGTCATTCGAAGTAATGCTGCGCTTGTCACATCAGGAACATTCCAATTATAATGCTTTGCATTCAGGTCGGCTGAGTTTTGGACCAACTGCCAGGTATTTCCATCGGTACTATATTCAACCTTGCCATTTGAAGCCGCAAAAGATGATTGCCACCTGATATTGTTATATGCAGACGGAAAAATGAAATCATTCTTGGCCGGAAATTGCCATTCGAATTTATCAGCAGTATCCAATTGCCAGGCAATATGAAAATTTTGTAAGGAAGCAGGAAGAACACTATAACCAATCACCTTAATTTGATAATTGCCCGAAGCAGGGTTATCAAGTGTTACCTGTTCAATATTATTTAAAGTATCTTTTTTTCTTTTTGCTGGTTGAGTTAAGGAATCAATGTGAGGGAATGCATTTAAAACCCAGGGGTGCCATGTCTGGCCTGATGAAACTGCTGTTAACTCAATATCCAAATCATTTATCAATGCTTTTGCAGCATTTGGCGCAGCGGGCGGATCATTCCAAACAAGTGTTGCTTTTAATTTTTTTATCCCTGCAGGCACATTTAAAACAAATGATTGACTTGCGGAGTTAGACACCGTGCCCGTAAAAAATTTTCCCTCCTGTAAAGTCTTCATCGCATTATTCGCATTCAAACTTCCAAAACCATTTTTATAATCAACTTCTGCATTGCCTGCATCATCAGCACTATTAACAAGAATGGCTTTTATTAGTGAATTTGCCGGCAATACATTGTACACCTGCTTATATGCTTGCTGCAATAATAAAGCTGTGCCTGAAACCAATGCAGCCGCCCCGGAACTTCCGTCTTCACCAAATGCAACCAGTTCCGGTTTTACCCTTCCATCATGCGCAGGCCCTTTTGAACTTAACGAAGCAACAATAGAAAATGAATCTGTTGCGCCAACAGTAAGTATATTTTTTCCCATTTTAAAACTGCCGGTAAGGTTTGCAAAACCATTTAACCCCGAATAGGTTCCTGTTGTTGCTGCAGATGTTCCTGAATTACCCGAAGAAAAAATATGAAGCAGCGAGCCATTACTTATGGCACTGGCATCATAAGCAGCGGCATCAGCGCCGTAATAATTTTCAATACCTACACCATAAGAATGATTTTGCACCGAAATACCATATTGCTGGTAAGCACTGTTGGCGTCCGGTAATAAAGTAGCAAAGCTTGATGAACTGATTGCAGCTCCCCAGGCGGCCCCTTTTCCGAGGTGCCAACTGTTTCCACCACCTCCGATCATTGTTGACATGATAGTACCGTGCGAGTTAACAGTACCTGATGAAAGATGAGTTGTAAGAAACCTTCCTTTCAGATCGATATCAGTTGTATCGGGTTTATTTTCTTTTACCGATACCACGATGCCATCGCCATTTATGAGCGGATAATTTCTATGAGCAAGATTTATTTTATTTGCTGAAAGATCAAGATTGCCAATGATCAGCTCTTCCTTAGCCATCCTGTTTCCTTTCTCAATAAAAATTATTTCGGGCAATCGTAAAAAAACAGAATTTAATTCTTCAACAGTTGCAAGGACTTTGTAAACAGAAAAATTTGAAGACTCAAAAATTTTTTGCGCCTGGTAGGGAGCTTTAAAAATTTCAGCAGGGAGTTTACCACTTCGAATAGTAAATGCCAGCTCCACCCTTCCGGTAATAGTCTTATTTCGTATGTCAGCCAGTAAAGATGGTGAGAGCTTTTGATCGTCATTTACCTGGGCTTTGGATAAATGTGTTATAAGTACGCCTAGTAAAAGGAAAATGAATTTCATAGAATAAAAATGCCCGCGCAAGATAGTTTTCATTTATTAAAAATATTGATTTCTGAATACTCGCCGCCTCCGGTGTTCAACCTTCGTAAAAACCCCTTCCATTTTCTAAAAAAAAATTTGACCAAAACATTTGTTAGTATTTCAAAAAAACATTTATCTTTTCGAATCGAAATACTCCACCTGTATTTTGTACCCAATCATATTTAATCACACTAAAACAAACCCACATGAGACAAATGTTCAAACCATTAGCCTTGCTGCTTATTGCCGGCTTCACAATTACGTCATGCAAAAAAGAAGTGAAAGAAGCGCCCCAGGATGAAATTTCTCAAGAGACTTTAACCAAGATCTACAATCATGGATTTGGTACATCTGATGTTCAGAAAACAGAAGAAGGATATCTCGTAGAAGGCGATATCATTCTTACAGAAGAATTCCTTAATTCTACGCCGGGTGGAAATTTTCTCCGTATTGCCAATAATGAGCAGTACCGCACTACCAATCTTGTAACAGGTTTGCCCCGTGTTATTACAATTAGTAGCAGCGGCCAGGTCAATTCAAATGTATCCACGGCTATTGACAACGCAATTTCCCGCTACAATGCACAAAATCTTACGATCACCATGCAACGTGTTTCAAGCGGTGGTGATATCAACATTAGAATTGTGAACGGAGCGAACTACATTGCCTCTGCCGGATTTCCAAGCGGGGGTGATCCGTATGGAACCGTTAAATACAATAAGCAGTATCAAAACTGGCAAAACACTACTGTTACATCTGTGATCGCTCATGAAATTGGGCATTGCATAGGCTTCCGCCATACTGACTATATGGACAGGAGCTTTAGCTGCGGTGGCTCACCGGTTAATGAAGGCTCATCATCAGTTGGCGCTATTCATATTGCAGGCACCCCAACCGGACCTGATTCAGGAAGCTGGATGTTATCTTGTATTGGTAATGGCACTAACCGTCCATTCAACAATAATGACAGAACAGCGTTAGGCGTGTTATATTAATTATAATAACTTTTTCTATAAGACCGTTCCGGGATACCGGGGCGGTTTTTATTTTTCGATAAGATAACAAACGCGGCTTATTTTCCCTTCAAAATCAAAAGGAGTCGTTTGCTTAGTAATATCTTTTATAGATTTTGATTGAATTGACTTGGCATCAAGAATGAATTTTTTATAATTAGTACTGAAGTAAATTTTTCCTGTGGGGCTCAGCATTGCCAGGCAATCATTGATAAGCTTCACATGATCACGCTGAATATCCAGTATATCTTCCATTCGTTTGCTATTGCTGAATGTTGGCGGATCAAGAATAATCATATCGAAAGAATTTTTTGAAACAGTATTTAAGTACTGTAAAACATCAGCATGGATAAATTTATATTTACCGGGATCAGTATATCCATTCAGTTGCATATTTCTTTGTGCCCAGTCAAGATAAGTTTTGGAAAGATCAACGGTAACAACATCAGAAGCTCCCCCTGCCGCAGCATAAACGGAAAAAGAACCGGTATAAGAAAACAGGTTCAAAACTTTCTTATCCTTTGCCTCAGCCTTAACTTTTTCTCTTGTTATTCTATGGTCTAAAAATAAACCCGTGTCGAGATAATCGCTGAGATTCACAATAAACCCTGATCCATTTTCTTCCACAATAAACTCGGCTTTCTTCTCTCCTGTCTTTTGATATTGCCCGAGCCTGCCGGGCTTTTTTTGCCGGAGCTTGAGGTAAATGTTTTCCTTTTCAACCTTCAATATTTTACAGATCACTTCGATACTCTTTTCCATCCAGGCATCGTGCTGCTCCTCACTCATGGCATGGCGGCGCCTGTATTCGGCCACATAGATATTTTTTTCATACACCTCAATACAAAATGGGAACTCCGGCAGGTCGTGATCATAGAGCCGGTAACAGCTAACGCCCAGCCTTTTGGCCTGTTTGCCCAGGTGCCGGTACACTTTTTCAAGCCTGTTATCAAACATTATGAATTTATCATCGCTCATTTGAAATATTTTGCGAACTTAGTCTGCTTTTTTATAATAAGAACATTTCGCAGAAATCATGTACGCTATTGTCGACATAGAAACTACCGGGGGATATGCATCTGCAAATGGAATTACAGAAGTTGCTATTTATGTTTTTGATGGGAAAAAGGTAATTGAAAAATTTGAAACATTAATTAATCCCCGGCAACCGATTCCAAGATATATCCAATCATTTACCGGTATTACGGATGAAATGGTTGCTAATGCACCGGAATTTGAAAAAGTGGCTGAAAAAATATCCCTCCTTCTTAATGAAAATGTTTTTATTGCTCATAATGTAAATTTCGATTACAGCTTTTTAAAAAGTCATTTGCTGAGAGCCGGGCATGACCTGAAATCAAAAAAGCTTTGTACAGTGCGCTTAAGCAGAAAAATATTTCCCGGTTTTCCTTCTTATAGTCTTGGCAATCTTTGCCGGTCACTTGAGATCAGCATTAATAACAGGCACCGCGCCGGTGGCGATGCTGAAGCCACTGTAAAAGTATTCAGTAAGCTGCTGGAAAATGACAAAGAAGATTTTATTACAAAGAGTTTACTGCGGAATTCAAAAGAACAATCATTGCCGCCGAATGTACCTAAAATACATTTTGAAGCATTACCGACCACAGCCGGCGTTTATTATTTTCATGATGCAAAAGGAAAAATAATTTATGTAGGAAAAGCAATTAATATCCGCAGCCGGGTAAACAGCCACTTCAGCAATAATTCCGAAGGCAGGCAAAAGCAGAATTTTATAACGCATATTCATGCTATCAGTTTTAAGAGTTGCGCTACAGAACTTATGGCCAGCATTCTCGAGTCGGTTGAAATAAAAAGATACTGGCCCAAGTTTAATTATTCGCAAAAACACTGGGAAGATGTATTTGGGATCTATGCATATGAAGACAGGAATGGGTACCTGCGTCTTGCTATTGAAAAAAATAAAAAGAATCTTAAGCCCGTTCACAGCTTTCATAATTTATCAGAAGGTTATAGCTGGCTGCGAAATGTGATCAGGGAATATGCTCTCTGCGCCAAATTATGTTTTTTGGAAAAAGGGAACGGAGGCTGCACCGGTACAGAAGATAATTCCTGTAAAGGAGCCTGTGTAAAAAAGGAAAGTGTATCTGACTTATAATAACCGTGTAAAAAAGATGATTGAAGAAATGAATGATGAGGCATCGTATGCCATCGTTGATAAAGGACTTGAAGAAACAGAACTTTCATGTATACTCGTCGACAACGGAAAATTTTTCGGCATGGGTTACTTGCCTTCAGAATATAAATTGGCAAATGTTGATGAGATAAAAGAATACTTAACGTCGTACCGCGGAAATAATTATATACGGAACCTCATCACCGGTCATAAGGAAAAATTTCCTTCGGCAATTATTAACCTTACAGGTATAAACAATCACCAGGCTGAAAAGAAGAAGACTTGAACTTATCAGCTATATTTGCCTGCCAAAAAAACTTTATGCCAAGAATAATTTGTTTAATACTATCAACTTTTTTTACCACTTTTATTTTTTCCCAGAAGACGAAATTGGACAACCCACAAAAGTCCTCCGTGCAGACAAAGACGGTGAGCTCAGGAAAATCGCCGGTGCAGAAACCCGTTGCTTCAAAATCCGTCGTTTCAAAACCGGTTGTTATAAAAGCTGTATTCAAGGACCTCCGTGACTCCGTAAGCTATACCGCAGGAATACATGTCGTAAATAAATATCGCTCAGAAAATATATTCAATTTTAATAGCGCAATTGTCGCCAGGTCGGTAGATGATATTCAATCGGATAAGCCGCAACTTGTTACCCTTAATGATGCCGATAAGATCATCTTCGCTTACCGGGATACACTGATCGCGAATCCTGCACGTACTTATAAGCCTGGCAAACCCGGAACAGTATTAAATAACATAAGAGATTCGGCAAGCTATGTTGCCGGAATATATATTGTAAACTTTTTTCGCAAGTTTGATATCGAAAATTTTAATCCTGCTATTATTTCGCGGGCCATTGACGATTTGCAAAATAAAAAGCAGCCACTCCTTACTGACAGCCTGGCGAATATGGTTGCCATGCGATATCAATTCAAGGTACAGGAAATAAAAAATAAACCCAATATCGATGCGGGAATGAAATTTCTTGAAGAAAATAAAAAAAGACCTGAAGTAAAAGTGACAAAAAGTGGTTTGCAATATGAAGTGATCACAATGGGCACAGGTAAAAAGCCCACGAAAGAAAATAAGGTGTCATGTTAATTATACAGGCGCATTTATCGATGGCACAGAGTTTAATAATTCGTATAAAATGGGTGGGCCAATTTCATTTGATGTAGACGGCGTCATTAAAGGGTGGACCGAAGCTTTGCAAATGATGCCTGTTGGTTCAAAATGGAAATTATACGTTCCTTATAACCTTGGTTACGGGCCGGGACAATACCAGGCAATCCCCGGCGGGTCAGCATTGATATTTGAAATTGACCTGCTCAGCATTGTAGAAAAATGATCAGTCTTCCAGATTATCTTTCATTTCAGCAATCTGAGCACGGGTGCCAAATACAATTACTTTGCATCCTTCTGTTACCAGCATTTCATCAGGCGGATTAATTACGAATTTTCCTTCTTTATTTTTTATTCCTAAACAACTTACTCCTGTTTTATTCCATTCCATCACTACTTTTAACGACTTATCTCTTATTTCAACGGGCATTATTTCATACGGCACCGAATCCATATTCACCGATTCACCATCTTCACTGGTAAGAAAATCCATGAACTCTATAACATCAGGTTTTGAAACAAGTGTAGCCATATGTGAGCCGCCGATCTTATCAGGCATTATAACATTATCGGCGCCGGCTTTTCTTAATTTGGGAAAAGAACTTTCTTCAGAAGCCCGGCTTATGATCTGCAGTTTTTGATTAAGGGTTCTTGCGGAAAGAACTATAAAAACATTATCAGCATCGTCAGGTAATGCAGTAATTAATGCGACAGCTTTTTCGATACCGGCTTCTATCAGCAGATCATCATCCGTACCATCGCCGATCAGGTAAATGAGTTCAGGAAAGAAGGGCAATGCTCTTTCGATCGATTCTTCTTCTTTCTCAATCACTACAAACTCCATGTTATGATTTTTCAATGTCCTTGCGGCCTGCTGTCCATTTCTGCCAAACCCGCAAAGAATAACATGATGATTTAATTCGGCAACCGCTTTCATAATCTTTCTTGTTTTAAAATATTTATTGATCTCGCCGGTAACAACAAACTGCGTGATGCGTGCAATGGCCCACGCAAATGTTGCCCAGCTTGTAAGCAAGAGGAAAATAGTAAACGCCCTTCCTTCATTCGATAATGGTCTTACTTCGTTAAATCCGGCTGTGGTAATTGCAATGGTGGTCATATAGACGGCCTCCATAAAAGAATAACCTTCTATTATAACATAGCCCATAATGCCAACGAACATAAGCAAGAGCAAAGCAGCAATTGGTTGAAGCAGCTTGTATGTCCATTGTCGTAGCAACTCTTAGTTTTTATAAAAATAAACCACTAATATCATTTACTGAAAAGTGTTTGCTGTTATAATTCATTTCGTTGACCGGACATAAAAAAAAGGGGCGGCACGAAAGCCGCCCCCGCCGTTGGTTAAAACCTTGCAGTCTTAACGCTTTTTCACTACGATCTTTTCCACTGTTTGTTCTCCTGATTCGGTATCAATGATCCTTATTGTATAAAAACCTGCCGTTAAATTATCTATCTGGATATTATTATTCATAATGCCTTTCCATTGTTTTATGATCCGGCCATTGATATCTGAAAGAGATACATCACGGGGAACATTAACATCTGCAAATACTACATTTACTTTTCCATCAGCGCTTGGGTTTGGATAAACGATCGTTTTTCCTTTTTGATCTTTGCTGCGAACGGCGCGAATCGGGCTAAATGCCTGCTTACCGTCTATATCAAGTTGCCTTAACCTGTATTGTGTGATGCCCCTGTGATTATTATTCATGTCAACATAATCATAAAGAAGCGGTGAGTTGCTGTTGCCATTTATTGCTTTGCTATCAACAAAGCCCAGTATTTCCCATTTACTTCCAATATTCCTTTCAAGATAGAAGCCCTTGCTGTTTTCTTCGGTTGCTGTTTCCCATTTCAATTGAACATTAGAATTATTCCGCACAGCAGTAAATGATCGTAAAGTAACAGGCAGTGCAGCACACAGCGCCTCTACAACCGGAGTTACTAATGTGTTTGAAAATTCCTGTGCGGTAACCTCGACAAACAGTCCCCAGTCTGAGAATGGTGCGGTACAGCAATAGGGTGCCGGCAAATCGATAGCACCAGATGAATATGGAGTGGAAGAATTCAATGTAATGGTTCCTGAAGTAAATAAAAGAGGATCGTCACCACCTGGTTCCCGCACTCCGTCCAAATCATCAGCATAAAGTTTATATACTACATGTAAGTCCACCGGAATTGTTGTAGTAAGGCCAACTGAGTATTGAAGGGTTGGGCCACATAACTTTTGAAGGGCAATAGCAGGTTGACCAAATGACTGGCCAACTCCACAAACATAACACTGGGCTTTTGGATCAGGTGCATTTGAATTGGAGCCCCATATATCTGTTTTTATTATTACCGGCGAGCCGCAAGGAGTATTTACAATTATTTTCAGATCTGTAATTTCAAAATGAAGTGTATCTGAATTGCCTACTCTTGTTACAGTAGCAGTCATACCGGTTGAATTATTGGGAGAGTTCAATACAACACTTGGATCATGAGGGTAAGTAGTTGCAATATTCGCAGTAACATTCACTGCCACATCAGGAGCAAATGTGAGATCATTTAAATTTATAAATCCCATATCGTTAAATGATTTCCCGGGCTGATCAATAGCAGTTCCCAGTTGAAGACTTGTACCCGGGTTTACTGCCGGCGTATTTCCGCTGCAATCAAAAATTGGGGGATTCGGATAATCCTGGAGCAGCCACGAATGAAAAAATAAATATTTGAATCCTGAATTAGTGACAATATCAAACGATACATCGATCGTGTACTGGCATTTGTTAGGACCTAAAGGGGTTATATCTGTCGAAAATGCTCTCGCCAGGTTGGGAAATGAAAGATCGCATTGTCCATTAACCCGATGAAATGAAAACAAAGCTCCGCTAAATAGAAAAAGAAAGAGTAAAAACTTTTTCATGGTACAAGGTTTTAAATTAAAAAATATGAATAGTGGTTAAAAAGGACATTGAAGACAGTCCGGCATAAGCATGAAAGGGAAACCGTCATTATACAGTCTACAAAAAGTCGTCCATTATTTTTTGAATGCGTTTTGTCGTGTAAGTGAACATTATTTGGATGATTGTAACCCAATCCATGCAGAAATCAGTAACAGGTGCTTTAAAAGTGTAGAATATTTTAAACACATGTAGGGGCAAGCGAAAATAATTTTTAATCAGTACAGTAATTCTACCATTGCCATTGGTCCTGGGTGTAACCGTGCTTAAATAAAAAAGGGGCGGCACGAAAGCCGCCCCCGCCGTTGGTTAAAACCTTGAAGCTTTAACGATTTTTGACGACGATTTTTTCTACAACCTGTTCATTGGTTTCCGTATTGACAATACGGAGTGTGTAAAATCCGGTTGTGAGATTATCTATTTGCAGGGTATTGCTCATAATATTCTTCCATTGCTTGATCATGCGTCCGTTCACATCCATCAATGTCACATCACGGCCGGCATCTTTATCTTCGAATACCACCGTTACTTTACCATCATTGCTTGGATTCGGGAATACTATTGTTTTACCTTTCTGTCCTTCACCGCGAACTGAACGGATGTTACTGTACGCTTGTTTACCATTTATATCCAATTGCCGTAACCTGTATTGTGAAATTCCTTTTGTACCATTTATATCGGTAAACTCATAAATAAGCGGCGAACTGCTGTTGCCATTAATAGCTTTTGTTTCTACAAAAGCAACTGTTTGCCATCCGCCATTCGCAAGCTTGCGCTGAACATCGAAACCTTTACTATTTTCTTCCTGTGCTGTTTCCCATTTCAGATTTACATAATAAGCATTATTACGCACTGCAGTAAATGATTTCAGATTAACTGGCAGTGTGGCGCATTCTATTGCAATAAGCGGAGTTCTTAATACATTTTGAAATTCCTGGCCGGTAACTTCCACATACAAATCCCATTGCGCCCATGGATCGATACAACAATAAGGGTGCGGCAAAGGAACAGGCGACGGATCATATGGATTTGTGTTCTTTAATGTAATTGTTCCGGATGTGTATATTACCGGATCACTCGGATCAGGAGTGGGCCCTAACAGTGGATTGTGTGCATAAATTTTATAAACAACATGAATATCTGTAGGGCTTGCAGTTGCTAATCCAATATCGTACATGAATGGTGAACTTCCGCAGATCTTTATGAAAGCGATTGAAGGATCGTTGAATGATTGTGATAAGCCACAGATATAGCATTGTGCTTTTGGATCATTCGCGTTCGAATTTGACCCCCAAATATCTGTTTTCACAATGATGGGTGATCCGCAGGCTCCATTAACGACAATGCGAATATTTGTTACATCAAAATGTAAAACATCCGCACTTGTTCTTGTAATAATAGCCGTTAAACCAGGTGAATTAGATGGCTTGGTTAGAATAACGGAAGCGTCATGCGGATAAGTGGCGGCAAAATTTGCCGTTACATTTACAGGGGTACCCGTTGGGAATGTAAGGCTGTTCAGGTTTAAGAACCCAATATCCAGGAATGATTTACCTGACTGATCAACCGCGGTACCTAATTGCACGTTTGTTCCCGGATCAGTAGCCGGAGTACTTCCTGAGCAATTAAAAATTGGCGGACTCGGGTAATCTGCAAGTAACCACGAGTGGAAAAAAAGGTATTTAAATCCTGAATTAGTGGTAATGTCAAATGAAGCATTGAAAAAATATTCACACTTACCACCGCCTAAATCGTTAGGCACGCCTGCCGGGGTGATCACCAGGTTATTGAACTGGAGATCACATTGAGCTTTAGCATTGTTGGCAGTAATTAATGCAAAGACTGTAAAAATTGAAAGTAAGATCTTTCTCATGCTACAAGGTTTTAAGAATTAACAAAAAGATTTAATTAGGGTTTCAGATATAGTAAAGCCACGCTGAAGCTTGGTGTAACAATGCTTAACGATCAAATCCATTTGGCTTTCCAGGAAAGTTCTTGATAGGTGTTGGAGTGATACCCATCATAGGTTACGGTTACAGAAGTCACTAATCAGAATTGTTGGTGGAGGTTACATAGCCTGTCTTTGGTTTCTTCAATGGAGAGTGGAGAAATGTAGAATTATATATTCAAGGTACTAAAAATTTTAACTGACGAAAAAATATTTTATTTAAAAAAGGGGCGGCACGAGGGCCGCCCCCGCCGTTGGTTAAAACCTTGAGCTTTAACGCTTGTTTACTACGAACTTTTCCACTGTCTGCTCGCCTGTTTCATTGTTCACTACGCGAACTGTATAGAAACCTGCGCTCAGGTTATCAATCGTAATATTATTATTGGTTACACCTCTCATCTGCTTAATCACACGACCGCTCATATCACTCACTGAAATATCACGAATACCATTAGCTTCATCGAAGATGATATTCACTTTACCATCGCTGCTTGGGTTAGGGTAAACAATTGTTTTACCTTTTTGACCATCGCCGCGAACTGAACGAATAAGACTGTAAGAAGAACGACTGTCCTTATCAACTTGTCTGAGCCTGTATTGAGTAATTCCTTTTGTTGTGTTATTGAAATCGGTGAACTGGTAATTAAGAGCTGAGTTGCTGCTGCCATTTACTGCTTGTGTAGAAACAAAGCCGATATTTTGCCAGCCACCAGCACCACCAAGGAACCTCTGTATTTCGAAACCTGAATTGTTAGCTTCAATTGAAGTCTGCCATGTAAGGTTTACATTCCCGCCGCTTCTTGCTGCATTGAAATAAGTCATCTTCACAGGAAGAACAGCTATTTCTCCGGTTCCACCTCCTGAATTAGTAGGATTACAGAACTCTGTATTCAATACAAATTCTGATGCGCTGTTAAAGCTTACTAAAGAAGTTTTTAATGGAGGCCATCCACCTGTAATTGTATTAATGTCTACATAAAAGCATACTGTACCACTGGCACTCATGTTCATTTTAGTGTCAGTTACAACTGAAGGAGTAAATACATATGTAGTACCGCTGCTAAGCGTTCCATTATAAGAGAATGTAATGCCACTGCCTTCAGCCACGCCATTGCAATCAGCATCTTTATAACCGGTCATAGTCCATGCCTGAACGCTGCTTGCAGGAATAGGCGCCTGGTTATTGTCTTTAGGATCTTTGACGGTGATCCTGGTTGTAGAAACAGCAGAAGTTATATTTCTTAATTCCTGGTAAGAAATCTTATACCTGAACTCATATAAACCTACGTTGGTGAATGTAGGAGTTCCGCCAACATTAGGCGCTCCGGATACAGCAAGACCTGAACAACATCCACCGGCATTATCTTCCGCTCCGCTGATACCGCTATTACCACTGCCTAATGATACGTGCCATGTAAATACATTGCTATAGTTAATAGCTGTGCCGGCAGTTAAACCAGCCGCAGTATACATCCCTAAATATCTGAAAGGAACTGCAAACTCAACACCATAGCCTGGCTCATTACCATCAGGATGACTGTCAGTAAGAGTTTGTGCCGCAAAAATTTCCTGGATACCATTTGTAACAGTTAACGCTGGCAGGCTTGACGTACTTACAAGGTGAAAATCACCAGGCATATTCCAACCGTCTGCAGCGCCGATCGCCCACTCAGAAGTGTTTGGAATATTTTTCGCTCTTGTAGTTGTAGCACTCATGACGTTTCCTTTAATAGGATCATAAGAACCTGCAGCAGTACCATTTGAATTTACCGCTTCATACCAACCCATTTCAATTTGTGAACCACTATTATTAAATGTTACTTTAATAACAGGTTCACCTGTTTTCATAAAACCATCCACGTTGATATCAACAAAGTAGTAAAGTGATACCTGCGCGGTATTGTTCTTTGGTCTTCTGAAATAGAAGAAGGCATTTGCACGGTCATAAGTAAATGCGAAATAGCGAAGATCACGATGATCCTGTCCGGGTACATCTTTATCGTAATCGGCGCCAACTGCACTTCTTAATCCGTCAAGCTGCACATTAGCTGGAGATACCGGTGAAGTGTGCGGGTTTGGCTCATAGCCACCTTTGTTTACACCAGCATAAGCATAAGGACCAGTGATGTGCTGGATCCAATCTGCAGAGCTGCCATTGATTGTAAATAAGGTGCCTCCTGTTCCTGCAGGGCCGGCTCCCATGTCACCAGCTGTACCGGTGCCATCCCAACGCTTAATGTCACCTGTACCACAGGTAACTTGTGCTTTCGTTATCGCGAAAGCACAGACTAACATTGTCGAAAGTAAAATCTTTTTCATGCTTCAAGGTTTTGTTGGCCCGACTGTATCGGACCGGTTTAATAATTGTTTTTACAGTTTACGAATGACTACCCTTCGGCTTTATTTTTTCGGGGTAGTGTATATGATGATTCATTTCATCCACTTGTTAGTGGTGATTCATCAGGAGGTTGGAAACCTTGGCATTCAGAATAGGAAGGGACTTAGCTTAAGTTAGCTTCAATACAATAGAGGATCATTACTGATAATTCAGAAGAATTGGAAAATGCTTGGTGCCATAATGAATATTGCTAAAGCAATAACATTGCAGCTACACAGGAGAGTGTCAACTTAAAATGGATTTACAAACCAACGGCTTTTTTTATAGGAGAGTGAAATTTCGGGGAGATTGAATTTGCTCAATCGAGCAGCTAAATTAGAAAGAGTTTTTTGGAAATACAAATAGATGATGAAAATTTCTTTTATTAATAAGTTATTATCCTCATGTTAACGCCTACAAGCCAACGCTATAAAACAACCAAAGAACTACAATCAACCCTTTATTACTCCACCGCAGATTTGAATGAAAATGTTCCCGCTGAATCGGGGATTCACGATTTTTATCCCTTAGCCCTGTTCAAATCCCCGGCAAAGGCATGGCTTAAGCGTATGAACTAGTACAATTACCAATTCCATATTCTTATTGAATTACCGAAAATCCAGGTGACTTATATAAAATGAGCGATCAGGCAGCAATGATTTTTTTTGCAAGCTTTTCTACTTTCTGAATGGTTTCTCTGGCCGTAATGTGAGTATTATCCAATAAAATTGCGTCATCGGCTTTACGAAGCGGACTCTCTTCGCGGTTGCTATCGATATAATCCCGCATTTCCAGGTTGGCTTTTATTTCTTCTATAGTGATGTTGGGATTCTTTTCAAAAAGCTCCTTAAATCTTCGTTCCACTCTCACTGCATTATCCGCGGTTAAAAATATCTTCAGTTCAGCTTTTGGAAAAACAACCGTGCCTATGTCACGACCATCCATTATTATTCCTTTCTTTTTACCCATTAACTGCTGCTGCTCTACTGCAAACTTTCTTACTTCTTTAATAGCAGCTACATCACTCACTTTTTCAGCTACAACAAGATCACGGATCACATACTCTACATTTTCTTCGTTCAAATACATTTCACTTTGCTGGCTTTTATCATTGTAAATAAATTCAAGCGATATTTCCTTCAATGCTTTTTTTACTTCCGTTTTATCGGTCCAGTCAACATGATTACGTAAAAAATAGAGTGTAATAGCACGATACATAGCACCGCTATCAACATATAAATAACCCAATTCCTTTGCAAGCTCCTTTGCTAATGTGCTTTTGCCGCAACTGCTCCATCCGTCAATTGCTATAATGATTTTTTTAGCCATTCATTTACAAAAATAAATTACCGCCACTGAAGGCGGTAACTTGTGAAAAAAGATATATCATGTAATATCAGAACGGCTTTTTAGCATCCTGGAATTTTACCCCTTCAAATTTTGGCGTCAGCTTCATATTGTAAAAAATGAATGAATAAATATCAGCTGTTGTTTCCAGGCTTTTTCTCAAATTACTTGCGCCATGCCCTGAATTTACATCGATACGGATCATCGCAGGATTACTCCCTTTATACTTTTCCTGCAAGGTAGCCGCATATTTAAATGAATGTGCCGGCACTACCCTGTCGTCATGATCTGCCGTTGTAACTAAAGTAGCCGGGTAATTTAATCCTTCTTTAATATTATGTATTGGTGAATAAGCATACAGGTTTTTAAAATCGCTTGCATTGTCACTGCTTCCATATTCTGCTATCCAGTTCCAGCCGATCGTGAATTTGTGAAAGCGCAACATATCCATTACACCAACCTGTGGTATTGCCACTTTACACAGATCAGGTCGTTGATTGATAACAGTACCAACTAACAAGCCGCCATTTGAACCACCCTGCAATGCGAGATAATCTTTCGAAGTATATTTCTCATTGATTAGAAATTCACCCGCTGCAATAAAATCATCAAAAACAGTTTGCTTTTTCAAACGCATACCGGCTTCATGCCATTTTTCTCCGTATTCACTGCCACCGCGAAGATTGGCTATGCAATAAACCCCTCCTTGTTCCAGCCATGCAATTCTTGTTGGTGAAAAAGAAGGCGTGCTGCTGATATTAAATCCGCCATAACCATAAAGTATCGTTGGGTTCTTTCCATTCTTTTGTGTCCCTTTTTTATACACAATAAACATAGGGACCTTAGTTCCATCCTTGCTTGGATAAAATACTTGTTCCGTTACATATTCTTCCGGGTTAAATTTTACTTCGGGTTTTCTGAAAATTGTGCTTTTTCCGCTTGCGATATCATAACGATAAATAGTGGGAGGAAAAGTAATAGAAGTAAACGTGTAAAAAACAAATTTATCATCATGATTGCCGCCAAACCCGCCGGCGGAACCAAGTGCCGGCAATTTTACTTCTCTTTCAAGATTTCCCTCATGATCGTATACATACACCCGGCTGGTTACATCTTTTAAATAAGTAACAAACAATTTGCCGCCGGATGATGTAGCGGAAGAAAGGTTCTCGGGTTTTTCAGCAATGACGGTTTTCCAATTTGCAGGATCAGGATTTTTTGGATCAATAGAAATGATCCTGCGGTTTAATGCGCCATCATTTGTAGTAATAAGAAACCTGCCATTGACTTCTTCAAGGAAATTATAATTAAACTCACCTACTTCTTTTATTATCGGTTTAAATATTTTGTCGTTGTCTTTGCTGTCAAAATACCAAAGTGCATTTCCATCTTTTCCTTTCCCGCGATCAGAGATATTCAAAAAAACAAATCGCTCATCTTCGCTGGTAAATACGCCATGAAAACGTTGCGGATTTGCCGCATCTTCATACACTAATATATCCTGCTCTTGTGAAGTTCCCACTTTATGAAAATACACTCTGTGATTTTCGTTTTTAGTCGAAAGCTCTTTTCCTTTTTCAGGAGTTGGATAACGGCTATAGAAAAATCCATCTCCTTTCCATGATGCGCCTGAAACTTTTACCCATGCAAGTGAATCAGGTAAATATTTCAATGTCGTCATATCCATTACAAAAAACGTACGCCAATCGCTTCCGCCCGCTGTTTTGCCAATCACTGCATATTTTCCATCTTTTGAAAGAGAAAAAGCACCAAGACCTGCTGTACCATCAGCAGAAAATTTATTTGGATCCAACACCAGTTCCGGCACACCATCCAAGCCTTTCTGACGATATAATACACTTTGATTTTGCAAGCCATCATTCTTTGAAAAATAGAAATACTCATTCTTGCGTGACGGTGAACAATATTTTGGATAATCATTTATTTCTTCCAGTCTTTTTAACCATTGTGCCCGGTAAGGAATTTTATCAAGATATCCGAATGTTACTTTATTTTCTTCCGTTACCCATTGCTTTGTTTCCTCACTGCGGTCATCCTCAAGCCAGCGATAAGGATCAGCTACCATCGTACCATGATAATCGGTGACTGTATCAACCTTTTTTGTAACAGGATAATTGAACTGCGCAAATAAAAAAACGGGGATAAAAATAAACAAGTGATAAAAAGATCTTTTTCATGTGAATTTTTTTATTGTTTTTTGGCCACATGGAATTCTCCATAAAATTTTTCAACACCACCTGGCCCCGATAGCTATCGGGATGCCCGGAAAATTTTATGGCTCATTACATGTCATTCTTGTTTAATAAATAAAATTAACGATAAGCAAACGTAAAAAAATGAATAACTGACAAAGGGCAGATGACGAGGATAAGTGCTTGTGTGAAAAAAACACGATCAAAAAACAAAACATTATTTTTGGCGGCCGGTTAACCCAATAAAATTCAAACAGTTGTTTGTTTTTTGGTTAACCGTTAATTGATATGGCAAATAAAGTAACAAAAATTGGAGTACTTACATCCGGCGGTGATTCGCCCGGGATGAATGCAGCTATCAGGGCTGTAGTAAGAACAGGTATATATCATGGACTGGAAGTGTATGGAATTATGCGTGGTTACCAGGGAATGATCGATGATGATATCATCAAAATGGAAACAAGGTCGGTTGCAAATATTATTCAGCGCGGCGGCACTATTTTAAAAACGGCCCGTTGCAAAGAATTTTTTGAATACGAAGGAAGAAAAAAAGCATACGAAAATTTGAAGGAACGAGGCATTGATGGTCTTGTGATTATTGGTGGTGATGGATCTTTTCGTGGTGCTGTAAAATTCAGCCAGGAATTTGATATTCCTTGCATCGGTATCGCCGGTACTATTGATAAAGATATTGATGGAACTGATTTTACAATTGGATTTGATACAGCTGTGAACACTGCCGTAGAAGCAATTGATAAAGTAAGAGATACCATGGATGCGCACGACCGTATTTTTATTATTGAAGTAATGGGTCGTGATGCAGGATATATTGCACTGCATAGCGGTATTGCTACCGGCGCCGAAAATATTCTTATCCCGGAAAGAAAAACCGATATTAATGATATCATTACTTCCCTACAGGAAAAAGAAAGAAGAAAAAAATTGGTGAACCTGATCGTAGTTGCCGAAGGTGATGATTTTGGCGGCGCCAATGAGCTGCATAAGATTTTAAAAGAAAAAATGCCAAATGCCGAAATAAGAGTTTGCATACTTGGTCATATACAAAGAGGCGGTTCACCTTCCTGTCTTGACAGGCTTATTGCAAGCCGCATGGGTTATCATGCAGTGGAAAGTCTTTTGGAAGGAAGATATAATGTATTTGTAGGAATTATGAATAACAAAATGCATTATATACCGCTTGAAAATGCAGTAAAAAATAAAGCAAAGATCAGTGAAGAATGGATGAAGATCGTGAAGATATTGGCCAGCTAAGCCCCTGTCCCCAAAGGGGGAACTTAGAAGGGTTAGCATAAATTCTTTTGAACGTTTTTTAAAATGAAAGCGATGATTGTGTAACCAACTTTTGGAATTCTATTCAACTTCTGTTGCGTCGCACACTTGAGCTTTCGATTTCTAAGGAGCAATGCAGAAAGATTATAACTTATAACAATTAACCAGCAACCAGCAACAACTAATGGGTAAAAAAGTAGAAAAATATTTTCAAAAAAATATGAATAAAGAGGCCGGCGTTCAGCATACAACTCATCGCACAAAGATTGTTGCAACGGTGGGGCCTGCCTGTGATACGTATGAAAAACTGCTTGAACTTGTGAAAGCAGGTGTCAATGTTTTTCGATTAAATTTTTCTCACGGTTCTCATGAAGATAAAACAAAGATCATTGAACATATCCGCAAGATAAATAAAACAGAACCTTACAATATTGCAATACTGGGCGATTTGCAGGGACCTAAACTAAGGGTAGGTGAAATTGAGAACGGTGAGATCGAAATTGTTGAAGGCGACATCCTCACATTTACCAATGAAAAAGTAATTGGTACAAAAGAAAAGATCTATGTTTCCTATCCCAATTTTCATAGCGATGTGAAGATCGGCAACATCATCATGATCGATGATGGCAAACTGGAAGTTACCGTGCTTAACATCGAAAAGAACAACGATGTAAAAGTGGTAGTAACCCTGGGCGGAACGCTTTCTTCAAAAAAAGGGATCAACTTCCGGATACAAAGATCACATTGCCTGCATTGACAGAAAAAGACCTGATAGATCTTGATTTTATCATTGAACAAAAATTGGATTGGGTGGCGCTTTCCTTTGTAAGAAATGTAAAAGACCTGATCATACTTCGCAACAAACTTGAAGAAAAGAAAAGTAAAACAAAGATCATTGCCAAGATTGAAAAACCTGAGGCATTGAAAAATTCGTGACATCATTGTAGAATCCGACGGCATCATGATTGCCCGTGGCGACTTGGAGTTGAATTACCGGTCGAAAAAGTTCCATTGATCCAAAAACAAATCATTCGGAAATGTATCCATCGTGCAAAGCCTGTGATCGTTGCTACACAGATGATGGAAAGTATGATCGAAAGAACCAAACCAAACCGCAGTGAAATAACGGATGTGGCAAATGCTGTACTGGAAGGTGCGGATGCTGTAATGCTAAGCGGTGAAACAGCAACAGGCGCACACCCGACATTGGTAGTAGAAACGATGAGGAAGATCATTGAAGAAGTGGAACGAACTGATTATCCTTATAACCTGGAAGATGAACTGGCACCGCAGCCACATTCACCTTCATTTTTAAGCGATGCTATCTGTTATAATGCATGCAAACTGGCAACAGATGTAAAGCAGAGGCATTGATCGGAATGACACAAAGTGGTTATACAGCTTTTATGCTTAGCAGCTACCGGCCAAAAGCTCCCTTGTATATTTTTACAAAAGAAAGAACGCTGGTTAACCAGCTAAGTCTTAGCTGGGGCGTAAGAGCATTTTTTTATGATGAAGAAGAAAGTCTTGATGATATTATCTTCGACCAGATAGAAATATTGAAAGAAAGAGGATTTTTGAAAAGTGGCGATATGGTCGTAAGTACAGGAAGCACTCCTGTTCATCTTCATTTGCCAACCAATACGCTTAAGATCACGAAAGTGGATTAATGAGTAGTTGAATTGTCAAATGGCTAAATTGTTAAATGGCTTAAGGAAGATAACAATTTGACAATTCAGCAATTTAACAACTGATGTGAATCATCTCCATAACACAAGAATGGTTGCAGCAACTACATGACCCACCACATGATAACCATTGCTGATCATGTAAAGGTTGGTTGGTTTTCTTTCATAAACATAATTAATGCTCACTGCTGTAGTGGCAAAAGCAAGACCCGTAAGCAATCCAAGCTTGATTCCATAAGTAAGTTCCTGCTCAAAATTGATCTTTACGATCAATGTCTCCAACCCGAAGCAAATAATAAGTATAAGCACAAATGTCGATACCATCATTCCGCCCATTCCTTTCCGCAGATCAGGATTATTCATATCAAGCTTCATAAGCTGTGCCCACCTGGTACCGAATAATGCTTTTGAATACCATAAACCGCCAAGCACAAAATAAGCAACGGCGGCTACTAATACTGCTAACCAGTTTACATGTGAAAGAAATTCAGTATTCATAACAGTTTGTTTTGGTTAAGAAAAGCTATGCACAATAAATGAGATTTCAAAATCACTATACAAACAAAAGCCTGCTGGTATACAGCAGGCTTCATTTCATTGATCTGTATCTTTTACAATTTCTTTATTGTGATATTCCGGTACCAAACTTTATTTCCATGATCCTGTAAACAGATTCTTCCTTTTTTAAAAGTTCCGAAGTCCGGCCATTGTTTGAATTTACTTGCGGCTATCATTTTTTTCCAGTTATCATCCCACATCGTAGTCGATACTACATTTTCTCCATTGAGCCAGAAATCCAATTTGCCATTCAATGACTTTATTTCAACCTGGTTCCATTCTAAAGCGGGTTTTACAGTTTCTTTACTGCAACTGATCAGGTCATACAGATCACCGGCCCGGTGTTTTACAATCTTTGCATCAGGATGACCATTATTATCGAGCACCTGCATTTCCGGTCCTGTATGATATGACCTGCTGTATTTACTTGTATCCTCATGCACATAAAACATGATACCACTATTTCCATTAGTATCAACTTTCCAGTCAAGCTTCAAATGAAAATTCTCAAATTCATCATCAGTCACTATGTCCTGGCCGAGAGTATCTTTTTTTAATGCCCCATCAAAATGAAGAGAATTGTCTGCTATGCCCCATGCATAACCAACGGAACTGGCACCGTAGGTGTGCCAACCTTTAGTCGATGTGCCATCAAATAATAATTGCCATCCGTCTTTTTGTTCATCGTCAGTTAACATGTTTTCTGAATTAGTTGCTGATTCACTTTTTGTTTCTTTCTTTTCTTCAGAAGAAGTATTGTTACATGCAATTACGGAAATTGCTGTTAAGCAATAAAAGAATGTTTTCATTACCTGTTATTTATTTTTTAATAAGAGAACATATTGCGCCAACGTTTCGGCATCTTCCCGGGGCATACTTGAATGTGGTGCCATCGGCACGTTTCCCCAAACGCCGGAGCCGCCATCAATTATTTTTTGAGCAAGATATTGCACCGCAGTATCCATCCCCGCATATTTGTTGGCTACTTCTCGCCATGCGGGCCCAATATTTTTTTCATCAACCAAATGACAGGTTCTGCAATCACTATTCGCAATAATTGTAATCGCTTTCTGGTAAACCGGATTACTGCTTAAATCATCCGCTTTTTGTTCTGTTGTAGTGGAAGTCTTTTCATCTTTCTTTTCACCGCCGCCGCATGCAGCTAATACCACAAGCGCAGCAGCCAATATGAATACTTTTTTCATGTCGTTGATTTTTTTAAAGGTTGGTAAAGGTATTTATTATTCTATTCCTAAAACTTTTCGGTTGAATTTTTCATCAGTTGCCTGTCCCGCAAAATCATCAAATGCTTTTTCCGTGACACGAATAATATTCTTCTTAATAAAATGAGCTCCTTCCCTGGCGCCATCTTCAGGGTGTTTGATACAACATTCCCATTCCAGCACTGCCCAGCCGCTGTAATCATATTGTGTCAGCTTACTAAAAATCGTTTTGAAATCAACTTGCCCATCTCCCAATGAACGGAACCGGCCTGCACGATCAACCCAGCCCTGGTAACCACTGTACACACCTTGTTTTCCGGTTGGATTAAATTCAGCATCTTTTACATGAAACATTTTTATGCGTTCATGATATATATCAATGTATGCTTTGTAATCGAGACATTGCAAAACAAAATGTGAAGGATCATACAACAGACAGGCTCTTTTATGATTATTCGTTTTTTCTAAAAACATTTCATAGGTAATTCCATCGTGCAGGTCTTCACCGGGATGAACTTCATAACAAACATCGACTCCGCATTCATCAAAGTGATTTAAGATAGGAAGCCAGCGATTGGCTAGTTCTTTAAATCCTGAATCAACCAAACCGGCAGGACGCTGTGGCCATGGATAAAGAGTTGGCCATAACAATGCACCGCTAAATGTTGCATGCGCATCCAATCCTAAATTTTGCGAAGCCTTGCCTGCCCATTTCAATTGCTGCACCGCCCATTCAGTTCTTGCCTTTGGATTTCCTTTTACATTATCAGGAGCAAAGCCATCAAACAGGTCATTATAAGCAGGATGCACTGCAATTAACTGGCCTTGCAAATGCGTAGATAATTCAGTGATCTCTACTCCCGCTTCATTCACTAATCCTTTCAATTCATCTGCATAGGTTTTGCTTTCTGCTGCTTTTTGCAGATCGATGCACCGGGGATCCCATGTAGGAATTTGTACTCCAACAAATCCAAGGGTTTTTGCCCATTGGCAAATTGTTTTCATATTATTGAATGGTGCTTTATCGCCCATGAACTGTGCAAGAAAAATCGCAGGGCCTTTTATTGTCTTCATCTAAGAAATTATTAATTATTAATTATTCATTATTAATTATACTTTAAACTCGGTCCACTTCTGATCAGATTTTCCAGAAGCAACCACATTCTCAATAAAAGCCATTCCTCTTATCCCTTCATCTACGCCTGGAAAGTCAAGCCATTCATCCTTGGGTTTTTCGCCATTCATCTTTGCACGAACTGTCAAAGAAAAATTCCGGTACAAATTTGCGAAGGCTTCAAGATATCCTTCAGGATGCCCGGCCGGTGTTCTTGAATTATGCGATGCATAAGAACTAACATAGCCTGTACCTGCACGATAAATTTCTGCTGGTTTATCAAGCCATTTAACTAATAAAGTATTTGCATCTTCCTGTTTCCATTCCAATCCTCCTTTTTCACCATACACTCTTATCTTAATACAATTTTCTTCACCCGCTGCTATCTGTGTGGCCATCAGCACACCTGTTGCACCGTTATCGAACTTCATAAACGTAGCTCCATCATCATCAAGCATTCTTCCATCTACAACAATATTCAGGTTAGCACACAAATGAGTAACCTGCAAACCGGTGATATATTCTGCCATATTGAATGCATGTGTTCCGATATCACCCATCGCTCCTGCAATACCGCTTCGCTTAGGATCAGTACGCCATGAAGCTTGTGCATTGCCTTCACTTTCTTTTAATGTACTGAGCCACCCCTGCGGATACTCTGCATATACCTTTCTTATTTTACCAAGCATTCCATTCTTCAGCATTTGCTTTGCTTGCTTTACCATTGGGAAGCCAGTATAGGTATGTGTAAGTAAAAGGGTCAATCCTGTTTGCGCCACCTTTTCTTTTAATTGCTTTGCCTGATCCAACGAAAAAGTAATTGGCTTTTCGATCGCGACATGGAATCCTTTATCCAGAGCCATCATCGCGGGATCAAAGTGAACAAAGTTGGGAGTAACGATGCTGACAAAATCAATTCGTTTGTCTTTTGGCATTGCTGCTTCTTTTTCCAGCATTACTTTATAATCGGTATAAATGCGGGATTCATCAAGAAATAAACTTTTTCCCGAGTCAACCGCAATGTCGGGATTAATGCTTAATGCGCCGGCAACAAGTTCCACTTGTGCATCCATATTAAAAGCAAAGCGATGAATAGCGCCGATGAAAGCATCTTTGCCACCACCGATCATTGCCATTCTGAGTTTCCTGTTTTCCATATTTCAAACAGTTGTTTGTGGTTTGATATAAAATAAATTAGTGAACAGTGAAGGTAAATGTGTTTTTAAAAATAGTACATTTAGCCTTTCCAAAATCTTTTTATAAAACAAACGATATGCAAGCCGTAAACAAAAGCCAACTATTCCTGGCAAGCAGAATTGCACTTATAGTCACCGCTATTACTTTCGCCTACCGTGCGGCGCTTGAAGGAACATGGAGCACTGAGTTTAATCTTACCAAAGAACAATTAGGCTGGATATTTAGTCCTGCATTCTGGGGATTTACACTGGCGATGATCTTTGGCGGACCACTTTGCGATATTCTTGGAATGAAAAAATTAGTGGGCCTTGCATTTATCGGGCATGTTTCCGGCATCATCATTTATCTCCTGGCAAAAGACGCTACTATGCTTTTTATCGGCACCGTTTGTATCGGCATTGGAAACGGTATGGTTGAAGCTGCCTGCAACCCGCTTGTAGTTTCTCTATATCCGGATAATAAAACAACGATGCTCAATAAATTTCATGTGTGGTTTCCGGGAGGAATTGTAATCGGAGGTCTTATCTCCTATTTATTACTTGAACAGTTACATCTTGACTGGAGAATTATGGTGGCTATTCTTTTTTTACCGGCCGTTATATATGGTTGGATGTTTTTGAAACTCGATTTCCCTAAAACTGAAAGAGTGGAAAGGGGTATCAGCACCAGGGAAATGTTTATGAGCTGCCTGAACCCATTATACATAGTTATGATCATATGCATGTTCATGACGGCAGCAACCGAATTAGGCACGGGTACATGGATCAGTGCACTACTTAGTGGCGCCGGCGTATCCGGTATATTAATATTGGTGTTTATAAATGGTATCATGGCGATAGGACGTTCTTTTGCAGGGCCAATCGTTCACCGGCTTAATCCAAACGGAATGCTGATCTTCTCCTCTTTATTTGCTGCAATTGGTTTGTTCCTTTTAAGTAAAACCAGTGGCTATGCTGCTTTTGGTGCTGCCGCAGTATTTGCAGCAGGAATTTGTTTCTTCTGGCCCACTATGCTGGGATTTGTTTCCGAATATTTACCCAAGACCGGTGCATTAGGATTGTCACTAATGGGTGGTGCAGGAATGTTCTCCGTCTCTTTGATACTCCCCGTAATGGGTGGATGGTTTGATAAAGCAAAAGATGTTGCGGTTGTAGCCGGTAATGATGTTGCAAAAGCAGAGGCAGTGGCGGGTACGGATACATTAATGAAAGTTGCGATAATGCCAGTCATACTCCTGGTCATTTTTACAATCATCTATTTTGTTAGAAAAAATAAGCCCACTCAACAATTAGCACATTCCTAAACATGAAATCAACTACCCGTTTCCAGCTTTCGCTTATGATGTTTCTCCAGTTTTTTATTTGGGGAGCATGGTATGTAACGATGGGCACTTATCTGGATAAAGTATTAGGTGCAACCGGTGTGCAAGTCGGCGCAGCGTACAGTGCAATGGCGATCGCAACAATTTTTTCACCCATTTTTGTCGGCATGATTGCCGACAGATTTTTTCCTGCCCAAAAAGTTTTAGGTGTATTGCATATAGTGGGAGCTTTATTGTTGTATTATCTTACAAAGGTTGACAACCCGTCTTTCTTTTACTGGATAGTGTTATTATATTCTTTAATGTATGCGCCGACTTTGGCCCTGGCAAATTCAGTGGCATTCCGGCAAATGAATGATCCGGCAAAAGAGTTTCCCTCTATACGTTTTTTAGGAACCATTGGCTGGATAGCTGTCGGCTGGATGATCGATAAAGTTTTTAAACTGCAAACAGAACAACTGGCCCAGACATTTATGATTGCCGCTGTTGCTTCCGCTATTTTGGGATTATTAAGTTTTACCTTGCCCGACACTCCGCCAAAGGCCAAAGGAACTAAAACTACTTTTGCAAAAGTGCTTGGCGCCGATGCATTCGTTTTATTTAAAGACAGATCTTTCACGGTTTTTTTAATAGCATCGATACTTATTTGCATACCGCTTTCATTTTATTATAGCTTCACTAACCTCTTTCTAACTGAAGCGGGAATGAAGAATGTAACGAGCAGCATGACGCTTGGCCAATTTTCAGAAGCGTTGTTCATTTTATTAATTCCATTTTTCTTTCGGCGGTTGGGAGTAAAATGGATGATCGCAATTGGAATGATCGCATGGGCAGTTCGTTTTCTCTTGTTTAGTTATGGTGATGCAGCCGCAAATCTCTGGATGTTATTTGCCGGGATAATTCTGCACGGTGTTTGCTTTGATTTCTTCTTTGTAACGGGGCAAATCTACACCGATAGCAAAGCAGATATAAAAATTCAAAGTTCGGCTCAGGGTCTTATCACGATGGCTACTTATGGCGTTGGCATGTGGATCGGTACTTTATTATCAGGTTATGTGAAAGATTATTATACAGTTGACAAAATTGTGACATGGAAAAGCGTCTGGCTTGTGCCGGCGGGTATTGCTGTTGCTGTGTTGCTTTTCTTTTTAGTGTTGTTTAATGAAAAAAGAAAAACATTGAAACCAGCGTGAATATATAATGTTTGTAACTTTAGAAACCGCTTACTAATATGAAAAACACAAACCGGCGTGATGTGCTGAAAAAAATGGCTGCTGGAACTGTGGCTGCAGCTACTGCTCCTTTTATAAGTTCGTTCGCTGCTGAAGAAACAAATTCAAATAAATTGAAATTGAAAGGCAATATCAATCATTCCGTTTGCCAGTGGACATACAATTATATTTCGCTGGAAGAACTTTGTGTGGAAGTAAAAAAAATCGGGTTCGGTGCTATTGACCTCATCGCTCCGAAAGATTGGCCGGTACTGAAGAAACATGGATTGTATTCTTCCATGTGTTATATCGCCGGTAAAGTAAGTCTTACCGAAGGGTGGAACAACAAAACTTTTCATCCGCAACTTATCAAAGACTTTAGCGAAACAATTCCATTAGTAAAGGAAGCAGGATATAAGAATCTTATTTGCTTTAGCGGCAACCGCAAAGGCATGGATGATGAAACCGGATTAAATAATTGTGCGGAAGGCTTGAAACAGATCATTGGTCTTGCAGAAAAGAATGACGTCATCATCCAAATGGAATTGTTGAACAGCAAGGTGAATCATAAAGATTATATGTGTGATAAAACGCCATGGGGTGTAGAATTGTGTAAACGGATTGGCTCGTCAAATTTCAAATTGCTTTACGATATCTATCACATGCAGATCGATGAAGGAGATGTGATCAGAACCATCCAGGATAATCACCAGTATATCGGGCATTATCATACGGCTGGTGTGCCGGGCCGTCATGAAATAAATGAAAGCCAGGAATTGTATTACCCGGCAATAATGGACGCAATTGTAAAAACAGGTTTCAAAGGTTATGTAGCACAGGAATTCATACCGACAGGCACAACGAATGAAGATAAAATTGCAGCGTTGAAAGATGCGGTGAGAAGATGTGATGTGTGAGGCCTCCTCTAACTCCCCCAACGGGGGAGGATTGTCAAGCACACAATGGCCAGCTTATTTGAAATGTGAAATAAAATTGGAAGGTTTGATAAATGCAGAATAGAAATTCTTTGATGATGTGGTAGAACAAGAAGTGGATTAAGGTGAAGGTGATCCGCTCCTTTCCTATTGGGGAAGGAGTTGGAGGATGGGGCCGACGAATAGAATTACTGTAGTACAAGAGTGCGACGCAACGGAAGTTTAATAGTAGCAATTAAGTTGATAACATAAAATAAAAAATCAAATTAAAAACTACCCCGAAAAGTTGAGGCTCCCGAAGCCCCCTTTAGGGGGTTTGGGGATTTATCATTATGGCAGACAATAACACATTTGATGCGATCGTAGTTGGTTCCGGTATCAGCGGAGGCTGGGCAGCAAAAGAGCTTACCGAAAGGGGACTCACCGTAGTTATGCTTGAGAGAGGCTTTGATATAAAGCACGTGAAAGATTATGAACAAACGAACAGGCCTGTGTGGGAATATCCGCATCGTGGCGGAAGGACCCAGCAAATGGTCAAAGACTATCCTAACCTGAAAAGAGATTACCCGTTAAATGAAAGGAATCTTCATTTCTGGGCAAGTGATAAAGACAATCCTTATACAGAAACGAAGCGGTTCGACTGGTTCCGCGGCTATCATGTAGGCGGCCGTTCGCTTATGTGGGGTCGCCAGAGTTATCGGTGGAGTGAGACCGATTTTGCAGCAAATGGCAAAGAAAGTATAGCTGTTGACTGGCCTATCAGGTATAAAGAGATTGAACCATGGTACACTCATGTTGAAAAATTTGCCGGCATCCAGGGTTCTTATGAAAACCTTCCGGTTTTACCAGATAGTCACTTCTTACCCGCCATGGAATTAAACGTTGTTGAAAAAGATGTGGCCGCAAAGATCAAACAACACTACAATAATAAACGTACGCTGATCATTGGTCGCACGGCGCATGTTACAGGTCCTTTAGGTCATAGTCCGCAACGAACAAATTGTCAATACCGTGATATGTGCTGGAATGGTTGTCCGTTTGGCGCATACTTTAGCACGCAGTCATCCACCCTGCCTGCAGCCATGGCAACAGGCAAGCTTACACTGGGCATTAATTCTATCGTAAAGGAAATTATTTATGATAAAGACACGAAGAAAGCAAAAGGCGTAAGAGTTATTGATGCGGAAACCAATCAAACAAAGGAATTTTTTTCAAAGATCGTTTTCCTCTGTGCTTCTGCTTTTAATTCTGCATGGATACTGATGAATTCAGCAACGGATGTATGGCCCGATGGTTTAGGAAGCAGCAGTGGTGAATTAGGACACAATGCAATGGATCATCATTTTCGCGTTGGTGCAAGTGGTGAAGTGGAAGGATATGATGATAAATATTATTTCGGACATCGCCCTACCGGTTTTTATATACCACGGTTCAGAAATTTTGGTGATGATAAAAGAGATTATATCCGCGGTTTTGGCTACCAGGGTGGTGCAAGCAGAAATGGATGGGGCCGCGAAGTGGCTGAATTGAATGTGGGCGCCGCATTAAAGGATGCATTAAGTGAACCCGGCGGATGGCGTATTGGCGCCACTGCTTTTGGTGAAATGCTTCCTTATCATGATAACAAAATCTCATTAAATAAAAACGTAAAAGATAAATGGGGACTGCCGGTATTGGATATGGATGTATCTATCCGCGATAATGAAAAGAAAATGCGTGTGGATATGCAAAATGATATGAAGGAAATGCTGGAAGCAGCAGGTGTGAAAAACATAAATGGTTATGAAAACGATTATGCACCGGGTATGGGTATTCATGAAATGGGCGTGGCAAGAATGGGTCGTGATTCAAAAACCTCGGTGTTGAATGGCAATAACCAGGTGTGGGATTGTAAAAATGTATTCGTTACCGATGGCGCTTGTATGACGAGTGCATCTTGTGTAAACCCATCGCTTACTTATATGGCATTGACTGCAAGAGCGGCTGCTTTCGCGGTTGATGAATTGAAAAAAATGAATGTATAAAAAACCCCAATAATTATTGATTAATAATTATTAATTATTGATTATTCTCTAAAACAAGAATCTTTATGAATAGACGTGAATTATTAAAAATGGTAGCTGCCGCAACAGGCGGTGTTGTTATTGGCGGTGAATTTTTTCTTGCTGGTTGTACGAACCCGGAAGCAGGTGTCGGTTCATCAGCCACTTTTACCGAATCGGATATTGCTTTTTTAGATGAAGTAGCGGAGACAATTTTTCCAAAAACATCAACGCCCGGCGCTAAGGATGCTAAAGTTGGCCAGTTTATGACAGTAATGGTAACTGATTGCTATGAACAAAAAGACCAGGAGGCTTTTCGTGCCGGCATGAAGTCGATAAATGAAGCTTGTGAGAAAATGCATAAGCATGGTTTTATGAAAGCAACCCCGGAACAGCGAACAGAATTACTCGTGTCCCTCGACAATGAAAGAAAGGAATATCAAAAAAATAAAAAGAAAGAAGATCCTAATCATTTTTTCCAGCCGTTCAAACAGCTGACCATAATGGGTTACTTTACTTCTAAAGAAGGAAGAACAGGAGCCACAAGATATGAACCCGTGCCAGGCAAGTACCAGGGAGATGTTCCTTATAAAAAAGGAGATAAGATTGTAACCGGGCTAAGTTAAAATCAATCGTTAACTCAATTAATAATTATTAATTAATAATTATTAATTATTTCATTTATGCAAGAACAATTTGATGCGATAGTCGTTGGCTCCGGGATAAGTGGCGGATGGGCAGCTAAAGAGCTTTGTGAAAAAGGTCTCAAAGTATTGATGCTTGAGCGAGGACATCACATTGAACATGTCAAAGATTATGCTGACACCAACAAACCGATATGGGAATATCCGCATCGCGGCCTCCGTACACAAAAAATGGTGGAAGATTATCCTGCATTGAAAAGAGATTACCCGTTGAATGAACGCAATCTTTCATTCTGGGCGTCTGAGAAAGATTCTCCTTATGTTGAAAAGAAACCATTTGGTTGGTTTCGCGGATATCATACAGGCGGAAGATCATTAATGTGGGGCAGACAGAGTTATCGCTGGTGCGAATGGGATTTTGAAGCCAATGCAAAAGATGGTATCGCTGTGGATTGGCCGCTGCGATATAAAGAAATTGCTCCCTGGTATGATCATGTTGAATCTTTTGCAGGAATCAGCGGTTCACTGGAAGGATTACCGCAATTACCTGACGGTAAATTCTTACCTCCAATGGAAATGAATGCGGTTGAGAAAATGGTTGCCGGGAAAATAAAAGAGCATTATAAGAATGAAAGAACGATGATAATTGCACGGGTGGCCAATCTCACAAAGGAAATTCCGGGTCGTGAAACTGCCTGCCAGTTTAGAAATATATGCTGGAATGGTTGCCCGTTCGGCGCCTACTTTAGCACGCAATCTTCTACCCTGCCTGCAGCAATGAAAACAAATAATTTAACTCTTCGCAATCACTCTATCGTTACTGAGGTCATTTATGATAAGGATAAGAAAAAAGCAAATGGAGTACGTGTGCTCGATGCGGTTACAAATCAGACTTATGAATACTTCAGCAAGATCGTTTTCCTTTGCGCTTCTACTTTTAATTCGACATGGATACTGATGCGATCAGCTACTGATATATGGCCGGATGGATTAGGAAGCAGCAGTGGTGAACTGGGCCATAATGTTATGGATCATCATTTAAAGATGTACACTAGCGGAGAGGCAGAAGGGTTTGACGATAGATATTATTTTGGCTTCAGGCCAACTCAGGTTTATGTTCCGCGTTTCCGCAATCTTCCCGGGGGTGAAAAGAGAAATTATATCCGTGGGTTTGGATACCAGGGCGCAGCAAGCAGAGAAGGTTGGGCACGAAATATAGCAGAATTTAATATCGGGGCGGATCTTAAGGATGGATTGGGAGAGCCAGGAAAATGGATGATGGGTATTGGAGGATTTGGTGAAATGTTGCCTTATCATGATAATAAGATCACTCTCTCTAAAGATAAAAAAGACAAATGGGGATTACCCGTTCTTGAATTTGATGTTGAATTCAAAGAGAATGAAAAGAACATGAGAATAGAGGTTATGAATGATGCCAAAGAAATGTTGGAAGCAGCCGGTATAAAAAATGTACAGGGGCGTGACAATGGATGCGAGCCAGGCTGGGGTATACACGAAATGGGAACTGCACGAATGGGTACAGATCAAAAAACATCTGTACTTAACAAATGGAACCAGGTATGGGATGCACCAAATGTTTTCGTCACCGACGGATCATTTATGACATCGGCGTCTTGTGTCAACCCATCATTAACTTATATGGCATTTACAGCGAGAGCAGTTGATCATGCGGTTCAGGAACTTAAAAAATTAAACGTGTAGAATATTAATAATTATTAATTAATAATTATTAATTACTTCAATTATGGAAGAACAATTTGATGCAATAGTAGTTGGCTCCGGTATCTCAGGCGGATGGGCCGCAAAAGAACTTTGCGATAAAGGACTAAAAGTTTTATTGCTTGAACGTGGCCGTGATGTGGTTCACCTGAAAGACTACCCTACCGCAACAAAAAACCCCTGGGAGTTTGCTCACCGCGGCAACATGCCTCCGTCTGTATTAAAAGAAAATCCTGTTGTTGCAAAATGTTATGCATTTGGAGAAGCCACTGAACATTTCTTTGTAAAAGATAAAGAGCATCCATATATACAGGAAAAACCTTTTGATTGGATAAGAGCTTACCAGGTTGGAGGTAAATCATTATTATGGGCAAGACAAGTACAGCGCTGGAGCAAGTTCGATTTTGATGGGCCGCGAAGAGATGGCTTTGCCACCGAATGGCCAATTGGTTATGATGATATGGCTCCCTGGTACAGTCATGTTGAAAAATTTGCCGGCATTAGTGGAAATAAAGATGGTTTAGAAAATTTACCCGATGGCGAATTCTTACCACCCTGGGAAATGAATGTTTTAGAAAAACATTTGGTTGCACAATTCAAAACACATTATCCTGACAGGCCCGCTATCATCGGGCGGTGTGCGCATATTACACAACCACAGGAAATACATATTCAGCAGGGAAGGGAACAATGCCAGGCAAGAAGTTTATGTGAACGTGGTTGTCCTTTTGGCGGTTATTTCAGCAGCAATTCCTCAACTATTCCATGGGCACAGAAAAGCGGTAACCTTACGTTAAAAACAAATTCAGTTGTTCACTCCATCATCTATGATGATAAGCAAAAGAAAGCAACGGGTGTAAAAGTGATTGATGCAAAAACAAAACAGGCCACTGACTATTCTGCTAAAATAATTTTTGTGAATGCTGCCTGCTTAAATACAAACCTTATTTTATTAAACTCAAGATCTGAACGTTTTCCTAATGGACTTGGGAATGATAACGGTCTTTTAGGAAAATTCATCTGTTTTCATAACTATCGCGGCAGTATTACTGCTACGTATGATGGCTTCAATGACTTTGTTACGTATGGTCGCCGGCCGACGATGATCATCATGCCGTCATTCAGGAATGTCCGCAAACAGGAAATGCCATTCAAACGTGGTTATCTTGTTGCGTTTACAGCATATCGGGGAAGTGGCAACGGTTATGATGGTATCGGTGCAGAATTAAAAGATGCCATGGCACAAGCGGGCGCCTGGGGAATTTTTATGATGATGCAGGGAGAAACTATTCCAAAAGAAACCAGCCATCTTCGTTTGAGTACAGATAAAAAAGATGAATGGGGAATTCCTCAATTGATAACTTCTGTTGATTATGATGAGAATGATGAAAAGCTGCTGAAAGATTTTCATGAGCAGGGAGTCGAAATGCTGACAAAAGCAGGTTGTAAGAATATTTATCCCAATGACAGTAAACAAGCTCCGGGTTTGGATATTCATGAAATGGGCGGTGTAAGAATGGGAAAAGATCCAAAGACATCAATGCTGAATAAATGGAACCAGTTTCATAATTGCCCGAATGTTTTTGTAACTGATGGTGCTTGCATGACATCGACCGGTACACAAAATCCGTCATTGACATTTATGGCAATAACAGCAAGAGCGGCAAATTATGCGGCTGATGAATTTAAAAAAGGAAATTTGTAAAACCATTAATAATTATTAATTAATAATTATTAATTATTTTTTTTAAGGCAGACAATAATACATACGATGCAATTGTAGTTGGCTCCGGTATATCCGGTGGCTGGGCCGCAAAAGAACTATGTGAAAAAGGATTGAAAGTATTAATGCTGGAACGTGGAGAGACCTTATGAACATAATAAAGATTATAAAACTGCAACTAAAGAACCGTGGGAGTTTAGCACCGGGGAGCAACAACTGCAGCAACAGAAAAAAGATTATCCTGTAATTCATCGTGGTTGGGCGGCGAATGAAAGAGTGATGGATGCATGGGTAAATGAAATAGATTCTCCTTACACAGAAATAAAACCATTTACCTGGTGGCGTAGTATATAGATGGGTGGCCGTTCTGTTTTATGGGGAAGACAAAGTTATCGCTGGAGCGACATGGATTTTGAAGCCAATGCAAAAGATGGATTCGGCATCGACTGGCCCATCCGTTACAAAGATCTTGCGCCATGGTATGATCATGTTGAAAAGTTTGCAGGCATCAGTGGTTCATAAGAAGGTTTATCACAATTACCCGATGGAAAATTTTTGCCACCCGTGCCATTGAATATGGTAGAAAAAGATGTTGCTGCAAAGAATAAAAGATTATTATAAGGGACAGCGTCATCTTATCAATAGCCGTGTTGCAAATCATTACCGTGCCGCATAATGAAAGAACACATTGCCAGTTCCGCAATCGTTGCTGGGAAGGATGTCCGTTCGGTGCTTATTTCAGTACACAGTCCTCTACCCTGCCCGCTGCAATGAAAACAGGTAATCTAACAGTGAGACCATTTTCATTGTAACAAAAGTTTTATACGATAAGGATAAAAAGAAAGCGACAGGTGTTGAAGTGCTGGATACAAGAGAAATAAAACTTATGAATTCAAATCAAAGATCGTTTTTCTTTGTGCTTCCGCATTGAACTCTACCTGGGTATTATTTAATTCGGCAACCGATATATGGCCGGAAGGGTTAGGAAGCAGCAGCGGTGAATTAGGACATAATGTAATGGATCATCATTATAATCTTGGTGCTGTCTGGAAGTATAGAAGGATATGAAGATAAATATGAATATGGACGAAGGCCAAATGGATTTTATATTCCACGATTTGCAAATATATCCGGAGATAAAAGAAGGGATTTTGTCAGAGGTTTTGGTTACCAGGGCAGCGCAAGCAGGAAGGCTGGAGCCGGGAGATTGCCGAATTAAATATTGGCGGTGAATTTAAAGAAGCATTAGCAGAACCGGGCGCTGGAGAATTGGCGCTACTGGTTTTGGAGAAATACTTCCCTATCATGAAAATAAAATATCACTGGATAAGAACAGGAAAGATAAATGGGGATTGCCTGTACTTGCAATGGATGCAGAGATAAAAGAAAATGAAATGAAGATGCGGAAGGATATTAAAGAAGAATTGAAAGCAATGCTTGAAGCAGCCGGAGTAAAAAATATAAGCACCTATGATAGTGGTCATGCAATCGGGCATGGCATTCATGAAATGGGAACAGCAAGAATGGGAAATGATCCAAAAACATCCGTATTAAATAGGAATAACCAGGTATGGGATGCAATAAATGTATTTGTAACAGATGGCGCCTGTATGACAGCTCTGCTTGCCAAAATCCATCACTGACTTATATGGCATTAACAGCAAGAGCGGCTGATTATGCGGTAATCGAATGAAAAAAGGAAATTTATAAAACCCGGTAGATTATTAATTAATAATTACTGATTATTTCAAAATAATACAACTATATGGACAGAAGAGAACTCTTAAAAATGGTTGCCTTGGCAACAGGTGGTGCGGTAATTGGCGGAGAAGTTTTTCTTAGCGGATGTAAAAGCAATGATGCCGCAGTCGCCGGAACTACTTTTTCAGAAAAGATATTGCTTTTCTTGATGAAGTAGCAGAAACAATTATACCAAAAACAACAACTGCCGGCGCTAAAGAAGCTGAAGTAGGTGAGTTTATGACAGTAATGGTGAATGATTGCTATGAAGAAGCAGATCAAAAAATATTTCATGAAGGAATTAAGAAGTTGGATGAAGCCTGTAACAAAATGCATGGTCATGATTTTATGAAAGCTGAACCGGCACAACGAAAAGAATTACTGACCTCGCTTGAAAAAGAAGCGAAAGAGTATATGAAAAATAAAAAGAAGGAAGATCCTGCTCATTATTTTTCAATGATGAAGCAACTCACTTTACTTGGCTTCTTTACATCAAAGCAGGCAATGGAGCAATGCTTCAACTACAGGCGGTACCCGGAAAATATGATGGTGCTGTCCCTTATAAAAAAGGAGATAAACTGTTTGTATAAAATTTAATTAATGATCAAATTATGAAAAGAAATGAGTTTTTGAAATTAAGTGGTGGGCTTGCATTAGCAGGTCTTGCAGCAAATCGGGCCTGGCTTCCCTTACATCAGAAGAAAAAAAATTAAAAGCGTTTGGGTTACAATTATGGAGTGTTCGTGATGACCTGCGGAAAGATCCCAAAGGTGTTTTAAAACAATTATCTTCTTATGGTTATAAACAAATTGAAAGTTATGAAGGAAGAAAGGAATGTTTTGGGGAATGACCAATACGGAATTTAAAAAATATATGGATGAACTGGGAATGAAAATCATTTCCAGCCATTGTGATATCAATAAGGATTTTGAAAAGAAAGCCGCTGAAGCTGCCGCGATCGGAATGAAATATCTTATTTGCCCATGAAAGGCCCGCAAAAAAACTGGATGATTTTAAAAAATTTGCAGAGGAGTTTAACCAGAAAGGCGAGATATGTAAGAAGAACGGGATTCGTTTTGCCTATCATAATCATGATTATTCATTTAAAGAAATGAATGGTGAAATGCCGACAGGATGTAATGATGAAGAATACCGATCCGCATCTGGTGGATTTTGAAATGGATATGTATTGGGTAGTAGCCGGCGGCCAGGATATTGAAGCATGGTTAAAGAAATATCCGAAACGTTTTCGCTTATGTCATGTAAAGGATCGTAAGAAAGGCGCTACTGCCACTGAAAAAGATGCAAGCGTTGTTGTAGGTACAGGGAGTATTGATTATCCTAAAATTTTAAAGACAGCAAAAAAACAAGGAATGGAATATTATATTGTTGAGCAGGAAAAATGGGAAGGCACAACTCCAATGCAAGCCGCGCAGGCAGATGCCAGTTATATGAAGACATTAAAAATTTAAGACTACAAGGAAATATTAATAACGAAAGGTGATACTTTATAATAGGTATCGCCTTTTTTAATTATGATACAATCAAAAGAAAGAAGTGCTCCGGGTTCGAGATTTTTTAATGAATATAGTTTCTCATTCTCTACCTCAACGTTTTCGAACTCTGGTGTAACAAATTCTCCATAGTTTTTGCGTTCTACCAGCATGTTCTTTCGCCTTATATCCCACAAAATTCTAAAGCTCACGATTTGATAAGTCGCGTCGCTTATTACTAGTTGGAATTTTTTTCGGAAAAACTTTCGTTTAATGACTTTTGAATCTCTTTTACTTTTTATATGCACTGAAACTTCATCAGAAGCAATTACACCTTTAGAGAAACAGCTAATCGTATCCCTATCTTGAGCAAAGCCTTTTATACTCAGAATAAATGTCAATAGTAATAATCGCATAGTAAATCAAGACAAAGCATCTCTCAAAGAACGAACATCACTCGGGCTTATTGCATTATTAAAATAACTCTCTTCAGAATTTGCAAAAGCCGGATGTATAAACTGCATCGGACTTTTTGCTTTTCCCCTAAGCGAAGAATGAAATTCCGTACAACCTGTTTTTTCGGCAAGCATTTTAATATTATCTTTTCTTACACCACTGCCCGGCATAATAATGATTCGTTCATCTGCCTGTTTATTTAATTGAGCAATCAAATCAACTGCCTTACTATTGACTATCGACCCCTGACTAGCGACTGAAGGCTGCTGCCCTGAAGTAAGTATCCGCTCGCAACCGATCTCAATCAATTCTTCCAATGCCACAAAAGGATCATTACAACGATCAAAAGCCCGGTGAAAAGTAACATCCAATGGATAGGCAGCTCAATCAATTCCGAAGTTCTTGTCATATCAATGGTGCCATCCATATTCAATAAGCCAATCACAATTCCTTCACATCCCAACTCTTTACACAAGCCTGACATCATTCAGCATTATCTCAAACTCATCTTTTGTATATAAAAAATCTCCGCCTCTTGGACGAATGATCAGGAATAATGAAATAGAAAAAGCTTCTCTGCATTTTTTTATATGACCATACGAAGGAGTAGTACCTCCTTCAGCAAGATTGGCGCAAAGTTCAATGCGATCAGCGCCGCCTTCAACAGCTGATTTTGTAGTAGGAAAATCTGAAGTAGCAATTTCAATGATATATTTCATAAATTTATCTTTGATCTATCGGGACAATTTTCAATATTTAAAGTTCAAATTAATGAGAATTGAACATTGAGCATTGAATGTTTTCTTATTTCGGATTAAAAAACTTTTAGACTTCACTAGTTTCTCCATCTCATTTGTTCTTAATCGCATATTAAACCCTTGATGAATAGCAAAAGCATCCCACCTGTCCTTTTTTATTTACTGCAAGAAAAGCAACCTGTATATCTTTTGCTTTTTCCTTTTTATTTTTACAATGCGTTCAATTATTTTTTTACAGGCTGCTTCAGGTGATAAACCCTGCCGCATTAATTCAACAACCGAATGTGAACCGGCGACACGGATCACATCTTCACCTTGTCCCGTTGCCGTGCAGGCCCCTACTTCATTATCTACATAAAATCCGGCGCCAATGATCGGTGAATCACCTAACCTTCCCCGCATTTTAAAACCGGCGCCACTTGTCGTACAACTTCCACTCAAATTTCCATATGAATCCATCGCTACCATCCCAATCGTATCATGGTTCCATTCGCCATTATCTAATTTGGCTGGAGCAAATGGTCCATGGTCCTGTTTATTTTCAATATTAATTGCAGGTGGTTTGTATTCTGATTTCTTTAGCCAGTTATCATAGCTTTTTGTGCATCCGGTGAAAGCTTTTGTTCTTCCAACGGAAATCCTTCCGCAACGGCAAATTGTTGTGCCCCGACTGCCGACCAGCATCACATGCGGCGTTTTTTCCATCACTCTTCTTGCCACAGAGATCGGATGTTTTATTCTTTCCAAAAAAGCAACACTGCCACAATTGAAATTTATCATCCATGATACAGGCATCGAGTGTAACAAATCCATCCCGGTCAGGATTGGCACCAAGACCAACACAACAATTCTTTCGATGCTTCAGTGACCATTACACCTTTTTCAACCGCATCCAGTGCTCTGCCGTTTTTACTTAATACTTCCCAGGCTGCTTTGTTGGCTTCAATCCCGGCATCCCAGGTTGAAATAACAACTGGTTTTCCTGTGCAACTGTGTCTACCGGTTGATTCGGCAATATTTTTTTAGTCACCACAGTTGCGAAAGAAGTAAATACCGAGGCCTGGATAAACTTTCTTCTATTGATCATTGTTAAAGATTTATGCAGTCGAAATTAAAGGATTACCCAAACTTTCCCTAAAACTGACAAAACGATGTTCCGATTAACATATATCAATCGCAAAGCTGTCATAAAGCCTGAACTTTGCAAAGAATTTGATGTATTAAACATTGGAACATATACTTTGACCAAATAGAAACAATGAAAATAGAAATAATCGCAGGCAGCCCAAGAGTAAACAGTGTTACCAGAAGGGTGGCCATCAATCTTAAAAACTGGCTGGATAAGAATACGGATCATGAAATTGGGATCATTGATATGAAGGACTGGAATTTGCCGCCAGTGCAATCGTTTTTGTATCAGTTGACAAAACTCCGGATGAATTTAAACCACTTGCTGAAAGAATATTTAATGCCGATGCTTTTATTCTTGTTACACCGGAATACAATGGCAGCTACTCTCCGGCAATGAAAAATCTGCTGGATCATTTTCCAAAACAACATCACAAACCTTTTGGAATAGTAACTGCATCACCGGGTGCAATGGGTGGTATCAGGGCATCACAACAATTGCTGCAATTGATACCTGCGTTGTTTGGAATTGCGTCACCCTATTTGCTGATCGTTCCGGCAGTCGATAAGAAATTTGACGAACAAGGAAATTTGCTAGATGAGAACTTTGAAAAAAGAGTACACAATTTTATTACTGAATTTCTTTGGTTATCTGAGAAAATTGTGTGAGAAAAGTTGCGGCATAAAGTTGAGTTTCAGCAGCGATGAAAGATCATTCTTTAATAACGATGCTTACAATCGTTGCGAACGCTGAGATAAGATGAAAAGCGAGAACCAGATGATCCGCTGATTGGACGCAATAAAGCTTAATAGTAGCAATAAATTTGTCCACAAAATAAAAAAGGAATTTATCATGAAGACCATTCTTCACAAAGCAAATACAAGAGGCCATGCGAATCATGGATGGCTTGATACTTATCACACTTTCAGTTTTGCAGGTTATCACGATCCTGAAAGAATTCATTTTGGTGCATTAAGAGTTTTAAATGATGATACCGTTGCCGGTGGAATGGGTTTTGGTACACACCCGCATGATAATATGGAGATCATTTCTATTCCCACCAGTGGTGATCTGGAACATAGGGACAACATGGGCAATACACAGGTAATCAGCCAGGGTGATGTACAGGTAATGAGTGCAGGAACAGGTATTCAGCATGGTGAAAAAAATAAAAACCCTGATAAACCGGTAAAGTTTTTCCAGATCTGGGTTTTTCCGAATAAAAAAAATGTTGAGCCACGTTATGATCAGAAAAATTTTTCTGATGCTGACAAGCATAATAAACTATTGACAGTTGTTTCACCCATCGGAACAAATGATGGTGGTGTGCAGATCCACCAGGATGCATGGTTCAGTTTGGGCAAACTGGATAAAGATTTCACAACAGACTATAAACTAAAAAATAGTAAGAATGGCGTTTATGCATTTGTGATCGAAGGTTCGATGTCAATCAATGGTGAAAAATTAGAAAAGAGAGATGGATTGGCGATCTCAGAAACAGATGAATTAAAAATTAAAGCCGATAGTGATGCAGAATTATTATTGATGGAAGTTCCAATATAGACGTTTGTCGGGACGCTGAAGCGGCCTGACACATACGATTAAAATGAACTAATAAAAATCATAAACGATAATGAGCAATCAAAGATCAGTTGAAGCAGTAATAGCACCACCGCCACCGCATATGGTAGGTGATGGATTCAGGGTGCATAATTTTTTCCCGGGTACAAAACAGATCGAGAAAACAAGAATGAGTCCTTTCTTTATGATGGACTATGATTCAAAAATAGACTTTAGCCCGAAAGAAGAACCACGTGGTGTTGGTGTGCATCCGCATGCAGGTTTTGAAACCGTGACCATTGCCTATCATGGTAAAGTTGCGCATCATGACAGTGCCGGCAACAGCGGTATAATTGGTGAAGGTGATGTACAATGGATGACAGCAGGTTCAGGATTATTGCATAAAGAATATCATGAAGAAGAATTCAGCAAAAAAGGTGGTCTATTTCAAATGGTGCAATTATGGGTGAATCTTCCTGCAAAAGATAAAAAGACAAACCTAAATACCAGGAGATAACAAATGCAATGATGAGCAAAGTCATATTTGCCTGGTGAAAAAGGGTATGTTGAAGTTATAGCAGGTGAATACAATGGAGTAAAAGGCCCGGCATCCACTTTTACTCCAATGCATGTTTATAATGCAAGATTGAAAAAAGATGCAACGTTAGAATTAAGTTTTCCAACAGAATTATCAATACCGGTTTACTGATAATAGAAGGCAATGTAAAAGTAAATGGCATCAATGCACATGCTGATCATTTTATTTTATTGAAAAATGATGGGGAAGAATTTACAATTGAGGCAACTGAAGATTCAATAATATTGGTTTTATCCGGCGAGCCAATCAATGAACCTATCGTTGCATATGGCCCATTTGTAATGAATACATGGGAAGAAATTGAACAGGCAATGAATGATGTGAATGCGGGGAAGTTTGGAGTATTGGAAGATTAAAGACATATTGCTCTATGTGAAAAACTAGAGCTAAATCGTCTATTGCCCATTGCTGATTGCGTTTTTCTTTTGCATAAAATTCAACAAGATTCTTTCTCGCATTATTCTGAACTGCCCTTTTCATAAAACCTGTCCAGCCAAATAACACTCCTTTCCATCCCAATGCCTGGCTAATCCATGTGCTTAATCTGAAAGCATCACTATGTTCAATGATCTTTCCATCTTTTAATCTCATAAATGCTTTGATATTATTCGTTACTTTATTTCCTGTTTTTGAAAAAGTATAATTAGCTACCCAGTTACAGGTTGCATATTCTTCATCGATCAATTCAATATTGGAAAAAATCAGGGAAAAATCTTTTGCATTCTTACAAAGCATTTCCCACATGGATTTTACTTCATCGCCTTTCAAGTAAGAAAAACAGGATCACTAAAAACAATATCATCGCTATAACAATCATTCATCGTTTTGTAATCAAGTTTTTGAAAAGCGAATAAAATCTTTCGATGATCTGTTTATTATCACTCATAAAATAGTTAGTTACAGTAAATGAAGAATAGCTAAATTTAATTACCTCAAATCTAAATCATCATGCTACGCAAATTGCTTCTTATTTCATTTTTATTTTGCTTCTTATTTACCACTGCGCAAACCGACCAGGACAGCGCATGGATACGTGAAAACTATACCAAAGAAAGAAATTACATCCCGATGCGGGATGGCATAAAACTTTTCACTGCGGTTTATTCACCAAAAGATAAAAGTGAAAAACATCCGATACTGATGATTCGAACACCTTATTCCTGCGCGCCTTATGGTGCTGATTTTTCCGGTCGCTTGTTATCGCAGTCATTGGAAATATTATTGCCGGGAAAATTATATTATCGTTTTACAGGATGTAAGAGGCAGATGGATGAGTGAAGGTGAATTTGTGGATGTACGCCCATTTATTAAAGACAAAAAAACAAATACCGATATTGATGAAGCCAGCGATACTTATGATGCGATCGACTGGCTGGTAAAAAATTTACCAAATAACAATGGCAATGTTGGAGTATTTGGAATTTCTTATCCCGGGTTTTATGCTACAATGGTAGCTGCATCAGGTCATCCTGCTTTAAAAGCGGTAAGTCCGCAGGCGCCGGTAACAGAATGGTTTATGGGTGATGACTTTCATCACAACGGTGCTTTTTTCAAATGGATGGATTTAGTTTTTATTCTGGTTTTGGCAAACCAAGACCGAAACCAACAACCGTAGGGCCAACAGGATTTAATTTTAAGATCAGGGATAATTATCAATTTTATTTGCAGGCAGGCACATTAAAAAATCTTGCCAAAATGATGGGCGACAGTATTAAATTCTGGCATGAGATGTATACAGCATCCTAACTATGATGATTGGTGGAAAGCAAGAGATGCAAGAAGAGCTATGTATAATATCAAACCGGCCATGCTTACTGTTGGCGGTTTGTTTGATGCAGAAGATTGTTATGGCGCATGGAATTTATACAAGGCAATTGAAAAACAAAATCCTGGTATCAAGTAATAAAATAGTAATGGGCCCATGGTGCCATGGTCAATGGGGCATCGAGAGATGGATCTTTTCTTGGAAATATTCGATTTGGCGCCGCACACTGCATTCTGGTATCAAAACAATATTGAAATTCCTTTCTTTAATTATTACCTGAAAGGAAAAGGCGAAGATCCCAAATTATCAGAAGCAACGATATTTCTTACAGGAGAAAATCAATGGAAGAATTTTGATCAATGGCCGCCGGCAAATGTGTCCAATCAGCCAATTTATTTTCAATCAAATGGAAATTTATCATGGAGTAAACCAACTGATAAAAAAGCGTGCAAGTGAATATATAAGCGATCCTGCACATCCGGTTCCATATACTGAAGATGTTCATTTCAATCGTACAGCTGATTATATGACCGATGATCAGCGTTTTGCTTCACGAAGAGCAGATGTATTGACGTTTCAAACAGATGTATTGAAAGAAGATCTGACCCTTGCCGGACCTGTTATTGCTGATCTCTGGTAAGCATTACTGGGACCGATGCCGATTTTGTTGTAAAGGTCATTGATGTATTTCCGGATGATTTTAAATATCGCGACGCTGCTCAGCAAGGTCGTGTGGATCGTAGCACTATATCCAATGGGTGGTTACCAAATGCTGGTTCGCGGAGAAATTATGAGAGGAAAATTCAGGAACAGTTTTGAAACCCCAACTCCATTCACGCCAAATAAAGTGGAGAAAGTAAAATTTGATCTGCCTGATGTTGCACATACATTTAAAAAAGGACACCGGTTAATGATACAGATACAAAGCAGTTGGTTTCCATTGGCAGATCGTAACCCGCAGAAGTTTGTAAATATTTATGAAGCTGATATAACAGACTTTCAGAAAGCGACGATAAGACTTTATCATAATTCTGATAATGCAAGCAGTATTAGTTTGCCAGTCATGAAGTGAGAATTGAAAGGCGAGTCAGTAACCATAAAGAGATACAAAAAAGTAATAAAGACACTATGAAAAAAAAGATTGGTCATTTGTTCCTGTTGTTTTTTCCTATTGCTCTTGCCGCACAAAATACCATTGATACGGGATATGTAAGAGAGAATTACAGCAAGTCCGAGCATTATATCACGATGCGGGATGGTGTAAAACTATTTACAGCTATCTATACTCCGAAAGAAAGCGGCAGCTACCCCATCCTGATGCAACGCACACCTTACTCCTGTTTTCCATATGGTGTTGCGAAATACAGGCAAAGGATCGGACCTAATAATTATCTCGTGAAGGAGAAATACATTATTGTTTACCAGGATGCACGCGGACGATATAAAAGTGAGGGAAGGTTTGAAGAAATGACGCCATACAAAACAGTTAAGAAATCGAATACAGATGTAGATGAATCAAGTGATACCTATGATACCATAGAATGGTTATTGAAAAATACCTCGAATAATGGTAAAGTCGGTATCTGGGGCATTTCTTTTCCTGGTTTTTATTCGACTGCTGCACTGCCAGATGCCCATCCTGCATTAAAAGCAGTTTCGCCGCAAGCTCCAATGGCAGATGAGTTCATTGGTGACGATTGTAATCATAACGGTGCATTTTTCCTCCTTGACAATTTTGGTTTTTACAACGGATTTGATGGTGCCCGCAATGCGGATAGTACGGACTATGAACCATTTTTTAATGTCCGTTACAACGATGCCTATCAATTTTTCCTGGATATGGGGCCTGCCAAAAATCTAAATACACCTGCTTTTTTTGGTGATCCCAATACTACCTGGCGACAAGTAGTTGCTCATGACACTTATGATGATTTTTGGAAAGCGAAGAATATCCGGGACCATCTCAAAAATATTAAACCTGCTGTTTTGATCGTGGGCGGATGGTTTGATGCAGAAGATATGTTCGGTGCCTTGCAGACCTACCGTGCCATCGAGAAATTATCGCCTGGTAATAATGCCAGGCTGGTGATGGGTCCGTGGACACATGGTGGATGGTCAAGACCTGCCTGGCCGTCGTTTGGTAGTTATCGTTTCGGATCCGACTTGAATAAATATTACCAGGAGGATATCGAGACTAAATTTTTTGAGTTCTATTTAAAAGATAAGGGCAGCTTTAACCAACCTGAAATAACTTTATTTGAAACCGGGTCCAATCAATGGAAAAATTATGATTCCTGGCCTCCGGCCAATAGCAACCCTGTTACTTATTATTTGCAATCGAATGGTGGTTTATCGACAAATAAACCCAGCCAACCAAAAGGCATGAGTGAATATACAAGCGACCCTGCGAAGCCAGTCCCTTATACTCCTGTTATTTCCGGTGGTAGAAACAATGAATACCTGGTCGAAGACCAGCGATTCGCTGCAAGACGCCCCGATGTATTGGTGTTCCAGACCGATTCATTAAATGAAGACCTTCTATTGACCGGTGAGATTGCTGCCAACCTTTTTGTCTCCATGACAGGAACAGATGCGGATTTCATCGTCAAGCTAATCGATGTATGGCCTGCTAACTCTACGTTACCTGCACTCCCGGGAGCCCAAAACCCGACGCAGATGGGAGGCTTTCAGCAAATGGTAAGAGCGGAAGTGTTCCGTGGAAAATTCCGAAACAGTTTTTCAAAACCAGTGCCATTTATAAAAGACAAAATTGAAAAAGTCTCATTTAAATTGAATGAAGTAGCACATACGTTCAAAAAAGGACATCGTATCATGGTACAAATACAAAGCAGTTGGTTTCCGCTAGTAGATCGAAACCCTCAAAAGTTTCTTCGTATACCCGAAGCCAACGAAAGCGATTTTCAAAAAGCAACAATAAGAATATATCATGACGCCACGAACAGCAGCAATATTATTTTACAAGTAATAAAATAAGACCTTTGACTAAATTATGGAGGCTGTCTCAACAATTGATGAAGCAGGGATCACAAAGAACACAACGAAATCACGAAGAACACAAAGTGAGGATAATAAATAGAAGCTTCTTTGTGTCCTTTGTGTATGCTTTGTGCACTTCGTGTTACTTATTTCTTTTGACACGACCTCTTTCTTGTACTAAAAATAATTTCAAATGAAAACGATTGTCCTGATCTTTTGTCTTGCACTTACGACAGTTATTTATTCGCAGGTAAGTATCATTCCGCAACCTGCATCAATTAAAATGGGAAGCGGAACATTTATGCTTCCGGCAAATGCAGCTATTCTTTCCAAAACAAGTGACAATACCTTTACCAGATCTGTTATTTTTCTTACGTCTTATCTTGAAACTTATTATAGTTCATGGAGGGGGCCTAAGCAAAACTACCCTCCTTCACCTCCGGCACCTCCCCCGGACTTTTCAATTACACTTGGGCTTGATGGACCTCAAAACCCAACGCCTGGTTCTTATACATTAGCAGTAAGCAGCACTGGCATTGATATTAGCGGCCATGATGAAGAAGGTGTCTTTTATGGCATACAAACTTTTATCCAGTTATTACCGCCGCATGTTTCTAATTCCAAAATAGAAATTCCGTTTCTTACTATTAAAGATTATCCCCGCTTTGGCTACCGTGGTCTTCATCTGGATGTGCGGCCGCCATTTTATGCCAGTTGATTTTATAAAAAAATATATTGATTATATCGCATTGCATAAAATGAATTATTTCCATTGGCATTTAACAGAAGACCAGGGCTGGCGGATTGAAATAAAAAAATATCCAAAGCTTACATCGGTTGGTGCATGGAGAAATGGAACGATCATTGGCCGTTATCCCGGAACGGGCAATGATAATAAAAAGATATGGTGGTTTTTATACACAGGAACAAATAAAAGAGATTGTAAAGTATGCAGCTGACCGGTATATCACGATTGTACCTGAAATTGAAATGCCCGGTCATGGCAGCGCTGCTATTGCTGCTTATCCTTACTTAAGTTGTTTTCCGGATGAACCAACAAAAAATTATTTTCCTAAAAATGCAAAATGGAGCCGGCGATTCTACAGGCAAACAGGTACAGCAAACATGGGGAGTTTTTAATGATGTGTTTTGTGCAGGTAAAGAAGAAACATTTAAATTTTTACAGGATGTGATGGATGAAGTTGCTATTGTTATTTCCTGCAAAATATATCCATGTTGGCGGTGATGAATGTCCGAAAGCAAACTGGAAACGTTGTCCCAATTGTCAGAAACGAATAAAAGATAATAACCTGAAAGATGAACATGAGTTGCAGAGCTATTTCATACAGCGAATGGAAAAATATATAAATAGCAAAGGCAAAACACTGATCGGCTGGGACGAAATACTGGAAGGCGGTCTTGCACCAAATGCAATTGTGATGAGTTGGCGGGGCGAAGAAGGCGGTATTGAAGCAGCCAAACAAAACCATGAAGTGATCATGACGCCTGGCGACCTATGTTTATCTTGGATCATTCACAAAGCGAAAATGAAGACAGTATTGTCATTGGTGGCTATACTCCCGGTTGAAAAAGTTTATAGTTATGAACCTATTCCAACAGCATTGAATGCAGAGCAGGCAAAATATGTATTGGGTGCACAGGCCAATGTGTGGACAGAATACATGAACAATACCAAAGAAAGTTGAATACATGATCTTTCCACGATTAGCTGCATTAAGTGAAGTGTTGTGGAGCCCGAAAGAAAAAAGGAACTGGGATGATTTTGAAAAAAGATTACAGCTTCAATTCAAACGATATGATCTGTGGAAAGCGAACTACAGTAAAGCTTATTATGATCTGAAAGCTACTGTAATGCCTACCGATAATTTTGACGGAGTATTATGGAAACTGGAAACAAAATATCCCGCTGCAGAAATTAAAACCATTACACATTTTGCCGGCAGGCCTTATGAATTAAAGTTTGATGAAGGAGTAAATTATACCGCGCCATTGTTACTAAAATCAACTCAACTGGTTGCTGCCATTTCAAGGGTAAATGGAAAAGCCATCAGTAATCCTATCTCACAAAATATATTATTCAATAAAGCAACGGGTAAAAAAATTACGCTTACGTCACAACCATCAAACACCTATAAAGGTGACGGGGCATTTACATTGGTAAATGGCATACAAAATGAAAAAGGTCTTGCGAAGAGCAAACAGTTTCTTGGATTCTCCGGTGCAGATTGTGAAGCAATCATTGACCTCGGCAAGGAAGAAAAAATTTCAACTGTTGTTGTTCATTGCTTGCGGGAAACGGGAAGCTGGATATGGCAGCCGCAAACGGTAGAAGTTTTTGTTTCAAAGAATGGAACCGATTTTACTTCAGCGGGTCTCACTGATGATTTCATCGTTAAGATCAAAGGTCTTGAAACCGGAACAATGAAAGTTCAATTTGCTGAAAAGAATAACCCGCTATGTAAAAGTAGTTGTAAAGAATTGGGGTGAAATACCACCAGGTAATCCAGGCGAAGGAAGTAAAGCATGGTTGTTTGTTGATGAAATTGAAATTAACTAACTCTTGATTTTATATACCACAGAGGCACGAAAGACACGGAGATGACACAGAGTTTCTCCGTGTTTCTTTGTGCCCCTGTGTCTCCGTGGTTAAAAAGCTAAACTCAACCGATTGCCCAAACGCAAATACCTATTATCTTTCATCATAACAGGGCAATTCGGTATTTTCGGCTTATAATTAAAACTACCAAGTACATGACAATGGTTGATTCGTTTGAAAAGATCCCTGTAAAAATTTATCCTGATCTTAAGGCTGGTTCTAAAGCAGTTGCAAAACAAATCGCAGATCTCATTCGCGAAAAACAAAAGAAAAAAGAAAAAGCCGTTCTCGGGCTTGCCACCGGCTCTACTCCCAAAACTTTATATGCCGAACTGGTAAGAATGCACAAAGAAGAAAAATTAAGTTTTAAAAATGTGATCACATTTAACCTTGATGAATATTACCCTATCAGACAACGATGCGTTGCAAAGCTATAATCGTTTTATGCGGGTAAATCTTTTCAACCATGTTGATATCGATCCGAAAAATATGCATATCCCCAATGGATGAAATAAAAAAAGAAGATATCAAAGAACATTGCAGGCAGTATGAAAAAATGATCGAAGATGCAGGCGGTATCGATCTGCAGATACTTGGTATTGGTAACAATGGCCATATTGGTTTTAATGAACCGGGTTCAAGTATTTATTCCAAAACAAGATTGATCACACTTGACAATTCAACCCGCATTGCAAATGCTTATGAGTTTGCAAATATTTCAGAAGTACCGCGGCTTGCAATTACCATGGGGATCAGTGAAATAATGAAAGCAAAAAAGATCATCCTGATGGCATGGGGACCTGGCAAAGCTCCTGTTATAAAAAAGTCTGTTGAAGAAGATGATACCGAACATGTGCCTGCCTCCCTTATTGCAGAATCATGATGATGTAACCTTTGTTATGGATGAAGCGGCAGCAGCTGAATTAACAAGATTTAAATCGCCATGGCTTACCGGCGATTGTGACTGGACACCAAAGATGATCAAGAAGGCCGTAGTGAATATGGCATTGAAATTAAAAAAGCCGGTGTTGAGCCTTACCAACAGCGATTATAATGAATATGGCTTAAGCGATCTGTTGGTTGAAAAAGGCGATGCTTATGAAATAAATCTGCAAAGTATATTATATGCTGCGGGATTCGATCACTGGTTGGCCGGGCGGAAAACCACAATGCAAATCTTCCCGAACATCCCGAACGCAGCGAACCTTATCCAAAAAAGTGTCATCTTCTCTCCTCACCCTGATGATGATATAATCAGCATGGGTGGCACTTTTCAGCGATTGCATGACCAGGGACCATGATGTGCATGTTGCTTATCAAACCAGCGGCAATATTGCAGTAACAGATGAATTCGTAACAAGGTTTCTTGATTTTGCCGTCGGCTTTGAAGAGATCGCCGGGATTGATACAAAGAAGTCAGGAAAAATATTAGAAGATGCAAGAAAATTTCTTGCGAGGAAAAAATCAAATCAGATCGATACGCCAGCTATCCGTGCCATCAAAGGATTGATAAGACAGATGCGAAGCAAAAGCAACCTGCCGTTATGTTGGCATTAAAGATGAAAATATCCATTTTCAAAATCTTCCTTTTTATGAAACAGGCACCATTGAAAAAAAACCGATGAGTGAAAAAGATGTAAAGATAACGATGGAATTATTGAGAGAAATAAAACCGCACCAGGTTTATTGTGCCGGAGATTTTGCCGATCCGCATGGCACACATATCGTTTGTTTCAATGTTGTTGTTGAAGCACTCAAAAGAATAAAAGCGGCCGGCGATGAATGGATCAATGATTGCTGGCTCTGGTTATACAAAGGCGCATGGCAGGAATGGAATATTGAAGAAATTGAAATGGCGATACCGATGAGCCCCGACCAGGTAATGAAAAAACGTTTTGGCATTTTTATCCACCAATCGCAAAAAGACATGGTGCCATTCCAGGGAAGTGATTCAAGAGAATTCTGGCAACGGGCCGAAGAAAGAAATGCAGCTACTGCAAATCTTTATGCTGATCTTGGCCTTACGCACTATGCGGCGATGGAAGCATTTGTGAGATGGCATTATTGAGTGTGAGTGGTGAATGGTCAATGGTGAATTGGTCCTTTGAGATTGTCATTCCGAGCGAAGCGAGGAATCTGGGATAGATTTTTATTGAGTCGGCTTCATTACTACTATTAAACTTTGGTTGCGACGCTCCGTTCATCTTACTGTTCTTTCTTCAACAAAAGCGTCGCAGTTTACCCTGAACTTGTCGAAGGGTCGCTCTTGTACGTTCGGTAATTCTATTTAGCATTGGGTAAAAACAATCGTATATTTAAAGAGAGTTGATGAAATCCCATCGCCTCGAACGTTAGCGCCAAGCCTATTTAATACTGCACAATGGACAACAAGCTACATCTTGATCTCAACCAATTTCTACGGTTTTTACTAGCGGGAGGATGGGCACTTGGATGTTTCCTTTTCATAAACCCACACCAATTTGAAAATCTCTTTAAAGAACACACAATTGACCTAATCCTAATTGCGATGGTTTTCGGTTCAATTGTATATGTGGTTCATAGAGCAGTCCTATACCCCAACCTGCATAAAGTGATTTGTATTATACTCTCTATTTTCAAAAAAATGAAATGGGATAGTGGTTACTTAATGCCATTTTTCCCATCAAAAACTGAAATGGAATTAGACCTTATGAGATGGGCCCTACGTAAAAATGAAAAGTCAATAAGCAAAAACATAACAGATTGGGCGGCTCAAGTTCATTTTCTTTATTGTTCTGCATTTGCAAGTTTGTTTACGGTTATTATTTCATATCAAATGGAAGATCCTAATGTTCAACGCCTATTATTTGTTCGATGTCTCTTCTGGTTATTACTCGTTTTTGGGCTCATCAATGACATTCGACTCGTATTGTATGATCTAAAAGTAATAAATAAGGAAAGAGACCTTTTATAAGAATTTCAAACGCCAACTATTGTAATCAACAACCAATTAGAATAAAATTCTATTCAACTTTATCTCTTTCTGAATTACCCGTGCATAATGCGTACAAAAACTTTCGCCTATTTTTGAGTTGAACCAACATCGCCTATTCAGGCGCTGAGTTTTTAGATTCTTATATCTTGTAGTTTGTTTTTTAATTTATAAAACTATAAGATCATGGAAAAAAAACATTAAGTCCGCAGGCTATTGCGGCATTAGAAAAAACCAGTCAGTATTTATCAATTGGTCATTACAGCCCACTTACCATTCGTAATTATCTTTCTCAGTTACGTTATCTGTTTGTTTATTATCCTGATGTCAATCCACAGGATTTTACCGAAGAAATGACACTGCGGTATTTGTTGTATCTGGCAAAAACACTTGGATGCAGCCGTGTAAAATGCAGAATGGCTGCACAAAGTATTTCTTTCTTTTTTCGTCATGTATTAAAGTTGCCTTATGTAGTTCCTTCTCTTATTTATCCACGCCAGAGCAGCAAACTTCCGCCAGTGATGAATGCCCAGGAAATAAAAATTCTCATTGATTCAATTAAAAACATCAAGCACCGTACTATTGTCATGCTTTTGTACAGCACCGGTATGCGTCTGAGTGAAATTGCTTCTTTGAAGATTACTGATATAGACAGTAAGAACATGCGTATTAAAGTGGTGCAGGGCAAGGGAGCTAAAGATCGCTATACTATTTTATCTGAAGCGGTATTACAGGAACTCAGGGCTTATTACATTATATACAAACCCGTAATATATTTATTCAATGGCTCCCGCAGAGGTTGCCCTATCAGTCACCGCAGCATACAGCATCTTGTTCAAACCGCATTGGCAAAAGCCGGGCTTGACAGTAAAAATTTTACCGTACATACCATCCGCCACAGTTTTGCAACACATCTTGTAGATCATGGCACTGATCTGCATACTGTAAAAGAACTCTTGGTCACAGCACTTTGCAAACCACCATGCGCTACATGCATCTTACCACAACACGCACACAAGGAATTATAAATCCCTATGATGCATTACTGCAGGGAAAAGACAACAACATCATTAAAAAATAAAAATAATGTTGTTATGTTATCTTATACCAGGCCCCGTGCTACGGTACAGCAGTTGTTACTCAAACAACAGGCGCCATTAAGCACATCGTCAAATGTTCATGTACAAAATGTTTTACAACGTTTAAAAATATGTCGTACAGCGGCACTTGGTTATCATGTTTACCGGTGCAGTGATGATGAGTGTGGTCACATAAAATATCAATACCATAGTTGCAGGGACAGGCATTGCCCTAATTGCGGAGCCATAAAAAAACAGGAGTGGATACAAGCCCGGACACAGGAACTGCTGCCGGTAAAATATTATCACGTAGTATTTACATTACCCCATGAGTTGAACAGTTTAGTAATGGGTCATCGAAAGATTTTATTTAAACTTCTCTTCGATGCATCCGCTCAAACATTGCTTTGTTTTGCAAAGGATCAAAAATATCTGAGAGCAACTCCCGGCATCATCAGTGTGCTGCATACATGGGGCCAGCAACTGAGTTTTCATCCGCATATTCACTGCATTGTAAGTGGTGGCGGTATTACTGGTGATAATGGCTGGAAGAATGCAACAAAGAATGAATGGCGCTTTTTGTTTCCTGTCAAAGCAATGAGTATCGTTTACAGAGCAAAGTTTTTACAGGCATTAAAACAAATGATTGATAATGGTGAAGTAATACTGCCAGATAAAACAGGTGCAAAAAAATTGTTCGACTTACTGTATCATAAAGACTGGATAGTATATGCCAAAGCCTCTTTCGGCGGACCGCATGCCGTCATTGAATACTTGGGAAGATACACGCATAAGGTAGCCATCAGTAATCATCGGATAGGCAGCATTAATGACGATGATACCGTCACTTTTGCCTATAAAGATTATGCAGATGATAATAAACAAAAGCAAATGACGCTTAGCAATGCTGAATTTATTCGTCGTTTTGCCAGCATATATTGCCTAAGCGGTTTACCAAAATAAGAACATACGGCTACCTGAGTAACAGAAATCGTCACCAACGCATTAATCAAGTGCTCAAAAAAATGAAACTGCCTTTGCATAAGGGACTGGTGAAAGTGCCACTGCAGATGCGTCTGCTGCGTCAGTTTGGTATTGACATAAAGCAGTGCCCCTGTTGTAAAAACAAAACCCTGCAACTGGTGCTGGCTTATTATCCGTGGAAACGATCCGATGATAGTTGAGCAAGAAAAAATGCCGACAAACCGTACCCTGTCAATCAACGTTGATCGACGTAACAGGATAACTATACTTCTTTAAGAAAAATATTAGGCAGAACTCAAAAACAGAAATGCAAAAAATGTAAATTTAACCATCCATTGATGCTGTAATTGATAAGTTAACATGCAGCAATGGTTGAAAAAACAAAAACAAATTTTAAAAAACAAACAAATGGAAAAGATAAGGTTGATACTTACTTCCCAATAAGCAGGCTTACGGCGAAGTCGGTCAACCCAAAAGTATACCGCAAAGCCCCGCAAGCAATCTTCTAAGTGCGGGGCTTTAATAAGGGGGCATTGCGGATACTTTTCTATTTGTTGTCCGTCATGCTATATGGATCATTCAAAAATAAATTTCTTCAAACAACAACTTCATGGATACAATAGCAACAAAAAATTCCCTTGGTTTAAAATTTACTCAAATTGCCTGGGTAGTAAAGGATATTAAAGTTGCGGTAAAATTTTTTAAGGAAACGATGGGCATAAGCAATTTTACTGACGTTCAAACCATTCGTGCGAAGGATTTTAAAGCTACTTATTATGGAGAGCCATCTGATGCTGAATCGTTGGTTTCAATAGCTTATTCAGGCGGAACATTTATTGAGCTCATTCAGCCCATTTCAGGAAATAGCATTTTCCAGGACTATCTTGACAAAAACCCCGCAGGAGGAGTTCAGCACGTCGCGTACAGCATACCTGTTGTTAATCTTAAGAAAGTAATTTCCGAATTTAATGATAATGGATTCCCTGTAATATCCTGGTTCAATACACCCATTGCTGAAATTGTTTTTTTTGATACCTGCAAAGAGATTGGTGTTATGACCGAAATAATGGGTATTACCAAAGAAGGCGAAGCGCAGGTTGAAAAGATGAAATCAAACTAGTTTGCCAAACTCATTTATATATTGACGTTTGACACCTGCCATCACTGCTTTTCATCCCCCTATACATCCCCTCACAATTAAAAATAAGCGATGCATTTCCTTTTGCATCAACACCGATCATTCCGCCTTCACCATCGATCTTCATCAGTTTATCATTTACAACAATATTCATTGCTTCCTCAAGTGATAAACCTTTATACTCCATCAAACAACTTACATCATAAGCCGCAACAGCTTTTATAAAAGGTTCGCCATGGCCGGTGCAACTGATCGCACAGGTTTTATTATTTGCATAAGTACCAATACCAATAATAGGGCTATCGCCAACACGTCCATATTGTTTATTCGTCATGCCTCCGGTACTGGTAGCAGCAGCAAGATTTCCATTTGCATCACAAGCCACCGCACCCACTGTTCCAAATTTTTTATCATCATGGAATAATATTATGATCCAGCGCTGTATCATCAGTGTCTTTTACTTTCTGCCATTGCTTATACCGGAATTCGGAATAGAAATATTCATCCGGTTCAAAAACAATTCCATTTTGCTTTGCAAATTCCTCTGCTCCTTTTCCAATTAAAAAAACGTGTTCGCTTTTTTTCATCACCGAATAGGCAAGTTCAATTGGGTTACGAATATTTTTCACAGCAGCAACGGCTCCTGCTGACAGATCCTTTCCATCCATGATCGATGCATCCATTTCATGTGTGCCTGTGTTTGTAAACACCGATCCTTTACCTGCATTGAATAAAATATTATTCTCTAATTCGATCACTGCAGCTTTAACTGCATCCAATGCATCTCCACTTTTTTGCAGAATGTTATAGCCGGCATCTATGGCATCATTTAATGCTTTTAAATATGCGGCTTCCCTTTCAGGAGTCATACTTTTTTTTGAAATCGTTCCTGCCCCTCCATGTATTGCTATCGTGAATTTTGACATGTTGCAAATTAAGTTGATTTATCTAAAACCAAAAAGGAGCACAAAGTACACTAAGGCGACACGAAGAACACGGCATTTAAGAATGATGATCTTCTTTGTGTGCGTCGTGTTTCGTCGTGTTCTTTGTGTTACTATTTGCTTTTAATAGTTAATTCAAATGCTTATTTTTATTCTGCCGCCTGATCCCTCTGCATAAATGGAGGTGTATCCGGTAAGATTATGCCTACCACCTGGAAAGATATTACCAAAAAGAACCTCACCCGGGGCGACTGGTCACTGATCATCGCAAATCTTATTCCGGTTATCGGCGTTTGGTTTTTTAACTGGAGTGCTAAAGAAGTTTTCCTTGTTTACTGTCTTGAAACGATCATCATCGGACTTTTTACTTTAATGAAACTGCTTATCGCAGGATTAGTGAGAAAAAAAGATGTTTGGCAAACGCAAGGCGCTTCTGTTACAAAACAACCTTTCTGGTTCTTCATGCTTTTCTTCCTGGTGCATTTTGGCATGTTCGTCGCCATCCAGATGGGAATGTTCTTTGCGGTTTCCGGCATTGGTGATGAACACGGAATAACATTTTTAAATTTCTTTTCTAAATGGCCGTCGCTTTTAAACGAAGAAGCCTATATCATGCTCGGTGTATTTATTGTAAGTTATGGGTTTCGGCTTATAACAGATTTTATTTTAACCGGCGACTATAAAACTTCATCATTGGGTTACCTGATGTTCCAGCCTTATGGCAGGATCTTTATACAACAGGTAACAGTGATTCTCGGCAGCATGTTCCTTTCTTTTGGAGCAGGAAAAATATTCATCTTCATATTTGCATTGATAAAAATATTTTTTGAAGTCTTTATTGATTTTGATCTGCTGATCAAAAAAGCAGCAAAAGGAGAATTAGAATCTCCGGAAGAAGAAATGAATAATTGAATAAGTTGATTTGTGCGTTGGCAAGTCCCCCGTTGGGGGATTTAGGGGGCTAAGAGAGCAGCAATTCACATTCCCGTAAAAGTTTTTCCCTGTCAACCGCTGCTGTGCCTACTTCTTCACAAACCAAACCTCCGGCTATATTTGCTATCTCCGCCATCAGGTGTGCATTTTTTGTAACTGCATAAACCATGGCTGCAACGGCAATTACCGTATCACCGGCACCGGAAACATCAGACACATTTCGCAAATGACTTGGAATGATCGCAGCATTCTGAAGGTGCTGATAAAAGATCCCTTTTTCAGATAGCGTGATCAATGAAACCCTGTGTTGCAATAGCTTTTGAAGTTGCTCATGTACATTTCTGAGTGTGTAAAGATCATTGCTTTCAAATAAAAGATTCAGGCCCTCCTGCACTTCTTTCATATTCGGTTTAAAAATATCAACATGCTTATAGCTGAAAAAGTTTTTTCTTTTTGGATCGACTGCACTAATAACACCCGAAGCCCTGCATAGATTGATGGCTTCTTCAATCACTTTTTCCGTAAGCACACCCTTATTGTAATCTTCGAATATCAAAACATTCGGGTCTTCATGCTCAATAAAATTAGTAAGCTGTTTCAGCAGCGCCGCTTCATCATCTTTGTTAAGGTCATTGGTAATTTCAGCATCGAACCGCAGCATTTGCTGATTACGGCTGAGGATCCTTGTTTTATTCGTTGTTGTTCTTTTTGCGCTTCTCACTAAACCGGTTGTGTCGATCATGTTTTCTTTCAGCAATTGTTCCAATTGGTCCGCTTCATCATCATTGCCGATAGTGCCCAGCAAAAAAACTCTTGCACCCAAACTGCTGCAGTTAATTGCCACATTACCTGCCCCTCCTATTCTTTGTTCCTTATGATCTAATGAAACAATAGGCACAGGAGCTTCGGGAGATATCCTGTCTACTTTTCCCCAGATATAAGTATCCAACATAACATCGCCAATTACTCCAACCTTAAGGGATTTAAGATCGTTAAATAATTCTTCACACTCTGTCATTGCTAATAGTTGTTTATTAAATATCCTGCTTTATTTTTTATTTACATAAAATTAATGGTTAATCCATCATTAACTTCCTGCAAATAATTATTTATACATTTGTCGATAAAGGATAAAGATATTATGGGCTCCGATTCCGTTTCCGAAAAAATTTATACACTGCCGGGTATTGCTCAAAAAGTAAGCCAATGGAAAAAGGAAGGAAAGAAAATCGTTTTTACAAACGGTGTGTTTGACTTGTTGCACAAGGGACATATCTTTTCATTATCTCAAGCTGCAAAACAAGGCGATGTTTTGATTATTGGATTGAACGCTGATAGCTCGGTAAAAAAATTAAAAGGAGATAACAGGCCGATAAATGATGAGGATGCAAGAGCATTGTTACTTGCTTCGCTGATCATGGTTGATGCCGTCGTAATTTTTGAAGAAGACACCCCGTTAAATTTAATTACATCGATCCTGCCGGATGTGCTGGTAAAAGGCGGTGATTATACAGTTGACCAGATCGCGGGTGCAAAAGAAGTGATCGCCAATGGAGGTAAAATTGTGATCACCCCGATCCTTGACGGATTTTCAACCACGGCGATCATCAATGCAATTTCCAAATAAGTTTACTCTGCCGCTTTTTTTCTTGCGGCTACAGCGATATAGTAAATTGGAATACCGGCCAATGCAATGATAAGACCCGGCCAGGTAAACTGCGGCTTATATATTATTAGTAATACACAAAAAGCAATTCCCATAATGATATAAAGGGCGGGCAATATGGGATACCCAAAAGATTTATATGGTCTTTCCGCATCCGGTCTTTTTTTCCGGAGAATAAAAATTCCAAGGATCGTCATCACATAAAATATTACAACAACAAAAGAGATCATATCCAGCAGATCTCCATACTTACCGCTTACACTCCATGCGCAGGCAATAAGACATTGACACCATAATGCCCATTGCGGTACGGCAAACTTATTCAGGTTACTTGCCGGCTTAAAGAACAACCCGTCTTTTGCCATTGTATAATATACTCTTGCTCCTGCCAGTATCAACCCGTTGTTACATCCAAATGTTGAGATCATGATCATCAGCGCAATTACAACGGTTCCCAGATTTCCAAAAATGACTTGTGAGGCCGCAACTGCTACCCTGTCTTTCTCTGCCGATGCAATTTCATTTAATGGCAATACAGCAGTGTACATTACATTGGTGGTTACATAAATAATTGTAACGATCAATGTTCCGAAAAACAAGCGCCAGCCCGATATTCCGTTTTGGATTTTTTATTTCGCCTGCAATAAAGGTTACATTATTCCATGCATCACTGCTGAAGATAGAACCTACCATTGCTGCTGCAATGGCGCCAAGAATTGCAGTGCCAATCAATGGAGTAAATGTTGCGGTGCCATCCGGGGCCACGGAAAGGTTCCTGATCTGCCATGCATCGGTCCAGTTAGCATCCCATACATCGCCTTTCATCATTATCAAACCAAAAATGATAAGCCCGAATAAGCTAAGCAGTTTTGTTACTGTAAATGTTGTTTGGATCAGCTTGCCACCTTTTACTCCCAACGTATTTATAAAAGTGAGAAAAACAATTAATGCTATGGAGACTAATTGAGCCGGCGAGATATTTAAATTTCCAATTGAAAAGGCGACAAGATCTTCACTTACCTGCGGAACGAGGTAAGCTAGAAATTTTGAAAAGGCAACACCAACTGCTGCAATGGTTGCAGTTTGTATCACCGCAAAAAAACTCCAGCCATATAAAAAACCTGCCAGCGGATTATATGCTTCTTTTAAATAAACATATTGACCACCGGCTTTGGGAAACATGCCACTCAATTCACCATAACTCACAGCAGCTGTAATGGTCATAAATCCTGTTATCAGCCACACTACGATCAACCAGCCTGCAGAGCCGACATTACGGGTAATATCTGCACTAACAATAAAAATACCGGAACCGATCATAGAGCCGGCTACGATCATTGTTGCATCCAAAAGACCGAGTGATTGTTTAAAGCCGGGTTGCTGTTCTGCCATAGCGTTGGTTTAGCGTTCAAGATAAGTAATTCGGTTTATAGAAAGAAAAAACTGCTTCTGTTTTAAAAGAAGGAGTTCCTGCAAAAAAATAAATTATTTATGATTTCTTTTTAGCGTAGAACGCATTTAGCCCTTTCAACAATTCTGAAGTAACATTATACGCCGTGTCGGTATAATAAAATAACCCGGGCTCCCTGGCAATTATGTAAGAATATTTTCTGTCTTTATTAAACTCCTTGCAATAGTTTTTTATTTTATCAATTATTTCCTTTTGTTTCGTCATGTAATAGCCTTGATAAGTTTGATTCATTTCCGAAGCTCTGTTTTTTATATCCATGTCCATTTGCGCTAATTCATTGCCGAGTGAATCCCTTTGTCTTTGAGTTAAATTAGCGCTTTGTGATTGCAATTTCATGTAATAAGATTGAAAGGCGGCCCGCATCTGGCTTATGGAGTCATTGATCCTTGCTTCTCTTGCTACTACTTCAGTCTGCATTTTTTTGAACTCGGTGAAATTGGCTTCAACAGAATCCATATCAAAATAAGCTACCGGGGTATGTTGCCAACGGGGAAGACTATCAACGCTTGCAACGTCAACTTTTTTACCGATAACCGGGTCATTTTTTTTAGTAAAGAATAGGAAAAAAAGTATCCCTACGGCGACAAGCAAAATTATATTCAGGGCAAGTAAACCTTTATTCATGCAATCTTTTTTGCAAGTTAATTAAAGCCTTCAGGGCAAATATAATCATTCGGGTCACTTTAGGAAACAGTTAACAGCAATCACGGATTATGGGATTGATAAGCTGGATTTCGCAGATGGTATCATCAATTATTAGCAAATAAAAAGGAGCAAGTTCATGCTCCTTAATAATATCAGCGAAATTCATTTTAATCCGTTTAATCCGTGATTATTCTTCTTCATCAAAAGTCATCGCTTCTCTGGTAGTCTGCAGCAATTCATATTCTTCCTTGCTGCCCACGATCATGTTTTCAAATTCACGCAAACCTGTACCTGCAGGTATCGGATGACCTGTGATCACATTCTCTTTCAATCCAAGCATATCATCTGTTTTACCCTGAATAGCTGCAGATGACAATACTTTGGTTGTTTCCTGGAATGATGCAGCAGATATCCAGCTTTGTACACCCAGTGATGCTTTGGTGATACCCAAGCAACGCGGTGAAGAAGTTGCAGGCTTTGCATCACGGAATTCAACCAGTTTTTTATCATTACGGCGCAAGAATAGAATTTTCTTCTCTCACTTCACGCAAGCTAACGATCTGACCAGCACGCAGCTTAGTGCTGATTCACCAGGTTCGGTAACAACTTTCTTATCAAAGATCCAATCATTCTCTTCAATGAATTCAAACTTATCTACCATATCTTCTTCAAGGAATCTTGTATCTCCCGGATCAACAATGCTTACTTTACGCATCATCTGGCGAACGATCACTTCAATATGTTTGTCATTGATCTTCACACCCTGCAAACGATAAACTTCCTGAATTTCATTCACCACATATTCCTGAACTGCAAACGGACCTTTGATAGAAAGAATATCCTGCGGTGCAATCTGTCCATCAGATAATGGCGACACCAGCTTTTACAAAGTCACCATCCTGTACAAGGATCTGGCTTGTCAACGGAACCAGATATTTTTTCTAACACCATCTTTTGCTTCAATGATGATCTCCCGGTTACCACGTTTGATAGCTACCCAAAGAAACCACACCATCAATTTCAGAAACAACAGCAGGGTTACCTGGGTTTCTTGCTTCAAACAATTCAGTTACACGTGGCAGACCTCCGGTGATATCTCTCAGTTTACCCAATACACGCGGAATTTTCACAATCACCTGTCCGGCTTTTACATCATCACCTTCTTCCATAATGATATGGCTACCGGTCGGAGGTTATATGATTTGTATTTCTTTTCCTTCAACAATGATTGAAGGGATCTTTGTTTTATCTCTTGTTTCAATAACCACTTTCTCACGGTGACCTGTTTGTTCATCAGCTTCTTCACGGTAAGTAACACCTTCAATAACATTTTCAAATTTCACTGTACCATTAATCTCAGCAACGATAACATTATTGAATGGATCCCATGTACAGATCACATCACCTTTATTTACTTTCTGACCGTCTTTTACATTCAGCGTAGCACCATAAGGAATGTTATTAGTAATCAGCAAACGGTCATTCTTTACATCCATGATACGAACCTCACCTGTACGGCCGATTACCACCTGTACTTTTTCACCTTCATTATTTTCAGTGATTACAGTACGTAAACCATCAAACTGAACAGTGCCATCAAATTTGGCAGTCAATGTAGATTCAACAGAAGCAGAACCTGCAACACCACCCACGTGGAAGGTACGAAGTGTAAGCTGTGTACCCGGCTCACCGATCGACTGTGCAGCAATGATACCAACTGCATCACCTTTTTGTGCCAGTATTACCTGTTGCAAGGTTTTTACCATAACATTTTACACAAACACCACGTTTGCTTTCGCAGGTCAGTACAGAACGGATTTCAACAGTTTCAATACCTGCTTCTTCAATCTTCTTTGCAATATCTGTCTGTAATTTCTTCACCTGCTGTCAACGATCAATTCATCAGTTAGCGGATCGATATACATCATGCAATGAAGTACGTCCTACGATCCTGTCAGACAATGGTTCAATAATATCTTCATTATCTTTTAATGCAGAAGTAGCAATACCACGCAAGTGTTCCGCAATCTTCTTCAGTGATAACCACATCCTGTGCAACGTCAACCAGACGACGGGTCAGGTAACCTGCATCAGCTGTTTTCAAGGCTGTATCGGCAAGACCTTTACGGGCACCGTGTGTAGAGATAAAGTAATCCAATACATTCAATCCACCTTTAAAGTTGGAAAGAATCGGGTTTTCAATGATCTCACTACCGGTAGAACCTGATTTTCTTGGCTTCGCCATCAATCCCCTGATACCTGCCAGCTGTTTGATCTGTTGTTTAGAACCACGGGCACCTGAATCAAGCATCATATAAACAGAGTTGAAACCTTGTTTATCTGCTGCTCAATTCACGGATCAATGTTTCTGTAATACGGGTATCCACACGGCTCCAGATATCAACGATCTGGTTATATCGTTCGTTGTTGGTGATAAGACCCATGTTATAGTTATCCCACACTTCATCTACTTCACCTTTTGCATTTTCAAGCAATTCTTCTTTAATATCAGGAATGATAAGGTCATTGATATTGAATGACAAACCACCCTGGAATGCCGTGCGGAAACCAAGTGTTTTAATATCATCAAGGAACTTAGCTGTTTTAGGAATATTGGTGATCTTAATGATATCACCAATGATCTCACGAAGATTCTTTCTTGGTCAGCAATGCATTTACAAAACCAACTTCTTTAGGAACATGCTGGTTAAAGATCACACGGCCAACAGTTGTTTCAATCAATTTATGTTCAAGTAATCCATCTTCATTACGGACATTCGCTTTCACTTTAATCCATGCATGCAGATCAATCATGCTCTTCATTATAAGCAATGATCACTTCTTCAGCAGAATAAAAAGCTTTTCCTTCTCCTCTTACTTTTTCAGTTGTCAGTTGATTTTCTTTCCTTTAGTAATATAATACAGACCCAATACCATGTCCTGTGAAGGAAGGGTGATAGGCGTACCATTCTGCGGGTTCAGAATGTTATGAGAAGCAAGCATCAGCAATTGTGCTTCCAGAACAGCAGCATTGCTCAATGGAACGTGAACCGCCATCTGGTCACCATCAAAGTCGGCGTTGAACGCTGTACAAACCAACGGGTGCAACTGGATCGCTTTTCCTTCGATCAATTTTGGCTGGAAGGCCTGGATAGACAAACGGTGAAGTGTTGGGGCACGGTTCAAGCATAACCGGATGACCTTTCAAAATATTTTCAAGGATATCCCAAACAACAGCTTCTTTTTTATCAACCAGTTTTCTTGCAGACTTCACTGTTTTTACAATACCTCTTTCAATCAGTTTACGGATGATAAATGGCTTGAACAATTCAGCAGCCATATCTTTTGGCAAACCGCATTCATGCAATTTCAATTCAGGACCTACCACGATAACCGAACGACCTGAATAGTCAACACGTTTACCCAGCAGGTTCTGACGGAAACGTCCTTGCTTACCTTTCAATACATCACTCAATGATTTCAATGCACGTCCACCTTCTGCTTTTACAGCATTTGATTTACTTGAGTTATCAAACAATGAATCAACAGCTTCCTGCAACATACGTTTTTCATTACGAAGGATCACTTCAGGTGCTTTGATCTCCAACAATCTTTTCAAACGGTTGTTACGGATGATCACACGACGATACAGATCATTCAGATCAGAAGATGCAAAACGGCCACCATCCAAAGGAACCAACGGACGCAGTTCAGGTGGAATAACAGGAATATATTGCATCACCATCCATTCAGGACGGTTGGTAATTCTTGTATTTGCATCACGGAAAGCTTCTACAACGCTCAAACGCTTTAAGCATCTGCTTTACGTTGCTGTGAAGTTTCAGTAGCTGCTGCATTACGCAGATCAAATGACAACTGATCAAGATCAATTCGTTGCAAGCATATCATGCACTGCTTCAGCACCCATCTTAGCAATGAACTTATTAGGATCATCATCAGGCAGATACTGATTATCTTTTGGAAGTGTATCCAGAATATCCAGGTATTCTTCTTCAGTTAACAAGATCACCGTAATTCTGTCCTTTATCTGCACGGATACCTGGTTGAATCACCACAAATCTTTCATAGTAAACAATGGTCTCTAATTTCTTAGAGCTCATCCCAAGCAGGTAACCGATCTTATTTGGCAATGATTTGAAATACCAGATATGAACAACAGGCACCACCAGTTTAATGTGTCCCATTCTTTCACGGCGAACTTTCTTCTCAGTTACTTCCACACCGCAACGGTCGCAAACAATACCTTTATAACGGATACGTTTGTATTTTCCGCAGGCACATTCATAATCTTTTACAGGTCCAAAAATTCTTTCGCAAAACAAACCATCACTTTCAGGTTTGTAGGTACGATAGTTAATGGTTTCAGGCTTCAACACTTCACCATAGCTTCTTTCAAGAATATGTATCAGGAGAAGCCAGACCGATTGTAATTTTTGAAAATGTTGGTCTTGGACGATTTTCTTTTTTGATATGCCATATTATTTCTTGTTAGTTGTTAGCTTAAGCTATAATTGTCAATTCAAAATTCAATATTCAAAATTTAAATCTCTAGCTATCATACTCACACTTATAACTTATTGACTTTTAATTCTTATTCAAATTTCAGATCCAATCCCAATCCTCTCAATTCATGCACCAATACATTGAATGATTCAGGAATACCGGCTCTTGGAATATTATCACCTTTCACAATTGCTTCATAAGTTTTCGCACGGCCGATGATATCATCCGATTTCAGTGTCAGCAATTCCTGCAGAATGTTAGATGCACCATATGCTTCCAGTGCCCAAACTTCCATCTCACCAAAACGCTGACCACCGAACTGTGCTTTACCACCCAACGGCTGCTGTGTGATAAGACTGTATGGTCCGATAGAACGTGCATGCATCTTATCATCCACCATGTGGTGCAAGTTTGATCATATAGATAATACCTACTGTTGCTTTCTGATCGAAACGTTCTCCTGTTTCACCATCATACAGATAAGTATGACCAAATATTGGAATACCTGCTTTGTCACATATGTCTGCAATTTCTTCAACAGTAGCACCATCGAAGATTGGAGTAGCGAATTTCACTCCCAGTTTTTCACCAGCCCAGCCAAGAACAGTTTCATAGATCTGTCCAAGGTTCATACGGCTTGGTACACCCAAGTGGGTTCAATACAATATCAACCGGTGTTCCGTCTTCAAGGAAAGGCATATCTTCAGCACGAACGATCTTGGCAACAATACCTTTGTTACCGTGACGACCTGCCATCTTATCTCCCACTTTCAGCTTACGTTTCACAGCGAGATAAACTTTAGCAAGTTTCAATACACCTGCAGGTAATTCATCACCGATAGAGATATTGAATTTCTCTCTCTTGTAACGTCCCAGTTCTTCGTTGTACTTGATATTATAGTTATGCAACAAGCGTATTGATCTGATCATCTATTTTCTCATCACCTGTCCAGCCCAACGGATTAACATTCTGATAATCGATGCCAGCAAGATTCTTTGCAGTGAACTTAGCTCCTTTACCAATCAGCACTTCACCGAAATTGTTGCTTACACCTGCAGAAGTTTTATCTTTCAACAAGGTATGCAGTTTGTTCAGCAACACTTCCATCAGATCAGCTTCATTCTTCTCATGTATTTTTTCCAGCTTTTCAATAGCTGCTTTTTCTCGCACTTTCGCATTCTTATCTTTCTTAGCACGCTGGAATAATTTCTTATCGATCACCACACCTTCTACTCCATTCGGTGCTTTCAATGAAGCATCTTTTGCATCACCGGCTTTATCACCAAAGATGGCACGCAACAATTTTTCTTCAGGTGTAGGATCACTTTCTCCTTTTGGAGTGATCTTACCAATCAGGATATCACCTTCTTTAACCTGAGCACCGATGCGGATGATACCATTCTCATCAAGATCTTTTGTAGCTTCTTCAGAAACGTTAGGAATATCAGGAGTCAATTCTTCTTCACCCAGTTTTGTATCACGAACTTCCAGTTCATATTCAGAAATATGAATAGAAGTAAACATATCTTCTCTTACCACTCTTTCACTGATAACGATCGCATCTTCGAAGTTGTAACCTTTCCATGGCATGAATGCCACTTTCAGGTTTCTTCCCAAGTGCCAGTTCACCATCTTTGTGTTGCATAACCTTCAGTAAAGAAATCACCTTCTTTTACACTTTCTGTCCTTTCTTAACAGCAGGCTTCAGGTTGATACAAGTTTCCTGGTTGGTTTTAATGAATTTGGTAAGCTTATAAATTTTCAGATCATCTTCAAAACTTACCAGTTTTTCGTGCTTCATTACTGTCATAACGAACATGAATTTCATTAGCATCAACAAATTCAACCACACCATCTCCTTCAGCATGAATCTGAATCCTTGCATCACGTGCAGCTTTTCCTTCCAGACCTGTACCTACAATCGGAACTTCAGGACGAATCAACGGAACAGCCTGGCGTTGCATGTTTGATCCCATCAATGCACGGTTGGCATCATCATGTTCAAGGAACGGAATCAATGAAGCACTCAAACCAACGATCTGGTTTGGAGCAACATCCATATATTCCACTTCGTTTTTATCAAGGATCGGGAAGTCACCTGTTTCGACGGCTTACAATCTTTTCTTCTACAAAATTTCCTTTTTCATCAAGCGGTGCATTTGCCTGTGCAATCTTTGCTAGTATCTTCTTCTTCTGCACTAAGGAAAGTAAGTTTCTTCATATTCACTTTACCATCATTCACTTTACGATAAGGTGTTTCAATAAAGCCCATTTCATTGATCTTGGCATGAACGCAAAGAGTAGAGATCAAACCAATGTTCGGTCCTTCCGGAGTTTCAATCGTACACAAACGCCATAGTGAGAATAGTGAACGTCACGAACCTCGAAGCCTGCTCTTTCACGGCTCAAACCACCGGGCCCGAGTGCTGAGATACGACGCTTGTGCGTGATCTCAGCTCAATGGATTGGTCTGATCAAGGAACTGCGACAACTGTGATGTTCCGAAGAATGAATTGATAACAGAAGAAAGTGTTCTTGCATTGATCAGATCAACCGGCGTGAATACTTCGTTATCACGAACGTTCATTCTTTCACGGATGGTACTTGCCATACGGGCAAGACCAACACCGAACTGAGCATACAATTGTTCACCCACTGTACGTACACGACGATTGCTCAGGTGATCAATATCATCGATCTCTGCTTTACCATTGGTAAGGCGAACCAGATATTTAATGATCTCGATGATATCTTCTTTGGTCAATGTCTTTTGCTCAAGCGGTAATTCAAGGTTCAGCTTGCGGTTGATCTTATAACGGCCAACTTCACCAAGATCATAACGCTTATCGCTGAAGAATAATTTATCAATGATACCACGTGCTGTTTCATTATCCGGAGCATCAGCACCACGCAACTGGCGGTAGATATGCTGAACCGCTTCCAGTTCACTGTTGGAAGTATCTTTATTAAAAGTATTGTAGATGATCGCATAATCACCACTCACATCTTCTTTCTGAATGAATACACTTTTCACATCCATTTCAGAGATCATGTCAATATGCTTCTTCATCCAGAACAGTATCACGTTCCAGAACGATTTCGTTACTTTCGATAGAAACAACTTCACCGGTATCTTCATCCACGAAATCTTCAACCCAGGTTCTCAAAACACGGGCAGCCAAGTCTTTTGCCAATATATTTTGTAAGTGTTTTTTTATCAGCTTTCACTTCATCAGCCATTCCGAACAGTTCAAGGATATCTTTATCAGTTTCATAACCGATAGAACGAACAATGTAGTAACAGGGAATTTTTTCTTACGGTCGATGTAAGCATACATCACATTGTTGATGTCTGTAGCAAATTCCATCCAGGCACCTTTGAAAGGAATAACCCTTGCAGAATAAATCTTGGTTCCGTTCGGGTGAACAGACTGACCGAAGAATACACCGGGTGAACGATGCAACTGGGAAACAACTACACGTTCAGCACCATTGATAACAAAAGTACCACGTGGAGTCATGTAAGGAATGTTTCCCAGGAACACATCCTGAACGATGGTTTGAAAATCCACGTGTTCTTCATCGTTACAGCTCAAGCGAAGTTTTGCTTTAAAAGGAACAGCATAAGTCAATCCTCGTTCCATACACTCTTCAATGGTATAGCGTGGAGGATCAATAAAATAATCAAGGAATTCCAGAACGAAAATGTTACGGGTATCAGTGATAGGAAAATTTTCCTTGAACACTCTGAACAAACCTTCAATATTTCGTTTGTCAGGAGTTGTTTCTAACTGGAAAAAATCTTTGAAAGATTGAATCTGGACTTCGAGAAGGTCAGGGGCTTCTGCCAGATGTTTAATTTTACCGAAATCCACCCTGTGATTCATTTTTGTTGAAGACATATGCTGTAAAACCGGTTTTTAAGTATTTGACGGACGATACAAATCACATCAGGCATTTTCTTTTTTAAAAACAAAAACCCGTGAAAATCAACTATTTAAACATGATTTGGGACGTCAAAATATTATTGGCCAAAATAAAGGATGGCAAAGGTAAGGATTTAAAGTTATCCGACCAAGAAAAGTTTGCCAACAAAAATCCGGCCAGAATGCCACGAAAACCACGTTTTCCCGGGTTCAAAGTTCCTTTAGCTTGAATAAAATTCTCCGGAGTGAAATGGAGTGAATTTATAAAAGATTATTTGACTTTTACCCGCAAAGAAAGGATCGGAATTTTTGTAATTGTTGGGTTGATCTTGGTTACTCTTTTCCTGCCGGGCATGCTTAAAAAAAACTTCAGGCAATAACCTCACTCAAATTGACACAGCATGGATTGCTGCGGTAAAAAAACTGGAAATAAAAAATCCGGATTCTTTACATGATGATTACTCTGGAAATAGTGATGAACACGCATATGCATATCAATATGACAGGAAGAAAAGCAACTACTACGAAACACCAAGCAGCAAAGGCGAGCTTTTTTATTTTGATCCAAATACGATTTCAACTGCGGAATGGAAGAGATTAGGATTAAGAGATAAAACAATTCAAACAATTACAAAACTATTTTGAGTAAGGGCGGACATTTTTATAAACCAGAAGATCTTCAAAAAATTTATGGGCTTCATAAAGATGAATATGAAAGATTGAAGCCTTATGTGAAGATAGAATCTAAAACTGCAAGTTCTAATGAACAATTTGTTTCACCAAGATCAAATGAAGGAACACAACCAGCAAAAAAATTTGCGACACGATACTCTGTAATTGATATAAATACTGCAGATACGTCCGCATTGATCTCTTTACCCGGCATTGGCAGTAAACTGGCCGCAAGAATTGTGAACTTCAGGGAAAAACTCGGCGGCTTTTATTCTGTAGACCAGGTTGGAGAAACTTATGGTTTGCCTGATTCAACTTTTCAAAAAATAAAACAATACTTAAAACTTGACAATGCTTCAGTAAAAAAAATAAATATCAATACAGCGACTATTGATGAAATGAAAGCTCATCCTTATATCAAATACAGTTTAGCAAATCCAATTGTTGCTTACAGAAATGAACATGGTGCTTTTTCTAAAATTGAAGATATTAGGAAAATAATGGCGGTGACAGATGAGATTTATCAAAAGATTGCCCCTTATCTAACTTTGTAAAATAAACTAACGAGATATGTCGTGTTGATTCGAAACAAAAAGCCTGACTCCATAGCGCGATTTGTCATAGAAATATTGGGACAATCCAATGTATACACTAAAATTATCCTTACTAAAAGCCCATCCATCTATAAACTGAAAGCCCAGTTGCGGTTTGCCTCTTGTAACCTTATATTCTGTTCCTAAAACAGACATCAATTTTATTTTCCAGGCATCCAAAATTTTCTTCCCCTTGTTCTTTGTTGTAGAGTCAGCAACTGTTGCATCATAACTGCATATCCAACGATGATTGCTAATCCAATTTTCTTTTGTACCCTCTAAAACGATTATTGAATTAAAATAAATGAAATCACTATCAGGAGTTTCTATAACAGCTCCCTTAAACTTACCAAAATGATTCGCTGTGTCCTTTATTATTTGATCTAATTGCTTCTTAAAGTTATCCTGGCTATATAGATTACAAGAAATTGAAAGCAGTATCAAAGCAGCAATTACTTTCATGATCCTACTAATTTAGAACAGTAATTGTTACTATGCTGTTATAAAAAATCCCGGACGTAGCCGGGATTATTATTTTGTGTTGAATAAGAATTAAGCAATCTCAACATCAGCACCTGCTTCTTTCAGCTTGTTTGCAATTTCTTCAGCTTCTGCTTTAGAAATACCTTCTTTGATGTTTTTGGTGCGCCATCAACAAGGTCTTTTGCTTCTTTCAAACCAAGACCAGTCAGATTCTTTAACGATCTTAACAACGTTCAGTTTGGAAGCACCACCGCTTTTCAATACTACATTGAATGCAGTTTTTTCTTCAACAGCTGCTGCGCCACCGCCATCACCACCACCGCTCACAACTACTGCTGCAGCTGCTGGCTCGATACCATATTCTGATTTTAAGAAGTCAGCTAGTTCCTGTACTTCTTTTACTGTTAAGCCTACAAGGCTTTCTGCTAATGCTTTTACGTCTGCCATTTGATTTAAATTTTTACCGTCTTCATTTCCGCTTGTGGCGAATCCGACGGATGTTTAAAAAAATTTTGCCTTTGTTAACCCTCCAGGCCTGGGTTTTTTATAATATGCAACAGCAAATGATTGCCGGTTGCTTATTGCCAATTGTCAATTATTCTGTTGGTGCAGGTGCAGCTTCGCCCTTCTTTTCTGCATTATGCAACAAAGCAGCCAATCACTCTCTTCGCAGGTGATTGCAACAATCCGATCACTTCACCGATCAATTCGTTCTTCGTTTTGATCTTGACTAATGATGCTCAAGTTGATTATCGCCCATGTATACATCACCATTGATAAAAGCTGCTTTCAATACAGGCTTTTCACCATTACTTTCTTTACGGAAAGAACTGATGATCAGAGCCGGATCTTTCGGATTTTCAGAAAACATCAAAGCGGTTACTTTATGCAATGAATCATACACACCTGTATATCTTTCTGCATCCAATGATTCCAAGTGCTTTTTTAATCAGCGTATTCTTAGCCACTTTCATTTCCACTTGCTTGTTGAAACAAGCACGGCGCAATTTACCCACCTGTGCTACAGTCAGTGATTCAGTATCGGTAACATAGAAGTTATTGTATTGAGAGAACTTGCCTTTCAGCACTTCAATCACTTCGTTTTTTTGATCTTTTGTCATTTTATTAAATTTTGACTTTCTAATTTAATGTTCATCCAAAGTCCCTATCCGAGGATTTAGGGCTTAATGAACAAATGCTTTTGTGTCGACAGCAATACCAGGGCTCATGGTACTGGCCATGCTGATACCTCTCAGGTAAGTACCTTTTGCAGAAGATGGTTTTGCTTTAATGATCGCATTCAACAATTCCTGGCTGTTTTCAGCAATCTTTTCAGGAGCAAAACTTACACGGCCGATAGATGCATGAATGATACCTGCTTTATCAACTTTGAAAGCGATCTTACCACCTTTTACTTCATTGACTGCATGCAGCTACATCATTGGTAACAGTACCTGTTTTAGGATTTGGCATCAGGTTACGTGGACCTAATACTTTACCCAGTTTACCGATCTTAGGCATTACAGACGGAGTTGCAATGATAACATCTACATCTACCCAGCCACCTTCGATCTTGGTTACAAATTCATCCAGTCCAACATAATCAGCACCGGCTGCTTTTGCTTCTGCTTCTTTATCAGGTGTGCAAAGCACCAATACTTTTTTTGTTTTACCGGTACCATGAGGAAGTGTAACAGTACCGCGGATAGCCTGGTCTGCTTTTTTAGGATCAACACCCAAACGAATATGCAGATCAACAGAAGCATCGAACTTACAGGTAGTAATTTCTTTTACCAATGAAGATGCTTCTTTAAGCGAATATGCTTTGTTGCTGTCAACTTTTGTTTCAGCAACTTTTCTTTTTTTACTGATGAATGCCATTGTAATTCGTTTTTAATTTTTACTGATTAATTTTCCCAGGGAGCTTTACCTTCTACAGTCAATCCCATGCTGCGTGCGGTACCGGCTACCATTTTCATGGCGCTTTCAACAGTAAAGCAGTTAAGGTCAGGCATTTTATCTTTTGCAATCGCTTCTACCTGTGTCCAGTTTACTTTACCAACTTTGACACGGTTGCTCTCTTTGGAACCATTTTGAATTTTAGCGGCTTCCATCAACTGAACGGCTGCAGGAGGTGTTTTGATAATAAAATCAAAACTCTTGTCAGTATAAACAGTGATTAATACGGGAAGCACTTTTCCCATTTTATCCTGTGTTCTTGCATTGAACTGCTTGCAGAATTCCATGATATTGATACCCTTGGAACCTAAAGCAGGACCGATCGGAGGTGCAGGATTGGCCTGGCCACCTTTGCACTGTAGCTTTACAAAGCCAGAGATTTCTTTTGCCATTTTTTTTTGATTTATTGGTAATAGCGACCTTTCTTCTCGCGGAATACTTAGTCTCCCAAATTCGTCATCCCACCCGATAGTTATCGGGATTTCGGGATTGTAAAGAACTTATTGGGGCGGCAAAGATAGGGTCAACAAGGGAATTTTTAGAAGCTTTTAAAAAAAATATTTTGATCGTTATCGTCTCAACCCTTTGAGTCAATTCTGAACATCTCAAACAAATCTGTGAATAAAAATAGTAATGGTGGAAAAAAAATGGTGAAAGAAAAAATTTATTAGTCCAAAGCATTTTTCGATTGGCTTATCTTCGCTGCCCAAACAGTTCTTAAAAGATGATCAGCAGAAGAAATATCCGGGTAAAAGTGATGCAGACGCTGTACAACATAACTACCCTTGAATCCGATATAAAACCAGGAGAACCTCAAAAGATCCTCCAAAATCATTTTGACCAAACCCGCCAGCTTTTTGTTCACCTCACTTATTTTTTAACTGAAGTAAGCCGCTATGCGGAAACTGATTCACACCAGCGGGCAGGCAAACATCTTCCCTCTTATGAAGATCTTCATGTTAATACTAAATTAACCGGGAATAAAATAGTATGGAAGATATTGGAAGATGCTTCCTTTAAAGAAGCATTGGCAAAGCTGAAGCCGCAACAAACGATCAACAAGGAATTGGTGCGAAGGACTTACCTGAAGCTTGGTGAAACCCAGGAATACAAAGCATATATAAATAAACCGGGAAGAGACAATAAAGAAGAAAAAGAGATACTTGAATTTATATTGGATAAATTGATGCTGGCTGATGAAAATTTTACTTCGTATATCGAAGAAAATTTTTCAAACTGGGATGATGATGGTGAAATGGTGATACAACTACTTGTAAACATTTTACAAAAACCAGGGAGCGCCGATTTTAAGGAAATGATCAGCAGGGAGAAAAAAGATTTTGCAGTAAATCTTTTAAAAACAGTGATTGAAAAAAGCGAATACCTGCAATCACTGATCATTCCCAAATTAAAGAACTGGGATCCTGAACGAATTGCTTTGCTTGATATGATATTGATGAAGATGGGTGTATCTGAGTTTTTATATTTTGAGACCATACCCCCGAAGGTGACTATCAATGAATATATCGACCTGGCAAAGGAATACAGTACACCGCAAAGCGGGCAATTTGTAAATGGTATTTTGGATAATATTCATAAGGAACTGGTCACACAGGGTAAAATGCAAAAAGTGGATTACAGGAAAGTTTAACCAGGGTCATATTTTATGGGTAATTAAAAACACTCATTTCTTTCTCTTACATTTGCAAACTCCAAATCAATTTAAATATGAAAAAAATATTTCTTATTCTCGCTGCCGGCATTACAATAGCATCTTGTAATGAGGCCAACAAAACATCTGAAGAAAGCAATGCTGCTTCAACAACTACGCAGGCTTCTGCTGAGCCCACTACTACCGCAACGGCGCCAACTACAGCGGCAACGCCGGAACCAAATCAAATCGATACCGCCAGCCTTACGACCATTCAATGGCTCGATGGCGGTGAAAAAGATTTCGGAAAAATAAATGAAGGAGAAAACCTTAATGTAAGCTTCCGGTTTAAGAATACCGGCAGCAAACCGTTGGTAATTTCAAGTGTAACGGCATCGTGTGGTTGTACTGTGCCGGAAACTCCAAAAAAACCTTATGCCCCGGGTGAAACTGGTGTGATCAAGGCATCGTTTAACAGCACAGGCAAACCCAACCTGCAATCTAAGCAGGTTAATGTTTTTGCAAATACAAATCCGGCAATGACCACTCTTACTATTTCGTGTTGATGTAAAACCAAAGAAAAGCTGATCGATAAAAAATAATAACTAATGTATATCTATTTATTACAAGCCGGTACCGGTTCGGGAAGCCCATTTGGCAGCACCACGCTTATATTCATGGGGATGATCATTCTTGTTTTCTGGTTGTTTTTTATAAGACCTCAGACCAAAAAACAAAAAGATCAAAAGAAATTTATTGAAGAGCTGCAAAAAGGAACTAAGGTTGTTACCATAGCCGGTATCCATGGCACAGTAAATAAAATAAATGAAGATGGCACGATCAGCCTTGAAGTAAGCCCGGGCAGTTATATAAGAATGGAAAAAGCGTCGATCAGCATGGAAATGACGAATGCTATAAATAAGGCGGCAACAACAACCGACAAAAAATAAACCAGGATTTTCAGGATGAAAAAGATTTAAAAGGAAATTGGGAAACCGGTTTCCTTTTTTGTTTATCCTATTTATAGAACATCTTCCTAACTATCCTCTTAATCCTTTCAATCTTTTAATTATGGTTTGTTTATCTCATTATAAAACATCTTCCTAGCTTTCCTCCTAATCCCTTTCAATCCTATTAATCATGGATTGTTTATCTCATTTATAGAACATCTTCCTAACTTTCCTCCTAATCCCTTTCAATCCTATTAATCATGGATTGTTTATCTCATTTATAGAACATCTTCCTAACTTTCCTCCCAATCCCTTTCAATCCTATTAATCATGGTTTGTTTATCTCATTTATAGAACATCTTCCTAACTTTCCTCCCAATCCCTTTCAATCCTATTAATCATGGTTTGTTTATCTCATTATAAAACATCTTCCTAACTTTCCTCCTAATCTCTTTCAATCCTATTAATCATGGTTTGTTTATCTCATTTTTATAAAACATCTTCCTAACTTTCCTCCTAATCCTTTCAATCCTTTAATCATGGTTCTGAAAGTTGGTCTTACAGGAGGCATTGGCAGTGGCAAAAGCACAGCAGCCCAAATATTTGAAGTGCTCGGAGTTCCTGTTTACTATGCTGATGCTGAGGCAAAGCGGTTGATGAATGAGGACGCTGAGTTAAAATCTTCCATTTCAAAAATTTTTGGTGAGCAGGCATTCACAAACAATACTCTCAACAGAAAATATATTTCTTCGATTGTTTTTTCCGATCCGCTCAGGCTTGAACAATTGAATGCGATCGTACACCCTGCTACAAAAAAAGATAGTGAAAACTGGATGAACCGGCAATCGACTCCTTATGCAATACATGAAGCTGCATTGATCTTTGAAGCCAGCGTTTCCGATCGACTCGATTATGTGATCGGCGTTTCGTCTCCGCACGAATTAAGGATACAACGGGCAATGGAAAGAGATGCCGTAAGCCGGGAAGAAGTATTGCAGCGAATGAATAAACAACTTGATGAAGAAATAAAAATGAGTAAATGTGATTTTGTACTGGTCAATGATGAAAAGCAATTATTGATCCCGCAGGTATTAGAACTCCACGAAAAACTTATCCAATTATCAAAAAGAAAAAACAATGGATAAGTTCCCGCATTGGGTTGATCATATTCTTGCTTTTATATTCTGTATCGCAATCCCAATTTATGGAGGTATACAAAGAAGGAAAGGTTTCCCTGACGTCTCATTTAGCAGCGGGCAAAAAAAAAGTATTTATATCGCGGGCAGTTTCTCACTTTTTCTTATGGGCTGCAGCAGTAATGATAGTTTGGCTGCTTTTTAAAAGACCATTGGCAGAAATTGGTTTAACACAGCCACGGCAATTTTCAATCATGGTGGTGGATGACAATCGTTTTTGCATTGATTTATTTACTCGATACGTGGTTACGCTTTCATCAAAAAAAGGAATTGATAAAACAATTGATAACTGGAAAAAGAGAACGCCATTCTTACCAACAAAAAATAGCGAACTGCCTGAATATTTTTTATTATGCTTTAGCGCAGGTGTGTTTGAAGAGATCGTCTATCGCGGTTACCTGGTTAATTACTGCTGGTATTTATTTGAGGGATCCAACTATCAGCAACTGCTTGCGGTTTTCTTACCTGCATTTGCATTTAGCATTGCACATTTTTACCAGGGTGGAAAAGCAGTTGTAAAAATATTTGTATTAGCTATCTTCTTTGGTTATCTATTTATTTATTCAGGTTCACTGCTGATTGTTATGATCCTGCATTTTCTTGTTGATGCCATCGGCGGGCTGCTAACAATAAAATATATGAAAGATCAATGCTCCCCAAATCATTGATCAGGACCTTCCTGTAGAAAATGATCCGCCAGCGGAATAAAAATTATTCTTTACCTGGAACTAGAGCCACTATTCTTAATGGTCCGCCGCTCCCACCCTTTATCTTCATTGGCAATGCAATTATAAAAGCGCCTTTTACCGGAAGCTTATCAAGATTGGCAATATTTTCAAAACCCGGAATATTTTGCCATATAAAATTTGATGAGTCTTAAAATCTTTCGACTGTCCATAATCAACACTTGCAACATCTAATCCCACTGCTTTTATTTTTCTATTTTTTATCAGCCATTCAGCCGCATCAGGATGTATTGCCGGAAAATGAAGTTTGGCAACAGCTTCGGTTCCTCTTTCATCAGTGCCCAGATATTTTTTTGCATCAGGATAAAACGATCCATAACCTGTCCGGAAAAATAATATGATATCATCTTTTAGTTTCCCATTTGTCTTTTTCCCATGTTTCTATGTCAGCACTATTAATTAAATAATCAGCATCCTTCAATGCTTTATCAGACACATCAATTACCGCAGCTTCACCAGTTAATTTTTCTAATGGAATTTCATCCGTTGCCCATTTGCCTTTTGCGAAATGGACCGGGGCATCAAGATGAGTGCCGCCATGCTCCGCTGCACAATAATTATAGGCGGAGTAATAAAATCCCACCTCTGTAGTTCCATTAAACACCGTATCTAATTTAAAACCGCTTGCCGTTGGCCAATAAACCGTTTTATCAGAGAAATCATAAGACAGGTCGATCCATTTTCCATCAGAAAGTTCTTCAGCGATTGATTCATCTTTTTCTGAACAGGAAATAAAAGCAAGCAACATGACAAAAAACAGCCATCTCATAACAAAAGTTTTAGTTGTCTAATATACCTAATAATAATTGTGTTGAATGGCGACTGGATCAGGCTTTTCCTGGCGTAACTTTAAAAGATAAGAAAGCAAGTAATGAAACTCCTTCTCTTTTTTTGCTTTATCCTGCTTTTTGGATTGTTTGGAAGCAGCCTTAAGAAACCAGTGCCGGCCATGGCGAAAAAACCACCGATCATTTTAAACGATACAATTGATTTTGCCAGCCAGGTACAACCAATTCTTGTAAAAAATTGTTCACCCTGTCATTTCACCGGCGGTAAGATGTATGATAAACTCCCTTTTGATAAAGACACTACAATCATCAATCACCAGGCTACCGTTTTAAAAAGAATTAAAGGAGATGAAAATACCCTGATAAGATCATTTATTGCACAGAAAACAAAACAGTGATTTGAAAGACGGGTAAATAAGATTGTTTCATCTTAGTAATTAATAATCATTAATTAATAATTATTGATTATTGATCTTATTATTTCAATTTCCCCAAAGCCTCTTTTATTCTTGCCATTGCAGCTTCGATCTTTTCCATGCTATTGGCAAACGATATCCGGATGCAATCGGGTTCGCCAAAGGCACGACCTGTAACAGTGGAAACATTGGCGTTATTTAATAAATACATACAAAGATCATCAGCATTATTAATTGCAGTTTCTCCATCTGATTTTCCAAAAAATTCTTTTACTACCGGAAAAATATAAAATGCGCCATCGGGTTCAGCGCTATGTGTGCCGGGTATATCTTTCAGCAATTCAAGAATTCGTTTGCGGCGACGTGTAAATTCTTTTGTCATTTCCATGGAAGGACGCAGATCAGTCGTCAATGCAGTAATAGCGGCCCTTTGTGTAATAGCATTTGCACCACTTGTAAATTGTCCCTGTATCTTTTCACAACCTTTTGCCACCGTCGCATTCGCGGCAATATAACCAAGACGATAACCCGTCATTGCAAAGCCTTTACTTAGTCCGTTGATGATAACAACCCTGTCTTTTACATTTTCAAATTGAGCAATGCTCTCATGATGCCCGATGAAATTTATATACTCATAAATTTCATCGGAGATAATAAAAATGCCGGGATTGTTTGCAAACACTCGGGCAAGCTCTTTTAATTCTTCTTTTGAATAAACCGCACCACTTGGATTGCAGGGAGAAGAAAACAGAAACACTTTTGATCTTTCGGTAATACTTTCTTCTAATTGCTGCGGAGTGATCTTATAATTATTCTCAATGGAGGTTCTTACGATCACAGGAACTCCGCCCGCAATTCTTACAAGCTCAGAATAAGAAACCCAAAATGGAGCAGGGATAATTACTTCATCACCGGCATCAACCAATGCAAGGATTGCATTTGCCAAACTTTGTTTGCGCCGGTAGAAACAACAATATTCTCCGGTTTGTAATCAAGATTATTATCTCTTTTAAATTTCTGGCAAATGGCTTCACGCAGATCGGGATAACCCGCTACCGGCGGATAATGACTCCAGTTATCATCGATTGCTTTTTTTGCAGCGTCTTTTATATGTTGGGGTGTATCAAAATCTGGTTCTCCCAAACTAAGATCGATGATATCAATTCCTTTTGCTCTTAATTCACGGCCGAGCTTGGCCATTTTCAATGTTTCCGGTTCGGCAAAACGATCTAATAAAGAAGATAATTGCACGGGTTCTACGATTGCTTGCATTTATGATTTAAAATTTCGGACAAAAGTAATTATTTATCGGACTAACGCATGTTCTGAATGATTATTGATTATTAATTATTAATTATTGAAAGCAGAAAGGTCGTTTAAGCACATGTGAATAGGCTAATTAATAATCAATAATTAAACCTGAATTCACTCAAATCGGCAACCACCTTTTTAACCCGTTTCATTTCATGATCGTAAATCACCTTCCCAAGATTTTTCATAAACGGATACCCTACCGACTCATAATCATATTTATCATCATTAAATATTCCGTCACTATTGCAATGAATGACTGCACTTATCATAAACTCAATATTATTATTATAATCTGCGATATAAGCAGCATCGATTAAAAAGCCATACGCATCTCCCACTTTATTAAATATCCGGATCCCGTCTTTTGAAACATTTTTTTCAGCACCATACAACAAAAACTTTACATAAGTATCCCAATAATTTTCTTTATCATAAAAAGGGAATTTTGATTCAAGCGGCGTCATCGACATGTATTTGCGCAAGAACGCGTAATCATCTTCGGTAAGCTTGAACCGTTGTTTTTTTGAAACACTTTTGGGAAACATAACACTGCGAACGATATTATGCAAAGTATTTAATGATACCCTGTTCTTCTTTGAAAAATCAAATGGCTCGTTCACCAATTCTCCCCGGCGATAAAAACCTTTTCCCATTTTTGTATTACGTTCTGCATATACAAGTTTACTTTGCTGCAGTGGTTTTTCGTAAACAAGTTTGCCACTTGTATCGAAAAATCTTACAGGGATTTGTATGACGGTTCTCCTCTTCAGTCAGACTTATTTCGAGCCGGTGAATGATCTGCACTTCTTCATACCCCATTTTGTGCAACGTATTATTGATGTATTCCTGCCCGAGGAATTCATAAAGCCTGTTGAATGCGTCATTATCGCTAACCAGCAAGATTTTTTTAATGTAATGCTCAATAGTCGGGACGGCCATCAGGTGTGGAAGGATCATTATAAACTTCAGTTTGCCCGCTGTGATCTGCCTCAGTTATCATCGTAGAGTTTTTATCAAGCCCTTTGATCTTTAGCTCATTTAATTTTTGAAGCGCCAATATCGCCACAGGTAATTTTACAGTTGAAGCAGGATAGAAATAAGAAGAATCGCTGACATTAAAATAATGATCCGTGAATTGCAGGTTTCCCATTTTTTTTTCGATCAATTTGTGTATAGATGATCTGCAAACGGTTTTGATCGATGTTAGACAAAACCGAATCGAACAAAGGAGCATTTTGTTTCATTAAATCTTCAATAAGATCGTCTTTGCTCACAGTAACAGTATTTTTCTTTGTTGTTGAACAAGCAAATAAAACAATCGGAAAAAACAATAAAAGAAAATATTATTTTCATACTACAAAATAGCAAATATCCACCACTGATATGAAAAGGCTTGGCTATTCTATATTGATCGGCGCCGGTTGTGCATTGCTTTTCTTAGGCTTTTCAAAACTCCGGGAAAATAAAAAAAAAGACCGGGGTCTCATGGATGTTTTTAAAAAAAGATCATCTTCCAGGGAATCATATTACAGTGCGGAACTGCAGGTAGCAATTGGCAATTCGGGAGACAGTAGTAAATTGATCGAGCAAACAAAAGAGCAGATCTTATACAGGCTTCGTGGTTCTTATATGGACCTATCACTCGAAAAAACTGATAACAACGTTTATACTTTAAAAGCAAATAAGATAATAGATACAACAGTTTTTAAAAATGCTATCACAGCATCCGGGGAAATTGAATTCAGTGAACTTTTTACTATTAATGAAATTTCTGAATCGTTGACGGCAATCGATTCAACGCTTCGCAGCCGCGATGCTGAGTTTTTAACCACACAAAAAAAAATACAGGAAGCAAAGAAAAACCTGGATACCACAACAGGTAAACTTTCTGATATTCTTGAACATGGCGAACTTGAAAAATCGCAGGATCCTGGCCTTGCAAAATTTATTTCTTTTGCAAGTTCCTATCAAAATTCTGATGGAAGTCTTCGATATACCGCTGAATTGGGATATGTAAAAACAAAGGATACTTCTTATTTGAATCAAATATTTGCTGACGCTGAGATTAGCCGGCACTTTCCCGAAAATTTGAAAATCATTTATGGCGCTATGGATGTTGATCTCTATTCTAATGATTCCATGCTCAGGATATTTGCAAAGAAAAATCTTGACAGGGCTTTCTTTCCATTCCCAACCGGAGATCAAATTAACAATGCCTCTGCGGAATTTGATCCCTCTAACAGTAATCCAATAATATTATTTGCATTCAATGCCCAGGGTTCGCAGGATTGGTATCAAATGACCCTGAGAAATGTGAAGAAACCCATTGCAATAATTACAAATAATATAGTACTTACCGCAGCGTTCGTTGAAGAAGCAATTGAAGGAGGAGAGAGCCGAATCACCGGTGCCTTTTCTCTTGAAGAGGCAACGTTGTTATCAAAAATGATCTTGTCCGGTGAATTACCACTGACGACAAGAATAACGGAAGCGTCATTTAAGCACCACGCCTCAAAAAAAATGGGGTTGACCGTAATAATTCTTATTCTTTTCGTGCTAAGTACGGCGGCCAGCTACGGTATTTCCCTTTCTAATAAAACCGGCCTCAAAACCTTGATTTTGACGGTGAAATTTAGCCGCAGAAGGTTTCCTTTATCATCCTGAAACCCCTATCTTTGCCCTCCTAAAAAAAATCCCAGCCGCTTGCCCGAACCAGAGTGGGAAATGGCAATGAGGCGTTAAATGTAAATCTATCCCGTATGCAATTAAGAGGTTTAGTAGCGGTGTTTGCAGTTCTGCTTATTATTTATTCAGTATGGCTGCTATCTTTCACCTGGTTTGTAAACGGCCATGAAAATAAAATGGCGGCCCGGGCTCAGGATTATATGAATGCCCGTTATCCTGAAGCAAAAAAATTTGCCAAGCCTGCCGATTATACTGATACACTTAAAAGTCTCTATAGAGAACGCCTCCAGGAGTTGCTTGATAGTACTAAAGAAGAAAAAATAACATGGTTTGGTGATACTTATCGTAAAGCAAGAGAAAAAGAATTAAACCTTGGGCTGGATCTCCAGGGTGGAATGAGTGTAACAATGGAAGTTGAACTTACCGGTTTACTCCGATCACTAGCCAACAATTCAAAGAACCCGCAATTTTTACAAGCACTCGAAGCTGCCAATCGGCAAAAGGCAAACAGTGATGCTGATTTTATTTCTTTATTCTATAATGAATTTAAAAGACTTGCCGGTACAGACAAGCTGGCTGGCCTTTTTTCTACAGCGAATGCTGATAAAATAGCAAAAAATGCAAGCGATGCAAAAGTGCTTGAAGTACTTCGCGCCGAAGCAGGAGATGCAATAAACCGAACATACTATATCATGCAAAAAAGGATTGATAAGTTTGGCGTAGCACAGCCATCACTCAATCTTGAAGAAGCAAAAGGAATTATCACTGTTGATCTTCCAGGTATAGATGACAAAGAAAGGGTAAGAAAATTTTTGCAAACTTCCGCCAATCTGCAATTTTGGGAAGTATACAATTTAGGAGAATTATCAGATGAATTCGCTGCCGGCGAAAAAGCTTTTACTGCTTTAATGACCGGCAAGTCAACCGATACAACGGTTAATGCAGTTGACACTTCAGGGAAAAAAGCCGATACCTCACAAATAAAACAAGATACAACCAAGAACCTTTCTGATATCCTGAATAATCAGACGCAAGCCTCTACCGGTACTGCTACCAACACAACGCCGGCAGCCTCTGCAGATAAAAGAAAATCTTTATCCCAATATATAAGGTTTGCACAATACACCCAGGATGCACAAGGCCAGGTGAGGTGGCAGGGTCCTATTGGGTTTGTGAAACTCAATGATACTGGTTTTGTAAGAAGAACTCTTAATGAGCTTGGCACTTTACCGGGTGATGCATTGCTTTGCTATGGAATACTGGAAAGGGATCCGGCAACGGACAAGCCTGAAGATGAGGTTGGTCTTTATGCAATAAAAACTTATGGTTCTGATAAAGCGCCTATCGAAGGAGATGTAGTCACAGACGCTGCACAGACTTACGATAACCTTTCAGGCAAGCCGATTGTTACAATGAGTATGAACTCAAAAGGAACAGATGCCTGGGCAACACTTACTGAGAAAAGCGCTAAAAATAATATTCCCATTGCGATTCTGCTTGATAATACTGTGTATTCTGCGCCGATTGCAGAAGGAAGAATTGATGGTGGACAATCACGTATCACAGGAAACTTTACTATTGAAGAAGCACAGGACCTTGCCAGGATATTAAAAGTTGGTAAGAGCCCTGCGCCTGCTAAGATCGTTCAGGAACAAGTAGTGGGACCGACATTAGGAGCCGAAGCTATCAAGGGCGGCAGCATGGCATTTTTAATTTCATTTGTCGTGATCTTTTTACTGATGCTTGTTTACTATAACACCGCCGGATGGGTCGCTAATATTGCCCTTATACTTAACCTTCTTTACACTGTTGGTGTATTAACGTCTTTTGGCGCCACACTTACGGCGCCTGGTATCGCCGGTCTTGTACTTACAATTGGTATGGCTGTAGATACTAACGTAATTATTTACGAACGTATAAAAGAGGAATTAACAAGAGGAAAAAGTTACCAGTTGGCGATTGCAGAGGGCTACCGGCGTTCATTACCGCCTGTGCTTGATGCTCACGTAACAACATTATTAACGGCAATCATCCTTTTCATTTTTGGATTAGGTCCTGTAAGAGGATTTGCTACCACCCAGATCATTGGTATTCTCCTTTCTTTGTTTTGCGGTATCCTTGTCAGCCGTTGGGTGAGTGACTGGTTCACCAATAAAAAGAAACACCTCGAATACTTTACAGGTATCAGCCGCAGGATATTCAAGCATGCTAATTTTAAATTCATTCAATATCGCAAATATGCCTACATGATCTCAATGGTTGTGCTGGCGCTTGGTATTGGAGCTATCTTTAATGGTTTTCACCAGGGGGTTGAATTTAGCGGTGGCCGCAGCTTTAGGATCCAATTTGATAAAACAAAACCTTTGGATGTAGAAGCTGTACGCAAAGATCTTAACGTGGTATTCAACGGAAACCCGATCATTAAACCAGTTGGGTTAAATAATGAGCTTGAAATTACCACGTCGTATCTTATTGATGATCCACGACCGTCAGTTGATTCTATTGTAGAAAGACAATTGTTTGCCGGATTAAGAAATTACATGGGGGGAATTACTTATGAGCAGTTTGATTCAAAAGCCAAGCTTGGTTCAAAAAAAGTTTTACCAACCATTTCTGATGACTTGAAAAAAGGCGCAAGAAATGCAACCATTATTTCTTTGATCGCTATCGCCCTTTATATATTTATTCGTTTCCGCGACTGGAGATATTCACTTGGTACCATCGTCGCGTTGCTGCATGACGTATTGGTAACACTCGCTGCTTTCTCCTTCTTGAAAAATGTGGTCCCGTTCCCGTTGGAACTTGATCAGCATTTTATCGCGGCCGTTTTTACTGTCATTGGATTTTCTATGAACGATACGGTAATTGTATTTGACCGGATACGTGAATACACTAAAACAATGAAAGGTGAGCCTACTGATATGGTTATCAATCGTGCTATTAATGATACATTGAGCCGTACGATCATGACATCATTAACGGTATTCCTTACTATTCTTATTCTCTTCATATTTGGTGGTGAAGTAACAAGAGGCTTTGCGTTTGCCATGCTGATCGGTGTTGTTACCGGTACATATTCATCCATATTCGTAGCGGCGCCGGTACTTGTGGACCTTGCAAAAGGTAGAGTATTGGGAAAATCTGAAGTGGTTACTACTGCTGCCGCACAAAAGCCGGCAGTAAAACCAGCTACTGCAAAAGCAAAAAGCTAATAATGTTTTTATAAATAAAAAGGCCTCCATACCGGAGGCTTTTTTATTTGTTGGAAAAATTTTCTGAAATAATGCTATCTAAGTTCTCCGGCGCGGCGGAGACAGGTGTATCATACGGCAAAGCTGGTTCCGCAACCGCAAGTGGTGCTTGCATTAGGATTTCGAAAGGTAAAGCCACGGTTATTTAAACCATCCTGCCAATCGATCTCCATTCCGTATACATACATTTCATGAGCGGCATTCATTATACAATCGATGCCATCGATCTCAAATGTTTTATCCTTTTCATTCGGATGATCAAACCCAAGAATATACGACATGCCTGAGCAACCGCCGCCTTTTACTCCTACACGCAGCCGTTGCGCCGTGTCAAACCCTTCCTGCTCCATTAATTTTTTTATTTGCTTAATGGCGCCTTCTGTCATCGTCACCGGTTTATTCTCTGTAACAACCATTGTATTTTTAATTTATCTGTAAAAATAAAAAACAAAAATGAGGCCCGTTTTCTAAATCCGAAAAGAAAGCCCTGCCTGACGGTAAGCAGGCTTTTGCCTGTATTTTTGCAAAACCTAAACAAAATCTATGGATACAACGACGCTTAGCCTGATACTTTCCACTTTCGCCATTTTACTTTCCTTTTTAGTGTGTTATTTATGGTTTACGAAAAAAGAAAACAAAAAAAATACAGACCCTGCATATACTACCAGGCCATTGCAACTGCAAGCCTATGAAAGATTGGTGATATTAACCGAAAGGGTTGCACTCCCAAATCTTGTAAGCCGCGCCAACCAGCCCGGTCTTACTGCAAGAGAAATGCAATTGCTGATGCTTGAAAGCATCAAACAGGAATTTGAATATAATAGCTCTCAACAGATATATGTAAGTCCGGTAGCATGGCAGGCCGTTAATAATTTAAAAGAACAGAACATGCTTATCATAAACCAAATAGCACAAACATTGCCTGCCGATGCAAGAGGTTATGATCTGGGCAAAAGGATAATGGAAGTGATCATTGCACAGGATAAAAAAGCATTGCACAATATTGTACTTGAAGCATTGAATTATGAAGCAAGAAAGCTGATGAAATAGTTGCTTGTTGTTGGTATCTTGTTACGGGTTATTAAAACCGGCTTATGACTTACAAAAAAAAAATTGCTACAGATTCAGGTATCGAAATAAAACCTGTTTATTATTCTGAAGACGATTCACCTGCCAAGAGCCAGCAACCATCAACCAGCAACGAGCACCCAGGCGAATTTCCATTTACAAGAGGCATACAGGCAGACATGTACCGGGGCAAATTGTGGACGATGCGGCAATATGCCGGCTTTACCACTGCAGAAGAAAGTAATAAACGATATCATTATTTATTATCACAGGGAGTAAATGGATTAAGTGTTGCATTTGATCTGCCCACACAAATCGGTTATGACAGTGATCATCCTTTAGCCGAAGGTGAAGTGGGAAAAGTTGGTGTTGCCATCGATAGCATTGAAGACATGGAAACTTTATTTAATGGAATAAAACTGCGAAGATGTTTCCACTTCAATGACGATCAATGCAACAGGTTTTATTCTTCTTGCATTTTATGTTGCATTGGCAAAACAACAGGGCGCTGATCTGAAAAAAATTACCGGTACTATTCAAAATGATATATTAAAAGAATATGCAGCAAGAGGAACTTATATCTATCCGCCCAAACCTTCCATGCGCATCATTACTGATATTTTTGAATGGTGCAGCAAGGAATTGCCAAAATGGAATACAATTTCCATTTCAGGGTTATCATATCCGTGAAGCAGGAAGTACTGCCGTGCAGGAAATAGCTTTTACACTCAGCAATGGAAAAGCTTATGTAAAAGCAGCACTGGAAAAAGGACTGGATATAAATGTTTTTGGCAAACGTCTTTCTTTCTTTTTTAATGCACATAATAATTTATTTGAAGAAGTGGCAAAATTCCGTGCAGCAAGAAGAATGTGGGCAAAGATCATGAAAGAGCTTGGTGCAACTGATCCCAAAGCCATGATGCTGCGCTTTCATACACAAACAGGCGGCAGTACATTAACAGCGCAACAACCACTGAACAATATTTCAAGGGTAACAATACAAACATTGGCTGCAGTGTTGGGCGGAACGCAATCATTGCACACCAACGGATATGATGAAGCGTTGAGTTTGCCAACAGAAGAAGCGGCACGAATTGCATTGCGAACCCAACAGATAGTTGCTTTTGAAAGTGGCGCACCGGATACTGCTGATCCGCTTGCTGGCAGTTATTTTATTGAATCGCTAACCAATGAAGTGGAAGCTGCTGCATGGAAACTGATCGAAAAAATTGATGCAATGGGTGGCAGTGTGAATGCAATTGAACAAGGATTTATACAAAATGAAATTGCCCGCAGCGCTTATGAATATCAGCGAAAAATAGAAACAGGTGAAAAGATCATTGTTGGCGTAAATAAATTCAAGGAAGAAGAAGGACAGCCAATCCCAATTTTTAAGATCGATGACAGCATAAGAAGTTTACAAGCTGAAAAGCTGAGGAGGTTAAGAAATAGCAGGGATAAAGCTAAAGTGGATCAGCTATTACAGCAATTAAACGATAAAGCCATGAGCGGGGAAAATTTAATGCCCATAGTAATTGAAGCCGTAGAAAATAAGATTACTCTTGGCGAAATTGCCGATGAGTTGAGATGTGTGTTTGGGGAGTATAAATAGCGAATGGTAGGGCTCAAAAGCATTTTCAAATCTAAGGATTGTCATGCCGAGGAACGAGGCATCTATACGACAATGATTATGTTTTATAATAATAGACAATATTACGTTTACATTCTTACTAATTACCAAAAGACTGTTCTTTATACCGGCGTTACCAATAATCTTGAACAAAGAATAATCGAGCATTACCTTGACAAAGGAAGTGTAAAAACATTTACCGGAAAGTATAATTGCTTTTACCTTGTGTACTACGAATGCACACAATACATAAATAATGCAATATCAAGAGAAAAAGAAATAAAAGGATGGAACAGAAGGAAAAAAGATGAATTGATAAAATCCTTTAATCCTTCCTGGAAATTTCTCAACCATGAAATTTTAGGAGAATGGCCCCCGACGAATACCACTCATAGAGGTAAGGCGTATTGATTCCTCCTTCGTCGGAATGACAACCCTCTGCTTGGACCTTTATTTCAAAACTGAAAAATGGACTTCTTAATGCGATTAACCGTCTTGAATCAGGAGTGACACGACTCTGAACTCTGAACTACGAACTACTACCCCTTCTTCACGTGCTTCGCCCAATCATCTTTCAAGGTCACTGTCCGGTTAAATATCATTCCTTCTTCAGAAGAATCTTTATCAAGACAGTAATAACCTTTACGCAAAAACTGGAACCTGTCACTAAACTTTGCATTTTTAATAGATGGTTCAGCAAACCCCGTCACTACTTTAAGTGAATTTGGATTTATATAGTCTTTAAAATTGCCTTCCTCACTCGATGGATCTTCTACTTTGAATAAACGATCATATTCTCTTACCTCTATTTTTACTGCATCAATAGCATTTACCCAATGCAGCGTTCCTTTTACCTGGATACCGGACGTATCATTACCACTCTTGCTTTCAGGAATATATGTGCAATGCAATTCTGAAATATTTCCTTTATCATCTTTGATCACTTCATCGCATTTAATGATGTAGGCACTTTTCAATCTTACCATTTGGCCCGGCGCCAATCGAAAATATTTTTTCGGAGGGTTCTCCATAAAATCATCCCGCTCTATATAAATTTCTTTGCTGAAAGGAAGTTCCCGGGTTCCACCATTCGGATCTTCAGGATTATTATCAGTTTCGAGTAATTCGTGTTCATTCGTGTAATTCGTGATAACAACTTTTACAGGATCGAACACCACCATTCTGCGTAACGCAATTTTATTCAAATGCTCGCGAAGGCAAAACTCAAGCAACCCAACGTCAACAATGTTTTCACGTTTTGCAATACCGATCCTGTCACAAAATTCCCGAATGCTTTCCGGAGTATAACCACGGCGGCGCAAGCCGGTGATCGTTGGCATCCTCGGATCATCCCATCCCGTAACAAATTTTTCATTCACCAGTTGCAATAGTTTTCTTTTACTGGTAACAGTAAAATTGATATTGCGCCGCGCAAACTCATATTGATGCGAAGGAAATATTTCTAATTTTTCTATCAGCCAGTCGTACAATTCACGATGCGGTACAAACTCAAGCGTACAAATCGAATGTGTAATATTTTCAATGGAATCACTTTGTCCATGCGCCATATCATACATCGGGTAAATGCACCATTTTTCACCTGTGCGATGATGATGTGCATGCTTGATGCGATAGATGACGGGATCACGCATCAGCATATTGATATGTGCCATATCGATCTTTGCCCGCAATGTTCTTGCGCCATCTTCGAATTCACCGGCCTTCATCTTTGCAAACAGGTCAAGATTTTCTTCCACGGTCCTGTCACGGTATTTATTATTCTTACCAGGTTCGGTCGGCGTACCTTTCATTGCCGCCATTTCATCACTGGTGCTGTCATCAACATAGGCCAATCCTTTTTTTATAAGCTTTACAGCAAATTCATATAACTCATCAAAATAATCGCTGGCATATAATTCATTTTTCCATTCAAAGCCCAGCCACTTAATATCATCCTTGATGCTATCAACATATTCTACTTCTTCCGTTACAGGATTTGTATCATCAAAGCGAAGGTTTGTATAACCGGGATATTTTTTTGTCAACCCAAAATTCAAGCAAATGCTTGACGCATGGCCGAGGTGCAAATAGCCATTCGGTTCCGGCGGAAAACGTGTAATGATCTGTTTGTACTTACCGGATTTCAGGTCCTCTTCAATTATTTCTTCAAGGAAATTTAAGCTGCGCTCTTCTTTTTTTATTTCTTCACTCATAGGTCGGCAAAGATAAAGATTATGGGCCAAGCGATCATGCTACTATTGAGCTTCTGTTGCAATCGAAGGTTTGTTAATTTATTTTCTTCCGGTGGAAGAGAATAAATTAATCACCCTTGTACTGCAGTAATTCTATTCACCGATTTTCGTGAGTCGTGAGAAGAAGCTTTCTCAACGGTTGATAAAACAGGGATCACAACGAACACAAAGAAATCACGAAGAACACAAAGTGCTGATAATAAATAGAAACCCCTTTGTGTCCGTTGTGTGTACTTAGTGCCCTTTGTGTTACTTATTATTCTTTAGTACAACTTCTCACTTCTCACGTCTCACATAAAAGAAAGTTTGTTCGTATCTTAAGCGCCTATGGGCACCGATGTAGATGTTATCAGGGATATTCTCGAACAAACGGAAATCGCATTTCCTGCATCATCGTTTGTTAAAAGCCTCCATCAACAATATTTGAACCGCGGCGGGCTTAGTAAAAAACAATTGGAAGGTCTTTATCAAATTGCGCAAAAAGTAAATACAATTTCTGTGGGTAAACTCTCCACACTGGAAGCCATCATTTTGAAAAAGCCAACCCGTTACAAATCAGAAAAGCCGGAGGCAACTCCGCTTTATAAAAAAGATGAAGTGATCGGAAAAAAAATAGAAGGCATTCTTGAAAAATATCCGCAACACAAAAGGGTTCTGTTTCTGAAAGTAAAATATGAAAACAACGAAGTATTGTCCCCGGCCGAAACGGCAGAATTAGAAAAGTTTTATAAACTACTTAGTAAATAATCAAAAAAAAGAAACCCGTATATTTACAAAAAATTTATCCGTATGTCATTACTGAATCAGAATAACAAAGGCAAAAAGAAAAACGACAAAAAGAAAAATCAGAATAACCCGGCTCCCGGCTCAAAATTCATTCAAAAACCACAGGCCAATACGTTTGTAAGCAAACAGGCGAATACAGGATCGCAGCGGGGCAGCTAGGCTAATTCTGAATTTTGAATCTTTTATTTTCTGCCTTGTAAAATATAAAATGGGGCTTATTGTAAGCCCCATTAACTTAAAAGATCAGCGATCACGCATGTTCCATTACATCTTCAGATTCGTAAACTCTTAATACAGGTTCTTTAGAAAAAAACGGCTTCACCTGGTCAATCAGGCTCTTATACACTCCAGTGCTGTGATAAGTATCCGCATCCTCTTTTCTTTCCCATGTCGTCATTGAAATATAGTCTTCTTTTTTGTCAACAGGTTCCAAAAGTCTGCAATCAAGATTCCCTTTTTGCTTTTTCAGTGTAGGGATAGCAACTTCGTTGTAAAATTTTTTTAGATCTTTAAGCTTATCTTGCTTAAAGCCGAAGTAAGTTAGTCGTACAAACATAACACCTCCTTTTTTTAAAAATGAAAGAATAATAGTTTTCAAGGAAGATCTTTATCAGGCATACGGTATCCTGTAAAAGGTAAGACCAAAGAACCCTCGTTTCCAAATTTTGCTTCAAAATTAGTTTTGCACAGCTGATAAGCTAAGCAGATCACCAAGTTGTTGTGAAGTTTTTTCAAGATTCGCAAAAGTGTTTTTAATTGCAGTTTCAAGATCAGCCCCATCATCATTTATTGAAATGAGCTGATCAAAATACTGGTGCAATGATTTATCAATAAAGGCTGGCACCTGCCCTGCCATACCGATAACAGGTAATGAGAATTTTTTCGCCTTTTTTGCTACACCAAAAGGTCCTTTCCCTTGCAAGGTCTGCCGGTCAATGCATCCTTCGCCCGTAATAACCATATTAGCTTTTGCTAATTCTTTTTCAAAACCCGTTGCGTGTAAAAAATGATCAATGCCATTCACAAGCTCTGCATTAATAAAAGTATGCAAACCGGCTGCTACACCCCCCGCTGCTCCACCATGTTTAATGGCAGACATGTCTTTCCCTGTTTTATGCAACACAATGTTGTTGAATTTTGCAAGATTGTTTTCCAGCAGCTGAACATCTTTTTCCGATGCTCCTTTTTGCGGGCCAAAAATTCTTGCTGCACCGTTGGTTCCAAGCAAGGGATTTTCAACATCGCATAAAACAATTATACGCGTATTCTTAATTCTTTTGTCGCAACCTGTTGTATCAATTTTGGAAAGTGATGATAAAGCAGCGGGCAAATCATTGAGCTCCTTTCCATTGGCATCAAAAAATTTTATTCCAAGGGATCTTAAAATTCCTGTGCCTCCATCAACAGTTGCACTGCCACCAATACAGAGAATGATCTTATTTACATTCTTTTCCAATGCTTCCAGAATTAATTCACCTGTGCCAGCAGTTGTAGCTTTTAATGGATCATATTCTGCAGGCTTCAGTAATCGTAATCCTGAAGCAGCCGCTAACTCAATAACAGCAGTTTTATCTTTTTCGAGCCATCCAAATGAAGAATTTATTTCTCTCATCAAAGGATCATGCACTTTCGCCGGGATCCATTCTCCTTTTAAATGATCGATCAATAAACCTGCTGTACCATCACCGCCATCGGCTACAGGGAAACATGAAGTAGTACATTGTAATTTGCTTTTATGCAACCCATCGCTGATCGCTTCCGCAACTTTTGCAGCATCAAGACTGTTTTTAAAAGCATTGGGAGCTATAAGTATATGCATAACAAATTATAAAATAGAAAGCGACAAAAGATAAATGACGATAATTGTCACGAGTCCCATTAAAATTGAAGCAACTGAATGAACACGCAGCATGGTCATTGTATCAATATCTGAAAATTTCGAAATGACCCAGAAATAAGCATCATTGGAATGTGATATCATCATTGAGCCTGCACCCATAGCAAGCACTGCAAGCAACTTTCCATTTTCAGATTCAAGACCCAATACCGGTAACAAAGGAAGCACAATCGATGATGCCGTAATAATTGCTACGGTTGAAGAACCTTGTGCCGTTTTAATAAGACTGGTTAATAAAAAAGGAAAAAAGATACCCAGCATTTTCAGATCAAGCTTTTCACTGAAGTGATCACCAATATTGGTGGCGGCCAATACCGCACCGAAACCACCTCCAGCACCTATGATGACCAATATACCGCCTGCTTTCTCCACCGCTGCTGATAAATGAAAAGCTAAAGAGTGTTTTGTCCGCCGGTCGGCGGACTCTTTTGAAGAGTTCTTTCCGGTTGCAATAGCCAGGAGCACTCCTATCGCAAGAGCAATTGCCGGATCACCTATGATATTAATTATATCAGTAACTATTCCAGATTGATTCTTTTCAAACACAAGTAAGGATCTTAAAGCCATCAGCAAAATAGGAACTATTACCGGAAGGAATGCAGGAACCACACCAGGAAGGGCTGAGATTTCTTTGTTGTCTTCTGTGCCAGCCCCGACATCTGTTTTTATTGCCTGTCCGGCAGGTACGGTTTTTTTACCCGCATACACTGCCCACCAATGACCGATCAGCATGGCGGGAATTGCAATCACAATTCCATACAAGATCAGTTTTCCAAAATCAACAGACAGATTTCCGGCTGCTGCCGTTGCTCCCGGATGTGGAGGTATTAAACAATGAACCGCATACAAACCTGATGCTAATGAAATACTCATTGTGGCCGCAGCAATACCTGTTCTTTTTATTAATGATCTATTGATGCCGTTTAACACAATGTAACCGGAATCACAAAAAATCGGAAGCCCTACTATAAATCCTGTAAATGATAATGCAAGTGAAGTCCTTTTTTGTCCAACTAATTTCAAGATCGAGTTCGCCATTACCCGTGTGCTCCCATTTTTTTCAAGTAACACCCCGATAGTTGTTCCGAACACAATTATTATTGCAAGCTTCGACATTGTATCCCCAAATCCATTTTTGATCAGGGATAAAATTTCCGCAACTGGTAATTGTACACCAATACCTGTAACAAAGCACGCAATGATCAATGCAAAAAAAGGATGGACCCTGAATTTTACAGTAAGCAGAATAATAGAAATTATGCCGGCCAGTAAAAAAATAATTAACTGGGAAAAGGATGAATTCATTAAACTTTTTTTGAAAATTAGGTGTTACTGCTTGAAAAGGTCAGTGGGATCGTGTGCTGCTATATTTCTTTTTATATTCAGTTTGTAACGCATTGCCAGTTCATCATTGCAAAAAACATACAGCCATTCACCTGTTGCTGCGGTGATGTTGTATTTGAAGGAAAGTTTTTCACTGTTGACATTTGGAGGAAGTAATGTGAATTGTGTACTATCAAAAACTGGCGAACCGGAAACAAGAAAGTTCCTGATCTCTCTCCTTGCTTTTAATTCAATAACAATTGTATCACCCAGTGCCGCATCGATCACACCCCTGGAAGGGAAATGATTATTGATCCCTGCTTTCACATATCCTGCATAACGGAAAGGACTTTGATTGTATTCACGATAAACCGGCGGGTTATCTAACAGCGTCCATTGCGGGTCTTCCGGATAATGATCACGGATAAATTGATCCGGTGGCGTAAGAAAATAAAAATCGTTGTATTGACGGATATATTCATTGGCAAAAGTAACAACACCGCTGGCCCATGTTACATCGAGCAAATGCCAGGCACTATCAAGATACACTGCATTCCATGTATGATTAACCCCAAACCTGCGGTTGCTATTAGTTCTTGCATAGCCGTAAATGATCTCGGCCTTTATTCCGGCGTGATCGCACAATGCTTTAAACAAGCGGGAATAACCTTCGCAAAAAGCAACTCCTTTGTACAAAACTTTCCTGGCTACCCGCTCATTCAATGGTGGTAAAGCAGCAGCGCTGTCATCGGGTTCTTCATAAAACAAGGCGGGTGCATTCTTTTTACGACCGATCGGTCTTACATTATATTCAATGTTCTCAGTGATCCAGCGAAAGATGGCTCTTACTTTTTCTTTATCGGTGTTGCCAAGCGCAGCCAGTTGTTTTGCTAACGTATCAGTATTTGCAACACCGATCGATTCAACTTTATTGTCAATCTGATAAAAGTTATCCTGCTTTGATTGGGAATAAAAGCTAAGCGGTATTAAAAGCAGTATGCTGAGAATTATTTTCAAGGATGTTAAGTTCAATCTAAAATTAAGAAGAGTTTGCCGGTTTTATAAGCTGTTCATAAAAAAGTTGAATAGAATTACCGAACGTACAAGAGTGCGACGCAACGGAAGTCAAATCAGGGTACTAATGTTGGTTACATAACTCTTTATCCTTTTCTTAACAGGCTATTTGTAATTAGCAGAATCTACCATCGTTTTAAAATCATTCAACTTCTAACCGGGCATTTCATTTATTAATTTTTTTACTGAAAAACACCTACTATGGCTGAACCTATTGAAGGCCTTGACGGCCTGTATACGTACGACTCTTTTGGCGAAAAGAAAAAGCCGGTTGAAAAAAATAATTTCCTCTGGTGGTGCGCAGGAGCGCATCAAAAATTATTAAAACAATTTCCATCTGAACATAGCAAATATTCAGGGCTTGGTGCCGTGCTGCTTGCCACATTTGTGCTGGCAACTCTTTCCGCCGGTTATGCTATTTACACGGTGTTTGGAAATTGGTTATGGACGATTGGCTTTGCCATCATCTGGGGGCTGATCATTTTTAATTTCGACAGGTTCCTTGTTTCTACGATGCGCAAATACGGAGTATCACGCCGTAAGCAAATTATGATGGCGATACCCCGTATTGCTCTTGCATTATTGATCGGTGTTGTAATTGCACGACCGCTTGAAATGAAAATTTTTGATAAAGAGATCAACGTAAAAATGACAGAGAATCTCCATAAAAAGATCCAGCTTAATGATAGTCTTTTAGCAATGGAGTATAAAAACCAACTCGTGAATGCAGAAACTGAAAGACAGCGACTCCTCGGTCGCAAGCTGGCGATCGAGGACACGCTGCACAATTTGCAAACCGGGTATTTGCAGGAGGCGGATGGGACAGGTGGCAGCATGCAAAGAGGTATTGAAAATATTACACGATTAAAACAGGATGCATTTAACCTGGCAAGAAATCAATTCGCTCCGGAGTTATCGGCACTGGAACAAAATATGAAAAGCCAGGATAGCTTAATGAGCACGGCAAAAGCTTCAATGGAAGATAAACGCAAACAGTTTGAAGCATCAGCAATGGCAAACATGGGTTTTCTTGAACGTAATAAAGCGTTGTCTGATCTTTCCCACCAGGAAGCAAGTGTATTCTGGGCAAGTCTCCTGATCTCGATGCTGATCATTTTAATTGAGATCGGGCCTGTGTTATCAAAATTGATTATGCCGCTTGGGCCGTATGATATTGCGCTTGCCAAAGAAGAGTTGCTGAACATGGCCAATGAAGAAGGCGAAATAAGAAAAGACAGGAATGAAAGATTTGAAAAGAGAAAAGTGTACCGTGAAAAACAAAAAGAAATGAATGACCAATTGGCGGAGAAGCTTACACAGTTGCAGCAAAAAAATATTGACAAGGAACTTGACAAATGGGAACGTGGCGAATGGAAGCCTGAAGATCACCGGGCAAGCATGGATGAAGTGATGCGGAAAATAAAAAGCCAGTACCAGTTCAAAGAAGATGACCTGATGTAGCTTATCCTGTTTGAGACATATAAGAAGAAACCAAACCAGCACAACCATTTTATGTATCGCCGTAAAATACTTACTACAACAAAAAGAATTTTTATTGTAGTAATGGTTGTGCTGGTTATTGGTTTTTTGATCCCGCAAAAAATAATAATGCCTGTTGAAGGCGCGACAAAGAAAAGTTATTCGCAAAATTCATTCTGGGCATATCCATGGGGAAAATCTGTAACACATAAGGGCGTTGACATTTTTGCAAAAAGAGGAACAAAAATTCGTCCTGCGACAGCAGGGATTGTTTTATATAAAGGAACCAAAGCCCGAGGCGGTAATGTTGTATTTATACTGGGGCCAAAATGGAGAATACATTATTATGCGCATCTTGATAAAATAAAAACAAACAGGTTTTCAATCGTGTCTTCTAAAACTGTGATTGGTACAGTTGGTAACACCGGGAATGCAATTAGAAAACCTTCCCACCTTCATTATACGATAAAAACTATAATTCCTTATCCATGGCGAATGGATAAAAGTGTACAGGGTAAAAGGAAAATGTTTTACTTAAACCCTGTAAAATATCTGAACGATTGTTTTAGTTAGCCACTCACATATCTCACTGCTGTCTTAATGCAGGCATTGGAATCGGTATATTAAAATAAGTTGCGCCTGCGCCCATTCCATTTTCACAACTGTTGGGTGGAGTTGTACATATTGCTCTTGTGCCCTGGCATTCTGCCGCCCAAAACATATAACCTAACATACCCGGTGTGGTGCCTGCGCCATTTGGTAATACTGATTGCACAAAACTTGACGTGCTTTTTTGTAAGGAAGTATTAAAATTGTTGCATTCGGGAATTACTTTCCTGTCTACCAACCAGAGACCACCTGTAAATTTTGCCGGTGCCAATGGAAGAATCGGTGGTCCATACTGAGGTTTACCATCAACATGTTCCTTCCAATTTGCAATAGCATCAGCTGCGGTTGGCTGGCGTGCAGTGACCATGGCATTTGCATAATCCAACACAGGATTCGATGTATTCAGCCAATCAGCTGTTGCTTTTCTGCAAATATCAATCAGCCAGCGATCACCGGCGGCAAGATCGATGGTGAGACGGGCAGCATGATTATTACCTGTGGCATCATAAGGCAATTGGGAACGGTATGCAGTAATGAATTGCTGCAGCCCATTCAAATTTGGATTACGGTTCTGCTCATAATCAATTTCAATTCCTACGCCTAAATTAACAGCTGCCTGTGCAGCATTCAATCCAAATTGTGTTGCGTTAGTGGCTAATGCCTGGTCCCATGCATCGGTATATGTAATGCCACCGATCGAAAGCATTACCCTGATGCCGCGACTTTTAAAATAATTAATAATATCCGGCGTCATGCCACGAGGAATCCCATTCAGCGTCGTTGCATCAGTTGTTTTATTCAGGAGTTTTAACGGATGCACAAAGCTTAGTATGACAATATTTACTGAAGGCTGACCATTTCCCCGATCGATAAGCCAATGGTTTTTTGAATCAAACTCTGTTACGGTTCTTACTGTTCCCCAAATGCAATAGTCATTTCCTGCATGCCATACACCATATACCTGCAAAGGAGTTACTGTTTCTGCAACAGCTGCATTTATATTTGGTGAAGTAGCAATTTCTTCGTTAACTGCTGCTGGTCGCTTTGTTTCCTTGTGGCACGACTGAATACAAAATAAAGTGGCTAATGTAATGACGGATAGAATAGTTTTCCCTGCTTTCATAAAAAAAGATTTAATGATGAATATATGTGCAGGCCAGTAAGTAACAGAAAGGTAAGAAATAAAATAAAATCAAATTTCTTACGTGCATAAATACTATTCAACTATTATTTCAAAAGACTACATTTTATCTTTCACTCCTGCCCTCTTCTTCATTTCAGCACCTGGAAATACGATCAATCTTCCCATTGGCTTACCGCCCCGATAAGTTATTACTTTCATCGTCGCGGCATCTTTTGGCACCATTACTGGTTTGGAATACTGAGGATAAAAATTATCAGGAAAAGAATTATCAAATGAATAATGAACGGAAACATCCGGTATCTCTGTCTTCATTTCCACCGTGATCTCATTTTTATCATTTTTGGTAAACTTAAACTCCGGCTCATACATGCTTGGTGCATATTTTTTTTGTGCTGCATCAAAGCGGGTAAAATGATTTTCCACTTTCTTATAAAAATTATTCCAGTTCTTTTTATTCTTCGGGCTCCATAAAGACTCGGCAATAGCGAAACCTCTTGGCCAAACCATATAACGTAAGTGACGCATATTATAGATCTGTTCTGTCCAGAGATTCGCCTGTCCGCCCTTTAATATATTTTGCATCTACACCATCTGGTATGGGTTCAAATTCATAAGCTTTGCTTAAACGCAGTGTGGCATAAACAGGAGGCTCGATCATAACATCACCCTGCATATAATCAATGTATGCGTAAGTTGTAGGGCTCATCACTACTTCATGTCCCAGCTTTGCAGCCTCTATTCCACCCTTCATTCCTCTCCAGCTCATTACTGCTGCATTGGGTGCAAGGCCACCATCCAGTATCTCATCCCAGCCTATCATCTTTTTTCCTTTTGAATTAATGATCTTCTCCACACGTTTTACAAAATAACTTTGTACCTCATCGAGGTTTTTCAAATTTTGTTTTTTCATCAATGCTTTTATCACATCGCTTTTTTCCCAAAAATTTCTTGCCGTTTCATCGCCACCCATATGTATATATTCAAATGGAAAAAGCTGGGCCACTTCTGTCATTACTTTATCGATGAACTCATATGTTTTTTCATTAGCAGGACAAAGCGTATTATCAAGCAAACCATAAAAATGTCCGCTGGGTGGCCATACCATGAACCGCTCACCGGAGTTTACCTGGTAGGTGCCCGGTGTGCAGGTAAGATCAGGATATGCTGCAATTGCTGCCAGGCTATGACCCGGAATATCGATCTCGGGCATAACATTTATAAATCTATCTTTTGCATATTGAACAATCTCTTTAATATCATTATGAGTAAAGAACCCACCGAAGTTGCGGGGTTCGTCAGGCTCAGGATTTGAAAAAGTTCCAAAGGTTCCTGTCTTCTGTACATTCCATGCACCTACGCTTGTCAGCTTGGGTAAACTTTTTATTTCTATTCGCCAACCCTGGTCATCGGTAAGGTGCATATGAAGAAGATTATATTTATATGCAGCCATATCATCAATAAATTCCTTCACATCTTTTACTCCAAAAAAATGGCGGGATACATCAAACATCAATCCTCTCCATCCGAAACGCGGATAATCTGTGATCTCAACTGCAGGCACTGACCATGAAACATTTTTTACTTGTGTTTTGCTTTCAATCGCGGGAGGTAAAAGTTGAAGCAGGGTTTGTGCACCATAAAACAAACCGGCTGGCTCATTGGCGCTGATCCTGATTCCCCCATTTGCGGAGACATTAAGTTGATACCCTTCTCTGCCTGTTGATGCATTAGGTGTTTTATTTAATAAAAAAAGAATGTCTGCTTTTTCATTTGCGGCTACAATAGAAACCGGTAAACCTGTTGATGATAATTTCTCTTTTAACCAATCCGCAATTTTTTTTATTGATGCATCGCTGCCGACTGTAATACTATTTTTAAAACTATAGTTCCCTTCCTTTTGTTGAAGAGAAACGGGTTCCGGAATAATTGACACCTGTGAAAATGAAGTCACGGCAAATGCAAATAAAATGGCTGCGAGAAAGTTGAATCGTGCAAGCATATTGTGAAGTATTAAATTGAACGATGAAGATAAATTATTTTCAGGGGGAAATTGCTGATGAAATGTAAATTTTCAAATAGCTGACAATTCCATGCTTTTAAGATTTTTTAATTGGAGAATGCAGCGTTCGAGATTGGTTTTTGGAATAGCCGTTTCAATCGCACAAAACAATTGCAATTCCTGTTTCAGAACGATACACTCGTTTTTCTTAATAATTCTCATTACATCATTGAGTATCGTATAATCAAACTGCAGCCTGTAATTAATCAATACTGGCTTTTTAATAATTGGATTTAACTGGATTGCAAAAGACGCTGCTGTTTTATAAGCATTCACCAGGCCCGGTACGCCAAGTAATGTGCCGCCGAAATATCTCACAACTATAATTGCAGTATCGGTCAATTCTTTACTATCGATTTGTCCAAGAATAGGACGGCCGGCACTGCCTGAAGGTTCGCCATCATCGCTGCTGCGAAAATTATTTCCATCCGTTCCGCAGCGATAAGCAAAACAATGATGTACTGCTTTTGGATGCTCTTCCTTTATTTCTTTTAATCTCTTTTTAAAATCATCGGCTGAAGAAATGGGAAATGCATGCGCCAAAAAACGGCTGCCCCTATCCTTAAATTCAGCGACAGACTCCTTTTCAATTGTTTGATAAAAATCGGTATTGTTAATTGTCACCTGTTAAGTTTGCCTTATTAAAATAGACATTCACAGCATCATTTAGAATTTTCAGTTCCTGATCTGCATTCTGAACGGTCAATTGCGGTGCAGCAAGTCCACTATTAATTATTAATTGTTCATTTTTAATTATCCTCGCTTCATCCCAAATTCCTTCATCAATAAATGATTGTAATAATCTGGCGCCACCTTCCACGATCACACTTTGAATTTTCATCTGATATAATGCATTTACCACCTGGTGTACAAGGTTTACATCTCCCGTTACCTGGTAAAAACTTATGTTACCGTTCTCTCCATGTTTTATTGTATTAAAAACAATGGTTTTTTGTTTATCGTTAAATATCTTCAATGACTGCGGCAATTTTAATTCCATATCGATAACCAATCTTACCGGCGATGGGCCCGGCCAATTTCTTGTTGTTAATTCAGGGTCATCAGCCAAAGCGGTATTTGTACCAATAAGAATTGATGCCTCTTCGCTTCTCCATTTATGGACAAGACGGTTTGTTTGTTCGTTAGAAATTAAAAGCCGGGCCGCCTTCCGACCCTGATTAATCGGGACCACCAACCCACCAATTCCGCCTGTGGTAATTTCATTCTGTAAATTAGTTTCTTGTCCAGGCGAGGGCTGTGCATGGTTTCCAAAAGCCCTCTCCTTTGGAGAGGGTTGGGGTGAGGTCGAAAGAAAGCCATCAGCAGTCTCCGCCCATTTTAAAATAATATAAGGCCGATGCTGTGTATGAAAAACAAAAAACCGTTTATTCAATTGCTGACATTCGTTTTCAAGAACTCCATAAACAACATTAATGCCTGCAGCTTTTAGTTGTTCCATCCCTTTTCCATTAACATCTTTAAATGGATCACGACAACCGATAACAACTTCCGGAATTTGATTCGCTATTATCAAAGCAGCGCAGGGAGGTGTTTTACCAAAATGCGCACAGGGTTCGAGTGAAACATATAAGACCGACTTCTTAATCTTATTCATGTTCACTGTATCGACAGAATCAATACAATTCACTTCGGCATGTGGTTGGCCGTATTGGCGGTGATATCCTTCGCCAATGATCATACCATCATGAACAAGCACAGCACCCACCATGGGATTTGGTGCGACATAGCCTGAACCTCTCTCGGCCAGTTCAAGACAGCGGCGCATGTATGTTTCGTGAATGGTCAAGGATGAATGGTGAATAATCACAAAAGTAATTGTTTATAATCGTGATCCTACCAGCTAAACTCTCTATTGACCATTGACCATTCACCATTCACATCGTAAGTTTGCCTATGACTTTGAACGAAGCCCGGACAGTTTTGACTAAAGAGCTCACCAATATTTATGACAATGACGAATTAAAAAACGTTATCGACCTGGTGATGGAGCATATAACGGATATGCCGCGAACGGAACAGGTGAAAAGTAAACTTGCTTACCTTACCTGCACCCAACTTGAAAGTATCGATGCAATAACCGAACGATTAAAACGTAATGAACCTGTACAATATGTATTAGGTGAAGCGTGGTTTGCCGGCATGAAGTTCAGCGTGAATAAAAACGTATTGATACCAAGACCGGAAACCGAAGAGTTGGTGGATTGGATTGTTAAGGAAAATGTTCAACGCTCAATGCTCAATGCTCAATTTTCAATAATCGATATAGGAACAGGTAGTGGGTGTATTCCGATAACGATAAAAAAGAAATTGCCACAAGTTAGCGTTTCGGCAATTGATGTTTGCAGCGAAGCCTTGTTTACAGCAACGGAAAATGCCATTGCCCACAATGCCAAAATAGATTTTATTTTACTCGATTTTCTTGAGGAAGAAAAATGGGCAGCGCTTGGAGAGTTTGATATTATTGTCAGCAATCCTCCCTATGTTAAACAAAACGAGAAAGACACGATGCATGTTCGTGTAAAAGATTTTGAACCTCACCTTGCTTTATTTGTTCCGGACAATGATGCTCTTTTATTTTATAAAAAGCTTTCAGACTTTTCATTGAAACATTTAAGTTCAGGCGGAAGCTTATTTGTTGAAATAAATGAAGGACTCGGTGATACAGTTACAAACCTGTTTCGATCTGCAGGGTTTATCGATATTGAATTAAAAAAAGATATGCAGGGAAAAGACAGAATGGTAAAAGCAATGAAGGACTGATTCCTTTTATTGTTTCTGCGCCTTAGGATCTACCAGCAGAGTGCTTTTTGCCCCAAGCTCCTGTGCTATACGCATTACTGCAACCACATTGTCCAGCGGCACTGTTTTGTCAGCATTGATGGCTATCGTAGCCTGTGAAGTATCTTTTAAGATGAATGGTTCCACCGCGGCTTTCAACTGATCAAATGGTATTGACTTGCCATTCAAAATATACTCACCTGTGGGTTTTATATTGACAATTACGGATTGTTTTGCTTTTGACTGGCTTTTTGCTTTTGGAACAGTAAGTGGTATTACATTCGGATTGGCCAGCGTGGAGACGATAAGGAAAAAGAAAAGCAGGATGAACAAAATATCATTCAATGCTCCTGCATGTAATTCCGGCTGTGACTTATATCTTTTTTTGATATTCATTTTATATTAGTAAATAATAATTATTAATTATTATTTATTATTTCGTCGGTTCCTGTAAAATATCCATAAACTCTGCAGCACTTGCTTCCATCCTGTTGGTGACCTTTGCAATTTGAGAGTTCAAAAAATTATACCCAATATAGGCAAGCATACCGATTATAAGACCCGCAGCCGAAGTGATCATCTTTGTATAAATACCACCGGCAATTGAAGCCGCAGTAAACTCACCGGTAGCGCTGATGCTATAAAATAATTGCAACATACCAATAATGGTTCCTAAGAAACCAAGCATTGGTGCAATACCATATACCAATGAAAGCACTGAAAGATTTCTTTCCAAATTGTATAATTCCAGCTTACCGACATTCTCCATACTGTCTTCAATTATCTCGATCGGTTTGCCGATACGCTGGATACCTTTATCAATGATTCTTGCTACCGGGTTGTTGGTATTTTTTGCAAAGCTCCTGGCAGCCGATAAATTGCCGTTCACAATATGATCACGGATGTGATTCATGAAGTTTTGATCGATTGTTCCTGCTTTGCGGATTGCGATCAGTCGTTCTACAAAAAAGAAGATAGCCAACAGCAATAACCCTATCAATGGATACATGAGCCAGCCACCCATACCTAAGAGTTCTCCAAGGCTAAGGCTACCATCTCCATTTTTGTCTGCGTGTGAAATTGCGCTGTTTACGTTCGAGGCAAGCTGATTTAATGTGTCGGTCTGTAAGAGGTCAATCATTATTTATTTCTTTGGTTCGTAAAAGTAAGTTTATGTAAAAACTTATAATGAATAAATTTTCAACAACTGTGGAAGAACGTGAAAAACAATGCCACGTTGTACGAGGGGGTGAAGTTTTGGAGTTCTTTAACAAGAACGAATGCCGGTACCTTATGACTGAGTTTTGTGTCTGATTTTAATTATTAATTATTAATTACGAATTATTATTAACAGATCTTTTATTGGGGTTTAACCGCGGTCTGAAACAAAATAATTAATAATAAATAATCAATAATCTTTGCGTAAGCTTCTATTTAGCAGTAGTGCCCGCAGGCTTCATCATCATTGCCTGTATCTGCTTCATGGTATTTTCCATTCCCTGTGCGCTGCCATCGAGAAAGATCACATTGCCTTTGCCAAACTCTGCAAAATTCTTTATGGCTTCGGTCCACATGCTGAACAGGATAACATTGGTATCAAGATTGGCTTGTTTCATTTGCTCGGCGGCTTCGGTCATGCCTTGCGCCACTTCCATACGAAATAATGCAACACCTTGTCCACGCAGTCTTGCAGCTTCTTTTTCAGCTTCAGCAGAGATCTTTATTGCATTACCTTCTGCTTCGGCACCTTTTGTTTTTGTAATTAACAACGCCTGCCCTTCATTCTCAGCAGCTGCTTTCAGGTTATTACTGGCAACCACTTTGCTCATTGAATCAAGTATCAATTTATCAAACGTTATATCGTTTATCTGCAGGTCCTGCAAATGATAACCCCAGGATTCCAGTGAATGATCAACCTCTTCCTTCACATATTCAACTATCTCCCTGCGAAGCCCTAATACTTCAGCTTGTTTTTTTGTGGCGACAAAAGACCGGATATTTCCTTCGATGGTTCTTATTAAAGCCTGCATCAGATCTTTATCTGCAATAAATTTAAATGCTACTTTTTTAATTGTTTCTTCATCGGCGTTTTGCACCGAATACAACAGCATACTTTTAAAATAAACATTGGCCTGATCTTGCGTTACCGCCTGGAATTCCAATTCGACAGACCGGTTTTGAATGGAAACTCTTTTATGTACCGTTTCGATAAATGGTATTTTCATTCGCAAACCCGGCCTGGCTATACGCTGATATTTGCCAAACATGGTAATAACACCGATAAAACCCTGGTTGATGGTAAAAAATGAAGAAAAGAAAAGGAAGAAAAGAACTATTGTCCACCAATAGTTAGCCCAAAAGTCTTGCATAAAAATTTTTTTTGAATGCGCTAAAGTACCAAGAATTTCAATGGCAGGGAATTATTTTACCGGCAGCCGCAGGTAGAAAAGAATAGAGTTAACTTTACGTAAATGTTTTTTATGTCACGCGGTACAAAATTATTTGTTGGTCTTGTTAGCCTGTTGCCAATGGTATTTCTTCTTGTTTTTCTTTTTATGTTCTTACAGGTGTTCCCTGTTTTTTTTAGCTGGGAAAATTCAGATCCTGATCCGTACGTAGTGTTTGAGACCCTGCGTCCGATATTTATCCTTGGATTTGTTATGGCTCTTGTTTCACTTGGGTTGCTGGTCTTTTTTATTATACATCTTGTAAGCAACAAAAAATTAGAGTCAACTGAAAGAGTGATCTGGATACTTATTTTTCTGCTGGCAGGAATTGTCGGTTACCCGATATATTGGTATTTGAGAGTTTGGAAAGATGAGCCTTTTTAAAATTACTTGATATCAGGATTTTTCGGTCCAGATGCTGACAAGATGAACCATGGTTTCTACAGCTTTGTTCATGTCCTGCACACTGATAAATTCAAGCTTTGAATGAATGGCCTGTTCGCCGGCAAATAGATTTGCGCAAGGCAAACCCATAAATGATAAACGACTGCCATCTGTACCGCCGCGAATGCTCTCCATTTTTACTTTCAAGCCGGCTCGTTTGATCGCTTCCTTAGCATAATTCACTACTTCGGGATGAAGCAGCAAGATTTCTTTCATGTTGCGATATTGCTCGGTCACCTTGTACTCAAATGAAGCTTTTGGATAAAGACGCATCAACTCTTCGATCTGTGTTCGCAGGTAATCTTCTTTTTTTTGAAGGCCTTTTGTTTCAAAATCACGAATGATAAAATCGATGGTACATTTTTCTGCAACACCTTCTACTCTTACCGGGTGAATAAATCCTCTTTTGCCTTCAGTAGATTCAGGCGATAACCGGTCTTTAGGAAGCGCTGCAAGAATTTCCCCGGCGATCTTCATGGCATTTATCATTTTACCTTTTGCATAGCCAGGATGAGCAATCACTCCATGAATAATTACCTGCACGGCATCTGCACTGAAAGTTTCATCTTCCAAACTGCCGGCATCACCGCCATCTAATGTGTAAGCAAAGTCAGCACCTAATTTTTTCAGATCAACATTTTCCGTTCCTCTTCCTACCTCTTCATCCGGTGTAAACAAGATTTTTATCGCACCATGTTCTATATTTTTATTCGTCATTAAAAAATTTGCAAGGTCCATGATTGCTGCCACACCAGCTTTATCATCACTTCCCAACAAAGTTTTGCCTGATGCTGTGATAATGTCGTTCCCGATTTTTGTTTGGAGGTAAGGATATTCACTTGTTTTTAGTACTTGTGTTTCATCATCCGGCAAAGCGATATCCTGCCCCTGGTAATTTTTATGAACAATAGGTTTTACGTCAGTACCGCTGCAATCAGGTGCAGTATCCACATGTGCACAAAAACAAATGACCGGGACTTTTTTTTCTGTGTTTGACGGGATGGTTGCGTATACATATCCCCAATCGTCCGTATGTGCATCCTGCAAACCGATCTGTTTTAATTCTTCCGCTAAAATCCTGCTCAGGTTCTTTTGTTTTTCTGTAGAGGGACTTGACTTTGATTGCGGATCGCTTTGTGTATCTATCTGCACATATCGCAAAAACCTTTCTGCCGCGGTGAACTTGTAGTTTTCAAACATAATTTTTTTGAAATGGGGGAAGCGAAGATACGACGAAAGTGGTCAATGGTCAATGGTGAATGGTCAATTTATCTGAGAACTCATATTCGCCATTGACCATTCACCATTGACGAGAGTTGAGTAGAATTGTTGCAGTACAAGAGTGCGACGCAACCAAAGCCCAATCAAGGAACAAAGGCCGGTTAACAAACCCACTTGCAAAACAAAGAATAAGTTTCTATCTTTTATACCTAAACCAAAATCAACTATTATGAAAAAATGGTTAATCGGCTCTATTGTCGGAGCTGTTCTTCTATTTCTATGGCAGTTTCTTTCATGGACAATACTGCCTGTTCACAGTGGTGAAGCCAAGTACACACCTGCACAAACTGAAATCATGAATTCACTCTCCGCTTCTCTTAAAGAGGACGGGGTGTACATGTTGCCTACTGTTCAGCCGGGGGCATCGATGGATGAGCATGAGAAATTAATGAAAGACATGGAAGGCAAACCATGGGCAACCGTGATTTATCGAAGCGCTTATAAAATGGATATGGTGATGCCGATGATCCGTGGCTTTTTGATCGATCTTGTTCTTGTGTTTCTTTTAATATATATTCTTACACGAGCCGGTACACCAACTGCAATGCGCATATTTGCCGCCTCAGTAGCTGTTGGGTTTTTTACATTTCTTGTTGGCCCCTATACAATGCATAATTGGTTTCAAACACCAAGTGAGGCGTACATGGGTCATTTATTAGATGCCTTTGTTGCCTGGGGTCTTTGCGGTTTATGGTTGGGATGGTGGCTGAATAGAAGGTAGTTCGGAGTTCTTAGTTCGGAGTTCGGAGTTCAGAGTCCTCATGACTCCCGACTCCGAAATATTTACATAAAGTAATTAGTTCTTCGTTAAGAGTTCGGAGTTCAGAGTTCGGAGTTCAGCGTCTTCATAACTCCCGACTCTGAACTGTTGACTCCCGACTCTGACCTACTGACTCCCGACTATCCTAAGGCATTATGATCAGCGGCTTGCTGCCGACAATTTCTACCAGTTCGATATCAAAAATTAGTTCATAGCCAGCCAATGGATGATTGGCATCGAGAACAACAACATCATCTTTTATTTCAGCAATTCTTACCTGGAACTGCTGACCCGATGCACTGCTCAACATCAGGTCTCCTCCCACTTGCAACTCCAGCTCTGCAGGAAACTGTGACCTGGGATACTCAATGAACATATCAGGATTTTTTTCACCATAAGCACTCTCTGCAGGAATATTAATTGTTTTCTTGTCACCCACTTTCATTCCGGTCACTCCTTCATCAAATCCCTGGATCACTGTTCCGCTTCCCACTTCAAACTCGAGTGGCCCGCGATCTGCTGATGAATCAAATGTTTCTCCACTTGTAAGGCGACCATGGTAATGTACTTTTACTTTGTCGCCGCTTTTTGCTTGTTGCATGATTATTTTACCCCCCTCCTCTAAAGGGGAGTGAAGCAACTGCCCTTTAGTTTTTTTTAAATTTTATGTAATGCTTTCGTCCCGATAGCTATCGGGATTATCCTCTTCTGTTGCGTCGCACACTTCAACATTCCGGAAGTCTGTTCAGCTACAAAGAGAAAGTCATACGAGAGTTATAACGGTTGCAAGTTAACAAAATGACTAATGCAACCCTTCAAATATTAATTCAGGTCTTACTGATAATTTTCCTGAAATTTGAATCTATGAAGAGAATGTTATTTGTAAGTATTGTTGTATTGTTAATCCCGATGTTTATCGGGAGTTTAATTGCCTGTTCTCAGAACTCAGGGAAACAATCCAACAATTTAACAATAAAACAATTTGACGATGAAAAGATCATTCCCGGTGCCGAACGCATCAATGTTTATTTACCCTATTTGAAAGGAAAACGAGTCGGCATTTTCGCTAATCAAACATCGATGGTTGGCAACACTCATCTTGTTGATACATTAAAAAAATCGGGCATTGACATTAAAGTGATTTTCGGACCTGAACATGGGTTCCGTGGTACGGCGAGTGCAGGTGAAAAAATCGGCAACTACACAGATGAGAAAACCGGGATACCGGTTGTTTCATTGTATGGTTCCAAAAGAAAACCTTCAACAGAAGATATTAAAGATATTGATGTATTGATTTTTGATATACAGGATGCAGGCACCCGTTTTTACACATATATTTCTTCCATGCAGGAATTTTTAGAAACTGCACTGGAAAATCATAAACCATTGTTGTTATTAGACAGACCGAATCCAAATGGTTTTTATGTTGATGGCCCTGTGCTGGATGTAAAGTTTAAAAGTTTTGTGGGTATGCAGCCAATCCCGATTGTTTATGGATTAACGATGGGAGAATATGCCATGTTATTGCTCGGAGAAAAATGGCTCACAGAAAAAGCAAATGCCATTAATGCGTATAATATTACAACAAAACCAACAGCGGATACGCCATTTCATTTTCTTGTTATCAAAAACCAAAACTATACGCATAAAAGCAAATACGTTTTACCGGTGAGGCCTTCACCAAATTTGCCAGAGATACAGGCCATCTATCTTTATCCCACTACATGTTTATTTGAAGGAACAGCATTAAGCGAAGGTCGCGGTACAGAAAAGCCGTTTGAATATATCGGACATCCTTCATTACCAAAAAGCATGTTCTCATTTACACCTAATCCAAATGAAGGCGCCAAAAGTTCGAAACATTATGGAAAAGTTTGCTATGGCTGGAACTTTGGCGGCACACCGGAAGAAGTACTTAAAAAAGTGAATAATAAAATTCAGTTGCAGTGGTTGTTTGATGCTTATAAAATTTTCCCCGACAAAGACAGCTTCTTTCTGAAAACAAATTCATTTAACCGTCTTGCCGGCACGGATATACTAATGAAACAGATAAAAGATGGTAAGAGTGAAGAGGAAATAAGAAAAAGCTGGGAACCTGAACTGAATGAATTCAAAGTGATAAGAAAGAAATATCTTCTTTATGAAGACTTTGAATAATTATTAATTAATAATTATTAATTATTGATGAGCGACCACTACAAGGATCTTCGCATTGTATTTATGGGCACACCCGAATTTGCCGTTGCATCTCTTGAAGCTTTGGTAAAAGCAAAATGCAATATCGTTGGCGTGATCACCGCACCTGATAAACCAGCCGGTCGTGGAATGAAAGTGACGGAAAGTGCTGTAAAGAAATTTGCTGTCCGAAAAAATTTAAAAGTTTTACAACCGGAAAAATTAAAGAACCCCGAATTCCTCCAGGAACTAAGATCATTAAATGCAGACCTGCAAATAGTAGTTGCTTTCAGGATGCTGCCGGAATCGGTTTGGAACATGCCGCCGCTTGGCACCATCAACCTTCATGGAAGTTTATTACCGCAATACCGCGGTGCCGCTCCCATCAATTGGGTTGTTATCAATGGAGAAAAAGAAACAGGCGTTACTACTTTTAAACTTAAACATGAAATAGATACCGGTGATATTTTACTGCAGGAAAGTTTTCCGATTGATGAAAATGAAACTGCCGGTGAAGTGCATGATAAAATGAAAGAGATCGGTGCAAGAGTGTTGGTAGAAACGGTAAAAGGAATTGCGGATGGCTCATTACAGGAGAAACCGCAATCGTCAATGGTGAATGGTGAATCGTCAATAGCAGAGACGCCCGATTCACCACTCACCACTCACCACTCACCATCGACAATTGACCATTCACTACTAAAACACGCCCCAAAGATCTTCACCGACACCTGCAACATAGACTGGAGAAAATCCATTGATGAAATTCATAATCTTATTCGCGGTCTCTCTCCTTTTCCCGGGGCATTTACAGAACTAGGCGATAAGACGATCAAAATATTCCGAAGCGAGAAAGAACTTTTGTTCCCTACATCAAAACCCGGCCGCTGGGAATCAGATGGCAAATCGTATCTAAAGTTTGCTGCTAAAGACGGGTATATTCTTCTAAAAGATGTTCAACTGGAAGGAAAGAAAAGAATGGGCATTGAAGATTTTCTCCGTGGATACAGGTTGGGCTAGTGGTTGCATTAAAAGATAACTCAGGTATAGTTCACTACGCCCCTCTCCTTTGAGAGGGGTTGGGATGAGGTCTAACTTCTTTCATTAATAATTTTTTCTGCAATCAAAAGATCAGCCGGCTGTGTGATCTTGATATTATTCTCTTCACCTTCCACCAATGTCACTTTCAAACCATACGCTTCCACTACCGTTGCTTCATCAGTAAATTTCTCTTTATAATCAATTTGAAAAGCAGGTAATAAAATTTTGCTATGAAATGTTTGCGGTGTTTGTACCAGCATTACTTTATTCCTGTCTATTGCATCATTCCCTTCCTCATGAACAAATCTTACACTGTCCTTACTTGTAACTACCGGGATTGCAGTGCCCGTTTCCACTGCAGTTGCATAACAACGATGAATTAAATTTTCAGTGACAAGGCATCGAACGCCGTCATGCACAAAAATTATAGAGTCGTCTTCCACCAATTGCAAGCCATTTTTTACAGATTGAAACCTTGTATCCCCGCCGGCTGCAATGCGAATTTTTTCTTTATCAAAATATGCATCGATGATCTCCTGGCCCAGATCAGTATAATCAACGGGAAGCACAAGAATTATTTGGATGTCAGCAAAAGCATTTAAAAAAGTTTGAAGTGTGTAATAAAGAACAGGTTTATTGTTTACCAGCATAAATTGCTTTGGCGTTGTTCCTCCCATTCTTGTGCCTGCTCCAGCTGCAACAATTACTGCATATTTGTTCATGTTGCAAATAACTGCGATTTTGCTGAAAATAAAAAAGTCCTCTCGCCTGGGGCGGGAGGACTTACCTATTTAAACTGTCAATTTATTTCGCTTTTGATTTCTCTTCTTTTCCTTCCTTACCTTGTTTTAAACTAAACTTGATCTTTTGATTTTCTTTATCAAGATCGGCTATCAATATATCCCCGGCTTTGACATGCATATTCAAGTATTTCTTCTGCCAGCGGATCTTCCAGGTATTTTTGAATAGCCCTGTGCAACGGCCTTGCGCCAAACTGCTGATCATATCCTTTATCGGCAATAAATGCTTTTGCATCTTCTGTCAATTCCAGGCTGAATCCAAGATTAGTCAAACGTTTCATTACACCTTTCATCAGGATATCAATGATATTGAAGATATTTTCTTTGGTAAGTGAATTAAATATCACCACATCATCGATCCTGTTCAGAAACTCAGGAGAGAAGGTACGCTTCAATGCTTTTTCAATCACCGCTTTATTGTTTTCATCATGCGTTCATTGATTCTGGCTGCAGTAGCAAAACCAACACCTTCACCAAAATCTTTCAACTGGCGTGCACCAATATTGGAAGTCATGATGATCAGTGTATTCTTAAAATCAACTTTTCTTCCCAAACCATCAGTCAACTGACCATCATCCAATACCTGTAATAAAATATTATAAATATCCGGGTGTGCTTTTTCAATTTCATCCAAGCAGGATCACACTATAAGGTTTGCGGCGAACTTTTTCAGTCAGCTGACCGCCTTCTTCATAACCTACATATCCCGGAGGTGCACCAATCAAACGGCTCACGGTGAATTTTTCCATGTACTCACTCATATCAATACGGATCAATGCATCTTCACTGATCGAACATATATCTTGCCAAGTGCTCTTGCCAACTCTGTTTTACCAACACCGGTAGGACCAAGGAAAATAAATGTACCGATTGGTTTCTTCGGATCTTTCAAACCTACACGGTTACGCTGAATGGCTTTTACCACTTTTTGAATGGCTTCATCCTGGCCAACCACCATTTCCTGTCATATCATCGGCCATCTTGCGCAGCTTTTCTGTTTCAGCCTGCACCATTCGTTTTACAGGAATGCCTGTCATCATACTCACTACTTCAGCAATATCTTCTTCATCTATCGGGTAACGTTTATGCTTGCTTTCTTCTTCCCAATCTGTTTTTGCTTTTTCCAGTTCTTCCTGCAAATCGTTTTTCAGTATCGCGCAAGAGAAGCAGCTTCTTCAAACTTCTGGCTTTTTACTACTTTATTCTTTTCATTCTTTACATCTTCGATCTTCTTTTCCAGGTCAACGATATTCTGCGGAACATTGATATTTTTTAAATGCACTCTTGCGCCTACTTCATCCATCACATCAATTGCTTTATCAGGAAGCAAGCCGATCGGTCATATACCGGTCGCTCAGTTTTACACAGGCATCAATTGCTTCATCACTGATAAGTTACATTGTGATAATCTTCGTATTTGACTTTAATATTGTTAAGTATCTGTATGGTTTCTTCCACAGTTGGCGGATCAACCATCACTTTCTGAAAACGACGGTCCAAGTGCTCCATCTTTTTCAATATACATCCTGTATTCATCCAGTGTAGAAGCACCGATACATTGCAGTTCGCCCCTTGCCAGTGCCGGTTTAAAAATATTGCTGAAGCATCCAGTGAACCACTGGCACCACCTGCACCAACAATGGTATGAATCTCATCAATGAACAGGATCACATCACGGTTTTTTTCCAGTTCATTCATGATGGCTTTCATTCTTTCTTCAAACTGGCCGCGGTATTTTGTACCGGCAACCAGTGCAGCAAGGTCAAGTGAGATAACTCTTTTATCAAACAATACCCTGGAAACTTTTCTTTGAACAATGCGCAAGGCCAAGACCTTCCACAATGGCGGTTTTACCCACACCGGGTTCACCGATCAGAATCGGGTTATTCTTTTTACGGCGGGAAAGTATTTGTGAAACTCTTTCAATTTCTATTTCACGGCCAACGATCGGATCCAGTGCACCCATTTCGGCCAGCTTGGTAATATCCCTTCCGAAATTATCAAGCACCGGAGTTTTACTTTTTGCAGTACTTGCCTGCTTGGCTGACTGCCTTTTGCTGAGAATATTTTTTTTCTTCATCAAAATCATCATCATTTTCATCGGTATATTCGCTGCGGGGGTCATTGCTTTTTACAATGCCCAGTTCATTTCTGAAAAGATCGTAATCCACATCAAATTGATTTAAGATTTGTGTTGCAATATTTTCTTTATTCTTTAAAATTGAAAGCATCAGATGTTCAGTTTCCACGGTAGCGCTTTTTAGTGCTTTTGCTTCCAGCACTGTTACCCGGATCACTTTTTCTGCCTGCTTTGGTCAGTGGCAGACTATTGATATTGGCAATATTCTTACCTGTTTTATCTTTTACAGCAAGTTCAATTTCCTTTCGCAGTTCATAAAGATCAACATTAAAGCTTTTAGAATACTGACAGCTGTATTATCTCCTTCCCGGATCAAGCCCGAGCAACAAGATGTTCGGTTCCGATAAAATCATTTCCCAGCCGTAATGCTTCCTCCCTGCTGAACGAAATGATTTCTTTTACCTGTGCTGAAAAATTATTATCCATTTTTAGATAATTGGTTGTGATACAATATTAACAAATATATTTGGTTCCTGTTCTGCCGTAGTTATAAACGGAATGTTGATAATCTTAGTTGTATGAAGGTCAAAATAGATACCAAAGAGAAATTTCATGCCATCACCGTTACCGGCACCTCACTTTCTGCTACTATGACAGCAGAACTATCTGATTTGCTGCTCCCTTACCTGCAAAATGACGTTAAAAACGTGATCCTCAATTTAAAAGAACTACAAATATTAGATGAGATTGCCGCCGAAAAGTTGGTTAAGCTACAGCAAAAATTTTATGAAAACAATTCTTCATTTGTCATTTGCGGAATGCAAAAGCCTGTGGAAGAATTTCTCGATAACGTAAATCTCCTTGAAATGATGAATATCACGCCTACCGAAAGCGAGGCATGGATATTGTGCAAATGGAAGAGATTGAAAGAGAAATGTTCGGCCCCCTGTCCTCCGCCTCGGGCGGAGAGACCTAGATCAAAGAAACTTTACTTGTTTGGAATAGCAATAAGGTTGAAGTAGAAGATATAGAGCCTGGATATGTACAAAAGTACCGCTCCTTCTTCTACAGGAGATGAAGGATGAGGTCAGCTTCTGTAATTCTATTTAGCTTCTGTTGCGTCGCACTCTTGTACGTCCTTATCGCTATTCAGCTTTTTCGTCAATGGTGAATGGTCAATTGTGAATAAAAGCTTCCGGAAAACTGACCACTCACTACTCATCATTCACCACTCACCATTCACCATTCACGAGTACATCGTACATTCGCCTCCATGCTTTCAGTAACTATTCTCGGAAATAATTCAGCAGTTCCCGCATTTGATCGTCACCCCACCAGCCAGGTAGTAACGCTGGATGGACAAATTATTTGGTTGATTGTGGTGAAGGCACACAGATACAGATGATAAAATACAAAATCCGCCGTGGTAAGATCTCACATATATTTATTTCACATCTGCACGGCGATCATTATTTTGGCCTGGTTGGTCTTATCAACAGTTTCGGTTTATTAAGTCACCAGCAAGACCTTCATGTTTTTGGCCCGTCGCCATTGCAGGAAATTATAGAACTTCAATTAAGAGTTGCCAAAACGGTGTTGCCTTTTAATCTTTATTTCCATACAATTAACAGAGAAGGTTTGTTGATTGAAGATAGCAAGATTGAAGTGAGTTGTTTTCGTACGAATCATAGGATAGAATGCTATGGTTTCTCATTCAGAGAAAAAAAACTGCCAAGAAAAATTGATGTTGAAAAAGTAAAAGCGGCGGAGATCCCTGCCTCATTTTATAAAAAGCTTGAAACAGGAATGGATTACACAACGAAAGATGATGTGCTGATAAAAAATGAAACGCTGACAACAGAAGCACCAAAAGGAAAATCGTATGTGTTTTGCGCCGATACAAAATATGATGAAAGCATATTACCTCATCTTTACGATGCAGACCTGATCTACCATGAAACGACTTATCTCGATCACTTAAAGGAAAAAGCGGTAGAACGTTTTCATTCCACCTCAAGCCAGGCAGCATTGATCGCTAAAAAAGGAAGGGTAAAAAAATTGTTGATCGGTCATTTCAGCAGCAAGTATCATGACTGGACAGAATTTGAAACAGAAGCAGAGGGGTTTTTGATAATACGGAGATTGCGCTGGAGGGAGTAACGTACCAGGTGTAGTGGAATTGGGAATTAGGTATTAGGAATTAGTGTTAAGCCTCTCCATCTGCCAATTTAACAAATTACTAATTCCTATTTGAAGAGCCATTCATAAAACAAAGGAAACTCAATCACGCCACCTTGCTTCATTATGCTTTCCTCCTGCCCTGATCACTTCACACATTTTTGATTTGGATACTCTATGCATTTCATTAAATGCTCTTATCGTCATTGGCACCATGGTTTCTCCTTCTTCATCGCCCGCATAGAAATAGATTTTTGCATTTACTTTTTTGCCCTTTGTCTTTATATCATCAAAAATTTTGGGAGCCAACCCAAAAAGCCGGTGAAAAAACTCCTGCGCCACCAAATACTTTTGGATATTTTAATAGCGCATACATTGAAATAATCCACCCATCGAGCTGCCAGCCGTGAAGGTATTTTTTGAGTCTTTAAGCGTTCTGTATTTTTTATCAATAAAAGGTTTCAATGTCTTTACTAAAAAATCGACATACTAAGCTTCCCTCCCCTTTGCCTGATACATTATTAGCAGCAATTCCGTTTAAGTCAAAATCATAAGGGGCAATATTCATTTATTCGTTTATCTGCCGCCATTATCAATGCCCACTACAATACATTCTTTAGTTATTAATCCCATTGTATCAATTGCTTCATCCACTCCCCACTCGCCTGAAAAAGAAGTACTATCATCAAAAACATTTTGTCCATCATGCATATATAATACAGGATATTTTTTAGATGAACTGTTATAGGATGCCGGCAAATAGATCCAAACTCTTCTTGTCCGGTTTAACTGCGGAATGAAAAATGCCGTATCAATTATCCGGACATTTTTATTCGCGGTACTTTTTTTTGGCTGAGATGAAGATGCAAACAAATCCTTCCAGCCTTCAACGGAAAGTTCAATGGTGGCATCAGCATCTACTTTAAGCGTTCTGTTCCCAATATCTTTTCCTTCTTTTGTACTTTCTACCTTATCCCAGCCGCCTCTTGTTATTTTATATTCATAAGAACCCGCATTCAATGATAGCTCAAGAAAATAGCCTTTCTCATTTTTCTGAAACTGGTAATTTTTATTTTGCGGATTCCAGCTATTGAAATTGCCTGCAATAAAGATTGTACTGTTGGCAACGGATTATTTGCAGGAAAAGAATTTATTTCGATCCTGATCTTTTGCTGTGCTGCAAGAGATAAAGTGATGAGCAGGGTAATCAAAAAGAAAAATGTTTTTCTGAACATGTCTCAAAGTAAAGAAAAACATTCTAAAGGCATCTTGCTATTTCACTCGCTTGTCATTTATTGATTTCACCCACTTCTGATTTTTACAAATCTCACAAGTAACATGTTTAGCGGGCTTCAGTTCCCTCGTAAACCCGCAATGACCAGCACGAATAAATATCTTGTTTCTTTACTTCTTCGAGTTGTTTTTCAAAAAGCTCGGGAGTAACCGGTAATCCATGCTCTACTTTTTCATCGGGCAAAAAATATATACTGACTTGTCCTGATGCCTCGATATAAGCAGATTCTATCTGGCCGAGATGTTTTACATCCATGTTGTCGAAGGTCCTCGAATAATTCATCATGCCGAAGGTTTTCCAATTTAGTATTCTCTACTGCAAACCGGCAGTCTTTGACCAGCCGGGCATGAGTTCCTTCTATCAGGTCGTCCAATGTCTGGATCCGGGAAGTTAAAAAATTAATGATCTTATACATTATCACCACACATGCAAAAACCAATATCGCAGGGAGTACCCCAACCTTTTTGTAAAACATAGGGTCGCCTGCTGCGGAACCTAATGTAATAATAAGCACCAATTCAAAAACGCCTTGTTTGGTCCCCCTTCTGCCAATGGCCCGCATCGCCGCGATTGCTACAATAAACATTACAGCACTTCTTAAAAGAACTTCATATAGAAACTTCCAATCTTCTTCTCCAAGCAAGAGTGTTTCCCAGTCAATTTGCAATAGCATAAACTAAAGTTTTATAAAAGAGCATTAGCAAATTGAGTGCTAAAGTTCACCTGGGTTTACAACTAAGATTTTAAGCTGCTAACCTTTAGCTTTTTTTCGTGGTATCAGCCGCAGGCTTTTTAGGTTTGATAAAAATATTTTTGAGTTTGTCCTTGATGGCCGGAAGATTTTTATTTTTAGAACTATCTGCAGGGTTATTTGTTTTTGTTGTGTCCTTACCAAATACCTGTTCCAATAACTTTTCCTTAGCCTCAGTCTTAACCTTATCCTTCACGACATTTAAAGTATCTTTTGCTCTTGCTTTAGCACTGTCAATTTTTTGTTGTGCAAAATCTTTTGCCTGCTCTTTTAATTCATTTGTCGCATCGCCGGCTACTTTTTTCAGATCGATTTTAATGGAGGGATTGGTAATGCTCCCTCCCATTTTTACACTCAGATCGATCATATCGCCAAGCTTAACAGGAATGCCTTTGCTTGTTGCCTGCGTAACAAGATCATTCACTAAATTATTTCCTTCATTGCCGAGATATTTTCGCGGCACTTTCATCTCAATTATATAATCTATCGATTGATCAAAACCATGCATACCGCCGATCTGCATTTCAATATCATTTACTTTCACATTGAATGGTTTTACCAATACTTTTCCATTGGCAAATTCAATATAACTGTTTTACATCTCTTAATGTTATTGACTTCAGGTGATCGATCTGTAACGCATTTGCCAGTTTTTCAAGCGGTGCAAATTTTTTCAGCAAGCCCTCGATCAATAAAAGATTTCCTTTCCCGGACAGTGTGCTGAGATCAGGCATCATATTCCCATTCAAATTCCCGGTCATCGTAAGTTGGGATTGCAGCTTCCCTCCCAGAAATTGTCCGATGGGCATAAGTTTCTGAATGGTATTGAATGCATAAAAAGTTTTTTGAATATCCAGGTCTTTTACATCATAGTTAATATTGATAGCCGGATCTTTTTTATTTGTTTTGGTAGAATAAGAGCCATTAAAGTTCATAGTTCCATCCAAAGCTTCCGTTTTTACATTTTGAAGCTTTACTGTTTCATCTGCCACCAATAACGTTCCATTGATATTATTGTAATCTACTTTATCATATTTTACTTTGTCTGCTTTTGCATTTATCTTAAGATCAATATTAGCCGGAACAATGAATGGCTGGGAGGCTGATGTGGGAGATGCAGTCGTTGCCGTATCGGTTCCCATCCAGTCATTCAGGTTCATTTTATCGGCAGCTATATTTAGTTCCCCGGTCAGTCTCTGATCCTGCATGATAAAACCGATAAAATTGTCTAATACCCCCTTACCGGTGAAATTAGTATTAAGATAGCTTCCATTAAAACTTTTACATAAAACCATTTTGTCGATAAATTCCATGTTAGTATTAGAAACAGTTATTCCTTTGGGATAATCTTTTGAAACATATTTCAGGTTATTAAGAATCGCATTCCCGCTAATAAGTATCTTATCATATTCTCCTTTATCTATTGCAGTTTTATTGCCGCTAAATGCCAGGTCAGCATTTAATATACCCGAAATGCTTGTTCCCGGTTCAAGCTTTACAAATTGTTTTATATTATCAAGGGTAAATCTTCCTTCAGCTGTTCCTGAAAAATCAGCAGTGGACATTGGTTTGCGCAGTTGTAATGTAAAATCCACAGGGTCCTTGCCAACTTCAATATGACCGGATGAAACATTGATTGAAGTATTATCTGCAATGCCGCCCTTGTTTTCCAATTGCACTTTCATATTGCCATTCTGGATAGGCTGCGGAAACATCTGATGAAGAATAAAACAGGTTTTTAATATCAAGAAAACCACCTGCATTAAAATTTCCTTCCTGGTTTTGCAAAGCAGACATATCTCCTCTTACAAATGCATCGGCCCAAACGAGTCCTGCGAGTTTAGTGCCCTTTTCAAGTTTTACAAACTTTGACAAATTTGCAAGATCAAGCTTGCCTTTTATTGCCGCATCAATGTATTTATTTGTCTCAGGATTCTTAAATAACAATCTGAAATCAAATGGCTCGTTATCCATTTCTGCGTGGCCTTTCGAAATATCAATGACTGCATTATCCGCTTTGCCGTCAGGATTAGTTGCGTGTAATGACAGTTGAATATTTTTTACAGGTTTTGGAAGATCAGGATATTGAAAGAAACCATCTTTTACTCCAAGGTTAATATCGTATGCCGGCATTTGCTGAGGACTATATGTTCCTTTTACAAATCCATCGAAAGCCGCCTGACCGCTTGTTTTTATTTTATCAAAATCTTTTTTATAAATACCGGGTATCAGTGAAAGGATATCTTTAAACTCATTGGAAGGAGTTTTGAATTTAATATCCATATTATAGGTACTGTCGTTGACCAATTGGAAAAAACCTTCTGCATTCAGGTTTAGATTATTCAGTTTGACCGACCCGGTTTTAAAAACATACTTGCTGTTTGTGTTATCGATCTGTATCTCGGCATCGATCTCCGCTTTTGCATTATTGAGATATGGAATAGAGGTATAGATAAAGCCGGCATTGTCTGCTTTTGTTTTTGTTTTCAGCGTAAATATGTCTGCGGTAAAATCGCCGCTGCCTTCATGATCAAAATTTGATATTTCTGTACTTATGTCTGCAGTCTCATCTTTGTAATAGAGATACCCATTTTTTATTTCATATTTCTGAAGATTCATTTTGAATTCAGAAGCAGAGGTGTCAGTTAAACTGGTTGTATCATCATCCGCACGGGCAATATCCCAATTGGCTTTTCCCTCTTTATTCATCAGTGCATGTATACGTGGTGATTCTAAAAAAACGCCGTATACTTTAATGTCTTTTCCTTTAATAGCGCTGATCAAATTAACGGACGCATCTAATGTTTTTGCCGCGAGCAAGGTATCCTTAGCAAATTCATTTGTACCTATCACAGTAAGTTCATCTAATGAAATAGATATTTTTGGGAAATGACGGAACAGGGAGAGACTGACATCTTTAAAATCAACGTTAGCCACCAGGCTTTTATTAATTTCCTTTTTAACAAGTGTTGTTATTTGTTTTTTAAAAAGGACGGGAATAAGAAATGCGGCGGCAATAAGAACCAGCAGCGTGATGCCAATTATCTTCAGGGTTTTTCTTAGTAATTTTTTCATAGTAGCGGTTCATTGAGGTTCTGTCTAAAACGGAAATATGGCACCAAGGTAATTGTTTATAATTTGACTTACTATCGTGTTAATAAGGTTGCATACTTAGAAAAAATATGGCGTAGAATTTCAGGCAATAATGCAAAGTAAATATAACGCTTAGAGAACTTTGTGGCTTTGCCTTGTGACCCTCATTAACAGTCGTTATTTATTTAAAAGCCCCCGCACTAATGCATCACAACATCACAAATCTGAAGTTTTGATTTCAACATAAACACAGTAATTCAAGACATGCTGAAAAGACCGACGATGTTTTGTTTGTCATCGTTATCATTGGAATATGATAAGGTACTACGGCTACCAGTAATAGTGTTGTTGAAATTATTATCCCCAGAAAAATAGAATACTTCCTAATCATTTTTTTATTCTTAAAATGTTATCACTTACGGTTGCTGTTTAACTATTATCGGGTTTATATTCCAATAAATCACCCGGCTGACAATCGAGTGCTTTACAAATAGCTTCCAGCGTGCTGAATCGAACTGCTTTTGCTTTTCCCGTTTTAAGTATGGATAAATTAGCCAGCGTCAGATCCACTTTCTCTGAAAGTTCATTCAACGACATTTTTCTTCTGGCCATCATAACATCCAGGTTTACGATTATTGACATGGTTATACGGTTAATTCGTTTTCTGATTGGATTTCGATCCCTCTCTTAAAAATCTGTGCAATTGCAAAAAGTATAACACCCATAAACAGCCACACATCAGCGCCGCCCAAGCGTAACTGTTGTGTGTCGGGCATTTTCACCCCTTGCCTAACTAACCATTCAGTATATTTAACTCCCCACATGCAGAATAAGCCAATCAATAAAGCCAGGTAAGATATTTTAATAATTAAACGTCCCAGTTCATTGCTGAAAGGCTGAGACATACTTAGCTTTTTTGGGTGCAAATATTTTATGATGAGGTAAAATATGCATGCCTTCATTACTGCTGTAATGCTTATCAGCAATGTTTCTGCAAAAAAATTTCCCCGGCCGAATTCATAGAGGCCGGACAAATCATTTCCCGCCCAAAATGTTCTTGCATTAAACGAGTTTATAACCAAAGTATAAAAAGCACTGAATATAGAGCCGCCGGCTTCAATACATACACCTATGAATATTATCCATGAAAGGACATACAATACTTTTAATATCTGCCTTGTTCTTGATTTCATTTTTATTTGATTTTAAATGACATCGCAAATATAGATAAATATTTATTGATAAACAATAAATATTTATTTTTTTTAGGAAAAAATTTATTTATACCTGGACTGAGGTAAAATAACTATATGGATGGCAATATGTTTGGTAAGATTATAATCCTGAAAAGAAGCCCCGTAACACATTAAGAGATTGAAGGGACTAATATAAGGGCGGTGAGAAATCACTGCGTATGATAGATTCAGACTCGTAGCGAGCCACGAAAACCCCGGGCAGCGTAATAAGATTCTGCCCCGTTATGATACACGAATACATGATCATAGCGACGATCACAAAAAAGGGCACCGCCAAGTTCCCTGATAGCATCAGGAGTTTGAATCCAACTCGAAGTTTTCAAATCGAATTCTCCAAGTGTTTGTAACTCGCGGTATTCTTGTTCCGTTAAGATCTCAATTCCCATGTTGGCTGCCACATCAATAGCATTGTTTTTCGGTTTATGTTCTTTTCTTGCGTCAAGCGCTTCACGGTCGTAACAAAGACTTCTCCGTTCTTTAGGACTCTCCGCTGAACAATCATAAAAAATATATTCCCCCGTTTTTTTATCATGGGCAACAACATCCGGTTCACCGCCGGTTATTTCCATATCATCAAGTGACCACAATTTTTCAGGATTAGCTTCAAGCCTTGCTTGTACTTTGGCCCATTCAAAACCTTTATGACGTTTCATGTTTTTTTCAAAACGGGTGTGCAATGTATTGAGAAGGTCTTTACTTTGTTCTGAGGACAACTTCTTTTTATCGCTTTTAATGTTGCTCATGCTTTTTATTTTTTCTGTAGTGAAAATCTAATTACTAATCATTCAATCCCTTTCCAATGAGAATTTGCTTCATAGACTTTTCAATCCTTGCCTCCCGGGTTTTGGATTGCTTGGGCTGAGAAAAATAAAAAATGTATCCTCGTTGCCGTCCCGGTGTCAATGCATCAAAAGCCGTTTTCAATGCAGGCGTTTTATTTAATTTCTTTTGAAACTCTTCAGGAATTTTGTATTCTGAAGTCTTTTTCAATTTTACTCTTAAGCCGGCTCTTTCCACTTCAATAGCTTCATACACATAAGCTTTCAAAATTTTTTCCATCTTCACTATTTCTTTGGCATTGGTGAACCGGATCTGTCGGGCCGACTGTACATTCTTTGTTTGCTGGATCAGGATATCGTTGGGATCATTTAACAAGGCACCTTTGAAAAATAGAAGAGCACAGTATTCTTTAAATCCATGTATTAAAACTATGTTTCTATTCTGAAAAGTGTAACAGGGACACCCCCATTTCAATTCTTCGGTCAGGCCACAGTCGAGAATGAGCATTCTCAATTTCTCATATTCTTTCTGCCACTTAGTGTCTTTACTAAAAAACCAATCAACTTTCGGGTTCATAATTATTTTATTATTGATTTACTAAAATTAATTTCCTGTCCGCAGGTCTGAAATACCAGGATACCATCGTCAGGATCAATAGTAATGTTGGGCCAAAAATTTCTTTTGCTTCATCTCCATTGATCAAATGAGAAACGATAGCCCCCGACATGGCAATGAAAAACCCTGCATAAGCCCACTCCTTTAACAAAGGAAATTTAGGAATAAGTACTGCAACAAATCCCAAAATTTTCCAAACACCGATTATTGTTAGAAAATAAACAGGGTAACCCAGTCGGGTCATCATTTCTACTTCATCTTCCGTTTTTAATAACTGTACTATTCCGGTTGACAGCATTCCTAATGATAGCCAGATTGTGGCGATCCAATAGATAATTTTATTTCTCTTTGTCATGGTATGTTATTTTAATTTATTTAAAAGTTCTTGTATCCGGTTATGTGCCATATTTATGCCTTGCGCAAAAGGTAGCTTCAGTAATTGGTCCCTCACTGCAACCGATCTGTAAATTACATGCATAGTGAGTTTGCTCGTATCATCCGTGAGTTTTTCAAATTCCAGGAACTCGAGCTGGACTTCAAAAGGCGCATTCTCCATTTCAAATGTCCGTGTGATCTTTCGGTTCGGGATAAACTCGTGAATGACTCCATTGAACCCGTGTATGTTTCCTTTAGGATCGGTGGTTTCAAACTGGTAACCTCCGTGCTTTTTATTTTCAAGTTTCAGAACTTTTGTTCCCATCCACTGCTCAACAATTTCTGGCTCTATGTAAGCTGTAAAAAGTAATTCCAAAGGCAGATCAAATTCCCTTGTGATAACTAATTCCTGTTTGCCATCTTCGGCATCGATCTTTGTTTTCCGTTCCATGTCGCTTTATTTTTTTGATTTGTATTTTTTCATTACGGTTTCCAATTTGTTAAACCTGTCATCCCACATTTGGCGAAACCGTTCAATGAAGTCGGCTATTTCTTTCATTTTTTTTGCATTGACATGATAATAAACTTCCCGGCCGTTGTACTCTTGTTCAAGCAATTCGCACTCAGTGAGTATTTGCAGGTGTTTTGAAACTGTGGGTCTTGCAGTGTCAAAGTTTGAAGCGATTGCACCTGCAGTCAGGGATTGTGCAGCTAACAAGAGGAGTATGGCCCTTCTTGTCGGGTCGGCGATGGCTTGAAAAACGTCTCGTCTCAGATTCATTGTGTAGCTATTTGGCTACAAATATACGTGTAGCTATTTGACTACACAAAATTTTTTTGTATTTTTTTTAAAAGATTTTTTTTTGGGCGAAAAATCATGGGAAGAAAGAAGATGATTCCGGGGCAAAAAACAACAGTCTAATACCATTTTTCTTTTAAACCGAAAATTGATAAAACTTAATGTCAACTTCCATTATTGGAAACGTTTCCGGTAATTCCTGTTTTTCAATTTTCTTAAAACCATTCTTTTCATAAAACCGTTGAGCTGCAATAAACTTTTCAGTAGTACCTAAAAATATTTCCGTAAATCCTTTATGCTTTGTCCAAACAAGCAACGTATTCAACAACTTTTGTCCCACGCCAAATTCTTTGCCTCTATAGTTCTTGTCGACAAACATTTTGCGTAATGCGCCTTGTCGACTTCCAATATCTAATAAAGAAATCGTTCCTATTATCTTACCATTAACTTTTGCAACCCAAAAGTTCCCATTGTTTATTTGGTAAAACCCAGGTATCTCATTTAGATCCGGCTGCGATTCAAAAGTTATAGGTATTCCGAACTCAACATTTTGGATATGCAGAATTAAATCAGCAACATCTTTCTTATTGCTGTCCGTATATGTTTCGATAGTTACCTCGCTCATGTTGCAATAAATGAGATGTCCATATGCAGCCGATCAGCCGGCCGCTTTGCGCAAGCTTTGTAAAGAAAGTTAATACTTTTCGCTTTGCGGTGATGAACTGTGGACGAAGATGTATCAAATTAAAGGCACAAAGACACGGTGATACACGGAGTTGCGTTGTATTCTGTACACGGCCTGCAGGGCGACAAAAACATTTTAAAGAATTCATTTGTTGGTTTGACAAATTTACATTTACTTTGAAGCGCAAAGTGCTTTTTAATTTATGAAAGAAGAGATCAAACATAACTTAGATAATCCCGCACAACTTGAAAGATTGTACCGTGACAACAAAACAACTTTTAAACGAGAGTTCAATCTTATTTATCCTGAGATCCGGGAAACAGAAACGGCTCAAATCTGGAATGCACGTTTAAATTTTGAGAACGAAAAAATTTCCTGGGGTACAAATAAGGAACTGATTTTTGTGCTTGTAATTTCTTTCATTGCAGGCCTGATTGCCAAAATTCCAGACTTTATCGACATTAAACCAGATTTCTTTTATCCCCGCAATATTGCCTTTATAGTGTTTCCATTTCTCACGGCATACTTTGCCTGGAGGCATAAAATTCAAACTAAGAACATTCTCATTGTTTCCGCTGTCTTCCTGGTTTCGGTTATCTACATTAATTTACTTCCTGATGATGCCAACAGTGATACCTTGATTTTAGCATGTGTTCACCTTCCATTGTTTTTATGGACTGTTTTAGGATTTACGTTTGTTGGCGACAAACTGAACAACAACCAAAGACGATTAGATTTTTTACGATATAATGCCGACCTGGTTGTGATGACGACAATCATATTAATTGCAGGCGGACTATTAACCGCTATTACATTCGGGCTATTTGAACTGATCGACATTAAAATAGAAGAATTTTATTTCCACTATATCGGAATCTGGGGACTTGCAGCCGCCCCGATCATTGGAACTTATCTTGTTCAAACAAATCCACAACTCGTAAATAAGGTTTCCCCGGTTATCGCAAAAGTATTTACGCCGTTGGTGCTTGTGACACTTGTCGTTTACCTTGTTGCTTTAATCTTTACAGGTAAAAACCCCTATAACGACAGGGAGTTTCTGTTAATTTTTAATGCGCTGCTGGTTGGAGTAATGGCAATTATTTTTTTCTCGATAGCCGAAACCTCGAAAAATGCAGAAAGTAAAATCGGAACAATCTTATTGCTTGGGTTATCAATCGTGACCGTGATCGTAAATGGTATTGCACTTTCTGCGATCGTGTTCAGAATTTCTGAATGGGGAATTACTCCAAACAGGCTTGCAGTTTTAGGTGGAAACATTTTGATCCTGACAAACCTTCTTATTGTTACTTACCGTCTTTTCAAAACAATAAAAGACAATAGTGAAATTGAAAAAGTCGAAAACAGCATTGCTTCCTTTTTACCCATTTATTGTTTATGGACAATCTTTGTAACTTTTATTGTCCCGGTACTTTTCAATTTTAAATGACAGACTGATAAAGAAACAACAGCAGGCTTTTGTTGCTGCGAATGACTAAGGTGGAAGATGTTATTGAGAAAAAGAAATTGATCATACTGATCTTTATACGCTACGAAGAATATAGAAGACCGATTCTGATACAAAACCTTTTGTTCGTCCTGAGTTCGTCGCTCAGTCCAACCATTTACAATTTTATTTTTATAAACACTAATGACAACGACAGCTTCGAATGTTGAAATACGTGTTTTTTCATTTTTCATTGTAATTCCTTTCAACTATATTACAATAACCAAAACTTTGTTTTATGTACAAGCCTCTAACCTTCTTCCTATTTTTATTTGTATCAATAAACTCAGCAATTGCACAAGACACCTGCCGGAAAATAACATTCCAAAGGGCGTTTCAAATAAGTCACACTTCATCGCCATACGAAGTAATGCCAACAAAAGATGGTGGCTATCTCGTGTCAGGCAATCAAACAGATGAACTGGTTGGAAATGGCGATGGGTTCCTGCTAAAAACAAATAAATATGGTGAGGCGCAATGGATAAATGCCTATAATCGCACTGGTGCTGATTATATCATTTATAGTTCGGCACAATTATCAGACTCCGGCTATATGTCAATAGGAGCCATGGGCGCGGACGCCACAGCGCTGCAGCGAACAGATAAAGATGGAAATCTTATTTGGCGAAAAAGATTCAGCAGTCTAAATGGCCACATTAGTTTTGAGAAAATTGCGGCAGCTCCAGGCGATGCGCTCATTGTTGCAGGTTATTTCACATCATCCTCTGACGACGGCGGCAGTTTTATAATAAAGTTTGATGAAGATGGCAATATACTTTGGCAAAAATTAGTAAGTAACGGCAATCACAGGAGTTACCCGGCTGGTCTGTTTGCCAAAGAAGATACGATACTAATACACGGTGTGCTTCCGGCCTTATATCCGTCTTCAACCGATAGTGTGTATCTTATAAAAATGGCACTTGCAAATGGCCAGATCTATCAATCAGAAAGAATTTGGCTTGGTGAAAACTGGGTTGTAGGTAACCACAGTTTTATAAAACGTTCTGATGATAACTATGTACTGACTATAGCATTTTTTGAAACTTTCACAGGTGAAGTCAACAATATAATCCTGGGTATTGATCAGAATTTTGATTTGATCCGGTCGGACAAGCTAATAAACATAGAGCCAGGAGCACCATTTACCAGCAGCCCCTCTCATGATAATGGCTTTGTTATAATTTATGGAATCTTTAATCTCACTACTTCATATTTTCTCAAATTTGATGAAGATTTTGTTCCTGAATTTGGTAAATTTTATTCTCCACTATACCGGGATGATGTGCTCTATAATTTAACATGTATAAAAGAAGCCAATGATTCAGGTTATGTAATAGGTGGATACAAATTTTTTGCCGACTCCAGCATAGCTTTATTATTTAAGACCGATGCGCTGGGGAATACCGGTAATTGCCCTGCTACTGCTATTCCAACTCCTGCAACAGAATCCACAACAATTAATACAGAATCTTTTTCATGGGAAATGGTAACTGATCCCGGACTTGTTAATGAATTATTCGAAGTCACCGAAATAGTTCCTAACTTTTTCGATAGTGTTTTATGCAGCAATTCCACTTGTGATAAGCCATGCACGATCTATGCACCAAATGGCAAAATATATTTATGTCATGTACCACCTGGTAATACGGGAAGTCCGCAACAACTTATTCTGCCATTAAGTGGCGTTAACCATCACTTATCCAATCATCCCGAAGACAGGGTGGGCCTGTGCGGGCATCCCTGCACAAATTTCACTCTTGAGCCAGGGAATTTAAATAATCGGGCTATAGAAACTGTGAGCAACGTTTCTAAACAAGCGATCATTTATCCAAATCCAACGATCAATTCTTTTACTGTGAGATTTAATGAAACACCTTCGAACCCGGTTTTACTCACAGTGTTTTCAGCAGATGGGAAAATTGTACATAAAATGTTGAGCCAGGCATCAAGAGAAATAAATTTCGGCGATAATCTTTCTTCGGGAATTTATTTTGTAGAGATAAAAAACCAAAATAAAAATGAGGTCTTTAAGATCGTAAAACTCAGATGAAATGAAATTGTAAAGCATTAGCCATTTGTCAAATTCAAATGGCTTTGTTTTTTCTCACTAAGTTGATTGTCATTTGTTGCACTTAAAGTCGTATGCGCAACCATTTTCTTGCGATGAAAGCAACAACAGCAAGAAGAAATGCTTCTCCAAAAAATTGTATTAGACCATGATCCAGGCTCGGGGTAAACCTGGCAATCTCATTCTGACTATGTAACCTGGCAAGTGATGGTTTACCAAGTATACTATATAACACAATTGAAATAAGACCCGTGGCTAAAATGAGAATACCAATGCGCAAAAGTATTGATCTGGTCTGTAGTGAAAATACCTCATAGCCTTGCTTTGAAACATTTAGCCTTTTTTTGAATGCTGCCACAATCCATCCCCAATTTACTGCAATATGGAGCCCGGCAAAAAGCACAGTAAAATTCAATGGTAAATTATGCGCTGCACGCCATGATCTGTCATTGATTGTTTTTATTCCAAAATATGGCAGGACCACCTGGGAAATAAAAAACCCCGAAACCAATGCTGTGATCACAAGTATGAATAAAAAAGTATTTAGAAAGAAATTAAAGCGGGTACGTCTGCTGGCAGTCTTAAAGAATTTCCGCGTAGCGTTTTGAATCCATGGCCAGGCTATAAGAAGGTGTATTACTATTGGAATAAAGAAAATAACTCCTAATATTTCATGCAACGGTAATCCGGTCATTCTCGGCGAGAGAAGCAAAATGAAAATGATCAGAAGAGCAGTATCTAAGCAAATAATAAATCTTCTTCGTGAAGACGCCATCATTCTTTTGTTATTAGTATATAGTCTTGAAAATTTAATTCAGAAGCAGTCATGTAAATTACGCTTAACACGCTGCTTAGCGAAAGTTCTTGTACAGGAAGTTAATGATTTCCCATTGTAACCTGCAAAGAATAAATAAATGCATTTCAATTTTTCAGTTGTTACTACGATAACCAAACTATGCGCCTGCTCTCTTTATTCAAATATATCGTTATGGCCTGCGGACTAGTTTCTCTTCTTTCTAAAATAATTCTGTATAAAATAACCTGCAAGGGCAAATAGAAATCCATTCAATATTGCAGCAATAACCACCATTCCCGGAGCAACCTCATCTTCAGGAGGAATTCTATCAAGAAAGATAAATTTAAATAGCAGCAGAAAACCCGCCAGGCCTAAAACAAAGCCACTTATAATTCCTGTTTTGTTTTTCATAGTATAGTTTTATAAGTTATAAGATTTTGAAGTAATAAATTCGCGATCGAATGAATGAAACACTCATAAAGAATGTCCGGTAATAGCAAAGACGAAAGCGTTGTAAGAATTCCTACAACATGGTATCATTCCAATCACGGATCACAAACGATTTGACAAGGCCCTCCAGGATAAACGGGTCTTGTTTGACAAATGCTTCGGCGGCCCCCCTTGTTCTGAATATTGCCATGTTGCCGCGATCGGCGAAAGGACCGATCCCAATAACTTCTCCTCTATCTATAAAAGTATCTACAACTGCTTTGTGGCGTGGATAAACTGCCATGATAGTATCCATTGAAGCCCCGGATGATTCTCCGATAACAACTGATTTCATTTAGAAGATTTAATTAGTGCAAGTATGTCTCACAGATTTCACTGATCAACACAGAATATCTTATTCAATTAACTGTTATCATGTATCTTCTGTGAAAATCTGTGGTATCTGTGAGCGCTACAAATAATTATAATACCAAAAAGATTTCATACCAGGAATTTACATATCCGGAATTTCGGGCTCAACTAATTTTTTTAATTTTTCCAATGACTCCTGCCATCCCAAATAACACATATCTGCCGGGATCATTTCAGGAATACCTTCCTGTGTAACTTTAAGTTCAGTACCGGCAGATACTTTCTTAAGCCAAACTGAAGTGATCATTTCTCCCGGCAAATTCGGATCATCAAATGTATCGGTATATTTCAAATACTCATTGGGTTTAAGTTCCAAATATTTTCCGCCAAAAGAATGTCCGTTGCCCGTAGAAAAATTGATAAAGGACATTTTGTAACTGCCGCCAACTTTTGCATCCAAACTATGAACAACGCATAGAAATCCATACGGCGGAAGCCAGGCTGCCATGGCATTGGCGTCAGTAAAGGCACGATAAACTTTTTCAGGAGTTGTTTTAAGAACTCTGTGTAGTGTTACGCTGTTTGTTGACATATTAAATCTTTTGACAAAATTAAGTGTGCTGGTTGATAACTGTGCGAAGAAATAAAAGAACCACAGAGGCACAATACGGAGCAGCTTTGTGTTTTCCGGCGCCTGCGCCTCCGCGGTTACAAAAATAATTTCAGTTGTTGCTGCGGAAAAATTATGGATTTGAATTCGGCCGGCCAAAATATAAAACATATCCATCAGCATCTGTAACTTCAAATCCACGCAAATCATCATCATTGTCCATGAGCGGTTGAAAGAACTCGACATTACGTGACGAGAATTCTGCCGCCAGTGCATCAGGGTCCGGCACATGGAGGTAAGCGTCCCAGCGGGCGATACCTTGCTTGATATCCCGTGTGTAGTTCGGCACGGGATCGACGCCAACTGCTTTCAGCATGATCATTGCCGCACCTCGTTGAACTATACCGAAGAAGATATCATCTTCACTCGGTCCTTGAAACGTGATGTCGAACCCGAGACGGTCACGATAAAATGCCAGCGCTGCGGGAACATCCTTTACAATGAAGAATGGCGCAATGCCGGTTATTTCTGTTTTAGTCATGTATTCAATTACTTTTTACTTCTTCCATAAATCTTTCAAACAATTGTGATGAGATTTCTTCACCAAAAGTGATTCTATGCCCGTCAATGGTGCGAATGGAAAACTCCCTTTGTCCCCAGGGTTTGTTTTCAATACTGCTTAGAATATCTATTTCTTTTGATTGGTACTCGTTGTATAGCTCGTCAATATTTTCTACTTCCAAATATGCAAAATAAGAATGGCAGTTAATTTCAGAAGCAGATTTGTCATCCGGGCATTCTCCCAACATTAATTTTACACTGTCACGAACAAGAAAATGCCAGCCACCTCCTTCCCACAGGGTTTGAAAGTCTAATTTGTTTTTATAAAAGTCTACTGATTTAGCCAGGTTGTTTACTGCTAAAACATATCGGTTCCCTGTAATTTTTGGTCTCATACTTTTTGAATTCAGCATTACAAATTTCTTGTTGCATCGGGTTCTCCTTACTTCCTTAAAATCTTCTCCATTGTCTTTCCTTTTGCCAATTCATCAACCAACTTATCTAAATAACGAATCTTTTGCATGAGTTTGTCTTCGATTTCTTCGACACGATATCCGCAAATTACACCTGTAATTTTTGAAACATTTGGATTAATTTGTGGTGCCTGGGCGAAAAAGGTTTCAAAATCAGTTTTCTTGTCGATTTGTTGTTGCAATGTTTGTTTATTATATCCTGTCAGCCAAAAAATAATGGCATCCACTTCTGCTTTTGTGCGTCCCTTTTTCTCCGCTTTTTGTATATATAACGGATAGACACTTGCAAAAGACATTTTGTATACTCTTGTATTATCCATTTTATTTGTTATTATTTATCAAAGTTAATTTCTTGTAGTCACGTTTTTATTCGTCGCAATTATCCAACCCCAATTAATGGCTTTATCATCGAAGTGCTTCCCCCGTTCCGACTTAGTCGGGAGTGCATGTCTATCCTGTTATTCGATGAGTTTTCTATACCTATTTTGTCCGACCGCCTGTTATTCACCCATAGGTTCCCATAATTGAATTTTGTTTCCTTCCATGTCTAAAATATGAACGAATTTTCCGTACTCATATGTTTCTATTTTATCTAACACTTTCACTCCTTCCTTTTTTAACTCATCAACAAGAGCTTCCAGGTTTTCAACTCTATAGTTTATCATAAAGTCCTTTGTTGAAGGCTCATAGAGTTTTGCAGTTTCGGAATTAAGATTCCATTGCGTAAGTCCTTTCTTTTTGCCTTCTGCATCCTGGTACCACTCAAAAGATGCCCCATACTGACCTGCATCTATTCCTAAATGTGTTTTATACCACTCTTTCATTTGGTTGGGGTCTTTGCATTTAAAAAAAATGCCGCCAATACCTGTTACTTTCTTCATTTTTGTTTGATTTAAATTGTTTGTGCTGGTTGTGTTTTTCTTTTTAAAATTAATGAACTGATAAGCGTTACAATCAACCCGACAGGCAAAATTATTGCGTAAGTCATCATCGCATTAAAGAATGGATTTTTATACATCCTGGCAAAGTTTGCCATTTCTTTTGTTTTCTCATCTATTTCTACCTGGCTTACTCCACTTGTCTTCAATTTGTCAAGTTCGTATGTAAAATTCTTCTCTATAAAACCGGGGGGCATAAAAAAAAAGTAGTCAATAAGCCAGGCAGCAACAAAAATGGTGGAAGCGATCAACACCATCATGAGTCCTGTTTTAAATGCTTTTCCAAAACTGATCACTCCGCCATTGTATTTATCCCTGTAATTACGAATGCCAACATACACCAATGAAAAAGAGATAAGCATAGAAGCATACCCGATGAGCATACTTGTGTCATAATCAACGTTGCCCGCACAATAGCTTAAGTAGTTGGTAGTAAACAACATTAAAACAGAAACAACAATGCCCGCAATAAGTCCGTAGATGATAATATTCTTTTTCATTTTTTTATTTTTCTTGGCGCAAATATGACCAATGCAAAAGTTTTTCCGGTCATACTTTCGGCTATTTTTCTTCCCGCCTCAGGCGGGACGCTTACTTTTATACCAAAGTATGAGGTTTTATGGAATGAGGTTTAACCTTTTTGCTTTTTCAACTGCCTGTATCCTTCTTTTCACCTCTAACTTTTCAAAAAGATTTTGAATATGTGTTTTAACCGTGCTTAATGAAACGAAAAGTTTTGCGGCAATTTCCTGGTTGCTGTGTCCTTGTGCCAATAAGCCCAATATTTCCAACTCCCGTTTGCTTAGTTCAAGTTGGGCGATAAGTGATGTGTTCAGTACAAAATTTTCATTTCTGTGTACATACACTTCTTTTTCTACCACTACGGTTTTAATTTTTGGTTTTGAAAGTTTTAAGGCAAGCCATATTCCCAGTGCAGTAAAAATGACGGCAATAAACCCGATGTAAATTTCAAATGAATGGTCAAATATTATAAAACGAAGTTCTAACCATTTGAGAAGAAACAGCAGGAAAGCCAAACTGATGCTATAAATTATAGTCGCTTTATTCCTTAGCAAAAAGTTTTTGTTATCTGCCATAATATAAATGTCCGTGTTTTGCAGTTTGCCTAACGCTGTAGAGCAGGACTGCGGGGTGAACGGAAATTTTATTTTGAAATTGCTTCAGCATTGAAGCAGCCATATTTAGCAACAATACGGCACGTTCCTCTGATCTATCTGATTGAAAAGTGTAATATAATGGTTTATTATCTGCATAATACCAGTCAGCGTTTTGTTGTTTGCCAGCTTTGACGATGAATTCCTCTACTTTTATTAATTTACCTTGATCAAAATAGAATGTATTTGATGATCTCAATTCTTCGGAAACACCATTCTCCTTTCTTACTCCATTTACTTCATTGACATATTTTTTTAATTCCTTGCCATCCACCAGCATAGTCAAATTCGTCTTCATATATAGCCCCATCGCAGGAAGATCTTGTACAATTGAATCATTTATCGGCGCAAGGTTTGACTTATTTATGCCAGTTACTATTGAGTCGATCTGCTTTATTTTAAGAGTATCTTGTGAGTTCGCTTGTTTAGTACTAAAGAATAGTACGATTATTAATAATTTATTCATCATTTAGTAAATGGGTTTAAGCTATCCTTTTAAATGTATTGCTTCGTTCACTTGTTGAGATTATTTTTCAAGAATGTTTTTCAATGTTGACAAACTACTATCCATTTCTTTCGGAAGCATTTTTTCCATCATTGGTATCATTATGTTTACAGGATATTTCAATGTACCGGCATTGCTCCAGTATACTTTGGTTTGATCATCGGATAATGACTCTGTCTCCATGATTATCCGGGCAGTGGCTGCCATTGGTTTTACAAAACGAATTTCTGCTTCAATTTTTTTCCCTTCAATGATGTTCATAATTTCCTTTTCTCCTTCACCGGCACTTTTATTTCCCTTCCATGCATAAATAAATCCAACTGTTCCATCTGTTCCTTTGTATTCCCTTTGCCTCTCGGGTCCGGTCATTGCGTGTTTGTTGAACGTGTCCTGGTTTTTGAGCAGTTTTATATATTCAAATACTTTTGGCCGGGGCGCATTGATTATAATTTCACGTTTGACATAATGTTCTTTCTTCATGAAAAGTGCAATGATCAACAGCAACGCAATGATGCCTGCTATAACAAGTAGAATTGTAATTATGATATTCATTTATTGTTTTGAATTTGTTACAAATTGTTATTTTATCAGTCACCTGAATCTATTCTGATATAGAATGACTGCTAACATTATGCTTTACGCATGTTCTTGCACAGAAAGTTAATTAATTTTTTAATTGTTGTTGCGAAGAACTATGAAGTGTTGAATTATTTTTTTATACGGGCGGCATTGCTACTATTAAGCTTTTGTTGCGACGCTCCTTTCAAGGTTCTGTTCAACATTGAACAAGTTGCATCGTCCCGGTTTAACCGGGAAGCCTGTTGAAGGTTCGACCTCTTTACTTATGAAGAACAATAATCTTTTTTATTTCACTTATTGGAATTCCATTTTTCCTGTATTCGGATGGAACATTTGCATAGACATAGTAAGAAGAAGGGGCACGGTTCCCGTCCACTGTACTCAAGGTATCCCCGGGGCGAGGGGTGTTAATTGGCGATAACATGTTAAAATACTCGCCTTGTTTTGAGATGTCTATTGGACCGATCCGGTTATTGTTAACCATTATTGATTGAAAATTAACAACAGATTTTTCATTATTGAAATAGATGATCTCAATTTTCAATGTGGGAGTAATTTCTAAAACCACAGGATTTCCCTTGCGGTCGATACAGTTGATTGACTCTACCGTGTAATATGTTAGCTTTTCGTTTTTGGAGTCGCGAATAGAAGCTTCTTTTTTCAAATCTGCCGTGTCCATTCCTTCAAACAATTTCTTGAAATTGTCCACGGGAATGTAAAGCGTTTTGCATGAACTTAGCCAAAATCCTGAAAGAGCTAAAAGAAAAATAAACAAGGTTGTCTTTGTCATAACAGTACTAAAGGTAAACAACTTGAACCCCTCTATTGTTACACACAACCATAATTAAACGTTATTAATCTGTCTATAAACAGCTAGTCGTTGTGATGAAGCGCTGCATTAAGTATTAAAAAGACTTGTTTCATATGGAAACTAACCAGGCGGCGTTAATTCACTTTTCGTTTTATTGAAAAGAACCAAAGAATAAGTTTTCATCGCGCCTGAGGCGGGACAAAGATTATTAAGACGCCAGGAAAAACTTTGCGTCTCTGAAATAAATTTTAGGTTGTCAATAAAAAAATTGTTTTTCTCATCCGACTACTATCGGATTTATTTCTTTTTAAGCTCCGACAGTACCTGTCTTGACTTTTCCAGCTCGTTTGTAACAGGCAATGATAACTCCCGTTGTTGTAATAGAATTTTCTATTAATGTAAATGCTGCCGGGATTGGGCCATTGTCAAACAATTTTTTTCCTTTGCCGAGAGTCAACGGGTGAATTTTAAGCCTGAGTTCATCGACTACATCATTCTTCAATAGCAGTTGAATTAGTTTACTACTTCCCCAAACCTGGATGTCAGAACCCTTTGATTTTTTAAGCTTCTTGATATCTGCCAGGCTTTTGACGAATACAGAATTTTTCCAATCCGACTTTTTCCTGGTTTTTGACATAACGTATTTTGTGCCTTCATTGATGCCCGGCCAAAAGTCTGCATGCTTAGGCCAATAGCCTTCCCAGATCTCAAATGTTTTTCTTCCCAAAAGATAATCTGCAGGTTGTTGCAGCTCTTTTTGCACCGCCTCACCATAAGTTTCGTCACCATACGGTTCAGTCCAACCACCATATTTGAAACCGCCTGATGTATCTTCTTTGGGTCCACCAGGTGCTTGCATTACTCCATCTAATGTAATCATTGATAAAACAATTATTTTTCTCATGTTATTTCCGTTTTGTTATGTACAAATTTCGCAAATAAATGCGGTGCCATTGCAGTGTGAATGCGACAATCACAGTGGCGAATGCGAAGAACTATGGAAGAAAAAATAAGAACTACAGAGGCACGATGACAGGGTGATAGACGGAGGTTCTCTTTGCGCCTTTGTGCTTTCATGCCTCCTGGCTCAAAAAATAATTTCTCATTTTTTTACTGTCTCATAGTAAAGCAGTATTGCACCACCACCAAATGTTTTTGTTTTTAAGAGTTTAAGATCAATTCTATCTCTGATATTTTTAAATAACTGCAAACCACTTCCTAAAATAGTTGGCTGAACGGCAAGCTGATATTCATCCACCACGCCAAGCTGCGCTAAGGCTATTATTAAGCTCGGGCTGCCAACGACAATGTTTTTACTCCCGCCATTGCGGGATTGCTTGAGGGCTATGATTTCTTCTTTAATGATTTCTTTTTTCAATGTTGAATTTTTCCAAACAACATTTTTCAGTGTACGGGAATAAACAATCTTTGGAATATCGTCTATCAATACAGCAAAGTCATCCATTGGTTTGTTGCCAGTGGGATTTTTTACGACAGTTGGCCAATAGCTTTCCATAAGCTGATAGGTGATCCTTCCGTATATAAGCGTACCTGCATTTCTTAACAGGTCATTATAATGTTCATGTATTTCTTCATCTGCGATCATTGCCGTGTGGTCGCAAAACCCGTCAAGGGTCATATTCATTGCTGCAATTAGTTTTCTCATAGTTTGTTTTTAATTGTAAAAAAACTCCAGCATCATCTGTCTGCAAAAGGTTCTTTATCGTTAGGTTCAGTTCCAAAACGCAATACATGACCGTCCGGGTCTTCTACCCGCATTTCATATGCCCATGAAAAATTTGTTGGCGGAAGTTTGATGGTCACTCCTCTGGATATAAGTTGCTGATGAAGCGAAAATATATCGCCATCGAAACCGATCCAGACCCAGGTGCCGGGCTTGCCTTGTGCGCCTTTGCATAAATAAAGGCCGCCCGAATTATCCCGGCCAATACTGGTAAAATTTTCATCTCCCCAATCAGCATTTTTAAAACCAAGTATGTCAATATAAAATGCTAAACTCCGGGACATATCCTCTACATAAAGGACCGGTGTAATATTCTCTATACGGAAACTTAATGCCATAAGGATTTAAAGTTATTTATTTTCTGGTTGTTGCGAAGAATTATACAACAAAGATGCTGATACCAGAACACAACTTTATGATTCTCTCAGGAAGGTTGATTTATCCACCAGTCTAACATCAACGCACCAGCTGCATGAGTAAGAATAATGATTAATCGATTTATCAAGGGAATTGCTTTTTGTAATAAACTGCATATGAACAGACAGAAGCTAAATGCAACAAAAAAGAAAAAGAAAAAAATATCAAGTCCGGGCCCGGCTAAGCTCGTCGGAGATATTTTGTGTGAAAGCAATAAGACTAAAAAACCACACACATAAGATGCAAAGTGCATCCAGGGGCTTTTAACCAACCGCCCGATTCTATAGACACCTATAATCATTCAAAAAAGATTTTTTATTCGTAATTCCTGCTGACGCGGTAGCGACGGCAACGACATGAAATTTTATCCATCAATTAATATTTCCTTTGCTTCAAAGCCGGACATAGTTAAACTAAAAGTATGATTTCTGTCGTGGTCAGAATGAAACGAAATTTCCCAAATAACAGGGTTGGTTTCACATCTTGGTATTCGCAAATAAACTGCCTCAAATTCCTTTTGGTTGATCGACCCCGAAGGATATTGTTTCCAATATGCATCCAAAAAAGCATTTTCAAAGGTGACAAATGATTGGTCCACATCGTCGGTGTTCTTTGCTCTGTTAGAATTGCAGCTAAAGCTTATTAGCAGGAGAAAGGCAATAAATGCCGTTAAATTATTTTTCATTGATTTTATTATAAATGGTAATATTAGTTACTGCATAGCAAAAGACTTGCTTTGCGTAAAATCTTGTAAAGAAAGTTAGTGATTTTCAATTGTAAGCTGTACAGAATAAAAAAATGTATTCGAACTTTCAATGGTTCCTGCGAAGAACCATAAAAGAAGGATGCACATAATGTAACACCATTCATTGTAACTAAACTCCCCGGGGTTTGCGCTCTTCATTAAATTATGTTGCACTGGCTCTGAGGCAAAAAGAAGTTAGATAAAGGTTTTTTACTAACACTAAGGACGCTAAGAATTCACAAAGTGCACAAAGTTCTTTTGGCATAGCGTTGTGTACGTCGTGTGTGCTTGTGATCATTGTGTTACTTTAATGTTTAATTAAAACTATAGTCTATTATTATTAGGAAACGTGATGCTAACGGAGATACGTGTTTTTTCATTTTTCATTGTCAATCCGTTCAACTATATTACAATAACCAAAACTTTAAGCTATGCACAAGTTTTTATCCATCCTATTTTTTGTTTTCCTGATCATTAACTCAGCAACTGCGCAGGACACTTGCCACAAGATCACATTTCAGAGAGTTTATCAAATTAGTCGTTATAACGGTCCATACGAAGTAATGCAAACAAAAGATAGCGGCTATCTAATTACAGGTACACAATCTGATGAACTGGTTGGAAATGGAGATGGTCTTCTGTTCAAAACAAATAAATACGGTGAAAAGCAATGGGTGAATGCCTATAACCGCACAGATGATGAATATCCATTTATAGATGGTGACTATCCCTTTCAAAGTTCTGCACAACTGGCAGACTCAAGCTATATCTCAGTTGCCTTTACCGGAGGGGCCGAGGCAGGTGTGCAAAAGACCGATAAGAATGGAAACCTGGTCTGGCAAAAAAAATTTGGTCTCGAAACGTGGAATGCCAGTTTCGAGAAAATAATATCAACGCCCGATAATGCGGTGATCATTACCGGTTATTATTCAAACGCCTTTTTTCCGGAGAATGGTGGCACTGTAATAATCAAGATGGATAAAGATGGCAATATCATTTGGCAAAAATCAATAAACAATGGTGTCATGAATTACGCTATCGCTCCTTTTATCAAAGAAGACACTTTACTGGTCCATGGGGTTCTTCCATCATCCTACCCGCCCGCCCCCGATAGTATTTACATTATGAAAATGGCCCTCGCAAATGGCCAGATCTATCAATCAAAGAAAATATGGCTGGATGGATTCCAGTCGATAGGCATACATAGTTTTATCAAGCTTTCAAATAATAATTATGTGCTGACCATGTCATGGTATGAAGGTTACACAGGTGATAATACCAATGCAATACTCTCGCTTGATCAAAATTTTGATATTAACCAATCTGTTAAACTTATCAATATAGAACCAGGCGCACAGACTACAACTGTTCCTTCATTTGACAATGGATTTGTTCTGCTGTATGAGACTTATAGTTCACCTATTTCATACTTTATTAAATTTAATGCTGCACTTGTTCCGCAGTTTGGAAAATTCTATTCTCCACTTTACCGGGACGATGCTTTCTATTTTCTCGGATCGATAAAACAGACAAATGATTCCGGGTATGTGATGGCGGGAGGCAAATACTTTGCAGACTCAAGTTTATTTTTTTTATTTAAAACTGATGCGGTTGGAAACACGGGTGATTGTCCGACTACTAACATTCCGACTCCCGCAGTAGAAAGTATGGGAATTAACAATGAATTTTTTGTGTGGGAAACAGTGATTGATCCCGGACTTGTACAACAACCATTGGATGTGCCGGCATCATTGCCTAACTATTTTGATAGCACCTTGTGCAGTAATTCCACTTGCGACCGCCCATGCACTATCTATGCACCAAATGGAAAAATATATCTGTGTCATGTGCCTCCGGGCAATACTGGAAGTCCTCAGCAGCTTATTTTACCATTGAGTGCTGTTAACCATCATTTATCAAATCATCCTGAAGACAGGGTGGGATTATGCGGTCAACCTTGTTCAAATTACACTCTTGGATCAAATAACTCAAGCAATAGTGTTACAGAAGCGGTGAACAATTCTTTCCGACAAGCTATAGTTTATCCAAATCCAACAATAAGTTCTTTTACAGTGAGATTTAATGAAACACCGTTGAACCCGGTTTTCCTCACAGTATTTTCAGCTGATGGGAAAATTGTTTATAAAGCATCACGCCAGGCGGCAAGAGAAATAAATTTCGGTCATAATCTTTCTTCGGGAATCTATATTGTAGAAGTAAGAAACAACAACAAAAACGAAGTATTTAAGCTTGTAAAACTTAGGTGACATTAAATATTAAAACGTAAAGCCATTTGAAAAATAGCCCACGGTTTAAACCGTGGGCTATTGAGTGTACCGTTGTGTATGTAGTGTGTGCTTTGTGGCCTTTGTGTTACTTTAATGGTGAATTAAACCGATAGCGCCTGTTACAGCGGAAACAATATCCCAGCTTGGCATGATTACTGAATATTGACTCAAAATTCAACAATATGAAAGCGAAAATAATATGGGCTAATTTTAGTGTAAAAGATGCAAAGCACACCAATCAGTTCTACACACAATTGGGTTTTACTCCCAATAAACCAAACAACGATCCTAAGCTGGCTAGTTTTCTTTTTGGGAAAAATGATTTTGTGATTCATTTTTTTGAACAGGGTTCACGAATAGATGAATATTTACCATCCGGGTCTAAAACCAGCGAAATTATATTCACACTTTCTGCAGAAACAGAGGCGGAAGTGAACGAATTTGCAGAGTAAGGTTAAAGAAGCCGGAGGTAACATTTTTCAGGAAGTGCGCAGAGACGAAAACAATTATTATGGTTTTGCCTTTGCTGATCCTGATGGTCATAAATTTAATGTACTATTGATGGACAACATGTGATAAAATTATTTCCGTTTATTTTTTTAAGCCAATTTGAAGCTTCTTCTGAAAGTTCGTTGAATAATATTTTATTTTTAATTATGTCATCAGCTCACTTTTTTTTCTCCCGATAGCTGTCAGGATTGAGCCTCAGCCCCATATCGTATTGCCGCTTGAAGTATATCAATGTTTATATCTTTTAGAGTTTTGAACTTGATGCAATACCCGGTCACACTCGCCTTGCCTAGTTTTTTTCCATACGTTTGGGCTAAGTATGTTCTTATCTTTTATACCAAGGATATAGACAGAGATCCCGGTTGTGTTTGCACTCAAACCAATTTGATAAAACTCCCTGGTTGTTCCATCAGCATATTTTATGGTGTAAGATCCATATCCAATATTAGGATTAGAAACAGTTTTACCTTTATCGTCTTTACCATCTAAGAACCATAATTTACATTTTGGCAATACTTGCAGAATGTGTGGTGCAACTCTTGCATGTCACTGCGTTTTGGTTCAGGTTGACTGGCAATATACTTTTTGATTTGTTCTTGTACGTTCATATAAAATATAAATTACGGTTGCTGCTTTGTTTTAAGTCTACTTTTAGTTCAATTACTTATATTTGGGTCAAATTCCACAATCCATTCAATACCGTATTTGTCTCTAAAACAACCAAAATATGAACCACCCCAGGGACTATCACCAATAGGCCCTTCTATTTGTCCTCCTGCTGAAAGCCCATTAAATAATTTGTCTGCTTCTTCTTTACTTTCTGCACTTATTACAATTTTACTTCTGTTCTCATTTTCGTTTGTTCTTCCCATAATTTCCGGAACATCATTTGCCATCAACATATTACTTTTACCGATAGGCAAAGCAATATGCATAATTTTATTTTCTTCTTTTTCTGCAACCGGGAATTCAGGGCTTGCAAGGTCTTTGAAACGAATAATCTTTGCAAACTCTCCGCCAAATACTGATTTGTAAAAGGTAAATGCTTCTTCGGCATTTCCGTTGAAGTTAATGTGAGGATTGATAAGTGCCATAATTTTTATTTTTTAGATTGTTTACTTTCTTAAAATTTTTGAAATACATTTTGAAAACGAAAATCATTTTTTCGATAAAGTTGCCAACAGATTTTCCAGATTGTTCAATGTCATCGTAAATCCTTCTTTGAAGCCCATTTCAATCATCTTCTCCATGCGTTCAAGGGATTCATTATAAATAGTAATACTCACTTTTGTCTTTCCGTTTTGTTCGCTGAAAGTGTAGATCCCATTCAGAACCCGGCAATTCAGGGTTTTCATCTTTGTCTGCAAAAGCATTAAAAATTTTGAAATTGGTTTTTGGACTAATGGAAGTATATTTCTGAATTGCCCAACGTTCTTGTCCTTCCGGGCTTACCATAGCATAAAATCTTCGTCCACCAACTTTAAAATCCATAAATTTTGTTTTTGATGTCCAGGGTTTAGGTGCCCACCATTGGTCAAGAATTTCCGGTTTGGTAAAAGCATCCCATACCAGCGAAAGGTCGGCATCAAATTCCCTGGTTATGAATACCGTTTTTGTTGCTTTGTCAACGGTAAAATCAAATAGCAAATTGTTTTTCATTTTTTTTGTTTTTTAATTGTTGATAATACTTTGTCAAGTTGATTAAACCGGGTTTCCCAAATTTTTCTGAATTGGTCAAACCATTTATCAATCTCTTTCATTTTTTCAATTTCAAGTGAGTAGTAAATTTCCCTGCCTTTTTGTTCCTGTTTTACCAGTTCGCATTCTGTGAGTATGCGAAGATGTTTGGAAACAGATTGCCGGGTAGTGTGGAAGTTGTCAGCAATGGCGTTTGGTGTCATTGCCTGCAATGCAATTAAGGTAATAATTGCCCGCCTTGTCGGGTCGGCTATTGCCTGGAAAATGTCTCGTCTCATATTGTTTAAATTTTTATTTGCGAAGCCAATCGGTTGCAAATATATGTGCAACTATTCGGTTTCGCAAAATTTTTTGCAAATATTTTTTTAAAGAAAAAATGTGGGGCTGAATCCGATAGCGTTTCTAATCTTTTTTTATTTCATACAATAGGTCCACGATTCCGCTTTTGTAGGCTGTCACGCCTTTTAGATGTAATGCATGTTGTTGTCCAATCTGTTCAAAAAACAGTTTTCCGTCACCTAAAATAACCGGTATTATTGATAACCTTATTTCGTCCGCCAATTTCAAACGAATGAATTCTTTGACAAGCATTGCTCCGCCTACGACCCAGACATTCTTGTAGTTTGGTTTTAATCGTTCATTCATAAGTTTGTTAAGGTCGCCGGAATAAAATTGAATATTCTTTCTATCAACCGGCAGTTTTCTGTGAGTTACTACAATAGTCGGCGTATCTCCATATGCCCACCCATAAGATGTTGAAAGTTCCAATGCGTGTTCATATGTCCGGGAGCCCATTACATAGCAATCTATTGTTTTAAGAAACTCTTCAGGGTCTTGTTCGGAAACACCTTTCTTGTAATAATCAGCTGTCTCAAACCATGAAACGCTATTGTCTTTTTTGGCAATAATTCCGTCAAGACTCGAGACCATATGAATTGTTACTTTAAATGAGTTTGTTGTCATTATGAAACATTGGTGAACAGAGATCTTGATATTACTTTATAAATGTCTTACTCAATTCCCTGCATGCATAGAGCTTTGGCAAAAACTCTTTGCTTGCAACAGATCCGGCATTTGGCTGGCTTGAAAAATATGCGATCACCAAATTGGCAGAACGGTTAATATATAGTACCTGCCCATGAATTCCTACAGCACAATACTCTCCTTTCGTTTCATCCAATATCCACCAATAATTTTTATAAGCTACCCACGGCATTTTTGCCTGCACATATACATCATTCCTAAGGTATCGGTCTTTATCCGCTTGTGTGATCTTTATTGTTTCATCCACCCAACTTTGTGGTATGATCTGTCTGCCATCTATCTTTCCCCGATCCAGTATTAATATGCCAAACAGTGCCAAATCTCTTAAGGTAGAATTCATACCGCCGGTAGCAACGGCCGTATAACTCTGGTCGATGTTGATATACGCATCATGCTCGGCGCCTATCTTGTTCCATATGTTTTCCTGGATAAATTCATTATATGTTTTGCCTGTAATGTTTGAAATGATCCAGCTTATTACATCGACATTAGGAGAACTGTATTCAAACTTAACACCTGGCTGCAGGTTATTGTTTTGTGTCGCCATCCTGGTCAGGAAATCATAAGTACCTAATACTTCAGCGGTGGTTGGATCATTATCAGCGTTTGCAGATGGAAAAAAAGTACTGGCATTTCCATAGTATTTATAAAAAAAGTTTGCCGTGTCGGTATAACTTTCCTGGAAGCCTAAAGCAGTGGACATATTAAGTACATCCTGAATGGTTGTTCTTTCCCACGGTGTGCCTTTTAGTTCAGGAACATATTTTACCGGCGAAGCTTTCAAATCAATTTTATTTTGTGCAACCAATATTCCAAAGGCAGAACTGGTCAATGATTTTGTCATGCTGAACCAGATATGCTGGTAGTGACGGCTGAAACCGTTCCAGTATTTTTCAAACAGGATAGTATTGTTGCGGATCACAACTACAGCATCTGCTTCATTCCTATCAAAAACGTTTTCAAATGTTGTGTCTTTGCGAACTTTTGTTTGACCGATCTTATTGTTTCCAGTTTCTTTAAACACATGTACACTGCCCTCACGTGGGATCATCAATGCATGCATGGGTGCAGCCATATTACGAAAGCTCCACTTGCTCTTAGGATAATCCCTGTAATTAAAAGAAGTGACCTGGCTTGCTCTTGAAGGAGGAAAACCATCCATTACTTTTTGAGCGTTTGATAAATTGGAGATAATAGTCACAAGGAGCAGCAAAGCATATTGTCGCATGTGTCGGTGGATTTGTAATAAGGAAGATAATATTTTTTTCAGTGTTGCTGCGAAGACCGATGGAAGATAAATGCAGCGAGTTTTCATCGCCTCAGGCGGACAAAGATTAACAAGGCGCCAAGAAAATCTTTGCGTCTTTGCTCCCGGGCGTCTTTGCGTGAAATAGAATTTTTTATGGTACTGGCTGTGGGGAAAAAGTCCGGCGGACGAAGAAATTAATTAATAATTTCTCCTTTGATATTCGCCAACTTTTCGCGCCATTTTTGGAGTTCCTCAGGTGTTTGTCTCACCCAATCTGTTACTTCGCCAACGATTTTCAATGGTGCCTGGGTGCGATATGAACGTGTCGGATTGCCCGGAAATTTTTTGTCTGTAACGTTCGGGTCATTTTCAAAGCTCCCTGTCGGTTCAACGATATAAACACGTTCACGTCCATCACCTTTAGCTAATGCCGCAGCAAGTCCCGCCCCATTAACCAGGGCTGTGAAATAAATGTGATTCATTATGAGTTCGGATTTGTAATTAGACTCGCTCCCTGCTGTCAGCAAATCGCCAACCTGCAAATCTGCTTTCGTCCCGTGATAAAAGGGACCGTTGTCAGACGGTTTGTCCTTGAACGAAATTGCTAATTCATAATTCTTTTTTGCGTTGTCAGGGTCGCTTAAGTCCTCATAGCATTTGGCAATGTTTGAATATAGAGAAGGAAAAGCTCCCTTAACAGATGTCGTCATTTATTTTTAATGCAAACTGCAAAGCTGTTTCGAGCCATTTTAATTTGTCGGAAACATTTTTCTGATGCCGGGCCACATAATAAGCAGCAATAAATTTTTCAAAGTCGTTTGTCGCTTCGTTCCAGGCTTGAAGAAATAGTTTGCTTGCTTCTTCAGGTTTGCCTTTTTCTTCCATGTCCATACCTTGAATACAGAGTTTAATAACATTGTTGTTTGGGTTGAATTCCATTTTCTAATTATTCAATTTAAATTATTGAAAAAAAAGCCAAATCAGTTATATATCCATAAAAGAATGGGGTCCTTTGATACTTTGATATACTGCTTTAACAAAACCAGGCAGTCTGCACTTACCATCGGGCATCCGGCACTTAAAGGGGAAAGATCAGGATAAACTTCTATGTCGGGCATATGTGCATGTGAATGTAATACGATCGTGCGTTTATATGCGTTGCTGTTTGTACTATCCAGTCCATGTAATTTGTGAGCCAGGCCATACTTGCCGTAGTAACTATTGCCAATACTATACTTTCCCAGCGACGTCATGCCGCTATTGATCGTATTGGAGAATATCAACTGCTCTGAACCGGGACGATAAGAACCAACGCCATTCGCCACCAGCCCCGCAAACTCGATTGAATCTTTTATCAGATTATAAATAAAAAGGCGCTTCTTACCCGAAGGCAGCGACATGTCAACCAGCAAGCAATAGTCAGTGTTGTAATGATGTTCAGTCGCGTATCTGTGTAGTATTCTTCCCTGGTCTTTCAAACGTTCAACAGCCGCTTTGTAACGGGCTTCAATCGTGTTCATATTCACAAGGGTATCACCATCAGCGCTGGCATAAATAACAGATAAAGCGATAGGAATAAAAAGGATGGTCAACAAAGCTCGCTTCTTCATCACTATAAAGTACCTTTTTTTAACTGTGATCTTTATTTGAGAGAAATGCAAAATTGCAGAAAAAAGAGTTATGAAAAATCTAATGTTTTGATGTTTTTGGGTCATCACTTTTTGTGGAAGAACAGGAATAAAAAAAATATACACACAATTACTTCGCGGGTCTGCCCTCTTCATTATTCTTATATTGTTGTTAGCTGCGTGACCAGACTCCCGGGAAGGATGGAATTGTTGCTGATAGGATCTACGCCAAACTAAAATAAGGAACGGTATAATTTCCCTCCCGACCTGGTCGGGACGGGGGTGGATGGCCGAACAAATTAAATTATCAATGGGGGTGGAATGTGCAGCGTAAGTATCCACCCCAAATTGAAACCAAATTAAGGTCAGGATAAAAGAATTGTCCTGAGTTACAAACTATTGCTGTCCGGTTAAAATATAGCTTTTACCTGATTACATTGATACTGTTAGGTATTCTTTTGATTTTTTCCCTTTTTTGATTAGCATGGCCTATGTAATAAATAAAAGCTGATTATAATTCTGTCTTTCTGGTCGTGAGTAGAGACTACGTAATGATTTTTCTGGCGATTTCAAAAAGCTGAATAGATCGATATATGTCATGAGATGTAATCGTACCATGGCAGCAAGATTGGAGAAAGACCATTTAGCTGCTGCTGCTTTCTTTACAATTTTTAAGAGTAAATCTGCTATCAACGAACACCATATTTGTATTTTGATCGCATTCTCACTATCACCCAGAAAGTATTTGAGCGGATAGTTTTGCTTCATTCTTTTAAACAGCAGTTCTATTTGCCATCTTTTCCGATAAAGGGATGCGATATTTATCGCACTCATTCTATAGTTGTTGGTTAAGAATTCATACTTCTCTTTGGATGCGTCATCATAATAAGTGACAAGCCTGGCTGTTACCCTAGTACCCGATCTCCATCCTAATTGTATTTGTTGATCGCTGATAATTGCAGAAGAATTATCTGGCAGTATATACTCTTGTTTAATATCATAAGCAAAAAGTCGGTTAAGCCGGGTAACCCATGCGATGCCTTCACTGGTAAACCGGTTAAGGGTTGTGAAATCACGATACCCTCTGTCAAACACAATAACTGAACCTCTTGGAAGATTAACTTCTTTTAAGAACTGCGAATCATTGGCCGCAGCTTCGGTCAGGCGGATCATTGAAGGAACATCCTGATCACTCCTTATAAGTGTATGTACTTTAATACCACCTTTTCTTTTACCTGATGGATTTTTCCCTGATGTACGCAATACTTCCTGAAATAAAGAAATAGTTGTAGCGTCCAGAATATACAGTTTTGATGCCTTACTGTTTTTGCAGCTGTCCGATAAAAATGAAAAATATTTTTTATACAAACAGAAATAAATCTTTTCAAATACTTCGGCCTGCCTACGAATATTGGCATCTGAAATTGTACTCCGTCGTGGATGATACCTGATACCCAAATGCGCTAGCCGTTGTTCTGAGGCTAACATACCTGTAGTTACTTCTCGAATAGAATTACAATTATTGAAAATTGAATATAACATGGTTACTAAATGTTCATATGTATTAAATCGTTTACAATAATGATCCGATCTACTATCATATGCGATACGTAATACGCTGTCCTTGGGAATAAGTTTCAATAGTTGAGAAAAAATCGGCTGTCCGCTAAAAAAATTACTTTTGTTCATGTTGGTTTGTTTTAAGTGTGGTAACTCAAAACTACCAATTTAGGGGAGGTCAAATGACCTCCTTTTTTTACGAAATCAAAATTTTACCGGACAGCAATAGTTACAAACGCAGGACAACGATCATATTTTTCCGGGGGGTGCTAATGACAACAAGTGTAACAAGAACTATTCTCTCACTCTATTCTGTTCCTGTTGCGCACTGTTTTGGTTATGTCTTCTTAAATCGTTAATTGTTTTTCCGAAACGCCAGGCGAGGGCAATGGTCACCGTCCGGGTATCATTTTCATTTCGCCAGTTCGCCTCGGTATTTGCAAGATTATTAATAATACCGCGATTGATTTGGGTGTATAAAATATCATTTACCGTAGCACGAACCGTTAGCGACGTTGAAACTTTTTTCGATACACCTGCGTTCAATCTTCCTCTTTTTAATAAGATGAATTGATTTGATGTGATCTCAGTTTGATAGTAGCCATCGATCTGGGCGCTCCACCCTTTGGTAAAAGTAAATCGCAAGTTGGGTTGTACAAACCAATAAGTGCCCTGTGTATTCAGGAAGCCTGTATAAAAATTCGTTTTGGAATGTATATTTGTTACCTCAGTATAATAGCCGAAATTCAGCCATTTCTTTAAAGGCAGATCGCCTTGTAACGATCCGCTGATGTTGGTGACCTTGCCTATGTTTCCCGGACGACTGTAATACGTTCCGTTTACTATCTCGATAGTTTCATTCGTGTTATTCAGTGTAGAACTATACCGGAACGCAATTGTGATCTTATTCTTATAACTGTACGACAACTGTACATTATGTGTGTATGCAGGCAGCAAAAAAGGATTGCCTACATAATATGTGAACTTATCCAACGGCGAAATGAAAGGATTGAGATCCTGGTAATACGGCCTGTTAATTCTTCTTCCATAATCAAGTGTAAGGGTGTGACTACCGGCACTATCTAATTTATAATTCAGATAAGCTGTAGGAAATAAGCTTGCATAGGTTCTTTTAAATGAAGAATCAGGTTTCACTGCATTGCCTAACTGTCTGCCATCTGAGACCGTATACTCTGTTCTTAGCCCTAACTGCATCGACCAACGCTTGCCTTCATGGGAGCTATTGATATATGCAGCATGAATATTTTCTTTATAAATGAAATGATTTGTTTTATCGTAATCAGGTTCTGTTACATTGTTGACCGTTAAAAAATAATCCGCCACATTATCTGTTTTTGTCTGGCTCGATTTTGCACCCGCATCGATCTTCCAGCCTTTTTTCAATGGATGTGTGTAGTCTGTTTTTAACGAATAGATATCAATCGCGGCAGGCAGATCACCAGTCAAACGGTCTTGTTGCGAAAGTGTATTGTTTGGGAGGTAAGTAAAGTTGTTGAACTTTTGTTCATTGCCGGTGCCGTAATGAATAAAGTCTGCATCCACCGAGAACTCAGGCCCGTTCTTACTTACACGTCTTCTGAAATTCAAATTAATTCCACCGTTCCTGAAAAAATTATCCTGTGTGTTACTTGCAACAATGGTTGAATCGAGTTGATAAGCAGTATTAATAAATTGGCTGCTGTTTTCATTATTGCGCTCTCCTTTTCTTGTAAAGCCGGTAAGAATTATTCCGAATGTATTCTTTTCATTCGCATAGTAATCGGCGCCGACTTTGGCGGAGAAAGCAAGACCCGAAGGTTTAATATAGGTATTTTGTAAGAAATCATAATTGCGGCTGCCGTCCGGTTTTTTGAAATGACGATTGATTGTAAGGTCAGAAAAGTTTGTTGAATAGTTCTGTGTAAGCGTACCGAATGTATTCAACTTACCGCTGCGATAATTGAAGTTAAAGCTATTGTTTGTTTTTGCATACCTGCCTTGTGTATACGCTGTGTTGAGTGAGCCATTGAAGCCTTTTACCTTTGTCCTTTTCAGGCGGATATTGATAACACCTGCCCCACCGGCTGCATCGTATTTAGCAGGCGGGTTGGTCATCAGTTCTATTTGATCGATAGAAGAAGCGGGCAGTGAACGCAGGTAATTTTCAAGATCTGCGCCGCTTAAATAGGTTGGTTTATCATCAATAAATATAGTAACACCATTTTTTCCCTGCAAACTAATAACTCCGTTGTTGTCAACAGAAACACCGGGTGATCTTTCCAACACATCCAGCGCTGTTAAACCAGCGGCACTTACCATCTGATCTACATTTACAACGGTTCGATCTATTTTTCTTTCTACGGGAGCACGTTGCGATGTCACCGTAATGCCCTCGAGCTCTTTGGAAAGATTCACCAGTTTTACAGTACCTGCGTTGATGTTATTTTTTTCTTCGGTGAGAATGACTGGTATGCCGTTGTCTTTGCTAAACCCTGTTATACTGATGATCAGCTTATAAGTACCCCATTTTATTTTCTGTAAAACAAAAGCTCCTTTATCATCAGTCAGGGCGCTTTTCAGCGGGACATCTTTTGGGCCAGTAACCAATAATACGGTCGCACCTTCCAATGGACGCTGTGCCGAATCGACGACCTTACCCGAAATGGTGCCGCTGGTATTTTGGGCAAATACATTTAGACAACTGAATACAAAAAATAGAGTAACGAATACACTGCGTAACATGGCTAACTTATTGATGTAAAAACAGGGTGAAATTAAACAGTTTGCAGTTATGGGTGTTACTTATATTGATGAGTGGTGGGATTTCTTAAGTGAACCGGTTAAACGCTCCGGCATTATCCGATACCGCAATCGTTTTGAATGTTTGTATTGTAGGGTTGGGAAAACCTTGTTTTAATAGTGTTGGGCGTCATGACAAGACTTGCAGACTGAGACAAGCCATTCGATTGGTTCCTTTCCGATGTTTTTTCTTGCGTATTTCTTATGATGGACTTGTGTAGCACGACGACCACAATAGACGCATCGCCAGTTATCTCGTTTTAGCACCACATGACGTTTCCGCTTCCATGCATCCGACTTAAGATATTCATCTCTGTAATAATCGCGGCGATTCGTACGTTCAATCCCGAACATCAAACTTTTGAATATCCACTTTATTAAATCCATTTGATGTAAGATAGGAACAAACGGGTTTGTAGCCAATCGGAAAACTCTTTGACTTCGGTTGTTGATGCGGAGAATTATAGAGGACAATGTTTTGTTACCTGAACAGCAACAACGGCGTAATAAAGTTTATTTGAAGTGATATTTTTCACTTAACAAATTAATTAATTCAACAGCCTTGTCAAATGCTGGCTTGTAATAAATATTCAGCATGATGAGTTCTGTTTTCCTTTTAGCAATTACGGCATTTGAAAATTCTTTTAGTAATGTGGGATCGCTGTTCATCAACGGCGGATTGGACTGCATAAATGAATCAGTGGGGCGACTGCTCTGCTTTTCTGGATCAAATAAATATTCATAATAAAACACTTCCCCATCAAAGATTTTGCTTCCTAATGTAACTGCCCGTTCATGAATCGGTAGGCCAAAAGGTTTATAATCTTTGTTTCTGTCAATCAACCGGGCATACTCCGATATCTTATCCTGCAGATGGTGATCAAAATATCGAAGGCTTCCTGAATTCTTTATTTGATCAAGCGTAGAAACATTAGAGGTAAAATCGGTCATTGTATTTACAAAAGAGCTATAGTAATATAATTGTCCGGTGGATGCGGTCTTCAAATTTCTATGTAATAGCAGAAAACTGTCATATTTAGCAACGAAAAAAGGAACCCGCTTCATAAAATTGGAAAGCTGAGACGTATCGGTAGAAAGATCATGCACCAATGACCGTGCATATTCTTTGGCTCTTTTCTTTTCAACAATATGTTCTCTTTGATTCTCTGCTAAAAAACCACAGAAAACCGCAAGGAATAACATCAGGAATTCCCAGATATAATGCGTCCATTTTTTTCTTGGCGTGTGAGCATGGTGGTGTACTTCCATTTTTCGTTGGTGCTTGTTTGAATAGGAAGATAATTTATTTTCTGTTGCTGCGAAGAACTACGAGTACGAAAATGAGAATGTATATGTCCCTCCCGACTAAGTCGGGACGGGGGCCGGATGGTCCATCATTTTAAATTATCATGTGGGGGTGGATTGGGTGTGCACTTATTTGTCCACCCCTAATTTGTAAATACACTTATATCGAAGTACTTCCCCCGCCAGCGGGGGGACAAAGAACAACCCGCAGAAGGGACAATGAACACTCCGCAATGCGTGACAATGAGCAACCGGTTTGTTTATTGTCTGTCCACTGTGTAATTCAGTTCAGTTACCCCGCAAGTAAATTGTCGGGTAGTCAATAGGTTTAGTTTTATTTTGTCTTTGATGTCTGCAAACAATGGAATGCCTCGTCCAAGAATAATTGGATTAACAAATAGCCAGTAGCCGTCAATTAAGTTCAGTTGAATAAGTGAATGTGTTGCTGTCGGGCTACCAAAAAGCAAGATGTCTTTACCTGCCTGTTGTTTTATTTCATTTATTCTGTCCGGAAGGTTGTCGCTAATAATTTTTGTGTTAGTCAAATCGGCGTCTTTCATTGTTTTTGATAAAACAACTTTGTGAACTTTGCTATACCACTTTGAATGTTCAATGTCGTGCTTGCTCGCTGTCGGCTTGTCTCCTGCGGTAGGCCAGTAACTTTCCATCATCTGATAAGTTACTCGTCCATATAATGCAGTGTCGCCTTCGCTTATCCGCTTACCGACATAATCAAAAATTTCTTCATCAACTTTAATCCAGTCCATTTCTCCGTTCGGTCCTGCTACAAAACCGTCAAGCGATATGTGCATAAATGAAATTATTTTTCTCATATGGTTCTATTTTTTATTGTTCGTCAAAGTTAATTGTTGTGCGTTTGTTCGATTGTTAGTATGAAATGGTTGATTGTTATATATTGTGGAAGACTAACCTTCAGTCCAGGTGATATTCTTTCTGAAGATATCTGAGCAATCTTTCAGCTTTTTCCCTGTATTGCTTTTCATATAGTACGGCAGTAGCTAAGCTTCCTTTTGCATTTCTTATCATACCGTAAAGCTGACGTATCGCCTGCATATCATATTTAATAAAGACTTCTTTGTTTTGAAGAACTTGCTTTGGAATATTTTCTTCAATTGTTAATAAAGGAGTCGGCATATCCATTAGCTCTTGTGCTTTTCGTACAATATCCCAATAGCATGTAGAAAGATAATTATTATTAAAACCTGCATTCCGGTAAAAATTATAAACGAGGTTTATGGAATCAACTACCTTCTCATTCCTGATAAAATTAAATCCACCTGCCTTCAATTGTGTAATCGTATTATCGTTTTGGATAAAGACTTGCAACCAGTTATAAAAAGGAAGAAAATGATAAAAGAAAGTATCCTGGGAATTTATATCCTTCAGGCGATCAATTGGCACTTGCAAAGCACTGTCCAGATGATCGCTCCATAACTGATTATAGTAAATAGCAAAATTAGCATCGGCAGTATCCGCCTTCAGATCGGCCGCCAGGTTTTGAATATAGTGATGTGCCTTTTCTTTATTAACAATCGTCTCCCTATAGTTTTCTGCCAGGAAACCGCAGAACACAGCAAGGAACAACATTAAAAATTCCCAGAAGTAATGAGTCCATTTTTTTCTCGGTGTGTGTGCATGATGATGTACTTCCATTTTTCGTTGGTGCTTGTTTTATGTTTATGGGGAAGGAAGTTAATTTATTTTCTGTTGCTGCGAAGAACTATGGAAGAAAGATGCTGCCATCTTTTCAATTATGTTGTACTGGTTATGGGGCAAGACCCCGGTCGGACGGAACACATCAAAATCTTTCCTTTGAGTCGCTCAAATTCCAAATCTTATTTTCAAATTCGAAATCCTTGAATATTTGCTTTGCTTCATCAACAGTCAATTTTGTCCATTCCGGATTTAAATGGTTACCATACCATTTCTTTGAAAAACTCCAAATCTTATCAATCGGCTGAATGTCTCCTTTGGGAATATTATGCTTTTTAGACCAATGGTTAACTTGCTCTTCATTTTCAAATACCAGCATATTGCTACAGGTGTACAAAACATTATCCCATGCATTTTTCATTGGTATAGGAAAATGTATGTAATAATTCTTCTCCTGGATTTCTCCATTGACAATATTGATTTCAATTTGTTTAGTCTCTGCTCCAACTCTTGTAGTTATCTTTACATCATCCTTTAGCAAAGCCGCTACTCCTAACGAACACCATGCACAATTTCCCCACCACTCGCCATTCTTTGATTTTACATAGAAATTAGTCGGTGCTAATGAAAATGGATGAATTACCCAAACTTTGGGTTCATTTGGATGAAGCACCACGCCATGATAGTCTTGCAAGCCATATAATGCTCTAATTACTTCATCCTTGTCAGCCCCCAGAATTTTTGAAAGTTCCTCAACGTCTGGCGCAAATCCGTTGTCAATTATTTTACGGATTATGGTATAATGCAGTTTTGAATTTGTTATCATGGTTGTTGTTTAATCTTGCTTCCAGGTCGCCGGTTTTGCAAAAGTTTTGTAGAGAAAGTTAATTCATTTTCTATTGTTGCAGCGAAGAACTATGGTAGAAAGATGCTGATACTGGAACAACAATTATTGTAACTAAACGCCCGGGCCTGCCCTCTTCATTCAATTATGTTGTACTGACTGTTGTGCAAGACCCCGAGCGGATAGAACCTTTTTTCTGTTCCAGATAATCTTTCGCTATCGTAAAACCAAGTCAGGGGATTATCAATTTTGTTGTTTGGGCCAGATAATTCCCTTATACGATCGCATCTTTCCGTCAATTCGCAGTTTGACGATTCCTTCCCCGTGGTCCATATTTTCTAGCATTGTATTTATTACCTCCTCGGGAAGTTCTTTTTTCTTTAACCCGAAAAATAGGTTTGTTTCATAAAAAGAGAAGTCACATTCTATTCGCAAGAAAACAGCTACACCATTTGGCTCAAGTATCAAAGGAAGCAAAACATTTTTTTTATGCCATTGACCCCTTTCAAAAAATTCATCTATTGACTTATCTTTTAAATCATATTCTTCAATGGATGGGTCGTAATCTATTAAATGCCTGAGCGATTTTACATTTTTATGCCTCACATTCCTCCACATTACAATAACCTTTTCCAGTGCCTGTACTTTATCTGTTGCATTGATTATACGGATGGAAATACCAAAATGTACGCCCTTCGTGGCCGGAAGAATTGCTTTATACTCGTCTGCTATAAAACCTGTTCCTCCGATGATGGTCAGATAGGTCCCTTTTAGGCGCCAACTGTCATATAATTTTCTGCCCGCCCACAAAAGAACAGGAGAAATAACAGCTCCTGACAAAAGAGTAAACAGCAAATCCCGATTGCCGGCATCCATGATTGGTTGGATTAAATGTTATAAAACTATTATCGCTCTGGTTGGTTTCCAGCTTCCAGCTGACACTATACTTTATGCAAGTTCCTGTACAGAAAGTTAATGATTTATTCGTTTGTTGGCGCAAACAACTATGGAAGAAAGCTGCTGATCCTGTATACAAATTATTATAACTAAACTCCCGGGGGCTGCCCTCTTCATTCAATTATGTTGTACTGGCGCTGGCGCAAGACCCCGGGCGGACGGAAGAACTATTTTATTTTAATCACGCCTTCTTTTATAATAGGGAATATTGAAAACATTTTAGAATCGTGTCCTGGAATTATATATTCAGAATAAAGAAAATTAATTTTTTCATGATGTAGATTTAATCTTTATTGTGTTCCATGAATTTTTTAGAGAAATGTCCAATAACATTGCCTACAACATTCTGCTTTACGCAAGTTCCTCTACAGAAAGTTAATTCATTTTTCTTTTTTGCTGCGAAGACTATGGAAGAAAGATTGAGATGCCGTGATGCGTGTCCCCACGCATCGCCATCATGATATTGGTTCCGGACACGAACCAAGGCTAAGAACCGTCAAGCGATATGTGGATAAATGAAATTATATTAAATTCGTTCGGATGCATGTTTGCGTACTGCTAAAAACCAATAGGTAACACCTTTATTTTTTTTCAATCAAAAACATCATTATGAGAAAACTGATCATTCCTGTTATCATACTGGCTTTTATCGCCTGCAACAATAAACCCACTCAAAAAGCCACAACTAATATCCAAAGGACAGAATTTGGTTTCGGTAATTTAAAAGGCAAGCCAGAAACTATTGATTCCAAAACTGTGAATTTTGACAGCACCGGCAAAGCAATAGGCGATTCCACACAGAGCCTTGGTACTTATGACAACGGCGGTAATTTGGTTAAAGAAACTATCAAAGATAATTCGGCTATAACGACAATCATCGACCTTGCTTACTATGCCAATGGTTTCAACAAAGAAGAAAAAACAACAGTCAATGGTACTGTCCAGTATCGCCTAACGATTGATTCAGTTGTAAAGGGACAACATACCGGCGTTAAAATCTGGGATTCCGCCGGCAAGCAGGTTGGCTATTGTGATGCTATTTATAATGAGTTTGGCCAGGTTACCTGGAGCAAAATTTATATGAATGGAAAGCTGCTGTTTGCCTATGAAGCTAAATATGATGGCCCCCGTTGGATTGGTAGCAGCAAGACCGACAGTACCGGTAAAATAATATCTGAGTTCACTCGAAAACTGAATGATAAAGATGACCCGGCCGAAGAGCAATACACTACAGTAGAAGAAGGCGTTACTACAACCACAAGCCTTACCTACAAATATGATAGTTATGATGATAAAGGTAATTGGACACAACAGAGCACTTACAAAAATGGCAAGCTTCTATCTGTAACAAAAAGAGCTATTACTTATTACAAGGATTAAGAATTAAAATAGCAAAAAACGATAGGCTTACCGACATGATCAAAAATTTCTTCATCAACTTTGATCCAGTTCATTTCTCCGTTCGGTACTGCTACAAAACCGTCAAGCACCCAGGTGCATGAAGGAAATTATTTTTCTTCCCGTATTGCGGGATTTCACTTCGTTTAATATAAGGTTCTATTTTTTTATTGTTGCTTCATTCAATTATGTTGTACTGGCTGCGGGGCAAGACCCCAGGCGGACGGAAAATACAAAATTTCCCAGTGTTGAATTATAGAAGTCTGCAAAAGGATAACGGATTATATTGCAGGAGATCGAAGGCCATAAACCTTTAATCTCATTTAAACTATAAGTTGACATATCTGATGTTAAGAAACAATAATCATTACAAAAGGATGTCAACAGAATTGAAAATCAAAATCAACTTTGCTATGTCTTGTACTTTTAAAAATTTATCCAAAAAAATCTTTTTGATTTGCTCAATAGTCTTTGCTGAATTCACATTCGCACAAGACGGAACTATATATCCACTCGCTACTCCTGCTGAGCCAAATGCGATCCCACTCAATACAGGTGGCGTTAAAGATCAACCAGCTTCTGAAACATGGTTCAGGCAATGGGGTGATCCGATGGCCCGTAATATTACTGCTGCCACCCTTACTCCTTTTTTTCCGAAACCGGGAACGGCGAACGGTGCAGTCGTGATCGTTGCACCCGGTGGTGGTTTTCGATGGCTCTCTATGGGAAATGAAGGATGGGAAGTTGCTGAGGCACTCGCTGCAAAAGGAGTTACTGCATTTGTACTTAAATACCGGCTATATCCGACTGCAGAGCCACTCGATAGTTTTAAAGCCTGGATGAATCGTCCACGTTTTACTCCTTCCACCGATTCTTCAAAAGGTACAACAACAACAGCACCACCTCCACCGCAGCTTGATCTGTCGAACCAGTTACAGGATGCTGAGGCCGCATACAATATGATCGTGAAAAATGCTGCGAAGTGGGGCATCGACACCAACAGAATAGGTATGATCGGTTTTTCAGCAGGTGCGGGTCTCACTATGCATTGCACATTGAACTCTAAAATCATGAAGTTAGCTTTCATTGGACCTATCTATGGTGGTATGGGCCCCGTAACAGTACCAAAAAATGCTCCGCCTATGTTCAATGTGATTGCAACTGATGATTTTCTTTTCAGGGGCCAGTTTGGTGTTGTAGATTCCTGGTTCAAAGCAGGCATCCCGGTTGAGTTTCATCTTTATCAAAGTGGCGGACATGGTTTCGGCCTGGGTAATCCCAATCGAACCAGTAATCGTTGGTTCGATGCATTCATGCACTGGTTGGATGTTAATGGCTTTCTTGCGAAGTCCAAATTGAAATAATTTTATCTCCAGTCGGGTCTCGCATCAAATTCCGTTTTTGCATATCGCAGGCAATCTGAAAACTCCTTTACTTCGGTTGTTGGTATGGAGAACAATAGAAGAAAGAGTTACAGCTTCTTCGAAGCTGATGCTTAGTCGCTCCCGATAGCTATCGGGACTAAGCATAACAATCCTATTATTTTTATATTCTTTATTGGTTTGAAGAAAAGAAGAACAATAAGGACAACGGCGTAAAATGAAAGAAGTTACTTTTTCTTTTTTGCGGTTTTTGTAACTGATTTTTTATTCTTAATAATACTTCTAGCTTTCATTGGCTTTGGCCTTTCATGCTTTGGTTGATATACACCTAGTTTCCCGCCACTTGGCAAAATCAATTCTGTATGTAAACCCCATGATTGACTTGAAATTTTCCCACACTCAATATCATGCTTTTTCATCTCAGCAACGAATTGATGAATGTCATCACACATCAAATACACCTCCTGAGAAATAACATCAGGTGAGGGGTGAAACGCAAGTTCGGAAGGAGGTAATCCGAAAATGAGCCAGCCTCCACCAACATCAACATTGGGACACTTCAATACGTCTTTAAAAAATTTTTTGTCTGCTGCGGCTTTCTTACTGTAAATAAGAACGTGTACTCCGTTTATCATGATTGCCTATTTAAGGTAAAGTAATGCTGTGTTCAGAGTTGCGTATAACATGTTGGTTTGCGAAAGTTATAACTTTTTCACTTGCCCAGTACCCGTCCATATAATGAAGTGTCGCCTTCGCTTATCCGCTTACCGACATGACCAAAAATTTCTTCATCAACTTTGATCCAGTTCATTTCTCCGTTCGATCCTACAAAACCGTCAAGCGATATGTGCATAAATGAAATTATTTTTCGATTGGGTTCTATTTTTTATTGTTCATCGAAGTTACCGTCAAATTGACGTCTCGTTTTAATAAAAATTTGTACGGAGTTTTATTAACTGAAGCAAGTGATTTATTAGAAAACTATGGTAACAAATTTAAGAACAATGATGTCTTTTTAAGACTAAAGGAGTTTATTAGTTCGATTACGGAAAATTATTTTACATCTTCCGATTTGGCAGCCAATGATTCTTTTATGAAATTTGGATTAGCCGATACTTCTGTATTTCAACTATGTAAAAATGGAGCAATCGCAATAACAACGGATGGAGCGTTATATTCATATTTAATTGGCTCAGAGTGCCAAGCCATTAACTTTAATCATGTAATAGTAGACCTTAATTAATTCGCTACAATTCAAATATCCCTTAACCTACCTCAAAGAAATACAAGTTGCCGCCATGAAAACGGGACGTATAAGTGAGTGACACAACAGGCGATGCCATGAAATACAAATGCTGGCTACATAATATTAATGATCATTCAACGGCAATCCCCTCTTCTGAAACTCTATCCAATTCAAATACTCCGGCGCTACACGATAGGCCCCTATCTCCTTCTCTTTCCCCGTTAGGGAAAGAGCGGTGCTTCATTACAAATCCAAACAATTTGTTCTTCCACATCAACATCATTATAAATCCAAGCAAATAAAAAGTATCACCAATCATCAGGGCTGTGCGTGGATGGCCTTCCCTTTGGGAAGGTCGGGATGGGCCTAGTGGTCGTTTAGAGGAAGCCCCCTCTTCTGAAACTCAATCCAATTCAAATATTCCGGCGCTACACGATGCTCTTCCATCGTAATACAATTATCAACCGGGCAAACAAGTTTGCAGAGATTGCAGCCGACACATTCATTTTTGGCCTCTCCCTCCTTCTCCCTCTCCCAAAGAGAGGGAGCGGTGCAGCATTACAAATCCAAACATCATATCTTCCACACCATCTTCAATTCACTGTTCATCATATATGAACCACTCTGATCACAATAGGAATTTTCGACAAGCAGGGCTGTGCGCAGATGGCCTTCCCTTTGGGAAGGTCGGGATGGGCCCGGATTGGCTAGTGGTCGTTCAGCGGCAATCCCCTCTTCTGAAACTCTATCCAATTCAAATATTCCGGCGCTACCCGATGCTCTTCCATCGTAATACAATTATCAACCGGGCAAACAAGCTTGCAGAGATTGCAGCCGACACATTCTTCTTCTTTTATTGTATAGGTATTATAAGGTTTGCCATATTCAAGATTGATGGATTGATGCGATGTATCTTCACAGGCAATATAACAAAGCCCGCAATGAATACATTTATCCTGGTTGATCTTGGCGATATGATGATAATTGATATCAAGATCTTCCCAATGCGTAATGCGTAGTCAACAGATTTGCCAATAAAATCATCCAGTGTTTTAAATCCTTTTTCATCCATCCAGTTATTCAGTCCTTCACACATATCTTCAATAATGCGGAAACCATGTTTCATCGCAGCCGTACAAACCTGCACATTGGTTGCGCCAAGCAACATAAACTCCACTGCATCTTTCCAGGTGCTGATGCCGCCAATACCGGAGATAGGAACTTTATTCGTCACTTCATCCTGTGCAATGGTGGTCAGCATTTTTAATGCAATAGGTTTTACAGCCGGACCGCAATAACCACCAAACACAGATTTACCCGCCACATAAGGATTGGGAACCAATGTATCGAGATCAATACCTGTTACCGATTGAATGGTATTGATCAATGACAATGCATTGGTACCTGCTTTCACCACTGATCTTCCGGTTGGCACAACAGAATGAACATTGGGTGTAAGTTTTGTGATCACAGGAATAGTTGCTGCTTCCATCACCCATTCCACTACCATGCATGCAATTTCCGGATCCTGTCCAACGGCTGCGCCCATGCCTCTTTCCGTCATTCCATGCGGACAACCAAAATTCAATTCAAATCCATGTGCACCGGTATCTTCTACTTTTTTAATGAGCTCATGCCAGCTTTTTTTATCATTATCGGCCATCAATGAAACGATCATGGCACGGTCAGGAAATACTTTTACACATTCATCAATCTCTTTCAAGTTAATATCCAGTGGCCGGTCACTGATCAGTTCAATATTATTAAAGCCCATCACTCTTGCTGCCATTGAAATCAACTGCCGAATATCTTGATGAAACATTTTTTACCTGTGAGCCCAGTGTTTTCCACACCACACCACCCCAGCCGGCTTCAAAGGCACGCAGCACATTATATTTTTTATCCGTAGGAGGAGCACTCGCCAGCCAATAAGGGTTGGGAGATTTTATTCCGAGAAAATTTGACTGATATATCTGCCATAATTTAGTTATAGGTTAAAGGTTGAAAGTTCAAATTGAATCATGATCTACAATGACACAAAAAATCAAGTGCCTGTCTACTCGTGCTCACTTCTCCGTGTTCAAAAACAAACTTGAACATTCTCACTTATATTTTATTTGTTAACTCCAAGAAATTTAATATCGCTGCCGCTCCATCTTTTCCCGCCTGCACTGCATCCACCACTTCTTTGCCACCATTCACTGCATCACCACCTGCAAATACTCCTTTAATATTTGTTGCACAATTATTATCAATAATAATCTTTCCTTTTGAATTATTCAATATTATTATTCTTCAACCAATTCTTCAAACGGCACTTGCCCCGCTGCTTTGATCACCATATCAACATCCAATGAAAATGTTTCGCCGGTATCAACAGGAGAGCTTCGTCCACTTGCATCAGGTTCACCTAATTTCATTACACTGCAAACCAATGCTGATTCACTTTTCCATTTTCTCCTTTCACTTCTTTCGGTGCTGCCAGCCAGATGATCTCGCAACCATCCAGTTTTGCAATATCCAATTCAACTTGTGTACAGGGCTTTTCTGCTTCTGTTCTTCTGTACACCATCGTCACTTCTTTTGCACCCAAGCGTTTTGCCTGTGTGGCAGCATCAATGGCTGTCATGCCCATACCGATCACCGCTACTTTATCACCAACAGGAACAGCAGGATAACCTTTATCTCTGATATCATAAATAAAACTGATCGCATCTACCACACCTTCCAGTTCTTCACCGGGAATATCCAATTGTCTTGCAACGCCCACACCGATACCCAGATAAACAGCATCATAATTTTTTTGCAGATCTGCCAATGAAATATTTTTTCCCAATTCCTGATTATATTTTATTTCAATACCACCAATGGACAGTAATATAATTTACTTCATCTTCGCAAAATTGCGGCGTTACTTTATAGGCAGCAATACCATAGGTCATCAATCCACCGCCTTTACTTTCTTTTTCATAAATCGTTACATCAATTCCTTCTCTTGATAACACATGAGCACAACTCAATCCCGCAGGGCCTGCACCAACGATGGCTACTTTTTTTCCGATTGATGGTTTTCGTTCAAACAATTGCCAGTTCTCTTCCATTGCTTTTTCTGTAGAATATCGTTGCAGTCTTGCAATTGGAATCGGTTCTTCTTCCAGTAAATTATAAACACAGGCACCTTCGCATAATTTTTCTACCGGGCAAACCTTGCTGCAACCTGCTCCCATAATATTTGATAACAAAAATGGTATGTGCAGAACCTTTTATATTATCAGTTGTGATCTGTTTAATGAATTTCGGAACATTAATACTGGTAGGACAGCTTTTAGTACATGGTGCATCATAACAAAACAAACAACGGTTGGCTTCCACCAGCGCCGCTGTCTTTATTTTCAAACGGCGGATGAATATCGCTGAAGTTCTGTTCGTATTGTTCTTTTGTTAATCTGTTGTTTATAATTGCCATTTAATTAAATTTTAGAATTATTGAATACTGATTAATTGAGATGATTCGAATATTAAATATCATGAATAATCATCTAATTCTAACATCTCATAATTCAATACTTTAAAGTTCAACCAGTTTTCCATACGTCTCCGGTCTTCTGTCTCTGAAAAACTGCCATATACTTCTTACTTCTTCGATCATATCCAGATCAAATTCAGCAACCAGTAATTCATCTTTATCTTCCTGATGCCTGTGCAAAAATTTGTCCCCGTGGATCAACGAAATAAGATGAGCCATAAAACTTACCGAGGTTCCAGGGCTTTTCTGTCCCTACCCGGTTGATACATCCCATGAAATAACCATTGGCTGCGGCATGTGCCGGTTGTTCCAGTTTCCATAAATATTGTGATAAGCCTGCAACAGTTGCAGAAGGATTATAAACGATCTCTGCTCCATTCAATCCCAAATATCTTGCTCCATCAGGAAAATGCCGGTCATAACAAATATACACTCCAACTTTTGCATACTTTGTTTGAAAAACAGGATAACCCAAGATTACCGGGTTTAAAGAAAAACTTTTCCCAGAAACCTGATGTATGCGGAATATGATTTTTTCTATACTTACCTAGATAAGTTCCATCGGCATCAATCACTGCTGCTGTATTATATAAAACACCGGCCTGTTCTTTTTCATACACAGGAACAATGATCACCATATTATATTTTTTTGCATACTCCTGCATTCGTTCAATTGTTGGACCGGGAACAGTTTCTGCACGATTCATACCATGCTTTATCCTGCCCGGGACAGAAATAAGGAGTATTAAAAATTTCCTGCAAGCAAAGTATCTGCACACCTTTTTTTCCTGCTTCTTCAATCAAAGGAATATGTTTTTGCACCATTGCTTCTTTAATCTCTTCAATGGTTCCTTCGCCTTCTGTTTTTGGAAGACTCATTTGAATCAATCCTGATTTAATTATTCTTGGCATAGTTTAAATTTATGTTTTTAAATCACGGAGGCAGAAGACACGAAATTATCATTGAAATTCTCCGTGATTTCTTTGTGTCTTTCGTGTCTCCGTGGTTCGTATTTATATTTTATCATCAACTTTATTTCTCTTAATAAATTTACCATATCCTTTTTTCAATAAACATTTATTCATTTTCAATCGCAACTTGTCCTCTCAATAAAACAGTTTTCACTTTTCCTGTCATCTCCCATCCTTCATATCCGCTGTAATCAACATTCATATGATGAGTCTTTGCAGAGAATGTATGTTTTTCATTCGGATCAAAGATCACAATATCTGCATCACTGCCCACTGCAATCGTTCCTTTGCGCGGAAACATGCCAAAAATTTTTGCAGGGTTGGTACAGGCAACTTCCACATATTTATTCAAAGTGATCTTTCCTTTGTTCACTCCTTCACTAAATAATAATTCCATCCTGTTTTCAATCGCCGGATGACCATTTGGAATTTTTGAAAAATCATTTTTTCCCATTAGTTTTTGTTCCCATTTAAAAGGACAATGATCTGTTGCAACAACCTGTACCAATCCCTGGTTGATTCCTGCCCATAATGTTTCCTGGTCTTTTTTTTCTCTCAACGGCGGACTCATCACCCATTTGGCTCCTTCAAAATCTTTTTCATACAACGATGCATCAAGAATCAAATATTGAATACAGGTTTCAACAAAAACTTTTTGATTTCTTCTTGTTGCATTGCGAACTGCATTCAAAGCACCTTCACAGGTAAGATGAACAATATAACCCGGGACAACCTGTATAATTCGCCATATCGGCAAAACGTTCCGCTGGCTTCTGCTTCTGTTATTTCCGGTTGAGATAAATAATGATAAATGGAGAAAGTTTTCCTTCTGCCCTGATGTTTTGCAATCAGGTAATCGATCATATCGCCATTGGTAGCATGAACATTAATCAATCCGCCATGTTCTTTTACTTCTTCCATCAACCCGATCATCTGCCTGTCATCGATCATCAATGCACCTTTATAAGCCATAAAGGTTTTGAAAGAAGTGATGCCTTCTTTTTCTATAAAATCTTTTATTTCTTTTTTTGTATTCTCATTAAAATCTGTAACTGCCATGTGAAAACTATAATCACCCACACAATTATCATCGCTTCTGCCTTTCCATTCTTCCAATGCAGCTCTGTAAATGAATTTCCTTGTTTTTGTAAAATAAAATCGATCACCATGGTGGTGCCGCCAAACAAAGCAGCCCTTGTTCCTGTTTCATAATTATCACTGGAAAATGTTCCCATGAAAGGCATATCGAGATGCACATGCGGATCAATACCACCGGGAAAAACCAATTTACCTGATGCATCAATTATTTCATCTGCTTTTACCGGAAGATTTTTTCCAATCGTATGCACGGTTTCTCCTTCGATAAAAATATCGGCAACATAATCTGCGTCTGCAGTAATAATTCTTCCGTTTTTAATCAATAATTGACATATCTATTCATCTTTTGTTGTTAGAGACAAAGCATGCCTTGTTTCTGCAATTGTGTTTGAATCAACAATTTTATATGAACGCATCAGTAAGATATAAATAATACCGCTAACAAAAAATCCAACAAACCAGGCATAGTTATAAAGATCAGATATCCAAGCAGGAAATGCATCCTTGCTTAATTAATTTTATTTGAACTAAAAAACCCGGAACATTGGGCAATATGCCAAACAACAATGCAATGATCGCATATTTTATTAAACCCATTTCTAAAACTATAAGCTCCGTTATGTTTATACAGATCTTCGACAATTAATTTTTGTCTTCTGATAAAATAATAATCAGCGATCATAATTCCTCCAACCGGTCCAAGCAAACTTGAATAACCGATCAGCCAGGTAAAAATATATCCAGTAGGATCAGCAATCAATTTCCAGGGAAAGATCAAAATGCCAATAATTCCTGTGATATAACCGCCCGTTCTGAAATTGATCTTCTTTGGAGCAAGGTTGGAAAAATCATTTGCAGGACTTACAATATTTGCTGCAATATTTGTTGCCAGTGTTGAAATGGCAACAGCAATCATAGCAAAGCTTACCATTAATTTATTTTCAAATTTTCCGGCAAGTACTACAGGATCCCAAATCGTGTTTCCATAAATAATGCTGTTGCAGAAGTAACCACCACACCAATAAATGCAAACAAAGTCATGGAAGGCGGCAAGCCAATTGCCTGTCCTCTTATCTGTGCTTTCTGGCTTTTTGCATACGGGTAAAGTCAGGAATGTTTAATGAAAGTGTTGCCCAGAAACCAACCATGCCTGTTAATGCAGGAAAAAAGATAATTCCAGAATGAAGCTGCTCTGAAATTTTGAAGGCTGTTCCAAAATCGGTCCCAATCCATTTGCTGCATTAATTGCCCAGAATAATAATGCTAATGCTGCAACAGGAAGAAAGATTGCTTTAAACACCAAAAATTTTCTAATACTTTCCACACCGAGATAAACAACGAACATATTCAACAACCAGAAAACAAAAAAACAAATCATCGGTAATAGCTTGCGGGAAAAATGAACTGGTATCAATTTCAGGCAATGACAGGGATTCCATACTCTTATCAATATTATAAATGCAGAACCGCCGATCCATGTTTGAATACCAAACCATCCGCAGGCAACAATTGCTCGTAAGCATTGCAGGAATATTTGCTCCTTTTATTCCAAAACTTGCTCTTGCAAAAACAGGAAATGGAATTCCATATTTTGCACCGGCATGTCCATTCAATATCATTGGGATCAAAACAATCGTATTACCCAAAAAAATGGTAAGAATCGCCTGCCACCAGTTCATTCCACCACCGATCAATGAACTTGCCAGCATATAAGTAGGAATACATAAGACTCATACTGATCCAAAGGCTGCATAGTTCCATGTGCCCCATTTTCTTTTTTCCTGTGGGATAGGAGCAAGGTCTTCGTTGATGAGAGAAGAATTTTCTATCTGTGAATTCGTATCCATTGATTCAAAATGCAATTCATTTATCTTTTTGATTACTATCGGATGAAAGTAGTTTTTCATTATCTGCGCAACCCTTTCTTTTGGCAATCCATAAACTTTATTTCCATTTATCCCTTCCATTGTTTCTCCGGCAAACAATGCATTGATAATTGCTTCTTCTGTTGCTTGTATGGTTGCAGTAAACAATAGAATTCATCGTTCCATTTGACATTGTCGTTACTTGTTGTTCTTCAGCATTACTGAACGCATTTTTATTAGCTGTTGAAAAAGCAATGAAAATATCACCTGAACTATTTCCACCAATAGCGCCGGTGCGGGTAAGACCTAATGGAATTCTTTGCGCAAGTCTTTTCAATTGGCTTGGTAATAATGGCGCATCAGTTGCCAGCACAATAATGATCGATCCAGCTTCCATTTCTTTAGGCCGATCTATTGCACCTTTTGCCGCATCCTGAATTCTTACGGGCAACGTATCTGATTAATTCCTTTCCAACTTGTACTCCTGAAATAGTTAGTTGTGAACGATTGCCATGATTTGCCTGCACCAACACACCTACTGTATAACCACCTGCTCCTTTATTGATAACTCTTGATGCAGTACCAATGCCGCCTTTGAATCCATAACATATCATTCCTGTACCTCCACCCACACCACCTTCGTTTACCGGTCCTGACTTTGCGCTATCCAATGCAGTAAACACATTTTCTTTTTTAACATGCTGGCCATTGATATCATTAAATATTCCATCATAAGTTTCTGCAACGACAGGATAAGCAAACCAGTAATCGTTAAAAATCGGATTATAGTATTTATGCTGATCCATCCATTGCCAGGTAGCATCACGAACTGTACCAACAGTACCTGTATTAGTAATTAAAATTGGTGTTTCCAAAAAACCTGATTCAGTGATCCAATGTGTACCGGTCATATCACCATTACCATTCAATGCATAACAGTTTGCATACACAGGATAAAATTCTTTTCCATGCGGTAAGATAGCAGTAACCCCTGTTCGAATGGGACCCTGTCCTTTTACTAAATTTCCATTTCCTTTTATGATTGTAGAATGTCCAACCGTTACATTTCCAACATCAGTTATTGCATTATATTTTCCCGGTGTTCCGTCAAATGGTATTCCATAATCTCTTGCTCGTTTGGTTTGAGCAGTAGCTGAGAATGCAATGAATAATAACAAGTCCCAGGATTATTTTCATAAGCTTTAATTCAATTTATTCATATGTTTTTTGGCTAAGAGTATAAAAGAGAAAAGCGAGCAAAAGAGTAAACCAGTTACTCTCCATTTCTCATTCTCGTCTTTTTAACTCTTAGTTTATTTACTTTGTCAGCAATCGTAATCGCATCACTGATCATCGCCAATCCTTCATCCACCTGTTCTTTATTAATACACAAAGGCGGTGCAACGAAAATATAATTCCACCTTACAAATGTGTACATGCCCAAGTCTTTTATTCTTGCTGCTACTTTATTCATCACTGCCATTTCATCGGGCTTTGCATTATATGGCGCCATGGGTTCTTTTGTTTTTCTGTTCTTTACCAGTTCAATACAACCAAGCAAACCGGTATTTCTCCAATCACCGATGGATGGATGCTTTTTGTTTCAAACCTTCAACTTTGGTATCAATATATTTTCCCATCGCTACTGTATTCTCAATCAAACCATCGTCTTCATATATCTTCAGCACTTCCAAGCCAGCAGCGCAACAAACAGGATGAGCAGAATAAGTTAGTCCGAGAAAAAGGACCTTATCATCAAATTGCGATGCAATTTTATCAGACACTATCAATGCACCAAGCGGTAAATAACCGGAAGTAATCCCTTTCGCTGTTGCGATCATATCCGGTATCACGTCATGATTTTCGACAGCAAACCATTTACCTGTTCTTCCCCATCCGCTCATCACTTCATCTGCAATCAATAAAATGCCATGCTGGTCGCAGAGCTCACGAACTTTTTTCATATATCCAACCGGGTATTTCAAACAACCGGAAGAACCTGATTCACCTTCTAATAATAATAGCGGCAATATTCTGAGGGCCTTCAAATGCGATCACTCTTTCCAAATTACTCTACAGCATCTTTAAGCAAATTTTCTTCGCCATATTCCCAGCGATATAAAATAGGAATATCAAAATGAACAAAGTTGGGAGCTTGTTGTGCATCCGATGCAAGTTTGCGTGGATCACCTCCGGCAGACATGGCACCATAAGTTGCCCCATGATAAGCCTGGTAACGGGCAAGTATCTTGTGCCGGCCGGTATACATTCTTGCCAGCTTCACTGCATTATCGATTGCCTCAGCGCCACCGATTGTAAACAATGTTCTGTTCAAACCCTTCGGTGCAAGTGATGCAACTTTTTTTCCTAAGTCACCACGGGCTTTTGTCACACAACTTGGCGTTACATAACTTACTTCCTGCATTTGTTTCATTACGGCTTCTGTTACCCGCTGGTTGCCATGACCAATATTAACATTCATCAGTCCTGAAGAAAAATCAATATAACGTTTGCCATCATAATCATAGAGATAAACTCCTTCGCCATATTTCACAGCAATCGGTGAAATACCTTTTTGCTTGCTCCATGAAAATAGTGTGTAATCCAGATTATCCTGGATGATCTCTTGCGATTCCGAAACAGTTTTTGTTTGTGACATAAGATTTTATTTTTTATTCCCTGTAGTAGAACCTCCGCAAATAATTTAATGATGCAATTTAATATTCTCCGTAGCCCTATTAATACATATCCATTCGCGGTTAGGAACTTTCTTTATTCATAATTCGTTTTCGATCTAAGTTCCTCCGCCGCTGCGGAGACAGGGGGCCTAATTCTTGAGATGCATACCTTTTCTCGGTGTCAGACGCATCCTCTGAACCGATCTTGACTCCAGTTTTTCATTGATCACAATGGCAGTTATTTTAACTCCTACCGTAACAGGTGTGTCTTTATAATCATTATGCAAACAGAAATAAAAGGCTCTGTCGCCAGGTTCCATTTTTGAAAAATCATTAACCCCCTTGCCCTTTTTTATGAACCGGAATTGTTCTCCGTTTTTGAATAATTCAGCATTTTCATTTTCTACGATCCAATAATTTATATGCCTGCCTGTATCGAGTTTTGTAAGATACGATGGCGCTTCCAGGGCCACAGCTGCCAATGGTCCATACTTAGGAAATTTTTCCATCACTGAACCCGAATTAGAAGCAACTGACTTGACAGCATCCATGTAAATCTGTTGACCTGCATTCCCAACATAGACATAATAACTCCATGCTACCGTATTCTCCGGCAAAGTAAAATTGAATGTTGTTTTGCTGCTGCCTGGCGCTGTTAACGGGTTCACCTTTATCGTTCTCTCCTGGAAATTATTGATCACAGTATCTGACCTGTCAATATAACTCTCTACTTCCGTTGTATAAGTTGTATCGTTATATTCATCATTATATACAGTTGTATTAAAATTTTGAGTTCCTGCATTTCCGGGAATACGCTGTATTTTGTATTTACAAATTCGTGGTATCAAGGCAGAATTGGCAAACCGGAACTTATAGATCCCGGTTCTTGTGATGGTAATTGTTTTGTTGTCCATCTTGCTTGTCTTATACTCTATGAATTTTGAAGTCGATGGCCATTGAATGATCTCAACTTCTTTCATCTCCTTTCCGTTTGTTTCTTCAAAACTGAAAATGAGCTGATCACCTTCTGCAAAACCAAAATAAACCGCTTCTTCGCCTTTTATACCAACCTTGATCGAACTTTCTGCTACATCAATGGGTTTTTGTCCATAGCTGTTGAGAATGGATAATGATCCGGCAAATAGTAATAAGAGAAAATATTTTTTTGTTACCAGCATATGTAATTCTATTCGGCTTTTGTTGCGACGCTTCGTTCAGGTTTCTCTTCGCTATTCAACAATTGCGTCGCAGTTTACCCAGAGTGAAGCGAAGGGTCGCACTCTTGTGCGTTCGGTAATTCTATTCAGCGGCCCCATCCTCCATCTCCTTCCCCGAAGGGAAAGGAGCGGTTCTTCAGTACAAAGCCAAACTATTCGTTCTTCCACTTCAACTTTAAAATATATACAAACAAGTAAAGACTCTTCAATCTAAGTTCCCCCTTTGGGGGACAGGGGGCCTCATCCTCCACCTCCTTCTCTTGCAGGAGAAGGAGCGGTTCTTCAGTACAATGCCAAGCTATTCGTTCTTCCACTTCAACTTTAGAATATATACAAACAAGTAAAGAATCTTCAGGGGGTTTCAACTCATCCAATTCACTCCGGCTTCCGGATTCCATTTTACTGTACTCTTCTTCAGCTTTGTCCAGAACTCGATCGAACTCTTTCCTGTTATATCACCAACACCAAACTTGCTTTCATTCCATCCACCGAATGAAAAAGGCTCCCGCGGCACAGGCACGCCCACATTTACACCGATCATTCCCGCACTTGCATGATCGATAATATATCTTGCCATGCCGCCATTTTGTGTAAACACACTGGCGGCATTACCATAAGGATTTGCATTTTCAATAGCCAACGCTTCATCAACTGTATTGGTACGCATAATCGAGATCACCGGTCCGAAAATTTCTTCCTTCGCTACACTCATTTCCGGTTTTACAAAATCGATCACCGTGGGACCGACATACGTTCCGTTTTCTTTTCCTTCTACTTTAGCGCCGCGGCCATCAACTAAAATCTTTGCCCCGTCTCTTTCTGCTTCGCCAATATATTTTTCAATACGTTCTTTACTTTCTTTACTTATTACTGCTCCTAAATTTTTTCCCGGAATAATTTTTCTTGCTTCATCGCAGATCTTTTCAATGATGTGATCCACATTGCCCACTCCAACCATTGCGCTTGCCGCCATACACCGCTGACCGGCGCAACCACTCATGCTTGCCGCCACATTCTGTGCAGTCATATCCGCTTTTGCATCGGGTAAAACCATCAAATGATTTTTTGCTCCACCAAGTGCCAATACTCTTTTGAAATTTTTAGTGCCTCGTTGATAAACCAGTTTGGCAACTTTAGTTGATCCAACAAATGACACTGCTTCAATACCCGGATGATCGCAGATAGCTTCTACAATTTCACTGTCGCCATGAACAACATTGAATACTCCATCGGGTAAACCCGCTTCTTTTAATAGTTGTGCCAGCTTTCCAACACTTAACGGCACTTTTTCTGATGGTTTTATCACCATACAATTACCAAGTGCAATTGCATTTGGTATGGTCCAGTTGGGAACCATGCTGGGAAAATTAAATGGAACGATGGAGGCAACAACACCTAGCGGCACATGTTCAGTTCTGCATTCAACTCCTTTGCTTACTTCCAGTACTTCGCCGGTCACTAATTGCGGTAATGAACAGGCAAACTCCGTCAGTTCAATACATTTTTCAACTTCTGCTGTTGCTTCACCAATTGTTTTGCCGTTCTCTTCACTTACCAGTGCGGACAGTTCCTGTAGATTTTTTTCTAATAAGTATTTGTATTTATAAAATACCTGCACTCTTTCTTTGATCGGTGTATGACTCCATTTTGGAAAAGCGGCTTTGGCAGCTTTCACGGCATTGTCAAGGTCTTTTGCAGTTGACATCGGCACTTTGGACAACAGGTTGCCATCAAGCGGAGAGATGACATCGAGTGTACGGGCAGATGCAGCGTCGACAAATTTCCCGCTTATATAGTTCTGAACAGGTGAATATTTCATATGACTTAAAAGTTATGGAAATGGATTAGAAAACCAACTATGAATTTAATTGATTTTTTGGAGAAAAGTAACCGCGGAGTCACAAAGACACTGAGATACACAGAGATTCTCCGTGATCCTTTGTGCACTCCGTGAGGCTGTGGTTAAAAACCGTTATGAGATTAACCCAAATAAGGTCAGTATTGCAGAAACACCGAACTAACCTTCTTCATCAGCTCCCTGATCTTTGAATGATGCTTCTCACTAACCGGCCAAACAGGGAGGCGGAAATAATTTTCGCATAAACCCATTTCAGAAAGATAGGCTTTTACACCACTGGGGCTGCCTTCGGCAAACATGGAAGCAATAATGTCGATGTATTTTAAATGAAGCGGCAGCGCCTCATTAAATCTTCCGGCCAAACAAAGCCTCACCATTTCAGAATAATCTTTTGGATATGCATTGGCAACAACCGATATCAAACCTTCTGCGCCATCAGCTATCATTTGCAATGTTATCGGGTCATCACCGCTGATGACCATAAAATCTGCCGGTTTGTTTTTAATAATGTAATTGATCTGTGCAAAATCGCCACTGGCTTCCTTGGTTGCAAAAATGTTCTTGCATTGGTTCGCTATTCTCACTTGTGTTTCACCGGTCACATTCATTCCTGTACGTGAAGGAACATTGTACATGATGATCGGCAATGGTGTTGCAGCATCCAATGCTTTATAATGCTGAAATAATCCTTCCTGGTTTGGTTTGCTGTAATAAGGCGATACAGAAAGAATAGCATCATACCCGGCAAGATCAAAAGTCTTAAAACCTTCGATCACTTCATGAGTATCATTGCCGCCAATACCGGCAACGATCGGAACACGGCCTGCGTTTATCTTATTTACAAAAGAAAAGACTTCCTGCTTTTCTTTACCATGAACGGTTCCGCTTTCACCTGTTGTACCCAACACAACAATGTATTCACACTTGCCATCAATGATATGATTGATGACTTTTTCAAATGATGGCCAGTCAATACTGCCATCTTGTGTAAATGGAGTAACGATTGCTACACCAGTACCGCGAAACATTTTACGAAGAGACATGTGAGATTTTAGATTTTAGTCCCGATAATTATCGGGAGCGGATTTCGGACTTATATTGCTGAGTAAAGTTACAGAAAGTACAAGAGTGCGACGCAACGGAAGCTAAATAGTAATTCAAAAGCTGACCTCATCCTCCTACTCCTTCTCCATTTGGAGAAGGAGCGGTGCTTTAGCACAAATCCAAGCTTTATATCTTCCACTTCAACTTTTTTGCAATTCCAAACAAGTGAAGTCTTTTCGATCTAAGTCTCCCCTTTAGGGGGACAGGGGGTTGGGTTTACTCCTCCCAGAATCCCATCTTTCCAAACTTCTCTATTCGCTGCTTTACCCTGTCCTCAGCGGGTATTTGTTTTAATTCTTTCAGCACCGGCGTTAAATGATTCTTCAATATTTCGGCTGACTGATTATAATCCCAATGTGCACCACCATCAGGTTCAGGAATTATTCCATCGATCAATCCAAATTTTAGCATATGATCGGCCGTAAGACGCAATTGTTCTGCCGCCACTTCTTTTTTATCCCAACTGCGCCAGAGAATAGATGAACAGCTTTCGGGACTGATAACCGTATACCAGGTATTCTCCATCATATACACTCTGTCACCAACACCAATACCTAATGCACCGCCGCTTGCTCCTTCTCCAATGATCACACAGATCACCGGCACTTTGAGGCGGATCATTTCATAAATATTCCTGGCGATCGCTTCACCTTGTCCTCTTTCCTCCGCTTCAAGTCCTGGAAAGGCACCAGGAGTATCAATCAATGTAATAACCGGCTTATTGAATTTTTCGGCAAGCTTCATTAACCGCAATGCTTTGCGATAACCTTCAGGGTTTGCCATTCCGAAATTCCGCATTTGCCGCATCTTGGTATTGATGCCTTTTTGCTGACCGACGATCATCACGGTTTCTCCTTCAAGGTTTGCAAAACCACCGACCATTGCTTTATCATCTTTTACATTCCGGTCGCCATATAATTCAAGAAAACATTTTGTCATTTTCTCGATATACTTCATAGTATATGGCCGGTCGGGATGACGGCTGAGCTGCACCCGTTGCCAGCTTGTAAGATGATCAGTGATCTCTTTTCTTTTTTGCAAAATGCTTTCCTCAAGATGGCGGATAGGCTCACTCATATCCATCTTATTCTTATCTGCATCGTGCTTGTACTTCTCTATTGTTTCGATCAGGTCCTTGATGGGTTTTTCGAAGTCAAGAAACTGGCGGTTTGCATTGGAAGGCATAGGCTGAAAATGAATGGCGAATGTAAGAATAAAATAATAATAGGCTTATTGCCAGTTCCATAGCTAAAGAATAGCAGGATTTTGGGTAAGTGCCTTATATTGTTTTTTAAACCACAGAGACACTGAGTCACAGAGCGACACTGAGATTATCCCCGTGTAACATAGTGTCACTGTGTCTCCGTGGTTTAATTTTATTTTCAAACTAAGACACTACTGGATTTCGCGCAATAATGAACAGTGGTTGCAGCTCTTGTCCAGCTAACGGCATAATCATTGCAACATCTGTTTAACCCTTCAGCAACATGGAAATTAATTTAATTAGTTATTTCTATGAAGATCATTATTCTCCTGCTGGTGTTTATTTCATCAGTTAAAATCTCAAGCCAGGTGCCTCATACAATAGATTCATTGAATGTTCCAAAACAGAGTATTGATACCACTTTCTCGAAACCCTATGCATTGATTGCGGGCGGAAGTAAAGGAATTGGTTATGCGCTTGCCGAAGCATGGGCAAAACGACAATACAATCTTATACTCATCGCAAGACATTGGGATAGCCTTTCATCGGCAAAGCAAAAATTGGAAGCAACTTATGGCGTTCATGTGGAATTGCTTTCTTATGACCTGAGCCGTGAAGAATCAGCAACTGAAATTGCCCAATGGTGTATCGAAAGAAATATCCCGCTAAAAGCACTCTGCAATGTGGCCGGTGCCGGCGGTGCAAGGGATTATCTTAGTACAACAATGGATTCACTGCGGTATATGGTCAGGTTAAATGTTGAATCATGCATGGCGCTTACACTTACATTACTTCCGTTGTTAGAGAAGAATGCGCCGTCATATATTATTAATGTAGCAAGCATGGCCGGCTTTGCTCCTATTCCAATAAAAAATATCTACTCGGCTACCAAGTCCGCAGTCATTTTTTTTAGCTATGCATTGCGATACCAGTTAAAGAATAAAAATATCAGCGTGAGTTGCCTGGCACCGGGGCCCGTATATACAAAACCGGAAATTGAAACCGAAACCAAAAAACAATTGGGGAAATTTGGGGACAAAATGGCCGTAGCTCCACATAAGGTCGGTGAAATAACTGTACGTAAAACGCTAAAGGGAAAAATGATAATTGTTCCCGGGTTTTTAGCCAATGTGATGTCAAAAATTTTAAGAATATTACCCAAAAGAATTGCAACCGCTTTCTATTACAAGCAGGGGAAGTAATGTTATCAGAAAGATTTTCCATGAGTTTGTTTGATCAATGTTCTGATCAAGCCGGGAAATGATCGACCAAGTGTTATCATTAAAGTAGTAAGCCATTGGCTATCGAATAATCTTTGCAACATACGACCTGTTCTTAAACGAGCTGCAAAGAGTTTATTCCAGTTAGCAGCATAGTTGTTTTCCATCAATTCTCTTGAAATAGTTCCTTGTAAAAAATTCTTAACCTGTTCAGCCGCAATTTTACTTGCATGCAAGGCCATGCTCATCCCGTTTCCGCATAAAGGTGTTATCATACCGGCAGCATCTCCAACCATCAATACGTGATCTTCTATCAACGTCTTTTTATCAAAGCTTATTTGTGAAATTATCACAGGCTCATTTCATCATCATTTCGGATTCTTCAAATATTTTTTTTAAATGAGGATTCGCTGAAAGTATCGTCTTCTCCATCGTTTTAATATCGTTACCGCTATTCTTTAAATTGTCAGCATTGGTAAGGTAACATAAACAATAACGGTCATCTTCCACTTTAGAAATACCGCAATATCCTTTTTTGAAATTATGCAGGGCAATCAGATCGGCGGGGAAATTATAACGGACGTGATACTTTATACCAATATAGTTATTCAGTTTATTTTTCTTTGCAAGAATAAACGGTCGTTTCCATTTAACATCCAGGTTGCTCCTTTTCCCATAACTCGCTGCCGCTACTTTTGCACTAACATCGCCTTTCGAAGTCTCAATTGTAAAAGCATTATTCAAAAATTGAATATCATTCACACGGGTTTGTTCGTATAATACAACTCCTGCCTGCTTAGCGATCCCGGATAACAGATGATCCAGCTTATAACGACTAATACCAAAACCGCCCAATGGTAATGGTTGTTCAAATGAATTTCCGTTGATATCAGATACCTGGAGTTTGTTAAGATAAGAAATGTTCAATGAACGCAGATCGACACCAAGTGATTCCAAAAAATTCCATGATTCAAGACTTATATATTCACCACATACCCGGTGAAAAGGATATTGTTCTTTTTCAAAAAGAACAACCTTTTGCCCCTCTTTGGCAATTTGAATGGATAGAGCAAGACCGGCAAGTCCGCCGCCAACAATGGCAAGATCGTATGTAATGTCATCTTGCAAGCTGCTATATAAAAATTGAAATTATTAAGCGGATAAAATAAAAGTCTCGATGGTTAGTCCTGGCCCAAAAGCTGCACCAAATATTTTGCTGCGTTGATCCCGATGGATGACGGAATCATTCAATTCCTGCTGAATTCGTTTTAGCACAAATAAAATAGTTGGAGAAGACATATTCCCATAATTATTCAATACATCATAGCAATGTTGCAACTGACCGTTGGTAAACGCAAGGCTATTATGCACGGCCTCTAATATTTTTTTACCGCCGGGATGAATGCACCAATGAGTGATATCTTCCTTGTTCAGGTTAGTTTCCTTCAGGCATTCATCAACTATGCTATTAAAATCTTCTTCGATCAATTCAGGAATATAACCACTAAGTGTTAACAGGAAGCCTGTAGAAGATAATTCCCAAACCATTTCCTGTTTACTTTTGAATGACACCGATGAATAAAAATGATCAATGTTCATTCCACCCATTTCTTTATTTCCAGATACAAGTATCGCGGCAGCTCCGTCACTAAACAGGATACCGCTGGAAATATTATCAGGAGTATATTTTTTTTGAAAATGGAGGGTGCATAATTCAACACATACGATCAGCACATTTGCTTTTGGATCTGTCTTGCAAATTACGTCAGCAAGTTTTAGTGCATGAATGGCTGCATAGCAGCCCATAAAATTTATAGAGGTCCGCCATGTTGTGGCCGGCAAATTCAATAATTCTATTAATTCGAGATCAAGCCCGGGAGCGGTCATCCCGGTACAACTTACTGTGATCAGGTGAGTGATACTTTTGATCCGGAAAATCTTCCAGACAATCATTGATAGCTTTTAGAGATAACGGAGCAGCATGTTCCCGAAAACTCTTCATTCTTTTTTCAATCGATGGAAAAGGCTCAAGATTTTCCGTGGGAATAAAAAATTTCCATTCGCTTGCGGAAAGACTATAATCATCCAATACCGAATACCGGGTTTGAATACCGCTGTGTTTATAAAGGAATTTAAGTTTTCTTTTTTCTGTTTCGTTTATTGCATACACCCGGCTCATAAACTCAAAGATCTTTTCTTGTTCATGCCGGTACTCCGGTACTGCCGTTCCAATTGATACTATTTTACTCAAGCCACCTCCATATTAATAAGATCAAAAATGAGAGATTCGTACAAGTTGCTGCCAGCCAGTTCATCTTCATTGTGTTTCTAAAATTCGCCTGTTGTACATTTTTCCGAACCATTACAAACCACCTGATGAAATAAACGATAACGGGAATAAAAAAGATGCCAATCATCAATAATTGATTCCCTTTTTTGTTAGCGATAAAAAATTGTGCCATGAATATCCAGGCAATTATGTAAACAATAGCACAGAATATAAATGTACCAATATAACCCAGCTTGTAACTAATAGTACTGACTCCATCTTCAATATCCTGTTTATGCTGGTATATCTGTGTTAATGGATAAAAGCCTCCGACTAATAATGAACAAATAACCATTCCCTGCCATGGCACCGATGGGTTCGAATCATTGCTGCTTCCATAATATACCAACCAGAAAGTAACTGCTCCCTGGAAAAAGATCACAACCAGGTACCCGAGATAAGGGAATTTCTTCAAACGAATTCCGCGGTAACTATAGGCTTTTGACGCCCCGATATAAAACAACATGACTACTGTAAATAAGGGCCCGATCAGTAAGCTCAATAAAATACCTATACCATCCAAAACAATCGTGACCAGAAAAAGTTGCCGCGAAGGAGGTGGTGGTTTTTCCAAACCCCCGATACTATCCGTATCTCTATCCATATAGCTATTGTAGCCATTGCTTGCTGGGTATATTAAAAAATGAATGATAAAAAATATCAATATGGCATTCGTCCAATTGATGTCTGGCACTTGTGCCAATGCAAAGAAATATATCGGGGAAAGAAAAAAAGAAAAGGGAATTCGAAGCAGTTTGATGGTGGCAGAACTGATCATAAAATCAATGTAATTAAAGCCGTGAAAACTACTCAATAATCAGGCCGCTTCAATGTGAAAACACCTAATACATAGTTTTCCACATTGCACAAGTACGGGCAATGCCAGTCGTCTAATGTTATGTGTTGATCGGATTTAATCGAATTTTCAATGATTATAAAGGAAAAACTTTTGGCGGCAAAAACGGGTGGGGCTATCTTTGCCATCCCAAAAAATGATGTCGTCAACGACTCATTTTAAAGGAAGGATCGGTAGTTCAGTTGGTTAGAATGCCGCCCTGTCACGGCGGAGGTCGCGGGTTCGAGTCCCGTCCGGTCCGCAAGAAAAAGTAAGGAAGTCGTCCCGATTCAATCGGGATCCGGCCGCTAAGAATAAGAGAGTTTTTTCGAATTTGACGAGACTGACCAAAAACAAACTAACTGCCCGGTGATATTTCACCAGGGCAGTTTTATTTTTTAACACTCTAAATTATAACCGATGCAGAACAGAAAAGTGAGGAATGTCTATTTGTTTATTTCATCATTAATAGTTGGTTTATTTTCTTTCCCTTTCGCGTTTGCAAAATCAGTTGAAAAAAAAGCCGTCCAGTTTAAGGCCACCGTATCCAATCTTTCCGTTACCGACTTTGTTCCCTCAATACCTTCCGCAGTTTCTGTATATGACAGCCTGAGATTGAATTTGGCCGGTCTTAACAGAAAAGCATTTGAACTGGCTCAACAGGGATTTGAGAAACTAAAAGAGCAAGGAACTATTTTAAACGACAACATAATTTCTATTATTGATTTTAGTTTACCCAGCACTGAAAAAAGATTGTACGTAGTTGATCTTAAAAATTACCAGGTTTTATACAAAACTTATGTTGCACACGGAAGAAATTCAGGTACCGTAATGGCAAATTCTTTTTCTAACAGTCCATCTTCCTATAAAAGCAGTCTTGGGTTTTATAAAACACTTGGCACTTATGTTGGCAAGCATGGTTACTCCCTCAAATTAGAAGGACTTGAAAAAGGCATCAATGACAATGCATTTGAAAGAGCAATTGTAATGCATGGTGCTGATTATGTAAATCCTTCTTACATTCCAAAACTGGGTTATATTGGAAGAAGCCAGGGCTGCCCTGCTGTTTCACCAAAGGAAGCAACTCCAATAATCAATACCATAAAAGACGGTTCTTGTCTTTTTATCTATTCACCGAATGATACTTATCAACAGCATTCTTCAATTCTTAGCTAAAGAAGACAAAGTTTAATTCCCGGACTTCCAATCTTTATCTTTGAGCATTAATTGAATAATATGCTCAAGGTTGGAGTTTTTGGCGTAGGTCATCTTGGAAAATTTCATTTGAATAACTGGAAAGAAATTCCTGGTGTGGAGTTGGTTGGCTTTTATGATCCTGATGATACAAATGCAAAAGAAGTAACGCAGAAATATGGATTAAAAAGATTTTTTGATCCTGACGATTTAATAAATGTGATCGATGCCGTAGATGTTGTAGCGCCTACTGATCATCATTTTGAACTTTGCGAAACAGCTATCAAAAAAGGCAAACATGTTTTTGTAGAAAAACCATTGGCCCAAACAATGGATGAGGCACAGGCACTGGTAAAACTGGCAAAAGAATCCAATGTAAAATTCCAGGTAGGACATGTGGAACGATTCAATCCTGCTTTTCTTGCCGTAAAAGATCTGAAGCTAAACCCGATGTTCATTGAAGTACACCGGCTGGCTCAATTCAATCCAAGAGGCACAGAAGTAAGTGTGATACTTGACCTGATGATCCATGATATCGATATTATTTTAAGTATTGTAAAAAGTGATGTAAAAAATATTTCAGCAAGCGGTGTAGGCGTAATGACGGAAACTCCGGATATCGCCAATGTGCGCATTGAATTTAATAATGGCTGTGTTGCCAACCTCACTTCAGCACGGATCTCCATGAAGAAAATGCGGAAGATGCGCATCTTTCAGAAAGATGCTTATATCGGCATTGATTTCCTGAATAAAAAAACAGAGATCATAAAATTAAAAGATGAGGAAATTGATAATGCCAATGTTTTCACCTTTGATATTGAAACGCTGAATGGTAAAAAAACAATTGCCATTGCCAACCCGCAGATCCCGGAAGTAAATGCCATAAAAAAAGAACTGGAAGAATTTAAAAATGCGATCGAGAAAAATACAAGAACCATCGTTTCAGAAATTGATGGGTTGATGGCAATGGATGTGGCTCACCAAATCTTACAAAAGATCGGTAACAATGTTATCACCCGCTGATGAAGCAAGCGAAACCAATATCATATTGCCTGGTATGTCCTGTCGGATTTCCTCATGGCCTCGCTGGCATGGGGCATCATGTATTTTTTACAGAAAATATTTTTTGGGATTGACCGTAAGCGAAGATGGCGGATTGGCGATTGATGATAATTTCTGGCTGGGCATTACACTTGTTCCGATCGGCTGGCTGATACTATATACATTGGTTGGTTCTTATCATTCTCTTTATAAAAAATCAAGACTGTTTGAATTCACCACACTTTTATTTGCAGCCTTATTGGTACCGCATTTCTTTATTTTTCTATTATCCTTAATGATATCCAGGAAGACAATAGCTCTATAAATATTATTATATTGCTTTTTTCACGTTGCTAGGTATTCATTTTTTTCTTACAATTATTGGACGGCTTATTATTCTCAACATAACGCAAAATCAGCTACGGTCAGGAAAGGTTTATTTTAATACATTGATGATCGGCAACCATGAAACCGCTTTAAAGATTTATAGAGAAACAGAAAAAAACTTTCACAATGGGGCTACCGTTATATTGGTTTTTTATGTACCACAATGAATGGTAAAAACGGCATTCAAAAACTAATTCCGGAATTAGGCCCGGTGGATCAACTTGAAAAAATAATTGATGAAAATAATATTAAGCAGGTGGTGCTTGCAATGGAAAAATCAGAACATCCAATAATGGAAAAAATCATTAAACGCCTGAGTGAAAAAGATGTAGAAATAAAAATTCATCCCAATACACTGGATATTCTTTCAGGTTCTGTAAAAACAAGTAATGTTCTTGGTGCTGTACTGATCGATCTGAAAACAGGATTGATGCCTGAATGGCAACAGAACATAAAGCGAGTATTGGATATGTTGATTGCTGGACTTTGTCTTATCATTCTTTCACCACTTTTATTATATGTTGCTATCAGGGTAAGGCTTTCATCAAAGGCCCGGTAATTTATTCACAGGAACGAATCGGATATAAAGGCAAACCATTTATGATGTATAAATTCCGGTCAATGATAGTAGATGCAGAAAAAGATGGACCCGCTCTTTCATCGGAAAATGATCCGCGCATTACCAAATGGGGAAAAACGATGCGCAAATGGCGGATGGATGAATTGCCGCAACTATGGAATATTATTAAAGGTGAAATGAGTCTTGTAGGCCAAGACCTGAACGACAATTTTATATTGACCAGATCGTTGCACGATTTCCTTATTATAAATATCTACTGAAAGTAAAACCCGGTCTTACCAGCTGGGGAATGGTACAGTTTGGTTATGCAGAAAATGTGGATGAAATGATCGAACGAAGTAAGTTTGATCTGCTTTATATTGAAAATATTTCACTGGCGCTCGATTTTAAGATCATGATCCATACGCTGAGGATTATTTTCTTAGGAAAAGGGAAGTAAGCGAATGCAATATGGCAGTTGGCAGATTGACAGATTTGTTTTATACTTTTGAGTAAACATATATCCAATTGAAAAAAACACTTTTTACCTCTTATTGTCACTAACTGCCTACTGGTCATACTGCCAACTGCCAACTGAACTACTGGCAGCAACAAGTCAATTATACTATCGATGTTTCACTGAATGACAAAGAACATACCTTGATGGATTTGAAAAGATAGAATACATCAACAATTCCCCCGATACATTGCAATTTATCTGGTTTCATTCTGGCCCAATGCTTATAAAAATGATAAAACAGCTTTTAGTGACCAGTCATTGGAAAATGGAAATACTAAATTTTATTTTTCAGATAAAGAAGAACGAGGCTATATCAACCGGCTTGATTTTAAAGTAAATAATCATAACAGCAACAATGGAAGATCATCCGCAGCATATTGATATCATAAAATTGGTTTTACCCTCACCACTTGCCACCGGGACAAAAAATAAATATCACCACTCCTTTTCATGTAAAACTGCCTTATAATTTTTCCCGCGGCGGGCATGATGGGCAAAGTTACCAGGTCACACAATGGTATCCCAAGCCGGCAGTATATGATCAGAAAGGCTGGCATCCTATGCCCTATCTTGACCAGGGAGAATTTTACAGTGAGTTTGGAAATTTTGATGTGAGCATCACAGTTCCTGAAAATTATGTGGTGGCTGCAACAGGTGAATTACAAAATGAAGATGAAAAAGAATGGCTATGAAACACGATCATCATTTTCATGGGAACCTGTTAAAGAAAAAACTAAAAACCAAATACGGGCAATACAAAAACAAGAACACAATTATTTCCTGCATCATCTTCAGAATTAAAAACACTCAAGTATAAACAAAACAATGTTCATGATTTTGCCTGGTTTGCCGATAAACGTTTTATTGTAAACCATGATACCTGCACACTTGCTTCCGGAAAAGTTATCGATGCTTATATACTTATTATACTCCATCACAAAACGAATCCTGGAAAAACAGTTTGCAATCTGTAAAAGATGCAGTCCGTACAAGAAGCGAATGGATTGGGGAATATCCTTACAATGTTGTAAGCGCAGTGCAGGGCCCGGAAAGTTTTGGCGGCGGAATGGAATATCCCACCATTACAGTTATTTCACCTGAAGCAAATGAAAAAATGCTTGACCTCACGATTGCACATGAAGTAGGTCATAACTGGTTTTATGGAATTCTTGGCAACCAATGAAAGAGAATATCCCTGGATGGATGAAGGCATCAATACCTATTATGATAACCGTTACAGCAAATGGAAATATGGCGATGAAGGTGAATTAAAATTTGGCTCACAAAGCTTTGCCATCAGAGATGCTGAAAGATTATTATTTGAAACAAAAGCAGCTGTCAAAAAAGATCAGCCCATAAATACGAAGGCGAAAAATTTACGAATATGAATTATGACCTGGTTGCTTATTATAAAACCGGTGATGGTTGAGCTGGTTGAAAAAAAATTAGGAACAGAAACTTTTGATAAAGCGATGCAGGAATATTATCGTCACTGGCAATTCAAACATCCCTATCCTGAAGACTTCAAAAAAGTGTTAGAAAAAGTCAGCGGGCAAAACCTTGATTCAGAATTTGCATTGCTTGATAAAAAAGGAATTCTTCCAACCATGGAAAGAAAAGGAACAAAAATAATTTTCCCTTTCTCTTCAAAAGCAATTGTATCATATCTTAAACAACCATCAAAAGATGCTTTAATCATTTCTCCCATAGCTGGTGTAAACAGTTATGATAAATTCATGATCGGTGCTGTATTACAAATTACAAATTGCCTGCTTCACGTTTTCAATTTTTAATGGCGCCGATGTATTCAACAGGTGCAAAAAAATTAAATGGTCTTGGTAAATTGAATTATTCATTTTATCCCGATCAAGTATATTCAGAAAGATAGATCTTTTCCTGAATGCTTCTACATTTTCAATGAATAGTTTTGAAAAAGATAATGGCGATGAAGTAACTGCCGGCTTTCAAAAAATTGTTCCCGGTATTCGTTTTACGTTTAATGAAAAAAATCCCCGCAGTAACATGTAACCGCTATATACAATGGAAAACATTTTTAATAAATGAAGAGTCGTTCCGAATTTCTTATGATAGCATTTTTATACCGCCGGATACAATCATTAATCAAACTGTAAATACTATCAGCGAAAACCGAACGCTTACATCAATTGAAATTTGTGGTTGAAAATTTCCGGGTGCTTTATCCTTACAAGGCGAATTAAAAATTGAACATGGAAAAGATTTTGTAAGACAGCTTTTACCGGAAATTATTTTTTCAATTATCCAAAAGAAGGTGGATTGAATGTACGGTTATTTGCAGGTAAATTTTTTTATCTCGGCTCAAAAACATTTACAAAACAATTTGCAACCGACCGTTATCATCTGAATATGACAGGGCCGAATGGCTATGAAGATTATACCTACAGTGATTATTTTATCGGCAGAAATAAATTTGACAAGCTGCCCAGCCAGCAGATCATGATGCGGGATGGAGGATTTAAAGTAAGAACAGATCTCTATTCAGATAAAGTTGGCAAAACAGATGATTGGCTGGCTGCAATAAATTTATCAACAACTATCCCGTCAGGCATGAATCCGCTTTCAATATTGCCGGTAAAAATTCCTGTTAAAGCTGTTTGCTGATATAGGAACTTATGCTGATGCATGGGAAAAAGATGCAGAACTTGACCGCTTTATTTTTGATGCAGGTTTGCAGCTTTCTTTATTTGCAAAAACAATCAATATTTATGTTCCGCTTATTTACAGCAGTATTTACAAAGATTATATTCAATCAGTGCTGGAGAAGAAAGGCAGGCTATGGAAAACAATTTCATTCACTATAGATATTTCTAACTTCAATCTTCGGAAAATAAACCGGGAACTTGATTTCTAATGACACCGGGAATCAAATAACATATTTACAGCATAACGAAATTGATAAACAAAAATGGGATGCATGTATTAACAATGCACCGAATGGTCTTATTTATGCCTATTCCTTTTATCTCGATTACATGGCAAAGCACTGGGATGCCTTGTGCTTGGTGATTATGAAGCTGTAATGCCACTAACATGGAATAGAAAATATGGGTTTTATTATTTATACCAGCCTGCTTTCACGGCATCATTGGGCGTTTTTGGAAAAAATTTGAATGAAGGGCTAATTGGTGATTTTATTAAAGCCATTCCCAAAAAATTTAAGCTGATTGAAATTTCATTAAACTATGGAAATATTTTCAGCGATCCCGCCTCCTTTTCTGAACAGAAGTTCCAATTATATTCTTCATCTTAATAAATCATACGAAGAACTTTATAAATCTACAGGGATAATCACAAAAGAAATATTGCTAAAGCCTTTCAATTAGGTTGCACGGTGAGCAAAGAAGTTTCGGTTGATGAAATCATGAAACTTAATGAAGAACAATTAAAACATATTGATGGAACAAAACCGGGAGATTATCCAAATTTTAAAAAGCTTTACGAATTATTAAAGAACAAAGGACAGGCAAAAACTTACGGCATCATTGATTCCAAAAATAAAATTCTGGCATCGGCAGTTTTCTTTTTCTCTCATAACCGTGCTTATTATATAATGGTGGGCAATCATCCTGATGGAAAAACCATCGGCGCTTCACATGCATTGATCGATGCATTTATAAAAGATCATGCAAACCAAAATCTCATTCTTGATTTTGAAGGTTCCGATATCCGCAATCTTGCTTTTTTCTATGAAGGATTTGGAGCAACGTTTGAAATTTATCCTGTACTAAAGATAAATAAGCTGCCCTGGTTTATTCGTTTATTGAAGAAATAATTTTACAGAATTAGCAATTCGATTTGCCCCGTAAGGGCAACGTGTTTATAGAAACGATGCAACAATATATTTTGACTCCGTAGGAGTCACGTAAAAAGGCGGCTCCTATGGAGCTGGTTAATTTTTTTTCTGATATTGCTATAAACACGAAGCTCCTGGCGGAGCTTCACTCGTTAGACGAAGAAAAAGTGTTTATAAAATCAATAATTCACTTTCAATATAAACTTATCAGTTTCACTAACCGCAATGATGATGCAGCAGCATCGCTGATACGAATATCAACTCCCTGGTTCTCCCTTATCTTATCCATTGAATAAAGAACTTTGGCATAAACTGTTTTACTATTAGAAGGGTTTGTAATTTTTACGATCGTTCCGGGCTCTACCCCATTGATGAGTAAATAATATTTACCATCCTGCCAGCCGCTGATGGTTTTAAATATAGATGACGTAACTGTTTGCTCTTTCTTTAATGGCGAAGCTTTTACCTGCTGATAAAAATTATTTTTAAAATAACCGGTTCCGTCATCTTTTATTGTTTCGGGTTGTTTTGTTACAACCGGCGCTGTTTTTTTAGGTTCTTCCTTTACAACCGGCGGCTCTTCTTTTTTGATCTCGGGTTCAACTTTTTTAGGTTCCTCTTTTTTTATTTCCGCTTCCTTATTGATAACAGGATCAGTTTTGACTTCCTTTGAAACATCCGGCTCTGTTTGCTTCTTTTGCTCTTCAGCTTTTTTTACATTGGAAACAGATTCTTCCACGACATGAGATTTTCGGAGTTATTGTCACTACCCTGTCCTTCATTTCATTGGTGATCAAAAAACCAATGATCAGTTTTGCTCCGGGTGAGAGATTATCTGTTGCAAGATTGTTCCATGTTCTTAAATTGCTTATCTGTGCTTTACTCTTAGCACTAATATTAGCAAGACTCTCCTTGTCGGTAACCATATAATATACCGGCACGCCTGTATTTACAGTTTGTTTGAAATTCGTATCCGTTAAAGGAATATTGATCTGCTGCCCGATAGCAAGTCCTTTATTAAAATCAATGCCATTAAAATTGGCAATATGGCGAGGATGCACATTATACAATCGTCCGATTGGGAATAAACCTTCTTTTGGTGCTACCTTATGCTCGAGGTAAAGTCCTTTCGATCCGCTTTTAATTACAAGGTCCTGTGAAAAAGCAAATAAGCAAAAGAACAGCGGCAATACTAATGTCAGTAGTTTTTTCATCGGGATATATTTATTTACAAAGATGCAGAATTTTATGTGTTTTAATCCTTAAGAATCCTTAACTCTTTGGGATAATAATTGTTAATTCGGTTTGAAAGTTTATTGATCCAACCTAAAGGGTTTCCCTGGTAGGTAACAAGATTCCAACCTTTTTTATCGGTTTGCAGGTTTAGCTCCTTTTTCTTTAAATATTGAATGGCCTGATCATAATCCAGTTCAAGTCGTGGGACATTATCGCTGATAATATTGCTTAGCGCCAAAGCATGATCCGGTATTAACTTATCTTTTATTATTTCACCAACTTTCGTTCCCCAATTCACTACCCGCAGTTTGGATGATAAGAAGTTTATATCAGCGAGTAATTTTTCAGGAACCGCATGAATGATCTCCCTGTCCCTATAAAAAGAAATCCCGTCTGTATTTACATTCTTGTTTAATATCTCCATTTCATGGTTTGAAAATTTTTCTGGCTTTACCTTGGGCAAATAAGTTTCATCATCATCTCCATCATTTTTCCTAAAACAAGCAATAAAGAAACCTTCTCCTTTCAACTTATCCGGCCAAAAACGATAACCTCCATCGCTTTGAACAATCTTCCAGTCAGCAGAAATTATTAATTGTTCATTATTTATTATTAATTCCTTCTTAAGCCAATCAACAATCTGCTCATCCTCCTGTTTAGAATAAGAACAAGTAGAATAGATCAGCACTCCCCCATTTTTTAATGCCGGTAAAACATCTGCCAAAATTCTTTGCTGCCGCTGACTGCACAGTGCTACATTCTGTTCACTCCATTCTTCTATTGCTTCGGGATCGCGACGAAATAAACCACTGCCGCTGCATGGAGCGTCTACTACTATTACATCAAAATAATTTTCAAGTTGCTGAAAATCTCTTGGGTCATTATTCGTCACGATTACATTGCTGCAGCCCCACTTACTTATATTATCATTTAAAATATTTGCTCTTGAACGGATCACTTCATTACTGACAAGCAAGCTTTCATTTGAAATAAGCGAAAGCAAATGAGTTGATTTTCCACCCGGTGCCGCACAAAGATCAAGCACTCTTAATGGTCGTGACAAATCCACTGTTTGTCTTAATGCCTGTTCCAAAAACATACTGCTTGCTTCCTGCACATAATAACAACCCGCATGAAATAGCGGATCGAAAGTGAAGGACGGACGGGAAGAGAGGTAGTAGCCTTGTTCTGACCAGGGAACTTTTTGGTGAATGGTGAATGGTGAATGGTGAATATTTGACCATTGACCATTCACCATTGACGACTTAAAAGGGTTGATTCGAATAGAGGTAACCTGCTTTCCCGATACATGAACATCGATGAAAGGTTTTTCATCGAAGCCTTTAACTTCTTTAAGCGACCTCAATAATTCTACAGGTAATTGCACAAGCAAATTTATTTTACAAGCCAGACAGTGTCCCGCAAATTCATAAATCCCTCTTTCCTTGCTTCAAAAAGATAGTAATCTTCGGTTCCTGACAATATTTTTATTTGTAATGGTGTATTGCCCAATGATTCAACGATCCTTTCAAGAGTATCTCTCTTTGAAACTTCTTTTGGTGTCATATAGTTAAACGATAATTCATAATCGCATGGTCCGGTCCAGTTTACTTTTAAAACAGTTATATCACCATTCTCATTTGTTTCTATTTGCAGCGAATCTTTTCTTTCAATATTTATTCTTTGTTTATTGAACTTATTATAAATATAAAAGTTGCCCGTCCTGTACCTGTCGCAGTTTTGCTTAGACAACTTGCTAAAAGCTGAGAATACAATAATAATTGCCCAGAAAAGAAAAGAGAATTTATATAGTTGCATTTTCCAATAAATCAAGTAGTCAACCTCACCCCATCACCACTCCGAATTTCGGAGAGTCTTCCTCCCCTCTCCTTCAGGAGAGGGGGTGTAGAGTCTTCAAAAATAAAACTCATGAAGGGGTGAGGCTTAAAACGCCTTCGGCTTCACAATACTTGTCGCCTGCTTCACTTCATTTGTATAAACCTCTATTGTCTTTGCTACCACTTCAATATTGTCCTGCGCCTCTTTCCAATGTCTTTCTTCTATTCCTTCGCGAATACCCGGCAATGTCTTTACACCATAGCCGGTATAAAATCCCGGCGCATACACCTGGTGCTTGTACCATGATCTTCTTGGCAATCCTTTTTCATTTATCAAAGATCTTTCTACTTTAAATAAGATCGCATTCAATTCTTTTTGTTTCTCAGGTGAAAGCTTGTGTGCCATTAGCATATAATTTTTGAAACTCTTCCGCCGTGTTTTTTAATTCAGCCATTTTATTTTCAAGCTCGCTGAAGTTGAGATAAGGAACCACATCTTTTGGCTTGGGAGATTGAAATCCTTTCTTCGGATCTTTCGCCAGGTCAAATAATTTATCACTGATCATTTTATTTTCCTGTTCGGTTTCAGCTCTTGTATTATCAAGAAGTGTTTTTAGTTCGCCCACATAATCGTTTACCGTTTTATAAAAACTATTAAAATCAATGGGTAGTACATCTGCATTTGCCAAGCCGCATCATAGTGCGGCCCGCGGTTTTTGATAATGCAATGCCATACTGAAAACCCGGGTCTTTAAACCGTATGAAATGATCATAAGAATCATACACAGAATGGTATTCACCACCGCTGCCTTCACCGCCGAATCCAAGATTCAAAGAAGCAATTCCAAGAAATTGTAAAAAGCCAGACCAATCCGAACCTGCACCCAATGCACTCAACTTAATATTTTTATTACCCGCCAATCTTGTTCTTGTTGCTTTATCACCATTCACCATTTGATTTGCATATCTTCTTTCTTTTATACTTACTCCCGTTTGCGGATCCATTACTGCATCTGCTATTTCATTAAAGAATGGTTCCAATGTATGTGAACCACCAACACCGATAAAGCCACGACTGTTGCCATCAGAATTTATATATGCCACTGCTTTCTTTCTTAATTCCTCCTGGTGATCTTCCGCCCATTCTGTTGAGCCCAATAATGCAGGCTCTTCACCATCCCATGCACAATACACCAATGTTCTTTTTAATTTAAATCCTTTCTTTACCATTTCACCGATCACTCTTGCTTCTTCCATTTCAGCCACCATTCCGCTGATAGGATCGGCAGCACCATTCACCCAACCATCATGATGATTGCCGCGAATGATCCATTCATCAGGCAATTCACTGCCCGGTAATTTCGCAATTACATTGTATAATGGTTTTATATCCCAGTTGAATTGCAATTTCAAATGCACTTTATCTTTACCCGGGCCAACATGATAAGTTATCGGTAATCCGCCACGCCATGCCGCAGGCGCCACCGGCCCGCCCAATGATTGCAACAATGGCAATGCATCTTCATAGGAGATCGGCAGCACCGGAATTTTCATGATCGTTACCACATCTTCCCTGTTCAATCGCTTTGCATCTTTAGTAGCGCCAATACCCGGCGTCAGCGGATCACCGGGATACACTGGCATATCCATCACCGAGCCACGCTGCACACCATCCTTCGGACGAAAAGGCCCTTCCGGGTACACATCACCAGCCCTGTAACCATCATCTTCGGGATCAGAATAAATAATGCAACCAATTGCTCCATGTTCATACGCCACTTTTGGTTTTATACCACGCCATGAGCCGCCATATTTTGCGATCACAATTTTTCCTTTCACACTTATTCCCATTCTTTCCAGTTCATCATAGTCAGCCGGTATACCACGATTCACAAATACCAATTCAGCCATTACATCACCATCCGCAGAATATGCATTGTATGACGGAAGCTGTTCCGATTTTTGTCCGCTTGTTTTATCTTCTTTCAATGCCGGCTCTTCCAGTTTTGCTTTGTACGGTTTGCTGCCCAGCAGTTCCAGCAATCTTACTTTCGGCGTTGGAAACAATACATGGTATTCGGCAAGTTCAGTTTGATAACCCCATGAACGAAAAAGATTGGCCATATATTCTGCATTTGCTTTTCCCTGCACACTGCCAACATGATGCGGATGCGAAGTAAGGAACTGCATCCAGGTATCGAGATTCTTTGCATTCAGTTGCGCATCGAATTGTTTTTCCCAATCCAGTTGCGATTTTGCATTGGCTTCATTAAAGCCCATGATCTTTTGGGCATTGATGATTGACACCGATAAAACCAGTATTAATACAAATTGAAATCTTCTCATAATGTAATTTTTTATTTTGGGCCCAGCTAAGATACTACTATGTGGCTTTCGTTGCGTCGCACACTTGTACTGTGTCAATTCTATTCAGCAAACTGTACAGGAAGTTGCGTAAATTAGTGAGTTAGCGTTAATAATAAAAAGATACATATGCAACCAGACGACTATATAAAATGGATACAACTCATTGTAAATGCTTTTGCACTTGGCGCAGCGGGATGGATATACAAAGCTTACATTCTAAACTTAAAATCATCCTTATCTTCTAAAGATGATCAAATTAAGACTGTCGAAAAAAACATGAATTTATGGAAAGACAAAGCAGCAGAATTAGAAAAGACATCGCCTGCCTTTATGGAAGAAGCATTGAATAAACGAATTAAAATAAGAGAGGATGAGATTGCCCGACTCAGTAAAGACAGTGAATCTCATGTTGAAGAAATAAAGATTCAAGAGCAAGAATTGGCTAGACTAAAAAGTGAGCTAGAGAAAACTAAAGACTATAAAATGCAATTGTCATTTGTAGGAAAAGACTTCGACGATTATTTTTTTTCTAGAAAAGGAGAACTAGAAATTGAAGAGATGGGGACGGTTGCAGTGGATAGTGGACAGTTAATGATAACTGATCCCTGTTACATAGACTCAGAGTGGGAAAAAGAAGAATTTGAAGATATTAGACTTTATAAAGATAAAAACTCAAGTGTCGTTTATCAGTTTCGAAAAGACTTTACCAGCTATGAAGACACAATTGTTGGTTACGAAAAGAATGTAAATGAACTTATTGCTGAAGGCAGATTAGTTAAGGTTGAAACTGTTTCAGATTTAAATTATTCTTATAAAGGAGCTTGTGCTGCGACACTTTCAAAAATCGGGTTTGGTGAATTAAAATTTAAACTTGGACACGAAGGCGCTGGGGTGGCATTCGGGACCCTTGCTGGAGATGGTATGTATCCCGTATATGCCGAAAAATATGACGGTAAAATTATTAGAGTGTATGTTAACCTTGTGTGACAACGTAAATATTGCTCTTAATTTTAAAAACGAACAACAAAATGCTGTTTCTCTTTAAACTCGTTCCTGAAAAAAACGATCCCGATAAAAAAAAGATCAATGCTGCATGTAACTGTCGCATTATTTTTTATTGTTTCCCATGCCGCTTCCATTTCACTGCTCCAGTGAATATCATCAAAAACAAGAATTGAATCATTATTGGTTTTTGTAAGAAGCTGCTGGAAATATCTTATGGTCGGTTCTTTTCTATGATTACCATCGATGAAAGCGAAGTCGACCGATGAAAGATGAGTAATGAGTGTTGAAAGTGTGTTATCGAAGTTGCCTTCGATTATTTCTGCATTTTTAATTTCAAGATTTCTAAAATTTCTTTTTGCAACTTCTGCAATTTCGTTAGACGCCTTCCATCGTGATTACTCTTGCATTTTGTTTTGCCAGGGAAAGATAAGACGGTGGTAATGCCTAATGAAGTTCCCAACTCAAGAATTGTAGCCGGCTGATAATGTTTCGCCATCCTGAAAAACAATTGCCCAAATTTTTTTGGCTTCGCTGCATTTTTTGCGATGGATGAAATGGTTCGCTTATTTTTTTTATCGACAACGGAACCTGCACCAAAATCTTCTATTTCTAAAACTTGTAGTATCATTTAAAAGCTGGTCACGCAACGATTCCACTTTTTTATATTCCGGATAAACCGTTTTATCATTCAGAATTTTTGTAATAAACTCAAAAACAAAAGGCGAATGCATTCCATGACCTTTGCCATTAGAAGCAGCCAGGTAGTACCTTAAATATTTAAATCCGAGTTGAAGGCGTGAATACATCTTAACAAAGATGCAATAATCAATAATTATTAATTAATAATTATTGATTATTTTCTCTCCCACAATTGAAACGAAAAAGCATAAGCATGTTTTTCATCAGCAGGATTATTGGTCTTACTCACCAATGCCCAGTCATTTTTTTCTATTACCGGGAAATACGTGTCGCCTTCCAGTTCGGCACGAACCCTTGTCATGTAAATTTTATTGGCCCGGTCAAAAGCAATTACATAGATCTCGCCACCACCGATAATAAAGATCTCTTTATAATTCATTCCTTCGGCAAGCGCCACCGCAGCATCAACACCGTTCACCACAGAAACGCCATCAGCATTCCAGCCAGGCTTTCTTGTGATCACAATATTTTTTCTTCCGGGTAACGGTTTACTACCCATCGATTCAAAAGTTTTTCTTCCCATCACCACGGGCATGGCCCATGTAACATTTTTAAAAAACTTCATATCCTTTGGCAAATGCCAAAGCAGTTGATTGTTTTTACCAATCACATTGTTTTCAGAAGCAGCGACGACGAGTGAAATGATCATAAACCCCGGGAGTTTTTTCTTATAGTTGAATTTATCCTCTGCCCCTAAGGGGCCTTTAAAATTTTCAATTAAACGAAACTACTATGATTAATTGAAAGTCTAAATCTAAGTTCCCCCTTTGGGGGGACAGGGGGTTTTACACCGCTACCGGCGCTTTGATCGCCGGGTGGCTTTGATAATTTTCTAACGTAAAGTCTTCAAACCTGAAATCAAAAATATTTTTAACGGAAGGATTTAATTTCATCGTTGGCAGCGGGAACGGAGTGCGGCTTAGCTGAAGTTTTACCTGGTCAATATGATTATTATAAATATGCACATCGCCAAATGTATGAATGAATTCTCCCGGCTCAAGATCGCAAACCTGGGCGATCATTAATGTAAGTAAAGCATACGATGCAATATTAAATGGCACCCCTAAAAAAACATCAGCGCTTCTTTGATATAACTGGCAGGAGAGTCTTCCCGGTCCTCCCCCGTTAGGAGAGTTAGAGGGGGCCACATAAAACTGGAAAATTGTATGACAAGGCATTAACGCCATTGCAGGAAGCTCTGTAACATTCCATGCACTCACAATCAACCGGCGACTATCAGGATTGCTTTTGATTTGTTTTATAAGTTCTGAAATTTGATCAACCACCTTTCCATCTTTACCTTCCCAACTGCGCCATTGTTTTCCATACACAGGGCCGAGTTCGCCATTCTCATTTGCCCATTCATTCCAGATACTTACACCATTCTCTTTCAGGTATTGAATATTTGTTTCGCCCTTTAAGAACCAAAGCAATTCATGAATGATACTCTTAGTGTGCACTTTTTTTGTGGTAACAAGTGGAAACCCTTTTTGCAGATCAAACCGCAGTTGATATCCAAAACAACTGATAGTGCCGGTACCTGTACGATCATGTTTTTGTACTCCTGTATCAAGGATATGCTGAAGTAAATTAAGGTATTGCTGCATGGTCGCAATTTAAGAGAAAGCAACGAGGTACAAGCCACGGGATCTAAACTGTGAGTAAGTTGATTTTGAATTAGAATAAAATACCCCGGCGAAACGCTGATGCTATACTTTGGATCATTGTTGTTCACCGGGGTGGCCCAAAACCTTAGGTCTGTTGATTAAATCATTGAACTGCCGATTCGGAACGCTGTTCGGCATTTTCCTGCGTATAAACAGGTTTCATAACAACTACGGGCGGTTCTGCCATTTCTTCTTCGAAAACGTCGGACAGCTTCCTGTGAAAACCTTTTAATAATGCATTATTTCTTTCCAGTTTTCTTTCCAGGTCTTTTCTTATTTCGGTGTTAATTGTCAATTGCTCCTGGAGATTTGCAATAAGTTTATTATTGCTTTCCGCTGTCAACAAAAAATTTTCATTTTGTTCCTGTACTTTTTTCAATGTTTCTTCTAATTGTGCGGCAAGGTCCGTTTTGGATTGCATCATTTCTTTCAAAGAAACTATCTCCTGGTCTTTTTCATGAAGACCCGCCTGGAAATCTTTCTCCGTTTGTTGTTTTATCTCCAGCTCCTCCTTCACTTCCATGAACTTTATTCCAAGCTCCCTGAATTGCTGCTCGACAAGATGATGATTTTTGATCCTTTGTTCGAGCTGCTGTTGTAAAAAACTGATCTGGAGTTTTTTCTCGTCCAACACATCTTTCAAATATTCCTGCTCGCCAATTCTTCTTTTTAACTCGGCTTTCTCTTCTTCCCATTTTTGAATGATCGCTGTTGTTTTACTTTCATCGGATGAATAGGCGATCAACTGGTCACGCAAATTATTATTTTCCTTTTCAAGGTTTTCATATGCGCCCGTTAATTGCGTTAATTCAGCATACAATTCTTTTTTCTCGAGGTCATGCTGCTGCTTAATACTTTCGATCTGTTCATGTAGAGTTTGATTCATATTTGTTTGTATCGTTTCCATAGTTTTATTGTTTATTGTTTCAGAATCCGGATGAATGTGTACATGTAATCGTTGATATTTCCTGCTAAGAATTTCAAAGTCCTTTCGAATAGCCATATACCGTGCCTTGCTGTGAAAAAGATTATGAATAATTCCTTTTACCTCATGCTCGCTTCCCGGCAAATAAACCCGCTGCGGCAATAAAGAGAAATCGTCATAACCGGAATACACCCTGCCGTCATTTTCAACTATCAACTGTTGTTCTTCGTCTTTTTTATTTTTCTTTTTTTTGTTCCTGTAATGGATCAGCGTTGTGATAAGCATGGCAAGAATGAATGTTGGTATACTTATCCAAAGTAAGATCCGGAGGAACTGTAAAAAAATAACCAATGACGCATCAGATAAAAGCAGCATATCAAATTTTTAGGGTAGAAATGGATTCACCTCTGGCAAAAAATTTAGTGACTGATTTTATAATCTCAGTGGAGTAACAGGATGGCAAAAAATACTGTCTCTTATTCGCCGATCGTCTTAAGGTCCTTTTCTTTTTAAATAAGTGCAAAAACTTCTACACATGACACAAGAATAGTACCAAAACATTCTGTAAAAGTCTTTTAAGGAAATTTTCAGGAGTGGTTTTTTCCACAAAGCAGATTGCGCTTTAAAAATTATCAGCGGAGTTACTGGTAACAATTCTATTGTTGCGTCTCTGAATCGGTATCACCAAGCATCAACTTATTATTTACACGCAGGTAAGCAAAGGAAATAATTTTGTTGCCGCATTTCATTGGCAACACTATCCAAACACCTTCAGATTCTCTTTCAGTCAATATTTCACCGGTTTCATAATTATTGCAGTTTTCAATATGGCGGCTGACCCTTTTCATAAATTCGTTTGCCTGATGCTTCTCAAGCGAATCATTCATATTTACACCCGACCGCCATTTCCTGCTTTCATCGTCACCACGATAAATGAGCTGCTGACCAAAAGATTCAAGATCATTTTTTTTTACTTCTGCAATTATTTTACGGGTCATTTCATCGATATTTTTTTTGAAGTCAGGTTTTTGAGTTTCGATCCATGCTTTCGCTTCGTTGGTGGCTCTAAGGTCGGGATCAGCCATGGAAAAAGCCCGGGTCGGGTTTGGAATAGTTAATAAATAGGTGTTGCCGTTATGGCGGCCGATGATGAATTGAATATCATCCCATACTTTTCCTTTATACTCATAATTTATTATCATAGCTTCAGATGCTTCATCTCTTTTAAAAGGATCATAATAAAACACTTCTTTAATGCTTACTTTATTGAGATCGATCTTTTTTTCTGCGGCATTATAAATAGTATTCAGCCATGCATCTTTGATCCGCTGATTACTTTCATCGATGAATTTTCTGATCTCTGCGTTTTTTTGAAACGGCATTTTACCCCCCAATGATTTATAATAAGCAACATTGGGAAGAAATTTTTTTAGCAGGTTAAAATCATTTTTCTGCATAGAAAGAATGAATGCGTCTTCTAATTTCTTTGGAGCGCTATTTTTGCAGGAGATTAATAATAGGAAAACAAATGCGGGTAAAAACAATTGTCGCATACCATGCGTTTTAATAATTAAATATAATCAGATCCCTCTTCTTTTCATTTCCTTATTTATCAATCCAAGCTCACGGCCGGTTTGCCCGCCGATAGAAGTATTTTCCTGTGCACGGCGCATCAGGTAGGGTATCACATCTTTTATCGGCCCAAACGGAAGATACTTACTTACGCTGCATCCTGCTTTTGCCAGGTTAAAAGTGATATTGTCACTCATTCCATACAACTGGCTCCAATGCACATGCGGATGTTTTACCGGCAATCCTTTTTGTTCCAGCAATTCAACGGCAAGCATATTGCTGCGTTCATTATGCGAGGCAACAACTAAAGAGATCTTGTCAATATTTTCAATGCAAAATTTTACGCCATCATCAAAATCTTTATCTGTACTCTCTTTGTCCGGTTGAATGGGTGAAGGATAATTCATTTCAGCAGCTCGTTTTCTTTCTTTTTCCATGTAGGCCCCGCGAACCAATTTAGCCCCAAGAATAAATTTTCTTTCTACAGCCGCTTGAAAGGAATCTTTTAAAAACTGTAGGCGGTCATGACGGTAATGCTGCGTGGTATTATAAACGATGCACTTTTCTTTATTATAAGTATCCATCATTAAAATGGTAAGTGCATCCACCGGGTCCTGTATCCATGTTTCTTCAGCATCCACAAATACTCCTACATTTCCTTTTGCAGCAGTTTCGCAAATGTGCAGCATTCTTGTCCTTACCCTGTGCCATTCTTCTTTTTCATTTGCCGGAAGATCATCTACTGCTTTCAAATATCTTTTCATCAAACTTCCCTGGTTTTGATGGATCATTGCATCCATTTTTTCAAGCAAACCAAACCGTGCAAAACCAGTAACCTTTATACTCATGAAAGGGATGTTCGGTTGCGTAGCTGCATAATTGATCACACGAATAAATTCATCACAGGCATGATCAAAATTTTCTTCGCCTTCTTTCCCTTCAACGCCGTAATCAAGTATTACCTGCACTCCATATTTTTCGAGCCTGTCGGCGACTACAACATTTTGTTCCAATGTTTCTCCGCCAACAAATTGCTTAAATATTGTTCTCCGGATCAATGATTTTACAAAAGGAAGGTTCCATTTAACGGCCGCCGGTGTCAACTTGGTTCCCATTTTCACTAACAAGGGTTTTCCCATTAATGAAAAAAGAAAACGGGCTTGTTTTAATTCTTTATCTGACTTGTAAGCAAATGCATATTCTGTATTATCAAAACTAATTACGGGCTGTGGCTCCATAGCAATCTGATGTTTCTTTGAGAATGGGCAAATGTAAGGAACAAGGCACAAGGAACAAGGCACAAGATGTGTGACTGAAGGCACAAGGCACAAGGAACAAGGCACAAGATGAGTGACTGAAGGCACAAGGTACAAGGTACAAGGCACAAGATGAGTGACTGAAGGCACAAGGTACAAGGTACAAGGCACAAGATGAGTGACTGAAGGCACAAGGTACAAGTTACAAGGCACAAGATGATAGACTGAAGGAATAAGGAACAAGATATAAAGTATAGAACCGTGTAAATATTATCATCGTGTTCCCTCTTACTTGTGCCTTGTACCTTGTGCCTTGTACCTTGTGCCTTGTACCTTGTGCCTTGTACCTTGTCCCTTCCACCTTGTATCTTTATAAAAAACTTATGGAGCCAAAAAAAGCAGCCGATAGCCTGGTAGTAATGACAGAATTGGTATTACCAAACGATACCAACACGTTTGGAAACCTGATGGGTGGCCGATTGATGTACTGGATGGATATTGCAGCCGCTCTTGCCGCAATGAAGCATTGCGGAGCCCCGGTGGTAACTGCATCTGTAGATAATATTTCATTTGAAGCGCCGATTAAACTTGGAAACGTGGTACATATTGAAGCAAAAGTTTCAAGAGCATTTAATACTTCTATGGAAGTGCATCTTGCCGTATGGGGCGAAGATGCAATTCATCAATATAAATATAAAAGCAATGAAGCGTATTATACATTCGTTGCACTTGATCCCAACGGAAAACCAAGACCCGTACCTTCAATGACACCCGAAACTGATGGAGAAAAAAAATTATTTGACGGTGCTTTAAGAAGAAGACAACTGAGATTAATCCTGGGTGGAAAAATGAAGGCGGATGATGCTACCGAATTGAAGGCGCTTTTCAGTGATCAGTAATTATTCATTATTAATTATTAATTTATAGATTCTTTCTTCCAATGATGAGCTCCTTGCATCATGTGTTCTTTACTTTGTTCAATAGCATTCATTATTTCTTTCATGATATCTTCTGCAGGCGCATCGTAATCTATCTGAAGCGGCTCTTTAAAATTTACAGTCAGCTGAGAGCCTTTCTTTTTAAGCTTCAATCCTTTTTTATTGAATGCCCGCCAAAATCCATTGATAACAACAGGAACAACGATCGGTTTATTTCTTTTAATGATCAGCGCAGTCCCTTTTCTTCCGGGAGCAAACGGTTTAGTGGTTCCCTGCGGAAATGTGATCACCCAGTTTTCGTCTAATGCTCTTTCGATCTTCCTTGTATCAGAAGGATCAAGACCTTTTCTTCTTACTTTACTGTCAGGGTTCCATGTTCTTTTTACAGTAATAGCGCCGGCCAATGTAAAGAACCGGCTGATAAAGCTCCCTCTCATGGTTTCTTCTGCCGCTACATAGTAAACTCTTGTGAACGGATTTAATAAATAATACGGAATACCAAGACGGTTTTCCTTTCCCCATTTCACTGCGCAGAAAATATGAAGGAAAGTAATTACATCGGCAAAATAAGTCTGGTGATTGCTTACAAAAAGCACATTTTGTTTCGGAAGCTTACTGATGTGTTCGGTACCTGAAATTTTCAGTTTGTTGATGATGGCAAGCCCGGGATAAGAAAATATTCCAACAATGGCATACACTATCGAACGCAGGGGCTTTATATGTTTTAGTCGTTGAATAAATCCGGCCATTGTGCAGCAATGTATTCTCAAATTAAGAAATTGTAAACAAAGTGTTGTGATAATGTTTAGTTCCTTTGTGTAAATAGTCTTTCGCTTGCATCAAATAAAAAAACTATTTATGAAAAAGCTAATCATTATTGCCAGTATTATTTTTATCGCGGCCTCGGTCAATGCACAGCAACCCATTTTTGCCACACAATCCATTTCCCAAAAAAATAACAGTAAGCGGCAGCGCTGAAATGGAAATTGTTCCGGACGAGATATATGTAAATGTTCAATTAAAAGAATACCAAAAAAGAGGTGAAGAGAAAAAAGATATTGAAACAATTAAGAAGCAGTTCCTTGAATCATGCAAAGCTGCTGGTATCCCGGATTCAGTAATAAGCATCGTTTCTTTTACAGGAAGCAATCCGTTTTTCTGGAAAAAAAGAAAAAAAGACCCGGATCTTTTTACAAGCATTACTTACCAGGTAAAATTTAAAACAAGTGAATTAATGGATAAGCTGGTGGAAAAATTAGATGATGATGCTACGCAAAGTTTTTTAATAGTATCAGTCAATCATAGCAAAATGACAGAATACAGAAGACAGCTAAAGATCGCGGCTGTAAAAGCTGCAAAAGATAAAGGCATTTACCTGACGGACGCAATTGGCGAAAAACTTGGAGAAGCAATAACTATAAATGAACCGGACGAGAATCATATTATTCCAGGGAATTGTCTGGTGCAGTTCAGGGTGTAAATGTAGTTGGATTCCGATCCCAGGCAATACTTTCCAGTGGAAACGATTCCGCTGATCAAAGTGCAATAGATTTTAAAAAAATGAAACTCAGGTTTGAAGTAGAAGTTGTATTTGCTTTGAAATAATGCTGAGTAGAATTACGAAAGTATAAGAGTGCGACGCAACGGAAGCCAAATAGAACCCCAAAAGCCTGGCAACCAAAAATAAAATGGCCCAAAGATTGCGGCTCTTTCTTCAATTAACTTTTTATGAGAGCCGAGATTTATGACAAGACGAGTTTGAAATTCAAGGTACTTTTAGCAGCATCGATCGGCATATTAGCAATAGTAATTACGCTTGGAGAACTGGGAATAATTTAAGAACAGATACAAAGTACCAGGATAAAAAAAGTCCCCCGGTAAACCGGAGGACTTATATTCTTTGATCAATTCAAAGCTATTCTATTGTTCACTCTTCGGCTGTTCACTTTTCGGCGCTTCTTCTCCACCACCACTTTTCTCTTCTTCTTTAAGCTTAGCCTTAATTTCAGCAAGAGCTCCAAGATCTCCTAAGGTTGCTTTCTCCACTTTTGCCTGTACATTCTTCACTGCTTTACGGGTCTTATCAGCTTCCACTTTTGCTTCCTTGCGGGCAGCTTCTTTCTCTTCCACTTTTGCCTGTTCCCATGTACGTGTATGAGAAAGAACAATACGCTTTTCATTGCGATCGAATTCGATCACCATGAATTGTGTCGTTTCATCCGCCACCTACACTCTTACCATCTTCTTTTGCAAGATGACGGTTAGGAGCAAAACCTTCAAGACCATAAGGCAATTGAACAACTGCACCTTTATCATCACGACGGGTAACAGTTCCTTCATGCACACTGCCGATAGCAAATGTTTCCTGCAGGCTGTTCCAGGGATCTTCTTCCAGTTGCTTATGACCTAACTGGAGCTTGCGATTATCTTTATCAATGCTAAGAATAACAATATCGATATGCTCGCCAACTTTTGTATACTCGCTTGGATGATTGAAACGCTTTAACCAGCTCAGGTCGCTGATATGGATCATACCACCAATGCCAGGAGCCAATTCAACAAACACACCATAAGGAGTAATGTTTTTCACTAAACCTTTATGACGGCTCTCAACAGGGAATTTAGTTTCAATATCATTCCAGGGATCAGGTGAAAGTTGCTTGATAGAAAGACTCATCTTACGATTTGCCTTATCAAGCGTTACGATCTTCGCTTCATGTTCATCACCCAGTTTGAAAAATTCTTTTGCATTGATCGGCGTATTGGCCCATGTAATCTCACTTACGTGAACAAGACCTTCAACACCGGGTTGAATTTCTAGGAAAGCACCGTAGTCTTCAATATTAACTACACGGCCTTTTACAATATTTCCTTCAGCAATTGTTTCAGGCAACACATCCCATGGATGCGGAGTGAGTTGCTTTAAACCAAGACTGATACGTTTTTTCTCATCATCAAAATCAAGAACCACCACGTTGATCTTCTGATCAAGTTTCAATACTTCCGAAGGATGCGAGATGCGTCCCCATGAAATATCCGTGATGTATAACAAACCATCCAAACCACCAAGATCCATGAATGCGCCGAAGTCAGTAATGTTTTTCACTGTTCCTTCAAGCACCTGGCCTTTCTCCAGTTTGCTCATGATCTCGGCACGTTGTGCTTCGATATCACTTTCAATAAGTGCTTTGTGAGATACAACGGCATTCTTAATGGCTTCATTAATTTTCACCACTTTGAACTCCATTGTTTTTCCAACAAACTGATCGTAATCTGTTACAGGCTTCACATCAATTTGTGAACCCGGTAAGAATGTTTCCATTCCAAATACATCAACGATCAATCCGCCTTTTGTTTTGTTGGTAACAAGACCGGTAATAACCTCGCCGGTTTTATGTACTTCAACAATACGTTCCCATGCACGGGTAATACGTGCCTGGCGACGGCTCAGATTCAGATGACCTTCGCGGTCTTCTTTTTCTATAACCATCACTTCCACTTCATCACCTACTTTCAATCCCTGCAGGTCACGAAATTCATTAAGCGATACAAGACCATCGCTTTTAAAACCAATGTTCAGTACCACATCAGTTTTTGTAACACCAACCACCAAACCTTTTATCATTTCACCATCGGTGATCTGGATAAAAGTGTCATCATACACTTTCTCGTACTTTTCTTTTTCTTCCTTGGTGTAAGAAGTAACGTTACGTTTGTCAACGCTCCAATCGAAATCATCATGAGGAGAAGGAGTCCGCTTTCCGGGGTCTCGGCAACTGAAGTTGCCTCTGCAGGTGAATTTGTTGTCGCTGTAGTTGCCTCTCCCGAAGCTTCGGGACCGGCAGACTCCTGTGCATCAGCGTTTAGTTGTTTAAAATTCAATTTCAAAAACATGATAAAATATTCCGGGGTTTTATCCGATGGTCATCGGGACCGGAGGGCGGCAAAGATAGGGCAATTAGTTCTGAGTTTTAAGTTCGGAGTGAGGAGTTTTTTGATGATGTGCCCGGCTTCAACGCCCTGATTTGGCAGCCGTTGCGACGCTCCGTTCAACTATAGTAACTCCGGTTTAGCTGGTCTGGATTGACATCATCATCACCAATAATCAATAATTATTAATTAATAATTATTGATTATTGGAGTTCATCAAATCAGTGATAGCTTTAGCTGCAATAAATCCACTACTCCATGCATGTTGGAAATTAAAGCCGCCGGTTATTCCATCTACATCCAATACTTCACCCGCAAAAAATAAGTTTGGAATTTTTTTACTCATCATAGTATTTGCATCCACTTCGTTTAGTTTGATGCCACCTGCCGTAACAAACTCTTCTTTAAAAGTTGTTTTACCTTTTACTGCACATTCATAGCTGCAAAGATTTTTTATAAACTTGTTTTGTTCCGCCGATGGAAGATCGGCCCATCGCCACCCGATCGCTATCGGGTCATTTTTTATTCCTGATTGCTCAGCAAGAAACTCCCATAATCTTGATGGCAATCCAAAAGAATTTTTATTTACAATTTTTTGCGAAGCATTTTCGCTTCTTAATTCATGAAATCTTTTCCTGATACTTTCTTCATTGAAATCATTTAGCCAATTGATAGTAATTTTTAATTCATAATTTCTAATTTTTAATTCCCTCGCTCCCCATGCACTTAATCTTAATACCACCGGACCACTGAGCCCCCAATGCGTGATAAGCAACGGGCCTTCTTCGTCCAGTTTTGTTCCATTAATTTTCATTCTTGCTTTTTCCACACTCACTCCCATCAATTTTGTAATTGGATGTTTGGGCAAATTAAAAGTGAACAATGATGGAACAGGATCATCAATTGAATGACCCAACTCCTTCAACCAGTCAAACATCGAGGATTTGGGATAACCACCAGTAGCAATACAAATGAAATCAGCATCAAATATTTTACCACTTGAGCATTGAACATTGAACATTGATCGTTGAGCATTTATTTTTTCAACTTGTGTATTCATTAAAATTTCCACACCAAACTTATTTGCCTCTTTCAGCAAGCAATTGATAACCGTTTGTGATGAATCGGTAACGGGAAACATTCTTCCGTCTTCTTCGGTTTTCAGCTTTACTCCCCTTTCTTCAAACCAATTAATTGTATCGGTGGTAAAGAATTGATGAAAGGTTCTTTTTACAAAATGCTGCCCTCTCGGATATTGCTTGCTCATTTCAATAATATCAAAACAAGCATGCGTAACATTACAGCGGCCGCCGCCGCTTACTTTTACTTTTGAAAGAAGCTTACTGTTCTTTTCAATAATAGTAACTTTTAATGAACGATCCATTCGTGCTGCATTCACCGCACAGAAAAATCCTGCTGCTCCGCCGCCGATTACTATAAGACGCTTTGCCACGAAAGCAAAAATATAAGTTGAGGGGCTAAAGCCCCATATTTAAAATCGCATATTCATTGCCCCGCCCTTAAGGGCGGGGCTAGGCAGGGGTTCCCGCATTTTGGGGCTTTAGCCCCTTATAATAATTTCATCGACCAATAATTATTAATTATCATTACAGCGATGCTTTATTCTGTTTTAAAAGTAATCGTACGGCTTGCCGCTAAGATTTTCTGCAGAAAAATTATTATTAATAACCGCCAATTGCTGAAAGAAAACGGCCCGATGATACTTGCCTGTAATCATCCCAATTCATTCTTAGATGCAGTGCTGATGGATATTCTTTTTGAACAACCGGTCTGGTCACTGACCAGAGGCGATGCTTTTTTAAATAAAAGAGTTAACAATATCCTTTTTAAATTAAAAATGTTGCCGGTATACCGGCCAAGTGAAGGCGTTGAAAATCTTTCAGAGAATTATAAGACATTTGATTCCTGCATTGAACTTTTCAAATGCAATGCTGTTGTGCTCATCTTCAGCGAGGGGCTTTGCGTAAATGAATGGCATTTGCGTCCATTGAAAAAAGGAACGGCAAGACTCGCTTATAAATGCCAGGAAGAAAATATCCCGTTGAAAATTTTACCGGTGGGAATTAACTACAGTTCTTTTCAGCGATTTGGGAAAAATCTTTTTGTAAATTTTGGGAACATATTTTCAATAAAAGAGTTTGATAAAAATCTAAGCGATGGAGTTTTCTACCAGGTTTTTAATACCCGCCTTCAAAATGAATTACGACCATTGGTTTTTGAAATTGAAAAAAAGGATAAGGCAAAGCAAAAAGAATTACTGGAAATAAAAATATCAACTATCACAAAGATATTATTGGCAATACCTGCGGTGATTGGCTGGCTTGTGCATGCCCCGCTTTATTTACCCATAAAATATTGGGTGCATAAAAAATATTACGGAACAGGCCATGCAGATTCAATGCATATTACCCTGTCGCTTCTTTATTACCCGCTCTATCTTTTACTGATCGTTTCTATTTTGTTTTTTATTTTAAAAAGCTGGTGGGTGTTTTTGCTGTTTATCATTTTACCATTTACTGCGTGGAGTTATGTGCAGGTGAAGGGGCAATTGGATGAATGAAATATGATTTTAGAAATTAATGTAACTTAAGTGTTATGAAATTTATGTTATCGGCATTGTTAATTTTATATTCATGTATTATCTCTTGTGGTAACAGTAAGAGCAAATCAAACTGTGAGAAATTTAGAACAGGTAAATTCATTTTGCAACTGGATGTTCCTCCTTATAGTTATACTATAATTGAAAGGAATGATTCGCTTCAGATAGAAACAAATTCAACAACAAAAGACACGGTCATTAACAGTGTAAAATGGACTGGTCCATGTGAATATGAATTAAAATTGTTGAACAGAAATAAAAAAGACAATGATTCATTAACATTATTCTTTGATCAAAAAATATTCAAATCAAAAATTCTTGAAGCGAAGAACGATTATTACATTTTCAAAATGTATATAGAAGGTATAGAATTTTCATATATAGATACTTTAAGAGTAATGTCAATGCAGCGGTAAAAACAAACCAGATAATACCAATGAACCTTCTCCCCATACAACGAACTCTCTCCGAAAACGAAACTTTTGTCAACAATCCATTATGCAATGAAACGATTGGCATGTGCATCGAATTTTATAAACGAGTCGGATTTAATCCTCCATGGATCTGTTATTTTGTTGAAGAAAATGGCGAATTGGTTGGCAGCGCGGCATTCAAAGGAAGACCGGTCAATAATACTGTTGAGATCTCTTATGGCACAAATGAAAATCACAGGCAGAAAGGTATCGGTACAAGGATCTGTAAACAATTAGTTGAACTATCAATTGCTACCGATCCTTCGGTAAGGATCACGGCAAGAACACTTCCTGAAAAAAATTATTCAACACGGATCCTGGAAAAAAATAATTTTATTTTACTTGGCTTTGTTACCGACCCCGAAGATGGGGAAGTATGGGAATGGGAATATAAAAAGAAAGCTTAAGCTACTACTTCGTATTCGCTAAATAAATTCACGTTTGCTTTTTCGGCAGCTTCAATCGGAGTATAATCAGAAAGAATATCAGCATTATTTTTTCTTACACAAACATCATGTTCAAAATGCACAGAAGGTTTGCCATCTCTTGTTCTTACGGTCCAGCGGTCTGCTTCGGTATACACTTCTTTTTTACCAAGGTTGATCATTGGTTCGATCGCCATCACCATTCCATCTTTAAGTTTAGCGCCGGTACCTCTTTTACCAAAATTTGGCACCTGGGGATCTTCATGCAGGTTCTTTCCTAACCCATGCCCCACTAAATCCCTTACCACGCCATACCCATATTTTTTTTCAGTGTGGTCCTGTATCGCAAAAGAAATATCACCGACGCGGTTACCTGCAATGGCTTTATCAATTCCTTTATACAACGATTCTTTTGTAACTCTAATTAGTTGCATTACTTCCTTTCCCGGGTCACCAATGGCAAAAGTATATGCATGATCGCCATGCCAGCCATTCAATATCACACCAATGTCAACTGAAATAATATCTCCTTCTTTTAACTCTTTCCGGTTTGGAAATCCATGCACTACCACATCATTTACCGAAAGACAAGAGTTGAACGGATATCCATTATAATTCAGAAATGAAGGCACGGCATGATGATCATGAATATACTCACCGATCATTTTATCAAGTGCAAGTGTTGTGATACCCGGTTTAAGCATACCTGCCACCACGGTAAGTGTTTTGCTTACCAGCAAGGCGCTTTCCCGCATCAATTCAACTTCGTTATCTGTTTTTATAATGATCATTCCCTGCGAGTCCCTGGTTTAAGATATTTTCTTTATTGATGAATTTAAGGACGAAGCAGTCTCCCCAATTGTGGAGTTCACTTCGCCACTAAACATTCAAAATTAATAAAAGAATTTTTCTGTGGCTCGTGAATAACTACGAAGCAGTCTCCCCAATTGTGGAGTTCACTTCGCCACTAAACATTCAAAAGTAATAAAAGATTTTTTCTGTGGCTCGTGAATAACTACGAAGCAGACGCCCCAATTGTGGAGTTCACTTCGCCACTAAACATTCAAAATTAATAAAAGATTCCGCTGTGGCTCGTGAGTTAAACAGATGCCTGCGTAAGCGTTTGTCTTCCCTGTATTCTTCCGCTTTTCATCAAACCATCGTATTGACGCATTAACAACTGTGTTTCTATTTGCTGCAATGTATCAAGAATTACACCCACCATGATCAACAATGATGTGCCGCCAAAGAAGTTCGCAAAGTTTGGCTGAACGCCTCCTACTAATTGAACAATGCCAGGCAGAATACCCACAAATGCAAGCAATACTGCACCGGGAAGTGTTATTTTATCCATCACCGCACCGATATAATCAGCAGTTGGCTGGCCCGGCTTTACACCCGGAATAAATCCATTGTTCTGCTTAAGGTTATCCGCAATTTGCTTGGGATTAAATATTAAAGCCGTGTATAAATAAGTAAAGCCAATAACTACCAACTGAATACACGAGCATGTACCAAATATTGGTATGATCAGAAAATATACGAGCAATACCTTTCGTAGCATCCGCATAAGAAAATAATGTTGGCAGGAACATGATTGCCTGCGCAAAAATGATAGGCATTACACCTGCACTGTTTACTTTAATTGGCAAAAATTGTCTTGCTCCTGTAAATTGCCTGTTGCCTCCTGCTATTTGTTTAGCATAGTTTAACGCAATCTTTCGTGTTCCCTGTATCAATAATATACATCCGAGGATAATACCTACAAGTACAAATAGCTCGATAATAAAAATCAGAATACCACCACCGGCTGCCCCTGCTGATCTTGCTCCAAATTCCTGCGAGTATAGATTGTGGCAACCGTGCAAGGATACCGATCATGATGATCAATGAAGTACCATTTCCCAATCCTTTATCAGTAATTTTTTCACCTAACCACATTACGAATAAAGTGCCCGCAGTAAGAATGATAACAGTAGTATACCAGAAATAAGGTTCAAAACCCGGGATTTTTCCACCGGTCTGCGTCATCTGGTTCAGATAGGTAACATATGCAGATGCCTGTACCAAAGTAACCGCTACTGTAAGATAACGGGTCCACTGGTTTATTTTTTTCCTGCCGCTATCGCCTTCTTTCTGGAGTTTTTGCATTTGAGGTACCAGTACCGTCATCAACTGCATAAAGATCGATGCAGAGATATAGGGCATGATGCCTAATGCAAAAATTGATGCCTGTGAAAATGCACCACCGGCAAACGTATCAATCAACCCAAGAATACCACCTTTACTGCCTTTCATTGATTCGGCAATCGTATCCGGATTAATACCAGGCAGCACAATATGAGCGCCGACACGGTAAATAAATACTAATGCAAGAGTAAAAAGGATCTTGCTGCGCAATTCCTCAATGCTCCAGATATTTTTGAGTGTTTTAAATAACTTTTTCACAGATGCTGAGCGATTTAAATATCATTAAAACAAAAAAGACGCATTTAACATGCGCCATTGCAAGTTACGGAAAATCAGGCAAGAATTTCTACAGTGCCACCAGCCGCTTCAATTGCAGCTTTTGCTTTTTCGCTTACTGCATTTACTTTGAACGACAGTTTACTTTTGATCTCTCCGTTGCCTAAGATTTTCACCTTGTCATATTGGCTAACCAGTTTGTTGTCGTAAAGATTGTCAAATGAAAATTCTTTGATGTCATATTTTTCCAACAACTGATCAATTTGTCCAATATTGAAAACCTTGTATTCAATACGATGAATATTGTTAAAGCCACGTTTTGGAATACGACGCTGAATCGGCATCTGGCCACCTTCATGCGCCATTTTTCTTTTATAACCGGCACGGCTTTGTCCACCTTTATTACCTTTTGTTGATGTGCCTCCATGACCAGAAGCCTCACCACGGCCTATTCTTTTTTCTTTCTTTGTTGCGCCTTTTGCAGGCCTTAATTCATGTAGTTTCATTTTGCTTTTATTTTGTACTTAACGCCCCGAAAGCTTCGGGGCTCGCTTTTAAAAAATTCCAAATATCAAATTCCAAAATCCAAATTGGAATTTGGTCCCGATAATTTTCGGGATTGTTTTTTGTGATTTACACATTCTCCACTTTCACCAAATGATTCATTTTACGAACCATACCAAGTATTTGGGGAGTAGCTTCTACTTCCCTTGTTGCGTTCATCTTATTCAAACCAAGCGCTTTCAACGTTTTCTTTTGACGCTCGGGTCTGTCAATCGGACTTTTTACTAATGTTATTTTTATCTTTTTCATATCTGGTTTCTTGTTACTGGTTTCTGGTTCTTAGTTACTGTTAATTGAAATTTCTTTACTAACAACTAGCAACTAATAACCACTATCCATTAAATACTTTCTTCAATCCCACTGATCTTGTTTTTGCAACTGATATTGGCTCACGCAACATTGCCAATGCTTTAAACGTTGCTTTTACCACATTATGCGGATTTGCAGAACCAAGTGATTTAGCTAGCACGTCAGTTACACCGGCACTTTCCAAAACTGCACGCATACTTCCTCCCGCAATTACACCAGTACCATGCGCAGCAGGTTTGATCAACACTTTTGCAGCGCCTTCTTTTGCCCATTGATCATGCGGAATAGTGCCATGCATTACCGGAACTTTGATCAAATTCTTTTTTGCATCTTCAATTCCTTTGGTAATTGCTTCCTGTACTTCTTTTGCCTTACCTAAACCATGACCAACCACCCCATTTTCATTTCCTACAACAACCAATGCAGAAAAACTAAATGAACGGCCACCCTTTGTTGTTTTTACAACACGGTTAATGGCTACCACTTTATCTTTCAGTTCAAGGTCGCCGGCTTTTACTCTGGTTAAATTTACTTTTGCCATTTATAAGTATTTACGATTTTAGATTTAAGATTTAGGACTTAGAAAGGTAATCGCAGATTTCAGTAAAACTAAAATCCGCAATCCTCTCCCGATTGCTATCGGACTAAAATTTAAGTCCACCTTCTCTTGCTCCGTCTGCTACTGCTTTCACACGACCATGATATAAATAGCCACCACGATCAAAAACCACTTCTTTTAAACCAAGCTCATTAGCTTTTGCAGCAATTGCAGAACCAACGAGTTTACTCTTTTCTGCTTTCGTTCCTTTTTGCGCGACAATGCTTTTTTCCTTTGATGAAGCAGCAGCAAGCGTTTGACCATTTACATCATCGATCAACTGCGCATAAATTTCAGTGTTACTTCTGAAAACAGAGAGACGTGGTTTTGCAGCAGTACCGTTTATTTTTTTGCGGATGCCAAAACGTATATTCTGTCTTCTCGCTGTTTTTGCTTTCGAATTCATATTCTCTTATTTTAAATCCTGGATTTTGCCAGGATTGTTACTTGTTTCTGTTTTCTGGTTATTGGTTGCTGAAAGTAGCTGGTTAATACAAGAAACCAGCAACTAACAACCAGCAACATTATTTACCTGCAGCCTTACCTGCTTTCTTACGAACAAACTCACCAATATAGCGAACACCTTTTCCTTTGTATGGTTCAGGTTTGCGCAAGCCACGGATCTTCGCTGCCACCTGGCCCAGCAATTGACGATCTATACCTTCCAAACTGATTGTCGGGTTCTGACCTTTTTCCTGTGCCGTTGCCACTTTCAGTTCCTTAGGAATTTCAAAAACGATATTATGCGAATAACCCAACGAAAGATCAAGCACATTGCCCTGGCTGCTGGCTTTAAAACCAACTCCGATCAACTCGAGATTCTTTTTATATCCTTCCGTTACTCCTTTTATCATATTGGAAGTTAAAGAACGATATAAGCCATGCAATGCACGATGACGGATCTGGTCAGTAGGACGGGCAAAACTTACTTCATCATCTTTTACTTCAACCGTGATATCACGATCAATAGCTTGTTTCAATTCTCCTTTGGGACCTTTTACAGTCAATACACCATCACTGCCAACTGTAACTGTTACCCCTTTCGGAACTGCTACTGGTTTTCTACCTATACGAGACATAGTTTAAAAAATTTCAAATTTCAAAAATCAAATTTCAATTCTACTTCTGATCTGTAAGCTTTATTATAGTTCAGCTTAGCGAACATCAACTTTATTTCCTCATTAATCCCGCAGATCCCACGAATCCTGGTTCTAATAAACGTAACAAAGCACTTCACCACCCACCTTCTGCGCTTTTGCTTCCTTATCAGTCATCACTCCTTTTGAAGTGGAGATGATAGCAATTCCCAACCCGCTTTTTACGCGGCGAAATTCTTCAGGCTTTGCATAGGTGCGCAAACCCGGGCGGCTGATCCTTTCCAAACTCTGTATCGCTGGTTGCTTCGTCTGCACATCATACTTCAAAGCGATCTTTATCACTCCTTGTTTGTTATCATCCTCAAATTTGTATTTGAGAATATATCCCTGGTTGTACAGAATTTCTGTAATCCTCTTTTTTAAATTAGATGCCGGAATTTCTACAATACGATGTCCTGCCATTTGTGCATTACGGACTCTTGTTAGAAAATCTGCTATAGGATCTGTTACCATCTTTTATAAATTAAATCAGTTTAAATTTTGTTTGTCAATTGTGAGTTGTCAGTTGTGAGTAATCACTCACCATTCACAACTCACCACTCACGGTATTACCAGGACGCTTTTTTCAGTCCCGGAATTTTTCCATCCAGTGCCATATCACGCAAAGCGATCCTGGATATGCCGAAATATCTTACATATCCTTTCGGACGGCCGCTTATCTGGCAGCGATTCTTCAATCTAACCTTTGAAGAATTTTTTGGAAGTTCATCCAATGCTTTCCAGTCACCCGCTTTTTTCAGCTCTTTGCGTTTTTCAGCAAACTGAGCTACCATTCTTTCTCTTTTTTTCTGCCTGGCTTTTACTGATGTTTTTGCCATTTTGTTTTTTAAATTTCAAATTTTAAAATTCCAAATCCCAACGTTGAACCCCTTTGGAATTTGGGATTTGTATCTTGTTATTTATTTCTTTATGTCCCTGAAAGGCATTCCCAATTCTTTCAGCAATTCATATGCTTCTTCATCTGAATTAGCCGTTGTCACAAATGTGATATCAAGACCGGTAATACGATTTACTTTATCAATGTCGATCTCGGGAAAAATGATCTGCTCCGTTACACCCATTGTATAGTTACCGCGGCCATCAAAAGATTTTTCATTTACGCCTTTGAAGTCACGAACACGGGGAAGTGCCACGGCGATCAGCCTGTCGAGGAACTCATACATTTTATCGCCACGAAGCGTAACTCTGGCGCCGATCGGCATTGCCTTTCTGAGTTTGAAATTCGAAATGTCTTTCTTTGACAATGTGGACACCGCTTTCTGACCGCTGATCGTTGACAATTCTTCCAGTGAAATATCGACAAGCTTCTTATCGGTTACAGCGCCATTCACACCGCGGTTCAGGCAAATTTTTTCCAAACGCGGAGCCTGCATCATTGTTGAATAACCAAATTTCTTTACCAGTGCCGGCACAACTTCTTTTGTATATTTTGTTGCTAACCTGGGCTTATATGTTTGCGTACTCATAATTCAATTTTTTATAATCTCATCAGATCTTTGCGCCTGATTTTTTTGAGATTCTTACTGTCTTTCCATTTTCTCTTTCCCTTCTCACTTTAGAAGGAGCTTTTTCTTTTGCGTCCCACAACATCACATTGCTGATATGGATCGGCGCTTCCATTTTCAAAATACCGCCTTTGGTGTTTTGAGCAGAAGGTTTGCTGTGCTTGGTAACAATGTTTACACCTTCTACGATCACACGGCTTTCATCTACCAGTACTTTTTTTACCGTACGGGCTTTGCTGATGTCTTTATCATCACCGGCAATCACCACCACTTTGTCGCCTTTCCTGATGTTGAACTTCGGTTTAAATCTTGCTTTCATTTTATCTGTTGCTTTCTCAGTTAAGAGATTTTATTTTTGTTATCAACTTCTACTCTCTACTCATCGTTCCTTGCGTCGCACACTTGTACTTCCCGTTCTCTATTCTTCCATTTGCACCTTGTGCCTTGTACCTTGTGCCTTGTACGTGCTGACTTGTGCCTTGTACCTTGTGCCTTCTTACAGTACTTCCGGTGCCAATGAAATAATTTTCATATATCCTTTATCACGAAGCTCTCTTGCTACCGGCCCGAATATCCTTGTACCTCTTGGTTCATCAGATTGATTCAATAATACCACTGCATTATCATCAAACCGTATATAAGAACCATCTTTACGACGCAGCTTGTTTGTTGTTCTTACAATTACTGCTTTTGTTACTGTTCCTTTTTTAATACCGCCTGCAGGCAATGCATCTTTTACAGTTACTACAATTGTATCGCCTATACCTGCGTAGCGCTGACCACTGTTTCCCAATACCCGGATACATAACACCTCGCGGGCACCACTATTATCGGCTACATTCAATCGGCTTTCTTGCTGGATCATCTTATTTCAATTTTAAAGTACTTAGTATTTAGTACTGAGTACTTATATTTTACCAATTCAATTATCTCAATACTAAGTACTGTGTACTCAGTACTGTTTTCTTATTTCACCTTTTCTACTACTTCCACCAACCTCCAACGCTTTGTTTTACTAAGCGGGCGGCTTTCCATGATCTTTACTGTATCGCCGATACTGCACTCATTCTTTTCATCATGTGCATGAAATTTGGTGGTCTTCTTTAAGAATTTTCCATACATCGGGTGCTTTACCTTTCTTTCTACGGCAACTGTAATGGTCTTCGCCATCTTATTGCTGGTAACCACACCTGTTCTTGTTTTTCTTAAATTTCTTTCTGCCATATTTGTTCAGTTTGGAGTCCGGAGTCGATAGTTCAGAGTCAGACTCCGAACTATCGACTATGAACTATTTACGCTTCTGATTGTTTTTTCTTTAATTCAGTTTTCAGTCTTGCAATGTCGCGACGAAGACCACGAATGCTCACCGGGTTCTCCAATGGAGAAATAGAATGAGCGAATTGTATTTTCTTCAAACGCAATTCATCTTCTTTGATCTTAGCGATAAGGTCAGACTCATTAAGACCGTGAATACTTTTTACAAAATCTAATTTCTTTGACATCGTATGCCGTTTTAATTCTTTTATAGATTAACTACATCTCTTCTTGCTATAAACTTTGTTTTGATCGGCAACTTACCCGCTGCAAGCGATAATGATGCTTTTGCTACAGCTTCCGTTACTCCATCCACTTCAAACAATATGCGTCCAGGTTTTACGACAGCAGCCCAAAACTCAAGATTACCTTTACCCTTACCCATTCTTACTTCAAGTGGCTTGCGGGTAATTGGCTTATCAGGAAATATGCGGATCCATACCATACCCTCACGTTTCATTTCACGGGTCAATGCCTGGCGGGCAGCTTCAATCTGGCGATCAGTGATCCAATGCTGTTCCAAAGCTTTTAATGCGTATGAACCAAATGCAATCGTTGCTCCTCTTTTTGCATTGCCTTTCATACGGCCCTTCTGCATTTTCCTGTGTTTCGTTCTTTTCGGTTGTAACATCTTTGTTAGATTTTTAGTACTTAGTATTTAGATAACAGACCTATATCTTTTTGTCTTTATACTTAGTACTGAATACTCAATACTTTTAATTTCTTCTTCCACCTCCGCCGCCACCGGTTCTTCCACTTCCGCCACTTCTACCACCAGGGCCGCCACTTCTTCCACCACCACCAGGGCCGCCGCTTCTTCCACCGCCACCGCCGCCTCTCGGACCGCCGCCACCACCTCTTCTATCTCCGCCACCGCCTCCTCTTCTATCTCCGCCGCCACCTCTTCTGTCATCCCTGCGATCACCACCTCTTGGATCCATATCTCTTCTTTCTCTTCTATCACTAACATCGCTCTTACCGCCAACAAAATTTGGATTCAAATCTCTCTTTGCAAGCACCTCACCTTTACAGATCCAAACTTTGATACCGATCTTACCATAAACAGTCAGCGCAAAAACATTTGCATAATCAATATCCATGCGGAATGTATGCAATGGCACACGACCTTGTTTGATCTCTTCGGTACGTGCAATTTCAGCGCCACCCAAACGACCTGCTACTTTTACTTTTATTCCTTCAGCACCCATACGAAGTGCGGAAGCGATTGACATTTTAATTGCTCTTTTATAGTTGATACGGTTCTCGATCTGGCGGGCAACTGTATCAGCAACGATCATTGCATCCAATTCGGGGCGGCGGATCTCAAGAATGTTGATCTGTACATCTTCCTTATTGGTGAGTTTCTTCAACTCTTCTTTGATCCTGTCAACTTCACCACCACCTTTACCGATGATGATGCCGGGCTTGGAAGTATGAATGGTAACAATCAGTTTGCCGAGTGTTCTTTCAATTACAATTTTTGAAATACCACCTTTGTTGATACGGGCATTCAGGTATGTCCTGATCCTGTTATCTTCAATCAGTTTTTTGGCAAAATCTTTTTTGCTGCCATACCAGTTGGATTCCCAACCGCGGATGATGCCTAACCTGTTACCAATCGGATTTGCTTTCTGACCCATGTTTTTATTTTAAATTCCAAATTTTAAAATTCCAAATTCCAATCTCAGTTCACGATGGGATTTGGAATTTGTGTTTTGTTATTTTGATCTCTTTGTTGTTTTCTTTTTTGGTTCGGCTGTCTCGGCTTCGTCCTCTTCTTTTGGAGCAGCTTTCTTAGATGCTCTCTTTTTTGGCTTTGCCTCATCTGTTGTTGCTAATGTTTCCAATTCTTCAGCGATCTCTTTTACTTCTTTGATCTCTTCTTCTTTTATTACTTCTCTAATCAATTCTTCAGTTACAACAGGCGGATAATCGACAATCAGTGTTACATGGTTACTTCTTTTGCGAACACGATAGCCTCTTCCCTGCGGAGCTGGACGCATCCGCTTTAATGTTCTTCCGCCATCAACCATAATTGTTTTTACTGTCAACTCATGCACATCACCATTCTCATTTTTTTGTTTCCAGTTGTTGATCGCACTAAGTACCAGCTTACGTAAAGGCACCGCAGGGTGCTTTGAATTATGTTCGAGTATCGCTAATACTTTATCTACTTTTTTACCACGGATCAAATCAGCCAGCAAACGCATTTTGCGTGGCGACGTGGGATAGTTTCTGAGTTTTGCTACTGCTTCCATTGTTAAGTTTTTAGTTCAGAGTTCAGAGTTCGGAGCCGGACTCCGAGCTATTGACTCCCGACTATTTATGCTGCTGCTTCTATTTTCTTACTTGAGTGTCCTTTGAACTGGCGTGTTGGTGCAAATTCACCAAGCTTATGCCCTACCATAAATTCTGTTACATAAACAGGAATGAATTTATTCCCGTTATGAACCGCAAAAGTGTGTCCTACAAAATCAGGAGTAATCGTTGAACGCCTGCTCCATGTTTTAATAACACCTTTTTTCAATTTTCCTTCATTAATAGCAAGAACCTTTTTTTCAAGATATGATGCTACATAAGGACCTTTTTTTATTGAACGTGCCATTTGTTCTTTTTAAATTTTTTTTTATTTATTGGCTTCGAGTTATTCTCGCAGCTGTTTTATTTCGACAACTTACTGCCATTCTTTCTTTGAATTATATGCTTATCGCTTCCTTTGCCCTTCGTTCTCGTTTTCAAACCTCTTGAATACTGACCGTTCCTGCTACGAGGCTGACCGCCTGAAGCTTTTCCTTCACCACCACCCATCGGGTGATCAACAGGGTTCATTGCAACACCACGGTTACGCGGACGAATACCTCTCCACCTGTTACGACCAGCTTTACCCATACTTTGCAATGCATGATCACTATTACCGACTATGCCAACAGTTGCATAACAATTGATCAATACTTTTCTCAACTCTCCACTTGGCATTTTTAATATCGCATACTTATCTTCTTTGTTCGTAAGCTGTGCAGATGAACCTGCGCTCCTGGCGATCTTTCCACCCTGGCCCGGTTGCATTTCAATATTGTGAACCATCGTACCAAGAGGCATATTCTTTAACAATAACGCATTTCCAATTTCAGGGGCAACATTATCGCCACTTGATACAGTCATTCCAACTTGCAAACCCTGTGGTGCTATGATATATCTTTTTTCACCATCAGTATATTCAACTAAAGCGATAAACGATGTACGATTTGGATCATACTCTATCGATTTCACCGTTGCATCCAATTGCTTTTTGTTTCTCTTAAAATCAATAACCCTGTATTTCTTCTTATGCCCGCCGCCGATATAGCGCATTGTCATGTGACCGGATGTATTACGACCACCGGTTCTTTTCTTGGTTTCCACCAGGCTTTTTTCAGGAACATTGGTAGTTACTTCAGCATACGCATTGCCGATTCTCCATCTTGTTCCTGCGGTTACCGGTTTAAATTTTTTAAGTGCCATTTATTTAGATATTAGTACTAAGTACTCAGTACTTAGATTTCATTTGCAATATTTGCGGTTTTGCTTACCATTCTTTTTGTCTCAATACTAAATACTCAGTACTGAATACTTTAAATATTTGAATACAGATCTATCGTCTCTCCTGATGCAATCGTTACAAATGCTTTTTTGTAAGATGATTTTTGCCCGGCGATAAAACCTTTTTTTGTATAACGGCTTTTACTTTTTGCCGGTGCTACCACTGTATTTACATCTGTAACCGTTACCCCATAAAAATTCTCAACAGCTTTTTTTATTTCGAGCTTGTTGGCTTTTTTATCAACACGAAAAGCATAACGACGCAGTTTTTCCTGCTGGTTATTTGCTTTTTCGCTTAAGATCGGCTTTATCAGTACATCAGAAAGTTTCATTGCCCAGTTTTTAATAATTTGTATTATGCTTCTGTTTCAGTTTCTACTTCACTAAAAATTTTTGCCGCTCCTTCGGTTAATATCAATACATCGGCATTCACTACATCGTACGTGTTCATATCACTCAACAGCGTTCCTTTTACAAACGGAACATTGCGATAGCTCAGGTATACATTATCATTATACTCAGGCATTACGAACAATGCTTTTTTACCATATACTTCCAGACTGCTGAGCATATCGGTAAAGCTTTTTGTTTTAGGAGCATCCAGCGACATATCTTCTATAACAACGATCGCATTATCTTTTGCTTTAAAAGAAAGAGCAGAAATTTTTGCAAGATCTTTTACTTTACGATTCAGTTTGATATCGTAACCATGCGGCTTGGGACCGAATATGGTACCACCACCTTTATATAATGGGTTACGAATATTTCCTTTACGGCTGCCACCGGTACCTTTCTGGCGATGAAGCTTACGGCTCGCACCTTGAACTTCAGCACGGGTTTTCACTTTATGCGTTCCCTGGCGTTGTGCAGCCAGGTATTGTTTTACGGCAAGATAAACGACATGCTGGTTTGGTTCAATACCGAAAATATCATCTGGCAATTCAACCTTTCTGCCGGCTTTCTTTCCATCTATTTTTAAAACATCAATTTGCATTATTTACCATTTTTCGTAGAGACAAGGCATGCCTTGTCTCTACAATTGAAAATTATTTTTGAATCAAAACAATTGAACCGTTATGATCCGGGAACTGATCCGCTAACAAGAATATAATTCTTCTCAGCAAAAATCTTAACCACTTTCAATCCTTTCATTTTTACCCTGTCGCTCCCCATACGGCCGCCCATTTTCATTCCTTTCATTACACGGCTTGCATCAGATGAGTTACCAAGTGAACCCGGAGCTCTTTGGCGATCATGCTGACCGTGTGATTGCTGACCTACACCATGAAAGCCATGACGTTTTACTACACCCTGGAAACCCTTTCCTTTGGTAGTACCAATTACTTCAACTTTGTCACCTTCAGCGAAGATGTCAACCGTTACAGTTTCACCAATATTTTTTTGAAGAGAAGTAGTTGCGGAATTCTTTAGAGAATTTTTTGGGAGAAGTGCTTGCTTTAGCGAAGTGATTTTTTTCAGCGAGTTAGAATGTTTATCATTCTTATCACCAAAAGAAAGCTGGAGTGCTTCGTAGCCATCATTTTCTTTTGTTCTTACTTGTGTAACAACACAAGGGCCGGCTTCAATGATCGTGCAGGCTGTTTGCTTACCCGAGGGATCGAAGATGCTGGTCATTCCAACTTTTTTCCCAATAATACCTTTCATGTTTGTTCAATTTGTGCCTGCAGGATTATTGGGACATGCCTGGGTGAGTATCTTACTCACCATTCTGGTTTGTGAAGACACGAACCAGGGAGGCGTCAATCCCCGTTTGCCACCGACCTTTTCTTTTTTCTCAGAAGTACCGGCAGTAAACAAACCCTGAATGGCTTGTTTTTATTTGAACCAGGATTTTCAGGATTTCAACGATTAATGATGAAATCATCCCGGCATACTCAGAGCTCTTTATTTCTTTTCAGAAGTTGGAGATGAGAGAATATTTTTTTATTAAAAAGAACTATCCATTTATTCCTCACAAATCTCATTAATCCTGACAATCCGTGGTTTAGGCCTTTATCTCAACCTCTACCCCACTTGGCAGATCCAACTTACTCAATGCATCAACAGTACGGCTTGAAGAAGTGTAAATATCCAACAGGCGTTTATGTGTTGCAAGTTGGAATTGTTCACGACTCTTTTTATTTACGTGTGGCGAACGCAACACAGTAAATATTTTTTTGCGTGTAGGTAAAGGAATAGGTCCTGTAACTACAGCACCGGTGCTGCGAACTGTCTTTACGATTTTTTCGGCAGATTTATCTACCAGGTTGTGATCGTAAGACTGTAGTTTGATTCTGATTCTCTGCGACATGAGTAAAATTCCCCATTTGAATTTGGGAGCGCAAAGATAGGGGGATGCCTCTTATCAGGCAAAGTTTTGGAAAAGAATTTTTAATTCAGAAAACTTATAAAGTAATCCCTACAAAAAAGTTCCAGGTCTGGCTCTTCCATTGGTCCCGGTTATCGATGCCATTGATATTGGTCAAGCCGATCTCATAACGTGCGCCTATATGAATAAGAGGGAGTTGCAGCATTATACCACCTAAAACAGACAACTCTGCATTTTTAAAAATTTCTTTGGGTGTTTTAAGACTATCCACCGCTTCGCTTACAAGAATCCCCCATTGCGGACCGAGTTGAAGTTTTACTCTTTGTGACGGACCAAGGTCAATATTCAGCAAGCCTGCAAATTTTACATAATCAAGCTTTGCTTTTTTCTGACTGCCTTCAAGAAAAAGATCGTCGTATATAACTGTTATATCGCTTGATTGCTCTGCAGATGTTTGAACAAAATTTATTTCAGGTTGTAATCCCAACTTCCTTGTAATATTTATTTGCATAAAACCACCTAATGAGTAATTATAATTAAACTCATCTTTAAATGATTTGCCATCTATCTTATTTATATTAAGTCCGCCTTTAAATCCCCAGCGAAACAATGATTCTTTTTCCGAGGGATCTTTTTTCTTTTGAGAATAAACGTTCAAACAAAGCACAGATAATAATATTGGAAGGATAAGATTTTTCATAACTAAAATTGATTACCGTAATAACGAATCCACACATGTTCTGGTATCCAAAATGTTTTTTTTCACCGGCGATGCTAATCATATTCACATCGATTAACGCAATTCTGTTAAGTTCTTTAACATCCCGGGTAAATTAAATGCTTTAATTCAAAAAAATTTGCCCTAAAGAATTCAGTACATCAGTTAAAATTGCCTTTGATTTTATTCATTTACCACTCGTGTATAGTGCTTACCTTTTCGTGGTATGTCTTAACGATAATTAACTCCTAACACCTGTTTTTCACATGGTTATGCTATCGGATGCGAGTAACTTTTATAAGCATATTTGCGTCATACAATTCATGATAAGCATTTTAACCAAAAAAACCAAAGAAGCCATGAAACAGGAACAGCGATACAACATCTTTAAAAGGACCCATAAAGGTTTACGCAGTATGTTGTTTGACGCGGGGGCAAAAATCCAGCAAACAGATTTTACAAAAACAAACCAAGCGGAGGCAGCCATTGATATTACCAGGCAAACCACCCGATCATTTTTGTACCACTTGAGCAAAGAAGACAATCTAATTTATCATTCAGTGGTTTTATATGCACCTTATATTGTTGCGATGATTGAGCAAACAAATTTAAAAGATGAAACCCTTGCACGGTCGTTAGATACGATAATTGACCAATACAAAGACGTAAGCACCAAAAAAGAAATGACATCCTTCGGCATTACTTTACAAGCTGCATTCTTTGAATTTACTGCCGCCGTTTTGCAACATATGAATAAAGAAGAAACCGTGATCAATGAATTGTTATGGTCAAATTATACCGACAGCCAGTTAGTAGCGATGGAAGTAGAGATGATGAAACAATCGACGCCTGAAGATTGCACATGGTATACCGGTAAAATCTTAAAAGAATTAAGCAACCCGGAGATCATTGTCTGGATCAATGGTATCGCTGAACATGCTTCATCAAACATAATTGAAAAGCTGATCAGCACAACCCGCAAAGTTTTGCCAATTGACAGGTGGCAAATGATAAGGGGAAAATTTATCTGGCCTAATGATCCCGCAAATAAAGCAGCCGCGTAGAATCTGTAGAGACAAGGCATGCCTTGTCTCTCCGATTACAGACAAGGCATGCCTTGTCTGTACAAATGTTAGCGCCGAAATATAAAAAAGCAAGCCGCCCCGAACAAATCGGTAACGGCTTTTTCTTGAGTAGTGATGAACAACTAAACAAGACCTTCATTAATGGCTTTCAGCACGGCCTCTGTTTTAGAATTAACATGCAGTTTTTCATAAATGCGGCGAATATGAGAACGTACCGTATCGATGCTGATAAATAATTCTGATGCGATGGCTTTGTAACTATAACCGCTTACAAGACCTTTTACAATTTGCAATTCCCTGTCAGATAAATTATAATCTACTTTATTTGCTTTTGGTTGTGATTGGAAATACTGCAACACTTTCCTGGCTACATTGGCCGTCATCGGTGAGCCGCCTTTGCTTACATCAAATATTGATTCAATGATCTCCGATGGAGGTGTATGTTTTAGCAAATAGCCGCTGGCCCCATTGCGAATAGCATTGAATATTTTTTCCTCATTGTCAAAAACAGTAAGCATGATCACCTGTGCTTTCGGAGACACCGCTTTTATGATGGCAACGGCATCGATACCATTGGTGCCCGGCATATCGATATCCATTAAAATTACATCAGGCTTCAATTCTTCCGTATCGGTTTTTACCGTATCGGCGTTGCTGAAAGTTGCCAACAATTCCAACTGCGAGGTGGATTGGATAAGAAATGAAATACCCTCTCTCAGGTTGCTGTTGTCTTCGTAATAAACTACTTTGATTTTTTCTTCCATACCCTAAAGTTAATTGACAGTAATGGCAGGCTGTATAACATAATCATGCTAATTATTTATCTGCAAGCAGGCTTTTCTTTAAAACAACCATCAGGTTGATAGCCGTTCCCTTTCCCGGCGCCGATCTGATATCGATTTGTCCGTTTATTTCTTTTGCTCTTTTTTCAAGATTGTTAAGGCCGTTGCCTCTTTTCACGGTGTCCGGATCAAATCCTTTTCCATTATCGATTATTTCCATTTTCAGGAAACGCCGCTTCAGGTTTAATATAAGATCGATCTGTGTGGCTTCCGCATACTTCACTGCATTATTTAACACTTCCCTGAAGATAAGATAGAGATTTCTTCGTTGCTCAAGGCTGAGCTTTGATGCTTTGAAACTTTGCGATACAATAGTATTGAACCGGATATTTTTTGCATCACAAACACGAAGGCCGAATTCTCTCATTCTCGAAACAAGGTCTTCCAATGTATCATTATCACTTCTGATTGTCCAGATAATGTCCTGCATATTTTCAGAAAGCGATGTTGCATTGTTACTGATGCGGTCGAGCAACGGAACCGTTTCAGGTTTTACTTCTTCAATTTGTTTTTTTGCCACATCACTAAAAATGCGAATGCTGCTTAGCGTTGAGCCCATATCATCATGCAGATCGGTGGCAATACGGTCACGAATTTTTTCCAGTCTCTTTTTTTGTTGTTTGCGATACAGGTAAATCATGAAAAATATAAGACCTGCAGCTGCCAGTATCAATAACCGGAACCAAATTGTTTTTTGAAAGGAGGGTATCACTTTAAGGGTATACACTTTTTCATCACTCCATACACCATCATTGTTACTTGCTTTTACATGCAACTTGTGGTTCCCTCCCTCCAGGTTCATTAAGGTCAGGATTCGTTCGTTGGTATATCTCCATGCCGAATCATAGCCTTCCAACCGAAAACCAAACCTGTTTTTATGCGATTGACTATAATTTAATGCTGAAAACTCGATAACAATATTGCGTTCTCCGGGTTGTACAATTATCCTGTTATCTTCATCAAAGGTTCTTAACTGTCCTTTTATATTTACACGTGATACAAAAACGGTCGGCGCATTTTTATTAAATGCAATATTTCCTGTATTGATACTGTTAATGGCGCCATTAAAACCGATAAACAATTCGCCCTGGTTACTCATATAAAATCCATCGGCTATCTTGTTATTGAACAAACCATCATTTTTATCGAAAACATCAAAATGCCCGTTGGAGGGATTAAGCCTGTGAAGTTTATTATCGGTTGCGAACCACAAAAATCCTTGGGGGTCTTCTGCTATAGCATAAACTCCTGAAGCAATAAAGCCGGATTTGTTATTATAAAGACCCAACACCTCACCTTGCTTATCAAGTTTTGCTATATAGCCTACGCCTGATACCCAGATATTTTGTGACCTGTCAATGTACAATGCCCCAATCTCGTCTTCCGGAAGTTTTTTATTTTTTCTTTTTATATTATTAAAGAGGGTAAGTTCATGTTTTATCCGATCAATACGTCCTACCCCTTTGGAAGATGAGAACCATATATACCCTTCAGCGTCTTCACGGATATTCAGTGGGTATATATCCCGCATAGACGGGATCCTTTTCCACCAATTAATTACTGAATCTCCTTTTCGTTCCCATGAAAATAATCCCTGGTACGTGGAAAACCACATGTTCGACTTTGAATCTTCGGAAATAAAAGTAACGGAACGTCTTGCTTTCTGATCCGGGAAAAAATCTACATAATGACGAATAAATTTATTTTGTTTCGGGTCCAATACCTGCACACCCAATCCATGCCCGATCCAGATCATTCCATCTTTTGCCTGTAACATGGTAAACACACCGGCTTCTTTAATGCCCGGCGTCTGCACATAATCTTCATCTAATTTTAATTTATTCCGGTTCCATTTATATAAACCACCGATCCAAACACTAACCCACCAGGTGTTACCGGTCACGTCCGTTTTATCCTGGACAAACCCGCTGGTGAAAAAATATTGTGAGTTCTCATATTCATTCTTATCCTGCCAAATACGATAGCGGTGAAAACGGATCGCATGACGGTCATATTTTTCCAAACCATTTTCGGTGCCGATCCATACAATACCTGCACTGGTATCTTTGAAGATGAAAGCTGTTTGTCCTAAGTTATGTGTGTATTTATCTCTTGGATCATTTTTGAATTGAAAGAATTTTTTTTCTGAAGTATCATAGGTCATCAAACCATAAGCTCCTCCGCCACACCACATGAATGGCTGGCCCTGCTCATCATTATCAAATTCAAAATTTGTCAAAGATTCATTAGGGCTTTCCTGCTTATCAAACTCCTGTTTGCTTTCATTCCAAACATAAAAACCATGTGCCCAGGTAGACATCCAGACTTTTCCACGCCCATCTTCTTTTACGGAACCGCAAAGAATATCACTGTTGCGATGTGACCAATCAAAACCCATCAGGTACCTGAACTTTTCGGTGGCAGGATCAAATAAATATTTTGCCCTGCCGAGACATAACCATACACGGTCTTTACTATCCACCTGCGCTAAGTTGGCATGAAACCTTGTTGCCGGTAATAAATACCTTTTCCATTTGAAAGTTTCCTGGTTAACAGCATAGAGATAATTATTAACCATGAACCAGCCAATGCCTTTGCTATCAAACTCACCATACATTACTTCATATCTTGGAAAATTATCTGTGGTGTCTTTAAGATCTATCCGGTCAATTTTCAACGTGCGGGTATCGATCCTGCATAAACCATTACTTGTCGCCACCCATAAATATCCTTTTTTATCCAACGTGGTGCCCGCGATATAATTACCGGGAATTGTGTTTGGCTGGTCAGGATTATTTAAAAAAACTTTGAAAGTTATTCCGTCAAAACGGTTGAGACCGTTTGCCGTACCGATCCATAAAAATCCATCTTTGTCTTTGGTAATGCTAAGCACACTCTCATGTGAAAGCCCATTATCAGTTGTGAATTGTTCTAATGCGAAATTGAAACGCTGTGCCTGTCCTTTTTGAAAAAGTAAAAAAGATAGCAGGAGCAAGAAGATATTGCGACTGTATTTTATCATTAAGCAGTTTACAATCTACTAAACTTTTATAAATGAATCTTACAGGTAATATTTTGAAACTAGTTGCTTATCGATCCCTTTTTTTATTGCTATTTTATACAACCAGTTTAACAACGGCTGAAGCAACGACATTAACCCGGGAACATTAGAACCCGCCGCAACGGATAAATAGCCAAACAACAGCCAACTTTTCGGAAGTCCTTTCTTATTTACCTGGCCATCCCTCGCCAGGCCATTTAATGCAGTGATCAGCAGTTGAGAGCCAAAATTTCCCGGTTGTATCACGGCTTTAAACTTTGCAGGGTTTTCGCTTTCATTAAAATACCGATGATTTGTTTTTGCGGGCACTAATAAATAGTCGCCTTTCCTTAAAGTTTTAATCTCTTTACCTAATTGCATTTTCATTTCACCTTCCAGCACTTCATAATATTCGGTAAAATCCCGATGATAATGAAGAGGAGCACCTTTACCTGGTTGCACCACGGATTCCGTCACTGTTCTTTTGCCTTTTGTTTCTTCAAATAATTCCAAAAATTCCGTTCTGATTCCAAGAACCGGGTTATCGTGTATCCTATTTTTCATGTAAAAAACTTAACACAAAGTTCCTTACGTGGCTCGTTTATTCAATAGCATATCAATGTGAAAAAAGGTTGTCTAAAAAACAATAAGTAACACGACGGGCACTAAGTATACACAACGGACACAATGAGGTTTCTATTTAAGATCAGTACGTTATGTTCTTCGTGTTTCTTTGTGTTCTTTGTGATGCTTGCTTCATCAACTTTTGACAGCCGCGCTATGTAGTTATTCAAACGATCAACTTCCATGGTTAAAGTTTATTGAATGGTTTTGGCGCTGGTACTGCATTCTTAACCGGTTTGGTCGATTTTAAAAAAGCAAAAATGGATCGCAGGTCATCATCGTTGAGATTTTTATAAACAAACCAGGGCATAGGTGGTAATAATGGGCGGGTATTATCCAATCCTTTGTATTTCCCTTCACGAATTGCTTTTATAAATTGTTCTTCTTTCCAATTACCGATTCCCGTTGCATCCGAAGTAAGATTGGCGGCAAATGATTGACCCCAGGGCCCGACTGCAGTTGTAAAATCGGTTCCAAACAAAACCCAACCCTGGTTTACAGCATCGGTAGCTGGTTTAAGCGATGCCATTCCCGGATTAAAGCCTGATAAGCGCAGTTCGGGAATGATCTCAAAACCAGTTGCACTCACTTTCTTTGGGGAGTGACAATCATCACAGCCCATTGAATTGACAAGGTAAGCGCCACGTTGAATTTTTTCCTCGTTTGACATGGCTATACTTTTCTTTTCACTGGCTACACTGTCTGAACAGGCAATAAATATTACAGAAGCTATTGCTGATGTAAGGACTAAACTTAAAATTGTCTTTCTCATTTTTTGCAGGTTTTATGGCTATTGATAAAAATGGTTGGCAAAAGATATCAAGTCAGGTAAAACATCCGTTTCCTGGTTTGCTTCCATCTCCAGGTCTCGTTTTTCTGTTGGCTTACTACTGGTTTTTGAAGGCTCAAAGGTTCCTGTGTTCGCTTCTGCCACCATAACTATTGCAGAAGCGAGAAGCTGAAAGAAGAAAAGAAGTAAACTATATTTTCTCATTATTATAAATTGATAGAACAAAAATGCATTACGATGCAATCGTTTTCAATAGCACATTAATGCGGATTTTTGCCTGAATGGTTTGCAAGTTTTTGCCGGAAGAGCATAAACATGCTAATACAATCGTTAGGATAAAGCTTTCGGGCTTTGATTATTAAAGCTCTTCCCCGCCTCAATACAGCTACCTTTGCCGAAAATTTTAAAGTACATGATGACATTCGAGGGATTAGGATTGAATTCGCAATTGATTCAGGCCACAAACGAATTAGGATTTATAACACCAACACCGATACAGGAAAAAGCAATACCTGTTTTATTAAGCGGAACAAAAGACCTTGTTGGTCTTGCACAAACAGGAACCGGTAAAACCGCAGCTTTTGGTTTACCATTATTGCAATTAATTGAGAGCAAACAAAAATATCCGCAGGCTCTTATTGTATGCCCTACAAGAGAGCTTTGCATGCAGATAGTAAATGAGATAGAGCTTTTCAAAAAATTTATACCCGGCATGAATGTGCTTGCCGTTTATGGCGGTACTCCAATCGGTGCACAAATAAGAGAATTAAAAAGAGGTGTGCAGATCGTTGTAGCTACTCCGGGAAGACTGATCGATCTGATTGAAAGAAAAGCAATCAACCTGGAGAAAATAAAATACGTGGTACTTGATGAAGCAGATGAAATGCTCAATATGGGTTTCCAGGACGACATTGAATTTATTTTACAAAATACTCCTAACCGTGAAAGCACATGGCTGTTCAGTGCTACGATGCCGCCGGAAATAAGGAAGGTGAGTAAGAAATATATGAAGACGCCGGTAGAAATAACGGTTGGTAAAATGAATACGGCAAGCAAAAATGTCGATCACCAGTTTTATGTTGCATCATCACATCATCGTTATGAGGCGCTGAAGCGTTTGATCGATTTTAATCCCGGTATTTACGGCTTGATTTTTACAAGAACAAAAGCTGATGCACAAAAGATCGCTGAAAAACTTACGAGAGAAGGTTACGATATCGATGCTTTACACGGTGACCTTACGCAAGGACAACGTGATAAAGTAATGGGTGAATTCAGAGAAAAGACTTTACAACTTTTAATTGCAACGGATGTAGCGGCAAGGGGAATCGATGTAGTGGGTATCACCCATGTCATCAATTTTGAATTGCCCGATGATATGGAAGTATATACTCACCGCAGTGGCAGAACCGGTCGTGCAGGCAAAACAGGAGTTTGTATGAGCATTGTAAGCAGCCGTGAAGTAGGACGAATAAAACAAATTGAAAGATTGGTACAAGTTCCTTTTCATAAAGTGGATATACCGTCCGGCAAAGATGTTTGCCGTAAACAATTTTCCTCCTGCATGGATAAGTTAATGCAGACAGATATCAGCCATGGCGATTATGAAACATATTTACCGGCATTACAGGAAAAATTTGCAAGCGTCACTAAAGAAGAAATTTTAAAAAGAGTGGCAGCTATGGAGTTCGATCGTTTTCTAAAGTATTATGAAAATGCGGAAGATCTGAATTTGAGAGAAGGCAGGGAGAGAACAAGGATCGCAAGACGGGATGATGATACACGAGAAAAAACGGTACATCGTGATACAAGAGGAAGAAAATTCAGCGGTGGCAACGACTATACGAAGTTGTTTGTGAATCTTGGAACAAAAGATGGTTTTTACAAAGCAAGCTTTTTACAATTCATTCTTGATATGAGCGAATTGCAAAAAGAAGTTTTGGGCAGGGTTGATCTTAAAGAAATGAATAGTTGGATTGAAATAAATAAAGGAGTCGCAAATCAAATGATCCGTTCCATTGACGGAAAGAAATTTAAAGGAAGAAAAATAAGAATGAACCCTGCGTAACACATAGCCCACGGTTTAAACACGTAGCCCACGGTTTAAACCGTGGGCTATGTGTTGGAAAAATCCTTTAAACTGAATAATGAAATGCCGTCCCAAAACCGAGCCCGCGGTTTAAACCGTGGGCTATGTGTTGGAAAAATCCTGTAAACTGAATAATGAAATGCCGTCCCAAAACCGAGCCCACGGTTTAAACCGTGGGCTATGTGTTGGAAAAATCCTGTAAACTGAATAATGAAATGCCGTCCCAAAACCAAGCCCACGGTTTAAACCGTGGGCTATGTGTTGGAAAAATCTTCTATTTATTAGCAGCATTTTGTGTTCTTCGTGCATTCTTTGTGTACGTCGTGATCCCTGCTTCGTCAATTTTTAACGCAGCTCCTTTTTTAAAACTTTATTTAGACGGCCATTTCTCAACTTTATTTTTTACCGGTGGCACGGTTCTTAAGTATGCATAAATAGCACGCAGGTCTTCTTCTTTCATTTTTGCATAATAAGACCATGGCATTTCCGTATTAAATTTACCAGGATCATCACCTTTTTCTGTCATAGCAAGATTGGTTTTGAATTTGGCAACAAATTCATTTTCTGTCCAGATACCTATTCCTGTTGCAGAGTCAGGAGTGATATTAGAAGTCGTCACATTCACAAAATCCGAAACGAATTTGAACCCGCCGGAAAATGCTTTACTGAAATCCGGACCTTGTTGCGTCATTGGTGTATGGCAATCACCACAAGAGGCTGCCGTAACCAGGTACTCGCCATATTTTACTTTGTCGGATGGATCAGGTCGTGTGTTATTATCCAAATTATTTTGTGGCAAAGGACCAAACATTGCAGCAGGAATTACCAGTTTACGCTGAGGCGTTGTTTTTTCAATTGACTTCAATGTTCTTACATAAGCGACGATGGCATGAATATCATCTTTCGCCAACCTGCTATAATTATGATAAGGCATTAACGGAAAAAGAGTATCGCCTTTTTTATTTATGCCCTGCGTCAATGCTTTTACAATTTCATCATCACTCCAGTCCTTTAATGCAAATGGTGTAATGTTGGGTGGTGTTATTTCACCTGGAATTCCCATTCCTTGTCCAAAGGCATATGGAGGGCCACCACCTTCAGTGCCCGGCTTCACAGGCATTGCAAACTTTGTATGGTCTCTTTCACCATGACAAACCAAACAAACAGTAACATTACTAACAAGATAATTACCACGGTCAACAAGGGCTGCTAATGAATCTTCTTTACTCATAGTTGTTGCCGCCGGTTCTTTCGATTCATTATTGCAGGCAAAAATGATGAGTGTAATAACTGCAATGGTTGAAAAAATAAAAATTGATTTTCTCATATTGATTCGTTTTGGTTTACTTGACGATTAAATTTCAGATGTTGGCGTAAAGTAATAAAAAAATTAAAGTTTTTTGATCTTTAAACTAAGCGTAGCAAAACCGCCAAGCTCTGCATGCTCAACTGTAAAGCTATGTTTGCCTTCCAATGCAAGTTTAATTGTTTTATGCGGTGACTCATCAAACTTATATAATGAAGGGTTCCATTCATCGATTACAAGTTTAGCATCCACATAAACTCTTACTGCATCATCCCATGTAACTCCTAATTCATAGTTGCCTTTTTCAAAAGTTGCAGAGCCGCTTGCAGAAGTTACAAATTGAGGATGTTCTCCTTCAGCTGTTTTAATACCACCCCACCATGCGTAATCAAGCCTGCTTGTTTTTTCCGTTTTAATGGGTCGCAATCTTGCGGTTGGCGGAATGATCTGTCCCGTTTTAATGGGATCATGCATTTTAAAATCATAGGAGTACCATACAACATCAAAATCTATTGGCTGAAAAAATTTTTTGAATGAAAAAATATAAGGTTTATTTGCAGCGATTGTTTCTCCAAACTGTGTTGTGATTGTCGTTCCAATATATTCCAGCTCGATCATAATGTCAGTCCTATTGCCGGCGATTTTCACAGCAGTTATCGTTGCCGGGAAGGTTCCAGTCATCAGTCGAAATATCTTTTATTCCTTTAAATTTTTTGATCTTCCATTTTCCTTTTGGCCCAATCAAATCAAAATTCATTATACCAGTTGTATCTGTCGGGATTAGTATTCCAAATTATCGGGCTTCGAAAATCATAAGGCCCCCACTCTGTGATCATAATATTTTTTCTTCCTGCAAGTGCCGGGTTTCCTTTAAAGGCATCTTGCGGCGAAGGAATAACCGGTACAAATTCAGCTGTATCCTTACTGAATTTCTGCGCTATTTCATCATTCCATGTAGTATCTAATCCTGTAACTGTAGAATCTGTTTTGAAAATAGTTTCATACTCATCAAAAATATTATCGAATATATTCAACTGATCAGTACGGTTAATACTCAGCACAAGCGGGTTACTGTTGAAATTATTATTGGAAATAATATAGTTCCTGCTTCGTGTATCTCGGTTTTTTGCATATCCCCAGTCCGCTGGCTGTTCTTTTCTTGCCCATAATCTTATCCCCTCTTTATTATTAATAAAAATGTTGTGGTGGATCTCATTTTCCTGTCCGTGTTCGATCGCAATTCCAATGCGATTTGAACGAAACTGGTTACCGGCAATTACGGTATTATAACTGTATCCGCCCCAAATTCCATGGTCACATTCATAAATCCTGTTGCCGGTTATTATATTGCGGCTGAAAGTGACTTCAATACCGTTTGTCGGCGCATAGGAAAAATCATTTTTTGACAACACGTTATCATTGCAACCGCCTTTACCGTTATCCATTGTTGTTTGTCCTGCCCAAAGAAAAAATCCATCACCACCATGCGTCACAGAGTTTTTATAAAAATAATTGCTGTTGCTTTGTTCATATATAAGAATGCCTGCACTGTCCTGCCCGCGATTATACACACCATGACTATACCCCCGGACATTAAAATTGATCTTATTATAAGCAATCGTATTATAACTGCTGCGATACATGCCAATGCCTAACCCGGAGTTAAATGAAAAATCATTGTTATAAATTTTACCATTATTGCAATTTGTCATCATCAATGCATTTTGCCCGCCGGTAACCTTTGTGTGTTTAACGGTCATTGAATCACAATCACGCAAATACATGGCCGCTCCATAACGCAGCCATTCATCTTTTTCATTCTGATGATGACTTAACCAATCAGCAATATCTTCTTTTTCCTGTGTGCTGTTTAAATGCTGACGATAGTTGTAACTAAAATCACAATTATCGATTGTAAGATTTGAAACTCCACGGGCCATCAACGCAACTTTATATCCTTTCGCTTTCAAATTTTTAATGGTGATATTCTTTCCTTTGATCAAAATAGCAACGCCAAAAAATTCATCAGGATTCTTTTTTGCATTACTGCCTTTTAAAATTGAATTATTAAAATCAACAGTAATGTTGTTTCCTTCAACGACGATCACAGCTTCTTCCATTGATAGAAGAGCATCCAGCCTGTATGTTTGCTTTTTTACTTTCAGCGACCCGGTAATTTTTAATCCTTTTGTAAGTGGTATTTCCTGCGCTATATTATAAAGACCCGATGTTATGATCAGCGATAAAAGGATAATTTTTTTTGTCATCATTTTGAATTTACTTGCACCCGGTTTGATAAGTTAGCCCCTAAAATTATCCAACCTTTTCTGAAACGGAAAAAGAAATGACAGAAGCGGTTATTAAAAAAGAGTCTCAAACAATAAAGGTGCTGAAGTTGCTGTTGAAGATCGCAGTCACAATTCTTTGCTTCTGGTATATTTCAAGAAAAATAGATTTTACAAAAGCCAAAGACGCTGTACTACAGGCTGACTGGTGTGTGGTTGTTTTTGTCAGTAGCTGCTTTTGCATTCTCAAAATTCCTGGCTTCATTCAGGCTTAATATTTATTTTAAAAATATCGGCATTTTTCTTTCACAAAAACAAAACCTGAAACTTTACTGGCTCGGAATGTTCTATAACTTATTTCTTCCCGGCGCTATTAGCGGCGATGCATATAAAGTGTTGTTGCTAACCAGGAAATTTGATGTGAGCTATAAAAAAATTACGGCTGCTGTTTTGCTTGATCGTTTCAGCGGCCTGCTTGCATTAGGATTAATACTTTCCATTTATGGAGTGATCGTTTTGGATAATAAGCTTTACGATACAATATTGATAAGCGGTTCAGTATTGGCTGTCATTGCCCTTTTTGTTGCGGTAAAATATTTTTTTAAAGATTTTTTACCTGGCTTCTGGCCAACTTTTCTTTGGGGCATTGCCGTGCAGGTGTTCCAGGTAGTTTGTGTTTATTGTATTTTAATCGGGCTTCATCTTCCGCTTCATCAAAGTGAATGGATCTTTATATTTCTTGTGGCGGCGGTTATTACGGTGATACCAATTTCACTCGGCGGTGGTCTTGGCACAAGAGAGTTCGTTTTTGTGAAAGGCGCAGAATATTTTTCACTTGATGTGCATGTGGCGCCGATCATCAGCATCCTCTTTTATCTTTCCAATGCATTATCATCCGTGTGGGGTGTATATTTTATTTATCACGATCCTTTAAAAGACGAAAGTCCCACTTGAATCCCTCGCCCAGGGAGAGGACTTTGAAGATCACTTAACTTTGATTGTCCCCATTTGATGGAAAATAATCAACAAAAATATTTCTGGCTGTTGCTTGGTCTATCAATTATCCTTTTCTTTCCCGGCTTAGGAAAAACTCCATTATGGATCTACGATGAAGTACGCAATGCCGAATGTGCAAGAGAAATGTATGAACGCGGCGATTGGGTCGTGCCGACTTTCAATGGAGGCTTAAGGACCTTAAAACCACCATTACATTATTATTTTATGTTTGGTGGTTTTAAAATTTTTGGCGTGACCGAATGGGGAGCAAGGTTTTTTTCCGCAGTGTTTGGCGTATTTACAATATTGATCACTTATTCGTTTGTAAAAAAATATACATCACAAAGACAGGCATTCATTACATCGCTTGTATTACTTGCATCAACTCATTTTCTTTTTGAATTCCGGATGTCGGTGCCTGATCCTTATCTTATTTTTTTAAACACGGCTTCTTTATTCACTGCTCACTCATTTTTCAGCGAGAAAAAAAATTACTGGCTCTGGCTTTGTGCAATTACTATGGGCCTGGGAACTCTTGCCAAAGGCCCGGTAGCAATTGCACTTACCCGGTGCAGCCATTTTTATTTGGCTGATCTGGGAAAAAAAGATCAACCAAATTTTTTCATGGAAGATCCTTGTTGCCGGAATTATTATGTGTGCTGTTGCCATTCCCTGGTATTTGCTGGTACATAAAGAAACAAATGGCGCATGGACAAAAGGATTTTTTCTCCAGCATAACTTCGGACGTTTCTCCGAACCGATGGAAGGTCATGGCGGGCCCTTTATAATTGTACCGCTAATTGTTTTGGTAGGAATGTTACCCGCATCGATTTTTATAGGAGAATCTTTTAGGAGATTACGATCCTTGTTTACAAACCCATTTTTAACACTTGCATTTTCAGTTATCGGAATATTCATTGTGTTTTATAGCATCAGCAGCACTAAACTTCCTAACTATGCAATGCCATGTTATCCGTTTGTAGCTATACTGCTTGGCAATTTTATAAATAAAGCCTGGGAAGAAAATAAAGCGCGGCTCTATCCTTTTATCATTCTCCTTATAATAAATATTGCATTGCCAATTGCTGCCTGGTTTGGAATAAAAAATGAAGTAAACACAAAAGGAATGGAAAATTTAGCTGCATTTCTTTTATTACTCACAATCGCCGCGATCATATCATTTTATTTTATGCTAAAAAAGAATTTCAAAAAAGCGTGATCAGTTCTTTTGTTTTTTATTCAATATTTCATGTTATTATGTTCAATTGGCTTTATCCTGCTATTTATAAACAAAACCCCATGTCAAAAACCATTGACATGGTAAAAAAATATGATCATGTGGTAGGCTACCATATCTTTCATCCTTCATTTACTTATTACGTACCCGGCAGGATCCCGGTATTTAAGAATCTTGATTCATTAAAAATATTTTACAGGAAAATAAAGCGATAGTGATCAGCCGCAAATATTACGCAAGCGATTTGGAATCGATCGGCCTCAAAGAAAAAGCTTCCGTGCATGATCTGTTTGAAGGAAATACGACCATTTTATTTGCAAATCCTGAATAGGCTTTATCCAATTTGTTAATTTTTATAAAATTGAAAAATAAATTTGGTTGACTACGAAATGTCCGTAGCTTTACGAAAATTTCGTAGATATGGAGCCACTTACACATGTTGAAGAAGAAACTATGCAAGCCGTATGGAGAACAGGCGAAGGCAATGTAAAATCCTTCATGGAGCATCTTGATGAACACATTCCCTATACCACCGTAGCTTCAACGATAAAAAATTTAGAAAAGAAAGGCTATCTCAGCAGCCGCCTGGTTGGTAATGCCTATTTATATAAACCTGCTGTAACTGAAGCAGACTATAAAAAGAAATTCATGGGTAAGGTGGTAAAAGAATATTTCGACAATTCGTATAAAGAGCTGGTGAATTTTTTTGTGGAGCAAAAAAAATTATCGGCAAAAGAGCTGAAGGAAATAATTAACATGATCGAAAAAGGACAGTAAGGGTTTTATGTTTAAGAAAATAATATACACATCAAACGGTTTGTGGGAGGCCGGTGCTGTTATTTTAAGAGTGGTCGCAGGGTTGATCATTTTTAAATACGGGCTTGAGATCTTTTCAGCAGATAAAATGAAAGGATACACCGATTGGCTTACTGATCTTAATTTCCCTGCTCCTGCGGCCATGGCGTATGCTGGTAAACTGTGTGAATTGATCGGTGGTCTTTTAATGACCCTGGGATTGCTTACACGGATCGCGGCAATTCCATTGATCATTACGATGTCAGTGATCGGGTTTATTATGGGTGAGCCTGAATTTTTAGCAGCCGATGGCTCCATCCTGCTGCTCCTGATCTTTGTCCATTTTCTTCTTACCGGGCCAGGTAAATTCAGTTTTGATCATTTGTTATTTTCAAAAAGAAAAAATGTTTAAGAAGCTTATATCATATCAATTTATTTTATTGTCGTTGATAACGGCGCATACTTGCTGTAGCCAGCATAATAGAGCACGATGGGGTAACGGATTATGGACAGTGGATATAAGTCATGATGACAAATACATTGCATTGGGTGGTGATGATAGTTTATTAAGAATATTTACAATTGATCTAAACCTATATAAAACGATTGAAGCAAACGGCATGATAAGGGCAGTTCATTGGCATCCAAAAGAAAATTTACTCGCTGTATCTTCAAGAAACAATATATGGATACTAAAACCTGAGAGCGGCGAAGAGATTAAACTGGAAGGCAATCACAATGGTTCAAGAGCAATTGCATGGAATTACAATGGAGAACTGCTGGCGGCTGCAGCCGGATCGGGTAAAATATGGATTTGGAACAAACAAGGAAAATTGCTTCGAACAATTCAAAAAACGGATTCAACTGGTGTTCCCGATACAAAGGATTTTTTAGGAATGGACTGGCATCCTTCTAGAAATATTTTCACCACTGTTGGTGATGAAATTAGAATATTTGATACTTCAGGTAAACAATTAAATGTTTTTAAACATCGCCGGCAACGGGCAGGCTTGCTTACGGTAAAATGGCATCCTTCAGGAAATTTTTTTGTAACAGGAGATTACGGTCATCCTAAGGAAGGCATACCTGTTCTTTTACAATTCTGGCAAACTGATGGAAAGCTGATCAAAGAATGGGATGGAAGTGAAACAGAATACAGAAACATTCGCTGGAATAAACAAGGGACCTATCTTGCTACAGGAAGTGATGCATTACGTATCTGGACAAAAGATGGGCAGCTTTTATACACGGCGAAACAAGAAGACAATGGAGGGTTATGGGGTGTAGATTGGGTCAGTGATTCAAAAAAAATTGTAACGGTGAGTTTCGGCAGTGGTAATATCCGTCTTTGGGATGAAAAAGCAAGTCTTTTGAAAACTATTAAATAGAAAATAACTTTTTATGTCAATACTTATTCAATACCTGGTAAAATTATCCATCAGCCTGGGCATTGTCTGGCTGTTTTACCAATTTATATTGCGAAGACTGACTTTTTATAATTCCAACCGTTGGTATCTTTTGGGCTATACCTTACTGTCTTTCTTTATCCCTTTTATAAATATTTCTTTTATTTTAAAAAATGGAAATGCTTCAGCAAATGAGCTGATACAATTTATTCCATCCGTTCATCAATACACAATTGCGCTGGAAGAAGCATCACATTGCCCGATACCAATCTGGTCAACGCAATACGATAAATGGGATTGGACAGCTTTTGCGCTAATGTGTGGCGCAGGGATATTGCTGCTTCCGTTTCTTTATAAGATACATCTCATTTATCCGCATACGTAACAAATCAGAGCTGATCTCAGTGGATGGAATAAAAATTTACCAGGTAAACGAGGATATTATTCCTTTCTCATTCGGAAAATCTGTTTTTATCAACCGGAACCAGCATTCTGAAGAGGAACTGAAGGAAATCATCAGGCATGAATTTGTACATGTAAGGCAGAACCATACAATTGATATTGTTTGGGCGGAACTGCTTTGCATACTTAACTGGTATAATCCATTTGCATGGTTGTTGAAAAGATCCATCCGTCAGAATCTTGAGTTTATTGCCGATAATAAAGTCATCGAAAACGGGATCAACAAAAAAGAATATCAATACCTGTTGCTGAAAGTTATCGGCAACAGTCAATTCAGTATAGCAACGCAATTCAATTTTTCTTCATTAAAAAAACGTATAGCCATGATGAACAAAACAAAAAGCGCAAAACGCCAACTGGGCAGGTTTTTATTCCTGTTCCCGGTTCTTGCAATCATTCTGCTTTCATTCAGAAAGTCATTTACAGATGCTGCCGCGGTAAGCATGAATGCAAATTCAACAGTGCTCAGAGACACGATCCCCGATGTAAAAATTCTTAACAGCAAAGGATATTATATCGATATCAAAGACGATAAGGGAAATTGCACCGTAGTGGTGAAGGATAAAGACAAAAAAGAAGTAAAGCGTCTTTTACTTACCGAATGGAATGCAAAAGACGATTATTATGAAAATCTTTATGGTGAAATATTGTCTCCAACAACTGCAGTCGTTGAAGAAAGGATCAAAGCCAATAATCCAGCTATAACAGCAGTTACTGTCAAAGGCAATACCGCAACTGTTACCTTAAAAAACGGTAAAACGGAAGTATATACACTTTCATTAAAAGATCAGAAAAAGGCTTTTGAGGAAAGATGTGGCATAAGGGAAGTTGCGATTGCTCCAACTGAAACATTAACTGAAGTGAGGGTTACTACTGCTCAGGTAGCGCCAGTTGCCGTGGAAGAAAGAATTTCAACCACAGTTGCAGAACCTGTTGAAATATGCTGTGTCAACAATCGCCGATGATTTTGAAATAAACGACAACAAAGCCGTCATGAAATTAAGAAATGGCAAGACCGAAGAATACAATCTTGCTGATCCAAAAGAAAAAGCAGCGTTTGAGAAAAAATTCGGAAAAGTGATCAAACCTTCCGTTTCAACAACAACAGGTGTTTATTCCGTTATATCACCAGCTCAGGAATCGAGCCCTTCAGTATCAACAACCGTAACTCTCGTGCCAACTAAAGAGGTTGCCGTAATCGGTGAAGCGACTGAAATTTTTACAGCGGACGATGCTAAAGCGATAACAATTGAACCAGACGTACTCCTTACCATTACTCAAAAAACTACAAAGGAGCAGCTTGAATTATACAAAGCATCTTTAAAGGCGAAAGGTTTCGAACTCACTTTTGATGAAGTCGAATATAAGAATGGCATATTGGTGAAGATCAGTGGTACAATAAAATCAAAAGATGGACAGGCCAATTTTGTGGGAGTGGATTTTAATAAGATCATTGTTTCCCAGGTTACAAAAGGAGAAAAAACTTATTTCAGAATAGATGAAGTGGTAAAAAAGAAAGGAGTTAGCTAAATTCAAAAGAATTCACGTCGGGAGATTGTCTCATAAGTCATCAAGTAGCACAAAGGACCTTTAGGTCAAAAATGGTCCTTATTAAAGTTCTTTGACAACAACTGAATAGCAGATAAAGTAATTGGATTAAATTAGAAAGGAAAGTGGGTGAACTTTACTTAGGCATAGACTGAAGGTCTACTCTGTGTATTAGTCCCACTCTCCCTTCACTGTTGCTTAGGCCCATTTAGAATAGTAAGTCCTTAAAGACTAATTAAAGGTCTTAGGCTAGGCAACGATTATTTGACCTTAAAACTAAAGTTATGAAAGTTCTTCAAATCGTAGGTGCTGATCTCTCTAAAGATTCTATCGACCTTTTTCATCATGATTCAAACAATCATGTAAAGATCAAGAACTCGGCTTCAGGCTTTAAGGAGTTAGTTTATTGGCTTAGTAATTTGAAACTGGATAAAGCTTGTATATTCCTGGTGATGGAACATACAGGTCTTTACTCTTTCCAGTTGGAAAAATTTTTACACCAGCACCAGATCCAATTTGCCAAAGTATCAGCACTGGCGATTAAGCGATCACTGGGTTTGATCCGAGGTAAAAATGACAAAATCGATGCCGAGCGAATTGCCAGATTTGGATTTGAAAAAAAGGATAAGCTTGTGGCTGAAAAGCCCGCCCATCCTGTGCTTCAACGTCTCCAAATGCTGCACTCAACACGGGCACGACTAACCAAGTATCGCCAGTCTTTGGCCTGTGCACTCAAAGAGTATCGAATAGTGCTTTCATCAGCAGACCCCATCATCAAAATCCAATTAACACTGGTCAAGGAGGTCGCACAGAGGATCAAAGTGCTCGATGATCAAATTAAACAATGCATTGACAAAGCAGATCAATCTGTGAATCAGAACTTCAAACTGCTGACCAGTATTAAAGGAATTGGTGATGTAATTGCTACTGCAACTTTGGTAAAAACAAAAAATTTCATTGCCTTTAAAAATGCCAGGAAATTCTCTTGTTTTTGTGGATCTGCACCCTTTGATCACACTTCCGGAAAAAGTATTCGGAAAAAGACGCGGGTCAGCCAACTAGCTGATAAAACAATGAAAACGCTGCTTACTATGGGAGCCCGAACTGCTATTCAACATGACAAAGAACTAAAAGCTTTTTATGAAAGACGACTGGCAATGGGAAAGTCGAAAAACAGCACCATTAACATCGTCCGAAATAAATTAATCTTTAGAATGTTTGCCGTGATAAATCGTCAAACACCATTTATCGAACAATATTCTAAAGCTGCATAAATTAAATTTGGACAATTAAAAACCTTAGAATACACAAAGAATTTTGCATAACTCATAGCCCACGGTTTAAACCGTGGGCTATGAGTTGAAGAGCTTCCATTTATCCTCAGCACTTTGTGTTTTTCGTGTTTTCTTTGTGTTTGTTGTGGACCCGGCTTCATCAACTTTTGAGATGGCCTCTTCGTTTGATAGTTTATAAATAATACCAGGGATTTCTCTTCGCCGCCCAAATATACTTTCGCATATTTCTCCAGAAAGCCAGCACCATATAAATAATAACGGGCGAACCCATCGTAAGAATAGATGTGTAGATAAAATACTGGCGGATCTTACTGGTTGAAATTCCCAGTCTTGCTCCTATTGCGGTGCAAACGCCAAAAGCATTCCATTCGATAAAGTTTTTAAATCGATTCATTATACTGCAAAATTATTTTTTTCAGGCAAATCATCCAAAACCGTAATATCAACATAGTTTGATTTCCGTAAATTCGCAACCCATAGCATATTTCAGATTTCAGATTGCGGATTTCAGATATTCAAGCAGTTGGTCTTTCAATCTACAATCGAAAATCTTAAATCTTAAATCCTTCATCATGGTATTTGATCTTGATCTTATCAAAAAAATATATTCAGAACTTCCGGCTAAAGTTGCAGCAGCCCGTAAATTAGTTGGTAAACCCTTAACCCTTTCTGAAAAAATATTATATGCGCATTTATCTGGTTCCTTGCCGGCAACTCCCTACAACAGAGGTAAAGATTATGTTGACTTTGCCCCCGACCGGGTAGCCATGCAGGATGCCACAGCGCAAATGGCTTTATTACAATTCATGACCTGCGGCCGTCATACAGTGGCTGTTCCTTCAACAGTTCATTGCGATCACCTGATCCAGGCAAAAGTTGGAGCAAAGCAAGATCTGCAATTAGCAATTGAAACCAATCGTGAAGTTTATGATTTTCTTGCTTCCATTTCTAATAAATATGGTATTGGTTTTTGGAAACCCGGCGCAGGTATCATTCACCAGGTAGTATTGGAAAATTATGCTTTCCCGGGCGGAATGATGATCGGTACAGACAGTCATACTCCAAATGCCGGCGGACTTGGGCATGATTGCTATTGGTGTTGGTGGTGCAGATGCAGTTGATGTAATGGCAGGATTGCCATGGGAATTAAAAATGCCAAAACTGATTGGTGTAAAACTAACCGGTAAAATGAGTGGCTGGACATCTGCAAAAGATGTGATTCTATAGGTAGCTGGTCAATTAACTGTAAAAGGCGGACAGGTGCAATCGTAGAATATTTTGGTGAAGGTGCTGATAGCATGAGCGCAACAGGAAAAGGAACTATTTGTAATATGGGTGCAGAAATTGGCGCCACCTGTTCATTGTTTGCATATGATGAAAAAATGAGTGCTTATTTAAAAGCAACAGGCCGTGAAGAAGTGGCAGCTTTGGCTGATGGCAGTAAGAGAACATCTTCGTCCCGATGACAGAAGTATATGCGAATCCTAAAAAATATTATGACCAGGTACTTGAATTGGATCTTGATACACTTGAACCTCATGTCAATGGTCCTTTTACTCCTGATCTTGCTACGCCATTTCAAAAATGAAAGAAGCTGTAGAAAAAAATGGCTGGCCTGCAAAAATTGAAGTGGCATTGATCGGCAGTTGTACCAATTCTTCTTATGAAGATATCAGCCGCAGTGCTTCTATTGTAAAAGATGCAGTGAGCAAAGGAATAAAAACAGAATCTGAATTCACGATCACTCCCGGAAGCGAGCAGGTCAGATTTACCATAGAAAGAGATGGATTTATAAAAGAATTTGAAGATGAGGCGGCGTAGTGCTTGCCAATGCATGTGGCCCTTGCATTGGTCAATGGGCACAGGCATATCGATGATCCCAACAGGAAGAATACGATCATTACTTCTTTCAACAGAAATTTTGCAAAACGAAATGATGGACTTGCGCAAGTACACATGCTTTTGTTGCCTCACCTGAAATTGTTACTGCATTGGCAATGGCAGGAACGATTGCTTTTAATCCACTAACTGATACATTGACCAATGATAAAGGTGAAGAAGTATTATTAAAAGAGCCAACAGGATTTGAACTTCCTCCAAAAGGATTTGCTGTTGAAGATGCGGGTTACCAGGCGCCGGCAGCGGATGGCAGCAGTGTAGAAGTAAAAGTATCTCCCGATTCAAAACGTTTACAATTATTGATCCGTTTCCATGCATGGGAAGGGATCGATCTGAAAGGATTAAAACTTTTGATCAAAGCAAAAGGAAAATGCACAACCGATCATATCAGCATGGCCGGACCATGGTTGAAATTCCGCGGTCATCTTGATAATATTTCATAACAACATGCTGATCGGCGCTATTAATTTTTTTAATGATAAAACTGATTCGGTAAAAAATCAATTAACCGGTGAATATGGTCCTGTGCCAGCAACGCAAGAGCATACAAAGCCGTCGGTATCGGAAGTATTGTTGTAGGTGATGAGAATTATGGCGAAGGTTCATCAAGAGAACATGCGGCTATGGAGCCGCGTCATCTTGGTGTACGTGCAATTCTTGTAAAAGCTTTGCAAGAATACATGAAACCAATTTAAAAAAACAGGGAATGCTTGCACTCACATTTGCCAATAAAGAAGATTATGATAAAGTACAGGAAGATGATACCATTGATATTAATGGTCTTAACAACTTTTGCCCCGGGCATTCCATTAGTTGTTATACTGAATCATAAAGATGGAACCAGGGATGAGATTATTGTAAATCATACATACAATGAACAACAGATCGAATGGTTTAAAGCCGGTGGTGCATTGAATGTAATAAGATCACAATTTGCGAGAGTATAATTCTGAAAAAAAGAAACCTGTTTTTGAAAATAGAAGGGTTGTCCCAAAAGTAATAAGTAACACAAAGAACACCAGGTACGCACAACGGACACAAAGGAAGTTTCTAATTATTATCAGCCCTTTGTGTTCTTAGTGTTTTCTTTGTGTACTTTGTGCTCCTGGCTTCTGGAACTTTTGAGATAGCTTCTTTTTATTTCTGTTTAAGCGTTAAAAAGATTTTCGTAAAACTCCGATAAGGTATATTTTTTGCTGGAGATGATAGGTTTTTCACATCACGTTTCTTAGCTTTAACTCCCTTAAAAAATTAGCCCCTTATGAGAATCTCAAACTTTACCTCAGCAATTCTATTTTTATTCTTCTCAACAACAATTTTACATGGCAGCGCCTCCGCAAACAACTTATCATATCAAAGTAGATCAGTTTGGTTACTTTCCTATTATCGAAAAAAGTTGCGGTGATCGCTGACCCGCAAGTTGGTTTTAATGCCGCTGAAACTTTTAATCCCGGGACCGGCGCCAATCAATACCAGGTCCGGCGTTGGGATAACGATGCCATTGTATTCACTGGCACATTACAACAGTGGAATGGTGGCGCAACGCATACCCAATCTGGTGACCGTGGCTGGTGGTTTGATTTTTCTTCTGTAACAACTCCCGGTTCTTATTATGTTTTTGATGTCGTAAATAATGCCGGTTCATTTCGCTTCGAGATCGGCGATAATGTTTATGATGAAGTGTTGAAACACACAATGCGTACTTATTTTTATCAGCGTATAAATTTTGCAAAGCAATCTCCTTACACTGATTCGAAATGGGCAGATGGCGCATGGTTCGAAGGTCCTAACCAGGACCGCTTTGCAACAAGCCGTTTTGCAAAAGGGAATATGACAACAGCAAAAGATGTTCATGGCGGATGGATGGATGCAGGTGATCTGAATAAATACACAACATTTGCAAATAGTGCAGTCATTCAATTGGTCGAAGCTTATCGCATCAATCCAAACGTTTTTAAAGACAATTATAATATTCCTGAATCAGGTAATGGTATTCCGGATATTCTTGATGAACTAAAATGGGAACTTGATTTTTTTAAACGAATGCAGGATGCCACCGGTACAAATGGTTTTTTGTTAAAAGTGGGAGTAGATAATTATAATGAAGTAACGCCACCCAGCACCGATACCCGTCCGCGTTATTATTTACCAGAATGTACTGCGGGCACAATATCAGGCGCTTCAATGTTTGCTGTTGCAGGAAATGTATATAAGAATGTTCCGGCACTTTCTGCTTATGGTCTTGATCTGATAACAAGGGCCGAAGCTGCATGGGCAAGAGCAAAGGTGACAACAAATAATTTTACAACATTTCAAACTGCCTGCGATGATGGCGACATAAAAAGTGGTGACGCTGATAACACAGCCGAACAACAACTTGACAACTTATTTGTAGCTGCCGTTTATTTATATGAAGCGACCGGTAATGCAGAATACAAAACGTTTGCTGAAACAAAGTATACAACTACCAATCCCTATAAAATTAATTGGTGGGGGCCATACTGGATGCCCCAGCAATTAGCATTACTTAGATTAACATCCCTGCCTGGTATTTCTTCAACCGTTGTAAATAATATCCGCAATCAGAAAGCCAATATGAATTATCAATATTCATATCCCACATACAATGCCGGTACAGATCTATACCGTTCTCATATGGATGATGCAGCATACCATTGGGGACATAATCAGCCGCGTACAGGGGCAGGCCACATGAATCTTGATTTTATCACGTTTAATATTAATCCAGCAACGCATGCGCAATACAAAGAAGTAGCCGAACAGTATTTGCATTGGATGCATGGCGTAAATCCAATGGGCATGGTAATGTTGAGCAATATGTATAGTTATGGAGCTGAAAAATGCGCCAATGAAATTTATCATACGTGGTTTACTGATGGTTCTATTTGGGATAATTCTATAACATCACCCAATGGGCCAGCACCCGGTTATGTACCTGGCGGGCCCAACAAAAGTTACAGCGGATCGGTTGCGGGAATAACAACACAACCTCCTCAAAAAGCGTATAAAGATTGGAATACCGGCTTCCCGGAAAATTCATGGGAAATAACAGAACCTTCTATTTATTGCCAGGCCTCTTATGTAATGTTGCTGGCAAGATTAATGACTGGAACTTCAACACCGGGAGATACGGAAGCCCCCACTGCGCCAACAAACCTTATAGCTTCTAACATTACTCAAAACAGTTTGACATTAACATGGACTGCTTCCACAGATAATGTTGCTGTTGTTGCTTACGAAGTTTACCAGGGTTCAACGCTGTTAAATGGAAATGTTGCGGCAACAAATTATAATGTTACCGGTTTAACCTGCAATACAACTTACAATTTCACAGTAAAAGCAAGAGATGCAGCCGGCAATGTCTCCGCAAGCAGCAATACTGCATCTGCCACCACAGCTGGTTGCCCTGTAATCGTAACTAATCAAATATATGATGATGTAATTGGTGCAGACTGGAGTGATATATCAACAGGATCAGTCCGCAATTTCAACAATACATCTCCTGTACATGCGGGTGCAAAATCTGTTCGCGTAGATTACAGCAGCAATGGAACGCTTGCTTTCAATAAAGGAACTGCCGTTACTACTACTTCCACTACACAACTGCGTTTCTGGGTTTACAACACAAATAAAAACGGAATCAAAATATATACGCATAATAGTGCCGGTGTAAAGAGTACCGAGATAATTTTAAAACCGGCAAGGAACAGATGGGTTGAAGTTATTGTAACGCAAAGTCAATTAGGCAATCCTTCATCTATTCAAAAAGTAACGATACAGAATAATGCGACTTCTGCTACTACAATGTATTTTGATGATATAAAATTGTCGAATGTCGTTGTATCGGGTCCTGGTTCCAGGAGTTCAACGTCGGCGATACAAAATGAAGTTGATGCAGTTTGGAAAAACTGGAGAGTATTTCCAAACCCTGTAAATGACCAACTGAATATTGAATTCAATGCTGAGCAAACGGGAACCGCTGTTGCGGAATTATTCGATTATACCGGCAGGACCGTTTACAAAAAAACATTTACAATAAATGCGGGTTATAATCAAAGACAGATCAAACTACCAGCGCTTTCTTCGGGTGTCTATTATTTACGAGTGAACAGTAATAAACTAATAAAAACAGAACCGATACTGATCCGTTAAATTTTAAAGCCCCGTTATACGGGGCTTTTTTTAGTGCAATAAAATATTTGAAACCGATTCTACCTGAAAACTTCTGGTTGTTGAAAGCTCTCCGCAACTTTGGGAGTAATATTTACTACAAGAAAATCTGCCGGGGAACCGTGCTGCATAATTAATTCCCGGTATTTTGTTTTGAGATTTCTTTTAAACGTACCAAGGTAACCTGGCTTAGAGATTCTCCCTGGATCGAGCCTTACTGATTCGACGTGATCATTTCCTATGTACATCATTAGTTGCATAGAGGTGAAGTGGTATACAAAACAACTCGATTTTCAGTTCTATCGCAATACCAAGTAGTACTCTATTTTAAAAAGTAAGTTTACTAATAAAGCTGCGGTTTCCCGGGTTACATGAAGTACTATTGCTTTCCGAAGGTTTCTAAATCCCTAAAAATCAATATCGCTAATCTTCGTAATTTGGTGACAGTAAATCTTCAGCCATGAAATCATTAAACAGAAGAAATTTCTTAAAAGCTTCAGGACTTACTGTATTGCCTGTTGCCTTACCCTCAGTGTCCATATTTGCTAATAATTCAGATAAAAGTGCTGCCCCTGCGAATGAGCCAATCGTAAAGTTTTTTGGAGACGGTGAATTTTATGATGGCCTGCCTTACCTGGAACAGTTACAAGCCGCAAATAACAAGCAACAGCTTAAAGTAGATCGATACGGATCAGGCGGCGCAGTGGAAGAATTAGAAAAAAAATTCCAGGCAATTACCGGTAAAGAAAAAGCGATCTATATGCCAAGCGGAACGATGGCAAATCAATTTGCTATTGCCATGCTTAGCGGTGAGAATACAAAAGTTTTTGTACAGGATACAAGTCATGTGTACCGTGATGAAGCAGACGCGGCGCAATCAATTTTTAATAAACGCCTGATGCCGCTGGCAAAGAATCAAACTTTTTTTACGGTTGAAGAATTAAAAAAAGCGATTGAAAATTTGGATAGCGAAGAAGTGTTCAAAAGTGGTCTTGGGTGTGTTTCAATTGAAAACCCGGTACGCCGCACAGATGGCAAAATGGTTCCTATTGAAGAAATAAAAAAGATAAGTGAATATTGCCGCAGTAAAAATATCAAGCTCCATCTTGATGGTGCGAGAATCTACATGGCTTCCGCATGGTCTGGTATTTCCATAAAAGAATACTCGAACTATTTCGACACAGTATACATCTCCTTATATAAATATCTTGGTGCAAGCGGCGGCGCCATTCTTTGCGGCGATAAGTCATTGATTGAAAAAATGCCGCACATGATCAAAATACATGGCGGTAATATGTTTGGCAATTGGTTAAATGCTGCGATGGCTTCCTACAAACTTGATACTATTGAAGAAAAACTGCAGGAGTCTATCAAAAGATCAAAAGAAATTTTTGCTGCATTAAATCAAGTGCCGGGAATAAAGATTTCACCCTTAGAGGACGGTACAAATATTTACAGCATGAAATTTCCCTCCGGCCTTAATGTGCAAAAACTGGGAGAGTCATTCAACAATTATTTTATCCGCATACCACGGCCAAATGAAAATGGTGAAACAAAAATTTCAGTAAATGAAACTTTGCTTTATCGTGAACCGAAATATATTATTGATGCGATCAAAGATTCACTCAGTAAATCAAAATGATCTGCACTTACTATTCAAATAAATTCAAACCTGTTTGTATGAGAAAAATATTTTTTATCGTTGCGATCCTTTCCTCCGCTATTTTATTCGGGCAAAAAGATGCTTCTGTTTCATTTGAAAAATGGATAAGTCTTAAAGGTGTTGGAGGACCGGTCATTTCTCCCGATGGAAAAATAATTGTCTATAACATGTCAAGTACCGACTGGGCAAATAATACATATGACAATGAGCTTTGGATGGTGAAAGATGGTGAAGCTCCAATTCAGTTGACAAGAACAAATAAAAACAGCAGTGGCAACGCTGCCTTTACGCCCGATGGAAAATACGTAAGTTTTATCGCAGACAGGGGAGACAAAAGACAGATCTATATCATTTCCGTGTCAGGAGGTGAAGCGATCCAGGTTACAAAAGATGAAGATGGTATTAACAGCTATGCATGGAATCCGGATGGAACAAAAATTGCTTATAGTAAAACACAGCCGAAAAGTAAAAAGGATAAAACAAAAGAAGAAAGGTTTGGTGCATTTGGAGTAGAAGGTGAAGAATACCAGCAGACGCATTTATGGATATTGAATTTTAATTATGATTCCGTTTTTTTAGCAGGCCAGCTCCCCTGCTATTCAACAAAAGACACAAGCAAAACAAACAAAAGCCCGGATTGTGTTTCATTACCTGTGGCAAAGCCTTTGACCGAAGGGAATTTTAATGTTGGCGGATTTTACTGGAGCCGTGATGGAAAACAAATTGCTTTCAATCGTCAAAATGATCCACTGATCAATTCAGGCATTACATCAGATATTGTGCTGATCGAAATCATATCAAAAAAAATGACGACAGTAATAAGCAATCCTGTTGGTGATTTCTTTACTGCATGGAGCCCGGATGGAAACGCATTTGTTTATTCCAGTTTAGTTGATGATTCAGTTTCCAACTTTTATAAAAACAACCGTTTATTTATTTATGATCTTTCGGCTAAATCAAGTTTAGAGATCGCAAAAGATATTGATGAGAATAAATCTGTTTCAGAATGGAATAAAGCGGGATTGTTTATTGGTGCTTTTGATAAAACAAAATTTAAGTTATATAGCGTAAACACAAAAACAGGAGCTACTGAAAATATTCCAATGTCAATAGATCTTCCTGGGGGAATTGCTTTTAGTAAAAATTCAGATGCCATCGCAGTATCAGGAAGAAATTATACTGGTTTAAATGAAATTTATTCATGGCGTTTGAAACAACCGCTAAAGCAAATTACCAATAGTTCAGCGCAGATCAAAGACTGGAACACACCGGTAAATGAAGTGATTCAATGGAAAAGTAAAGATGGAGCAGAGATCGAAGGCGTTTTATTAAAACCAAAAAACTATGATCCAAAAAAGAAATATCCTTTGCTCGTCGTGATCCATGGCGGTCCGACAGGCATCGATCTTCCGGAGCCAACGCCAACTTATGTATATCCCATTATGCAATGGGTGGAAAAAGGCGCACTTGTTTTACGGGTTAATTATCGCGGCAGCGCAGGTTATGGTGGAAAATTCCGTGCATTAAATGTTCGCAATCTTGGTGTGGGCGATATGTGGGATGTTGTAAGCGGCGTTGAATATCTCAGGAGTAAAAACATGATCGATACATCACGAATGGGTTGTATGGGTTGGAGCCAGGGCGGATATATCTCGGCCTTTCTCACGACAAATACAAATATGTTTAAAGCGATTTCCGTTGGTGCCGGTATTTCCAATTGGGTAACTTATTATGTAAATACAGATATCACACCATTTACCCGTCAATACTTACAGGCAACACCATGGAGCGATATGGATATTTATTTAAAGACATCGCCGATGACAAACATAAATAAGGCAAGTACACCAACTTTGATCCAGCATGGTGAATTTGATAAGACGAGTTCCTATTCCAAATGCGTATGAACTATATCGCGGGTTGCAGGATAGAAAAATTCCATCAAAGCTGATTGTGTACAAAGGTTTCGGTCATGGCATCAATAAACCCAAAGAAAGATTAGCTGCAGTATGGCATAACTGGCAATGGTTTAATCAATATGTTTTTGGAGAAAAGGAAGAAACAATGGCGTTAGATGATAAATTTTAATCCCCTATTTTTTTGTAACCGGGTTCTTCTTAGCATACTTTTCCCAGGCAGAAAATACTTTTAACTCCTCCGGTGTAAGTTTATCAGAAGCGAATTCCAATTGTGCTTTAACCCAAGTTGTTTTTGGAATAATCTTAGATTCAAACATGACAAGTGGACATCCCATTTTCTCACTAAAAGCCTTGTCAAATTGAAAAATAGAACTTTTTTTATCACATCTTAAATATCCTATAAAAATTGATGTTTTCTCTCCGTCCTCAGTTGATACTTTTCTTGAACGTTTAAAGCGTTTGTAAGAAATGTTGTTGATGATTGTATCAGGTAAGTTTTCTGGATTGTAGTCAGGTACTAATTGAGTGTATGCATAAAAATTCCATCCTCCGTCGATGTGAACGGTATCATCCTGTATATACTTCCTTAGTAATGTTGCTGTATCTGAAAATGAGCTATACTCATAAAATGATTTAGTTCTCAGATCAATAAAAATATATTTATCCAGAATAAATTCCCAGGTTTCATTTTTATAAGGATCGGTATGAATAGATAAATGATTGGCTTCTTCAATTATCAGGCTGTCTTTATGCCATACTTTAAAATCCTTAATGTATTTAGGTAATACAAAGCTATCGGATAAAGCATCGTAAGTTCTGGTTTTGTGAATTACCACGCCCGCATTCTTATAATTATTTTGAGCCTTACAAGAAGTAAGGCTCAAAATAAAAACTAGCACTTTAAGATGAATATTTTTCATTTAAACAATCTTAAACCATAATAAAGCTCATCTACGGATATTCAACATAGAAAAACCATACCTTAAAATTATCTAAATATGCGTCAGGAAAAGAAGCAAAAGTTATTTTTCCCTTCACGGTGCTTTTTGCAAGGCCACCGGAACTTTGCAACACAACAGTCGCCTGCAATTGAGTCCATGTACCATATGGCAAACCAGGTTCATTTTGCACATTGTTAATTATTGCTGACGTGTTATGAGTGATGCCGGTAAAATATCCCCCGTTAGGACCGGGTTCAGTACGAACGCCGTTGAGAGTTTCAAATGATTTAACCTGCCAAAAGCCTTGCCCACTAGCTCCCACAACCCAATCAACTCCTTTTGGTGGAAGTTCAGTGCCTCCGCCTCCACCACTTCCACCCCCACAATTAAATCTATAACTTCTGCCATTAGCCAATTTAACTTCAGTACACATATCATCACAAGATGTACCGACATATTCCTCAGTTGAATAATGTGAACCATCGGTAAAATAGATAGTTGTAGTTAGAAACCAATTAATACACTGATTTACTTTTTCGTTTGCGCTGGTTGCGGATTCTCTTGCTTCGACTATTCCATAAGAAAATGGCCTTTTATCTTTATATCCTATTTCCCAAATTAATTTGTCCTTTATACTTAAGAAAGAAAATTTCCCATCATGATCCAGTGATTCATGATTAAATATTTTATAAAAAGTGTTTTTGGGAACTGCCGTAATTGATTGTCTGTTATCAGGAAGGAACTGAACTATATTTCCCTTACGAATGCTATCATTTTCATTAATGATAAAAACTGCATTGGTAATTTTATACTTGCCTACGTTATATCCCGAATAAAACGCATCTTTAAGTGGCACTACGCAAAACTTTTCCTTATTGTTTAATTTTTCAAAACTTAGCTTATTAAAGTCTAAACTCTCTCTTACTGATTCTAGAATTGCCTTGCTTTGCTTACTTGTATCTGCTTGCTTATTCTCATCAAGCCAGGAATTTATTTTAGCAATCATTGCAAGATTTGATACCCGGGTTTCATTATTTGTTGTCGTTTCTTTTCGGCATGAATTGAAGAGTAGCATTAATGATGAGACAAAAAGAAACGTTACAAGGCGAGAAATGCTTGAGTGTTTCATTTTAAAAGGTTTTGGTTAATGGAGAATCGAAGTTGGAAAAAAAAAATTGATCCAGCCAAAAATTTTCCGCCCTTTTTTCTAAAATCCCCCAAAAGTGGTATGTAAAGAACAACTCATCTTTTCAAAAAGTCAGAATATACTTTTTGCATCAGTGCTTTCGCGATCTTTTCATGTTCTTTAGTTGATCTTCCTTCTTCAAATACAATTCTGTTACCTGCATTATCAAATAATGTGCGGCTGCTATCGGTCACAAAACCTATCCCGTCATTGTACGTAAAAAAAGCCCAGTGTTTTGAAGTGGAATCAAAAACATTTTTTCCAAATGGAAATGGATTTGTTGTGAAATGAAGTTGCTGGGTTAAACTGCCCGCCATATCAAGCTGGTTAACTGTTTTATCAACAACAACATTTTGTTTTTTTAAAGCGCCCCCAAGCCATAATACGGGAATACGATAATCGTCAGCCCGTTTTCCTGTTATTGGTAAGTAATGCCCATGATCTGCAGAAATAATTACAATAGTATTTTGCCATGCAGGCATTTTTTTTAATTCATTTATAAAATTGTAAACGACAGAGTCGGTATAGTGAAGTGAATTAAAAAACTTTGTTTCCTTACTGCTTCCCTCAAAAACAGTCGGTACTGGTGTTTCAAACGGCTCATGACTGCTTATTGTAAGCCACCCGGTAAAAAAAGGTTGCTTCATTTTTGGAATATCATTTACTAGTTTTTTCATTACCACTTCATCATGAGCGCCCCATTTGGAATTCATGTCAGCATGGCTAAAATTTTCTTTTGTTATCAGCTCGTCGAATCGCTGGCCTTTTAAATAACTTTTAATATTCATAAACTCTGGCTCTCCGCCATAATAAAAATGAGTAGCATATCCATGCTCGAAAAATAAGTGGCCCAACCCTGGCAGCCTGGAAGTTTTTTCAGGATAACTTACAATCGACTCTTTTGGTAAAGCCGGGTAACTGCTTAATACCGCACTAATGCCTTTATCTGTTCTGTCGCCGGAAGAATAACAATTACTAAAATAAATACCCTCCTTAATTAATTCAGGGAAATATTTGATCACCGGTTTTCCATCAATACTTTTATTTAAAACTTTTTCAGTAAAGCTTTCCCAAATCAGTATAATAACATTGGGCTTTGCATTGTTGCTGTCATTAATTACCTGTTCTGTTTTTCCTTCTGCTACAAACAAGGCTTTAACAACTGCATCGGCTTCTGCTTCATCCATGTATTTATAAAGATCTTTATTCAGGTGTTTCATCTTTGTAACCGCATGCATAAAATTCCATGAAGCATTCACTGCAGCATTATTTGCATACTGATCATTGCAGAAATAAACGCTGCTTTGATTTATCGGGGCCAATTGAAAGCCTCCGCGAATAGGAATAATTAACGAGCCCGTAAATACTATCAACAATAATATCTGTACAAACCGGTATTTATTATTTGATAAGAGAACAATTGATCTTGAAATGGTTTTCCGGAAAATCCAAAAGAGCAATAGATAGATGATCAATACACCAAGCAGCATCCAAAATATGGGGAGATGACTAATCGAGGCCCATGCCTCAGAGGGAGATGACAAATATTTCAACCCGGTACCATCAAGCCTTGTTCCCCATGCTTTAAAGCTTTCTTCATCGGCAATTACCATTAACAATTGGATGAACAGAATAATTCCTGTATAAAGAAAATAGATAAATTTTTTTCTGAGAAAAGGGATGAACACAGCTCCAATCACAAACAGGCACACCAACAAAGTAAGATAAGCTGCCATGGAAATATCCAGCTTCAATCCATACCATAAACTTTGAAATAACAATGAGGAAGGAGCTTCTTTTGCATATGGCAACGTAGACAAAAGAAAAAACACCCGGGCAAATTCAAAAAATATTACCCAGGTAAAAAGATAAATAAGCAGGAACAATATCTTCTTCAGCATCACATAAAATTAAAAAAGCATCCCGATAAACCGGGATGCTTTCTTTATAAATTAATTTACTCAATTAACTGATCTTTTCTACCTGCATATAATTCAATTCCACAGGTGTAGAACGGCCAAATATCTTTACGGTTACTTTCAGTTTCTTCTTTTCATCATTCACTTCTTCAATCACACCATTAAAATCATTGAATGGTCCTTCAATGATCTTGATAGTTTCACCAACAATAAATGGCTCACTCATACTTACACCGCCGGCTTCAGCCATTTCATCCATTTTACCCAGCATCTTATTCACTTCTGCTTTACGCAAGGCGATCGGATTTTCTTTACCAAGAAAATGAATAACATTAGTGGTATTCTTGATCGTATCACGCAGATCATCAGCTCAATTTTCCTTCAGCTATTTCAATCATTACATAACCGGGATAATAGTTACGTTCACGCATTACTTTTTTTCCATTCTGTACTTTATAAACTTTTTCCACCGGCAGAAAAACCTGTTTTACAACTTCACTCCAGCCGCTGCGTGAAATTTCCTTATCAAGGTATTCTTTTACTTTTCTTTCTTTACCGCTTACAACCCGAAGCACATACCATTTGGTTTCCTGCCTGCTGTGTATTGTCTGTATTTGTTGTTGCTTCCATTACTTAAAAAATTGATTATAAATAAATTTCAAGCGCCAGTTAGCTACAAAATCCATTACCGATACCATGCGCTGTAATAACTAATGTAGCGCCAGTACGATCATTGTAGATTGCTGAAGCTGTGCCCAGTTGGCCAGGTTACTTTTTCCATCAATTCTTTGTAAGATTCTCTGAAATAAGTTGCAATCTTATTCATGTCGTTCAAATTTGAAAATTTGAAAATTTCAATTTGAAATACTTGAAATCTGAATTACTTTCAAATTATTCTAGCACGGGCACTAGGATTCGAACCCAGATCAAAGGTTTTGGAGACCTCTATTCTACCATTGAACTATGCCCGTATAGTCCAAATCCGCCTAAAAGCGGACTTAAAAGAACTTTTTTAAAGAACAAAGCACTTAGACTATATCCGCCTAAGTACTTTGCAAAATTATAAAACTGTTCCGAAAGTCTCCGCTGCGGCGGAGATTTAGGGCTTTTATTTCAAAATCTCAGTAACCTGTCCGGCACCTACTGTACGGCCACCTTCACGGATCGCAAATTTCAAACCTTTTTCCATCGCAATCGGCTGGATCAGTTTTACAGTCAGTGATGTATTATCACCAGGCATAACCATTTCAGTACCTGCAGGCAATTCAACTTCACCTGTTACGTCAGTAGTACGGAAATAGAACTGAGGACGGTATTTATTGAAGAATGGAGTATGACGTCCACCTTCTTCTTTGCTCAATACATAAACTTCACCTTTGAATTCAGTGTGCGGAGTGATAGAACCTGGTTTACAAATAACCATACCACGACGGATCTGGGTTTTTTCAATACCACGGAGCAACAAACCTGCATTATCACCAGCTTCACCTTCATCAAGCAATTTACGGAACATTTCAACACCTGTTACAGTAGAAGTCAAGCGGCTGCTTCCATCAAACCTACGATTTCAACACCTTCACCAACTTTAATACGACCTCTTTCAATACGGCCGGTAGCAACAGTACCACGACCAGTGATAGAGAATACGTCTTCAACAGACATCAGGAATGGCTGATCAACCGGGCGCGGAGGCAATGGAATATAGCTGTCAACAGCATCCATCAATTCATCAATAGCTTTAACCCATTTTGTCTTCACCAGCCAATGCACCGGTTGCAGAACCTTTAATGATAGGAGTATTATCACCATCAAAACCATAGAAAGTCAACAATTCACGAATTTCCATTTCAACCAGTTCAACAATTCAGGATCGTCAACAAGGTCAACTTTATTCATAAACACAACCATACTGAGGTACACCTACCTGGCGGGCCAGAAGGATGTGTTCTTTTGTTTGTGGCATAGGACCATCAGTAGCAGCCACAACAAGGATAGCACCGTCCATCTGGGCAGCACCTGTGATCATGTTCTTCACATAGTCAGCGTGACCAGGACAGTCAACGTGAGCATAGTGACGGTTAGCCGTCTGATATTCAACGTGAGCAGTATTAATCGTGATACCACGTTCTTTTTCTTCAGGTGCACCATCAATTTCATCATATTTTTTTGCTGTTGCCAAACCTCTTTTAGCAAGAATGGTTGTAATAGCAGCAGTCAAAGTTGTTTTACCATGGTCAACGTGACCAATGGTACCAACGTTAACGTGGGGTTTGTCCCTCTTAAAGGTCTCTTTTGACATTGTTATCGGTTTTTAAGTTGTGTTTTTATAATTATGTGCTCCATCAGTTCTACTATTGAGCTTCCGTTGCGTCGCACTCTTCTACTTTCTATTCTCTATTCACTGTGATGATCATGTTCAATTATGATTCAAATCCTATTCATCATTCACCATTCACCATTTGAGCCGTTAAAGAGAATTGAACTCACGACCTCTTCCTTACCAAGGAAGTGCTCTACCACTGAGCTACAACGGCTTTTATGAGTCATTGAAGTCAGTGTGTCATTAAAGTCAGATAGACCATTTCGACTCATTGACTCTATATGACTTATGACTCATTCTGAGCGGAAGACGAGGCTCGAACTCGCCACCTATAGCTTGGAAGGCTATCGCTCTACCAAATGAGCTACTTCCGCGTTCATTGAACATTGAACATTGAAAATTGAATATTGAACATTATGAAAAAAATGCTCAATGCTCAATTTTCAATTCTCAATTCTCAAAGATCTGTGGGCAGAGGATGGATTCGAACCACCGAACTCGTAAGAGGACAGATTTACAGTCTGTTGCCTTTGGCCACTTGGCTACTTGCCCATCGTAATCGGATTTACAAATCCGATTTACAGAGCCACTTGTCGGAATCGAACCAACGACCTACTGATTACAAATCAGTTGCTCTACCAGCTGAGCTAAAGTGGCTTATTAATTTCTCAACTCACCACGCTGTTTTCAACCAACGACCTTCCCGATTGCAATCGGGATGCTCTACCAATGAGCTAAAGTGGCGTACTTTCTTTCAATCCGCCAATTATCTGCCGTTTTCAAGGTATTTACACGGCGGTCGAAGCAATAAAGAACTACCCCCAAATTTTGGGAAGGCAAAGGTAAGGGAATTTGATAATTGGAAAAATTTTTAGAATGAATTTTTTATCGCTGAAAATCAGAATGAAGACAAATAAAAAAGATCCCGTCGTGACGGGATCTTGAATTAATTTGATGTTAAGCTGCTTGTTTTTCTTTTTTCTTTTTTATTTGAGTTACCAAGGAATCAAATGCATCATCAAATGATTCCTCAAATGATTTAGCTGGTTGATTTTACAAAAAAATCGATGTCTGGGTACATGTACTCTGATCTCTGCGATCTTGTCTTTAATGGTATGAACCACATTATCGAGTTTCAGAAACACATCTACTTTGATGATGCGGTCGTGAAAAGTGTTTAATTTTTCCAATTTTCGGTTAATATATTCAACCAATTTGCTGTCCGCATCAAAATGAACAGTTTGAATGTTTACATTCATAACAATCGCAATTTTAAACAGTGAAACAATAAATAAAGAACTTAGTTGGGTTAAGATTTGTTTTACATAGGCTTGGATTTTTGTGTCACTATGAAGTTAAACTCAAAACGAATTTTTTCCAAACAAAATTCACGCTAAATTTTATTGCGCTTGAAGTTAAAATTTTAAGCTTTTGGATGGGCTTTTTTATAAACATCTTTTAATTTTTCAATGGTATTATGTGTATAAACCTGTGTAGCTGCAAGACTGCTATGGCCCAGCAATTCTTTTACTGCATTCAGGTCGGCCCCATTATTCATAAGATGTGTAGCAAATGTATGTCGCAGCACATGTGGGCTTTTTTTATCAAGCGTTTTTACTGCTTCCTCAAAATACTTCTTACCAGTGGTATGCATATTTAGGATATAATCTTTTTCCCTTTTTCAGTTACCAGCAACACATCATCTGTTTTTTCAAATACTTTTCTTTTTTCATTGCTATATATTCTTTAATTATTGTCAGCAGTTCTTGCCTGACCGGTATAATCCTTTCTTTATTTCCTTTTCCCAATACTTTAATCTGCTTTCTGTGAAAAATCAACTTGCTTTTCTTTCAGGTTAATCAACTCACTCAACCGCATCCCGGTGGCATAAAAAAGCGTGATCAGCATTTTTGTATTCAATCTTTTCCAGTCCTCCGTATGTTGTTTTCAATACTTTAATCAGTCTGCATGTATCCTTTTCTTTTATAAAAACAGGTAACCGCTTACTTATCTTAGGAGAACTGATATTTGAACATCGGCGTATTTTCAATACGCCCCTGTTTTAAATGATATTTAAAAAAGGATTTTAAGAGTAGATATTTTCCTGTTGATCGATTTGGCCGTAATATCATTCTCCTTTAAATCGGCCAGCCAGCTGCGAACAAAACTATGATGAAATTTCTTTCAGTTGAAATATCTCCAAATTGTATATCCAAGAAAACTGAAAAATTGAACAAGATCATCTGGTAAGAACGGATAGTATGAGCAGAATACCTTTTTTCAAATTTGAGGTAATCAAGAAAAGATTGGATATCGGGCAAGAATAGAGTATTTCATTTTCACCACTAAACTACAAAAACAAATAGCTAGCCCAGCTATTAATCGGGACAGCTATCTTTAATATTATTTACCGGGTATATTAACCTTCGATTTTTCCGCTTGCAATTTTTTGCTTGTACATTGCTTTCAACACTTCCCCACGGCGTCTTACTGAAGGCTTAGTGTAAAACTTTGACGTTCACGCAAGCTGAAGAAGGATCTTTGATTTTCTCGAATTTCTTCTTGTACTTTTTAAGCGCTTTGTCAATGTTTTCGCAATCTTTTGAATCGATGATCAGCATGATTATATACCTCCTCTGGTATTTTTTTAGGGCAGCAAAGATAGGCGAGGGAATTGAAACGAAAAAGCTTTCAGAAAAGGAATTTGGTCCCGAAAGCTATCGGGAATGGATTTGTCCAAATGGACTCCTTAGATTTGCTCTATGTTTACCGGGATAGTTGAAACACAAGGCATAATTAAGAAAGTAGTTGAGAAAGGCACCAATAAGACTTATTGGGTCAAATCTCCCATTTCGTCAAAGCTAAAGCCCGATCAGAGTGTGTCTCATGACGGCGTATGCCTTACAATTGAAGAAGTAAAAAAGAATCGTCATCGGGTTACTGCTATTGCAGAAACACTTTCCAAAACAAGTCTCGCCGATTGGAAAGAAGGTTCCCAAATTAACCTGGAAAAATGTCTCAGGGTTAACGATCGGCTCGATGGACATTTTGTACAAGGGCATGTGGATACAGTTGCTATTTGTATTGATAAAAAGGAAAAAGATGGCAGTTGGGAATTTAGTTTTCAGTTTCCTTTGAAATTCGGGCAATTGATCATTGAAAAAGGATCGATCGCTGTCAATGGCATTAGTCTTACTGCTTTTAATGTAAGCGGAAACACTTTTGATGTTGCCATTATTCCCTACACTTTTGAGCATACGAATATGGGCACTGTAAATGTGGGACAAAAAGTGAATATCGAATTTGATATGCTTGGGAAATACATCAACCGGAAATTATCTTTGAGTAAATAAACAATTATTACTAACCCCGATTCAATACCTGTAAAAACAACTGCTGAACGAACTCACTACCCTGCTTTGGACGGGTTGCGCGGCATTGCCATTCTTCTTGTAGTGTTCTATCACAATTTTGGGTTCATTAAATATTTTTTCTTTGGCTGGCTCGGTGTCGATCTCTTTTTTGTGCTATCCGGTTTTTTGATAACTGATATACTTTTAAAAACAGTAAACAGACCCGGTTACTTTAAAAATTTTTATGCAAAAAGAGTGTTGCGGATTTTTCCACTATATTATTTAAGCCTTATTATTTTTTTATTAATTCTCCCGCGAATAAAAGATTTTCCTCTCGACTTTAGTTTTTATGTAGATCATCAATGGTGGTTCTGGACCTATCTTCAAAATTGGTTCCTCATCTTTCATGATGTCGGCAACACTACTACGGCAATTCAACATTACTGGTCATTGGCAGTGGAAGAACAGTTCTATGTTGTTTGGCCACTAGTAATTTTTATTATTCGAAAACCAAAAATATTGTTGGCAATCGCAGGTATGCTTTTAGTCGGAGTTATTTGCACCCGGCTATATATGTGGACGATTCAGATCAAAGACCTGAACTACTTCGGGCTTTATACTTATACACGCATAGATGGAATTTGTATCGGCAGTATGCTTGCCATTCTTCACTTTCTCAGGTCCCCTTTTATCAAAAAATATTTTACCGTGTTAATATTATTGCTTGCCGCCCTGAATTTTGTTTTTTATTTCATCAACAAGCAATACCAGTTTACGTATCCATACCTTGCGATCGTTGGTTATACCACATTTGCCATGTTGTTTGCAATCGTGGTTCATGAAGTGATACAGGGTGAAAACAAAGTCCTGAATTTTTTATTAAACATCAGGCCATTGAGATTCTTTGGAAAGATCTCATACGGTCTGTATATTTTCCACTGGCCGGTATACCTTATTTTATATGCCTGGATGGAAGAACGGATAAGCTCAATGGCCACACTTTCTGATAAGACACTGGCAGTTACAGTATCCATTGTGCTTACAATTATTGGAATAATCATTAGCATAATAAGTTTTTACACATTTGAAAGATATTTTTTGAAAAAGAAAAAAGCATTCAATTAACCAAATGCTTTCATTACTAGTTGCACATATCATTATAACTGCTGTTTGCCTCTGGAGCGGGTTTTTATTTTATAAGCTTTTCCAGAGAAATGATTCTACACAACCACCCCTGGTCTATTACGCTATCAGCGGGTTGATAACGCTCACAATGCTTGCACAAATTGTTGTGTTAATTTTTCCAATCAACGCTTATGTTCAGTTGGTTGTTGCCGCGGTTCTTTTGTTGTCCATTCTATTGCAATGGAAAAATTTCAAAGACCTTTATGAAAGAATTTTATCAGAGTTTAGGTCCTGGCCTGTATTATCATCCGTGCTTTTTCTTATCGCCTGGCTCATCATATTGCTTATTAACGCAGGCCCAACTATGATGGATGATACGGAGAGCTACCATATTCAATCAATAAAATGGATACAGGAATACGGAACCGTTCCGGGTCTTGTTAACCTTCATGAAAGATTTGGATTTAATTCATCATGGTTCAGCAGCTCAGCATTATTCAGCTTTTCTCCAAAAACTACAGGAGGCTTTGCGGTTCTTAACGGAGTATTGTCAATGTGGTTATGTTATTGGTGTATTTCTAAATACAATCAATTTCAAAAAGAAAATAATTCCCGGGCTGTGGTAACGATACTGATGATCTTTATCACTGCTCTTGTTGTGTGGCCATTATTAAGAGGAAATGCGGCCACCACTAATTATGATTTCATTACAACTTGTATTGTACTAATTCTCTTTACTGAAATATTTTTTTCAAAAGAATTTTCTCCATCAATTGAATGGATCATCTGGCCTGTTTATTTATTTACAATAAGAATTATTAATTTCCCCTTACTGCTTCTTAGCTTACCTGCTTTTCTTTTTTTCATAAAACACAAAAAAATCAAATCTCTTTTTTTGCCTGGTGCATATTGCCTGTTGCTTATTGTTCCATTTCTTATTCGAAATGTAATAATTGCAGGGTACCCATTTTACCCGTCTGCTTATTTTGACGTGGTTAGTGTGGATTGGAAACCTGACCCGCAAATAACGGAACGGCTTCTTGAGTATATTAAATACTATAACCGGGTTAGTACAACTTATCTTGAGATTGAACAGACAAAGGCACTGGGAGCAAACTGGGTGACGGCTTGGTTCAGCCATCTTTTCTTTTTTGATAAAATATTAGTTGTATTCGGAATTGCGGGAATAATAGCCACTGTTGTAAAACTTTTATCAGGCAAAAACCGCAACAAGTCAATTTTATTGATGACTGTTATCATAGTTTGGCTGGCTTGCTGGTTCCTTATTTCGCCGGACCCAAGATTTGTTTATGGAATTCTTCTCTTCGGTATTTTTCTTTTTGTATATCATATTCTTTCAATAATAAAAAATACAACGGCAGTAAAAACCGCTTCCGGTGCGTTGATCATATTGATGATTGCCGGGGCAATGTTTTATTTTTTTTCGAAGCCGTGGAGGCAAAAAGAATACAGGAATTGGATAATGCCGGCTCAGCTTCCTCAACCACCGGTAAAAGAAATTGTAGTGGATGGAATTATTTTTTATGTCCCTGAAAAGATAAACAACAACTGGAATGCCCGTTGTTATGGCACCGATTTACCTTGTGTATACAAAGTTGACCCGAGATTAAAACCAAGAGGAAAAAACATCCGCAGTGGTTTTCATTTAGAAAAATGAAGCCACTGAACTATCTTCACGTTAATTCTAATGACCTTGAAAAAACTAACCATCATCATACCCTGCTATAATGAAGAAAAACTGGTCCCAAGTGTATTGGAAAAAGTCTTGCAAACAAAGCTTGATTACAATCTCGAAAAACAAATAATCGTAGTAAATGATGGATCAACGGACAATTCAGCAAATGCGATCAACCTGTTCTGTGAAAGAAATCCATCAGTGATATCAATTCACCAATCAAAAAATGCAGGCAAGGGTGCGGCAATAAGAATTGGTTTACAAAAAGCCGATGGTGATATCATCATAATACAAGACGCAGACTTTGAATATGACCCGAATGATTATAATAAATTATTGCATCCTATAATCGATGGCCATGCCGATGTTGTGTATGGTTCAAGATTTATCGGCGCAGGCCCGCACAGGGTTTTGTTTTTCTTTCATACGATCGGCAATAAATTTCTAACATTTTTATCCAACTTGTTTACGGGATTGAATCTTACAGACATGGAAACGGGTTATAAAATGTTCAAAGCAGATGTGCTGAAACAACTGCGACTAAAAGAAAACAGGTTTGGCTTTGAACCTGAAGTAACGGCGAAAGCAAGTCGAATCAAAAACATAAGATTTTATGAAGCAGGGATTGCTTATTATGGCAGAACTTATGATGATGGAAAAAAAATAAAATGGACTGACGGGTTTTATGCTATCTGGTGCATATTGAAATATAATATTTTTTCCCGCAAATGACAGCAAACACAAGTGAACCAAATGATCCTGTTGGCTTGCATACACTAAAAGTGCTGGCCAAAGCTGAACGCTTCAATCGCTGGATGTACGATCAAATCAAACATCATTTGAAAGGGGAGATTCTTGAGATCGGTAGTGGCATCGGCAATATTTCTAAACTGGTTATTGAAAGCAATCATTTCATCACCCTATCGGATTACAGTAAAGAATACTGCGAGTTATTGAAAGAAAAATTTTCCGCAAATAAAAATGTAAGGAGGGTGATTCAAATTGATCTTTTACATCCTGATTTCGAAAAAAAGTTTTCCGTTTATAGAGAAAAATTCGACAGCATCTTTTTATTGAATGTCATCGAGCATATTGAAGATGATAAGTTATCAGTTAAAAATTGCAAATATTTATTAAAGCCGGGAGGGCACCTTATTTTATTGGCCCCTGCTTATTCATGGCTCTATGGCACTTTCGACAAACAATTAGGACATTTCAGGAGATATACAATTAAAACAATATCAGATTTGTTACAAAGTCAGGATTTTGAAATTTCTTCTGGCTCATACTTTAATATTACGGGCATAGCCGGTTGGTTTCTATTTGGCAAAATTTTCAGAAGAAGGATGTTGGGCAAAGGCGAGATGACCGCATTTAACAGCATTGTGCCATTTGCAAAACTTACCGATAAGATATTAGCCAAAAAAGCCGGGCTCTCGATAATAATTACGGGAATAAAAAAATAGTAATGCTAATCACCCTGCTGGCATGGATCTATATTACTTTCCTTAGCTGGATGTGGGGTATTCTTTTTTTACAAACTATTAAAAGAATAACAAAAACCGATTGGCAGTTCCCGCATTTTAGTATCGTATGCATAACAGGTCTTTCCGCTATAACAATGATAGCAGGTATACTTTCCCTGGTAATACCATTGGGAAATTGGTGGGTGCAATTTTTCTTTATTGTACCCTGCCTTGTTCTGTTCTTTAAAAAAAATACGCCTTATTTTTTTGCATCGGTAAAAAAAGAATTTTCGAATCTTCATCTCGTATCTTCTGTTCTTTTATTTTCCTGCCTGCTTATTAATGTTGGTAATGAGTACATGGACGATCGTCCATCCTGATACTTGGGTTATCATGCACAAACAATTCAATGGATCGAAAAATATAAAGCAGTTCCGGGGTTGGCTCATCTTCATGTCCGTTTTGGCTACCAGGGTCTCTGGTTTGTTGATTGTGCTTTATTCGGTTTTAGCTTTACAGGTAAAGAAGGGATCACTTTTTTAAATTCAACCGTTTTGCTGTGGTTCTTTATTTTTACGATCAATAGGATAAATTTTAATTTTTTCAGAGAAGGAAAAAAAATTTATGGTTTATTGTGGACTTACATTATTATTCCTAAGTATGTGGAGTTACACACAAGTGAGGCTGACGGCCACTTCTGCGAGCCCTGATTTTATTGCAACACTCTTTGTATTGACAATTGTATATATCCTGATCCGGGAAAGGAGTATTGACAATTGGCTCCTTCCTTCATTTTTAAGTCTTGCGGCAACAACTATTAAACTTTCAGTGGCGCCAATACTATTGATCGTGCTTGCAGCATGTATTATTTTCATTAAAGCAAGAAAACTGAAGTTATTTTTTACGCTGGTACTTATTTCCGCAATTTCGTTCTTTCCATTTATAGCCCGTAACATCATTACATCGGGTTATGTAGTGTTCCCTTCAACCGCGATCGACATTGTAAATACCGATTGGAAATACAGTGCTGAACTTACCAGCAATGAAAAAAATTATATCACAGCCTATGCAAAAAAACCAGGTGTCGCTACAAAAGAAGAGATCGATGCAGTAAATAAAATGAGCCCGGCAGAATGGTTTCCCGGCTGGTGGCAGAACCGGTCAATAGCAGATAAAACGATCATCGTTCTTTGGATACTGTCTTTTTTTATCGCATTACTATTTGTAAAAAGAATAATAAACCAGGGGGTTGTCCCCATTCTTGTGATCATAACAATGCTTGCAGGAATTATTTTCTGGTTCATCAATGCTCCTGATCCAAGATTTGGTTTTGGATCGATCCTTGGATTTATGACTATAATTACATATTTATGTTTTAAAGAAAAAGAAATTTATATTGGTAAAAGTCTTTTGATGGCGCTATTGCTGGTTGCTATTGCTGTTGTAATGGCTTATACCGGTTACAGGTTCATAAATTTTTTCAGTACAGAGCAATTGTTAACTCCGTTAGGAATTGAGCCGTCTGAATACAGAACATTTGATTGTGATGGAATAAAGATCAATACACCGGTTGATGGAAAATATTTTGGTATAACTCCAATACCCTGTTCCGATCTTGGATTGTGAAAAATTTTCTCCAAGGGGAAATGAAATTATCGACGGCTTCAGCGCTAAATAGAATCTTTTATACTTTTTCCGCTCATTGCTTTACTGATCGCCAAATCCATCACTCTTTCTGCATAAGGCCGTGAAATTTCATTCAACGCTTCTGTCTTTTGATGGATCAGATCTTTATTACCCGAATCAAGCGATGTTCTCAGTTCATCGATCGCTTTATTGGTCGCATCAATTTCTTCCGGTAAAAGAAATTCCGTATTCTTAGTTAAGAATTTTTGAGTTGTATCGATCAATTGCTGTGCTTCAGTTTGTGCTTCCACCAATGCTCTTACTTTTATGTCTTCGCTTGCATGTTGTATGGATTCCATCAGCATTTTTTCAACTTCTGCATCAGTTAATCCATATTGCGGTTTTACTTCAATACTTTGTTCAACGCCGCTTCTCAGTTCTTTTGCTTTTACAATTAATATTCCATCCGCATTGATCAAAAAAGAAACTTCCACTTTTGCCAACCCTGCAGGCATCCCGGGAATTCCTGATAAATTGAATTCGGCAAGCTTCCGGTTATCTTTTACAAGATCCCTTTCTCCCTGGTAAACGGAGATCCTCATTCCGCTTTGCCCATCTTTCTGCGTGGTGTATTGCCGCGCTGCCTTTGAAGGAATTTTTGAATTACGTGGGATCAATACATCCATCAATCCTCCCATTGTTTCAATTCCCAATGAAAGCGGCGTAATATCGAGCAATAAAAAATCTTTGTTGTTGCCTGCAAGAATATCAGCCTGTACAGCTGCACCCAGTGCTACCACTTCATCAGGATTTAATTCATCATGTACTTTACGATTGAAAAATTTACTTACTGTTTCTTTTACCAACGGCACTCTTGTTGAGCCTCCTACCATTACCACTTCATCAATTTCATTTGTGGCAAGATCCGCATCTGCCAATGCATTTTTACAGCATTGAATTGTTTTACCTAACAAATGATTGAATTAAGTTTTCAAATTCAGTTTTGCTTAGTTCAAGTTTCTCCCCTCCTGCTTCACCGTTAAAAACTTCATTATTGCTTAAATATTTTTTTGCTTCTTCTGCTTTTAACCTTAATTCCTGCGCAAGGCTTTTATGAATTTTTAGATTCTTCTTCGGTAATCCCCTTTTGATCCATCCAATGCTTTACAATTGCATGATCAAAATCATCACCACCGAGATAAGTATCGCCATTTGTCGACAACACTTCAAAAATCCCATTGCTGATCCGCAGAATGGAAATATCAAAAGTTCCGCCACCGAGATCATACACCGCAACTGTTTTTGTTTCATCTTTTTTCATCCCTAACCCATAAGCAAGGCTTGCTGCAGTAGGTTCATTCACGATTCTCAATACATCAAGCCCTGCCAGTTTACCGGCATCCCGTGTTGCCTGCCTTTGCGCATCATTAAAATAAGCAGGTACTGTAATTACAGCTTTGGTACAGGAGTTTTTAAAATATGTTCAGCTCTTTTTTTTAATTCCTTTAAGAATATAAGAAGATAATTCAACAGGTGAATAAAATTTTTCTCCTGCCTGTATCTTTAACAAGGCTCTCCGTATTATCATCAATTACTTTATAGGTAAAAAAAGATGATCTTTCTTTGATATCATTATATGATTTCCCCATCAACCTTTTTACAGAGAAGATCGTGTTTTGCGGTTCGGTGATCAAGATAATTCTTTGCTTCATCACCAACAGTTATTAAACCGGTTTTATCAAAATGAATAATGGAAGGCACCAATGCATTACCATCATGTTCTTTCAGCACAACCGGTTGTTTGCTTTCAGGATGAATGATCGCTACCAGACTATTTGTAGTGCCAAGGTCGATGCCAACGATCATTTCCTGCTGTTGCAAACTGCCTGTTGCTATATTGATTGCTATTTTGCCCATGAGTATTATTAATTCAAACTATTAAAATTCCAAATTCCAATAGTCTGGCAAATTTATTACAACGAATAGACTTAGATTTCTTACGAAGTACGAAACAAAAAAAGTCCCCGTGATAGCCGGAGACTTCATTTGGTATTTTCCGATAATTATCGGGATTGTTTTTGTGATTTTGCAACTACCTCATCAGGTACATCTTACCATAGCCTTTATTGAAATACTTGTCGGTATTATCATCTTCCGCTTTGTATTTATCCAGCGATTTGCCATTAAGGTTGGTAACTACCCGATACAGATAAATACCATTGGCAAGTTTCTGACCATACTGATCGGTTCCATCCCATTTGAATTCAGTGATATTTCTGCCGATATGCAGCGGTCCTAATTCATCTTTGGTGATTTCTCTCACGATCTTACCCGTTATGGTCATGATCTGAATCTTAATATTCTGCGGCACTTCAGCTGCCGGTAACCGTAAATACAAATGCTGTTGATGTAGTGAATGGATTTGGATAATTCAGCATATTTGAGATCATCGGTTTATTGATGACCTGGAACGATACCTTGTATTCAATGTTTCCTGCTGTATTACCACTCTTGTCTTTTCCGGTTACTGTTAATTCATAATCTCCATCAACCGGGAAATACGGAAGGAAATCAATCGTTGCCGTATTATCCGGATTTGGCGCATTGCCTGCCGGGGTAAATTTCAGCGTATCAGTTGTATTAAAATAGAATGTACGTTTAATTCCATTCGGATAAACGCACCTGTATTTTGGCGCCTGATGTATCATCAAGTACCAGCCACTTGCTTTCATCCTTAAGCTTTATTGATAATATGAGGTTTAGATGAAACAATATCACGGTTAAGAATATGCACACCATCGAATGTCACATCCAGTAATGGATTTGTCTTGTCGGGTTTTACATAGAAATTCCGGTACATGAAATTGTTGAAATGGTATTGTTCCGGCTGATCATTATCAGGATTTACATCAAGATAGAAAGTGTTTTGCCCACTGAGCCCTGCTGTCGGTATCAATTTCCTTACATGCAATGAATCGATTGCCTGGTAATGGTCTGAATCTTCCAACAACTAATGTATCCTGTGCATTATTACTTTTTGTTACGATCATTTTTACTTTAAGACTGTCGAAATTACCATCGCTTATATTCTTGAATGCAACTTTGAAATCAAGTGGTTCGCCTGCTTCCAGTGTATCCTTGAACTGGAAGAATTTATTTGGAGCGACTGCACCTTCCGGCACCGGCACATAAGTTAATCGCCAGTATCGTAATTGGTAAGGTGTAAGATTCACCGAATCGATATTTCTTATCCGTAATTTCAAATAAGGATATTGCACAGCATTGATGCTGGATATATCAACATTCTGCTGGCCTGTATTCAGACTGCTCATTACGGTTGTTTCAGCTCCTGAGTTATCCACTCCAATAACATCGACCGTTGGCATATCACCCGGTAATGCGTCTACAGTTGATCCTGTCCATAATAATTGCTTCCATTGTTTCGCAGCGCCAAATGCAGGAGAAGTTGTATAGCCTAAGGTATCCGGTGTTGGGCAACCAACACTTAATAATATCCGGTCATAAATATTTTCAGTGAATTTTATCGAAGGCTCGTAGATAGCAAGACTGTTCTTTTTATAAACAAATACAAATGCTTCGGTGGTATCATACTGATCAATTGATGAAAACCCCTGGTCCTTCAAATGATTGTATAATGTATTTCGAGCCATAATATGCAGTATCGGCCTGCCATGTGGCTGCATAAGTATTTATTCCCGGATAAGGTGCTGTATTACTTCTTATAGAAACATAGGCGCCCTCGGGAACAATGTCTTCCAGGAAATCCCTGGCTTTTCTTCTGCTTGCAGTATCAAGCATTGAGTAATGGAAATTGAATTCCCGGTTATAGTCCATCGCTGCGCAATTATAGCTGCCATACAGAACTCCGGTAGTATTTCGCATCGGTTGGAAAGAAATCGGATCAAAAACATTTATGATTAATTCATTATATGCACAGCCGGGGCCAACAATATTTTCCCCATTTACAGCTATATAATAATCCGCCGCATTTGCTGAGCCGGCCGGGTAAAGAGCGGTCCTGATAAATAAATTATTTAAAACAGGATGATATTCCCATGTGCGGTTAGTTGAGTCTATAAATACTCTTTGAGAAAATGACTGGGTATGCTGGTAGAAATGAGATTGGTTGAATCCAACATCGCTGTTTGGTAAATAAATAAATGAAGCTTCATTCCATTTTGAAGGATTATTATTATTTGAAGCATCCAGTGGTGACACTCTCCAGTAATACACTGTACCATCAGTAAATGTAATACCGGGATTAAACTCAAGTAAGCCACCTATCGACGTAGTATTTACAGTGCGTTTAAGTGACGAGTTAAATAAAGTTGTCGTATCGAGCTCCATCCTGTACTGCTTCGATGGACTGAATGGATTTGCAGTTGAAGCATACAACGTAATATTTTGCTTGTTAATGATCGCAAAGTTCAATGGATAAATGGGCCTGGCATCATCTTCGAAAATGAATACTTCTTTTGTTATGGTATTATTATTTTCAAAAGATTCATCCACTGCATTATCTACATCGATTGTAACAATGATCTTATTAAGGCCTTTATCCGTTGTAGATCTGATTGGCAATTTAATAGAAAGAGAATCTGCATAGCGAATCCCCGGAATTGTATCCTTAAGCACAGTGATGATGATGGGCGATCCATTATTTGGCAATTCCCTTTTTACTTCAACTGCGATTTCTTTATTGATAGCTCTTCCCTGGTTTATATATTTTACATCAACCTGGAAACTATCTTCAGCAATTGATATAAAAGAAGGAGAAATTCGTACCATCGGTTCTTCAATTACATAATCAGGCTTCACGTGTGTGTTAGGACGAATAGCCGGATCGCCGTGAAAAGTATTTTGCTCTGTATGCATACGTGCATAGAAATCTAATTGAGATGTTTGAGCAAATACATCTATAACGGATTGACGTAATATTTCTCCATATGTGCGGCCATACATTGTCCGGGACTCACTGGTGTATGTTTTCGTATTATAAATATCAAGATAATGCGGGATGCCATAGTGTGAGCTCGCCAGAAACGCAATGGCTCCCCTGTTAGGCGTAAGCAACCATCTTTCAGAAAGTGTTTCTTTGGTATAAAATCTCGCCGGGTTAAAATTGAAAAAGTTACCCGCTAAGCAACCCATTGCAATAAACAACGGATATTTTCCGGGGTTACTGTATTCCTCAGGATTATCAAGGTTGAAATCGAGTACTGTAGCAGAAGAGTGTCCAAAGTAAGTGACCTGGTTAAGCCCTTCTTTAAAAAGCTCTTTCAAATGCTGGTCAGCCAGTTGCTGTATCGTTTCTGTTGATGACTTTTTAAAAGTAGTTACATTACCTCCAAACAATGTATCTGAAATAATGTTTTTGTATTTGTTCATATAGCCGGTGAGCTGGGCCACAAGCGGCGGTTCATTTCCACCAATAACATGCACAATATTTTTCATCCATGCTTTATCCTCAACTGATCCGGAAGCGGTTGCCTGCTCGGCTTCATATTCCTTCACTTTCGTTAAGTAAGTTGCTATTTCATCCGGAGTGATCACTGATAAACGGCCGATAGGCGTCAATGGGATCTGCTGTCTTACATCTGCAGTGAGCAAAATATCGGAAGCGGGTGATCCAAAAGTGGGAATGATATTTAATCTTTCAATGTCAGGATTTGAAGCATATTCTATATAGCGGTACTGATCATACACTACCGCATGACCGACCAGGAATACAAACTTTGGCGCCACCGGAAAATTTGCTCTTGACCAGCGTAAAAAATTCCTGATCGAGTTGGAATGTTTTTTTATACCAAAAGCAAACTGATCAACCAATTCATCTATTTCATAAATTTTCGCATTATAACCGCCACCTTCTGTTGAACTGCGATAAACCCTGTAATCTTCTACGGGGTTTGAACCGCCTGCACCAGCATATAACATCGGGTGAGTAATGATCATATAGTCACCCTGGTTTGCAGCAAGGCCGTAATTGATGAAATTCCTTGTACGGAAATTTCCAACAGCAGTAATGTTTGAAGGATCAAGGCTGATAAGAACAAGTTTCCTGTCAACCAATGAAGGTTCTAATGCGAACTTTATTAATGCAGGATTGGAAATATCGGCTGTATATCTTTTACCATTGGTGATATCATATAAAACAGGTGCGGCTGATCCATAGTTGAAATTGGTTATCTCAAGATAATTACCGGCCGGATTTGCCGCAAGCGTAAACTCAAAATTGCTTGTATTATTAAAATTAAAAAGCCGCGGATACTCAAGTTCATATTGTGCTATCACCATCCTGTCATATTGCCCCGGACTTTGATTTATTATCTCAATATTGTTAAGGCCAGTCGCTAACAAAGCCAAAGGAACACCGGTTGACGACTTCGACTGGTTGAGGTAATCCATTTGCTGACCATAAATGCTGTCTGCATTTAGTTTAACCAAAAATGTTCTTTGGTTAACACCGTTTCCAAATAAGTTGATCCTGAAAAGTAGCATCGGGGCCGGTGGGAGATGGATATAATGTATGTGGTTCAGTAAGCGGAGCTCCCGGATAAATATCCCAGGAGACCCAACTTTCTCCTTTATCAAAAGTAGAAGAATGCACAAGCTCTCCCGCATCTATATAATAACCAGGATTAATATAATCCCTGTAATATTTTCCTTCTGTATAAATAAAATATGGATCGGGAGGAAGAACGTTACCGGCAACATTATTAACCGCATTCAGCATGCGAAGGTTTCCACCCGCAGGATTTATTGTAAGAAAAAATGCAGCTGTATCGGTTTGAAAGCTATGCTTGATCATTTAAAATAAAACTTGTATCACGATAAAGCGTGCTGTCAGGAAGACCATCATTTATTTCACCCCAAAATTCAATAAAATCACTGCCGCTTAAAGGACCCGATGCTACAGAAGTGAACAAAGCGACTTCACGCCCATTTCTCCACAATTGAAATTGTTCTGCCGGAGTGTTTCCAATACCCGCAGTTGTAAGCGCTGCCTGGGAAATCCTGTAAAGCCCGGTTTTACCTACATAGAATTTATAATAGGTCTTACTGTAATCGATCCATTCATTGTTATAAGGAAAATCTGAGCTGTTGCATACAACCCGGACAATCCAATCAGCAGTGTAAGTAAAATTCTTTTCATCGAAATAAATTTATCAGGGGTACGGATTATTTTTTCTTTTTATTCTTGTCACCTACCATATCCAGCTTCAAAGAAAACACATGGGTAAATAAAGGATTGGATTGATTGGCAAGGTTGGTAAATGCATAGTCAATTGTCACATTGGATATCTTGAAGCCAGCACCTGCACTTGGCTGATATATCCAGACTTTCTTTTGATTCAGCGTATCGCCATCAGCCAATGCTTTTTGAAAATTATTAATACCTGCTCTCAGAAAAAATACATTGTTGATATTGCATTCAAGACCAAGTTTTGGATCGGCACTTACCGGGTCAGCGCTGATCACTGTATTACGTTTGCCATCAAAAGTAAGATCAACATTTGCTTCAGCAAGCAAACTTGACTTTCTTACTGAGTTTAAAATCACGGGCAACACCTAGTACAAGTCTTGGTGCAGTAAGTTCAGTTGACTTTACAGGTATTTCGTTATTTGTTAAGATATAAAACTTCTTTTTCTTTTTCAGTAAATGTAAATGACCATGCATTGAAAGTAGTGGTGATATCTCGTGCCTGCAATTCCAAATTTCCATTTGTCCTGGTATATCTGCAAACCGGCATCTAATCCAAAACCCCATGCTTTTGCAAATTTTCCAACACTGCGGTGAATAACTTTTGCATTTACACCAAAGTGAATATTTTTATTACTGCTTTCTTTTAATTTTTGCGCAAACGAAAAAAGGAAAGCATAATCAGCAGAAGAAAATGCCTGGATATTATTATAGTTGATAGAACCATCCGGCTCTACAAGGAATAAAGTATTCATGATATCATCTACAGCAAACCGAAGACCTGTAATGCCAAATGTTCTTTTATTATTGGCAGCAGGAAATGCAATGCTTGCAAAATCATATTTACCGATGCCGGCAAAATATTCAGCATGCATAAGATTTAACTGAGGATGATCTTTTACACCAACAAGTCCTGCAGGATTCCAGTAACCGGCAGTTCCATCCTGTACAGAAGCTACCTGTGCACTACCCATAGCCAGGCCACGGGCACCTGCCCCAATATTCAAAAATTCATTGGAATATTTTCTGAACTGTGCAGTAGCTGTCAGAGAAATAAAAATAACAAATAGGGTCAGAGGATATGTGGTCGTTTTCATTCGATTACAATTTTCGGATAAGCAATTTTATTAAGACAGTTTTTCATAGGGTCGATGGTTCTGTAAAATTAGATCTTTAAGCCCTGAAATACATAGTTTATCAAGCAAAAAATCTAACTATTGAAAACGAATGACTTAGAAAAATATTGCCATTTCATCCTTGGATTTCTTTCTGCCTTACATTTGTCGCCAAATCGATTTTAAGATGAAACTCTATAGAAGAATTACGATGGAGGGGAATGATCCAGGATATAATGCCAGGAACAGAAGAACAGCTAAATAAAGAGATGACTACAGGCTATATCGGTTTTGACCCTACTGCCGAAAGCCTGCATATCGGCAGCCTCGTGCCAATTTTATTACTTGGTTCATTTGCAAAAAGCCGGACATAAACCTATATGCATTGGTTGGCGGCGCAACCGGAATGGTTGGCGATCCCAGTGGAAAAAGTGAAGAAAGAAACCTGTTGAGTGAAGAATGCTTCGCCATAACCAGGAAGGAGTAAAAAAACAATTGAACAATTCCTTGATTTTAATCCATGCAAAACCAAACTGCGCTGAAATGGTCAACAATTATGATTGGTTTAAAGAGATTACTTTCTTGAATTTTATCCGTGATGTGGGCAAACATATTACTGTGAATTACATGATGAGCAAGGAAGTGTGAAAAAAAGAATTGAAGGAGAAGCCGGAATGAGCTTTACAGAATTTACTTACCAGTTGGTGCAGGGTTATGATTTTTACTGGCTATATAAAAATAAAAATTGTAAACTGCAGATGGGTGGCAGCGATCAATGGGGAAATATTGTTACCGGAACAGAACTGATTCGAAGAAAGTAAGTGGTGAAGCATTTGCATTTACCTGTCCGTTGATAACAAAAGCAGATGGACAAAATTTGGAAAAACAGAAAAAGGAAATGTCTGGCTGGATAGCAATAAAACATCTCCTTATCAATTTTACCAGTTCTGGTTGAATGCAACTGATGCCGATGCAGAAAAATGGATCAGGATCTTTACGTTCCTCGATAAAGAAACTGTTGATGCATTATTGGCTGAACACAAAAAAGATGAATCAAAAAGAGTATTACAAAAAAGATTGGCTGAAGAAGTAACCAAATTTGTTCATGGCGAAGATGAATTGAAAAAAGCGATCAAAACTACAGAAAAAGTATTTGAAAACCAGGAAGCACCAGCTGAAAGTTTAAGCATTGAAGATATTGAAGCACTGAACGGTCTTGAGAAAATTGATTTTTCTAAAGAAAAAATAAGTGCAGGTATCGATATTGTTTCCTTTTTAGCAGAAAGCGGGATATTTCCCAGCAAAGGAGAAGCAAGAAAAACAATACAGGGTGGCGGCATACATATTAACCGGAAAAAAATTGATAGCATCCAACATCAAATAAACAGCAGTTTGCTTCTGCACCAAAAATATATTCTCGTAAAAAAAGGCAAGAAGTACAATTACCTGGTTAATTGCAATTAATTTTTAACAGCATTCTTTGTTTGCATTTTTTATTAGTTGGTATTTTTGCATTCACGAATAAAAAATGCGGGCCTTATTTATTTTTATTGCTGTTTTCCTGATCAATACTTGCTTTGCAAGTGACACAACCTATATCATCAAACTCAATTTTCTTTATGGCTCAAGACCGGCAAAAGGTTACCGCCAGCAGGAATCAAAATTGTTTGGCGGTATAAAAGGCGGTCATGTAAATATTGAAGCCGGTGGACGGGTGCTGGATTTCACTCCCGGTAATAATCCTCTTTTTCCGCATAATAAAAAACCAAGCGGTGGCTTTAGCATAAACCAGTCAGTTGCCTGGGACAATGATGATAAATGGAAAACCATAATCATTCCTGTTTCCGAAGAGCAATACATCGCGTTGCAAAAAATATTTGATTCGGTTGCTGCAAAAACTCCTTACGACTATGCGATCTTCGGCATGCGATGCGCAGCAGCCAGCTATGATGTGTTAAGTAAGATCGGTTTATTCAGAGAGTATTCAAATGATAAAAATGTCATCACACATTTTTATCCAAAGCTGCTTCGAAAGAAAGTTTTGAAATGGGCCGATAAAAATAATTATGCGATTATGTCGAATGAAGGCAGGCCATCAAGAAAATGGGAATCTGATAAAGGTGTGTTTTGAGCTACCGGATAAGAACAAAAGTTCCTTTCTTATAAAATATACCTGGCCTCAATGTATAAGAATATGTAACCTGGTAAACATATACACCTGTTGATTGAAGGTTGCCATTATAAACTCCATTCCATCCTTTTTGCAGATCATTTGTCTTGTATATTAATTGACCCCAACGATTATAAATAGACAGCACGCCGGTAACTGGACAATTGGAAAATGCCTTTAGCAAGTCATTTCTGCCATCGTTGTTTGGTGTGTAGCCAGTTGGTACATACAGGAAACATGTGCAATCATCTATTTTTTTGCTGATGATAATTGTATCGCTAACCGTCCCGCAAATGTTTTTAACATCCACCCAATACTTTCCCGGTGCGGGAATAACCATGACCTTACCTGTCGTGTTATCACTCCATTTATAGGTATAACCCGGTTCATCAAGTAAGTTTTGAATATGAAGAGTGTCATACTCGCAAAGCTCCGCGCCAGGTCCAAGATCAACATTTGCAAATTTTCTTCCGGTTACAATTATACTATCTCTGTATGTTGCGCAAACATTTGCGGATTCAAGCCAATACAAACCCGGCTGATCAATTATTAGCACAGGGTTTATCGATCCATCCTGCCATAAATAGGAAGTAATTGCTGAAGTATCAGATGGTATTAATGTAATTTGAGTTCCTGTACAAAGGATGGTATCGGCACCAAGTCTTGCTTTGGGTGTCTTATCAAACTCCAATACTATGGTATCTTCAACTGAACAAGTATCTGGTATTGTTGAATATCGTACCATGTATTTTCCTGCTTCTGTCGCGGTAATAGTTTGAGAGGAACTAAACGTTCCATCCGGTTTTGTCCATTTATAGGCAACCGGGCCCGCAAGACCGGTGCCATTTGCTTTTAGTTGCACACCCGGATCATTGCAGTATGGTTCGTTCGATTGCACTTCAATATCAACTGTTGATTGGCAAACAGGGGCAAGACAATAATCATTAAAATTAGCCATTCCCCAAATGAACATAGGAGTTGTCGTGGTATAATAAGGGGTTGCCTGCATCGTATTAATGTTGATGCTAAAGAGGTCATCAGCATCACTGATATATAACGTACCGTTTGCTTTACCAACAATGCCCCAAATATCTGCGTCAGGTGGTAACCCTAATATTGGATTTGTAGCGACCACTCCGGTTGTAATATCAATTTTAGCAAGAATATTAGAAATACAGGCTAAATACAATGTACCATTATGAAACGCAAGATCACCGGCACTGTAGGTACCGATATTGCTAATATCAGCAACAAATGTTACAGGACCTGTCGAAAGTTTTACTTTGATTATGTGATTTACAGAAGGCGGCGCGGTAAATGTTACTCTTGCTGCAAGATACAGATCGCCGTTTGCATCTGATGTCATAGCGTTCGAAAAATCATACCCGGCAATAGAAGTGACAAATGTTATTTGAGCTGTTACAGGATCTATCTGCCATATTTTACATGAGTCGTAGTCAACTCCATACAATTTTCCATCCGGCGCCCAGGTAATGTCACCCATATACCTGCCCATATCTCCGATATAACGTTCTACACCTGTTACCGGGTTTATCCAAAGCAGATCTGAACCGCTATTGATCCATATAACATCTATTGGTGCGCAGTTGCAAACAACAGGATCGCTGAAATAGCAAGAATAATCCTCACAATCTTTTAATCCATTACCATCATCATCAAGACCATTACCGCATGTTTCAGATAAGTTTTTTGCAAGAGATGATTTTGGAAAATATTTCTTTTGCGGATAGATTCCAGGCAGCTTTTTTCCCGGCTGTTGTGCAACGAGGGTTAGACCCGTAAAAAGGACCAGGAAAAGAAAAAGACCTTTTCTCATCTGCAGGAAGAATGGTGAACATTAAAAATAATTCAATCTGCTGAGTCGCACAAAGACATCGACTTAATTTATTTGCTTTATCACCTTCCACATTTCATCCGCTACTAATTGATTGCCTTTTGCATTCAGATGAACCCTATCGGTGGTAAGAATACCGCGGTCTTTATTATCAGTATTGTATTTGAGGTTATGATCGAGAAATGCTTTTCGTAGATCTACCAAGGCCAGCTCATTTCTTGCAGCTATTCGCCTGATGATATTGCTGTACTCGTTCATGTCGCCATCCTGCGGGTTGCTGAAATCGATCTTTTCTCCTATTGCCGCCGGCGTGCAAAGAATGATCTTTATATTTCTTGCTTTTAGCTTGTCAATGATTGCCTGGTAAAATTTATCGAACTTATCGGCATCAGTACCTGTGCCGGAAGTAGACTTATGCCACACATCATTTACACCAATATAAATAATAACGATATCGGGTTCTTTTGCCAGCACATCGTTTTCCATTCTTAGATACAGATCATACACTTTATTGCCGCCAATACCTGCCCCGATAAACTCATACTTATCGTACGACCCTTCTGCATTACACATGCTGTCAATTCTCTTTATATAACCACCGGCATTAACACCAGCCTGTGTTATCGAGTCACCAAAAAAGATAACTCTCTTTTTCTTTTGAGAAACAAAGGCGGTTGCTAATATAACCATTGCACCAAGTAAAAAAAATTTCATGGAAACATGTTTGACACAATTTAAAACAAAAAAGCATCCCAATAGGGAATGCTCAAATAACAATTGCTGTTTTCTAACTTTTGACTGTCGTACAGACAAGGCATGCCTTGTCTCTACCGAGAACTGACTTCTGTACAGACAAGGCATGCCTTGTCTCTACTCCACATCCACTTTCTTCTTTATCACTGCCCCATCAGTTGCTTCCATTAAAAATTTTCTCTCGCTGATGATATAGCCATTTCCTTTTTCGCAAAAATGGACTTTAAGATTTTCGATAGAGATTGGGTTGCCGTCAGGAATATCACCGATATTATTGTGCAAAATATCATGGCCATCGATAATAACAACAAGGCCGCTTCCAATCGCTTCCATTTTATCGCCATCCGTGATCAGCATACCTGTATCTTCACCAAGTCCAATACCAATCAAGCTCGGATTAGTTGCTACAGCCTGCGCCAGTCTTCCAAACCTTCCTCGTTTTTCAAAATGCGAATCAATAATTACCGAATCCATGAAACCTAGGCCAGTTGTGATCTTTACTTCGCCTTTTAAGTGGGCCCTTGTAGCATTACCTTCATAGATCATGGTCTTGCTCATTGCCATAGCGCCGGCAGAAGTTCCGGCTATTACGAAATCCTCATTCATGTAACGCCTCTTCATAACTGCAAGAAATTCCGTGCCGCCATCCGTTACGCTCAATCGCAATTGGTTTCCCCCGCTAAACATTACGGCATCACAGTTTTTGATCCGCTCGAGATATTCTTTATTCTGGGTGTCCTGGCGGGTACGAACATGCATGATATCAACATTCACGCAACCGATTTTTCCCAATGCATTCCTGTAATGTTCTCCCACTTCAAAAGGGATCGTTGAAGCCGTAGTGATGATCTCGATCTTTGCATCGACACCACCTGCTTCCTGCACCAGCCTTCGTAAAATGCCGAGTTCAAAAAAATTAAGATTACTGCGTTGAATTTCCCCGGCTTCAAGATCGGTGCCTTTATCTTCAGCACCTCCGATTGCAATAAGTTTTCCTTTAGGAATGCTCATTTAAAGGGTTTGATTAGCGACAAATATAATCACGATGCTTATAACGTATTTGTCGTTGCCGGCATTTTGTTAATATGTGGAAAATTATGGGGAACCCTCGTGCTTTCATGAGGCTCGGCTTGCGTCGTTCGCTTGATTTTGGTTGGCATCAACATTAAAAAGAAAGGGAATGAAATCATCTTGACGATAACATTAGAGGATTTATACTTCAAAATAAAGAGCCTGTAAATAAAGGCTCCGTACCATTAAACATAATCACTATTAATTAAAACCTTCTTGAGAAACGATTTAATGATTGTTTTTAAGAGTGTCTATCCGTCTAATTTCTGGAAATTTTTCTTCATGCTGTCGTGAAGGGGCTATAAAAAATAGCCATCTAATAAAAATTGTGTTGCCTGCTTCTGTTATCATCTCCTTATGCGGAATTTTCGCGTAATGCGAAATAAACATTTGCCTTACGTTGTCGTTGGTGTCACTCCCGGCAAAATAAAACAGTGGAATTACTATAGTTTTCCCTTTGCATTTTAAGCATTTCCAATCAGTCAAATCCGCAGGTATCAGACGAGATAATATTTGGTAAATAGTGTCAGCTTTCACTCCTGATAAATCTAATTTGTTAATTGTACCGTTCGAATCAATACTCACCATAACATATATAAACTGAGAGGTACGTTTTGCATCATAAATACTATCTTGTTTTAAAATAAACGATTCAACTCTGTAACCCAATCGTACTAATTCATTTCTAGACAAACTCTGTGAAAAACAGACCGCTGAAATAGCAATGGTAAAAATAAGCATGACAATGTTTTTCATGGCTATATTTTTTTAAGGAAAGCAGAGCCTTTTATCAATAACCATTTCATTTTGCATAATATAATGTATGGAGCAGGTAAATTAAATAATTAGTTTTCTTTCCTTTTAAAGAAGAAGAATCAAAATTGTCTTGATGATAACATTAAAAAATTTAAACCTTGGTATAAAGAGTCTGTAAATACACGCTCCGCGTTAGAATGAAATTATGCAATCCATGTTTGCATCCAATTGCCCACGATCCATTTTCGCTTTTTCTTTTCTAATAGGAATATGCAGCCTGCTCCGCTTCGTTCAATATGATGATTTATTTCTACGATAGCTTTCCTCTTGTTTTTGGACAATAAAACATCTGATAATTCAAAATATCCATATGCCCATCCAAAAACGTTAAGGAATCCATGCCAGCCATTAATATTGGTTCTAAAAGCAAGCCTGATTAGGGCTGCAGCATACACTTTCGCAATAGTTTTTAATTTGTGTTTACCCTGCGCAAACATTGCGACCGGGCTTAACAGCAACAGAATTATAAACTTGCCAGGCGCTTTTATTTTTATTTGCACGGCGTTGTCATTTTAAGTGAATCAAAAATTACCGGTGTATTGGCTGTTATAGACACAAACTTCATATCAATAAATCAGATCCATTCCCGTCAGTTAAGAAACCCATGTCTGTACATACTTAATTGCGACCCATTTACCATTTCTTTTCCTTTCTAACAAAAGAAAACCACCATTACCATTCAGGCTCCCTCGTATAAAACCAATTACTACTATGGCTTTATCTTTCTTCTTTGAGAAAATTGGAGTAGATATTCTTGCGTACCCCTCAACCCATCCATACGGCTCTACTTCTCCAGCACCCACTCCAAGAGTCTTTCCCCGCTTTGCAAAGAACGTATCCTTGTTTAATAATCTAATTATATGAATAGATGGTATCTCGCCGAGTTTAATTTTTAATAATCCTAATTTCGTTTCATCTGCTTTCTCTAAAAAAAGCAGCCAGCTTGAATCTAACTCCCGGTTTTTAGTTACACGCAAATAATGGACATAATCTGCGAAATCAGTTTCCTGGATGGGCCTGTTTTCCGTGCTGTCAAATAATACGAAGTGAGTACTCTTTGAGTGTAAAAAACTATCAAGCGCTACACCCCAAACCTTATGATACAATTTCATCTTTTTTTTTGATAAAAAATCCTGCGATAACAAACTAGTAGCGATAAGCATTATTGGTATCAATAAAAACCAATTTTTTTTCATGATATCCTGTTATTTACTATCAGAAACTTAATTACATAAAAAGGAAAGAATTAAAATGGCCTTCATCATAACCAATAAATTTAAACGCTGAAATAAAGAGCCTGTAAACACAGGCCCTTTGTCAGAATGATATTATGCAATCCATGTTTGCATACTATTGACAACAATCCATTTTCGCTTTCTCCTTTCTAAAAGGAATATGGTGCCTCCTCCGCTTTTTGAATCATGGAGTAGATTTATTTCTACGATAGCTTTCTTCTTGTTTTTGGACAATATAACATCGGATATTTGAACATATCCATATGCCGATCCAAAAATGTTGCGGTAATCAGTCCAGGTATTAGCATTGATTTTAAAAGCAAGCCTCATAGAATCCTTCTTTATCACTCTTATTCCGTGAATTGAATTTATTTTTGGTAAAACAAATGATGTAAGCAATTTTCTCTTTATATCCACCTCCTCTAAGAAACCTAACCAGGATGAATCTATAAGCAATTTAGCAGGATAGCCTTTTCTTGCCGGATTGGAGAATTGCTCCATATAGGTCTGATAATCTGTGTAAGTGATAGCCTTATTAAAAGTGCTATCAATGAGAATAATGTATTTTGGCTCCGTTGCAAAATAACTGTCACTTAAGGCTGCACTATACACTTTCACAATGGTTTTTAATTTTTGTTTACCCTGCGCAAATATTACTAGCGGACATAATAGTAACAGAATTACTAACCTGCCAGGCATTTTTATTTTTATTTGCACGGTGTTGTCATTTTAAGTGAATCAAAAATTACCGGTGTATTGGGTGTTATAAGACACAAACTTCATATCAATAAATCAGATCTATTCCCGTCAGTTAAGAAACCCATGTCTGTACATACTTAATTGAGACCCATTTGCCATTTCTCTTCCTTTCTAACAAAAGAAAACCACCATTACCATTCAGAATGCCTCGTTCAAAACCAATTACGACTATGGCTTTATCTTTCTTCTTTGAAAGAATTGGAGTCGATATTCTTGCGTATCCTGCAACCCATCCGTATGGCTCTACTATTCCTGCCCCCACTCTAAGTGTCGTTGCTTGCTTTGCAAAGAACGTGTCCCTGTTAAATAACCTGATTGTATGAATAGATTTTATTTGGCTAAGTTTAATTTTCAATAGGTTTGATTTCTTTTCATCAGCATCCTCTAAAAAAAGCAACCAGCTTGAATCTAACCCTGGGTTTTTAGTTAAACGCATGTAATGTACATAGTCCAAGAAATCCGTTTCCCGGATTGAGATGTTTTCTGTGCTGTCAAATAATACGAAATGAGTGCTCTTTGAGTGCAAAAAACTATCAAGTGCTACACCCCAAATCTTATGATACAATTTCATCTCTTTTTTTGATAAAAAATCCTGCGATAACAAACTGGTAGCAATAAGCATTATTGCTAATGATAAAAAATAATTTTTTTTCATATTACACTGCTATTTACTATCGGAAACGTAATTACGCTAAAAGGAAAGAACCAAAATTGTCTTGATCAAAACATTAATAAATCTAAACAGCCTGTAAGTACAGGCTCCGCATTAGTATGATATTATCCAATCGATACTGGCATCCAATTGACCAAGATCCATTTTCGCTTTTTCTTTTCTAATAGGAATATGCAGCCTGCTCCGCTTCGTTCAATATGATGATTTATTTCTACGATAGCTTTCCTCTTGTTTTTGGACAATAAAACATCTGATAATTCAAAATATCCATATGCCCAACCAAAAACGTTAAGGAATCCATGCCAGCCATTAATATTGGTTCTAAAAGCAAGCCTGATAGAATCCCTCTTTACTGCCCTTATTGAATGAATTGAATTTATTTTTGGTAAAAGAAAAGATGTAAGCAATTTTCTTTTTATATCCACCTGCTTTAAGAACCCTAACCAGGATGAATCTAAAAACAATTTTGCAGGATGACCTTTTCGGGCCGGATTGGAGAATTGCTCCATATAACTATGATAATCTGTACGAGTGATAACCTTATTAACAGCGCTATCAATAAGAATAAAATACTTTGGCTCTGATGCAAAATAAGGCTCATTTAGGGCTGCAGCATACACTTTCGCAATAGTTTTTAATTTGTGTTTACCCTGCGCAAACATTGCGACCGGGCTTAACAGCAACAGAATTATAAATCTGCCAGGCGTTTTTATTCTTATTTGCACGGTGATGTCATTTTAAGTGAATCAGTGTAAGGAAGAAAATAAAGACCACATCCACCTGGAATTGTAAATACAGCTTACATGTTAGAGTGATATTATACAATCCAGGTTTGCATACTATTGACAACAATCCATTTTCGCTTTCTCCTTTCTAAAAGGAATATGACGCCTCCTCCACTTTTTGAATCACGGAGTTGATTTATTTCTACGATCGCTTTCTTTTTGTTTTTGGACAATATGACATCTGATAATTCAATATATCCCTGTGCCCAACCAAAAATGTTACGAAAACCAGTCCAGGTATTAACATTGATCTTAAAAAAAAACCTCATAGAATCCCTCCTGATTACTCTTATTGAATGTATTGAATTTATTTTTGGTAAAAGAAATGTTGTAAGCGATTTTCTTTTTATATCTGCCTCCTTTAAGAATCCTAACCACGATGAATCTATAAGCAATTTAGCAGGATAGCCTTTTCTTGCCGGAATATAGAATTGCTCCATATAACCATGATAATCCGTCCTGGTTATAGCCTTATTTACGGTGCTATCAATGACGATAAAATATTTTGGCTCTGCTGCAAAATAGCGGTCATTTAAGGCACCAGCATACACTTTCGCAATGGTTTTTAACTGGTGTTTACCCTGCGCAAACATTACTATCGGACTTAACAGCAATAGAAGTATGAACCTGCCAGGCGCTTTTATTTTTATTTGCACGGTTTGTCATTTTAAGTGAATCAAAAATTACCGGTGTATTGGCTGTTATAGACTCAAACTTCATATCAATAAATCAGATCCATTACCGTCAGTTAAGAAACCCATGTCTGTACATACTTAATTGCGACCCATTTACCATTTCTTTTCCTTTCTAACAAAAGAAAACCACCATTACCATTCAGGCTCCCTCGTATAAAACCAATTACTACTATGGCTTTATCTTTCTTCTTTGAGAAAATTGGAGTAGATATTCTTGCGTACCCCTCAACCCATCCATACGGCTCTACTTCTCCAGCACCCACTCCAAGAGTCTTTCCCCGCTTTGCAAAGAACGTATCCTTGCTTAATAATCTAATTATATGAATAGATGGTATCTCCCCGAGTTTAATTTTTATTAATCCTAATTTCGTTTCATCTGCTTTCTCTAAAAAAAGCAGCCAGCTTGAATCTAACTCCCGGTTTTTAGTTACACGCAAATAATGGACATAATCTGCGAAATCAGTTTCCTGGATGGGCCTGTTTTCCGTGCTGTCAAATAATACGAAGTGAGTACTCTTTGAGTGTAAAAAACTATCAAGCGCTACACCGCAAATTTTATGATATAATTTCAGCTCCTTTTTTGACAGAAAATCCTGGGAAAACAAACTGGTAGCGACTAGCATTAACGTTATTGATAAGAAATATATTTTTTTCATAATTTACCATTGTCCAAAACTGGAAACTTAATTACAATTTGGCCTGAGCTTTAATGAATCAGCATAGTGTGCAGTAAAGTTAGAACAGGTTCCTCCGGAATTAAAAATTCCAATCAACGAAGCTGCAGCAGTATGAATAATGTTTTTGTATTTACATGTATCAATTCCCTGACTTGGCAATAATTTCCATGCAGTCGTTTTGTCCAAACCGCCATAATTCATTGCCTTTATCACTGAATCTCTTAATGCCTGCGGGGCAGCAGGATTATAAAACGACGCCACTAGCGAATGAAATAGATTTTGATAATCTGTTGCCATAATTAGATGTTCATCTATTTCTCCCAAAGGAACTCCGTCGACAACATAATTATTCCAATAGATAGGGTAATGGTCTTTTATAAAGTTGCTGTCGATATCATTAGGCGGGCCGTATTGCCGCCATTCTAAATATTGACTCCATCGCAACTTAAAAATGGCATGCATAGCTTCATGTATTATTGTGCTTATCATAAACTCCGTAGTTGCATTTCGTAAATACCAACTGTTAAATTTGATGGTCGCCTTAAAATGTGTAAATCCATCACTTTCTACTCTTGCACTGTCTGATACTGTCGTAGCAACATCATGTCCATATTGTGTATTATCAATACTTGTGTCAAACGTCAGGTGCATATAAGCCGAGTCTTTAAATACACCGGCACCTGCAAGCTGAGCCAGAAGATTTGCATTTGGCAAAGAATCTTTTAAGAAGGCAAAGAGGCATGGGAAAGCGGTTTCCAAAGCTGGAGCAATACCAACTGTATCATATATATAAGGATTGTAAGATCCCGGACTCGGCACCCATATATATTGCCATCCTATAAAACTACATTGCAGCGTTTGTGGGTATATTTTATGAACCCGTCCACTTTCTTCGGGACAAGGTGGTATCGTATCCCAATGTCCGCTGGTTTGCGTGCTATAACCGGCACCACCGTTGCCGCTGCCCCCGGTTCCATTTCCCCCTGGCAATGATAATGGTCCCGGATCGTCAGGGTCATCAACCCAAAAAGTATTGCAAAAGGTAAAATAAATTTCACCTGCATTGGTGCGGTTGCCAGGGCGTATCCTTGCAGCCCAATAAGGGCCATACTTTGCACACACTTGTATAGGGACAAGGTCCGCGGTACGTTGCCCATCATTTAATCTGCCGGTTTGCTCCGCGAGTCTTTTTATCACCTTCGTATCTTCAAATTCACCCCCCAGTATACGTCCATCAGTAACTTCAATAAGTGATTGGCCGAACATTTGATAATCCAATTCCGCAAATAAATGAAAAACTGTTCGGGCATTCCAACCATCTGTATTTGTGGTATCAAAACTATATTGCTTGTATTGATTCGGGTATAACATATGATAAAGAGTATCCGTTGGAAAATAGTTTAAGCCAACTGCCAGCGCAGCAGCCGTCGTGTTACTATCAGGTTTGGAAAAAGGAATATATATGATTGAACTGCTATCTCCATCTTCACCAGGCCTGGCGTTATTATTTTTCTTTGAAGCGATCATAGCTTCGTCCCAATGGGGATAGCCTACACGTTTTACAAGGCCTTCAATGAAGTTTCGTTGTTTATTTTGCCGTTCTATACTCCGGGCAATTGCTTTTACTTTTTCATCGGCAGATGCAGGGACAGTAAAAAACTTTTTAACAATGTCACTTGCAGTTTCAAATTTTCCGGGTTTTATTTCATGATCAATTTTGCGGCAACTTTCCATAATAAAAATTGAAGTAAGAATACCCAGCAGGATTAAAACCCCAATGGGCATTTGCAGCTTTAATCTCATAAAAAAAGGTTTTGGTGGTTAACAAATAATTCGATGTCCAAGCTCAACAAAATCGTTAACTCTCCAACAGGTAGTAATACGTACCCACGCAAGTATTAATAACCCTGTCAACCAGAAAAATACCGTTGAAATTATTTGGTATATGTTTAAAAGGTAATTCTGCCTGCTGTAATTAGCTGAATCGCGTTATGATGATTGAAGCAAATGGAAATTTATAATTTATCCAATGAATAAATTGTAATGTCAATACACATTACATCCCTATTTCAATATTCTAATAACTCAGAATACTTTTAATTTTCACCGGAACTTTTTCAGCATTTGGAAGAACCGCATTTTCAAGTTGCATATTTAACGGAATAGCAGGAATGTTTGCAGCTCCTAGTACTTCAACCGGGCCATCTAACCATTTAAAACATTCTTTAGAGATCCTGCCGGCTAATGCTTCAGCAAAGGAATTGTTTTGCTGTTCTTCGGTTAGTACCAGGCATTTCCCATTTCTCTTTACTGAATCAAAGATCATTTCTTCATCTAATGGAAACAATGTTCTCAGATCTATTATCTCAATTTGACCGGGAAAATTTTTTGCTGCTGCTTTTGCCCAATACACTCCCATTCCATACGTGATAATGCAACAGGATTCTCCATTGCTAATTTTATTCTTATCCGCAGGCAACACCGTATTTGCTTTTCCAAAAGGCAGAATATAATCTCTGGATGGTTCTATTGTCTTTGCTTCTTCAGTACCCGGCACTTTACTCCAGTATAATCCTTTATGCTCAAGCATTACAACGGGATTACCATCATAATACGCTGCTTTCATTAAACCTTTCATGTCGGCAGCATTTGATGGATAAGCAATTTTAATTCCTTTAATAGAAAGCAAAGTTGTTTCCACGCAACCACTATGATAAGGCCCGCCGCCACCATAAGCACCAACCGGCACACGGATTATTGTTGATACCGGGTACTTACCACAACTGAGATAACATGATTTAGAAATTTCAGACACGAGTTGATTGAAGCCAGGGTAAATATAATCCGCAAATTGTACCTCCACTATAGCCTTCACTCCTACTGCACTTAAACCAACCGTGGAACCGATAATATATGCTTCCTGTATCGCAGTATTAAATACACGATGATCGCCGAATTGTTCTGCAAGTGTTGCCGCTTCACGAAACACGCCGCCAAGTCTGCGACCAACATCCTGTCCAAAAAAAATACATTCGGGATGATCTTCCATTAATTCACGAATTGCAAATAATGCAGCGTCAACCATGATCACTTTTTCGTTCGTTGCCGGACTTCTCTCTCCTTTTTCTTCCGTAACTGTTGTTGGTACAAAAACATGTTCTGCCGCTTTGGTAATATCCGGTTCCGGTGCATCTATTGCTTTTTTAAATTCATCATTGATAAAACCGGCCGCATCTTTTTCAACACTTTCTATTTCTTCAGCACTTATTCCGCTTTCAACCAGCAGTTTTCTCAGCTTTGGTATTGGATCATCGATTGCATCTTTAGCCAGGTCTTCTTCAGTTCTATAAAAATCTTTTCTTACTCCACTTGTATGGTGATTAAGCAATGGCACTTTTGCATGTACCAACCATGGCTTTCGAGTTTTACGAACTTCATTTATCACATTGCCCATTATTTTATAGCAATGGAAAAAATCGGTTCCATCAATTTGTATTTTGCTTAATCCTTTAAAGCCATCTGCATATTCATAAGCGTTCATTGCACTAGTTTCTTCTCCCGTTGCACTAATACCCCAATCATTATCCTGTACCAGGTAAATAATTGGCAATTGTTTCAACACGGCAAATTGCAATGCCTCACTTACTTCACCTTCTGTTACACTTCCATCTCCCAATGAACAAATGACAACCGGTGATTCCCCATTATCATTTTTAATGAGCAATGGTGAATCAATTTTTTCAAGGTATTGAATGCCTTGTGCAATTCCTGTAGTTGGTATCGCCTGCATACCTGTTGCGCTGCTTTGATGAATGATCTTGGGTTTATCTTTTTCTTTTGTATTCGGATGCGAATAGTAGGAACGGCCTCCTGTGAAAGGATCATCTGCTTTGGTAAGCAACTGAAGCATTAATTCATAAGGAGAATAATCAAGACCTAACAACATGCTTTCATCACGGTAGTACGGACTTACATAATCACAATTTTGCAAATGAAAAGCGGTTGCCAGTTGTATTGCTTCATGTCCACGTGAAGTAGAATGGACATATTTACAGATTTGCCGGTTCGCATCATATATTTCTGCCATTGACTTTGCACAACACATCAACCGGTAAGCTTTCAACAGAATTTCCTTATCAATCATACAAACAATCTAAAGTGAGCAAAAATAAGCCGAACGGTTGTATGCGGAAATAAAAAAGCCACCCCATTAATCCGGGATGGCTCACTGTTGGTTTTGGTCTGTCGATATCTTCGAATGTTTTATTTTATTTCCAAAGCTAACAAAGAATCATCTTCAATGAAACCTTCCAGTTCATCGCCCACCACTAATTCTCCAACTCCGGCGGGTGTGCCTGTAAATACAAGATCGCCGATGTTTACCGAAAAATAATTGGAGATATACGCAACAATGGCGTCAAAGTCATGGATCATCAGGTTAGCATTGCTTTGCTGTACAAGTTCTTTGTTTTTATACAAACAGAAATTTATGTCTTTCTTATTTTTTATAGCCGTAAATGCGATCCACTTGCCAATGGCCGCCGAGTTATCCCATGCTTTCGCTTTTTCCCACGGAAGACCTTTTGCCTTCAGATCATTTTGTATATCTCTTGCCGTGAAATCGATGCCTGTTGTAACAGCATCATAGTATTTGCTTGCAAATTTTTCCTGGATGTATTTTCCATTTTTGCTGATCCGCAATACCAATTCGCACTCATAGTGAAGCTCGTTTGTAAATTCGGGGTAATAAAATGGAGTGTGAGGCTGCAACAATGCGCTCTTGGGCTTCATAAAGACAACCGGTTCATCAGGTACCTCATTGCCTAGCTCTTTAGCATGAGCTACATAGTTACGGCCAATACAAAATATCTTCATAATCAGGCTTGTTTAAATAAATACATCGGATACAATTCTTCATGGACTGTTCATCCCATATATTTAGGCTTCATAAAACACTGGATTTTTGATGGTGGAAAGTGCGTTGGGGATGCTAAAATAGGTAAACGATTGGATATATCAAATCAAAAATAAATATATTTAAACCGTGTATGGTTTCTGAAATAGCGATGATGGTTTTACTTTGTGTAAATATTATCTTAGATAAAAGCTTTTTGTGCCTGATCTTTTTACAAGTATAAAAGAACCCATCTTAACCCGGCTTGAAAAGGAGCTTGATCCGCGGCTTGGCTATCATAATATTTGGCATACCCGGGATGTAGTAGAACAAGCCGAGCAAATAGCGAAAAGAGAAGGCGTGAATGATAAGCATGACCTGCTGTTATTAAAAACCGCTGCCGCCTTTCATGACAGTGGCTTCTTATTTGTATATAAAGGGCATGAAGAAAAAGGTTGTGAAATTGCTTCGGAAGATCTTAAGCATGTATTTAGTGACGCTGATATTAAAAAGATTTGCGGGATGATAATGGCGACAAAGATCCCTCAATCACCAAATACATTGCTGGAACAGATCATTTGTGATGCCGATCTCGACTATCTTGGCCGTAACGATTTTGAACCGATCAGCAAGAATTTATATAAGGAGTTTATTACTTTCAAAATCATTCCCGAAGATTGTATCTGGGACCATATACAGATAAAATTTTTTGAATCACACCATTACTTTACAAAAACAACTCTTGAAAAAAGAAATAGTGTAAAATTGAAACACCTCGCTATTTTGAAAGAAAGGAGCAATTGGACAAATGAGTAGGAAACCATTTTTACTTCAGCTGTTAAATGTTCGAACCTCGGAATGGCGGCTGGTCTCTCAACTCTTCTGGCTGCAATTTTTCATGGGTACCGGCATCGCTTTTTTCTTTACTGCTTCCTTCTCGCATTTTCTTGAAAAATTTTCTGCGTCCCAGCTTGCCTGGGTAATGATCATTTCAGCGCCGCTTTTATTTATTACCGGCTGGATATTTAACAAGTTCGAACATCGCTTTCATCTTACCCGTGTGGGTACGGTCGTTATCATTTTTATGGCGGTAAGCATTCTTTTCTTACAGCTTAGCAGCAATTGGATAAATGCCGACTGGTTTGACTATCTCTTTTTTGCCTGGTATTATGTTCTGTACTTAGCAAGCAACCTTTGCTTCTGGAGTATTACTTCCACTTTGTTTGATGTGCGACAAAGTAAACGCCTCTTTGCGGTTATCAGCGCCGGCGATATACCGGCCAAGTTCATTGGTTATACGATGGCTTACTTTTTTGTAAAAACTATCGGGCCACTGAATATGCTTTGGCCGGCATTTATTTTTATGCTGGGTGCTTTACCTTTTTTATACAAGCTGTCAAAGTCCGGTGTTGTTCAGCATCAGCATCACAAAGAACATATAGTTGAATTAATACAGGGAAAGGGATTTAAAGCCTTTGTAAAACGCTATACACTTAGCACACTTATCCGGAGATTAGCCGTGCTAACATTTCTTATTTCGGCCTGCCTGGCGATAATCAATTATGCATTATACACGGAAGTAAAAGAAGATAACCATGATGATAAATCTTTATCAAGGTTTATCATCTTGTTCATGGCAGCGTCACAGATCATCGCCCTATTGGTAAAAATAATTTTTACCGGGCGAATTGTTGCCTCGATAGGTATAAAAAAATCGTTGCTGATAACGCCGCTGGTCTTATTGGCGCTGCTGATAGTCGTTATTTCGGCACAATATGCAGTAGGTGAGAGCAAATTAGTTTTTTATGCATTCGGAGCCGCAGCGATAGCTATCGAGGTGTTGCGGACAACGATTACAAATCCTGTTTTCTTAACCGTAATGCAACCGCTTAACCCTAATGCAAGATCAAAAGCACATGCAATTGTAAAGGGCATTATGGATCCCTTTGCGTATTTATTTGCCGGCGTATTACTGCTGTTTACTAATATGCTATCGGCCAATGAACTTCTTGTGCTTTGCTACATACTGGTTTTTTTTACTGTGAGCTGGATCGTATCAATTTTTCTTGTAAACAGCTCGTACCATAACACTCTTTTAAAAACGATCAGCAGCCGTTTCTTCAGCCAGGATGAGTTCAGGCTTTCCGATGAAGAAGTGCAGCAACAAGTACTGAAAAAAATTAAGACCGGTAATGAAAGTGAAATAATAAATATTCTTCAAATGCTGAATAGCCAGATCAGCAATGCCAGCAAAGAGATTATTTTTAAGTTACTTGACCACCCTTCATATAATATTAGAAAGACAACATTGGTATTAATCCAAAACCGTAATATTAAAGGCGCCGAAGAAAAATTAAAATACCTGGCTGATCATGATAATAATAAAGAGATACAATACCTGGCGGCCCAGTCACTTTGTAAAGAAGAGAATGAACGTCATCATCAAAAACATTATTTACACCACCATGATCCGAAAATAAGACTTGCGGCAATCACCGGAATGATCAAGAGTACAAGCAAAGAGAGCCGCCAACGGGCGGGTGAATTAATTGAAACCCTGATCAAATCAGAACGGATTGCAGACAAGCAAATGGCCTTGCAAATCCTTATGGAAGTGAAAGATGATTATTGTCATCCAAGTCATGCTGACCTGTTTGCGATCAACCGTACTCTGCGCCTGGCTGCTTTTAAAGCGATCGGCAGATCTGCAACTCCCGAATTAATAGCAAGAACAGTAATGCTATCTTAAAGAGCATCCGCTGAATGTAACAAGCGTATTGCATGCATCAGGTGAAAAAGCGATACCGGTTATTTTAGATACGCTTTCAAAAAATACCAATCCATGGTTAAAAGAAAAGCTGATCATTACGCTTGGAAAGATCGGTGGCATTAAGGCACAGACCACTCTTTTTAATTTGCTGGAACAATCACCATTGGATGCCGGTATTATAGCAAAAGCACTCCAAAGAAGCCGTTACAAAGCAACACATGAAACTCAAAAAAAATTAGAAGAGATCGCATTTACATATCTCAATTATGGGGTCGAGCTGCTTCACATGCAAAGCCAGCTTGAGACGCATCATGAAAAATATGCTGTTATCAATAGCTCATTGAATATCGAGCTCATTGAGATCAGGAACATATTGATCTGCCTTTTTGGTTGCCTTTACGATCATGAAAAAGCGTTTAAAATAAAGCAGGGATTGGATATGAAAAAGAAAGAGAATGTGGCGAATGCTATGGAGGTTATTGAAATGACAGTGAAGAAAGACCTTGCAATGCCTTTTAACTTATTATATGAACCAGCAGATATTGAACACCGGTACAATTCGCTGAGAAATTTTTTGCCGCCAGACAAAGTGCATTATGCACAAGATATTTTTTCAAAGATCCTCACCGAGCGACCAATTTTTTATAATGCATGGACCAAAGCAAGTACCATGTATATCTCAAAGAAAACAGGTACTGAAATAGCGGCCGGACTGATCAATAAATTTACTCACTCTGAAAATATTCTTTTGAAAGAAACAGCACTGTATGCACAGTGAAATGTTTATTTTTAATTTATGGAACAGGGTAATGCAAACAGGCTGTTATTGGTTGAAAAAGTGCTGGTACTGAAATCGCTTAATCTTTTCAAAGACACACCGGAAAATATTCTTGCTGACCTTGCCCCCCTGATGCAGGAAATGCAATATGAACAAGGCGTCGAGATTTTTAAAGAGGGAGAAACGGGCGACTGTATGTATATTATCGAACAGGGAAGCATACGGATACACAAAGGAAATACAACGCTTGCCATATTGAAAGACAAAGAAGTTTTTGGGGAGCTTTCTTTACTGGATGCTGATACAAGATCCGCAACAGCTACTGCCGGCACCGATTGCACATTGTATAAAATAGACCAGGAACCTTTTTACGAACTGCTCGACGAAAGACCTGAAGTAGCAAGAGGCTTTATTAAAATTCTTTGCCAGCGCTTAAGAACAATGAATGAAAAATCCCGGCAAAGCGACGTTTCTTAAATTGAATATTCAACACTGTTCACATCATTCATTGTAAGACTGATCCCTTTTGTTGCAAAATTCTCTATCACTGCCACTGCCTTTTCAATTTTTAATTTTACCAGTGGTTCCTCTTCCTTTTTCCATTTGCTTAAAACATAATCAGCCTGCAACCCTTTTGGATATTCGTTGCCGATACCAAACCGAAGACGCGGATAATCTCTGGAAGCCAATGAAGCTTCTACGCTTTTCAATCCGTTATGCCCACCATCACTTCCCGAAGGCCGCAGTCGCATTTTTGAGAGGGGTAGCGAAACCTCATCTACTATAACAAGAATATTTTCAATGGCAATTTTTTCTTTATCCATCCAATATTTCACAGCATTTCCGCTCAGGTTCATGTAAGTGGTGGGGCAAATACAAACAAAAATTTTTCCTTTCCATTTTACTTCTGCCACGTACGCTAGTCTGCCGGAAGAAAAATTTCCTCCATGCTTTATGATAAAAGCATTTACTACATCAAAGCCGATATTGTGCCTTGTGTGAGTATACTCATTACCCGCATTTCCTAATCCGGCAATTAAAAATTTCATCTTCTTACAATAAACTATTTAAAGATAACGACTTCAGGTTTTTTAAAACGAGATCAAAGAAACAAAAAACCCACTTCACTGGAAGTGGGTTTGCTATTAAGATCATGCTGATTACTTCTTTCCTTTTTCCTTTGCAGGTGCAGGTGCGGCGGCAGGAGCAGCAGCGCCGGCAGCAGGTGCAGCGGCCGCAGCAGGTGCAGCTCCGGCAGCAGGTGCGGCAGTAGCTTCTTCCTGTTTTAGCTGACGCGTTAATACAACAGATGCAACAGGAATCCTTGGTGAATTTAAAATCTCATAATCCGGTTCTTTCACATCTTCAACACGAATGTTACCGTTCAATTCAAGATTGGTAATGTCCACTTCAATTTGTTCTTTTAAATGCTTGGGCAAAGATTTTACTTTAAGCGATTTCATCTTAATGATAAGATGCCCGCCCTCTTTTACCCCTTTCGATACCCCGGTAAATTTTATTGGAATCTCGGCGATCACTTTTTTGTCCTCCACCAATTCCATCAGGTCAATATGGATCAGCTTGTCGGATACTTTATCAAACTGCAGATCTTTCAAAATGCAGTTGTAAGTAGTGCCATCCAATTTAATTTCTGCTTTCTGAAACTCGGGTGTGTACACGAATGTTTTAAAAGCCATGGAAGGAGCAGCAAAGCTGATCTCCTTTTCACCGCCATAAATTACACCGGGCACCATATCCTGAGAGCGAAGTTGGCGGGTGGCTTTCTTCCCGGTTTCGGTCCTCAGTTGTCCTTCGATCGTAATTGATTTCATTTTATGTTTGTTTATTAGTTACTCGTTATTTAATTTTTGTTACAAGCATTTGAATTTCTGCTCATCGTCCCTTGCGTCGCACACTTCTACTGCATCAATTCTATTCAGCTTTTTATCTCTCACAGATTTCTCAGATTTACACAGAAAGGAAAATCTGTGATAATCCGTGTAATCTGTGAGCTTATCTATCCCTTCGTTGCGAATGAACAAACAGGCTTGTGATACTTTTATTTTCAAAAGCATTTCTTATCGCCACTGCAAACAGCTCCGCGACAGAAATCACTTTTATTTTCGGTGTTGTTTGTCTTAGCGGAATTGTATCACAAACCACCAACTCATCCAGTACGCTTTTTTCAATATTATCATAAGCCTTACCGCTAAGTACCGGGTGAGTGATCAATGCCCTAACGCTTCTTGCACCTTTTTCCATTAAGAGACCTGCGCTTTTTGCCAATGTGCCACCGGTATCGCAGATGTCATCAATAACAACTACATCCCTGTCCGTCACATCCCCGATCACCACCATGCTGGCAATTTCATTTGCCCTTTTTCTGTGTTTATCACAGATCACCATCTCGGCTTCAAAATAACTTGCTATCTCTCTTATCCTGTTTGCACTTCCCACATCGGGGGCCGCAAAGGTAAGGTTTTCAAGTCTCAGATTTTCTATGTAAGGAATAAAAACTGCGTGGCTATCGAGGTGGTCAACCGGTATATCAAAATAGCCTTGTATCTGCGGAGCATGAAGGTCCATAGTGATCAAACGGTCGGCCCCTGCCGCTTGTATCATGTTGGCGATCAGCTTACTTCCAATCGCTACTCTTGGCCTGTCTTTTCTATCCTGGCGGGCATAACCGTAATATGGAATAACGGCGATGATCTTATATGCCGATGCTCTTTTTGCAGCATCGATCATCAATAGCAGCTCCATTAAATTTTCAGCCGGAGCATGAGTGCTTTGTACCAGGAAAACAAAATCTCCCCGGATACTTTCCATAAAAGTGGGTAAAATTTCTCCGTCGCTGAATCGTTGAATATTGACTTTCCCAAGCCGGGATCCATAGCTTTTGCAAATTTGTTCTGCTAAGCCTTGCGATCCCGTACCGGCAAATATTTTGGCCGCTGACATGATTAGATTTGATTACTCCAAAGGGATTTCTTTGGAGCGGCGAAGATAATACTTCACCCCAAATCAAAACGGAGACGGGGAAAAATGTTGAAGTGTATAACCAGGAGCTATTTTACCGAGACAATAGCCACTGTGTTTGTTTTCGGTTCGCTTACTTTTTGTTCATTTTCAGAATAGCTGCTGGCATTGGATGTATTGCAGCTATAAAAAAGTGCTGAACAAATAAAAATGGAAAAAAACAGAACGACGACATAAACGCCGGCAAAAAATAAAATAGGATGCAGTGCACCAATCGGGGATACGGATCTTTTTTTCATACGGGTCTTGGTTTAGTTTTTCAAAGGTTTGGATCAGTCTTCAGGGCTATACCCTAAAAGTTGTATTTTCTGAGCCTAAATTATTTGTTAATCTTGGGTGATGCAAGAGCAGAAATACTCTATCAAACAATGGGCAAAAGACGACAGGCCAAGGGAAAAATTACTATTGAATGGCGCCCACACGCTCAGCGATTCTGAATTGCTGGCTATACTTATTCTGAATGGTTCAAAAGAAAAAACTGCGGTTGATCTTGCCAAGGATGTGTTGAAACTAAGTAAAGACAATCTATCAGAACTAGGTAAGCTATCTGTAAAAGATTTGATGAAAGTAAAAGGAATCGGCGAAGCAAAAGCAATTTCAATTTCTGCTGCACTTGAAATTGGAAGAAGGCGACAGGCAATGTTCATCTTTGCAAAAGAAAATAATTACAGCCAGCCAGGATATTGCCGATTTTTTTATGGCAAAACTCAAAGACTACAGGCATGAAGTATTTGCCGTAGTGTTTTTGAACAGGGCCAATAAGATAAATCACTTTGAAATAGTAAGCGAAGGCGGCATCACCGGTACGGTTGCAGATCCAAGAGTGATCTTAAAAAAAGCATTGGAAGAAGATGCCGTGAGTATAATACTTTGTCACAATCATCCATCAGGCAGTTTAAAGCCGAGCAGGGCGGATGAAGACCTCACACATAAAATAAAAGAAGCGGCAAAATATTTTGACATCAAAGTACTCGATCACATGATAGTGAGTGATGCCGGGTATTTCAGTTTTGCAGATGAAGGACTGCTGTAAAAAAAATTCCAAAAGACAAATTCCAAATCCCAACTTTCGTGGGTTCCGCTTGGAATTTGGAACTTATTACTTGTTTCTTTATAAATTATGCTTGCGCTGTCGGTCCGCCAAAATTCATTGGCAGTTGAATTTCTTCAAGATCCTTTATTGAGCCATTTGCAGCTTCATAGCGGGAAATATTTTCTGTCAGTGCCTTCATAAACCTTTTGGCATGTTGCGGTGTAAATATAATTCTTGATTTCACTTTACTTTTTGGAGTACCCGGCATTACGTTTACAAAATCAATTACAAACTCTGCATGTGAATGTGTGATGATAGCAAGATTTGCATAAGAACCTTCTGCTACTTCTTCCGAAATTTCAATATTTAATTGGTTGGGTTGTTGCTGTTGTTCCATGAAAAAAAATTAGGCGGGAAAGGTAAACAAAAAGGCTTTGCAAATGCAAAGCCTCTTCTTGATAATAAATATTTGTTTATCGTGGTCGCATATATGTAAGCGTATCATATTTCTCCCTGGTGCCTGCCCCTGCAGGTGTCCATGTATATGCCACATAAAATGTTTTGGTAGCGGGATCATATCTGTTAGTAACTCCTGTAGGAACGACCAATGGAGGGAAGGCTAAAGGAATTGCTTGTGAGCCAATATTTGTCAATGACACTGTATTATCCGGGTTTACAGTCATTCTCACTTGCAAACTTGGGCCTGTCGCATCGCCAAAATAAGTTAAACCGCCAGTACTGAAATTAATAAACACAGTCGCAAAATCCCAATCAACTGAAGTGGGTCCTGACGAAAGAAAATCCCACTCCGGGATAGTTCCAATCCCGGTAATAGCCGGATTTGTAGGATGGAATAATCTATACCGCACACGATATACACCATCCCATTGGTTTTTTGATCCAATTTCCACTGCCACTTTATTTTGATCATCACTCAATACAGCTCCATTATTTGCAGACGCTAACTGAAAACCAAGTCCCACTCGTCCGAGTGAAACAAGATCGATCGTCTTTAAGTTGATCTTTAAATACTTTACAAATTCACCGGGTTGAAAAGTAACTGTCCAAAATTCACCATCAAAGGGATTATCCGGGTGGCTTTGATAAAGGTCCCTGCTCAATTCTTTAACTTCTGCCCCACTAAAATCAGAAAGAACTGCGTTGCTTTTTTGGATTTTCACTGTCTGTACCCGGTTCAGATCAGCCGGGCTTGTAGCTTCTCTCCGCACCTCGAGGACGTCAATTGTAACAACACTATTGCTTATATCAACAGAAAGATTGACCAGGTTATTACCTTGCGGTAAACTGATTGAAGGTTTTTCTTGTGACTTAACAGGAGGAAAAGGTTCTGTCCCTTTTTCGCACGAAAGCGCTAATAAACTTACAAAAGAAATGAAAAGAAAGTATTGTATAACTTTTCTCATATTTGATTGTTTTCAGTTAGATGGCAGTGCTAAAGTTAAACAAATATCGATCTAAAAAACAAAAGTGGGATAAAATTTATCCCACTTTTTTAAGCTGTCAATCTCTCAAATCTTTTACGGTTTTACCCACCACATTCTTCCGTATTGTGAATCTTTTTCAGCACCGATCTTATAAAGATCTGCAACTGCATTTGTATTGGCATTGTTCAAATCAAAATGATTTTGCGAAATTCCCATACGAATAGGAATAATTAAAGTTGTTCCTGCCGGTGCTACAGTACCCGGAGCCGGAGTTAATGCGGGAAGACCTGTACTTCTCACAATATTCCATGCTTCTAATCCGTCAGGGAAAGCAGCTAACCAACGCTGGCGGATAATTTTGGCAAGTTCAGTACCTGGAGTAAGAGCCACATTTGGATGAAGCATATAAGCAGTAAACGCCACAGCATCATACACGCCCCACTGTCTCCAGTTTAATTCAATACCTGTTCTGTAAAGGTTAGCCGCGTTTTCAGCTGTCCATCCTCTTTGAGCAGCTTCGGCGCGGGCAAGTGTTATTTGTGAAGAAGTAATGATTGGCATTGGCTGAGTAGCGGTTCTTATCGAAGGATGCATAATTCTTGCCCAATTAGGATTGGCAGAAGAAAACGCAATCGCATCATTTCTATCTAACCCATATCTAAATCCTACGTTAGAAGAACCCCATGCATTTATACGTCTGTCACCTGTTGGGTTCATGAAATTAGTAACCGTTTCACTGATCGCATAGTCTGAACGAAGAGTAATGTTATAGTATGAATAAAAAACACTACTATAATTTCCACCAGGATATGCCAGCATTATGTCATCCGCATTTGTAGTTAAATAACCGCCGGTAGAATTCATCGCATCGAGAAATTCTGTTTTTCCTTTGGCTGCATCAACAGATGACAAACGAAGAGCCATGATCATTCTAAGTGAGTTGGCAAACTTTTTCCAATGTGCAATATCGCCATCAAGAAGTATATCTCCTTTAACAGGTGCTCCGCCGTCAAATTGAGCAGCGGCTTGTTTTAATTCTTTAAAAAGATCAGTATAGATATCCTGCTGTTTGTCATAAGGGATCTGTCCCTCGAAATTTAAAGCCTGCGAATATGGAATATCACCCCACTGATCGGTTGCCCTGAGAAAATACCACGCTTTTACAATTCTTGCAGTAGCTATCTGGTTTGCATTTGAACCATTTACTGCTGCCTTCGCAGCTGTTTCAGGATTGGAATTGATCTTAATGATATTTACCAGATCATACCCAACTCCTGAATAATAACCTCCGAAATCAGGTGCATTTCTTGTATACCGTGATGCTTCCGTATACTGCGTTTCGGAATAAAGTTGTGCATAAAGACCCGGATTTACTTGCCAGGCCTCAGCTCCCATCGCAGAAATTGCGTTGGTAAGCAGCGCAGCTGTATTTGCTTCTGCTACTATACCCGGATTCAGGTTTATGTTACCGAACTCGTCAATTTTCCTTGTACACCCAACGCCTGTAACAATAAGCCCTGCGATGAGCCCTATTGATGTAAGTTTTATAATTTTCATTTTAAACTATTTTGTTATTTAAAATTTTAGAATATCAGTTTAAGGCTCACACCCAATGAACGTGTACCTGGCAAATTTCCATCTTCACCCTGCACGCCTGATATTTCGGAAGGATCAAAATTCTTTGAATCCCTATGAATGATCCATGGATTACGGCTGATGATAGACAATGTTGCTCCCTGAACATATTTGCTCACGCTACCGATCCTGTTAATCGGGATGCGATAACCCAAACTTGCTTCTCTTACTTTTACATATGTAAGTTCATGTACAAATGGTTCTGCAATTTGGCGGCTATAAAATTGATGGAAATAAGTTTGAGCGCTGACATATTTATCAACAGGTGTTTTTTCGTCTGCAGAGCTTACACCCACTACATGCACACCACCTCCGTTTGCAACTGCATCACGAACATTGTTTCCTTTGTCATTTGTTGCAGCGGTTTCTGCAAACAGGCCTGAGTACCAACCCCAGCTTTCAGACAGTGAGAAGAATTTACCGCCTACCTGATAATCAAGACTGAAGTTCAAAGTAAAATCTTTATATGATATAGTATTGATCAAACCGCCGGTAACTCTCGGAACAACAGATCCCCAATGTTTATCAGCATCACGAATAAATTGACCGTTATTGGGATCAACAATCATTAAACCTTCAGCATTGCGCTTGATTCCTCCACCAATTAACTGTCCCCAATTTGATCCTAATTCCTGGAATGCACGGGCAAAACGGGTACCGAATGCACCACCTGCTAATAATACTCTTTTCTGATCTTTGTAGATATTAACAACCGGGTTCTTTATTAAGTAACCAAATGTCTTGGTTACATCCCATGTAAAACTCTTTCCTTTAACAGGAGTAGCGTTGATCTGGATCTCAATACCCTCACGTTTAACTTCAACTGCGTTTACAACTAAGTTGGTAAATCCGCTTACCGGGTCAACCTGAACTGATAATGGCTCGAGGTCATTATCTTCATTATAGTAAACAAAATTCAATCCTATACGATTCTTAAGAAAGCGAAGATCAAAACCTGCTTCATAAGTGGTAACAAGTGAGCCCTTCAGATTTTCGTCAACCACTGAGTTAGGTGTACCCATCAGGAAATTACCATTCCAAAGAACGGATGCAGGTGCATAACCAAAGTTGTTTCTATAAATTGCAATTGACGTTGGCTTTTTGCCATAGCTTCCAAATACTTTACCAAAAGTTAACCATGGAAGGCTGCCCTTGGTAAATTCACTGAATACTAAACTTGCACCTACTGATGGTGAAAACAGGCTGTTTCCTATTTTCTGATCCAATGTAGAATACCAGTCGTTACGGACCGCAAATGTTATACTTGCAAATTTGTTCCATTCAAGATCACCAGAAGCAAATAATGAATTTACTCTTGATGCTTCACGATCATTAGTAACCCCAGGTTGTGCAGCTGAGTTTGAAATAGCATATAAGTTGGGGATATTTAAACCATTCACAGTATTTGCGCTATTATCTTTATATAGTGTTCTTAAAATGTTGCCTCCACCAGTAATGCTGAAAGCAAGTTTATTACCAAAGTAACTATTAGAATAAGTTGCCAACCCTTCATAGTTATACTCGCTGTAATAAGTATTTTCTGTACCATAACCTGCAAGGACACCAGTTTGAAGACCACTTTGCTCAAGGAGTGAAGTAGTGATGCTTTCAGTATAAGTTGTCAACTGGTTTTTACGAATAGTTGCTTTTACATTAAAATGATTATTCATTTTATAACGAATGGAAACATCGCCAAAAAAACGATCTCTCCCCCTAAGGTCATTCCTGTTTGCGAAATAATCATAATAGTTATACCAATAGTTACCATTAATATCATCATAACCACCGGCACCGTCAGGGTTAGTGTAAAAATTCCATGACAATAAATTACCCGTGGGTGAAGTCATTCCCTGGAGCTCCCTCATTATCTTCATATCATTGTGCCTGTGGAACCACTGGTTGAAAGAACCTGCAGACTGGTTTGCATAACCATCAACAAACTCACCACGAATAGTAGTGGTAGAGTATGTACCATTAACTCCTATTGTAAAATGGTCACTGAGATCAACACTACCAGCAAAGAAAAGGTTGTGACGCTTTGAACTGGTTTTAGGCAAGAGGCCTTTTATATTTTGGTTTGTGTAAGAAATCCTGGTGTAATATCCAGGACCGCTTTTAGAAAATGCAGCATTCGTGGTAGTAGTAACACCGGTATTCCAAAAGTCTCTTGCATTGTCTGGTTGAGCCACAAGAGGTGCAGTCTTAAAGGAATACTGATGACCAGGGAACCATGCATACCAGGGAACATATTCCTGGCCTGTCATACGCGGACCCCAGCTTGCATCGTCAGTATAATCCGGAAAATATTTGCCATCTAATGCCTGCCATTCTGTTGGCTGACCGGCCTGATAATGATATTGTGTAAGAGCACTTGAACCACCACCTGAATAAAGATTTTGATATTCGGGAAGTATGTATACTTTGTCGGCAGATACACTTTGAGTTAGTTCAACACCAATACCGCCTTTTGGTCCTCTTTTCTTAGTTGTTATTACAATTGCTCCTCCTTTTGCTCTCTCTCCAAAAAGTGCAGTTGCATTTGCACCTTTTAAAACAGACACATCTTCTACGTCGTCTGGATTGATTTCAAATGGATTGACAATAGTTCCATCGACAATGAAAATTGGTCCAACGTCACCCAAAGAAAGACCACCGCGAATGCGCAAAAAATCCTGATCATCGGCTCCAAGTTTTGCATTGGATTGTGATCTTGATTGTACCCCTGCAATTTTTCCTGCCAGGGCATCAACAACATTCGTTTGTGGAATAATGTTTAATTGTTCGCTTTTTACAACCTGTGAGCTGTACGGGGTTGTGCGCTGAGATTTTTTGATACCAAAAGCACTTGTAACTACAACCTCTGTAAGGTTACTGGTTGCCGTTGGTGATAATGAGACACTAACATTGTCTGAAGTGCCTACCGTAAGCTCCTTGTCATCAAAACCGACTGATGAAATCACTAATACAGTGCCTGAGGCCACACCTTTAATGGTGAATTTTCCATCGGCGTCAGCAGTCACACCATTTTTGGTGCCTTTCACAGTAACCGAAGCAAATGGTATGGCTTTACCATTAGCATCCGTTACAGTACCGGACACATTCCGGCTCTGGGCGTATACCAGCATTGAGCATAGTATCGCCATCACAAACAGTGATGCAAATTTTCTCATGTGGAGATCAATTTTTGTTTAAATAAATACTTGATTTTGAGTCGAAAACGAAAATTTTCATGGGCAGGAATAACGTATACAAGACAGTCAACTTTTTGAAAATGCTGCCGCAAGGTAAACAAATTTTTAACAAATGATCAAATAAAACACTAACGAATGTTTATAAAAATCAAAAATGGAGCCTGGCCATTACCCTGACTTCGGATTTTGAAGACCCCTGAATTTCATCAAGGCCCGAGCCGATTGAGTTGATATTATTATATATGGTCTGTGACCACTTTAACCAGAAAGATACCTTCGAATTCAGATCATAATTCAAATTCAAATAGTAGCGATGTCCCTTATTGAAAAAGCCGGGAATAGAATAGTAAAACAGAACGTCATTTTCGTACGCATATATCCTTGAATTGTATCCGTCGGTTTCAAAATACTGAAGCCGCATATTGCCGCTGTATTTTTTAAGCAACGGCTTATAAACAACATCAAAGAATGTCAAAAATCCTTTCTCCGCATTTTCACCATGCTGATCATACCATAATAATTCGGTGCGGCTTCTAAGTACAATCGACTGATTGATCTTATAACTGATCTGTGTTCTCCAACTTTGCCTTGGTAACTCTACAAGATAGTTTGCAGCACTAATGTTATCGGGCTGATTGCCTTGTTTCGTCTCGCTGCGATATTTTGTATACACCTCGATTTGCCGGTTCGGTGTAAAGGTTAGCTGTGCCAGAAAATCTTTTCCGTGGCTTGGTGCATCAACCAAAGATTTTAACCATGGAAATTTATAAATATCCATATAGGCATCCAGCCTCCATGCCGGCAGCAGGTCGTATTGAAATACCTGAATACAGCCCGGTTTCATTTGTAGGATATGTATTTTCTGTAAACGCATTTCCATTAATGGACTGATATTGCGGATCTATTTTACGATGCAAAAATGAAATATCAACCCTTGGATCAACACTTATCAATAAGCCATTTAAAAATGCCTTGCTGAAATTTTTATCAACCGCTGCCTCTCCAAAAAAATGAAAATTTCTGTAGGTGTAACTATAGTCAATACTATAATTACTCCAGCCATCCCCACTTACCGCATAAAGATTGTATGGTTCCTGTCGCTTTTGCACCGGCGATGAGAACTTAAATACAATTGCATTGATGCCTGCATGCCAATTATCCTTTTTGTATTTTAGATTTCCTCCAAAGGTTAATTGGCCGAGTTTATTTCTGTCTGCAATTTCACTGTCGGTGCGATGATAACCGGAATTGAGAAATGAAGAGATATATTCTTCATTACTTACGGTATCCGCCACAAAATTTGCACTTAGTTTTCGATAAGAAACAAAAGCAGTGGCTTCCACTTTTCCTTTTTGTATTGTAATACCGGCGCCGCGGTGAAAATTAAATTCTCCTGCAGAATTATAGGGCCTCAATACCGGCGATTGCCGTTTTAAGCCCAGTACATCAACACTTTTTCTGAAGGCAAGACTTTGCCATTGTATCAGCCCCTGCCCCATGTTTACAGTAAAATCTCCAAGTGCCAATGATTGTACGGCTCCAAGTTTTCTTGCAAACAAATGAAAAGAATAAAAATCAAATCCTTTGTTTTGTGCTCCTTTGAAAAATTGTTCGCCGGCATCCTTATCTCCAACTATTCCATACTGCAATAAATTTTTATACTGATAGCGATAACGGAAAAAAAACTTTTGAGGGCCGCCAAGATATTTTGTGCCTGTCGTCGCATTGTCGAAGCCTCTCGCTTCTTCAAGCACTTGTGAAAACCGAAACAGGAAAATATTTTCTCCATTCCTGAATCTGGTATTGAAAACATCAGCGATTTTTATTGGCTCAGCAAGTGTAATAAAAGGCAACAGCTTTTTTATGGTTTGAATATCCCATGAGGGAACCGCCTGCAGTTCATAAATGCTGATAAATTTTCCAAATAATTTCCTGTAAGAAAAAAAATTTGCAATTTGTAATCCGGACAGGATTCTTAGCTCTTTTAAATCATTTTCATCGGCTGTATTGAGATTAACAGGGTTTTTTCTGAATTGTTCCAATTGTTGTAAATAACTATCATCTTCAGTTTCGCTTTGATCTGCATCGGTAAGATTTTCCAATTGTTGTTCTGTAGTAGATACCGGGGTTTCCTGGGCATTCATCGTGAATGGTGAATAGTGAATGGTGAATAGCAACAGTATTAATAATCGAAGAAGCATTACTTATTCATTATTCTTTTTGGAAAAATTGTAAATCAACAATAAACCCGGAGTTACTCCCAATTGAGGATGATAGCCTGCCACCACATCAAGCCGGAATGATTTTAACGTAAAACCAACGCCTGCATAAACATTCGATGTATTTGTAGCAATACCAACGCGGGCCATAAATTGAGGTAAAAATTTATACTGCATACCTGCATTTACATTTACCGGTTGATCTTCTTCTTTTTCTATTTCAGCGCTTACAAAAAATTTATCCGAAGCCTCATAGCCCAATCCTGCAGTGTATACACGATGCAAGCTTTTCTTCCTGGTTCTTTCCAAATTTTCCTCCGACAGGATTGAAGGCATGCACACCTGCATGAAGCTTATCTGTAAGATGCAGCACAGTTCCTATTTCAAAGTTGATCGCCGAAGAATTTCCATAACTGCCTATTCGGATTGCGTTATAATTAAACTGTACGCCGACATCTACTTTAGTTCCAAGTTTTCTTCCATAAGCTAATCCGATTTGCGATTCATTATAATCGCTGAACCCAAAATAGGCGGCTTTAATACCAAAATTCCCTGATGACGTTGGCACCGCAACCGCTAACTGATAAAGCGCTAACTCATCTAATAAAAATCTTCTTTCTCCATAAGCACCTGCCGAAGCATTTTTCATTTGCGCCAGCGAAGCCTGGTTATTGGTAAAAGAAAAAACATCAGTATGGTCAATGCTGTAAGCACCCAGCCCGGTATACAGTGCGGCAACAGGACGACGCACCGTTTGCCCGTTTGCAAAAGAATTGAAAAAGATCAGCAGCAGGATAGGGCAGATTTTCTTCAAACAGTTAATTTTTCTGTAAGTTAAAATGTGAATGTTTCCTATCAAAATAATTAATAATTACTCTTTGGGATGGAGATACTGCGGGACTACCTTTGCGCAATGGAAATTTTAGATGGAAAAAAAGTATCTCAAGCAGTAAAAGACCAGTTGAAAATAGACGTGGCACAGCTATTTACTGAAGGAAAAAAAGTTCCGCATCTTGCAGCAATATTGGTCGGAAATAATGGCGCCAGCGAAACGTATGTAGCTTCAAAAGTAAAATCATGTGAAGAAGTTGGTTTTAAATCAACGCTTATAAGATTTGATGCAGATATTTCTGAACACCTGTTACTGGAAAAAATAATTGAAATCAATGATGATCCTGATGTGGATGGGATACTTGTACAACTCCCGTTACCGAAACATATTTCTGATGAACAAGTGATCAACACCATCAACCCTGATAAAGATGTGGATGGCTTTCACCCCGTAAGTGTAGGAAGAATGGTACAGGGACTGCCAACCTTTATTCCGGCAACACCGCATGGTATCATGCTGATGCTTGAACATTATAAAATAAATACAGCCGGGATGCATGCGGTCGTAATTGGCCGCAGCAATATTGTTGGCAGGCCAATGAGTATTTTATTAAGTGAAAATAAAAATCCGGGCAATTGCACTGTTACACTTTGTCATTCCAAAACAAAAAACATTGCGGAGCTATGCCGCAATGCAGATATAATTGTTGCCGCATTAGGCAAGCCAGGTTTTGTAACGGCAGATTGGGTAAAAGACGGAGCAATAGTAATTGATGTAGGTATTACCAGGGTTGCTGATGCTACTAAAAAGAGCGGCTTCAGATTAAGAGGAGATGTGGATTATGAAAGCGTTGCTCCAAAATGTTCATGGATAACTCCGGTGCCGGGTGGCGTGGGACCAATGACGATTGCTGCGTTGCTGAATAATACTTACAGATCTTGCTTAATGAAGAATTAGTTTAATTTATTAGTTAATTATTGATTACTGATTATTAATTATTATCTGAGGTAGAGATTTTCTTATTGTAAGCTGAACAATCAATAATAAAGAACAATTAATGAAATCTAAAATAGAATCATCACTCCCGGTGATGGAACATTTCTACACGTTACAAGGTGAAGGATTTCACCAGGGCAAAGCTGCCTACTTTATAAGATTAGGAGGTTGTGATGTTGGGTGTGTTTGGTGCGATGTAAAAGATAGCTGGGATGCCGGGAAACATCCGAAATACGAAGTCGGAAGTTTGAAGTCTGAAGTCAGTAAAACCCCGGCACAAATAGTTGTGATTACAGGTGGTGAACCTTTAATGCATGAGCTTACTGGACTAACTAATGAATTACAATCAGCCGGATTTAAAACTCATATTGAAACATCCGGGGCATATCCACTGAGCGGCACATGGGATTGGATTTGTTTATCGCCAAAAAAATTTAAAGCCCCATTGCCGGAAATTATTCCGCTGGCAAATGAATTAAAGATCATTGTTTTTAATAAAAGCGATTTTGAATGGGCAGAAAAATATGCCGCATTGGTTTCTCCAACATGCAAACTTTATTTGCAGCCTGAATGGGACAAGGCAGCTGAAATGACTCCACTGATCATTGAGTATATAAAGTCCCATCCTACGATGGGAACTGAGTCTTCAGATACATAAGTATATTAATGTTCCTTGATCAAAAGCCGTAATAGGCAATAGGCAAATCAATTGGCAATTGGCAATGGTCAATCGGCAAATATAAATTCATTCCATTTGCATATTGCCTATTGCTTATTGCCAGTTGGCCATTGGTTTCTCCTCTTAACATTTATTTGCTTTAAAGGGAATAAAAAAGTTTTAGTTTCGTTATAGAAATCAGCCATATCAATGAAAACATTTCTTCATATTTTATTCTTTGCTTTTTGCCAGTTGATCATTGCCAATTATTCTTCAGCACAAGTAACCAATGCGGCTAAAATAAATCCAAAGGCGGTTAAACTTTATGACCAGGGTATGGAATCGATTTCCGGCAATAAGTTTGACAATGCGATCAGTTATTTTTTGCAGGCCATTTATCTTGATTCAAATTATATCAGTGCCTATCTTTCGTTGGCTGGTGTATACCAGGAAATAAAAAATAATGATCTCGCAATTGAGTACTATGAAAAAGCAATGAGAAAAGATACTGCAGCCACAAAACTGTTTAAGTTACCGCTTGCAAACAATTATGCCGGCATGGGAAAATTCAACAAGGCGTTAGAAGTAGTGAATGAATATTTATCCAATCCTAAATTGGGTGAAGCCAGCCGTAAGGCCGGTGAATATCGTAAAAAGACTTTTGAATTTGCAATTGCACAGGAAAAGAAAAATGGTCCGCGTCAAATTGTTCCAAAAAATGTTGGTGATAAAATTAATAGTCCTGACTCAGAATATTTTCCATCTCTTTCAATCGATGGTAAAAAACTTTTCTTTACAAGAAACGTTCGTGGCCGCGATGAAGATTTTTTTTCAGCGGATGGAGAAAACAAAGATTGGGTAAAAGCTGCGCCACTTGGCGGCAATGTAAACACGGATCAAAATGAAGGCGCCCAAATGATCTCGCAGGATGGTGAATGGCTGGTATTTACCGGTTGTTATCGAAAAGATGGTTGGGGCGCATGTGATATTTATATTTCTTTTCTTACACCAAAGGGATGGAGTGAAGGAATAAATCTTGGTGGAAAAATAAATACCGACCAATGGGAATCGCAACCATGTCTTTCACCCGATAAAAGGGATTTGTATTTTGCGAGCAGAAGATTTGGTGGTCATGGCGGCAGTGACATTTATGTGTCGCATTTACAAACCGATGGTACATGGAGTACCCCGGAAAACTTAGGCCCGACGATCAATACTTCTGCCGACGAGCAATGCCCATTTATACATGCCGATAATCAAACATTGTTCTTTACATCGAACGGATTGCTGGGCTATGGCGGTACTGATATTTTTTATTCAAGAAAAGGTCCAAAAGCAGCATGGAGTGTGCCGGAAAATCTCGGTTATCCGATCAATACAGTTCATGATGAAGGGACTTTGTTTATTGCAGCCGATGCAAAGACCGCCTATTATGCAAGTGATCGCAGCGATAGTAAAGGCGGAATGGATATTTACAGTTTTGAATTACCTGAAAATATCACGGCCAAATAAAACATTATGGGTAAAAGGAAAAGTGTTTGATCAAAAAACAACAAAAGGATTACCCTCATCAGTTGAACTGATCGATCTAAGCACAAAACAATTGATCTCTCAAGTGCAAACTGATGAAAGAGGAAATTACCTGATCACTTTACCCGTTGGAAAAGACTATGCATTTAGTGTAAACAGGAAAGGTTATTTGTTTTATTCCGATAATTTTTTCCTGAGTGATCATTCGATCGACTCGATCTATGAAAAAAATATTGCGCTGCAACCGATAGAAGCCAATGCATCGATTGTATTAAAGAATGTTTTCTTTGATGTAAATAAATTTGATCTGAAACCTGAATCGGAAGCCGAACTTGATATACTCGTACGGTTAATGAATGAAAATCCCACATTAAAGATCCAGATCGGCGGCCACACCGATAATGTTGGAAAGCCTGCAGACAATCTTACTTTATCAAACAACCGGGCAAAAGCTGTTGTCAGCTATCTTGTTTCAAAAAACATTTCTGCCACAACGATTACTCGCAAAAGGTTTTGGTGAAACACAACCTATCGACGACAATAAAACCGAAGAAGGCCGGGCTAAGAACCGGAGAACCGAGATGAAGGTTATTAGTCAATAGCCGGTACAGACAAGGCATGCCTTGTCTGTACAAGAGTTCCGAGTCAGGAGTTCAGACTATTTGAGTTCATTGACTTCGAACGCTGAACTATGAACTCCAAACTCCGAATCAGGAGTTCGCCCTATATTTGAGTTCACTGACTCTGAACTCTGAACTATGAACTCCGAACTACTCTACCAGCTTGCTTTAACAGAAGTTCCCAACATTGGTTGCGTGCATGCAAAGATCCTTGCACAGCAATTCGGTACTGCTGAAAATATTTTCAAGGCAAAACAACAGTTACTGGAGAAAATTGAAGGCATTGGCTCCATACGGGCAGCATCCATTAAAGCTTTTAAAGATTTTTCAAAAGCAGAAGATGAAATTAAGTTCATCGAAAAATATAAGATCAAACCATTATTTCTTACCGATAAAGATTATCCAAAACGTTTATTGAATTGCTACGACTCTCCCACTCTTCTTTTTTATAAAGGCGATGCCGATCTGAATGCATCCAAGATCATTGCAATCATTGGCACAAGAAATCATACTGAGTATGGAAAACAACAAACGGAAAAATTGATCAAAGAACTTTCTTCACAAAATGTTCTTGTTGTAAGTGGCATGGCATACGGTATCGATGCAATTGCACATAAAACTTCGCTGAAAAATGAGTTGGCAACGGTTGGGGTGTTAGGTCATGGGCTTGACCAGATCTATCCGCCAGATCATTCCAATCTTGCAAAGGACATGTTGAAGAATGGCGGCGGTTTGCTTACTGAATTTCGCAGTAATACAAAACCGGATAAACATAATTTTCCAACCCGTAATAGAATTGTTGCAGGCATGAGTGATGCGACTGTTGTTATTGAAACCGGTGAAAAAGGCGGCAGCATGATCACGGCCGAACTGGCAAATGGTTATAATAAAGATGTGTTTGCATTGCCGGGAAGAGTGACGGATAATAAAAGCGCAGGCTGTAATTTTTTAATTCGCAACAATAAAGCAATACTGCTTACTGATGCGGAGGAATTAATTGAGATCATGGGATGGGAAGAAAAAATTCAAAAAGCAAAAGTAAAGAGTCAAAAAGAATTATTTATAGAGTTGAGTAAAGATGAAAAACTGATCGTTGATATACTGAATGAAAAAGAATCAGTGCATATTGATGAACTTAATATTAAAAGCGGGTTAAGCAGCAGTTCGGCAGCGGCGGCCATTCTTAGCTTAGAATTACAAAATGTAATAATATCTTTACCGGGAAAACTTTATCGTTTGTTATGATTGATAAGTGAGGCAACGTTTTATACTAAGTGATTGTCTGAACTGTATCAAAAGAACTATTGACCTCATTTATGCCCTTAAAACTGCTTTTCAAATATAATGTTCTCGTACTGGTAATTATGCTGCAGGCAAATGTCAATTTTGGCCAGGCCTGTACTAATTTAGGGCAAACACCTTCTACTGCATTTCCGGTTTGCGGAACAACTGTTTTTCACCAGGCTTCTGTTCCTATTTGTGCTACGGTCAACATATTTGTTCCGGGTTGCCAGGGCCAGCCAGGCGGAGCAAGCTACCAGAATAAAAATCCCTACTTCTATAAATTTACTTGCTATACCTCAGGTACATTAGGGTTTTTAATAACTCCATTAGCAGCAAACGAAGATTATGATTGGCAACTCTGGGATATAACAGGTCAAAATCCTGATGCAATTTTTACAAATAATTCTTTGGTAGTAACAGCCAACTGGGCGGGCACTTATGGACCTACAGGCGCCTCTGCAACCGGTGTCAACTTTATACAGTGTGGCTCTGATCCGGCAGCAAATTTTCCAACATTTGCCACAATGCCCACGTTGATCGCAGGTCATGAATACATTTTAATGATAAGTCATTTTACAGACGGACAAAGTGGATATGACCTTTCATTTGGAGGCGGCACCGCAGTTATTACCGATCCCAATATTCCTCATTTAAATAACGCGAAAGCTGATTGTGACGGGACAAAAATCATTTTAAAGCTGAATAAAAAAGTGAAATGTACAAGCCTTACTGCAAATGGAACAGAATTTAGTTTATCTCCCGCCGTAGCAACCATTACATCTGCATTGCCTGATTCATGTGGTTTTGGTTTTGATTTTGATGAGATCACGTTCACATTATCTGCCCCGCTTCCCAACGGTAATTATAGCCTTATCATCAATAATGGAAATGATGGTAACACGCTTCGTGATGCCTGCGATAATCTTATTCCGCAAGGTGAACTTGCTGCATTTACGTATAACAAACCGCAACCAATTTTTGCAGATAGCATTGGCAAACCCGGTTGCGCTCCCAATTCAATAAGAGTATATTTTCCCAAAAAAATAAATTGTACAACTATAGCAGCTAATGGCAGTGATTTTTCTGTAACCGGCCCTTCGCCTGTTAATGTAATTGCTGCTTCAGGAAATTGTGTCAATGATAAAACAGATTATATTAATGTAACATTTGCCGCTCCTGTTTATTCAAAAGGAACTTACACGCTAACATTAAAAGCAGGAAGCGATGGTAATGTTGTAATAGATGAATGCGGCCAGGAAACGCCAACGCAAACACTTTCTTTTTCTACCGTCGATACAGTGTCTGCTTTAATTCAATACAATATTTTATACGGTTGTCTTAAAGACACTGTAGTGTTTGCACATGATGGAGCCCATGATGTAAATAGCTGGACATGGACCTTCAACAGTTTTCCTCAGGTCACCACACAAACAACTTCAATCATATTCCCCGCTTCGAGTGTGAATAATGTGCAACTTGCGGTAAGCAATGGAATATGCACCGATACATCTTCAGCTGTTATCACTTTAGATAATGAAGTGAAAGCATCTTTCGATATGGTAGATTTTACCTGCCCGGAAGATACAGTGGCAGTTAAAAATACAAGCACCGGCAGTATTGATAAGTGGCAATGGAATTACGGATCTCTTGCTGGCAGTTCATTAAAAGATCCGCCGCCTTTCCTTTTTCCTACTATCAATCGCGAAGCTTATTACTCCGTAAAACTTACGGTAACTAATCTTTCACTTGGCTGCAGCGATATCGCCACCAAAACAATTACTGTACTTGACCATTGTTATATAGATGTACCGACCGCTTTCACTCCGAACAACGACCGTCTTAATGATAATTTCGGCCCGCATAATGCATTGAAAGCAGATAACTATCAGTTCAAAGTTTATAATCGCTGGGGGCAATTAATTTTTGAATCCACGAATTGGAGAGAAAGATGGGATGGAAAAGTAAAAGGCATTCCGCAAGGAACCGGGGTTTATGTATGGATGCTGCGATACACAAACCGTGATACAAAGAAGCCCGTATTTAAGAAGGGAACGGTAACATTGATCCGGTAAAATATTAAGCGTTACTGATGCCAATACATCTGCCCACTGCATCTAATCAATAACGATTCGCTTCTGTTTTGAAAGAACATCTTCCGGAATTACAAATTCATTTTTCTCTAAAAGAATAATGACAAATTTTGAATAAGTAACTGCCGCATCAGCAACTTTCATGGGTGCCCATTTGCTTAGTATTTGTGTTAAGTCGATCAATTCTTTTCTTAGTTCCGTATTTGCCGTAACCAGGTTTACCGATGCATCTGCTACCTTACCATTCTTATCAATATCAGTATTTAAAAAGATCCAGCCGGAATAATTTGCATATTTATTCGATGACAAAATATCTTTTAATCCATCTCCCATTTCTTCAAAATACCTGTCCATTGATAAACTCGACGCATATTGTAAAGGCGTTGACGGTTTGCCCTTCATTATACACCAATCAGTTTGAGAATAATAATCGACCAGGTCAAGTACATGTATGCTCTCAAAAGTGCTTTGACATGTATGTTTATACCTGGCAGTTCCGGAACCGGAATTGGAAATTCCGGAAATAAAAAATCCTTCGGAAAATTTTTCGACGAAATTTGGCTGCTTCAGGTGTGGATTGTAGATCTTCCATTCGCCGTCTACTATTCCATTCTTTACATGTCCTTCCATTCTCAATTTGATCGGGTTCTCCGCAGTGCCAACTGTAACTTCACCGGAAAATCTTCCATTACCGTTCTTCGCTAATGTATCACCGGTGATGTTAAAGCATTCGAGCAATCGTCTTTTATCATTTATAAACTCGATTGTTTTATGTTTTAACCCGTTTTCAAAATAATAAGTCCATATGCCGGTCCGGATATTATTTGAATAACTGCCCTCCTCTTTCACTTTACCATTTTGAAAATAATAGGTACAGGGACCTTCCTTAACTCCGTTACGATATGTAGCTGAACAATATTTTGAACCGTTGCCAACATAGGCGTCGAGTACCTCTCCATCAAACTGAAAATATTGATTCACTTTGGCTATTCTGTATACATCAGCACAATCTTTTCCGGTCAATTTCCCGCTGGAAGAACTTAAGAAAAGCTTGACAGTATCATTACTTAAAAATTGAAATTGATCGGCAAATAATTTTGACGGAAAATTATCCTGGGCAAAGGACAATTGAACAACGCAGCAAAGCGCCAAAAGGAATACATTGGAAAGATTTGTATGGACTAGTTTACTTCCCATAAACCGATCTTTTAATCTAATGTAGAAAATTCCGCTTCAATTTCGTAATGTTTCAGTTTGGTTTTAAACCACAGCGATCACAAAGAAGCACGGCGCAAAACGCCGTGTTTCGCCGCGTTCGCGGTGATTATATCAATATCTGATTTTAAACTGACGCACCACCTTTATTTTCATTTTTTGGATGAATGTCCTGCCGCCCTATCTTTGCACATGGCAACAAGAATTACTCCCACTGCAGACAATCAATCCCAAAAATTTTTCGGCGAAGGACTCACATTTGATGATGTCTTATTATGCCCGGCTATAGCCAGGTATTACCCCGAGATGTTGATATCAAGGACCCGGCTTACAAAAGACATTACATTAAATGTTCCAATGCTTTCTGCCGCAATGGATACCGTAACGGAAGCTAATCTTGCAATTGCACTGGCAAGAGAAGGCGGACTTGGCATACTTCATAAAAACATGACCATTGAAGAACAGGCCGCGCAGGTACGTAAAGTAAAAAGAAGTGAAAGCGGTTTGATACTTGACCCGGTTACACTTACTAGCAAATGCAACGATCGGTGATGCATTGAAATTGATGAGAGAAAATAAGATCGGCGGTATTCCTATTATTGATAAGAACAGGAAAGCTGGTTGGCATTCTTACCAACCGTGATCTGCGTTTTGAAGACGATCCCAAAAGAAAAGTGAGTGAAGTGATGACGAAAGAAAATCTGTATACTGCACCGGAAGGAACCGATCTGAAAAAAGCAGAACAACTTTTTAAGAAAACAAAAGTTGAAAAACTTCCGATCGTCAATAAACAGGGAAAGCTAAGCGGGCTTTTTACTTACAGTGATATTTTGAAATTGAAAAGTCATCCCAATGCAGTAAAAGATTCTTTCGGAAGATTATTGGTTGGTGCTGGTGTTGGAATTACAAGAGATATGATGGATCGTGTAGATGCATTGCAAAAGGTAGGTGTTGATGTCATTTGCTTGGACAGTGCACATGGGCATAGTAAAGGAGTGATCAGCGCATTGAAAGATGTAAAAAAGAATTTTAAAAACATCAATGTGATTGCCGGCAATGTAGGAACTGCTGCGGGTGCAAAAGCAGTTGCAGAAGCCGGCGCTGATGCAGTAAAAGTTGGTATTGGTCCCGGGTTCGATTTGTACAACACGAATTGTTGCCGGTGCAGGTGTACCGCAACTCACTGCGGTAATGGAAGCATGCTCTGTATTAAAACAGAAAAATATTCCGTTAATTGCCGATGGTGGTATTCGTTATACCGGTGATATGGTAAAAGCACTGGCTGCCGGCGCAGATTGTGTAATGATGGGAAGCATTTTTGCAGGCACTGAAGAAAGTCCGGGTGAAACTATTATTTATGAAGGAAGAAAATTCAAAGAATACCGCGGCATGGGTTCGCTTGGTGCCATGGCTACCGGCAGCAGCGATCGTTATTTCCAGGATGTGGAAGATGATGTAAAGAAATTTGTTCCGGAAGGAATTGAAGGCCGTGTTGCATACAAAGGCACATTGAAAGAAGATCGTTTATCAATATACCGGCGGACTTCGTGCAGGTATGGGTTATTGCGGTGCAAGCAGTATTGATGAATCTGCAGAAAGCAACTTTTATCAAAATCACCAATGCCGGAATGAGAGAAAGCCATGCGCATGATATGGAGATAACAAGAGAAGCGCCGAATTATAGCAGGAGGTAAAACAAAACCTAACCCAACCCCCTGTCCCCCTAAAGGGGAGACTTAGATTTATGCATCACTTCGTGATTGAAATTGCTATAATGATGAAGCGGAAGATATGCAGTTAAATTTGAAGCGTCTATATTTGTTTGGTATTTATATTAGTTGATTTGGAAGAACGAAAAGCTTGGATTTGTGCTAAAGCACCGCTCCTTCTCCTTAAGGAGAAGGAGATGGAGGATGAGGCTTCTACTGTATATCTTTATTCAGCATTCAACTTAAGATCTATAAACTTTAAATTTGAGAAATGAGAACCACCCTATTCTTAACAATAATGTTATCTGCACTGTATGCCGGCGCTCAGCAACCGGCTACAACAGATGATGGCAAGCGGGTATTATTGCATGATAATGGCAAATGGGAATATGTAAAAGAAGACGTTGATTCAGCGGCAGGGCAATCAAATCTGAAATCATATACCAAACCGGCCACAGCAAAGACATTAGCCAAATCCGAAAAAAATAATTTTGCTGTCTGGTACGATAACAAAAAATGGAAAATAGATGAAGATCCCAGCAACGAAGCTTCGGAGTTTTCATTCAGATTGCTGAAAGGCGACGGATATGCAATGGCAATCACTGAACGAATTGAGATCGATATTAACAATCTGAAAGAAGTAGCCCTGGCCAATGCCCGCAATGCAGCCCCCGATATTACGTTGGAAAAAGAAGAATTAAGGATCGTAAATGGTAAAAAAGTGAAATTCCTGCAAATGAGCGGTACTGCATCCGGTGTTAAATTCACTTATGTTGGCTATTATTATTCTGATGAAAGCGGTACAATACAACTTGTTTGCTTTACAGGAAGAAATTTACTGAAGGTCTATCTAAAAGATTTTGAAGAATTATTGAATGGGCTCGTTACTATTGAACCTAAGAAAGACTAATGATAGATCGGGCATTTTTTGTTTTGGATAACCAATAAACATTTTCTGTGAAGTATCTTTTATTTTCTGCATTTTTCTTTCTTTCATTTACTTCATCAGCACAAATACAGATCGGGCCGGATAGCGATCAAGGCTGTGGTATTCGCATCAGTTTACTTACCTGCACACCTGGTACAGAAATATACTCAACATTTGGACATAGCGCATTAAGAGTGGTTGACAGCAATACGAACAGGGATATTGTTTTTAACTATGGCACTTTTGATTTTTATGATCCCGGCTTCACTGCAAAATTTGTTAAAGGAAAACTTTTATATTTTGTTGACACGAGTTCATTGCCATCTTTTATGGTTGAATATGAAGAGTACAAAAGAGGAGTTACGGAACAGGTAATAAATCTTTCCTGCGAAGAAAAACAAAGAATGGTTGCAGCTCTTTTTGAAAATATAAAAGAAGAAAACAAATTTTACCGTTACGATTTTAATTATGACAACTGCACAACCCGGCTGCGTGACATATTGGAAAAAGCTGCAGGCAAGCAATTAGAAACAAAAAACATTTTACCAAAGCCTGGCACCACTTTCCGGAATTTGATACATGTTTATCTTAACAGGGGCGGTCAGCAATGGAGCAAACTCGGTATCGATATGCTTCTTGGTAATCCGATGGATAAGAAAGTCACTAATCGTGAGGCGATGTTCCTGCCTGATTATTTGCTGATGGCTTTTGACAGTTCGAAACTGGATGGACAACCCGTAGTTAATGAGAAAAAGATCCTGCTCAATTATTTTGAATCCTATAAAACAAAATCAGGCATTACGCCACTTATTGTTTTTGGGATTTTGTTTTTAGTAATAGCAGTGCTGAGTTTTTTTACCCGCAATACATGGAGCTTGTTTTTTAAAATTTTTGACTTTTTATTTTTTACTTTTTTGGGGTTGATTGGTTTTCTCATCCTGTTCATGTGGTTTGGAACCGACCACGCCATGTGTAGGAACAATTTTAATTTATTGTGGGCATTGCCAACTCATTTACCTGTTGCATTTATCTTATTCAGTAAAAAGCAATGGGTAAATAGTTATTTCCGTTTCATCTTTTTTTATACAATAGCATTATTGCTGGCATGGTTCTTTCTGCCTCAGCAATTCAATCCGGCGCTGTTAGCAATAACAGGGATTATCTTAATCAGGAGTTTTTTCTTAAGTAAAAGAATGTGATCGTGGAAAAAACAATTCTATACCAAAACAAAAAAATCTTTTATCGACGCTTCGGTAATGGTGATCCTGTACTGCTTGTTCATGGCTTTGGTGAAGATGGAGAGGTTTGGAATACTCAAATCGAATTTTTAAAAGATGAATATCATCTCATCGTGCCGGACCTTCCGGGCTCAGGTAAATCGGAAATGATCAGTGACATGAGTATGGAAGGAATGGCGGAGGTATTGCATTCGATCATTCACGAAGAGAACATTGATATGTGTACGGTTATTGGTCATAGCATGGGCGGTTATATCACGTTAGCCCTTGTTGAAAAATACTGGAACCATGTAAATGCGTTTAGCCTGTTTCATTCTTCTGCTTTTGCTGATACTGAAGAAAAAAAACAAACCCGTAAAAAAGGAATTGAATTCGCAAAGCAACATGGTGCATTTGAATTTTTGAAGACAGCAACACCCAACTTGTTTTCACCAAATTCCAAATCCGAAATCCCAAACACCATTGAAAAACTTATTGCAAGCTTAGCCAGCTTTTCCACCGATGCACTCGTAGCTTATTACGAGGCAATGATGAAAAGACCAGACAGAACTTCTCTTCTGAAAAAAACGGAAAAACCCGTTCTTTTTGTTGCGGGCGCACATGATAATGCAGTTCCTTTAAATGACATCCTTAAGCAATGCCATCTGCCTGAAAAATCTTATTTTCACGTCTTGGACAAATCTGGACATATGGGAATGATGGAAGAGCCTGAAAAAGCCAACCAGATATTGGAAGATTTTTTGGTGAATAAATGAAAACTAAGTCAGCCCGAGAAAAATGAAGCGTCAGTTTTTAAGTCTTATTATAGTTTTATCACTGGCATTATCTTCTTATGCCAACCATATTACCGGTGGTGAAATGTCTTATAGCCTCGTTAGCCAGTCGGGCGGTAATTATACTTATGCAATAACGTTGAAGCTCTTCAGAGATGCCACGAGTGCCACTGCACTTGATCCTTTTGTAAATATTGCTATTTACAGCAAAGGGACTAACGTATTAATATGGAGTTCAACGGCACCGGGGATCGCAATGGCTACAAACATGATACTCACCGCCACGCCGGGACCCTGTATCGTTAATCCACCGATAGTTTCATACCAGGTAGGTTTTTATAATTTTACTGTAACACTACCCGGTTCAGCTTTTGGTTACACTATCGCTTATGCCCGTTGCTGCAGAGTTGCCGGTATTACGAATGTTGTTGCCCCTTCTTCAAATTATGGCGCAACATATACCGCTGAAATCCCTGGCAATGCAGTAGAGCCAACAGGCGCTGCAAATAATAGTGCCCGGTTTCTTGGTATTGATACTGTTATTATTTGTGCAGGCTATCCATTTACATACAACTTTGGCGCAACCGATCCGGATGGAGACGCTCTCACGTATGGATTCATGGAAGCATTTACAAACACAGGAGGTACAGTTCCAAATCCACCGCAGCCACCGCCATATATACCGCTTAATTATAATGCGCCGTATAGTGCAATTTCCCCGATGGGAAACTTAGTAACTATTGACCCGAATACCGGGATGATCAGTGGCACCGCTCCCTCGGCCGGTATCTATGTTGTTACTGTTTATGTAAGGGAATTTCGCAATGGTGAGTTAATTGCTACCCAGCGAAAAGACCTGCAGATAAAAATAGCTGACTGTGATGTAGCCACTGTAACACTGGAACCCAATGGTTATATAAACTGTAATGATTATACCGTTTCATTCAGCAATCTTTCTCCCAGTTCACTTATCAATAATTATTTCTGGGATTTTGGAGATGCTGCAACGCTTGCCGATACTTCACGTTTAGCAACACCAAGCTATACATATCCTGATACGGGAATTTATATGGTAAAAGTTGTTGCTAACCGTAATCAGCCTTGTTCAGATTCTACAACCGCACAAGTACGAGTGTTCCCAGGATTTTTTCCAAACTTTAGCCATACGGGTATGTGCATGAACACTCCCGTGCAATTCCAGGACCTGACCACTGCCACGTATGGCAGTATTAATTTCTGGCGATATGATTTTGGTGTTACTTCTCTTTCAAGCGATACATCACGACTGCGAAATCCTCAATATACATACACCGCAATAGGAAGTTACACTGCAGAATTTATTGTCGGCAGCAGCAAAGGCTGCCGTGATACAATTTATCAAACGGTAGATATTATCGATAAGCCGCCGATAACGATGGCGTTTCGTGATACGCTTATATGCAATGATACAATACAACTGAATGCAACAGGAAGCGGAGCAATATTCATGGACACCGAATTATAATATTACTAATTCAACTTCAGTAACTCCATCCGTGCATCCGCAAACAACTACTGTGTACACAGTGGAATTTAACGACAATGGATGCCGAAATACAGATTCCGTAAGAGTGAGAGTGGTGAGTGCAGTTAATCTCACCGCAAATAACGACACAACCATTTGTGCAAATGATCCTGTGCAATTAAATGCAATTACGGATGGGTTTCAATATTCGTGGCAGGCGAATCCCTCATTAAGCAATCCAAATATTTTAAACCCGGTGGCTACACCTGCGGCAACCACCAATTACCAGATCACCTCAGTGATCGGCGGATGCACTGCTACTGAGAATGTGCTCGTAACTGTTATTCCGAGACCAACCGTAAATGCCGGTAATGATGTTGATATTTGTTACAATTCGGCAACGCAATTAAATGCGCAAACAAACGGAACTGCATTTACATGGTCGAATGCATCAAGCCTGAGTAATGCGAGTCTTCTTAACCCGGTTGCTACGCCAACAAACACCACGTCGTATATATTAACCGCCACTGATAATACTTCCGGTTGTCCCAAGCCATCTTCCGATACTGTAACTGTAACCGTATTACCGAAAGTAAAAGCATTTGCGGGCAACGACACGGTGATCATTGCAAGTCTTCCATTACAATTAAAAGCAACAGGTGGTGTAACATATCAATGGGCACCTGCAACAGGTTTAGACAATCCGAACATTGCGGGCCCGGTAGCAATGCTTGATGGTAATCCTGAATATGTAACTTATATGGTAACCGTTACTGACCAGGCAGGTTGTTTCGATACTTCAAGTATTACTATCCGTGTTTATAAAACAGGGCCCGAAATTTTTGTCCCGACGGGATTTACACCTGATGGCAATGGCCGCAATGATGTATTCAGACCGATCTATGTTGGCATGAAAAAAGTTGATTACTTCAGAGTATATAATCGCTGGGGCAGACTTATTTACAGCAATAACCAGATGGATGGAAAAGGCTGGGACGGAACAATTAATGGAATAAAACAAAACACGGGCACATTTATTTGGATAGTACAAGCCACTGATATTATCGGCAAGGTTCATTTCAAAAAAGGAACTGTTTCCCTTATCAGGTAATTAATTTCAAAAAAATTGCGATGATCCCTCCTGATTGAGAGGGATTTTTCTTTTTAAAGAAACAACTTTATTATGCAGCATTCGTTTATCTATCAAAGTCTTAATACATTGTTAGCGTCTGGCGGATACTATTAGTTATGCGATATAATTTTTGTAATTTCAAAACTGAATTCCGACCCGGTGGAAAAGATTTCCCAGGCAAAAATCTATTCGGAACTGAGAGAGCTGTTCACAAATGAAATAAGCATCCGCACTATATCCGGCATGAAAAAAATATTTGTAATACTTTTTATTTTCTGCTCAGCAACTTCCTTTGCACGCCATATTGTAGGAGGAGAAATTTTTTATGAATACCTGCGTCCAGGCAGTACTGCCGGAACAAGTGAATATAGAATTACATTGAGACTTTTCAGGGACTCCTTATCAGGCGGTGCCACACTTGATCCTACAGCAAACATTGGCATATTTGATAAATTTTCAGGAGCAGCAGTTCCCGGTTCACCTTTCACTGCTAATCTTGATCACATTGAAACAATTCGCAAAAGCGGCAGCATACCCTGCATAATTAATCCACCACTGATCATATACCAGGTGGGATACTATTACTTGATTATTACACTGCCAAATAATCAAATGGGATATTGGATCGCATATCAACGATGCTGTCGCGTAGATAATATTTCTAATCTCAGTGTAGCAATTGGTGTTGGGGCTACTTATGTGGGAAGCATTGCAGGCAGCAATACGTTGGGCAGCATGACCATCAATCATAACTCAAGTCCGCAATTTTATTTAAGAGATACCGCATTGGTTTGTCAAAACAGAAATTTTACGCTTGATTTTGGCGCTGCTGATCCTGATAATGATGTGCTCACTTATGAATTTTGCGAAGCGTATTCCGGGGGCAGTGAAGGGAGTCCTGTAGTTCCTGATCCGCCGCCACCACCTTACGCTGTGGTTCCTTATGGTAATGGGTATAGTGCATTTTCTCCATTGGGCTCTGGTGTTACGATCAACCCAAATACAGGTATTATATCAGGCATAGCACCTTCCGCCGGTTCATATGTTATTACTGTTTGTGTAAATGAGTGGAGAAATGGAAATGTAATTAATACGCATCGAAAAGATTTTATTTTAAAAGTTGCCGATTGTGATTTTGTGGCTGCACAATTACCACTTTCCGCAACACACTGCGACGATTTTACATCATTTTTTGAAAACCTAACACCCACGTCGCTTATTTATGCATGGCATTGGGATTTTGGTGTTACTTCTATTCTCTCTGATACATCAAATCTTCAAAGCCCTTCTTATACCTACGCCGATACCGGTGTGTATACTGTTAAACTTGTGGTGAATCCAGGGGACCCTTGTTCAGATTCCGCAACAATGCGATTGGGTGTATATCCTGGCTTCTTTCCTGGGTTTACTTCTTCGGGTATCTGTGTAAATAAACCAACAAGCTTTTTTGACACTTCAATATCAACCTATGGTATAGTAAACAAATGGAGCTGGAATTTTGGTGAAACCACGGTGAATAGCGACACTTCACATATAAAGAACCCAACCTATTCATACCCTACAATTGGAGTTAAAACTGTTCAGCTTATTGTTTCATGCAGCAAAGGATGTCTTGATACCGTATCAAAAGATATTACGATCATCGATAAACCACCGATAACACTTCCATTTCGTGATACACTTATTTGTGATATCGATACGTTGCGATTAGCTGCTTCAGGTTCAGGAGTATTTTCATGGACACCGAATTATAATATCATTTCAGCAAACACCGCCAACCCGCTTGTTTATCCAAAAACAACAACTTGGTATAAGGTGTTGTTAGATGATAATGGTTGCGTTAATACAGATTCTGTACGGGTAAGAGTGGTTAACAGGGTATCACTGGTGGTACGTCCCGATACAACTTATTGCGCAGGTGACGGAGTACAATTATATGCAACCTCGGACGGATTACAGTTTTCATGGTCTCCTAATGTGGGTCTTAGTGATCCGAATATTATAAATCCATTTGCAAATCCACCAGGCAACACTACATACCAACTTACTGCAAGTATTGGCAAATGCTCTACGACTGAGGATGTAAGGCTATTTCCGGTTCCTTATCCTTTTGCAAATGCCGGACCCGACCAGATGATTTGTTTTAATTCGCAAACCCAACTTAACGGAAATGTAGTGGCTTCGAATTTTTTCTGGAGACCGCAAGGTTCGTTAAGTAATTCGAATATTCTAAACCCTGTTGCACATCCAACTTCAACAACGAATTATATTTTGACTGCAACAGATACGTTGGGCTGTCCGAAACCAGGTTATGATACGGTAAGAGTTACTGTGCTTCCAAAAGTAAGAGCATTTGCAGGCAGGGATACAATGATAGTAGCGGGACAACCCTTACAATTAAATGCAAGCGGTGGTGAAAATTATGAATGGTCCCCGCCAACCGGTTTGAATAATATTACGATTTCAAATCCTGTATCGATGATTAATGGAAATATTGACAGTATCCGGTATAAAGTGTATGTCACCGATCTGCAGGGCTGCCTTGATTCGGCAACGATGCTTGTAAAAATTTTTAAAACCAATCCTCAAATATTCGTTCCTACTGGCTTCACTCCTAACGGCGACGGATTGAATGACATTCTAAAACCAATTGCCGTAGGTATTAAACATATCGAGTACTTCAAAGTATATAATCGCTGGGGCCAATTAGTTTTCAGTACAACTACCAATGGCCAGGGATGGAATGGGCAGATCAGCGGTAAACCGCAAACCACGAATACATATGTATGGATGGTAAAAGCTGTAGATTACTTAGGCAAGCCTGTTTTCCAAAAAGGTACGGCTACACTTATTAGGTAACGTTCATTTATTCTCTTATTATTAAATATTAATTATTTTTTTATAATTCGGTCTTGGTTTATGGATACGACAAAATAATCAATAATTAATAATCAATAATATTGCAGAAACATTTCAAAATGCAGAAAGTTGTTTTTATAACCGGCGCCTCTTCAGGATTTGGAAAAGCATGTGCAGAAAAATTTGCGTGCCATGGATATGATGTAATTATAAATGGCCGCCGTGAAGAGAGGCTGCTGGAATTAAAAGAGCATTTAGAAAAAAAATATAATACGGCAATTCTTGTTTCGGCTTTTGATGTAAGAAACAGGAATGAAGTTTTTGAAGCCGCAAAAAATATTCCGGAAGAATGGCAGCATATCGATGTGCTGATCAACAATGCCGGTCTTGCACTTGGCCGTGATTATTTTGATGACGGCGATCCTGATGATTGGGATACGATGATCGATACAAATGTGAAAGGCCTCCTTTATTCTACAAAAGCACTTTTTCCATTTATTAAAAAGAGTGCAAGTCCCCATATTATAAATCTTGGATCGGTAGCAAAAGAAGTGTATGAAAAAGGAAATGTTTATTGCGCTACAAAAGCGGCTGTCGATATTCTTTCTCAATCCATGCGTGTCGATCTGTTAAGACATGGCATCAAAGTAACGGCTATACATCCCGGTGCTGCTGAAACGGAATTTTCTCTTGTTCGCTTCAAAGGTGATGAAGCCACGGCAAAAAAAATATACGATGGTTTAACGCCACTCACCCCTGAAGATGTAGCCGATGTTATCTATTACTGCACCACACTTCCTCCACATGTTTGCATCAATGATATCGTTTTAACCTGTCTGCGTCAGGCCAATGCTGTTTATTTTAATCGTAAATAGACGCATCAACTTTGTTACATACCCTAATAACGCTTGACTATAATCAACATTTTTTCAATAAGTTGCATACTACTCGTAGATTTACGATTATTGCTTATAGCCCCGCCGTTAATTACTAATCCCTTTTACTAAATCCGCCTCTTTAAACTTTCGTAAGACGACTTGGAATTTGTACCCGCATTTGAATTTACTTAATCAAAAATTTAGACCCGAGATTGAGACACTCTATTTTTATATTGTTGTTCCTTCAATTCCTGTTAAGAACCTTTATGAAAAAACCGTACCTGGTAATTCTTATACTCATGCTGAGCATTCTCTCGGCAAGCGCACAATCGAATGTGATCAAAGTGCAATCGTGCAGTAATGTATTAATTGCTCACCAGGTTGACAGCCTAAAAAAATTATATTCTGATGATGGCTTTGTTCTGATGAAAGAAGCTTCTATTACAATGGAAAGCGAATATGAAATGCCGGTGATCATTCCATTGAACCAGGGAAGCCTTTATCAGTTTGTTTTTATAGGCGATTATACAAGCCGTCTGTATGAAGTGCGCATGTTCGACTGGAATGAAAAACAAGTTGTCTTCAAACAAAATAAATGGGGTGATGTTGACGGCAATGTTATTTCTTACGCCTACCAACCCCGCTTCTCCGAATTCCACATGATGAAACCCGTACAGGTTAACAAACAAAAGAAAAAGAATCTTTGTGGTTATGTGATGATGTTTAAGAAAGTAAAATAGAACCGCGATTTACAGGATTTATAAACCACGATTTACAGGATTCATAGGATTATTGAGGAAATCAGGACACCCCTAATTGGATGAAATTTTATTATTGATCATTCTTTTAAATTGTAAACTGAAACCACGATTTGCAGGATTTATAGGATTATTGAGGAAATCAGGACACCCCTAATTGGATGAAATTTTATTATTGATCATTCTTTTAAATTGTAAACTGAAACCACGATTTGCAGGATTTATAGGATTATTGAGGAAATCAGGACACCCCTAATTGGATGAAATTTTATTATTGATCATTCTTTTAAATTGTAAACTTAAAGAACCAAAATTTATCAGCAATCCAATCTCAATTCCGCCGGCTTCGAGATAATTTTTAGCCTGTGCAATATTTATGTCTGATAATTCTGTGGCGGCTTTTATTTCAACAGGTATAATTTTTTCAACCAGGAAATCAACTCTCCGCACGCCAACCTGCTCACCTTTATAATGAATCCTGATATCATACTCATCTTCGAATTTAACATTCTGTAATTTGAATTCAATAATAAGAGCTCTGTGATAAATGTATTCTGGATATCCAGGCCCAAGTTTCTTATGCACCTCCATCGCACAGGCAATAATCTTGTAAGTAATTTCCTCATGCTTCATATAAAGGAATTTAAACAGAAGGAAAGTATCCAACTTTCCGGATTTAAAAAAGGGATTTAAACGATTGAAACGAGGATTTTCCGGATTTAAAAGATTCATGAGCAAACCGGGATGCTCAAAAACACAGGACCAAGCTTCTTTTGTAGATTCCCAAAGGCACAATTCCTGTAAATTACTTTCTCATAATTCGCACTGGGGAGATTATCCAAATTTCCTCACAAATCCTATCAATCCTGCAAATCCTGGTTTATTGTGCGAGGGATATCGTCAATGTCATTCCTGCACGTGTATTTGTAATAGGCGCAGTAGTCGCGATCTTTGGAATTGTTCTTGTTTGCTGAAAGAATAATGTGGCTCTTATGCGGCTGTTGACAACGTAGTCAATAGTTGGATAAATGTTAATCACCTTTTGTCCTGCTGTACCAAATGATGTATTCTGATCAAGCTTGCTGTTTGCAGTAGCATCGTCACGAATGCTGAAGTCAAGCTTGAATGTAACATCGTTATCCAGCTTGCCTTTCATGAATGGTATTTTTTTGATCAATGGCATTCCTTTTACTCTCCAGTCAGCACCGATCGTTAATTCTGTAGAACGGTTCTCTGCTAACTGGTAATCGATAAGGCTTAGACTAAGTTGTCTTGTTTTACGATACTCCATTCTTGCAGAAAGCTGGTTGGTAAAAGTCATATCAAGTGAAAGTAACGGACTGAACTCTTCCGTGATCGTAATATTAGGTACAAAGAAATAGGGAACATAATTACCGGTCAATGGATCGATAAATGCAGGGAATCCATAACGGAAAGGATCCTGGAAGAACAATGCAGAATTAAAACTGTTCATGCTTAATGTGCTTCTGTATCCATGACGGATCGTAACATTGGTAAATATTTTTTCCAATCCTTTGATCCTGCTTAATCCGTTATATGTAACATTCCAGTTTGGTTTAGCCTTTAACCCGCTAAACGGATTTGAATTCAATTTAGGATTTGAATTTTTCGTTATTGAAACACTCAATGGGTCTTTATTTGTGTAGGCCGCAATGAATGATGGTATAATTACATCCTGCGCATATCTTCCATAACCCTGGTAATAACCATCCGGTCCTTGCACCGGAGTTGGTCCGTTATAAGTATTCAGCTTTCCAAGTTTACCGGAAAGAATAATTCTATTGGCCTCAAATTGCTTGAATGTTTCAGATACAATGTTTGGATCGAATTTTTTGAACAATGTCTGGAAAGAAATATAGCTGATGCTGAAGCTGCCAAGAGCATAAGGATTTACTCTTGTAAGCGGACCCGCACCACTTAATGTAGTATCCTTAAATAATTCAGTATAGTTTTTTGTAAATGATTTATCAAGATTAATATCGATATTAAAATCCCTGATTGGTGAAACCTGCGCTGTGATATTCAAACGCTGATCATAACGCTGCTGAATAAGAGAATTGAAGATCGGATCCTTTGACAACAAACCTTGTGCACCTTTCCTGTTTATCCAATTTGTATCCACTTGTCGTCCTAAAATGAAATCCATTCCCGGTTGCATGCTCTTCCAGTTTTGACCGAGCACCCTTGTGCTGTCGAGATATCCAGGTAATAATGTGCCTGATGTTTCCGTGTATTGTACACCTACTCTTTTTAATGCTGTTGCCAGCTTAGCTACGCCTTTTACAATACCATTTACTTCCGGCAACGTATTCGCCTTCTTTGCTCTTCTTTCTTGTCTTGCTTGCTTGCGCTTGAGTTTTAAAAGTTTTCGTGCTTCTTTGCGGGAAAGTGAATCATTGTTCAAAGACTTCCTGGTAATTTTTGGGGTTTTAGCGTCTTTCGGTGCCGGATTTGACGGTGCAGTGCTATGAACAGCTTTCAAAAATCTCCACTTAAGATACAATTGCTCAAAGTTCAGATCGCCTGTTACATTTTTAGTTTGTCCATTGCTGATCGTGTTACCAAGACTCTTTGCAAGCAATGAAGCGCCGATCCAATCGTACTCTGCTCTATAACTTGCCCGGACAGTGGTCCAGTCAAGAATTGGAATTTTATTCGTTGGAAAATTATAAGTAAATGTTGCATCCTGGTGGAAACGGGTATTCCTGCCGCCTTTGAAAAAGTTCTTTCTGACTGTATCCTTTTTTGCATCGGTATCGATGCGGCCAAACGGTTCATCTATCCTTGCATTATTGATTGCGTTGTAATCAAGACTCAGTGATCTTGTAAGATCCCAACGCACAATATAGTAACGATCGAATGTGAAATATTTATCATAGCTCTCCGGTATTTTATAAGGGCCGCCTCCTACATTTTTGGGCTGCAATGCCCCAAACTGCCTGAACACATCTGCTTTAACTGATATCTGTGATGGCCTGTAATTAAAATTAAAATCTTTAATAAATGATAACCATTTTGAATTTGATTTTATCAATCCCTTAAATGGCTCAAAATATTTTGGCTGCGGCGCATAATTATAACCAATTGCAGCGCGGGTCCTTGTCATATCATCATGATCGATCAGCGGGTTGCGTCTTTCAATTTTTGTATACGAATAATTTCCATCAAAGTTAGAAATATCCCATGGCTGCGGCTTTTTGTTACCGGGCCTCATCACCTTAACATTGGTAAGTGTAAAAGTTTTTATCGTTAGCGCATCTACGGCTTCTCTTTTTATCGAATCCTGTACCGATTTCGGATTATCCCTCAGCTTATCCCTTAATTTTATATCCAGGTCATACGGATCATAGTCTGGTAAAGATTGAGTGTGGCTGATACCTGCATACACCGGGATCTGTAATCCTAATTTTCTCGGTAACAATTTTCCCGCATCGATATTCAATGCTATATCAAATTGTGCAAAATCTTCACGGCTGCGTTCATTTACTCTTTGCTCCAATGTTCCAAACCCGGTACTTCTTGCAGCAGCAGAAATACTTAGGTTAAAAAGATCGGCACCTGTGATATCTAATCTTCCTATACCGGCCCAACCTCCTTTTTCATTAAGTTGAGACAGGCGCAACTCATTAAACCAAACTTCAGCATAAATTGGTTCCAGTTTTAAATTCTCAATGCCCATAAAGAATCCTTTTACTTCACCAAGGTTCGGATTACCAATGATGGCGAATTTCCTTCCGTCGATCACCTTGCTGTAATACTGCGCCGGCGAGATACCTGCTTTATTTCTTCGTATTTTTAAACGAACCAGTTCCTGTATATCAAGTTCAAGATTATTTGCTTCGGGCCATATCTTCAATGAATCGGTCGTGCCCCATGGTGTCATTTTTAATGGTACCCGTATTTCATAATAATTGCTGACAAAATCACTGCCAATACGAATGACTGCATTCAGGTCTCCATCATCAATGGTATTCTGGAAAAGCTCTTCAGCATGAATAAACATATTTAGTTTACCGTATTGCACCAGATCGAAGCTCTGTGTTCTGAATACTCCTCTTGTTTGTTTTTCAGTAAGGGCATTGAACCGTAGGCTTAATGATTGCTCGTTTAGTAATAAAGGAACATTGTTATTGCTGAGTTGTTGTTGTCTTGCTATGCCGGGTGGCTGCACATAAGGTATTGGTTCACGCTGATCATTTTCTTCAATATTTACAGCCAGTACATCAACCTTCACGGGATCATTTGCAGGTAGCCTTTTGAAAATACCGGTTGTATCTACTTCATAAGTAAAACGGCGCCATTGATTGCGGATCAATTCCAGTTTTCCAAAACGGCAAACAACGGTATCTTCAAAACCGGTAAGGAACATCCGGATAAAACGAATCGATTTAAAATCAGGAATATTTCCCACTTTATCATTATACTGGTTCACTGGTATTCTGAATAAATACCATGTTTCAGATCTTGTTGTTCCGTCGGCCAGTGTTACATCGACTTCTCTTTTATCAGTAATAAAATTATTGCCGATAGACATGTTTGGTTTCAGCTCGACACGGTATTGAAAATATTCTTCAACTTCATTCAATGTATTATCACGGTTTAATTCTTCCTGGTCAGGATACAATGTGAAAGCATTGATGAATTCCGTTTGATTTTCAGAAACAGGTGAGTTGCCATGCGGGTTATTAATTTCTTTATATCTTCCTAAGATCCCGGTCTGCGACTGATCATAAGAAGCATCACGGTAATTTTTAAAATTATCTCCCGAAGGATCTGCTTTAGCTTTTAAATAAATAGGCGATGATGTACCAAAGTTTATAGCAAGACTATCCAAATAATTTTTCCGCTTTATATTCTCCAGCTCATCAGTCAACCCATCAAAACCTACATCCTGGTATTGACGATCCTCAGGATCATTACTGAATGCATTGGTAACCTGTATCGGGTTTGATGGTACACGACCCCACACCGTATTATTATCTACCGGAATTGCAGGATTCTTAGTTGTTGGCAATCCATTTTCATAAGCTCTTTTACCATCTCTTAAAACATCTTCTGAAATATTACCAAGGTTAAAATATAAGCTCGCCGCCAGTGCTGAATGGTTTATTGAATAAATGGATCCTGCAGCCAGAATTCGATAAATTCAATATTACCGGTTTCAAAATCTGTTTGATCAATATTGCGCATCAAACCGCCCCATGCTTCCTTTGGATTTCAACAGGTTTCCATTTGCATTTACTCTTCCGGGCTTGTATTCAAAATTATAAGGCCTCTTTCTTTTGGATAAAATGCAAGGTCAAAAGTTGTGATCAATGACTGTCCAAAATCAGTTGAACGTTTAGGAAAAATTTCATGTTGAATAAACCTGTCTTGTTTCCGGTTTTGATAGTTCATCTTTAAGTATTCCGCACAGGGTTATTTTGATTTCTTGCTTCCTGCAATACCTGTTCGATATTATACCAGGCAAGTTTTGCACGGTTATATCCGTAAGCAAGATTATTATGCAATGTCGCTTCAGGGAACAAAGGATTTCCGTTTGTATCCGGTGAGTTTTGCGGTGTTGAAGCCATCGTCCAGCTGATAAGTGGAAACCGAAGATCAATACTGTGCGGGTTCCTTCAAAGTCATCAATATAGATCACGCCATCTTCTCCTTTACCGATTTGTTTGGCATGCCCGGATTTCAATACTGCAGCTTCACCATAAGCTGTAATACTCGACATTGCTTTTGTGGAATAAAAAGGAAGCTTATCAAGCAAACTTGTCAATCTTGGCATTTCATTCCGGTAATCGAAATCCAGACCATACATCGTATTCCGTATCGGATCATCACCATAATTCTGTTTTATAAAGAATGGTCTTTCACCTAATCTTACAATCGTTCCACCAAGTGTAAGTTTTTTACTGGCAAGATAATCCAGCCGCAACGCCATATAATTCTGTTGTTGCAATCCAAAAGTTGCATTGTTTTCATAATTAATATTGACCGGAACACCGGAATTGATGATCGCCTGGTTAATTACTTTCAATGTTCCAAGATCATAGTTTATTTCATAATCGATATTTTCACTGCAATACTTGTCCGCCGGCAGTTACAGTAACTGAACCACGGGGAATATTAAATCCAAGTTGATATTCTGAAGTGCCTAAGCCTGATTTGACTTTTTCCAACAAATTTGAACCGGTTGAGGTTGGCATAGGTTTGCGCAATGGCTTTGATGGTATCGTACAAAGGATAATAAAGATATTTCTCCCGCTGCTGAATACTGTCGGGTCCACATACACATATTCAAGATTCATTCCAAAAGGTTCAAGCACCGGGAAAATGATCCGGCTCTGAGATGAGATGACAGTAAATCCTTCTACATAATCAAACACGCCATCGGGTTGCGGGTCATTCTGATTATTTAACCTGTCAAGGTTTACCAACGAGATCAGTGGTTGTCCTTTATAAGGATCGCTTACATCATCTGGTGGTAAATATCTTTTTTCACCAAGACTTGGTTCTTCATAAACAACATCCAATTTGAAATCCTGTCGTTCCAACTGGCCAAAGCCCACTGAATAAACATTTTTCATCATCAGGTCCCAGATAGGAAGATTGGTACGTTGTGAAGTTGCTTTTAATAATTTCAGAAACAGAACTGTCTGTGTAGTTCCTGTTGAATCCGGCGGAACATCCTGTGAAAATTCACCCACCTGGTAAACCTTCCATTATAAGTATATTGAAAAGCGACACCCAATACTTCATCCGGCTGAAGTGGCTGATTCAGTGAAAGAAAACCAATCTGCGGGTTAAAATAATAATCAGTTGGCAAAAGTTTCCGGGCAAATGTTTTTTCAAAATCCTGCACAGGCTGCAAACCGATACCTGTCAATACACTTGTACCGACGATGAATTTCTTGCTGCCGGGGTTACTTAATATTGTTGAATAAAGATTATTCGCATCATTTCTTGGTGGCACATAGCCAAGTCCACCCCATGGACCATAAGGCTTGCCTTCTCCAAGATCCATCAATGCAACAACATCTCTTGTATCGGTAGTAGCGCCGTTTCTGTTTGTTACCCAAACTTCCACACGCAGTATTTGTGCAAGTGAATTAACAACCGGCAAATTCCTCATCGCTTTATTATAATTATTCCGGAAATATTGGGCCATCAGAAAGTGACGGTTCTCTTCATATTCATCTGCTCTGTATGTAAAAGTTTGTGTAGATGAACTGCCCTGTAAACCCAATGATTGGCGTTGTCGAACGCTGATTAGCAATAACGGTGGTTACAAAAATTTTACCAAACTGCAATTGCGTTTTTATCCCAAACAAAGATTGTGCACCGGGTATCAATGTTCCTTTAGAAGTAAAACTTGTATTACCTGCCTGGAAATGTTTTAAGATTTCATCATCTTTTCCCTGGTAATCCAGCTTCAACTGATTTTCAAAATTAAAATTGGCAAGTGTATTATAGTTGATCGGCAATTTTAATTTATCACCAATGTTTGCATCCACCTGGAACTGGCAGTTCATATTAAAATCAAATCCGCCATTTTTTCTTGCTCGTTCAGGTAATGTTGGGTTATTTAATATTTTGTCCCTGGTAACCGCTAGTAAGTCCAACATAACCCGGATGGTTTGATATCAATTTTTCCGTTACCGACAATCCGGTTCACCCAATCATTTACAAAATTGAATTTAGGTTTGTATGTCCGGCGGTTCAGATTGGCGAGCAGGCTTGCTCTTTTTCTGAAATATTCATTCTCATCTTCCCTGCCTTTCAGGTCAAGAAGTTCTCTCATTGAAAATGACATCGGTGTCCGGTAATAATGATTCCCTATCTTTTCAATGATATAATATTGTTTTGTTACTGGATCGTATTCAATATTCCTTTTTATAAAATGGTATCATTTAAATCAAAAGGATTTCTGGTTGGATAATTATAAGGATCGCCATAGCGATCAGTTGGTGTCGGACGTATCGTATCTGTAGAAAAATAGGTATAGCCAAATCCGGGATATGGAGATGCATTTGCCTTTATTGTAATAAAGGCTAAAACGACTGCAACGATCAGCGTTCGTATTGTAATGGTTGACTTAAGGCTCAAAACTTTCTCAACAGAATTAGTTAGGTAAAATGTCAGTCGATAGGCTTACAGAGTTTTTAGGGCTTTCTTGATCACTTCTTCAAGGGAGGTTAGCGAAGGGTCAGATTGCATGACCCTTTGGATTGCCTGATCGGCTATGTTCCGGTCTATTCCCAGGGCCATCAGGGCATTTAACGCATCTGAGTGCAAAGTATTGTTTTTCATAGGCGAAATATTTGTATCGAACGGTTGTTTTGCCAACTTATCTTTAAGCTCAAGCACCAATCGTTCGGCTGTCTTTTTACCCATTCCTTTTACCTTTTCAAGAGCATGAGTATCACCAAGTACGATTGATCTCGTAATTTCTTCAGGTCTCATGTATGACAACATCATTCGTGCAGTTGTTGCACCGATTCCTGACACTGAAATTAAATTAAGAAACATTTCTTTTTCCGCCTTGTCAAAAAAACCATAGAGAATATGAGCATCCTCCCGCACAAGAAGATGAGTATGTAAAACACCTTTTTCAAGATTTTGGATCCTGGAAAAAGTATTCAGGCTAATTTGAACTTCATACCCTACACCATTAACATCCACATGTACTTGTGCCGGGCTTTTATGAACAAATTTCCATCAAGATAAGCGATCATGGTTGCGAAAATAAGAGAATTGGGATTGAAGTGAATTAAGGAATTAGGAATCAGGAATTTGAGGTCAAGCACCTAATTACCAATTACCTAATTCCTAACTTCCAACTTACCCGTTAACCTCTGACTACATTATCTTCGATGCACTTAATTTTTTTAATGATCAAAAAAAGTAACTGCTGCAATAACCGCTGTTGGCGGATATGTTCCTCCAGACAAACTCACCAATGCTGACCTTGAAAAAATGGTGGACACAAATGATGAATGGATCAGGACAAGAACCGGAATTTCTGAAAGAAGAATATTAAAAGGCGAAGGAAAGGCTTCTTCCGATCTTGGCGCTCCTGCGGTGTTGGAACTTTGTCAAAAAAGAGGAATTGATCCCAAAGAAATTGATTGTCTTATTTGCTGCACCGTTACTCCCGATATGCTTTTTCCTGCTACTGCAAATATTATTTGTGATAAAATTGGTGCAACAAATGCTTTTGGTTTTGATTTGAATGCTGCCTGCTCTGGATTTTTATATGGCTTATCACTGGAATGATGTTTATTGAAAGCGGCCGGTATAAAAAAGTGGTGGTTGTAGGTGCTGATAAAATGAGTTCGATCGTTGACTATACTGACCGCGCCACTTGCATTATTTTTGGTGATGGCGCCGGTGCAGTTTTACTGGAACCTAATCAAGATGGTTATGGATACTAGATAGTATTCTTAAAAGTGATGGCAGTGGCCGCCATTATTTATATCAGAAAGCCGGTGGCTCGCAAAAACCTGCTTCCATTGAAACAGTTAATAATAAAGAACATTTTATTTACCAGGATGGTCAGCCCGTTTTCAAATTTGCAGTAAAAGGAATGGCTGATGTAAGTGCTGAATTGTTGGAAAGAAATAATCTTACCGGCGATGATATTGCATGGCTGGTTCCGCACCAGGCCAATAAAAGAATTATTGATGCCACTGCAAACCGGATGGGATTAAGCCAGGAAAAAGTAATGCTCAATATTCAACGATATGGTAATACTACTGCAGCCACTATCCCACTTTGTCTTTGGGATTGCAAACATGAAATAAATAAAGGTGATCATATCGTACTTGCTGCTTTTGGCGGAGGATTTACCTGGGGCGCTACGTTGGTGAAGTGGGAGTATTGATCAATTTAAGATTTCGGATCGCAGGTAACATGGATGTGCTAATGAATAATTTACTCACGATTAATATTTCAAACCTTTTCGCCCCAAACCACTTGTCGATTGCTCAGAATTGTTATTCTTAAAGGTTGTACTATCGTTTATTCCAAAACAATATACTATGAAAAACGGTGTTCTAACTTTACTGATTGCTCTGCTTTTTCTTGCCGGGTGCAAAAAGAATAGTAATGATCCGGACTATTATGTCAAACTAAAAATTAACGGTACGTGGGTTACATGGAAAACAGTTGCAGGTGAACTTGGACCTGATCTGGCCAATCCAGCAAAAACTGATTTTGGCATTACCGCTAATGATGACGCACTGCAAACTATTTTTGATATTTCGATCCAGGTTGACGGCGCTAACTTTAATACCGGGACTTATTCCAGCGACAATCTTAATTATTGGGTAGTGGTTAATCATATGACAAACGCAAACACTGCCAATATGAAACTCTATAGTATAGGAGATGCCACCGGACGTCCGGTCTCAAAATACGTTATCAATGTAACCTCTATAACGAGCACTGAGCTCAAAGGTACTTTCACCGGCAATTACTTATATGACCACAGCGATGATCAAACTATTGACATTACAGAAGGAGAATTCAAAGTAAGACGCGTCAGGTGAGAATATTTTTCATCTCGAAGAATTATTTTTTACGGACTGTTCCATAGACTAAAATCTGTTGGCGGGATTTTTTCAATACATGATTGACGAAGCATATTTACAATTACCCGCCGTGATAAGTGGCGTAATTAAAAACAGATAATAAACAAAGTTGATTTGATTGTAATTGCAGCATGCGACTGTGGATTTACATAGGAAGCCACCTTAGTAAAAGATCTGTTGATATTTTTTTCTTCTTTAAATCCGGGTTTTTTACTTTCCCGGATTGCGAAATTCATTTTATGTTTTTAATTTCATGGTCAATCCAACCCGATGAATATAAAACATTACTCTTTTTGGCTGCGCTTTAGTTTTTTCCTCATTGTTTTTGCGGTTGCCTTTTTCCTGATATTGTTTCTTATCGATAAAAATCCAAATGATAATTTTAAAACTCTTTTAATTAAAATAGGAGTATTAGCAACTTTTTCGTCTTTGTTTTACAACCTGGTATTTAAATCGGACCCGGAGATCGTGGATTGACCAAATAAGTTATTTTTTCCTGCACCAAACAATAAAATCTGTTGGCGTGGATTTTCCACCAAATATTTTGCTGAATCGCCCTACCCTTCTGGGCGGGGATTGAACAAAATTTTTATAAATGAGCGAGGGCCTTTGCTGAATTGCCCTGCCCTTCAGGGCAGGGACCGAATAAGATTTATGTAAATGAGGCAGGGCTTTAGCCCTTTACTCCTGAAAATGATAGTTATTTATAAACTCATTATACTCCTGTTGAAATGTTTTCCTTTAATGATGTACTTCCTGCTTTAAAGGGCTAAAGCCCTGGATTGTAAATTACAATCTTCAGTTCACCCCGCCCTGAAGGGCGGGGCAATTAAGCAGAAGAAATTAAACGCTAGTTGCCGTTTTTTTCTTCCTGCTCCAAACAATAAAATCTGTTAGCGTGGATTTTCCACCAAATATTTTGCTCAATTGCCCTGCCCTTGAGGGCAGGGACCGAATAAGATTTATGTAAATGAGGCAGGGCTTTAGCCCTTTACTCCTGAAAATGATAGTTATCTAAAAACTCATCATACTCTTGTTGGAATGTTTTCCTTTAATGATGTACTTCCTGTTTTAAAGGGCTAAAGCCCTGGATTGAATTACAATCTTCAGTTCACCCCGCCCTGAAGGGCGGGGCAATTAAGCGGAAGAAATTAAACGCTAGTTGCCGTTTTTTTCTTCCTGCTCCAAACAATAAAATCTGTTGGCGTGGATTTTCCACCAAATATTTTGCTGAATCGCCCTGCCCTTCTGGGCGGGGATTGAACAAAATTTTTATAAATGAGCGAGGGCCTTTGCTGAATTGCCCTGCCCTTCAGGGCAGGGACCGAATAAGATTTATGTAAATGAGGCAGGGCTTTAGCCCTTTACTCCTGAAAATGATAGTTATTTATAAACTCATTACACTCCTGTTGAAATGTTTTCCTTTAATGATGTACTTCCTGCTTTAAAGGGCTAAAGCCCTGGATTGGAAATTACAATCTTCAGTTCACCCCGCCCTGAAGGGCGGGGCAATTAAGCGGAAGAAATTAAACGCTAGTTGCCGTTTTTTTCTTCCTGCTCCAAACAATAAAATCTGTTGGCGTGGATTTTCCACCAAATATTTTGCTGAATCGCCCTGCCCTTCTGGGCGGGGATTGAACAAAATTTTTATAAATGAGCGAGGGCCTTTGCTGAATTGCCCTGCCCTTCAGGGCAGGGACCGAATAAGATTTATGTAAATGAGGCAGGGCTTTAGCCCTTTACTCCTGAAAATGATAGTTATTTATAAACTCATCATACTCTTGTTGGAATGTTTTCCTTTAATGATGTACTTCCTGCTTTAAAGGGCTAAAGCCCTGGATTGTAAATTACAATCTTCAGTTCACCCCGCCCTGAAGGGCGGGGCAATTAAGCAGAAGAAATTAAACGCTAGTTGCCGTTTTTTTCTTCCTGCTCCAAACAATAAAATCTGTTGGCGTGGATTTTCCACCAAATATTTTGCTGAATCGCCCTGCCCATCTGGGCGGGGATTGAACAAAATTTTTATAAATGAGCGAGGGCCTTTGCTGAATTGCCCTGCCCTTCAGGGCAGGGACCGAATAAGATTTATGTAAATGAGGCAGGGCTTTAGCCCTTTACTCCTGAAAATGATAGTTATTTATAAACTCATCATACTCTTGTTGGAATGTTTTCCTTTGATGATGTACTTCCTGGTTTGAAATGTAACTATTGACTGCGTCAAATTGAGATTCACCCACTGAAACGGCAAAATAATCATCTTGCCAGCCAAATTTCTCTGGCCATTTCAAATTTTTATTTGCCCAGTATGATGATTCGCCCTTAATTAGATTCATTAGTGTGGCAATGTTTTGTTCTGCATCCATTGAAATGAAGCAGTGTAAATGATCCAGATGACCGTTAATATTAATAAGATGAATATTTTTCCCGCAACTGTATTCTCTTATATGATCGCAGAGAAAGTCTTTATTTGTTTTATTCATAAGTGGTTTGCGATCCTTGGTGGCCCAAACGGCGTGGATCAGCAATTTTATAAAAGGCATGATCTTTTGTTTTAAAGGGCTAAAGCCCTGGATCGGAATTTACAGTTTTCAGTTCACCCCGCCCTGAGGGGCGGGGCAATTAAGCAGAAGAAATTTAACGGTAGTTGCCGTTTTTTTCTTCTTCTCCAAACAATAAAATCTGTTAGCGAGGTTTTTTCACCAAACATTTTGGTGAATCGCCCTGCCCTTCAAAGCGGGGATTGAATAAAATCTTTATAAAATGAGCGAGGGCCTTTGGTGAATTGCCCTGCCCTTCAGGGCAGGGATTGATAAGATTTATATAAATGAGGTAGGGCTTTAGCCCTTTACTTCTCACAGGATTTTAATTACTGAGCAGCCAGCCTTTGAAAAACGGTTAACTACATTGAGCACAAAAAGAAATTTTTGTCAAGTCATTTTTTACCGTTTATTTTCACTTTAACCACTGTAAGTTGACTTGAGTTGCCATTGGAATTCCAGAATAAGTAAATAATTTTTCCAATCACTTTATACCAATACTCCCGGTTAATACTCTTAAAGTTTGCAGCCACTACTTCCGTACCTCGCTGGCTAATTTTAACGGAAACAATCTGTGATACCTGGGATGCCTCGCCTGGCAAAGTTAATGCAGCAGTCAAAATTTTGGACTCATTACCAGGTTGCCATTGAATGTTATCATATACATACTCATATTCCCCGGTTGCTTGACTTTTTTGGTTGAAATGTGATAAGCAAGACACAAACAAAAAAATAATAAAGCTAACCGCGATTAATTTGTATCTGCATATAGAGAGAAATGCCAGCATGAAAAATCTCTTTTTCATACCCTATAGTTTTCCTAAAGGTATAAAACCTGAGCGCAGCCAGCTCTTATTTCTTCCTGCTCCAGACAATAAAATCTGTTGGTGGTATTTTTTCGATGCCTAACTGGCGAAGCATATTTACTAATTGTCCCCGGTGATAGGTGCCATGATTAAAAACATGCAGCATCATTTGAAAGATAGGCTGCTTAAAAGATTCTTTTTTTTGATTGTAGTATTGAAACACATGATCGAGTACTGGTTCAGTTGCTGTGCTTACCCACTCCTGCCATTGCTGGTTTTGTTGTAACAAACCATTGGCAACATCTTTCATAGATGAATTGAAATTATCGCTGGGCCGGATGATCCGCTCATGCAACTTCATGCGCTGCCACCAGATACTTTCTGCATCCCACATGTGAAATATGGTTGTATATAAACTTCTAAAACTGCTCGGTACTTCTTGTTTTTGCTTTTCTTCTGGTAAACCAAGAATTATTTCCAGTAATTTTTGATTGGCCCAAATATTATAAGCAGCCAATTGAGAAAGAAGATCTTTCATGGTTCGATTGCTTGGTAGTGATGTATGTGCGGCTTTTACAGCTGAAGATGAAATCATTTACATTTGATACCAATAGTTATCAGTATCAGCTATCAAATTTCTTACTTCAAAATTTAATATGGATAAAAGTTTTCCACTTTCCGGTTTTGGCTCGGCTGCATTGCATGCCGGCCATACGCAGGACCCGCTGTATGCACATGTTACTCCTATTTATGCCTCATCAACGTTCGTTTATGATGAAGCAGAGCAGGGAATGCGTCGCTTCAGCGGCGAAGAAGAAGGTTATATCTATAGCCGCTGGGGCAACCCCAATTTTACCGAAGCAGAAAATAAGATTGCCGCTCTTGAAGCATTTGGGTTAAAAGATGCTTCAGGAAATCCATTGCAATTGAAAGCATTTCTTCATGCTTCAGGAATGGCAGCATTAACGACATTAATGATCAGCAGTCTGAAAAAAGGCGACAAGATACTTTCTCATTATTCTTTATACAGCGGGTTGGAAGAGTTGATAACAAGAATCCTTCCGCAGTTTGGTGTAGAGCCGGTAATTGTTGATCTCAGGGATTTGAATAAAGCAAGAGAAGCTATCAAAGCAAATCCTGAAATAAAAATGATGTACCTGGAAACGCCGGCTAATCCAACAATTCAATGTGTTGACCTGGAAGAACTGACAAAAATCGCCAAAGCAAACAATCTTCTTGTTGCGGTTGATAACACGTTTGCTACTCCTTATTTACAACAACCTTTCCAATACGGTGTTGATTTTGTTTTTCACAGCACTACAAAATTCTTAAACGGGCACGGAACGGCGATCGGCGGGGTTTTATTAGGAAAAGATTTGGAAAGAATGAATGGGCCTGTTAAAAAAACTTACCGGATACTTGGGGTAAACAGCAATCCTTTCGATGCATTTCTTTTAAACCTTGGAATGAAAACTCTTGAACTCCGGATGGAGCGTCATTGTTTTAATGCAATGAAAATTGCTGAATATTTGAATGGGCATTCGGCCATCGGCAAAGTTAATTATGCCGGTCTCGCTTCCCATCCTGATCATAAAGTAGCGATGAAACAAATGAAACACGGCGGTGGCATGTTAAGTTTTGAAATGAAAAATGGATTAAGAGCCAGTATTGATTTTATGAATAAACTTAAAATGTGTGTACGCACAGTTTCATTGGGCACGGCGGAAAGCATTCTTTGTCATCCCGCATCCATGACGCATGCCGCCACTCCAAAAGAAAGTCGTGAAAAATACGGCATCACCGACGGATTGATAAGAATGAGCGTAGGATTGGAAAACATACAGGATATATTGAATGATCTTGAGCAGTCATTAAATTGAACATTGAGCATTGAAGATTTAATAACAGTAAAAAATGCTCAATGCTCAACTATCAATTTTCAATTGATTAGACTCCTTATCTTTAATTGTCATTACACCAAAACTAAGTTTATGAAAAGAATTTTCTTTGTTTTATTTCTTCTTCTTTCTGTAAAGTCGTTTACCCAACTACCAACCGATCCGAGGCTTAAAGGACTTGATACTTTTGCATTAAGACTTTTAAAGGAATGGAATGCACCCGGTGTTACAATTGCCGTAGTTGAAAAAAACAAAGTCATCTATACAGGTGGTTTTGGTTATCGTGACTATGAAAAAAAATTACCTGTCACTGAAAACACATTATTCGCAATTGGTTCCTGTACCAAAGCATTTACTGCTTCTATACTTGGCATGCTGGAAAAAGAAGGAAAGCTAAGCCTTGATAAACCGGTAAGAGATTATTTACCCGAATTAGTTTTTAAAAATGAATACACCAATAAACATGCAACACTGCGTGACATGATGTGTCATCGCACGGGTCTGCCTCGTCATGATTATTCATGGTATGGATCAACAGCAAGCCGTAAGGAGTTGCTTGAACGGGTGCAATACCAGGAACCTGCCTTCGAACTAAGAGAAAAATACCAGTATAATAATTTTATGTTTATGGCGCAGGGCCTGGTAATTGAAAAGATTACGGATAAAAGCTGGGAAGAAAACATGCAGGAAAAAATTTTTAAGCCGCTGGGAATGACTAAAACCAATCTATCAGTTGTTGATATGGAAAAATCCGCAGATCGTTCATTGGCTTATTCATCTGAAAACAATAAGATCAAAGCAATTCCTTATCGGAATATCGATGCGATCGGGCCTGCGGGTTCAATAAACAGTTGCGCAAAGGATATGGCCAACTGGCTTATAACATGGATCAACGATGGAAAATTTAATGGCAAAGAAATTATTCCTTCGAGCTATCGGGCACAGGCAATCACTGCGCAAATATCACCGGGTGGCGGTTTGCCAGGTGCTGAAAATCCCGATCTGCACATGAGTGGATATGGATTAGCATGGGGCATTAGCAGTTATCGCGGTCATTATCGTGTAGAACACAGTGGCGGCATCGATGGTTTTATTACATCTACTTCTTTTTTTCCGTCTGATAGTATCGGCATTTTTGTAGTAAGCAACCAGGGTACACCAACTACAAGCATCAGGAATTTTATTGCAGACCGGATGCTCAGACTTTCTTACCGGCCATGGGGCAAAACTGCATTGGCCGATAAGTTAAAAGCTGATTCAACTGCAAAAACAATTCCGAATAATGATAGCATCAATCAAAAGCCCGGTACAAAATATTCTCATGCAATGGAAGATTACTCAGGTGAATTTGAAAACAAAGGTTATGGCGTGATAAAAATATTCAGGGAAAAAGATACTACATGGGTTGATTATAATGAGGCAGGTAAAAGAACGAAAAGTTACCTGGAGCATTATCATTATGATGTTTTCAGGATCCGTTCCACTGAAGAAACTGAAAATCCTAAAGATGCGCCCAAGCTCCGGTTCAATACCAATGAGAAAGGAAGCATTGCATCATTAGAAATACAAATGGAGCCTGCAGTAAAAGACATCATGTTTGATAAGCTGTCGCCCACTATAAATAAAAATGAATTGCAGAAATATGTTGGCAACTATGATCTGAGCGGAGCAACAGTGAGAGTATATATTAAGGGCGACAAAACTTTAATGGTGTTGTTGCCCGATCAACCGGATTATGAGTTGGCGCCGGCGAAAAAAGATGAGTTTGATATAAAGGTAGCAAAAGGGTATAGTGTAAAATTTGAAGTAAATGAAAAGAATGAAGTGCTTAGTATGACATTTGTTCAACCCAATGGAAATTTTAAAGCAACAAGAAAGAACCAGCATTAACAAGATTAAAAGGATTTTTGATGAAAAATTATCTACCATTCACGTTCATCGTTTCAATTTTTATTTTTATTTCCTGTAATCAGGAAGGTGAAAAATATGACGTTATCATTCGCAACGGAATGATCTTTGACGGCAATGGTGGCGAGCCTTTCAAAGGAGACATTGGATTAGCAGGCGATACAATTGCTTTTATTGGTGATCTTTCAAAAGCTTCTGCAAAAAATGAAATTGATGCAAAAGGAAATGCTGTCGCTCCCGGCTTTATTAATATGCTTAGCTGGGCCAATGAATCATTGATTGAAGACGGAAGAAGCCAAAGTGATATCCGGCAAGGTGTAACCTTAGAAGTGATGGGTGAAGGATGGAGTATGGGACCACTGAACGCTACAATGAAAGAAAGAGAACAAAAATCACAGGGAGATATTAAATATAAAATTGAGTGGAACACCCTTGGTGAATATTTAAATTTTCTTGAAAAGAAAGGTGTCAGTTGTAACGTTTCATCGTTTGTCGGTGCTACCACGGTAAGAGATTATGTAATTGGTGAAGGTAACCGTGAACCCTCGTCTGCCGAACTTGATTCAATGCGCATGCTTGTGAGGCTGGCAATGGAAGAAGGGGCATTGGGTGTTGGCTCATCTCTTATTTATCCTCCTGCATTTTTTGCAAAGACAGAAGAGCTGATCGGGCTCTGCAAAGAAGCTTCGAAATACGGTGGCTCTTACATTAGCCACATGCGTAGTGAAGGAAATAAATTTTATGAAGCAGTGGAAGAATTGATCCGCATTGCTAAAGAAGCAAATGTTCACGGAGAAATTTATCATTTAAAAGCAGCCGGAAAAGATAACTGGAATAAACTCGATAGCGTAATCAGAAGAATAGAAAGAGCAAGAAATGAGGGGGTCGATGTTTCCGCAAATATGTACACCTATATTGCAGGAGCTACCGGTATGACAGCCGCCTTTCCACCATCATTACAGGACGGCGGCTTTGGAAAACTGAGAGAAAGGCTGATGGATCAAAACATCCGTGCAGCAATGAAAATAGCAATGAACACAAATGCAACCGACTGGGAAAATCTTTACCATGGTGCCGGTGGTGCTGAAAATGTTTTGCTATTAAGCTTTAAACAGGATTCACTAAAAAAATATACGGGTAAGTCATTAGCTGACGTTGCAAAAATAAGAGGAACATCTCCTGAAGAAACTGCAATGGACCTGATCATACAAGACAGCACAAGAGTTGGGGTAGCTTATTTTTTAATGAATGAAGAGAATGTAAAGAAACAGGTGGCCATTCCATGGGTAAGTTTTGGCAGCGATGAAGGCTCTTATACGAACGAAGGTGTTTTTCTGAAATCAAATCCGCATCCAAGAGCTTATGGCAATTTTGCAAGGGTGTTGGGAAAATATTCACGTGATGAAAAATTAATCTCTTTACAGGAAGCTATTCGAAAACTTTCAAAACTTCCTGCCACCAATCTTAAAATTCAAAATCGTGGCGAACTAAAAATTGGCAACTATGCGGACATTGTGATCTTCGATCCCGCAAAAGTGAACGACAATGCCACGTTTGATAAGCCACATCAATATGCAGTGGGGATGATCCATGTTTTTGTCAATGGTGTGCAGGTGCTGAAAAATGGTGATCATACCGGTGCAAAGCCGGGACGATTTGTGAAAGGACCCGGTTATAGAATTAATAATTAACAATTAAAAATTAATAATTGTGATTCATATTCGAAGAGCGGTTAAAGAAGATTGTCCCCGATTATTGGAACTAATAACTGAATTGGCAGTTTATGAAAAAGCACCCAACGAAGTAACGGTTTCATTGGATCATTTTACCGAAAGCGGTTTTGGAAAAACGCCTGTATGGTGGGCATTCGTAGCAACTGAGCAAAAGGCGGAGTCTAACTCTCCTTCTCCTTCGGAGAGGCAACTGAGCGAAGCGAAAGTTGGGAACGAAGTTCGGGAGGGTGAGGTTTTGGGTTTTGCTCTTTACTACGTTCGCTATTCTACATGGAAAGGGCAAAGAATGTATCTGGAAGATATTATTGTAACAGAAGAGGCGAGAGGAAAAGGAATTGGAAAATTGCTGATGGATCGTTTAATAGAAGAAGCAAAAGAAAAAAAATTCAGCGGCATCATGTGGCAGGTGCTTGAATGGAATGAACCTGCTATTAATTTTTACAAAAAATATTACAACGCTAATTTTGATCCTGAGTGGGTGAACTGCAGTCTTAATGTATAACTACTTTATTTTTTCAAATTGAATCATTGCTGGTAAGGCAGGTCGTTGGAAGAAATTGTTTATTGTAAATTTTTTCGAGCCATTAAAATTAAAGTAATATGGATTGAACCCACCGGAAGAGCCAAAATTTTTTAACAAGATACTATCTGTCTTTACCTGGTAGTGGTAACCAATGTGAGATTGCGGAGATCTTAAATATACACTCTGATGACTGCTCGAATACAAAGGATTAAACTCGAGTGTATCCAATCGCAACGTTTTTTCAACCCATATTCCCTCGAAAGAACCTTCCGCATTTTCTTTTCTGCAAGAAATGATCAGAACAGGAAATAAAAAAAAGACGATCCTTTTCATACTACTTTAAAGTTATAGATTTTCACAGATTCTGCTCAATAAAAAAAATCCTCCCGGCACTTCGGGAGGATGTCTCTAATTGTTACTCTCAGTGCTGAACTATAAATTTTCTTGTTTGCTTACTTACACCTTGTCCCAATTCCAGGAAATAAATTCCGTTGGCGAGTTTACTTACATCTATTTGATTCAATGATTTACCTGAAATAAATAATTGCTGCCTCATCATTAAAGCTCCTGATTGGTTATAAATATTTATTTCTGCTTTCCCTTCTGCCGGGTTATTCGCTGATAAGTTAAGCTGCCCCGATGTTATTGTAGGATATAACAAAATACTATTGAATCTTTCTCTTGCAGTAATAGAACTATTATTTGATGTGATGGTGATATCATTATTGCCTTGCCGTGTATTGCTGCATGCAGAGCTGGTGATGCTGATCAATTGCGGGTCAGTATCGATAAAAAAACTTGCTCTCGCCGCCTGCCCGTCACTAAAAAAATACATGCACCTGTCATCAGTATAATCCATATAGTTCATCCACATTTCCAATGGAGTACCTGCGCATGTACTTAAATGGCCTTCTTCGGGACATCCGAAATTAGGGTCATTATGTAAAGGAGTATCGTCAACCAGGTCATTACCACAACGGGCATCGCCCCAGATATGTGCAAGCCCAAACGCATGACCAACTTCATGTGTTGTTGTACGGCCAAGATTATAATCGGCAAATAAATTATACTGTGCTCCCCTTCCAAATGCATTGGTATGACAAACCACTCCAAACTTTTCCGGCGTGATCCCCGGATAATAAGCAAATCCCAATAGCTTATTACCAAGATCACACACCCATATATTTAAAATATGCATTGGATCTATTGCATCACTGCCGCCTTTCTTGGTAAATTTCATATTGTCATTAAACCCAAATGACTTATGACCGGTTTGTTTATGTATAACCTGCGTAAGACAGAATTTTATATCCAGGTCTCCCTTTCACCCTTTGTAACCGGCGTCATAATTATTATAGTCGTTGTTGGTAGCAGTAAAGTCTTCATTCAAAACATCTATCTGCGATTGCACCTGCGCATCGGAAACATTTTGATCCGCGGAATTATACAGCACATGAACTGCAACAGGAATTGTAATTGATGCCGGCCCTCCTCTTTTATCACTGCGTGAATAGTTTCCTTTATTCTTTAAAAGATCATCTACTTTTTTTGCATAAACCGGATCGATCGCCATTTGTTGTCTGATCATCTCATGTGATCCGCAACGGTTTGAACCGATAGCTATCGGTTGCTGGCTATTGGCAGTACAAAAGAAAAATATCGCCATTAGCAGGAGTACAATTTTTCTCATAACCTTAGTTTTAATGTTTCTACAAATTAGTCTAATCCGCAATAGCAGCAAATAGTAAAACTGCTAATGAATAAAAAAAGCCGCGCTACCTGTGGTGGCCCGGCTTGTTATTTAAAGGTAGAGTTTTTTTAACTCACAGCATTTACTTCCATTGTTTTTTCAATTTTTAATATCAATCCCTGCAATACTTTTCCCGGCCCAACTTCAGTAAATTTGGAAGCACCATCGGCAGATCATTGATTGAACACTTTGTGTCCAGCGAACGGCACTTGTAAGCTGATCGATCAGGTTTTGCTTTATTTCATCTTTATCCATCACTGCTTTTGCAGCTACATTTTGATACACAGCGCAAGTAGGATTATGAAATTTGGTTGCTTCAATAGCTGCTTTCAATTCTTCTTTGGCCGGCTCCATCAATGGAGAATGAAAAGCGCCGCCAACAGGAAGTACCAATGCTCTTTTTGCACCGGCCGCTTTCATTCTTTCACAGGCAATATCAATTCCTTTAATAGAACCACTTATTACCAATTGCCCGGGACAATTATAATTGGCAGCCACCACCACTTCACCTGTTTCTTTTTGCACTTCCGCACAGATCGCTTCTACTTTTTCATCAGCCAGGCCTAATACAGCTGCCATCGTGGAAGGATTCAGTTCACAGGCTTTCTGCATAGCACTTGCACGAATGGCTACAAGTTGCAAAGCATCTTCAAAACTCAATGTGCCATTTGCAACCAGTGCAGAAAACTCACCCAAAGAATGACCCGCCACCATATCCGGTGATGCGCTTTCAATAGTTCTGTAAGCGACAATGGAATGAAGAAAAACGGCGGGTTGTGTTACATTGGTTTGTTTCAGATCCTCGTCAGTACCATTAAACATGATATCTGAAATACGGAAACCAAGTATTTCATTGGCCTGTTCAAATAATTTTTTTGCAAAGACACTGTTGTCGTAATGCTCTTTTCCCATGCCCGTAAACTGCGAGCCCTGGCCCGGAAATACAAATGCATGTTTCATGGTTCGATAGTTTACGCCCGCACAACTTCCGGTCATGAATTATATTGGTGAGTTCCGGAATCAAAAAAGGTTTGATGCTAAATGCAATCAAACCTTTTAATGAATTGCAAATATACCGGATTAGCTTAAATCGGCTGAGATAAGTTTAAGGAACTCGCTTCGGGTAGAATTCTTATGAAACTCCCCGTCAAAAGCTGAAGTCGTTGTTGCAGAATTTTGTTTTTGCACTCCCCGCATCATCATGCATAAATGTTTTGCTTCAATAACAACAGCCACCCCAAGCGGATTCAATGTTTCTTTAATCGCATCTTTTATTTGTATCGTCAATCTTTCCTGTACCTGCAGCCGGCGTGCAAACACATCCACTACCCTGGCTATTTTACTCAAGCCCGTTATCCATCCGTTTGGAATATATGCCACATGTGCTTTACCAATAAATGGCAGCATATGATGCTCGCACATGCTATAAATTTCAATATCCTTTACCACGATCATCTCGCTTACTTCTTCATGAAATTTTGCAGAATTGATAATTGCTTTTGCATCCGGGTGATAACCCTGTGTAAGATATTGCATGGCTTTTGCTAACCGTTCAGGCGTTTTTTTTAATCCTTCACGTTGCGGATCTTCACCAAGCAAGTCAAGTATTTCACTATAATTTTTTACAAGTCCGCTTGTGATCCTGTCTTCGTACTGTTCTGTTTTTTTATATGCCATAACCAGCTAAAATTACAAATGACAAATTCCAAATTCCAATTGCACTCTGATTTTTTTGAGTGTCCTAAAGTCCCCAACCGGGGATTTCAGTCGACCGGGTATTCCACAAAATTCCTTGGCGTTTCATACAATCTTATTTGCAGATCTTTTTCTTTATCGATATGCGGCCGCAATAATTCATAGATCACAATCGCAATATTCTCAGCAGTAGGATTCAGGTTTTTGAATTCCTCGGTATCAAGGTTTAGATTTTTATGATCGAATCGTTCAAGGACTTCTCTTCTATCAGATCACTTAGTTCTTTCAGATCCATTACATAACCCGTTTTCTCATCCGGCTCTCCCACTATTTTTACTTCAGCTTCATAATTATGACCATGATAATTTGGCAAAGCACATTTACCAAATACTTCGTATTCTTTTTATCATCCCAATCGGCATTGAATAACCGGTGAGCCGCATTAAAATGTTCTTTTCTGAATATCGCTACTTTTTTTCCCATCAATTACTTGCGAGGCGAAGCCGAAGCAATCTCCTCTTTCATTTTATGTTAGATTTATTGTTGTGATCCGCCTTAGTCGGAGAACCAATCTCCTCATTCATTCCAGATTTTTTTGATCCCAGCGCCATTACTACTATTAAACTTCCGTTGCGTCGCACACTTCATCGTTCAGTAACCCGATAGTTATCGGGACACCATTCACCTCCCGATAGTTATCGGGACACCATTCACCTCCCGATAGTTATCGGGACACCATTCACCTCCCGATAGTTATCGGGTCTATTCACCTCCCGATAGTTATCGGGACACCACTCACTCCCCACCATAATACTCCACATAGATCTTGGCAGTTTCTACAAGTTTTAAACAATGCAACTGAACCGGCGGCGGAAGATGTGGTTCCAGCTCTTTCCAAATTGCTGTCACAAGATTTTCTATGGAACACAATTTATCCTTTCATAAAATCAACATCAACATTTAGGTTTTTATGATCGAGTTTCCCGGTTACTTTTTCATTCACCAATGCTCCAAGCTTTTTCGCATCAAAAATAAAACCAGTATCAGGATCAGGTTGTCCTTTGATCGTAACATATAACTCAAAATTGTGACCATGCCAGTTTTCGTTAGCGCATTTACCAAAAACTTCATCATTTTTATCCTTACTCCAGTTAGGATTGTAAAGTTTATGCGCAGCGTTGAAGTGTTCTATCCTTGTTAAGTAAACCATGCTTTACTTTTTACTTTCCTCACAGCATCGGGCGGAGGTTTCTTTGGAAAATAATGAGGCGCAAAGGTAAGGCTTATCAGCTTTAGGAATGATATACGATATTTGCCAAAATGGGAAAAAATATTCTTGTTGCGGCAGCAACTGCTAAAGAGATCGGTCCTTTTATAGAAACAATAAAGAAAGACCCGTTCAGTAAGAAGAATATTGATATCCTGATCTCAGGCATAGGACTTACTGCCAGCACTTATCATTTGGCCAAACAACTTGAACTAAAGAAATATAACCTGGTAATACAAGCAGGTGTCGCAGGTAGTTTTAACCTGCAAATTCCGCCTGGTGAGGTAGTGGCCATAAAACAGGATACCATTGCGGACCAAAGCGTGGTAGAATTGAAAAAGTTAAAAACACTTTTTGATCTGAAACTTGTACCAAATGATCAGCATCCTTATAAAAATGGCTGGTTGCTTAATCCAAACGAAGAAATCTTAAGAAAAACAAGGCTGAAGATTGTAAAAGGAATTTCTGTAAATCAAATAAGCTACTTCAAAACAAATGATACAGTTTTACAGGGATACATTTAACCCTGTAACCGAATCTATGGAAGGTGCAGCCTTGCATTATGTTTGTTTGATGGAAAAGATCCCTTTTTTGCAAATCAGAAGCATTTCAAATTATATTGGTGAAAGGAATAAGAAGAAGTGGGATATGATGGATTCGATTCATTAATTTGAATCAGACATTAATTTCAGTAATTATTAATTATTAATTTTTTTTTGAAGTGAAACTTACTCTCGGATACAGCCCATGCCCGAATGACACTTTCATCTTCGATGCATTGGTGAATAAGAAAATAGATACTGAAGGATTTGAATTTGACGTTGTTCTTGAAGACGTAGAAACATTAAACAATGGTCATTTGAAAGTAAGCTTGATATAACAAAGCTTAGCTTTCCCGCATTCTTTCAAAATCTTGATAAATATGTTTTACTCAACTCAGGAGCGGCATTAGGTAAAGGAGTTGGACCAATTCTAATAAGCAAGGATCCTGAACCGTCAAACCTCGAACATCAAACATCAAACAATCGCATTGCCGGGAGAAAATACCACAGCAAATCTTCTTTTCTCTTTTGCATACCCTGAAGCAAAGAATAAGATTTTTATGCGGTTCGATAAAATTGAAGACTTCGTTTTAAATGACTCTCCCCAAGTCTCTCCGCCTGAGGCGGAAGATTTAGAGGGGGCCGGCGCCGCCCTTGGAGTGATCATCCACGAAAACCGTTTTACCTATCAGCAAAAAGGATTGCATAAAGTAACCGACCTTGGTGAATATTGGGAAGAAAAAATGAATACCCCCATTCCATTGGGTGGCATTGCCGTAAAACGATCGATTGATAAAGCAATTAGTTTACAAATTGATAAGTTGATAAAAAAAAGTATTGAGTTTGCTTTTAGCAATTATCCATCGATCACCGGTTATGTAAAGCAACATTCGCAGGAAATGGGCGAAGATGTAATGCGGCAGCATATCGACCTTTATGTAAACGATTTTTCGATCGATCTTGGAAATGATGGTAAAAATGCTATTTCGCTTTTATATGAAATTCACGATCGATCCCAGTCATCCCGGAATTCAGAACGATCAGAAAGCAAATCACTCTTTTTGTAAAACTCATATTCATGAAACAAAAGATACCGTTACCTTGCAAGCCTAATTGATCGCCATGAGAAAACTTTTAGTAAGCACACTATTTATAATTATTTCAATTATCACATGCTGGTCGCAAAATGCCTATCCTGAGCGGCTAAAAGTTTTTATTGATTGCCATACCGGTTGCGACATGACCTTTATCAGGTCAGAGATCAATATCGTAGATTTTTTATTGGACCGGCAAGCAGCAGATGTTCATGTATTAATAACTGACCAGGACACCGGTGGCGGTGGCGATGAATATCAATTGATCTTTTTCGGTCAAAACCAATTCAAGAACATGACCGATACCATAAAATTCATCAATGAGCCCAATGCCACTGATTTTGAAGAAAGAGCCCTGCTTCTGAAATATATCAAGCTGGGACTTGCACCTTATATAGCCCATACAAAAATGGGTAAGGAAATGGAGATCAAAATGAAAACGGATAAACCAAACGACTCGACCAAAAGCTCCGCATCGTTAACAAAAGATCCATGGAACTATTGGGTTTTTCGCGTCGAATCTTATGGTAGCATTAGTGCAGATGAAGTGTATAAAGAATCAAGCTTTAATGGAAATCTATCCGCCAGCAGGATAACGGAAGAACTTAAGGTTGTGTTCGAGCTGAATGGCGGTAAGAACAAAACAAAAATTGAATATGATGATGGCAATGGCAATCTTGAAAAATTCACGTACAGGAATAATAACTATGAGCTGAGTCATTATCTTATTGCAAGTATTAACCAGCATTGGTCATGGGGCTATGAAGCAACAGCCTCGCGAAATACATTTTCAAATAATAAGTTCAGGGGTTTATTCCGTACAGGAGTTGAATACAACATTTTCCCTTATAAGCTCGTGAATACAAAAAAATTCACCATCGCGTATGTAGCAGATGTGCGGCACAATACCTATATCGATACAACCTTGTTCGACAAAACAAAAGAAACCTTATTCGGCCACTCACTTGAAGCCAAGCTTTCAATAAACCAAAAATGGGGAACGATCTCTTTTGGCACAGAATATCATAATTATTTTCATGACTGGAAGTATCTGTTCCTGGAGGCTTATACAGAATTAGAGATCAGGATCACTGGCGGGCTTTCAATCTCGATGTTTTCTGCTGCAGAGCTTATAAGAGATCAGTTATACCTGCCAAAAGAAGGAGCAACACCGCAGGAAGTACTTACAAGAAGAAGGCAACTTGCATCGGGTTACCGCTTCTTTAATCATTTTGGTATAAGCTATCGTTTCGGATCGAAGCTCAATAATTTTGTAAACCCGAGATTTGATTGATCTGTTTTTTAGCCTTGTACCAGTTTAAAATAAAACTAAAACCACAGAGATACAGGAACACTATGGTACACGGTAATAATCTCCGTGTCTCCCTGTGAACTAAGTGTCTCCGTGGTTAAAAAACGACTTGAAGACACTAACTATTTTTTCAACGCGTTGCCATAAACTTCCAGGCATCTTTTTCTCGCCATTTCATGATCAACAATTGGCCGCGGATAAATAAACTCTTCGAATTCAGGAACCCATTTGCGAATGTATTTAAGTTCAGGATCGAATTTTTTTGTTTGCAAATAGGGATTGAATATCCTGAAATAAGGCGCGGCATCGCAACCTGAACCGGCGGCCCATTGCCAGCCTCCGTTATTTGAGGCAAGTTCAAAATCCAATAATTTTTTTGCAAAATAAGCTTCACCCCATCGCCAGTCGATCAATAAATGTTTCGTAAGAAAAGAAGCAACGATCATACGAACACGATTATGCATAAATCCTGTTGCATTTAATTCCCGCATGCCGGCATCTACAATTGGATAACCGGTTTCGCCTTTACACCAGGCATCAAATTCTTTTTCATTATTTCTCCATTTTATATTGTCATATGCAGGCTTAAAGGAATTAGTAACCACATGTGGAAAATGCCATAGTATCATTTGATAAAAATCCCGCCAGGTCAATTCATTTAAAAAAGTTTCATTTAACTCAATGGCTTTTTTTGCTAACTCGCGAATGCTGATAGTTCCAAACCTGAGGTGCACACTTAGCCTGGAGCCACCTTCCGCAGCCGGGTAATCTCTTTGCTCTTTATAATGTTTTATTTTATCAGCATTTAATGCTTTGCCTGGAAAAAGTTGGCCCGTTGGTTTAAAACCCATTTGCTCCAGCGATGGAATTTCTTTAGCTGATTGATTAAAAAAATTTGAAAAATATTTTTTTACCGGGTAAGAAGAAAGATAACGATCATTTAGCGTTGCTTTCCACTTTTTTGAATAAGGCGTAAATACTGTATACGGCTTGCCATCATCCTTTATCACCTCATCTTTTTCGAAAATTACATGGTCCTTATATGTGTGAAATGAGATATTGTTCGCCTTTAGCATTTTCGAAATATCGGCATCCCGTTTTTTTGCGTAAGGTTCATAGTCATGATTGGTATAAACATTTGCAATAGCATATTCATTTAGCAATTGTTTCCATATTTCATCAGGGAAACCATACCTGGCATCCAGTGCGGAGCCAATCTTTGCGAGTTGGGCCTGCAGGTGCGACAATGATCGATGTATGAATTCTACTCTCCTGTCAGTCGGGTCTTCTAATTCATCGAGAATATTACGATCGAAAATAAAGACCGGCACCACGGGCAGGCCTTCTTTCAATGCATGATACAAACCTGCATTATCTTCCAGCCGCAGGTCACGGCGAAACCAAAAAATAGTAACGGGTGATCTCACTTATTCTATAAACAATATTAAATGTAAATTGTTCGGTTTAGTTCGGATAATGTTTCAGCTTGAGATTTATATTAACCTCCCTGTGGTTAAAAAAAACAAATTGAGACGTTACTTTATGGCCGCAAAAACTTTGCTTGTGATGTTGTTTTGATAAACTTTATTTCCGCATTGTTTCACCCACCGGATTCCTGTTATAACATTTGTAAGAAAAACTTCATCAGCATCAAGTAAGATATTTTCAGTAAGAACTGATTCATGCAGTTTAAAATCCGCAATCTGCTCCCGGTACATATCGGGACCCAAATCTAAAATCCTTCTCCGCATCACTCCTGCCACACACCCTTCACTTAATGGCGGTGTATGTATAATATTGTCTTTTATCCAGAATACATTGGCAATTGTAGCATCGCAGATCCTGTTATGCTGATTTAAAATTAAAGCGTCGTTCAATTTATTTTCCTTTGCCCAAACGGCACCCATAACATAAGGCAGGTAATTAGCAGATTTAAGATTAGAAAAAACATCGACACTCTTTCTTGCATCAGGAAAAACATCGATTACCAACCCATTGCTGTTAAGATCTTCTTTCTGTTGGTCCAATGGCCGGCATTCAATTAAATAAGAAAATTTATCGTCGCCATCATAAAGGCCCCCGGTTCCTCTTGATACAGAAAGCCGGGCACTGGCCAGCTCATCACAATTATTTTTAACGCAAAGCGCTGACACTTCTTCCAGTATTTTTTGTTTGGTAAAAATTGAAGGGGTGTTGAATTTTAAAACCGTTAATCCTGAAAACAATCTTTCAAGATGGTAGGCTGCAAGCAATACATTTCCATTCACAACTTTCATGGTCTCAAAAAGTCCATCGCCGTATCGGTAGCTCTTGTTGTCTTTGGGCAGCACGGTTTCATCCTGCTCAAAAAATCTTCCGTTATAGTTAAAATATTTTTTCATTTCAATGACGAATACTCATCCACCCGCAAAGTAATAACTCAAAATTCAAAAGACTCCCACTTTTTCACTTTTAACCATTCACCATTCACCTCCCGATAGCAATCGGGACACCATTCACCTTTTACTTCCTTACGTAGAAACTCGTTACTTTTAAAATGCGTACTTGTACGCTGGTTTTAAAGCTGGCCTTGCATGAAATTTGGTATTAATTAAATAACTTGAAGAGTAGTTTCCCGCCTTTATAGAAGACTCCCTTCCGGATTCATTAACCGCCAAAATTATTAAAATGAAAAAGTCACCAAACTATCCGGCCAGGCCAGGATAACAAATGAATTACACTACATCATCCTGAATGATACCCATTGTGAAGGCTCTTCTACCGGGCAACAATATTTTTTAACGTTAAAAATTTTTTTTATGGCCACCTATTATTTCGAAACGCTGCGGCTTAAAGCAGCTGATATAAAAAATCTATTTAAAGATCCAAAAACAAAAGATTTCAAACGGTTATGCCTGCAGTTTTATCGCAGAAAAGATGATACGTTTACATTAGTAGCGCAGGTAGTTGGGAAAGGAAGAAAGCGCATCAGCTCTAAACTTATCTACATTGACACGTATCAGGGGAAGTCATTTGATAAAGTTACAATGGAAAACGAGGAATTTATTTTTTTGCAGCATGAGATATCCTGGAAACAGATTTTGAAATGGAGCGATGATGGCAATGAAGACCTGGTCTTTACACCCAAAAAGACCAAGATAAATCCGGAGGCAGTTACTTATAGTGTAAATGGGCAAACTGCTAATCCTTGTCCTCCTGCTGATCCTCCGGTTGGATAACAAACTTCTATTATTATGACAAAGATCCTGTTGAAAATGGATTGGTCAACCTTCTTTACCTGGAAGGAATTATGGGCATGGTCAGAGGTATGGGCATTGTTCATCCCTCTGACCATATTATTGATAAAACGTAATAAGGTAGAAAGAGCATTAGAGCCGGTGGTGTATTATGTAATCATTGCGCTTTTATTAAATTTTATCGCCGACTTCATGTGGCGGTTTCATAGCCCACGGCGTTTAAATATTAAGTGGATGTGGAATAACAGTTCCGTCTATCATGTCCACTCTATTGCCAGGCTACTGTTTTTCTGTTGGTTTTTTAACCGTTTAAATGAACCCTTTCTTGTAAAAATTAAGAAATATATCCCTTATATATACTTGCTTTTTGTGATCATAATTTTTACGCTTATAAAACCCATCAACAGTTTTATATTTGATTACAGCAGTGAGCTGCATGCTGCGGAAGCAGCCATTTTGCTGATATATTGTTTGGCGCATTATGTGTACCTGTCACAGGCAGAACAGGTTTCTTTATCACAAAACAGGTCTGTAAGCTGGATCGTTGCCGGCCTTACCATTTATTTTGGCATTAATTTTTTTATCTTTCTCTTTTATTCAGTACTTATGACGATATCAACACAGTTTTCAAAGGATATATGGAATGTGCACAATGCTTCTTATGTAGTCTTATGTTGTTTTATCGCAAAAGGCCTTTATGGATCAAAATCCTGAAATAAATGTTTTAGTCATAATCGGGATCGGCGCAATGTTTTTTTTGGTCATCATCCTGCTGTTGTTGTTTACAATCAGCCAGCGAAAAACAACGAAATACCATCTTGATGTACAGCAATTGAGGGAAAAGCAGCAGAATCAATTGATAGAAGCAGCCGTAAGAAGTGAAGAAGGGGAACGGCACCGCATCGCCGAGCTATTGCATGATGAAGTGGGTGCTTTACTTTCCTCATCCCGCATCTTCCTTGTAGAAATGAATACCCAGCATCTTCCGCAGACTGATAAAGATGATCATTCAAAAGTGAAAGAAATGATTGACGAGTCTATTCAGAAAGTGAGGACCATTTCACACAATCTTCATTCTACTATTCTTAAAGAATTTGGATTAAACGAAGCGATCAGTCATTTCATGAGAAAAGTAGCGGATGGCCCTGCAATAAAAAGTACGATAGATTTAGATGAAGCCTATCTGCTTTCCAATGCAGAAACGGATCTTGCTGTTTACCGCATTATACAGGAATTGGTAAATAATCTTTTGAAACATGCCCACCCCCGGCTGATAAAAATTACATCTTCGCTTACAGGAAATCAATTGCAGCTTCAGCTGCAGCATAACGGTGACGGCTTAACCCAAAAACAATTTGAAGAACTAAGATTCAAACCTGAAGGGTTAGGTCTTAAAAACATTCAAAACCGCATAATTTTACTAAAGGGAACAATTCTTTTTACCAGGCTGGAAAGCGGCGAGTATACCATCCAACTGACAATGCCTGTAATGATATGAGCAACCAAAAAAAAATACAGATTGCTATTGCAGATGACTATAAAATTTTCAGGGAGGGCTTAAAAAAATGCATTGCAAATGACAGATCGCTGGAGGTTATTTTAGAAGCAGATAATGGAGAAGAGCTGCTCACAGGATTTGAAAAGAAAATTCCGGATGTTGTTATCATGGATCTGAAAATGCCTGTAATGGACGGCATGGAAGCTACCCAGATCATTCGGAAAAAATTTCCCACTGTAAAAGTGCTGGTGGTTACAATGTATGACGACGATAAATTTGTTATACACCTGATGGAAATGGGTGCAAATGGATATTTGCTCAAAAACGCTGAACCCGATGAAATAAGAAAATCAATTTATGCTGTTTATGAGAACGGTTATTATTTTAACGATCTTGTCAACAAGGCGCTATTGAAAAAATTGGTAACTAAAAATAACTTTAAGCCATCATTCAATCAGCAAATAGAATTTTCTGAAAGAGAGCATGAAGTGCTGAAAATGATTTGCGAAGAAAAAACTGCTGCCGAAATTGCAAAAGAGATCTTTCTCAGTCCCCGCACGGTGGAAGGAATTCGCCAGCGGTTAATAGAAAAAGTGGGGGTTCGCAACACGGCAGGCCTTGTTATGTTTGCAATAAAAAATGGCATCGTTACCTGATGCCATTTACAAAATATTTTATTTACTTGACTCCGAACTCCTGTACAGACAAGGCATGCCTTGTCTCTACCTATTGCTCCACGATTCCCGCCTTCACTGCATACATCACCAATCCTGCCATACTCTTGGTCCCGGTCTTGGTTTTTAATTTATCACGGATCGCTTCAACGGTGCGGGGGCTCAGGTCAACTATATCTGCAATTTCTTTTGTGCTTTTTTCTTCACACATCAGGCGCAGTATAGTTATTTCCTTTTCATTCAAATGAACTTCTGCCGGCTTGTGTGCATCGGCAAATGTTTTATTACGTAAACCGCTAAGCAGCGCTTTATTCGTAAGATCATTAAAGAAGAATTCATTTTCATATACCTGCTTGATGGCTTCGTATATCTTTTCAGCACCGCTTTCTTTTGTAAGATAGCTGTTGGCGCCAATCTCCATCATGCGGCTGATCATTGAATGATCATTGTGCATGCTGAGCATGATCACTTTTACGCCGGGATATAACTTTTTAATTTCAGGTAAAGTGGCTAATCCATCCATAATAGGCATGGATATGTCGAGGAGTACAACATCTGGCTGGATATGCTTTAACAAATTAAGCATTTGCATGCCATTCTCTGCTTCAGCCACCATGTGTATGTCTTTATGCGCAGTCAAAGATGCTTTCACACCGGAACGGAATAGGGTATGATCATCGGCAATAGCCACTTTTATTACATGGCTTGTTGTTTCAGGGTTTTTCATGAAATGTTTGGTTTTTAAAATTGGGATGGAATCGTCTTCGTATGATTCCATCGGATATTGGTTAGTAAATAAACGATTTTTTCTTTAACTTATTTTTCAAAATCATTTCGATGTGCAAATTGTAAAAATCCTGTTATATATACCATAGTACAAGTACCTGATTTTTAGTATGTGGAATCTACACGTAATATCACGAGACGGGGCAAAACTACGCAGGGTTGCATGTGAACTTTACGATAGCATCAGTAAAAACCATAGTTGAAAGATCGGGAAGTTTTGCTCTTGCGTTGTATATGCTGCAACAATAGTTTTGCGTCAGAAAGTTGATTGATACGGACACACCGCACTCTTCGCAATCCGAAACCGTCCAATGTCCAAAACCGTCCAAACAAGAAATTTCCAATCCTTTGTAAAAACCAGCGTAACGTCTCCGGACGATCAACTTTCTCTTTTTTTCTTTTGGACTCCCGTTTTTAAAATCTGGTAGCTTACATAATTTCAAAACTCTTTTCCGCCTGCAGTTACTTCATTGAGTAATTGAATGAGAATTGGTAGATGGGCAATGAATAATCGATCAGGTTCGATAAGCCGCAAATATTGAACGGTTCTATTTTAGTAACTTAATTAATCGGGTAATATCGGTGAGCTGCACAATAGTGAGGATATTCATACCTTAACACAAATTCTAACAAGACAAGGTCAGGAATCGGGTTAAGTCGTGCTAACTCCAATAACTTTTAATACGCATTGAACAAATATCTACCCCTAAGGTGGTATTGACTTTAGCTTCAGGCATTCTTATCTTCGTTATTATTTTTTATTTACTCCTTGTATCCTTACTCAACTTACCCTGCTTCAATTCTGAGAATTAGATCTGCTTCACCCCAGGATGAAGACACTCATCTTGCAGCAAAGAGAAGTATTATCATTTATTGACTTTCTCCGGAATGAAAGCTTTTCAATTTGGATTAGTAAATACATGGGGTTAGTTAACCAAAATATAGATGTACTGAGGTATGCGAAGCGTCGAAGCTATTAGTACCTCAATAGTAGCTGCCAGCTCATGCGAATGGCGTATCAACAACCGGGATTAATAATAGTTCGGTTATTGGTGCAATTTCCCATTCTCGAATTATTCTTAAACCTGAACACCAATAACGACGTAGAAATTAAAATTATGAGACATTTTTTTAACTTAAACAAAACAAATTGGAAGAGTGGCACATTGTCCCGTCAGTTCGCTCCAGCAGTCTTCTTGTTGGGCATCCTCTTCATGAATTCGCCACAACGGACACAACTTCCTTACAGGGTAATCATACCAGGCAATACATTTTCAGCCGAAGGGCTTGCTAAAGACGTAACGGTTGAAGAGGTCCCCGGTGGTGGCCGCCGCTTTCGGGGCAAGGCTGGTGTAAGGATTAACCTTAGAGCAACTTTACCGATGCCACCTTTATCCAAAGTTGCCGAATATAACTTGCAACGGATCGCAATTCATTTTCGTACCGAAACTTCAGGTCCGTCACTGCGACTTGTAGAGATACGTAATGGCAACCAAACGGTATTTCTGAAGAATGTAAATCTGCAGGGAGACTACTCCACCAAAGAACTTATCAATTCTGAATACGTGAACAATACATGGGTTTTATCCGATCCCATTAAAGTATATGCGCAATCGGTGATTCGTTTGGAGATACAGTTCCCTATCGGGTTTGATTCTCCAATCAATCCCGGGGAGTTCCTCCTGAGCGGGATCACAATTGATTTTCCCGGCAAAGACATTCAAATCAAACGAAGAAATTCTATCAGCGTCGGAAACTCACCTATTGAACGCAAAGATTCGACCAAACCTAAAGACTTTCGAATTAAGCGGAAGACATAACACATAGAGAAAGCGAATGATGCTTTAAGCCTTTATGAATTGTTGGTGTAAGTTCTTATTTTCAAATTATTCTTAAACTTGAAATACCAACAAAAGCGTAAACGCTGGTTTGATTTTTGATCCCGATATGTATAATATCTGAGAATGAAATTTTACTTGATGCCGTTAATCCTTATTTCGTTCGCATGTAAGAATGTTAGCAGCGATGAAAATTCGCATCAAACTTCAAATAATTCCTCAAGGGACTCCACGCCTGATCGTATGATACGTTCAATGAAAGGCTTTGAGCTTTATGTATGGGAAAAGAATGGAGAAATTTATTATTCTCTTCTGCCTGGCACAAATCGCATAAAGAGCTACGAGGAAATTCACAATGCTAAAGTGGTGGTAAATGACCTGGACTCAATAAAGCAAAAAATTAATTTAATTTCTCCTGGTCAATCAATTATCATCCATTATGAAAATATTGATACATCAAAAGTTCAATCTTTAAAAGACTACATTAGAAATAGAAACATAGAAGTGTATAATTGACCCTGCTGAAGGTCCAAATTAAGATATGAATGCAAGCACTGGTTGGTGATCTATTTAATTAACATGACCGTTCCTCTGTTGGCTTTTCTTTCCTGGCCGGGCAATTGATAATGACATTGCCACACAAAAACTCCGGCTTGTTGTTCTTTACCCAGAAATTTTCCATCCCATCCTTTCCCGGGCTCCTGGCTCTGAAAAACTAATTGTCCCCATCGGTTATAGATCTGAAAATTGTAATTAAGAAAATGGCCGCTTGATACCGGCTTGAACAGCTCGTTCTTTCCATCATTATTGGGAGTGAATGCGTTTGGAAAATAAATGTATACCGGGCATTCCCTGGATCTGACAACTATGTTTTGTTTTCCCACGCAACCATTTTGATCAATCACCTGCAACCAATAATTTCCCGCGGTTGTGATATCCAATGCAGCATTTTTTGTACCATCGCTCCATAAGTAATGATTGAAGGACCTGGTTGGTTTTAATTGCAGTTTATCAAATTGGCATATGGCCGTATCTGAGAAAATGAAGTTCGTTGGAATTGGGTCAACACCTACGTTGATAGTATCGGTGACGTAACACCCGTCGATGGTGGTTGCCTGAACTATGTACTGTGTTGCTGTTTGCGGGAATACTTTTATGGTATTTTCTGCCAACTGAAGAAAGCCCGCCGGCTTCCAGGTATAATTCAGAAATTCCTCTTCGGCAGACAATACGATCGAATCACCAACACAAAGAGAAGTATCCTTACCGATGTTAATAGATGGCTTTTGGATGAGCATGCATTGCAGGTCCTGATCGATAGCATACGGTGAAATTGACATATCAGCGGTAACTGAAACAACCCTGTTGGCAAAAACATCTTTCCATGATACCGCAGCGGTTGATGTAAAATGAAATTGATCAGATGATATAAAGTGAGCATCATCGCCAAAACAAACAGATGTGTCACCCTTGTTGTGAATTATCATCAATTCAATGTTTTGTTTTTGTGAAACTGAATTATTCATCACGATGCTGAGCTTACCATTTCTTTTTCTGAATGTCCAATAAGGGTGAATGCTAAAATTGTAGATGAAGTCGATCGGTGTGATACCCGGTGAAAACGCGATTGATTTCTCAACCATGATATTTTCATGATCATCGATGAGGCCATAAAATCCCTTGTTTGTTATAATGTTGTAATGACTCATGACTGTAGCACCCGAGGGAAGCACTTGTATCAACGGATTGGTAGGATTGACAGAGCCCGGATCGAATGTTGAATATCGTCTTGAAAAATAAGAATCCAGTTGTTCGTTAAACAATATTTTGTAACAGTAATTCCCTCCATCCACAGTATAATAGAGACCGGAGAGAGCAAAATTTCCGTTGTCCAATTGGACTGAACTATGATTTAAGGTGGAAAACTCGACATCAGTCATGCCCCCCGGTTGTTCGAAACAGAAATTTTTTTGTAACTCGATGTTTCCTGTAACATAATCAAGACGCATAGCTGTTATAAACCCGCCGGTATTTCCCGGACAATTGAGAGAGCGGTCATATGCCTGGCCCAATACAATAATTTTTCCGTTTTTTAGATGGATGCCTCCCAGCTTCGTCATTTCGGCAACGAAGTTTTTACTCCAGGCAATGCTTCCATTAGCATTCAACAGCATCAGCACGGAAGATTCATGATCGTCGCCGGCTAAAAAATTAATTCCACCTCTTTTCCAACTCACCAGGATTTCGCCTCCAATGCCCTCCGAGATAGATTGCAGGTAGATGTTGTTAAGGTTGCCGTTATTGTTAAAGAAATAGAAATTTTGCCAAATCAAATTCCCGGCCTCGTCCAATTTAGCGATGAACAAGTTGAGAGCTTGATTGCTTTGAATCGCAGTCCCGCCTATTATAAAGCTGCCATCGGAGAGTTGAACAATTTTTGTTGCGTTTAGTTTTTTTGAACTCAGATACTGTTTACTCCAAAGTTTGTTGCCCTTGTTATCCAGTTTCAGTAATAGCGTTTTTTTGAGCGGATATTCTCTTATTTCTCCAAGAATCAACGTTTCCTGGCTGGTGGTTATAATATGATCGTTGGCATAAATAGAATCGGGAGCGTGATAGCGAATCTTAAAAACAGTATCGGAGCAGTCTTGTGCTTTTGCCGTGTTGGTAAATAAAATCAGGATTGGTAAAAATCTCTTCATCATAACTTACTGCTACAAACCTCGGGAAGGGGTTGGGAAAAAAATGTTAAGATCAATTTTGGTATATTTTTAATAAATATCGGAAAGATCAGGAGAGATTTTTTTGATAAATGTCATAAAACCGATTTGATGGGATTTGTCGCAGGGACAGACAACTACTCGTTGTAAACACCGTAGAGGACAATGCATGTGGCCGCGGGATGAAACGGAAATCGTGTAAATAATCTAAATCATACAACTCATGACAATATGCCAAAGTATTAATCACACAATACTAAATTGGGTTACATTTTACTTGATTTTTAATTGGAATCTACTCAATAATAAATTTGTAACCCCTGCCACTCGCATTGAGTAGGTAGTTAATAGTTCATTGTACAGATCCTCAGTAATATATTTCTTCATAAACTTGCCGCCTGTCCCAAACGAAACAGAAAAGCTATTATCGACCCGATTTTCCACTCGATCATTTTCATCAACATGGGTCGCACAACCGTTTCAGCGAAGTACTTTGCATAGGTGATTTCATCCCGCAGCAGTCCTTTTGCCACATACGTGCATACCCACCAAAACTCATTGCAGGTATCCGAAAATTCTTTAGCTGATGGTTTTTTGATATGATGATCCTTATCGCTCGCCGGTGGTATTGCGGAATAAGACCGACCCTACCCTTGTAAAAAAATGTACGTTAATAAAAACTTAATGGAGTTATCGTCGCTTAATTTCTTACGTAATTTAGACACCAATACATCAACATTTCTGACTGATCACAACTATACCTTCATCTTCCCAAATTTCTTTCATCAGTTTTTCCCTTTCTACGATTTGATTTATATTTTCTGCAAATATTTTTAGTGCTTTTGTTTCTTTTTCCGAAAGCGTAATAGTTTTATTCTCACTTTTAAGAACATTTTATTACCTGTATAAGAATCTAAAATTTCCTAATTGTATATAATCATTATTATCTAAGATTGATGCTTTCTCTTCTTTTTTCCGAAACTTATCTTTCACATAAAAACCAACAAACTCAAAGGAATGATCAACAGCAACAACAAAAAGAAATTAAACTTATTTTTCTTCAAAAGTTCAATTTCAATAACATAACAACTAACCTCCAGCGTACGACCCCTGCAAGGTGTTAAATCGCCTGTTTGGCTATTTATTTCGAATGCAAAGACAGTTTCATTTTGTTTACAATTCCTCAAATTCACTATATAATCGTTTGCCAGGGCATTTTTTTGAAATGTTCGTTGAACTAAATTGATGAGTGAATCTGAAATAAAACCAAAGTCATTTTGAAAGGAGATCTGGTAGGTATGTTCATTTAATTTCTTAACCGGCAGCACCCTGGATGAAGAATCTTTAGCTGAAAGCAAAAGCTGATGTCCTAAATCACGTAATACAACTTCTAAATGCTTCCCGGGGATTTCATTCTTTTTACTGATAAATGCAACAGCAGAAATCAAAATAGCAATTATCATGATTGAAGATCCGAACAGAATAAATGGCTTCATGTGTGCAAAAATAATCTATTAAACCCCAGTTTTCGGTGGTTTTACAAACGTTTTACATCATCCTTTACAACTTTTTACTATTAAAAAGCTCCAGGATAGTTGACGCCCAATATCTTTACTTTATTGTTTCACCAAATCAATTATAGTCATGAAAATCTATAGCCTTGCTTTTTTGCTCCTTTTTCATATATCCCCCTTTGTATTTCCAATCACGGATAGTCAGCAAAAACTAAATAGAAATAAGTCGGGGGTTGCAAACATCGTTTTTAAATCTACTGATGGCGGACAAACATGGCAGGACATTAGCGAAGGACTGCCCGAAGATAAGCTGGAGGGTAGTTTCTTTGCAAATGATAGTGGGTTCTATTTACGTACCGGCAATGGTATATATCACAGTAAACCAAACCACAGCTCCTTTTTGGAAGAAAGAGATTTTCCCTGACGAACATAGCAACATTGCCCCTGGTAAGTCCGGGATATTTGCATACGATTACCACCAGGGTCAGTTTATACAAAAAATAAACGGAACGGGTGAATGGTCGCCTATATACACGAATTTTCAGTTGAAAGGGATAATCGCACCGTTTTTGAAACTGCCGGAGGCACTGTTTTCATCGTTTGCGACCCGCCGCGGCCTTTTTAAATCCACTAACAGTGGAAAAACCTGGAAACAAGTCCATACTGGCGGCTGGTAATGGAAATTGGTAGAGTCAAACGGTGTACTGATGGCGAACAGCATCAATGGGATAATAAGATCGACCGATGATGGTGAAACCTGGGAGACTGTGATCAGTGAGGGCGGTGTGGGCATCGATGTAGAACGCATCGAAGGTGGATTCGCTGCTATCACTTTCAATACACAGTCGGAGACCAGGAGAGTGCGAACATCCTACGACGGCGGTAAAACCTGGCAGGCCATCGATGCCGATCTTCCACCGAGTATGAAGATTTCCTCAATTATCCAGGTTGGTGAATATTTCTTTTGTGGTCATCCTAACGGCATTTACAGATCAACAGACAAGGGAAAAACATGGAAATTGATACTTCCTTCAATAGAAAATAAGGTCTTCAATTTATCTGTTTCAGGCAACGTGATTTATGCCATACCCAGAGCGGGAGGATGTTGAAAAATCAGATTAACATTCATGCATTGTTTAAAATTACCGCAGATGGCGGATATGATTAATTGTGCGCAAGCTGAAAAAAAATAAAAAAATAAAAAATATGAAAAAAAGTATAATGATATTGATGATGGTGACAACAGGATTTTTTTGCTTCGGGCAAAGCAGTAAGATTCCGTTTATACAGGAAATTTGGATTCGGTAAAAGCTAAAGATGTTATCCCACGCGAACCTAATGGCCCAACCAAAGCCGGACTTGCTAAAGCAATCGAGACCGGAACGATTTATAATTCTACATCGCCTTATCACAATGTTTCGCATGAATTTACTTATCTGGTGGCTATGCGGGATTATTGTAATAAAACTTTATCGCAAATGCGTGATAATGGTGAAGTGAATAAGAAGCTTTCTAAGAAATTGAAAAGGGAATTGTCAAAGGCTAAGGCAGAATTAGCTTCAGCAAAATATAATGGTTTAAAAATTGAGTCGGACTACTATGAACTATTTTTAAAAAAGATCAATGATCAATTTAGGGATTAATGTTAGTAACTTTTTTTAAATTCTAAGTCTGATTATCAAAAGTTCTATGATCTTTTAGCTGATCAAACTATGTTTGATTCCATTGAATTCGATATTAAGATCGTATCAAAAAAATAAATAGCTGAATCCTTAAAAGACTTTAACTAAATCAGATCATGTTATTCTATTCCGGTAAAATAGCTCTTAGGTTTTTGAAATTCTTACGTAATTAAAAGAAATTATGAAATACGTACACGTTTTTACTTTTCTGACAATATTAATTTTTGGCACTGCCTGCAACGGGCAAGTTAAAAAAGACTTACCAAAAGAAAAGGTAAATGAATCAAACAAGATATCTGATGCACATCCAAAACTTATAAAAACCATCGGCAACCCCAGATATGGCAATGTTCAATGTGGCCTGCAGGACAAAGCCGGTAACCTTTGGTTCGGAACCACAGAAAATGGTCTTTATAAATATGACGGAAAATCGTTTAGCCAATTTTTAGTGGCCGATGGGCTAAACAGTAATAATATTTATGCCATTTTGGAAGATAAAGATGGTAAAATCTGGATAGGTACTGAAGCGGGAGTTTGTCTTTACGATGGTAAAACATTTGCTAAAATCGAGATTCCTTTACCAAAAAACCTGCCTCCCAACAAGAATCGCAATACGCAACTGAATGGTATTCAGTATAATGCAGGCAAAAAGCGGAAAACTATGGTTCGCAACAATTGATGGTGTTTATATCTACGATGGCAAATCTTTTACTCCGTTTATAGTTAATGAGGCGCAGGTGGTTATATGAGCAGTAACAATAACGTGGAACAAATTTTAGAAGATAAAGCAGGTAACATTTGGTTTGGTGGACGAGAGTAACGAAGGTGTGTATCGTTACGATGGTAAATCTGTAATCAACATTAAACTAAAGGAATTATTTCAAAATGGGCCAAAGCCAAAAGCTCATAATTGGGCATGGCCTCAATTGCAAGACAAAAACGGGAATATTTGGTTCAGCAATTGGGGTGGGGTCTACCGGTATGATGGCAAATCATTTACAAGTTTTACAAAAAAAGATGGCTTATCCGGTGACATGGTTGCCCGAATTATAGAAGACAAAAAGGGAAACCTTTGGTTTGGTGGTGCTGGACTTAGCCGTTACGATGGTAAATCTTTCACTCGTTTTACAACAAAAGATGGACTACCCAATCAAGGGGTTTGGTCAATTTTGGAAGATAAAACTGGAAATCTTTGGGTGGGTACGAGAGAAACAGGTCTCTACCTTTACGATGGAAAAACATTTATTACTTATTCGGAATATAAACACTAGCCTGTAACGGACAAACAAAAGCAACGAACTGCAACATCGTATTGGTAATGGTGCGGGATTTTGGAAGCTAACGATGGTAGTATTTGGTTTGGATCTATGAACGGAGTGTATCGTTATGATGAAAGACCATCACGCACTTTAAAAGTAAAGAGGGTCATTAATGATATGTATAGCCGACAATTTTTAAGATGGAAATATTCTTCAGGCGGTACATTTTTCGGCATAAACAAGCAGTCGGCATATTTACCCGGTAGACTTTTTATTTTAGATTTTACACCTTTGTTGATATGAGGCGTTGATGTGTAGCTTAGCCTACCAACAAATGATATATTCTGGTAACTTCAGTTGTTTTTACTCCTCGCACAAGCTATGCTGCATACCAGCAAAGACTTAAAAAGAATATTTAAACTGTTTGAGAATGTTCTGAAGAAGACTGATTAGATGGCGAAGAAGTTGATTCACTGAGAGGTTTTCATTATACTGCGTTCAGCTTGAAACAATACAGTTTCAGACTTGTTACGATCAATCATACCAACTGTAACAATTATGGAATGTCCTTTTCTTAAAATCGTTCGCTGAGTGTACCGGAAACGGACAATTTCTTTTTCCTCTCAGGTTATAAATAATTGTCGGGCAATTCATTTCTTAAGTGGCATGTTTTTGAATGGTAAAAATCAAATGGACCCGATCAACCGAAACCTGGAGAGCCGCCTTTGGACATTAATGGCAAAAAAACTTACGGGGGAAACCTCGCAGGATGAACTGATCGAATTGGAAGGATTGGTTCAAAAAGTTCCGAATGCTCATTACGTTATAGAGATCCTGATTCTTTGGTGGCAACTTTCAGAAAAATCAGGTAAAGAGCAGGCAGAACAGGCGGTGGCTGATCTGCTATCACAATTAGAAAAGGAAAATGAAATGTTTCGTCCAAACAAAAAAGGAAGAATTGATAATTTATGTCTTGCTTAAATTGAATTGCTTTATTATGCTGAATTGATCCATCTTTCAAATTGTATTGTCCTAGCGACGATGTAAAATTATAACACTAGTTTGTTGATTTTCAAACTTTGAAAATTTCAGAAATCGCAGCTTATATCATAAATTAGAGTGTTGAACCAACATCGCCTATTCAGGCGCTGAGTTTTTAGATTCTTATATCTTGTAGTTTGTTTTTTAATTTATAAAACTATAAGATCATGGAAAAAAAACATTAAGTCCGCAGGCTATTGCGGCATTAGAAAAAACCAGTCAGTATCTATCAATTGGTCATTACAGCCCACTTACCATTCGTAATTATCTTTCTGAGTTACGCTATCTGTTCGTTTATTATGCTGACGTCAATCCGCAAGATTTTACCGAAGAAATGACACTGCGGTATTTATTGTACCTGGCAAAGACTCTTGGATGCAGCCGTGTAAAATGCAGAATGGCTGCGCAAAGTATTTCTTTCTTTTTTCGTCATGTATTGAAGCTACCTTATGTAGTTCCTTCTCTTATTTATCCACGGCAGAGCAGCAAGCTGCCGCCGGTGATGAATGCACAGGAAATAAAAACACTCATTGATTCCATTAAAAACATCAAGCATCGCACAGTTGTAATGCTTTTATACAGCACCGGTATGCGTCTGAGTGAAATTGCTTCTTTGAAGATTACTGATATAGACAGTAAGAACATGCGTATTAAAGTGGTGCAGGGCAAGGGAGCTAAAGATCGCTATACTATTTTATCTGAAGCGGTATTGCAGGAACTCAGGGCTTATTACATTATATACAAACCCGTAATATATTTATTCAATGGCTCCCGCAGAGGTTGCCCTATCAGTCACCGCAGCATACAGCATCTTGTTCAAACCGCATTGGCAAAAGCCGGGCTTGACAGTAAAAATTTTACAGTACATACTATCCGACACAGTTTTGCAACACATCTTGTAGATCATGGCACGGATCTGCATACCGTAAAAGAACTTCTGGGACATAGCACTTTGCAAACCACCATGCGCTACATGCATCTTACTACCACACGCAGACAGGGAATCATCAATCCCTATGATGCTTTACCGCAGGGAAAAGAAAACACATCAACATCACCTAAAAAAACAAATCCGATAGCTATCGGATGATGCTGGTATGTTATCTTATACAAAGCCCCGTGCTACAGTGCAGCAGATATTAAAGCAACATGCAGCATCAGCTACAGCCACAAATGTTCACGTGCAAAATGTTTTGCATCGTTTAAGAATATGCCGTACACCGGCACTTGGTTATCATGTTTACCGGTGCAGTGATGATCAATGCGGGCATATAAAATATCAATACCATAGTTGCAGAGACAGACATTGCCCTAATTGTGGTGCCATAAAAAAACAAGAATGGATAGAAGCACGAACACAGGAACTGCTGCCCCTAAAATACTATCACGTAGTATTTACATTGCCTCTTGAGTTGAACAGTTTAGTAATGGGTCATCGAAAGATTTTATATAAACTCCTCTTCGATGCATCCGCTCAAACATTGCTCTGTTTTGCAAAGGATCCAAAATATCTTGGAGCAACTCCCGGCATCATCAGTGTGCTGCATACTTGGGGGCAGCAATTGAGTTTTCATCCGCATATTCATTGCATTGTAAGTGGTGGAGGTATTACAGGTAATAATGGCTGGAAGAATGCAACAAAGAATGAATGGCGCTTTTTGTTTCCTGTTAAGGCAATGAGCATTGTTTACAGAGCAAAGTTTTTACAGGCATTAAAACAAATGATTGATAATGGTGAAGTAATACTGCCAGATAAAACAGGTGCAAAAAAATTGTTCGACTTACTGTATCATAAAGACTGGATAGTATATGCCAAAGCCTCTTTCGGCGGACCGCATGCCGTCATTGAATACTTGGGAAGATACACGCATAAGGTAGCCATCAGTAATCATCGGATAGGCAGCATTAATGACGATGATACCGTCACTTTTGCCTATAAAGATTATGCAGATGATAATAAACAAAAGCAAATGACGCTTAGCAATGCTGAATTTATTCGTCGCTTCTGCCAGCATATATTGCCTAAGCGGTTTACCAAAATAAGAACATACGGCTACCTGAGTAACAGAAATCGTCACCAACGCATTAATCAAGTGCTCAAAAAAATGAAACTGCCTTTGCATAAGGGACTGGTGAAAGTGCCACTGCAGATGCGTCTGCTGCGTCAGTTCGGTATTGACATAAAGCAGTGCCCCTGTTGTAAAAACAAAACCCTGCAACTGGTGCTGGCTTATTATCCGTGGAAGCGATCCGATGATAGTTGAGCAAGAAAAAATGCCGACAAACCGTACCCTGTCAATCAACGTTGATCGACGTAACAGGATAACTATACCTCTTTAAAAAACATTTTAGGCAGACTCAGAAACAGAAATGAAAAAAATGTAAATTTAATCATCCATTGATCCTGTACTTGATAAGTTAACACCACAGCAATGGTTGAATAAACAAAAACAAATCTTAAAACATAAACAAATTGAAAAGATGAGGTTGATACTTACTTCCCAATAAGCAAGCTTACGGCGAAGTCGGTCAACCCAAAAGTATACCACAATGCCCCGCAAAATATTCTATACGGCGGGGCCTTATCGGGGGGCATTGCGGATACTTTTCTATTTGTTGTTCGCCATGCTACATGACAGCTTTTAAACTAATATAATATCTTCTTTTCTTCTGTATGCAATCTTGCTCGACAAGTGAAGGAAAAAAAGTGCAGAATCAAAAAATCTACTTCGACACTGTTTACATTGCAAATACTGATATGCTAAAGAGCAACCATATACCGGACAGCGTTTTCCAAATGAAACATCTAAAGAAACTTTTACGCCGTTGTTAGTGAAAAGCTTTCCGCACAATCCTTAATTATCATATAAAAATTTGGTACCTTATAACGTTGAAAACATTATTTATGGGCTGTTGCCAAAAGTTCGTGAAAACATTTGCTGGTATGAAGCTGGTTCTCTTATTGACCGCTGCATTCTTTACATTATCAGGTATGACCGCGAAACGCGCCAACTTTTCTGGTAAATGGAAATTAAATGAGTCGAAAAGTGTCCGCGGAAACTCTCTTTGCATATACGATGCGGGTGATCGTATGCGGTCTAATACAATGAATATAGCCGCACATGCAGATTTTCTTACTATCGACGTGGTAAGTTCGTCTCCTGGCGGGGCGCTGGTTACAAGACGCGAGAAACTGACCTTCGACGGTAAAGAAAGTGAAGTTACTCATATCAGAAGAGGGAAGACGTTTACCGCAAAGTGGTCAGATGATGGCAAAAATTTGACTGTTAACTCGCTTGTATACCTCGATATAAATGGTAAAAAACAAGAATTTAAAGTAACAGAGGTTTGGAAGTTGATCAATGATGGAAAGTCTATTTCTCTTCAGGCCAATGCAACATCAACCTTCTTCGGTGAGCGTGCCTGGAAGTTCGTATACGATAAAGCCAGTTAGCATTCAAAAACATTTTTTGCGCAAGTCCGAATTAGGTCGCTTGTGCTACCATTTACGCCGTTGTTAGTATGCCGCATAGCTCATGTGTATGGCATATCAACAACCGGAATCAATGCAGCTCGGTTTGTTGGTGCAGTTTCCCATTGTCGAATTGTTCTCAAACTTAAGCACCTACAATGGCGCAAAATTAAATCCAAGTTCTTTTCTGTCTGCAATTACTTCATTGAGTAATTGAATGAGAATTGGTAGATGGGCAATGAATAATCGATCTCCGGTTTCTTTGCGTATTTATAATAAAGCACTTTGATATTTACCAGGCTGTTTATTTCTACTCCCCACCCGATGGAATAACCATAATACTTTCCATTGGTTTCGATTGCCGGTAAAAATTCTTTTAGCTGCGAAGGATTTGTATAACACCCGATATATCGCAAGGCCAGCCAAAATATTCCTACATTTTTAGAATTGTTTCTTTCCCATGCACCGGTTTGAAAATAAAATCCTACGACGCCAAAACTATTTAAGAAATTTATCGGCTTACCCGTTGAAGGATCTGTTGATGGCCCTATTTTTTGACCGGTCAATATCCTTTCTCCAAAATGATAAAGGATACCGGCTCTTGTATACTTTTGAGATTTTCTTTTAAAAAAGATCACGCCATCAATTGATAAGTTAGCAAGTCCACTAAGTGGGTTAATGAAATTTGTTACCAACTGGTCATTGTTTCGATTTAACATTGCGCTTTGTCCATTCTGAAAATTATTTGATGAAACCCCACTGTATATAGAAAGAGGAATGGCAAATTTGCCGGGCTCACCTATATATAGCCGGATAAATCTTGCCGAAGCATTTACCTGTCCATTGTTTATAATGTCAATAAAACCTGAGGTGAGGATTTCGGGTTTGTAGGGAGGTTTTGCATTGTGAGTTGGAAATTGAACCTGATTATTAGGTATTGTATCTTTGATTTTTGCAAGGGCCATTGAATCTTTTGCCTGTGAAAAGGCAATATCAGGTAGGAGCCAAAATAATATTGGCAGAAGTGACTTCATGGCTATTTAAAAATAATATACGGGGCCCGAAGAGGCCCCGTATGATTAACTCTTCACAATTTCAAGCAATCTTTTTGAATAAAGAAAAAACATTATCATCATAAAAATCTGAAGGATTATTCCAAACCATGGGTAGCGATCCTTAACCTCATTGTCTTTTGCAACTTGGATTTGCTTTTGCAGATAGCTTTCCAACATTCTGAAAAAGGCATATCCATAAAAAATTAAAATAAATAATGTCATGCTAAATTTGATCTCTATATCCTTAATATACTTCAAGAAAAAAATTGGAATCGCAAGTAGTAAAATCTGGATAAATAATGTTACTCTGCTTTTTGCTCTCATATAAATGATTTTTATTTAATCTTCATTAGCATTCCAAATGCAAATTCCGATATCAATTGCGGCAATTGCAAGCCCAAACCATCCAAATTTTCGACTTACTGATTTTAATAATTTCTTAATTGCCGCTATAGTCGCTGGCCAATTACCATTATTTATTGCATTAACGATAGCCGTAAAGCCCCCAAGAATCGCCGCTGCATCCGTGATAGTTTCCCAAAAACAATTAGCAATTTCCGAGGGCGAAATTCTTCCAGTCGTGCCGCAACGAATTTGAATCTTGGTTAATAAACTGCTCCTAATCGAAACCCATCTCGAGTCGTTTGAGGACATTCCCTGAAAATATGCCCGCTTAATAATGTTCATTCGATCAGTTTCTGAAATATCCCATAACCAGGCGTTTTCTTGTTTCAAATATAAACCAAAGGCAATATGCTCAGCCATTTTCTGATCTGAGAATTCCGGATCAAGACCGTAACTTAAAATCACTTTATTGACATCTTCGTTAGATTCTGTTGAACTTAACGCATTTCTAAAATCTCCAACCCTATTACCTAATTGGTTACTAAAATCAACGTGAATATCCCACTCATTATTCGTGACGCTTGAAATCCAATTAATAAAATCATTGTTATCAACAAGGTAGTCAACTGGCGCGTTTGGCCTTTGTGAAAAACATAATAGACTTGTAACACAAACACAAATTAAAAAACTGAGCTTTTTCATGGCTATACTTTTAAAATGTAGTGCCTACTCTGTTTGTTATCCGGTTTTCGGCATACCCGCAGCATTTGGCCAAATGATGAACCAAATCTATGGGTTGCCTTATATCAAGTCCAAGATGAAAACATCAGAGTAGTTGGTGATTATTCTTCTTTGTTTCTGTTGATTTCATTGTTTTGTTACGTTTTTAAGCATAGCCATTATGTGTTTTTTCCCTCGTGTTATCGTTTTTTCGATACAATTCAAAGAACTCTGCTGAAGTTAAGGGTTGGCATTTGAATATTCAATTTGATTTTGCCGTTTTTTTCGGAAAAGTGAGCGTTTTTTTCTTAAAAAAAATATGTACGGCTTTCTAAATTTGAAAGTATGGAAATAACATTTTGGGAAAAAATAAATAGTCGTTGGAGTGGTACTTATTATATAGAACCGATTGTCATACTTATTTCTTTAATAAGTATCATGGTAGGAGTAAGATTCTTTCGAAAAGAAAAATCCTATATCGCATTCATTTTATATTCACTAGGTTGCTTCTTTCTTTTTATTGTAACTAATTTATTTGTTGCACTCTACCGATATAAAGCATCTCCCCCCTCGCTGACCAAGGCAATAATTCTGCAAACCTTAAATATAGTGTTCGCATTGGGAGAACTTTCCATATTCTATTTTTATTACCTAAAAATAATAAGATCGAAATACACGCATACTATAATGAAAATTTGTTTGGCCACATTTTTGATCTTTGTTATCTTTTCATTAATTAAAATAAATGATAAAAACTTTGATGTCTTCGATATTAACCAATTCTCAGCGTTAATAAGTACAATCCAATTTCTCCTTTTACTGTTACCAGTTTTTTTATATTTTTTAGAGCTTATTAAAAATGAATACCTAAAAGAAATAAACCAAAGTCCGTCTATATGGATAAACTGCGGGCTTTTTGTTTATATCTTGGTAACGCTTCCCTTTCTCATAATTTCAGAATCGTTAGACAAACATCTATACAATCTTATGTATGCTTTACACTATCTGTCGCTCAATATATTGTTCTTAACAATTATCAAAGCATTTTTATGCAGGAAACCACTTACAACATAGCTGCAGACAACTTAAAAGAAATTCCTCGAGGTTAAAGTTTGACTTTCAGCTCCCCAAATTGCCTTTACCGTTTTTTTCGGGGCAGAAGGTGTTTTTTTCTTACTAATAATTGAATCACCAATTTTAATTTTGTCTCCATGGAGGAAACCTTCTGGGAAAGAATCAATTATTTGTGGGGTAATACATACTATACAAATCCAATTGTAAGTATCTGCTCTCTATTAACTATAATCATTGGGATAAAGTTTCATCAAAAGGAAAAATCGTCCACTTTATTTATTATATACCCCCTATGTTGTCTTTTTCTTTTTGCAGGGCTAGATATATTCTCCGTGTTTTATAAATATAAGGTATCTCCTCCGTCAAGAACCAAGGCTGCCATCCATCATTCAGCTAATACATTATTTGCATTATTCGAGCTTTTTATTTTTTATTATTACTATTTGGGAATTATTAAATCAAATTTCGCCCATCGGGCAATGAAATTTATTTCTATTTTGTTTATTGTCATCGTAATTATTTTTTTCATTAAGCTAAATGATAAAAATTTTGAAATATTTGATATCCGGGAGCTCTCTGCCCTAATAGCTACGATCGAATTTCTTTTTTTACTCTTACCGGTTTTTATATATCTTTTTGAGCTTTTTAGGAATGAGTCCGTTAAAGAAATTAAACAAAGTCCATCATTATGGATCAACAGCGGGCTATTTATTTATATTCTCGTAACTCTTCCTTTCTTAATAATTTCGGAATCGTTACCTAAGCCTCTCTATCATCTTATGTACTCTTTACATTTCGTTTCACTTAGCATATTATTATTAACAATCACCAAAGCTTTTTTATGCAGGAAGTCAATTACAACATAACTGCATTTCTTCTGATCGTTACCCTCATTATTGTGTTGTTGGGCGGGTTTATTCTTGCTATCTTCTTTCTATATCGGAAAAAACAAATTAATTACGCAAAAAAATTTGCCTTACTGAAATCCGAATATGAAAAAACTCTCCTTAACACACAACTGGAGATACAGGAACAAACCTTCCAAAATATTTCCCGCGAAATACATGATCATATTTGCCTTAACCTGACCCTGGCTAAACTGAACCTTGTGACCCTGGATCCCGCAAACAAGAGGCAATTATTGGAACGAATCAATTCTTCCGCCGAAATTCTTAGCAAAAGCATTCGTGAACTTAGCGATATATCCCACAGTATGAATTCGGAAGTAATTGAAAGCTACGGCTTGATCAAGGCCCTCGAAATGGAAATAGAAAAAATGGAAAGACCCGGGCTATTAAACATAAATTACAGTGTAACAGGAAACCCTGTTTTCTTGAATTCTCAAAAGGAATTGGTAATTTTTCGCATTATCCAGGAAGCTTTCAATAATATTTTGAAACATGCTAAAGCAAAAAGGGTATTAATGGAACTTTATTACAATGAAGGTCATATCAGTGTAACCATAAAGGATGATGGGATAGGATTTCTGACAAACCAGTTAAACGAAAACGGAATATCAAAACCCAAATCCGGCTTGTTAAACATAAAAAAAAGAGCGAATCTTATTAATGGAAGTTGTGAAATAATAAGTGAAATAAATATAGGAACTACTATTCATTTATCCATTCCATATTAAACAATATGAATAAGCATAATCAGATTAAAGTGGCTCTGGCAGACGATCATATATTGTTAAGAACTGCATTGGCATCGTTAATCGCCAATTTTGAAAATTGTAAAGCTGTAATGCAGGTGAGCAATGGAAAAGAGTTGGCCACCGAAATCGAACAAGGCAACTTGCCCGATGTTGTCTTGCTTGACCTGAACATGCCTGAAATGAATGGTTTTGAAACAGCATGTTGGTTGCGTGATAATCATCCGTCGATAAATGTCCTGATGCTTACCATGTACGATTCGGAATTATCTCTGATTCGATTACTACAGGCAGGAGTAAAAGGGTTCTTGAAAAAAGATATTCATCCAAAAGAACTTCAATTTGCTATTCACTCTGTGATGGAAAATGGCTATTATTATTCTCACAATGCCACCGGCAAATTGCTGAATCTTTTCAGAAGCCAAGCTGAGATGACACATACCTTGGAGAAAACAATGTTGAATGAAACCGAAATTCTCTTTTTACAGTTATCATGCAGCGAAATGACCTATAAAGAAATTGCACAGAAGATGACATTAAACCCCCGTGGGGTAGATAATCTTCGTGATAACCTGTTCACAAAATTGGAAGTCAAAAGCCGTGTGGGGTTGGCAATGTATGCAATAAGGCATGGTTTGGTTAATATTTAGTCTGGGCTGGGTCATAATTTTTCTGCAACAATATAGGCCCTCGGTTCTCCAACTGTGAATGGCTTTTTCCCCGGTATACTGTAAATTTCTTTTAATTCAAACCCTGTCCTATTCAACAACGTCTCTAATTCTGAAATACTATAAATAAAATCAATCGCCGTTTTTTCTTCCCTGTCACCCGAGTCAGCAATAATTATACTGTTGATTTCAATCCGGGTAGGATGGAACAGTAGTTTACTATCAGTTAAAAAGAGCAATTCTCCAAACCTGTTCCAGCTTTTATCCTTAAAATTCTTCATTGCAATTTCTGCTATGGACCAGGTATTGATGAAAAGTTTTCCTGCCGGTCTTTAAATGCTCGGATATATTTGACAGCAATCGCATAGTATCTTCTTCATTAAAAAACTGCAGACTGTTACCCATGCATAAAGCAGCATCATATTTCTTTTCAAGCTGCATTTCTAAAACATCTGCGCAAATACATTCAACTGGCAAGTTTTCAGCTCTGGCTTTTTCTTTTATTTCATTTATATAATCAGGAAGATTGTCAACCGCAGTTACGTCCAAGCCCTTCCTCGCAAGTTCCAGGCTATGCCGTCCATAGCCGCACATTATGTCAAGTACAGAATTACCAGGATCCAATTTCGCATCGCTGATTATAAAATCAACTTCGGCCAATGTGGTTTTTTCAGGAAAAATAAGCCGCCATATCTCTTTATAATAGCCATCAAAAAAAGTACTATTAGTGTTTTCAGATTTTATATTCTGCGGCATTGTGGATTTCTTTTATGGGTATAGATTGATCAATTTATTCCAGCAGTTTATTGCGCATGGCATACATTACCAGACCCGCAATTGTTTTGGCGCCTACTTTTTGTTTCATATTCTGCCGGATGGTTTCGATAGTGCGGGGACTAAGAAAAACTTCTTTTGAGATTTCTTCGGTGGTTTTATCCTCTGCTATCAGCTTTAAGATTTTTAATTCCTTTTCAGAAAGCTTTACCGGGTTAGGATAAAACTGCCGCACTGTTTTTTTATGCTGCAGTTTTAGCAGCACTGCCTTATTCACCAGATCATTAAAATAAAAATCATCGTTCATGCAGGTAAGGATGGCCTGGTAGATTTCTTCGGGGTCAGTAGTTTTGGTGAGATAGGCATTGGCGCCCATTTCCATCATCTTGGTGATCATTTCCTGGTCATCGTACATGGTAAGCACAATGATCTTTAATGCCTTCATATTCTTTTCGGATCAGGCTGATGGCATTGATACCATCCACTTCCGGCATCCGGATATCCATCAGTATTACATCGGGCAGTTTGATCTTCAGCTTATGCATCAGGTCTCTTCCATCTTCGGCTTCCCAAAGTATTTTCAGGTATTCCTTATCTCTTAAGTGCCATTTTGATGCCATCACGGAATATCTTATGGTCATCGGCAATAGCAACTTTGATTTGCTCAGCAGTCATGGTTGGTGCGGCGCTTTAACGGGTTTGAATAAAACTGGACGAAAATACTTCTTTTTTGCAATCAATTAATTTCACTGTTATTAAGTGTACATACAAGCAACTTCTGTTACGAAATTCTCAATCGATAGTCCGATTTTGAAAACAATACGATGTATACAAACTAATCCCTATGATGTATATATACTATGCGGATCAGTAAAAACCATAAAAACAAAATTGGGAACATTTGCTCTTGCAACCTTTCCATCGCCACTATACATTTGACCCAAGTTGATTGACGAGGATTAGCTCCCTCAAACATCCAATGTCCTAATCCCGATCTCTATCGGGAAGAAACCGTCCAAAAAAAGAAATCACATATCCTTTGAAGACCATTGCGAAATCCAATGTCAATCAACTTCTTTTTCTTGCGAGCGAAGCGAAGCAATCCCCACATTTTATAATAAATTTTCTTTCTCTTTTCCACAGCTGTTAACAACTACCTTAATAATCGGGTTATTTCAGGTAAGATTTCTATTTTTATATCCGTAAAAATACTAATTTTACTTAGAAATAATACTCCTATTTTTATACGTATCTATACCTCGTATAATTCGTATCAAACTGCACTCTGGAAGCGCATTACGTTTATTTACAATGCTGCGATGTAAAAATGATACCCTTGAAAACCGCTTCCATTTGGGCAATTTTTACCACACAATTAATCTTAAGGCTAAAAACGTAACTGTTATGAAAAAGATTGTAGACGCTAATGAATGTGGAAATTACCGTTTGGGAAGAGTAATCATTACTATTAATTCCCAAAATTGTTTTAATCTCATTAAAAGTTTTTCTATTTTTGGATTAAATCCAAATTATAGAAAAGCTTTTTTTATATATACTTATATACTCCTATTTAACCCTTGCCCTTTGTTTTCTTATTTTTAAAAGTAAAATCAAAGAGAGACTTCTATGTTTCACTTGCCGTTTATGGAATCGTTTTTTTCAGTTTTCTTTATTTTTATGATTATGTAACCAAGGATATTAAAATATACTATCAGTCCCTTTATACTTTTTTAGAATACTCTATTTTTACTTTTATATATTGGAATAATATTAAAAATAAATTTTTCCAAATTTATTATCATAGCTAGCTCTTTATTTATCGTTTTCCAATATTTATCATGTCACAAATACAACTGTGCAAAAACTTGACAGCATTCCTATTGGAATTGAAACAATACTTATTTTTATTTATATATTTTATTTTTTTTATGAATATTTCAAAGAATGTAAAGGATTATTATCATTTATAATCATTATTGTTTTTGGATTTCCGTAGGTATTCTTATTTACTTAGGAGGATCTTTTTTTTTTATATTCTTGCAAATCATTTGACGACGAAGAAGTTGAAAAGTATTGGTAATCTTACCTATATAGCTGAAATAATAAAAAATCTTTTATTCTGTTTAGCAATTTTCATGTATAAGAAATTTCCAACAAACAAAACCCACAACCATCCTAAAAACATTCCGAACCTTGACATGATTTAATCCACCTAACCACCATTATGTTCTTACTGCAAGCCAATACATCTACCACCACAGTGCTATTTCTTAGGCACAATCGGCATGCTTGTGCTTACTATCGGCCTTGTAGTATTTATTATTTTGCACCAGCGCAGGGTACAACGTTTCCAGCAAAAGCTGCAACAAATGGAAAAGGACCAGCAAAAAATGATGCTCAATGCTTCCATCAAACTGCAGGAAGAAGAACGTCAGCGCCTCGCTGCCGATCTCCATGATGATGCCGGTCCATTGCTGGCACAGCACGACTATACCTGAATGAAAACCTGGTGAACCAGGATAAGGTAACCCAGCTGCAATCCATCTTCCAGGCAAGACAGATCATCGATGATACCATTCAACTGATCCGCAATATCAGCCATAGCCTGATGCCGCCAACCTTAAGAACTTTGGTCTCGAATCAGCGATCAATGACCTTTTCCAAAAAATAAGCGGCACCGGCACCGTGAATGCCAGCAGCCGCTTTCATGAATACAAAGACCGGCTGAAACCTGAAAAAGAACTGATTGTTTTCCGTATCGTACAGGAACTGATCAATAATATTCTTAAACATAGTAATTCCAGTTTTATCCACCTTACTCAAAATGTACATGCCGATAAATTCTATCTGCGCATCCACCACGACGGCCGCGGCATCGTACAATCTGATTTTGAAAAACTGAATAAAAGCAATGTCGGGCTTGGGATTAAAAAATATCAGCAGCCGTATCCGGTTGTTACAGGGGAATATTATTTTTGAAAAAGATATTTCCCAAACCTATTATAAAGTAACAATCGAAGTACCGAAAGATGAACCGTACAGTTCATAAATGAAGGTATTGCAAAATTTATTATCCGTTCCGGGCTTTGATTTAATTAATTTTGCACAATCTGATAACTATGGGAATTATTAAAGTAGCAATTGCCGACGATCATAAGATCTTCCGGAAAGGAGTGATTCTTTCACTCCGACCATTTACCAATATAAAGTTTGTACTGGAAGCAGAAAATGGGGATGAATTGATGAAAGACATCCCGGCCAATGAACCCGATGTGATATTAATGGACCTGCGCATGCCCGGTAAAGATGGGATTGAAACCACCAAGATCATCAGCAAGCAATACCCGCAAATAAAAATGCTGGTCCTGACCATGTATGAAGATGAACGATTTGTTTATCACCTGATGGAGAATGGCGCCAATGGTTACCTGCTAAAAAATGCAGAACCCCAGGAAATACGCCGGGCCATCATGGAAGTATATGAAAAAGGATATTACCTCAACAATTTTGTCAACCGGATTTTGCTGAAACAATCACATGCCCGCCAAAAAGTGTTCCTTCCCTGAACAGCGAAATAACGCTGAACGATAAAGAAAGAGATGTGCTCCGTTTTATCTGCATGGAATTTACTGCACAGGAAATAGCACAAAAAATGGAGATCAGCCCAAGAACAGTAGAAGCTATCAAAGACCGGTTAATGGAAAGATTTGGCAGCAGGAATACGGCAGGCCTTGTATTTTTTGCAGTGAAGAATAATCTCGTGGATTGAGATTTGAAGTATGTGAGTTCATATAAATCCACCCTCAAAGTCCACCCCCACCTGAAATTTTTTTATTATCGAAGTGCTTCGCCCGCCAGTGGGGGACAATGTACATCACTATATTTTACTTAGAATAAAGGAAATCCATTTGCTCTTTTCGAAGGGAAGGAGGTTCCTTATCCCTCCCGATAGCTATCGGGACGGGGGTCGGATCTGCAACATAAATAAATAATCGAATGGGGGTGGACAAGGATTTAAGTATGAGATATGAAGTGAACCCTATACTTATCGATAGATATTGTAATTATTATTTATTATTGAGCTTATGCTACCACCTGCTGCCCCACTGACACCCGTCTTCAGATAACCATTTCAGGAATTTCACCTTCAACTGTCAATTTACCTGCAGTTTTAGATTTTATTTCATCAACACTAACTCCGGGAGCTCTTTCTAATAGTTTGAATCCTTCAGATGTAATATCGAGCACAGCCAGGTCGGTAACTATTCTTTTCACACATTTCACTCCTGTAAGTGGCAGTTGGCACGAAGGCAATAGTTTCGATTCGCCTTTCGGATTGGTATGCATCATGGCCACAATAATATTCCTTGCACTGGCAACAAGATCCATTGCCCCTCCCATTCCCTTTACCATTTTTCCCGGGATTTTCCAGTTGGCAATATCACCTGTTTCACTAACCTCCATAGCACCTAACACAGTAAGATCAACTTTGCCTGCTCTTATCATCCCAAAACTTTCGGCGCTGTCAAAGAAAGCTCCGCCCGGTAAGATCGTTACAGTTTCTTTGCCGGCATTGATAAGATCGGCATCTATTTCTTCTTCCAATGGATAAGGTCCCATACCAAGCATTCCATTTTCACTTTGCAACACAATACTTACCCCTGCCGGTATAAAATTGGCAACAAGGGTTGGAATACCGATACCAAGATTTACATACATGCCATCCCGCAATTCCTGTGCAATTCGTTTTGCAATTCCATATTTATCGATAGACATTGTTAATTAGTTAATTATTAATTATTTATTATTCCCGTGAAGACAAGGCATGCCTTGTCTCTCCCACTACTAAATATTGACTCTCGACTCCGAACTCCCGACTCCCAACTCACTTCCCTATCTGCACCGTCTTCCTTTCAATTCTTTTCTCATAATTACTTCCCTGGAAAATTCTATGTACATAAATCCCTGCTACATGAATATGATCCGGATCCAGTTCTCCCGGTTCCACTAATTCTTCAACTTCAGCAATTGTGATATTTCCGGCCTTCGCCATCGAGGTTGAAAAATTCCTTGTTGTTTTCCTGAATACAAGATTTCCAAATCGGTCACCTTTCCATGCTTTCACAATAGCAAAGTCTGCATGAAGGGCATTTTCCATCAGGTACATTTTTCCATTAAAATCTTTTACTTCTTTTCCCTGTGCTATTTCAGTTCCATAACCTGCCGGAGTAAAAAATGCAGGAATGCCCATTCCCGCCATCTGTATCCTTGTCGCCAATGTTCCCTGTGGTATCAGGTCAACTTCAAGTTCTCCACTTAGTAATTGCCTTTCAAATTCTTCATTCTCTCCTACATAAGAACTCATCATTTTTTTTATCTGTCTTGTTTTTAGCAACAGACCCAAGACCAAAATCATCAACACCTGCATTATTAGAAATACAGGTAAGATCGGTAGAACCTTTACGTCTCAAAGCAGCGATGCAGTTTTCAGGAATACCACACAATCCAAACCCTCCCAGCATTATTGTGGCGCCATCACCAATATCATGAATAGCTTCATCGGCCCCAGCTACAATTTTATTCATATAAAAGATTTTATAAGCAAAAATAAGAGGAAGAATAACTAAGTAGTGTCTTGTTTGAAGACTCCGAACTCTGAACTCTGAACTCCGAACTCTTAAACTGACTCAGCACCGATAACTATTGCCTCGTACTCTCCAGCTTCTTATTCAATTTAATTTTCTTTAAACTGGTATCTGGCTGCGGTCTTTTGTAATTCTGGTATTGCTGTACTTTTTTTTCATCGCTCCGGAGCGAATCAGTTATTACTTTCAGCAGATCAGGACGGCTTTCATAAAAATTCCGGCTTTTTATAAAAGCTTCCTTTGTTGTAGAATGCATATCAAAAACTTCTTCATAAAGAATGGCGCTTTCAGCTTTCTGATCGTGCTGTTGGGTGCTGTCTTTCATAATAAAATCCGTAACATACGCATCCGCACGCATCAGGTCCCACATAATTTTGCGCATTTCATTTTGAGATAATATTCCGTTAGGGATTTTTTTATCCCTGATACAACCGGTCAGAAAGAGCGGAAGAATAATAAAAAGAAAGATTCTCATTTCAGATCATTATAAATGCGGGCATTGGTAATATCTAACTTTAGTAAATGATTTAATGCCCGGTCTTTCACATCTTTTTTTGCTTTGCTGAAAACTTTTACCAATTCCTGGCTCCTTCCCTGGAAAAAGAATTGCATGACCATAGAATTGGGATTTTCTTTATCGATCGTAGAGAGATAATTAAGACAATTCAAAACCCCATTTCTTGCTTCATCTTCGTTTTCATATAACAGGTCCATGCCATGCCGGTAATAGGAATATAGTGCATCATGAAAAAGTGCAAACCGGTTATTGTTCAGATTTTCCGCAAGCCAGTAACGGTTTCGCTGGCTTTCAAAATTTTTCCATCCTGAAATTTCACTTGATTCAGGTGCATAGTTTACAATATTCTGTGCCTTTTGAAAATACTGGTCGCCGCCGCGAAGTGAAAATGAATCATAATCTAATCCAAGGATAATATACACCCAATATGCAAACACTGCCGTTAAATTGGATACAAGCGCATCACTTCCCTGTATCCGGTTCTCATTAAATTCAACCGGTTGAAATTCCACATAACGGAATACAATATTGTCATCAATAAAATTGATCAAGGGACATTGGTACGTTGAATTATAAACCGGACTTGCAGCCTGTACGGTAAGTGTTGCACGGTAAACATTTGTACCAATCACGTCATTAATATTCAGCAGAAAATTACATTGTATCTTTTCAGATGTCTGGAATGCATCATTTGTCCATTTCCTGTTATTTACAAAATTTGTGAGAGCTGTTTGCAGGGTTTGAAATATCTTTCTATCAATCTGTTGTAGGAACTTTATCTTTATTCACATTCACAGTAAGCCGCGCCTGAATTTCCTGCGACCTGGCAAACAGGGAAACAATAGAAAATGCAATGAACAAAATAATTTTATTACGCATAGTATAATTGGATAATAGTATCAACAATATTTTTAGCTGCTTCTTTTTTTGACATGAGTTCGTAATTGAATTCCTTACCGCTTTTGTCAAAGATGGTGATTTTATTTGTATCGGTGCCAAAGCCTGCGCCTTTATCATTCAGTGAATTCATTACTATCATATCTGCATTTTTACTTTTTAATTTATCAAGCGCATATTCCTTTTCATTATTTGTTTCCAGCGCAAATCCAACCAATACCTGCTCCTTTGATTTCTTTTCACCAAAGCTTTTCAAAATATCTTTTGTCTTTTTTAATTCAATGACAAGTTCATCTTCGTTTTTCTTTATTTTATTTGCTGCAACTTCTACCGGCGTATAATCTGCAACGGCTGCTGCCATCACGGCAATATCTGATTTATCAAATTGTGTTGTACAGGCATTGTACATTTCTTCAGCAGTATTAACCCGTACAGACCTGATTCCGTTTGATGGTAAATCGAATAGGTGAAGGACCCATGATCAAAGTAACATCTGCGCCACGGTCAAATAATTCTTCTGCAATCGCCAAACCCATTTTACCGGAAGAATGATTACCAATAAAACGAACTGGATCGAGAGGCTCATAAGTTGGTCCCGCAGAGACAAAAGCTTTTTTACCTGCCAGTGACGGGAAACAAAAAAATTATCCTCAATATATTTTATGATGTTTCAGGTTCTGCCATGCGGCCATCTCCCACTAATCCGCTTGCAAGTTCTCCTTTATCAACAGGAATTATTTTATTTCCAAATGATGCAAGTTTCTGAATATTCTCTTTCGTTGCTGGATGATGCCACATATCCTCATCCATTGCAGGGGCAACAACAACAGGGCAGGTAGCGGACAGGTAAACTGCCAGTAACAGATTATCGCATTGCCCATGCGCCATTTTTGCAAGTGTATTGCAACTTAACGGTGCAATCAGCATTATATCTGCCCATCGGCCAAGCATAACATGATTCGCCCACGAATCTTCATCAAACAGATCAACAAGAACCTTATTTTTAGAAAGCGTGGAAAGTGTAAGTGTTGAAACAAAATCTTTGGCGGAAGGCGTCATGATCACTTTTACTTCAGCGCCGGCTTTAACCAACTGTCGCACAAGAAATGCAGATTTATAAGCAGCTATACTCCGGTTATTCCCAGCAATATTTTTTTACCTGCTCACCATTCTGCTTATAAAATTAAAACTAACTATCAGAAACTAAAAGCGTCTGGCCTGAGGCAAGACGCTAAATTATTTTATCGGTCAAAAACAACTGCCGGCTGATTAACTAAACAGCTCATCTTCTCCTTTACGGAAGTAAACTTTGTCTTCCATGAATTCCTGGGTTGCCAGTAAAGCCGGGTTTGGCATTCTTTCATAAGCCCTGGAAATCTCGATCTGCTCTTTATTCTCATGAATTTCTTCCAGACTATCGGTATGGCTTGCAAATTCTTCCAGTTTATTATGCAATTCTTCTTTCAAAGAAATATTGATCTGGTTAGCTCTTTTACCAACGATAGAAATAGACTCATAAAGATTGCCTGTTTTTTCTTTATATCATTCAGGTTTTTTGTTTCAACTATTGTTGCTGGTACCGGCACTAAGTTGACGTCTTAGTTTGCTCATTGTTTAAATTTTTAATATTGTTATTGTGATAAGTTAAATATATCGTTCACTTCTTTTACCAATTTACTTTCGGGAAACCGGTCAACAAAATCATTGCATTCCGTTATCACCTGTTCATACCGTTCTGCTTTTTTTTCTTCAATACTCAATTCAGCAAATCGAAAATAAGATTTAATCACCATCAGTTTATATTCATCTCCTTTTTCAGATTCAGGAAAAGAATTCAGTAAAGCTGGTAAAAGCAACACCGGCTGCCCTGAACTGGCCCATATCAAAATATAACTGTGCCGCATCTTAATCTTTTTCTTCCAGTTTAACCCGGCAAATATCAATAATCTCAGTAGCTTCTTTATTTCTTGCCGAACCCGGGTGTGTATTGATAAATGTCTGCATCATCCCATCGCCTTTATAGTATTGGTTTGATCAAGTGTCAGCTTTAGGCGACATGTTTATAATAAGCAATATGCCCTCATATAATCCATTTCTTCTGCCTTTGTGCTGTTTGGAAATATTTCCAGAAAAGTTTTAAATAGATTCTCAGCGTTCATGTAATCCTTCTGGTAATAGGCGCAATAAGCATATTTATAATAAATATCTTCGAAAACTGGCGATCCTCTGAAATTAGGCATCACATCTTCATAAATTGCCTGGGCCAGGTGATATTTCTTTTTTACATAGAATTGTTCAGCCATTCGCAACTTATATTCAGGATCCTTACTTTTTAAGATCTTATTGATCCCGTTGCAACTGATTAATAAACCTGCAATAATGATAAAAAGGATAACTCTCATAAAAAGTGGGCAAAGATAGTTTTAATCCGGCAAATCTGATTTAAAAATTAATTGATGCCAAGCCTTTAGGGTTAAGATTATTGTAATACTGTTCCTCTCCTTGCGAGCCCGGCCAAGCCGGGCGAAGCAAACTCCTCAATTCAAATAGTTCAATTTCAAAAAAAAGACTCTATTCCCGAACGGTTCTTTGTCCGACTACTTGCCACTCCGATTTATCGGGAGAATTAAATCCCTCAATTCAATATTGTGCAATCAAGTCTCGCGGAGTTTCCTTCGCCCGCCGTTGGCGGACTCGCAAGAAAAAAAGACCCTTCTTAACCAGAAGGGTCTTTATCTGTCAAAAAACTTTATTTTATCCTTTTCTCAGGTTCGGGTGAGGAGCAGGAACTGTATTAGGTCCTTCTTCACCTTCATTGGCAGGACGGAGATCAACTGTATCACAATCGCCACCTTCCTCACCATACTTAAAGATGAGCCTGTCACCACTTATGCCTTCTTTTTCTACCAGGTAGTTAATGATTGCATTTACCTGATCCCAGCTTCTTTGCTGCTCAAGTTTGTTACCAGCGCAATATCCGATTACAACTACTTTACAACCTGGTTGTTACGCATACGGTCAGCAGCAACAGCCAGTAATCTCTTGGCATCATCACTCAACCTAACTGAGTTCTTTGAAAGTAATGCTTGGCAATGCACCGAGTGTTTGATTACAATCCAGCGGTTTGTTACCCCAACCCGGACATGTTGAATCAGGACATGGAACTGGACATTTACCGACACCATCTGCATCAACAGGCTGGCAATAAGTTGGAGTAACAAGTTCTTTATCCTTACAATCAGGAACGCCATCACCATCAGTATCACGGCTTACACCATGTGTATCAACAGGGCAACCTTGCAGGAGTTTGTTCCTGGTCAAACTGGTCAGTAACACCATCGCCATCGCTATCAGGAAGAACTGGTTTTGGTAAACGCATCAAACGTGGATTGCGGATTTCGCTGTATGCATAATCCAGTGGGTTAAGCCACCAAAGTGGTTCAACAGCTTTAGCACCAATATTAATATTCAAACCAAGTGATAAGAAGTTATAGCAATCGAAATCACGGGTAAGTGCAGGATCACCAAGATCATGCTTCCTGCCAGCGCTGACCATCCAGCAGATCATCTTTAATAAATGTTAGACGATCTTCAAGTGCGAGGTTGATACGGTTGCTAAGCTTGAATGCAACACCAACACCACCTGTACCGGAGTGGTTTAAATGTATTACTGAAAAGTTTAGGACGGCGTTCACCCTGATTATCAGCTGGAGTTTCATAAGTATCATCCATCAACATCTTTCAATTCATCACGTGTATCTTTTCTTGTTTTATGAGTACGCGTCAGCGATATTGTCGAAATTATACTGGGTTACCGCCCTCATCAAGAGCATTCACATCTACGTATCATAAACGGTACCACCAAAACCGCCAAACCCATAAAAATTAAATCCTGTTTTTGCTTTGTGGAAACGAATGTTGTTTAAAGTAACAACTCCCTGCAAAGAAAGATCCTGAACTTTTGTTTTATAATTATAAAACACCTTATCCAAACGAGTACCTCGGGCCAGCAATCCACCGGTTGTAGTATTGAAAAATACCGGTTGATTTGTTGCGGGATGCAAACCTAATAATGGTGCTACATACCGGGATCTCCATGCAGGATTTCTTCCATAATTGTTTGCACCTAACCAATGTAAACCTTTTCCAGTACCATACATATATTCCAGTCGCATAGAAAAAACATACCCAAATGCTTTTCTTACATGTACTCCAAAACCTGGAGTAGGTAGTAAGACCAGGAACATCACCACTGATAGTGAACATACCAGCCTTTAATACCAATTTCCCATTGGTTACGGGGTTTTGCGGGAAAATTATAAGTTCCGTTTAAAAATTCAGAATGCTGAGGCATTCTTTTAGAAGGGATAACGGAAGAATCTTTTACATCATAACTTGCTCCTACCTGACCATAAACCTCCTGATGCCAGCAGACATATAATACCAGCCAGTAATAATGTACTTTTTGCTTGCCATAACTGAGGATTAAGATTTTATAAGAGAAAACAATGTCCAAATAAAAAGCAAAAATATAACTTGAAGCTTAAATACCAAATTTTTATGTGAATTATTTAGCTTGAAAATCATTTTGCAATTTGTTACTCACAAAAACACTATTGAAGTATGTTGCATATAACTCCAATATTTTTTTGATACGTATATTGCTTCTGTTTTTAAACATGAACTTACCAACTGCATTAATCGAAAATGAACTTAAAATCTTTGAAGTCAAATTCAAAGAGGCTGCTAAGAAGCAGGGCTCCGCTGTTAGACCGCATCATGCGATATATTGTAAAGAGGAAAGGAAAACAACTGCGCCCGATGTTTGTGTTGCTGTCGGCCAGACTTTGCGGAGCAATTACAGAAAGCTACTTACCGGGCAGCTTCATTGGTTGAATTGTTACATACTGCCACACTTGTTCATGATGATGTAGTAGATGATTCGCTGGAAAGAAGAGGTTTTTTTTCAGTTTATGCATTATGGAAAACAAAAGCTTCAGTTCTGATCGGTGATTATCTTCTTGCAAAAGGCTTCTTGCTATCACTGGATAACAATGACTACCAGATACTTCATATACTTTCCGATGCGGTACGAAAAATGAGTGAAGGTGAATTGCTGCAAATTGAAAAAGCAAGGTCACTGAAATGCATGAAGAAGTTTATTATGAGATCATAAAGAATAAAACTGCTTCTTTATTGGCTTCCGCCTGTGCGGCCGGTGCCTGGTCATCGTCAAACGATGAAGAAAAAACTGAAAAAATGAGATCATTTGGTGAAAAAACCGGCATGGCATTTCAGATAAAAGATGATCTGTTTGATTATGCAAGCGATAAAATTGGAAAACCAACCGGTAATGATATTAAAGAAAAAAAACTAACCTTACCGCTGATTTACACATTAAAAAATTGCGATAAAGAAACACGAAGAGAAATTATTTACATTATAAAAAATAAAAACAAGATGCAGCGCAGGTAAAAAAAGTAGCGGAAATTGTTACAAGGTCAGGGGGCATTCAATATGCAACCGATAAAATGAATGAATTTTATAACAAAGCAAAAGATATTCTTTATCAATTCCCGGATAATGACTCACGAAAAGGATTGGAAGACCTGGTCAATTTTGTGACAGACAGAAAATACTAGAGTTACCTTGTGGTTGCAGGATAGCTAATGGAAAGAAGATGGAAAATATTAACGGCTGATAAGCAAAAATCTGATCTGCTTACAACAATCACTTAAAATTCATCCTGTCATTTGCAAAATACTTGTGCAACGGGGAATTGAAACCTTTGAACAATCAAAAAATTTTTCCGTCCGCAACTTAACGACCTTCATGATCCATGGCTGATGAAAGACATGGATAAAGCTGTTGAAAGAATTATTCATGCTGTAAACAACAATGAAAAGATCCTGGTGTTTGGAGATTATGATGTGGATGGAACAACTGCTGTTGCCTGCATGTACCAGTTTCTGAAAAAAATTCATTCGCAATGTTGATTTTTATATTCCGCATCGTTATCGTGAAGGATATGGTGTAAGTAAAGCAGGAATTGATTTTGCAAAAGAAAATGGGTTTACACTTATCATTTCACTTGATTGCGGAATAAAATCGGTTGAACTGATTCAGTATGCCAAAGAACTCGGGATTGATTTCATTGTTTGTGATCATCATTTGCCGGATGATGAATTACCACCTGCTGTTGCTATTCTAAATCCTAAACAAAAAGATTGCAATTATCCTTACAAAGAATTATGCGGATGCGGTGTTGGATTTAAATTGATCACTGCACTTGCCCCGCAATTGAATTTGAATGACGAAGATGTGTATGAAAATCTTGACCTGGTAGCCACTGCCATTGCCGCAGATATTGTTCCCATGACCGGTGAAAACAGAATACTTGCTTATTATGGTTTAAAAAAAGCAAATGAAAATCCTAACAATGGAATAAAAGCGCTTAGCTTTTTAAGCGGGTTAAAAAAAGAACTGCATATCAACAATCTTGTTTTCATGATCGCCCCGAGAGTGAATGCAGCAGGAAGAATGGATGATGCAAGTAAAGCGGTGCAAATGTTTATTGCGGAAACTTATGAGGAAGCATTGCATTATGCCGAAATGCTGCATAGTGATAATACTGACAGAAAAGAAGCGGATGGTAATATAACCGGTGAAGCGTTAGCGCTGATCAGTGCAAACAATGAATGGCTCGAAAGAAAATCAACTGTGGTTTTTAAATCTACACTGGCATAAAGGAGTCGTTGGTATTGTTGCATCAAGGTTGATCGAACATTATCACCGGCCAACAATAGTGTTGACCCAAAGCGGTGAGTATGCTGCCGGCAGTGCCCGAAGTGTTCCGGGTTTTAATTTATACGAAGCAGTTCATGCATGCAGAGAACATTTGCTTGGATATGGTGGTCATTTTGCAGCAGCCGGTCTGACCCTGGAAATTGATAAGATCGATGCATTCCGGAAAAAGTTTGAAGAAATAGTTTCCGCTACTATACATCCTGAATTGTTGATCCCTGAAATTGGTCATTGATGCAGAAATAAGTTTTACAGATATTCAATGGCCTTTCTATAATATCATCCAGCAAATGGAGCCATTTGGCCCGGAAAATCTGCGTCCTGTTTTTGTTGCAAAAAAAGTTTGGAACACCGGTTATTCAAAAATTGTAAAAGAAGAGCATATAAGATTTTCGTTGAAACAAAACAATACTGTCTTCACAGGAATTGGTTTTAAAATGGCTGAAAAATTTCATTTACTGCAAATGCAAAAACCAATCGATATTGTTTTTAAGATTGATGAAAATGAATGGAACGGGCAAAAAAGCCTCCAGTTAAGAGTAATTGATTTTCGCTTAACCGAATAATCTAGCCGTTTAGCCTGATCTTGTAACAGGGATTTTACGAATCACAGGTGTTAATAATTTATTCATAATTTGCCTGGTTTTCCATAAACGCCTTCCCTTAGATTTGAGGCCCCGAAAATTATTCATACAAAACTTACCTGCGATGAAGAAAATTTACCTTTTTGCCGCTTCTGTTTTCTTTTTTGTTGTAGCAAATTCTCAAACACCGGTTCCTATGTCTTCTCAACCGGGTTTAAGCTATACAGAAAATTTTAGTGACATAGCGAACTGGACATTTAATGGAGCGACCGGAACATTTTCTTCCGGTATCGGATCTGCACCATGGAAAGGAAATCCGGGTGCGGCAGGTTCTGGCATTCCAACTCCGAATGTTATGACTACTTCCACACTTGCTTTTTCTTCGGGCACTTCGGGTGGTGTTCAAAAAGGCACAGGAGTAATTCAATTTCTCACTACCGGTACCACGGCGAATACTACATCGCTCGGTTTTGATCTTTTCATGGATTTTACCGGCGTGAATGCCGGAACGCTGAGTTTTGATGCGGTCACGGTATTTAATTCAACCGGCGATCGTGTCGGTTCTTTACGGGTTTATGCAAGTACTGACGGTTCAACCTGGACACAGTTAACAGGAGCTAACTTACCATATGTAGCAACTAATAATGTTGCAGGCAGCGCTTCAATTACATCAATTGCTCTACCAGCCAGTTTCAATAATTCTCCTGCTGCAAGACTTAGATTCTATTATCATAATGGGGATGCGAATGGTACGACAGGATCAAGACCAAAGATCAGCATTGATAATTTAACGGTAACAGCATCTAACTCTGGAGGCGGTACTCCTTCGATTGGCGTAGTTCCTTCTTCACTTACAGGATTTAGTGCAACAACTGGTAACCCTTCGGCATCACAAAGCTTTACAGCAAGTGGAACTAATTTAACAGACAACATCTCTATTACTCCATCCAGTTCTTATGAAGTATCACTTAATAATTCCACATTCTCATCTTCTTTAACGCTTAATCAAAGTGGAGGGACAGTAGGTAATACAACAGTATATGTAAGAATAAAATCATCGGCTTCACCGGGCGCGGCAAACGGATCGGTATCCTTAACATCAGGCACTGCTTCAAATTCTGTTGCCTTATCAGGTACAGTAACAGGATTGATCAATCTTGTTGCTTCACCATACGTTCAAAACTTTAATGGTATTGGTGCGGGTTTGCCTACAGGCATTACAGTGAGGACAGCATCTACCGCTTCTGCGATCGGCGGCGAAGCTTCATTTGCAGTTGCACCGGCAACATGGAATAATAGCGGTGGTGGATTTAAAAATTTTGCTTCGGGTAATAACGACCAGGGTGTAACGCAAAGTACAGCTACTGATAGAGCGGTCGGTGTCCGCCAGGTTGCCGCTACTGATCCTGGTGCCGGTTTTGTTTTTCAAATTGCAAACACTTCAGGAAAAATAAACTTTACATTAGATTTTAATTTGCAGTCGCTGGATGCAAGCAGTCCGAGGATCACAACATGGCGAATAGATTATGGATTGGGTGTAAATCCTGCAAGCTTTATTGTTCCTACTACTACAGGAACTCTTACCACGGGCGGAAATACTTTTTCAAATAATCCTGTTCATGTTGATTTTGGTAATGCTTTGGATAATCAACCCGGGATAATAACTATTCGCATCGTTGCAGTAACGGGTTCTTCTGGTTCTGGTAACAGGGCGAGTACAGGCGTTGATGATTTCACACTTACATGGGAAGATCCAACTGCAAAAACATTCAGCCTCGATGCAACAGCAATAAATTTCCCTTTAACAAACATTAATAATAGCAATACATCAAGCTATAAGATAGTAAGTCAAACTAATCTTGATCAACCTATAGATATCGTAGCCACCGCTCCATATACTATATCAACAGATAACGCAACCTTTGTTTCAAACTTATCCGTTGCACCTGCGGATGCATTCAATAAAACCATCTATGTAAAATTTGCACCTGTAGCTGCCGGTGTATACCCGGGAACAATAACACATACAAGTGCTGGCGCCGTCTCAAAGATTATCAATTTATCGGGAGAAGCAGTAGATCCGAATGCACTCACATTTAATTTCAATAGTTGTTCTGTTTCAAATGTTCCGGGCTCAGGATTTTTATCGATCAATATTACCGGAGCACAAAAATGGAAGTGCAGTCAGTTCGGAAGAAATAGTACGAATGGAGCCGATGTAAATGGATTTGCAAATGGCACTGCACAAACAAATGATGCTTGGTTAATTTCACCAGCATTGAATTTAAATAACATTGTGAACCTTGCAGTGCTCAGTTTTTATAGCCGCGGAGAGTTTACAGGTCCAAAGATCCAGCTGTATGTTTCTACTACTTATGATGGCAGCAGTATTCCTAATCTTGCTGACTGGACAGAGCTGAATGGAAACTTCCCAACACCTCCCGGCTCTGCAACAACTACATGGACATTGTCTGATAATATTGATCTTTCGGCTTACAAGGCTGCACCACAAGTATATATTGCCTTCAGATATACTTCTTCAGCTGCATTGAATGCTGCCCGTTGGTCCGTGGATGATATTGCGATCACCGATCAATCGACATTATTAACCGTAAGTCCAACACAACTGAATTTTGGAGAAATTTCTGTTGGTGCGAATTCATCAAGCCAGGCTGTAAGTTTCAAAGCTATTGGCAGTAATGATCTTACATTGACACCTCCCGCAGGTTACCAGATCTCTTCTGATAATGTCAGCTTCGTTACAACAAGCATAATAATAGACCAGGCTACTGCTGCGGCAGGAACTAACTTTTATGTACGTTTCTCCCCGGTTGTAAAAGCGCTAAAAGTGGAAGGAAATATCAATGTAACTTCAGATGGATTGAATAAAGATATTGTTGCATTGACCGGCTCATCATTCCCCAAATCAGAAACATTTGATGTGGCTTGTTACAATATCAGTTTCTTTGGAGCAGGTTCAGAAAATAATGCCACACCAGCACAAATAGCTACCCAGGTTGCTAATGTTTCTACCGTAATGCAAAAATTAAATGCGGATGTTATAGGAATTGAAGAGATGTCAAATGACGATGCGTTAGCTGACTTAGTGGCAACACTTCCCGGTTATTCTTCAGTTGTTTCAAACCGCTGGTCGTATTCATTCAATCCGCCGGATCCAACATTCCCTCCTCAAAAGATCGGCTTTATTTATAACACGGCGACAATGACTTTATCAGTTGATGAGCCGCCTCGCGTTATGTTCGAAAGCATGTATGATAGTGCAAGGTTAAATCTTCCCGGTCATCGTCTCACTGATTATCCAACTGGTAGTCCCTCCAGTTTCTGGGCTTCAGGCAGGTTACCATTTATGGCAACCTTTAATGCAACGATCGATGGAGTTACTCAAAAGATAAGGGTGATCGTTATCCATGCAAAATCAGGTGGAGATAATGATGGATACATAAGAAGACAATATGATGCAAAACTATTAAAGGATTCTTTGGATGCGTTTTACAGCAGCGACAACGTGATCCTCATTGGTGATTATAATGATAGAATGGTTACATCGATCTATACAGGGCATGTGTCATCCTATCTTCCGTTTGTTAATGATATTGCCAACTATGATATCTTAACTAAACCCCTAGACCAGGCAGGAAAAACAAGTTTCCCCGGAAGCACAGGAATGATCGATCATATTACCATCTCTAACGACCTGGTAAATGAATATATCAGCAACTCAACTGATCTTGAAGATGCAAGAATTTATATAGCTAATTATAATTCGGTCACAGCATCAGATCATTTACCGGTAATAAGTCGTTTCCAATTCTGTAAACTCACTTGTCCTGCGAATATCACTGTATCCAATACAACCGGTCAATGCGGCGCAGTTGTAAACTTCAATATTGGTTCTACATTCTCCTGTGGTACGGTAACGGCAGTTCCTGCATCAGGATCATTCTTTTCGACAGGAACAACAACGGTGAACGTTACTGCAAGCACTGGTGAAACCTGCTCGTTCGCAGTTACTGTTAATGATACTCAAAACCCATCGATCAGTTGTGTGGCGAATCAAACAAAGAATACAGTTCTCAACACATGCAGCTATACAGTCGCGGGCAATGAATTCAATGCAACAGCAAGCGATAATTGCGAGGGTACCACTTTTACCAATGATTATAACAGCAGCAACTCATTAGCAGGCGCAGTATTTGGTAAAGGAGTAACTACTGTTAAATGGACCGCTACTGATGCGGCAGGTAATACATCAACATGCAGCTTCACCGTTACAGTTGAGGATCACCAGGCGCCATCCATTACGTCGCCGTCGAATATCACCGTAAATACAAATGCAGGCGTTTGCAATGCAACAGGAGTTTCATTAGGCAGTGCAACAAGTTCTGATAATTGTCCGGGTCAAACTGTAGGAAATAATGCTCCGTCAACATATCCTAAAGGCGTTACTACAGTTATATGGACCGTGACAGACGCAAGCGGAAATACAAGTACAGCATCACAAACAGTAACTGTAGTTGACAATGAGAACCCGGTAGTTACTTCTTGTCCCACCGTCCCGGTTCAATGTTATGCTGCAAGTGGTAACTATACAATACCGGCCATTACAGCAAGTGATAATTGCACAACGGTTACTTATAGCTATACAATAACCGGTGCTACCACAAGATCAGGAAATACAAATAATGCAAGCGGCTCATTCAATGTAGGCACAAGCACCATTGCATGGACGGCAACCGATGGTGCTGGAAATACCGCTACCTGTCAAACGACTGTAATAGTAAATCCAAATCTTACTGTAACTGTTCCTGACGCATTTGCTTTGTCTTCGGGAACATTACCAAATACAGTGTACATTGGTTACTCACCAGCTTCATCAATTACAATGACTGCATCTGCTTCAGGCGGCACTCCGGGTTATTCTTACAATTGGTCGAGCGGTTCCACTTCATCCACTGCTACTGTAAGTCCAACTGTAAACACTACATACACTGTCACAGTAACTGATTCAAAAGGTTGCCAGGCGACAACAACAAAACAAATAAAGGTGATGGATATTCGCGGTGGTAAGAAAAATGAAAAGGTTCTCGTGTGTCATAATGGAAATACATTAACTGTTGACAATTCCGAAACAGGGATCCACTTATCACATGGTGATATGCTTGGTGCCTGTGGTATTTCATCGGGTGCTATAACAAGAAGTTCAAAAGAAACAGAGATAATAGAAACAAAAAAAATTGCATTGACTGTTATGCCGAATCCATCGGCAAAAACTTTTACACTGAATATTACCGGTGATGTCGCTTCGCCGGTAATTCTTCGGGTGATTGATGTTTCAGGAAGAGTTATCGAGCATAAGAATTTATCAGCGAACCAAACTATTATGATTGGTGATAAATATCGTCCGGGTATGTATTTCGCCGAAATAATTCAGGGTAATGAAAGGAAGATGATGAAGCTCGTAAAGATTCAATAGGCTCTCGTTGATTCGTTATAAATGAAAGGAGGCTGTCTTAAAAGTTGATGAAGCGGGGATCACAACGAACACAAAGAAAACACGAAGAACACCCAACTGATAGGCCACGGTTTAAACCGTGGCTATGAGCATGCAAGGTTCTTTGTGGCCTTTGTGTGTACTTCGTGTTCTTCGCGCTACTTATCACTTTTGAAGCAACCTCTTTTCTTTTTGGTTGTGCCTTGAAAATCAATAAAGGAAGCCCGGGCTTAATTGCCCAATCAGGGGTAGAAAGATGAACGGATTGCGACGCAACAGAAGCCCAATCGGAGCGTTGCTGCTGGTATCATAAAAATCTTTAATCCACGCTCCATCTTCTGCACTCATTCCCCTACCTTTGCGACCCCAAATCTGTTATCGTCAGATTCTTTCCGCTGAGGCGGAATGTCCAATGGGTAAACCGATTTATTAATTAAAAAACAAAAGGGTAAATGAACAATTACGAATTGATGGTGATTTTTACCCCGGTGCTGACTGAAGAGGAATTTAAAGCCGCTCAGAAAAAGTATGCTTCGCTGGTTAAATCAGTAAAAGGTGGCGAAGTGATAGCATGAAAATCCCTGGGGACTAAAATCACTGGCGTATCCGATCCAGAAAAAGACAACAGGTCTTTACTGGGTAATGGAATATAATGCGCCATCCGACTTCAATGAGAAGCTGAAAATTCAGCTTCTCCGTGACGAATCAGTGCTTCGTCACATGTGTAACCAGACTCGATAAATACGCCGTCGAGTACAATGCAAAAAAGAGAAGTGGCGTAGCAACAGGAACTGAAAAAGCAGTGGAGGCATAAATTATGGCAAAAGCAAATGAAATAAAATATTTGACCGCCATTAAAAGCGAAAAGCAGGTAAAAAAGTTTTGCCGCTTTAAAAAATATGGCATCAGTTACATCGATTATAAAGATGTAGAGTTCCTGAAAAAATTTTTGAATGAGCAAGGTAAATTACTGCCCCGCCGCATTACCGGTAATTCTTTGAAATACCAGCGTAAAGTAAGCGATGCAGTAAAGAAAGCCCGTCAAATGGCTTTGTTGCCTTATGTAACTGATCTATTAAAATAGGCCTGTCCCTAATCTCCGCTGTGGCGGAAGACAATGAAGCCTGTAATTCATTGGGATAAAAAACAAGATCATGGAAGTAATATTAATACAAGATGTAGATAATCTGGGCGGCGCCAATGAAGTGGTGAAAGTAAGAAATGGCTATGCCCGCAATTTTCTTATTCCCCGCAAGTTGGCTGTTGAAGCAAGCCCCAGCAATGTGAAGCAAATGGAAGAAAGAATGAAGCAGGCAAAAAAGAAAGAAGATAAAATGCTTGCTGAAGTAAACAGTGTAATTGCCAAATTAAGCGAAGCTCCACTTAAAATTGGCGCTAAAACAGGAACAAGCGGAAAGATATTCGGAAGCGTAACATCTTTGCAGATCAGCCGCGCTATCCGCGAACAAAAAGGTTATGAGATCGATCGTAAAAAGATCAGCATAACTGATGAGGTAAAAGAATTGGGCACTTATAAAGCTCATATTGATTTTGGCAATGGCAAATTTGCTGATATCGATTTTGAAGTAGTGGGTGAATAATTTATCTCTTTCAACTAACAACTATAAGCTTCTGGGTTAAGTGCAACTGCACTGATATTCTTCACAACTTTTTTCTTTGTTAAGGGAAGGATGTCTGATCTACGCACTGTTTCAACAATATTTATCACATTAAACTAATTTAATGACCACACTTTCCCGGAACACAAGAACCAGACTCTTTTTAGCTATTTCTGTTTTGCTTGCAGGTTTTACTTCCTGCAAAAAAACAGACATGATCGACTTGCCATCACCTGTCGATGTAACCAAAATAACTAAACTTACGGACTCGTGCTCCTATACCATTGACGGGATCTCATATATCCATTATCAGGCTTATGAAACAGGAAGACGCAATGCCGGAGCTAATCTCGACACGATGAACGGCGATTGGAAATGGGATCCGGACACGCTACAGTATGCCGCATCTTATAGCATCGGTTCTCCGGGCGTTAATGCAGGCAGTGGCGGCGGCCTGAAGGTCAGCTTTGTAAAAAAGTTCGCAAAAAGCCAGCTTACCCGCACCGTGTTTCCTGGTATCGTTGGCCCCCTTTCCGACACTCTGCTTTATTATCCAAAAGGGGAACAGAAATATGCAGTGGACTTCGACCGCTTTAATAGCCAGAACGGTGTGACACTGGAGATCATCACCGGGAGCATTGGTGGCGTAAGAAAAATCCTCAGAACTTACAGCAACGAAATGGTTCACTTTCCTACAACCATCAACCACGATAGCCAGCAGAATTCCAAATTTGAGATCACGAATCTTCACTTTTTTCCGGCCAATGGCATTTGGCTTGACAGCCACATTCTGGAAGCTAAATTCAGCGCTGTCCTTTTCGATGAAAGACGAAATGCCTCACCGCCTGGAGAACGGATACCTTCGTATACATATAGATTAAGCATGAGCCGTAACACTGCATTTATGAAATAGTGGCTGAAGTGCTGTCATCTAATTATAAATCACGAATCAACCACAAAATAAAAGTGAAATAGAAGGAACACAGGTTGCCATTCCTTCATAAACGCTGTTGTAAAGAGAAGGTTTTTTATTTGGTCTAACTGGTTGGCTTTTACCTGAATTAAACTCTACCGTTTCAGCAGGGAAAAATTTGCAATATTATCAGTGAAAAACCGTTATTTTGTATTGTATTCGGTGCTCTTTACAGTTTCTCAAGTTCATGAACGTTTCGATTTTTGGTAAATGTTCATTGGTTACTGGTACTGTTGATCACTTATTTGTATTAAAAAATTTCTCAAAAAAATGAACATTTACGCAGGAAATCTCAGCTGGAACCTGAAAGATCAGGATCTGCAAAATCTTTTCGCCACACATGGTGAAGTAAGCTCAGCAAAAATTGTTACCGACAAGTTTACAGGCCGCAGCAAAGGCTTTGGCTTTGTTGAAATGCCAAACGACGACCAGGCAAATGCGGCGATTACCGCATTGAATGGTACTGAAGTTGATGGCCGCAACATCGTTGTAAACGAAAGCCGTCCTAAACAAGAAGGTGGCAGCGGCGGCGGTGGTGGATTTAAAAAACGCAGCTTCGGTGGAGGCGGCGGTGGCGGCGGTTTCAAAAAAGGCGGCTACAATAAAGGTGGTGGTAGCGGTGGCTATCGTGACCGTGGCGGTTATAACAGCGATTATTAATCACTAACAATATTCACTGTACTTTAAGTCTGTTCCGATTTTATCGGGACGGACTTTTTTATTTTCATCAAATACGTTTCAAAAGTTTTTGAAAACTTCGCTGTAATCTTTTCATGTAAGATCAATCATTTCTTTTCGAATGCTTTTTCAAACCAATTGCTAAAAAGTATGAAGCAAAAGTTTATATATGGCTATACCGGCTTTTTAATCGAATATTAATCACGACTTTTTAACTATTGGATAAATTTGCACGAACAGGTAATGCCCGACATGGATGAAATAAAAATTCTATTTATCGAAGACGAAAAAAAAATTGCCGATGCCTTGAAGAAAGGAATGGAAGAGCAGGGTTTTTATGTATTGGCAGCTTATGATGGAGCCATGGGGGAAAAATTATTCAACAACTATGACTTCGATCTTATTATCCTCGACATCAATCTTCCTGATATAAACGGGTATTCGCTTAGCCGCACTATAAGACAAAAAAACAAGAATATCCCTATACTGATGCTAACTGCACTTGGAACCGTAGATGATAAAATAGAAGGGTTCGAGGCAGGCGCAGATGATTATCTTGTAAAGCCGTTTGCATTCAAAGAACTACTGGCAAGAATAAAATCATTATTGAGAAGAACAATACATGGTTTGCCCACGGGTCACATACTTCGCATTAGCGACCTGGAAATTAATCTTGACAGCAAGGAAGTAATGAGATCAGGAAATAAGATTTCACTTACAGCCAAAGAATTTCAATTGCTGGAGTACCTGGTTAGAAATAAAAATAAAGTGGTAAGCCGTGCGGATATTGCAGGCAAGGTGTGGGATATTGGTTTTGATACCGGTACCAACGTAATTGATGTATATATAAATTTTCTCCGTAAAAAAATTGATAAAGATTACCCGGCAAAGCTTATTCATACACAAATCGGAATGGGATACATTATGAAAGAAGAATAAGCAACGATGAAAATAAAATTTAAAATAGCACTGCTTTTTACGTTGTTGGTAACATTAATATTCTTGTTATTGGGAAGTGCGATCTTTTATTTTTCATCACTCAACAGGAAAAACGAATTCTCACAACGATTGCGTAACAGGGCGCTCACCACTTCACGGCTGTTAGCCGAATTAGAGGAGATCAATAAACCGCTTTTAAGAAAAATCGATTCGCTGACAATGAACTTGCTTTTCGAGGAAAGTGTTTCGATCTATACTGATAAAAATGAACTCTTCTATAGCAACCGGTCTTCAATCGCTGATCCTGTAAGACCGACCATTACTACGATCGAAAAAATCCGTAAAGACAAAGAATATCGATTTTCCGTTGGAGAATATGAAGGTATTGGTACACTGTATAATGAACAAACAAATAATTATGTAGTGGTAGCCACTGCTATTGACCGCACCGGGAAAAATGCGCTTGAACAATTAAAACGCATATTACTTTTTAGCGGGTTAGGCGGAATCCTTATTACAATGCTTGCCGGTTATTACTTCTCCATTTATTTGCTTCGCCCGCTTGGCCAAATCATCACCGAAATGAATGCCATCAGTTTTCAAAATATTTCACAACGAATAGCAACGAGCAACAGAAAAGATGAATTGAATCAGCTTGTACAAACATTTAACAGCTTGCTGGAAAGACTGGAAACGTCCTTTAACAATCAAAAAAGTTTTATCGCCAATGCATCACACGAGTTGTCAACTCCGCTTGCAGCCATATCAAGTCAATTAGAAGTAGCCTTGTTGCAAAACCGGAGTGAAAAAGAATACAAAGCGGTTTTAGCATCTGTGCAGGAAGATGTGGTTCATCTTAATAATCTCGTAAGAAAATTATTAGAGCTGGCAAAAACAGGAGCAGGTAAAGGTATCAGTCTTGAACCGGTTCGTATTGATGAGATAATGCTAAGCGCCATAGAAGAAGTAAACAAATTGCACCAGAATTATCATGTTTATCTTTCTTTTGATGAAATACCTGATGAGGAAGCGCTTTGCTATATCTACGGAAATGAGGAGCTCTTGTTTATCGCATTTAAAAATATAATTGAAAATGCCTGCAAATATTCGCCTTCACATAAAGCCTGGGTTTCCATTACTATTACAACAGATAAAAAAATTATTCGTGTAAAAGATGAAGGCATGGGTATAACACAGGAAGAATTGAAAAAAGTTTTCGAGCCTTTCTTCCGGTCGCAAAGAGCAGAAACTATTTCTGATGGCCTTGGTCTTGGCTTATCGATGTCATCGGGTATCATCCGTCTTCATAAAGGCGAGATCAACATTGAATCAGAACCTGGCAAAGGAAGTATCTTTACTATTGTCCTGCCTTCCATTTAATTTTTTTAATTGCATTTTAATCCGGTCTTAATTTCATTTTAATTGCGCGAAGATATTTTTACCAAAATGAAATTATGCAGGAAGACTTTAAAAGGATATTGTCGCTGGTAGATTTTTCCCGGGCTTCCCTTCATGCTGCCGAAGAAGCTGCAATGATCGCATCAAAATTTAACAGCAAGCTTCACCTGCTGCATGTTTCATCAAACTCAGGATTATCGTGGATACTTGCACCGGAGGCATATTTTTTTCAGGTAGCCGAAAGCGCTAAGCAACAAAATCAAAATAACAAAACGCGTCTGAAACAATTACAAATAGAATTACAAGAGCGTTTCGGGGTTGACATAGAATATCATGAAGCGAACGGGAAATTATGTGACACGATAAAAAAATATGGCGATGATCTTAAGATCGACCTGGTAGTGCTCGGTGCAAAAAGGAAAAACTGGCTGAAAGAATTATTTTTTAAAACGAAAGCAAAAGATATAATCAGATCTGTTGCCAGCGAAGTGTTATGTGTTTACCCTGAATCAAATTCCGGCAGGCTTAAAAAAATCGTTTTGCCGATCGGGAAATTCATCCCGAAAAGAAAGATCAGGCTGGCATATGAGCTGGCAAAAAAATTTGCTGCCAATGTTCACCTGATATCTTTAAATAAAAATGGGCAAAGCCTTAGCATCGAGGACACAAAAATTTTAATGGCTTCCTATCAGTATTTAAAAGATATCACGAACATCCCAATAGAATGCAGAACGGTTGCCGGGAATGACCTGGCCCGGGCAACGTTACAATATGCGGAGAATATCGGGGCAGACCTGATACTGGTGAATGCCGGTTCCGAATCTTTTTTTAAAACCGCTGTGTTGCGAAGGTGGGGTGGAAATATCGTGAATCATTCATCGATCCCCGTATTGAGTGTGCATCCTATCAATGAAAAAACAAAACGCAGTCAGTACCGGGCATAAAAGTGAATAAAGTAATTGAAATATGTAAGCTTTGGTGGTACGATGGTTCATGTTCCTCCCTATGTTTATGTGCATGTTGAATACAGGGTAGTATTCGCAAAGAGCCGTTGTCGTGGCGGCTCTTTTTTTTCCAAATTCAAACCCAACAAATAAATTTAAAATGAAATAATAAGACAGGCCATGATCTCTATAATTATTCCTGCATTAAATGAAGAGAAACAATCGGTAGCATAGTAAAATTTTGTATCGCAGATCCATTAGTATCGGAGAACACCGGAAACTTATCCACTTTTTTTAATGTTATATCTTCTTATTAAGTCATTTATTTAACCACTTCACGACAATAGCCGCGATTATATGTACCAACATGTTTCTTTGGCGTATATTTTGAATTGTGCCAATGATTCGACATCAAATTATAACAAGCTGTGCTCTTACCCATCTAAGAAAGTTTCAACGATTATTAATGGCATGATTATTTGAAGAGTTCAAAAAATAAATTTCTTAAAAATCAGGACCTATGCCGAACAAACTTTGTAACATACTCGTACCCGTTGATTTCACAACGAAAAATAAATGGGCTATCGCCAAAGGAATAGAAATGGCAAATCAAATGAATTGTAATCTTCATTTGGTAAATATCGTTTCTCCGCCGATGTATAGTTCATTTAGCCCTTATGAATCTCATGTTGACAGGTTGAATAGCTACGATCAACTGAAAGACCTGGCTGTATCCTATTCAAATCAGCTTTGTGGTAATGGCAAAATAGAAGTGAGTGTGCTTGAAGGCAATGCTACAAACAAATTAGTTGACTACATTACCGAATTTGAAATGGACATGGTGGTAATGGGTTTATCCAAATTTAATCTCGTGCAACGATGGGTGACTTCCGTATCTATTAACAAATTAGCAAGAAAAACAAATGTACCTGTGCTTGCAGTAGGTTCAAAAGGATTGGTGCATCATTTCAAAAAAATCATTTTGCCATTATATGATGAAGTGTCCTTACAAAGGATCCGGATGGCAACGACATTAGCCCGCAGTTTTAAGTCAACTATCTATATGGTTACATTGCGGCAGGGCAATAATACTCCTGAAAAAATTATTAAAGAAGGATTGGAAATCGCTAAGAGCATTCCAAGAGTTTCTGCCCGGGGAATTATTTTGGAAGGAGATAACCTTGCAAGAACAACAATTGATTTTGCAAAAAGGATCAATGGCGATCTTATCATGATCAATCCTGCCGAAGAAGTGAAAATGCCGGGTTGGTGGAGTAAACTGACCAACAAAATACTTTCTTATGGCTCTGGGATACCTGTGATGACAATGAGTAAACAGTGATAGAGTCATAGAAGAAGCGTTCCGACTAAGTCGGGACGCTTCACTTTTTTAATACCTGAATAAATATTTTGCCGGAAGTAACTCTATTTCTATTCTCTTAGCGGAATAATATTCCCCATCAAGATGTGTATCCATTGCCTCATCACTTGTTACAATTAATTTTTTTGTACGAAAATGCTTTATAAAAGGAAGATCAAGATGTTTTCCTTTTTCAATACAGGCAACCATCGCAAGCGACGAAAAGGATGCAGCTTATCAACCATTATCACATCAAGCAAGCCATCATCGATAGCAGATGAAGGCGCAATATGAAAACCACCTCCTGCCCTATGACCATTCATTACGCTTATCAGCAATTTCTGATCTTCCACAGTATACTCATCTGGAAGAAGCCTTATACTTTTTTGAATTATAGAAAAATACTTTTTGCAAAATAGTTCCCATAAAAGCAGCCTTGCCCGGTCTTTTCTTTTTTTTACCTGTCAATCGTTTTGCCACAGATCCTTCAAATCCAATTCCAACTCCATTGATAAAATATTTTTCATTGCATTTGCCGGCGTCCACTGGTTTTGGAGTTGCCGATAAGGCCGTTTGCAATTGTTCTTCAAAAGTTTTGTTTTTATAAAGAAGAGAATGAACATCATTACCGGTACCCCCTTTAAAAATTACGAGTGGCAATCTTATTCCCGGGTATTTATTAAAAAAATAATTGAGTGTACCGTCACCGCCAACTATCCAGACATCAGTAAAGCGGGTAAAATCGGAGGGCCAGCCATCGGCGAATAAAGTGTTCCTGATATTCCTGCTTTGTAATTCCTCAGTGAGTTTTTTACTCAATGCCATAGCCCTGCCGCCACCAGCAATATCATTGCAAACAATTGAAATGTTTTTTTCCTCTGGCATGGTTCGTTATTTAAAGATGCATTTAATAAATCGATTTGCAAAAATGTGTTACAGATATAATTAACTTTAGCGATGGGTCGGGATCCCGCCTGAGGCGGGAGCCTGAACCTTACTACTAAATTCAAATTATCATTATATGAAACGCAGAGATTTTATCAAGAATACTTCATTTACTGCAGCAGGAATAACATTTCTGAATTTTCCTGTATTTGGAAAAAATGCTCCAAGTAATAAAGTGTGTTGGCTGTAATGGGTGTAAACAGCCGTGGCGCTTATCTTGCTGAAAATTTTGCCGGCCTTGCAAATGTTGAGATCGCATATCTCTGCGATGTGGAAGAAAAGGCAATTGCAAATGGATTAAAACCATTTGCGAATGCTGCAAAAAAACCGACTGTAATAAAAGATATCCGTGAGCTTGTAAAGAAAAAAGATTTTGATGGATTGTTAATTGCCGCGCCGGATCATTGGCATGCACCTGCAGCAATACTTGGTGTAACAAATGGTAAACATGTATATGTTGAAAAACCCTGCGGCCATAATCCTTATGAAGGAGAATTGCTGATACAGGCAATGAAAAAATATCCAAAGCAACTGATACAAATGGGAAACCAGCGGCGTTCAATGCCTAATCTTATCAATGCAGCCAAAGAAATAAAAGAAGGAATAATTGGCAATGCATATTTTGGAAAAGCCTGGTATGCAAATAACAGGAAGACAATTGGCATTGGTAAAAAAGTTCCTGTTCCTTCAACGCTTGATTTTGATTTATGGCAGGGCCCTGCGCCAAGAAAAGATTACCAGGATAATCTTGTTCATTACAACTGGCATTGGTTCTGGCATTGGGGCACAGCGGAAACCTGTAATAATGCAACACATGAAATAGATATGTGCCGCTGGTTGCTTGGATGTTGATTATCCAACAAAAGTTACTTCAGCCGGCGGACGTTATGCTTTTAAAGATGATTGGCAAACACCGGATACACAAGTAGCCACATTTGAATTTGGAAATAATAAATCAATAACATGGGAAGGAAGAAGCTGTAATAATATGAATGTAGAAGGCGCCAGGCCGCGGGTTTATTATTTATGGTGATAAAGGAACATTGGTAAATTATGGCAATGATGATTATAAAATTTTTGATGCAGATAATAAACTTGGTGAAAGAAGTACAATCAGCAACGAAAAATGATGGCTACCAATACGGTAAGTGCAACCGGTAATCTGGATCTTTTTCATTTTCAAAATTTTGTTGATGCTATTCGCGGAGAAGCAAAACTGAATTCTTCGATCGAGGAAGGACATAAAAGTGTTTTGCTTTGTCATCTGGCCAATATTGCACAACGAACCGGCCGCACATTGCATTGCGATCCTAAAAATGGACATATACTAAATGATACAGATGCAATGAAATTGTGGAGAAGAGAATATGAAAAAGGATGGGAGCCAAAAACTTAATTTCATGTATCAAATGACTACTGTTGTCAGGCTGTCGATATTAGTTCTCATTTTAATATTTACGCTGGGCTGCAATTCTCAATCAACAGTCACTTCACCCAGACTGACAGAACGAGAAAGGCATTTATGTGATTCGTTAAAAATTGACACTTCGATAGTTCTCGGTATTCGTACACAAACTGATTCAACTATTAACGTTTTTCCCACGAACTTAGAAAATCTCTTGAATAGGGACATTGATTTCGATTCGGCGAGAAATTTATCTGCCGGGTTTATTTTTAATTCCAGTAACCAGAACTCAGACAACATTGTAGTGAACTTGTACAACGACTTCATGAAAAAAGGTTATACAATATTTTTGCTTGACAGAAATTTTGGAATTGGTGCCAAGCCAGATATCGTTGGCGTTTTGAACTCTGTTGACAAATACCAGATCTTAAGACAAGTTCAAACGGACGGTATTAATTGGGAAATAGATAATGATAGCTTAGTAAATCTTATCAAAAAATTTGATAAAAAATATTCTCTCGACTTGATTGGTGCTTCAGGCGATTGGTGTGAATTTAAAATAAATAAAGAACCGCAAAGCTGGATGACACTTGCAAAAGAAGCTTATCAAGTTTGCCCGGATATTGTTGACCAGGGCACAGGCACAGTAGAAGAATTAGCAAACGACATGAAGAGAACCAAACGTCTGTACTTTTGGTGGGATTAAAAAACTCTCAATTTGTGTCGAAAAAATATCACAGTGTCTTTAAGTATTCAATAACTGCCTTACGTTCATTTGCAGTGAGTTTATCTCCAAAGTAATGACCATAATTACCATAGCCCGGTAATGTAGTGTTATAAATTATCCTGTCGGTTGGTTGCTCATGAACAGAAAATATCCAACCCGGGTTTTCATAATTGTATTGTGGTTTTTCAAAACTCCTTGACCAGTATTTCGGCCGAATAGAACTATTAAGTACAGCTTCCAGTGTTGGTACGGATGCATTATGAAAATATGGAGCTGTGACCCAAACGCCATCCAATGGCGGAGCAAGATATCCTTTAAATGGAACTAATTTTCCGGGATGATCACCGGTACTGAACCAACTTTTATTGAACCAATCGACAAACTCGGGGTTTGAATAATTTGAAGCCTGCAATAATGAATCGGTTTGAATAATGTGATTGCGGAATAAGAAGGTTGGGATATTGACCATCTTTACCATACGTACCATGACAGGACGAACAATTATTATTAAAAAGAATTCTTCCGGTTTCTGCAAATGAAGCATCAATTGGTTTTGGAAATAGCGGGGCCTGTAATGAATTAATATAAGCCAGTACATCCGGCATATGACCATCTACTTCTGCGGATTCGGAAGTATCATTTACAGTCAAAAGATTTGAAGCCATCAAGAAATCTTCCAAAGTCGCCGCGGCCGAATGCATTATAAAACATTCCATGTTTCTTTTTTAATAGCCACCATGCAGGTACATCAGAAGGAATGACTTGCTCAGGAAGTTTCAGTTGCGCTTCAGGATTCCATTTGAATGTAACAGGATCACGATGGGCAGCGAGAACAGCACCAAGCCGATCGGCTGCATTCACTCCTCTTGTTTCTGTATAAAGCTTGAGGGCCTGTTATTTTTGCTACTTCAAAAAAATGTTCCGATGCCTTCCATTTTTTTGGTGCAAGTGTTTTCAAAAACTTTTCAGCCTTCTCTAAATTTTTTACACTGAGTGTTTCCCTGTCGCTGAAATCAACAAACGTATTGCCAAGCCCGATATAAAGCTTGTCTTCAAAAACCTGTGCATGACATTGCAAACAATTTGGTGCAATTACAATTTCACCATTAAAAGCTTTTACTGCCGTGTAATCATGAGGAATGCCTTCATTGGCTGCATCTCTTTTAAATAAATAACAGGTTTGCCAATTCCTTTTTTAAAGATCATTTCAGGTACACCGCCTCTCACATAATCGCCATTGATCAAATAATCATATCCTTTGGCAGAATCGCCACCTGTTCTTTGCTGGCTGGGTGGAACAAATACGGGTTCATCAGATGAAGCAATCAAAAATCTGAATGATAGACAGGTGATAATAATTATTGTGAGAACAAGAAGTTTTTTCATAGCACGAAGATGAAAATATTTTATTCTGTAAAATTCAGATATTTTCTCTTCACATACTGAATAAAATTTTCGAAAGTGCCAGGATGTGACCAAACAAAAAAGATCAAATAGAAAGAATGTTTTCTATCCCCATCTGGCAGGGGAAGCACTTCGATAATAAAGAAATTTCAGGTGGGGGTGGATTTACTCAATACAATTTCTTTGTCCACGCCCTTTTGTATTTTCTTTAGATTGTACATCCGGCCCCCGCCAGCGGGGGATAATGAAAAATCTTCTCTCCGAAAAGCATAGAGAGGTTCTTCTTAATTTTTAAACTGTAGGCATATAGAAATGTATGTTATCCCCGCTGGCGGGGGAAGCACTTCGTTAATAAAGAAACTTCAGGTGGGGGTGGATTTACGCAATACAATTTTTTTGTCCACCCCCCTTTGAATTTCTTTAAGCTGTACACCGGGCCCCCGCCAGCGCGGGATAATATACACTCCGTTATTTGAACTGTTTCATTATAAACTTAGTGTTTTCCATAATTACGCAAGAAGATAAAAGTGATGGTCATTGTCCCCCGCTGGCGGGGGAAGCACTTCGTTAATAAAGAAACTTCAGGTGGGGGTGGATTTACGCAATACAATTTCTTTGTCCACCCCCTTTTGTATTTTTCTTTAGATTGTACATCCGGCCCCCGCCAGCGCGGGATAATATACACTCCGTTATTTGAACTGTTTCATTATAAACTTAGTGTCTTCCATAATTACGCAAGAAGATAAAAGTGATGGTCCTTATCCCCCGCTGGCGGGGGAAGCACTTCGTTAATAAAGAAACTTCAGGTGGGGTGGATTTACGCAATACAATTTTTTTGTCCACCCCCCTTTGAATTTCTTTAAGCTGTACACCGGGCCCCCGCCAGCGCGGGATAATATACACTCCGTTATTTGAACTGTTTCATTATAAACTTAGTGTTTTCCATAATTACGCAAGAAGATAAAAGTGATGGTCATTGTCCCCCGCTGGCGGGGGAAGCACTTCGTTAATAAAGAAACTTCAGGTGGGGGTGGATTTACGCAATACAATTTCTTTGTCCACCCCCTTTTGTATTTTTCTTTAGATTGTACATCCGGCCCCCGCCAGCGCGGGATAATATACACTCCGTTATTTGAACTGTTTCATTATAAACTTAGTGTTTTCCATAATTACGCAAGAAGATAAAAGTGATGGTCATTGTCCCCCGCTGGCGGGGGAAGCACTTCGTTAATAAAGAAACTTCAGGTGGGGGTGGATTTACGCAATACAATTTTTTTGTCCACTCCCCTTTGAATTTCTTTAAGCTGTACACCGGGCCCCCGCCAGCGCGGGATAATATACACTCCGTTATTTGAACTGTTTCATTATAAACTTAGTGTTTTCCATAATTACGCAAGAAGATAAAAGTGATGGTCATTGTCCCCCGCTGGCGGGGGAAGCACTTCGTTAATAAAGAAACTTCAGGTGGGGGTGGATTTACGCAATACAATTTTTTTGTCCACCCCCCTTTGAATTTCTTTAAGCTGTACACCGGGCCCCCGCCAGCGCGGGATAATATACACTCCGTTATTTGAACTGTTTCATTATAAACTTAGTGTTTTCCATAATTACGCAAGAAGATAAAAGTGATGGTCATTGTCCCCCGCTGGCGGGGGAAGCACTTCGTTAATAAAGAAACTTCAGGTGGGGGTGGATTTACGCAATACAATTTTTTTGTCCACTCCCCTTTGAATTTCTTTAAGCTGTACACCGGGCCCCCGCCAGCGCGGGATAATATACACTCCGTTATTTGAACTGTTTCATTATAAACTTAGTGTTTTCCATAATTACGCAAGAAGATAAAAGTGATGGTCATTGTCCCCCGCTGGCGGGGGAAGCACTTCGTTAATAAAGAAACTTCAGGTGGGGGTGGACTTAACGGTACTATTCATTTTACTTTCGATCCAATTTTCAAGAGTGTCATGGACAATTTTTATGTTATTTAAAACTTCATCATCAGTAAACCGAAGAACTGTAAATCCTGCTGCTTCAAGATCGGCCTGTTTCTTTTTGTCTTTAAGTAATGTTTCTTCCCAATGATGGGTGAGGCCATCAACTTCGATGATGAGCATTAAATCCATACATACAAAATCTGCGATATAATTTAGCATTGGTCTTTGGCGGCGGAACTGATAACCGCAAAGTTGTTTGGCTTTCAATATATATTTCCATAAGCAAGCTTCAGCTTTTGTCATTTCTTTTCTCAACCTGTTTGCATAAGGCTGAAGGTTCTTGTTGTACTTGTGATTATCGTAATCCATTATTTGAAAGATACAATTAGTTGTGATTTTTGTCCACCCCGCTTCGATTATTTATTTAAGTTGTAGATCCAGCCCCCGCCAGCGGGGGATAATGAAAAGTTTTCTCTTCGAACAGAATGAGCATTCTCCCTCATTTTTCACTGTACATGCATAGTAAGGTCCGTTATCCCCGGTGGCGGGAAAGCACTTCCTGAATAAAAAAACTTCAGGTGGGGATAGACTTACTCACTGCAATTTCTTTGTCCCCCCCTTTTGTATTTTTCTTTAGATTGTACATCCGGCCCCCGCCAGCGGGGGATAATGAAAAATCTTCTCTCCGAAAAGCATAGAGAGGTTCTTTTTAATTTTTAAACTGTAGGCATATAGAAATGTACGTTGTCCCCCGCTGGCGGGGGAAGCACTTCGTTAATAAAGAAACTTCAGGTGGGGGTGGATGCTGAACAGAATTACTGAACGTACAAGAGTGCGACGCAACGAAAGCTAAATAGTAGTAATGCAGCCTGGTTCATAATAATTTTTTATCGATTAAAATCTTTTTTAAACAACGATGCCACCCCGATTAAATCGGGGTGGCATCGGTTAGCAAGACTTCTTTAAAACATCCAATCGACGGAGGAGATTGCTTCGTCCTCCTTCGTCGTCCTCGCAAGACTACTGCACCACTTTAATCACTCCCGCCCCATGGTATGAATGATATTCTCCATTATACATCGCATCGGCACTCACAGGACCCATTTTATAAATGCCCGGTGATACAGCACGAACAGCATAATAAAAATTTTTCTTTGCCTGGTCTGCATCCACAAAAAAATGTATGCGGTCATCACGAACATCAAGAGACCTTACCGATCCTGCATCTTTTATCCATTCCATTCCCGGAATTTCTTTTGTCCGCGGATTCTCAATTTCAAAACCAGCAGGCAACAGGTCAGTGATCACTACATTTTCAATATCGGTTGAATAAGAACGTTCCAATGTGATGTTGACAATGACCAAATCATTTTGTTTGAATGTATTTCCTGTAAGCAACTTACCGGTACGATCATAAAAACGTTTCCGCACTTTAAGATAATTATCTTCTTCTTTGTATGCTCCGCTGCTGCTGATACCTTCTGCCACCCAGAAATAATAAAGACGACCGCTGCCTTTTGTTTCAATGTCTATATTCGTTCCTTTTAATGCAGCCTGGTTGCCGGTCCATTGTCCGCCTTCAACTTTCGCCACCGTTTTTCCATTTACTTTTATATCAGCACTTACATCTGACTTCACCGCTGCTCTTGCCAATTTTCCAAGGGAAAGAAATGAAAATGCTCTTTCCTGTGTGCTTAGCCAGTTGCGGGCTTTTAATTTATCACTTACATGTTTTGCCATAATACCAATTTGGCTATTTCCGGGATCAGCATCTATCAATGCATTTAATGCAATGGCTTCATCACGAACATCCGAATAAAAGCTGCCTCCGGTTTGCGGCACTGATTCTTCACCTGCAAATGCCTGAGGTAATAAAGCATTGAAAGATTTTTTGTCGCCTGCCGCTGCATATGCTGCTGATAAAAGATAACGGCTATCCAATGCAAGCAATTGCGGATTCGCTTTGTAATAATTCATTGCCGATACATTGCTCTTGCCTGCCAATGCCAGCACATATAATCCATACGCCACTTCTTTTGGTGCGATCATCTTTTGCTGGTTACGATTGTAATAATAATTGATCGTTTCCCTGGTCTTTAAGCGGCCATTGATATATCCCAGCGTCGTTTCAATCAAACTATTGTCAACATCAAAGCCAGCTTTCTTTGCTTCGAGTAAGAAATGCGCTGCATATACGGTGGCCCACCAATGTTCAGTATCATCATTGTCCCAAAGCATGATGCCGCCCTTATATGTTTGTCGCATTTTTATTTTACGGATGGCTTCAAGGATATTGCTGTTTGCATTTGTTTTTAATTTTTGATTCAATCCCATCAGGTCAGCCATATCTCCATAATACAATTGCGGGAAATGCAGCTGAAACAGTTTGCTCTGTACAGCCATAAGGATATTCAACGAGATAACGAAGATGATCACCAAGTTCCAATGCAGGTGAACGGCTGACAACAAGCTTGTAGGCAACACTTGAAGGAATAAAATCACTCAAACCAATATTTATTTTTTGTGCAGTTCCGCCCGCAATAGATCCGCTGGCTGAAACTTTTTGCAGTGTTGATGGCGGACGAACTGATATTTCAGTTTCATCAGTGAATTTTTCTCCCATGCCGTTTACTGCAATTTTTATTTTACCAACTGCAACTGAAGGATCCGCTGCTACCTGGAAAACAGCACGGCCTTCACTTTTTGAATTGATAGAAATGGATTGACTATTTCCCCCGATAACTTTTAATGGACCTTCCACCGAAATAGCAGCAGAAATATTTGCAGCCTTTGCTGTTGTATTGCTTAAGGTAACAGGTACCGTCACTGTATCACCCGGACTTAAGAATCTTGGCAATGCTGTGCTGATAACGATCGGGTCGGCAACTGTCATTGTATTTTCGCTGCTGCCAAAGCTTTGATCTTTATAAGCAACTGCCATCAATCTTATTTCACCACTGAATTGCGGAATGGAAAATTCAAAATTTGCTTCACCGCTTCCATTTGCTTTTTGAATACCGCTCCAGTAAGAAACGATCTTTATTCTTTTTGCCGGCATCGGGTTCACTCTTTTTTCCATGCCTTCACCATCGCCACCGGTGCTGCTGAATTTTGCTCTTATCTCAGGAAATAATAATGGATAAAGATCAAATGCAGAAACCTGTAATGCTTTTTTCTGGTAAAAGAAATTGTAGGGATCAGGGGTTTCAAAATTGCTTACCTGCAGCACACCATTATCAACCGCAGACAATGTAACATAACTTCCCGGCGCCGCTTTTACTGTAACTTTTTGTCTTGTTTTTGAACGAACATTTTTTGAGGCAGCAATACTCACTTCCATTTTCCTGCTCTTCTCTTCCACTTTTACATTTATAAATCCATGCGCAACGGTAAGCGGCAGATCAGAAATTTCATGTGCTTTGATAAGTGTTGCCGTGATATACACATTGGGTACATGATCGGCCGTCAATGGAAGATCAACTTTTACCGTACGGTTTTTATCATTCACATTAACGTCCACATACTGATATTTCACCACTTTATCTGTTTCCATTGTCACGAGCATTCTTCCGCTGAATGGCGGTTTAAAATGTGCCACCACATTCTCCCCGGTCATATAAGATTTTTTGTCAAGATCGATGTCTATATTTCCTTCATTGCTTATTTCAAAGGAATTATTATCGGACCAGCCCCAGCGACCGTAACTGTAAAAACTCTGGCTTACATAATTACTTGAGCCCGGCACAAACACTCTTATTTCATAACGACCGGGGATTCTTGGCACAAAGCTGTAAGAAGAACTTGACGCCAACCATTAACTCTTTTGTTTCAATGTTTTTAATATCCTCACTTGATTCATACCGGAAATAGCCACCACTATTAACCAGATGTGTATTGTATTCTCTTTTTATAATTTCAACTCTTGCTTTTGCATTCACTGCATTCCCATCTTTATTTACAGCCGCTAATTTGAATTGCACGGGTTGATTCAATTCATGATACCACCAGCCATCGTAAAAGATACCAAAGAAAACATCCTGCGTAAATACATCGACAGAAGTTGCACGGCTTACCGGTCTTCCTGTTTCATCAAACACCGTTGTATAAAAATTGGTTTGCAACACTCCTGTATTTTTCAGATCATCGGTAACTGTATAAACCACGTTGGCATTTCCTTCTGCATCGGTAGTACCTTCTCTTACATCATTTTTTACGGGGATGGTCAGATCGGTAAAAGAAAAATTATAGTCAGGAAATTTTTCAGGTGAAAAATATTTCTGTTTTGTTTGTATCTCTAGTTTCATATTTACGATTGGCAGCAGGCGGGCCAAAGAAATTCATAGCATTCACTGAAAGTGTTGCAGATTCACCGGCTTTTAAAAATGGCTTATCCAGTTTTGTATTTACCCTGATCCTGTCGGGAACAAATTCTTCAATGCGGAAATCTTCCGATGCAAGCAACAGGTCATTGGAAGTATACACCTCCAATGTATAAGAACCGGTTATTGCCGACAAGGCTATTTCAATGCTGCCTTCTGCGGAACCTTCTTCATTTAATGTTTTACGAAATTCTTTAAGTTCTTTTCCATTGGGTAAAAGAAATTTCATTTTCACCGGTATCTCACCAGGGCTTTTCCATTCACGGTTACGAAGAATAACAGAGAAATTTATTTTCTCACCGGGACGATAAATATCTCTTTCCGCATACACAAATGCATCAAGCCCGGAAGGATTATTTCTTTTTCCACCCACATCAAAGCGGGATGTGTTTACTCTTGTAGAACTAAAAGGCAGGTAATTAAAATCATCACCTGTTTTTGCAATGATCAATGCCGGCTGAAAACCATTGAACTCTTTTTTGGTATACGCTATTTCCGCTACTCCATCATTATTGGTAGCGCCTGTTCCTATCAACTGGTTATTTTTTGCATACACAGAAACATTCACATCATTCATGCCTTCCGCTGTTTTTATGGAGTTGGCAAATACAAATATTTTATCCACTCCTTCTTTTGCTACGAGTCCGATATCGGAAACCGAAATAAAACGGCTGTCTTTAACCCAATAATCTTTCATTGAACTTATCTGCACATGGTAAATACCTTTGAATTCAGGAAGCCTGTCTTCAAACTGCGAGACATTCAAAATTTTTCCGCCACCGCTTTTTGGCAATGAACGGGTATCAATTTCTTTTTCATAAATAATATCACCAAGTGCATATATCATGCCGCTGTACTCATCATAATATTCTTCCTCATCATACTCACGATAGCTTGCCGTTGAAGGATAATAACCATAACGATCAACCATTAATAAGTTACTCTCATATATTTTTGAGATCGTCAGTTTGACCTTTGGAATGGCAGTGATCTTCACTTCCATATTTTTTGCACCACGTTTTGATAAATACACTGCTTTCTTACTTGTAAAACTTATACCGGCTTCCAATTCACCAAAAGCTACCTGGTGCTGTGATTCTTCTTTTAATTCACCACCGATCTTTCCGCGCATTCCTTCTTTGAACGTTACCGTATAGCTTTTTTCAATATCGAATTTATCACTGCGCAAAGTCAACCCGCTTTCATCAACTTCAGTAGTATATTGTATGGCAGGGTCAAACTTGATATACGTTTTAAGATCAGCTTCCACTAATTGCTGGTTAGTAGTGATCCGGATCGTTCCTTCTGTGCCATCATGCTCCGCCTGTACGTTTTGAATGGTAAGCACATAAGGCGAAGGAATAGATAAATTTTCGACAATCGATCCTTCTATTGAGTTACTGCCACCTTCGGGTTTTAAACCTTTATCGATCGTGATTCTTGTTTGATAGTTCCTGTCTTCGGGCTTGAAGCTGGCAAGGCGAAAAGAAATTTTTGAATCCGCGGAAACTGTTTGCTGGGTAAATGATGTTTCCTTGCCATCCACTTCTATGGCAAGTTTGTCTTTCAATTTTGCGGGATCGATCTTATAATTAAAGAAGAGGTCCAGCTGAGGAATAACATTCCGGGTGGTTTCATCGGGCATTGTCCAAACTACTTGTGCATTTTCCAATGCAAGAGCCGGTGTGTTGAAAGTTATTTTGTCTGCATTCTCTACTTTATCATATTTGCTGTAACGGAATAGCTCGTTATTGAATTTTGCAGAGTAAGTAGTAGCAGGCATTAAAGGTTCTGCCGGAGAAAACACTAGCTGGTCAGGGCTTTCCCAACGAAAACGGCCGGGTATTTTTGGAGTAAATGAAATATAATCAGCAGAATCCCACACGTTGAGCAAAGAATCCCGTGTTAAAGATTTATTGAAACGAAAAACAAGATTGCCGATCTGCGGCACTTCACCTTTTGCATTGGTATATTCAAGCTGAACGGCATTCTTTTTACAGGCAGATAAAAAAATAGTAACTATGAGAATAGTTACCAGAAACGGTTTAATACGCATATAGGTTTGTTGGTTGAGTGTGTAACTGAAAGATAAGTTAAATAAGAAATGGGTAGTAAAAATTTCTTCTCTTTGTTCTTCTTTCCTTTTGGGAAAAACAGAAATTAGTAGTGTGAAAAGCTAAGGAGGAATGTCGCGGGTTGGTCTCGACGAGTCAGCGGGATCCATACAGGTTGAAAGAATTTATATGGAAAGATAATAGTAAGAAAAATCAGTTTGCAAATTTTGGAAGATAAATAAATGTTAAGCATAAAATTTCTCGCATAGACGCCAAGGCTACCAGGACGCAAAGAGAATAGCTTTGCGTCTTGACCTCTCTTCTTTGCGCCTTTGCGTGAAATCAAAGCCGAGGCACCGGTAAAGGATACAACAAAAAAATATGAGACTCCGCATCACGAAAAAACATATAACCCGTTTCTTTAAACGCCTGGGGATAGCCATCATAGGCTTATTCATTCTTTTCCTTTTACTCAATCTCATATTTCCTTTAAAAGATAAAGTTGAATACTCGACGATCATCACTGATAAAAACGGCGAGGTCATTAATGCATTCTTAACAAAAGATCAGAAATGGAGAATGAAAACGGAGCTGAGCGAGATCTCGCCCCTGCTCCGAAAAACAATTATTTCTAAAGAAGATAAATACTTTTATTCTCATCCTGGTGTAAATCCATTTGCCGTTGTGCGTGCCGGTTTCAAAAATATTTTCAGGATGCGACGTACCAGCGGCGCCAGTACGATTACCATGCAGGTAGCAAGAGCATTGGAACCCCGGAAAAGAAATATCGGAAACAAGATGATAGAGATGTTCAGGGCATTTCAATTAGAGTGGAAATACAGTAAGGATGAAATTTTACAGCTGTATCTTAATCTCGTCCCGTATGGCGGTAACCTCGAAGGTGTAAAAGCTGCTTCGCTTCTTTACTTTTCCAAAAACCCGGATCATCTTTCGCTGGCAGAGATCACGGCACTGAGTATTATTCCTAATCGGCCTTCATCATTAGTAATGGGTAAAAACAATGACCTGATCGTGCAGGAAAGAAACCGCTGGTTGAAAAAATTTGCAAGCGATAAAGTATTTACTGAAAAAGAAATTGAAGATGCATTGGCGGAACCGCTGACAGCAACAAGAAATACCGTTCCGCATTTTGCAAAACATCTTTCCAATAAACTTTTTAAAAAAGGTGATTACGCTTATAAAACACATCTTGATCTGAACACGCAACTGAAAACTGAAAAGATACTGGAAGATTATATACGGGCACAACGCTTACGCAACATTAACAATGGATCGGTCATCATCATCGATAACAAAACGCATAATGTGATTGCTTATGTTGGTTCCGCAAATTTTAATGACACAACAGATGCCGGCCAGGTAAATGGAGCTGCTGCCGTAAGACAACCCGGCAGTACTTTGAAACCACTATTGTTTGCTTTGTGCATGGACGAAGGATTTTTAACTCCTAAACTGATGATGAATGACATTGCAGTAAACTATAGTGGCTATGCACCGGAAAATTATGATCAGAAATATAATGGCTATGTAACTGCAGAACATGCATTGGAACATTCATTGAATATTCCGGCAGTAAAAGAATTGCGGATGCTTGGAAAAGACAGGCTGGTACAAAAACTTTCTGCCTGTGGCTTTAAACAAATTGAAAAGGATAAATATAAATTAGGCTTGTCGATGATATTGGGTGGTTGCGGTACTACGTTGGAAGAGCTGACAGGTTTGTTCTCTGCATTCGCAAATGAAGGAACTTATATTTCTCCTTCGTATTCTGACAAAGATACGTTGCATAAAAAAATAAATGTCGTAAGTCCTGAAGCTGCATTTATGGTGAATGATATTCTTTCTAAAGTGAACCGGCCCGATTTTCCTTTGAACTGGCAATCGACCGAACGGATGCCAAAGATCGCATGGAAAACAGGAACCAGCTATGGAAGAAGAGATGCATGGAGCATTGGCTATAATAAAAAATTTACCGTTGGTGTATGGGTGGGAAATTTTTCCGGTATTGGCGTTCCCGACCTGAGCGGGGCAAACACGGCAACACCGTTATTATTTAAGATTTTTAATACCATTGATTATGATAGCGATGAAGAATGGTTTACCCAGCCCAAAGATTGTGACACAAGAATGGTTTGTTCTGAAACCGGCATGCTTCCTGCCGATCATTGCAAGAATCTGATCATGGATTATTTTATCCCGCTTATTTCTTCTACTGCAAAATGCAATAACATACAGGAGGTGCTTATATCAGCTGATGAAAAAATATCTTATTGTAAAAACTGTGCTCCGCAAGCCGGATATAAAAAGAAAACATATAAAATAACGGAGACTGAAATGCAGGCATGGTTTGAAGAAAATAAGATCGCTTACCAGAAGATCCCTGCGCATAACCCGGATTGCGAAATAATATTTAAAGGCAATGCGCCTTCCATTACTTCACCGGCAAATGGTTCGGAATATTTGATAAGCAAAAAAAATAAAGAGCCGCTTCAGCTTACCTGCAAAACAGCAAGCGATGTAAGCAAAGTGTACTGGTATATCGATAATAAGTTTTATAAAGCTTGTTCACCGGGAGAAAAACAATTCTTTGTACCTGATGAAGGACCCGTAAAGATCTCCTGCACCGATGACAAAGGAAGAAACAGGGATATAAAGATTATGGTGAGATATGTGAACCTGTAGTTCGGAGTTCGGAGTTCGGAGTTTGGAGTTCGGAGTTCAGAGTTCGGAGTTCGGAGTTCGAAGTTTGGAGTTCGGAGTCCTGGTTTTTAGTTTTTACTTTTACTTTTGACTTCTTACTTTATCTCGGGTATAAAATTCCAAGGATCGGATCAGCATAATATCTTCCGCCGGGGTATGCTGCGGTGTAATCAAGATTCAACCATATTTTTCCATCTGGCTCTGTATGATAATGTAAACTTTGATCTTTACTCTCAATTGGAAAAAGAATATTCTTGATAAGGTGCTCAATTTTTGCAAGATCAAATTTATCGCCGATCATGATCTCGGGATAAAGATGACCCGTAGTACTTACAAACCTCGCCCTGCCTCCTATTGATTTAACAGCGGCCACCATCATGATCGCATGATCATCACAATCGCCGGCAAGAAATTTTACCGATTCGCTGGCTTTTGCAAAATATTCTTTGCCTACAGGATCATTTACATAGTTCCAGTTACGATTTATTTTTTTGAAAACAGCAAAGCATTGAATGAGGTCGCGGTATCTTTCGTGAAGGTTCTGTTCTCTTTTGAAATTTGCATTTGCCGATCGAATAGCAAAACCTCTTACTTCGGAATCCCTGTCATTTGTAGCCGCTAAAATATCAGTCTTATAATAGAATTTCGAGTCATCAAGGATCATGATGTTCTCATCTGAATCTGGTTTTATTGCAGAGAACATGGCCTTGTAATCGGTAGCAAGATTTACAAAGCCATATGTATCTGTAAATGTTCCATACAATAATAAAAGTATGGAGCCCGCAAAAATAAAATTGATAACAGGCCGGAACAAGCTTAACAATAGTAATACAAATGCGACCACTAAGAGAAAAAGTAATATACGGTCAGAGTGAATGGGCCACTCATAATCAGGTAATTTTTTATGTATCAAAATGAAAATCGGGAAAGCAATAAACAAGCTGAGAAACCCGACTAAAAGATAACTGATCGTGGTGAGGGATGATTGTCTTGCAGAATGTTTCATGGGCGTTCTTATAAAGGTATTACCCAAAAATAACGTAAAAAAAACCCGCACATTGCGGGTCTTGATTATATTAACTTTTATTTTTCTAATCTATTTTTTTCACTGAGCCGGCCCCCGATTCATTTTTATCCTGAACAACAGCATTTCCCTTATACGAAATACTTGAAGCGCCGGACGCATGCGGAATTATTCTTACACTTGCATACACTTCGGCACTGCTGGCGCCATTTGCTTCTACGTCTGTGTTTTCCGTAAGCAGATCGAAACACCTGATCTGGCTTGCGCCTGAAGCCCCGGCTTCAAAATCTTTGGTTCTGCCCCGTATCGTAAGATCACTTGCTCCTGAAATATCAACTGATATCCTTGGTGCATTAAATTCCAGTTTCGCATTGCTGGCCCCGCTCAGACCAACACGAAGCGTTTCAGTTGCCGTGATCTCGTTCTCACTGCGAATATTGCTTGCACCGGAAATTTCGAATTCCCTATATAAAGGATTGCTCACATACACTTTTATCGTATTGGTTGGTCTTATCCACACGCCTCTTCGTGTTTTTATTACCAGTGTTGAATTGTCAGTATACACTTCAACATATTGTAATAAATTATCATCGGCTTCTACTTTTACCGAGGTGGAAGAATCCTGCTTTACATAAACATCGATAGCACCGGATACCTCGATGCTATGAAAACCTGATGCGCTGCGGGTATCACTTATAATATGTCCGCTGCCTCTTTCTCTTCTGCCAAAATCACGGCAACCCGATGCCAACACGAGGATAACCAACGAGAACAGAAATACATTTTTCATTGTAGTTAGTTTATTGAGCCGAAGGTAAATAGTTTTCCTGTCCGGAAAACAATCCATAAGACAAGAGGAAGCAGAAAGAGGTTACAGGTATAAATAAGTGGTGCGTGAATGGTTAATGGTGAGTGGTGAATGGTGAGTGGTGAATAATTGGCTGCCAGGATCTATTGATCATTCACCATTGACCATTCACGAAAGCTCAATAGCGATTAGGACCCGTCGCTGGTTCCGGGCAGGCTACTGCAACAATTGACGAATAGAATTGTTGCAGTACAAGAGTGCGACGCAACAAAAGCTTAATCAAGGAACCCAAAGCTGGTATCAAAAAAAATAAAACAACAACCATAAACCGTCATCCGCAACGGGTAACCGTTTCTTATCTTCGCAGCCATGACGGAGAAAATACTGATCCTTGATTTTGGCTCCCAATATACCCAACTAATTGCCCGTGCCGTAAGGGAAGCCAATGTGTACTGCGAGATTATTCCTTATCATAAAAATTTTGAATACGGGCCGGGATTAAAAGGCATTATATTAAGTGGTTCGCCATTTTCAGTAAATGATGCTGATTCACCCGATGTAAATGTTCAGTTTATGGCCGACCGGGTGCCGGTACTGGGAGTTTGCTATGGCGCACAGCTGACTGCAAAAAGATTTGGCGGCCGTGTGGAGAAAAGTAATAAGCGGGAATATGGAAGAGCATTGCTTCATAAACACAAAGATGATGTGCTGCTGCATGATGTAATGGAAAAAAGCCAGGTATGGATGAGCCATGCAGATACTATTCTTGAATTACCACAGGGTTTTGAATTGCTGGCAACGACGGAGAGTATTCCGATAGCAGCATTTCGAAAGTTGGGAGTCAGGGGTCGGGAGTCAGGAGTCGGGAGTCAGGAGTCAGGAGTCAGCAATCAAAATTCAAAAGTAAAAACTCAAAAACAAGGAAATGGTACTCCGAACTCGGAACTAAGAACTAAGAACTTTCCTTTATATGGTTTACAATTTCATCCCGAAGTTTATCATAGCATTGAAGGGAAAAAAATACTCCACAATTTTTTGGTGAATATCTGCGGCTGCAGCCAGGAGTGGACCCCTGCGCATTTTATTTCCGATACGGTTGAAACATTAAAAAAACAAATCGGCGATCGCAAGGTGATAATGGCATTGAGCGGTGGTGTTGATTCTACAGTGGCCGCTACACTAATTCACAAAGCGATCGGTGATAACCTTTATGGAATTTTTGTTGACAATGGCGTGCTGCGCAAAAACGAATTTGAAAATGTATTGACAACTTATGGCAAGCTGGGCTTGAATGTAAAAGGTATTGATGCAAAAAATATTTTTTACAATCAATTGGCTGGTAAAACCGATCCTGAAGCAAAAAGAAAAGTGATCGGGAGTTTATTCATTGATATTTTCCAGGAGGAAGCAAAAAAAATTCCAGGTATCGATTTGCTTGGGCAGGGAACTATTTATCCTGATGTAATTGAAAGCATGTCGGTACATGGGCCTTCGCAAACCATCAAATCACACCATAATGTGGGTGGCTTACCGGAGCACCTGCATCTTGAGCTGGTAGAACCTTTACGTTCTCTTATTTAAAGATGAAGTAAGAAAAGTAGGAAGAGAGCTTGGCATTCCCGCGGGAATGATCGACCGGCATCCTTTTCCCGGCCCGGGACTTGCTATAAGGATTTTAGGCGAAGTGACTGAAGAAAAAGTGAGTTTGTTGCAACAGGCGGATGATGTATATATAAATGCTTTAAAAGACCATCACCTCTATGCAACTGTTTGGCAAGCCGGTGCAATCTTATTGCCGGTAAAAAGTGTGGGGGTGATGGGTGATGAAAGAACGTATGAATTTACTGTGGCATTGAGAGCGGTAACAAGTGTTGATGGTATGACAGCAGATTGGGCCCATTTACCGTATGATTTTTTAGCTCATGTGTCCAGTGAAATTATAAATAATGTAAAAGGTATCAACCGGGTGGTATATGATATCAGCAGTAAACCACCGGCGACGATTGAGTGGGAATAAACCACGTCCCGATAGCTATCGGGATTTAAGATAGAAAGGATTATGCGGAAACCAGGAACATATATTTTGATTGTTATCGTCCTATTACTTGGACAAACTGAAAATTTTGCACAAAACGGCTCTAAGCAAAAGATCGCCGTCTTTGTTCCTTTGTATCTTGATTCTGCTTTTGATGCAACCAACGGTTATCGTTACGATAAAAGCTTTCCGAAATTTATAAACCCCGGTCTTGAATTTTATGAGGGTATCCAGTTTGCGCTGGATTCTTTGAATAAGGAAAATACACAACTTGAAGTTTTTGTTTTTGATACCCGGTCTTCAAAAACCTTATTGCAGGAACAATTAAATGAGCTTGATAGTGTAGGTTTAATAATTGCCCATGCCAATGCCCAGGAAAATTGGGTGCTTGCAGATGAAGCAAGAATAAGAAAGGTACCGTATATAAATGTGAACCTTCCCAATGATGGCGGTATTACCAACAATCCCTATTTCGTAATGCTGAACCCCTCGCTGAAAACGCATGTTGAAATGGTGTACCGCTACCTTCAAAAATATTTTCCGCTGAATACGATAACAGTGCTGAGGAAGAAAGGGCAGATGGAAGATCTTATTAAGACTTATTTGGATGATTTCAGCAAGTCAACGGTATCCGTTCCATTAAAATTAAATTTCGTTGATCTTGACGATTTCTTTACCGAAAAACAATTATTACCATTTCTTGACAGCAGCCGGCATACTATTTTTTTTGCGGCAAGTCTTGACGAAAATTTTAATCGCCGTTTGATAATGCAATTTGTGTTAGCAGGAAAGCAATACAAGACAACGATCATCGGCATGCCAACGCTTGATAATCTTGAAAAAGATTTTTCAAAACAGGAATATAAGGGTCCCGAAATTATTTACGGCAATCCTTTTTACAATTCCAAAATGGACAAAGTAAGTACGCAGATCAATAATCATTTCACTACAAAAATGTTTGCCCGTCCAAGCGACATGGTCTTCCGCGGCTATGAAGTGATGTGGAAATATTCCAAGCTGCTTGCACAATATAAAGCCGATCTCTCCTCCAACCTTTCCAATAAAAGCAACAAAGTATTTACCGACTTCGACATTCAGCCGGTGCTGAACAAGGAAACAATGACGATGGAATATTTCGAGAATAAAAAATTGTATTTCATCAGGTGGCAGGATGGAGTTATCAGGGGAGTAAATTAAAAAAAATTCTGCCGCTAATTCTGCGCTAAAGGGCGAGACCTTTAATCTTCAATTTTCCATGTTCTACTTATTTCTTTTTACACATTAAGTGATGTTCGTTGTCCCCCGCTGGCGGGGGAAGTACTTCAACTGCGAAGAATTTTCAAGTGGGGGTGGACCTAGGCTCACTGCTCATTTTTTTATCAATCCGGTTTTCAAAAAATCCATGCACAGCATTAATAGGTTCTTATTGTAGTCGTGATTGGAATAATCGTCTTTCATCATTTGACAGTTACAATTTGCAGCCAAGTTCTATCCACCCCCATTTCGATTTTTTCTTCAGGTTGTATATCCGGCCCCCGCCAGCGGGGGATAATGCAAACCCCGATTTTGAAAATAAAAAAAAGCCACCCCGATTAACCGGGATGGCTTGAAAGAACCATCGTGGTAAATTACCTTACTGTTTTACCAGCTTCAGTGTTTTTCGGTTTACACCCTGTCGCACTTCAACAATGTATGCACCTACTTTCAGATCTTCACCAAACTTTATTGCACCGCTTCCATCTCCTCTTTCTATCTTCTTCACTTGTCTGCCTATGGCATCATACACTACGATCTGTACTTTTTCATTGCTGGCTCCTTCGAGATACAATGTGAACTGATGCTCAGTTGGATTCGGGAATGCTTTTACATTGAATGGAAGAACTGCTTCTGCAGGTTTATCCATTGTTATGCTTGCGTCTGTAGTCTTCGTCGGAGCGCCGGATGAAGTTCCCTGGCGAATCTGGATGTTTCCTCCATCAAGGTTTTGGAGAGTAATTGTGCTGGTAGAATTTACCCAGGTGTTAGTCGAATACCACAAGACATTATTTTTGTCTTTGACAGCAAATCCAATTCTGTCGAGCGTAGCTCCTGTTGAACCAGGTTCACCATTATCCTCCACCGTTAAATAAATAGTTCCATTACCTTCTCCCCAACATCCTGATGGATTTACGCAAACACCATTCACTATATCGGTAACATCCTTCAATACTGCATTACCATAGGTTATTTCAGCTTTGCGCTTAACCGGTGTTGTATTTGGTGGAGAGATCACTGTTATTTTAAGGAATGTTGGTTTATTACTCTTCACATGGTAAGTGCGTCCGTTACGGCGAATAATCGTATTGAAATTCCCCTGCAGGTTGGTGAGACTCTTATTCCATTTTACATTATAGCCCCAGTTATTCTTGCCCGATGCTATACCGCCAGGTGCAACGTTTGGACCATACGCATTGCTGGTAAGAATAATATATCCTCCACCCGCAGAGAAATCATCGGAAGGCGCTGCAACAGTTACCTGTGTTGACTGGTCATCACAATTGGCATTTGTATAATAATTATTAACTACCCATGAAACATCAAAGGTCTTGCAAAGGTTGCTGCTTGATAAAGTAACTACATAATCATAATAGAATGTTGCCTGAGTTGCCGTTGATCCCGGATCCATTACTGCGGTAAATGGACTGCCTGCCACAGGTGCATTGGTAGCTGCATCATTTACATAAAACTTAACTGTTGCATTCCGTACGTCGCCCAGCGATCCGTCGGCATCTTCTGTAACGACCACCTGGAAGCGAACGGTTGCAGTACCACCTGTTGGACTATTAGAATTTACAAACAATGTCCCATTATAAGAACCGCAAGCATCCTCCGGAGTAATATCAAATGGATCACTGTCTGATGAAGGACAATATGTACCATCACCCGCAAAGCTGCTTACAACAGTATACGTTGGTATCGGACTCTGATTAATCGTGAGGTTAGCTGTTGCTTCACCCAAATAACTTGTACCGCCTCCACTGCCGCCATACGTATCGCTCACAGATTGTGTGCCGATCGTAAAGGTGACGGTTTTATTTTGGATAGGTACTCCAGGCAGGCCGCCCGTCATATCATATAACGTTGCTTTCAAATATGCTGCATCAGAATACTGTTCGGAAAGGTCGCCACTATACACAAGTTTAGTCGGACGCTTATTGACCGTTACCGTTGCATTGCAGGTTGACGTATTTCCGCAAGCATCCGAAGCAGTTAACTTAACCGTAAATGCCTTTGAACATGTACTGCCAACTTCTGCATCTGTAAAGTGGGTTTTGTCAACACTTACAGTAACACTGCTGCAATTATCACTTGAGCTTGCAGTAACATCAGTAGCAACAATGTCTACATATCCACCTGTGCCTAGTGTTACCGATATGTTCTTACAACTTACTCCCGGTGCTTCATCATCGATCACAGTTATAGTATGAGATACTGTAGAAGTATTGTTGCAGCCGTCAGTTAGTTGATAATATCTCGTAATGACAAGTGCATTGCCCGGACATCCTGCTCCGCCATTATTTGTAGTAGCTAATGGTAAGTAAGCAACTGTTGGCGTGCCGCCACAATTATCAGCCTCATCAGTAATTACTGCAGGGTTAGGAGCCGGTACATCAGTAGCACACTTATAGCTCGAGCTCCTGTTAGTTGCTGTTGGCGGTGTTACATCATAAGTCCAATTCACTGTTCTCGATGTTGTTGATGTATTGCCGCATGCGTCTCTTGCTGTAAATGTTCTTGTTTGTGAACGACCGCATCCGTTGCTCACGACATTACCATCGCTTTGGGTTACTGTCGGTGTACCACATGCATCTGTTGCCGTTGCTGTACCAAGGGACGCATCCACATCGGTTGCGCTCGGGTTGCATGCAGCTAATGCAGGTGCCGGTGTTAAGCTCACTACCGGTGGCGTTACATCAGAAGTCCAGACCGCAGTTCTTGTTGCGGTGATCATATTTCCGCAAGCATCTTTTGCAGTGAATGTTCTTGTTTGCGAACGATTACATCCGTTGCTGGTCACGGCACCATCAGATTGCGTTAGTGTTGTTGGACCGCACGCATCACTCGCGGTTGCCGTTCCTAATGCAGCATTGATATCTGCTGCCGTTGGATTACATCCAAGGTTAAGGTTTGCACCGCCTACTACTGCTGTTGGTGGTGTTAGATCGCTGGTCCATGTTGCTGTTCGCGATATCGATGATATGTTGTCACATCCATCTTTTGCGTAGAATGTTCTTGTTTGTGAACGACTACATCCGTTGCTCGTTACATCATCATCTTTAAACGATATTATTGTTGGTGTGCCGCATGCATCTGTTGCAGTTGATGAACCCAATGCTCCACTAATATCTCCTGCTGATGGATTGCAACCAAGAGGAACATTGTTATAGTTTCCTGTAAAGGTTGGCGGCGTTACATCCGCTATCCACGTTACAGTCCTTGATACTGTCGCGGTATTACCACAAATATCTCTTGCTGTAAAGGTTCTTGTTTGTGTACGATTGCATCCGTTGCTTGTGACCGAACCATCAGTTTGTGTTATTGTGGGATCACCGCAAGCATCAGTAGCGGTGGCTCCGTCAAGTGCGTTCGGTACATCATTTCCTTTGGGGTTACATGCCAGGTTAACAGTACCGTAATTGCCGGTGAATGTTGGCGGCGTTAGATCTGCTGTCCATGTTACTGTTCTTGATGCTGTGGATGTATTATTACATCCGTCTATTGCCAACCATGTTCTCGTTTGTGAACGGGAACAACCATTACTTGATACCGGACTATCGCTTACCGAGATAGTTGGTGCTCCGCAGGCATCTGTTGCCGTTGCAGTTCCCAATGATGAATTTATATCACCTGCTGATGGATTACAGCCAAGTGTTAATGTGCCTCCGCCTGTTGTAATTGTTGGAGGTGTCAGATCCGCTGTCCATGTTACTGTTCTTGATGCAGTGGATGTATTATTACATGCATCTATTGCTGTCCATGTTCTTGTTTGTGAACGGGAACATCCATTACTTGTTACCGGACTATCGCTTACTGATATAGTCGGTGCTCCGCACGCATCTGTTGCTGTTGCAGTTCCCAGCGATGCATTGATATCACCTGCTGATGGATTACAGCCAAGTGTCAATGAACTTCCGCCTGTTGTAATTGCCGGAGGTGTAAGATCTGATGTCCATGTTACTGTTCTTGATGCAGTGGATGTATTATTACATCCATCTTTTGCTGTCCATGTTCTTGTTTGTGAACGGGAACATCCATTACTTGATACCGGACTATCGCTTACTGATATAGTCGGTGCTCCGCACGCATCAGTTGCCGTTGCGGTTCCCAGTGATGCATTTATATCACCTGCTGATGGATTACAGCCGAGTGTCAATGAACCTCCGCCTGTTGTGATTGTTGGAGGCGTTATATCTGATGTCCATGTTACTGTTCTTGATGCGGTGGATGTGTTATTACATGCATCTATTGCCAACCATGTTCTTGTTTGTGAACGAGAACATCCATTACTTGTTACCGGACTATCGCTTACCGATATAGTCGGTGCTCCGCACGCATCTGTTGCTGTTGCAGTTCCCAGTGATGCATTAATGTCACCTGCTGATGGATTACAGCCAAGTGTCAATGAACCTCCACCTGTTGTAATTGCCGGAGCTGTTAGATCTGCTGTCCATGTAACTGTTCTTGACACGGTTGCTGTGTTATTACATACATCCTTTGCTGTAAACGTTCTTGTCTGTGTACGAACACATCCATTGCTCGTTACAGTACCATCTTTAAATGTTATTACTGGTGTGCTGCATGCATCTGTTGCGGTTGCTCCGTCAAGTGCTGTTGTGATGGCAGTCGATGTAGGATTGCATCCGATATCCACGTTGCTATACGTGCCTGTAAAGACTGGCGGAGTCAGGTCCTCTGTCCATGTAGCGGTTCTTGATATAGTTGCTGTATTGCCGCATGCATCTCTGGCTGTAAAGGTCCTGGTTTGTGAACGACTGCAGCCATTGCTTACTACGGAACCATCAGTTTGTGTTAACGATGGCACACTGCATGCATCGGTAGCGGTAGCTCCATCAAGCGCTGTTGTGATATTGCCGGCTTTAGGATTACATCCCAGTGGAACATCATCGTAAGTGCCGGTGAATGTTGGTGGCGTTAGATCTGATGTCCATGTTACTGTTCTTGATGCTGTGGATGTATTACTGCATGCATCTATTGCTGTCCATGTTCTTGTTTGTGAACGGGAACATCCATTACTTGTTACTGAACCGTCGCTTACTGATATAGTCGGTGCTCCGCAGGCATCAGTTGCCGTTGCAGTTCCCAGTGATGCATTTATATCACCTGCTGATGGATTGCAGCCAAGTGTCAATGAACTTCCGCCTGTTGTAATTGCCGGAGGTGTTACATCTGCTGTCCATGTTACTGTTCTTGATGCTGTGGATGTATTACCACATCCATCTTTTGCTGTCCATGTTCTTGTTTGTGAACGGGAACATCCATTACTTGTTACTGAACCATCGCTTACTGATATAGTTGGTGCTCCGCACGCATCGGTTGCTGTTGCTGTACCCAATGCTCCATTGATATCTCCTGCTGATGGATTACATCCAAGTGATGTTCCGAGTGCCACCTGTTGTAAGTACCGGCGGAGTTACATCTTCTATCCAGCTAACTGTTCTTGCTGCTGTTGATGTATTGCCACATGCATCTTTTGCTGTAAATGTTCTTGTTTGTGTACGAACACATCCGTTGCTTACTACACTACCATCACTTTGTGATACTGTTGGTACACCACATGCATCAGTTGCTGTTGCTGTACCCAATGCTCCATTAATATCTCCTGCTGATGGATTACATCCAAGTGTTAATGCCAGTTCCACCTGTTGTAATGTACGGTGGAGTAATATCAGCTATCCATGTTACTGTTCTTGATGCTGTTGATGTATTGCTACATGCATCTCTTGCTGTAAATGTTCTTGTTTGTGTACGAACACATCCGTTGCTCACTACACTGCCATCACTTTGCGATACTGTTGGTACACCACATGCATCTGTTGCTGTTGCTGTACCCAATGCTCCATTGATATCTGACCTGCATGATGGATTACATCCAAGTGATGTTCCGGTTCCGCCTGTTGTAAGTACCGGCGGAGTTACATCTTCTATCCAGCTTACTGTCCTTGATGCTGTTGATGTATTACCACAGACCATCTTTTGCTGTCAATGTTCTTGTTTGTGTACGAACACAGCCACTGCTTGTTATACTACTATCACTTTGTGATATTGTCGGTGCTCCGCATGCATCGGTTGCTGTTGCGGTACCCAATGCTCCATTAATATCTCCTGCTGATGGATTACATCCAAGTGATGTCCCGGTTCCGCCTGTTGTAAGTACCGGTGGAGTCAGATCTTCTATCCAGCTTACTGTTCTTGATGCTGTTGATGTATTGCCACATGAATCTCTTGCAGTAAATGTTCTTGTTTGTGTACGAACACATCCGTTGCTTATTATACTACCATCACTTTGTGATACTGTTGGTACACCACATGCATCTGTTGCTGTTGCTGTACCCAATGCTCCATTGATATCTACCTGCATGGATTACATCCCAGTGATGTTCCGGTTCCGCCTGTTGTAAGTACCGGCGGAGTTACATCTTCTATCCAGCTTACTGTTCTTGCTGCTGTTGATGTATTGTTACATGCATCTTTTGCAGTAAATGTTCTTGTTTGTGAACGAACACATCCGGTGCTTACTACACTGCCATCACTTTGTGATACTGTTGGTACGCCGCATGCATCTGTTGCTGTTGCTGTTCCTAATGCTCCATTAATATCTCCTGCTGATGGATTACATCCGAGTGATGTTCCGGTTCCGCCTGTTGTAAGTACCGGCGGAGTAACATCTTCTATCCAGCTTACTGTTCTTGATGCTGTTGATGTATTGCTACATGCATCTTTTGCAGTAAATGTTCTTGTTTGTGTACGAGCACATCCGTTGCTTGCTACACTACCATCACTTTGTGATACTGTTGGTACACCGCATGCATCAGTTGCTGTTGCTGTACCCAATGCTCCATTGATATCGCCTGCTGATGGATTACATCCAAGCGATGTTCCGGTTCCGCCTGTTGTAAGAACCGGCGGAGTTATATCTTCTATCCATGCTCACTGTTCTTGATGCTGTTGATGTATTGTTACATGCATCTTTGCAGTAAATGTTCTTGTTTGTGTACGATCACATCCGTTGCTTACTACACTGCCATCACTTTGCGATACTGTCGGTACACCGCATGCATCGGTTGCTGTTGCTGTACCCAATGCTCCGTTGATATCTCCTGCAGATGGATTACATCCCAGTGATGTTCCGGTTCCGCCTGTTGTAAGTACCGGTGGAGTTACATCTTCTATCCAGCTTACTGTTCTTGATGCTGTTGATGTATTGCCACATGCATCTTTTGCAGTAAATGTTCTTGTTTGTGTACGAACACATCCGTTGCTTACTACACTGCCATCACTTTGTGATACTGTTGGTACACCACATGCGTCTGTTGCTGTTGCTGTACCCAATGCTCCATTGATATCTGCTGCATGATGGATTACATCCAAGTGATGTTCCGGTTCCGCCTGTTGTAAGTACTGGCGGTGTTACATCTTCTATCCAGCTTACTGTTCTTGATGCTGTTGATGTATTGCCACAGAAATCTATTGCTGTAAATGTTCTTGTTTGTGTACGAACACATCCTGTGCTTACAACGCTACTATCACTTTGTGATATTGTCGGTACACCACATGCATCGGTTGCTGTTGCTGTACCCAAGTGCTCCATTGATATCTGCCTGCTGATGGATTACATCCAAGCGATGTTCCGGTTCCGCCTGTTGTAAGTGACGGCGGCGTCAGATCTTCTATCCATGTTGCTGTTCTTGATGCGGTGGATGTATTACCGCAGCCATCAATAGCAGTACCATATTCTTCTTTGTGATCTTGCACAGCCATTGCTTTGTACTGCATCATCACTTACTGTTAGCGTTGGCGCACCACATGCATCGGTTGCCGTTGCTGTACCTAGTGCACCATTGATATCTGTTGCATCAGGATTGCATCCCAGGTTCAAGTGTGTTTCCGCCTGTAAGGATTGACGGTGGTGTTACATCATGTATCCATGTTGCTGTTCTTGAGGCAGTGGATGTATTACCACAACCATCAATTGCAGTACCATATTCTTCTTTGTGATCTTGCGCAGCCATTGCTTTGTACCGCATCATCACTTACGTGTTATCGTTGGTGCACCACATGCATCGGTTGCTGTTGCTGTTCCCAATGCTCCATTGATATCTGATACTGATGGATTGCATCCCAATGTCAATGTATTGCCGCCTGTAAGAATTGAAGGCGGTGTTACATCATGCTATCCATGTTACTGTTCTTGATGCAGTGGATGTATTACCACAACCATCAATAGCAGACATATTCTTCTTTGTGAACTTGCACATCCATTGCTTTGTACTGCATCATCACTTACTGTTAGCGTTGGCGCACCACATGCATCGCTTGCTGTTGCTGTACCGAGTGCTCCATTGATATCTGTTGCATCAGGATTACATCCCAGGTTCAATCCAGTTCCGCCTGTAAGAATCGTCGGTGGTGTTACATCATGTATCCATGTTGCTGTTCTTGATGCGGTAGATGTATTACCACAACCATCAATAGCAGACCACACTCTTCTTTGTGATCTTGCACAACCATTGCTTTGTACTGCATCATCACTTACAGTGATAGTTGGCGCACCACATGCATCGGTTGCTGTTGCTGTTCCCAATGCTGTGTTGATTTCTACCGCATCAGGATTGCATCCCAGGTTCAATCCACTTCCGCCTGTAAGGATCGACGGCGGTGTTACATCTACTATCCATGTTACAGTTCTTGATGCTGTAGATGTATTACCACAACCATCTTCGGCTGTAAAGGTTCTTCTTTGTGAACGGGCACATCCACTGCTTTGTACTCCACCGTCACTTGTGTGTAATCGTTGGTATGCCGAGGCAGTTATCGGTTGCTGTTGCTGTACCAAGTGCTCCATTGATATCTCCTGCTGATGGGTTGCATCCAAGAGAGGTTCCGGTTCCACCTGTTGTAATTGTAGGTCCGGTATGATCTTCGATCCAGCTTGTTGAACGCGATGCTGTCGAGGTATTACCGCAAGCATCTCTCGCCGTCCAGGTTCTTACTTGTGATCTTTGGCAACCGCCGCTTATTACATTACCATCACTTGTCGTTATTGTTACTGCACCACATGCATCACTTGCTGTTGCTGTACCCAATGCTGCATTTATATCGCTTGCATCTGGATTACATCCCAGTGGGGTGCTGTTTCCGCCCGTTGTAATAGTTGGCGGCGTTGCATCAGACGTCCACGTTATTGTTCTTTGTACAGTTGATGTATTGCCACATGCATCCCGGGCAGTAAACGTCCGTGTTTGGAAAAGGGTACAACTGACGGTTGTGACAGGGCCATCGCTTAGATGTAACAGTTGGCACACCGCATGCATCGGTTGCTGTTGCTGTACCGAGTGCTCCATTTATATCTGCCGCTGATGGATTACAGCCAAGGATTGTAGTTGTTCCGCCTGATGTAAGAGTTGGTGGTGTATTGTCTGCTGTCCATGTTGCTGTTCTTGATATAGTCGCTGTATTTGAACATCCGTCTGTTGCAGTAAATGTCCTTGTTTGAATGCGGTCGCAACCATTACTGTAAATTGTTCCGTCAGTAAATGTTATTATCGGATTACCACAGAAGTCAGTTGCTGTTGCATTGCCCAATGCTGAAGTTATTGTTCCCCCATCAGGATTACAACCTAATACTGCAGTTCCATAGATGCCAGTAAAGACAGGTGGCGTTACATCCTCCGTCCATGTTACTGTTCTTGATGTTGTAGCTGTATTGGTACATCCATCAGTTGCTGTAAATGTTCTTGTTTGAGAACGGTTGCATCCATTGCTTACTTGAGGGCCATCACTTGAAGTAATAACCGGGCTGCCACAGAAGTCAGTTGCTGTTGCTCCACCCAGTGCGCCTGCAATATCACTTGCAGCAGGATTACATCCTAGCGGTAACGTTACGTAGTTACCGGTGAAAACTGGTGGCGTTACATCGTCTGTCCATGTTACTGTTCTTGCTATAGTAGCTGTATTGGTACAGCCATCAGTGGCTGTAAATATTCTTGTTTGTGAACGATTGCATCCGGTGCTTACTACACTGCCATCACTTGAACTGATAACCGGGTTACCACAGAAGTCAGTTGCCGTTGCTGCACCCAAGGCTGCTGTAATATCACTTGCATCAGGATTACATCCCAATGGTACAGTTGTATAAGTGCCGGTGAAAACTGGCGGCGTTACATCTGCTGTCCATGTTACTGTTCTTGCTGTTGTAGCTGTATTTGTACATCCATCGGTTGCTGTAAATGTTCTTGTTTGTGAACGGTTGCATCCGTTGCTTACCACAGTGCCATCGCTTGAACTAATGGCGGGGTTACCACAAAAGTCAGTTGCTGTTGCGGTGCCCAGGGCTGCTGTGATATCACTCGCATTAGGATTACATCCTAATGGTACAGTTGTATAGGTGCCGGTGAAAACTGGTGGTGTATTATCTTCCGTCCATGTTACTGTTCTTGATGTTGTAGCTGTATTTGTACATCCATCAGTTGCTGTAAATGTTCTTGTTTGAGAACGGTTGCATCCATTGCTTACCAGAGGGCCATCACTTGAAGTAACAACCGGGCTGCCGCAGAAGTCAGTTGCTGTTGCTGCACCCAGGGCTGTTGTAACATCACCCGCAGCAGGATTACATCCTAATGGTAAGGTTACGTAGGTACCGGTGAAAACTGGTGGCGTTACATCTGCAGTCCACGTTACAGTTCTTGATGCTGTAGATGTATTGCCGCAACCGTCCTCTGCTGTAAACGTTCTTGTTTGTGAACGGGCACATCCACTGCTTTGTACTGCACCGTCATTTGTTGTAATTGTTGGTATGCCGAGGCAATTATCCGTTGCTGTTGCTGTGCCTAGCGCAGCATTTATGTCTCCTGCTGATGGATTACATCCAAGAGAGGTCCCGGTTCCGCCAGTTGTAATTGTGGGCCCGCTATTATCTTCGATCCAGCTTGTTGAACGAGATGCTGTCGATGTATTGCCGCAAGCATCTCTCGCCGTCCAGGTTCTTACTTGTGATCTTTGGCAACCGCCGCTTGTTACACTACCATCACTTGACGTTATAGTCACCGGGCCACATGCATCACTTGCTGTGGCTGTACCCAATGCTGCATTTATATCGCTTGCATCAGGATTACATCCCAATGGTGTGCTGTTTCCACCGGTTGTAATTGTCGGTGGTGTGGCATCAATTGTCCATGTAACCGTTCTTGCTGTTGTTGATGTATTGTTGCATGCATCTATTGCAGTAAATGTTCTTGTTTGTGAACGGCTGCATCCGGAGCTTCCAACCGAACCATCAGCTGATGAAACGGTAGGAGTGCCACATGCATCTGTTGCAGTTGCAGTTCCTAATGCGCCATTAATATCTGCTACGCTGGGATTGCATCCCAGTGTTAATGTCGTTCCGCCTGATGTAAGAGTGGGTGGCGTATTATCTGCTGACCAAGTTACTGTTCTGGATGTCGTTGCCGTATTGCCGGATGCGTCTCTCGCAGTAAAGGTCCTTGTTTGGGATCTCGAACAAGTACCCGTTGCTGTTCCGTCACTTTGGGTTACTGTTGGAGTACCACAATTATCAGTTGCTGATGCAGAACCAAGTGCTGCATTTATATCAGACGCTGATGGATTACAACCTAACGTTAATGTCGTTCCGGTGGCGGTAATTGATGGTGGCGTGTTATCACTTACCGTAATTTGAGCTGTCGCATCGCCGAAACCACTTGTTCTTACGCAAGTACTATTGTCAATCGATATCAAAGTGTAAGTAGTAGTTGTAACAGGGCTAGGCGTTACGTTAAATGTATATGGGGAAGCAGTAGGAATTATTTGCGTATATGTATTACTTGCCGCATCAGTAAATTTAATAGTATAAGTAGACGCCGTACTAAATGTTGCATCAATCGCATCATATGTTAATTGCCCTCCTGCTCCGGGACATGCAGTATTTCCTGTAAAACCAGTTGTGGTATTATTTGGCGGATTACCTACCGAAACACTTGGCTGTGTTGTTGGATTAGGATTTGTAGAAAGAATGCAATTTGTGTTTTCAGTTCCTGACGTAGTCCAGGTAAATGGCGAACCAGTGGCAGTCGTAGGTGTTGCCTGAATTGTAAACACTAGTTGTTGACCATTCCCTAGTCTGTCACCATTACCATTTGCGGTAGCAGTAATAACTCCACCACTCAAACCAATTGTCCAATTACCGACACCAGTAGGTGCAGCAGTAACTACTGGAGTTCCTAAACTTCCAAACGCAGAAGGAACAGTGACTTTCACACATCCAATTCCACTATTCCCACCCCCACCACTTGTAATTGTAAAAGTAAAAGTGGTGGGCGTATTTGCACAAGCTGACGTAGGAGAAACAACTGCTGTCCATGGCGATGAATCAGTAAAAAAAGCATAAGCAGTGTCACCCGATGTTTGTCCTACCGCCTTTAATCTTAATGAATCGCCCGGGCAATTACAGACTGTCCAGGTGGTAACAAAATGACCATCATTGTCCGTAGTTACTGTCCATGGCAAATAAGATGAATCTGCAGTAACCGTATTACATGGTTGATTAAGATTTTTTACTTTTAAAACAACCTCTTCATTTGGTGCAAAGCCATCTCCCGTAAAAGTTGCTGTAGATAACGGTGCATAATCTGGTTGATCAGATACAACCGTCGCCGTAAATGAATTGTTCATTTCAAGAGCAACCCCCGAAGTCACTCTTGAAGAACTCACAGTCTTGTTTTGTGTTTTAATTTTCGGCGCAATCTTCTTTTGCTCCGTTGTTATTTTTTCGCCGATCGCTTTTTGCGGAGCGATAAAATTTCTTACCTGGGGAATTGTAGTAGCTAAAATTACTGTGCAAGCTGAAATGAAACCCAATACAAAGAGTTTCGTTTTCAAAATAGGTAACAGTGTTTTCATCAACAGTTTAGTTTTGAATGATCAATAGGTTTAATAAACACACGTAGGGAAACGGGTGGAAAAGAATGGTGGTTTTCGCAGAATGATGAATCCTGAGTAAATCAGATTGCTCTATAAAAGTGTTGGTTTACAAAAAAAATTTTTCGAGGGGTAATGGGACAAGGTTCAAGGGAGGGGATTATTCATTCAGATACTGAAGCGCCTAAGGTAATTTCCTTTTTTGAATTAGCAATAAACCGATGAGAAATTATTATCAATGTTGCTATCGGGTTTTTACCAATAAAAGTTGTCAGAACATTGGATAAAAGATTTTATTACTGATCTTTTCAAACGATGCATTCGCAACGGGCAATAAGAGATGATATCTTTTGTACAATGAAATACTGTATAAAAAAGCCCCCCGACTGAGTCAGAGGGCATTGGTCCGAACCCGTCCTTAGTATAAATATCGTTACTGTTTTATCAGCTTAATTGTTTTCCGGTTCACGCCCTGGCGAACTTCAGCAAAGTAAACACCTACTTTAAGATTTTCACCAAACCTGATCTGTGAATTATTATCGGCTTTTTCAATCTTCTTTACCATTCTGCCAACCGCATCATATACCACCACCTGTACTTTCTCATTGCTGGTACCTTCTACCTGTATCGTAAACTGGTTCTCACTTGGGTTAGGGTATGCTTTTACACTGAAGTCATTTATTGGTGCTGCTTCCGCCATGGCATCACTTGTAACTGTTCCCAAACCTGTTGTATAAACAGGAGGTAAACAATTCGGAGTGCAATTACCAAGGAAATCGCCATGCGCCAGGTGTGCGGCCACAGCCGATTCATCCACGCAGATCTTTACACAAGGATTGGTTGCGCTGCCGGTTTTATGGCAAATAGTAACTTTTGCCACACCACTGTTTCCTGCAAAGCAACGTGCATCTTCAGCGTGTACTGTTGTGGTGCAAGTTGCAACACATCCGTATGCATCAGTAACGGTGGCGGTATAAACCGCATCCTGCATCATCGTAATATTAATTGAATAAAATCCGCCGGCAGTAATACCAGTTCCTGTCGAAACCGGTGTTAACCCTGCACCCGATGAAGGACAATTATTATTGGTGGTAGAACCTCCTATGCCTGTCCATACTTCATCACCAGCGTTGTTGATGACATTACAATTCAGCGGGCGGTTCATCGTAATAGAAACCGTATACGGGCCCGTGCCGCCAGAAGGATATACCTTGATCGTTGAGGTCTGATCTCCTGAATATCCAAAATACATTACAGGATTGCTATTTGAACAGCTTGCTGTTAATGTACTAGCTACAGTAACAGTAAAGCTGCATTGCGATATGTTGCCGCAAGCATCTGTGGCAATTGCGGTAACCGTTGTTACACCGGAATTAAATACCACGTTATTCAGTGTAGATAAATTGCTGGCAGTGGTAGCACCACTCAGGTTATGTATCACATTTGGACTTCCGCAATTATCAGTGGCGGTTGCATTCCATGCAGTTCCTGTGTGCTTGTATGTACATGCAGGTGAACCATTGTTAGGATTCACTGATTTGTTTGATGTGCAATTAATTGATGGTGCTGTATTATCAACAACAGTTATCGTTTGACTGGCTGTCGATGTATTGCCGCAATGATCGGTTGCGGTCCATGTTCTTGTTTTGCTATAGGCACTAACGCAAGTGCCAGGTGTTGTTGCGTCGGTATAGCTCAATGTTGGAGTACTGCATCCATCAGTTGCTGTTGGCGAAGAGAATGATGGAACGGCCGGGCAACTAATAGCCGCAGGTGCGCCCACACCACTTATCACCGGTGGAGTTGTATCTACTATCCAGCTTACTGTTCTTGAAATTGTTTGTGCATTACCACAATGATCGGTTGCTGTAAATGTTCTTGTTTGTGAATGAACACAACCGTTAACAATTTCTGTATTATCTGATGCTGATATCGATGGGTTGCTGCATCCGTCAGTTGCTGAGGCACTGCCAAGTGCTGCTTCAATCGCTGCCGCTATTGGATTGCAATCAAGATCGATTGCAGCATAGCTGCCGGTGAACACTGGTTTGGTTACATCGACTATCCAGCTTACAGTTCTTGAAATTGTCTGAGCATTGCCGCAATGATCGGTTGCTGTAAATGTTCTTGTTTGTGAATGAACACATCCGTTCACAGTTTCAGTATTATCTGATGCTGATATCGATGGGTCGCTGCATCCGTCAGTTGCTGATGCACTGCCAAGTGCTGCTTCAATCGCTGCTGCTGTCGGGTTACAATCAAGATCGATCGCAGCATAGCTGCCGGTGAATACCGGTTTAGTTACATCTACTATCCAGCTTACTGTTCTTGATATTGTCTGTGCATTACCACAATGATCGGTTGCTGTAAAGGTTCTTGTTTGTGAATGAACACATCCGTTCACAGTTTCAGTATTATCTGATGCTGATATCGATGGGTCGCTGCATCCGTCAGTTGCTGATGCACTGCCAAGTGCTGCTTCAATCGCTGCTGCTGTCGGGTTACAATCAAGATCGATTGCATTATAGTTACCAGTGAATACCGGTTTGGTTACATCCACTATCCAAGTTACAGTCCTTGAAATTGTCTGTGCATTACCACAATGATCGGTTGCTGTAAATGTTCTTGTTTGTGAATGAACGCATCCGTTCACAGTTTCAGTATTATCTGATGCTGATATCGATGGGTTGCTGCATCCATCAGTTGCTGATGCACTGCCTAATGCTGCTTCGATTGCTGCCGCTGTTGGGTTACAATCAAGATCGATCGCAGCATAGCTACCAGTGAATACAGGTTTGGTTATATCTACTATCCAGCTTACTGTTCTTGAAATTGTCTGCGCATTGCCGCAATGATCGGTTGCTGTAAAGGTTCTTGTTTGTGAATGAACACAACCGTTAACAATTTCTGTATTATCTGATGCTGATATCGATGGGTTGCTGCATCCGTCAGTTGCTGAGGCACTGCCAAGTGCTGCTTCAATCGCTGCCGCTATTGGATTGCAATCAAGATCGATTGCAGCATAGCTGCCGGTGAACACTGGTTTGGTTACATCGACTATCCAGCTTACAGTTCTTGAAATTGTCTGCGCATTGCCGCAATGATCGGTTGCTGTAAAGGTTCTTGTTTGTGAATGAACACATCCGTTCACAGTTTCAGTATTATCTGATGCTGATATCGATGGGTCGCTGCATCCATCGGTTGCTGATGCACTGCCAAGCGCTGTTTCAATTGCTGCTGCTGTTGGGTTGCAATCAAGATCGATTGCATTATAGTTACCAGTGAACACCGGTTTAGTTACATCTACTATCCAGCTTACTGTTCTTGATATTGTCTGTGCATTACCACAATGATCGGTTGCTGTAAAGGTTCTTGTTTGTGAATGAACACATCCGTCAACAGTTTCTGTAATATCAGATGATGTTATAGAAGGGTTGCTGCATCCATCAGTTGCTGATGCACTGCCAAGTGCTGCTTCAATCGCTGCTGCTGTTGGGTTACAATCAAGATCGATCGCAGCATAGCTTCCGGTGAATACCGGTTTAGTTACATCTACTATCCAGCTTACAGTTCTTGAAATTGTCTGCGCATTGCCGCAATGATCGGTTGCTGTAAAGGTTCTTGTTTGTGTATGAACACATCCATTAACAGTTTCTGTATTATCAGATGATGTTATTGATGGGTTGCTGCATCCGTCAGTTGCCGAGGCACTGCCAAGTGCTGTTTCAATTGCTGCCGCTGTTGGGTTACAATCAAGATCGATTGCAGCATAGCTTCCGGTAAATGCCGGTTTGGTTACATCTACTATCCAGCTTACAGTTCTTGATATTGTTTGTGCATTACCACAATGATCGGTTGCTGTAAAGGTTCTTGTTTGTGAATGAACACATCCATTAACAGTTTCTGTATTATCTGATGCTGATATTGATGGGTTGCTGCATCCGTCAGTTGCTGATGCACTGCCAAGTGCTGCTTCAATCGCTGCTGCTGTCGGGTTACAATCAAGATCGATCGCAGCATAGCTGCCGGTGAATACCGGTTTAGTTACATCTACTATCCAGCTTACTGTTCTTGATATTGTCTGTGCATTACCACAATGATCGGTTGCTGTAAAGGTTCTTGTTTGTGAATGAACACATCCGTTCACAGTTTCAGTATTATCTGATGCTGATATCGATGGGTCGCTGCATCCGTCAGTTGCTGATGCACTGCCAAGTGCTGCTTCAATCGCTGCTGCTGTCGGGTTACAATCAAGATCGATTGCATTATAGTTACCAGTGAATACCGGTTTGGTTACATCCACTATCCAGCTTACTGTTCTTGATATTGTCTGTGCATTACCACAATGATCGGTTGCTGTAAATGTTCTTGTTTGTGAATGAACACATCCGTTCACAGTTTCAGTATTATCTGATGCTGATATCGATGGGTCGCTGCATCCATCAGTTGCTGATGCACTGCCAAGTGCTGTTTCAATTGCTGCCGCTGTTGGGTTACAATCAAGATCGATTGCAGCATAGCTTCCGGTAAATGCCGGTTTGGTTACATCTACTATCCAGCTTACAGTTCTTGAAATTGTCTGCGCATTGCCGCAATGATCGGTTGCTGTAAAGGTTCTTGTTTGTGAATGAACACATCCGTTCACAGTTTCAGTATTATCTGATGCTGATATCGATGGGTCGCTGCATCCGTCAGTTGCTGATGCACTGCCAAGTGCTGCTTCAATCGCTGCTGCTGTCGGGTTACAATCAAGATCGATCGCAGCATAGCTGCCGGTGAATACCGGTTTAGTTACATCTACTATCCAGCTTACTGTTCTTGATATTGTCTGTGCATTACCACAATGATCGGTTGCTGTAAAGGTTCTTGTTTGAGAATGAACACATCCATTAACAGTTTCTGTATTATCAGATGCTGATATCGATGGGTTGCTGCATCCATCAGTTGCCGATGCACTGCCAAGTGCTGCTTCAATCGCTGCTGCTGTCGGGTTACAATCAAGATCGATCGCAGCATAGCTGCCGGTGAATACCGGTTTAGTTACATCTACTATCCAGCTTACTGTTCTTGATATTGTCTGTGCATTACCACAATGATCGGTTGCTGTAAAGGTTCTTGTTTGTGAATGAACACATCCATTAACAATTTCTGTATTATCTGATGCTGATATCGATGGGTCGCTGCATCCATCAGTTGCCGATGCACTGCCTAATGCTGCTTCGATTGCTGCCGCTGTTGGGTTACAATCAAGATCGATTGGAGCATAGCTGCCGGTGAACACCGGTTTAGTTACATCTACTATCCAGCTCACTGTTCTTGATAATTGTTTGTGCATTACCACAATGATCGGTTGCTGTAAATGTTCTTGTTTGTGAATGAACACATCCGTTACACAGTTTCAGTATTATCTAGATGCTGATATCGATGGGTTGCTGCATCCATCAGTTGCTGATGCACTGCCAAGTGCTGCTTCAATCGCTGCTGCTGTCGGGTTACAATCAAGATCGATCGCAGCATAGCTGCCGGTGAATACCGGTTTAGTTACATCTACTATCCAGCTTACTGTTCTTGATATTGTCTGTGCATTACCACAATGATCGGTTGCTGTAAAGGTTCTTGTTTGTGAATGAACACATCCATTAACAGTTTCTGTATTATCTGATGCTGATATTGATGGGTTGCTGCATCCGTCAGTTGCTGATGCACTGCCAAGGGCTGCTTCAATTGCTGCTGCTGTTGGGTTACAATCAAGATCGATTGCATTATAGTTACCGGTGAATACCGGTTTAGTTACATCTACTATCCAGCTTACTGTTCTTGATATTGTCTGTGCATTACCACAATGATCGGTTGCTGTGAATGTTCTTGTTTGTGAATGAACACATCCGTTAACAGTTTCTGTATTATCTGATGCTGATATCGATGGGTTGCTGCATCCATCAGTTGCTGATGCACTGCCAAGTGCTGCTTCAATCGCTGCCGCTGTTGGGTTGCAATCAAGATCGATTGCAGCATAGCTGCCGGTGAACACCGGTTTGGTTACATCCACTATCCAGCTTACTGTTCTTGATATTGTCTGTGCATTACCACAATGATCGGTTGCTGTGAATGTTCTTGTTTGTGAATGATTGCACCCGTTCACAGTTTCTGTATTATCAGATGCTGTTATCGATGGGTTGCTGCATCCATCAGTTGCTGACGCACTGCCAAGTGCGGCTTCAATCGCTGCTGCTGTTGGGTTACAATCAAGATCGATCGCAGCATAGCTTCCGGTGAATACCGGTTTAGTTACATCTACTATCCAGCTTACAGTTCTTGAAATTGTCTGCGCATTGCCGCAATGATCGGTTGCTGTAAAGGTTCTTGTTTGTGAATGAACACATCCGTTCACAGTTTCAGTATTATCTGATGCTGATATCGATGGGTCGCTGCATCCGTCAGTTGCTGATGCACTGCCAAGTGCTGCTTCAATCGCTGCTGCTGTCGGGTTACAATCAAGATCGATCGCATTATAGTTCCCTGTGAATACCGGTTTGGTCACATCTGCCGTCCATGTTGCTGTCCTTGATACAGTGGATGTATTATTGCATGCATCTTTCGCAGTAAAGGTTCTTGTTTGTGAACGAAGACATCCATTACTTGCTACTGATCCATCACTTGATGTAACAGTCGGCGTAGTTACTGCATCTGTTGCAGTAGCTGTTCCCAGTGCAGCATTGATATCGCCTGCTGAAGGATTACAACCCAATGTTAAGGCAGCACCACCAGATGTAAGAGTTGGTGGAGTCGTATCAATCGATATTTGTACATTTCCGGTCATTGTAGCAGTACAGTCACCTGATGTTTTTGTTCCAACTACTGTATATGTGCCTGTACCAGTTTGATTGCCGAAACTGATAGCCGAACCTGTACCCGCTAACGTAGATCCAACCGGATTTCCATCGAGGTAGAGTTGATATGTTACTCCTGTTTCAGTATCGTTAAGACCTACCGGCATACCTGGGCCGCCTGCACAATAAATGCCACCACCAGTTACAAAGAATGTACTTGTTGGTGGTGTACCACCTCCCATTACTACACTACCAGTCATTGTGCTGCTGCAACCTGTAGATGTATTGGTTGCAACAACAGTATAGGTTCCTGTTTGTGTGACCGGAGAAAAACTAATGCTGCTGCCGGTACCTGGTTTTGTTTCCTCAGTCGCAGATCCTCTTAATAATGCATAATTGACGCCTGTTTGGGTGCCGCTTAATGTTATAGTTGCTGTACCGCAAAGTGAACCGGTAAATGAAACATTAAAGATTGTTGGTAATGGATTAACACTTAGCGTTACGTTTTGCGCAAATGTTGTTGTACAATTTGGAGTTGCACTTGTTGTGGTTACACTTGTTATTTGTAATGTCTGTCCATTATTAGCTGTGGTAAGATTTGGTGTTGTAAAACTTGCTGCACCAGAACCATTGGCAACAACTCCTGTTTCAGGTGTTTGTGCCGCTCCGTTAATTGTATAATTTATAGTTGAAGTGCTGTTTGCTAATAACCCGGTTAAATTAATTGTTGCGGCAGACCCATCACAAACTGCTGATGCCTGCGAAGCTCCCGTTAATGTTGGATTAGGACGAACAGTTAATGTTACGTTTTGTGTAAAAGATGCTGTACAATTTGGTGCAGCACTGGTTGTAGTTATACTTGTTATCTGTAAAGTCTGGCCGTTATTAGCTGCTGTTAGATTTGGTGTTGCAAAACTTGCCGCACCTGCCCCATTAGCTACAACTCCTGTTACCGGTGTTTGTGCTACTCCGTTTATGGTATAATTTATTGTTGAAGTACTGTTTGCTCGTAACCCTGTTAAATTAATTGTTGCACCTGAACCAGCGCAAACTGCTGCTGCTTGTGATGCTCCGGTTAAAGTAGGATTAGGGTTAACACTCAGTGTTACATCTTGTGTAAATGATGCTGTACAATTTGGGGTAGCACTTGTTACAGTTACACCAGTTATCCGCAATGTTTGTCCATTGTTTGCTGCTGTGAGATTTGCAGAAGTAAAACTTGCATCACCGGAACCATTGGCAACCACGCCCGTTACCGGTGTTTGTGCTGAGCCGTTAATTGTATAGTTTATTGTTGATGTACTGTTTGCTAATAATCCGATTAAATTAATTGTTGCTCCTGAACCCGCGCAAACAGTTGCTGCTTGCGTAGCTCCTGTTAAGGTTGGATTAGGATTGACACTTAGTGTTACATTTTGTGTAAATGATGTTGTACAGTTTGGTGTAGCACTTGTTATAGTTACACTAGTTATTTGTAATGTCTGGCCATTGTTAGCTGCTGTAAGATTTGCTGAAGTGAAACTTGCAGCGCCGGAACCATTGGCAACAACGTTTGTTACCGGTGTCTGTGCTACTCCATTAATAGTATAATTTATTGTTGATGTACTGTTGGTAATTAAACCTGTTAAGTTAATTGTTGCACCAGAACCAGCACAAACAGTTGCAGCTTGCGAGGCTCCTGTAAGAGTTGGATTAGGACGAACAGTCAATGTTACATTTTGTGTAAATGAAGCAGTACAATTTGGGGTAGCACTTGTTATAGTTACACTGGTTACCTGTAATGTCTGGCCGTTGTTGGCCGCAGTAAGATTTTCAGAAGTAAAACTTGCCGCACCGGAACCATTACCAACAATCCCTGTTACCGGTGTCTGCGCCACTCCGTTAATAGTATAATTTATTGTTGAAGTACTGTTTGCCCGTAACCCTGTTAAATTAATTGTTGCACCCGAACCAGCGCAAACTGCTGCTGCTTGTAATGCTCCGGTTAAAGTAGGATTAGGATTAACACTCAGTGTTACATCTTGTGTAAATGATGCTGTACAATTTGGCGTAGCACTTGTTACAGTTACACCAGTTATCCGCAATGTTTGTCCATTGTTTGCTGCTGTAAGATTTGCAGAAGTAAAACTTGCATCACCGGAACCATTGGCAACCACGCCCGTTACCGGTGTTTGTGCTGAGCCGTTAATTGTATAGTTTATTGTTGATGTACTGTTTGCTAATAACCCGATTAAATTAATTGTTGCTCCTGAACCTGCGCAGACTGTTGCATCTTGTGATGCTCCGGTTAAGGTTGGATTTGGATTTACACTCAGTGTTACATTTTGAGTAAATGATGCTGTACAATTAGGTACGGCACTTGTTATAGTTACATTTGTTATCTGTAATGTCTGGCCATTATTAGCTGCTGTGAGATTTGCGGAAGTGAAGCTTGCAGCTCCGGAACCATTGGCAACAACATTTGTTACCGGTGCCTGTGCTACTCCATTAATAGTATAATTTATTGTTGATGTACTGTTGGCAACTAATCCTGTCAAATTGATTACTGCTCCGGAACCTGCGCATACTGTAGCTGCTTGTGAAGCTCCCGCTAAAGTTGGCAAAGAATTTACTGTTATTACGGGTTGTGATGTTACATTTGAAAATGAGCCTCCGCTTCCTTGTTTGGTTTGTGTGGTAAAGGTGTGTGAACCGGCAGTACTAGATGCAGTCACCGCTGTTCCACCACCTCCATATGAAAGACTAAAGCCTTGTCCATTAGAAGTGCTGGTAAAATTAATTGTAATTGTCCATGGCGGCCCCGCACTAATGGAAGCAATACTTGGAGCGGCTGCACCGCCAGTGGCCGCAACACTAACATAACCCGGCGAACCCGCTAAGGTCGATTGTGGAGTGGTCCAACCAGTTGGTACAATTACTGTTGCCTGTGAACCCGCATTATAATTGTTTGGTGTTCCGTTTGGTCTTGAAAAGGTGAACGTAAAACTATTTCCTGTTGACCCTGCACATACGGATGCGGGAGAGACAGCCATCGTTCCAGGCCCATCAAGAAAATATGCATAGGCAATAAATCCCGAAGTTTGTCCAGTTGCCTTTAGCCTTAATGAGTCCCCTGAACAATTACATACAGTCCAAGTAGTAATAAACTCTCCATTAGCATCTGCCGTTACGGTCCATGGGAAATAAGATGAATCCGCAGTCACAGTATTACATGGCTGTGAAAGATTTTTTACTTTCAATACAACATTTTCATTTGGCAAAAAACCTGCACCAGTAAATGTAGCAGTTGAAAGAGGTGCATATTCGGGGTAATCAGAAGTTACAGTTGCTTCAAAATTCGCTGATGCATCCCTGAATGAATTCTCCTGCAACTGCAGGTTTATTTTTTTACGGGCAACTTTTTTTATTGGAATATCAAGTTTTTCAGGCTTTGCAACAATCTCTTCTTTCACTTCAGTGAATTTGAAGAAGTGATTACGCTGAACGTAGTTGTTGGCTAAAATAAATGTGCAGGTGAAAAGGGAACCTAATAAAAATAATTTGGTCCTCAAGAGAGGTAACAATGCTTTCATCGGTGGTACTTTTAGTTTTCAATAAAAAAGATACAGTGGCTGTAACGGGTTACAGGATTCTTAAAGGAGAGGATCTTAAAAACAAAATTCTTCGCAGCAGCAATTGCTGTTGTGATCAGAATGTTTTTACATAAACTTTGGAGTTTCTGGAAGTGGTTTTCCGGGATGAAGGAGCGAATTCACGGATCATTAAAAGTTTTCAAGCGTGAATACGGATCGCTAAAGTAATTTTCTTTTTTAACATATGCAATGCCGCCAGTAGATTTACTATCTACTTTCTTAGATGAGCAACAGTCTCTTTATTCTAAACCTGGAATAGAAGAGCCTCAAAAAACACAGGGAGAGGATCGCTTTCGCAACCTCTCCCCATGTACATTTTAGGCACGGTATGTTTTGTTTCTGATTTCTATTCTTAAATAATTTCGCCTATTGATTTATCTGCAATATTTTTCCCGTCATTTTTTTATCGCCTATTCTTAATACATACACATGGTTAGCCACTTGTTTTGTTGCAAGGGTCAGATCGAAGTAGCTGACACCTGCAGGAATATGACCCTCAAAAACTGTTTTCACTTTTTGTCCGGCCATGTTATATATATCAAGTGTACCACTGCCAGCTTCAGGATTGGTGATCATAAATCTTACCTGGTCACTGAATGGATTCGGCATTGCTTTAACTGTAACAGAAGCAGAAGATTCAAGTAATGCAGAACCTAATACTCTTGCTGTTGTTTCTGTTTGTGTAACTGTATTTGCACGCTGACTTTGCTGACACGCACTTCCCGAGCCACAGGTAGCGGCTGCAGAAATACATGCTGCCGGTGTTTGATATATTATAGATGGATTAGAACCTGCAGCCAGGTTATTGAACGTAGGTGATGACTGCCAGGTGCTGCCTCCATCTTTACTATATAGAAATCCCGCTCCAGTTGGGCTTGTTACAGTGATGGATCCGGTTGCAGGGCCACAAAGTGTGGGTTGTACAATACAAATTGTTGGCGCCACTGGTTGTGGATTTACAGTGATCGTAAACACTTGCGGTGTACCAGAGCAACTATTCGCTGTTGGAGTAACAGTAATCGTAGCGACTGCATTTGAGTTTCCGGAATTTACAGTAATAAATGATGGTAAATTACCGGAACCACTTGCACCAAGACCAATTGAGGTATTATTATTTGTCCACGCAAATGTGGTACCTGTAACCGTACCGGTAAAGTTCACTGTGCTAGTAGTCGCACCTGGGCAATAGTTTTGATCCGGCGGGTCGCCCACAGTTGGTGTTGGTTTAACTGTGATGGTAAACGTTTGTGCCGAACCTGTGCAACTATTAGCCGTTGGCGTGACTGTGATTGTCGCTACAGCATTTGTTGTCCCTGAATTAACAGCAGGGAAAGACGCGATATTACCTGAGCCACTCGCCCCCAAACCAATAGACGCATTATTGTTTGTCCAGCCAAATGTGGTACCGGCTACTGCTCCTGAAAAAGTTACAGCCGTAGTGGATGCGCCATTGCAAAGTGTTTGATCCGTCGGATCTGTAACTGTTGGCGTTGGCTTAACAGTAATAGTAAATGATTGCGGGCTTCCCATACATCCATTGGCGGTCGCAGTAACATCAATTGTAGCAACTACGTTTGAAGTGCCGGTATTGACTGCGTTGAATGCACTGATATTACCCGAGCCACTTGCACCAAGTCCAACAGAAGTAGTATTATTTGTCCAGTTAAATGTGGCACCTGCGGTAGAGCTGGAAAAAGTTACAGCATTAGTGGATGCGCCATTACAAACTGTTTGATCCGACGGATCATTTGGAACCGGATTTGGACTAACAACAACTTGAATTGAAGTTGTTTTTGTACAGTTTACACCAGCTGATGCCGAGTAAACGATGGTATGAGTACCCACACCAGCAACAGTAGGGCTAAAGGTAGTGCCACTGACTCCTGGTCCGCTAAATGTGCCGCCTGCAGGTGAACCGGAAAGTGTAACACTTGAAGCTCCGGCACAGAATGGCCCGATTGGGTTAATAGTAACGCCACCAAAAGTCAGGTCAAGCGAGATGGGTGCAATAAAATCTTTTAATGCAGCTGTTGAAGAAGAAGAAGCTTTTGTTGTTATCCAAAGTGTTTTAATACTTAATCCGGCACAATTGCCACCGACGGCTGATATCAGCTGCGTTACGTTGATAGCAGCTTCAACAAATGCGAAAGGCTGGTAACTGGTAAGGTTAAAAGCTCCAAATGGTACATCTGTCGAAACAAGGTTTGTTTTAGCATATGCTTGAGTAATGGCTGCAGACCCGCTGCTATCCCATCCCCAGGCTGTGCCTGCCTCATTAGTCGGCGACCATCTATATATCACAACTTTGGGAGCGCTACCGCCGTTGTTGTATTCCATCGACACGTTGATGTCGCCTATTATTCTTCCTCCGGCAAGTCCACTACCTGCGAATGTTCCTGCGGCTGCATTGGGTGTAACTGTGCCCTGCAGGAATTGAAAATCGATATAGCTTGTTCCGGATACATCAAGACGGTCACCCCCGATGAATACCCATTGATTGCCTGAAGCATCTCCCGAGGCATGGAACATTCCATTGTGTATGTCATTCTTATTTGGCGCACCGCCGGTTCCCCAACGCAATGCACTGATGTAATCATTGAACTTACTTCCCTGCGTAAAAATATCATCGGTCGTGGTGCCAAACACATCTCTTTTCAAACGGGAAGTAACATTATCTTCCGTCGCCCCTGAAGCATCTATCACAAAACTGTCAATGCCGGCGGTAAAAGCCTGGGAATTTAAGCGCGGCACCCAATCGCCGGCAGCTGTAGTAACATTGGCTCGTAGGTTTCCGTCAATCTTAAATCCGCCTTTTGGTATCAATACCGGGGATGTTTGACTGAATAACGAGTTGGTGAATAAAAGAATGAAACCTGCAAATGCAAGTTTTGAAAAATTGATTATGACCTTCTTAATTGGTGACTTTCTCATACTAACAGTTTTTGATTTTTATATTATAATTGTTTGGTGGTAGTGAAAAATTTTTTACGGCATATAAAGAACAGGAGCACGAGCCCGGTAAAAAAATTTATATTTCTTTCTATACCGGTCTATGAACTTAGTTATATACAAAAAAACACGAGACGTCCAGGCAGACCCTTCACACATAAACAATAGTTTATAATTTCTAATCAGCGCCTTAAAAAGACATGTAGGGGTTAATCAGGAATATCAGGTTCGGTTCCGTTGGTGATGATGAAAAATAATCAAGGGGGCTATGGATGGTAAGAAATCAAGGGGGCGGTGGAAAAAAGAAAAGATGGTTGCTAAAGAATCAAAAAATCACTTTCAAAAAACGCCATGCTATCAACTGATGAATTTACTATATGTTTTTTAATAAACGAAAAATAACTTTTATTCTATGGTAAAAAAAATTTAAGCGGATGCGCATTCGTATTAACACGAATCTTATTCCGCTTAAGCTGCGGAAGGTTGATTGATATCTTTGTCGTATCCGACTTTATTGATTAAGAATCCCCGGCGGGAGAGAACTTCATTTTGGATTAATTCAATGGTGCGCCTGCAAGTTTTATACTCGCCCAAATAAGATTCGCCATAGATCATGATCTGTGTGAGCCGATTTGTATGGATTGCAAGCAAATCTATCAATTCCGAATATTCAAGCTTACGATGAAGGTACATAGGGTTGTTCTCCATAAAGCATTGCGCAAACATTATGCGACACCGGAATGAATATTTAAAAGTTTTGAAAAAAATATTTTCATTCCTTATGTACGGGAAAATTTTCTACAAATAATTAAACCCATGATCATCGTACTGAACATTCAATACCCGGCATGTTATTTTCAATGTTGTATTATTGATTATGGCACTGATAGATTTTACCAATAAAGGTTTGTATTGCGCCGCCGGAAATTTTTATATCGATCCATGGCAGCCTGTAGATAAAGCGGTGATCACACATGCACATAGCGATCATGCCCGTTGGGGAAGTAAAAATTATTTATGCCACACGGCATCATTGCCGTTGTTAAAGCTGCGACTTGGAGATGTAAACTGTGATGCATTAGAATGGAATGAAACAATGCATATGAATGGAGTAAAAATATCATTGCATCCGGCAGGACACATCATTGGTTCGTCTCAAATAAGAATAGAAGATAAAAATGAAGTTTGGGTAGTAAGCGGAGATTATAAAACAGAAGATGATGGCATCAGCGGTTTATTTGAGCCTGTAAAATGCAATGTATTCATTTCTGAATCCACGTTTGGTTTGCCGATTTATAACTGGAAGCCGCAACAAGAAATATTTAATAATATAAGAGAATGGATCGTTGCTAACCAGGAGGCTGGTAAAACATCAGTGTTAATAGCCTACAGTTTGGGAAAAGCACAACGGGTGATGCAATGCATTCGGGAAATGAATGTAAAAATATTTCTACATGGAGCAGTGTGGAATGTGCATCAAACATTATTGCAAGCTGGTTATGATCTTCCGGAAGCTGAACGAGTAAACCCGGATACACCAAAGGAAAATTTTAAAGGCAATGTTGTGATCGCTCCGCCCAGTGCTGATGGCACACCATGGATGAAAAGATTTTCCCCCTATAGTGTTGGTGTTTGCAGCGGATGGATGCAGGTAAGAGGTAATGTAAGAAGACGAAATGCTGATGCCGGTTTTGCATTAAGCGATCATGCAGACTGGAAAGGATTATTAAATGCAGTAAAAGAAACAGGAGCGGAAAAAGTTTTTGTCACACATGGTTTCCAGGCAGCATTCAGCAGGTATTTAAATGATAATGGTATACAGGCTGCTGAAGTAAAAACAGAATATGGAGGTGAGGAGGAAGAAACCCCACCAACCTCCCCTAAAGGGGAAGCTTTTGAAGAACCTGATGAATCAACCATCCCTTCAGACATTGAATCAAAAAGTAATAATGACGACATTATTGGAGAATGAAAGAATTTGCCTCATTAATAACAACGCTGGGTACAAGTACCAAAACCAATGAAAAACTGGAAGCACTCTCCCATTATTTTTCCAGTGCTGATGATGCAGATAAGGTTTGGGTGATCGCGTTATTCAGCGGGCGACGGCCCAAAACGAATGATAAGCTCGGGATTTTTGTCGTTGTGGTGTATGGAAGTTGCGGATCTGCCTGCATGGTTGTTTGAAGAATGTTATCATACGGTTGGTGATCTTGGGGAAACGATCGCATTACTGTTACCAGAAACAAACACAAATGGTCAGCCTGATAAAAGCCTTTCTTATTTCATAAATGCTTTTCTAAAAATGGAAAAAGCAGACGAGGCGGTTAAAAAAGATTTTATCATCAGCAGTTGGATGACGATGAATAAAGATGAGCGCTTTGTTTTTAATAAACTGCTTACCGGTAATTTCAGGATCGGTGTATCACAAAAGATGATCGTAAATGCGTTGGCAAAAACGGTACAGTTAGAGCCAAGTGTTATTGCACATCGCATCAGCGGCAATTGGGATCCTTCAACAACTTCGTTTGATGAATTGCTGAGTGAACAGGCGACCAATATTGATTTTTCAAAACCATATCCATTTTACCTGGCTTATGCAATCGATACTGAAGTAAGTGAGCTTGGTGACCGGAAAATGAATGGCAGGCAGAATGGAAATGGGATGGAATACGAGGCCAGCTTATTAAACGCAATAATGAAATATTTGTCTGGAGCCGCGGCGAAGAATTGATGACAGAAAAATTTCCGGAGTATCATTTGCTGAAAGATCTGCTACCGGAAGGAATTGTGCTGGATGGAGAGATCATTCCAAGCGTTGATAAAAAACCTTTGCCTTTTGCTTTATTGCAAACAAGGATCGGCAGAAAGAATATCACAAAAAAACATTTGCAGGATGCACCGATCGCTTTTTTTGCTTATGATATTTTGGAATATGAAGGACAGGATATTCGTGAATGGCCGCTGGAAAAAAGAAGAAGTCTTCTTGAAAATATCGTTACAAAACTTGATCATCCTGTTTTATTATTATCACCTGTCATTAATTTTTCTTCATGGGAGCAACTGGCAACTATTCGTGAAAGCTCCAGAGATATGGGATCAGAAGGTATCATGCTGAAAAGAAGATCATCTGCTTACCAGGTGGGTCGCAAGGTTGGCGATTGGTGGAAATGGAAGATCGATCCGCTGGTGATCGATGCGGTAATGATCTATGCACAGAAAGGACATGGCAGGAGAAGTAATTTATATACTGATTACACATTTGCAGTAAAAGATGGAGATAAGCTGGTAAGTTTTGCCAAAGCATATTCCGGTTTAACTGATAAAGAATTTGCCGAAGTGGATTCATTTGTAAAAAGAAATTCGCTGGAAAAATTTGGCCCGGTTCGAACGGTAAAGCCGGAATTGATTTTTGAAATTGCCTTTGAAGGCATTGCAGCAAGTAACCGGCACAAATCCGGCGTCGCTTTGCGGTTTCCGCGCATCAATCGCTGGCGAAAAGATAAAAAGCCGGATGAGATCAATACACTTGATGATCTGAAAAAGATGCTGGAGGTATATGGAAAATAAAATCTCTCCCCCAAATTTTTATTTGAAAAATATTTTCTTTCCCCACTGAAGCAGATGAGTTATGAAGCTTAACTAAATTGCAAGATGAGTGGCATACAGGAAACCCGGGGTTATTCTATTATAAATGAGATGCTGGCGATACAAGGTCGCCGTCCTTTTCTTTTTCAACAAGAAACATGGGAACATATAATTAATGGAGAAAGCGGGTTAGTGAATGCACCCACCGGTTGTGGCAAAACTTTTTCTGTTTTCCTTGGCGCTATCATTGATTTTATCAATCATCATCCGGATGAATATAAAAAAACAAAGAACATCGGTCTGCAGTTATTATGGATCACTCCTTTGCGGGCATTGGCAAATGATATTGCCCGTGCCATGGAAGAAGTAATCACAACCCTTAAGATGAATTGGAAAGTAGGAATAAGAAATGGCGATACTTCAACCACAGAAAGGGCAAGACAAAAAAAGCAGATGCCGGAAATCCTGATCATTACTCCGGAGAGTCTTCATTTATTAATTGGACAAAAAGGCTATGCTGAAATTTTTTCTTCATTAAAAATTATTGCTGTAGATGAATGGCATGAACTGATCGGCAGTAAACGCGGCGTGCAGGTGGAGTTAGCGATTGCGAGAATTGTTAATTGTCAATGGTCAATGGTGAATGGTCAATTGGGAAACTCTGATTCACCACTCACCATCCACCATTCACGAATTTCCGTTTGGGGAATCAGTGCAACGATAGGAAATCTTCAGGAAGCGAGTGATGTTCTTTTAGCTTCCTTAGATATATCTTCATCGTACCGATCTGCAACTGCTAAAAGCAAGGGCTGTGTAACGATGGTCCCGACTAGTCGGGATCGGAGGGAGCCCGGGGTGATGGTAAAAGCCGAAATGAAAAAACAAATCGAAGTTGAATCTATTTTTCCGGATGAAATAGAAAAATACCCATGGGCCGGACATCTTGGTATAAAGCTCGTTCATAAAATTCTCCCGATCATTCATGAAAGTAAAACCACACTCGTCTTTATTAATACCCGTGGCATGAGTGAGATCTGGTACCAGCAATTATTAAATGCATCACCCGATCTTGCAGGAGCTATCGCCTTACATCATGGAAGTGTTGAAAGAGAATTGCGGGATTGGGTGGAAGAAAATTTACATACAGGCAAATTGAAAGCGGTTGTTTGCACGGCCTCACTTGACCTCGGTGTTGATTTTCGTCCGGTAGAAACGGTGATACAGGTTGGATCCCCCAAAGGTGTCGCCCGTTTTTTACAACGGGCGGGCCGCAGCGGTCATCAGCCTGATGCTGTAAGTAAAATTTATTTTCTGCCAACGCATTCTCTTGAACTTATCGAAGCTGCTGCACTGAAATCGGCGATCAAAGAAGAGCTGATCGAAAGCCGTGAGCCGATGTTATTATGTTATGATGTGTTACTTCAATGGCTATGCACATTAGCAATATCAGACGGGTTTATTGCTGACGAGCTTTTTAAGGAAATAAAAACTACTTACTGCTATAGTGAAATCACCGAAGATGAGTGGCAACAGATCCTTCACCATCTTACCAGTGGCGGCAATGCATTACAGCAATATGATGAATATAAAAAGGTAGAAGTGATTGATGGCGTATACCGTATCACATCAAGGCGGGTGGCAATGCGTCATCGCTTGCATATCGGCACTATCGTAAGTGAACCGATGATGAAAGTTCAATTATTACATGGAGGTTTTATAGGAGTTATTGAAGAATGGTTTATCAGTCGCTTAACGCCGGGTGAAGTGTTTTCATTAGCAGGAAGAAAGCTGGAATATGTTTCATCAAAAGATATGACAGCTTATGTTCGTAAATCAACAGCAAAAAAATCAATTGTCCCAAGCTGGCAGGGTGGCCGCATGCCATTGAGCGCAAATTTGGGAAGGAAGCTGAGGGAAACCTTGAATTTGGCAGTAGTTGATAGTTCGGAGTCGGGCGTCGGGAGTCGGGAGTCAGACTCCGGACTCCGAACTCCCGACTCTGAACTCGGAACTATGAACTCCGAACTCAATATTCTGAAGCCTCTTTTCGAACTCCAGCAACACCTCTCTCATTTACCAAAGGCAAATGAATTATTGATCGAGCAGATCGAAACAGATGAAGGTTTTCATTTATTCGTTTATCCTTTTGAAGGCAGATTGGTGCATGAAGCCATGGCAGCAATTCTTGCTTATCGTATCAGCCGCATCACGCCTATTACTTTTTCTTTTGCCATGAATGATTATGGTTTTGAACTGCTGAGTGATCAGCCAATACCGCTTGATGATGCAAATGCTTACGAATTATTTTCCCCTGAAAACATATTTGAAGACATACAGCGAAGCGTAAACAGTACAGAAATGGCCAAAAGAAAATTCCGCGATATTGCCACAATCGGCGGTTTGATCTTCCAGGGCATGCCGGGTGAAAGAAAAAAAGCACGGCACCTCCAGGCATCGGCCTCATTACTGTTCAATGTATTTGCAGAATACGAACCTTATAACTTATTATTGCGGCAATCGTACAATGAAGTTTTTGCGCAGCAAATGGAAGAAACAAGACTGCGTGATATGCTAAACAGGATCCAGCGATCAAAGATCATTATCACATTTCCTGAACGGTATACGCCTTTCTGTTTCCCGATAAAAGTAGATAGCATGCGGGAAGATCTTTCTTCAGAAAAACTGGAAGACAGGGTGAAAAGAATGCAGAGTGAGTTGATGAGATGATTTTGGTTGCTGGTTACCGGTAACTGGCAACAGTTATTTATCTTTCGTATCGAGTAAAGATTTAATTTCGTTCTCCTCTTATGAATGCCCTTGTTGCCTACACCATTAATGAAAATGATTTTGTGCTTAGCCCCGAACGGGTAATGTTTTGGGAAAAACAAAAAGCACTCATTATAGCAGACCTGCATATTGGTAAAACCGGTCATTTCAGAAAATCAGGAATACCCGTACCGCAAAATGTTTTTAAAGAAGACTTGCAGCGCTTATTTACTCAAATACTTTTTTTCAAAGCTGAAAAACTGATCATTGCCGGGGATCTTTCGCATAGCAAATCGAATAAAGAAATGGATATGTTTAAGAAATGGCGAAATGATCTGACTGGCCTGGAGATCAATTTGGTGAATGGGAACCATGATATTCTTGACAAGAAATGGTATGAAGACGTAAAGATCGAAACAAAAGATTGCCTTGACATTGATAGTTTTTCTTTTTGCCATGATCCCGAACAAGCTTCGGTGAAAGATCCGAAACATTATACGTTCTGTGGCCATATTCATCCGGGAATAAGTATTCGTGGCCGTGGCCGGCAATATTTGCAATTCCCCTGTTTTTACTTTGGAAATAATATTGGCATTCTTCCGGCCTTCAGCCGATTTACCGGTTGTGTAAATGTAGATGCGCAACGAGGTGAAAATATTTTTGCAATCGTTGACAATGGCATTATGCAGGTGCAGTGATCAGCGTTTTTTTCTTAGTGTGTTATAATCTATAAAATATATAAAACGAAGGGTGAGTTCATTGCCATGGCGCAGGTCAAGTGTTTGTCCAAGATTATTGAAATACTTTCTATGTATGCTTCCATCAACATTTTCTTCCCTTCCAAGAAAATTTTTCCATCCAAGTACAACGCGGCTGCCAAGACGGAAATCCCATGTAAAGAATGCATCGAGGTTAAAAAAGTTTACATTCTCATCCTGGTTTGGTATAAATGCACGGGGAATGTCTTTTCCATCGGCATCAACATTTGCAAATCGCTTATAAAGCACTTTGCTCCAGTTATGCCGCACTCTCATTGTTAAATTCATTCGCGGGGTAAAATTGTAAACGCCCTGGTAAATGGAAGTGATGTCGGTAAAATCAACAAAACTGATGATCGGTTCACTGCTTAGCTCTCTCCCCGCAAAAACGATATAGTCTGTTTCTTTTTCCGAAGCATTCGTCACTTCCATTGTCACTTTGTTACTAAAGCGATAACGCAGGCCCAACTCATATTTATAATAGTTATGCTTTTCAGGTATATGGAATACAGAGCCAAGCACCTCGTAGCTAAAAAATAATTTCTTCCTGCTATCGGTACTTCCTTCTACCTGTGCAAAACTGTATGCTGGGCGTTTTGCATACCGGTCCGGAGTATTTAAAACAAAATAATCGTTTTCGCCAAATGGTATTGTGCCTAATGTAAGACTAACATCCCAGAAATTTTTAAATACCCAAAAACCAGTAGCCGTCGATTGAAAATAATTATAGGCAAAAGGCTTATACAGCAACTTATAATCTGTTCGCAGTGAATAAGTGTAAGTAAGAAATTTTCCCTTTGGTGTAAATTGATTATAGCTTATTTGACCAGAATATGAAACTTCATTTGCCGCGGGCAAAATTCCAATATCATTAGGATCATACTTATCTGATTCGATTAGATGTTGCAGCGAATATTGAATTTTACCACTCACTTTGCCAACCCGCAAGCTTGTACTAAAACCATCGTACCCGGCAGCACCAAAAATTTTGCTATATCGTGCCGCACCACGCACATTGAATTTATTTTCTTTATTAAAAAAGCTAAAGTCTAATGCAGAAACATTTGCATCACGGTTTGTACTTTCCCGTATAACATTTGTGTTTGTAAATGTTATATAAGACCTGTTTTTTAATGCCTGGTCAACAACTATAATATTATAATTGGCTAGTGGCTCGGTTTCAATTATACTGTCAAGCTTTGTTGTTTTATTCCTGATTATTGCTCTTTCTCTTTGGCCAATTGCATTAAAAAAACCGATGCCCAATTTATTTTTTGTACGTCCTGAAAATTTTATGGCATTATATAAATTGGTTACTGCAGGGTTTTCAATGATCTCGTAATTAGGATTACTTTGAACAAAGTTTTGAATAAACCCGAATCGCTGGGGCAACTCTCCCACCCTTCTTGAATAAAATAACCCGGCTTTATTAAAAAGTTCCGTGCCTTCAGTAAAGAACGGCCTGTTCTCATCAAACCTGATCTCATAAGGAGTAAGATTATTAACCACATTATCAGAAACTACCTGCCCGAAATCAGGAATAATCGTAGCATCGAGTGTAAAGCTTTCGCTGAGTCCATACTTAAGATCCATACCGCCGCTTTTCAGCCATTCCGTTTTTTTGCCTCCTGCAACGGGAGAAACATTTATACCTGTAGATAAGTAGGGAGAAAAACTTAATCGTAGCGGAGGCTCGATATTTTTAAGACTGGTATAATCGCCAAACTGGTTTACAAAACCATTTACATTGGGATCAACAAAATTCCAAAACGAATTTTCATTATTTGTTCTTGTGAACCGCATGAATTGAATGCCCCAATCCTGCACGTCCTTTTTTGAAAACCGTAAAGAAAAATAAGGGATACGTATTTCCAATGACCATCCATTGCCGAGCATTTTTGTTTTGCTTTCCCAAACGGCATCCCATGTTTTATCGCCATATTCTCCAAAATCACCATCAAAGTTTGCTGAAAGCCTTGCGTCTGTTTGCACATTCGCAGAGGTGACAAGGAACTGGAAACCGTTTTGATTATCGTTATATGTATCAAAAAAAACAGAGAAATAATCAACATCAGATTGTTGCTCATCGTCTCTTGCTGTTAGTTGTTTCCTAATATGTGCTGGATCATCATATGCCATGACGCCGATATAAACGGCCGTATTATCATAAAGGACTTTTACTTCTGTTTTTAGTGTAGCCGGTGCCCCGGCTTTTGGAAAGTTTTGAATAAAATCAGTAGCGAGGGAAGCGGTTTGCCATGCGGCATCTTCAAGATTGCCATCAATTCTAATTGGAATAGTTGTTTTAACTGCGGGCAGGTTCCGGGTTTGCGAAAAACCATGGAAAAACACTACCATCATGGGTAACAGGAAAAAAGGCTTAATGGCCATTGCAGTCAGTTAATTAGCTAACGGCAAATATAATTCTTTAAATCCTTGTTACATAGCGATTATTTGTATTAATAATAATCACTAAATCATTGAGGGTAAATCAATTCATTTTCTTTTTCAACGTACTTACCTGCTGGTGCAAATTGGTAACAATATTTGCCAGTTGGTTTATATCCCATCTTTGTTGCGACACCGCACGGCTGATAACAACCGACGCCTGCCATAGTTCCAGCACCTCATCTGAGTTAATCTGATAAGGTTGGTAAGAAGGGTTATCACTTAACAAAGTCAACTTGTTCTTAATACGATTGTTCTTATCGATTCTTTTGTAAACGATTCCCTCGGATTTTGAAACCACGATATAAGTGTAATTATTTTTTACTTCATCAAGGGTTTCTACCTTCTCGCCAACAATTATTGAACCGCTTGGTGTTGGCAGCATGGAGTCACCCATAATTTCAAATGCACGGTAATTTCCACCAGATAACATTGGCAGCGTAAATGTATTCAGCTCATCAATATAATCAGGATCGGCAAAGCCATTTAAATAGCCGGCCGCTGCTTTCATTGGCACAAAAGGAATGTCCGGTCTTCCACCCGCAAGCTTCATCGCTCTTCTTTTGGCCAGGTAATTTCCTTTGTTCTCACTCAGATCTTTTCGCAAAACATCATCCATCGATAACTTGAAAATATCACAAATTGTTTCCAGCACTTCAAGATTAGGTTTGGCTCTTTCTTCTTCATACGCACCAATAAGCGATCTTTTGATACGAAGCTTATCCGCAAATTCCTGTTGTGTCCAGCCGCGCAGCTTGCGCAGGTACTTTAGATTTTGATTGGCAATATTCATAAGAAACTAATTGAGTTAGCTGCAAAATACTAAATATTTTGGTTTCTCAAAAAACATTTTCTGCGAAATCGTTTTGGGCAGGCGGGAAAAAACAAACATTTTTGCGGTTGAATAAGAACCTATGTCAAAAACTAAGAAACCGGAAAAAGCAGCGGTAAAAAGATCGGCAGGCAAAAAAAAAGAAAAACCAGTAATCCTTATCACAAATGATGATGGTGTATCAGCCCCCGGTCTCAGAAACCTGGTGGAAGCTGTAAAAGATCTTGGAAAAATAATTGTCGTAGCGCCTGACAAACCACAGTCCGGCATGGGGCATGCAATTACGATCGGCTCGCCGCTGCGACTGCACCCTGTAAATTTTTTTGAAGGCATCGAAGCTTATAGTTGTACCGGCACCCCGGTTGATTGTGTAAAGCTGGCCGTTGATAAAGTGCTTCACCGCAAGCCTGATCTTTGTCTTAGTGGTATCAATCACGGTGCTAATCATAGTATCAATGTAATTTATTCGGGTACTATGTCGGCCGCAGTTGAAGCAGCAATTGAAAGTATTCCTTCAGTCGGCTTTTCCCTGCTTGATTATAGTATTGAAGCAGATTTTGAGCCCGCAAGAAAATATGCCCGGGTCATCGTAAAAAAACTGCTGACTGAAAAACAGGACAAACACATGATCCTTAATGTAAACATTCCTCTTGCAACTATGGAAGAAATTAAAGGAATAATGATCTGCCGGCAGGCTTATGCAAAATATGAAGAAGATTTTATTGAACGTCATGACCCGCATGGCCGCAAATATTTTTGGCTTACCGGTGAGTTTGTAAATTTTGATAAAGGCAAGGACACGGATGTTTGGGCATTGGCAAATAATTATATAAGCGTAGTTCCTGTACAATTTGATATGACCAATTACGTTCTTAAAACTAAATTTGAAAAATCGTGGCAACATTTATCCTGAAAAGAGATAACCTTAGGCTTGGATTAGTTCTGGGGCTGCTTGGCCCGGTGCTTGGTCTTGTGATTATTTACTTTATTAAATTTTCCATTCTTATAGTTTTACAGACTTTCTTGATTATTTTTTTAATGATAGCAAACTTGATCACTTCTATCGGGGCTTTATGCCTGTTGGCAAATGCAGTGCTGTTTACTATTTATATAAATACACACCGCGATAAAACAGCCAAAGGGATCTTTGCAACCACACTTGTTTATGGCATAGCCATCCTGGTAATAAAAATTATTTAGATCCCTGCAATAGAGCCCTGTTGCGATGCTCCATTCATCTTTCAATCTATCATTCAGCAATTGCGTCGCAGTTTACCCAGGCACAAGTGAGAAATAAAGCAAGCTTATTCGAAACTTGCGGACGAAGTACCGAATAATCGCACTCTTGTACTTCCTTATCGCTATTCAGCTTTTAATGTATTTTGCATTCAGCAATGAAATATTACATCATAGCAGGGGAAGCCAGTGGTGATCTGCATGGCAGCAATCTTATCAAAGAATTAAAAAAGCTTGATGCGTCTGCAACTATCCGTTGCTGGGGTGGAGATAAAATGCAACAAGCGGGTGGTGACCTCGTAAAGCATTACCGTGACCTGGCCTTTATGGGTTTCTGGGAAGTATTGAAAAATATTTTTACCATCCTTCGCAATCTTACATTTTGTAAAAAAGATATTGAACAATTTCAACCCGATGCATTAATTCTTATTGACTATCCGGGATTTAATCTTCGAATAGCAAAATGGGCAAAGCAAAAGGGCTTTCGCATTATCTATTATATTTCGCCGCAGGTATGGGCATGGAAAGAGAACCGGGTGAAGATGATGAAACAGACAATTGACAAAATGATCGTGATCCTTCCGTTTGAAAAAGATTATTTTAAAAACAAATGGAACTGGGATGTGGAGTATGTGGGGCATCCCTTAGTGGAAGTGGTTGAGAGTTTTAAGTCTGGAGCTCGGAGTCAGGAGTCAGGAGTCGGGAGTCGGGAGTCGGGAGTCAACTCACCACTCACCACTCACCACTCACCAATCGTTGCTTTGCTTCCTGGCAGTCGTAAGCAGGAGATATTAAAAAAGCTGCCGGTAATGCTGGAAGTGAGTAAAGGTTTTCCTTCTTATCAATTCATTGTTGCGAGAGCGCCGGGTCTTGATGATAATTTTTATTCTTCATTGCTGAGCTCATATAGTAATGTGAGTGCAGTATCGGGAAAAACGTATGACTTTTAATGCAGGCAAAAGCAGCATTGGTAACATCGGGTACAGCTACGTTGGAAACTGCGTTGTTTTCAGTGCCTGAAGTTGTTTGTTATAAAGGATCATTTCTTTCCTATGAAATTGGCAGGCGACTGGTGAAAGTAAAATATATTTCGTTGGTGAATCTTATTATGGATAAACTCGTGGTGAAAGAATTAATTCAACATGATATGAATGCAAAAAATCTTGAACACGAATTGCACGAATTATTAACGAATGAACAACGGATCTCACAATTGAAAAAAGATTATGCGTGATTTGAAAAATCTTTTAAGTGAAAAAGGAAATGCTTCAGCAAAAGCCGCACAGCTTATCTACGATTTTACCTCAGGAAAATAATTTTATAGCAAGCAGAATTAAGCAAAGCATAAAATATCAAAATACTTGTCCTGTTTATCCAATGCATTTTTCGTATAAAATCCGTGTTGGGCCTGTTGGGATCAGGCTTTTTTAAATACAGATATTCTGCTATTTGCTTTAAAACACCCATAGAAAGATTTCAAAGTTACAGTAAATAACAGGTGGCAGATTTATTGTTTAAAAATACTACTGCTATTTTTTTATAAAAAAGCAATTATGAATACAGAAGAAGTCGTACCTTTTTCATCCAAAATTTATTTTATGAAACGAATAACCTTTGCACTTTGCACAATTTTCTTACTTACTACCGTCAATAAATTGCATGCACAGAATGCGGACGAAATGAAAGCATACCAGGATTTTATGACTCCCGGCGCAATGCACAAATGGATGGCCAAGTTCAATGGCACATGGGAAGCGGATATCACAAGTTTTATGAATCCTGCAAGCCCGGATAAATCAAAAGCTACAAACACAATGACTACTATCATGAATGGATTATACCAGGTGGGTGACCATGCCGGCAATATGATGGGTATGCCTTTCCAGGGACATAGCATTATGGGGTATGACAATGCTAAAAAAATGTTTGTATCTACATGGGTCGATAATATGGGTTCCGGTATTATTTATATGACCGGCACTTACGATGAAGCTACAAAAACTCTCCACCTGAAAGGAAAACAAACTAATCCAATGAACGGAAAAGATGCTGGCATTCGTGAAGTGATGAAGGTCATAGACGACAATACTTATACATTGGAAATGTATGGGGATGGACCTGATGGAAAAGAAATAAAGTATATGGAGGGAACTTTTAAAAGAAAGAAGTAATTCAATTCAAAAGAAATCCCCGATCATGAGTCGGGGATTTCTTTATTGATTTTCCAACACCTGTTTTAATGTTTGCAGATCTTTTTCCTGGCGTTTTTTAAATTCACCTTTCATCAATGGCCCAATTTGCTTCCATAAAAATCCTTTGAACTTTGTATCTGACGAAAGAGAGACCTCTGTCTGATCATTTCCCAGGTCATTAAAGCTATTCGTTACTTTATTTAACATCATTGAGGAATCAAGGATACCAATAATTCTTTTTTCCCGGACCACTTCGGTAAGTTCGCCGTCAAGTATTAATTCTTTTCCCCGCTCAAGAAAATGATGTTTTGTTTTTGCTCCCACGGTACCGGGAATGCCACTTATGTGTTCAAATTTCTGAAAGCCGCCAAGCCAGAGTTTCAGGTTATCCGGATCCTGAAAAAATTCCCAAACTTCTTTTACCGGTTTATTAATGATGACTGTTGTTTCCGTAAGCATTCATCAAAAATACTTTTCTAAAACAACTTTTCATTAGGGGGTTTGATGCCCAGCAACCGGATATAAATAGTTGTCTGCCCGCGGTGGTGTGTCTGATGCTCAAATGCCTTCAGCAACCAGGCGTATCTTGTCTCATCAAAATTGCCTCTTTTATTTTTTTCTTCGAGCTTAGAAACATCCATGCTTTTAATTCCTTCTATTGCAAAATCATAGCTCGCCATTACATAATAATTCACGGAATCGGCAGATTGGGCTGTTGCGCTTTGCTCGATAATGCGGTTACCCCAGATCCTTTCTTTACCAGTTCCGTTTGCACTTAGCCCCATATTGGCCTGTGCCAGGTGCAACATCTGCTGAGCAAATGTTCTTACACTGTCCTGAGCCCGGAAACTATATTTATCTTTTGGCATTGCATCAAGATATTCTTTTGTATAGGCTTTTGCCCTTTCCCAATCTTTTATCAATTGCGCCTTTACTGTTTCACCAAGTTGTGCATTGACTGATAAGAAACCCAACAATACTATTGTTGCAGTTAATACGATATTTTTTCTCATAAAAAATTTGGGTTAAATAGCTAAATAATTAGTTATTCTTTTTTGGTTTTTTCCATAGGCAATTCAGGCATACGGCTCCATTCCTGCATAGAACCATCATATACTTTTACATTATACCCGAGTGCACGGCCGGTTAGATAAATAACGCTTGCCGTTTGCCCGATGAAACAATAAGTAACAACTTCTTTATTCTTATCGGGCAATACAGCCTGGAAATTTTTTGATAATACTTCTGTGGGTTTAATTGAATTCGTTGAATCGATCATATCAGTATACGCAAGATTTAAAGCACCGGCGATGTGGCCATCTCTTGGGTTGCCTGTCGGATCGCCATCATAAAATCTTTTTACTCTTGCATCAACCACTTCGGCTGATTTTGTTTTCAATGATTGAAGCACATACTCTTTATCAACCAATAAAGGAGCAGAAACAGTTGCCACAAAATTTCCTTTTTTAACTACAGGTAATTCTTTGGTGACGGGGAAACCAGCTTTTTTCCATGCCGGTAGTCCACCATTTAAATAATATACCCGGTCCCTCAATCCCAAATTTTCAAGTGTAATAAACATTCTTGCCGTAATGCTGACATCGCCAAATGCATGACACAATACCACTTTAGAATTTTTGTTGATGCCAAGCTCCTGCAAAACTTTCGTCGCATCTTTTGGATCAGGAGGATTATAAGTTCCGGTTGGAGAATTTGCCGTTAACCAATCCGGCCATAGATACCGGGCTCCTTTTATATGTTCATTGTCATAATCCATCTTTAAAAAACTAGGTTGAACGATCACAAGATCAGGATCATTCATATTATCATTCAACCATTGAGGGGAGACAATTATATTTTGAGCATTGGTAGTTGCAGAAAAAATTATCATTGCCGCAAATACAAAAAGTATTTTTTTCATAAATAGCTATTAAGTGAAAAAGAATTTTCAGAAAGTTAAGATGAGTGCGGTTGTAAAAGAAGGCTATTTATGACAGACGGTGATATGAAGTTTTGTCCGAAGGCCCTTCGGAGAAATTTTAGTCTACAAGAGAAACTTTTGTAATGACCCGACTTTGCTCTGCACGATTTTCCTCATGATCCTCTTAATCCTGTAAATCCTGGTTTATCCTGCCTGGTCATAAGATTGTTTTATCCAATTGATAAGATCTTTATTGATCATTTTTTCATTTTCAACTTTTATACGATGTGTGCACATGGCATTCCATTTTTTTCCATCCTCGACAATTCCTGTCGGGACAACGCCTTTTATATTTAATCCCACATCAAACCGGTCTTTTGTTGAGGGCTGAAGAATTGCAAATTGTTTTTTCCTTCGTAAACTTACATACGCCTTTTTCGGCGATACTTCAATATCTTTTCCAAACTTGTTTATCTCGCTCATGATCTTATCATACCATGGCTTCAGGTTTTCTTTGCCTTTATATTGTTCAGCGATCCAATCTGTCTCATTGCCCTCGGCGCCGGCATGACTTTGTTTTGCATAATGCACCACCATATTTGCATTGCCATGAGTAAAGCCATGTTTTTCTTTTAAGAAGTTAACCAGTTCACCATGCTTGGCAAACCCTGATTTATTTACAATGGCGATCCATTCATTTAAGTTTTTGCCTGTGCTTTTTTCAATGTTGGCAATTTGTGTGGCATACGCCTTATCCAATGATTCGCTCATAAAATAAAATTTGTTGCGGGCAAATTATAGAAAACAATTCAACCTGCATTGTAAAAAATTAACCTAGTATGCAATAGGAATATAATTCAGGTAAGGCCCCCTTTTTTCCAGATAGGCGGAAGGATTGAGCCCGGAGAAAGCCTGGAACTCTTTTATAAAATGCGCTTGATCGAAGTAGCCGCATTCATAAGCAAGCATTGACCAATCGATCTTTTTTTGCTTCTCAATCAGCTGAATTACCTTTTGAAATTTATAAATGCGTGAAAACATTTTAGGAGAGAGCCCTACATATTTTTTGAAAAGTGTAATTAGATGTTTTTGTGTGATTCCAGTTTTATGGGAAAGATCTTTTATCGTCCACATTTGAGGCGAAGTCATTAATTGATTTACTGAAAAGTGAACGAGCAAATGATTTTCCATTTTGTCCTTTCCTTTCTGCAAAAAATAGTTTTCAAGAATAGAGAATCTTTTATCAATACAAGCTTCGCTTAAAATAGCTTCACGAATAGTAGTTGCATCATTACCCCAAATACTGTCAAGTTCAATAGTGAGATCGTTTAGTTCAACCATTGGAAAATGCATAAAAGGATAACAGCCTCCCGGCTTAAAGTGCACCCCGATCATATTGGTCACTGAAGCGTCGATAAGGATGTAACCGGTTTTCATCCCGGATATCCAGCTTTTCCTTAACGTACTAAATGATTTGCCTTCTTCATCATGGAATAATTTTTTTGGGGATTCTGTCAGATCGATCAACAGATCAACGGAACCATCAGGTAAAAGTTTTTCCATAGTATGACCGGCGTAATGCCCATCATAATAAAAGAAAAAATCGATAAACTGTGATAAAGGCAGGACCGGTTTATGCAGACGATAGATCATTTAATACTATTGACATTTAGTGATGGCAAGTCCATAAGGATGCACCTTCGCCAGCATGATCTTATTTTTTACGGCCGGGTCATCCATCATAAATTGTAAAGCCTCCTTATCATCTTTTGCATAAAAAATCACTAACCCCATCATATCCGGGCTATTCAGCGGAAGTTCGGTTCTTCCTGCCAACACTACGATGCCTTCTTCTTTCTTTTTGATCAATCGCTGAAAATGTTCACCGACGATTGCCTGTTCGCCTGCCGTCCAGTTTTTTTCATCTTTATATTTTTCTGAAAGAGTAAGCACACCCAGGTATGCTTTCTTTTTTGTGGTGTCTTGTGCCAACGCGTGCATGCTTATAAAGCAAGCGAATACTAAAAAAAGTTTTTTCATTTATTTTTTTTCATATTTTTTTCATAAATCGCTATCCATTCATCGGGAGTCATTTTTGATGCTAATTCACCAATTAACTCAAATGGTATATCACCAGGTTTTTTATACCGGATACAACTTTTACCCATGTCAAGTCTTTTAGATGATGCTTTAGCATGTGCATTGGTAAACCATTTCAGCAAACCCGGATCTGCATATATCCCCATGTGATAAATAGCTATAAAATGTTTCTGGGATGCAATACCGAGGAATGGCAGCGGATCTTTAGGATTGCAATGATAACCTGCAGGATACTTTGTATGTGGTACACACCAGCCCATCATACCATAGCCCATAGTTTCTTTAAATCCTTTCGGAAGGTTTTTCTTAATGACAGAACGAAGTTTGGTAAATGCTTTTTGCCTGTCCTCAGGTATTTCGGCCATGTAGGCATAAGGTGTGGTTGCTTTGGATTGCATAATACTAATCTTTAAAAATTTAAAATACGGAAAAATTCAGGCCATGGCCCCATCTCTTCTTTGTATTGCTTTGCCATTACTCTTGTTATTTGTGCAATATGTGTGAGATCATGCACTACCCATGTCGATAATAAATTTCTTAATGTTACTTCCCCAAGTTTTGGATGCATTCCTTTTTTGTCAAGATCAATTTCGGTCAGGTTCAATGATCTTAACCATGTTAGATTTTCTTTTCTTATGTTTTCAAAATCATTCAATAATTGCTGTAATGTTTTTCCTTTGCTTTCTTCATATTGAGCAAACCGGTCCCAGGGTGTGAAAGGTTTTGATAACCCAAATTCAAGAATAATTTTTGTTCTTGCTGCCCAATCGGTTTTTTCTCCGTGTATCAGATGCCCGATAACATCATAAGGGGAAAATGTTTCAGGGCCCTCATTGTTCATTACCCAACCCGTATCCAGGTTACTCAGTAATGTATTAAGAACTAAAGGAGTTCTTTCCAGGATCTGATAAGATTTTTCGAGACTATATTTCATTTCTTTTTCTTAGTTGGTTTTTTCTTGCTTGCTTTTGCAATTTTATTATACTCCAATGCATGTTTTATCCAATATTCAAGCTTCTTTTTTGTAGTAAGCACACCGGCATCTACAAACACAAATCCTTTCATCACTTTTCCAGTAAAATCCATAGGCTTGCATCCTTCTTTTTCTATTACTTCATCATATTGTGCAGGGTCCAATCTCACCATCAGTCTTTCTTTTTCCACTCCAACGCACATCTTATCATTTACCATAAAACATAAGCCGCCGAACATGGCTTTCTCATCCACATTTTTATGTGTTTGGGAAATCAGTTCCCGAGTCATGTCGGCAAGTTTTTCATTGTAGGCCATAGCCTCATCCCTCCTGTCCCTTCTCCTTCAGAGAAGGGACGGCACTTTTGATCTTTAATGAAATAATTAACTTCCACATCAAATTCAAATCTTTAATCAACATATTACATTTTCACTTCAACTTTTTACATTTATTTCAAACGGGTAGTTCACAGGTATCCATTTATTTGTTTTATCAGACTTAATCGTCACAGCAGTTCTGTTTATATTAGGTGTCCTTGAAATATTGGTATGACTTTCCCATACTCTTCCTTTTTTTATCACCAGCAATAATCCATTTTCATCGCCAATGGCCCTGAAATTTTCATCACCACCGCGGTACTGATTTAGATTGAAAGATGATTTTATTTCATCAGCGATCGTTTCTGTATCATTTACAATAAATGCAATTTCACTGGCACATAACAGGTCCTTGCTGCTGAATTCACCACCCGTTTTGTTTTTCAGATCGTGCCTTGCAATATATTCGACAAGATTTCCGGCAGGATCCCAAAAGAAAACCGAATGTGCATTCCAATGCTGAAAATGTCTTATATCCTTCGGGTAGTTTTCATCAACGAGCTGCGATGGTGTGGCAGACAATCCCGTTCTTTTCAATTGCCATTCTCTGGCTTTTAAAATTTTATTTTCCGGGATATTAAAAGCGAAATGATAAAATGGCACTGCTTCTTTTGCATTGGTTTTTATGAAAGTGATCGTTGTTTCACCGGCACGAATTGTAAACCGGTCTATTTGTTCCGATACCAATGGCAGGCCGATCAGTGAAGTATAAAATTTCTTTAATTCATTTAGAGAAATTGCAGTTACTAAATCAAGATGAAGTATCCTTGCACCCGCATTTGCATAAATACTCTTTGATGCAGATGTACAACTTGCAAGCATATCATGCATTCCGGTAAATGCTGCCATAGTTGCCGCTGCGGAATTATATATAAAGTTTCGTCTTTTCATTGAAGAAATGAATTATTCTCACAGACTACACGCCTGCCTGCCGGTAGGCAGGGATTGTCACAGATCTTACTACAATCATAAATCAATTCATTCTGTGAAAATCTGTGGCATCTGTGAGCGCATTATTTATGCGTTCAGCATATTTTGCAACTGCTCATTCTTGTTCCGCAAGTCAATTCCCCCTTCCAGCATCGATTTAAGATTGGCCATATAAAATGTCCAGCCTGTTTTACATCCTATATGCCAATTTTGTTTTGCTTTATCGTCCGTTGGAATTTGGTCCTGTATCAACTCAACAATTTTTTCTCCCTGTTCTTCATATATCTTAACCGTGCAATTCCCTGCTCCGCCAAATTTGAATTTAAAAAGATCTTTACCATTTGCGTCTAATATTTCTCCATGCTCAACCACTTCATCAGGATAGCCATACCACCACCATGAATAAGCATCTCCTTTTTTTACCAACTCATTGCTGTTGTAAAGACTCCCATCCGGTTTTTTATAATCAGATCTGCGCAGGAACCAGAATTCAATTCCTTCTTTTGTAGCCCAGCACCAATATAATTTTTCCGTTGATGATTTTACATTGATGCGAACGGTGAAATGGCTCCAATTAAACTCTGCCATAGTTTAATCTTTATATCGTGAATAAAAAAAGTCGAATTTCTTTTTTGGAACTTCTCCATCATCGACGACGGCGTGGATCGTATCTTTATTAATGAGTTTATAAATGATCCGCTTGGGAAAATCGTGTTGCAGGTTTTCTGAAACAAAACCACTATCCGCAAAAGAGGTGATCCTGAATTTTATTTCTTCGTTATTGTTTTGGCCAAGAAAAGTAACACAATAGAAATACTCTTTATTACTATAAATGAACCTGAGTTTTTCCCGTTGTTCCGTTCCCCCAGTAATTTTTATGAAAATGCTTTCGCCGCCAATAGTGCTGTCATTTAATTGTATCCATGACTCCATGATGGCGCCACGGCCCGTCTTCATCGTCCACGACCCGATCAGCCATTTGAATGATTGCATTTTATTTTCATCCTTCTTTTCAATAAATGCAGCGAGGAAAAAAATCAGGACAAAAGCAACTACAATTTTCATGACGCTTATTTTATAACCTGCTTCGGAGCAGAATGCAAAGCGATCCTGTTTCCTTCCGAATCTATTATTACAGCCATATAGCCATAATCCGGACTGATCTCGGTTTTGGGAACCATGATTTTTCCCCCTGCAGCCTCTACCCTGTCTAATACTAATTGCACATCGGGATCTCCATTCAGGTAGATCAGGGGTCCGTCAGTTGATGATGGTTTATGAAAACCATTGCTGAATACCAGTGCGCCACCAACACCTGTCATCATATCATCTAACGGGAACATTCGCATTTTTATATTATCGAGATCAAGCGGGTTTAATTTTATTCCAAAGATCGTTTCATAAAATTTTGTGGCCCTGTCAAGATCTGCAGTTCCAATCTCGAACCAGCTGATTGCATTATTCATATTATTTGGTTTTAATGATTGAAGGCTTTGTCAATACCAAGTTATGTTTTAAAATTTAATTTCGGTCCATTTAGTACCATCCCATTCCCAAAAAACCTTACTGCGCTTTATATAATCTTTCATTGCAATCATTTTGTTTTACAAACTCTTTCCACACACTCATGCCCCCGAGCATATTGGTTACATTTTTAAATCCGTTTTGTGTAAGCATATAGCTGGCTCTCGGGCTGCGGTGACTATGCGAGCAATACACAATGATCTCTTTGTCTTTATATTTTTCGAGCTCATTTATCCTTAACGGCAGTTCCTGTACCGGGATATTAATGGCATTTTTTATTGCACCGAATTTGACTTCGGCATCACCATTAAATTCAGCAGGGGTGCGAACATCAAGGAAGACGACATTCATTTCATTCAATGAACACATTTTATCCGGCTGAATATTTTTATGAACAATAGTTGACTTATCAACCAATGCCATTTTGCATTGGCTGCAGGTGCCCGGTTCATTATGTATTGATTTATCGCAGTCGGCGCCACATGGAGTGCATGCATACTGTATCTTTTTTACGACAGGTTGATCATATTTCCATGCAACGAGAAAAAATAATGCACCAATCATAAATAAGCTGCTTACTCTTTTGATCATATTAATTCAATTAATTCTGATTTATATCTTTTCCTTCTTTCAGCTTGGCCAGGTTTGCATTTACGGTTGTTTTTACCTGCTCATTCGGTGCTTGTGCTAATGCTTTGTTTCCATACTCCAGTGCTTTTTTAAAATCTCCTTTAGCAGAATAGTAAGACATAAAACCTGCATTTACCTGGAATATGTCGCCATTTTTCTTTTGGTTAGCATTAAAAACTTCCAATGCCCTGTCTACTCTCTTTGCTGTTATTAAATTGCGGCCGACATTAAGATACTGCCCTGGCACTGCATACACCAATGCCTCGTTCATTGCTGAATCGGATTCTTTTAACCGGTTCAATTTTCCGTACGCTGACGACAATGCATTCAGCGTAGCGAAACTTTTAAAGCTGGCGCCGCGTTGTGCCCATGCTAATGCCTCATCCAGGTTTATTCCTTTATTGATAAAATAATTTGCTGCGGCCTGCAGGTTCAATGCATTAAATCCGCGTTGACCGGTCACCTGTTCTCTCATTCTTGCCAGGACGATATTCTCTACATCCACATCTACTTTGAATGGAATGGAAATTTTTTCCCATTGCAACGCGATCACACAATATTTTTCTTTGTGCTCGATGAATTCATACTTTAGGTATTCAACGCTTTTATCAAGGGCAACGGGTTTTACATCAACCCGCAGTACATCATTTTTATCATCATAAAAAAAACTGCCCCAGGCATCAGCCTGTTTGGAAAAAATAATAGTTGCCTTCTCTGGCCAAATGGCCATGTACAAACCATAAGTACCGGCTTTTATTGGTTGTCCTTCCACTTTTACATCGTGTTCAAATGTTATAGTAGTCGCTTCATTGGCGCCTGCCCGCCACGGCATATCATTTTGATTTGTATTTAGGTTTTGAGACGTAAAGCCATAGGTGATCAATGAACCCCATACTTTTCCTTCGCGGCCATTTACATCCGGTCTTGAGTATTTGATAGTGATACTTGTAATACCAACCTCTTCAGAGATGGTAGCCCTGGGATTACCACCGCTTGGCGGCAGGTCCATTTGTGCAATTGACGATTGAATAAGAATGAACAGGACAATGCCTGTAAAGATTATTTTTTTCATAACAGCAGTTTTGTTTTAATAAATTTCTTTATACGCACCAAATAGTTTCCTTAAAGGTCAGTAAAATTCAATTGCAAGATGTGCCGCCTATCACGACTATGGTTCATTTAAAACTGTTTCGGGTAAAAGTGGATTGACTGGAAATAAAAAATCGGTAGTGTTTCAGTTTGTTTTTTTAACCACAGAGGCACCGGGTTCACAGAGAAACACAGAGATGACCCCCCGTGTAACTTAGTGTCACAGTGTCTCCGCGGTTCAATTTTATTTCGAACTGAGAAATCTTGCGCTTATTTCTTTCTCCTGTATTCAAGATCATATTCAGTGACCCATGTAGTTCCTTTATCTTTTGTTATTTCACCCAATTGTCTCACTTTATCAACGCCAAGGTTAAAAAAACTTAAGCGGCGTACAGCAATCGTATCTTTTGAGAAGGGAAAAGGATCTGTTGTAAAAACAATTTTATTGTTCTCAAATTTTCCTTTTGTAAATGCAGTTGTGTTGCCCGTATTATCCACCCAGGTTTGTTGCCATTGTTGTAGGGCGCTGTTCCATGTATTAAAACTTTTTCCTGCGTATCGTAGTCCCTGCTGCACACCGGCGCTGGTCCATTCTTCCAATATAATGCAACTGTCGAGTATCAGGCTTATTTTGCTATCCCCGCCTTTTTTTCCATTAACGCCATAAGGCTTCCCATTCCCCGATCCAAAAATCAAACTGTCGAAATTCAGGGCGACTGCATGGTAATTTTTGCGCAGGTAAAAATTGAGCAATGAGTAAGAAGATAAATAAAAGGCTAAAAAGCTTTTTCATACAGTTAGTTTATCTCCAGACCTGTATTACCACGAACATGTTGTTTTATTTATCATGGAAAAATTCCCTTCATCAAGTGAATGGGTTTGCATGGAATTATTAATTATTAATTATTGATTATTAAATACACCTTATACGGCCTCCTAATAATTAATAATCAGTAATTAATAATTATTGAACAATATTGAGATCACAAATTGGCAGGAACAAATTGTTTTTGCAGGTAGAAACATCCGCTTTCTTTTCCTTCGCTGCCCCATTGGCCATCAATAAAGCTTGATGTGCGGTTAAGATTGCCTTGCAGGATCACCTGGGAAGAGGATTGTCCATTAAGCGTACAGGAGATGACAATTGCAGAATCGCCAATGAGCTTGTAGGTGCCGATAGTTTTCAAACAGCCCTCATTGAGATTGCAGAATATTTCGGCCTTGTTTTGCGGATTGATCTTGACAACGATAGAGTTGACCTGGTTTTCCGTTCCGTAATATCCTTTCCAGATACCGCAAACAGTTTCTGTTGAAGGATCGGAAGTTTTCACAAAAGATGAAAACAAAATTGCAAAGATGATTACTAATGATTTCAAGATATAACGGATTAGCTACTACACAAATCTAAGGATTGAATTCAATCTTAGGAATAGTAAAACAACTATCTGGTATAACTGTGATAAAAATCATGCCGGAGCAAAATGATTGATTGTTTCAATAAGATCACCAATGATGCAATCGTTGCCGGACAGTTTGTTTGTAATTTTTGTGTAAGAGCTTGTAAACATTTGTGGCTTTAACTCTACATAAATTGAAAAATATTTTTTAAAATAAAAAAGACCCACGTGTTGTGAGTCTTTGCGGGTGGAGATAAGGGGACTCGAACCCCTGACCCTTAGCATGCCATGCTAATGCTCTAGCCAACTGAGCTACATCCCCATTTTTTGCAGACTTCAGGACCCGAGTAACCTTCCTGGCACATGGCGAACGCAATTACGGTTAAACCATTTCACCAAATGCTGATGGCAAAAATAGGCGATTGATTTTTACTCATCAAACTTCCAACGATTGCCGGGCAGCATAACATTTTTAATAATTAAAAGACCGGCATTTTCTTTTGGCTGCTACAATAATTTAAGGCGTATAGGGATTTTACTGTTACAACTGGAAAACAGGGGAAAAAAATCCGGAAATAAGCTGCATATTATTGGTAAAAACCCGAATAAGAGTTGTAGATTTAAACCCTGCTTAAAATCCTGTCTATTAAGAACCTAAGTTGAAACCCAATGACCTTGAAGAGCCGTATTTATTAACCTTAAATCGGCAAAAATGAAAATTCAAAATTTTTACACTTAACTCTATTCATTTTATTTCTTCTTTGAATAGAAATAAAATTCCATTTGCTACTATAGAACTAAAGCAGCATTATATGCTGACCATCCTTTTCTTGATATCCTTTTTTGAAAATCCTTAATTGCTAGTTTCTGATTAGTGAAGAATTTAAAAGCATCATTGGTGTAGCAATACCAAGTCTGAAAAACCATTTGTTACCCGTGAAGCTTTTATAAACAACCAAAGTTTATAGAGAGAAAATTGACCATTGAAGTAAGAGATAAGATTTCTGTTAAACCCGGACTTGAAAATGCGTTTAAAAACTTTCTTCGCAAAGGGAGAAGGATTGCTTTTGTATTGTTGCTGCTGTTGTTGAAATTATCCGCTTCTTCACAAACCTATCTCCCGCTATATACTCAAATAAATTCTTTTGAACAATACACTTCGTTTATCAGTGAAATGCTTGGTGCAAAGCAGGGGAATGTTTTTGTTGAAGATGAAAAAATAATTGATCAATGGAAATCAATTGAAACAACAACATTAGCGATATGTACATCCACAGGTTCGGGATTATGGAGTAACTCTTCAACCTGGAGTTGTGGCGCTGTTCCGGGGGCGGGTGATGACGTAATCATTGCAGCAGGAACAACAGTCACTATAGATGCAGCTGCGCAATGTCTAAATATTACCGTCAATGGCACTCTTACTTCAAATGCAGGTATTAATCTTGATGTAAATGGAAGTTGGACAAATAACGGAGCATTTAATGCAAGTACCGGTACGGTAACATTTAAAGGCTCTGCAAGTAATACAATTAGCGGAAGTTCGCCAACTGCTTTTAATAATATCATAGTGAACAAAGGAACGGATGCGACTTCTGTTCTTGAAGCAAACGGCACAGGAGCAATTTCAAATACCGGAACACTTACAATAACAAATGGATTATTTAAAATGACAACCGGCACTTTTCAATTTGGAGGTGTTGCTGGTCCAATCATACCTGCAAGCGGAGGAATATGGGTTAATGGCGCAAATTTCAGTAGTGGAAACTATACTATAACGAATAATGGATGGATCCGGGTTACTTCAGGTACTGCAAATTTTGGAACTGGCTCTGGTAATGCCGTGCATACACAAAATAGAGGATATTTTAATGTCTCGGGAGGAGTTGTGAATATTTCCGGTCGTTTAGAAAATACGGCCAGCACACCTTTATTGCCAGGCATTCCAGGCAACGGGGTTTCTATCTCAGGTGGCACAATTACATTAAGTACAGTTGGAAATAATCTCAGTAATGTTGGTTCATTCGATATGTCATCGAGTTCTATACTCAACATGACAGGCGGAACAGTTGTATTTCAGAATCCAAGTACCGCCGCAACTCCGCTCGACTTAAATATTATTAGTGGCGGAACAAAATCTATTACGGGAGGTACATTTCAAATTGGCAACGCTTCTTCACCGGCAAATAGTACATTTTTAATAAATAGTGCAGTTGCTTTACACAATCTTTCAATATTCAGTAATTCGGTCAGGGGGAGTCTCACAGGAAATGATCTCAGAATAAATAATCAACTTACACTGAATGGTCAACTTCAATTAAATAATCAAAATTTAATTATTGGTTCGTCGGCTCCGGCAATTGCAGGAACACTTGGTAACGGTAATGGAATGGTGGTAACAAACGGAACAGGTGAATTAAGAAAATCATTTTTTGTTGATGGTTCATACTTATTCCCTGTAAGCAGCGGCTCAACAGGATACGCACCGGTTACTTTAAATATTACTGCCGCCTATGCCGCTGGTGCATATGCGGGAGTTAAAACTGTAAATGCAAAACATCCTAACAATGGAAATACAAATAATTATCTGAATCGTTACTGGACGGTAAATACCAGTGGCATTTCAGGTTTCTATAATATTGATGCAACATACCAGCCAACTGACATTGTAGGTAGTGATGCAAATATTGCTATGGGTAAATACACATCGTTGCCATGGATAAAATATGGATCGGCAAATACCGGAACAAAAACTTTGACGGCTACAAATATTTCAACGGCTGCTTCATCAAATGCATTTAGTGGAATTACTCTGGCGCCTCCGACAGTTACCATCAGCGGCGTTACTACAATTTGCAGTGGCACATCTACTACTTTAACTGCAAATCCAGTTGGGGACGTACCATTTACTTATTTATGGAATACTACCGCTACGACTTCTTCAATCACTGTTTCGTCGGCAGGAACTTATTCAGTCACTGTTACAGATGTTAATGGATTTACTGCAAGTACAAGTGTGGGTGTTACCGTCAATCCTTTACCATCATGCTCAATTAGCGGATCAAATAATGTTTGTCCAGGCTCAACCAATCCACATTCTGGTCCGGCAGTAAAGGCTATACTTACCAATGGTCAGTAACCGGAAATGGTTCTATTCCTGGTTTAACAACTGGTTCATCTATTAATGTTGTTGCAGGTACAGGTTGTGGTTCATATACGGTTAATCTTACTGTGACTGATGCCAATAGTTGTACCAGCAGTTGCAGTCAAACTTTTAGTGTTAATGAGTAACTCCACCAACTTTTACCGGGAGCTATGCAAATGTTAATCTTGGGTGTAATCCCGCTGATCCGATTACAATGCACTTGGTTCTGCCACTGCAACAGATGGATGTGGTGCAGTAACTGTTACTTCATCTGATGGTTCCATTAGAAGTAGCTGTTTATACGTTCACAAACAAGAACATGTACTGCAAGAGATGCCTGCAATAATACCTCAACTGTATCACGAACTGTTACATGGGTAGATGACAATACTCCACCAACTTTTACGGGAAGCTATCCAGGTATTGATTTGGGTTGTAATCCACAAGCTTCTGATATTACGGGAGCTCTTGGTTCTGCAAGCGCTTCTGATGCATGTGGACCCGTTACGATCACTTCATCTGATGGTTCCCCTCAAAGTGCAGGGTGTAACTGGTCACTTAGAAGAACTTTCATTGCAAGAGATGGATGTAATAATACGTCAACAACTTCAAGAACAGTAGTATGGTTTGCTGATAATACTCCACCAACTCTTACAACATCTGGAAATAGTTTAACACTTGGATGTAATCCTTCAGCTTCAGCAATTGATCTCGCATTGGGAACAGCAACTGCAGCTGACGCATGTGGTACACCAACTGTTACGGCAAGTACAGCAGCTGCAACCGGAACATGTAGTCGATCACAAACAAGAACTTTTACTGTCATTGATGGCTGTGGAAATACATCCACTGCATCACGAACGGCTACCTGGACATCAGATGTAGCAGCACCGGTCATCACCACATCCGGAAATAGTTTAACACTTGGATGTAATCCTTCAGCTTCGGAAATTGATCTTGCATTGGGAACAGCAACCGCAACTGATGCATGTGGTACACCAACTGTTACGGCAAATACAGCAGCTGCAACTGGAACATGTAATCGATCACAAACAAGAACTTTTATTGCTATTGATGCCTGTGGCAATACATCCACTGCATCACGAACGGCAACATGGACAGCCGATGTAATTGCTCCAACTATTACAACTTCCGGAAATAGTTTAACACTTGGATGTAATCCTTCAGCTTCAGCAATCGATCTCGCATTGGGAACAGCAACCGCAACTGATGCATGTGGTACACCAACTGTTACGGCAAGTACCGGTGCTGTATCCGGATCATGCAGTAAATCACAAACAAGAACCTTCACGGCTATTGATGCGTGCGGCAATACTTCAACAGCATCACGAACTGCTACATGGACTGACGATAATACTCCGGCAATAATTACAACCGGCGGAACAACCTTAACCTTAGGTTGTAATCCAACTGCAGGTGATATTACCGGAGCATTGGGTACAGCAAGTGCAAGCGATGGATGCGGCGCAACGACCTTGACCCAAAATGATGGTTCAGTAGTTAACAGCGGTTGCGGTCGTTCACAAACAAGAACATGGACTGCAAGAGATGGATGTGGTACTACTGTTACTGCATCACGAATTGTCACATGGACTGTGGATGTAACTCCACCCGTAATTACGACAAGTGGTAATGCACTTGCATTGGGTTGCAATCCAAACGCTGCAGCAATTGATGGCGCATTAGGAACTGCAACTGCAACTGATGCATGCGGTGTGCCTACCGTATCTTTTACAGATGCAACTGTGGCAAGTACTTCATGCAATCGTTCACAAACAAGAAGATTTACAGCAATTGATGGATGTGGAAATACATCAACAGCAATAAGAACCGCAACATGGACCGATGATCCGACCCCGCCAACAATTAGTTGTCCGGCTGCACAATTTTTTTGTCAAGGGTCACCTTACACCAGTCCAACTGCAACCGCTACGGATAATTGTAGTGGGGCAATCACATTCAATTGGGTAAAGTCCGGTGCAACCACGGGAACTGGAAGTGGTGCCACTCCAAATACGACCTACAATGCAGGAGTAACGACAATAACATTTACCGCAACCGATGCATGCAGCAATACTGCAACATGTTCAACAACTGTAACCATTACAGTACCACCAACCGCAAATATTAGTTATCCGGGCACACCTTTCTGTGCTGGTCAAACATCAGCAACACCTACATTAACAGGAACAGGAGCATATACAGTCGGTACTTATTCGGCATCTCCGGCAGGTTTATCAATTAATCCTTCTACCGGTATTATTAATATTACTGCCAGTACAGCTGGTGCTTATACTGTTTCATATACAATTCCTGCCTTAGGAGGTTGTCCGCAAGTAGTGGCTACTGCACCGGTTGCTTTTGGAACACCACCCGTTATTACCATAAACACTCCTCTTGATACCGGAGGTTGTAAGAATAATGATCTTACACTCATCTCCGCTGCAAGTGGTGCACCTCCGCCAACTGTACAATGGCAAGTAAGTACAGATGGAGGAGTAACATGGAACAATATTTCCGGTGCAACAAATCCTAATCTTACATTAGTTAATCTAAGTACAAGTGAAAATGGAAATAAATACCGGGCAATCTATACCAACCTTTGCGACACTGCTATAACTAATGTAACTACGGTTGCCGTTGGCGCACCAATTAATCTTGGGAGTGTGCCGTCGAATGCTACAGGTTGTGACGGAACCGGATCTGTTTCATTTACTGCTTGTGCAAACGGTGGTAATGGCACTGTGTATATGTCATGGCAATACAGTCCCGATGGCGGATTAAACTGGTTTGATATACCGGGAACGACAACAACTTCATTGATTGGAAATTTTTGTACAACCTACACTTTCACGCCTGATGGTACGCAAAACGGTTACCTGTACAGAGCAAAATTCGCCAATGGCGGATGTGCCGCAAGTTTTTCAAATTCTGCAACATTAACTGTTTTACCAACACCCACAGTAGTCATTGATCCGCTCGCCAATCAGACAGTTTGTAATGGTGCCAGCACTGCGCAAGTGAATTTTACAGGTACAAATGCTACTGCATATAATTGGGTAAATAGTGAGCCTTCAATTGGATTGGGTGCGAGTGGTTCTGCTCCTATTGCAAATCCGTTCATTCCATCATTCGTTGCTGTTAACACTGGACCAAATCCTGTAACAGCAACAATAACTGTAACACCCGTTAATACAAGTGGCGCTACTACATGTCCGGGTACACCAAAAACATTTACCATTACAGTAATTCCATCACCAGTTTGTGCATTCACAGGGCCAACAAATATTTGCCCGGGTTCAACCAATACATATACCTATAGCGGTGGAACGCCTGGAGTCACCTATAGCTGGTCAGTTATTAACGCTACTATTTCCGGCTCTGCAACTAATTCTACTGTTTCAGTTATTGCACCACCTACTTGTGGTCAGTATACAGTGAGTTTAACTGTTACCAAAGCAGGTTGCAGCAGTACATGCAGTCAGCAGTTCAATGCTACTGATGCAACCAGGCCGGTGTTTACTGGAACTTATACAACAGTGCCGCTTGGATGTAATCCAACTTCATCGGCAATTACTGCAGCATTAGGCACAGCATCCGCAACTGACAATTGTAACACACCAACTATTACACAAAGTGATGGCGCCGTTACGGGAACCTGCAATAAATCACAAATAAGAACATTCACTGCAACGGATGCCTGTGGCAATACTGCAACGGTATCACGGACTGTTACATGGATCGATGACGTTAATCCACCTGTCTTTACAGGAACCTATAATAGTACATCGCTTGGATGTAATCCAACTGTGTCGGCAATCAATACAGCATTAGGTACTGCTACCGCGACCGATGCGTGTGGTACGCCAACACTTTCATTTGTAGATGGTGCAATTTCAACAATAGCTTGCACCGCGTCGCAAACAAGAACGTTCACCGCAATTGATGGATGCGGAAACACATCTACTGTTTCAAAAACGGTATCATGGACTGCTGATCTTTCCCCGCCAACGATTACAGCAACGGGAACCACTCTTACACTTGGATGCAACCCGGCTGCTTCTGATATAGGGGCTGCGCTTGGTAGTGCAACGGCAACAGATGCCTGCGGCGCTGTTACGATTACATCAAGTGATGGTGCCCTTCAAAGCAGCGGATGCGGTCGTTCACAAACAAGAACGTTTACTGCAAGAGATGCGTGTAACAATACAGCAACCGCTTCAAGAACGGTAACATGGACGTTTGATAATACCGCAACCATCACTGCAAACGGAACGACATTGACGCCAGGTTGCAACCCTTCGGCTGCCGTATTAGATGCGGCACTGGGATCGGCCAGTTCAACTGATGCATGCAGTACACCAACAATAACGCAAACAGATGGTGCAATAACAAGTACCGGATGTAATCGTTCTCAAACAAGAACATGGTCTCTCATTGATGGGTGTGGAAATACAGCAAGTGCATCGAGGACGGTTACGTGGACAGAAGACATTGCACCTCCGGGGATAACAGCTACCGGAACTACATTGTTTATTTGTGGTAATCCAAATCCGCCTACTATAGATGCAGCTCTGGGTAATGCAACAGCAACAGATAATTGCAGTACGCCAACTATAACAGAGGTAGATGGCCCGCAAATACCTTCAGGATGTATTACAACACAAACAAGAAGCTGGACAGCGAGGGATGTTTGTGGTAATACAGCTACAACTTCAAGGACCGTATCATGGTCAAATGATAATAACCCGCCTGTATTTACCGGCAGCTATACCACACAAAACTTAGGATGTAATCCAACTTCATCTGCTGTTACGACTGCTCTTGGTTCTGCAACTGCTACCGATGCATGCGGCACTCCAACAATTTCACAAACCGATGGTGCGATAAGCAGTACCAGTTGTAACAGATCCCAACTAAGAAGATTCACGGCTACTGATGCCTGCGGTAATACATCCACTGTTGGAAGAACTGTGACATGGATAGAAGATATAACGCCGCCTGTATTCACCGGAACTTACAACAACACAACGCTTGGATGTAATCCGACTTCATCTGCAATAAGTGCAGCATTAGGAACAGCAACTGCAACTGATGCATGCGGCACTCCGACAATTTCACAAAGTGATGGTGCGATCGGCACTACTGGTTGTACACTAACGCAAACAAGAACATTTACTGTTCTGGACGCATGCGGCAATACGGCGACGGCATCAAGAACGGTTGCCTGGACAAGTGATAATACTCCACCAACTATTACTACCGGTGGAACAACTCTTACATTAGCATGTAATCCGCAAGCCTCCGATATCAATGCTGCACTTGGCACTGCTACTGCTGCTGACGGGTGTAGCAGCCCGACTGTTAGTTCAACTGATGGAATAGTAAACAGCACTGGTTGTACAAGATCGCAGACAAGAACATTCACTGCTGTGGATGCCTGTGGCAACTCAGCTACTGCATCAAGAATTGTAACATGGACAAGTGATCTTGTTCCACCAACTATTACTGCCGGTGGTACTACATTATCACTCGGTTGCAATCCTGTCGCCTCAGATATCAACGCTGCTCTCGGTACTGCAACTGCAACCGATGCATGCGGTGCTCCAACAGTGACTTCTTCTGATGGAATAATAAATAGCACAGGTTGTTCGAGGTCACAGACAAGAACATTTATTGGAATTGACGCTTGCGGTAATACCGCTACTGCATCAAGAACGGTTACCTGGACTAGTGATAACACACCACCAACCATTACAGCAGGTGGAACAACGCTTACTTTAGCATGTAACCCGCAAGCTTCTGATATCAATACTGCGCTTGGTACTGCTACTGCGACCGATGCATGCGGTACTCCCACAGTAAATTCTTCTGATGGAATAATAAATAGTACTGGTTGTTCAAGATCACAAACCAGAACATTCACTGCTGTTGATGCCTGTGGTAACTCTGCTACTGCATCAAGAACAGTTACATGGACAAATGATAACACTCCGCCAACTATTACTGCCGGTGGAACAACTCTTACTTTAACATGTAACCCGCAAGCTTCCGATCTCAATGCTGCACTCGGCACAGCTACGGCTACTGACGCATGCGGTGCTCCAACAGTAAGTTCGTCTGATGGAATAATAAATAGTACTGGTTGTGCAAGATCACAGACAAGAACATTTACTGCTGTCGATGCATGCGGCAACTCAGCTACTGCATCAAGAACGGTTACATGGACAAGTGACCTTACTCCACCAACTATTACTACCGGTGGTACTACTCTTACTTTAGCATGTAATCCAGTTGCAAGTGATATCAATGCCGCGCTTGGTACCGCTACTGCTACTGATGCTTGTGGTACCCCAACTGTTACGACAAGCGATGGAGTTATCGGTACTTCAGGTTGTACATTCACTCAAACAAGAACATTTATTGCTGTTGATGCTTGTGGTAATTCTGCTACTGCATCAAGAACGGTTACATGGACAAGTGACAATACTCCGCCAACTATTACCACCGGTGGAACAACGCTTACTTTAGCATGTAACCCGCAAGCTTCCGATATCAATGCTGCTCTTGGTACTGCTACTGCTACTGACGCATGCGGTACTCCTACAGTAAATTCTTCTGATGGAATAATAAATAGTACTGGTTGTGCAAGATCACAAACAAGAACATTTACTGCGGTTGATGCTTGCGGTAACTCAGCTACTGCATCAAGAACGGTTACATGGACTTCTGATAACACGCCACCAACTATTACTGCCGGCGGAACAACACTAACTTTAGCATGTAACCCGCAAGCTTCCGATATCAATGCTGCACTTGGTACTGCTACGGCAACCGATGCATGCGGTACGCCAACTGTAAGTTCTTCTGATGGAATAATAAATAGTACTGGTTGTGCAAGATCACAAACAAGAACATTTACTGCTATTGATGCCTGTGGTAACTCTAGTACTGCATCAAGAACAGTTACATGGACATCTGATAACACGCCACCAACTATTACAACCGGCGGAACGACTCTTACCTTAGCATGTAACCCGCAAGCTTCCGACATCAATGCTGCGCTTGGTACTGCTACTGCTACAGATGCGTGTGGTACTGCTACTCTTAATACAAGCGATGGCGCTATTGGTACTTCAGGTTGTACATTCACTCAAACAAGAACATTCACTGCTGTTGATGCTTGCGGAAATACTGCTACTGCATCAAGAACTGTTACATGGACAAATGACAATACGCCTCCATTGATTACTGCCGGCGGCACCACGCTTACTTTGGCATGTAATCCGCAAGCATCCGATATCAATGCTGCACTTGGCACTGCTACTGCTACTGACGCATGCGGTACGCCAACCGTAAGTTCTTCCGATGGAATAATAAATAGTACTGGTTGTTCACGCTCCCAGACAAGAACATTTACTGCTCTGGACGCTTGCGGTAATACCGCTACAGTGTCAAGAACAGTTACCTGGACAAGTGACAACACACCACCAACTATTACAGCAGGTGGAACAACGCTTACTTTAGCATGTAATCCGCAAGCTTCCGATATCAATGCTGCGCTTGGCACTGCTACTGCTACTGATGCATGCGGTACGCCAACTGTTACAACTAGTGACGGAGTTATCGGTACTTCAGGTTGTACATTCACTCAAACACGAACCTTCACTGCTATTGATGCCTGTGGTAACTCAGCTACTGCATCAAGAACGGTTACCTGGACTAGTGATAACACACCACCAACCATTACAGCAGGTGGAACAACGCTTACTCTAGCATGTAACCCGCAAGCTTCCGATATCAATGCTGCGCTTGGTACTGCTACTGCTACCGATGCATGCGGTACTCCTACAGTAAATTCTTCGGATGGAATAATAAATAGTACTGGTTGTGCAAGATCACAGACAAGAACATTCACTGCTGTCGATGCTTGTGGTAATTCTGCTACTGCATCAAGAACAGTTACATGGACTAGTGATAACACGCCACCAACTATTACTGCCGGCGGAACAACACTAACTTTAGCATGTAACCCGCAAGCTTCCGATATCAATGCTGCGCTTGGTACCGCTACTGCTACTGACGCATGCGGTACTCCGACTGTAAGTTCGTCTGATGGAATAATAAATAGTACTGGTTGTTCAAGATCACAAACAAGAACATTTACTGCTATTGATGCTTGTGGTAACTCTAGTACTGCATCAAGAACGGTTACATGGACATCTGATAACACGCCACCAACTATTACAACCGGCGGAACGACTCTTACTTTAGCATGTAATCCGCAAGCATCCGATATCAATGCTGCGCTTGGTACTGCTACTGCTACCGATGCGTGTGGTACTGCTACTCTTAATACAAGCGATGGCGCTATTGGTACTTCAGGTTGTACATTCACTCAAACAAGAACATTCACTGCTGTTGATGCTTGCGGCAATACTGCTACTGCTTCAAGAACTGTTACATGGACAAATGACAATACGCCACCAACCATTACTGCCGGGGGAACAACGCTAACTTTAGCATGTAATCCGCAAGCATCCGATATCAATGCTGCACTTGGCACTGCTACTGCTACTGACGCATGCGGTACGCCAACCGTAAGTTCTTCCGATGGAATAATAAATAGTACTGGTTGTTCACGCTCCCAGACAAGAACATTTACTGCTCTGGACGCTTGCGGTAATACCGCTACAGTGTCAAGAACAGTTACATGGACATCTGATAACACACCACCAACTATTACAGCAGGTGGAACAACGCTTACTTTAGCATGTAATCCGCAAGCTTCCGATATCAATGCTGCGCTTGGTACCGCTACTGCTACTGACGCATGCGGTACTCCGACTGTAAGTTCTTCTGATGGAATAATAAATAGTACGGGTTGTTCAAGATCACAAACCAGAACATTCACTGCTATTGATGCATGCGGTAACTCAGCAACTGCTTCAAGAACTGTTACATGGACAAATGACAATACGCCACCAACCATTACTGCCGGGGGAACAACGCTAACTTTAGCATGTAATCCGCAAGCTTCCGATATCATTGCTGCACTTGGCACTGCTACTGCTACTGACGCATGCGGTACGCCAACCGTAAGTTCTTCCGATGGAATAATAAATAGTACTGGTTGTTCACGCTCCCAGACAAGAACATTTACTGCTCTGGACGCTTGCGGTAATACCGCTACAGTGTCAAGAACAGTTACCTGGACAAGTGACAACACACCACCAACTATTACAGCAGGTGGAACAACGCTTACTTTAGCATGTAATCCGCAAGCTTCCGATATCAATGCTGCGCTTGGCACTGCTACTGCTACTGACGCATGCGGTACGCCAACTGTTACAACTAGTGACGGAGTTATCGGTACTTCAGGTTGTACATTCACTCAAACAAGAACATTTACTGCTGTTGATGCATGCGATAATTCTGCTACTGCATCAAGAACAGTTACCTGGACTAGTGATAACACACCACCAACTATTACAGCAGGTGGAACAACGCTTACTTTAGCATGTAACCCGCAAGCTTCCGATATCAATGCTGCGCTTGGTACTGCTACTGCTACTGATGCATGCGGCACACCAACCGTAAGTTCTTCCGATGGAATAATAAACAGTACAGGTTGTTCAAGATCCCAGACAAGAACATTTACTGCTGTTGATGCTTGTGGCAACTCTGCAACAGCATCAAGAACGGTTACATGGATAAATGATCTTACTCCACCAACTATTACTGCCGGTGGCACTACGCTTACACTAGCATGTAACCCGCAAGCTTCCGATATCAATGCTGCACTTGGTACTGCTACGGCAACCGATGCATGCGGTACGCCAACTGTAACAACAAGTGACGGAGTTATCGGTACTTCAGGTTGTACATTCACTCAAACAAGAACATTCACTGCTGTTGATGCCTGCGGTAACTCTGCAACAGCATCAAGAACTGTTACATGGACAAATGACAATACGCCTCCATTGATTACTGCCGGCGGCACTACGCTCACTTTAGCATGTAACCCGCAAGCTTCCGATATCAATGCTGCGCTTGGCACTGCTACTGCTACAGATGCCTGCGGCACACCAACTGTAAGTTCGTCTGATGGAATAATAAATAGTACTGGTTGTGCAAGATCACAGACAAGAACATTTACTGCTGTTGATGCTTGTGGTAATTCTGCTACTGCATCAAGAACAGTTACATGGACTAGTGATAACACTCCGCCAACTATTACAGCAGGTGGAACAACGCTTACTTTAGCATGTAACCCGCAAGCTTCCGATATCAATGCTGCACTTGGTACTGCTACGGCAACCGATGCATGCGGTACGCCAACTGTAACAACAAGTGATGGAGTTATCGGTACTTCAGGTTGTACATTCACTCAAACACGAACCTTCACTGCTGTTGATGCATGCGGTAACTCAGCAACTGCATCAAGAACGGTTACATGGACAAGTGATAACACTCCACCAACTATTACAACCGGCGGAACGACCCTTACTTTAGCATGTAATCCGCAAGCTTCCGATATTAATGCTGCGCTTGGTACCGCTACTGCTACTGACGTATGTGGCACTCCAACTGTTACTTCTTCTGATGGAATAATAAGTAGTACAGGATGTACAAGATCGCAAACACGAACCTTCACTGCTGTTGATGCATGCGGTAACTCAGCTACTGCATCAAGAACCGTTACATGGACAAGTGATAACACTCCGCCAACTATTACAGCAGGTGGAACAACGCTTACTTTAGCATGTAACCCGCAAGCTTCTGATATCAATGCTGCGCTTGGTACTGCTACTGCGACCGATGCATGCGGTACTCCTACAGTAAGTTCTTCTGATGGAATAATAAATAGTACTGGTTGTTCACGATCGCAAACACGAACATTCACTGCTGTTGATGCTTGTGGTAATTCTGCTACTGCATCAAGAACAGTTACATGGACAAGTGATAACACTCCGCCAACTATTACAGCAGGTGGAACGACCCTCACTTTAGCATGTAACCCGCAAGCTTCCGATATCAATGCTGCGCTTGGTACCGCTACTGCTACTGACGCATGCGGTACTCCGACTGTAAGTTCGTCTGATGGAATAATAAATAGTACTGGTTGTTCAAGATCACAAACAAGAACATTTACTGCTATTGATGCTTGTGGTAACTCTAGTACTGCATCAAGAACGGTTACATGGACATCTGATAACACGCCACCAACTATTACAACCGGCGGAACGACTCTTACTTTAGCATGTAATCCGCAAGCATCCGATATCAATGCTGCGCTTGGTACTGCTACTGCTACCGATGCGTGTGGTACTGCTACTCTTAATACAAGCGATGGCGCTATCGGTACTTCAGGTTGTACATTCACTCAAACAAGAACATTCACTGCTGTTGATGCTTGCGGCAATACTGCTACTGCTTCAAGAACTGTTACATGGACAAATGACAATACGCCACCAACCATTACTGCCGGGGGAACAACGCTAACTTTAGCATGTAACCCGCAAGCATCCGATATCAATGCTGCGCTTGGTACTGCTACTGCGACCGATGCATGCGGTACACCAACTGTAAATTCTTCTGATGGAATAATAAATAGTACAGGTTGTTCAAGATCACAAACCAGAACATTCACTGCTGTTGATGCTTGTGGTAATTCTGCTACTGCATCAAGAACAGTTACATGGACTAGTGATAACACTCCGCCAACTATTACAGCAGGTGGAACAACGCTTACTTTAGCATGTAACCCGCAAGCTTCTGACATCAATGCTGCGCTTGGTACCGCTACTGCTACTGACGCATGCGGTACTCCGACTGTAAGTTCTTCTGATGGAATAATAAATAGTACGGGTTGTTCAAGATCACAAACCAGAACATTCACTGCTATTGATGCATGCGGTAACTCAGCAACTGCTTCAAGAACTGTTACATGGACAAATGACAATACGCCACCAACCATTACTGCCGGGGGAACAACGCTAACTTTAGCATGTAATCCGCAAGCTTCCGATATCATTGCTGCACTTGGCACTGCTACTGCTACTGACGCATGCGGTACGCCAACCGTAAGTTCTTCCGATGGAATAATAAATAGTACTGGTTGTTCACGCTCCCAGACAAGAACATTTACTGCTCTGGACGCTTGCGGTAATACCGCTACAGTGTCAAGAACAGTTACCTGGACAAGTGACAACACACCACCAACTATTACAGCAGGTGGAACAACGCTTACTTTAGCATGTAATCCGCAAGCTTCCGATATCAATGCTGCGCTTGGCACTGCTACTGCTACTGACGCATGCGGTACGCCAACTGTTACAACTAGTGACGGAGTTATCGGTACTTCAGGTTGTACATTCACTCAAACACGAACCTTCACTGCTATTGATGCCTGTGGTAACTCAGCTACTGCATCAAGAACGGTTACCTGGACTAGTGATAACACACCACCAACCATTACAGCAGGTGGAACAACGCTTACTCTAGCATGTAACCCGCAAGCTTCCGATATCAATGCTGCGCTTGGTACTGCTACTGCTACCGATGCATGCGGTACTCCTACAGTAAATTCTTCGGATGGAATAATAAATAGTACTGGTTGTGCAAGATCACAGACAAGAACATTCACTGCTGTCGATGCCTGTGGTAACTCTGCTACTGCATCAAGAACAGTTACATGGACAAGTGACAACACGCCACCAACTATTACAGCAGGTGGAACAACGCTTACTTTAGCATGTAACCCGCAAGCTTCTGATATCAATGCTGCACTTGGTACTGCTACGGCAACCGATGCATGCGGTATGCCAACTGTAACAACAAGTGACGGAGTTATCGGTACTTCAGGCTGTACATTCACTCAAACAAGGACATTCACTGCTGTTGATGCTTGCGGTAATTCTGCTACTGCATCAAGAACAGTTACATGGACTAGTGATAACACTCCGCCAACTATTACAGCAGGTGGAACAACGCTTACTTTAGCATGTAACCCGCAAGCTTCCGATATCAATGCTGCACTTGGTACTGCTACTGCTACTGACGCATGCGGCACTCCAACTGTTACAACTAGTGACGGAGTTATCGGTACTTCAGGTTGTACATTCACTCAAACACGAACCTTCACTGCTGTTGATGCATGCGGTAACTCAGCAACTGCATCAAGAACGGTTACATGGACAAGTGATAACACTCCACCGGTGATCACAACGGGTGGCACTACATTAACCCTGGCATGTAATCCTGTTGCAAGTGATATCAATGCGGCACTCGGTACTGCTACTGCTACCGATGCATGCGGTACTCCTACAGTAAATTCTTCTGATGGAATAATAAGTAGTACAGGATGTACAAGATCGCAAACACGAACCTTCACTGCTGTTGATGCTTGCGGTAACTCAGCTACTGCATCAAGAACAGTTACCTGGACTAGTGATAACACTCCACCAACGATTACAGCAGGTGGAACAACGCTTACTTTAGCATGTAACCCGCAAGCTTCCGATATCAATGCTGCGCTTGGTACTGCTACGGCAACTGACGCATGCGGTACGCCAACTGTTACAACTAGTGACGGAGTTATCGGTACTTCAGGTTGTACATTCACTCAAACACGAACCTTCACTGCTGTTGATGCATGCGGTAACTCAGCAACTGCATCAAGAACTGTTACATGGACAAGTGATAACACTCCACCAGTAATCACAACGGGTGGCACTACATTAACCCTGGCATGTAATCCTGTTGCAAGTGATATCAATGCTGCGCTTGGCACCGCTACTGCTACCGACGCATGCGGCACTCCAACTGTTACAACTAGTGACGGAGTTATCGGTACTTCAGGTTGTACATTCACTCAAACACGAACCTTCACTGCTGTTGATGCATGCGGTAACTCAGCAACTGCATCAAGAACTGTTACATGGACAAGTGATAACACTCCACCGGTGATCACAACGGGTGGCACTACATTAACCCTGGCATGTAATCCTGTTGCAAGTGATATCAATGCTGCGCTTGGTACTGCTACTGCTACCGATGCATGCGGTACTCCTACAGTAAATTCTTCTGATGGAATAATAAGTAGTACAGGATGTACAAGATCGCAAACACGAACCTTCACTGCTGTTGATGCTTGCGGTAACTCAGCTACTGCATCAAGAACAGTAACATGGACAAGTGATAATACGCCACCAGTAATCACAACAGGTGGCACTGCATTAACCCTGGCATGTAATCCTATTGCAAGTGATATCAATGCTGCGCTTGGTACTGCGACGGCAACCGATGCATGCGGTGCTCCAACTGTAAGTTCTTCTGATGGAATAATAAATAGTACGGGTTGTTCAAGATCACAAACAAGAACATTTACTGCTGTTGATGCTTGTGGTAACTCTGCTACTGCATCAAGAACAGTTACATGGACTAGTGATAACACGCCACCAACTATTACAACCGGGGGAACAACTCTTACTTTAGCATGTAACCCGCAAGCTTCCGATATCAATGCTGCACTTGGTACTGCTACTGCTACCGATGCATGCGGTACACCAACTATCACATCAAGTGATGGAGTTATCGGTACTTCAGGTTGTACATTCACTCAAACACGAACATTCACTGCTGTCGATGCATGCGGCAACTCAGCTACTGCATCAAGAACAGTTACATGGACTAGTGATAACACTCCGCCAACTATTACAGCAGGTGGAACAACGCTTACTTTAGCATGTAACCCGCAAGCTTCCGATATCAATGCTGCGCTTGGTACCGCTACTGCTACTGACGCATGCGGTACTCCGACTGTAAGTTCGTCAGATGGAATAATAAATAGTACTGGTTGTTCAAGATCACAAACAAGAACATTCACTGCTGTTGATGCATGTGGTAACTCTGCAACAGCATCAAGAACGGTTACATGGATAAATGATCTTACTCCACCAACTATTACTGCCGGTGGCACTACGCTTACACTAGCATGTAACCCGCAAGCTTCCGATATCAATGCTGCACTTGGTACTGCTACGGCAACCGATGCATGCGGTACGCCAACTGTAACAACAAGTGACGGAGTTATCGGTACTTCGGGTTGTACATTCACTCAAACACGAACCTTCACTGCTGTTGATGCATGCGGTAACTCAGCAACTGCATCGAGAACTGTTACATGGACTTCTGATAACACTCCGCCAACTATTACAGCAGGTGGAACAACGCTTACTTTAGCATGTAATCCTGTTGCAAGTGATATCAATGCTGCGCTTGGTACCGCTACTGCTACCGATGCATGCGGTACTCCTACAATAAATTCTTCTGATGGAATAATAAATAGTACTGGTTGTGCAAGATCCCAGACAAGAACATTTACTGCTGTTGATGCTTGTGGCAACTCAGCAACTGCATCAAGAACAGTTACATGGACTAGTGATAACACGCCACCAACTATTACAGCAGGTGGAACAACGCTTACTTTAGCATGTAACCCGCAAGCTTCCGATATCAATGCTGCACTTGGTACTGCTACTGCGACTGACGCATGCGGTACTCCTACCGTAAATTCTTCTGATGGAATAATAAATAGTACTGGTTGTACAAGATCGCAGACAAGGACATTTACTGCTGTTGATGCCTGTGGTAACTCTAGTACTGCATCAAGAACAGTTACATGGACAAGTGACAACACACCACCAACTATTACAGCAGGTGGAACAACGCTTACTTTAGCATGTAACCCGCAAGCTTCTGACATCAATGCTGCGCTTGGTACTGCTACGGCAACTGACGCATGCGGTACGCCAACTGTTACAACTAGTGATGGAGTTATTGGTACTTCAGGTTGTACATTCACTCAAACAAGAACATTTACTGCTGTTGATGCTTGTGGTAACTCTGCAACTGCATCAAGAACGGTTACATGGACAAGTGATAACACTCCACCAGTGATCACAACGGGTGGCACTACATTAACCCTGGCATGTAATCCTGTTGCAAGTGATATCAATGCTGCGCTTGGTACTGCTACTGCTACCGATGCATGCGGTACTCCTACAGTAAATTCTTCTGATGGAATAATAAGTAGTACAGGATGTACAAGATCGCAAACACGAACCTTCACTGCTGTTGATGCTTGCGGTAACTCAGCTACTGCATCAAGAACGGTTACATGGACAAGTGATAACACTCCACCAGTAATCACAACGGGTGGCACTACATTAACCCTGGCATGTAATCCTGTTGCAAGTGATATCAATGCTGCGCTTGGCACCGCTACTGCTACCGATGCATGCGGTACTCCCACAGTAAATTCTTCTGATGGAATAATAAATAGTACTGGTTGTTCAAGATCACAAACCAGAACATTCACTGCTGTTGATGCTTGTGGTAACACTGCTACTACATCCAGAACGGTTACATGGACTAGTGATAACACTCCGCCAACTATTACAACCGGCGGAACGACTCTTACTTTAGCATGTAACCCGCAAGCTTCCGATATCAATGCTGCACTTGGTACTGCTACTGCTACTGACGCATGCGGCACTCCAACTGTTACAACGAGTGATGGAGTTATCGGTACTTCAGGTTGTACATTCACTCAAACAAGAACATTCACTGCTGTTGATGCTTGCGGCAATACTGCTACTGCTTCAAGAACTGTTACATGGACTTCTGATAACACACCACCAACTATTACTGCCGGGGGAACAACGCTAACTTTAGCATGTAACCCGCAAGCTTCTGATATCAATGCTGCGCTTGGTACTGCTACTGCTACCGACGCCTGCGGTACTCCTACAATAAATACTTCTGATGGAATAGTAAATAGTACAGGTTGCTCAAGATCACAGACAAGAACATTTACTGCTGTTGACGCTTGTGGTAACTCTGCAACTGCATCAAGAACGGTTACATGGATAAATGATCTTACTCCACCAACTATTACTGCCGGTGGCGCTACGCTTACACTAGCATGTAACCCGCAAGCTTCCGATATCAATGCTGCACTTGGTACTGCTACGGCAACCGATGCATGCGGTATGCCAACTGTAACAACAAGTGACGGAGTTATCGGTACTTCAGGCTGTACATTCACTCAAACAAGGACATTCACTGCTGTTGATGCTTGCGGTAATTCTGCTACTGCATCAAGAACAGTTACATGGACTAGTGATAACACTCCGCCAGTGATCACAACGGGTGGCACTACATTAACCCTGGCATGTAATCCTGTTGCAAGTGATATCAATGCTGCGCTTGGTACTGCTACTGCTACCGATGCATGCGGTACTCCTACAGTAAATTCTTCTGATGGAATAATAAGTAGTACAGGATGTACAAGATCGCAAACACGAACCTTCACTGCTGTTGATGCTTGCGGTAACTCAGCTACTGCATCAAGAACTGTTACATGGACAAGTGATAACACTCCACCAGTAATCACAACGGGTGGCACTACATTAACCCTGGCATGTAATCCTGTTGCAAGTGATATCAATGCTGCGCTTGGTACCGCTACTGCTACCGATGCATGCGGTACTCCTACAATAAATTCTTCTGATGGAATAATAAATAGTACAGGTTGTTCAAGATCCCAGACAAGAACATTTACTGCTGTTGATGCTTGTGGCAACTCAGCAACTGCATCAAGAACGGTTACATGGACTAGTGATAACACGCCACCAACTATTACAACCGGCGGAACGACTCTTACATTAGCATGTAACCCGCAAGCTTCCGATATCAATGCTGCACTTGGTACTGCTACTGCGACTGACGCATGCGGTACGCCAACTGTCACATTAAGTGATGGAGTTGTCGGTACTTCAGGTTGTACATTCACTCAAACACGAACATTTACTGCTGTTGACGCTTGTGGTAACTCTGCAACTGCATCTAGAACGGTTACATGGACTTCGGATAATACTCCGCCAACTATTACAGCAGGTGGAACAACGCTTACTTTAGCATGTAACCCGCAAGCTTCTGACATCAATGCTGCGCTTGGTACTGCTACGGCAACTGACGCATGCGGTACGCCAACTGTTACAACTAGTGATGGAGTTATTGGTACTTCAGGTTGTACATTCACTCAAACAAGAACATTTACTGCTGTTGATGCTTGTGGTAACTCTGCAACTGCATCAAGAACGGTTACATGGACAAGTGATAACACTCCACCAGTGATCACAACGGGTGGCACTACATTAACCCTGGCATGTAATCCTGTTGCAAGTGATATCAATGCTGCGCTTGGTACTGCTACTGCTACCGATGCATGCGGTACTCCTACAGTAAATTCTTCTGATGGAATAATAAGTAGTACAGGATGTACAAGATCGCAAACACGAACCTTCACTGCTGTTGATGCTTGCGGTAACTCAGCTACTGCATCAAGAACGGTTACATGGACAAGTGATAACACTCCACCAGTAATCACAACGGGTGGCACTACATTAACCCTGGCATGTAATCCTGTTGCAAGTGATATCAATGCTGCGCTTGGCACCGCTACTGCTACCGATGCATGCGGTACTCCTACAATAAATTCTTCTGATGGAATAATAAGTAGTACAGGATGTACAAGATCGCAAACACGAACCTTCACTGCTGTTGATGCATGCGGTAACTCCGCTACTGCATCAAGAACGGTTACATGGACTAGTGATAACACTCCGCCAACTATTACAACCGGCGGAACGACTCTTACTTTAGCATGTAACCCGCAAGCTTCCGATATCAATGCTGCACTTGGTACTGCTACTGCTACTGATGCATGCGGTACTCCTACAGTAAATTCTTCTGATGGAATAATAAATAGTACGGGTTGTGCAAGATCACAAACACGAACCTTCACTGCTGTTGATGCATGCGGTAACTCAGCAACTGCATCAAGAACAGTTACCTGGACTAGTGACAACACATCACCAACTATTACTACAGGTGGAACAACGCTTACATTAGCGTGTAACCCGCAAGCTTCCGATATCAATGCTGCACTTGGTACTGCTACTGCTACTGACGCATGCGGTACGCCAACTGTTACAACTAGTGATGGAGTTATCGGTACTTCAGGTTGTACATTCACTCAAACAAGAACATTTACGGCAATAGACGCTTGCGGTAATTCTGCTACTGCATCAAGAACAGTTACCTGGACTAGTGATAACACTCCACCAGTGATCACAACAGGTGGCACTACATTAACCCTGGCATGTAATCCTGTTGCAAGTGATATCAATGCCGCACTTGGCACGGCTACAGCAACTGACGCATGCGGTACTCCGACTGTTACAACAAGTGATGGAGTTATCGGTACTTCAGGTTGTACGTTCACTCAAACACGAACATTTACTGCTGTTGATGCCTGTGGTAACTCTAGTACTGCATCAAGAACAGTTACCTGGACAAGTGACAACATACCACCAACTATTACAGCAGGTGGAACAACGCTTACTTTAGCATGTAACCCGCAAGCTTCCGATATCAATGCTGCACTTGGCACTGCTACTGCTACTGACGCATGCGGTACGCCAACTGTTACAACTAGTGATGGAGTTATCGGTACTTCAGGTTGTACATTCACTCAAACAAGAACATTTACGGCAATAGACGCTTGCGGTAATTCTGCTACTGCATCAAGAACAGTTACCTGGACTAGTGATAACACTCCACCAGTGATCACAACAGGTGGCACTACATTAACCCTGACATGTAATCCTGTTGCAAGTGATATCAA
>CAVZBF010000003.1:0-6448 GCA_963773465.1 uncultured Bacteroidota bacterium
TTGGTTGACATAATACCGCTCCGCACACAATGCATCGCGATGCAGGCTCTCGCCAACATTTTTATTTTATTGTATTATTGAATGTCCGAGGGAACTAAGATAGTAACCATATCCCGTAACTGGAATATGGCTATTCCGTAAATGCTTATAAATATCAGCTCCTATTTTGTTTAAAAATTGCGATTCTATCTCGGATCCACTCTCGAACATTGGGCCCACCGGGTATTAAGAACTACTGGCTCACATCTTACGTGGCCTTCGCCAGGAGGAATACCCAACTCATCACTGCCGCCTGAGCCGGGTACATAATGGCATTCATACCCTCTTACAATACAAAATTTTCTTCCGTTTCTGCAAGGGCCGCAATGAAGATGTGCATATTGAGGTATGATCGCTGAGCTGTTTTTAAGACCGCGGCCAAATGAAACGGCAGAATAAGTAGATGTTAATTGATTAAGATTCGCATCTGCCGTAAATCCTGGTAAATTGATTTTATTTTTCATATCATTTTAATTTATTTATTCTTATTTATAATATGATGAACATTTACATAGAAAAGAATGTGGCTTGATTGGATCGTACATTGCGTAGAGGGCCACAATCAAAAACTTTGCTATTACAATCCCGGTCCCAGCATCTTTGCTTACCGATTAAATTATTCCAACTATAGTGACAAATACCACAGCCTGGAGTGCAGCGAGGAGTCGGCGGTTCGTATATATCACCTGGATCCAAGGCACCAACACCGGCACACTTGTATGAACATGTAGCAAGGCTATTCCCTTCTTCATCTCCCGACGACATGCAATCTGAAATGCAAGCTGCGTGTTCGGCTGCACCAGATCCGGGTGTTGAGCCAATCTGAACCTGTGGAACTCCCTTCACAACTAAATTCTCGAAATTGAAAGTTATAGTTGATGAAAGCGTTTCACTTTTCGAATTATATGCGAATAATGCTGTAAATCCTGGAATTTTCATTTGATTAGTTTTTAAGGTTAGAAAAAATTATTGCGGGGTCGGGTTCCTGCATATCCTATCAGCGGCCGCACACCCGTCCTGACAAGCCTCCCTCATTTCTTTATTGAGACTGTCAGGGCCATCCAGGTTACTTGGATATTTGCTATCACAACCACTGTTACAATTCGAAAGCTTATCAGAACAGTCTGAGGTCGAATTTGCAAGTCGTTTTCTTCGCGGACTAAAACGGTTGATTTGTAATTCCGGTATTACAATATTTGAAAAATACCGGGTACTTTTTTTATTAACATTGTACATGCCCTTACTGGAGCATGTTAATTCGGCAAAAAAGCCGGGGGTAGTAGTCTTTGATTTCATTGTTTATTTTTAAAAGATTATTCTGCGTTGAATACCGGCAAATTCATTTTGTTTTACATTTTTGCAGATTTTAATTATTAAAATTATTAACGATCGATATAAGTTTGCATTTTGGTTACCAGGAACGGGAACTCTTCAGTCACATCTACACGGCAATAGTATTTTTCATCAACATCTGTATTTCTGTTAGTAAAAGTGAAGATGACTTCAACAATATTTCTTGTCCCACTTAATGCAGATGAGCGAACTTCAACTCCTGTCAATGAACAATTCCGTGTATAGCAATCAGCAGCCGTAGCATAAATGGCATTATATCGCACAGACAAATAATTAAGAGCCCGGTGATCATCTGTGGCTCCTGCATTATCTGTCATTTGCATAATTCGCATAAAAAGTTCTTCTGCTACTGCTGAGAAATTCTTCGAACCACCTTTACCGGCAGGTTTAGGAATTGATTTAAGTAATGAATCAACATCAAAAGAATAGATCTGGTCAAATCCAACAATCGGTATTTGCAAACCATTACAATATTGGGGCGGCGCTATCGGTCCTTGTATGCCGATCACAATATTTACATCAGTAAGCTTAGGCGAAGGTTGCAAAGATTCAATCAACATGTCAAGGTCAACAGGATTTCTTGGTTGAAGGAGATATGTTTCTAGCCCTTGTACAGAAAACACCCAACATAATTTGCGGGCTAAATAGCGGTTTTGTGGTTCGGATAAAGCTTTATACAAAGCTTCATTATCTGTTAACCCGGCAGCATTCGCTTGTTTAACGGCCTGCGCAAACTCTTTTTCTATTCCGAGACTGGGAAAACGCGGTTGAATTCTTCCGATTGCATAAATGTATTGAACAGCGTTTGCGGCAGCTGAAGCACTACATGTGGGGCAAGATTCTTCAGATTCCGCCGGATGAATTTTGGAAATAGTATTTCCTTTAAATGAATTAGCTGGTGAAGCAACATTTTCCAATACCTGACTGGAAACAGTTTGAAGTGGTTCGTTATTTTCCATTTTTAAAGCTTTAGTTTAATATTTGTGATTATTTGTTTCTCCTATTAAATACGACCCAGTTATTAAGAGCAGCAGCTCTTTGTTCACAGCCTCCACAGGGCTTAATGCCGATTGCCGATGTTGCCCGTTTTATCAGGTCACCCAGACCTATTTCAACTCCTGCAAAAAAACCAGGTAGTCTTATTTTTAAAGGCTTTTTATTTTCTTTCTTCATGCAATTGCTTTTTGTCTGTAAAAAGAATTCAAATATTGAAAAGACGCCATTGCATTTACTAACGGAGGAATAAGTGATCGCCGGGTATTCTCAATCTTCATCGCTTGTTTGATTGCTGAGGCAGAAAGTTCGGGAAACTCGGAACTCAATAAAGCAATGATCCCGGTAACAAAAGGAGCGGCAACACTTGTTCCTGAAAATGTAACAGTATTATTTTCTGATCCAAGACTTGTGATGTCCTCTCCCGGAGCACTCAATCCTTTTCTGCCAATTGAACTACCGAGATTCGACAATTGTAAAGGCTGTCCATGATTGTTACAGGCTATTACAGGAATTACCCAGGGATGACGTGTAATTGCTGTGCTGCCAACTTTTCCCTGGTTCCCGGCGGCGGCAACAATTATCACCCCTTTTCTTGCAGCATAATTCAGAGCATCGTCTAATTCTTGTTCTGTATTAGAAGAAGGGTTAGCGAGTGCAAGACTCAAATTTATTATATGAGCTTCGGCATTAATACAATCAATAATTGCCTTAGAAAGTTCTTTGGGAGTTGTAAATGGCATAAATCGTTTTTGATCCATCTTGCTTTCGGAAAAAACAGGACGAATCAACAATGTGCAGCCAGGACAAATTGCAGGAGCACCTGAATTCCTCTTTGCTTTAAGGATACCAGCAATAAAAGTTCCATGACTGCAGGCTATACTATCTGTTGCGTTGCAATGTGCGGATTGCCTGCCTTCTATTTCAAAAATATTTTCAGTATCGAGTGCAGGATGACTCGTCATAACAGGTCCATCAATCAGGCCAATCCTGATTTTATTTGAACCCATACTGCGATTCATCAAAGGACTAAGATTAATCAAATTAATATGATCCATCTCAGTTGTTTATTTATAGAGGTTATCAAATAATTAATGTTTCGGGACATTAACACTGACTATAGTTTTATTTCAGGGTCATTGCCACAATAATCACAGGTTCGATCCATGATCGGCTTAAACAAACATTACATTCATAGAGGATGCTAAATCAGAGTTGCTGCTATTCAGAGTATTTGTCTTCCGAATACGGAAGCGGGGTGTTTTCTAAGAGAGGAGAAGTAAATCTGCAGGGAAGTTATAGAAAGGTTTTAATATAAACCTAAAAAGTTTGATTTTTTTTATACCGGGTGTAAAAAGTTGACACATGAAAAATTTAATTGTAACAATTCTGATGGGCGCAATAAAAAAATGAGTTATAAATGCCGAAACATTTATAACTCATGACGCATCCCTTCGAAAAGTATTAGGATGACAGTTGGTTATAGTCCAAAAACTCTATTAAACATATTGCCTGTTCTTGAAAATCCTCTGCCGCCACTTAGTATGGAGATGATGGATCCTAATCCACCACCGCGACCGGTACTAAGTGGATTTAATGTAGAACCCACTCCCCTGTTTTGACGACCACGCATAAGATTGGCAAGTATTAATGGCCCGGCAATGCCTAACAATCCTTTTGTAAGACTCCCCATATTGATACCGGAGTTCTTAAATTTCTGATCAAGCCCAAGCTTTGATAGAAAATTTGGTTTGGCAACTTCTTCCGGCTCGACGTTAACTTCGGCAGATTTTTTTACAAACTGGTCAAGCAGGTTGAACTGCTGCTGGTTGATGCCGAGATATTGGGAAATTTTTTCAACATTTGCTTTCTCTTCTTCGGAATATTTTTTATCTGCTTCCGCAAAACTGATAATATCTGTGATCAAAGAATATTTCAGAGCACTGTCTTTTAAAATATCAAGACATCTTTTTAATTCCTGGCCCGTAAGCTCAGTTGCCGAACGTCTTACTGCCTGCTTTTGTTCTTCTGACAGATCAGCCGAATCAGCAAGCGCCATTATATATTCCATTTCTTCATCACTTGCAGCATGATCAGCAGTTGCAATGGAAGAAATAGCGCCGAGATAAGCGCCTTTTTCAAGATCGCTATAATCTTTCAATAATTTTTTTTCCATGTTTATCGTTTTTCTTATTATGCTTTTTGCGGGATCTTTAATTTCCAACCGGGTTGTATCAGGTCGGGGTCAGCGATTATATTTTTATTTGCCTCATAAATTTCTTTCCAGCTTACACCATAGCGTTTCCCGATCTTGCTGAGATTATCGCCTTTCACTACTTCATATTCCTGCATGGCAGCAGCCGGTGTGATTGGTGATACGGCAATATTCATTACCACATCAGCGGAACGGTAATTGGGATCTATCTTTCCGTATACATCCCAAATACGTTGCTTTACATCCTGTGAAGGCGCCTGGCCATCGATGTAAAGAACATTTTCCTGTTCACGCACCTGTAAATTTTGTACGCCTGCTGAACGGGCAGTGCGGATCAGCTCGTCATACTTTTGTTGAAGTTTCATAAATTATTTTTTTAGGATTTGATCGTTAATTGATTTTCTACTTTTTTAGGTTTCAGTTCCTGTACTTTCATGATCAGCGATTGCAGATCATCTTGCCTGATATTGCCGCGAAGTGTTACTACTCCGTCTTTTATATCAGCACTTACACCATCGTAAGATTTTAATACATTGTCGACAGATGTCCGCAGTGTTGCATCACTGTTGATCTCCACCGGTGCATTTGTAGTTTTATCCTGTTGCGTGGTGTCAGCTTTTTTGTTTTTACAAGAAGTTGAAACGGTTGTACTGAAGGCAGCTATTAATACGATTAATAACCAGTTTGCTCTTTTCATAAGAATAAATTTTATGTTTAAAAGATTCTACTACATTTATTATGCCATTAGAAGGGATTGTGAATAAGAGGATTCGATGTAACAACAACGGTAGAAGAAATTCAAAAGTCGAAATTCAAAAGTCAAAAGAGAGGTTGGAAAGGAGACTTTGATCCGATAGCTATCGGATTTTGACTTTTTACTTTTGACTTTTTAAAGGTTGATGCATCATAAGTTTGTTGATAAGCTCCTGAACAATGGAAGGCTCTTGTTCTTCGACAATATAATTATGAAGTGAGGATTCTGTTGTCCACTTATTGCTTCCATCTTTTGCGACGATCAATTTACCAGTTTCAATTTTCCACCAGGGTTTGTATCCCTTCACAGCAATCAATACTGCGGTTTGATCCCAGCTCATTCTGCCCGCAGTATCCTGCACACTCAATGGAATAGAAATGCGGTAAACATCTTTTACAGGACTGTTATGAATCGATCTGTTATTTACCAGCGGTAAACCGGTTTTGATAGTGAACCCGATCTCTACCCCACTTAATAACACCGGCGTTGGCCAGTTATCAAAAACATATTGAGATGCTGCGGCATCCATTCTTACGTTAAATTCATTGCCTGCAGGAAAGGCGCCGGCCATGCTAACCAATTGCTTTACTTTTTTACTTACCAGGTCTTTGCCGTTAAGCGTTGAATATTTATCAGGCGGTGATCGAAGCAAGTCAGCAAGATTAGTGAGAAACCCAACAGTGATTATTGTTACCGATCTATCGGGCTGTGATGCTAATGATTTCCTGTATGCCTGGGTTGCGCTTACTACTTCATCATTCTTTTTTATTTTATGCGGATACTTTTGAAGCAGCGTATCTGTCCAATGCTGATTGTCTTTTAATTCAAGTGCTTTCCCTTTTGGCACACCGATCAATATACCCGGTTTTTTGAAATACGTATTCAATACATTAAATACTGCGGCCACTCCTTCATACTTAGTGCTGGCGATTGTTGCAATAATTTTTATATAGCCACTGTCAGCAAATGCATGTAATAAAGTAATAGCTCCCACATCATCATAGTCCGGCCCCATATCGCTGTCGAAGATGACAGGCACAGGTTTAGATTTTTGAGCTGATACTGAAACCAGGTTTATTAATAAGAAAAACCAG
>CAVZBF010000004.1:0-2005450 GCA_963773465.1 uncultured Bacteroidota bacterium
CCTACTATTACTGTCACAGGTACTACTACAACCCTTGGTTGTAATCCAACTGCTTCTGATATAAATGCTGCCCTTGGCACTGCTACTGCATCGGCTGCTTGCGGCACTCCTATTGTAACATTTACTGATGGTGCTGTGCCAACCAATAGTTGTTCTCAATCACAAACAAGAACCTTTACTGCTTCCGATGGTTGTGGTAACTCGGCTACTGCTGCAAGAACTGTTACATGGACGGCTGATATAACTCCGCCATCGATCACATGTCCTGCTAATGTTACACTTGGTTGTAATGCAGCTATACCTGCTTTTGATATTACTTCTGTTACTGCGAGTGATGGCTGCGGTACTCCGACCGTATCTTTTGTTAGTGATGTTGCCGTACTGACAGGATGCACTGAAGTAACGACAAGAACTTACCGGGCTGTCGATGCTTGCGGTAACAGTGCAATTTGTGCTCAGCTTATTACAAGAACTGTTGATGTAACACCACCATCGATCACTGCAACAGGTACTACTTTAACTCTTGGTTGTAATCCAGTTGCTTCTGATATCAATGCTGCACTCGGTACTGCTACTGCTACCGATGCATGCGGTGTCCAACTGTTACTTCATCCGATGGTGCTGTATCAACAACCAGTTGCTCTTCATCACAAACAAGAACATTTACTGCTATGGATGCTTGCGGTAATACTGCTACTGTTTCAAGAACGGTTACATGGTTAAGTGCACCAAGTCCGCCTACTATTACTGTTACAGGTACTACTACAACCCTTGGTTGTAATCCAACTGCTTCTGATATCAATGCTGCCCTTGGTACTGCTACTGCATCGGCTGCATGCGGCACTCCTATTGTAACATTTACTGATGGTGCTGTGCAAACCAATAACTGTTCATCAATCACAAACAAGAACCTTTACTGCTTCCGATGGTTGTGGTAACTCGGCTACTGCTGCAAGAACTGTTACATGGACGGCTGATATCACTCCGCCATCGATCACATGTCCTGCTAATGTTACACTTGGTTGTAATGCAGCTATACCTGCTTTTGATATTACTTCTGTTACTGCGAGTGATGGCTGCGGTACTCCGACCGTATCTTTTGTTAGTGATGTTGCCGTACTGACAGGATGCACTGAAGTAACGACAAGAACTTACCGGGCTGTCGATGCTTGCGGTAACAGTGCAACTTGTGCTCAGCTTATTACAAGAACTGTTGATGTAACACCACCATCGATCACTGCAACAGGTACTACTTTAACTCTTGGTTGTAATCCGGTTGCAAGTGATATCAATGCTGCACTCGGTACTGCTACTGCTACCGATGCATGCGGTGTGCCAACTGTTACTTCATCCGATGGTGCTGTATCAACAACCAGTTGCTCTTCATCACAAACAAGAACATTTACTGCTGTGGATGCTTGCGGTAATAGTGCTACTGTATCAAGAACTGTTACATGGTTAAGTGCACCGAGTCCGCCTACTATTACTGTCACAGGTACTACTACAACCCTTGGTTGTAATCCAACTGCTTCTGATATCAATGCTGCCCTTGGCACTGCTACTGCATCGGCTGCATGCGGCACTCCTATTGTAACATTTACTGATGGTGCTGTACAAACCAATAGTTGTTCTCAATCACAAACAAGAACCTTTACTGCTTCCGATGGTTGCGGTAACTCGGCTACTGCTGCAAGAACAGTTACATGGACGGCTGATATAACTCCGCCATCGATCACATGTCCTGCTAATGTTACACTTGGTTGTAATGCAGCTATACCTGCTTTTGATATTACTTCTGTTACTGCGAGTGACGGATGCGGTACTCCGACCGTATCTTTTGTTAGTGATGTTGCCGTACTGACAGGATGCACTGAAGTAACGACAAGAACTTACCGGGCTGTCGATGCTTGCGGTAACAGTGCAACTTGTGCTCAGCTTATTACAAGAACTGTTGATGTAACACCACCATCGATCACTGCAACAGGTACTACTTTAACTCTTGGTTGCAATCCTGCAAGTTGATATCAATGCTGCACTCGGTACTGCTACTGCTACCGATGCATGCGGTGCTCCAACTGTTACTTCATCCGATGGTGCCGTATCAACAACCAGTTGCTCTTCATCACAAACAAGAACATTTACTGCTGTGGATGCTTGCGGTAATAGTGCTACTGTAACAAGAACCGTTACATGGTTAAGTGCACCGAGTCCGCCTACTATTACTGTCACAGGTACTACTACAACCCTTGGTTGTAATCCAACTGCTTCTGATATCAATGCTGCCCTTGGCACTGCTACTGCATCGGCTGCATGCGGCACTCCTATTGTAACATTTACTGATGGTGCTGTGCAAACCAATAGTTGCTCTCAATCACAAACAAGAACCTTTACTGCTTCCGATGGTTGCGGTAACTCGGCTACTGCTGCAAGAACAGTTACATGGACGGCTGATATAACTCCGCCATCGATCACATGTCCTGCTAATGTTACACTTGGTTGTAATGCAGCTATACCTGCTTTTGATATTACTTCTGTTACTGCGAGTGACGGCTGCGGTACTCCGACCGTATCTTTTGTTAGTGATGTTGCCGTACTGACAGGATGCACTGAAGTAACGACAAGAACTTACCGGGCTGTCGATGCTTGCGGTAACAGTGCAACTTGTGCTCAGCTTATTACAAGAACTGTTGATGTAACACCACCATCGATCACTGCAACAGGTACTACTTTAACTCTTGGTTGTAATCCTGTTGCTTCTGATATCAATGCTGCACTCGGTACTGCTACTGCTACCGATGCATGCGGTGCTCCAACTGTTACTTCATCCGATGGTGCCGTATCAACAACCAGTTGCTCTTCATCACAAACAAGAACATTTACTGCTGTGGATGCTTGCGGTAATAGTGCTACTGTAACAAGAACTGTTACATGGTTAAGTGCACCGAGTCCGCCTACTATTACTGTCACAGGTACTACTACAACCCTTGGTTGTAATCCAACTGCTTCTGATATCAATGCTGCCCTTGGCACTGCTACTGCATCGGCTGCATGCGGCACTCCTATTGTAACATTTACTGATGGTGCTGTGCAAACCAATAGTTGCTCTCAATCACAAACAAGAACCTTTACTGCTTCCGATGGTTGCGGTAACTCGGCTACTGCTGCAAGAACAGTTACATGGACGGCTGATATAACTCCGCCATCGATCACATGTCCTGCTAATGTTACACTTGGTTGTAATGCAGCTATACCTGCTTTTGATATTACTTCTGTTACTGCGAGTGACGGCTGCGGTACTCCGACCGTATCTTTTGTTAGTGATGTTGCCGTACTGACAGGATGCACTGAAGTAACGACAAGAACTTACCGGGCTGTCGATGCTTGCGGTAACAGTGCAACTTGTGCTCAGCTTATTACAAGAACTGTTGATGTAACACCACCATCGATCACTGCAACAGGTACTACTTTAACTCTTGGTTGCAATCCAGTTGCAAGTGATATCAATGCTGCACTCGGTACTGCTACTGCTACCGATGCATGCGGTGCTCCAACTGTTACTTCATCCGATGGTGCCGTATCAACAACCAGTTGCTCTTCATCACAAACAAGAACATTTACTGCTGTGGATGCTTGCGGTAATAGTGCTACTGTAACAAGAACCGTTACATGGTTAAGTGCACCGAGTCCGCCTACTATTACTGTCACAGGTACTACTACAACCCTTGGTTGTAATCCAACTGCTTCTGATATCAATGCTGCCCTTGGCACTGCTACTGCATCGGCTGCATGCGGCACTCCTATTGTAACATTTACTGATGGTGCTGTGCAAACCAATAGTTGTTCTCAATCACAAACAAGAACCTTTACTGCTTCCGATGGTTGCGGTAACTCGGCTACTGCTGCAAGAACAGTTACATGGACGGCTGATATAACTCCGCCATCGATCACATGTCCTGCTAATGTTACACTTGGTTGTAATGCAGCTATACCTGCTTTTGATATTACTTCTGTTACTGCGAGTGACGGCTGCGGTACTCCGACCGTATCTTTTGTTAGTGATGTTGCCGTACTGACAGGATGCACTGAAGTAACGACAAGAACTTACCGGGCTGTCGATGCTTGCGGTAACAGTGCAACTTGTGCTCAGCTTATTACAAGAACTGTTGATGTAACACCACCATCGATCACTGCAACAGGTACTACTTTAACTCTTGGTTGTAATCCACAAGCTTCTGATATCAATGCTGCACTCGGTACTGCTACTGCTACCGATGCATGCGGTGTGCCAACTGTTACTTCATCCGATGGTGCCGTATCAACAACCAGTTGCTCTTCATCACAAACAAGAACATTTACTGCTGTGGATGCCTGCGGTAATAGTGCTACTGTAACAAGAACTGTTACATGGTTAAGTGCACCGAGTCCGCCTACTATTACTGTCACAGGTACTACTACAACCCTTGGTTGTAATCCAACTGCTTCTGATATCAATGCTGCCCTTGGCACTGCTACTGCATCGGCTGCATGCGGCACTCCTATTGTAACATTTACTGATGGTGCTGTGCAAACCAATAGCTGCTCTCAATCACAAACAAGAACCTTTACTGCTTCCGATGGTTGCGGTAACTCGGCTACTGCTGCAAGAACAGTTACATGGACGGCTGATATAACTCCGCCATCGATCACATGTCCTGCTAATGTTACACTTGGTTGTAATGCAGCTATACCTGCTTTTGATATTACTTCTGTTACTGCGAGTGATGGCTGCGGTACTCCGACCGTATCTTTTGTTAGTGATGTTGCCGTACTGACAGGATGCACTGAAGTAACGACAAGAACTTACCGGGCTGTCGATGCTTGCGGTAACAGTGCAACTTGTGCTCAGCTTATTACAAGAACTGTTGATGTAACACCACCATCGATCACTGCAACCGGTACTACTTTAACTCTTGGTTGCAATCCACAAGCTTCTGATATCAATGCTGCACTCGGTACTGCTACTGCTACCGATGCATGCGGTGCTCCAACTGTTACTTCATCCGATGGTGCCGTATCAACAACCAGTTGCTCTTCATCACAAACAAGAACATTTACTGCTGTGGATGCCTGCGGTAATAGTGCTACTGTAACAAGAACTGTTACATGGTTAAGTGCACCAAGTCCGCCTACTATTACTGTTACAGGTACTACTACAACCCTTGGTTGTAATCCAACTGCTTCTGATATCAATGCTGCCCTTGGCACTGCTACTGCATCGGCTGCATGCGGCACTCCTATTGTAACATTTACTGATGGTGCTGTGCAAACCAATAGTTGCTCTCAATCACAAACAAGAACCTTTACTGCTTCCGATGGTTGCGGTAACTCGGCTACTGCTGCAAGAACTGTTACATGGACGGCTGATATAACTCCGCCATCGATCACATGTCCTGCTAATGTTACACTTGGTTGTAATGCAGCTATACCTGCTTTTGATATTACTTCTGTTACTGCGAGTGACGGCTGCGGTACTCCGACCGTATCTTTTGTTAGTGATGTTGCCGTACTGACAGGATGCACTGAAGTAACGACAAGAACTTACCGGGCTGTCGATGCTTGCGGTAACAGTGCAACTTGTGCTCAGCTTATTACAAGAACTGTTGATGTAACACCACCATCGATCACTGCAACAGGTACTACTTTAACTCTTGGTTGTAATCCAGCAAGCTTCTGATATCAATGCTGCACTCGGTACTGCTACTGCTACCGATGCATGCGGTGTCCAACTGTTACTTCATCCGATGGTGCCGTATCAACAACCAGTTGCTCTTCATCACAAACAAGAACATTTACTGCTGTGGATGCTTGCGGTAATAGTGCTACTGTAACAAGAACTGTTACCTGGTTAAGTGCACCAAGTCCGCCTACTATTACTGTCACAGGTACTACTACAACCCTTGGTTGTAATCCAACTGCTTCTGATATCAATGCTGCCCTTGGCACTGCTACTGCATCGGCTGCATGCGGCACTCCTATTGTAACATTTACTGATGGTGCTGTGCAAACCAATAGCTGCTCTCAATCACAAACAAGAACCTTTACTGCTTCCGATGGTTGCGGTAACTCGGCTACTGCTGCAAGAACTGTTACATGGACGGCTGATATAACTCCGCCATCGATCACATGTCCTGCTAATGTTACACTTGGTTGTAATGCAGCTATACCTGCTTTTGATATTACTTCTGTTACTGCGAGTGACGGCTGCGGTACTCCGACCGTATCTTTTGTTAGTGATGTTGCCGTACTGACAGGATGCACTGAAGTAACGACAAGAACTTACCGGGCTGTCGATGCTTGCGGTAACAGTGCAACTTGTGCTCAGCTTATTACAAGAACTGTTGATGTAACACCACCATCGATCACTGCAACAGGCACTACTTTAACTCTTGGTTGTAATCCGCAAGCTTCTGATATCAATGCTGCACTCGGTACTGCTACTGCTACCGATGCATGCGGTGCTCCAACTGTAACTTCATCCGATGGTGCCGTATCAACAACCAGTTGCTCTTCATCACAAACAAGAACATTTACTGCTGTGGATGCTTGCGGTAATAGTGCTACTGTGTCAAGAACTGTTACATGGACCACTTGCCAAACAACTCCGACGTTTACGCAAATAGGTCCGCTGTGTCAGAATAGTACTGCACCAACTTTGCCTGGTACATCTAGTAATGGTATTACAGGTACATGGTCGCCTGCAACTATTAATACATCAACAGTCGGTACCACTACTTATACATTTACTCCGGCTGCCGGTCAGTGCGCTGTTCCTGTTACAATGGATATTGTGATCACGACCCAGATCACTCCGACATTTACACAAATTGGTCCGCTGTGTCAGAACAGTACTGCACCAACTTTGCCTGGTACTTCTAGTAATGGTATTACAGGTACATGGTCGCCTGCAACTATTAATACATCAACAGTCGGTACCACTACTTATACATTTACTCCGGCTGCAGGTCAGTGTGCTGTTCCTGTTACAATGGATATTGTCATCACGACCCAGATCACTCCGACATTTACGCAAATAGGTCCGCTGTGTCAGAATAGTACTGCACCTGCATTACCAACAACATCTACTAATGGTATTACAGGTACATGGTCGCCTGCAACTATTAATACATCATCAGTCGGTACCACTACTTATACATTTACTCCGGCTGCAGGTCAATGTGCTGTTCCTGTTACAATGGATATTGTGATCACTACTCAGATCACTCCAACATTTACTCAAATAGGTCCGCTGTGTCAGAATAGTACTGCACCAACATTACCAACAACATCTACTAATGGTATTACTGGTACATGGAGCCCTGCAACTATTAATACATCAACAGTCGGTACCACTACTTATACATTTACTCCGGCTGCCGGTCAGTGTGCTGTTCCTGTTACAATGGATATTGTGATCACGACCCAGATCACTCCGACATTTACTCAGATTGGTCCGCTGTGTCAGAACAGTACTGCACCAACTTTGCCTGGTACTTCTAGTAATGGTATTACAGGTACATGGTCGCCTGCAACTATTAATACATCAACGGTCGGTACCATTACTTATACATTTACTCCGGCTGCAGGTCAGTGTGCTGTTCCTGTTACAATGGATATTGTGATCACGACCCAGATCACTCCAACATTTACTCAAATTGGTCCGCTGTGTCAGAACAGTACTGCGCCAACTTTGCCTGGTACTTCTAATAATGGTATCACTGGTACATGGAGCCCTGCAACTATTAATACATCGACAGTCGGTACCATTACTTATACATTTACTCCGGCTGCCGGTCAGTGTGCTGTTCCTGTTACAATGGATATTGTGATCACTACCCAGATCACTCCAACATTTACCAAATAGGTCCGCTGTGTCAGAATAGTACTGCACCTGCATTACCAACAACATCTACTAATGGTATTACAGGTACCTGGTCGCCTGCAACTATTAATACATCAACCGTCGGTACCACTACTTATACATTTACTCCGGTTGCCGGTCAATGTGCTGTTCCTGTTACAATGGATATTGTCATCACGACCCAGATCACTCCAACATTTACACAAATTGGTCCGCTTTGTCAGAACAGTGCCGCACCAACTTTGCCTGGTACTTCTAATAATGGTATCACTGGTACATGGAGTCCTGCAACTATTAATACATCAACTGTCGGTACCATTACTTATACATTTACTCCGGCTGCAGGTCAGTGTGCTGTTCCTGTTACAATGGATATTGTGATCACTAACCAGATAACTCCAGCATTTACGCAAATAGGTCCGCTGTGTCAGAATAGTATTGCACCTGCATTACCAACAACTTCTACTAATGGTATTACAGGTACATGGCGCCCGCAACTATTAATACATCAACAGTCGGTACCACTACTTATACATTTACTCCGGCTGCCGGTCAGTGTGCTGTTCCTGTTACAATGGATATTGTGATCACGACCCAGATCACTCCAACATTTACCAAATAGGTCCGCTGTGTCAGAACAGTGCTGCACCAACTTTGCCTGGTACTTCTAATAATGGTATTACAGGTACATGGTCGCCTGCAACTATTAATACATCGACAGTCGGTACCATTACTTATACATTTACTCCGGCTGCCGGTCAATGTGCTGTTCCTGTTACAATGGATATTGTGATCACGACCCAGATCACTCCAACATTTACTCAAATTGGTCCGCTGTGTCAAAACAGTACCGCACCAACTTTGCCTGGTACTTCTACAAATGGTATCACTGGTACATGGAGCCCTGCAACTATTAATACATCGACAGTCGGTACCATTACTTATACATTTACTCCGGCTGCGGGTCAATGTGCTGTTCCTGTTACAATGGATATTGTGATCACTACTCAGATCACTCCAACATTTACTCAAATTGGTCCGCTTTGTCAGAACAGTACTGCACCAACTTTGCCTGTTACTTCTAGTAATGGTATTACAGGTACATGGTCGCCTGCAACTATTAATACATCAACAGTCGGTACCATTACTTATACATTTACTCCGGCTGCAGGTCAGTGTGCTGTTCCTGTTACAATGGATATTGTAATCACTACCCAAATCACTCCGACATTTACGCAAATAGGTCCGCTGTGTCAGAACAGTACCGCACCAACTTTGCCTGGTACTTCTAGTAATGGTATTACAGGTACCTGGAGTCCTGCGACAATTAATACATCAACAGTCGGTACCACTACTTATACATTTACTCCGGCTGCAGGTCAGTGTGCTGTTCCTGTTACAATGGATATTGTGATCACTACCCAGATCACTCCGACATTTACTCAGATAGGTCCGCTGTGTCAGAACAGTACTGCACCTGCATTACCAACAACATCTACTAATGGTATTACAGGTACATGGTCGCCTGCAACTATTAATACATCAACTGTCGGTACCACTACTTATACATTTACTCCGGCTGCCGGTCAGTGTGCTGTTCCTGTTACAATGGATATTGTGATCACGACCCAGATCACTCCGACATTTACGCAGATCGGTCCGCTGTGTCAGAATAGTACCGCACCAACTTTGCCTGGAACTTCTACAAATGGTATCACTGGTACATGGAGTCCTGCAACTATTAATACATCGACAGTCGGTACCACTACTTATACATTTACTCCGGATGCAGATCAGTGTGCTATCCCTGTTACAATGGATATTGTGATCACGACCCAGATAACTCCTGCGTTTACGCAGATCGGTCCGCTGTGTCAGAATAGTACTGCACCTGCATTACCAGCAACTTCTACTAATGGTATTACTGGTACATGGTCGCCCGCAACTATTAATACATCAACTGTCGGTACCACTACTTATACATTTACTCCGGCTGCCGGTCAGTGTGCTGTTCCTGTTACAATGGATATTGTGATCACGACCCAGATCACTCCAACATTTACACAGATAGGTCCGCTTTGTCAGAACAGTGCTGCACCAACTTTGCCTGGTACTTCCACTAATGGTATTACAGGTACATGGTCGCCTGCAACTATTAATACATCGACAGTCGGTACCACTACTTATACATTTACTCCGGCTGCAGGTCAGTGTGCTGGTCCTGTTACAATGGATATTGTCATCACGACCCAGATCACTCCGACATTTACGCAAATTGGTCCGCTTTGTCAGAATAGTACTGCACCTGCATTACCAACAACTTCTACAATGGTATTACAGGTACATGGTCGCCTGCAACTATTAATACATCAACGGTCGGTACCACTACTTATACATTTACTCCGGCTGCCGGTCAGTGTGCTGTTCCTGTTACAATGGATATTGTGATCACGACCCAGATCACTCCGACATTTACGCAAATAGGTCCGCTGTGTCAGAATAGTGCTGCACCAACTTTGCCAGGTACTTCTAATAATGGTATTACAGGTACATGGAGCCCTGCAACTATTAATACATCAACTGTTGGTACCACTACTTATACATTTACTCCGGCTGCTGGTCAGTGTGCTGTTCCTGTTACAATGGATATTGTGATCACGACCCAGATCACTCCAACATTTACGCAAATTGGTCCGCTGTGTCAGAACAGTACAGCACCAACTTTGCCTGGTACTTCTACTAATGGTATCACTGGTACATGGAGCCCTGCAACTATTAATACATCGACAGTCGGTACCACTACTTATACATTTACTCCGGCTGCAGGTCAGTGTGCTGTTCCTGCTACAATGGATATTGTGATCACGACCCAGATCACTCCAACATTTACGCAGATTGGTCCGCTGTGTCAGAATAGTACTGCACCTGCATTACCAACAACATCTACTAATGGTATTACAGGTACATGGTCGCCTGCAACTATTAATACATCAACTGTTGGTACCACTACTTATACATTTACTCCGGCTGCAGGTCAGTGTGCTGGTCCTGTTACAATGGATATTGTGATCACGACCCAGATCACTCCGACATTTACGCAGATAGGTCCGCTGTGTCAGAATAGTACTGCACCTGCATTACCAACAACATCTACTAATGGTATTACAGGTACATGGTCGCCTGCAACTATTAATACATCAACTGTCGGTACCACTACTTATACATTTACTCCGGCTGCAGGTCAGTGTGCTGTTCCTGTTACAATGGATATTGTGATCACGACCCAGATCACTCCGACATTTACGCAGATTGGTCCGCTGTGTCAGAACAGTACTGCACCAACTTTACCAGGAACTTCTACAAATGGTATCACTGGTACATGGAGCCCTGCAACTATTAATACATCGACAGTCGGTACCATTACTTATACATTTACTCCGGCTGCGGGTCAATGTGCTGTTCCTGTTACAATGGATATTGTGATCACTACTCAGATCACTCCAACATTTACTCAGATTGGTCCGCTTTGTCAGAACAGTACTGCACCAACTTTACCTGTTACTTCTAGTAATGGTATCACAGGTACATGGTCGCCTGCAACTATTAATACATCAACAGTCGGTACCACTACTTATACATTTACTCCGGCTGCAGGTCAGTGCGCTGTTCCTGTTACAATGGATATTGTAATCACTACTCAGATCACTCCGACATTTACGCAGATAGGTCCGCTGTGTCAGAACAGTACCGCACCAACTTTACCTGGTACTTCTAGTAATGGTATTACAGGTACATGGAGTCCTGCGACAATTAATACATCAACAGTCGGTACCACTACTTATACATTTACTCCGGCTGCAGGTCAGTGTGCTGGTCCTGTTACAATGGATATTGTGATCACTACCCAGATCACTCCGACATTTACCCAGATAGGTCCGCTGTGTCAGAACAGTACTGCACCTGCATTACCAACAACATCTACTAATGGTATCACAGGTACCTGGTCGCCTGCAACTATTAATACATCAACTGTCGGTACCACTACTTATACATTTACTCCGGCTGCAGGTCAGTGTGCTGGTCCTGTTACAATGGATATTGTGATCACGACCCAGATCACTCCAACATTTACGCAGATAGGTCCACTGTGTCAGAATAGTACTGCACCAACTTTACCTGCAACTTCTACAAATGGTATCACTGGTACATGGAGTCCTGCAACTATCAATACATCGACAGTCGGTACCACTACTTATACATTTACTCCGGATGCAAATCAGTGTGCTATCCCTGTTACAATGGATATTGTGATCACGACCCAGATCACTCCAACGTTTACGCAGATCGGTCCGCTGTGTCAGAATAGTACTGCACCTGCATTACCAACAACTTCTACTAATGGTATCACAGGTACATGGTCGCCTGCAACTATTAATACATCAACAGTCGGTACCACTACTTATACATTTACTCCGGCTGCCGGTCAGTGTGCTGTTCCTGTTACAATGGATATTGTGATCACGACCCAGATCACTCCAACATTTACCCAAATAGGTCCGCTGTGTCAGAACAGTGCCGCACCAACTTTGCCTGGTACATCTAATAATGGTATTACAGGTACATGGTCGCCTGCAACTATTAATACATCGACAGTCGGTACCATTACTTATACATTTACTCCGGCTGCGGTCAGTGTGCTGTTCCTGTTACAATGGATATTGTGATCACTAACCAGATCACTCCAACGTTTACGCAGATCGGTCCGCTGTGTCAGAATAGTACTGCACCTGCATTACCAACAACATCTACCAATGGTATTACAGGTACATGGTCGCCTGCAACTATTAATACATCAACTGTTGGAACCACTACTTATACATTTACTCCGGCTGCAGGTCAGTGTGCTGGTCCTGTTACAATGGATATTGTGATCACTACTCAGATCACTCCAACCTTTACGCAGATTGGTCCGCTGTGTCAGAATAGTACTGCACCTGCATTACCAACAACATCTACAAATGGTATCACTGGTACATGGAGCCCTGCAACTATTAATACATCGACAGTCGGTACCACTACTTATACATTTACTCCGGCTGCCGGTCAGTGTGCTGTTCCTGTTACAATGGATATTGTGATCACTACCCAGATCACTCCAACATTTACTCAAATTGGTCCGCTGTGTCAGAATAGTACTGCACCAACTTTGCCTGCTACTTCTAGTAATGGTATTACTGGTACATGGTCGCCTGCAACTATTAATACATCAACTGTCGGTACCACTACTTATACATTTACTCCGGCTGCAGGTCAGTGCGCTGTTCCTGTTACAATGGATATTGTGATCACGACCCAGATCACTCCGACATTTACGCAGATAGGTCCGCTGTGTCAGAATAGTACTGCACCTGCATTACCAGCAACATCTACTAATGGTATCACTGGTACATGGAGCCCTGCAACTATTAATACATCAACTGTTGGTACCACTACTTATACATTTACTCCGGCTGCAGGTCAGTGTGCTGTTCCTGTTACAATGGATATTGTCATCACGACCCAGATCACTCCAACATTTACGCAGATTGGTCCGCTGTGTCAGAACAGTACCGCACCAACTTTACCTGGTACTTCTACCAATGGTATCACTGGTACATGGAGCCCTGCAACTATTAATACATCGACAGTCGGTACCACTACTTATACATTTACTCCGGCTGCAGGTCAGTGTGCTGTTCCTGTTACAATGGATATTGTCATCACGACGCAGATCACTCCGACATTTACTCAGATCGGTCCGCTGTGTCAGAACAGTACTGCACCAACTTTGCCTGGAACTTCTACAAATGGTATCACTGGTACATGGAGCCCTGCAACTATTAATACATCAACAGTCGGTACCACTACTTATACATTTACTCCGGCTGCCGGTCAATGTGCTGTTCCTGTTACAATGGATATTGTGATCACGACCCAGATCACTCCAACATTTACGCAGATTGGTCCGCTGTGTCAGAACAGTACCGCACCAACTTTGCCTGGTACTTCTACAAATGGTATCACTGGTACATGGAGCCCTGCAACTATTAATACATCGACAGTCGGTACCATTACTTATACATTTACTCCGGCTGCAGGTCAGTGTGCTGTTCCTGTTACAATGGATATTGTCATCACGACCCAGATCACTCCGACATTTACGCAGATTGGTCCGCTGTGTCAGAACAGTACTGCACCAACTTTGCCTGGAACTTCTACAAATGGTATCACTGGTACATGGAGCCCTGCAACTATTAATACATCGACAGTCGGTACCACTACTTATACATTTACTCCGGCTGCAGGTCAGTGCGCTGGTCCTGTTACAATGGATATTGTGATCACTACCCAGATCACTCCGACATTTACTCAAATCGGTCCGCTGTGTCAGAATAGTACCGCACCAACTTTGCCTGGTACATCTACAAATGGTATTACCGGTACATGGAGTCCTGCAACTATTAATACATCAACAGTCGGTACCATTACTTATACATTTACTCCGGCTGCAGGTCAATGTGCTGTTCCTGTTACAATGGATATTGTGATCACTACTCAGATCACTCCAACATTTACGCAAATCGGTCCGCTTTGTCAGAACAGTGCTGCACCAACTTTGCCTGGTACTTCCAGTAATGGTATTACAGGTACATGGTCTCCTGCAACTATTAATACATCGACAGTCGGTACCATTACTTATACATTTACTCCGGCTGCAGGTCAGTGTGCTGTTCCTGTTACAATGGATATTGTCATCACGACCCAGATCACTCCGACATTTACTCAAATTGGTCCGCTTTGTCAGAACAGTGCTGCACCAACTTTGCCTGGTACTTCCAGTAATGGTATTACAGGTACATGGTCGCCTGCAACTATTAATACATCAACAGTCGGTACCACTACTTATACATTTACTCCGGCTGCAGGTCAATGTGCTGTGCCTGTTACAATGGATATTGTGATCACTACTCAGATCACTCCGACATTTACGCAAATCGGTCCGCTGTGTCAGAATAGTACTGCACCAACTTTGCCTGGAACTTCTACAAATGGTATCACTGGTACATGGAGCCCTGCATCTATTAATACATCAACAGTCGGTACCATTACTTATACATTTACTCCGGCTGCGGGTCAATGTGCTGTTCCTGTTACAATGGATATTGTGATCACTACTCAGATCACTCCAACATTTACTCAAATTGGTCCGCTGTGTCAGAATAGTACTGCACCAACATTGCCTGGTACATCTAGTAATGGTATTACAGGTACATGGTCGCCTGCAACTATCAATACATCAACGGTCGGTACCACTACTTATACATTTACTCCGGCTGCAGGTCAGTGTGCTGTTCCTGTTACAATGGATATTGTGATCACGACCCAGATCACTCCGACATTTACGCAGATAGGTCCGCTGTGTCAGAACAGTGCAGCACCAACTTTGCCTGGTACTTCTAATAATGGTATTACCGGTACATGGAGTCCTGCAACTATTAATACATCAACAGTCGGTACCACTACTTATACATTTACTCCGGCTGCAGGTCAGTGCGCTGGTCCTGTTACAATGGATATTGTGATCACTACTCAGATCACTCCAACATTTACTCAAATTGGTCCACTGTGTCAGAACAGTACTGCTCCAACTTTGCCTGGTACTTCTAATAATGGTATCACAGGTACATGGTCTCCTGCAACTATTAATACATCGACAGTCGGTACCATTACTTATACATTTACTCCGGCTGCAGGTCAGTGTGCTGGTCCTGTTACAATGGATATTGTGATCACTACCCAGATCACTCCGACATTTACGCAGATAGGTCCGCTGTGTCAGAATAGTACCGCACCAACTTTGCCTGGTACTTCTAATAATGGTATCACTGGTACATGGAGCCCGGCAACTATTAATACATCAACAGTCGGTACCATTACTTATACATTTACTCCGGCTGCAGGTCAGTGTGCTGTTCCTGTTACAATGGATATTGTGATCACTACTCAGATCACTCCGACATTTACGCAAATCGGTCCACTGTGTCAGAACAGTGCCGCACCAACTTTGCCTGGTACTTCTAATAATGGTATTACCGGTACATGGAGTCCTGCGACGATTAATACATCGACAGTCGGTACCACTACTTATACATTTACTCCGGCAGGTCAGTGCGCTGTTCCTGTTACAATGGATATTGTGATCACGACGCAGATCACTCCGACATTTACGCAAATTGGTCCGCTGTGTCAGAATAGTACTGCACCTGCATTACCAACAACATCTACTAATGGTATTACAGGTACATGGAGCCCGGCAACTATTAATACATCGACAGTCGGTACCACTACTTATACATTTACTCCGGCTGCAGGTCAGTGCGCTGTTCCGGTTACAATGGATATTGTGATCACTACTCAGATCACTCCGACATTTACGCAAATTGGTCCGCTGTGTCAGAATAGTATTGCACCTGCATTACCAACAACATCTACTAATGGTATTACAGGTACATGGTCGCCTGCAACTATTAGTACATCAACAGTCGGTACCACTACTTATACATTTACTCCGGCTGCAGGTCAGTGTGCTGTTCCTGTTACAATGGATATTGTGATCACGACGCAGATCACTCCGACATTTACACAAATTGGCCCGCTGTGTCAAAACAGTACTGCACCAACTTTGCCTGGTACTTCTAATAATGGTATTACAGGAACATGGAGTCCGGCTGTTATTAACACGTCGGTTGCAGGAACTGTGATTTATACGTTTACTCCAACTGCCGGTCAGTGTGCTTTGCCTGCAACAATTAGCATAACAATTGCTTCGCAAATAACACCAACATTTACCCAGGTAGGACCGCTTTGTCAAAACAGTACCGCACCAACTTTACCAACAACATCCAATAACAATATTACGGGTACATGGAACCCGGCAACAATCAGTACGGCAACTGTCGGAGTCACTACTTATACATTTACCCCAGCAGCCGGTCAGTGTGCTGGTTCTACGGCGATAAATGTCAGAGTTAATAGAGTAACCAGCAGCTCAACAAACATTACGATCTGCAATAACCAATTACCATATTCATGGAACGGAAACAACTATACTGCAGCTGGTACTTTCAGTGTTACATTGCAAAATGCTGCAGGCTGTGATTCTATCGCAACCTTGATACTGAGAGTTAATTCGATTACTACTTCAACCACCCGTGATTCAATTTGCGCCAACCAGGCACCATATGTATGGAATGGAAATAATTATACGGCTTCCGGTAACTATTCAGTAACACTGGTGAATTCAGCTGGCTGTGATTCCATAGCAACATTGATATTACTTGTGAAACCAATACCTGCATTAGTGATCAACCAACCTTCGCCGGTATGTGAACCGATGACCATAAATTTAACCGCACCATCAATTACTGCAGGCAGTGATCCGGGATTAGTTTATACATATTGGATGGATTCGCTGGCAACAATACCAATAACAAATCCGAATGCTATCGGCATATCCGGTACTTATTATATAAAAGCGCAGGGAGGAAATAGTTGCACTTCGACCAAGCCCGTTGCAGTTACTGTTCTAATATATAAACTTATCGCCGGCATCCGGTATCCGACAATTACAACACAAGCAAACACGGCAACACAATTGTCCGCAAGAAATATCGGTCTTAACTATACATGGTCGCCGCCGGTGGGATTAAGTTCTCCATTTGTACGAGACCCGGTATTTAACCATGACAGGACCACAGAATATCTCATTAACATAGCAAGGGACAATGGCTGTATTACTGTGGACACAATACTTATAAAAATTATAGAAAGGCCAACAACAATACCCAAGTCAGACTTATTTGTACCGAAAGCATGGACGCCAAATAACGATGGACATAATGATAAACTATTCCCATTAACGGTAAACATCAGGGAATTGAAATACTTCAGGGTGTTTAACAGGTGGGGACAATTGGTATTTGAAACAAATGTTATTGGTTTAGGATGGGATGGAATATTCCATGGCAAACCGGCAGTAATGGATGTATATACTTGGACGGCAGAAGCAATAGGTGTGGATGGAAAACATTATAAGAAAGCAGGTAACTCAGTTTTAATCAGGTAAACTTTTTATTATGAAAAGGGTGAAAAAATTTATGTATGTATTTGTGCTGATCGCAATTCAGTCAAACGCACAGGACCCGAGTTTTTCGCAATTCTTCTCTTCGCCACTGAACATTAATCCGGCGCTGACTGCAAACATAAATGCAGACTGGAGAGCTATTGCAAATTTCAGGGACCAATGGATCAGTCCGGCCAGTCCATATGCCACGGGAACTGTTTCGTATGATGCTAAAGTTTTTCAGAAGAAAATTCCTAATGTGGAATATGACGGCAACGTGTTTGGCCTCGGAGGAATGCTGATGTATGATAAAGCAATGGGTGGTGTGGTAAAAAGTACTTACGCTTCTATGAATGTTTCATACAGAGTAAAACTATCCAGTGGTGAGACAAAACATATGTTTGGTGCCGGTTTTGGAACGATCTATGGTCATCGTCGTATTGACTTTGGCGGAATTGACTTTGAGGAACAATTCACTGGTTATGGATTTAATACTAACCTGCCTACAGGTGAAAGCAGTTTGTCGTCCATGAAACCCTATTTTTCCGTAAGCACTGGCTTATTGTATAGCATTACTTCACAGAACAGTAATTTCGATGCAGGCGTTTCCGTATTTCATGTAAATAGACCCAAGCAAACTTTTTTGAAAGATGAAAATCAAAATTTACCAATGCGAAAAGTGGCGCATGCAAATTTTGAAACCTTCTTATCGGAAAGTGTTGTGTTAAGTATCAATGGTATTTATCAAACACAGGAGACTGCAAAGTATTATTCAATTGGCGGAGCGCTTGGTTATTATCTTCCCACCAATGAGGATTTTATGCTCAATGCTGGTCTTTGGTATTGGTCAAAAAATGCTGTAGTTCCTTATATTGGTATAGCATACAAAGATTATCAGTTCGGATTGAGCTATGATGTTACGATGTCAAAGCTTAACCAGGCTACCGAGAAACCAAAGACCTGGGAGCTTTCAATAATTGTAAGGGGCAGAAATAAGCCGAGCTTTGTTATTCCCTGCCCATGGAAGTAAATCTTTTACTGCAATTGTGAATTTCATAAAGCGATCCGGTCATTTTATCAAGATCTGTAAACCCGGCTGAAGATTTGCGGTACTTTGAATAAAATTTTTTATGCGTAAAAGCGGTCTTCGGCATTTTTTGTTTTTCCTTATCATTTCATTATTTGTTTATTGTAATAAGAAAAAAACAAATGGAACAACACCTGCTGAATTAAGTGTAAGAGTTGTAAAACAAAATCTTCAGCATGTATGGGAAATTCTGTGGGGCCCTGATGATCATATCTGGTTTACTGAAAGAGATGGCAAGATCTCTAAAATGAATCCCACAACAGGTGCAATTATTTTTACAGCTTCAATCAGCGAGGTCGTTTCGTCCGGAGAAGGTGGTTTGCTTGGCATGGCGCTTCATCCTGACTTTTTGAGTAATGGTTTTTTATACGTGGTATATAATTACAACAGCCCAAATGGATACCGGGAAAAAGTTGTTCGCTATACGTTTGCCAATAATTCAATCACAAATCCGGCAACACTTATTGAAAATATCGGAGCGTCGAGCATTCATAATGGTTCAAGAATAAGAGCGGTAAATGAAAGCGGCAGTGTAAAAATTTATTTTACAACGGGAGATGCTGCGAATGCATCATCAGCACAGGATGTGAATGCAAGAAACGGAAAAGTGTTAAGATTAAATGCAGATGGAAGTGTTCCTGCCGATAATCCTTTTGCCGGAAATCCTGTATGGAGTTATGGTCACAGGAACCCACAGGGGTTTGTGTTTGCAAATAATAAGATATATGAATCGGAACATGGGCCAAATATTGAAGATGAAGTGAACATTATTGAAAAAGGAAGGAACTATGGATGGCCCGATGTAAATGGCCCTTGTAATGGAAGCGAGACTTCTTTTTGCACTGCGAATAATGTAAAGACGCCGATATGGTCATCAGGAGATAATACAATTGCGGTATGTGGTATTGATTATTACAATAACGATAAAATACCTGAGTGGAAGAATTCAATTTTAATGACCACACTGAAAGACGCCAGCCTGCGACAATTGAAATTGAGCGCAGACGGTAATTCCGTTACAACCACATTAATTTACTATAAAGATGGCTATGGCAGATTAAGAGATATTTGTATTTCACCATCTGGAAATGTTTATATAAGTACAAGCAACGGCGGCAGTAATGATAAGATAATTGAGATAACGAAATAAAAACCACACCCCCTAGCCCCCTGTCCCCCAAAGGGGGAACTTAGGTTGAATATGCTGACCAGATAATTAACCTGATCAATAAAAATGATAAATAGAAAATTGGAAGTTGATGTGGTAGTTAAATAGTTCATTAAAGATTTGCAGTACCGCTCCTTCCCCCTTGGGGAGGAGAAGGAGGATGGGGCCTGCTGAATAGAATTACTGAAAGTACAAGAGTGATTAAATTATTCTCTTCCACTGGAAGAAAATAATTTAACAACTTCGATTGCAACGGAAGTTTAAATAGTAGTAATGAAGCCGGGTAAATAAAATAAAAAAGCAAGCAGCCTGCTTGCCTATTGCTTATCGTCTATTGCCTATTGCAAACCTATTCTCCCCAAATATTATCTTTTCCCGCAAGCCAGAGCTTTACCAAATCAGTTGTTACTGATTTAGGTCTTTCAATAGGAAAACCTAATGCTCTTGACCAGCAAAGTGCGGCAAGCACTCCTAATGCACGGCTCACTGAAAACAATACGGTGTAATATTCATACTCGACCATACCATAATGTACAAGCAATGCTCCGCTATGTGCATCAACATTTGGCCATGGATTTTTTATTTTACCCAATGATTGCAGGATCGGCGGTACTGCATCATAAATATTCCAAACGGTTTGCACTAACGGATCATCTGGCATATGCTTTTTTCCAAATTCCATTTGTGCGGAAAAACGGGGATCCGTTTTTCTTAATACAGCATGTCCATAACCCGGAACAACTTTTCCTTCACTCAATGTTTTCTTTACGTATTCAGCGATCTGATCTTTTGTTGGCATTTCAGTAGCCAATGCTTCCCGCATTTCATAGATCCATTTGATCACTTCCTGGTTGGCGAGTCCGTGCAATGGACCGGCAAGTCCGTTCATGCCGGCTGCATAACTTAAATAAGGATCACTTAATGCCGAACCTACAAGATGTGTGGTATGGGCAGATACATTTCCGCCTTCATGATCGGCATGAATGGTCATATACAACCGCATCAATTCTTTAAAGCCCTCATCTTCGTAACCAAGCATGTGGGCGAAGTTCCCTGCCCAATCAAGCAATCCATTTGGCTGTATATGTTCATTGTTCTTATACTTGCGACGATATACATATGCTGCAATGCGTGGTAACCTTGCAATGAGATCCATTGTATCATCATAGGTCGGGTTCCAATACTCTTTTTTATTTAAGCCCTTTGCGTATTCTTTTGCGAAATGACCTTCTGTCTGCAATGCCATTACTGCGGCAACAAACATCGTCATAGGATGTGCATAGGAAGGAAACGAATCGATAACATCAAATACATGACTGGGAACATGGCTGCGTCGCTGCCATACATTGGTGATGTGATGAACATCATCTTCATTTGGCAATTCACCCAGCAACATAAGATAGAAAAGACCTTCGGGTAATGGTTCCGAGCCGTCAGGAGCTTTTGGTAATTTTTCTCTTAGTTCAGGAATTGAATAACCGCGAAAACGAATTCCTTCCTGTGAATCGAGTAAAGAAGTTTCGGTTACCAAGCCCGTGATGCCACGCATGCCCTGGTAGATCTGGCTGAGCGTAACTTCACCAATAACTTTATTTCCATGTTCCTTTAACAGATCCCTGATCTCCGCTGCTGCTTCATCTGCTTTTAGTTTGAATTTATCTTTAATAACTCCCATGACGGTGTGGATTTTTTGTTCTGAGTAGTGTGAAACAAAGGTAGCCAATTACATTTCTGTAAAAAATAATTAGCCGAAAAGTTGTTGCTATTGATTACTTGGGAGCCCGGAGAAACAGCCACCAACATACGATTGTAAAAAAGATATTGGGCAACCATGCTGCTATCAATGGATGAAAATCTCCTTTGACAGAAAATGTAGAAGAAAATTTGTCGGCAAGAATAAATATAGCAGCAATGATAAGTCCGATGGCAATATGCAAGCCGCTGCCTCCTCTTGTTTTCCGGCTGGCAATAACAGCGCCGATCATCACAAGCAGGAATACAGAAACCGGTGTGGCTGTTCGCCGGTACCTTTCAACTTTCAATGTATTGAGACCTTCGGTGCCACGCAATTCTTCCATGCGGATGATTTCTTTTAACTGTACCGTTGTCAATTTATCTTTTAAGTAATAATCGTATTTAAGATCGTTTGGCTTAAGGTTAATATCGATATTGTAAGAAGCATATGTATTCACTACTTCACCTTTGGGTTCTACTTTTCTTTCTACAGCATTTGTAAGTTGCCAGTTCTTTTTAGCCGTATCCCATTTCATTGCATCTGCACGAAGGTTATACACGACCTGGTTATCTTTTGTACGGTGCAGAAAAAAACCGCCGGAAGATTTCATTATTGAATCGTAATACTTGATCCCGATATAAGAATTAGAATCGGAACGACGGTAATAGGTATCCTTATATCCTTGCTGGCTGAGATCCTGCCTGTCAAAATATTTTACATGAAAGTTGCTTCGTATTTCATTGCCTTTTGGAATAAATTCGCGACTCGCAATTAAGAGCAATGATGCAAGTATTACTCCTCCGAAAAAATATGGTCTTAAGAAACGGATATAACTTGTACCGCCTGCAAGGATCGCAATGATCTCAGACCGCATGGCAAGACGGCTGGTAGTATAAATAACTGCAATAAATGCAAACAACGGGAAGAGTAAACCCCAGATATAAGGAATGAACCCGATATAATACTGTGAAAAGATCTGTTTGGTGCTAAGTCCTGATTTTACAAAGTTTTCTGTATGCTCACTGCTGTCTATTGCTACGGCGATCAGCGTAAAAAGTATCATGCAAAAGAAAAAAGTAACGAGTATCTTTTTCAGTATATACCAGTCAAGCGTCTTCATAGCTCCCTAACCCCCTAAAGGGGGAATTTTGGTTTTATTAATGAATATTTCCTTTCAATAAGATTATTACTATGTTTCATCACCGCAAAGGAAACAAATAATGATCAAAGATTTTGTGAAGAAATTTATTGAAAATTTAATATTGGCGAGCCACTGATACGACTTTTCTTCCGCTCATAGCAATCCACTCCAATATCAGTAACCTGTGGGATACTTTTGCGTCTCATAATCAAAGAAACCACAACCATGAGAATACTTTTTATTTTGCTTGCCGTCCTGGCAAGTTATACCGTTTCTGCTCAAAAAATTACCGGGGTTGTAAAAGATGATCAGGGCAAATCTTTATCCGGTGCTAATGTTACTCTGCATCGGGCCAAGGACTCATCTATTGCAAAAATTGCAGCTACCAATGGATCGGGACGATATGATTTTATCGGCATTCAGCCTGGTCAATATTTTGTCAGCACAACCTTCGTTAGTTATAATAAGAGAAATTCTGCATTGTTTGAAGTAAACGGCAGCGAGGTAACAGTTCCGGAAATGGTGCTTGAAAAAGCCAGCACAAGCTTGCAGGATGTAACCGTAAATTCAAAAAAACCAATGGTGGAAGTTAAGGCTGACAAGACAATCTTAAATGTGGAAGGAACGATAAACGCTACAGGAAATGATGCGTTGGAACTGCTTCGCAAAGCGCCGGGTGTATTGCTTGATAAAGATGATAACATAAGCCTTGCCGGTAAAAATGGTGTAAAGATCTATGTTGATGGTAAACCAACTCCCCTCTCAGGCCTCGATCTCGCAGCGTATCTGAAGAATATTCAGTCTTCGGAAGTTGAGTCGATCGAGATCATTACTAACCCGTCGGCTAAATATGATGCGGCAGGTAATGCGGGTATCATTAATATCAAGCTGAAAAAAAATAAATCGTTTGGAACGAATGGCTCCATCAATTTAGGCTATGGTGTTGCAATAAATCCCAGGTACAATGCAGGCCTGGCATTGAATCATCGCAATAAAAAAATAAATGTATTTGGTAATTTCAATTACAACCGCAACAAGAACCAAAATATATTCAGGTTGTACAGGGAGCAATTGGATACAATTTTCAACCAGGTGAATATTGGTATAAATCGCAATGAGAGCCGCGGGTTTAAAGCCGGGCTCGATTATTTTATAAATAATAAACATACGTTGGGAATATTGGTAAATGGTAATATGGGCGACAACAGCGGCAGAACAAACAGTAAAACGCCTATCGTTTACAAACCAACTAATGTTACTAATAGAATACTTACTGCAAATAACAGCAGCGATGCTGACAGGGATAATGCAAATTTTAATATCAATTACCGTTATGCCGATACTTCAGGCCGTGAGCTGAATGTGGATGCGGACTATGGTCTTTTCAGGATCAGGACGAACCAAATGCAGCCGAATATTTATTATACACCAGATATGTCAACGGAACTGAGCCGCTCTATCTATAATTTTATTTCTCCAACAGATATTGATATTTATTCATTGAAAGCGGATTATGAACAAAAATACAAAGGAGGAAAACTTGGCGTTGGTTTTAAAACATCGTTAGTAAATACCTCAAACAATTTCGGACGTTATAATGTGATAGGAAGCAGCAAGCAGCTTGATATTGATCGCAGCAACCAGTTTGACTATAGCGAAAATATCAATGCCGTTTATGTGAATTATAATAAGGCATATCCTAAAAAAGGATTTATGTTCCAGGCAGGCGTACGGATGGAAAACACAAATAACAACGGAGATTCTTACGCGTTGAACAGCGATGGTTCTGTAAACTATTCAACCAAGTCAACCATTGAAAGGAATTATACCGGACTTTTCCCAAGTGCATCCGTAACATTTAATAAAAACCCGATGAAGCAATGGAGCATTTCTTATAGCCGCCGTATTGACCGCCCTGCTTACCAGGACCTGAATCCATTTGAATTCAAGTTGGATGAATATACTTTTCAGAAAGGAAATACGACATTAAGACCACAATACACAAACTCGATTTCTGTCACCAATATTTATAAATACAAATTAACAACGGCACTTACCTATAGTCATGTAGCAGATGTATTTACACAAATAGTAGATACGCTAGAAAAAACAAAAGCGTTCCTGACGAAAAAGAATCTCGCTACGCAAAATATAGTAAGTCTTAACATAAGTTATCCGTTCAACTACAAGAACTATAGCTTCTTTACAAATCTTAATACGTATTACTCACATTACGTAGCGGATTTTGGCGGCGGCAACAGGGTTGTGGATCTTGATGTATTCTCTTATAATTTCTTTATGCAAAACAGCCTGAAGTTTGGGAAGAAAAAAGACTGGACTGCAGAGCTAAGCGGTTTTTACAATGCACCAAGCCTTTGGCAGGGAACATTTAAAAGCATTGCGATGTATTCAATAGACGCCGGTATGCAAAAAACAATATTCAAAACCAAAGGCAATATAAAAGTTGCCGTGAGTGATATTTTCAAAACGTTGAAATTCAGCGGCACCAGCAATTTTGCGGGGCAATATCTTGTTGCAAGCGGGAATTTTGAAAGCAGGCAATTCAAACTAAACTTTACTTATCGTTTTGGTAATAACCAGGTGAAAGCTTCACGCAACCGCAAGACAGGCACCGATGATGAAAGCAAACGTGTTGGAAGTGGCGGCGGTGGTGGTATACAACAATAAAAAATTGCTTTAAGAAATGTAATAAAGCCCCGCAATGCGGGGCTTTTGTTTTCTCACAATAATATCTGAACAATCCCGAGATAAGGGATCATTTTTAAAAAACCAAAATACGTTATTCGTATTGCAGAAATCCTTCATTGATCGAATTGATCGTTCTTGCTTTTCTCCTGAAAACACCAATTCCTTCACGACTGCCGTTATTATTTGTATTGCCTTCAATGGTGGTTAAAAGGCCGCCTTCAATTTTTTCAATGAACCCTGCATGGCCAAATCCACCACCCGTTGAAATAATAAATATTTGCCCCGGTAAAACCAGGGAAGTATTATCAGCGGCATCATCAGCAAGAATTTTTTTACATGTCGCCCTTCTCCAATGATCAAGCACGCCGCCGGTTCTAACTGCAGGGTTTGATCTTCCGAGATTAGCACAGGCTTGTTTGAAACAGGAAAAAATAAATGCCATACACCATGCCAGACCACGAGGTGACCCGGCATCATCATGATATTTGTCAACCTCAATTCCACGGTTACTGCCGGGCGGCACCTCCATTACACCGATTTGAGAACTTGCTACAGCAAGAACAGCACTTAATAAAGCATTCGGCGTGTTAACTATTGGTAATACCGTAACCACTCCGAATATGGTGGCCCACGTAACTGGTCCAATCACCCCGTCAACTTTCAGGGGATTATCACGCTGATCCGTAAAGCGGGCCTGGAATAATTTTACGGCGTTCTCCGTATTTACATCAAAGCTTCCATTAACGGGAACCGGCCCGCAGCCCTTCTCATTAAGTTTTTGCTGAATAGCTTTTACAATTGAGCTCTCCATGGAGCCTTTTTTGATGACATGTCCTGGGTAATTCATGTTGATAATTTTGGTTCAGTAATTAATTTTAAAAAGTATTTATTTTTAGATGTTCGTATATCACAGTTACATACAATTTGATCAGTATCCAAAGAGTCGGTGATTGGTTTTCTAATTTTTTATAAAGGTTCAAATCCGGTCTGAACAATGTAAGCGTGTAAACGCCTCAATTCAAAAGGTGTTTACGCTATTTAACTGTAATGAATATTTTTTCCCGCCGCAGAGCCGCTATGATCTTATCAAATAATGCGGTAAATGCCACACGGCTGCTGCCTACCATATCCGGGGATTTAGTTTTTCCAGGTAACAGGCATCCTTCTGTATTTGTATCAGTATTGCCCGGATGAATACGAATGCCCTCATATGCCGGAACATCTAATAATAATGGCAGCATTTTTTGAAATCTGTCGCTAAAGCTTACTACGATTTCATACCGGCCAGTCGGTATGGCTGTTTGTTTTTTAATTTTTAAAGCCATCAGTTCAGACATCGTCATTCCCTGCCGAAGGCCACGGTCTTTATCTTCTAAAATAAAGCACTCGAATGCACCATTAATGGTAAGCTCGCCAATGGTGGACTTATTGGTCTTGGTTGATCTTGTTAATTCAAGTTCCATAAAAAAAAATTTAAGGCGAAATAAAAAACTTACTATTCAACAGATAAGGAATCGTGGCTTTTAGGGGGTTGGTATATGAAGTTAAACTATTGTATAGAAACGTCAAGTACCCTCTTTGGGGTAGACTCAGGATGAGAAAGTGCACGGCTTTATAATAATTGAAAAGAAAAAATACTTACTTCATTATATCCTTTGTTTCAACTGAAGGCTGATATTTTCTTTCCATGATAAAAAATCGCCTTCGTGTATTTTTTTCCGGGCCTCAGTTACCAGCCACATATAAAAAGCCAGATTGTGAACACTGGCAATGGTAAGACCAAGTATCTCTTTTGATTTTATCAAATGACGCAGGTAAGATTTGCTGTAATAATTACTCATCTCACATTCAAAGCCGTCATCGATTGGAGAAAAATCATGCTCCCATTTTTTATTATCGATATTAATTACGCCTTTAGTGGTAAAGAGCATTGCATTACGGCCATTCCTCGTTGGCATTACACAGTCAAACATATCTACTCCAAGGCTAATGCATTCCAGAATATTCCATGGCGTGCCGACACCCATCAGGTAACGGGGCTTTTCTTTGGGTAAATGATCACAACAAAAATCACATATCTCATACATCACGGGTTCTGGTTCGCCGACACTTAATCCGCCAATGGCATTTCCATTAGCATTCTTTGAAATAATATAATCACAAGATTCTTTTCTTAACTCTTTATGTGTACCGCCTTGCACAATTGGAAAAAGATTTTGCGTATAATCATATTTATCGTTGGTAGCAGTAAACTGGTTAAAGCACCTGTCGAGCCAGCGATGAGTTAGCTGCATACTTTTCAACGCATATTTATAATCACTGCCACCGGGCGGGCATTCATCAAATGCCATTATAATATCAGCGCCGATGCTGCGTTGTATATTGATCACGGTTTCGGGAGTAAACAAATGCCGGCTGCCATCAATATGACTTTGAAAAGTAACTCCTTCTTCTTTTATTTTTCTTGTGCCTGCCAAAGAAAACACCTGGTAGCCACCACTATCGGTAAGTATGGGTCTTTTCCAATGAAGAAATTTATGTAAGCCACCGGCTTTTTCAATTGTGTCAAGACCTGGCCGCAGGTACAAATGATAAGTATTTCCAAGAATGATCTGTGCCTTTATATCATTTGCCAGTTGATGTTGAGTAACGGCCTTTACGCTGCCGGCCGTTCCAACCGGCATAAAGACAGGCGTCGTGATTTCACCATGATCGGTGGTGATCTTCCCTGTTCTTGCTTTAGAATTCGGGTCGGTATGTTCTAAATCGAATCTTAATGCCGCCATAAAACCTGCAAGATAAAATTTATGAGACGTAAAGTCGCTTCTTTTCAACAGTTGTGAAATCAATTTATAAGCTTTAAGGCGGTTCTGTCCTATTTTCGCAACCGCAAGCAACTATGGATCTTACAATTTTACAAAACATCAATTGGTGGCAAATAGTTTTTTATGCTTTTGCAGCCATTACCGCCATTCAATTATTTTATTATCTCTGGTTCTTTAGCCGGGTCGCATTTTATAAATTAAAAAAGAGACCGAGAAACCAGCAGCACCCCGTATCAGTTATCGTTTGTGCACGAGATGAGGATGAAAATCTTGCCCGCCATTTACCCGGTTTATTGGTGCAGGAATATCCAACGACTTATGAGGTAATTGCAGTAAATGATAATTCTGTCGACGATTCTAAATACATTTTACAGGAACTTAAAAAAACTTTTAAAGACCGGTTACATGTTGTTGAACTAACGCAGGAAGCAAAACTTATTTCTGGTAAAAAATATCCGCTTAGCATTGGAATAAAAGAAGCCAACCACGAAGTGATGTTGCTTACTGATGCAGATTGCGTGCCTGCAAGCGAGCATTGGATCCAAAAAATGCAGGAGGCTTATCATGACGGAGTAGAGATAGTACTGGGATATGGTGGCTATCATAAAAAGCCCGGTCTGTTAAATAAACTTATACGATTCGAAACTTTTCATTCAGCCATTCAGTATTTATCTTTTGCGCTGGCAGGAGTTCCTTATATGGGTGTTGGCCGCAATCTTTCTTATAAAAAAGCATTGTTTTTCCGTCAAAAAGGTTTTTCATCCATCAATCATATACCCGGAGGTGATGACGATTTGTTTGTAAATAAATCAGCAAATAGAAAAAATGTGGCTGTTGTAATAGATAAAGATGCTGCTACTTTGTCTATTCCAAGAAAAACATGGAATAGTTGGATAAAACAAAAATACAGGCATTACACAACAGCAAAATATTATAAACCGGTTCACAAATTCCTTCTTGGACTTTATACATTCTCTCAATTCTTTTTTTATCCATTATTTATCACTTCTATTTTATTTTATGACTGGCAGCTTGCTCTTCTTGTTTTCGGCGCAAGATTCATCATACAGGCATTCATTTATTTTTTTGCGATGAAAAAACTAAACGAAAAAGACCTGTGGCCATTTTTTCTTTTTCTTGATATCTGGATGTTCTTTTATTACATCATATTTGCGCGGTCGCTATGGCAAAAGCCACAACGCAGCTGGAATTGAGATCGCTCGGCAGTTGGCAGTCGGCAGTTGGGAGTCTGCAGAAGGCCGGAAATAATTTCAATAAACAATAATAAGTTATCAATAATTGCCTTGCAGTTAATATGCAAATCATTTTAAAATACTTTTCTGATTTTACACCTGAGCAAGTAAAGCAGTATGCTGCACTGGAATCGTTATATAAAGATTGGAACAGCAAGATCAATGTGATCTCAAGAAAAGATATTGATGGTTTGTATGAAAAACATGTACTTCATTCTTTGGCCATTGCCGCTGTTTTTCAATTTGAACCTGGCATGGAAATACTTGATATAGGAACAGGCGGAGGATTTCCGGGTATTCCGTTAGCTATTTATTTTCCTGAAGTAAAATTTCATCTTGTTGACAGCATTGCGAAAAAATTAAAAGTAGTTAATGCTGTTGCTGAAAGTTTGACATTAAAAAATATAACTACGCAACATATAAGTGCAGAAGAAATTAAGAACAGGAGATTTGATTTTGTCGTGTCCCGTGCGGTGGCACCTTTGAAGGAGTTGTGGAAATGGAGTAAGCCTTTGCTAAGGCGCAAGGCACAAGGTGCAAGGGACAAGGCGCAAGGGACAAAGCACAAGACTGAGGAGCCCGACTCCGGACTCCGAACTCCGAACTCCGAACTCTTTCCTCCCGGACTTATTTGCCTTAAAGGCGGCGATCTGACAAATGAAATACATGAAAGCGGAACCCGGCCGCGGATTGTGGAGATTTCTGATCTGTTTAAAGAAGAATTTTTTGACGCAAAATTCCTTCTTTATGTTCCCCGTTAAGGTATAAATATACCCGGAAAGTGGTATTGCTCACTTTAGCCTGAAACCTACCTTTGACCGATGAAAGAAATCACAGTTTGTATTGTTGATGATGTAAGCGAATTAAGACAAGCCCTGGAAGAAATTGTTTCCTCTGCTGCTGGTTATAAATGCATTGGTACTATGCGCAATCCCTCTGAGGCGTTGACAAAGCTTCCTGTTCTAAAGCCTGATGTTGTGCTGATGGATATAAATCTTGGAGAGACTGAAAATGGTATTGATTGTGTAAGAGAATTAAAACCATTGCTTCCTGCTACCAACTTTATGATGTGTACTGTGTATGAAGATGATGAAAAAATATTTGAGGCTTTAAGTGCCGGGGCCAGCGGTTATATTCTTAAAAAAACAGAACCGTCGAGATTATTGGAAGCGATAAAAGAACTGCACGAAGGCGGCGCCCCTATGAGCAGCCAGATTGCACGTAAAGTGGTGGTCGCTTTTCGTGATAAGCCAATGGCCTCCCCCAGCTCTCCACTTATGGACCAGCTTTCTCACAGGGAAAGACAAATCCTGGAAGAGCTTTCCCGCGGCCTGATGTACAAAGAAATTGCCAGCGTTTTATTTATCAGTCCTGAGACTGTGAGAAAACATGTTTATCATATTTATGAAAAACTCCATGTTACTAACCGGGTGGAGGCCATAAATAAGTATTTTGGCCGATAAAAAGTCATTCTTTGAGCATAAAAAATACCACTAAAGTGGTATAGGCCATAAGCAAGCAGGTAGTTAATTTTATTTGCTGTTTTGAAAGGTCCTTAGTTGGCGACCATTAATCTTAAACCTTTCTGAAGACAATAAAATGTCTTTAAAGAAACCCGGAATAAAATCCGGGTTTTTAATTTCTATATACCCGATCAAAACTTCAATTCTATTTTATTATTCCTTCGTTCGACATCCGCCAGTCTTTGCGATGGATCAATCTCTCCAATCGCTATATCAGAAAGCTTTCTTGATGTTTCTATGATATAAGAAGTATGTGTCCATTTCCATGGTTCATATACAACTCTTGGGACGGAAGCATCCTCAACAGGTTTTTGCCCAAACATAAGATACATAGGAATATAATGAAGCTCTTTACTTCCATCTTTGAATGTAAGCTGAAAGTCTATTGGCATAGAAACAAGCCCGGTTCTTTTGATCCTTACTTTTGTTTTCCCGCCTTCTTCCCATAAACTATCAATACTATAATCGATCGTTTTAGTTGTATTGATCCAATATTCACGATACCAATCCAGCTTCATATCAGTTACTTTCTCTGCTACTCTCACAAAATCATTTGCGTTGGGATGCTTAAATCTCCATAAGCGATAGTACTCGAGCAATATTTTTTTCAAATTCTCTTCCCCGGTAATGTATCCAAGCTGTGAAAGAAACACACAGCCTTTGGAATAAGCAGCGGCACCATAAGCAAGATTTGTATTAAAATGATCTGCATGTGTTGTCATGGGTTCTTCTCGCCCGCTTTTTACTAATGAGTAGTAGCCACCATAATTATCTTCATGAGCAAACCCATTATTGTTTTGGAGAAAAGCCATTGTTCTGTCTGTTGCAAATTCGGTAAAGCCTTCATCCATCCATCCATATTCTGATTCATTTGTGCCAAGCATTCCGTAGTACCAGTTATGCAGCCATTCGTGAAGCCAGGCACCTGGGGCCGCGAGCAAAGTGGCCATCGGGTATTCCATTCCACCGTCACCACCATGAATAAATGAAAATTGTTTGTAAGGATAACCACCAAAAGTTTTTTCAATAAAGGGCAGCGCTTTTTCAGCATTATCTAAAATATCTTCCCATTCTTTTACATTGGCCCTTCCGGGTTTATATAATAAATGAAATACAAGAGTATCCCGTACAGTTCTTGTTTTGTGAACAAATTCAGGATCTGCAGCCCATGCAAAATCATGAACATTGGGTGCAAGAAAATGCCATGACAATTTACTAGCTGATGGCTTTGAAACTTTTGTTCCTTCCTTTTCATACCCGAAACCAATTTGATCTGCATTTTGTAAATAGCCGGTACCGCCGAGTATGTATGATTTATCAATATTTATCGTTACATCAAAATCGCCCCACACGCCATAAAATTCTCTTGCTACATACGGGGTGGGATGCCAGCCTTCATAATCATACTCACATATTTTCGGATACCATTGACTCATTGAATAACGAACCTTGGTATTCGGATTATCCCTGCCGCTTCTCCTAACCTGTAACGGAACCTGTGATTCAAACTCCATTTCAAAAACAACTTTTGTTTTTGGAAGAATAGGTTTATCAAGCTTTACTTCCAGGATTGTTTCCTGCATTACAAATTGCTGCGGACGGCCATTCATTTTCAACGAAAGAATTTTATGATAGCCGATCTCATCGGGTTTCAAATTCAAGATGCGGTCTTTTACTCTTGGATCCCAGTCCTGCCGGTTACCAAAAAAAGTTTGTCCGAGAATGCGGCTGCGAGCATCCATCATGCTGTTTGGCTGAAACGCATTAAAATATAAATGATAAAAAACCCGGGTAAGCGTGTCAGGCGAATTGTTTGAATATTCTAAAGATTGTTTGCCTGTAAACTGGTTTGTCTGCACATTCATATCAATATTCATCGTGTATTTTACCCTTTGTTGCCAGCGATCAGGCTGAGAAAATGCAGAGCCAATGCAGAAGATACCAAAGACAAAAAGCAATGATCTATTTTTCATCATGATTTATTTGAGGTCGCAAATTTCGATAAATACCTGTTATCTAGAAATAAAATTAATCGGGTGGTTTATTTCAGGGAAGACGTATAAAAATCAAAAAATTATATAAAGAAGTGTGAATGTTAGCTCTTTCCCTGTACAATGACTACAATTTCTCCTTTCACGGTTTTTTGCCTGAAGTAATCGCACACTTCCTTTAATGTTCCCCTTTTATTCTCTTCGAACATTTTCGTGATCTCACGGCTGACACAACAGATCCTTTCACTTCCAAAAAATTGAATCAGATCATCCAATGTTTTTACTAATCGTACAGGTGATTCGTAAAAGATCATTGTTCTTTCTTCATCAGCCAGGGATTTTAAAAGTGATTGCCTTCCTTTTTTCAAGGGGAGAAATCCTTCGAATACAAAACGATTGGAGGGGATACCACTGTTGACCAATGCAGGAACAAAGGCAGTTGCTCCGGGCAGGCATTCTGTTCTTATGTCATTTTTTATACATTCTCTTATTAATAAAAATGCAGGATCTGAAATACCGGGAGTGCCTGCATCGGTTACCAATGCCATTTTTTTGCCTGCCAGTAATTGATCAATTAAATGTTGTAATACTTTATGCTCATTATGCTGATGGTAAGGAGAAATGGGTTTTGTAACCTGGTAATGATTTAACAAATGAGAAGTTGTTCTTGTGTCTTCTGCAAGAATCAGGTCTGCTTCTTTCAAAACTTCTAATGCTTTAAGAGTAATGTCTTTCAAATTTCCGATGGGAGTAGGAACGATGTAAAGACCCCCTGCCCCCCTAAAGTGGGAACTTAGATTGACCTTGTCCTCTCCTTTTTGTGTATTACTCAAATTCGGGAGATAAATAAATGAAATGAATATTTCTGTATTCTCCGCCTCAGGCGGAGTTGGAGGTTTTACATTCTACTTCAAAATATTCCATCACCGGGTTTGCCAGCAATTTTTTACTGGCTTCTTCTGCCAATTGCTTTGCTTGTTCAGCTGATGCAGCATTTAACTGGAGTGTGATATTTTTTCCAACTCTCACATCTTCTACTCCGTTAAGACCAAGATTTTGAAGTCCGCCCATCACCGCCTTTCCCTGGGGATCCAACAACTCTTTTAACGGCATCACTTTTATCTGAACTGTATAAGTCATGTGAATTTATTTTTGAAGATCAAAGATACTATAACATAAGCAACCAGTATAACAGGAACAGCCAGCCATTTCAATAAAATTATAGCAGCAATGGCTATTACTGCAAGTATATATTTTGGTACATTATTCGCAAAACTAAAATCTTTGAATTTCATGCTCATTAATGGCAGATTACTTACCATCAAAAAAGAAATAACAACGATTATTAAATAAAGCACCCATCTATTGTAAATGATATGAGTGATATCAATTTCCGAAGACCAAATGATCAATGGCAATGAAGCAATAAAAAGACCAGCAGATGGTGTTGGCAATCCTTTAAAAGAATATTGCTGTCCTTCATCTAAATTAAATTTTGCAAGTCGCCATGCAGCAGCGCAGGGAATTATCAATGCTGGTAAAAGAAATGCCATTGAAACATCAAGACCTGCCTCTCCCTGTGCAAAGCTGATCCTCAATAATTGGTAGATGATCAATCCGGGAGCTACACCAAAGCTTACTAAATCCGAAAGTGAATCAAGTTGCTCTCCCATTGCCGAGTTTGCTTTAAAAAGCCGCGCAAGAAATCCGTCGAGAAAATCAACCACTGCAGCACAAAAAATAAGAATAGCTCCCCATGTAATTTTTTCCGGCAAATGGACCTTCACCAAACCTTCTGTATCAAAAAAAACAATTGTCTCGCCTGTTTGTAAAATAAAAATGATAGCAGTAACGCCGAGAAAGAGATTCAATAATGTAAAGAGATTAGGGATTTGCTTCATTCGTGCTGCAAAATAAGGTGGTTTGAATTTTAGAAACTAGATTTATTTGCACATTATTTCTTCATGAGTGCTTCTATTTCTTCAACTGTGATCGGAATATTCTTCATCAGGTCCTTATTGCCGTTTTTTGTTATCCAGACATTGTTTTCAATTCGAATGCCCATTCCTTCTTCCTCCATATAAATTCCCGGCTCAACGGTAAACACCATTCCCGCCTTTATCGGTTCCGTCATTGTACCAAGATCATGCACATCGATACCAAGATGATGTGAAATGCCGTGATACAAATATTTTCGGTAGGCTCTGTTCTCGGGGTCCTCATTTTTTACTTCTGATTTTTTCAAGAGACCGGCTTTTAAAAATAACTCGGTAGCAACATCGCCTGCCTTATCATGATATTCCATAATTGAGATCCCGGGCTTCAGCATTTCTTTACAGCGATTGTGCAGATCAAGACAAGTGTTATATATCTTTTTCTGTCTTGCTGTGAACTTACCATTCACTGGAATCGTTCTTGTAAGATCAGCGTTGTATCCTCCGTATTCGGCGCCAAAATCCATGAGTATCATTTCACCACTTTTACATTCTGCATTATTGGAAACATAATGAAGAGTTCTCGCTCTGTCGCCACTTGCAATGATACTTCCATATGCAGCGCCGGTTGCCCTTTGCATCAGAAAGGAATGAAATATTTCAGCCTCAATTTCATGTTCCCACACACCCGGCTTTATAAATTGAAGCAGGCGCCGGAAGGTATTATCAGTAATATCAATTGCTTTTTGCATTACTTCTACTTCCAAAGGAGTCTTAATAGCACGAAGCCTTTTTAAAATTTGCGCACTGCGTTTGTAATTGTGCAACGGATATTTGATTTTCGTTTCTTCTGCATAGCGATAGTCTCTTACCGGTACCCAATTCGCTTTACGGTCATGCTCGTTTGTATTCAGGTAAATGTTATCACACCAGTGTATCCATTTTTGCAGTAAGGGCTCAAGGCTGTCGAGCCAAACAATATTTTCAATGCCTGAAATTGCAGTGGCTTCTTGTTTACGCAATCTCTTGCCATCCCATTTTTCTTTTAGTTCATTTGGCCGGACCAGGACCAATACCTCACGAAATTTCTTTTCCGGGTTATCAGGAAACAGGATCAACATGCTGTCTTCCTGCACCACTCCTGTGAGCCAAAACAGATCGGAGTTTTGTTTGAACTTATGCAGCGCATCGGCATTCATGGGCAACTCATCATTGCTGTTAAAAATGGCAATTGAATTTGGTTCCATCTCCTTTATAAACCGTTGCCTGTTTTGAATAAAGATTTGCGAATTCAGCGGGAGGTATTTCATTTTAGAAATTATTTTTTAAAGATAATTAGTATGCTTTGCCAGCTAATTGTGGTTTTCCTTAAAAGTTGATAAATCTCAAGGAAAAAAAAATTATCGCATTTCAAATTTGCAATACTACTATTAATCAATGACTTTCAGTCGCAGACTATTTTTAAGTTCTTATCGTTATAATGTGTGCCACGAACACTTGTTTGTTTTGAATAGGGTTTGTGCCCTACCTTTGCCGTCAACATTTAATTAAAAGCCTGGCTATGTCATTACAGACCATTTCGTTTCCTACCAAAAATCTAATGAAATCTGTTTTAAAGTTCTCCGAAAATGTTCATTATCAAACTTCTCCCGGTGATCTCGTGCTTGACACCCTCCGTCTTGGTGAAGGTGTTTTAAACGACACTGGCGCATTGGTTATTCAAACCGGGGAGTTTACAGGAAGAAGTCCAAAAGATAAGTTTATAGTGAGAGATGAGGTCACTGCCAACACCGTTGATTGGAATGAGTTTAATGTTCCTCTTGATGAAAAATATTATCATGTCATTTATAAAAAAATGATCGATTACCTGGAAAGACTTCCGGAGCTATGGGTGAGGGATTGCTATGCCTGCGCGGATCCCCGCTATCGCATTAATATTCGTGTGGTAAATGAAAAACCATGGAGCAATCTTTTTGCCTATAATATGTTTTTAAGACCCACCGATGAAGAGCTTGAAACGTTCAAACCCGAATGGCATGTGGTTGCGTGTCCCGGCTTAAAGCTTGATGCAAAAGAATGTGGGACAAGACAGCATAATGTTTCTCTTGTTTCATTTAAACACAAGATGATCCTGATTGCAGGATCTGGCTATACCGGCGAAATGAAGAAGGGTATATTTACAATACTCAATTATATTTTGCCCTATGAAAAAAATGTGTTGAGCATGCATTGCAGTGCCAATATGGGAGAAGATGGAGATACCGCTATTTTCTTTGGTTTAAGCGGTACCGGAAAAACAACACTTAGCGCCGATCCAAAGCGTATACTGATCGGTGACGATGAGCATGCCTGGACAGCAGATAATATTTTCAATTTTGAAGGTGGCTGCTATGCAAAGTGTATAAACCTTACCCAGGAAAAAGAGCCTGAGATATTCCAGGCAATCAGACATGGAGCTTTAGTTGAAAACACAAGATTCTATCCGGGCACTAATAAAATAAATTTTGAAGATGCCTCGGTTACTGAAAATACAAGGGTTTCCTATCCTCTAAGTTTTATCAGCAATGCACAGGAGCCCTCTATTGGCGGTCTCCCAAAAAATATTTTCTTTTTAACCTGCGATGCATTTGGCGTATTGCCGCCAATATCAAAACTGACTCCCGGACAAGCCATGTATCAATTTATTAGTGGCTATACCGCAAAAGTTGCCGGGACTGAAGCCGGAGTTACGGAACCTAAACCCACTTTCAGTGCATGTTTTGGCGCACCATTTCTTCCGTTGCATCCCGGAAAATATGCAATGATGCTTGGCAAAAAAATGCTGGACAACAAAGTAAATGTTTGGCTTATTAATACCGGCTGGACGGGCGGCACCTATGGTGTTGGTAAAAGAATGAAATTATCTTATACCCGTGCCATGATCACTGCAGTATTAGAGGGTAAACTTAATAACGTAGCTTTTGAAAACCATGAAGTATTTGGAATAGCAATGCCAACAAGTTGTCCCAATGTTCCTGCACAGGTACTTAATCCACGCAATACCTGGGAAGATAAAAATGCTTATGATGAAAAAGCAAAATGTCTTGGCGGGTTGTTTATAAAGAATTTTGAAAAATACAAAGCCGGCATTTCAGACGAAGTAATTGCGGCTGCGCCTAAAATATAAAACTTTCTATTGTTGCTTGCCCAACCCCTGGTTTCACAGCCAGGGGTTTATTTTTAAGAAAGTCTTTAAACTTTTTTCGCCAACTTGCCGTTATTATTTAGCCATGAAAAAGATCCTCGCTCTCCCGATTTTTATTTTACCATTATTAATGCTGTCTCTGCCGGATGAAGATTCTATAAAATGGCAGGCGGACAGAAGATTAACATGGGATGATTTTAAAGCAGCGCCGCAACGGTTAGGAAATACTGCTGCAATGACTACAACACATCTTGGTTTCTCGTATAGTGTTACGAATGGCAACGTAGCGTACAAAATCGATTGCAGGTTTGAAAAAAACAAATCATGGGGCCTGGTAAAGAATGACTGGATACTCAGGCATGAACAAGGTCATTTTGATATTGCAGAAATATTTGCAAGAAAATTGAATAAATCAATTAACGAATACCAGTTTAACAGGAGTTCCTTTCAAAAAGACCTTGATGTGATTTATAAATCAGTTGTTGATGACAAAGAAGAATATCAACAGCAATACGATAATGAAACGGATTATAGCCGTAATAAGACCAACCAGGAAGAATGGTTTAAGAAAATTGAATCTGAATTAAAACAAAGTAAAAACTGGGGTGGTTATTGAGAGGGTATTACAAATGTTATGGGTTGTGTTCTGTAAGCTTTTACACTTCGTCCGCACTGTGAAGCAGGTATCCACGTTCCATTGTAAGTCGAAACAATATGCTCAGCTCGTCTTGCCAAACCAAAACCCGGATCATTTTTAGCTTTTATCTGCCCGATATTTCCATGCTTATCAATTATAAACTGAACATTGATTTTATAAGTGCCCGCAGGAATATCCTTTAAAATTGAATCCGGTAATTGGGTTTTTTTCATGACATGCGCAACCCACGCCTTTTCATTTGTATATGCGTCCACTTCTACTTTTTCAAAAACGTTCTCTTTTGTGCGCTGATAAATATGACGAAGAATAAAAAAACAGAAGCAAGAAATATTTTCTTTCTCATAACAGGTTTTCCAATCAGATGCCCGTAAATAAAATTTCCATAAGTGATAAAGCAAGAAAAATAACGGGAACTAATTCTTCTCTTTTACAAAGACGAGTATTTGTCTTCTGCTCGATTTACGCGGTGCTCCATTAACAACCTGAGGGGCTAATTTCGGAGCATTTGGCATCATTCTCTCCCGGATCAGATTCTCGAGAGCTTCGCTTTTGGGATCGCAGATAACATTCTTTGTGGTGACTGCACCATCTGTTCCAATTTCATATTCCAACGTTACGGTATAACCACCTTTCTTAATCTTCTTTGATGTCAACATTTCGGTATTGATGATCGGGTTGTATTCATCAACAAATTTTTTCCATATCTTATTATTATCTGAATATTTTATTTCTGTCTTCACCGCGGGAGCGGTAACAGTTAAAGCCGTAACGGTTAAATGTGATGTATCGGCACCGATCTTTTTAAGAGAATCGATCTGTACTCTTCTTACAGAATCTGCCTTCATTTTTTGCTCATTGATCTTACTTTTTGCTACGAGTGCAGAATCGGCTTTCAGCTTTCCGCTAAAAAGAGAATCTCGTAATGATTGAGAAAAACAAGTTGAACTAGTAAATAAAATCAGTAGTAAGAATATCCTGTTCATACATTAAAAATAAGAGTGTTTGTAAAGGTATTTTATAATCCTACTCTCAATGAACAGCAAATGTTAATTTTTATGCGCCAATATTATTTAAAACAATCCAAAGATCTGGCCGTCTATTTTGCGGATGATCTCGCCAAGATGTTCGTCATTCTCCGCGAATTTGTTTTTATCGATATCAATTACCAGCAATGGGCCTTCTTTATAAGCATCGATCCATTTATTATAGAATTCATTCAGTCTTTTTAAATAATCAAGCCTGATATTTTCCTCATATTCCCTTCCGCGTTTTTGAATTTGTCCCACCAGAGTGGGCACAGATGCATTAAGGTAGATAAGCAGGTCCGGAGGTCTGTACCATTTGTTTCAATGTCTGGAAAAATTGAAAATAATTATCAAAATCTCTTTTGCTCATCAATCCCATTTCATGAAGGTTGGGCGCAAAAATGTGAGCATCTTCATAAATGGTCCTGTCCTGTATAACGGTTTCACGTTCCTCTTTGAATTTCTACCAATTGCCTTAAGCGGCTATTCAAAAAATAAATCTGAAGGTTGAAGCTCCAGCGGGGCATGTCCTCATAAAAATCATAGAGATAAGGATTATGATCAACATCTTCAAATTGCGGGATCCATTTGTAATGCTTGCTCAGCAATTCAGTAAGCGTTGTTTTACCGGCACCAATATTGCCGGCTACTGCAATATGTTTGGGTTTTGTTTTTGATTTAGCCATACCCCTGTCCCCTAAAGGGGAACTTAGTTTTTGGAGTTAATAATTAATTCGATAAACTGAAAATAAATAATCTTTTCTATTCTAAGTGAATATTGTCAATTTCTTTATTCCCCATTAGGTAGTGTAAAATAATTTAAACCCATTGCTTCTCTTACCAATTCCATTGTTGCCTTCGCACTTTTACTTGCCTTTTCTGCTCCTTTTTCCATTACTTCTTCAAATATTTTTCATTTCCAAGTATCGCATTTACTTTTTCTCTTATCGGAGAAATAAATTTCACCATATCTTCGGCCAATTGTTTTTTCATATCGCCATAACGAATGGTGCAATTGTTATAATCTTCTTCAAATTTTTTCTAATTGTTTCTTCACTCACCAATTTCATCAATAAAAAAATATTTTCAATATAATCCGGTTTCGGTGAATTCGGTTCAGTTGGCCGCTATCGGTTTTAGCTTTCATTACTTTTTTCCTGATCAGTATCATCTTCATCAGCAAGGTAAAGTGTGGCATATTGATTTTCACTCTTACTCATTTTTCCTGCTCCATCAAGACTTGGCACTTTTACCAATTCAGCGCCATAATTAAATGCACGGGGTTCAGGAAATACTTCACCATACCGGTGATTAAAACGGTTTGCAAAATTGCTGGCCATTTCAAGATGCTGTTCCTGGTCTTTACCAACAGGAACTAATGAGGCCCGGTGCAAAATAATATCTGCAGTTTGTAAAACAGGATAGGTCAGCAATCCTGCATTTACATTATCCGGTTGTTGTCTTACTTTATCTTTAAATGTTGTGGTTTTTTCCAACTCACCTTTATAAGCAAGCATATTCAGATAGAGATACAATTCGCTGGTTTCATAAACATGACTTTGACAATAAAGAGCAGCTTTATCAGGATCGAGGCCGCAGGCAATATTTTCTGCCAACACCCGGTGAACATTTTGTTTTAATTCTTTTGTATCAGGATGCGTGGTGAGCGAATGCAGATCGGCCACCATAAAAAAACATTCATACTCCTCCTGCATCCGCACATAATTTCTTACCGCACCAAAATAATTTCCGAGGTGCAAAAAGCCTGTCGGGCCGAATGCCACTCATTACTATTTCTTTCTTTTTACTCATGCGGCGGCGAAGATATGGATTAGTTCAGAGTCAGGAGTTCGGAGTCAGCAGTCATATTTTTTAAAAAATAAATATATCCTCCGGTAAAATACTCCGGACTCAGAACTCCGAACTCCTGACTCAATACTATATTTGTCAGATGGAAGTAACTGATGCTTTAGTAGATAAACTGGCTCATTTATCAAGACTGGAATTCAATGCAGCAGATAAAGAAGGAATAAAAAATGATCTGCAACGGATGGTAACGTTTTGTAGAAAAACTGGATGAACTCGACCTTGAAGGAACAGAACCATTGCTGCATATGTCTTCTAACGTAAATGTTTTAAGAGAAGATAAGTAAAAGCATCCGTAACCCGTACCGAAGCTTTAAAAAATGCGCCGGCACATGATGATAAATTTTTTAAAGTACCTAAGGTTATTAAGAAATAGATGCTGGTTGTCAGTTACTGGGTATTTGTAATTTCAAACCTGTAACAAAGAACCAGAAACCTGCACCAAAAAACCAGAAACAAGAATATGCAAAGCATTATACACCTGGAAAAGATTCAGAAGAGTTATTTCATGGGTAAAATGGAATTGCAGGTATTAAAAGGAGTTGCGCTTGATATCAACAAGAATGAATATGTAGCATTAATGGGCCCATCAGGTTCGGGTAAAAGTACCTTAATGAATATTATCGGTTGCCTCGATACGCCCACTTCCGGAAGTTATATTTTAAATGGTCATGATATAAGTGTAACAGAAGACAACAAGCTCGCCGAAATAAGAAATAAAGAGATTGGTTTCGTTTTCCAGCAATTCAATTTACTGCCAAGGTTAACTGCATTGGAAAATGTTGCTTTGCCATTGGTGTATGCAGGGATGGGCAAGAGAGTCCGTACGGAAAAAGCAAAACATGTAATGGATCTTGTGAATCTTACCGACCGGAGTCATCACAAACCAAATGAACTGAGCGGGGGACAATGCCAGCGTGTGGCGATTGCAAGAGCATTGGTAAATGATCCTTCTATTATTCTTGCCGATGAGCCGACCGGTAACCTGGATACAAAAACTTCGTACGAAATAATGGAAATATTCGACAAGATACATTCCGCAGGAAATACGATTGTACTGGTAACCCATGAAACTGATATCGCGAACCATGCACGCAGGATTGTAAGATTGAGAGACGGCATGATAGAAAGCGATGTGATCAATGAGCATGTAACCGTCTTCACCCGCTAGGACGATCAACTCAATTAAAAAAGTTTGTGGGGAGAATGTTCTCTCCATTTTTTATTTGCCAACTTTTAACGGCCTACTTTTGCTTACTGTTAATTGAGAATTACTATGTCAAATAAAATTTATACAAAGACCGGCGACAAGGGAAAAACCTCACTCATCGGTGGCACTAAAGTTTTTAAATCAGATCTGCGAATTGAAGCCTATGGCACTGTGGATGAACTAAATTCTTTTATTGGCTTGTGTCTTGATCATTTGAAATCACAGAGTATAAGTAATGTGCTTACGGAAATACAGGATCGCCTTTTCACTATTGGTTCGGCACTAGCCTGTGATCCGGAGAAAGAAACCAAACTAAAGATCCCCGATCTCCATGAAGCAGATGTTGAGTTACTGGAAAAAGAAATTGATAAGATGAATGAAGCATTGCCCGTCATGAAATCATTTATACTTCCCGGCGGGCATGTTGTTGTATCCGCACTTCATATTGCAAGATGTGTTTGCCGCCGTACAGAACGTTGTTGTGTAAGAATGCAAAAGAAAGAATTGGAAATCGAATCACTAATTATAAAATATCTCAACCGTCTTAGCGATTATCTTTTTGTGCTGGCAAGATTTGCGGCACAACATTTAAAAGCTGAAGAAATTCCGTGGAAGCCCAGGCTATGACTCATTTCCCAAAATTGTTTCTTAAATTTCAGGAAGATTATGTGGCGGTACCTGAAATATTTTTTAATTCTTGCCCTTTGCTGTAACAACGCAATTGCACAACTTTTACCATTTAAAACATATTCCTCAAAAGATGGGTTGATCAATAACCAGGTCATTGCGGTTATACGGGATGAGTTGGGTTTATTATGGATAGGAACGCCTTTTGGCATCAACTGGTTTGACGGGAACCGGTTCACAGAACCTTCTATTGAAACATTAAGCGGTCAACTATACATCACTAATTTTTTCAAGGATAGCCAAAAAAACATTTGGGTGCTTAGTTTTTACAATGGTTTGTATAAATATAAAGATTTTACGTTCACGAATTTTTTACTTAATCCAAGTATTGCATCCAATTCCAATAATGTTTTTGATATGATTGAGCTGGAAAGCAATAATTACCTGGTTGCTACCGATCAGAATATTTTCTGGTTCGATGGAATATCGTTTTCTGAATTTGATCCAAGTAATAGCCAGATGAAAATTCAATTTAATTCGATCGGGTATGTAAAGGACCGCTGGCTGTTTTTTGGATGTTCAAAAGGAGTTTTTGTTTATAAAAAAGAAAATGGTAAATGGAAATCTGCGGGCAGATCGTTACCTGGTTATGAAATCAATGGCATGATCATAGAAAAAAATAATCATGTATGGTTAGCCACAGAAAAGGGGTTGGTCTTTTTTGATAATGCAGACGAGGTTATTACCAGCAAAGCTGCTAAAATATTATTTAAGGATAAACCGGTCTTGTCTATTACCCGCAATGATCAAACTGAAGAATTATGGATATCATCTGATAAATTATACCAGCTGAAAAATGACCAGTTTCGAAGCCTTGATATAAGCAATGGCTTACCGGCCGCTGCCGGAAAAATTTATTTTGACCAGGAAAATCTTGCGTGGATCTGTACGGGGCGTGGCATTGCAAAAATGGGCAATGAAAATTCTTTGTTTTATGATCTTAGCAAAGGCCCCACGCATTCTATGGTAAATATGATTGCACGTGATGAAAAAAATGAGTTGTGGCTCGCCACTTATGACGGCCTCGGACAAAAAATTAATAATGAATTCAAGGATTACCGTTTTGTAAATAATAATAGGATCGGCTATGTTGCCTGGCTGCATAAAACCAAACAGAATATGTTAATGGCCGGTACATCAGCAGGTATACTTTTAATTGAAAACAATCGAATCAAATTAAAATACACCCTGGCGACTACAAAAGTTTATGAAGATAAAGAAGGAGCTTTATGGCTGACGACAGAAAATGGCAGGGTTTATAAATTACAGCATGATAGTTTACAGGAAGTATTGCTGCAACCTGGCCTGGGTGATTTTATTGATGCTATTTATAAAGATAAAACAGGTCATCTCTGGATTGGTTACCGGAGTTCTGGTATTCGCAAATACGCACTTGATAACAATATTGCAAAATTAGTTCACCAGTATTCTCCTGAAACAGGTTACAATGATCTGAGAATACGTTGTTCTTATACGGATAGCATGGGTAATATTGTATTTGGAACGCGGACAAATGGAATATTTATTATTTCACCTGATAAAAATACAACATGGCATCTCACGACGGCAAATGGACTCTCTGCCAATTGGGTAAAATCTATTGCCGCAGACCATCATGGTAATATTTATATGGCCACTAATAAAGGAGTAAGTATTTTATCAGGCTCCTATGGTCAACCCTTCGTACGAAAACTGAATTTATTTAACGAAGATATAGCTGATGCAACTAATACTATTTTTCCGGACAATGAAAAATTATGGATCGGAACAGAGTCCGGATTGATTGAATATTTACCACAAACTGAAAAGACAAAGCTTAATGCGCCATCCATTTTTGTTACGGAGTTTTCGATCAATGGAAAAACTGATAGCACATTGCCGCCATATGTTTCTTCGGCTCAAAAAAAACTAGCAACTGGTAACACAACAGTATCTTTTGAATTTGCCGGAATACATCTAAGCGATGATGCTCCTCTTCAATACCGGTATAAACTGGAGGGACAGGACAATGACTGGACTTATTCCGGGACAAGAAATTTTGTGAGCTATAATCTGCCGGCAGGGCATTACACTTTTAAAGCTGAGGCCCGTAATTCCGTGGGCAACTGGAGCAGGCAGGCTGCCTCTTTCAGTTTTATAATACCCGCTCCGTTTTGGAAAACATGGTGGTTTATTACCGGCATAATTTTATTTGTATCCGCTTTATTCTTTTTTATATATCGTTATCGTTTGCAACAAGCTTTAAAACTCGAAAGATTGCGTAGTCGCATTTCAACAGACCTTCATGATGATATCGGATCAACACTTAGTTCAATTTCTATTTTAAGTGATATCGCTGCAAAGGAAAAAGATCAGCATCAATCCGGCAATATGATGCAGGAGATAAAACACAGTTCGGTTTCATTAATGGAAAAAATGGATGACATCGTATGGAGTATCAATCCGCGCAATGATTCTATTGAAGACCTGATGCTGCGGATCAAAAGGTTTGCCTCTAAGCTTTTGGAAGCAAAAGAAATAGATTACACGATAGACATCGATGATTCCATTCATAAAGCAAAATTGGATATGGAAACCCGCCAGCATATTTACCTGATCATGAAAGAAGCAATTAATAATCTTGTAAAATATTCAAACTGCTCCAAAGCCCGCATAATGGTCAAGTACGATAACAATTATTTAAAAATTGAGATCAGCGATAATGGCAGGGGATTTAACCAGCAAAGCATTCGACTGGGCAACGGAATTATAAGCATGAAAAAAAGAGCAGAAGCTATAAATGCACAAATAAAAATAGATACAGCATTAAATAAGGGAACAATTATATCCCTGCAGACTAAAATCAAATAAATATCCGATAGAAAATGATCTTTCATTTCACCAGCTTTGTCATATGATAAGAATAGCTATAGTAGAAGATAACACGGCATTACGATTAAGCCTTCAGCAGCTTTTCGACAGAACGGAAGGCTTGCAATGTGTGGCTTCATTAAGCAACTTACTGAATGTAATAAGTGAATTTCAAAGATCAGCCCCGGATGTTGTGTTAATGGATATCGGGTTGCCCAGCATAAGCGGCATAGAAGGAGTAAGAACGGTGAAATCCAATTTTGAAAACATACAGGTATTGATGTTCACCGTGTTTGAAGACGATGAAAAGATATTTGATGCAATTCGTGCAGGCGCATCTGGATATTTATTAAAGAAAACACCGCCGGAAGAAATTTTGCAGGCGGTAAAAGAATTAGCCGAAGGCGGTGCTCCTATGAGCCCCAGTATTGCCCGCAAAGTGATACAGGCTTTTCAATCACAGCCATCGTCTGTAATTACGGATTATCAACTTACCGGGCGTGAAAAAGAAATTTTATACTCGTTGGTAGATGGATTGAGTTATAAAAAAATTGCAGAGAAATATTTTATAAGCATCTCTACTATCAGAACTCATATTTCAAAGATCTATCAAAAATTGCACGTGAATTCCAAATCGCAGGCGGTAGCAAAAGTTCTGCAGAACAAATCTGTTTAAACACTATTCAAACATAAAATCAGATTTTTATCCGATTGTCTTGCGCTGGCTATTTCATTTCCTTTGAAAACTAAATTTGTGAAAAATGAAAAAGCTAATCTGTTTTGTGCTTTTTGTTGCACTTTGTTCTTTTTTTAATTCTTCGTCTGCTCAAATTCTAAATAAAATAAAGGAAAAAGCAAAACAAAAAACTGCTCAAAGAGCAGATCAAAAAGTCGATAAAACGATGGACAAAGGTCTTGATGAAATTGAAAATGGGACCAAGGTTAAAAAAGATGAAGACGGTGACACCAAGGTGAAAAATCCCGATGGATCAAAAACGAAAACCGATGCAGATGGCGATGCAAAAACCAAGAATGCAGATGGCACAAAAGATAAGGGTCAGCAGATGGCATTCAATACAAAATATGATTTTGTACCCGGCGAAAAAGTTATGGCTTATGAGGATTTTAGTAAAGCAGAAATCGGCGACTTTCCGACACGATGGAATACCAATGCAACCGCCGAAGTGGTAACCATTAATAATAAAGAAGGCAAATGGCTAAAGATTGCCAAAGAAGGAGTTTTTCATCCCGAATTCATTACTACCCTCCCCGATAATTTTACGCTTGAGTTTGATTTGGCAGTAAACCCCGAATGGAGAGGGACCCATATGGCTGTAAATTTTGCCAATCTGGTTAACCCAACGGATTATAGGGACTATTATCACTACGTGAATTGGAGAGGCAATCATGCTGTGCATCTTCAATTCAGACCTGGCTTTATTAATACGCAAGGAAAAGCTAATTCCAGAATCATAGTAGGGAGTTCAGGCAACCACACAGTGAATAACGATGTTGACTTTAAAGTGTGGGATAATGGCGCTAACAACTTTGCACACATATCTATGTGGCGGCAAGCGCAAAGATTACGTGTGTATGTGAACGGCGAAAAGATCTGGGACATTCCCCGTGCCTTTGATCCAGCAGGCAAATTTAACGCTGTAACCTTTGGCATGCAAGGCTCCTACGGCGCGGATGACTATATGCTTTTAGGAAACATAAGACTGGCAGTTGGCGCAGCTGATACAAGAAACAAGCTAATGACAGAAGGGAAGTTTGTTACGAGGGGAATTTTGTTTGATGTGAACAGCGATAAAATAAAACCCGAATCATCAGGTGCGTTAAAAGATATTGCAAACGTGCTGAAAGAAAATGCTGGAGTAAAAGTAAAAATCGTGGGTCATACAGATTCGGATGGCGATGATAAAGCAAATATGACCCTGTCTGAAAAGAGGGCGGTGGCTGTAAAAAATCTCCTGGTAAAAGAATATGGAATTGATGAAGCCAGTTTAACTACAGAAGGAAAAGGTGAATCGGAACTTGCTGATAAAAACCCAACTCCAGAAGGAAAAGCAAATAATCGCAGAGTCGAGTTTATTAAGCAGTAGTTTATACTGGAATTTTAATCGTGAGCAATGAAAAAAATGATTGTTTTTCAACTGGTATTGCTTTGCCTGTATGGTTCAGCACAAAAAACAATAACGGCTTCATTCAATGAAGGCATTGTATATAGCCGTACCTCTTTTCCCGGACACCCGCTAAACGATTCATTAAAAAAACTTGATTTTGAAAATGGAGATTTTTTGCAGCAAAACCATGCAATAAATGCGTTAAAAAAACTTCAGCAATCCATTAAGGGAACAAATGAACAGGAAATAAAAGATGCATTTTTTATTTCAGGAATTATGGTAATGCCTGCCTATTCAAAGATGTATTATACCCCTTCAAAGGCATTGATAAAAACTGATGCCCTGGGATATCATCAGGAATTGCTGATCAACAATACTGCCACATCAGGAAAATTAGTTTTAGCTGACCGGGATAAAAACAACCAGGGGACTGTAAATTTTCCTACGCCGGTAATAAATGAAGTTTGGCAAAAATACCATGTTGACGCAGCACAATACACCAGTCAGAAAACCACAGAAACCGCGGTGATTGCCGGTTACAATTGCAAAAAAATTGTGTACACATTTGGCGGCACCTCCCGTGGCGCGGGGGTATCAAACTATATTATCAATATGCAGCCGGAAAAAGTCATTGTTTGGTACAGCGATGATCTACCCGCGGCTATTAATCATATTCACCCGCTCCAATTTGAGCTCGATAAAGCAGTTTTAAAATTTGAAGTGGAATATGATAAGAACAAAAAAAATAAAATGCTGGTTGAAATAACAAAAGTAGAACCGCAAAAGATTGATGAAGAAAAATTTGATCTCTCTGAGAAAGCTCCCGTGGTGCAGCATATAAAAAATGGAACAGAATCCGGTATGTTGATCATGCAGGTGATGATGAACGCAATTGCATTGCTGACAAAATAGTGAGACTTCAATGGTTTTAAGAATTGTGAGATTAAAAAAAAGGCATGAAAAAATTTTTTTTAATTACTTGTTTACTGATAAACAGCTTATGTTTTTGTGTTGCACAGCAATGCGGCAATTGCAAAAAAAAACCAACTGTCGTTTTTTTTGATTTAGAAAAATTTAATATTCAAAAGCCTGCGGATAAAGCGTTACATAAAAAATGGGAAAAAATATTTTTCATCGGCGACTATATTTTTGAACAAATACAAAATGGTGATAACTGCATCAATCTTTTAGACGCAGGTCCGATGGAAAGGGCCCGAATAAGCAACAAAGCTGAGGCAAAATTCGGTTGGGAATACGTGATTTATGGATGGATAAGACCTATAGACGATAATTTTGAGCTAAAGCTTTTTCTCAGTCCTGCCTGCCGGGAAAAAATTCTGGCAGAAACGGATGTATTATTCAAATTAACTGCCGATTGGAATCCGGTGCAGACAGCGCAGGGTGCAGTCGCCAAATTATTTCCCATTATTAATAAAATAAAAAGTTTTGAAGCAGAACAACATCGCTCCGGAAAGTTACCGTTTGGTGGGAATTGGTTCGGCGGCTCAATTGATATTAAAGTAATAGACCCAAATTTAAAAAGCGGGGAGCAAACCGATATTATATTGGAAATGAAAGATTGCAATGGCGGGCTTTTAGCTGATCAAGAAATTATCTTTTCCAAAACAACGGGGGGAACTGTAACACCCGCAACCGTTAAAACGGATGCGCAGGGCAAGGCAAAAGCAAAATTTAAGCTGCGGTCAAATCTATTAGGAGAGGCTATTATAATAGCACAGTCGACACCGGTAAACGTAAAAGGATGTGAAGACCTTTATTCAGGAGCGGCTGCAGTTGCCGTAACACCGGCATACCATATTTCCGTTCAATATTTCAAAAACGGAGTGACGGATGTTCGCTTAACGGAAGAAGATTCAAGCATGTCCATTACTATGGCGGATGAACGGAAAAATTACAGTGTGGAAGCAAGGACGATCTTTTACCATTACCCCAATTCTCTCAAGAGTAAAAATGATAACATACAAATTTCACCGGGGGAAAGTACAGGGTCAAAAACAGTTTTCATTCAAAATGAAGGTAATTCGCATCTCTATGAAATCATCAGATCACCACAGGTAAACGTCAAACCACTAGGTGCACATTATCAGGTGGCGAAAGATTCAACTGTGAGCATTAGCTCGTCAAATCTGCTTTCTCCATGGGTTGCAATGGAATTTAAGAATGACACCATTTATAATTTTGACATCAATTTTGATTTTGAGGAGATAGAAGGTAAACGTTCTCCGGAAAGCGGCGCCTTGCGTTGGATGCGCGGCGACAGTACAGCAGTTGTTGAGACGATTAAAATTAATGACCCGGACAGCCCTTACAAAACAGAACACGTGATTGCCTATTTCAAACAAACAAATGATAAAAATGCTGCGGGGTTTGGCAGAGAGACTGAGAGTGCCATCGTTCGCATCTGGATAAAGAAATGAAAATAATGACCTTCAAAAACAAAGATTTTATTCACGGCATCACGAAAGTAAGGCAGCAGATTAATTCCGGAATACATTTCAAATCACGCTCATGAAAAAAATATTATTAATCCTTATTCTTCTAGTAAACATCCGGGCAAATGCACAGGAGTGCCAGAATTGCGGCGAAACAACTGCGATCGCATTTCAAAAGATTGAATGGCTTGCCATTCAAAAGCCCGAGGACCCTGTAATGCTGGAACAATGGGAAAAGCTGGAAATTCTTTGGTCAGAAATATCTTACCAATTCGATCAGTTTTTTAAGAATGATAATTGTGTTTATATAAGACAGACATTAAAAACACCACAGGCATCATATGCAGGTAGTAATTATAAGTATGCCATCTATGGAATTATCATTCAGAGCTTATCCGATTATGTATTGCGGCTTTGGATGCAGCCTGTCTGCAGCAATAAACAAATTGCTGAAACAGAAGTACGGTTCCAGATTTATCCCGTTCTTGATATTGACAAAATAACGCAACAGGCAGCAGCTCAATTGGGGCCGCAAATAAAAAAGATTCACGATTATGAAAAAAGTCAAAGAGATAGAAACAATTATGGCCTTGGCGGCGACCTGTGGGGTGGATATATATCAATAATGATGGACAACAAATTGGCTAAGGGTGAAGAAACACGGGTAGTATTACAAGTGGTAGATTGTGATTTGGATGTGTTGAAAAATAAGGAAATTTCAACTGCCGGAACTGTTGGTGGAGTTTTCACACCGGCAAAATTTACAACAGATAACCAGGGAACCGCAATCGTAAAATTTAAAATGACCACGGACAAAACAGCGTATATAAAAGCCGCCTGCGAAACAAAAAATGTGTGGGGCTGTGATGATCTGTATACCGGAACTGTAGCTGTTGAAGGCGTAAGTGGTGCTCCGCTCAAAGTGAGTATTAATTATTTTCAGAACGAAACAAAAACGCTGAAACGCGGCACTCTGCCGGGCATAAGAATAAAAGGCGGTGAGGAGGCTGAAATGACAGATATGGCGCATAGAACCGTATTATACCATTTTCCATCTGAAAAGAGTTTAAAAGAGGGGTTTTTAATTAATACCGAAAAAGAGGGTTACTATATCGGTCTGAATGACGAGGTGCCTGATCCGAATATAAAAACGGTATATGTGACAGAAAGCGGATTTTATTCTTTTTCTAAAAACGTGCAGAATGCAAAGATTACAGCGAATATTGGTGATGTAGAAGCAGTGCGTGCGGAAGAAGAAGGTTCAGACGAACAATATTTTGCCGGTGCCAGCCTGAAACATCCCTCTGAGGTCATGTTTTTTTTGGGAAATAAAGATGAGCCTCCATCTTTTATGTGGAATGTTGAATACCTGTCTGCTAATGGAGATATAGCCGGCGGCGGCAGCATGTTTATCAGAAAGGGCGACGAGGGTGTGCAATGGAAAGTGAATAAAATTACAGATCCAAATAGTATCTATAAAACTGAATACTTGCTCTCCCTTAGGTTAGATGCCGCACAAGAATTAAAAAAAGGCAACAAAGCCATGAAAGATTTATTTGGCACTGACCTCGACGGGCTAACAGGTATCATTGACCCAACAAACCCACAGAGCAACATGGCGGGTGCAAGCGGTAGTCAAATGATTTCAGTCAGAATCCTCTCTCCATATCCGGAAAAATAATTGAAAGTCGCCTATTGAAATACTGAATAAAAAATCATATTACAATTTTTCCATCTTTCATATGAAGCGTCCTATCGCTAAGGTGTGAAAGTTCTTCGTTGTGAGTAACGATAAGAAAAGTTTGATTGAATTGTTTCCTAAGATCAAAGAATAATTGATGAAGTTCCTGGGCATTGGCCGTGTCAAGATTGCCTGAAGGTTCATCGGCAAAAACAATATCAGGGTTATTTATTAACGCACGGGCAACCGCCACTCTTTGCTGCTCACCACCCGAAAGCTGGTTAGGTTTATTTTCATTCCTGTCATGAAGCCTAAGTATTTTCAATAATTCCTCAGCCTTAGTCTTAACCTCAGCCTTAGCTCTGCCCGAAAGCCAACCCGGAATACATACATTTTCCAATGCCGTGAATTCAGGCAATAAATGATGAAACTGGAATACAAACCCAATATGTTTATTCCGGAAAGCTGCTAATTTATTTCCCGCAAGCTGGCTAAGGTTGGTATTATTAATAACAATCTCTCCCCGATCAGCCCTATCCAGCGATCCCAATATATGCAGCAAAGTGCTTTTCCCGCAGCCGGATGGCCCTACGATAGCGACCACCTCCCCCTTTTTAATTTCGAGATCTACACCCCTGAGTACCTCCAGCGAGCCGTAACGTTTATAAATATTTTTACCAATGAGCATGCAGCCTTTACAATATTTCGGTAATCAAACATCTTGAAACCCGAGGCCCTAAAAATAAGCAGTGCAAATGAGGCAGGGAAATTTAAGAAACCCTTTATACGGCCGGTAAAACCCCGGATTTGGAAAATTCGTTATTAAAGCTACATTTGCGAAAAATTTGGGGGGTAGGGTAAGCGTTGTAAAGTTTGAAACCCGAATCCTGGAAATCAAAAAACCGAAAAATGTTCTGGACCTTAGAATTAGCATCATATCTTGAAGAAGCGCCGTGGCCGGCCACCAAAGACGAACTCATCGACTATTCGATCCGTAGCGGTGCCCCTATCGAAGTGGTAGAAAATCTGCAGGAGTTGGAAGATGAAGGTGGCGAAGTGTATGAAAGCATTGAAGACATCTGGCCTGATTATCCGAGCCAGGAAGATTTTATGTTTAATGAAGATGAGTATTAGGCCCCCTGTCCCCTGAAGGGGGAACTCAGATAAAACATTTCTTTAAAGATTAAACCGCCTCATTATTGAGGCGGTTTGGTTTTTTATGTTCCCAACTTTTGTACTACTATTAAACTTTGGTTGCGTCGCACTCTTGTACTTCCTGCACGCTATTCGACAATTATTCAGTGACTCCTAATTTCTGCATCACTTCATTGCTCACGCCAGTCGTTGAATACCCGCCATCATGAAACAGGTTTTGCATTGTTACCATTCTTGTAAGATCAGAAAAAAGTGTGACGCAGTAATTGGCACAATCTTCTGCAGTAGCATTGCCCAGCGGAGCAATAGAATTCGCAAAATCAAAAAAATCGCCAAATCCTTTTATGCCTGTGCCTGCTGTAGTTTTGGTTGGTGATTGGGAAACGGTATTGATGCGGACTTTCTTTTCTACTCCATAATGATAACCAAAACTGCGGGCAATAGACTCAAGCATCGCTTTTATATCAGCCATATCGGTATAAAAAGGAAAAGTTCGCTGGGCCGCCATATAAGTTAAGGCAACCACACTTCCCCATTCATTTATCGCATCTAATTTCCTGGCTACTGAAAGCATTTTATGAAAAGACATTGCTGATACATCAATTCCTTTCATGAAGTATTCATAATTAGATTCAGTGTAAGGAATTTTCTTCCGGATGTTAACACTCATCCCGATCGAATGCAGCACAAAATCAATCTTTCCGCCAAGCACTTCCTGCGATTTAGTGAAAAGATTAGTGAGTTCATCAACATTGGTAGCATCGGCGGGAATAATTTCAGATTTTGTTTTCTCCGCCAGTTTATTGATCTCTCCCATTCTCATTGCGATCGGTGCATTGGTCAATACAAAAGTTGCACCTTCTTCATGACACTTTTCTGCAACTTTCCATGCAATTGAATTCGCATCAAGAGCACCCGTTATAATTCCTCTTTTTCCTTTTAAAAGGTTATATGCCATAGCAATTTGTTTTATGCCGGTAAATGTAAGAAGTTATTTAATTAGCTCATCAGGATAAAGCTTTGTGATCACGAATACCACCAGGAACGATAATACAAATACAGTAATTAATGCAGATAAAAAATAAAACAGCAATCTGCTAAATGATCGTCTTGGCTGAATAAATTTTTGCAACCATTTATTCAGCAAATAAGCAAGGATCATAAAGGCAACGATCAATGAAAGAACAATGAAGGATTTCATGTATATAAAAAAATTTGAAAGCGAGAACTCTAAGCCCCCTTTAGGGGGTTTGGGGGTTTTTAATTTCCTACCATTTCCCTTGCATTCTCAATAGCAGCGGCAGTTGGTTTTTCACCACTAAGCATTTTTGCAATGGTGGTGATTCTTTCTTCATTATTTAATAACCTGATATTTGTTTTCACTTCATCTTTTACGATCTCTTTATACACAAAGAAATGCGCATTTGCCTTGCCGGCGATCTGCGGCTGATGGGTAATGCAAATCACCTGGCGGTTGTTCGCAAGCTCTTTCATGATAACTCCAACCTGCTTTGCCGCTTCACCGGAAATACCGGTATCAATTTCATCAAAGATTAATGTGGGCATATCCAGCTTTTGTGCCACTAAAGATTTTATACAAAGCATTAACCGGCTCAATTCACCACCACTGGCTACTTTTCTTACCGGTAAAAATTGCTTGCTTTGATTTGCATCAAATAAAAATTCAATGCTGTTCTTACCAAAACCATTTAACTCAACCTCATCCTTAATCTCAATCTTGATCTTCGCATTAGGCATGCCCACCTGTGCAAGAAGTTTATTTACTTTTTCTTCCAAAGGTTTTACTTGTTTTTTTCTGTCCTTCAGATATTTTATTCGCGTACTGCGTAAGGTTTTGCTTTGCTTTTAAAACTTCTTTTTCCTTTTGCTGAATGCTTTCATCGATATTCAATACTGCCTGTAGTTTTTCTTCAAATTGTTTTTGGATCAGCAGCAATTCATTTGTTGTTTTTACACCATGTTTCTTCAATAATTTATAACCTAAAGCAAGCCGTTCATTCAATTGTTCAATTTTCTGCGGGCTGTAATTAATATGATTGCTGACATTGTCAAGATCGTCTGCAATATCCTGCAGTTCCATTTGTGCTGATTGTAATCGTTGTATCAGTTCAGGCAATTGCGGATGAAATGATGAATAAGCCTGTAACTGGTTCGATAAACTTTTCAATTGTTGAACCACCGGGGTCTCACTTTCCTTCAATTCAAAATATACTTTTGCTCAATGCGTTTTTAATATCTTCAGCATTGTTCAGCATTTTTAGTTCGGCATCAGTTTCCTCCAGTTCATTTTCTCTGAAGCCGGCTTCTTCCAGTTCTTCAAACTGAAACCGGTTATAATCCGCTTCTTTATCAAATTGCTGTTTTTGATTTTTTAATTCATCTAATTCCTTTTGTAAACTTTTCCATTGATGATAAGATCCCTGGTATTCATTTATGGCCTCCGCATGCCCTGCCAATGCATCGATCACTTCCCGCTGAAAATCATTTTCACCCAATTGCAATGAATCAAACTGCTGGTGAAGGTCAACAAGCAAACTGCTTAATTCTCTCAATTGGTCAAGGTTAACCGGAGTATCATTTATAAATGCTCTTGATTTCCCGTTTATCGCAATTTCCCTTCTAACTACTAATTCCTCATCAGGATCTAATTCATTTTTTCTAAAAAAATCTTTTACGTTGTTTTTATTGTCTGTTTTAAAAACGCCTTCTACGATGCATTTCTTTTCTTTATTCACCAACGCAGATGAATCAGCCCTGTCTCCAAGAATAAGTCCCAGTGCTCCCATGATAATCGATTTACCGGCGCCTGTTTCACCCGTCATCACATTCATTCCCACGGGAAATTTTATATCGATCGCATCAATGATTGCGTAGTTCTGAATAGAAAGTTTTTGAGCATGATCCGCAATTTAACGCAAAATGAGATTTTTGGAACGAACAATACGTAATGAGTTTTATTCTATAAATCACTTCTCCGTCATTGCGAGCAAAGCGAACAACAAAAAACCCCGCCTGCTTAAAACAAGACGGGGTAAAAAAAAATCGCTTTTAAAATTATTTTATCTCAACGGAGCCTGAAGATCGGTATCAACCAATACACGACCGCAGTTTTCACAAACCATGATCTTTTTGTGCTGGCTTGATCTCACTTTGTTTTTGAGGAGGAATAGCATAGAAACAACCACCGCAGGCATCTCTTTCCACTGGTACAACAGCCAGGCCATTGCGATAGCTTTTACGGATCTTTTCATAGCTGGTCAACAAACGCGGATCAACTAACTCCTTTGCTTCAGCAGCCATTTTATTAAAATGTTTTTCTTCTTTTTCGTTAGAAGCAATGATCTTTTCAAGTTCTCCTTTCTTTGTATTCAGAATACCTTCTTTTGCGCCAACGTTTTCTTTGCTTTTTCAAGCAACACTGCTTTCTCAGAAATTTCATCCGTAGCATCTTTAATATGTTTTTCAGCAAGCTTTACTTCCAGTTGCTGCATTTCTATTTCTTTATTGATCGCTTCAAATTCACGGTTATTCTTTACATTGTTGCTTTGCTTCTCATATTTTTTTACCAGTGCTTCGGCTTCTTTGATGGCTTCTTTCTTTTGCTCAATAAACTCAGTGATGCCATTTATTTCTTCTTCAATACGGGTTTGTCTTGCATGCAATCCCGTGATCTCATCTTCAAGGTCGGCAACTTCCATCGGAAATTCGCCTTTCAATACTTTTAATTCATCCAACTTGCATTCGATTTTTTGAAGTGTAACCAGGGCGGTAAGTTTTTCTTGTACTGAAAATTCTTTAACTGTACTCATTTATTTGATGATTTATTTTAGTTTGAAGTTTTATTATGAACCCGGCTTTTGTATTACTATCAACTTCCGTTGCGTCGCACTCTTATACTTTTTGTAATCCTATTCAGCCTATAAAAAGTACTGTACCGGGTTTGTATTCACCTCTGTTTTAAGGACGGCAAAGGTAGGGAATTTTTGTTCCAAAAATTCCTGCAAGAGGTTGATGGTGAATTGTTCGCTTTCATAATGACCAATATCGGCAATAACCATTTTGTCATTCGCATCAAAAAATCATGATATTTAATATCTGCTGTAATATAGAAATCAGCTCCAGCAGCCAATGCACTGGGAATCAGGAAACTTCCTGCTCCGCCGCAAACGGCAACCTTTTTCACCGCTTCATTCTTTAACTGAGTGTGCTTTATCACCCTGAGGTTAAATTTTCTTTTAAGTTTTTTAAAAAATCGTTCTTCATCCATTGGTTGAGGCAACTCTCCGATCATTCCCGATCCCGTAGATGAAAATTTATTTTCCAACTTGAAAATATCATACGCCACTTCTTCATAAGGATGTGCAGTCAATAAACTTCTTATTATCCTGCCTTCAAGCCAGGCAGGAAATATAACTTCAATTTTTATTTCTTTTTCTCTGTGAAGTTCACCAGGTTTGCCTGCATAAGGATCAGTATTTGCTCCTCCTTTAAAAGTTCCGATTCCCTCTGCATTAAAACTGCATTCTCCATAATTACCAATATGGCCGCCGCCGGCATCAAATATTGCATGTCTTACTTTATCAGCATTTGCAACGGGAACAAAAGTGTATAGTTTTCTAAGTTGATTTTCTTTTGCAGCCAATACAGAAATGTTTTTTAAATCCAACAGCCCGGCAATTCTTCCATTTACGCCATTAAGAATATTATCGAGATTAGTATGAATTGCATAAAGAGCTATATCATTTTTAATTGCCTTGATAACTATTTTTTGTACATAGTTTTTACCGGTGATTTTTTTTAAGCCTGAAAAAACAATAGGATGATGGGAAACAATAAGATTGCAGCGCTTTTTTACGGCTTCATCCACCACAGCTTCAGTAGCGTCCAACGAAATCAATATGCCAGTGCAGATCGTATTTTCATCCCCGGTAATGAGCCCGGCATTATCGTACCCTTCCTGTAAGGACAGAGGAGCCAGCGATTCCAACGAGGCAATAACATCTCTTATTTTCATTGATTAAAGATAATAAAGCCGCGTTTCTGATATTTTTAAAAAAGTGTACAAAAAATGACAGCCGAATTCAAATGCTTTCGTAACTTTTCCGTCCCATCCCTCAGAAACTATCTTTCCCGGCCCATTTATTGTAAAAAATTATTGCTATGCCACGAAGAAAAACTTACAATTACATTCTTCTTTTATTTCTCGTTTTTTCAGGTTTAGCCGGCACTCCCACAGATGACGTTCTTTCCAAAAAGGAAAGAAAATTCGCCGCAGATCATATGAAAAATACAAAGATGGCTTTGCAGGATGCTGTTAAAGGACTTAGCTCGGCGCAATTGAGTTATAAAATATCAGCAGATAAATGGTCAGTACAGGAATGTGTTTATCATATTGCTATTTCTGAAAAAAACCTTTGGGCGATGCTCGAAACAAGCATGAAGGCCCCTGCTACTCCCGAAAAAAAGAAAGACCTGAAAGTAACGGATGAGCAAGTGATAAAAATGATAGAAGACAGGACAAACAAGGTGAAAACGTTTCCTCCATTTGAGCCTCAAAACACTTCCTACAAATCTCTTGACGAAGCGATGAATGATTTTAAGACTACGAGGGGGGCTCATATTAAATATATGAAAGCAACGTCTGAGGACCTGCGCAATCATTTTGTACAAATGCCATTCGGTTTACTTGATTGTTACCAGCTTTGCCTTATGATATCTTCTCATACGAACAGGCATATACAACAATTGAACGAGGTAAAAGCCAATACCGGCTTTCCAAAATAAAAAATCTTCAATAAATTGATTTGAAGCCGTTCATGGAACGGCTTTTGTGTTTAAGAAAATGCTATTGTTTACTATTGCATAGGTCGCTGACAATAACTATCTTGCCCTTCTATCTAAGCCCATTTATGAAAAAACTGTACACCTTATTCCTTTTAGTGATCGTCTTCGGAAGTTGTAAAAAAACAACAGAAAAAATCGGGGAAGACCTGGTCATTAAAGCCATGACCGATGGTCAATGGAAGATCACAAAATTTACGCAAAACAGTACTGATATTACCGCCAGCTTTTCAGGTTATAAATTTCAATATTATAGTAATAAAACGGTTGATGCTATTTTAAACGGGACAACAGAACGAACCGGTGCCTGGGATGGCAATGCCTCCGCAATGACCACATATGCCAGTTTTCCAGGGGCTCCGAATCCCATTTCACTTATTAACGGAACATGGAATATTACGAAGAATAGCTGGACCTACGTTGAGGCAACACAAACCAACGGAGCGGAAACCAAGACTTTACGATTAGATAAACAATAACAGATCCTATCCTACCTCTGATCAACCCTGTTGATCTTAAACGAAAAACAATAAGTGAGGTCAATAAATGACCTTGTTTGTTTTTTAGACAATTACCAGCAAGATCCTTTATCCTGAATTTTTAATCAGTTAACATTTTTTGTTAAACCGCCAATTTTGCGACCCTATAGTAGCTATACCATTTTTAATGTATTGCAGGTAAGAATTAAATTTCTGAACCCTTATATAACTGCAATATTTATTTGCCTGTTTACTATTTCATCAGCGTCTTTTGCACAGGCACCAGTAGCTAATTTTACTTCTAACAAGACATCCGGCTGTTCGGTACTTACCGTTACTTTTCAAGACCTTTCAACAAACAACCCCACATCATGGATCTGGGATTTTGGAAATGGTCAATTATCAACTCAGCAAAACCCGACGATCAACTTTACTGCACCCGGAACCTATACTGTCAAATTGGTGGCGAGGAACAGTTCAGGTATAGATGAAGAAGAAAAAATAAATTATATAACTGTATTTCCTTCGCCGGCTGCGTCATTTGTGGCAAATATTACTACCGCTTGTGTTCCCGCAACTATTCAATTTACAGATCAAACCACAGTGCCTGCCGGTGGCGGAACTATTACAGGGTGGCTCTGGAATTTTGGAGATGGTGGAACTTCTACATCTCCCAATCCTGTTCACCAATATACTGCTGCAGGTTTTTACACGGTTTCTTTGTTGGTTACAAGCAGCACAGGATGTCAAAATTTCAAATCAATCGGAAGATATATTAGAATTATAAATGGTATCGATGCCGATTTTGTTTTCTCACAGCCTACGACATGTGCCGGTCCTTTCAGTGTCAGTTTTCAGGATCAGACAAGCGGTCCCGGCAATTTAACCTACCTCTGGAATTTTGGAAATGGAAGTCCTCCATCAACATTACAAAATCCAACAACAACGTATGCAACTCCTGGTACATATTCTGTTCAGTTAACTGTGCAAAGCGATTTAGGCTGCAATGGCACTATTACAAAAAATGTAGTTATTGCCGGCAAAACAACTGATTTTATTGCCCCTGCAAGTATTTGCCTTGGACAATCTGTAACGTTCCAAAATAATTCTTCGCCTTCGCCAATGTCATCTTTCTGGGATTTCGGAGATGGTACTACTTCGTCACAAATAAGTCCGACGAAAACATATTTAGCCGGCGGAACTTTCCAGGTTACACTTATCAATGATTATGGAAATTGCATTGATTCCATAACTAAAACTGTATCCGTTAATACACAGCCTACCGTAAATTTTATAGCAAATGATTCGACTTCATGTAAAACTCCTTTCACGGTTCAATTCTCTGATTTAAGTCCCGCTGCGGGCACATGGCTTTGGGACTTTGGCGACGGGAGTACATCCAATGTTAAGAATCCTTCGCATACTTACAATAGCCTGGGCGCATTTACTGTGACACTAACAATAACACTTCCTGGCGGATGCAGTAATACGATAACAAAATTTCAATACATAAAGATCAGCCCGGCATCTGTACGGATCAGCAATGCACCGACAGGTGGGTGCATTCCATTTACATTCCAACCAATTGCAACTATTCAATCAGTAGATAGTGTGGTAAGTTATTTATGGAATTTAGGAGAACCCGGTGCAACGTTTACAACGCAATCTCCAATTCATACTTACACCAGTGCAGGTAATTATAATATTCAGCTTACAATCACAACCCAAAACGGATGTGTAGAAATAGTAAACGTTCCAAATGGTGTATTAACGGGAACGCCGCCAACTGTCAATTTTAATTTTACTCCAAATAATACTTGTGCCAGTACACCAATACAATTCACAGATCTTTCAACAACCACTCCCGGCGCAACAGTAAGATGGTTGTGGGACTTTGGAGACAGTTTAACTTCTGTATTACAAAATCCGACGCATACGTATGTCGACACAGGGTTTTTAAATGTTAAGCTAATAGTATCTAATAATGGTTGCATGGATTCTTTGAGCAGGCCAATCCAGGTAAAACCACCGGTCGCCATTTTTGGATACCGCACAAATTGTAATAATAAACTGCAGGTTACTTTCCTTGATAGTTCTCTAACCAATAGTGTATACGGTCCTATTACTTATGAATGGAAAATGGGAGATCCCGCCAATACTATTTTTACAACCATAACTGCTCCTACATTTACTTACCCGGCTTATGGAACATATACAGCAACATTAACCGTAACAAACGGCCCGTGTTCGTATACCACGACGCGGCAAATAAAAATTATAAATGAACCGGTTTCTTTTACTGCAAACAAAAACCCGGTTTGTAAAGGGGAAGTGTTTACTTTATCCGCAACCGGCAGCAACCCAAATAATATAAAAGATTATAGCTGGACAATCGGTCCAAATATCGTAAGCGATACCACTCGCAGCATTGACTTTAACCTGTCAACTTATGGATCTTATACCGTGAAATTAGTTATTGAGGATATTAATGGTTGTCTGGATTCAGTAACCATTAATAATTTTATGGTTATAAGTGGTCCGATCGCAAATTTTTCTCCTAATGGTACCGGTGCGTGTCTAAACAAGACCATGAGCTTTAATGATCTTTCAACTCCGACATCGGCACCAATTACACAATGGACATGGAATTTTGGAGATGGTTCACAGCAAACATTTACATCATCTCCTTTTTCACATATCTATTCTCAGGAAGGAAGTTATACTGTAAGCCTGGTTGTAAAAGACAATGTAAACTGCGCCGATACGTTTGCAATTACAGGTGCGGTATTAATTACAAATCCAAAAGCGGCATTTTTTGCCGATACATTTTTTTGTCCTTCTTCACCATTACAATTTACAGATACATCAACAGGTGTTGGGTTGACATACAATTGGAATTTTGGTGATGGCGGAACATCTACCTTACAAAATCCAACACATAATTTCCCGGCCGGAAATAATAATTACAATATAAAACTTAAGATCCGTGATCTTGTAGGTTGTGAAGATTCGGTAACTAAAACCGGTTATGTTAAGATCCGGAAACCGGTTGCAGCTTTCAGTATGATCGATAGCACCGGCATTTGCTTGCCTTTACAAACGAGCTTTATTTTCCAGGGAAGCGATTATGAAAATTATTATTGGGATTTTGGTGATGGAGCAACCAGCTTTGCAGACAATCCTTCGCATTTTTATAATGCATACGGCACTTATTATCCAAAATTATATGTAGAAGGACCGGGAGGATGTATTGATTCAGTTCAATCAATCGTAAACGTTTATGACCCGCAGGCAAATACCCAAATAAATTTTGCACCTGCATCAGGGTGCGATTCTGTAACCGTAAACTTTACTATAACAACGCCGCCGGGCTTTAAGTATGTATTTTATTTTGGAGATGGTAAACTGGATAGCACAAGACAAACCAACCTGACTCATAAGTATACCACTCCGGGCAATTATTATCCTTATATCATCATACCTGATAAATATGGATGCGAGGCATTTGTACCGGCTGCGCAGGTGAGTGTATTCGGGGCGTTGCCACTTTTTGGAATTGATAAAAAAGAATTTTGTGATAACGGGCAGGTAACATTTACAAACTATACGCTGTCGAATGATCCAATTACTTCCACTGTTTGGGATTTTGGTGATGGTAATACAAGTACGGCAACTGATCCTGTTCATACATTTACAGCACCGGGAACATATTTTGTAAAGCTTTCTGTAAATACCCAATATCAATGTCCAAGTTCATTTGTTGATACGATACGTGTGTATAAAACTCCTGTATTATCAATTACAGGAAGAGATTCCGTGTGTCTGAATGTCCCGGAAGCATTCTTAGGCTCCATTACGCAACCGGATTCCACAATAAAATGGGCGTGGAATTTTGGAAACGGGAACTCTTCTCAGTTGCAGGAAGGTGTAACATCTTTCTCTAATTCCGGAGACTATAATATGCAATTGATCGCTACCAACAAACTTGGATGTGCCGATACGAGTTATCATAAAGTTTATGCCGTTCCGCGGCTTACCGCAATGCCCGCGGCTGATCCAATTACCATTCTTTCCGGTGGCGATGCGCAATTAAATATGAATTATACAGGAGCAATCATTTCTTATAATTGGTTACCCGCACAAAATCTTAATTGCACCCGTTGTCCTGTACCGACTGCTAATCCGCAATTCACTACTAAATATGTTGTAAACGTTACTGACAGGTATGGATGTACAGCCAAAGGAGAAATTACTGTAAGAGTTGTTTGTACCGGTCAGAATTTTTTCATACCAAATACATTTTCTCCGAATGGCGATGGAAGCAATGAGGTATTTTATCCAAGAGGTTCAGGACTTGACCGGGCAAAAATTTTAAGAATATTCAATCGCTGGGGTGAAGTAGTTTTTGAAAAATATGATATGCCGATAAATGTTGCTTCTGCCGGTTGGGATGGAACATGGAAAGGCAAAAAAGCAAATGCTGATGTGTACGTATATCAATTGGAGATTTATTGTAAGAATGGAGAGTTGATAACTTATAATGGTAATGTAACTTTGATAAGATAATGTGCAAATGAGAAAGAGAATATTAATACTATCCGGAGTTTTGAATTTCATGGTTGGAATTTCCATGCAGGCGCAAGACTTGCACCTGTCGCAATTTTTTGAAACTCCACTTTTGCGAAATCCTGCATTGGCCGGAATATTTGAGGGTGATGTTCGTGTACAGGCAGTTTACAGAGATCAATGGAATAGTGTTACTACAGGTTATCGCACCGCGTCATTAAGCGGAGAATATAAAGTGGCGGTAGGCAAAGGCGATGATTTTGTTACCTGGGGCATGCAATTGTTTTATGACCGTGCCGGAACGGTTTCGTTTACACAAACGAAAATATTACCTGCTTTAAACTATCATAAATCAATAAGCAATCAAAAGAATACTTACCTCTCACTTGGATTTATGGGTGGATGGGTGCAGCATAGCATTGACCTTTCTAAAGTGACAACGAATAGTCAATATGATGGAATGGGATTGGGAGAGAATATGACTGATCCTACTTATTCATACCTGGATGGCAGTGTTGGCATGAGCTTAAATTCTGTCTTGAATAATAATCCGGATAATAATTATTATATCGGCGCGGCTTATCATCATTTTAATCGACCGCAAAGTTCTTTTTATAAAGACAAGAGTATAGAATTAAATCCAAAATGGGTTTATTCAGCGGGGTTAAAGCTGGGTGTAAACGAATATACATATGTAACGCTGCAAGCAGATCATTCAAGACAAGGTTCGTTCAAAGAAACGATATTCGGCGCTATGTATGGGTTAAAAATCGGGGCCTATCCTGATGAGCCTGATTATGCTATTCATTTCGGAACTTTTATTCGCTGGAGTGATGCATTGATCCCGGTTGTAAAACTCGATTATCATCCTTTCTCCGTTTCAGTAAGCTACGATGCAAACATCTCAAAACTAAAACCAAGCAGCCACGGCCGCGGCGGATTTGAAATTGGAATAAGTTGGATTGGCAAACTTGCAGATCGTTCCAATCCCTATTTTAAGCCAAGATTTTAAAAAAGAAAATTCATTTCCCGGCCGTACGCCTTCTAATTTTTATTTATCATCGGGGTTATTGAATCTAAAAACAAAAGCAGCCACTGCCGCCCCTGCAAAAGATGCAAGCAGGTAAATCCAGATTTGTGACCAGCAAAAAGTTTTCTGAATACTCAATCCAACTGCAACAGCAGGGTTATATGCACCGCCAGAAAATTTTCCTAACACGGTAGCCATGGCTAATACGGTACCGGCAATGGCAATTCCATAAAAACTGTTTCCTGCGGTTCCTTTTGCGGTTGCTACATTCAGTACGACATAAGCAAGCGCAAAAGTGCCTATCATTTCTGCAGCGACTCCTCTTATTGTTTCATCTTCCGGAATTACACAAAATCCACTTCCTTCCACACCAAAAATATTTGCAACCACAAGTGCAGCTACTATAGCACCGGCAAGCTGACTCATCCAATAACCAAGCATGTCTCCTAACGTTGATTTACCCCGTATCCAAACTGCCAATGAAACAGCAGGATTATAATGTGCCCCTGAGATATGACCACCGGCGTAGATCATTACCATTAAAGCAAGTGCCGCACCAAGACCGCCGCCAAAGGCTGCACCCATTACAAGAAAAAATGTTCCGATAAATTCAGTGATTACTTTTTTCATAACAGTTGATTTTGGGCCTGGATAAACCAGTAAATAAGAAATAACCTGAAAACCTTTTGAAAAGATAATTGTTTCTTTGAAGAAAAATTACCGAATTTATTTTTTGATAAAATTTATTTTGCATTTATGAAAATCGAGATCGGACAGCCGGCACCTGATTTTACTTTGTATGATTCAGCAAAAAATAAAGTGACCCTTTCTGATCAGCGAGGTCAAAATATTTTGCTTCTATTCTTTCCGCTTGCATTCACCAGCACCTGCACAGCAGAACTCTGTTCTGTAAGAGATAATATTTCCTTTTATAATAAAGTGAATGCAAAAGTGTTTGGCATTTCTGTTGACTCACTCCATACATTGGCAAAATACAAGCAAGAGCAAAATTTGAATTTTACGTTGCTAAGCGATTTTAACAAAGATGTTTCCTCACTTTATGGAAGTATTTATGAGGCGTTTGGTTATAATATGAAAGGTGTTTCAAAACGATCGGCATTTGTTATCGATAAAAAAGGAATTGTTCGTTATACGGAAGTGCTTGAGAATGCCAGTGAGCAACCAAATTTTAAAAACATCACTCTTACCCTTGAGGATTTGGCATGAGGATCGGGTTTTTACGATTTCTTCAGGCCTAAATCAATGATTTACAATTTTTTTAGCAGGATGAGGTTTTTACGTTGCAACGGAAAAAAAAACCTATTATTTTGCGCAAATAAAGTTAAATTTGTTTTAGTGATTAGAACTCTACTTATATCCTTTATTCTGTTGACAGCCATAAACTCTAAGGGGCAGTCTAGTCGTGAGCCATCTCACGATGTACTTCAACCTGTGCTGAAAGTTTATCCTAATCCTGCATCTACATTTACCAAGTTCGAGTTTCAAAAGAATTTTGATCAAGGATATACTTTACAGGTTATAAATTTTATTGGCAAACAAGTTCACGAATCGAAGAATATTAGCTCAACTACAACGCTTGATCTTTCCTCATACAATCGTGGAGTATATATTTATCAATTAAAAGATCCATCCGGTAAAGTAGTACTCTCGGGTAAGCTGCAGATATCGAAATAATTATTCCTAATATATTTTTGAAGCATCCCATAAATCAGGATGCTTTTTTATTTTGATGCTATTGAACTTCCACAATCAAAAATTTTAGATACTGCGTATTTTCAATTCCTCTTATTATGGGATGATCGGGCGCCTGTGTTTGAAAACATACCTGTCTTAGTTTTCGTTTTGCATCTTTTGCTGCCATATCAATAATTTCTAAAAACATTTCAGGCGTAACAAGGCTGGTACAGGAAGAAGTAACCAGGAAGCCACCGGGCGCCAACAGTTTCATCCCTCTTAGATTTATTTCCTTATAGCCTGCAATTGCTTTTTGAATTGTTTCCCTGCTCTTGGTAAATGCAGGCGGGTCAAGCATTACAACATCATATTTCTGTTCTTCTTTGCTCCATTGTTTTAATACATCAAATGCATTTGCAACCTGGAATTTGCAAATATTTTCTAATCCATTTAACGCTGCATTCTTATTTGCCTGCTCCACCGCATTTTCGGAAATATCGAAGCCCAAAACTGATTTAGCCCCATAATGAGCAGCATGAATTTCAAAAGTACCGGTATACGTAAATGCGCCTAATACATCTGCCCCTTTTACAATATGCTGAATGGCTTTACGGTTATCCCGCTGATCGAGAAAATAACCCGTCTTTTGCCCGTTCTCGATATCGACAAGAAATCTTAATCCATTTTCATTAATAATGATTTTTGTATCGAAAGGTTCAGATAAAAATCCTTTTTGTTGCGCCATACCTTCCAGCTCTCGTACCGGCACATCATTTCGTTCATAAATCCCTTTCGGTTTAAATATCTTATTTAATGCATTTACGATAGCGGGCTTCCAAATATCAATACCAAGCGCCAATGTTTGGATCACAAAATAATCATTGAATTTGTCGATGATCAATTGCGGCAACAGATCTGCTTCACCAAAAACAAGCCGGCAATTTTCAATATATCCAATTTTCTTTCGGTATTCCCAGCATTGCAAAATTCGTTTGTAAAAAAAATCCTCATTGATCTGTTCATCTTTATCTCTCGTCAGCAGCCTCACTATTATCTGAGATTTAGGATTGATATAGCCACTGCCGATGAATTTTTTATCATGTGTAAAAACGGTTACTGTTTCGCCACCCTTTACTTCCCCTTCAATCCTGTCTACTTCATTAGAAAATATCCAGGGATGTCCTTCTACTACCCTCCTGCTTATCTTTTTTCCCAGGTAAACTTTTATCATGCCGCAAAGGTAGCCGTCAGCCGAATAATGAAAATGACGAGCCTTTTACCCCGTCAATTTGTCTTCAGAATGGCGTTGGCAGTATTATTGACAACCTTACCTTTGCAATCAATTTTAAAAAAATGCGTCAAAAGGATATAAAAGAGGCAAAAGAACAGGCAAAAATGCAGAATAACGAAGAGCCGGGAGTGGGCATAAATGCTGATGAAAATATCAGCGGAACTACGCATCTGAACGAACCCTTAACAGATGAACCTGAAATTGAAATGCTTCGTAATGAGCTTGGTGAAATGAAGGATAAGTACATTCGTAAAGTAGCCGAGTTTGAGAATTTTAAGAAAAGAAATGCGAAAGAAAGAATGGAGCTGATCCAAACGGCAGGCAAAGAAGTAATAGTTGATCTGCTGGAAGTGTTGGATGATTGTGAAAGAGCGGAAAAACAATTGAACACATCAGAAGACATCAGCCAGGTGAAGGAAGGCGTTATGCTTGTTTTTAATAAATTAAAAACTATATTGACTGCAAAAGGATTAAAACCGATGGAAACGATCAATAAAGATTTTGATCCTGATATGCACGAAGCGATCACTGAAGTACCGGCGCCGACTAAAGAACTTAAAGGAAAGGTGATCGATGAAATTCAAAAAGGATATTATCTCAATGATAAAATTATTCGCTTCGCAAAAGTGGTAGTCGGGAAATAAGCACTATGTCAAAAAGAGATTATTACGAAATACTGGGTGTAAACAAATCAGCCTCTGCGGATGAAATAAAAAAAGCATACCGCAAAGTAGCCATGCAACACCATCCGGACCGGAACCCCGGCGATAAAAGCGCTGAAGAAAAATTTAAAGAAGCAGCTGAAGCATATGAAATATTAAGTGACAATGATAAGAAAGCACAATATGATCGTTATGGGCATGCGGGGGTAAGCAGTAATGGGCGAGGCTTCAGTGGCGGAATGAATATGGAAGATATTTTCAGCCAGTTTGGAGATGTTTTCGGTGATGATCTTTTTGGAAGTTTTTTTGGCGGCGGCAGCAGGGCCGGCCGAACATCAAGAAGCCGGGGAGTTAGAGGAAGTAATCTTCGCGTAAAAATTAAACTCACTTTCGAAGAGATTGCTAAAGGTGTTACAAAGAATATCAAAGTAAAAAAACATGTAGTTTGTAACACATGCAGCGGAAGCGGTGCAAAAGACAAAGGCAGTGTGCAGAACTGCAGTACATGTGGGGGTTCAGGGCAGGTAAGAAGAGTTACAAAATACTTTTATCGGGCAAATGCAAACAGTGACTACCTGCCCAACCTGCAATGGAGAAGGAACAACCATTACAGCGAAATGTACGGCATGTAAAGGCGAAGGAAGAGTTTATGGAGAAGAAGCTATATCAATTGAAATTCCGGCAGGCGTACAGGAAGGAATGCAATTAAACTTAAATGGTAAGGGAAATGCAGGTGAAAGAGGCGGTATGCCCGGTGATCTGATCATATTAATTGAAGAAGAGCCCCATAAAGAATTACAACGTGATGGAATGAACGTTGCTTATGATCTGCATATCTCATTTACTGATGCCGTTTTTGGAACACAACTAGAAGTGCCTACTATTGATGGCAGGGCCAAAATAAAAATACCCGCCGGGAACACAAAGCGGAAAAATATTCCGCTTGAAGGGAAAAGGGTTTCCTGCTGTAAACAGTTATGAAAAAGGCGATCAATTGATACATGTAAATGTGTGGACACCTCAGCATGTGAGCTCAGAAGAAAAAGCCATGCTTGAAAAATTAAGTCATTCCAATAATTTCAAACCACATCCTGAGAAAACGGATAAAAGTTTCCTTGATAAAATGAGAGAGCTGTTCTCCTGATGATCTTATAGCCTGAATAACATACCCACTTTAATGTCGATCATGCGCAGCGGACTATTATATAACTCGGCCACCTGGTGTTCATGAATAGTTTGTGTTGTTATGTTGATAAATTGGATATTAAGAGGTTCTCCTTTCGACGGAGGTAGAGGATTGTTGGGATCAATATGTACATGCGATTGAATATTTTTTGTGTTGACATAATTTAAGTTCCCTCCTTTTATTTTATTTACGCCAATATCAATCACGTATTTGCCCGGTTTTGTTTTTTCAGAAAACAAGCTGAGGTCCACCTGCAAACCACCACCATAAGCCATAAAAAAAGTGTTGTCATTAATAATGTTCTTTCTTTCTAAGGCCTCGCAACCGGAAGGATCTTCCGGGTCTTCTACAATTATATTACTGAAGAAATTAGAAATTCCGGCTTTTGCATTTATATAAGGAATAACGTTTCCTTTCTTCAATAAATTTCCACGCATAAACAACGCTGCATTAAAAACATCACTGGTGTAGATCACATCCGTTTTGATACCGGAGCCGTCTGGGAAACGTAAGTCTTGCTCTTTTGTAACATAAGCGTAATTGCCAATCCCAAGTTCGGCGCCAACCGAAACCCTGTCACAAATTCCTTTTAACGGATACAATAATGAAATATTTAAATTATGTACCGCGCGGATGTTCTCTGCCATTTCCCTCTGGGGGACGGACAACGAGTAAGCGCTTCCAAACTTAAATTGAGAATTTGCAGTAAGACATAAATAAGCCGCGAAGAGCAATAAGTAAAATTTTTTCATAACAGCAGATTTAAGGTTAATATCGATAAATTGAAACCAGTGATCAAGCTGGTTTAATTAACTATAAGGTAAGAAAAAAATAAACGAAAGAAATCAGCCCGGATGTATTTAAACAAAAAATTATAAAAAAGGAGGTCCGTGATCATTCCGGGGATCAAAGTCAAAAAAAGAGAACGGTACTCTGAACTCCGGAATCCGTACAGACAAGGCATGCCTTGTCTCTGCGAACCCAGAACTCTGGCATAATTCTTTTAAGAACAGAATTATCAAAAAGTAAAATGACTGAAATTAAGAAGACAAAGCAATCAAAAGTAAAACGCTTTCTAAAGATCCTGGGGCCGGGGTTAATTACTGGCGCAAGCGATGATGACCCTTCCGGTATCGCCACCTACTCGCAGGCCGGTGCACAATTTGGATTAGGAACCTTATGGACTGCATTAATCACCTTTCCCCTTATGGCTGCTATCCAGGAAATGTGTGCAAGAATTGGTGTCGTTACTTCAAAAGGCTTAACAAGCAACATTCGCAGTTACTATCCGCGGCCAATATTATACTTAATGATCCTTTTCACCTTTCCTGCGGTGATCCTTAATATCGGTGCCGATATAGCTGGAATGGGAGCAGTGGGAAATCTTATTTTTCCTTCAATTCCATCTTACGTTTTTACAATTGGTTTTACAGGCATTCTTATGGGTTTGATCATTTATTTGCCTTACCAAAAAATATCGGCCATCTTAAAATGGCTCTGTGTGTTTCTCCTTCTTTATCTCATTGTGCCTTTTCTTGTAAAACAAGACTGGGGTGACATAGCAAAACATACATTTATTCCAACAATAAAATTCAATAAGGAATTTATCGGCATTCTTGTCGCTATTTTAGGAACAACCATCTCACCTTATCTTTTTTTCTGGCAAACAACCATGGAAGCCGAAGACAGAAAACATAAAAAGAAAATGCTGATGGTGGATAAAACAATGATAAGAAAAATGGATATGGATGTTGGTTTTGGGATGTTGTTTTCAAACCTTGTCATGTTTTTTATTATTCTTACTACCGGAACTGTCTTGTTTAAAGAAGGCATTACAGAAATTACTACCGTTGAACAGGCGGCAAAAGCATTGGAACCACTTGCAGGAAAACTTTCCTACATATTATTTGCGGTGGGCGTTATCGGTACCGGCTTACTTGCAATACCGGTATTAACAGGTTGTTTGTCCTATATGCTATCGGAAACTTTTAATTGGAGCGAGGGACTCGATAAAAAATATTACGAGGCAAAACCTTTCTATTGGGTCATTATTATCTCCCTGTTAATTGGTCTTGCTATAAATTATATTGGAATAAATCCCGTGCAGGCACTGATATATACAGCCATTTTATATGGCGTTACCTCACCTGTTCTTATCGCAGTCATACTTCATATTTCGAATAATAAAAAAGTAATGGGGAAATTTACAAACGGAAAGTGGTCAAACATCCTGGGAGTAATTGCATTACTATTTATGACAGTTGCAGCCGTACTGCTGATCTATTTTCAACTGAAAGGATGATTAATTCTTATTTTTCTTTTTCTTTTTTGTATAATATTCTTTTGCTTTATACACCAGCTCCACAAACTGGGCCTGGTTAACATCAGTAGGGTTGGCTGATTCACTTGCATGATACAATACATCTCCCCAGCTTACTTCTTTTGTAAATGAAGATGACTTGAGCACTGAACCAAACATGATGACTGAACTTGCAAAACGATAAATGGCTTCGAGATCTTTATAGGGAACGGGATCATAGGCAAACGTTTCCTTAACCTCCTGCGGCGCTTCATCCATCGGTAATTTGTATTCCAGTCTCACTTCGGCATATTTATTTGAAAATACATTTGCGCCTGAAACAAAATCAGGCTCTATCTCAAATACGGCCGTTAATGATTGACCCGAACCGATCTCACCACCTTCTACTTCAGATGTGGAATCGGCAATAGCTCCTACTTTATTATCAAACCCAATGAGGCGATATTGCTTTACCAATGAAGGATCAAACGTTACCAGCATGTGCGCATCATCAGCTATCGTATAAAGTGTTTGCGTAAATTCTTTCATTATAATTTTTTCTGCTTCCTGGAAATTATCTACATACGCAAAATTTCCATTACCCTTGCGTGCCAGCGTTTGAATTTTTGAATCTTTATAATTACCCATGCCAACACCAAGACATGTTAAATAAATTCCGGATTCCCTGTGTCTCGATATTAATTCATCCAGTTCCTGCTCAGTTTGAATACCAACATTAAAATCCCCATCAGTTGAAAGAATAATCCGGTTATTTCCTTTTTCTATAAAATGTTTTTTGGCGACCGTGTAAGCAAGCTTAATTCCTGATTCGCCCGGGGTGGAGCCACCGGGCTGCATTTCATCAATTGCCTTATTGATCTTTTCTTTTTCTTTTCCGGAAGTTGGAAAAAGCAAAACACCGACTGCACCACCATAAACTACTATGCTCACGGTGTCTTGTTCTCTTAGATTCACCGCCAGCATCTTAAAGGCAGATTTTAATAATGGCAACCTGTTCGGCATATCCATAGAGCCGGAAATGTCAACCAGGAAAACAAGATTGGAAGGAGGCAATGAATCAAGATTGAGTTTTTTTGAAAAAATATTTACAAAGAAAAGCTGGTTGTCTTTATTCCATGGACAGTTTGTAAGTGTGGTTTTAATTTTAAATAATGAGTTATCACCAGGAGATTCATACCCAAAATTGAAATAGTTCAACATTTCTTCAACCCTTACTGCATCGGGCGGTACGGCCAGGTTAAGATTAATGAAACGTCTTATATTACTATAAGAAGCCCGGTCAATATTCAATGCAATACCGGTTGTTGGGTATTTCTTCGCTTCCACAAAATTATTTTCAACAAGGCTTGCATATGTTTCGTCACCCGAATACCACTTTTTTTGATTTTCTCTCGAAAGATCTTTTGTAAGTGACGCCAACCTGTTTTTTCTATTGCTTGATGCTACGGAAGGCAAGACCTTCAAATAAAGAGTAAGATATTTATCTGATTTTACGACGACCTGTTCTTTTTGAAATCCTTCATAAGTAAAGACCAGCGTATCTGCTCCTTTGGTTGAAGGAATGCCGAATGATCCGGAATTGCCGGTGCGGAAAAGATAACCAGTACTTTGCTGTCGGATATTTACATTTTGCAAAACGCTTCCACTTTCATCTCTCACCTCGCCGCGGAGATAAAACTGCTGTCCGTAAAATGGTAAAGCAACCAGCAGCAACATCGCAATATGAACAACGGCTTTCAAGCGGATATTTAACCACTATCAAAGTACAAAAATTCAATAAGTAATGGATTGATTATACTATATTAACTGGTAAATTTCTTTTAAATTCCTTCCGAGACCATCATAATCAAGGCCATAGCCCACTACAAATTTGTTGGGGATCGAAAATCCAAGATAGTCGATCCTGATAGGAAATTTCATAGCCTCAGGTTTATGCAGGAGTGCGGCAATCTTCATCGATGCTGGTTGGTGATGAAGCAACTTAGGCAGAAACTCGTTCAGTGTTTTCCCGGTATCAACAATATCTTCAATTATAATTATATCTTTTCCGATAATATCAACATCCAATCCGATGGCCGTTATCACCTGCCCGCTCGATGTCGTTCCCTTATACGATGCCAGTTTGATAAAACATATTTCCGCATCAATTGTAAGATTTTTGAAAAGGTCGGCAGCAAACATGAATGATCCGTTCAGAATAACAATACACATCGGTCGCAGGCCTGCATAATCTGAGTTGATGGCATCCGCAATCTTTTTTACCTGTTGTTGTATATCCTGTGCTGAAAGAAAAGGACCAAAAAATTTATCATGAACTTTTATCTGTGGCATCAGCCTGTATTATTATTTACCATTAGCCAATGCTGGCATAGCCGGCGCTTTGGCACGTAAATATAATACAGAACCTATTGCAGGTTGCATTCCGGGCTGAAGAAAATTATATTCAAGCAAGCTTTCAATTCGCAGTGCTTCCGTTTGTGCAATATCCGTCAGTGTTTCGCCGGGTTTTACAATATGTTGTTCATTCAATCCGAATTTCCTTTTTCTCATTATATAAATGAGCCGGTCCTTATCAACAACTTCCTGCACTTTCATTTCATTAAATTCAAAGATCCGTACAAGAGGTATAGCATACTTTTCGGCTATTGATAAATAAGAAGTTCCTTTTTTAGCGTAGATAACTTTCGTTTCATTTATTTTAAATTCTCCTTCAGGATAATCAGCTTTTGTCTCAACAGCCTGCGGCTGTTTTGCTTCCTTTTTTGCATAAACAACAACTTCCGGTTCGGTTGGCATCACTACGGGCTTTTCATCTATTGTCTCCGCGGTTTTCGCATTACGCTCCGTTTGTGCTAGTGTTTCTTGTCCGGGTTTTAATTTACCCAAAGCGATCATTGTATAATCCTGCAGGTCGTAATCTTCGATCAGCTTAATTAATACCTGTGAATATTTTGGATTGGTGGCATAGCCCGCTTTTTTCAATCCAAATGCCCATGCTTTATAATCGGTAGGGTCAAGTTCGAACAACGATGCATATCGCGGAGACTTTTTAAGATAATCCGATTGATCTTTATAAGAATCTTTCGAGCTTTCGTATTTGCGAAAACATTCATTCGGAGCGTCATCAGTATGTTTAACAGACATACCGGTCCATTCCGTTTTACATTTTAATCCAAAATGATTGTTTGATCTTTTCACAAGATCACTTGTGCCGGCGCTTGTTTCATGAATTCCCTGTGCAAGTTTTATCGATGCAGGTATACCGGTACGTTGCATTTCAGCGATGGCCAGTTCTTTATAATTGTTGATATATTCAACTACTACCGGGTCTTGCTGGGCAAAAGAACTTTTCAGTGCTGATAAAGCAAAAAGAAGGAATAGGATTTTTAGTTTTTGCATGGACGTTCTACTTTTTTCTTATTAAATATAAACCATCACGAAGGGTAAGGATCATTTTCTCAATATCAGTTCTGTTATTGACGAACTCGTTAAAATCGCTGATTGCTTTTGCATTTTTTCCGGTTGGTTCTGCTTCAATGGCCTCACCATGAAAAAAAATATTATCGGCAAAAATAAACCCGTTTTTTTGCAGTTTTGGAAAAACAAGGTTAAAATATTCTATATAACCAGGTTTATCTGCGTCTATAAATACGAGGTCGAACATTTCATCCAGCTCAGTAACGATTTTTTTAGCATCTCCGGTATGTAAAACGATCTTTTCTTTATAAACGGACCTGTCGAAAAAACCCTTAGCAATTGCTGCATCTTTCTCTCTTAACTCAATTGTATGTAAATGCCCGTCATCAGGCAAGCCTTTTGCAAGACATAAAGCGCTATAGCCGGTAAATGTTCCGATTTCAAGGATCCGGCGGGGCCTGATCATCATGCTCGCCATTTCCAAAAACTTTCCCTGTAAGTGACCGCTGAGCATTTGATGGTCGGGATGATTTGTCCGTGTATAGTCAGCAACTTCTTTCAGCAATGCATCTTCGGGTGAAGAGAATTTTTCTGCATACTGCTGTACCAATGGATTGATTAATTCCAAAAATTAAATTTTTGCAAAGATAACTTTATGCGGGTTGCAATTCAACCTTCAGCTCCTGCGTGGTTGGCCTCCGCGAAATAAACCATAACCCAATGAAAGTAATAATGCCATTTATCAAAATAAGTTCATTACCGATCTTATACCCGTTAAAAATTGTTGCCGATAAACTATCAAGACCAAGCTTCATGTGCAGCTTTGCCTCGTACCAGGCAGGATTGCTGAGCATATCAAGCAACAATGCAAGTAAAGGAGCTATAATACAAACTGCCCAGATAAGATTTTCCTTAAGCTTTCTCTTTGTTAAAATTCCAAATGCGAAAAGACCCAATAACGGACCATAAGTAACTCCGGCAAATTTCAAAATGAAATCAATGATGAGTTTATCATTCATCCATTTAAAAATCAAAACCATGATAAAAAAAACAAGTGCAAATGTGAAATGCACTTTTAACCTTGTTCTTTTCTTTTCTTTTTCTGTTCCGGCGCTTTTCTTCAAACCAAGTATATCAATGCAAAAACATGAAGTAAGTGAAGTAATAGCGCCATCCACGCTTGGGAATAAGTGCCGAGATCAATGCAATAATAAAAATAATACCGATAGAACCACTGAATGCCTTGCTTAATGCAATGGTCGGGAACAGGTCATCCGGCGGCACATTTATACCTTTTGAGTGCTTGCATAGAGATAAAGAACACCGCCTAACACAAGAAAAAGAAAATTAACAACCATAAGAACCACAGAAAATGTCATGATATTTTTCTGTGAATCTTTTAATGTCTTTACACTGATATTTTTTTGCATCATTTCCTGGTCAAGGCCTGTCATGGCAATGGCAATAAACATACCGCCAATAATATGCTTAAGTGCAAACGAACCGGCCTTCACATCCCAGTTAAAAATATGTTGTATAGCCTTTCTCAGTCATCATATGACCAGGCCCCGCCAAAATCGGTATCCAGTGCCTTTATGATAACAATCGTACAAACAACCAAGCCCACCAGCATACCAGTTGTTTGCAAAGTATCAGTATAAATAATTGTTTTTACTCCTCCTTCAAAAGTGTACAAAAGAATCAGTGCAAGTATTACCAGTGTTGTTACTGATAAAGGGAATTCCAAGATCATTAAAAATAAATATTTGCAAAACACTAATCACCAGATATAACCTGGCTGTAGCGCCAAATACCCTTGAAACAATAAAAAAGAAAGCGCCGGCCTTATGTGCATTTATTCCAAACCTTTTTTCCAGGTATGTATAAATGCTGGTAAGGTTCATGCGGTAATACAAAGGGATCAACACAAAAGCGATGACCGCATACCCCAATAAATACCCAACACTACCTGGAAATAATAAAAATTTCCACTACCAACCCCACCCGGCACACTTACAAATGTGACACCGCTATAATGAAGTGCCGATCATGCCAAATGCCACCAGCATCCAGTTGCTGTTACGATTACCAATAAAAAAAGATTCATTATTTGAATTGCGCGAAGTGAACCATGCAACACCAAGCAACAAAAGAAAATAGCCAATAACAAAAGTGAATAACAGAGCCGAAGACATATGGGAATTTTTGATTTAAGTCCCGATAGTTATCGGGATCAGATTATAGATTTATATACGATATTTACTGCGTTTATACTGGCAAATTAAATAAATGTATGAATATAAATTCACTTGCAGTTTTTTGCGGGTCAAAGAATGGCAATAACCCAATTTACACTGAGCATGCTGCGGAACTAGGAAAGCTATTGGTAAAAAATAATATCACACTTATTTATGGCGGAGGCAGTAAAGGCATCATGGGTGCTATCGCAAATGCTGTAATGGCAAATGGTGGAAAAGTGATCGGCATCATTACAAAAAAACTGGTGGACTGGGAACATCAGCACGAAGGCATTACCGACTTATCGATCGTTGATGATATGCATATCCGCAAACAAAGAATGTATGATCTGTGCGATGCAGCTGTGATTTTACCGGGTGGGGTTGGTACACTCGATGAATTTTTTGAAATGGTAACCTGGAACCAGTTGTCCATTCACGACAAGAAAATTTATATCCTTAATTCCGGAAATTATTTTGAATACCTGCTGAAACATCTTGAGCTAATGGAGAAACAAGGGTTCCTTTACGAAAGTATTACTGATCGCATAACCATCATTAACACACCCGCTGAATTATTTCCTTAGCGATCCCTGTTTCTTCCTTCAAATAAACCGATGTTGACGCCTGCCCTGATAATTGGAATAGCCCTTATACTCTTAAGGCCTGTATTTGGATCTCTTTTTACTTCTACGTACGGCGAGTATTCTTCTTTCAGGACGTCAATTAATATAGAGAGATAAAAAAAAGTATTGGAACCACGTTGCCTGCCCTGCGTATAACCGGCGCCCACCAATAACGAATTTGAATTCACCGATTCTTTATAAGGTGTAAGCAGGTGAAGTGGGTGCAGGAATATATTTCTGTGTCGTAAAATTCTTTTCATACTGTCCCTGCACAAAAAGAAAATTAACCGGGTATATGCGGGTAAACGCTCCGACTCCTTTTACAGTTTGCTTTAATTTGTCATTAAAGTATGGGTAATCCCTGACTCCCGTATAATTTAAATTAAATACAAGCCCTGCATCGATCCATTCCGCAAGTTTATAGCCAAACAAAGGGCTAATACCTAAAACAGTTACGCCACTGTAAAAGGATGCAGTTACAGATCCGCCGGTAAATAAGTTTTCCTTTTTGAATCCTTTTTCTTTTTCTTCCGTTTCATCCTGGGCATTTGCAAATAAAGAAATTCCGGAGGCGACAAATAACAAAGCGATCACTTTAGATTTCATATTCACAGTTTTTTATTTGCTAATTTAACTCCAATTGTTCCTGCGAGCTTAATTGCAATTCGTTAAAAATTTTAGATTTTTGCGGTCGCTTCTGTAACATAGCCAATAATACCACAGCAACAACTATAAGCAATAGCTTATAACCTGTTAAAAAATACACGATCACTGCAAATAACCCGGCCCCTTCGCAAAGCGCCAGGTAAAGTATCAAAGCAGACCGGTAAATATTAAGTTTGTCCATCAAGACCAGGCCGGGCGATAACGCATCCGTAATTCTCTTGTTATATAACCGGGGAGCCATAAATATTGACATGGCACCAATAACTAATACTGCTATAAAAAAAATACGGATCATAGATTGATCAAGCAAAGCCGGCACCTGCAGGTAATTGAGAACAAAAACAATTATTGCAAACATTAGCATGCCCCCGATCATAGAATAATAGAATATGCTTATTGAACGAAGCGCATCTTTTGCTTTTGTCGGCGTTGATGTTTCCAATTTTAATTAAAATATTTTATCAGCATTCAAGAATATTATTCGGGTCAAAGGCTTTTTTAATTTGCCGCATCAATTCGAGTTGCTTTTGTTGGAACATAATATCCATATAGCCCTTTTGAATTAAACCAATTCCATGTTCACCGCTTATGGTGCCTCCCAGTTCTTTTACAAATTCAAACAGGGCTCTCAGGCTTTGTGTCATCGCGGCATCGCCAAAACTATTGGGTGTTCCTTCTTTGCGAATGCGGATATGCAAATTGCCATCACCTGCATGACCGTAACATACAACATCAAAATTATATTTTTCTCCAAGCGCTTTAACGCCATGGATCAATGCAGGTAGTTCTGCCCTCGGAACTACAGTATCTTCTTCAATTGTATAGCCGGCAAGCTTTACTGCCTCCGCAACTCTTCTTCTTAATTTCCATAGCTCTGTTTTTTGCTGCGCATCATCTGCAAAATAAATTTCACCGATATCATATTGTGCAAGCATTGCACTGATGGCTTCCATCTCACTCATCAATACATCCATATTGTTGCCATCTACTTCAATAATAAGATGCGCTTCTTCATCACCCGTTAATTGCACAGCGCTGCTGTCAACAAAAGCACTTACAATTTTCAACGCATTAATTTCTACCAGTTCCATTGCGCTGGGTACAAACCCTGCCCTGAATATTGCACTTACTGCATCTCCCGCTTGTTCCAGATTTTTAAAAGGCACAAGCATCAGCAGGTCATATTTTGGATGAGGGATCAGCCGCAAAACGATTTTTGTTACGATGCCCAATGTTCCTTCACTGCCGACAATCAGTTGAGTAAGATTATATCCTGTTGAATTTTTTAAAACATTGGCGCCCGTCCACATTATTTCACCCGTTGGTAAAACGATCTCAAGATTCAATACATAATCTTTTACAACACCATACTTCACTGCTTTGGGACCGCCGCTATTTTCAGAAATATTGCCGCCAATAAAACAGGAACCGCGACTTGCAGGATCAGGCGGATAAAACAATCCTTTTTCTTTTACCGCATTCTGTAAAACTTCAGTGATGACGCCTGGCTCCGTTGTTACTTGTAGATTTCGTTCATCAATTTCAAGAATTGAATTCATTCTTTCAGTTGTTAAAACAACTCCGCCAAGATGAGGCAATGCGCCACCGCTTAAACCGGTGCCGGCTCCTCTTGGTGTGACAGGAATTTTTTTGGCATTACAAATTTTTAGAATGGCACTGACCTGGTCGGCATTTCGCGGCTTGATAACTACATCGGGTAAATAATAAAGATTTTCCGTTTCATCATGTGCATAGCGATCCAGCGTTTCATCATCATACAACACATAATTTTCTCCAACAATGTTTTTAAACTCATTAATAATTTCTGTTGTAAGTACTGATTTTATATTTGTCTGCATAGCATTGCTTTCTTATGCGGGCAAAAGTCGCATAAATCATCTATATCAAAAAACAGTAGTGTCCTGGTTTGAAATAAAATGAACCACGGAGACACAGTGACACTAAGTTTCACTGAGTTAATACCTGTATTTCGAAACAAATTAGACGTCAGCCAAAAAACCCGGTATCGGCGCATTGCGGCCCGCAAAAAATTAATAAGTTTTATTACGAAGTGAAGGACATATGCTTTGCCGCCTGTCACCATTGTATGAATTAAATATCCCTTGCTTGATTAGTGAGAATTCAAAGGCGCCCCGGCCATTATTATAGTCTTTAAGTGTGGATGTGGTAACGTCGTAAGTAAAAGTAGCTTTCAGATCATTCCATTGCAGTCCGATCATCGGGATAAAAGCATCTTTATAGCGATAATACAACCCGCCAATCAACTGGTAAGCGCCATCGCCTGAAAGATCATAATGTGCATTTAGGCCTGCTACCATTTCAAATGATTTTGCCTGCGTGGTAAAATAAATGTTCGGATTAACGAGCCATTGGTTATTAACCAAAAAGCTTCCGTTTAAAAAACCAATATGTCTTACCGCAATGCGATTATCAACGCCTGTGGTTGAATTAAAGAAAGATTCTCTTGCCCTGTTTACATGATGTGCAGAATATCCTGCATTCAGGTACACTCTTTCATTAGGGAAATAAGCATAATTCAATCCTAATTGAATGTCGAGATAATTAATATTGTTGTTTGCCAATACAACGGAAGTAGGAAGTTTATTATCAAAAAACTTTCCATCGTACTGATCCGGAAATTTAAGATTTGTTACATTGATCTGTTTATTTGCCCATCCCACATTAAATCCTGCACTCAAAAGACTTCCTTCATTCAACATCTGATGATATGCAATCGAGCCATATATTTTTGTTGACGTAAGATTACCGCTGCCTGCTACATCACGTAAGATCAGTCCGCCAATACCCATCCAACCGGTGTTAAACTGGTTTTGCATTAATTGCGCATCCCCAAAAGCACTCATTGTTTTATACGGAACAGCCATAATGCTCGACCATTGGTTCCGGTAATTCACACCTATCCTGTAATCACCATCAGGAATAAAGCCTGTATTTGCAGGATTAGTCGTAAGTGGCGAATTCATGAACTGGGAAAAATGCAGATCCTGTGCAAAAGGCACAAGGTAGAAGCCGCAAGCCATCAACAACGCTATGATTTTTCTATTTTTCACTTTTACGTTTTATCTATGTTTTAAAATGATCTTCGTTGATATTTGGCATTTGGTATTTGGTGTTTGGTGTTAAAATTTATAATTAGTTATCTGATTAACGTTATATCACCTTTCTTAGTTGTTTTGGTTCCGTCAAAAAATTCTACATCCAGTGTATACGCATACACATCCATCGGCTGAATGGCACCTCTGTATTTACCATCCCACCCAATATTCTTATCATTTGTTTCAAATACTTTTTGTCCCCAGCGGTTCCAGATAATGAATCTTATTTTCGTGATGCCAAAACCTCTTACAAAGATTTTACTGTTGACATCACCGCTTTGGGGTGTAAATGCATTGGGGATATCAATCAGCGCTGCAATCACCGCTCTTACATCCTGGCAAAGGGTATCGGCGCAGCCGGCAGGATTTATCGCAATAAGACAGGCATTATAGGTTCCGGTTGCATTGTACTGGTGCTTGATCTGCAATCTTGATGTTGTGAGTAAACTGTCTCCATCTCCAAATAACCATTTAAAGTTTACTGCATCCGGCGAAGCAAGATTATTAAAAGACGTTGGTGTATTTTCTACCGGTGGATCAGGAGCAAAAGTGAAATTGGATACCGGGAGAGAATAAACAGTTATAGTAAATGTTGTTGTATCTGCAAGATTACAGGTATTCGGATCACTTGCAATTAATGTTATAGTATAAGTTCCCGGTGTGTTATAAAGATGCACAGGGTTTGTTGCATTGCTTGTCGTATTATCACCGAAGTCCCAACTGAACGTCTGGCCTGCTATTGATGTATTTGTGAACTGCGCTGTATAAGGAGCACAACCAGTTGGTGGCGTGGTGAACTGTGCGATTACATTTGGCGCAATACTTATAGTTTTTGTCAGTGTATCCGGCGCATTGCAATATGCTGTATCAACAAGAGTCAATTTCACAGTATAGGACCCCGGAGCTGAATAAGAATGAAAAACTGGTCCTGCACCTCCTGTTACTGTTGGTGAATTATCGCCAAAATCCCAAATAAAAGATGTGTTTGTAAATGGTCTTAATGGCGGAGCTACTGATAAATTATCAAATCTAAATTTTAATGAATCACATGGAAGCTGTTTTCGCGGGTCAAAATCAAGCGTTGCCCGCAAGTTGCCCACTTTAATTTTCAGATATGCGGTATCACGAATATTACAGGTAGTGGAATCTTCAGCGATCAGCATTACCTGGTATAAACCGGGTAATGCATATGTATGCGTTGTATTTGGAACTGTAGTTATTACAGGATTTGGTAATGAACCATCGCCAAAATACCAATAATAAGTAACTGCATTAGCAACGGTATCTATAAAATCAACGGTAAGCGGCGCACAGCCTGCAGTATCTCTCGGTACTCCATCGATCATTGATTGAAGACCCGCATCAACGCCTGAAAAATCAAACGAAATTTTGATCATTGCGAGGTTGCAATGACCGGGAGCCCCATTTACCGGGGCCACCACACCAGGTGTAGTTGGAAAAATAGCACCACCATTGCAATTGGCACAAACGGCCTGGTAGATCACACCATGTTTATCAAAGCGGCTGGTACCTCCATCTACATGGTCAGCCAATCCACCGTTTTGTCCAAAATAACTTCCAAATAATTGAGACGTTGCATTCTTTTTTAAAACAAAAAAATAAAAATCCGCTCCATCGGGAGTCATTGGAAAAGCATCGGACGTTAACGGCATTGGATTGGTGCCGGAGGATTGAAAATGATCATCAACAAGACCACCCCAACCCGACACATAAACATTCTCACAATTATCAACAAGAAAGGCTGTAATTGACATATTAGGCGAAGCTGCTGCTCTTCCAAATGTTGTTGAATAAACAAATGCGGAAAGATCAGGCTGCAACTTTGCAATGAACTGTGGCGCGCCTGCGTTGCTATATGCAGCATTTATAACAGGCCATCCTCCCCTGGTTTGTCCGCATACATAAGGAAAACCAAAGCGATCAAACTGAATACCGAAAACCTGGTCGGTATTTGATGTACCGAGATAAGTCGATCTTATCAATGAACTGCCCGAATTATTTACGATTGAAACAAATCCATCAATGCCACCCTGGTTGGCAGCATGAATTACACCACCTCCAGTACCTGGAAAATCTGTACTCGCAGTGCCGCCGGCAACATATATATTGCCATTCGGCGCTAATGAAAGCACATAAGCTGCATCGTCATTGCTGCCACCCAGGTAACTTGCAAATGTCAATGACGAAACCGATGGATTTAATTTTAATAAAACAGCATCCTGGTTTCCCCCTCCAGTACCGGGTTGAAATGAACCACCGGTTGATGGAAAATTAGTAGACCTTGTACAGGACGCTACATAAATATTTCCAGCGCCATCAAGTATTACTTCACTTCTGCCATCATCCCCATAATTCTGTTGTAATGAATTTGGACCTCTTGTTGCACTGATATTAACGCCGTCATCCCCGGTACCGCCGATCACTTTAGATCCGATGAGGGCAGACCCGCTTGCATTTAATTTAGTAACAACAATATCATGACTGCCGCCAGGACCGATTAAACCACTTCCTGTTACAGGATAGTTTGTAGACGATGTGCGGCCGGCAACAATAAGGTTTCCTGCTCCATCAACAACAAGACTATGCGGTTGCTCATTAGCGGATCCGCCAATATAAGTTGCATAGAGCTTTGAAGTACCATCCGGCGATACTTTCATAATACTGATATCAGTCGGTGTGTTTGGTCCTATACCACCACCATAAATAGTTTGAAATGCACCTGGCGTAACGGGAAATCCGGATGCCAGGTTAATACCTCCTGAAAAGAAACTACCATCAGGCCCATAAGTTGCGGTAAAACCCCAGTTATCTCCTGTGCTGCCGGTAAACGAACAAAAGATCAATGTGGGATCTATAACAAGTACTTCGTTACGATTGTAATTTTTTACATCAAACCTGATCTCGTTCCCGATCACTACAAACTTTGCGGAGATCTGTTTGCGCTGGTTGTTTTCAAATTGATAAGTATAAGGGTCAAGTTCTTTTACATCACCAACCGAAGTTTTAATAATAAGTTGCTTATCCCTTACTTCCAATTTATCTGCCCCTGCATACCGTAATGCGATCTTGCTTATATCAGCGCCGGGCTTTACTATAATATCATACTTCATACTGCCCTTATCAGTATAATAGCGAACATCGATACCGGGATAAACATTTTTTGCAGTGATACCCTGGTATATTTTACAATTGCCCGCCCATTTAGAAGGATCGTTTCCAATAAAATAATTATTATAATATGACAATGGCTTATCAGGAACCATTTCTATTTTACCGGATGCTCCTGCAAAGTCAACAGTATATGCATGTGAATGAAGAACAAAAGGAGCAGATTTTTTATTATCATTTCCTGCAAAGTGATGCCCTTTGGCAATTTCCTGGAGCTGGGTTAGTTCTTGCTGATTATGCTGAAGCACTGTAAAGCCACCGGAGCGAATAAAGAAGCTTCCCGCAGGAACTTCACTACGGAATTAACTCGATCGTCCCACTGACCTTTGTTTTCTATAAACTCAATATTGCCAAATTGGGCTTTAACTGCAGTTGATAGGATAAGTAAGAGCAGGGTTATGTAGCGATGCCGGATCAATTGTTATATTTTTTTCAATTTACCAAAAACAGCGCAAAAATGGTTTTAAAACTTGTGTTAAGATATACGGCTCCATGCTGTTTTTCCTTGAATTCCCTGAAGATAGCTCTTGATCCGCAAATTTTCGGCCGAACTTAATTCGGGATCGTTATTTACAATTTCATCTGCAAACTTCCGGGCTACTTCAAGTAAAGACCTGTCTTGGACTATACTTGCCAGCTTAAAGTTTAATACTCCACTTTGTCTTGTTCCTTCAATATCTCCGGGGCCACGCATGTCCAAATCTTTTTCAGCAATTACAAAACCATTATTCGTTGATGTCATTATTTTCATTCTTTCCCTGGCATCATTACCAATGCCTGCTCCGGTCAATAAAATACAATAACTTTTTTCTGCGCCGCGGCCCACTCTTCCCCGCAATTGATGCAATTGAGATAATCCAAATTTTTCTGCACTTTCAATTACCATTACACTTGCATTGGGAACATCCACTCCCACTTCTATAACGGTGGTTGAAACCATAATATGCGTATCTCCTGTAACAAACCGTTGCATATTACTTGTTTTTTGATCGGCTTTTTGCCGGCCATGTACCATACTTATCCAATATTTCGGTTCGGGAAACTATGCTTTCACATTTTCATAACCTTTCATCAGGTTTTCATAATCCATTTTATCACTTTCCTCAATCAATGGAAAAATGATATAGACCTGCCTGCCTTTCGCTATTTCAGTTTTTATAAACTCCATTACTTTCGGCCGGTCTTTTTCATAACGGTGAACAGTAGTAATCGGTTGCCTGCCCGGTGGCAATTCATCGATCACACTATAATCAAGATCGCCATAAGCAGTCATGGCCAGTGTACGTGGAATTGGAGTGGCGGTCATCACCAAAATATGCGGTGAGGTTTCTCCGACGGAGTCCTGCCGAACATTTTTTTCCCAAAGCATTGCTCTTTGCGCTACACCAAACTGTGTTGTTCATCAACGATACCGATCCCAAGATTTTTAAACTGCACATCTTTTTCAATCACGGCATGTGTGCCGATCAATATATGTAATGAACCATCATCCAGTTTTTTTAGAATCAATTTTCTTTCCGCTGCTTTTGTTGAGCCGGTTAAAAGTCCAACCTCAACAGGCATATCTTTCAATAAAAATGTAATGTTCTTAAAATGTTGCTGTGCCAATATTTCAGTTGGTGCCATCAGGCAACTTTGATAGCCATTGTCTGCAGCTAGCAGCATGGTAATTAATGCTACAATTGTTTTACCACTCCCAACATCACCCTGCAGCAAACGATTCATTTGTTTTCCTGTCGCTGTATCCTTTCTAATTTCTTTTATCACTCTTTTTTGTGCGCCTGTTAATTCAAATGGTAGATATTTTGTATAAAAAGTATTAAAGAGATCTCCCACCTTTTCAAACACAACTCCTTTTGAGAAACGATGACGTTGCGATCGTAATCTTGCCAGCCGCAACTGTGCAATAAATAATTCTTCAAATTTCAACCGCTTAACTGCTTCTTCATATTCCTGTATGCCGGCAGGAAAATGAATTTGAGAAAGTGCTTTAAAACGGTTTATTAATTTTAATTTATTCAAATATCATCCGGCAAATTTTCCGGAACATCTTTTTCGGTAATTAATTTCATCAACACTTCAGTAAGCTTTCCTATCTGTCTTCCGCCAAGTGCTTTTGATCTTAATTTTTCGGTTGTTGGATAAATAGGTTCAAGAAAAGATTTACCATCTTTCTTTTCATCTGTAAGCAATTCCATTTCGGGGTGAACAATTTGCGGCTGGCCCTGGAAAAAACTTACTTTTCCAAAAACCAGGTATTTTGGCCGGGCTGTAAAGTTTTCTGGATCCAACTCAAACCCTGGAACCATGCAAGTTCAAGAGTTCCCGTTTTGTCCCGCAGCGTTGCGACCATCCGCCGTCCTCTTTTCATTCCAACGATTTCGATATTATGTAAACTGCCGGCAACCTGTATATAATCCGTAGACGGATCGATATCCCTGATCAAACTCACTTTTGTTTTGTCAACATGCCGGTGAGGAAAATGATTCAAAAGATCGTTGAAAGTAAAAATATTCAGTTCTTTTTTCAGCAAATCGGCACGTTGGGGCCCCACTCCTTTCAGGTATTCGATCGGGCTTTTTAATATGTCAGAATTTGAAGGTATAACCCCGTTTTGAACAAATGTACTATTCCGTTTTAAGACCAATGTACTCATAACGTTAAAGGGTGATGCTTAAAAAAAAGAAAATGCACAGAATTTTTTTTATTTTTACTCGTTATTTCATTATCCTGTAAAGACCACATCCAATGAACAACCATCTAAACCTGCTGCAAGCCAGTCTTAATTTTTCCGATTTCAAGTTTGGCCTTCTCACGTATGTAATGGCATTTGTGCTTACACTTATCTTTATTCCGCCGGTAATTTTTATGGTAAACCGGTTTAAGCTGTTTGACCGTCCTAATGCGAGAAAAGAACATTCCGTACCAACGCCCACATTTGGAGGAATTTCAATTTTTGCCGGCATGATGGTGTCGCTGTTATTCTGGTTCAAGTTCAGCAATCACCCTTCGATCATCACTTTATTTTTATCGATGGTTCTTTTATTTGGCGTAGGCATTATGGACGATCTGAGAGACCTGGCTGCCCGCTATAAATTAGTTATTGAAGCCGGTCTTGCATCGTTGCTTGCAGTTTCCGGAATCCGAATTACGAGTTTCGGTGGTTTGTTTGGTATCACCGAACTACACATTATAGCACAATACATAATCACTGTTATTACGATCGTGGGTATTACAAATGCATTTAATCTTATTGATGGAATTGATGGTCTTGCCGGCGGTCTTGGGTTTATGAGCTTAGTTACGCTTGGAATATTTCTTACTATCAGTAAAGATCTGAACTATGCGATGATTGCTTTTGCACTGGCAGGCGCCTTGCTTGGGTTTTTGTATTTCAATTTTAATCCCGGCAAAAATATTTATGGGTGATACCGGTTCCCTGATTCTTGGATTTGTTATTGCGGTGCTTTGTGTACAGCTTATGAAGGTAAATGCGCTTTATACTGCGCCGGTGGTCCCTAATATTTATGTATTTACTTTAGGCATTGTAATGATACCGGTATTTGATACGCTCCGGGTTTTTGGCACAAGGATCTGGAAGGGTCATTCTCCTTTTTCTGCTGATAAAACACATATACATCACCTGGTAACCAATAAAGGTTTTACACATGGATTTGCTGCAAGGATCATTTGTGTTTTCCATGGCTTTATATTGATACTTGTCTACTGGTTAAAAGATTGGAAACCTGAGCTACAAATATTCGTTCTTGTTTGCTGTATGCTTACGCTGGTTTATCTCTTTAATCGTATTGGAGCATTGAAGAAACATTTCAAACCGGCGACAACTTCACTTTCCGCACAGCCGCAGGCTGAATAAAATTTGTGAAAGAATATTTCTGAATAGAATTTTGCTTTACCTTATTATCTTAATAAGAATACTATATTATAAACCTACCATATTAGTTTATTAATAAGCTAATAAGGTCTTTTAATTTTGGAATACATTTTATTAAGGTAATAAGGTTTGTTCCTGGTAAGTAAAAACTCAATACTTCAATTTATTGAATTCATTTCAGGCAATCCAATAATAAAAGTTGAGCCTTCATCGATCTTACTTTCTGCTTTGATAAAGCCATTGTGTTTTTCAACGATTTTTTTGCAGATAGACAATCCTACGCCGGTGCCTTCAAATTCATGATAACTATGCAATCGTTTAAAGACCCTGAAAATATCTTCAGCATATTTATCATCAAACCCAATCCCATTATCCTGAACAGTTATCTTATAAAAATTTTTGCTAGTTACTGTACTTTGTAAATTTTGAGAGATCGACTGGGTTCATTTTTTCCGCTTTTACATCAATCACAAGGTCTTCAGATTGTTTCCTGAATTTAATTGCATTGCTGAACAGGTTATAGAACAATTGCTGCATAAGCCCGGGCACTGCAGAAACAACAGGCAGCTCGCCATAATTAATTTTTGCATTGCTTTTTTCAATTTCCATTTCAAGCTCTGTCAATGCGCTTCTTTACTAATTCGTTCAAAGGAGTTTTTTTGAAATCAGTTGAACTAACCGTATGTCTTGAAAAATCGAGAAGGTTATTGATCAGGTGCTGCATCCGTTTGGAAGAATTAATTATCTTTCCAAAATACTTTTCACTGTCAGTATCAATTGTTATTCTCTTAAAATCTTATCGCTGAACACCTTGATCTTCCTCAACGGTTCCTGCAGATCATGAGAAGCCACATAGGCAAACTGGTCCAGCTCTTCATTCATTTGCTTCAGGATGTGCATTATTTTCAACCAGTTGCTCATTCAAAAGTTTTACTTTTTCTTCCGATATTTTTCTTTCTTCAATTTCTTTTTGTAAAGATTTATTGGCTGCCAGCAATTTTTTTTCCTGCAGCATCAATTGATGGTTCTTCCTGTACAGTTCAACAAACACGCCTACTTTTACCCGCAGCAGTTCAGGATTGATGGGTTTATAGATATAATCAACCCCTCCCATCTTATATCCTTTAAAAATAAATTCTTCATCATAGTTATGGGCCGTAATAAAAATGATAGGAATATTTTTAAGCTTATCCCGTTCATAAATAATCGTGGCTGTTTCAAACCCATTCAGATCGGGCATTTGCACATCCATCAGGATCAGGGAAAAATCATGTTCGTTCAATAATATCTTTAAGCGCAGCCCTTCCCGAATTTGCTTTTACAATAGTATAATTATCTTTTTCAAGAATCGCTTCAATAGAAAACAGGTTATCTTCCCTGTCATCACAACAAGGATCTTTATATCAGATTTTCGTAACTGATCTTGACTGATTGTTTCCATTCATTCACTTATTATTTATACAACCAAACTCTCATCAGCGAAAACAACTGGTCAATTTTTACCGGTTTGGTTATATAATCTGAAGCCCCTGCTTCAATACATTTTTCCCGGTCGCCTTTCATCGCTTTTGCTGTTACAGCAATAATCGGCAAGCGTTGTGTTCTTATGTTCCCGTCTTATCTTCTGCGTGGTTTCATATCCATCCATTTCCGGCATCATGATATCCATCAATACAATATCAATATCATTGTTTTCACTCAAGGATATTCATTGCTTCCTGCCCGCTTTCTGCAGTGATGGTATTGATATTATACCGTTCAAACGCCGTGGTTAAGTGCAAACAGATTACGAACATCATCATCCACCACCAGTACTTTCTTATTGGTAAGTACATCATTCTTTGAACGGAGGTTTTCGATCAGCTTTCTCTTTTCAGGCAACAAGATCTTTATGATCGATATGCAAGTAGCATCACCGTTTCTTCCAGTAACAAGATCAAGAGAATTCACATCTTTCAACAATATCTTGTTTGCATATTGCTTCAACTGGGTTCTTTCTTTTGGTAGAAAAATCTTTAGCAGAATAAATCAATACCGGCGTCATTTGCAATTTTCTTCATCATTGCTGATCTCTGTAACAAGATTCAAGTCCGCCGATATCAGGCAAGCATATAATCAACAATAATGCAATCATATTCATTCTCTCTGATCAGCTCAAGCGCTTTCAGCCGCTGAATCGATGATCTCAATATCGATCAGGTCGCCATTATCAAGCATTTTTGCCATCTGTGAAGAATCGAGTTCATTATCTTCTATCGATCAACAACTTTCTTTTGCTTTCTGTTCATTGATACTGAACAATATCATTAAACAGATTGTTCAACGCTTCCGTTTTCAATGGTTTCAAATGGAAGCTTCTTGCACCACGCTGCATAGCCAGCAACCGGTTCTCTTCACCGGAAATAAGATGAACAGGAATATGCCTGAAATTGATATCATTCTTAAACAGATCAAGTATCCTCCATCCGCTGGCATCCGGCAATTTCACATCAAGTGTTACAGCAATAGGGTTGTATTTATTGACCAGATCAAACACATCTCCGAAATGAGTTGCCACTACCACTTTCAGATCCAATTCATGTGCTTTTTCGATCATGATCTTTCCAAAACGAATATCATCTTCAATCACCAGCACCACTTTATCTGCCGTCTGAATATTATTCCGGTCATCACCCACTTCATTGATGATCTCATTCAATGCATCAAGGTCTTTTGTTTCACTTACTTTAATAGTTGGCACTGATTGAATAGCTGCATCGGTTATCACCTTCCGCCAATTTATATTCACTGATCTTAAGATTACTTTGTTTTTCTCTTTTTGCAATTGCAGGATTATAATCGATCGGCAGGAATAAAGTGAAATGTACTGCCCTGAACCTACTTCACTTTCCAATTCAATCGATCCACCCAACAGATCTGCAAGACCACGGCTGATGGAAATCCCAAACCTGTACCTCCATATTTACGGCTGGTAGAACCTTCTGCCTGCTGGAATGCTTCAAAGATGATATTCTGTTTATCTTTTGAAATACCGATACCCGTATCCTTGATCTCAAACGCAACCACCTTCTGTGCATTGTCAAGACTTGGATGATGCTTGTTTCCAGTTATGATTGCGCTTCATAAATCCTCAATTTAACTTCTCCTTTTTCAGTAAACTTAAAGGCATTGGAAAAAGGTTTTTAAGGATCTGGTTAAGACGTTGTGCATCTGTTTCCATGACTTGCCGGCAATTTCTCATCCATTTCAATGCTGAACCGAAGGTTTTTATTTTCAGAAATATGTTTGAATGTTGTTTCCACAAAATGTGGTGATCTCATGAAACTGCAGTTTAACAAAGTCTGTAGAGATATAACCGGATTCGATTTTAGAAAGATCAAGAATATCATTGATCAATTGGATAAGGTCATCACCGCAACTATGAATGGTTTTTGCATAGCTAACCTGTTTTTCATTCAGGTTGCCATCATGGTTTTCATACAGTTGCTGTGCAAGGATCAGCAATGAGTTCAACGGTGTACGCAACTCATGCGACATATTTGCCAAGGAACTCTGATTTATATTTTGATGTCAGCTGCAACTGTTCTGCTTTTTCTTCCAGTGATAATCTTGCTTCTTCCACTTCTTTGTTCTTTGCTTCCACTTCTTCTTTTTGTTTTACAAGCAGGTGGGCTTTATCCTGCAATTCTTCATTCGTTCTTCTCAATTCATCTGTCAATGATTGTGATTGTCCAAGCAAGCTTTCTGTTCTTGTATTTGCTTCGATCGTATTCAACACGATACCGATACTTTCTGTCAACTGGCTTAAGAAGTCAAGGTGTGTTTCACTGAATGTATCAAATGAAGCCAGTTCAATAACCGCTTTGATCTCTTTTTCAAACAATACCGGCAAAACGATCAGGTTTAACAGGCGATGCTTTACCCAAGACCGGAACTGATCTTTGATATAATTTTTTGGAACATTGGTTAACAGAATTCTTTCTTTTTCCAATGCACACTGACCAACCAATCCTTCACCCAATGCAAATTCTTTTGATGCTTTTACTTCTTCACCAAATGCATAGGCAGCAAATAATTTCAATTTTTGATTTTTGAAATTCTCATCCTGTTCAAGGATATAGAACATACCTTTTTGTGCATTCACCACCTGTGCCAGCTCGGAAAGGATACGACGTGTTACTGTATTCAGATCTTTTTGTCCCTGCAACATCTGTGTGAACTTCGCAAGGTTTGATTTCAACCAGTCCTGTTCCTGGTTACGCAATGTTGTTTGTTTCAGGTTAGCGATCATCTGGTTGATGGTATCTTTCAATTCTTCCACTTCACCTTTTGCTTCCACACGGATCATCTGCGTAAGGTCACCTTTTGTTACCGCAGATGCCACTTCAGAGATGGCACGTACCTGTGTGGTTAGGTTTTCTGCCAGCTGGTTTACGTTCTCTGTAAGGTTTTTCCAGATACCTGATGCACCCGGCACAGATGCCTGTCCACCCAATCTTCCTTCAACACCCACTTCACGGGCAACGTTCGTTACCTGGTCAGCAAATACCGCCAGTGTATCGATCATTTCATTGATCGTATCGGTCAACTGTGCCACCTCACCACGGGATACGATCGATAAGTTTTTGTTTCAGGTTACCTGTTGCAACCGCTGTTACCACTTTTGCAATACCACGCACCTGGTTGGTAAGGTTGGATGCCATCATGTTCACGGAGTCGGTCAAGATCTTTCCATGTACCTGCCACACCCTGTACTTCTGCCTGTCCACCCAGTTTACCTTCTGTACCTACTTCACGGGCCACACGGGTTACTTCAAAAGCAAATGAGTTCAACTGATCCACCATCGTATTGATGGTATTCTTCAGATCGAAGATTTCTCCTTTTACGTCGATCGTTACTTTTTTAGTAAAGTCACCTGATGCCACCGCTTTTGTTACTTCGGCAATGTTACGCACCTGCGATGTAAGGTTACCTGTCATTTGGTTTACGGAGTCAGTCAAGATCTTTCCATGTACCAGCAACACCGGGTACGAATGCCTGTCCACCGAGTTTACCATCGGTACCAACCTCACGGGCCACACGGGTTACTTCAGATGCAAAGGCACGAAGCTGATCCACCATCGTGTTCAGTGTTTCTTTCAATTGCAGAATCTCTCCGCGTACGTCCACCGTAATTTTTCTTGACATATCACCATTCGCCACAGCGATCGCCACGTCAGCAATATTTCGCACCTGGGCAGTAAGGTTACCTGCCATCTGGTTCACGGAGTCAGTTAAATCTTTCCATGTACCACCAACACCCGGTACATTTGCCTGTCCACCAAGTTTACCTTCCGTACCTACTTCACGTGCAACACGGGTTACTTCCGATGCAAAGGCACGAAGCTGTTCCACCATCGTATTGATCGTATTCTTCAATTCAAGGATCTCACCTTTTACATCCACTTCAATTTTACGTGAAAGGTCACCATTCGCCACCGCTGTTGTTACCTCTGCAATATTTCTTACCTGTGATGTAAGATTGGATGCCATTTTATTTACTGAGTCGGTAAGATCTTTCCAAAGACCTTCCACACCCGGTACATCTGCCTGTCCACCCAAGCTTACCTTCCGAACCTACTTCACGTGCAACACGGAATACTTCTGAACCAAATGAATTCAACTGATCCACCATCGTATTGATCGTATTCTTTAACTCAAGAATCTCTCCTTTTACATCCACTGTGATTTTTCTTGACAAGGTCACCTTTCGCCACCGCTGTTGTTACTTCGGCGATATTACGTACCTGTGCTGTAAGGTTGGATCCCATCTGGTTCACTGAATCTGTTAAGTCTTTCCATGTACCACCCACACCCTGCACTTTTGCCTGTCCACCAAGTTTACCTTCCGTACCTACTTCCAGTGCCACACGGGTTACCTCGGATGCAAATGAGTTCAACTGATCCACCATCGTATTGATGGTATTTTTCAATTCAAGGATCTCACCCGCAACATTCACCGTAATTTTTTTAGAAAGGTCACCATTTGCAACCGCTGTTGTTACATCAGCAATATTTCGTACCTGTGCAGTAAGATTGGAAGCCATCTGGTTTACTGATTCAGTTAAGTCTTTCCATGTACCACCCACATCCTGCACTTTTGCCTGGCCACCCAGTTTTCCTTCTGTACCTACTTCAAGTGCCACACGGGTTACTTCTGATGCAAATGAGTTCAACTGGTCCACCATCGTATTGATGGTATTCTTCAATTCAAGGATCTCACCTTTAACATCCACCGTAATTTTTCTTGAAAAGTCACCTTTTGCCACCGCTGTTGTTACCTCGGCGATATTACGTACCTGTGCTGTAAGGTTAGATGCCATCTGGTTCACTGAATCGGTCAAGATCTTTCCATACACCACCAACTCCTTTTACCGTTGCTTGTCCACCCAGTTTTCCTTCACTACCTACTTCTCGTGCCACACGGGTTACCTCAGCAGAGAATGAATTCAACTGATCCACCATCGTATTGATCGTATTCTTCAATTCAAGGATCTCTCCTTTTACATCCACCGTAATTTTTCTTGAAAGGTCACCTCTTGCCACCGCTGTTGTTACTTCGGCAATATTTCTCACCTGGCCTGTAAGGTTAGATGCCATCTGGTTTACAGAATCGGTTAAGTCTTTCCATGTACCACCAACACCTTTTACTTCTGCCTGTCCACCCAGTTTACCATCAGTACCAACTTCACTTGCCACACGGGTTACCTCAGAAGAGAATGAGTTCAACTGGTCCACCATCGTATTGATCGTATTTTTTAATTCAAGGATCTCTCCCTGTACATCCACCGTAATCTTTTTACGCAAGTCACCTTTCGCAACCGCCGTTGTTACTTCCGCAATATTTCTTACCTGTGCGGTAAGATTACCCGCCATCTGGTTTACAGAGTCGGTAAGATCTTTCCATACACCGGCAACACCTTTTACTTTTGCCTGTCCACCCAGTTTACCTTCAGAACCCACTTCACGGGCCACACGGGTTACCTCCATGGAGAACAGATTCAACTGCTTCACCATGTCATTTACTTCTGCAGCAATCTTTGCAAACTCACCCTGCAAAACGTGATCGCCGATCTTCAAAGGCATTTCCTGTGAAAGATTTCCTTTTGCCACAGAACTGATAACGTGTGCTATTTCAATAGTAGGGTGAACAAGGTCGGAGATCAGACTATTGATAGAATCAACACCAGATGCCCATGAGCCTCTTGCAAAACGCGGCAATTCAACCCGGTGATTTAGGTGTCCTTTTAATCCAATCGTATTACGGGCATTTGTCAATTCTTCAACAAGAGCTTCATTCAATAAAATAATTTCATTGAGTGTATCACATATTTTTCCGCTAATACCTAATTTATCACCAGGCATGCGAACACTAAAGTTTCCTTCTTTTACTTCTGATAAAATTTTTAATAACTCATGGTTATCGATCTCGTCCGTATAACCACTATTGCCGTCATCAGCTTTTTTAGCATTTTTGCCGTTAGTGTTTGGGGTACTGATACTCGGGGTTGGTACATCAAGAGTAATGTTATTGGCAGATGATGCAGTACTTGCCTTAACAGACTTTGGGGTTCTTTTCATGCGTTGTTTTTTATCATTTTTAGACACATGCAATTCACGAAAAAAATTTTTGGTACAGCTACTTAGTAGAATGCCTGAAACTTTTTATCGCTCATTTCATACTATTTTTTAAAAAATCAAAAAAGGGAAATTGTAACCAATAATAATTCCACTAATTTCAGCCCGGTCAATTAGGGAAAGTCCTATCTTAGAAATGCAGATCACTTTTAATCTAAAAATTTGTGCCACAAAAAGTAGTTATCAATCAAGAGTTGCCATCCAGGTTTATACTGTTAGGTGAAGACGATGCAGATGACCAGGATATGCTCAAAGAAGTATTCTCTTCAATTGATGCCTCTTTTATTCTTTTTTTTGTCAATAATGGAGGTGAAATACTTTCAGCCCTTGAAAAATTAAGGGATGACCAGATGCCATGCCTGATCGTGTTGGATTACAATATGCCGGGTCTTAATGGAGCGGATATTTTACGGGAACTCGGTACAAATGAGCGCTATAAACAAATCCCACGTGTTGTTTGGAGCACTTCAGCTTCAGAGAAATTTAAAAACGTATGTCTTGAATTGGGGGCTGTTGATTATGTTATCAAACCCAACAATGTGACCGACCTGGAGAAAATTGCCCGTTATATGCTTTCACTTTGTCATGTCTAAACCAATTCCGATAGTTTATTTTATTGAAAAACATCGTTTAATATCTGCAATGAAATGGGTTTTTCCCATACGACAATGTTTTTATGCGGCGAACTAAAACTGGATTTATTTTGATGAGCACTGATGAGATAAACTTTTAAGTGGGGATTTTTTTCTACAATCTGGTCTACATATTTCCAACCTTGTCCATCCGGCAAATTGTTATCTAGAAATAATATATCGGGCGGAGTTTCATTAATTATAAAGAGCCCGCTTTGAAGGTTATAAGCCAGGAAGACCTCATAATTCTTCCGGTTAAAATATCCTTTCATAATTGTACAAAAGTCAATCTCGTCATCAATTATCAGAACCTTGTGCTTCATCAAAGGGGAAATTGAAAAATTTCAGTTAGTCCGTTTCTATAACGCATAAAAATACATCAAAATCAAAATTGCAAATATTTGATCTCGTTAGTCATCAAATACCAGCCCAATAAAAGAACAACTATTGTTTTTAAACGCTACTTTGGAAATAAAGTTTAGTTTTTTGATTGAAATTAAAACAGTTTAGGCGTAAAAACCCGAAGCCCTGTTGTTTAGCGTGGGCCTGAAATATTATAGGAATTGTTTTTGCTGTGTATGAGGTCACGCTTACAGGTACTTAAAAACCTCTCTCTAAATGCCGAACCAGAATAAGATCAAAATAGCAATCATAGAAGATGATGAGGATGATTTTCTCATTATCAAAGACTATATTTCAGAGATTGAAGGGAAATCTTTTATAGTTGATTGGTTCCAGGATTATAATACCGCGATCGAAGCAATAAAAAACAAAACTTACCACCTCTATTTTGTCGATTACTTCCTTGGGCATAAAACCGGACTTGACCTGCTCGATGCAGCCGCTGAATTAAATTGTAAAGCACCGGTTATATTACTTACAGGCCTTGGTAATAAGGCTATCGACATAAAGGCAATGGAAAGAGGCGCCACCGATTATCTTGTAAAGAATGATCTTAGTACAGAAAAGCTGGAGCGTTGCATTCGCTATTCGCTTGAGCGCAGTAATTTTTTAAAAGAATTAAAAACAAGAGAAGCAAAGTACCGTACACTATTTGAGAATTCAAAAGATGCTGTCTTCATTACCGATGATCAGCTCAATTTTAGTGAAGTAAATGAAGCCGCCGTGCAGTTGCTTGGATATTCAGAAAACGAACTTGTTGGCCGTAATCTCCGTGATTTTATAGCAGAACATCGCTTGAATGGACGATTTAAAAAAATGGGCGATGGAGGTATCATTGAGGATAAGGAGATCAAAATAATTAATAACAGCAATGAAACAAGAGATTGTCTTTTATCGCTTGCTTCCCAGCAGCAGGCAGATGATGAAACATTTGTGATGCATGGTATCATTCATGACATTACAAAAATCAAAATGGCTGAAGCGGCGAACCTGCAGGCAGAAAAATTAGCTGCTAATGAACGATTGATACGCATGTTGGCGCATGAGATCAGGAATCCCCTGAACAATATCATACTATCCATAGATCAGTTGCTGCCATTGGAAAGAGATGAACTGTCCAAAAACTTTATGGATATTATTCAACGAAATTCTTTGCGCATTAATAATATCATTACTGAACTGCTCAATCTTGCGAAACCATCTGAGCTGGTTCTTGTTGAACAGTCGTTGCAGGACATAATGGATGAAAGTCTTTCACGGACAAGCGACAGGATAAAACTTCAAAATATACATGTTAAAAAGAATTATCCGCCGGAACCTTTGCTTATACAAGCTGACAAGGAAAAACTGGTGATCGCTTTTACCAATATCATTATTAATGCTATTGAAGCCATGACTTCAAATGGATTACTGGTGATCAGTATCAGCTCGTCAGACGATGGCTATGAAGTTTGCATAAAAGATAATGGCAAAGGAATTCCCAGGGAAAGCCTGTCAAGATTGTTCGAGCCATTTTTTACTATGAAAAAAAATGGAATGGGCCTGGGGCTTACAGTTTCTTACACAATTCTGCAATCTCACAATGCAAAGATCAGGGTACAAAGCAGGGAAAGCGAAGGCTCTGAATTTCAGATCAGCTTTAAAAAATAAAGGATCCAATTAAGTTCAATTCAGGCGGAATTAAGCTTATTACCTTAGTAGCCAAGATTAGTACGAACTAAACAAAACCTTATTACCTTATTTTTCTTAAACTCAATAAATAATGTAATAAGGGATTATTGCTATTTAGCACGTTACTACTAAGGTAATAAGGTTGGATTCTGTAAATAGAAAGCTTTGCAATTATACTTTCAATTTCTTTAACGCGGTTTCAATTGAATTGGCTTCAGTTAATACAGGTAAAAAAATATCTCCTTTCTTTTTTATTCGTTGAAAGATGTTCTGAAATGTAAATTGTTTAGGACTTAAACTATGATTCACTTCTTTCCATTCGAGTGGCGTAGATACTGATGCGCCAGGTACCGGTCGCAGGCTATAAACCGAAGCTAATGTTTGCCCTTTACTATTTTGTAACCAATCGATATAAATTTTTGGGCCGCGTTTACTTAAAGATCTTTCCAGTGAAGTTATATCAGGCATTTGTTCCTGGGCAAGCGAAGCAATGATATGGGCAAAGTCTCTTACTGCAGCATATTCATACTTGTTTTTAAAAGGAGTATAAACATGCAATCCTGATGCGCCGGAAGTTTTACAAAATGATTTTATACCTGCCTTGTCCAAAATCATTTTTACTGCAAGCGCAGTATCCACCACTTCGGCAAATGTGTTTTTATCAGAAGGATCTATATCGATAACCATCCATGTCGGATGTCCTGGTTTTTGCATCGTGCTGTTCCATGGATTTATTTCTATACAACCGAGGTTTGCAACATACAGTAAGGTTGCTTTATTGTTACAAACTATATAATCAATTATCTTATTATTGCTTTCACTCTTTACTTTGAACACATCAACATAGGCCGGGGCATTTTCGCCGGCATCTTTATGATAAAACCCGCTATCCTTTATCCCATTAGGGTTTCTTTTTAAAGACAACGGCCTTCCTTTTAAATGCGGAAGAATATGATCGGCGATCTTATCATAGTAATCAATTACATCGCCTTTAGTAAAACCTTCGTCCGGCCAATAGATCTTTTGCCGGTTACTAATAATTACAGAATGCTTACCAATCTTAACTTCTGATTTATTTTTTGCGGTAGCCACTATTCTTTACGATTAATTTATTTTATGAAGCTTTCTTTTTATCAGAAAGGCTGGCCTTTAATTGGTCCATCAGGTCTTTAGTTTTGGAGTGTACAACCTTCATTGGTGTAAATGGAACAGCCTTGCCTTTTGATTTTGCTTTAATGATCTTCAATAATCTTTCACTGTAATCATCCTTGTATTTTTTTATATCAAAAGGGCCTGATAACTGGTTAATAAGTGAAATCGCCATTTTCAATTCATCGGGTTTGCTTTTTACAGATGGCAGGTCCAATTCATCTGTAGAACGTATCTCTTCATCAAACCTGATGCGATTCAAAACAAGTACGTCATCTTTTGCTTTGATGATGCAAAGATGTTCCCGGTCACGCATAACAAATAGCGCTACGCCGGCTTTACCTGTTTTTTTAAAGGCATCTCTTAACAAGGCGTAAGCCCTCACTCCTGCTTTTTCGGCCTGGAGGTAATAGGGTTGTTCAAAATACATGCTGTCAATTTCCGTTTCATTTACAAAATGTTTGATCTCGATATGTTTTGTTTTTTCGGGGCCTGCTTTTTCAAAATCAGATTTATCAAGTACTATATACCTGTCCTGTAAATAATATCCACGTACTATATTTTCCCAGGGAACCTCTTTTCCCGTTTTTTCATTTACTCTTTTGAATTTTATGTTTGAATGATCTTTACTGTCAAGCATGTCAAGATCAAGAGTGCTATCCTGAACGGCGCTGAATATTTTTATAGGTATATTGACAAGGCCAAAGCCTAATGAACCTGTCCAAATTGCTCTCATAATTTTTTATTTATTGGTTAGAAAAATATGCCAAATAAACTTCACCACTAGCCATTAATGATCTCTCCGCCGTTAGGATGAATAAATTGTCCTGTTATATAACTCGCATCGTCCGATGCAAGAAATAAATAAGCCGGCGCAATCTCTGCCGGCTCGCCGGCTCTGCCCATAGGCACCTCACTTCCAAATTGCGCCACTTTTTTTGCCGGAAAGCTTGAAGCGATCAATGGCGTCCATATCGGGCCGGGCGCAACTCCATTTACCCGTATTTCTTTCTTTACAAGATTTGCAGAAAGACTTCTTGTAAAAGCAACAATCGCTCCCTTTGTGGAGGCATAGTCAATTAAACCACCACTTCCCCGGTAAGCAGTAACGGATGCCGTGTTTATAATGCATGATTTCTTTTTCATGTGCGGCAATGCATTCCGCGTAAGCCAGAAAAAAGAAAAAATATTTGTGCCGAATGTTCTTAATAACTCACGGGTGGTAAGATCTTCCAGGTTCTTATTTTCGTAATGCAATGCTGCATTGTTAACGAGTATATCAATTCTTTTATATTCTTTAATTACTTTTTTTATTACTGTGGCACAATGCTTTTCATTGCTGATATCGCCTGGTATCAGAAGGCATTTTCTATTATAATTTTTTTCAATGAATGATGCGGTGTCTTTTGCATCTTTATGTTCATTAAGATAGGCGATAGCGATATCTGCTCCTTCTTTTGCAAACAACACGGCCACGGCTTTTCCAATTCCGCTGTCAGCACCGGTGATCAATGCAATTTTGCCCCGCAATTTATCAGTGCCTTTTTTTTCCGGGTAGTCAAATACGGGTTGAGGTTTTAACTTCTTTTCAATTCCCGGCCTTTGCTGATGCTGTGGTTTTCGGAGTTGTCTTTTGAGTTTGCCTTTTTGCATACCTAAGTCATGAAAATTCTATACCATAACCGTTTAGACATGGGGCAACATTTCTAACGCCAAGTGATGAAAAAAATCCCTATTTAATCCTTGCCGAATCCATTTTTCAGGCGAATGCTAAACGGCACGATTTTTTGGCACTCACATTAATTCCTGAAAAAACTATATTATGGTACGTAGTGCAATTATGTTTCTGGTCATAGCGCTGATCACGGGTGTCTTTGGATTTGGAGTAATTGCCGGAAGTAATGCTGTGATCGCAAAAACAATCTTTTTTATTGCAATTGTTATGCTCCTGGTTTCCTTGCTATCAACTCCTCCGCCACCCTCAAGGAGCATTGACTCATAAAATATTTTGAATTCGAAGGGCGGTTCTAACCGGTTGTGCAGAAACAGCCGGTTTTTTTGTGCCGGCACGCTCCAAGCGGCCTGACACATAAAACAGTTGTAGTGAAAAGCTATTAGGTTCGGGACGCTGCAAGCGGCCCGACACATAAAACGGTTATAGTGAAAAACCATTGGTTTGGAATGCTGCAAGCGGCCTGGCACTTAAAGTAGCCCTGGAAATAGAAAAAATAAGGTCACTGCAAAAGCGGTGACCTTATTGAAAACTACAAATAAAAGAAGCCAACAAAAATCGCTGTATGCGTAAAATACTCTTAGTGATGAGCAACTGCTGTATCTCTCATCATTTTTATTTTATCATGAGCTTCAAGCAAAATTCCCTTCTGGCTTTCTATTAATGCCCGAACGTCCATAGACAGATCGTCCTCTTCCAATGCTTCTTTATATGCTTTTTGTGCTGCATCTTCTCCAAACTCGCAGGAAGCAAGTACGGCTTTGCGGCTATCGCCACCAAATGTTGCTTTTACATCCATCCATGTTCTGTAGATCTTTCCGGCTGTTGTAGTTTCATCGGTAACGTCCTTATCATTATCAGTGATACAACTGCGCAGCTCGTTTGCCAATTGACGGCTTTGCTGAGCCAATTGACTGAACAATGATTGGAGATCATCATCCTTCGTTTGTGCTGCAGCTTTTGAATAGCCGGTTACTCTGTCGTTGTTGATCCTTATAAGATCTCTTAATGTTTCTGAATTTGTCATGTGTTTGAATTTTAAGTCTAGGAAAATTTTTATTTAAGGCAATGAACGAGGAATTATTTCCTCATTCATTGCCCGGGTACTTTTACTTTTATTTTTATTTTTTTCATAGATGAGGATTTGTTATCCAGAACATCACAATTCATGTTATAAATCATAAATGAACCTGAACTCATATTACTATGAAGAAAAAAACATACCATGTTTTGCAGTGATGTTGAAATAAATAATTCATTTGTTGAGCCATTGGTATCACATTTGATTTTATAGGTTATAAAATTTTACAAAATGGATAATGATTATAAACTCCTCTTCATAAAAAACAAGCTGCAACAGATAAAGAGTGCTGTAATGTATTCCACCAATAGTAATACCGTAAGATTACCAAATGATATCGTTGAATTTGAAAGCGTGGATGATGATGGTTTGCTGTGGTTCAGTGCACATATTCCCCGTCATTGGGTAAAAGCATATGAACTTCATTTCCCGGCAAAGCTGATCTTTTACAGGAAAGGCGTTGACTATTATGTAGAAATTACCGGTACAGCCGTGGTTGTAAACAAACAAGACGTAATGCACGGTACAGGTAATACTGGCGGAAAGTTATTGCTGAAAATGGTGCCCTATTATATGGAATATACAGAAACAGGTAAAAAAGAAGCCGGCTTGCGTAAGTTGAAAGGACAAGTGTATGATATATTCATGAATACATTGGGTCTGGGCAGGGCAGCGACTCAACCTCGTTTAGCTGAATAACAAATAGTTTATGGCGAAATATTCAAAAAGAGCCGGCGAAAAAGTTGAGCGGGCGATGAAAGAGATGAAACAAGGAAAGCTTCGTAGTGGCAGAAGCGGCAAAAAAGTTACTAACCCTAAACAAGCAATCGCTATCGGCCTGTCGGAAGCCAGGGAAGAAGGGGCAAAAGTTCCTTATAAAAAAACAACAAGAAAAAAAACAACAGGAAAAAAATCTACCGCCTGATATACTGACCCTTCTGACAATTTCTGAACCTTTTTACCAAAAAATCTTTTCTGCAAAAGACGGATTACCGCTCTGTGATATAAACCTCCTAATTTGCTTAAAAAATATAAGTTAGACCTGCTGCTTAGCATGATATTGGTCTATTTCATTTTTAATGATGGAACATAGTTGTATAAACACAAAGCAATGCCTTTAAGGAAAAAAATAAGATCGGGGTACGTAATTGCATTTGTCTTATTGATGATCTCTTACTTTTTTATTTTTCAATCTGTTTGGAATGTACAAAAAGAATATGATTGGGTATCCAACAGCTATAGAGCAGAAAATAAAATTGCAGAACTGAGAAACTCAATAGTTGAATCTGAAACCGGAGTGAGAGGTTATTATATTACAAAAGATCAGGGATTTTTAAAGCCTTTTCGTGAAACCCAGGACCATATTTCATCCGTGTATAGTGAACTCAAAACACTTGAGGCAAAAAATCATGTTCAACTTGTGCGGCTTGACACGATAAAGCATTTGGTAGACCTGCGGCTTTTTTTATTGGAAAAACACATTGCCGCTTTCCGGGCAGCAGGTGAGCAAATAACTTCTGAAGTGGAAGACAACCGGCGAAGAGGACTGGTTATATTTGATAGTATTGAAATACATACTCAAAACTTTATTTCAGCTGAAGAAAAATTAATGGCCGAAAGAAAAAACAAACTTACGGGGTCTTTCAAAAGTACCCAGGTAATTATTATTATCTCGCTTCTTACTTCTATAGCCGCTATTTTTTACTCGCTATATAGTTACAACCGGGAGAGTGCGGCCCGCGACGAGTCTACCAAAAAAAATATTCAATATCAAAAGGAGTTAGAAAGAAATATTGATGAATTGAAAAAAATGGATGCAGAAGTAAAAGAATTAAAAAGCCTGGAAAAGTTTACCGCCACCGGTCGTGTGGCACGAACGATAGCACATGAAGTGAGGAATCCTTTGACAAATATCTCGCTGGCAGCAGAACAATTACAAGAAATGGCGCTTGAAAATAATGAGTCCTCGATGCTGCTTGATATGATAAACAGGAATGCCGTACGTATCAATCAACTTGTATCCGACCTGCTAAACGCTACTAAGATCATTGAGCTGCATATTAAAACAGCAGGTATTAATAAGATACTGGACGATACGCTGGAGATGGCCGCAGACCGTATCGATCTCGGCAAAATAAAAGTGGAGAAAAACTATTTACCCGGGGATTGTAAAGTTGATGTTGATGAACAAAAGATCAAAGTCGCTTTTTTAAATATAATGGTAAATGGAATTGAGGCAATGGAAAAAAATAAAGGTGTGCTTACGCTAAGGACAAACAAAGAAGGTGATAAATGTGTGATTGAAATAGAAGACAATGGAAGTGGAATGGATGAGGACACACAGCAAAAACTTTTTGACCCATACTTCACAAATAAATCGAAGGGAAATGGATTAGGCCTTACCAACAGCCAAAACATTATAATGAGTCACCGCGGTAAGGTTATGGTTCAAAGTCAACAAGGAAAAGGAAGTCTTTTTAAAATCATTCTCAAAGTGGCAGATCAAAACTGAGGATTTTTCTCTACACTTTTTAGGCCGATGTTGGAACAATTGAGTTAAAAATCACTTCTTTTGAAAAAGGCTTAGAAATAAATGAATCTGCGCCGTCTTTAACGGCCTTTTTCCTCTCTTCAAAAGAATCATGGGCGGTAATCATTATCACATGGGTCAAAGGGAATTCCTCTTTCCATCTCTTTATCTGGTCAATTCCATAACCATCAGGGAGATGGTTATCGAGAAATACGTAGTAAAAATAACTTGAAGATTGAAGCATCCGGTCTGCCTCTTCAACACTTCCCGCAAAAACGGTTTGTATATTTTTTTGCTTTAGAATATTGCCCAGGAGATAACAAATATCTGTCTCATCATCAACTATTAAAGCTCTAATTTTGACGGGATCAATTAGCTTTTCAGTTTTCAGGTCGGGATTTATTTTATTTCGGTTTTCCACTCTCACACTCACTTTTTCATTATGTCAAAAAATGGCAATTTTACGGCCAAAGATGCCGCGATGAAAATGATTTAGTAATTTAGTAAGAATAGATTTGGCATGATTGTTTGAATTGTGAAGTTGATTGTTCTAAAAACAAAACCCCCTTCAAATGGCAAAAAGAGCTCTAATTATCGATGACGATATCGATCTATGTCTACTGCTTAGTCGTTTTCTTAATAAAAATGGATTTGAAACAAGTGCTGCCCACTCCGGTGCAAAGGGCATTGCCCTCTATGATCCCGCAAATTTTGATGTGGTAATATGTGATTATCGTCTTGACGATATGGATGGCATTAAGCTGATCAAAGGCCTTAAAGCAAAGAATCCGCATGTTTCTATTTTAGTTATAACCGGGTATTCAGATATTAAAACGGCAGTGGAAGTAATTAAACTAGGCGCCTTTGATTATATTACAAAGCCCCTTATTCCTGATGAAGTATTGTCGATCTTAAATAACCTGCTGGCTAAAAAAGAAGAAAAGACTGATGAGGCCGTGCAGCCAAAAGAGCCCGGCACTCCCGGATCAAAAAAGAAATTCAGTATTGAATTTTATAAAGGCAAATCCCCGGCTTCAGTTTTCTTACACGAGCAGGCTAATATAGTTGCTGGCACTAATTACAGTGTTTTATTATATGGTGAAAGCGGAACCGGTAAGGAAGTTATTGCGAGCATGATCCATGATCTTAGCGAACGCAGCCATAAGCCCTTTGTGGCACTTGATTGCGGAACACTTTCGAGAGAATTGGCAGGCAGTGAACTTTTTGGTCATGTTAAAGGATCATTTACGGGTGCTATCCAGGATAAAGAAGGCCATTTTGAATTAGCAGAAGGCGGCACTTTATTCCTGGATGAAGTTGGTAACCTGTCAGCCGGTGTGCAGGCCGCATTACTTCGCGTTATACAAGAAAGAAAATTCAAACGCGTTGGCGGTAATAAAGAGACGCCAACTGATGTACGCATTATTGTTGCTTCAAATGAAAATCTGAACGATGCATATCGTAAAGGAAAATTCAGGGAAGACCTGTACCATCGTTTGAATGAATTCTCGATACATCTTCCGCCATTGCGTGAAAGACGTGAAGACATTATCCCTTTGTCTGAATATTTCCTTGAAAAATCAAATGAAGAAACAAGAAAGAATATAAGTGGCTTCAATGAGGACGTGCTGAATATTTTCATGGAATATTCCTGGCCTGGAAATTTAAGAGAGTTTCGTAATGTAGTTCGCCGTGCAGTATTGCTTACACCAAGTGATGCAAAGATCAGTGTTACTTCATTGCCGCAGGAAATTGTACATCATGCCCCCGTGCATCATACTCCTTTCGAGCAGCCAATGCATCATCTTGAAGGGTTGACACATCCGGAATCATTTCCTAATAAAGATCTGTTGAAGGGTGCCGCAAGCAGGGCAGAATTTTATACGATCATGTCGGTGATGCAACAAGTAAATTTCAATAAGAAAAAAGCAGCGGAGTTATTAAAGATAGATCGCAAAACCCTCTATAATAAATTGAAAAGTTTTCAGACTTCACAACAACAATAGATTTTTCGATTGCACATCTCAGCGAGGAAAAATTTCAACGTAATGATCACTTCAAAGAAGTGATCATTTCATTTTAAACGTGAATTTCCTAAGGCATAATGTTTGTAAAAAATTTTAATGATATCTCATTCATTAATTTAAATCTAAGGTTATGACAACACGTAGAAATTCAAACCAGGGATTCGGAACAATGAATTCCGATGAGCGTCGACGCAGCAACCGCGGGAGTCGTCAAACACAAGGTCGAAGTCAAAATAGAGATGAGTATGAAAGCGATTATGATGATTTTGATGATGAAGATGATTCAGAAGATTACAACCAACGAAATCGTTACATGAATTCCGGTCGTAACCAAAATGACTGGGATGATGAGGATTCAGATTATGACCGTGGAAACAAGAATATGAATGCAGGCAGAAATTTCCAGGACGAAGATGATTATGATGATTATGATGATTCAGGAAACTGGGAAGGACAAGGAAGAAATCAAAGCAGGGGTTATGGTTATGAAGAAGATGATGATGATTATGATCGTAATTCAGGAGGTAATTATTCAAGAAGAGGATTTGGAAGCAGGAGCAGCGAAATGGGATCCGGTTATGGAAATAGCTCTTCCCGCAGAAGCTCGGGTTCAGGATATGGAAATGGAAGCGGACGCAGGCAATCTTCAGGAAGATACAATGAAGATAGCAGCAGCAACTGGGGAAGTGGAAGTGGTGAAGGTCGCAGGAGAATGGGTTCCGGTAATTCAGGAACTGAAAGCGGCCGTAGTCAACCAGGATATGGAAACAGCTCAGGCAGCAATTGGGGAAGTGGAAGCAGGGAAGGCCGCAGTCGGAGTAATTCCGGTGATCAATATCTCGGAAGAGGACAGTCAAGACGTGATGATTATAACCAGTCAGGAAGAAGCGGCAGAAGTGGAAGTGACAGTTCCCGCACGGGAAGAAGCCGTTCAGGTTCTTCTTCAGGCAGGCGCAGCGGACGCAGCAGCAATTGGTAATAAAATTTAAAAAAACAATTATTAAACAATAAGCGTATGAAAAATCAAAAAACCAGTACCAATGGTGCTTCAGGTACAAATGGTACTAAGGAAAAAGATGCCGGCCATAAGAGTAATAAAACATCTTTATTGGAGAAATTCTTTATCGACCAGTTGAAAGATATATATTATGCGGAACAGCATTTGGTAAAAGCTTTACCTGAAATGAAAAACGCAGCCACCAGTGAAGAGTTGGAAGATGCTTTTGATGATCATCTGAAGCAAACAGAACGTCATGTAAAAAGATTGGAAAGAGTTTTTAAACTCCTTGGTAAAAAAGCAGAAGGTAAAAAATGTGAGGCCATAGAAGGATTAACTAAGGAAGCTAAAAACATTATCAGTGAAACAACCGAAGGAAGTATGACACGTGACGCTGCACTTATTATTGCTGCGCAAAAAATAGAACACTACGAAATAGCTACGTATGGCGGGCTTGTGCAGTTGGCTATAACTATGGATCTCCATCAGGCTGCTGAAATTCTCGATAAAACGTTACAGGAAGAAGAAGACACAGATACAACGCTTACTCAAATTGCAGAAACGTCAATAAATGTAAAAGCAGAAAATGAAGGGGCTTATTCATGGCAACAGCAACAGGAAGAAAGTATGAATGATGCTTAATATACTTTTTGTAACAAGCGGAATACTTGCAGCACTGAAAAACCCGGCAACTATGCCGGGTTTTCTCTTAATTATTTTTTAATAAAGATCAGGGAGCTGCGTTTCCGGATTCTTTAAAAATATTTCTCACACTTTTCTTTACATTCAGATCAGTAATTCCTGAACCATTTAATCTTTCTGTGGTCCATCCCTGCCAGATCTTTTTATCAGACTCGGCATCCATCATTGTAATTGTTACTGTTGCTTCCCTGACAGGAACCTGGTATTGCTGATAACCCAGGAACTGTGAAGGATAATAAATGCTTGACCATCTTCTTGTAAATCGGTTGTAATAAAGACGGCTATACGGTTGTGAGTAAACCGGGTCGCTTTGTGTTTCCACATTTCTTTCTACAAGTACATCATAACTTATTAGTACGTCCGGATCCTCTGTTACTTCGTTCCAGCCCCAACGTTGCTGCAATTCTTCATTCACCGCATTATGAACACTTACGTCTGCAAATGCGGTAGCCCTGCCCGAAGCATCATTTTCACCGCTTTTTACATCTACCCACATATAAGTTTTATAGGTTGATAAATTTGCACTTGTATCTTTTTCAACATAAGCGGGTGATGAACAACTATAAATTGTCATCACTGCACTAATAAGTGCTGCTCCTGAAAATATGTTTTTCATAAAAGTCATTTTTAAATTTTAAAGATTTGCCCGTGGCGACTTTTCTTCCACCGGTTCTCCATCATGATATTCTGCCGGATCATCATTAGGCATCTCCTCATGGTTTATAGGCCCCTGTGGTCTGATGTTCCTTTTACTTTTTGATCTTTCGTCCTGTATATCGGGTTCATGCTGACCAGTAGATGGATAAGTACTGGGTTCCTGCTCAGGTTCTCTTTCCTCGAAAATTGAATTATCCGGTGGCGGATTTTTCTTTCTATTTTTCAGTGCCATAATTTTATTCATTTATGTTTTATAATAGAAAAAAGGATACGAATTAAAAAAATGCCTTACCAATATCTTTTTTGAATAGCCTTTGCCGAATCAAGATGCATTCTTAAGGTTGGCAACGTCTTATCAGCAAAATTTTTCACATCCACATCCGTAGCATTTGATTTTGTATCCTCAAAAAGACTGATCCCATCGTTGTGAGCTTTCACCATCATTGAAATATATTCTTTATCAAAAGCTTTCCCGGTCATTTTTTCCATATCCGTATACATCTTTTGTTTATCATCTGAAGGCGCTGTTGGTAGTGCAACGTTTCTTTGCCCTGCAAATGTGTTTACCTGGGTATTAACTGCGGTATGATCTCTTTCCAGCATTGAAGCAAAATTCTTCACCGCATCTATAGTAGCTTTTTGCTGCGCAAGCTTTGCCAGTTGAATCTCAGCCATCCCTGCATTTGTAACTTTTTTAAGAAACTCCGAGCTTTTTTCATCTGTTACAACACTGGTTGTACCTGAAGCCGTGGTTGAAGTAGCATCTGTCGAGGTATTCGAACTTGAAGTCGTTTCCGTAGTATCATCTGTATTATTACAAGCCATAAGAACAAAACAAAATACTACCAGTGAACCAATAATCTTTTTCATAAAAAATAGTTGAATTAAAAATTTATTTATCTTCTTCAACCTTATCGGAAATCGTGCCACCAAGTTTCATAAACTCAAATCATTTTTACACATTTTAATTTACTGGCATGGTTTTTTCGATCTTTAAAGCATAAGTTTCTTTGGGGTGTTTGATTAAAATTAAAATCGGAAACGATTTTTTATTCTGAGAATGATACCCATCGAACCTGAACCAGGTAATGCTGGCGCAGGGAACAGAAACTTTAAAAGAGAGTTTCGGCTTCGCCGGAGCTCTTTTTTTTTGAAACAAAAATTTATTTATGGCTGACGTGAATTGGAAGATCGGCTGCTCAGGATTTCATTATAAAGAATGGAAGGGAATTTTCTACCCCGAATCAATTCCCCAAAAAGATTGGTTTAAATTCTATGCTGAAAAATTTACTACACTTGAACTGAATGTTACCTTCTATCGCTTCCCGGTATTAACGTCTTTGGAGAACTGGTATAATATAAGCCCAGCAAGTTTCAGCTTTGCTGTAAAAGTGCCGCGGCTTATAACGCATTATAAAAAGTTTTCTGATTGCACCCGGCTCATTGATGATTTTTATAACCTGGTGACAAAAGGTTTAAAGGAAAAGCTGGGCCCGGTGTTATTTCAATTACCTCCGCGGTTCAATTATACAAAAGAGCGGCTTGATAAAATTGTGATGGGCATGTACAAAGAATTTAAAAATGTAATTGAATTTCGTGACTCAAGCTGGTGGAAACCTGCAGTGGTTAACAGGTTAAAAAAAGAAAAAATTATTTTTTGCGGCATTGATTATCCTGGCTTACCAAATGATCCGGTGATAACAAATAAAATTGCATACTATCGATTTCATGGCAATCCCCGTCTATATTATTCAGCTTACAAAAGAAACGATTTAAAAAGGGTCGCTGACCTGATATCGGCAAGGAAAAACGTTACAGAATCTTTTATCTTTTTTAATAACACGGCAACAACTGCAGCAATTAAAAACGCCGAATGGATCAGAAAACATGTGGGCTCCTAACGCGGATATTTTACCTGGCATCCGGTACAAAAGAAAGTACGCCGTTGTGTTTTACCGCAATATTTCTTAATCATTGGTAAATCACACCGCTGGCAGGTTTTCTTTGTATGTGCAAGCCAGTGTTTTTTGAGCGTAAATTCTTTTTTCCATTTTAAAAAATCGAAACTATAATTACGAGCCCCTTTGACGAGTGCAGACAGTTTGGCCGAAGGAATGTTTTTTATAAGATTTTCGGGATGAACTTTTATCCGGTACAGCACTTCGTTTTTAATGATATTTCCAACTCCCGAAAAGATCTGCTGATCAAGCAACACATCACAAACCATTGCTTTTGGTATGGCCTTAAGTTTTCTGCGGGCCTTAATCGGACTCCACTTATCGCTCAATACATCCGCCTCCCAGTCATATATTTTATCTGCATCTTTTGGAAGCAGTCTTACAGAGCAGGTATAGAAATAGAAGGTATGGCCTGGAACTTCTAAAGCAAGTCGTAAACTTCGGGCGGGTCGATAATTTTCATCAACACTACAGGAACCAAACATAAGCAGGTGAATTCTTATAATCGCATCTTCAGTATATATCAGTAATTGTTTTCCCCAGCAACGAATGTCGATAATTCTTTTGCCGGGCAATTGAGTCATGTCGATCTTCGCATTCCCTGAAGCTTTTATTATTTTCTTTTTCTTGCAGAGCGGAGTAATGAGTTCTTTAAGTATTAAAATAGACGGCCCTTCCGGCATAGGTGCGGTATTAAAAACTAACTGAAACGGTTTGCTCAACTTCCTTTCTTTGGACCAGGCTTTCTTTTTCCTGAACTTTTTTTCTTTGGAACTTTTGCTCCGGCTTTACGAGCTTCTGAAAGGCCAATCGCTATTGCTTGTTTGCGACTCGTTACTTTTTTACCACTGCCGCTTTTTAATGTGCCCTTCTTTTTTTCACGCATCACTTTTTCAACTTTCTCTCCTGCCTTCTTTGAATATTTTGCCATAAATAAATTTTTAGTATTAAGTGAATCCGGTTTTCATTCTATTCTTCTTCTTTAGTAACCAATTCACGGATATTCATCTTTGTAAGATTTTTAACGGCGGGTCCAGTCATAACACGGCCATCATAAGAGTAACGGGCACCATGACAAGGACAGTCCCATGATTGTTCGGAGTTATTCCATTTTACTTCACAACCCACATGTGTACAAACCGGACTTAACGCATGCACAGCACCGTTTTCATCTTTGAATATCGCAATCTTCTCATCTTTGTACTTTACTATTTTCCCTTCATTCGTTGCCAGTTCAGCCAATTCCTTTAAATCTTCCCCTGAAAAAAACTTACTTGCAAATTGTTTTACCACATCAATATTATGATTGACAAAATTTGTAAACGCTGCTACCGGTTTCAACCGGTTGGGGTCATATAATTCCAGGTAGGGATCTTCTTCCCGGCAAATAATTCTTTTAAATGACAATGCTGCCACTGTGCTGTATGGCATTCCATTTCCGCCATAACCTGTAGCAACAAATATTTTCTCATGACCAGGCAATTGTCCAATATACGGAAGCCCATCCGGTGATTCATAAAATTGCGATGACCATTTGTAACCGATCTTATCTACATCAAAATGTTTACGGATATGTGATTCCAATTTTAAGAAGCAATACTCCTGGTTGTCTTCATGCGCTGTTTTATGATCATATCCTCCTGCAATAAGATACTGCTGGCCATCAACCTCCTGTGTACGATAGTAATGATAAGGATCATACATGTCATAAACGAGGTCATCAGGGTATGAATCATTTTTTAACGTAACCGCCATTGCATAACTGCGATAAGGTACACAGCGAAAATGTAAAAGATTAACACCGGGCGGAATATGAGTTGCGTATATCAAATACTTTGCATTGTATTTCCCATTTGCCGTTTCAATTGATACGTTTTCAGTTTCCTCTGCATGTAATACCCTGCACTGCTGCATAATTGTTCCGCCGGCTTTTTCAAATTCCTCAGCAAGACGATATACATAACGAACAGGATTAAACTTAGCCTGGCCATCCACCTGCATTGCTTTTAGAAATTCTATCGGAACGCTTATTTTATCAATAAACTTATTTTTTATTCCTGCCCTGTCAGTTGCTTCGCTGATCTTTTCCAGTTCATCGCATTGCTTTTCATCCTGCGCAAATAAAGTTGCTGTTGCTGTTTTATATTCACAATCGATTTTATATTTCCTGACATTTTCCTCAATTGTACTTACCGCTTCTTTTAAAGAATCCGCAACCAGCTTCGCCTGTTCCTTATTGAATTTTTTTTCAATTGTGGAATAAGGCACATCAATCAACGTGTTTATATGAGCCGTTGTGCCACCGGTTGTACCATAGCAAAGATTATGTGCTTCTAATACCAGGCAATTCATTCCGGCATTTTGTAGTAGCAATGCCGTCGTTATTCCTGTAATTCCTCCGCCAACAATCACAACATCATACAATGCAGATGCATTTACTTCGTTTGTAGGCTGATAAGCCTCTGCGCTTTCCTGCCACAAACTGAGTTTGTTACCATCTCTCTTGATCATATAAATTTATTTATGAAAGCGGGGCAATTATCTTGCCACCGGGCACCAATAAATTATATATCAATCCTGTACACCTGATGAAAGTTTTAATTACTACAGCTGTTAAAATATATCGAATTCATGGTGATACATTGACCATAACCTGGTCTTTAGCTCACTTTGTAGAGACATTTCCCCAGACTTTTCATAGGAAGCATATAAAAAGAGTATTTATAAACAGTAGCATAGTGCATTTGTTTTGAACTGACCGCATGGCATATCATTTGTGTCTATTCAAAAACCTTATTGAATAATTTAAACCGACTGAGATGAAAAGAAATTGGATAGTGATAGGGGCTTTTGCTTTTCTATTTGCCTCTTGTGGTGATAACAGTACAGAAACTACCTATAGCGAAAAGGATACTTCTTCAACAAAAAATACGACTATTACACCTGATCCGAATGCAGTGCCGCCGGCGCCTGGTTACACTCCGCCGGATAATGTCAGGGTGGCTTTTCAAAATAAATATCCTACCGCAACAAATGTAACATGGTCTGCATACCAACCTTACGATAGAATAAATTGGGAATGGACAGGATGGCCTTCAATGGATACATCTTATTATGCAGTTAACTATACCGTTGATAACAGAACGCATTGGGGATGGTGGGACCGGAATATGTCATGGATAGGTTCTACATCCACTGTTGAAGATTCAACGATGCTTCCGGATGCAGTAAAGAACACGCTTAAAAAGAATTACGCCGGTTACAGAATTACATCAATTGATGAAGAAGTAGACAAAAACAGAATGGCATATGAAATAAAACTCGAAAAAGGAACAGCCCGTGCAAGGATCCTTGTGGATAAAAATGGAAAAATATTGAAGAAGAAAGAAGATAATGCATAGATATGCATTTATCGTGAAGAGATTATCCCTGTGAAAAAAACTCTCTTATATACGCTCAGATAACCAATAAGTCCGATCAACCGGCTGCCTTCTGCAGCCGGTTCTCTTTTATGCCTGTTTAATTATTTAAATTATTTAATGCCCTGTATCTTTTTGGCGAAATACCCATAACAGTTCTGAAGCGTTTGGAAAAGTAGTAAGGATCGTCAAAACCCATACTGAATGCAATATCTTTTACAGAACGGGTAGTAAAGTTCAATTGCTGACAAGCTTTTTGCATTTTCATCTGCACAAAATAATCAATCGGCGCATAGCCGGTTTTTTGCTTAAACAAATTAGAAAACCGCGACACCGAATAATTGAATTGTGTGCTGAGATCGCCCAATGAAATATTATCATTGATATGTTCCTGCATGTAAAGTATTGCGCTGTCGACACAATCAATTTTATCATTAGCGGCCGGCTCGTAATGCCGCGAATTATAAATAAAGAGTGTAAGGAATTCCGAAAGACACATGTTTGCAAATAAGAGGTTATCGATACTATACCCTAATTCTAATGTTTTATAGATCTTGGTAAACAATGAAACGATATCTCCATTATTTTTTACATGATGAGGCTTGAAGTGGTTCTGCACAACCTGGATCTTATTCAGTTCCGGCAGTGAGTCGCCGCCAAAGTGTATCCAGTAAATTGTCCATGGATGATTTTCTTTACTGCCATAAGCATGCTCTTCATTTTGCGGCAGTATAAAAAATTCGTTAGGTCCTACTTCATAACGCTGGCCTCCTATTTTATACCAGCCATGTCCATCCACACAATAAAAAAGAAAATTTTCCTGTAATCCTTTTTTGCGATAAGTATAGTGGTCTTTTGCTTTGGGATAATAACCAATCGAGCAAATATGAAGATGTTTTAACAACGCATTATTTTGAACCCTGGATTTCAGAATCGTTTTAGGGATCTCGATCCGCTGGCGGCCCGCTCCATACCATATATTTTTATATGATCCTTCTTTATTTTCTTTATCCTTTAACATAGTTGCAAGTAATCCTGACTGGTAAATTACAGAAAAGTTTTAAACTAAGACAACAGACAGTACAAGACAGCCAAAGATGGAGTTTAGCTATTTTTACCCGGTCTAAATAATTCTTTATGAAACGAGTTGCCTTCCATCTGCTTCTGTTAACCTGTTATTTTATATTCACTCCTGTCGTCTCAAGTGCAAAGATCATGTTACCATCTTTTTTCAGTGATAATATGGTATTGCAACAAAAAACAGAAGCGGCAATCTGGGGATGGGCCAAAGCAAACAGTACAGTTCAATTAACTTCATCATGGAATAAAAAGAAATACATCGTTCAATCTGACCAGGCAGGTAAATGGAAATTAAAAATTTCGACACCGGCTGGCGGCGGACCTTATGAAATAGCATCAGCGATGGAGAAGCAATTACGATCCATAATATATTGATCGGTGAAGTATGGTTTTGCAGCGGGCAATCCAATATGGAAATGCCAATGAAAGGATACCGGGACCAACCGATCAAAGGATCCAATGATGCGATATTTAACTCAACGAATGATTGGGTCCGTATATATAATGTTCCCCGTGCAGTTGAAAAGTTTTTGAAAGACACAACCAAAACTTCTTTTTGGAAATCAGCTTCTCCCGAAAACATCAGCAACTTTTCCGCTACTGCTTATTTTTTTGCAAGGATTCTGCAACAGCAATTAAAAGTACCGGTTGCTCTTATTAATGATAGCTATGGCGGCTCACCCGCAGAAGCATTTATGAGTATTGATGCGTTAAAACCATTTCCTGAAATAAAAATACATACAGCAACAGATACATTCAGGCTTAATAATCGTAGTGCAACTGCATTATACAACGGCATGATCCATCCAATAGTTGGTTATACGATCAAAGGCTGTCTCTGGTACCAGGGTGAAGCAAACTATGATCGTCCCGATCAATATGAAAAATTATTTCCTGCTATGGTTGCACAATGGCGAAATGAATGGCAGCAAGGTGATTTCCCATTTTACTTTGCACAGATCGCTCCATTCAACTATGCATCTTTTTCCGCGGCCAATCGTCCCGAGAAATTGAATTCTGCATACATGCGCGATGCACAAAGAAAATCGCTGACTTCAATACCACAAAGTGGAATGGTAGTGCTAATGGATAATGGCGAAGAAAACAGTATTCATCCCGCCGATAAAGAAACCGTGGGGAAACGATTTGCATATCTCGCTCTTGGCGATGCTTATCAATTAAAAGGATTTGCTTACCAAAGTCCTTCGTATGATTCTCTGCTTGTCAGTGGAAATATTGCTACTGTCAAATTTAGAAATGCACCGAATGGTTTAACAAGTTATGGTAAACCATTAACTCAATTTGAAATTGCGGGTGCTGATAAAGTATTTCGTCCAGCGACAGCAACTATCCGCAATGGCACAATTATTTTATCTTCTCCATTAGTATCCACACCGGTAGCTGTTCGCTATGCTTTTAAGGATTTTGTTATAGGAGAATTATTTAGCACGGAAGGTTTTCCTGTTTCAAGTTTCAGGACTGATGATTGGTAACACCCCCTGTCCCCCTAAAGGGGAGACTTAGATCGAAAAAGGATTGCTGATTCAATATCTCATTAGTGTTGAAGGATTTATTTTTTGGTCAACATCATTACTACTATCATCTTCTGTTGCGTCGCACACTTGTACGATAACAATTCTATTCACCAATTAACGAAGCATCACCTCTACATCCTTTCTCCTTTCTTCAGGAATAACCTTTAATGAGATCACTTTCCCATTTTTAATTCAGCTTCCACAGTTGTATTATAAGGAGCATGTAACTTAAAATGCACATCAATATTTTTTGGCCATGCAGGAAATAAAAATATCTTTTTATCATCTACCTGCATCAGCATTTCCTGCAAACCGATCATACCGCTTCCACCCCAATTATGATCAGGCACCCAATCATAACCCGGTCCCCAGAATGCAGGGAATCTCCTTCCTGAATTTTCTAATTTCAATGAGGTGAGTTTCCAGGCTTCATCGGTTAATCCCAATCGTGCTGCCCAGATATTATCCTGCTTCCATCCTATATGGCTTCTGAATTTGACAACATTTGTATCATATTTCCAGGTATTGATAGCTGTATCTAATCCGGATTTTACCTATACCATACAATCCCCAGGGATAAACCGGGTACAGTTGGGACGATTCTGTATTATTTATTCTCTCCCATGTTTTAGCTGGTGCAATTGTAATGCTGCCATTGTAATTTCCAAAGCTTATAACTGGAATTCTTTTTAACACGCTGTCAAGATCCTTTCTCTTTTGCTGTGTCAAATATTTACCAGGTAATCCTGATAATCGTTTTACAATAGTTTGTAAAGCTGCAATTGTTGAAGTAGAGTTATAAGCCATCTTATAAGTCTCCGCTCCGCTGCCCGGGTATAAGATCAACTTGCCGTCACCATCCAATGCTTTTGCTCCGCGTTTCTTTGCCAGGTACTGGTAATGCTCATCAAAGAACCGTAAACAACTTTCTATAAAAGGAATTTTATCACTGATATCTTTACCCGTGTATTGTTCTTCCTCCAGCATCATTAAACAAAACTCCAGCACGGTATCCCATTCATATTCGAGCCATGCATTATATTCAACACCTTTGTCAAAATCAGCCGGACGTTTTTGTCCATACTCAGCGTAATTTGGTAAACCATAATTCTCCATTTGCTCGGTAAAGCAAGCACCGCCATGATCCCAGTAAACTTTACTTCTCAACTCTGCATTTTTTAAAATGCGCAAATAGAAATCAAGCTGTGATTGCAGCAGGTCCCAATCACCATTCTTTATCATGGGAAAATAAACCAATCGCTGGTTTTGCGCTGTGTGCAAACCACCACCCCAGTTGCGATAATCAGGTGTTAATTTATGAGCAGTATCTGTATACACAGGATCAACAGTAAAAAGACCGCCGTTAAATTTTGTTGGCCACGCACCATGAGCATTGCAGGCAAGCATGTAACGAAACAATTGAAAGTTGCGGCCCATCTCCCATGCTTTCGAATTTATATTGGCTTCATCAATCCGGATGAAACTTCTCTCCCAAAATTCTTTCCACCATTGTTGTGATTTGTCAAATGCTATTTTGTTTGCCGGTGTGGTTTTTATCAATGAACCCAACCCTTGCTTCCATTGTTCAATATTGCTTGTTTGCGCAGTATGCAGGTAAAGCTGTAATGAATGTTGTTTAGCTGAAGAAATACTTTTTAATTTCCATCCTTTAAAATCGGTATTGACATACACTCCTTCATTGGTGCCGGCAGGTGAAAAATTTTTTCCGCCGAACGAACCACCAAATGCTAAATGCTTTAAAGGATTGTATAATTGATCCTTCACAGCATCCATTCCCTGTTGCGTTACAGTTGCATCAAAAATTGTTTCAGCCGCATTATGGTGGTAAAACAAAATTTCGTTACCGCTATAGTCTATACTATCTTTTTTATAAATATGTATTCTTTGGTGCCGCCCATTTCCATGAGTTACCAAAATTTTCCCGTGCTTTTATAATTCTGTCCTGGTATCTCCAGCTTTCGTAAACAGCTTCAACGGTGATTTTTTTGTTGACGTCAATATCAATATGGGCAACGGGATTAAATACATCTGCCCATATTCTCACGGTTGCTTTTACTCCATTGTTTTCTCCATCAATTGATATATATCCTTGTTGCAAGTGCAACTCTTGCTTAAATATTTTTCCGATAAAAGGATTTGGAAATAAGTTGATACGAATTCTTCCCGCTTTCATCAACGCATTTTGTTCATTAAAACTCCCGCTACGTGCAACATAGATCAGCAGTTCACCGTTTTCCACCCACACATTCATCCCGATATCACCTCCGCCGCACGGCATAGATTCGGATGCATTTTTACTTTGGCTTGTCCATATAATATTATAATTCGTTTGCTGCGCCGGAGAACTGAAACCCGCCATGAAAAGAAATAATATTAATAGTACGAGGTTGATCATTTAAATAAAAGTTTAACACTGCCAATTATTCCCGCCGGTAACAACGGTTTATCTTTTAATCTGAAGGGTGCAGTTGTCCATGTCATCCTTTTTTCGGGCGGCAGCAAGTTATCGCCAATTAAGCGGTTATGCCATGTATTGGTGACTTCAATTTCGATTTTGTTTTCGCCGGTTTTAAGTGCTTCAAAAATTCCCAACCCAAACGGAGGTGTCCATAAAGTGCCACAGTCAATCCCATTAATTTTTACTGAGGCTATATTATAAATAGAGTCAATTGTTAAGGTAGCAATGACAATGTCTTCAATTTTTTTAATTATGAAAGTGTTCTTATAGATTGCTGTCCCGGAATAGAATTTTGGTAAAGTATCTGCAAATGTTGTCCAGCTTTTTAATTGTCTTTTTTTATAAGTAACCATGTCGTGATTGACGTTGTTATAAAATTCAATGTCCCAGTTTTCGCCAAGCACTATTGAATCTGCAAATCGAAGCGGTTGCGCCTGTTTTATATAAGTGAGGTCAAATTTATTTCTAAAAACAAAAAACAAAGATTGGTTTGGTTGTAACCCGGTAACAACCATAACTCCGTCATCAGTGTTGTATGCACTAAATCCACGGAAGTCTTTGCCATTTGCCGGGTTAAATCCCTCCGGCTTTTTATCTTTTATTCTGAATAATAACTGTATTGATTGTACAGTGTTCGCCTGGTTCGAAATAAAATAAATATCTGCGTCTACAGTTTTTCTATGTGTCCATGCGATTGTAGCTTTCCCTTTGATAATCTCCAAATCCTTTTTCATGCCCAGTTTCTCAAACGAGCTGTCCGTATATGGCGCCGTAACTACATTTTTATTCCCATTAAATGATCTGATAAGATTTTTATCGACAATAATCTTTGCACCGGCATTTGCCAGTTGTTTCAATTTATTTAATACGGCACTACTAATAGCGGCATTCGGATTCATCGGATGCTTGCCTGGTATTACAAGAACACCATAACTTGCTCCGCCGGGTGTTACTACTCTCCCATTCACTACTTTCATTTGCATCAATACATCAGGGTTAAAAGAATCATAGGCATATCCATTCAAAGGATCGATCCAGTTTTCAGGATCAGCCATATTAGCTGAATGAGAAACCCCATCTGGTATTTGCCTTAATGGCTGGTCAACATTGGCCAGTCTTTTCTTTTCAGCTTCTACCCTTTCTTTTCCAAATATTCCAGGCAGTGTATTCAATAATCTATCAGGCAACACCGAACGTCTGGGAACTTCCTCGCCTGTAAAGACAGCAATATCAACTACCGGTTTTCCTAATTGCAATAAGGCCTGGCACCTCGTGAGATATTCGATCCATACTTTACTTTGTCTAAACCATGTCTGATCTCTTTGAAAATATAAACCCACACCATCCAATGTCATACCGGGCTTTTTATCAACCCATGGGTTATGAGTAAATACATGCAAAACCAGTTTATTTATACCCAACGCAAAATTCCTGTCTCCAATGATTTTCAGATTTCCCGGGTGTTCGCCCCAGTTCATTCTTACCGACGTGAATGCTTCAGCCTGTATCACATTCTTTCCATAAATATGTGCAGCGCTAATAGCATCGAGCATATCATTAGGTTTATCATGTGTAGGACTGTTTAACCAGAACTCACCCATCGGCAAGTCAACATTTTTATAATGCAGCAATCCATCACTTACAAAAGTTGGAGCAATACTTTCTGCGCTGAACACGCAACCTTTTTCCGCTGAAAGTTTTTTAAGTGTACCATAAAAAATATCGTTTACCAATTCGGCTATAGTTGTTCTTACATCATGTAAAACTTTTTCTGAAGCGGCTGCATTATCAACCGGTACTCCTGTCATAACTAATAAATAAGGAAGCAGATCATAGCCTCTTCTCTTTTTGAATTCAGCTGCAAAATTCTTACTCCAGTTTTGGCTGCCACATTCCCAGCTATCAACATGGAATATTTTCAACACTTCTTTTGCTAATGACGCATCAGTTTTTTCAAATACTTTTCCAAACCAACTATCAAATTGCAATTTTACCGACGCTTCATTAAACTTATCACATTCCAATCCTTTTGCTCCACCACCTGTTGCATTGGTTTGACCGGTTGATGTATGACCAATCCTTACCACAACCCAATTACCATTTGGTGGTGTCCAGTTTAAATTACCAGCGCTATCTAATTTCCCGGTAAGATTGATGATACTTTTTAATGGCACTGCATCCTTATCACTCACATGTTGTGTGGTGGTATTTGTTGCCACTCTCCATACACTTCCGTTCTTTGCTTCATATTGATTGATCACAGGCTCATCACTTAAATAAATTCCCATCACTTTCAAAGATGGTTTCCATTTAGCCGCATCCAGGTCTTCCGCCCCAGGTTCGCTTCCATCTTTATTATATATAAAGCGAAAATATTTTGCTGTTACTGCTGGTATAGCGTGTGTGTAATCTTCTTCCGTATCCTGCCAGCCATGCCGTGGCGGCTCTAATCTTGTAACTGTTTTAAAATTTATCCCATCATCGCTTGTTTGAATAATTAATCGCTGCGCCTGGTAGCTATTAGTACCTGTATGAATACGAACAGAGCGGCATGTAAATTCGTTTGGGTATTTATATTGTATCCAGCACGCAGAATCGCTTCTGAAACTTTGTTTATTGGCGGAATCAGGAAATGAAAGGAATTGTGCTTTAGTTCCATTGCTTGTAGTAACAGAAGGGATCATTACCTCCTCATTGAATGCATATGATGAATGGCCAGGATAAGCAAAAACTGCTACATCTTTATAATACGCATCATAAGATTGCGGCTGTTCCAAATTTATTTTTCCTGTAAACCCACTTCGGAGATATGTTTTTGTCCATACCAACTTTTGCATAGATAGCTCGGGTGTTATCCATGGCCCGCCGGCCAGCGCAAAACCATCACTGACATGCATGCCCAATTGCAAACCCAATCTTTTTGCTTCCTGTATTGCAAATTTTACCATGGCCCACCATCCGGGAGTTAATTGCCGTACTGTGGGCTCAAACGGGATTACTGACGATGTATCTTTTATTGTCATCAAATATGCTCCGCCAATACCAACTTGTTTCATCGCTTCGAGGTCCGCAGTAATACCTTCCTTGGAAACGGCCCCATGCATCCAATACCAGAATACCCATGGCTTTGCCGACGCAGGAGGATTGAAAAAATTCTTTTCAATTATGTCAGCGTTCTTTGGTTGCTGTGAAAATCCGGTAAATGAGATCAACAGCAAGCAAATTGCAGTAAAAAAATATTTTTTATTTAATAACACTGTATACAAAACAACGTCATCGGGTTTACTATCTAAGTTCTCTGCCGGGGCAGAGACAGGGGTTTAAAATTTCATTTTACTCTTTCCTTTATCAACGGATGCAGCAACCGCAATCCCTCTCCTGTCTTTATTATCCACTGCACAATAAAAGTGGTAAACAACACCTTTATGTTTTATCACATAGCTTTTATGTGCATACTTCGCATCATACTCTTCTGTTGATTCAATGAGATCATCACCATTCCAATCAGTCCAGTGCACAAGATCATAGCTGCAGGCAAATCGATTGAATGCTTCTTTAGTTCTTTCTTCCCAGAATGCGCCGAAATAAAACATCACCCATACATCTCCGATCTTTTGAATCACACCATCACCTGTTATCCCGATCTTATGATGAACCACGGGATCAGTTTGATAACGTTGCCAGTTGATCATATCATCGCTTACCGCCATGCCGATCCTTTCAAACCATCTCCATTTAGGGATGTTATTACTTGTATCGCCATTGGCATTATAGAACATCACAAAAGGATGTCCCAATGTTTTGTCTTTATCCCAAATAACTGTGCTCTTATATAATTTTTTATTTTCCCACCAGCGCACATCGATATCAGTTGCAGACAGCACGGCATCGCCCACCCTGTTCCATTCATGTGGCTTTGTAATATCTGCTTCGGTATGCGCAATGCCAATACTCAATTTACCTGTCTCATATCCTTTTTCTCTTCCTCCAATATAACTCATCCAGTATTTATTGCTGAATTTTTGCAACTGGTAACTTCCTTCCCATTTCGTATCCTGCAAAGCAATGTAACCGGCTCTTTGATTTGCATCCCATTCTAAGTTGTCTTTATCCGTTGTGTCACCAAAACTCATGAGGCGGCCCAACGTCTTCCAATCCAATAAGTTTTTACTTCTTGCTATCCATGTTTCATATCCTCTGCCATCAAATAAAATATAAGTCATGTACCAATTCCTCCCTTTTCTGAATACAGATGGACAATCTATTTTTTTCGAATCATTTTCAGTAGTAAGAACAAGTCCGTATTTAAAAGGAGTTTTTACTTCGTCATAGATCTTTTGCATTACCTGCTGAGGCACTTCTTTTTGACTGTATATATTGAAGCAAACCATATGGACTAAAAGCCATAAGAAAAAAAATTTCATTTGCCCAGGCCTTAAGGCCGGGGCAAATGAAAAAACACTCTCTTTTGGGCCTTTAGGCCCTTCTGGTTTTTTACTCATTAGAATTTTATTTCTTTGGCCTGTTCACCTGCTGCTTTATTTTTAGAATTAAACGGAACAATGTAAAAACTATAATGATATGGCCGTGCTTTAATTTGGTATTGTTCCAGCGGAGCCGCCACCTCACTCCAGCTATCATTGCCACCAACACCCATTTGTATTAAATCTATATTTAAAGTTATAAAACCGGCGTCCTTTAATTTGTTTGTATGTTTTGCGTTTTGAATATTCTCTTCTGTATAAGGCCATGCACTCATGCTTAATAAACTATCAGCTACGATCAACAAGCCATCCTTTGTTTTGGGGTTGTTTAAATACATCCACCGTACATCGGTACGGTTGCCGTTTTCCTGGGGTACTACATAGTTCTCCATAAAATCAGTAAGGGATAACTTGTATATGCCTGCATCAGCCGCATAGCGCTTGTCAATATAGTTTTCGAATGGGCCTTTACCAAACCATTCAATATTATCATAGCCACTTTCGACCCCCAATTGCATACCGACTCTGGGAATATTTGGTAAACCTTGTTTTGTTTTTAATTCATAATTTATTTGAATAATACCATTGCCATAAACTTCATAATTGACAGTTACTTTTGCGCTGTCATTAATAAGTGAATAAATACTTTGAACAAGAATGCCACTTCCATGAGGCCCATCACATTTTCCGGTACTGATATTAACTAGTTTTGGTTTAGACTCATACCATTGCTTTAAAACTCTGTGTGTTTTCCAACCACGTTTATCATTATCAGTTTGGGCACGGGTAAAATGAGGTAACAGCGGCGCTTTTATTTGTTCCTTTCCTTTTTGAATATAGGAGGTCAAAGAACCATCAGTTTGGTTGAATGTAATAACAAAATCCTTTCCTTTCATTTGAATCAATGCATTAGCTTCTTTAATAGTTAATGGTGCAGTGAAAACTTGTTGATCCTTTGATTTGGAGTCATTCTCAATTTTAAGTTGGTTACTTGCTATCTCAAATCCATCCGGTGCCCATAGTGCATCCTTTATTAAAACAAAACGGATGGTAACATGATATTCTGCATTGGACTTCATCTTTGGCAACCACTGTAAAATTGGAAATACAACCTCAGTACCGGGAGCAACATCAATACCTCCAATTTGCTTATCAGATATTGCCCGTCCATCTTCTTTTATGCTTATATAGGCCGCATATTTATTTACATTTTTTACTTCACTCCTATTGATGATTCTGATCAGCCCTTTTGTGGAATCGGCCCACTCACATTGTATGGGTTGAAAAATTCTTTTACATTCATACATGGCCCCTTTTGGTTTTCCATCAGCATTTACAACTCCTTTAATAGTAAAATTGTCGAAATACTTTTCACCAAAATCGCCACCGTATGCATAGTACTCAACTCCTGCTGAATCTTTTTTCAGCAATCCCTGGTCTTTGAATTCCCAAATACAACCGCCGATTATTCTTGGTGTTGTTCTCCACTGATCCCAGAATTCTTTTAAGTTTCCCGCACTATTGCCCATTGCATGGGCGTACTCGCAAAAGAAAATAGGACGATGATCGCCATTAGGTTGATTCGCTAATAATGGAGCCGTATACAATGCCGGGTACATCCTGCTAATCACATCAACATAATACTGGTCAACAGGATTCTGAATTCGGTGAGAATGATCGTTCGATTTTAAATAACGCGGATCTGATGGATCAATATATCCATCTTCTTTCGGGCTTCCCATTGCAGGTTCGTAATGCAATGGTCTTATTATATCAAAATCTTTTACCCATGCTGCCATCGCCGCATGATTGGGGCCACTGCCCGCTTCATTACCGAGGCTCCACATTATTATTGACGGATGATTTTTATCCCGCAGCAACATGCGGCTTACCCTGTCTATGTATGCTCCTGCCCATGTTGCCTCGTGACTTAATTTACCACCAAGGCCATGTGTTTCCAGGTTCGCTTCGTCAATTACCATGATGCCGAACTCATCACATAAGTCTAATAAATACGGATCGCTGGGATAATGACTAAGACGAACACAATTAAAATTGAATTGCTTAATAGTTTTTATATCCTGCAAAATATCTTCTCTTGATAAGGCTTTGCCTTTTGCCGGATGATGATCGGGCCGGTTGACACCATATAAATAAGTTAGTTTGCCATTGATCAAGAGTTTGCTGTCCTCTTTTCTAAATTCAATGGAACGAAATCCAAGCTTGCAGGTTTTTACTTCTAAAATATTTCCTACGCTATCCTCCAAACTCAAAACGAGTTTATACAAATTGGGTTCTTCGAAACTCCATTTCTTTGGATCGGCTATTGTTGTTTCCAGCAAGCCGAACTTCACCCTGTCAAGCCTCGGATGAATTTCATTGATGATATCATCAACCTTTTTTTCTAATGGTTGATTTAACACGGGCTTATCTGTTGCATCATATAAATATACTTTCAATAAATACCCTGGCATTTCATGCCCCGTTAAGTTTTCAATACGAGGGCGAATGCTTAATACTGCATCTTTATATTCTTCGTCCAGTTTGGTTTGATAAAAGAAATCTGCAATACGCAAGCCTGGTTCGGCATGTAGATACACTTCGCGGTGAATACCGCTCAACCGCCATTGGTCCTGGTCCTCTAAAAAACTGCCATCGCTCCAGCGTATCACCCAAACTGATAAAACATTTTCGCCTTGCTGTAAATAGGGAGTAATATTAAATTCACCCGGTAAAAAACTATCCTCTGCATATCCAACAAATTTTCCATTGAGCCATACTTTATATGCTGAACTTACTCCTCCAAAATGCAGGCTGATATTTTTATTTTTCCAATGAGCAGGAATGGTGAATGTTTTTTGATAGCAACCCACTCCATTATAATCTTTAGGAACATGAGGAGGATTGACAGGACGAAAAGGATATACAGCACTTTTATAAATTGGTTTATCGTATCCCTGCATTTCCCAATTGGAAGGAACAGGGATTTTTTTCCACCCGCTTACTTTACTTTTATAAAAATTTGTTGGTTCATCGCCGGGTTTGAGCGCAAATGAAAAATCCCAATCACCATTTAATGAAATATATCTTCCGCTTTTTTCCCTGTCGCCCTTCAATGCATCATTGATAGTAGCGAATGAATATGCAGTGGCTCTTGATGCATCGCGATTAATTCCACTTACCTGTGGATCTTCGTAGGGTTCGCGATTATAAATTGAGGGCGCAACAGGAATGGCTGCAGGAGTTTTGTCTACTAACTGCGATTGTGAATGGTGAATGGTGAATGGTGAATAGAAAACAACTAATAATATGTATAATCTTTTGATCATTTAATGTTTCTTTATTTGCTGCGTAGCGAACAGAACGTAAAAGAGTGCGACGCAACAGACGATGATAGTAGCAACTCAGCCTGGTACATAAATTTCTTTCTTATTCTTCTCAATATCCTTCGCGGGTTTTCTTCTCCAGTAATTCGCCAAAATACTTCCACTGATATTCATCCATGGACTAAAAACCGCCGCCGCCAAACCAACCGTACCCAATTTGCCCATGCTGCCTGCAATGCCTGAAGCCATACCACCGTTTTGTAATCCAACTTCAAAAGCAATGGTACGGCTTGAATTTATATCCATTCCAAAAAAACGGCTGAGCCAGTAACCAAAAAAATATCCCGCCGCATTATGAATAACCGATGCAATAAATAATAAGACCCCAACCTTCATCAAATTTTCCCGGCCTGCTGCAGTGGTTACGGTTGTAAAATAAATTATACCAAACATCGAAATGAGTGGCATGATGTTATCAAGTTTTGGAAAACGGCGATGCAAAAAATTATACAGCACACCGGCAATTATGGCACCTGCAAAAAATCCTGAGAGTGTTATGGATTGCTGCAACCCTTTATCAGTAATATTTTGCAGAAATAAAATTATTATAAACAACCAAACTATTGCCGCTATAAAGATCACATACACGTTTTTCTTTTGCGCCGGCGTTGCTCTTTTCAAATAGTCGTGCAATAGTGCTGCTCCAATTGGTACCAGTACAATTTTTATGATCTCCACCATCATATCCACAAATTTTATTTCTATTAATGTACCCGCCAGTGTTTTCATTAATAACGGCGTTAACAACGGAGCTGCCATTGTTGCCATGGCAGTAACAATTACTGACAATACTAAGTTTGCTTTTGCGAGGTATACCATTACATTACTTGCCAGCCCGCTGCTGCAACTGCCAATTAAAATTATTCCGGCAGCGATCTCTGCCTCAAAATGAAAGATCTTTCGTGAGCAGCAAACCCATTAATGGCATTATAGAAAAATGACAAAATAATCCTACCAGCACACCTTTGCCTGTTGATGCCAGTCCACTAAAATCTTTTAAACTCATATGCGTGCCCATGCCAAACATCACCAATTGAATGATGACAAGTATCAGCGTTTTATCACGCAGGTTAACACCACCCCAATTTTTAAATGCTTCAGGAAAAATCATTCCGGCAACAACAGCACTTATGATCCATGCCGTGTATTGATATCCTTTTAAAGAAGGAACAGCACCCAACCCGATTGCCAGGCTTATTGCGGCGATTAATGCAAAAGGTTTATATAAGGAAGATTGATCTATAAGAATGCCAGTGAACATTATTGCTAATGCCGCGATGCTGAGCCATAAACTTATTTTACTTATATTTTTCATTGACCTCACCCTTCACCCCTCTCCAAAGGAGAGGGGAAGGAATTACTTTATTATTGATGTTACATCTTCTATACGAACTATATTAATATTGATGCTAAATATTGTATTGCTATTACCGGGCTTGCCAGTATCGGTACTTTTTTTTCTGCATCACTCAATGTATCCACTACCCTTGCCATGGAAGCCTGCGCCAGTACTATCACATCCACTTCGTTTGATAATTGTTTCAATGCATCCCCAACTTTTTTATCATGCGTAGCGGCATCGCCACTCATTAATGCATCAAATGCCCCTTCGCATAATTTTGTTACCAGTACAATCTCTTTTCCTGCTGCTGCCGCTCTTCTTTTTACCAAATCACTTGTTGGTTCGAGTGTGGTAGGTAATGTTGCGATCACTCCGATTCTTTTTCCTGATTGCACTGCCTGGTCAGCCATTGGTTGATCAACACGCAACACGGGCACATTGGTTAACATCGCTGCTGCCTCTACTGCAGGCCCGATGGATGAACAGGTGAATAAAATAAAATCGGCACCTGCTTCTTGTGCAGAGCCTGCATAGTTTACCACTCTTCTTGATGTGGCCGGTGTTAGTTCTCCGCATGCAATTGTATTTTTGATCAGACTATCATCGACAATGTTGAAGATTTTTACATGCGGCAAATATTTACTGCATAACTCGGCAAACACCGGGACCAATGTTGCGGATGTATGAACCAATCCTAATGTTTTTTGTGACATATCGTTTATTGAATGCTTTTATTTTTATGTTACCAGCTCTTGCACTACTATCTACTTTCGTTGCGTCGCACACTGGTACGTTCTGTAATTCTATTCAGCTATGATTTCACGCAAAGGCGCCAAGATAGTAAGGCGCAAAGTTGCTTTGCGACATTGCTCCTTTGTTCCTTTGCTCCTTTGCGTCTTTGCTCCTTTGCGTCTTTGCTCCTTTGCGTGAAATTCTTCACACCTCAACCAGGATTTCCATTCAACAATAGCTCAAAATATTTTTCATCACCCACCTGTCCACCCTTAAAGTTTACTTCCAGTCCGTTTATTTTTTCATTTTTTGAATATGCTTTACATAATGGTGCACCAATTACGAAAGGTGCGAGCATCTCCACTGCGTCAATTTCCATTGCTCTTGCTGCATAACTGCTGGTATCACCACCGGCAATCACAACTCTTTTTACACCAGTATTAATTACCGCATCTTTTGCAATAGTTCCTAATGCTGTTCCCAATTTTTCAGAAGAAAGATTCTGCGTTTGTTTTTCCCCCGTATGGACAATTACACTTTTTTTCTGACGCAAGAACTGGTGCGCTTGCTGCGACACATTCACATCACTCACCTCATTATTACTGATCTTTATCGCATCCAGGATCACTTCTTCAAAACCATTTGTTTTAGCATAAGCAATTTGTGCCGCAGTAACCGGTGAACAACTTCCTGAAACAACTAATAATGCTTCCGCCTTTTGAATTTTTTTCCATTTGGCCGCAGGCTTCAATACTCCCGCTTTGTTCCAGTAGTTACCCAAAGCCATTTCAATTCCTGAACCTCCAACTGAAAATAACTGACCATGTTTTTTTTGTTGTGCATTCAACCATTCACCAATTTTCAACAATTCATCTTTATTCGTCGTATCAAGCAATACTACTTCTTCATCAGTAATATTATCCAGCCATTCTTTTTTCTTTGCTTTTTGCTGCACATTATCAATTAATCCAATCTTTTTATTCGTTTGTTTTCCCAAATGAATCCGCAGGTCCGCCTTCATTCATCGGCGTTACCGGGTGTTTGCTCATGGAAGGATGTTTATCGATGCGATAAATTTTTCCGTTGCTGCCAATGCCCATTTTTGCGAACAGGTTTCCAAATACACAATATCTTCCTAAAGCAGGCATGCCACCCAACACGGGAATTAGTTTATTATTAAAAACTATTGCTCCGCAATCAATCGCTTTGCCTATGCTTCCAACAGTGGGCGATGAATCAAATGTTGAACAAACTTTATAATGTATATGCTTTGCTCCTGTTAATTTCATTTGTTCAAATGCAGGAAGTAAAATTTTCTCCATTTCACCCGGATCCAAAGCCCTTGTTTTTCCTGCAACACCATAAGCATTCAATCCGCGAAAAGATCTTAATTGTTCTGCAGTTGGTGGCTCAGTAAACAACACAGTCTTTGCACCGGCACGGCTAATGAATTCCAGTGCATCAGTAGAGCCGGTGAAATCATCACCATAAAAAGCAAGTAATATGTTATTGTTTTTTTTCACTGAATATTTTTTAACGCAAAGACGCCAGGTTATCGCCAAGGGCGCAAAGTGACGAGTCAAAAGAAATTATTTGCCGTCTTTGCGTTTAGTCTTATTTCTTACTTCCAAATTTTTCAACCGACTTATTAAACTCAACATAATTTTTGCAGCTTCTTCTAAACTCAATCCATCCACCGCAGCTTTCCATGCCTGTTGTAATGCAATCACACCCGCCGCTGCTCCCATCGGGTGCGCCATGATGCCACCACCTGCCATATATAATAAATCAACTGTCTTTGTTCTTCGATAAGTTTCAAATGCTTGTCCGCCCCACTGTCCTGATGATACAACCGGTAAGACTATCTTATGATTGTACAATTTTGTTAAACATGCTTCTATTGAATTCACAACACTATCATCACTTTCCCAGAATTTATTTTGGATACCATTTACATGCAATTGATCCACCCCGGCCAGTCGCCATAATTTCTGATATGCCTTAAAATCTATGCCCAGCAATGGATGCCTTGTTAGCATTCCCCATCCATTGCGGTGAGCATGAATGGATAATTGTTTTTGGTCGCAGATTTTTTTTGTGGCGGATAACCCCACACTATTAATACTCACCATCGCACAAGTGCCGCCGCTGTTTACAATCTTTTCATATCGTTGCAGCATTTCATCCACTTCACCACTGATATTAAAAGCATACATCACTTTTTTTCCTGTCTTATCTGCATGTGCATTGATCACATTCATTACAGCATCAACCCTCTCATTAAAATTGGAATTGGCCGAAGAAGAAAGCAGTTCATCATCTTTTATAAAATCAATACCGGCTTCAGCCAATGTTTTTACAATGGCTGCCGTTTGCTGAATGGTGAGGCCGATGGATGGCTTAATGATGGTTCCGATCAATGGCCTGTCATTTACTCCTGTCAATTTTCTGCAACCATCCACACCAAATGCAGGACCTTTAAACTGCTCACTAGAATGATGCGGGCAAATCAATATCCATCAGCTTCAGACCGGTGAATTGTGTAATCTCATATAAGTTACCCTGCAATGTTGAAACCATCACCGGAAGATTGTACCCAAAATTTTCTATGCTCCAGCTAACTTTTACTATTGCTCGATGATATTTTCCGTTTTTACTTATTGCACCTGGAATTGCGGGTTCATTAACCGTTTCCAATAATTCAATAGATTCTACACTTGCTGCAAATCTTTGTTTTAATTCTTCTGTTTCTCCCGGCACAGCTACAAATGTTCCTGATGATTGTTCGCCTGCAAGAACTGCTGCAGCTCTTTCAGGAGCAAAAGGAGTTTCGATATAATATGTTGCTGTTATTCGTTCCATTGACCTCACACCAGAGGTTGTCTCAAAAGTAAGAAGTAACACGAAGGGCACTAAGTACACACAAAGGACACAAAGAAAGTTTCTATTTATTTTCAGCACTTCGTGTTCTTCGTGGTTTCTTTGTGTTCTTTGTGATCCCAGCTTTATCAACTTTTTGAGACAGCCTCTTTAGCGTTTTATTTTTAAAAATTCATTCTTGAATTCATTTTTTTTCCTATGAACCTGTACCTTTTTATTTATCAACTATCATCTCATTAATGGCATCCATACTGTCATATCCGTTTTGCCGCGATTGGCCCACGCATAATAAGGGATGAGTTTTATTTTAACAGGTTTCAATGATGTATTTACTTCCCTGTACAATGTATTTTTCCATTTACTGCTATCTAAAATTTTTGCTTCGCCTGTTAATGCCATTATATTACCATTATCAATTTTCATCGCTACCGGTTGAAGTTTAATATTCGAAGGAATCATTATATCAAAAATATTTTGATCCGGCAGATCAGGAGACTCGAGACAATAAACAATTGGACCTCTTTTAACAGCTACCTGGTTTCTTGTTTCTTCTACTAAAGGATTTGATTCAAGTAATATTACAGGCATATCTAAAGTCAATTCAATTTTATCACCTGCATTCCATTTTCTGCCGGCGATCACATATCCGTTTTCCTTATTGCTAACCTTAGGAGATGAATTTTGAATTTTCAACCTGTAACTCCTGCACCAGCCTGGTATCCTCAAATAGATGTTTACAGTTTTTGCTGTGGCTTCCTTTATCGTGATCACAATCTTACCATCCCAGGGATAATTGGTAGTTTGCTCCAGCTTTAATTCAGAGCCATCCTGCAATTTCGTATCAAGTGTATTACTTCCATACATATTTATATACAACCCGCTCTTGCCAATACTGTACATATAATTACTTACTTCTGCAATCGTTCTCACCGTATTTGGCGGGCAACAATTCGACTTACTGATATATGGTACTCTTCCTCCTTCCCATCGTAAATGATAAGGATAGTCTAGCAGCGGCAGCCAGCGGGTTGGTGTAAAAAAATTTTGTTCCATCCATGCTTACACCACTTAGCACACTATTATATAAAGCCAGTTCAACAATATCCGCATACTTTGAATCACCGGTTAACAAAAACATTCTCCAATTCCAAAGCACATTACCGATATTGGCGCAGGTTTCATTATGTGCACTGAAATTTGGCAACTGGAAATCCCTTCCGTAAGACTGATGAACTTTCTGTACCGTATCAGGTTTATAAGAAGTGCCATCTACCGATACTCCATCATACAACGCACCACATCCACCGGTGACATACATTTTTGTATTCACCACATTATCCCCAAAGCGTATTCAATGTATTCAGTAAACTTTCATCACCTGTTTCTGCATACACATCAGCTACTCCTGCAAATAAATAATTTGCACGGACTGCATGACCTGCTACTTTATCCATTTCCCGGAAAGGTTCCCGGTCACTATTATCATCTGTTCCTTCCACTGTACCTCTTATATCAATTAATTTTTTTACAAGCGTTAAATATTTTTCTTCTTTCGTTATCCTGTACATTTCAGTCAATCCCATATAATGCGAAGGACAGATCGCATTGCGTGCCTGTTCGGGTGAAGCAGTTGCATAAAATCCAATTAAAAAATCAGCTGCTTTTTTTGCAATGTTCAATAAACTTGTTTTACCGGTTGCAGCATAATGCACACAGGCCGCCGTCATCAGATGACCGAAATTGTAAGCTTCAAAACTTAATTTATCATCAAACATTTTATCCTGCCCGGTTTTCTTCTGCTCAATGATATTCTTTGTATAAATGTACCCGTCCGGTTTCTGTGCTTTACCAATCACTGCAATTGCCTCATCCATCCAGCCATCCAATTTTTTATCTTTTGTTGTCGCATACATAGCGGCAACGGCTTCCAGTGTTTTATAAAAATCTCCATCATGAAATGATGGCCCGCGAAACCGGCCTGTATCTAATCCTGCGGCTATTCTGAAATTTTGAAAAGAGTAACATATGTCTTTACTGGTATAGGTTGCCCACAGATGCGGCACCATTGCATCACGGCAAACCGCAAAACGTTCTGCCCAGAAACCTTTTGTCCATTGCACATCACTTATCCCAATGCTTTGGAGTTTTGCATGCGGACTTCCTGAAGTATTTACCAAACTGTTTTGAGATGATGACTGAATCACCAGCAAAACAACATACGCTGTTATAAAATATTTTTTCATACGCACTAATTCAGATTATACTTTATTGTGTATGATTGAGCATTCTCAATTTTCAACTCATACATGTTATTTTCTTTGGTGACGAAAGTTCCTTTATCCGTTGAAGGCCTGGACTTGCTTTTAAAACGCAACGTACCTGTGCCGCCTGCGCCGGTGATTTTTATCTCAGTTGTACTTACACTTAAATCAATATCGCCATTTGGCGTCGGCACTTTTCCCTGCATCCATTGCAATCCTCCCAAATTTGGTTCGATCAAATAGGTTTCATAACCTGCTGATGTTGGTTTCACACCAAGGTAGTATTTACCTAATAAATAAATTGGACTGGCACCCCATGCATGGCACAAGCTTTTTCCAAACTCTCTTCCATACATGGCATAATGCTCTGCGCCTTTCTTATCTGGATTGTATTCTTCCCAAAACGAAGTAGCGCCTAAGTTTAGCATACCGCCCCAGTAATCTTTCATTTCTTTCAATACATAGTTTTGCTCACCCATGGCACACAAAGCTTCGAGCTCATAAAACCGCATATATGGTGTGGTGATCTTCTGAACATTGTTATTGAGCAACACCGATTTTTTTACCGCCTGTTTTTGCTGTTCATTAAAATAATCAAAGAAGATGGCGAACATATTGGAATAACGGGTAACATTATCTGTTTGCTTTCCATCCACACGACTATGCACCAACGCCTGTTTCGTTTCATTCCAGTACAGGTCAAATAACTTTGTTTCGGATATCTGCAGCCAATGTCTTGTATTCTGAAGAGCCCTGTTTATCATTTACAATATCTGCACAAAGCGCCATTGTTTCCAGGCTTCTTGCAAATAATAATTGTTCAAAGCTTACTTCTCCTTTTTTACTCAATCCGGCTGCCCAGTCAATAAATATCCAGTCGCCGGCAGGCCTTCCATAATCCATTTTTATTTCTTCTCCCTAATACATAATCCATCAGGCTTTTCATCCTGTCATAGTTCTGCTGGATGAAAGTTTTATCACCAGTATACAAATAATAATCATAGATACCGAGAAACCAGTAAAACGTATAATCCATGATCGTATTGATATGACCCGTAACAGGATCTTTACCACGCAAGTGCATACATCGTTCTTGTAACGGTACCATTATCAACATCAGGTAATAATTCATCAGGTAGCTCTGGTACGCATCGCCGCTCCAAACCCAACGATCTCTTTTAATACCATCAATAAAAAATTCTCTTGTGCTTAAATGCAAAGTGTATTTAGCAACATCATAAATTTTATTGATCTCCTCATCGTGGCAGCTAAAGCTTCCTTTATCTTTTATATCGGCATATTCATACAACATAGAAACATCATCAAAATGAACAGTACCTTCCCTTACAATATTTACATAACGAAATGCTTTTGATAATGGCATTACAGAATCTTTTGCAACAGCATTATCGATGGCTAACCTGTCCAGTGTTACTGCTCCTTCTCTACTTAATGCTTCTTCTTTGCTTTCACCATAATAAATAGTAAGGTTTCCTTTTCCCTTCAACCCATGCAATTTGATAAAACCAAAAGTTTCTTTTCCAAAATCAACAAGAATGGAATTACTGCTTACTTCTTTACTGATCGCTTGTTGCGGTGTAACGGGTAATTTGAAAAGGATGGTGGCTGCTGCGGGTCATTAAAATTCCAATGACCCGCATTGAGCCATTTGGTAGCTGAAATATCTGATGTCTTTCCTGTTTCATCGATCCATTCTTTGTCTTCAAAAGTGGTGAGCCATGTGCCATCGCTAATAATTGTTTTTCCCTTTACATAAACTGACGGCACTGCTTGCCTGGCAAAATACTTTTATATTGATCTTATGTTTGCCTGCAGGTACATTGTATTTTTGCCGGAGTTCCTTCAAATGGTTTTCCATCCAGTTTTACATTGTATTGCCCTTCTGCATAAATAGAAACTTCTTCAGGTTCTTTTAGATCAAAACTTTATGAAAATCCATCAGCACATAATGATTATCTACTTTCCAGAATACAGGAAAGAATGTGCCGCGGTCTGTCCTCCGGTTTTGCATTTGATTGCTAAGCCATATTTCAAAATCGCCGGGGTACCAGATCCATGTTTGTGCATTTGTGCTTTGATATAGCGACATTGATATAATAAGAAGGAAAAAAAGCTTCATGCAAAGGCGCAAAGGATTCGCAAAGGCGCAAAGAAAATCGTTGCGTTCATTTTCTCGCTGCGAACGCTGCGAGAAAATTGTTGAATAGCGAACAACGTACAAGAGTGCGACGCAACGGAAGTTTAATAGTAGTACTTAAGCTGATATCAAAAATATTTTTCTTCATGATCAATGTCCGTTAAAGATGATGTACAATGAAAGAATAACGATTCCTAATAATATAAACAACCATTTCACTCGTTTGGTAGTGACCGGTAATGCTGCTGTTTCTATGTTGCTCGTTTTCGGGTTCCGGTCTGTTAACGAAATAATAATGGCTGCAACAAATAAAGTGACAAAAATGTAAAACGATAACAATAAAAAATGCGGCCATAGCGGATATTCATCTGCCGGCAATATCCATAAATACAAAATACCGATAAGCAAACTGAATGCGGAACCAAAACTTAAAATACCGTTCACCGCTTTTTTAGTAGTGCGTTTCCAGAATACACTTAATAAAAACACAACGGCCAACGGTGGCGCTAAAAATCCCAGTACCGACTGAAAGATATTAAACAGATTTTGTCCTTTTATATTATCAATAGCAATAGCCATCAACACTGCAAACACACAGCCTACTGCAATAGTGATCCTTCCCATCCTGATCTGTTGTTTAATAGTAGCAGTGGGGTTTATATTTTTTACATACACATCCGTTGTGAATACAGTACTTAACGCATTGAGTGATGAACCGATGGTACCTACCAATACGGCAATGAGTACACAGATCACAAATCCGTTCATGCCCGGTGGAAATAAATTTGTCACCATTGTCATATAGGCTAGATCTGATCATTGCCAAGCTGGGGAAATAATGCAAAACATAAAATACCGGGCAGAATAAATAATGGCAGCGATAAAACTTTTAACCAGCCAATAAAGTTTACACCCAATTGTCCCTGCTCTAAATTTTTTGCACCTAATACAGATTGCACCATTGCCTGGTCAGTACAAAAAAATGCAACGGCAGCAACAGGGTAACCAAGCAGCATAGCAGGCCAGGGATAACTCGTGATCATTTGCAGGATGTATTAAGTTCCAAAAGTTGGAAGGTACTTTATCGATCAATGCCTTGATGCCACCGATCTTTTGCAACCCGATATATGAAAGTGTAAGTGAAACAACGATCAGTAATATCATTTGAAATACATTCACTTTTGCGATTGCTTTTAATCCGCCTGCAAATGTAAACAAACCTGCAAACAACACCAGCACTATCACCGATTGCCACATGGGTATTCCTAAAATTTGCCGGACCAATACGCCACCACTGAATAATCCCAGCGATAACCAGCTGACATAATTTTTATAAGTGCATACCATGCCAGAATATTTCTTGTGCTGTCACCATAACGTTTGCCCATGAATTCGGGCATGGTAGTAACTTTGCTGGCAATGTACCGTGGTGCAAATACCATGGCCAGCAATAACAAAAACACAAATGCGTACCATTCAAAATTTCCTGCAACAATACCTGTGGTATAACCAATACTTGCAAATGCAAGTAAGGATGATGGGCCCACATTTGTGCCCCACATATTGAAACCGATATTGTACCAATTGAGTGAATGGCTGGCAAGGAATAGTGTTTCATTTTTTTTCTTTTGTCTAAAACTGGCGATATATCCAATTACCAATAAGATCACCAGGTACATGGCGACGATCACAAAATCCAGAGTCGTAGTTTATCGTAGATTTTATTCATGTATTGAATCGGATTCTGTTAATTAAGTCCATGTTCATTTAAAATGTCCTTCACTTTTATTGGCTTTCCTGTTTGCAAGCTTTTATCCATTGCCTGCAACAAAGCAATCGTTCCGATTCCTTCATTCAAATCAGGATAAGCAGTAAAGTTTTGTTCTATTGAATCAACAAAATATTCAAGGTAGTTCTGATACTCTCCTGCATGATGACTTTGTCCTTCAAACCGGAAATAATATTTTAACGTGGCATCACCCCATGTAATGATTTTTTCTTCACCGGTTTTATCTGTAACTGCATAACGCAGTTCATGATAATCTGCCTGGCTGGCACCTTCTGTTCCTCTTAAAATACAAGTCATGCCGCTATCTCTTTTTACCGGTTGTGTTGGCCCGGTATAAGCTGCCACTTACTCTTGCCACTCTTCCATCAGTTGATTTAAAAATAAAATGCATGGTGTCTTCATTCTTTAAGCCTGCTTTTTTTCCATTTGCACTTATCATTCCATAACCCATTACTTCTTCAATATTGGGCAAATACCATCTTATAAAATCAACAGGGTGACTTAATCCGCCATATAACCATTTAAAAGATTTTTCCAGTGCCCATTTCTTTTCGAGGAACCAGCGATGATCGGCATTGTAATGACTTTCGATCGTGATCAATTCGCCGATCAATCCTTCTTCAAAATCTTTTCGTTGTCTTTTATAGGGTTCAAAGAACCGTGAGCTCTGTCCAACAAAAACTTTTTTTCCTGTTTTCTTTTGCAACTCTAGCAGTTCATTCGCTTTGCTCAGATCATCAATAAAAGGTTTGGTGCAGACAACATGTTTATTATGCAGCAAAGCCTGCTTCACATGTTCAGCATGCAAATGATCAGGAGTATAAATAGCAATGATATCAATCTCTGCATCATTCAGCATGTCTTCATACTTCGTAGTATAATTTTTAAAATCAAATTCTTTGCAGCGTTGTTTGCATAATTCTTCATTTGCATCGCAAATAGTTTTAAGCTTAAGCTTTGCGCTATTCAATGCGGCCGACATTGTGCTGCGGCCTTCGCCACCTAAATCCAAGTATTCGCATATCATGTTATAGCATTCATCGCACTTTGATCTCATTTCAATTCAATCGTCATTTCATTTGCATCTTTTGACCTCACCCCATCATTACTCCGATAATCGGAGTGTCCGCCACCCCTCTCCATAAGGAGAGGGGGTGCAGAGTCTTCACCTCTGAAAAACTATTGATGGGGTGAGGTCAAAGTTTTTTTAAAAACACCCAGCTCTCCCCCTTCTTCGTTCCCTCAATCCCTTCCTGGTATTTCCCCATTATTTTATTCCATTCCACCATCTTCGGATTATTTTCCGTTGTCTTTGGATTCAGCTTATCCAAACTTTCTCCTTTTGGAATACTGATCACCAACATTAGCTGCCTTCCATTTCTAAATATCAACAATTGCTGAAAATCTGCATTGCAAAATCCTTTTGCAATATCCGGCCATTTTTCAAATTGCGTGGCATGATAATCCAAATACTCTTTTTGCAATTTTTTATCAGCAACAAGATTTGCAGTTAATAAAATATGATCCCATTCTTTTGCTACTGTTTTATCAGTACAATGTTTCTTTTTACTGTATTCATAAAACATATCGTGATAAACTTTCACTTCAGCGTCAGGAAAATTATTTTTTAATCTTCCCTGCATTACACCTGCATCCAGCAACTTTAGCAAAAATCACATAATGATTTTGCCATTGATAAATTGCATTGCTGTCAATTTTATTCTTATGCAAGAAGTTCTTTGAGTTTTGATACATCAAGATGTTTACCTTCTTTCACTACCAGTTCAATTACTTCATTATGTTCTTCATTAACTGGCAAGATTAAGTTATCGCAGCAGTTCTTTCTTTTGCCAGCCATTGATAAGCTGATTGCAATCCCGCATTCTGCTTTACACTTTCATTTACCTGCGGGCCATTATTGCTCCATTCATTACCCGGTCCATTTGCATTTTGAAAATATTTTTCCGAAGGTGTCCAGTTATTTTTTACTGTAATACTGAAGAGCCTTCATCGGTATATAGATAAAACCAATGTGAAGGCAGATGTGCATACGGTGCTTTATAAATACTATCAATATAATTTTCGCTGATGACAGAACCCGGTTGTGCACTCAATGTATAAATACCGGAACAATCATAATTATGTTTACCATAATGATGAATCTTATTTCCAGTAATTTTATTATTCTTCATTGCATTGGCAGCAGCGCTCCAACCCCAACCCATACTGATGCCACTGTAAGAAACATTTTCTATTTCATTATGCTCAATGTTGTGTTTCTTGTATAGCCTACACCAATCCCCACACAACTCCAGTCTTCATTTGTTGCATCAGTAATCAGGTTATTACTGATGACCATCTGCATCACAAACTTCTCTTTCATCTTTTGGATTGTATGGCAAATGAATTTCATGCCCGGCATCAGAATACACTCCTGCAAGTATTGCTGTGCCACCAATATCTTTAAACAAATTTCCTTTCACTAAATTATTATGAACCGCTTTATTATAATCCAATCCTGTTGATGCAAGGTGTTCAAAGCGGCAATTTTCAAAACCGGTTTTATCGGCAAAAGAAATTTCAACTGCAGCAGCAGGCCGGCCGATCCATGCCTGGTTATCGAGTTCGGTTTTTCTTTTGTGCCTGCCGGTTTTAATTTATATGCATCCGTCATATACATACCTGCCTGGTGAGGCACATGCCCATAATGCGAAGGACGCAACCAACCTGTATGCTGAAATGAAATTCCTTTAAAAAAAATATTTGAACAGGAGGATCGATTGTTCCTTCAATCTTTACCAATGTTTCCAAGGATGGAGCAATAACAGAAGCTGTCGATAAATTTTCATTGTTACGTGGCCAGTAATAAATTTTACGATTCGCCACATCCAGATACCATTCACCCGGTTCATCCAAAAATTGCAAAGCATTCACCAAATAAAAAGCAGAGTTGCCTGTTTCTTTCGAAATCCATGGCGCCGGCCATGGATGTTCATTTTGTATTTTACTTTCCGGTTGATGAAAAAATAATTTTGTACTGTCGCCATGTACTTCCATCTTTTTTATTCGAAGCATCGCAATGGCCCACCATTGATGAATAAATATTTCAACACCCGAAGTTTTTAATAGCAATGGAAATTGCGGAGTAGGTATCAGCAGCTCTCATCTTTTTTATTCCAGTTCAGAATGCGAAGCATTCTGTCACCATTTACACTTTTTGCTCTCACTGCTTTCACTCCATTCACCCATAACTGGCGAAACTCAAACGATCTTCCATTCATCATTGGCACATCGGCAACCCAAACATTTCCTTTCGCTGCTGCAGGCAAACCCGTTTCTTGCGACAATAATTTTTTCCAGCCATTGATCATCACGCCGCCACTTAACACTGGTTGTTCGCCAGCTGCTGCTTCGATAAATGTCGGGCTATCATTTGCGCCTCCATCCTCCGGACGATATAACAATTGTTTCCGATAGTTGATAAGTACCACCGAGAAGTATGATATGAATTCCGTTTTTGATCGATGCATCATCCAACCTGCGCAACTCTCTTGCTTTGCGCAATGCAGCTGCCACTGTTGCCAGCGGTTGGGTTTTTGAACCATCATTTGTATCGGAACCTTTTGGCGAAACATAGATATCTGCCGCATTGCCTGCAAAAGCAAGCAATAAAAAAATGGCCAGGCATGTATGCAATCGTTTCATTATAGAAGTAAAACCCAATCAGGCAATTATGCCGATAAATGTACCCCTGTTACCAGCCCTGAAAAATGTGAGTATTTGTTATAATGATGGAGGATTTTCCTATTTCCTTCGGTGTTGCGATTGAGTTGAAGATGTTTATTATGAACCCGGCTGAAGTGCTACTATTGGGCTTCCGTTGCGTCGCTCCGTTCATCGTTCTCTTCGCTTATCAGCAATTGCCTCGTCCCGATATTTATCGGGAAGCTTGTCGAAGGGTCGCAGCCGATAGCTATCGGCTCTTGTGCATATTCCGTGTTTCCGACGAGGGTAAGATTTACTCCCGTTTTTTTGAACGAGGGCGTTTTTTAGCTATTTTTACCTTCGTTCAAAAAACGAGGGCGTTTGACGCCCTCGTCCAAAAACCTCAAAATGAAGTACGATCCGGTAAAACCATATAATAATTTACCTGATCTGCCTCCTAAAGCAGATATAGAAACTAAGGTTATTCTTAAGAAAATCATTTCAGCAAGCAGAGCTTTATCAGAGTTAAAAGGAGCTATAAAAAATCTGCCTAACCCCACCTTATTTATTGATACTGTTAACCTGCAGGAAGCTCAAGCCAGCTCTGCGATCGAAAATATTATTACCACACAGGATGAGTTATTCCAGGCAACTATTACGGATAAGAAAATCGAAAACCCTGCTACAAAAGAAGTGATACATTATAAGGATGCTTTATGGTATGGTGTACAGCAAATAAAGAAGAAGCCTATTCTAACAACTAATCTCTTTATCGCCATCATGCGAATAATTAAAGAGAATGATTCAGGTATCAGAAATTTCCCGGGTACACAATTAAAAAACCCTGTAACTGGCAAAGTTGTATATACGCCACCGCAAGGAGAAAGTATTATCAGGGATAAATTGAAAGCATTGGAAATATTTATGAATGCAGAAGAAAATATGGACCCCCTGATCAAACTGGCATTGATTCATTACCAGTTTGAAGCTATTCACCCATTTTTTGATGGCAATGGAAGGACCGGGAGAATTATACTGCTGCTGTACCTTAAGCTTTGTGGCTTATTAGATATGCCTGCCTTGTATCTCAGCAGTTTTATCCTGAAAAACAAAAACGAATACTATTCAAGATTACGAAGCGTAACTGAAAAAAACGACTGGCAGAACTGGATATTATATATGCTGGACATGATAGAAGTAACCTCCCATAATGGAAGAGCACGAATAGAAAAAATAGAGCAGCAGATGAAACTGATGGGACAACGGATCCAAAAAAAACTGCCAAAAATCTATTCTAAAGATTTAGTTGAAGCACTTTTTCGTTTGCCGTATACTAAAAGAAGCTTTTTAGCGGAGACAGGTATCGGTAATGTAAAAACTGTCGGGAATTATTTAATGAGTCTTGAAGAACAAGGATTTTTGAAAAGCGTGATCGTTGGTAAAGAAAAACTGTACCTCAATCAAAAACTTATGGACATTTTAAGGAACGAATATGTAATTCGACACTATTCCTGAAACACCTTCTTCAAATAAGCCGTATTCGCTCCGTAATTATATTTTGTATCTGAAGGTTTTTTGGCATCGCGGCTGCGTTCAATAACAAGCCAGCCACTCCAGCCCATTTCATCCAACGTCTTTTTTATTTTATACATTTCGATCTGCGGATCATTCTCCAGCCATACACTGTCTTTGTTGGTGGCATGTATCATGCAGATACGGTCCTTCCCTAATATTTTTAATTCACTGATCAGATCCCTTCCTTCTTTTAATGGATTAGAAAAATTGAAATAGATCTTGATAGCAGGTGAATTTATTTCTTTGAGCAGTTTTACTTCTTCTGTTGCGGATAATGCGGTTTCAATACCGATCACTACATTGGCTGCTTCAGCCATTTTACCGGCTACTTTTAATCGGGCATATAACAGAATCTCTTACTGAAGGATTTTTCTTCAGATCACATTGCACACCGAGCGGAAGGAAAGCTGTTTTTACATTCATCAGTTGCATGGTTTTTATACAATCTTCAATGCTTCGTTTATATTCTTCTCTTCCGCAAAAAGATTGTGCATAGTAACCTGTCATTGCCAGTGAAAATATCTCGACATTATTTTCTTTCGCTGTTCTTAAAAATTGGTTACGTACAGAATCGGTCAGCAACTGGTTATCAAATGTGGGTCTTGTACCGAGGCCACCCATATCTACTTCCACACCATCCGCTTTTAATTGCCCGGTGAGTGTGATCGCTCCAAGCTTTTGTCTTTTTAGCAGCATGAGGTCGATCAATCCGATCTTGTAGCGTTGATCACCTTTTGCTTTTTGGGTTTCATCTGCAAATAATTTCTCCAGATTCTCAAAACCTTTTACTGCATGTGCAGGTAACTTTTCTCCCTTATCACCAAAAACATAAAAAGCATTTTCGGGTTCTAGTGTGATTGTTGTATCAACAATGCTTCCATCGGCGGCTTGAATGGGTTTTAAATTCAGACCAAGATGCTTTGCAAAGAATTCATAAACGGGCTTACGTTTACTAAAACCAAAATCATGTTTATCATTTGGCAAATGCACATTCTCTACATTGCTCTCCATTCCATACCAGCTATACATTTTTTTCAAATAAAGAAAATCGTGTTCGGGCATGCGGTCCGTCCAATCACCACCATCACTTACTATCAATTGCGGCTGCGGTGCAGCCATTGCTGCTATTTCTACATGATCTGTCCGGCCAACGCAACCGTGCACATTGGCACCGCTCTCACATGGACAACCACCATAGAAATAAGAAGACAGCATTACAACAGGTGCAGAAACTTTTATGCGATCATCGATCGCTGTCATATAAACCGTTTGCGTACCACCGCCGCTTCCGCCAACAATAGCCACACGATTTGTATCAGCATCTTTTTGTGACAAGAGATAATCCAATATTCTTGTGCCAGCCAATAGCTGCATTGTCATAGCGAGGCTGCGGCGATGATCTTCAAATTTGAATTGCAGCATGGATTCACCCCAGGCAAACATGTCGTAATTAAATATCATCGCTCCCATTTTTGCAATGGCTGCCGATGTGTACTGGCAATCGGGACGATAACGATGTTTATCCCAATGCCCTTGCGGATGCAGCACAACAGGAATTTTTCCTTTATACTTTTCGGGTTTGTATAAAGAGCCATTCACCCAAACACCCGGCAATATTTCTATTGCTAAGTTTTCGATCGTATAGCCATTCATCTTTCTAAAGTTGGCTTTGATAGGTGCTGTGCCCGGTGAAGCAGGAGGATGGTTTAGTTGTGCAGTTTCAAGAAAACAAGCTTTCAGATCAGCTTTTCGTTTTTCCCATTCTTCTACATTTTTATATTGTGATGCAATGCGGTCGAGTTCGGCCCAGCCATCTGCAACGGGCCAACGATAATATTCATAGTTGCCCAGTTTATACACTTTGTCCTTTTCTTTCTTCGCTATCATATCAAGTGGTGAGAGAACATTATCTAATGTTACTTCAACATCGGTCCTGTATCGCCATTCAGCATAGTTTACCCATTTATCGGCGATCAGCTTTTCATCATATTTTATTTGTACATCGAATCGTTTTTGAATATCGTTCAGTACTTCTTTCAACGGTTTGCGGTAATTGTGTTCGGTGTTGAGTTGCGAGTGCAGAGAATTGAACCACGGAGACACGAAGACACAGAGAAACACAAAGAGTTTCACGCAAAGGCGCAGAGATTTTGAACCATAAGACGCAAAGAGGTGACTCAAACTTACAGTGCGTCTTTGCGAATCCTTTGCGTCTTTGCGTGAAATAAAAGCTGCATAGCGAACAAGGCGTACAAGAGTGCGACGCAACGGAAGCTTAATAGTAGCACCACCCCCCGGTCCATAAAAATTATTTCTATCATTAACCATTTTCATATGTTCTGTTTTTTTTCCAACTACTGAATAATAAATTTTCTTCAAGCACGGGTTTTGGAAAAAATAAGCTGGCGATATAGCCAACAACGATCACAATAAGATGACTGTACACGCCGAGCATGAGTTTGTGATGTGCGAAATTAAATTTACCTAAATCGAGCAAGAGTTTTGGATTTTTTATTCCGACAGGTGTGCTGGTAAGAAATGCATAAGCCGTAAACAAAATACAAACAATGATGCCGATGTTCACTCCCTGCCGGTTGGCCCTTGCACTAAAAAGTCCAAGCAAAAAAATTCCAACGATGCCGCCTGAAAAAATTGCATAGATCGTAAAGATGACACCGAGCACACCTTCATTACCCGTGAGCAAATACAAAGCGCCGATACCAATGGCCAAAAGACCTGATATAACCACGAATGCTTTACTGGTGTAGAGATATTGTTTATCGGTTTTGCCGGGCCGCAACTTTTTATAATAATCTTCAATACCGACAGCGGCGAGTGAATTAAGATCGGCGCTTAAACTACAGATAGCTGCAGAGATCAATGCCGCTACAATAAAACCAATAACACCGGTTGGTAATTGCGTCATGATAAAATGCGGAAAGACTGCTGCAGCTGTCATGCCTTCGGGTAAATTGTTTTGTTTATAAAATACAAACAACGCCGTGCCGATAAACATGAAGATCGTCCAGATAGGAACCGTTAATGAAATACCAAGCAATGATGCTTTCTCTGCTGCCTTATCTGATTTTGCGGTGAGATAACGCTGCACAACAGTTTGATCAGTTCCATATTTCTGTATGGCATAAAAAGCGCCGTTGATGATCATAACGATCAATGTGAGCCGTGTAAAGTTTATATCATAAGGTCCAAAACCTGTGCGGTTATTTTCTGATGCGATCTTTATCGCTTCCGGTACGCCACCTTTGATAGAGAATAATAATACAGCTAAACAAATGATTCCACTGGCAAATAACATGAAACCCTGGAACACATCGAGCCAGATAACAGCCTGCATCCCTCCTTTTAAATTTACCAGCACCAAAACAAACCCCACAATAGCTAATACAATAAATGGATTGATGGTCGTCATTTCATTAATGGCAACTGCAATTAAGAACAACACAGTGCCCATTCCGGCAAACTGTCTTATAATAAATGATGATGAACTATAATAACGGGCAAAGCCACCAAAACGTTTTTCAAAATATTCGTACGTGCTGAGACCAATCACTTTTCTATAAAGCGGAACGATAAACCAGATAGCACCTAACTAAAACGATCGGCACCATTAAGCCCTGTACCAATAATATCCAGTTGCTGGTATATCCTTGCGCCGGGTAACCTAAAAATGTAACACTGCTGATCAATGTTGAGAGTAATGATAAACCTAAAGCCCATGCAGGAAAATTTCCTTTTGATAAAAAATAGTTCTCCGTTGTTTTTTGTCTTTTAGCAAACCGAAAACCAAGCCATAGCGTAATACCCAGCACAATTAAGATGATGAAATAGTCTATGAAGTGTAAATGGTTCATTGTTGTTTGACCTCACCCCAACCCCTCTCCAAAGGAGAGGGGCTACGAGAGTCTTGAGTTCGTAAAGACTCAGAGGATCGGTTAAATTATTTTGATAAATACAATTTTCTTATTTGTTCCGGTATTTTATAACTACCAGGTTTTACTGTTATAAATAAATCATTCACTTTCATTCGAACTACTCCCCGTTGCAATTCATTTACAGGGAAAAGTTTTTTGATATCCAATTCATGCATAATAGCAGCGGCTGTCGAGCCGCCTTCAATAAATATTTCTTTCACCGCTTTCTTTTTCAGAATCTGTCTCACAGCTTTCGCCATGGCGGTTCTTAATGCCAGGGCTGAGGCAGCAGTTTCTTTGATAGCAATTACAGCCTTCCTGTTATTTTTAATCATATTCACCGTTCTATCTACCCAGGCGTGGTCAACTCTTCCCGCCATGTATGAAACGCAATTCGATTCCCCGCCAATTTCCTTTACAAATTCTTTTCGTTCCTTAAATGATGTACCGCATACATACAAGTGGGGCAGCACTAACTGAAATTTATGCAGTGTTTGTTCCTTATATCTTTTGTTAAGCAGCGCTGTATAAAAATCTCCCGCACCGGCAAGTATCCACCCATTGTCCAATTTATTTTCCCATTCTTTGATATCATTTTCATTTGTTGCTTCACCAACTACAATGCCGCTTAGGGGCAATACCTCCGTTTGTTTCAGCACTTTTACCGAATCATCTTCCAACATTTTATTGATAGAAGAACTTTTTGCCGGGAACTCAGGATCAGCAACAAACCCCGTTTCATTGATTTGTATATCATCGATAAAATATTCTCCATTACGGATAGTTCTTCCCAATGTTGGGTTAGCGGGCATGATAAAAGCTTTATTGGACCCACATAATTGCATTTGGATCTTCAATTCATCCAGCACATAGCCACGCAGTACGGAGTCAATTTTTTTATACAGCAGATCCGGCTTCAACTGAACGACTTTGCGTACTACATCAGTCGTGATCTTTATGGCTTCCTTTTTTTTCAAAGACCTGCTATCAGTAGAAATGATCAGTACATCTGCATTGGTATCTATTTCATCATTCAGGCATACACTCACCGTCAAACCATAGCGCAGGGTGATACCAGCCAATTCCGCTGCACCTGTAAAATCATCTGCTATAACTGCGATCATTTTGATTTATGAGTGTGTTGAGCAATGAGTTTGAATAATGAGTAATGAGTTTATTACTGATTACACATTATTAATTACTCATTATTGATTTTTACTTAATTGAACCGCACTCTCAATAGCCAGTATCATGGCATCTGCACTTGCTATTCCTTTTCCTGCAATTTCAAATGCAGTTCCATGATCAACCGATGTACGGATGATTGGCAATCCCAACGTAATGTTCACGCCTTTCACACTGTCCATCTGTTGCTTTTGCTGCATTCCATTTAAATCCTGCCAACTTAAATGGAATATGTCCCTGGTCATGATACATGGCTACCACACCACCATAAGCACCCATTGCTGCTTTGGCAAACAGGGTATCGGGTGGCACGGGACCTTCTACATCATAACCCAGATTTTTTGCCTCTTGTACTGCCGGCAAAATTTCTTCATCATCTTCCGTTCCAAACAAACCACTATCACCGGCATGCGGATTCAATCCCGCTACTCCTATTTTTAAATTTGTTTTACCCAAACGTTTAAGCCCTGCAACGATCAATTCAATCACTTGTACTATTCTTTCTTTCTTTACCAGGTCACATGCTTGCCGCAATGATACATGTGTGCTTACATGGATCACATTGATATTGTCTTCAACCAGAAGCATTGCATATTTTTTTGTTCCGGTAAAATGTGCATAGATCTCGGTATGCCCTGCAAAATGATGCCCCGCTTCGTTAATTGATTTTTTATTGATGGGACCTGTTACTGTTGCATCCACTTCTTTTGCCATGGCGAGTTCAATCGCTTTCTTTACTGCCTGGAAAGATGCTTCACCGCACATTGCATCAATTTTTCCAAATTGCAGTTTGTTGATGTCAGTAATATTCAAATCAAATACATCAATTGTCCCCAATTCAAATTTGGCATCCGCTATTTTGTTTATTGCATTTACTTTAACCTTCAGTTTTAGCTTACCGATGATTTGCTCAAACACTTTTGCATCGCCTACCAGCAGCGGCTTACATATTTCATGAATGGATATTTGTTGTAATGCTTTTACAGCGATCTCCGGGCCGATACTGGCAGGATCACCCATTGTAATTGCTATCAACGGCAATGCACTCATGCAACTTTATCCTTTAACTCTTTCATCGCTTGAATTAATTTTACTTCCTCTTCTTTAGATTGTGATTGTAATGGTGGCATTACTATTGAGTCACAAATACCTTTTTCTTTCATCAATACTTTCAAGGCCCATAAACTTTCACCCAATATTCTATTGCTTTGATACAAACTACCATATACATCACTCAACTTTTGCATTTCATGAGCTTTCTGATGATTGTCGTTTTGTACTGCTTCAAACATTTCTGCATAAACTCCAGGCACCAGGTTACCTGTACTTGGTATCAACCCATCGCTTCCATTTATTAATGCTTCAGCGGATTTAACTGACCATCCTAAAAAATGACTGAAATCCTCCCTGTCTTTCCATAACTCCAATGATTGCTTTAATCTTTCTTCGTTTCGCTCGGAATCTTTGGTAGCAATCACATTTGGATGATGACTCAATTCATCGATCAGCCCCAGTGGAATACTCATGTGTGTTGTTGAAGGAATATTATAGATCACCAACGGTAACGGGAGTGCATCCGCTAACTTTTCATAATGTTTTTTTATCTGGCTTTCCGTCAGCGCAAAATAAGATGGCAGGTTTGCCGCTACCGCATCAACACCGTTATCAGCGCAGAATTTTGCAAACTCAATTGATTCGCTCACTACGTTTGAAGAAATGCCTGCATACAACAATGTGCCAGCCTTCTTATTTTTGGCAGCCTCTTTTACATATGCTTCTTTTATTGTCAATGGCAAAGAAGAAGATTCTCCCGTCGTTCCTAAAATAAATGGCACCGTATTGTGTTTATAAAAATGCCGGAATAATTTTACAACGGCTTCTTTATCCAGTTTATGATCTGAAGTTAGGGGCGTTATCGCAGGTATAATAACACCCTGGTATTTTTTATTTTTCTTCATGAGTAAACAGCTTTATAAATTTCAATTGCATCCTGTTCAGTAATTTCTCTTGGATTGTTTTTTAACAATCGTTGGATCTTCATGGCATCTGCAGCCATTTGCGGTATCGCTGATTCGGGAACATTCACTTCTTTCAATGTAACTGGTATACCACAAGCTTTTATTAACTCTTTTATTTTTCTCACGCCGGCACAGGCAGTGGCTCTATCATCTGACTGTCTTTCACAACCTAAAGCAATGGCAACATCTGCATATCGTTTTGCCGCAGCCGGGATATTATACTCCATCACATACGGCAGTAATAATGCATTGGATAATCCGTGTGCCAGATGAAACATTGTTCCTAACGGATACGATAATGCATGTACGCCTGCTGTATTCACCGGCCCTAAGCAAAAGCCGCCGAGCAAACTTCCCATTGCTACTTTCTCTCTTGCTTCTTTATTGCTTCCATCTTTTACCGCAGTTACAATGTGTGCAGCGATCAATCGCATACCTTCATATGCATACACATCGATCAATGGTTGTGCAAATTTATTCGTGTATGCTTCGAGACAATGAGTTAATGCATCGAGACCGGTGGCAGCCGTGACAGATGGAGGAACAGATATCGTAAGTAGGGGATCAACATAAACGATATCAGGAACGAGAAAAGGACTAATGATCCCTTTCTTTTGGTTGTCTGCATGATCCATCAAAATTGCATTGGGAGAAACTTCGCTGCCTGTTCCTGATGTAGCAGGCACACAAATCAATTTCTTCTTTCTTTCCCTTAATAATCCAATGCCCACATAATCCTGTAGCTGTTGTTCATTATCCAGTTGCGCAGCTACCAGTTTAGCTATATCCAACACACTGCCGCCGCCAATGCCAATCACTATATCAGGATTGAATGGCTTTACTTTCTTCATCAGCTTTTCAAAATCGTTGAAAGTCGGTTCCTGTATTATGGAAGTGTCAGTTAATATCTCAATATTGTTTTGTTTAAGCGAATCTGTGAATTCAGCAATAGAATTTAGTAAAGGAGAGATGGTGCCTATGAAAACTTTATTCGGTTTTAGCTCAATTATATCATCCGCCAATTGAGTTAAGGTGCCATTGCCAAAAACCAGTTTACCAGGGAAAAATATTTTTAAAGGACCAGCAGGCATTATCGTTCTTGATTAATCATTTGACCAGGTAATACTCTTTATTATGAGACATAAGCTTTTCAATTGTCACCGGTTTTATCTCCAGTCGTTCGCACCAGCTTAAAAAACTATCATGAATATCATCCAATGTCTTTCTTTGTTCAGGTGTCAATTGAAATGCCGTGGCCCGGCTGATGGTTCTTACCGGCAGTCCTCTTTTTTGTAAAAAATATTTTGCACTCATCGGGTAAGCAATATGGATCAGCGGATCAACCCTGGTTAATTCGGATTGCAGCCACGCAACTTCTTCTTGCTTTGCCGGGTTATTGGCATTTTCCGTCATCCACACCAATACCTCAGGATAAAAATTTCCTGAAATAGAAGACATACCTTTTGCCCCTTGCTGCAAACTGAACATCGCATTGGGAGTATGTGCATCGTAAAACTCAAGTTTACTGTCCGTTTGTTTCAGTATATCGAGTTTTGCTTTTACATTTTCATGAGTGATCGAAGTATCCTTATGATAAACCATTCTGTCAGCTGCTAATATTTTCTTAAATACATCTGAACCAATAATTCTTTTATAGGGCGCCGGGCATTCGTACATGCCGAGAGGAATATTGCCTGTCAACTGAAACATTTTATCAAAATTGCCAAGCAACACATCATCGTCCTCATCCACTTTTGCAAAATGCCCTGTTATCATGATCACTGCATCAACACCGGTATTATAAATTTTCTTTGTGAATTCAGCCTTGTCTTCAATTGTTAAGCCAAACGAACCCGTTGCAACTACCGGCACTTTTCCATCCACATAGTTCACGATATGTTGCGTTAATTCCAGTCTCTCATCTTCGGTAATGCTGAACATTTCACTGCTGAGACAGTTGGCAAAAAAACCTTTTACACCGGCGGCCAGGTAAAAATCCACCAAAAGACTTACCACATCAAGATCAACTTTTGCTTTCAGGTTGAAAGGAGTGATCATCACCGGGACAAATTTTTATCAGGCATAACAGCAATCAATTTTAAAGGTATAAATGTTCGATCTTTCTCAAAGGTTAACAATGCAGGATTTGACTATTCTGCTGTACAATTTTACTGTTTTACACGTTGGCAGACACTGTACTCTTAACTCTGAATTTTGTCAGTAATACACCTGCCAGGAAAATGGTCAGCGTTCCCACCACAATTATCATATTCTTATGCATCGGGTTTTTTAAAAATGCATACTCACCACTTAACCGGTCAGAAAATGTCATCCATAAAATAACAATAACGCCAATGATGGTGGCAGTAATGCTTCAGCATTTTTTGTTTGACGGCTGATCAATCCTAATAAAAACAGTCCAAGCATTCCGCCGGCAAAAATTCCGGACAGCTCCCACCATATATCCAGCAAACTTTTCGCTCCAATCATGGCAAGGCCTGTTCCCAAACCAATCAATCCAAAAACAACAGTTGCCACATGCAATACATATAATTGTTGCTTATCGTTTATACCAGGCTTAAAATATTTTTTATAAATATCCATCGTAAACACAGTAGCGGATGCATTCATGTTGGAGCTGATCGTACTCATAGCTGCCGATAATAATGCCGAAACGATCAATCCCACCAAACCGGTCGGAACTTTTGTTACCATAAAATGTGGCAATACTTTATCACCATAATCAGCAGGAGTTAAATGCATTTGACAGATCATTTGCTTGTTGTGGAGTAAATACATTTCCAAGTCTTTCCGCGGCTACATTTAATTTAACCGGCTCGATCAATTCAGGATGTACATTATAATAAGCATACAGCGAAGTGCCAATAATAAAAAACAATAAAGATGCCGGCACATACATTGCCACGCATAACCAAACCGATTTACTTGCCTGCTTCGACGATGCGGCCGTATGATAACGCTGAATATAATTCTGGTCCATACCAAAATTATTCAGGTTGATAAAAAAACCATACAACAACATCACCCAAAATGTAGATTGAGTAAAATTGAAAGAAGAACTTCCGAGGCTTAATTTATTATCAGCTAGTGGCAATCTCAAATACTTTGGAAAATCCACCGGGAATTTCTCTGATCACCAAAAACAAGATCAGCAACGCTCCCAGAGTTTTGATGATCCCTTGCGCTACTTCTGTCCATATCACCGCTTCCATTCCACCCAGTACTGTATAAATAATAATACAAATTCCCATCACGATCATGATCGATGACATGGAAAACCCCGTCAATGCCTGCAAGCTTAATGCGATTCCAAAAAAGATGGTGCCCATTCTTGCAAACTGCGTCAGTAAAAAACAAATCACTGCATAGGTTCTTGCCCACGTACCAAATCTTTTTTCCAAATGTGTGTAAGCCGAGATTTCTCCGGTGCTTCTATAAAACGGAACAAAATATTTTGATGCCATCCATGCAGCCAGCGGCATAGAAATACTAAACACAAATGCATTCCAGTTGCCGCCAAATGCTTTTCCCGGCACGCCTAAAAAAGTATTGCTGCTCAAAAAAGTTGCGTAGATAGAAAGTCCGATTGCCCAACCAGGAATTTTTCCCGATGCGCTGGTAAACTGAACGCTATTTTTATTTCGTTTTGAAAAATAAAAACCAACTGCTACCATCGCCAGCAGGTAGATAAAAATAATTGCGATATCAAATAATGGCAGGTTGCTCATGCTTTTTTGAGAAGTATAATTTATTTTATGGGCCCGGCTGTGTTACTACTATTAAGCTGTTGTTGCGTCGCAGCCGATAGCTATCGGCTCTTGTACAGCAACAATTCTATTCGGCAGGCCTCATCCCTCTTATCCCTTTTCCAAAAGAGAAGGGACGGCGCTGCATTACTAATCCAAACTTCATAACTACCACATCATCTACAATTCTTTATTCACCAATTTCGAAAAACCTGTTTACTATCGGCTTTTTCGAATAGCGAGGGCTGTGCACAGATGGCCTTTCCCCAACGGGGAAGGTCGGGATGGGCCTAATCATCCGAAGTCTTACCCACAACCTTAAATCCACCTGGCCACTGTTTATTAATGATTCGTTCGCCTTTTAATTTCTTCGGATCAATTTTTACATATTTTATTCTTTGCCTTCTCCACGTATAAACAATATGCACCATTCCATCTTTTGATTGGATCACCGAAGGATAAGAATATTGACTGATTGGTGAATCTTCGAGGATCAATACAGCATCCCAGTTCTTTCCATCTTTACTTACCGCAACATTCAATGGTGTACGTGGACCTTTCCCATTTACCCATGTGGAGTCGGGTAACAGATGATTATATACCAGCAACTGGCGACCGTCTTTCAATGTTACCGCATCCGTTCCTGAATTATTATTCGGTAATGCCGACGCTTTCATTTCACTCCATGTTTTACCGCCATCACTGCTCCAGCTTTCGTTGAGGGTTGTATTCCTGCTTCTGCATAATATCTGTAATCGACCATCTGCATACTTCAATATACTTGGTTGTATAGCCTGGATTACTTTAGCATCATTGATCGCTTCGCTCTTTGTCCATGTTTTGCCGAAATCTGTTGTGTATTCAATATGCGCTTTCCATCCATTCTTTTCCGTACTGCTCGGGCAAAGCAACACACCATCGATCAACTCGGGTTTATTTTTTATAGGTCCTAAAAAACCTTCTGGTAATGCTTCTCTTTTGCTCCATGTTTTTCCATTGTCTTTACTGCGCATCATCCAGCCTGTCCAACCTGCTACATTTGGACCAATTTTATAAAACAACAACAACTCTTTGGTCGATGCATAAAACAAAACAGGATTGTAACATGCATAACGTAAGGTATCATTGATAACTCCATCAGCGACTTTTTCAGGAGCTGTCCATTTATTATTTACCAGTTTACTTGTCCAGATGCAAACATCTTTATTCCCTTCCTTGGTGCCGCCAAACCATGCGGCGATCAATCCATCCGGAGTTTCAGCAATTGTTGCAGCATGCGCTTCTGGAAATGGAGCTTCAGTATAAATAAATTCATCAACAAGAATTCCATTTTTCCATTTAGTCTTCTGTGCTGATAAATCAGCAACATATAAAATAGTTAAAGCAAAAATTATCGTGATCCTGGTTTTCATTGTTGGTTAGTTTTGTTTTGCTTTCTTTTCGGCATTTACTTTATCTACATAAGCTTTGTACAGTTGCCGCCAGTTACGGCCGTTGTTATTCAGGTACTGTTCGCATTTGGTTTTATAGATCTCAAAGATGGCGGAGATCTCTTTCATATTCTTATAATCGATTGCCTGCTCTCTTGCCTGCTTCAGGTTTTTAAGAATTTCAGTTTCTTCTTTGGCAGTGAGATCGGGTACAATTGCTTTATAGCCTTGCAAAGTGAATGCTACTTTACCAATTGTATATTTATCCAGTATCGCTTCCACTTGTGTTGAATCCAGCTCCGCTCTTAACACATTCATCAGGTTATCATGAATGGACTTTGGTTTAGTAGAACAAATAATTATCTGCCTGTCCATTTCTGAAAGCTTGGCACCTGTCGTTGGATTAATGCCTTCAGGAATCAAAGTAAATGGATGACTGTTATGCCAATCTTTTACAGCAGTAAGATGAGTTGCTATTGCAGTTCTTACTCTTTGCGCCTTTGCATCATCATTTAATTTCAATGAGCCCACCCATTCGGTGGCTTTACTTTCAAGCGCCGTATCAATAGCCGGTGGCTGGGCCATTAAAGGTTGTAGTGTTACACCAACTATAATAACATTGCCGATTAATTTCTTAAGCACATTCATTCTTGCACTATTTTATACTTGAAACAAATTTGTATTCTCCGCTGCCAACATGTATTACCGCTATTCCGTTTTCAAATTTTACAGATTGCACACCTTCCGCTTTTGATATATCCATGCCTGATTCCATAACATCATTTGCAGATCTTGCCGGAATATAAATCACTGCTGAGCTGTTTGCAGGAATTGTAATGTTCCATTCAAACTTATCGCCATTCTTATTCCATGCACTTTTTATTAGACCATGCATACTTTTATACGAAGCATTCACAAACTCAAGACCGGCAGGCAGGTTTGGCTTCATGATTATTTTTTTAAATCCCACATCTGTCTTATCGGTCCGTATACCTGCAAGATTTTCATAATACCAGATCAACAGATCACCTAACAACATCACATGATTCTGGCTATTCATTCCCGGGTCGGCCGTATTGCCGTTCCATAATTCCCAGATGGTAGTAGCGCCGTTTGCTACCATATAACCCCAGCTCGGGTAAGTTGTATTGGACGTAAGTGTATAGGCAAAATCAGTATTTCCATAATCACTTAATGTCTCGCATCACACATTGGGTTCCGATCAAACCAGTGCTTGATATGCCCGTTATTTTCAACAAGGATCTTGTGCCTGATATTTTCAAACATGATCTGCTTTAATGAATCGGGCACTAATACCAAAATACAAAGGCAACAGGTTTGCCGTAATGCAGTATTGTTTGAATAATTGTCTTTTGCTTTGGTTATAAAAAGTTTTATTAAAAGCCGTTTTAATACTATCCATCAATAAACTCAAATTCTTTTGCATCGTCTTGTTTATTTAACATTTCAGCAAAGCGTTGCATGTATGAAAGCATTTTATAATAGTAAGCGGTTGCAATCAATTTACCATCGGTTAACCTTGAGGAATCTTTTGCATGAATCAGCTGCAGGGCTTTCGGGCGGCACACACCAATCGCCATATTTATCTCTTGTTACAATATAATCCGCCATGTATTTGCTCTGCATATACTGCATCCATTTTTTCATCGATGCATAATGTTTTCGAATAGGCGTTATATCACCAAACTGGTTATACAAATGATTGCTGATAGTAATATAGGCTGCGGGCCATGTTACATCATCTGAATAATAATTCCAGAATGCGGGGGCCACATCGGGAATAGCCCCTTCTTCAGTTTGCGATTTCTTCAATATCATCCATCCATTTTGCATAGAGCTTTGCATTGTCAAACAAATAAGCTTTCCCCCATGTGCACCGATAACCCTGTCACCGAGCCATGGCTGCCGTTCATTCCGTTGCGGGCAATCAACCGGCATACCTTTATAATTGGATGCAATACCCCACCATGCATTTTTATAAATATTATTGATGACTGAGTTTGATGTAACAAACGAGCCGGTTGTTTGTAATGCATCATAAATTAATTTCCCGTCAAAATCATTTACAGTTGGTGTTCCGGGAAAACCTGTTACCTCAACATAGCGGAAGCCATGATACACAAATGAAGGTTGCCATGTTTCTGTTCCAACTCCTTTTAAAGTATATACATCGGTAACTTTTGCATCCCGAAGATTGGCGGTAAACAATTCACCATTGGTTTGCAAACTTTCAGCAAAACGCAACTGTAACTTTCTGTCCTCTTTTTCCAACTACTTTTATTTGCAACCAGCCGGCAAAATTTTGTCCCATATCCAATATATACTTACCGTTGCTTGCCGGTCTTTACAGATACCGGCTCAATGTCTTCATCACTTTCATCGGCTCAGCCATTTGTGCAACCATTTTTCCTGGTGGTGGCGATACTAATTCCGGTTTTATCCATTTACTATCATTAAATCCTGTGTTATTCCACCCGGGAAATTCTTTTGTAGCATCATACTCTTCACCATCATATTCATTATTGGTTCTTATCGGGCCATCCACATTCAGTTTCCAGGTTTCATCACTTACAATTAGTTTTTTGCTGCCATCTGTATATTCAATTTCCAACTGCAACAACAGTTTTGGATATCCAAATGTGTTATGCTTTTGAGGTTTATAATTCTGGCGCATGGTAAAGAACCGGCCATTACCCAACACCGTTGCAATTGCATTGCTTCCATTTTTTATTTGCGCTGTTACATCATGGGTGTTATAAAAAAAAGATTTACGATAATCAGTTGGATTTGGGGCTAACACCTGGTCACCTATCTTATTACCATTAATATAAAATTCATACATACCCAGACCCGATATATAAACAGTAGCTCTTTTTACTACAGATGAACTTTGAAATTCTTTTCTCAAATACCGTGCAGACAATCTTGACCATTGCGTAATACTATCCCATGGTGATGCTTTATCATATCCGATCCATTTAGCTTTCCAGTCGCCGGCATTTAATAACCCGATAGAAAAAAATGCCGTTTCTGTTCCAGTCGCTTCGCCTTTATTAGTAAATACTTTTACCTTCCAGAAATATTTTGTTGCCGATTGTAAAGGTTTTCCGGCATACATCAAATGAATTGACTGTGAAGAATTTTGTTTACCCGAATTCCAAATATCACCATCATCTCTATTTAATTTTTCTTGAGATGATGCAACAATAATTTGATAAGCTGTTTGCTGAACATTTCTTTGTTCAGAAACTAATTGCCAGCTAAAGCGGGGTTGCTTTACATCAATGCCCAATGGATCGACGAGCATTTCGCAACGCAAATTCTTTACACTCACCTGTCCGAATATGGCATGAAAGCTGAAGATGCAAAAAAAGAATATAGCAAGTTTTTGTTTCATCTGTTTTATTTACCTGTAAAGTCAAAATACAACACCAGTTTTAAAGCTCTTGACGGATCTTTTTCATAATCATAAAAAATATTCTTTACTCCCATCGGGCCCGTTGTTTCATTACGTTGTGTTTTAGTACCAATGCTGCTGATGCCCTGCATAAATGAAATATCGCCTGATGGAAAGATAGGTTCATAATTATGCCATTGATCAGTTTTCCATGCAGGTGTAAATAACCGGAGAAAAATATTTTCATCCGGTGTAGTGACAGTGAATGAATGATCGTCTCCTTTAAACACACACCAATATAAATTTGAATAATATCCTTTGAACTCCGGATAAACCCATGGCGATTCGCCTGTTTCTGTGTTGTTATATTTCTTTGTCCATATTCCAAACTGTGTTCCCTTCATCCGGTTCTTCCAGACACGGTAAGGACCATCACCCATATAAGTTACTTCCTTTATTTTACTTTCAGGATAAGAGAAATTAACACCAACATATGATGTGAAATAAGCAGCAGGAAAATAATTTACTTCCATCTTAATTATACCTCTTCGATCAATTGTCCATTCAAGTGTATTATAATGTTCTTTTTTATCAAACAGTGAACTGATGATAATATTTCTTCCCTCCTGTCGTGCCATGAACGAACCGAAATTATTTACTCCTTCCTGGATTACCGGGCCATTGTTAAAAGGAATGATTCCTTTTGAGTTTTAACCTCTATCAGTAAGCCTGTTTTTTTCTGAAAAGAAACTTCAATCCCATTTGCTTTCACTCTAAACAAGCTATCAGTTTGTGAAAGAACAGGGTTCATAAGCCCATCGTCCGCATCAAGGATATCTATTAATGTCTTTGGCCTGGTAATCGCAAAACTCTTCGTTAGTATTTCCTTGCCAGATCTATCTTTTGCAGTTATATATAGAACATCATACTTCTTCCAATTAGTTGGCAATTTGATTTTCAGGAAACCATTTTCTCCTGGCTTAATATCCGGCGCTGTAATCAAACCATTTTCCCCTGGTTCAGGTCCTAATGAAAGTATTTTGAGTTTAAAACTAAATGAACATTCATTGAGATTAGTAAAATGATATCGGTTCTCAATATTCAGTTTTCCATCAAATGCATCTGTAATTTCTTTTTTTTCAAAATATACCGGGCTCCATATTTCTTTAATAGCATAATAACTTCCTTCCTTTTCATGATGTGGCCCCAATATTCCATCTGCAGCTCGGTGTTTATCTGTATCGAGTGAATCATTCAGATCTTTTCTTACAACTGCGTTGTCAGCAAAGTCCCAAAGAAACCCACCAGCACTTAATGGATCATGCCACATCTTTTCCCAATAATCTTCAATCCCGCGCCATGGCCGCCATCAAATTGTCCATGTAAAAATTCAGTTGGCATTACAATCTCCCTTCCATGTTCATAATTGCCAATTCCATAATTATATTCACGGTAATGCTGTGTTTCAATTCCATCAAATAATTGCCATGGATGAACAACAGGTCTTTGTTGAATATCATATCGAGTAAACAAGCTGTCGAGTTCAAAATTATGTCCGCCTTCATTTCCATTTGCCCACATAATGATTGAAGGATGATTGACATCGTGATCAATCATTTCTTTTAAAAGCTTAGTCCCGGTTGGCGTATCATAGTGTCCATGCCAGCCTGCTAATTCATCCATCACAAATAATCCGAGTGAATCACATACATCCAGGAAATGATCATCAGGTGGATAATGGCTCATGCGAACTGCATTCATGTTCATATCTTTCATCAGCAACACATCTTCAATACTATTCTTCTTGCTTAATGTTCTCCCTGTTTCCGGTCTGAATGAATGACGATTCACTCCTTTCATTTTTACTTTAACTCCATTTACATAGATGCCATCTCTTTGCTTTACTTCAACAGTTCGGAAGCCAAATTTTTGAGTGACGTGTGTGGAGAATCTTGTTTTGTCGGAAAATCGTAACAACAGCCCTGTATAAATAGGGAGATTCGGAACTCCAACTTTTCGAATTGGGGATTTTTTTATAAAAACTAATTGTACGAAACTCAATATCCTTGCCATCATGCGGATCCCACATCCCTTTATTTCCTTTCCCCACAATTTTTCCAAGTGAAACTCCATCCGAATTAAATATTTCGATAATTGCTTTGTCTGCTGTTGGCTTAACGGTACATAAAGCCTGGAATGTTCCGTCTGCTTTCGCATCAATTGTAAGTTTATCAATATGACTTCCCGGCAATACTTCCAAATACACTGGTCTGAATATGCCACCAAATATCCAGAAATCAGCTCTTCGTTCTGCTGCATTCACAGATTCATTCGCTGAATGTTTTGCAACAGTTACTTCAAGAAGATTTTGTTCTCCATATTTCAACAACTTTGTAATATCATATTTAAATGCATAAAATGCTCCCTGGTGCATTTCTCCGGCCGATTGCCCATTTATTTTTACTTCTGCATCAGTCATCACTCCTTCAAAAACAATTTTTATCAATTTTCCTTTCCATGTTGCAGGAACATTGAATGAATATTTATATAATCCTTTTTCTTTTCCGCGTACACTATCTCTTGCAAAACCATAATCATATTTACCAAAGCCCTGCAGCTCCCAGCAGGAGGGAACAGGGATAGTAGTCCATTTATTCGCATTCATTCCTCCAGTACACATAAATTCCCAATTCACTGTTTTATCGCTGCCGGTACCGGAGAGATAAACTTTTTCTGTTTGCTGCGAGTGTACTGTAATTGAAGAAAGGAACACGAAGAACACTAAGAACCACAAAGGGCACAACGTTGTGTTCTTCGTGATATACTTTATGTTCTTTGTGAGCCAAAACATGATTGAAGAAAGGAGCACAAAGGACACTAAGAACCACAAGGGGCACAACGTTGTGTGCTTCGTGATATACTTTGTGTTCTTTGTGACCAAAAACATAATTATAATTTACCGGTTAGTTTTTCCAGACTTAAAGAAGACGCGACTTTCTTTCCATTTACCCAAACACTCAATCCCTTTCCCCTTTTATATTTTGTTCCATCTTTATCCCAAATAACAGTGACGATCTTTCCGTGATATAAAATATTATCGAGGCAAAACCAATCCCATTTATTATCCGGCAATAATGGATTTACTTCAACAATATTGTCAGCTCTCGGTCTTAATCCAACAAGACCAGTTATAATCAGATCATTAAAAGTTGAATGATTGTAATACCGGCTTCTTTCCTGGTCACCTTTTAACCAGTAACCTGTTTTTTCATCTAAATATTCACCGATATATGGCCGACCACGATAATATTGTGATTCCACATAGGTTTCCAGCAGATCAAAATAATTACTGTCCGCTACATAATCTGGCTTGTAATTATTGAGCAGGTTCGCCATCGCTGTTAATGTTTGTGAAGTAGCAAATGGCCAAACGGCACCATCCCATTCACAATTACAGCATCCGTGAGTACGAAACTGAGGATGACTTCTATCAGCAGTCGTAATTCCAAATGGAGCACAAAAGGTTTTCTTATCCATTAAATATTTCCAGGCAATATTGAAATTGCTGTTCGGCATATTAAAATACCAGGGAATAAATCCAATTTCTTCCCGAACATTTGCCAATGTATCGCCTTGTTCTTTTCTTACTTCAAAAAATTCATGATTGGTGTTCCAGAGTTTTGATTGAAGCAGGGATTTTATAGAATCTGATTTTGCATCGTACACAAATGCTTTTCTTCCATTACCCGTCAGCAAGTTTAATTTTTGCAGAGCAGCAGCATTGCCAAACATGTAACCATTAATGCTCGGTCTTGGATTCTTCTCTCTCCTTCCCCCACTGATAGTTTCTTCCATTGCATCCCGCACATCATACTGCCAGTATAATCCGCCTGCGGATCTCTTTTCATTCTCCCATGCTGCATAATCATTTTCCATATCGGGTAATAAATCAAGTACAAATTTTTTATCCTGGTTAACAAGGTAACGGCTATATACGGCATCCATGTACCAGCCACTGTAAAACCGCAGCTTGCTCATCGGACTGCCATTGTTGCCACGGAACCATACATGCAGGTTATCATCCATGTACTTTTTATCATGCAGCCATCTTGATTCATAAATGTGGTGGCCCAATGCACTGCTGATAAGATTATACTTATCAGCATAACTTCTTTGTACCAAAAACTCGGTGAATACAAACCCCTGGTCAGTTTTTTTAATATGCTTTCGCAGCGTCCACCAGCGGTAATAAAATATTTCTTCAAAATTCTGCTGCGGGCATTCGAAGAGTGGAATATTTTTCTTCATCCATGTCCAGGCGCTGTCATTCGGGATTGCCTGTTTGATGTTTTCATCTTCCATCTTGTTAAAGTAATCGACATAGTGTTTGAAACTTTCGGCTTTTAATACAAGAGGCTTCTGCTGTGAGAAAGAATTGAACCACAGAGACACAAAAGCACAAAGAAGCACAAAGTATTTTACACCATTCTTCATTACTTGTTTATTGTTTTTTGCCAGCCCGCATAATCCTCATTTACTTTTGATAAATCAGGCCGGGGCAAATAATTTTTTTTATTTGAATTTAATTTTTTCAGCACTTCTATATTTTCATAAACTCCCGCCTGCAATCCTGCGAGATAAGCTGCACCCAAGGCAGATACGTCGGGCATACCGATGGTAGCAACAGGTTTATTCAACAAATCAGCAAGAAAGCGGATGACAAATTGATTGGATGTGATGCCTCCATCGGCCATCAATTCTTTTACTGATATTCCTGCATCATTTTCCATGGCCGTAATCACATCTGCAATTTGGTAAGGGATAGATTCCAGTGAAGCTCTTACGATATGATTTTTTGTTGTACCAAAGTTTATTCCGGATAAAGAAGCTCTTCTTTCCATTTGCCAGTGTGGTGAACCTAGTCCGCTGAATGCAGGAACGAGATAAACTCCGCCATTATCGGCAACGGCATTTGCCATTGCTTCAGTTTCTTTGCTGTCGTTAAACAGATTTAATTCATTCTTTAACCACTCGATGGTGGCGCCGCAGGAAACAATCACACCTTCCAATGCATAATCGATCCTGCCTTCAGTACTCCAGCAGATGGTTGTTACCATTCCGTTCGTTGATTGAATTGGTTTGCTGCCAATATTCATTAGGATACTGCAGCCTGTTCCAAGTGTAGCTTTTGCTGTACCCGCTTCGAAACAACCTTCACCGAAAGCTGCTGCATGGGAATCGCCGATCAATGCAGTAACAGGAATTGGTTTTGGTAAAAGATTGCTGAGTGTTGTTTCTCCAAATGAAAATGACGATGGTTTTAGTTCAGGAAGTTTAATTCCTGTTAATCCGAACTCATCGATCAGTTCATCGTCCCATTGTAATGTATGCAGGTTGAAAAATAATGTTCTTGATGCATTGGTATGATCAGTTGCATATCCTTTTCCATTGGTAAACTTATACAGCAACCAGGTATCGATCGTTCCAAAGAATGCTTCTCTTTTAGCGATCGCAGATTGTATTGTTGAGTTATTCTGATTGAGCCAGATGAGTTTGGTCGCAGAAAAATAGGGGTCGATCACCAGGCCGGTTTTGGCATTTACTGTGGCTGATAAACCTTTTTGTTTTAAGTCTTCACATACTTGCACAGAGCGTTTGCATTGCCAAACTACTGCAGGGTGCAGGGGCTTACCCTCTTTATTCCATATAACAAAAGTTTCTCTTTGATTCGAGATACCGATTGCGGCGATATCATTTTTATCAAAACCTTTTTCAGTGAATTGCTGTAAACATTTTTTTACTGATAATAAAGCATTCTGGTAAATTTCTTCTGCATCCTGTTCTACAAAACCATTGTCAAGGTATGAAGTATGTAATGGTTCGGATCCTTTGGCGATAGCAATACCAGCGTCATCAAATATTAATGATTTGGTCGAGCTTGTGCCCTGGTCAATTGCTAATATGTATTTTTTGTTTGCCATTCTTTTGTCTCACAGATTTCACGGATTATCACAGATTTTATCTGTGAGCATATATTTGAATTGCTCAAATAGAATTACCGAACCCTTCGCTTCGCTCTGGGCGGGCTACTGCAACAATTTTTGAATAGAATTGTTGCCGTACAAGAGCCGATAGCTATCAGCTGCGACCCTTCAGTACTTCGTTCGCAAGTTTCGCTTAAGCTTCGCTTATTTCTCACTTGCGCTCCTGGTAATCCCGATAATTATCGGGAGCGACGCGATTGTTCAATAAGGAACGGAACGATGAACGGAGCGTCGCAACGAAAGTTTAATAGTAGCAATCAGCCTGGTAAAAAAAGTTTTAGTTTATTACCGCTCAGACCGCTTTCAGTGTTCCGATCGCAATCACTCTACTCTTTTTTCTCACCTATCTTATCAATGATAACTGCTAACAATATCACACTACCTTTCACCACCTTTTGCCAGAATGGTGAAACATCCAGCAATACAAATCCATTATTCAACACACCAATAATAACCGCACCCATCACCGTGCCCCACACAGTTCCTTTGCCACCGCTTAACGAAGTGCCGCCGATAACCACGGCAGCAATCGCATCGAGTTCATAACTGTTACCTGCATCAGGTTGCGCAGAATCCAACCGCGACGTAACAATGATGCCTCCAATTGCCGCGAGTGCACCTGCGATTGCATACACGGTGATCTTTACCTTGGTAATATTAATGCCCGAGAATTTTGCAGCGGTTTCATTGCCACCGATAGCATATATATACCTGCCAAGTTTTGTTTTTTGCGTAATGAACGCTGCAAACAACACAACCAGTGCTGCAATCCAAACAGGAACGGGAATACCAAGCCACCAACCTGTGCCGATAACTGCAAAATCAGTTCCCAGATTACTGATCGGTTGGCCTTTGGTATATAACAGCGTGAACCCTCTTGCAATAGTGAGCATCGCCAACGTGGCCACAAATGGCGGTACTTTAAATTTTGTAATAACGATACCATTAAAAAAACCAAGCGCCGCACCAATTAGAATTCCTGCAAGCACAACACCAAGAATGGTAAAGCCGATAAATAGATCTGCTGAAGGAATTTTTACTCCGTTTTTGAGCAAGCCGGCAGCAATAGCACCGCATAATGCAAGTACTGAACCAACAGAAAGGTCAATGCCGGCAGTGAGAACAATCAATGTCATGCCGGTAGCAATGCAAATATTTACTGCTATTTGACGTAATACATTTAATCCGTTGTCGGCAGTAAGAAATGTATCGGTTCTTATGGCCAATACGGTACATAATATAATTAATGCAATCAATGATTGAAACCTGCTGAATTGATTTTTATATGTGGCGGTTATTGCTGGCATGTGTGTTTTTACTTCACCCAACCCCTCTCCGAAGGAGAGGGGCTCTGGCAGAGTCATTATAATTTAAATATTTTCAATTTTTATGTATAGCATATTTTAAAATTGTCTGATTCTGTAGCTTCATTGCCCGGTATATCTGCAGTGAGTTCGCCTTCACACATTACCAATACACGGTCAGATACTGCTAATATCTCAGGCAATTCTGAAGAAACCATTATGATCCCCATTCCTTCCGACGCTAATTGTTTTATGAGTTTATATATTTCTGATTTCGCATTTATATCGATTCCTCTTGTTGGTTCATCCAGTAACAAAACTTTTGGTTTTTTTGCCAGCCATTTGGCCAATACAATCTTTTGCTGGTTACCGCCACTTAAAGTTTTTACGATTGTTTCTGTTGAAGATGTTTTAATAGCTAATGCTGAATGTATTGTTTTGAAAGTTCCATTTCCTTTTTTCTGTTCAGCATGAGGCCCCAATGTTCCAGTTGTTTTAAAACAGTAATGCATATGTTTGATCTTACCGATTCACTTATGGAAAGCCCCTGCAATTTCCTGTCTTCAGGTACCAGCACAATGCCCGCATTGATAGCATCGGTAACTGATTGCAGCTTTAGCGGCTTATCATTTATTTTTATTTCACCGGAGCTCAGTTTGGAATGCAGGCCAAAAATTGTTTCCATTAATTCAGTACGGCCGGCGCCCATCAAACCATAAATCCCTATGATTTCTCCGCTATGCAGGTTGAATGAAATATTATGAAGAATATTGTCTGACGGGTTAACAGCATTCCTGAGGCAAACATTATTTAGCTGTAATAATTCGTTCTTGTTTCCAGCTATCGTTTCTTCCCGTTGAATCAGGATCTTTCTTCCTGTCATCATTTGAATCAATTCATCATGATCCGTATTCTTCATCTCGCCTGAATTCACCGTTGCTCCATCACGTATTACAATAAAGCGATCGGCAATTTGAAACAGTTCATTTAGTTTATGAGAAATATAAGCGATTGTTTTTCCCTGGCTTTTTAAATCAGCAATGATGGTAAAAAGATTTTCTACTTCTTTATCGCTGATGGCCGAAGTGGGTTCATCCATAATAATAATGGCAGCATCCACATGCAGTGCTTTGGCAATTTCAATTAATTGCTGCTGCCCTACTTTCAACGAACTGATCTTTGTATCAGGGTGAATATCCAGGTTTAATTGTTTTAATAATTGTTTTGTTTTTTCCTGCATTTTCTTTTTATCCAGTATGCCCCAGGCATTCGTCATTTCGCTTCCCAAAAAAATATTTTCCGTAATGGTCAAATAAGGAACAAGGTTCAGTTCCTGGTGAATGATGGCAATGCCTGCTGCTTCTGCATCTTTAGTAGACGAAAAATTGAACCGGCTTATCATTTAAAATAATTTCACCTTCATACTGCGTATGCACACCGGAAAAAATTTTCATCAATGTGGATTTACCGGCGCCGTTTTCACCAATAATCGCATTTACCTTACCGGGATGCAATTCAAGGCTGATATTATCCAACGCCGTAACGCCGGAAAATTTTTTGGTGATATTTTTTGCAACAAGCATCTATTGTACAATTTGTAACTGAACAGGAATTATTTCCAGCTCATTCCATTTTATATGTTGCTTTTTTTATTTCAATGGCCCCGGTAACAATTATTTTATCGCCTTTCTTAACAGCAGTTTTAAAAGGAGGCAAAACTGTTTTACGAACCATTTTATTCAACTCTTCGGAAATATTATTCAGGTCCATTGTGTTTGGAAAATCTTTTACATCAACTAATCCCGAAGCATCCCGGATAGCATTGCCATAAATAAATTCAGTTGCCAGTTTTATCATCATCAAAGAATCTGCCACGGTTTACCTGCAATGAAATATCATCTTCATTGATCTGCCGTCACCACTCCTTCTGTTTTAATTAATGCATACCGGTAATTGCCAATGCCCAGCGCATTGGTGTATTTTGAAAATGCATCTTCAGGATTTGCTTGTACGGACCGTGATGAATGTTGCCAGATCAACAGCACTGTCTAAGTTTTGCAGGGAGTTTTTCATCCCATAATTTTTTTGAAAAAGAAGGCGCATCAAATATTATATCTGCGTCGCTTTCATACTCACTCAGTTTTTTAATATAAACTGATTTATAGCCAACCAGGCCAATGACAACAATCAACAATAAATATTTTATATACTTGTTCATTTTCCTGTAAATTATTTTTTACCGTAAGCAATATAATCGTGTATGTTTTTGGCCGTGACCAATTCCACTGCCACCGGTATTTTTTTTGGAAAATCTCTTTTGCCTTTTATATATTCATCAGCAAACTGCGCAGCAGTTTCTGCCATTACTTTTGGAAACTGCATACCTGTTGCAGCTACTTTATTTTCAGCTGATAGCAGTGATCACATCTTCTGCCCCATCAAAACCAAATACTTTTACTTTATCAGCTTTTCCCGATGACACCAATGCCTGGTAAGCTCCCATTGCCATACCATCATTACCACAAAACACTGCATCAATATCCGGATGTGCCTGTAAAATAGATTCCATTACTTCCATTGCTTTATTGCGGTCGAAGTCGGCACTTTGCTGTGCCACCATTTTTAATTCGCGGATAATTATCCACCACACTATGAAAACCTTTTGACCTTGCCCATGTATTATTATCACCCACAATTCCAAGTAGCTCCACATAGTTTCCTTTTTTATTCAATTGCTGCGTAAAATATTTTCCAATGGCAACTGCACCGGAATAACTATCAGAAAGAATTTGTGAAGTAGCAGCACTGTTAGAATTGATTTCCCTGTCCATACAAAACACCGGCACACCTGCTGCTTTTGCTTTCATTACATTGGCAACAGAACCATCTGCATCTGTTGAATTAAATAAGATAGCATCAAAGCCGGCGACAATGATATTTTCAAAATGATCGCTTTCTAATGCAGTATTATTTTGCGAATCAAAAATCTTTGCTTCATATCCCAGCGACTTTGCTTTTTCAGCTGCCGTATCTGCCAGGAAAACAAACCAGGGATTGTTGAGCGTAGAAACAACTACAGCAATTTTATGTTTTTTATCAGCAGCATGATTTGTTTTTGCATTGAATAAAAAAACAGGAAAGCACAATAAAATATATGACACGCTTTTTTTCATTGTTTTATTTTTTTTGTACCGGCTGCATTGCTACTATGAACTTTTGTTGCAGTCATTCAACTTCGTTTTCATCATCTGTGTTCAACGCTTCGTGTCTAATATCTCATCACTTTTTTACCATAATCCGTGACACTATAGTCACTCTACGTTTCAGCAATATCCTTCTTTCGACTTCATATTCCATAATGATTAAATATATCCTGTTGAGAACCGGTAACTGTATATTCATCAGGAATACCAATTATTTTAAAGGGTTTGAAAATGTTATCTGCAACAGGAAAGAAGCACATGCTTCACCCAAACCACCATATACACTGTGTTCTTCTACTGTTACAATTGCTTTACATTTTTCAGCGACAGTTTTCAGCAATGCAGTATCCAGTGGTTTTATGGTATGCATGCTGATAACTGTTGCATTAATTTTTTGTTCTTTCAATTTTTTTGCAGCCTGTAATAGCAGGATAAACAGTTTCCCCCGTTGCAATAATCGCAACATCATTTCCTTCTGTAATTATTCTTCCTTTTCCAAATTCAAACAGATCTTCATTTATTTCTTTTAATGGCGGCATAGGTTTTTTACCAAAACGTAAATAAACAGGATGATTAGTTTTTGCCGCCAGCTTAATTGCTTGTTCAGTTTCAAAATTATCTGCAGGTGCTACAATAATAATATTATTAATTGCTCTTAACACAGCAAAATCATGCAGGCTGTGATGTGTTGACCCCAATGCGCCATAACTTACACCGGCACTGATACCAATAACTTTTACCGGGTTATCACTATAAGCAACATCATTTTTAATTTGCTCCAATGCTCTTGCTGTTAAAAAACAAGCAGGTGAAACTGCGAATACTTTTTTACCGCATGAAGCAAGCCCTGCTGCTACACCTACTAGGTTTTGTTCAGCAATTCCCACTTCAATATGTTGTGAAGGAAATTTTTGTCCGAACGGAGCTAATTTTCCCGAGCCACGGGAATCACTGGTTACTACAATGATATCGCGATCATGCAGGGCCAAATCCTGCAGTGTACTTGAAAATACATCCAGGTTGGCTCTTGCTTTTCCTTGTTCTATTATTGCATCTGCTCCCACAGTCTTATTCGGTTTAGTATCATTAATTATATTTTCTGTGATGTGATGGTCAGTTGTTAGTATCTTCATCACTCACCATTCACCCTTAAAAATCATCCGGTATCGTTACCATTGCATTATCTAATTCTGATAATGCATCTTCATATTGTTTTTCATTGGGCACTCCATGATGCCATTTAATTACATTCTCCATATAACTTACTCCTTTGCCTTTTATAGTATGCGCAATAACGAGATTGGGTTTGCCTTTTGTAAAAGGAAGTTCATCAAACGTTTCTTTCAACGCATTCAGATCATGTCCATCAACATGACGAACTGCCCAGCCAAAGCTTTCAAATTTTGCATCGATAGGGTCGGTATTACAAACATCGCGATGTGGGTCCTGTGATCTGCAATTTATTGTTATCAATGATGGCGCAAAGATTATCCAGCTTATAATGTGATGCAGTTAATGCTGCTTCCCAGTTAGAACCTTCAGGCAATTCACCATCACCCAACAAAGTAAATACACGAAATTTCTTGTTATCCAATTTAGCAGCAATTGCAGTACCCGCACTGATGGGCAAACCATGACCTAATGCACCGGTATTTTGTTCAACTCCATGCACTTTTCTTGTAGGATGACCAATATAATGTGATTTGTATTTACATAAAGTATTCAAATCTTCTTCAGGAAAAAATCCTTTATCTGCCAACACCACAAAAAGTGCTTCTACACAATGGCCTTTACTTTGAATATACCGGTCACGATCTGGTGATTTAAAATTTTCCGGAGTTACATTCATCACATCATTATATAGTACATTTAAAATATCTATACAGGAAAGACTTCCGCCTGTATGTCCTGCATTGGCATGAAAGATATATTTCAGAATATTTTTCCTGTATTCAATTGATTTTAACGCTAATTCTTTTTCTGTCATTGGTTTATGATTGTTGCAATGAGTAATGAGTGATCAGTAATTATTAATTACCCGTTATTCATTATGTTTATACATTTCCCAGCCCAAATAATTTTCAAATGCTTCTTTTAATATACCTGCTGTTTTGCTTGCATTCATCACCACATGATGCTCAAACCCGTTGCGGCATACATACTGCATCAATCCCTGTAAATTATTTATTTGTGCAACCGCCCTGATTACCAAATGTATTCAACGCATCATTCGTCAGTTCACCTTCGCCAATATAAGCTTTAATAATTCCTTTGCAATCATCTGTACTGATGCGTCCATAAGTTAAGGGTGATGCAGGTGTACGGCCTTCCAATGCGCCATAGGTATTTTCTGTTCCTACAGATGTACCAATAATTGGTGCAGTACTAATTTGTATATCGGGTAAAAAAGATTTGGCCCAGTTGCCACAATGAAACAACACGCATTTTTCATCATCATCTGCATAGTTATTATTCCAGTCAACCAGTGCAGATGGTGAATTGCTTGCAAGCTGCATGGCATACATAGTGAGTGTTCCCGTAACATCCACTTCGCATGCACTTGGCAGCATATTTTCACTCATCATACTCATGCTGGTGCAAACATTGCAACCATAATTTTTTTGCAGCGAGGTCCAGCATTGAATAGCTGTATGCATCCAAATAATTTTCCGCCATAAAATCTGCCAGCACAACATCAAGCTTTGCAATCTGCACTAACTTGTCGGCAGGAGTTTTCCCGGTAGTTGTATATGCATGAATTTTTTCAAGCTTTTCTTTTACAGACTTATCATCAGCAGTCAGTTTATTGGCATTACCAAGAATTTCAGACAGATCGACCGTGGTCACTGAAATACCATTGCGCTGTAATATTTTTTCACTGTAACGGACAGTATTGAATGCGCCGGGTCTTGCTCCAACGGCGCCAATCCTTACTTTCGTAATCCTTTTACCACTTTACAAACAGCAGTAAAATTTTTAAGATCGTTAATAAAAGTTTCATCGTTTACCGCAACAACATGTTTGGTGGTAAGAGAATATTTTATTCCAAACTGGTAAAGATTATTGCAGACAGAAATTTTACCACACCATGCATCTCTCCTGTTTACCACATCCATTTTACTTAGATCATCCGGATAAGCCTGGATCAACACAGGCACATTCAAACCTGATAGCTTAATTGTTTCCGCTACTCCTTTTTCATCACCGAAGTTTGGCAACACCACCAGTATTCCATCAATATCATCTGCATATTGTTTAAACAGCGCTGCGCATTTTTTTGCTTCGGCAAATGTTTCTACGCCGCCAAGTTTTGAATCAGCATCGCTTAATAAAACCGGGGTAATATTTAATTTTTTAAAAAGGTCCAATATCTCGGCTCTTGCTTCTCCAACAAGTTTATCGGGAAAGAAATCCCGGTTGCCAATGATGACTCCTAATGTTGTATTTCCAGACATACTATTTAATAAAGCTTTTTGTTTTTAAATAATAGATTCGATAAACCGCTTCCTTATCTTTCTTATCGGCGCCGGGCAGATCATAATCCTGGTCCGTTGGTGTATCAGCATCCGGGAACCTTCTTGTAGTGCCGGTTCTGAAAACAATTCTTTCAACAGATTCCACAGGGGCAAAACATAAATTGTTATTGGGCTTACCATCATTGATGGTAACCGTATAAAATCTTGTTGTCGTATTTAATTCAATCTTGAATTCCAATGTTTCCCCTGCCTTGTATTTACCCAATGATTTATTTCTGTATCCTTGTTTTGTTAAAATATTTCCTGAAGAATCAAGCATTAAGCGAAGACAGGGAGTTCCTTTTTTATCAACCAATTCAATTTCCAGTAAGCCAAAATCGTTTTGTTGCGGAGTAATTGAAAACCCGGCATCCACTTTTTTTGATTCGGGAAATAACCTTTCTGCTTTTGCATAATCAAATGGATCGCTGTCGTGCAAAGCAAGTTTACTTTGTGCATGATCAACCTCCACAGTGATGCTACACCATAAAGGGCTATAAAGATTCCATTCATTTAACATCTCCGTTAACTGCTTCGGTTCTTTATCGAAGAAATTATCGTTGACATCAGTTGTTACTTTATCTTTTACAGGAACAGGAATTTTACTCACCCATATATCTTCTTTATTCATGCTGTAAGTCACCCACATATTTCCATTGGGTGGTATGCCATCCATTTCCTGTATTCCACGTACATACTGCGGGCCATAGCTTTTATAAGCACCACCATAACGCATAGAAGTAATTTCTCCATTCACCAATAAAAGATTTTTATATTTCAATCCATCGTCACTTACACTTAGTGCAAGCGGCCAGCGAAACTCTGAAGGATTATAAACCGTTGCATATTTGCCATCACTTATTCGCTGTCCCCAGATCTTTGCATTGGCATTTACAAATCCAGGCGCCCTTGTTGGATTATACTCCCATGTCTTTCCTTCATTTTTACTAATACTGGTCAGTGCATATTTCCATAGCCCCACCACATTTCCATTTGGTAAATGATAATAATTAAATGCCTTAAAATCTTTTTGCAAAGGAATGAGCGGATCATTTCTATCTCCTTCCTCCACTGTTTGCATCATTAATAAAGGTGTTGCAAGAATTTCTTCACAGGCGGCAACGAATCCTTTATCAACTGATGATTTATAAAACGGATAAGAAGTATTTTTTTCATTGAAAGAATGATTATATCGCAGGAAAAAAATCGGGCCAAATGTTCCATCTGCTTTTATTTCCCTGATCACACGGCCAATCCCGTTTCCATCGTTTGGATCATCGCCTTTTGCCAAGCGCAATACCATAATAGGCCAGTGCAAATAATTTTTTGCTTTTCGAAGTATAAAACCCAAAGCGCTGGTGCATTACTGCAAAACTGTTTTTTGCGGTATCTGTTTTGCCCGCTTTTACAAAACCATCCGGGATTTTATATGGGGGAAAAATAACAACAGGTTCACTCCAGTTATACCCATCTTTAGAAGTTTGCAGCAACGTTTGTCCGGGAGCAACATGCTCACCAACAGGATTACTTAGATATTCCAGATAAAAAAGCATTGTTCCAGTAGGCCAGCATCGGTGCATGATTGTAGGTCCATGAAGTGGTATTGTTATTATCAGCCCTGATTGGCCCGCATGGTTTGAATATTATGAACACCGATAGCCGGTGATAATTGTCCATGATGATAATCTACATTGGACAAGTGTTGTCCAATATAGCGGACAGTATCTTGTCCAATTAATAATGAATAATTAATAATTAATAATATCGTGAGCCATATTTTCATTTATTTAAATTCCTGATTAGTTAGCAACTGTTTACAAATTTCTTTTTTACAGTTACAATCGTTCCATGTTTATGTCCTTCCGGAACTTTCGTGCTGATCTGTTATATTTTGAAAATGTATAAAATCCTTTGTAGCTGATGCTTCATAGATTTTTTTCTGGTATGAATCATAATAGATCAGCCATTCATTTTTTACTTTCACCACCGATGGGCCTTCAGTAAAATTATCAGTAAAGGGTTTTGAAACATTTTTCCATGGCCCAAGTGGGAATTGTCGGCAAAGCAACTTTTATATTTCTTTCCGGTCTTGTATTATCTTTCAACACCAGCACATAATCTTTATTGCTCTTTTTACAATCACTGCATCAATCACACTAAAGCCGGGATCAAGAAAAAGTTTTGTATCTGAAAAAGTCTTAAAATCTTTTGTCGTTGTAAAATACATCCGGTGATTATTGCTGTCTTCTTCAATTCCTCTTTCAAATCTTCCCGGAATGCAGCTTGCCCAAATAATGATGAATTGCTTTTGCTCATCATCATAAAATAATTCAGGTGCCCATACATTCACTGTTGTTGGCTCATGATCCATCACTGGAATAAATCTTTGTTCACTCCAATGGATCAGGTCTTTTGATGAAGCATAGCCAAAACCTTTATCGCCCCTCCAGCTGCTGGTCCATACCAAATGAAAAGTTCCATCAGGTCCCTGCACCATCGATGGGTCACGCATTACTTTCTGATTGCCCACTTGTGGTTGTAAAAGAACTGTATCCAGATCATTCCATTTATAACCATCAAAACTGTACAACATTCGTAATCCTTTATCTGCCGGTTCATGAAATGATGTAAACAGGTATGCCTTATTATTGCATGAAGCAAGCAGCAATTAATAATGAACAATTAATAATTAATAATTTCAACTGCATAGTTTATTACTTCTCCAGTATCAATACCCAATCGTTTCCATTTTCTTTTTCACCGGGTGGATCAAATGTTTTAACCGCTGTATTTCTGTATCCGTTTATCAATTTTACTTCCCCATTCCTTGGGTTAAACCAACTGGCTTTGATTGGATTGAATTGTAACTTATTTATTTCTACTTTAAAATCTCTTCCGTTATAAACATAAAACATTGCATAGCTTTTACCTCTGGTTGCAATTATCTTTTCATATCTCTCACCATTGTCAATAATCATTGATTGATCAGGCACTCTTTCGAAATACGATTTACCTAACATAATTTTTTCAAATGCTTCATTTGACCTGCACCCGGCGCATTCAATCCATCCTGCCATTTTATTTTTGGAAAAAAAGATATGCCTGAGTCGCCCGGTGTATAAAACTGCATTACTGAATTATGTCCATAAGTAAATCCGCAACCGCCGGCAAATACACTCCAGTAAGCATAACGGCGAATTTCATAGTCCTTCCAGTAAGGTTGATCGGCGCGATGCAAGCCATAAGGTATATCTTCATAACTGGGTTCACCATCAAATGTTGGTTTCACCGGATTTAATTTATAATCATCATTTACATATCTCCAATTATCTTCTCCATAATGCAACGTTTCATTGGCTGATGTATCCTGGGCATAACTTCTATGGCCGCTTTGAAACATATTGAAATCAAGCCAGGATGCATTATGAAACCATTCAGAAGAAGAGTTTCTTCCCCGCGGATGAAAGGTCATCAAATGTTTTTTATCAATAGAACGGATAGTGTTACCGATCGTATGCCATTGCTCCAATCCATCACTGCCTTTTATATCGCCACCATTCAGCCAGATGATGTTGCTTTTATTTTTATACCGGTTAGCCAAAAATGTTGCATAAGTTTTTGCCTGGGCTTCATTGATATATTTAATATTGCCACCCCATACAGGAACCAATGCCATATAAATCCCTCTCTTAGCTGCTTCATCAATTATATAATCAACATGATCCCAGTAATCGTAATCATTTCATATCATCAATGATGTTCTCATCGGTCGTTACCGGCTTTGAAACATCTCCATTGTGAATAGAAGAATCACCATACGCATTTACCGCAAGCTTTACATCATGTATCAACATCACCTGTATCACATTAAACCCTTTTTGTTTTCTGTCATCGAGGTATTTTATGGCATCTTCTCTTTTACATTTTATAAACAACAACCAACCAGTATCTCCCAACCAGAAAAACGGTTTGCCATCGGCGGTTTGAAAAAATCTTTTATTCGCCGATATTTTCAATAATGGCAATTGTGCATCCGCTTTCAGCAATGAACAGAGTAATATGGTCAATAATATTCGTTTCACTTTCTTTCCAATCTTTTTGTTTCTGTATTATACACAATCCTGTTTTTTCCATTACTCAATATGTATTCATTTTTATTAGAGTGAAACGATGGGCTTCATTCTAACAGTGGCTTTTAATAATTCTTTATCTATTTCTGCTGATAACACCGGTAAACTACCTCCGGCCATAAATACTGCGATACCAAATTCAGGATAACTATCGCCAGAATAAATTACTGCTTTGTCCGGATATTTCAGCCGGTATTCTTTTACTGCACGATATACCTGCTCAAAACTTGTTTTTGTTGGTTTTAATAACCGTGCATGCTGACGTGGCGCAAGGCTTTGACCGCCCTTTGGTTCGTAAGTGTTCCATCTGCCTGGTAGTGCCAGTAGCGAATATCGATCAGATCAACGATGGCAGCATAAGCAGGAATATTTAAAATAGCATCCTGCACATCTTTGGTAACACTTAAGCCAATGATCGGATGCTTACCTGTTTCTTTTTCCCATTCTCTTAATTACATCTAACCAGAATTTTACAAAATGAGTTGGTCCGGTAAACTCTTCGCCTATCAATTGTATTACTCCATTGTTATCTTTAAAATTATTTAAACATTGACGGATATATTTTTTATGCAACTCCTTTCGTACCGGATTTGAAATATCATAAAACTGTTCTGCATAAAATATTCTTTTATCACCTGCATAATTAACCGGCTCAGCAAAACCGGTATTATTGATATTGTTTGCTGTGCGCCATGGAAAATCTGCATAATGTGCACCGGCTTCAATAATATTATGCTGAAAATAATTTTGATGAACAAGCAACAAGCCTTTCTGATCAGCCAGGTCAGCAAATTGTTTTAAACGGTTCCAGTAAAATAAATTATATTTCGTAAGATCATATTTGCTTAATCCATCCCAGGCTGTTTCTTTTCCGCTTCTTGCAAATGGCAATTCATAAAATGGCGGCCATACTTCTCCATCCATTCGCCTTATCCGCTCATGATCATCTCTTCTCCTGTCATACCACAAACCATAATTATGTTCGATAGCAATTGTATTTGTTGCAATCATTTCATCTGTTACTTCATCCAGATCATCTGTTAATCCTTTACCTGTTCTTCCCGGCACAAAACGGGTGATATGTGATCTTGCATTTTTTACATCGGAAGGTTGCAAACCACCACTCCACCATTGCACGCTTTGCCGTTTGCCCGTTACAATTTCATCGCCTCTTACCAACCAGCCATTCTTTATTTGCAAAGAGGCAGCCGCCTCAACGGGGGAATTTTGGATGCTGCTTGACTCCGAGTTTCATCAAAGTTTGTAGACGCTAATATCTCATTGGCCTTATAGTCCACTGATATTGGGTTTCGTTTTGCAGCATTATCAATCCATTCTTTCAATTGCATTCTTGGTTTTGCCGCTTCTTTTGTCAATTCCAATGCAGTTTCAACTGATGGACTGCTGGATGCTTCCGTTGGAACAAATAAGATCTGCGCCTGTCCATCTACATTTTTATTTAAGCGTTCTTTTAGTTGCTGATAAAATAAACTTCTTGGTGTGATCGTATTATTTGATTCAGCCCAATAGCCATCACCGGCAAACTGACTCCAACTTCCAAATGCCCAGTTTTGTGCAGTTGGTGGTTTATAACAATCAATTCTTGCAGCAGAGCAATTCCAGAATACACTATTCGCAGCAGACCATCCCGCACCATTCGCATCCTGTCCCCGATTACTAAAACGTAGTGCATTCCCATCCACATTTACTACATCAAATAAAACTCCGCTTGCCCAGCTATCAATTGTACCACTGAAACTATATGGCAATATCGATTCACATTGAACAAATGCATTGGGACCAGGTGCACAGTAACCAACAGCAAAATCGTGATATCCATTTTCAGCATAACAACGTTGAAATAAAGTTTGCTGACCGGTAGTTAAAAAAGTATAACGTCTTTGTCCACCAATTTCAGAAACCGGGTTTAATGATTTGCAATCTTCAACAGTAATTCGTTTTGAAGTTTCTAAGAACACTTACGGCAGCTTCCGGCAAAATGTTTAAAGATTATTTGCCTTACCCAGCAATCTTCTGCATTCTCAATATTGATCGCATTCCAGCGATGATCTTCATCTTTCAAATTATTTTTATCATATACGGAAACACAGCTGAAATTTTCTACACCACAATTACTGATTTTACCTCTCTGGTAAATACATATAAATAATGCCGCCTCCAAAAGCCGAATCCAATGCTGTTGTTATTGGCGCATCAATAGTAATTGTATTGCCTTCGATCTTTGTAATTGTTCTGTCAAAAAACAGATCTCTGTCTCCGGGTTTCCATCCCAATGCGGAAATTCCACCGCCGAAATGATCTGTTCCTAAGACTTTGATCCATTTATCTGTCGAAGGACGACGAATAATTATTTTATCATTCTGCTTAAACAAGATTTTATCTTCAACATTAAAATTGATTGCATTAACCGGAACATAACTATCTGTGATCTTTATCTCCTCCTCCTGAACTTTATCATTCTTTCCGACAATTTTTATCAATGCTAATCTACCTGTACCTGCACCGGTAATTGTTGTGTTCGTTTACACCACTTCCGCGCAATACTACACCCGATGCTGTGATACGTAACTGCCCCAAAACTTCATAGTTTCCTTTTTGTAACAACACTGCTCCACGAAAACCATTTGCATCTACAGGCAATGCTGAAACATAATCCAGTGCCGATTGAATACGAAGTGTAGCATCACCTTTGGTAACCGGCACAACAACTTTTACAGGAATTGCTGGTATTGGTTTTTCAGAAGCCATATACCCGCAATAAGAAAAATCAGGGATGCGATTGCCCAAAGAATCGGGTGAGTAAATAAGTTTTCCTTTTTCAAAAGCTAAAGGAACAACGGGCTTTCCGGTTTTTTGCGCGGGTAAAGCCTGTTGAAATATAAACAGGATTAGTAAGAGAAGATTTTTTTTGTATGTAAATGCGAAGCTCAATTAAATTAAACTTTTCAAAAAGGGATGATTAAAGTTAGTATAGTTGAACACTTCGCTTCGCTCAGTGCAGGCTGTGCGTCGCCAAGGGACGTTACATCAAGGCACCAATGCCCGTTATCAAATTATTTTTTAGCGAGCGGCGCAACATTTTTCTCATTCACAACGCTATTTAAATAATTCTCAATATTACTATAACCATTTTTTCCAATCTTGCCTGCATCAGATGCATCTTTTGGATTCAATCCATTTTTTGTTTCCCATTCATCTGGCAATCCATCATTATCACTGTCTTTATAAGATGTGCCTTTATATTCCGGATAACCACCAACCTGGCTCACATCGGTGATAATTCCAATTTTATAACTATCCAATGCAGCACGGCGATGTTTGAATTGGGTTGTTGGAGCAACTACATCAGGCGACACAATTATTTTACCAGTACGTACCTGTTCAGTAATTCTTTTATCAACAGCATCTCTTACGGGTAAGGTAGCTCCTGCATTAACCAAAACATAATCTTTAGCATCGTCCGCTGACATGATTGTAAGTTGCGGCATCGGCAATGGCTTATTCCATTTTATAAAATCGGTATATTTTCCTGCATCCGGCAATTCTTCTACCTGTACACCGCCATTCCAGTTATCTTTCGTAACATCGGGAAAACCTTCCATAATATTTCCATTTACATAAGCACGGCCATATACATTATGATTCAGTTTGCTTCTGCCGCTTTCCGGTTTTAATATGCGATGGCCCACATTAGATTTTTTCGGAGTAGCCGGGCCTGGTTTGAAATAATTATTGATGATATTATACTGTGCACGGTAATCACCCCCATCGATAGAACGATGCACCCAGTTAAACACTACATTATTTACAAAATTGAAAACCCCATGCCATCCGATTGAAGGATTGCGGCCGGTATTATTCGCCCAAAGGTTTCTCATAAAAGAACAATTCTCTCCACCGAGTGTACTGCCGAAAGAATGATTCCATGTATCCAATGCTTCTGCAAAAATTGAATTTTGGATCGTAATATTTACGGTTCCTAATTTTTCTTCCTGTGGTTTCCCGGTACTGTCATTATACATATGGCGATACATGCTCATGTTCTCATCCAAACCCCATGATGCACTTACATGATCGATCATTATATTACCGATGGGATTTCCTCCAATTGCATCATCTCTTCTGCCTACCCATGTTTCACCACGACGGAAACGCATATAACGAATGATAACATCATGAGTATTGATCCAAACAGTTTCGCCGGCAATACAAACACCATCACCGGGTGCTGTTTGTCCTGCAATAGTAATATACGGGGCACGGATTATCACCGGTGTTTTAATACGTATGATACCTGCAACATTAAATACAATTATTCTTGCGCCACCTTGCTCACATGCCCAGCGAAAACTTCCGGGGCCATCATCATTTAAATTGGTGACAACAATCACTTTTCCTCCGCGGCCACCGAAACTATATTTACCGCCACCTTCTGCACCGGGAAAAGCAGGAATATCAGATTGTGGCAGATCAGTAGGTCTGTTTGCAAATGGAAGAAAAGGTTTTCCTTGTTTTGCTTCTTGTTGGATGATGGGCCATGCGATAGCCCATGCAGAGTCGGAATGTATGCGTGCAGCTCTTAATAATGAATCCGATGATCGCTGCACATTATCGGGTATTTCCGGGTACTGCGAAAAACAAACACCCAATGATAAAACCAATCCAATTACTAATAACAGTTGTTTGCGCAAGTATTTCATTTTTATACGGTTTTTTTCTTTTTGACGCTCATTTGAAAAAACAATTGCGCCATTCATCCGATTAAAAAAGAGAAAGCACTATACTTTCTCTTCTTTAAAATTCTATTGAGAAAGTTTATTTCTGCACCTTAACATCCACTTCAATTTGCGTTTCTTTATTTGGTGAATCACCATTTACATAACGAATAAGTATTGCCCCAAACTTTCCGGTTGAAGTTTTAAATCCAATAACATTGCTGCCGGCGGTCGTACTCACCGTGGTGACCTTGGAAGAAGTGCCAGAGGTCATGTTTCCGCCAATTAAAGTTTGAATTGCACCTCCCGAAGTTAAACCAGTGACAAAATTTACTGATGTAGGCATCTTCTTCAACAAAGTCACATTTTTTGTCCAACTGGTAATGTCATAAAATCCTAATTGCGGTTGCAAAGCACTTAATGAATAAATAGTATGCTTCAGGTCATCTGTCGTAGCAGGGGTTCCTCTTCCTGTTGTATCCCAATAGAAGCCAAAATCTATCGAACCTGAGTTAGCAGCACCATCGGTATAGCTATACGTTTTACCATCGCTGCTGGAATAGTAAGTTTTGTTGGTTTTGGCAGTTGTATCAGGTACCTGCAGAATCCGATAGCTCCAAAATTTGAAGTCTGGTGCAACGGTAACGGTAAACATTTTTCCGCCATCTCCCATAAAAATTGCCCTGGCATCTCTTGCTAACACCCTATAAGAATAATCACCGGCAGCACTATCAACCCGGTATCCTTTTATTAAGGAAAAAGACCGATTATTGGTACTATTTAATCTGAACGTATCTATCCTTACACCATTTTTCTGAATTTCGATATAGGACATATCCGTAGGAGAAGAAATCGTAAAATCAAAATAGATACTATCCTTGGGATTAAGCGTTACATCACCAGTAAGAAACTTGCCGCCGGAATTACGAAATTCAACCGTGACATTGAAGGAGTCAACAGGTTCAACTTTCTTTTCGCAGGCAGAAAGGAATAAACCTAACCCCAACGATCCCAAAATTATTTTTTTCATATACAAGTTCAATTTTATAATAGTTTATTATTTTAAAGGGTCAAAAGTTCCGTTTATCCAGCCTGCTGTTTGCTCAAGGAAAAAGCTTTGACTGAAAAAATTCGGCAATGCGTAGAAATAATATTTAGCGGGTATATTAATCGTATTTGATCCCTCCAGTGATGGCGTAGTGACACCTGGAGTTGTATAAATAGCTGTATAAACTGATTGGTTATTGAGATTAGCAGTATCTCTTGGTCTTACACCAAAAGCATCAGGTACGTCAATATATATTCGGCCTGCTACCGGACCACCGGATGGAAGGTTGCCTGCTACGTATGGTAGTTTAGCAGCCAGTTTGTACGGCAGACGTGCAGTAATAAGACCATAGTTCCTGGTCCTTCTCAAATCCCAATAACGTTTTCCTTCCATGGCAAATTCAATCATGCGTTCATTTAATATCAAGCTTCTCATGGATGCCACGTCAGCAGCAATGGCTAAACCATAATCAAATGAGCCAACAACTATACCTGCTCTCTGGCGGATGCGGCGTACATTATCTTTTGCTTCTGCCAACCTGTTTGTTTCATTGGCACACTCCGCAAGGTTTAATATTACTTCAGCAAATCTCATCTCTATCCAATCCATACCGCTGCCACCACCCGAATTAGAATTATAAACAGATTGTGCAGGAGTCAATGTGTTATTAGTAAGTCTTTTGCAATAAAAGCCTGTGACGATTGTTCCGGCCGCTTCATCAGGAACTCCCGTGTGTGACCATTGCTTGCGTGTAGCTTTCCCGCTTAAAGGCCAGACACCTCCGTTATAAGCAATGGAAGCTTCAAAACGAGGATCCCTGTTTTGCCAGAACATAATATTATTATAACCAGAAGAAGCATGATTAGTTGGCAACCCATCTTTCATTCCGTAGGCTTGTACAAGGTTCCAGGTGGGTTGGTTTGAACCGCTCGGTCCATCTGTTTCAGAATCGGGACGGGTAATTGCTTCCGTATTGGTACCTACATCCCTTGCGGCACTGTATTTTCTTACCAACAACACTTCAGTATTGTCCTCTACTATAAAAATGTTTGCGTAGGTTGGAAATAAAGCGTAGCCGTCAGCAATGCATTGGTTATACGCCGCGAGATTTGCCTGGTAGGCATCTTCCCAACGTGTTACAATATTTGCAGGATTAAATTGCGGGCTTGCCCAATACATCAACACCTTCCCTTTAGTAGCCGACGCTGCAGCCCTTGTTATCCGTCCTTTATCACTTGCAGGCCAGGTAGCCGGAAGGTATGCTATAGCAGAATCAAGGTCTCTTACAATTGCTGCAATACATTCACTCGTTTTGGCACGGGGAACATTCAATTCATCTTCCAGCGTCTGGGATTGTAATACAAGTGGTACACCGCCATATAAACTAACTAACCTGAAGTAAGTGAAGGCACGCAAAAAGAAAAACTGGCCTTTCAAAGTCTTCCTGGTTATCTCTGGCAAAGTACTATTAGTATTAAGACCTTCAATGGCTATATTACTACGACGAATATCAAAATAGCGGTTGGCGGTAATATTATTCGCTGTTCCAATGTCGGTAACAGAGTTTTCTACTAAAGTGCCATACAAGAATGCCGTGTTGGCATTGTTTAGCTCATCAGAAGTATTGTGAATACCACCGAGAGTTGGCCACTGCGGTATAATTAATCCATACGTTCTGTTTAAAAATAATCCCACTGCTCCTTCGTCACTCCATATCCTTGAATCGATCCCCTGGGGGTCTTCAATGTCGAAAAATTCATCATCTTTTTTACAGGCGGATAAAAATGTAAATAGAGCAAGGGCTGCTATTATCATTGTTTTTCCTGTATTGTTTATATATCTCATAATATTTTTTTAGAAATTTCTACTTATAAACTTGCATTGATACCAAGAGAAATAGTCCTTAATGTTGGATAATTACCAAAGTTGGATGTATAAGGATCTTTATATTTTAATGGGTTTACTATATTCCAAAGGTTAGTTCCAGTGATCATAAATCTCACATCAGGGATACCTATTTTGTCCGAAATGTTTTTGGGCAACTTGTAGGAAAGAACCATATTATTTATCCGGCTTTGTGTACCATTAACAGCCCAAAAGGTTGAGTTGGCGGTTACAAGTGGAGCATCTGCCCTCGGGAATTTTCCATTGGGATTTTCAGGCGACCAATGATCTGCCCAGAATTTAGGTGCGTTCCGGACTGTAGTCGGAGCAAGTCTTGCGTCCGAATCATAGAAACGTTTACCACCTATTGAAAGATTCATATTCGTTGACAACCTGAAAGTTTTATAGTTAACGCCGAATGTAAATCCAAAGGCAACAACTGCTGTAGTTTTGTCGAACATCAAAGTAGCATCTCCTGCTTCATTAATTTGACCGTCGCCGTTTATGTCTTCAAAATCCATGAATCCAACTTGTGGTTTTACCCCACCAATCAGGTAATTCGGGTTCTTGGCAAGAATGGCATCAACCTCTGCCTGTGTTCTCAAAATTCCTTTTGCTATGTAGCCAATGTTATTGCCGTTGTATTTGCGTGGGTCGCGGCCAACCAGGATGCCCAATTGATCATTACCAAACTGCCCCAACAGGCTTTCGTTATAATATGACTGCATTAACTGGCTGTTTGTAATTGCGAAGTTGCCATCCACATTGAAGCCCCAATCTTTTCCAAATCTCGTACGATACCCAATTGCAAATTCGGAACCCCAACTTAATTGTTTAAGGTAGTTGACCACCGGTGGTGGAATACCTGCAGTTGCCGGGAATACAGTGGCTGAATAAGTATCATATCCATCATACGTGTAACGTTGATAAAAATCTGCTGTTATAGTGACCTTGTTGTGGAGAATAGTGGCATCAAATCCCACATTAAAGTTTCTTGCCTTCTCCCATGTAATTAAAGGGTTTGGATAAATACTTGGATCCAGCCCACTGGTGGCAGTGTTACCAAACAGAATACCTGTTGTTTGCGAAAAACGTGACTGCCACAAACGGGCACCTAACCTGTCTTCCCCGACTAATCCATAAGTTGCCCTCAGTTTTAGGGTATTAATAAAAGTGATATTATTGAAGAAGTCCTCGTCACTTATTTTCCAGCCTAAGCCTATTGATGGGAAAAAGCCCCATCTTTCTTCAGGCAAAAAATTCACAGACGCATCAGCCCGGCCAATAAACTCGAAGAAGTACTTTCCTCTAAAAGAATAGTTGGCACGGGTAATAAAAGAACGTTTTGCAGTGATAAATGCCTGCGTAGGTCTTACCACTTCGTTTATACTTCCAAGTGCAGTAGGATCATTACTGAATGCCCAAAACTCATCTACGCCGGCAACTATCTGTGTAACTTTATTCAAAAGAACATTACGCCCCTCCGATTCGCTCTGGTCAAAACCCACCATCACATCAAAATCATGATTGCGAATTTTTTTGCCGTACGATAGGGTACCAAAAAATTGATAGCTGGTTGAAATGGTAGTTCCTTCTTGTATCTGGTCATTGTTGGCGATTCTTACAGTAGGACTTGCTCCTGGTGTTGCCACCAACTGATCGGAATACAATAAACTATTTTGACCTCTGCGCTGGAGATTTGCCACATTATAAGCAGCAAAATATCCTTTGGCGAGGGCATTCCTGTTATTCTGGCCAAACTGTATCCTTGCAGCCAGGCCCTTCACAAATTTCGGCTTCCATTCTAATGATGCATTCACGGCAAGTCCTTGAGATTTGCTATCCCTGTAAGACCCTGACCTATGCACTCCTAAGAAACTCCAGTTTTGATTTTGCGGAGATGAATTATTTGCACCCTGGAACCCAACTAATTTGTCGCCTAATATTACCGGCACCCATTTAGGGGTCAGGTATAATGGACGTATCGTTGCATCATCTGTTTCAGTACTTGCGCTTGAATGATTATTACTTTCTTCCTGGTTAAAATCAGTTGCAAAAGTGACATCAGCAGTAAGGCCATCCACAATCTTGGCGTTCATACCTGCACGAAGACTGTATTTTTTGTTCTCAATAATGCCATAGTTACCTTTCTCGTCATAATAACTTCCTCCTGCAAAAAATGTAATCTTATCGGAACCGCCGGAAACGGTTACTGTGTGCCTTTGCACTTTACCATTTTTCCAGAAATAATCAAACCATGATTTGTCTTCGATTCCTTTTAAAGAATCTAAATCAGCCTGGGAAAAACGTGTGTTAAAAGCAGAACCTGTCAACTCAAAGCCATCATTTAAAAATTTAGCATGTTCATAAGCTGTCAGTGTTTTGGGATCTACAGTTGGAGTGGATACTCCAAAATACCCTGAATAGGAAATTTTAGGTTTGCCTGCTTTACCTCTTTTTGTAGTAATCAACACCACACCTTTTGCGCCGGCTGCGCCATAAATTGCTGCGGATGCATCTTTCAGAAATGTAATATCTTCTATCTGGCTTGCATCCAGGTTTTCGAAGAAATCCGCATTTGACGATTGAGCCCATTGTGCAGGGTTGGAAATGATTCCATCAATAACAATTAAAGGCTGGCTGGTAACCCCTCCAGCGTTACCTGGAAAAGCAGCCGGAGCAGTACTTGAATTACGAAGATTAAGCGATGTAGTAGAGCCTGGTTTACCTGAGCTAAAGTTTACTGCCACACCCGGCACCCTGTTGACCAAAGCTGAAGGCAAATTAGCAACAGATATGTCTTCGATTTCGGCCGCTTTAATGGTAGATACCGCGCCTTGCACATTCACTCTTTTCTTAGTTCCATAACCCACCACAACTACATCTTCTAAAGATTTTTCCTGTATAAGCATTGGAACAGTAAAAGTAGTTGCAGCACCAACCTTGGTTTCATAAGGTATGTAACCAACATTAGTAAAAACTAAGATCGCATCTGCAGAAGGAACTTTAATTGTAAATTCTCCGATGGCATTGGTAGTGGCGCCTGCGCTAGTACCTTTTACAGTCACATTCACACCTTGCATGGGGTTGCCTGTTTGTTGATCTGTTACTTTACCGGTTACTGTTCGTTCTTGTGCAGAAACAACAACCGATGCTAACATACAAGTTAACCACAACAGCAGTTTTGGTAATCGCTGACTATTCATATGGCTTTTTTATTTTTTAGAAACCTTATTTGAAATTATTGTGCGTTCATTTGAGCCACTTCCTTTTGCTTCTTTCCTTTCAATCTTTCCTGCCAGGCTTTTTCTTCTTTTTTCATATCATACCCCTGTGCTGATAAATAGTTATTGATCCTGCCCTTGAATTTTCCAAACACCTTATGTTTATCTTCCGATGAGCCTTCATCCATTGCTAATTCTCTTGCTTCTTTCAACCAACTATAAATTTTATCTTTTTGCTCGGTCGTCAATGCCAGTATTATTTCCTGGTACGCTGCAAAGGTTAACGGCATGACACGGTAAGTCATTCCGTCTTTTATCTTTTCAATTTCCTCTTCCGTTAAATTTTTTTGAAGCTGTGCAATAAATCTTTTGTGCAGTTTTGAAAGCTGAGCCATTTTTTCCTCTTCTTCTTTTTTAATGCGACCTTTCTTATCCTCATCAGGCAATTGAAGTGACTTAATAACTGCTATCGTTTCTTTTGATTTATCATGGATCTTATTGAGACTAAAATATTGTTCAGTCAAAAGGTCAACAATCTTGTTATGCTTTCCGGAGTCAGGTATCTCAAGTGTAGTTACAATTTTTACGGAACGGTCATGAAGAGTTTTCCTGAATTCGATAGCTGCCGGATCAGTTTCAGTTTGTGCATCCGCTATAATTGCAATGAATAAAATAATGAAGCAGGTGAAAAGATTTTTAAAAGCGGCCGTATGCGATAATGAGAGAAAATATCCCCGGTTCTTAAAACCGTTTTCTAACTTACGATCACTGCTTGTATTAAGTAAATGTTTAGAAATGTACATACGGCCTGCTTATTCGTTGTTGCTAAATAAACTTTACTTGTTTATTTTATTTGCTAAAGGTACAGGTGTGGGTAGGGCGTAAAAATGTAAGGTTTTGCTATAAAGATGTATTATTTTACTATTCGGCCGGTGGTTTTTTCCGGGAACGATTGCGCTGTCTTTTTCCTATCTATCAGTTGTTTCGAAAGGTTATAGACCTGGATGCGATGCCGGGGCTTTTGGCTGTTAATGTAATATTTCCCTTTTTTTCCGTGGATTGAATTATCGCCAGGCTCATTCCCTTCCAGCATTTTCTTTTATTCCTTTTTAAGGAAGTAGTATCGGCCTGGTAACCATTATCAGTTCCCGCAATTATACCGGAACCAGTAATTGAAAATTCGATCTGGTTCTCCGCATCGGGAACAACATTTCCTTTCTTATCCAAAATTCTTACCGTTACAAAAGATAAGTCTTTTCCGTCAGCTTTAAGATTTGTTTTATCGGGCATCAATTCAATTCTGGCGGCTTCTCCTGCTGTTCTTATTTCTTTTATCAAAATTATTTTTCCATTCTTTCTCGATACAGCCTTCAGTGTTCCATCTTTAAAAGGTATTCGCCACATTACATGCAGAGCAGTGTCATTTTTTTTGTGTGTACCCAATGATTTTCCATTTAAAAATAATTCCACTTCATCTGCATTGTTATAATACGCCCATACATCTGCAACCTGTCCGGCCTTCCAGTTCCAATGCGGAAAGAGATGCAACACCGGTTTCATTGTCCATTCAGACTGGTACATATAATATACATCTTTTGGAAAACCTGCCAGGTCAACAATACCATAATAAGAACTTCTCGCAGGAAATTTTGGATAGGGCATTGGCTCACCCAAAAAATCAAAACCACTCCATACAAATACACCGGCAATATATTTGTTATTTTTTGCGGCAAGCCATGATCTTTCATGCGTATTGCCCCAATATGCATGTGTATTATCATAAGCAGCACAAGTGAAGTCTTTGTTTGCTGAAAAAGTATCCTGTACTTTAAAATTTGGCGGCCATATTCTAATACTATCTGATGGAAATTGATAGACGCCCCTGGTTGCTAATGCGGAGGCCGTTTCCGATGCAATAAATTTTTGCCCGGGAAAACGTTTGGGTAACTCAGCATAATCATAATCTTTATAATTAAACCCTATTACATCCAGCGCATTTGCTTTTGTTATAAAATTTTTTTCAGGATAGGTTTCGGTTACTGCTGATGTAACCGGCCGCGTTGGATCCAGTTTTTTTACGATTGACACTAATTCTTTTGTAAGTATGGTGCCGGTGCTGTCAAATTGTTCACGTATCTCATTGCCGATACTCCACATAAAAACAGAAGGATGATTACGATCCCGCAAAACCATGGCTTCAATATCTTGCTTATGCCATTCTTTAAAATCCAGATGATAGTCATATTTATTTTTTCTTTTTTGCCACATATCAAAAGCTTCAACAATTGCAAGAAAGCCCATTTGATCACAGAGATCCAATAACTCTGATGCAGGTGGGTTATGAGAAAAGCGAATGGCATTACAGCCCATCTCTTTTAATATCTTCAATTGCCTTCTTGCCGCTTCTTGATTAAATGCCGCGCCTAATGCACCAAGATCATGATGCATGCAGACTCCATGAATTTTTATTTGTTTTCCATTAAGTGAAAATCCTTTTTCAGCATCAAAATCAAAATAGCGAATGCCGAAAGTCACGGTTAACTCATCTGTCTGTCTTCCACTTCGAAAAATCTTTGTAACAGCTTTATATAAATAAGGATTATTAACAGACCATAGAACCGGGTTGGATATAAAAGCAGAATATTGAATACTCTCCGAATCAGAAATGGATATAGATTTTTCTCTTCCCAATATCTCTGCAGTTCCTGCCAGTTTTCCGTTTCTGTCATAAATGTTAGTAAAAAAAGAAACTGGTACATCAGCGGCTTCGCCAGTGTATAAATCCATGGTGATAGTAACCTTTGCTTTTTTCGTACTTATATCACTGGTTGTAATAAAGGTGCCGGCACGGGCTATATAAAGTTCGCGACTAAAAGCAATCAATTTCACATTTCTATAGATCCCCGATCCGCTATACCATCTTGAGTCTGGTTGCAAACTATTATCAACTTTTACAACGATCACATTTTTTTGCGGCGATGGGAGAAGATGCGGTGTGAGTTCATAAGAAAAAGCAACATAACCATTGGGCCGTTTACCTAAATAATGTCCATTTATCCAAACTTCGCTGTTTTTATAAACGCCATCAAACTCAATGGATACATTTTTGTTTTTTGCTGTAGAAGGAAGAGTAAATGTTTTTCTATACCAACCGATACCTCCGGGTAATGCTCCTCCCTGTGTAGTAGCAGGATAATCTTTTGAAAAATCAGATTCAATGCTCCAATCATGCGGTAATGAAAGTTTGCGCCAATGACTATCGCTAAACCCCGGATCGATCGCTCCACTGTCGTTGCCTAAAAAAAAGCTCCAGCCTTTATTAAAATTAATTTCAGAACGTGGCTGGGCATTTACACCCGTGTTGAACGTGATATAAAACAGAAAAACAAAATATGTCGAATGTAATTTTTTCAAGTATTTAAATGATTAATCTACTTCCACCATCGCTTTGATCACTCCATTCACCGGGTTGAGCCAGCTTTCAAAATTATTTTTCACTTCATCAAACTGCACCCGATGCGTGATATACGTTGCGGGATCGAGCAATTTATTTTTCATACAGTTTAATACATGATCAAAATCCTTTTTTGTGGCGTTACGGCTGCTCATCAAAGTTGCTTCCCGCTTATGAAACTCCGGGTGACTGATAACAATTTCATTCCGCTGCAGACCCACTAATACATACCGGCCACCATGTGCCAAATATTGAAAAGCATTATTGATAGCTTTCAGGTTTCCGGTGGCATCAATTACAACAGTGGGCATATCATTATTCGTAATTGCTTTCAATTGCGCCATTACATCTTCTTTTGCCGGATTGATAAGTGTGTACAACATTTAATTTCTCTTTACAAAATCTTAACCGCTGATCATTTACATCCATTGCGATCACCTGCGCACCCGCAATCCTTGCAAATTCCATCACACCTAAACCAATCGGTCCTGCACCGATCACCAAAACAAATTCATCCCGCTTCACCCCTGCCCTTCTTATTCCATGTGCACCAATTGCCAGGGGTTCTACGAGTGCCAGCTCATCAAAACTCATTTCATTTCCTTTGATCAGGTATTGAACCGGCACTGAAATGAATTCACACATGCCTCCATCTATATGCACGCCAAAAACTTTCAGGTCAGCACAACAATTGGTAAGCCCGTTACGGCAGGCAATACATTTGCCGCAATAAAAATAGGGGCTGAATGTTACCCTGTCGCCAACTGCAAATTCATTATTGGTTTCTATTTCGATAATTTCCGCAGCCAATTCATGCCCCAGAATTCTTGGATAACTAAAAAAGGGTTGCGTGCCTTCAAAGGCATGCAGGTCTGTGCCGCAGATCCCAATTCTTTTTATTTTAAGAATAGCATGGCCATTTTGCAATGAAGGCTTTTCCTTTTTGCTATACTGAAACGAACCTGGTTGTTCACACACGAGTGCTTTCATCGCTATTATTTAATTACCCTAAAATTATATCTCCCCGAACCGATTTTCACGATTGCTTTTCCTTCAACATAACTTGCTTTTATTGTTTTCCGATTTTCTTTTACAACAGAATTTCTAGCGGCCGGTAAATAAATGGTTGCGGTTGTGTTTACCGGAATTTCAACATTCAATTCAAATTCATTGCCGTGTCTTTCCCAATCACTTACAATTTCTCCATACGGTAGAATGATAGCTTGCTGTGGCAGCAGTAACATCACCAACAGGCTGCGGTTTTATTTCAATCTTATTATATGCAACTGAATTATCCGCTTGCTTTATTCCCGCAAGTCCTGCATAAAACCATTCCATTAAATGTCCAAGCATAAAATGATTATTACTCACTGATTCATATGCCTGCCAGCTTTCGGTCAATGCGGTTGCGCCATGTTTTAACTGGAAACCATATCCGGGTACATCATCACGGCTATTCATATCAAATATAACATCACTTCGTCCCGCATTTTCTAATGCCCTTAATACATAACGATAACCAATATCGCCGGCAGTTAATGCATTGTTGCGGCTCTTAATATCTTTTATTAATGCATCAACAACTGCATTTTTATTTTGCGGTTCTACAAGTCCCATGTATAATGCCATTGCATTGGCGGTCTGGCTTGCTGAATCGTATTGCATTTTTTCGTTATCAAAAAATGCATTGTTAAATGCCTGCTTTACTCTTGCCAATAGTTGCTGATACATTTTTTTGTCTTCATTTTTATTCAACAGTTTTGACTGCATCGATCATGATCGTAAGATCATAATAAAAAGTAGCCGTGGCAGTAATTCCCATCTTAGTCATTTGCGAAAACCCGGATCTCTGTGGCCCGATATCATACCAATCTCCTAAACCATGTTTCAAAATGTATAAAGAGTCTTTGGTCAATAAATAATCAACATAGTGTTGCATCATAGGATATGCTTCTTCTAATGTTTGCTTATCACCATACCATTGATAATTATACCATGGCAAAATGATCGCGGCACTTCCCCATTCCGGCGATTCATCAAATGGCGGAGTAAACAATGTAAACTCCGGTGCTATCTCAGGAATTTTTCCATCAGCATATTGTGCATTCATCATGTCTTTGATTACTTTCCTGCACAGGCTGGCAACATCATAATTATATTGTACTGATGCGCCCATTAAATGTGTTTGCTCCAACCAGCCGAGTTTTTCCCGGTGCGGGCAATCAGTGAACACACTTACCGTATTACTTTTAATTGCCCAATCAATTAGAATATTTGTTTTATTAAACAACTCATTGGAAGAAGTGAATGAACCAATTCTAATCGCGGCATTCCTGATATGCAGTCCTTCAATATTTTTTACGACCGGCGCCGGTGCCGCACTATTCATTGGGAATGCATTGAACCTCCATATACCGAAAACCGGTATAAGTAAAGCGGGGTTGCCAGCTTTCGTCCTTTTTACCTTTTAATATGTATGTAAAATAACTTGGTGAGCCTGTTGCTTTTTGATTTGCCGTTCCATCAGCATTAATTAATTCGGCACAAAATATTTTTATAGTATCACCTTTATTTCCATTCACAGTTATTGCAGGAATGCCTGAAAAGTTCTGTCCCAGGTCATAAATCCAGAAGCCTGGCTTAAGTTCTGTTTTAGTTTTTACGGCAAACCGTTCCATTATTTTCAATGGCTGCTGCAGTTGAGATTCCAATTTTTCCGGGCCGGTTGTTATGACCACATCAAACCAATCCTTACCATCTTTCACGAAACCCAGGCTGATCCCAACCATCCTGTTCAAGGTTTGCATCATAGTCTTCGCCTCCGAAGATGCTGCTGAAAATAATTGGTGAGGAACATGTTTGCCAGCTCTTATCACTTACAATATTTTCTACCGAGCCATCTGTGTATTCGATCACCGTTCGCAAAATCATTTTAGGATGACCATAGGCTCCTGTCATTTTGCGGTATCGCTGCCCGGGTATATAATAAAAACCGTTTCCCAGCATTATGCCAATCGCGTTGGCACCTTTTTTTAATTGATCTGTAATATCAAATGTTACATATTGAGCATGTTTGCTATAGTTGGTCCAGCCCGGATCCAAAAAATGATCTCCTATTTTCTTCCCATTCAGATACATTTCAAAATGGCCAAGGCCACAGATATAAGATGTAGCCGTTTTAATGGCTTTGGCAACCAAAAATTCTTTGCGCATCAATGGCAGAATATTTCTTCTTGGTCCCCATGATCTTTTTCCATTTAAATGAATATGCGGTGCTATTCGTAATGAATCGATCACTTCATCATAGCCGATCCACTGCGCATTATTCCAGTCAGATTTATTCAATAACCCCATTTGCCACATTGCTATATAACTCCATGCAGAAGAATTGCCTTTATTATCCCACACCATCAGCTTCCAGAAATATTTTTTTACTGATTGCAATGCTTTGCCTGTGTACTGAACTTGTATAGATGCTGCACTAATTATTTTTTTTGAATCCCAAATGTTTCCAATCCCTTTTTTCAACAATGCTGAATCATCGGCCACTAAGATTCTATAGGCAGTTTGCAAAACATTTCTTTGTTTACTTCTCAATTCCCAACTCAGCCTTGGGTTTGTCAAATCAACACCTAATGGTTCCTGGCTGTATCCGCAACGAAGATTGGTGACAGACAGGTTTTGCGAAAAACATGTAATTGTAAGAAGACAAAAAATGATATGATAAAGAAAATGTTTTAAGGCCCCCTCCCGCCCTCCCCCAAAAGGGGAGGCCATCAACCACACAGCCCTCGCCTTGTCAGTATACTTCGTTAATATCATATTGCGTAATGTAAACAGTTCATTCATTATTGTATATCAATTCCCGAAATTGCTAATCCTTCGGCACCACTGATTATAAGACGAACTGTATAATTGCCGGCATTGATCATATTTCCGGTGTTAATGGTAAATTGGTTCCATTTACCTGCGTTAGTAAAAGTAAATTGAACCTCTTCATCCAGCATCATGGTGTTCCCTGCTCCAATCAGTTGCAGTTTTCCTTTAACCGGTGTTTGCTTGCCATAAAAATATTTCATGGTAATAGAATAAATATCCGCGACACCTGTTTCCATTGGATATTCAACTGTTACAGTTCCACTGTTCTTAATAACAGCACATTCTCGGCCTGCAAAATTTTCTTTTACTACTCCTTCGCTTATTTTAACAACATTGGATTTGTATTGAGTGATCGGTTTTAGATCGTAAGCCGGTTGAATTTTTGATGCAGGCTGTACTGCAATAATTGCTTCTGCACCATAAGGTACTTCTATTAATGAATCTCCAAAACATAGTTTTCTATAAACCGTATAAATTGTCCCGCCGTTTTCGTCTGTAATAATTTCAGCATTTACATTTTCAAAACCTTTTACAGGCTCATTATTCCGCTTAAGTGCTACATATAAATATGTTTCTTCATGGGGCCGAAATGCTATAGGGCCCCCGGCTGTTTTGTAATGAAACTGTATCCAGGCTGCGCCGAATAAGAAAGCTGGTAATGAATTAATGGTTATTGTATCATCACGATAAAGTTTGTCACCAATATCAAACCAGGATAAAAATGAGTTATTCTCCTCATTCTTTTGAACTTCCTTTTTTTGAGATATTGATTGCTTTGCAATTGCAATAGCAGAAATGACTGCCTGCCCAACTTTTGTTTCCGGAAATGAAACGATCATTTTTCCACCTGTAATCTTTACTCTTACTATTTTCTTTAATCCTGTATTTGTTCCCGCTTCATTCCAAATATCCAAATCATGTAAAACAGTTTTTCCATTTATAGCTACATCAAACAAACGCATTGCTTTTGCATTCATTCCCCCGCCAACTCCCAGCCATGGTTCAATAAAATATAATTCAACCAGATATTCGCCATCAGGCAATTGAAACTCGTATTGCAGTTTATCTTTTCCATAGCGAAATGTTTGAAACAGCTTCCAATCTTTAGTTCCGTTAATCGGAGAAATAGTTCTTCGCTGACTTGCAAAAAGAGGTGGCATGTCCGGAAAATTTTTCGTCCAGGAAGCAGAACCATACTCTGGCTTCCATTTATTTAAAGGTTCATCGCCAAACCAAATATTTGAATTTTCATCCTTATACTCCGGTCCACCACAATTTATCCTGTACAAATAATTGTATCCAGTTTGTGGTTTAGTAATTTTTTTTGCGTTTGAATAGAGTTTGCTAAAATTGGGAGATTGTGGCAAATGATTTAATACGATCGTATCTTTTGCGACAGCTTTCCCATTTACATATCCCACAGCATATAAGACGTTATATTGAATATTTACTTTGTCCCACTGAAAATGCGTGCCAATCCCATTTCTTTTTCTTTTACCTAAAGATGCATTGTCAATATCATTGAACAATTCTACCTCATCGCAATTAGAATAAACATAGATGCTGTCCTTTAATCCCGGTTTCATCCAACGATTCGGCCATGTATGAGAAACAATATAGACCATCGGTTCCTTTTCTTTTGATGCATAGTTGCTGCGATACATATAAAATGCATCGGTAGGCTCTTCCCATGGTGTAAGTAATCCTTTATAATTTACGGGACCAATTCTATCTAATTCTCTTAATCCTTCGCCACCTTGTACACGACCGGGATTATCATGTGATGTAAGTAACCAAAAGAAATGCCCGGCAACACTATCCTTTACTGATTCTGCTAATCGAATTTTCTGTTCCATCAATTGCGTCATCCGGTCTTCACTTAAAATTCCATTTTGTACAAAACCACCTTCCGTATGCAGATCGATAGTGCGCCATGCACCGTATTCACCAACCAGTATTTGTTTTTTCAGATCTTCAGCATATGTATTTTGGATCACCGCCATAAGTACCTGTCCAGTTTTGCGGCACATCCCAATCGGTGCCACTTCCCCCATTGCACGTTGTTACTAATCGTTGTGTTGATGCAGTTGGATCCAACGAACGGATCAATTCAGTACATTCTTTTGCAAAGTCTTCAGGCAGCTTACTTTCATTTTGTAATCCCCATAATACAACAGCAGGATCATTTCTTCTTTCCATCACCCATTCTTTTATCAATTGCTTAAAATTATTTCTGAACTCCGGTGTATCATACCAGACATGAGCCGATAGTTGTGTCCACCAGAGAATGCCTTTTTCATTGCAAAGCTTTCCATATAATAAATTATGTGGTTGATGACCGTCGCGAAACGCATTGAAGCCTGCTGCCTGCAACCATTTAATTCTTGCAATAATTTGTTCATTGCTGAATGCATGCGACTGACCAAGCAAATGTTCATACTCCGCAACTCCATTTATAAAAACAGGTTTGTTGTTTAATAAGAATTGGTTTGTTGAAGTTTTCCAATTGATAGTTCGAAAACCAAAATCAGTTTCCGTTTTATCTATCACAATATTGTTTTCTTTAATAATCGTGACAATCTTGTACAGATACGGGTTTTCAATTGACCACATAGCTGGTTTAAGATGAGTAATAAAATGAGAAGTCTGCATAACACTTAAGGGTTGAATTGATTCTTGTTTGTTAACAGTAGCAAGTATAAGCCCAACCTTATTTTTAACTTGCTGTATGATTTCAACCACTCTGAGTCTATTTGAATAATTTCTTATAGTAGTATTGAGGTTCAGATCAGTCTCCATCATTCTTTATATCTGCCCATGCATGTACGCCAAACGGTTCGATTCGAACATCATTGGTTATAATTAAATGCACCGGTCTGAAAATTCCCAAAGGTTGAGACCCTTCTGAAAATCCTCTTTCATCACTGCAGCCACCGCAAACCCATGGCAGGTCTTTGATATTTGCAGGATGTGATGCTTGTACTTCCAATTCATTTTCTGTTCCATCAGTTTTTATTGCATCGGTGACATCAAGAGTAAATGTTGTTCTGCCGCCTGCATGGGAACCAACTGGTTTCCCATTCAACATAACTTTTGCATAGCTGCCGACACCTTCAAAGAATAAAAAGAAACGCTTGCCTTGCTTTGTTTGTTTGATCGTAAAACTTTTTTTATAAATAGCATCGCCATGTAAATTACCATGTTGCAATCTTCTGTATCCATAGTAATCATCCCAGTTGTGAGGTACGTTTACTTTTTTCCACGCGTCCCGATAGCTATCAGGAGCTATCGGTTCGTTTGTTCCTTTTAAGGATGTTTGCCAGTCGTTGTTTAAGTTGATATCGTGTCTTTGTGAATATAAATTGAACCACGGAGACACAAGGACACAGAGAAACACAAAGGGCTTCACGCAAAGACGCAAAGTCCCGATAGCTATCGGGAGCGCAAAGGCGCAAAGAATGTTCCCGGTAAATCTTTGCGTCCTATGTTTATTAGACCTGGCGTCTTTGCGTAAAATAAAAGCTGAGCAGAATTGTTGAAGTACAAGAGTGCGACCCTTCGCTTCGCTCTGGGTAAACTGCGCCGCTATTGTTGAATAGCGAAGAGAAAGATGAACGGAGCGTCGCAACGACAGCTTAATAGTAGTAATGCAGCTTGTTACCCAAAAAAAACTATTTCTGATTAAGCGCTGCATCAAATTTGTAAACAGAATTTTTAGTAGTCGGAATGTTTAATATCTTATCATTATATCGCAACAACAATGGTTGCCCTGCTTTTGATGTAACAGTCAATGCCTGCAATTTTCCATCACTCCACTTTATATCAAAAACAAAACCGCCTCTTGCACAATAGCCTTTCACTTCACCATTGGGTAATGCGGCAGGCAATGCAGGAAGTATATCAATATATTTTGTATGACTTTGCAGGATCAATTCGCCAATGCCTGCAGCACCGCCAAAGTTGCCATCGATCTGGAATGGCGGATGTGCATCAAATAAATTCGGATAACTGCCTGCATCATTTTTTGCAGGGCTCATCAGCATTTGTATTAACCGAAAAGCATGATCACCATCTTTGAAACGTGCCCAGCAATTTATTTTCCAACCAAGACTCCAGCCGGTTGCAGCATCACCGCGATAAAGTAATGACTGACGTGCTGCTTTCATTAACTCAGGCGTGTCATCCCAATTGATTTCATTGCCGGGATACACGGCCCACAAATGTGAAATATGCCGGTGCTTGTTCGCTGTATCGTCAACATCTTCCATCCATTCCTGCAATTGGCCATACTTTCCAATTTGATTTGGCGCTACCTGTTTTATTTTTTCTTTCAGTGTATTCCGAAATGCGCTATCGACATTCAGCAATTGGCTTGCAGCGATCACATTATTAAATAATCCGCGGATGATCTGGTGATCCATTGCGGGCCCTGCTACCAATCCGCCTTGTTCGGGTGAATTGGATGGTGTACTGATCAGCCATCCTGTTTTTGGATCTTTAATCAAGAATGAATTAAAGAACAGTGCAGCTTCTTTCATGATCGGGTAAGCAGTTTGCTGTAAAAATTTTTTATCCTGTGTAAATAAATAATGCTCCCATAAATGATGGCACAACCATGCGCCACCTGTAACCCATATGCCATGATTGGCAGCATTGATCGGTGCAGTACCGCGCCATAGATCTGTATTATGATGCAATACCCAGCCGGGTGCATTGTAATGATCCTTTGCAGTTTTTTTTCCTGTTTGTGATAACTCTTCAATCATTTTGAATAAAGGTTCATGCATCGGCGAAAGATTAAGCGCTTCTGCAGGCCAGTAATTCATTTCAGATTTATATTCGTTGTGTACTTACTTCCCCAGGGCGGATTGAGCAGATCATTCCAGATACCCTGGAGATTAGCTGGTCTTGTACCGGGACGTGATGACGATATCAATAAATATCTTCCATACTGTAAATACAATGCAACAAAGGATGGATCAGTTGATGTGGCGAATTTTTGTAAACGTTCATCTGTTGCAGCCCCCTCTAAATCTCCTCCGCCAGTTGGCGGAGAAACTTTTGAAGATTCCGGTATTCTGGAATTACTAAATTTTATTGAAAAAGTATTGAAGTATTTTTGGTATTCTTTTATGTGAGCTGTCTTTATTTGTTCATATGTTTTGTTGCGAACCGACAATAATGCATTCATGCCGGGTAATGAAGCATTCGCTGAAACGTCGTTGTAGTTTTTATAATTAGTGCCCGCAGTTAAAAAGAGAGTAACAGCATCGGCATTCTCAATAAAAATAGTACCGTTTGACCTTATTGCTAGCGAACCCCCGCTCACTTTTGCCTGTAAGTAACTTTCGCCATGCAAGGCTCCATTTTTTACTTTCACAGACAGCACAATTGCATAGCCAATGCTTTTTGCTACAAAATCTTTATGCGGGCTGGTTAGTTCTGCTGAAAAATTTATTTTTCCTTTTTGCGAAGCCGATAGATTAATGACGATTGCCTGGTTAGGCTGGCTAACAAAATATTCTCTCTTATAATCAATGCCATTTAAGGTATAGCTCGTTGTTGAAATTGCATTTTCCAAATTCAATTCCCTGCGATAATTAGTTGCTCCGTCAACATTCTTAAATTTTAAAAACAGATCACCGAATGGTTGATAGGATGCCTGGTAGGTGCCAACCGGTGGCGGGTTATCATCCTGCACAAAATATTTCCATTGACCATTCAATGAAATTTTGGCAGCTTCATTATTTTCGGGGTAAATGCCTATGTGTTTTGTTGTATCCTTATACCCATAAACACCACCCTTATCAAAAAAATTCAGCACAAGTATAGCAATTGTATTCTTCCCTTTGTGCAAGCTGTTTTTTGCAATTGTATATTTTCTTCCTTCATTGTCCTGCTGCGAGCCGATTAATTTTCCATTTATAAAAGTGTAATCATGATCTCTTATGCGATTCAGGTCCAATACTATTTCTTTATCCACCCAATCACCAGGCAAAATGAAATTTGTACGCAACCAAACTGCGCCATCCAATCCTTCGAAGCCTGCAGTTTCCCAGCCATCCCAGGCCGGTACCTGCATCGTTTGCCATTTACTATCATCAAAATTTTCATCAGCAAATTTTTTATCTGCAATTACTTTAGCCAGCCAACTATTTCTTTCCCCTTCAAAACTTTTCAATCCCATGAATTCTTTTTCTGCTAATGCATTAGCTTCTTGTTGCTTGCCTTGAAATAATAGTTGCCTTATCGTGTCTAAATATTTGTATGCGCCCGGCCGGCTATGGCTTCTTGGTTCACCGGTCCATAATGTTTCTTCGTTGAATTGTATATGATCATTTTCAATACCACCAAAAACCATAGCTCCTATTCTTCCATTGCCGATCGGCAATGCTTCGGTCCATTTTACTGCAGGTTGTTTATACCAGAGTTTCAGATCTTGTGCAATAGTAATGGCGCTGCTTGTGAACAGCATCATTGATAACAGAAATATTTTTTTAGCCACGTGCATTTGCTTTTATGATATTATTTGTCTCACAGAAAGCACACCTGCCTGCCGGCAGGCAGGGATTTTCACAGAAACAAAATCTGTGTACTTCAGTGTAATCTGTGAGCTATATTATTCAAATAACCAATCAATATTTTTATTCTTTGGATCACTCATTAACATGGCATCATAAACCGGGATCATTTGTTGTCCATCTGCAAAACCTAATACCAAACAAACACCTTTGCCCAATTTTAATTGATGTGTGCCTGCTTTAAAATTATACACATGAATATTAACCGGTGGCATACCATCTATTGCGATTGCATTACGGATCTTTATTTCTGCCTGGCCATAATCATCTGCGCTTGCATTTGTTTCCAGTTCTGGTTCTTTTAAAAATATAGTATCGGTTGTAAAGGCTGCTCTTTGTGTTTTGAAAAATCCCACTAATATTTTCACCGGTTTATCAGCAGTAAAATTTATAGTTGTTCCTGATCGCTGCTGTTCTTTAAATGACAATTGCACGGCTTTCAATCCTTTTAATTCCGGTGCAAAGTTTTTTATGACCAAATTTGTATCAGTAAACAAAGATGAGTTTATATCGATTGCAACGATTTTTTCATTTAGCTTAACATCAATGGATTGAAACGCCGTTACTTTTTTATCAGCAACAGATGTATTTCTTTTTAAAGAGTCAATTTTACTTTTAAAAGTATTCAGCTCTGCTTCAAATACCGGCAGCATTTCTTTCCAATGCTTGTAAGTGCCATCAACTCCACGCATTGGTATTTTTCTTTGTTGGGTCTGCATACTATTTGCATACAGATAAGATCCAGTTGTATACTTTACCAACTCCTTATAATAGTCTACACTATTTTTCAAAGCCAAAGCCGCCGTTTCCAGATCGTGGATGTCATTGCTGTATTTATACTTAAGTACTTCTAATGAAGCGTCTATTTTGTTTGCAAAGTGATAGGCTAAAGCATTGTAAGAATTCATATCATTTACAATTCTTTGAAACTCTTCCTTGTTTTTTGTTATTTTTTTGGAAGCTTGATTGATAACAAATGCTGCGCTCAAACTATGTTTCGTGACCTCCAAAACGATTCGATCCGGGGTTTCGCCTTGATGCTCCTGTCTTTTCCATTCTTTATCCGCATAATCAATTAACATTTCACCTTCCGGAGCTTCACCATCGTATAACAATGTAAATAAACCATAACGATAAGGATTGATGAGTTGTGTCATCAACATTCCTAAAGTGAGAGTTTGCCGATTGCCGTCTGTAATTCCGAAACGTCTTAACAGTTTTGGGGCTATTTCCCCGCTTTCTTCATATGCTTTTAAAATTTTTTTTCCATCTTCAATGCTGCAACCAAACTTATCTGCCAATAATTTACTCCAATAATTTATTTCTTCCTCCCTGTTTCTTTTTGCTTTCCATGCATAGCGAGCCCATGCTTTATACCAGATCCAGTCTCTTTCAATTTGCAATAAACGTTTACCTCCTTTAATACTATCAGCACTATAAGGCCAATCCCAATAAGATGCCTGCGGATATAAATGCAAGCCATTTCCTCCCATCACTTCATGCATGCCAATAACAGATTGCTGAATAAAATCGGGCGAACCGTAACGAAATGGTTCAAGATTGGCGAGTATGTGAACGTTTTCAATCTGCACACTTCCGAGCTTACTTAATGTTTGGTGCAATTGGGCCCAGCTCCCTCTTGGCCGGGCATACGTCAACGCTTCGCCATTAAACTTTGCTTCGGTATATAAATTTTTATACAAAGGCAATGCCGCTTTCATTACTGATGGCGCATCTGTATCATGCGCCCGTAAAACAATTGGCGGCTCCGTTGTTTTACCCAACGCTTTCAATCCATCCTGCACACCGGGAATAATTGTTTTGGTGAACCATTCAATATCATCATTGCCCACACCTTCCATCGCTTCGCCCAGGCAAACCATTAAGCCTACATTTGGATATTTCTCAACAAATGCTGCGATTGATTTCCTTGTATAATCTGCAATTAACGGAATGATCGGTCGTTCTCTCTCCTGCGTTTTAATTTTATGATATTCGGCAAAAGGTTTTGATACGATGATATTATAAAACATTTGTATCACCCAGATACCACGTTTATCAGCTTCTGTTGTGATGAAACGATACATCTCTTCATTCTTTTTGAAAGTTGCATCGTCAACTTCAACTGCATACGGATAGTCTTTTAGCTTAACCAACGAAGCAAATGGATGCCCGTTCCACAAATACAAAGAATTCATTCGGTTTTCCAGCATGGAATCCAACACCTGCATCCATAATTTTTTATCATAGAACCAGGGAAAGGTTTCGGGAGTGTAAGGATATTCATACACATTGCGACCGGGCAGATAAGTCGATTTTTGCAAACCGATGCATTGGCCACGCAATACCATTTCAGGCGCATCAGATACATTTATTTTTCCCGGGAGCGATTTTGTTTTTTTTATACTATCCGCCAATGCAAGACACCCATATAAAGTGCCTGTTGCATCATAACCGAAGACGCCTATATTTTTGTTTTCATCTGAGTTGATTGCGAATCCTTCTTTTGCCAGCATTTTCCCCCGATCGGCATCGGATAATTCGCCCGGGATATTTTTGACCCTTTCAAATAAATCCTCGACTGATATGTTTTTCGCCTTCGTGTTAAATGGGGGCTTTGTATTTATCGTTACCGAAAAACCGTTTTGCAGCAATGTCTCTTTTAATTTCTGTACACCAAAATCCATTCTTGAAGAAGTTGCACTATACACATTAATAAGAATGCCTTCTTTCCTGACTTGTTTGCGCACTTGTGCTTTTAGTGAAACACAACTACCTGCAAGCGTCACAAACAACAGGAATATATTTCTGGTTAACGGCATTTTCTATCTAAAATTTACGAGTTCATTCAAATAAACTTCCAGCATGGTATATCCGCTTGTATTTGTTTTATTCCTGTCATTAGCATCAGCAACGTTCAATCCATTTTTCTTTTCCCATTCATCAGGCATGCCATCTTCATCAGTATCAACCGGGGCTGACGATGATCTATACTCAGGCCAACCACCAACCAAATAAGGAAGATCAATGATACCCGGCTTACCATACACACCTTTGCCTATTGCTGTTTTGTTTCGTGTTTCACTTACTATTCTTTCATCTACTTTATCTCTTTTTGGAAATACTGCCCCTGCATATTTTAAAACATCTTCATAAGCATCTTTCGCTGATTGCTCCGGCAATGGAGCTGAAACAGTAAATGCCGCATCAGCTTCGGCATTTTTAGGATACCCCGCTTCTGATAGATCCAATCCCCTGGAATTTTTCTTTGTAAGCGCATTATCTCCTTCCATTATATTACCATTTAAATACCATTGCCCTGTCCCTTTTGAATTCTCTTTTTGAAATGAAGCATGTGCAAATTTTAATTCGGCTGGTGCAGCAGGACCGGGTTTATAATAATTGTTTACAATATTTATTTGCGATGAGCCACCGGCAATATTTACTTCGCCGCCATAACAGGCATTGGCATTGCCCCAATTATAAATCACATTGTTCCGGTAATCGATCAAAGCAATTGTATCATGTGCCCTTGCTCCATTAAACCGCACTGCACGGTTATTCAGATGCGCAATTAAATTATGGTGATAGCTTGCAAATTGTCCACCCCATACTCCGCCATAAGAACGATTTCCTTTCATGTGACCAGCATTATACAAACCTTCACTCACAATGCACCATTGCACCGTGGTATTCTTTGTATCATACATAGCTGCACATTCTTCATTTGCCCAACTAAAACTGCAATGATCGATAATCACATCGTGACAGTTTTCCATATCAAAACCATATAACCCGGTTTTTAGGGTGCCTCCGGGTCGTGAACGGATAAAACGGATAATGATATTTCCATGATTACCTTTTGAAGAAGCTCCGTTCAGAATTAAAGAATTGTTCTTTAAACAAATTCCATCACCCGGTGCTGTTTGTCCTGCAATAGTTAAGTTGGACCGTTTGATTTGTATTTTTGATTGCAATTCTATTATGCCCGAAACTTTAAAAATTATAGTCAGTGGCTCACCCGGAAATTTTTCCAGCGCATTTCTGAAACTTCCTTCGCCATCATCATTCAAATTTGTAACCGCCGCTACTTTTCCTCCGCGGCCACCCGTTGCATATTTACCAAATCCTTCTGCACCCGGAAAAGCAATTTGCTGCGCAATGATCAACTGCTGAAAAAATAATGATAGGATGATAAATATTTTCTTCATAATAGTGAGTTAGCGAAAATGAGTTAATTCAATACCGCCTCTTTCACTTGATAAATATGCAGCTTCCACACATGCCATTGTATGAATACAATCTTCGGCAGCATTATCTGGTCTTTCAATTGCACCTTCAGCGGCCAGCATCAGTTGTGCCATGCTGCCAATAAATGCATGCGGAAACCAGCTTCCTTCAATATTCATTTCATGCCATTGTGGTTCTTTTCCATCTTCGAGCAACACATATTCAAAACTATCTGCTGCGCCACGTGGATAATCGATCAATGCACCGAAATTTATTTTAATGGCACCTTTGCTTCCTTCTATTTTAATATACGATTGCTGCTTCGGTGTTCCGTAATTATGACAATGATTGGTAAGAATATTGGCGGCGATCATTTCTCCATAGTCCATAATTATATTGCTGCGTACCGAAGCCAACTGCTGCATCGAAGGATGTTTTGTGTTTTCGCATATACAGATCTTGGATTGCCCAATAAATTTCTTATCAGGTCAATATAATGAACACTATGATATAATATCTCTACTCTTGGTGAGGATGCAAGAAAATCCCAGAGATGCCAGGGAGTATATACATTTACGTTTACTTCAATATCATTCAGCTCGCCAAGGCTTCCATCGTCAATAAATTTTTTTGCAGCCATTATATAAGGTGCGTAGCGTAGTTGAAAATTTATTGCTGCCAGCATTTTCTTTTGCTTCACCAGGTGAAGTATTTCTTTTGCTTCGTCAAAATTTTCTCCCATTGGTTTTTGTAATAATACAACTGCGCCGTCCGGTAATTCTTTTAAAACAGGAATCGTTTGTGAACCAGGTACGGCTACATCAAACACTGCGTTGGCAGGTGAATGTTTTATCATCTCTTTCAATTCGCTAAATACACGGGGTATAGAAAATTTTTCAGCAGTGGTCTTTGCTTTTGCAGCAGCTATATCAAAAATTCCCTGCACATTAAAACCTGCGATCTGGTAAGCGGGTAAATGTGCTGCATTTACTATACCACCTGCACCGATAATATAAATGGGTCTTTTTTCAGATGGTAATTGCGCAATCATTAGTTATTTTTTTTCTCCCAGATAATTACCATAAGTTAAGAGTAATATGGCAATCACCAAAACCAGTAATGCTACCGTTAACCATCGCTTCGTTATTGCACTGCATTGCTTCCATTCTTTCATTATTAATCCTGCAACCGAGCTGAAAAGCACCAGCATTATCATATGAATGGCCCAGCTTGTAAACTTATATGTACCCATTCTTACATGACCAAGGCCATAAAAGAAAAACTGTCCATACCAAAGTATTCCTGTCAATAAAGACAATAAATAATTTGCACCTAAACTATTTCCACCCGCAGTTCCATATTGATAAAAGGTTTTTTCTTTATTGTGCAAATACAAACAATATAATAATGTGGTAACAAAAGCACCTGAGTTGGAAAATATATAGATCACATTTCCCTGGAAATTTCCCGCGCCATATTTCGCAGCAACATCGGCAATAGGTTGTCCCTGGTCTAAAGAAAATCCATACAAAGCAGATAAAATACCCGCCAACAAACAAAGCGGTAATCCCTTTGCCAATGAAAACTCCGTCTTGTTATTTTTATCTTCTGCAATATCTTTTTCTTTATTTCTTCCTGCCACACCACATAACGCAATACCAACAGCACCCATTACCACACCCATTATCAAAAACGTGCGCCATTACTTTTCATTACATCATCCAATGTACCGTGAACAAGTGGCGGCAGCAATGTTCCCAACACGCAACTGATTCCAACGGCAATTGCATACGTCAATGAAAAACCAACATACCGGATCGCAATGCCAAATGCAGTGCCGCCTACCCCATAAGCCATGCCCAATAAAAAAGATCTTTGCATGGCAGATGCCGGCGCTTCATTTAATACTTGCATCACTTGTGGAATGGTAAGATAAGCAACGACCAATGGCAATACAAACCAGCAAATAAATGCCTGGGCCAGCCAGTAAGTTTGCCAGCTCCATCCTTTTACTGCTTTTTGCGGTGTATAACAAAGCGCCGCGCTTGAAGCACCGACAGCATGATACAAAACACCATTAACTACTTCCATTGAAAATTAACTGAGCCTTAAATTGTAAAAACTATTCGCATTAGAAAAAAATACTTTATCCTTCTCCTCATCATTTAATAAGTCATTTAAAATCTGTTTGGTTATTTGCCAGGTTTGGATATAATCATTTGCCAGCATCGATACCGGCCAATCGCCTCCGCAAAAACAACGCTCAGTCCCAAAATGCTGCAAAACAAAATTCACATACGGTTTAATATCATTTGCTGTGCGGTCCTGAAAATTTCCAGATGCGGTTCCTAATCCTGAAATCTTTGCATATAAATTTTTATGCTGTGCTGCAATGCTTCATCAATTCACCCCAGGTCCCAAATTTTTCTTTTGTTGCCAGCGGTGGCCAGTTCAAATGATCGAACACCATTTTCAATCCCGGAATTTTTTCCGCTACCAATAAAACTGTTTTAATATGAGCTGGTAAAATTCCAACAACATCATAAGGAATTTTATAAGAAGCCAACAAATCAAGACTTTCTAATACTGCCGGCTGTAATAACCATCCAGGATCTTTTTCATCATGAACCTGATGACGAACACCTTTAAAATATTTCTCTTTCAAAAATCTTTCTTCCAGCAGTCGTTGTGTTGCGTTTACATCCATCAATGGCAACCAGCCAACAACTGCCGCATATCCAATCCGTTTTGTAAGCGGTTTCCAGCATCAGTTCAGTATCTTCAATATTTCCACTTGCCTGCACCAATACACCTGCCGTTATACCTGCTTTCTTTCTTTCATCTGCTATTTCATCAATACGCCATGTGCGGTTAAGAATTGAATTATCATCTTTCAACCACGGATAGTCAGCTTTTTCCAAATCCCAAACATGCACATGTGTGTCGATGATTTTCATATCAACAAAATCAATCAGGGTTTTATTACCGGTTGCAACTCTTTTGCCAATCCAAATTCTGCGTCTATCTCTTTATTATGTTCTCCAAGCAATGGAGCACCTTTATCATTTATTAATAATTTTCCATCCACCCGTATCGGGCAACGCGTTGTCTTAACCGATAATCCATTACTTGTTTTTACCGTGATCTCCATATTTAAAACCTGGTATGCCTTCTTCTTTCATCAACTTGTCATAATCCAAAACCGGCGCACACCAGATATCCGCTTTCTCCAGGATCGTTAACCAATGAGATGCTGTATTTTTTATTAAATGCGCAGCCAATAGTTTTTTTATCTCATCCCGCTTATCAAACCAATCACTGGTATCGGTAAATTTTTTTAGCGGTTCACATTCCAGCAATGTTCCCAGGCGAACAATATCTGTCATTGCTAAAGCAATATAATCATCTTTTGTTTTGTAAATACCATACGGCGCCGCAACATATGCATGACCACTATTAATAGCGCTGCGCACCGGCAACTGGTTACCATCATTATAATAACATGTCAACACTTCAAATTGAAAATCCAATGCAGATTCAAACATGCTTACCTTCTACCAATGCACCTTCGCCGCTTATGCTTCTTTTATATAATGCAGCTAAAATTCCCTGTGCAATATGTGTGCCTGCCATTATATCAACAACAGCCACTCCCATTGGCGTTGGGTTTTCATTGCTGTTATTGCTTAGCCATGTTAAACCTGTTGCCGCTTGCAGCAACAGATCCTGGCCGGGCAAATCTCTCCAGGGCCCTTCATGTCCATACCCTGTAATCTCTGCATATATAATTCCCGGGTTAATTCTTTTTACCGTTTCATAATCCAATCCTAATCGTTCCATTACTCCCGGCCGAAAATTATGCATCATCACATCCGCTTTTGCTAACAATATGTTTTATTTTCTCCAGATCGTCTGCATCTTTCAGATCTGCAGCATAACTTTTTTTATTGCGGTTAATTGCATGAAATATTGTTGACTCACCTTCGATCATTACATCTGATACATATAACTGCCGGCATATATCTCCGGTTACGGGCTTTTCAATTTTTATTATCTGCGCACCCATATCTGCCAGCCGTAAAGCAGCTGAAGGTCCTGATAAGAACTGGCTGAAGTCGATCACTAATATGTCTTGTAATAAATTCATTTTTTATTTTTATGTTCCCGGCTGCATTACTACTATTAAACTTCGCTTGCGACGCTCCATTCAAGGTTCTGTTCAATCTTCAGCAATTGCGTCGTCCCAATTTTACCGGGAAACTTCCCGACAGATCACGGCCGATAGCTATCGGCTCTTATCCTTCTTATAATACTATTCGCCACTCTTTGTAATTATTTTATTATAATTCTGACATTATTTTTTCCTTGTGTTCTCCCAACTTAGGCGCCGCTTTATCAATATATAATTTTTTCCCGTTAATTCTTATCGGGCAACGTGTTGTTATAATTTCTCTATTACCGACATTCAATTCCTGCTCCATGCCCAACACTTTATACGCATCATGATCCATCATTTGTTCCCAGTCCAGCACTTCCATTGCCCAAAGCCCTGATTCATGCATCTGCTCTATCCAATAAGATGAAGTTTGCTTGATCAGGCAATCAGCCAATAAATTTTTTATCTCTTCTCTTTTTGCAAACACTTCATCTTTAGAAAACTTTTTCAGATCGGCACAATCGATCGCATCAGCCAGTTCATGAATATCCATCATGGCTAAGGCAATATAACCATCGGTGGTTTTATATATGCCATACGGTGCACTCAATAGCGGATGACCATTATGGCTTATGCTGCGCTGGGGTTGTTTCTGATTGGTAAAATAAGTTGTTAGTAATTCAAACTGAAAATCGAGCAGCGATTCCATCAGGCTTACTTCGATCAACGCGCCTGTTCCGGTTTTTTGTCTTCTTATCAATGCAGCAATAATGCCCTGCACCAATTGAGCACCCGATAAAATATCAGCAATGGCAATTCCAAAAGGAACTGGCCCGTTATCACCATTCCCTGTTGTATAAGCCAATCCTGTAATTGATTGCAACAACAGGTCCTGGCCGGGTTTATTTTTCCACGGACCTTCCTTTCCATAGCCCGATATTTTTGCATAAATGATTCGCGGATTGATCTCTTTTGCAGTTGTATATCCTAATCCTAATTTATCCATTACCCCGGGCCGAAAATTATGGATCAGCACATCTGCTTTTTTTATCAGCTTTTTTATGATTGCAATATCATCTGCATTTTTCAGATTGGCAGTAAAGCTTTCTTTATTCCGGTTAATGGTATGAAACAGTAGCGAGCTTTCATCAGCCCAAATATTTTTGATCGCAAGTTTTCTTCCTGCATCGCCACCATTGGGTTTTTCAATTTTTATAACTCTTGCTCCCAGGTCGGCAAGACGCAAAGCAGCAGACGGGCCAGATAAGTACTGACTAAACTCTAATACTGTCAATCCTTGTAAAGGCAATTCCATCATGCGGGGTTTAAATTTTTATGACCAATGCTTTGCCGGTATATCTTGTTCATCTCAGTTAATGTCTTTACCGGGTCGCCATTCTCCAGCAGGCATTTTTGCAATGGTATTCCTGCATGATCCTGGAAATGGAGATACCCATTATACCTGGGTCGCACATATCCGTTATCCATCACCGGTAAAATATTTTTAAAGAAATCATTTGTCAATAAATTAGCGTCATCATCTATCCATGCCGAGCGATGGCCGGGCTGACCGCCATGCTGCACATACAATGTTCGTTGCATTTCTCCCGATACGATCCAGCTTGCAAATTCAAGTGCAATCTTTTTATGCTTACTGAATGCTGAAACAGCCAATCCTGTTCCGCCAATTGTTGTTCTGAGCTTATTTCCATTGTAAGAGGCAACATCTGTGTAGTACAGTAAATTTTTTGCAAACCCTGTTCTGGAATAATTCGAATAGCAATAAGCAAATGGGCAATACCAGTAATTATCTGTATCACTCATCAATTCAGCAACAGCAATTGGGTTGCAGTCAAACATTTTTTTATCAAGTAACGAATAGAGTTCTTTCATGGTTTCGATCGCATGGACTCCGGTGTCCTTATCGATTACGTTATCATGGTCAGGAAATGGTTCACTGCCATTTGCGATACAGAATGAATAAAAATTCATCAACAGATCAATAGGTATGGCTGGAACAGCAACTTTACCCTGCCTGGCTAAAGCAAGAACTTCCTCCCAGGTTTGCGGAATAGTTACTTTATTTTTTTCCAGCAGATCTTTACGGTAACTGGCTGCAGGTGTTGCAGCATCTATTGCCAATGCCCACTGCGAATTCTTATAATGATAGCTCAAATGAGAATATCCAACGGAATTCATCAACTGATCTTCTAAATATTCCTTTGATAAATATTCATTCAGCGGCAATACACAGTTGGTGGCAGCTGCACAACCCACCCATGGATGATCAATGATCAGCAGATCATACTCTCCGGTTAATTTTTCAATTGGAAAATCAGCAAACTCCTGTAATGTTCTTTTTTTCCACCTGATCTCTACGCCAGGATTTAACTCCGAATAACGTTGAGAAGCGGCCAGCAAAGGAGTAATGCCCCTGCTATGCCCCCATGTTATTCCATTTAAGATCACTGCTGCCATTACTTAGCTTTCTGCGGTTTTTTTCTCGACAAGGTAAATATGTTCACATACCATTACCAGTTCATTGTTTTGATTAAAAGTTTCTACCAGTTCAATTACTAAACCGTGCCCCGGTTTTTTATGGTTTTTCTTTTCTGTAATTTTTGTGATGACATGAATTGTATCATCAATAAAAACAGGTTTTATAAAACGTATCCTGTCATATCCATATGTCATGCTTACTTCATTGATCACATCGGCAGTTAATCCAATTGCGATGGTTAACACCAGTGTGCCATGTGCCATTCTCTTTTTGAAAGGCTGTGTTTTGCACCATTCCGCATCCATGTGATGCGGAAAATAATCTCCTGATTCGGCTGCATGCAAATCAATATCCTCCCCCGTGATCTTGCGTTTCGCTGTTGCGCGGCCTTCATTGAGATCAAAATCTTCAAAGTATTTTTTAATGCTGGTAGCAGGTAATGTTGCAGATTTCATCATTTCTTAATTGAACCAGGAGCCAAACACCGAATTGGTCGCTAAGATTGCTGCTGAAATGACCGAATGGAGATGAGGGAAATTTATTTTCTCAAATGGCATCGATCAGAACATATACAATCGTTTAGCCCCGGTTTAAACTATTGAATCCCGGTTTTTTTAAAATAGAAAATTAGTTCGGATAGAAAGGGTATTCAATGCCAGGTTTTACTATAATGATGGAATATTTTACTATCGATATAGTGAGTGGTGATCCCGATAATTATCGGGAGTGAGTAGTGAGTATAAAGCTGAACTCTGCTCACGATTCACCACTCACCACTCACTACTGCCAACTCACTTATCCTCTTCTGTATTCATTTTCCCTATTTCTCTATTTCCGATTTTAACAAAAGCCAGTCTGGGTTAAGCACATGTTCTTTTTTCATTATAGATCTTATTCCTTCGGCTACTGAAGGAAATTTTGCAGCGATATTATCTTTTTCTCCCGGGTCTTTTTCCAAATCATATAATTCAACCGGCGCTTCAGCATTTTTATTTACAGCAAGTCGTACTCCTTTCCATTTTCCCCAACGCACTGCCTGTCTTCCATCATTTTCATGAAACTCCCAATAAAAATATTCATGCAGCCTTTGTTTGCCGTTGTTCAATAAACATGGAACAAGAGAAATACCATCTGCTTTATTTTTAAGCGGAATGCGGGCAAGCTGAAGAAATGTCGGATACATATCCCATAAAGCAGCAGGCTGAGCATTTACTGACGGTTTTATTTTACCCGGCCAACAGGCAATAAAAGGAACACGGATACCTCCTTCATATAAATCTCTTTTGATCCCTTTGAAATTGCCGTTGCTGTTGAAGAATTCCGGATCACCGCCGTTTTCTCTGTGAGGGCCGTTATCACTTGTAAAAATGATCAATGTATTTGCGGCGATTCCTTTTTCTTTAACTGCTTTTACAATTTCACCTACATACTTGTCTAACCTCCCAACCATTGCCGCAAACTGCGCATGCAATTGCGGTTCCGGTGCAATATTATGAGGCCGCGTTTTTAGCTCATTACCTGTTCTTGATTGTTCACCAAATTTCGTTACATAATAATTATAAAGTTCATCATGCGGGCCGATCACATCACCATGTGGTAATGTATATGGCAAATAAAGAAAGAAAGGTTTGCTTGTAGCTAGTTTTATATATTCAATCGCTTTGCTATGTATTAAAGAAGCGGAGTAGATCGAATCGCTTGTTTTGTTAACTGATAAATCAACCTTCTCATGATTATCCCATAGATATGGAGGAAAATAATCATGCGCCAGGCTTTGGCAATTGTAGCCATAGAATTTATCAAATCCCTTTTTATCCGGATCGCCGCTGGTGTTAATAAAGCCAAGTCCCCATTTACCAAATGCTGCAGTAGCGAACCCATTTTGTTGAAGTATGTTTACAAACGTGATCACTGAATCTGGCAGTGGTGTTTGTCCTTCCGGCCCAAATGGTTTATTACCTCTTACCTGCGTATGACCGGTATGCAAGCCGGTGAGAAAACTTGACCGGGCCGGTGCACAAACTGTAGAGCCGGAATAGAATTGAGTAAACTTCATTCCTTCTTTAGCAAGCTTATCAATATTGGGTGTTTCAATTTTTAGCTGGCCATAACAACCGATATCGCCATAGCCAAGATCATCTGCAAAAATGAAAATAATATTAGGCTTTGCATTTTTTTGCGCAGGCAAACTCAAACAGGTCAGAACAAATATCGCACTGAGAACAAATTTCATACTTCTGCAAGTTAGCGCTACTTCATTTTATAAATTTCTGTGCCTGCCAGCAGGAAACAACCTAAACCATAATCTTCAAAATCGGGTGTTTTGTCAAATGATAAAGGTTGGCCGTCTTTTGGTTCCTTACCTGTGCCTTGTACATAACCAAGTTTACCATTTGCGTGAACCGCCTCCTTGCTCATAGCATTCCATGCTTTAGTGATTGAAGGCATGTAAGTTTTCTCATCAAGTATTCCGTTATTGATGCCCCATGCAAAACCATAAATGAATAATGAAGTGCCGGAAACTTCTTTACCACCAAAATTATTCGCGTCGTTAAGACTTACATTCCAATAACCATCGTCACGTTGCAAAGGGAGTAATGCTGCACACATATCTTTAAAATCCTGCAGGTACTCATTGTAATGCGGATCGTTTTTAGGAAGTTCTGATAATGTTCTTGCCAATGCAGCTACTACCCAGCCATTACCGCGGCTCCAGTAACAATCATCGCCATTGGGTTCTTTGTAAGGCGGATCAAAATCTTTATCACGCCACCATAAATGCTCTTTCGGATTGTACAATCCATTATCCCCATGTTTGTTTTTGGTAAATGCATACATTTCATACATCCTGTCAAAATACTTTGTGTCATTATAAAGATTTCCCAATTTTACAAATACCGGCATTGCCATCTGCAATGCATCGATCCAGTTCCAGTCATCGATCTTTGTTGTCAGCATCATGGTATCAATTGATTCTTTGATATCTTTTACTCTTTCCGGGTGCTGTTTATTATCCAGCAGGTACATATCGATATATGTTTGTCCGCAGCAATGATTATCAGCGTTTCTTGTTTTAACACCACCACGCAAGCCCCATTTATGTTTTTCGCCCCATTGTAATGCATAATCATAATATGCTTTTTGCTTGTCTATTTTATATAAGGCCATCAGGCCTTCGTAATACACAGCTCTTGTCCAGATATTGCTTGGTCTTTCAATATTGGTGAAAATCGGTTTGCCTGCATCGGGCCATTTATCCATGAAGTATTGGTTAGTGAGCCGAAGCGTTTTCAGTAATGCTTTTTTCTTAGGAAGTTTCTGAGCTGTGCTTGTAATAGTCAGAGAAAATAAACTCAGGACGATGAAAACTCTTTTCATATAAAATTGTTTTGCCTGGGCTAAAGCCCGGTAATTTTTTGTTTTCTATGAGGTTGTCTCAAAAGTAATAAGTAACACGAAGGACACTAAGTACACACAACGGACACAAAGGAGTTTCTATTTATTGTCAGCACTTTGTGTTCTGCGTGGTTTCTTTGTGTTCGTTGTGATCTCTGCTTCATAACATTTGAGACAGTTTCATTAAATTATCATTACCCAGGGCTTTAGCCCTTTTGTTATTGCATGTACTTTTTTATTTTACCAGGATTGATCCTTTTTAACTCACTTGCTGCCGTTGCTGCATTCAGTTTTGCTCCATCACTATTAGTATGTGTATTATCCGCCTGGAAAAATGCTTTCACCGCAGCTTGCCCCATCTCATCATATTTTGCAGCTACCAGTTCATTCAGATCTATGAAATAAGCACTCTCTGCTTCAGCAACCTGCTTTGCCCATAATGCCCATGAATCAGATGAGCGACTTACTTTGTTTTCATTCCAGTTATTCCTTGGAACAAGCGAACATACTATAGGTATTGCGCCTTTGGCTTTTGTTTCTCTTATATATTTCCGCATATACCAGCCATAAGTATGCACAACTTCTTTTATTTTCCGTATCGGGTTCCAGATTTCAGTACTGTCCTCTCCTATTCCTCTTATTGTTCCTCTTGCTCTTGCCGTATCATCCAATGGACTTGCATCGTTATGACCAAACTGCATGATAACATAATCACCTTTCTTTAATGCCTGTAAAATTTTATCCCATCTTCCTTCTGTAATAAATGTACGGCTGCTGCGACCACCGATGGCATGATTCTGCACATCGATCTTTGTGGTATCGAAAAACGGCGTAATGACGGTACCCCAACCCATCTGGTTATTTTTCCCGGTGCCATCACCATTCTTTACAGTACTGTCGCCGATGATATAGAAAACTGGTTTCTCTTTTTTAAAGATGATAAAAGAAGAAAGCAAAAGCAATAATGCCGGGAGAACAGTAACAACATTCTTATTCTTCATTATATCAAGTTTGCTATTTTATTTTTTTTTGAACCATTATCCATTATTAAAAGATTGCGCTGCATTTGCTCAATGATGAACAGAACCTTGAATGGTGCGACGCAACGATGTTTAATAGTAGTAATGCAGTTTGGTACATAAAATTATTTTTTACCGACAATCACAATATTTGGTTTTGGCGGCATCTTCATTCCATCACCGAGATAATAACTTGTATGCGGTGGCTGATTATAAGCCACATTCTGCCATGCAATACTTAACCGATACTGCGGATCATGCATCAGCGTATAAAATTTAATATCGGTGGGAATGGCGGTTGAATAAATGCGCAACTCTTTATTGTCAGCAGTGCGGCAAATAATTTCTTCCCGCCAGTCGCCAAACAGATCGGCACTAAGACATGGATTGGCTTTCGTTCCGTTATTGCTTGCACAACTATCATCGCGGCCATCAAACAGCTTTATCAATGTGCTGTTAACATAATCCCATTTGCTGATGTTTACACCATTGAGCACTTCACTGAGTGCATCGCCATCCCAAAAGATGCCCATATTACATGGCGGCGTTTTCTCTGCAATCTTATTTCCCTTGCAATCAAACATACCGGTGATACCTGCACCGGCAACCCAACATTCATAACCGGGATAACGCGGATCAAGATCCAATGCACATCCGCGACCGGGACCTTCGCCATCATCACCTGCTTTGATCGATGGCTTTTTCCAAATGACTTCACCGGTTTTTGCATCATTCAAATGTGCACCGGCATCATCAAAACGTTCCTGTATATCGAATACTTCAAGACCCGGACGTGAAGGATCAATATCCGTAACATGCAATGCATCACCATGCCCAAGCCCGGTTGAATACAAACCTTTTCCATTATCATCAATCGTCATCGCACCAAAAACAATTTCATCTTTTCCATCATCATCCACATCAGCTACCGATAAATTATGATTACCCTGTCCGCGATAACTGCGATTGGTTCCGCCTGGTTCATCACTATCGAATGTCCATATCTTTTCCAGTTTTTTATTTTTAAAATTATATGCCGAGAACACTGAACGTGTATAATAACCCCGCGTCATGATCAGGCTTGGCATTTTTCCATCGAGATAAGCAACACATGCAAGAAACCGGTCCATACGATTACCATAACCATCGCCCCACATTTCTTTCAATTCATCTGTAGTTGGATTCAATTTTTCATGACGTGGCGGAGTAAATCAATTGTTGATAATGCAACACCGGTCAATCCATCAAACATGGTGAGAAATTCGGGGCCTGATAAAATATATCCTTTCTCGTTTCTATAATCTTTTGTGCTGTCACCAATCACATTTCCTTTTGCATCGATTGAACCATCGGCTGTTTTCATCGCCATTTCCGCTTTACCATCACTATCAAAATCATACACCATGAACTGAGTATAGTGTGCCCCTTCACGAATATTTTTTCCAAGATTGATCTCCCAGAGAAAAGTTCCATCCTGTTTGTAGCATTGAAAGACGGGTGGATCGGTAATGCCGGCTTGTGAATTATCTTTTGCTCTTCCTGTTAAATGAATGACGATTTCATACACACCATCTCCATCCATATCTCCAACACTTGCATCATTGGCAGAATAACCTGCTGGTGTTTTTATAGGAATTGCTACATATGATTTTGCATTCGCAGCCAATGTATATGAACTTCCTGTTCTCTCTTCTTTGTTATTGATGATTGTCTTTACCGTGTAAGTATTTGTTTGATTGGTATCGGCCGATTCATCAGTGAAGTTGGTGGCGGTTATTACCGGCTGCTTGTTTAGCCGAAAAGTTTTCTTATTTGTTGTGCGGTATAAGTTAAATGCAAGAGTATTATCTTCTGTACCCAGCAAACGCCATGAAATAAAAACGTTCCCTTTGCCATTATTCACCGCATGCACGCCGCGGGTAAGCCATTCCATTTTGTATTGTGCATGGAGATTACTCGCTGATAATAAAATACAGATTATAATAAGCTTTGTCATAAACGTATTTATTGTTTCAAACGCTCATCTTCCGCTATTCCCTCAGTTTTCTTTTTTTCTTCCGGTTTTTGTGTAACTGATATTTTAAAATTGTTATAGTTCCAATTTTTGGCGAATACCATTTCGCCTAACACCGCAGCAGACACAAATGAATTGGTAAAATTGAAATTTTCAATTTGTGATTGCGGCAAACCGTTTACTTCAAATGCTTTTTGTGCATTGGTGATTTTTACATTGATGATGTAAAAGTTTTTTGTATGCGGTATCCCTTTTTCTGCAGGTGTTACTTTCTGCAACATCGCTTTCCAATGCTGCGAAACAGAATCATAGTTATATCCTTTTGGCAATTCACTGTAACTGTAGGCCGGGTACCAGTTAAGATTAAATTGGTAAGCATTGCGCACCGAATCAAGTACTGAATTCACAAAGTAAACATCTTCAATTGTGCCGCCTCTCGTAGTTGCTGATTTAATACGGAGACCATTATCCGTATGCTTTGCAAACAGATCAGTGCAATAAATATGACGGATGCTTCCTGATGTTTCACTGCCAAGTGTGACGAGACCGGCTCCTCGACGGGCAATGCATTTACGGATGACAACATACTCCGTTGGTTTATTTACACGTAATCCATCCCAATCTCTTCCGGCTTTCAAACAAAAATTATCATCATTGCAATCGATATCGCAGTTTTCAATCAATGTCCATGTTGATGAATCCACATCAATACCATCTGTACTCGGCCCGCTTCCATCTTCATTGTTCTTGATCACAACTCCGTTCACTGTTAAATGACGTGAGTATAATAACTGGACCGTCCAGAAGCCGGCGTTCTTAAAAGTCAAATCTTTTATTGTTACCTGTTCCGAGTTTTGCACCAAAACCGTTCTCACTCTTTTTGCGTCATAATCCACGATCCAGCGAAGGCCTTTGCTATCATAGTCTTTTCGCATCGCCCAATATTTATCCCAGCAAAATTTTCCTCTTGCATTTACAATTCCTTTTCCTGTGAGTGCCGCATTTTTTACATTAATAAAATTTATCAATGCAGCGGGCCAAGTTGTTTCAATGCCTGCAATACGGGATTCCATTTCGGGATAATCTTCAAATTTCTGTGAGCCGAGAATCAGTATGCCTTTGTCTATTTGCAGGTTAACATTGTTTTTTACAAAGATGCTGCCGGTAACATACGTACCGGGCTTGAAGGCAACAATTCCTCCGCCCTTTGCTGCGCAATCATCAATAGCTTTTTGAATTGCTTTTGTATTTATTGTTATCGTATCGCTTATTGCGCCATAATCATTGACGTAAAATATTTTTTGTGAGGATGGAAATGTTTTAGCACCCACATTTTTTACCCATGGCGGCACAGTTGATTGAGCGAGCCCCGTAAATGAAACGAGTAATGCAATAGCAAAGCAGATCTTTTTCAAAGGCAGCATTTAATATAATTATACAAAAGGTAAAGTAAGTCATAATGATTGGAACAGCATCCTGCTGCGTCCTGAGGTAACGCCGGTATTTATTGGGGGCTGAGAATAGCAACCAGCCCTTCAAATTCCCTGCGGCTGATCTTGAATATGCTTCCGTGACGGATGCCCTGGGGAAGAGAAATTTTATCAGATATATCAGTCCAGTTCTTTAAATCACTTGACTCGACAGCGCCATATTTATGATCACGGTATTTATCAAAATAAATAATCCAGTTGCCATTTACTTTTAAAGTAGTTGGCCCTTCTGCCCAATAGTTGCCGGTAATTGGCGAAGATGCATCGCTGTATCCACCGTTAAGTGTTTTACTGGCAGCCATCTTAATATTCTTCTGCGGGGGAATTCTTGTTTCATCTTTCAGAAACATGATAAAACGATCTCGATCGGGCACAATGGTAGCATCAATTACATTAAACCCTTTATCATAAAGTAATTTTGCTTTACTAAACGTCTTAAAATCTTTTGTAAGCACATAATACATGCGGTGATTGTAACCGCTTTCCACAATCGTATCCATTTTATATTTACCGGCAATGGTGGTGGCCCAGTAGATCATGTACTGCTTTTTCTTTTTATCATATGTTATTTCCGGCGCCCAGCAGTTTCTTGCAGAATCTTCGTGATGCATCACCGGAAGATATTTCTGCTCACTCCAATGGTAGAGGTCGTCACTGCTGGCATAACCAATACCTCGTTGATTCCAGCTTACTGTCCATACCATATGAAATAAACCGTCGGCCCCGCGGATGATGCAAGGATCACGCATGAGTGAATCTTTACTCAAAACAGGTTGCAGAATTGATCTATCATTATTTAATGCCGTCCATTTTAAGCCATCATTACTGTAAGCAAGATGCAATCCATCTTTACCATTATTGTTGAAATAAGAAAACATAAAGACACTATCCGTTTGCTGCGCATGCAGCGTATAGCCAAAATAAATACTAACTATCGTGAAAAGTATTTTATGCATCGATCATTTATTTAATGCGAGGATCTCATCCCACACCTGTTTTATTACCGGTATCCCATTCTCGGCATTTCGCTTACGACTATTTAAAACCCTTTCACCCGGGTAAGAAATTAAAGCATGTTCACTTGCAGGAACAGATTGTTTATAATCAGTAATGATATTGTCGATTAATACGGGAATAGAAGAATGATCAGGCAACTGTTTTATATTTATTGAGATAAATACCTGCGATAATCCGTATTCAATATTCCTTTTACTTATTTCATGCGTGGACAGTCCGGCTGATAAAACAGCAGCAAGCAAATCCAGTAATAAAGAAAGTCCGGCGCCTTTCCAATAACCAACAGGTAATGGTCTTTGTGATTTTATTATGGCCGCAGGATCTTTTGTAAGATTTCCCTCCGCATCATACCCACCATATACCTGCAAGTTTTCATTTTTCATCGAGGACAATTCCATGCTGCCAAATGAATACTGCGACATCGCCATGTCAAGTACGATACAGGTATCATTATATGGTAATGCAATTACAAGTGGGTTGTTTCCAAGTCTTGTATCAATTGCTCCATGAGCCGGCATATTGGCAATGGTATTGGTGAAACCGATAAACACATAGCCAGCTTTTGCTGCCTGCCAGCCATAAGCGCCACCCCGCATCCAATGATTGGTATTGCTTAAGGCCACACAACCTATTCCAAATTCATCCGCCAATTTTATTGATTGATTTGTTGCGATGATTGCATTTAAAATTCCGGGACCCAGGTTTCCATCCCATTGTTCTATTCCATTGTTTTTAGATTTCAGTGATGGCTCTGCATCTTTTTTTACATAACCATTCTTTGTGTATTCAATAAATCTTGGGAAACGATTTACACCGTGAGTATAAATTCCATCCAGGGTATTTTGAGTAAAAGCTGTTGCAAGCCGCTCTGCTTTATCTTCATTAAATCCTGTTTTTAATAAAATGCTATTGAAGCATTGCTGCATTTCATTTGTAGTAATGAAGACTATTTTCTGCCGGCTGCTCATAACTCTAATTAATAAGGGAAAGGTAAATCATATCCCAATTTACAGGAGTGTTTCAGTTCGAAAATAAAATTAAACCAAGGAGGCACGGTGACACTAAGTTACACCGGATAATCTCCGTGTATCTCTGTGATCGTGGTGTCGCTGTGGTTAAAAAACAAATTGATACTATCCAATTTATAATTGTTATAAAAGTAATTGTTATAGGATTATTGATAGCATAGTTTTTATATCTCTTCGCTTCGAGCGAAGGAAAATGGATTTAAAAAAGTTTCTTTAATCCTTCCCATTTCACTTTCCAGTCTTTGGGAAAGCCGATATTGATTTTTTTATCTGCATCTGCACCCGTACACATGAATGCGACTGCATTCAATATACCGCCATTACCAGGTAAGTAGATCGTCAAACGCTCATCCTGGAAATTGTGTCCATTCACCAAATAAGTATTTGTTCTTACCGGCATCAGCAATGCATCCACTGCTTTGTCCGGCATGTGCAAACGGGCTGCTGTCATTGCGGTCAATGGAAAATCCCAACCCCAGGTGTCATCCCATTTCCAAATTTTCCAAACTAGGTCAAATGTTTTTTTCATCACGGCAGTATCCAATCCGTTTGCAGCAGGCAATGAACTATATGCACCAAGCACGGCGGGATGATCAATCAAATATTTTGAATCGGCATTATAACAATCGGGTGTGCTTTCAGTAGCAAGATAAACTCCATCCTTTTGCGGAAGCGGGGCCAGGTTATTTATTATCTCATCCCATTTTTTATTTCGCTCCATGCCCAGGCGAATGCGCCATTGCTGTGCAATATTCAAAGCCCAGTGCCAGTAAGCCAGTTCATAAGTTGGATTGAATGTGGTGACCGCATCAAAACATTCCTGTGCAGGAATTAATCCTCTGCCAAGATTGTATTTTTTTGTTTGTGAATTGTAAGAAGGAAAAGATGCCATGAAATCTGCCGTTGCAAATAATAGTTCCCTGTATTTATTTAAAATTTGCGCAGTTGGCTTGTTGCGATAAAGCAACTCGGCCATATAAATAAAATGCGGTTGCTGCCAAATAAGAAATGCGCCAACCGATGATGGTGATTCATTGCCATCATGGTCTGTCATCTTTTGCCAGCGTAATCCGTAAAGACCCTGTCGTTTTGCAATTTGTTTTGCTTTGCCGGCAACTTTAAAATACCAATCCAGGCTTTTCTCCATCAATTCGATCCTTCCCCACTGTGCATAGTGAACGGCATGCCACCAATGCATTTCGAGATGTGGTTTACCATACCAACTGTTATAAGTTAATCCTGTTTCCTGCGGGGGATACGCCGATGAGCATTGAATTTTTGTAAGGTATTGCGATAATACAGTTCTTCTTTCAATTTCGAAAGCCCGAGGATCTTTTACTGCTGAGAAATCAACAGCGCCGCCGCTTTGCCAGAATTTTTTGTAGGCAGTTTGACTATTGTTTAATGTTTGTAGGAATAATGGAACGGATTCGTTTAGTCGATGCTCGTTAAACAAGCATGTAATTTCAAAACTCGCTGATGAAGATTGAGGAACAACTGAATAATAATTTAGGCCCGATCTTTTCAGTTTGGCCCCAAGGTTCCATCTTAAATTGAGCATGTAATTGGTAGTGTCAATACCACAAGCAATAACGCCATTGTTTGGCGTAAACTGTGCAGATGATGTGAATGATGAGTCGTCGTTCCAGTTATTGCCAACATCTTTCCATTGTCCATTGGGAAAAGGGATCCTGAATCGCACCGCAATCTTATTTTCTTTTAACAATGCTGATTCAATTCTAAATGAAACGGCATCCTGGGTTTGGTGGCAAACGGTGATCACCTTAACAGGAATGTCTTCAACAGAAAAAGAGCTTGTAATTATTCCTGTCCACAGATCAAGTTGCTGTTTATCTTTTTAATATCAGCAGCAGTTGCCAAAGACCCATCTTTCTTTTTTATTTCTAGTCCTATGTTCCCTAATTGCAGGCGATGCGGGTTGACACGAAAATATTCAACAGCTTTTCTTGCTCTTTCAGGTTCTTTTAACTGCACAGTATAAGAAATTTTTCTGCCTTCGAGTTCATAGGTCTTTTGTGTTTCTTCTACTCTTAAGTTTTCTGTATTGGGGAAACTATGCCATCCCCAAACAGATTGTGTACCCAACGGAACTCCGTTTGCATAGGCATCAGGAAAAGATTGCATGCCGGTAGCATCCACCGTGAATGCAAAGTTTCCGTTGCCGACAGACAGAGAGGAGAGTGAATCGATTTTATTGATCTGAATATTATGACGTTGTACTACCTGCTGGCGGTTGATAGGCTGAGAGAAAGAATGAGTGGTGAATAAAAGAGCTATTGATGATATTAGGATATAGAGATATTGTGATATTGTGTTTCCATTTTTTTTGAAAGATGTTCGATCATGCTGAATAGGATTGCTGAACGCACAAGAGTCCGCCTCAGGCGGAACAAAAGATGATAGCAGTAATGCAGTTTGGTTCATGATAACATTAAAATAAAAAGGTCGTATGTTTAAAGGTATTACACATTACTATCCGGAATAAACTGTAGCATACCATTGCACATCCCTGTGCCTTGCGTCTTTTACCTTTTACCCTGATCACTCATATTTCAAAGGAGTAATTGTTACCGGGCCCAGCAGACCCGAAGGTTTTGGTTGCCATTTAGCTGCAGTAAACAAACCATCAGCACCGCGGTTCTCCGGCAGTCTTGCCGGCATATTTATATTATAGAATTTCTTCCAGGGCACACCGCGTTTTTCTAAATCAATTATCCTGTTTGCCATTCCATTGGTCACGATTATCTCCAACTTGTTATCAGGTTTTAATGCTGAAGCGGGTATCGTAACAGCATAAGACGGGCCGATGAGTGTTGCGATCTTTTTACCATTCAATAAAACCGTTGCTGATTCTTTTACATCACCAAGATTCAGCAACCATGCATCTGCAGTGGCCGCAGGTTTTTTGAAATTGATACTGTATTGACCCGTACCCGAAAATTCTTTTACTCCTGCAATACTTAACTCTGTCCATGATTGCAAAGAATTCACTGTCGTTGCTTCAGGCAGTGTTGGACCCCCGGATAAGAATTTTAAATTCCAATTCCCATTGATTGCAATTGCATCACCTGTTGTTTCAGTGTAAGGAAATTTATTGCCGGTAAATTTTGTTGTACTTGTTTGTACGATACAAGATTCACCCGGCGCCAGTTGAAGAAAAATATCCAGTGTATTCGCATCACCTTGTCTTGTGTTGGCTACACCGCTTCGTTGCATCATCGGGTCAAACAAAACTGCGTTTTGCAAAGGTGTATTCAGCAATACCCAATCATTGAATGGTTGTTTACCATCATTTGTAATAAAATAATATTCGCCACCATTTATTTTTCTCCGGATGGATTGCAGTTTATTATCGGCGAGGTACATTTCGTGTCTTATATCCGCGTTTGCCAGTAAATATTTTATTTCTGTCCCTTGCCAAAACATTCCTTTACCACTTGTGGCATTACTGATACCGGCAGCATTTGTTATTATAAATCGTAATTCTCTTATTAATGCATCAAATTGTTTTTGCTTATTGTCAATATCACTCAGTCCCGGAACCATTGACGGAATACCATCATGAAAAATAATGGTGGCGCCTTGCTTTGATAGTGCAACGAGTTTTTGCAATGTAGTCAATGGCAAATATTTTACACCACTTAAAACGATCGTTTCATAATTACCGCCCGGTGCTTTTATTTTTCCATTTACAAATTGCAGTAGTTGTATTTGTCTGTCGCTGATCAGGTCCCAGCTATAACCTAACTCAAGCATTTCTTCTGCTGCTTTATTAAAAGATGTTCCTTCAAAACCTTCCATGCCATCATAATGATGCAGCATACCACGGGTGGATGGTTGATTATTCCTGTCAGCAAAAGGAAAATAAAGTAACACATCATTGGATGGTTTGCCTGCCTGTAAAAAACTTTGACATCTTGCTACATATGCATTCAGTGCATCAAAATCTTTCCAGAAAGGATTGGCGGGAGTAAAATGCACCGCTGCATAGAACAGCCAACCCGGCCATGGTTCATTTTGCGGTGAGTAGTTTGTTCCGTGATAGAAAATATGATTCACTCCTCCAAGAAAATATTTATCGAGGATCAGCTTCACATCACCCAGCGAAGAAAGAAAATGTTCATTAAGCCAGGTGGCTGCTTCAGCAGATGCAAGAGGCTTACCCATTACATGTGCAGATGATGTAGCAAATTTAAAACGTGTGAGGTTGGTTCCCTCAGTTTCAGGAATATCGATCGTTGCATACAGATCAAGAATATTAGCCGGTGAACCATGACTTTGATTTCGTATCAGTTTACCTTTTGCCTTTGCCCATTGATGCCAGGGTTGTGTAAATTTTTCCAATAACAAATCAGATATCGTTTCCCTGTAATCATACAATACTCTTATATGACGGTCGGAATTATCGGTTGCAAACAAAGCAGGCAATTCATTTTTCAGATCGTATCCGCGACGTTTTTCGAACTCATTAAAAAGATCAGGCGTCCAGTTGCTTTGTCCTCTTGCATCATCCACTTCATAGCTGTCATTAAAAAAACTACGGAGTGACGAAATATTTTTTCCGGCAAATGATTTATCAAATTTTGATAAATAATTTTTTAATGCCTGCGCATTAAAATGATCGATCACATTTCCTTCACCACCTGGCGCAGACCGTTCTACCATTTTACCATGCAATCCTTCAAACAATGCAATCAATTTCCATTTACCGGGCGGTGCCGTCCAATTCAGCTTATTATTAGTAACATTTTTTGTAATGTCAATTGATTGACCTCTTTCGTCATAAGCCATCAGTAATTCCAAAGGCAGCATCGCATCATATCGTACCTGGTCGATGGCCATCGCCTGCAGATCTTTATTCGTAGAAACGGGATATGCGACTTCACTTACTTTCAAAGGTTTTCCATTTGCAGTACGCACAAAACTTTCCTGGCTGTATTGAATTGTGTCCGTCAGCGATTCGCCCGCATTCAATGAATAGCTCTTAAACGCTATGTATTTGCATGCATCTTTTTCTGTTACCCATGGCCCGCCGAATGGCCAACCTGTTCCCGTTGCCATATCGATGCCAAGTCCTAATCGCTTTCCTTCATTCAAACTATGCTGCAACATCTCCATCCATTTCGGCGATAAAAAATCGATGAACTTATCTTCGGCACCTTTCACTCCATAAATTGGTGTTATCTCCAGGCCGCCCAATCCCGCTTGCTTATATAATTGCATCGCTGCTGTCAGGTTAGGTTTGTCAACTGCACTTCCCTGCCACCACCAACGTGTCCAAGGTTTTGTTTGCTGCGTAATGGCCGGCCATTTTATTTGTGCAGAAAGGTGAGTTGCAAGTGAGATCGCAAAACAAATGATGAGAAATTTCTTCAACATGAATTTTATTTATTAGGTAACCAGCTTTTGTGCTACTATTAAACTTCTCTTGCGTCCGCCTCGGCGGATCATCGTTCGGTAATTCTGTTCAACGGATTTCCGTGGCATTCCAACTCTTTATTTCTATATTAAACCCCTAAAGGGGTTTTGAAAAATCTTTTATCTGATTCACGGGGCTAAAGCCCGGGGCTATAAATCTTTTGCCCCTACGGGGCAATTAAAGAACTTGCAAATCCAAGCCTTAATAATTAGAATAATAATCAATAATTCTTAATTTTTAATTGTTAATTATTAATTAGAACTGACTCTTCCTCACTTCCACAGCATACACATTTGTCTCTCCTTCAAAGTTGGCTCTGAAAATAACCCATTTCTCATCAGGACTAAAATGAACATTCGGTTCCAGACTGTATTTATGATTTTTCATATTCACTAACTTTTCAGCAATGAATTTATCATCCTTAGGAGTAAACAAGTATATCCACATGCCATCCGTTGCTTTTGCTACCTGCCCGGGATCACCGCCATCACCACAAAACAACTTATTATCTTTTGTGCTGTTGAAGTGAATGCTCCATTCATCTCTTTGCAGCTGGTATTTTGTTTTCTCACCTGTATGCACATTATGTCCTTCAACAAAAAAAGTTACACTTCTTGGTTGCTGCAAATCATACCATATAATATTACCATCGGCACTGCTCCATTCATGACCCGCAATTTCCATATCCATTATTCTCTTATGTATCTGCGTGATCTTTTTTGTTTTTACATCAATTGTCCAGATACGGTTTACTTTATGCCATGGACCTTCGTGACAAAACATAAGCAGGTTGGGATCAGCCGCAGAAAATTGTACATGATTCAGCCAGGCGCTGTCAGTATGTATTTTATTAAGCTGTTTTGTGTTGATATCAATTGTAAATAATGTCCGCGGCAGCTTTGCTTCATAAATGATATTGAAATAACTTGACTTGTTTGGAAACTTCTTAAACAGCTCCTTTTCCTCATCACTTGATTTAGCTCCGGCAAGCAAACTGCCATTGGCATTCACACAGGTAATGTTGGCTTTGAAGTCATCAGGAAAAACATACACGAGTTTTTCTTTTTTCGTATCGATATTTACCGAAAACACACTGTCCTTTACCTGGAAAAAAACTTCTCTTGTTTTAGCCGATACGATCTCGCCGGTCATAGCGGTTGAATGATTGGTGAGTTGATCTATCGCCAGCGTTTTCAGATCAACAACATAGATCTGGCGGTTTGTTGCACTCGTGTTACTGATCTCTACTTTTGCAGCCTGCTCTTCCGGTTTTTGAGGAGCCGTGTTATAGAAAACCATTTTATTGCCGACGAAAGGATTGTTGTGAAAATAAAAACTGTAGTTGCTGCCTTCTTTCCGGGTAAGTTTAATGATCTTATGTCCTGTAGATTTATCAATCCATTCATCTGGCATTTTTTGACCGCCGGTTTCCATTGTGATCTGTGCAATGCCGGATTTTTTTATACATAATAATGCAAGAGCAAACAGGAAAGAAACAACAAAACGGTTTTTATTTTTCATACAGCAATCTTAGACTCATAAAGTAAAGACTTCTTTGCAGGTTTTGTGTCCTGTACAGTCCTGAGGGTTTATTTATATTTCCGCTTCAACCATTCATCGGGAACAGGAATGATACAAATATTCATGCTCCGGTTATCCGCCGACAACATTGCTGATTGAATCTGGATCTTTGTTCCATCAGGACTCATGGTTGGGTGCGGATGATCGGCAGCAGTTGTCTTATGACCGGTGGAAAGAAGGATCATTTCTTTAGTGTGACGATCGATCAAATAAATGCTTCGTGAAAAATCATCGCCGACTGCCCAACGCCCATCAGCGGAACCGCTCACATGCCAGAGACCGCTTCCGCTTTTTGTTTGTCCTACAATCTCCATTTCTCTTGTACGAAGATTAACAATGGCAAGGCCAGTTGGTTTTTCTCTTGTACCCGATGGACCCCATGCAGTATCTTGCCCGGGGTTTGCACCGCCAACATCAGTAGCCGGTTCAACTGTTTTATTAGTGCCTGGAATTTTGCGATGGCCCATAATTGCAATCGCTACTTCATCTTTTGAGATCACTGCTTCATGTGTTACCCATTCATATTCCGATTCGGGATAAAGCGGACGAAGACCTGTACCATCACTCATTACCGTCCATGTTCGTTGTGGTGATTTGCCACCCGTTTCCCAGCAGAAAACAATTTCTCCGGCTACCCATGGATTAGTTTGAATATGTCCAACCTGGAATGGAACAGAGATCACATGTTTTATCTCACCAGTAAAGACATTCATTGCTGCAATACCAGATGGACCCTGACCCATATTCCTCGGACCAAAATTTTTTTCCAGTTTTGTACCGGGTGCTAAATGCTTTGCAGCTTCCTGGACACCTACTCTAAAGTAAGCCCACTTCTCATCACCATCTAACGCCATATCACCACCAGCGCCTAATTCTTTTGGAGTAGTGCCACAAATTCGCTGATATACATCTGCTTTTTTCAATGTTCCCGTTTTGCTGTCTGCAAATAATTTTTCAAGATCAACTTCTATGATTTGTACCGGTTGTTGAATACGGCGACGAGCTGTATCTCCTGGTGTAGTTGGGATAGTATCAGTTTTCTCATTCCGCATAAAATATAACTTCATCGACTTGCGTGCAATATTCAACATGCCTGTATAACCTCCTTCTGTTACCTGCACCATCTCTCCCGTTTTTTCATTTACTGCCATTGCTTCACCTTTTACACGATTGGAACGGAAGATGAGCCATTGTCCATCGGATGTCCATTGATTATGCGTCTGGTAAATTTTTGAATCGCCGCTTTGAGTACTGGTAAGAAAAATAAGTTTGACACCCGTAACCGGATCAGTAATTTCTTTTCGCTCAGATGGAAATCGTTTCCCAATTTGTGCACCGGATAAAAATGCAAAAATGATAAATATGATGAGGAATAAAAACTGTTTCATAAAAATGATTTAATAAATGATCCCTCGATGCTACCAGTCAATTTTCAGTAATGATACTCCTTGTCTCGGTAGTAAAATTTTCAATTCTGTTTTTTCTTTTACAGTTATTTTTTTTGGCTTGTCCATCATTTGCAATTGCCCAGCCTTTTCCAATTCTGTTATTTGTTGTTGAGTTGGGTTTTGTGGCGAACCCATTTTCTTCCATGCTTCATAAGAATTGCTGTGTTCATTATCTATTCTGTATTCGGTAAGGGTTGCCTGTTTTGCATTCAGCCCGTTAATATTTATGGTGATTTCCTCGCCGGCTTCCTGCAAATCCTCATCATGATAATTCCATACCATGATTGCAGCGGTGTTTTTATCTTTTGACGCCAACGCACCAATATCCGTTTGCTTGCGAACGCTGCTATCAACAAACGTTTTTAGATCATACATGCGGTTGCCTGATACATCAACCCGTTTTCCTTTCATCATACCAAACATGCGAAATACATTCAGCACAGGTTTATCAACACCATTTGTTGCGAGGTCGCGAAAGCCGGCAAACCAGGGCTGGTTCTCAAATTCGAATGACCACGATACCGCACCGATGAGATTTACTTTATGCTCATCAGCCAATAAATATTTGCGTGCAAACGATGCTGCAGTATAACTTGAATACATCGTGCCATTGCGATACGCATTTTCAGGATTTGTACTCATACCGCATGCTGCACAACCCTCGGGGTCGCTTTCTCCAATCACCTGCGGAATATTTTTCAGCTCCGGAAATTCGTTTATCGTTTTCATTGCATCACGAATGTTGCGCATTTGTGTACCGATATTCATTACTACGCTTCCGTTTACTACTCTTGGCTGGCCTTTGGCATGAAACAATATCAAATGCAGCGGTGAACCAATTTTACCTGTTGCATAATTGGTATCATACAAACAATGCTGGATAAACTCTGATAAAAATTTAGAACCTCCGCCCGTGATATTGCAACCGCCGATCTTAGCAGTGGGCAATGCTTTTAATAAACCATCGGCGGCATAATCATACATTTTGCAATACTCTTGCACTGTTCCCTGCCAGTAACCGATATTCGGTTCATTCCAAACTTCCCACCACCAGCTTTCAACTTCTTTTTTTCCATAACGCTCTACGCAATGTTTTACCCATTGATAAATCAGTTCCCTCCATTTATCGATAATCGTTTGGTGGATAGGCCCAACCGGTAAACACTTCTTTATATGGAGCACCCGGTCTCCAGTTATGTTTATAAGGTTGCGGTTGGGTTGACAATGCCTCCGGCATAAAACCAATTTGCGCCAATGGCTTCATGCCCCTTTTTATATAGGTATCAAAAATGCTGTCAACAATATTCCAGTTATAAATGGGTTTTCCATTTGCATCTTCTGTGTAAGCATTCGTGCTACCCCATTTAAATGCAGGTGTGCCATCACCGGTAGTTAATAAATTATGTGCTCTTACAAATACAGGAACAGGACTTAATGCAGCAATCTCTGATAATAATTTTTTTCCATCTTTCATGTAAGTATAGTTTGGTTCATCATAACCAAACCATGCCCAGATAGGGGTCATTTCACCAACAACCTTATCAAAGTTTATATCCAGTTGAGGGCTTTGAGAAAGCAGTGAGTTTGAAATCAGTAAAGCAGCAATCAATTTTTTCATATGCTGTTTATTGCAATAGTTTCTAAATACACATCGTGTTTCATTTACTGAATGATATTTTGATCACATTAACAGAATAAGGAGCGAGTTGCTGATTTAATTTATTTGATCGTACTTCAATTAATTTTTCAACAGGCGCCAGTTTGTCCAGTTCTGATAATTTATTGTAACTATATAAGTCATTTGCTGCTAACACCTGCATCATCGCATCTTTCTTTGCGGGCTTGATCCCTTCAATGCTCAATTCAATTTGCTGGGGAGACGATGAAGTGTTTACCATTTTAATAATTAATTCACCATTTTTTTTATCGATCACTGCACTGGAATATAAACTGTCTTTACCGGTAATGGCCATGTTATTCTCGAGTATTTTCACCACATCGGTTCCTTTATTATTAGAAAACATTTTTTGTACATAATAATTAGGAGTTGCTACGGTATTTAAATTATCAAACCAGATCAGGTCGGGCCGCCATTGCCATGCATCCACATGGGCAAACAATGGTGCATAAGAACACATCTGTACGATATCAGCATTTCTTTCAAGTCCGGTCATGAAAGCCGCTTCTGCTAAAGCACTTTCCCAGTTGTTACGGCTTTCCGCTTCATTATTTTCTTTTGAGTGAGCAGCATATTCACCGGCAAAAATTTTCGGACCTGTTCTTTCATAATTATCATAACGGCTTGCATTGTTAAAAAACCAGGTTGGTGGTTTGTAATAATGTTCATCGATCAAAGAAGGTTTTAATTGTTTTAATTCTTTCCAGGCGTAATTAAAATATTCGCCTTCGGCATAAGGCCCGGAGCCGGAAACAATTTTCATATCAGGATATTTTGAAAGAATTGCCTTTTCAAAAACTTTATAACGTTCGATGTATTGCGGTTCCCACTGTTCATTACCCACACCAAGAAATTTTAAATTGAACGGTTGCGGGTGACCCATATCGTTGCGAAGCTTTCCCCATTTAGTAGTTATCGCACCATTTGCAAATTCAATTAAGTCTAATGCATCATCAATATATGGTTGCAGTTCATCCATCGCCACTACTTCGCCACTATTGAACTGGCAGGCCATTCCGCAATTCAGAATGGGCAACGGCTCAGCATCTAAATCTTCACTCAATAAAAAGTATTCATAAAAGCCTAAACCAAAAGTTTGATAATAATCTGGTGCATTCCTCCTGGGAAACTCAACATTCCATCGGTTCATGATCAATTTTCTGTCCTGCACATTGCCTACTGTTGTCTTCCATTGATAGCGGTTGGTTAAATCTTTTCCTTCTACAATACATCCGCCCGGAAAACGGACAAAGCCTGGTTTTAGATCAGCGATCTTCTGAACTAGATCATTCCGTAATCCACCAGGACGATTTTTCCATGTATCATGTGGAAATAAGGAAACCATATCGATATCAATTACACCCTCGCCTTCAACAATCAAATTGAGCTTGCCTCGTTGTGCAGTGTCAGTTGTCGTAAGGCTTAAAGAATGAGTTTTCCAGTTAGCAGAAAAATTTTCAATGGTTGCAGCAGCTAATTCTTTTCCTGCATAATTCAGCAACTGAATTTTTATTTTGATATTCGCTGGCTTCTCTGTTCTGGCCATAATAGAAAAATCATATTGCTTTTCTTTATGCAAACCGATTCCGCGGAAGCCTTCATTGCTTAATGAATAATTTCCCTGCGGGATTGTTGATGGTGATCCTTGCGAATCTTGCATTCGTTGAGTTATCGGCTTTATTAATAATAAGAATTCTTCCTTTCTGATAATTCACCCGGTTTTCCCTCCATCCCATCAGCGCAGTTGGAAATTCAAAGGAACGGTTCTTTACTAACTCAGCATACAAACCTCCATCTGCACCAAAGTTGATGTCTTCAAAAAAAACGCCCCACATAGTTGGTGCTATTGAAGTCACAGGCTTGTCTGCATGCACTAGTCAATTTTCTTTGTGAAAATGCGGCCGAGCAAGAAAAGAAAAAGAGTATGAACAGGAATCTGATTTTCATTTGTTTTATACTTTAGAATATTAAAGGGCTAAAGCCCTGCGACATCCTACTTCATTGACCCCAGCCTAAAGGCTGGGGCTAATCAGTGCCCCGGTTTTTAGATCGGAGAATCATATATCTTCTCGCACAGTTGCCCCGACCTTTAGGTCGGGGATTCGATGTAAACTCCCCGCAAATTACAGGGGCTTTAGCCCCTTCAAATCATTGCTTATTTTTTTCTTTCACTACCTCAACCCTAAGGCGCTGGTGAGTCAATTGCCCCGACCTTTAGGTCGGGGATACGATGAACCCCTCGCAAATTATAGGGCTTTAGCCCTTTCAAATCATTGCTTATTTTTTTCTTTCACTACCTCAACCCTAAGGCGCTGGTGAGTCAATTGCCCCGACCTTTAGGTCGGGGATTCGATGAACCCCTCGCAAATTATAGGGCTTTAGCCCTTTCAAATCAATATTTATTTTTTTCCTTCAATTGCAAAGAACTATCATTTATATAAAATGAATAATTCTTCAACAACTCTATTATTTCTGCGCCTGCTAAAATTGCCGGCCCATATCCATGTGCTGCAAATACATTTACAGGACGGTGATAATAAAATGCAGGATCAAACGCCATTCCTGTTCCCACGCATGTTCCTTCTACCTGGCCTTTATCATTGATCTTTGTTGATACGGCATTCCATGCCAGTATGCTCATAGGCCCGTATGTCATCGCATCGATCCAGCCTTTATTACATGCATGCGCAATGCAATAAGAATAAATAGCCGTTGCAGAAGTTTCCAAATAAGAATCTTCTTTATCCAGCAATTGGTGCCAGAAGCCTGAGCCACTTTGATGTGTTGCCAATCCTTTTACAAGGTCTTTAAATTGCAGAAGCACGGCATTTCTGCCCGGATGATTTTCCGGTAACACATCTAAAAGTTCACTCATTGCCAATAGCGCCCATCCATTGGCCCTGCCCCAGTGAAACTGCGGATGTACTTCCATACTTTCCACCCAGCCATGCATGTACAATCCTTTTTCTTTGTTAAACATTCTTTTGCTGTAATCCAATACTTGTTTTACGCAATCATCAAAATATTTTTTATCATTTGTCAGTTTGCCCATTTGCGCCACGGCAGGAATGTACATATACAGATCATCGAGCCATAATGTATTTTTCTGCGGACGGTTGCGGCCGATCGTTCCATCTTTAAACCGATACTCTTTTGTAAAAACATAATTGATATAATTATCGATCAGCGGACGAAGATCATTATTCAACCCACTTCGTTGTGCTTTTATCATTGATGCACAAACAGCGCCACCATCATCCAGTGCATGTGGGGCAATGGGTTGATTGAACAATCTTTTCTTTTCAATATAATCAATAGGAAATTTTGATTTGACTGCCGGCACCCATTTAGCCAAAAAATCAAATCTTGTTTTTACATAATCACTATACTTTTTATCGCCGGTTGTTTCATAAGCTCTCTGCATTGCAGAATAAGTAACGCCCCACTCATAACTCGTCAAACGAAAATCACCTTGTTTAACAACACTATTGGTATCTAATTGCGAAACATCGTTCAATACTTCGCCCGATTGCTTATTGATCATTTGTGCCGGAGTTACTGCATCGAGATAATTAAATATTTTATCCAACACTCCTTTTACGTTTTCTTTTGTTGGCGCTTCATAAGGAACCGGGTACTCTACCTTCATTGCATGAAGCGGAGTATTCACATCATTTTTAGCTGAAGGCTGTTGTCCATTTGCGGACGAAAGAATAAAAACATATGCGACAATTGACAAGCATATATATTTTTTCATACTACTATCAAATTTCATATAATAGCAATTTAACTGGATTAAAATTAGCGAAACTGTTTTCGTTTTCATCCTGCGCCGTCCTGAGTTTTTAAATAACAAATGGCGATCATTCGACTCGCCACTTGTCTGCATCTGCCTGCTTTATGAAAAAAAATTAATAGCCGGGGTTTTGCATTGCTTGTTTTTGTGCAGCTGTTAAATTAATACCATTGCTTCGTATTGCATCCAGGAACGTTTGGGGAATTGGCCGTAAAAGATGTTTATCTGCAACATTAGCGGCAGCCTCAACATTAAATGCCTTTGCTCTTGCAACCAATGTTTTTGTTCTTGACAGATCTTCCCAACGTAAATACTCACCACATAATTCACGAGACCGTTCATTCAATATTAAACACAGCATTCTATCATAAGTACTTGACAAACCCAGTGTGCTAATAATAAATTCATCTTGTGCAGGCAATGGAGAAACACTTGTAATAGCCAGGTTTGCGGAGGCTGCAGTGGTTACCGGAATATTATTTGATTCATAATATGAATTTCCCGGATAAAATGAACTGATAACTCCTGGTGGTTGAAGTGACTGAGACTGTACCGTATTACCTCCATCATTATAGGCAGCCCTGTTTTCTCCATTCGCATATTGTGCACGTGCACGAACTGCATTAATATAAGGCAACGCATCAGCATAATTACCTGTGCCAGCTTTAGCTAACCTGATCTTTGCTTCTGCAGCGATTAAATAAGTTTCAGCTGAACGAGCTAAAATAAAATCTCTATGACCAACCACATCATTCAATGAATTTCTTGAACCATCAAAATGTTTACTTAATGGTGGGAAAGCCTGGTAAACGGTAGTTAAATCAGTATTTAATGCACCGTCGGTTGTACTACCATTAGGATAAGCAACGTAAACAGTCGGTATTGGATGTGTAGTAATTGGCATCTATGATCAAGACTACCTGCGGGAACTGTGGCTTTGCAAATTTTTGATTTAACCCAGTTGCGGGGGTCACCAGGTTGATTGATCACAAACATCATTCCTAAGTCACCTTTTACATTCGGTGCAACTGGTGATGCTCCATTTAATGTCCATTTCGTTCTGAAGGATTTCCAGAATCTGGAATCATTTACCCGATCATAAATACGATAGTCGTAATATGTTGTTGCCATCCTGCTAAAAGGTCTGTCACCAGCTAAATCACGGGCCAATTGATCTTGTATATCATACCGTGAAACAAAATATAAATGTTGTGTATTTCCAACGGCGTTATTTGTAGTTACATCATTGGTCAATTGGGCTGATAAAATAAGCTTCAGGAAGAGTTTCATTGGCAGAATTAATGCCGGTAAAATTCCATAAACTGCAAAGTTTGAAGCTAATGGATGACTGGCGATCACAGCATCACATAAAGGACCAATAGCAGCAAGATCAGCAGCAACAGTAGAAGAGTTCCATGAACTATTTATTTCACTTGCTCTTGAATAAATATGCTTTTGCTAAAAAATGAGCATGCAGCGTCTTTAGTAATACGGGCCGGAGCTCCGCCAATTGGCAACAAGTCTATATGCTTTGATAAAGTCAGCAATAATTTGTGCATATACATCTTTAGGATCATTTCTTTTAAATTCAAGCTCAACCGTGGTAATTGGTGTTAGTTTTAACGGAACAGCACCCACATTGCTGTACCAATCTTAGATAGTTATATGCACGAAAAAAATATCCTTCTCCTAATGCTGTATTCTTAATAGCAGCAGAAGTGGAAGTACTGGCCGTAGCATTTTGGATCAACAAATTTGCGTCTCCAATTCCAATGTATAATGCATCCCACTGAAACATTAGCCCCTTGCAAATTACCATTAGTAGCTAATCCAGGAGTAAGATGTTGCATCATAATTGTTCCATGGTCCATTGGATGGGTCGCCACCAACATGAAATTCATCCGTTCCATAATTGCGCATGACAATAAGTACCATTCTCCGTTTGAAGGACCATTAAACACCTGGTAATATCCACCTGCTGCTAATTGCTAGTATTCCAGCATCTGTTTTATAAAAATCATTACCCCTTGCAGTCTTAAGCGTTTCATCAAAAAATCTTTTTGCAGGAAGGAGTAACAAAAAACAGCAATTGCAATTATTAATATTTTATAAAGATTATTATACTTTTTCATATAATTCAAAATTGATGATTATTAAAATGATGCATTGATTCCAAATGTAAACCCTCTGTTCCATGTTGCCCGACAACATCCATATCAACGAATTTAATCTTTGAATACAACATTCCCGGATTTTGTACCTGGAAATATAGCTCTCAGATTGAGATATGCCAGATTTACCAAACATCTTACTATCAAAATTATATCCCAATGAGATATTTCTGATCTTAATAAAAGAAGCTTGACGATATCCTAATGCCGCAGAATATGGATCGACGTGCATTACCCCCAGCATTAAATATTGGTTTCTGAAATTCTGCATTTGTATTATTTTCTGTATAATAATTAATTTTTCTCTGTACACCACGGGCAGATTGTCCCTCACCGCCAGAATTGTACATGTAATTCAAACGTCCATACAAGAAAATGGAAAGATCCAGTTGTTTATAGTTAACAGTATTCGTCATACCTACCACCCAACGTGGTCTTGTCCATCCAATGATCTGTCGATCATTATTTGCATCGATTTTATTATCTCCATTAAGATCAGCAACTCTTACATTGCCCGGATAAAACTTATGGCCATTCGCATTAAATGCTGCCATAAACAGCTGCATCTTTTGTCTGCCATAATCCCAGTGCCTTATAGCCATAAATAACACCATTGGGCTGATCAATAAACCAGTTATTGTGTGATATCATTTTGTTTTCCGTTTGACAATGTCACAATATGATCTTTTTGCCAGGCGGCATTTAATGTGGTAGTCCACATTAAATCTTTTTGTTTGATATTAACTGTTGTTATATGTAATATCAATACCATTATTGGCAGTTTCACCAACATTATCAAAAGTTGATAGTATAACCTGTAACAGTAGGAATACTTCTCTTCAATAACAGATCAGTAGTTTTTGAAGTATATACATCAAAACTTCCTGATATTCTGTCTCTTGAATAGACTGAAATCAACACCGACATTATATTGGGTTGTTTTTTCCCATCCCAGGTTCTGATTTGCCAGTGCTGAGTTGGTATTGCACCGGCAGTACTCGTTGTATAAAAAGGATAAAAAAGAGATGTTATTGCACCTTGTGTTGCATAAGCAGCAATAGCTGAATTTCCTGTAACACCAGCACCAACTCTTAATTTTAAATCATTAATCCAATTTACATTCATGAAATTTTCTTTACTAATTCTCCAGGCTAGTGCAGCAGAAGGGAACCATGAATATTTATGCCTTCAGCAAGAACTGAAGAACCATCCTGGCGGGCAGAAACTGTTAATAAATATTTATCCTTAAAGCTATAGTTAAGTCTTGCCATATAAGACAAAAGTTGTTGTTCAGTAAGTGTAGCCCTTGTGCTTATTGCCCCTGTTACTGTACCACGTTGATAATGCATTCCATAATTGAGAAGATAAAGGAACACCATTACCTGTTATAATACTTGTGTCCTGCTTGTATATCAGTTTGGCTTTGTAATAAAGTTAATCCAAAAGTATGTTCACCGATGGTTTTGTCGTAATAAAGCAAATTATCTAATGTATATGAGAATGTCTTATAATTGAGAAGTGAAGCATAGCTCGTACTGCCTCCATTTGCTACTGAATTTGCATCAATATAAATTCCATCACGATAATAAGAAAAATCCGGACCAAAATTCAATCGATATTTCAATCCTTTTAACACAGGGAACAATTGAACCAAAATTTACCTGCGTATATAAACTTCCAAATGCTCTCAGTGTTACTCTTTCATCGATATTATATTTCCATTCATCAACAATGCTTTTAATAGCATTATCACCACCAGGAAATAATATCCTGTTTACCTGCTAGAATCATAAGGAACTGCATAAGGGAATATTGTCCTGGCTGATTCATATAAACCTCCCTGGCGGAGTACCGATGGTGGCGATACCCGCATTTGATTGTCCAAATTGTTGTTTACTATAACTAACATTAATATTATTTCCAAAAGAAAGCCAGTTGGTAGCAGTAATATCTACATTTGCTTTTGCAGAATATCTTTCAAATGATTGCCCTTTTATAGTTCCACTATTATTCAAATAGCCAAAAGAGCCATACGCTTTTATTTTATCTGAACCTCCACTAACACTAATTGTATTATCTGTAGTAATTGATTGTTGTTTAACCATACCTCTCCAATCGGTAGTTTTGAACTTTTGAACCATCCCAGGTACCAGAAGCCCAACCCTGGTTGATATTAGCCCAGGCGGAAGGATCGGCAGTTGCACTAAAATAAGTTCTGTCATTATTTATATTTGGCTGGTCTCCCTTGGGATAAGTGCTGACACCGGTTGTTGGATTTAATCCAGCATAATAATAGGCCCAACGCGGAAAGTAATAAATTCACTGGCATTAAACATTTCCCTGTTATCAACTAAATTTTCAAAAGTAACTGAACTGATTAAAGTTAACGTCACTTTCCCGGATTTTACCTTGTTTAGTAGTAACAATAACAACTCCATTGGCGCCACGGGAACCGTAAATAGCAGTTGCAGATGCATCTTTCAATACATCAATTGATTCAATATCATTGGGGATTGATATTTTCAATACCTCCGGTAATTAATGGAATATTATCAACAACAAATAAAGGAGAGTTTGATGCGGTCAAAGAACGAACACCACGAATATTAATACTTGGAACTGTTCCGGGACGTTCATTTGAAGAAATATCCACACCGGCAACTTTACCTTGCATCGCCTGTGATGGCATTATCCACCGGGCTTGACTTAATATCTTTTTGGTTGATACCAGCAACAGCACCGGTTACATCTTTCCTTTTGACAGTTGCATAACCAATCACTACAACATCCTGTAATGAGGAAGCAATGTTCACAATGGATATGTTCACCTCTGATTTGTTATTAATGGCCACATCCTGTTGGGTATATCCAACTGATGTGATCACCAGTCTTGAAGTGCCTGAAGGAGCCATCTAATGAATAAGAGCCATCAGCTGTAGTAGCCGTAGCTATGGCGGTACCCTTTACTTGTACCGTTGCTCCTTCTACTGGCTTCCCGGTTTCATCGGTTACTTTACCCGAAACCTTAAAATTGTTTTGAGAAAAAGATGAGAGGGTGAAAAAAAACAAGCATGTCAGAATAAATGTGCCTTTTCTAAAAGCAGTTTTACTTTTCATATAGCAGCAGTTTTATGTTAGATGAAAAAACAAATTAAAGTAATTGCTGAAGAACTCATCCTGCCCCATCCTGAAATTAGGCAACTATTTACGCAATCGTTCCCGGAATTTCGCGGATTAGAATCATGTTTCAACCCGTTTGATTGATCAGGGCAGTCGATAAAAAAAATGGCGGTCAAAAAAAATATGACCCGCCATTTTTCTACTGCTTGCTTATGTTCATATTTCTGCTCAATAACCTGGGTTTTGATAGGCTGCTTTTGCAGCGTCATCCAAGGGTTTTCCGGTTTCATCTGTAAGTAATACTAAATATGCATTTGGCCATGGCCTGAATGTATAATGTTTTTTCATTTGACCTTTGCCATTTCCATTCTGTCCATTTCCGCTTGCTGTATTAAAAGCAACCGGCCACAAGCCTGCTCTGTCTGAAGCCATCTGGTTAAGATATATTACACGATCATATAATATTCCTGCATTATGCTGATCTTCCCACGCAATACCTTCAGAAAGAAATTCACGACTTTTTCATTATAAATAAAATGAATAAACATATCCGGTTTTGAACTAACAGTAGGAATATATCCTTCGGCCAAAGCCTGGGGAGTACCGGGAGTAAAATAGTTTTCTGTTACCTTGATCTTATTATACGCATCGCCATTTGCCGGATAAGGAGGAATTTTTTCTGATGCTGCAAGCAAGCTTGCTTTGGGTTCCCATTCTACCAATACATTGGGACGGGTTTCCCCACCTTTATATGCGGCACGTTGCCTTAATACATTAATATCATTTAAAGCCTGGCCGATACTGTCCTTTACGTCCATAAGCTTCTGCGCGGATCAGATAAGTTTCAGCTAAACGCATAAGTATTGCATCGCGGGTACCATTCTCACTATTAAAATTTGCTTCATCACTGCTTCCGCCTCTTAAAGGATCAACATATTTTTTTGATGACAGATAAGGAGCTGTCATTCCTGTTGCGAGTCCCATGTTTGCACCGTTATGCCATAGCCTGTAATAATACCGCCCGGTACGTAGCTGATCTTATCCACCGAACCATAAATTGAAAAGGCATACTCATCACCATTGTTGAATCAAGAGCTTCATCTCTTTGATTTTCGAGATAAATAATGGCCCGTTTACCTTGTAGAATTCTTTTCGGTGCAGGATTTGACAATGGCAACGGTATGGCAGGTTCGCCGGCTGGTTTATTTGCATTCCACCATGTTGCCGCTGCCGCATTCCAGGCAAATGAAGTGCTGGTTGACGTTGGCATATTGCCTATATACTCATAATGAAAATGTTTTATAATAACGGGAATCATACACTTTATCACGGAAATTATCATATGCAAAATCTGTAGGCTTGAAAGTTCCAAAAGGACGACCATAAGCCTGCACACGGGTCACACCGGTTTGATTTGTGATAGTCTCCAATATGATAATTGCAGGAACGGTTTCCGCCAAAGCGACCGTTAAGAGCAATATTAATATCGAATTGGGCAGCCCATATCACTTCAGTGATGCGGACTGGTTTCAGAAACTGCTGGATTAAATAAAGTCCAGTAATCAGGAGCAAGCCCGTACCGGCCCGCCTTTACCATTTATTACTTCTGTAGCAATAGTAATTACTGAATCAAGATCAGTTGCGACATTTCCTTTATATAACATTTTCAGATGAGCCTCACCGCTGTTTTGAAAACGCTGCAGCCTGTGCCCTGTTAAGATAAAGCTTGGCCAGTAAATGACCTGCGGCCCATTTGGTAGCGCCGGCCACTGTCAGCTGGTAGTGGCGGGAAGATTTTCATACGCATATCGTACATCTGAAATTATTTGCTTATAAATATCTTCCAGCTTTGCTTTTGGGAAATAATAAATACCATTATCCTCACGTCTTGGAGTAAGTAACAAGCGGCACATCGCCCAAGTTGATTTGATACCAGATAATAGGCCCATGCACGCAGGAAAAGTATTTCAGCTCTTCTTGTTTTTCTGAATGCATCATCCGTACCAAACTTGCCCGGTTTAATATTATCAATTATATCGAGCGCAATATTGCAGTTATTAATATGCGGATATGCTCCCATTGGTGCATAGTTGCGAGTTAGGACTGCCCAGAAAATTAGTAACATTATTAGCTGCAATAGTACTTACATTGGTTACCATATGCAGCGGCAGTCATTTGTGCATTTGCTGCGGTAACGGTCATGTATGCATCTGTTTCCGGTTCAATCAGCCTGGCCCCGTTTGCCTCCCACTCGTGTTTTACACGGGCATATACATAAAGTCCATTGATCAGGGAGTTAAGCCCGTTCTCATCATTATAATAATCTTGTGTCAGACTGGACACCTGTTTTTCAGTGAGAAATTTTTTGCACGAGCCAAAGGAAGACAACTATCAACAGTATCAATCCAGGAATTAAAATATATTTTTTCAAATGCAGTTTCATAAAAATATTTTTATAGTTTTTCAATACATAAGTTTTTTAATCTTAAAAACCTGCCCTGATACCAAACACAAAACTTTGAGGAAGAATAGTATTATTGTTTGTGCCGCCAAGCGGATTCGTATTGGTTGAAGCAATGCTCCAGTTTGTATCATCATCAGGATTGATACCCCATTTTACCACTTCGCCTCCAAATATGAAAGGATTAACCACCTGGAAATTCAAAACAAGATCTTTGATCATATGCTTTCTGAATCCATTTTTGCGGAAAGCTATAAGAAAGCGAAATATTCTTTACTACTCCAAATGAACCATTATTGTATTGCATCGCAGCGGTGGTATTCGTTATTGCTGACGCGGCGTTAGGCATTGGCCATTTTCCATTTGCATTATCCCAAGACCATACATCGTTCTCTACACGACCATTGGGGTTAACACCACCATATGAATTCGGATATCCGCCAAAATAAGTTTGACCCCAGCGGAAATAAATAAAACTATTCAATGACCAGTTCTTGTAAGTAAATGTATTGGTAATGCCGCCGGTCCAGTCGGGACGAACGTACCAATATAATGAAATCAGAAGCATCGATTTTTTTATCGCCATTTTGATCAACTACTTTAACCGTACCGGGACGGAAATTAGTTCCGTTGGCATTGAAAAGAGCCATCTCAGCGATATCTTTTGCAGTCTGCTCCCCAAATACCGGCATTCTGCATAATTATAAAAAACTTGTGATGGTTGTCCGATAAACAAACGATCTGCCACCATATCCTGTTTGCCATTTATCAACTCAACAATTTCTTCATTGTTTTTTGACCAGTTGATATCAACATCCCAGGTAAAATTTTTTATTTTAACAGGGGTGCCAGAAAGAGTAATCTCTACACCTTTGTTTCTTGTTTTACCAATATTTTCAAATTTTTGAACATAGCCTGAAACTGCCGGGAGTGTTTTTGGAAAAATAAGATCCGATGTATTTTGCTGGTAATACTCCAGTGAGCCGGACAAACGATTTCTCATCAGGGTAAAATCTAATCCGATATTTAATTGCGCTGTTTCTTCCCATTTGAGTTCCGGGTTTTGTACTAACTGAGGTAAATAACCAATACCCGCTGCTACTCCAAATACGTAAGGGTTCCTGCTTAATGGGCCTGAAGTTGTATAAGGATTAACTGATGAATTACCAACCACTCCATATCCAACGCGGAGTTTAAGTTCATTGATCCAATTTATTGATTGTAAAAATTCTTCCTGTTGCATTTTCCATGCAACGGCAAATGATGGAAAGAAATCCCATTTATGTTCAGGAGCCAATACAGATGCACCATCTGCACGACCCGAAACAGTAAGCAGGTAACTGTCCATCAAAGTATAATTCACACGGGCCATAAAAGAAGCAAGTGTGTTTTCAGTAAAACCTGTACCATAGCCAGGATTACCAGCTGTATTTGATCCGAGATCATACCATAAGCTGAGCGGATTAATAAGACCTGTTACACTGGCAGCAATATTTTCTCTGCGGGATTTTTGCATCGATTGAAGCAGTGTAATATTTACCTTATGTTTCTCGGCAAACGTTTTATCGATATACAACAGGTTCTCCATTACCCATGAAAAATTTTCTTGTGTATTATAACCGGCGGTATTAGGTCTGTTAGTTAAATGGCTTGTTGCATCCGGCCCGGTCCATGCACCAGATCGGAATTGCCTGAGCTGAGCACTAAAGTTTGCACGATATTTCAACCATGATGTAAATTTTAATTCAGTGAAAACGCTTGCTAATATCGCAGCAGTTCTTCTTTCATTCAATACCTGGTCAATATCAATTAAAGGATTCCATAGACTGATATTCCCGCCAGGATTTTTTACCGGAAATCCATTATCGTCCAATGGTAATGCATAAGGGAACTGGTCGGTTGCTCTTGAATAAAGATCTTTTGAGCCGGTATTGGAAGTATTTGGTCCAAGTATACCGTAGTTTTGAGTAGACAAGGAAGCAATCACCGATGTGCCAAGATTAAGCCATTTGTTAGGTGTCACATCTCCATTTATAGTAGCAGTATAACGTTTATAATCCTGGTCTTGTTGAACTCCTTTTTGAGTATAATAGTTAAGTGATATCAGCAATCGTGTAATATCTGTTCCTGAAGTAAGAGAAATTTGATGATTCTGCGTGATACCTGTTCGTGTTGCTGCATCTAACCAATCAAAGCTTCGAATGTTTTTGGAATTATATATGGGAACCGCCGCTCCCCAGCCCAGCGCCTGTTCGGCAGCTGTTGTTGGTCTTGTTTTAACTGTACCGTCAGGATTCCATTCGTAGCCCATCATTACTGATGCAAGGGCAACGGGATCTGCCGTAAGTCCGCCCATTTTTTGTTTATCCAAATCGGGATCCGGATACCACATTACTGCAGGTATATTCAAATTGCTGTTACTGGCGCCAAGATCTTTGTAAAGCCGTCCATTAATTAAGCTCAGCCGCCAGCGATCGATATACTCACCACCATCCATCCAATCGGTTAACGATTTGTATGAATCTATTGACACCGTGGAGTTATAATTAACTGTGACTCTTCCTTTTTTTCCTTTATTAGTTGTAATGAGAACCACTCCATTGGCACCGCGTGAACCATAGATAGCTGTTGCGGATGCATCTTTTAATATTTCTACCGAAGCAATATCGTTTGGGTTGATATCACTCATGGTAAATGAGTTGACACCAAGTGAATTCACCAACGGTATTCCATCGATCACATAAAGCGGTTCGTTCGAAGCACCGATTGAACGATTGCCACGCACCCTCAATACAGGCAGTTCGCCAGGTTTAAAGTTAGATGTAACATGCACACCTGCTGCTTTACCTTGGATTGCTTGTAAAATATTTTGCGCAGGACGTTCCTGTATATCATCGGCTGTGATGCGGCTTAACGCACCCGTAACATCACTTTTTTTCTGAGTACCATAACCAACAACTACTACATCTGATAAAGTGGAAACAGCACCTGTAATAGATATATTTATTTCCTTCCTGTCATTAACAGCTATTTCCTGATTTGTAAACCCGATTGAAGTAATCACGAGAATAGATTTTCCTGACGGCGCAAGGATTGAATAATTGCCGGCGGCATCAGTGGCAGTGGCGATAGCGGTTCCTTTTACCTGGACGGTGGCACCCTGAACCGGTTTACCGGTTTCATCGGTTACTTTTCCTGTTATTCTGAAATCTGATTGTGAAAAAGAAAATAGGGGTAGAAAAAACAAAAGTATTAGCATAACCATACTTCTGTGTAACAGAGTATTTTTCTTCATATAGCAGCAGTTTTAGAATTAGATTTCCTATCAAATTAAAGTAAGCTAAAATGGAAATCATCCTGTCCCATCCTGACCTGATAAATTTATTTACGCAATCGTTCCCGGAACTTTTTTTGAAAAGCAAATGACGGGTCAAAATTGAAACACCATATTGCTGTTATCAGTCGGCTGTTTTCTTCAAAAAATGCAGCCGTTGTGACCCTGTGCGGCACTGTTCAAAAAGTTTTAAGATAGTCCGAAACTATTTATCTTTCAGCGGCCGAGGAAAGCAGCGCTATATGAAGAAAAACATACTGTTTCAATACGTCGATATTGATTACCTGTCTGCTACTCCAAAGTACATGCAACTCGCCAATTCTGTGATCAAAGCTATTAATGAAGAAAAAATTGGCAAAGATGATATGCTTCCTTCTATCAACGAATTAAGTTTTGAATTTGAAATATCAAGAGATACTGCGGAAAAGGGTTATAAGTACCTGAAGCAAATAGGCATTCTCGGTTCGGTGCCGGGCAAGGGATATTTTGTAAAATCAACCGAGGTCAATCAGCCACTCAAAATATTTTTATTATTCAATAAGCTAAGTGCTCACAAAAAGATCGTGTATGACGCCTTTGTAAAAACACTGGCCGATATGGCGTCTATTGATTTTTACATTTATAATAATGATTTCCTGTTATTCAAACGTTTAATACAGGACAGCAAGAATGAATACACTCATTACATTATCATTCCGCATTTCCTGGAAGGTGGCGAAGGAGCCAGTGATATTATCAACCAATTGCCATCTGATAAATTATTGCTGCTGGATAAGCTGATAGCGGGCATTAAAGGAAATTATGCGGCGGTGTATGAGAATTTTGAGAAAGATATTTATGATTCGCTGGAACAACTACGTGAACCGCTAAGCAAATACCATACGATCAAAATGATTTTTCCCGAATATACCTATCACCCGGAAGAGATCATTAAGGGATTTAAGCACTTCTGCCATCAATATGCCTTTACTTCTAAGATCGTTCATGATATTTCAAACGAACCCATCAAAGAAGGAGAAGCTTATATTAACCTGATGGAAGATGACCTGGTAATATTGATAGAAAAAATCCTGGCGACAAAAATGAAACTCGGCAAGCATGTGGGTGTAATATCTTATAATGAAACCCCGCTGAAAAAAATTATATTGAACGGCATCACTACAATATCAACCGACTTCGAATTCATGGGTAAAAAAGCTGCGGAATTAATATTAAAGAATTCCAGGGAACATTATGAAGTGCCGTTCCAGGTTAAGGTAAGATCGTCTTTGTGAACGGAGCTTTTGAAAAACCCCGGGCATTATTTACGGATACAGAATATGAAAATCTTGAGCTGGTCCGGGTTTCATGCAAATAGCAACAAATTAGTATGAGAGGATCCTATCAGGTTTATAAAACAAGCCAGGTTGAATAAAGAATTCAATGATTACAACAATCCAAATTTTTTTTTAAATGCAATACAAGTTGAATAAATAGTTTTCAAAAAAAATCAAGTCGGGCGGGAAAATAATTGAAATGGTTCGTGGATTGGAATCAAGAGTGGTGTAATGGTTTTAACATTGTAAGAGACATTCTTTTAGTTAGTAGCAACTATGATACCCCAAAGAGGGGATTGTTTTTGGCTTTTTCAAGTCATACCTTGCATATCTCTAGTTGAAGTAGCATCCTTGCCGGAATTACTTACCCTTACAAACTGTTCACATTAATTTTATCTAAAAGGACCATCATGAAAAAAATACTTATTGGATCATCGATTCTATTTTTTCTGTTTAGTTGTAAAGAAAAAAAGGAAAACCTCCCTCAACAGTCAAAAAATCCGACACAATACCAGAAGCCGCAATTTGTGCCATTAACTGCACAAAATATCGATTCATTCATTGCCTGGGCAAGTGCCTCAGGTGTTAATGAAAAAGAAAGAGTGCGCGGTGAAATAAATAAAATGTCCCGGGATACCACGATCTCAGATCTATTGTTTGAAAGATTTGACAGAGTTTCTACCGGAGATATTAGCTATAGCCTCGTGGTATTATCCATTATAGGCGAACTTAAACAAACAAGAAACATTTCACGATTTGAAAAAATAGTCTGGCAAAGAATTCCCGCAAGCAGCAGTGACCTTCATGGCGGATTGGATTCGGCAGATCTAATTGAAATCCTTGCATCGAAAGCAGTTGAATCGATTGCCTGGATTAAAACTCCTGAATCAGATAAGAGCATATTGCGTGTTATCAGGGAACATTCCTCTCAACCAATAAGAGCCGCAGCTATTGATGCCTACTTATTTTCTAAAGGTGATAGTGAAGAAGCGAAGCAATATTTATTAAGAATTGTGCGCAAAGAAGATGCTCCGTTTATTTATAAGGCCCGATTTAAAGATGGCAAAGGTGATAAATCTTTTAACGAAGCCATAGAAAGATTTTATAAGCAATTTCCGGAAGCCATTGCTGCAGCACCCGGCGATCCAACTGAAAAAGTGGAGGCAGATACCAGCAGACCTGAAAAACTTATCAATCCTCCTCCTCGCAAATCTAATTAAGTAACTAGTAAATTATAAATTATGCCACGCATTTTAATTGTCTTTTGCTTTGCATTCATTGCAACAAGCACAAAATTGTCTTCGCAATGCAATAATGGTCCATCACAGGCAGAAAGAGATGTGTGGGCCGATCATAACTGTTGGTGGGATTTTGTATTATGGCAATACAGAGCTTACAGAATGTCGGGTAGTGATTGGGGAGGTTGGGGTTTTAATGATGCCTGTAATATCAACTTGCCGTATCCAAAAGCTGTGAATGCTGCTTACTTACTTACTTATGGCTTGCGTGAAGACAATTCAACACAATGGCATGGTACCATTGATTACCGATATGCCGGAGAAGCATGGTCGTCGCCGAATCATAACCAAATCCATTATATTCCAAGTACAAACCGAAGCTGGCTGGCCTTAGCTGAAAAACGATTTATTCTAGAAGACAGAACACAGATGGGCTGTTTATTATTTGATCTCGGGACATCAACAAATAATCCGGCGACCCGTGCGGGTGATTATGTGCATGAGGGATGGCATCACTGGCAATATAAAAGAGGTTACTCGGGTCATATGGATGGACCAATTGGCGCCTGTACTTTAAATTCTAAAGGATGTGACTGGTATTACTGGCATGGAGTAGGAACTTATGCTTTTGGTGAGATGCATAAATATACTTCGGATGGAAGATTTTTTCATTCACCAACACAAGCGCAATGTGAATTCCTATGTGATGTGGCGGAAGTAAGTCAAACCTGGGTGCCAGCCAGTGTAAGGACAGTTGCAAGAAGCGAAGCCAATCAGCGACTATCGTCAAGATTCAGAAATGCCGTTGCATACAGATGTGGTGATCCAAGACCATGGTGATATTTGCAAATAGTACTGGCAACTAAGAGATGGACCTTACCCCGAGCGAGGAATTTGAAAGGATTATTTGCCGGTTTACATTTATTCAAACTGATGTATTAGTGATCTTATAAACTCATTACCTGGTTTTTAGTTTATAAAACACAAAAAGATGAACAATAAGATTCACATATTTCTCTAATTGATAAGCATCGTATTTTCTCTAAAAAATTTAGCCCGGCAAGAACTCCGCATCATATCAATATTGAAAATGGATATCCATTTTATTGGATCTTACATTGCCACCAAATATCCATCGACAAATTGTAAATGGAGATATATTCAAATTAACGGCAGTTCTTTTATTGTAAGATTCTTCTTTGCATTTATCGATCTAATCTGAGCTTCATTCATAAAGGCTTCTGGCATGCGTTTAATCTCCGTTTCTTGTTCTGATCCGGGTGATGGTTATTTTCCAATACAAAATTTACTAAAGATATAATCAAGCTGATCTTCATTTGTTATCTCCCCTGTTATTTCACCGAGATAATGCAAAGCCCTCCTGATATCAAGTGCCAGCAAATCGCCGGCAAGTTTTATTATCCAATCCCTTCTTTATATCACCCAATGATTTGGCAACTTCTTTCAACGCATGGTAATGCCGCGCATTGGTAACGATCGTATCTTCCGGCTGCACTTGTCCCGAGATCACTTTGTCAACCATTCTTTCTTTTAATACTTCCAGGTGCTTATGATTTTTAGCAGAGATAAAAACGAGGCTATCTATCGAAGAAAACTTATTGCGTACAACCAGTTCATCAAATTGATCAATCTTATTTCCCACCAATAAATAATTTAATTGTTGTTTCTCCATTTCCGATTTCAAGCTTCCGACTTCAGACTTCTCTTCCTCTACATCAAACAAATACAATACAAGATCAGCGGTCTTCATTTTATCCAGGCTTTTTTCTACTCCCATGTTTTCAATTATATCACTTGTATGCTGTCGGATACCTGCAGTATCAATTAATCGGAAAAGAATACCATCAATATTGATCACTTCTTCGATCGTGTCTCTTGTTGTTCCCGGTATATCGCTTACAATGGCCCGGTCCTCCTGCAGTAATGCATTTAGTAACGTTGATTTACCCGCATTTGGTTTCCCAATAATTGCGACGCTAACTCCATTCTTAATTACATTGCCCAAATGAAATGAATTGATCAATTGATCAGTAAGATTGCTTAATTCATGTATCAATTCATAAAATTGCTTCCTGTCTGCAAACTCAACATCTTCCTGGCTGAAATCAAGCTCCAGTTCAATCAACGCAGAAAACGTTATCAGCCGTTCTCTCAGGTCTTTTAGCTTATTGGAAAAACCGCCGCGAATATTGTGTAAGGCTGTTCTTTGTGATGCTGATGTGTTAGATGCTATCAGTTCGGCAACGGCTTCTGCCTGTGCCAGATCGAGTTTACCTTTTAAAAATGCTCTTTGTGTAAACTCTCCCGGTTTTGCCAATCTTGCACCGCGTTGTATGCATGCATTTATTATTTGTTGCAAAACAAATGGTGATCCATGACCGCTGATCTCAACCACATCTTCACCTGTATATGATTTTGGATCTTTATAAATTGAAACAACCGCTTCATCAAGTTCCGTTTCTTTATCTTTTATAACTCCAACATGTATTGTATGTGATGCTTGCTGTTGCAGATCTTTTGAAGGAAAAAGATCATTTACAATGTCAATCGCTTTATTGCCGCTAAGCCGAATGACACCAATAGCTCCGATCCCCGGCGGCGTTGCCAGGGCTACAATAGTATCATCCCATCCGGTGAGCTTTCCATGCATGGCTCAAAAATAAAAATCCCTCCCGACAAGTGGGGAGGGATTTAATTTATGCGTTTTATAAAGTTATTCTGGAGCTACCACAAAAGTAATTGGCTGTTTACGATAAGCTTTTACCTGGCGGCCATTTTGAATAGCCGGGATCCAGTCCGGGCCTTTCTTAATTACTCTCATTGCTTCTTCTTCCATACCATAACCATGATTTGTAAAGCTTTTACATCACTTATATTTCCTTCTTTATCAACGATGAACTGAACTGTAACGGTATAAGTTCCTTCATGTGCACCATTATCAACCGGCACATTAGGGTCAAGGTTTCTTTCAAGATACTTGCGCCATGCTCTTTCACCACCTTTAAAGCTGGCTTCAATTTCCACTTTTTCAAAAACCTTATTCTCATCTTCTTCTTTCTTTTCTTCTACCACTGCCTTACCCTCATCGACTACTGCCGGAGCAATACCTTCATCTTTAATACCTTCCTGGCTCACCACATCGATCTTTGTATCTTCCAATTCTTTTACTTCAGGTGGAATTTCTTCTTTCTTTACTTCTTCATCCTTTACAATCTTAGGAGGAGTAAATTTTGTCATTTCCACTTTTGGAGGTTCTTGTTTTGGCGGGGGTGGCGGAGGGGGTTCCGGTTTTTTCTCTTCTTCCTGCTTCAACTCTTCAAGGGTTAATTCTCTCACCTGGATTTTGCCTTCGCTCTTTTTTAATGAACTGGCAAGAAGAGAACCGCCCAATGCAAGTAAAGCAACAGAAGCAGTACAAAGCAAAGCTATTGTAAGCCTTTTCTTATAAGTTTTGCGCAGCTCATAAGCTCCATAGTCTTTATTCCTGTCTTCAAAAAGAAGATCCAGAATATCACTTGAAAGAATTTTATTTATTTCCATTCAGTTTCTTTTATAGTTAGATGCAGAATCCGTGCATATTCCACATTAATGAATTTTTGCATTAATTCCCTTCTGTTTTCTTAATCAATTCTTTTTCAGCGGAAAAAGATCAACCATGGCAAAACGCTTTATGGCATTAATTGTCATTTCATCCAAGAATATCAACCGTATTTTTATAAGTTGCCTCCTCATCAGGTTTAATCACTACCACAAAATCCTTATCAAGACAGCTGCCATTTTCCAAGTCGGGACCTCTTCATTTCCTTTGCCTCTTGCTGATCTTTTCGCATCCTGCATCATGCATGATGAGCATCTATTACCTCCTTTTTCTTATTGATAATCACATCCCGGATACCTTTAAATGTAGTTGCTTGAAAATTGGAGGCATCGTTCACTAATTGACCTTCATAATAATAAACCTGGTTATCTTTACCCAGCATAATCGTGAGTGCTCCTGATTCCTTTGCTTTATTTTGATCTTCATCTTTATCCGTATCCTTAGGCATGTACAGATCCATTGTGGTCGGGCTGCTCATTGTTGTTGTAAAAATGAAAAAAGTAATGAGTAAGAACCCAAGATCCACCATTGGTGTCATATCAACATGGGTAGAAAGTTTTTTGCTTTCTTTACTCCCGGTCCTTTTTTATGACCACCACCACCACCATCTTCTATACTTGCCATAATTTAGATGTTTTAAAAATTAATAATTTAATGTTCACCAGCTTTTCTCTCTTTTTCTAATATCTCAAGTTCCGAGCCAGCCGGTGCATCTTCAAGCGCTGTGATCATCTTAAATTTAAAAATCTCATTCTTTTTAAAAGCATTGAACACCTGTTTAAAAGCAGGATACTTTGCCTCGTTATCTCCTTTTATCAGATATTTCAATTTCTTACCGGTAAAAGCTTCCACAGCATCCCTGATCCAATAATATAATTCTCCACCAAGTGTATCCAAAGGAATTCCAGGCTGTTTATAGTTCTTATGTTCTTCCGCAGGAACAGCTAATAATTGCTTTAAACCGCTAAAAGGAACTCCTATGGCAGGTGCTTTTATAAAATTCTTCATTTCTGCTTCTGTCAAACCCAGATTCCTGGTGTCATTCATATGTTTTATGACATTATATTTTACCTTAGGATCTTTTTCTGATAAAACACTGAAAAAAACCCGGCCAGTACTATCAAATGTTACCTGCAATGCATCGCTGTCCGGAAGTTCCTTGGAAGAAACTGAATTAGGTGTCATTATCTCACAGGCTCCTCTGGCTTGAACTTGGTAGCCATGATGAAAAATGAAAGGATCAGAAAAGCAACATCCACAAAAGGGGTCATATCTACAAATGTGCTTTTCCTTGGTATTTTAACACTGGGCATGTTTAAAATAATTTAGTATTGAGATTCAATGATTCATGTTTTCCATAACAGCAATTGTCTCTTATTTGTAAAGAGATGCAAAGCTTTGTGTCAGGGTAAAACCTGATTCATCAATACCATAAGTAATAGAGTCAATTTTAGTTGTAAACATATTGTACATGATCAGTGCTATGGCTGAAGTACCGATACCCAGTGCCGTATTATAAAGGCCTCTGAGATACCGATCGCCAGTCGCCGCAGCAGCACCTGCACCACCTCCTTCACCAAGAGCAGAGAATGAACGGATCATTCCCATTACCGTACCAAGAAGGGCAACCAAGGTACCAACAGATGTGATAGTTGAAAGGAATACAAGATTTTTCTGAAGCATGGGCAATTCAAGCGCAGTAGCTTCTTCTACTTCTTTTTGAATAGCCATAACTTTTTGATCTGTGTTGAGTTCACTGTTTGTAGTCATTTCTTTATAACGACGAAAACCAGCACTCATAACATTAGCAACAGAACCACGTTGCTTATCACATTCTGCCATAGCAGCATCTACATTTCTGTTGGCAAGATGATACTGCACTTTACGAATAAAATCAGCAATAGAACCATTGCCCAAGGCTTTACGGATAGTAAGAAATCTTTCAATTGAAAAAGTAACTACCATCAGGAACATACCGAGCAGAATAGGGACGATGATTCCTCCCATGTAAATACCGCTTAATGCATCCTTTTGGCTTATCATGCTTAGGCCAGAACCACCCGCTTTATCCGGGTTCATTAAATCCATTGGGGTCTCCAAAAATAAAACGCCAGATAAGATAACCGGCAATAAGACAAATAATAGGGGCAAGCCATGAGATGGCATTACTGCTTTTCTTTGCTTGTACTGAAGTTGCTTTCACACTTGCTGTTGCAGTCGGTTTAGTTTCAGCCATGATCTTAGTTTTTAGTGTTTAAAATTTTAAAAAAAGAGTTTTGATTTTTTTCAGGGACACAATTCTAAGGAAAAAAAGATTAGATAATCCAAATGCTACCACAAAAATTTTAACCAGTGTGTTACAAGTTAAGGATTTTTTATTCCTGAGCAAGATGCTGTTACATTTTTACCGCTGATCCAAACAAGGGTTAGTGCCAGACTATCGATAACACCAAACTGCTGCTTAATAAATAATAAGATTATTCGTAACGAAGTGCTTCAATAGGATTCAATTTACCTGCTTTGAGTGCTGGATATAAGCCTGCCAACAAACCTGTGATCGAACAGATAACGACAGCCAATATTACCCAGTTCCATGGAACTACAAAGCCAGTATCAATTGCAATAGAAATAAGATTGCCGATTAAAATGCCAAGAATGATTCCCAATATAGCTCCCAGCACACTAATAATAACTGACTCCATAAGAAACTGCATCATCACGGTCTTACTTTTTCCCCCAATCGCTTTTACCAATCCTACTTCTTTGGTTCGTTCGGTTACGGCCACCAGCATAATATTCATCAAACCGATAGCGGCACCGATCAACGTAATAAAACCTATAACAGCGGCTGACAATGAGATCATGCTAAGACTGTTCATCGCTTTTTCCGCAACGCTGTCGTTTCTGTCAAGAACAAAATTGCTTTCTTCCGTTGTTGCCAATTTTCTTACCGAACGAAAAACACCTTCTGCTTCACCCATCGCCACCTGTACTTTCTTTATATCATCGGTCATTACAGCTATCACATAACTCATGCCTGAACTGAATTGCCGGTGAACATTTGTATAACTTGTAATGATCCTGTTATCCCAACTCATGCCAAAAGACGAGCCGCGGCTATCAAGCACCCCGGCCACACGATAAGGAATATTCTGCACACGGATAATTGTATTTACCGCTTTGTCAGGATTATTATTGAATAATTTTTTTGCAACATCATACCCTATCAGGCACACATTTCTTGCCGATTGCACATCTGCCTGGTTTAAATTTCTTCCCGCCCTTAACTTAAATCCATTCAATATCACAAAATTTTCATCGCTGCCAAATAAAAAAACATTGGGACTAGTTTTCCTGTTTTCATAAGAAACAATGGCGTTGCGGGTAGCAAAAACAGAAAGGCTTTTTGAAGAAGGAAACTTGTAATTCTTTATAAATATTTCGGCTTCTTCTTTCCTGATTATTTTTCCAAGACTTGATTTCTTTTCCTTTTTACTTCCCTTCTTTTCTTTTTTTAATGTCATCATCCCCTCCGCCGAACCGGATATTTCTTTCTTTGTACCGAACGGTAAAACCGCTGGCTCCCATCGTTGAAAAACTGTCTGTAAATTTTTGATCGATCGCTTTGATAGCGGTATACACTATTACAAGCGCTGTTATTCCCAATGCAATAATGATTATTGTTAGTACGCTGCGCAACATATTGCTGCGCACTGAGCGAAATGAAAGTGATAAGATGTCGCGGAATCTCATGCTGTTACCGAAAGTATTAAAACCGGCGAATCCAAAGTTATAGAATTTGACAACTGGTTTGCGAAAATAAAAAGGCGGGAATTTTTTGCCCGCCTTTTACCATTTCATCAATAATTATTTTTTAGGATTTAATGTATCGTCAATCCTTTTCGAAACATCCTGTAAATGATATTTACTCATCGGGTCAGTAATTGCTGCGGCTGCAGCATTTACTTCCGTTCTCAATGCCGTAAGGTGTGCTCTTACCAGGCTCTTGATATCTGATTTATCAGTATTAAGAGACGGTACAATATTAGGACCGCCCCCGCCAATATTTATTACTATGTCAGCTGGATTCAACAAATTGCTTAAAACATTTACATAAGACTTTTGAAGATTTCTTCTGTATACATCAATGGCTTTTCTTGTACTCAACTCTGACCAGATTCCTTTTTTCATATCGCTAAAAAGATCGGTCATTTTATAAGCATTGTTGCCAATTGCCGTTTCAGCATTTATCAATTTGTTTAAAGTGTTTGCGCTAAATAACCGGTTCAGTGCATTGTCCTGTATGTTACCAATTATAGTAAGTGAATTGCCCCCTGTCTTCCCCAAAATATCATTGCTGATGAGCCATGTGGGTGTAGTAAATAATTGCTGATGAAGAAATGCAACTGCTTCCGCTTGTTTTGCCTTTGGTGTAAATTCATAAACAGGATCTGAATCCTCCACCACTCTTGGTGTTTTATAAATACCGCCAACATTTCTGGCTACGTGGGTTACATAACGATTGAACTGCCCTGACACCTGGCCATAAATATCAGACAAATTTGTATAATCCTCATTATCCTGTTTTGTCCATTTCATTAATTCAGGAACGATCCTTTTCAAATTCTTAATACCATATTCACTTGCCTTTACTGAATTATCACTAAGATCCTCAGTTTGAGAACGTGGATCATCCTGGTTGGTTTCACCATCGCCCCACCATAAGCGACGGTCTTTTAATTTTTCTCTTGTCCATTGATTCAATTTTCCTTTTTCGGCTTCCGGGGATTTGAATTCAGGAAAAAGTCGATAGCCCCATTCGATGGCCCATCGGTCATAATCACCTATCCTGCCTTGCAGCTCTTCTCCGCTTAATCCATCTTCAGGTTGTGCTATATAATTGAATCGTGCATAATCCATGATCGACGGTGTATGTCCATTCTTTGCTACCCATTCTTTGTTTCTTAGATTTTCAACCGGCACTGATGAACTTGAACCGAAATTGTGACGAAGCCCCAACGTATGACCAACCTCATGTGATGATACAAAACGGACAAGACGTCCCATTAATTCATCAGGGAACAACATCTGTCTTGCACGGGTATCACTTGGTGCTGCTTGTATCATATACCAGTTGCGGATCAACTCCATCACATTATGATACCAATTGATATGACTTTCCATTATCTCGCCGCTGCGCGGATCAGAGATACTGGGACCGCTTGCATTGGAAATATCAGAAGGTTTATAAACGATTGCAGAATTACGGGCATCTTCAAGACTCCATGTACTGTCTTCTTCCTTTGTCGGCGCCATCTTTCCGAAGATTGCATTTTTGAAACCGGCTTTTTCAAATGCAGCCTGCCAATCATTTACTCCTTGTATCAAATAAGGAATCCATTTCTTTGGAGTGGCCGGATCAATATAAAAGATGATCGGTTTTTTTGGCTCGATCAATTCGCCTCTTTTATATTTTTCCAGGTCCTCATCATTTTTTGGTTCGAGCCTCCACCGCTTAGCGATTGTAATATCTCTTACGCCTTGCGGGTTGGCATCAAAATCAGTAAAGCCAACAGTGAAATAACCAACCCTGGCATCAAAGAGTCTTGCCTGCATTGGAGTTTTTGGAAGCAACACAAAGGAGCTATTCATTTCCACAGTAAGATTACCGCTTGGCTGAGGAGCGCCAAATCCACCACCACCAGTTGCCGGCGCCGGTGTTCTTCCATAAGTTTTTACAGCTTTAATTTCAATATTGATAGGATAAGGAGTCACACTGACTATATACGATTTATCTGTTTGTAATGAGCCAAGACGCCGTTGAGATTTTGCAGCATTACTAAAGAACAGCACATCATTATCTCCATTTACAAAATCAGTAATTTCTATAACTGATGCAGCAGAATCCCTTCCGTAAGCTTTTATGTCGAATGAAAAGGAAATGGGTTGCAGGTTTGAATTTGCTACCGATGAAAACATCGGCGAAGTAGAATCTTTTGCATATACAGCATAAGATATTGTGCGAAGAAATATCCTGTTGTTAGGACCTTTATCAAAACGAACAACATTTTGCCCTACCTGGTCACCGCCATATCCGGTACCGGCTTGTGTTTTGGAAAGACGGTTTACAACAAGTATATCTCTCCAAAGCATGTCATTAGGAATTTCAAAGTAATATTTGTCTTCAACTTTGTGAACTTTAAAGAATCCGTTTTGGGTAATCGCTTTGTCAGTAATAATTTCTCTGTAGGGTCTTACACCAGCTCTTGGTCCGGAGCCGCCGGATCTTGTGCTATCGCCGGGAATCTGTGGTCTTTGCGCAATTGAAAAAATGCAAAGACAAAGCATCGTAAAGCCGAATAAGATCCGGCTGGTAGTTTTTCTCATGATGAAAATTTTTTTAATCCCGATAGCTATCGGGAAAACAAAGTTAGGAGTGAAAAGTTCCTGACCAAGTTTGATGTATAAATAGCAATAAATGTTTACCGGGAATTGACTTACGGCAAATGAAAACGAATTAAAAATAAAACCAGTTGAGTAATAGCTGGGGAAATACGCCGAGTATAACAATCAATGCTGCAACAGAGGCAATTATCCATTTAAAGGTTGAACTGACTTCAATAACCTGCGCCTCCCCTTCCTTAAAATACATTGCCTGTATAACACGGAAATAATAATACACACTGACCGCCGCCATCAACACTGCAAATATAACCAGCCAAAGGAACCCTCCTGTTGTCAATAGCAGCATTCAGCATATAAAATTTTGCAAGAAATCCTGCTGTTAACGGAATGCCGGCAAGCGATAAAAGAAAAATAACGGCTACTGCTGCAAGCAATGGCTGATGTTTTGCAAAACCATTAAATCCTTCAAATGTATAATCTTTCATTTTTACCAGTATGGCAAAAATACCGATCGTAGCAAGACTATAAGCAGCTGTATAAAGTAACATTCCTTCTGTCCCATACTGTTTAATGCCAGCACAGCCAACAACATAAAGCCTGCCTGTGCAATACTTGAATATGCCAGCATTCTTTTTACGCTTTGCTGAAAAACGGCCGTGATATTGCCAATGAATAACGTAGCGCAGTAATAATTGCAATGATCAGCTTGCCATTGTTTCATGTATACTATCGAATGCATCATCAGAACAAACGGATAAAAGCAATAAATACTGCAGCTTTTACAATGGTTGCCATAAATGAAGTGAACACGGTTGGAGCGCCATCATATACATCCGGTGTCCAGAAATGAAATGGTGCTGCCGATACTTTAAAAGCCATCGAAAACATCAGCAACAACAATCCTGCTATCAATAAAACGGTTGGTTTTGTTTCAGGTTTTGAAATAGACTCAGAAATAACATCAATTGAAAAAGTTCCGGAATCGCCATAGATCAGCGCAATACCCATCAGCATCAAACCGGTAGAAAAAGCACCCAGCAAAAAATATTTCAAAGAAGCTTCATTACTTTTCAGATTTCTTTTATCACTGCCCGTTAAAATATATAAAGGGATCGAAATGATTTCAATGCCCAGGAAAAGATCAGCAATGAATTAAATGAAGAGGACAAGTGTAATTCCGCAAAGAATAAAAAATATCAATGCAAAATATTCGGCATAATTTAATCCCACTTTTTCCATATCCTTTGCTGAAAGCAAAAAGATAAATCAATGTACAAGCCAAAGCAATTGTATTAAAGAAAAGTGCAAACCGGTCGAACTGCATCATGCCCGCGATATTTATTTTGAACAAATGAAAGCCATAAATTTCCATTACGTTCAAAACAATGGCAATAAAAAGTCCGGCAAATGCCAGGCTCGCGAATAGCCTGTTTCTGCTTCAGCAAAATGCCGCTGAACATCATCACTACTCCCAATATTGCCGATAATATTATTGCGTTCATATTTGTTCAGCTCATTTTATTTCTTTAATACATTGGCTTCATTTCAATATTAAATTCGTCGTATCCGTTGTAAGATCAAGCAATGGCTGCGGATAAACGCCAATTGCAATGATCAGTACCACAATTATTCCAAGCACCAGTTTTTCATTATACCCGATATCAGTTGCCGTTTCGGTCAATGCATTTGTATTTCCATAAAAAACTTTCTGGATCATATTCAATGTATAAACAGCACCCAGTATAATACTCATGCCTGCAGCAGGCACTGTATATCATTTCATATATCTGACACAGGAGACGTAAAGATCCCGGTGAACATCATGAATTCCCCGACAAACGCATTGGTCAGCGGCAATGCAATATTGGCCAGTGCGATAACCACCAAAAATATTGCCATGGCCGGCGCTTTTTGTGCAAGACCGCCCAGCTCTGAAAATTTTCTTGTTCCAAATTGTCTTTCTCGATCAGTTCAACCACAATCCACAACCCAATAATATTAATGCCATGATTGAACATCTGGATCATCACTCCCTGCATACCGATCTCTGATTCTGACAAATATAGCCACGACACATCAAACCAATATGTGCAATGGACGAATAGGCAACCAATCTTTTCAAATCATCCTGCTGCATGGCAATCAATGATGCATAGATCATCCCGATAATGGCCACGGATAGTGATCACTATCGCCCCATGGCATAAGATGCAGATGGAAAACAGGCAACAACCAGCGGATCAATCCAAACACACCCATTTTTACCATGACGCCGCTAAGTACCATGGTAACAGCAGTGGGCGATTGTTCATAGGTATCGGGCTGCCAGGTATGAAAAGGAAACATGGGCATCTTAATAGCAAACGCAACAAAAATCAACCAGAACAACCAGTTCTGTGTCTTTGTATTGTAAGACGACTTTATAAAAAGAATCGATATGCAAATGACTGATCGGGTGTTTGTGATATACAGTAGATAATACCGACCAGCATCAACAATGAACCAACGAATGTATAAATGAAAAATTTGAAAGTAACCGCTATTCTTTTTTCGCCACCCCATTGAGAACAAAGAAAATAAACAGGTATCAATGCCAGTTCCCAGAAGAAATAAAACAACAAAGCATCCATGGCAAGAAACACACCCATCAACCCGGCCTGCGACAAGAAGCATCAATGCAAAAAAGTTATGCGCATTTTTATAATTACTGTTCCAGGTAGCAATAAAAATCAATGGGAAATGCAATGGCGGTAAGCAAACAAAGCAATTGTCCCATGCCATCAAGCTTTACAGAAAAACTGCTGCCCAAGCCTGGCAGCCATTCACATTTGAATTGCAAGTAATTCCGGTTTGTTTAAGATAGTTAATCCAAGTATGGAAACAGCAACAGTTAGCAAATGATGAAAACAAAGCCCATGCCTTTTGCTGAATTTTCATTTTTAAGAAAAAATGCAACAATCCGCTCAGTAAAGGAATTAATATTAATAAAATGCAATCATAACCCCAACCCCTAAAGGGGCTTTAAACATTTTACAATTTTGAACTTTCAATTATAAAACTACAACCTAATTCCCCTTTAGATACATTATTTTCTTATAAAAAACTGGAACACAATAAAATCAACATCGACTAACACCATCAGCAACACATAACTACCCACCTGCCCGCTTTGCAACAAACGCAACTGCCGGCTGCCATAATTCACCAGCTCTGCCTACCCCATTTACAAAACCATCAATCATATATTTTTCAAAAATATTATTCAAAAACCCCGCGAACCTGTTCAATGGCTTTACAATGATCTTATCATACAATTCATCCACATACCATTTATTTTCCAACACTTTTCCAAATCCTGTTGCTTCTTTTGCGTTGATAATTCCTGAATCTGGATCCAGGCAAAAAGAATTGTTATCAATATCAAAACGGTCGACAAACCCATCAGCATATATTCTGTTGCATGACGAAACATGTTCACCTTCATGTTTTGCAATCACCGGCGATAAGAAACTCGGTTAGTTTTTCGCCACCACTTGCATAATACTTCAGGAATACCAACAAATCCACCAATGATAGAAAGTATCGCAAGAATGATCAAGAGGAATGGTCATTGCTGCAGGGCTTTCATGCAGGTGATGTTCCTGTTCATGTGTGCCTCTGAATTTCCCGGTGAATGTGATAAACAATAAACGGAACATATAAAAAGCAGTGAGCAATGCAGTAAATAATGCAATGCCATACAAAACAGGATTTTTTTCAAAAGCACTTAATAGAATTTCATCTTTTGAAAAGAAACCACTGAATGGCGGAATACCTGCAATGGCAATACAACCGATCAAAAAAGTGAGATATGTGATCTTTAATTTTTTACTCAATCCACCCATATTACGGATATCCTGTTCGCCACCCATGGCATGAATCACACTGCCGCTGCCAAGGAACAACAATGCTTTAAAAAATGCATGCGTCATTACATGAAACACAGCAGCTGTATAAGCGCCCACGCCTAAGGCAAGAAACATATATCCCAACTGGCTAACTGTAGAATAGGCCAGTACTTTTTTAATATCATTTTGTTTCAGTGCAATGGTAGCAGCAAGAATGCAGTAGCCAAACCAATGATAGCAACAATATTCATGGTAACAGGCGACAAGTGAATACAATACATTGCTTCGGGCGATCATATAAATACCGGCCGTAACCATCGTAGCAGCATGGATCAATGCAGAAACAGGAGTGGGACCAGCCATCGCATCGGGCAACCAGGTATATAAAGGTATCTGTGCACTTTTACCCGTAGCTCCAACAAATAAGCAATAAAGTGATACCGGTAATATCAGTAGCAGTTAAGTTTGCAGATGCATCTGCAGCAAACACTTCATGCATAATCAACAGTGCCCAGTTTTGCAATCATCCAGAAAATAGCAATCAGAAAAGCCAAGGTCACCGATGCGGTTCATGATAAAAGCTTTGTTGGCAGCATTATTATATTCATTGTTCTTAAACCAATAACCGATCAATAAATAAGAACAAAGCCCAACTCCTTCCCAACCAATGAACATGATCACATAATTGGCGCCCATTACCAGCAGCAGCATGGAAAACACAAACAGATTGAGATAAGAAAAATATCTTCCAAAATGCTCTGTGCTTTTCTTCATGCATGTAAGAAGTGGAATAAACATGAATCAGAAAACCAACACCGGTAATGATCAAAAGAAATAAAGAAGAAAGCTGGTCGATCTGAAATGCAAAAGGAATTTTAAGGTTGCCAACAGAAATAAAATTAAAATAATCAGCAACATGGGTATTGCCATTTTTTACCTCGAAAAAAACCCAGACACTCATAACAAAGAAGCAAGAATAACTCCGCTGCCAATAATCACCGATCAGTGATTTGGATAAATATTTTCTTCCCAATCCATTGATCAGAAAACCGATCAAGGGAAGCAAAGGAATCAAGTCAACTAATTGTAAAACATTCTTCATAATCCTAATCACGAATCGGACTTAACTCGTAATTTATCTACTTACTACTTCTTACTTTCAGCTTATTTAATGTTTTAACCTGTTCAAAAAATTCACATCCACCGAATGAATATTCCTGTACATCATTACAATGATGGCCAGTCCCACACTTACTTCTGCCGCTGCCACCACCATAATAAAGAATACAAATAACTGTCCGTCAGTTCCTGCTGTTGCATTCAGTTGCTGCCTGTTTTCAAATGATGCATTTTTGAAAATGCTACCAGCAACAAGTTCACTGCATTCAGCATCAGCTCAATGCACATAAAAATAATGATCGCATTGCGGCGTGTCAATACACCTACAATGCCGATGCAGAACAAAGCAATAGACAGAAATATGTAATAATTTATCGGCATATATTACAACTTCATAAGTTAAGAGTCTGAATTTGAATATTACTGTTGCTATTAATTCTAGAACTTTATGCTAATTCCTAAGCTTTATTTATTCTTTCTTCCCAATCACCACTGCTCCTACCATCGCACTTAAAAATAAAATACTGCTTATTTCAAAGGCACTACGTAGTCGCTGAACAATTCTTTTCCCAGATTTTTGATCAATCCAATATCGCCTGCTATTCACTTGCGCCAATCTGCTGTTTAATATCAGCTGTTTTTTAATGCAGCTACCAATACCAGCAACAAACATCCTCCTGCTACAGCACCGGCCAGTTTCAACCAGCGATTTTTTTGCGGTTCTGTTTCTTTATTCAGGTTCATCAGCATGATCACAAACAGGAACAACACCATGATGGCTCCTGCATATACAATGATGTTTACGATAGCCAGGAATTGTGCATTCAATAAAATATAATGCCGGAAATAGCAAAGAAAGTAACGATCAGCCAGAGTACACTGTACACAGGATTTTTACTGGTGATCACCATTAAGGCACTGAACAGTGCCAGCACTGAAAGAAACCAGAATAATATTTGTGTAATATTCATTTCTCTATAAGCTGTTAGCCAGCAATATGATTATTAGTTAATAATTATTAATTATTTTTTACTTTCCTTTCTCCCAATGCCTTTTGCATACGCTTCCGGATCTTCTTTCGGATGCGGAATCAACAAATCTTCTTTTTTATAAATAAATCCCTTCCGTGCATAATTGGCCGGTGCAAAAGTTTGCGACAAATAGATCGCATCTTTCGGACAAGCTTCTTCACACAAACCACAGAAAATACAACGCAGCATATTGATCTCATACTTCGCTGCATATTTTTCTTCACGGTATAAATGTTCTTCGCCCGGTAATCGTTCTGCACCTTCCATGGTGATGGCTTCTGCAGGACAGGCCACTGCACACAAACCACAGGCAGTACAATTTTCACGGCCTTCTTCATCCCGGTTCAAAATCTGCAAGCCGCGAAATACTGGGCTAAAAGCTTCTTTTTTGCTCAGGATACTGATCGTGGCCTTTCTTTTTAAACATATGACTGAATGTAATCACCATACCTTTCAGAATATTCCACAGGTAAATTCTTTCCAACCATGTCATTGGCTTGCGATCTACCTGTTTTGCTCTGTTTGTTAATGCTTGCATATTATTATTTCAAAAAGTTTCGCAAATATATTTTTATGAGTCCAACTATGCAATTCTATTACTTCGTTGCGTCGATCTTGTACTTATCAATTCATTCGCTTTATCATTCTCACGATTTCTCAATTTCACAACATTAATCTTAAATCCGTGACATCTGAGATTCATTTCTTCAACCACAATATCACCGCTGCTGTAATCACCATATTCACCAATGCCAGCGGAATCAATTTCTTCCAGCCCAGGTTCATCAACTGGTCATACCGGAAACGTGGAATCGTCCAGCGTATCCACATGAATACAAATACAAAGAACAATGTCTTTGTCATCAGTACACCAAATCCGATTAATGCCAGCACATCCAGTGATATTCCCCAGATTGGCTTCATTTACAAAAGGAATATCATAGCCCCAAAGAACAACGTTGCCATTACCGCACTGCTGATAAACATATTGATATATTCAGCAAACAAATAAAATCCCAGTTTCATGGATGAATATTCCTGGTGATAGCCAAAATTCAATTCATTTTCTGCTTCCGGCAAGATCAAATGGCGTACGGTTACATTCTGCCAATGCACAAATAAAAAATATCAAAAACCCAAGTGGCTGATAAATGATATTCCATGACCATTCTGCACTTGGTTGACTACAATCTCACTCAATCTTAATGAACCTGTCATCAATCAACAATGCAATCAATGCAAAGTCCCATTGGCCAGTTCATAAGATGATCATTTGCGAAGCACCACGAATAGCAGCCAGCAAAGAAAATTTATTATTAGATGCCCATCCGCCGATCATAATTCCATATACACCCAAACTCACCACACCAAAAACATAAAAATCCCAATATTAATATCAGCAATCTGCAAGGATTAATATCCCTGCCGAATAAATGAACGGATGTCCCCCAGGGAATAACAGCACTGGTCATCAAAGCAGTAATCATTGCCAGGCAGGGCCCAGAATAAAAAGGAATTTAGATGAAGCTAGTGGAATGATCTCTTCTTTAAAAAAAATTTACCTCCATCTGCCAACGGTTGCAACAATACCAAAAGGGCCTGCCCGGTTTGGGCCCACGCCGATCCTGTAACAATGCAGCCACTTTTCTTTCTGCATAGGTTGCATACATGGCAATTACCAAGTGAAAGCAGATAACAACTGCTAACAATCAAAATAGTTTTTCAATGATAAAAACCAGTCAATCTAATATACCAGTAAATACATTTATTATTATCTATCATTTTTGATTCATTCATTCTTCAAATGTCTTGCTCCTGTTGCCGGTCCTTGTATTTCACTCAAATCAACTGTCGGCTCATTTACTTCACTTATATTATGAATATCCATCAACAATTTCGGCTCACTTCCACCCATTACTTCTGCAATAGTTTCCTTTGGCTTTTACCAATCCAACATAATGATTCTGCGAAATCACAGAATGCCTGCTCATCTTTGTAGGCCCTTCGATCACCCAATCACTTATTTTCTTTTTATCAAACCGGCAGGTCATTACATATCCAGCCTGGCTTTCCATCATAAGCTTTGCACTTCACCCCATTCATCTTTTCTTGCTGTAACCCTCAACACTTCATCGCCCCGATTCCATAAGGTTACTTTGCCGCAACATTTATCGACAATCGCGATGTGCATCCATCGGTTTGGTAAACCATACCCGGTTTTTAAACCGGAATGTTCTGTCGGTTAATGCACCCACAGGACAAACATCAATCATGTTTCCGCTGAAATCATTGTCAATTGCTTTTGAAATATAAGTAGAAATTTCTGAATGATCGCCCCTGTCCAAAATACCATGCACACGTTTATCAGTTAACTGATCGGCAACATACGTACAGCGATAACAAAGAATGCATCGTGTCATGTGCAATTGTATATAAGGACCAATATCTTCTTTTTCAAATGTTCTTCTTTTAAATTCGTAACGGGTTCCTTCTTTACCATGCTCATAACCCAGATCCTGCAGATCGACATTCACCTGCCTGGTCGCAGATCGGGCAATCCAGCGGATGATTGATCAATAAAAATTCAACCACCCCTTTTCTTGCATCAATCACTTTTTCACTGGTAATATTTTTTACCACCATTCCATCCATTACATTGGTACGGCAGCTTGCAACCAGTTTAGGCATCGGCCGCGGATCAGCAGCAGAACCTGCAGCTACTTCAACCAGACAGGTACGGCATTTACCACCACTGCCTTTTAACTTGCTGTAATAACACATAGCAGGCGGCGCAACATCACCACCGATCTTTCGTGCAGCATTTAGAATAGTTGTACCCGGCTCCACTTCGATGGTGATGTTGTCGATGGTTACTTTAAATAATTTTTTGTTCTTCAGCCATTTTATTTGTTTCGCATCAAATTTTATGTTAAGACAATGCATACCTTGTCTTTACGAATTTAGATCGCTACTTCTAAAGGTATCTGCATAATGCGCCAATCCATAATTTCTTTTCAAACATTCTTCCGGATTCAGTACATGCCATTCAAATTCATCCCTGAAATGCCTGATCGCTGCTGCAACCGGCCATGCTGCTGCATCACCCAACGGACAAATCGTATTGCCTTCTATCTTTCTTTGAATATCCCACAACAAATCAATATCACTCATCTTGCCTTTTCCATATTCAATATTCTAATAATATCTTTTCCATCCAGCCTGTTCCTTCCCGGCAGGGAGAACATTGTCCGCAACTTTCATGACGATAAAATCTTGCCAGTGTATAATGTATGTCTAACCACACACTGATCTTCATCCAACACGATAAATCCACCCTGATCCCATCATCGTGCCGGTTGCAAATCCGCCATCTGCCAGACTTTCATAATTCATCATTCTTTTTTCACCTTTTGCTGTTTTCAATAATAAGATTAGCAGGAAAGATAGGAACAGATGATCCGCCGGGAATACAGGCTTTCAATCTTTTTCCATTTGCAATACCACCACAATATTCATCACTATAAATAAATTCTTCAACAGAAATGGTCATATCAATTTCATACACACCCGGTTTATTGATATTGCCACAGGCAGAAATCAATTTTGTACCGGTTGATTTACCAATTCCGATCTTTGCATATTCATCACCGCCATCATTGATAATAGGAACAACAGCAGCAATTGTTTCTACATTATTCACCACAGTTGGGCAATCCCACAAACCTTTTACAGCAGGGAAAGGAGGTTTGATCCTTGGATTACCTCTTTTACCTTCCAGGGATTCAAGCAATGCAGTTTCTTCACCACAGATATAAGCACCTGCGCCACGATGTACATATATTTCACAATCAAAACCACTGCCTAAAATATTTTTTCCAAGCAATCCATTGTTCTTTGCTTCAGCAATGGCTTGTTCCAGAATATCAACGATCCATGCATATTCACCGCGTATATAGATATATGAACTGTTTGCACCCAAGTGCATAAGATGAAACGATCATTCCTTCAATCAGCAAATGCGGAATGAATTCCATCAGGTACCGATCTTTAAAAGTACCGGGTTCGCTTTCATCTGCATTCACAACAAGATAACGGGGCACACCTTCAGGCTTTGCCAAGAAAACTCCATTTCATTCCTGTAGGAAAACCAGCACCACCACGACCACGCAGTCCACTTTTCTTTACTTCTTCAGTTACCTGGTCAGGTGTCATTTTTTCAATGCTTTCTCCACACTGCGATAGCCCCTTCACGGCGATATACATCGTAGTTACGGATGCCTTCAATATGAGCTTTTTCTAATAATAATTTTCTTCCCATATATCCTAAATCCGCCTGAAGCGGAGCTTTTTATAAATTTATCTTTTATACACAACTTAAGTTCTTACCGTCTTAGCTTCGGAATATGAGTTCTACTGTTTAGCACTCTGTCTCGCTATCAATTGCCAACCCTTCTTCGTTTTTATCCAAAACTGCATCACATGCACTGTTAATTTAAATGCTGTTCCATTCACCATGCCTTCAGCATTTGAATTCGTTTTTACTGTAGCATATTTTTTACTCATGCTGACAATTGCCGAACTATTGTTCTCAAATTTATTATAAACCAGCTTGCCACTTTTAAAATCATTCATCATATCATTCTTTGTTTGTATCCATCCATTTGAATGACCAAAGCTCAGCTCTTTATGCAACACTGATCTTAAAACGTTTTCATCTTTTTGTAAAAGAGCTTTATCCAATTGCTGCATGGCATCTTTTAATTCAACACTATCAACCTGTGCAAAAGAAGAATTGACTACAAACAGAATTAAAAATCCAAAAACTGATGTTCTTCATTATTAATTTTTAATTCTTAATTATTAATTGCTTCGGCTGCATTCTTTCTGCATTCTTCAATTATCGCATCCACTTTTTCTTTTGTCAGATGCTCCCTGATAATTTTTTCCCAACTGCATCATCGGCGCATAGCCACAGGCACCCAAGACATTCGACAGTTTTCAAAGTAAACATTCCATCGGTTGTTGTTTCGCCGGGTTTAATTCCCAGCTTTTCACAGATATATTTAATAATATTATCACTTCCGTTCAGCATACAGGGACCTGTCTGGCAAACTTCAAACAATATCTGCCAACGGGTTTTAAATTATACATGCTGTAAAAAGTGGCTACTTCATACACTTCAATTGGCTGAAGATTTAAAACAGAAGCCACATAATCCATTGTTTCGGCACTCAGCCAGCCGCCAAATTCTTCCTGCGCCAAATGCAATACAGGAATCACAGCGCTTTTCTGTTTTCCTTCAGGATAACGCTGAATGATCTGTTCAACTTCTTTTAATTTATTTTCTGAAAATCTATCATCTCCATGCGAATTTGTAATTGTTATTAATATGCTCAATATTGTAAGAACGTTGAAAGTCGAGCAACGAAGTTCAATAAATTACTTCAGCTGCTACATTAAAATCAACATTCGACTATTATAATTTCGAATTTTAACCTCAATCTATTCCCCTTGGGACAGGCTACGCATCCATCTCTCCCGCTATCAAATTCAAACTGCTCATCGTAATGATCGCATCACTCAACATGCCTCCTTTTGTCAATTCTTCAAACGCCTGGTAATAAATAAAACAGGGCCTGCGGAAATGCAAACGATAAGGTGTTCTTCCTCCATCACTGATCAAATAAAATCCCAGTTCGCCATTGCCTCCTTCCACCGACTGATAAACTTCACCGACCGGAATATCTGATTTCACCCATGATGATCTTAAAATGCCAGATCAAGCGCTTCCATTTTCGTATACACATCTTCTTTTTCCGGCAAATAATATTCAGGAACATCGGCATGAAAAACTTCTGCTTCAGCTCCTTTGAATTCCTGTACTTTTTGATAGGCCTGTTCAATAATGCTCAAGACTTTCCCACATTTCTTCATTGCGAACCAGCCAGCGATCATAATTATCGCCGGTAGTACCAACAGGAATGTTAAATTGAAAATCTTCATAACTGCTATAAGGTGTATGAACTCTTACATCATAATCAACTCCGGCTGCACGAAGATTGGGTCCGGTAAATCCATAGTTCAATGCTCTTTCTGCACTGATGGGACCGGTGCCCTGTGTACGTTCCATAAAGATCCTGTTGCGTTCAAACAGGTTTATCAAATTCTTTCAGCACTTTCGGGATATTCTTCAAGAAACTTTTCCAGCTTTTGAAAAGCGATATCATTGAAATTTCTTTCAAAACCACCGATGCGGCCGATATTGGTTGTAAGCCTCGAGCCGCAAACTTCTTCATATATTTCATAGATCAGTTCACGGTATTGCATCACATATAAAAATCCGGTATAAGCGCCTGCATCAACACCAACAATGGAATTACAGATCAGGTGATCGGAAATTCTTGCCAGTTCCATAATGATGACACGGAGATAATCAACCCGCTTTGGAGTTTTAATATTCAATAATTTTTCGCAGGTAATATGCCAGCCCATATTATTGATGGGTGAAGAACAATAATTCAACCTGTCGGTCAGTGGAGTAATCTGGTAAAGCGGTCTGCGTTCAGCAATCTTTTCAAATGCACGATGAATATATCCGACAGTTTGTTCTGCAGAAACAATTCTTTCACCATCCAGTTCCAGAATATTCTGAAACACACCATGTGTTGCCGGGTGTGTGGGCCCCAGGTTAAGCGTAGTGGTTGTTTTTTCAATACTTCCTTCCGGTAATTTTATATGTTCGTGTTCTGTCATAACCCAATCCGCTGAGCGGACTTTTAATACTTTACTATTTATTTGATTCTATTTTCAATCAGATTTAATTTTTATTATCCGGCATTGTTACTACTATCATCTCCTGTTCGTCGCACTCTTGTACTTCGAATCGTTATTCAACTGTGACTTTCCAATTTCTATCAGTATCCAAATACCTAGTCTGTTCCACCTCTTCCAAACATTTCATCATCTTTATCAACTCTTGTTTGATCTTCCAACGGAAATTCTTTTCTCATCGGGAAATAATCCATTTCATCCACATTCAATATTCTTTTCAGGTTTGGATGACCGACGAAATTCACTCCATAAAAATCATAGGTTTCTCTTTCCATCCAGTTGGCTGCAGAAAATAAACCTGTTGCTGTATAAACATCCGGTGTATTAATATCAGTAAACACTTTGAAACGGATGCGGACATTATCAACCAGGTTATGTAGATGATAAACAACTGCCAAGTTCTCTTCCTTTATCATCAGGATAATGCACAGCCAGCAGGTCAGTAAGAAAACGGAATTTCAATTCCTCATCATCAAATAAAAAATTAAGCACTTTCAGATTCAATTCTTTCGGCGCTTCAAAAGTGAGCATACCATAAGGTTCTGCAAAATCAGTAACCTGTTCTCCGAATTTTTCAATCAGTCTTTGTTTTATTGTTTCGTTCGTCAACATTGACATTAACTTTAGCTTTAGCATTAGTTAAATTGCCATATAGACTAACTAGTTGCTAACAGCTATGTAGCTAATAGCTAACAGCTTCTATTGTATTCCGTAACTTTCCAACAATGCTCTTATACTGTTCACCGTTTCTTCTTCTCAAACTTTCTTTTCCTACCAGGTCCTGTATCCTCATACATCCATCAATAATTGCTTCAGGTCTTGGAGGGCAACCTGGTACATACACATCACCGGACTACCTGGTCAATTCCCTGCAACACAGTATAGGTATCAAATATTCCGCCGACTGCAGGCACAGGCACCAACAGCGATCACCCATCGTGGTTCTGCCATTTGCAGATAAACCTGTTTTACAACCGGTCCCATTTTTTTTGCAATGGTTCCCATCACCATTAACAGATCACATTGACGTGGAGAAAATCCTACTCTTTCAGTACCAAATCTTGCCAGGTCATAATGTGAACCCATGGTTGCCATGAATTCAATACCGCAGCAGGAAGTGGCAAAAGGCAATGGCCAGATCGAATTTTTTCTTGCGAGACCAACTACCTTATTCAATGATGTAGCAAAAAAACCTTCGCCCTGGTGACCTTCCGGCATATCAGCAATGCTGATATCAGTTTCCAGTTTTTTTTCATTCACATTATATGATACAGGACGAGCCATATTAATTAAAAATTAAGAATTAAAAATTAATAATTTCCATAATACATTCAAATTATATCCGAATATCTTAATTATTCATATTGATTCAATCCGTAATTCACCGATTAATATCTATTAACATTTTAATTATTAATTGTTAATTATCCATTCAATCTTCCCACTTCAACGCACCTTTCTTAATGATGTAAATAAATCCGCAAAGAAAAAATCCAACAAACATCATTACAGCCCAAAAACCATCTCCAACCCAAGTCTTTAAAATTAACTGCATAAGGATAAAAAAATATTACTTCCACATCAAACAACACAAACAAAATGGCTACCAGAAAATATTTGATGGCCATTGGCTGGCGGGCATCTCCATGTGATTCAATGCCACTGGCAAAATTTTCAAGTTTATCAGAAGTTTTTCTTTTAGGGCCAAGCCAATGTGTCACTCCTAATAAGAAGGTTATTAACCCAACCACCAATAAAACCTGTATAGCAACCGGGATATAACTGCCGGAACTGTTCACATCATTCACCACATTTTTTAGATCGGCCTGAAGAAGTTGGAACATAGGTGTGTATCTGGGCGACAAAAATAAGCCAGTGAAGCCAATTTACAAGCTAAGAGATAAAAAGAGAGAAGGAAGAAAAGAGATACAAACATTTGCATATTATACTTCTTTTTCTCTTTTCACTCCTTTATCCTCTTAGCCAAAAAAAATCCCTCCCAATTACGGGAAGGACTTTTGCTATAAATAGAAGAAAACCTAAACTAAGTTTTATTATCAGGCTTCCTGATCGCTGATGTCGGTCTATTACCTGCAGTTTTTGCCGGTGGCTTTACTTTGGTTGGCTGTTTATCAAAAATTTCTTTGATATTTTTTAGTTGGGTATTTGTGCTATCTATTTCAAGACCTTTAACAACATACAATAAAGCTGAGTCACGATTGCTCCTGATATTGTTATAATAGCCTGCTAAAAACAGGGCCGCTCTTGTACCCTGCGATTTATATCTTATTTTATCGGTAAGAGCTATGGCAAGAGTTTTTTGATAGTTGGATACAAACTCTGAGGCATAAGGCTCAACAGCCATAGTTGTATCGAGTGTAAAATTTACCCGGCCTTTCCAATCATAACCATAAATGCTATCTGGTGCCAGCTTGATATAATTTGCAAAAATTGTATCCGCTTTCAACAACTCATTCGCCTGCGAGTACAGAATACCGATATTCACCAAATAGGTTGGATTTGCATTTGGTCTTGTATTATAAATCGCAAGTCGCATATCCGCTTCCTGCTTCGTGCACTTGTTTGTTTTAAAATAATTCGCAGCCTTATCCATAAATTCAATCTTTGATGAAAGCACTGTGTCTACAGCCGCGCCTTTCATGTATAATGCATATACTTCTTCACAAGAAGCACCACCGCCCTGGTATATGTTAGCCATTAGTTCAAAATCTACAGGAAGAAGAGGATCTTTGGTTCTTTTAAAGAATTCATCAACATTCGTTCTTGCATTGGCAAAGTCACCTTTACCCAAATAGGAATATGCTAATTGCTTAAATACTTTCGGTTTCACTTTTGCACCCATTGCAGCCTTCACACTTTCCGCTTTGGTAATGGCACAGCTCCAATCCTTTTTAGCCCAGCATAACTGTGAATACATATAGTCATCTTCAGTTTTATCTTCATTTGGCCTTGTGCCCATATATTTATTCAAAGTAGCTTCTGCATTGGCATAGTCCTGTTTTGCAAAAAAGTAATAATAGAATAACTCATAATAGGCAAGACTGAAGTTAGGATCAACCTGTATGGCCTTGTTTAAATTTTCCACCACGAGCTCCCATTGCTTTTGCGTTTCAAATAATGCAGCAATACGTACGTAGGGATAAGCAAAATTGGGAGCGAGTTGCGAAGCCACCTTATACATTTCATAAGCCCTTCCACCGCCCTGGCCCGGTTCTTTTTTACGATATGCATTTCCAAGATTCAATGCTATATCAGCACTTTTTGGATCTCTTTGCAAAGCCATTTCCAATTTTTCAACGGCATACGCAAGATTTCCATCTTTCGCATCTACATTGGCACGGCCAATGGCGTTTAACACCGCAGGATCATCTCCTTTTTTTGTACGGCTTGTGGTTAATGCAGCCTCGAACTGCTGGCGGGCCTCATCCAATTTTTTATCGAGCAATAATACATGCCCTTTACCCACCATTATTAATGGTGCATTGCCATTTGCAGCAAGCGCTTTATCATAAAGCTGGCGTGCAGCTTCATTATCATCCTTATCAAGATAGGTTTGTCCCAACCAATAAGTAGCTTCCATTGTATTGGGATTAGCCGCAAGGATTTTTTGAAAAATTTGTTCGGCAGTTTTAAAACGATCCGCATACAAGTGGGTTACTCCGTCCTGTACGCTTTGCGCTCCCGCATTAAAATTTGCAAGTGCAAAAACGGTGCATAGTGTAAAAAAGGTCTTCTTCATTTCGTTCTCTTTATAGTTATTAAATATAGCCATTTATTTTTCCCGGAGTCTTGTCGGCCGTATAATAAACGGCAAATACCCCGGCACCAAATAGGCTCTCCTGAAAATCAATTGTCCTCTCTCACTTGTCATGAAATCAGAAAATCCATGACCGAGCCCTTTATGGTTCTCTTTCAAAATGAATACCAATTCCCTCGTCAAAGGATACAAGCCGTTATAAATATTTACCTGTATTGGCTGAACGTACTGCCCGGGTAAATTTTTGCACTCTAATTCGGCAAGTCTCACCTTTGTCAAAAAACTTTGTTGTTGCGGATCATCTTTATTTGCAATCCAGCTAACTCCGATAAATCCAACAGCACCGGGGGTTTTCGAGACATAATCAACAACTCCTTCGCTGCTCTTTGCTGCAAGTGTTTTACTCGTCAGCGAATCTCCACGCAACACTGAATCGACGATAAAACGTACCGTACTGGTTGCTTTTAGTCCATCAAATACAGGGATTAAATTTTTCCTAAATTTCCCCTGCAGTATTTCCTTGATTTCATTCATCGTAAAACGACGAATTTCTTCATCCGGATGAATAATGACTGCAATTGCATCATAAGCCATCATCATTTGTGTCGTTGACTTTTTCAATGAATCCTGGAGAAAATTTATTTCATTGTCATTGATCCGTTTTGCCACAATGATCATCCGCACAGAATCGGTGGTAAGATCGCTGAGACAATCGGCTTCAGGCTTATAATGAACTTTTAGTTTTACATTGGGATAATCTGCTTCGTACACTTGCACCTGCGCATCAATTACAGGTTTGAATGATTCATCAGCACTGATATTTATCGTTCCTTTATCACGGGTATCCTCATTGGGATCAATTTTTTCTTCACCGCACGCTGAAAAAAGAAAGAACAAAAAATACATCAACCAAACTCTTTTCCTCAACATGCTTTCTTTTTACTGATTATTTATTCTTATATCCCCTGTATATTCTGAATAAACCGTATAAAATGCTGCTTACACCAAATATATTTTGCAAAAGAGGATCGATCCTGAGTTCATATCCCCATTTTTTAGAAAACATAAAAAAAGATCCCGACTGCCAGCCATAATATTCCCATAGTGAAATCATATATGGTCCGCAGCCAGGATGAGGGATTTCTTTCTTTATCATCAAATGCCATAAACGAGCCTTAAGTTTCGGGGAACGGCAAGATAAAAATTTTTACTCTTCCACCCCGATAAATATTACGGGCTGAGTATACGTTACGGCAACATAATTTCCATTCTGGATAGCCGGCTCCCAGCGGGGCATTTTTTTCAATACCCGCAACACTTCTTTATCAAATGATTTTCCCCCGCTCTTTATAATCTCTGGGTTTGAAATAACTCCATCGACACCGATCCAGAACCGAACGAGCACTTCTATTCTTTGCCCGGGCTCAATATCTTCAGGTGATTGTAAAAACTTCCGTAAGAAATCAAGCCATGCTGCTGTTCCGCCCGGAAAACTTGCATTACGGGTTGGAAGAACAGGCTTAATCACTTCCGGTTCTTTAACCGGAGCATTATTACTACCGGTTGATTCAGGTAACGGCTTAGCGAGATCATCAGGTGTATCTCCGGAAACAGTTTGATTCGTAATATTTGCATTTGTTATATCATTAATGTCAACCAGATCTTCCTTCACTTCATCATCATCTACAATAATGGGAGGTTGATAATCCACTTGTGCCTGCGGTGGTTTTATTTCAGGCTTTGGTTTGATGGGTTCAGGTTCGTCTGGTTTAGTAAGATTAACATCTATCAGTTGCACAACGTCACCTCTATTTTTAAAGCTGTCGCCAGCGTTTTTGCCTTTATTAATAAATGTCATAAAAGCAAATAACAACACAGTTGACAATGCAACACCGAGAGCTAAGCCCAACCGGTGAGTGTATGTTTTACGTAATGCATAAGCACCGTATGATTTGTTACGATGCTCGAATAAAATATCAAGCATATCTGCTTGTAAAATTTCTTTGTTAGTCATGGCTATACTTTTAGAATAAGATGCTATTGAGCAAGGAATCCATAAGGCACAAGGAACAAGGCACAAGCTTTCAAGCGTAATCATTTATAATCTTGCGTCATGTTCCTTGTGCCTTGCGCCTTGTACCTTGTTTGTTGTGCCTTGTACCTTGTTTGTTGTGCCTTGTGCCTTGTATATTTGCTTCATGAAAATTTTAATGGTTTGTTTGGGAAATATTTGCCGCAGCCCGCTGGCGGAAGGAATTTTGCAGGATAAAGCATGGAAAGCAGGTTTGCAATGGAGTGTGGAAAGTGCAGGAACAAATAGTTATCATATTGGCGAAGCACCGCATCCTTTATCACAAAAAGTAGCTAAGCTAAATGGCATTGATATATGTAAACAAAGGAAAAGGAAATTTGTTGCCGAAGATTTTAACCGCTTTGATAAAATTTATGCAATGTCTGCTGATGTGATCGATGAAATGAAATATATAGCAAAGAAAAAATTCGATGGAAAAAAAGTTGATTTATTATTGAATGAATTATTTCCCGGGCAAAATGTAGACGTACCGGATCCATGGTATGGTCCTGAGCAGGGATTTCACGAGGCATATAAAATGATTGATGAAGCATGTGATGCGATCGTAAAAAAATATTCAACGCTCAATGCTCAATATTCAACGCTCAAGTAATTACATTTGACAGAAGTGACCCATTTGACTCTATGACCAAACCTTCCCTACCACAAGGCACAAGAGATTTCGGACCGGATGTTGTTCGCAAGCGGAATTATATTTTCAATACAATAAGAAATGTTTTTGAGCTATATGGTTTTCAGCCATTGGAAACTCCTGCAATGGAAAATATGGAAACATTGATGGGAAAGTATGGTGAAGAAGGCGATAAATTGATTTTTAAAATTTTAAACAATGGACTTAGATAATACAGACAAAGAAAAACAGATAAGAGAGGATTTTGAAAAAGTATTGCAGGGAAAAAATGTAAAAGGAATTACTGAAAGAGCTTTAAAATATGATCTTACCATTCCTTTTGCAAGATATGTTGCAATGAATCATAATCAACTTACATTTCCATTTAAACGTTACCAAATACAACCGGTGTGGAGAGCTGACAGACCACAAAAAGGACGATACCGTGAATTTTATCAATGCGATGCTGATGTGGTGGGAAGTAATTCTTGATTAATGAAGTTGAACTTGCAATATCTATCATCACTGTTTTTGAAAAACTAGGAATTAATAGTTACGAATTAAAAATCAATAACAGAAAAATATTAACTGCGCTTGCAGGAATTATGCGGCGGACGCAGAAAAAATGAATGATATTGCATATTGCAATTGATAAACTGGATAAGATAGGAATTGGAAAAAGTAAAAGAAGAATTAACACAAACAGGACTTAAATGAAGAACAATTGGCATTATTGAAAGATATTTCTATCTGATAGCGATAAGAATTCGAAGAGATAATTCATAAATTATGCAAGTGTTACAACTCGACTCTGGAGAATATGGAAAAGAAGGAATTCGAAGAAATTTCTTGACATCATCTCAAATCTGTCAAATACTCAACAAGATTAAATAATCTTTGACCCACTCTTGCCAGAGGACTCAATTATTACACAGGGATAATTTTCGAAGTAAAAGCGCCAGATGATGTAAAGATCGGCAGCATTGGCGGTGGCGGCCGGTATGATGATCTTACAGGTTTATTCGGTGTTCCCAATATTCCCGGTGTTGGTATTTCATTTGGTGTTGATCGCATTTATGATGTAATGGAAGAATTGAATTTATTCCCTGCAGATGTGCATGTCGGCACACAGGTTTTATTTTTTAATTTAGGAGAAAATGAAAGTAACGCTGCGTTTACTATTATGCAGCAACTAAGAAATAAAAATATCCGCTGTGAACTCTACCATGAGAATGTAAAGTTTGACAAGCAATTCAAATATGCTGAAAAGAAAAATATTCCTTACGCAATCATTATCGGCAGCAAAGAGCTGGAAGAAAGTACCTGCACAATAAAAAACCTGCTGCAAAATAGCCAGCAAACTATTTCGCAACAGGAACTGCTTAACTATAATTTCTGATTTACTTCTTCGACAGTAATAATTCCCGGCTGGGCCGCAAGTAATATGTAAACGACCATGCACCGTTATTTTGCTTTTGCCCATCCAGCACATAACCCATCGCTTCAATATGAACTCCATTTACTTTCTTATCATCTCCTCTTTTAAATACTGCCGTTCCGCTGAATTCAACGATAGAAAAAGAATCCCTGCCTAATTCTGTAAGGGCCGAAGTACCGGCAGAAGATGCCATAGTCAAAGCGCTGCCATCTAAAGTAACCGTTACATCAGGCACCACGCTGCCATCGGGAAAAACATATTTGCCGACAAAATCTTCCAGTGGCGGCTTTGGTGCAGGTTCTGTTTGTGCATTTATTGCTACTATAAACAGTGAAGCAAGAATTGATACTATAATTTTTTTCATAACTGAAATTTTAATTCAAAAGAAAATTAGGTTTATTTTCTTAAATAAAAAAAAGGCCGTTGTTGAAACGGCCTTATGATTTATTTAAATTTTTACCAACCAGGATTTTGCTGACCCCTGATATTTGGATTTGCATCCATTTCAGCCTGTGGTATCGGGAATAATCTTCTGAAGTCAGTGTAAAGAATTACCCTTGCTGCAACAGGAAAGTTTTGACTCCTGTTAATAGTGCGCTTCAATCTTTGCAGGTCTAAATACCTGTCGCCCTCGAATGCAAGTTCTTTTCTTCTTTCATTCAAAATATCTTCAAGAAGTTGCGCCCCGGTTGAGGTAATGGCTGCGGCGCCTCTTCTGCTGGTAATATAATTTGCATACGTCTTGGCGTCTGTTTCACTTCCAGGCAAGGACGCTTCGGCAGCAATAAGATAAACGTCACTCATTCTTATAATTTTTGTGTCGCTTATTTCACCACCGAATGTTCCCGGATATTTAACGTTTGCAAATATGGCAGGGATGCCTCCCCTGGGTCCCCAGGTATATAATGATCTCCTTATATCTGTAAGAGGAATCAATTCCGAATAATTAGTTCCGGGGTTTGTAATTGTTACACCTGTAACACTACCACCGGTAATGGTCGCAGTTCCTGTTGCTGTTACTGCTCCAGTTGGTGATGGTGCAGAAAACGTTACAGTTGGCGCCCCGGTGTACTGTGCACCACCATTTAAAATTGTTACACTGGCAACTCCTCCGCTTCCGTTGAGGTTAACCACAGCACTTGCTGTAACTCCTCCCGCAGGAGTAGATGGCGGAGCTGAAAAAATTACCACAGGAAAAAAGTCAGATGATGGCAGCAGATCACCATAACCGCCCTGGTTGTAAATATTCGCCAATGCATCAAACCCATTATTGGCTGTTGAGTTGGATGAAACTTCGAAAAGTGTTTCCACTTTATCAGTTCTTGGAGTAAGCACACCCCAGTAAGTGACATACCCCGCTGATGCTACCACAGTAAATCCGCTATTAGTGATTACATCAAGCGCTGCAGTTTTTGCATTGGTTTTATCGCCCATGCTTAAATACACTTTTGCCTGCAGTGCCTTTGCTGCATATTTGCTGAACTGTGTCGAATTAGCAAATTGAGTCATTAAAGTATACGCCTTGTTCAAATCATTTATGATGAGGGTATAAACTTCTGTAACGGTATTTCTTGTCGGCTTTAATTGCGGGTCATAGGTTAATACAATTGGAACACCCAGAGCATTTGGATCATCTGTATACGGCTTTGCAAAATATCTCACGAGGTACCAATAGCACAAGGCCCTTAATGCATATGCTTCACCTTTATACTGGTCTACATTTGCATTGGATGCAATCGGTGAGTTGATGATATTGTTGGCCCTTAAAATTGCGGTGTAAGCGCCTCTCCAAAAACCAACTACATTACCATCCGCTATTGTATAAGTATTCGTGTTAAAAAGTGTATACCGCCCGGAATTCGTCAATGATACATAAGCGTTATCAGCCATAAGATCGCCGAAAAGAGGAACACTTCGGCCAAAGAAATCAGTTGCTCTAAGACCGGCATAAGCTCCCATCAACGCAGTTTGCAGATCAGCCTCTGTTGCCAGCGCCAATTCCGGTGTTAAAGAAGTTGGCGGCAGTTTATCAAGAAAATCTTTTTTGCACGCAGGCAACACCATGCACATGGCAATTACCGCAAGCAATTTATATTTAATAATATTTCTCATATTCTTAAATTTAAAATTTTTAGAATCCTAAGTTTACTCCTACTGTTATTGACCGCGGAATCAGCACATCAAGATTAGTCTGGCTTGATACGCCCTCTTCAGGATCCCATCCTAATTTTTTATCTTTTACCCATGTCCATAAATTGGTACCACGAACATAAAATGAAGCGCTTTCAACTTTTATTTTAGATAATAAGTTTTTAGGCAGATCATAACCAACCTGAATATTTCTTAAGCGGATGAAATCACCTTCAGCAAGATAAAATGATGAAAAGCTTTGGAATGATTTATTACCACCCTCAATATATTTAGGTATATCTGTTACGTCGCCTGCTTTCTGCCAACGATCCAGCACTCTTTTAATTTTATTAAAGCCTGCATTGAATCCTGCGCCCAAATAATAACCTGCCCATGTATCCTGCACAAGATTTCCAAACTGGTAGTTGAACTGAGCTTCCAATGTAAAGCCTTTAAAGTTTATTGTATTTGTAAAACCACCAAAGTATTTTGGTGAAGCAGACCCGTAAGGAACCCGTTGCGCACTTGAATATACATTTGTTGTGGTGGTCATGGTAGAATCGAGGTACCACAGAGGATCGCCATTTGCCTGGTCAACACCGGCATAGACTCTTGTATAGAATGACTGAACATCCAGCCCTTCTTTAATAATGAAAGTTCCGATAATCGGATTATGATCGGGAAGAGTAAGCACTTTGTTTTTGTTATGCGCAAAATTGAAATTGACTGTCCATGTAAGATCCTTTGATCGTACAGGCGTTGCGATAATGGTAAGTTCAACTCCTTTATTTTCCATTTCACCCACATTCTGTGTTTGTGAAGCAAATCCTGATGTTGGAGATAGCGGAACATTTAGCAAAAGGTCTTCGGATTTTCTTTTGTACCACTCAAAGGTTACATTCAACCTGCTTTTGAATACACTAATATCAACACCAATGTTAAGCGGTTTGTTTATTTCCCATGAAAGATCAAGGTTTCCTACATTACCGGGAACACTACCCGGAACACTGTTATAGCTTGAGGAAAATGCATAAGATGGGAACCAGTCATAATTTCCTATGCCGCCATTTCCGGTAACACCATACGATGCACGAAGCTTTAACTGGTCAAAGAAAGCGGTTGACTTCATGAAATTTTCTCTTTCAATATTCCATGAACCACCGACCGACCAGAAATTACCCCACCTGTTGTTTGATCCAAAACGTGATGATCCATCTCTGCGAAAACTTCCTGAAAGTATAAACCGGTTTTGATAATTAAAATCTCCAAGCGCAAAGAAAGAAAGGAATGTAGCTTCTGAAATCGCTCCGGATGCTGTGGTCGGAGTAGCAGTAGATGATGGATATTGTAAATAAAGTAAAGGAGATACAGAAAAACCTCTTCCTTGCAGACTAGAAAAATATTGCCTGTTTTCATTGGCTTCAACACCTGCCTGGGCACTATATGTAAGATCGCCTGACTTTAATAAATCACCTTTGTAAGAAACTGTATTTGCCCAATTCCAATTGAACCAACGTGTATAAGCTTCTATTACACGACCGGTTGTTGAAAGATTATATGTAACACCGGGATTGAATAAAGGACTACCCGTTCCATATACAGCACCATCTCCATACAGCGGATTATTGTACTGATCTTCTTCCAAAACACTAAGGTCTGCCCCAAACGAAGATTTGACCTTAAGGTTCTTAATCACTTCATATTCTGCCGATGCATTTCCCCGCAAACTAAGTTCTTTCAAATATCGTTTATCCATCTCTGCAACTGCAATTGTATTGTACAAGTCAGACGTTCTGAAATCCGGGCTTAAAAAATTCAATGATCCATCCGGCTTGTAACCTGGTTTTGTTGGAAGCACAAACCTTGATGAAAGGACAGGGTTTCCAAAAGCCCCGCCGCTCAATGGTGTATGCTGGCGCACAAAGCCCCCGTTGATATTTGCATTGATCGTTAATTTATCCGAGGCCTTATTGGTAACTCTTATATTGCCGCTATAACGACTCAGGCTGCTTTTAATAACTGTGCCTTGCTGATAAAAATAACCACCCGACATATAAAATGTCGTTTTCTCATTTCCACCAAGAGCACTTAAATTATATTGTTGTTGTACACCTGTTTGAGTAATTCCGTCAAGCCAGTTATAATCAACGTTATTATTTGCTCCCCTTGATGCCATCGTTGCAGTAATAGTAGCCTGGCTTGCTCCAAAATTCACTAATCCCTCCGTGGTAATTGCAATATATTCTGCGGCCGTTAACGGACGATAATCATCGTTCTCATAAGCAACATCACTTTGCCCTAATTCCATATCAAACCTGAACTTTGTTTTACCTGCCCGTCCTTTCTTTGTTGTTACCAGGATTACACCATTCGCAGCACGGTTACCATAAATAGATGCTGACGCTGCATCTTTTAAAACCGAAATGCTTTCGATATCGTTTGGATTCAATGTACTTAAAATATTTGCTGTTGTAGTTTGTCTTGAAAGATCATTTGCCAATACGGGAACGCCATCGATTACCCAAAGTGGTGCATTGCTTGCGGTAATTGAACTTATACCTCTTATCCTGATTTGCTGATTGGCTCCCGGTGCCCCGGATGCAGCCACTGATTGCAAGCCTGCAACATTGCCTTGCAAAGCTTTATCAACTGATGTAAAAGGCTTGTTTTCTATATCAGCACCTTTTACTGTAGAAACAGACCCGGTAAGATCGGTTTTCCTTTTTGTTCCATAAGCAACAACTACCACTTCGGTCATATCAGCAGACTTAGATGATAGTGTTACTGAATAAGAATTACTGGTGGTGAGTGCGATCTCCTTTTCCCCGAGACCTACAGATGAAAATATCAAAGCCTTTGCATTTGAAGGAACAGAGATGGAGAAAGTTCCATCGGGACCAGTGCTTGTACCGGTATTGGTACCTCTTATTATGACTGAAGCACCGGGTAACGGAGCTCCTTTGTCATCTGTAACCTTTCCTGTAATAGTTCGTTGTTGTGCCCAAATATGGCTAATGGAAAGGAGGATAGCCATAAGCATCATTACTACTTTTCTCATGTGCAATTTGTTTTTGGTTTATAAGAAATGCTTACTCAATCATTCCATAAGGTAATAATATATACATCCGGGCTGGAGTTGGCCTTAACCTTAATATAGGCAATACTAAATATACAATTGCTGCTCCTAAAAAAATTTCCTACTATGGAAAAAATATTAATCGGTAAAAATATTGACCCAGTTGCTCGGTCGCCCAATTGTTTAATTAAAATACTGGTTTAGTAGGGTTTCTCTATACAAAATAAGTAGTCGCTCCTTCAATCCGCGCTGGTGGTTGCCGGAAAAATCTGTGTGAAATGATGTTCCATGTGCGCCACATAATCGCAAATGACCCAGCCAAGGGTTTTCAATTCTTTGTTCTCATATTGCGGGTCTACAGGATAATTCAACTTTTCTGCCGGTATATTTCTAACGACAAAAACTATCTGCCGGTTCAACGCTTGCCAAAGATCAAGCAAATGATCAATAGGAAGAGTTTGGTAATTATTTACAAGGATCAGTTCATCTTGTTTGTAACCTATGATGGAATATGGTTGTGGTAAAAATTGAATTTCAGTGAACCTTTTCAGGTTATTGATCGCCGAATCAATCAAATGACCAAGTATTTCTTTATTTGACCATTTACCAGGTGCCGGCTTATTTAAAAGTTCTGTTGAAGAAAGCTGTTTCAGTTTTGCGGGAAAAGATCCAATATGTTTTTCCAGTTGATCCATGGCAGCATTTGTATCAACAGCATGCCCAACATATCCCTTTTGCATACTTATAGTTTTATAATGATTGATAAATAATAGCAGTGCCCTGGCCTACGCCAACACACATTGTCGCCAACCCATACTTTACATTTTGTCTTTTCATTTCATATAATAATGTAGTGGAAATTCTTGCGCCGCTGCAGCCAAGCGGATGACCTAAAGCAATAGCGCCTCCATTTACATTTACTATCGATTCCTTCAAAGCCAGTTCCTTGATGCAAGCAATACTTTGCGAGGCAAAAGCTTCATTTAATTCTACCAAACCGATATCATCGATCTTCAATCCTGCTCTTAGCAAAGCTTTTTGCGTTGCGGGTACAGGACCAATACCCATAATTGCGGGATCAACACCCGCAGAAGCCATAGAAACAATTTTTGCAAATGGCGCTAATGAATATTTTTTTACCGCCTCTTCACTGGCAAGTAATAAACAAGCGGCACCATCATTAATGCCTGATGAATTACCAGCAGTTACAGTACCATCTTTAATGAATGCCGGTTTTAACGCCGCTAATTTTTCCAAAGAAGTTTTTCGTGGATGCTCATCATTTGTGATCCAGCTTATCAAACCTTTTTCATTTATCTCAACTGCAGCAATCTCATTATTAAATTTGCCCGCTTCTTTTGCAGCAAAATATTTCTCCTGTGATTGAAGTGCAAACGCATCTTGCTCTTCTCTTGATATTTTCCATTGGCTGGCTACATTCTCCGCCGTTTCACCCATTGTGTATGGATAATACATTGCCGCTAATCTTTCATTAATAAAACGCCATCCCATTGTTGTATCAAATAGTTGAGATGAACGGCTCCACGGTTCGTTTGATTTACCAACGACAAAAGGGGCTCGTGTCATGCTCTCTACCCCGCCTGCAAAATAAATTTCACCATCACCATTTGCAATTGCTCTTGCGGCATCCATAATACTTTGCATACCCGATGCACAAAGACGGTTCACGGTAACGGCACCGACACTTACCGGCAAACCAGCCAGTAATGCCGCCATCCTTGCCACATTGCGATTATCTTCACCGGCCTGATTCGCTGCGCCGGCAATCACTTCCTCCACATCATTCATGTCTATCGATTGATTTCTTCCCATCAATGCATGAATAACGATGGCCAGCAGGTCGTCAGGTCTTATAGTAGATAATATGCCACCATATTTTCCTATGGGTGTTCGAATGGCATCTATGATAAATACATTTTTCATTTGTCCTCAGCTTTTGTCCCGATAGCTATCGGGATACTATTTAAAACGTTTGCAAAGGAACATAAAACCCTCTTATCAGCGAAATCCCTGTCGGCCGGGTAGTGTCCTATATTTAGGTTAGGAATAGAATACGGATGACACGGATTCAACGGTTTTATTCTTAAGATTTACTTCAGTCTTTAATCGTCTGTTTGGCTAATGTGCAATGAAAGGAATCAGACGGATTAAAATAAATTGTCCGTGAAAATCCGGTCAATCCGTGTCATCCGTGTTCCAATTGTCATCAAATTAGCACACTACCGTCTGCCGACAGGCAGGCACTAATCCGGCAATCCATGGTTATCTTTGCAGGATGTTGAAGACTGAGCAAAAAAATATCCGTTATTTAAGTTTACAGGAGTTGGAAGACTACTTTGAAAGACTTGGCGAAAAAAAATTCCGTGCAAAACAGGTGTATGAATGGATCTGGCAAAAACATGCTCACAGCTTTGCTGAAATGACAAACCTGAGTAAAGAACTGCGCCAGCTTCTTGGTGAAAATTTTACATTGCCTGCATTAACGATTAATGCCACGCAATATTCAGCAGATGGTACTGTAAAATCAAGTTTTAAAACACATGATGGCCATTTGGTGGAAGGTGTATTGATACCAACTGAAAAAAGAGCTACCGCATGTGTGTCCTCTCAGATCGGCTGCTCACTCAGTTGTAAATTTTGCGCCACGGGTTATATTGATAAAAAACGCAACCTGACATTTGATGAGATCTATGATGAAGTAGTGCTCATCAATCAGCAATGCGAGAGAATTCATGGCCACAAGCTTACCAATATCGTTTTTATGGGAATGGGTGAGCCCTTATTGAATTATAAAAATGTGCTGAGAGCAATTGAACGCATCACTTCACCTGATGGGTTAGCAATGAGCCCCAGGAGGATTACTGTTTCTACCGCCGGCGTTGCCAAACAAATAAAACAGTTAGGTGATAATAAGGTAAAATTCAAATTAGCTTTATCACTTCATGCTGCCACTGATGCCAAGCGCCACCAGATTATGCCGATAAATGACAGCAACAATATCAAATCACTCGTCGATGCGCTGAATTATTTTTACAGGGAAACAAAAAACGAGATCACGTTTGAATATATTCTTTTCAAGAACTTCAATGACTCGCTCAAAGATGCGGATGACCTGATAAAAATTTACCGCCAGGTGCCAGCCGATCTTATTAATATTATAGAATACAATCCCATTGACTTCGCGAAGTTTGAAAAGCCAGATGAAAAAACCGTGGAGGTCTTTATGAATTATCTTGAAAAACATAAAGTAAATGCCCGGCTCCGCCGCAGCAGGGGAAAAGATATCGATGCTGCCTGCGGACAATTGGCGAATAAAAATTAACCGCTGGCCCCGGTTTTTGGCCTTCTACGAAGAATTTCTTAGATTTGATTAAACCTTGCCTTTCAGCGTAAGTCTGTTAACTCATAAAAAATCAAGTCATGAAGAAAATAATTGTATTGATGCTCGCAATAGTAACGATGGTTACTGTGCAGGCACAGAAAAAAAGAATGCCGGATGGAAGAAAAGACTTCCGTGACAAAATGTTGACGGAGAAGCTTAAGTTATCAGAAGAACAAAAGCAAAAAGCCAAAACATTGAATGAGGATTACCGGAAAAAGATGACCGAGCTTAGAAAAAAAGAAGACATCACGGTAAAAGATTGGAAAAACCAGATGATGGAGCTAAACAAAAAGCGCAGAGAGGATATGCGGGGTTTACTCAGCAAAGATCAAAAAGAGCAGATCGAAAAAATGAAACTGGAAAGAAAAAAGATGGCCGGGATCGATGGAAATGCCAGGATGGAAAAAATGAAACTTAGGCTCGATCTGAACGACGAACAGGTAGAAAAGATAAAAAAGCAACGCACTGAAATGGTTGAGAAAATGAAAGCCATCCGGGAAAATAAATCAATGGATGTGATGAAAAAAAGAGAAGAGATGAAAGCGTTACTGCAACAAAGAAAAGAAAACATGAAATCAATTCTTACAGAAGAACAACAGAAAAAAATGCAGGAGCAAAACAAACTAATGAAACGCAAAAGACGTGTGCTCTCCTAATTGAATAAATTATTTTTTGAGACCCCTTCTTTTGTAAGAAGGGGTTTTTACATCGCTTTCTCTACAACTTAATCAAAATTTTCTGGCCTTGAATTTTGCTTCTTGCGTCTTCTATCCATATAATATAGGCGCCTGCCGGGTACATGGACATATCAATTTCGATTCTTGAAAGGTTACTGCTAAGTTTCTTTAATAGTTGTCCGTTAATATCGATTAAACGGATATTCAATTTAGACAATGTCCCTGAATGTATAATAATCAGCCTGTCTCTTACCGGGTCAGGAAATATTTTTACCTGGTTTCCAAATATATTTATAGTAGGAATACTTGTAACAGTGAAACTAAAGATGTTTGAAGAAGGACTTACACAACCGTTGATCGTAACCTGTACGGTATAGTTACCAGATACAGTTGGAGTATAATTTTGACTGATTGCGCCCGTAATGATATTGCCGTTGAGATACCATTGGTTACCAGAAGTTGCGTTAGAAACTAATTCATTCCCGTTTTGAGTTACCGTTGGCGTTGATGGAATAGCATTCACCACAACGTCAATCGCATTTGAGGCAGCAGACTCACATCCACTAACAGTGACTTTTACAGTATAGCTGCCACTTGCCGTTACATTCAATGTAGCATTTGTTGATCCGTTAATCGCAACTCCATCTTTATACCATTGATTGCCGCTTGTTGCATTGGAAGTTAGAGTAACACTTCCACCAGTACAAAATGTTGCTGATGTGCCTGCAGTGATTACCGGTGTCGTTGGAATAGAATTTACCGTAACAATAATTGCATTTGAGGCGGCAGACTCACATCCACTAATAGTGACTTTTACTGTATAACTTCCGCTTGCCGTTACATTCAATGTAGCATTTGTTGATCCGTTAATCGCAACTCCATCTTTATACCATTGATTGCCGCTTGCTGCATTGGAAGTTAGAGTTACACTTCCACCACTACAAAATGTTGCTGATGTGGCTGCAGTAATTACCGGAGTCGTTGGAATAGAATTTACCGTAACAATAATTGCATTTGAAGCAGCAGACTCACATCCATTAACACTGACTTTTACTGTATAACTTCCGCTTGTGGTTACATTCAATGTAGCATTTGTTGATCCGATTATTGCGACTCCATTTTTATACCATTGATTGCCGCTGGCTGCCGACGAAGTTAAAGTTACATTTCCGCCAAAGCAGAATGTAGTAGCGGAGCCATTTGTAATAGTTGGGGCGGATACCTGGTTTATAAAAACCAAATTCACGGAGGCAGATGACGAATAGCAAGTCCCGGTAGTAACTGTTACTTTATACTCACCATTTGTGGTAACCGCAAGTAACGTATCTGTTGCACCAGTTATAATTATGCCGTCCTTGTACCATTGGTAAGAAGCACCAATGACATTTTCCACCTTTAATATGATGGTTTGTCCTATGCAAGCTGTATCATTAGCCGGAATTATCAAATTAGCAGGTGGTGCATTAAACAACCTGATGCTATCAGATACTTCAGAAGTATCAGCCGTTTCAGTAGAGATAAATCTGAACCTATAGCCAATAGCGCAAGGCGAGTTAAGGGGAACAGGAATTTTTCTTATCCCGTTCAAATTTGAATCGCTGAAATTGAAAATATTTGTAAATGTTGATCCTTCACCGGTTGAATCGGTCATTTGTACAAAATACTGGTTACCGGCAGTCAATGGTTGTATAAAATGATATTCAAAAAGTATACTGTCAGTGACCAGGTAACCCCTATATGGTTGAACAAAATCAATTTGAGGAATAGTTTCATAGTATATCGTAGTAGAAGCGTCTTCACTACCAGGCTCAGATTCTATATTGCCTGCAGTATCGACAGCTTTAGAATAGAAATGATACGTTTTTCCAAATTTTCCGATTAAGGTATCTCTTCCGTTTAAAGGAATATAAGGACGTATTAACGCATATTGTCCGGAATCCTCTTTTGCATACAACATATAATGTGAAATACCAGAGAGATTATCCGAACCGTTGATCTGGATATAAATTGTATCCGATGGGTTTTGTACCTGGAGCGATTGAACCTGGCTGACGGGTTTGATCAAATCAAATCTATTTGTCCAATAGTCAGTCAGTACAGGTGTATTAAAATCAAAATAAATGCTGGCCCGGTTCTTTATTTCATTCCCGTTCATTATAGTATCGGCAGGTTTTATTGTATAGGAAATTCCGCCTTCTCCTTCGTGATCTGCATTATTAGGTAATAAAAAACCTGCGAGGGAATCAGTAGTTTCCTGGTTGGTAACAACATCTATTGTCTGGTATTCACAACGGAGAATACCGGTAGCCGTATCAACAAATCCATTAACTCTGACTTTCAGATTCAATCTCGGACGGAGGTCAATGGTTCTTACAAATGATTGGGAAGCATCAGTAAGATAAAATGAATTTTTTCCAATTGCGAATGAAGTAAATCTTAATGAGCTTATATCGAATTGCTGTTTATTAATGGTATCAAGAATGACAACCGTTTGAGCTGGCAATCCTGCAGACGGGCTATTTTCAAAAAAGATACTGTACCCTATCCTTTCTTTGTTACTTAAGTAATTATTACTACCGCTACCTGACCCAACTTTTATATTAGGATCATAAGATTGACGAACTGATATATATTGTTGTACATTAGACAATTCTTTTCTTCTTTCCTGACATTCATTATAATTCTGGCTTATTGACTTCACATAATCATAAATTTTGAGATCAGGATTTAACCCGTATTTATAAAGCGGTGTTACAAAAAATTTCCTTGCCTTAACCATTATCCTCGCGAATTTGGCAAACCTGCCAGCCGGTATTAGCCCAAGCCCTGCTTCGCTACAATAAAATAATGCAGAGGTGCCATTAAGAAGGTGCCTGTACAATGAAATTCCTGTTGATATAGTTCCATTGTCTCCTTGATATAATGCACTTTTTGCAATTCCTTTTACGAACTTGTAAGTATTCCTGGCGCACAAACGCCATATTGCAAGTTCTTCTGCAATAAGTCCCTCTACAATATTATTAAAAAATTCGTCTTGAGCTATCACTATGGCGGTGCTGAGAAGTGCTTCGCTTCCACACAGCAATACATCCTCTGCAGCGTTCACTCTATTATCAAATACCGGATCATAATAATCAAAATCAGGAGCAAAAGTCGAAACCTCTAAAGAGAATTCGCTTTGCGAAGACGTTATAGAAATGGGAATCGAAATTGGATGTCCGGGAACTACAACAGGCAGAATTATAGCAATGTATTGCTCATTCATAACCGAATCTTTTATCACAAAGTTTACAGAAGTATCAGCGGTACTGGGATTTAAAAAAGTAAACTGAGATAATGGAACGGAATCTAATTTAACCTTAATAGTAGTGTTGATTGGAAAGCCTGAAATAATAACAGGTACTCCACATGCATCTATATTTCCATCATTGAATACCGATACAAAAAATTGAGTTTCTCTGCCAGCTCTAATAACGGGAGGTGCATTTAATACCCCCCTTACAACAGGCTCCATTCCTTGTTGAACTGTAAATGCGTTTTGAAGAATGATATTGCCTGGCGTTCCGGGAATCGTCACAACAAGATTATACATTCCGGGTGTAGCTCCAATAAGATTTAACCGTACAACTATTTTATCAGCATTTATTATCTTTAAACTGTCAATAGTAAGAGTATTCGATCCATTAGTAATGCTCACAGTAGTGGCCGGAGTAAAACCGAAACCTTTTATTATAGCTGTAACTCCTCCGGTATTGCCGCCATAATTGGGGTAGATATTATCCACGCCTTCAATAGTAACAGTTTTTATAAGTGTATCAATACCGCATGGATTCGCGGCGATCAGCTTTACATTCCAGTTACCAGGCCCGTATTCACGATAAGGCGATTGAATATGTGAGCTATCACCATCTCCAAAAAACCAGCGATAGCTGGCAGCATATAAACTATTGTTTACAAAACTTACATTATGATTGTCTTTTACTATTTCGAATTCAGCAACTGCGGCATTCGTTTCACAAACCCGTATAATACGATAAGATGTGACACTCCATTTTCCATCTGCATCCTGTACACGTAAATACATGTGGTGTTCGCCCAAACTAAGTGAATCTATGATAGCTGAAAAATCAGCATCTAGAATTTGGATGCCCGGTGTAAGAGTTACAGGCAAACCCAGGCCGAAGCCAGGATCAGCATCAAAGAAGATTTCTGCTTTTGTAATGTGCGGTAAATTGGTGCCTGAAGTGTCTGGTGATTTATACAGGAAAGTTCGGTTAGTGATGCTCCATTTTCCATCTGCATCCTGTACTCGTATAAACAACTGGTGTATTCCGGCAGTAAGGGTAGTCGTATTAGCTGAAAAACTTTGATCCAATATTTGTGTTCCCGGCGTTATAGAAATGTTTATTCCCTGGCCAAAGCCCGGATCACTATCAAAGAAAAACTCTGCCTTTACAATATTGGGCTGTGCGAATAAAACAGGACTATTCATCCCAAGCAATATGCCCATGAGAAACATCCATTTCAGCGGAAATAAAATCTTATAATAAAATCTTGTATGCATTGGGGATGTTCGATTCTAATTATTAGTTTTTGCGCTGAACGTGCCTTGTATAATATGACTGACCGATGAAGAAGGGGCATTGAAATTAAGAATAGCTGGAATAGCTGCCTGCAGCGCCAACTTATATGGTGCGTTTCCGCCAAACGCACCTAGATCTGATCCTGCATAACCTGCACCAATAGCTGGACTATTTGTTCTTAGCAAAAAGTCTTTGTCAACGAATCCATTACTATTTACAAATACTGAACTCATATTAACGTTATTCTGATTATTGTTCCCAATCGGTAAGCCATTAGCAGGATGAAAATTATAAGAGACAACCGAGTTCAAAAAGATAAGAGTAGCATTTCTACTGAAAATATTATTTTGAAAAATAGAATTACAAATAGGAAGAGCATAACCGGGCAGATCATAAAATACATTGTTTGTAATAATTGCTGATGAACCTGACGCCATGTAAATATTACCAGCAATATTATTTGTGATAACAATATTCTGGCCATCAGTTACAAATATTCCATTAAAAACAAAGTTTTGTATAAGTGCTGCATTTGTACAAGAAGCATTAGCTACAATTTGTCCAGCTGCACAACGTTGAACGACAATATTTGCACAATAAATTGCAATATTACCCGCATGAAAACCAGAAAATAAAGAGTTCTCACTACCGTTATGAATATAGATAGCAAAAACTCTTGCCGGTATTGTGGAAAATTGATTGCCGGGATTGTCGGTTAAAAAATAACCAATGCCTAGCCATACCAATCTTTTAGTTGTAGTTAGTTCCGGATATTCCAAATCGGATGATTCTATGTGAATCGTATCGCCCGGACCCGCTGCATCATGAGCGGCTTGTGGTGTAGTAAAATTAGCGGATATGCCCGGTGTATTATTTACCCGCCATATTTTGGCGTCAGCATATTTGAAGACTAAAAGACATATCAAAAGCAACCCAGTTAGTTTTTTCATAATAGAAATTTTATTAGTTAGTTATTGCTTTTCGCACTGAACCTGATCTGTATAATATTGCTGGTTACTGATGCCGGCGCACTAATATTAAGAATGGCCGGGATAGCAGGTTGCAATGCTAATTTGTAAGGTGTGCTTCCTCCAAAAGCTCCCAAATCCACACCAGCAGGTCCGGCACCAATGGCCGGACTTCCGGGTTTTAAAATGAAATCTTTATCAACGTGCCCGGTTGCATTGACAAAGACTGTACTCATATCTACATTGTTCTGGTTATTATTTCCAATGGGTAAGCTATGTGAAGAATGAAAATTGTAGGAGACATTCGAATTAAAAAAAAACGTAGTAAAGGTGTCGACAATAATATTGTTTTGAAAGACTGAATTTTGAATAGTACTGCTAACACTCCTTGCAGTAATTATGTTATTAGTAATATTTGCCGAGGCATTGGGGTTCATAAAGATCATACCGACTATATTATTGGAAAAAACCGAACCCTGAGAATCAAATAAGAGGACCTGGCCCTGAATAAAGTTTTGTGTCAATATTGCATCAACGACGGAAGGCTGCACACTCAGGTTAATTATATAACACCGCTTGATAGTGACATTTGCACAAAATATATCGAGATTACTGGATAGTCTAAGTCCGGAAAATATTGAATTCTCGCTTCCAATATGTATTGTAATAAAACTAACTGTTGCCGGGGTAACAGAAAATTGATTGCCAGGATTGTCATCTAAAAAATGTCCGGTGCCGAACCAAACTAATCTCTTACTTGTGACAAGGCTCCCATATTCACTAATCGATGGTTCTATCTGTATTGTATCCCCGGCATTGGCCGCATCATGAGCAGACTGCACTGTAGTAAAATCGGCTATCACACCAAACACATTGCTTACACGCCACATTTTCGCTTGTGCGTATACCCCGATAAAAAAACAAAAAACAAAAAAGGAAAAAATCTTTTTCATAATGAATTTTTTAAACCACCAATAAGATTATATCATCAAAATATAGCAACCTGATATGTTCTTTTCAAAAGAAGCGGATTGAGATCGTCATTTCAGGGGTCGTACTTTTCACAAGCTTATTATTGTCCGATGCGATTTGCGACTGGGAAGGCTGGAATTTGTTGGGTTAAAGAATGATACATTAAAGTACAAAAAATATACATACAGAAAATTAAATCACTGAAATACTTTGAAACTGACAATGACTTTTTAACTATCTTCACTCAACTTCCTGTTGTAAAACAGCAAACTCTACACATGAAAAAGAAAGCATCCCCATTCGATAAGTTTATCAAAAAGAAAAGCAACGCTGCCATTAAAGAACAATTCCGGCAGGAAAAGAAAAAAGAAAAAAAAGAAAGGGCGGAATATTTTGATAAGAAAAGAGCGGAACAAAGAATTCAGCATGCTGATCCTGTACAAAAACAATCTCAACCATCGATCGTCAGGCCGCAGACTTCGGACATCATGCCTTTAAACAAATACATTTCTCATGCCGGGGTCAGCGGCCGCCGCGAAGCAGCCGAGATCGTAAAAAAAGGCATCGTAAAGGTGAATGGAAAAATAATTACAGAACCCGGACATAAGATTTCACCGAAAGATGAAGTGGTTGTCAATGGAAAAAAAATATTCCTGTCAAAAAATCTTGTTTATATACTACTGAATAAACCAAAAGATTTTATAACCACAACTGAAGATCCGCAAGGAAGAAAAACAGTTCTTGATCTTATTCGTCGGGCTACAACTGAAAGAGTGTACCCGGTAGGAAGATTAGACAGAAATACTTCAGGCGTTTTACTTTTCACCAATGATGGCGAACTTTCTCAAAAACTTACTCACCCGAGTAATGAAATTAAAAAAATATATGCCGTTACACTGGACAAGCCACTTGATAAAAAAGATTTTGACCAGATCGTAAAAGGTGTGGTACTGGAAGATGGCCCCGCATCAGTTGATGAACTTGCATACGCGGATACAAAAGACAGAACACAGTTGGGTGTAGAAATACATAGCGGCCGCAATCGTATTGTACGCCGCATTTTTGAGCATCTTGGTTACGATGTAAAAAATCTTGACCGGGTAATGTTTGCCGGCTTAACTAAAAAAAATATTGAAAGAGGTAAATGGCGTTTTTTAAATGAAAAAGAAGTTCGTGAACTTAAATATTTTGGAAAAGGGAAGTAACACTAATTACACGAATGAAAACGAATTAACCCGATTTGCAGGGCAGCGTATGAAACTTACCGAGATTACAATTGCTGAAACCGAAGACTGGATCGCATTAAACAAACCTTCAGGGCTGTTGTCTATCCCCGACCGTGAAGGAAAAGATATTTCTCTTAAAAAATTACTGATCGAAAAATACGGAAGCATTTTTACTGTTCATCGTCTTGACAGGGATACAAGTGGTTTGATCTTATTTGCAAAAACTGAAGAAGCTCATAAACATTTTTCACAACAATTTGAAGAAAGACAAACAGAAAAAATTTACCTGGGATTTGTTTTAGGCTCGCTTGCCGATAAAAAAGAAACCATCGATGCTCCCATTGCTGAGCACCCGGCAAAAAAAGGACTCATGACGGTTTATAGAAAAGGAAAAGAATCAGTCACTGATTATGAAGTGCTGGAAGATTTTAAGATTTTTTCCTGGGTCCGGTTTCAAATCCATAGCGGACGAACACATCAGATAAGAGTACACGCAAAGCATATTGGTCATCCTATACTTTGCGATGACCTGTATGGCGACGGAAAACCAATCTTACTTTCCTCACTCAAACATAAATTCAAGCTTTCCAAAAATGAGCTGGAAGAAAGACCGATCCTCAACCGGCTTGCATTACATGCATTGAGCTTGCAATTTACAAATACAAATAACGAAATGATAAAGCTGGAAGCTCCTTTGCCAAAAGACCTGCGGGCCTTGTTGCAGCAATTAAGAAAAAGAAAACATTGATTCTTACAACTCTCCTCTTGAAACAGCATACAGTTCGTACCAATCCTGGCGGTCAAGATTAATCTTAAATGCTTCAGCAATATTTTTTATCCGTTCTTCATCTGTTGTACCAATAAGTGGCAGTGCTCCCAACTTTACAAGCCAGGCAATTGCGACAGATTCAAAATGCGAATTATATTTTGCGGCAAACTCTTCCAACTTTCCGCGAATGCGTAAAGGAATTTTTTCATTACTGTTGGCAATCTTTCCTTCTGCCAATGGAGATGTAGCCAGGGGCCGCATATATTTTTGTTTGATATAATCAACCTGGCCATTATCAAATGCTGATGTATTCAATAGATTCAATTCAATATGATTGGTAACAACCGGGATTCGTAAATACGAACTCAGCAACTGATGCTGAAAGACTGAAAAATTAACAACACCAACATTTTTAATTTTACCGGAATCTTTAAGTTTCTCTAAGGTAAGCGCTGTCTCTTCAAGATTGGATAAGGGATCCAACTGGTTTAATAAAAAAACATCGATGTAATCAGTCCGCAGATTACGCAAAGAATTTTCAAGACTGGCTAAAATATGTTCTCTCGAAGTGTCATAATGCTTTACCCGGTAATAAGGCCGGCTGGGATGCGGAACATTGATACCGCATTTTGTAAAAAGAACAATGCTTTCTCTTTTAATGCCGCTTCTTTTGAAAACATTTCCGAAAATCTCTTCACAGGTATAATCGCCATAGGTATCGCCGTGATCAAATGTATTGATATCGAGTTCCAGGCATAGATTTATCATCTTTTCCATCTTCTCTTCATTCACATAATTGCCACTCCACCTGTAAAAACCATAAACAGCCGGGGATACTTTAGGACCCGAGTCGCTGAGATAAATTTTTTCCATTGTAATTATTAATTATAAAATGATCTTAAAATTATTTTATATCCGGCGAAGGAAATAAAATTCCTCCGAATAAAAGATAAGCCCACAACAATGTCCATATTATATTAAATAGCTGTGCTCCGATAAAAGCCAATGCCGGCCTCCCTTCCTGTACTTTAAAAAGATCTAAAAATCGTGCTTCTAAGCCAATAGATATAAATGCCAACGCAAACCAAATCGTACGCAAACTATTAAGAATTCCGCTTACTTGTTTACCTGTGCCCGCCGGGATCAAAAAAGAAAAGATCAATGAAGCGGCAATAAAACCAATCACAAACTTTGGAAATCTTTCCCATATTAATTTTAATGAAGGCTTCTCCTGTTTTTCATTTGCCGGTATTTTTTTTACTACCCACCATGCAGCAATTAGAAATGCCGCGATCCCAATCAATACATTTTGTGAAAACTTAACGATGACTCCGGCTTTTGTTGCAGCAGGGCCCACTAACTCTGATGCTGCCGTTACCGATGCGGTAGTATCAAGTGTTCCTCCCAGCCATGCACCACCCACTACTTCAGAGATTCCCATTTTTTTGATCACCCATGGTAAAATGATCATCATCGGTATGGCAACTAAAAGAACCAACGTAGTAACATAAGATAATTTTTTTTTATCTCCTTTAATAGCTCCGCTGGCAACGATAGCTGCGGATACGCCGCAGATAGAAACTGCTGATGCCAGTATCACCCCGAATTCGTCATCTACTTTTAAGCGACGGCATAACCAAAGAGCAAAAAACCAAACGGCAGCGACAACTAAAACGGATTGAAGTATCCCCGGTAAACCGGCTTTGATTATGTCGGTGAATAAAATTGATGAACCAAGAATGATCAACCCGGTCTTGATAAAAAATTCAGAACGTGCTGCCTCTTTCATCCAGGTTGGCAAAGAAAAAAGATTGCTCAACAATAAACCGATCAACAAAGCAAAAACAACGTACTCTATTCCATAATAGCTGATTGACCTGTTACCTGCTATTATTAATGAAATGACTGCCAACATAAAGATGATAGAAAATCCCCCGGTATATTTCTTAATGCTGTTGCCTGATGCAGCAACAGCCATTGAAGAAAGAAAAAAGAATATAATACCGATAGCAACGAGCAACAAAAGGTTATTGGCTGTGAGAATGTTTGACAGCAGATCATTTCCATTTTCCCACTGGTAAACAGGTACAGAGAATTTTATATCTGAAAAGAAAACGACCGCAAGAATCGCTGTGATCAGTAATCCACCGATGAGGACAGCCCAAATATCTTCGGATAACTCTGATAAAAAAGATCTCTTTCCTGGTTCAATATAATTGGTCTCCTGCTCCATAATTTTTCCATCATTACAATTCGATCCGCTCGATCATGACATCCCAATGTGCAATTAATAATTCAAAACGATGCTGTTCATCCCTTTCCAGTTTCTTCAGATCAGGATACAATTCTTTTTTATAAGGCTCAGTAAGACCATGATCAAATGCAAGCGCTGCATTTTTGAAAACAATGGTTACTTTAAAATCGAACCGGGTGTCTTCGCCGCTATGCAGTTTGGGTTTTTCTGCGACGACGCTGATGATATCACCTTTATCAATCGCTTTTTTTAATAACGGATAGTGATTCACTTTCCATAGATTGATAAACTCGTCCGCAAATCCCCATTTTACCTTATAATAATTTTCGATGGTGAAATAATCTTTCTTATCCTGCGCATTGATCAGGTTAACTGCAAGAATGAATGCCACAAGACAAAAACCTTTGGTCAACAATATTTTTTTCATAATGATCATTTTTAATAAAATTACCTGGTTAAGAGACCGGCATCCAAAACAAATTGCGAGCCTGTAATAAACCTTGATTTATCAGATACCAGGAAGATTACAGCATTTGCAACATCCTCCGCTTCCACCCATGGTACATTGATCAAATTACCTGCACTTCTTTCTGCTATCTCCTTTGGTGTTGCTCCTTCCAGCGCAGCAAGCCCATCATTCATTGGTGTATTTACACCGGTAGGATGGATAGATACTACTCTTATATTATGTGGCGCCAGTTCAATGGCCCATGATTTTGTCAAACCGGTCAATCCCCATTTAGAAGCAGCGTAATGACTTAACCGATTCATACCACGCAAACCTGCGATAGAAGAATTATTAATGATCACTCCCGATTGTTGTTTCATCATTACAGGAATGATACGACGGGCAACCAACCATGCGCCTTTTAAATTAATATCAAGCATAGCATCCCATTCTTTTTCCGTCAATTCATGTGCAAGACCATATGCACATATTCCTGCATTGTTAAAAAGTATATCGATCTTTTTAAGCTGTTCGACTGTTTTAGTAACCGCATTATTAATGTCGTCATCAACTCTTACATCGCCGGTAAAAACAAGACAGTTTACTCCATGCGATTCACATTCTTTTTTCAATGAATGAAGTTCATTTTCAGAACCAAGTTCATAACCGGGATATTTCAGCGTTTGTGCAATATCAAATGCAGCAATATGAACGCCTTCTTTTGCCAATGCGATAGCAGTTGCCCTGCCCTGGCCGTGTGCCGCACCTGTAATAAATGCTACTTTATCTTTTAAATCGTTACTCATTTGTTCAGCAATATTTCATATTTGATCTGTAAGCAGACAGGTATTCATCAATTTCTGTTTCGATCACATTATTAAATACATTTGTTGCGATCATTATACCGGCAAAAGCAGTTAAGATCACCATTTCTGTTTCATTATATTTTGCCGCGACTGCATTATAAAGATAATTGGCAATATTCCCTTTATGCTTTGCAATGCCGCTGCCGAAATTCAATACATCTTTTTCTGATTCGTTCAACTCTAATTTTTCCGGTGTTTCACCTGAATCTATAATTATTTTCCTGAAAAATGTTGAGCATAATGGACAATCGGCGGCACAGGAAATTGAATGTGCATAAAGAGAAGCCATTCGTTTTCCTAATATCTTTTCGACTTCTGTATACAAAGGATACCATTGCATATAGGCTTCAAATGCAATAAGCGAATGACCAAGTGTCGCTTTCATATTCGTAATGCGGCCTCCGTACTCCTGCACATGCCGTTCAAAAGCCGCTTTCACAGAGGGCGAAATATCATTTGTGGTTAATGGTTCTATTCTTGCCATAATTATTTTTTTCTTACATCAGGATTATGAAAGTAAAAAACTCTGGCGACATGATTGCTCCTGTATTTATTTCCAGAGGCCAGTTGCTGAAAAACATTCATATAACCAACCTGTAAGTTATCATGTTTGTTTACATGATAAGCAAATCCAAGAAAAAAACGGTTTTGGTCAAAATAATTGTAAACAACCTGTTTACCGAAATTGATATGAACCTCATCGTTTGCAACAAACGAAAGCGATTTTGGCTGAAATTTATTTTTACTTAAAGGAACTATGAAAAAGAAATTATATCGCACCCTGAAATTAAAGTTATAGCCTTCATCGAGTTCATCATCATTTAGAATCTTTCTCCTGAACCTTTCTTCCAGGCGAAACCATTGCATAAGTCTGAGGTTAGAATATTTGCTATGCCATTGAATTTGCTGCCAGGGACGATGTTCTGGCATAGTAACATTCTTATGGTTTTCCGCCGGATAATGACTTACATAAGCATAACCCGCTGTAAGTTTTGTATCATCATTTAAATAATAAGTTAAGCCAAGCCGTAAAATGCTTTGTGAAATATCAGAAACAAGATCTTCTTTGGTTCGTAAATGCAAATCGGTCCATGTTCCCCATTTATTGCTGAATCTTGTTTGGTTGAAATAGCCAAACCATGTTTGCTGTATGCTTTCTGTTTGTTTTGTTTGAGAAAATAAATTTGTGTTCATCAGAAAATAAAAAACAAAAAGACCCAATACTTTGCGAAACATGCTGAATAGCGAACTGAACCTTAAAGAGTGCGACCCTTCCACTTCGACAAGCTCAGTGTCTGGGTAAACTGCAACGCCTTTGTTCAATAAAGAACAGAACGATGAACGAAGCGTCGCAACAGACGCTGATAGTAGTAACAAAGCCGGGTTCATAAAAAAATTTAAACCAGTTTTGATTTTAAAAAAGGCATAGTGTCCTTTGTGTCCCGATAGCTATCGGGACGTAGTGTTCTTTGTGTTCCAGTATTTTTTGTAACACGAAGGGCGCAACGTGTGACACTAAGAACACAAAGAATAAACCCCGATGAATCGGGACGCCGTTCTTTCAACGATTGCTTGCCATACGAAAAAAAGTTTATTAGAACTTTCTACTCTTATTATTGTTTTTGAAATGCGTAACGAAGTGTGACACCGAAAGTTCCCGGATCACCCAGCACCGCAGCATAATGTCCTGCATTGCCTGCTGCCGGAAGTAACTGTTCAAAGTAATCTTTGTTTAACAGGTTGCGTGCCCAGGCAAAGAATGAAAGTCCTAATGGTGCACGGAAACCAACTCTTGCATTTAACAATGCATACCCGTCTACATTCAGATATTTGGAAGGTGAAGCGCTTGAAGAAAATGAAGAACGATAATAGACATCTGCTGCAAAAAAGATATTCCCTGTATTTCCGAAAACTGTTTTTCTATCGGAAAGTATTTCACCACCCAAAGAACCGGCCCAATCAGATATACCGGGCAGTTCACCTTTTGAAACATCTTTGAAAGATTGTGATGCACCTGTTTCTTCCAGTGGTAATGGTGCATTTGTGAATGCGAGATATTGTCCATCGGTATAGGCAATATTTCCGTAAACTGAAAAGTGATTATCGATCTTTGCTGCGCCATCAAGCTCCACACCACGAACTCTTACTTTTTCTGCATTAGCAAGATAACCACGGTTAACACCAACTTCAGCAGTTTGTACCTGGGTTTGATAATCTTTTATCACAGTATTATGTAATGTTACATTCAGCGTGGAGTTTTTAGTTGGGCTGGTCTTTACTCCCAATTCAAAATGATTTACATCTTCGGGTTTAATTGTTGCTAACCCGGTTAAAATTTGTCCATTGGCTGTTGGCAATCCGCCAAGATTGATACCAACCGGCTTATAACTTATAGAATAAGTAGCAAATGCATTTATGTTCTTATTCGCTTTATAAGACAAGGTTAGTTGACCTGAAAAATTACTTTCGTTAACATCAGCAGTAAAAGCCTGGTCAGTATAAACAGAACGTTTTATTGCCAGGAGTTGCGGGTCATTGGTCTCAAGTCCACCATAAGTTTTTCTGTCAAAATCAACTTCTTTCTTATCGTAGTTATATCGTATACCAGGTAACAAGTGAAGTCGTTCAGTAATTGCCCAGTCAAGCTGACCAAATACAGCAGCGCCAAAAGTTTGCAGTCTTGATGTTGTACGAATACCATAACCATCCAAAAGTCCCGGTGTCTTCCATAAATTACTTGTAGAGCTTTGGGAAAACCGCCATTGGGCAGAACCCGGATTCTTCAGTATGTACAGGATCTGTTTTAAGATCCTGTCCAATTATAAATACACCGGCAACACCACTCAGGTGTGATGAAAAATCACCCGCATAACGGATCTCCTGTGTCCATTGCTTATGCTTCGAAGGCGCTTGTGAAAGTGTTAGCACCGGTAGTCCTGTAAAGTCACGGTCGTTTGATGGATCCCAATTCCAGTAACGCCATGCAGTAGTAGATGTGAGTGTACCGGAGCCAACCTTTGCATCAAGATTTACAGACACGCCTCCTAACTGGTTGCCTGAACGCCATGGAGTGTTATGATCGATGATACGATCAAAAGGATTACGGCTTGGTAACTGGTAATTAAGATCGGCGAATGATAGAATCAAACTGACGATAGCCTGGTCTTTTTGTTTGCACTACTCCCGCAAATACCTGCGCATATCCATCCGGTTTCTGATCGGATATATCACCGATCAATGTGATCTTAATTTTCTCAGATGGTGCATATAATAATTGTCCGCGGAAACCGATATTATTAAGATCATTGATTGATTTTTGTCTTATACTATCTTTGATCACTCCATTTCTTTGCGTACCCGAAAAAGAAAATCTGCCGGCAATTTTTTTAGTGATAGCTCCCGTTATTGATGCTTTAGCCTGGATGAATCCAAAATTACCATAGCTTACTTCAAGCGTGGCACCCGGTTTGAATTTTGGAGTTCGTGTGGTGATATTAAATGCGCCGGCTGTTGTATTTTTTCCGAAAAGAGTGCCTTGCGGCCCGCGCAATACTTCGATCCTTTCAATATCTATAAAATCAAGTGTAGTAGCGGCAGGCCGTGCATAATACACTCCATCCACATAGAAACCTACACCCGGATCGATGCCATCATTGGTTAATCCGAATGTAGAACCAAGCCCACGGACATTCAGTGTTGTATTACGGGGATTGGATGAATACAATTGAACGGTTGGCACCAGTTCTTTCAACCGGTTCACATTAAATGCTCCGGTTTCTTCTACTTGTGCACCACCCACTACAGAAATAGATATCGGTACATTTTGAGCAGTTTCAACACGACGCCTTGCGGTGATGATAAGTTCAGTCAATTCCGTGTTGGTAAAAAGTATAATGGTGATAACTGAATCCTTAAGCTCAGTGATCTCTGCTTCTGCAGGAGAAAATCCGACTGAAGTAACAGTGAGTGTAAAAGGCAATGTTTTAGGTGCCGGGATAGTGAATTCTCCTTTTGCATCCGCTACTGTGAAAACAGAAGTACCCTTGACAGATACAGAGGCTGCTTCTATGGCTACTCCTTTCTCATCTTTGATCACGCCTTTCAATTTACTCTGGGCATAGCCTGTGCCTGCAAGAAACATTAATATTATAACAAGGAAGAAATTTTTTTTCATTGTCAACGAATTTGGTTTCTGGTTTTAATATTTCTTTTGGTTTAAATTTTTACCGACGTGTTTTCCAACTATCAACATCGATAGATTAATGTTTTTTTTCAATTGGCGCATTCGTTGATGAGAATTTCATTTTATAATTATTAAAATGATAAAACAAAAATAGGAGGTGTTTATTACCCTACCAAATTAGTAGACTATTATTTTATAAAAATATTTTTCATCCATGAACAGTCATTAGTTAAAATAGACCGGCCAGGATCTTTATGCTCCAGATCACTACTACCGATCCCAATAAAATAAATGATGCTTTGCGTGGAAGCTTACCTGCCAGTTTCGCCGCAATCGGTGCGGCAATAACGCCGCCAACAACCAGGGCAAGAATCACCTGCCAGTTCTGCACGCCTATCAATGTAAAAAATGTAAATGCACTTGCCAGTGTGATAAAAAATTCTGTAAGGCTTACTGATCCCACCACATATTTTGGTGTTCTTCCTTTTGTAATTAATGTAGAGGTAACGATCGGGCCCCAGCCACCGCCGCCGAATGAATCGAGAAATCCGCCTGCACCTGCAAGCCAGCTGTATCGTTTGAATTTCTTTTTAATATTTGGTAAAAATGCATTGGCGAAAATTTTGACGCCGAGTAACAGCGTATAAAAAGCCATGATAGGCCGGAGATATTTAATATGCGTATCATTTAACTGAACCAGCAGGATCGCACCTAACACAGCGCCGATCACACCCGGTATCACCAATGCTTTAAAAAGTTTTTTATTTACGTTCCCAAATTTATAATGACTATAACCTGACGCACCACTGGTAAACATTTCAGCTGTATGAATACCGCCACTGATTGCAGCAGGACTAACATTTGCAGTTTGTAGTATTATAGAACTGGTTACACCATAGCCCATACTTGTGGCTCCATCTACCATCTGTGCACAGAAACCGGCCAACACCATCCAATGAAAATTTTTGTCCAGTGTCTGGTACCATTTTACCGTTTCATCCGTCATTGATTGAAATGGTATATACGAAAAAATAAAATGCCCGATCAGCATCAGCCCGAAGGCAATTAAAGAATAAGTCGCAATTTTTCTCCATCGCTGTGCATTTCCTCCATTATCTTTTTCTACCAGGATGCTTGTGAGCTTATTTAGTTTTTTTACTTTGTATTCAAAATTGCCATTGAGCTTGCTTCTTACTTTATGTAAATTCTCAATCACATCATCCAGCTCACCAGGCAATGCATCATGTAATACTTCCTTGATCCGTTTCGCTGCTGTTGGTGATTTGCCATTTGTAGATATGGCGATTTTCAAATTTCCTTTTTGTACAATGCTGCCCAGATAAAAATCGCAGAGATCGGGAGTATCAGCAACATTTACTAAAATTCCTTTTTGCGTGGCCTGCATTTTTATTTCTTCATGCAATTGCCTGTTGTCGGTAGCAAGTATCACAAGGTCTTTATTATCCAGATCTTCTTTTTGAAATTCTCTTTGAAATATTTTGCAGGATGGATGCCTGAAAACAAGTTTTCTTATTTCATCTTTTATTTCAGGCGCTACGATCGAGATCTTTGCCTCTGGAGAATTTGCAAGCAACGAATGCAATTTTTCCAAACCCACATTACCACCGCCAACCAGTAACAATTCCAACTGATCCAATTTTAGGAAAACCGGATAGAGCTGATTTTTTTTATCAACTTCTGAAGAATTCTTTTGTATATAGTCGTTGCTATCCATTTTCCTTTTTTAATACTCCATTTTATCAATCCACTCCTTTGCATTTTTAGCTGCATAAGAAATTATAATATCGGCACCGGCTCTTGTCAATGCAGTCCATACTTCCAAATGGGCAGCTTCGCGGTTCACTAAACTTTTTTCCGCTAATGCTTCAATTGCTGCATATTCTCCGCTTACATGGTATGCTGCAACAGGTTTTAATGTTTGTTGTTTTAGTTTGGCAATTACATCCGTATACAATGCTGCAGGTTTTACCATTAAAATATCGGCACCTTCTTTCTCATCTCTCAAAGAACTTGCGATTGCATCATTACTATTTAGCGGAGATAATTGGTATGTTTTGCGATTCTTCAAACCATTTGTATCCGGTGCAGAATGACACGCATCACGAAATGGTCCATAAAACTGAGAGCTGAACTTTGCTGAATAACTCATGATGCTTACGGTATCATATCCTACTGCATCGAGCGAAGTACGGATAGCTCCAATGCGTCCATCGGTCATATCACTGGGCGCAATGCAATCGGCACCAGCTATGGCTAACTGTGTTGCATACTTACTCAATACATCCACAGTTTTATGATTCACCAATTTTGAATGATCATCATTTAAAATGCCACAATGCCCATGTGTAGTATAACTGCACAAGCACAGATCAGAAGCGATCCAAACACCATTTCCAAAATTCTCTTTAATCGATTTGATGACAGATGTTGCAAATGAAAAATCAAAATTGTTTTCTTTTTTATTGGCCGGCACAGGGAAGAGTAAAAACTTAGTGGCCCCGTTTTTTATACTTTCTTCAATTTTATTCAGCACAGTCGTTTCCGTATCCACCTCAACGTCTTTCAATCCATTTACGACCCTCGTTTCCTTAATTGCTTCATCAACAAACAATGGCTGAATAAAACTTTTGTGAGAAAGTTTTACTGACGCTGTCAGTTCTCTTATATGCGTATCCGCTCTTAAGCGACGCTGCGTGACCGGGTAGAATATTTTTTCCATTGTTCAAATGCTTTTATTGTTGGAAAGGTAACCGGCTCCACTCCTGCCTGTTTCAATAACTCTGCTGTTTCACCGCCGGCACATAAATGTTGTGCATCTGTCTTTGCATAGTTTCCATAAAATTCAAATTGCGAAAAGCTGCTCCAGAATATTGCATCTGCTTTTGCAATTGATTGTTGGATTGCTTCCTCATTTTTAGGTAACAGGTTATGATTACTTATAGCATCATATCCTTTACTTTTCCATCTTTCTGCGGCTGCCTCATGGGTTAGAATAGAAATATCTTCGGCTTTTATATTTAATAACGGCATATTCAATGATGGTAATAAAAATTCAAATCCTAATGCATCGGCACTAGCGGTAACCCAGTAACCTTTTTTAGAAAGCTCAAACCATGTTTTAGTTCCAGAAGCTAGAATTGTTTTACCTGATATGCCCTTCAATTCAGGTCCTTGAATAGCTTTATAATTTGCAATAAAGACAGCAGGCCTTTCATGCTTTATTTCTTTGTGCGTCCACTCGTAATCAAAAAAGCCCTTCATTACATCGGTCGAAGAAAATAATTGTCCGTTAACTTTTATTTCAGGCAATGGATCCCATTTTACAAACTCAGTTCCTTCAGAATCTTTACCAGCTGCATACAAATATTTTCCATTCTTAGTCTCCAAAGTCGTTACACCAAATTTCTGGATACATCCGGCTCCGTATTTGATAGCCTCTTTCTTTTCGGCATAACAATCGGTAAATAATACTTCATCATTTATTTTATTCAATACTTCAATAGCATTTGCATTTGAATAATGCGCTTCAGCAACGATTGCCCCCTGGCAGGGAGCAGGTACACATTCAATCAATGGCAGCAACATGAGTTTTTTATCAGCCAGCAATTCTTTAATAATTTCCGAATCAGTTCTTGCATTATACGGAGTTTCCGAAAGTCCTTCCCTTCGGGAAGGATTTAGGATGGGCCCCAATAGTCGATTTAATCCTGCAGTTGCCAGGATCGTTGCATCATATTCTCCGTTATTCAACTTTTTTAATCTTGTTTCTACATTTCCGCGGATCGATCTTGTTTCAATTTTTATTTCAGCGTTCAATTGCGGCAATGCTTTTTTGAGAAACACGGTTGCCATTTCTTCCCTTCGCGGAGAACAGGTTCCAATAATAATGGTCTCCCCTCTCGTGATCTTTTCTTCAATGTAATCATTGAAAATGGCTGCATCTCTTGTATCATTACGGTCAACGATGGCAAACTTATTTTGTCCAAAAAAATGTTCGCTGCTCATGTCTTTTAATGAATGAACCGCAATATCCGCCTCACCAATTGTCAGCGCATCAAAAATATCTTGTGTAAAAAAATCACTGCCTTCTACTGTGTGCAAGGGAATGTCCTGGAGACCGTCACCTTTGCTGCTGCGGGCAATCACTTCCACTTTAATACCGGGGAATGCAGCTTGAATTTTTCGTTTTACAATATCAATCTGCAACAGCGACAGCCGGGAACTTCTGCCAATCAGTTTGATTGTCTCCATGCAATATTTTTTTAAGGCTGTATGCCAGGTGATTGATATGTTTTGGTAAATGTCTTGCTGTAATGATGATCCGCAGGCATTCTTCTCCAACAGGTACTGTCGGATAATTTATTGGCTGCAGGTAAATGCCATGTTTTTCCAATAATTGGTTTGCAATCTGCCTGCATCTCGTAGCGTCTTCCATCGGAATGATGGTAATATGCGAATCATTCTGTTTAAAATTGATCTCATTATTATTGAATGCAGTCCGTAATTGATTTACGTTTTCAAAAAAATGTTTTCTTACCTGGTTATTCTGCTGAATAAATTGAATGCTCCTATTTGCAGCAGCGCAAATAGCAGGTGGCAATGAAGTAGTAAAAATAAACCCGCTGCCAAAGCTTCTTATAAAATCAACTATAGTTGCGGATGCGGCAATATAACCTCCAAATACACCAACCGCTTTTGACAATGTTCCATTGATAATGTCTATTGAATGTTCCTGATCTTCCTGTTCTAAAATACCTGCGCCTGTTTTTCCATACATTCCTACACCATGCACTTCATCCACATAAGTAAGCGCATTAAATTTTTTTGCAAGTGCCGCTATTGCTTTCACCGGTGAAATCGTTCCACTCATTGAATAAACAGATTCAAATACGATCATCTTAGGTTTGTCTGCCGGTACAGTCTGCAGCAATTCTTCCAAATGCTCCACATCATTATGCCTGAAAATTTTCTTTTCATTTTTACAACCGCGGATCCCCTCAATAATAGAAGCATGATTTCTTTCATCTGAAAAGAAAACAAGACCAGGAATGTTTTTACCAAGTGTTTGCAATGTGGTTACATTGGCCTGGTATGCGCCATTAAACAATAAAGCTGCCTCCTTTTTATGCCATGCAGCCAATGTTCTTTCTAATTCTTTATGATGATTTGTAGTGCCTGAAATATTCCTGGTACCACCGCTGCCTGTACCACTTCGATGCGTAACAAATCCAAGTTTAGAGATCACTTCTTCATGAGTGCTCATGCTCAGGTAATCATTACTGCACCAGTTAACAGCTGCATGTTGCTGTCCCTTTTCGTCTGCATAATAAAAGTTAGGAAAATGCTGTGCACTCTTATTTACCTCCAAAAAGTAACGGTAAGCGCCGCTATCTTTCAGTTGCTGAAGCCGTTGGTTTAAGAATGATTGATAATCCATATTGAGTCTGAGCAGGTAAAGATAATAGATTTCCCTACTAAATTAGTAGACTATTTAAATTATTTTAACAAATTTGTCTCAAAAGGCATCGTACTTACATTCGTTGTGGCAAATAATATTTGACAAAACAGTTTTCCCGTATTACTTTTGTTTAGTCTACCAAAAAAGTAGGGTTTTTACCACTCGGGTACTGCCTGCGACATAGTTATAAACGAAATCAACGAATATGCAGAGTTTCCGCACTGAGTTAGAAAGTTTTCCCAACAAAAACGGAAAGGCCGTTGTAGAAAAAGACATTGTTGAGCTGGAAAAAAAGATCCGCCTTTTCCGTGAAGGAAAGATGGATGAAGAAAAATTCCGCAGCCTGCGACTTGCCCGCGGTGTATATGGACAGCGTCAGCAAGGCGTGCAAATGGTGCGAATCAAGCTTCCTTATGGTAAAATGACTTTAGCACAATGGAACCGCATTGCTGATGTGTCTGATGAATATTCAACCGGCAATCTTCACCTAACAACAAGACAAGATATACAAATACATTTTGTAAGTCTCGACCGTACGCCTGAAATGTGGAATGAACTGGAAAAAGATGATGTTACGATCCGTGAAGCATGCGGCAACACTGTAAGAAATATAACAGCATCAGATATTGCAGGCATTGATCCTGAAGAACCGTTTGATGTAACGCCATATGCGCATGCTATGTTTGAGTATTTTCTTCGCAAACCTGTTTGCCAGGAAATGGGAAGAAAATTTAAGATCGCATTTAGCAGCAGTGAAAAAGATACTGCACTTGTTTTTATGCATGATCTTGGCGCCATTCCAAGAATAAAAATTATAGACGGTAAAGAAGTACGTGGTTTTAAGGTTTTAGTTGGCGGCGGTCTTGGTGCTCAACCGCATCTTGCAATTACTACTCATGAATTTTTAGAAGAAGATCTGCTCATCCCCTACCTTGAAGCAGTATTAAGAGTGTTTGACAGACATGGTGAACGTAACAGCCGCCATAAAGCACGAATAAAATTCCTGATTCAAAAGATCGGCATCGATGCGTTTAATGAACTTGTTGTTGAAGAACAGCTGGCGTTGACGCAACAGAGATATAAAGTTGACGTGAATGGTCAATGGTCAATGGTCAATACACAAACCGAACCATCATTCATTCACCATTCACCATTGACGATAGATCCATTTAAGTTTCAACTATGGAAGACCACCAATGTCTTTCAACAAAAACAAGAAGGCTATCTTGCCGTGTATGTTCGTGTGCCAAATGGGAATATCAGTTCACACAGCAGCAGACGGCTGACAGCAAAACTAAAAGATGTGATCGCAGATGATGTTCGTGTTACGATTAACCAGGGATTGCAACTCCGTTTTATAAAACCTGAACATTTGGAATATGTATACAGCGTTTTGGATGAAGAGGGTTTGGCAGTTGCCGGTTTCGGATCGGTGGCTGATGTTACAAGTTGTCCCGGTACCGATACATGTAATTTGGGAATCAGTAACAGCACAAGCACTGCACTTGCATTGAGTGAAGTGATCGAAGAAGAGTTCCCTGAGTATTTATATAACAAAGAAATTACAATTAAGATCAGCGGTTGTATGAATAGTTGCGGCCAACACGGTATGGCGTCTATTGGTTTTCATGGAAGCTCGTTGAAAGCAAAAGGACAAGTACTGCCCGCGCTGCAAGTATTAATTGGTGGTGGTGTACTGGGCGGTGGCGAAGGCCGCATTGCTGATAAAGTATTAAAAGTACCAAGTAAACGCGGACCCGATGTAATAAGAACTGTACTTACCGATTATAAAACCAATGCAACAAACGGCGAAACATTTTTGAATTACAGCCAGCGTAATGGTGATAGATATTATTATGAATTATTAAAACCCCTGGCCAGTCTTGAAACGTTGCAAGCGGAAGATTATATCGACTGGGGACAGGAAGAAAAATTTGCTACTGCCATTGGTGTAGGTGAATGCGCAGGTGTTATGATCGATCTTATCGCTACATTGATCATGGAAGCTGAAGAGAAAATTGCAGCCAGCGAAGAATGTTTATCTAACTCAAAATGGGCCGATGGAATCTATAATGCTTATGCGGCACAAATCCATACTGCAAAAGCACTCTTACTTCAACAGGGCGTGCAATGCAATACACAGCATGGCATCTTAAAAGATTTCGATACTCATTTTTCTGAGAAAGGTTTATATCCTGCCGGAAGTTTTAAAGCTGCAGTGATGCGAATGAATGATGTGGCGCCTTCTGAAGAATTTGCAAAAGAATATTTACAACAAGCTAAGGGGTTCATCGAATTTGCCAAGGTTTTCCGTGAACAGAGTGTTCTTGCTGAGAAATAATTAATAATTAAGAGATTATTTCTCATTTAGGTTCGTAACGCTTTGCGTTTGTCTTTCTTTACTATGGGTAAAAAACAAAAGCACTCATCATCGTGAGTGCATTGTTAATTATTAATTTTTAATTTTTAATTCTCCTACCCTCCAATCATAAACTTCTCCGTACTCTGCCAGCCATTACCATAAAAAGTTACCAGGTATTGTCCTCTGCTTAATGCAGGAATAGCAACCTGTGTATTGCCGGCAATACCGCCAAGATCTTTTTGCATCACTTGCTTGCCATCAAACGAAACAATATTAATTCGATTCACGGGCAAATACATTTGCAGGCTAACAGTATTGCCTGTTACCATCGTTGGATAAAGTTTTACTGGTGCAATATCAACTCCGCCGAGTAAAAAACTTCCCGTGGTGAAAAACTTGCCATCCTTTTTTTCCATCCGGATGCGATAAAGAAATGTTCTTGAATCAAGAATATGATGTTTTAAAATATAATCGCCTGTTACCGGAGTTACTTCACCCGCAGATTGATAATTTATTCCATCCGTACTGTATTCAACAATAAACCGGCGTGTATCTGCTTCTGCTGCGGCCTGCCATTTTATTTCATTATAGCCATTCATTTGTACAGCGCTGAACCTGTAAATTTTCGCCGGCATATATTGCTGCGCTGTTATTTCAGGATGCGTATCATCTTTTTTGTCAATGATATTTTGCTGGCTGTAAGCAGAATTTATAAGGATAGAAAACACTGCGGCAATTGGAAAGGCAGCTTTTGTTAATTTTAAGATCAGTTTCCGCATAGTTGTACGTTTTTGTTACTATGCGTAAGACAAATACAGTGCCCGCAGTGAGTTCAAAAGAGTTAGCGAATGAATGTGAATGAATTAAAAATTAATAATTAAGAATTAATAATTGTGTTGATACATTGAACTTTTAACTTCCAACTTTTGTATTCATACTTTTGACTTCGAATCTAAGTTTCACTTCTTCAATATCTCGCCCAGTTTTTTGAAAGTCTCATACGGTCCTTTATCGACAAACATATTGGCAACCCATGCAGGAAGGCTACCTCCCGGCTCTGCTTCAAAAATATAAACGATGTTGATCGTCTTTGTTGTCGGCATTGTAACATTCCAACTAACGGTTGATTTCGTCACTCTCACCTTCCCGCTTTTTTCAGCAATATAATCCGGTACGCCGATAGAAGTGATCTTTAAAAAACGGTTAAGACTATCTCTGTTCATTTTCAAATGCACAATGGCATCCCTGTTTGACATAGGCCATGGCAGGCTGGCCTCTGTATAATAATAAAACTCATAAGGATTAACCTGCTTAACGATGTAGGCTGTTTTATTATGATATACCCAATCCTTATGGCCGTTCACATTATTGAGCACTGCGATCAGCTTATCATAGGTACCATCGAAAGTGCACTCCACTTTAATACTTTTATAATTCGAATATTTAACTGCTGATTGATACACACTGATGCCATCCTTTACTTTACATAATTTCCAATCATACTGGCCAACCGTGGAGATCGTAAAACCTGAACACAAAACAAGACAGGTGATCTTTACAACGATGAATTTCATAAAACGCCTTTTGGAGGCTTGTAAGGTACGCTTAATTAATGAGCTTGCTTTTGTAAGTGAAGAAGCTTAACAGTTTGGGTGCAGAGAATTATTTAATCAGCTGTGTTACTACTATTAGGCTTTGGTTGCGTCGCACTCTTGTGCGTTCGGGAATTCTATTGAGCAAATAACCGGCAAACAATACATAGCAATAGCTCTTTTTCCTTGAACAATACTTTTCAATCAAATCATTAATGTCAGCTTTGTCTTTGGATAAATGAAAAATGATTTCATCTTTGTCATATGAAATTCATTCTGCTCCACATAATAATTAGTCTTACCTGCTTTCAATCCCCCGCACAACTCATCCATGCTCACAACGATTACCAGAAACCGGAACCGCTTACCAATGCACTGCGGCATAAAGCATTTTCAATAGAGGCTGATATTTATCTCTCCGGCAACAGGGTGTTGGTGGCCCATGATAAAAAAGAACTCGTCACTGCTAAAACATTAGATAGTCTTTACATGCAACCTGTCATTGAATTGTTCCGGCTTCATAAAGGAAAGATTAGTGAAGACACCAACTATGCACCTGTGCTGATGATCGATATAAAAGAAAACGGAGAAACTGTAATTGGTGAACTTATAAAACTCGTATCTCCTCACCGCTCTGTTTTTGACCGTTCCCTAAATTCAAAAGCAGTTCAGCTTGTTATTAGTGGCGATCGCGGTGCTTTATCTAAATGGACGACTTATCCGCCGTATATTTTTTTTGATGGGCGTCCTAATGAAAAATATGATAGCGCCACAGTGCAACGTGTAGCATTTATCAGCGATAGCTGGATAGGGTATAATCTTCCGCCGATAGATGATCACCAACGCCTGAAAGATGTGATAGAAAAAGTACACGGAATGGGTAAGCTGCTCAGGCTATGGGGCAGCCCGGACAATCCCGATGCATGGAAACTCCAGCAACAACTGGGCATTGATATTTTTAATACAGACAAAGTAGAAGAATGCAGGAATTATTTTTTAAAAGATAAATCAAAAAAAACGTGGCAAATAATTAACTGTAAAATTTTCTCCGACACTTTTCTTGCAATAGAAATGATGAGTAGATCACAAACTCGTAACGCTTCTGACCACTTTAAACTTCGACTTAACCTCACCAAAAGGAGCAAGCAAGAAAGTATTATCCTGGTTAGTTCCAAAAAAATCTTTAAGCTTATCGATTGTTTCATCAGCGTCTTTGGAACTCGTTTCCACAAACAGTGTACTGAGAACATATTTGTCTTTTACGAAAGACAGTATGCCTTTGAGGATGGATGTCTGCTGATGCCATAAATCATAGTCGAAGATCAGAAAAGGCCGTCCAATTCCAGTCGGTAAAAAATATGTTTTCATTGAACGTTGAGAAACAAAAATAATAAATTCATTACCTGACAGAGTTTTAGCCTCGGGAAAAGGTGTAATCTCCTCCCATTCTTTATCGTTAAGATTAAGATTTTTGAATTCGAGAGAAGTAAATCCCAACTTGATCAATGAAGGGACGATCAGCCAACGCGGAACCGCTGGTGTTGCCGGGTTCTGATTCCACACCTCAACAAGAATGTCGGACCATACCCGCTTATATACCGAGCTGATGTCTTTTAACTCCTTAGCCCACCTATAGTTTTCGCTGATACAGATAAGATCTTCGACAGTCGTTTCGAAAACCACTTTATCATCTTTTATATTTTCCAGCAGGCGCTTTTTTACTGTCGTCCACCAAATAGAATAAACATCACCTGGCGCCGGTGAGTAAGAAACCGTTTTATTCGTAATGCTCTCAAATTTATTGAGCCAGTTTTGAAAGTTATCGGTATCAATAGCGTAGTTGTCCCAATTAATTTTTTTTGATGGCAACACATTGTCACCTCCTAATTGCGACAATATTTTATCGATGGCAGGTACACCTTGCGGCGATCGCCAATTGAATAACTGTCCGATCGCGTCAAAAAAAGGTTTCCATTGATCTTTACCAGTAATCGCTTTTAAATAATGGGCAAGCGTAAGTGCTTTTGCCAGCGTTTTACCATTCGATACTATCATGCCATAATACTCATCAAGGCTCGGCAGATCAGATTGCCTTTCGGGATATTCCTGGCGGCCATTTTCAGTATATAGTTTGATGCGGGGGATTGAATACTGAAGGTCATGCCAGGAGGGACTGGTATTAATGATACCGAAAGAGGCCAAATTTTCAAGCCCGATGTCATTATTTGTTACCAATTTCAGTGATTTTTGAAGATCTAAAAGCAAGATCAGCTTCATTTCAAGATCCTGAGCTTCTTCCTCATCTTTTAAAGGTCTTCCGTAATAATCAAAGCGCCATTCATAAGAGTTTTCATCTTTCTTTTTCAACAATCCACGCTTAACGGAGCTGTTTTGTATTTGCTTCGGAATGGTATCAATAACGATCTTCCAGATTTCCCGTATTTCCGGTGTATCTCCGCTTATCTTAACCTCATTCAGTTTTTCATAAAGCTTATTACCATCCAGCAGGAGCTCTACAAGTTCATTTAATTTCTTCAGCAGGAAATCTGTATCCTTAATGACTTTTACTTTTTTCTCAGCAGGCTTCAATTCACCATTTCCATTTTTTGTTTGTTCTTCTTCTGAATAAAATTCAGATCTTTCTTTTAAATATTCCTCGAATCGCTTTTTACTAACGTTAAGTTCTTCGCCTGAAAACCACATCCTGATCGGATAATACATTGTGTCAACTATTGACTGGAAGAAATAAGAGTCCTGTTCAAATCTCTCAACCAATCTCTCGTCCTGAAGGATAGATTCTATGGCCAGCTGTATCATGATAGGGAACCGGAAATAAAGATTCGATCTTACCCCCTCCACACTAATGAACCCGCTATCCATCCTTTTTTTTATTTCCCTTTTCAGATCGATCGTATGAAGACTTGACCGGTTGAGCAACATATATTGCAGTAAGATCGCATCTGCTTTTAATTCCTTGTCCTGGACCATTTGCAGCTGAAATAAATGATCAAGGTATGCGTGTAAGTCCCGCGGCGAATAATTAACATAGAACCGGTTGCTGAAATAGGTATACTGAACAGGGTATTTATTTTCCTGGTAAATATCACTTATGAAGTCAAAATAATTACGATCAGTGAGAAAACAAAAAAAGGAATGATCGGTCACAAGATTTTTCAGATAATTTATCAGCTTTCCAAATACGTCGTATGGCGGTATCACCTTGTCAAGCTCATCAACAATAAATATGGGTGCAAGCCCTATATCTTTCATTCTATTGATCAGGTTAGGCAGATCACGATTGAGCGTAGAAATATCGGTATTTCTAATAAACTGGTAATCTCTTGTTCTTTTCTTTTTCGCAGTTCCTTTTGAGGTAAGTGTGAATGTATAAGTTGAAAGAACGGCAGTGGCAATACCGGCCAAACTACCAAGAAGAAGATCATATTTTCCTCCAGTAAGCTCAACAACACCTGCCCCCACGGCAGCGCCTGAGAGCAATCCAAAAATGGCGTTGATAATATCTTTTGAGATAAATTTATATTCAGAAGAATAACTCAACTCTCTTTCAATTTCACTCAGCAATCCCTGTTTAGCGGTGATAGAGCCGGTGACAATTCTATAAGCCTGTGCTGCCGAAGAAAGCAATGCGATCTCCCGTACTCCCTGATCAGGAGAAGGATTATTGAACAGCGTGCCGGTTTCAAGAAAACCGGCTTCCGCCCAAATGGATCGTAATACGGAAACATCGGTGCCTTCATCCAATTCCAGCCGAAGCAACCCAACCAATTCTTTTAATTCAGAAGCTTTCTCGCCTTGCATTAATTTTTCGCGGAATGAATTACAAAATTCATTTGCTAATGAACGATACAGGGAGATAGTAAGATGTTCAAGTACATTTTTGATCAGTTTATTTGCATCGCTTAGCGGAGGAGCAGCAGTATCACCTTGTTTAATGGACTCGCTGTCCTGAGTCTGCACTGTCTTGGCCGGATCCAGTAAATCAGGCCCATGTAACGGAACAAACAGCGGCTTACATGGCAGTTGTCGTTCCGCAAGCACCTCGGTAAGATCGTCGATCGCTCTTCGCACAAGCGTTGTTTTTCCTGAACCTCTATGTCCGGATATCAGAACCGATCCGCCTTTTGAATTTCTAATAGTATAATTAAGTAGCTCATCAAATATTTTTTGGTATGCTTTTGACTTTGCAAAAACAGGCTTTGTTACGATAGCGTAAGGCGCTAAATTATAATCGGCAATTCTTACCTGTCTTAAAGGGGAAGTCATATTTGGTGTTTTTTATTGGTTTGAGCCGGGTGTTCCTGTTACGCTTCGTGAAGTATCTCGATTGCTGCCGAGTGTATCCGGTATTATAAGACTGCCGGCACTCTTTGAAGCGGAATGTTTTTCAGGTTTTTTTATTTCATTTTTCGCCTCATCATTTTTGGGGTCACTGTAGTAAATAAACAGAGTGGCTACCGAAAATAAACATGCTAACAGTAAAAGTGCCGATGTGGTTGTGATTTTCCACCCACTGATACTGCCATCAATTGTGGTTGGTGATCGTTGTACTCCAAGTGAATCGCTGCCTGATGAAACAAGGAGAAACAACCTATAAAAGGAGATCGCAGTTAGCGATCCAAAAATGGTCAGCAGAATACCTTTTGTGATGGTTATCTCACCCCTGGCCATGGCTAAATAGGCCGCAACGATGATGGCAACTACAATTAATACATTGACACCGATTTGCCTGAATAAATAACGAAAAAATTCTGACATGGTTCGAAGCTTTAAGTGTGGCAACTTCCAGGTAAATACAATACGATATTACAATGATTATCCATTACCCGTCAAGTTGTAGAAGGGTTACGCTCATTATTAAGAAAGGTAAGCTATTTTAAAAAACAAAGTATCATGTGTAAAGTGAAAAAAGTAAATGACTATAATTTTTCATCTTTGATCATTCTCAATCATATTTCCTATTGACGGACTTAGTAAACCGGCAATAAAAATACTATCAACTGCCACAACCGTTGTACCTTACCAAATAATAATTTAAAATTTATTGTATGGAAGAAAATACTAAAGTACCAGGCGGTACAAAAGAAACCTTGCTTCATAAGGCCGGGGAGATTTTTGAAAATGTAAAAGAAAAAGCAGAAGAGTTGCTGCACAAAGCAAAAGAAAGTGAACTGGGTGAAAAAGCTATTGAGAAATTGGGCGATCTGAAAGAAGGAGCTAAAGATTTATTGAACAAAGCAAAAGAAAGTGAATTGGGTGAAAAAGCTATGGACAAACTGGGCGATCTGAAAGAAGGAGCCAAAGACCTGGTGAACAAAGTCGTTGACAAAGTTTCGGGAAAGAACAAGTAATACTGGTTACTGAAAGATCAATTGTTTACCAATACTGATTTTTTTCAAAACAATCTTTCCTGCGGCGGCTGAAGACCAAGCAGCCGTATATAAATTGTAGTTTGTCCACGATGGTGCGTTTGATGCTCAAATGCTTTCAGCAGCCAGGCATATTTTGTTTCTTCCCAGTTATACAATTTTATTTTTTCGTTGAGGGACGTGAAGTTTATTTTTTTCAAACAGGTAATTGCAACATCATAGCTTGCCACAACATAATACATCACTGAATCCTTTACTTGTGCGGTTTTACTGTTTTCAAGTATCCTGTCACCAAATATAGTTGGCTCCTTCGCTAAAAAAGCAAGAATATTTACGTTGCTCTGCGCTAAGTGCAGCATTTGCTGGGCAAAACTGCGAATGCTGTCCGTTGCTTTAAAAGAATATTTATCTGCCGGCATCGTCTTGAGGTAATCAATGGTGTATATCCTGGCCCGTTCCCAGTCCTTTATAAATTGTACTCTTATATCTTCTTCGTTCATAGTCTGGGCAGTGAGCCACCCGCTGGCAAGACAACCAGAAAGGATAAAACCCGCTATTGTTATACTTCGCATAAAAAAAGATTAAGAAAAAAAGGTACGATTAATTTCAAAGATGATCTTGCGTGGCCACTATGAGGCGATGAAAAAAAGAATTGGCTATTCGGTTAAACTTCTCTCAAGACTTGGCACAGTTTTTCTATAGTGATAGAAAAATCAACTATGAACAATTTCTGGAGATCATTAATTGCAGGTTATGCCGGTTGGAAATGGGGAGGTGGTTGCCTTGGCGGTATCGTTGTGTTCTTTATTGTTTTTTGGTTACTCGGTTATGTACATTGCTGATCCTTTGCGTTGCTTCCCGAAATGAATCGGGATAAGCAGGATGACGATGCTCATAACAAAATTTGTGTTGATATTTTTTCTCATTATTATAAACTCATTTGCGATCGCGGCGGGTAAGGTAGTGACAGGATCTTTGCCCGCTGTGGTTCTTTTTTACAAATACCCGGAAGTTTTATTCAACAATCGTGAGATGTCAAACGTCAAACGTGAATTGTTTCCAGACCGGCTTATCACGCTTAAAGATGCTGCTAATAATGTTGAACAGACCCGATAGCTATCGGGTTAATGCAGCATCCCGATTAAATCGCGAAGACGCAATTTGTTCAATGTTGAACAGAACGTTGAACGGAGCGTCGCAACGGAAGCTAAATAGTAGCAATTCAGTTGGGTTCATAATCGTAATTTTAATTGGTATAGTTTGTGCAAAATTGATGACAACAATCTTTTATAAATAAATCAACAATGCCCGAAACAATTGCTGCGCTAAAAAAAGGCAACAAATCCCCCGCTCCGGTCGGCATGACAAAGGAAAAAACCTTACGATTGCGAAAGGACCCTGTTGCTACCGCTAAAGCAATTAAACTGGTATATGTAAACTGTAAAGATGAAGGAATTGAAAGAGTGGCTGCAGGAAAAAGTTTTAAATATATATTTCGCAACAAAACAATAAAAGATAAATCAACATTGCAACGCATCCGTTCATTGGTATTACCGCCTGCATGGAGAAATGTTTGGATATGCCGCATTGACGAAGGCCACCTGCAGGCGACAGGTCTTGACGTACGTAACCGAAAACAATACCGCTATCACCCAATGTGGAATGAGTTGCGGAATAAAACCAAGTTTTACCGGCTGCCCGAATTAGGAAAACTGTTACCAACTATACGTAAGAAACTGGAAGCTGATCTTTCTTTGCCGGGCCTGCCGAAAAACAAAGTACTTGCCGCATTGGTGAGCCTGATGGAAAAAACAGGTATTCGTATCGGCAACGAATTTTATGAAAAGCTGTATGGTTCTTTTGGATTGACAACCCTGAAAGATAAACATGCAGAAATAAAAGGAAGCCAGTTGAAATTTTGTTTTCGCGGCAAGAAGGGTGTTGAGCATACGGTATCACTAAAAAGCCGCAAGCTGGCGAAGATCGTTCAGAACTGCCGTGATATACCGGGTAAAGAATTGTTTCAATACATAGATGAAGAAGGGAACCGTCAATCCATCGATTCAGGAATGGTGAATGATTATATACGTTCACTTTCCGGTGAAGATTTTACGGCAAAAGATTTTCGTACATGGTGCGGAACGGTGGCTGCATTGTCTGCGATCATCGAAAATGGAATTGCTGAAGATCTTGATTCAAAAAAGAAAGTGATCGCCGTATTGGATAAAGTATCTGAACAATTAGGCAACTCGAGAACTGTTTGTAAAAAATATTATATACACCCTTCGTTGCTTGAAATGTACGAAGGTGGCAAGCTCGACAAATTGCTGGCAAAAAAAGAAAACGGATCAGCCAATGAAATAAATCTATCCCCGGTAGAAAAAACGTTGGTGAATATTTTGGAAAACCTCTGATGACTCTTATCGCCTGACAGTACTCGTCTCTTGTAAAGCTGACGCCTTATTCCATCCTTTCTCAATCGCTAATAACCTGGAATTTTTTGAGGGATGTGTTTTTGACTCTTTTGCCTTCGCTATATAGTACATTACATTTTGGGATTGTTCAAGTGTAGCACCAAGTTTATGCAATATAAAACCTGCAAATTCATCAGCTTCTAATTCCAATGCCGGAGTGCTTCCGCCTTTGCGGATCGTATGTCCATTCAAATGATGTCCGACTTCATGAGCAAGCAAAGCCATAACTGCCCATTTACTTTTTGAGATCTTATTGAGAGAGGTAATATAAGCTGGGTTGTATAAAATATATCTTTTCCTGTGTGAAATCGATGCTTCAATATTAAGCACATTCGCTTCTTTTAATTCAAAACTGGTATGCAAACCTGTGGCATTTATTACTTCCTGTAACATACTCTGTACTGCAGAGATCTTCATCAAAGAAGTATCTGCAGCAGGTATTATTCTTGATCGGGTATTACCATTAGCAGGCAGAGTAATGCTAAAGGAGGTGATTGCAATAAATACTGCAAGAAGTGTGGCTTGTTTCATGAATTGAAGGCGGTTTGGAAAAAATTGCCATCAAATATAATTCAACTCATTTTAAAAAATGAAAAAAATATAATGTTCAATGTTCGCACACAGAAGGAGGAACATATGATGTTTTAACGAAGTTGGCTGGCATGGTTGTGGTGCAAAAACTGTATAGCTGCCATTTTTATTAATGTTTAAATTGAAACACTATGAAACTAAAAACTTTTTTAGCGGTGGCAGTAATTGGTTTATTTACTGCCTGCAGCCCGACCTACCGTGCAACTGATTCGGGAGTTGTGGTATCAACCGATGCAACAAGAGCTTTTGAACTGCAATATCCAACTGCTGCCAATGTAGTTTGGAGCAGTTATGATCCAAATGTTGTGGTCCTGAATGACTGGGACCTGGCAGGATGGAGCGTAATAGACGTTGATGATTATGTGGTTCAGTTCGATATGGACAATGAAAAATATTATGCATGGTACGATACTAATGGCGAATGGATAGGTTCTGCTATCGTGGTAAGTGATTACACAACATTACCAAACATGGTGAGAGATGCGATCAATGCCAAATATCCCGGCTATGCCATTAGCAGCGTGAACAAGGAATTTCAGAAAGACAGGGTAGCATATGAAGTGGTATTAAAAGATGGAGATACAAAGCAAGTTGCATTGATAGATCTTAATGGAGTTGTGCTTAAATCAAAAATGAAGTCTTAGTAAAAACCCAGTATTCAGAATTACCAGGCTGTGGTAGTTTTACTGCCACAGCCCTATTTATATCCATATATAGCCGGGTTCTGGCATGTTTGCTGCATTGTTTATTTGCCGCACGGCACACAGCAAACATTCGCTTATGAAAATTATAGTATCCGGTTGGCTCTTGTTGTTTTCATTTATTTGTTCCTCCCAGCAAATACCTGATTCGGTAAAGATCACCACCGGCATTTCCCTGGCTACAGACAGTGCAAAAATCTTAGTTGATTCTACAGATCAACGGCCACGCAATATGTATGGCGATCTAATGAATGATGATCCACGGTATAATCGCAGGTATTCAGTTGGTCTTGTAATGGCAAGAATTACCAGCTCAAATACTTTTGGCTGGGCGTACAGTCGCTATGTAATGAAGGAAGAATGGGCGGAAATAAGCATTAAAACAATAAAAAATAATTTTAAGAACGGTTGGGAATGGGATCAGGACCGTTTCGGTACAAACTTTATTGTTCATCCCCGCGCAGGCAGCGATTATTTTAATGTTGCCCGCAGCAATGGTTATAGTTTCTGGGCTTCTTATCCTTTTGCGCTTATCGGCAGTGCACAATGGGAATGGTTTGGTGAGAATACAAGTCCATCAAAAAATGACCTGATCAATACACCTATCAGTGGTGCATTTTTAGGTGAAGTATTGTATCGCATCAGCTCCAATATTCTCGACGATAGAAGACGCGGCCGCAACAGGGTGTGGCGTGAAATATTTGCAGGTGCAGTAAATCCAACAAGATCATTGAATCGTTTGACACAGGGAAAAATGTTCAGGATTACTCCTTATGATGTTTATCAGCAGGAGCCGCTGAATGTTACATTAAGTGCAGGAGCACACCGGGTAAATGAGAATAATAAATTTGGCAGCGGCGCCACAAATGCGATCGTCAATCTGCAATTAGATTATGGCGATCCGTTTGAAGTCAGACACAGAAAACCTTTTGATGTTTTTCGCTTGCGATTAGAAGGCCGGTATGGTGATGACAAAAGAATAATTGATAATGTGCTTGGCTATGGGTTGTTGTTTGGTAAAAATATTATGCATGGAGATAATGGAATGCTTGCGGGCATTTTTCAGCATTTTGACTACTGGAACAATAAAGTCTTTGAATTGGGAAGTCTTGGCTTTGGGCCCGGTGTTATTTCAAAAATAAAAATCGGAAGAACTTCAAATCTATATTCAGGTTTACATTTTGCGGGGGTGCCGCTGGCTGGCAATACTACCAGGACTGCCCCTGATTCTTCTGAATTCCGTGATTATCCTTTTGGCGGCGGATGGGAAGGACGAATAGAAGAAAGATTGAATATTGGTAAATGGCTCAGTCTTGGCTTTAATGGTTACTATTATTGGATATGGAATTATGAAGGTTCAAATGGAAAAAGCAGGATCGGGATTTTGAAACCATTAATAACATTACGGCTTATTAATAATGTAAGTATCGGATTCGAGCATCATATTTACTATGATAACCGCTTTATTGATAAACTTGATGAATTACATTTAAAAACAACCGAACAAAAGATCTTCCTGCAGTTTTTCTTCCAGGACCAGCGGAGATACGGAAGGTATCATTGATGTGAAGTTAAATGACTTTGGTATCCAGGATATCTCCCACTTGTGTTTGCAAATGGATCATTTCTTTTAATGCTTCTAATTTTTGTCTTACCAGTTTCTTTGCCATCTCATCAATAAGATTTCCGTCTTTGTCGAATTTTTTTTCCGCCTGTGCAACTAATACTTCTGGTTTATATACTGGTTTCATATCTAAAAAAAGATACACCGCATGAAAAGCTAATTGCATTCTTGCTGTACCCCATAAGCCGGTGGTGGCGCCAATTACTGCAATTGGCTTTCGCAACAGTGGGGAATCTTCGCCCCTCGATGCCCAGTCGATTGCATTCTTCAATCCACCAGGAATAGAATAATTATACTCGGGCGATGAAATAAGAATTCCATCAGCATCGGTGAGCATTTTACGGAAGTGCTCAACAACGTCCGGTCGTTGCTTTGCAGCGGGGAGATCAAGATCAGCATTGTACAAAGGAATATCTGCGATGGAAACAATGTCCATGGAAACATCATTTGGTAATAATTGTGAAGCCGCCTTTAATAACATTGTGTTGAATGAGCCTTTTCGTAAACTGCCTGATAAACCAACAAGTTGTATATAGTCACTCATAAAAGATCTTTCATAAACAAACGCAAAAACTATTCCCATAAAGAAGTGCAGCGGCATAAACCTTGCGCTGAGAAATATAAAATAACCACTATGATCAGGAAATTGAAATCAGGAGAATACAGGCTTTACTCAAGGAAGAAAAATCCAAAGACGAATAAAAGAAGAAACCTTGGCACTTTTTCGTCATTAAGGGCCGCTCAAAAGCATGAAAGAGAAATTCAGTATTTTAAACGTCATTGATCTGTTGCTTTGGATTGAGTTTTGCAATTTGCACAAACAATGGGTGCCTGGGAAATCACAATGCTGATAATTGCCGAAGTGCTGTTGACACTTGCTGTCTTCTCAGCTATTATTGCTTTGATCGTTTTTTCAATACGCAAACCCATCCGCAGACATAAGCCGCTTGACATGATGATCTTTGAAAAGATAAAGCCGGGAGTGAATACGGTTAATAACAAGATCATGCTGTTCATTACTTTTTTGGGTAAGCACCAGTTTTTAATTCCTGCCAATCTTATCCTGATCTTTTACTTTCTCCTGGTAACAAAACAAAACTGGTTTTCTATTCGTGTGATCACCATTGCCATCAGCAGCCTGGTGCTGATGTTATTACTCAAACAATTATTTCAGCGCAAGCGTCCTTTATCACCCTTATTAAAAGCGGCAAAAGGATTGAGCTTTCCAAGCGGACATGCGATTATGGCTGTTACATTTTATGGATTGCTTATTTATATTTTGCAACATATCATTGAAATTGACTGGTTGAAATATCTTCTCACTGTTCTTGTAATCGGATTGATAATATTGATCGGTTTCAGCCGGATATATCTCCGGGTCCATTATACAAGCGATGTGCTGGGAGGATTCATTATCGGTTTGCTATGGCTATTGATCTCGCTTGCAATTCTAAAATGGCTGGAAGGATATGTTACTTCCTTATAAATTCTGAAAAACAGTTCCGGCCTCAGTGCTGTTAAACCAATTGAATTGTTCATGAAGTTTCACTACGTCGCCAATAATCACCAATGAGGGAGAACTAAATGCTTTATCGCAAAATCTTTTGCACAGTCTATCAATGAAGTAATATGTACTTGCTGATGAATCGTTGTGGCTTGTTCAATAACGGCCAGTTTTGTTGCCGGCTTTTTAGAATACCGTAAAAGTAATTCTGCCAGGTCACAAATATTTTTCGCAGCCATATAAAACACCAAAGTGTTAGAGGAATTAGCAAGATGTTTCCATGTTTCCGGATTATAATAACTGGTAGGATTATAAGTAAGAATTTGTACACCCTGTGAATGCTCTCTTGCTGTAAGCGGAATGCCTGCATACGCTGATGCACCGGATGCAGCCGTAATGCCCGGAATAATTTCAAAAGGAATATTTTTTTCGATCAGGGCATTTAACTCATCCAGCACATTGCTGTAGAAAGCAATATCACCGCCTTTTAACCGCAGCACTTTTTTTCCCTGTAACGCATGTTCGATGATCAATGAAGTCACTTCTTCCTGTGAAAAAGAACTATCATTATAGCCTTGCTTGCCTGCAAATAAGATCAAAACATCTTTTCTTGAATGTTCAGTAATGATATCGGGATTTACCAATCGATCGGTAATGATCACATCGGCTTCTGTCAATCGCTTTTGCAATTTCAGTGTGATTAATTCTGCATCGCCGGGACCGGCTCCTGCAAGGGTAACGAATCCTATGTTATTTGTTTCTGACATTATTTATTATTTATTATTAATTATTGATTACTAATTAATGTCCAGTGGTTCATTTTTGTTCAAATAGTAGCACGAATAATAATCAATAATAAATAATTAGTAATTCATTTTTTAATTAATACTGCTGCCACTGTACTATTACTTGTTTCATCAATCAAAATAGCGCTGCCGTTTTCATTTAATGTTTCATAACCATCATACACTAACGGCGAAGCGGTTTTTATCGTTGCTTTCACCACTTCATTTAACTTCACATTTCCTTCCACCGGTTGCTGCTGCAAACTATTTACATCCAATTTATATTCCACATTTCTTACAACTGCTCTTACCTGGCGGCTATTATGTTGTAATAAATATTTATTGCCGGAGATCAATGGTTTATCATCCATCCAGCATAACAACACTTCCAGTTCGTTATTTACCTGCGGAAGATTATCGACTTTTACAATGGAATCGCCACGGCTGATATCAATATCATCAGTCAATTGTATCACTGCACTTTGTGGTGCAAAAACTTCTTCTACTTGCTTTACCGGCAATTTCCACTGAAGAAATAGTTGTTTCAATATCCTGCGGCAATACTTTTACTTTATCTCCTTTTTTATAAACACCGCTGATAATTTTACCTGCATAACCACGGTAATCATGCAGTTCATCGGTTTGCGGACGAATAACAAACTGCACCTGGAAACGTGCATCTGTAAGATTAATATCATTATCCAATTTTACATCTTCCAAAAACTCAAGCAATGGTTTTCCATCATACCACTGTATGTGTTTTGACCTGTCAACAATATTATCGCCATCCAATGCACTGATTGGAATATAAGTAACATCATTAAGTCCTAATTGCTTTGCCACTTCGCTATAATCAATTACTATATTATTAAATACATCCTGTGAATATTCTACCAGATCCATTTTATTTATGGCAACAACCACATGCGGGATCTTAAGAAGCGAAGCGATGATGGAATGACGGCGGGTTTGTTCAACCACACCCTGTCTTGCATCGATCAAAATAATTATCAGGCTTGCATTGGATGCACCTGTGATCATATTGCGGGTATATTGCACATGGCCCGGTGCATCAGCAATAATGAATTTTCTTTTTGGTGTAGAAAAATAACGATAGGCCACATCAATTGTAATTCCCTGTTCTCTTTCTGCACGCAGACCATCAGTTAGCAATGCCAGGTCAATCTCACCATTCTCTTTATTTTTTGTTGATTTTTCCAATGCTTCCAACTGATCGATCAAAATATTTTTACTGTCGTACAGCAAACGACCGATCAATGTGCTTTTGCCATCATCAACACTGCCTGCAGTTATAAATCGTAAGTAAATCCATGGCCCCCTGTCCCCCGAAGGGGGAACTTAGATTTGTATCAGTTTTACATGTTTGAAAAAACTGAGTTATTATAAAATAATTTTTTCTAGTTAGTTTTCAGTCATTACGTCAATTCTATTTACAGTCGTTCCCTGCTGTCGAAGGTCGCACTCTTGTGCTACAACAATTCTATTCATCCGGCCCCCGCCTTCTTCTCTGCCAGAGGCGGAAAGCAGCGGTGCTTTAGTGTAATTCCAAACTTTAATTTCCACTTCAACAATAGAGTATTTTCAAACAAATAAAGAACTCTTCATTCTAAGTTCCTCCGCCGGGAGACAGGGGCCTTTTCCTCCTAAGTCTCCCCTTTAGGGGGACAGGGGCTTAAAAATATCCATTCTTCTTCCTGTCTTCCATCGCTGCTTCGGTTACTTTATCATCTATTCTTGTTTCGCCTCTTTCACTGATTCTTGTTGCAATAATTTCATTGATCACTTCATCCAGTGTAGCTGCATTTGATTCTACAGCTGCAGTACAGGTCATATCACCAACCGTACGATAACGAACTTTTTTTATAAACACCACATCATTTTCATCCAGTTGAACAAATTCACTGATACGCTACCAATTGTCCTTCATGTTCTATCACTTTTCTTTCATGAGCAAAATAGATAGAAGGCAGATCGATCTTTTCATGACGGATATAATTCCAGATATCAAGTTCTGTCCAGTTGCTGATCGGGAATACTCTTACATTTTCTCCTTTATGAATTCTGCCATTGTAAATATTCCAGAGCTCAGGTCTTTGCAGTTTGGGATTCCATTGCCCAAATTCATCCCGAACAGAAAAAATTCTTTCTTTGGCTCTTGCTTTTTCTTCATCACTTCTTGCACCACCAATACAAGCATCAAATTTGAATTCTTCAATCGTATCAGCAAAGTATAAGTCTGTAACCAGTTGCGGCTGGCAAATTTTCCTTTTGGCTCAGTAAGATTTTTTGTTTAATGGTATCTTCTACTTTTCTTACAACCAATGTTGCATCCAACTTCATTCACCAACTAATCCCGAAATCCAAGTGCTTCAGGAAAATTATGACCGGTATCAATATGAACTAATGGAAAAGGAATTTTACCGGGAGCAAATGCTTTTCTTGCCAAATGAACCAATGTAATCGAATCTTTACCACCGCTAAATAACAACGCAGGTTTTTCAAACTGCGCCGCTACTTCACGAAAAATATGAATGCTTTCCGATTCCAGTTGTTCCAGATAATTTAAATGATACTGACTCATATTTTATTAGTCTACCAACTTAGTGGGTTTATATTTATAAAAAAAAGCCATCAGCTTTTTAGTTAATTTCATTTTTGTACCTGCGTTTCCGTTTCTGAATGTATATGCAACCCGCATTCTTTTTTACTATTATCTTCCCACCACCAGCGGCCTGCACGAAAATCTTCCCCCGGTTTTATGGCTCTTGTACAAGGAGCACAACCGATGCTTACAAAACCTTTATCATGTAAAGGATTGTAAGGAACGTCATTCCTGCTTACATATTGTTTTACTTGTCCCCATGTCCAGTTAAGCAAAGGATGAAACTTTATAATTTGATTTACTTCATCCCATTCAAGTATCGGCATATCATGCCGGTTATTGCTTTGTTCTGCACGAATGCCCGTGATCCAGATCTTATTTCCTTTTAATGCTCTTTGCAATGGTTCTACTTTACGAATATGGCAACACTGCTTTCGATTTTCAACTGATTCATAAAAAGAGTTGGGCCCTTTCTCACTTACAAATTCCTGCACAGCAAAAGTATCAGGATAATAAGCTGAAATAGTGAGACCATATTTTTCAACCGTGCGGCTCCATGTTGTATATGTTTCAGGAAAAATTCTTCCGGTGTCAAGCGTAAATACTTTAACCGGTAATTTATTCGATGTGATCAGGTAAGTAATAGCCTGGTCTTCCAAACCAAAACTGGTGGAAAACACGACTTCATCAGGAAAGCGGCTTGCAAGAATTCTTAATTGCTCTGCAATTTCTTTTCCTTTAAGTTCATTCATCAATTCACTTACCAAAACAGACATATTTATTTACTCTTTATACTACTATGGCAGAGCTACATTTCAGAGAAAATTGGAATAACGAAGATAGTCCAATTCGCCTACCCTACCAACCAGGTAGACTGGCTTTTACAAAATAATATCAGGGCATTGCAAGGAGGTCTACAAGTGTTCGTTTCTCAAGGATATTCAAGGTGGCATCCCGTACTTCGATCATCATATCATGCAGCGCACATCTTTTTTCATCGCAATTTTTGCAACGTTCGTAAAAATAAAGACTTACACAAGGCAGCATAGCGATTGGCCCGTTCACTTTTCGAATTATATCGGCAACCCTGACCTTAGCAGGGTTTTTTACTAAAAAATAACCCCCGCCCTTTCCTTTTTTACTTTCAACAACACCCATGATCTTTAGTTCCAAAAGAATATTCTCCAGGAACTTAAGTGGTATCTTTTTCTTTCTTGCAATTTCAGAAATCAGGACCGGGCCTTCCTTATACTTTTCAGTGAGGTAGGACAATGCTTTTAATGCGTATTGTGATCTTTTCGATAACACTGTTATATTATTTCAAGCGTGAAGTGAATGGGTGAATTTTTTTGCAGCATGGCAGATACACCGCAATATTTTTCTAATGACAGCTCAATTGCTTTTCTCACTTTCTCCTCATTCTTTTTGTTCGTTTTCACTTTATACGCAATATAAATGTCTTTATAAACTTTAGGAAGATCCTCTGTTTGCGCTGCTTTCACTTCAATGCTGAACGCAGAAAAATCAACTCTCATTTTTTTCAGGATGTCAACAATATCGATCCCGGAACAACCACCAAGACCCGCTAAGAGAAGAGCTTTAGGGCCAAACCCGTTTTTCCTGGCTCCATCGATTTTTATGGTGTTATGATCAAGACTGCTGGTGAATTCATGATCTTTATGCCACACTGTTGTTGTTATCGTCATGCCTTGTGCTTTTGATTTTGCAAAACATTTTCTAACGTCCAGTCGATCCGTTTTTCAAAGTTATGTTTTCGTACGTTACAATTTTGTTTATTACATATTTTGCACGGTTCTTCTTCACAACTATCGACATGGACAAATAATTCAACCATTTCGCCAAACTCTTTCCTTACAAGCGAAGACAACGCATTAACTTCTTCATGCGCTTCCTGCACATTTAAATACCAGGGCACAGTAAGATGGCAATCAATATGAAGAATAGATCCGTATTTGATCACCCTCAGATTATGAAGATCTATCCAATTTTCTCTTTTATTCTTATTCAGCAGGTTGACAATTTTTTTTAACAATTCAATATCCGCTTCATCCATGATGCCGGCTATTGACCTGCGCAGAATTTTATACCCGGTATATATGATTATGATACCAAAAATAATTGCGACCGCAGGATCGATCCATTTTAACCCCGTATAATAAATTAATATTAACCCGGCTATGATCCCAAAAGTGGAATAGCTATCACTTATTAAGTGCTTACCACTTGCAATTAATGCCAATGAATTACTGCTCTTTCCTTTTCTTTCCGTAATAAAACCAACAACATAATTTATCACAGCGGCTGCTGCAACAAGATAAATACCATAGTCAAGCTTTTGTAATTCAACAGGAGTGATAAAACTTCTTATGGCTTTATAAATAATGATTGTCCCTGCTGATGTAATCAATGTTCCTTCTATAGCAGCCGAAAGGAACTCAGCCTTGCCATGACCATACGGATGATTTTGATCGCGGGGTATGGCTGCCACATATAAACTATATAACCCGATAAATCCCGCAGCCACGTTAACAATACTTTCTAATGCATCGGTAAGAATGGAAACAGAATGAGTAAGGTAAAATGCAATGAATTTGACGATGAGCAGCAATACAGAAATGGCTGCTACCCATTTTTGAACCTGTAAATTTTGTGTTTGTGCTTTCAAAAGTTCCGCAGTAAATCCCTGCAATATTATCCTGTTCTTTTGAAAAGAGCTTTGATTTTTCTCCAACTCCTGAAATAGAATTCTTTATTCATGAGGTTAGAATCATGCATGGCTTTATAAGTAAGAAAAATGCCTACCGGTAAAAGAAACAATGTTGCCATCCACATGCCGCCAAATGGTGTCATTACATCTTCCTTTGCATATTTTTCGCCACTGGTGTTAAAAAAGAAAAAGAATATGAATAATAAGATAGCAATTATAAGCGGCGTACCTAAGCCGCCTTTTCTTATAATTGATCCGAGCGGCGCACCAATAAGGAATAAGACAAGACATGCCAATGATAAAGTGATTTTCTTGTGCCATTCTATCTTATGCAACCGGAGATCTTTTTGTTTGATCCTGTATTCGGAGCTGGCCATTTCAGTATTCAACGTAACAGAGCCGATGACTGTGGCGGCTTTTTGCTCAACAGCAAATAAATTGCTGTCGGGAATTAAGTCTTCAAATTTTTTTGCCGTTGTTTTTTGCACATCCGGCTTTGTATAGCCACTATCGAGGTATTTGGAAAAAGTAAAAACAGAAAACACATCCTGCTTCACTTTTGCCGGGTATTGATTTATATCTTTTTGAATTGAGTCAATAGCTTTTGATAATTGCCGCATGCTTTTCATCCGCTGATTATTTTTATTTACCGTGTCCGACGTTCTTTCCTTTAAGCCCAGGTTACTCAGATCAAATTGCTTGCTGTATTCTTTAAATCCAACCCGTATAAAGTCCGTATTCTTATCGAGCCTGTCTCCTTTTTCCTGGTACCGCCAACCGTCGTGTAAATTAAATTCCAAAATTCTTTTATTTCCCGCTGTACGCATGATGCCGCTTTTGGCAATAATGAAATTATCCTGCAGGTTATTGGGTCCTTTCTCATAAATGATCACGTCATGAACTATACTATCGTTTTCTTTTTTTCCGATCTTGATAGAAAATCCTTCGATCTTATCATAAAAAACTCCTTCCTGTATATCGAATGCCGGTTTAGACCAAACAATATCGGCAAGCAATGTTTGTGATTTCAGAACCGCCACAGGAATTATAAAATTCGAGAACATAAACGCAACGCCGCATATTAAAAGACTGACTATAAAAAGCGGCCGCATAAAGCGGAGCAATGAAATACCGGAAGATTTTACCGCTACCAACTCAAAGCTTTCACCCAGATTTCCAAATGTCATTAACGACGAAAGCAAAACGGCAAGCGGTAAGGCGAGCGGAACTAATGCTGCGCTTTGATACCATGTAAATTCCAAAATGATCTTTGTAGACAGTCCTTTGCCAACAAATTCATCGATCCACAACCAGAAAAACTGTAACAATAAAACAAGGAGAGTAACAAAGAATACTGCAATAAACGGCCCGATGAATGCTTTGATAACAAGTTTATCAAGTTTCTTAAACATAATTACAATCTTCTGTGCGGGGCAGTTTGCCAGTTGTTATTTTTGTCCAAAGGACTCCTTTGGAGATCAATGATGCAGCAAACAAAAATACAGCTTTTGCCGGCTGAGATGGAATTGGTATCAAGCCCCGATATTATTTTAACAAAGAATGCGATTCTTCAAAAGTTGAAAAGCTTCCTGGAAGAAATACAAATAAAACAATTCCACATCCTCAAAGATTATTCATCTCAATTTCCGCAAGAAGTGCTTGGCACATCACCAAAAATTTCAAGAGGGGAAAATTATAAAGGTTTACCCTGGCTTGTATTGGATAATCCCCGGCATTTCCGGCACAACAATATTTTTGCTATTCGTACCATGTTCTGGTGGGGAAATTTTTTCAGCATCACACTTCATCTTTCAGGAAATAATAAATCAGCCCTTTTACAAAAGATTGTTGAAAACGTATCCTTGTTAAAAGAAAATGATTGTTATGTATATGCCGGCCAGGATGAATGGGAACATGATTTTGATCCCGGTTCCTATAAAAAATTGTCAGCGCTCAATACGGAAGATTTAGAAAAAATCTTTGCTGCAAGTAATTTTTTGAAACTGGCAATAAAATTTCCAATTGATTCCCTTGAAGCTATTGAAGAAAAACTGTTGAGGAATTATGAACTATTGGTAAGATGCTGCTGTTAATTACTGCCCAAGCGATGAAAAAGTTCTTTCACCTGGTAATCCCAAACCTACTTTGATCTTTGATCTCTTTTTTCTCAGCAAAATCTTTTATAACAAGAATGGTTTGATTGGTGATTTCTGATTTTTCAATTCTGAATTCAAAATATTCTTCCTTAGGAGCATGCAGCCAATGAAACCTGATAAATTTATCTTGTTCACTTTCCAACACTTCCGCTTTTTCAATGGTACCATTCCATGCAAAACTGAAAACATTATCTCTTTCATCAACTTTATCCGCAAACCATTCCTGCAACCCGGCAGGCGAAGAAAGGAATTCATATAAAATAGAAGGAGAACATCTAACCGGAAATTCTAAAGTATATAATTGTTTTGCCATTCTTCTTATTCATTAATAATATCAACTCGTGCAATAATAAAAAATTAATCAGTCCGGCAAAATATTTTACCTATTATTTTTCCCGGAAACTGCGATTATTAAGATATGTGGAAAATAAACCACCTGATGCATCGTTAATACCTTAATTAAAGAAAGTTTTGGACGTATCGCTATTTTAACTAAATTGCTTTGAAGTTCAATACGTTCTGAGGATAAGAAAAACCGTGAGGATTTTTTGAGTAAACAAAAACCAAACTAACAAACCAATATTCTTAATTACCCTTAAAAACCCAACAACCCAATATACCTATGAGCATGAGACAACTCAAGATCACGAAGTCGATTACGAATCGTGAATCTCAAAGTCTGGAAAAGTACCTGCAGGAGATCGGCAAAGTAGAACTTATTTCCCCCGAAGAAGAAGTCAAATTGGCACGCCTTATCAAACAAGGCGATCAAAAAGCTTTGGACAGTTTGACCAAAGGCAATCTTCGTTTTGTAGTATCTGTTGCAAAACAATACCAAAACCAGGGACTTTCATTACCTGACCTTATCAATGAAGGCAATCTCGGCTTGATCAAAGCCGCCCAGCGTTTTGATGAAACCCGTGGTTTCAAATTCATTTCTTACGCCGTATGGTGGATCCGCCAAAGCATCCTGCAGTCATTGGCTGAACAATCAAGAATTGTTCGTCTTCCTTTAAATAAGGTAGGACTTACCAACCGTATTCAAAAGGCTTATTCGCAACTGGAACAGCAGTTTGAAAGAGAACCTTCTGCTGAAGAACTGGCAGAAGTGCTGGAAATGGACATTGAAGAAGTATCCGCTACACTGGGTATTTCTGCCCGCCACGTAAGTATGGATACTCCACTGTCTGAAGGTGAAGAGAATACACTGCTGGATGTACTGGAAAATCCGAATGCAGAAAAAACGGATGACAACCTGATGCATAATGAATCGTTGAAAACAGAAATCGAACGATGCCTGAAAACCTTACCGAAAGGCAAAAAGAAGTGATCTGTTTTTTCTTCGGAATCGGTGTTGATCACCCCATGAGCCTTGAAGATATCGGCGAAAGATTCAGCCTGACCCGGGAAAGAGTTCGCCAGATCAAAGACAAGGCAATTACCAAGCTGAAAACAAATACACGTTGCCAGGTTTTAAGAACCTATTTAGGCGCATAACAAATAAAAACAGGAACACTGAAATAAACTCTACTCTCAACAATCACGGATTAAAGGATTAATAAAGATTTCGCAGATTTTATTTTCTACTCTTTTATCTTTGCAGACCTTATTAAAATGAACTTTATAAGTTGCATTTTTTTTATGGCAATCCAGGATTTAAAATATTATGAGCTTACGGAGAAAATCATAGGTTGTGCAATGAAGGTTCATCGTCATTTCGGACTTGGATTTCCAGAAATTGTTTACAAACGGGCATTGATCATTGAACTAGAAAAGATCGGGTTAAAATTTAAGCAGGAAATAGAAAAGGATATAATTTATGATGACCAATTGATTTATAAAAGAAGACTTGATTTGATAGTGGAAGATGTTGTTCTTGTTGAATTAAAAGCTATTAAAGAAGTTGACAAGGGAGATTATAATCAAATTCTAAATTATCTCAGAGTTTTCAAATTAGAAGTTGGTTTACTAATAAATTTTGGTGCCCCGAGTCTTCAGTTTAAAAGATTAATAAATACATTAAATAATCCGCGTAATCAATGATTAATCCCAAAATCCGCGATTCATTGTCCGCGAAATCCATAATTAATCCCTAAATCCGCGATTTATGTTTAATTCTTTATCAGAGCATCTCGAATCCGCCTTTAAAAATATTAAAGGCCAGGCCAGGATTACCGAACTAAATATTGCGGCCACACTGAAAGATATCCGCCGTGCATTGGTGGATGCTGATGTGAATTATAAAATAGCCAAGGAATTTACTGATAGGGTAAAAGAAAAAGCTATTGGTGAAAAAGTGATCAATGCGATCAGCCCGGGACAGTTGATGGTAAAAATTGTGAAAGATGAATTGGTTGAACTGATGGGTGGCGCAGGAAGCGACGTTTAATGCAAAAGGAAACCCGGCAGTTATTCTAATTGCCGGTTTGCAGGGTACCGGTAAAACAACTTTCAGTGGCAAGCTGGCAAATTATCTGAAAACAAAAAAAGGCCTATCTCCTATGCTGGTGGCTGCAGATATTTATCGTCCCGCAGCGATGGAACAATTAAGAGTATTAGGTGAACAGATTGGTGTAGATGTTCATATTGAACTGGAAAATAAAGATGCGGTTGCTATTGCCCAAAATGCAATAAAAGAAGCAAGAAGTAAAAATAAGAATGTTGTTATTATAGATACTGCCGGTCGCTTGGCGATTGATGAAGTGATGATGACCGAAGTAGCAAATATTAAGAATGCCGTAAATCCGCAGGAAATATTATTTGTAGTTGATAGCATGACCGGGCAGGATGCCGTGAATACTGCAAAAGCATTTAATGACGTCTTGAATTTTTCAGGTGTTGTTCTTACAAAACTGGATGGTGATACAAGAGGTGGTGCTGCACTTTCTATTAAATACACGGTAAATAAACCCATCAAGTTTACCAGCAGTGGTGAAAAGATGGATACACTGGATGTGTTTTATCCGGAAAGGATGGCGCAGCGTATTCTTGGAATGGGTGATATTACCTCACTTGTTGAAAAAGCACAGGAACAATTTGATGAAGAGCAGGCAAAAAAACTGGAAAAGAAGATCCGCAAGAACAAATTTGATTTTGCAGATTTTAAAACGCAGTTGGAGCAGATAAAAAAAATGGGTAACATGAAAGACCTGCTTGGCATGATCCCCGGCGTTGGCAAACAAATTAAAGGACATTGATATAAATGAAGATTCTTTCAAAGGCATTGAAGCGATGATCAATTCAATGACACCGGCAGAAAGAGCAGATCCGGACCTGATCGATATGAGCCGCAAAAAACGAATTGCAAAAGGCAGCGGAAAAGATATCAGCGATGTAAATGCTTTTATGAAGCAGTTTGAGCAAATGCGGGATATGATGAAGAGAATGAATAAAGTGGGAATGTTTGGTGGCGGGAAGATGATGCCGGGGATGAGAAAATAAAGCCGGCCCCATCCCGACCTTCCCCAAAAGGGAAGGCCATCAGCACACCGCCCTCTCTTAATCACCATTCTTTTTTCGTTAGATAACTGACAAATGCTGAATAGAGAATTAGAGTTGAAGTGCTGAATAAATCACGAAAAGAAATTCTTGACGACTTTTTTTCATCTAATGCATGTTCTGCAGATGACAGGTAAATCTTACATCAGAGAAAACAAATTCCAAAATATTAAAACACCACTTAGTATAATTAGAATATAACTTAACCTCCTAAAAAATAAGCTGCGGGCTTTTTGAATTGAAAAAATAAAACACCCAATTGCCATTAAAAGTAAGAGTATGTTAAGGAATGTTAGTGTCACAGGATTTGCAATGAACTTTGGAAATAAACTCACGTATTCACTTACGGCTGTATCAAAATTTTTTTCTGGGGTTGCAATAATAATCCAAACAACAAGATCAGTAATTGTTAATAACAAGCATGCAAGCCCTAAAAAAAATAATATTTTCCCCTTCATTTAAATTGCCCGAAACAAAGATGCGCAGAATTACCGGACCCTGATCCGCCTGAGGCGGACGCAACGGCAGCCCAATCAAGGCGCATTTGCCGGTCAACAAATAAAAAACTTTCAAATTGGGATTATCCCATTCCTTGCTTACATTTGCCATTCCGGTGTCTACCGGTGTGTAAACAATATTTGTTAACGACATTAAATATCTATTTAAGATGTCAGTAAAAATCCGACTCCAACGTCATGGCTCTAAAAAGAGGCCCTTCTACTTCATCGTAGTTGCCGATGCCCGGGCTCCCCGCGATGGTAAATTCATTCAAAAACTTGGTACTTACAATCCGCTCACAATGCCGGCTACCATTCAATTGGACAGGCAAAGAGCATTGGACTGGCTGAACAAAGGTGCTCAACCCACCGATACCGTTCGTCGTATCCTGAGTTTTAAAGGTGTATTATACCTGAAACATTTGTTGCGTGGAGTGACGCTTAATCTTTTTGATGAAGCCACGGCAATGGACAAATTTCAGAAATGGTTCAGTGAACATGAAGCGCAAATTAAAAAACGCCAGGAAGAAGCCATGAGAAATCGCCGCGGTGGCCGCAGGCCTCACCAGGGTGGACGTCGTCCGGAAGGTCGCCCCGAAAGAAGAGCCGAAAGCAGCGGTGGCGAATCATAAGCAACCATCCGATTGTCTGAACTTATTAAATCCTTTCCCGATTAACTCGGGAGAGGATTTTTTTTATTTGCCCATCTTCATTACTACTATTAAGCTTCTGTTGCGTCGCACTCTTCTACGTTCTGTTCGCTACTCTGCAAATAAAAATAACCACGGAGGCACCAAGATCACAGTGATACACGGAGGCTCTCTGTCTTACTCAGTGCTCTCTGTGTATTCTAAGGTTTTTAATTGTCCAAATTTAATTTATGCAGCTTTAGAATATTGTTCGATAAATGGTGTTTGACGATTTATCACGGCAAACATTCTAAAGATTAATTTATTTCGGACGATGTTAATGGTGCTGTTTTTCGACTTTCCCATTGCCAGTCGTCTTTCATAAAAAGCTTTTAGTTCTTTGTCATGTTGAATAGCAGTTCGGGCTCCCATAGTAAGCAGCGTTTTCATTGTTTTATCAGCTAGTTGGCTGACCCGCGTCTTTTTCCGAATACTTTTTCCGGAAGTGTGATCAAAGGGTGCAGATCCACAAAAACAAGAGAATTTCCTGGCATTTTTAAAGGCAATGAAATTTTTTGTTTTTACCAAAGTTGCAGTAGCAATTACATCACCAATTCCTTTAATACTGGTCAGCAGTTTGAAGTTCTGATTCACAGATTGATCTGCTTTGTCAATGCATTGTTTAATTTGATCATCGAGCACTTTGATCCTCTGTGCGACCTCCTTGACCAGTGTTAATTGGATTTTGATGATGGGGTCTGCTGATGAAAGCACTATTCGATACTCTTTGAGTGCACAGGCCAAAGACTGGCGATACTTGGTTAGTCGTGCCCGTGTTGAGTGCAGCATTTGGAGACGTTGAAGCACAGGATGGGCAGGCTTTTCAGCCACAAGCTTATCCTTTTTTTCAAATCCAAATCTGGCAATTCGCTCGGCATCGATTTTGTCATTTTTACCTCGGATCAAACCCAGTGATCGCTTAATCGCCAGTGCTGATACTTTGGCAAATTGGATCTGGTGCTGGTGTAAAAATTTTTCCAACTGGAAAGAGTAAAGACCTGTATGTTCCATCACCAGGAATATACAAGCTTTATCCAGTTTCAAATTACTAAGCCAATAAACTAACTCCTTAAAGCCTGAAGCCGAGTTCTTGATCTTTACATGATTGTTTGAATCATGATGAAAAAGGTCGATAGAATCTTTAGAGAGATCAGCACCTACGATTTGAAGAACTTTCATAACTTTAGTTTTAAGGTCAAATAATCGTTGCCTAGCCTAAGACCTTTAATTAGTCTTTAAGGACTTACTATTCTAAATGGGCCTAAGCAACAGTGAAGGGAGAGTGGGACTAATACACAGAGTAGACCTTCAGTCTATGCCTAAGTAAAGTTCACCCACTTTCCTTTCTAATTTAATCCAATTACTTTATCTGCTATTCAGTTGTTGTCAAAGAACTTTAATAAGAACCATTTTTGACCTAAAGGCCTCTGTGGTTTAAAAGCAAATCAAGAACTCTGACGTAAATTCGCCTCAATCATATATGCAATATTTTAAAACAGGTAAGATAGTAGCCGTTCATGGATTGAAGGGTGAATTAGTTTTGAAACATGAGTTGGGAAAGAAATCATTATTAAAAGATGTAAAAGCAATTTTTATTGAAGATAAAAAAGATTCATTCTTTCCCTGGTTTGTAGAAAGTACAAGGATAAAAAGTGATACAGAGATTTTTCTGACTATTGAAGGGATTGATACAAAAGAAAAAGCTGCGAAGCTTTCGCAAAAAGAAGTATGGCTAACTGAAGAAGACTTTAAACGTCTTTCTGCAAAATCAGCACCGGCGAACTTACTTGGTTATACAATCATTAATGATAAAGAAAGATTAAGTGAAATTTTGGAAGTAATTGAACAACCTCATCAACTCCTTTGCAGAATTGAATTAAATAAAAAAGAAGTGCTGATCCCGCTCAACGAAAGCTTTTTAAAAAAGATCGATCATAAAAAGAAAGAAGTGATGGTTGAATTGCCGGACGGATTGATCGATATTTATTTATAAACTCCTTCCGAATTTTGAAAGAAAGCATCTCGTGATCATGACATTTGCCTTCAGCTCAAAACCCAATACGGCTCCTTTTAGTTTTCCTTTCCTGATCCCGGGATTTAGATAATCCGGTAATTCCGTTGTTACCCATATACGGCAGGTGGAGTCGGTACTTATATACTCTTTGCATTTATAGTTCAGGATCACTTTACTATTTTCTGTAGAAAGAAAAATTCTTCTTGTCGTTGAAATTGGAAGCACCGAAAACCCTGAGGCTGTTGCTGAATCAGGAAATAGTTCATCGTTCTTATAAAGTAAACTATCAAAAGTTTCTATAGTAAGATTGCCGCTTCGTGAGTTCCGCTCAATGCTAATTATGGTTTTTCCAATTTGTGCTTTTACAATTCTCTTTTGGATCATGCTTACAGGTTTTTCCTTTACCTGTGAAAGATATTGCTGCATTACCTCCGGAGGTATCTCAATATCCGGCCGGGCCGATGTTAACATCTGTGCAAATATCGAATCCGGAAAAATTGTAATTAGTGTATCGGAGAACTCACACACATATTTCTTCTGACTATAAACTGTCAGGTTTATTATTACTAACAGTCCCGATAGAATAGTTTTATACATAAATTTCATAACAGTCCTTGATCAGAACTGCCTTGTTAAGAAGTTAGCAAATTTATTTAAGGCCAGAGCGGATAAAATCCGCCATTAATTTCATGCGGTAATAAAGATTACTCATCATTAGTGAAATATTATTCCTGACGTTCTCTACAGTTCCCTTATTCATCTTTTTTATGTTCTTCAACTCTTCTATCTTCTCATCTATTTTATCCATTAGTTTTTCTGCGTCCCAGTCCTGGTAACGGCGGTTACGTTCATCTAAAATGTGGTAAGGCTCTATCCGGCCGGGTTTCAATTTTTTAAATCTAAAATTATTTTTTATCGCTTCTTTGATCGAATCGTTCGACAACAGATCGATAATAACATCGGCAGAAACCTCATTGCGAAAACCATTACTAAAAATATTCAGGTTGTTCCGCAATTCACGGATCAATTGCTTTTTCAATACATCGCTGGTTTTGCTTTCCTTATTTAAGAAAGTCAGCAGGTCTTTCAGCGGGCCTATGCCGGTTTTAAGCCATTCCCATTCCATAGGTTAAAAATAAAGAACCAAACTCCAATTCAGAGAAAAAGAACCAGGAAACAAATCTCAAATCCCAAAAAAATTCCAAATTCGAATCAGCTACTTTGAATTTGTGATTTGAATTTTATTTGGTTCTTGTTTTTTGGTGCCTATACCTAATTGTATCTTTGAATTTCGTGGATGAACCCAAAAAACATATTGCCCACTTCGATCTCGACTCATTTTTTGTTTCTGTAGAAATTCTGAACCAGCCATCATTGAAAGGCAAACCTGTTCTGGTTGGCGGGTATGAAAGAGGCGTTGTTGCCGCCTGCAGTTATGAAGCAAGAAAATTTGGTATTCATTCCGCCATGCCGATGAAAAAAGCAATGCAGCTTTGCCCGCATGCCATCATTACTTCAGCCAGCCGCGATCAATACAGTAAATACTCAAGATGGGTAACAGATATTATTGCATCCAAAGTTCCGCTGTTTGAAAAAGCAAGCATCGATGAATTTTATATCGATCTCAGCGGCATGGATAAATTTTTCGGCGTAAGTAAATATGCACAGGAACTAAGGCAACATATAATCAGTGAAACCGGATTACCCATCTCCGGAGGGTTATCATCAGCAAGATTTATCAGCAAGATGGCAACCAATGAAGCAAAGCCAAATGGTTTTTTAGAAATTCCTCACGGAAAAGAAAAAGATTTTCTCTGGCCATTGCCGGTAGAAAAAATAAATGGCGTTGGAAAAGAAACGGAGATCAGATTGAAATCACTTGGCTTTTATAAAATTGAGGACCTGGCAAAATCAACGCCTGAATACCTGGAAAAACATCTTGGTAAATGGGGTGAAAGCCTTTGGCGAAAATCACAAGGTATCGGGAACACTGAAGTGATGACGGATTGGCAACAAAAAAGCATGAGTCATGAAAACACGTTTGATAAAGATTACAACGACGTGGAATTTCTCCATAAAGAATTAGTGAGGCTTACTGAAAAAACCTGTTATGGATTGCGCGAAGATGAAAAACTTACCGGCTGTGTCGCAGTAAAGATCCGCTATAAAGATTTTGAAACAACAACAAGACAGGAAGTGATCGATTATACAGCACTCGATGATGAATTAATAGCAAAGGCAAAAGATATTTTTAATAAATCATACCAGGCGGGAAGGCCGGTGCGGTTACTGGGCGTTCGTTTCAGCCACTTTATTCCTTTCACTATGCAGATGAGTTTATTTGACAACAAAGTGGAAAAACTTCAACTCTACAAAGCTGTTGATGATATTAAAGACAGGTTTGGCAGTAAAATAGTTACGAAGGCTGTAAATTCAGGATCAAAAGAAGAAACCAACCTGAATTTTACGAAGCATAATAAAAAGAAACAGCCGGAGGATAAAGGAAAAAACATATAAGACGATCTCTTTCTTTATTACTTATTGCCCTCTTTTATTTTCTTATCTCTTTTTTAACAATCAAAAAAATATCGAAAATATTTTTGCTGTTGATTAAACGAACAGAACATATTTTAATCAATAACCCGGTCCCGCTACAACTTTTGATGCAGTAACCCCTACACTAAATTTTTTACCGGAGAATTTTCACTGATCAAATTACCTGTCGATACCTTATTAAATCAATTATAAACCACTACCATGAAAACATTCCGTGCAATTAATATTTTTAGTTTGATCGTTTTTTCTATTTTAAAAGTAAATAGTCAATCACCATTGATCCCGAAATATGAGATCGGCATTCATGCCGGCTCATTTATTTACCAGGGAGATCTTACGCCGAATGAACTTGGTGCTTTCAACACAATGAAACCGGGCTTTGGCATTTCCGCAACGCGAAATATAAACAGTTTGTATGCCGTGCGATTTCAATTCATGCGTGGCAGTTTGAAAGGTGATGATGCAAAATATGAAGATCCCGCATGGCGGCAACAAAGGAATTTTAATTTTAAAACTCCCGTCACTGAAATTTCATTACATGTGCTGAGAAATGTTATCGGGTTAATCCCAAATGAAGCCGGTATTATAAATTTCAGTCCATATGTTTTTGCCGGTCTTAATTATTCATTTTTGAAAATCAAAAGAGATTGGAGCCGGTTTAACTATTCACATTTTGCAGGAGAAAGCGGCGTTGTGAATGGTTTAACGGAAGACATTAATCATAAAGTTCCAAAAGGAATTTTTTCCATACCTGCAGGATTTGGTGTACGCTATGGCATTTCTGAAAAACTTTCGTTTTCTCTCGAAGGCACTTACCGGATCCTTGATACCGATTACCTGGATGGATTCAGCCAGGCAGCAAACCCTGACAAGAACGATCATTATCATACAGTAATGGTTGGATTGATCTATTCATTTGGAAAAAGAAACAGGTTTGATTGCCCGGTAATAAAAAACTGATTGAAGTTTTTAAAGAAGGCTTTTGTAATTGGCGTGGTAAGAATTTTAAGGTTGGCTACATAGCCCTATCTTCGCTGTCCAAAAAACTTCAAATCTATGTCTCAAGCCTGGAAAGATTATCAGGAAAAAAATAAAGATCGTTTTTTAAATGAGTTACTGGAATTGCTTCGCATACCAAGTGTAAGTGCAAGAAGTGAACATAAACCGGATATGCTAAAATGCGCGGAAGCGGTAAAACAACGTTTATTGGAAGCCGGTGCTGATAAAGCGGAGATTTTTCCAACAGCAGGTCACCCGATTGTGTATGGTGAAAAAATAATTGATCCGTCAAAACCAACCGTACTTGTATATGGCCATTATGATGTGCAGCCGGCTGAACCACTTGAATCTCTGGCATAGCCCGCCTTTTGATCCGGTGATAAAAGACGGAAAAATTTTTGCACGAGGAAGTTGTGATGATAAAGGACAATTCTATATGCATGTAAAAGCATTGGAAACAATGGTGCAAACAAATTCAATGACAACCAATATAAAGTTCTGATCGAAGGGGAAGAAGAAGTTGGCTCATCACATCTTGGTGAATTTGTAAAAAGCCATAAAGAACTTTTGAAAGCAGATGTGATATTGATCAGTGACAGCGCAATGCTGAGCCTTGAAAATCCCTCAATGGATATTGGTGTTCGCGGGTTAAGTTATATCGAAGTGGAAGTAACAGGGCCCAACCGTGATCTGCACAGTGGTGCATATGGCGGCGCGGTTGCCAATCCAATCACAATCCTTGCAAAAATGATCGCATCGCTTCATGATGAAAACAATCATATCACTATTCCCGGTTTTTATGATGATGTAGTTGTAGCAACGCCTGAAGAAAGAAAAAAACTAAATGCAAGCCCCTTATGATGAAAAAGAATATAAAGAAGAACTGGGTGTAAAAGAATTATGGGGTGAAAAAGGATTTACAACCAATGAAAGAACCGGTATTCGCCCAACGATTGAATTGAATGGTATCTGGGGCGGTTATACAGGCAGAAGGTGCCAAAACAGTTTTGCCTTCAAAAGCAATTGCAAAAATTTCTGCGCGGCTGGTACCCAACCAGGATAGCAATAAGATGACAGCGCTTTTAATAAATCATTTAAGAAAATTGCCCCGCCTTGTGTTACTGTTAAAGCAGAACCTCATCATGGCGGAGAGCCTTACATGACACCGATCGACAGCAAAGCATATAAAGCTGCCGCAAAAGCCATGGAAGACTACATTTGGAAAAGCATCCGATCCCTGTTCGTGGCGGTGGCAGTATTCCAATTTGTTCTTTATTTGAAAAAGAGCTGGGAATTAAGATCGTCTTTATGGGTTTTGGACTGGACAGTGATAACCTGCATAGCCCGAATGAAAAATATAATCTGGAAAATTATTATAAAGGAATTGAAACCATTCCTTATTTCCATAAGTATTTTGCGGAGATGTAAATGAGAAAGTCAAATTCAAAAGGAATTCTAATCGTCAATTTTTTACTTTTTATCCCGATAGCTATCGGGATTGATTTTTGACTTTATCTTATGGCTCAAAAAGAAAAACTTCGTCTCGACAAATATCTCTGGGCGATCCGGCTTTTTAAAACACGGACACAAGCTTCGGCTGCATGTGATAATGGAAAAGTAAAATTCAATGGCCAACAAGCAAAGGCAGCAAAGGCTGTGAATATTGGTGAAGAGTATGAAGTAAAAACCGAAGCAAAAAGATGGCGGATCCGGGTGAGCGGATTGTTATACAAACGTGTCGCTTTTTCAGAAGCCATAAATTATTATATCGATATTACTCCTGCTGAAGAAATAGAACGACTTCAATACCAGGCTGCCAGTTTTCATACCGGGAAACGCCAAAGTAAAATTGGAAGGCCTACAAAAAAACAAAGAAGAGATATCGATGAGTTTTTAGATGAGTAGACCCGATAGCTATCGGGTTACAGCAGTATAAGAGTGCGACCCTTCGGAACCTCGTTCGCAAGTTTCGAATAAGCTTCGCTTATTTCTCACTTGTGCTCTGGGTAAACTGCGACGCAATTGTTGAGTAATGAAAAGAAAGATGAACGGAGCGTCGCAACGAAGATCATCAGAATTACTTTTGCCGGAAACATAAAAATCCCTTCATCTATCTTTGTATCTATGCGAATAGATATTATTAGTGTGTTACCGGATTTACTTGAAAGCCCGATGCAGCATAGCATTATGAAAAGAGCACAGGAAAAAGGATTGCTGGAAGTGCATATACATAACTTGCGTAAATGGGCAGTAAATGAATACGGGCAAGTGGACGATTACCAGTACGGCGGCGGCGCCGGCATGGTAATGATGTGTGAGCCTCTTGTAAAAGCTATTGAAGAACTTTTTACAGAAAGAAAATATGATGAAGTGATTTATTTAACTCCTGACGGTGAAATGCTGAATCAAAAGATGGCGAATGCACTTTCGTTAAAAGAACATATTATCATGATCTGCGGTCACTATAAAGGCATTGATGAAAGGATAAGGGAACATTTTGTAACAAAAGAGATTTCCATTGGTGATTATGTATTAAGCGGCGGCGAATTGGCGGCCGCGGTGCTGGTGGATGCTATCGGCAGATTAATCCCGGGTGTTTTAAATGATGAAACATCGGCTTTATTCGATTCTTTCCAGGATAATTTACTGGCACCGCCTGTTTATACAAGACCGGAAGATTTCCGCGGCTGGAAAGTACCTGATGCATTACTAAGTGGAAACCACAGGCTGATCGAAGAATGGCGAAATGAACAATCTTTAGTACGAACTAAAAACAAAAGACCTGATCTCTTAGACAATAATTAAGTGCTGGCAATACATTTGGCTTTGTGCGTAGATGGCCTCCCCTATTGGGGGAGGTCGGGAGGGGGCTGTACAAAAGAACGAAGACCTGGCTTGCTGGAAAACCAGTAAGAGTTGGTCCGGCTCATTTTAGCGCCTGCTCATTGGTATCAGCAAACCCACATCAGTACAACATAATAGAGCAGGATCATCAGTGCATTAATTGCGAACGTTTTTACATTCACTGCAAGTGTATTTTTCATACATACGGATTTTAATACAACTATATATATTCAAAACTAAAGCCAAAGAGTGCTTTTATATAGAGGATTTATTCCTGAAATCAATTTGGTTTTGCTAAGGAAATTCTGCAAGTAGATAATAGCTGTGCCACTGACAATCTATCATTTGCTATCAGGCCTTAAAGGATTTTTACTTTTTGTATTGAAGTAATTCTACATATGACACCGATAAGTTTTTCTGCAAAAATTCTGGTCAAACTAATAGTCATGAAACAAATAATATTGAGCCTGTTACTATGTACGGCCTCGGCAAATCTCCTTGTTGGTCAATCGAACAAGGAAACATTAATAAAAGAAGCCGAAGAAAAATTAAAAACAAATAAAACAACCGTTTCTCAAATTTTTACTGATAAAAAACATGATGCCATTCATCCTGAAACTTCTTTTAGAAATATAATTGAGAAATATAGTAACGCGGAAACTCTTTCAATAGCAACGGATACCATTCCCGGCAAATAAAAACAAGAACAGGTTTGGTTATTTATGCCATTAAAAACGGGATTGTGCAGGTATAATTCAGTTCTTTTCCAGTTGAACTGTTGTGCCCTGGTCAGGTTGTGAAGTAATAGTTGCCTGATACCCAATTTGCGTGGCACGGCTCATAATATTTTTCAGTCCATTGCCTTCTGCAATTTTATCTTTTTCAAACCCTATACCGTCATCAGCAATTTTTATTGTCAATTTACTTTCTGTATTATCAATTGTAAGGCGCATTGAGTTTCCCTTTGCATATTTGACGCTGTTGTTGATAGCTTCTTTAATGATCATATACAGGTTTCTCTTTTCTTCTTTACCCAGTTTATAATTATGCAATGAATCGGCAAGCTGAGAATGGAAAGAGATACGACCCGCATCACAAAGAGGCGCTGCAAATAAGTTGATCCTCGTCAGCAGGTGATCCAGGTTATCTCTTTTATCGTCCAGTATCCAGATAATATCCCGAACACCGCTAATAGCTTCCTGCGTACTTTCTTTTACTTTTTCCAGGTACTTATTATTTTCTTTTTCTAACATAGCCATGTTTGCATAAACTTTTACGCTGTTCAGTGTGCTGCCAAGATCATCATGCAGATCGCTGGCAAGGTGGCTTCTGATTTCTTTTTCTTTTTTGAGCTGGTTGATGCGAACCTTATACATTGCGTAAACAATTGCTGCCACCAGCGCTGTCAACAGAATTCTAAACCACCATGTCTGATACCATTTGGGTAAAAGAACAAGCTGTATTTCTTTTATCGCGCTGGCCATACCATCTTCATTAAAAGCCTGCACCTGCAATGTATGGTTTCCAGGTTTCAGATCAATAAGGTTTACAAAATTTTGAGTACCAAGTTTGACCCATTTGTCCTGGCGTGCTTTTATCTTGTAACGATAAGTTGTCAGCTCAGGATTAAAATAATTGATGGCGGAAAAATAAACTGTAGCCTGCACAAAATTCCTGGGAAGCGTTGCTGATTTTAGAAAAAGATCAGCGGTATCCTGTCGTCCTGCTTGTGTTTCGATAATAATATTACTAATGTATAATTCCGGAGGAATGGCATTACCCGTAAGGTATTGGGTATTAATAATGGTAAATCCATCAGGTCCCCCGGCATAAATTTTTCCGTTGTAAGTCGTTCCGCATAATTCCTCAAACGCATTGGAATGCAAACCATCAATTTCAAAATAATTGGAGACTACTACCGGAGAATGGCGGATATTAATTTTACTAAGCCCATTATTGGAAGTAGTAAGCAGGAGTGTATCATTCACTGGAAAAATCTTATACACTCCTGCGTTATGCATTCCTTGATTTGTAGAAATAATACTTTTTATTCGGAAATGGTCATCCAATTGTACAATACCTGATCCATAAGCTGCGAGCCAGTAAAAGCCTGAGGCTTCACATATATCGAAAAAAAAATTCAAGGGATGGCCAGTTTCGGGATTGATCAACTTATGGTTTTGCAACTGATGATCTGAAGGATTGTAAACTGCAAAGCTATTATTGGATAAAATCCAGATTCTATTTAGTTTATCCTTATAAATTGCATTAACTACACCTTCAAGCGGAACGGAGGAATTACTGTCAAGTTTCGCAAGTGTCCTTTTTTTATAATTCCACTCATATACACCATTACCTACCTTACTTCCCATATATAAGAGTGAATCATTCCAATCGACTGCGCCCATAATGAATTCTTGACTGACAGGCGAAAGTTCAGGATATATTTTTTCAATATCTATGAATTGATCCGGCGGCTGAAAAGAAAATAAACGATTATTCTTGCCCAGGAAAAAACCTTCGTCGTTATGCTGGAACATAAACGAATAAGACCCCTTCTTTAACCGTTGAATATTTTTTACGGTATTATCAACCCGGAAAAATCCGTCTTCTGCACAAACGTATTCCACAGAATCATTATAAGGGAAAATAAAAAAGGCTCTGCTGATCTTCGTTTTTAAGTCAGCAGATTGAAAATAATGAAGAAATGGGCTATGAACTCTGGTTGCCACAGCAAAACCCTGAAGTGTGCCAAGCCATAGATTGTTATGCCTGTCAAAAAAAATATCATTCACTGAATTGGTCCATTTTTTCTGATCCACGAGGTTTAGATTCTCAATCGTGGTTAGAACGTCTTCTTTAAAATTTTTTTTGTATAGCCCGTCATCTGTTGAAAACCATAGATTGCGATCACGGTCAAAATTCAAATACCTGATAGCTTTACCAATAGTGCCGGATATCACTTTCTCAGAGATATTTATTAGCGCTGAATTATCATAATTGATTCTTTTTATCCCATTGTGTGTTGCAAGCAGAATTTGTTGTGGCGAAACATTTTTACAACTGCTTACCCGCTTAGAAATAAAACCTGACGGAAACCGTAATTCGGCAAGAGGGTGAGTCAACATTACCGAGTTATCATGTCCCGAATAAATGACTATCCCATAATTGGCAATAAAAGCCCATATCCTGCCAAATTCATCCTTATAAAAAAGATTAATATCAAACCCGTTATTGTTACTGTTATTTTTCTGTAAGGGAATGGATTCGGGTGTTTTAAATAGGCCTTCCTTAATATTGTACACGGTGATACCATCAAAGGATCCGATCCAGAGTTCATCCTTATTTTGAATAATAGTTTTTAACCAAGGATGTGGAAACTTATTTGAAGTGTCTGTCACTGCCACGCTAAATTTTACTGTACCATTTTTCAGGTCTATTCCATTCAATCCACCATATGAAGAGATTACCCAGAGCATATTTCGGCTGGTATCTTCCACCATATCCGTGATATCACTCCCAAGCAACAGGTGTTTTTCCCGTGCACTTTTATTATAAATGATTATATTTTTACCGTCAAATCTGTTCAGACCATCTTGGGTGGCTATCCACATGAAACCGAACCGGTCCTCTAAAACTTTCACCACCTTATAAGAACTCAAACCATCCGCCAATGAATAATGTCTAAAATTGATATGTTGAATCTGGCCAGGTAAATAGAGAGAAGTGATAGCCAGGCAAAAAGAAATGAAAAGTCTGATAAAAAGGAATGAATACAAGTGAGACATAATGATGGCGACATTAGAGTTCATTTAAAATTACATTAAAAGTTTAAATCAAACAGTTATGGCTAACAATGGTAATAATTTTGAGACCAGATGGGCAATTCTAATTTATATGGCCGTGGATGATGCATCGGGTATCCCACAGTCAAAAAGCTTTCTGGATGAGTTAACCGCACTAAAAGATATTATTGGATCACAGAAACCAAATGACTTTGGAAGCCGGGACGTACGAATTTGTGTGCAGGCTTATACGAACTGGTTGCCCAAGAATGGCGACCCGGGCGGCTTTGCAGCCAGGCGATTTGAAATAGACGAAAACTTTTCTTTAGATTATCCTTTGGATATAAGAGATGATACTCTCAAAATATCCATGGGAAGCCAGGATGCATTGTCTGGTTTTATCAGATGGGGTAAAGAAAGATGTAAAGCAGCTCATAATTTATTGTTTCTATGGGGTCATGGAAGCGGATCGAGTATGTTTAGTTTGGAGGATTCATATCAAAGGATTAGTGATCTATATGGCACCGACATTACAGTGACTGATATTACCGATTTGGCGTCACCACGGCAGATAATCTTGAAAGCCGACCTTCAAAAGGAAATATTGTTTAAGAATAGAAATAACGTCAGAATCAGAATTACATTGCGGGGTACGACATCATTCGATATTACAATTTCCAAAAGAAAAACAGATTTTTATAAAGGCCTCAAAGATCTGAACGGCTCCCCCATTGGATCAATAGAATTAATGGATTTATTACCCGCCGGAAATGACCCGCAGGCATTAAATCCAACAGTAGAAAGACTTAAAAAATATTTATCAACCCGGTCAAATCTTGATGGCTTGTTCGAACAAGAAATCAGGGATTGTCTGAAGAAAAAAGAAAATGGCGTTGACATCCTATTAATAATGGGTTGCTGTATGCAAATGGTGGAATTTGGGTATGAGCTCAGGAAAAGTAATGGTACCAATAAATCATTTTATTATATAGCCAGCGAAGAACTGATTTATTTCGACGGGTATAATTACAAAGATAGTTTTAAGGCATTGGTAGAAAATTTTTCGATGGATCCCGCTGAACTTGCTAAAAGGATAGTATTGGATGCCCCTGTAAAAAATACATATAACGAATATCAAAGACAATCACTTGCTATTTCCTGCGTTAATCTTAAGAAGAGCGGACAGTTAGCTGAACACCTCGGCAAATTCGCTGACATGGTACTCGATATTAAGGATGAGAATATGAAAAAAGATGTTTGGGAGATGATTAAGAAAGCAAGAAAACAATGCAGGCATTTTGGTGAAGATGATTACACTTATTCCTTTATTGATGTTACCTGGTTTTTCATAAAAATTCAAGAAATTATTGCAAAGAATAATATTAACTACCCAAAAGCATTGCCTGGTCTTGTTGAAACCATAATAAAATTCCTGAAAGACGAATATATTGTTCAGTCCTGGATCGGAGCCGGCAGAATACCCAGTCTTAATTATTTACTTTCGTATGGCGGTTATGGAGTTGGTATTTATTTTCCCGACTCGGAGGAAGCCCATAAGAACAACAAAAGTTTAGGGATTTTCTTTGATAGAGAAATTTCAGACAAAGGAAAAAGAAAGAAAAAAAATCCTGTTGCAAATGAGTTTACAAGAGATATCTCCTGGAATAAATTGATATTTGAATACATGAAGAATTATGGCGAGAAAAGCAATTACAAAGGCGGCCTTGTGACCATTGACGATGAAAAGAAACAATTATTGGAGGATAAAGCAGCTTTTATACACGAACTAACCACCGCCCTTCTGGAAAAGGATAGAATTATTACCGATGTGATTCCTGAGTTCTTATTGAGGAATAGTAATCCCGGGACCAATTAAGAGAACTATGCCAAGATTTGGTGGCCGAAAAAGCTCCTGATTGTAAAAGAAAGGTAAGGGGGCCCCATTTTGGCAGAAAAAAACTGCTTGTCTTTACACCCCCAATCCAAAAATACGCGGCCGGTTCAATATGAAACAACCGCGTTTTTCTTTTTAAGATTATAATTCTCAACATACAAAGTGCCCACCATTCTTCTTAATTTTTCGTTTTCAATTTTGAAGGGGCTACAGATACTTTCTTCATACGAGTCCGGCAAATTTTTATTAATAATATTATTTGTGTCTTCAACCAGGTCTGCCAGTATTTTAGCAAGTATTTTAGCTTTTGCTTCAGGTGATAAAGCATCATATTCCGGAACATCGCCGGGAGGCATTTCAACAAATACCTTTGGCCCGCCTGCAAGTATCTTTGCAAGTATTTTAGCTTTTACATCATTGGCTAAAGTATCATATCCCGGTATTTCACCAGCGGATGTTTCAATAAAAACTCTACCTGCCAATATCTTGGCTTTTAAATCACCTAAGCCCGCCAGAATTTTTGCTTTCGGCTTTTCAAAAATATTTCCTGCATTTATTCCGGTGAATGTATCAGAATTAATACTTCCATTGCCGTTTTGTCCAAAAGCGGCTAATATTTTCAGTGGCATAAAAAAGAATTTTATTGATTAAAAAAGATGATTGCTTGTTTAAAGTCGAACTTTTAAGGTTCGATATTCCTGAACATCTTCATCCAACATCACAAAATATTTTTCATCCTAATCACTATCCAAACATAACACCGGCGCCATGAATCAAACAAGCGTCTTTTATTCTTTACTACCCCGTGTTTTCACGGGTAATAAAAAACCAGCCCGTTCTGGCTCGGAGGAGGGCTGGCGAGGCATCCTTTATCAATTGTACTGTTGACATCAGATGCCTGGATAACAAGGATGGAGATTTATAGTAATTTCTTACAAAATAAAAACCACCATAGAAAAAAGAACGACTAACTTCTGCTTATGTTCTTTTATGAAAATAAAATACAGGCAAAATGCCTACAAGCGTCTTTCACCCGTATTTCATACCGTGAAAACACCGGTAATAAAAAAACCAGCCCGATCTGTTAGAAAGACGGGCTGGCGGTATCAATAACCGGCTCTGAAATGAGCTACTGATACATCGGATGGACCAGGACTATAAGTTTAAGGCATTAGCTACTTCATTATAGTTATTCCAATCTATATTAAAACTATCATACATCTTTTAGGAGGACTATATACCGGTAATTGAAATCCTGAATGATAGTTGGGTCGGGAGTTATGGAAGGATCCGTTTACATTTTTAACCCTGAGATTAAAACCCGAATTTTCAATCCAAAATTGAAAGCTCTAAATTTTATCGTGAGAGTTCTGTGATACACCCATCTGTAATATTTCAAGTTTCATTGGCAAGCGTTTGATCACGGGTATGCGTTGACCGGGCATAGAAACATAAGCAAGCTCTACATGGGTATTACTGTCATATACATTCACCGGTAAAACACGGGAATAAAATTGTTAATACATTGTCATCGTTTTTAAAATGACTAATAAGAGCCAGAATGAAATAAATATTTTGAAGCAGGGATACCTCAGTTTCCGTGTAACCACTCCACGCTTAAAAGGTGTTTTTCACGTTCATCTCCGCAACACAGCTTTCTATCTTTAGGCTAATAGTTTTCCACCATTCAAAAAACTCAATTGCTCAGGTAAATGGCAGAAATTAAAAATATTCCCCGATCTGTCGATTCATCAACACAAAAGGAACCTGATGAATCTAAAGAAAAAAAATCAATCCGTCTTATCGAATTGATTCAAATTCTAACTCCCATAGCCGCCTTTTTTGCATTAGGCATCACTATCTGGCAAACTATCGAATCCAAAAAGTGGCAAGAACAACAGTTGATCATAAATGGTGAAAATACTTTTCAGAGTCCCTATTATCAATATCGTATTTTGGTTTTTGATGAATTTGCAAAAACCACAGGTGAAATTACTGCCGCCTCAAAAAATAATTATAATTCTCAAAGGAAATATTTTAATGATCTTGTGAACAGATTTGAAATACTTTTATTTGGTAAACAAAAACTAATTGAACAAAATACCGATCTATATCTCTCATTAGTCAGATTTCATGAAATCATACTTTGTTATAGAACAAAAAACTGTTTACTTGACAATAATTTCCATGAAATATTAATGTCACTGCAAATTGACATTTCTTCAAAAATTCGTTGTCTTATAGACAAACAATATAAAATCATCTCAATCGATTCCCTTGCTGGAAAAGAAATCAGGAACACTGCATTTGATTCACTTGATGATAAAGAAATATTAATACCACATATTAACAATGAGTAAACCAAATTTAAAAATAATTAATAATGATAAACAAATTGAAAACAGGAAACATCGTCGCTTTTTTAACCTTTATATTCATAAGCTTTCCTTATCTCTTCTCACAAGAAACCAACCAGAAACTTTCAGCTAATTTCTATATTGAAAAAAATAATGGTACAAGTCTCGATTTAAGTAAAGGAAGTCAATCAATTTCTTCAACTGAGAATTTATTAATCAAATTAACAAGTGACAAAAAATACAGAATTGAGACAGTTTCTATTTTTGCCGAACTTCATCCCAGTAAAAAACAATTTACAGACCTGAAAAAAATATGGAAAGTTTACCGAAACCAGGATATGGCGTTTAACAACAGTTTTAGTATTCCTGTTAATAGAATGGTTGCTGATTTTTATAAATTGTCTATCAAAATTACCAGTATCAAAGATTCAAAAGGTAATCAGGTAACCAATATTTCTCCTAATAGAATATTCGAAATATATATCACCTACAAACGTTGATCTGCATCACTGAAATTATTTACAAACAGGGATTTTTACATTTGATAATTATTCCAACTTTTAACTGCTAATTCTTCTGGATTGAGTTTCCGGGTAAATTGCTTTTTATTTAATTCATTTTCTTAAAACACGGGAAAACGAATGTTAATGAAACAGATGAGGCAAACACATTGTATTTAAAAGCAAAATCCTGATTCAATAATATATTTTTAAATGTGCTGTAGTTGAAATCGCAGCAGATAAATAACAAAACCATCAACAACAAACGATTGATTTATTTTTTTATAATTGCACCGGTTAACTGTTTATTTCCGGAACTTAGCACCCTCAACCATTGCAATATGAAATCAAACCGCAGAAAATTTTTACGTAATCTTTCTTTGGGAACCGGTGCATTGTCTATTGGTATTCCTTCACTGGCGAAAGTGAAAAAGAATGAAGAAGATAGTCTTGAAACAATTGATCATGGAAAACAAAATTTCAATATGTGCGGCTATGCGGCACCTAAATTGGAAAAAGTTCGCATTGGCATTATTGGTTTAGGTATGCGTGGCCCCGGCGCTGTGGAAAGAATGAGTGTCATTGAAGGCGTAGAGATAAAAGCATTATGCGATAAATATCCTGATCGTGCTAGCAAGGCGCAGGAAATTTTGGTGAAAGCAGGTTTACCGAAAGCAAAAGAATATAGTGGCAAAGAAGGATGGAAAGCACTTTGTGAAAGCAATGAGATTGATCTTGTTTATACTTGTACTCCATGGAACCTGCATACACCCATCTCCGTATATGCCATGAAAAATGGTAAACATGCAGCTACTGAAGTATCCGCTGCGAAAACGATCGATGAATGCTGGCAATTGGTAGAAACATCGGAGAAAACAAAAAAGCATTGCATGATGCTGGAGAATTGTTGTTATGATTTTTTTGAACTGCTTACATTAAATATGATAAGACAGGGAATGTTTGGTGAAATGGTGCATGCTGAAGGTGCATACATTCATGACCTCAGCAAAGATTATCTCTTTAATAAAAACGCCTATGCCGATATGTGGCGCTTAAAAGAAAACATAGGCCATAACGGAAATCTTTATCCTACCCATGGCCTGGGACCTATTGCACAATGCATGAATATTAACCGCGGCGATAAGATCGATCATTTGACGAGCATGAGCACAAATGATTTTTCATTGAACAATATTGCAAAAGAGATGGCGGCAAAAGATGACTTCTTTAAAGAATATACTGATAAACCTTATCGCGGTAATATGAACACCACTTTACTAAGAACCAATAAAGGAAAAAGCATCATGGTGCAGCATGATGTTTCTACACCACGGCCCTATTCAAGAATTCATTTGGTAAGTGGTACGAAAGGCGTAGCACAAAAATGGCCGGGGCCGGAAAGAATTGCATTTGGCCATAGCTGGATAAAAAAAGAAGAGCTGGATGATCTTTATAAAAAATATGCTCCGCCAATTGTCAATCATATCGGTGAAATAGCAAAAGAAGTAGGCGGACATGGCGGCATGGATTTTATTATGGACTGGAGACTGATCGATTGTCTTCGCAATGGATTGCCGCTTGACCAGGATGTATATGATGCAGCAGCCTGGAGCAGCATCATGCCACTCAGTGAAAAATCTGTTGCAGCAAAATCAAAAACTGTTGACGTTCCTGATTTCACACGGGGCGCATGGAAAACAAATAAGCCGCATGATATGACATTGAATGGCGGCGCTACGACTACAGTAAGAAAAATTGCAAAACAGGGAAGCTGATAACTCCTTTAATTTTTCATCGCCCTAAGCGCATATTTAACCTGCTGCGCAAGATCAGGACCGAGTTCATACGACGAGCTTTCAGCCTGCCTGATATAATACTTTGCTTTTTTAAAATTTCCGGCATACGCATAGATCATCCCTAAATGATACATTGTTTCCGGCTCGTAGTTTCGATTTTCTACGTGAGCCTGCGCTATTTTTAATGCGTCATCTTTTTTTCCCATGTTGTAATATGCCCATGCTAACAGATCGTAAGATTGTGAAGTTGGCCGGTTATTTACTTCCTTTTCCGCTATTCGCAGCGCCTCGCCAAAATCCTTATTTTTATCTATTGCCAGGTAAAAAACATATTTGTTATACATGTCTCCATACTGCTTGTCCGATACAGCGGTGAGAAAACGATCTCGCAGATTTTCTTCAGTTACCTTGTCCTTTTCATACGCCGCAATTTCCGCCAGTAAAAGATCATAGTCAGGAACAGGATGAATTCCTGACAAATAATTTAATATCCGTTTTGCTTCATCCGTATTCATATCATGAGAAAAGGTTAACCAGGCAATGCCTTTCAAAGCATATAAATAATCAGGTTTTTTTTGCAGCACATCGAGATAACATTGATAAGATTCTTTAAATCTATTAGCATGGCCATACATATCGCCAAGATTACTTTTTGCCCACAGATACAAAATATCCTTTTTAGATGCAATCGCCTTTTGAGTGGCCGCTTCCATTTTTTTTATTGCACCATTAAGATCACCTTTATGGTCCAAAAGTTTAGCTTCACGAATGAGATAGTCAAAATTATTTTTATCAGCAATATGCTTCAAAGATTGTTCTGCCATAAACAAGTCTCCAAGCTCCATGGCTACATCACAACGCATTAATAAAGTAAAATAAAGATCGTCACCCATTATTAATGCGGTATCAAGATATAACCGGGCTTGCTTAAATTTATGCTGGGTTACACAATTTGACGCAAGAGAACGATAAATCGAAGAGCTGCTTGTTTTAAATAAACGATTAGCAACAGCATATAAACTATCGCTGGTATGAATATCTCTAATACTACCGCCCACCTTAAATCTTGCGCTATACAAACCAGCTAAAGAAACTTTTGAGACCGCATCTTCAGGGTTTTTTTTCAAACGTTTGCTCCAAAAATCAATATCAGTTTCTATACGTTGAAGGGAGCTCATTGAATCTGCAGAATCAATGTTCATGTATTTTTCGTAATCCAACGCTTTTGTAACCGGCTGAGTGGAATTTTTACAGCCTGCAAACATGAACAGAAGGAACAACAATATTAAGATCTGTGGACGCATATAATAAGGTTTGTTAATTAAGAAGAAGCGAAGAAACATTACTGTTTCTTTGCTTCCTCCAGCCTGAATGAATTAGTGAGGACTTGCCATGTAAGGAAACGAATTAAGGAATGCCTTATCATTGGCATTCACATGATCACTTGTAAGCCCTGGATTTGAAGCGCCGGTGGCTCCTCCAAAGATCAACGTCAATTCCACATCAATTACATCATCTGCCAATGCACGACCGGTAAGCACTTGTGTACCGTTATAAAAAGAAGTAACACCCGTAGTGCTTGCATTTAAAACATCTGTTACAAGCACACTTGCAAAAGTGTTCTTATCAAGACCAAGTATATTGGTAGTATAACCGAAAGAGGTCAACTTATTTACAAAATCATTATAAAATTTACCATTCATCGCAGACGGCGCAGTAGTATTGAACTCATCTTTTCTTGCAGTACCAACAAATACCGTATTAATTGCGGGACGAGCCATTTGATCTCCCTGTACATATACTTCTTTTTGAGGAGGAACACCGCCGGCTTTTGAAGCATCAGCGCCATCACCATTCATATTTTTTTGACAGGCCGCGAAAACTATTAACGATGCCAAATAGGTGTATTGAAAAATCTTCTTCATTGTTTTTATTTTTTATAAGTTATAGATCAGTTTACAGATGTTGAACCGGTCGCAGTTTTTGTTTCAGCCCAGACATTGATCGTGCCATTATGGCTTCCGAGTAATGACTTTGGAACTTCTATCACAATACCCAAAACGTTAGTTCCTGCGAACGTATCGTTACCCGGGTTATTAAAAGAAGATGCTTGCCCTGATATCACCTGCCTGAAGCGAACAAGATCAAAAAAGAAAGGATCATCCCGGGGGCCTGCAAAAACTTTTATCCCATCTTCTTCACCAATAATTGGATCCTGGCCATATTTGGTGATCGCAGCCTGAACGGAAAAGTCGCTGATGTTCAAATAACTGATCGTACCGGTTACTTTTGGTTTTGCCGGGCCATATACTCTCATATTGCCATTTTTGGCGATACATTGAATGACGAGGTCCTCAACATTATCCCCGGTATTATCAATATTGAATTCGATCATTGTACCCTCATCAAATTTTGCATCTGCTGTGGCAGCGGGTGAGAGTAATCCCTGCGTATTAGCAACGAAAACCAAATTGTCAGGGTTCTGCGCACGGAACACATAAACATCGGTAATGTCAGTAGGTTTGTTTGTAACGGCGGGCGCATCGATATGATCTGCTGCGTAAAGGATTCCGGCAGCTGCAATAACAAGGCACACGAATGCTGTTATGAAAATTTTTGTCTTTTTCATTTTTAAATTTTTGAATTGATGTGATTGATTAATATTTCACAGGCTGATGAAAACTTTTTCACGTACGGGTTTCTGGGGTGATGCCGGCAATACAGAATAAATACGGAAGATGGGTAACTGTGGATTTAATAAATTGAAAAAAGCAGTACCTCCAGAAAATTTGCTGAACCTGCTATCATTCAACAGAGGTGCTACATTAAACGAAATTTACTAAGCGCCTCAACTTTATTTTGAACATGCAATTGCTGTAAATATGCTGCAAATGCTTTTTTATCATTTTTGTGCTTATGTTAAGGCATACCGGCTATTCTTTCTTCACGCCTATCACCGGCAAAGTTTTTTCATGGATCAGCTGATTTAACTTAGAAACGTCTTCATTCATTATTTTTTTCAGCTTGTTCAATTGTTCGTCAATTAGCACGACAAGCTCGGCATAGGCATCTTTCGATTGTTTGGAAAGCCCGGATTGTCCTGCGGCAGATGCATTGTAAATACTTGAAAGCTTATCGTCAAGTTTAATCGGATAATTCAATACATCCTGTCCGCTTTTTGCTTTGGTTTGATGTAATGCTTCTTCAACGGCAGTTATTTGTTTGTTTATGGTGTCGATCTGTTGTTTTACTTCCTTTGGCATATCCTTTCCAACTCTTGCACTAAAATCATTCATTTGTTGCCTCATTTCACGAATATTTTTTATCGCCTTCATTATTTCAGTCGATTTATTACGGATAGTGATCAAATGATTGAATTGTTCTTCATATTCTGTTTGGGAAGTTTTATAATTGGGATCGCCAATAATAGTAAACGGAACTTCCGTTGAATCATTACCTGATTTAAATTTTGCAAAATAATTTCCTGGTGCTGCTTTGGGCCCGCTGATAAATCCATTCCATAAAATAAGTCCCTCTACTCTTTCTGCTTCGGGATAATTCATATCCCATTCGAATTGGTTCATTCCTTTCGCCACTTCTATTTTATTATCTTTTGATGAAGTGGAAAAAGTTTTAATCGATTTTTTATTCTTATCCAAAACCTCAATGGAAAGTTTGGTTGAATCATTTGCATTTTGCATATAATAATTAAATACAACCCCATTCGGCGGATTTATTCCAACATTTCGTAACGCCGCTTGACCGCCTCCTCCACCACCGCCGCGTCGTCCGCCACCCGGCATCCGATAAGCAGGGTTTACACTAAATACATGCAAATTCTTATTCAACACATCAGCATTTTTTTCCTGCAATACAGTCAGATCATCTAATATATAAATGCTCCTGCCCTGTGTGCCTACAATCAAATCATTATTCTTAATCGCAAGATCGGTGATAGGAACTTCGGGCAAGTTTAATTGAAATGATTTCCAGTTAGCGCCATCATCATAAGAAATATACATTCCATATTCTGTTCCTGCATATAATAAGCCTGGTCTTTTTCTATCTGCTCTTAGCGTTCTTGAAAAATGCAATGGATTAATTCCATTTACTATCTGCTTCCAGGTTTTGCCATAGTCTTCGGTTTTATAGATATAAGATCTGAAATCATCGAGTTTATACCTTGTACCGACAATATATGCTGCGCCTTTTTTAAAAGGATCTGCATTCAATACAATTCCACATCATCCATTGCGGGGTATTCTTTGGAGTTACATTTTCCCAATTTTTTCCGCCATCCTTACTTACATGTACCAAACCATCATCACTGCCTGTCCATAACAGATCTTTTTCTACCCAGCTTTCGGTTGCAGTAAAAATGGTACAGTAATATTCAACACATGTATTGTCCTGCGTTATCGGCCCGCCACTTGATGCTTGTTTCTTTTTATCATTTGTTGTAAGGTCAGGAGAGATCACTTGCCAGGTTTTTCCTTCATTTTCGGTTGCGAAAAATGATTGCCTGCCGCATATAATTTTTTAGGATTATGCGGTGAAAAGAAGATCGGGAAATTCCATTGAAAACGATACTTCGCCGCATCTGCACCTGCGCCCATATTATCGATCGGCCATACATTTATTGCACGGCTTTCACCCGTACGATGATCGAGCCGTTGCAACGAACCCATATAATTTCCGCCATAAGTAATATCCGGGTTCAATGGATCGGCTACCACATATCCACTTTCACTTCCTGCGGTGTTGTCCATATCGGCTGCAGTAATGGCAGTGCCGTACGTCCGGCTTTTAATTCTGAATGCACTGTTATCCTGCTGGCCGCCCAGAATACGATAAGGAAATGCATTATCCGTGCTGACACGATAGATCTGCGCCGTTGGCTGATTCAAATAAGTGCTCCAGTTATTTCCTCCATCAAAAGATATTTGTGCACCACCATCATCGGCAACGATCATCCTGTTTGCATCTTCGGGATCGATCCAAAGATCATGATGATCGCCATGCGGTGTATTTACCGATTGAAATGTTCTTCCTCCATCATTGCTTCGCATAAAACCTACATTAGGACAATACACACGGTTCTCATTTTTTGGATCAACAAAAACTTTTGTATAATACCAGGCACGTTGACGAATATTATTATCACTGCTTGTCAGTGTCCATGTTTCGCCGCCATCAGCACTCATATATAATCCACCATCTTTATTTTCGATGATGGAATAGATCTTATCTGTATTGGATGGGGCCACTGCAACACCAACAATTCCCCATACTCCTTTTGGCAATCCTTTTTTTGTTGAAATATTTGTCCATGTTTCTCCGCCATCGGTACTTTTCCATAAACCACTTCCATCACCACCGCTTTCCAAGACTATATGGAGTTCGTATCAGTCGCCAGGTACCTGCATAAAAAACATTTGGATTACCGGGTTCCATTACCAGGTCACTGCAGCCGGTTTGATTATTTATATATAAAGTTCTTTTCCATGTTTTGCCGCCATCCGTTGTTTTATAAACACCACGTTCTTCATTGGGGCCAAACAAATGACCCATCACTGCTGCCCAAACTATATCAGGATTTTTTGGATGAATGACAATGCGAAGAATATGACGTCCATCTTTTAACCCAATATTTTTCCAGCTTTTTCCGCCATCATCACTGCGCCACATCCCACCAAGACCTTCACTTACATTACCACGCATCGTATTTTCGCCTTCGCCGACATATATAATAGTTTCATCAGAAGGAGCCACAGCTACGGCACCGATTGAACTTCCAAAATATTTATCCGAAATATTTATCCAGTTGCTGCCACCATCAGTTGTTTTCCAAACACCGCCGCCGGTGGCGCCAAAATAAAATGTGTTTTTATTTTTATAGCTGCCGGTTACAGCTGCGCTGCGTCCGCCGCGGAAAGGACCAATCAACCGGTATTTTAATTTTGAAAATAATTGCTCGTCTTCATTCGAGGTAGCTGCAGCAGCTTTACTTCCTTTTTGAGCAAATGCATTTAAAATACAACTTGTGAATGCAAGCAATAGAAAAATCTTTCCCATGAGTTTTGTGTTAGGGGAATGAAGTTAGTGATTTACCTTTATCAAAATCAAGAGCATGTTTTCATTTTCTATAACTGGCAATCTTGTTGACGTTCATCAAAAAAAGATTTATCCTGCGGAAATCATTGTTGAAAGATGGAAAGATTGTTTCAATAACCCCAACTCACAGCTCACCCCTCACTACTCAGGACTATATTCTTCCTGGTTTTATCGACAGTCATGTGCATATTGAAAGCTCCATGCTGGTACCGTCTGAATTTGCAAGGCTGGCTGTTGTGCATGGACCGTTGCCACCGTAAGCGATCCGCATGAAATAGCCAATGTATGCGGAATGGAAGGTGTGGAGTTTATGATCGAAAATGGAAAGACAGTTCCTTTCAAATTTAATTTTGGTGCGCCAAGTTGTGTGCCGGCAACAATTTTTGAAACAGCAGGAGCAACGCTTGATTCAAATGATGTTGAAAAACTTTTGCAACGGATGAAATAAAATATCTGAGTGAAATGATGAATTTTCCCGGTGTGTTGAATGAAGATGAGGAAGTAATGAAAAAAATTGCAGCAGCACATCGCTTATTAAAACCTGTTGATGGTCATGCGCCGGGGTTAAGAGGTGAGCAAGCAAAACAATATATTGCTGCAGGCATTACTACCGATCATGAATGTTTTACAAAAGAAGAAGCATTGGATAAATTACAAAATGGAATGAAGATCATCATCCGTGAAGGCAGTGCTGCAAAAAATTTTGAAGCATTGATCGATCTGTTGCATGATTATCCCAATCAAATGATGTTTTGCAGTGATGATAAACATCCGGATAGTTTGGTGGTAGGACATATCAACCAACTATGTGCAAGAGCAGTTGCAAAAGGAATTGATGTTTTTAAAGTATTACAGAGCTGCTTGTGTAAATCCTGTATTGCATTATAAACTGGATGTTGGTTTATTAAGAGAAGGTGATCCGGCAGATTTTATTGTTGTAAAAGATTTGGAAAAATTTGAAGTGGTAAAAACATATATCAATGGAGAATTGGTTGCAGAAAAGGGAAAGTCGAAAATTAAAAGTCAACAATCAAAAGTCATAAATAATTTTTCATGCAGTAAAAAAGAAAGTGGAAGATTTTGAAATCTGTACTACTGAACGATGCAGAAATCAAGATCCAGGTAATAGAAGCATTGGATGGCCAACTTATCACCAATAAACTATCTTATGAGCCCGAAATGATCAATGGCAAAATTGAAAGTGATATTGAAAATGATATTTTAAAAATAGTTGTTGTAAACCGTTATAAAGATGCTCCGGTTGCAAAAGCATTTATAAAAAATTTTGGATTAAAGAAAGGAGCCATTGCTTCTTCTGTTGCACACGACAGTCATAATATTGTTGCAGTTGGTGTAGATGATGAAAGTATTTGCAAAGCGGTAAACCTGGTGATAGAAAAACAAGGAGGAGTAAGTGCTGTAAATGATAATAAAGAAATGATGCTTGGCATTGCCTGTTGCCGGTTTAATGAGCAATGAAGATGGCTATAAAGTAGCTGAAGCTTATACAGCAATTGATAAAATGGTAAAAGAAGAACTGGGCTCAACTCTTATCTGCTCCATTTATGACATTATCTTTTATGGCATTGCTGGTAATTCCGCATTTAAAGCTGAGTGATAAAGGATTGTTTGATGGAGATAAATTTGAGTTTGCTTGACAAGATGCTTATGCAGATTTCCTTTTTAACTGCCCGGGCGAATACCCGTGATGTTTTTTAAACGTTTCAATAAAACTGCTCACCTTTTCATAATTAAGTATTGAAGCCACTTCATTTACCGTCACATGTCTTTCAAGCATTAATCGTTTGGCATGTTCCATTTTTAATTCAAGATAATGTTCATACAGGCTCCTGCGGAATACAGTTTTAAAATATCTTTTCAACGTCGATTCACTCATCGCTACTTTTTTAGCGATCACATCAACTCCGGGAAATATACCCTGTAAGTTTTCTTCCAGTATTTTTTCCGCAATTAAAATTTTATCATAATAGAGGATCTTGCTCTCCAGCACTTCTTTTTTAGATCTTGATGAAATTTTTCTGAAAAACTCTGCTACTAATAACAGGGCTTCTGCTTTAATATGAAGATGTGATTTTAAATCGGCGCCGGCGGCGGCATAAATATCCGAAATCACCCTGTATTCCGCGGGTGATGACGATTCAACCAACATTGTAGGATACTGTCTTGCATTCAATTCATGTATATAATATCTTATCTGTGAATCCGAATCCGAATCGGAAAATTCCTGCATGAGCCAGGAATAAGATACTGTTAGATCAATAGCATGGAGACCGGCACCTACTTCAATTTCAAAATCCATCTCTGCATCGCTGGAAAGAAATATAGTATTCATGCCTTGCGGGATGCGCATGGGTTTTGGAAAAGCTTTATTATTTAATACAATGCTGTCCGTATTAAGGAGATAGCAAATATGGAAATTTTTTTCATCCTTAGAATTACGATACGACTGCTTACGAAATGAAATTGGCTTATTAAGACTAAAGTCCCAGATCCGCATTACAATGCCGCTATCCAGGTGAACTTTTTTTATAATGCCTATGCCATGAGATGGAGGAATTTGTATCAGTCCTTTTACAGAATTTGTATCAAGAACTTCCGCAAGCTTGGAAATCGAATCATCAGAATCAATTTCACCAAATATATACTGCAGTTTATCCACGGGGCTTAATAGTTATGAGTTAATGCTACTAATCAAAGCCCACTCCAAAATTAGATCTACTGCAACTAATTATATTCAAATTACAATAATTATTCGCATAAGTAAGTAATGCTTGCGTAATTTTTCATAGAAACATTTTTGAACTTTTAAAGGTACTTTTTGAGTTCTCGACGGAAATCTCCCGCCATATCTACGATTACTTTTGAATTGGGAAGACAAAGAATTTCTTGTGTATTTCCCGGATGGTTTGAAAGTAAAATTCAGTGTCCTTCATCAACAGGTTTCGAACTCTATGAAAACAACGTAAGGAAGATTTGATTAATTACCTGAGATTGGATCTATGAGATAAAAACTTTAGTTCGCTTACCACCTTCTATGAACTAAATAAATTACGGACGGCCGGTCTCGCATTTCCTCACATTGTTTTCAAATTCCAGTTAATGGTCTGTTTAAAAAAAGCAGTAATACTGCTAAGGATACCCTTTTGCTTTTAATGATCAAAAAAATGTGACTTTATGAAAACGAAAAAAATCTGCACTGTTATTTTCTGTTTAAGCATCCTGGTTTCACCGGTTATGCATGCACAACAAAAGCGTAATGAGCTTCCAAAAGAAATTTCATCTGACTGGTATACGATCGCAGCAGAGAATATTCTTAAAAAAGAATACGATTTTTCTAAGACCGCCAAACCTGATACATACCGGGCGGCAAACCAGAAAAATCATCTGGGCTTTCTTATAAACCCTAATGGCTTTTCAGTTTATAACCTTCAAAAAAGTGATGAGCAGCAATCATGGTCGGTCGATTTCACTGTTAGCGGTGTGGCAAGAGCCGGAACTGAATGTTCCCTTCCTGCAAACTTTACAGTTTCTGAGGAATCATCGACAATCGTTTTCTGTTCAAAGTCGCTTAACGTAGAGTACATCAATAAAGCCAATGGTCTTCGTCAAAACTTTATTGTAAAAGACAAGCCGTCAGGACATGGAGAGTTAAAAATCCAACTTCACTGGACCTCTTCGCTTGAAGCTATGGAAGCATCATTTGCCAAATTGGTTTTTCATACACCGGGTAATATAAATGATACTAAGCTTATATATGATGATTTGAAAGTATGGGATGCAAATGGAACTTTATTAAATGCAAGGTTACAACTTGATAAGCGAGATAAATCTGTCAATATATTGGTCAATGATACTGAAGCTGCTTACCCGGTCACTATCGATCCTTTAAGCCGCACGGCAGAATGGTCAACATCTGCCGATGGAATTTTACCTGCATTGCTTAACAATCTTCAGTTACAGGTAGAAACTCTCTATGGCTTTACTGTTGCGGGTCTTGGCGATGTAAATGGTGATGGTTTTGATGATGTAGCAATTTCTGCCCCGGGCATGGCTGATGTAATTACGGGATCCGGTTCACTTGCAGCTGTAGGCGCAGTATTCATTTATTTAGGATCACCCTCGGGTCTTCCGGTAAACCCAAGCAAGGTGTTGCAACCCACTACTGCTGTTGAAGGCGCCTTATTTGGATTTAGTATTGATGCAGGTGACATTACCGGCGACGGAAAGAATGATATAATAATTGGTGCCCCTATGGATAGGTATCAAACCTCCGCACAAGGACTATTAGGACCCATAACTGTAAATGTAACCACCGGTAAAGTATACATGTACAGAAGTGAAGATCTCTTTAGTGCTCCAAATCCAACTCCATTTTTAGAAATACGCTTACAAGGCACTAATTTCTTTTCTACAGGAGTCGTAGGTTTATTACTTAATAATGTAAATACGAATTTTCTGTTTGGCTTTTCGGTATCGGTTTCCAAAGATCTGAATGGTGATAATAGATCCGATATCGTTATCGGCTCTCCGGCTTATCTTGGCAAACAGCCTTTATCTGTACAAAGTGGTGCTGCATTTGTTTATTATTCAAATAATCTTTCAACTGCTTCACCTGTTCAATTACAAACTCCTTCTCCGACGCTGCTTGGATTGCCGGTTCTTCCGCTTGCCAATACTACCGGGCTGTTGTTTGGATTCAGTGTTGATTGCGCAGGAGATTATAATAATGACTTCTATCCTGATTTAGTTGTAGGTGCTCCTGCAGGTGTTGATCTTTCTTCACTTGGCGGAGTTTTTACAGGACAGTTCCTTGGTGGCAGTGCATATATTTATTATGGCACTGGGTCAGGCATTACTTCTTCTATCGGCGTAAGACTCCAGGCAGATCCATCTGGCTTATTGAGTAACGCAGCTAACTTATTCGGATATGATGTAAAAGGAACCAGGAACGCAAACGATCAGCATAATGGTGGTATTGTTATAGGTGCACCGGCAGGCAGTGTGATCAGTAATGTGGTTGGCGGATTGCGGATTAAAGCAGGACAAGTACATGTATTTGTGAAAAAAAGTTTTTCTCCTGCAAGCCCGATAACGTCCGATCAAATAATTTCATCACCACGATCTTCTTCCATATTAAGTATTCTTACAGGGCAGACAATCAATGTTTCGTTGATGTATGGCTCAAGCATTGATAATATGCTTGACGTAAACTGTGATGGATACGGCGATATTATTGTGGGCGAACCTTTATCGACTGCAGTTCCGTTAATCGGCGCTAATGTAGTTGGTGGTTCAGCATATATTTACCTGGGTAACCCGGATGGGACATTTACAACAATTCCATATTGGGACCTGACCACGGAAGTCTCTCCGCTTTTAGGCGTTAATACAACTGCATTGGTTGGATATAGTGTTGCCGGCGCTAAACATGTTTACGGATCGACCTTCGGTGTAAGATCGCTTGTTGGAGCACCTTCTAATGCACTTGATTTTGGAGTTGGTTTGCTTAATCTGGGAAATACACTCGGCACCACTCTCGATTTTGTTTTCGATGGTAACGGGTTAGGGAAATCTTACTCGTACCCATTCTCAGATTGCAATTTTACACTGCCCGTTGAACTAATTGAATTTACCGGCAAAGCTGTTAACAAAACAACCGCATTAAAATGGACTTCAGAGGCAGAAGTAAATTTGAATTTATACGAATTGCAAAAAAGCCGGGATGGGGTTAATTTCTCAGCAATTGCAATTGCTTTTGCAAAGGGCGCGCAAAGAAATAATTATGATTATACTGACATGCATCCTTTTGATGGTACCAATTTTTATCGTCTTAAAATGATCGATATAGATGGAACATACACTTACTCAAAAGTGGTTATCGTAGATTTCGGCGATGTAAAAGCCAACTATGTATCCGTAGCTCCTAATCCTGCGAAAACAAAAATTAACCTGCAAATGACCGCACTGCCGCAAGGGGAGTATAAGATTGAAGTAACGAATTCAATCGGCCAGGTGCAACTGACAAAAAAAATAACAATTACTCAATACGATCAGAAAGAAGTAATACCCTGCACTGCTGGCATGGGCACGGGGATTTACTATCTAAGTGTCTACGATGAAAAAAATAACCGCGTCAAAAGCGTCGGGGTCTTTGTATATAATAATTAAACAGTTTACGCTCAAACCTTGACTAAAAGGCTTGTCTTAATGACGGGCCTTTTTCCTTTCAGGATAAATGTTGCGCCTTACTAATTAGTGGGAAAAATTTACGCACAAAATTTCGCCGGCGTTGTAATTCACGATAACCCACTACCCGGCAACGATTTTTAAAACCCAATTTAAAATAAAAAATCTGGCATTCCGCTTGAATTATCTATTACGGAAATGATACTTAATACCAAAATGGTTAATTATGGAGAACAAGCCAATAACAACTGTTGAAACTAATGTACACCTGGCTGAAGGGTTGATCGAAGATCATATCAACAATATGCATCATGCAGAAAAACACTTTGGGAAAAACGGACAAGCTATTAGTAACATCTTATGGGAAAATTATGAAAGTATGAGTTGGTGTTGTGAACACTCTCCGGTTGAAGGCACGATCGATATCAGGTTTGGGACAGGCTTTGATGATGGTTTAAAGCAAATCAGTGTTCCCGTACTCACAAATTTTGGAGTCGTGTGTACCAGGGAAAAAGAAAGGAATTATAAGATAACCTGGAGCTATTCACTTTCATAGCGTTTAAATTAAAAACTATAAAAACCAAGTTTTTTAAGAATTTTCACAAATCCTTTTTAACCATTTTGATTACAAAAGCATCATACAAACAGACAAAAGGACCAAGCATCTGTGATGTTGACAAGTGGAATAGAAAGATGATATTAACCCCTGTAGTCAATGGTTATGAAAAAAACATTACACATCACCGCAATAATCGATCATCCCGGGTTCCTTGAGGATATTGTTGAAAAATTGGCGTATCGCCATTATGAAAGCGGGTTCAACAAAACAAAAATGCCTTTTAACCGTGAAGTGCTTGAAACTTCTTCTACTGAGACTTATGTAAGCGGAACTATGGCAATAGCAGACGGGAAAGAAAAAATCAATATGCCTTTTATTACAAAATTTTTGTTTACGTGCGTTAAAGTAGAAAAGGATGTTTATAGCCTTGAGTGGGGTATATCCTTATCTTAATAATCAGTTTATCTCCTAATTTCCTCTGCTACCGAATTTTTTACCGACCATTTCCTGTAGTTCACCGACATCTGCCCTTTTCCTACCCATTGTTTATTGCCAATTGTAACATGGCCAGTTAGCTTTGATTAAAATTTACAACTATGACAGAGCTACAAGATTCCCGCGAACAAAGAAGACAGGAACGCCACCAACGCAGGGAAGAAAGAAGACGGCGCTGGTTGGACAGGCAAAACCATGAATTTGGGGCTGTTCACAGCAAACATAGTCGTGTATGGACTGGACTCTTCATTTTACTTATCGGTATTGCCGCCTTACTCAAGGCTTCAATTCCTTTTTTTCCTGATTGGGTTTTTAGCTGGCAAATGTTGCTCGTTGCATTGGGAATGTTTATTGGAGTGCGGCATAACTTCCGCGGCGTGGCATGGTTCATATTAATGTTAGTTGGCGGAGTTTTCCTGCTAACTGATATCTACCCGGAATTTAATCTTCGCCGTTATATGTGGCCATTTGCATTAATTGCAGTTGGATTGTTTATATTATCGCGTCCACGTAGCAGATGGGGATCCGATAAAGAAATGAAAGCAGACCAATCCTCTGAAAGTGGAACCGGATTTAGTAAAGAAGATTTTGTTGAAAGCACTTCAATATTTGGCGGAGCAAAAAAGATCATTATATCTAAAAACTTCAAGGGTGCTGATCTTGTGAATATTTTCGGTGGAACTGAACTTGATCTTTCACAAGCTGATTTTACCGGCACTGCAGTTATTGAACTCACAACGATTTTTGGTGGCACAAAACTTCTTGTTCCTTCTAACTGGTCAATAAAATCTGAGGCGGTCACGATCTTCGGCGGCATTGAAGATAAAAGAAGAATGCAGACAGTAACCGAAGCTTCGGAAAAAACACTGCTGATAAGAGGCACTGTCATCTTCGGCGGTATTGATATAAAAAGCTTTTGATCCTAAATTTCTGTCTTAATCTCAATTTATTTATTATGAACTGGTATCTTGCTAAAATCGTTTATCGCATTATTTGCGGAAATGGTGAACACACAGCACAGTTTGATGAACAGCTCCGGCTGATCTATGCAGCAAACAAAGAAGATGCTTTTTATAAGGCACAGCACACAGGTAAAAAAGAAGAAGAAACTTTTTATAATTTAAAGCAGGAATTAGTGCAGTGGCAATTCATTAATGTAAGTGAACTTTATAAGATCGGTGAAATGATCGATGGAGCAGAGCTTTATTCCCGCATTGAAGAAAAAGATGATGGGGATAGCTATGCTGATATTGTAAATAAGAAGGCACAAGGGATTCTTCATTCGGATTCACATCAATTGTTGCAACTCGTGTAAGCTTATGGCTACTTCTCCATTATCAGTAATGAAGTTCAGGATCATCTTCGGTGTTTGCTGGTTACTAATCATTGCCGATCATATTTTCCTTTTAAAATGGTTTGGGCTAAGCTGGAAGATCTCGATCATCGATAGTATGGTAAATGATGCACTCCTGATAGCTGCTTGCCTGCTTGTTATTATGATGCTTCGCTATTATTTGCCGCAAAAAGAAAAATATTTCCATCTTGTCAGTTGGTGCATTTTGATCACCATCATTGTTATTTTACTTACTAAAGTAATTCTAAAAAATATTTTTGCATCCGATAGTGAGTATATAATCTTTTTCAATCGGTCACTATGGATACGCAGCAGTTTTGATTTCCTGTTGTTAGGATGCTTCACCCTTGTAAGTGTTCTCTGGTATAACTGGCAGGAACAAAGTGAACAGGAAGAAAGAAAACAAGCCGCGGAAAAACTGACTAAAGAAGCCGAGCTTTTTAAACTGCGCCAGCAGCTTCAACCGCATTTTTTCTTTAATAGTTTAAATAGCATCAATGCATTGATCGGGTCAAGACCGCAGGAAGCAAGAAAAATGGTGCAGCAACTTTCAGACTTTTTAAGAGGAACAATACGAAAAGAAGAACATCAATGGGTGACCTTAAAAGAAGAACTGCAATACCTTCAACTCTACCTTGATATTGAAAAAGTAAGATTTGGCCACCGGCTTTCAACAAATATAGAATCTGATGCGGGTATTGAAGAATTAAAATTACCTGCTTTGCTTTTACAGCCGATCGTGGAAAATGCAATTAAGTTTGGCTTATATGATACCATCGGTGAAATTATTATCAGTTTGAAAGCATCAAAAGAAGAGAATAATTTAGTAATTGCAATTACAAATCCTTTTGATCCCGAAACTTCGGCACCGCGGCAGGGAACAGGGTTTGGTTTACAATCTGTGCAAAGAAGATTCTATTTATTATTTGCAAGAAACGACCTGTTAATCACCGAAGCAAAAGAAAATAACTTTACAACTACAATTAAAATTCCGCAGCATGAGCAGCAAAGTGATCATAATAGATGATGAGCCACTGGCAAGAAGCATCGTAAAAGAATATATACAGAATTTTCCTGACCTTGTTGTATCACAAGTATGCAGCGATGGCTTTGAAGGAGTAAAAGCGATCCAGCAATACAAGCCCGACCTGATCTTTCTTGATATTCAAATGCCGAAGATCAATGGCTTTGAAATGCTTGAGCTTATTGAAAATCCACCGGCTGTAATTTTTGCAACTGCATTTGATGAATATGCTATCAAAGCCTTCGAATCACATGCGATTGATTATTTATTAAAGCCCTTTAACCAGGAACGTTTTGATAAAGCCATAAAAAAATGGAGAGAACAAAAAAGTTCAACAAGTGAAAAACAAACAAAACAATTATTGGATGATGTTGCATTGACAGCGCCGCAAAACCAACGGGTAGTAATTAAAGATGGAAGCAAGATCAAAATAATCCCTGTGCAGGATATTTTTTATTTAGAAGCTGCCGATGATTTTGTAAAAGTATTTACGAAGGAGGGTTATTTTCTGAAAAATAAAACGATGAGTCATTTTGAACAGGTATTGGACCCCACGCAATTTGTCCGTTCACACCGTTCCTATATTATAAACCTGCAACAGATAACAAGAATTGATCCTTATGAAAAGGACAATCATGTCGCGATACTCCGCTCCGGCGCCAAAGTGCCGGTAAGCAGAACCGGTTATCCAAAATTGAAAGCGATATTGGGTTTATAATAGTCATGTCTGTTTTTCATTAAGAAATTCAAGGACGAATAGTCTCTGTTTCTCTCCTTTTCTCTTTTCACTCTTAGTGAAATTTTATCTACATTTAGAGACTGATAGAGAGTCTATACCCCTTCGAAATCTTTAGCCTTTTTCCATTTGAAAAATCGGTTTACTTAAAAATTGATTATGAAAAAAATCAAAGCCTTTTCATGGCTTTATTTATGTAAATATATTTTGTTAGCATGCATTTGCCAGCTATACTCCCTTACATTACTGGCACAGAATGACCACAAAGGCTTGCCCTTTATTACCAATTACCGTTACCAGGAATACAATGCCGATGGTGTGAACTGGTGGGCAGCAGAAGATGATAAAGGAATAATGTATTTCGCCAATACGAAAGGAACACTTGTTTTCGATGGCCAGCGTTGGGAGCTTGTAAAACCCCCCGGACTTACAGAAACGAGGGCGATAGTAAAAGGCAAAGATGGGAAAATGTATGTAGCCACAAACGGCGATATTGGTTACCTGGCCCCTGATAAGAAAGGAAAATTGGAATTTATTTCGCTAAAAGATAAAGTGCCTGAAGCCAAAAGAAATTTTGGCATCGTATGGGAAGCAGTCGTTTTGAATGATGGGAATATAATGTTCAGATCGACCAATATGTTATTGGTGTGGAATTATAAATCCTTCCGTTTGTTGGAGAGTGATGAGGGTTTTCACCTGGGTGCCGAAATTGGTGATCAGTACTACGTTAGAATATGGACAAGAGGTTTGACAGTTTTAAAAAATGACAGTTTCTATGTAGTGCCCAATGGAGAAAAATTTGCCAATGAACGTATTTACGTTATGCTGCCTTATGATGAAAAACGAATCCTTATCGGCAGCCGTACGCAAGGTCTTTTTTTATATGATGGAAAAGATTTTACTCCATTTAAAACAGAAGCAGATAAATATATTTTTAATACAAGTCTTTATGGCGGTCGTATTCTTAACAATGGGTTGATAGCGATGAATACTTTTAATGATGGAATGGTAATTATTGATAAGCAGGGAAAACTGATTCAGCGGATCGACAAATCTGTAGGACTCCAGGATAATTCAGTCGATTATCTTTTTGAAGACAGCCGTGGTATTCTTTGGATGCCTTTGTTCAATGGCATTGCTAAAGTTGATCTGCGGTCCTCGCTCACTTATTATAATGAGTCAATGGGCTTGCCCGCAAAAACAGTTTTTGCGGTTGCAAGTGATAACGGAGTGATCTATGCAGGCACCAATAATGGGATCTTTATGCTCAACAGGTCCAATAACAGGTTTGAAAAAATGGCGGGTACAAGCGGCCAGTCAAATGGATTTATACGAAACGGAAAAGATCTTCTTGCAGCCGGCGCTGAAAAGGGATTGCTGAAAATATCAGGCGACAAAGTAATACCCGTGATCCCGGGTGTTAATTATGACTTTCATCTTACGCAGATTTTAAGATCAAAGGTTGATACGACAATATTTTACTGTGATCTGCGAAATGGGCTGGCTATTGTCAGGTACAATCCTGCGTCCGGCAGTTATACAGTTGAATCGAAAGCCGACGGGTTATCTTCAAACGTTGGGTATTTCAGCGAAACGAAAAACGGAAATCTTTGGATAGGTGATAATACCGGAGAACTAAAGTTGGTGAAACCGGATAGAAGTACGGGCAAAGTAATTGTCAGGGAAAATTCTTACACGGTTTATAATTATAAACAAGGCGTTCCGGTAAAAAACCTATTTATTTCGGATTTTGGAGATAAGACTTATTTCTTTTCTCATAGAGATTCAATTTTTGTTTTTGATGAACAGAAAGACCGTTTTATCAGGGACACTACTGCATTTATAAAAAATTATATAGATATTGATGGCGACGGCACTGCCATCAACCCCGAGGACAATGCGGGAAATATTTGGGCCAATTTTGGCAAAGGTGTTTTTGCAAAAATAAAAACGAAGGATGGCAGCCTGAAAATCGTTGATGCTCCCTTCAGAGAGCTTGGAAGAAATTTTCCTGTATGGGCTATAACGACTACTACAGATAACAATGGTAGGAATGTTATATGGTTTGCCGGCAGGGAAGGGATTATACGATATGATGGCGACCTTAATGAAACATCAGGAAAATCTTTTAATGCAGTTATCCGCGGCATCACACTTAATGAAGATTCTGTTTACTATGCAGGGTTTGCTCCTCCGGCAAATAAAGCTGAATTCGATCATAAATGGAACTCCCTTCGTTTTCAGTATTCAGCGCCTTTTTTCAAGCAGGAAAATGAAACGCTGTTTTCCACTTACCTCGAAGGTCATGATAAAGGATGGTCCGAATGGAATAAACAAACCTCCCGTGAATTCGGAAATCTTTCAGCAGGTACTTATACTTTCCGTGTTAAGGCAAAAAATATTTATGACGCGGAGAGTCCTGTAGCCTCGTATAATTTTATTGTAGCTCCACCCTGGTATGCTACCTGGTGGGCTTATGCATTATATGTACTAGCAGCAATTGGGTTGATCTATTTGATCGTTCGCTGGCGTACACGAGCGCTGCATGAAAAACATCGTGAACTGGAAAAAACAGTTGCAGACCGCACAAAACAATTAAGCCATCGCGTAGAAGAGTTGGCTGTGATCAACAGTGTGCAGGATGGATTAGTAAGAGAAATGGATATGCAGGGCATTTACAACCTTGTTGGTGAAAAAATAAGAGAGATCTTTAATGCGCAGGTAATTGATATTGTTACTTATGATAAAACAACTAAGCAGATAGAGGACCAATATACATTATGAAAAAGGCGATCGCACATTATTAGGCCCAAGACCATTAAAAGGATTCAGAAAACATGTTGTTGATACAGCCAAACCATTACTAATAAATAAAGACATTGATGGCCAAAGAACAAGGTATGATCAAACTGTGCTTGTTGGCGAAGGGGCAAAATCGATTGTATTGGTTCCAATGATCGCAGGCAATGAAGTAACGGGTATCATAAGTCTTCAGAACCTTGATAAAGAAGATGCATTTTCGGAGAATGATGTAAACCTGCTCACCACGCTTTCCAATAGTATGAGTGTTGCTCTTGAAAGCGCAAAACGTTTTGATGAAACCAAACGACTGCTGAAAGAAACCGAACAACGTACCGGTGAGCTTGCTGTTATCAATAGTGTACAGGAAGGATTGGCAAAGGAACTGGATATGAAGGGTATTTACAATCTCGTTGGCGACAGAGTTCAGCATTTGTTTAATGCACAAGCAGTGATCATCGGAAGTTTTGATTTAGAAAATAACATCGAACATTTCAATTATTTATTTGAAGATGGGCAAAAGGTCAAAGCTGATTCGAGACCAATTAACAAAATGAGGCAATTATTAATTGATAAGAAAAAAACCATTTACATAGCCACAGAAGATCAGGCAAGAAACGAATATGGTTTATATCCGATTACCGGTACGAAAATGTCTAAATGTTTATTATTTGTCCCGTTACTTTCCGGCAATATTGTAAAAGGCTATGTAAGCCTGCAAAATGTAGATAAAGAAAATGTATTCAATGATTCTGATATCCGTCTTCTTGAAACCCTTGCCAACAGCATGAGTGTGGCATTGGAAAATGCAAGGTTATTTGATGAAACAAACCGCCTACTGAAAGAAACTGAACAACGTACTGCTGAATTAGCGGTGATCAATAGTGTGCAGGAAGGTCTCGCAAAAGAACTGGATATGCAAGGTGTTTATAATCTTGTTGGCGATCGTTTATGTGATCTCTTTCCCGATACACAAACTTTGGTGATAAGAACATTTGATCACGAAACAGGATTGGAACATTTCAAATATGCAATTGAAAAAGGAGTTGATTTGAAAGTTGATCCACGACCGTTTATGTGGGCCAATAAAATACTGATCGAAACCAAAAAACCAATTGATATAAGAGAAAATTATGTAGAAACAGCCAAACAACATGGAGGTAAAGGTGTTACTACCGGTCAGCCACCAAAGTCTGCTGTATTTGTTCCGATGATAGTAGGTGATGTTGTAAAAGGTTCTATCAGCCTTCAAAATGTTGACAGGGAAAATGCATTTACTGATTCTGATCTTCGATTGCTTACTACTATCACGAATAGCATGAGCGTTGCATTGGAAAATGCAAGACTCTTTGATGAAACAAATCGCTTATTAAAAGAAACAGAACAGCGCACAGCTGAGCTTGCGGTAATCAATAGTGTACAGGAAGGACTAGTAAGAGAGATGAACATGCAGGCTATCTATGATCTGGTTGGAAACCGTATTTGTCAATTGTTCGATACGCAAACTGTTTTGATAAGAACATTTGATCACCGGTTAGGCGAGGAACATTGGCAATATGTAATTGAAAAAGGACAACGGTTATATAGTAATCCAAGACCTTTTAACTGGGCAAACCAACAACTGATCAAAAACAAGCAGCCTTTATTGATCAATGAAAATTATATTGAAACAGCACAGAAATTCGGTGGCACCGGTGTAAGCAAAGGCCTGCCACCAAAATCAGCGCTGTTTGTTCCTATGATCGTTGGTGATGTAGTAAGAGGATCTGTCAGTTTACAGAATGTAGAAAAAGAGCATGCATTTACAGAATCCGATCTTAGATTACTGACTACGCTTACCAATAGTATGAGTGTGGCGTTGGAAAATGCACGTCTCTTTGATGAATCAAACCGTTTGTTGGGAGAAGCAAAACAACGAGCCGCAGAATTGAGTACTGTAAACAATATCAGCAAGGCATTGGCTTCACAATTAAATGCCAATGACCTGATAAAAATGGTGGGTGATCAATTGAAAGATCTATTCAAAGCCAATATAGTTTATCTCGCTTTACTGAATCCAAAGACCAAAGTCATCAACTTCCCTTATCAATATGGGGATAATATGGCGCCACTTAAATTGGGCGAAGGGCTTACCTCAAAAATTATTTTAAACGGCGAGCCGTTGCTTATTAACAAAGATCTGCAGGAACTAAGATTGCAAATGGGAATTCAACAGATCGGTGTGCCTGCCGCCTCTTACCTGGGTGTTCCTATTCCTGTTGGTGATGAGAACATAGGAGTACTGAGTGTTCAAAGCACTGAACATGAAAATCGTTTTAATGAAAATGATCTGCGTCTTTTATCTACCATTGCTTCTTCAGTAGGAGTTGCCTTGAATAATGCTACACTTTTTGAGGATGTAAAGCTTGCCAAAATGGAAGCGGAAAAATCGGGCAAAGCCGCTGAAAAAGCTAATGAAGCAAAGAGTGCATTCCTTTCTACCGTAAGTCATGAATTAAGAACACCGCTTACATCGGTGCTTGGCTTTGCAAAGATCATCAGGAAACGCCTGGAAGAAAAAATATTTCCGGTAGTAGATAAAAAAGATCCAAAAACGGAAAAGACAATTAATCAAATATCAGAGAATCTTCATGTAGTAATTTCTGAAGGAGAAAGGTTAACTCACCTTATCAATGACGTACTTGATCTGGCAAAGATCGAAGCAGGTAAAATGGAATGGAACCAGGAAAATGTATCTATGTCTGAAGTAGCAGAAAGGGCTATTGCAGCTACCAGTTCTTTATTTGATCAAAAAGCGTTGAAGCTGGTAAAAAATATTGACACCGATCTTCCTGATATTACCGGCGACAGGGACAAACTGATACAGGTTATCATCAATCTTATTTCCAATTCTGTAAAATTTACTGATAAAGGCTCCGTCACCTGTGCCGTCTCTCAAAAAAATAATGAGATCGTTGTCAGCATCAGCGATACAGGTATTGGAATTGCTCCCGAAGATTTTGATGCTGTGTTCGAACAGTTCAAACAAGTAGGTGGAGATACTTTGACAGATAAGCCAAAAGGAACCGGGCTTGGCTTACCAATTTGTAAAGAAATAGTAGAGCATCATGGTGGCAGAATCTGGCTCGAGAGTGAAGTAGGAAAAGGCAGCACTTTTTCATTTGCTTTACCCATTACTAAAACAAATGGCATTGCCCGCCCCATGCATCTTAATGACCTCGTAAAACAATTGAAAGAACAAGTAGCACAATCGCAAATTAATCTCGGGGGTAAAGCTTCAAAAATTCTTATTGTTGATGATGACGATTCCATCCGCTCATTGCTTCAGCAGGAACTGGGAGATGCAGGCTATAACATTGAAGAAGCCCGTAACGGTAAAGAAGCTTTGGCGGCAGTAAGAAAACAAAAACCTGACCTCATCATTCTTGATATCATGATGCCGGAGATGAATGGCTTTGATGTGGCCGCAGTGTTGAAAAATGATCCCCAAACTATGGATATCCCGATCATAGTATTATCAATTGTGCAGGATAAAACAAGAGGTTTCAGGATCGGTGTTGACAGGTATCTTACCAAACCAATAGATACAGGCCTTCTCTTTAGCGAGATCGGCAGTTTATTGGAACAAGGGAAATCGAAAAAGAAAGTAATGGTAGTTGACCAGGATGCGGCTACTGTTAACACACTTACTGAAGTACTAAAGACAAAAGGGTACTCTGTAATGGAAGCAAATGAAAAAGAACTGTTGGAAAAGGCGATATCAATTCAACCTGACATTATCATCATCAACTCCATACTTTCCGGTAAACAGGATATTGTGCAATCGATACGTTTTGAAAAAGGTTTAGAGAATGTTCTATTCCTTGTTTACCAGTAAATTTTTTATACACAAAAAGCAATAATAAAAATGGGACATAAGATATTAATTGTAGATGACGAAGCACATATCCGTATGCTGATTGAACAAACATTGGAAGAACTCGAAGACGAAGGCGTAGAGTTTTTAACCGCAGAGAACGGAGAAATTGCATTGGAAATTATTCAAAAAGAAAATCCAAAGCTGGTATTCTTGGATGTAATGATGCCTAAAATGAATGGCATGGAAGTTTGCCGCCGTGTAAAAAAAGAATTAGAACTGAATGATGTTTTTATCGTATTGCTAACTGCCAAAGGTCAGGAGCTTGACAGGCAAAAGGGACAGGAAGTTGGCGCCGATGTATATATGACAAAACCTTTCGATCCCGAAGTATTACTTTCAAAAGCGAAAGAAGTTTTAGGTATTGTATGATCACCGGTCAAAAGCAGATCTTATTACCTGGAGACTGCAGGTACCACCAATAAATACAGTTGATAACATGGCAAGAGTGAGTTTAAAAAATATTGTCGGTAAAAAAAACAAAATAAATGCTGCTGTACTTTCATTGATGAGTCAACTAAGTGAGCCGACATGGATTGAGGATGAACATGGAAACTTACTGCTAGGTAATTCTGGCAGCACATCAACTTCTTCATTTCCTGTAAATCTTGATACTGAAATTATAGGTTGGGTAAAGGGCGATGAAAAAGCGATTATGATTGCCGACCTTCTGGCCTATTTAGCAGGAAAAGAAGCTGAGAAAAAGAAATTGGGAACAGAGGTGCTGAGTCTTTACCAGGAATTAAATGTCATTTATAATTTTTCTGAAAAGCTGACGCAAACGATCGATCCTGATGTAATTGCGCAACTAACGCTGGAGCAGGCAATACATTCGATCCCGTCACATAGTGGTGTGGTCGTATTATGGAATGAAGAAAAAAAACAACTGATGGTCCCTGCAAGGTCAGGAGAACTGCTTTTTAATGAAGAAAAGCTTAGAGGCCATCCCAGCATATTACTCAAGATCGGGCTAAGCGGCCAATCTGAAATTATTACTGACCTGTCTTTGTTGAAGGAAAAGGGCATTATAGAAACCAATGTGCATTCCCTTATTTATGCTGCGATGAAAGTTAAGCATCGCATTATGGGTGCTATTATCCTTGCAGGAAAAGAAGTTGAACAATATTCTGCAGCACATTTAAAATTATTAGTGACGTTGGCTCTCCAGTCTTCCACCGCTATTGAAAGCGCTATGTTGTATGAAAAAAATATTCGTGAAGCACGGGAGAGGGAAGAAGCCATTCTTCGCATTCACGAAGTGACAAAAAAATTTGTTCCCATTGAATTTATCCGGTCACTTGGAAAAGAAACATTAACAGATGTAAAGCTTGGCGACCAGGTGGAAAAAATAGTCACTGTGTTATTTACCGACATCCGCGATTTTACCAGCTTATCAGAAAAAATGACACCCGAGGAAAACTTCCAATTTGTTTCTTCTTTTAATGCAAGACTCGGACCTGTCATCCGTTCGAATAATGGTTTTATCAATCAATACCTCGGTGATTCTATCATGGCCATCTTTCCCGAAAGCCCTGAAGATGCGTTGCATGCCGCTGTTGGGATGCAAAAAGCGGTTCATGAATTAAACGAAGAACGAAAACTAAAGGACCTGGCACCGATCAGGGCCGGCATAGGCATGCATACAGGTTCGTTGATCATGGGTATTACCGGGGATGAATTCAGGATGGATGCCGCTACAATTTCCGACACCGTAAATACCGCCGCAAGGATCGAAAGCCTGACAAAATTTTATAAATCTCCATTATTGCTGAGTGATCATACACTTCAGTATTTGAATGGGCAAAATAATTTTCATTTCAGGCATCTTGGGAATGTAAGGCTGAAAGGAAAGAATAATTTACTTACTATCGTTGAATGTATTAACGGGTTTGATGAAATGCAATTCGAAAGAAAATTGCAAACACTTTCATTATTTAATGATGCCATGAGCGCTTACCACGATCAGCAATTTGAAAACGCATTACATATTTTTCAAAATATTCTTAGCCAGGATCCCGATGACCTGACTACAATTTACTTCCTGGACAATACAAAAAAATATTTAAGGGAAGGCGTGCCGCGGAACTGGACCGGTGTAGAAGAAATGGTAAGTAAATAAAGAATAAACGTCTGTCAATCTTCTTTTAATCCTTTTATCACCATATTACCTGCTTAACGATAAACCCAATCCTGTTCCCTGACCCGTTGGCTTTGTTGTAAAGAATGGTTGATAAATTTTATTCATTTTCATTTTATTATTTTTAAGAGCCGCTGGCCCGCGCTATTTTGTAACAACGGATTAAAATCCGTTGCTGCAAAATGCACCGAAGCTACGCCTCTGCAACCACTCCGCTAAGCCGGCAGTAAAATAATAAACTCACTTCCTTCCCCTTCTTTCGTTTCAACTTTTATTTCACCACCATGTGCTTTTACAATATCATAACTTAACGATAAACCCAATCCGGTTCCCTGCCCTGTTGGCTTTGTTGTAAAGAATGGTTGAAAGATCTTATCTAAAACTTTTGGAGGAATACCACTACCATTGTCCTTAACCTTAATCCTAATCTTATTCTTTTCCTTCATTGTACTTACAGTAACGGTAGGTTCATACTCAGCTCCTCCTTCACGAGGTTGGAAAGTTTTCTTTTTTTCATCCACTGCATAAAATGCATTATTGATCAAATTAAGGATCACCCTGCCGATATCTTGCGGAACAATATTTATTTTGCCAATGCTTTCATCAAACTCAGTTTTCATCGTTGCATTGAATGATTTGTCTTTGGCTCTTAAACCATGATATGATAACCTCAGGTATTCATCCGCTAAAACATTTATATCTGTCAATTCCTTTTGACCGGTACTTGTCTTGCTATGTTGCAGCATTCCTTTTACAATGGCATCGGCTCTTTTACCATGATGGTTTATTTTTTCTAAATTTTGTTTTACATCGTCTACAATAGCTTTTGCATCTTCATGATTGCCTTTCGCCAATTCAATTTTCATTTCGTCAATAAGTTCATTACTTACTTCCGAAAAGTTATTGACAAAGTTCAAGGGGTTCTGGATTTCATGCGCAATGCCTGCGGTCAGTTCACCCAATGAAGCCATTTTTTCCTGTTGTATAAGTTGCGCCTGGGTAGACTTAAGTTCATCGTACGCTTTTTCAATCTTCATTTTCGCTCTTTGTTTTTGCCTGTTATTCCTGTAAAAAATGATTGCCAGCAAAAGCAATACGATTATACCTGCCAGCATAGAATATGTTCCCACCTTGTTGCGAAACACTATCTTTTCTTTTTCCAGCTCCTTCAAGCTGATCTGGTCGCGGAGAAATAGATCCTGAGCCTGGGCTGAACTTTTTGTCGTATAAGTATTCAGGCTGTCCTTTGCACGCAGTGCTAATTCCATATATTTTTGAGCACTATCAGTTTCATTTCTCATTTTAAATATTCGAAACAAATTTTCGTAAGCCGTCGCCGGGTTCCAAACGGTGCCTGCAAGTGAGCCCACCTTGTTTAATGTCTCAATTGCCTTGTGTGCATAATAAAGACTTGAATCTTTGTCCCGCTGTGCAATAAAACATTTTGTTAACCCAAAATGGATCATAACCAGGGAAACGAAATTATTGTCTTCAGTTGCCAGGTGAAGAGCCTCATGGTAATAACCGCGAGCTGTATCAATACTGCCGCGGGCAAATTGAATTTCGCCGATATAGGCAAGTAAACGGGATACATTGTCTTTAAATCCAAATTGTTTTGAAAGTGACAAGCCATTCTCCACAATAAGCATTGCCGAATCCAATTTATTCATGTTTTTGTAAGCAATCCCCATTGTAGCATAGAGGTAGTACAAAAAATAATGGCTTTGAGTTTCTTTCCCGATCTTTTCAGCTTCGGCAAAATGGTAAATACACAAATCGTTATTGCCTGTGCGAATAAACAAGTTGGCCATCTGCATATGAAAATTGCCAATAACTATCAACCGTGATGCCCGTGCTGTCTTGTTTGGTGCAAACACCCAAAAAGGTAATGGCCAGAAGTCTTTTTCATTTTTAGTATTCTGTGCAATTTCGAAACCTTCGAGGTAACATTGAAGCGCTTCAGAATACCGACCCATATGTCTCAAACAAAGACCCTTTCCAATCAGGCTAGCTGCTTCGTTCAACTTTTTATTATTCTTTCTGGCTACTATGAGGCATTGGTATATAAAGAACAATGCTGAATCTATTTTTCTTTCTATGTAAAAATCTGAAAGCTTGCCGTAGATTTCATAACGGCCAGAATCATTTTGAGCATTCGCAAGCTGACGTTTCAAATCATCAAGGGTGTATTGCTGCGCCAGCGCAAGTATTGGCAGCAACAGGAGCAAAAAGATTTTGAGCTTTTTTTCCACGATCACCATTAATTAAATTGGCAACTGAATTATAAATGCTGAGCCTTGTCCCTCTTTCGTTTCAACTTTTATTTCTCCACCATGTGCTTTTACAATATCATAACTTAACGATAAACCTAAACCCGTTCCCTGTCCTGTTGGTTTAGTAGTAAAGAATGGTTGAAATATTTTATTCATATTCATTCTTTTTGCTTTTAAGAGCCGTAGGCTCGCACTATTTTGTAACAACGGATTTTAATCCGTTGTGTCTGTTGCCACCTTAGGCAGAGTGCCGTAGGCACGGTACATAATCTATATCAGGTCTTGAAAAATATATTGCTCATCGTACTCCACTCTAAATTCTTTTAAAAGCTCTAAATACTCCTCCCGAAAGGTTTGAATTTTATGATGCTCCACCTGATACTGAATATACTTATAAACGGTATCCACATCTCTTTGACTGTAAGAAAAAACACCATAGCCTTCCTGCCATTCGAATCTGGCTGGTGTTAGCGAATGGTCGTTGATATATTTTGATGATTTGGCCTTTACTGCTTTCATTAAATCTGAAACAGAAACAACAGGCCTCAATCCAACAAAACAATGTACATGATCTTCCACCCCATTTACAATAATGGTTTTGCAATTTGTTTCATTAATTAAATTACCAATTACACCGAACAGCTGACTTTTCCATAATTTATCAATTACTGCATTTCTATATTTCACGGCGAAAACCATCTGCAAATAAATTTGGTGATATGTGTTGGCCATTATTGTTCAATTATTATAAAAAACATGTTTCGTGCCTACGGCACTCTGTTCAACTTCTTCACTTGTTACAACGGATTAAAATCCGTTGCTACAAAATCCACCGAGGCTACGCCTCTGCAACCACTCCATTAAACCGGCAACAGAATAATAAACTCGCTTCCTTCTCCTTCTTTTGTTTCCACTTTCAACTCTCCACCATGTGCTTTTACAATATCATAACTTAACGATAAACCCAAACCCGTTCCTTGTCCTGTTGGCTTTGTAGTAAAGAATGGTTGAAATATCTTGTCTAAAACCTTTGTAGGAATCCCATTACCATTATCCTTAACCTTAATCTCAACAGCCCCCAAACCCCCTAAAGGGGGCTTCACAGTCTTAGTACTGACTGTAACTATTGGCTCATAGTTTTCAGGCTGCTGTTTCCGCTTTTCCGTTACTGCATAAAACGCGTTGGTAATTAAATTCAGGATCACTCTTCCAATATCCTGTGGTATGATATTGATGTTACCGATCGATTCGTCAAAATCTGTTTTCGTTGTTGCGTTGAACAATTTGTCTTTAGCTCTTAACCCATGATAAGCTAAACGTAAATATTCTTCAGCTAATGCATTAATGTTTGTTGGTTCTTTTATCCCGCTGCTGGTGCGGCTATGTTGCAGCATACTTTTTACAATATCATCTGCTCTTTTACCGTGGTATGTGATCTTTTGCTGGTTATCTTTAATATTAGCTGCAATTGCTTTAACGCCATCAAACGTTCCCTTGCTAATTTCCTCGTGCATTTCATCGATCAATTCTGTATTCACTTCCGAAAAATTATTGACGAAGTTTAATGGGTTTTTTATTTCATGAGCAATTCCTGCGGTGAGTTCACCCAATGAAGCCATTTTTTCATTTTGGATGAGTTGAGCCTGTGCGGCTTTTAATTCCAGCAACGCTTCATCGGCATTTCTTTTCTGAATTTCTATTTCTTCTTTTTGCTTCTTGCTTTCATCATACAGGTTGGCTAATTCAACATTCCTAAGCTGGATCACTTCGGCTTGTGCCCTGGCTTTTTCATTCAATCGCACTTTATAGGCAAGACCGGCCGCGTAGATGAGTATCTGGCCACCCTGGCCTATCGGCCACGGATTAAAAGGCAGCGCATCATACGCAAATATGCCCAGTAATGTAAAACAAAATAACCATAAAGCACCAGCTACATAAAACCGCACAAGGATCGTTTTATAAAATGCAATCCTGATCAGGAAAATCAGGAATAGGAAAAGAAAAATAAAGATCGCTTCAAAGAACAGGGGTTTCCGCGTAACGATCATCACAGTAAATAGTATCAATAAACAGACGATCCATAGAGCAACCACCCATTTGAAAACAGTATCCAGCCGTTTAGATAATTGCGGCAGATTAATAAAGTATCTGCCAAAAAGAGCAAAAAATATAAATCCGCCAATAGTAAGTAATGTGAAAATGGGTGTTACCAGGTGAGGATGTTCGGGGATATACAGATCGATAAAGGGAATATCCGGATGCAGGATAAGATAATGCTGTGAAAGTGTAAGCGCATAAAGGCCAAAAAAGAGATACGCCTTATCCCTGACAAAAAAGAAAAAGAAAAAAGATATGATGGCGAAAAAAAATACTGCCCCACTCCCAAAAATTAAACCGAGAAATTTTTCAGATGAAAATCCTGCGATCGGATTTCTTAATTGCAGTGAAGAAGTAAGACCTACATCAAATTCATTATAAATTCTGAGATATACATCTTTCGTTTCGCCAGCATTTGCGGAGAAAAAGATCCTGTTCAGCCCGGGATTTTCTTTGATGGATTTTTGTGACCGTGGTACCAGTACGCCGGTACGCTGATGCTGCGTAGCCTGACTTGTTTTATCGATGAACCAGGCATCCACGTAACCATGTTGTATCGTTGCGCCTACGTCCGGATTACTATACAGTAATAACCACCAGTCCTGAATATCACCCGACGTGCTTATGGTAAGTTTAAGCCAGTAGGTGATATAAGGCTGAGCCACCAGTTGAGGCATGCCAGAAAGGGGCTGAAAACGGCTATTGAATTTTCCTGAAGCAATATCCTGTATTGTCAACTTATTGGATGAATCGATAAAGACTGATGTAAAATTTTTCAGATCATGTATCTGGATCTTTGTATCCGCAATGTATACGGAATCCGTGCTGTTATTTGTTGCTCCTGGTTGAGCCCTTAATGTTAAAGTGGTGAGCAATGTAATTATGCAAAAAAGCAGCTTCATGCAGTATTGGTTGAATATTATCTTTGTAATAAGAACTTCCCCTTATGGAGTAGTGTTTAAAGGTAATTGAATTATAAACTCAGAACCCTCACCTTTCTTCGTTTCCAACGGATTAAAATCCGTTGCTACAAAATGCACCGAGACTACTCCTCTGCAACACTCCACTAAGCCGGCAGCAAAATAATAAACTCACTTCCTTCTCCCTCCTTTGTGTCAACTTTTATTTCACCACCATGTGCTTTTACAATATCATAACTCAATGATAAGCCCAAACCGGTTCCTTGCCCTGTTGGCTTGGTAGTAAAGAATGGTTGAAATATTTTATCCAATACTTTTTCAGGAATACCGTTGCCGTTATCCTTCACCCTGATCTCAACCTTACTGTTTGCTCTCTTTGTACTTACAGATACGGTCGACTCATATCCACCTCTATTTTGCTTCTTCTTTTCCTCAACTGCATAAAAAGCATTGTTGATCAAATTGAGAATTACTCTTCCTATATCTTGCGGAACGATATTGATCTTGCCAATGCTTTCGTCAAAATCATTTGTCATGATTGCATTAAATGTTTTGTCTTTTGCACGAAGACCGTGATAAGCTAGCCGACTGTATTCATTGGTCAATGCATTTATATCTGTTGGCTCCTTTTGTCCACTGCTTACTCTCGAATGCTGCAGCATTCCTTTTACAATTGCATCAGCTCTCTTTCCGTGATAATTTATTTTCTCTGAGTTGAACGCAATATCATTTGCAATTGCTTTTACTTCTTCCAAACTTCCTTTTTCAGCTTCCGTTTTTAGTTCTTTGAGAAGCTCTTCGTTCACTTCGGAAAAATTGTTTACAAAATTCAAGGGGTTTTGAATTTCATGTGCGATGCCGGCTGTGAGTTCGCCGAGAGAAGCCATTTTTGCCGCCTGGATGAGTTGTTGCTGGGTATCCTGCAGATCTTTTAATGAATTATACAGTTCTTCAGTTTTCAGGTTTACTTGTTTTTTCAATTCTTCATTTTGCGCTTTCAATGCTTTTAGAGGAAAGCTTTCACCTTCGGCAAGATGGGCCGAAGGTTCGGAAACATGTAGGTGAATAGCACGCCAGGAATCATTCCTCCATTCAAATACGGTCGATCTTCTGCCATGATACTTGTTTTCGACTCCGTCGAGTATATAACTTATCTCATAGGTGCCATGAACAATTCCGATGGTGCCGAGCATTCTGTGTTGTACGTCAAAAAAATGCAGCTTTGCATCTGCCGGCAATTGTTTGCCAAAAACTCGATAAATTTTTTCTATAAACTCTACATAGCTGTTAAATATTTCATGCTTCCCTGTTCCGAAGCCAGTTATATTATCCGCCATTATACGGCGCAGGTCTGACTCGGCATCCTTAGCTTGACCAAGAATAGCAGTCATTAATTCGTAGAAGGTTGTCAACAATAAAGTTGATTTATTTTCCTCTTGTTCCATACATCTTTAATCTTATCTGCAGATCATGATCTAATTATTTGGAAGCATAATAATAAATGCAGTGCCTTCGCCATCTTTTGTTTCAACTTTTATCTCTCCACCATGTGCTTTTATAATATCATAACTCAGTGATAACCCCAACCCGGTTCCTTGTCCTGTTGGCTTAGTTGTAAAGAATGGTTGGAAAATTTTATCTAACACTTTTTCAGGAATACCGTTGCCATTATCCTTAACCTTGATCTCAACCCCCAAACCCCCTAAAGGGGGCTTTACAGTCTTCGTACTGACGGTAACTATAGGTTCGTAGTTTTCATCCCGATGCCTGTCGGGACCAGATTTCTTTTTCTTTTCATCAACAGCATAAAATGCATTGTTGATCAGATTCAGGATAACTCTTCCTATATCCTGTGGAATGATGTTGATGGGGCCAATGCTTTCATCGAAATCGGTTTTCATGGTTGCATTGAATGATTTGTCTTTTGCCCGTAAACCATGATAAGACAATCTTAAATATTCATCAGCCAGTGCATTGATATCTGTTGGCTCTTTTTGCCCACTGCTGCTTCTTGAATGTTGGAGCATTCCTTTAACGATGGAATCTGCTCTTTTGCCATGATGGTTTATTTTTTCTGAATTGAAAGCAATATCTTTCGCGATTGCTTTTACATCCTCAAGGTTTCCTTTATCCATTTCTGCATGTAATTCTTTCAGCAATTCATTATTTACTTCTGAGAAGTTATTGACGAAATTCAGCGGGTTTTGAATTTCATGTGCAATGCCTGCAGTCAATTCACCAAGCGATGCCATTTTTTCCGTTTGTATCAATTGCTGCTGAGTTTGCTTCAGTTCCGCCAATGCTTTATTGGTTTCATCCCGTTGCTCTTCTATCAATTGCTTTTGCTGTTGCAGCATTTTATTAGCTCTTTGCTTGTGGCGATTATTGCGTATCAGTACAACCACCGTAATAATGATGAGCAGCAATACGACCAATGTACTTATCAAAAAACTCTTTTGAACTTTCTTTTCCTGGTTAAGCACAGTTATTTGCGTTTGCTTTTTTTCAAGATCATTTTGATATTTCAGAAATCCTGCTTTCTTCTCGATATCCGTATTCAGCATGCTGTCGCGGTAGTTAATAAAATCCAAATGATATTTATAAGCATTCTTAAAATCATTTTTGAAAGCATACGCATCAGCAAGTGATTCTGAATTGTCCCTCATATATTCTATTGTTCCCGTTTCTTTAGCTTGTTTCAAACCACGGCCGGCATAGTAAATAGCGCTGTCGGGCATTTTTCTTTTTAGAAAAACATCGGCCAACATGCTATTGCACCAGGCCATGCCTTCAATATCATCTGCTTTTTCGAATTCCGTTAATGCACGAAATGCAAGCGGGCCTACCAGTTGAAAACTGTCTGTATGCGTATAGGCTGTACTAAGATTTCCTTCCAGGAATGCCATATCATAAGAACTAAAATTATTTTTCCTGCCGATCTCTAACCCTCGCTTTAATTCGTCAATTGCTTCAGTATATCTTTTATTCGTTATATACCATATCCCTAAGCTGTTATGTAAATTGCCCAATTGACGACCGGAGCCAAGCTTTTTTGTCGCTTCCATGGCTTTCTTATAACTGGTTAACGCATTTTCATCATCTCCAATTCTGGAATAAATGACTGCAAGATTCTTATAATTGAATGCAATATTTATTAAACTGTTTGCCGTTTCTGCATTATCAACTGACTTAAGCCCGTAATCGAGTGCTTTAATATGGTCGCTTAATGAAACTTCATAGTGCTCCGCAATAACACCCTGACTTTTGGCCAGCATTTCTTTATTGTCCAACTTATTTGCTATTGTCTCTGCCGCGAGGAAACTGGACAGGGCCTTATCATTTTCGTTTCCAAATCTTTTACTAATACCAATGCGTATTAAAACATATCCCTGCAATTCTTCGTCTCCGGTCTTCTTTGCAATAGAATCTGCTTTAAAAAGAAAACTATCTCTTTGTTCTCTTGTGTACCTGTTACGTCCGGTAATGGCGAGGTTCAGCAAGGAAAAACCTTCACCAACCGGATATTTTATAGAGCGTGAAATTTTTAATGCTTCTTCGATCAACTTCATTCTTTCATCGTCGGGTATAATATTATTTCCTATCTCAGCAATTTTATTAAGCCGGTTAATCCTGTAAATATTTTGCTGCGGATGCTGGCTGATCTCTTTTTTTAATTTGTCAATATCAGGGTTTTGTCCGTTTGATAAAACACCAAGAAACATGAACCCTGCAAGTAAAAGATGTATTCTCATTTTTTATATACTCAATAAAATAGAATTCCAATCCTATACCCTGTTCAATTTTCTTCACTCATTACAACGGATTAAAATCCGTTGCTACAAAATGCACCGAGGCTACGACTCTGCAACACTTCTATTTGTGTTGCCTGAAAAGCCATTCTATCATTAAAGGATCAGTATAAGCTCCCAACCATGAGAAATGTCCGACCTCCGGATACTGTGTGAATCCCGGATGGGCCCCGGCTTTCGTTAATGCCTGCAACATTTCAAGTGAAAAAAGAGGACTTACTGAAGGATCTTCTGCTCCGTGAAATATCCAGATCGGTATATGCGCTATTGATGATGCCTTTGAAACATCACCACCGCCACAAACAGGTACTGCTGCAGCAAATAATTTCGGATAGCGCATAATAGCGTCATAAGTTCCAAAACCTCCCATTGAAAGTCCTGTAATGTATATTCTTGTTGTATCGATACGTAAGGTCTTCTTAAGTTTATCAATTAGTTCGATAAGTAATTGCATAGGTTTACCGGGTGCAGGTTGTAAGGTCATCTGTGTACTGCTTCTGTCACGATTAAAATTTGACCAGGACATATTGGAAGGGCATTGCGGGGCGATCACGAAAGCCGGATAACGTATCATATTCTCGTCCGATGCAAAATTCATTACACCCCATTTTAATTGTGCTTCATTGTCATTACCGCGTTCACCAGAACCGTGTAAAAAAATTACAAGGGGAAATCGTCGCAATGTATCGGAATCTGGAAAAAGCTGGCGATAAAGCAACGTGTCACCCTTATCACTAATATATTTATTGATGCTGAACTTTGAAGATGTTTGAGCAACTGCAGTTTGCAAACTCACATAAAAAACAGTTACCAATAAAAGAGTAAGATGTTTCATTTTCTTTCAATTTAATTATTATTAGCAAATGGAAGCGTTATGACAAACGTGGTTCCTTCGCCTTCCTTCGTTTCCACTTTTATTTCGCCGCCATGCGCTTTTACAATATCATAACTCAATGATAAACCCAATCCTGTTCCTTGTCCTGTTGGCTTGGTAGTAAAGAAGGGTTGAAATATTTTATCCAAAACTTTTTGCGGAATACCATTGCCATTATCCTTAACCTTAATCTCAACAATCCCCAAACCCCCTAAGGAGGCTTTACAGTCTTCGTACTGACGGTAACTGTAGGTTCGAAGTCTTTATCCCGATGCTTATCGGGACCAGATTTGTTTTTTTCATCTACGGCATAAAAAGCATTGTTGATTAAATTCAGAATTACTCTGCCGATCTCTTGTGGCACTGCATTTATTTTACCAATACTTTCATCAAAATCAGTTTTCATTGTTGCATTAAATGACTTGTCCTTTGCACGCAGTCCATGATACGACAATCTCAAATACTCATCAGCTAATGCGTTGATATCAGTTGGTTCTTTTGCTCCACTACTACTTCGGCTATGGTAGAGCATGTTTTTCACAATGCCCTCCGCTCTTTTCCCATGATGATTTATCTTTTCTTCGTTCTCTTTAATATCGGTTGATATAGCCATGGCATTGTCGACTTTTCCACTCTTTAGTTCTTTTTGCAACTCATCCACTAATTCTTTATTTACTTCAGAAAAATTATTGACGAAGTTCAAAGGGTTTTGTATTTCATGTGCAATGCCTGCAGTAAGTTCTCCTAACGAGGCCATCTTTTCGGATTGGATAAGTTGGGATTGAGTGCTCTTCAGATCTGATAATGCTTTTCCGATCTCATTTTTCTGCTGCATCAGCAGTGTATTCGCCTTTCGTTCACTCCGGATATTCCTGAATAAAAGCAAAGCGATAATTATCACCACCGCCAAACCTGTTAGTAAAGCATATAATTTAATTGTACTCCGATAAGCGATTTTTGCCCTCAGGATGTCATTTTCCCGTTCCTTTTCTTTAAATCCAATTGACGTGACCGCTGCAACCTGCTGGGCCCCATAAAGACTATCCTTTGCATTCATTGCGACTTTCAGATAGTGAAGGGCTTTTTGTGGTATTGTTGATTCATATAAAGACGACAAAAGTATTGCTGAAGTCAGCTCCATTTGCTTTATTGAATTTCTGATAGAAGACTCGTACGCTCTTTCGGCATAATAAATCGCAGAATCGATCATTCCACGGTCTCTGTAAAATGCCGATAGGTTCACACTTGATAAAGCTCCCAGGTTTTGACGATAATACTGAAGGGCTAATTGATCATTGCCCTTTTTAGCATAGGCATTTCCCAAAATGTGAGAAATTCCGTTCAATATGAATTTGTTGCCCATTCCCTTTGCTGTATCTTCTGCTATTTTCGCAAAGAAAAGTGCTGAATCAAACATGTTCAGGTTATCATACGCAGCGGCTGTACGCCAAAATGTAACTGCATAAAAAAATGAATCGGGTGAGTTTTTTGTTAATTGCCTTGTGTGTTGGAAATAGTTTAGTGCTTCATGATAATCCTTCAGGATCATGTAAACATTTCCTAGCCTGATCATCGCAAATGCCTGGTCATACCGGAGATCATGTTTTTTTGCAATCTCTAGGGCTTTCAATCCCAGTTCTAATCCCTGAGTAAGATTTCCCCTGTTTTGAAAGTAATAACTTAATGCCAGCAGGGCTTTTGTTTCGCCGGTTGGATAGTCAATTCGTCTGGATAACTCCAACGCATTTTGCGCATAATAATAACTAGTATCTGTAACACGGTCACGGTACGCTTCTGCAAGTTGGGTCATGATCAACACCCTTGAACTGTCCTGTTTGGCATTTTCTAACTCTTGTTTGAGTTTGTCTACCTGCAGTACATCCATATTCTGTGCATATGAAGAAACCCATAATATAATACTAACCAGGTAAAGTATGCTGCTTTTCATATGCAGTGGCGTTTAGGTGAGCAATTCGATTATAAAAATACTTCCGACCCCATCTTTAGATGAATGATGAAGTTTCCCTCCATGCCCTTTGGTTACAATGTCATAGCTGAGTGAAAGTCCCAAACCGGTTCCCTGACCTGTTGGCTTGGTAGTAAAGAAAGGTTGAAATATTTTTTCCCTGATCGAATCAGGAATACCATCACCATTATCTTTAACCTTAATCTCAATCTTATCCTTTTCCTTCTTTGTACTTACTGAAACCGCCGGTTCATACCCCTCAATATTCTGTTTTGCTTTTTCACTCACAGCATAAAAAGCATTGTTGATCAAATTGAGAACCACTCTTCCGATATCCTGCGAAACGATATTGATCTTCCCAATGCTTTCATCATATTCAGTTTTCAAAGTAGTATTGAATGATTTGTCTCTGGCACGAAAACCATGATATGCCAGGCGTAAATATTCATCCACTAGTTTATTAATATCTGCCGGTTCTTTTACTCCACTGCTGCTTCGGCTATGCTGCAACATATTTTTTACAATAGCATCGGCTCTTTTACCGTGGTGATTTATCTTTTGCTCGTTGTCTTTAATAACATTCAAAATTGTTTTTACTTCATTGATATTTCCCTTATTTATTTCCATCCCGGCGTCATCAATTAACTCTGTGTTTACATCTGAAAAATTATTGACGAAATTCAACGGGTTTTGAATTTCATGTGCAATGCCGGCAGTCAGTTCTCCCAATGAAGCCATTTTCTCTGACTGGATGAGTTGCGATTGGGTAGATTTTAGATCAGATAATGTTTTTTCTAAAATTCTATTTGCTTTTTGTTTGTGATAGTTATTCCTGTAAAGAATAAATGCTATTACCAGGAATACCCCAATAGCTGACCATAATGCAATCATTTTGGTTTTATTCTTATACCGTTCCTGCTCCTGTTGAATATCCTGCTGCCGTTGTTGTTCTTCCAGCATCAGCAACTGCAATTCCTTGAATTTTTCAGGGCCATATAAACTGTCGCTCATTACACGGGCTACATCCTGGTAAAAAAATGCGCTGTCAATATTTTGTTGTTGACGGAAAAGCGCCGCTAATAATTTACTTGTTTCAAGTAATTCTAATCGTTGCACGGATTGGTTTCCATGGATAAAAGCCATCCGTGCATAATATAAGCTTGAATCGTACCGGTAATCGGATTCGTACAGTTCAGCAAGCCTTCGCTCAATCTTACTGTTATTTACCTTATCATTTACGAGGATGGCATTCTGTAATGCCCTATGATAATATACTAATGCGGAATCTTTTTTCCCTAAACCAAAAAATGCTCTTCCTAAGCGTGTCAATATAAGTGATTTCAAAGGGCCATGTTTTAAACCGGCATAAGCATTTAAAGCTGATTGCTGATAATACAAGGCAGAATCCGGCATTCCCAAAAAATCGTAAGCATTACCTATATTAGTTAACGTAAAAGTTTTGTGTATTTGATTATAACCTTGCTTATTCAACCGGAGAGCAGAAAACAGGAAGTTTAATCCCTGCCGGTATTCTTTGAACTCCACATACGTAAATCCCATAAAAGCCAGCGTGGCGGCCTCACCCTTTATATCTTTTGTTTTCCGGTTTAATTCCAATGCGTGCATTTGCATTCTCAGTGCACGGGGATAATCGCCCCGAAACCGTAATGATTCGCCCGCAGAGTTTAATGCAGTTACTTCGCCTCTCACAGAATGCAATTGCCTGGATAATTTAATAGCACTATCCGAATAAATAAAGCTGCTGTCTGGTTTTGTAAAGTAATATTCTTCTGCAATTTCCAATAGCAATTTTATTCTATTTGTATCTGCTGATGATTCTTGGAGTAACAAATGGAGACTGTCGGTAAAATGGTCTTGACTATTTACAACACATGTAAATAGTATAAAACAAACTATTGTAAAAAGACGCCTTTTCATTTATACAATCAATTTATAGCACAATTGTAAAAGTAGTTCCTTCGCCTTCCTTCGTTTCCACTTTTATTTCGCCGCCATGCGCTTTTACAATATCATAACTCAATGATAAACCTAATCCAGTTCCCTGACCTGTTGGCTTGGTAGTAAAGAACGGTTGAAAGATCTTATCTAAAACTTTTTGAGGAATGCCATTTCCGTTATCCTTAACCTTAATCTCAACAACCCCCAAACCCCCTGAAGGAGGCTTTACAGTCTTCGTACTGACGGCAACTACAGGTTCGTAGTTTTCATCCTGATGCTTATCGGGACCAGATTTCTTTTTTTCATCAATAGCATAAAAGGCATTGTTGATCAAATTGAGAACTACTCTTCCCATATCCTGCGGAATGATATTGATGTTGCCAATCGATCCATCAAAATCTGTTTTCATTGTTGCGTTGAATGATTTATCCTTAGCTCTCAGTCCATGATAAGCCAAACGTAAATACTCTTCGACTAATGCATTGATATCTGTCGGTTCTTTTTTGCCACTGCTGCTTCTTGAATGTTGCAGCATACCTTTTACAATTGCATCAGCTCTTTTGCCGTGGTGATTTATTTTTTCTGAGTTAAACACGATATCCTTTGCGATTTCTTTTACTTCTTCTAAATTTCCTTTATCTGCTTCTGTTTTTAGTTCCTTGAGAAGTTCATCATTTACTTCCGAAAAATTATTTACGAAGTTCAATGGGTTTTGAATTTCATGTGCGATGCCTGCAGTCAATTCACCAAGGCTTGCCATTTTTTCAGAATGTATAAGCTGCGATTGTGTGGCTTTCAGGTTTGTTAGCGTTGATGCTAATACTTTATTTGTTCTTTGTTTCTGGCGGTTGTTCCGGTAAAGCAATAATCCAATTATCAGAAATACACCCAGGCCCGCCCCCAGCGCATATATCCTGATGCGGTTCTGGTATTTGAGTTTTTCTGTTTCAACTGCTGCTTTAATTGCAGCTTGCCGTTGAAATTCATTAAAGCTCAGATTCTGTCCTGCCCTTATCTTTTCCTGGTTAAATAAACTGTCTTTTAAGGATAGTGTAAGACCCTGGTATTTAAATGCGCTGTCAATTGAACCAATTTCTGTATATAAATCTTTGAGTAAAATGCTTGCTTCAAGGCGTTGAGCTGGAAATGAATTGGCAGTTGCAATTGAAAAAGCTTTTTTAGAATACCAAATCGCAGAATCCCGTTGTCCGGTTAATTTGAATGTCTGCGCTAAGCCCTGGTATCCTTCAATCGCGTCTCTTAAAATAAAATCGCTGTTCAGGCTTGAATTAATACTGCTTCTGTAATTTGAAATTGCATGAATATAATCGCCCTTTTTTCTGTAAATATGCCCAAGGAATAACAGTTGTACGTTGGTGCTCCAATTCTTTGCAAGTGCGGTATTATATGCCTTTTGAAGATGCTTCTCAGCAGAATCAAGTTGATTTAGCTGGTAATAGCATTTTCCTATCATGGTGTTGCTGAAATAAAAACTATTTGTATCAGCCAGGCTTTGTAGCTTATATGAATAAGTGATGGCCTGCCCGTATTCGCCAATATTATAAAACACGATGGCAATATCTCCGAATGAGTAAATTTTGTAGACTACTCGGCTCTTTTCGGAAAGGTGAACCGAGCGGAATGCCGTTGCAAGCGCCAATGAATCGTTTCGACGCATAGAATATATGTATGCTAAAGTTCCTAAATTAAAGATCTGGCCTATTGTATCATTCAATTTTTCAGCCAACGCCAGTGATCTTTTTGCATATAATAATGCCGTATCCGGCTGAGACCATACATATGCATCAGCTATGGACATACTCCTCCTCACCATATTTGTGTCTTCCTTACTTTCGCGAAGTTTATTCTTGAGGCTGTCAATAAACCTTCGATCCTGACTATCTGCTTTTGTGACACAGGTAAGCACCATCAATGATAACAAGACTTTTTTCATCTTCATTTACTTAATGTACTATCGGTAATTCAATATAAAATGCTGAACCTTCACCTTCCTTCGTTTCCACTCTCAATTCTCCGCCATGTGCCTTTACAATATCATAACTCAGTGATAAACCTAAACCGGTTCCCTGACCTGTTGGTTTAGTAGTAAAGAATGGTTGAAAAATTTTATCCAATACTTTTTGAGGAATACCGTTGCCATTATCCTTAACCTTAATCTCAACCCCCAAACCCCCTAAAGGGGGCTTTACAGTCTTTGTACTGACGGTAACTATTGGTTCGTAATTTTCATCCCGATGCTTATCGGGACCAGATTTCTTTTTTTCATCAACGGCATAAAATGCATTGTTGATTAAATTGAGAAGGGCTCTTCCAATATCTTGTGGTATTATTTCTATTTTTCCAATCTTATCATCAAAATCAGTTTTAATATCTGCATTAAATGATTTGTCTTTTGCACGCAAGCCATGGTAAGCCAATCGCAGATATTCATCAGCTAATGCATTGATGTCAGTTGATTCTTTTTGCCCGCTGCTTGTTCTCGAATGTTGCAGCATTCCTTTTACAATGGCATCGGCTCTCTTTCCGTGATGGTTTATTTTTCCTGAGTTGAACACAATATCGTCTGCAATTGCTTTTACTTCTTCTAAATTTCCTTTATCTGCTTCTGTTTTTAATTCCCTGAGAAGCTCCTCATTTACCTCAGAGAAATTGTTGACAAAATTCAACGGGTTTTGAATTTCATGCGCAATGCCGGCAGTGAGTTCACCCAATGAAGCCATTTTTTCAGATTGAATGAGTTGTTGCTGTGTTGCTTTCAAATTATCATAAGCATGTTCAATTTTAATTTTTGCTTTGTGTTTCTGCCGGTTGTTCCTGTAAAAAATTATTGCGAGCAATAACAATACACCAATACCTGCCAGTAAAAAATATGTTCTTACTTTATTCTGATAAACCACTTTTTCTTTTTCAGCATTCTGCAATCGTTGTTGCTCGTTCAGCGTAAGTTTTTGAAATTCGGCCAGGCTCACAATCTTAGCTTGATTGATGCTGTCATTGGTTCGTTGGGCCAGGGCAAGATATTTATAGGCGCTGTCAAACTGATTTCTTAACTGGTAAACAAGGTAAAGGCTCTCATAAGATACCCCGATATGATACCCAAATGCCGAAACACCGCCAAGTCTTTTCGAAATATCCAATTGTTTCATCGCATAATAAAGACTTGAATCCCTGTTTTGCTTTGCAACATAATAGCGTGCAAGATCCCTGTAACCTCTTACCAGGCCATCAAGGTTATTCTGTGCTGCTCCTGATCGTATCCCTTCATAAAAATAGCCAAGGGCCCTGGTTGTATCTCCCTTCTGCAGATATATCATTGCCTTGTATAAAAGAATGCCGGAGAGATATTTTTCACGACCAGATTTCCGGGCAATTTCTTCTGCCTGGTTTTCGTAAAATAAAGCGGAATCCAACTTGCCGGTCTCTAAGTAAATTCTTCCAAGATTAAGACTCCCAAGAACAGACCTCGCAGGGCTGTTGATTTCAAACGCAATACTCTTCGCTTCATTGAAATGGATCATTTCTTGTTCCTTGTTTTTTGTTTCCCGCATAAGTATCCCATAAATGTGATGCGTGCAGGAAAGTGCATATAACCTTTTTTGTGATTCTTGCCTCAGTGGATGCGCTGCCCAGTAATATTTTTCGTTTTCAACATCCTCACTGATTGCAAACGCATCGAGCAGGCTATGCAAAGCTTCGGCAAACCGGCCCATATTTACTTGCTGATAAGCCTTCCGGCTAAGTGAATAGGCTTCGTTTAATTTTTTATTGTTCCTATTACTTATTATCACGGATCTATCCCCATAAAAAAAAGCACTGTCGCGGTTCAACTCTTCATAATAATCATAGAGATGGATAGCTGTTTCATAACGGACCGAATCATCTTTTGAGCTGTAAAATATTTTTCGCAAACTATCGGGAAACGTTTGTTGAGCATTCGATAACAAGGGCAACAACATGAATAAAATTATTTTTAAAAAAATTTTCATGCTGCGGTGTTAATTGGTTGGCAATTGAATAATAAACTCGCTTCCTTCACCCTCCTTTGTGTTTACTTTCAATTCACCGCCATGTCCTTTTGTAACAATATCATAACTCAATGATAAACCTAATCCTGTTCCTTGTCCTGTGGGTTTGGTGGTAAAGAAGGGTTGAAATATTTTATCCAGTACTTTTTGCGGGATCCCATTTCCATTATCCTTAACGGTAATCTCAATTTTACCATTCTCCTTTTTTGTCGTTACTATAACAGTAGGGTCGTACTGAACTTCGCCTTTAGGGGACTGGGGAGCCTTCTTTTTTTCAGTAACTGCATAAAATGCATTATTGATCAGATTGAGAATTACCCTCCCGATTTCCTGCGGTATGATATTTATTTTTCCAATGCTATCGTCAAACTCGGTTTCAAATTTGGCATTAAAAGATTTGTCTTTTGCTCTTAATCCATGAAATGCCAGTCTTAAATATTCATCAGCCAGCACATTTATATCGGTTGGTTCTTTTTGTCCGCTGCTTGTTCTTGAATGTTGCAGCATTCCTTTAACGATGGCATCAGCACGTTTGCCATGATGTAATATTTTTTCAAGGTTTTGCTTTACGTCTTCCACAATTGCCATTGCATCTTCTGCATTTCCCTTTTCCAGCTCGGTTTTCATTTCATCAAGCAATTCATTGCTTACATCGGAAAAATTGTTTACGAAATTTAACGGGTTTTGTATTTCATGTGCAATGCCTGCCGTTAATTCACCAAGTGAAGCCATTTTTTCTGATTGTACTAATTGTGTTTGCGCTTGCTTAAGATCCGTCAGCGTTTTTTCCACCTGTTGCTTGGCTGCTTCCAGTTTATTGAAATCTTCGTAGCGGGCATAAGCTGTAGAGAATGCATCCGCGACATGCTGGATCAATTCTATTTCTTCCTCTGTTAATCGATCTGTATTACCTACATATAACATGCCTTGTAAGAAAGGAAGAAAGTGCAAATAGAATCCGCCTTTTGGAATTGTCTTTAAATATTGTTCCGGGGAGGCAAGACCGCCTTGTTTTGCTAACGTACCTGCAAACTCAGTAAATGCAGATTCATCCCAATGATCGATGTAGCCTTTTTTCACACGCCAGTTACTTAATACATATTGAATATTTCCTGGTGTTGTGTATGGCAAATGAAATGCAGCGATCGCTTTTCCATCTGGCGTTGAAAGAAAAGTATGAATGAGTTGTTGTTCTTCGTCCATGATAAACACACCGCAACGGATAAATGGAATACCAAGCACCGTGAGTTCATTCCATATTAAGGGGGTAATCCTTTCAAGGTCACTGACCGTACGCATGGAAGCAATGTCGGCCCGAATGCGGTCGAGAGCGGCTTGTTTTACGGCTTCTCTTGCATTTTCTTCTGATTTCTGTAATTCAAAATACCTTCTGAACGTAAGATCAATGATCGAAGCAAACCGTTTTAAAATTTTTATTTCATCATCATTGTATTTTACATCTGCCCATGCGTACAAACAACCAACGGATATTGCAAAGAAATGCCCATAATGTTTTTGATCATCCTGAAAATCGGGAAGAGGAACTGATAATCCTGCTAAAAGCTGATCATAATAGGCTTTGCGGGAATCTCCGGTCAATTCAGGAAAATAATCTTCACCGGCTAACCATTTTTCATATATCGCTTCAAGAACAGGGTGTCCTTTTAGCAGCACCCAGCCCACTACAGAAAGACTATCTCCATCAGCCGATGAAGTGGCTGTATACAATTGCGCTTTGTATGTTTCTTTACTAATAATTCCAACGCCGCAACGGATTGGCTTAATGCCAAGCTTTTTTAGCTCGGTAATGATCATGCTGGTTGTAACAGAAAGGTCCGTACTGTTATGCATCGCCATCGCTTTACCCCGCACTTTTTCCAACGCAGCTTCAATGGTTGCTTCTCTTGCCTGCGCCTCAGCTTTTTTCAGATCCTGGTAACGCCGGAATGTCAATGAAAAAACAGAAGTGAATCTTTTCATCACTTGTTTATCTTCTTCCGAATGTGGTTGCAATGAGTTTGTCCAAACTCCTCCTTCATCAAAAAAGTAAGATTGCACATGTACATCCGGAATTTCTTTTATCGGTTGGGCCAGGTAATTTGGTGTCGCGTTTAGCAGTGCAATGTAGTCCTCTTTCTCTTTGCCTGCCAGCCAATAGTAATTATAGCTTTCTTTGCTTTCCTTGGCTCTAAACAATGCCCGCCAAAGAGGATGCAATCGCATATCAAAAACACCAATTGCTCTTAATGTAGTTCCATCTGCCAGGTTAGTTATCGACCAGACTTCCTGCGTTTGATCGGGCTTTATGATTGTAATACCGCCGCGAAGATTTTGAATTCCTAATTTTTCTAACTCAATGAACATGGTTGCAGTGGCTGCACTTACATCATCACTGCTGTGCATGGCCATTGTTCTTGCACGAACTCTTTCAAGACCGGCTTCAATCTGTGCTTCTTTGGCATTCGCTTCGGCTTTTTGAAGATCCTGAAAACGACGATAGGTAAGATTAAATACAGCAGCAAATCTTTCCAACAAACTAATTGTTTCGGGTGAAGTGGGTTCAACAGTTGTAAAATTTAACCAGCCCTGAGAGAAATACGCCACATTATGAAAACGCTGACCTTTAAAATGCTCGATATTAATTGCCATTCCCAATTCATCTCGCAAATATGTTATCCAGTCTTCCAAACTTTTTCCATGCAGATGGATAACATCTGATTTCAATTTTGCTTTCCATCCTTTGTACATTCTATCGATCGTTGTCTTTTCATCCATTCTTGCCCTGAAACGAATATTCACCTGGCTGCCTTGCTGGTCCGTTGCGTATACATTCATTACGTTAGCAGCTTCATCAATAATACCAATACTGAAACGATCAGGATCATTTCCCAATTCACTTAATTGTTTAAAAAGAACTACGGCAGTTTCTGACAACTCATCACTCTTATGCATTGCCATCGTTCTGCTTCTTACTCTTTCGAGTGCCGCTTCGATCTTTGCTTCCCTTGCATTGGCTTCAGCATTTTGCAGATCAAGAAAGCGTTTATAAGTAAGATCAAATACACTTACAAAACGTTTTATTACCGTTTTTGCTTCTTCAGGAAATTCTGTTTCGCGAACCGCAAAAAAATTACCCGCCCCGTGTTGAGCGGCAAAAAAATATTGTTTCTTAAATTCAGTTTCATCAATAATCAGTTGTGATTCCGGCAGCTGGAAGTTAGCTGCCTTTACTGCTTTATAATACCGGGCCAGGTCATCACCCTCCAGCAAATAATGGAAATCTTCTTTCTTCAACCATGCATCAAACGCTCCCTGCATCAATGGATGAATATCGAATGATTCATCTCCTGACACCTGCACCGCCGAACCATGTTCAGTTATTGAAGTAACCCAGATATTGCCGGTTCTTTTTTCTTTATCAAGAATAGCAATGCCACAACGTAACACACCGAGATCTAATTTGTCCAGTTCCTCGAAAACAGTAGCAACAGCAGAATTCAGATCCTCACTTTTATGCATGGCCATTGCTTTTGCACGAACTCTTTCCAGCGACGCTTCGATCTTGGCTTCTCTTGCCTGCGCTTCTGCTTTTTGTAAATCGAGAAAACGGTTATAAGTAAGATTTACAACGGATGCGAAACGTTTCATTATTTTTTTGTCTTCTGCAACAAAAGATTTATCTCTGAACGAATACAGGCCTCCCGCATTAAACATTGCTGCATAGTAGTACTGGGGTTGCAGTTCATCGTCTGCAAAAGATAATTGTGATTTAGGCAGCTTCAATTCACTTGCATCCATTGCCCTGTAATAGTCAATCAAATCCTCGCCCTGTAAAATATAATCCACGTCTTCTTGCTTTTGCCAGCTTTCATAAATCAGCGTCATTAGCGGATGTGTGTCAAAGCTTTCATTAGCGGAGATCTGAACGGCAAGTCCATTGTCAGAAACTGATGTCGTCCACACCCCTCCTGTTCTTGAATCTTTATTAAGAATTCCTATTCCGCATCTGAGTACATCCAGGTTTAGCTTCTGAAATTCTTCGAACATAATTGTTACGGCCTCATGCAGATCATCACTCTTGTGCATGGCCATTGCTTTGGCACGAACTCTTTCCAGTGATGCTTCGATCTTTGCTTCTTTTGCCTGTGCTTCCGCTTTTTGAAGATCGAGATAACGCCTGTAGGTTTGTCCGAATACTCCTGCAAAGCGTTTAAATATTTGAGTTGTCTCGGTTGTTAATGGCGCCTGGGAAAAAACGAAAAGCGATCCTTCAGGAAACATGAATGCCGTGTTCGATTGTTTATATGGCAACGTTTCTATATCATAACGGATTGGATAATCCGGAGAATTATTGACGGCCCTGAAATAATCTTTCAAATCTTCTCCAATCAATTCATAGGTCGTAACCGGCACCTTATTTTTCCATGCATCATATACCATCCTGAATAATGGATGGATACTCATATCCAGTTTGCCAATGATCAACTTAACGCTTCCATCTTCTTTAGATGATGCTGTCCATACTTCCATTGTTTTCGATACATCGATGATTGCAATGCCGCAACGAACAGTTTCTACCCCCAGCTTTACTAATTCATCAAGCATAGTGGCAACTGTATCTCCTACATCCTGGCTATTATGCATAGCCATTGTTTTACTTCTCACTCTCTCAAGCGAAGCTTCAATTTTTGCTTCCTTTGCCTGTTCTTCTGCTTTTTGAAGATCGAGATAACGTCTATAGGTTTGTCCGAATACTCCGGCAAAGCGTGTAAAAATTTGAGATGCCTCTGCTGATAATTGTACCTCTGAAAAAGCAAAAAGAGCACCTTCAGGGAAGAAAAAACCTTTTTGAAACTGGTGTTGTGGTAATGAAGCGATATCATAGTTGATATGATATTCCGGAGAGTTGATCAGCTTTGTAAAATAATCAACAAGATCATCCCCTTTCAGTTCGTATGAAAAAGTCGTATCCTTATTCTTCCATCCATTGTACATGCCCTGCAACAAGGGATGTATTGTCATATCCAGGCGACCGATGATCAGTTCGACCTTTTCATTTTCACTTTTCTTAGCTGTCCACAATTCCATCTGGTTGTCTTCATGCATAATGCCGATACCGCATCGAACAGTTTCAACACCCAGTTTTACTAATTCATCAAACATGGTGGCGACAGTATCACCCACGTCCTGGCTATTATGCATGGCCATTGTTTTGCTCCTCACTCTTTCCAGCGATGCTTCTATCTGTGCATCTCTTGCCTGTGCTTCTGCTTTTTGGAGATCTAGAAAACGTATATAGGCTTGTTCAAAAACTTTAGAGAATCGTTTTAATATTTCAGCTTCTCCTTCGGAGAGCAATTTGTCGCTGTACCTGTTTACCTGTACTCCTGTATGTTTTGAAAACGCAATTGCTACCATAATTCCCGGCGCATTCAAAATAAATTGCTTTCTTTCTTCAGTTAAAAACTTAAAGTCAGTGTTTTTAAAAGCATAATCAAACCATTTATTTTTTTCTTCAAAGGAATAAGCACTAGCAGAATAATCTGTTCCGCTTTCCCTGGCGGCCGTTATATCTCTTGTAAGCGACAGATCTACATATGGCATATAAAAACTTGCTGCCCGTTTTTGAAACCGGCTGGCGATCCAATAATCATAGTCTCTTGTGCCTTCTTTGAAAATGGCAATGTTAGCAGAATCCATTTCAATATTCAGGTCTTGCAGTCTTTCAAATACGGTATTGACAACCTCCTGCAGCTCCTCACTCTTATGCATCGCTAAGGAACGACTACGAACTTTTTCCAGGGCGGCTTCGATCCTTGCTTCTCTTGCCTGCGCTTCTGCCTGTTTCAAATCATTGAAACGGGTATACGTCATTTCAAAAACTTTTGCAAAGCGAATTATCGTTTGCTGTTCTTCCGCAGAAAAAAGTTCAGTGGCAAGTATTAATAAGTAGCCATCTGAGAAATTTGCACAATGAAAAACTACACGGTCAGGAATTTTGGAAAAAATATTTTCAACAACAAATGGAGGGACATGGTTTGATAAGAAACGGTGATGCTCTTTATTTACTTCTCCTTTTATTTCGAATGTATGAAGCGGTTTCTTTTCTTTCCAATCTTTATACCTGCTGTCCAGCACATGATCCCCGGTTAAAGGAAAGACAATAAAGTTTGGAAGCAACGAACCATCAGGAAGCACTACCCAGGCAGTTTGCGTATTCTTTTGTTCATCAATAAACATATAACCACAACTGAATGTATTGATGTCAAGATTTCCGAATTCGTGATAAAGCAATTGTGCAGCTTCAGCCAGCTCATCACTTTTTTGCATTGCCATTGCTCTTGCCCTTACTCTTTCCAATCCCAGTTCGATCTGCGCTTCTCTTGCCTGTAGCTCGGCGTTTTGCAAATCAAGAAACCGCCGATAGAGTAAGCCAAATACACGGGCGAACCGCAGCATGATATTGCTTGCTTCCTCACTCAGCGGTTCTTGTGTTATTACATTCAAGCTGCCTTCAGGGAAAAAGAATCCATTTAAGCATTCTTTTGAATGATAAACCTGCTGCGGCGGAAGTGATAAATAAGTCGATAAGGTTTCATAATAATTGCGAACTGCATCACCAGTTAATTCAAAAGTAAAGAAGGGTTTCTTTTGCTTCCATGCATTAAACCATGTTTGAAATGCAGGATGCGCCGATGAATTGACAGTGCCTAATATTCTTGTTTCGATTTTTTTATCGGATTCTGATGTAAGCCATAATTCTGCAGTATCAGTTTCCGCATTAAAAATTCCCACGCCGCTACGAATTGTTTGTATTCCCAGGTTTTTTAATTCATGAAATAAAACTGATGCTGTTTCCGACAGTTCTTCACTCTTGTGCATCGCCATTGTTCTTGCACGAACTCTTTCGAGCGCCAATTCAATTTGCGCTTCTCTTGTTTGTGCTTCTGCTTGTTTCAGATCCTGGTAGCGGCGGAAAGTAAGTGAGAAGGCCGATGCAAATCGTTTCATGATATCTTTTTCCGACTCGCTATGTTGCAATAGTGAATAAGCCCATACCGATCCTTGCTCAAAATAATACGCTTGAAAAAAACTGTCGGGAAAATCAACGATCTGCCGCGGTAAATAATTAAGATGATTATTGATATTATTAAAGTATTCTTCTTTCTCCTGCCCTGCTATGTACGCAATGAACACTTCTTCTTTCTTTATCCAGCTTTCAAACCAACGTTGCCAAATGGGAAGTTCATCCATACCGAAAAAACCGAAGCCGCTCATTTTATTGCCGCCGGACAAATTTGTTATTCCAAATACATCAAAGGTCCTGTCACGATGAATATTAGCTATACCACATCGGAGATTATCGATCCCAAGCTTTTTAAGTTCTTCAAACATGGTGTCTGTTGCCGACGTCACATCCTCACTGTTATACATAGCCATGGTCCGGCTTCTTACTCTTTCCAATGCAGCTTCTATCTGCGCCTCTCTTGTTTGTGCTTCGGCTTGTTTCAAATCATTGAAACGTGTATAAGTAAGATCAAAAACTTTTGCAAAGCGAAGCAATATATCAAAATGTTCATCTGATAATGGTTCAAGGCTGGCAAGGTTAAGACAGCCATAGTTATTAAATGATGCAGACAGGTATACCCGGTTATTGGCTTTCATTCCTGCTATCACAAAATCCGGCAATTCGGAAAGTTCAGTCTCATTAAACAAAACATTATCTGTTCTTATTTTGTCTTCACCTTCCAGGATATATTGCCATTTTAATGACCGTTCATGCCACGCTCTTAAATATTCATTGAAAAAAGGAAGATTCGCATACTTAACAAAAAAATTCATCGGCGTAGAAGGAGCTTCAGAATTTGCCATCCACCAACGAACTCCTTTTTCATTGCCTTCATAGATCAATATCACACATCGTGTCAAAACAAGATCAAGTTTTGTCAACTCAGTAAATACAGTTCCGATCAGTTGATTTAACTCTTCAGAAGTTTGCATTGCCATCGCACGGCTTCTTACTCTTTCCAATGCTGCTTCGATATTTGCTTCCCTTGCCTGTGCTTCGGCTTTTTGCAGATCAAGGAAACGGGTATAGGATTGTTCAAATACGTTTGCAAAACGTCGAAGTATAGCATTTTCATCTTCACTGAAGGGCTCGGCATTGTAGTTGGCGATCGTTATCCTGGTATTTTTTGTAACAGCGATAGACATTGCAAAACCGGGTGCGGCATAAGTAAATCTTTTTCTTTCGTCAGACCCATATTTTGCAACACTGTTCGCATATATATGATCAAATAAACTGTCCTTTTCTTCTTTTGTAAAAATGAAGGAGTGAAGATCACCGCCCTTTTTAAAAGCCTCAAGTGGTTTATTGAAACAAGGATGATCAATATAGGGTATATGGATTTTGCCCGGATACATTGCAGAACCGACATTATATAACCAAAGATTCCAATCCTTCTGCTGAGGATCTGTATCAAAATTGACTGATTGAAATTTAAAACCAAGCAATTCAAATTGCTCTCCTAAAACTTTTACCACATCAAGCAGATCCGAGCTCTTATGCATTGCCATGGTTTTAGCACGAACCCGTTCGAGTGATGCTTCAATCTTTGCTTCTCTTGTTTGTTCTTCAGCATTCTTCAGATCAAGAAAGCGAGTATAGGTTTGATCAAATACTGCCGCAAATCTTCCTAATAGTTGAAAAGTTTCTTCCGGTATATGTTTGTCGGAAGAAAAAGATAAAAAGCCTTTTGAAAAATAAACTATGTTGACGATCCATTGCTTTTCTGGAAAAACGATTTTCTTTCCCAATAAACTGTTGCGCCAATTATTGTAATCTTTTAGCTCTTTACCCTTAAGTTCTACGACCAACGATCTTTCCTTTGCTTTCCATCCTTTCAACGCCTTTTTCATCACAAATGGCTCATCCATGGGAATATCATATGTCTGTAATAATTGACTGCCGTGAATAGCCGCTGACAGTTCAACAAACCCTTCTTTTTTTATTATCCCAATCGAAAGTTGCGCTGCTGTTTCGCCCAGCTCTTTTAATTGTTGAAAAAGCAAATATGAGGTTTCCGGCAATTCATCGCTTCGTTGCATCGCCATGGTTCTTGTACGAACTCTTTCCAGCGCTGCTTCAATTTCGAGTTCCCTGTTCTTATTTTCTAATTCAACAGTGCGTCTTTTTACCGCATCACGGAGTTGGATATTTTCGGTTCTTATTTGTTCCAAACCATACGCTTCTCCTTCCTGTGCTTTTGAATCAGGCATCGAAACATGTTGATGAATAAATTTCCACTTATTTCTTTTTTTCTTAAGCAGGGATGACAACCTGAACCGTGAATAGAAATTCCATTCTGTACCAATGAGAATATACCCATCACATAGTTCGCTGACCAGGATCAGTTCATCCACCAATTCAACTTTTATATTCCTGTTTCTGAATTCAGCTTTCCCGGCCATCTGCTCTTTTACTGCATCGAGTAGTTTTAGTGAATCCTTTTTATTGAGAAGCGGTTCTGCTTCGGTAGAGCCAATAAATCTGAACTCTTCATCAAGCAAAGAAGCATAGGTTTCCAGGTCGCCATTGATATAGCTATTCCAGTAGACCTCGTATAGTTTTCTAATTTCTGCTTCCAGTTTTTTGGTGAGTTTCATTTTCAGTTGTTAACCGGTATGCTAATGATAAACACACTTCCTTCTCCTTCCTTCGTTTCCACTTTTAATTCACCACCATGTCCTTTGGTTATGATGTCATAGCTTAACGATAAACCGAGACCTGTTCCTTGTCCCGATGCTTTGGTAGTGAAGAATGGCTGAAATATTTTATCCAATATCTTTTGAGGAACGCCGTTGCCATTATCTTGTACGCTGATCGTGATCTTATCTCCGGCTTTTTTTGTACTGATTGAAACAGTGGGTTCGTAATTCCCTTCAACTTGTTTTTCTTTTTCACTTACGGCATGAAAAGCATTGTTGATCAGGTTGAGCAACACTCTTCCTATTTCCTGCGGAACGATATGTATTGGCTCAATGCTTTTATCGAAATCAGTTTCAAACTTTGCATTGAATGTTTTGTCTTTTGCACGAAGCCCATGATAAGCAAGGCGTGTATATTCATCGGCCAGGGCGTTAATATCAGTAAGCTCTTTTTTGCCGGTGCTGCTGCGGCTATGCTGCAGCATACTCTTCACAATACCATCTGCCCGTTTGCCATGATGGTTTATTTTTTCTTCATTCTCTTTTATACCATTGGCAATTTCTATTGCCTGTTGTTTATTCCCGGCTTCCAGTTCTGTTTTTAATTCATCGATCAACTCAGCATTGACTTCAGAGAAATTATTTACAAAGTTTAACGGGTTTTGTATTTCGTGTGCAATGCCTGCTGTCATCTCACCCAGGGACGCCATTTTTTCGGATTGCACCAACTGATTCTGCGTTGTTTTTAAATTGGTCAATGCCGTTTCCAGTTCATCCTTTTGCCGGGATAAAAGAATATTTGCTTTTTTCCGTTGAACACTGTTGCGGTATAAAATAATTACGACGATGAAAAAAATTGCAAGCCCAGTGATCAATGCATACATCCTGAATTTTACACGGTAAGCTGCTTGTGCTGATTCAATTTGCTGCTGCCGTTGTTGTTCATCAAAATCTATATTTTGAAATTCCTGCACTCTTTTTGAATTGAAAAGGCTATCGTTGATATTAATGATCAGGGATTGATATTTTACTGCACTATCACTATTGTGTTTGATCTTATAATATTCGGCAAGAGCTGTGTACGAACGCTGTAACAGGTCAGGTGCATTTAAATAATGAGCAACAGGAAGTCCATTTTGCACATAATATAAAATGGAGTCGCTATGTCCTGAATTTTTATTTATATCCGCTAATGCAAGGTTACTGGCCACCACACCCCTGTAATAATAATGTTCTTCACTTTCTGCAAGTGCCCGCTTGAAATATTCTTTTGCCTTTTCAATATTTCCCTGTGCAGAATACACTCTTCCGATATTGAGTAAGATACTCCCAATATACCGGTTATAGTTTGCAAGAACAGCATTATCATATGCTTTTTGTAAATAAAACAAAGCAGAATCGGGCTGTTTCAATGATAAGTGTGTTCGGCCAATTGTAGAATATGTAATACTTAACATCCGGGCGTTATTGGTTTGCTCCGCCAGCACCAGGGATGTCTTATAATATGAAAGAGCCTTTTCATGGATCAACGCATTTTGATATAATATGCCGGCATATTGTTGTGTCCTGCTTAGCCTTGTCAGCCTTTGCATATGAGGTGAAACAGAGCGGTCTGAAAACTCATCGATAGGATCGTACGATGATGGCAATACGTTCTCTTCGCTTTTCGGATCTTCTCCAATTGCAATGGATGACAAAATATATTGCAATGCGCGGGGCTGGTTACCCTTATTCAACATTGCATAACTCATTTGATTCAGGGTAACGCTTTCTTCAAGCTTCAGGTTCAGCTTTTTTGTTATCGCCTGCATTTTTTCTGCGTAATGAAAAGCACTGTCAGGATTGATCTCGGAATAAATATCTGCCACTTTTCCAAACAGTATCATTTGGGCAGTATCATTTTTTACATTAATGATCTCCCTTTTCAAACTATCAATATATGATTGCTGCGCAACAGCAGTTGCAGTAGCCGATATAAGCAGCAAACAATAAACAATTCTTTTTCTCATCAGCATAAATCAATTTACCGGTAAACTAATAATAAATTCAGTGCCTTCTCCTTCTTTCGTATTTACAAACAATTCGCCGCCGTGTCCTTTTGTGATTATATCATAACTCAATGATAAACCCAGGCCGGTTCCCTGCCCGGTTGGCTTTGTTGTAAAGAAAGGTTGAAAGATCTTGTCCAACACTTTTTGAGGAATGCCATCACCATTATCTTTTACCCTGATCTCGACTTTATCATTTATTTTTTTTGTACTTACCGTTACAAGCGGTTCGTAGCCGTTCGCATTTTTATTTTTCTTTTCATTAACTGCATAAAAAGCATTGTTGATCAAATTTAAAATGACCCTGCCAACATCTTGCGATATAATATTTACCTTACCGATGTTTTTATCCAGGTCCGTTTCAAATTTTGCATTGAAGGATTTGTCTTTTGCTCTTAACCCATGAAAGGCAAGCCGGAAATATTCTTCCGTCAAACTATTAATATCGGTAGGTTCTTTTTTTCCTGTGCTGCTGCGGAATGCTGCAACATACTTTTTACAATGGCATCGGCTCTCTTACCATGATGTAATATCTTGTCTAAATTTTCTTTCACGTTATTTACGATCTCAATTGCCTGTTGCGTATTGCCCGTTGCCAATTCGGTTTTCATTTCTTCCAGCAACTCATTGCTCACATCCGAAAAATTATTGACAAAATTCAAAGGGTTTTGAATTTCATGAGCAATCCCTGCGGTCAATTCCCCAAGGCTTGCCATTTTTTCTGTTTGTATCAATTGCTTTTGGGTAGCCTGTAATTCAGTTAAAGCATCTTCCGCTTTTTTCTTCTCTTCCTTCAATTGTATTAAGTCGCGGCGGGCCTGTGTCAGATCTTTGAATCGGGAATACGCTAATGAAAAAACAGATGCGGCCCGGCTGAGCATGCGCCAACTTTCTTCTGAAATATCGCCTGCGGCAGCAGCACCAATTGCGCCATGCGAAAACTTATATAGATGATAAGTTCTATCAGGAATAACCTCTCCATAATATCCCCGGAAAGGAGCAGAATGTTCTTCACAATAGCTGATCCATTCCTTCCTTTTCTCGCCCTGCATAACGATGGAAATTTGTTTTTCGGGTGATTGATAAAACTGCAACATCTCCCTCCCTACCCGGGTATCATTCAGGTTGAGTGCAAAATGATCATTCACTAATTTCTTTTCTTCAGTTCGTATATCTTTCAATGCATACCAGCATTCTGCTTTTTCAGCGCTTACATCATTTATATAAATACTACAGGTTTCCAGTTCTTCTACACCCAGCAAACCCATTTCGTAACGTAACACCTCTGCAACATCTTTTAATTCTTCTGGTTGCTGCATGGCCAATGCTCTTGCTCTTACTCTTTCCAGGGCCGCTTCGATCTTTGCTGCTCGTGTTTGCGCTTCGGCTTGTTTTAAATCATTGAAACGTGTATACGTTAGATCAAAAACTTTTGCAAAGCGAAGCATAATGTCAAATTGATCATCTGATAATGGTTCAAGAGTGGCCAATGTCAAACAGCCAAAATTGTTGAATGATGCTGACAAATAAACCTTGTCATTAGCTCTCATATTGTCAATTACAAAACTGGGTAACCTCGAAAGCTCTGTTTCAACAAATAAAAATTCATCCCAGGTTTTTTTAACAGATCCTTCGAGTATGTATTGCCATTTCACTATACGATCCTGCCAGGCTTTGAGAAAAGCTAAATAAGGAGCTTGTTCATGATATTTTACATACAAGCCAATTGGGTCATCTGATGTTTCAGGATTGGCCATCCACCAGGTCGCTCCTGATGTTTTGATATCATATGTTATGATAAAGCAACGGTCGAGGATCAGATCGAGTTTACTCAATTCAGTAGATACGGTGGCAATCAATTCTTTTAACTCACCCGATTCTTGCATAGCCATCGCCCTTGCCCGCACTCTTTCCAATCCTAATTCTATTTGTGATTCCCTGGCTTGCGCCTCGGCTTGCTTTAAATCATTGAAACGTGTATAAGTGAGGTCAAAAACTTTTGAGAAGCGGTAAAGAATATCAAGATTTTCTTCGGTCAGTGGTTCTATGGTATCAGCCTGCAGGCCACCAAAGTTGTTAAAGGAAATGTTCAAAAATATTCTGTCTGTATTCTTCATGCCTTCTTTTACTTCCTCGGGAAGAAGACGCAATTCCGTTTGACTGAAAATATGTTTAACGGTAGAAGATTTTTCATCTCCTTTTAGATCATACACCATTTTGGGCTTTCCTTCCTTCCATGCATTAAAAGTTGCGATCAATAAAGGAATGTCTCTGAGCTGTAAATGATAAGATGTTGGCGTTTTTGATTCAGGGTTTGCCATCCAGTAATTGGCTGACATCGATTTTTCATCGATAATAATTATAAGGCAACGGTCAAGGGTAAAGTGCAGCTTTGTGAGTTCTTTAAAAACGGTATCGACAAGTTCAGAGAGTTCATCTGATTTTTGCATAGCCATTGCTCTTGCTCTCACTTTTTCCAATCCCAGTTCTATCTGTGCTTCTCGTGCCTGTGATTCTGCTTTTTGAAGATCCAAAAATCTTGTATAGGCTTGCTCAAAAACATTTCCAAATCTTTTGAGGATGAGATTCTGTTCATCAGTATAAGGTACAGCCGCATAATTTCCAATCACAAGCATGATGTGTTTCGTCAATACAAGTGATCTTGCAAAGCCGGCTGTACCAAGTAAAAATTTCTTGTCATCTTCTGAAATGTTTTTAAGCACAGAATATTTAAGAAGATGATCTAACCATTCATGGTTTTCTCCGGGTGTTATTACATCCGCAATAAAATCAACTCCTTTTTTAAGAGCTTCTAAGGGGCGGGTATAAATCGGGTTTTCCAAAAAAGGAACTTCTATTAAATAAGGTTGCGGCTGACCGGAAACTGCCAGCCAAAAATTCAGCCCCTGTTTTTCGTTATAGCGTACAAAACTCGCATTATGAAATCTGAATTGCAATTGTTGCAATTGTTCTGATACCACCATGATCACTTTTTCCAGCTCATCGCTTTGATGCATAGCTAAAGAGCGGGAACGTACTTTTTCTAACGCCGCTTCGATCTGTGCTTCTCTTGTTTGCGCTTCTGCTTTTTTGAGATCAAGATAGCGGCGGTACGCCATTTCAAAAACGGATGCTGCCCTCCGCTGCAATGATTTGACATCTTCAGTAGTCGGCTGATACGAAACAGTGAGTAATGCCCCACCTTTGAATGTTGCGAAATGATAATAAACTTTTTCCGGAGGGTTTTTACCGATATATTTTGCGATCTCAGGTTCTGAATTTATCAATACCTGTATGAACTCATTTAGTTTTTCACCCGTGGCCTCCAGCGTATATTCTTTCTTTCCGGAATGATAATGATCTATCATTTCTTTTGTCAACGCACTTGAATCTTTCCGAAACGACACAGTGCCATTTACTGTTCTTCCTGATGATGATCCCGGTTCCCTGAAGGCATGCCACGAATGAATAAATTCCGAGTCTTCATCAAACAAGTTCACCACTGATGTTTCCAGGTCCGGCTGATCAAGAAATCCCATTTGCTCACGAAGAATTTGGGCAACCTCCATCAATTCATTTGATGAATGCATAGCCATTGCTCTGGCACGGATCCTTTCAAGAGCAACTTCCCTTTGTGCTTCTTTTGTTTGTGCTTCGGCTTTTTGCAGATCAAGAAAGCGGGTGTAAGATTGCTCGAACACTATCGAAAACCTTTGAAGGATACGCAATTGTTCTTCGGTTAAATGAGCAGGTCCCCAATGAATTGCTCCATATTTCATGAAGGCATGAGAGAAAGTGACGGACGCCATCTGTCGCATCCATCTTTTATCGCTTTCAGGAAAATCTTTATACCCTGTTGAAAAGTAATGTTCATCAAGTGATAGCTTATCATCGCCGGCTACCGTATATACCAAAAAATTTTCGCCATTTTTCCAGGCATTGAACTGAGCATCATGAAAAGGGTGTTTGAAGTATGGAACGTAACAACTCTTCAAAGCTTTGTCTTCCGAAAAACCTGTCCATTGTTCCGTATCACCTGTTTCTTTATCCATAATGATGATCGTGCTTCCGCCTTGAAAACCGAGCTTTAGTAATTCTTCATTCAATGAAACCGCCACACCGGTAACCTCCTCACTTTTGTGCATGGCCATCGTTTTACTTCTCACTCTTTCCAGCCCTGCTTCTATCTGCGCTTCTCTTGCCTGTGCTTCGGCTTTTTGAAGATCAAGAAAACGGGTATATGCTTGTCCAAATGCATTTCCAAATCTTTTTAAGATAGCATGCTGCTCATCAGTAAAAGATCCTAAATCAAATTTTCCGATAGAAAGAAATGTATCTTTTAATGCGAGATTGGAAGTTGTATATCCCGGTTTTGCATATTGAACAGCCCTGTACTCAACTGGTACATCTTTAAAGATAGTTTTTGCAAAAAGGTGATCAAGCCAACGGTCTTTGTCTTTTTTGTCATAAGCTATCACAAAAAGATCGTTGCCGGTTGTGCGATATACATCAAGCTGTTTAGCCGCATCAATAAATAGCGGATGATCAAAGCGGGGAATAAACAACCTGCTTGATATAGGGTCTCCTCCAGGTATAACGGCAAAATTCCATGTATCAATTCCATCGGCAATATCTAACCCATTTGCGCCAAAATTTACCCATTCAATATCAAAATCAAGGTGAATGAATTGTTCGCCAATTACATTGATCACATCCACAAATTCTGCTGGCTCTTGCATAGCCATCGCTTTTGCACGAACCCTCTCCAATGCAAGTTCAATCTGTGCTTCTCTTGCCTGTGCTTCTGCTTTTTGAAGATCGAGAAATCGGGTGTACGATTGCTCAAATACATAGCCGAATCGTTTTAAAATATTATTCTCTTCATCTGTAAAGGGGATCAGGTCCAAATTCATAAGGTTCAGCCTGACCTTATCGAGCAACACTACCGAAGCAGCCATGCCTTTGGACTCATATACAATTCGCTTTGCTTCTTCAGAAGTATTCCTGGCGAGTGAGTTCTCAAATAAGTTTTTGAAATAAATATTTTTTTCCTCGAAGTTGAGTGTATACGTAGCAAAGTCCAATCCTTTTTCAATTGCAGTATTCACTGCATCAAAATATTTTAGTCCAATTTGAGGAACATATATTTTAAAAGGAAAAGACTCACCGGGTGAAGCCAGCCACATCGTATACCCTTTCTCGCTGTAATCAGTTACGAAGTTGGCCGCATGAAAATGAAACCCTAATCCCAATAATTGTTCTTGCACAATATTAATGACGCTTATCAGATCATCGCTGTGATGCATCGCCATGCTTTTTGCTCTTATTCTTTCCAACGCTGCTTCGATCTGCGCTTCCCGTGCCTGTATAAGTGCTTTCTCAATATCGACAAATCTTCTGTATGCTAAGTTGAACACATTGCGAAATCGTTTGAATAAACTAATTTCTTTTTCACTCAACGGCGCATAAGTAGTAACACCCAATGCGCCGGACCCTATAGAATAAAAATAATAATGTGATGATGCAGCTTCATCCAATTTAGGATCAGGTAACTGGTTTGTTTGTTTCCTGTATTCACGCCAAACTTTCAGATCTTCCCCTTCAAATGTTTTGGTATAATAAGCATTGGCTGATTTCAACATTTGCTCAGTAAAGTCCAGTACATCGGGATGCAGGCGGTAATCAATAGTTTCTATTGAATCTTTATCATAAGGTGTAAAATACTGGTAGTTTAAGTATTCATGTTTTTGCGGATAGATTATAACGGTTTGTACATTCCTGATCTCTTTGAACCCAAGTTGCACCAATTGATCAGAGATCATCCGGCATACGAGCAGCATATCGGGAGGCTCTTTCATTGCCATAGCAGTGGTGCGGACTCTCTCAAGCGAAGCTTCGATCTTCAATTCTTCATTTGCCTTTTCAATTTTTTCATTGAGCTCTGTTAATTCTTTATTACGCAATTTTTCCGCTTCCGCCTCTTTCTTTATTTCTTCTGCCCGGTGAGATATCTCGAGGTTCTGCACCTTTTGATTGATCGCATTTTTATGCAGCTCTTTTTCAATTCGCAAATGCGCTTCCAATTGAGCGAGTGATTCCTTATGATTCCCTTTTCGGCTATGGTACTCATGTAAATTGAAGTGGGCCTTGCTTAAAAGGTCCTGCGCTTTTATTTCATCAGCAATGTTCAAAGCGGTAGAGATCCATTCAAAAATTTGCTGATCTCCTGTATCAGTGTTGTTTTTATTCAGATCCGCAATGAACAGAAGCACTTCCGCTTCACCTCGTTTATCACCTCTTAATTTTCTTATCTCAAGGCTTTCGTTAGAAAATTTTGATGCCTGCCCGATATCACCAGCCTGCTTGTAAATTTCAGCAATATGGAGCAGTGTATTTGCTTCACCCTTTTTATCACCGGTAGCCTGCGTTATTTGTAAACTTTGCTTGCAATAATCAATGGCTTTGTTAAAATGATTTAGTTTAAGATAAGTGAAGCCGATATTATCCAGGCTTCCGGCTTCTCCCCATTTGTCGTGTGACTGCTGTCGTATAACAAGCCCTTGCTGATAGCAGTCTAATGCATGATTATAATTTCCATTATCAAAATAGATGGAGCCAATTATATTAATGGCGTAGGCTTCCATCAATTTAAAATTCATTTCTTTTGAAAGCGAAAGCGCTTTGTACAGGTAATCGAGGGCAAGATCATGATTACCGAGATGCTTATAGGTAACGCCTACCTGGTAACAACTGGTTACTTCAACTTCCAAAGGCCCTGTTCGATGAACCAGTTCATTTCCTTTCAGCAAAAGTTCCAACGAAGCACCTAAGTTTCCCCAATTACGTTCTATGATCCCTAAATATTCGTAAACAACCGCCTGGCCTTTAAGATCATTTAAAGACTGAAATAAAGAAAGTGACTCTTTGAGAAGCGGCGCTGCCTCATCATTTTTAGAAAGACGCACATAACCAAATCCCAATGAACGAAGACCTTCGGCCAGGCCTTTGGGATAATTAATACCTCGTGCAAGTTTTACTGACTCCTCACTTAATTGAAATGACTTTGGCGAATCGTTGACCCGGGCCTCCCATGCTTGCTGGTTAAGGTCATCAATCTTTTCTTTTAGTGATGCTATAACGGTATCATTACTCATCATTGGCAAATGAGAAAGAATGTGTTTTGCAGTTGTTCCTTCCGTCTTTAATAGCTGAAATTAATGATTTCTTAAAGACTTATAAAATAAAGGGATACGACCGGAAATGAGAAAATTTCTAATGCCCAAAAACAGGCAGTACAAACATCGGAAAACCTGTATATTATTTCATATAAAATTCCCAGGAAATCCTGTCGGGATCCTTGAAGGCAACATAAAGTTTATTCAGAGCCGCATCCAATTTCACTCCTGTATTTTCAACACCTGCATCTGTTATCTTTTTTGTGAACTGATGCAGCTCTCCTTCTGTTTCGCAAGTAATGGCAATATGATCGAGTCCGACTTCAAACGGACTGAATGAAGAATATTTTTTATCTCTTGGTGCTGCTTTTTTAAATGCAACAAATACGCTTCCGGTTAAATAAATGATCAGGTCTGGTTTATCCATCACCAGTTTCCACCCTAAAGTGTCTCCATAAAATTTCTTTGTATTATCAAAATCCATGGAGCGAAGGCAAATGTGATGAATATAATCTTTCATCGGGCTTGCATCAAAATGATTTTCCTGCTCTGCGATTTCTCCCTGTTCATTTATAACAAACCGGTCTGCTGCCCGGAGTGTTGCACCCATTACCGCAATATAAAATTCAACCTTGGTAACTATTTCATTCAATGATTCATTATAATAATGATCAACGATTTTTATCTGGGCTCCTTCTAATGCGGGCTCTAACGGTTTCCACCATTTTTCAAAAAGTTCTTTTTTCCCTTTTATAGGATTGCCGGAGCCGCCAGGTGCTAACGGTGCCCTGAATATTATATCATCACTGAATGGAATTGCAGTAAAGTTTTTATCTCTTAACGCCTGGAAATAAGTTTCCGAAATTTTCTTTAGCTGTTCTTTCGTATGCATGGTGGTAATAATTTATCCTTTTTTTAAAAATAAGGAGAACTTTTATTCAAACCATTTTTAAAATAGAGAATCAGTGAGTGTACAATGGGTGAACTGTTTCCAACTGGAGAACTTCTACAGTCTTGTTATAAAATTCAACTGCCCGCTCTGGCGAACTACCAATGCACACAACTCCAAGTTTGCCAAACTGGGATAACGCTCCAATAAGATGAAACAGCACCCCCTCCTGCATGGTTCCGTCATAGTGAACATTATGCAGCATTGCGATATCAATCAGGTCATGTGGAGTAAGACCATGGAATTGTTCGCTTTTCAGATTATCGGAACAGAAATAATATCTCACCTGTCCGTTAGCAGTGTAATATAATCCTTCGTCTGCTTTATAGTTGCCATCAGTTAAAAACTGCAAGGAAACATAAGGATGTGTTGTTCCGCCTTTACGCAGGTTGATCTCAATCGGGTAATGGGTCCATCCTTTTTTTTCTTTTACGGATATAAAATCTATTGCGAAGCGTCCCAAAACACCTTTGTTTCGCAGCACCTCAGCCACTTTCTTTCCCATTTTACCGATATCTATTGCATATTCTATTGAGGCCGGGAAATGAGCGCCGATATAAACTTGCCCGCTTTCTCCGCCCAGTTCCTGGTCATGTGTCGACAGAACCTCACATTTGCCATCTGGCATGATACGGCACTGCACCGATGGAGATTCTTTTTCTTTACCTTCAACAAACGCCTCGACTATTCCACCCATTTGTTTATATTTTTCCATAAACAAATCGTAAGAAAGATCATCTGAAACAATTTTTAAATTTTGCCGCAAATTTTCCCTGATCCAAATTTTACTATCATTTTTTTTCCCTGGTCCACTAAAAGAAAATATTGCATTGCCATCGCCGGAAAAACCATCATTTACTTTTATCACTGCTCTTTTTATTTCCGGATCTTGTTTCTTCAATGCTGTAAGCGCTTCCACAATATCGCGTGATGAATGAAGGTCTTCAAATCCGAAAGGAACCTGTAGTCCGCATTCCCGAAAGATCCTCCTGCCATTGCTTTTATTACCAAGTTCATATAGATCGGGATCACAACCGAAAACCGGAACCTGTAATTGTACAGAAAGTGTTCTTTCCAGCGAGGTCACATTAAAACAAGCCATGTGTGCTTCATGATCCGGCAAAATGGCTTCACGAATGCGTTCGATAAGACGTGGACGCTCCAATATTTTTTGCGTCAGCGGTTTCGAACAAGAATCATGACAGCTCAGCAAGGTAAGCCGCCTCATTGCATGATAGCCGGTAACTCCAGGCAGTGTATGCAAATAATAGTCTATTGTTACGGGATCAATGGTTTCACTGGTTACGTAAATCACATTCGTGCGGGGCATACGCAATAACAAAAGCATACAAAGCAACCTTTCTTCGTAATGATTGATACCAGTGATCTTGGATAGTATTTCCTGGTCCATCGAAAGAGAAGGAATGACCACTACTGTGCAGGGTGCCTGCCGGTCTGAAAAAACTACTTCAAAGTGTTTACGTAGTTTATCCTGAAGTTTTTTGAAAACCTGCTTTTCTTCTTTCGACCCCGGTTCCGGAAATTTTGAATGTCCATTTCCGGTTGCGGAACTTTTTATTTTTTTGACAGCAGACTTTTGCATAAATAGTTTTCCATTAAAATTCTTTCACAAATAAACATCAAGCCTCTTGTCCAAGCCAGATAGCACCGCCAATACAGCTTCTCCGTGCGCCTGTAACGGAAGATAAAAAATTATATTCTTCCCGCCAGCGGAGAATACCCATAAATGCCACACAAATAGTTTTATTTAACTCACTCAAATTATTCTCCTTTATTCCCAATTTTTGCGAGGCTGTCTCATAAAATTCGCCATTGCCGCCCAAAGCAATATCAAGAGCTGACAGGTCAGTGATAACCGGGAGGCCGGTTGCCGCAGCGATCGAAGCTCCTCTGAATATTACACTTCTTGTTTCGGTATGGATCGTGATCATCGCGACCTGGTATTGTAAATTATTTTCTTCAATAAATTCCCCGATCAAAGGGTCGATGGCTCCTGCTGAATAAATTTTGTTTGCCTTTAAATCAAAAGTCCATGCTCCTGCATTTTCATGAAATTCAGTAAACGCAATAGAGAGACCGGAATGAGTAAATAAAACGCCTAATGCCCGATAGATCATTTTGATTTTAGTCCCGATAGCCATCGGGAGCGGATTTTATTATAGATTTGTAAAAGTACGATTTTGAATTCCTGAGCGTTTGCGGTGCATCAATCTAAAATCCGAAATCGTAAATCAAAAATCAAAACCGTGGTTGTAAATTTAAGCGAACAGCATTCTCTTGTCAGCAACTGGTTAAATGAACTGCGGGATATTAATATTCAGCAGGACAGGATGCGGTTTCGCAGCAACCTTGAACGTATTGCTGAAGTAGCCGCTTATGAAATAAGTAAAGTTTTACCATTTGTAGAAGTAGAAGTGGAAACTCCTCTTGGCACTGCAACAAGTAAAATATTAAAAGATCAACCGGTACTGGCAACTATTCTTCGTGCCGGCATACCGATGCACAACGGACTATTAAATTATTTTGACAAAGCCGATAATGCGTTTGTCGCCGCTTACCGCAAACATGAAAAAGATGGTTCGTTTGAGATCAGCCTTGAATATATAAGCTGCCCCGATCTTGAGAACAGGATCATTATAGTTTCAGACCCAATGCTGGCAACGGGAGCTTCGCTTGTAAAAACAATTCATTTTTTAAAAGAAGAAGGGCCGCCAAAAGAGATACATGTTGTTTGTGCTATTGCCTGCACGGTCGGTATCGAATACGTAAAGCGGGAAGCTCCTGCAACTACTATCTGGTGCGGCGATATTGATGAAGAGTTAACGGCCAAAGGGTATATAGTGCCGGGTCTTGGTGATGCGGGTGACCTTGCTTTTGGCAGCAAAAGCCAGGCTTGAAGCAGCAAATTTTAAGTTTCGCAGGTCTCTAAAAAAATGTACATTTACTTTCCTATTTATTTGTGATGAAGAAACTCCTCTTAACCCTATTGCTAATTGCGAGCCTTGCTTCTGTGTCATTTGCACAGGACCCTAATTTTTCTCAATTCTTTGCATCGCCACTTACTTTAAATCCTGCATTGACAGGAAAGTTTGATGGATTGTTCCGCATTGCCGGTAATTACAGAAATCAATGGCCTACTATCTCCAATGCATACACTACAGAAACAGCTTCTGGAGATTTTCATTTGTTGAGAAATTATTTACCAGAAATTGATCGTTGGGGGATTGGTGTTTTATTTATGAACGATCAGGCTGGAGATGGTGCATTAACAACCAATATTTTTTCATTATCCACTGCCTATCATAAGGGGCTTGACGAAGATGGTTTTCACCAGATAGGTGTCGGTTTCCAGGGCTCTTATACAGATAAAAGACTTAATGTATATAAACTAAGATTTGAAGATCAGTTAACTGCCCTGGGCTTTACAGGTGCAACGAGTGAAATTTTTCCTCAAGCTGGTTTGGAAATAAAATTTGTTGACATCAATGCAGGTGTTTTATATAATGGAAGTACAAATGGATATAATAATTTTTACCTCGGCGCTTCGATGTATCATATCAATCGCCCAAAAGAAACTTTCCAGGGCGGCCAATATTATCTTGGTTCAAGGACAACATTAATGGCGGGGGGCCGCCTACCTACCAATCAATTCAATGCTTTGCACTTCAGTGCCAACTATAGTCTCCAGGCAAATTCAAATAACCTCACTTTAGGTGGCGCTTATGCTCTCAATCTAAATTATGATGAAGAAAATCCGCTATATCTTTATATGGGAGCTTGGGGAAGATTTAATAATGTATCTGATGCATTAATCCCTTACATAGGTATAGAAGTTGGAGACTTTCAGGTTGGCGCTACTTATGACGTCAATATATCGAGCCTGCAACCCGCTTCTAATTCAAAAGGTGGTATTGAACTTTCTCTTATATATATAAAGAAGCCGGTAAACAGAGATTTGAAAAAGTTGAATTGTCCAAAGTTTTAATTAACTTTCGTTACAACGTTAACTAAACTGTGAAAAAGGTAATTTATATTACTCTTTTCTCTCTCGTAATTAAAGAGAGTTTGAGTCAAAACCATTTTTCACAATTCTATTCATCTCCACAATTATTTAATCCCGCAAGTGTTGGAGATTTAATAAAAGTTTTAAAGTAGCTGGAGGGTTTCGCAGTGAAAAGAATTTAATGTCCCTTTACAATCGAAGTTTTTTCACTCTTGAATCCAAAGTATTTAACTCAGTGATCCCGGAAAACGATTGTTTTGCTATCGGGCTTGCAGCTGTAAATGAAAAAAGCTTTGGAGATGGAATAAAGAATAATTATTTTTCATTATCGCTTGCATACCAAAAAGGCCTGGACATTTCAGGTAACCAACAGATTGGTGTTGGTTTTCAAACTACACTCGGCCATAAGCGAATAGAGCCACCTCAATATTTTTTTGAAGACCAGCTATATGCCTGGATACAAGCCGGATTTACAAATATTAACGCCTATCAAATGGGCAGAGTAGATGTTTCCTATATTGAACTAAATGTTGGAGTTATCTTTCAAGGTAAGTTAAATTCTAACAATTATATTTCAGTTGGTTCATCTCTTCATCACGTCAATAGACCAAGTAAAGTATTTCAAGGTGGCGAATTAACACTTGACAGGCAATTCGGCGGACATATATCCTGGGAAAACAGGCTTTCCGAAAGGGAAAAGATTTATTCATTTTTTGTCACCAGTTTGCCAGAAAACCAAATGAATTTCATAAGCGGAATAATGTATGAGTCGAATATAAGACTAAAACTCTATAGTATAACGGCTGGAGGTGCCTATAAAAAAAACGCTGATTTAGGAAATTTCCTTGTCCCAATGATTGGTTTGAAATTCAGAGATTTTTTCTTGAACATGTCTTACGATATTAATATTTCCGGCAGGCAAGTAAGACAAAAGGGTGCCAGTGAAATTTCATTGATCTATACCCACGCAATTAACAGGAATAGATTCCTGGAAGAAAAATTCATTAGATTTTAATAAATATTCTTTTTTTAACCATAACCAAAACGTTAAGTTCATGAAATCCATTGTTGGAATCGTGCTTTTTTGCATGATATCCGCATATTCTTACGCGGACGGTTCAATATCAGGTAACACATCCGTTGGACCAAATTCAATTGAAACATATACCGTCAACTGGGAAGGTTGGGATAATACTTATGAACATTATGCCAATGTTAACTGGTCTGTAAGTGGTGGGACAATACTGTCATCTGACAAACACACCATAACAATTCAGTGGGACGATATACCCACCTGGATGAACTCATCCGGATTAATTAATGTATCTGAAGATTTAAGTGGACAATTCGCTGAATTATCTGTTGATATAATCAATTTTGTTGAGGGTATATTAGAATCATGCAATGGAGTTTTAGGCCCAGCAATTATTACGCAAAACTTTGGGGCCGGAAACAATCCCGGACCTCCGTTGCCTCAGGGAGAAACAAATTATGACTATAATTCAATATGTGCGTTAACTCCAGGTGAATATACCCGAACTAATTCTACAGTCAACTGCAGGTACTATTGGTTAGGGTTATCTGAAGACCACACTCCAGGCGATGTGAATGGCTACATGTTAATGTTTGATGGGGATAACAGACGAGGTGAGATATATAGAACATCTATTAGTGGAGCAAACTTAAATTCTGTGTTTGCATATGAACTTTCAGTATGGGTAGCAAGCTTAATTGGCAATGGCCCAAGAATTGAATTTGAAATACAAGATGGAGCCAACAACGTTTTATTTCAAAGCGGATCTTATGCTGTACCTTATGATCAATTCAACCCGTGGAAAAAAATATCCCTGATGGTTCCAATACCAAGTGGCGTTACTACCATTCAACTTGTAATAATAAATGATAACAATGATACGGGTGGGAACGATTTTGTTATCGATGATATTTTATTTGTTCCTTGTTACCCCCCTGTAATTGCATCATTTGCAAATAATCCTTCAATGGTGCTTAAAGCTTACACTTGTGATAATGGAACGGTAAATTTATTTTCCTGGTGGTCAATACCAACAACTTTTACAAATCCATCTTTTAAGTGGCAAAGAAGCAGTGACAATGGAGCCACATGGGCTAATATCCCTGGTGCTACATCGATGAATTATGTGCAAACGGAAAACACCGCAGGTGTATATTGGTATAGAATAATGGCATACGAAACTTCAAATCCATTCCAGTACCTGTATTCAAACGCTCTGAAGTATTATGTACAAAAAATGGTTGTCAACGCAAGCACGTTTAATATCAGTGGATGTACCTCTGTAGCGGTCCAATTAACTCCAACGTTTACCTTGCAGTATTCCGATCCAAGCGTTTCCAATCTTACTTATACTTTTAATTGGTCACCAGGGACATATTTAAGCAGTACTACAACCCAGAATCCCTCTGCTACGTTGCCGCAACTGCCGCCACACAATCCACCCAATCCGCCAAATCCTCCGCCGCCGGTCAATTACAATTATACTTTGACCATACAAAATTCAAATTATGGTTGTATCGGATCGAATACTCAAACTGTAGCACACTATAATCCAAGAACAGTATTTCTATATAACGCTTTTAGTCCAAATGGAGATGGGCTAAATGATTATTACAGGCCAATCAATATTCAGGACTATAATCTCTTCGGAGCTGAATTTATAATCTATAACCGGTATGGACAGATAATTTTTCACCGAACCTCAGGAACAACCCTTCTGGATTGGTCCTGGGATGGTAAGATAAATGGAGTCCTTCAGCCAATTGGCAACTATGCTTTTAGGCTTAAAATACCAGGTTGCTGGCAGAATTATATACACGGTCCCAATACTGTAATTCAGGAAGATGCCGCTACACAAACGATAAGTGGAAATTTCATTATAGAATATTAAGTTCAGTATTTTCGAATCTCCAAATTTTTTAAAATGTGGGTATACACACCCACATTTTTTTTATTGAGACCCCCGAAAAAAGCTCATTTGATTTGCCCGCAGTTTTGACAGCTTTAAATAGCAAATCACAACTTTTTATTTGTGATATAAATTTTTATCTTGTAGCAAATTCAATCGATGAAAAAAGCCACTACCATCTTTGCCCTTGTATTATTTTTCTATTCCTCGAGATCACAGGACGTAGAAGTAGGCTATACAACCACTGATATCGGCGCACAGTTTCAATGGTATCCTTCCGGTACGCTTGCTGGTTTACATGTTGCCTTTAATTCAAAAATTCATCATTCCGTATTAGTTCAATTGAATTATAATAAAGCAAACCGCAAAGACAATGGAGAAAAAGACAATGAAAAAGGAAGCGGCTGGGGCGGTGCAATTGGTTACCGCTATTACTTTAAACCATTCCCTCATAAATTTTTTATTGGTGCAAAAACCGATATCTACAGAATGAAAATAGATTGGATGCAGGGATTACAAACCGGTGAAACCAGGACATGGACGCTGCAACCTACATTTGAAATTGGTTATACTTTTATTATTAATGACCAGGCTTTTATTACTCCGTCAATTTCAAACGGCGCTGAAATAAATCTTAAGACAGAAGGAGAAAAAGTTGGCCAGGGTTTTATTACATTGATAGGGATCAGCGCTGGCTTCAGGCTTTAATACAAATTAGGGCTAAAAAAAACCAGCAAAACAAGGTTATAAGGATAATTGCATATAATATTCATTACAAAACCAGCCTTCATCATTTGCTTTATTTTAATATGACCACTGGCAAATGCAATTGCATTAGGCGGTGTTCCCATTGGCATCATGCTGGCGCAGCTTGCGCCAAGCGTCATTGCGATCCCAAGCATTAGTGGATTCATACCAACAGCATCAGCAAGACTGCAAACGACCGGTGCAAATACGGTGACCTGCGCAATATTGCTCATCACTTCGCTAATGAACACTGACAAAATAGTAACCATTAGCAACAGCGTAAATCCACCGCCGGCAAAATGCGATAACCATTCTCCCAATTGTTTTATCAATCCTTCTCGTTCGAGCCCTGCTGCTAAGGCCAATCCGCCGCCAAATAATAATAAAATACCCCACGCCATTTTTTTTGTGTCTGCCCACTCAAGCAAGCCGTCATGAAACTCATGCTCATCTGTTTCATTCATATTATCCGGATGCTTATGCAAACCTGACGGACAAACAAATAATGCGATTGCACACAGTAAAGCAATTATCGTGTCATTCAATTTTACATAGGGTTGCAGTTTATTAATCGTATCAGCCAGTATCCAGAGTAATGCCGTGCCAATAAAAATTACCAGCACTCTTTTTTCAGCAACAGATAAAGGCCCCAGTGACCGGTATTCTTCATTGATATAATTACGGGCCGCTTCACCGGAACGGATATGATTTCGGAAAAGGATCTTTGTAAGCACGATATATAATGAAAACAACAGGATGATGGCGATGGGCATGCAAAGCAATATCCAATCTAAAAAACTTATGGGTGAATAATTGCTTGCATAAAAACCGGCGAAATAGGTATTCGGCGGCGTACCGATCTTGGTAGCAATACCACCAAAATTTGAAGCATACGCAATCGACAGCATCATTGCCAAACTGAAATGTTTCAAGTTGCCTCTGCCATCAATACTATCCTTCATTACATGGATCACCGACAAAGCGATCGGGAACATCATCATAGTAGTAGCTGTATTGCTGATCCACATACTGATAAAACCGGTGGCAAGAATAAACCCAAGTACAATACGATCACCACTGGTGCCGGTAATTTTTACAATGCCCAATGCAATGCGGCGATGAAGGTTCCATTTTTCTATTGCAAGCCCGAGCATAAAACCTCCCATGAAAAGAAAAATGATCTGGTCTCCATAACTTACCGCCACGGTTTTAAGATCAGCGATATTTAATAACGGAAACAGCACCAGTGGAAGTAATGCAACAACCGGCATTGGTAATGCTTCCGTTACCCACCATGTGATCATTAATGTGGCAATTGCTAAAACAATAGATGCCCTTTCTGCAACAGCAAATGGATTTACTAAATAAAAAAACAGCGCAATTGCAATGCCTGCAAATAATGAAATGAATCTGATCTGCTGCTTGGAAAATGATGGCAAGTGATAATTTTTTTTTGAAGATAAGTAAAAGTCATATTAGTCATCCGGTCCATATTAGTCAAATGTTGAATTGTTAAATGGCCATCTTGCTTTATTCAATAGTTTGACGGCATTTACTAATTGCCTATTGCCTATTGACTATCGTGGTTTCCCGCTAACAAAAGGATTTCCTTTTACAAAAAATCTATAAAGCAGTTTAGCATCTTCACCGGCATAGTCCACACCGATCCTTGGTGACGCTGCTATATCTTTTTTATTTAAAACAAAATCATCTTCAGCAATAAAAAGTTCTTTGCTTAATAATGACAGACCGTATGTGTTGTAAAAATGCCAAGCGCTTTTGAAACATTCCCCGGTCCTTTTGTTAACGTATTATCCAATTGTTTCTTTCCTGTTCTTTCCAGCATCACATCAATTCCTTTTACGGGTTCCAACGCCCTGATAAGAATTGCATGTGGCGTTTCTTTTTTATTCGTTACTACATTAAACAAATGATGAATACCATAGCATAGATAAACATATGCTACTCCCCCATTGGCATACATGATCTCATTTCTGTTTGTGCTTCTGCCCCCTGACGCATGTGATGCTTTATCAATGACGCCATTATATGCTTCCACTTCTACTATGCGGCCCGATGTTTCACTGCCATTCCATTTTGTCACCAATATTTTTCCAAGCAACTCCTTTGCTATTTGTACAACATCAGTTCGTTGATAAAATGATAGTGTTAATTTTTTCATTTACATGAATAAACTTTATTTCAATATTCATTCTTGCATATTGCCACTTGTCTGTTGTCAATTACTCTTGTGCCTTGAACCTTGTCCCTTGTATCTTAATAAACTATATTTACCCAAATTTATGTCTTGCTGAAAGAAATCATCATAGCATTTCAATCTTTTGGGGAAGCGAACCTGTTCATCCGTCAACATAAAATGCTTAAATGGATAATTATTCCGGGAATCATTTATACATTGATGTTTATTGTAGCAATGATCTTATTTGCCCGCTCAGCAAATGATGCTGTAAACTGGTTAAGCCTGCAACTCCGCATCGAACCCTGGCTTCAGCAGGAACGCAATGCATTCCTTGCTTTCATATTTGTAATGATGGGCATTATGCTTCGACTGGTATTATTTCTTTTTTACTTTTCTTTATTTAAATATCTCATATTGATCATCGGCTCACCTGTATTTGCTTATTTGAGTGAAAAAACTGAAGCAATAATAGATAACAGGGAATATAAATTTAACCTGAAACAAATATTACCCGATGCCAAGAGGGGCATACGACTTGCATTTCGCAATGCGGGATGGCAAACGGTTTATATGATCGGGCTTGATCTTTCTTTCTCTTATCCCGGTAGTAGGATGGATAACACCACTTATTGCAATAATCGTTGAATGTTATTATTATGGTTTTTCAATGCTTGACTATGGCTTGGCAAAAAATGATTTTACCCTGCAAAAATCCGTGTTCTATTCAGGAAGGCATAAAGGTTTATCCATTGGCAATGGAATCGTATTTTATCTTATGCATGTTGTCATCGTGTTTGCGCCCGCCTTTGCCGTCATCGCTTCAAGTCTTAGTCTTATAAAAGTCAAAACCGATTAGTGTGGCAGCAATCGTTTATTTAATTCCCAGCTTGCTTCATGAAGATGGTATACAATCCATACCACATTATATAATTGACGCTGTAAAACAATGCCAGGTTCTTTTTGTAGAAAATGAAAGAACAGCCCGACGGTATCTAAAAAAATTATGCCAAAGAAATAGTGATCGATGATTATGAATGGTTACTTGTGCCGGGAGCCTTACAGGCGCCTGACATTTACCAGCTATTCAGAAAAAAAATCAAAGAAGAAAAAACAATTGGCATCATCAGCGAAGCCGGCTGCCCGGGCATTGCTGATCCCGGCCAGCAATTAGTGGCAATCGCACATGAATTAAACATTGAAGTAAAGCCATTAGTCGGCCCAAATTCGATCTTACTTGCATTAATGGCCAGCGGTATGAATGGCCAGCAGTTTAAATTCAACGGTTACTTACCAATTAAAGATCCGGAAAGAAACAAAGCAATTAAAGACCTTGAATCCGAATCGGCAAAGAAGAATTGTACGCAAGTTTTTATTGAAACCCCTTACCGTAATCAATCAATTGATGGACGCCTTGCTTTCCATTTGCCAACCATCAACAAAGATTTGCATAGCAGTTGATCTTACAAGCGACAAGGAATTTATCAAAACAAAAACAGTTGGCGATTGGAAAAAGAACAAACCAGACATGCATAAGCGGCCGGCAATCTTTCTTTTGCATGCATCTTCATAAACTGGGGTTAAACTTTCACAAACAACTGTTATCAAAACAAGTATTATGAAAAAAATGTTCGATTAAAACAATTAATTATATAATTTTGTCGTCAACTAAAAACTCACTAATAAAGTGATAAACTTTTTAACACATACCAAGCAGGTCGCCTTTCATGGGCCGGATGCTACAGAAGTATATGCTGTAGCTTTTGATGTGTTTGCATGTTCTCCACGACCCCGACGTTTATTCTGACAGGACGAGCCCCTCACCATGGTCCCTGTCAGTGAACGCACCCCGCATTGATTATTGGATTGGTCATCCTTATCAAATCAATATTTTCAAGTTGGACAATCAAAATATAATTATACGTGTAGCCACTCCTGATGATGTTCATTATTCAGAGATCATCACCGATGAGATGGCGGAAAGTCGCAAAGGCAAGGGGTACCGGTATTGCCAAACGCAGCCCTGAATATATTGCAGAAAAAATGGATGAAGGCAAAGCTGTGATCGCAGTTACAACTGATGGCACATGGGTTGGCTTTTGTTATATCGAAACATGGAGCCATGGCGAATATGTAGCCAATAGCGGCTTGATCGTTGCTCCTGCATTCAGAAAAAGTGGCGTGGCAAAAGCCATCAAGAAAAAGATCTTCAATCTCTCAAGAGAAAAATATCCCGACGCAAAAATATTTGGACTGACAACCGGTCTTGCTGTAATGAAGATCAACAGTGAACTGGGCTACGAACCAGTTACCTATTCTGAGCTGACACAGGATGAAGATTTCTGGGCGGTTGCAAAAGCTGTGTGAACTATGAAATACTGATGAGCAAGGAAAGAAAGAATTGTATGTGTACAGCAATGCTGTATGATCCAAAAGATCATTACGAGCCCGAAGAAACCAAAGAATACTTTGAAGAAAATAAAAAGGGCTTTGAACGATTACTTCAGTTCAAACGATGGAAATTCCTAAGACCATTTATGAAAAAAGAAAGAAGAAAATGGCAACAATAGTGGCTCACAACAAAAATCGTTTCTGCAATATTTTTTCAATATATAATTATGTGACGGCTGTATGCTATATTAGCATCATTGTCGTTCAACTTATTCGATAAAATAATAATACATTCAACAATACGAAATGGCTGAAAAAAAGTTGTCTTAGGTTTTAGCGGTGGGCTTGATACTTCTTATTGTGTAAAATATCTAACTGAAGAAAAAGGATACGAAGTGCACAGCATTATTGTAAATACCGGTGGCTTTACCGATGAAGAATTAAAACAAATTGAAGCACATGCTTATAAACTAGGCGTAAAAACACATACTACTGTTGATGCAGTAAAAGGATATTATGATAGCATTATCAAATATCTCATTTACGGAAATGTTTAAAGAATAATACTTACCCCTTAAGTGTAACTGCAGAAAGATTAAGCCAGGCATTGCATATTGCAGAGCATGTAAAAAAACTGAATGCAGAAGCAGTGGCCCATGGCAGCACCGGTGCCGGTAATGACCAGGTAAGGTTTGATATGATCTTTCATATCATGATCCCCGGTGTTGAGATCATTACTCCGATCCGGGATTTAAAACTGAGCCGTGAAGAAGAAATCGCTTACCTGAAAGAGCAAAGGTGTGGAAATGAATTTTGAAAAAGCAATGTATTCGATCAATAAAGGATTATGGGGAACAAGTGTTGGTGGAAAAGAAACATTGAATCACAAAGGATGTTACCTGAAGAAGCATGGCCAACACAGGTAACAGAAACCGGAAGTCGAAGAAGTTAGAATTAGAGTTTTGAAAAAGGTGAACTGAAAAAAGTTAATGATAAAGAATTTCGATCATCCGTCAGAAGCAATACAATATTTACAAACCATTGCAGGGCCTTATGGCATCGGAAGAGATATACATGTTGGCGATACCATCATCGGTATAAAAGGCCGTGTAGGTTTTGAAGCAGCGGCGCCGATGGTAATTCTAAAAGCACACCATGCATTGGAAAAACATGTGCTTACCAAATGGCAATTGAAATGGAAAGATCAGTTGGCACAGTTTTATGGCAACTGGTTGCATGAAGGACAGATACTTGATCCGGTGATGAGAGATATTGAAGCTTTCTTGGAAAACAGCCAGCAAAATGTAACCGGCGATGTATTTGTACAGTTGATGCCTTATCGTTTCCAGGTTACCGGTATCGAAAGTAAATATGATCTGATGAGCAGTAAGTTTGGAAAATATGGTGAAATGAATACTGGTTTTACTGGTGATGATGTAAGAGGATTTCAGAAAATATTCGGCAACCAGACTTCATATTTGGAATGCTGTCAATAAAGACAATAATCAGATAATTAATAATTATTGATTATTAAAAACAGAACTATGGCAATTAAAGTTGGCATAATGGAGGAGCAGGTTATACGGGTGGTGAATTAATTCGTTTATTGATTCATCATCCGGGTGTATCTGTTTCTTTTATTCATAGCCGCAGCAATGCCGGCAAGCCTGTTCATTCTGTTCACCAGGATCTGATTGGAGAAACTGATCTGAAATTTTCCGATGAATTGAATGATGACATTGATGTTTTGTTTTTATGTTTGGTCATGGTGAAGCAAAAAAATTTTTGACAGAAAATAAGATCAGCGATAAAATAAAGATCATTGACCTGGCCAATGATTTCCGGTTGAGCCACAAGTCACGCAATCGGAAATCGGAAATTTGTTTATGGCTTACCTGAATTGAACAGAGAAAAAATCAAATCTGCACAACAATATTGCCAACCCCGGTTGTTTTGCAACAGCTATACAATTAGGCTTATTGCCACTGGCAAAAGCAGGATTACTGAAAGAAGTTTATACAACAGGATTACCGGATCAACCGGTGCAGGACAAAGCCTTATCTGCAACTTCTCATTTTAGCTGGAGAGCAAATAATATACAGGCTTATAAAACATTTAACGCATCAGCATCTTGGTGAAATCATGAGTCAATCATCTGTTACAACTTGCAACTCCGGCAGATGATGATCGAGTTAAGTTTTGTTCCCTGGCGAGGTGATTTTACAAGAGGATTTTTATCAGTTCACAATTGCATTGTGATATAAGCTTAGATGAACTTAATAAACTATATAAAGATTTTTATACGATCATCCATTTACTCATGTAAGCAAGGAGCCAATTTTTTTAAAACAGGTAGTAAATACCAATAAATGTGTTATTCAATTGGAAAAAGTAGGAAGCAAATTAGTTGTTCATTCTGCTACAGATAATTTATTAAAAGGTGCAAGCGGACAGGCAGTTCAAAATATGAATCTGATGTTTGGATTGGATGAAACAGCAGGACTTAAAATTAAAAGCAAATTATTTTTAATACAATTGAGAAACCAAAATAATCCGTAACTTAACTCGTGTTAAACTGAATTATGAATTTATTCGACGTTTACCCGATCAATGATATCACCATTGTAAAAGCAAAAGGCTCTTATGTATGGGATGAAAAAGGCGAGCAATATCTAGATCTGTATGGCGGTCATGCAGTAATCAGTATTGGCCATACACATCCGCATTGGGTAAAACGAATCGAAGAGCAATTGGAGAAAATTGCATTTTATTCCAATTCGATACGAATTCCCTTGCAACAGGAACTGGCAGAAAAGCTTGGGAAAAGTTTCCGGCAAAGAAGATTACCAGTTATTTCTTTGCAACAGCGGTGCTGAAGCCAATGAAAATGCATTGAAGCTGGCTTCCTTTCATAATGGAAGAAAAAAGATCGTTGCATTCAGCAAATCATTTCATGGCAGAACATCACTGGCTGTTGCTGCTACTGATAATAAAAATTATGTCGCTCCGGTGAATGAAACAGACAATGTAATCTTTCTTCCTTTCAATGATGAAGAGGCATTGGAAGAATGTTTTGAAAAAAATGGAAAGAAATTTCATCTGTTATCATTGAAGGCATACAGGGTGTTGGTGGAATCAATGTAGCCGATGAACGTTTCTTGAAAAAGATCCGAAGCCTTTGTGATGAATATGGTGCTGTTTATATTGCCGATAGTGTGCAATGTGGTTATGGAAGAAGCGGAAAATTCTTCAGTCATGATTTTGCCGGGGTAAATGCAGATATTTATACCATGGCAAAAGGAATGGGAAATGGATTTCCTGTTGCAGGTATCATTATTGCACCGCATATTAAAACCAAAACATTTTCATGCTGGGCACAACTTTCGGCGGCAATCATCTGGCCTGTGCTGCTGCATTGGCAGTACTGGAAGTAATTGAAGAAGAAAAACTGATGGGCAATGCAGTACATGGTTGGAAAATATTTAAGAGATGAACTGGAAGAAATTCCTGAATTAAAAAATGTACGAGGCACGAGGATTGATGATTGGTTTTGATGTACCGGAAGAATTAAAAGATCTGAAGAAAAATCTGCTTATGGAACCAGAAAATATTTACCGGTGAAGCAAAACCAAATGTGATTCGTTTATTGCCTTCACTGGCGTTGAAGAAAAGAGATGCTGAACAATTTATTGATTCATTAAAAGAAGAAATAGCAGCTATTGACAGGAGACAAGCTAAAGCATTCATAGCATTGAATCATGATCAGAATTATAATAGTCAATGTGATGCAATATTGCAATACTATACATCGAATGATGATATCTTAATAACGCATAATTATCGACTCAACGCACTTAATAATAATGCATATAATCATAATAAACTTGAAAATTGAAAAATTTTATTTCTGTTAATGATGTAACCAGATATCGATGCACTGGTACAAAAAGCACTGGCATATAAAGCTGATCCATTTAAAGATAAAACGCTTGGCGCAAATAAACGAATTGGTTGTTTATTTCTAAATCCCAGTATGCGTACAAGGTTGAGTACACAGATCGCTGCGCAAAACTGGGAATGGAAGCTATCGTTTTTAATGTAGGCAGGAAGGCTGGGCACTGGAATTTGAAGAAGAAGCGATCATGAGTGGCAGTACAGTGGAACATGTAAAAGATGCTGCACCGATCTTTGGAAAATATTTTGATATTCTTGCTATCCGCACTTTTCCTTCTTTGAAAAACCGTGAAGATGATTACAGTGAATTGTATATAAAACAATTTATAAAATATGCAGGATTCCGGTTGTGAGTCTGGAAAGTGCAACACTGCATCCGTTGCAATCTTTGACAGATATCATTACCATTACAGGAAAATCTTCAAAACTCCACACTTCAGAAGCTCGAATAAACCAAAAATCGTTCTAACCTGGGCGCCACATGTAAAACCCTTACCACAATGTGTGGCCAATAGTTTTTCACAATGGATCAATGCATGGGGCAAAGCTGATTTTGTAATTACTCATCCCGAAGATTATGAATTGAGATGAAGAATTTACAAAAGGAGCAACCATCACACATAACCAGGATGAAGCATTGAAAGATGCAGATTTTGTATATGTAAAAAACTGGAGCACTTATAATGATTATGGAAAAATCTATACCAATGATCCGAAATGGATGCTGACAAATAAAAAACTGGAGCTGACCAATAATGCCAAAGTGATGCATTGCCTTCCGGTAAGAAGAAATGTGGAATTGAGTGATGAGATACTGGATGGTCCAAATAGTATTGTAACACAACAGGCAGCAAACAGGGTGTGGGCAGCACAGGCTGTATTGCATGAAATACTTAAAGCAAATGGCTAAATTGGTATATGGCTGAATTATTTGTTATAAAGATCGGCGGGAATATTATTGATGATGAAAAAAAACTTTCTTCATTTCTGAAAGATCTTTGCTGCAATTGAAGAAAAAAAGATATTGGTGCATGGTGGAGGAAAGCTGGCAACAAAACTGGCTGAACAATTAGGGATTGAACAACAACTGATTGACGGAAGAAGGATAACCGATGCGGAAACACTGAAGATCGTAACGATGGTGTATGCAGGTTATATCAATAAAAATATTGTTGCACAATTACAGGCCAATAATTGCAATGCAATGGGCTTATGCGGTGCAGATGGAGATGTAATTCTTGCCCATAAAAGAAAACATCCGGTAATTGATTATGGTTTTGTAGGCGATGTGGATGCTATCAATACAGATTTAATTAACAATTTGCTGGAACAAAATATTACACTTGTATTTGCTCCCATCACACATGATCAGCAAGGCAATTATTGAATACCAATGCAGATACCATTGCACAGGAACTGGCAAAAGCATTAAGCAGTGATTATGAAGTGCAGCTTATTTATTCTTTTGAAAAAGCGGTGTGTTGCTGGATGCAAATGATGAAACTACTGTTATTCAAGAATATCAATCCAGCTTATTACAAAGAATTAAAAGCAAAAGAAAAAATATTTGCCGGCATGATCCCCAAACTGGATAATGCTTTTGCAGCGTTGAACAGTGGCGTGAAAAAAGTAATTATCGGCAAAGCAGAAGAATCTGGATGAATTAATTGACGGGACAGTCAGGAACAACAATTATAAATGAGTAACGATATTATCACATATTACAGACAGATGCAATTGACTTATTAAAACAATTGATTGCTACTCCTTCCTTCAGCAAAGAAGAAGATAACAGCTGCGGCATTATCAAAACATTTCTTGAAAACAATAAGTAAATGACAGACACAGAGTCTGCTAATAATGTTTGTGCAATCAATAAATATTTTGATGCAGACAAACCAACTATTCTACTCAATTCACACCATGATACCGTAAAACCAAATAAAGGATATACACTTGATCCTTTCTCACCTGTTGAAAAAGATGGAAAATTATTTGGTCTTGGAAGTAATGATGCAGGGGATGTCTTGTTTCATTGATCGCTACTTTCTTTATTTCTATGAAAAGAAAGATCTAAAATATAATATTGTGCTTGCTGCAACTGCAGAAGAAGAAATTCAGGGCATAATGGAATTGAAGCGCTGTTGCCACAATTGGGCAAGATTGATTTTGCTATTGTTGGTGAACCAACACAAATGCAAATGGCTGTTGCGAAAGAGGATTAATGGTACTGGATTGTATTGCACATGGAAGGCCGGTCATGCGGCAAGAGAAGAAGGAGAGAATGCAATTTACAAAGCAGTAAAAGATATTGAATGGTTCCAGTCATACAAGTTTGACAAAGTTTCTGACTCTGTTGGGCCTGTGAAAATGAGTGTGACAGTCATTGAAACAGAGAACAAAGCACATAATGTTGTACCTGCACAATGCAGATTTGTGGTTGATACACGGGTAAATGAATTATATACGTTTGAAGAAATGCTGGACATCATTAAAATCAAATGTGCAAAGTGAAGTAAAACCAAGAAGCACAAGGTTGCGATCAACTTCTATTGCATTGGATCATCCGTTGGTAAAAGCAGGAATTGAACTTGGGAAGAACTTATTATGGTTCTCCTACTACATCAGAAAAGCATTGATGCCATTTCCCTGCATTAAAGATGGGCCCGGGTGATACTGCAAGAAGTCATACAGCAGATGAATATATTTATATTGATGAAATAAAGAAGGAATTGAGTTGTATATTCAACTTATTAAACCAATTGCTATGAAGTTGTGGCAAAAAGATAAAGCATCATTTAAAAGAAGTAGAAAAATTTACTGTTGGTAAAGACCGGGAAATGGATCTTATCTGGCTGCTTTTGATGTACTGGGTTCATTGGCACATATCGAAATGCTGGAATCAGTTGGCCTACTAACAGAAAGAAGAGAAAGATTCACTTAGTAAAAGAGCTTAAAAAATATTTACAAACAAATTCAGACAGTCAAGATTCACATTGAGGATGATGTAGAAGATATTCATTCGCAGGTAGAATTGTTGCTGACACAAAAACTGGGGATACCGGAAAAAAATTCATGCGGCACGCAGCCGGAATGACCAGGTGCTGGTAGATATAAAATTATTTTTGAGAAATGAATTGGAAGAACTGGTAAATACAATTCAACCATTCTTTGAACTGTTGCAAACGCAAAGTGAAAAATATAAGGACCATTTATTGCCGGGCTATACACATTTGCAATTAGCAATGCCTTCTTCATTTGGTTTATGGTTTGGCGCTTATGCTGAAAGCCTGGTGGATGATATGATCACTATTGAAAGCTGCTTATGATGTTGTCAATAAAAATCCATTGGGTTCTGCTGCAGGTTATGGCTCTTCATTTCCTATCAACCGGACATTGACAACAGAATTGCTTGGCTTTGATGATCTGAATTATAATGTGGTGTATGCACAAATGGGAAGAGGAAAAGCGGAAAGAATTGTTGCGCAGGCATTGGCAAATGTTGCTGATACACTGAGCAAACTCAGCATGGATGCCTGTTTATACCTGAATCAGAATTTTGGTTTCATTTCTTTCCCTGCATGAACTGACAACAGGCAGCAGCATCATGCCGCATAAAAAAAATCCGGATGTGTTTGAACTGATCCGCATCTCATTGTAACCGTATCAAAGCATTGCCCAATGAGATCATGCTGATGACAACCAATCTTCCTTCGGGTTATCACCGCGATCTGCAATTATTAAAAGAACATTTATTTCCTGCATTTAAAACATTAAAAGATTGTATTGAAATGGCAGGCTTGATGCTTATCAAATATTGAAATCAAAAAAGATATTCTGGCAGATGAAAAATATAAATACCTGTTCAGTGTGGAAGAAGTGAATAAGTTGGTGAATGGCGGAATGCCTTTCCGGGATGCTTATAAAAAAGTAGGAATGGATATTGAAGCCGGCAATTTTAAATATGATACTTCAGTTCATCATACTCATGAAGGAAGTATTGGAAATCTTTGTACCGAAGAAATAAAAAAACAGATGCAGAAAGTTATTGATTCATTTCCGTTTGCATCGTTAATGCTGCTATTAAAAAACTACTTGATAAATTATTTATTAAACTATTGATTATTGCAGTGACTCCTTAATTAATAATAAATAATCAATACTTATCAAGTCCATATTTATCCACCAGATAGATCAATGCAGCCATATTCAATGCTCCCAATTCCAATTCTCTTTTATTTACATTTTCAAACACATCATTCCTTGCATGATGAAATCAAAGTATCGTTGTGAATCGGGGATAAGCCGGCTGACAGGTGTTTTAAACGCTTCTGTTCAATGGACCAATATCGGCACCGCCGCCACCCTTATTCAATTCACTACACACCATAAGGCGCTAATCAATGGCTATCCAGCTTGTAACACTTTTTGAAATTGTTCTTCGCTGCACCGCTAAAACCAAATCCTCTTGGTGTAAAACCACCCGCATCACTTTCCAAGGCAAAAATGTGTTTTTCATTTTTTGCTTTTGCTTCTTCGGCATATTTGTTACCACCGCGCAAACCATTTTCTTCATTGGCAAACAATACAAACCGGATTGTATGCTTTGGCTTATAACCAATCGCTTTGAATGCTCTTAATATTTCAATTGTCTGCACACAACCTGCGCCATCATCATGAGCACCTTCACCAGGATCCCAGAATCCAGATGCCCGCCAACAGTAATTATTTCATCCGGAAATTCAGAACCTGTTAATTCACCAATTACATTATGTACCAATTGTATCAGGAAGAAAATGCCCATTGGTTTTTATAGTTAAACTGATAACCTTGTTTGCCTGCAATTGATCACTCAACCAATCCGCATCTCTCAAACCAACAGCTACTGCAGGAATTTTTGCATAAGCCGAATCATATCTTGTTGCACCGGTATGCGGATTATTATCTGTACTATGGCTCATGCTTCTTACAATAACAGCCACTGCTCCATATTTGGCTGCACGGCTGGGCCCATGTCCGCGGTATAGTACCAGCATCCCCATAAGCAAGAAAAGTACTTACATAACTCTGGATTGAATTTATAATTATAGAAAACGATCTTTCCTTTTACTGATCTTTTTTCTGTTCCAATTCATCAAAAGAATTTACCAAAAGAACTTTTGCTGTTACCTCTTTATTTTTTGTCCTTCCGAATTTCCTAAAGCAAGAACATCAAGTTGTTTATGACTCATAAGGACATTTCTTGCTCCTGTAATGGCGCCATTATAAAGTACATCTGCTTTATCTTTACCGCCTCTTACCCAATGAGGCACCATGCATTCCTGTAACCATGCTTTATCTGCGCCGCTTTCTTGCATTATCTTCAAACCCCATTTTTCTGCTTTTACCATTTGTGGCGAACCGGATAACCGGGCGCCGATTTGTTTGGTAAGATAATGAAGATTATCATATGCTTTACCATTTGTTAAAATTTCATCAGAATTTTTTTGATCATAATCGAATCTTCGCTTTGTGAATACGCTTTTAAAGTGAGTAAAAAAGCAATTACAATAAATACGGAATTCTTCATGTGTAGTGTTTAAGGTTGAAAATAAAGAATGACTCGTTTTGTAACAAATTATTGATACAGGCGGCAACAAACGGATAAATTTAAGTAATTACCTTCGGGCACTTATGACGATCACTAAAACCATGCGAATAGGAATTGTTTGTTATCCAACTTTTGGCGGTAAGCGGTGTATTAGCAACTGAATTAGGAAAAGCATTGCGCAAAAAGGCCACCAGGTGCATTTTATTACTTACCAGCAACCGGTAAGGCTGAATGGATTTATTCCCAATATTTTTTACCACGAAGTGCAGGTGCCTACTTATCCTTTGTTTGATTATCCGCCTTACGAAACCGCATTGGCCAGTACAATGGTGGATGTGATCAAAAATAATAATCTTGACCTGCTGCATGTGCATTATGCCATTCCGCATGCTTCTGCCGCATATATGGCAAAAAAGATTTTGAAAAAAGAAGGAAAGAATATTCCCGTAATCACAACACTTCATGGAACAGATATAACACTTGGTAGGAAGAGATAAAACCTATGCACCTGTAGTTACATTTTCCATCAATCGAAAGCGATGCGATCACAGCGGTATCAAATAATCTTCGCGATGAAACATATAAAACATTTCAAAATTGAAAAAGAAATTGAAGTAATTAACAACTTTGTTGATGTAAGCCGTTTTACCCGCAAACCGATCGATGCATTTAAAAAAGTAATCGCCCCGAACGGAGAACGGATGATCATGCATGCTTCAAACTTCAGAAAATTAAAACGGGTACAGGATGTAGTAAAAATATTTAAAGAAGTAAATGATAAAATACCAAGCCGACTGATTGTTTGTGGGTGATGGACCTGAAAGACCTGCGGCGGAAGACTTTGCCGCGAACTGAATCTCTTTGATGAAATTCGTTTTGTCGGCAAACAGGAACAGATGGAAGATATTCTCGCTATTGCAGATCTGTTTTTATTACCATCAGAATATGAAAGTTTTGGTTTGGCTGCATTGGAAGCAATGGCTGCCGGTGTTCCGGTAGTATCAACCAATGCAGGTGGTCTGAAAGAAATAAATATTCACGGTGAAACAGGTTATATGGGAGATGTGGGTGATGTAAAAACAATGGGGCAGCAGGCGATAAAAATTTTGAGAGATGATAAAGTGTTAAAGCAATTTAAAGAAAGAGCAGCAAAGCATGCAATGAAATATGACATCAGTAATATTATACCACTGTATGAAAATTTGTATGAAAAGTTTTTGTAAAAAGAAAAGCCACCTTATTAAAGATGGCTTTTGTATATTGACAACGGCTAAATAATTTTACCGGCGCAGCCAGGGCTCAGGATTTAAATTTCTTTTATCTTCCATCAACAGGAACTCAAGTTTTCCTCCCTGGTTATCTTCTTCATCCGCCGCCACTTTTCCTATCACCTGGTTTGTACTTACGGTTGCTCCTTTTGAAACATTTACTGCAGATAAGTTACTGTATACAGTAAAGTATTTACCATGACGGATCATAACCGATTTAGTATCTCCGATATTGAATATGCCAAATACCTCGCCACTAAAAACTGATTTTACATTTACCCCCGCTTGCTGTGTACAGATAGTAATGCCGGGATTATCGCCTCGTAATTTTGTATCGCCAATTTGATATGATCCGAAATGAACACAAACATACCCTTCGTCAACAGGCCATGGCAATTTTGCCCTGTTGGTTTCAAAGCTTGCATTCAATTTCAGATCGGCATCCGTATTGAAGACTGTTACTTCCTTAGTAGCCTTTGGTTTTGTTACTACAACACCTGTAGATCCGGGTGTAGTAGGTGCTACTGGTTTATTGATATTGGCATCTTCAGCTGCCTTCCTTTTTCTTGCTTCAATTTCTCTGTTGATCAATGCTGTTATTGCATTTTTCAGATCCCTGTCCTTCTTCTTTTTTGCAGCCAATTGTTTTTCCAGGTCTTTCTGTTGTGATTTTAACTGAGTTAAGACAACATCTTTTTCTTTTTTCTGCACCTCCAGAACTTTTGCCTGTTCTGTCTGGTTTTTAAGTGCATCATCTTTTTGTCTCTTTTTTGCAATCTGGTCTTCTTTTCTTTTTGCAATTAAAGCCTGTGTTTCTTTTATAGTATTTACTTGTTGCTCACGATAGGCACGATAGCTTTTCAGGTAAGTAACCCTCTTTACCGCATCGTTAAAACTGTTTGCAGAAAAAACAAAATTCAGGAAATCATAATTACTCCTGTTCTTATATGCATACACTACACTGCGGGAATATTGTGCCTTCAGTGTATCTAATAATTTTGAAAGCCTGTATATTTCTATATTGCTAAGATAAATGTCATCATCGATCAGGCGAAGCTCACGGCTGATGTTACTGATGTACCTGTTTTGCAATTTGATCTTCCGGTCAACAAGGTTGTATTGACCGATCATTTGTTTGGTCTTGCCCTTCACCTTATTAAATTCATCCTGTATTTCCTTTATTTCCCGTTGAATGTCCTGTCTTTCTTTTTCCAATTGTGCCTTGTCTTCTGTTTGCGCAAATAGAAAGCCGGAGATGAAAGCAAAAACCGATAGGAGATAAATTCTTTTTTTCATGGTTACCTGGTGTTTTAAATCCGCTTATATGCGGAAGTGGTAAATCAATAAGGGTTGGGATCAATTTAAAACGATACGCTGCAAATTAAATTTTATTAATTACTTTCTTTTATAGTTTTTGGGTACTGAAAACGGGTAACTTAACGTTTCATTAAATGCATACTGCTTGAATTTAAGCTTTACATCCAGCTTGGTCTTTTCAGTTACCGATATTGTACGGTTGGTTGAAAATTTAACCCCTTTGTCTGTTTCATATTCTGAATAACTAAGAAAACATGTCCTGCTGCGTAATATATCTACATCATCCAGCTTGCTATGCAGCACTAAATGGTCATTGTTATTCATCGATATAAGATGCCTGAACCATTGCCCCTCGCTAAGTAATGAAATTGCAGAACCAACTGTTGTATAAGAAACAATATTGGTATCAAGAAAAACAGGATTGCCGATGATCAATTCCTGTACCGTGCGGAGATCAAGCGGCAGCGCCGCCACTTCCTGTAAATAAGCAAGCGACCGGACCTGGTATTCTTTATCAAGCTTATTTAATATGCGCACCGAATCTTTATCAATTAATACACGCATTCCTTCAATCCCCAATGCCCCATTTACCGATATCCATATGATGCTATCCTTTTTCATTCGTACAAATACATTCACATCATATTTTTTTCCATCGCTGCCCTCATAATCCGTATTGATCTTTGCAGAGAAGGTTTGAAATTCGATCTTGTTTGCGATAAGCTGAGAGTACGCATTTTTTATAAACCTGACAGAATCCTGGTGCGGATCGGAGGTCGGTTGCTTAATTATTTCTGTTGAATCTTTTTTTGTTGCTATTGCCGTTTGGATTTTCCTCGTCGACCGGCATGATGACACGAGTAATGCGACTGTTACTGATATGAGTAAAAAACGAATCATTATTATTGTTTTCCTGTATGGCCAAATCCACCCGCGGCCCTTTCTGTTTCATTTAAGATTTCTACTTGTTCCAATTCTGCTCTTTCTACCGTCTGAATTATCATTTGTGCTATCCTGTCCCCGGGATTAATGACTTGCTCTTCGGAAGAAAGGTTGATTAATATAATCTTAATTTCTCCGCGATAGTCAGAATCAATTGTACCGGGTGTATTCAAACACGTAATGCCTTGTTTGATCGCTAACCCGCTTCTTGGCCTTATTTGTATTTCATAGCCGGTTGGTATTTCAACAAACAACCCGGTCGGAAATAAAGTTCTTTGAAGCGGTTGCAGTGTTACCGGAATATCCAATGAGGCCCTTATATCCATCCCTGAAGATCCTTTTGTTGCATAGTGCGGTAAAGGATTAGCAGATGTATTTACAATTTTTATTTTTACCGGCATGTGAGCAAAGATAGTGGATGAAAGAAACAAGGGACGAGGTTGACGGTTCAGCGATTTTTCATTAACAAAACAGTTGCATAAGCCATAATTCCCTTTCCTTTTCCAATAAATCCCATTTTTTCAGTTGTTGTTGCTTTTATCGATACATCATTTTCCGAAACATTAGTTATTGCTGCAATTATTGTGCGCATCGCTGCTGTGTATTGTTTCAACTTCGGTTCCTGCAGGCAAATGGTGCTGTCAATATTCACCACTGAATAATTTTCTTTTCTGACCAGATCCATTGTTCGTTGTAATAATATGGAGCTTTGTATATTTTTAAATTCAGCTGATGTATTGGGAAAATGAATTCCAATATCACCTAAAGCAAGTGCACCGAGCAATGCATCACAAATTGCATGAAGCAATGCATCGGCATCGCTGTGGCCTTCTGCCCCTTTTTTATAAGGGATGTTTACACCGCCGATCCACAGTTCCCTTCCTTTTGTTAATTGGTGAAAATCCACTCCGCTGCCAATACGATAAGACATGCAAAAATTTTATTTACCCAAAAATAAAAAAAGACGTCTCGCCTGAGGCGAGACGTCATATAATAATTTTCAATTTCAAATTTTAATTACCTGTTGCTGTACCATCAAAATTAAAATGGAGCGAGAAGCGCAATGTGTTTGATAACGGATTGCGATCAACACCACTGCCTGAAGGCAACAGGTAAGAGAAATCAAGACCAAAACTTTGATATTTGATCCCAACACCCATTGTAAAATACCTGCGGTTACCTTTTGTTTTGTCTTCATGGAAATAACCTGCACGAAGAGCAAATTGATTATTGTACATGTACTCCGCACCAAGTGAAACCTGGAACTCTTTCATTTCTTCACTAAAGCCGCCGGGTGCATCTCCAAAAGAACTGAACCAACTGCTCATTACCCCTTTGTTGCGATATTCAGCAAGGTCTGCCGGAGTAGCCGGATCAGCAGGAGGAGTAGGAACAAGTAATTTATTCAGGTCAATACCAAACTGGATCTGGTTTTGTTCATTGAATTTCCTTGTATATGTTGTACCTAACCCTAAGTTAGCAGGTATGTAATCTTTTTGATCAGCATTATCTGTATAAGAAATTTTAGAACCAAGATTGCTTAATACGGCACCAAATGCCCAGCCTTGTCCTTGTTCGTTACGGCCGTTATAATGATAAGCAAGATCTCCGGCAACTGCACTTGCTGCTTTGTAGTTATTACCAGCTGCTGGTCCTTCAGCGAGATTAGAATAGATATATTTCAAACCCACGCCGATACCGGATTTATCATTAAGCTTGCGTGAATAGCCAAAATCAATACCAAACTCACGAGGGCGGAAAGTGTTCAGATCATTACCGAGGTTATCGGTAAATTGAATATTACCAAGACTGAAATAACGCAATGAACCAGATAAAGCCTGCTGCTCATCGAATTTATAATAACCCGCTACTGAAGCAAGATAAACATCATTAAGAATGTCTTTTAACCAGGGAGTATAAGATACCGATATACCACCTTGACTTGTATTAAAAGGAACTTTTGCAAGATTCCAGAATGAAGAATTAGCATCCGGCGTAGTTGCAATTGCCAGATCTCCCATACCTGCCGCACGGGCATCCGGAGAAATGCGTAAAAATGGAACGGCGGTAGTAACCACATTAATCGGATCTACGCTCTGGGCTTTGGTGGTCTGAGCAAATCCGGTAAGGATGAGGATTGCAGCAGTTAGTTTAAATGCAGTTGGTCTCATTAGTAAGAGTTTATGTTATTTGTAAATATAGAGGAATTTTAAAAACAATGGTTCGAAAATAATATTTTTTGTTCAAGTAAATCGTCACAAAAATTGGCTACAAAATCACTAGTTTTTCAATGACAGTCCGGGGTTTCGAACCGTTACATAAGACTTTAAGACGATATAAATATACTCCTCTGCCAATTTTATCACCGAAATCATCCCGGCCATCCCAATCTACTTCGGTAGAACGGTTTCCAGATGTGTTTATTGTTTTTTCTATCCGCTTCACCATCTTGCCAGACAGCGAAAATATATGGATCTGTACAAGCAGATCCTGGCCCGGTTTATTATGCTCAAACCAGAATTGTGTTTTGGTTGTAAAGGGGTTAGGATAGTTAAGCACATGGTCGATCACAAGCTCGTCATCATTAACCACAGAAAAATCAAGTATAAACTCTGAGGAGTTATTAAGAACATCCCAGGCTTTTATTTTTAATGAATGAATACCCGTTTCTAATTCCGGTAATTGAAACCGTGCATAGCCCTGTCCATATTTATCAAGATCGGCCTCGTAATAATTATTCAGATTAAAAATCTGATTGCTGTTATTGTCAAGCATGGCTGTAATATCATGCCCGATCCCTGTTCCCGAGGTATTGATACCCGATGAATCCGCCAGTTTAAGGATCAATATAGAATTTTGGTTGACGATACTTCCGTTTACAAATTTTTCATCATTGAGCCACGCTTTTATTTCGGGACCATCCTTATCATTATCAACGATACTGCCCGAACCACCCACTATAAATTGGTTAAAGAAATCACTTCCATCAATAGTTCCATCGTCGGCATAATAACTTATTTTGCCCTGGCCATACTGGTAATTGATGTCCTTGGGTACTTTGAATGAGAAACTAAATTTCCCATTGGCAACGGAAGCCTTTCCTTTAAATAAAATATTTGTTTGCTGTTGAAAAGATGTTTGCTGGCTGCCCGGATCATTTGCTTTCGTGGTAATGCCCTGGGGCTTATCAAACACTACGGGATACACAGTTCCGTTTAATGACGTTAGTACCGCACCATTGTTATCAGTTATTTCTCCTTCAATTACTACTTTCTCACCTGCTGATAATGTATCGGTTTGTATCAGCGGATCAATAAAATTTAACCGGGTAGTTCTTATTTTAAACTGTGGAAACGCAAGTGTCAATGCCGGGTCGCCAAGCAATGTAAATTTCCTGTTATTGGTCACATCTCCTGAAGTTTGATATGTATAATTCTTTGCAGCCATTACTGCCTCACCAAGACTTCTGTATTTTCCGTTGGCATCGGGTTGCGTGGCAAACTGCATGTAATTATTGTTCATAATGCGGTTGCTAAATGAAAACACGAGTCTTGTTGTTGTCATCATTGCAATGCCACCGGTTTTGGGTCTTAGTAAAATATTTTCACCTATTGAATTGATAAAAGGATTATCGTAAGGGGCAAAATCGCAAGTAGCCGTTACAAACAAAGGAAGCCTGTTTGAATTGTTCCAGCTATTGATCATGGGCTGGTCAAGTATTACTTCTTCAGCCAATCTTGCTGCACCGCCATGTCCAATAAAATTAAAAACTAATGTGCCGTTTGCAATCCTGTTGTTGATCGTTTCATTGACGGTTGGGTAACGGCTGCCCGCTGAGCCGCTTTCCTGTCGAAATGCATCGAGATAAATTTTCTGAATATTAAAAACCTGGTTTGCGGATACTGTGCCCGTAATTAATTCGGCATCCTGGAGATGCAGGTTATTGTCTTCATCATCGGCGATAAATGAAATAATATTTCTCCATGGACCAAAACTTTCATGGGCATAATAAGCAATCACTTTATCAACATAATTTTTTGCTTCATCAGCATTTTTCGCCGGTACTCTGCCAATTCCAATATCAAGAAGGTTGGTTACTAATCCCGAATTGATGTCCTCATTATCATCTAAAAAACCAAAGAAGTCGTCGCTGGTATAAGTGCTTAGCGGGTCAAGATAAATTTTACTTTGATATGCAGGGATCAAATTGGTGTTATTTGCAATCCTGTTTTTATAATCAAACGAAGCATCTCCGAAAAGCAAAAGATATTTTGGACGATTGGCGGGTGTGCCTGCATTTTTATCAAAATACATCTTTACAAAATCACGAATAGCAACAGGATCAGGTGAGCCGGAAGAAAATTCATTGAAAACTTTATCCACGGCAACAACTGTTACTTTAAAATTATTTTTTTGACGATGAAATGTTGCCAAACGTTCGGCCTGTGCAAGCAACAAACCATTTGCAAGGATGATGTAATCTGTTTGCTGTGTATTATGCAGGTCCTGGTTTTGAATGCGGCCTGCATTTGCCGGTATCAGTGCGTTGGCAGGGTTAAAAGCAAAGTATTCTTTTAAGCTTGCCGCATTATTTACAAATCGAAATTCATTGGATGAAAAATTTCCCTGCATTCTTAACGGTATCGATGGATCGGTAATATCCCAAACCTGTGTGCTGCTCGTAACATTGCTTACTGCAAATTCACAAATATTATTTCCCACGCTGTTCCAGTCACGAAAAGATAATTGACCGTTATTAGCAAGAACAAGATTTCTTCTTGCATGTATTTCAAAAAAATTCAACCAGCCTTGTGAATTAAAGCCACCGGGCAAATAAGTATAATTTATCTGTAAAGATTCCTGTGGTAATGAAATGACTGAAAGTTGTTGCGACTGTTGGGCAAACAGATCATACAGCCCTGCCCCTGTTGATGGAATATTGATTTGCTGAAGCAATTGATTATTAATCCGAACGTCGAAGCGGCTGGCAACATTTATCGATCTTGCCACACAATTTGAGACCAAAGCAGCGGGGCCGCTAACAACAAGGTTTGGAATGTTGACCGAAAAAGATCGTGAAAGTGTTTTGCCGGGCGCATCGGCAAATTCTTCACCCAACCATTCTTTTCCGCTTGATAAAAGATTTATTGTATCAAGTTCATGAAAAATTCTTTCATTAAATGAATTGACGATTACTGTGGGCGCTGTATTGATTTGTAAAGAACTAATTCTTTTTCCCGCTCCACCGATGGTAATAAAATAATAAGCTGAATCAGCATATATATTTTTTTGATGAACAAATCGTTTGTTCAATGAATCTTTTAACCACCTGTCCGGCCCCGGGGCATAAAAAAGAAAATAATCAGTGCCATTAAAAATTCCATCACCGCCATCAACCATCATAATTGCATTTTCAGCAAGGTCATCAATGGGTATATCGGCATTTGTTTCGCTAAGCATATTGCCGCCATTACCATAAAGCCTCACTGAGGATGATGAAATTGAAGAAGCAGTAAAGCCAAGATTTGCTAAAAAAGGAACATCAACCTTATAAATACCCGGGTCTTTAATTGCGATCCTGCTCCATGTTGCCTGATGACAAAACCGAGTTAGATTTATATACTCTTTGACCGCTGGTTTTAATCACGGCGATCAGGAATATTGATAAGGTTATAACTGTAAATCTCCTCATTATTTTCTTGTAAAATCCGGGGGCTTTACGAGCCCAAAAAAAGTATTTATGCTTTATTAAATCCTTATAATCTGCCTATATTCGCAGACGCGGTAGATAAAATCTTCTTAAGGTGCAATATTTTATCTTAACCGCCGTTAAAATTATTCCAATTCAAAGGTTTACACAAAAAACTATGAAAGTGAAAAATTTAATTATCCTGTTATCCTGTGCCGTTTTGATAGCATCTTGTAAAGGCAAAGGATTATTTGGCAAAAAGAAATACGATAAGTCGGAAGTTACCGGCTGGAATTACAACGACAAAAACATGGGTGGTTACCAGGTATCCAAAGAAGTGGAGCAGGCGACTGGTCCCGGTCTTGTCTTTGTGCAGGGCGGTACCTTCACCATGGGCCAGACTGATGAAGACGTAATGGGTGATTTGAATAATATTCCCCGCCGTGTTACGGTTCCTTCGTTTTACATCGATCGAACTGAGGTTGCCAACGTTCACTATCGTGAATATATATATTGGCTTGACCAGGGTTTTTGATCCTGCCAATGATCCTACTTATCAAACTGTTATTGATGCGCGCTCCCTGATACACTTGTTTGGCGAAGTGAGTTAGCATATAACGAACCATTGGTTGAATATTATTTCCGTCACCCAGGTTTCAACAATTATCCTGTAGTAGGTGTTAGCTGGAGACAAGCTTATGATTTTTGCTTGTGGAGAAGTGACCGTGTAAATGAAGGAGCATCTTATTGCAAAAAGGGTATAGCATCAACACAAGGCTTACAGGCTCAGCAAGGCGAAGATAATTTTACTACAAAATCATACTTGTTAGGTTTTTATACACCAACACCTGGCAAAACAGGTTCAAAAAAGAATCCTTTAAAAACTCCACAGGGTACACCCCGTACTACAGTAACAATGGAAGATGGTATTCTTATACCTGATTACCGCCTGCCTATTGAAGCTGAGTGGGAATATGCAGCTTATGGGTTATATCAATCAAAACCCAAGACCCAGTACCAAAGAAGGTAAACGTGGTGAAGAGTTGACGATCGAACAAACAAATATATCCATGGTCACATAATGTAAATGGTCTTCGTGATACACGTCATGGAAGCTGGCAGGGTCAGTTCCTTGCAAACTTTAAAAGAGGTACTGGTGACTAATGCCGGTGTTGCCGGTGGTTTGAATGACGGTGCGATCTATACAGCTGACGTAAAATCATTTTTCCCAAATGGTTTTGGGTTATATAATATGGCTGGTAATGTGAGCGAGTGGGTAGCGGATGTATACAGTCCGCTTACTTTACTTGATGCTGATGATGTGGCAACTTTCCGTGGTAATGCATGCAAGAAAATGCTGGTTGTTGATTCTACATCAGGTGATCCTACAACCCGTTTCGGAAGAGACAGCCTGGGTAGAATAAAATATAGCTGATGTAACCGATGAAGAAAGCAAAAACCGCAGAAACTATCAGCGTGGTAATGTAATCAACTTTATCGATGGTGACTCCTTATCACAATCACAATATGGATATGGAATTACTACTCTTATAAGTGATAAATCAAGAGTATACAAAGGTGGTAGCTGGAATGACTATGCTTACTGGCTTAGCCCCGGTGCCCGTCGCTTTATGGAAGAAGACCAGGCAAGTGCACTGTTGGTTTCCGTTGTGCAATGAACCGTATGGGAAGCACAGAAGGTAATAAAAGAAAGACTGGTAACTGGTGGAAGAACCGCCGTCAAAAACGCTAAGTTTCTTAATTTATATAATATTAAAAGCCCTCTCGCCTCAGACGAGAGGGTTTTTTAATTTATGCCTTTACATTTGCTTATGATGATCGAAGAACTTTATAAACTATACCAACAATATCCTTCGGTACAAACAGACACAAGAAAATTAAAACCAGGTGATATTTTTTTTGCATTGAAAGGCCCGAATTTCAATGGCAATTCATTTGCAAAACAAGCAATAGAAACTGGCGCTGCACTATGTAGTCATTGATGAAAACGAATTTGAAATTACCGGGAAAAACATTCGTAGTGCCTGATGTATTAACTGCCTTACAGGAACTTGCCCAATCATCATCGCAAACAATTCAATATTCCTTTTATTGCAATTACCGGAAGCAATGGAAAAACGACAACCAAAGAATTAATCCATGCAGTTCTTTCTTCCGCATTTAAAACCTATACCACCGAAGGCAATCTTAATAATCATATCGGTGTACCGCTGACCATTTTAAAAATGAAGAGCGATGCTGAAATGGCTGTAATTGAAATGGGCGCCAATCACCTTGGAGAAATAGCAAGCTATTGTAAGATTGCTTTACCTACTCATGGGCTTATTACCAATTGCGGCAAAGCACATCTTGAAGGTTTGGAGGCATAGAAGGTGTAAGAAAAGCAAAAGGAGAATTATTTGATCATTTGCGAACACTGACACATGGCTTTGCATTTGTAATGTGGGATTATGATTATTTACGTGAAATGAGCAAAGGCATTAGCGGTATTATAAAATATGGAACGGAAGACAATGACCATGTGATTGGAAAGGTTTTTCGCAATGATCCTTTTCTAGAGGTTGAGATCACCAGGGACTCGATGATCAAGATCATCGCAACCCAGTTGGTCGGAGAATATAATTTACCAAATGTGCTGGCTGCGGTAACTGTTGGAAAATTTTTTAAAGTACCGGAAGAGAAAATAAGATCTTCCATTGAAAACTATGTTCCTTCCAACAGCCGGTCACAGTTAATCGAAAAAGGATCCAACAAAATTATTCTAGATGCATACAATGCAAATCCCAGCAGTATGAAACTGGCTATTGAAAATTTTGCAAATAAAAATGCTGAAAATAAGATCTTGATGCTTGGTGCCATGGCCGAATTAGGTAAAGAAAGCCTGTATGAACATGAAGAAATAATTGATCTTATAAAAAAATATTACTGGAAAGAAGTAGTGCTTGTAGGTGGTGATTTTTTAAAGCTCTCCCACCCTTTTCGTTCGTTTGAAAATTCTTTGAAAGCAAAAGAATGGTTCGGGCAACAACATTTTCAAAACAGTTATATACTCGTAAAAGGAAGTCGCAGCATGCAGATGGAAAAAGTTTTAGAAGATTAAATAAAAAATATGGAAATAGCCGGCTATATCGCTGCGGTTTTTATTGGTATTGTTCTTGGCATGATGGGCGGCGGCGGCTCTATTCTTACTGTACCCGTTTTAGTTTACCTTTTTTATGTAAATCCTCTTACAGCGACAACTTATTCATTATTCATTGTAGGTGTTACCAGCATGACCGGAGGCGCAAGAGCTTATGCAAAAAAGCAAGTTGATTTCAGATCGGTTACTGAATTTGGCATTCCTTCCATCTTCGCAATTTTTATTACACGGCATTTTCTTTTACCTGCAATTCCAGATCAATTTTCAATCGGTAAAATTGATCTTACCAGGGATGTTTTGCTGATGATAGTCTTTGCTATGCTAATGCTTGCCGCTTCGATATTTATGATATTAAATGCAGATGAAGGCGTAGAACAACAAAGCCAGGCGCAGGAACGCAATAACAAAGTTTTGTACTTAGCAATCCTGGGATTCAGCATCGGTATAATCACTGGTTTGTTAGGCGCCGGTGGCGGGTTTCTTATAGTACCGGCACTGATATTATTTATGAAGCTTCCAATGAAAACAGCTATCGGAACTTCATTAGTTATTATTGCTGTCAATTCAATTTTTGGTTTTTTATTCAGCCTGAAACAAACACCGCTTGATTGGAAAATTCTTTTACTTTTTACGGGACTGTCCATTGCCGGTATTTATATCGGAAGCCGGTTCACAGAAAAAATTCCGGGAAAAACATTGAAGAAATGGTTTGGATGGTTCGTACTGATCATGGGTATTTACATTATCATAAAAGAATTGCTTATAAATAATTGAGAGCGTCATGCAGCACTGCCTGCATTTAATACCTTTACATATTAATTTTTAATGCTATGAACTTTATTGAATGGATAAAACAACCATGGCCCTGGTATGTTGCCGGTCCTTTGATCGGGCTTACGGTTCCGGCATTACTTATACTCGGAAACAGATCATTTGGTGTGTCTTCTTCATTGCGGCATATATGTGCTGCCTGCGCACCCATGAATATTTCATTTTTTAAATATGATTGGAAAAAGGAAATATGGAATCTTTTTTTTGCCGGAGGTATTTTATTAGGGGGGATCGTCACAGCATTTTTTTTATCAAATCCCAATCCTGTTGCAGTTGATCCTAAACTGGCAACAGAATTAGCAGGCTATGGTGTAACTAACATGCAAGGCTTGGTGCCCAAAGATCTTTTTAACTGGGAAAATCTATTATCTGTAAAAGGGATGATCCTGATGATTGGCGGTGGATTTCTTGTAGGCTTTGGCACCCGCTATGCAGGAGGTTGCACAAGTGGTCATGCCATCATGGGAATGAGTACTCTCCAATTACCATCGCTGATCGCCACCTGTTGTTTTATGATCGGGGGCTTCTTTTTTGCCAACATCATTCTTCCGTTTATTCTTAAACTTTAATTTATTTAACCGGATATGGCTGCAAATACTTTCACCGAAAAAGTTCAATTGGATAAAACGATCGATCTGAATACGGATTTTGAAATACGTTCTCAAAATTCAATGTGTGTTAATAGATCAGAAATAGATAAACCGCTTTTATCAAATCTGAAATTCGCCTTCGCCGGAATTTTATTTGGCATCATACTGATAAAATCAGAAGTTATTTCATGGTTTCGCATACAGGAAATGTTTCGCTTACAAAGTTTTCACATGTATGGTGTCATCGGTTCTGCTATTGTGGTAGGTATCATTAGTGTTTTTATAATAAAGAAATTTAAAATAAGATCGATCGATGGTGAACCGATCTGTTTTGAAACAAAAAAGTTTAATAAAGGACAGATCTATGGTGGTTTAATTTTCGGGTTTGGGTGGGCGTTGACGGGTGCCTGCCCCGGGCCCATTATTTGCACAAATAGGAAACGGAGCTACTGTAATCATCGTAACTTTATTTAGTGCCATAATCGGTACATGGGTATATGGTTATTTGCGGGAAAAGCTGCCGCATTGATGTGATCGTAATTGAAATGAAACCAATCTATTTCTGTAAAACGTCTCTTGTTTTATTCGCTTTTGTATTGATAATATATTCATGCAACAGCAGCAGTAATAGTTATGCAGTTGCTGATACAGACTTTGATAGCACCCGTTTATGGGTGGGTTGGAACCAATACCAAATCCCAGAAAACGATACGATGGCAAGATATGGCCATCAATTGATCGCAAATACTTCTTACTATCTCGGGCCAAAAGGAGTTGTTTCGCAAATAACCAATGGTATGAATTGTCAGAATTGTCATTTGAATGGCGGCACAATCCCCTGGGGAAATAATTACGGAGCAGTGAAATCGATGTATCCGCAATTCAGAGCGAGAAGCGGTGGCTTAGAAACAATTGTAAAAAGGATCTCTGATTGCATGGAAAGAAGTTTAAATGCAGATAAAGCGATTGACAGCAATAGCAAAGAAATGAAAGCTATCATTGCTTATATGCATTGGCTGGGCGATGGCATTCCAAAAGGCAAAGCCCCAAAAGGAAGCGGCATTATGCTTATTCCATATCTTGATCGTGCTGCAGATCGGCAAAATGGGCTAAAGGTTTATACAAGTAAATGTCAGCGCTGCCATGGGCCGGAAGGACAAGGGCAAAAGAAAACGGATGGAACAGGATATGAGTATCCGCCGCTATGGGGAGAAGACAGTTATAATACTGCGGCAGGTTTGTATCGTATCTCAAGATTTGCAGGTTATGTAAAAAACAATATGCCATTCGGAGAAGTGGAATATCATAATCCGCAATTGACTGATGAAGAAGCATGGGATGTTGCTGCTTTCGTTAACTCACAACCCCGGCCATCAAAAGTGTTTAAAGAAGATTGGCCCGATATTTCAAAAAAACCAGTCGATCATCCTTTCGGGCCATTTGCTGATGGCTTCAGTGAAGAACAACATAAGTATGGTCCTTTTAAACCGATTATCGAAGCAAGAAAAAATAAATCCGGCAAATAACCAAGCAGATGCCAATGGCTGAAAAAATTGACCTGCATGAAAACTGCAGTTGTAAAAGTTGCCAGCAGTTAACCGAAGATGAAAAAAAGCTTCATGTAAATATTTCTGAAAATAGCCGGCGTGAATTTTTTAGAACTGCAGGGAAACTAGGTTTAGGTTTGGGCATTGGAGGTGGGTTGATCAGCCCTTTAGCTGCGTCCGCATTACAAGCTGCTGATGCTGCATACAAAGCCAAATCAATTGATCGATCTAAAGCAGTGCAGCGTGGTAAGGTGGAAGTCTTCACACTACTTCATACTGCTGATATACATTCTCAGCTTGATATTCATGATGAATTTTTTATTGAACAAGGTAATCCTGTTTATAAAAAAAGAGGCGGGTTTGCAACATTGAAAACAATGATCAACGAGTTGCGAAACAAAAATCCGTTAAATACTTTAGTAATAGATGGTGGTGATTGTTTCCAGGGAAGTGGTATTGCAGCGCTTACTGAAGGCAGGGCTATAATACCCTTGATGAATAATATTGGTTATGATATTATGTTACCCGGTAATTGGGAAGTGGTATATGGAAAAGAAATGATGCTGAAAGATATGTTTGCTTACAATGGCGTGAAAGTATGCGCCAACATGTTTCATGATACAAAAGATGAAAAGAATGGCGAGCTGATCTTCCCTCCTTACTTTATTAAATATATAGCAGGTATAAAAATTGGCTTTATCGGTTATAATGATCCGCTTACTCCAAAGAGGCAATCGCCGGCTTATAGCTATGGTATTCAGTTTACGTTTCCTAAAAAGAACGTAGCCAGGTATATTCAGTTGCTGAAGCAATATGAAAAATGTGATATGACCTTTTTATTGACTCATATGGGGCTTGCACAGCAGGTAGGATTGGCAAATATGGAAGAAGTAAAAGGAATAGACTATATACTCGGTGCCGATACACATGAGCGGATACGGAACCCTGTGCAAGGTGCATATGCAAAGGTTACTGAGCCTGGTGCATTCGGTTCATTCATTTCAAAACTGGATATAGTAGTGGAGAATGGAAAAGTAAAAGAACATAATTATCAATTGTTAGATGTAGATCCATTGCTCTATAAAGAAGATGAGGAAATGAAAATGCTTGTAAAAAAAACAAAAGAGCCGTTTGAAAAAAAATTAAATACAATAATCGGCAAAACAAAAACCCCATTGGTAAGATATTACGTGATAGAGACACCCATGGATAATTTTATTACCGATGCAATTATGTGGAAGTTCAAACCTGATATTGCATTGAGTAATGGCTTTCGCTTTTGTCCTCCTCTTGTGCCGGATCCAACAACCGGCGTAGCCGATATTACAAGTGATTTCTTATGGAGTATGCTGCCTGTAAACAGTGAAGCGAAACTGGGAATGGCGACCGGTCGCCAGCTTTGGGATTGGATGGAGCATGAACTGGAAAACGCTTTTTCAAAAAATCCGGAAAACAGGTTTGGCGGCTGGGTAATTCGTTTCAATGGAATGGAAGTAAATTTTACTATTGAAAAAGAAAAAGGAAAAAGGGTGAACCGGATAAAAATTAATAAGCAGCCAATCGATTTGTCAAAACAATATTCTTTCATCGCTTGTGAACGAGAAGGTGATCCCGATACAACACTTTGCCGCATGGAGGGGATAAAGGCACCGAAAAAACTGGGCATTACACTTCATGCAGTCATTGAAGAATATCTAAAAGTGTTCTCTCCCATTTCTCCAAAAATAGAAGGCCGGTGTACGGCAACGGATGCTCCCAATGATTTACTTACACAATTAACTGGTATTGGTTACGAGTTCAAATAAAAATGCCCCGATTGAATCGGGGCATTAAAAAAATTTATACGAACTATTTACCCGGCAAAAATATAAGCACATTGTTTTTCCTGTGCCCGGCCCAGCGCCCATACACCAGATGGAACAATTTGTATCCCTGGCAATACATTTTCAGTCCATTCTTTTTTTACATCTTCTGCCTTCATATTCATCTTTCCTGCCGCTGCTGCACTGTATACTGTTAATGCCATATTACAAACGCAAAACATCACACCGCTTGACTGCAACTGGTCAATGCCTATTGGCACTTCACCAACACCGGGAATAACGAAATCACCTGGTTTAGGTTTCCAGAAAGGATTGCGTACTGAAGGTTCATTTGTTTTCGGATCAGGAGCATGAAACATTTCTCCAAGCTTATATTTTACCCACATTGCATCAGGTAATGCATACCCGATTGAATCGTGACGAAGGACGACAACCACGCTGCAATCTTTGTTGGGTGTACCGGTCATTTCATTGGTCACTAAAAAAATTCTTGGCCATGCAAAAGGAAATACGCCATTAGGCTCGGTAGAATCATATACTACCCTGTGCTTACCTGTGATCTTTTTAAACATTTCTTCCGGATCGCCATAAACTTTCGCATCAAATTTTGCCTCGCCGGCAAAAGCATTAAGTGAGGGGACAATAGTTGTTAAACCAACAGCAGCCGCACCTGTAGCAAGTGTTCCCAAAAAATTTCTGCGGTTAGTTCCTTCGTTGAATTCATTGGTATTCATAAAAAAAGTTTTAAGGATTAATGAAAAAGCCCGAGAAGCTACGAAAAAAATTAATACTATGGTTTTTCAAAGTTATTTTTACATTTTATTCGTAATTTTTGGGTGCTAAATATAAAATTATGAAACGAATATTTTTTCTTGCCGCGTTTTGCTTTGCCCTACTAACTCAATCATTTGCACAAGCAAAACCTTATAATGTTGTTTTTGATCTCACACTGAGTGACACGGCGACTCATCAGCGGGTGATTCGATGGATAAACAGTATTGTTGCTGCATATCCTGATGCAAAAATTGCAGTAGTGTTTTATGGAAAGTCTTTGCCAATGGTGGAAACAAACCAGTCAGTGGTGGCAAACGATGTAAAAAAACTGGCTGCAGGTAAAAATGTAACTTTTACTGTTTGTGAGCAGGCAATGAAGGTCCATAAAGTTGACAAAAGCATGCTGCTTCCAGGGGTGAAAACTGTACCGGATGGCATCTATGAATTAGTTTCAAAACAAGCTGATGGGTATGGCTATATAAAAGTCACCAATTGACGTTCGTGTATAGTGTAAATAAAAATCTCTCTTTCTATTTATTGAAATACCTGCATTCCATTGCTTTTTGCTGACCTTTGCAGTAATGAAGAATTTTCTTTTTCAATACAACTTATTGATCATTGGTATTGTTTTGGGAGCATTCACAGGATTTATGTACTGGAAATTTATTGGTTGTTATAACGGTTCTTGTATGATCACTTCAAAATGGCACAACAGTACTGCGTATGGCGCAGTAATGGGCGGTTTATTTTTAAGCATTTTTAAAAAAGAAAACAAATAACAAATGGCACAGGCAACAAACACAACAGAGACATTTCAGGATATAATCCAGGGCGACACACCGGTGCTGGTTGATTTTACAGCAGAATGGTGCCAGCCATGCCAGCTAATGAAGCCAATTTTGAAAGAGCTGCATGAAAAGATGGGGAATGAAATAAGGATCATTAAAGTCGATATCGATCAAAGTCCTTCGGCTTCGTCATTTTATAATGTAACCAGTGTACCTACACTTATGCTTTTTCAAAAAGGGAACATATTGTGGAGACAGCCAGGGGTTATACCTGCTGTTTCATTACAAAAAATAATCACTCAATTTATATCGCAAAGAAATGCCCCATAAAAAGAATCGCAATTACCTTTTTTCCACTTTAGGTTGTCGTTGTCCGCGTTGCAGAGAGGGCCGGCTTTTTAAAAACAAGATCAGCATCAGTCTTAAAAAAAATATGGCAATGCCTAAATACTGTACTGTGTGCGGGCAACCTACAGAAAAAGAACCCGGCTTTTATTATGGTACCGGCTATGTTAGCTATGCACTTGGGGTAGCGATAAGCGTAGCCACTTTTATTGCATGGTTTGTAATAATTGGCATGTCAGTAAAGGATAACAGGTTTTTTTATTGGCTTATTACCAATGCCGTTATTTTAGTTGTACTTCAGCCATGGCTTATGCGTGTATCGAGAAGTATTTGGATCTCATGGTTTGTAAAATATGATCCTGATTGGGAGAAGCATCAATTAAAGCAAGAGGATATTGAACGAATTATTCCCGAGCAGCAAATGAACTGAAATGTATTTCCCTATTTTTGCCGCCCTGGAGACTTGTCCGAGTGGTTGAAGGAGCACGCCTGGAAAGTGTGTATACCTCAAAAGGGTATCGAGGGTTCGAATCCCTCAGTCTCCGCTCTGTGACGTTATCAATTTACTTTTCAATCAATTGCCAGCATCTAAAAATGCTGTGTGGCGAATCGGGTGGCAAAAAATCCGCCAATGAAGGTCGTTTAGCTTATAAAAGTGATTTTAACAAACTTCATGAAAAGTGCACCAATTAAAATAAACTATATCATTACTGTTGGCGGCAAAAATTATTTTGAAATAGAGAACGTAATGCAGCCATTAAAGGATGAGCTTACAAATATTGTGGTAGATGTAGTTCAAAAATTAAATGTTTTTAGTTGCAAGCATCATCCAAAATCTAGAAGGTTTATAACGATCATATATGACAAAGGAGATTTAGTTATTAGCCTAATTACTTGCTGTTACCATTCTGGAATAGAAATGGAGCAATTGTTTGAAACCTTTCCGCAAAAAGTATCTTGTACATTCCTGAGACACCTCGATCAAAGGGAATTAAACCAATAGATAGCTGGTCCATTTTATCAAAAAAATCTATTATACGTAACTAGCTGCGGTTTGATACGGCAATAAATGCCGCATCGTGGTCCCTGTCCTTTGACACAAACTCTGCAACCGATATCTTTAGACCGGCTACCGGGCATAATAGGGAGCATAACAATAAAACTTACAAGTTATGCCCTGTAAAAAACACTTCCGCTTAAAAGTTGGAGCGAATGAAATAGAAGGTTGTGAATGTAACAAGCACCTTGTTCGATTAGCCTATTTCCATAGTTTCATGTATTGGCTTGTGCGATTAGGAATCGTATTATTAAGTGTCTTACTTACTTATAATTGAAATGATGCAATTCCCTGTCTCTATTCCACATCAAAAATAGTTGAAATCGTATCTTGTAACTTTGCCCAACCTCGATAAAAAAATGAAACATATTATTCACCGCTTTAGTCTTGCCGGCTTTGCTCTCATTGTAATTGCCGGTGTTTCAAGGTGCCGGGATACCGAAAAGGAAAAAGACAGAACATTGTTTTGGTACACGGCGGCAGGCACATTGTCATTTACAGATGGCGTATTCGATTTACAACAAGCCATTCCAAAGGTATTAAAAGGAGTTGGCGAGGACGGTAAAGGACTCGATTTTATCGCCTGGATGCAAAAAAAACAGATTTATGTAAACGCAAGCATTTACGATTCGCTCGGTAATGCCATCGGTATTATGCATCGTAATCAATGGGTGAGTAACTCAAATCTTTTAGACAGAAATTTTGATAAAAATGCAATTGAAGTAAAAAATAATGTTGGTGAAATCATTTTTCAAATTGAAGTGATAGGAAAATACATCAAAATGAGAGGAAGGTTTGATAGACGAAATAGACACTCAATTATAATTTTCTCTGAAGTAAACCAAAGGGGAGATGAGCGCACTAATGTTGCAAGTGCTTGGCCCACGACGTACAGAAGGCAAGACTCAATCACTAACTTTATGAAGTTTACTCCAATCTTCAAATACCCAAGTCGAGATTATATGGGTCATAGATCAGAATAACATATTTATAGGTAAAACCAATCCTTTAAAATGGCAAAAACAACACATCAAAAACCGTGGGAACGCAATGCGATAAGATTGGTTTTATTAGCATTTATTTTAGTAGCCTCCATTATTTTCTTCTCAATAAGAGATGAGCCATTATGGATAGTGATAGCTTCTGTGGTTGCAATTGTAATTTTATTTAGTAGAATCATTTTTAAAGAAAAGTTTGCAAAAGATAATGAATTTGCATTTACGCTATTAATTGAATTGGTAGCTGTAATACTCGGTATTTACCTGGGTATTAACGCAAATGATTTAGCAACCGAAAAGGGTGAAAGAAAACAATTACTTAAAATCGTGAGAACAACAAAGACAGACTTAACAGACTGTATTAATAAACTTACGGTTGAACTAGAAAAATCGGATGGAAACTATTTTAAAAACGACGCATTTTTCTTAAAAATTCGAGGGTCTGGCTTACGCCATGTATTTGAAACACCAGTCATGTACGAATATTTAATTAATAACCCTTCGACAATTAAGTTCTTCCCGCCGGAAGTGGTCAGACGTATGATTTCGATGAATACTTTTGACAAACAAATAGTTCAACACTTGAACGCTTGCAATTACCCTACTCTTCAAACATATAAATATGATCTTACTACAATTAGAGGCCAACTTTGTTTCGATCTTGAAGTTTTGGACTTACAAATCGATTACTTGACGGATGACATTAGTTCAGAAGAAGAATTGTTAGACCGGCTTAAACGATACCAGCCAATTAGATTCGTAGAATTGTATACACCCATCGATTGGTCAACGCCATAGCTCGATTCTTGTTTACTATTTTAGCCCGATCTCATGGCGTTATTTCAGGTTTGAGGGTTATTCAAAGAGGTGAAGGCACACATAGAAAACAACTATAATAAAAAAGTTGCAAATGAATGATTATACTGATCTTAAAGCCTTGATTATGGATATCTCTCATTTGGTTGGGTAAAGACAATGCCAGTACAACCCGCAGCTTCAATTTCTTTTTTTATATTTTCTGAAACAAAAAACCCTCTTCCTCCTTCAACTAAAATTAAAACGAAAAAATCTGGTAAATCTTCCTTCAAGCCATATTTTACTATACTAAGTGTACAAGGATATTTAAGTTGTTTTGCTTCCCCAATAAATGAATCGCCATCCGAAAACTCTCTTCTTCTTACTTTTTGGAGGTTTTTTTCCTCAAATTTCAGATTCGTTGTAATCTATTAGCTCGAAATTGGCTTTTGTCGGGTGTAAGAACCAATAGTTATAAACGTTGGCTTTATGATGCAGTGTAATTTCAAAAAATTGAATAAATGAAGGTGCAGCTTTCTCGATTATCTCTTTTAATTTATCACTACATATTAAACCAGAACTTGTGCCGGTAAAACTTGATGAAATTAAATCAGTCACCTTTGAGCTGTCCCATAAAACAAGTTCCGGGAGAACCGGCTTCACGTTTATTTGGTTTAAAAAAAACGAACTGTTGCCGATATAGTTAGCAGATTGAACATTAAACTCTCCCTTCGCATCTTTTACCTGGGGGAATTTCTTTGAGCCAATCACTTTTGGGTCTACTGAATTTCTTATTCTAAAGACTTTCATTAAAAGGTATTATTCCAAAATGCGGAAAGAAAAAAACTACTATCTACCGTTTTTTCAACCACCGCCCATAAAGCATAGACACCGGCGCTATAACCATCATCTAATATAGCTAAGTGACGTTTTAACAAGTCAATTAAATTATTTATCGCTATTTAATAACCGGGTTTTCTTCGGCATACTTTTTCCAAGCGCTAAAGACCCTTTGTTCATCTGGCGTAAATTTCTCAGCCAAAAAAACTATTTCGTTGGACATGCTTATGCCCTTTTTTGATGTTGAAGAGATAAACGCCTTAACAAAAGGACATCCGATCATTTTACTTAGAGAAGAATCGAGAACGAAGATTTGAAAATTCTTATCACATCGAAAATAGCAAATTGCCTCATTGATGTCTGTTTGTGGGCCCATTATGAGCTTGGTTCTTTTGTAATTTATTTCATTAATGAAAGTATCTGACAAGAGTTGTGGCTTTCCATTATAGTTCCATTTACGTTTGAATTTAAAATTCCATCCATTAATAATTTCGACAGTAGTGTCATTGTATGAATATTTTCTGATCAACTTTGCCGTATCACCAAAACTATCATATTCATAAACGTTGTTCGTTTTAAGATCACTAAACCTATAATAAAGCAATTGCAAACTTTGAGATGTTCCTGATTTATCCGATGCAATATGAATCTTATTGACAGATTCAATAGCCATGCTGTCCTGATACCAAACTTTGTCTTTATAATTCATGGTGGAGTTTAACTGACCATTTTCATTTGGTTCATAAAAATTCCTTGCATACTCAATAACTAAAGGCTTTTCTGATACCGTTTCCTTGATTTCTGAAGTTTTACACAAGGCAAAAAACGAGGTCAAGCCTAGTAAAAACAATGACACTAAATGCATAATTTTATTTTCGAATTTCACTATTGGAATACAGTTAGTATTAAGTCTCTTATAACATCCTATGGCCAAAGTTCGCTGAATTGTCGTACGTCTGTCTTGGTAAAATATAAATTAGGGGCAATTTGGCTCGTAATATATCCTTGAACTTCGTGATTTGTAATGCTCGTATAGTGCCAAGCTTTACTGAAGGTTATAATAACACCCATATAATAAGGAAACCCCTCTTTCCCACCCTCAACAATCTTAATTTTTGTAAAATATCCGCCGTTTGCATTTCCTGCTTGTCGCTTACCCCAATATTGATCTTTGCTCCACAAATACATCGAGGGAGTATTGGGATCCTGCCATGAGTACCAAACTCTTGTAGCAGTTAAGGCTAATTCATAGTCTATTGGATTTCCACCCCCGCCATTGTAATTGCAATTTACACGTAGACTGCGCCCATTAGCTATTCTAGGTTGCCAACATTCTCCATCACAGGAAGTAAAAACATATACCTCAGATATTAACTCTGCTGTCCCATCTGCCCAAACGAACCAAGTTTGCTCATACCAGTCTATGCAACCATCATTTACCCTGCCAGAGCTGTCGTTTGGAGGAGTCCTTTTACGTACTTCCTTGATAGAATTTATTTTCTCGCTCTCAAACTTCAACTCATACATAAAATCATCAGTTATACTGAGTACGGTAAATAGGCCGCTGCAATCAAGATCCTTGTATGTAAAAATTTTATAGAATGTATTTATTGGAACAGCTTTTTGTTCATTTGACGAAATGTATTGAATAATATTTCCTTTTGTAATACTATCTGGGCTTTCAAAAACCAAAACCAAATAGTTTACAGGATTTTTACCCATGTTGTTTCCCGATGTGAACCCGCTTAACACTGGGATTACAATAAACTTACTTGATTCTTTATACTTTTCAAAACGCATTTTCGCATAACTGAGATTTGATTCTAAAGACTCAATTCTTGCTAAAGCAACGTCCAGTAAATCTTTTTTTTGGACCTCAAGCCAGGATTTTATCAATGGAATTAGTTTCTCATTCGCTGGGCGTTGGGTGGTTTCTACGTCAACGGCTTCTTTTTTACATGAAAATAAAATAAGCATGATTACCCCCAGGCAGGGTGCCCATAAAAAATGTTTTCTCATAACTGTGGTTTTAATGGTAAATATCTTACTCTGTTTAACGGTTTTCAGACAATCCCGTGAATGAAGTTGCATAGAAATAAATCATCAAATAGTAACTTCCCCGCTTAGATTTTCGTCAAACTGCAAAAAAGCCCCAATGTAAAAACATTGGGACTTAGTTAAGGACTCTGATTAGTAGCTTTTTTATTACTGCTTGCTTTCTATACTTACCAAAAGTATTTGACTGGCACTTGTCAGGCAACCGTATTAATACGGGTTTTTATTTGCAGGTTTTTTAATATCTCTATTAGCACCCGGTTCGCTTCAATCTTATCCTGTCTTTCGGATGAACATATTCTGTTTCAGCAAAAAGTATAGCTTTACCAAAGGCATGATCCCTACGAGCCAACAAAGGATGAACTGATATATTATATTACTACTTAAAACCAACAACCATGGCAGACAATACTCCCGCCGGAACTTTGCCGACCGAACTGATCAGCGAAAAAACTTTTTATACGCTTGGCGGTGCCTCCGCTGCAGTATTATTAACATGCTGGGCCATTAACTATGTTACGGTTGATGTTTCCTGGCTCAATTATAAATCATACCGGTTGATTGGCATTATACTCAGTGAAGCGGCGGCAATAATAATTATGTATAAAACAAGAAAAAAAGACTCCATGAAATGGTTGTTTGCTTTTTTGAATGGCCTGCTCATTTTTGTAAATGCCTCCGGGCTGAATATTATGACATCCAGTTATATTTTTAATGAAGCAGAAACTGCAACAAAAAAAGATAGTTCAGCGTACCGCCATTTCCAAAACGATAGAGTGCTGGAGGCTGCAATTATTCCTTTGCCTCGTATGGTCAGTTGGTGGCCCGATGAAAAACTCGTTGCCGGTTACCAGGAGCTGCGCCAGGAAAATAGTAAGCTTGCTTCAGAAAATGGTAAGCTGGCTTCAGAAAATGCGGAGTTGAGAACTATTCTTGATACGGAAAATCAGGGCGCCAAAAACCTGCTTGGCCAAAAGGACAGCCTGGTGCTTGTTATAAATTCTATGCAAACAACAATTGATGAAAAACAGCGTCAGGTCGATCAACTCACTGCAACGATAAAAGGAGGCAATGATAAATTGTCGAATCAATTAGCTGAATGTTTAAAAGACAGAGATAAAAAAAATGATGCCTTGTTAAAATGCCAGCTTTCAATAAACCAGCTGAACGCAACGATCGATGGTTTAAAAAATGACATACGCAGCCTGAAGAGTCAGCTTAAGAATTGCGCAGGTAGGAATCCTACATTAGCACAGTTACTTCAACAGGTATGCAATAAGAACAGCCAACCGGACAAAGCAGACGATAGCTTACGGATGCAGCGCTTTTATAGAGAAATGAATTGGCCGAGGTTTTGCAAATCATTTAATGTATGGAATAATCCAATTGAATAATCTTGAACTGCGATCAGCACGACAATAATCAATAATTATTAATTAATAATTATTGATTATTGAAACCTAAATTTTATAGATCCCATTCTTTATTGCGTATACCACAATACCGGCAGTATTTTTTACTTCCATTTTTTCGAGAATTTTATCCCGGTAACCTTCTACCGTACGGACGCTTAAATTAAGCTGAGTACCCATTTCTTTATTTGAGCATTCGGCGCATATCAGTCTTATGATATCAATTTCACGCTTGGTGAATTCAATTTTTTTCGCCTTTTTATAGGGATTGAATTTGCTTTTAGCGATCATCTGTGCCAGTCTATTGGAAGTATGCTGGCAATAGTATGTTCCTTTTTCATACACCGTCCTTATGGCTTCAAGTATCTCATGCTTGGCAGCATTTTTTATAAGATACCCTTTAGCGCCGGCTTCAAGCATATCCACCACCAGGTCATCCTCATCAAACATTGAAAGGGCAATTACCCCGATTTCCGGGAACCGGCCTGATAAAATTTTAGTGGCTTCCACCCCATCCATCTTTGGCATTTTTATATCGGTAATAATTACGTCGGGATTAAATTTTTCAACAAGTTCAATTAACTCTTTACCATTTTCAGCTTCCCCGATCAATTCCACATTGCTTTGTTTTTTCAGCATTGTTTGAAATCCATCTCTGAAAATTTCATGATCATCAGCAAGAACAATTCGTATGGGTAAGTAATAATTCTTTGCCATGGCGACGTTTATATTGGGATCTCGAATGTATACTTTGTTCCTTTGCCAGTTCTTGATTCAATATACATATTCCCTCCTAAAACATCCGTCCGGCTAAGAAGATTTCTCAAGCCCAGGCCTGCGTTTTCTTTGGATTTCTGAACATAATCAAATCCTTTTCCGTCATCCTCTGTAAGGATAATAAGATTTCGTTTATTCATTATAAGCTCTATTTTCAACACGGACGCATTTGCATGCTTAATAGTGTTATGAATGATCTCCTGGATGATCCTGTATATATTTATCGCTTTTTCTTTTGTCAGGTCCGGAATTTCATGATATATAAAGATTATATCAAGTGTATTTGTCTTTTTCAGATTGTCGATGGATTCTTCTAATGAAGCGATCAATCCTTTTCGCAGCAATGTGTTTGGTAACAGGTCGTTTGAGATTTCCCGCATACGCCGTATAATATCATCAATATTTTTATTTGATTTATCAAGAATCACCTGGTCATCCTCTGAATGTATATCAAGACTGTTGATCTTAAATTTTACTGCAGAAAGGATCGGTCCTAATTCATCATGAAGATCGGCAGCGATCCTGGCCCGTTCATTTTCAAGTGTGGTGATCTCAGCGAGTATTTTTAATTTATAAAGTTGTTGATTACGGCGTTGGTGCCTGACTATAGTAATGATAAAATAGAGTAGTACAACCGCCAATACTATGCTTGTAATCAAAACGGCAGAGAAAATCGATGTTTCTTGGGCATCCATAAAACGGCTAAGGCATAAATGAGATTACATATAAGATTTATATAGGCCAGTATAAGATATACATTATTCCGGAAATCCCGGCTGTTGTTAAGCCCATATACCCAGAAAGATTCTACAAGCACTTTGTACGTATAAAAAAGAATGAACCCGATACAAATAAGAGTAATGGGGTTTTTTAAAAGATCCTTTTTTTCTCTTACAAGAATAGCATTCAGTTGGCTGATGCTCATCAGCACGATTGCAAAGGAATAAACAATTCTGAATTCCGAGCGAATAGAAGTGATTTTTGAAATATAGAAATTCTCAATGCACCATATACTTCCAAATAAAGTAAGGAGAATAACAAAAAGGGGTTGGTGCCGCTGGAATAATCCCCACCTTTTGAATTGCCACGTAAAGAGCAATGCTTCGATAAGAACATAAATGTTATTGTTCACAGCCGTTGAATGCCCCGCTCTTGTTGCAACAAAACTTATTATTTCATTTACAAAACCAATCCAAATACAATATATAAAAGGATAATAGGCCGGATTGATTTTCTTATAACGGATCCAGCCTATTATTGCTGCAATGATAATGCTAAAGCTAAAAATTACAATAAGCGTTCTAAGCATAATTCAATATACTCTTTCCCTAGCTATTCAAAGGAGATGAGGGAGGACATATATCCGGGCATCGTTGTCCTTCTTCAACAATCTTCACATCGGATGCAGGTAATATGTCAGCTTTGTTACCGTCTACTCCCACGATTACAACTTTTACTTTCAACGATGAATCCATTGAAAAATACACACGGATAGCCTCGCAGCCTGATTGAGCAAGGAGGGTATCGAATGCGCTGCGATTAAAGGTTTCGCAGATCGGTAAAATATTTTGACCCCGCATAGACTGGGTTAAAATATTTTCTTTTTCATTCCGGAACTTGGTGGTCATGTCAATTGCGGTTTGCAATGAAATTAAATTGCTACTCATACAGAACTTTTTTTAGATGGAAAAAAATTGTGTTAATTGAGCAAAGATGCGAAAGGGATAAACTACATGACAGGAACTATCACCTATTTTCAGTCCGGTAACTACCTGATATAATTCAGTATTACTACTGTTGGCATTTATTTTACAGTATTAGAAAGTGGCCCGATAGTATTGTTTCGCCAAGAACGCCAACGCAATCTGCAGGCATTTTCACGCTACTGTGCAAAGTGTCTATGTTTCTTCCAAAAAAGAAATTATATAACCGTCCGGATCTGTAACATAAAATTCTTTCCCATAAGGCATGTGGCGTAACGGCTGAATGAATTCTACTGCCCTGTTTAATAATTCTTCATATAAAGTTTCAATACTGTCAACTGAAAAGACAATGTCAAGGTCTTCATTATTTCTTTTGTTTTGTCTTTCCTCAATTGAAGGCTTGCCTGATTTAAGATGTATCGAACAACCGTCTTTACTAATTCCGGCATAAAAGTCTTCGTACCGGAAATCGACATCAAAGCCAAGCTTTTTTGTATAAAATTCAATGGAATGCTCAATATCAGCTACAAGAAGTTGCGGGCTCATTTTTTTGATCTTAGAAGATATGATCGTGTCCATGGTATTTGTTTATCGTTGATTGATGCTTTTAATAATGTTTCAGTGTGGGTAACCAACGGTTAATTTTATTTTTATAATCCAGGTAGCTTTTACCGAACAAACGCTCAAGATTTGGTTCTTCGACCATCAAAACAAAAAAATGAAAGACGACAATAAGCAGCACGGCGAAAATTAGAATTGATAATGATGTATGATATAAACCGAACCCAACCAAAAGAATAAATCCACCGATATACATAGGATTACGAACAAATGCATAGGGACCTGCTGCAACAAATTTTCTTGGAGGATCAAATACCGCAGGCGTACCTTTTCCAATAACGATAAAAACAACTACGCATAGTAAAACAAGAATTGCACCCACAACCATCATAGTGATTCCAATAATTGAAAGCCACCGAGGTAATATGACGCCAAGTTGTGCATCATATACCCGGACATTTAAAGCCAGCCAACCAAAGAATAAAATAAATAAAGGAACATAAACTATTGACCTGAGTATAGTAAAAATTAGTTTCATAATCTCCCTGTGATAAATTAGGCTGCCATTAATATCAAAATTCGCATTTTATATTAAGATAATGCATATTAACAATTATGCAGTTTGCACTACCAAGTGCATAAAACCAGTAACTTACTATCATGAAAAAATTTGCCTTATTAATCTTATTGCATATTACCGGCGGTATGTTTTTGAATGGCCAGCATACAACAATAAATGCCAGGCAGCAAAAAGCGATCACTTCTTTAATTGATCAATATTCCCAGGCAAGGGAAAATAGAGATACCGTATTGTTAAAAGCTATCTTAACCTCCGACGTGGATCAGTTGGTTTCTACGGGTGAATGGCGGGCAGGAATAAATGCCGCTGTAGAAGGTATGATGAAAAGCTCAGCCAATAGTCCCGGCACAAGAACACTTCATATTGAAAAAATACAAATGCTCAATGCTTCATCTGCCATAGTCGATTGCCGGTATGAAATACAAAATGCAGATGGAGGTGCGCGGAAAATGTGGAGCACATTTATCGTTGTTGCAGAAAAACGAATATGGAAGATCAGGGCAATAAGAAATATGCTGCCCGCACCAAATAATTAATGGGTTTTTGTTGCATTATTTTCATTAGCTCATTTTCGGCTATTACACAATTACCTTTTTTGTGAATTAATTTTACCCTGAACAGCAACAGCGGCGTAATAGCTATGTCGTTAGTTTGTAAATCACGGTCTCTGTTTCTCCATCAACCATTGTTGTTATCAGCACCTCTTCGGAAGTACGTTTGATTTCAACGTCTTCATCTCTCAGGATACGGGCATCGTTTTTTCGCATCCAGTTCTTTATCTGCATATCAGTCATTTGCTCCAGGTTGGTTGGACGCGGAGGTGGTGGCGGCGGCTCTTCTACTTCTTCCACTTCTTGTATCAACTCAATCATGACTTCGTGAGTTTCTATATCATCAAAAGTCTGTTCCTCGTTTTGCGTCTCGTCTTTTTTAGCGCCATTGTTTACGAGCCAATCGGGCGAAAACTGCGGATGATCCTCCAACCGCTTTATGCGCATTGAAACCATTCCACTTTCATTTCTTTTATGGCCGAGTTCAATATAATACGTGTATTGTCCCAGCAGCTTGTCATCAATGAACAAAGACAGTTCATCATCAGTCACGCTGCTGGCATCCCAATCAAGGCCAGCGAATAGTTCCCGCAACTCTGCCAATTCCATTTTATTTACCGGCTTACTCAACGCAACAATAGCCACTTTGCTAAGGCCAGGAACTGCTTGTACTTCTGTTGCTAGCTCTTCCGTGCTTTTCTTACTTTCAGGAATAACAAATAAATGCGTACTTACATCTTCTGTTGTTATTCCAAAAACCATCTGTCTACTTCCCGCTATCTTTAGTACAGCCCGCATTACCTGTCTATCGCTTGCTGAAGCAGTGACGGAAATTATATGACCAACTGGTATCATGTAGTAAAATCGTTTGTCAACTTTGTTTTGCTTTAATCAATAGTTTTTCGATTTGAAGCCGGTGCCGTAAGATATGCACAATTGAATGTTCAATAATAGCTTCTAAGTCGTAAGTTGTCCAGGACGTTTTTATTATTGTATTCAATAGATCGTCATCACTTAATAGCCACTTATCTTCAAATGTTTCAACCGTATAGTGAAACATCTTATCTAAATGCAAAAGAGCTTGCTGAAGGGAGTCAATATTGATTTCATTTTTATCTATCGCATTTCCAAATCTTTTTCTGATGTAATTCGCATAAGAATAACCTGCCTTAACAATATGTGTGACTATATTCCGGGGAGATTGAAAATCTTCTTTAACCAGTTTGTCCGGAACTGCGTTAAACTGGTCGTCACTGATTTCACCTAATAAAGTTTTCAATTCATTAAGTGCTTTTTCATATTCGTCAGTCATGGCTCCAATTGCTCCCTGTCTGTATACTTTATTCATTTTTTCTGTGGTTGGTGTACAAAATTCGGATTTATAATGATTGTGTTCCTATACCGAGGAGCCCCTCCTGAAAAACTTTATGTTGAAATACGTTGGAACTAGGGAGGCGACTGGTCTGAGAAGAAAATTTTCTTACCAACCTTCATCAATTCTTAAATATTTTCGTATTTCCTTCCTAAGTTTATTAAGTGTGTCTCTATGATGAACTCTTGAGTGGTTGAAACCATTATAAACTCCAATTGGATCAAAGCTTGGCGCTACATTTTTTTCAAAATAAACGTTACTAAAGTCAAGCATAAAAATTTCTAGTTCACTTTTTAGAATAATTGAAAGATTGCTATTTATATCATTGGTCAGCTCTGACAATGTTTGTTGAATTGGGATTGGCATAAACGGGTCTTCTCTAAACTCAGATATTAATTTTACAAACTCAGAATGAGGTTTTGTGATGTATATTTTGTCAATGTCAATTTCTTGCTTTTTTAAATTGGCGAATTTTTCAAGACCATATTCGTTATGCTTTTTAGCTACTTTCTCTTCAGCAAATGTTCCTATGATCTCAACGTCTTTAAGAATGTTGCTTTTCCCACAATGAATCCATCCGTCCATATTGCTTTGGATTTATCTGATAATTCCTCGTGCTCTTTGAAGATAAAACCGTAGTCTTTCAAAGCCATGAGTACATTTAACTGAACTAGGTTTACATAATCAAGTCCGACTTCGAAAGAATGATTGTGTCCTTTTAAAATTTGCAATAACCCCGATAACAATTCCGATTGCTTTTTAATTACTTCAGTACGTATCGGCTGTAATATAGTCGCTCTTGCTCGTCTATATGTTAAAATAGCCACAACCGTTGCTGTCCCTACAAATAGGAGAGTAAAAATGTCCTTTAACCAGCTGATATTTTCTTTTAAGTAGTCAATCATTACCGCAACTTAAAGCTACTTTATTACGTCAATCCATCCAAAAATGCTGAATAGTAAACAGGACATACAAGAGTGCGACGCAACAGAAGTTAAATAGTAGTAATGCAGTTGGGTAAATAAAAATTATAATCCAATCATCTGAGTAGCTCCTTCTTAATGTTGTATTTCTTTCGCTGATTTGTTTACTTAACTTTTTCGAAATCTGCAGACAACTTATTCATATCATCTTTTGTTAAGGGTCGTCCTGAATGAACAACAACTCTGTACCGGAATGTAACTGACTGACCGGGTTGTAACGAAAAATTCAATTCTTCTTTTCCATTGCTGAATATTTTTCTTCCCAATGGATTTACAGAAAACAAACCATACCCCCGTGCATGCCAGTAAGCAGGATAGCCAACATTTGCAGGATGATCGAACATCCCGATCGTAATATCTTTACCATCTTTTTTACCGGTAAGCATCACCCACGTTCCTTTGCTGCTCCAAACCGAATCTCCCTGTAAACCGGTACTGCCATAGTACATACCTGTTACATCATTGCCTGAAGGAGGAACAGTTGTTATATTTCCTTTATCATCCACAAAACTGCTCTTTTCTTTTGATGGTAACTCCAGTTCTCTTGCCACACGTATTGCAAACATTCCATCTTTCACATCTTTAAAAACAACTGTGGTATCAGTTGCAGTTAATGTCGTAATGCGATCAATGATAAAATCATTTGCTTTAACACTAAAATTGAACGTAGTTTTTTCATTCAGCAAAACTTTGTTATCAGGTCTTACCCATGTTGCGTTTGCAGAAAGCGATGCAGTATTGGCATTTGTTTTTTTATCGGAAATTTTTTGATGAATGATCGTACCATAGTGATCTCTTTTTTCAGGAGCTATTGCCGTTGAATTATTCCAGAAGTCAAGACCATTCACGGATTCATAATTCAGCCAAATGCCTGTATGATGCGGATGATCTGTTCTTTCGCCGGCGATCATTTGATACGGATAGCCGCGGGTAACCGTAATGCCATCTATTGTATTTACCGGAAATAAAAATGGCTTCCGGCTGGAATCATAATAGCAATAAGCTGTCATTAATTTATCATTGAATAAAACATCAACCTGCTTCTTATCTTTTTTTTCTACTAAAGAAAATCCTTTTGTTTGTGCATAGGCACCCACGCTTAGCAATAAAAAAAAGGGAACAACAAATAATTTATTCATGATAAAAAAGAATTAATACTGAAAAGGTCTTCCATTGTCCATTACTTCCTGTGTCTTTTCATCAAATGTTACTTTGGTACCGGTACGTGCAGCCGCATTTGTCATAATGGTTGCAATCGAATGACTGTACCCTGCTTCGACTGGTGCGTTGGGTTGTTTGCGACTGCGGATACATTCCATCCAGTTGCGAACATGGTTGGAAGTAAGTTTATCGCCGCCTGTATTGGCAGAAGCAATAACCGGTTCTGCTGCAGACAAAGATTGTTCCGGTAATAAATTTGGCTGCATCTTCATTTCATCAGCAAATCTTTTTGTCAAACCACCTCCCGGTGAAACCATATTGGTATTTAAATTCAGTTCCCCGCCATTTGAGTAATAAATTTCAGCCGGCTTTTCATCACCATTATGCATACGTGAACTAAACGTAACCTGGAAACCTGTTGAAGGATCATTGGATGGACCATAATCAAACACAGCAGTGATCGTATCCCAATTCGTTCTTCCATCTTTCCACATATAAATACCTCCATTTGCAACAACAGATCGTGGATGATTTAACCCGGTAAACCAATGCACGGTATCTATCTGGTGACTCATCCATTGTCCCGGCAAGCCTGATGAATACGGCCAGAACAAACGGAACTCTAAATATTTTCTTACATCAAAACTGTCTTTAGGCCTGTTCATTAAAAATCTTTTCCAATCGGTATCTTCTTCTTTTAACTGGCCAAGCAATGCAGGCCTGCGCCAGCGGCCGGGTTGATTTACGTTCCATGTCAATTCAACCATCGTGATCGGGCCAAATTTTCCGGAGCGTATAAAATCATTTGCTGCATGATAGTTTGCTCCGCTTCTTCTTTGCGATCCTATCTGTATAATTCTGTTTGTTGCTTTAATTGCTTTTAATGCAGCACGGTTATCTTCCATTGTTTCTGCAAATGGTTTTTCAACATAGGCATCGCAACCTGCCTTTACCGCTTCAATGGCATGCAATGCATGTTGAAAATCTGCAGTGCCGATAAATACAGCATCCACTAATTTCTTATCATACATTTCTTCATTATTACGGCAGGCAACTATATCATGTCCCATTTTTTCTTTCCATGTCGCAGCCCCTTCTTCTCTTCTTTTTTTCCAGATATCCGAAACAGCAACAAGATCAAAATTCAATTCCTTGTAATGATTCATGAAACAAGGGATATGCGAGCTCCTGTGGCGGTCGGAAAAACCAACTACACCAACTCTTACACGATCATTGGCGCCAATAATATTTCCATAGCTTTTAGCACTAAAAGCATTGGCGCCAAAATAAAAACCGGCACCTGTTACTGCGGTTTTTTTAATAAAATCTCTGCGTGACTGTGACATAGTTTTTTATTTTATGGTAAAAAAATTATTAAGTCGTCTGCATTGCTACTATCATCTTCCGTTGCGTCGCTCCATTCACCGTTCAATTCATCATTGAGCAAATGCGGAGCAGCTTACCCTGAGTTTTAATAAAATCTTTATTAAATCTAACATTAATTATTTTCTCAGCAATCCTGCTGCATCATGTACCGGCTACTATCCCTACAGATCACAGGCATTTCCCTCACGATCCGCATATTACTTTCCTTATTATAATAATCACAGAATCCTGGTTACGCTTAAATCCCACCGCATTTAAAGACCGAATAATTTCTTTGCATTTTCTGTAGTAATATTTTCAATCTCTTCCTTCGAAATATTTTTAACCTCGCTTAATTTATCTACTACATATTTTAAATAACTGCATTCATTTCTTTTACCTCTGAACGGAACCGGCGCCAGGTAGGGTGCATCTGTTTCCAACACCACATTTTTCATATCAATATCAGCCATTACCCTGTCTAATCCCGAATTTTTAAAAGTAATCACCCCTCCTATTCCAAGATAAAAGCCAAGATCGACGATCTGTTTTGCCTGCTCTATGTTTCCTGAAAAGCAATGGAACACCCCTTTCAAATTACCATTCTGCATTTCAGAAATTACTTTAATGCACTCGTCAATTGAATTTCGTGAATGAATAACAACAGGAATATCATATTGCAGTGCCATTTCAATTTGAATACGGAACGATTCGTATTGTTCATTCGTAAATGTCCGATCCCAATAAAAATCCAGCCCCGTTTCACCAACAGCCACAAATCGTCTTTTTCCGAAATATTCCCGTACAATCTTAAGTTCTTCCTTATATCCTTCATTTACCGAGCAAGGATGCAGCCCCATCATTGACAGACATCTTGCTCCAAAATCCTCTTCTGTCTTGAGCATGCCGGAATGAGCCTTAGCATCGATAGCCGGCATAAGTATTAGCCCAATTCTTTCATTTTCAGCCCGGGCCAGCATTTCAGAACGATCTGAATCAAATTCCGGCAGATAGACATGACTATGGGTATCGATTATCATATTTTTACATTGGTTTTCAAAGATAAACAGGGTTGAAAATTCTTAACAAAGCCTTAAACCCAGTTCAATATTTACCGTCTCAGACTCGTTATTTGTAAACCTACAAAATCAATATTATGAAACTGATTTTCAGTCCTACCCGTTTAGCCGCCGTCGTCATTATTTCTCTCTTAGTTTTTGGCTCGTGTAAAAAAGAAACCAGCGCCGACACTGCCCAGGAAGAATTGGCGTCACAGGCGTCTTCCGAAGCCGAGGCTGAATCTGATGATATTTTCAATGAGGTTTTTGATAATGTGATGGGAGTAAATGTAGACGTGGCTTTTGGCGGAACCGGTGTATTTGGCAGAATGAACCCGGGAACGTCCGGAACCGGTGAAACTGCCCGTGTAACCGCCTGCCCGGATGTGACTATTACTCATCTGAATGCTCCGGATCCTTTCCCTAAAAAAATCGTAATGGATTTCGGTACTGGTTGTGTTGGCCGTGACGGAAGAACCCGTTCGGGAAAAATCATAGTTGTTTATACAAACCGCCTTATATATCCGGGGGCAAAAGCAACTACTACATTCGAAAATTACACAGTTGATAGCATTAAAATTCAGGGAACTCATATTATTACCAATCAAAGTGCTCCGATCACAACAAATTGCGGAACCCATAAATGGAAAGTAGTTGTGGAGAGAGCAAAACTTACCAAACCAAATGGAAATTACGTTGAATGGAATAGCACAAGGACAATTGAACAAGACGCAGGAACGTGTACGATTTTTAGTCCATTAGATGATATTTATAAAATCACCGGCAGTGCAAATGGCAAGGTAAAAAGAGGCGATCTGCTCGTTGCATGGAACTCCGAGATCACTGAGCCATTGATCAAGAAATTCACTTGCCGCTGGATCGTAAAAGGGATCATAAGAAACATTCGACTGAACCTTACAACAAACTCACCCTGGGTGGCAGCCATAAACTTCGGCAACGGAGACTGCGACAACAAGGCCGTGGTAACCATAAACGGGGTTTCTCATAATATTACTTTGCCGTAATTAAAAAATTATTATACCTTTAAACCAGTTTTCATAGGGTACGGATTAAAAACGGGCCAGGGTTTCTACCCAGGCCCTATTTATTGTATACAGACAACGCGAAAAAATTATTGAAGCGATTTGAATGAATACCCCTTTTCTGTAAAATATTTCAGCATTCTTGGCAGGGCATATTGCAATTTCGGAAATGCTTTTTCACTATCATGAAAAACAATGATCGATCCGGACACCGTTGGCAGAATTACATTAGCAAGACATTGTTCAGCAGTACAATCAACATCAAAATCACCACTTAGCACATCCCACATTATTACTTTAACCTCTCGTCCCTGCATCACAGCCTTAAGGTTTTTTGCCTGGAAAGAAGTAATACGTCCATAAGGTGGCCTGAATAAATTGCTATGAATTTCCTTTGAGGCAAGGGCTATGTCTTTCATATAAATATCGTTATTCGTTTTCCAGCCATTCAAATGATTGTATGTGTGATTTCCCGTTGCATGCCCTTCATTCATTATTTGATTATAGATCACAGGATGCTCAACGACATTTTTACCAATGCAAAAAAAAGTAGCCAATGCATTATGCTGTTTCAATTGGTTTAAAACAAAAGGAGTTGCTTCAGGATGAGGGCCGTCATCAAATGTCAGGTACAGGTTATTTTCATTTGACGGCATACTCCAGGTATATGAATCGTAGATTCTCTTTAACCACCACGGTGTTTTTACGAAGTAAAACATTTGCCTTAGTTATTTCTTTCCTTGTTAATCGTTTCAGACTTTTGTAAGTCTTATTGACCACTAAATTCAATATCTATGAAACTAAAAAAAATCTTTGCTCTTTTGTCGCTGTCTTCACTTTTTTTCTTTGCTGCATGTAAAAAACAAGAAGCTGAACCTGATCCTGAATTTGAAACAACCTATAAATTAACCGAAGACCAGGCAATATCAGAAAGTATAAGCGATGATGCTAACGTTGTATTTTTTGAAGCGTCTGTAAATGCAGGACTTTACAGAACCAATGAGCAGGTGCAAACTACAAACACACTCAGTTGCGCTACTGTAACTGTAACACCTCAAAGCGGTTTCCCCAAAACCATTGTAATTGATTTTGGCACTGGCGGCTGTGTCAGCGCAGATGGAATTACACGTAAGGGAAAAATCAATATCACGCTTTCTGACTATTTACATAATCCCGGCAGCACTGCTGTGCTGACTTTCGATAATTATTATGCAGCAGGATTTAAAGTAGAAGGAACCATTACCTGGACAAATACCAGCACACCAAATGGTGTAAGCTGGACAAGACAAATTACAAACGGGAAAGTAATTGAACCGATAGGTGGTTATTACTGGACACATGCAGGAACAAAGAATGTAACACAAACTGCAGGTGCAACTACTCCGTTGAATTTGCTTGATGATGTTTACTCGGTAACAGGTAATCATACTGTAACTAACCCTGCAGGCAAAACCAGGACAGTAACAATTTTAGAAGCGCTTGAAAAGAAAACAGTTTGCCATAACGTTACAAAAGGTAAAATGAAAATACAGGGACCTAACCATTTCGCCGTGCTGGATTATGGTGACGGTACCTGCGATAACATTGCTACCATCACAATTGATGGTAATCCGCCAAGAACAATACTGCTGCCATAAACCGTCCGAACTAACGAATCAAACCGTCCATTGGACGGTTTTTTTATTATCTAAAGATTTGTGGAAACTTATCTTTGCCGCTATGGATAAGCGAATAAGAGTACGTTTTGCACCGTCCCTACAGGTGGTTTGCATCTGGGTGGTGTGAGAACCGTTTTATATAATTATTTGTTTGCAAAAAAACATGGCGGCGATTTTATTTTACGAATTGAAGATACTGACCAAAGCCGGTTTGTTGCCGGTGCGGAAGAATATATTTTCAATTGCTTGAAATGGGCGGACTTGAACCCGATGAAAGCCCGCTGCATGGCGGCGAGTATGGTCCTTACCGCCAAAGTGAAAGAAAAGAAATGTACAGGCAATATGCAGAGCAATTGGTAAAAGATGGTCATGCTTATTATGCTTTTGATACACCGGAAGAATTGGAAAAAATGCGGCATGATTTTAAAACAGAACAAAATCCTTCGCCGCAATATGATCATACGTATCCGGATGAAAATGCGGAATTCACTTTCTCTTGCTGCTGATGAAGTGAAAAAATTGCTTAGATGCCAGACACAAGTCATGTGATCCGTATAAAAATGCCTGAACATGAAACAGTTTCATTTACTGATATGATCCGTGGTGAAGTGACGTTTTGATACTTCTCTTGTTGATGATAAAGTTTTATTGAAAGCAGATGGTATGCCAACTTATCATCTTGCTGTTGTAGTGGATGATTATTTAATGAAAATCACTCATGCTTTTCGTGGTGAAGAATGGTTGCCAAGTGCACCTGTACATATTTTATTATGGAAATATTTATTTGGGTTAGAGAATATGCCGCAATGGGCACATTTGCCATTGATACTTGGACCAAATGGAAAACTAAGCAAACGGGATGGCGCCAAATATGGCTTTCCTGTTTTTGCAATGAACTGGACCGATCCAAAAACGAATGAACTGACAGAAGGATTTAAAGAAAAAGGATTTTTACCTGAAGCATTTATCAATCTGCTTGCATTGCTTGGATGGAATGATGGAACCGAGCAGGAAATTTTTACCAAAGAAGAATTGATTGAAAAATTTTCCATGGAAAGAGTGCATAGCGGCGGAGCAAAATTTGATTATGAAAAAGCAAAATGGTTCAATCATGAATGGATCAAGAAGTCGGAAGTCGGAAGTCTGAAGTCGGAAGTCAGAAACTCTCCTGAATGAAAACGGCATTACAGGTATTGATGATACGATGCTTGAAAAAGTGATTGCATTGGTAAAAGATCGTTGCACATTGCTTACCGATTTTTATGATCAATCTTATTTCTTTTTTAAAGCTCCGGAGAAATGGGATGTGGATGCAGTAAAACCAAAATGGAATGAAGCAAAAAGAAATTTTTTCAATTTGCTAATTAGAAAATATGCAGATTGCCAGATGTGGAATGCTGATCAACTCGAAAATATATTTAAAGAATTGCGGCAGAAATAAACATTAAAGCCTGGTGAGCTGCAATTACCCTTTCGAATTATGTTAGTTGGAGGTAAATTTGGCCCGCCTGTATTTAATATTGCAGAAGTATTGGGAAAAGAAGAAACCACTAACCGGATCGAAAAAGCTTTAACTGTGTTCTGAATCAGCACGTCTTAATTTGTTTTAATGATACAACCAACTGCTCCCAACAAACTTGTTATTGGTTTATTAGCGTTACTAAAATTTCTCATTCCTTTTTTACTTATTCATCCTGCATTTGAATTACAACGTGACGAATATTTATACTACCAGCAGGGCCAGCATTTGGATTTGGGTTATTTGGAAAACCCGCCATTGCTTTCTTATTTGGCAACCATCTCTTCATGGTTTGGAAATAAAGAATGGCTGGTAAGATTTTGGCCGGCGTTTATTGGTGCATTGACCGTCATTGTCACTTGTTTGATCACAGCAAGATTGGGGGGAAAAGCATTTGCGCAGTTTCTTGCAGGCTTTGGTGTAATTACCGGTGCATTTTTAAGAATTCACATTTTATTTCAACCAAATATCCTCGATATTTTTTTCTGGACCTGCAGCTTATATTTTCTTGTACGGTTTATTCAAAGTAATTCTCAAAAAGATTTTTTATGGATGTCGATCTGCCTGGCACTCGGCTGGTGGAGCAAATATTCTGTCGTTTTTATTATTGCTTCAATTTTTATCGGCTTGTTATTAACGAAACACAGAAATATTTTACTCCAAAAAACCACCTACAAGGCTGCAGTGCATTGCGTTATTGATCATTTTACCGAATGTTTGGTGGCAATATGCACATAACTGGCCATTGCTTCATCATATGCAGGAGTTAAGAGCAACACAACTTGTTTATGTTAACCCAATGGATTTTATCAAAGACCAGTTTCTTTTATTATTTCCTGTTTTAATTATTTGGATTGCCGGGCTGATCTGGTTTTTTCGTTTTTCCAGATACAGAATTTTCGGATGGATATATCTTTCAGTGATCCTCTTACTCATTTTTGGCAGCGGTAAAAGTTATTATGCTCTCGGCATTTATCCTGTATTACTTGCAGCAGGCAGCGCTGTATGGGAAAGAATATTTTCAGTAAGAAAATGGATGCGGTACATCTTAGCTGCATTTGTAATTGGCTTGACCATTCCATTTCTTCCAATTGGTTTACCAATGATGAGTCCTGAAAAGCTTGCTGGCGTTTTATAAAGAAAAAGGAATCGATAAAATCGGTCTATTAAAATGGGAAGATCAGAGAGATCATGAACTGCCAATGGATTTTGCCGATATGCTTGGCTGGAAAGAGATAACTGATAAAACTGAAAAGTTTTTTAATTCATTACCGGATTCAGCAAAGTCATCATGCTGGTATTTTTTGCCGGCATTATGGTTTTGGAGGCAGCCTGAAGTTTTATGGCAAAGAGAAATTGTTCAGGTCAAAAGTTTTTTCTGATAATGGTTCATTCCTTTTATGGATACCGGACGACTTTACTTTAAACATTTGATCTTTTTAGGCAGAAGAATGCCGGACAAAGATGATGAAGTGTTTCAGCATTTTGAAAAAGTTACCGTTATTGATTCGTCACCAACAAATTATCAAGTCAATATGGCGATAAAATAATTTTCTTTGAAAACATCGACTCAGCAGGATTAAAGCTTGCACAAGATGGTTTGAAAGAAATGAAAAAGGAATTCAACCGCTAACCCTGTTGCTGAATTAATTTCATTACGTCAACAAACTCATTGCATCCCAATTTTTCTATCATCTCTATATCGTTTTTATCCAACTGAAACAAACCGGTAGTGTTTAACTCAGCTTGCTCTGCAGTTCTTATTCCCGCAATAATAGTGGACACTTCAGGATAACTGAGAATATAACTTAATGCCAGTTGCGTCTTGCTGCAATTATATTTTTCACATAAATCCCAAACCGGTTCCAATGCATTATTTGAAACATCGATCACTTCTTTTGTTAAACGATTTTTCCGATGATCGTTTGCAGAAAAATTTACTTTACTATCAAACTTGCCTGTAAGCAATCCAAACTGCAAAGCCATTCTTACAATTACTCCATATCCATTTTCAGCTGATCGTTTTAATATAGGCAATGCTTTTTGATTAAGCAGATTCAACACAAGCTGAAATCCATTGCCAATTTTATTTTTAATAAAGAACTCCGCTTCAGGTAAAGGATCAAATGTATTTAATGAAATTCCCCAATACCTGATCTTTCCCTGTTGTTGTAATTGCGTCATTGCATCTATGCATTCGCCGTTTTGTAAATGCTGCATTCGTGCCGAATGCAATTGATAATAATCTATAACCTCTCTTTGTAATCTTTTTAAAGAAGCTTCGCAGGCATTAAGAATATATTCTTTTGAATAATCAACAGTGAATTGCTCATTCCTGGAAACATTACCAACTTTAGTGGCAATGATAATTTCTTTTTTATCGCCGATCGTTTTACCAAGAAGTTCTTCCGAATGTCCCAATCCATAAATATCTGCAGTATCAAAAAAATTAATTCCTGCATCCAAAGCCGAGTGGATCGCTTTAACAGACATAGTATCATCTGTATCGCCCCAGCCAATAGCCGTGTTACCGATCATAGCGCCGCCGCCAATAGCCCATGCACCAAAACCGATTTCGCTTACGAGCAGATCAGTATTTCCAAATTTTCTGTATTGCATGATCTAATTTACAAGCTATAAATGAAAGACTGTATTTTCGCAACAGAACTTATTCATTCATGAAAAGACCCATTCGTGTTTTAGTTGCTAAAGTCGGTCTTGATGGTCATGACCGCGGCGCTAAAGTAATTGCCACTGCATTGCGTGATGCGGGCATGGAAGTAATTTATACCGGTCTTCGCCAAACTCCCGAAATGGTAGTGAATGCAGCCCTGCAGGAAGATGTAGATGCGATCGGCATCAGCATTCTTTCCGGTGCACACATGACAGTTTTTCCCAAGGTGATAAATATCATGAAAGAAAAGGAAATGGATGATGTGTTGCTCACCGGTGGCGGCATCATTCCTGAAGATGATATGAAAAAATTAAATGAGATGGGTGTTGGAAAATTATTTGCCCCCGGTACGCCTACTTCGGAAATTGCATCTTATATTAGTAGCTGGGTAACCGAACACCGCCCCTTTTGATTTCTCTTCAACGAATGCTTTAGCTTAACTTTTTACGACAATTCTTTTGTAAATTCATTTTGAATGAAGGAATCATCTTTTTTGCATTCATACCATGTGCCGCCCGATGTGTGGGATGAAATGTTTGCGGCCGATGCATTGCGTGATGCGTATAAAAATTTTGTCAGCAATATAGAAGATCTTTCGATCGATGAAATGAACCACAGGAATGAGCTGGCAAAAAAACTTTTTATGAGCCAGGGCATCACATTTACCGTTTACAGCAGCGGTGAAGGCATTGAAAAAATATTTCCTTTCGATATTATTCCCCGTATCATCCGTGCAGAGGAATGGAAAGAAATTGAAGACGGCATCAAGCAAAGATTGAAAGTGCTGAATATTTTTCTAAAAGATATTTATCACCAGCAGTTTATTGTAAAAGATGGAATCGTGCCTGCAAAAATGATCTATACCTGTCCGAATTTTCTCCGGGAGATGGTGAATGTTGAAGTGCCTTATGATATCTATACGCATATTTCCGGTGTTGACCTGATAAGAGATAATGATGGAAAATTTTATGTGCTGGAAGATAATCTGCGGACGCCATCAGGTGTTTCGTATATGCTGGAAAACAGAACCATCACTTATCGCATTTTTCCTGACCAGTTGCCACGAAATAATGTATTGCCGGTAAAAGAATATCCCAACCTCTTATTAAAAAACCTGATGGCGCTTGCCAACCGGCAAACCAGTGAACCTACTGTTGTATTACTTACTCCGGGTATTTATAACTCTGCATATTTTGAACATACGACGCTTGCAAGGTTGATGGGAATTGAATTGGTGGAAGGAAGAGACCTGGTGGTAGATAATAACCGTGTTTATATGAAAACTACGAAAGGCTTAAAAAGAGTGGATGTTATTTACCGCAGGGTGGATGATGAATATCTTGATCCGCTGGTATTCCGGCCAGACAGTATGCTTGGCGTGCCGGGACTTTACTGGGCATACAGAAAAGGAAATGTAGCTATAGTAAATGCAATGGGTAATGGCGTTGCAGATGATAAAGCCATCTATGCTTATGTACCCGCTATGATCCGCTATTATTTAAATGAAGAGCCCATTTTAAAAAATGTTCCTACTTATCCCTTAGCTATCGAAGAAAACCGAAAGATGGTTTTTGAGAATATGAAAAACATGGTCATCAAACGTACGAATGAATCTGGTGGATACGGAATGCTGATAGGCAATAGCGCTACTCAAGAACAAATGGATGAATTTAAAATAGCGATTGAAGATGATCCAAGAAATTTTATTGCGCAACCGATCATTAATTTATCATCGTCGCCATGCTATATCAATGGAATATTACAGCCACGAAGAGTGGATCTGCGGCCTTATGCATTATATGGCCCCGATGGAATTGATATAGTACCGGGAGGATTGACAAGAGTGGCATTGCGTGAAGGTTCGTTGGTTGTAAATTCATCGCAGGGCGGAGGGAGTAAGGATACATGGGTGTTAGGAGGCCCCCTGTCCCCCAAAGGGGGAACTTAGGTAGAGCAGTTCTTTGTTTGTTTGGATATGTTTTATTGTTGAAGTGGAAGAAATGAAGTTTGGAGTTGATTTAAGCGCCGCTCCTTTCCCTTTGGGGAAGAAGAAGGTGGATGGGGCCTGGTCATCAATGTTGGCTTGAATAGTTCTTTAAATGAAACTTTTATTATGAACTAAGCTGTATTGCTACTATATAGCTTTTGTTGCGTCGCACTCTTCACCGGTATCAAGACTATTGAGCATATTAGATCAGCAAAAAAAAGAAATGCTCATTGTCCCTGCTGGTGGGAAACTTAAGCCCCCTGTCCCCCAAAGGGGAACTTAGGTAGAACAGTTCTTTGTTTGTTTGGATATGTTCTATTGTTGAAGTGGAAGAGATGAAGTTTGGAGTTGATTTAAGCGCCGCTCCTTTCCCTTTGGGGAAGGAGAAGGTGGATGGGGCCGCTGAATGCCCCCTGTCCCCCAAAGGGGAACTTAGGTAGAACAGTTCTTTGTTTGTTTGGATATGTTCTATTGTTGAAGTGGAAGAGATGAAGTTTGGAGTTGTATTTAAGCGCCGCTCCTTTCCCTTTGGGGAAGGAGAAGGTGGATGGGGCGACGAACGGCCCCCTGTCCCCCAAAGGGGAACTTTAGGTAGAACAGTTCTTTGTTTGTTTGGATATGTTCTATTGTCGAAGTGGAAGAGATGAAGTTTGGAGTTGTATTTAAGCGCCGCTCCTTTCCGTGTGGGGAAGGAGAAGGTGGATGGGGCCGCTGAATGCCCCCTGTCCCCCAAAGGGGAACTTTAGGTAGAACAGTTCTTTGTTTGTTTGGATATGTTCTATTGTCGAAGTGGAAGAGATGAAGTTTGGAGTTGTATTTAAGCGCCGCTCCTTTCCCTGGGGAAGGAGAAGGAGGATGGGGCCGCTGAATAGAATTGATGACGTACAAGAGTGCGACGCAACAGGAGATGATAAGAATTACTGAAGCTGGTAACATAATTATAAAAATAAAATTGAGGAGTTTGCTTCGTCGCAGCGCTCCTCGCAAGGAAATATGCTTAGCCGGGTTGCAGATTCAATTTTTTGGATGGCACGTTACATGGAACGTACCAATGGCATGTTGCGCCTGTTACGCACAAACTATGTTGCTTCGCAAAGTGAGGAACGTGGTTTTAGCTGGCGATCCGTACTGCTTACTTACGGTGATATGCCTCCCAAACAAATTGATGAACTTGAATTTTCATCGCAAAAGATATTGGAACATTTGCTGCATGATAAAGGAAACAACAGTTCAGTAATTAATAATATTACCCAGGCAAGAGAAAATGCACGAGCGGTACAGGACCATATTACAAAGGAAGTATGGCAATGTTTGAATGAATATTATCATTTGATCCGCGACAGGAGCATACAGGAACAGGTTTCCTTTGGAGATCCATTGACGGCATTAGATGTTTTGATCCGGCACAGCATGTTATACCATGGCACGGTTGATATTACCATGAGCCGCGAAGAAGGTTTTAATTTTTTAAACATTGGAAAATTTTTAGAACGCACAATTGTTTCCGCCGATATGATCAATATTAAACTGGCGGAAGTAAATTATAACCTTCATTTGCCCAATGAAGCGCCGCAGTGGAGATATTTATTGTATTCACTTTCAGGCTATGAATTTTATATGCGTACTTATCGCGGCAATATGCAACCGGATCATGTGCTGCAGCAAGTGCTGTACAGTAATTTATTTCCACATTCAATAGTATATTGCCTCCAGCAGATTAGTCGTTATTTTGCAAGATTGAAATCAGAAAGCCTGGCGGAGAGCTACGACCAGCTTGAGTTTTTAATAGGCAGGCTTACCACCAATGTTAAGTACAGCCGGCTGGAAGTGAATGAAGGAAAATATTTACAGCAATTTCTTTTGCAAACACGCCGTGAACTGCTGGAGATTTCAAATTCTTTTAGTCAATATTATTTTGGGAATTCATAAATAAATAAATGACCTCGTACCAAATTAAACATATTACCCGCTACCGCTACGCATCACCGGTTATCGATTGCGCCAACCAGATAATGCTTTACCCGATACAGGATGCACAGCAGGTGTTGAAAAAACATGAGTTGCATATTTCTCATAAACCCGACCTGGAAGAGTTTGTCGATTATTTTGGTAATCGTGTCGGAGTTTTTTCCGTGATCATGCCGATCACCGAGATTACCATTGAATCAGGTATTGAGATCGAAGTGTCGCCGGTTAGTTTACCTGAAACAAATTTTTCTGTAAAAGAACAATGGGAAAAATTAAATGAACAACGGGAACAGTTTCCTTACATGGATTTCATGATGCTGGAAAATTTTGAATACGAAGATGAAGTAGCTGCAGTAACAAAACAGTTGGTTGATTTTTCTCTTTCACCATTTACTACAGCGCAATTACTCTCGAAATATGTATATGATAATTTTGAATATCGTAAAGGCGTTACCACAGTGGAAACTGCTGCCGGTGCAATTTGGAAATTGAAAGCAGGTGTTTGCCAGGATTTTGCTCATATTCTTTTGGTGATGCTTCGCCTGGCAGGCATCCCTGCACGATACGTGAGTGGTTATATCTGTCCGAAGGACCAGGAGTTGCGTGGCGAAGGGGCCACTCATGCATGGGTGGAAGTATGCGTTCCTTTTTATGGATGGATAGGCGTAGACCCAACAAATAATTGCATAGCCAGTGATCGTCATGTACGATTAGCGATCGGGAGGCATTTTACCGATTGCACGCCGGTGAAAGGAACGTATAAAGGATCATCTGAACATACTTTAGAGGTATCAGTAACTATTGATAACGGCGATTCGAAAATAGAAGAAGAAAAAAAGAAAGCACCTGTATTTACTTATAAAACAAAAAACCCTGCACCGCAAACGAACTCATACAGGAGGTATTTGGAAATGCAACAACAGCAGCAACAATAGCGATCAAATGTCGGGCAGCATCAGGCGTTTTCTTTTTGAATAAATGCGGATGCCAACAACGACAATCACACAAATTGCAAGATTGATATTGTATTCAAGCGGTATATGCTTAAGTAATAAATAAATTCCACCACCAATGGCGCAGGCAGTTGCATATAGCTCTCCTTTCTTAAGTAAATTGGGAATAGCGCTGCAAAGAATATCTGCGATCAAACCGCCAAAAGTTGCCGTGATGACTCCCATCACCAATGAATAGATATCATTTAAACCGTTTCGCAAGGCCACTTCGATTCCCCAGGCTGTAAATAATCCAAGACCAATCGCATCAGTATAAAATATCGCCCGCTTAATGCGGTTCACATTTTCCTTGAGTAAAAAAGTAATTGCTGTGCCTGCAACTACAAGTATCAGCGCAATGTTATCATTGATCCAGTTCACCGGTTTTACACCGATCAAAAGATCACGGAGAGTGCCGCCTCCATAAGCAGTAACAAATGCCAGTACAATACCACCAAATATATCCATCTTAAATGCTCTTGCTTTGAAAGCACCCGTTAATGCAAATACAAATGTTCCGGTGTAAATGATCAACTGAAGTAAGGTCATAAGATGAAGATATTATAAACTTACAATGGATCTTATTCTTAAGCATATCAATTTATTGAACAGAGGGCCTTATTTATTTGTAATCGTGATCATGGTGCCCGACAAAATAGAATAGCAATTGATCCATGCAGATCTTACCTCATCTGTCCATTGATTGCCAAGTGATTTTTGTAAGGTATACAGTAAAGCTTTGCCTACCATATTATAATGCGCTGGTTTTACACCATAGTCTACATGGCGCTTAGCCATCGCAACAACATCGCCTTTTAACTCATCTAAGTTTTCGAGCCTTGCAACAATAGTGTCAAGCATGTCGACAAGTTTTTTGCATTGCCCTTCCATATCAGGAGAAAACATTTTTCTTAATTCAGGGTTTTCAAAGAAAAGTTTGCTATAGAATATGTCTCCTATTTCAACCGGGTCAATTTTTTCAAGCAGGTGCCAGCTCTTTTTTATAAAAACGATCTCTTTTTTTGTGAGCATGCTCATGTGGTTAATAACACAACAAGATATAGTAAAACAACTATTAATATTATATACATTTTAAAGAAATTGTATTTGGACAACTTCTTAGGCGATAATCTAAAGTTTGAACCTTACGCAACCGTTTCCGTAAATAGATTCACCAGGGTCACTTTTATTTTACTGCCCGTGCAAATGCCAACTGTTGCCTGGCAACTCACTTTTTAGATACCGGTCAGATTTTTGATTTTCCTGGACATAAAAAAGTTGAAATTTATAATTTATACAAAAGAGAATGCCCTGCATTGCAGAGCATCATTAAGGCTAAGAGAAGTATATGTGACAGGAAAAAGTAAGAAGTCAATTTCTTGTTAACCCGTTAAGCAAAACTATATTCAGATGATAAAGCTTTACCGTTTTAATAACGTGACGGGACGCTTTCCATTTCCACAATTTTTTCATCAATATCGTCAGCAAGAGTATCGTCATCATTTTTAATTTATATCCAATATTACACTCATACACAAGAGTTGTCAAGTCGCAATGAGTGAATGGCATGTTTTATTTAGTAAAGGGAAAAGATGAATAAATACGTTGTAAATAATTCTGCGAATCTTTAAGCAGGATTAAGAAGCTGTTATATAGAAGAGAGTTCTTTCAGTGATTTTGAAACACAAAAGATAATTGTAAACGGCGGAAGGAATTACATAACGGTTTCAAAACAGGCAATCGATAACAATTCTAAGTTTTAATCGGACAATAAGAGCGGGCATACAATTAGCCCCGGCACTCATTCTTATGGGTGCCTCTTTAGGTAAAAAAAAATCCCCATTATCGTCAGAAAATATGGGGCTATTGTTTCTCACTCAGCGGTAAGTAGCCGGGTTAAAAGAATTGATCCCGCTAATATTTATATACCACTCACTCAACAACAGTAGCCATTCGCTAAACGCAAGATTTTTTTAAGTGTTGTCTCCATTAGCTTGCATACGAATTGAACTTTAAAGAAATATGAGTAACGGGAAAAGAAAGCTGATGTCGAAAGAGGTGGTCACAGATATTCTGATGGTGGTATTGCTGGCCGCAGCGATCATCCTGCTGGCGTTGGTACTATGAATTTAGGCCCAATATTTGCCCCTGTTTTTCAAACGAAAATAATTTTATTTAAATAGAGGACGGTTTAGGAAGGCCGCATCAATTGATGTGGCTTTTTCTTTTATCCCTACTTTTGGAAAATTTCTCCAGATGTACCAAACACTGCTTACTTCGCTTGAAAATAATGTTTTAACTATTACAATAAATCGTCCTGATAAGCTGAATGCATTGAACAACGATGTGTTTACAGAGCTCAATGATGTGATCAGTGAAATTGAAAAGAATATTGAAATCAAATCAGTTATCATTACCGGGGCCGGTTCAAAAGCTTTTGTTGCCGGTGCTGACATCAGTGAGTTCAATGATTTTAGTAAGCAACAGGCAATCGAACTGGCGAAAAGAGGCCAGGACGTTTTCTCCAGAATTGAACGTTGCAACAAACCCATCATCGCTGCGGTAAATGGTTTTGCGCTTGGCGGCGGTTGCGAATTGTCAATGGCTTGTCATTTTCGTATTGCAAGTGACAACGCAAAATTTGGTCAGCCGGAAGTCAACCTTGGATTGATTCCCGGCTATGGCGGCACGCAAAGATTAGTGCAGTTAATTGGTAAAGGAAGGGCATTAGAATTATTAATGAGTGCAAATATGATCGATGCGAATACGGCCTTGCAATTTGGTTTGGTAAATTATGTTGTGCCGCAGGGTGAGTTATTATCAAAAGCAAGAGCAGTGCTTGATGTGATAAACAGTAAAGCCCCGATTGCTGTTGCTGCCTGTATCAAAACTGCCAATGCAGTATTCGATGAAACAGTGAATGGTTTCGATCTTGAGATAAATGAATTTGCAAATTGTTTTGATACAGAAGATATGAAAGAAGGTGTAAATGCATTTTTGGAAAAGAGGAAAGCGGTCTTTAAAGGACAGTAATGCTAAATTGTTGCATTGCTAAATTGTTATTCAGAACAGACACCTTATAACAATTTAGCCATTAAACAATTTAACCATTTAACAATTAAACAATTTATCGATCACTCAAATGCATTCTTAAAAGTAATCGTTTGCCCTTTCGATGTATTCATTTCTGCAATACCGTTTTCAATTTTGATCAGTGAACGATCAATACCGGTATTGATCCATGTTTTAAAAGGAAGTTTTATTCTTAATTTTCCACCGGCTTCAGATCTTATTTTTACCTCCATTGCCACTCCATTTTCTTTTTTTGCCGAAATCAAAAATGCGCCTTCTGCTCTTAATGTTTTAAAAGAAACATTTTTCCATTCAACAGGTACTGCAGGAAACACCTCGATAAAATCTTTATGACTTTGTAACAGCATTTCATGAATGCCTTGTGCAAATGCAAAATTGCCTTCAAGAGTAAAAGGCCTGTATGTAAAGTCAGAGTATTGCCCGCGTCTCTGATCACCGTTTAAATGAAAACTATTGGATGAAACAAAATTGGTGGCAAACTTTTTTAAATTCATCGCAGCAGAATCACCATTTTGTGCTCTTGCATAAATCGAAGCGATCCATGCAAATGAATATCCCGTCCATTTTCTTGTGCCGAGTTTTTCTATATGCAGCAAAGAGTTTTCAATAATTTTTTTTTGTACTGAATCCTCCATATTCAATATACCCAACGGGTGAATGGCATGTAAGTGATTCTGGTGCCGGTGAGAATATTTAAGGTTTTGATTGACGGCAATGGTAAGCCCTGTTTCATTTACACTAAGCTCCGGAATGAGCCTGCTATCTTCGAATATTTCCCTGAAACTGCGCCTGGTTCCTTTGTGTAATACTTCCAAATACTTTTCATAAAGGTGTTTGATCAATGCAAGGTCATAATTGGTATACACAGGAAACCACGCTTTAACTTTATTGTCATTGTATTCAGGTGTTGAGCTTAAAGGAAGCTTATATTTTCTTTCTGTCGTATCCCATTTTCTTACACGGACAAAATAACTTTCAACATCATCAAAATAGGGAATACATTTTTCTGTAAGAAATGTTTTGTTCATGCTATACTTCCACTGCCAGTAAAAATGTTGCGCAAGCCACATGGAAGTTGTTGGCGACATCGAATACTGTATCCATCCTCCCATTGGTTTACCGCTTATCGTTGTTACTCCCGGCACATTCAATCCGTACACTTCAAAATATTGTTTTGTCCATTTTTTATTTTCATCCTGCACTTTCCATAACCAGTTTGTAAATCCTTCGGTCAGATCAAGATGATTTCCTGAATAACCCGGCCAATAACTTAATTGAGTATTGAGATCATGATGAAAATCTCCTTTCCATGGTGGCAGGTTTCCATCATCTGCTGTCCATATTGCCTGCAAAGAAATGGGCGGGGTATTGCTTCGTGCCACACAGCCGAATTTGTACATATCACGATAATATTGCCGTTCAAGTATTGGATCAGGAATTGAAACCGAAGAACGTTTCCAGTAATTATTCCACCATGCAATGTGTGATGGCCAGCCAGTAGGTTCTCTATGCAGCACATTCAATGCAGGCAATGAAGCAGGCTGATTATTTGTAATCGTCCATTCGCCAACTATTTTGTTGCCGGGAAACTGGTACCACCTTACAAGCACTTCATAATAGTTTTTCCCCCACGTTGGCTGGTGATACAATATATAACCAAACCCTTTTTTTATTGTCCCTTTTTGATATCCAAGCCGCTCAAGGCTTTGGCCGCTAACACTATTGCCTGCTTTTCCTTTATTGCCTGTATTATAATTGGGAATGATAAGTTCCGGAAGAATATCCTCGCTGATATTTTCAAGCCCAAAATATCCTGCCTGTCTTGTTGCATGAATATAATTATTGAGCTTAACACCGTTTTCGAATTCCACAACACTCAATCCATTTGAAATATCAAGCGAAACTTTTTTTACTGCGCCAAGCTTGCCAAGATCGAATTCAATAGCAGCGCCGGGTATCTTTGTTGGCGCAGGATTTTTTTCATAAGGCTCATCCCCTATCTTTTGCACAGAATCATATTGATCGAGCCTTACCTTTTCAACCACCCATTTGAATTTTAATTTATCGATTTCCGGCATTGGCCGGTCATCCCAGAGATCTACACGGTCAAGCGACATCCGCAGCTTATTATTTTTCTGCCAGATCAAAACGCCGAGCCACCCGTTACCAAGCGGAATTCCTTCATCCCATCTTTTGGCCAATGAATCAAAAACAAGATTGTGCTGTGATTTTGGTTGAGAAAAAAGTTTTATTGAGAAGAATAAAAATAGAATGAACAGTCGTCTCAATTGTTAATTATTAATTGTTAATTATTAATTCTTTTTCTCAGGCGGCATTACGATCGTTGTATCAGTTTCGAATATAGGAACAATATACCCGCCGGTGTCTAAAGTTACCGTGGGAAAAATATTTTTTAGTGTTTGCCAACCGGAAGAATTGATAAATGTTTTATAAAGATAGATAGCTTGCAGGCGGGAAAGTGTTTTTAATTGCGTTACGCCCTGTGTCGTCACGGTTGTTCCAACAAGGTTAAGATATTGGAGATTGACAAGTGATTGCAGCGATACCAGGCCTTTATCTGTTATTGCTGTATAATCTAATTGCAGACGGGTAAGATTAGTAAGCTGAGCAATAACAGTCAATATTGTATCGCGTATTTTTTTACCGCTAAGGTTCAACCAAACCAATTGCTTCTTTATTGGCAGCAATAAGGCAATATCATTAATGGTTATCGAATCCACAGTAATATAATTTGCTTTCAGGTAATTGCTGTTTTGCGCAACAGGCAGCACCACGATGCCTCTATCTTTTAATTTTTGAATTGCCTTTTCATCAGCTTTATCAACCGGGGATTGTGGCAGATCCGGCGGAGTTTTCTTTACTTCCTTTTGCAAGGCAAGCAAAATCGGTTTTATTTTTTCCGGTTGTTCCAGCTCTTTTGTTTTTTTATCAAAGGAAGCTCCTGTTCCGATCCACCAATGCAATATTTCTATTTCATTATCCTTTAATTGTGGTTTTTCTTTTGGCGGCATGTGGTCCTCATCATTGCGGGGTAATAAAATTCTTTTGATCATGTCGCTTCCGTCTGCATTGCCGGGCTTGATCACTTCACCATCTTTTCCTCCTTTTAAAATAAATGAAGGCTCATCCAGTCGTAACCCGCCTTTCTTTTTACGCTTATTATGACAAGTGTAACATTTGTTTTCAAATATCGGCTGAACGATCTCTGCATAAACATTTGCTTCCTGCACATCGGCAATTGGTTTGATTTCTTTCTCCGCTGCTTTTTCGGTTTTTGAAAATCCTTGTGTAAGGTAACCTTCGCCATGTGTAAGTGTGCCTCCAAGATGACCGGTAACAATAATTAATGGCACCATTAGCAGGATAACCCATTTTGCATAAACATTTTCCCACCGGTGAAACAGATATGCAATCGATGAAATAAATGCAGTTGAAATTCCAAACCATTGATGCGTACTCGCCAATTCTTCATCATAATCCCCGCTTTGCGAAAGTAAATAACCACTGATACAGGAAGCAATAGCAGCGATCATTCCCCAAAACAATGCAATGTTTGCAGCTCCATGAAGCGATGCATATTTTGGTTTGAGTGCCAGCAACTGAAATAAACCTGCCAACAATAGAATACCAATTGGCAGATGCACCAATGTTGGATGTAAATGACCAATCAATTCAGAAATGGTGAGTAAGAAAGAGGCAATAATCATTAATCAATAATAAATAATTTATGAGTATCGTTTGCGAAGCAATTGCATCATATACACATTGATAGCCCACTGATCAGTCAACGGCTGCCTGGTATAAGGTAATGTTGGCATATAATCAGGCGGGCCAAATTCAGTTAAGAAAGTCATTCGTTCACCATTTTTCTTTTTTCTTTCTACAACTTTATCCCACCAGGCAAAATGTGCTTTTACTGTATTCTCCCATTCCGGTGCACGTGGATCATTTACCTGTGGCCCTTCCGGGTGACCGATACGTGCATGAATATGTTCTACTCTTTCCAATGCCATATCTACTGTTTCCTGCTGATCAGCCAATAAACTTTCATGCACATTGCACCAATGCGATACATCAAATGTAAGTTTCAACTCCGGATATTTTTCCATGAATTGTCTGGCAACAGGCGCCGCAAACATGATCCGTGAACGATGTGTTTCATGACAAATAGTAATTCCTGTTTCTTTTGCAAGCTGCAGTAGTATGATCAATAAATGCTTTATTCTGCTTCAAAACTAAAATAATCCCTTCCCGAATGACAATTGATATAAAGTGGTTTTTGAATATTTTGCTTCGCTGCTGCATCGACCATTTTTTTAAAATAATCCAAATGTTCTTTCGGATCATTTTGCCATCCGCCGCATAAAAAACCAACTTCCAATCCATGTTTTTTTAAAGCTGCAAATAATTCATCTTGTCTTTATTATCTGCCGGGCCACCAGATTTCAATTCCATCATATCCTTCTTTTTTTGCATTGGCGCAAAACTCATCTGTAGTTCCACTAAAACCCCAGTTGGTAGCCATTATTTTTAATTCAAAATTTTTATTCATGGTAAAAGATGGTTAAGTTGCCGGTAAGATTATCTAATGAAGACAACAATAGTGCAGCAGTTGCTGATGTAGATGTTTGAAGAAATTTTCTTCTGTTTGATTTCATAATAAATAATATTGCGACACATTTGTTCAAGAGCGAACAGAACCTTGAACGGTAGCGTCGCAACGCAAAGTTGATAGTAGCATATAAAGCCCATAACCAAAAAATTCTACGCTAATATCTCCTGGATCACTTTTCCACTTACATCCGTCAACCTGAATGGCCGTCCCTGGAAATGATAAGTGAATTTTTCATGATCAAACCCAATTGGTTTAGTATCGTTGCCTGTATATCGAATGCTTCTACTTTACCACTGATAGCACTATAACCAATTTCATCTGTTTCGCCATAAGTAGAATCCTTTTTTAATGCCGCCACCTGCCATCCAGATTGTAAATGCTTCGGTATGATGATCTCTTCCTTTGAATGGATTCTGTTTTTCCTTCACGGTTTTCCTGCATTGGTGTTCGGCCAAATTCACCACCCCATACCACCAATGTTTCTTCCAGCAAACCTCTTTGTTTTAGATCAAGAATCAAAGCGGTGATACGCTTTATCAACCTTCCTGCATTTATTTATCAATACCAATATCAAATGCATTGCTTGCGGATCGGTACCATGACTATCCCATCCCCAATCAAACAACTGAACAAAGCGAACTCCTTTTTCCACCAGTTTTCTTGCAAGCAATACATTGTTTGCAAAACATGCTTTGCCTGGTTTTGTTCCATACATATCATGAATATATTGCGGCTCATCATTGATGTTCATTACTTCAGGTGCGGAGATCTGCATTTTATAAGCCATTTCATATTGAGAGATGCGTGATAATATTTCAGGATCTTTATATTCTTCATACTGCTGCTGATTGACTCTTATTAATCGCATCAATAGAAGCTTTGCGCAGATCGCGGTCCATGCCATGCGGATCATTAATAAATAAAACAGGATCGCCTTCACTTCTGCATTGCACACCCTGGTAAACGCTCGGCAAAAATCCACTGCCCCATACACTTTTACCTGCATCAGGAAAATTGCCACCCGATGTCAATACAACAAATCCGGGAGATTTTGATTCTCTGTTCCCAAACCATAAGTTACCCATGCTCCCATGCTTGGTCTGCCCAATCTTGGAGAACCTGTATGCATCAACAATTGTGCAGGTGCATGATTGAATTGATCAGTGGTTACTGCTTTTAAAAATCTTACTTCATCAGCAATAGTTGAAAAATGCGGCAGATACTCACTTATCCATGCCCCGCTTTGTCCATGTTGTGCAAATTTTGCCTGCGGGCCCAGCATCTTTGGCACACCGCGAATAAATGCAAATCGTTTTCCTTCCAGCAAAGATTGCGGGCAATCCTGTCCATCCATTTTCATCAGCTCAGGTTTGTAATCAAACAACTCCAATTGTGATGGCGCCCCGGCCATGTGTAGATAAATAACGACTTTTGCTTTTCCCGGGAACATCGGCGGCCTGCGGTGCCAGCGGATGTGCAGGATCAAATACAATACTTGATCCTTGTTTTGAAGAACCTCTGCCGCAACTTCCCAATAAGGAACCCAATGCCAATGCGCCCAAGACCCATTGCACTTTCTTTTAAAAAATGCCGGCGGGTATGATGATGAAGCACTGCTTGTTTAGCTTCTTCAAATATTTTTTTGTTATGTAATTCTTGTTGTGTCATCGGCTCCTCCCTCCTTCTCCCTCCCCGTTAGGGAGGGAGCGGTGCTTTATATTTTTAATAAACTATTTAACTACCACATCAACTTCGGTTCTTTAATCATCAAATTTCAATCACTCCACTTCACAATAACATTTCAAATAAGCCGGGCATTGTGTGCTGATGGCCTTCCCCTTCGGGGAAGGTCGGGATGGGGCTTCACAGTTTCGTCACCACCTCATCCAAATTCAAAATTGCATTACACACTACTACCAATGCTGCTGTTCCGGGATTATTATGTTCATTATTCACGCCTATCATTTCACAGGTCTTATTTTCGTCCTTACTGAATTTATCCAAAGCATTTTTATATAAGCTCATTAAGACCGACAAATCATTTTCAGCAATTGCATGACCTGTTGCTAATTGATATCCTTTTTTAATTTGTCCGCTCACGTCTGCACCCGTTTCTTTTTGCACCCGGTACGCAAAATTTCTTGCCATTTCAATATAGGCAGAATCATTTAAAGTAACGAGTGCCTGCAAAGGAGTATTGGTCCTTATTCTTCTTGCTACACAAACATCTCTTTGTGTTCCGTCAAACGTCATCATAGAAGGATAGCCGGCGGTCCTTTTCCAATAGACATAAATACCCCGCCGATACTGATCTTCACCCTTACTTTGTCTCCACTGCTCAGGACTATAAGGCGAGTTCCACACTCCTTCCGGTTGAAATGGCATTACACCGGGACCATACATTTTTTTACTCAATAATCCGCTTACAAACAAGGCCTGGTCTCTCACTTGCTCCGCAGATAATCTTACCCTTGGACCTCTTGCATAAAATCTGTTGTAGGGGTCTTTTTGTATCAAATCATCATTTACATTTGATCTCTGCCTGTACGTCGCAGACATTACAATCGTTCTGATCATTTTTTTCATGTCCCAGTTATACTCGTGCATAAATTGCCAGGCCATCCAGTCGAGTAACTCTTTATGTGTTGGTGATATTCCCTGTGTACCAAAATCCTCAAGAGTTTCTACAATACCAGTTCCAAAAATTTGTTCCCATAACCTGTTTACCATTGTTCTTGCGGTAAGCGGATGTTTTTTATCAGTTAACCACAATGCCATATCCATCCTGTTTTTAGGTCCGTCCTTTTTAATCGGTGCAAATAATTTTGGCACATCTGCTTCTACCTTATCACCTTTTACCAGCCAATTACCTCTTTCAAAAACATTTGTTTCTCTTGTAAGGTCAGCTGAGTTTTCAAACATTACCGGTGTAGTCTTTACTGGTTTGTTTAGCAAACGCATATAACTGCTGTATGTGCTATCATATCCTTCTTTGCCTTTACCCGGAAATGGTTGGCCAAAATAAAACCAATCAAGAAGCAAGGAAGTAAAATCAATCTTTTCCAGTTTTTTACTGGAATAAGAAAAATACAGATCATGTTTACCCGGAACAGGATGAACATTCACTCCAAAGATCCTGGGCTGTCCTTTGGTTTCAGGCACATTTATAGTTTCCCATATTGGACCATTTAAGCTGTCAAGATGAATTGTCCAAACACCATCATTGGGATAGCCGCGGTAACGGAATAAAAAATAATTCTTATCAGAGAGATCCATTTGCTGCATCCTGAATGATGAAAGTTTTCTTAATACCAGCCATTTGGTATCTCTTAATTCACAGTTATCATACGTATCCGTTCTTTCAAAAGAAGTGGTAACAGGCTCCCATGTTTTCAGCAACGCATAATATTTTTTTGCTTCATCGTTACTTGCATTTTGCTTTAACCATTCTTTGATCCTTAACGCTTCAGTGCTATCTTCTTTCTCATAGTGGCGCAGCAATGGATAATCTTCTTCTGAATCCACATCACGGCTATTATTAAAAAATGCCATGAACTTATAATATTCATCATGACGAATAGGATCATAAGGATGGCTATGGCATTGCACACAACCAAATGTGGTACTCATTAATCCTGTCCATGTTGTATTCACTCTATCTATTACTGCGGCGGTTCTGAATTCTTCATTATCTGTTCCGCCTTCATCGTTTGTCATTGTATTGCGGTGAAAACCCGTGGCTATATATTGCGCATCCGTAGGATCAGGCACAAGATCACCGGCCAATTGCTCAATCAAAAATTTATCATAAGGCTTATTATCATTGAATGCATGGATCAGCCAATCCCGGTATTGCCAGATATTTCTTCCCGGGTCTTTTTCAAATCCTTTGGTATCTGCATAGCGGGAAATATCAAGCCACATCGAAGTCCATTTCTCACCGTAACGGGGAGATGCCAGCAGATCATCCACAAGATTTTCATAAGCCTTATCGCTATTATCATTCAAAAATTTATTGGCGATCTTTCCTCAGCAGGCATACCGATGATATCAAGGCCAGCTCTTCTTAATAACGTTTGTTTGTCTGCTTCAGGTGATGGTTTTAATTTTTCTTCATCAAGCTTTTGATAAATGAATTGATCGATCTCATTTCTTATCCATTTATTTTTTACATCCGGCAAGGTTGGCTTTTGTACAGGAACATATGCCCAGTGTTCACCCCACTCGGCTCCCTGCCTGATCCATTTTTTTAAAATTGATATTTCGTTTGTTGTAAGCGGTTCATGTTTGTAAGGCATTCTTTCCTCTTCATCTTTTTCTGTTATCCTCCGTATCATTTCACTTTCACCAGGCTTACCTGGTACGATGGGATACTTGCCCGATTTAGCAGGCTTCAATGCATCTTCTCTGAACAATAAGCTGAAATTTGATTTTGCTTTTACACCACCATGGCATGCAATACATTTTTTATTGAAGATGGGTTTTACATCAGTAATATAATCGATCTTTTCAGCGCGGCTTGAAAAAAACCAGATCAATCCGCCCATTATTATCAAAACCAGCACAACAAGGATTTTTTTTCCGGGAAGCATCGTTTAAACAGGATTTGTGATGCTTTAAAGTTAAGAAGTTTTGCCAAGCTGATAGGTAGAAAAATCTCAGGATAATAAGTTTCAGATCCATTTATTTTTATGAGCAAGATTAATGATCTGCGCACGGGAGTTAACATGCAGCTTTTCGTAAATATTTGCAGTGTGTTTACGAACGGTAAGCGGACTGATGAATAATTTTTCTCCAATGGCCTTATAATTCTTGCCGGTCACCATTTCTTTTAATATTTCCATTTCGCGGTCGGTTAAAATAGATTCAGTTTCTATTTTTTCTGATGCAACAGGTGCCGGTGCCTGTTTTAATAGCTCCATTGTTTTTCGTGCAATAGCAGGGCTCATTGGTATGCCATTATATTCAACCACATTAGTAATAGCGTCAATAATGTTCACAGCTGAATCATCTTTTAAAAGATAACCGCCTGCGCCGGCTTTAATGGCTTCGAATATTTTTTCATTTTCTTCGAATACTGTCAGTACAATAAATTTTATATCGGGATAAGCCGCCGAAGCGAGTGAGATAGCCTGTATTCCCTCCATAACCGGCATTTCAAGATCCATTAACACCACTTGCGGACGGCGGTCAACGGGAAGGTGCTTTAATTGTTCAAGGAAATCATATCCATTCTTTGCTTCAAGCACTAATTCCATTTCAGGATATGGTAAAATTTTTTCTTTTACTGTTGTGCGGTTGATTTGTTTGTCATCTGCTATGGCAATTCTAATGGACATACGGTAAAATTCAGATTATAACCATTAAATTCCAATACTACACAACGACTATTTTTCAAGTCAACCAGTAAAACTATTGTTCAGTCAGGGTTATTCCCGTTCCTTTCCCGGATTCAGATTCAATTATAAAATCAAATCCCGCTTCAGAAGCCCGGTATTCCATATTATTTATTCCATTACCAAATCCCTTTTCTGCCGGGTCAAACCCGGCGCCATCATCCTTTAATAAGATGCTGATCTTTGCATTGCACCTGATATCGAAATCAATTTTTTTTGCTTTGGCATATTTTAATATGTTCTGCAAAGCTTCCTGAAGAATACGATAAAGGTTCAAAGCAACAGCGGGTGAAAGAATTTTGTTATTTTCAATTTTTTCTTCAAACTGTATTTGTACTTCGGGATAATTATCGAGCATTTTGTTTGCATATTGTTTAAACCCATCAGTAAAATCCGTAATAGAAATTTCTTTGCTATTAAGCACCCAAATAGTTTCCCGCAGAGATGATAATATTTGTTTGGCATTTTCTTTCAGTTTTCCTGCTTCTGAAAAACTTCCGTTTCCTGTTGCCTGTAATCTATCAGCGTTTGCAATCAGGGCTGAAGTATAAGCGCCGATGTTATCATGCAGGTCACGACTGATCCTTTCCCTTTCCTTTTGTAATTGCTGCTGAAATCTTATTTCCTGTATTTTTTTTCTCAGCTTTCGCTGATTATATAAAATAATACCGGTAGTTAATGCGCTAATTGCGAGAACACCGATACTGATCCGAAACCACCAGGTTTGCCACCAGGCCGGTTGGATAATTATTTTTATTTCTTTCTGTGGTTTTACATTTTCACTGAACCCGCTTCCTGCATACATGAGAAATTTATACTCGCCGGGGTTCAACACATATCTTGCCGTTCTGTTGTTTGCTCCATTGATCCATTGTTCATCAACTTCCTCCATTTTATATTGGTAATTGTATTGTTCAGCGTTTTCCGGGCCCAATGCATTGAATGAAATGGCAAGCGCATTTTGGTTATAAGGTAACTTAACTGTTTGCAGGTTCCAGAACGACGTATCTGCATGCCAATCTTTTTCTTTCACCTTTATTTCCGTTACGAAAACATTGAGCCGATGGTCATTTACTTTTATTTTACCAGGATAAAAACTGCTGATGCCATTTACCCCGCCAAAAAAAAGTTCTCCATCTGTTGTCTTAAAAACAGAATTAGTATTGAATTCATTTTCCTGGAGACCATCAGTTTTGTCCATAGTGAAAAAAGTTCCATCGTCATTCAGTTTGCTTATTCCTTTGTTATGGCTGAACCAGATTTTTCCATTATCCCCTGTTGTTATCGCATAAATGCCATCATCCGGCAAGCCGTTCCGGGTTGTATATTGGAGAATAAGCTTACCATTTACATTCATTTTATATAAACCTTTTTCCGTGGCCATCCATACATATCCCTCTTTATCCTCTATTATGCATTTAATCAATACATCATCGTACAGTTGGAAAACAGAAGCGGTTTCAGCCGGCTTATAAAGGCAATATCTTCCTTTGCCTCCTAACCAAATATTTCCATTGCTGTGTTTAAAAAGATAGAATGATTCAAAAGCAGGTAAAGAGTACAATGCAGTAGTGAGGAAGGATTTTCGGGACCTGCTGCATTGATAAATCTTCTCACGGTATTTAAACAAAAAACTGCTGTCGCTGGTACTAAAGAGGTTGAAATAATAGCCAAAGCCCGTAGGTGAAAAAGAGAAAAAGTCTTTTTTTAGTTTCTTTATTCTAAATGTGATGCGGTTAAAGACATACGCCGTTCCCAGGTTATTCATAAATAACAAGTACTCTTCGTTGTTCATTTTTTCTATGGCTGTTACAGTTGGCTGATGAATATCTTTTTCAAAATAAAAGATGGACTTCAGAAATCTTCCGTTGGTGTCGAACACCTGTAAACCTGTGTTCAGCATACCGGATAAAACAAGATTATTTTTCTTATCCGTATAAATGCACTTTACAAAATTCTTTTCTCTTTCCTGCGTTCCGAAGTACCTGATATGCGGTACATCATATTGGATCTTTCTGATTCCCTGGATATATGATCCTGCCCAAATATTATTATAATTATCCTTAATCAGTTTGCTGTAAAGATTCGCTGTAAAAAAGGGCTGATCCTGGCGATCAGTCAATTTACGTGTAAACATATTTTGTTGCGCATCAAACTCCCACAAATTGTTATTCACTCCCACCAGGAAAATTGCCGATGACATTTGAAGTGAAGTTGTAAGAGAAAAATCGGCGATCTCGGCCTTTCCCGGGAAGGGGCAAAATGAAACCGGCTGCCATGTGCGAATGTCTATTTTTTGCATTCCTGTATGTGTGGTAACCAATAAAGTGCTGCCGGGTAGCAAATGAAAGTCATTTAAACTGTGTTCTTTTACTTCATAACCAATATTTACGGTTTTTTGTTTACTATCCAATACGAGAATATACATGCTATTGATCATAATAAAGACCCTATCCTGGTCTGCTGGTAATGCATGAGAAATTAATTGTTTGTTTACATATTCGGCAGGCACAAGAATAGTAGTTAAAATTTTCCCTGATGCCATGTCCAGCTGCAGGATATTGTTATTTTCCATAAGCCAGACCGTGTTATTTTCTTCTTTCAAGGGAATAATTGCTAATTGATCAGGTATCTTATCTTTTAAACGCTGAAAAGGAAAATTGCGGAACCTGTTATTGGCCGGATTGTAAAAAGCAATGCCCTTTTCTGTTGCAATAAGCATTTCGCCATTCCGAAGAGGTAAAAGGTTTACGCCTTTATCATAATGCACACCATGTTCATCATTACGAAGTGGAATTGTATGAAAAGTTTTTCCGTCAAAACGTTGTAATCCTAATACTGTGCTAACCCACAAAAATCCATTGGAGTCAAAATTCATATCTTTTACAAGATTGCTGGCCATCCCTTCTGTTATAGTGTATGGAGTAAAAGTTAATCGTTGATTGATCTGCCCATAGCAGTATGATAAACCGTAGCTAACGAAGAAGCTTATAAAAAACATAAGCTCCCGTTTTCTTTTCCAAAATTGATAAAGAAGTGGATACATTGGCAAGGTGGACTAATTTGCTCCGGACTAATTTACTAATTCCCGGACACGTATAGGTGATTGAATAAAAAATACTCTTCCGGGAGTATTGTCTTGCCAGCTTAGAGAAAATAGTTTCGTAAGATTAAAAGAACTCACCATGAAAAAGCTATCCATCTTTTTGATTTGCGTTTTAATTTATTGTTTGGCAACTTCCCAAACCGCAGGAGTAAAAGACATTTATATCGCCGGGTATGAAAGTAACGGTAAAAAAAATGTTGCCAAATACTGGAAAAATGGAATTGCCACCAACTTATCTGACGGCACTAATGATGCCTATGCACAATCTATAGTTATTTCCGGAGCCGATGTGTATGTAGCAGGTTATGAGAGTAACGGTAAAAAAAATGTAGCCAAATACTGGAAAAATGGCGTCGCAACCAATCTGTCTGATGGCACTAATAATGCGATGGCATATTCTATAAGTGTTTCCGGAAACGATGTGTATGTGGCCGGTCAGGAGTATAAGGCTACAATAAATATAGCCAGGTTCTGGAAAAATGGAATTGCTACAAACCTTACTGACGGCACCGAATATGCCCAGGCAAAGTCAATAGTTGTTATTGGTAAGGACGTACATGTAGCCGGAATAGAGAAAAAATATGGCGTATGGGTGGCCAAGTATTGGAAAAACGGGAAAGCAACTGACCTGACTGATGGCACTAAAGATGCAGATGTAATATCAATGCTTATTTCCGGAAAGGATGTGTATGTAGCCGGGTCTGAATCTAATGGTGAAAAGGATGTAGCTAAATATTGGAAAAACGGAGTTGCAACCACCCTGTCTGATGGCACTGCAAGCACCTTTCCCCATTCTATATTTGTTAATGGAACTGATGTGTATGTAGTCGGGATAGAATACAACAGCAGTTATCATGTTGTAGCGAAATACTGGAAAAATGCGGTATTAACCAATCTGTCTGACGGTACTAAAGATGCTGAAGCAAATTCAATTCTTGTTTCCGGGAAGGATGTGTATATAGCCGGATACAAGTATACTGACAACCATAAGAAGGCCATTCTCTGGAAAAATGGTATGGAAACCACTATTGATACAGCTCCAAATTTGTCCTCAGTAGCGACTTCTCTTTATATAGCCAAATAGAATAAATCTTACAATAGCAAACAAGTACAGGGTAGTTGATAAAACGAGCCAGTGCTTATTATACGATTCCTGAAGTGAAGCTTGGAATAAATACTCTTTCGGGAGTATTGTCTTGCTTTTATTGAGAAGATAGTTTCGTAAGACAAAAAGAAACATCATGAAAAAGCTAACCATCTTTCCTCTTTTTTGCCTTAGTTTATTTTTTACAAAGGCACAGGTAATTGAAAAAGTGGTGCTCAACGAAAGTTTCAGTAATAATGATAGCTATTGGAATTTATTTGAAGATGCCGATGGTTCCGTTTCGATGCTTAACGGCAAGCTGTTTATTGAAAATAAAACTAAAACAACGCTTACCCCGGGCATCGGAACATATTTTGATACCCTCACTGATTTTTCTATCACTGTCACAGCCTCAATTATTAGCACTAAGATTGCAACAAATGTTTTCGGTTTTTATTTTGGTGATGCTGAACATATCAATGAATATTATTTTCTTGCTGCCACTACAGACAAGGGAGGCGGTGCATGGGCTTTTGGAAAATTAGAAAATAAACAATTGTCATACCTGAGTAAATGGGCTGCAACCACCACAGTAAAACCCGGGTTACTTGCAAATAATACGCTATCGATAAAACAGGAAAAAGATAACTGGATATTTTTTATAAATGACAAAGAGGTTGGCAAAATCAAAGCGCAGCATTTTAGTGGCGACCAGGCAGGTTTTTATGTTGAAGATATGCAGCGGGTAGCTTTCAGTAACCTGGTAATGAAAAATTATTACCCGCAGGTAAGTGCCAGCGGCAAACTTTGCGAAATGCTGCCTTTAATAAATGAGCAGGCAAAATCTGAATTCAATCATATAAATACATGGGGAATATTAAGAGACCCATATGAAAGAAGAACAAGAGTGAAAAGTACTGACGATAAGCCAAAATATGTTACAAGCCTTGCAGTAACCGATGCTGAGCAGAATTTTATTGGAACAGGCAAAAGTGATTATGAATATACAGCCCGGCTCGCCACTTGCAGCAAACCGGAAGATGCCATAAAAAAATCGGATTCAATAAGTAAACAGCTTACTGCATGTCTTAAGAATTTTCTCATTACAAAACTGCCGGAGAAGCAGGGAACACTTCCTGTTTATAAAGTAATTGAAAAAACACCGGGTGGTTATAAACGCAGCGATAACGTTATTCGCATAACTAAAGACAGTACGGCGAAGCAGACCAGGTATTTTGTGGAAGCCGTTATTTCAAGCTACCAGCGAGAAACATATTTCTACATTACTAACAAATCCGACAACTCAAAATTAGCCGCCCAATTAAAAGAACTCCGGGTCCATTCAAAAAATAATTTTAAAGACATCACCGGTGAATTTATTCCCGGAAGTGATGCTAAGACATCTTCGTCGAAGGAATACAATACCAATTATAAACTTGAAAGTGCCAAAAGAAATTATATAAAAAATATTGGTGGCAATTATTTTCATGCCGTATTGGGCGAAAATATGACTGAAAAAGAAGGCACTGCCCTTTTCAACAGCATGTTTGAAAAACTTAAAAAAGCTTTGGGCAACGGCATGGTTTACACAATAGGAGATTGGGGAACGGGTTGGGCCGAATACAAATCAATTCATTTTAAAAACAAGGAAGATGACAGTAAGTATGTTTTTGATTTAACAATAACAAGGCCGGATGGAAAATATAAAGTGGAGTTGGCGGCTTATTAAATAAATACTTTCCCGGGAGTATTGTCCTAAAAGAATCAACAAAATAATTTGCTTCCGATTTTGCAATCAATAAACAAACGTATATGGAATTCCCAAAAATGCTTTTAGGGGGTTTGATAATCCTTTCGGCATTGCTTATACCAGAAAGTAGTAATGCCCAAAATGGAACCAACATAAAAACTGTAAAAATAAATAAGCAAGAATGGATGTCTGAAAATTTAAACATAACCACTTTCCGCAATGGTGACCCTATACCCCAAGCAAAAACAGCCCAGGAGTTTATCGCAGCCGGCATGAATCTAAAACCAGCATGGTGTTATTATAATAATGATTCCTCGAATAACCGTACATATGGCAAACTCTATAACTGGTATGCCGTAAATGACCCCCGCGGACTGGCGCCAAAAGGTTTCCATATACCAGGTATTGATGAGTGGAATTCTCTCATTAACTACCTGGGCGGAGATACATTAGCTGGCCGAAAAATGAAAAGCAACAATGGATGGAATGACAATGGGAATGGCAATAATGAAAGTGGTTTCGGTGGTCTTCCGGGTGGATATTGCATGCCTGAAAATAAATATAGGGACGAAGGTAAATTCATGGACCTGGGTAGCGTTGGTGAATGGTGGAGTTCTACGTTGTCAAGTGCGGTACTTGGTAGGGTTAATTACATTGCTCTCAGTAAGACATCAGATAAGGCATACAAAATGAGTTACCTCTCGACGTTTGGTATGTCTGTGCGTTGTATTAAGGATTAGATTTAGCTGAACAAACGAAAATACTCTCCCGGGAGTATTGCCATCGCTGTATTGCTAACCTACCTTAGAATTTTAATTAAGTATATGAAAAAATATTCCTGCATATTATCCTTCCTGCTGTTTTATTCCCATGTGTTATTTGCCCAGTTTTTTGCAAAAGTGGATGAAGATTTTAAATTCAACGGTGTGCCGCTCCGGGTAGATGAAAACCACACCAAAAACTGTACAATGATTGAAGAAAACGAATCATACCGTGTATGGCGGCCGGAAAAAAATGTATTAAAAACAAAGCAGTTTACGCTCCGGGATATAAAGTATATCACTAATTTCCGGAACCAGATATGGCAAATCAGGGCCATTTGTACCGGCGATGTGGATGAACAGGAAAAAATAAAAGAAGATATGGCGAAAAAAGCCAAACGATCAGGTAAGCTCGGGCCTGATTCAAATCCTGAATTTTTTTATAATCAGATGCGCACGACCAATTTTTACAAAAAGAAAGCGGATAATGATACGGCGGTTATCTTCATTATGCTTGACCTGTATAGTGGTCAAAATGCAGATTACCGTCAACACCATTCTTTTTTTCCATTTCTCAATAAGCCGCTGAAAAATGAAGCCACCCGTGATTTTTTATTTGCTTATGCTCCGCCGGATTCAAGATCAGGTTTCGACAATGTGAGGTATCTCACTTATTATAATTACGGCCTTGAATTATACATCAGAGACGACACACTAATACAAGCCACCATTTATAATAAGGATGGCAAATACAGCCGCTATGCCGGTGAAATACCGTACAATCTTTCTCTTGATGATACACGTAAAGATGTTAAAGAAAAACTGGGTGAGCCGCCATCTAAAGCCAAAAATGGAAGTGCATGGTATTATTTGATAGATGACAAGCAAGTGCATATAAAATTTTTTCCTGGCAATGATGGCAAGAATGAAACCGATGCAGATAAAATCAGATCAGTGCTGGTAGCGCAGAAACCACGATAAGATACTATTGGATCATGTGTGCAATCCGGTTTGGTTGTTTTTAGTCAATCTCGTGAATTTCCCCCCACTTATTATCGGTGTGTAAAATACTCTACCGGGGGTATTGTACTGCCTTTTAAAAGAAAATAGCTTAACAGAATAAAAAATTATCATGAAAATACTATCCAGGTTTTTAAGTTGTACGATGCTGCTCACCTGTTTCACTGCCACAGTCTGTTTTGCACAAAAAGAAAAAATAACGGGACGCTGGCAACCTGTACGCATGATAACGGAATATTTTCCGGGAGGAATAGATGTTGACTGGCTTGAAAAAAAGCTTATGAAAAGATGAAAGAAAAGGCCGATTCACTTGGAAAGGAACTGGAAATGGATGCCGAAGACTCAGCCAGTATAAAACAAAGCGCAATGGAAGGGATGGAAGAAATATTTCAAAATATCTATTTCCGGTTTAATCCTGATAATAGCTGTTATTTGAATTTTGGTAAGCTGCTGGATGAAACAGAATTTGCCGGTACAAATGTAAAAGGCAAATATAAAATCAATGAAGAAGCCGGCAGCATCACTATTATGTTTGATAAAATTCAAACAGTATCCGGAAAAGACAAAAAATTCAAGAAGGATAAATTTGTTTTCCTTTATTCATTTAATAAGGAAAAAATGCGCCTTGAAATGGACGATGGCACTTTGATATTTTACCTTGTTAAAGAATAAACTATAAAATTCATAACATTAAAATACTCTCCCGGGAGTATTGCCTGGGTCTTAAAGAGAAAATAGTTTCATAATGTCAAAAGTTCTCATCATGAAAAAGCTATTCATTCTCTTACCTTATTTTTTTATCTCTCTCAGCATAGCTGCACAAACAACACCCGTAAAGAATAATCCGAACGATAATTTTTGCAATGCCTTGTCGAAAGTGATTGCACAGGCCCCGGGCCAATTTGAAAAATTAAAGACCGGGGGATATTTAGCATTTCTTAATCCCAGTACAGGCAGTTGGGTTGGGAATGGATGGGTAGCATCTGTAAATTTCCCCGGCGCTTTTCTAAGTAATATTGAAAAGTTAGAAAATGGACCAAATAATTATAATGCATATTTTGGCAATTATCAATCAGAAGCTGATGCACGAAAAGAAGCTGGGATCATAAAAAACAAATTATCGACCTGCCTGCCAGGCTTCACTGTTGAAGATCGTGGATACATGGAAAATAATTTCCAGGGATTTCCAATAAATTTTTATTTCATAGAGAAAAAAAAGGGAAGCAGTCCGCAACAAATAGTAAACCTTTATCTCGGGAAGGACAGTTCTATTCATAGTATTCATCTGCGAATATTCGGATCAGATGTTAATGGAACTATACTGCAAGCAATCATGAAGAAACCGGTAAGAGAAAATTGGGGAGATTTCGAGGCTAGCCGGGATAGTGCTATTGCTATTCTTGAATCTTTCAAAGGGCTTGACATTGATCAGATGTTTAAAGATCCTGAAAAAACAAAGTTTGCAATACAATTGGAGCAATTACTCAACTATGCCAAAGATGGATTTAAAACAATCAGAAGTGAAAAAATTGAGGAACCCAAAAACGAGCGCCAGGCCAGGGAAATGCTGGGTGAAAGACCTCATGTGAAATACAAATCAACGTTCTTACCGGAAGGAGCTGAAAGAAGCGAAATACGCTTTTATCCGGATTCATCAAAATTCATCTATTTGGCTTATTTCGGGGACCCGCTCACTCATCAGGATCTGTTCAAAAAACAATTTGAAAAAATAAAAAAAGAATTGGGCGATGGTTTTACTTATGAAGCGAATGAAAAAAGCATCGAATGGATGTTTGATATGTTCGTTGATCAAAAAGCAGTTTTTTACCGGAAAGATTCAAAGCAGTTCCTGATAGAATTAAAATTAAATACGATCACGGATATAAAAGAGGGAATGGACAGGGGGGTCTGGCTTGGCGTTAAAGCTAAAAACTAATCAGCCTGTTCGGTTTTAAAAAATAAAAATACTCTCCCGGGAGTATTGTCCTGACGGTCATGGTAGAATAATTTGCTTATACAAACCACTATTTATGACCAGCTTCTTTTTATCCATCGCTATTGATGCGGCTAAAAATGATTTCAGTTACTGGTTGCTCGCAGCATCTCTTCCGCCTTTTTTTTATTTGCTTTCAAAAAAAAGAAAGCGGGGCTGGTTAAAAAATCTATTTCTAAAATGGGCGATCAAAAGAGCCCTGAAACAGGTGAATAAAGGAGGAAAAATAAGTAAAGGGACTGCCATCCTGCTGTTCTTCCTTATTGTTTTTGGGATCGGCGCATTGATGGTTTGGTTGCTGGGATGGACATGGGCTATAATTATTAGTCTGGCCTTTATACTGATACTCGCAGGGCAACGAAAAAATCCAGACGATGAATAAGCCTGATATTTCAACAACTCATGGATCTGTAAATAAAAAAACATCATGAACAAGCCATCCATCCTCCTTTTCACCTGTATTATTAGTTTTAACCTGGCAGCTCAACAAAAAGTTATACTGGCAGAAGATTTTTCATCCAACAAGAATTTTTGGGCAGTCGGAAAAATTGAGAACTTGTCTGCAAAGATCGAGGATGGGAAGTTTATCATTGATAACAATCTGCAAACTGCTTTTCATCCGCAGCTACTTGCTGGAGTAGACAGTTCCAAAGCGTTTGAAATAAGTGCAAGCGTCAGATCAGTAACTGACGATGATCTTTCCCTGTTGTCTTTTAGTGGATTGATCTTTGGGTCAAATATGTACCGCAAGTTCTGCTTTGCCATAAATGCAAACGGGGAATATGCATTGTTTGAAATGTACAATAATGATTACAGAATCATTATTCCCGAAACGAAAACACCGCATTTGAAGATGGAAAAGAATGAAACCAACCGGTTAAAACTGAACAAAGCAGGCAAACAATGGAAACTTTACATCAATGATTCCCTGGTAAACAGCGTTCCGTCTCAAAAATTCTATGGCCCCTATGTCGGGTTTTATATCGAACAATTGAAAGCCGAGTTTGATGACCTAAGAGTAACCGGTACCCCCATAGTAACATCCGGTAACCTGTGTGCTTTGTTTCCTCTTATTTTTCAAAGCGCTAAAAATAATTTTGACTATATAAAAGGAGTACCGACAGCTAAGGGAGACACTGCTAAGTATTACCTCTCGACTATATTAAAAGAAGACATCTATGCGAGAGTTTTTTTTGAAAAAAAATCAAATGATTTTTTTGCCTTGCTAAAAAGCAACACAACAAAAGCCGCAGCTATTAAATCCACCGATAGCCTTGATTTTCAAATGAAAAAATGTCAACCTGGCTATACATTTACAAAAACGATAAATAAGGAAGGTTTTCCCGAATACCAGTTACCGAAAAAACAAAATCCACGGTTAAACAGCCTGAGGCCTATATAAAAGTTATTGCTTCATCTGTTTTTTCAACCATTTTAAGAATTTATGCTGACCCTGTGAAATCAAATGTGTGGACGCCATCAACCGTTTCCCCTACAGAACCTGTGACAAAAAAGAAAGAGCCCAGCTCCGGCTGGATCGTCAATGAAACCTTTTCCAACAATGAAAATAGGTGGCTTATTGACAGCACTGCCTGGGATGAATTTGAGATAAATGATAGTCGTTATATAGTCAGCACTAAAAGAGGAACCCCCAGTGCTATTACACAAGTTTTTACCCTCGATGATACCCATGATTACAAGATAGAATCGGTGATGAATAATTTTACCGGGGAAAATAAAAATGCTTTTGGGCTGTTACTTGGCAGCGATGGTGACAAGGGATTATATTTCCTGATTTCAAATTTGGGTTCATTCAGAATAGATGAAGAAACCGAGACAGGTCTAAACATTATCAAGGATTTCACTCTTTCCAATGCCATCAGGGCCGCCGATAAAAGTAACAAACTGGGAAATTTGAATAAGTTTACTCTGATCAAGCTAAAAGATACCTGGAGTTTCAGGATCAATGACCGGGAAGTTTATACCTGTAAAGCAAGACCTCTTTACGGAAAAAAGTTTGGATTTTATTTACCTCCGAACGCAAGTCTTTTCATTTATTCATTAAAAATCCACGACTGGACCCTTGCGGAAAAATTCCCGGACCAGCCAACAGAGGTTATTTATAACAATGTGTTTTATGATGATTTCAAAATGAGAAAATACGAATGGGAAGAAACAGATGATGCAGACACAAAAAGCACTTTTTTATTTTTGGACTACAGGATACAGCGCAAAAAATCTGATGGCTATTATATGCCTACTCTGAAAATGCTTTCTTCCAATAAAATTGATTTCAGGATCGGGATGAGTACTACACACACAGACGGCGCAATGGATGAGCCTTATGGAATGTGTTTTTCCAGCAACAATGTAAATAATGCTTTTGTTTTTATGATCGCCAACGATGGGACATTCGCTATTGGAAAGTTTGCAGACGGAAAATATACCGGCATAAAAGACTGGACAGAAACTGATGCAATACGTAGGAATAATTATGCTATTAATGATCTTCTATTTGAAAAAATAAAAGGAGTTTGTAAATTTTATATAAATAAGAAGCTGGTGCATACACTTACACCTGATTCATTTTTTGACAAATTAGAAAGCAGGTTCGGCCCTTATGTGGAAGGAAAACAAACGGTAGCGTTTACCTCTATGTCTGTCGATAAAATTGAATACCGTGAATAGCTTTAAAAAACGAATCATGCTAATCTGAGCCCAAGCTATAATAACTTTAATCCATAAATTGACAATATGAAAATCCTGATTGTGGGATTTACTGTTATTTTCAATCTCACAGTAACGGCCCAGTCGCCGTATTTATCTATTCTGGTAAAAATGGATTCCGTCAAAGCAGAAAGTACACAATATAAAATAGAAATGAAGATCTGTGAGCCAAAAAAAATGACGGAAAGAGGAGACTGGTTTACTCATGATACTTCGACAATTGACTTCGTCTCGTTAAAAACTAATGAGATTGATTGCGGCAAATACTTTGATAAAGGAATAGGTGAACCTCTTACTTACAATAAGGTAGAAATACCGTTCAATAAGTTTGAATTCAGCAACCAGCTGTTTGCCTGGGAAAAAATATTTGTTTTTAGAATTTCAAATTGGTCTTCCCGTGGCTGGCAGCCTGAAATGTATATAGTGATGCCAATGAAGTATAAATCATTTGTGACCTATATTAAACTAACTGATGTTGAATTTCAGTCAGGGCAAAGTGATATTTCTTACACGGTTTCAATAATGAACGAAAAGGAATGTATTTAACCATTGAACAATCGCTGAAAAATTACAAGACAGTCGATGCAAAAAAATTTCCGCTTAAAACAATTTTAGAAAAGGAGTAACACGTAAAACTTGTTTAGCGATAAATAAAAAGGCTGCCCGCACCGGGCAGCCTTCATTTTATTTATTCGCTTAGCTTATTCTTTTACAAACTTAGAGTTGCTTGTTGTAATGCCATCACTTGCACTCACCATATAAACACCAGCCGGCAGTTTGGAAACATTCAGCTCTGTATTTGTCTTTGTTGTTATTTGACGCATTACAAGGTTGCCCATTATATTGTAAACCTTTATCTCGGCTTTATCATTAATTCGATCCAATGAAACATTGATCGTTTGAGTTGCAGGATTAGGGAAAAGACTAAGTCCGTTCCTGTTTCCGGGAACTCCTCTGCCGGATGAGGTAATATCATCAAGGCTTCTGCTTGCTGTACCGTCGCCTGCACGCAATGTGTAGCATGAATTTGCATTCCATGCGCCGTTATTTCTTGGATACACTCTTATATAATATGTACCGGCAGCACTGTTGTGTTAATCGTTTCACTGGCGGTACCATTGTTTGCCGAAGTTTGCAATGTAGCTCCGCTTCCGTTTAACAATGCCAAATCATAATTTGCAGGGAGTGCGGTTAATGAAATCGTAATCGTTCCACCTGTTGTTATTACAAACCTGTAATAATCGTTATCACCTCTTACAGATACAGTTCCCAGAACGTCTGTATTCAAAGGAATAGTTGCTGCTCCTCCGGTTGTTCCATTTGTACCTGTATCATAAATTCCAGGACATGCACCACCAACTGCTGCAGTAGTAAACTGATCTGTAACATAACTACCAGGACCTCCTGAACAATTTGCTCTTACTCTCCAATCATAACTGTAGAAGATGATAAGACCAGTTAGGTTTACTGAAAGTGAAGTTGTGCCTGTTGCAGCATTGATCCATGTACCAGATGATGCTGCTTTATAATCTACATCATAATTCAATGCGCCGCTGACAGCACTCCAGTTACAGTTGCACTATTAGTTGTGATAGATGTTTCATTCAATCCTGTTGGATTGCCGCATGAAGGTGCCGTACCAATCGTGAAATTTGTATTTGAAATATCAAAGAAAATATTTCCAACTGCTTCTACTTTTATTCTGTTTGTTGTACCTGGTGTATTTGGAATGTTACCACTTCTGAACCATCATTGGCAGTGGACTGAAGCTAATACCGTCGGGAATGTTTGACCGCCATCTGTAGATAATGAAATATTTACAGTTGGCACAATTTACCGGATCCGGCAGTTGGTACCATTCACATTCCATGTAACTGTCTGAGAAGTGCCGCCGCCCCATGAAACAGCAGTATTTGGTGCAGTAACTGCAAATGGTCCTGAAGTATTGTTACTGTAACTACCACATCTGTAAAATGCAGTTTGCCCGATTGTTGAACCGGCAACATAAGGATTATTATCTCTTACTGTTAACCTGAAGTTCAATGTTCTTGAAACTGAACTTAATGCTTCAATATTTGCACCTGCATCACCGCCAGGTAATGGTCCGGTTACATTTAAACCAGCCAGGATCGTTGATAATCTTGGGAACGTTCTTGTTCCGGATGCAGATGGGCTGAAAATGATAACCAGTTCGGACCGGTTGCTTTAGTTGGAGATGCAACACTGCTTGATCCTGATGTTGTTGAATTATCATTTTGTTCCCAGCAATAAGTTAATGCATCGTTCTGCATTGCATCAGTTGCAGAACCGGTAAGTGCAAACGGAGTACTGATAGGAATAGTATAATTGCTAACGGCAGCAACAACCGGGTGCATGGTTAGCAGTCATATTTATAGATACCGGGCAGGTTTTAGTGCTAAGTTAGCCTGTATCTGTGCAATAGTTGCTTCATGAAATATATCAATAGAATGTGGTGCTACATCCTGGGTTGTGATTCCTGCATAACCCATGATAGTAATGCCTGAACCTACTTCTTTATTTACACCAGTACCTTCCAATGACATTGAGAAAGTATGATTGCCTCCTAATTGATGTCCTACTTCATGCACTACATAATCAATATCGAAATTATCTCCCTGTGGAATTCCATCAGCAGGTGAAGTAATACCTCTCCCTTTTGAACCGTTCACACAAACACAACCAATACAACCTGCATTTCCACCACCACCTGAAGCACCAAACATATGACCGATATCATAATTTGCTTCGCCGATAACTGAAGTTAAAGTTGATTGCAATTGATTATTCCAGCTTAGACATTGTAGTATAAGGATCTGTTGAGGGATTATAATAAATAACTGCTGTTGTATTTGCAATAAGGTTCAGGTGTAATGCAAGGTCTTTTTCATAACACCATTACAACGTGTAAGTGTTGCATTAAAAGCAGCTAACACTAAATCTACCTGTGCAGAACTTGTAGCACCAAAACAGTTAGAATATTCTGCATTACAAGACTGAGCCAGGCGCATAGTTTTTAAAGTGCCATTAGAACTGCCGGTGGCTAAGAGTTGAGGGTCAAGTTGTGATTGCAGATTAGCATCCATATTGCTTATCTTCTGTAGTACATGTCCATGGCAATTGTCCTTTATCTCTATGAGAATTGTAAACAGCATACACAGTATGATCCTGGGAATAAGGTTCAATAAATTCATTCTCTTTTTCAGTTCTGAAAACCATAGTTTGAATTCCCTGTGGAGAAATACTCAATTTTAAAGTGGCAAACTTATCTGTAATACCTCTGCCGGAAAAAGCCCTGATTTCGGGAAATTGGGCTTGCAATGCAGGTTCAAAATTTGAAGATTCAAATACTTCAAATTGTTCAAGATTACCAGCCGCATTTGGTAATGTAATAATCGTTGAAGGTTTAGCCTGCTTATCAACGATAGAAAATAATTTTTGTCTTAAAGAAGCTGCCGTTAAATTAAATAATTTAAATTCTTTTGGATAAGATAATCTTGCAACAGCTTTGTCAGTTGGAATAGCAGTTCTGTTTTCATTGTTTGCGGACCAATAATTATCCACTTGTGAAAACGCCGCCATAGTACACATTACTGATAGGAGTGTCAGTAGTAGCCCTTTTCTCATATTAGTTTTATTTTGGTTAAGGAATTAAGTCTTTAAAAGTAGGGAGAAACTTTGTTCATAATAACACTTGTTCGGATTTTTTATGAACCGATGACAATTTTCCTGGAAATACCGGGAGTCAGGCTCGTATTTCTACCTGTAAAAATTATTTTTCAACAAGTTTCTCTTCAAGCAGATATGCAGCTACTCCACTTACATTATCATTTCCATAGCGGTCGATAAAATATACTTTGAATGAAGTTATCGTTCGAACAGGAAATGTGATTATTCTTTTCCTGCCGATCGTTGTTCCTGTTATTTCGTCAACCTGCTGATCATTATTAAATAGAACGATCCTAAAATTTTCAATGCTTTGGCCAAGGTGGATCGCTTCGCGAAGCACAATACAGTTTACCTGTTTTGGAGTGGGCAACTGCACCATAAAACTTTGTGTGTTGATGCCATACACAGCGCCTTTCTTATCTAATGTTCTGTAATTGATACTATCTTTCAGAAATGCATCTTCATTTATTTCCCAATAAGCTTTTGCATCATTCAACAGATTTTTTGAAAAATTTTCATCTTTTATTTTTTTAAACGCCATTAATGCTGCTGAATCATTTTCATTGATCAAGCCTCTCCTGTCTGGCGGCACATTCAATAATAAATTTGACCCGCGGCCAACTGATTTTAAATAAAGATCAAATAACTGCTCACCGCTTTTTACTTTATCATCTTCATTTGCATGATAAAACCAACCGGGACGAATACTAACATCACATTCAGCCGGTATCCATGCTTTTCCAAAAGCATTTCCTGTATTTAATGTATCCGTTGGCGGAGCGCCATGCCCTGGTGTAAAACCAGCTGTATCGAGATAATTCCAGTTTGTTTTTCCTGCAATTCCTTTTTCATTTCCCACCCATCTTATATCCGGGCCAACATCACTAAATACAACTGTTTTTGGTGAAATAGCATTTACTGTTTTTTTAAACCGGTCCCAATCATAAACCTGTTTTTTTCCATTTGGTCCTTCGCCATTTGCACCATCCCACCACAATTCCCAGATCGGGCCATAGTTTGCAAAAATCTCTTTCATCGTATTTACATACACATCATTGTATTCTGCTGTTCCATACTTTGGATGATTACGATCCCATGGAGAAATATATACTCCGAATTTCAATCCATTTTCTCTGCAGGCCTGTGATAATTCTTTCAATACATCGCCTTTTCCATTTTTCCATTTACTTTCCCGAACTGTATGTGTTGAATATTTACTTGGCCATAAACAAAATCCATCATGATGTTTTGCAGTAATGATAATCCCTTTTGCGCCGGCTTGTTTTGCAATTCTTGCCCATTGCCGGCAATCCAATTGTGTGGGATTAAAAATATCTTCCGGTTCATCACCATGTCCCCATTCTTTATCGGTAAATGTATTGGGGCCAAAATGAATGAATAAATAAAATTCCATTTCATGCCATGCGAGCTGTTGCTTTGTTGGCAATGGTGTTTTGCTCACCTGGGCTTTCAGGCAAATTGCGAAAGCAAAAAATAAAAAGTAAAAAAATAATTTTTTCATTTTTTAAGTACGGATTTTATTTCAGGTGATACAGGATGTTTTGCTTTATACGTATAACCCAGGAGTTTTGCAATTGTTTGGGCAAATTGATTCTGGTAAAGCTGTACATTATTTTTTTGTTCTCCTCCTGCATTAACTCCTGTGCCGATTGCAGCAAACCATATTTCATAGGCATCGGCAATAGAATTGCCATGACTTGTCCATTCTTCTTTATTGATATCTCCCCGTCCATGATCTGTTGTTATGAACAAAGCAGTTTTATTTTTATACTGCGGATCGCTTTGTATAAAATTCCAGATCTGTTTTATCCATTCATCTACAAGCTGCGCTGCATCAAGATAAGAGCGATAATGGCTATGATGTGCCCATTCATCCGTTTCGCCATAAGCTATGTAAAGAACTTTTGGCTTTCTGGTTTTTAAATACTCCATTGCCGCATAATGAGTAAACACATCGAGACATTCTGCATTACCAAATGGCCTGTATGATTCCTGCATCATTGCATTGATAAGTTTTTCATTTGCCGTTGGAGTTTTTCCACCGATCGTATCAAATGCTGAAAAAACAGGAATGCCGCTTCGTTGTTGATTCAATATTCTATCAAATGCATCCCATGCGCCAAATGCCGCCACTTTATTTTTGAATTTTGGTTGTTGATTTAAAAATTCCAACACAGTTACATGCGGATTTGGAGGATGCTCATTAGAATCGATGGCAGTATCAGCAAAGCCGGTCATTATTTCACTATAACCGGGATAACTGAACCAGTAAGGATTTGCATTATTTACTTTATTATCGAATTTCCTGTTACCATAGATCTGCCCTTGATTTACTATAGTGCTCCAAAAAAAAGGCATCAGTTTTTTTCTTCGTTCATTTTCATCATTGCTCCAGTATCTTTCAAAAATATAATTGCTATCTCCCTGGTTAAATTTTGGATTATTTGCAATAGCGGAATCCATTCCTTTAAAAAGTTCCTGCCAGCGATATCCATCGGTTGTAATAATGATAATATTTTCTGCCCTTTGCGCATGCAAAAAGCTGGAATAAAAAAGAAAAAAGATTACAGCGTATTTTTTTATCATTACTTTCTTATTTCTGATTGAAAGTGTAAGGGCTAAAGCCCTTAAAAACGAGATTTCAATTTTATAACCCCATGCTTAAGCATGGGGCTAAAATCTGAAATCCATTCGGAAGGGCTTTAGCCCTTTTCCTTTTCTTCTTTATAACCCCGTCCCCCGCGGCGGATGGGGCTAATCAAACTGCTTTGATATGGGCTTTAGCCCATCGCCTTATAATAACGCCCGGTCAAGATGTGTGTAGCCTCCATCAACATAGATCAGTTGCCCGGTTGTATGGCTCGATCTTTCGGACAGGAGAAATACAACCATATCAGCTATCTCCTCTGCTGTTGTCATTCGTTTTCCCAATGGGATCTTATCATTGATCTTTTTTAAAGTTTCCTCAGGGTTCGGTAATGTTTTGATCCATTTATCATAAAGCGGTGTATAACATTCTGCAACCATTACTGCATTTACTCTTATTCCATATTTTAATAACTCAACAGCCCATTCCCTTGTTAACGCATTACGACCACCATTGGATGCAGCATAGGCAGATGTATTGCCCTGTCCCGTTTCTGCTACCTTACTTCCGATATTTACAATTGAGCCTTTGCTTTTTATTAATTCGGGTAAAGCATGATGCGCCATCAGGTAATAATGAACTAAGTTCTTATGCAATGATGCAATGAATGCTTCATAATTTCCCTTTTCCAATCCTACTCCATCATTAACGCCTGCGTTATTAACCAATCCATCGATCCTCCCAAATTTTTCGATCGTTGCTTTCACCGCATTTTCACAATCCTCAGGATGTGTTAATTCTGCAGTGATTGCAAAACCGGTTTTAATTTCATTTACTATTGTTTCATTATCTTCTTTGCTTCTTCCAACTATTACAGGTATTGCGCCTTCCCCAGCCAGCGCTTTTGTTATACCGGCACCGATACCTTTGGCTCCGCCGGTTACAATAATGATTTTATCTTTTAAGCCGAGATCCATATTTTATAAATTATAAAATGATAACGCATTTTCTCCAAAAACCTTTAACCTGTCTTCTTCAACAAAATTCTCCATGTATTTTTCCAATAAGCTTTTCCATTGAACATAAATTCCCGATAGCAACATTACCGGCCAATCACTTCCAAACATGAGTCGCTCTGTACCGAATGCCTCAAACACAACATCAAGATAGGGATAAAAATCACCGGCACTCCATTGCTTCCATTTTGTTTCTGTAAATAGTCCTGAAAGCTTGCAATAAACATTTGGATGCTGAGCCATTTCTTTTATTAATGTTTTCCACTCGCCGATATCTTTTTTCCCGATATCTGGTTTTGCACAATGATCGATTACAAATTTTTGATAAGGAAATTTTAAAACAAACTCCAGTGCCGGCCGTAATTGATAATGATAAATAAGTATATCATAAGTATAGTGAAATTTAGCCAATGCTCTTATGCCGTTTTGAAAATCTTCTCTCGATAAAAAATCATCAGGTTCAGATTGCACGACATGCCGGTATCCTTTGATACTGTTATATTGAGAAAAGAACTGCAGCCGATCTTCTGCGTTTTTGTTTTGCAGATCAACCCAGCCTACGACCCCCTTAATTTCGGGATGTGTTTTAGAAAGCTCGACAAGGAAATGTGTTTCATATTCACTTTGCCCGGCCTGCACTGCAATACATCCATCAACATCATTTCTTTTTAATGATGGTAATAAATGCGCAGGCAAATAATCCTGTTTCAGGATCTTCATGTCATTAGTGATCCATGAATCTCTTACCTTATCATACTTCCAAAAATGTACATGAGAATCTATTATCATAGTAGTCAGAATTCAGAATTCAGGAGTTTGCGGTTGCCAGTTACTGGTTACCGGTAATTGGCAAACTAAAAATTTTTTCCATTAAAATCCATTTCTCCCCTGGTTTAGCCCATGGCAATGCTTTCTGGAACATCCACATCAGCTTTTCCCATTCCTTCACTTTAGCATTGTTCGCATCTAAAGCCGTTTTCTTTTCAAAGCTAAAATCATTATTGGCTTCAATGATCATGAACATTCTGTTGCCCGTGCGATATATATCCAACACTTCTATGCCCGAGCCTTTTATGCTTGCAATTATTTCCGGCCAAACATTTTTATGATAGTGCTTCATATTCTGCAATAAGTTTAGGATCCTCTTTTAAATCTAAAGCCAAACAATATCTTTTCATAACGACTTCTTTTAATAATCAATAATCATTAATTAATAATTAATAATTACTAATTATTGATATGATACAGCAACCTGGCGACTGCTTCCCAATCCATGAATGCCAAGTTCAATTACATCACCTGGTTTTATATACACAGGATCGGGCTTTTGACCCAGGCCGACACCGGCAGGAGTTCCTGTTGAAATGATATCGCCGGGTAACAAGGTCATAAACTGGCTGACATAAGAAACAAGTTGCGGAATTTTAAAAACAAGATTTTTTGTATTCCCATCCTGCATCATAGTTCCATTCACCGTTAACCAAAGCCTGAGATCATTTACATCTGAAATTTCATCTTGTGTTGCTAAATAAGGCCCTAAAGGCGCAAAGCTGTCGCAACTTTTTCCTTTTACCCATTGGCCGCTTCTTTCCAGTTGAAATTCTCTTTCGCTGTAATCATTATGCAAAAGATAACCGGCAACATGATTTAATGCTACTGCTTCATCAACATAAGAAGCTTTTTTGCCGATCACAACTGCCAATTCAACTTCCCAATCAGTCTTCGTACTATTTTTCGGAATAATGAGATTATCATTTGGTCCGACAACAGCAGTTGTTGCTTTAAAAAAAATAACAGGTTCGGGCGGTAATTGCATTTTACTTTCGGTTGCATGATCGGAATAATTCAACCCAATGCAAATGATCTTTGAGGGTCTTGTAATGGGTGGACCAAGACGAATATCTCTTGAAACTTCTTTCAACGTTTTTTCGCTAACAATAGTTTTGAGCAATGAAAGCCCATCTGCTTCAAAAAATTTTTCATCGTAATCTTTGATATGCTCAGAAACATCATACCATATATCGTTTATAATTACACCCGGTTTTTCTTTGCCTGCATCACCAAAGCGAATAAGTTTCATCTGTTCTTATTTTAAATCTAATTGAATAATTGTATCAATGTCATCCAGCACAACTCCATCGAGATAAATAAAAGTTCCTTCAGGCTGCTGCTTGAATTTTATTTCCTTCTTGCCATTCACTAAAAATGCTTTTGAAATTTTTTCTTTTAATTCAGGAATAAAAATAAAAGCAGGGTTTTCCGGTTTATTTAAAATGTGCATATAAACCGTTTTATTTTTTACCGTCATCGTTCCCCAGTCTTTCGGAGGAATTATATTTCCTCTTGTTCCATATATGGTTTGCCCATTTTGCTGCATCCATTTACCTACAGCTCTTAAAGTATCTGCAAATTCAGGTTGAATGGTTCCATCAGGCATAGGCCCCACATTCAATAAAAAATTTGCATTGTAACCGGCCGCTTTCACCATGTATTGAACTAATCTTTTTACCGATTTATAATTCCTGTCGGTAATATTAAAACCCCAACTGTCATTCATCGTCTCACAGGTTTCCAATGGCAACTCTGAAACAGAAGCGCCTCCGAAACCTGTTGTGTTGTGCCCGGGCAAATCTTTTTCAAATGCCTGGAAATCTTCACCGGGAATTGGTGTTAAATGATGATTATTACTGATCAAACATTTGGGCTGTAAACTGTGTATGAGTTTATAGATCTCATCATAATGCCAGTTTACTTTCGATGCCTGCTTTTTATCATGATCGTTATCCAACTGGTCCCAATGACCATCGAACCAGATACCTGATATTTCGCCATAGTTGGTAAGCAACTCCGTTAATTGCGCTTTCATGAATTTCACATAATCTTCCCATTTACTTTTTTCTGTTCTCCCTGTTCCTTTTCCTGTTCGGCCTGTTTCATACTGGTAATCGGTACGGTACCAGTCAAGCAATGAATAATAGCAGAAAATTTTTATTCCCTGCTTATGACATTCATCCGCCAATTGTTTGAATACATCCTTAGCATAAGGTGTCTTTGTTATTTTCCAATCCGATTGTTTTGTATCCCAATTACTGAATCCGTCATGATGGCGGGTAATGAAAGTGATGTATTTCATTCCCGCATCTTTAGCAATACCTACCCATTTAGCAGCATCAAAATGCTGCGGATTAAAAATGTGGACCAGCTTTGTGTAATCATCCACTTTAATGTTGCGGTTATTCATTACCCATTCGCCTGCACCCAGCACACTTGATGCGCCCCAATGAATGAACATTCCGAATTTATTATCCTGGAATTCTTTTCTGGCTGCAAGATTTTCAGATGCAGGCGTATATTCAGACTGTGCCTCAGCAAAAAAAACACTTGTCATGAACAGTGCAACAAATAAGAATTTATTCATTGTTATTATTCTTTGTGTGTTCAATTTCCTCCTAATCCTTGTAATCATATTAATCCTGGTTCTAATTATTGAGTTTAACGAATCCGCCATCGATGGGGTAATCACAACCGGTGATAAAGGATGCTTCATCACTGCAGAGATATAAAGCAAGTGCTGCAATTTCTTCCGGTGTGCCCATTCGCCCGATCGGTTGTGTCTTTGAAAGTTTCTCAAACATTTCTGCTTCTTTACCAGGATAATTATTTTTTAAAAATCCATCAACAAACGGTGTGTGCACTCTTGCCGGTGACATAGAATTGCACCGGATATTTTCCTGCAAATAATCTTTTGCAACACTTAATGTCATTGCCATTACAGCTCCTTTTGCCGTGCTGTAGGCAAACCGGTCAGGTATTCCTACAAGGGCTGCTACAGACGCCATATTAATAATACAACCTCCCCCGGTCTTTCGCATTTGCGGAATTGCAGCGTGAATACAATTGTAAACTCCTTTCACATTTACCGAAATTACTCTATCGAAATCTTCTTCCATTGTTGTGTCTGCTTTACCAATGTGTGCAATACCGGCATTGTTCACAAGGAGGTTCATTGCTCCAATATTCTCAAATACGGTATTGACTTCTTTTTTATTTGCGACATTGCAGGCATGTACAAAAACAGCGTTTCCACTTTTCTCTATTTCTTCTGCAGCTTCATTTGCATTGGAGGTATTTAATTCGAGTATGTGTACAATAGCTCCCTGCTCTGCAAACAGTTTCGCAATAGCTTTTCCGATACCACTGCCACCACCCGTGATCACTGCAATTTTATTATCAAGACGAAACATTGATTTGTTTTATTTTATATCCGCGCCACGCAAACCATGCTACAGGTATGAAACAAAGTAAAGGTATGATATAGGCTTTTTGCATGCTTCCGGTAGCATCTGAAATGCCGCCCATAAATATTGGCGCCAATGCACCGCCTACAATTGACATCACCAATAATGATGAAGCCATTTTTGTTTCCTCTCCTAATTCTTTTATGCCTAAAGCAAAAATTGTTGGAAACATGATTGACATAAAAAACGGAACGGCCATCACTGCATACACTGCTATTTTACCACTTGTATTCAACGCCAGTACCAATAATAAAATATTTATCAGCGCATAGATCAATAATAGTTTTGGTGGCCTGATATACTTCATTAAAAAAGTTCCGGCAAAGCGGCCTGCCATAAAACCAACCATTGCGATATAACCCCACCAGTAGGCCGCATTTTTTTCAGGAAGGTCCATTACCTGTTTTGAAAATTTAATAAAGAAACTTGCGACACCAACTTGTGCTCCTACATAAAAAAATTGTGCGATCACCGCCCATTTCACATGGCTGTGTCGCAATACTTTTAATGAGAATCCCGTATGTGCATCGGCCGAATCAGACTCTTTTACAGAAGGCAGTTTTGAAAACATAAAAAGAATGGCAACTAAAACCACAACTGCGCCAATGATCAGGTAAGGGATTTTTACAGTAGAAGCTTCGCTTAGTAAATAAGTATTGAGTTGAACGGGGTCCATTGCTCTTAATTCATCTTTTGTATACTCAACCCCCGATAAAATAAATGTGCCGCCAATTATAGGTGCCACCACCGCTCCAACTCCATTAAATGATTGTGCAAAATTCAATCGTTGCTCAGTGGTTTCTTTTGGGCCTAATACTGTTACATATGGGTTAGCAACCGTTTCAAGAAAAGTGGCACCGGCAGCCTGTATGAATAAAGCCATTAAGAACAAAACAAAGCTTTGTGAAGATGCGGCGGGTACAAATAGAAAAGCACCAATAGCAAATAATATTAAGCCAAGAATAATTCCGGGTTTATACCCATATTTATGCATTACAAAACCGGCCGGAATGGCAATTGAAAAATAGCCAAAGTACACAGCAAGATCAATGAATGAAGATTGCGTATCGGTTAACTGCAATGCTTTTTTTAAATGCGGAATTAATATCCCGTTTGTATTATGCAAAAAAGCCCAAAGAAAAAAAAGACTGGTGACAAGTATAAGGGCAAAAAGAAAAGAGTTCCTGGTTTGATTCATATAGTTGGTTGATTAATGAAACAATAAAGCCGCCGGTATCGATTCCTTCTTTCCGCCTTCCGGTTGCATTGAAACTTTTAATGAATTGCCACCGCCACTATCAAAGTAAAGCACTTTTATTTTATGAAAACCTTTTTTCAATGCGGCCTTACCATTTTTTTCTACATTGCCATGATCACCATCGTTGTTCACGACTTCTTCATCATCGATATAAAGTAAGCTGCCATCATCGGAATCTGTAAAGAATGTATAAATGCCGTCTTTGTCAATTTTAATATAACCCGTGAATTCAAAAGCAAATTTATCAGGGCGCTTTTTATTTTGGTGAGAAATAATAGCTGTCACTCCTGAAGTAGTCGGAGTATTATTAATTGAACTCATATCAATTTTACCTGCAGGTTCATAATATTTGTAAGCAATGCCCGGTTGTGGTTCTGAAAGTTTTGCCGCAGTAAGCCATTTATACCGAATAGCTTTTTGGCTATTTAAATTACTGCTCAAATTACCGGGCATAAATGCCTTTGCTTTTATGGTGGAAGTTTCGTTAATAAGAAAAGGCGTTGAATATTTTGTTGATGAAAGGCCTGGCTCCGATCCATCCGTAGTAAAGTAAACGGTAGCTCCGGGTTCAAAGTAAATATGAACAAATGGCTGTAATGGACCGGCTTTGTCATATTTAATTTCAATAACAGGCTTTGATGCAAACCTTCCAAAATTTTCAATCTTCACCGCATATGCATAAGGCGAACTCATTTTATTAGGATTGTATTCAGGTAAACTGATTTCAACATTTTCACCTGATTGCTTCCAATGCAAATTTTCTTTTGTTGAAAGAAAACTGATGGTAGTTCCCGTAGGTATTGCTATATCTTTTAAAACAAGCTTCCTGTTATCCGGGTATTTTGGAAAAATTGCATACAAGATTATTCGTTGTTGGGTTATAGGTATAAAAAACTTCTTTCACCGCATAACCGGGATCAGGATCAACAGTTAGTTTAAGCATAATATCGCCGCTGCCTCTTCCAATCTTTTTTCCCATCACTCCATTGAGAAGGCAGTTTTCCATCTTCTTGTATTATAAATTGCTTCTCCATTTATATTCAGCCATTCGCCTATTTGTAATAAACGTTCCTGCATGATCGGCGGAATTTTTCCATGTTCATCAGGCCCGATATCCAATAAAAAATTTCCACCACGACTTACTTTATCTATCAATGCAATCACCAATGATTGTGCAGAATTATAATCCCATGCATCTTCTTCACGATTATAACCATAACTATATCCCATGCCGCGGCTTTCTTCCCAATCATGATCTTCAAAATCAAGATCGGGCTGATACTCGGGTGTATAAATGCCACCATGATTAAACCGGACACCACTACCCCAGCGATCATTCACGACCACTTTATCTTTTACAGGGCTTTCATTAAATAACCAGGCAAGAAATTCCTGGCTCTTCCATGTTTCTGCAGGTGCATCCCAATCACCATCTGTCCAGAAAACATCCGGCTGATACTTATTGATAAGTTCTTTCATTTGCGGCCACACATGTTCGGTTGCATATTTTTTCGGATCGCTTTTCCAGAGAGGATTGAACCATTCGTACAATGAATAATACATGCCGGCATGAACAGAAGTTTTTCTTACTGCTTTAAACAAATCGCCGAGCAGATCTCTTTTAGGCCCAACGTCAACTGCATTCCATTTAAAGCCCCAGGTTTTATTTGCATTTTCATTTGGCCATAATGTAAATCCATCATGATGCTTTGGATGTAAGTACAATATATTTTGCGCCTGACTGTTCAAACAACTTTGCCCAATCATCCGGGTTAAATAATTCTGCTTTGAAATCATTGGCAAGATCATAATAAGTCCTGGTTGCCAAATTTTGCTTTATGAAATTTTTGTCTTGCTGTATCTGTTGTTTGCAAACCCTGCTGGTACCATTCGGCATAATTGCCTTTAGTGCTCCATCCCGGCACTGCATATACACCCCAATGAATAAAGATGCCAAACTTAGCAGTCTTTGAACCATTGAGGTGTTGGTCGTTTATCAAGCGATTCCCAATCAGGTTGGTAATTCTGTGCCGGTAAATACAACGTTGAAAACAGCGAACAAATCGCAATCAGTTTTTTCATTTGAACAGTAGCAATGATTTATGTTTAAAAGTAAAGCATCTGCATCAACCAGTCTAAAATTTTGACGCAACCGTTTGCTGCCTGGCCTGTACCTTTGCGACGTCTATTTTTAAAAATCAAACCGGCATATGGAATACAGGATAGAAAAAGATACCATGGGCGAAGTAAAAGTTCCTGCAGATGCATATTATGGCGCACAAACCCAACGCAGCATTGAAAATTTCAAAATTGCACAGGACATCAATAGAATGCCCAAAGAAATCATCAGGGCATTTGCCTATTTGAAAAAAGCGGCAGCTATTACCAATCTTGAAGCAGGTGTTTTACCAAAAGAAAAATGCGACCTGATCGGAAAAGTATGTGATGAAATACTGGAAGGAAAACTAGATGATTATTTTCCGCTGGTGGTATGGCAAACCGGAAGCGGCACACAAAGCAATATGAATGTAAATGAAGTGATCGCTTACCGTGGTCATGTACTGAAAGGAGGAAAACTAACCGACAAAGAAAAATTTCTACATCCCAATGATGATGTAAATAAATCACAATCCAGCAACGATACTTTTCCCACTGCAATGCATATTGCTGCTTATAAAATACTGATAGAAGCTAACCATTCCCGGCAATTGAAAAATTGAGAGATACACTGGCAGAAAAAAGCAAAGCAATTCATGAAGGTGGTGAAGATCGGCCGAACGCATTTTATGGATGCAACACCACTTAACCGTGGGCCAGGAATTCAGCGGCTATGTATCACAACTGGATCATGGATTAAAAGCAATAAAAAATACATTGCCTCATTTAAGTGAACTGGCATTGGGTGGCACTGCTGTTGGCACAGGAATCAATACACCGCCCGGTTATTCAGAAAATGTAGCAAAGCATATTGCAGAACTTACAGGCTTCCTTTTATAACTGCAGAAAATAAATTTGAAGCGCTGGCTGCGCATGATGCCATTGTAGAAGCACATGGTGCATTAAAAACAGTTGCAGTAAGCCTGATGAAAATTGCCAATGATATCCGTATGCTTTCATCCGGACCACGAAGCGGCATTGGTGAAATATTTATTCCGGATAATGAACCCGGTTCTTCCATCATGCCGGGCAAAGTAAATCCTACACAATGTGAAGCGCTTGACCATGATCGCTGCGCAGGTAATGGGAAATGATGTAGCAATAAATATTGGCGGCGCCACCGGTCATTTTGAATTGAATGTTTTTAAGCCGGTGATGATCTATAATTTCCTGCACAGTGCAAGGCTGATCGGTGATGGCTGTGTATCTTTCAATGATAAATGTGCTGTTGGCATTGAACCCATTGAAGCAAATATTAAAAAACATGTTGATAATATCACTGATGCTGGTAACTGCACTCAATACAAAGATCGGTTATTACAAAGCCGCTGAAATTGCACAAAAAGCGCATAAAGAAGGAACAACACTAAAAGAAATGGCAGTAAAACTGGGTTATGTAACTCCGGAACAATTTGATGAATGGGTAGATCCTGCTAAAATGGTAGGGAAGATTAATTAAGACCTTACTCTAATTTAAGACCTCACCTCCAACCTCCGATGAATCGGGACAGCACTCTGAAAAGGAAAGGGTTTGAAATCTTCCAAAAAGAAACTTGTTTTATGCGTTGCATCTACATCATGAGGCCAACAACTCGAAAATATACGATGAATGGCCGGGATATTTCCCGGTCTTTTAATTAAAAATTACCTATGAGCTGCACCATAAAATTTATAATTTAACGTTTCCATTATTCTATGAAACTATTATTAAAAACACCGCCCACTATGAAAAGCTCAAGCCGGCCCAATTTTTATTTTTCAGCATACCCACTCAAAGTGCTGAATCAGCAGGAACCAGAAAAAAAATCTTACCTGCATATTTATTCAAAGCCAAAAGACAAAAAGAAATATGCAGAAAGCCTGAAAGTGCTTCCGATGGTAAATCCTTATACTGAAAAGGATGAGGCGAGACTGCAAAATGTAACCAGGCAAAACCAGCCGGATAATGTAGAACAAAGAGATAGTGACTGGTTTGCGAGTTATGAATAAAACCCTGAGCCAATAAAAACAAAAGCCTCCGCATAACGGAGGCTTTGTTATTAAAATATTATTAGACCCTTAATAAACAACCAACCTTCTTACATTCTGTTCATATTGCACTGTGTTAGTAGCGTCAAAAAGATCCTGCTTTATCAGCCCTTTGTCCCTGGCATAATAACTATCAAAGTACGCCACAAGCACCCAATTTGTTCCTACTAGTTGTTTTAATTCTTGTTTTACCCGGATGGTATTTGCATACGAAGTAGGCGTGCCGGAGGCAGGGGTCACTACCACCGTAACATCTTTTTGCGTAATAGAAAATTCCCATCTCAGTGTTACAGTAACAGTGGTACCGCTCGTCGGATCAGTAAATGGTCCTGTAAACTGAGCCGAAGTCCAGGTACCGCCCGCTGCCAGGTTATCTTTAAGGAACGTCCACTCCATCCAATAGGGATTATCAAGCCCAACATACGAGCCCATATCGATCCATTCAAAATAATCAGGACCTACTCTTCTATAATAGCCAAAACTATCGACACCGGTACCATCATTATAGAAAAATAAGTTGTAAGTATTTGTGTTTATCACTTTTGTTGCCGGGCTAACAAAGATCAATGCAGAATCATCAGCATCACCATCAAAATCATAGCTCCAGTTGCTGTTTGCAGTGCGGGGGAAATAATCGGGAACAGCTGCCGATGTGACTGTTAACGGAAAAGTACAAGTTCCCGTGCCGCCTGTTACTGTAAAAGTAAACGGTCCCGCAGCTGTTGGGTTGCCAGCCGCAGTTAACACAATAGTTTGCGCCCCGGTGTTCGTGAACGTTCCTGTTCCGCTAAAAACGATGTTGTTTACGGCCGGTGCAGTAGTTACACTCCAGGTTCCAATGGCCGTTACATTTACATTTAACGTAATTGTATTTGCAGCAGTAAGTGGCGTGCCAGCTACATATGTACCTGCAGGCACTGCCCCGGTACAGGTAATAGTAAATGCCGAGCTGCCACCCGGGGGAGGTCCGGCTGCAGTCACTGTAACTGAGAACTCACATACCGTTCCATTATATGTTACTGTAAAAATATTTGTGCCTGCCGCTAAAGGCTTACCACCGCCCGCAAGTCGAACTACCTGTACACCAGTGGCAGTAAAAGTGCCGGAAACCTTAAAATAATATCCATTAACAGTGTCTGAAGAAATTGTATAGGTGCCCGCCGTATCAACCTGCACACTGATATCTACATAATTTGATGCTTTGATAGCCGTGTCTTTGTAATAAGTACCGGAAACAACCGCACCTAAACAATTACCCGATCCATCAACTGAAAGCGAGCCGACAGAGGCAGTTGTGTTGCCTTTTTCAAAGCTTACTTCTTTCTGGCAAGCCATAAAAAAGACTGATGTAAACAACAGCAAAGAGGATATCCTTATTAGCGTCTTCATGAGGTGATATTTGGTTTATGAAAATACTGCTTTTTTCCCAATGTAGAGGTGTAGGACTTGTATAAACGGTTATAGTTTATTGGTTATTGCACTTGTACTTTATCACTTATATCGGCGCTCGTTTCAATGGTTGCGAAATTTTCCTGTGGTTTTTTCTTTTTAAAAAACCGTTTCTGGAACAAAAGCAGGGTGATTACCCCCACAGAAATGGATGCATCCGCTATATTGAAGATGGGGCTGAAAAATTGAAATTGCTCGCCGCCCCAAATGGGAAACCATTTCGGAAGTGTAGTATTAAAAATGGGGAAATAAAGCATATCGACCACGCAACCGTGTAAAAAAGAAGAATACCCATTGGTAGAGAGCGAAGCGATTCCTGAATACGGTATATACTCTTTTACGAACGGCGACGGATCGTATACCAATCCTTTGTCGAAGATCATTCCGTAAAACATACTGTCGATCAGATTTCCAAGCGCACCGGCATAGATCAGCGCTGCGCAAATGATAAACCCTTTGTGATAGTGGTTCTTTACAATTTTACCCAAATACCATGTACCAAAGATGACGGCAGCAAGACGGAACAAGGTAAGAATGACCTTACCCGTTTCATTACCGAATTTCCAGCCCCAGGCCATGCCGGGATTTTCAATAAAATGCAAATGAAACCAGGGGAGAACTCTGCTTACTTCACCGGTGGGGTAACTCGTTTTGATCCAAATTTTTAAAACCTGATCTATAATGATAATTAGGGCAATAATAAAAACTACGTTCCTTAGTTTCACCTATTGGAGTTTAATGGGCAAATATAAGCAGATTGAGGCAAGGGGTTGGGTCAAATAAGTGATAAATGTCATATGAGTCATATTGGTCATATAGGTCACAATTTATTAGTCATATAGGTCACAATTTAAATGTGTTTTACTTGACTATATGACCTCTTTGACTTTCTTATAAATGAAATCACTCTTCATAATATACCCTTTTCACCCGTTCCGAAATTCCCGTCATGATCTCGTATGGAATAGTGCCTGCCCAGTTAGCGAGGTCTTGTATCGAAATTTCTTTTCCGAAAATTGTTACTTCATCCCCCTGCTTTACACCGGGTATATCCGTTACATCAACCATTGTCATGTCCATGCAAACTGCGCCGATAACAGGAGCAAGTCGTCCCCGGATCAATATCTTTCCGGCGCCATTTCCAAGCCGCCGGCTAAATCCATCTGCATAACCAATGCTTATTGTCGCAATGACCGAATCTTTTTCGATCACACCCTTCCTGTTGTATCCAACAGTTTCACCGGCTTTTAAATGCCTGATCTGTGCAATTGTTGATTTTAATGTAGCCACGGTCTGAAGATCGAGCTTACCGGAAACTGCACTGTCAACACCATACATACCAATTCCTAATCTTACCATATCAAGTTGCATTTGCGGATGACGGAGTATGGCTGCGGAATTAGCAATGTGCCGAAGAAAATCATACCCAATATTTTTTTGCAATATGGTGCTTGCCTGTACGAACAGATCATACTGGCGATTAGAAAACTCATCCTGCATTGGATCTTCACTTGCCGCCAGGTGTGAGAAAACCGACTGCACTCTGAAAGAGGATGTTGCTGTTATTTCTTTGCATAAATTTTCCATTTGCTGTACTGCAAAACCAAGCCGGTTCATGCCGGTTTCAATTTCAAGATGCACCGGGTAATTTTTTATTCCTTCTCTTTTTAAAAAACCATCCAGTTCTTTTAGCATAGTAAAAGAAAAGATGACCGGCTCAAGTTGATTCGTCACAAGCGTTTCAAAAGTTTCTTTCTCTGCATTCATCACCATCATTGGTAAACTAATACCTGCCTTACGCAATTCAGTTCCTTCATCAGCATAGGCCACACCCAGGTAATCAACTTTTTGATATTGTAATGTATTGGCGATCTCTGCTCCCCCGCTTCCATACGCAAATGCTTTTACCATCGCCATCAATTTTGTTGATGGCAGCAAAAGCTTTTGATATTGCTGCAGGTTATGGGCAACAGCATTCAGATTTATTTCTAATTCAGTTTGATGAACTTTTAATTCGAGCAATTGTATTATCTGTTCAAAACAAAAAACTCTTGCTCCTTTAACAAGGATGGCCTCATCCCTGAAATCTGAAAACCGGAACCGGGAGACAAAATCTTCAGTAGAGGAATAAAATTCGCTTTGTATTTTATTGCTTATTAAATCGTCTTCGATCTTTAAATATTTTGAAATATTGAGACCAATACCGATCAACCGGTCTATTTTATGCTGAACAAGATCAGCAGCTATTCGCTCATAAAGATCTTCATCATTCATACCTGTTTGAAAAAAATCTGAAAGTATCACCGTCCGTTTTGATACACCGCTCATTTGCGTTAAAAAATCCAATGCAATATGTAAAGAATTCAGATCTGCGCTATAGCTATCATTAATAATTGTGCAATGATTGATTCCTTTCTTCAGTTCCAGCCGCATATTTACCGGTTGCAACAGTTTCATTCTTTTTACGATCACTGCGTCTTTAATACCAAAATGAAGCAATACGCACCAGCAGGTAATTGCATTCTGGATAGAAGCATCATCTGTAAACGGGATCGTAATTGCGGTATCTGCAGTTTTATAATTAGCAATTATTTCCGTTCCTGTTTGCTTTTTATTTATTTCCAGTATTTGCAGATCAGCCTTCTGAATTTTACCCCATGAAAAAAGCCTGTATGGTTGCTTATCCGTTTTATGCATGAGTGATTCATACTTTAAAACCATTGCTTTATCAGCCAGCCATTCATCACTGCAATAAATAACAAGCCCGGCGTTTTTGAATAGTTTTATTTTTTCTTCTACTTTCTGGTCAGCATCTTTAAATCCTTCACTATGTGCTTCCCCGATATTGGTGAGAATACCGATGGTAGGTTGTATGATCTTATTCAGGTTCTCCATTTCTCCAGGTTGCGAAATACCTGCTTCAAAAATTCCCAGTGTATGAAGTTTGTTCATTTCCCAAACACTAAGCGGCACGCCGATTTGTGAATTATAACTTTTGGGGCTTCTGACGATATTAAAATTTGGCTGAAGCAATTGATAGAGCCATTCTTTTACAATAGTTTTTCCATTGCTTCCGGTAATTCCGATCACCGGTATATTGAATTGCTTCCGGTGAAATGCGGCTAATTGCTGCATTGCTTTCAATCCATCATTTACAAAAAGAATATTTGCTTCGGGAAAATCTTCAGGTTTTATTTCTTCACAAATAATAAAATTCCGGACTCCTTTTTTGTAAAGATCAGGAATAAAGCTATGGCCGTTTCTTCTCGGGCCTTTTAATGCGATGAATAACGATGTAGCAGGAAAAAAAAATTTCCGGCTGTCAAAAAAAATATATTCGATTGGATTGTCGGTAACAATTGTTGCGTTAGCGCCGAGCGTTTTTGCGATATGACTGATAAGATAGCTCAAAAAAAATAATTTGCAAATCTAAGATTCACGAGGCGGTTTATATTCGGGAGGGACTCCTTTTTTCTGCATAAAAATTGAATACGCGATTGACCCGGAAAGACAAACCATAATTATGCCAAGGGAAATAAATACCTGTATTGTTTTGTTTATCCACTGATCTATCCAGTGAGCCCCGAGCATTTTCAAACCAATAAATACAAGAACAATGGCAATGCCTTGTTGCAGGTAATCAAATTTATCGACTGCACCGCGTAAAAGAAAAAATAACGAACGCAAACCGAGCACAGCAAATATATTTGAGGTATAAATTACAAGTTGTGCATCGGCACGATGCTCAGGCGAATTATCAACCAAACCCATAATTGCAGGAATAGAGTCGAGTGCAAATACAAGATCAATAAATGCCAGCATCAGGACAACAACAAAAAGAATGGTATAACGTCTTTTTCCTTTTTCATCTCTCACCACATATTTTCCATGATGATCACCCGGAATCAAGGGCAGAAATCGTTTTATGAACTTATACGCTTTTGTATCGTGCGGATCAAACTCTTCATCATCACTCGCCGTAAACATTTTGTACCCGGTATAAACAAGAAAGGCTCCAAAGATCAAAAGTATCCATTCAAATTTCTGGACAAGGACCACTCCTGCTGTAATAAATATTACCCGGAAAAAAATCGCCATGAGTATGCCGACCAATAAAACTCTTCCGTAATACTTTTCTTTCACCTTGAAAGAAGAAAAAATAAGAATAAAAACAAAAATGTTATCAATACTAAGACTCCATTCCATCAGGTAGCCGCTGATATATTCCAATGCGGTTTGTTGTCCTCGTTTTATCCATACGAAAACAAAAAACGCAAGTGCGAGCCCAACCCAGAAAAAGGTTTGCAGCAAGGCTTGCTTAATAGTGATCGTCTTATTTTTTTTACTAAGTAACCCGAGATCAAATACCAGCGCCAGGATCAAAACACCTCCAAACACTAAATAAGTAACAAACTCTTGTGCCATTCTTCCATTTTAGGAATGCAAAGATAGAGGAGAAGGCACAAGGCGCAAGGTACAAGGCACAAGATATCCTGATATCCAATAATTATTATGATGAGGTATATTTTCTTTTTCTTATTTGCTGATAGATAAATCCGAATAGAACAATCAGCAGGACCGGGATTGCGATATTGATAAATTGCCAGAGAGTTTTTCCGTCTCTTACTTTAATGGGATCTAATAATCTAAGCGTATAATCTTTGGCTCTTGTTTGTAAAATATCTGAAGGATTTACAAGGTACTCGAGTGAGTTAAGAAAAAAATCTTTATTAGCAAATGTATTGCGGGTAAAAAAATTATATCCCATGGGCATCGGACCTTGTTGCTGACTCACTTCGTTTAGCGCAATATCTCCATCAGCAACTATGATCATTTTTCCATCCTGTTCAGATCTGTTTACAAATGGAACCCCATAAGCATTGAATGAGTCTGCAATCGTTTTGGAAACTCTGCCGGAATAGAAAGATTGAAATTTGCCTTCCAAAAGCACGGCCACCGGCACTTCACGATTTGTGAAAAATTTTATATCCGGTGCTATCTGTAAAAATTCAAAATCAACTTTTGCAGGCGTACTTAAAAGACGGGCATTGGAAGAAGATCTTAAAAGAAAAATTTTATTTATTCCCTGCGCTTTAACAGTATCTATCGTGTTTGGAAAGATTGCCCTGACACCATCAAGATTTTTACTGATGGGGTGATTGGTGCCATTCAATACCGGGAAGAATGGCCAGTTTACCAATCGTTGTTGCGGGTTATTTGGATTTCCGCTCATTTGACCTAATTGATCACACTGCATATCCTGCAGCAGGTTCTGATTGATACGGGCCCCGTATTTGAAAAGAAGATCATCCAAATTTAATCCGCGGTCATAAGCAATAAATCCATCTGATTTATACAAACTATCAAATTCAGCATACATTACATCAACCATCCAGAAAATTTTTCCGCCACGCATTACATACTGATCAATTTTTAATTTATCTGCTTCTGAAAACGGCATTGTTGGTTTCAGAATAACCAATGCATCAAGTTGCGGAGGAATAAAGGGAATTTGACGGATATTGATCGTGTCGGTATTATAATTACCACGCAACGTAAGGAAAGCATCGTTTATATTATAACCAAAAGCTTCTCCATGTCCCAAAGCATAGCCTACGATCGGTTTTTTTTCTGAAACGATTTTTTCAATTGCATGCATAAATTTATATTCTAATGTCGCTTCCACATTATTATATAATGCAGCCCGCTGTTCTTTTTCAGTGCCAAAACCTTTTTGACCGCGGAGCAGATCGACCCCAATAGAAGTGTCCCGGTATTTTACAACCGCACCATGGATCAGTTTGCTGATCTCCAGTTCATCTCCCACTTTTTCCGGCGCACTCAGTACAGAAGGATAAAGACCAAAAAAATAATTAAGCGAGTCTTCCATTCTTACTTGTGCCGAATCCGCAAGACCTTCATAAGGATTAAAAAAATTGAATTGAAGATTGTTCTTGCTGTACTCCTTACAATTCAATAAAAATTCAGCAATGGAATTTTCTAATTTTTTAACTTCTGAAGGCAGGTTTTTTTTATGTACAAAAACATCAATGGTAACAGGCTCCTTCAAACTTTTAAGCAATTGCTTACTTGCTTTACTAAGCGTGTATCTTTTCTCTTTTGTCAGATCGATGCGTGCATGAAAAACAGAGGCAAAGAAATTGACGGCAATAATAATGATCAGCAGGAATAGCCACCAGAATTCAGAACTCCATATTTTATTAATGCCTTTCATCGGGAAACTATCGTTTCAAAAGATTTCGGTTTGTAATTGAAAGAAATAAAATGATCACGCTGAGAAAATACACCAGGTCCCGTGTATCAACCACGCCGCGGCTGATGTTACGGTAATGAAAATCGATCCCGATCATTTCAAGATAATAATCGGCGCTGCCGCTAAGTGCTGGCAAAAGACTGATGGCGCTGAACCCATAATAAAAAAGTGCACAGGCCACTAAACTTAAAATAAAAGCAACGACGGCGTTGTTGGTAAAGCTGCTGGAACATATACCAACCGCCGTAAATACCGATGCAAGAAAAACAAGCCCGATGTAAGAACCGATGGTGGCACCAGTATCAATTCCTTCACCGGAAGAAAGTTGCTGAATAGAAAAATAATAAATGATGGTGGGAAGCAACGCAATAACAACAACGATAAGGCTGCCAAAGTATTTACCAAAAACTATTTGCCAGCGGCTCAATGGTCTTGTTTGCAAAATTTCAAAAGTGCCGGTCTTAAATTCCTCAGCGAAGCTGCGCATAGTAATAGCCGGGATCAGGAGCAACAATATCCATGGCGCCAGTTGAAAAAATCTGTCGAGTGTTGCGAATCCAAAATCCAGAATATTATCGTCAAAAAAGAAAAGCATTAACCCGTTTACCAAAAGGAAAACGATGATAGCGATATAACCGGTAAGACTGCTGAAGAATTGACGTAGTTCTTTTTTACAAACGGACCACATAGGCTTGGATAGATTGTGCAAAATAAGATAAACTAACCATAAACGAAGAATGATTAGCGAATTATACACATGGCCTGTAAATATTTATGGAAAAAAGGCACAAGAGCATCTACCTGAAAAATTGTTTTATGAAAAAAATATTTGGCTTTGCAGCATCACTGATCCTTGTGATTGTTTCTGCAAATGGACAAAAAAAAGAACCTCCACCACCACCGCCAAAACCAAAAGAAGAGACAGTGAAATTCACACCGCCAAAAATTGTAAAGGATGAGGAAGTCCAGGTGAAAAAACCACCACCGCCTCCTCCAAAACCCAAAAATGAAATAGTAAAGTTCACGCCACCCAAAATTGTAAAGGATGACGAAGTTCAGGGTAGAGAAGTTCCGGTTATTACAATTAAAGGAAAAGGGGCTGATGAATTTTATAAAAGAAATACTACAGTTGGTGAAATTTCAAGACAAGGAAACATTATTAGCCTTAAGATGAAAGATGGTACAATAGAAAAATATGATATGAGCAAAAAAGAAGAAGACAAAAACTTTACTGACAAGTATGGTGCTTCTCCAATTCCGCCGCCACCTCCGCCTCCTAAAAAGAAATCAAAAGCTTAGCCATTAAACAATAAAAAAAACCTCCGCGATTGCGGAGGTTTTTTTATTAATGTCTTTTTCAGTTAAACGGCAAAACTTTCACCGCAACCGCAAGTACGGCTTGCATTTGGATTGCTGAAATAAAATCCTTTGCCATTTAAGCCATCGGAAAAATCAAGAGTTGTGTTAACGAGATAAAGAAAACTTTTAAGATCGGTTACCACTTTTACGCCGTTATCTTCAAAAACCTGGTCCATTGGTTTCTGTTCGTTGTCGAAGTCTAATTTATAGCTAAGCCCGGAACAACCGCCACCAACAACACCTACGCGTAAAAAATAAGATGGGTCATTTGCGACGCCGGCATCGGTCATCAGCTGTTTTACTTTGGCCTTGGCCTTATCACTTATGTAAATAGTATTTTCTAATGCTACACTCATAGTAAAGTCAAAAGTAAAAAGTCAAAATTCAAAATAGAATCTGGATTTTTTACTTTTTAATTTTGAAGTTTTACTTTTTAATGGACAACACTTTCTTCAAACTTCAGCTCAGGTAATCCATTCTTTTTGCGATAGTCGTTTACCGCAGCTTTAATGGCGTCTTCAGCCAATACTGAGCAGTGTATTTTTACAGGAGGAAGATGAAGTTCTTCCACTATTTCCATATTGTCGATCTTCATTGCTTCATCTACAGTCTTTCCTTTAAGCCATTCTGTAGCTAACGAAGATGATGCAATAGCGGAACCACAACCAAAGGTTTTGAACTTCGCATCTTTTATCAACCCGTTCTCATCAACTTCTATTTGCAAACGCATAACGTCGCCGCATTCAGGTGCGCCAACAAGACCGGTACCTACATTTTGTTTGCTTTTATCCAGCGTACCCACATTTTTTGGGTTCTGGTAGTGGTCGATCACTTTATCTGAGTATGCCATATTATTAATTATTAATTGTTAATTATTAATTTTTAATGATGCGCCCATTCTATGCTATTCATATCAATTCCTTCCTTGTACATTTCCCAAAGCGGACTCATCTCTCTCAACTTATTTACGGTTTTTGTAACGGCTTCTATCGTATAATCAATCTGGTCTTCTGTTGTAAATCTTCCTAATCCAAAACGAAGCGAACTATGTGCCAGATCATCTCCCAAACCAAGTGCTTTCAGCACATACGAAGGCTCAAGCGAGGCAGAGGTGCAGGCCGAACCCGATGATACTGCAATATCCTTGTTGAAACCCATCAGCAATCCTTCACCTTCTACATATTTAAAAGAAATATTTGTAACATGCGGCAGCCGATGTTGTGTGCTTCCATTGATATAAGCTTCTTCGATCTTCATTAATGAAGTTTCCAGTTTATCTCTCAATGCAATTAGTCTTTTTGTTTCTTCCTCCATTTCATTCATGCATATTTCGCAAGCCTTGCCAAAGCCAACAATACCGGGCACATTTAATGTACCGCTACGCATACCACGTTCGTGTCCGCCGCCATCCATTTGGGCTGTTACCTTTACTCTTGGATTTTTTCTGCGGACATACAATGCGCCAACGCCTTTTGGACCATACATTTTGTGAGCAGTAAATGCCATCAGGTCAATTCCATCTTTAGTTACATCAACCGGGATTTTTCCAACAGCCTGCGTTGCATCCGAAAATACAAGTATGCCTTTCTTTTTTGCCAATGCGCTGATCTCTTTCATCGGCATTACTGTTCCAATCTCATTGTTTGCATACATAATGGCAATCAGAATTGTTGTCGGCTTGATCGCTGCTTCCAGTTCTTTCATATCGATCAAACCTTCGGGATTTACTTTCAGGTAAGTAACTTCTCCGCCTTCCTTTTCAATATGCTTGCATGTATCGAGCACAGCTTTGTGTTCGATGTTGCAGGTAATAATGTGATTGCCTTTGCTTGCATACATTTCAAATACACCTTTGATGGCAAGATTATCAGCTTCAGTGGCACCTGAAGTAAAAATTATTTCTTTAGGATCTGCGCCAATTAGTTTTGCTACCTGCTCTCTTGCATAGTCAACAGCTTCTTCAGCCTGCCATCCAAACGGATGATTACGGCTTGCTGCGTTACCAAAGCTGTTTGTGAAATATGGTATCATAGCATCAACAACTCTTGGGTCGCAAGGTGTTGTAGCATTATGGTCCAGGTATATAGGAAATTTCAACATAGTGATCTTTTATAAATTTGACAGAACTACAAAATTAGCTTTAAAGCGACTGACTTCAAAAGGCTATTTTGGTTGCCAAGAACTAATTTTACCAAAATCGTAAGGTCTTCAAAACCATAAATCAGAGCCATGCTAAAAGTTGAACATATCGGCATTGCCGTAAATACATTGGCAGAATCCGTGCCTTTGTTTGAAAAGCTGCTGAAAAGTCAGTGCTATAAGACTGAAATAGTAGAAAGTGAACAAGTAAATACGGCTTTTTTTAAAACAGGAGACACCAAGATCGAGCTTTTAGAAAGTATTGACGAAAATGGAGTAATTGCAAAGTTTATTGAAAAGAAAGGCGAGGGTGTTCATCATATTGCTTTTGAAGTTGACAATATAGAGATGGAAATGGAAAGGTTGAAAAATGAGGGTTTTATTTTACTAAATGAAAAACCAAAAAACGGAGCAGATAATAAATTGATTTGCTTTCTTCATCCGAAAAAAACCAATGGGGTACTGATTGAACTTTGCCAGGAAAGATCTGTCTGAGCTCATAAACCGCATGTATGAGAATTTTTCTTTTCTTCATTTTTGCTTCCCTCCCGTTTTTTATTAAAGCACAACCTAACCTTCAAAAAGGTGAGATCGCAATAAAATGGGATCCCACAAGACTGGTCAATCCATTTAATTCAACTATACAGCTGGGTGCAGAATTTGGCATAACAGAAACGTTGTCGATACATAGCGATATTGGAATCAATTCAAACCTGTACAGTGATACTTATTATAATCAAAAGATCTTTATCGTTCACAATCAATTAAGGAAATACAAAAGATATGGGCATTTCTATGGGGTTGACCTGTTTTATGTTTTTGCGAAGGACTACTCCGATTTCAGATGCATGTCAGATAAAAACAAAAAAATTAATGCCGATTATGATAGCGTGACTTTAATTAAAAATGCACCCGGGATAGCCATCATAAGCGGCAGGCAAATGATTATAGCGAACTGCACAATTGATTTCTTTTTTGGCGCCGGCGTCAGACTGGTAAATAATAAACTTCAATATGTAAAACAAACGATTCATGCAGGAGAATGCCCACTTCCCCATTTTGCATGGCATAACGATAAGTACAGTGGAACTTTTCCCGGCGGGCATTTTTCTTGTGGGATAAAACTTGGTTACATTCTTAACAGAAAAAAACAGTAATCTCCGGCACAGGTCATTTCCTAAACGATATTTGAACTTTATAAAAGGCTTTATTACTTCTCTGTATCGTTCTCTGAAGCTGTCTCAATTGTAATTAGTCCAAGCAATGCTACTGCCATTTGCGCGGCTATTTGTGAGGCGTCTTTTTTATTGAATGCTTTCCCTTCTGCTATCTTATTTCCATCAACTACAGCTGCAATTGTAAAAAGCCTGCGGCCATTTTCAACTTTTTCTTCCACGGTTTCAAATTCAAGCACCTTACCATTCTTGTTGGCCCAGCCATAAAGCTTATTCTTATGATTTATTTCCAGCAATTCGAGATCATCAATGAACATGTGAGGTAAAATAATTCTTTCCGTTACCCATTTAGCAGTTTTTTTATAGCCCCGGTCCAGATAAATGGCGCCAACCAATGCTTCCAGGGTATTCCCGAATATCTGGCTGATCTTTAGAGAGCCATCGGATTTATTATAGAGAGTGATCTTTTTCAACCCCATGCGCAATGCAATTTCATTTAATTGCTGCCGGTTTACCATTTTGCTTCGCATTTCAGTAAGAAAGCCCTCTTCACGATAGGGATAACGCATAAACAGATAATCGGCGACCAAAGCGCTAAGCACGGCATCACCAAGATATTCAAGGCGTTCATTATTCTCATCTGCATTTTCCCTAACTGAACGATGAGTAAGTGCCGTCTTATAAAGAGAAAGATTGTTCGGGCTAAATCCGAGTACGTTTTTTAATTGCTTCTTGAATGAAGCGCCAACTTCTTCCTTAAAAAATTTCTTAAAAAAATCCACGGTCAAAAGCTACGAAAAATTCAAGTAAGTTGAAAAAACGGTTAAATCGAAATCACAAATTATGAACCAGGCTCCAAATAAATAAAAAAACAAGAGCGGAAATCCAGGTTGTTTTGCCCAATATTTAATTTGAAACTTGTTTGGAGCTTGCGATTTGTTTTTTGGAATTTCTTATAAGTACTTTTTTACGATCACACATGCATTATGACCGCCAAAACCAAAAGTATTACTCAAAGCAGCATTCACTGTACGTTGCTGTGCTTTTATAAAAGTAAAATTCAGACGCGGATCTAATTCAGGGTCATCGGTAAAATGATTGATAGTTGGCGGCACTATATCATGCATTACCGCTTTTATACAAGCAATTGCTTCAATAACACCGGCCGCACCAAGACAATGCCCTGTCATTGATTTGGTAGAGCTGATATTCACCTTGTAGGCATGCTCACCAAAAACATCTACAATAGCTTTTACTTCTGCAATATCTCCAAGCGGCGTTGATGTGCCATGGGTATTGATGTAGTCGATATCCTCAGCCTTCATTCCTGCATCATCAAGCGCTGCATTCATTACATTCTTTGCACCTAAGCCTTCCGGATGCGGAGCCGTGATATGATGAGCATCTGCTGTAGCACCGGCACCTGCGAGTTCACAATAAATTTTTGCGCCTCTTGCTTTTGCATGTTCAAGAGATTCAAGAACCACGACGCCTGCACCTTCACCCATTACAAAACCATCCCGGTCTTTATCGTAAGGGCGGCTTGCAGTTTTAGGGTCATCATTTCTTTCACTCAATGCCTTCATCGCATTGAAGCCGCCGACGCCGGCTTCGCGTACTACACTTTCGCTGCCGCCGGTAAGTATAATATCTGCTTTACCTAAACGAATAAGATTACATGCTTCCATCATTGCATTGGTAGAAGAGGCACAGGCACTCACCACGGCAAAGTTTGGACCTCTGAAACCATGACGCATTGATATTTGCCCTGCGGCGATATCAAGAATCATTTTTGGAATAAAGAAAGGATTGAAACGCGGCGTGCCATCTCCTTTTGCAAAATTCATAACTTCTTCCTGGAAGGTGATAAGGCCACCGATGCCGCTTGCAAAAACAACACCTACTCTATCGGTATCGACATTATCTTTTGTAATACCTGCATCTTTCACTGCCTGGTCACTGGCAACCAGGGCTGTTTGAGTAAACCGGTCGATCTTTCTTGCTTCTTTCTTTTCAAGAAAAGCAGTCGGATCAAAACCTTTAATCTCGCAGGCAAATTTTGTTTTGAATTTCGAAGCATCGAAAAGGGTGATCATATCAGCACCTGAAACACCATTGATCAAACCATTCCAGTATTCATCAATTGTATTTCCAAGCGGTGTTACAGCTCCCAATCCTGTTACTACTACTCTTTTCAATTCCATAATAGCCAGCTGAAATTTTATTTAAAGTTAAGCAGGTATAAGTAAAGTAAAACCGCCTTCCCCGATACAGCAGAAGGCGGATACATTTATTTCCTGTTTGCCGAGAGGCAGGTGTTCCTGCCTATGGCAAATCAGTAATTACTTTGCATTTTCATCCAGGTAAGCAATTGCCTGGCCAACAGTTGTAATGGTTTCTGCCTGCTCATCAGGAATGGAGATATTGAATTCTTTTTCGAATTCCATTATCAGTTCTACGGTGTCCAGAGAGTCGGCACCCAAATCATTAGTGAAAGAAGCTTCGTTAGTTACTTCTGCTTCATCAACTCCTAATTTGTCTACAATGATTTTCTTTACTCTTGATGCAATGTCTGACATGATGAGATAGTTTAGTTAAATATGGCTGCAAAAATAGAATATTTGAATTAACTACCGCATTTACAGCATTTTTTTCTTGCCGTTCAAAACCCGCTGACTATTAACGAATAGCCACAATTGTTTACCAGAAATTGTAATCGCAAACAGTTGATAGTATCAATATAAGTTGTAAATTGAAATCGGTGATTGATAATAAGCAAAACCAACTATGGCTCTGAAAATAATCGACTTTGGCACTCCTGAATACCAGCAAATGATAAAGATGCGGGAAGATATTCTGCGCAAACCACTCGGACTTTCCTTCTCACAAGATGAAATTGAAAAAGAAAAAGATAATTTATTGATTGCTGCGTTTGAAGATGAATTGATGCTTGGCTGTTGTATGATAGTTGAAATGGATGCTCGTAAAGCCCGATTAAGACAAATGGCTGTGCTCAACAATTTACAGGGAAAAGGAATTGGAAGAGCCCTGATACAATTTGCCGAAAACCTGGCAAGGGATCATGGCTATAGAGTGATGAGCATGCATGCTAGAAAACCTACAGTTGCCTTTTTTGAAAAGATGGGATATAAAATTACCAGTCCTGAATTTGTAGAGATCACTATTCCGCACTTTGAAATGGAAAAGGAGCTTTAATGCTAAATTGTTAAACGGTTTAATTGATGAATTGCCAGGTAAAAACAATTTAGCCGTGCAGCAATTTAATAATCATACATTTTACCGGTTACTTCTTCTTTATTTTTTCTTTCAGCAACTGCCTTAATTCATATACTTCATCAATTGACCTGAATCCTGATTTTGGTACGAGGAAAAAAGTACGGCTGTCAAAATATAAATGAAAAAAATGCGGGCTTTCCAAAAAAGTGCTCAATACTTTCCACGGCCAGTTGCGTGAACCTCTTTCATTTCCTAATGAAAAGCCATTTTCTTCAAAGTTCATATCGAAATGATCTTTAAAAGTAGCGGTGCGGCGATAAATTATTCCGGGTAATAAAAACCATACACTGATCATCAGCATGAACCAAAGAACAGAACCGAGAAAAAATGCGAGTGCGGTAACTATTTGAAAATAATATAGTGTAGCAGAAAGCAATGCAAAGACATTTACCACAATGATCATGAGCCGCAGTTCAGGCCTGGTGATAAAATGATAGCGCAGTGCCTGCATTACTTTTGTTTTTTCATATGTAAAATGAATGGTCATGATCTGGTTACCGGTTATTGGTTATTAGTCTCCATTCCTGATCTTGTGCCTTGTCCCTTGTGCCTTGTGCCTTGTGCCTTGTGCCTTGTCCCTTGTGCCTTCTATTGATTTTTTAATTCTTTTTCATTTACACTCCATTCACCAAGATTCTCTCCCTTTACTCCCAAATATTGAACCGTCATTTTTCTTTCTCCCCGTTTGCCCGTAAAAGAAAATCGTGCATAGTTCTGTTTTTGCTCAAATCCAATTACACGATATGGATTATTTTTTTCAGTTGCACTGAATGGATAACCCGTTGAAGTGAGTGCAGAAACAGTAATATCATACAACGGATAATGACCGGGACGATCTACTTTAATTATTTCACTATGATGACGATCACCGGTAAGAAATACAACACCGCTGATCTTGTAGTCTTTAATAAAATTCATGAGTTCATCATACTCTGCAGGAAAATCCCACCATTTATCAAAAGGTGAAACGGGATTTAATACCTGGCTCCCAACTGCCACAATTTTAAACGTTGCAAAGCTGTGGAGCAATGAATTTTTTAACCACTCCATTTGTTCTTTTCCCAACATTCTTTTTTCCGGATTTGGTTTTCCATTCATTGAATCTTTTATCCTGTCTTCACTACGCCACCAACGATCATCCGTCATAAAAACTTCCACATCGGCCCAACTGATCATTGTGTAAATACCTTGCCCATTCTCACCATAAGAAGGATTGCAGAAATAATTCATAAACACTTTGCGACTCGCATCTTTCAGAATATAATTTTTTCCTATATCATTTGGTCCATAATCATGATCATCCCAGATAGCATACTGCGGCATTGCTTTTAAAAAATTTTGCAACACCGGTCGTGAGCGGTCATAATGCGCCCTGTACCAAAGCCCCCACTCACTATTGTAATCTACGTCTCTTGTATACCACGCATCTCCCAACCAAAGCATGAAAGCAGATCTTTCTTTTGCCATTGTTTCAAAAATGGAAGAGTCTTTTCCATAAGGTACCGCTAGTCTGTCCAACCGAACCAAATCGGTATACAACCTGTCATAAGCAGGTTCATTAAAATAAGAACAACTGCCGGTAACAAAAGAAAAATCCGGAACGGGTTTGCGATAAGGCCAAAGATCTTTTGTAGTAAACTGTCCTTTCGCTGCGGAGGGCTTTCCATCAATTATAAATTGGTACTCATAACTGGTATTAAATTCTAACCCTCCAACCGTTATTTGCAATGGATTAAAATCATTTCCTAATTGTCCCTTGTATAAGATCGTCTTAGTTTTTGTATCCCCTTTCTTTTTAACCTGGAGCGAAACTGATTTTACTTGTTGTGTTACTTCAATCCAAATTTTTGCATCCCTGTACTCTATTGGGCCAAGCATGGGGCCCGCAACAACCTGCGATCGTATGGTGCAAATTGAAATAAGAAAAGAAAAAGCTGACATTAAAATGTAACGAAGCATTGCAGAGAATTTGCAACAAGTTACTTGGAAAATAATTTCAAAAAGAAAAAAACCGTCTCGCCTGAGGCGAGACGGTTTCAAATCAGTTGAGTGAATCCGATAGCTGACGGATCATTTATTCATCATTTGCTTTGCTTCAATGCTAAGTGTAGCATGCGGCACCGCTCTTAATCTTGCTTTGTCAATGAGTTTACCGGTAACACGGCAAATGCCATAGGTTTTAGCTTCAATTCGCATCATTGCTTTTTCCAGATGGTCGATAAATGTGATCTGGCGGCTCGCCATCTGGCTGAGTTGTTCCCTTTCCATACTTACGCTGCCATCCTCCATCGTCATGTAACGGCCTTCATCCATATCGCCGCTTTCATCTTTACGGGTAATGAGACCTTGCAGGTAATTGAGTTCCTTTTTTGCAGCATCGAGTTTTTTGAGAATAATTTCTCTAAACTCGTTTAATTCTACATCAGAATATCTATGTGATGGCGCACCTGGATCATTTGCTTGTGAATCAAGCACGGATTTGGTAAACTCAGGCTCGTATTTTTTTACTGACTTGGTGGTTGTTTTCGGTATCACAACTTTCCCGGGTTTCGGCGGTTCCTTTTTCACTATTTGTTTTATTTGGGGTTTTACGGAAACTAAAGATTTGTTTTCATGGCCGGGTGCCTTTTTTTCAATTGGCTTAGCCGGTTTTTCTACAGGTTTCTTTGCAGCAACTTTGGCTGCTGGCTTTTGAGGGGCTGCTTTTTTCACTGTTGTTTTAGCTGCCTTTTTAGGGGCCGCTTTTGCGGCGGGTTTTTTAGGTGCCGGCTTTTTGTTATTCGTTTTTTTCACTGGCTTGCTAGCTTTTTTTGGTGCAGGCTTTTTCTTGGTAGCCATACGTTTAAGCTTTTTTTGAAACAATCACTTTTAATTGAATATCATTCACTTCAATCCCGATAGCTATCGGGACTATTCCACTATTATTTTCGGTTAAAAATTCCAGTTTGTCTGCCAGAATTTCGGCGCAAATATAGTCTTTAAACTGAGCTAACGAATTTTTTAATCCATTCTCTGCCATTACTCCAACTTCTATCCTGTCAGTAAGGTCAAAACCGCTTTCCTTGCGGATCTTCTGGATCCTGTTTACAAACTCCCGGGCATTGCCTTCATGCTCCAGGTCTTTGGTGATCGTAACGTCTAAAGCCACCGTCAATTGGCCCTTACTTGCCACCAGCCAACCGGGAATATCCTCGCTTGTTATCTCTGCGTCCGAAGCCTGTAATATTAAGTCTTCGCCATCAACTGACAAATTATATTGCCCATCTTTTTCCAGCTGACGTATTTGTTCCTGGGTAAACTGGCTTAGCAATGCTGAAACCGCTTTCATCTTTGGGCCAAGCTTTTTGCCAAGCGCCACGAAGTTTGGTTTGATCTTTTTACTGATAAATGTATTATCCGGGTTTAAATACTCAATCTCTTTTACATTTACCTCAGCTTTTATCAAATCTTCCACTTTTTGCAATTGTTCCTTCATCGAAGCATTCAGAACAGGGATCAATACTTTTTGAAGCGGCTGGCGAACTTTTATGTTCTGCTTTTTACGTAACGACAGGATCAATGAGGATGCATCTTGTGCCAGTTGCATTCTTTCTTCAAGCGATGTATCGATCATTTTTTCATCGGCAACAGGAAAATCAACATGATGAATTGATTCAGCTTTAAAACGATTTGTGATCGCATTTAAATTACTAAAAACAGCATCGCTAAAGAACGGAGAGATTGGTGCGATCAATCTTAATACGGTTTCCAGGCATTCATATAAAGTTTGATAAGCACAAACCTTATCATGCTCATATTCACCTTTCCAAAAACGGCGACGGCAAAGACGAACATACCAGTTGCTCAAATGTTCATCTACAAAATCTTCAACCTCACGACCGGCTTGTGTTGGTTCATAGTCATCCATGAATTCGTTTACTTTCTTTACAACAGTATTCAATGAAGAAAGTATCCAGCGATCGATCTCGGGTCTTTCAGCAAGCGGAACATATTTTTCTTTAAATGCAAATCCATCGACATTGGCATACAACGCAAAAAACTGGTAAGTGTTATAAAGAGTGCCGAAGAATTTACGTTGAACTTCTTTAATGCCATCCAGGTCAAACTTCATATTATCCCACGGAGATGCGTTGGTAACCAAATACCATCTTGTTGCATCAGCACCGAATGTTTCAATGGTTTTGAATGGATCTACAACATTGCCTAAACGCTTACTCATTTTATTGCCACTCTTATCCAGCACCAATCCGTTTGATACACATGTTTTATATGCAACAGAATCAAAAACCAATGCGGCAATTGCATGAAGCGTATAGAACCATCCTCTTGTCTGGTCAACGCCTTCACAGATAAAATCAGCAGGGAAAACGGCCCCCTCCAAACCTCCCCCGGTGGGGGAGGCTTTAGAAGCCTCATGATATTTGAAGAAATTTTCAGCAGACAATGGACCAAATTGATTTGAAGTTGTATCAGGTAAACCCCATTGCGCATAAGGCATGGCGCCGCTGTCGAACCAGACATCAATAAGATCGGGTACACGTCTCATCGGTCTACCTTTAGAGTCGGCTAAAGTCAAATAGTCTACATCTGGTTTATGCAAATCAAAAAAATCATGAGCTCCTTCCTCTGGCAATAAATCCTGATCGCTGCTTGTTGCATATTCAATGGAAGGGTCAATATCAGAATTTTTTACTTTAAATTTTTTAGGTTCTTTTATAGGATTTATCAGCAACCCTATACCTAACTCTATCGCCTTATCAATTTCATTTGACAATTCCGCTATAGACCCTATACACTTTTCTTCTCCACCATCTTTTTTATCTAAACAAGAAAATGTGCCATCTGCATTTTGGATCATAGTTTTCCAAACAGGTAATGGAGTGCCCCAAAATCTTGAACGGCTTAAATTCCAGTCAACCATATTTTCGAGCCAATTACCAAATCTTCCTTCACCAGTTGACTTCGGTTTCCAATTAATGGTGTTATTCAATTCAACCATTCTATCCTTGATCGCTGTCGTTTTTATAAACCACGCATCAAGCGGATAATAAAGAACTGGTTTATCAGTACGCCAGCAATGCGGATAACTGTGTTCGTATTTCTCAACTTTAAAAGCCTTGTTCTCTTTTTTTAATTTAACAGCGATATCAACATTTACATCAACATAATCTTTTTGATCCTTATAATTCTTAACATAACGATTGCTGAACTCACCAAGCCCATCAACAAATTTTCCCTGGCGATCAACCATAGTGAGAATGCCAATATTATATTTCTTTCCGATCTTAAAGTCATCTGCTCCAAAAGCGGGAGCAGTATGCACGATACCGGTACCATCTTCTGTTGTTACGAAATCGCCAACTAAAACTCTGAATGGTTTTGCACCGGGGGTTATTTCTTCAATTGCTTTTAATGAGTTGGCTTCGTAAGGTAACAATTGTTCATATTCACACCCTTCAATTACGCTTCCTTTAAATGGAGCTATTATTTCATAAGGAAGAAATTTTTTGAATAGTCGATCTTGAATTATTCTAGTCCTCTCATCTACACCTGCAAATAAGTATTTATCAGAATCCTTATCCATCCAATTTGAAACAATCTTAAACACATCCTCGTTTTCTTTTACGATTTCAGCCCTCCAAGATCCCTCCGGAGATTGAAAATATTTATTCAATAATGCTTGTGCTAAGATTATACAGCAAGGCTTAGCTGTGTAAGGATTAAATGTTTTTACCAATACATAATCAATATTGCCACCTACTGTTAATCCAAGATTCGAAGGGAGTGTCCATGGAGTTGTCGTCCATGCAAGAAAAAAAATATCATCTGATTTTGCAATATCGAACAAAAACTCACTTTTCGCATTTCGAACAGCTTTAAACATTGCTATTACTGAAGTATCCTTTACATCTTTATAAGTTCCGGGCTGATTTAATTCATGTGAACTTAAACCTGTTCCCGCAGCAGGTGAATAAGGTTGAATACTTACACTCTCATACAACAATCCTTTTTTATACAACTCGCTGAGCAACCACCAAACCGTTTCGATATACTCATTCTTATATGTAATGTATGGATCATTCAAGTCAACCCAATAGCCCATCTTGCGGGTTATATCATCCCATTTATCTTTATAACGAAGAACTGCTTCACGGCATTTCTTGTTATAATCTTCAACAGAAATTTTTTTACCGATATCTTCTTTTGTGATCCCTAATTCTTTTTCAACACCCAATTCAATTGGCAATCCATGTGTGTCCCATCCACCTTTTCTTTTTACCTGGAAACCTTTCATTGTTTTATAGCGGCAAACAAGATCTTTCAGCGTCCTTGAAATAACATGATGGATCCCGGGCATACCATTAGCGCTGGGCGGGCCTTCATAAAAAACAAACGGTGTGGCGCCTTCACGAAGGCTCACACTTTTTTCAAATGCCTGTTTCTCTGCCCACCTGGCCAGTATTTCCTGCTCAATCGATGGTAAATTCAGTTGCTGATATTCCCTGTATTTCTGACTCATATTCCCTTACTAAAAAGTCTGCGAAGTTAAGCAAACACCGCTTGACTTCCGCTAAAAAGCCGCCTCAATTTGAGACGGCTTAAGTTTATTTGTATCTATCGATCTTAGAATTTCTTTGTTCCGTCAGATTGAAAAGAATAACGGAATGTGTAATAACGTTGCTTTGTCAGCTTATCATTATCGGACGCAGTAGCATCCGGAGTAACTCCACCTTTATAATAGTTCTGAATTTCAACTTTTGCATATTTCCCCGACGCTGTACGAATCACCAATATTCTACCGGGAATTGGTGTTATAAGATTTGTCGCTCCATTATAACTATACCAGCCATTGCCACTGCCGCTTTTGATAGCATAGGAAGTCGGCGCATTGTCTGTGCGGAAAGTTGAATCGGCAGATATTTGTGCCAGGTCACTAAATGTGCCTGTATATATAAATGCACCACCGGCGCCAGGACCACTATTACCTCCGTTGGTAATAATTGTAGTACCGCGGAAGCCGATATCCCATTTAGTTGTTGCCGAATCTGTGTTAGCAATTATTGCGTTGCTCTCCAAACTATATAAAGTGTATTTACCGGAACCATAGGGTTGACCGGTTGAAGAAATACCAACGATAGTATCGGCCTGTAAACTGCTTACCGTTTTTGTTTGTACGGTTACCGGTGCAGCCACTTCGTCTTTATCGCATGATGTAAGAAAAAATCCCGCCGTGATAACTGTTAATGCAATCAAATTTGTTTTCATCTTAATTATTGTTTTTGTTTTTTATGAAAATTGAACCTCACCCCAACCCCTCTCCAAAGGAGAGGGGCTCAGGTGAGTCTTTTATTCTGTGTTTGTTTTCTTATTTAAATTCATAGCCAATGACAGATAGGGTTGAATACCCGGCTGACCCGGAAGGTTGATCTCATCTTTATAATTGAAGAGATTGTCAACACCGGCCTGTATACGAAATGCATTGATAGTTTTTGCTGCATTTATATTAAACAACGCAGATCCGTTTGCAAATTCATCTGCACGATTAATGATACCGTTTCCATCTTTATCATAGGTACCCCAGCGGCTTTTGTAAATAACTCTCAGCGATGCCGACCAGCCTTTCTTTTCATTCTCGTAAAAGAGTTTTGCATTCGCCATATGTTTCGATCTGTTTGGCAAACCTGCATAATCACTTTTTGAAACACGGTATGCCTCGCCGGTTTCAAGATCACGGGCAAAAACATTTCCTTCTTTTATTCTTTTACTATCTGCTTTATCGGCTGTCATTAAAAATTGATAGCCTCCTTGCAACTGAAACTTGTTACATAATTTATAAGTAGAATTGAATTCTGCTCCCTGTGTCCAGGCTTCCTTCACATTAAAATAACTATAAACAGGCGCACCATTGCTGCGAAATGCGATGATGTCAACCTGTATTAAATTATCAATATCGTTTCTGAAAAAGTTTAGGTTGAAATTCATTTTATCATTGACATCATAATGAAGACCTGCGTTGAATCCTTTTGAAATTTCCGGTTTAAGCAATGCAAGCTGATTTGCCTTTGGCAATATATCTGAAAGAATGCCTTGCTGTTTTTGTGCTTCCAGTTCTGAAATCGTGATCTCATTGGCACCATATACAACATAGCCGCCGGCTGCAGTATTTAAAAAATTTAAAAAAAGTTGTCTGAAATCCGGCGCTTTGAAACCTGCACCATAAGACGCATTGATGCGCAGCTTATCATTTATTTTATAAAGACCGGCGAGTTTGGGACTCAATCGCGATTGATAAGCTGTATTATCATCAAAACGTAAACCGCCGATGAAAATAAATTTTTCTCCGGCTCTCCATTCATCCTGGATAAATGCATAGCGGATATCATTGGAACGTTTGCCGGCATAGCGGCTCGTATTCAGTTTTTCAGCAACAATGCCGGCACCAACACTTACAAAATTCTTTGCCGGCAGATTTATGTCAGTTTGATTTTCTGCCCGGTAAAAATCCTGTTGAAAAAAATCATAGTAATAAGGGGATTTATCAGCATCTTCCAATAATGTTTGTTCATATTGATAGCGGCTGAAATAGAAACGCAATGATGAACGAAGATTATTATTGAACTGCTGAGTGATAACGGGATTCAGATTCATATCCTTTACACGACCATTTCCTGTAATTGCTATTGCAGAACCGGTTCCGATATCCTGGGTTAAAAAATAATTTTCCTGTTTTTCCTTATAGTACCTGCCGGAGATGCTGATCTTAGTTTTTTCAGCAGGATAAAAATTAAACCTTGCCTGCGTTGTATAACTTCCAAATGGATCAACTGTTTTACCGGGAGCAGTTTTATCCAGGTCAAAACCATCAGAACTATTCCTGTTACCAAATAATTGCAAACCCCATTTTTGTCTTTTCATTGCTGCTGCAAGATTTGCATCGGTTGAATTAAATCTTCCATAACGAAAGGAAGCATCAAGTTTATTCAATTGCGCCTGTTCGGTAATAATATTCACTACACCACCCATTGCTTCACTGCCATATAAGCTTGAAGACGGCCCTTTTACTATTTCGATCTTTTTAATATTGCCAACCGCTAATCTTGAAAGATCGATGACGCCACCTTGTCTTCCAATGACAGGTTCTCCATCAAGTAGAATCAATGTATAGTCAGGAGAAAGTCCCTGAAGTTGTATGCCATTACCAAAAACACCACCACCTGCTGAAGTGGTAGCACCGCCGCTTGTAATATATAAACCAGTTTGTTCAGCAAGAATATCATTTAATCTTACAGAACCGCTTTGTGTAATTGCTTTTCGCGAGATGATCTGAACAGGCACTGCAACATTGCTGAGTTTTCTTTCCGTTCTTGTTGCTGTAACTACTAACTCAGTTAAAGTTTTTGAGAACAAAGTATCTTCTTGTGAAAAAGCAGGGATCGCAAATAAAATAAGCAGTTTGGAAATGATCTGTTTCATGTAATTCGTATTCGGACACAAAGATTGACTCGCAAAAAATTTTATTCATCACAAGAATGTCATGAAACAATGATGAATTTTTCTTTTACAAAAAAATGACAGCGTTTTGATAATGAATCATGTTGCTATATGAGTAAGATCATGTAACATAAAAAATATTTTTTTGAATAGACCCTTTAAACAATGATGAGGAAATTTTTCCCGGATAAATTTCATGATAGACCAAAAACAAATATTCCGGTACTAAGACCGGAATATTTTTGTTTAAAGTCGAGTAATTAGAGTTTGGCTCCCACACTTATAAAGAATGTTCTCCCATCTCCCGGCAAAGCACCCGGACCAGGATAACCACCGGCACGACGGGAGAAATATCTTTCATCAAATACATTATTGATCCCTGCTTTTATATTCAATCCTTTTGAAAATTTATAAGTGGCTGTAAGATCCGAAATGGTATAAGATGGGATCAATCCATTATTTCCATTTGCAGTTGGAAAAACTGTGTTATTCGCATCACTGAATGTTTCTCCCACATGACTAACTTGTGCCGTTAACAAAAATCCTTTATAACCTGCAGAGATACCGCCGCGAAAAATATGTTCAGGTGCATTCTCCACTTTTTTTCCTTTTGTATTTGCATCTTTATGATCGCCGCTGTACCGTGCATGTGTGTATCCATAAGAGCCAAAAATTAAAAGGTCGGTGGTTTTGTTTTTTGTAAATGCACGAACAGGATTGAATTCAACATAGCTTTCAATGCCTTTGCTTGTACTGCTGCCGACATTTGTAATTAACCGGTAAGATGGAGTTCCTGAAACAGTAATTGTTCCGATACGATTGTTGTATTGCAAATAATAACCACTAACATCAAAATTTAAAAAATCTTTTACTTTACCGCGATAGCCAAGATCAATATTGTAACCTTTTGCATCTTCAAGGTCAGGATCAACTACATCAGTTGTTGGAGGTGCCTGTAAGTTGGCAAACTGGATTGGCCTGTACGCCTGTGTTATGTTTCCATAAAACTCAGTTGATTTGGTAACATGAAATTCTGCACCTACACCGGCAAGTAAAAAGCTTCTGCTGCGTTTAATATTTTGCAAAATAATTTCTGCACCGGCAGAAGTATAACCATTACGGCCCGAAGCTTCGCCCTGCAACCATTCATAACGAATACCGGGAATAACGATGAATTTTTCTGAGATACGGAAAATATTTTCAATAAATGCTGCTGTATTATTAGAAACAAATTCAACATCTCTTGGATAATTACCAATCACCGTCATATCATAATCTGTTCCTGTTGTTCCTTTACCATCAGCCTGACGATGAGTTGTACCTGTATATAAACGAATGCCGCCTGACAACGTATTATTCATTTTACCCAAATGATAATCGGTGATGATACGGCTTTCCAGGCCATAATTTCTGTATTGATCAATATTCAAAACCCGATTGTTATATTCTCCTGTGGATGGATTGATACTGTCTTTTAGAAGTAATTGATTGGAGATAACCTGACACTGTTGCGGTCGCCGATAGTGGCAAATAATTTTGTATTCCATCTTGCATTTTCATTGAACTTATAATTTGCGATCAATGCAGGCGTTGTCCATGTAATATCAAACCAATTGCGGCTGCGAAAACTTTGTTGTGCATCCTGTTCAATTTGAGTATCTGTTAACCCACCTGCTTGCTGGCTGCGAATATGTGAACGCATCACTTCAGCAGATAATGAAAATTTTGAAGTGAAATAATAAGTAAAAGTTCCAAAACCCGAGTTGGTAAAATAGCGGCTGTTATTTCTCCATCCATCCCCATTGCGATGATCGAAGAAAGTATAGTAATGAAACTTTTTTGTTTTGCCGCCAATCGCATTGTAAGAATTAAACAATGCGTTGCTGCCGATCGTCTGTTGGGTTTCAAATTCAAATGGCTTGTTGATCTCACTTCCGTTTCTTAAAATATAATTTACCATGCCGCCAAACTGCGGACCATATTGTAATGACCCTTGCCCTCTTACAATCTCAATTCTTTGCACAGCCTGCAATTGCGGATTATAATATGCTTCAGGATAACCAAACGGATCGGCAGCAATATCATAGCCGTTTTGCCGAACATTAAATTCCCAACTGCGGTTAGGGCTTAATCCCCTTGCAGCAATACCAATTTGAATTCCGCTGGGATCACTTTCCCACACATGAATGCCCGGAACTTTTGCAAGCACCTGGCGCATTGTATTGGTAACAATGTTTCCCTGCACATTATCCAAAACTATCAATGCATTTTTTTTCCCGGCATAAATTGAAGTACCTACTACTTCGGGCAATTGCTGGTAATCACTTTTACTAAAACGGCCAACTACTGTTATATCGGGTAAATATTTGTGAACCGGTTTTGCAGAATCATCATGAAATATTTTTTTTTCCTGCGCTGACACTATTAATTGTGAACTAACTCCTAAAACAATCACGAACAATTTTCTAAGCATGATAAATGGTTTTGCGCAAAGATGTTGACTAGAAAACTCTGTTCATTTACGGAAACGGAAAATCGGCTTACGCAAAATGGAAAACAAATTTTACATTCACACGACAATTTTTGTTTAGCCGGGTTTATCTGTGTCTTCAGTGTTTTTTGTGCAACGAGACAGGATATCATGAGTATTCATTATAAAATCTATGACAGCTCCTCTTACTTTTTACTTTCCGTTTCCAACCTATCATCAAGCAAATAGTTCTCTTAAGCGGTTCGGCTTTCATCCACACCGTTCAAACTTTACCCTTTCCCGCATTTTAATCATTCTGTCATTCAGTGATTGTGAATGCTTCCGGTTTTTTACCACCAAAGGCTCAAAAAGAAGCGCGGCAATTGCATGCTGCTCTTATTAGAATAACCGCGGGCAAATGAAAATTTGATCATTATTCTGAACACTGAATGTTTCCTACATTCGGTTTATGAAGTATTTTAAACTTTTACTGATTGTAAGCCTGCTGACATCCTCTCCCGCATTGCATGCCCAACGAGGAACAACAATGCCGAGGGGTAAATTATTTATCATCGGTGGGGGCGACAGACCTGCTTCTTTAATGAAAGCATTAGTAGCTGCATCAGCGCTGAAACAGGAAGATTATGTTGTGGTATTGCCAATGTCCAGCGCAAGCCCGGATACTGCCTATTATTATTTTAAAGCTGACCTGGAGACGGTTTGCACAAATACCATTGTTAATTTCAACTTCACCGGCAAAAAAGTGAATGATAAAAACTGGCTGGATTCACTGATAAAAGCAAAACTGATTTTCATAACCGGAGGAGACCAGGATCGGTTTATGAAAACAGTATTAAATACACCGGTATATAAAGCCATTCATACTGCATACCAAAACGGAGCTACTATTGCCGGTACCAGCGCGGGTGCTGCGCTAATGAGTCAGCACATGATAACCGGAAATGAACTGACCGATACCACTTATCGTGCGACTTTCAGAAAAGTAGTGGATGGTAATATCGAAATTAAACCCGGGCTTGGGTTGCTTAATACAGCAGTCATTGATCAGCATTTTATTGTAAGAAGCAGGTATAACAGACTCTTGTCAGCCCTGGCGAAGTTTCCCACTCTTACCTGTATTGGTATTGATGAAGAAACAGCGATTATCGTTCAGGGAAATAATGTGGAAGTTGCAGGACTAAGGCAGGTAGTTGTAATGAGGAAGCCTGAGCAATTAGTAATAACAGCCGGCGGACTGATAAAGCTGAAAGAGATGCAGTTCAGCATTTATACCAATGGAGATCGGTTTAGAATTGATTCTGCCAGGTGAAGCAGAGAATTAATTTGAATAGTGATTGATATGAATTTGTTGGTAGGCTTCACACAAAGCAACGTCTCATAACAATTGATCAGCCGGAGGCAATAACAATCACACCCTGTATTTCGCAGGCTTCCAGCAGTACACTAACTACCACCTGACTGAATTCCGCTTTTTAATCAGCACGAAGAAAAAATAAAATTATAAAGAGAAGATCCACTTAAAACCAAGCGGGTCTTCTCTTTGATATCTAATTTAGTGAATTAATAGCCGGGATTTTGTTCAATGATTCCTCTGGAAGCGTCTACTTCCCTTTGCGGTATGGGAAAAACAATTTTATCGGCATCATAAGCAAAGCCATCAGTTGTTAATCGTAATCTTTTTCTGTCATGTATTGCATGGCCTTCATGAGCAAGTTCCAGTTTACGTTCGGCTAATATGTCGGCAAGTGTAACTGCAAGTAAAGCTGGTAAGCCAGCTCTTTGCCTGGTACGGTTTACATCTGCAAGTGGAGTGGAGCCTGTATTTGTACCGGCTCTAAAATTAGCTTCTGCACGGGTAAGGTACATTTCTGCAAGACGGATTATTGGCAATACTCTGTATTGAAGTTGCCATTTACCACTTCTTATGGTACTACTTGTGCCGGGACCTGTATAAAATAATGCCCTTCTCGCATCAATAAGATTGTAAAGCGCCATGTGTGGTGCTTGAACAGAAACGTCACCATCTCTGCCACCATATGTCGGAATAGACCAATACAGATGCATATTATTTGCACCATCCTGGGCACTTATTTGCATAGCGAAAAGATATTCTACAGAATTAACTGTGTTATTAAACGCGCCGGCATAAGTTGTAGCAAGAGCTCTTGCATTTGCAGTGGCTATTGTTATAGCACGGTCTGCCGCATCTTTCGCATCTGTCCATTTTTCCATTTGCAAATACACTCTTGATAACATTGCGGCTGCTGCAGCCTTAGTAGCATATACCATTCTTGTAGTGACATTTGATCCAGGGTTTACCGCGGGTAATAAACCTTCGGCTTCTGTCAGGTCTGCAATAATCTGTGCATAGGTTTGCTCTACGGTACTGCGTTTTACATAAGAAGCAGCGTCTATACCTCTTGTAGGTGTAAGTACGATTGGCACACCTTTATTAGTTGTTATACTTCCTGCAGAATATGGTTTGGCAAAAAGCCTTACTAATTCAAAATACATAGAGCCTCTTAAAAACAAAGCTTCACCTTTTACCCTATTCTGATCAGCAGCAATAACTACAGGGATGGCACTGATAATATTATTGGCGATGTTAATAGTGTTATATGCACTAAGCCATGTTGCACTTATAAAACTGTTTGTTTTAAGTATTGCCTTTGACCAGATTTCGCGGGGCTGATTAAAGGTCCCTTCCCAGCGAATTTCTCCATTAGCACCGAGCAATTCTGAATAAAGCTGCATATTTCCACCATAAAGGTTCCCGCTGCTTACAGCATCGTAAGCACCGTTAAGTACTTTCTTAACATTGGCGTCTGAATTCAAAGCGACTTCTTCGGCAACACTCTGCTGCGGAAGAAGATCAAGTTTTTTATCGCAGGAAGTGATAAAAAATGTTATCAATGTTATTGCAATTATAGTACGTTTCATGATTGTAGTTTTTTTGGTTAAAATCCAAGGTTGATTCCGAATACCAATGATTTGATTTGTGGAGCTGCGTAAAAATCGCCACCCTGGTTACGGTTACCAGCACGATAGTCTGTATTAACCTCCGGGTCCCAGCCAGTGTAATCAGTGAATGTTGCCAGGTTAACTCCAGTAATATATACCCTGGCTGAACGGATTTTTATTCTGTTCAGAATGCCGGATGGTAAACTATATGCCAGTGTTATATTTTTCAATCGTATGTAACTGCCATCTTCAATATACCGGCTGGAAGCACCAATTCCATTGCCCATAGCAAATCTTAGTTCCGGAACCTGGGTAATGTCGCCTGCTTTTTTCCAACGGTTAAGATGATCTCTGGTTTGGTTATCAAACCAGTCGAAACTGGCAGACATAAAACCTCCTGCCCCATTCATAATCTGGTTGCCAAACACACCCTGGAATAATACACTAAGTTCAATTCCTTTATAACTGAAAGTATTATTCAATCCGGCAATCCAATCAGGATTAGGGTTACCGACTACGAAATTTCCAGCGCTGTTATAATCATTGGTAGTGGTTTTTCCATCTGGTAAATAATACAAAGCATCACCATTAGCGGGATCGGCTCCTGCAAATTTTGGTCCGTAGAATACGCCGATAGATTCACCAACAAGTAATGAGTTCAGGTAGCGGCCATCATTACCTGGAATGATAGTTTGTTCACCATCCAGTTTGTTTATTTTGTTTTTATTTTTTGAAACATTCAGACTGCTGTTCCATCTGAAATCTCCTTTAATAATATTAGAAGAATTGAGAACGAATTCAAACCCTTCATTTTGCATTTGACCAATGTTCACTGTCTGTGTTGCAAACCCTGAAGTACCCGGAACGGGAACATTATATATAAGATCATTTGTGTTCCTTTCATAATAATCAATCTCACCTGATAAACGGCCTTTAAAGAACCCGAAGTCTACGCCAATATCAAGTTGTTCTGATTTTTCCCATTTTAATTCCGGGTTAGCAAGCTGAGTGGGAACAAGACCTGATAAAGCATTGTACTTTGCAGCACCCCATAGACCTAACTGAGCAAAGTCTCCAAAACCTGCATCATTTCCAGTTAAACCATAACTGGCTCTTAATTTAAGAAAACTTATCAGGTTGCTGGATTTGAGGAAATTTTCTTCACTCAATATCCAACCTACAGATGCGGCAGGAAAGAAGCCATATTTACTTTCTTTACCAAACCTGGATGAACCATCTACACGTCCGCTTAATGAAAGCAAATACCTATCATTTAATTTATAGTTAGCTCTTGCGAAATACGACAGGATAGCCGACTCTGTTAAAGTAGAAGTACCACCAGTAATCCTACCAGCACTTGCCAGGCGCTGTAATGCATTAACAGGAAAATCTTCTCCAAATACCCTGGTGAAATTCGTACTGAATTTCTGATAGGACATACCTAGTGTTGCATCCACATCATGTTTCTGGCGGAATGTCTTAATATAGTTGAAATAATTATTGGTATTAATTGTTACGTTACGAAACCAGTCAGACTGGCCATAACCGTTAGTTGACAAACCAGTGAGGGTTCTGTTGCCCCTGAAAAGCTCATCATTTTGAGTTAGTATATCAGCACCGAATTCTGATTTAAAAGTCAATCCTGTTATTATTCTGTAATTCAGGTATGCGCTTCCTATATTCCTGTAAGTTGTTGAATTAAATTTGGAATCTTCAGTTTCTATTAAGCCATTATAATAAGTAGCTGTAGGCCTGTCATAATAAACACCATTGAGATCACGGGGAGGCGTTATTGGTGCCAGCGCTACTAATTGCATTGGAGTTTGGAAAGCGTTATCAAGATTATTTCTGTTCGATACTGTACGGGCAATACTAAGATTGAAACCAAGCTTTACCCTGTCACTGGCGTCGTGTTCCAGGTTGATACGGCTTGAAATGCGCTGAAAATTATTAAGGATCAAAATACCATCCTGGTCATTGAAACCACCACTAATATAGAAACGGGTTTTGTCAGTTCCACCCGAAGCGGTAATATCTACCATTTTAGTAGTGGCATCATCATTAAACGCCAGTTTTTCCCAATCTGTATTTGTTTGCAATGTCCTCCAGTCAGAATGCCCGGAATAACGGGTAAGACGGCCTTCCACAAATAGAATATCTGAATTAGGGTTAGTGGGGCTAATACCATTAATACGATCAGCATTTGTAGCCGCTTCCCTTATTAATTCTACGTATTCGGCCGCATTTAAGAAACCGCGATAGCCAGTAGGTTTATTAGTACCGTACTGCATATTAACATTAAGATTAGTACGTCCGGCCCGGCCTTTTTTAGTAGTAATAAGCACAACACCCCCGGCAGCACGTGACCCATAAATAGCAGCAGCAGAAGCGTCCTTTAAAATATCAAACGTTTCAATATCATTAAAATTAATATCAGCGAGGGCATTCCCTGTTAGCTCATCAGTATTAATAGGAACTCCATCCACTACATAAAGCGGATCATTGGAAGCGCTTATAGAACCTGCCCCTCTTATTCTCACTTTTACGCCTTCCCCAACTTTTCCATTATTGGCTTCTACAAAAACACCGGCCGCTCTTCCCTGGAGTGCCTGGTTAAAATTTGGTACGGGCATGTTGGCCACTTCAGTACCCTTAACCCTGGCAATATTACCTGTCAGGTCTCTTTTTATTTTTGTTCCATAGCCAGTAACAATTACCTCTTGAAGGTTTTGGGATTCACCAGCTTTTAATGAAACCTGAACGGTAGATCCGGATATAGCGACTTCCTGGGTTTCAAAGCCAACTCCGGAAATGACAAGCGTTGTTGCTTTTTCCGGTACTGAAAGTGAAAAGGTTCCATCCTGTTTTGAGACAGTACCTGTTCTTGATCCTTTTACGGTAACTGACGCCCCGATTACAGGAGATCCGTCTTTGCTATCAGTAATCTTTCCGATTACAGTTTTGTTTTGTGCCCATAATAGCTGGATAGAAAATAAAGACCCTATCAGCATAAGCAGTTTAATTTTTCTCATGTGTAGTGCAGTGTTAGTGTGAATAAATATGCTATTTATAAACAGTCCCAGAAAGTTAAACAAAAAAAAACATACAAAATGCCCGATGGTCGTTGAATTCTAAAGGAATTAAAAAAATAATTCCTTTACCTGTTTAAGTAAAGGAGAATGTATTGTGCTAAAGTAACAACTGCTGCCAGCGCTGCCACAACATAGGTTGTAATTAATTTGCGAACTAATGCCGGAAAGATGCCAAAGAGAATTTCTGATCTCTTACAGAAAAGGAAGGTTGGTTTACGCAAAGTGGAAAACATATTTTACATTCATGCAAACAACTGTTATATGAAGCTGCTCATCACTTTTTCATTTTTACTTTTGAATTTTTCCGTTTTCAGCCAGGATAGTATGAGTATCCATTATAAAATTTATGATTCACGAACAAAACAAATTGTAACTGTTGACAAGATCGTAACGGATATGGCCGATGCAGACGTTTTATTTTTTGGCGAAGAACATAATGATAGTGCCGGGCACTATTTAGAAAATAGAATATTCAGGGCTCTGCATGCGCAGTATGGAGATAAGGTCGTTTTAAGCATGGAGATGTTTGAAACCGATAATCAACTTAGTTTGAATGAATATTTATCGGGATTTATGAATGAAGACCGATTTGCAAGAGATGTAAGATTGTGGAGTAATTATAGAGATTACAGACCAATGATAGAATATTCGAAACAAAATAAAATTCCGGTGATCGCCGCTAACCCGCCACGGCGCTATGTAAACCTTGTTACCCGCAGGGGAACGAGATCACTGGATAGCTTATCAAAAGATGCAAAGAAATTTTTGCCGCCGCTGCCTTATGATACTTTAACCGGGCGTTACCGGGAGAAATTTATGGAAATCATGAAAGGAGGACCGGCAAGTACCAGTCAGAATATTTATTACAGTCAAAGCTTATGGGATGCAGGAATGGCATATAGTATTTACAGTTATCTAAAAAAGAATAAAGGAAAAAAAGTATTTCACTGCGTTGGTGGTTTTCATACAGAAGAGAAACTGGGCACCGCAGCCCAGCTACAAATGAGAAATAAAAAGTTAAAGATCCTGAACATTGCAAGTTTTAGTGATGAGTCTTTTAATAATCCCGATTGGGAAAAGTTTAGTTATAAGGGTGACTATATTATTCTAACCAATCCCGACCTGAAAAAAACTTTTTGATCACAAACGCAATTTAATTCCTCCGTTTATCACAAATCCATCGAGAGGCGCATAAATATCCCTGAACTGCGGATCATCAAATGTTCCTGTATAGATCGTGTCGAATCTTGTTTGTCTTGAATCAGTAAAATTTTCAAAGTTGATATAGATTGAAAATTTTTCCCAAAGCTTTTCTGCCATAAAACCGGTAATCCAGTAAGATCTGCCGGTAGCTCCATCACTCAATTGTTGCTTACTGAAATAATAAGCTTCTAAGCCAATTTTCCATTTTTCTTCCACTTCATACAATAACACAGAATTCAGCCGGTGCCTTGAAGTGAGGTAGTTTTCAAATTCTGTATTTCCTTCATGCAAATATGCTTTGGTAAGTGTGTAGCCAAGAAATAATTTGAAATCGCTATATCCCAATTTTACATTTGTTTCCATACCCCGACTATCAAAATGTCCATTTACATTTTTAAAATTATAAAACGGTCCGCCCGGAACAGCCTGCAATATTAACGGATCATGTATGCGGGTGTAAAAGAAAAGATGATTAATGCTGAAAGTAATCTTATCATCAGCAAATCTTGTACGGTAATTTATATCGGCATTTACGCCGTAACTTCTTTCCAGTTCATTTTCATCAGGATCTACCGGAAGCACATTTCTGTATAATAATCTTTCACTTTCCTCGGTAAAAATTGTTGGCGTTTTATAACCCATGCCGCCGCCGACGCGTGAAGAAAGTTTGGAAGAAAATTTAAACAACATTGATACCCTGGGAAGAATTGCAAAGCCATAATCTTTTACAAAATCGCCACGCAAGCCGGTTTCAAGGATGAACTTCCTATTTACCGTAAGATTGTTTTGCACAAATATGCCAGTCGTTATCTGCTCATAGTTCCTGGCAGGAGTTGCAGTTAGTTGTTGTTCTTCAAAATGATCAGTTACAAAATTGATCCCGCCGATCCATTCTGATCTGTCTCCATGATTAGAATACGTAAGTTCTGTAAAACTTGCCAACTGGTCGGCAGCAAAAGCGTACGTGGTTCGGGCATTCATAACTCTTCGGAAAAGACTGACACTATTCTTTAATTTAACAGCACTGCTATTGCCAAATCTTTTTTCGAAAGAAAGCTGGGTGCTGAATCTGTCTGTATTATTATTTTCGGTATAGCCGTTCGGTTTATTTTCCTTTATATATTCGATGTCGCCGCCTAATCGGTTTTCGTTTGTAACATTGAGTGCTACTTGCAGGTCTGTTTGTTCATTTATATACCAGAAAAATTTTGGATTGACCGTGTAGCGTTCAAATTTGGGAATAGCAGTCAGCCCGACATCTGAAGGATCGTAAGCTGAATTACTGTTACGTGAAGCAAATAACGTCACTCCAACCTTATTAAATTTTTGTCCATAAAAACCGCTTGTGTTTATTCCACCCGCACTTGTCAGGTCTATATGAAAATTTAATTCCATTTCTTCTTTTGGTGTTTTGGAAATAAGATTTACTAAACCGGCGATAGCGCCACCTCCATATAAAGTAGAAGATGATCCTTTGATAACTTCAAACTGTTTCAGATCTAGTGGTGGTGTTTGCAATAATCCCAACCCTCCGCTGAAACCATCGTATAACGGAAACCCGTCACGAAGAATTTGGGTATATCGTCCATCCAATCCCTGTATACGAATTGAAGAGTTTGCAGAAGTTGCTGATGTTTGTTGCGTAGTGATGCCTGTGCTTTCATTTAATACCATTCTTATATCACCGGGCTTCATGTTTGCTTTTTCATCCAGTTCTTCACCGGCAACAAATTCAACTCTTGTTGGGATGTCCTGTATGGTTCGGGAACTTCTTGTGGACTGAATGATCACTTCGTCTTCCTCTTCATGTTCCGTTTCCATTTCGATCGTCACTTCATGATCCGGTGGAAATTCATAGACAATGTTATTTTCTGCGTAACCTACTGAAGTGATCCTGATCCTGTATTTTCCCGCCGGGATATCTTTTATTAAAACTGATCCGGCAGAATCTGCAGCCGTTGTTCTTTTTAATTCTTCAATAGTTACAGAAGCTTTGGCAACAGCCTCGCCTGTTTCTTTATTAATGATCTTTGCTTTGAAGATATGTTGAGAAGATGCAGTAAATCCTATAACCAGGATTACTGCAACTAAAAAAATTCGTTGCATAGGTAAATGATTAAGTGAAAACGTTAGTTCCTGTATCAATAGTATGTCAGGCTAACTTAGGCGGTTGCCAAAAATCATAATGAACATCAGGAATAGGAGAAACAATATAACCGGCATATTGATGAGGAGAGAAAGCAGAAGCTATTTCTATATTATTATTCTCAAATGAAACGGTAAAACCGGAACAGCCCGTGCATGTAAAAAACGGTGAACAACTTCCACAATCGCCATCGCTTTCTTCGTGATCTGTTTCCTGTGTTATTTTCTCTTCAGCACAATTATCAAACGTACAGCAGGGGATAGCAAAAAGAAAAAGTAAATAAGCAGATAGTATGAAAGCGATAACCTTCATGTGTTGATTTAGGCTCTAAGCAATAATTCGCAAGGCTTAAGCCCGGTATGTTTTTTAAATGCAGTGGAAAAATGCGAGATAGAAGAATAACCCAGCAGCATAGAAACTTCCGTTACACTCAATCCTTTTTCATACAATAAATATTTAGCATGCTCCATTCGTTGGCTTTGATAAAAATCAAAGATGGTAGTGCCAAACATTTCTTTAAATCCTTTTTTCAGGTAACATTCATTGATCGCTACTTTGCGGCTGAGTTCTTTAATAGTAATCGGTTCGCCAATATGCTGAATTAAGATTTCTCTTGCCTTTGTTATTTTATCACGGTCTGCTTCATTAGCAAGGAATTTGCAATTAACTACATCAATCTCTTTTTCACCCAACATACAATCGAGACTATACAGCAACAGCATTTGAGTTTGTGCATTGATGTAAATATTTTCCAGGCTGTCAGTGAAAGTATGATTCAGCAATCCTTCCAACACGATTCTTGTTTTGCCGCAAAGCGGTAACATTTTGGTAAAAGAAGAGCGATGTTTAAAATTCAAGACATCATCACTCAGAATTTCATTTCCTTTGCGTGTTACAAATTGTGAAATATGCGCCGGTGAAAAACGGAAGCTCATCACATCAACACTTTCCACTCTTTCCACGCAAGATCTTGATGCACTGTATTTACACATATTGCATTCAGTATCTTTCTGGCGGCAATACACATTACCCGATACACAAAACTTTAATTCAAGATAATTTTCCTTTGGGTTGCTTTTTTCGTAATGATACACAAGCATACCAATATCTTCCATATTCCAGTTGCCTGTATTATGATACCTGTTAATGGTATATTGAACGGAACCTGGTATCAATCTTACTTTTTCCTGGAGCATGACGAATTGATCCTGTAAAAAAGACTGGCGGTATGCAAGTGATAATATATCCGGAGGATTATGCATCAGTCTGCAAATTTACAACACAAACACTGATTTGCCTTAACATAGATCAATTGTAACGATAATACTACCTTAAAGTGCAGGCTTTTAAAAAAAATTCTCTGTTTGGCTTTAACGATTAACTTTGCCGGGCCTCCCCCGAATAGGTCGGGGGAGACTTTTATTAAATGATTCATCCCCACACTTATATTCATCCAAATGCCCGGTTAGCAACCAATGTAAAAGTTGATCCATTCACGGTTATTCACCAGGATGTTGAGATTGGAGATGGTACCTGGATCGGATCGAATGTAACTATCATGGAAGGGGCAAGGATCGGTAAAAACTGCCGGATTTTTCCCGGAGCCGTCATCGCAGCCATTCCGCAAGATCTGAAGTTCCAGGGCGAATATTCACAAGTAATTATTGGCGACAACACAACGATCCGTGAATTCGTAACCATTAACCGCGGAACTGTTGACAGGGAAAAAACTGTGATCGGAAGAAACTGTCTGATTATGGCATATTGCCATTTTGCGCATGATTGCATTGTTGGCAACAACTGTATCATGAGCAACAATACGCAAGTGGCCGGTCATGTAACTATCGGTGATTGGTCAATACTGGGTGGCATGACCGCTGTTCACCAGTTTGTGCGTATCGGGCAACATTCATTTCTTAGCGGTGGTTCATTGGTTGGTAAAGATGTTCCTCCATATATTAAAGCAGCAAGAACTCCGTTATCTTATGCCGGTGTGAATTCTATTGGGTTAAAAAGAAGAGGATTTGGTGTAGAAAAGATAAATCATATACTTGATATATATCGTTGTATATATAATAAAGGACTGAATACAACCCAGGCTATTGAATATTTAGATGAAGAATTTGATGCAACAGATGAAAGAGATGAAATCGTAACATTTATCCGCGAATCAAACCGCGGTATTATAAAACGCTTCACCAAAAACAGTGTGGATGAAGATATCGCTGACTGATGCGGGCAAACGCTTCAACCGCGACTGGATCTTTCGCCATCTTACCTACAAGTTTTCTGCAGGACAATCTTATGCTATCATCGGGCCAAACGGTTCGGGTAAAAGTACATTGTTGCAAGTCCTGAGCGGATCGATGCATATCAATGAAGGAAATGTTCAATGGTCAATGCTCAATGCTCAATGTTCAAGTGAAGCAGGTTTACAATTATATTTCTATTTGTGCACCTTATTTAGAAGTTGTTGAAGAAATGACGTTGATTGAATTCTTAAATTTTCATTCCGGGTTTAAACCTTTTCTTTCTTCAATCACTACAAAAAAAATAGTTTCAATTCTTGGTTTGGAAAATGCGGTGAATAAACAGATCCGCAACTATTCTTCGGGAATGAAACAAAGAGTAAAGCTGGCGCAATCTATTTTTTCCGATGTGCCGGTTGTGTTGCTTGATGAGCCTTGCACAAACTTTGATGCAGCAGGAATTCAGCTTTATCATAGCCTTATTAACGAGTATTGTAAAAACAGGATGGTGATCGTAAGCAGTAATGATGAGGTGGAGTATGGGTTTTGTAAAGAGAGATTGAATATTAATGATTATAAAAAGTAATTCGCACAAATCCCTTTCGTTGAGCAAATCGTTCCAAACATCAGCAGGGTGATCCCAATTGTCTAAATCTTTATTCTGCACTCAAAAAATGCCGTTGCTTTAGTAAAAAGAAAATGAAAACGTTATTCATTTTGCTGGTGGCTATTGCCCTCACTGGTTCAGTTAGGTCACAAACCAATAAGATCGACACTAATTATGCTACCACTGCTGTATCCGCGACGTGGATGCCTGACGGAAAATCTCTTCTCGTCGCCGTGGTAAAATTTCATAAACGCAGAGAAGCTCCATTTACTTCCAAAGTATTTAACTATGATCTTAGCTCAAAACAGTTAACTTATTTGTTTAACAATGGTGGAAATCTGGCTCCGTCGCCTGACGGAAAGACAATTGCTTTTCTAAAACGTGACGACAATAAAAGAGCAGATATTTATTTTTTCAATACGGTTACAAAAAAGGAAACTGTTTTTAAAACCGATACATCAGGTAAAAACTCCCTGGGCTGGTCGCCGGATGGAAAATACCTGTTGTATAATATCTCTCACGGCGGCACAGGTCAGGATGCAACAATTGATATTTGTGTGTTGAACATTGCGACAAAGCAAGTCAAACAGATCACACAAAGCGGTAATAACAAAAGTTATGATCCTGATTGGTGCCCGGATAGTAAAAAGATAGTCTACTACCTTGAAAAAGGAGATGGTCGCGATCAAATATGGTTAACCGATATTAACGGAAGCTTTCATACTAATCTAACCAATGATACCACCACGCATAATTATTTTCCTTCCTGGTTTGATGAGCAGACGATCATTTACACGCAAAGCCCCGAAACTATTATGATGATGAATACAAATGATCGAAAGCGAAAAAAGGTTGAAGGAATTAATTCTGATAATGTAAAATATAATGCCGCTGCCGGAAAATTTGTTTATATAACCACTGAAACGGATAATAATGTGATTCTTTTTGATCCGAAAAAGAAAACGCAAACAATAATACTTGATGGAACAAAAATGATTGAGAAGTTTTGATTACCGCTGACTTGCGATTAATAAATTCAAATCAGTATACTTCAAATCAAAACGCTGGCTAAGATAGAAATTGGTTAATGCTCCTTTAAAAAGATAAATACCACCACGAAGATGTATATGATGCCATACCAATTTTTCAAAACCGCCTTCATCCCCTGCTTCCATTAATAAAGGCATCAATACATTACTGATAGCCTGCGAGGCCGTTCGGGCAAAACCTGAAGGAATATTCGGAACACAATAATGAATGACGCCGTATTTTAAAAACACTGGATGCTCATGACTGGTGATCTCAGACGTCTCAAAACATCCGCCGCGGTCAATGCTAACATCGATTACAACAGAACCCGGGCGCATATTACTTACCATTTCTTCTGTTACTACCATTGGTGTTCTTCCTGTTTCACTACCCAATGCACCAACAGCTACTTCACAAGTCTTTAATTGTTTGGAAAGCATGCGGGGCTCAATTACAGACGTCCACAACCGGTGACCAACATTATTTTGCAATCTTTTTAACCGGTATACATTGTTATCAAAAACTTTTACTGATGCACCGAGCGCCAATGCTGCTCTTGCTGCGTACTCGCCTACTATACCTGCACCTATCACTAATACTTTTGTTGGTGCAATACCTGATATACCACCCAACAAAACACCTTTACCATGATTTGCCGATCCTAAATATTGTGCGGCTATCAGCATCACAGCGCTCCCGGCGATCTCACTCATGCTATGAACGATCGGGTATGTACCACTATCATCACGCAAGTTCTCGAATGAAATCGCAGTGATCCTTTTATCCATCATCTTTTGAAGGAGCTCTGATTTCAGTATAGATAGATGAATCGGAGAAATGATTACCTGGTTCAATTGCAACAACGGAATATCTTCGTCGATCACCGGTGCACTCTTTACCAGAATTGGGGCTTTAAAAACTTCGGCACGGTCATAAACGATCTTTGCCCCTGCTTCACTGTAATCTTTATCGCGGAAATGCGCTGCTTCACCAGCATTGTGTTCAATCGTTACTTCATGCCCATTGCTCACTAACACACTCACTGCATCCGGCGTTAATGCGATACGATTTTCCTGGAATGCAATTTCTTTTGGAATACCAATCTGCAACCTCGCCCCTTTGGGTTTTATATCCAGCGTTTCTTCCAGCGTTTCGTAGCTGAACGATGTACTGATCTTTGGTCTTTGCTGGCTCATGTCCTGGTTGCTGGTTACTTGTTGTAGGTTATTAGTTTTTGTTACCCGGCTTTTGTAATTCTATTTAGCTTTTCTTGCGTCATCCCGATTTAATCGGGATACTGCAACAACCCGATAGCTATCGGGTCTATTCATCGGTTTCTCGCAGCGGTCACAGCGATTAAGCGACACAACGCTGCGATCTTTGCTCCTTTGCGTTCTTTGCGTGAAATAAAAAGCACAATAGAAATACAGAACGATGAACGGAGCGACGCAACAGCTGCTTAATAGTAGCAATTAAGCCGGGAACCAAAAATAACTATTTATCCTGTATAGTAATGTGGCGGGTTGCTGAATCGACAACTTTTATAAATACATGAACCGTATCTGTCGGAAATATGCCCGGTGCTCTTTCGGGCCATTCTACAAAACAAATATGATCACTGTACATACATTCTTCAACTCCTGCCCTGATGGCTTCCTGTTCATCTTTTAACCGGTACAGATCGATATGGAAGATCATTCCTTCGGAGAAGTAATACTCATTGATAATAGAAAAAGTCGGACTTCCAACAACATCTTTAACTCCTCTTACTTCGCAAAGAGCATGTATGAATGTGGTTTTACCGGAACCCATCTCTCCATGAAAAGCAATCACCTTTTTGCCATCAATTGCCTGCCAGAACCGGGCAGCAGCCTCTTTTATTTCTTCTAATTCATAATTGAGATTCACCGGGCAAAGATATTTGTGGTTTTGCAACGCGGTGTATAAGATTATCAATTGCTTAATTGGCCGGCCCTTTGTTAATCCGTATTTTTGCAACAGAATTTGCAACGAGGCCCCTCCAAACCTCCCCCAACAGGGGAGGCTTGCGAAGACCCAAAAATCAGGAGACTCATAGTATGGAAAATGTACAATGGAAAGTAGAAGGAATGGATTGCAGCAATTGTGCGCTCACTATTCATAAATACCTGGAAAAACAGGGAATGAAAAATGTGAAGGTGAACTCTGTGAGCGGTGATGTAAGTTTTCAAATGAACGGCGATGCTGCTGCTCCAAAGATTGTAAAAGGATTGAGTGATCTTGGTTATCATGTGGCCGGCGAAGTACAGGCACCACGCAATAAGCACCCGCTTCTCTCAACACATATGCAACGTTTTTGGTTCTGTCTTCCATTTACGCTGGTATTGATGCTTCACATGATCCCCGGTGTGCATATTCATTGGTTGATGAACCCATGGGTTCAATTAGCATTAACAATTCCTGTCTATATAGTTGGTATGAGTTTTTTTGGCAAGAGTGCATGGAAAAGTTTGCGCAACGGCTTACCAAATATGAATGTGCTGATTGCGCTCGGTGCTACAGCCGCTTTTGTATATAGTTTGTATGGAACATTAACAGGACAGCCTGAGAATTATTTGTTCTATGAAACCACTGCAACCATCATCACTCTTGTTTTCCTGGGAAATTTTATGGAAGATGCTTCGATTCATTCCACGCAACGGGAATTGAACAAACTGGTGAAGTCGCAAAAGGTGATGGCAAATATGATCGCTTTTGATGACCAGCGAAAGGAGCAAATATTTCCAGTTGAAAATACACAGCTAAGACTTGGTGACCTGATCTTAATTAAAAGCGGCGAACAGGTTCCTATCGACTGTAAAATTTTGTGGGGTGATGCTCATGTGAATGAAGCCATCGTTACGGGTGAAAGTAACCCGGTACATAAGTATCCAAAAGATAAATTGATCGGTGGCAGTGTAGTAACAGATGGAACACTAAAAGCCCAGGTGACCGCTGTTGGTGATGATACAATTCTTGCAGGTATAATTAATATGGTGAAGCAAGCGCAGGGTGAAAAACCGCCCGTACAAAAATTAGCTGATAAGATCAGCGGTATTTTTGTGCCTGTTGTTATCGGCATAGCAGTAGTAACGCTTATTGTGAACTGGATCATCTTACAGCAATTTGCCCCGGCACTAATGAGAAGTATTGCAGTATTAGTGATCGCTTGTCCCTGTGCAATGGGACTCGCCACTCCTGCCGCGATTGCAGTTGGTCTTGGTCGTGCTGCAAAAAATGGAATTCTATTTCGCAATGCAACCAGCCTTGAAATGTTTAAGAATATAACGCAGGTTGTGTTTGATAAGACAGGAACGTTAACGACCGGGAAGTTTGTAATTGCGGATTTTAGTCCCGATAGCAATCGGGAGCAGATTTCGGATTTAAAAGAAGAGGAATTTAAACGGATCACCTTTTCTTTAGAAAAATATTCTAATCACCCCATTGCAAAAAGTATAACTGAGGAATGGAAAACAAAAGATGAAATTCGCTGGAACAAGATAGCAGAGATAAAAGGATTGGGAATGAAAGCAAACGATAATGAAGGGAATGAATATTGGGCTGGTTCTTTCAACATTGCCAAAGAGTTTACAAAAGAAGACGGTCATAATGTTTATATCGTAAAAAACAATGCACTGCTTGGCTGGATAGATGTGAAAGATGAGATCAGGCCTGAAGCAAAATCGGTGGTTGAATACCTGCATAAAAAAAATATTAAGACAATTTTATTAAGCGGCGATCGTCGCTCAAAGTGTGAAGAACTGGCGGCGCAATTAAGCATTGATGAAGTGATCGCCGAACAAACGCCGGAACAAAAATTGCAAAAGATAGCAGAACTGAATGCTGCCACTCCTACTGCCATGATTGGTGATGGCATCAATGATGCGCCGGCATTGGCAAAAGCAACTATTGGTATTTCAATGAGTGAAGCGTCACAGATCGCTGTACAAAGTGCGCAAGTAGTATTAATGAACCAGGGATTGAAAAAATTACCGATGGCCTTAGGACTTGGCAGGCATACTTATATTACCATCAAACAAAATCTTTTCTGGGCGTTTGCCTATAATATTGTTGCTATTCCTGTAGCTGCACTTGGATTTCTTACTCCAACGTTCGGTGCTTTAGTAATGGGATTAAGTGATGTGGTGCTTGCGATCAATTCTGTAAGATTGTTTGTGAAGAAAGTAGTTTGATCGTGAGTCGTGAGTGGTCAATCGTGAGTCGCCACTTATATATGAATATTTCCTTAGTTTTAGTTAGAACTTTGCAGTTGATTTCAAAAATGATTTCCTGATGGCGAAAGATCCTCACGACTCACGACTTACGACTCACGAAATTCACAAAATTCTCAAAGACTATTGGGGTTTTGATTCTTTTCGGCCGTTACAGGAAGATGTTATCAACTCTATCCTTGAAGGAAAAGATACACTTGCATTAATGCCAACGGGTGGTGGAAAATCTTTGTGCTACCAGGTGCCTGCACTAGCGAAAGATGGTCTTTGTCTTGTTATTTCTCCGCTGATCGCTTTAATGAAAGACCAGGTAGAAAATCTCCGCAGAAAAAACATTACTGCTTTTGCCATTTATTCCGGCATGAGCCGTGCAGAAGTTATCAATACATTAAAAGTGGCGACCAATAGTAACTGCAAATTTCTTTATGTTTCTCCTGAAAGGCTTGAAACAAATCTATTCAAAGAATATTTACCGGGGATGAATATCAACCTGGTTGCAGTAGACGAAGCTCATTGCATTTCACAATGGGGCTATGATTTTCGTCCGCCTTACCTGCGCATTGCAGCCGTAAGAGAAGAATTACCGAACATTCCTGTTCTTGCTTTAACTGCATCGGCTACAAAAGAGGTGCAGGATGATATTTGTGAAAAACTGACCTCTCCCCTTACCCCTCTCCGGCAAGGCGGAGAGGGGAACATCAGCCTGCAGACTGGAATATTTTTCGTCAATCATTTGAAAGAAAAAATCTTTCCTATAGCGTTTTCAAAGTTGATTCCAAGATCAATAAGACAATTGAAATACTTAAAAAAATTCCCGGCAGTGCTATTGTTTATTGCAAAAGCAGGAAGCGAACAAAAGAGATAGCTGAATTGCTGCAGTTGCAGAATATCGTTGCTGATTTTTATCATGCGGGGCTACCGCAGGAAGAACGTAACAAGCGGCAGGAAGACTGGATAAAAAATATAACAAGGGTTATCGTGTGCACCAATGCATTCGGAATGGGGATCGATAAACCGGATGTGCGTTCTGTTGTACATGCTGATATTCCCGATTGTCTGGAGAATTATTACCAGGAAGCCGGCCGTGCCGGAAGAGATGGACAAAAGTCTTTTGCAGTATTGCTTTATGATAACAACGACATTACTGAATTAGAAGGATTGGCTGCCATCCGTTATCCGTCATTGGATGACATAAAAAAAGTTTATCAATCCGTGGCCAATTATTTACACATACCCGCAGGCACCGGCGAAGGAAATTATTTTGATTTTGATATAAATGATTTTGTAAAAAAATTCAAGCTAAACACTTTTACAGCCGTCTATGCATTAAAAGCATTAGAGCAGGACGACTGGCTTGCATTGAATGAACAGGTGTTTCTTCCTTCTAAAATTAAATTCACAATATCCAAAGAAGCGTTGTACGATTTTGAAAAAACTCATCCTGAGTTAGAACCTGCCATCAAAGCCCTGCTTCGTGGCTATGAAGGCATCTTTGATTTCCCGACTGCTATTTCAGAAACTGTTTTAATCCGCTTGTTAAAAAAAGATATTGAAGAAATAAAAAAGGATCTTTACCAATTACATCAATACAGGATCATTCATTATGAGCCGCAGAAAGATTCGCCTCAACTTTATTTTCCGCGTAATCGTGTAAAGGCTGAAGAACTTATTGTAAACATTGAACTTTACAATAAACGCAAAGAAAAATTTTCGACAAGAGTAAAAAACATTGTTCAGTATGTGCAGGAATTAGTAACCTGTCGCAGTAAAATGATCGGTGGTTATTTCGGAGATACAAAATTGCACAATTGTAATGTATGTGATAATTGCCTGCGACAGAAAAAAGTGCATATTGATGAAAAAGAATTTGAAAAAATAAGCCAGCTTATTCAAAATGTTTTAGGGCCGCAGCCGCTGCCTTCAAAAGAATTAATGGACCGGCTTGGTATAATTAAAAAAGAAAAAGCATGGAAGGTGATCGAGTTCTTACAAGCGGAAAATAAATTAGAGGTTGACAAAGCGGGGTGGGTAAGACTGAAGTAAATCTTTTTCACCAACCAGCTACCAATAAATTTTTTGCTGCATTAAAACTGCATTGCTGGTATTTTGAATATGCCCTCGCAGCAGCGATCCTTGTTTGATCCGCATCGCCTGTGTCAATCCATTTATTTAACGCATCATGAAGGATATACGCTTCAGGTGCCATCAGCCCTGTGGTCCATAAGAGTGGTTCAGCCCCGGTGCTTTGTATATGTGATGAAAAATATTGTTTGCTTTTACATGCCAGCATGATCGCTTTTCGTGTTTCATTATTTTGTTTTTCAAATTCATCGGGTAAAGAAAAATCCATTAACCCATCATGACCAACATAGGCAACAATATCAGCAGCGCCGCCAAAAGGAATATCGGTTTTATTATTATTTATTATTGTCAACCCTCTACCGGAACAAGCTAATAAAAAGTCGATTGTCGTTTGTTTTATGAATTGTCCATCGTAAGCATCAGCAAGCAGGTAAATGTTTTTTGTTTTGTGTTTGAAAAGGATCCTTTCAAGAATATTTTCCGCGGGGTTCTTTTTTATTGCTGCAATTTTCCATTCATTGCTTTTGTTAAAGAAGGTTTTTACGCCATAAGCGGCACCCCAGTAAAGATTTGTCGTTGCGTTCTGTCCATTTCCAATTGACGCCGGCACAGGAACAATTCCCTGGTATTTGTTATCACACAATGCAACGAAAACATGAATAGTTTTTAATTGTAGCTTCTGTTTAACAGCAATTGCTTTTTGAAACGAAGTTGAATCCGCAGGCCGTAAAGTTGTATCCTTCACACTGCCGGGTGCATTACCGGAACAGCCATTAAGAAAAAATAAAAGGATAGCCGACATTATGATCCTGTAGTGCATAGCAAGAGTAAAGATGGCAAAGCGAAGAATTTCCATAAATCAAAATAACGACCGGCTGCGACGGCTTCTGCCACCAAGACCTAACACGCCTAATAAACTTCTTACAATTGTATTGCCAGCGGTTTTAGTCATACTTTTTACGACCGGGTCATCAAAAAAACCTTTCGCTGGTTTGCCTGACTTTTTTTCCGCCTTCTCTTCCGACTTCCGTTGTTTGAGTTGTTCATCTTCTTTGGCCGCTTCATTTAATTTTGCATTCAATATTTCATAAGCGCTTTCGCTATCTACTTCTTTATTATACTTCGCTGCAATTTTGGATTTACTTACAAGGCTGTCGATCTCTGCTTCTGTTAAGATATCCATCCTGCTTTGCGGCGGCCGCAGCATACAATGCACAAGCGGCGTAGGAATTCCTTTTTCATTCAGCATCGTAACCAATGCTTCACCAATTCCAAGTTGAGTGATCAGGTCATCCGTTTTATAAAATTCAGTTTCGGGATAATTTTCTGCTGTTTGTTTAATTACTTTCCGGTCAGCTGCAGTAAATGCTCTTAATGCATGCTGCACTTTCAATCCTAACTGCGCAAGTACAGAAGCAGGAACATCCATAGGATTTTGTGTGCAGAAGAAAATTCCAATTCCTTTTGAGCGAATAAGTTTAATGATCGTTTCAATTTGCTGCAGTAAAGCAGGGCTTGCCTCCTGGAAAATAAGATGTGCTTCATCGATGAACATGACCAGCTTCGGTTTATCAAGATCACCTTCTTCAGGAGAGGTTGCATATAACTCGGCAAGCAATTGTAACATGAACGTCGAGAATAATTTTGGTCTGTCCTGCAGATCGGTAACACGGACCACCGAGATCATTCCCCGACCATCATCACTTATCCGCATCAGGTCGTCCACATCAAAGCTTGTTTCACCAAAAAATACATCGGCACCTTGTTGCTGCAGTTCTATCACTTTTCTTAAAATAGTGCCGGTACTTGTTGTAGAAATCTTCCCATAAGTTTTTTCCAGTTCTGCCTTTCCTTCATCACTTACATATTGCAATACTTTAATAAAATCTTTCAGATCGAGCAGTGGCAAGTTTATTATCATCGCAATATTTAAAGATCATGGCAACAAAACCGCCCTGTGTGTCATTCAATCCTAAAATCTTTGAAAGAAGCACGGGACCGAACTCACTTACAGTTGCTCTTAGCCTGGCTCCTTTTTGATTGCTGAGCGTAAGTAACTCAGTTGGATAGGCAGTTGGCTTAAATTCGACATTCAGTTTTTGAACTCTTTCGTTTACTTTATCATTTACCGTTCCTGCCGCAGCAATGCCGCTCAGGTCACCTTTAATATCCATCATTACCACGGGCACACTTGCATCGCTTAATATTTCACTGAGTACCTGCAGGGTTTTTGTTTTACCGGTACCGGTTGCCCCGGCGATCAGTCCATGACGGTTCATTGTTTTTAATGGAAGTAAAACTGCAGCATCGCTTACTACTTCGCCATCTAAAACAGCGCAACCAATCTTAAATGCCTCGCTTTTAAATGTATAACCGGCTTTAATTGCTTCAGAAAATTTTGCTTTGTCTGGCATGATATAAATTGAGTGTAAATTAATATTTCAACATAGACCATCGATCCCTTCTGCGCATCAGCACCAATAAAAACAACTGATGAGGCGAAAAGAGAAACTACTTTTTAACATCTTGACCATTTAACAATTGAACAATTGAACCTAAATCATAAATCCTCCTCCCTCTCCAGCATCAGTATAGCACTTTGCGGTACGATAAAATATTTCTCACTTTCATACATTACTTCTGTGGCTCCGCTAATTAAGAAAATTGCAAGGTCACCTTCCTTTGCCTGCAATGGCACATACTTCACCTGGTCATCATCCTGTTTCCATGGCTCATCATCTATTGGCATGGGTATAGCATAACCAGGACCGGTTTTGATAACATAACCTTGTTGTACTTTTTCTTTTTCCTGCACACCCGGTGGCAAATAAAGTCCACTGGCCGTTCTTTCATCGGGTCTTGTTGGTTTAATCAGTACCCTGTCGCCGATCACAACCAATTTCTTCAATCGATTATCGGGTGTCAAATGCATTGCCATTTGCAAACAATTTAACTGCAAATGTACAATGCCCGCCAAATATTCGCTTCTTAACAAAAAATTACGCAACGATGGTATGTTACTTTAAATGAATTAACTTTATTCGCAACAAAATCTATAGATCATGGAAGGAAAAAAACCAAAAATATTATTATGCGAAGATGATCCGAATCTTGGAAGGTGTTAAAGAATTATCTGGAATTGAATGATTATGATGTAACACTTGAAAGAGATGGCCGCCTTGGCCTTGCCGCTTTTCAACGTGAAAAATTTGATATCTGCCTGCTTGATGTAATGATGCCCAATATGGATGGCTTTACACTGGCAGAAGAGATAAGGGATGTTGATCCCGATATTCCGTTGTTCTTCCTCAGCGCAAAAACGATGAAAGAAGATGTGATACAGGGATATAAATTGGGCGCCGATGATTATATCACCAAGCCTTTTGACAGCGAAGTATTGCTGCTGAAAATAAAAGCTATCCTGAAACGAAATGAAGAACTGAATAAAGAAGCAGAGAATAAAGAGTTCGATCTGTCTACCTATCATTTCAATCCCAAACTTCGCCAGCTGACACATGGTGGCATTACGCAAACATTATCTCCAAAAGAAAATGAGTTGCTGAAAATGCTGGCAGAGCATCTGAATGATCTGTTGCCAAGAGAACAGGCATTGAAAAAGATATGGGGCAGCGATACTTATTTTAATGGCCGCAGCATGGATGTATATATTGCCAAGCTTCGAAAATATCTAAAAGACGATCCAAAGATCGAGATCGTGAATATTCATGGAAATGGATTCAGGCTGGTAGTGCAATAAACCACGATTTAAATGATTAAAAGGATTATGAGGAAACTTATGATCCTTTTTTGTTTAAGAGAACAAGGTACCAGAAGTGTCCTGGTTTTATTTTGCCCAAGATGTTCATAGGCTTTTGCGGTTACTTCTCTTCCTCTTGGTGTACGTTGAATAAATCCTTCCTGGATCAGAAAAGGTTCATACACTTCTTCGAGCGTGCCGGCTTCTTCACCCACAGCCGTAGCAATAGTTGTAATACCAACCGGGCCGCCTTTGAATTTTTCAATGATCGTAGACAGGATCTGATTATCCATATCATCAAGACCATGTTCATCAACATTCAATGCTTTCAACGCATGCTGTGTAATTCCAAGATCAATCTGCGCCATCATTTAATACCTGTGCAAAATCTCTTACTCTTCTTAGCAACCCATTGGCAATACGGGGGGTGCCGCGGCTTCTCCTGCTAATTTCATCTACGGCATCTTTAGAGATCGTTGTATTCAGAATATTTGCCGAACGATGAATGATCTTATTCAAAATGTCAGAAGTATAATATTCCAGTCTTGATTTATCGCAAACCTTGAAAGCAATGGTGCCGTCAACAAACCGCTTCTGGTAGTAGCGCCGATCAATGTAAAAGGATTAAGATTGATCTGAATACTTCTTGCATTCGGCCCGGTATCGATCATGATATCGATGCGGTAATCTTCCATGGCTGCATACAAATATTCTTCCACCACTGTACTCAACCGGTGTATCTCATCAATAAACAAAACATCATTCGGTCTCAAGATTGGTAAGCAACCCGGCAAGATCACCGGGCTTTTCAATTACAGGACCCGATGTTTCTTTGATATTCACTCCCAGTTCATTTGCCACGATCCTCGATAAGAGTTGTTTTACCCAAACCCGGCGGACCGTGAAATAAAACATGATCCAGTGCTTCGCCGCGGATCTTTGCGGCCTTGATAAATATCTTCAGATTATCAATGATCTGCGCCTGACCCGAGAATTCATCAATATGCGCAGGGCGAATATTATTTTCAAATTCTTTATCGGCCGGTGTTAAAAAATCTTTACTGCTGTCCAGGTTCGAATTAGGCATGGAAATTTTTTCGTAATTTTTGTAAATCTAAATTATTAATCACAAAACATAGTATCTGAAATTTATCAAGACATTTGCAGTAATTGGAATTCAGAATAATTTTTGGGGTGCCGGCAGTTGCAATTCTATTGTGCTTCTGTTGCGACGCGCAGCCTGCACTGAGCGAAAGCGAAGTGTTCAGCCACAACAACCCGATAGCTATCGGGTCTTATCATCATTAAATGAAATGGCTATATGAAAATTGGACTAATCGGAAGCGGCATCGTTGGCCGTGTATTAGCGACCGCATTTTTAAAAGAAGGTCATGATGTAATGCTTGGTACAAGGAATATCAGTAAAGAAGATGTAGTAAAATGGAAAAGTGAAAATAAGAACGGATTACTTGGCTCATTCCAGGAAACAGCACAGTTTGGAGAAATAATAGTATTGGCTGTTAGCGGACTTGTTGCAGAAGATGCGATCAATCTTGCGGGAAAAGAACATTTCAGCAACAAAATAATCATTGATGCTACCAATCCAATTGCTGCAGTACCGCCGGAAAATGGTGTATTAAAATTTTTTACGACGCTTGAAGAATCTTTAATGGAAAAAATTCAAAAGCAACTGCCGGATGCTAAGATTGTTAAAGCATTCAGTTGCGCGGGGAATGCGTTTATGTATAAGCCAAATTTTAATGGCAGCATACCGACTATGTTTATTTGCGGAAATGATGAGGATGCAAAGAAAACCGTTACCACTATACTCACATCATTTGGCTGGGAAACAGAAGATATGGGCAAAGTGCAAGCCGCAAGAGCAATTGAACCTTTAAGTATCTTGTGGTGTATACCAGGCTTTATCCGTAATCAATGGACGCATGCATTTAAACTGCTTAAAAAATAAAGAGGGAGCAACATTCAGCCAGGTGATATTGTCATCTAAAAAAATCGCTTTATGAGGACCCTGTTCTTAACCGGTATTCTCTTACTTACAATTTATTTTTTTAATAGCTGTAGTATTTGTTCTTGCAAAAAAATTTCTTGCCCGGCTTTTGAAGATGTAAATTTTCAAACCTGGTTTGCTGCTTACCAGTCAAGCCAGCAGTCCATTTTCAAGTACCAGTCTTCCTACGATACGATTACTTTGGGTAACCCTCACAAAAGCAAAGCTTATGAGGGTAAGCAGGGTTGCTATGGTGTCGACAATGGCTGTTCTAAAGAGTTTTCAGTCGGGTCAAATGAAGTTGCAAACTTCAGGTACAAATTATCCATCATCTATTCTTCATCATCATTCCTGGGTTCATCGGAATCTCTAAAAAACATTTCGTTGTGGTTATTGGGCTTTAATTTCACTGCCAGTGATGTCAATGAGCAAGGTCTTGTATTAATGCCGGGAACTTACACCGGCAGTTATGCGGCTTCACTTACTATTAATGGAGTTGCATATAATCATGTGCAGACTATAACAAGGGATACAACAATTAGTTTATCAACTCCGGCCCCTTATAAGGTTTATCTTAGTAAAGGACCAGGCGTGATCGCTTATGAAATGTTTCCGTCGCATGAGTTATGGATAAAACAATAAACCATTAAATCATTTTTTGAATTTCCCGGTTACCATAGAAATTGGCTCGGCAAAAATTTTGCTACATGCGGTTTTAGAACTGGCTGCATTCTTTATCGGGTTCAGGTATTTCCTTTGGCTTAAAAAAAAACAGGGAGACATCATAAGTTCTTCAAACCGCACATGGATTTTTATAGGTGTTATATTCGGCGCTTTTATCGGAAGCAGGCTGCTTGGCGGACTGGAAGACCCACCGCAAATTGCAAAAGCCGATAATATCCTTTACTATTTTTATCAAAATAAAACCGTTGTTGGTGGTTTACTCGGTGGCCTCGCAGGGGTGGAGATCATAAAAAAAATCATTGGTGAAAAAAAAGCTTCGGGTGATCTGTTTGTTTATCCATTCCTGCTTGCACTCATCATCGGGCGCATCGGCTGTTTTTCAATGGGTATCTATGAAGAAGCTTATGGTAATGAAACAAGTTTTTTTAGCGGGATGAATTTAGGAGATGGCAGGTTACGCCACCCGGTCGCTTTGTATGAAATTGTTTTTTTAATTATTTTATGGATAAGCATACACTATACAGCTTCCAGGATCTTATTTCAACCGGGGGCTTTATTTAAAATTTTTATGGTCTGCTATCTGTTATTCCGTTTCTTTATCGATTTCATTAAACCTCATTATACATTTAACTTCGGGTTGTCAGTTATACAGTTAAGTTGTTTTGCAGGATTACTTTATTATTCGCGGTATATAATTCAACCGAAAAAACTAATTCTTTCTTATGCCTGAACGTCCTTACACATATTATGATTTTACACTGAGCCTTTGTTCTGAATGTCTGCGGCGGGTTGATGCCAAGATCGTATTTGAAAACCAGAATGTATACATGCTAAAGAATTGCGCGGATCATGGTTTTCAAAAAGTATTAATTGCTACGGATGTTGAATATTATAAGAACATCCGTAATTATAATAAGGCTTCGGAAATGCCTTTGCATTTCAATACAAAGACACATTATGGCTGTCCGTATGATTGTGGTCTTTGCCAGGATCATGAGCAACACAGTTGTTTAACGATTATTGAAATAACTGACCGTTGCAATCTTACATGCCCTACTTGTTATGCAATGAGCAGTCCGCATTATGGCAGGCACAGAACAATAGAAGAAGTGGAAAGAATGCTGGATATAATTGTTGCAAATGAAGGATCGCCGGATGTAGTGCAGATAAGTGGTGGTGAGCCTACAGTTCACCCTGATTTTTTTGCGATACTTGACATTGCTAAGAGCAAACCGATCCGTCACCTGATGGTGAATACAAATGGTATACGCATTGCGAAAGATGAGGAGTTTGTCAAACGGCTTGCTTCATACATGCCCGATTTTGAAATCTATCTCCAGTTTGATTCTTTTAAACCATCGGCATTAAAGCAATTGAGAGGTGAAGATCTGACTGATACCCGCCGGAAAGCGATTGAAATCTTAACAAGTACAATCTTTCTACAACACTGGTTGTAACACTTCAAAAAGATCTGAATGATGATGAGATCGGCACAGTCATTGAATTTGCAGTGCAACAAAAATGTGTTCGTGGCGTAACTTTTCAGCCGGTACAGGTTGCGGGACGACATGAAAATTTCGATCCGGCCACCGATCGTATAACGATGACTGATGTCAGAAATAAAATTCTCACGCAAACAAATATTTTTCGAACCCAATGATCTTATTCCTGTACCCTGTAACCCCGATGCTTTAGTGATGGGCTATGCATTAAAAGTTGCCGGTAAGGTTTTTCCAATGACAAGATATATCGATCCGGCTCATTTGCTTAATAACAGCCGTAACACGATCGTATATGAGCAGGATGCAGCGCTGCACAGTCACCTCTTAAAAATATTCAGCACAGGTATTTCAGTAGATCGTGTGGAAGAAAATTTCAAACAACTTTTATGTTGCCTGCCAGAGATACATGCACCGGGGCTAAGCTATGAAAACCTGTTTCGGATAATTATTATGCGGTTTATCGATGCTTATGATTTTGATGTAAGAGCTATCAAGAAAAGCTGCGTGCATATAGTTCATAAAGACGGCCGCATCATTCCTTTTGAAACCATGAATCTTTTTTACAGGGATGAAAAAGAGAAGTATGTAAAAGAGCTGCAGGCCGAAAGGGCAAATTCAATTGTGTGAAAAAAGCATTGCCCATATTGATCACAGAATTAGTGATCTCTTTGATCGTTGCATTCGCAAGCAGCGATGGCGCTTTCAGTTATGATTATTTTACGATGTTTGGTTTGTGCAATTTGATAATCGGTCTTTTGAGTTTTATTGTTAGCCTTATTATTTACTTCGTGGATCATGAAACAGGCAAGCCATGGTTTATTGCTTCAGGTATTATATTGTTACTGGGTTGTCTTACCTGTTCCGTATTCCCATTAGATTTTGGACCGCATTAAAACCTGATAGCTTTTGATTAAAAGAATACTAAAAATAAAAGAATGAAAAAGCCCTCCTGGTCAGGAGGGCTTTGAAATATCTGTTCTAATTATCTTTTATTATCTCGTTACAACCAACTGGCCTTTATCAAGCAGATCTCCTCCAGGGTTGCGGAATTCGATGATGTACACTCCCGCAGCCAAATTGCTTGAGCTAAAATCAAATCTTGTATATGGTGCCGATGTTGTTTCGTGACGTTCGACTAATCTTCTGCCCATCATATCGATGACTGTCATGCTGACCCTTGAACCGACTGTAGGCATATAATAAGTAACATAGAATGCACCTGTAGTTGGGTTTGGATAAATGAACAGGTTAGAAGTTGGCAACGCTGTAAACGTGATACCTGATGTTGTATTTACACAACCATTCACATCAGTAACTGTTACGGTATATGTACCGAGATGGTAAGCATCCACTGCATACGAAGAACCCGTGATCGATGGTTGTGCAACTCCATTTACGAACCACTGATAAGTTGCTCCCGCCGGAGTTGAACTAACGGTTACTGTTGTCAGCATGCCTGGTCTTAGTTGTGTTTGGCCAGTTGGATTTATGCTAAGGCTTACTGTTGGTAAAGGATTAACAGTAAGAATTGCAGCATTTGAGTTCACTGTTCCGCATCCGGCATTCGACAATGAAAGACGATACCTGTATCCATTCTGTGATGGTTGCACATTCGTTAACGTAAGCGTATTAGTGGTAGCACCTGCTATATTGGTCCAGGTGGTGCCGCCATTGGTACTTACCTGCCATTGTGTTGTTGAAATAGTGCCGGTTGCTGCAGCAGTAAATGTAACCGTACCGTTTTGACAAGCTGTTCTATTTTGCGGCTGTGTTGTAAATACGATCGGAGTATGAACTGTTACCGTTACTGTTCTTGGTGCGGATGTACAATTTATAGCAGTAGGAAGCGTAAATGTAATTTCCCAACTGCTAAGAGAACCTATATCACCCGCAAAGCCATCACTAACATAAAGCTTCCATACACCATTCGGATCACCTGTAATTGATGAGAGCGTTGGTGTTGCCTGTGTGATTGCACCGACAGGCGCAGGATATGTATCGGAGGCACCAAAATTCGTAGGTTTATACGTTCCCGTTGCATTGAATGCCGCATCTGCCATAAGAGCAGCAGCTGCATCATCAAATGTATAATTCTGTCCTGTGGCATCTGTGCTTCCGCCTGCATCAGACATTAATACTACATTAGTTCCGGTTGGTGATTGTATCAATACATCTATGTCATCAGGGAAGGAATGTCTTACACCTTTTAGTGTCACAGATTTTACTATTGCATTAGTTGGCAAACCCGTAACTGAAATAGTTGATGGATAAGGAGCACCAGCTCCAGCCGAAGTTGAAGCAAGAGCAACCCCCGGTATAGTAACACCTCCGCCTGAAGAGAATACTCTTGTTTCAGTACTTGTATTAGTTACACTTACTGAATAAGTAGTGGTAGCAGCAGGACTTGCATACACTGTTGCAGCAGGCGTGCCTGCTACATAAGGAGTAGTTCCTGCAGCGTTTGTAAACAATCCTGTTACCGGTGTCCATATTCCTGCATCGGGAGCAGCATAATTAATAGTTATTGACCATGACGTAAGAGTTCCCAAATCGCCACCGGCAAAATCAGCCATCGCTAATCTCCATGTACCATTTGGCACAGAGAATAAACTTGCGAACGTGGAAACATTTGATGCTAAGGAAGAAGGTCCCCAACCAATATTTCCATCTGCTGCAAATGTTCCTGTAAATGGAGCAGCACCGGTTGCTAAAGAAGTTGTTGATGTGGAACTGATCGTTGTATTTGTAAAGTTATCTCCTGAACCGCCTCTTGCACCAACAAGATTCAGGATATTTCCGTTCGGAGCAACGAGGTTTATATCGAGATCTGCATCCCATGTATGTGTTATATTAAATGTCACGCTGATACTTTGAACTGCTCCTGTAACACCAGATACGCTTAAAGCATGATTAGCTCCATTCACAAATTCATTGTCAGGGATCGCAACACTTATCGCACCTGATGAAGTTGTATTTGGAACAGGAGGCAATGATGATGAAGTGATCGATAATTGCTGAACAGCACCGAAACAAATAATAGGAGCAGTTGGAGCAACCGTTGGTGTTGGCGGAGTAAACTTAACATCAACTTGTGTCGAGTTTGAACATCCTGTTGCAGTCACAGTACCGGTAACTGTATAAGTTGTATTAGCAGTTGGATTTGCAGTAACAACCGATCCTGTTGTAGCACTCAATCCTGCAGATGGTGTCCATGAATATGTATTAGCACCTGAAGCTGTTAATGTTGTTGGCGCACACTGGCTGCTGCTGGTTACGGATATCGCAGGAACACTGCTTACAGCAAGCGTTACTTCATTCGAAGTAGCTGCAGGAGTACATGCTCCGGAAACAACAACACGATATTTGTAACCATTCATCGTTGCCAGTACATCATTTATACTTAAAGTAGCTGTTGTTTGGCCGGTATAAATAAAACCGCCTGGGTTAGTTGGCGTACCTGTAGTAATATTTACAAAGCCACCACCCATATCCACCTGCCATTGATATGATAATCCGGTACCTGTTGCAGTTACCGAGAATGTTTTAGTACCACCGGCACATGCATTTCCACTGCCTGGTTGAGCTGTTATTACTGGTACGGCGTTTACAGTTACTACAACCGTACTTGCAGGCGAATTACATGTACCGTTCGATACGCTTGCAGAATATGTTGTAGTAGTTGCAGGAGAAGCATATACAGTACTTTGATAGGTACCTGCTACGTATGGTGATGTTAATCCTGCATTATTGAATAATCCTGTAACAGGTGTCCAAACAGCATTAACTGCAGATGCAGGTGCTAATGTGATCGACCACGATGTTAAAGTGCCAATGTCACCACCACCATGATCCGAAACAGCTAAAGTCCAGTTACCATTTGGTGTTGAATAAAGGTTTGACCAAGTAGTCGTATTAGAAACATAAGGAGCATACCCGACACCACTTGCTGCATCGGCAGCAAATGTTCCAGTGAAGGGAACGGCACCCGTTGATAATGATGTTGAAGATGCAGAGCTAATAGTAGTATTTACAAAATTCTGACCGCTACCTCCTCTTGCATTCACTAAATTAAGTATCTGTCCATTTGGTGCTACAAGGTTCACTCTTACATCACCATCCCATGTATGAGTGATATTGAAATTAACACTTACAGAAGCTATTGAACCTGAAAAACCCGCTACGTTCAGTGTACTGGTATTTACAACACCATCAGTAATTGGCACAGCTATCGTTCCTGAAGAGACAGTCGTTGGCGTAGCAGTCACTGAAGAATTAAGTGCTACACTTCCCCCGGGACAAATGGATGCCGAAGATGGTATAATAATTGGTGGCCCCGGAGAAACATTCACCGTCAAAGTTGCAGGGTTCGATATCTCGGGCAATCCACCTCCCGAGCAGGTGACGACCGCTCGATATTGATAGCCATTCATCGCCAGAGTCGCACCCGTTATTGTTAATGTTGCTGTGGTGGCACCCGAGTACACGCCCCCATTTGTTATATAAACAAATCCAGAACCGGTATTCACCTGCCAGTTATAACTTACTCCCGGCGGAGTTGCTGCTACGGTAAATGATCCATTAGCACCTGCACACACAGTTGCATTGGCCGGCTGGCCGGTAAGAGTTATTGGAAAACAAACTGCAGGCGGATCTGTAAATGTGATGCTCCATGTACCCCAGTTACCTGCATCACCACCAACATCATCAAATATGTATAAGCTCCATGTTCCGTTTTGATTTCCATTTCCAAAAGTGGAAAGGGTTACTGCCGTTGCAGCGGCTCCTGGACCTGGTGCCGGCCAGTTATCAACTTCATAATTTGTTGGCTTGTATGTTCCCGATGGATTTCCTGTTCCATCGGCTAATGATATTGCTGCAGCATCACTAAAAGTATAATTTACATTCGTTAAAATACCGGCCCCGCCAGCATCAGACATTATGATCACATTGGTACCGGTAGGAGATTGTAATACGATGTCAACATCATCTGACCATGTATGATTAAGACCATTTAGCTTAACTTCTTTTACTGTTGCACCTGCAGGAACACCGCTTACGTCAATTGTAGAAGGATACGGTGATGCAATACCACTTGTACCAGTGGCCGGTATATTTCCACCGCCTCCATTAAATGTATAATCTGCTGTGGTACGCTGGTTATTATTCGAACGGGTAACGGATACTGGTGTTGCAGCCTGACTGACCAGGCTTTTTATTTCTGACCTTAATGCATCCTGCGGGTAATTATTATTTACACGTAATGTATTTGATGCATAGATAGCTTCTTTCTCTGCCTGTACTTGCCTTCCGTATAAACTTGCTGATGAATTTATTTGTTGTTTGAAAATTATACTTCCTGCATTGGTTACAACATACTCAACCTGGTTTCCAGTTGTAATTACTTTATATTCCACGCCCGGCAATGATGAACCTGTTTTATTCTGCTCTGCCTGTTTTGCAATATATCTTGCTTTCTCTTCTGTTAATTGCTGATCAGAAATTTTTTGCTGTTGTGCGGGAGTTAATTCAACGGATAATGGTTTCAACTGCCTGATCGCTTCCAATCTTTCTCTCAACTTAGGATTTGCTTTTAACTTAAGCTCTGTTTGTTCAGCTTCCTGCTTTTTCAATTCAGCTTCTTTCCTGTTCTGAATTTCTTTTTCGTCCTGGGCAAAAATTACCTGGAATGATAAGCTGGCAATTAAAAAGAAGAAAAGGAATTTGAATGCTGAATTTCTTTTTCGCTGTCTTGCAGGGGTACAGTCTGTCCTTAGGGGAAGGGGGTATAAAACTGACATAGGCAGTTAGTTGTTTTGGTATTAAAAAAGTGAGCGTTAGTTACAGCGACCTAAGTTAGGGTTTTTTTCATAATCCGAGCAAAACCAATGAAAAAAAACTAAGGGTGTTTTCTATTCTTTCTGAAAACATCTATTTCACCTGATATACAAAGGTTTTCCTAATGGTTTATCACTGATAAAATAATTACTTTTTTTACCCGTTTAAGAGGCCGGAGACATTGGAAAATGCAGCATAAAAAAAGATCATTTATTATCAACTTTAGTTTGATTTTCTTATTCATTTTTGTTTCAAAATTATCTTCTGCACAGATGATAACCGGCGTATGGAACGGAAAGATCAATAAGAAAAAGACAGAGATCAAAATAATTCAGAAAGGAGATAGCCTGCTTGGCACAGCTTATTATTACGAATCGGAAAACAACTATCGCCGCTATTCTATCAAAGGCTATTTTGATCCGAACACTAACCAGGCTGTATGGTGGGATGATCAATTGCTGGAAGAAAAAACAGGTAAATTCAGCCTGAATACTCCAGGCAAAATTCCTTACCTGTCATCTGCCGATTTTAATTGCCCGGGCAGTGGTAAAATGATGCTGGATGGTGATGCTGCATTGAAAAACAAAAGAGGATCCATTCAAGGTCCTGTTCATCTTGAAAAAACTAATGAGACCGCGTTTCCTGACGAATGGGATTTTATAATTGAAAACTATACAGCTGGCGCTAATGATCCGTATTATATCGATAGTATCGCATCAATTGCGGGAACATCCGTTGCCATTCCCGATGAAAATGTTGTTCAGCCAAAAGAAGTTGTTTTACCCGAGAAGAAAACTGAGACAGTTAAAATAGATCCTCCACCTCCGCAGAAAAAAGAACCGGTAAAAGCTGCGGAAATGCCGCGCCAGGAACAAAAGCAAATAACAGTAAAGAAAACCATCGAGGAAGAATTTAAAATAAGAGAAAAAGTAATTGCGGTGGATATTCCGCTTACAGGTGATTCAATCGAACTTCGTTTTTATGATAATGCACAGATCGATGGCGATTCCATTTCACTTTTCTTGAATAATAAACTCATATTTCAGCATATTCGATTAACAGCAGCGCCTTATACGATCAAATTACCCGTGCATGAACTAAATGAGACAAACGAATTGGTGATGGTGGCTGAAAATCTGGGGGAAATTCCTCCGAATACATCTTACATGCTCGCAATAGTTGACAATAAACGTTATGAGGCTATGTTGAAAAGCACTGAAGAAAGCAGTGCCGTTATCAAGCTGACAAAGCCACGGCATTAGCATTGAAAATAATCCTATTTTGCTATCTTACATTTCAGAAAATTATTTCTATGTCTTCCATTTCTGTCACCATTAAAGATGAAACCACGGGTGGTAAAACTTTTCATTCTGTTCAAATAGAGCTTTCCACTTCACTTGTAACGGTGGGAGAGATAATTGAAAAAAGAGTAACTGCTGAAGTAAACCAGTATAATAAAAAAAGAAATGAAAATTATTATGGCCTTGTTCAACCTGATGGCGCAGAAGTGATCCTAAATGGTTTTCGTTTACAAAAATTCCGGCCGTTAAGTTCCGAAAAACAAATACAAATTGCGAAAGATGCATTTTTACAAAATGCCTTCTTTATGCTTATTGATAATATACAGGCTGAATCACTCGGGCAGACTTTCGTACTGCACCAGCAATCTGAGATCAGCTTCATTAAATTAACCCCATTGGTAGGAGGATAAAATGGGACTGTTCGATTTTCTGAAAAAAAATAAAAAAGAGAACAAGGAAATTATTCCTGAAAGTTCAACTATCAGGCAACGACTTGAAACCGTCAGTGCAAATATTCAAAAAATAGAAATAATAGAACCGGGCAGTATTTCCTTTCCTTTGACATCATTAGGAAGCAGCAAAACTGAAGACTGCAATTTGGTACCATCTGATATAACTTCTAAAGAAGATCTTCTTTTTCTTTCTACTTTGTTAAAAGTATTAAGCAAGAACAAAACCCGTAAAGATCAAATACAGATCAACCTCATTACAGATCTTTTTCGCAGTTACAGGCTTGATAAAATTGAATTGACAGACCAGGAGCTGCATGATTTCATAATTACCTGGAAAGAATGTAAACATACATCCAGTTTTCATTGGGGCATACCAAAACTGGTAAATATGGTTGCTAAAAGAATTGAAGAAAACAAGATAAATGATACCCTTCGAAAAATTCTCCTTTTGCTTAAGACGACCAAATCCAGTTACATGTACTCTGAGCTTCGTAAAGCAAACCAGAAAATTGATTACCTGCTTCAAACAACTACAGCAGCCCCGGTAGATAAACATGATAAATGGGGACAGACAGCAGGAGATTATATTAATTCATTAACTAATAAAGAGCTCAAACAGGCCTGGGCTAATCTTATCAAATATTGTCTTGACGGCAGTGAAAAAACTTCTCCTCCTAAAAACTGGCTGACAAATACAAAAACTCTAATTGAAAAAGTAGGTGAAGATGAGTTTGCAAAAAAAATGATCGAATGGCTTGCATTGAATAAAGAATTGCTGATTGCAGTCCATAAAAAAGAAAGGGATTATTTTTTAAAAGACACGAATCATAATATTTTTCGCGGACTTGTATGGTGTACCGGGCTCGTGAACAACGCTGAGCTGCATGTTGCCGTCGATCAATATGCTCTTATGGCTTATAAAAAAATGCCGGGAGTTGGTTCCATTTCTGCAAAAACGGGCACGGCCGCCATGTTCGCGTTTTCCTTATTGCCTTTTAAAGAAGCTGTAACAAGGTTAATGAAATTCAGAAATAAGATCATCAACAATAACATTCTTAAATCAATTGACAGGATCATAAGCGATGTAGCACAAAAAAACGGTTATGATAAAAACCTTGTAGAAGAAATTGGCGTTATGGATTTTGGTTTGGATCATGCTGGAAATAAAAAGATCGAATTCGGTTCCGTTACCTGTAACATACACGCAAAAAATGCAAGTGATGTATCAGTAGAATGGCTAAAGGATGGCAAGCCGGTAAAATCAGTTCCTGTTTCTGTAAAATCTGAATTTGCTGCCGGGTTAAAAGAATTAAAAACAGATATTAAAGAACTCGAAGCACAATTGCAGGTGCAAAAAGACCGCATTGAAAGTTATTTTTTAAAACAGAAAAAGTGGAGCTATGGTGAATGGAGGGAAAATTATATCGACCATCCCCTTGTAAAAGTGATCGCAGCAAAAACGATCTGGGTTTTTAAAAAAGGTGTACAACAGGAAACCGCGATGTTCATTGATGGGCAGTTCTTAAATCTCAAAAAAGAACCGCTTATAGGGCTTGACGAAAAAACTGAAGTTGAGCTTTGGCATCCTATAATTTCAACTGTTGGTGAAATAGTTGGCTGGCGGGATTTTATCCAGGAAAAAGAAATTACGCAACCATTTAAACAAGCTTACCGGGAAATTTATTTACTCACGGATGCTGAATTAAACACAAATACATATTCCAATCGTTTTGCGGCCCATATTCTCCGGCAGCACCAATTTACTGCATTGTGTAAACAACGTGGCTGGCAGTATCACCTGATGGGAAATTGGGATTCACATAATACACCAACAATTCAATTGCCCGAATGGAATATGAGAGCGCAATATTATGTGGATGCAGATGGCACTAGTGAGACGAATGATGCCGGCATATTCAGTTATATTTCTACTGACCAGGTAAGATTCTACGAGGGTAATGAATTACTGGAGTTGATCAATGTGCCGAAAATTGTATTCAGCGAAATAATGCGTGACGTTGATCTCTTTGTCGGTGTTACAAGCATTGGCAATGACCCCAACTGGACCAATACGGGAAATGCAGGATACAACGCTTACTGGCATGATTATTCTTTTGGCGATCTGTCTGAATCAGCAAAAATGAGAAGCGAAATCTTACAAAAACTTATGCCGCGGCTAAAGATCGCCGATAAATGTTCTTTTGATAAAAAATATCTCATCGTGAAAGGAAAACTCAGAACCTATAAAATTCATATGGGTAGCGGCAACATATTGATGGAACCGAACGATCAATATCTCTGTATTGTTCCTGGCGGCAGCACAGAAAAAGATCCCGGTAAGATTTTCCTGCCATTTGAAGGTGACCGTCAGTTATCTGTAATTATCAGTAAGGCGCTTCTTCTTGCTGAAGATGATAAAATAAAAGATGGAACTATAACACGACAAATAAAATGACCCGCACTGGTCTCAATTAATAACCGATCCTTGCAAACACCGGGAAATGATCGGATGAAAATCTACCACCCCATGATTGTGAAAGTGTAGCATGTTGTTTTACCTTCCACCTTCCTTTTATAAAAATAAAATCGATAGGTTCGTTATCCCTTTCTTTTGAAGCAAAGCCATTGAATGTTCCCTCCGGACCATAATGCGGTGTGACGCTTACTGCTTTTGTATCAATAAACTTCTCCTTGTCACTTTCATCAACTAAGATCTTAATAGGTTCATCGGATGGATGTGCATTAAAATCGCCGGTAATGATAACAGGATTGGAACCGGCAATATCTTTTACTTTTTGTTTAATCAGTTTAGCGCTTTCACGTCTCGCCTCCTGACCAATATGATCAAAATGAGTATTGAAAAAGAAGAATATCTTTTTATTTGACAGGTCTCTGAACTTCGCCCACGTAACGATCCTTGTAATATTTGCATCCCAACCCTTGCTACCCGGCACTTCGGGTGTAAGCGATAACCAGAAAGTAGATGATTCAATCAGCTTCAATCGTGTTGTATCAAAGAATATGGCAGAGTATTCGCCTTTTGTTTTGCCATCATCACGGCCAACACCTGTGTATTTATAATTGGTAAGTGATTGACTTAAATCCATCATCTGATCATGCAAAGCCTCCTGCACGCCGAGGATATGTACATTATGAAACTTAACCTGCGAAGCAGCATTGTCTTTCCTGTAAGGCCATGCATTCAAACTATCATTCTTTGTATTGTACCTGATGTTAAAGGTCATTACATTTAATTCCTGTGATTGAACGCTCACAGAAACTATAAAACCAATGATGATAAAAAGCTTTTTCATATACTTAGTGTTGTTTATTTCAAATGATCGTTAGCAAAAGAATAAAGTTTAATCCACGTTTAGTTAACATTTTAACGAATATAGTTTGTTGTTTTATTTATTATATATAATTTCATTGTACCATTATTTTCTTTTATTAAAATACTTACTAACCATTTATGAAAGTAAACCCCGCTACAAGTAATGACTACGACATCGTAGCCAATCATCAATTTGCAGAAATAAGAAAGGACCGTGAGACCGGTCAGCAAGTTTTATTTGCTTTAAGAAGTTTTAGAAAAGGTGAAAAGATAAGCCCATTGGGCGCTGCCTTCACTACCGATAAACCTTCTTATTTAACTGTGCAAACAGGCAGTAGAACCCATATCGCACTGCATCCATATTTTCTGCAATACATCAATCATGGATGTAACCCTAATTGTTTTTTTGACACGACGAAAATGGAAGTAACCGCTTTGCGCAACATCGAAGAAGGCGAAGAGTTTACTTTCTTCTACCCTTCTACCGAATGGAACATGGCAAGCCCTTTTCAATGCTATTGCAACCAGCCAGGTTGTCTTGGTTTTATCAATGGCGCTTCTCATATTCCGGAAGAAATACTCAAACGGTATAAGTTGAGTGATTTCATTAAAAGGAAGATCCATTATCGCCAGCGTAAGTTGAAAAGAGCTTAATGGCCCATCCCGATCCCGCCGCAAGCGGGACCATCATTCGCAAAAGGCCGCCTTGTTTGATCATTTCAACTGTTTCAATATTTCCTCTATTGCTTTGTCAAGCTGTGGATCACGGCCATTCAGCTTATCATCAAAACTATTGATGATAAGAATATCCGGATGCACACCACTCATCTCCATATCTTTTCCGTCAAGTGTGTAGCAACCCCATGCGGGCATACGGACGGATGAACCATCAACCAATCCAATGCCACTGGTAAAAATGATCCAGCGATACGTTTCATTCCCTATGATCTTTCCAAGCTTTAATGCCTTAAATCCCTGCGAGGTCATTTCAGCATCACTTAAAGATTGTTCATTAATCAATAAAACAATTGGTTTATCAGCAGGAGAAAAATTTGATTGCGGTGTCAATTGCCCTTCACGGTATTTCCATTGCAAATAACTGCGCTGGCTTAAAAATTTCAACACCTCATCATGCACATTGCCACCTGTATTGTAACGAAGGTCAAATATCAACGCATCTTTTTTATTTAACTCCTGCGTCATGTCAATAATGAACTGATCAAGCTCGAACTGGCCCATATTTTTCATATAACCATAAGCAATCCGACCCTTGCCTTTCTCATCTACCCGCTTCTGGTTGTTATCAACCCATTCATCATAAAGATTAGTGAACAACGTGGCCTGCGGGTGAATTTTTATGTTCACCAGTTGCCCATTGCGGTTAAATGTTAATCTTAACTCCCTGTCCCGGGAAGGGACCGTGAAATAATAATTCCTGTCCTTGTTCTTATTCACTTCTTCATCATTCACTTTTACCAGTACATCTCCGGGTTTTATATCGATCGATTTTCTATCGGCCACAGAGCGGCGGGCAATGTATTTTACTTTATAAGGATCATCGTTTTCAAAAATGATCCCGGTTTCCATAGTTGCATTCTGAAGTGTAATAGTTTCATCATCGCCGAAAGTGCCAAAACCCTGGTGCGATGAATTGAGCTCGCCCAACAGGTCATTCAGCATTACACGCAGATCGGCACGGTTATTTAAATGCGGTAAAAATTGTTTGTAATAATCTCTTATTTTTTTCCAATCCACGCCATGAAATTTATCATCATAATATCCTTCTTCCATTTGGGCCCATGCTTCATAAAACATTTGATTGAATTCTTTGGAAAGATTTCTTCTGAATGTATAACTGATGCTTATTGGATCAACCTTATTGGCATCGATGTTTAACTTGTTAAGATTGCCATTAAACAATACATAGAGTTTATCACTCACTTCAACAATATCAAATCCAAAACTATTATCTGTGTTTGCGATCTTTTCGGTTTTGTTTACTTCAAATGGTTCGATCACTGTTTTCCAGAGTGCATTTCTTCCTTCACCGTGATTACTTGTATAGAAAACTGTTGTCTTCTCTCCTTTTTGATAAACTGCCTGCAGAAAATGTGCTCCAATCGCAGGGCTGATCTGCTCCAGCCTTTCCATGATGAGATCCATATCGATCACCAATGCTTTGGAAGAATCGACAGGAGGCGCTTTTTTAGTGGTATCTTTTTTTTCTTCTTTAAATAATTCATTGTATTTGTCAAGCCGGTACGGTTCATCTAATTTCTCCAATGGCAAACGATAAACTCTTGCATTCGCCATTCCAAAAGGATAAGATGGCTTTAACCGCTGCGAAGTGAAATAAATATATTTCCCGTCGCCGGACCAGATAGGTCCGGATTCTGTTACACCAGTATTCGTAAGATTGGTTGTTTTATTTTGCTTAATGTTATAAACAAAAATATCTTCTTCAAAATTTCTTTTAGCGGTAAATAAAACATAATCATCATTGGGAGAAAAACCGGGATCACTGCTTTGAAAAGCCCATATCTCGTCTTTTACGATCGTTTTACTTTGCATGGTTTTCAGATCCATCAGTTTTACTTCATCTCTTCCGCATAAATAAACAGCCTGTGTTCTTTTTTTATTTAATACAATACTGCGGTTGTTCTTTTTATCACTCGTAAGTTGTTTTGGCGAACTGCTGCTGTCTGCTCTTATCGTATACCAGTTTGTATAGCCTTCCAATGTTTGGTTAAACAGGACTGTTTTGTTATCACTCAGCCATTTTACTTCCCGTACTCTTTCGCCGGAGCCGCGATTTATTTGCTGAATGAATTTTCCGTCGATATCGCTGACAAATAATTCACCGCGGGAAACAAAAGCCAGCTTCTTTCCATCCGGTGAAACATCATAAGCGGCAATATTTCCTCTTACTTCAAAATCTTTTTCTTTTGGTAAAACATTGTTGCGGATAATAGAAATATTCAGCTTTCTTTGCATTCCCTGTTTTTACATCATAGATCCAGAGCTGGTAATCTTTTTCAAAAACTACTTTTTCCGCCATTGGCATTTACCTGTGGAGTTTTAATAGAGGAAGTAAATTTTGTACAGTCTTTTTTTAAGCCCATTTACCAATACATATAAATTATATTCTCCATTCTCTTCATCTGAAATAAAATAGACATACCCGTTTTTGTCGATGGTTGCCCAAAATCTTTTCCTTCCCAATTCAGTGTATTTTTTATGTTGTTTTGTTTTTAGATTATAAGATTGAATTTCCGGATTGAAAGGACCCTTATATCTTTTGCGCTGCGCCTGGTTGCTGCTTTCCCATGTATCATTAAAGAATATTTCACCGCTGGTTGGATGCTCAACTAAATTATGATCATATTGAAAAAAATAATTCCCAAAAACACGTTGCGGAGTGCCGCCCTCAGCGCTGACTTTAAATCCGGCAACCTGTCCCATGCGTCCACTATTGAAATAAATTGTTTTTGAATCCCAGCTCCAGCTTGTCACTTCATCATTGCCGCTATGATAAGTGATTTGTTTTACTTCGCCGCCATTTGCGGGTATTATATAAATATCTCCGTTACCATATTGCCTGCCGGTAAAAGCGATCCATTTACCATCGGGTGAAACACGGGGTGAAGTTTCATAACCCTGCATCGCTGTTAAGCGTGTTGCATTGCCATCCGTTACATTTGCTTTCCACAGATCACCTTCAAAAGCGAAGATGACCGTTTGCCCATCTGGAGTAAGACAGGGGTTGGAAAGAAAGTAGGTATTGCTTTGAGAAAATAATTGAGCGGAAAATAAAATGGCGCCAATGATGAATAGCTTCTTCATAAAAATGATTTTGGGGAACCAATGTACACCCAAAATCATTTGAAAGATTAGCCGCCGGTAAAATTTTATTTCTTGCCGAAGAAGGGAAATCAAATCACCACGTTGATCATCTTATTCTTTACATAAATGATCTTCTTTGGTGGTTTACCTTCCAGCCATTTCATTACGATAGCATCTTTCAACACTATTTCTTCTACTTGCTGCTGTGTTGCATCAAGAGCAAGTGTGAGTTCTGTTCTTGTTCTACCATTTATTGCAACAGGATAGGCTTTTGAGGTTTCTTTTAAATATTTTTCGTTCCATTTGGGGAATGGAGCATGAAGTATAGAAGCCTCACCCCCAACCCCCTCTCCTGGCGGAGAGGGGACTTTGCGTAGCTGCGCATATAATTCTTCTGCTATATGCGGAGCATATGGTGCTAAAAGAATTAATAATGGTTCAAGGATTTCCTTTTTATGACATTTTAAATCGGTAAGTTCATTTACGCAGATCATAAATGCGCTAACTCCTGTATTGAAACTAAATCGTTCCGTATCTTCTTCGATCTTCTTAATTGTTTTATGAAGGACTTTCAGTTCAGCATCGGTTGGAGCCTCACCCCGACCCTCTCCTGACGGAGAGGGAGAGGTAGTCGTCCATATTGGGCCTTTCACCTCATCAAAAAATAAACGCCAAAGTTTTTTAAGAAACCGATGCACACCTTCGATGCCTTTTGTATCCCAGGGTTTGCTCATTTCTACCGGGCCGAGGAACATTTCATACATGCGGAATGTGTCGGCGCCGTATTTTTCACACAATTCATCTGGGTTAACAACATTAAACTTTGATTTAGACATCTTCTCCACCACAGGAGTTAAATAAAAGTTGCTTGGTACGTTAGTCCCTCCAACCTCAAAACTATATTGATAGAATTCTCCATTCAAATAATATCCATGTTTGCAAGCAAAAACTCATCCTTCATGTCCGGTCGACGGCAATAAATTCTAAAATTTTCAAACCCTTTTCATTAACAATACTTATATCAACAGGAAAATGGACAAATTCTTCCTCGCCTATATCAGGAGTTAAGTCGGCGCTGAAGAAAATTGTTTTAGATAGTCTCAAATCTCATTAGTGTAATAATATAACCATTTTCAAATCGGTTATCTCATTAATTTTACTTTCGAGTGACACCTCTGCTATTCCAATCATATACTCCTAATATATTGAGATACTCCCTGTATCATCCCCTGATTCACCAATCTTTTATACGGCTCATCATGACTGATCAATCCGATGTCATACAAAAACTTCGTCCACATGCGGCTGTATAATAAATGACCAACTGCATGTTCAGTGCCGCCGATATAAAGATCAACCTGTCCCCAGTAATCAGAAGCTTTACGATCACAAAACTGCTTTGTCGTTATGCGGGTCCATATAACGAAGAAAATACCAGCTGCTACCTGCATAGCCCGGCATTGTATTTACTTCTCTTACTGCCACCTTTATAATTTTTCCATTCAGTAAGATTTGATAATGGTCCTTCGCCATCCGGACCGGGTTTTAGATCATCCAAATGCGGCAATACAACAGGTAATTCAGATTCATCCAACGGATAAGCAATTCCGTTTTTCCAAACGATCGGGAATGGCTCACCCCAATATCGCTGACGGCTGAATGCAGCATCACGCATTTTATAATTCACTTTTCTTACACCAATTCCTATTTCTTCGAGCTTATTTATTACCACATCAATAGCATCTTTCATCACCATGCCATTAATGAAATCACAATTCTCAAGAACCGCATCTTTCGTTGGATTGGCTTCTTCACCATTATAATGCGCACCGATAATGTTTGTGATTGGAATATCAAAATGCTTTGCAAATAAAAAGTCACGCTGATCACCGCAAGGCACCGCCATAATGGCCCCGGTGCCATAACCCGATCAAAACATATTCCGATATCCAGATCGGGATCTCTCTTCCATTAAAAGGATTGATGGCATAGGCACCTGTAAATACACCCGTGATCTTTTTCTCTGCCATTCTTTCCCTTTCACTGCGACTGTTTACATACTCCAGGTATTTTTCAACTTCTGTTTTATGTGCATCAGTCATAATCTGTTTTACCAATTCATGTTCCGGTGCTATCACCATAAAGTCAACTCCAAAGATGGTATCGGGGCGGGTTGTGTACACTTTAAGTTTGGCCTCACCCCCAACCCCTCTCCTGCCGGAGAGGGGAGCAGCACCCTGCTCCTGTTTCAGTGATGCTTGTTTAATGAATGTTTTGATTTTATTCATCACAGACTCAACATCATTCAGCACTTCATCATTCGTAAACCTTAAAAGTGAAAGTCCGACTGAACTCAGGCATTTTGTTCTGATGTCATCAAATATTTTTTGTTCTGCCTCATCATGATATCTACCATCAATTTCAATGACAAGTTTTACCTGGAGCAATGCAAAATCAACTATGTATCCTTCAATAGCATGTTGCCTCCTCACTTTTACACCCAGCTTATTATTCCTTATCCGTTGCCAAATTTCATTCTCTGCTTCAGTTTTATTTTTTCTGTTTGTACGACCGTATCTTTTTAATGTTTCCCAAATAGTTTTATCGGCTGTTTTAAAAAGTCGCTTTGCTTCTGAGGGTTCGTCACTCCCCTCTCCGCCAGGAGAGGAGTTGGGGGTGAGGCTAAAACTCTATTTCAGCGCCGCTGCTCTTTCCAATCCAATTCGATTGCATCTCTTTCATGCTTTCACTGAAATCAACTGTCTTCAATCCTTCGAGCAAACGATCGGCATATTCAGTTATCCGCAAATACCATTGACGCAATTTCTTTTTTACAACAGGATAGCCACCACGTTCACTTACTCCATTTATCACTTCATCATTTGCCAGCACAGTTCCCAATGCTTCGCACCAGTTTACTTCACCATAACCGCAATACGACAACCGGTATTGCATCAGGATGTCCTGTTGTTTTTTTTCATCAAATGATTTCCATTCGGCAGCAGAAAAGAGTTCGGAGTCAGCAGTTCGGAGTTCGGAGTAGTTTCCCTGTGCTTCAAATATTTCAACAAGATTGGTGATCGGCTCCGCCTTATTTGTCTTCTTGTTATAAAATGAATGGAATAATTTCAAAAAGATCCATTGCGTCCATTTATAAAATCCGGGATCACTGGTTCGCACTTCGCGGCCCCAATCGAAACTGAAACCGATATTATTCAATTGCTTTCTGAAATTATTGATGTTATTCTCGGTAGAAATTGCAGGATGAATGCCATGTTCAATTGCATATTGCTCAGCCGGCAAACCAAATGCATCATACCCCATCGGGTGCAATACATTAAAACCTTTTAACCTTTTGAACCGTGCATAAATATCCGATGCGATATAACCCAATGGATGTCCCACATGCAAGCCGGCGCCACTCGGATATGGAAACATATCGAGCACATAATATTTGGGCTTTGATGAATCATTCGATACTTTATACACATCATTCTCTTCCCACCACTGTTGCCACTTCTTTTCAATATCTCTGAAATTATACTCCATGCCTGAAGAGGTGCTTTGAATTTTTCCTTTATTTGGTTCTGCACTCATTAATAATAATAATTAATTTTTATTGTTACCATCTGCGGTACTACTATTAAGCTTCCGTTGCGTCGCACTCTTCAACTCCTGGAATTCTATTCAACAATTGATGATAAGAATTAATGCAGTGATCCGCCTCCGGCGGACGCAAGGGACGATGATCAAAGATGTGAAAGAAGACTTAAAAAAATATTTCTTTCCACCCTTTGAAAATATCAAACATTACTAATCGTTAGAGAGCAACAAATTTACGGATTTGCCTGACACATATCGGAACAAAACCGTTACTTTGCCAATCCTTAAAAACCTAATAAAGTACTCATGGTCAAACCAGGAAGAGCCTCCATCAAACGCGGTAAGCCATCATATTTCATGTCAATTTTAGGTGTCACTCTTGTTTTATTCCTGATGGGAATTATCGGTTTACTTACCATTAGCGGCCGCAAAGTGATTCGCAGCATAAAAGAAAATGTGGAAGTGCAGGTGTTCCTGAAACAAAATGCAAAAGACACGGCAAGACAACGACTCCAGGGTTATATTGAATCGCAGCCCTATGTGCGGGAACTTAAATACACCGATATAGAAACCGCCAAAAAAGAATGGGTGAAAACAGGAGGTGAAGATTTTAAAGAATTTATTGATAACAGCCTGTTGCCGCCAAGTATCAATTTTAAACTGAAAGCAGAATATATAGATTCAGCTCAACTGGCTGCGATCAGGAATGATATTTCAACCTGGCCTATTGTTGATGAAGTAAAATACCCGACGGCTGTTGTCGACCGGATGGCTTCTAACTTCAGAATGGTGAGCATTGGTTTGCTGATCGCTGCCATTATCATTTCTGCCGTTGTCATTATTTTAATTGACAATACGATCCGCCTCGCCATGTTCAGCAATCGCTTCCTGATAAAAACAATGCAAATGGTGGGCGCCACCCGATGGTATATTGCCAAACCGCTCGATATAAGAGCGATCATCAATGGTGCCATCAGTGGTTTGCTTGCTACCGCAGTTGTTTATCTTCTTGTGCTTGGACTGGAAAGTTTTATTGATGGCTTTAGAAAGCTGCGGGATACACAATCTCTCTTACTGCTCGGTTTTGTACTGGTAATACTTGGTATTGGCATTACGGTTTTCAGTACGCATCGCAGTGTGCTGAAGTATCTTCGGATGAAGTTGGATGAACTGTATTAAGTCCGTCAATGGTGAATGGTGAATGGTCAATTTGTCCAGATTTTCCCTATTCACCATTCACGATTCACCATTCACGAAATTGCCTATATTGCAGCCCTAAATTTTTGGTATGAGTGAAAAGAAACCTGCTACAAGTACGGCAAGAACGGCAACTACAAGTACAACAAGAACTCCCCATACAACCAGTTTATTCGATAAGCAGAACCTTATGCTGATGCTGCTTGGCGTGGGTGTTATTGCGCTGGGTATGATCTTAATGGCCGGCGGCAGCAGCAAAGACCCGAGTGTGTTTAATTATGATGAGGTATATAGCACAAGGAGGATCACGATTGCTCCTATATTAATTATAATAGGACTCGGCATCGAGATCTATGCAATTTTTAAAAAACCAAAAGTTTGATCTAATTATTAATTATTAATTTTTAATTATTAATTAATAATTTCTACCATGAGTATTGTTGACGCAATCATTCTCGCCATTGTTGAAGGTCTAACTGAGTTTCTTCCTATTTCATCTACAGGTCATATGATCGTTACCAGCTATTTGCTCGGTATTCATAAAGATGAGTTCACCAAATTATATGAAGTATCCATTCAGTTTGGAGCCATACTCGCAGTTGTGGTTTTATACTGGAGAAAATTTTTTGAATTCCGCCGCTGGGAATTTTATGCAAAACTTGCTATTGGAGTGGTGCCCGCGCTGATACTTGGCTTTTTATTTTCAAGTAAAATAGATGACATGCTGGAAAGCCCGACTACAGTTGCCGTCACCATGCTGGCCGGTGGTATCATCCTGGTATTTATCGATAACCTTTTTAAAGTACATACGATTGAATCAGATGACCAGATAACTTTTCCCAAAGCATTTTTAGTTGGTTGCTGGCAGGTGCTTGCTATGATACCCGGTGTAAGCCGCAGCGCCTCTTCTATTATTGGTGGCATGCAACAAAAATTTACAAGACATCTTGCTGCTGAATTTTCATTTTTCCTGGCAGTGCCAACCATGCTTGCAGCAAGTTGCTATACTATTTTTATAAAAGATTGGGATAATGGTATGCGAAAAGGTTACCAATTGATCATGCAAAACAATCAAAACTTTACTTCATTCATTGTAGGAAATATCGTTGCCTTCATCGTTGCGATGCTGGCTATCCGCTTTTTCATAAATTATTTAAAGATCTATGGATTCAGGGCGTTTGGATTTTACAGGATCTTTGCCGGTATTATGTTACTCATTATTATTCTCAGCGGTGTAATGGAAATAGATTAGTCTTTTCTCGTTATCTTTCCCTGTAACTAAAATCAATTGCATGCAGACGGCTTCGAAAAAAGTTGTGACTGGATGGGCGATGTATGATTGGGCAAGCTCCTCCTACAATCTTGTTATCACCTCCACAATTTTTCCAACCTACTTTGAAAGCATAGCTGTTGATGATGCAAACATTTCAAAAACGACTGTCACTTTTCTTGGGCGCCAATTCGAAAATTCGGCGCTTTATAATTATGCTATCGCAGTTGCTATGTTCATTGTGGCGGTCATGTCGCCGCTATTATCTTCGATTGCCGATTATAAAGGCAATAAGAAAAAGTTTCTCAACTTTTATTTTACTTTAGGAAGCATTGCGTGTGCAGCAATGTACTTTTTTCAAAAAGATACTTTGTGGCTCGGTATTTCAGGTATCATCATTGCATGTGTTGGTTTTTGGGGTGCAGCAGGTTTTTTATAATTCATTTTTGCCTGAGATCGCTTCAGTAGAAGATCGTGACCGGATCAGCGCAAAAGGATTTGTATATGGATATATCGGAAGTGTTTTATTGCAGCTAATTTGTTTTGTATTTGTAATGGTGAAGACCGTTTGGTATTGAAGAGAGCCGCGGTGCACAAATATCTTTTTTACTTGTTGGTATCTGGTGGTGGAGCTTTGCCCGTTTTGCACTTTCACGATTGCCAAATCCCGTTCCTGCCGGCAGCGGCGATCAGCATAATATATTAACCAAAGGCTATAAAGAATTAAGTAAGGTCTGGAACCAGTTAAAGCAATTGCCGAGGCTAAAAAGATACCTGCTCTCTTTTTTCTTTTATAATATGGGAGTGCAAACGGTAATGCTTGTGGCAGCCATATATGGTAAAGGTGAGCTCGAAATACCAACAAAGAATCTCATAATTGCAATTCTGATTATCCAGCTGATTGCCATACCTGGCGCGTATGCTATTTCATGGGTATCATCGAAGATCGGGAACATCAGGACATTGATGATGCTTGTAGTTTTATGGATAATACTTTGCATCGCTGCATACTATGTTCCCAAAGGTGGTATTTACGAATTTTATGGATTAGGAGCTTTTGTTGGTTTCATCATGGGAGGTGTGCAATCACTTAGTCGCTCAACATACGCCAAGCTGATGCCTGAAACAAAAGACACAGTTTCATTTTTCAGCTTTTATGATGTAACGGAAAAATTAGCCGCTGTTGTTGGCATAGTAACTTTTGGATATTTAACAGATTTGACGCGTACACAAAGAAATTCGGTATTGGCGCTTGCGATTTTTTTTGTAATAGGGCTTTTGCTCTTAGTGTATACTAATGCAGCGAAAGAAAAAAAGGAATGAGCCCTTATTTCTATTATCGATTACAAACAGGCGCACTATTAGCAGGATTGCCTTTTCTGTATTCAATTAAAATACTATCACCTACTACACAGGAAATATCTTTACACGCAGAACATAAAGACCGATAAGCAGCGTTGATAAATGTCTTGTTATTTATCCTGAATTTATATTGAAAATATGCTTTTTGTTTTCGGTCAAATCTATCTGTAATTATACCTTTTACATACAGAGGTTTCAGCTCCCTTCTGGCTTGACGATATTTATAGTAAAGAGTAAATCCGGCAGCGAGAAACACAATGAGAACTAATCTTATAATAAGTCTTGAAAATAACCACTTAACTAATGAAAGAATTTCCTTAAGCATATATTAACTTGCAGCAACAGCTAATTTACAATAAATGAAACTTTATTCAATAAATACAAGCCCCCTAAATCCCCCGGTGGGGGACTTTTTGAAGCTTTACTATAATTGATATAGCTATGAAACTTTATTCAATAAATACAGGGTTTTTTAAGCTTGATGGTGGTGCCATGTTCGGCGTGGTTCCAAAAACTATTTGGAATAAAATTAATCCGGCCGATGAAAATAATTTATGCAGTTGGGCATTGCGTTGCTTATTAATTGAAGATGGCGACCGCTTAATACTTGTGGATAATGGCAATGGTGATAAACAGGATGCAAAATTTTTCAGTCATTATCATTTGCATGGTGATGATACGCTGGAAAAATCTTTGGCAAAATATGGTTTTACCAAAGATGATATCACCGATGTATTTCTTACCCATCTTCATTTTGATCATTGCGGCGGCAGTATAAAATATGAAGGCGATAAGCTGGTCCCGAATTTTAAGAATGCAACTTACTGGAGTAATGAATGGCATTGGCATTGCTGCCACTCAACCAAACGAAAGAGAAAAAGCATCTTTTCTGAAAGAAAATATTTTACCGATACAGGAAAGTGGACAATTAAAATTTATCGATCATCCGGTGCATACCCAGGAGACGAAAGAAAAATGGACTGTCCATCCGCCATCATTAATTTCTTCGGCTTCATTTTCAGAAAATATTTTAGCGAGATTTGTTGATGGTCACACAAACGGAATGATGTTACCTCAAATAAATTACAATGGGAAGGTGGTTGTTTTTATGGCTGACCTTCTTCCCTCCCAAGGACACATTCCAATTCCCTATATAATGGCTTACGATATGCAACCACTTATTTCAATGACAGAAAAAAAAGCTTTTTTGAAAGAAGCCTTGGAAAACGATTACATACTCTTCTTTGAACATGATCCCGTGCATGAGTGCTGCACACTTCAACAAACTGAAAGAGGAATAAGACCGAAGGAGTTTTTTAAGCTGGAAGAAATATAAGTCGTCAATGGTGAATGGTGAATCGTCAATGGATAAGCTGTAGTTTTATTCACCATTCACCATTGACCATTCACGCAACGCTAATTCCCTCTCAATTTCACCATTGAAGAAAGCGGATAGCGCAGATTGCGGTATGCCATCATATCAATTTTTACTTTCCCTACTACGATCGGGCTTTCTACACGTAATACCACATGGTTGGGATCATCACTTACCCATACCGTCATCTTTTCACCGCCTTCGAAAATTGTGCCTTTCAATAAAAGTGGTTTGAATTTTATGGCTTTGAATTTTCCATATTGCGTCTTTACTGTTTCCTTTCCCAGGTAGCGGATATACATGTTAAATACTTCGTTATCCAAAAACATTTTAAAAGGGATCTTGTCATCGGCTTTGTATTTTGAAAAATCAATATTACGGGCATAGTAAATTGCACTAATTACATCCTGAACGCAATCAGGCATTTTAAATACGCCGCTATTGGTTACTGCTGTATTAGCGGTCCGGTTAAAAGTTATTGTTTCGTATTTTTTATACCCGCCTTCGTCTACGTTACGAATGAATTTATATGGCTGCAGCGTTGCTGTGTCAATATAGGATTCATACTTATCTCTCACTCTATATATCCAGTCGTAAGATGATTTTGTTTTTCCATCCCCCACTACATGATACACAGGTTTGTTGGCAAAACTTTCCAGCGTGGTGGTGAAAGTTGCTGTGCCTGCATGTATATATGTACCTATTACAGAATAATACACATGAAAAGTAACTTGCTCGCCTGCCTGGAATGCCGTGTTGGCAATGCCGCAAAATTCATCGCCTGGTGCGGATGCGGTTACCTGTGCCGGCGGCAATACTATCTTCTTTTCTTCTCCATTAAAAAAGACCAACCAGATACTGAATGCCGATAATGAGTTACGAAGCTTCATCCTTTTTAAATAGTTTTATTCCTAGTATTAACAAACTGCCTGCCGCCGCCGGTATCACTAAATTTATAAACCAAATGGTGGTGGTTACAAACCCGATCCCCAGCGTATTGACTGTAAAAATTGTAAAAATTTGTTCAGTCCAAAATGTTTTTTGTACCACTTCAAACAAAGCGATGGTGGGTTGAACAGCCATAATAAAAAATACCAGTGATGTTGCCCAAAATCCCTGCCACCAGTTCACATCGATCGCAATAAAGCGAAACAATAAGAAATATTGCGTTACAAAAACAAGATAACGCAACATTGATATAGACAATAACCGGAGCAGCAACGTTGTATCTGCTTTTTCCAATTCATTGATAAGCCAAATGTATTTTTTTATTGCCGGTATTTTATCGATCCACCTTACAAGCCACCCGATACGGAAATAAAATACTGTTAAAAATAAAAATACAATTGATCCGCCTATAAGTATAAGGTTTATCCAAACAAACCCACCCGATAAACCCGACCTGTTGATAGCCGGTTGTAAGATCAACAAACCCAACAGACCAAAAAAAACAGTAATGATAAGCTGGCTCAGGCTGCCGAGAACGGTAAGCGAGATCACTTTTAAACGATTGCCTTCATCCATATACAGCACCCTTCCAAGATATTCACCCGTACGGTTGGGAGTTGTAACTGAAAATGATACTCCTGACAGAATTGCTTTGAGTGATCTGAAAAAAGAAACGGGTTGTACATACTGAACAGATATTTTCCATTTCAAGGCTTCTAACGACCAGTTGACAAACATCAAAAGAAAAACCAGGAAAAGATTGATTACTCTTGCATCGGTGAAAGAAGCTTTAATATTCAGCCAGGTTTCCTCAAGATGCGGCTGGTTTTTTATTTGCTTAAAAATAGACCAGGATAACCATACAAAGAGTAAAGGGCCAAGGATATAATTGAGAAAGATTTTGATATTTTTATGCTGCAGAAATTTCAAACCAATTCGTTCAGTTCATTTAATCCTGTAAAAATACTTGCCTCATTGCAAAAACCTTCAAAAATAATTCTTGGCATTGACCCCGGAACACTATTGATGGGTTATGGCATTATAGAGATCAATAACAATGTTATTTGTATAAAAGAAATGAGTGTATTAAAACTATCCGGTAAGAAAGATAATTATACAAGGCTGCAGCTCATTCATAAAAAAATTGAAGACCTTATACTAAAACACCAGCCGCATGAATTTGCAATTGAAGCTCCTTTCTTTGGTAAAAATGTTCAGAGTATGCTGAAGCTTGGCCGGGCACAAGGTGTAGCGATCGCCGCTGCGATCAGTGCCGGCCTGCCGGTTACAGAATACAGCCCTAAAAAAATAAAACAATCTATTACTGGCAATGGTAATGCAGACAAAGAACAGGTATGGAAAATGCTGCAACGGATACTGGAGCTGAGAGAAATTCCGCAATACTTTGATGCAACGGATGCATTGGCTGTTGCTGTATGTCATCACTTCCAGGACAAGCCTGCATTAAAATTAAATGGCAAGCTGAAAAGCTGGAAAGATTTTATGACAAAGAATCCGGCACGAATTATTGTTAAATAATCATCATGAGAATCAAATTGTATTTTTTTATTGCCTGTTTCATTCCAACAGGCTTGATCTCGTTTGCTCAAACCACACAACAAAAAGTAAACAGGTTCAGAAAAGAAAATGAAGCGAAGATCATTGATGAGTATATAAAATTTGTTTCTATTCCAAATGTAACAAGAGACACTTCCAACATCCTGCGCAATGCAGCCTTTATAAAAATGATGATGGAGCAGCGTGGAATAAAAGCTGAATTTTTAGACGGTACTACTCCTAAAGTAAATCCTGTTGTGTTTGGTGAAGTAAAAGTTCCCGGGGCAAAATATACTTTGTCTTTCTATGCACATTATGACGGACAACCGGTCAATCCTGCTAAATGGACCGGCGGTTTGACACCTTTTGATCCTGTCTTTATTGATAAGCCAATTGAGCAGGGCGGGAAAATAATTTCCGCTACGGATAATATTTCATCCGAGTGGCGGCTTGCAGGCAGAGGCAGTGCCGATGATAAGGCCGGCGTGATGACGATATTAAATGCCTATGACGCGTTGGTAAAAACCGGTGTTGCACTTAAACATAATATCAAATTCTTTTTTGAAGGTGAGGAAGAACTTGGATCAACACATCTTGATGAAATTTTTAAAAAGAATAAAGAAAAGTTGCAAACGGATCTCTGGGTTATTGTTGATGGGCCGCGTCATGTATCAGGAAAAAAAATGATAAGCTTTGGTGTACGTGGCGATGTAAATATGAATTTAACCGTGTATGGGCCAAAGCGTCCTTTACACAGCGGCAACTATGGTAATTGGGCGCCCAATCCTGCCTTTAGCCTGGTCAGGCTACTTGCAACTATGAAAGATGATAATGGAAATGTTCTTGTAGAAGGATATTATGATGATGTGGTTCCGCTTTCTGCAAGAGAGAAAGAAGCCTTAGCACAAATTCCAAATATTGAAGAAACCTTGAAAAAAGAACTGGGAATTGCTGCACCGGAAGGTAACGGTAAATCCTTTCTCGAGCTATTGCATTTACCTACATTAAATATTAATGGCATAAGAAGCGCCGATGTTGGTGAACTTGCTGCTAATATAATTCCTGTAAAGGCGGAAGCTACCCTCGATCTGCGATTAGTATTGGGTAACGAAGTGGACAAACAAATCAATAAAGTAGTAAAGCATATTGAAAAAAACGGTTTTCATGTTATTGATCATGAGCCAACCGATGAAGAAAGATTGAAATACGGTAAGCTGATCAAAATAATAAGAGGCATCGGTTACCCGGCACAAAGAACTTCATTTGATTTGCCAATTGCGCAAAGCATAGTAAAGGCAGTGCAAACAACTGTCGATTACCCGGTTGTTCTTATACCATCAATGGGCGGAAGTTTGCCGCTTTATCTTTTCGAAAAAACATTATTCGCAAAAGTCATTACAGTACCGGTAGTTAATTACGATAATAACCAACATGCCGAAAATGAAAATGTGCAATTAAAATTTCTATGGGAAGGAATAGAAACAATTGCTGTCATCATGATGATGGATCATGAATAATATTAAATATCCTCAGCCTTTGGGTTTAGTAGCAGCTGGCTTTTGTGTTTGGGGTTGCGGTTGCTTTACCGGGTCGGGATCATTGCCAAGGTAAAGCAGGTCTTGCGGCAATTCAGTTAGTTTAAGGTCTCTTGCTACTGCAATAAAAATATTATCAATTGCAAAACCGGCTTCATAGGTTTGAGGTTTTAGCACCAATGTATATTTTTTCCGGGCCAGTACTTTTTTATAGGAATTTACAACAAGGGTATATAAGTTCTGCGACAACACTGCCCTTTTTTCATTGGACTTGTTTTGCCCTATCTGTTCAAAATAAACAACATTTATAATGGCTTTTTGCCTGTCGGCAGCTACCATATCCAGAAGGGCTTTTGATTTTTTTCCTGCAGCCACCTGGGCTGAATCGGCTTTATAAGTACTGTCGAGGCGTTGATATTCTGTCTGATAATAAGTACGTAAAGCTCCCATTGAGTCACGGTCATATATCTGCATAAGACTATCTACTGCACGGTACCCTGGCATCGCCTGCACCATTATGTCAAGATCAAATACACCGACCTTTAATGTTTGTGATTTTACATTTGCTGACATAAGCAAACCGACAATAAGGCTAAAAAAGAATATTACTTTTTTCATAAACAAGAATATTAATAATTTTTTAAGGCTTGCTAAGATACAGCTACCGCGAATATGAAAAATGTGAAAATATAATTTAGCTGTAATGTGGTCTGTATTAATTACATGACACTTGAAAAAAACGAATGCTCATAGATTGGAAACGATCTTATCCCGTATTTTTTCAAGCTGCTCATTTGATAGTTTCAGCTTCGGCTGATTAAAGTTCAGGTCGTTTGCCGTATTGATTGGAATTAAATGCAGGTGTGCATGTGGTACTTCAAGCCCGATTACTTCAATACCACAACGATTGCAATTAAAAGATCTTTCAATTGCTTTTGCGATGGGTTTTGCAAATACAAGCAATTCGGAAAGGTATTCATCCGAAAGATCAAAAAACTTATCTGTTTCAGTTTTTGGCACCACCAATACATGTCCTTCACGCAAAGGAAAAATATCAAGAAACGCAAAGAATTTTTCATTCTCTGCAATTTTATACGAAGGAATTTCTCCTGCGATGATCTTTGAAAAGATTGTCATACCGCCAAAGATTTTAGATTTTAGTCCCGATAGCCATCGGGATACGATTGCAGATGTAAGGTAACGCAGTTTCATATGCTAATCCCTGTCAAATCTAATCCGGATATCCATCGCGACAAGATCTGCAATCAAAAATCAAATAGAAATATTTTCAACTTTAAATTTTAATACTCCGGCCGGCGCCTGTACTTCAGCGACATCGCCCGGTTTTTTGCCAAGCAATCCTTTGCCAATAGGAGATGTAACGGAAATCTTTCCTGCTTTAAGATCTGCTTCGTTCTCACTTACCAATTGATAGGTTACTTGCTTCTTAGTAGCAAGATTTGTAAGCGTTACTTTAGTAAGTACCGAAACTTTGCTTGTATCAATGCTGTTTTCATCGATCACCCTTGTGTTTGCAATAATACCTTCGAATTGTGCGATCTTGGATTCCAGCATACCCTGTGCTTCTTTTGCCGCATCATATTCAGCATTTTCTTTCAGGTCGCCCTTTTCTTTTGCCTCGGCTATAGCTCTTGATGCCGCAGGGCGATCTACCGCTTTCATACGTTGCAATTCTATCCTCATTTGTTCCAGCGTCTCTTTGGTAACATAATTAAAACCACTCATAATTACCTCCTTTTTTAATCACAAACATGCAGACACGTTTGCAGACAAAAAAAATAACAACGCCCCAGTGTTTGCTGAAGCGTTGCATTTATGTAGATCACAAATATAGAAAATTCTTTACTTCACTCTATCAGGAACAAGAAGTTTTTCTCAGGGCTCCACAAATTCATAATACCTGTCGCGGCCTAATGAAAATTCTACGGCTTTAATACGTTCCCAGTTATCCTTAAATTTAAAATTGTCAAATCTCCAGTTAATGATCTTATTCCTGTTAAAGTTGGCAAGATAGATTTCAAGGTACTTTAAACGGGCACCTCCGTCATCTTCATCTGAGTAGTTTTGCCATTTTGTATAAAAATCAGACTTCCAGTAACCGGAAAGTGTATCCTGGTTATGTACATAAGTAGCTGCGCCGCTTTCAAAAAATGTGAAGATGCCATCTTCATAGCCGGTTTGAAAATAGTCGCGGCCAAATAATTCCTTTTTATAGGAGACATCAAGCTTCCACTCTCCTATTAAATGGTCTTCTATTTTTTTGGCGCAGGAAAATAAAATGAATACAGTTGTGCAGAGGAGGAGTATAGTTCTGGTCATAATACAATTGTTTGCAGATAAAACCGGAATAATTATGCCATAAAGTTTTAAAAAAGTCCCAATTTTTCAAGAAGTACTTCGCTCATTCTTAAAAATGCTTCGTGGCTATAGCCCGCTATATGAGGCGTAATGATCACATTTGACTGCGCCAGCATCCACGTAAAGATTTCTTTTTCTTCGTTTGTATAAGAAAATAATTTTTCATTTTCCAATACATCTAATCCCGCACCTGCTATCGTATTGCTTATTAATGCTTCTTTCAGATGCATTGTGTTTACAATCTGCCCTCTTGAGGTATTCAATATCCAGGGCTTTTGTTTTAATGACCGGAAAAAATCATTATTGGCCATATAGATGAGTTTCCTCTGTAAGCGGTACATGAAAACTGATAACATCTGCATAACGGCAAACCTGCTCAAGACTTGCTTCTTTAATATAATCTTTACTAAATCCAAATTTGTATTTGTCGTAAGCAAGTACTACTACATTAAATGATGCAAGCAACTGTGCCAGTGCACTGCCGGTATTTCCATACCCGATGATGCCGACTGTTTTACCGGAAAGTTCGGTGCCCCTGTTTTCATCACGCAGCCATTTCCCTTCTTTCAATTCTTTTTGTGCAGAAGGAATCTTATTCATCAGTGATAATAACATGGCCAATGTATGTTCGGCTACAGCATTGCGGTTTCCTTCAGGGCTGCTGAGAAATTTTATTCCTTTACTTTCTGCATATTCCACATCAATCAACTCTATTCCGCTTCCCAGGCGGCCGATCCATTTCAGATCATCGGCTTTATCGATCAGCTTTTTATCAACCGGGATACGGGTAGTAACCACCAGTCCCTCTACTCCGCTTAACGTGTTATACAATTCATCATATGAAATAGTTGGTGCATAAATGACGGCAAAGCCTTTCTCGTTTAATTTTTGTGAAAGTAACTCATGCGCCTTTGCTGTAATGATCACTTTTGCCATTCGTTAATTATTTCATTTTAAAACTAAGCTCGCCAAATTCTTTTACTAACAATTGCTCGGCTCTTTTATTAAAGATTTCCTGTTGCAGGTATTCGGGTTCAAATAAATTTCTTACCGCATTGCGTAATGTCTTCCTGCGCTGGTTAAAGGCGGCTTTCACCAACTTAAAAAAAGATACTTCATCCTTCATATCAATTGTTTTTTCTAATGGCAAAAGCCTGATCACAGCGCTTTTTACTTTTGGCGGAGGAGTAAAACATTTTTCACTTACTTCAAAAAGATATTCTACTTTAAAGAAAGCCTGTACCAATACACTGGTAACGCCATAGATTTTATTTCCTTCTTTTGCAGCTATTCTTTGCGCCACTTCTTTCTGAAACATTCCTACAACATTTTCAACATTTTCTTTCCATTCCAATATTTTAAATAAGATCTGTGATGAAATATTATAGGGGAAATTTCCGGTTACAGCGAACTTTCCGTTAAATGGTTTTTGCATATCCAAAAAATTCTCATGAAGCAGCCTGTCCTTCAAATTAGCGTACATGCCATGCAAATAATCCACTTTTTCTGCATCAAGTTCCACTGCTTTAAAATCAATACCGGGAATACCAAGCAGGTATTTTGTTAATGCTCCTGCACCCGGCCCTACTTCGAGCAATTTTTGATGGGGATATTGCTGTATAGCATCTGCTATTTTTCTGCAAATATTTTCATCCTTCAAAAAATGCTGCCCTAAAGATTTTTTCAGCGTATACATCGTTACAAATGTACTTGCTTGTTACTTTAAATTTTTTAAATAAAAAAACCTCCCCGCAGCAAGGGGAGGATTTAATAAAAACAATTATGAAAACCTGCTATTCCAAAACAACAAAACGAGTTGTTGATGTTTCCCGGTTTATTTTTAAGACTGCATAGTATGCTCCGGCCGGCCAATTTTCACTGGCTGTAACAGAAAATACATTGGATCCTTTTCTTAGCATTTCATCCATCACTTTCATTGTACGGCCATGCATATCTATAAATATTATCTGGCCCTGAGCATCGGATGTGGAAGTTACATTCATCTGGAATCTTCCGCGTACCGGGTTTGGTGCAATGATAATACCGGCTTTTGTTGGTGGCTTTATATTTACTCTTATTATTCGGCTATATGCATAAGCGCCATCTTCTTTGAACATTTTGATGCGGAAGTCAATGAACGATGATACTCCGAATGGAAGTGTATAATTGAAACTATAAGCAGCGTCGTTTGGTAAATTAGTATTAGATAAAATTATTCCTGCATCGGCAAAGCTTTCTCCATCCACACTTGCCTCCACTACAAAAGATCGTGCTAAAGAATTATTTGTTACCGACCATTTTAATTCTGCTTTTTTATCGTTGGCATAATAAGATCCTGAGAAAGTCCTGAATCTTGCAGGAAGTACCTGGCAAGCGGTATCTCTTGTGATAACTATGGTGTCAGTAGCATAAGGAGAGCAGTTTGCCAGCAATCTTTGTGTAACTATATATGTTCCGGGTTGGTTTACCTGTATCCATGTTCCTGAAGGATGCGTGTAAATAATATTACCACCGATAGTTGACCATGTATAAACAGAGGTCGGATGTGGATTCGTAACATAAATATCACTTATGATAGTGTCTGCCTTTCCACAAAAAATTGGAAGCTCGGCAGCCATATTAACTCTTGGCGCCAAAAACAAATCCAATGGGGCCACAAAATCTTTTAACTCGGCGGTAAAGGATGAAGATGCTCTTGTTTTTACAACAAGCCTGTTAAATGGAGAACCACAAACGTCTCCACCTAATAAACTCACGGGGTCAAGGCCAAGCTTTGTAAGGTTTACAGAAAATTCCATGAACTGATCCTTACCATAGTTGGTTACAAGACTATTATCCTGCAACACTAACTGGAACGGACCTGCCCAGGTATTGTTTCCACTTCCTAAACCGGTATAAAATGCTCCTGCCGTTTTCGGAAGTATACTAGCATAACCATATTGTGCACCTGCAGTAGCTCCATCAAACTGACCGGACCAATTAAAATTTGCAGGTATAATACTCAATGCAGATACATGCACCCAGATACGTGCTTCTATATTTGTTAATGTAGAACTTTGATATTGGCCGGTAAAAATGATATCACCGGGTTTAAGAATATTTCCTGCGGCATCAAGCTGCCAGCTTGTATGCCCGGCATCGGGACCATACCCATAAAATTTCGCGGTAGCACGATCATAATAGATATCTGTCTGGTACATTTCAAAATCGAAGTACCTGTTACCGGTTGTATTATCTAATGATATACCACCAAACATCCATAGTGAGTCTATTGAAGTTGGGCCAGCTCTTCTTACATGCATAAAGACATCAAGAATATCATTTTTGTCAGGGATACCCTGAACACCACCCGTCCAGTCAGCAGGGCTCATTCCATTCTTATCCGATCCTGCTGTAAATACACTTGAATCATTGCCATGATAATCTCTTACAAATATTGCATCAAGCCAAAGCCTGTTATTAATAACAGAAAACTGAGGCCTGCTCATGGAACGAAATAAGGGAGCCATTCTTTTGGGCCATGGAGAGGCATCACTTAGGTAGCCGGCTACAATAGCAGCAGCCCCAACGGTATCAATAACAAAGTTTCCGGTACCCGCAGTACCATTATTGAACCAATCGTCATTTCCGCTTTGCACAAAACCATTGAAATAATTGGCACGCAGATCGGCATCAACACCAAATGCAGCCTTAATTATCGGCGTAGTTATCTGTGCAGAAATAACAACTGAAAACACCACCCCTAATACGGAAAGTAGAAAATGTTTCATAAGCATAGATTAAAAACCACAAAATCATACGCACTCAAAAAAGCAGGAAAAAAAGGGTGGAGGTGGCACTTCCTGCTGCTACTTTATATTAGCGTTGAACAACACGAATTGTCTCAACGGCAGAATAATGACAAGTTCCATCATTCATTACACATCCGATACGGTAATAAATAACACCTGGATAAATGCCTTCATCTTTCCATGAGAATTTAGTCGCACTGTTACAAGCGGGTTCATTAATAACGTCATAGAAATCTCCGTCATAAGATCTTTCAATCCTGAAGCTGGATACACCGGCCGGAGTTGTAATACCCCAGTTCAGTACAACATTCTTTTTAGATTGATGGTGAATACGGAAATAGCTGAACTCATGGTCAGCACTGGCTGTTACAGAAGCAGATGATTTGCTGGTAACTGCATCATTTTTACCTGAAAAGGTAAAACCCGTAAACGCAATAAATGCTACGGCAAAAACAAATAACTTTTTCATAAGGTAGAATTTTTAATGATATGAAAGTAGACTAATGTGAAAGTTTGCACAAGGAATAAATACTGGTAAAATACACTCCAGAAAAAAAACTGCTTTTGCGTTGTTTGTCTTGGTACACATCAAAAAAAATTACTGATAGTATTTACCAAGCAAAATCAACAAGTGAAAATCATTAGTAGTACCAGCATAAAAATGAACTCCTTTAAAAATCAATACATTTGCGATTATATTTTTTTATGCAAACAATGGAAAAGCCCGTAATCGGAATTACCTGTGGTGATATTAATGGAATAGGAACAGAACTTGTTATAAAAACATTGTCTGACAATCGTATTCTTGAATTTTGTACACCGGTTTTTTTTGGATCAAATAAGCTGATAAATTTTTACCGTAAAGCATTAAGTGATCTCAATTTCAACTGGCAGAATATAAGAGAGCTTAATCGCTTAAATCCAAAACAGGTCAATATTGTTAATTGCTGGGAAGAAGAAGTAATTATCCAGCCAGGTCAATTAAATGACAATGGGGGAAAATATGCAGTTAAGTCGTTGCTTGCAGCAACAGCTTCCTTAAAAAGAAATGAGATCCATGGAATGGTAACTGCACCCATTCATAAAAAAAATGTGCAGTCAGCAGAATTTAATTATACCGGGCATACTCCTTTTTTAAAAAACTATTTTGGCGCAAGTGATGTAGTGATGATCTTATTTGCAAATAATTTTCGTGTCGCACTGCTTACAGAACACATACCGGTGAATGAAGTGGCGGCAAATATTTCAAAAGAATCTATCCTGGGAAAATTAAACATCCTGAATGAAAGCCTTAAAAAAGACTTTGGGATCGATAAACCAAAAATTGCAGTATTGGGATTAAATCCTCATGCAGGCGATGAAGGGTTGATTGGGAAAGAAGAAGAAACAATTATTAAACCGGCTATTAAAGAAGCAAAACAAAACAATTTAATGGTTACCGGTCCATTTAGCGCCGATGGTTTTTTTGCAAGACACTATCATAACCGGTTTGATGCAACGCTTGCCATGTATCATGACCAGGGCTTGATCCCTTTTAAAGCACTTGCTTCAGGGGAGGGAGTCAATTATACTGCAGGGCTTCCGGTTATAAGAACATCGCCTGATCACGGAACTGCATTTGATATCGCCGGTAAAGGGATAGCTGATGAATCTTCTCTCCGCACGGCGATCTTTGAGTGTATTGCTATTATTAATAACAGAACCCGGTTTGAGATCAATCATAAAGACCCATTAAAAAAGATGACATCGGTGATCCTGGCCAACCAGGAGGATGAAAGGATTGATGAAAATTAGTTTTTCCGGGAGTCAATCATCAACTACGTTACAATTGCTTATTACTTTTTACGGGCTATTATATACCTGTGAAAGCTCATTTCTTACCCGCTCAAAGTATTTATTCAAATAATTTATTTTGGAGATTGCAAAAATAAAATGTGGATATTACTTTAGTATCATTAGAATAATCTAATCTTATGAATCACCACCACTGCTTTACACATCGAGCCACGATAGAATTTTTCCATGTAATAAGATCAGCGGGAATTTGTCAATGTGATGGTGATCCTTCTCTTCGGCAATTGATTCATTATACTAATTCATACAATTAAACTATATCTCATACTTTAATCAATTAAACCAAATTCAAATGAAACACCTTTTCAAAATGACTCTTGTTGTTGCAGTAATTGCAGCTTGTTATTTTATGCTTTCAGCTTTTATTGTAAAGAAAAAAGTAAAACCAAATGCAGTGGATGCTTACCAGATCGTCCTCGTTACTAAAAATAATATTGGCTCCGACACTGAATGGACATGGTCAGTTACAAATCCAAATCCCGGTAATGGCACGAATGGTACATTACGTGATGTTAGCCATTGGGATGTTGCGTTGCCTGCTGAGGCGGAAGCAGCTTTAGTGTCTGCTGAATATAGTTTTGATGGAGCTAATTGGCACAGCTCATCAATCGTCGTTGAACGCGACTTCAGCATTAAGCTATGTACACTTGTAGATGTTCTAAAGTTTGATGCCGGAACTACTGGTAATGCACCAACTTATTATAGATGTGTTTTTGATGCGGATTTTACATTAAATCCATTTGCCACTTCATGGATCAAAAATGGTGGCGGACAGCAGGGTTGTAACTTTTATTATTATACCGGCATGGGGATGAGACTTGATTAATTCCTATTGAACATCATTGATAAAGAGGCCTATAGGCCTCTTTATTATTAAAATGAAGTTCCATAAAAAAAAGGGAAGCAGACCGCTACGTAGTTTTACGATAAACCCTGGTTTAATTTTTGAGCAAAAAAAGAATTAAAAACATTGGAAAACCGGGATGAGGATATTACTTTTAGAGCCGATTAGTAGAAACCCTTATATTTTATGAATAACCATAACTGCTTTACCAGCCAGTCTGGACTTATTATCAACGCTTACGGCTCTTCCCGTCTGCACATTTTTCCACAGGTAATTCTTATGGTGAAGTTTTCAACAGAAACAATAAGTTTTCTTCAAATCTGTTAATAGCAACTCTAAATATCCTTTTAATCATCATTTTAAACCAAAAAAACAATGAAACACCTTTTCAAGACAGCTATCGTGGTGGCAGTTATCACTGCATCTTTTGTATCTCTTTCAGCTTTTATTTCTAACAAAAAAGCAGAAGTATCTTCAGTTAACGCTTACCAAATAGTTTTAGTTACCAAAAATACCGTTGGTACTGATACTGAATGGACATGGTCGCTTACCAATCCTAATCCGGGTAATGGTAACAATGGTACATTACAGGATGTAAGCCATTGGAGTGTTCCTTTGAATCCTGATGCTGAAGCAGCTTTAATTTCTGCACAAACCAGTACTGATGGTGTCACCTGGCAATCAGTGTCTACTGTAGTTGAACGCGATCCTAGTATCAAATTTTGCACTGGTGAAGATGTGCTTAAGTATGATGCAGGAACTTCAGGCTCTGCAACAAGATATTACAGAGCAACTTTCAGTGCTGATTTTGTAGTTAATCCTTATTCCACTTCATGGATTAAGAACGGCGGCGGTCAGCAAGGTTGTAATTTTTATTATTTCTCTGGTATGGGTACAAGACTTGACTAATACCCGGAAGCAATTAATAAAAAAGGGTCCCGTCTCGCCAGGCGGGGCTTTTTTATTTCCCGCCATTGAGAAAAACATCCGTGAATTTATCAGTGTCATTTACGTATTGTTCATAAAACAATTACGAAGTGTATTCACATCGATAAAAAGTATGAAATTCAATGACTGCTATATACTTTTACTTCGCAGCAGAAAATCTATTACCCTATAAAAAAACAATAACTATGAAACCTCTTTACAAATCTTTTTTCTCTATTGCAGCAATTGCCGCATTCAGCATTTCACTTTTTTCATTTAACACAGAAGTAAAAAAACCAACCGCTACTTCGTATACAATTACGCTGTTAGGTATTGAAAAAGTTGGTGCCAATGATGTATGGACCTGGACATTAACCAACACAAATCCCGGCAATGGCTCCAATGGAACATTGCAGAATGTGAGCCATTGGTCTTTGCCGTTATGTCCTGCTGCTGAAGCTGCACTTGTTTCAGCTGAATATAGCTATGATGGTATTAACTGGCATTCATCATCGATTCAAATTGAACGTGATCCTTCTATCAGGCTTTGCACAAGAGAAGATGTGTTGAAATTTGATGCAGGAACTTCAGGCTCTTCACCTACATATTACCGTGCTACTTTCAACCGGGTATTTTCAGTTGATGCATGGGCACAGTCTTATATCAAAACGGGGGGTGGCCTGCAGGGTTGTAATATGTATACATATACCGGAGTAGGATGTACTGAAATTATCAGTGGCACAAGAAATGACTAAATCCAATTACTAATACATTGTTTTCTTTTTAAGAAAGGTTACCAGTTGGTAACCTTTCTTATTTTTATTAACTACACACGGCTTCTTTTTTATTCCCTTTTATTTTTCTTCAATTTTTTTCTTTCATAATAATCGTACAATTAGATATTGCTGTCGTAATTTTTCCCGTTTCCGTTTAAGTATGTTTAGAAAAAAAGTAGAATTACTACGCATAAAAAAACTCATATGTACTAAGAAAATTTTCTAAGAAAAGTTATGAGATTTAAAAAGTGGATTATACATTTACATCCGCAACGTTAATCCGATACCCGAGTGAGTCCCATCAAAAAACTTTCTCGGTCTGTTATCAAAAAAGATTTTTTCAGTAAGTACGCACCTTCGGATGAATGGGCTTATGCCCGGACTTTGCAAAAAATAAAAAGTAACAGCTTAATTAATCCATACTATTATTATTTAAAAATTAATCACCCTTAAAAAAGAAAACAATGAAACATTTTTTCAAATTAACAATCCTTGCTTCAGTTGCTACGGCTTTGATCTTTGGACTTTCTGCATTTAAAGCTTCTAAAAAATCAGCAAGTGTAGATGCATATTCAATTCAATTAGCATGCAAAACAATGGAATCTGGTAATGAACAATGGACATGGGTTCTTACCAATCCTAACCCAGGAAATGGTCTTGATGGTACGCTGCAAAACGTCAGCCATTTTGATATTGTGTTGAGTGCTGATGCTGAAGCGGCTTTAGTATCTGCAGAATACAGTTTTGATGGAATTAATTGGGTTAGTTTACCAATTGAAGTAGAACGTGACCCCGCTATCAGAGCTTGTACAAATACGGATGTATTAAAATTTAATGCTGGTACTACAGGTTCAGCGCCTACTTATTACAGGGCTGCATTCAGTCAGCAATTTGAAAGTAATCCGTATAGCACTTCATGGATCAAAAGTGGCAACAGAACTGGTTGTAATATGTATTACTTCTCAGGCGTAGGTGGTCCTAAACTTGACTAATTAATCGAATTAATTTTAATAAAAAAGAGGCTGCTTACAAGCAGCCTTTTTTTATTAAATGAAATAGTAATTGTTTTCTTAAACCACTGTGTATAATCACTAATAGCAAATCATCGATAAAAGAGTTTCTACGCTGTGATAATACGATGGATCTTTTTTTCACTGCGAAAAGAATAATATTTGCTTCAAAAAAAAGTTTATATCATTATCGTTTCTAAGTGTTTTTGATTATTTTGTTGTCTCGTATCCTTTGAAAAAATCTATCCGTTCAATGAAACCAATTTTACACTACTTATCTATTTCCTTTAGATTTTATTTTTATAGAAGGACAGTAACATTATTGATTTTGTTCTTTTCTGTTTGCAGCATGAGTGTATCCGCACAGTGTGCAGGTGGTTATACAAGAGATACAATCAACTGGGACAATCTCGACTTTTTACATAAATCCGGATTTACGTATGGCGGCACTAATCCACAAACAGGTTTGCCATTTGTAACTGCGGCAATGGTCCAAACCCAATACGTTACACTCTCACAGAATTTAGTAACATTTACAACTTCTTCAACATTTCCAAGTGGCACTCATATTCCCACACCTTCACCAAATACATTTTGGGCCGATGTGGATATGCAAAGCACAGCTTCTGAAGCGAGTTCTTTTGGTAAAGGTGAGGAGTTAAAACTTTTTGCACCTGCGTCTCCAAACAAGGACTCTATTGAATTTACTTTTGCAAGTGCGGTAAAAGATGTGAAGTTCTCAGTTTATGATATCGACTTTAACCAGTTGATCACAGTTAAAGCCTGGAATGGCGTAACTACATTAACGGTAACGGTTACAAAAATCAGCGGAACTCATTTAACTATTACTACAGGAAATCCGGGTTTAGCTCAGGCTTCATCTACTGTATATGCAAATTCTTCTACTGATGCGATTGCAAACTTTCTTATCTCTGGTGATGTAACGAAAGTAAGAATAATCGCCTCCGGTACTTCAATCAAAACAAGTGGTGGTGGTTCCTCAACATGGGAAGATGGCGGATTTTTTGTATCTGATATTTCAGCTTGTTTTGCTAATCCTTCTTACCCTACTAATTATTACAATACCTACACCCAGCCATTTACCAATCAACCCGCATATTTTCTTGCAAATCCTCAGAATTTAACTGTCTATATGGTCAATGCGAGCACTGGAGTGGCTGATCTTGTTTTCACTGATCCTGGTGTTGGAGGAAATAAAATGAATTCATTAGCATATGATCCGGTAAATCACTGGTTGTATTATATTATGGATAATCAACCAACAGTTTTAACCACGCCTATTAATCGAAAGTTAAAAAAATATGATTTTACTACTAATACAATTTCTGATGTAATTCCAGATCTTTATACCTATGGTATTCCAACTTTCATTCAGGGCATAGAGTTTGGCGGTGCGGCCTTTTACGATGGTGCCCTGTACCTCGGTGTGGAAGAATCGGATGGTGTTGGAAATTCTACCGGCGCAGAGTCGGTAGTTTGGAAAATTGACTTTGATGCTTCAGGAAATGAAACAACATATTCCCAGGTGTTTGCTCAAAAAGGCGACAATGGTAGTGCCTCAAGAGTTCACGATTGGGGTGATTTGGTTCTAAAAGATGGAATGATCATTAGCCATGGCACCAACGGAACTTCTAATCAATGGGTTCACTATAATTTACAAACAGGTTCGGCTACTACTTATAGCGGCGATGCAACAACTGCCGGACAATTGGCGCAAATCTATAATGGTAATGTTTATAGAATAAAGAACGATGTTTCCTTGTATAACAACAACGGAACCATTACAGGAGCAACACCGATAACTGTTACTTCCTGTTCTCCGGCATGGGTTAATAATGCGGGTGATGCATCCGATCCATTTAAACCAAAATGTGATTTTGGTGATGCACCGGTTTCTTATGATCCTGCAGCATTAACAGTAGCTGCAAACCAAAAAACATGTAATTATACAACCTTGCGTATAGGTTCTTTATGGGGAGATGAATGGAGTAAGAATACTTCAACAACCGATGCATCAGGAGATACTGACGAAGATGGAATTGCTACAGTTAGTGTGATGGTCTCTGATGGTGTTGCTTATAATCATGTACAGGATGTAACGGTCTTGAATAATACTGGAGCTGCTGTCTATTTAGCCGGCTGGCTCGATTATGATGCCGATGGAGTTTTTGAAGCTTCCGAAGGTGTAGTGGTTACAGTTCCCAGCAGTGGATCGGCTCAAACGATCACCCTTGCATGGACGGGGATTACGGTGGCTATCGGAACGCCCAACAGTTTTTTAAGAGTCAGGTTATATTCAGGAGTACTTACCACCAGCAACGCAACCGGTTGGTTCGCTGATGGTGAAACAGAAGACTACCCGGTTATTTCCCAGGCTATGCCGCTTACCATAAAGTTGCATGATTTCAGTGCCACACTTACAAGAGATAAAAATGTATTATTAAATTGGACAGCGTATACCGATAACGATGCTTTTGGATTTGAAATCGAAAGAAGCAAAGATCAAAACGTTTGGGAAAAAATAGGGATAGTTAATGTAAACACTTCGACTTTTACAGCCGACTACAGTTTCCTTGATCAGCAACCGGTTGAAGGCAGATCTTATTACCGCTTAAAGATGATCGAAAAATCCGGCTCATCAAGATACAGCGGTACGAAAACTATACAAATCGATCATCTTATCACCAATCTCAGGATTTCCCCAAACCCTGTAAGGAATGATGTAATGATCTCATTTAACTCCGCAGCGAATCAACAGGCAACATTAATTGTAAGATCGCTTTCGGGCAACGTGATGTTCAAAAGACCAATGACGCTGAATACCGGTGATAACCGTGCACAGTTTTCAATGAACAGATTAAGCAATGGGTTATACATTGTTGAGCTGGTGACAAATGAAAAAACATTCATCAATAAATTAACTGTGTCACATTAATTCAATATAAAAACAGAACGTCTTGCAAGGGGTCAATCGTTTGATTGACCTTTTTTTATACCGGTAAAAGTCCATACACTTGTGAGCATTTGATTCCGGTCACCTTATTAGTAAAAAATAGGTAGTTATTTCATTAATTATTACTTTGCTATTGTGATGCAGCGGAACTGCGTATAAAAAAAATCTCTTACCATACTTAAAAGCCACTGTTTATGAGAAAATCATTTTTTCTTTCTCTTGTTATTTTTCCCATCGTGTTATTAAGTGTTGTGCAGGCTTACCCTCAGGGAACTGAAAAGTATTCACGGGTTAAAGTATATGCAGATAAAACACAATTGAAAAATCTTCATTCCAAAGGAATTGCCTTTGATGAAATGGCCGAAAGAAATGACAACTATTTCATCGGCGATTTTTCGGCAAAAGAAATTGCGTTGATGAAACAAGACAGACTTCGCATTGAAATTATTATCGATGATCTTACCCAGGATTTCTTAAAAAGAAACAAAGAAGCTTCAGTAAATGCTAACGAAGCGATGCGTACCGGCGGTACACCTCCCGGTTTTACTTATGGATCAATGGGCGGGTATCTTACCTTTTCGCAAATGGTTACCGAGCTTGATGAATTAAAAACAATGTATCCAAATTTGATCACTACAAAATCAAGCATTGGAACCACCGGTGAAGGAAGGGATGTTTGGATGGTAAAAATTTCTGATGATCCTGATACAGAAGATCCATCAGAAGAAGGTGTTTATTACGGAGGGCTGTATCATGCAAGGGAACCTATATCCATGGTAAGCCTGATATACTTTATGCAATACATACTTTCACAGTATGGCACCGATCCTGAAATTACCTGTCTTATCAATAACCGTGAATTGTATTTTGTTCCTTGCGCAAATCCTGATGGATATGTTTATAATCAAACAACAAATCCTGCCGGCGGTGGTTTTTGGCGTAAGAACAGAAGAAATAATGGCAACGGGACTTTTGGCGTTGATCTGAATCGGAATTTCTCTTACAACTGGGGCTTTGACAACAATGGCAGCAGCCCTACTCCATCTGCTGAAGATTACAGAGGACCATCGGCAGCATCTGAGCCGGAAATCGCAGCCATTCAAAATTTTATAAACGCAAAGGAGCTAACGGTCGCATTAAATAACCATACGTATGGCAACAAAGTGATCATGCCGTTTATGTATAACAGTTCGCAGACAGGGAATGAAACACATTATACGGGTTTGGCTTCATCCTTAACTTTTGAAAATGCTTTTCAATATGGTAAACAATTTCAACTGATGGGCTATAATGCAAACGGTACTGCAGATGACTGGATGCATGGAAGCCGCGGTCTTTATTCATACACTGTTGAAACGGGTCATGAAGCTGATGGGTTTTGGCCGGTGCAAAGCAAGATCATTTCTGTATGTGAAAAGAATCTTGACATGAATATTACTGCAGCATGGTCAGCCGGTAATTATATAAAACCTGTAACTCCTGCAAATAATTATGTAAGCGGACTTACTTATGATCTTCCAATTTCAATAACTAATCTTGGCAGTATTCTTACCCTTGAAACTGTTGCATTGTCGATCAATGATCCGCGTGTATTATTGTATAATAGTTTACCGATAATACTTACAGGATTACCAACCGATGGTATATTGAATGCATTACGAAACATTACTTTTGTTCCGGGTGCAGCCAATGGCCCGGTTAACGGCAATCTTGTAGTTACGAATCTCCTGGGCTGTTCTTACAATGTTCCATTTAGTTTTGAATACAGTGCCAATGGTTGTTTCCCCATCCCTTCTTCATGGACCGCAACTGATATCGGGAATCCTGGTTTAGCCGGATCTTCTTGTTATCAAAACGGAGTTTATACCGTTAAAGGTTCGGGCACAGGTGTTCAAATGTCAAGTGATAAATGCCACCTGATGAGACTTACAACGGCGAGGGATGTATATGACATAAAAGTGCAGTTGTTAACGTCACAAAATACCGCAGCCAATGCAAGAGCAGGTATTACAATTCAAGAAAGCACAGCGCCGGGTTCAAGGAGAGTTTCATTATTATATAATGTGGGCAATAATAAATTTGAGTTCCAGGCAAGAGCTAACACCAACGGAAGCATTAACATTGCAAATGCATCCAATGTAAATATTCCGAGATGGTTGAGAATAACCAAAGCATCCGGAAGTTTCTGGAATGCTTATTATTCATTTGATGGTTTGAACTGGACATTCATTACAAAACAAAAAGTGACGCTGCCGACAAATGTGATCGCGGGTCTTATGGTAACGAGTGGTTCAGCCGTTATTTTAAATACGGCCACTTTCAATAACCTTCTTGTAAGCTATAATGGAGGCACTATATCAAGAAGCACTGGATTGGCAGAATATACATTTAAAGAAACCGAAAACAATAAAGCTGAAAAGTTTGCGCTTTATCCCAATCCTTCAAAAGGAATATTGGAAGTTCGTCTGCCAGTTTCAGCCGCTAATCAAACGATCAGTGTATTTGATGTTAATGGGAAACAAGTGCTGACAACAAATATCGGATCAAGCTATAAACAACTCAACCTCTCACATCTTTCAAACGGAGTTTATTACATCCGTTATAAAGAAGGAAGAGAAGTTAAATACGAAAAATTCATTCTTAACAAATAACCATGACCGTTGATTTAAAAACTAAAAACATCCTGGTAGTTTACCGGGATGTTTTTTTTATGAGATCTATTTTGGTTTTTATTTAAATATCATCATTTCCTGTGCAGGTTCTTTCTTTTGTTCCCTGTTTCCTCCAAACTTATTGAGATTATAACTCACGGTTAGCATAAAAAATCTTGGCACTACGTTGGCCCGGATATCTTCAAAATAATTCTCGCCAATGATCCTGTTTATTCCATTGTTTTGTTTCAGGATGTCATACACAGTAAATTTTATCTCGGCCACATTTACTTTGAAAAACTTTTTTGCCAGCGACATATTCCATAAGAAAACATCCTGGTTATATCCCGCCGTACGGCCCGAGCTAATGTAGTAATCAACATCAGTGAGAAAGAAGATCCGGTTTTTCAACCGGTAAGTAAAATCAGCTGAATAGGCATGATTAAAATATTTTGTATTCGAGCTTCCTTCAAAATTATAAGCAACGATATTATAAATGAATGCTGTGCTGATCGCTATATCAAACTTATCTTTTCCATAGTTAAGTCCTGCCGATTGATTGACCTGGAAAATAGTTGTAAAATTCTTTTTCCTGAACATAAGATTGGCATCCCTGCTCAGGTACACCATATTCGTAAGGTTTATATTCAACCCTTTCATTTTTTTAACCGGGAAATTCAATGATGCCATTCCGGAGCCGCTGAATGAGCCACTCATATTTTCAGGTTTGTAAATAATAGTTACCGCATTTATCGAATCGATGCTGTTAACGATCTTATTCGCTGTGTAAGTAGCATTAATACTTGCAGAAAAAAACCGCTGTGAGGCCAATGCAAATGCATTGTAATTGATATTAAAACTATTTGCAAACTCTTGTTTTAATGAAGGATTACCGGTTTTAATCACCAAAGGATTGCTGACATCCGGAACATTTTGCAATTGTGTAACGCTTGGCGCATTTGTTCTTCCACGGTAATAGATCTTAATGCTTTTTGAACGGCTGATTGCATAATTAATATTAGCGGTTGGGTAAAGATTTGTAAACCGTTGGCGGATCGTCGTGTCTTTTCCGCTCGCAACACTCCTGTTTTCAAGGTTGCTGACCTGGTAACCCAGGCCCAATTGATAATTCACCTTTTTTAATTGCTGACGGAAATTAAAGCCGATCCTGCTGGACGTATTGGTATAATCAAAATAATTTGTCTGTAACGTATTTAAAAGATCATATTTTCCCGAGCCGGAATTAAAATCATATGTTTTTTTATTAGAACTGTTGTTGCTTCCGGAAAAAGCATAGTTTATTTCAAAAAGTTTATTACGGCCAATTGGTTCAGTATAAGATGCGCTGATCGTATTATTTCCTGCATCATTATTATGAAATGCCTTTTGGTTCAGATCAATGACAGAAGTTTCATTTCCGCTGCTGTTATAAGTTGTTACAGGTGACCTGCTGGTACCGTTCGATTTGTTATCTCCTTTACTGTGCCTCCAGCCCAATGTAAAGGTTCGTCCGCTCTTTTTAAATCTCCGCCTGTAAAGTAATTCGCCTGAATAATTTAATCCATCTCTTTCATCGTGTTTATCAGTGCTTGCTTTAACCGCCATATATTTATTAATGCCATCGGCAACGGTAATGCTTGTATCTGCTGATGTTCCTTCAAATAGTTGCTTGCCCAAATTTGCAGTATACAATAATGAATTTGATGAATCGATCATGTATTCCCAACGGGCATTCAACCTGTGTGCCCGGTTGCGGTTAAGAATGGTACTATACGAACTTGTTTCAGATGCAGAGTCTCCCGGAAAACTATTTCTTCTGAATTTATTTTGCTCAAGAATATTAGAGTTATTCGAATAAAAGTAGCTGCCCCTGAAATCGATCTTAGGGCTCCATGTATCATTAAAATTTATACCAACAGAAAGCGGCCTGCTGATGCCGCCTGAAGCGCCGCCGGATGCATTCACCATGCCGGAACCGGTAGCCCCTCCATTAGAAAACTGCGATCCATTTTGGGATGCTGCAAAATCATTAAAAGTATAGCTCAGCTTGTTTGTATTGTTGCCTGAACCTACAAATGATATCCGCCTGTCTCCGCGAAAATGATTGTATGCAAAATTTCCTTCGTAACGTGAATTTGTTCCAGCACCTGCAATAATTCTTCCGAAATCCCCTTTCCTCTTATCTTTTTTCAATTTGATATTAATTGACTTTGTTCTGCTGCCATCATCAATTTTTGTAAACCGTGCCTGCTCACTCATATCATCAAATACCTGTATCTGGTCCACCATATCAGCGGTCAGGTTTTTAGTGGCAACCTTAGGGTCGTTACCAAAAAATTCTTTTCCATCTACATATACCTTTTGCACCTGCTCACCCATTGCTTTTATAGTTCCGTCTTTTTGCACCTGTACACCTGGTATTTTTTTCAGCACATCTTCTACTGTTGCATCTGGTTTTGAATTAAAGGCGTTTGCCTTAAATGAAATTGTATCGCCATTCATTTTTACAGGGCTTGCATCTGAAACCACCACACCCGTCAGCGTTTTATATTCAGGTTGCATTGTGATCATGCCAAGATCAACGATACGTTTATCGGTAGTAACGGAAAATATTTTTGTATACACTTCAAACCCGGTAAAGGAAGCGAACAAAAGGTAATCACCCGCATCGATGTTTTTTATTTCAAATGTTCCTTTCGCATCAGACAAAGTATAATTAACAAGTGAGGAATCTTTCTTCTGTACTACAGAAACGGTGGCATTGCCTAAAGACTGGCGGGCAGAGTCAATCAACCTACCTTTTACCGCGCCTGTTTGTGCAGATAAAATGAATGGAAATAAGCCTGTAAAAATTAATAGGGCCAGGTTCTTCATGGAAATGGATTTGTCATTACAAAGATAATCCCTGTACTGACTTTATTTCAAATCATTATTAACAGGAAATCAGCGATATAAAAACGAATAAAAACTTCTTTTATTTGAGAAATTAAATTCCTTTATTATTCATTGCTATTCGGGACGAGTAATCACCTGATTGAAAAAATCGAAAACATCCGTGCAATTAAATGAAAATTTACTTAGAAAAATTTCAAATTTGACATTTACTTAAAAATGGCATCATTCACACCTTTATTAATTACATATTCGGCATACGTAATTTCAACCCTGCCCTTCTTATTTTTCAAACCATTATCCTGTTTTTTTTCCGATCCATCATCGTAATCAAAAGTAACGCCTTTAGGAAGCTTATAATCCTTTGTATTGAAGGAAAAAATCACTTTATCGGGCAGCCCGAACGAAGCGTATTTACCATAGCTCATTTCCAATTCGTAGGTGCCATTATCCCGGGTAGTGTTTTTGGCCTTTGTAATAAGCTCTGCCTTTTCATCGATATAAAGCGTAGATAAAACGATATCAGAATTTTCATCTGTTGGTAAAAGTTTTAAGATCCTTAGCCCGGTGCCGGCTTCTTTACCTGCATCAACAATTTCATAACTGCCGGCAGCAGAGAGAAATTTTGTAAGATTAATATTCACCGATCCTTTGGGTATAAATGAAATTCCTTTTTCATTTACAATTTTCATTTTATCCGGCTTTTTATAATACACTTTTACTGAAGCGATCGGCGCTTTGATAAAAACAACATTTGTCTTTAATTTCCCTTTGGCTGTATAATCGTTTACTTTTTCAAGCTTTGTTTTTATTTTATTTATCAATTCCTCCGGCGTTTGCGCTGAAATTTGAGTTATCGATAACCAGGCAACTATTATTAAAAAGAATTTTTTCATTCAGCTTAAAATATTTTTTCTTTTAAAATACCAGAAAGCAATCCCTAAAAAACCGGCAGTATAAGCAATCAATATCGCCGCGCTTTTTATTATTGAAGAAAGGTTTTCAATTGAACCTTTTTCAGTTACTCCATCAACACCTTTTACATAAAAAAAACCTTTCCAGCCCAGCATATGCGTTGTAAAAAGATATGGCTTGATCGTTTCATCATAAAACGGGATCTGCAATTGTGTAAGTATCGTAAAAACAATGATCACACAAACTGTTACAACGATCGGCCCGATAGAGTTATCCGAAAAAACCGAAAGCATAAAAGCCAATGCCGCTACGCAAATTAAACCGATCGCTGCAAAACAAAATGCTAAAGCATAGCGCCATAATACATCATCCGATTCTATAACATTAAACTGGAGTTCCCTGGGCACACCCAACCAGTTGACGCCAAAGAGTGCTATGCTGACAAATAAAGCAAGTACGGCCACCCATATAAGCAATATCAATGTATAGATAACCGAGGCAGTAAATTTTACAATGAGCAATTTGATCCTGCTCACAGGTTTTGACGCAAGCAATCTTAATGTTCCCATATTTGCTTCGCCCGCCACCGCATCGCCGGCAACCAGTGCAACCAGGATTGGAATATGAAGAAGTAATAGATTTAATATTATAAAGCAAACCAGGTACCCATTCAAAATATCTTTAGAAGGTACTTGTTCAAAGCTATCTCCCATTCCACTAAGCATCAGACCCACATATTCTTCCCCTCCAAACTTTAATGCTATCTGGATAAGAATTATGATCAGTCCTATAACAGCAAAAGCTATATAAGTGCGCGGACGTTTGAAAATTTTAAAGATCTCTATTTTTAGCAATGCCATCATATTAGTTAGCAGTAAGTGACAGGAAATAATCCTCGAGTGAATTTTTTTTATGGACTGAATAAATATCTGTTTTCATTTCTGTTATTTGCTGAATAAGCAGAGGCACTTCATCTTTTTTTAATTGCATGATCAGTTTTTCGCCGTTTACCTCAATTATTTTGGCGCCCCATTTGGTTTGCCTTAATTGAACCGCCAGGTCTTTTGCAGACCTGGTTTCAATTTCTATCCTCGACTGTTCGGGATTCAATAATTCCTGCAGGCTGCCTTCCGCGATCTTTCTTCCTTTATGAATTATAAGCAATGAATCGGCGACCTGCTCTATTTCACTAAGTAAATGAGAAGAAATAAATATTGTTTTGCCCAGGTCTTTACTCAGGTGATTAATAAGGTGTCGTATATCTGCGATGCCCTGGGGGTCCAATCCATTCATCGGCTCATCTAATATTATAAGATCGGGATCATGAACGAGGGCCACGGCAATGCCTAATCGTTGTTTCATTCCCTGCGAATAGGTTTTTATTTTGCTATCTGCCCGTTCACCTAATCCAACTTTTTCAAGCCTGCTCATCAATTGAGTGCGGTTTAATTTCAACCCGCTCATGGTAGCAAAAAGTTTTAAATTTTCAATTGCGGTCAGGTATTTATAGAGATCTGGTTTTTCTATTATAGCACCTGCTCTTCGTAAAATTTCTTTTCTATGCGTTGAAAGACTAAGGCCAAAGATTTTTATTTCACCGTTACTGGGTCTTATTAAACTTAACAACATTCGTATCGTGGTAGATTTTCCCGCACCATTTTGCCCGAGAAAACCATAAACTTCCTTTTCTCTCACAGTAAAAGTCAGATTGTCGACTGCGGTAATTTCGTTGAACTCTTTCGTTAATTCACGAACCTCGATGATAGATGACATATGGTAATAGTACTAAATTCAAAATTAGTTTTAAAAATTCTTTATTGGAAATGAATGTTTTGAAATTCAAATGAAAAAAATTCTATAGAAAAGCTTGCAAGAATTGAATGCACATATTACGTTTGTGCCGTCGTATAAGAATCACAATATCCAAGGAAGAATTACGATAAGCAATCCGTACTGATACCCCTCTAAAAAAAATTTCCCGGTAACATTACGGTAGCTTCAGAAGACAGAAAGAATCATCCGTTTTGATAATATTCAACCCTAAGAAAATGAAAAAGATTTTTACTCTTTGTGTACTTGCCCTCTTCGCTGCCTCTGTAAATGCACAGGTAGTTTTTAACGAAGTTTATACTGATCCCGGTGCCAACAAGCATGAATTCTTTGAATTCTATAACACGAGTACAAATCCTACCCCTGAAAGTATGGATGATTATACATTGTAACCTACTTTGAAGAAGGTTCTAAAACCGGCTTTTATGTGTTGGACCTTCCGGCTCAAACCGTAGGACCAAAAGGATATTATTTGGGTGCTTCTGCAAATCCATTTAGCATACAGGCGCAAAGTACCACGGTACCTAACTTTAGCTGGAATGCAATGCCGGCCGGCGGCTATCTTAAAAGATGGGAAAGAAACGGAGCTGCATATACACAAGGTACAGTGCCGGCAAACTTTAATAATTTATTTGTTCCCCGTTCCGGTAACCAGGCTGCATACAACATCTTTGTTTTTAAAAATGGAGTTCTTGTTAATGCCATTCTCGGTGCCATTAGTTCTTCAAATATCCCAGCTTATTTAAAAGCCATGCCTCCGCTTTGGGTTGATATGAGCGGAGCTTCTACAGATTTTTTTATAAATTTTAATACTTATAGCGATAACCAAATGGAATATGTTATTGCAAACGCGGGTAATGACAACGGGTATTTCCGCCTTGCTGATGGTATATGCGGTGTTTGGAATAAAAGCAGTACTCCAACCCAGCATACACCTGGTGCTTCAAATGGCGCAGCAGTACCCGGAAGCGGTCTTGTAACTGTTACCTATTCCATAAGTGAGTTGGGTGGTGATTATACCAAAGCATTGTTGACGTACAACGTTACTGCTACCACTTTATCGTCATTTCCTGCAACGATAGAAGTTTACCAGGATCTTGGAATAATCGGCCAGCTAGATGCTGCAGATATATTGGTTGACTCAAGAATTATTTATACTACGATTGAAGGTGATAAATATGTAATTCTGCCGACAAGAACTGATCCTGTTATCATTGTCGTAAAAAGCCCTTCAGGATGTTTTGACCAGGTAATTCCGGTTGCTAACGGTTTATCTCCTTTACCGGTTCATCTTATGAGCTTCCAGGGTAACATGAATAAGAATAATAAAGTAACGCTTAACTGGACAGTTGCCGATAACGAAACAGTACACAGCTTCGAAATAGAAAGAAGTGTTAATGGAAGAGATTTTACAACTGTAGGTGTAGTGTTTGCTTCACAAAAATTCGGACTGAAAGCTATATGTTCTATGAAACAGTAGCTACTGAAAAAGTAATGTATCGCTTAAGAATGATCGATAAAGCACATGATATTGATTACTCAAGGATACTGATCTTCCAAACTAAATCATTAGGCACTACTGCTATTAAAGTGTACGGTAACCCTGTAAAGGATAAACTTACCTTTAGTTATTCATCAAATGCAACACAGGTTGTTGATGTAAAGGTGTATGATATAACAGGAAAAATGCTGATGAGCCAGAAAGTAAACAGTGCTGAAGGTACCAATATGCTGAGCCTTCCATTGAATCCAACTTTCAAATCCGGAATGTATGTAGTAGAAGTTTCCGATGGTTCAGATCGCCAGGTTGCAAAATTTGTAAAACAATAAAATAACAAGCCACTAAACTCTTTCATTTCTTAGGTAAATCAAATCCCATACGTTGAAAGATCGAATCCAATTACATGAAAGCCGAAAGTTAGTTTCGGCTTTTTTTTTAAAGATCAAATTAAAATTCATATACAAGCCATCTTCCTGAAACTTGAGGGAGCGGAGGAAGAAAGGTAAAAAGCAATCCTCGTTAGTCAAATGAAGTCTCCTGGTACCAGGCCAATGATTCTAACGACCGGTTAAAACCTTTTGAAATTTTTCATACACTTAGAGTATCAACGGAGACGGGCCCTTTTTCTAAAGGGCCTTTTTTTATTTAAATGTAAATGTCCGTATAGTAAAATTTCATTTCAATAAGCTTGCTTTTACAATGGTGGGACAGTAGATTTGTATAGAAGAAAAACGAAATATCCGGGTAAAAACCGCTCCTGAACAATCCGTACTGATACTATCCTTAACAAGTCATCGCATTATCACTACGTACTTCAGTTGCTGCAAAAGATTATCCGATTATTTTAATTCAACCCTTGGAAATGAAAAAAATCTTTACACTGTGTGTGTTGGTATGCATTACGATCTTTTCAAGATCACAAGCAGTATTGAATGAGCTTTATCCGCAACCAGGCGCCAGTTATCATGAATTCTTTGAGCTTTACAATGAAGGGAGCAGTACCGAAAACCTGGATAATTACACCCTTGTTTCTTACTATGAAGAATCCGGTGGTAAGTCGGGATTTTATGTACTAGATCTTCCTAATGATAATGTTGCTGCACATGGTTATTATGTTGGTGCATCTCAATTAACTTTTGATATCCAGGGTCAATTGGGCTTAACGGCAAATTCAAACTGGAACTCTCTCGGTTCCGGCGGTGCTTTAACGAAATGGGAAAAAAATGGTTCGTCTTACACATCTGTTGCAGTACCTGTAAACCTTAATGATCTTTTTGTAAAAATCACTGGCGCCGGTGGTGTGTTCCATGTTTTTGTTTATAAAAATGGAATTATTGTAAATGGAATTATTGGTGGCGCCAATACAACTTCTGTTCCTTCATATATTAAGGCAATGCCGAATTTACCTGTAAATATGATTGGCAGCTCACCTGATTTTACAATTGACTTTAATGCAATTCCGGATAATAGTCTTGAATATATCAGTTCTTCGGTTGGTACTAATAATGGATACTTCCGTAATGTTGATGGCTTGTGTGGTGATTGGTTAAAAAGTGATTCACCGGGCCAGCATACTCCTGGCTATACAAATGGCCTTTCACCAAATTTAAATCCGGCCAGCCAGGTATCAATTTCAGCAATTGTATCTCAATATGCCGGAGATCCTACTAAAGCTTTATTAACTTATAATATAACAGCAGGACCGGCAGGTGCATTCCCTGTTACTGTTGAAGTTTATTCAGACCTCGGCGTTGCCGGACAATTGGACCTGAATGATGTACTTATTGATACAAGAATAATAGCAAGTACTGCTGCCGGTGCGCAATATATTATATTACCAACATGGGATGTTTCGGTGATCATTGTTATAAAATCAGCGTCTGATTGTTATAACAAAACTATCGCAGTGGGGAATTATTGGTCGGTACTACCTGTTCAATTGATAAGCTTCCAGGGAAATGTGAATTCAAGTAATAAGATCTCCCTTCAATGGAAGGTTGCCAACAATAAAATAGCAGATCAGTTCGAAGTGCAAAGAAGTTATGACGGAAAGGATTTTAAAACAATTGGCCTTGTATTCTCCAGTGAAAAAGCCGATATAGAAAATTATATGTTTTATGAAACCATCGGCAGCTTTGACAAAGTGATGTATCGTCTTAAAATGATCGATCAGAACGGACATATTAATTATTCAAGAACGCTTGTATTCCAAAGCAAGCTTACAACTGCTGTTAACAGCATTAAAATAATGGGAAACCCGGTAATTGATCAGCTTACGTTTAGCTATACCGCTTTTGCAACAAAGATGATTGACATTAAAGTCTATGATATGAGCGGAAGGATTGTAATGAAGAATAAATTAAACAGTCTTGAAGGAACCAATATGATCAGCTTTCCGCTTGATTCAACTTTTAAACCGAGCATGTACGTGGTAGAAGTAAATAATGGTACTGATATTCAAAAAGCAAAATTTATAAAACAATAACGACTTTAAATATGTAAGCCATCTTACAAGTTCTCCCGGTACTCAGCCAAAGATTAATGAGCAGTTTAACCCTATAACTTTTCATACACTTAGAGTATCAACGGAGACGGGCCCTTTTTCTAAAGGGCCTTTTTTTATTTCTGCTGCGTAAGATAAGCTTGCAGGTTTTTTACATACTCTTCAAAAGCCTGGATACCTGCATTGGTGATCCTGCAAATCGTTTGCGGATAATTATCTTTAAATTGTTTGATCACTTCTATATATCCTGCTTCTTTTAATTTTTGAATTTGCACACTCAGGTTGCCGGCAGTGGCATTTGTTTTTTCTTTTAAAAACGTAAATTCGGCTTCCTTCACACTTATAAGAAGTGACATCACCGCCAGCCGTAATTGAGAATGTAATATGGGATCAAGATCTTTAAACATTCAATTGAGCTTGTTCCTTTTTATATAAACGATATTCCTTTTCCATAATAACACCGGGCACCAGCCAGGCCAGTATTGCAGATGCGGCGGTAAGTAACAGATCGATTTTAATTTGCGTGTATACAGCGATTATACAACAGACCCAGCAAAAAATGCCGCCCCATAACATAGGTTTAAACTTACAGGCTGCACCCGTAATAAATGTTGGCATGCCATATAGCATTAAGAAAAGCGGACCAACAAACTCATAAAACCCGAAAGAATTTCCCTTACCTGTTGCAGGCTTATATAAATTGGTCCATGCTCCCCATTCATTAAAAATATTGTTGCAAATAAGTATTAATAAAAAAATAGAAATGCCAAACCCCAGCCATATATAGTCCAAATATGGGTCATCATAAGATTTTACTCTTCTTTCCTTTTTCTCTCTTATACTTATTAATATTTGCGGAATGATCGCAACAAGTGTAAGCAAGTAAATATCAAATGGAAGTCTGTACTCAAAATGGATCTCAGCCAATCTCACCAAAGAACATATAGCGATAACTGCTCCCCACATAATGGCGCCAATACCCGTATCATGGTAAGATTCTTTTGCCTTGTTGATCATCATGGTGATCAGGTGCAGGCTTTCCTGTTCGGTTAATTTTTTTTCCTGTTCCATAACTCATTTGTTTTGGAGTTTCTCTTTTGTATGCAATACATGGCCTGGAATTATATAAGATATTAAAATAGCCAGGGCTATAAGCAAAAGTTGCCACTCAAATGAGACATAAATTGCAACTACTATGATCGGCAAACATAAAAGTCCTGTCCATTTCAAAAGCGGGAACTGCAGTAATGCTCCCATAAAAAAACAGGCAACTGCATACATCAGGATGTAAAAAGCAAATGAAACATTCCAAAGATCATATTTACCAAAAATTAAGATCAATCCTGAATAAAGAATGATCTGGCTGATGCCAAAATACTTCATGGTTTCACCCACAAAAGTCTTTACAGCCGTTTTTTTCGAATCTTTTATTCCTTTGATCATACTGGCAATAGCCCCGACCCACATAAGATTCCACGCAAGATACGGGTACTCAAAATCAGTGAATTTGATAAGTATGAAATGCAAAATAGCCGCAATAAATATAAGCCATCCCCAAAGCAGCAAATAGAATGAGTTGTTTGCAACATCATTGCTTTGCTTTTTCGATCATCGATTGAATGATCTGCAAACTTTGTTCAGCAGAAAACTTTTGGTTGTCTTCCATGGTTGTTATTTATAAAATAGAAAGCTAAATGCCCTGTTTGATTACAGGGCATTTATTTTTTTAAATATTATTTATACAACGATAAGAAATAGGTAAGGGTGCTCTTACCCCAGTTAGGATGAATAGTTGATTCGGTTTTAAATGTTTCAAAAAGCTTCTGTGCTTTTTCAAACAAAACTTTGGCTTCGTCCTTACTACCGCCATATTGTTCAGGAGTATAATATTTGTCCTGCCCTTCTAATAAATAAACTCTCGGATTGTCGGGATTTAATTTTCTTGCTGTTTCAAGTGCTGCAGCACCTTCGGGCATTGCAGTCATGGCCCGGCTCATTACATCGCCAAGCATCCTGAGTGAAATGATCATTTTCTTAATAACCCATGTTTCTGATGTTTCTTTTGAAAGACTAATAGCTTTGTTCAAAGCTTTTTCAGCTGCATCCGCTTTTGGATCGGTCTTATCCGTATTATTTCCATACATATTATCTCCTAAACTCATTGTACCAGACATTACATTTCCGAGTGCGACATAATAATACGGAAGCCACTGATTTTTTTCTGCTTCTGCAATTCTTTCAAACGCAGCCGTAATGTCTACCCAATCCTGTGCTGTTTTTGCGGTATCAATTCTTGCAACGTTGCTTGCCATTGCTTTTACAAACTTTTCCGGCATTTGTGCAAAAGAAAAACTTGCAACAAGTATTGCGGATAAAATAAAAATTGTCTTTTTCATTGTTTATCGTTTTTATGTTTTTAAATAATATTAAAATAAACGGTCATTAACGGCTTGCTCTGATCTGTCGATACCAAAACTGAAAAATGCTCCGATATAAACAAATATTCTTGAAGGCGGTACAATTTGTTCCTTGCGCAAACCATTATAAGAATACTGGTACCCGTATACTTGTTTTATGCCAAATGTATTACTGAGCGAAAGCACATACACTACAAAATTTTTGGCATTTGGCTTTCCTATCGTAGGCAGGTAATTAAATGCAATACTTATGTTGTGATAGTCCTGTACTTTACCCATATCAGCGAAATAATATTTGCTCCCGTCAAACCTGATATCATAATAAGGCCGGCTGCTTGCATAATTATAGGAACCGTTGAATTGCATCTTCCATGCCTGTACAAATTTTTTCATTACAATTGAAGCAGTATGCTTTGCGGCGAAATTCGGTGTCGTTGCATAAGGAAAATTCAGGAAATCCCTTTTTGTATCAAGAAATGAATAAGAGATCCAGTAATCAACATTTTTAATTGTCTTTTTATCTCTCCAGAAAAATTCGAATCCTTTTGCATCGCCAAAACCATTGTTATTTATTGCCACTTCCCTTGCGCCCACAAGTGCTGTTTTAACAAGGTCATCATATTTTTTATAAAAAATTTCTGCACGGAAGGTTCTCACATTTGTCACCTTCATGTATTGAGCAATATAATGTGTTGCTTTCATAAATGTTAAGTTACCGGGCGAAGGCAAATATCTGCTCTCAGGATTTTGATAAAATATTCCATAAGCCAGCGATGCTTGTGCCTGCTTACTTACTTTATATGCCAAAGAAAATCGTGGGGCAATATTGCCTTTATCAAGAAGGAGGATTGCTCAAAACGGGTTCCGATTTTCGCAGCAAGATCATTAGTTAAATAAATATCACTTTCTGCAAAAAGTGATTTGATATTTTCTTTTAACATGCCTGGATATTTCTGCCCGTTGTAAATAGTGAAATCAGATTTTTCATTGCTATAATTGTATTCACCTCCAAAACGGATCGTGGATAATCCTTTCAATCTTCTTTCCAGTACCAGCTTGGCATTGAAATAATTCGCATTGAGGTCAAGACCAAATGTTTTGAATTCAAGACCTGTCCAGCACCACTTCGTTTTTATTGACATCCTTCATTCCTGCTTTTATATTATCCTCATTATTTGTATAAGAAATCCCGGCATTCATCTTCCACCTTTTGCCAATGCTTTCTTTCCAGGAAAGATTATGATACATATTAAAATTTTCAATAGCAAAGCGATCGAGATATCCAATAGAGTCAATACTATTTACAGTAAAATCAAACTTGCTTTTATGTGAAATATGCATAATACTTGATCATTCCAGTTGCAGAAGTTTTAATCCGAAAGTTTACATCACCCGTTATGAATCACGGGGACCTTTAGAATATTCCTGTTTTTGTTTGATAACTGCAAATGCCGGGGCAAGATTGGTATACGAATAGGCACCACCCCATGAGAATTTTTTATTCTTTGACAATGCCTGGTAACCGCCATTTACGCCAATAACAGATAAGCCAAGACTTGCCGATGTTCTTTCAGGCAGATCAATCGATTCAAGTATCAATGCAGATGATAAAGCCTGGCCGTACAATGCTGAATAACCACCTGTACTAAAAACAGTTCCTTTAAAAAGAAATGGAGAAAACCTTCCATACCCAGCAATATTGGGTGCACTGCTATGAAAAAAATTATTTACTAAAGTACCATCAATAAAAATTTTCGTTTCAGCAGCCGTACCACCGCGAACAAATAATCCTTCACTTTCCCCTACTTGCTGTGCGCCCGGTAAAGTTTTTAATGCACCTGTAACATCTCCATTAGCACTGGCCGTAGTTACAATATCAATTGGGTTAAGAACCGCTGCTGCTCTTTTTCTATCACTTGCTTCAAAAGTTCCTGCACTAATAACAACTGCAGATAACTCAGTTATTTCTTCTTTTAAGATAATATCAATGGTTAAGGTTCCTTTTCCATCAAGTCAATTTTTTGTTCGAATGGTTTATACCCTACTGATGTTACTACCAATAAAAATTCACCTTTTTCAGTTGTTTTAAAAGAATACCTTCCGAGTGAATCGGAAGTGGCCCCATCATAAGTATCTTTCAAGGTAATGCTCACGCCTGGTAAAGGGGTTCTTCTTATCAGTCACTTTTCCGGTAACCGTTGTTTGCGCCAACAGGAGATTTGTGGTCCCCATAAACAGAAGAAGGAGTAAGGTCTGGCTAAAAGCTCTCATAATTTTTCGCTTTAGGACAACAAATGTAAAGTAGTTTATAACATAAACCAAATTTATTTTTCGATCCAAAAAAAGCAGTTCCTTACAGATCCTTGCCTTTAAATGTTTATTTTTTATTTACTTGACATCTTTGACTCATATGCATCAGAAGTTTCTAAATAGATAACACCTCTCCTGTTCCTGAATTTGAAACAAAAAATTTTTTCCTTCATGCAATTAGATTGAACAAGACACCTTTAATATAAGACAGAAAGGGCAGCCGATCGGGCTGCCCTAAACTTAGGAAGAAAAAGTTATAATTTTATTTCTTGTATTGAGGAATTAATTGTTTTGCCAGCTCCACCATCTTTTTAATTCCATCTTCAGGCAATTTCCTTTCTTAAATTCAGCAAGTACATCAGGTAATTTATTTTCCATTTCCATCAGGAAATGTTCTTCAAATTCTTTTACTTTTTTTACCGGTACATCTTTGATCAATCCATTTGTACCGAGATAAATGATAGCTACCTGTTTTTCTACAGCGAATGGAGAATATTGTGGTTGTTTCAGAATCTCCACATTCGGGCACCTTTATCCAATACATTTTTGGTAGCAGCATCAAGGTCACCACCAAATTTAGAGAAAGCTTCCATCTCACGATAAAGTGCCTGGTCAAGTTTCAATGTACCGGCCACTTTTTTCATTGATTTGATCTGTGCATTACCACCCACACGGCTTACGGAGATACCCACGTTGATCGCAGGACGAATACCGGAGTTGAACAGGTTTGTTTCAAGGAATATCTGTCCGTCAGTAATAGAAATTACGTTTGTAGGAATATATGCAGATACGTCACCTGCCTGTGTTTCGATGATCGGCAATGCTGTTAATGAACCACCGCCTTTTACCAAATGTTTGATACTATCAGGCACATCATTCATATTCTTTGCTACATTATCATCGCTGATAATTTTTGCAGCTCTTTCCAGTAAACGGCTATGCAGATAGAATACATCACCGGGATAAGCTTCACGACCCGGAGGACGGCGAAGCAACAAGGAAACTTCACGATAAGCAACAGCCTGTTTTGAAAGATCATCATAAATGATCAATGCAGGACGGCCGGTATCACGGAAAAATTCACCGATAGCAGCACCGGCAAATGGTGCATAGAATTGTAATGGTGCAGGATCAGATGCAGAAGCTGCAACAATGATGGTATATTCCATCGCACCTGCATCCTGCAATGTCTTCATCACACCGGCAATGGTAGATGCTTTCTGCCCAATCGCTACATAAATACAATAAACAGGTTTACCTGCTTCAAAAAATTCTTTTTGATTAATGATAGTATCAACGCAATAGCTGTTTTACCAGTTTGACGGTCACCAATGACCAACTCACGCTGACCACGACCAATCGGGATCATGGCATCAATCGCTTTGATACCTGTTTGCAAAGGTTCTTTTACCGGCTCACGGAAAATTACACCCGGTGCTTTTCTTTCCAATGGCATTTCATAACGTTCACCGGTGATCGGACCCTTGCCATCAATTGGTTCACCCAATGTATTCACAACACGGCCAACCATTCCTTCACCTACTTTAATAGAAGCGATCTGTCCGGTACGGCGAACTTTTGCACCTTCCTGTATATCACCGGTTTCACCCATCAATACCACACCCACATTATCTTCTTCAAGGTTCAATGCAATGGCACGAACACCATTTTCAAATTCTACCAGTTCACCATAACGAACATTGCCCAATCCATATACACGGGCAATACCATCACCCACCTGCAATACAGTTCCTACTTCTTCCAGGTCGGCACTGGCATTAAAGTTGCTTAACTGCTGGCGCAGTATCGCACTATATTTCATCTGGTTTAATTTCTGCCATAATTTATATTTCCAATCCCTAATCTGATTTATTGAAACTCCACGTGTACTATTGTATTTTTAGCTTGTAGTAATAATTTCATTCCAATAATCACTTCATCGCCTAATTCTACCCATTTAGCAAACATGTTCTATCTCACCTTATAAATAAAATCATTATTCTCAAATTGCTTTGCTATCTCTTTCAGATCATAAGCAATACTTGCATCAACTAATTTATCTCCTGTCTGCAATACAAATCCGCCGATGATATCTTCTTTCACAACTGTTTCCAATTCTATATTCTGCATCTCAGTTGTTGACCTGATATGACTCACGATCGCATTTTTCAAATCATCACTCACCGGGTATGCTGTTGTCAACTTTACAGTATGAATCTTTTTATGTTCTTTATACTGTTGAATAAATGCATGCGTGATCTCCGGCAATGCACTTTCTCTTCCTTTATTGATCAGCAATTGGATAAATGAATTTGTTAACAGGCCAATATTATTTTGCGCAACTGCTTTAACGATCTTTCCTTTTGTATCTGATTTGATCATCGGGCTGCGCAGCATGGTTACAAAATCACGATTGCCTTTACAAAGCGATTGCAACCATTGCATATCAGCAAACACTTTTTCCAGCTGCCTTTTTCAATAGCAAGATCAATCAGTGATTTTGCATATCGTGTTGCTAAACGTGGATTGGGCATATTTTAAAGGTTCAAGGTTCAAGGTACAAGGCACAAGCAGTGAGTTCTGACATCTTGTGCCTTGTACCTTATGCCTTATTACTTAATTCAATTTTACTTCATCCACCAATCCCTTGATATGAGCTTCCTGTTCTTCTTTATTTCCTAATTCTCTTCTTAATATTTTTTCAGACACTTCGATCACCAATTTACCAACCTGGTTCTTTACATCGGTCAATGGCAGCCATTTTTGTGCATCAATAGCAGCCTGTGCTTCAGTAATTAATTTTTGAGCTTCTGTTTTTGCCTGTCTCTTTTGCTTCGTTGATGATCTTTTCTTTTGTTTCTCTTGCTTCTTTTAACATCTGAGCTCTTTCTTCACGGGCCTTTGCAAGCAATGCTTCATTCTCACTTTTCATTTGCGCCATTTCTGCTTTTACTCTTTCAGCAGTTGCCAATGAATCGGCAATTACTTGTTCACGGTCTTTCAAACCTTTTACAATAGCAGGCCATGCAAATTTTCTTAAAATAAAAAACACAACTAAGGAATGCGAGCAAGTGTCCAGATCAATAATCCAAATTCAGGTTTTAAAAGAGGATGCATATTTTAAAAATTCAATATTAAAAATTCCAAATTCCAATTGTAAATTTGCTTTTCGTTTCGCACCTTCATTGTGAAAAACTGCATCCTCCGCCCTGTGCTTTGGATGCAGTTAATTGTTCATTACAATACCATTGCAAGAAAGCCTACGATGATCGCAAACAGCGCAGCACCTTCTACAAGGGCGGCAGTAAGGATCATGTTGCGCGGATATCGTTCAATGCTTCCGGCTGACGGGCAATAGCTTCAACAGCTCCTTTACCGATCTGGCCGACACCGATACCAGCACCCATTGCAGCAAGACCTGCACCAATAGCACCACCGGCATTTGCATTAGCTACTTCACTTAACAATACCATCATTAAATCCATGATTGTTGATTTTATATTGATTATTAAAAAACAATCTTATACTATCACTGCGTCATCATGCCGCTGCTCGTCATCATGATGCGCTCCTTCAAATGCCTGGCCGATAAATACAGCTGTCAGCATTGTAAAAATGAATGCCTGGATAAATGCACCAATATTTCAATGAAATAAATAAATATTGTAAATCCAATCGAGAAGATGAAGTTCCCCAACCTGCATACACATTTAATCCTGCCGAAAATAAAAATCAGTGAAATCAGACATATAATAATAATATGCCCGGCTACCATGTTTGCAAAAAGACGAATGATCAATGCCAATGGCTTAATGAACACGCTCAGAAACTTCCACCGGAACCAGAATAAATTTAACCCCCAATGGCATTCCCGGCGGATTAAAAATATGACCCCAGTAATGTTTGTTGGAACTGACCAGAATCACTACAAATGAAATAAGACCCAGTACACTGTAAAAGCGATATTACCTGTTACGTTTGCAGTGCCGGGTATTAAGACCAAAAATGTTATTGATAAGAATAAAAAAGAAAACAGTAAGCAGGTAAGGCAAATATTTTTCCCATTTGTTACCAAGGTTTGGCTTTGCTACTTCATCACGAACAAAAGTAATAATTGGTTCCATTAAATTTTGCAAACCTTTTGGAGCAGAATTAACACCATATCCTCTTTTATACCTTTTAGCAATCGATATCATGATCCAAACAACAATGTCAAAGCCAGGAGCATTTGAACAACATTTCGGGTAAGAGAAAAATCATACACTTTTACTGAATGTATCAATTTTACCATCTGCATCCAACCGGAACGATCTTGCCTGCATGCAATCCTTCTTTTTTTACATCAACGCCTTCTTCTTTTAATTCTTCAATATATTCTTCAGTCAGCAAGCGATAACCTTTATACCTTCTTCGCCATGATGAAATTTTGAAGACATGAAAACAGTCAAAGCCTTTTTGAGGAGAATATAAAATAACAGGAAGAGGAATACCTACAGGTTTATGCGTGCCATCCTTTTTAATGATATCAAAAAAATGAAATTCGTGTGCATCCAGAATGTGGCCGAAAATGACTTCCTGGGCATTAAAACCTTCCTTTTTTTCTCGTCCATCACCTTCTTTGCGCTAGCAGAAGGTAAAGAAATAAGAAGTGAAAATATGCTGAAAACCGCTACAGTAAAGGATTTCATAAGCCTTGAGGTCATACCCATCCCGAAATTTGGCGCAAAGATAAGGGTGCAGGTGTAAAAAACCTTGAAATTGAAGTGGCCTGAATAAAAAAAGAAGTAGTGGTTTTACAGACAATTACAATGAAATTTTTAAGCCTTCGACAGCAACATTAAATCCTTTGCTTCTCACTTCTTTATACTCCTTTGATGACTTATCAATTAATGGATTCGTATGATTGAAATGAATGAAGAAAATCTTCTGTTTTTCCGTTAATGACAAGTCCTTAAAAAGTTCAGTGGATTCCTGCACAAAAGGATGCGGCACTTCATTCATGTTGCGGCCGGGCAGTTCTCCATCTTTATAAAATGTGCCATCCAAAAAGAGATAGTCGTATTGTTGCACCATTTGCTTTATATCCTTTTCCCATTTTTGCCATTTATCAATATCCGGGATAAAAAGAACTGACTTGCTTCCGGTTTTGATTGAATAAGCCAACTGTTTCAGAAAATTCATCACGATGCGGAACAAGCAAAGGAGTAACGTAGATCTTATCTGTAAGCTTTATAACACTGTCTGCTTTTAATTTTTTCAATTCAATATTTTTTAAACTCACCAACTGGCTCCATGGACCATTGCCCGTTAAATAATCATACATGCGGGGCATCGCATACACAGGAATTTCTTTAGCATTCAATGCTTCCCTTCCCAAATACATTAATCCTGTATAGTGGCCCATATGGGCATGCGTAAGAAATATACCTGATAAACTTGCATTTTGGAATTTATTTGTTTGCATGTAATTGTTCGGTAAGATCAGGTGTTGCATCAAAAATCCATTTTTGATTTGTTGCGGGATCAACTAGAGCAAGACAAGAAACTTTTTGTTTCGTAATCTTTTTATCCCAATATTTTTTACAACAGTCTTTATCACAGCCGATCTGCGGATAGCCTGCATCCTGTGCGATACCGAGTACAATTATGAAAGGATCTTGGGCTGCCGGTTGAAACGAAGTGAATAGAAAAAATATGTATTAATAATCTGCAGATCATCAGCGACAAGTTACAATTTATGCCACTGACTTATGTTTTTCAAATTGCAATTGATACAATTTTTGATAATACCCATCCCTGGTTATTAATTCATCATGAGTGCCGATCTCTTTTACTTCACCTTTATCCAGTACAATTATTTTATCTGCCTTGCGAATGGTAGACAGCCGGTGTGCAATAACGATCGACGTGCGGCCGGAAATTAATTTATCAATCGCATGCTGTATCATCATTTCACTTTCCGTATCAACAGAAGAGGTGGCTTCATCAAGAATAAGAATAGAAGGGTTATAAAGCAATGCCCGGATGAAGGAAAGTAATTGCCGTTGCCCCAACGACAAAGTAGCTCCTCTTTCCATTACATTGAAATCATAATTATCCGGCAACTCCATAATAAAATCATGCATGTCGATCAGCTTCGCTGCTTCGATCACTTTTTCTTTTGAGATATCAGTATTACGGAGTGTGATATTATCAATAATAGAACCGGAGAACAGAAAAACATCCTGCAACACAACACCAACACTTTTGCGAAGCGTATCGATATCATATTTATCAATGTTGACATCGTCGATTTTTATTTCTCCGCGTTGAATATGATAAAGACGATTTAATAAACTGATGATCGTTGTTTTTCCGCTTCCGGTGTGTCCAACAATAGCAATGGTTTCTCCGGGGTTCACAGTAAAAGAAATATTCTTTAGAACAGGATTATCAGGATTATACCCAAACACTACACTTTCAAATTCAATTTTACCTTTTATATGATCCGGCTTATATGCATTTGCAGTGGAAGGATGCAGGTGATCTTCATTATCCAATACTTTAAAAACTCTTTCACTCGCCACCATTCCCATTTGCAATACGTTGAATTTATCTGCTATTACCCGCAACGGACGAAAGATCAGGTTCAGGCAAAGAATGAATGCCATCAATGTTCCCTGCTGGCTTGTCTCTTAGATCAAGAGCCTCTTGTGATGTGCGGTAAACAATTAAACCAATGGATGTAGCCAAAATGATCTCTACGATCGGGAAAAAAACTGAATAAGCCCAGATGGCATTGATGTTAGCATTGCGGTGCTCTTTATTTATGTTCTTAAATTTTTCAAACTCCCTGTCTTCTGCAGCAAATGCCTGCACCACCTGCATGCCGGTAATATGTTCCTGCACAAATGCGTTTAAATTAGCAACTGCATTTCGTACACGATGAAAGGATTTGTTTACACTCTCTTTGAAGTAATACGTTGCTAATAATAAGATCGGGAAAGGTATCAGCGCAATTAATGTTAATTGCCAGTCGGCCCAGATCATATATCCCAATACACAAATAATTGAAAGCAGGTCAGCAATGATGGGAATAAATCCGTCGGCAAAAACATCATTGATCCTTTCAATATCATCTACGGTTCTTGTCGTCAACGTTCCAATCGGTGTTTTATCAAACTGCGAAAGATTTAATGAAAGAATTTTTTTATACACTTTTACCCGCAGATCTTTTACAACATTTTGTCCCAGCCAGGCAGTACTATATGAAAAATAAAAACGTAATCCTGTTTCCACAAAAAGAAACACGATCTGAATAACCGTGATCAATATCAGCATTTCAGTTATCGATAACCCGTTGAAGTAGGTTACCTCTTTATCTCCGGCGATGTAGTTGTCGACGGTTAACTGAATAAGTATGGGACGAACAGGAGTAAAAATTGCCAGTACGATCGCCAATGCAATGGACCAATAAAATCTTCTTTTATAAGGAGCGGCAAACCGCATTACCCTTTTTAAAAGATCGTAGTCAAAAAATTTTTTATTGATAGCCCTGGCCATTTTTATAAACAACAAATGTAAAAAGAAGAAGACTAAGGCTGTTACCGGTTATCAGGAACTTAGTTAATTCTTAACGGTTATTAGTGAGGGGTAACCTGTTTTCATTTTCACTTTTCACAATATCGGATTCGGTTTCGCCAATGGCGATCCTGTAAGCTTTAATAAAAATAGCGCCGAGATTTTTATGAGGGGGAACATAATCTTCAAATATCTCGTTGGTAACCATCTTATCAAGTTCTTTCCAGAAAGGTATCCACTCCACGGAATTTCCATTTCGCAGAGTTTCGCCCAGTAATTTTAAAAAAGGATTATTTACCGGCGCATCGGCAATTTGCTTGGTTCCTATAATATGTGCATCCGGAGCTTTTACCAAAATATCATGAATCAAATTATAACCGCCGCAAGAGCCCATGAACACGATCTTTGACGTAGAGAACATTTGCCTGATAGTATACTTGGCATTGTAACTATGTCCGCGGTTGATTGTGATCGTTGGCTTAAGATTATTTCTTTCAAGATAATTACACAATGCTTCCTGCGCCTTTGCATCTTCATCTTTTTCTTCGGGTAATGGTTTGTTTAAATAAAGGCTTACCGGTTTTCCTTTCACTGAACTGATCGTTACCCATTGATTATTGCTGCGATCGATCTTCCAGTTGGCATTATTGAACAAATTAACGATATATGGGAACACGCCAATGCCATCTTTATCTCCGTACATGAATACCTGGATGATGATGGAACCATTTTCATTTTGCAGGTCTTTATTGGCCACACCATATACGGGGGGAATACCCAATGCGCTGGTAAGATCTATTTTATTTGTTGTATCAGCAGAAAGGAAAAGCTTTTCCAGGATGCGGTACATCTCAATTCCTCTCTTATTATTTGTGGCAATATTGCGCTGGTAATTTGCCTTGATATTTACCAGCATATCATTCGCAACCGGCTTCATCGTTTCCACAATGCTCGCATAAGAATCTGCCACATCTACTCCATCTTCGAGACCACCTGATTTTTCAAGTCCGCTTACAAAGGCCCGCATCAGGTCATTTGCATTTTGCTGATCTTTAAAAGATGCAAGGAAAGTGCTGAGCGTATTATAAGCTGCTGACATTTTTATCATCTTCCTGTACTTATCAAAATTTACGCTCATCAGCAAAGAATCTCCCCTGTTGCCAATGCGGCTCATCATTAAAGGAAATATACCTTTTACAAAACTTGACGTATAAATAATGCCGTCGCTTAATACAGCGAGATAATAAAGTTCCTGTGCAGACATTGGTTGAATGATCCTGAACCGTGTTACAGCATCTTCATTATGCAAGGCATTTATCTTATTTACAAATACCTGCACCGCTTTCCTTTCCATCATGTCATAAAGTGCCTTGGACTCAAGCGCGGTGTCCTTATTTATTAACCTTGCGGTATAATCGATATGCGTTCTTACCAGCAGCTTGAAATATTGTATCGAGTCATTGCGCACCGCATCTATTTCGGACAATGTCATTTTTCCATTTACAATATTGTCAAGGAAAGGAAAATACAATTGACCACTCCCGCCACTTGTTGTCATTTTAGCTACCGCCTGCACAAATGGATCTTTTACCTTTTTGATCCGGGTGGCGAGAATATTATTAGCTGCAGCATAATCATACAATTGTTTTGGATAAAGACGTCCTGCGGCAATAATTAAACTATCGGCAAATGGCAGTTCAGGAAGTCTTGGAAGTGAAGTAAGTAATGTTGCAAAAGTTTGTTCGGGATGTATCTCACAATATTTTCTTACGATAACATTCTTTGAATTTCTGTAACCGGGATTTTTTTCAAAAGCGGTACAATCAAGCAATGGCCTTGCTACATCATATGGAAGCTGCTCGATATAATTTTCAATGCTTGCTTTTTGTATGTCGATTTCCATGCATCGTTCATACGCTTCTAAAATATTCGGAAGGTATGTTACCACGAAACGGTTGTATCGCCAATTGGTATTCATGTCACGCAGCAATCTTTCCATGCCACGGAGATAAAGAACTTTTACCTGGCCGCCTATCGTTGAATCTTTCTCGATTTTTTTCTGGAGCTCATTTACTTTTCCTAGCAGCGCATTTGTGATTTGAATATTTATTTCTTCGTTAGCAGAAGGCGTAAAAAGCTTATCATCGTTCTTATCGGATTGCAGTGCCTTTTTCTGTTCAGAATCTACGTAAGCATGAAACAGCTCACGGCTGCGGTCCGGCTTGAGTGTGGGGTCCTTTGGAGCCTGGGCAAAAGAAGTAAAGGCTGCAAAAAGAAAAAGGGACAAAAAGTAGGCGTATTGGCGAATTGCTATCATAAGGATGGTTACAAAAATAAACTATTCATTTTTAAAAGGTACGAGTCGGGTACAGACAGCATTTCCGGTTAAATAGCGGCTAATTGCATGTTAAAATTATTCATTAATCCTGAATACCGGAAGCTTTATTAATTTTTCATTAAGTCTGTGTTAGGCCGGGCAGGTTTTGCAGGGTAAAAAACATTTTAGGTTAGGTTTGCGAAAATTTAACCCGATCGCATGGATATCAGGTCACGAAAAGTTTTAATTGCTGATGACGAGCCGGATATACTTGAGATACTTAAGTATAACCTGCTGAAAGAGGGCTACCAGGTAGTGACCGCAAAAGACGGTGATGAGGCAATTGAAAAAGCCAAGATGTTTAATCCCGACCTGATAGTGCTGGATATAATGATGCCGAAAAAAAATGGAGTGGAAGTATGTGAGATCCTCCGCCTGCTGCCGGCTTTTAAAAGTACACTGATACTTTTTCTCACTGCGCTGAGTGATGAAGCAACGCAGATAAGGGGATTGGAAACCGGCGCCGATGATTATATCAATAAACCTATAAGCCCAAAAGTTTTTCTTAGTAAAATAAGTTCACTGTTCAGACGCATAAATAAAAATGAGGCGAAGGTTATTGCAGTGAATGGACTTATCATCGATCCTGAAAAATTTATTGTTCAATACGAAGGCAAGGATATATTGCTTGCGAAAAAGGAATTCGAATTGCTTTACCTGCTTGCATCAAAACCCGGAAGAGTGTTTGTAAGAAATGAGATCCTCAGCCAGGTATGGGGGGCCGAAGTGATCGTTGGCGATCGCACCATTGATGTTCATATCCGTAAGATTCGCCAGAAACTTGGTGTGGATTGTATTACCACTGTAAAGGGTGTTGGGTATAAGTTTGAGTTGTAAGGCGCAAGGTACAAGGCATAAGGCGCAAGGCACAAGGCACAAGGCACAAGGGACAATATTCAAGAACAAGGCTCAAATTACAGCCTGCTTCTAATTTATAAACTTAATTACTCTTCAACTCTTGTGCCTTGTACCTTGCGCCTTGTCCCTTGTATCTTCGTATTATGCTTTCTCCCAAAAACATTTCTCCACGGCAGCTTTCATTTTTTACTGCTTTGATATTAGCGGTTCCTATCAGCCTTTTAATACTTGCAATTGAAAAAAACTGGCTATGGGGCCTGGGTTCATTTATTGTAATACTTGGTGGCAGCTATTTACTGATATCTTTTGTACTGGAACGATTTATTTACCGGAAAATAAAGCTCATTTATAAATTCATTTATCAAACAAAAGCTACCAAGAAAGAAGAGGTATACTATAAATACATACTACCGCAACGAAGCATTGATGAAGTAAGGGAAGATGTAGAAAAATGGGCAGAAGAAAATGAACAGGAAATGGAATTGCTGAAACAAAACGAACAGTTTCGCCGCGAGTTCCTGCAAAATCTTTCTCATGAATTCAAAACGCCAATATTTGCCATACAGGGTTATGTAGAAAGTTTGTTGAGCGGTGGCATGCATAATCCCGAGATCAATAAGCGCTTTCTGGAAAACACAGAAAAGAATGTTGAACGTCTCAGCAATCTTATCCAGGACCTTGACGAAATATCAAAACTTGAAAGAGGTGAACTCGTATTAACGAAAACAAATTTCATCATCCAGGATTTTGTAAAAGAAGTTTTTGAAAGTCTTTCGATAAAAGCGTTAAGCCAGGGTATCGAGTTTAGCATTAAAAAAGGCTGTGAATCTCCCCTTTCGGTTTTTGCCGACAAAGAAAAAATAAGACAACTGCTTATCAACCTTCTTGACAATTCAATTAAATATGGAAAGCAGGGCGGTCATATTGTGGCAAGCTTGTATAAAGTGGATGAAAAACATATATTGATTGAATTAAGTGATGACGGAATTGGTATTCCCGAAAAAAATCTGGCAAGAATTTTTGAACGTTTTTACCGGACCGAAGGCGGCCGCAGCCGTGATATTACAGGCAGTGGATTAGGTCTTGCCATTTGCAAACATATCATAGAAGCACATGGACAAACGATCCATGTAAGAAGTACTGAAGGCGTTGGGACTACGATTGGGTTTACTTTGGAGGCGCGGAAAGAATAGGATAAGGTTGAGATTGAGAGGTTAATAATAAGTTGGCATTCCTTGTTCCAGCGCATTTAAGAAATCTATTGCTTCGCCGCTCATTTTAGTACTCATCAGTTTTCCATTTAGTAAAAAAGCAAAATGATTGCATGAATCATTCTTCATTTTAAAATCCACTTCCTGCATTTGCTGCCCCTTCTTGTAAAAAAACATTTTGCCGTCATAGCCGCATTTGAATTGCCCGGTTTCTTTTGCATCGATAAATTCTATTAACCGGTTAATAGCTTTTGATTCTGCTGTCTGCACCGTTTTTGTAATAGCTCCTGCCTGCTCGTCCTTAAAATGGATGACTAAACTATCGGCTGAGGAAAAGTTTTGAGTGATGGCGGATTGTTTACAGCTACACAATAAGATTCCGGCGATCAGGACAAATAAATAAGATTTCATTCTTTAAAGTTAGTAATAAAAAATCCCGCTTACAGCGGGATGATCAATATAACAGGAACCGATACTTTACTATAAAATAATTGCATCATTGAAAACAGGGCTTGCAGTAACCGTGCCTTTCAAAAACAGGTACCAGGAAACTGCAATTATAAATGAGGCTGGCTGCACTTTTGCTTTTTTCGAATTGTCGTCATCAAAAGAAAGCTGGCAGGTATAAATAAGGTTGCGGCGCGAACCTTTATAAATTTTCAATTCAGGCGCTGCACCATGCGTAATAACAAACCGGTATTTTATATTTTCCATTTCAACGGAACCGTGTGTATCGGAGAAATTATCGTACGTCAATGACCCGATGCGGACGCCATATTCATTTTTCAGGATAAGTTTTGTCCTGAGCAAGCCTTCATCATCAATGATCAATACTCTCCTCTCCTTTTCTGTTTCCACTCTTGCGGTATGCAGGTCTTTTTTATAACGAAGTTTTAAAACCACGTTCTCATCTTCTTTCAAAAGATAATCTTGTTGTCCGGCGATGTTTTTTACTGAAACGATATTCATAATGTAGTTGGTTGTGCAGTCAATTTAGGTCTAATAGAAGGCCAAAATGCCAGGTTAATGAAAACGTAATAATAAATTAATAATGGAACGTTTGTTTTTGGAAATTACCGTCGACGTGGCAATAAAAAAACCGTCTAGCCTTGGGCTAGACGGCAACTGCATGAGGAATCAACTTACTAACCCCGGAGAACCGATCCGGGATGTATATATATATTGAGTAGATAAGAACTGAATGCAAAATGCAATACAAGTATTATACCAAGGTTATGGCCCGGTTACCGATGTGTTAATTGTGCAAAACCCGGTAGCCGGGCAAAGCTCACCAATAAAAAAACAACCTTAAGAGAGGTTGTTTTTTGTATTTTAAAAATATAGACCGGCTAAAAAAATCTTGTCCAGGTCTTCCACCATGTATCGCCGGAAGCGCAGGCACCTCTGTAGGTTGTAGAAGTGAAGAAACTATTGCTCACTTTTGCATTTGAAAACTCAGCACCGGAAAGTGCAGGCGAACCTGCTGTTGGATTCCAGTCAGCAGAACCGTCATGTTTAAATGCAGCATTCAGCATTACATCAACAGAATTAGTCAGTACATTGTTTCCACCGCCTGCACGGTTGAAATAATTTTGAAGATCAGTTGTGGTCCATCCGGTTGGTGTGCCGGCACTGGCCGTATACGTAAACTGGGTATTATTGCCTGCCAGTATGGTATTCGCAACAAAAGCCTTCGGAGTGGCGCTGGCATAATTTAAATCAGTGGGTGTGCCCAGGCCTGCATCTAAATTCCAACCGATTGGCCATCCCATAATGATCGAATTAAAAATACTAACTGCACTGTTTCGGCGTGTATGCATAGCCCTTCTGAAATTTGAGTTCCCGATATTAGTCAGCGTAGCCCGTGGTCCAATAACAGTCATATTACTAAAAACGGCGCTTGTTTGCGGCAACAGTGAGCTGCCTCCTGCGTCATTATCAATTTCAAATCCATTACTGTTGCTGATATCGGCAATTGAACTATCTCTCATTGAAATACCAAACTGAATTCTTCCGCTAAAGCCATTATCCATATCCCAATCATCATCAAGACCTTTATAGGCGATCAGGTGTTTGCAATCCACAGAACCGCCAAACCATTCGTAACTATCATCCGCGGCATTACTTACCTGTACATAATCAATCACGGTTCCTTTGCCAACACCACCCATTGTCAAACCATTTAATTCTTTATCAGGTAAAAAAGCATACCCAGGATATTCGATGCGGACATATTTCAAAACACCACTGTTGTCATTATCATCTGCGCCGCCATATAAACCAAGTCCTTCTGAATTATTAACTCCACCTTCTATTTCTCCAAGACCCGCCGTGCCATTATAACTTGAATTGGTTTTTGCACGTCCAAGTATTACAATGCCACCCCAGTCACCCATAGCAGGTGTGGCTGCATCACTGGTAAATATAATTGGTTTATCTACTGTTCCGTTGGCTAATATTTGTGTGCCTCTTGTAATTACCAATGTACCTCTTGAAGATTTTTCTCCCTGTATGATCACGCCAGGTTCAATGGTGAGCTTGGCGCCATCCACTACATAAACAATTCCCCTGAGTTTATAAGTATTGCCGCTCTTTAATGTCCGGTCGGTATTGATCTTGCCTGAAAGAATAAGGTTCTCATTGGTACCGCCACCGCCATTGTTATTCCCGCCGTCTCCATCGATCTCTATTTTACGGCAGCCTGCTATAACTGTTACTGCGGCCAGTGCTAAAAGTGCAAAACGTTTCATGTTTATCTTTTTTAGTTTTTTATTTTATAGTATAGGCAAATGTGAAAGAGTAATTGGTTCCATAATTCCTGCTGATGGCCAGCACATCCTGTGATGTGCTTTTGTATTTTTCATTTTCATCAAGGTCATGATAGAAATAAGCACGATGATTGAAAATGTCGCTGATGTTGACTTTTATTTCTCCTTTGTTCTTCAATATTTTTTTTGCAAGTTGTATATCCAGCAATGGTCTTGGATGTTCCCAGATATCGGGAACTGATTTATCACCAACAAATAAAATACGGCGGCCGATCTGGTTAAATAAGACAGTGCTGCTGAAACCGATCTTCTCCACATCATATTGCAAACCTGCATTGATGAGATAAGGACTTTGTCCCTGTAACGGACGGTTCAGGTCTACTGTATCTTTTACACGGCTGTAGATATAACTTAAATTGCCCGTGAGTGTGAAATTTTTAAATGCATCAGAAATAAAATCCATTTTTTTCCTGAACTCAAACTCTGCTCCGAAAGCAGTGGCAGTATTTGTATTCGCTACATTAAAAGTATTTGTAGCCGGCCCGGTGCGGTTAAAATAATATTCAATTGGATCATCAAAGTGTTTAAAGAATACACCGACTGTTATCAATTCGCCGCTGCGGGGATATACTTCATAACGCAAGTCGGCATTGGTGATCTTTGTTCTTCTTACTTTATTGTTGCCAACAACCTGCGCATTTAATTCAAAATCATAAAATGCAAATGGACTTAATTCACGAAACTCAGGACGCACTACTGTTTGGCTGCCACTCAGACGGAAATTGATCTTATCATTGGGTTTGAAAGTGATGTTTACTCCCGGTAAAAAATCTGTAACTCTTGAATGAACATGACGGGGATCTGATGCTTTCACACTTCCAACTAACTGATCAAAATCTTCAACCCTTACTCCCCAGATAACACGAAGTGATCTTGTGAACTGGTTATCGAACTGGATATAACCGGCATTCATAATTGTATTGGCGATATAGCGGAATGAAATACCATTCAATTCGCCAAACTGAATACCGTTGTTTACATTGGTAAAGTTTTCAGAGGAAAATATTTTATCTGGTGGTAATAATTTGATTGCAGTTACTAAGTGTATTGAGAAAGAAAGGGCGGCTGTCAAACAAACGGTCTTTTACCTGGAAAAGATAACCGCCTTTGATGCTTTGTTTATGCCCCAGCCAGTTAAATGATTTGGTAAGATCGCCGCCGGCATTGTATATATAATCATTTAAGAAGCTATAAAAAATACTTCCGCTTTTCTGGCTGGCGCCTGCTGCAAGTAATGCATAATAAGGTGCAGTGGGATCGGCGCCATCCTGTGTATAAAATAATCTGCGCTGATCAGGGATGTATTGATCCAGGATATTAAATCCGCCATACCATTTGAAACGAATACCCCAATTAGAAATATTATGATCGCCGATCAACTGTGTATTGAAAAAAGTATTTTGCCTGAAACCGATCTCTTCAGCTTTTACATTATCACCATAGCCGGGACCAAGTATATAATCTTTTCCCAAACGACGAATGGCAAAATCTGAGGTATTGACATTGATTATATTTTTAAATGAGATCCTGTTGTTCTTATTCAACTGTATACTGAAATTTGCCAATGCTCCCGCCAAAACATCTCTTGAATATTTTTCATTCCTGAACTGAACTTCATGATCGCCCTGGTTATTGCCGATAATTGCATTGTCAAATTGCAAACGACGATTATTTTGATTATAAACGATACCCAACGTACCGCCAACTTTCTTTTTAAAAAGTGTTCCTGTAAATCCGCCATTTAACTGGAAGGAATTATTAAGCGGCGCATTGCCCGCTGTTGACGTCCACACATTGCGAAATTGTTTACCATAATCATTTAATTGCTGGTGACCGAGTTCACCAAACTTACTTTTTGTTGGAAAATGATTAGCCAATGCTCTTGTGCCATCATCAACGCCGAGCCAATCAAGCTTGCCGCCTTTTGCCTGGTAAAAATCTTTACCAATTGTTTGACTGTTAAAGCCGGTTCCTATCTGTACATTTAAAAAATCGTTCGAGGGAATTTCTTTTGTTTGCACCTGCACAAGCCCTCCTGCCCACTCACCCGGAAGTTCAGGTACAAAAGCTTTATTCATGATAATATTATCGATCACTGCTGCGGGAAAAAGATCAAAAGAAAATGTTTTGCGATCAGGCTCCGTGCTGCTTAACAAAATTCCATTCAGCATTGCCTGGTTATAACGGTCACTTAAACCGCGGACAACAAGATATTTTCCTTCCTGCACAGAAGTACCGGGTATTCTTTTCAATACATCCCCGGTATTTTTATCCGGTGAACGACGGATAGTTTCGGCAGATATAACAGAAGCTACTGTATTGGTATTTTTTTGAAACTGTATAAGAGAAGCAGCTGTTTCTTTTCTTGCTGACGACGAGGTTGCTTTTACTACAACATCGGACAGCGTATTTTTTGATGATTCATTCAACAGGATCTGCAGTTCATTGGTCTGTCCATTCATTACTTCAACATCAGTAATGGTTTTTGTTTCATAGTTAACTGAAGAGATAACTAATGTATACTTTTTACCAATAGCAAGTGAAAGCGAAAAATTTCCATCCACATCAGAACTGGTGCCGGTATTAGAACCTTCAATTTGTACAGTAGCTCCCACCAGTGGTTCATTCTTTTTGTTCAGAATTTTCCCGGTAAGTTTTACTGTTTGTGCAAAGCTTAGAATAACAAATCCAAAAACAGCTGTAAGGGTTAATAATTGTCTTTTCATTGCGTTTAATTACACGCAAAAGAAAGACCGCACAATGATACCTGCGTTAATATGGGGTTATGGAATTGTGACCGCTGTATTACCGTAATGTTAAGCGTATGTTTAGAACCTGAACTGGACACGACACGTAAAAATATTATCCTTAAGATCGGTAGTATAACCACTCAATTGTGTGATCTCATTTTTCACCAGGTCGTAATAGAATATAAGTTTCAATTGTGAATTGAAATGAAAGACATATCCAAAACCAAGCGTGGAGAATTTAATATCCGCTGCAGTAATATTGGTTCCTGCTTTTCCTATTTCTGATTTTTCAACTTTGATATTAGGATCATACCAGTCATATTTAACTAGTAACTGGTGTTTACGGTTTATAATATTTTGCAGGAAGTAAAAGAATGAACCATTAAAATGTCTTACATAAGTAGGAAGCGGAATTCCATTATTATTGGGTATAGTGCCGGGGTTTAATGTTGTAGTAGCCGTTCCCGGTTGTGTGCCAAACCAATGTTCGGCTCTCAATTCCGTTTCACCCCAATCGTGATGAATTACAAATTGCAGATCTGCTCCATAATAATGCCTCGGTGCAGAATTCCCAAGATTAGATTCAGATGAATCGATTGCAAAGATATTATCTCCATTTTGTGCTTTGCCGCTTTCATAAACATATTTGGTCCCGTTTTTCCATCCGCCGCGCAGAAAAGATAAACCACCACTCAATATCCATTTTATTAATTGTGTAAGGTTTAATAGTTAACCGGCTTATAAAATCTTTATGATCATCAAAATCCGTTGTACCGGCTACTCCCTGGCCATTAAAGAAACCAGCATCAAGTTTAAAGTGTTTTAATTTATGAGTCTTGTTTTGCGGATCAAATGAAAACATAACACCAAGATCTCTTTCACCAGGCATAAGTATTTGAGACATTCTTCCTCTTTCCGGTGTTTCCCTTGCAGCTGAACTAAGATTAACTTCAAATCCAAATGGCCGGGCAAACAAACCTGCAGTAGCGGAAAAGTTATTTTTTCTTCCTTCAAACAACCTCACATACATATCTCTGACAATAACTCCTCTTTCCGTTGCATCAATTTGAAATGAAAACAATGCCTGGGGAAAGTTTTCCCTTGTTTTCATAAGATAATCAATTTTTACTCTCGCTCTTCTGAGCATAAACCGGCTTTGTGAAAATTGGGAAAAATTTCCTCCGGCAAAAGATGGCGCCCCATCAGATTCGGCTACCTGGAATTGTGGCTGCATGTACCCGGAAATAATGATATTCTCAAATCTTTTGATAAATGGCCGAACGGTATCTTTTATAAAAAAAGAGGAATCGATATCAGTCAGGTATCGTTGGGCATTCATTTCAGCGTGAGTAACAAGGCCGAGTACAATTAGAATGAAATAGCTGAAACATGGCTTAATCATTGAATAATAATTTTTTAATATTGAGGTAATAACCAGGCGCAAGTTATTTAATTGAGCTAAAACATGGATGTTACCGGGCCTTTAATAAATCGTTACGTCTATATTAAGTTTATATTAATTCTACTTTTATGCCAATTAGCCTTTACCCCAGCGGGTATCTTCGCTATCAATAAAAAAATCGTCTATGGGTCTGAATTCATTCATGAAAATATTTATTCCCAAGAACAGGGTATTTTATGAGTTATTTGAAAAAGTAGCCGACTAATTCCGCTAAAATGGCAAATAAACTCCGGGTATTGGTAGCAGAGCCTGATTTTGATAAAAGAACTGCGATCATTAACCAGATTGAAGACCTGGAACATGCCAATGATGAGCTGACACATAATATTTTTACGGAATTGGGAAGAAATTTTATTACTCCTTTTGACCGGGAAGATATTCACTACCTGGCTACTTCACTTGATGATATTGCAGATTATATTTATGCATCTGCAAAAAAAATAAATTTTTACCGGGTAAATCCCAATGATCTCGGCATGCAAAAATTGGCAGAGATCATCGAACAGAGTGCTACGCAGGTAAAGAATGCAGTTACGAACTCTCAGGGATATGAAAAATATGCGCAAGATAACCGAAGCCTTGGTAAAGATCAATAGTATTGAAAACCAGGCCGACGATATTTTTGACATGAGTATTGAAAGATTATTTGAAACAGAACCCGATGCAAAAGAAGTAATTAAAAAAAGAGAGATCTATACCAGGTAATGGAAATAGCAACCGATAAATGTGAAGATGCAGCAAACGTAATTGAGTCAATCATTATTAAATATGCTTAATCAATTTCAAAATTTCTTGTTCCAGGATCTCTGTTTAGAAGTTCCGGAGAAATTTTCAAATATTGACATCTTCAAATTAGTTTCTATGACCACTTTCTAATCGTTATTATAGTACTGGCTCTGATATTTGATTATATCAATGGCTTTCATGATGCAGCAAACTCAATTGCAACCGTTGTTTCCACCAAAGTGCTAACTCCTTTCCAGGCTGTATTGTGGGCAGCATTATTTAATTTTGTCGCTTTTTTTATTTTTAAAGATCATGGAGTAGCAGATACTGTTGCCAAAACAGTACATAGCGAAATGATCCCTAAGGTAGATATGATGGTTGTGATCTTTTCAGGATTGATTGCGGCAATTTCATGGAACCTGCTTACATGGTGGTTTGGCATTCCTTCTTCTTCTTCACATACATTAATCGGCGGATTTGCAGGCGCTGCAATTGCTCATGGCGGATTTAGTACTATTAATGGCACCGTGATCCTTAAAACTGCAAGCTTTATTTTCCTGGCTCCTCTTGTAGGAATGATCATGGCGTTTATTATTTCTCTTTGGTTTCTCAATTCGTTTCGAAAGGGTCATGTACCCAAATTAATTTCTATTGTCGTTATTGCTAGCTGTAGCGTTTTTTCTTTATAAAAACATGGAATTTGATCCGCAAAATAATGAAATCACATTACGAGTCATATACACTTAAAGTGATTTTTTATTCAAAGAATTTTAAATGGATATTGCTTGCATTTATCCTGCTGATTATGGCTGTTTTTACATTTTATCTTGAATACATTGAATGCACAATCGTTCCAATCAATGGTTCAAAGACTTCAGTTGGTTTCTTCCGCTGCATTTAGTATTGGTCATGGCGGTAATGATGCACAAAAAGTAATGGGCATCATTACTGCGGCACTTATTGCCGGAGGCACAATTACTGAATTTAACCAAATGCCTGTCTGGGTTCCTCTGGCCTGCTATGCTGCAATTGGTGTGGGAACCATGAGTGGCGGATGGAAAATTGTAAAAACAATGGGAACAAAAATTACTAAAGTAACTCCATTTGAAGGTGTAGCTGCAGAAACTGCAGGTGCAATAACCTTATTTGTAACAGAAGCATTAAAAATTCCGGTAAGCACTACACATACTATTACCGGTGCTATTATGGGAGTTGGCGCTACTAAAAGATTATCTGCTGTTCGCTGGGGTGTAACAGTTAATCTTATTTGGGCATGGGTACTAACCATACCTGTAAGCGGATTACTTGCTGCCGGCGTTTATTTAATCGTTAACCTTTTTTTCTAAGCTGATCTATTCTCTTTTCCCGACTTTTGCATGAATAAAATTTTTGTATTCATGGCAAAAATCTTAGTTACCGGCGGTTGCGGATATATCGGCTCTCATACAATAGTTGACCTTATTGAAAATGGCTATGATGTCATTTCTGTTGATAACAATTCACGGTCACATGCCAGCATGCTGAAAGGGTTGAAAAGATAACAGGGCAAAAAGTAAAAAACTATAAGGTTGATCTTTGCAATTTTGATGATACGTTTGCCATCTTCCAGGAAAATACGGATATACAGGGATCATCCATTTTGCTGCTTATAAATCAGTAGGTGAATCGGTAGAACAACCACTTGCTGTATTTTGAAAATAATCTTATACTCTCTGATCAATCTTTTAAAATGTGTACAGGAATTTAAAATCCCCTATTTTGTTTTTTCTTCTTCCTGCACAGTATATGGCAACCCTGATAACATCCGGTAACAGAAGCAACGCCGCCGAAACCTGCCGAATCTCCTTATGGCTATACCAAACAAATGGGTGAGCAAATCGTAAATGAATTTGCAAAAAGCTCAACTACCAAATGTATTTTACTTACGATATTTCAATCCGGTTGGCGCACATCCTTCGGCTATTATTGGTGAAATGCCTGTTGGCAAACCACAAAATCTTGTTCCTGCAATCACACAAACAGCCATTGGTAAATTGCCGAAAATGATCGTTTATGGAAATGATTATCCTACCCGGGATGGCGTCCTGTATACGAGATTATATTCATGTATGTGATATTGCCCATGCGCATACACTTGCATTGAAATATCTAGCAGAAGGAAAAAATAAATCTTCATGCGAAGTATTTAATCTTGGTACAGGAAATGGCGTAACTGTACTGGAAGCATCCAAGCATTTGAAAAAGTAAGTGGTGTAAAACTGAATTATAAAATTGGCCCAAGAAGACCCGGAGATGTAATATGCAATATATGCCAACAATGATCTTGCAAAAAAGGCATTGGGCTGGGAACCAAAATATTCATTGGAAGAAATGGTGGCCACTGCCTGGAAATGGGAGCAACGATTGAAAGCAGATGAGAAGGTTTTTTCAGGTAAACCAGGTGAGTTGAATTGAGTTATCTATCCTGCAATTCCTAAACATTATTGATTATTAATTAGTGATTATTATCCTTCGTGCCAATAATTAATAATTAATAATAAATAATTCCGCTGATTCTCTTACTTTTGCCCCAATCTGAATAGTTATGGAAGTGATGGAACAAAAAACAAACATGCTTAAAGAAATTCAATCGACCGGCAATAAAGATACCCGCAGTGGATTTGGTGATGGGATTGTGGAAGCTGCAAGAAAAAATTCAAACATAGTAGCACTTACCGCCGATCTTGCCGGTTCACTAAAATTGAATCAGTTCATAAAAGAATTTCCTGAAAGGTTTTTTCAATGTGGTATTGCAGAAGCAAATATGATGGGTATTGCAGCAGGATTAACCATCGGCGGAAAAATTCCTTACACAACTACATTTGCAAATTTTTCAACCGGCCGTGTATATGATCAGATCCGTCAGTCAATTGCTTATAGCGGTAAGAATGTAAAAATATGCGCTTCTCATGCGGGCGTTACATTGGTGAAGATGGCGCAACCCACCAGATACTGGAAGATATTGGCATGATGAAAATGTTGCCGGGTATGACAGTGATCGTTCCCTGTGATTACAACCAAACAAAGGCAGCAACGATGGCAATTGCAGAATACAGGGGCCGGTTTATTTACGATTTGGACGGCCTGTATGGCCAATCTTTACCAGGCAAGAAGATTTTAAAATTGGTAAAGCCAAATATTTTCAGAAGGAACAGATGTTTCAATTTTTGCCTGTGGCCATATGGTATGGAATGCAATACAGGCAGGTAGCAATACTCCAGGAAAAAGGGATCAGTGTTGAAGTAATAAATATTCATACAATAAAACCATTGGATGAAGACTGCCGTTATCAATTCACTTCGCAAAACAAAATGTGCTGTAACTGCCGAAGAACATAATATCATTGGCGGATTGGGTGATGCAATTGCGCAATGTGCTGCAAAGAATTTTCCTGTACCGATAGAATATGTGGGAACAAAAGATACATTTGGTGAAAGCGGAACACCGGCACAGCTATTAAAAAAATATGGATTGGATGTTCCGGATATTGTTGCAGCTGCTGAGAAAGTAATGGCGAAAAAATAATTTTAAGAATATTCCTATGCTTAACCGTTGCTTCGAAAGCGACGGTTTTTTATTGCTCATTAGAATTACCGAACCCTGAACGGAGCGTCGCAACAAAAGTCTAATCAGGGTACCGTAGCTGGTATAACAAATAAAAAATTATATTTTTATACTGTTGAAACAGGTTAAACGCTTCCGTATTCCAATATTCTAAACTGATTAAAGACCGAACCACATGGCCCTGACAACCTTAAGCGATAGTGAATTGCTCGTACAATTCCGTAACCCGGTTACAAAGGAAAAGGCGTTTACATCCATCATTAAAAAATACCAGGAAAAATTATATTGGCATATGCGACGAATGGTCGTTGATCATGAAGATGCCAATGATGTGTTGCAAAATGTAATGATCAGGGTTTGGAATGGATTGGAAAATTTCCGTGAGGACAGCCAGCTTTATACCTGGCTTTACCGGGTGGCTACCAATGAATGTTTAACTTTTTTGGAGCAGCAAAAGAAAAGAGCGGCGGTGTCATTGAGCGATGTGGAAAGCGGGCTTAGAAAATAAGATAAAGGCTGACCGGGATTTTGATGGCAATAAACTGGAGTGGAAACTTCAATTGGGCATACAGCAACTTCCTGAAAAGCAGAGAATTGTATTTCAGTTGCGGTATTACGATGAAATGCCCTACGAGGAAATGAGTAGAGTATTGGAAACCAGCGAGGGAGCTTTGAAAGCCAGCTACCATCACGCCGTCAAAAAAATAGAGGATTACATTAAGAATCATTAAACTTACAAGACTAAAAGCCGTCTTAATTGCGGTAAAATGACAAACAGGAATACCATATTGAATGAATTAAAAGATTTAGAAAGTTCCCTAGGTAACTACAACCCTCAAAATCTCTATACTGTACCAAATGGTTATTTTGAGGGGCTTCCTACCCAGATCCTGAATCGCATAAAAGCTTTGGAAGCTGCTGATGCAAAAGAAGAGCTTGAATATTTATCTCCTTTGCTTAGTAAGGTTTCTAAGAAAATGCCTTATTCAGTTCCTGCCGGGTTTTTTCAAAATCTTAGTGATAATATAGTACGGCAAATAAGTGAGCATGCCAATCATCAGACAAGTAAAGAAGAACTTGAGAGTTTATCTCCATTGCTTAGCAGTTTGAAAAATAAAAATCCTTACTCAGTTCCTGCAGGTTATTTTGAAAACCTGGGAACGAAAGTCGAAGAAGAAGGAAGCAAAAGTTATTTCTATAACAAAACGCAAATGGTATCGTTTGGCAGTTGCTGCTGTTTTTATTGGAATAGTTGCAATCGGCGGATTATTGTTCATGAATCAGCGTCAGCCAGACGTTAATAAAAACCCACGGGCCTGGGTTAATAAAAATGTAAATAAAAAAGTGAGCCAGGAGAAAATTGATGAGTTTGTAAAATTGGCCGAAGACGACACAATAAATGCAACTGAAGAAAGTGATGCTACTAAACAGGCAGAGATAAAAGAACTGATGAAAGATATTCCTGAAAAAGAGATCGAAGATTTTTTGAACGATGCTGTAGCTTTGGGATCAAATGATGACACAGATGCCCTGATGAATTAAAACAATGAAAAAATTTTTACTCATATTAACCCTTGCATTATTTGGTGCCTCTGGCTTTACGGGCACAAGATGATGATGAGAATGACAGGATCCGGGATAAGATGAGAGAGTTCATTCAAAAGAGACTTAATCTTACCCGTAATGAGGCCGAAAGATTTACACCCGTTTTTGTCCGTTACTTCAGAGAATGGAGACAAACCCTGAGAGAACATAAAGGTGATATGTTAGAAAGACAGAAGCGAATCGTTGATCTGCGAATTCGCTATCGTCCAGAGTTTCGTGAAATTGTTGGTGAGAAAAGAAGTACCGAAATATTCCGTCAACAAGAGATTTTTATTGACAACCTGAGAAAGGTACGTGAAGAACAAACCCGAAGCCGTAAAGATGACCGGCCCAATAAACGGTTTAGAACTTTAATACAATAGAATTTTGATCTCGGTGTTTTTCATAGGTTAGCAACGGCCAGCTCTGGTAAAGGGCAGGCCTTTTTTGTTTATTGCAGAAGTTAGATTGCGGACTTTAGATTTAAGAATGAGGTCTATAAAAATCCGAAATCCCTGCCGGCAGGCAGGGTAAATCTATCCCGATCGCTATCGGGACTAAAATTCAGTGATTGGGTTTTTGACATCATGATAAAAAAGGAATGTCCACTTTTCCTGTTGCCCCTGCTCCCACCATTGTCTTCTTAACTCCATTGCCTTTTTTCCATTGTGATCATACTTGGCAACAAACCGGTGTTTCATTTGCTGCAGTTGCGGAGCATCATCACCGCCAAAGAAAATAGTCTTGTCATTTTCTTTGATCCAAAATACCTGGTGATAAGGAGAGTGAGCACCTGTTATCTTATAATGAATATGCCCGTCGATCACACCATCATCTTGTTTTAATAAAACAACCTGGGTTGATCCTTTTAATACTTCTAACTCTCCGGGTATAAAAGAAGGAACCCCTTTTTCAAAAGCAAAGTTCAATTCTCTTTCCTGTAAATAAAATACTGCATTGGGAAAACTTATTTGATCATGATCTGTTCCCGTTGAAACACCCCCTGCATGATCTTTATGCAAATGAGTTAATAATACTTTTGTAATAGCTGATGGATCGATGCCGGCATCAGAAAGATTTCTATGAATTTGCATTTGCCCGTCTTTCTCAAATCCAAGCCCGGTATCAAGTAATAAAATATCTTTTGAAGTAATTACAACAAAAGGCTGGATCTCTACCAACAAACTTCCAACAGTTCTTTGCTGAAGATCATGCACACCTTCATCAAACGGAACAAAGAGTTTAGTTTTATCAATTGTAAATGTGCCTTCGCTTAAGGCGAATAATTTTCATGTAACGAATTTCAGCTAATTCGTCCTAATTCGTGTAATTAGCGTAAAACCATTTGCCGGTCTGCATCGAGCCGGATAAGAATAAAAAGAAGAATCGTATTCGTAAGCAAGGATGTACCGCCATAACTTACAAACGGAAGCGGAATACCAATTACCGGGGCAAGGCCAACCGTCATTGCAAGATTTATTGCAATATGAAAAAAGAAGACGGCTCCTACACCATAAGCATAACACCGGCTGAATACGCTTCGTTGCCGTTCTGCTACCGTAACAATCCGAAATAATAAAACGATATAAAGCGTTAACAACACCAGGCTGCCAATAAATCCAAAACCTTCGCCGATCGTACAAAAAATAAAATCGGTTCTTTGTTCCGGTACAAAATCAAAACGGGTTTGGGTACCTTTTAATAATCCTTTACCGGCAAAGCCACCGCTGCCGATCGCGATCTTCGATTGCTTGACGTTATAATCAACTTTATCTCTGTCTTTTTCACTTGTCTTGCCGGCTTTTTCGGGTTTTTTATATTCGTCAGGAATATCCTTACCCATTGTACTGAAAATTCTTTCCACCTGGTGTTCCCTTAAAACATGCTTAAATGCAAATGGAACTCCAAAGCGTTGTATGCCGACGCAAAGCAACCATACAAGAATAATGTTAACAAGAATTGACCTGTGTCTCCTGACATGCCGTCGCATAATATAAACAACAAACGCTGCGATACCAGTAAGAATAATTGCCAGTAAATTTTTTTCAACAATTAAAGTGGCTACAATTAAAGATGCAATTGAAAAACCAATGATCAATATAGCGGAGGGTAATCCTTCACGATACATCACAATAAAAAATGAAAGATAAACCAATGCCAATCCTGTTTCGCTTTGCAAAATGCTGAAAATTGCCGGCAATAAAGCAATACCTGCCGCAATGAGTTGTGATTGTGTTCTCCTGAAATCAGTTTCAGGTCTTGAAAGATATTTTGCCAACGCAAGACATACACAGATCTTACAAAACTCAGCAGGCTGAAATTGAAAACTGCCGCCAACCTTAATGATCGATTCCGTTCCTTTTACTTTTGCATCCCAAAGGAAAAACAAGAAGTATTAAAAATATACCTGCAGCATACCAAAGATTGGCAGTCGCCGGAAAGAATTTACTATCCGTCAGCAGGATGAACATGCCGATAAATGCGGATGCTATAAAAAAATAAAACTGCCGGCTGTAATCTGTTCTGAACCTGAGAAAAGTTTGGACAACATTATCTCCTTCATGATAAGTAACGCCGAAAATGGCCATGATGCCTACAAATGATAATAATACCCAAAGCCATACAAGACTCCAATCAACACCTTTAGATATTTCCGGTTTGCGCTGGTTCATGCTTTATGGGTCAGTGGTTTTTGACGATGCATTCTTTTCTCATTCCAAATAGCAAGGTCTTGTGTCTGGTTTTGTTCTCCCTGTTTTTTATTCTTGTCCGAACCAGGCGCCGGCAAATTTTCAAACACATATTTTTTTATAAAAGAACTGTCTTTTGTCATTTTAAACCATTCGTAAGCCCTCAGGGAATCAGCTATGTATTGTTTTCTTACATAATATTTGGGCATCAGGTCAGCGGCGGCAATTCGTTCGACATCGGCTTTGCTTTTTTCCTGTATAGTATCATTCAAATATTTTTCCATTAGTATTCTTGCAATTGGCCCCGCCCATGTTGCACCAAATCCTGCATTTTCCACTGTTACTGCTAATGCAATTCTTGGATTTTCTTTTGGAGCAAAGCAAACAAACATAGAGTTGTTTGGCAACTCGAGCTTTCTTCCGTCTAATATTGTAAAATTCTGAGCAGTGCCTGTTTTTGCACAAACATCGATACCGGGAATCTTTGCGATCCTTGCTGTGCCCGATTCCACCACATCCTGCATACCATCAATAACTTCATTGTATGCCGCATCTGAAATATTTGTAAGCACTGCATGTTTCCTGCGATACTTATTTAATAAGGTAGTGTCTTCTTCTGTTTCTCCGTCTATCTTATCAACAAAATGCGGAGTATAATAATATCCTTTATTAGCAATAATGCACATGGCGTTTGCCAATTGAAGCGGTGTCGCAGTCATTCTATCCTGGCCAATACCTAAGGTAAGATTGGTGCAGGAGTTCCATTGATTGCGATACTCACGGTTATACGCTGCAGTATCAGGAATATTTCCTTTATCCTCACTCGGAAGATCAATACCCAGGCGAACACCCAGCCCGAAATTATTCATGTAATCATGCCATTTCTCATAACCATCTTTTACATTTTTATACTTTGGATTATCAATTGTCATTCTGAAAACATGGGCATAATAAGAGTTGCAGGAATTTGCGATTGACAACCTAAGGTTGGCCGCATGCCCACCACCGGAATGTGTGCAGGCAGGCTTACCGATTCCGCATGCATTATATCTTCCTCCGCACGGATAACCATAGCTGGGATCAATGATACCTTCATCTAATGCAACTAATGCACCCAATGGTTTAAATGTAGAACCGGGCGGATACTGACCTTTAATAGCACGATTGAACAATGGACCCGTAACATCCAACACCAATCTTGTATAGTTTTTACTTTTCGCAGGCCCTGTCAGTTCATTAGGATTGAAATTGGGACCGGAGGTCATTGCAATGATACCGCCTGTTTTTGGATCAAGCGCTACAACGGAACCTACTTTATTCGTCATTAATTTTTCAGCCAGTTGTTGCAGCTCGATGTCAATAAAAGTTTTTAAGCCACGACCGGCGATCGCTGCTGTATCAAACTCTCCTTTTTCATAAGAGCCCACCAATCTGTTCTTATTATCTTTAATTAAGTATTGCACACCACGCTGACCCATCAATACTTTTTCATATATAGATTCCAACCCTGTTTGCCCAACATAATCACCCATGCGGTAAAAACCTTCAGAGCTTTCCATTTGTTTCGGAGTTACTTCTGCCACATACCCGAGAATATGCGCAGCAGCATTGAACGGGTAAACTCTTACAGGTCTTTGTACCAATACAAAGCCGGGGAACTTCCAATTGTTTTCCTCAAACCTTACCTGCATTTCAGGTGTCAGCAGATCTTCAAATATTGAAGGACGAAAACTTTTATTTTTTACGATCGCATCCGCGATCCGCCGGTTAAATTCTGTTGTATCGATCCCCATCATGGTGCAAAAATCCAGTGTATCAATTCCTCTCACTTCAGATGGCGTTACCATAAGATCATACATGATAGAGTTATTCAAAATAGCTTTTCCTTTGCGATCGAAAATAATTCCACGTTCGGGGTAAACGATCTTTGGATAAACTGCATTATTTCTTGCCAGCTCCTGGTACTTACCGGAAATGACCTGCAGGTTGAATAATTGTGCAAGAATGACTAAGAATGCAACAGAGAAGATCAGCTTGATGATACGGCTTCTTGATTGGTTAAACACAGGCATAATTATATGTACGAGCTACGATGTACGCAGTACGATTGCAAATTACAACTAAGAAATTGTTTTTAAAATGGGGTTGTCACTATTTAATTTTCTATTATAAAATGGAGGCGGCTTGAATTCCGTTTGGCAACTTCAGGCAGTGTTTGTTCGGTATTTTAATCGTCTTGGAAATAAGATTTCGGCGGTAAAAATGAGCAGCAGGCTGATAGCAGTTGTCGAAACCACTTTAATTAAAAAATCAAGGAAGTTGCCAACATCAAGCAACTCTAATAACAGGATATATCCGTGATGAAAGACGGAAAGAATAAGCACATACACTGCGTAAGGTGCCCAGCCCATTGCCTTTGCTGATGGCTCACTGTAGTTAAACTCTGAAGTATCTTTTGGTATTAATATGTTTACGATAAACGGACGGAAATAAGCGATCAGCACACAAGCGGCTGCATGCAAACCGGGGGTAACGGTAAAATAATCATAAGACAGCCCGGTAAGAAAACCGATGATCAGCAACCAGAATCTTGAGATCGAGAAAGGAAGCCAAAGAATAAAAAGAAAGTAGATTACAGGGATTATAAATCGGTGCAAAGGCGGCACATTATCCAGCACATACACCTGGAGCACTATAAAAAACACAAAGCGGAATACATTTCTTACGAGATCGTTCATTGTCTTCTTTTATTTAACTCATCTACCTTTTTTTGCGTCGCTTTATCCAAAGCAACCTGTTCTTCTCTTTGAAGATTTTCTATTACAAACACCTGCTGCAGGTTTTGAAAATTAGCGGAAGGCCTTATTCTTAATACATAGAAATTCGTGCTCCTGTCTTCCACAATATCTGCTACCGTTCCAATCATCCAGGCCGGCGGATAATTATAGGAGTTGATACCGGTCAGCACACTATCACCAACCATTACAGAATCACTTTTAGGAATGTTTCTCAACGTGAGATACAGAGGGCTCTGCCCGTCCCATTCTATTCGTCCGTTGTTCCTGCTTTTCTTCATCATGGCGCTTACCGTAATATGCACATTCAGCAAACTCATAACCTGGCTGAAATTTTCACTTACTCCAACTACCTGCCCGACCACACTACCATCCGAATTGATAACTGCCATATTATCTTTTATACCCTGTTTCGATCCACGGTTTATCTGAAAATAATTCTTCATGCCGTTTGTCGAATTGCTCACCACTTTTGCTTCTTTCGCAAGATATTTTCGCACCAAATGGGTGGTGTCGTACCGGACAGTGTCTGTTATAAGATGTGATCCGGTATCTACCTTCATGAAATTTCCCTGCAGTAAATTCAAAAGAGAATCATTCATTTTATGTACCCGCAAGTTCTCTTCTTTCAGGTGAAAGTAGTCATCCACATTATCGAACTGGGAGTTAAAATATCCCGTTACTTCATTGGCTTTTCCCAGGAGAACAGCCCTTTGGAATTTATTATACCTGACCAACATGGAGAGTGCAAGCACCTGCAACAGCACGAAGCTGATAAATGTAAAATAACGGCGGATGAAAAGAAATACGTTACGCATTTACAATTAAGGCACAAGGTTCAAGTTACAAGGCACAAGACCTATTCACTGCTATAACGAACTTGTGCCTTGAACCTTGTGTCTTGTACCTTGAAAAAAATGTTATCTCATTACAAATGGATACCTGTCGTAGTGCTTTAATGCAATGCCTGTGCCACGCACCACACTTTTCAGGGGATCATCAGCTATATGCACCGGCAATTTGATTTTTTGGCTCAATCTTTTGTCAAGGCCTCTTAACAAAGCGCCGCCACCAGTCAGGTAAAGTCCGCGGCGATAAATATCGGCCGCCAGTTCGGGGGGTGTTTGTTCCAGGGCCTTAAGAATTGCCTCTTCAATTTTAAAAATACTTTTATCCAGTGCCTCCGCAATTTCCTGGAAGCTTACCATGATCTGTTTTGGAATACCGGTTACAAGGTCACGGCCATTTACGGGAATATCATCGGGGGGAGCGTCGAGATCTTTCATGGCCGCGCCAACCTGGATCTTTATCTGCTCGGCGGTTCTTTCACCAATCAATAAACTATGATAACGGCGCAACGCCTCCATTATATCTGCAGTAAATTCGTCGCCGGCGATACGAATACTCTGGTCACAAACGATACCGGCAAGCGCAATAACGGTAATACCCGTGGTACCACCGCCAATGTCGATGATCATATTGCCAACCGGTTCCTCCACATCAATCCCGATACCCAGCGCAGCAGCCATGGGTTCATGGATCAGGTAAACTTCTTTTGCACCAGCTTGTTCGGCACTATCACGAACAGCTCTTTTTTCCACTTCCGTAATAGAAGACGGAATACAGATCATCATTCGCCAGCTGGGAGGGAACAATGGCTTTTTTGTATAAACCAGTTTAATGAGTTCGCGGATCATGAGTTCCGCCGCATTAAAATCGGCGATCACCCCATCTTTCAGCGGACGAACCGTCCGGATGCTTTCATGGGTTTTTTCATGCATCATCAATGCTCTTTTACCCACAGCAAGCACTTCTTTTGGATTGTTACGGTTCAAAGCTATGATCGAAGGTTCATTTACTACAACTTCGTCGTTATGGATGATAAGGGTATTAGCAGTACCCAGGTCGATGGCTATTTCTTGTGTAAACCAATTAAAAAGTCCCATTTATGAGGATTGGATTTAATGTGTGCAAAGTTGGGTGAATTTGTTTGAATTAGCAAAGCGAAAACCCTGATAGCCAAAGATTTTTTTACTTTCGGCAATTCCAATTTAATGTTAAAAGAAATTTTATTGAGCCGGCTAAGGTAATTCTATTAAGCATTCGTTGCGTCGCACTCTTATGCGTTCGGTAATTCTATTCAGCTTGTTTCGTGAACGGTGAATGGTGAATGGTGAATATGAAGAGCAAAATCATTTGACCATTCACCATTGACCATTCACCGTTTACGTCTCACCTTTCACGTCTCACTACTCAAGATTATCCGTGCCACCCCGATTAAAGCGGAGTGGCACGGATTTTCATGTCTGTCGGTTCACCTCACACGATTCACCATTCACAATTCACCACTCACCATCATATTTACTAATTTGCATACACTCCATGCGTATCATCACACGTACAGTTTTAATTCTTTCGTTTGTCAGTTTATTCGCTGATGTGGCAAGTGAAATGCTTTATCCTATTATTCCCGTATATCTAAAAAATATTGGTTTTTCTGTGCAGTGGATAGGTGTTCTTGAAGGGTTTGTAAATTTTACTGCCGGAATAAGCAAGGGATATTTCGGAAAACTAAGTGATGAAAAAGGTACTCGTCTTCCATTTGTAAAGCTGGGATATTTTTTAAGTGCCGTTTCCAAACCGCTTATTGGGTTTTTTACCACTGCTATCTGGATTTTTTTTGTAAGAACGCTCGACCGGCTTGGTAAGGGTGTTCGCGTTGCCGCGAAAGATGCGCTATTATCACAAGAAGCAACAAAAGCAACTAAAGCAAGAGTTTTTGGATTTAACCGTGGTCTTGATACAGCCGGCGCCACTATAGGGCCAGCTATCGCTTTAGTATTTCTATTGTACTATCCCGGACAGTACAACACACTCTTCTATATAGCATTTATTCCGGGCATCATCAGTGTAGCGTTTCTTTTTTTATTAAAAGAAAAAAAACAACCGGTTTCTACATTAGAGAAAGGACACTTCTTTACTTTTTTCAAATATTGGAAAATTGCAACACCCGAATATAAAAAATTGGTGACGGGTTTATTGCTATTTGCCTTATTCAACAGCTCTGATGTTTTCCTGATCATAAAAACAAAGGAAATAATTGGCAAAGGCACTATTAATATTTTCAACGCCACATTTGATGCAGATACAATTACTATTGCTGCTTATGTTGTCTATAATCTTGTATGGGCGCTGGGCTCTTATCCTCTTGGCGTATTAGCGGATAAGATCGGTTTTAAAAAACTTTTTATTGCAGGGCTTGCATTGTTTGCAATTGTATACGCAGGTTTTGCTTTTGATCCGTCGATTGAAACAATTTTTATCCTGTTTGCTTTATATGGCGTGTTCTCTGCAGCTACTGATGGCGTATCTAAAGCATGGATAACAAATATTGCACACGATAAGAATACGGCAACAGCAGTAGGGTTTTACACCTCATGTCAAAGTATTTGTACGCTGGGCGCAAGTACAATTGCAGGATTTATATGGGACCGCTTCGGCAGCGTCTATACATTCTCAATAACTTCTGTTATTGCCGTACTGGTAATGATATATTTCTTTTTCAGTCTTCGTAAAAATTGATTTTGTGCATCCTTTCTGGCACGAAAATGGGGTTGAAACAATAATTAAAAATCAATTTTTTATGAGAAAGGTATTTGTATTATTTGTTATCCTGTGTGCATTTATCTTATCGCAAGGCCAGAGCAAAAGCACAAACAGCTCATCTTATCAAACAGCATTGGGAGTAAAATTCTATCCGGGCGGAATTACACTCAAACATTTTTTCAATGGAAACAAAGCAGGAGAACTGATCGGATATTTTTGGAACGGTGTTCGTATCACCGGGCTCTATGAAATTCATGGTGACATTTCAGGTGCTTCCGGACTTAAATGGTATATAGGTCCCGGCGCTCATATTGGTTTTTATGATCACTACAATCATAATAATCATATCGATGGCACTTATTTTGGTATTGATGGCGTCTTAGGTCTTGATTATAAGTTTAACGGCGCACCGATCAATATGTCTATCGATTGGCAACCTTCATTTGAATTCGGGGATTATTCCAGGTTTTATGGTGGCTGGGGAGGAATTGCCATCCGTTATACTTTCTAACCAAGTCTTTTTTAGTTTTTAGCTATAAGGTTAATTGTAATGAGGTATTTTTTTGATACCTCATTCTTTTTTTTACCTTCCCTCTGGCTAAACTAAACCACATGAGAAAACTATTGCTGCTGATCCTTGCCATTAATTCGTTTGTTCTTGTTTCATTTTCACAAGATGAGTTGGCAAAACTCCAGGCTGAGTTCGAAAAAATGACAAAGGATCCTAAAAACATTTATGGCAACAACAAAGCAGTTGGAAAATATTATACTATTCGCGGGTTTAAAATGTACGTTGAAGTTTATGGAGAAGGGAAACCATTATTATTTATTCATGGTAATAGCGGCTCAATTAGTCATTTTACAAAACAGATCCCTTACTTTTCTCAAAAGTATAAAGTGATCATTGCCGATAGCAGGGCCCAGGGAAAATCAATAGATCCGACCGATTCACTTAGTTATGAAATGATGGCTGATGATTATGCGGCATTGCTTGATGCAATGAAGATTGATTCAGCATACGTAGTTGGCTGGAGCGATGGTGGTATTAACGGATTGCTAATGGCTATGCGTCATCCGGAAAAAGTAAAGAAGCTTGCCATCACCGGTGCAAATCTGCAGCCTGATACCACAGCTGTTCCGCAAATAATCTGGGATATGGTGACGCCGATTTATAATTTTCTAAAAGCTAAGACCGATAAAAATGAAATAGAAAAAGGAGGATACAAAATGCTGCGCCTGTTAATTGAAAATCCTCATATACCATTTACCGATCTGCGAAAAATAAGTTGCCCTACATTAGTTATAGGCGGCGATCATGATGTAATAAAGGAAGAACATACAATGGAGATCTTTAAAAATATTCCGAATGCTTATTTATGGATCCTGCCAAACGCTGGTCATAGCACGCCGATTGTATATGCAAATGAGTTCAATTCTAAAATAGATGCATTCTTCAAAAAACCTTACAGGAAGATCGAAGGAGCGGGAAGATTTTTCTAAGAAATATTGCCTGCTTACAAAATTATAAAGGGCTAAAGCCCTTACCGATTAAATCTTATTGCCCCAGCCTTAAGGCTGGGGCTATTTTGATTAAACAATCTTATATAAGGGCTTTAGCCCTTTTTTATTATATCTTCTTTAGCCATTAAATAATCAATCATGAACAAACCCCAATCCCTTTGACGCAACAAATCGATTCTTCCAAAGAATATAGCATGCTTATGAAATTATAAAGGGCTAAAGCCCTTACCAAGCTATCCTTTTTCTTTATACCCCAGCCTTAAGGCTGGGGCTATTGAGATCATTCATGAACAAATCCCAATCGCTTTTCCATTTCTTTTGGTAGCGCAGGTAGTTTTCTTCTTTCAATAAGAAAGCTATTAAGCTGTGCAATTTCTTTGAAGATATAATGTTTGTCTGCTGCTGCTTTTAAATAATCTTTACCGGAACTTCCGCCTGTACCGATCCTTGTACCAATCATTCGATGTACCATATTCATATGACGATAGCGCCATGAACTTAATTGCTCATCTATTTCCAATAAGCAATTCAATAATTGAAAAGGTTGCTGTAATAAAGGATAGCCGCGGTAAAGCATAATAAATAAGGCAGCTCTTGATGCGGCGGAAGAAAGTTGTGAGTGGTGAGTAGTGTCCCGATAGCTATCGGGAGGTAAATGATTAAAGAAAATTTCATCCAATGCAGATAGATTTCCTTTTTCAATATCTGCAAGACTTCCCTCATAACTCTTACGATATATCTGCCAGAATGAATTTGGATCGTCAGTTAATTCGGGAGCTAATGGCATTCTTTCAAGCCAGGTGCTTACCAGTTCAAGCAACGATCTGTTGCTTTCAGAATCTTTAATTACATCAACATGTTCTTTTCTTAACTGGGTCGTGTAATATTCCTTGCCATGGCGATTATCAAATTTCAATCCCAGCTTTGCTTCGAGTTGTTTGAACTGCCAGCTTTGAAAACCTGATGCGGGCCGGAGCATATCCCTGAAATCGAGAAAATCCATCGGCGTCATCGTTTCCATAATATCGATCTGGTGAACAAGTACTCTTAAAATAGTAACACAACGGTTGAGACGATGAACAACAGTTTGCAACTCCGGAGAATTATCATTCAATGCAGGCTTGCTCATAATGCCGGCAACAGCATCTACTTCATGATGAAGTTGCTTGAACCAAAGCTCATAGGTTTGATGAATGATGATGAAAAGCATTTCATCATGGGCGGACAAGGCTTGCTTATCACTTTCGGGGAATTGTGAATTAAGAATTTTATCAAGCTGCAGGTAATCGTGATAATGCATGTCGGCCATTGTGCAAATGTAATCGTGAATGGTGAATGGTCAATGGTGAATCGTGAGACGTGAATCGTGAATGGTCAATCGTGAATGAGAGGTTGTGCTATCATTTGACCATTCACGATTGACCATTCACCATTCACGAACCAAGTTGAATAGAATTGCTGCGGTACAAGAGTGCGACGCAACAAAAGTTAAATAGAATTACCGAAGCTGGCCACATAATCATCTCATTCAAACTCGTAACCTATATCCCTTCTGTAAGACATGCCGGTAAAAGAAATTTTTTCCAATTCTTCTTTTGAATTTTCAACCGCTTCAAAAATTGAATTACCAAAAGATGTAATACAAAGCACACGGCCGCCATTGGTAAGAACCCTGCCATCTTTCATGACAGTGCCGGCATGAAATAAGATCCTTTCTTTATTTATCTTATCAAGACCTTTAATTGAATAACCTTTCTCATAATCGCCGGGATAACCGCCGCTGACCGCCATAACTGTACAAGCAAACCGATGGTCTTCTTCAATCTTTATTTTATTGAGCTCTTGTTTCGCAGCTGCAACCAGCATTTCAAGAAAATCATTTTTCAATCGTGGTATCACCACTTCTGTTTCCGGATCGCCCATGCGGCAATTATATTCGATCATGTATGGCTCATCTCCAACTTTCATCAGCCCGAAGAAAATAAAGCCGCGATATTCCAATCCTTCCGTTTTTAATCCTTCAATTGTCGGTTTGATCACTTTATTCTCAACATTCTTCATGAAAACCTCATCGGCAAATGGCACAGGACTTACCGCACCCATACCACCGGTGTTTGGTCCTGAATCTTCCTCTCCTACTCTTTTATAATCTTTTGCTTCGGGAAGCAACACATAATTTTTTCCATCGGTTAATACAAAAACGGAAAGCTCGATGCCCAGTAAAAATTCTTCGATCACAACTTTTTTACTTGCTTCACCAAACTTTGCCCGTTGTATCATTAATTCAAATTCAGCTAATGCCTCAAGATTATTTTCACAAATAACAACTCCTTTGCCCGCTGCTAATCCATCAGCTTTTAACACGATGGGTAAACCATGTTTATTGATATAATCCACTCCTTCTTTATAATTATCCAGCGTAAACTCACCATAAGCAGCAGTAGGGATATTGTATTTCCGCATAAAAGCTTTTGCAAAAGCCTTACTGCCTTCGAGCTGTGCACCATTTTTTGATGGGCCGATAATATCAAGATTTTTTAATTGCGGATCACTGATCAGAAAATCTGTTATGCCTTTTACCAATGGTTCTTCGGGCCCGACAAGTACGAGGTTAATTTTTTCATCGATGCAACATTTCTTAATTGCATCAAAATCATTTACACCAAAATTCAGATTGGTGCCATGCTGACAAGTACCGGCATTGCCCGGAGCAATAAAAAGTTTTTCGCAAAGTGGGCTTTGAGAGATCTTCCATGCAAATGCATGTTCACGGCCGCCGGCGCCAAGTAAAAGGATTCGCATACTGGATGTTGGTTTTTATCAGCTTTGCGAATATCGGGCAAGAAAGTTAAAACACATATGAAAAATTACTTAGTGAAAGATTTTGTTTATTTTGGTCATATATATTTCCGCCGATTCTGATTAGCTAATTAAAAACGATTGTATGACTAACGTAACAGCCGGAGACCAAGCCATATTGCAGCAATCCAGTAATCAAAAAGGACATCCCAAAGGTTTATGGGTACTTTTTGGAACAGAAATGTGGGAACGATTTAATTTCTATGGGATGAGGGCACTTCTTTCCTTATTCCTTGCAGATGCATTGATGATGGGAAAAACTGAAGCCTCCATTATTTATGGCGGCTTTCTTGGTTTATGTTACCTGACCCCGATGCTTGGCGGGTACATCTCGGATAAATATTTGGGTAATCGCAATTGTATACTGCTCGGTGGTACCGTAATGGGTATCGGGCAATTATTACTTTTTCTAAGTGGAAATTTATATGCAACCAATTTATCATTGGCCACAAATATTATGTGGGTTGCGTTGCTTGCCATCATCTTTGGAAATGGCTTTTTCAAACCAAACATTTCTTCAATGGTTGGCAGCCTTTATCCGAAAGAACAAAAAAGCAAATTGGATTCTGCCTTTACTCTTTTTTATCTGGGTATAAATGTTGGCGCCACCTTAGGGCAATTTATTTGTCCCTTTTTTGGAGATGTAGAACGTGATGGTATCAGGGATCTTTCCGCATTCAAATGGGGTTTTCTTGCAGCAGCGATTGCAATGTTCATAGGTACATTGACTTTTTTATTTTTAAAAAATAGATATGTAAGAACTCCCGAAGGTGTTGCCATTGGCGGAAGACCAAAAACAGCTGACATACCTGAAGGCGAATCGGAAGGTGCAAAGTTTACAACAACAAATATTATCATTTCGGTCGTAATAATGCTGGGAATAACTTACGGACTTCATCTTGTGTTTGATGGCCCGGGGGTGACATGGATCAAGGGTTGGTTATATCCTTTCATTTTTGCATCAGGTATCAGTCTTGGCTATCTTATATTATCTGATAAAACAATTACTAAAATCGAAAAAGACAGGATATGGGTGTTATATGTTGTGTGTTTCTTCGTTATGTTCTTTTGGGGAGCATTTGAACAGGCAGGGTCTTCGTTAACATTTATTGCCGATAATCAAACTGACAACAGGATCCTTGGATGGGATATGCCTGCCGCAATGGTGCAAAATTTCAATGGCATTTTTGTAATGGTATTTGCAATTCCGTTCAGCTATCTGTGGATATGGATGAATAAAAGAAAACTCGAACCCATTTCTCCGGTTAAGCAAGCATGGGGCCTCATGCTGATTGCGCTTGGCTACTTCATCATCGCCACACAGGTAAAAGGATTGGGCACTGCAGGTAAAGTTGGGATCATCTGGATGATCGTTCTTTATCTTTTGCATACATGGGGTGAATTATGTTTATCACCGATTGGTCTTTCCCTTGTGGCCAAACTGGCCCCAAAAAGATTTGCTTCCTTATTGATGGGTGTTTGGTTTTTAGGTAATGCAGGTGGTTATGTACTTACAGGAATATTGGGCGCATTGTTGCCGCCGACTTCAGAAGCATATATTAATATGAATAAAGAAAACATTAACCTGGAAAGTATTCTTGAAGGACAAAAAGCTCCAACAGGTGCTGAGCTTTATACATTGGGCAAAAATAAGATCGCATCAACAGTTGATTATGACAAAGGATTTAAAAATAACCTTGACTTTGTAGAGATCTTTAAGAACCAGGATTCCGTTCTTACCGCACAGCAATTAGATATTATTGAAAAAGAAAAAATCATTACTGTTGAGTATCCCACTTTTGCAGGATTTAAATTAAAAACCATTTACGACTTCTTTATGCTATTTGTAGTACTATGCGGATTAGCTGGATTAGTGTTATATGCATTGTCTCCTATTTTGAAAAAAATGATGCATGGTGTGAGATAAAATAATTCAAGTGATTTTAGGAGACTGTCTCAAAAGTTGATAAAGCGGGGTCACAACGAACACAAAGAAATCACGAAGAACACAAAGTGCTGATAATAAATTAGACACTTCTTTGTGTCCTTTGTGTGTACTTAGTGTCCTTTGTGTTACTTATTAGTTTTGACACAGTCTCTTTGTTTTTGCTCACATAAGTTTTATTATCTTTCTTATCTAAACAAACTGCCATGTGGAAGAAGCATCCGAAAGCATTGCCTTTTTTATTTTTTTCTGAGATGTGGGAGCGATTCGGTTATTATTTAATGATCGGGATTTTTACCCTTTATCTGAAAGATGTAAAAGAAGGTTTTGCTATGACAGAAGCCGAATCTGCCGATCTGTATGGAACTTTTATCGGTCTTGTTTTCCTCACTCCTTTTTTAGGCGGCTTGCTTGCCGACCGTTATCTGGGTTACGGAAAATCCATCGTCATGGGTGGCCTCATGATGGGGGTTGGTTATTTGTTGATGGGCGTTCATGACCTTACAGTGCTTTATATTGCTATGACGATGGTAATTCTTGGGAATGGTTTTTTTAAACCAAATATTTCTACGCTGCTTGGTAATGTGTACACCACGCCGCAACATATCCATCAGAAAGATGAAGGATATAATATTTTTTATATGGGCATCAATGTCGGGGCTTTTATCTGCAATTTTTTTGGCGCCGCATTATATATCATATACGGGTGGGCTTATGCATTTGCCGCTGCAGGTGTAGGCATGTTCATCGGTGTCATCGTTTTCCTGGCAGGTGCGAGACACTATGCTGCCTATGATATAAAAAAAGGGGTGAAAGAAGGCGACATGTCATTCACAAAAATTGCCTTGCTTATTTTAGTGCCATCGATTATTGCAGGAGTAATTGGCTGGATCGTCCCGGTAAAATTGTTGGGTCATCCTTTGGTTGGTTCTCCATCAACCGATGCTTTCATCTTTGCCTGCTTACCGGTCATTTATTTTTATACATCCATTTATGTATCGGCAGAGAAAGATGAGAAAAGACCTATAGCAGCATTGCTGGCAATTTTTGCAGTGGTCATATTGTTTTGGGCGGTGTTCAAACAAAATGGATCTGCACTTACTACCTGGGCTGACCGTTATACGAATCGTGAAGTAGCTGGTGTGACTGAAAAAGTTTTCAATGGCGTAAAGCTTGCGCAAACTGTTACATACAAAAAAGACTCGGTTGCAAAATATGATGAACAGTTCCGCTTACAAAAAGAAGCTGGCAAGGTGATAAAGGAATTTAATTACCCTCCCTATTTTAAAAATGTACCAACTGAAAAAAAACCAGCTGAAAACAGCACAGTGAGCTTATGGGCAACTAATCTGAGTCAATCGATCAATCCCGGTTGGGTGATCTTTCTTACCCCGCTTGTCATTGCATTCTTTTCATGGCTAAGGAGAAAAAATCGTGAGCCATCTACGGCTACAAAAATTGCATTTGGACTTTTTATTTCAGGATTGTCTGCATTGGTAATGGTAGGCGCTGTATATGCAAGTGGTAATGGTACTGAAAAAGCAAGTGTGCTTTGGCTGATTGCCAGCTATGGAGTGATTACAATCGGTGAGCTATGTCTTAGCCCGATGGGACTTTCAATCGTTTCTAAATTAAGCCCGGTAAGAATTACTTCATTAATGATGGGAGGATGGTTTCTTTCCACTTCTATTGGTAATAAGCTTTCAGGCGTGCTGGCTACTATGTGGGATGGTTATAACCATAAGGCAAATTTTTTCTGGCTCAATTTTGTTTTGCTGATGGCAGCCGCAGCTGTATGTTTTGCAATGCTTAAATGGCTCAATCGCATTATGAAAGAAAAAGGGGTGAACTAATTAAACTTCAACAAACAAAGGCATGCAATCCGTATCAATGCAAACCGAAAGTTACAAAGGCAAATATCCCAAACAACTTTACCTGCTTTTTTTTGCCGAGATGTGGGAGCGGTTTTCATTTTATGGAATGAAAGCTTTGCTGCTTGCCTATATGGTTACACAACTGAAATTTGACGAACCAAAAGGATATGCCATATTAGGATCGTATGCGGCATTGGTGTATACAATGCCAATGTTAGGCGGTATGATGGCCGACAGGTTTTTAGGTTATCGAAGAGCCGTGATGTTTGGAGGCATACTAATGTCGATAGGCCATTTCATATTGGCAGTGCCGCAGGACTGGAGCTTCTTTTATGGTATGGCATTTATTATTTGCGGTAATGGATTTTTTAAACCAAATATTTCGAGTCTCGTTGGCACTTTATATTCAAACAATGATCCGAGGAAAGACAGCGCCTTTTCACTTTTTTATATGGGAATAAATATCGGCGCAGCGCTTGGCGGTCTTATTTGCGGGTATGTGGGCCAGCGCATCAACTGGCATTATGGATTTGGACTGGCCGGCATTTTTATGATCATTGGGCTGATCGTTTTTTATCTCGGTAAAAAATCATTAAAAGAAAAAGGATTACCCCCGGATATAAATTTGCTGAAGCAACCATTGTTTGGTTTTATAAAAAAAGAATGGGTGATCTATGGCGGCACGCTGCTATTGATCCCGGTAATTGTTTTTTTGTTTCATTCGTATCAACTGATGGACTATATCATGTTTGGCCTGGGCAGCGCATCTGTTATTTATGTATTGTTTCTTTCTTTCAAACTTGATGTTGATGCAAGAAATAAACTCTTTGCTGCGCTGGCAATGATAATTTTCTCGACTGCTTTTTGGGCTTTCTATGAACAAAATTCAGGTTCATTGAATTTGTTTGCCATAAGGAATGTCGATATGAATTTTATGGGTTTTGATCTGCCGCCATTATCAGTAAATAATTTCCTGCCGCCGGCCTGGGTCATCATTCTTACATTCTTATTTGCATGGCTCTGGCCATGGCTGAATAAAAAAGGAAAAGAACCTTCTACGCCCATGAAGTTTTCATTTTCATTTATACTAATGGGCATTGGATTTTATATTTTTTATATTGCCTGCAGGGCAAATGCAGATACCGGGTTGATACCACTCTGGACGTTCGTGGGTGGTTATCTTTTTATTATCAGTGGTGAGTTATGTATCTCACCCATCGGCTTATCTATGATCACAAAACTATCGCCGGTAAAAGTAGCAGCCATGATGATGGGTATTTGGTTTTTTGCTACTGCTATCGGACAATTTTTTGCGGGAAAGATCGGCTCGCTGATGAGTGTGCCTGCAGCATTGCAAAATGATGCTGTAGCATCTTTACCGTACTATGCAGATATTATAAATAAAATTGCCCTGGGTTCTGTTGGCGTCGGCATACTGTTATGGATCACTGTTCCGTTGCTGAAAAAATGGATGAAGGATATTCACTGATCAGTGAGACGGTTAAATAAAGTTTAGATAGCTGTGCTTATTTTTTAGAATTGCCATATCATCTGCCGCTAACCAATTATTCAAAACTGTTGCATATACATTTTTAAAATCAACTTTATATTTCAGATCGCCTTCTTCAAGATCAGAAAGGTCGGGCATAGCATTGATGACTCCTTTTTGCTTTAATCCGCCGCTAACAAGAAACATATTGTTTGCCGTGCCATGATCGGTACCGCCACTTGCATTTTGCGATACTCTTCTTCCAAATTCTGAAAAGGTCAATAACAATACATCATTAAACCGTCTATTATCTTTCAGATCTTTTGTAAATGCTTTTACGGCATCATTCATTTCTGTAAACAAACGCTGTTGCTGCATTTCCTGGTTGATATGCGTATCAAAACTTCCAAGAGAAACATAATAAACTTTTGTATTGATATCGGAAAAAATCAGTGAAGCAATTGTTTTCAAATTCTGTCCCAGGTCTGTTTTCGGATATTCAGCTTTTGATGGATGAAACTTGCTTTGTTCAAAAATATAATCAGCAGATGAAACTGTTTCTGCCATTGTTTTATATAAATAATCAACCGGCTGTTCTCCGGGTTCGTCTTTATGATTGTTGCATCACATCTTTAAAGAAACTTTCATTGGCCGTACCAAATAAACGTCTCGGATCTTTCACTGCAATTGCCTTTGCTTCTTCGCCTTTCATAGCAAGACTTAATATATCATCAACTCCAATGCATGAGTGGGTTTATCGCAACCTTTACATTGTGCATCAAGATAACGGCCCAGCCAGCCTGTAGTCCAATATTCTTTACTTTCGCTGGCGGTATGCCAGATATCCATGCTGCGGAAATGTGAACGGTCAGGATTCGGATAACCAACACTGTTCATGATACCAAGACTTCCATCATCATATAATTCTTTGAAACCGGTTAATGCAGGATGCAGACCAACTTCATCGGTCAATGATAATACTTTTGATTTTTCAATGCCCAAGTCTTGGTCTCGATTTATAATAAATATCATTGCGATAAGGTATAACTGTATTCAATCCATCATTGCCACCACTCAATTGAAGTATCACCAATACTTTATTTCCCGGCCGGCACCATATTTCCTGCTTCAAATGCTTTTAAAAATTTTGGCACCATCAGCGATGCTGTGGCAAGCGAACCGACTTGTATAAATTCTTTTCTTTTGATTACCATCTTTCAAGTTTTAAATGTTCAATGCTCAATGTTCAATGATAAGCCTGACTTTATCTTAAAATGCTGAATGACGAACAGAAAGCCGAAGTGTGCGACGCAACAGAAGCTTAATAGTAGTACTATTGCTGGTAACACAATTATCATCTTCGGATTTAAAGAACTTTAAAAAACAATTTTTATCTCCAATCTAAGTCCTCCGCCGCGGCGAGACAGGGGCCTAACACAACTGGTATTCCGGCGTACTCATCAACTGCAATGTTGCTGTTTTAATAAAACTTTCCCTGCTTCCTGCATCAGCATATTGTTTTATCAATTCATTACTGACATTACTTCTTGTTTGCAATAAATTCGATGCCAATGAACCGATCAATTGTTCTTTCTGCGTTTTTTCAAAATGACCTAAATATTCTTTCCAGTCAATATCTGCTTTGATGATGCGAACGCTTCGCAAACCCTTTTGGCTTTTCACTCCATCTTCCGGCGATCTTTCTTCCCATCATCTGGTCATCATCATCTTTGGGTTTTACATTCATTTCATCCTTATCATTTATCAATTGCGGAAGACGCATCCGCATCATCAGGCTGCTGAACTGTCGATCCATGTTTTTCCCCGGGCCATCCAGCTACATTCGGCGGATAGAATAACATTTGTCCCAATGCTCTTTGTAATAACAAGTCAATGCTTCTTCATTTTCCAATTTCATAGGAAGCATACGTTGAATCCCGGCAATCAATTCAATCGGTGATTTTATTTTGGTGCCGATATTTTTTTCATCATAAAACCAATCACTGGTAAAAATATCTTCCATCAATTTACCAATGTCATAAGTGCTTTTATAAAACCGATCAGCCAGCCAGTTTACTTTTTCCTCATCCACCTTTTCATTTACAAAAAACTTATAAATTTTTTGCGTAATGAATTTTGCTGTTTGTTTTTGTTACAATAAAATATCCAGCACTTCATCCCCGTCAAAGTTTCCTGTTTTACCCAACACTGTTTTGGTTCCAAAATCATGTTGAAAGCGACGGAAAATAAATTCTCCTTTTAATCCCGAACTCCAACCTGTAAATGCACTGGCTGCTTCTTTAATATCATTTTCCGTATAATTGCCCCTGCCAAGTGTAAACAATTCCATCACTTCCCTGGCAAAGTTTTCATTGGGATGATCTTTCCTGTTTTGCTGGTTATTTAAAAAATTCAGCATCGCTGCTGTCTTTGAAACTTCTTGCAGCATATCACGAAAATTTCCCAATGCATTTCGACGGATCACATCAAGCAAACCTTGCTGATAAAAAACATTCAGGTTGCGGCAGGCAAAATGTCCATGCCAGAAGAAAGCCATTTTTTCTCTTAGCTGTGCATCAGTATTTATAAAAACGCTCAGCCAGTTAAGATTCAGGCTGCGAACACTTTCCCGTTGCTTTTGCTGAACTTTCTTTCTTTCATCTTCGGTCATTTCTTTTCTTCTCTCCTGCCGTCCTACTTCATCGATACCGGCCCATAAACCTTTCAAAAAATCATCCGCCACATCAATATATTCAGGTTTTTTAGCAGAAGCTTTTACAAGCGCTTTATAGAATTGCTTTGGAGAAACTTCAGGAAGATCAGCCAATTGTTCGACAGCAGGTCCGAATCCAGCCCGCCACATCAGGTGCTGATTTTTGAGTTGATTAGCCAGGGACATTAAACAAATTTTGAGTTAAGACTATTGGTAATCTGCAAAGTTTAAACCATTTATCCAATCTATGACCGATAACGCCAAATTATGATCCTTATTTTGAATTTGGATGTTATTCGTTGGAAACTCCTGGTTTAATGCTGCTTTCTAAGTCCTGACGTGAAATGTCCTGAATTGGTTGATTGCGAAAAAAGTTAATTCTAATGAGTGTTATCCCTTTTTTCTTTCGATCAAATAATTTATACCGAGATTAAAATATTGGAGAAAAGTTGCGCCAATGCCAAAATTGTTACTGCTCTGCCCACTGTAATACGATGCATAAACTCCTCCAATATTTCCTTCCCCCATAAATCGGTTTGAGAATCTATAGTATACGCCGGGGTTAAAATGATATGATACTCCGTACATACTACTTTTTGTATATGACGGAGAAGAAGTGGATTTATCCTTAGTAACATTATAACTACCGCTTATTTCATTTTCGAAGTACATACCAAATTTGTCTTTTATGGGTTTATATTTTTTTAAAAAGACACTAATACCAGTTACCAGGGAAGTGTTTGTTCTTACTTCGGTTGCTAATACCTGTTTTGCCCTCATATAGCCAATGTTCCCTCTTATACCCATCGCCAGGTTATTTTTTATGAACCATGAATAAGATGGAAGAATTCCAACATTGCCCGAATGATAATAACCCGGTCCGCTGTTATTGATGTCAAAAAAAGAAAAGGAAAAACTTCCCCCAATCAATTTATCGCCTTTGTTGAAATCCTGCGAGTATGAAGTAAATGAATAAAAGTAAAATACAAGGAGTAGTATTTTTTTCATAAGCAAAGTTTTGTGTTGCTAAAGTGAATAAGAAAAAAGAGACAAAAAAATATTCTCGTCTCTTTTCACATAAGATTATCCAAACTAAATGTGAAGTGATATCAGTTAGCTGTTTTTATTTTCAGAAACAAAGTCTTCAGTGTTTCATTTACCTCAACACCATTTTTGTTGAACAGTTCATTGGACTTCGTATAGCCAATCCGCTTCTTTATATCAGGATGACTGCTGATCCATTCTTTGGGCTGATCTTTTGTTTGCTCCACTTCTTTCTGCAGTAATTCAAATAAGCGGATAAATCCGTTGCAATCAATTTTCCTTTCACTTAAAAGCTTTATGCCGTTCATGTCTGCTTCTTTTTCCAGCTTGCGGGAATAACTCAAGCCTTTCAGATCATCCGCATTATTTATTATAACATTACCAATAGCGCCTACATCACCAAGGATGATTGACAAAAAAAGAGAAGATGCTAATTTCCGGAATAAAGAACGGGTAGTGTGTTTTTCATTTACATGCGTAAACTCATGCGATAACAATGCAGCGAGTTCTTCATAACTGCCCATGCCCGCCAATAATTTATCATATACAATTATATTGCCGCCAGGCATTGCAAAAGCATTTGCAATTTTTTCATGCACTACTGTGATGCGAATATTATATGCTGATGGTATGTTCAGTTCCCCGAAAAAATCATTGACATGTGCCGTTTTTTCAGCATCGATAACAAATGATGGCTGCAGCTGACTATATATTTCGTCACCGAGTCTTTCTTCATAAGACACTGGAGCTTTTTTTGCAAGCCTTTCTGCAAGTAAAGGGATCAACCAGATATAGGCGGCAGCCAATAAAGCAAAAAAGAAAGCCAGCACTTTCACTATGCCCATCACATTTTTATTTAATGTGCGGCTGAGCCAGGATTTTTCTCTCTCCTTAAAAATAGATTCAAGCTTATCGGCAAAATCTTTTGCACTTACTTCAATTGTCTGAATGGGGTACGTGCCGCAACGAACAACTGATTGGCCCCTTTTCCAAAAATTGTCACGGATGATCTGGTCATAAGGCCAGTAAACAATTCTTGGATTGCCGTGTTCATCCCTTAATCCTATGCTAAGCCTGTCTTTTAACAAAAGCATAGTGGCATCCTGCTCCTCACCACCCTGTATATAATATTTACCCGTGTATACATCCATCTTAGGGTAAAGTTACATGGTATATCTAATTAAACTCAGCGGCCGATTTCATGTAAAATGAAAAACCCCCGTATATGCCGGGAGCTTTTCGTTTCATAGATCTTTATTTATTTTTTCTTTCGGAAAACATCAAGATTTATGAGTACTCCAATGTTGAATTGACTGGCAAAATTGAAATCACCATTTATATTACCTGCATTGTTCTGTAAAGAAACACCGCCAACGTTTGCAAAGAACATAACCCGTTGTGAGGGTTTAAAAAACAGCCCGGGTCGTAATGATAATTCTGTTTGACGGAATTGATAATTCAATACCGTTTCACCTGTATTCTTCATATCATAATATTTCAGTTTATTAAATTCAAGATTGGCGTTTGCATACCATCCCCATTTATTGCTTCTTTTAAAATACCTGAAATAACTATAACTGATTCCTGCGCCATATTGCAGATAATAAGCCTTGTCGTCTGCGGCATTAAAAACCCGGTAGTTAGAGCTTCTGAAATAATTACCCTTTACTCCGATCAAACTATGCTCATCTAATGCATAAGATAATTCCGGCTTAACCCCGAAGCTTTTATTAAAAAAATGGAGCCTGTTTTCTGATGAAACACCCGGATATAAATTACCTTTTTCAAGTTGCGCAGATGCTTGTGTAAAACAAATAAAAACCAGCATCGCGGTTACAAGTTGTTTTCCCATAAGTATAAGTTTTATCAAACTTAGGAAAACGATAAGGTGTTTTACAAATGAGAAATCCTCGTTTAACCTTGCATTAACTGTAAAATAAAAAAATTAACAGAGTTTAGTATCTCCGAAGTATTGATGGAGCGATACCGGAAGTTTTATTCCATCATCGGTTTGATTATTTTCCAGCAGGCAGGCAACAATACGCGGCAATGCAAGCGAACTTCCATTGAGTGAATGGACCAATTGCATTTTACCATTGCTATCTTTAAAGCGGATCTTCATTCTGTTCGTTTGAAAAGTTTCAAAGTTGGAAACGGAACTTACCTCCAGCCATTTTTGCTGTGCAGCGCTGAATACTTCAAAATCATAAGTAAGCGCAGATGCAAAACTCATATCGCCACCGCATAGTTTTAAAATGCGGTAAGGAAGTTCCAGTGTGTTCAATAATTTTTCAACATGGCTTACCATTTCTTCAAGCACATCATAACTTTTTCCGGGATGAACCAGTTGTACGATCTCCACTTTATCAAACTGGTGAACACGGTTCAATCCACGAACATCTTTTCCAAAACTTCCTGCTTCTCTTCTGAAGCATGGTGAATAAGCAGTCATCTTTATCGGGAGGTTTTCTTCTTTTACGATCTCATCACGATAAATATTTGTAACGGGCACTTCGGAAGTTGGGATCATATAGAAATTATCAGCCTGCATATAATACATCTGTCCTTCTTTATCCGGCAATTGCCCGTACCATAAGCCGTGGCTTCATTTACCATAAATGGCGGCAAATATTCTGTATAACCAGCTGCAGTATTAAAATCAAGAAAATATTGGATCAATGCTCTTTGCAATTTTGCTCCTTTGCCTTTATACAATGGAAAACCACTTCCGGTTATTTTTGCGCCGGTTTCAAAATCTACAATGTCATATTTTTTGATCAGGTCCCAATGGGGCTGTGCATTAGCAGAAAGATTTGGTTCAGTTCCGCCTGCTCTTACTACAATATTGTCTGCAGGCGTTTTTCCCGGAGGTACTTTTTCAGATGGAAGGTTCGGAAGTTTACCAACCATCCTGCAATTGTTTTTCAACTTCACTTAGAGTTTTCAGAAATTGGTTGAAGTTCAATGATTTTAATAATGCAAATTCTAAGTTGTGTCTTCCACTCTTCTGCCTGATCTTTTTGACCTTTCTGCCATCAATTGTCCAATCTCTTTTGAAGTGCTATTCATATGCCTGGTTTGAATCAAATTCTAAATATGCAGTTTTTTTCTTTAGCATCATCTAAAAGAGAATATCATCTACTAAATTCAACTCGATCAAAATTTTTGACCGTCAATCTTTGCTTTTACTCAAAGCCTTATTATTTCTTATAAAAGCTACTTGCAACATTAATTTTGATTTTATCCCAAAGAATTTCCTTGGAGCGGCAAAGATAGCAGCAACATGTTTAACAATTAATATAAAAACGGTAAGCTATAGTCAATTCTTAAAAAAATCTTTTAAAATTTCCCGGAACTTAAGTGATTCCTCCGTTTTTATTAGTCTGTACCGGAATGTATTATTTGTATTAAAATTGAATAGAATAATATTGTAATTTTTTTCGAATATGGTATCCAGGGTTTTTTGAGACAGCGTTTTAATATTAAATGTGTTTCTCGCCAGGCAGAGCTGGTCACCAAACAAACTAATTCCGTCAATCACACCATTATTATCATGCAGGGCCTGGATCATGCATTCGCATCTAACACAAGAAATAATGATTCCCCTATTCTCGCCCCCCACTCTTTCATGCAGAAGTTTAGAATTAAAAACTTCTCTGCTTGAACAGCCGGCAAGCAATATCATTAAAAATACCCCATTAAAATTCATAATAAAACGCTTTAGTCAATTCCTGATTAAAAATCAAAAATCCATTTTCATAATTGAAGCAATAATGTGGGTTTAGATTGTATGGAAATATATTATGATATAAGACTTTTAAATCATTGTTCAAGAAAAAATACTCGTATACGTCGATATCAGTTAACCTTTCTTTTTGTTGTCTCTTTAGTATCAAACAATTTCCCTTTCTATCAGCAAGCATTTTAAAATTTATCTCTCCGGTTTCATCATACCACCTTAAATAAGAAAAGTCGGTCGCCTTCTTTTTGTTATATTTTCTATATGATGAGCTTTGATTGAATTCACTGCGTTTCAAAATACTATCGTTCAAAAAATCATATAGATAAATTGAATCTAAACTTGCAAACCCATAAAAAAAAGTACTGCTGTCGGCTTTAACTAAAAATGTATTTGAATTTCGGTACTTTTTTTTCCTGAATACAACAGGATAAAGTAATGCATTGCAAATTGAGCTGCGAATACTAAGGCTATCCAGGAGATTCATTTTTATATACGAAGCATTATCCAAAAAACTAGACTTGCTATCATAATTTCCGTAAGAAAGGTATACGGTTGGATAAAATATTTCAAAAGAATTGTACAATTGAAATTTTACATAAAAGTTTTTTAAGTCAACAAATCTTTTTAGATCGTATGATGTCTCGATATAAATGGAATCTCTATTAAATTTGTATTGGTACAAAGTGCTATCGGAAGAATCGAGCAAATACATGCTTGCGCCTGAAAACCTTACTGAAAAATATTTAGGGATAGAAAAGTATTTTTCACAATCAATTGAAAAATCTTTTAGTCGGTTGGTATTAACTTCCTTAAAATTGAGACGAAAATTGCTATCCAAAAAAACAATATAATTGGACGAATCATAATTGATTAAGTGTACACCAAAGATCTGATCGAAGTATTTATCTGAAAAGACATTTAACCCGAATTGATATTCTTTTTTATATACAATTTCTCCAAAAAATCTTCTATGGCTGCAAGCCAGAGAAAGGACCATTGCTATAATTACGACCGGGCAGTTTCTTAGGTATGACATACATAAATTAATATCCGGCCCTTCAAGAAGAATGGCCGGAAGGATAAGTTAGATTTATTCGTACATTTTAAAAAGATAAACAAGATTATAAGGAGTAAGATTAGGATCGTAAACAGCAAAAGCAGTATCACTATAAAATTCTAATTGATATTCACCATGAATTACTTTTTGAATTTCCGGATGATCAATAGTAAACCCAGGAAATAAAATGTCCCAATCACTATAAAGATCGAAGAAACCTGGAACATTGTGGGCTGCATAATAAGATGCAAGTTGAGTTAATCTTGCATAATATTGGGAAGGAGGAACATAATAGGGAGGAATTGGAATATAACATTCCGTCCCAGGATTTGGACATAGAGGGGATACAACATATCCAGCCCTTGATCCAAGATTTATTGGTGGTCTATCTCGATGGTAATATTGTTGCGGAGAAGGGGGATCCTTAGGATTACACTCACTAAATAGAAAAATGATACTAAAAAGCGCTAACCCGAACTTCATTACTCTTAGAAAAAGAGTAGCAGAATAATTGAATTGATTTCTCATAAATATAGGTTTAATGTTGCTGTAAGGTATATGATAATTATATCCAAACAATTATTTTGGAAAGATTGGCCTGACTGCCATATATTATCGAATGGATGGTTTTTGATACATTTATAAAAATATATACTATGATAGACCCGAATATGGTTACGACAAATATTGAATTGAGTGGTTATAAGATCATCAAAAGTCTTGGTGTAGTGCGGGGGATCACTGTTCGTTCACGCAGCCTGTTTGGCAATATTGCAGGTGGTTTTCAAACACTCTTTGGCGGCAAGATCTCCATTTACCAGGAGCTATGTGAAAGAACAAGGGAAGATGCATTTCAACTTATGCTGAAACAAGCCTCTGAAAGAGGAGCAAATGCAGTTATTAATATGCGATATGATGCAAATGAAGTAATGGGCGGAGTAACGGAAGTGCTGGCGTATGGCACTGCGGTGGTGGTTGAAAAAATAAATTAAACCATTATTGAATTATTGATTATTGATTATTAATTATTGTTGAGACAACATGGTTTGTCGTATCAGTACAAGGCATGCCTTGTCTCTACTATCTTTGCGCCCATGCAGGCAAAAGATGATTTACAAACGAGATGGTGGGCACTTGAAGCAAAACTTGTTGAAAGGTTTGGCAAGAAGCCTGATATGGAAGCCATTCTTTTTTTGATTGGGTTGCAGGAGACCGGTTTTATAAAAGAAAAAATTACCAAAGAACAAAAGCAGGATCTTATGCATGTTGCCGTATGCAGCCTTTTTTCACAAAGTGGTTATTACGAATTGGAGGGAAAAGATATTGACGGCTGGCCGCATTTTCGTCAACTTAAACCGTTGCCGGAAATGAATATGATAGAACAGGAAAATTATTTAAAGGATCATGTATTACTTTATTTTCAAAACCACGATTTTTAATTTATAAACTATGAAGTACTGGATTGTTGCATTGCTGAATTGTTTAATTGTTTGTTCTTCCGCGGCCCAGAAGGATTCAACAATAAAAAAGAAGGACCGGAAAAGAGATGTGCTTGTACAGACCACCATGGGTGATATTGTTATTCGCTTGTCTGATTCCACGCCGTTGCATCGCGATAATTTTTTAAAGCTGGTAAAAGTCGGGTATTATGATAGCCTTTTATTTCATAGAGTGATGCAAAACTTTATGATACAAGCGGGCGATCCTAATAGCAAACGGGCAGCACCAGGCGTTCCTTTAGGAAATGGAGGACCGGGTTATACCATTCCTGCTGAATTCAGAACAACTTTATTTCATAGAAAAGGAGTGATTGCTGCTGCCAGAACCGGTGATAATATAAATCCACAAAAAGCCAGCAGCGGCAGCCAATTTTATATTGTGCAGGGAAAAGTGTTTACCGATGCGGGTCTTGATTCCGTGGAAACATTCCGAATGCATGGAAGAAAAATACCTGCTGCACAAAGAGAAGTTTATAAAACAATTGGTGGCACACCACATCTTGACCAGGGATATACCGTGTATGGCGAAGTAGTGAAAGGGCTGGATGTAATTGATAAGATCGCTGCTGTTTTAACCAGCCAGGCACAGGACAGAGACAGGCCATTGCAGGATGTGCGGATCATTAAAGCAAAGCTGATTAAAAGGAAACGTAAATAACGGCGTCAATGGTGAATGGTCAAAAATACAGGTGGTTTGAATTCACCATTGACCATTCACCATTCACGAAAAAAGATGATTAGGATTGTTGTAGATAAATGGAGCGTCGCAACCGAAGCCCAATCGAAGCGATAAAGCTGACACCAAAAATCTTTTATCCTTATTCAAACTGATTTCATAATCTTTGCAGCTCAAATTTTTCAACTATGAATTTCCCTAAGAATCTTCGCTATACTAAAGAACATGAATGGATAAAGCTTGATGGCGATGTGGCTACGATCGGCATTACTGATTATGCGCAAAGAGAACTTGGTGATATTGTATATGTAGAAGTTGAAACTGTTGGAAAGTCATTAAAAGCAGGGGATGTATTTGGTACTGTAGAAGCGGTAAAAACAGTATCTGATCTGTTTTTACCGGTGGATGGAACGATCACCGAATTGAATGCTGCCCTGGCTAACTCACCTGAATCAGTAAACAGTGATCCTTATGGCGAAGGCTGGATGGTGAAAATGAAAGTAAATAACCCCGGCGATGTGGAAGCACTGATGGATTCAGCAGCTTATGAGACACAAGTAGCTTAAATCTGAGGAAAAAAATATTTCGTAAATAAAGCATCCCGTAACCGGGGATGCTTTTTTTGTTTATCTTTTGACCAGCTTTTGGAACCGAAAATCAAATACAGCGAGCAGGAACTCGTTGTTTTGCTTGCTGAGCAAAATAACGATGCATTCAATTATTTGTATGATCATTATTCAGGTGCTCTTTTTACCATCATTAACCAGATAGTTCCCGATAAAGACTTGGCAAGTGATGTGCTGCAGGAAGTTTTTGTCAATATCTGGAGAAAGATCAATACATACGATGCTTCTAAAGGCAGATTATTTACATGGATGCTGAATATTGCCCGGAATGCTGCAATTGATAAAATAAGATCAAAAGGATACCGGGATAACCAAAGGAACCAACCGATTTTGGAAACTGAAAATAGCGCAGTGGCCATGAGTTCAAACCCAACGGTATCTGATGTAGGCTTGAAAAAAGTGCTAACCACGTTAAACGAAGAGTCAAGGAAGCTGATCGATCTTTCCTATTTCCAGGGATTCACGCATGAAGAGATCGCCAAGTTGCTGGGCATACCATTAGGAACCGTAAAAACAAGAATAAGAACAGCCATTATTCAACTAAGGACAATGATTCAATAAAGTAGTGAATATAACAGAATACATATCAAGCGGAGTGGTAGAAAGTTACGTACTTGGTTTACTATCAGCCCAGGAAAGGTTCGAGTTTGAACAATACTGCGAAACTTATCCGGAACTGAAAGCCGCCAGAGAATCTTTTGAGTTGGCTATTGAAAAGCAAGCAATGGAAAATGCAGTGCCTCCACCAGCAGACATCAAACAAAAGATTTTGTCGGCTATTCAGGAAACACCCAAAACCTCAAAAATAATCAGTATGGAACCAACAACACCACGCAGATCATCCGGCTTTGGTTGGCTGGCTGCCGCTTCTGTGATCCTGTTTTTAGTAGCCGGCTATTTTGCTTATACTTTTTATGATCAGAATAAAGAACTTAAACAGTCGAATGTTGATATGACTGCCAGGGTTGACAGTCTTTTAAATGAGAGAAAGATGATGGAAGGTGATAATGTAACGGTGGTAAATATGGTTCCAATGAAACCCAATGCTCCATCTGCAAATATTTACTGGGATACTACTTCTTCCAATGTTTATATGCTCGTAAAAAATATGCCTAAGCTTGCTTCTGACAAGCAATACCAGCTTTGGTCACTGATCGATAGCAACGGGCTTAAGCCTACAAGCCTGGGTCTGTTTGATGGCGGCAACGAAAGAGTGATTATCAAGATGGATAATGCACAAAAAGCCGATGCATTTGCTATTACTATTGAAAAAAGAGGCAATACAGGAGGACCCGACCTTGGACAATTACAAAACATGGGAAAAACCAGGCTCCAATAATTTTATAAACAGATTAAATCCCAATTATAGAATTTTTCGTAGTTAGAGTTAAGCGTTAATTAAATCGAAATCGTTAAAGATTTTGGTTCTATAGTTGGTTAATGACAGGGGCCCTTTTTGGGGCTCCTTTTATTTCCGCTTTCATTTATCATCTATTTTGCAGGAAAATAGGATTTGAAACCTTTTAGACCGCCTGCTCTTATTGCTATTGCCTGGCTGTTATTTATTACGCTCCTCCTTTGCACGCCGGGCTCGAGACTTCCGAAAATAAGTTGGAACGATAAAATATGGCTTGATAAATGGGCGCATATTTTCTTATTTCTCGTTTTAGTTTTTCTCTGGTGCCGGCTTTTTTGGAGAACCACAACCATCATCAAAAGCAAAAATATTTTTATTACGATCACAATTCTGTCTGTGATCTATGGCATCGGCATGGAAATCATACAGCATTATTTTATACCATTCCGCTCTTTTGATTATGGAGATATGATCGCCGATGCAATCGGTTCAATAGCCGGTTATTTTATTTCTGTAAATCGCTTTCTTAAAAAAAGGATCTGAAAAATATTACCGCGTATTTACGAAAGATTTTATTTTTTGGATTGATGGACATTGGCTGTTTAAAAAAAACCATGATTTTGAAACCGTCAAATTGTATGGTTCGTAAATAAGGCCATTGATTACACCATGACCAAAGCAACGATTATTACCGGGTTACTGCTTTTTATTTCCACAGTTCTATTTTCTCAGAAAGGAAAAATAGAAGGCTTTATTTCAGATGCGGAAAACAAATCTCCTTTGACCGGAGCTTATGTAATTATTTCAAACAACAAGGGCGATAATACAGACGCTTTTGGCAAATTCTCTATTGCCGGAATAAATCCCGGCCAATACGAATTGGTGGTCTCTCATATAAGTTATAAAACTGAAATCATTCCGGTTGAAGTGAAAGAAAATATTATTTCTACGGTTTCAGTTGCCATGAAAAAAACAAACCTTGATCTTACGGAAGTAAAGATCAATGGCAAAAAAAATGCTTCTTTAAATACCATCGGCTCCGTCGATATAATGTTACGTCCTGTTACTACTTCACAAGATATACTGAGGATTGTTCCCGGATTATTCATTGCACAACATGCCGGTGGGGGAAAGGCCGAACAAATTTTTTTAAGAGGATACGACATTGACCATGGTACAGACATAAATATTACGGTAGATGGCATGCCGGTAAATATGGTGAGTCATGCACATGGACAGGGCTATGCCGATCTGCATTTTCTTATTCCTGAAACAGTGGAAAAGGTAAATTTTGACAAAGGCCCATACTTTACAAATAAAGGAAACCTCGCTACTGCCGGCTATGCAGAATTTCATACAAAAGAATTTCTGAAAAATAATTTCATCAAAATAGAAGGTGGTAAATTCAATATGCAACGGGCAGCAGGCATGCTGAAATTGTTTAATAAAGAATCAGAAAAAAGCAGGCAGCAATTTTATGTGGCATCTGAATATTTCAGATCAGATGGCTATTTTGAAAGCCCGCAGGATTTTCATCGTTTTAATATTATGGGTAAATACAATGCATGGTTTGGCAACCAGTGCCAGCTTACGATAACTGCTTCGGCATTTGACAGTAAATGGAATGCTTCCGGTCAGCTACCCGACCGTGCAGTGCAACGTGGATTGATCAGCCGGTTTGGTTCGATCGATGACAGCGAAGGTGGCAATACAAGCCGCACAAATTTCAACATCCGGTACTCCAAACAATGGAAAAATAATTGGAAAACGACTGACCAGCTCTACTACAGCCGGTATCATTTTAATCTCTTTTCAAATTTTACATTCTTTTTAAATGATGCTGTAAATGGTGATGAAATAAATCAAAGGGAAACAAGAAATATTTATGGTTATAATACTTCAGCATCCAAATCATGGATGCTTGGAAATAAAAATGCCAATACAGAATTTGGCGCCGGTATTCGCTATGATGATATAATGGGAATAGAATTATCAAGAGCAGTGAAAAGACAGTTTATTGAATCTCTACAGAAAGGAGATATAAAAGAAGCGAATGGTTATGTATACTGGAATCAGAACGTTGAATTCAGCGACAAATTCAGTATAAATGGCGGGCTTCGTTTTGATCACTTCCGTTTCAGTTACAGAAATATTCTTGCCGGGGAAATGGATTTTCATCAGCAGCACAGAAGCATAGTAAGTCCCAAATTGAATTTTGTTTATACTCCATCTTCAACAATAAGATTTTATTTAAACAATGGAGTTGGCTTTCATTCCAACGATGCCCGTGTGATACTTAATGGTGCTGCAAAAGATATTTTACCAAAAGTATTTGGTACCGATCTCGGGATCATTTTGAAGCCTGTAAAAAACCTGATCTTAAAAACTGCTTTGTGGCATTTTTATTCCGAACAGGAATTCTTATATGTAGGCGATGAAGGAATTGTGGAACCGGGAGGTAAAACAAGAAGAATGGGAATAGATGTTTCAGCCCGTTATCAATTTACTTCATGGCTATTTGGCGATCTTGATCTGAACTATACAAAAGCAAGAACCATCGGTGAAATAAAAGGAAAGAACTTTGTACCACTTGCTCCTTATTTTACCAGCATCGGCGGCATATCGGCAAAAATGAAAAATGGTTTTAGCGGCTCATTTCGTTATCGTTTTATGGACGATCGTCCGGCTAATGAATCCAATACAATAAAAGCAAAAGGGTATTTTATTTCTGACTTGAATTTTACATATGCATGGAAAAAATTTGAGCTGATGATTTCTATCGAAAATTTGTTTAACAGGCAATGGAGAGAGGCGCAATTTAATACTGAGTCGAGACTTCAGTTTGAGCCGCAGCCGGTTTCCGGGATCCACTACACACCTGGCACACCAAGATTTTTAAAAGCTGGAATAAGTTTCAAATTCTAAGAAATTTGAAATCAACAGGTTGATTTCTTGATGAAATTTTGGGGAGTTATATAAAAAAATAAACCCCTGTAGAAACAGGGGTCGCAACCAAAACTAACTGCTTATGAGAAAATTGACTGCTTTATTTGTGAAGAACTTTTATCTATAACGCAAATTTACTGCCAATAGTTTGATGCCCGTTGTTAATGAACTATTAAAGGTCTTTTCCTCGTATTATCACTTTTTACATAGGAAAATATTCTACGAATAATCTTCAATTTACCTGCCAATTTCAAACCCAAAGAGCCACATTCTTTAAACGCCAAAAGCCATCCTTTATTTTATTATTTATCCCTCCAATTTGTAACCTTTCACACAATAAATCTGACGTTGAAATGACAAAAAACCATTGAAATATTTTACGAGAACGATTGCGTTAATTTGACGCAATAAAAATGGCGCCTATGTTAAAAGAACGCCAAAGAATGGAATATTTTTAAGACACCCGATCAATTCTGCTTGGCAAGTTTCTCAGAATTTTCTGCAAACTGCAATGCTTCAATAAATTCCTGAATATCGCCATTCAATACTGCAGGTAAATTATATAATGTAAGATTTATCCGATGATCTGTAACTCGTCCCTGGGGAAAATTATAAGTTCTGATCTTGGCACTCCTGTCACCTGTGCTTACTAGACTTTTTCTATGACGGGAAATTTCTTCTTCCTGTTTTCTTACCTGTTCTTCATAAAGTTTTGTACGCAGCATCTGCATTGCTTTTTCCCGGTTGCCAAGCTGGGTTCTTTCTGTTTGGCAAATCACAACGGTACCAGTTGGAATATGCGTCAGCATAACTTTTGTTTCTACTTTATTTACATTCTGTCCGCCGGCGCCACCGCTTCGTGCTGTTTCCATTTTTACATCCGCCGGGTTTAATTCAAAATCTACTTCTTCTGCTTCGGGCATTACAGCACAGTAGCTGCAGAAGTATGTACACGACCCGATGCTTCTGTATCAGGCACACGTTGCACCCGGTGCACACCACTTTCAAATTTCAATGTGCCATACACATCATCGCCGATCACTTCAAGTTGCACTTCTTTATATCCACCAACTGTTCCTTCATTTTCACTTAATAATAGCTGTTTTCCATCCGCTTCTTTCGCAATAGCGCATATACATTCGCAACAGGTCACCGGCAAACAAACTCGCTTCATCTCCGCCCGTACCGGCACGAATTTCAATGATCGCATTTTTTTCATCCTGCGGATCTTTTGGTATCAGCATTTGCCGTATATGATGCTTCCATCTGTTTCTTTCTTTTCTTCCAGCGCCGGCAGTTCTTCTTTTGCAAGTTCCCGCAATTCTTCATCGTCTCCATTCAATGCTTCTTTATAAAATTGCCATATCGTCAAGCACCTTTTTATATTCTGTCATATGCAGTCACAATTTTTTCCAGGCTGCGATATTCCTTACTCGTTTCAGCAAATTTTTTATTATTGCCGACAATCTCAGGATTGGTAAGTGCTACCCCCAATTGATCAAATCTTGCTTTTATGGCTTCTAACCTGTCTAACATAAGAGAAAATTCCAAATTTTTAAATCCCAAATTGCATCGGGTTGCAAATGTAACAAGAATAGTTTTTTGGGATTTGGAATTTGTTTTTTGGAAATTTACAAAATGGCATACAGAAAGTTCAAGGCAGATCAATTGTTCGATGGCTATCATCTTCACGGTGGCGATAAAGTTTTAATTACAGACAATTCAGGCAAAGTACAGGAAATTGTTTCTGTTGCAGACGCAGGTGATGACATTCAATCTTTCACTGGTATTCTTTCTCCTGGTTTAATAAATTGTCATTGCCATCTTGAACTAAGCCATTTAAAAAATATAATTCCACCGCATACAGGATTGATTGAATTTCTTTGTTCAGTCGTTACTAAAAGAGAAGCCTCCTCTAAATCTTCCGCCGCAGGCGGAGAGACTTACGAAGACCCTATGCAAAAGAAGATGCAAGCGATTATCGATGCTGAGAAAGAAATGTATGATAATGGAATAGTTGCAGTCGGTGATATTGGAAATACAGCCGATACTGCTGAAGTAAAGAGTAAAAGCAAGATACGCTGGCAGAATTTTGTAGAAGTACTTGGCTTCACTGATGATAAAGCCGATGAAAATATTGAACACTACAAAAAAGTAGCCGATGTTTTTGAAAGTCAAATCCCGATAGCTATCGGGACAAATCCCGATAGCCATCGGGACAAAAGTCAAAATCGTACATCATTGGTGCCTCATGCTCCTTACTCAATCAGTCCAAAAACTTTTAAATTAATAAATGAATTAACAAGGGACCAGGTAATCTCCATTCACAACCAGGAGCATCCGGCTGAAGATGTGTTGTATAAAACCGGCGGTGGTGACTATTTAAAACTGTTTAAGATCTTTGGAATAAATGAATCGCCGTTTCCCGTTACAGGAGTAAGCAGCATTCGTTCTATATTACCGCATTTTAATAATGGACAAACCATTTTTCTTATTCATAATACATTTATGCCGGAAGAAGATGTGGTATTTGCAAAAGAGTATGCTGATAAAAACGGATTGAAGTTAATTTGGTGCCTTTGTATAAATGCAAATCTTTATATAGAAAACAAGACGCCACCGGTTGAAATGCTTATAAAAAATAATTGCCCGCTTGTTTTAGGAACAGATAGTTATAGCAGCAACTGGCAATTGAGTATTGCAAAAGAGATGCAGTCTATTATCGGTGCCACAGCTGTGAGCCGTGGCACCGATACGCTGGCATCGTTAGAACAGATTCTCCAATGGGCCACTTTAAATGGTGCAAAAGCTTTACAATGGGATGATGATTTGGGAAGTTTTGAGAAAGGAAAAAAACCCGGCGTGGTAATAATTGATTCATTATTTGAAACATCAAAAAGAATACTCTGATATCTCCATGAAAATAATTACATGGAATTGCAACATGGCTTATAGAAGAAAAGCAAGTTTAATGCTCATGCATAAGCCAGACATCGTTATTGTTCCTGAATGCGAGAATCCTGGAAAACTAAAATTTGAACCTGGTGTGCCCTTACCTAATGATATATTTTGGTTTGGCAATAATCAACACAAAGGGCTTGGTGTATTCTCGTACACCAATTATAAATTTCAATTGGATAATACTCATAACGCCGATTTTCGTACGGTGCTTCCTCTTATTGTGTCGAACCGGAAACAAGAGTTTACTCTTTTCGCAGTCTGGGCAAATAACCCGCATGACAAAGGCCACCAGTATGTCGGCCAGGTTTGGAAAGCCATAAATTTTTATTCCGGCTTATTAAAAAATAAAAAAACCATATTGGTTGGCGATTTTAACAGCAACACAATTTGGGATAAGCCGCGCAGGGAAGGAAATCATTCAACAGTTGTTGACTTCCTGGCAACCAAGGGCATTCACAGTACTTATCATAAATTCTTTAACCAGGACCAGGGAAATGAACAACACAAAACCTTGTTCATGTACCGGCATAGAGAAAAATCCTATCACATTGATTACTGTTTTGCATCCAATGACTTTATTAAAAAATTATCAAGCGTGGAAGTTGGGGCGCACGGCGATTGGTGTAAACACAGCGATCATACTCCACTCATCGTTACTTTTAATATTTAGCCCAACACTTCCCTTAATACCGGCAGTGTTTTCATCGTTCCAAAATCCTGTATATGCAATGCATAATAAGTTTCATAAGTAAATAACAATTGCCTGCGAAACTCATGATTGAGTTTTACTTGCTCTAATTCTTCGGGCTGCATTATTTTTAAGAGCTCACTTGTTATCCCGGCTTGCTTGCCTTCCAAAAAATGAAAATGATCGGGTCGTTCTGATACAAAAATGCCTTCCTGCAAATCGAGTATTGAGTTTTCTTCTGAATAACCATCACTGATCCTGAATCCGAAAAAAGCAGGAAGATGCAGCGCAAAGAATAATGGAAAATTTGCCATCACTGCATCACTGCTTTCGTCCAAATGCATAAATGCATCTTCACAAAATTCAAATAGCTCAGGACTGGCTTCGGGTTGTTTCAGACATTTTGTTAGCAACTCAATCATAAACAAGGCAACGGCATTCTTCGGTACATCCGAAAAAATATGCTTGTATAAATAATGCCATTTAAATTCTTTGATACGGTTCAACTGTTTCAACTCATTGTGATAAACTACCATGTCAAGAATAGCGGTTGGCTGAAAAAGATTCGCCTTGCCACTTCCCTTTTTTGTTGAAGTTCTTACACCATTGATTAAATAGGATTGCAAACCGAACAATTCTGTAAACATGGTAACGATAAGACTTGTCTCACCATATTTAACCGCCCTTAAAACAATTCCTTTGGTTGAATGAAGATTCATAAAAGCCCCCTTCAGGGGGTTTGGGGTTGATGAAAATAATTTTTGATGCGAGATTTTCTTTTCTTCCATCATCACTTACTAAAACTAAATAAACTCCACTCGAAATCCTTCTTCCTTTATAATCTTTACCATCCCAAACTGCCTGTCCACCTAATGCCCTTGTTTGATAAACCAATCTTCCATCCAGCTCAGTAATTTTTACAATAGCATTATTCACCAATCCGCGGATGGCAATCGAGCCGCTATATCCCGGCGGTACAGGATTCGGAAATACCAATACATTATTATTCGTTTCTCCGCCTTCCGTTGCCGTACTTCTAAATGAACAAATACCATTTGCCGTGGCAAAAAATATCTCTCCTGTTTTTCCATCGATGGCAATCCCTTTAACATCGTTACTCAACAAAGGACTGTTCTCTTCGGTAAAACGATAAATTACCTTTTCGCCTTCTGCACTTATCAGCCATGCCCCGTTTTTGGTTGCGATCCATTTTCTATCGGCACCATCAACTGCGATACTTCTTACTTCCTCACCTTTAAAAAGATATTGATTAAATCCTCCCTGCGTCACAACGGGCCAAATGGCATCACAGCCTTGTGATGAAAAAACATCCTGAGGACATTGAACAACACCGATGCCATCACTGGTGCCGATCCAGATAAAACCATTTTTATCCTTTGCAATACTTAAAATATTATTCGTTGGCAGGTTGCCGATGCCTGCACCACTTCGATACAGCTTCCATTTATCATCAGCCGTATTATCAATTGTACCGTTATCGTTAAAAACGATGAGGCCATTTCCTTTTGGAGAAACGATCCATTTCTGATTTTCATCATCAATTATAATTTGTGAAACTGCATTTTCTAAAAGTGCAAATGGAGGCGCAAATGTTTTCCATGAACCATCATTTTTTCTGACAACAATATTTTGTGCTGCTCCATAATTAGCGATCCATAAATTATTTTCTTTGTCAAAAGCCAAACCGGAAACACGATAACTGCCCGGATCAAATGTTGCCTGCCCTATCGAAGAGTTTTGTTTGAATATCTCAAAACTATTCCCGGTTTTAATATGTAATAATCCTCCTCCATAAGAACCGGTCCAAATTGATGCATCCCGCGGATCAATGGCAACTGAAACCAGGTCAGGTAAAGAATCAAGTTGAATGAACTGCTTACTATTAAAATTTGTCCATTGACCATCGAAAAATTTATAAATGCCGTTCTTATTATTCTGTTTTTGCCAGTTTGCATTTACACTTCCTGCTGCTGCATAAAACACATTGTTTACAAAAACTATTTCACCTGTTGCGATAGATTGTGGTGAATTCAAATTATAATTTTCAAAACCCGTCGACATGAATTTGTTCAGGCCACTAACACTATCCGCAACCCAATAATCATTATTTACCAGGATTGTTTTCATAGGCAGTACAATTATTCCAGGTTGCTGGATCGTACGGGCAATTGTTCCATCTGTATTCAATGAAGTGACCTTAGCACTGCCATCGTTCTTTATCAAGCCAATAATTATTTTACCTGAAGAAGAATTGATATTTTGAATTTTCCATGTTGCTTCGGTGAAAAATAAACTCCAGCTATTTCCATTAAGTGCAAATATTGAATCATTCTTCAATGCAAATATTTTACCTGATGCCATAACCACATCATTACTTGCACCGGCTGGCAATCCGTTTGCACCACTAAGGTTTTGCCAATTCAAATAGTTTGCCGGATCAACAGTATTGACAGAAGTTCTTTTTAACCCTTCATCCGTTGCCGCATAAAAAAAAGAATTGTCGATAGTAAAGCCATTCACTTTTACTTGCCCGCCATTATTACCAATAAACCATGAATCTTTCACCTCATATTTATCTGCATCGATAACTATCACACCAAGACCTGTGGAGAGATAAAAATATTTTCCTGAAGCAAATACATTATAAATAGTTTTATCGCCGGTGATGTTATCAAGTTTGATATCCGGAATATTAAAAACATCGTTGCGATAGATGATATCGATGTTACTGTTCTGATAACCGATGAATAATTTTTCATTCGCCGCATTATAACTGATCGCCGAAACACCGGTTTCATGTAAACCATTGACACGGCTCATTCGCGTAACGGAATTATCTGCAAGGTCAATATTAAAGATACTATAAGGCGTTGCGCAAAAGATCTTGTTATTGCCTGCAACAACATCGATGGCGGAATGATACGGAAGATGGTCTCGCCATAAACCGATGGCAGGAATCGTTTGTTGTGAAACCCCTTTATTTAAAAAAAATAGCGAGGCAAAAAATAAAAATATTGTTTGTCGTATACTCACATTTCAAAAATATCACTCTTAATCTAAATGAGTGTTTAGATTAACAGGCTGTTCAGTCATTTTTCTGTTTCTTTGCGCCAGTTTTATCAAAGAAAGCAGTATGTGGAAAAGCGTCGGCCAGTTTATTCTTAAATACAGGATCGTTCTTTTAATTCTTCTGACCGGGATCACTGCTTTTATGGCTTATGAAGCAAAAAAGCTGGAATTAAGCTATGAATTTGCCAATGCTATTCCAACAGATCACCCAAAGTATAAGACTTATCAGGAATTCAGAAAAAAATTTGGTGAAGATGGCAACCTGCTGGTAGTTGGCATACAAACCGACAAGCTTTTTGAAGAGAAAGTTTTTAATGATTTTACTCAACTGGCAGCTGATATAAAAAAAGTAGAAGGTGTCGAAGATATTATTTCTGTAGTTACTGCAATTAATCTTATAAAAAATCCGGAGACCGAAAAACTTAACGCCCGGGTTATTTTCAGTAATGCCCATCTTTCACAACCTGAAATCGATAGCGCTAAAACGGTCTTTTACAGTCTTCCTTTTTATCGTGACTTATTATATAATCCTGAAACAAATGCCTGGTTGTTGGGCGTGCATATTAATAAAAAGGTGCTCGTGTCTAAAAAAAGAGAGAAGTCGGTAGCAGAAATCACTTCTTTGAGTGAGGCCTTTGGTAAAAAGCATTCTTTGGAAACGCATCTCAGCGGTCTGCCACTTATCCGTACTGTGCTGGCAAAAAGAATTGCCGATGAAATGCGATGGTTCCTGATGATATCTGTCATACTATCGGCAATTATTCTCTTACTTTTTTTTCGTTCGGTAACAAGCATGCTTTTATCAATTACTGTTGTTGGTATCGGTGTAGTGTGGAGTTTGGGAACAATGGTATTAATGGGTTATAAGATCACATTGCTTACTGCGCTTATTCCGCCATTAGTAGTCGTAATTGGCATACCTAACTGTATTTATTTCCTCAATAAATTTCATGTGTCTTACAATGAAACAGGGGATAAAACAAAAGCACTTGTAAAAATGGTTGACAGGATGGGGATCGTTACATTGTTTTGCAACATCTCTGCTGCCATTGGCTTTGCAGTTTTTTTCTTAACACGCAGCCAGGTGTTAAAAGAATTTGGTGCAGTAGCAGGGTTAAATATCATGGCCCTGTTTTTTATCTCCCTGATTCTTATTCCGTCCGTATTAAGTTTTCTTCCGGCTCCAAAAAGCAAGCATACAAAGTATCTTGACAATCCACGATTAAGACGCTGGCTTGATCGACTTGAACGCTGGTCGCTCAATCACCGCAAATTTATTTATGCAGTTACTGCTGCTATTTTAATTGCTGCTGTGTTTGGCATGATGAGGTTAGAAAGCAACGGATATATTGTAGACGATCTTCCGAAAACCGATAAGATCTATACCGATCTGAAATTTTTTGAAAATAATTTTAAAGGTGTAATGCCGTTGGAAATTCTTGTCGATACAAAAAAGAAACGCGGTGTAACAAGAAATCTCAACAATCTTTTAAAGATCGATTCCCTGTCTCAGTTCCTTGCATCGATGCCGGAGATCGGCAGACCGCTGAATATTACGGAAGGGTTAAAATTTGCAAAGCAGGCTTTTTTTGAAGGAGATACCAACAGCTATTCTGCACCCACAGAATTTGACATGATCCCATTGAAACCCTACCTGGATGCGAATAAAGATTCAATAAGCAGTAATTCTTTTAATAAACTGCTTTCATCTTTTATTGATAGCAATAAACAGGAAGCAAGGATAAGTGTAAGTATGCGTGATGTAGGCAGCTATCGTTTACCCAAAATACTTGATACGATACAACAAAAAGCAGATTTAATTTTTGACAAGAGTAATTACAATGTGCAGCTTACCGGCGCCAGTGTTACTTTTCTTGAAGGCAGCAATTTTATCATCAATGGTTTAAAAGAAAGTATCATGTGGGCTTTTGGATTAATTGCGCTGTGCATGATGTATCTCTTCCGTTCATTCAGAATTCTTGTATGTTCGTTGATACCGAATATTATCCCGCTGGTCATTACAGCCGGGGTTATGGGCTGGCTGGGAGTAAGAATAAAACCGTCGACTGTTCTTATTTTTAGTGTGGCGCTTGGCATTGCCATTGATGTCACCATTCGTTTTCTTGTAAATTATAAACAGGAATTGCCCCGTAATAATTACAATATGAAGCAGACAGTAATCGAGACCATTCATGGCACGGGTATCAGTATTATTTATACTTCTTTGGTGCTGATCGCCGGCTTTATCATTTTCTGTTTCAGTGGGTTCGGCGGCACGCAATCGCTTGGCTGGCTTACTTCACTTACCCTGGTTACAGCCACAATTACCAATTTAGTGTTGCTTCCCTCCTTGCTAATTACATTTATACGTAAAAAGAAATAGGCCAACCCCCTATTTTTGTGCAGCAAAAAGCCAAACGTTTGTGTCTTTCGGCGTAGAACGGATCATCTGAAACGAACCATTTACACCTTGTCTTATTAATCTTTATCCCTGTGAAAAATAAAGGTTGTAAGGCCGACCACTAAATATTTATATATATACAATTTTTTTCATCACTAAAAAACATGCACATGAGGAAACAATTACTACTCTTGTCCGGTTTTGTGCTGCTCAGTATTATCACACTGGCACAACGCACAATAACCGGGAAGATAACTGATGACAAAGGGAATGCGGTTCCTAATGTATCAGTTATTGTAAAAGGTACTACCACTGGTACCACATCAAAAACAGATGGTACTTACTCACTTACTGTTCCCGCCAATGCCAGGGCTTTGATCTTTTCTGCGGTAGATATGATTACCTCTGAAAAGCCTATCGGCACATTGGCAGTAATAGATGTAAGTTTAAGATCGGAAGACAAAACTCTTTCTGAAGTTGTAGTTACCGGTTATGGTACAGCCCGGAAAAGGGATGTCTCTGGTAATATTTCGACAGTGAAAGGCACTGCAGTTGCAAACAAGCCGGTACAAAGTTTTGAGCAAGCCCTCGCAGGTCGTGCTACCGGTGTACAGATCACGGTTCCAAATGGCGTTTTAAATACACCGCCGGTATTCCGTATCAGGGGAACTAATTCCATTTCATTAAGTTCTTATCCGTTAATTGTTGTTGACGGTGTTCCTACCCCTACCGGTGATTTCAGCTCAACTTCTGCTGCCGGTAATGCGTTGGCAAGTATCAATCCTAATGATATTGAAAGCATCGACATTGCAAAAGATGCTGCTGCTACAGCTATCTATGGTAGCCGTGCTGCAAATGGTGTTGTTTTTATTACCACAAAAAAGGGTAAATCAGGAAAAGCAAAAGTTAGTTATAACGCTTCAGTTAGCTGGGTTTCCCCGTATGGAATTCCTGAAGTTATGAACGCACAGCAATACACTGATTACAAGAACATGGCCGCAGCAAATAATCCTAACGTGAATTCAACAAACCCTGCCGCAGCGGGCTACACAAAATTTGCCCTGGCGACTGATGCAAATGGCAAAACAATTGATACTGACTGGTCTGACTATATTTACCAAAGAGGTTTTTCTCATGATCACAACGTGAATGTTTCTGGAGGTAATGACAATACCACATATTATTTTTCTGTGGGCTATAGCGACCAGGAAGGTATTCTTAAAAAAAATGAATTCGTTCGGAAAAATATTTTATTCAATGTTGATAGCAGGGTGAACAATTGGTTCTCCGTAGGTGGTAAGATTGCTTATTCAAACGAACGAAACCTGGCTGCGAATTCATCAGGTTCACTTAACGGTGAAGCGTTTGGTACCGCTGGCTCAGGTCGTATTCCAATGGTAACAGCGCCAAACGTGTCTCCTTATAATAATGATGGCTCCTATAATATTGAAAATGCGAGTAACAGTAATGTTACCGGAAGGATGAATAATTCCGTAGTGATCGGTTTTTATAATCCTGTTGTTCTTTTGGATCTTAACCGGCAAAACTCTGAGATCAATCATATCCAGTCTTATATCTATGGACAAATAAAACCTTTGAAATGGATTACATTGAAAACAATGTACGGCGTTGACTACTTATATGCAGATAACGAGATATTCCAGACTCCGATCCATGGTGATGCTTTTGCTGCCAGTGGAAGCGCTACAAGTACCTACGGCAAATTCAAAAGATGGACATGGACAAATACTGCTCAGTTCGATTATGTGTTTAATGCAACTCATACAATAAGTGCTCTTGTCGGAAATGAACAAGACAGGAGAACAAGTATTGGTTTTGGTCTTAACAGGCAAACACTTTCCGATCCGGCCTACGATGTGATCCAGGCTGGCTTTGTAACACCCAATACTTCCGGTCTTGCCTATGGAGAAAATTATCTTCTCTCTTCTTTTGGCCGTGTTTCTTATGATTTTAAAAAGAAATATTATGTGTCCGGGAACATAAGAAGAGATGAATACTCAGCATTGGCAGATAAAGCTTCAACATTTTGGGGAGCTTCTGCAGGTTGGGATATTGCCAAAGAGAATTTCTGGGAAGGTGCTAGATTTAAGTAACATTTTTTCCAACTTCAGACTTCGGGGCAGCTATGGTAAAGTAGGTAATACGAATGGTATTGGTGACTATGCTATCTTTTCATCTTATGGTTCTGGTTTGTATGGTGGCCTTCCAACTTTACAATTCAGTTCAGCAGGTAATCCGAACTTACAATGGGAAACCAGTACCAAGATCGATGTAGGAGTTAATTTCAGCTTGCTAAAAGACAGGATTCAAATAGAGGCAACGCGTTATTATAACGATATTAAGGATCTTATTTTGAATGTGCCGCAAGCTCCGTCTGCAGGTGTGCCAAACGCAATTCCGACAAACGTGGGAACTATGTATAACAAAGGTTGGGAGTTTGGAATAACTGCAAATCCTTTCAGGGGCAAAAACTTTACCTGGAGTTCTACATTAAACATTACTACAAATAAAAATGAAGTAACATCCCTTGCCCCAGGTTTAACTGAAATACTTTCTTCTACTTCAGGCCTTGAAACGGTGAGCCGCACTGCAGTGGGTTATTCATTAGGTTATTTGTGGCTAGTGCGCAATGGAGGTGTAGATCCACAAACAGGAAGAAGAATTTTATTGAATGCTGCGGGTAACCCTGTATTATATTCTTTCTATCAGAATGTGGGAGCTAACATTTTCAATTGGATCAATCCTGACGGTACTCGTTATTCTGAACCCAATCAACCGGTGGGTGTGGGCGTCACACAACAAAAAGATGGAGTAATGTATGGAAACACAAATCCGAAAGTGTATGGTGGTTGGGACAATACTTTCCGCTACAAAGAATTTGATCTGAATGTGCTTCTTACTTACCAATTGGGATTTTATGTGTACTATGGATCATGGGCAGGTTTACATGATCAGCGCTTCTGGAACAACCATATCGATGTACTGGCAGCCTGGAAAAAACCAGGTGATGTGACAACAGTGCCCAAGCCGATGTATGGTGACAACGTTTCTAACGGGTCTGCATTGCCAATGTCATACAGTGCCTTCAAAGGTGATTTTGTAAAAGTGAAAAATGTAACGCTGGCTTACAACTTTCCTTCAAAGCTTACCAACAAAGCAAAACTTGCTTCGGCAAGACTTTTTGTAAGCGGTCAGAATTTATTCATCATTACTGATTACCCCGGTCCTGATCCTGAAGTTTCTTCAAATGGAAACGGAAATACCAACCAGGGTATCGACAGGAATACAATTGCCAATGGAAGGAATTTTGTGATCGGTTTGAACATCACATTTCAATAACTAAAAAAGTTAAACGAATGAAAAAGAAATTAAAATATATAATCAGCTTTTGCATGGGACTTGTGATGGTAACATCCTGCAATAGGGAGTTGTTATCACCTGTTCCTCAAACCTTCGTTGCTGACGCCACCGCTTTTGACACACCGGGGCGTATTGCAAACCAGGTAAACTCGTTATACCAGGGTTTTAAAGCCGGTGCCTTTTATGGTGGTCGTGCCCAGATAGCGAGCGATATAAGAGGTGAAGATTTTATAAATGAAACTACGAATGGCGTTACAGGATATGATGTATGGTTGCTTAATGCAACCGGAACTTCAGCAAATTTCATTAAGAACTTATGGGCGCAGGCATATTCTACAATTAATCTTTCTAATCTGTTTATTGATGGAATGGCGGCTAAAGGAACAACAGTGGTGGGCACAGCATTATCTAATAATTATCTTGGCGAAGCAAGATTTCTCAGGGCCGCATGTTACCTTAAATTACTTGAGCACTATGCAAGACCTTATGCAGATGGTAATGGAAGCAAGCCCGGCGTGCCATTACGTTTAGTTGGCATTAAAGAATCAGGCTTTTCTGCTTTAGCAAGAAGCACAGTTGCCGAAGTATATGCACAGATCATCTCTGATCTTGATTTTGCCGAAGCAAACCTGCCGCTTACTTATACAACTGCTGCTTTGAATACAACCCGTGCACATCGCAATACTGCTATTGCACTGAAGACAAGAGTATTTCTTAGCATGCAGGATTATGCAAGAGCAATTACGGAAGCTAATAAAATAGTAGCGCAGAACACTGCTCCTTTCAGCGCCACATCTGGTGTTGCTCATGCACTTCAGGCAAACATTGTAAATGTGTTCAGAACTCCTTACACCACTACTGAATCCATTTTATCAATGCCAATGACCAGCACTGCGGGCGATAATCCCGGTACGCAAAATCAATTGGGATTTTATTGGTCAAAAACAACAGGTGGTGGTGAATTTTCATTGAATACAAACGGGATCATTGCGAATACGGGATGGACAGCCAACGATGCAAGAAGAGGCTTTGTTGCAACAGTGTCAGGTAAACCATATCTCAATACAAAATTCAATGCCCCGTCTCCATATACCGATTGGGCTCCTGTAATTCGTTATTCCGAAGTTTTACTGAACCTGGCTGAAGCATTGGCAAGGACGAATGCCGGTGTTAATGTAAGAGCATTGGCTTTGTTAAATGCAGTTCGTCAACGATCAGATCCTGCTGTAATATTAGCGCCGCTTACACAAACAGACCTTATCAATGCAATATTGCTTGAAAGAAGAATTGAATTTTTGGGAGAGGGATTACGCAACTTTGATTTGATGCGTTTATTACAACCTATTCCTGCAAAAGGTTCTGTTCTTGCTAAACCAGCTACTGAAACAGGTTATATCTGGCCGATTTCCTCAGATGAATTATCACTTAATCCGCTGATGACAGATAATTAAAAAGATATTTCCACATGAGAAAAACTAAAAGGGTTGCCAATGGCAACCCTTTCTTTTATTCTTTACCTGGTCAACGATGTTTACCAGGTTTCTTTTTTCCTGTCGTTTTTACCGGTGGTTTTACAGGCGTTTTTTGGGTTGTCTTTTTAATTCCTCCTTTCTTTCTGAAAAAGAAAAACCACCCCAACAATAATAATAATACAGCTACAGATGCGATTATTAAAAGTGTTGAAGAAGAAGAAGAGGAGCCTGATTTTTTTTCCGGAATATAACCACCCAAAATTTCGGATAGCTTTTGATCTAATGCAGCGCCGCGGAGATTTTCCGCAACTATTTTTCCGTCGGGATCAACTAAAACATTGAAAGGAATACTTTCAATACGATAGAGTTTTACTACCGCACTATTCCAAAATTTCAGATCGCTGATATGGGTCCAATTCAGATTATCATCTACTATAGCTTTCACCCAGGCATCTTTTTGTCCCGGTCTGTCTAGTGAAACGCCGAGCACGGTAAAATTTTTATTTCTAAAACGATTGTATGCTTCTACTACAGATGGATTTTCCCTTCTGCACGGACCACACCAGCTTGCCCAAAAATCAACAAGTACATATTTACCGCGATAAGAGCTGAGAGCAACTTCCTTACCCTCTGTATTTGGTAAAGAAATTTCGGGGGCTTGTTTGCCGATCCATGATTTTTTTATCTGTGATTCTATCGAGGTTTTAATTTTAACGATGTCATCTTTGCCTGGAAATTTATTTACCATTTCATTTAACAGGCCAACCAGCTCTTCCGCGGTATATGCATACATTCTAAAGCCGGGATTATTCGCCATGCCCTGGTAGGTAGCCAGCACGAACAGGGAAAAGGGTGCCTTGCCCGATTGCTGCAGGGTTTGCGTGGTGATCGTTTTCATTTGCTGAGTAATATCTCTCTGTTTGGTATCAAGGCTTTCTGCCAGCAATGAATCGCCTTTATTTTTCCTGATGCTGTCTGACTGCTTATAGAAGTTGAATTTTTCCCTTTGCAGCTCATTTATTTTTGCCAGGTAATCTTTTATTCCTTTGCTTGAAGCCGATCCTGAGACATCATAAAAATCATATTGTTTTTTGAAATCAGCTTCTACATTAATTTTTTCCGCATCATTTATGATGGTAACAAACGCAGGCTCATTTTGCAAGCGAAGATTATAAACACTTTCACCGGGCACATTAACACTGATTGAAAATTTTCCGTCGGCATTTATCGTTGCCGAATCTTTTAATATTGTTTGACCGGTGGCTATAATATTTTCTTCCAGGTATACGACTTTCGCTGAGCTGTTTTTTAATGTACCTGTTACAGTAAACGGCCCTGAATTATTTTCAGCAAAAGCCAATAATAACAACACTCCCGATATTAAAACGATCTTTCGCATAGGGACCATTTTTTTAGCTATTAAGTTTTTGATTCAAAATTTCATTTACAACTTTGGGGTCGGCTTTTCCTTTTGATCTTTTTATTACTTCGCCAACGAACAATGCAAGCAGGCCTTTCTTACCTTTCCTGTATTCCTTTACTTTATCTTCAAATTGCAAAAGTACTGCATCGGCAATTGGCAGAATGTAATCGGAATTGCTTTCCATTATCAAACTCATCTTTTTTGCTTGTTCAAAAGGGTCCAGGTCCGGATCTTCAATCAGTAACGGAAATATTTTTGATGAGGCAGCGGAAAAACTCAGTTTATTTTCTTCGACAAGGTCAATGAGCCGTGAAAGTTTGGCGGGTGAAACCGGGAAATCATTAATATTTTTATTCTTCTCATTCAGCCAGGTTTTCACCGGCCCCAGCATCCAGTTGGCTGCGGATTTTGGTTTTATATCAATTTTATTTGATTGAATCAACTGTTCAAAATAGTCGGCAATATCTTTTTCTTCCGTTAATGCAGTTGAATCGTATGCATTCAACTGGTACACGGAAACATATTTTTTTACTCTTTCTTGTTGTAAAGCAGGTAACGTTTTTTTTATTGATTGAATAAAATCCCCGGTAAGATCAAACGGAGTAAGATCCGGTTCAGGAAAATAACGGTAATCTTCAGCATCTTCTTTATCACGAATGGCAAATGTGGTTCCGTTTGTTGCATCAAAGCTTCTTGTTTGTTGTTGAATTGTTTCGCCGTTTTCCAACAAAGAGATCAACCGGCTTGCTTCAAATTCAATGGCTGTTTTTACATTCCTTATCGAGTTAAGATTTTTTACTTCCACTTTTGTACCCAGCTTATCATCACCTTTTTTTCGTACAGAAATATTCGCATCACAACGAAGACTTCCTTCTTCCATATTGCCATCACATATTTCCAAATAGCGAACAAGCTTGCGCAACTCGGTTAAATATGCATACGCTTCATCTCCACTTCGAAGGTCCGGCTCAGTAACTATTTCCAGAAGAGGAACACCGGCACGATTATAATCAAGTGCAGTTTCATCAGCATACACATCATGCAGGCTTTTACCTGCATCCTCTTCCATATGTATCCTGTTCAATTGAATATCCTTTGTACCGGATTCAGTTTTTATAGTTACAAATCCGCCTTTGCAGATCGGCGTTGTATGTTGCGAAACCTGGTAACCTTTGGGAAGATCAGGATAAAAATAATTTTTACGGGCAAAATAATTTTGCTTTTCGATTTCAGCAATGACAGGCAAGACCAAGCTTAACCGCAAAGGCAATCGCCTCTTTATTCATTTTTGGCAAAGTGCCGGGATGAGCGAGCGTTATCGGGCTGATGTTAGTATTGGGTTCATCACCAAACACTGAGCTGTCGCCGCAAAACAATTTGCTTTTCGTGAGAAGCCTTGCATGGACTTCAAGCCCTACAACTATTTCATATTGCTGATCTTTTGCCATGTATATAAGAACGGCAAAAATACATCCCAAATGCTTAATGGCTTTTGAGAAAAAGGAAAACAAAAAGCCGGCTATCAAAAACCGGCTTTTTACTATAACTAAGTGAGCTTTTCTTAAATATCTGTTGTTTTTAACTTGCGTGGCATTTTTACTTCTATGCTTTGAGACTTGCCATCTCTTTTAATTTTCAAATTAATAGTTGGTTTGTCTTTATTTTCTTTTACCAGCTTGGCTACTTCATCAGCGCTGTTCACTTCTTTATCATTGAAATGAGTAACGATATCATTTTCTTTTAATCCTGCTTTTGCGGCATTGCTTTCTTCATCCACTTCAATAACTTTTACGCCTTTACCATCATCAGTATCCTGTACAGATAAACCTAATCTTGGCGAACCGCCCGAAAAGGCCCAATTCTGGCGTGGCATACCCTGAATCTTTGGAGCTAGCAGCTCTCTGTACTCCGGCATGTCCATTTTAAAATTTTGGCCCTGGTTAAAATTATATGCGCCAACACCTTTCCATTTCCCTAATTCTGCCGTAACCTTTTGTTCCTTTTTATCTCTTAATAAAGTGACGGTTACTTTTTCTCCTGGTTTGTGCTTGCGAACAGCTTCAGTTAATTTATCAGGATCATCAATTTTTGTATCATCAATTTTAGTGATAATGTCACCTTCTTTGATACCGGCTTTTTTTGCGGCACTTTCATTTGTTATTTCAGTTACTTTCACACCACCTTCCGCTTCTTCAGTAACTACACCTAGCATAGCACGGTTCTCATCCGTATCACCAAAATACCCGAAGTTGTCATGGTCGTTGTCCCAATTGAAAGTTTGACCCATGTTTCCTCTTGGAAGAGAGTACGTTAATCCCTCCAGTGTTTTGTATTTATTGCGATGTACTTTCACATCGCCATCTTTCAAATCTTCGATTGGTTTTCCGTTAACCGTTATTTTATCTCCATTGATCTCGATAACAGTTTTTTCCTTGCTATCACTGTTACGTGTGATAACAATCTGCTCTACATTTTTCTTTTCCTTTACTACTTTTTCTTCTTTTACTTTCTCTTTTTCTTTTTCTTTCTCATCCTGGGCAAAAGAAGGAATAGCCAATGTGGCGAGTAAAGCAGCGATCGCAAAATTTACAGCAAGTCGTTTCATAAAAAGTATTTTTAAAATTTCCTACGTTTTTTTTCGTAGACCAAATATAAAGACATTTTTTGGATTACGAAATGTTTCGGAAGTGTTAAATGGCGATTGCCTATTCAGGCGGCTGTTTTATATGACAGACGGGCGATAGATTTCGTAAGTCCTGACGGGATAGCCATCCACTTCCTCATCTCTAATATAGGTCATTCCGCAATTTTCCAGCACTTTCCATGAGGCGATATTGTCCGGTTCAGCACGGCCGACGATACGCTGCAAATTCAATTTAGTAAAGCCATATTTAATTGATGCATAGGCCGCTTCGGTCGCATATCCCTTACCCCAAAAAACTTTCTTGAACCGGTAACCAAGGTCTATCTCATTTAATCCGGAGCGATATTTTAATCCGCACCAGCCAAGGAATTCAAGCGTTGGTTTCAAATGAACCGCCCACCTGCCATGATTGTAAAGTGCATATTGCGGCAGAATTGTTTTTTCAAGAATTTCTCTTGCATGACCGATATCTTTTACCGGGTCATGAGTGTAGCGGGTAACATCCGGGTCAAGGTTTAATTCGTATATGAGAGATGCATCATCCTCTGTAAACGTTCTGAGCAAGAGACGTTCGGTTTCGATAACAACATTCATACAGGTAAAATTACCAATTGCCAGTTAGTAATTTTTCCTTACCTCAAAGTGGTATTGGTAGAAAGTATTGATTTAGGATTTTTGGCAAACACTAACTGCTTATAATTTTATGAATGAATTGATAGCAATAATCGCTTTAGCTTTTTGTGCAGTGGTTATTTCCATTGTTATACGCATCTACAAAGAAAGCCCTAAGATCAGGAAGAATGCAGAGAGTGATTGAGCTGTTTCAAAAAATTCTTTTTATTCGACCGGGAGTATCAATGCCTTTTACCAAACCAATCGTTCCATAAGCGATCCCGGTAATTACTTTTTTCATTTTCTGGTAATCTAATGTTACCGGCTCATCATCAGGATGATGATAATATTTATCCTCCGGCGATGTTAACATGATAGAATGTGCAGGTATACCTTTTAAAGCAAAAGGATAATTATCAGAACGTGTAAATAACAGGCTTTTAAAATAGGGGTCCCGTTTGAAAAATTCTTTTTCTGACTTATTACCGAAAGCCTGGTAATTCCTGTTTAATATCTTTTTTATATCCGAATACTCATGGCCCGTAATAAAAGGTTTAGGGTTCCTGAATTCATCTCTTCCAATCATTTCGATATTGATAACGGCTACAATAGAATCAGGTTCAAATTCATTAGCAAAAAATTCCGATCCTAATAAACCAAGCTCTTCACCCGTAAAAGCAACAAACAATAATGTTCTTTCATTACTGTCAAGTGCTTTAAAATATTTTGCAAGACTTACTACGGCTGCAACACCCGATGCGTTATCATTGGCACCGTTAAAAATTTGATCGTCATTGCCGGGAATAAATTTGTTGGTTGGAAATGGATTGGTTGCATTTGTACCCACATGATCATAATGTGCGGAGAAAATTATTAGCTGCCCGGGCTTTGATTTCCCTTTTATAGCGCCAATAACATTGTACCATGAAGGTTTTACTTCCTGAAAAAAACCATTGTTACCGGATAAATGACTTAATCCTGCTTTTTTAAATTCATGTGCGATAAATAATGCTGCTTTATAATTTTCAGCAGTACCGGTAAATCGTCCTTGTAAACTATCTGAAGCTAATACTTCAACAATATGACGAAGTGAATCGGGATGAAATAATGAATCAGTTAAAGGAGCTTGACCTTTTGTGATCGAGAAAGAAAAAAAGAATATATAAAAAGAAAACAATTGTTTATACATCTCATTTCAAAAGATTCTTAACTGTATCTATTACTTTTTGCAAATTACTTGCATCCTGGCCACCGGCGGTCGCTAATGTTTTTTGCCCGCCACCGCCGCCTTTTACAAGCGAAGCAACATGTTCCTTGATTATTTTCCCGGCATCAAGATTTTTTGAGGCAACAATTTTTTCATCAATACTTATCGCAACCGAAGGCTTACCAGCGATATTGGCGCAAAGCACCACCACGTAATTATCAAGATGATTTTTCAGATCGAAACAAAGTTTTTTCAATGCTTCAGCATTGGTGACCTCGAGGATGCCGCCAATAAAATTGATCCCATTAATGATCTCATTCTTTTGTAATAATTCATTGCGAATGCCACCCAGTAATTTATTTTCAAAATGTTCAAGCTGCTTTTTCAGCATCGTATTTTCGGCCAAAGTAGTTTCAACGGTTTTTAAAATATCCTTAGGATTTTTGAATTGGTCTTTTATTAAATTCAATTCCTGTATTTTACTATTGAGATATTCTTCAGCCGCCTCACCACAAAATGCTTCAATCCGTCTTACTCCTGCAGCCACCGCCGTTTCATGAGTAATTTTAAAAACACCAAGCTCACCTGTTGAGCCGACATGTGTACCGCCGCAAAGCTCAACTGAATAAGTCGGATCAATTATTACAACCCGAACAACATCCCCATATTTTTCACCAAACAATGCCATTGCTCCTATCTTCATCGCTTCATCTTTTGGCATTTGTTTTATTACCACAGGAATATTTTCCCTGATCTTTTTATTTACCAATGTTTCTACGGTTGCCATTTCTTCATCGCTCACTTTTGCAAAATGAGAAAAGTCAAAACGAAGATGTTCATCATTTACCAAACTGCCTTTTTGCGTTACATGCGTTCCCAATACTTTTCTTAATGCGGAATGAACAAGATGCGTAGCTGAATGATGAAGCTCTGTGTTTTTTCTTTTAATTGGATCAACCCTTGCAATTACTTCGCCAGCCAGGTCACCAGGAATAGCATCTGTAAAATGAATGATCAGGTCATTATCTTTTTTTGTATCTGTAATTATTAATTTTTCATTGTTAATTATTAATTCTCCTGTATCTCCTACCTGTCCACCACTTTCTGCATAAAAAGGTGTTACTTCCAACACAATCTGATATCCTTCTTTCCCTTTTGCTTTTACTTTTCTGTACTTCACTACTTTGGTTCGTGATTCCAGTTCATCATAACCAATAAATTCATTTCTTGCATAATCATCAAGTACGATCCAGTCTTCGGTATCCACTTTCGCATCGCCGCGACTGCCTTGTTTTTGCTGTTCCAGTTCTTTGTTATAACCATCCATATCAACTGTCCAACCAATTTGTTTAGCGATTAGTTGAGTTAAGTCAATCGGAAACCCATACGTATCCTTAAGTTTAAAAGCCAAATCGCCTTTAATGTTTTGTACTAATGACCATTGTTGCTGTAAACTACCCGCAGTTTCTTTTGTTGCTTCTTTAATCTTTTTTTGAAGCAGTGCCTGAACGGGTTCAATTGCCTTATCTATCTGGTCGCCATTTTTCTTAAAAATTTCTCCCCATTCTTTATTTATGCTGGTTAAGTTTTCTGCAATATTCTGCTTAAAGATTTTTAACCCCGCTTCTATCGTTTTTAAAAATGCTTCTTCTTCTTCTTTTATTACATCTGTAACAAACTTCACCTGCTTATGTAGTTCAGGAAATACATGTTTTAAACTGATTAGCCAAAGTTGGCACCAATTGATAAAGCAATGGTTGCTTATATTTCAGGTAATGTAATAATAAAAATACAGCTCTTCGTAAAATTCTTCTTATCACATAACCTGCACCTCGTATTGGATGGTAATTGTCCATCAGCAATTGTAAAAGAAATAGCTCTTATATGATCTGCAATAACCCGGAATGCAATAGCTTCTTTACTCTCACTGTACTCATATTTTTTACCTGTTATCTTTTCAATCGCTGCAATCGTTCCTGTAAAAACATCCGTATCATAATTACTATGCTTTGCCTTGTAACACTCTCACCAATCTTTCAAAACCCATTCCAGTATCTACATGTTTTGCAGGCAATGGTTCAAGACTGCCATCTTTTAAACGGTTGAATTGAATAAATACATTATTCCATATTTCAATCACCTGCGGATGATCATTGTTCACCAATGCTTTTCCATCATTATTTTCTTTCTTCATCAGTCCTGCAATCAACATGAATTTCCGTACAAGGCCCACAGGGCCGGTATCACCCATTTCCCAGAAATTATCTTTTTTATTTCCCATTAATATCCTGTCTTCCGCTATCCATTTTTTCCATTCATTATATGCTTCTTCATCTCTTGGCAAACCTTCTTTTGCATCACCTTCAAAAATGGTGACATACAACCTGTCTTTATCTAATCTATAACACTTTTGTCAGCAGTTCCCAGCTCCATGCAATGGCTTCTTTTTTAAAATAATCACCAAAGCTCCAGTTGCCCAGCATTTCAAACATGGTATGATGATAGGTATCCACTCCCACTTCTTCCAGGTCATTATGCTTGCCGCTTACCCGCAAACATTTTTGTGTATCTGCAACTCGTTTATGCGGCGCCGGTTTATTTCCCAGAAAATAATCTTTGAACTGGTTCATACCCGCATTGGTAAACATCAGGGTAGGATCATTTTTTATCACGATCGGTGCAGAAGGAACAATCACATGTCCTTTCGATGCGAAGAAATCCAGAAATTTTTGCCTTATCTCGCCACTGGTCATCATAAATAATTAGGTTGATTTTTGCTTTTTAGAAGACTATATTTGTCTTCCCTGTAAAAGTGGCCAAAGGTAATGATAAGCCGTGAGTTGAAGGAGAAACAGGTTGCTTGCAGGCGCTGAATTTGAAACCAATTATCCGTTACCCAACCGAGACGGCCAGGGGTTATGAAAAAAATCAAATACTATTATAACACGCATACGCTCCGGTATGAAAAACTGGAAACTCCCCTGCGTGTAAAGCTGCTTCGTGTATTTGGTTTTATTGCTGCCGCACTTGTTACCGCTGCCATCATTTCTTTATTAGCATTCCGTTTTATTGGTTCGCCGAATGAGAAACTGCTGCGTGCAGAAAACGAACGAATGAAAGACCGCTATCGTGAACTGAACAAGGAAACAAAAAAGATAGAGCAGCAAATGAAAGAACTTGAAGACAGGGATAACGAAGTATACCGTTCTATTTTTGAAGCAAGCCCGATACCTGACAGCGCACAGGTTGAAAGAAATGGAAAAGGAAAAACAGATTGCAAAAGTGGAAGGGATGGAACAAAATGACCTGATAAATTCTATCATCACAACACTCAATAATATGAGCAGCCGTATAAGAGCGCAGGATGCATCATACAAGGACCTGAGGGGAATGCTGAATAATAAAGAAAAGCTGCTGGCTGCCACACCGGCTATTCAACCGGTAAGCAATACTGATCTGAAACGTATTGCTTCAGGTTTTGGTTACCGCATCGATCCGGTTTATAAAACTGTAAAGCTTCATCCCGGTCTTGACTTCAGCGCCCCGCGGGCACACCTATATATGCTACTGCGGATGGCAGCATCGAAGTGGCCGGCAATCGTGGCGATGGATATGGCAACGTTGTTATCATCAATCATGGCTATGGTTATAAAACTTTATATGGTCACATGTTTCGTGTTAAAGCAAGGGGCGGCCAACGGGTGAAACGTGGTGAAGTGATCGGCTATGTAGGCAGCACCGGAAAAAGCACCGGGCCCGCATTGCCATTATGAAGTGATCAAGAACGGAAACAAGATCGATCCAATTTATTTCTTCTATAATGATCTTACACCGGAGCAGTTTGACAGGTTGTTGAAACTGGCTGCTGCTGCAAATCAGAGTTTTGATTAAGGCACAAGGTACAAGGCACAAGGTACAAGTTGGAGCCGTTTTAATTCTTGTGCCTTGTTCCTTGTGCCTTGTGCCTTTTCCTAACTTTTCCACACATGTCAACTTCGTTGCGTCGCACACTTCATCATCCTTATCTTTACTGAACTATGGGTAAACCACTTTCACAAATAACTTTTGATTTTTCTTCAGAGGAAGAAAAAGATATAAAAATAACCGGGCACGAACTACCGGAGGAACAAGAAGAAAATGCTGAACAAACAACGCCTCCCCCGCAGGCAGATGCAGTAACTACTGTTGTTGAGGCGTTGGAAAAAAGAAGATCACCCCGTGGACGTTTGTCGTTAAAAGAAATTCATGTGAATGCTGACCTGATACAGATCCCTCCCGATGAAATTCTTTTTCAAAAACAATATTATTCTATTGGAGAAGTTTCCAAATGGTTCAGGGTAAATCAATCGTTGATACGTTACTGGGAAACCGAATTCGATATTCTTGAACCAAGAAAGAACCGCAAAGGCGACCGCTTCTTCCGCCCCATCGATGTTAAAAACCTTGTGCTTATTCATGACCTGCTTCGCCGCCGCAAATTCACTATTGAAGGCGCCAAAGATTTTTTAAAGAAGAATAAGAAGCCCGATGAGAAATTTGCAATGATCCAATCACTGGAGAAGATCAAATCGTTTTTTAATGAATTGAAGGCGAGTTTGGGATAAAGACATTGGAGTTTATCAATACCAAATAAAAAAAGCAAACGCTTATTTCATTTCCTTTCTTATTCTATTGGCTTCAATAGCATTTTGAAATCCGGAGATCAAAAGAGTAATCAGAACAGCTTTAACAAGTATACCACTTACAAGCGACCGGCTGCCAAATTGCACAAAGGTAAACACCCATAAAGCAACGATCACTACTGCGCATAATATCATTGCCAGCAATGGTTCTTTTGTGGCCAACAGCGCAAAACCAACAAATATCAAAGGAACCACCGCAATAAAAAGCAGTGTAGTAACATTCACAGCATTCGCCATCAGCAGTGCAAGAAGATCGGAGATCAGGATGACAGCTGCAATGATAAAAAGCTTATTCCTTGTTTTCCTGGTCTCAATAGCAAGAATTTCTTTTTGAGTATCGGAGTAGCTATCCATGATCCCGCTTGCTACTTGCTCGTTATCCTGAATATTGTCCATTTCAAAAAAATTTATTGGTGAAAATGATGACGGTGAATTGTATGCAACCCTTGCTACAAGCTACCACAAAAGATACATTTAAAGAATTAATTGTCCAGCTTTCCTGAAATCTTTATTTCACTGCTGGCACCAGCTAATTCGATTTTCATTTCTTCCATTGTTTTTTGTCTTGAAGGCGAGTTCGGGATGAATTCTTAAAAAACAAATCTCTATTTTTCAAAAAAAGCTTTTGCAATTTGTGGAAACTTTATTGCATCCTCTGTTTTAACTAATTTGAAATTATAGGTACTTCCTTCTCTTTTAAAAAGTATCAAATTGTAATTCTTTTCATAAATGCTATCTAATACTCTTTGGTTTAAATGATTAATTTTTTTTTTGAGAAATGGTTGTAAACAATTTGTGTCAGCGTACAGTGGAACCTTCGTTACAAAATTATCGTTGACCAAGTAATAACTATCAAGTTCTTCCACTACGCAAGTACATCGTATGCAGGATACAATAATTCCTTCCTCTGAGTTGATATTATTTTTTAACAAATCAAAATTAAACTCACTATTAGAGCAAGAAGAAATATTGGTAAAAATAAATGTAGTAAAAAAGAGTTTAAGGGATTTCATAATAATATGCTTTCTCAAGAGACTTTGAAAATATTAAAAACCCATTTTTATACTGGAAGCAAAATAGCGGACTTATCGAATGCTGAAACACTCCTTTATATTCCATATCCAAATTCTCGTTTAGAATACCATAACCCCATTGATCGACATCATTAATACTCTTTTTCGCTAAATGCTTAATTATGATTATATGCTTATTATTATAAGTCTTCAAAAGATTAAAATTTCCCTCTGTTGTTTCTGAATATTTCCGGACATACGCTAAATCTCTTGTTTTTTTAGGATTAAATTTTTCGAAACCTGAAAAACCATCAATTTTCCCTTTTAAAATGTATTCGTCGTTCTTGTAATGAATCTTATAAATTGAATCAGTAGAATTCAATGCATATACTAATGTTGAATCATTCAAAGCTAAAAGGTGCGTATCATAGTTATAATGCCTACCCCTTAAAAACGATTTAGGATATATTAATGTTTTAGATTTATAAATGCTTTTATTTCCTGTCAAAAGTTCATATTTAAAATAAGAGGAATTATCCAAATAATAAGTTTTAGGGTTCATTGTCTGGTATCCGATGAAAATATTTTCCTGAATATTGAATAAGGTATTACCATTTTGATGTCTATCAATGTATTTTCCATGATCCCAAACCCAGCTTAAATCATATTTCTTTTCGTCTTTAATAATATTTTTTGAAAAATCTATTCTAAACTCATACAAAAGCATGCTGTCTCGGACGTATAAAAAAAGTCTTTCGCCCGAAATCATTCCATTATGTGTCCCGTTATTACCCAAATATTTTTTTAGTGATATGACTGAATTATTTCTTGCTTTAAGATTATAAAAAATCAAATCCCCTTCATCATTTAGGTAACTTATTCGTTCAGCGCTGTCTTTCCCAATGAAATTAATTCCAAACGAAATATCAATGCGGCCGGTAGGTTTGAAACCAATATTTATTTCCTCTTTTGAATTAAGGGTTGGATAATTGGATATTTTATTTGTACATTTTAATAATAAAACAAATGATATACTGATGAAAATGTTTGAGAGAATTTTCATGCTTGCAATTTATATATAATAAGCGACTCTCCTGCTTCATGAGGAGAGTCGCCTTTTTTTATTCTTGTTGCTGGACATTCAAATTAAGCAAAATGCCCAAGCGATAGTCCGGAGAAGAAAGAGTTCCAGTGTATATTATAATAGCACTGTCAGGAGAAATATGCGTTAACCATGTCCCATCCATCATATTTTGAATCGTATCCGAGTTTATATTTAAACCGGGATACAAATAATTCCAATTAGAGCTATTTTGAAAAAATCCTCTTATGTTATTGGCGTCATAATATGATTTAAAATTAATGAATGCCGCTCTTGTATTAGGATAGGTATTCATTTGTGGAGGCCTTTTGTAGCAATTATCACCATAATTAGGACACAAATTCCCCACCCTAACCATCCATTCATTTGGATCAATCAATATTTTACTTCTATCAATTCTCCAATCCCATCCCGGGTTGTGTGGTGGAATTTCATCTGGCCCACATGAATTAAAAATTGTAAGACTGCAGAAAAATAATAGCGAGGTAAAAAGAAGCTTTCTCATAAAATAGTTTTAATGGTTATGCTATTACATATCGCTGTATAGCTTTGCGGCCTATTTTGGTTTCAGGGTTAATCCTTGCAGATGTAATTTAAAGAAAAAAATAAAATAGGACAAATTTGACCTAATTATTTTTCCCCGTTTCGTTGAACCTTGTCAAGTGAAACAATTACGCAATGAAAAGTTCCTCAAAGCCTTTGGCAATAACCTTAAGAAAATCAGGAAGGCACGCAATTATTCACAAGAGAAACTTGCCTATGAATCTGGAATTGAACTTCGCCAGATAGGTAGAATTGAAAGAGGAGAAATAAATACAGGGCTCTCTTCAATTCTCTTAATTGCAGAAACATTGGGTATTGAAATGAAGGATTTATTTGATTTTAAATATCACTGATGAAATTCTCATTTCCCTAACTTCCCCGAAATCTTTATTTCACTGCTTGCACCAGCTAATTCAATTTTCATTTCTTCCATCAGTTTCAGGATCTCAAGATTCTTTTGCTGTTTCAGTTTATTAAACTCATTGATAGAAATTGGTGCAGTAAAAAAATCAATATGTATTAAAAAAGAATTTGATCTTATTTCCGTCAAAAAAACAGCAGACTCTTCAATTTGGGATTGATTCAATTTAGTTTTTATGGCCTCCATAAATTTGTTTAAGGTTTCGACAGAACTATTCAAGCCAACTTCTAATCTTATTTCCGCTTTGCGTTGAGTACGTAAAGAAAGATTATCAAGAATGCTATCCACCATTTGCTTATTTGGAACCGAAACATAAGTTTTTTGATCGGTCCTTATTCTTGTACTTCTCAGGCCGATCTTTTCTACTGTCCCGGTTACCTGTTGAACATGAACAAGATCGCCGGCTGAAAATGGTTTATCAAAGAAAATAATAAAAGAGGCGATCAGGTTTTCGAGGCTTTCTCTTAGTGCCAATGCAATTGCAGCAGTGGCAATGCTTAAACCTGTTATCAGGCTGCTGATATTAAACCCAAAACCGGCTTTCAGTATCATTAATATCCCGATAACTCCAATTACAACTTTAAAAAAATCTTTAAAGAAAATGATAAGCTGATTATCTGCCTGGCTCGGGGTCAGGTCTGCTTTCTTTTCCAAAATGAGGGCAATAAAATCTATCATACGCAGCAGCAACCAGATGAAAGCAATGATAAGCACAAGCGTACCCAACGTATGAATGATCTCTTTCGTACTGTATTTATAAACTTCCACATCCCAATATCCCGGGAACCTAAGCTTGTGCAATGCAACAATTGAAACCAGTATCAGAAGAAATAACCCAAGAGGTTTGGCAACAAGGTCAGAGAAAGATCTTTTATCGACATCTCTGAATACTGACATTTACCAACCGAAAGATCAATGCTGCAAAGTAGCGTGAAATAACTCTCTTGAGAATTAATACAAGTAAAATGACACCGGCAACGATCAGGTAATTTTTGACCGGGTTATCAAAAACCATCTTATTCAGAAACTCATTCATGTGTGCAAAAGTAAAAGAAACCGCTTAGTGAAGCTCATAGATATCGAGCTCATCTTTTTTTAAAGCATACGCTTTCGTTGCAGTAAAATGGATGCTTTGTGCTTTTCTGAATTCCCCGGGTAATTTTACTTCCTGTAAGAGCAGATTTGAAGGTTGATAACGCATCAGCGAATCATTGCGGGTGCCTGTTAAAAATTTTCCTACGGCTTTAAAATTATCATAGCCGGTAAGTGAAAAAATATTTTTTAATGTCCCATAATAGTCGAATACATACACTCCTTTATTCTTATCATATAAATAAAGAAACCCATCCTGGTCGCAGATGGTGGTAAAGGAAAATGCCTCATCAAAAAGCTGGCGGAAATCGGTAGTGGCAAAAAGTAATTTGCCATCTTCATCGATCTTTTTCAATTTATGATCAAACTCATCATACAGCCATATTTTATTATCGTACGACAAACAAACCGCCTGTACCTGGAATATATCCTGCTTGCGGAAATCGATCGTACCGCGGATATTTAACAAGCGATCAAGAATTACTACCGTAGAAAAATCTTTATAATAGAGCAGGACTCTTAATGGATTAGAAACATCGATCTGCGCCACCTTACCGTATTTTCTAACATTATTAAAAACAGCAACCGAATCACCATTGGCATCAATCTTTTTTAACTGGTCGTAAGAATTCAGCAAATAAATATTATCAAAATTGTCGGCGGTAAACGCGGTGATATCCCCTTTTATTTTTTTCCATGGCAAAAATGATGAATCGATCTGGGCAAGACCTGAAAAGTAAAAAGTAAAAAGTAAAAATGATATGGTTAACCGTGTTACCATTTATTTCCTGATAATCTTTTCATCTTTATTTAAAAACGATTTTAATTCTAATTTGTTTCCATCAAAGACCGCATACGTATAATAATGTATCCAGTCGCCCAGGTTAATATACCGGCTGTTATTATTCAGACGAAAATCAATGGCAAGGTGTCTATGCCCGAACACAAAAAAATCAAAGTTTTTTTCTTTTAATACTTCTTTGCAATAAATGATCAGCCATTCTTTGTCTTCCCCAAGGAAAACTTCTTCAGATGCCCCTGTTTGCGCCCGGCTCCGGCGGCTGAGATAATTAGCGAGCCCCATACCTAAATAAGGAGGAAGGATACCAAATAACCATTTGCAAAAAGGATTGCGGAATATTTTTTTCAAGAACTTATAGCCTTTATCGCCGGGGCCCAATCCATCGCCATGACCGATTAGAAATTTCTTTCCGTTTCTTTCAAATTCTTTTGGTTCAAAATAAACAGGAATATTCAATTCTTTCAGAAAATAATCCCTCATCCACATATCATGATTGCCGACAAAAAAATGCATGGGTATGCCAGCATCAGATAATTCAGCAAGTTTTCCCAGCAGTCTTGTGTATCCTTTTGGAACTACTCTTCTGTATTCATACCAGAAATCAAACATGTCACCGACAAGAAAGATCTCGTCTGCATCATGTTTGATCTCATCCAGAAATTTTACCACTTGTTTTTCTCGCTGAAGACTTGAAGCTGCATCAGGTGCGCCAAGATGAAAGTCTGAAAGGAAATATATTTTTTTATTTGATAAAACCACAATGCTATATTTCGTCTTTTGAAATGCCAGCTTGTTTGAGAATACTCATAAATGTTCCTTTTGGAATATCTTTATTTCCATGGACAGGCACTACTACAGTTTTCCTTGATTCTTTATGAAAAAAAATATGATGACTGCCCGTAACTCTTTTTAACAGATAGCCTTTTTTCTCCAACAGATGAATTAATTTTTTAGGAGAAGTATCCATGAAGTAAAGATATAGGCAGGAGATTAGCAAATACCGTTTTTGCCATACAAAACTTAAGCAGAGAGCTGAAGTGAATATTCAAACGTTCCGTTATCATCAGGTATTGGTTCACCTTCCTCTTCCAAGACGGCGATGTACCCCTGAATGGCATCTTTCGCCATTTCAAGTGCATGCTCTACGTTTTCACCCCATGTAATACACCCGGGCAATGAAGGAACAAGTGCAGTATAGGCACCTTCTGATTCTTTACGAAGCACGATTCTGAATGTTCTTATTTGAGGCATATCCAAATTTACAATTATTTCTTTTGTTCCATGTATTGAAGCACATCACCTGATTCAATTACCGGTTTGTCATCCACATCGCCCTGGTACCAGTAGATCCATGCATTGGTGATCTTATCATCAATATGAATTTCTGTTATATCCCGTTTATAAAGTTGTGTTTCATCAAAGCCAACATGCACGCCTTCATAATCATCAAGCTGGCCAATTGCCCAGGCAAATTCCTTTTCATTCCTGATCTTATATAGTTCTCCAATGATGAATTTATTTTCGTCCGTTGGTTTAGCGGCGGGATATTCTCCAAGATCAAATAATTTGCCTTTCACCTTTGCTTCTCCAACCAGGTCCAAATAGCGGCTGATATATTCATAAGCAGGGCTGCGGAAACCACTGCGCAATGAGCCATACACAAAAAGCTGGTAAACCTCAGGTTTTTTCATGCATTAAAAGTACGCAACTATGCATCAACCAAAAAACAATATACTTCTTTGGACCGTGTACTCCTACCACTAATGTTTTTTCAATATCCGCTGTGCGGCTGGGGCCCGTGGCAAATGTTATCAGCGAAGGAAGTTTGTCATTGTATTTTTCTTTTACTAATGTCAATGCATCTTTTACATCAAACACCAGTTGGTTGCTAAATGCAATACAAATATGAATCGGGAGCATATACACTGGTTGTTCTGCCGCTGATGACTGTGCTGCACTCATTACAATGCTTCCTGTACGGGCAACAAGACATTCACAGCCGGTAATACTTACATCGCAATCAGCAAGATCTTTATCTGTAAATCTTTCTTCGGCTGATCCGCCGACAAGCTCTTTAATTTTATTTTCAACACAATACACTTTTTGCCAGTCGCTTTTTTTAATAAGACTGTTGAATTGAAAAGCCAGCTCCTGCCGGTTGACACAAAAAATAAATCTGCCCCGCAGTGCATTGAATTGTTCTGCAAATACAACTTCAAGTTCTTCTGATGAGGCAGGGAATACAGATTGATTGCCCTCACTTTGTGGAAAAGGAAGAGGCGTTGAATGACTCAACGCCTTTCGTATTTTTTTGAGAATATGTTTCTTTTGATGGAGAAAATTTCATTCCCGGTTATTTAATTAAGCCGGTAAAGGGAACATCCCCGAACCAGCTCCTTCCGCTCCCTCGGGCGAATTTTTTTCTGCAGGCTTTTCAAATGGCTTTGGCTGGTCAACGATCGGCTCCGGCAACGGAACATCAAGCACTTTCTTTTCTTCAAAAGGACTTTTACCAATCAATGCTTCTACATCACTTTGGAAAAACACTTCTCTTTCTAATAATGCTTCAGCAAGTATTCTTACCTGCTCTTTTTTCTCTATTAATAAATTCTTTGTTCTTGCATATGCATCATCAATCAGCTTACGTACTTCCTCGTCAATCATTTTAGATGTTTCTTCAGAATATGGTTTTGTAAAAGAATTTTCCTGTTGCGGATCATAAAAACTTATATTTCCTACTTTATCATTCATTCCATAAACAGTTACCATCGAGTAAGCAATTCTTGTGATCTGCTGCAGATCATTTTGTGCACCGGTTGAAATTTTACCAAAGAAAATTTCTTCGCTGGCTCTGCCACCCAAGTGTCATACAGATCTGGTCCATCAATTGATCGGTATTATACAGGTATTGTTCTTTCGGAGTATATTGGGCATACCCAATGCTGCAGTTCCTCTTGGAACAATGGTTACTTTCAACAACGGATAAGCATGTTCAAGATACCAGCCGCAAATAGCATGGCCTGCTTCATGAAAAGCAATGATCTTTTTTTCTTCCGGAGAAATGATCTTGTTCTTCTTTTCCAATCCACCGATCACCCTGTCCACTGCATCCTGGAAATCTTCCATCTCCACAGCTTCTTTTCCTTTTCTTGCAGCGATCAATGCAGCTTCATTACAAACATTGGCAATATCTGCTCCGGCAAAACCAGGAGTTTGTTCAGCCAGTTTATGAATATCAAGTTTTTCAGAAATTTTAATTGGTTTAAAATGCACTTTAAAAATTGCTTCACGTCCTTTCAGATCAGGTTTGTCAATAGAAATCTGCCTGTCGAAACGACCCGGACGAAGCAATGCAGTATCCAGTACATCGGGACGGTTGGTTGCGGCCAGAACAATGATACCTGCATCAGTTCCAAAACCATCCATTTCAACCAGCAATTGGTTCAATGTGCTTTCTCTTTCATCATTACTCATCATCACATTCTTTCCTCTTGCACGGCCAATGGCATCTATTTCATCAATAAAAATGATACAGGGAGCTTTTTCTCTTGCCTGTTTAAACAGATCACGAACACGGCTGGCACCAACACCTACAAACATTTCCACAAAATCAGAACCACTCAAACTAAAGAAAGGAACCTGTGCTTCACCTGCCATTGCTTTTGCCAACAAGGTTTTACCTGTACCGGGAGGACCGATCAACAATGCACCTTTTGGAATCTTACCACCAAGGGCTGTATATTTTTTAGGATTTTTTAAGAAATCAACGATCTCCATCACTTCCACTTTTGCTTCATCAAGACCTGCTACATCAGCAAAAGTGATATTTACTTTTGTTCCTTTATCAAATAAAGTAGCTTTTGATTTACCAATATTGAAAATACCACCGGGACCGCCACCGCCACCTGCACCACCACTCATTTTACGCATTAGCAATATCCAAATAGCAAGGAATAATAATACAGGCAATAAAAAATTTAATATGCCGGAAAACCAGGTACTGTCTTTTTCTACGGAGTAAGGGTCATATGACTGGTTAAAATCATTGGGAGGAAAAGCTTCGGGATTTTGTTTTTTAAAATCAAGAATTTCTTCCCTGAACCGTTCATTCGATTCGAAAGTAAATTGCGGAGCTTTTTCATCTTTCTTGTTTGAAATAGGGCTGCTTGGTAATTTATCTGCATAGTATTTAATACTATCCTTCTTAACAGAAACTCTTACCACATTCTTATTTGGTATCTCCACATATTTTTCAACATGATGCTTAAGCAACATGCTTTTAAAATCTTCAACGGTTATTTGCTGATATTTTTTTGCAAATGGACCATATATGCTAAAACCAATTACAGTTGCTAATAATATCGCCCATATCCAATAACTGCTGAACTTAGGCCCTTTCTTATTATTATTTTCATCACGGTTTGGTTGAAACCGCGGAAATTGTTTTTCGTTTTTATTGAATTGTTCTTGTGACATTTTTCCTTATCTCAGTTAAACGGTTCTCTAAATTTATTTACTATAATATACTCCTATCAAAGCTCTTTAGTTTTCGTCATGTTCATCTGCTACTGCATCACTCCACATTTCCTCGAGCTTATAAAATTTCCTTGTTTCTGTCAGCATCACATGTACCACCACATTTACATAATCGATCAAAACCCACTGCAGGTTTTTCATCCCTTCGTGGCGGTAGGGGTATTCGTCACATTTTTTTTTCATTTCCTGCTCCACATGTTCCGATATAGCCCTTACCTGCGGCTGACTGCTTGCTTCACAAATAATAAAAAAATCGGCAACAGCTTCATTTATTTTTCTCAGGTCAAGTGAAAGAATATTTTCACCTTTTTTCTCCTGTATGGCGTTGATGATGGTTTTAATGAGTTTTGAATTCTTCGTTAAGCGGACCGTACTTTTCTTTTTTCTTGTAGCCAAAACTGACAATTGTTCCAATAATTTGTTTTTTAAGTTTGGGTTTTTTGTTGTTCGTTACCGTTTATTAATTACTGGTTTAAAGTTTATTCCAGAAAACAAACACCTGGTAACAAGAAACCTGTTTATTTTGTCAAAAATAGTAATTAATTGCCACTACCATCTCCCGGCAATCCCATTGGAATGCCATTTATTGAGTTGCAATCAATAGATAGTACCAACAAATATGCCATGGGTCTTGCTCATGGAAATCATCTGCCGGACGGACAGGATGAGGTTCAACATGGTACAGCAATCTTTACTCACCAACAAACAGCAGGTAAGGGTCAGCGTGGCAAGAATTGGGTGTCTGAAAAAGGCTCTAACATCGCTCTTAGCATTCTGTTAAATCCTTACCCACTAAGGATTCAAGACCAATTTCGATTGAGTATTTGTACAGCAGTTAGCGTTTATGAGTTTTTTTCTAAATATGCAGGAGATGAAACAACAATAAAATGGCCCAATGATCTTTATTGGCGTGACAGGAAGGCAGGGGGAATTTTGATAGAGAATGTGATTGGAAGTCCGGAGCCGGAAGCCAGGCGTCGGGAGTCAGGAGCCGAAACTCAAGAATTACAAACTCATCATTCATCTCCCCATAGCGATCAGGACATCACTCATAATTGGAAATGGGCTGTGGTGGGAATCGGCATCAATATCAATCAAACTGCTTTTACTCCGGAGCTGCGTAATCCTGTTTCATTAAAACAAATAACCGGAAAAAATTATCAGCCGGTTGAACTTGCACAAGAGCTTTGCGTGGTAATTGAGAGAAATTATCAGTTGCTGATCAACGGAAATTTTGCGTCTCTGTTTAAGAGTTACCAGGATCATCTTTACAAAAAAGATGAAACAGTGAAATTGAAAAAAGACAATCGTGTTTTTGAAACAATAATTAAAGCGTGTTTCAGAAACAGGACAATTAATCACGCAACATTCAATAGAAGAAAGATTTGAGTTTGGAGAGGTGGAATGGATGATATAAGTCTTTGTGTCAAATTATTAATTATTGATTATTGATTATTTATTACTATGCTTATACCTATTCTTACCTATTACTATCGACTACTGACTCCAGGCTACTTACTTTGACCTTTCTGACATTTATGACTTCTTCTTATCTCTGAACAACATAAAATTTCTTGAAATTGTAAACGCCCAACGAAATTCACCATCACCCCAGTTAGTAACCGTTTTACGAATAAAGCGATTCTCCAGGATATCAACTGCATTCGTAAAATTCAAATGAAAGACGTGTCCTTCGGTTACAATTTCAAATCCTATACCGAGCGGATCATAGAATTTGCCGAGGGAGTCTATACTTCTTTGAGATCTGAAGGGGTGAAAATAATCAGCAAGGATCACAATCTTTTTGCTAAGCGGGATGCGGATAGCTCCACCCAAAGCAAAAATGTTGTTATTATCATAAGCAACGACGTGGTTTGTATGAAGGTATAACGGGTTTAACTGAAAACTAACCTTTCCCATTTTTCTTGCGAGCATCAGTTGTATGATCTGGCTGTGACGATCGCCAAAATCTTGAAATGAAGTTTCCTGGTTTGCAAGTGATGACCTTTTTTGAGCAGATACTACATCGTTAACATACATGGTTAGCGAAATTGGATGTTGCGGATCGTTTTCCATTTGTTGCAAGAGCTGCCATTTTATTCCCAGTTCCCACTGTTGTGTAACAAATAATCCTTTTGTTCTTGCAGCAACAATGTTGAATTTATCACTAAGGCCTAACTGAAACCCAATGCGTACATCAGTGGAGTTATCCAAACCAAAAAATCTTCTAATGCCGCCGAAATCGCCGCCAATATCGCCAAAGTTGTGCGCAACATTAAATTCAAGAACACCTTTCCTTAATACTTCTACTGATTTTGTATTAATGACTTTTTGCGAATAAAAAACTTTGGCAGGCGTACCCTCATCTTTTTGCGGTGTTTTTATCGCCACCGAATCTTCCTGGGCAAAAGAATGTATACTTAAAAATATGGCGACGAAAGAAATAAACTGCTTCATATTATTGTTTTGGTTTTAAATAAATCGAAGCTTTGATTCTGATGGTTGCTTATTCTCTATAAAATTAGAATATGTATTTGCGAAATCCTAAACCTAATAGATGGTTTATTTGAAAGCCTGAAGTATCTCCTCGGCATGTGCCTTATTCTTTGGCTTATGAAATATCTTTTTGATAATTCCTTTTTCATCAATAATAAAAGTTGTACGCAGAATGCCCATGTATTCACGACCGAACAGTTTTTTCATATCATGAACACCATAAAGCGCAGTGATCTTATTTTCATTATCGGCGATGAGCGGAAACGGAAGCTTGTATTTTATTTCAAATTTCTTTTGTGCTTTTTCATTATCAGGACTCACCCCTAATACTTCAAACCCATTTTTCTTAAGTAAAGAAAAATTATCCCTCAGATTGCATGATTCAAGCGTACAGGTTGGCGAACCGGCTTCGGAATAAAAATATAAGATCAATTTCCTTCCTTTATAATCAGCTAAAGAAATTTTATCACCATTTTGATCTTTGCCGGAAAATGCCGGCGCCTTATCGCCTTCCTGTAATGTTATCATAGACCCTAAATCCCTAAAGGGACTTTTAATTAACTACAAATGAAATTCTTCTTTTTTTAATTTCCCACTTCAGCTTATTTCTTTTTCAAGGAACTTTTCGATTTAAGTCCCTCTTTAGGGGACAGGGGTTCCTTGTTCCTTGTGCCTTGTGCCTTGTGCCTTGTGCCTTGTCCCCTTTATTTCTTTCTTATAACCGTCTTCTTTTTCTTTTTATATATTTTTTTCTTTGGCGGTGGTGTATATGGATATTTTTTAAACCACCATGTTTTCTCAGTTATGTTACCAACTAAATCTTCAACTCTTACTTTCAGCTCATGAAGGCCGTAGGGACACTGCTCATCAAAAAAATAAACATAGCTTCTTCCCTTATCGTTCGAAAACATCAGCCATTCGCTATCCAGCTCGGCACGAAAAGATCTTAAAGCAAAATTATCAGAAGGTGTAAAAACAATTTTATTTAAAGGGCTAAGGTCGAGTGTATCCTTCCCTTTTGCCGGTGCATTTATGGTTGGCGAAGTACTATCGATGAAAGCCTGGAAAATTCCGAGATTATCAAATGAAGCTGCTATCCATCCGTTCTGCCATTCCGCTTTTCTTATTGACCTGGCGCCCTTCCATTCTTTTACCATCATCAATTTGTTTTTTAAATCATCCTTAACGGGTTTTACAGCTTTTAATCTTACTGAAAAAGCTGAATGTAAAGGATAGACAGGATCACCAAAGCGATGTTGCGCAGTAACGGCCCCGGGAGAAAAAACATTTTGCTGGTAATATGTAAAAGGAATGCTATCATACAGGCAGGTCTCGGGCATATACACTTCAAGTTCTTTTTCCTCAATAATATTTACCTGGCCTGGTATGAGCAATCTTCCATTCGCCGGTCTTTTTATTTTTTTTGCAAGACTATCACTGTATTGAACCTGGAAAAATAATGTTGAAAGATTTTCATCGGCATCGAACACATCGATGCGTATGTCATGAGTAATCGTATCGTTCAATTCAATTATCCCCGTGCCATCTATTTCTTCATAAACCCGGCCAAGAAAACCCGGAAGCATTGAAAGATGCTGAACAAAAGAGCCGCCGGCATTCCTGTATCTTTTATCAATATGTGCATTGATATAATCTGATTCCCGATAATCCATGCTGTCAATAACAAACGCAATTTGTGGTAATGAATCATAATAGAGGTAAGCTGCATAAATTCCATTTGCGCCGTTCGATTCGCTTACACGGTCGGTAGCCGTTATAGCAAAACTCAGTTTATCATGCCCGGTTAAGATTTTACGCGGCTTTGTAAAATACCCACTGTCAGTTTTGATCACCGGGACCATCTGTGCTGTTTGTAAATATGTGCTTATGCTTCTGTCGTAGATAGCAAGTTTAGAAATTGTGGGAGGCACATCATCTTTAATATCAAAACCAAAAAGTTGCGGGTTCAGCGATCTGCCGCTTTTTGTATCTATTATTTCAAAGTGCAAATGCGGGCCTTGTGAACCACCACTATTCCCGCTTTTAGCTATCTCATCTCCCTGCTTAACCTTAAAATCGTTTGGAGAAAAATCCAGTTCGATTGCCCATGATTCTTTTTCCGTTTGTTTATCCCTTACATATTTTTCCAGGTCCGGAAAAAAACTATTCAAATGAGCATATAAAGTTGTGTATCCATTTGGGTGCTTAATGAGAATAAATTTTCCAAAACTTAACGGCCTTATACCGATATGTGCGATATATCCATCAGCGGACGCCAAAACGGGAAGGTTCTCTTTTTGATTTGTTCTTAGGTCGAGTCCCATATGCCAATGTCCCGGGCGCAGCTCCCCAAAGTTTGCGGTAAGAGAGATGGGAATATCGAGCGGATTGGCAAAATAACCCTGGGGATATTTGTTGCTGTCAGTTGTTTGACCCTCAGCATTTAAAAATGAAAATAGTAAGAGCGCAAATGCAACTTGTTGTATAAAAAAATTGTCTTTTTTCATTCAGAAGGCAAATTAACACAAACCTTGCCGCAACTATTTTAATCATTGCCTAAATTCGGGCTAAATAAGAACCATCATGGCCAAAACTATTTTATCAAAAGCAAAAGCAGTAACCTTTGCCTTGCTTTTGTTATCCTTTTGCGCATACAGCCAGATTTGTGAAGTTGACAGGGAGTCTTTAAAAGGAACATACACGGGAGATTGTAAAAAAAATAAAGCACATGGAAAAGGAAAAGCCGTGGGAACGGATACCTATGAAGGAGATTTTAAAAATGGTATTCCTGATGGCAACGGGAAATATACATGGAGCAATAAAAATGTATTTGAAGGAAGGTATGTGAAAGGATTGAGAGAAGGAAAAGGTACAATGACTTTCAAACAGGTGAACGGACAGGATAGTATTGTAGAAGGCTACTGGAAGAAAGATGCATATGTTGGTAAGAATGAAAAGCCCTACCAGGTACTTTCAAAAACATCCTCAGTAAGAAGCGTAGAAGTGGAATATGCTCCGGACAATATTGGCAAGGTAAAAGTTATAATTACCAATACAACAGGAGGAACAGGGACAAGCGTAGGCATTACTCCCAAAGCAAAGGTTGACAATGTTGTTGTATTAAAAGGAAATTTTCAAAGACAGACTAATCTTGAGAGTCACTACAAGAGCACTGAAACAACTTTTTTAGAGATCACTTTTCCTTTTCGTATAAAACTACAGATTGGAAGGGAAGAAGTAGAAGTTGAAATGTTTGAAGCAGGCAGCTACACTATTAATATTTCAATTAACAATTAGTAAATACACTACTCATTCAGTCCAATTAATTTCACATGTGTGGAATTAATTGGATTTTTTTTATTTTAATGTGCAACAAATTTGGAACGCCGTTTGTCTTACTGTTGAAGGGTCAGTTTCCAATAATACCAACAGGTAGTCCCTGTGAAAGCCAGGATTGAATTTTATCCGATTACCATAAACCTTAGACAGATGAAACAATTTAACCACAGGATCTTTATCGCAGCAGTCGTTGTTGGCGGATTATTTATCGGCGCAGTAAAAGGACAGGATGCCCGTAGCCGCTGGATAAGCAAAATGAAAACCCGTGACGAAAACAGGAAAGTAAAACACAATCCGAATGAAGTTATTCTCGACGATTATGAAATTGCTTCCTATCACAAGAGTTAAGATATCTCGTTATTAAAATTTATTTGAGACAGCCGTACACTACAACCTCCGTTTCCCTTACTTTTGCACCCCGGGTATTTAACCCGGTTTTTTTATGTCCTTACGGTTGCCAGCTATAAAATTAAAACCCAAAAATGCCAAAAGACACTTCGATTAAATCTGTATCTAATTATTGGTTCAGGTCCCATCATTATTGGCCAGGCATGTGAATTTGATTATTCCGGCACACAGGCAGCAAGAAGTTTGCGAGAAGAAGGGATTAAAGTAATTCTCATCAACAGCAACCCGGCCACCATCATGACCGACCCGATGATGGCGGATAGGGTTTATCTGTTGCCGCTGACGGTAGAAAGTATTGAACAGATCCTGGAGGAAAATCAAATTGATGCAGTGTTGCCAACCATGGGTGGACAAACTGCATTGAACCTTGCAAAAGAAGCAGAGGACCTTGGCATATGGAAACAATATAATGTACGGTTGATCGGTGTGGATATAAAAGCCATTGATAAAGCTGAGGACAGGGAAAAATTCCGGCAATGGATGATTGAGCTGGGCGTGCCGGTGGCACCTGCAAAAACAGCCAATTCCTTCTTAGAAGGAAAAGAATTTGCCCAGGAAATCGGATTTCCCCTTGGTAATCCGTCCTTCATTTACACTGGGCGGAACAGGCGGCGGTTTTGTACATGATAAAGATGAATTGGATGAAGCACTGAACCGTGGCTTGCAGGCATCGCCCATCCATGAAGTGCTGGTTGAAAAAGCAGTATTGGGCTGGAAAGAATTTGAACTGGAACTCTTGCGTGATGCGAATGATAATGTGTGTATCATTTGTACGCGTAGAAAATTTTGACCCGATGGGTGTTCATACCGGTGATTCCATCACTGTTGCACCTGCAATGACACTAAGCGATACGGCCATGCAGTTGATGCGCAACACTGCCATCAGGATGATGCGGGACCTTGGAAATTTTGCCGGCGGTTGTAATGTGCAGTTTGCATTAAATCCCGGATACAGAAGAGATCATTGCTATTGAAATCAATCCACGGGTAAGCCGTTCATCTGCACTGGCATCAAAAGCTACTGGTTATCCTATTGCAAAGATCGCTGCCAAACTGGCCATTGGTTATTACCTTGATGAATTGGAAAACCAGATCACAAAAACCACTTCTGCATATTTTGAACCGGCACTGGATTATGTAATTGTAAAAATTCCCCGCTGGAATTTTGATAAATTCAAAGGTGCCAATGATACACTTGGCTTGCAAATGAAAAGTGTTGGTGAAGTAATGGCGATCGGAAGAAGTTTTACAGAAGCGGTTCAGAAAGCTTGTCAAAGTCTGGAGAATAATGCGGTCGGTCTTGGGTTATTATGGCAAAAGCATGATGCATGCGGAAGAAATTCTTGAATATATCAAAATACCGAAATGGGACCGCATCTTCCGTATTAAAGATGCATTGATGATGGGATGTCAGTGTGAACACGATTTCAAAAGCTACTAATGGCATCGACCGCTGGTTCATTTACGAAATACAAAAGATCTGCAATCTTGAAAAAGAGATCAGCGAAATATAAACTGGATACACTTCCTATCGAATCTATTGCGAGAAGCAAAGACAATGGGCTTTAGTGATGAACAGATCTGCCGCATCATGAACGATGGAACAGAAGATGAAGTGTATGAAAAAAGAAAAGAAGCTGGCATCACCAGAGTATTTAAAATGGTGGATACCTGCAGTGCAGAATTTGAAGCAAAGACTCCTTATTTCTATTCCACTTTTGAAAACCATCAGGCCTAGCGGAAGTGTTAACAATCCAATGAATCAAAAGTTTCAGATAAGAAAGAAAATAATTGTTCTGGGATCGGCCCCAACCGGATCGGCCAGGGAATTGAATTTGATTATTGCTGTGTGCATGGTTTGCTGGCCATAAAAGAATGTGGTTATGAAGCCATCATGGTGAATTGTAATCCTGAAACAGTATCTACTGATTTTGATATGGCTGATAAACTATATTTCGAACCGGTTTATTGGGAACATCTTTGGGAAATTATTGAACATGAAAAACCGGAAGGTGTTATTGTTCAGCTTGGGCGGACAAACTGCATTGAAACTTGCCGAAAAGCTTACATGAAAAAGGGATCAAGATCATCGGCACTTCTTATGACAGTATGGATATTGCGGAAGACCGCGGCCGTTTTAGCGACATGCTGAAAGAGCTTGGACATTCCTTATCCGAATTATGGAACTGCATGGACTGTTGATGAAGCGATTGAAGTTGCCAATAAAGTTGGCTATCCTGTGCTGGTTCGTCCTACTTATGTATTGGGCGGACAAAGAATGCGGATCGTTATCAATGATGAAGAAGTGGAAAAAGCAGTGGTGAGTTTATTAAAACATATTCCCGGAAATAAAATTCTGATTGATCATTTTCTTGATCGTTGCCAGGAAGCAGAGATCGATGCCATATTTGATGGAGAGGATTTTCATGTGATGGGTGTGATGGAACATATTGAACCGGCAGGTATTCATAGCGGCGACAGCAATGCGGTCTTGCCTGCATTTCAATCTTACTCCCCTTGATAGTACAGACGATGGAAGAATATGCAGAAAAGATTGCACGTGAATTAAAGATAAAAGGACTTATCAATATCCAGTTTGCCATTAAAGATGAGTAAAGTATATGTGATCGAAGCCAATCCACGAGCATCCCGAACAACGCCGTTTATTGCAAAGGCTATACCAGATTCCTTACCTGAATATGCTACCAAAGTGATGATGGGTGCAACAAACTGAAAGATTTCACATTCTGAAGAAAAACACTTGAAAGGCTTTGCCATCAAAGAACCTGTATTCAGTTTTAATAAATTCCCCGGTGTAAATAAAGAACTAGGACCTGAAATGAAATCAACCGGTGAAGCGATCCGGTTTATAAAAGATCTGCGCGATCCTTACTTCAGGCAGTTGTATAAGGACAGGAGTATGTATCTAAGTAAATAAACAAGTCCCGATAGCTATCGGGATTCAGGATTGAAATGATTTTTGAGGAAAGGGTTGCTGATGCAGCCCCTTTTTTATTTGGGATGGGTTTTCATAAATTTATTACACAAAAACTTTCTAATGAACCAGGCCAATGTTAATTAATAGGAAGTCTATTCAGTTGAAGACAATGCAGATGTTTCTTTACTAAAATTGGTTGTCAATAAAAATCCATCGGAGTTTGATATTGGTGAATTCACACAAAGGGTTGAAGACTTACCTAGGTCTAGCTGGCAAGCTCCATTTGAAGAAAAATATCTTGATCTCACAGGAGAAAAAATAATAGGAGACTATTTTGACTTACCAAAAACCTCAGAAGGTCTAACACGACTTACTTTTTTTATATATTATTTAGATACATCAAAACCGTTACAAACTCCATTTGGAGAAATACAATTGATTGAAGTAACAGATATACCTGAAAGAATTAGAAATATTATTCAATACGAAGACCCGGAATAAACCATCTATAAAAAATTATTTTGTGATCTTGATCCTATCTACTTCTTTACCATTAATATCTACCTGGCTAAGCGTTAACACTCCTCCATTCACATCTAACAGCGTAAATGAATGAACCGTTGATTCAAACCTAACGGTGAATTTTTGCCAACTGTCTTTATCTTTTGTTTGTTCAGGATTATATAAACCCTGGCCGCCTGCACCTGTCGTTATATAAATAACTCCGTTTGGTTTTGTATTTCGTTTGCCATTAAAATCTTTGTCCAGTGCCCATCTGCCAGTTACTGTTTTTCCTGTTCTGATGTTATTGGCGCCTGCTACCAATTGGGTACCTAAATTATCAGGTTTAAATGTCAAAGGATATGTTCGTTGATAATTATGTACATGGCCTGCAAATACAATGTCCACTTTTCCCTGTTCAAGTATGGGAGCGATCAACCGCATTTGCTGCTGCTCATAGTGTGCCCTTGAAGAATTAAAGCAGGGATGATGATATAACACAAACCGCCATGTTGCATTTGCTGCGGCTGCAAGATCTTTCGTAACCCAATCACGCAATGTCGAGTCGTTCCAATCAACATAAGGATTGGAATCGATAACGGTCCAGTGGGCATTGCCGTAGTCAAAAGAAAAATTTGTCATGCGTGGATATTTTTCACCGGCACCATCATAAAATGCTTTTTTATTGACGTCGGATCCTGTTAATACCGGTACGAATGCACCACCTTCTTTACCATTAGGTCCATTCAAAGGCTGGTCCCAAAAGTGATAATAAGCTAAGGCATCTGGATAACGGTCCAGGTCTCTTGTTAATGCATCGTGATTGCCCACTGAAGCCATAAAAGGAATCGATCGCATTAGCGGTGCACCCGATGTATCGGCTTCATCTTTATTGTACACGGGCCAGAATTTTGTTTTGTATTCTGAGGCCAGTCCGCGGTTGTATACAATATCACCGGCAATGGCCAGCATGTCTGGTTTTGCTTTATAAATTTCATAACAGATTTTTTTGGATGTGTTTGAGCCTGCACCCATGTCACCGGAGATCGCAACCCGGTAGGATTGTTCCGATGATTTAATTGCTTTTGCTTCTGCATTGAAAACAACCTTACCATTTTTTGAAACCCTGTACATAAAAGTACTCCCGGGCACCAGGTCATTAAATGAAGTACTATAAACTAAAAATGGTTCGATGCCGGTGATCGCAATTTTTGAACTGCTTTGATTTTCAGATTTTATCCATTCATTGCCATTAGCTTTTTTATATTCTGCAAGCCATATATCATTTGAAACAGCGGCATGCCAGAGTAGTTGCATTGATTGCGGTGATGGCTTTTTTCCGATTTGCAGATAAGGTTTTGCCAGGAAATCAGATTGCTGGTTATTCTGTGTAAATGCTTGAGTTGAAAAAAATAAAACAATTCCTAAAATGTAATGTCGCATAGTGTGCTATTAATTTATAAATATAGCTATCAAATAAATATGTTTCTTATTAGTCCTAATTCGATAGTATCTAAATTTGTTTTTTAAACCACAGAGGCCTTTAGGTCAAAAATGGTTCTTATTAAAGTTCTTTGACAACAACTGAATAGCAGATAAAGTAATTGGATTAAATTAGAAAGGAAAGTGGGTGAACTTTACTTAGGCATAGACTGAAGGTCTACTCTGTGTATTAGTCCCACTCTCCCTTCACTGTTGCTTAGGCCCATTTAGAATAGTAAGTCCTTAAAGACTAATTAAAGGTCTTAGGCTAGGCAACGATTATTTGACCTTAAAACTAAAGTTATGAAAGTTCTTCAAATCGTAGGTGCTGATCTCTCTAAAGATTCTATCGACCTTTTTCATCATGATTCAAACAATCATGTAAAGATCAAGAACTCGGCTTCAGGCTTTAAGGAGTTAGTTTATTGGCTTAGTAATTTGAAACTGGATAAAGCTTGTATATTCCTGGTGATGGAACATACAGGTCTTTACTCTTTCCAGTTGGAAAAATTTTTACACCAGCACCAGATCCAATTTGCCAAAGTATCAGCACTGGCGATTAAGCGATCACTGGGTTTGATCCGAGGTAAAAATGACAAAATCGATGCCGAGCGAATTGCCAGATTTGGATTTGAAAAAAAGGATAAGCTTGTGGCTGAAAAGCCTGCCCATCCTGTGCTTCAACGTCTCCAAATGCTGCACTCAACACGGGCACGACTAACCAAGTATCGCCAGTCTTTGGCCTGTGCACTCAAAGAGTATCGAATAGTGCTTTCATCAGCAGACCCCATCATCAAAATCCAATTAACACTGGTCAAGGAGGTCGCACAGAGGATCAAAGTGCTCGATGATCAAATTAAACAATGCATTGACAAAGCAGATCAATCTGTGAATCAGAACTTCAAACTGCTGACCAGTATTAAAGGAATTGGTGATGTAATTGCTACTGCAACTTTGGTAAAAACAAAAAATTTCATTGCCTTTAAAAATGCCAGGAAATTCTCTTGTTTTTGTGGATCTGCACCCTTTGATCACACTTCCGGAAAAAGTATTCGGAAAAAGACGCGGGTCAGCCAACTAGCTGATAAAACAATGAAAACGCTGCTTACTATGGGAGCCCGAACTGCTATTCAACATGACAAAGAACTAAAAGCTTTTTATGAAAGACGACTGGCAATGGGAAAGTCGAAAAACAGCACCATTAACATCGTCCGAAATAAATTAATCTTTAGAATGTTTGCCGTGATAAATCGTCAAACACCATTTATCGAACAATATTCTAAAGCTGCATAAATTAAATTTGGACAATTAAAAACCTTAGAATACACTGAGGTCGCAAGGAGACACAGAGATTATCCCCCGTGAAACTTAGTGCCAATGTGTCTCCGTGGTTTAATTTATTTCCAACTGAAACATTACTCCTGATGTCATATCCAAATAGATAAAGTAAAATCTTATTAATTTTATATATGAATAAAGAAACCCAATACCTCATCAAAAGTTTTGAAGATACTTTAAGTAAGCAACCATGGTTCGGACGTGCCGTGTATGAAATACTCGGAGAAGCAGATGAATCAAAAGTGGATACAAAGCCAAATGGTACCGAGCATTCCATGATCGAATTACTCTGGCACATGAATACATGGGCCGAGTTTGTACTTGGCAGTCTTGAGAACAGAAGCACTGAAGAAATGAAAGCAATTGAAGCAAACGACTGGAGGGAGATCGATCCAAAAACCCATACATGGAAAAAAGGATTGGAGCAACTAAAAGCAACACATGGTAGAATTCTGGAAATTCTTAAACAGAAAACAGATGATAGTTTTTTAGGAGATATCGTTCCGCTCCGCAAGTTTAATTTCCGCTATATGCTGAATGGATTGATACAGCATAACATTTATCACCTCGGGCAGGTGGCGTATGTGAAGAAGATGCTTGGTTAAGGCTCCGCGTAAAGACGCTAAGTTTTTGCAAAGACGCAAAGAAATCCTTTGCGCCTTTTGTATGGGCCTTTGCGCTCTTTGCGTGAAATAAAAAGCGGAATAGGATTACCGAACGTACAAGAGTGCGACACAACGGAAGCTTAATAGTAGCACCAAAGCCGGTTAACTATCAATCATCATCATCCTCTTCTTTTTTATCTTTCAATTTTACAAAGGCTGATCGTTTTGGTCCGGGAAAAGGAATATGATCTCCTTTGATTGCATACCATAATAACTCACTGAATTCAAGATCCGGTGCACGGTCTTCATTGGTAAAATCAAATGTCTCGCTTTTTTGCTGCCACTTGTTTAACACCAGGTTTTTATCATTAAGATTGATATTGGAAGGAAGCGATATAAATTGGGTGGGATCGGCAATGGCAGTAAAGCATCGCCACATCGGTTCTGCCGCCGCATCATACTGGCTCATTGGTTGCAAGCCAAGGATCAATTCCATTGTGCGCAACATGGACGAAGTAGAGTACATGGTGTGATCGACAAATTTTCTTTTTACAAAAGGACCGGCAACATAAGCGGTCGTGCGATGTGCATCCACATGATCGGCGCCGTTCTGTGCATCATCTTCCACAATGAACACTACGCTTTCTTTCCAGATGCTGCTCTTACTGAGATATTCAACAAACATTCCGACAGCAAGATCATTATCGGCAACATGTGCAAATGGCGTTGGCTTATCTTTTCGTAACCCTTCAGTATGATCATTACCCATCCGCAATGTATTGAACTGCGGCACTGCGTTCTTAGCAAGCAATGAATCGAATTCCCTTTTCCATTGATAAAAACGAGAAGTGTCCTGCGTCGCCATATCCCAACCGGTATAATAGGGACAGAAGTGATCTTTAAGAACGGGAATGTTGGCAGTTCTGGAATCAGTAAACTCGCCATAGGTGCGGTAAGTAATATTTTTTTTCTTGCACTGATCCCATATAAACCATTTGTTATTTGCCGTTGCCCTAACACCTTCGCCGCTGTAGCTGCCACCACGGCCACCATAACTTGTCGGCCATGTTTTTTCTAAAAAATCTGTTGCGTAAGCTCCCATGCTCCAGTTATGTCCATCAGCACTTACTTCACCATCACAATAAAAATTATCAAGCAACACAAATTCTTTTGCCAGCTTATGAAGGTTGGGAGTGATATTTTCACCGAACAAAACCAGCGATGGATCACCATTCCCTTCTTTTATATCTCCAAGCACCTGGTCATAGGTCCTGTTTTCTTTTATAACATAGAATACATATTTTACCGGCGATGGATCCCCGACCTTCATCGGAACAGGATTTCCTTTCTCTCCTTTGCTTACTGATTCAGTTTCTTTAGTAAAAGGCGTGTTCCGGTACACCACCTGTGAATAAACTGAAAGCTGTTGTGGCGAAGGCGCATTAATAATACTCATAGTGCCTTTAAAGAGCCCGCCGATGTATTGCACTTCTATTGGCTTATTCTTGTCGCCACCCTGGTAAATTACTTCTTCTCTTCTACGCAAAGGATTTGGCCCATAAGGATTCGCCTGGGATGAAAATCCTTTTCCATTAGTAACAAATATTTTTTTACCGATCACTTTAATATTCGTGGGATACCAGCCGGTAGGAATAAATCCATTGCTTTTACTTAAGCCCGGTTTGCTTACATCAAATACTGCCAAACAATTATTATCGGCATTGGCGACGTACAATGTTTTTTCATCTGTACTCAATGCAAGTCCATTGGAAGTAGAACCCGGAGGAGCATTTGGAAAAAGCGCAGCACTCAAAGTCTCGATTACTTTCAGCGTTTGCGTACTGATAACCGACACCGAATTATCATTCGCATTGGCGACATATAAAAATTTCCCGTTTTTAGATAAACATAGTTCATTAGGATTATCGCCAACTTTTATATGATCGGAGATCTTTCTGCTTGTTGTATTAACCACGATCACTTCATCAGCCCCCCAAACTGAAACGTATAATCTTTTTTTATCGGGAGATAAAATACAACCATAGGCTTCACCATCTAATTTGATCGAATCTTTTATGGTTTTTGAAACCAGGTCAATAAAGTAAACGGTGTTATTTTCTTTTGTTCCTGCATACATTATTTTTTTTGCATCGTCAATTTCAATCCCCGTAGGACAAAGTCTATATGGCCATTTATCACCAAGCTTAATACTATCAATTAAAACAAGACTGGCTCCGGTGGCAAGGGCTTTGCGAACCTCATACTTCAAGATCCAGTTGTCATTGCCGCCGGAAGCATACAGGAACTTTTCATCGCTGCTGAACTTAATACCATACCAGGATTTAGGAATGACTACAGTGCTAACTACTTTATCATTTACCGCATCGATCAACTGGAGTGATTGCACACTTTGCCCGTTATTAGTAACTGCAATTAATTTTTTTGACGGGGAGACCGCCATGTTCAGTGGAAGATCACCGAGCGGCAGGCTTTTACCAATGGGTGTAAGGCTCCAGCCGTTTGGCAGGCCAACTCTTTTTGATTCGATTTGCTGAACGGTTTGTGAAAAAAGAGTTTGAACCAATATAAGCGCTGGAACAAAAATTATTTTTCTCATGATGATATTTGAGTGCTGAAAGGTACGAAGCCCGGCAAAATACCCGCAAAGTGGTATTGAATGGTTATTAAGTCTTATTTACCTTTTCATTATGCCGCTGCCAGTCATTCATATATGGAAGAAAGCACCGTTCATCCGGTTCCTTATCCCATTGATCGCAGGAATTATTTTGCAATGGCAATTACAAATTGCACCGGGCATTTTATGGATATTATTACTTGTTGCTGCAATTACTGCAATCGCATTTTTCTTTATCCCTTATTTTGAGCGATATAAACTTTCATTGCTGAATGGATTATCGGTTTCTATAATATTTATTGCTGTTGGAGGATTGCTTTCATGGTATAAAAATATTCAGCATGATGAGAACTGGTTTGGCAGGAAATATAATGATGAGAATTCGCTGGTTGTAACATTACTTGAACATCCCGCAGAAAAAACAAAATCATATAAAGCGAATGCTTCGGTAGATTATATTTTAAATAATGATTCTGTTATCAAAACGGATGGAAAGATCATCCTTTATTTTAAAAAAGATAGTTCGTTATCAAATCTCGGTTATGGTTCACAGCTTGTCATCACAAAGCCCCTGCAGGAAATTAAAAACTCCGGTAACCCCGGCGGCTTTGATTATAAACGATATTCATTGTTCCAGGGCGTCACTCACCAGGTTTATTTGAAAGAAAATGAATTTGAAGTTTTATCAACAACTAAAAAGAATTTCTTTCAACAGTTTATTAATTCAAGCCGTGCAAATCTGCTGCACATTCTCCGTACAAATATTAAAGGAGAAAAAGAATTGGGCCTTGCTGAAGCATTGCTAATCGGTTATAAAGATGACCTGGATAAAACGCTTGTTCAATCTTACAGCAATACGGGAGTAGTTCATGTAATTGCTATTTCCGGTTTGCATCTCGGGCTTATCTACTGGCTGCTCGCATGGTTGTTTACACCACTGCAAAAAAGAAAATTCAAGATGGCTGCGCCCGGTTTTTATTCTTGCCGGGTTATGGTTGTTTAGTTTATTAGCAGGGGCACAACCTTCTGTTCTTCGTTCAGCTGTCATGTTTACCTGCATCGTATTAGGCGATGCTCTTGCCAAGCGATCTTCCATTTACAATTCCCTTGCGTTATCAGCGCTGCTGCTCTTGTGCATCAATCCTTATTGGCTTTGGGATGTCGGTTTCCAATTATCATATGCTGCCGTATTAAGCATTGTTATATTTATGCAACCAATCTACCACTGGTTTTACATCAAAAACAAGATCCTGGATTTTATATGGAAGCTGAATGCAGTAACTATCGCTGCGCAAATTCTTACAGTGCCTGTCGGTATTTATCATTTTCATCAATTCCCTGCCAGCTTCCTGTTCACCAATTTCCTGGCGGTGCCATTATCGAGCTTTATACTTCTCGGGGAAATATTTTTATGTATCGTTTCTTTTATTCCACCCGTCGCAGCATTTACCGGTAAAATAATATCCTGGCTCATCTGGCTAATGAATTCCTATATCGAACAGGTTGAAAAACTTCCTTTTTCATTGTTGGACGGTTTGCAAATTTCAATTCCACAGGCAATGCTGCTGGTAATAGTGGCGGCAGGTTTTGGTTATTGGCTGATGGAGAAAAATAAAGCGGGACTTAGATATGCGCTTGTTGCATTGTTTGGCTTTGTTGTATTGAGAACCGTTTCATTTATCCAGGCAAATAACCGTGAGCAATTAATTGTTTATAACGTACCGCAAAAGCAAGCAATGGATATTATCGATGGAAGAAAATATTTGTTCGTTGGCGACCAGGACCTGCTGGCAAACGATTTTGTGCGAAACTTTCATTTAAAGCCTTCAAGGGTATTGAATAGGATAGCGCCTGCAGCGGATCTTAGAAATTATCCGCAACAAAAAGAACTGATGGTTTATAAAGGAAAAAGAATACTGGCAATACATGAGACAAAGTATTTTCGTCCGCTTACGGAAAAAATTCCTGTTGACCTGTTGCTGATCTCAGGCAACCCTAAACTTTATTTTAATAAACTCACAGAAACTTTTTCAATTAAGCAGGTTGTTTTTGACGGCTCATGTCCTGCATGGAAAATAAATTACTGGAAAAAAGATTGCGACTCACTCAGCATTCCATATCATGATGTAAATGAGAAAGGAGCTTTCGTTATGAATTTTTAATTTTTACTTTATTTTTTTTCTTTCAACTAATCTCATCCTTGTTCCCAATTCAACACTGGTATATGAAAAATCATTTAATCCGTGCTGAACGCCCAGGCAGACTCCAAATTGTTTATATAGTTTCTCAATTCCAAAATTTATTATAACGGGATCATCGCCCTCGCCGATCCAACCAAAGTAACCGGTGTTATTTAATTTCCACCGCCATTTCTGCGAGTTATACTCAATACCTGCGCCATACATAAATGCATCATTCTGTCCAAATGTATTTAACTGCCATACATAGAAACCACACATAGTGGTAAGCTTCCATTGTTTGTTTTTAGATAAATACTTAGCTGCTGACAGATCAAAATGATACCCCGGCGCATCAGTATACCTCGCCGAACCAACTGCCGTTGAAATAGGAAACCGGTAACCGATACGCAATGCAAGACGAAAATGTTCCTTCCATCGGTTAAGCAACTGAAAGTTCGTATTTAAATACAGATCGCCTCCTGCATCTTTATCATTATAAGTTTCATAATAGACATGCCGTTTTTGTTTTACTTCATCACTCATTTGATACCACTCCACCGGTACCCATGAAGCATCAAGAGCAATGACATCCTTCACCAGGCAATAATTGGCTGACAGTTTTATATTTCGTGTAAAATCTCCTTTGGCAAAATGAAAAGCTGCGCCCGCATAAAAACTATTTATACTATCAACTTCCCCGGTACCCATTGATGGCACGGGTAAGGCATTAGGACCCATGTAACGCGGGGAATAGATCAAATAATTTCTCCAGGGACTGACGCCATCCCATTTTACAACCGATGCCCACTTTTCAGCTGTTTGTGATTGTAAACAGGTGGAATAAAAAAGTAATAAACAGAATATTGCTTTTGATAAATGGTGGTTTCGTTTCATACATGTGGCTGTTGATGGAGGTGGTTAAACTCCTGATCTAAAATGGTTGGTTGCTATTTATAATACTTGATTGGCCAGGTTGCTACTGGCTTCATATCAATATAAAAACATGCAATAGACTTTTTTTCATACTGTTGTTATTAACATTAATGATTATGTATAAGAAACGTATTTTTCAGGGAGGAAATTGATCAAGGGGTATTCGGAGGATTTGTGATTATGAAGATAAAAAATCCAAAATATTATTTCAATTTTATTTTATTCATAGAGCTCATTTCACGTAGATTTGCGCCTTCTCTGCCGGATGCCTGCCTTTAATTTTTAGAAAAATTATGAACAAAAAAATTCAGTCTGCCCTCATCTCTGTTTTTTACAAGGATGGCCTTGAGCCTATTGTAAAATTGCTATCCGAACTTGGTGTTATTATTTACTCTACGGGTGGCACACAAAGTTTTATTGAAAAGCTCGGGATCAATGTTGTGCCTGTTGAAGATCTTACTTCATATCCATCCATACTGGGTGGTAGAGTAAAAACATTGCATCCATCGGTTTTTGGTGGCATACTCGGAAAAAGAGATGATGAAACGCATGTGGCTGAAATGAAGCAATATGATATTCCTGAAATTGATCTTGTGATCGTTGATCTCTATCCTTTTGAAGAAACAGTTGCTTCAACCACGGATGAAAAATCGATCATTGAAAAAATTGATATCGGCGGGCCATCGATGATCCGTGGCGCTGCAAAAAATTTCAGGGATGTGGTGGTGATCGCCGCTAAAAAAAATTATGCAGAATTAGAACAGTTGTTGCATGAACAAAAAGGTGAAACTACAATTGAGCAACGAAAATCCTTTGCAGCAAAAGCATTTGAAGTAGTAGCACACTATGATGTAGCTATTGCAAAATATTTCAACCCGGAAAATGCTTTATACTTTTTGGAATCGGTCACCAATCCGAAAGCGATGCGATATGGTGAGAACCCGCATCAGTCCGGAGTATTTTATGGAAACCTGGATGAATTATTTGACCAGTTGAATGGAAAAGAACTTTCTTATAATAATCTTGTTGACGTAGATGCCGCAGTGCAACTTATAAAGAATTCGGCCCCTACCTAACCTCCCCCCACGGGGGAGGAACTGCAACACAGCCCTCGCTTATTGATAATTCAAAATCTGTCAGAAATGTTACTATCAGCGGGGATAGCAGCGCAGACTTTCCCCCTCTGGGGGAATTGGAGGGGGCCGTATTTGCAATCATCAAGCACACCAATGTATGCGGGATAGCACAAAGAGCTACTGTAAAAGAAAGTTGGGATGCAGCGCTTGCCGGCGATCCGGAATCTGCGTTTGGCGGTGTATTGGTTTGCAACGGCACTATTGATAAAGCAACGGCCGATGCTATCAATGAAATATTTTTTGAAGTGCTGATCGCTCCTTCATTCAATGAAGATGCTTTGACAGTTTTGAAATCTAAGAAGAACAGAATTGTGTTAAGGCACAAGGAACAAGGCACAAGGAACAAGGCACAAGGAACAAGGCACAAGTCGGAAATGTATCGCTCCTTGCTAAATGGTGTTTTGATACAGGAAATAGATAACGGAAATTTTTCTGAATGGAAAGAAGCGGGAGGAAGGAAACAACCGCTGCAGAAAAAGCAGATCTTGAATTTGCCAACCTTGTATGCAAGCATCTTAAATCAAATGCAATTGCACTGGTAAAAAATAAACAATTGATCGGCAAAGGTTGCGGACAAACAAGCCGGATAGATTCATTGCGCCAATCGATAGAAAAAGCAAAGCAATTCAATTTTGATTTGCATGGCGCAGTATTGGCAAGCGATGCGTTCTTTCCGTTTAATGATTGTGTGAAGATGAGTCATGAAGCCGGTATCGAAGCATTCATTCAACCGGGCGGTTCTATTCGTGATAAAGATTCAATTGACTATTGTGTAGAAAATAAACTGGCGATGGTGATGACGGGAATGAGACATTTTAAACATTAGATACAGTGAGTAGTGAGTTGTGAATGGTGAGTAGGACTATTCACAACTGACCATTCACCACTCACGAAAAAGTTGAATAGAATTGTTTCAGTACAAGAGTGCGACGCAACGGAAGCCAAATAGTAGCACAAAAGCTAAGTTCATAATCACAAATGCCTTTATTCGACTTCAATAAAACCTTATCACAATCCACTGATGCTTTAAAAAGTTTATCGGCGCTGAATCCTTTGACCATTCGCAAAAAAGGAACAAGAACCAAAGCAGTTTTTGCGCTTACATTGGTTTGCATACTTTGGGGCACTACATGGCTGGCAAGCAAACAGGGAGTAAAATATATTCCCGATGCCATACAAATGGCCGGCATCAGGCAATTACTCGGCGGTATTTGTTACGTTGGTTTCTTTCTTTATAAAAAAATGCCATTGCCAAAAGGAAAAGAATGGATACCGATACTTGTATTGAGCTTTCTGAATTTTATGATCAGCAACGGGCTAAGCACACTTGCGTTGCAATACAAAATATCCGCAGGTCTCGGTGCCATCATTGGCGCTATTTTTCCTTTGTGGCTAGTTGTTATCGGGCTCTTTGTTTCAAAAACAAAAATGCCGCTGATGGCGATCACCGGTTTGATACTTGGCTACGGCGGTGTTTGTATCATCTTCTATGATCACTTAAATGAATTCCGGGATCCAAAATTTCAAATAGGCATTTTGCTTTCGGTTATTGCCACATGGACATGGGCCATTGCAACACTTTATACAAAACGACAAGCCGTTCATTTCAATCCTTACTTCGGTCTTGGTTTGCAAATGGTCATCAGCGGAATTGTGTTATATAGTTTTTCGGCAGTAAGCGGAAGAGCTGTTGCACTTACAGCTATTCCATGGCAATCGTGGGCAGCTATTGCCTATCTGGTCATCTTCGGTTCGTTGATCGCATTTGTTTGTTATTTGTATGCGTTGCAAAATTTACCAACAGAACAAGCCTCTATTTATGCATATATAAATCCTATCGTAGCTGTTGTACTCGGCTCTATTGTGTTTGATGAAAAGCTTACTATCTACCTGGCCATCGGAGGAATCGTTACTTTGCTTGGAGTGTATCTTGTAAACAAAGCGTATAAGATCACAACGGCAGAGCAGCCGGAAACGGAAGGAGTGTAAGCTGAGTTCGGAGTTCTTTCGGAGTTCTTTCGGAGTTCGGAGTCGGGAGTTCAGAGTTCGGAGTTCAGAGTCGTTATTCTTTGACGTTAATTTTTACTTTTGAATTTTGATTTTTTACTTCCAAGCTGCATTGCTACTATTAAACTTCTGTTGCAATCGAAGATTTGTTAATTTATTTTCTTCCGGTGGAAGAGAATAAATTAATCACTCTTGTGCTTCAACAATTCTATTGAGCTTGATGATTAGTTATAAATTCGCGGCCACTCATCCCCGACTCCCGACTCCCGACTCCCGACTCCCGACTCCTGACTCCTGACTCCTGACTCCGGACTCACCACTCACCACTCACCTGCCTAACAAATTCCCCATACACATCCCTCCACCCTGCAAATAGTTTATGATTTCCTAAAAAGCTATTATGCCAGATAGTGATCATAGTTCCATTAACGGCCTTTACGGTATTGCAGTAATACATCATTTCTTCATATGCTCTTTGCGGCAAATATTTTTGTTCAAAGAATGAATTGGCTTCCATAAAACAAAAAGGATGAAGCAGGAGATTTGTTTGCTGTTCTTTTTTCAGATCATACCAGTAAAATGGCGACGCCACTGATGCCCGAAAGCCATTGATACTGCCATATCCCATCGAATAATCATCGGTAATACCGGCAGCGACCAATTTTCGAAAAGTATGTGGCAATGTAAAGCGAATATAATGTTGTCGCGAAAAAGTAATTTTCTTTGCTGAAATTGATTCAAGCGTCTTAATTTCTTCAGCAAGCAATCCCTCGTCATCGCCACTCGCCCATGAGGGATGAATCCCTATTGAATATTTTTCGGCATGTTGTTGTATCAATTGCTGCATAGCCGGGTGCGATGGAAAAATATTCTTATCATACTTTCCTTTCTTAGCTGCCACATGGAAAAAATAAATTGGATGTAAATTATTCTGCGCATGCAATTTATCCATCCATTCATAAGCGTCATAAGGATCTTCTTTTTTTGCCCGTAGCACTTTCAATCTTTCATTCACCATTGACCATTCACCATTCACGAGAGATCTGGCAATGCCGCCTGCGGTTTTTACTGAATCCTTTGTTTTTAAATGCAAACGCTTCGTCGATATCATAAGTGGGAACAATGGTGAATGGTGAGTGGTGAGTGGTGAGTGATGGAAATTTTTCTTTCAATACTTTTTTAAAATCCTCAATCCAGATATTGACCAATGGAATATTTAGAAACCCTTCTTTAAAAGCCAGTGAATTTTCATGAGCATATCTCCCATACATATCTTTTTGATGAGGAAGGTATTCTTCATACCGGCTAAGCAAATAAAAGCACGCAGCAAAAATGTCAAACGGATAATCGCCTCCTGTTTTAAAAAAAGCTTTATGGCCATTGACGTCAAAACAGGAAATAACTTGTTCCCTAATTGAATCTTCAAATAATAATGAATAATTAATAATCAATAATTCATTATCTAAAATTCTCCCATTGCTATAATTGATCTTAGCTCCTGTATAATCGTTGAAAAAAAAATTGTCTGTAGTTAACTGAAATGCTTCCCCGGTGATCTTCTTACCAATAAAATCAACGATGTATTGAAGACGCGGAGTAATTTTATTTGTATAAACAATCACTCAATGAAGATAATTATCTCTTTCCGTATTTTTCTTTCCACAACTGGTTGAATGATCTCTTCGGAAACTTCATTTCGCTGCGATGTTCTTTCCATCCTTTCAGCAATTTGTTCACCACCCAATTTTTTATTCGTGCACTTCCCATATTCATCAGGCTGCGGCGAAGCATGGCTTGTTTCCACATTTTCCATCCTGTCCGTTCTGCAAAACTGCTATTGCCTTCATCCACCGCTTCATGCCGGTTCTCAAGCAATAATTCATGAAGATTAATTTTTACTGCGCATACTTCAGTGCAATTACCGCAAAGCGAAGAGGCATAACTAAGATGCTTCCATTCATCCATCTGTTTTAAATGCGGAGTGATCACTGAACCGATCGGGCCACTGTATGTAGTTTCATAAGCTATGCCCGCCGATATTTTTATAAACAGGGCAGGCATTTAAACAAGCGCCGCAACGAATGCAATACAGACTTTCCCTTGATTTTTCATTGGCAAGAATATTTGTCCGGCCATTATCAAGCAATATCACATACATTTCATCCGGACCATCAGTTTCTCCATTTTGCTTTGGTCCGGTTACAATTGTATTATAAACTGTAATTCTTTGCCCTGTGCCATAGGTTGCAAGCAATGGCCAGAATAAAGCAAGATCATTAATAGAAGGAATAACTTTTTCTATGCCTGCAACCACAATATGTGTTTTAGGCATCGAGCAACTCAACCTGGCATTGCCTTCATTTTCTGTAATAGCAATGCCACCAATATCTGCAATAATAAAATTAGCGCCGGTAATTCCTACTTCTGCTTCTGTATATTTTTTTCTTAATACATGCCGTGCAACTAATGTTAATTGTGCAGGAGTAAGGTTAGGATCCGTTCCCAGTTTTTCTGCAAATAACTTTGCAACATCTTCCTTGCTTTTATGCATGGCCGGGGTAACAATATGATAAGGCGGTTCGCCATCCAATTGCTGAATATATTCTCCCAGGTCAGTTTCTATACTTTCAATTCCTTTTTCTTCTAAAAAATTATTGAGATGAATTTCTTCTGTCACCATGCTCTTGCTCTTCACCAGCGTTTTGCAATTTTTCTCATCACAAATTTTTCCAATTTCTTCCAGCGCCTGTTTAGCATCTTCTGCCCAGATCACTTTTGCCCCGCGCTTAGTAATCTTTGCTTCAAAACTTTCGAGATTTTGTCAAGATTTTCTATTGCCTTCCATTTTATATTCTTTGCTTTTTCTCTGGCCAGGTTTACATTGCTGAATTGTTCTTTTCCTTTTGGTACCACAGCATTATACTTGCCAATATTAAAATTGATCTTACGCCGGTGTTCTTTATCGGCAGCTTTTGCAGTGCTTTTGGCAATAAAAGATTCGGAATGTTCTGACATATAGAACCGTGATTTTCTGGATTTCGGAGATTAAAAGGAAATTGATTTGTTTCTTACAAATTAACGAAGGAATTTCTTATTTCCCTTTCTTTAAATTTCTTTTTATCCATTCGACTGCTTTCCTGACATAATATTCGTCATCATTTTCCAACATCTTTACTCTCTTCATTATTTCAGGTTGCAGTGATTTGTCTTTTGTAAATACTTCAATGATCACCAATGACAGTCTTCGTTCCCAAAGATTGTTTGATTTTATCAATTTGGCAGATAGGCCAAAAATTTCTTTCTGAATTTTTTTTGCGACTGGTTTAAGACTTTGCATACCTATACAATCACATACTGCCCAATCTGAAACATCCTTTGTAAAACCCGTAACCAGCTTTAATGAAAGCAAAGGATCTTTTTTACAAATTACATTGAGCAATTTTCCTGCAAGTAATTTTTCTTCAAAGGCCCCGGAGTTCCATAACTCTTTTACCAGCTCAAAACCACCTTCTTTATATTTCTTTGCCATCATATTTAATACCGGTGTCCTGAGCCCGTAAACTCTTTCCGCATTCGGAACAAATTTTAATGCGGCTGCTTTCGCTTCAGGAGTTGAATGCTCTTTTAATTCTTTTTGAACTTGTTTTAATAAACCTGGCATCAGCGTATACTGTTTTTAATTTTATACTTTTCGCAAAGTGCATCGGCTCTTTTTTTCAATTGTTGCTGGTATTGCCATGATGAATAATAGACCGATCCATACATCGCCTCATATTTTTCAATCAAATGCGGGTAATGATTTCTGAGGAATCTAAAAACAAGTTGCTTACTGTCTCTTTCATCATTTCCAAAAAGCGTTAAGCCGGCAATCAATATATAATTTGCGCCATATTGTTTTGCTGCCGCAACAATTCTTTCAAGCTCTTCATCGGTATCAGTAAGAAAAGGTAATAAAGGCATTGCATTTACACCACATAGAAAATTTTTCTCGCTGCATTCTTTTAAAGTCTCTAATCTTTTTTGCGGAGCAGGCGCACCGGGCTCGAGCTGTTTTGCCAGTGTTTCATCAAGTGTAGAAAAAGAAAATGAAATGATGACTCCGCGACCGGGATTTTGTTTCAGATCTTCAGGAAGGATTGCCAATTCATCTATTTGCTTCAGCAGATCAAAATCTCTTTTTACCAAATCAGACTTTGTAGAAATAAAAACCGGGAACCGGTGTTTGAGAATTATTTTTAACAGCTCCCTTGTTAAACCAATTTCTTCTTCTATCTGCATATAGGCATCGGTAGCAGAGCCAACAGCAATAAACCCATATTCATTTTTCTTTGCACGATTGGCAAGTTGTTTGTCAAGAATAGCAACCGCATCTTTTTTAATTACGATCTTCTCGGCAAGATTTTCTCCGTATTTGCTGCCATGCACATAGCAATAAGTGCAATTGAATCCGCAACCTTCGTAAGGATTGATGGAATAATCATCAAGAAACCAACTATCTCTTTTCTTGTGTTTATTAAGAATTGATTTTACTTCTTTATACGCTATCATTTCACCGTTTCGGAAAATTGTTTCTTTGCAATTTTTTCCAATGCGTCATAAAATTCCTGGCCGTATTTTCTTATCAATGGCTCTTTTAAAAATTCATAGGTAGGAACTTTTGATTTTTTTCCCAATGCACAGCCCGGGCTGCAAAGTTTTTCTCTTGGTTCATAATTTATCCTTTCATAATCACCATACTTTCCTTTTTTTACAGTAATGGGATAAAGGTGGCAACTGACCGGTTTTTTCCAGGGAATCACGCCATCATAATATGCCTGTTCAAATGCGCACTTTATCATTCCATTCTTTTCTCTTGTAGCATACACACATATTTCATTATCGCTTTCAAGTGTCGGCGTCACCCAGCCAAATTCACGATTATAAACATATTTTCCTTTCTGTTCAATTTCATTTATGGAAGCTGCTGTAAGATAGGGTTTGATCTTCTCGTACATTTCAACAACAATTTCAAGTTCAGAATCATCAAGCGGCGCCCCGGCATCGCCATCTTCACAACAGCCGCCTTTGCATTTGGCAAGATCACAAACGAACTGAGTTTCTACCACGTCATCACTGATCTGCTTGTTATCAATTATTATCATATTTCTTTTTGCTCCGAAGGAGTGTCTTTGGCACAAATCTACTTAAGAATTCTGTTCTGCTCTTCTTGAAAATATTCCACGCAACTTCAGCATATGATGAGAAGTAAGGAAATGAATGACCTTGTGTTCAAGCCAATGATGCAGCGGCACAAGCAGGGCCGCGAGACCGATCATAAACGCAAGGTCGTATAATGGTTCGCCATGCGTCACTCCATAAATATTCTTTTTGAAAACAAGAAAGATAAATTCAAAAAAGATAAGGAAAGAAAAGAAACCAATTGCTTTAATAGTGGTTGCCGAAACTTTAAACCACCCCATCATCACCAATGCAATGAATAATACAACGATGCCGATAATAATACCCATATATTGAATGCGATTTCTTTTTGCTTTTGCTTCTTCTTTTTCCAATGCTGCCCTCACCGCTCTTTGCTGTTCATCAGCGGCTTCGATCTGCGTCAATTCATTTTCCTTTTTCAATTTGTCGATGCTGTCTTTATATTGATAGTATAAACCATTGTATTGGTTTGCCAGCTTAAAGTCTCCCTTTTTCTCATATAAAGTGTCGAGTTGCTTTGTTGCCATCTGAATATTCTCTAATTGCCCATATCGTTCCCCTATTTCTTTTACTTTCATATAGTACTCAATTGCCTTATCATGATTTCCGGTTTTTTTGTAATACCCTGCCAACTGCAGATAAAAAGTTATGCGGTTCGCCTCACTTGTCTTTTGCTCGAAGAACGGCGTAGCCCTTGTGAAGTAAAAACCGGCAGAATCAAATTGATTTAGTTTGGTATAAATTACTGCATAAGCCTGGTCCATCTGTCCGCTCATTCCAAAGCCATAAAGAAATTTCTTCAGGCTCTGACCAGGTGCGGAATTGATATATTGTAAAGCCTGCTGAGGTTGATCGACTCTTAAATACTGGTTCAATAAGCTTACATACCCGGGAATTTTTAACGTAGAAAATTTCAACGAATCAGCCATTGCAATTGATCTTTCAAAATAGCTGATAGCAATATCATTGTTCTTTTTATTAGCAAATAAATTCCCTAAAGAATTAAGATCGGCTGCCCGCTGGTAGCCCACATTTCCTATTTTCACATGATCCAGTTCTTTGTGTGCTTTCATAAAATAATCGATCGCCTTATCATAATCTTCTATCCTTGCATAAAAATTAGAGAGATGCAAATAACAATTTCTTCTCAGCGCAGCAATTTTAGTCTCTTCGGCAATTTGTAACCCGTTAAGAAAATGCCGAAGCGATAATGTTTTTTCATTTTTTGCCTGGTAAACAAGACCATAAGAATTATGAGCTTCGGATTTCAGGCTGTCGTTCTTAAGCGTTGAGATCAATGAAAAAGCCTGGTTGATATAACTGAGTGCTTTGTCTTTGTCAGGAATGGCAAGATGAATAGCGCATAATTTAAGTTGAGCCGCTCCTGTTTCTTCTTCCATTTTATTTTGCTTTGCAATCTCTAAGGCCTTATTAAAGTATTCAATGGAACGGTTGGTGTACTCTTTTTGACCAACAAAATAACCGCAACGTGTTCCATTGCTCATATATGCTTGCACCATGAGTTTCCGGTCCCTTGTCTCCTCTGCAAAAGTTATTAATTGCTTACCATACGCATCGGCCTGTGCAGGATCTACACTCATTGCAGTCCTTGCAAGAAGGTCTAACCAATAAACTTTTTCTTCGGGTGTCTTTGCTTTTGCAAAAGAAGACTTCATGGAGTCAAGTGCGGCTGCCTGTTGCCCAAAAGATCTGACAAATGAAAAAATAATAAGAAAGAGCAAAAGAGTTGCTTTCTGAATTCTCATAATAAATCAGTTTGGTTTCGCAAAAAAATGTTCAGAATGATTTCAATACAAGATAACGGAAATATTTACTTCCATTTTAATGTATTGATAAGATATTCCAGGTCCTTCTTTAAGAAATCATTTACAATAGAAATTGAATCTTCATTTGGGGCAGCATCGAAGTATAATGAGCCCCGTAAAAAATGCTTTACAGAATCCGTGAGGAAAAATTGGTTGGCTGTTGCCGTGTTGCCTTCGAGAGTAAAATAAATTCCATCGATATTATTCGGAGTACGAAAAGGAACGGGCTCAATAGCAGATGCCTTTTGCGAATGTTGCCTGTAACTCATTTTAAATGCATCATCGACAAGTGAATCCAATCTATGTTTACCAATTTCTTTATAGCTTACAAAAACCCTTCCATGGAATTGGGGAAAATCGATATTGATCCACCAGTCGTTTTCCGGTTTACCGTCAAAAAAAGTGGTGTCTCTTAGTACATTGGCATATACCGGGTATTCAAATGAATAAGGATAGCCGGGTTGATCGAACAACCGGTATTTTTTTTCAGGAAAATCGATTTTGAAATATCCTCTTTTCTTATCAACCGTATAGTTCGTGTTGCAGGATATAAGAAGTATAGCTGAAAGGAAAATTATGAAAGGAAAAAAGTTGCGAAATTTCATTCTTTGGAATTGTGATTAATAGAAACTTTTATTTCCATGATCCTGTTCTTATAGGCTTCCAGCACAGTAAATTCAAAATCGCCGCTGGTAACAATAGTATTCGTTGTGGGAAACTCGCCGGATAATTCAAGCACAAGTCCTGCCATTGATTCACTCTCGCCTCTCACCGAATCAAACGTATCCGGTAATATATTCATTGCTTTGCACGCATCATTTATGGTTGTCTTTCCTTCAAAAACAAATGTTTTTGCATCCAGTTTCCTGATATTTCCTTCTTCTTCATCAAACTCATCTTTTATTTCACCGATGATCTCTTCCAGGATATCTTCCATTGTTACAATGCCGCTGGTACCTCCAAATTCATCTACCACCACTGCAAAATGAACCCGCTTGGTTTGAAAATCTTTCAGCAAATCTTCGATCAGTTTTGTTTCAGGAACAAAAAATGGTTGACGCATTAAAACATGCCAGTCAAAATCTGCAGGCTGCTGCAGGTGTGCCTGCAAATCTTTTGTATTTAAAACCCCAACTACTTCATCAAGACTTATTTTATAAACAGGCAGGCGGGAATAATGGAGTTCCTCCACTCTTTTTAACAGATCAAAAAAAGAAATGTCATAATCAACACCGCTTACATCAAGCCGTGTATGCATGATTTGTTTAACAGAAATATCTCCGAACTTGACAATGCCTTTTAAAATATTCTTTTCTTCAATAGAAGTTTCTTCATCCGTTGTAATATCGATTGCCTGGTCAAGCTCCTGGAGACTTGTGGTACGGCTTTTCGTGGCGCCAAGTCTTTTGCCAATTACATCGGCAACTTTTACCATTCGCCTGCTTATTCTTACTAATAAAAGATGAATGCCCTCGATAACATAAGAACAATCATAAGCCACACGAAGATTGTTTTGCGTAGCCCACACTTTTGGCAATATGCGGCAAAAAAATATCAGTATAAAAGCAATGATGAAAACCTTGATGAGCAGTTCTGCGATATAAGCAAATGAGTCGAGATTTACCAACGCTTTTTCAAGCTGCAATAATTCATTGATAAGAAAATTCGCAAGAACGATAATACAGATATTAAAAAAAGTACCGGCTATAAGTAATGACGTGTAGACTTCTTTAGGCTCGTCAAGAAGATCAACAATACGCCTGGCTGCAGAATGTTGCTTTGTCTTCAGCATATTGATATCCTTGCTGTGTAAAGAAAATAATGCGACTTCACCTGCCGCAATAAAAAACGAAAGTACCATCAATAAGAACAGCAGGGCGGCCATTACAATTGTTCCATCAGCCTTAACTGCAAGGAGAGTGAAAAGAAGATTATCAGAAAAAAATGTAATAACCGAATGATAATCCAAAGCAAGAGTTTTTGGTGATTAATCATAGCCACACAGGCAGGTAAATACCTGCCTGCGGATATTGCTGCAAAAGTAAAGTTTTCAGGTAGATTAATTAATAGGGCAAATCCTGCGAAGTATCGCTCTCTGCAGGCGGAACTTCATGACTGCCCAGGTTTTCACTGTGGGTATCAGTATGCGTACCGCCGCCATCAGTTCTTTTATCAAGCATTATCAGGTTATCACCCACTACTTCGGTTGCAAATTTGCGATGCCCTTCTTTATCATCCCAATTGCGTGTACGCAACCGGCCTTCAATATAGACAAGGCTTCCCTTGTGAAGATATTTTTGCGCTAATTCTGCAAGACCACGCCACAAAACAACGGTGTGCCATTCAGTTTGCGATACCAGTTTGCCTCCGCGGTCTTTAAAAGTTTCAGTAGTTGCGAGTGGAAATTTTGCTACGGCGATATTGCCTTCCAGTACTTGAACATCGGGATCTTTACCAAGATTGCCAATAAGCATGACCCTGTTTACGCCTCTCATAGTGATAAGTTTTTTCGGTTAAAAATCTTCTGTAGAGTTCAATGCTCTTTAAAATTAATTTTTTTTATCCGTAACTATGAAATTTTTTAATTGGCAATCAGGAATGGCCTCTTTCGAAAAAAGCGGTAATAAACCGGGGAAAAGCATAGCGGGATAGTTGTTTTACTGAAACTGGTCTGAAGCCTTTGATGGTTATTTCTTTTTCAGCAACTATTTTTATAAATCTTCCCATAATCTTTTGATGGGATAATTGCTGGGAATAGACCGGGGAAATGGATACAATTTTATAAGAACCTCTTTTCAGAATTTTTTCTTTTTCAGCTCTTATTAATATCGCTTTTACAGAAATATTCTTGCCGGTTTCTACTAATACAAATTCATGCAGATTATTCCAAATGTCGCTTCCGGTTCGTTTATGTATATAAATCTTCTTATTGCTTTCGATCACCAGGTAATTAAACCAGCGTGTTACTATTTTTATTTTTTTTTCTTTTACAGGGAGTTGATCTACGAGCTTATTTCTAAAAGCAAAACAATGATCTTTGAAATACACAAATATTACAAAGCGGATACGGTTTGCAAATGACGGCTCCAAAATCCATTAAGGCCTGGTTATAGATCCCGGGTTGCTTTTTATCAAGCAGGTCAAATGCTAATTGGGTAAAAAACTTTTTTCCTTCGGTTGAATCGGTTGGCTTTTTAATTCCAAAAATTCTTGATAATACCCGGAACACATTTCCATCAACAACAGCATAAGGAAGATTATAAGCAAATGAAGCAATCGCTGATGCTGTGTAATGTCCCACTCCTTTTAATTCAAGAATGTCTTCAAACTTTTCAGGGAATTTTCCTTTTAATTTTTTAGAAATGAACCTGGCAGTTACAATTAAATTTTTACAGCGTGAATAATAACCCAGCCCCTCCCATAATTTGTAGATCCTTTCTTCTTTTGCAGTGGCCAGCTTATGTATGTCGGGAAAATTTGAAACAAATTTTTCATAATACTTCAGGCCCTGGTCAACTCTTGTTTGTTGAAGAATTATTTCACTTAACCATATTTTATAAGGATCTTTTTCACCTTTCCAGGGCATTTTCCGGGTGTTCTGTCGCCGGTTCCATTGCATCAGCAAAGCAGGAAATTTTGATAAAAGTTCTTTATTAAATTTCATGGGTTAAAAAAAAGTTGCCTATCCCTTTGACAATCACCATATTTTGTCCTACATTAGAGCAAATTAACTGCTAAAATTTTAATAAATGAGAAAAGCTGACCTCGTAAACAAGATATCTGAAAAAACAGGTATTCCCAAAGTGGATGTGCTTGTAACTCTTGAAACTATGTTCAAAGAGGTGAAGGATACTCTCGCCGCAGGAGAAAATATTTATGTCCGCGGCTTCGGCAGTTTTATAACGAAAAAAAGAGCGGCTAAAATTGGAAGGAACATCAAGAAAAACATTGCAGTTCACATTCCTGAACATTATATCCCGGCATTTAAACCAGCAAAAGAATTTGTTGCAGAAGTAAAAAAACTTGTAACTGTAAAAGCAGATGAAGGTCCCGGAGAAGATGCAGAATAACTAATAGCAACTTAAATTCTTTTTAGTCAACTACAATCTCGCCCTGTTAAGTTACCTTGCAGCCCTAAATTTTTCAGGTGAATAAAGCGCAGTGGATCACTATTGGCATAGGTGTATTATTGGTTGCAGGTCTATTCCGTTATGGCAGAACAAGTCCATATAAAACCGATACTAACAGATCTGTTCAACAAACAACTGCTAAAAGTGAATTAACTACTGATTCAATTTTATTTCATGCTAAAGAAATATTGAGACCAGAACAGATAACATGGATTGAATAATCTTGAACATTCTGTGATCAGGGGTGATGTTAAAAGTCAAAAGCTAGATGTATTTCACCAGTTAGCGCATTTCTGGAAAGATTCGGCAAGAATTTTTGAACCATATGCGTGGTATGAAGCTGAAGCAGCCAGATTGGAAAATTCGGAAAAATCACTCACCTTTGCTGCCCATTTGATTTTAGAGAATCTAAGGAATGAAACCAATGATCAACTAAAGAAATGGAAAGCCTTGCAGGCAAAAGACTTGTTTGAAAGATCTTTGAGAATAAATGATAAAAACGATTCAACAACTGTTGGATTAGGTGCTGCTTATATTTTCGGAAACATTGCTGATAATCCGATGGAAGGGATATTAAAAGTGAGGCAAGTGGTTGAAAAAGATAGCACTAATATTTTTGCCCAGATGATTTTGGGCCATGGATCGTTTATTTCAGGACAATATGACAAAGCTATTGACCGTTTTGGAAAAGTTGTGGCTATCCAACCGGCAAATCTTGAAGCAGTGTTAATGCTGGCCGAGGTCTATGAAAGAAAAGCAGATAAAACAAATGCCATTCAATGGTATTCCAATGCGCTGCAACTTACAAACAACCCGGACTTGAAAACTGCATTGGAAAAGCGCATAGGTGAATTAAAGAAATAACCTTATTAATAAATTAATTTAAAAAAAATTCTGAAGTATGCCTTCTGGTAAAAAAAGGAAACGCCATAAAATGGCGACGCATAAGCGTAAAAAAAGACTGAGGAAGAATCGTCACAAAAAGAAGAATAAGTAGTTTAAAGGGTTCCAAATGTTCAATAAGTTTCATAAGTTGTTCCCAACTTCTGAAACCTTTGGAACTTCTTAAACATCTTAAACTTTTCAGTCGACTGGTTGCTGCCGTTATGGATCAATTTACCCCATCAATTTGCTCCAAAATCATATATCCAACCATTAAACGGATCTGATACGGTTTACACACAACCAGTAATTAATTACCGGCAAATGGCAGAGTTAAGGCCATAAAGCTTTGAACAAAGAACTGATCATAAATGCTGCCCCGCAGGGTGTGGAAATAGCCCTGCTTGAAGATAAAAAATTGGTAGAGCTTCATAACGAAAAAAGCGATGCCCGTTTTGCTGTGGGTGATTTATATCTTGGAAAAGTAAAAAAACTCATTCCGGGATTGAATGCTGCATTTGTAGATGTAGGTTTTGAAAAAGACGCCTTTCTTCATTACACTGACCTGAGTCCGTATGCAAAATCACTTTTGAAATTTACCCAGCTCTCCATTAATCATAAAGGAGAGGGCATACCTGATTTTGGGAATTTTGAAAATGAACCTGAAATAATAAAGACTGGTAAGATCAATGAAGTACTTGGTGGCAAGCCCAATATTCTTGTTCAAATATTAAAAGAGCCGATTGCTGCCAAGGGTCCTCGTTTAAGTTGTGAAATATCATTGCCCGGAAGGTTTGTAGTTATTACTCCTTACAACAATATCGTTGCTGTTTCAAGAAAGATCCATTCATCTGAAGAAAGAAAACGTTTGCAAAAAATAGTAGAAGCCATCAAGCCAAAAAATTTTGGCGTAATCGTTAGAACTGCTGCTGAAGGAAAAAAGACAGCCGAACTTCATGAAGATCTTACTGAATTAGTGGATACATGGACGGGTATTCAGACAAATCTTAAAGGCGCAGTAGCTCCTTCTAAGATTTTAAGCGAGCAAACAAAAACAACAAGCATCCTTCGCGATTTATTAAATGAAGATTTTAATAAGATCGTTGTTAATGACCGCAATATTTACCAGGACGCAAGATCTTATATTCAAAGGATCGCTCCCGAAAAAGCGGATATCGTTTCATTTTATCAAAATGGCTCCCCAATTTTTGATTCGTTTGGAATTACAAAACAAGTTAAAGCTTCGTTTGGCAAGACTGTTAATTTAAACAGTGGCGCCTATTTGATCATCGAGCATACTGAAGCCTTACATGTGATCGATGTAAACAGCGGCTATAAAAGTGTAAGCAATAACCAGGAGCAAAATGCGCTGGAAACAAATCTCGAAGCAGCAGACGAAATAGCAAGACAGCTTCGGCTAAGAGATATCGGCGGGATCATTGTTGTTGATTTTATTGACATGAAGCTTCCGGAAAATAAAAAAAAGTTGATGGAAGCGACGGAGAAATTCATGTTGCCTGACAGGGCAAAACATGCTGTGCTTCCGATCTCCAAATTTGGACTGATGCAGATCACCCGCCAGCGGATGAAGCCTGAGATGAATATTAATACGCAGGAAGTTTGCCCGAGCTGCAGCGGCACAGGAAAAATTTCTTCTACTATTATCCTTGAAGATGACATAGAAAAGAATTTAAGCTACTTATTTACCCATCAGCATAACAATCTCACCATTGTTGTTAATCCTATCATCCATGCATATCTGACGAAAGGATGGTTATGGTCAAAGTTTGCAAAATGGAAAAGAAAATACAGAAAGAGAATTACGCTTCGGCCCGATACAAATTATCATCTTATCGAATTCAAATTCTTTGATAAGAACGATGATGAAATAAAGCTCTGAGAAGGATCAATCTAAGTGTTACTCCCTGTTTAAGGTTACTTACAAAATAATTGCCGGCACATATTTATGGGGTAAACTTACTTGCCATGATCATCTTTTCAAAAACTAAAACGGCTATTTCATTATTGAAATAGCCGTTTGAAATAATCTATCTGAATTAATTGATCTATTGTGCTTTTAATTTAAGCAAATATGCTCCAAAGCTTCCCTGGTCAACCGTATAGGTAATATTGAGATCAATTGTTTTACTACATGGAGCAACGAAACTGGAAGCACTTGCTGCAACAGCCATGTTTGGATTGGTATAAGAAAGATTCCACGTAAATGCATTACCAATCTTTTGTTTTGTAATTGTCAATTGATTATTGAGTGGATTGACCGTAACAATTATTGGAACCGGGCTTGTAACATATGGGTCAATAAATGAGAATTGCGTATTGCTGATTTTTGTAATAGCAACAACCTCACCAGGAACAAAATCTCCAAAGGCATCAGAGACTACTACAAAGTTTCCCTGGTAAATGTTAGGGTTATATGCACAAATTGCTGAAAAACGTGCAAATTCACCAAAGAAGGGCTGGCCATTGAGACCGGCGCCAGTACCGTTTCCTGTTGCAGGGAAAGCTTCAAATTTTCTATCGCCTACATAAATATCAGTCGCAAAATCATAGTTATCGCCCAGCGCTATTGGAACGCCAAACAAAGTCGCAAGTTCTGCAGAGGTAACGGTATAAGTGGACGGAAATGTAGTAACACCGGCTTTATACACTTTTACATTGTTATTATTGGCAGCAGCGCCACTCCATTTTCTAACTACTACATCAACTTTACTTGGTGGTGGTGTACCGGGAAAATAAAGATCCACTTTAAATTTACCAGAGAAAGATGCCAGGTTTAAAAGGTCAATAGCCTGGGAGCCTGTTGCATCAATGTTGGTTGTAATAGTGGGCACGGCAGTAATGCTAACCCTTTCAGGAATTGGCCCGTCATCCTTACTACAGCCTGAGAAACCAATAATAGCTCCTAAGGATATCGCCAGTAATATGTTTATTTTTCTAAGTTTCATAATCAGTTAGTTTTATTAATAAGTTTATCATTAAAATTTTTATTAATCAAGGTTGCCAAAACACTTTATAGTTTTCAGGCACTTTTTGCGGCGGTGCATTTGAGTTCAAAGCAATTTCATTAGTGTTAAATGGCAAAGACAATGGATACTGCCTGTCGCATTGTACCGGTGTTACCTTTCCGTCAGGGCCAGTTACACTTGTAACAGTACCTGCTGGTGCGGGAGCAAACAAAACAGGATAGCCTGTTCTTCTGTAATCAGTATAACTGTCAACAGGATTTTCAATTCTGTTGATCCATTTTTCAGTCATGATATATTCTAATTTTTTGGCAGTATTTCCTGCATCAAATGCTGCAAATAACAGCAGTCTTGTACGCGGTAGAAAGTGGTGCAATAGCAGGAACAGTTTGCGGAGTTCCTGCGCTGCTCGGTTTAATAAAATTAGTAATGATATAATCCATCTGTAAAAACGATTCATCCAACGCTTTGGTAAATACAGCTTTTTGATCGCCAAGAGCGAGTCCGGCATTGATCAATTCTGCCTCAAGATAGAGGCGATCAGCATAAGTGATAAATTGATGTGGCAGTGCACCTGTTCCGGCTTTTAACGGAGTTATCGTGTTAATAGCTATGGCAGCTCCGTCGTCATAACGGCCACCTGCCGGATATAATCCCAACAGCGAATAGGTGTTGCTATTAGATCCATCGCGGCAATTTCCGTTTGAACCAAACAGGATACTAATAAATCCGCCGTCACGGAATTCGGTACAATTCTCAGGAGTGCCTGTTGCAGATTTCTGGTTATAGACATAATAAGGGATCCGCGGGTCAGGATTTCCATTTAAAATATTTGCATTCCTTCCTTTCATGATCTCATACAGCCATGGGCTAAAAAGTTGTCCTCCGCGTTGTGTGGCATTATAATCACCATAAGCAGGATGCCTGTCATCAGTGGTACCAAAAGGTCCGTATGGCATCATAAAACTTTCAGCCTGTGAATTGATAAGATTTGCAGGAGTTGCGAGCAAAGCCTTTACCTGTGTACTCACATCCTGAACACGTCTTACCTGTGTATACATTTTTAGTTTAATTGTATTGGCTGCTTTAATCCAGTTGGCGGTATTTCCTTTATAAATATAATCGTCAGCCGAAGGCTTTGAAGGATTAGGTGCCGGGTTATTGATATCAGCAATACCCTCATCAATCATTTGAAAAAGTTTTGGATAGATCTCAGAGCCCTTATCAAACTTTGGTTGGGTTATTCCGGATTCAAACTGATCGAACTCGGAAAATGGAACATCTCCATAAACATCCACCAGGATGCTAAATGTATATGCCTTTAATATTTTAGCAATACCGGCATATGCGAAACGGCCTTCCGCTGTTCCCTGTTTGATAATTACATTAAGGTTGGTAATAGCTGTGTAGAGACCATCCCATCCCGCTGAACCTGCGCCATACCTGTCGGCGCCTACACGGCCTGTGGTTTGGTGTGTATAAATTGACATGGTACCACCGAGCCCTGTGCCTAACGCCGTATTATTAGCAATTGCCCGCTCAACATTGCTTAGGAGCAATGAAACCGGCACAGCCGTGGGGTCGTTAAGATTTTTATTTACATCAAGAAATTTTTTGCAGCCCGGTACAACAGCCAAGAGCATTACCAGCGCTGTAAAAAAGTATATGAAATGAATTTTCCTTTTCATAGTTAAAAAGTTTACTTAAGGTTATTAGAAAGTTATGTTTAAGTTAACACCAATTCTTCTTGTACTTGGTGCGCCTCCTGTTTCAACGCCTTGTGCATTACCTGAAACAACCGAGTTAATATCGGGGTCAAAGTTTGTGTACTTAGGCACATTTGGAGCCAGGTACCAAAGATTGCGGCCGCTAACAGAAAAGGTAATACCTGTTAATTTGAGTTTGCTTGTTATGCTTGTCGGGAAGGTATAAGCCAATACCATTTCTCTTAATCTGTATACCGTACCATCGAATACTGCATATTCAAATGCGCCGTTGGTAGCAAAACTTGCTCCGGTACCCTGTGTGAAAAACAGGTCATTGGTTGTAACTCTTGTCTGATTTGCCACAGGTTTACCACCAACAAGCAAAGGAGTATAGTGGTTTCTGCCATCTGCACCCAGAACCGGAGTAGGATTTCCATAAACTCCATCAATAACACGGCTTGTTTCCCTGTCTTTGGTATCAAGCGTTACACCTCTTCCCAACATACTATTAATAGTTTCAGAATAGAAATCACCACCTTGCGTCCAATCCCAAAGAACATTCAATTGAAATCCTTTGTAGGATAAGGTATTGCTGATACCCAATTTAAAGTCAGCATTTGGATCTCCCACCATATCTTCATTTGGATCAAGGAACGGCATACCTGAAGTAGGATTGATCAACAACTGGCCATCTTCGGTGCGGGCAGAGTGACCACCTCTTAAGTAGCCATAAGGGAAACCCGGCTCGATATAGTTAAACCCTCCAACAATAGCTCTTTGTATACCTGGTACGAGTTCTTCAACTGTATTTTCATTTTTGGTGAAAATACCTCTTACGTCCCATTGAAAATTCTTGCCTGCAATTGGTCTTACATCGAGAGCTGCTTCCCATCCTTTATTACGGATCTGACCGAGGTTGGTATAGAAAGAAGTATAGCCAGTAGACACCGGCAAACTGATGGCATAGATCAGATCAGTAGATTTTTTGTTGTAGTAGGTCACTTCAAAACCAATTCGTCTTTTAAAGAAACGCATCTCGGTACCGATCTCCAGTTCCCTGGTAAATTCAGGTGTAAGGTCCGGATCGTAGCTCGTAGCATCCCTTGACGCTAAAGGCTGGCCCTGGAAACCTGCTGCGTTAAGTCCAAAAGTAGCTTCTGTATTGTGTGGGCCAGCATCGTTACCAACTCTTGCATAGCCTGCACGGATCTTACCATAGTCAACCACTTTTGACTTAAGTTTAAATGCATCTGTCCAAATCAATGAACCGGAAATACCCGGGTAAAAATATTGTGCATTTTTATAAGGAAGTGTAGAAGTAAGGTCCTCTCTTCCTGTTATGTTTAAGAAAGCAAAATTCTTGTACCCGATAGAAGCATCAGCAAAGATACCTACCAGTCTTCTTTTTGTTACTGCTATCGGCGCTGAAACGCTGCGTGGAAGTATTGGTAAGATTAAAGAGACCAGGAATAACAAAGTTAACGCCTTGCACCTGCTGATTCCGTGTAGTTCTTTGGTTAACATCGTTACCTAATTTAACATCTAACGTAAAGTTGGCTCCAATCTTAGGTGTAAATACAGCCACCAACGTAGATTGAATTTCCTGATTTCTATTAACACACTTCGGTAATATTACCCAAAGATTATCGGTGCCTCCGTAAGAAGATTTGTCAATGATCTGGTCTCTGAAAAGCGCATAACTGTTTACACCGGCATTATAGTCAATTCTAAATGTGTTATTGAACTTGTAAGAAGCCCTGGTGGTTGCTACAATGCGATCATCAATGGAAGTAATTACATTGTGGTATGCACCCCATACAGGGTTGGTGTACTGACCATCATTAAAGCCAATTTGCTTGCCGGCTCTGTCTTCTGAAGGCCATCCGGTAATATCCCAGTTCCTGGCCATTGTAAATGTACGACCCCACTGTGATAGGAAGCTTTGAGCCTGGCCAATAAATCCACCTATCTGTTTTGATCTGGAATAGGCAATACTTGCACCTACTGTAAGTTTACCTATGCTTGTCTGTCCACCTGCACTGACATTGTTTTTATTATAGCTTGAGTTGGTAATATATCCTTTTTGATCAACATGTGAGAGTGTAATATTAAAAAGTGTATTTCCTTCGCCACCGTTAAGACCTACTGAATTTTCAAACAGCGTTCCCTGGTTAAACAAAGAAGATACGTTATTCGGTACTGCTTTATAAGCTAAACGTCCATTAGGGAAAAGTTCAGGATAAGAAGCAAACATGGTAGCCCATGTTGTAGCAGGAATAGAGTCAATCCCTGATGCAGAAGTACCGATAATATAGGTAGGCGTATTTGCTGCACCACCACCATAAATAACACCTCTTCCAAATTTTCCTCCCCATGAACCGTTAGAAGACTGCTACAGCAAAATTGGCACCTGCACCATAAGTATTTTGAAACTCAGGAATACCCGAATATTCTTTCGAAGCTATAGCCTGTTTTATAAGTTACATTAAGTGATTTTTGTCCTTTCCTTGGAGCTCCTGATTTAGTAGTGATTAATAATACTCCGTTGGCTGCTCTTGAACCATACAATGCTGCGGCGGCAGCACCTTTTAAGATATTGATTGACTCAATATCATTAGGGTCAAGATCTGCAAAACCAGAACCATAAGTTCCTCCGCCACTAAAAGGATTAGAAGTGTTAATCAGGTTATTGCTATAAGGAATCCCATCCACAACGATCAAAGGCTCACCTCCATTAAAAGAAGATACCCCCCTGATTTGAATACGGGCAGCTGCACCCGGTGCTCCCTGGCCACCCCTGATATCAACACCAGGTACCTTACCTGCAAGTCCTTTGATAACATCAGGTTCGGATTTTTGCAAAAGGCTATTAGGATCAACTTTTGAAACTCCGTATCCCAATGCTTTGTCCTGCCGTTTGATACCTAAAGCTGTTACTACTACTTCGCTTCCGGTAGCAATTGTATTTTTGACTGTAACTATAACGGCATTGGAAGCACCAACAGTAATTTCTGCAGGGTCTATTCCTGCTCCCGTTATCAGTAGTACATCGCCTGCTTTGGCTTGAATACGAAACTGGCCTTGGTTATCGGCAGCGACACCTACTTTTGTTCCCTTGATTCTTACCGATGCACCGGGAACTATGAGGCCGGCTTCATCTTTTACAACACCGGTAATAGTTCTGTCCTGGCTGAATGCTAATGACTGAAATAGTATTAGCATCACAAAAAGTGAGGCAATTTTTCTCATGTGTAGATAGTTTTGTGTATGAAATTGAAGTTATCAAATATAGGAATTCTATAAATTCAATAACTTTTTTTTAAGGGCAAAAAAAACGTGCATCATGCTGCACGGCCTCTGAAAAAACAATCTTGCCGTTGGTCAAATGATTAGTTTCTGTCGCGGCTTCCGAGAAATATCATGATATATTGAAAAAGTGTGACCACAGCTGCAAGTGCAGCTACAACGTATGTCGTTGCTGCCCACTTTAATGCATCTTTCGCCATAGGATATTCTGTTCCGTTTGTTACATTAGTTCTTTCTAACCAGGCAAGGGCTCTTTTGCTCGCATCGAACTCAACCGGCAAGGTAATTAAGGTAAATAATACCGTAACTGCCATTATTGCAATACCAACTAGTAATAACTCAGGTCTTCCGGACAAAGCCAGCAAAACACCTACTAATAATATAATGTTTACAAAAGTAGAGGTTACCTGAACTACGGGAATCAGGCGGCTACGCATCATTAACCAGCCATATGCTGTGGCGTGTTGAACAGCATGTCCGCATTCGTGTGCAGCGACGGCGGCGGCTGAAATGCTGGTGCCATTGTAAACTTCGGGACTAAGATTTACTGTTTTATTCAAAGGGTTATAGTGATCGGATAGAAATCCCTGTGAAGCTGTCACTTGCACATCATAAATACCGTTTTCACGCAACATTTTTTCAGCAATTTGCTTTCCGCTTAATCCATTCGTAAGTGCAATTTTGCCATACTTTGTAAACTTGCTTCTGAGTATCATTGAAACAATAAAACTGATACCCATAAACAATAAAGAAACATAGAAAATTTCTTGTGTCATTTATTTGATTTTAGCCAAATATATCAAAGCTGGGTCCATCTTTTTATTATGAAAAAACGACAACATAAATTAAAAACCCACGGCCTTTTTGGCATTGCAGATAGCTGAAAACACACAGTCCGGTCTTGAAAAGACAAAGTAATTACTTGAAACAATTGAGTGATCAATACACTGTCACCCAGCAGATTATATTAGTCCTAAAAATGCCGCCATCATAGAAATATTAACAGGATGAGTTAACCGAAAAGTTATACACAGCAAGAAAAAATTATTTTGAAATGTGAGTCAGAATTGTAACTTAGTACCAGAATTTAATGGGTTAGTAAGTAAGAGGGTCAATCACAAGATTGGCCCTTTTTACTTTTAATTTCTTCATCATTTTTATTTCTTCTTTCTACTTTTTCTTTTTATAGAAGCCAATCGATAAGATCACTTTGTTCATCGAATTAATTTTCTATCTCAAATTTGTTTTTGTTAAAAACAAATCAGGTGTTGACGAAAACCTAACTTTATTTTATGAGTAAAGTGAAAAAAGCTTTTTTCTGTCAAAACTGCGGATATGAAAGTGTAAAATGGCTTGGTCAATGTCCTTCATGCAATCAATGGAACAGCTTTGTTGAAGAATTAATTCAAAAAGAAACCGGCAAAGAATAATGGATGGCAACATTATAATGAGACAATGAAAGAACAAACAAAACAATTCAACTTGATGAAATAAAAAGCAGTGAAGAAAAAAGATTGATGACTGCTGATGAAGAATTGAATCGTGTACTGGGTGGTGGTATTGTTCCGGGAAGCATTGTACTTGTTGCAGGAGAACCGGGTATTGGAAAATCAACTTTGTTTTTACAAAATGGATTAAAGCTTACAGATAAAATAATTCTTTATATAAGTGGTGAAGAAAGTGAGCAGCAAATAAAAATGCGTGCAGACCGGTTGAATGTTAAGAATGAAAATTTTTATTTACTTACAGAAACATCCACTCAGATCATTTTCCAGGAAATAAAAAAACTAAAACCGCGATCTTGTTATTATCGATTCAATTCAAACACTGCAAACACCCTATATTGATTCATCACCCGGAAGCATATCACAAATACGGGAATGTGCTGCCGAATTTCAGCGATTTGCAAAAGAAACCAATACTCCTGTTTTTCTAATTGGCCATATTACTAAAGAAGGAAGTATCGCCGGACCAAAAATTCTGGAGCATATGGTGGATACAGTTTTGCAATTTGAAGGTGACCGGCATTATGCTTATCGCATTTTGAGAACATTAAAAAACCGCTTTGGCAGTACTTCTGAGCTGGGTATCTATGAAATGACCGACGACAGGAATGAGAGGCAGTAACTAACCCGAGCGAAATATTAATTACTCAAAAAGAAGATCAATTGAGTGGAATTGCCATTGCGGCAACTATTGAAGGCATGCGACCATTATTAATAGAAGTACAGGCATTGGTAACGCAATCAGTTTATGGCACACCGCAACGAACAGTTAGTGGTTTTGATCTGAGAAGACTGCAATTACTTCTTGCTGTATTGGAAAAAAGAGGAGGTTTTCATTTTGGAGTAAAAGATGTTTTTATAAATATTGCCGGTGGTTTAAAAATTGAAGATCCTTCCATTGATCTTGCTGTATTATGTGCTTTACTTTCATCTTATGAAGACGTGCCATTGCCACATCATATTTGTTTTGCAGGTGAAGTGGGATTAAGTGGTGAAATAAGGGCCGTTAACCGGATTGATCAACGAATTGCCGAAGCAGAAAAGCTTGGCTTTGAAAAAATCATTGTTTCCAAATACAATCAAAAAGGTTTAGCTAAACAAAAATTCAATATTGAAGTGGTGACAATGGGGCAGGTGGAAGAAGTTTACAGGTATTTGTTTTAGAAAGGAATGTTGCTTTGTCAAATTGCTAAATGGTTTATTCAATGATGTGCTGCAAACAGCAATTTGACAATTTAACCATTAAACAATAACATGCTTCGTCTCAAAGAAATAAAAGAATCAATTCTTCATATATTATTTCCTCATATATGTGATGGATGCGGAAGTGATCTGTTAAATGTTGAAAGCCGTTTATGTATTCGCTGTCTTGCTTCTTTGCCTGAAACAAATTTTGAACAACATGCCGGTAACCCAGTTGAAAAATTATTCTGGGGGCGGCTCCCAATAGTAAATGCTGCTGCCGGATTTTATTTTACCAAAGAATCATTGATGCAACACCTGATGCATCAATTCAAATACAAAGGCAATAAAGAACTCGGCTTGCAATTAGGAAGAATAATGGGCAATGCGATCAAATCATCAAACCGGTTTAATTCTATCGATGCATTAATTCCTTTACCTCTTTTTCCAGCAAAAGAAAAAAGGAGGGGTTATAACCAGGCAACATTCTTTGTGATGGTATTGGCAGAGATACTGACATGCCGGTTTTGACAAAGTAATTACAAGACCACAGCATACTGAAACACAAACAAAAAAGGAAGAATGGAAAGGTGGAAAAATATTGAAGGAAAATTCCAACTGGTAAATCCAAAGGCAATCCAAAATAAACATTTGTTATTGGTAGATGATGTGGTGACAACCGGCGCAACCTTGGAAGCATGCGGGAATGAACTTTTGTAAAAGCCGAAAACGTGACAATTGATCTATTGCTACACTTTGTGTTGCTTCCCGATAGGATATTTATCCCTGTGTCATTTCCTCCTTTCAACTCTTCGTTCTATTTTTGATGTCAATGAAAAACCTGTGTTTAATCTCCATATCCCTGCTAATCTTTTTTTATTCCTGTAAGAAAGATTCTTTTATCACAAGCCCGGATGCACAGGTCAGTATTTCTGCTGATAAAATAAAATTTGATACTGTTTTTACTACCACCGGTTCTGTTACACAATCTTTTAAAATAATCAATGAGAATAATCAGAAACTTCGTCTTTCGTCGGTCAGACTCATGGGTGGAAATACTTCTTATTTCAAAATAAATGCGGATGGATTTACGGGACCTGAAGTTTCAAATATTGAAATTGAAGCCAACGATAGTGTATATGTTTTTGTTCCGTAAGCATCAATCAAAGCGCAGCCAATATTCCTTTTGTAATACAGGATAGCATACAGGTAAACTATAATGGTAAACCGGCAGGTAAATTTAGAAGCATGGGGACAGAATGCTCATTTCTTCCGGGATAAAAAAATTAACTGTCGATGAAACATGGAATAATGATCTGCCTTATGTTATTCTGGGTTCGCTGATAGTTGATGCCGGCAAAACACTTACTATCAATAAAGGCTGCCGCATCTATGTACATGCTGATGCGCCGATATTGGTGGATGGCACATTGGAAATAAATGGTGAAAAAGATACTATTGACAGGGTTTATTTCCGCGGCGACCGGCTTGATGAACCATACAAAGATTTTCCTGCAGGTTGGCCTGGTATTTTTTTCAGAGCGACAAGCAAAGACAATATATTTAATTATGCTGTTATTAAAAATGCCTACCAGGCGGTAGCAGTAGTTGATCCGACACTAAATGCAAATCCAAAATTGGTATTGAATGAATGTATAATTGATAATGCTTATGATGCGGCATTATTGCCGTGAATAGCAGTATAAGGGCCAGAAATTGTTTAATCAGTAATTGTGGTAAAAATGTTGTGCTTGCTAAAGGCGGCGATTATCAATTTACACATTGCACCGTGGCGAGCTTTTCCAATAGTTATATTCCCCACCGTGACCCGGTACTTACTCGTCACCAATTATATAATTGTAAATAATGTTCCCGTTCCGGCTGATCTTACTGCTTCATTCCGTAATTGTATTTTTTGGGGACAAGATGGAACAGTAGAAGATGAAGTGTTAGTTGATAAAAAGGGCTCCAGCATTCACTGTAAGCTTTAATGAAAATCTTTGGAAAGTTGTAAATACTCCAGCTAATATTATGTCAACCAGGAATAATCAATAATCAAAATCCGGTTTTTGATACTATCAATACCGTAAAACGACTCTATAGTTTCCGGCTAAAAGATGATTCTCCTGCAAAAAACAAAGCAACCAATGCCGGTGTTACCATCGATTTGGATGGTAAGCCAAGACCTGTTGGGACTGCACCTGATCTAGGGTGCTATGAAAAACAATAACTTGACGCCAGGGGCTTGCCGACACACAGGCCAACTTATTTGAAATTTCATTGAAAGTTCTTTTCACTAACTTTGTTATCCTCTAAAAAAATAAGATCATGAAATGAGCTATAAAATTCTCGGGCTATCTTACTAAACAGCGATGATAATTTTATAGCGAATTCCATTTGATCTATTTATAACAATAAAATATTCTCAAATGAAAACATTTTTTCTTGCACTGATAGTTGCCGTTTCACTTGAAGGGCCGGCTATTTATGATTTTAAAGTACCGGGACTGGATGGCAACCCAATTGATTTTTCTGCGTATAAAGGCAAAAAAATAATGATAGTGAATACCGCTTCCAAATGCGGTAACACTCCGCAATATGCCGAGCTGGAAAAATTATATGAAAAGTATAAAGACAAACTTGTTATCGTTGGTTTTCCCGCCAACAATTTTGGCGAACAAGAACCGGGTTCACAATATTGAGATAAAAGAATTCTGTAAAAAGAATTACGGCGTTACATTTCCAATGGCTGAAAAAGTTTCCGTAAGAGGAGATGATATCCATCCTTTATACAAATGGCTGGTGGATCAATCAAAAGAATTGGCGAAGAGTGTGCCTGCTGATAATTCTAAAGATATAGTTTGGAAAAGATTTTTACAGGATCCTGTTAACTGGAATTTCACAAAATTCCTGGTGGATGAAAAAGGAAATTTGGTTGCTGTATTTCATAACAAGGTGAGCCCGATGAGTGAGGAAATTACAAAGTATCTTAACTAATAGAAGTCCTACCGACAAAATAGAAAAAGCGTTCTGTTTACAGGACGCTTTTTTGTTTTTACGATAAAAATTCGTGAGCGAAAAATCAGGACATCATGGTGATCCTTGCTATTATAGTTGTCTCCGGAATATTAATCTTTCTTATTGCTTTATGGCACCTGAAAAATCACCCACATTATATTACCGAGTTCATTAACAAGAACCCAAACAGGTCATCAATTTATCTTATAAGGAACGACAGAGTTATTCTTGCCCATAATGAAAATAAACTGATGCCGCTAGCAAGCACTGTCAAAATCATTATCGCACTAGAATATACAAACCAGGTTTCAAAAAATGCTATTTCAAAAGAGGAGGTTGTTGACTTTGCATTAGAAAAATCCCTAAACCAAAAGCATTTTACCTCTTTTGGTATAAAAGGTGGCTCAACAGCTTTTATTGTTACTGAAGCGTTATATGTAACTGATGCCGCCGGAAATAATACAGCTCTTGCCGTTTTTTTTAATGATCTTAAAGATTGGGAAAGGATTATCATTGACTGGAATCTCTCCAAATTTGAACGTAGCGTCCTGTTTGATGAAAAGTTCAGAAATATGGTTACGGAAAAATTGTCTGATTAGTTAATTGAAATTTTGATCGCTGGTAATTCTCCCTGCAATGGTTTGCTCAAATGCAATTCTCAACAATCATCAACCAACAGAAGTGAACGCAACAATGGGCTGCTCCATCCAAGAAATAGCTACCCATTTTTATTCCTAAAAAAAGCAGGATAACATTTTCATTACCTGCTTAAAAAATTTAAGAATTCAACCTAGTGCAGAATGCTTACTTTATGTGAATACCAGTTTTGTCCGTCAAATATTCGTAAAGTATAGATATCACTTGGTAAATTATAAACAGGAATGGTTAGCGGGGTTGATCCTTTACCTATTATTTTCTTTAACCTTACCATTCCCATTTTATCAATTATCTGCACTTCCACAATAACAGGTGCCTTTACTGTTTGAAGTATTCCATTATCGCGATTCGTTTCTATCTTAATGTAATCTGAGCTTGGATTTGGCGACACACGATAAGGACTCCAGCAACCTGTGTTCAAAGACAGGTATTTCGTTGGAGACATCGGTCCTGAGCCACATGAATTATTTGCTCTGCCAATTACCCAGGGTGTACTGAAGGGCGCCGTGGACGGTGCTCTTAAGGTAAGAACATTGGTGCCCTGGCCTGATACATATGTCATTCCGCTCCATGTCCAATTATAAGTGGTTCCTGGTTCTGGAGGATAATAATACCAGGGCATGCTGAACGTTACAATTTGGTTTAAACAAGCAGTAGATGGCCATTGAGTAATATTATATTCGGAAGTAAGATATGTTCCCAACCGAATAGTTTTATATCCAATATTATTGGAAAAACAATTTCCGCCAACCGTTGCCGTAAGCCCTAAAGAACCATTACCCGTTTTAGTTATTGTTGCCTGATTTCCATTATAGGATGGATTTGCTATACCTGGATTTGAAATGGCCCAAACAATACTATAGCCTGCCGGAGCTCCATTTAATGTATATGTTGATTGATTTCCATTTGTACAAATTGAACTGCTGCCGCCTGTAATACTCAAGCTTAATGACCGGGGTAATAAAGATGAAACATTTGTTGTATTTGTTGTTAAAGCATTCGAACCAGATGGATCGAGCCAATTGCTTAATCTATCTCCATTGGTTCCTCCGCCGCTCCATGATAGATCAAATCGCCCCCCTACTTTTTGCGGATTTGAGCAAACCGGCAGATTCACGTCTACTATCCCATAGTGTTGACCTATGATCCTGTGATCTTGATTAAAATATGGCGCACCAGAACTACCATCCTCGGTTTCGCCAACGTCTAAATCCAGTAGCCAACAACTGGTATTATTAATAACGTGTTGAACAGGTGCCTGATCATCTACGCTTATTTTCATCACATCACCACGGGGATGATGAATAATGGTTGTATTTTGAATGCCTGTACTTTGTCTTGACCAACCCGCAAACCTTAAACCGGAATTAGCTGCCGGTGTTTGATTGAGTTCCAGTAATGCAAAATCAGTTCCTGCGGTATTTGCTCTTAATTGGCAGCCGTTAAATTGCACGTCCTCAACCATTCCATTATTGTCAATACATGTAGTGCTCCAATATTGAAATTGAAAAACCCAGTTGCTAACATTCCCGGCCTGAAGGCAATGATTAGCAGTAAGCAGATATGGTATGTTAGTATTACATGTGTTCATCACCAGCGCACCCGAACACGCCTCGTGTCCGTTCGCTACAATCAGGGCAACTGAATTCCGCTCTTCATTCCATGCATTGCCAACGGGACAAGCAACGTTAAAATGACAATCAGCTGCATCACCGGGATTGCCGAATTGCATACCAAACTTCTTATATCCAAAATTTATCTTTGAAATTTGAATCCTGGATCTTTTTTCGTTACGCATTGGCTCTTTCAAAACAATGTTCAAAGAATTTCCCTGATACACTCTTGTTGCCCAGATATTACTACTATTATTCTCTGCTGATGTAATACTGTCGGTTAATTCTTTGTCTGTATAAATACTCAATATCGAATTTTCCGAAAGGAAAAAATCTCCGAACTCCAGCGATAAATTAATTGCCTCCTTTGCCATGATATTTAAAACATATATGCTGAACCCTCCTTCATTATTTTGTGACGCATTTAAAAAAAAATCGACATCGGTAATTAATGAAACAGCAAATTTATTGTTCTTGTCATCCTTGTTTATATTTTTAGCTTTTAAGGTCCGAAAAGTATTGGGTGGACTAAACTCAATCTTCTTAGCAATTTGCCCATGAACGGGGAATAATTGTTTAGGAATTCCTTCTCTGAAAATTTTCGTCTTTACCTGCGCACTGCCAAAATAAAAACAGGTAAGAAAATAGAATGACAAAAAAATGCAGTTAATTCTGGATAATAGTTTCATGGTTTTGATTTTTTGAGATTAAGAAATTAATACCAATCCCAACGCCTATTCCCCTCAGCCAACGGCTCCTGCTGTCAGCCCTATTTTCTCCCGGAAAAACATCGTCTTGTTTCCATATATCAAATACAGGTATAATTAAGGACGGTCCAATTTCAATTTTATCAGTTTTTTTAAATAACGATGCATTCAGAACAATGGAATGTCCAAAGAAAGCATTTTCTTTTCTTTTATAATTAATGCCCCCATAAGTGAGGTGATATTTTTGAGAAATTGTATAATAATTACTTAATTCAGGGCCAATGGCTAAAACCAAATTGTGTTTAATCAAAAATTCTTTTTCCACCCCAATGTTTAATAGTACTGAACGGTAGTAATATCGGTCCGTAGTATAATTTACGTTTATCTGACTTGGATAGTCAATCTCTCTTGATGTTCCCTTTCCAAATAATGAATTTCTGTTTTCTAAATGATTAAAGGAATAGTTATAAAAGCCAAGTCCTGCTTTTATTTTTATTTGTTGGCTAAGCGGGTATTTAAAATTCGCAACTGCGCCCCAGCTTATACCGCGCATTTTCAGGAAATCATTGCTTGGCCTTCCTCCAACGTTATAGGAGAATTCGGGATACCAGTCTGTCCGCTGGAACAATTTAAGTTCAATTTTACTAAATGACTTTTGTGAAATCACATTGTTCGATAAAATAAATACCATTAGTAGTAAAAACAATTTTTTCATAGCAGGGTATGTTATTTAACAACTGTGAGCTTAGAAAATGCACTTATTTCTCTTAGCGATACAAAACATCAGGCTTTTTGCATTTATCGTAAGTTACTAATTTCCATTTACCACTTTGTGATATTTTTTCAAATCAGAATTCTAGTAAAGAGGTTACTCATAGCTTTATTTTTTGGTTATTGCATAAGCACATGTAAAACCGATACCGATTCCTCGTAGCATTTGCTCCTGCTTTCATTATTTTCCTCGTGTGGAAAAACCGTGTCTTGCTTCCAACTGCTAAAAATTGGTATTGTAACGGTGGGGCCAGGGTTAAATCAGCCGAAGCTTTTTTGCAATTGAAACAATACCCTATTAGTAGTATTGTTTCAGTTAGTATCTTCGAACCGTCTATGCAATTCTCAAAGATCATCAACCAGCAGGGAGTAAAACAACAGCTGGTTGAACTGATTCAGCATAACCGTTTGAGTCATGCTTTGCTTTTCTTAAGTAAAGAAGGCAGTGGTGCTTTATCGCTTGCACTTGCATTAGCGCAGTATTTAACCTGCGAAAAAGCAAATCCCAAAAAACAATCCCGATATTTATCGGGACCAAATTCCAACGCTTCCTTATTTGAAGAAGAACGCCTGACTCCCGACTCCCGACTCCGAACTCCTGACTCCGAACTCCTGACTGACTCCTGTGGCATATGCGCATCCTGCATCAAAGCAAATCAGCTCATTCATCCCGATATTCATTTCTCTTATCCTGTTGTTACAAAAAAATCCGGGACACCGCCGCTGAGTGCGGATTATATAACTGAATGGAGAGAATTTGTAAAAGATCATCCTTATGGAAATGTATATGACTGGCTGCAGTTTATCGGTGCAGAAAACAAACAGGGAAATATCACCGCAAATGAATGCAATGATATTATTCACAAGCTGAGCCTCAAAAGTTTTGAAAGCGAATACAAAATGCTCATCATGTGGATGCCGGAATACCTTGGTGCAACGAAGGAAACAAATTGCTTAAGCTGATCGAAGAACCGCCGCCCAATACCTTATTTATATTGGTAGCGGAAAATGAAACACTGATTATTGCCTACTATCGTCAGCCGCTGCCAGATGATAAAAATCCCGATGCTTGGAAACAAGCGATATTGAAAAAGCGCTGATCGAAAGAAATAATACCGACTGCTGCAAAAGCCAGGCAAGTGGCCAGCGTACAGCGAAGGTAATTACCGGGAAGCATTGCAACTGTTGCAGCATGCAGAAGAAGACTGGCAGAGCCCTTCTTCGCGATTGGCTGAACTGCAATTATTAAAACCGGCCCAATCGCCCAAACCAAATGGGTGGAAGAGATCAGCCGGCTTGGCCGGGAAAAGCAAAAACAATTTCTTCGTTACTTTAATCATTTGCTGGAGCAAGCGATCAGGTCAAAAGTTATGGGCAGTAATGTCTACCTGCCAGATAATGAAAAGGATTTTGCCGACCGGCTGAACCGAATTGCGGATATCAGCCAGCAACAGGCTATTATCGAGGAACTGGACAAGGCCGCCTATTATATTGAGCGCAATGCCAACGCCAAAATGCTCTTTCATGCCCTTACTATTAAGCTTTACCATATCATTCAGGACAAAATTGTATTTTTGACAACTTGAGGGTGAAGGGAATCCCGGTAGTAACCGGGAGTGAGTGGTGAGTTTGTAAAGATTTGTGAGTTTAATTATTGAGTCATCTTTCTGATCTATATTCAACTATGTTGCGTCGCACTCTTCAACACCTGTACATGCATGAGCAAACATTGAAGTGCTCAACGAATGCTGAATAGTATTCTGAACGTACAAGCGAGCGTGGCAACAGACGATGATAGTAGTAATGCAGCCGGCCTAATAATTATCTCTCCCTCAATTATTAATTTTTAATTCTTAATTATTCGTACATGGGTTGCGCTAGTTGCGGAACGCAGGTGGAAAGCCAAATGGATGTAAGAGCAATGGCGGGTGCAGTACCGGCGGGTGCAACCGCATGAACGCACATGACTGGCTGATGAATCTGCCCATGGCCGATGTGGCTGATGAGTGCAAGGTGATCGAAGTGAGTTTTAACCATGGCAGCCGGAAAGATTTTTACCGCAATACAACTTTACAGCAATTTGAAAAAGGTGACCTGATCTGCGTGGAAGGTGTAAGTGGTTTTGATCTTGGCGAAGTATCGATGACAGGTGAGATCGTTCGTTTGCAAATGAAAAAAAGGGCGTTAGAAGAAGACAACCCGGAAATGAAAAAAGTATTGCGCCGCGCCAACGACCGTGATATTGATACATGGCAGCATAATAAGAGCCGTGAAAAGAAGCATGTGATCCGCAGCCGGGCCATTGCCAAACAACTGAAGCTGGAAATGAAAATAAGCGAGGTGGAAATGCAGGCAGACGGACGAAAAGCCACTTTCTTTTATATCGCCGATGGCCGTGTTGATTTTCGTGAACTGATAAAAATATATGCTTCCGAGTTTAAGGTAAAGGTTGAAATGCGCCAGATCGGGGCAAGGCAGGAAAGTGCAAAAGTGGGTGGCATTGGCAGTTGCGGCCGTGAACTTTGTTGCAGCACATGGCTTACCGATTTTAAATCGGTAAATACAACTGCTGCCCGTTACCAGAATCTTTCCATCAATCAAACCAAACTGAGCGGCCAATGCGGACGATTGAAATGTTGTTTGAATTATGAACTGGATACTTATCTTGATGCACTGCAACATTTCCCTGAAAACTGTGATTCTATCCAGGTAGCAAAAGGCAATGCTTCTCTTATCAAAAAAGATATTTTCAAAAACCTGATGTGGTATATATTGCCTGACAGCAACAAACAATACCCGGTGACTATTGAAAGGGTAAGAAAAATAAAATCATTAAATCAGCAGGGAGTAATTCCGGAAGAACTGGAAGCTGTTGAAGTAACTTCATCAAAAATAAAAGAAGTAGAACCGGAATTTGTAGAGCTGGTTGGACAGATAAGTTTGCGTTCATTAGAAAAAGCCGATAAGAAAAGAAAACAAAAACAACAGCATAAACAAAAACCACAACAACCACCTCCGCAACAAAGAGGCCAGCAACAAAATCCCAATCGCCAGCAAGGAAATCAACAACGCGGTCCGAATCGTCCGCCGCAACCACCTAATCGTCCGCCACAACAACCCAGGAGAGATAAATAATTTGGAATAGTTTTAGACGCGGAAAGAAAGCAGCAGGCAGTTAGTTTCATGCCTGTAAAAAAATATTTCTTTATAGGTTTGAATTATGAAACAAAAAACCTCCAGGCGATGGTTGAAAGGGTTTTTAATATTGATCACAGTTTGGTTATTGGTAGCGCAATGCAGTATGAAATATCGTATACCTGATAGAAAGGCAAAAGAACAGTTCTTAAAAGAAGGTGTTATTCTCAGTACGGAAACTGTTAAGGTGGATGGTTTTGAAATGCACTATGCCAAGACCGGCAATGATACACTTCCTACTTTATTTTTTGTTCACGGCTCGCCTGATGGATGGATCACCTATAAAAAATTTATGCAGGATAAAGACCTGCTTACTAAATACAGAATGATCTCTATTGACCGTCCCGGTTTCGGCTACAGTCAATTTGGCGATGCAAAAAACTTAGAAGAGCAATCAAAATTGATCAGTGCACTTGTAAGATCAATTCACAATGGTAAGCCAATGTATGCTGTGGGTCATTCTTACGGCGGGCCTGTAATTGTAAAATTGCAGGTAGATAACCAGGATCTGTTTGATGGCTTAGTGCTCCTTGCCGGCTCTGTTGATCCGAAGGAAGAAAAACCTGAAAGGTGGAGATATGTGATGAGAGTGCCTCCACTAAAATATTTTTTGCCCGGCGCATTCCGGCCAAGCAATACAGAATTAGTTTATCTGAAAAAAGATCTGAAAGAATTAGATAAGGAATGGGAAAAGATCACTTGCGCGGTTTGGATCCTTCATGGAGATAAAGACACCTATGTTCCAATTGCGAATTCCGATTATGCAAGAAGAAAATTGACCAAAGCAAGATCAGTTGAAATAAAAATTTTTCCGGGTGCTGATCATTTTATTCAAAGAGAACGATACGACGAGGTTAAAGAAGTGCTGATGAAACTGCCTATATTGTAAATTCCAAAAAACAAATTCCAAATTCCAAACAAGGTCCTAAAAAAAGCTCCAATTCACCATTTAAATTTTTTGAGTTGAAATTTATTTGGAATTTGGAATTTGTATTTATTGATCACTCATCGAAATTGCCGGAATATACCAGGCACTACTTCAGGTACGATGCCATAATGATTGACTCCATTTACAATTGAATGAGTAATTGAAAGACCTTTATAATTTCTTGCTTTCACCGTATTATAAAATTCCTGCGAAGAGCTTAAGACTTTATTCAGGAACTCGAGTGAGCCTGCATAAATTGAGATGTTAGAGTTGTAGTTCTTATTGGTTTTCGCATACTGCTTTTCAATTTTCATCAGTTCTTTATAATTAGCCCACACTGATGGGCTGATGGCATAATAATGATCAAAGAGAATATTCTCTCTCATTGACATATACAACGCCTGTAAGCCGCCAAAAGAATGACCAATAAACACTTTGCTTTTTGGCTTGCTGAATCTTTTATTGATGTATGGCATCAGCTCCTCCTTCATAAATAAATAGAATTTCGACGCCTGTCCAAAGTGCCTATTGCTGTAGCCACCGGCATCAGAAGGAATAAAGTCCCTCTGCCGCCAGGTTTCCCAATCCCCTTTATGAGCAATGCCGATAAGAATACAGTTCTTTATGTTTTCGTCCGGTTGAGATAAAATTATCTTGCCTGAATTGATGCCGGCATCCGTAAAATAAACGATGTGATAAGTTTTGGTGGAATCAAAATTTTTTGGCTTCTTAATTATGATATCGTAAGAATCGCCTGTCCTCGATGATGTAAAATCCTCTTTTGTTTGCTGAGAAATACAGCAATAAGGCATTGCCAAAACAAAACCTAATATCAGTTCAGTTCCGATCTTCATAAAATTCATATTCCAGCAGAACTGTCTCCACCACCTCCTTGTTATTTTCATCCTTCTCAATTGTTTTCGCTTCAGCGATCAATTTTTTGTCATTGTATTTAAAAAAAACTTTTTTACCGCCTTCCGTTGTCCCCTCGCCTTTTACCGGCAATCCGTTTTTATCAAAATAAAATACGGCGATGGTTTCGGTTTTATTGTCTTTTTGCCTTGAAAGTATCTTTTCTGTTTTACCATTAGCGTTTCTTACATACAATATGGTAAGGGTACTTTCTATTTCCTCTTCCATGCAAAGATTCTTTTTATCATATTTTGCCAATGAAATTGTGCCCGCTCCCTGCGCCATTATTTCGATGGAATAGGATCCGTTCTTATTATACTTATAGGTATGCAATTCGTCTTCCCTGTTTTCCGGATCATACCGGATAAGTTTGATCACACGGCCATCGTCGTCTTTTGTAGCCACAAACCTGAAAGTTAATACGCCATTATACCAGGAAAGTGAATCATCGCCCGCCCTGCTAAAAAATGTTTTGATCACTTCTTTGTTAAGCGTATCTGTATTGTAAAAAGTGGTCTTTGTAACCGCTTTTATTTTTCTTTCGATAATGTCCGATCTCTCAACCTGCGCAAAAGCAATTACTGAAATGAAAAAAGAAACCGCTAAAAAGATAGTCTGCCTCATTTTAATTTTTTATTGCCTCAATGATCGCATCCTGTATCTTTCCTCTTACCAGCAATTGCGAAAGCAAAGGATTATTTCTTGTTGGATTAACCCGGTTGGAAAGAAAAATATAAACAAGATCATATTTGGGATCTACCCAAACACAGGTGCCGGTAAAACCGGTATGTCCAAAAGTTTGCGGTGAAGCAAGCTCCGATGGATAAGGTTCTCTTCTTGTCACATTATCTTTTTCCGGTTTATCAAAACCATAACCACGGCGGCTCTCTTTACTATGATAGGCTGTAAATAATTTGATGGTTTCTTCTTTTAAAAATCTTTCGCCATTGAATGTGCCGCCATTCAGCAGCATTTGATATAGCATTGCCAGGTCATACGCATTTGAAAATAAACCGGCATGGCCGGCTACACCGCCAAACATCGAAGCGCCTTCATCATGTACATCACCTTGTATCAATTGCCTGCGAAAATGTTTTTCATATTCTGTAGGAACGATCAATCCGTCTTTCCAAAAACGTTCCCTTGGTTTAAATCCAGTTGTTCGCATTCCGATCCTGCTGTAAAAAGTTTTTAAAACATATTGATCAAGCGTCATTCCCGTGATCTGTTCAACGATCTTTCCAAGAAAAATAAAATCATTATCGCTGTAAACATAGCGGCCATGTTTTCCCAAAGGGCTTTGCAGAATGCGCTTGATCATTGTATCCTGCCAGTCATTTCGCATATAAATATTTTCTGCAACTCTAATACTAAACCCCGGTTTTGCTTTGTCAGAATAAATTTCCGGGTTCGGAATGCCGGTGGCTGTATCAATCGTTTCCCTGTAAAAAGCGAATAAAAGGAACAAGGCCCGCCTGGTGAAGAAGAATATCATCTATTTCGAGATCAGCTTTAGTCGTTCCTTTTACCCACGGCAGATAATCCCCTAATTTTTTTTTAAGTTTAAGCTTTCCTTCTTCATATAATTTCATAACAGAAACTGTAGTAGCAGAAATTTTTGTAACCGAAGCAAGATCATAAATACTTTCTAGCGTCACGGGTTGAGAACTATCAAAACTATAATTGCCATAAGCTTTATCATAAATGATTTCTCCATCTTTCACCGCCAATACCACGCAACCCGGAAATGCTTTTTGCGCAATAGCATCAGTGACAATCGAATCAATTGTCTGCGCCATGATAGCCCGTTTCTCCAACGGACCGGGTTTTTCAACCGCTGCTACATCAATCCCATAACCAGCATTAAAATTGCAAACCCTTACCGGCAATTTTCCGGATGCGCTGATCTTTCCTTTTAACAAATCGGCAGCCACCTGTCTTGTTATATTATCATCCTGGTGACAAGCAATAAGTGTATTCGCATTACAAAAATTTGCTGTCGCCAATACATTTCCAAAAACCAACGTGATGCTATTTGACTTGATTTAATCTTCGCCATAATGAAAGCGAAGAATTAGTAATGCCATAATTATTGGCGGGCCTGTTGCTGAAATTATGAATGCCAATCACAACCGCATCATATTTATCTAATAACTTTTTCAAATATCTCGTCTGCCTTATTATCGCCCTCTTTCCATGATAAGTGAATAGTTATCCGTTTTATAAGTTTCCTGCAAGACTCTTTCCAAAGTTATTGCCATCATGCATCGCCGATTGCGACATACGCTACTTTATAATTTTTTTTCAATGGCAATAAAGCATAATCGCCTGTTCCTTGTTTTAAAACAGTAATTGTTTCTTTTGCCACCTTTAATCTTATCGCATCCGTTTTTGAATTCAGGTCACGGAGAAGATTGGTTGTTTCAATTGGCTTTACCTGGTTTAATCCAAGATGGTATTTTGCTTTCAATACCTTTTTCACTTTTGCATCAATATCATTCCAGCTCAATCTGTTTTCACTGATGGCATTTTTAATTGCATCGATCGCTTTGCCTACACTTCGGGCAGACAAAGCATATCATTACCGGCGATCAAGCTTCAACAGAAATAGTACCACCGGGAAAATATTTTGCAACTCCTTTCATCTCCAGTGCATCGGTAAATGTGAGCCCGTTAAATCCAATATCATTTCTTAAAACACCGGTAACAGTATTTTTAGAAATAGAAGTTGCCCGATGATTCGCTGTATTATCAATTGCAGGAACAGAAAGATGTGCAACCATTACACTGCCGATCCCGGCATTAAATAATTCACGAAACGGTTTTAATTCAATTGAATCAAGTTCACTTCTTGATTTATTGATCACCGGCAAGATCAAGATGTGAATCCACATCCACATCACCATGACCGGGAAAATGTTTGGCGCAGGCCATGATACCCGCATCCTGCATGCCTTTCATATAGGCAACACCAAATTTTACAACTTTGTCCTTGTCTTCTCCAAAAGAACGATAACCCGATAACAGGGTTATTTGGATTATTATTAATATCAACAACCGGTGCATAGTTTACATGAACGCCGATCCGTTTGCATTGCTCACCAACGGCAAGCCCCATTTCATAAACCAGATCGTCTGATTATCCATGGCGCCAAGTGTAAGCTGGTAAGGAAATTTGGTAACACTATCCAGTCGCATGCCCAACTCCCCATTCGCCATCAATGGTGATCATCAGCGGCGTTTTTGCAATGCTTTGATAATAAGTTGGTAAGATTGGCCTGCCGAACCGGCCCGCCCTGGAAAAAACACAATGCGCCTACATTGTATTTCTGAATATCATTCGTCACTTTTGCTACATGATCTGCGCCAAGATTGGAATGTGCCCTTATCACCATCAATTGAGCGATCCTTTGTTCAGGCGTCAATGATATTAAAAACACTATCCACCCATTGATCAACAGTAAGCCTGCTTCTGTATTGGAGAAAAAACAGATCGATGAGAAGTTAATAATATGCTATCATATGAAAGAATATTTTTTTCATGCAAAGATGCTTGAAGATCAATCAACGTATTTTAGCAGCTCAAATTACGAAGAATTGCCCGACAAGATTCTATTATTACCTGATAATATTGCCAACCAGATAGCAGCAGGTGAAGTGATCCAGCGACCAGCCAGTGCTGTTAAAGAATTACTGGAAAATGCTGTGGATGCAGGGGCCACAGAAATCAAACTTATTATTAATGATGCCGGTAAATCATTGATGCAGGTGATTGATAATGGCAGCGGCATGAGTGAAACAGATGCAAGGATGTGTTTTGAACGACATGCTACTTCCAAGATCACAACCATTGAAGATCTGTTTCATATCCGCACAATGGGTTTCCGGGGTGAAGCGTTGGCTTCTATTGCTGCGGTGGCACAGGTAGAATTAAAAACAAAAAGAGCGGAAGATGAAACCGGGACTTATATTGAAATTGAAAACAGTGTTGTAAAAAAACAGGAACCGGTTGCCGCACCAGAAGGCACCAGCATTGCCATGAAGAATTTATTTTTCAATGTTCCTGCACGAAGAAATTTTTTGAAAAGCAATGCTGCCGAAATGCGGCATATCGTAGATGAGTTTACAAGAGTTGCATTAGCATTTCCGCAGGTCTTTTTTTCGCTTACTGCAAATAACCAGGAGATTTTTCATCTGGAAGCAGGAAGTTTAAAACAACGCATTCTTCAATTGCTCGGCAATAATTACAATGCAAAACTGGTAACGGTAAAAGAAGAAACCGATTACATGAATATTTATGGTTTTGTTGGTAAACCGGAAACCGCAAAGAAGACAAGAGGCGATCAATATCTTTTTTGTCAACAACCGTTTTATCAAAAGTGCCTACCTGAATCATGCGGTAATGAATGCATACCAGGAAATGATCGCGAGAGATAGTTTCCCGATGTATGTACTTTTTATCGATCTTGATCCTGCGCAGGTGGATGTAAATGTGCATCCAACCAAACAGGAAATAAAATTTGAAGATGAAAAGATCATTTATGCATTTGTACAGGCGGCCGTAAAACATGCATTGGCACAATTCAGCGTCACTCCTACATTGGATTTTGAACTGGATGCATCTATCCAGCAACTGCCATCCATACAACAACCATTTACCGAAGAAAAAAAATCAGCTGCTGCTTCTACTTCTATCTTTAAAGGCTTTACGCAAAAACACCAGGCGCATTTTATTGAACCAACGAAAGAAGTGAATTGAAGCATTGGAAAGATTTTTATGAGAGTTCTGAGTCAGTAGAGACAAGGCATGCCTTGTCTGTACAGAGTTCAGAGTCAGGAGTTCGGAGTTCAGAGTCAGGAGTTCGGAGTTCGGAGTCTATTCATTATTCACCTCCCGATAGCTATCGGGACACCACTCAGCACTCACCACTCACCCAACTTCACAACCAATACCTCCTTTCACAATCTGCACATGGTTTTATCCTCATCAATCAGCAGGCGGCTCATGAAAGAATAATTTATGAACAATTACAGGAAGCAGCAAAAGGAAAACCGGTCGCCACGCAACGAAGCATGTTTCCTGTTACGATTGAATTGACACCGGCAGATACAGTTTTACTGGAGGAATTAATGGATGATCTGCAACAACTCGGATATATGATCGAGCCATTTGGAAAAAATACTTTTGTTATGCAAGGAACACCCGCTGATGTGACCCAGGGAAATGAAAAGCAAGTGATCGATTCGTTGCTGGAACAATACAAACATTTTAGTAATGAAATGAAATTTTCAAAAAGAGAAAAACTGATCCGTTCGCTTGCCTGGCAGCAATCCATTAAAGCAGGAAGACGACTTTCTGAAAAAGAGATGGAAGCTTTAGTTGAGGATCTATTCAAGTGCAAACAACCCAACTCTACACCTGATGGCAATCCCACTTACTTAGAGTTTAAGAAAGAACAGTTAGAAAAAATGTTTCAGCGGCCCCTCTAAGGCCCCATCCCGACCTTCCCCAAAGGGGAAGGCCACCATCGCACAGCCCACACTATTCAAACTTTACTACCGATAGGGTCTTTGTTCAATACATGAAAGTTTATTCAGTCTTCTGGTTTTGTGCGAATGCAAAGCCTCCCCTTCGGGGAGGTTTGGAGGGGCCGTTAATACTTATTCCTTACTCCCTGAATAAATTTCTCCACCGCCCTTCTTACAGCTGTTGCGGAAGCCTGGTGATTATTGACCAATGCGGAGAAGATTAGCAGTTTACCTTTTTTAGTATATAAATATCCGCTGAGCGCCACCACACCGGAAAGTGTTCCTGTTTTGGCAAAAATATAATTGCTGTCAGCCTTGTAATAACTGCTGATCGTGCCTTCGCCGCCGGTGGGAAGAATCACTTTAATTCTTTCCATTCCAAATTCATTTTTCATTTTATTCAGAATAGAAACAAAATCCTGCGGAGTAAAAAGATTATATCTGCTGAGACCTGAGCCATCGGCCCATCTTGGTTTTTGCGGCAGATCTTTAAAATCTGTTTTTAATAACGTATCAATGATTTTTTCATCATTCATCACACCCAGTCGTTCATTACTTACCATCAATAAAGTTTGTTCTGCAAAAAAATTATCGCTGCGGTGCATCATGGGTTTGAGGACGGAATCGGTCGGTCTTGAATAAATTGATTTAAGTTTCGCATCTGATGGAGGATACACATTATCCAGCCATGCTTTTTTCAATGTGTCTTCAAGCAATCGCTGGTTTTCGAACGTTCGAAACGGGACCTGCACTTTTGTAAACGTGCCATTGCTGCTGAATACATCAAATGTGTTGTCAACTCTCCTTCTCCTGATCCTGATATTGGGAGTAAGAGGAACGACGTATTCATTCAAGGCATAGCGAAAGAATTTTATGTCGCCTTTTAATTCGTATTTATTTCTTTCTTGCAGCAAACTATACTCTATTACATTCCCATAGATCGGCATATCCGATCGTTCGGCCATGTAATCAGAATTATAATCATTCCAAGCCCACCCGTTGCCATATACTTCAGCTTCCCATTTTGGCGTAATAAAGGCCAGCTTTTTGTTTGATGCCAAAAGAAATTCAAATGCAGGTTGCGATCTGTAATCGCGATGCATAAAACTCGGGTCAGCCGTTGGTCTTATAAATAAAACAGAATCTGTTTCAATATAATCAAGGCCCCTCAGGTTTTCTCCCAAATATTTCATCGCCGCATAGCAAGTAGGAATTTTTGTATTACTGGCCGGCACAAAATATTTATCACCCTGGTAATCGTACCAATACTTTCCCGTTGCCGGTTCATAAATGCTGATACCGACATGTGCAGTGAGTAACGAAGAATCATTGATGACTTGCCTGGCTGATTTTGAAATTTTCTTCTGGATAGAACAGGAAGAAAAAATTAATAATGAACACCCGATAGCTATCGGGTTAATAATTAATAATTCTTTTAAGCCGAACAGTCTTTTAAATTGAACATTGAGCATTGACAATTGAGTATTGAACATTTGCTGAATAGAATTACAGAACGTACAAGAGTCCGCCTCGGGCGGAAGATAAGTTTAATAGTAGCAATGCTGTTGACCTCATCCTCCATCTTCTTCTCCATTTGGAGAAGGAGCGGTGCTTTTGTACATAACCCAATCAACATAACTTCCACTTCATCTTTATTACTATTCCAAACAAAGAGAGAATTTTCAATCTAAGTTCCCCCTTTGGGCGACAGGGGGCCGGGGCTTTAACTCCTCTCCTGTGCCCTCATCCACCTTTCCGGAATTTCATTGCTGCTTGCGAGCAAATAATCTTTATAACTGCAGGCGATAAATCGTTTATCCGGCAACTGCATCCACCAGCGACCGGTTTTTTTACTTTGGAAAAAAGTTGTTTCAACTTCTGCAAAAGCCATATGGTATTCATTGAAAGAATCTCTTTCATCGATCTTTGCTTCTTTTCTTCCGCGGCTTCGGCCATCGAGCAAATACCAAAGCATCTGGCTTATTTGTTTTGCTGTAAGATCATGCTGGTCTTTATCCGGATCATACCCATAAATCCCGATCGTATTTACATTCGGGCTCATACCGGCATAGCGCATCAGTACACAACTTTCTTCTCCGTTAAATCCATTGGGTGAACCGGTAGTATTGGCAGGAGCATACGCATAAGCCAATAGCAGAAATATCAAAACTGAAAAGTTGTGAATTGCGGATTACCGGTTCCATCTCATCAATGTTTTCTTTTACATGTCCTACACGAAAACAATCGAAGCGAAGCTTATCCATTGTTTCCAGCATACGCGGATGAACAAAATAACTTTGAAACCCGATATGATTGTAATGGCGGACATAATTCGGTTCACCGGTAAGCATTTCCATTAAAAAATTATCGCAGCGGAAATCGGAGTCAAGGTTGAGGTCAATCAGTGCATCAGCATTCGTTACTTCTATAATGGATCTGTTTTGTTCATATGCATAATATTGCGCCAGTGTAAGATCATGCGAGCCGCCAAGAATGATCACCGTCTTTTTATCATTGATCAATTCATTGATAACGGTTTTTAGTGCGGCATAAGAATCGGCAAGCCCCGCACCTTTCAAGATTACCAAGATCAGCAATTCTCAGATCCTGGTGCCAGAAATACAATTGATAAAATTGCCGGCGTATTGCATCAGGTCCGGCGCTGTAAGCTAAATGATGACCATTGCCTCTTTGCTCACCGCACCCGATAAAAACAAGATCGGCTTCATCTAGATCGGGAAACTTTCTTCATCATGCACACTGATATGATGACCAACTGTACCTTCTTTATAACCCTGGTCAAAGCTCAGTTCAGTTTTATTAATTGGAGAAAGAAAATCGGCGATATTTAGAAAGTCTGACATGCTGCAAGTTAAGCTAAGAGGAGAAAAGAGAGAAGGAGAAAAAGAGTTAATACACCTTTGTTGAAAAGTTATAAATGAATTGGAACTATTCTCCTTTCCTCTTTTTCTCCTTTAATCTCTTAGCCCATCTATTCTCTTTACCCTCTTTTTCTCATTTAACCTCTTAGCTTATCTTTGCCCGCTATGGAAGAATTGATGAAACAGATAGAAGATTATAAGAATGAGATCGCAGCTCACACAGCAACTGATGAAAAGACCGCTGAAGAATTCCGCATTAAATGGCTTGGCACAAAAGGAATGGTGAAAAATATAATGGGTGAAATGAAAAATGTGCCGGATGAAAAGAAAAAAGAATTCGGACAATTATTAAATGAATTCAAACAATTCGCCGAAGCAAAGTATGAGGAATTGAAGAAGTCAGGAGTCGCGAGTCAGGAGTCGACGAGTCCGCAACATTGATCTTACACTTCCCGGTGATCCAGTTACCATTTGGCACCGTCATCCCATTAGTTTAATGAGCAACCGGATCATTTCAATTTTTCAGCGCCTTGGCTTTGCAGTTGCTGAAGGCCCGGAGATCGAAGATGACTGGCACAATTTTACTGCATTGAATTTACCGGAGCATCACCCGGCCCGGGATATGCAGGATACTTTTTATGTACAACAAAATCCTGATTGGTTATTGCGTACGCATACAAGCAATATACAGATCCGTGAAATGGAAAAAGGCAAATTGCCGATCCGTATTATTTGTCCCGGCCGTGTGTATCGAAATGAAACAGTAAGTGCAAGAAGCCATTGTTTCTTTCACCAGGTAGAAGGATTATACATTGATGAAAATGTTTCTTTCGCCGATCTGAAGCAAACGCTTTACTTTTTTGTAAAAGAAATGTATGGTAAGGATGTAAAGGTCCGTTTCCGTCCTTCTTATTTTCCATTTACCGAACCCAGCGCCGAAATGGATATAAGTTGTTTTATCTGTGGTGGTGCAGGTTGCAATATTTGTAAAAAAACAGGATGGGTAGAAATACTTGGGATGCGGTATGGTGCATCCGAATGTATTGAACCAATTGTGATATCGATCCCAATAAATACACCGGCTTTGCATTTGGTATGGGTATCGAACGGCCGGCTATGTTGAAATATGGCATCAATGATATTCGCCTATTCAGTGAAAATGATGTAAGGTTTTTGAAACAGTTTACATCTGCCGTCTGATTGCGAGGCTACATCAAACCGAATATCACTTCATTCTAAAGTGGCCGAAGCAATCTCCGCAACTGTTATTGTTAAACCAGCTCCAGTTCCCTGATGCAACATTTGTTGCGACGCTCCGTTTATCTTTTGTAACTCCGATGGGGCAATGAAAGAAATCTTGACATTGGTTATAGGTATTCTGGCGTCTTGCAACATTTCAGACAAATCAAAAAAGCTTAATTATGCTGGTTTTGTTGAAAAAACATTTTTCTTAACAGGTAGAGACAGAAATTATGATTTGATCGACACGTTAGCATTCATACAGTTTGTGGTGCCAGAAAGACTTGATACATTTTACAATTGGCAAGATTATTCTGACTGTTCTTCCTGTGGTTGGATGAAATATCGATTTGCGGACAAAAACTTTCAACAAGTTGCAGAAAATGGATGGATGCCGACGTTTGTCGACTCCGCATACCAATTAGATATTTGGCATAAGCCAATTAAAGAAGCACCTGATTCTATAACATTAAAACCAATCTCTGAGAAGGATACATCTGCTTGTGATTATCATCCACACATTGTTTGGCCTATAAAACCAGCGAATTTTTTATTTAAGGTGTTTACAATAATAAATACAAGACCTTTCATCATATCCGCATTCACCAGCCCACGAGGCAAAGGGAAATTTGCAAATTCTCAACCTTTATTTGTGATTGCAGAAACAAATCTTAATAGCCGGGAGTTATATTTTGTCGGAGCGTGTCGAGCAAAAGATACAACCGGCTTTGTCGAAAGCATGTACAAATCCTTTCTTTCAATCAGGATAAAAGAGAACCCATAACTTTATCCTCATAATCATTCTAAATCCCATGAATCCCGGTTCTGTCATTTGCATCTGTGGCGCAGGCACTATGGGCAGCGGCATTGCGCAGGCTGCTGCTGCTTCTGGCTTTTACACTATTCTTTATGAACTGAATGATGCTGTATTGGAAAAAGCAAAAACATCCATTGAAAAGAATTTGCAATCACTGGTAGAAAAACGCAAGATCACCGGAAATGCAAAGGACGAAACGCTGAACAATCTTCGCTTCACCAATAACCTGCATGATTGTTTGGCCGATGTGATCATTGAAGCCATCATTGAAAAGCCGGAAGCCAAAATTGCTTTGTTCAATCAACTGGCAGAGATCAACCACAGCGAAACAATTTTTGCCAGCAATACTTCATCTTTATCCTTAACACAAATTGCCAACCAGGTAAAAAATCCCGAACGGGTTATTGGCATGCATTTCTTTAATCCCGCCACCATCATGAAACTTGTTGAAGTGGTAAACACGAATTACACGAATGAAAATACAACACGAATTATTACAGGGTTGGCAAAACAAATGAATAAGACATCCGTGCTTTGTAAAGATTCGCCGGGTTTTATCGTAAACCGTATAGCAAGACCCTTTTATATAGAATCATTAAGATTAGCAGAAGCAACTATTGCTGATTTTACCACTATTGATTCCCTGATGGAATCAACCGGTTTTAAAATGGGGCCATTTAAACTCATGGATCTTATCGGGAATGATATTAATTATGCAGTAAGTTGTTCTGTATATGAACAATTGGGAGAACCCGGAAGATTAAAGCCATCGGACATCCAAAAAGAAAAGGTTGAAGCAGGACAACTGGGCAGAAAGTCAGGAAAAGGATATTATGAATATTAATTTTAGATTTTAGAATGCGGATTTCGGATTTGTTTAGAAAACACTTTTCCGCTTAAATCTGCAATCTAAAATCCGAAATCTAAAATTGAATATGGTACTTGTAACAGGCGGCACCGGCTTTATCGGCGCATACATTATCAAAGAACTTATCGAAAAAGGTTATTCCGTTCGTGCAATCCGCCGCAGCAATAAGCTTCCTTTCTTTATTTCTCCTGCCATTTTAAATAAAGCAGAATGGGTAAATGCAGATGTGCTGGATGTTATCTCTCTTAACGAAGCAATGAATGGCGTTGATTCGGTCATTCATTCTGCAGCGCTGGTTTCATTTTTGAAAAAAGAAAGAAAGCAGATGTACAATACAAATGTGGATGGCACTGCCAACGTTGTTAATCTTGCTCTTGAAAATGGAATTAAAAAGCTGGTGCATATCAGCTCCATTTCCGCGTTGGGCCGAACATTTACCGGCGAAAAGGTAACTGAAGAAAAAAAATGGGCCATTAGTAAACTGAATTCACATTACGGCATCAGCAAACATAAGGCAGAAATGGAAGTGTGGCGCGGTATGGGTGAAGGATTAGATGCTGTGATCATAAATCCCAGTACGGTGCTTGGCTTTGGCAACTGGCATGACAGCAGTTGCGCTATTTTTAAAAACGTGTATAAAGGATTTAAATGGTATACAAAAGGGATAAATGGATTTGTTGATGTGGAAGATGTGGCCCGGATCGCCGTATTGCTGATGGAAAGTAAGATTTCTGAAGAACGATTTATTATCAGCAATGAAAACTGGGAGTTCCAAAAACTTTTTAATGCTATGGCGAATGCATTTGAAAAAAAACCGCCGGCATGGGAAGCCACTCCTTTTCTAAGCAGCATTGCATGGCGACTGGAAAAATTAAAATCAACGTTGAAAGGCGCAAAACCACTTCTTACAAAAGAAACGGCATTGATCGCATTGAGCAAAACATACTGGCAAAACGATAAAATACTAAAAGCATTGCCGGGTTTTTCCTTCAGTTCTTTAGAACACTGTATCACAAAAGCCTGCAAAAACTACGTTAGCGCAGTAAACAGTATGCAACTAAAACCATAAGAGCATTATCTTTATAGGCAATTGTTATTCTATGAAAAAAGCAGCATTCTTCGCAATTTTAATTTTCATTTCTGTTGTTGGATTCAGCCAGGCAAACTTTTCGGTTTCAGGTAAAGTAATTGACTCAGCATCAAGAGAGCCGTTAGCATTTGCCTCTGTCTTTTGCCAGAATACAACACAGGGTACGGCAACAAATAAAGAAGGTTCTTTTTATTTAAGCCTGAAAGAGGGTGGATATGATCTTGTAATTACTTATACAGGATATAAATCACAAATGATACGCATCAGCCAGGATAAAAAAACTACCGATCTGCAAATTGAAATGGTAAAAGAAGAAAAAAGCATTGAAGAAGTAGTGATACGAAGCAGCAGCGAAGTAAAAGACGGATGGGCAAAATATGGTAAATTTTTTATTGAGAATTTTATCGGCACCACTCCGTTTGCGTCTCAAACCGTTTTATTGAATCCTGAAGTACTGAGGTTTTATTATTTAAAAAGATCCGACAAATTAAGAGTACTGGCAGACTCGCCGCTTGTCATTTCAAACAGTGCACTTGGATATAATCTCAGGTATAACCTCGATTCATTCCTGTTTATGTATAAAACCGATATATGCAGTTATCGCGGCCTCGGATTTTATGAAGAAAAAACCGGAACCGAGGACAGCGTCAAATTGTGGAGAAAGAATCGCGAAAAAGCATATTTCGGAAGCCGTCTCCATTTTATGCATAGTTATTTTGATAGCACAGTAACAGATGCAGGCTTTATCATTTCATTGCTGGATGCAGAGAATGATAAAAAATTTAATAAGATAGACGAGCCTTTTGATACTACCTGGTACACTCCTGCAGATTCTGTAAATGAGGTTGATATTTATTTTCCCGCCAGGATCAGCATTACATATACAAAACGGGCTCCTGAAAAAGAATATTTGAAAAAATATAAATTGCCATTGAACGTGAGCCAACAGGTTTCTTATATCGATATGCTTGATGTTATAACCATCAAAAATAATGGTTACTACTATGATCAAAAAGACTGGATAAATTTTGGTTACTGGAGCTGGAAGAATGTTGCAGACCAGGTTCCTAATGATTACATTCCTGAAAAATAGAATTTAGCTTTCTCCAAAAGAATCTTTAGAGATAACTTTTTTTCCCATTACTTTTTCCCATAACTGCGGTATACGTTTTATCCAAACCAACTCTTTCATTTTTTCTCTTGCATCCACGGCCGGTGAACCAAAATAATTTTTACCGCCGTCCAGCGACGCAGGCGTACCACTTTGCGCATACAAAACAGCTCCTTTACCAATCGTAATCGTTTTACTTACTCCTACCTGTCCCCAAAGAATTACATTGTCTTCAATCCTGGTAGCTCCGGCAATACCCACCTGGCCTGCAAACAAACAATTTTTGCCAACTTCCGTATCATGCCCGATATGCACAAGGTTATCGATCTTCGTTCCTGCTCCGATCAGCGTGTCGCCGCTTACACCACGATCAATGGTGCAATTGGCACCGATCTCAACATGATCTTCAATAACAACTCTTCCACAACTATTCATTTTTTTATAATGAATGTCACGATTTGTTTTCTTGTTATAATAAAATGCATCGCTGCCGATAACTGTACCCGCCTGTATAATAACATTATTACCAATGACGCAATGATCAAGGATAGTAACATTAGGATGAATGATGCAATCATTGCCAATTTTTACATGATTGCCGATAAAACTATTGGGCATGATCACCGTATTCACTCCAACCGAAGCGGAATCGCTTATGTTTTCATAGAGGGAGTAAAAGGCCTGAAATGATTCACTAATTTCAAATAGGCTTCAAACGGGTCATTTACGATCAGCAATGTTTTTCCTTCCGGGTGTCGGTATTCTTATTAATGATAATAACAGTAGCAGCAGAATTGATGCAGGTATCATAATATTTCGGATGATCTACAAAAACAATATCACCCGCTTCCACTTTATGAATTTCATTTATCCCTGTTGCTGATGTATCAGCATTGCCTGCTAATTCTGCCCCGATGAAATCTGCAATCCATTTTACCGGTACCGGTTTTTCCAATCGCATAGCGTAAATATTTTTTCAAAGGTAAAAAGCTTTGCAATGCACTTATGTAATAAATAACAGGCTACAATGATGCACTTTTACTTACCGATGCAAAGGATTTGCAATGTTTATCTTCATTATACATCAATTCAATGATCAAATGAATAACGATCATTTGATTTAAATCATTCGCATTGATTATTTGTTCTATTATCCACAAGTAAAATTGAAATGTTAATAAAATTTCTTCAAAAAATTTTTTAGTTAGAAAAAAATGTTATTAATATTGTGAAGGGAAATAAAATTCCCGGTACTTACTAACCCATCCACATAGTTCTCCCCCGAATCTTCGGGGGAGATTTTTTTTATTTAATCATTGAATAAAAACTTTACTGATGATTTTAACCGGAAGATCATTGTTGATGGTAAACTTATTAACTAAGCAGGCACTCAACTTTTTACAATACCTTTACTTCATTCAAAAAAAATTACATGCTGAAATCGATGACCGGTTTTGGAAGAGCTGAAAAAACTGTTGGTGATAAAACCTTTCTTGTTGATATAAAATCTCTCAATGGAAAACAGTTTGAACTGCAATTGAAACTTCCTGCTTTTCTAAAACCATTTGAATTTGATATTCGCCGTATTCTTTCTTCAAAACTTGGGCGTGGAAGTATTGACTGTACGATCAGTTTAAAAGAAACGGGCAATGCAAAACCAGTTACAATTAATATTGAATTGGCAAAAGCCTATTTCAAACCATTGGCTGAGTTATCAGAAGAACTGAATCTTGATCCCTCGCATATCTTAAGCACACTCGTAAAATTACCTGAGGTAATTACCCCAACCAGCGAAACCTTAACCGATGAAGAATGGATCGCATTTGAAAAAGTGATCATGGCGGCAATGGATGATCTGAACATACACCGTGATGATGAAGGCAAATCGCTTGAAAAAGATCTGCTGCAGCGGGTTCATAATATTCTTATTCAATTAGAGGAAGTGCAAAAACTGGAACCTCAGCGCAAACAGATGATCCGTGATGATATAACTAGACTAATGGAAGAGAATGTCGGCAAAGAAAACTATGACAAGAACCGGCTGGAGCAGGAACTTATCTATTATATTGAAAAGATCGATATCAGCGAAGAGAAGGTGAGGTTAAGAAACCATTGCGATTATTTTAAAGTGGTGCTTGATGAAGCCGAAGAATCAAAAGGCAAAAAGCTATCCTTCATTCTACAGGAAATAGGCAGGGAAATAAATACTACCGGCGCCAAAGCGTATGACTCAACTATTCAAAAATGCGTGGTGATGATGAAGGATGAACTGGAAAAAGCAAAAGAGCAGATATTGAATGTTCTGTAAAGGCACAAGTCACAAGAATCAAGGCGCAAGTTTTACTGTTCCATTTATCTTTGTTGAATGAACATGCTGTTAAGACCAATCTTCTTTATTGTTCCTTGTACCTTGTGCCTTGTCACTTGCACTACCGTTGATCTGTATGAAAAAACTGTTCCGCTTCCTGATCATGAATGGAAAGGGACTTATAAACCAGAATTTGAATTCATGATAAAAGATACCGTCTGCACTTTACCAGGTTTTTTTTGTACTGCGGCACACCGAGAAATATAATTATAAAAATATCTGGATAAATCTTTATTCGCAACAACCCGGCGACACCATGCGAAAAGCACCTTTTGAATTACAACTGGCCACAAATGAAAAAGGATGGCTGCCTCAGGTATGGATGATATTTATGAGCATCGAATACAATTAACACGGCCGGTAAGGTTTAAGAGCCGGCACGTACAAGTTAATATTGGAAAATATTATGCGTGAAGATCCTCTTCAACATGTTTTAAATGTAGGCATAAGGATTGAAAAAGTTCAATAACTTTCGGATATGCCAGGAACTGCCGGGAAAAAATTCAGAGCCATTACTATCATTTATTGGTTGTTGCTTTTATATATTGTTGTGGCACTGGTATGGTGGTTCATTTCGTTGGAAAAACAGAATCAACTTCTGACGGAACTTCGTTACATTGAACTCGCATCAAAAAAAGACCAGTATAGTGCAAACGAATACACGCAGAAAAGATTGGCAATTGAAGCTGCTGAAGGAAGAAATACACTTAAATATATCGCCGAAGGAGTTACTTTCCTTATCCTTATACTTATCGGGGCTTTTTTTGTTTATCGTTCCGTACGCAGGCAATTCAGGATGCAGCAGCAGCAACAAAATTTTATGATGGCGATCACACATGAATTAAAAACACCGATCTCTGTAGCCAAACTTAATCTTGAAACACTGCAGAAATATAATCTTGATGCAGAAAAACAGAAAAAACTTATACGGATGACCTTGCAGGAAACATCACGACTTGATACTCTGACCAATAATATTCTTGTCTCATCTCAATTGGAAGGCGGAGGTTATATTTCTTCAAAAGAAGAACTTGATTTTTCATCGCTGTTTAAAGATTGTATAAGAGAAGCTAAAACCGTTATCCGGAAAGGATTTTTATAGAAGATATAGAACCTGAAATAGAAATTTCCGGTGATCCGCTTTTACTTCAGATAATGATCAGCAACCTGGTTGAAAATGCGATAAAATATTCACCAAAAGAAAAACCGGTTATTTGCAAACTTGACAGAGTCAGGCAAAGAGGTTATATTGAATATAATTGATGAAGGAATTGGCATAGATGACATAGAAAAAAAAAATATTCCAAAAGTTTTATCGTATCGGAAATGAAGCTACCCGTAAAACGCAAGGCACGGGATTAGGGCTTTATCTTTGCCGTAAGATTGCCGAAGATCATAATGCCGACATTTCGGTGACAAACAATGTACCCTCCGGCAGTAATTTCGCCATCCATTTTCAATTATAACATGAGCAAGGAGAATACAAAAGCGTCAATATTATTAGTAGAAGATGAAGAGAATCTTCATGATGCTTTAAAGTTGAATCTTGAGCTTGAAGGATACGAAGTTTCTTCAGCCTATGATGGCGGTGCTGCTATCAAAGCAGTACAGGCAGAGTATTTTGATCTGATCATACTGGACGTAATGCTGCCTGAAATGGATGGAATCAATGTTACTGAAACAATCCGCTTAGGTAATAATGAAGTTCCGATACTTATTCTCAGCGCTAAAAACAGCAGTGCAGACAGAGTGCTTGGGCTAAAGAAAGGAGCCGATGATTATCTGACCAAGCCATTCAATCTCGAAGAGCTTTTATTAAGAGTGCAAAAGCTGATTGAAAAGAATAAAAAAATACAGGATAAAGAAACGATTGGCAATACTTATTCATTTGGAAATAATATTGTTGATTTCAAAGCACAGGAAGCGACTACATTGCGTGGCGAAAAAATACAATTGAGCAAAAAGGAAGGAATGTTGTTAAAGCTGCTTATTGAAAATAAGAATGAAGTAGTTCCCCGGGAAAAAATATTGCAGGCGGTCTGGGGCTATAATGTTTATCCTACTACAAGAACGATCGATAATTTTATTCTCAACTTTCGTAAATATTTTGAGGAAGACAGCCGCAATCCAAAATATTTTCATTCGGTAAGAGGCGTTGGATACAAATACTCAGAATAAATTCCGAATACTAAATAGCAAATTCCAAATAACAAGTTCCAAGAACCAAATAAGTCTCAAATTAAAAGGTTCAACGGGAGTTTTTAATTTTTGAATTGGAATTTATTTGGATCTTGTGATTTGAGATTTGGAATTTTAAACATTACAGGTCACCCAACTGTGGCCGCATCACAATATCTTCCACACAGGCAGCCGGCGAAAGCTGTGTGCAGGCAAAAATCATTTTAGCAATATCTTCTGCTTCCATAATCCGATTGGAAGAATTATCATAACCACCCCATGAATCAGTAAGAACAGCGCCGGGATGAACAGCCGTGACTTTTATATTGTAAGGTTTCATTTCTTCCCGCAGGTTTTTACTGAAGCCATACATCGCAAACTTGCTGATGCTATAGGCGCCGCCATTATCATATGCATGAAGTGAAGCAATAGAACAAAGATTGAATATATGCCCTGATTTTCGCTCCATCATCTTGGGTAATAATGTTCTTGTTAAATGATAAGCGCTGTTAAGATTGATCGCAAGCTGGTTCTCCAATGAACCTTCCGGTTCATTATATACGCTGCCGGGCTCAAACAGCCCTGCATTATTTACAACTATATCCGGCGTCGCATACTTCAAACACCAATTGCCTAATTCTTTTGCGTTTTCTTTTCTTGACAGATCAAAAGCTTTTGCTTTTATTGAGATTGACGGGTAATTTGTTTGCAATTCTTCCATTGACTTTATACAAAGCCACTTCATTACGGCTGCTCAGAAAAAGATTTTTTCCATTTGCCGCAAATATTGTTGCAATTGCTTTTCCAATTCCTCTTGAAGCACCGGTTATAAGAACATTCATACCCCCAACCCCTAAAGGGGCGTTATTTGATCCCATATATTGAAATTTTGTTCTGTAATTTGCAAACTTAAATATTTAAAAAAGAATGTCTCTATCTCTTGAAAATATCCAGAACTCTCCTTTAGGGGATTGGGGGTAAATCAAATATCGTCACCTGTTTTTCGATCTTGATCATACACTTTGGGATTTTGAGGCCAATGCAAGAGTGACATTGCTTGAACTTTATCAAAACATGAACCTAGAGCAAAGAGGAATAAATGATTTTGATCTTTTTCATAAAAATTACCTGGCGCATAATGAAAAACTATGGGAACGTTATAGAAATGGATATATAAAACAGGAGGAATTAAGAATAAAAAGAATGTGGCTTGCGTTGCTTGATTTTAAAATTGCTGATGAACTGCTGGCAAAAGAATTGAGTGTTCAGTTTTTAGATCTTTTGCCTACCCGGACGATCCTTTTTCCCTATGCAAAAGAAATACTGGAATACCTGGTGAATAAAAAATATGAGCTTCACCTGATCACAAATGGCTTTGAAAAAACGCAGCATAGTAAACTAAAATATTCCGGGCTTGATAAATATTTTAAAGAAGTAATCACTTCAGAAGGAAGCAGCAGCCTGAAACCGAATAAAGAAATTTTTGATTTTGCTTTTGAAAAAACCGGCGCTAAGCCCAATGAAAGCATCATGCTTGGAGATAGTATTGATGTTGATATAATCGGCGCTATGAATGCAGGCATCGACCAGGTGTTCATCAATCATCTCAATATTGATATTGCTATAAAACCTACTTATATTGTCAGATCTTTAAAAGAGTTGGAAGAGATATTTTGAGGAAGCACAAGGCATAAGCAAGGCACAAGGGACAAGGTACAAGGCACAAGGTACAGTTACCAAAGAGCAACTACTGTCACTCCTCCTTTTACATTTTCTCTGATCTTCACCTGTATTTTTGCATTCAGAGGTAATAATATATCAACCCTTGAACCGAATTTAATAAAACCCATTTCTTCTCCTTGTTTTACCTGCTGACCTGCCTCCAGGTAATTTACAATTCGTTTTGCCAATGCACCCGCAATTTGTTTAATAAGTAATTCTTTTCCGCTTGTTTCGATAAACGACAGTATGTCGTTCATTTTCAGTAGAAGATTTAGGATGCCAGGCAACAAGATATTTTCCTTTGTGATACTGACTATATGAAACATCGCCGCTCACAGGATTACGGTTTACATGCACATTCAACGGGCTCATAAAAATTGAAACCTGGATGCGGCGATCAGTAAAATATTCATCTGCTTCTACTTCTTCAATCGCAACAACTTTACCATCAGCAGGTGCAACAACAGCATTATCGCCGGAGTATAATTTCCTTTTGGGAATGCGGAAAAAAGAAATAAGAAATATCAATAAGGCCAAGGTGACGATGAAAATGATCCAGCTTAGCACCGGGTAAGTGAGAACTGATAAAATAAAATGAAAGAATATTGATAACCCCAAAAAAAATAGTTGCCCATGCAATGCTGCTATAACCTTCCTTGTGAATTGTCATGCGGCAAATATAGGAAAATGGTGAGTGGTGGAGCCGTGAATGGCGAATGGTGAGTGGTGAATAAGAGAAATTACAACAGCAAATAAACATATAGCCAAACTGAAGGTATTGCCAGTAATAAAGAATCAAATCGATCTAAAAAACCACCATGGCCGGGCATGATGTTTCCACTGTCTTTTACCCCGGCCATTCGTTTAAGTTTGGATTCGAGAAGATCACCAAAGGTGCCGGCAATTGATGCTATTGCAGCAAGGATCATAACAGCAATTGCAGCCGTCCAGGAATTAAATAACCCGTAAAATGCCACTAATGCAACAACGCCAATACTAAGTATAATACCACCAATCGTTCCTTCCCATGTTTTCTTTGGTGAAATTTTTGAAAAGGGTGTTTTACCAATCAATGATCCGACAATATATGCCATCGTATCATTTATCCAAATCGAAATGATGATCATTAAAGCAATACCATTACCGGCTATGACAAATTTCGTGTCATGGATATGAATATCTATTTGTTTGTATAAATCCAATCATCAATCCCCAGCTCAATGAAATATACAACAACCCCAATGCAGCAGTACCAAAAGCTTTTAGATTTATACGTTTTGTTTGAAAAATTCCTAACACCAACATAACAAAACCGGCAACAGAAACAGGCAATGAAAAATTATTCTTTTAAACTATAATTATTTATTTCAAAATCAGGTCCGCAAAACCAAAGCATAATCGCATAACCACATAAGCATAAAACCAATCTTGTATAACGATGATATTTTGTATTATGAATTTTCTCCAGCAAATTGAAATATTCCCACCAGCAACCAAAATGAATAATAGAAAACAAATCAAGAAAGCTCCATTGGTTCCACAACAATCCTGCCAGCATCACTGCTGCAAAGATGATCGCTGTAAGTGCTCTTGTTTGAAATGTTTTCCAGTTAAAGGCCATGGAAGAATGTGATAATTTTTATTGCCCGAATGGGTTGTTTGTTTCATCGGGCATCAATTGTTCACGACCTGGTTCATTTATTTGATGCTTACTAACCCACTCAAACGCTGCAAATAATAACAGTACTACTCCTATACTAACAAACCCAAGCCAGAAAGGAAATTCCGGATCGGCTTTATTTAAATCGAGATTGGGATCTTTTAATTTCATTATATAAAGCACCGTAAGCGCCACTGCATTATTAGTAACATGACCAATAATGCTTAGCCACAAATTTCCTGTACGGTAATACATCCATCCTAAAATAAAACTAAGTGCAAACCGGCTTAAGAAACCGAGGTAAGAAAAATGGATAGCACTAAAAACAATGGATGTAATAATGATTGCCAGGATCGGCAGCCGCGTCCATCTTGATAACAAATTTTGCATTCCGCCGCGGAAAAGTGTTTCTTCAAAAACAGCAGGCAGTATAGCAAGCATGAAAAGTGAAACGATATAATCTCCAAAATTATCCATGCGGCCGATCACGGCCACTTGCTTTGCATATTCCTCTTCTGCAAGCCTGAATTTTTTTAGTGTTGCTTCAGAAAAAGGCATCATTTCAGTAAGCTGGCCTAACATACCTACGAATGGTAAGCTTGCAAGCATTAATGCAACGACCACCAATAGCTGGCTAAAGCTTACAGAATTGCTATAACCGAGATGTTTGAAAGATCTTTTATGGCAAATTTTTGCATAGATCAGCGGCGGCAGAAAAAAAAGAAATATCGTGCTTAAAAACTGGACCCACCGTAATACACCTGCATTCTCGGGGACAAATAGCTTATCCAGTAAATCGCCTTTGCCGTCACCAAATACATCTTTTATCCCGGGCATGAAAAGAAAAGGGATAACACTTATAAATGCCGCCACCACAAGGCCTGCACCAACAAAGCCTGCCAATACGCCGAACTGACCAAGATAACTAAACCGTTTTAACGCCGGATGAGCCATAGTATTCCCTTTTTGTCCCGATAGCAAATCGGGAGTAAATTTGCAGGCTCAAATGTAAACAGCAATTAATAATTAATAATGAATAATTAATAATTCATTATAAACAAAGATGATCAAGATAGGAAACATACAATTACCGGATTTCCCGTTGCTTCTTGCTCCTATGGAAGATGTAAGCGACCCGCCGTTCCGTGCCGTATGCAAAGACAATGGCGCCGACCTGATGTACAGTGAATTCATTTCAAGCGAAGGATTGATCCGTGATGCGATGAAAAGTAAAATGAAACTCGATTTCAGTGAGGAGGAACGTCCAGTTGGCATCCAGATCTTTGGTGGTGATGAAGAAGCGATGGCAATGAGTGCAAAAATTTGCGAAGCCGTAAATCCCGACCTGGTTGATATAAATTTTGGTTGCCCGGTAAAAAAAGTAGTGAGTAAAGGTGCCGGCGCGGGTGTATTAAAAGATATTGACCTGATGGTGCGGCTAACCGAAGCAGTTGTAAGATCAACTTCATTGCCTGTAACAGTTAAAACAAGATTGGGTTGGGATGATAACAGTAAGAATATTGAAGAAGTTGCTGAACGATTACAGGATGTTGGTATAAAAGCAATTTCAATTCATGGAAGAACAAGAGCACAGCTATATAAAGGTGAAGCCGACTGGACATTGATCGCTAAAGTGAAAGAAAACCCACGAATTCAAATCCCTGTTTTTGGAAATGGTGATATTGATTCACCGGAAAAAGCATTGGAATATAAAAACCGTTATGGTGTTGATGGTATTATGATCGGCCGTGCAGCGATCGGCTATCCCTGGATATTTAACGAGATAAAACATTTTTTTAAAACCGGTGAGCATTTACCGGCGCCGACGATCGAACAAAGAATCGAAGTGATCCGTAAACATTTATACCGATCTGTGGAATGGAAAAACCCGGTGGTAGGTATAAATGAAATGCGCCGTCATTATGCTAATTATTTAAAAGGAATGCCTAATATAAAAGAATATCGCAACAGGCTGGTTACATTAAAAACAGTTGAAGAAATTGATGAAGTATTAAATGAAATTGTAAGGACTTATTCAGGTTTTGAATTTGAAAGAATGGTTATTGAGTTGCCGAATTATCATGAGAAGTGTTCTGCTTAGGGGTCAGGCCGCTTTAGCGTCCCGACCGGCTGTACAATCCCCATACAGAAACAATCGTCCAGATCGCTTCGAGTACAACGAATGGAATAAAATCGATCAGCACTGCGGCATAACAACTCAATGCGCCTCCAATTACATTAAGGATAAAAAAAAACTTGCCATTTTCCGGCACCCATTTCATTGTATTTAAAAAATAAGCAAGCAGCACAAGGCCAACGCCAATCGTGCCGATCCAATCGTTGTATGTCATTGCAAAGATTTAAGTCTAAAGAAATTTATTTTTTGACAGCCTCGGTCACTTCTTTACCGGTAGGAGAAATTGTGGGATCAAAATAATTAACAAGCACTCCTTTTTCATTCACGAGGTATTTTGAAAAATTCCAGCTTGGCTTTTTGCTTGTCCAGCCATTTTTATTTTTATCAGTCAGCCATTGAAAAACGGGATTTTGATCAGGCCCTGCCTTAACGGTGCTTTTTTTAGCTAACGGAAATGTAACGCCATAGTTCAATTTACAAAACTGCGCTATCTCTTCATCGGTTCCTTTTTCCTGCTCTTTAAAATCATTGGCAGGAAAACCAATGATCACAAGGTTATCCTTATTTTCTTCATACAACTTTTGAAGATCATCATACTGATCGGTATAGCCACAATCAGAAGCGGTGTTGACCAATAATAATTTTTTGCCTTTATAGTTTGACAATGGAATTGATTCGCCGTTGTTTAATGTGACAGTAAGATCATATAGAGATTGCGGGGGAACCGTTGGTGATCTCATTGGTAAATACTTTACTCTTCTTTCCTGTTAATTCTTACTAACCAGGTAAATGCCGGGTAAACTGCTTTTAAAACTTTTTGTCGTATCGTCATATTTTTTGTGTTTCTTGTTACAACCGCCACATAGCCCGTAAATGCTACGAGAAACAACAGCAAAGCTATGAACAGCTTTTTAAGAAACCTTAGTAATTTATTTCTCTTCTTCAAATTGCTGAATAGAATTACCGAAAGTATCCCGATAGCTATCGGGACGACGCAACAGGCGTTGATAGTAGCAATGGCGATGACTACATTCCCTTATTCACTATTGACCATTCGCCATTCACCATTCACGACTCACCACTCACCTTATCACCCACTTAAACAATTTCAATTTTCCTTTGAACGGTGGATATTTGATTGACGGATCAAACCATGTAGGTGTTTTCATCACCGCTTTCTTATGACTGAACGTGTCGAATGAAAATTTGCCGTGATAATTTCCTGTGCCGCTGAAACCCCGGCCGCCAAATGGCAGGTTATGATTGGTGAGATGCCAGCTTGCATTGTTTACGCAGCCACCGCCAAAGGCCACACTGTTGAGCCAATCATTTTCTTTTTCATTGCTTGATGTAAAAACATAAAACGCCAACGGATTCGGATGCTGCTCAATTACCTTCATCGCTTCTTCCTTTGTTTTAAATGAAATGACGGGAAGTACAGGGCCGAAGATCTCTTCTTTCATCACGGCGTCATTTATATTCACATCATCAAGCAACGTGGGTTCGATAAATAGTTGCTGCTCATCCGTCCTTCCGCCAAAAATTATTTTTCCATTCGACAAATAACTTGTAATGCGGTTAAATTGTTTTTTATTAATGATTTTTCCGTAGTTATAACTCTGCTCCGGGTTAGCGGTGAAAAAAATCTTTACTGATTCTTTTATCGCTTCAATAAATTTTTCTTTTATCGATTCATGCACCAGCACATAATCAGGAGCCACACACATTTGCCCGGCATTGGAAAACTTGGTCATAGCAATGCGACGTGCCGCCACTTTGATATTGGCATCGCTTTCTACCACGCAGGGACTTTTACCGCCTAACTCCAATGTTACCGGCACAAGTTTCTCAGCAGCCATTTTATAAATTATTTTTCCTACAACCGTGCTGCCCGTATAAAATACATGGTCAAATGCAAAGTTGTTCATCATTTCAGGCACCACCCTGGCGCCGTCACCTTGTACATATAAAACATATCCAGGAGAAAAAACATCTTCAATGATTTTTTTCATCACTGCGTCTGTAGCAGGTGCAAATTCACTTGGCTTCAACACCACGCAATTACCGGCGGCAATAGCGCCGATCAGCGGATTTATTAAAAGCTGGAATGGATAATTCCATGGGCCAATGATCAACACAACTCCTAACGGCTCTTTTAATATTTTACTGCTGGAAGGAAGGTTCAATAAATTTGTTTCTACATTTTCCGGCTGCATCCATTGACGCAGATTTTTGATCGCAGCATTTAATTCACTTATCACGAGACCGGTTTCAGTTACCCATGTTTCTTCCTTGCTTTTTTTCAGGTCCGTATATAATGCATCATAGATGGCTTGCTCATGTTGTAGTATGGATGCTCTTAGTTTTTTTAATTGCTCTTTTCTAAAATTGTGCGGTTTAGTAATGCCGCTATTGAAATATTGGCGCATTTTTTTCAAATCTTCAATCAAGGTCATTTAGCTAAATTTGATACAAGTTAAATAAAATGTTCAGTTGAACTATGGTATCGATTGACGAATTAAACAAGATAAACCCGGATAACCCGGAATTAAATGCAAGGATCTATAAATACCTTGATTTGTTTTGCAAAGGCGACTATGAACGATGTCTTAATGCTACATACCCACCCTTCTTCAAAAAATTTCCACGCGAAATAATGCTTGAAAAGATGAAGGAGACTTTTGAAAATGAAGAGCTAACCATGTCTGCCGACCTGGTTACCATTGATCACATCGGGAAAATAATTGAAGCCGGCAGTGGAAGTTATTGCCGGATAGATTATACTTTGCTCACAGCAATTCAATTCCGGGATGACCGGCAATCCATTGATGAGTACGAAACAGAAAAACAGAAAGAACGGAAAGAATTTATACTAACCGCCTTTGAAGCACAGTATGGAAAAGAGAATATTTGGTTTGATGATATAACGAAAAGCTACTGCTTTCATATAAAAAATAAGATGATAGCACTAAAAGATGAGTTTTCACCAGCATGGACATTTCTTACATTGACTGACAATCCGATAATGGAGGAATTTGTACCGAAAAATGTTCTTATTGTATTGGAATCACAGTAACAAATCATCACCGGTAGAAATTTATGACAGATGAATATTATATGACCCAGGCATTGAAAGAAGCAAAAAAAGCTTTTGACGATGATGAAGTGCCGATAGGCGCTGTAGTGGTATTGAACGGAAAAATCATTGCCCGCGGCAGCAACATGACTGAAAAATTAAGTGATCCCACTGCGCATGCTGAAATGATCGCTTTGACATCTGCATTTAATTTATTGGGCAGTAAATATTTGCCCGAAGCAATCCTGTATGTAACTATAGAGCCCTGCCTGATGTGTGCCGGAGCTATGTATTGGAGTAAACTTGGGAAAATAGTGTGGGGGGCAGATGATGAAAAGAACGGGCATAGAAGAATTACGGGAACCAACTGGCCATTTCATCAAAAAACAGAGATCATATATGGTGTGCTTAAAGAAGAATGTGCTAAATTGATACAAGATTTTTTTAAAAAGAAAAGATAATGGCAAAAGCGATTTCGAAAAAAACAGTGATCACTCATCCTGAAACGAAACGGGAAATGAAATTTGATGTTGCTATTTATGAACCCATCAAGGCAGCTATTCTTCAAAGCCTGAAAGGAAGTAAAGGAAAAACATTTACTGAACTTACAGATGATGTTGTAAAGATCATCCGCAAAAAAATGCCTGGCTTTAAACGATCAATTCCCTGGTACACTATTTCCACCCGTCTTGACCTGGAGACAAGAGGTGTTGTGGAAACTTTCGTTGAAAAAGGAAAAAAGCTGAACCGGTTAAAAAAGAAATAGCTCACAGGTACCACAGATTACACAGATTTTTTAGGTGTTTCGGCAGCCAATCAGTTAAAGTGCTTTTAGCTTTATATTCTTAAAAGCAATACCGCCACCATGATCCTGTAATGCAATATGGCCAGACTTTGACATGCCATAGGGTTTTACATCTTTCCATTTGCTATTTGCTTTCAGTTGCTCCCATTCCGGTGTCCATAATTGATAATCCACGACCTTAGTTCCATTAAGCCAATGCTCAACATGTCCTTTATTAATTACAATTTTAGTGTGGTTATACTCACCTGCCGGCTTACTGACCTTTGCAGATGGCGCATTCATATCGTAATTAGCGCCGCTTAATTGCTTGTCTTGTAATTTGGCCGGGTATCCCATATCATCGATCAGTTGATATTCGGGTCCTGATTCATAGCTGGCTCCATTCTCTTCTGTCGCCATGTAAATAATACCACTGTTTTTTTTCGGAGATATCTTCCAGTCTATCTGCAATTCATAATTCTCGTATGCACTATTGGTGATCAGATCGGCTCTTTTCGTTACACCTTCTGCTTTGCAATATAATTCGCCATCTTTTATGTCCCATCCCTCTGACTCTTTATTTTTATAAGTACGCCAACCATTCATCGTAGTGCCATCAAACAACAATACCCATCCTTCTTTTTTTTCTTTTTCAGAAAGTGTGTTGTCTTTTTGCTGATTGTTTGAAGTAAATGAGGTAAGCAAAAATGCAAATGCCAGGATTGTGATTAAGTTTCTTTTCATAATTTATTTTAATTTTTTATCTAATTCGGTCTGAATAAAATAGTTTAAATATTTATCTGCAATTTTCGGGTCGGTGGGCCCGCCAGTGGCGGCATAGACTATTTCCAGGTTGTTATTTACGATAAAAGTTGCCGGGTATCCTAAACGGCCTATTATTTTTCTGCAACTGTCGCTGGATAAGCGATAAATTGGATAAGTAAGATTATTTTTTTTGCATACCCGATCTATTACTGAGTCCGACTCAAAGGTGATGGAAATAAACTGGAAATTTTCTTTCGATTTATTATTGTTATAAAATTTTTCCAACGCCTGGAATTCTGCGAAGCAAGGTGCACAGGCTTCGAACCAAAAATTAATAAATGTGATCTTTGACAGTAATGTATTACTTGTTAATAATACCCCGTTTTTATCTTTAACTATAAAATCTGGAATTGTTTTTCCTTTAACGTCTTTGGTTAATGCAGTATTCATTTTTAGATAACCAAAATATTGTATAGAATCGCTATGATTGATTTGTGAAAACAATGTGATGCCGCCAGTTAGAAAAAATGCCGTTAAGAAGCCTTTGGCAGCGATATTAATGCTCTTCAGGTATTTGTAATTTTTTTTCATTCTTTTAGGCTAACAATTTTAAATTAACAGGATCCCACTTAATAGCTTTTCCCTGGAAATAACTGTCGTTACATAATAACGCAGGCGCTGCTGCCCTGTACCCAAACAACGCATCTTCAATAGCCGGCTTTCCTTCGCGAATTGATCTTATCCAATTATAATGATGATCATAGTGTGCTCCTTTATATCCCTCCTGCACTCTAAAAACTGTTGTCTCCGGGTCTTTGATCTTTTTACGATCATAATCGGGTGCATATTGTTTTGCTTTTAATACCTGCGCATAATTATCCGGAGGATAAGAAAAGTTCTTTGTCAGCGTTACATCATTCCAGTCTACAAGCATAGATCCTTCATTACCCACCATCCTGAAGTAAGATCCGTCTTTATTGCTGTCAACAAAATTTACCCGTAATGATAAATTGAATGCAGGATGCTTATCAGTTTGCGGATAATCAAACATGCCGAGCATAATATCCGGTACATCACGGCCATCTTTCCAATAACGAAGACCGCCGGTTGACATAATTCTTGTCGGCCCCATTGAAGAAATAATAAAATGCAAACTCGAGATAAGGTGAACAAACAGATCGCCGCAAACTCCCGTTCCATAATCTTTAAAACAACGCCAGCGGAAAAACCGCTTTGGATCATACGGCACTTGCGGTTTATCTTTTAAAAATCTTTTCCAGTCAACATTTTTTTCTGACGCATCATCGGGTAAATTATATTGCCATGCACCACCAGGTGTATTGCGGGCCCAGAAGCCTTCAACATAATTCAATTGTCCAATCGCTCCGGCTTCAAATAAGGCCTTTGCTTTTTCATTACCAACGGAGCTCATTCCCTGGCTGCCAACCTGCAATACTTTACCACTCTTTTTTTGCGCATCCACTACAGCCTGCCCCTCATTTATCTGCTGCACCATTGGTTTTTCTACATACACATGCTTGCCGCTGTTCAATGCATCTACCGCAATTTCTTTATGCCAGTGGTCCGGCGTGCCGATAATAACTGCGTCAATATCCTTTCTAAGTAATATTTCTTTATAATCTCTTGTTGTAAAAATATCAGAACCAAAATTCTTTTTTGCTTCCTCTAATCGCGGATCAAACAGATCGCAGGCCGCTGTAATTTTTACGCCGGGTACTGTTTTAGCAGTTTGCGCATCGGCGGTTCCCATGCCACCTGCGCCAATCAAAGCAACCTGCATATTATCATTGGCACTATAATAATCACGCAGCTTTAATAGCTCCGTTTTTGCATCGGTGGATGCCTGGATCAATTGCGGAACAGAAGCGGCAAGGGCTGTGCCCGCAATACCTTTTATAAATTTCCTGCGAGAATCGTTTCCCATATTTTGGTTAGTTAAAATAACAGCGAAGAAAGTTACATTAAAAATCAAAAGCGGGTAAAATTTTATTCCATATCTCGAAAAATACAGAAGACCAATAACAGCCTTTCATTTAGTACATTTGTTGTCCCATTAAATCTGATATCGTCCGGAGGAATTCCTTCGGAATAATTCTAAAATCTAAAATTCATTATTATGGCATTTACATTAGCTCCGCTTCCATATGCACACGATGCGCTGGAACCACATATTGACACAGCAACCATGCAGATCCATCATGGCAAACATCACCAGGCTTATGTTGACAACCTGAATAAAGCCATTGCAGGCACCGAACATGAAAATAAAAGTTTGGAAGAATTGGTAAAAGGCGCCGGCAAAATTTCTCCGGCTGTCCGTAATAATGGCGGCGGTCACTGGAACCATACTTTCTTTTGGGAAAGCCTGGATGAAAATGCGGGTGGGCCACCGGCAGGTGAACTGGCTGAAGCTATTCATGATGCATTTGGAACATTCGAAGCATTTAAAGAAAAATTTGCTAATGCGGGTATGACAAGATTTGGCAGCGGCTGGGCATGGCTGATCATAAAAGATGGTAAACTGGAGATCACTTCAACGCCCAACCAGGATAATCCATTGATGGATGTTGCCGAAGTAAAAGGCACGCCGATTCTTGGTGTAGATGTATGGGAACATGCTTACTATTTAAAATACCAGAATCGCAGAGCTGAATATCTTGCTGCTTTTTGGAATGTGGTTGATTGGAAAAAAGTAGCTGACAGATATGAGAAAGCAATGCCGAAAGTAAACGCGAATGGATAAAATATTTTGACAATCGATTAGCCGCAGGGCACGCAAGAGTGTTATATTCTTTGCGCCTCTGCGGTTTTTTATTTTAAATTGGCCAGATGTACGATCTCATCCTGAAAAATATTTCCCGCTTCATTACACTTACCCCGGAAGAAGAACAATACTTCACTTCCATACTTAAAGTAAAAAAGCTAAAGAAAAAACAATACCTGCTGCAGGAAGGTGATATCAGCCGGCATGAATATTTTGTAAACAAAGGTTGCCTCCGTACATACACCATCGATGAAAAGGGACAGGAGCATATAATTCAATTTGCTATTGAAGATTGGTGGACGGGTGATATGTATAGTTTTTTAACACAAACACCGGCACGCTACACTATCGATGCGATTGAAGACTCGGAATTGTTATGTCTTGAAAAAAATGCATTGGAAGAATTATATATCAAAGTGCCAAAGTTTGAAAAATTCTTTCGCCATCTTTTACAAAATGCATTTGTGTCATTGCAGGAAAGAGTGGTTGGTAATCTTAGTCAGCCGGCCGACGAACGCTATTGCACATTTATTACCAAGTATGCCGATATGGAAAAACGATTGCCACTAAAACAAATTGCCAGCTATTTGGGTATTACTCCTGAATCACTCAGCCGCATACGCAGCAATTATATAAAGGTTAACAAATAGCATTAACATAGATCAACGTTATTTCTTCTCCTGCATCAATGGAAGCAGGCACCTTATCGTTGCAACTTTACTTCCGATTATATTATCGGAACTAAATTAAAAGTCATGCAAACGATCAAAGAAAAAATCAATCATTTAAATCAACTGATCCTGGAAGGCAAAGCTCTTGAAGGGTTCGACCTCTACTACGATGATGAAGTGGTAATGCAGGAAAATGAAAATCCGGCAACCGTTGGTAAAGAAGCAAACCGTCAAAGAGAAATAGATTTCTTCGGCAGCGTTACTGAATTTCGCGGAGCAAAGGCATTAGATATAGCAGTAGGAGAAAACATAAGCTATGTAAAGTGGCATTATGATTATACGCACAAAGATTGGGGTGTTCGTAAATACACCCAGGTATCGGTGCAGCATTGGAAAGATGGAAAGATCGTGAAGGAACAATTCTTTTACGGGAATTAAGAATTCGTTTTTTGTAAAAAAGAGGATGTCTCAAAAGTTGATGAAGCAGGGATCACAACGTACACAAAGAAGCCACGAAGGACACAATATGCTCATAATAAATAGAAACTCCGTCGTGTCCGTTGTGTGTACTTAGTGTATTCTAAGGTTTTTAATTGTCCAAATTTAATTTATGCAGCTTTAGAATATTGTTCGATAAATGGTGTTTGACGATTTATCACGGCAAACATTCTAAAGATTAATTTATTTCGGACGATGTTAATGGTGCTGTTTTTCGACTTTCCCATTGCCAGTCGTCTTTCATAAAAAGCTTTTAGTTCTTTGTCATGTTGAATAGCAGTTCGGGCTCCCATAGTAAGCAGCGTTTTCATTGTTTTATCAGCTAGTTGGCTGACCCGCGTCTTTTTCCGAATACTTTTTCCGGAAGTGTGATCAAAGGGTGCAGATCCACAAAAACAAGAGAATTTCCTGGCATTTTTAAAGGCAATGAAATTTTTTGTTTTTACCAAAGTTGCAGTAGCAATTACATCACCAATTCCTTTAATACTGGTCAGCAGTTTGAAGTTCTGATTCACAGATTGATCTGCTTTGTCAATGCATTGTTTAATTTGATCATCGAGCACTTTGATCCTCTGTGCGACCTCCTTGACCAGTGTTAATTGGATTTTGATGATGGGGTCTGCTGATGAAAGCACTATTCGATACTCTTTGAGTGCACAGGCCAAAGACTGGCGATACTTGGTTAGTCGTGCCCGTGTTGAGTGCAGCATTTGGAGACGTTGAAGCACAGGATGGGCAGGCTTTTCAGCCACAAGCTTATCCTTTTTTTCAAATCCAAATCTGGCAATTCGCTCGGCATCGATTTTGTCATTTTTACCTCGGATCAAACCCAGTGATCGCTTAATCGCCAGTGCTGATACTTTGGCAAATTGGATCTGGTGCTGGTGTAAAAATTTTTCCAACTGGAAAGAGTAAAGACCTGTATGTTCCATCACCAGGAATATACAAGCTTTATCCAGTTTCAAATTACTAAGCCAATAAACTAACTCCTTAAAGCCTGAAGCCGAGTTCTTGATCTTTACATGATTGTTTGAATCATGATGAAAAAGGTCGATAGAATCTTTAGAGAGATCAGCACCTACGATTTGAAGAACTTTCATAACTTTAGTTTTAAGGTCAAATAATCGTTGCCTAGCCTAAGACCTTTAATTAGTCTTTAAGGACTTACTATTCTAAATGGGCCTAAGCAACAGTGAAGGGAGAGTGGGACTAATACACAGAGTAGACCTTCAGTCTATGCCTAAGTAAAGTTCACCCACTTTCCTTTCTAATTTAATCCAATTACTTTATCTGCTATTCAGTTGTTGTCAAAGAACTTTAATAAGAACCATTTTTGACCTAAAGGTCCTTTGTGTTACTAATTACTTTTTGAGAAAACCTCTTTTTTACATTATTATTTTCGGGGCTCATTCAGTTTATTGATAGCTTCTACTTTATTTCTTACATGCAGCTTTGTGTAGATATTTTTTAAATGGCTTTTTACCGTATAGTTGCTTAATGAAAGCTGATCGGATATTTCTTTAACCAAAAGCCCTTCCGCTACCAGGTGCAGCACTTCATTTTCTCTTGAAGTCAGTTCGGCCAGGTCATGCGCCACTACTTTTTCATGAAAGGTGGTTAATACTTTTCTTGCAATGTACCGGTTCATTGGCGCTCCGCCCCGTTGCAATTCCTCCAGTGATTCTATAATTTCTGACGGCATCGCATCTTTAAGTATATATCCGCAGGCCCCATTTTTTATTGCACTGAAAACATAATCGTCGCTATCATAATAAGAACAAACTATGCAGAGCAGATCAGGCAATGCATTTTTCAAGTCTTTGATCAGTTCAACACCGCTCTTGCCCGGAAGCTTTATATCTACAATAGCAATATCGGGAGGTTGCTTTTTTATTTGCGAAAGTGCTTCCTCAGCATTACCAAAACTGGAAATAACTGAAAAATTTTTGGAGTTTGCGAATCAGCATTTCGAGCCCTGCCCTGAATGAAGGATCATCTTCTATAACGGAAACTGTAGTCAAAGCCTTTATTTATTGAATACAAGATACTTTTTTTATCTATGAATGCCTGTTAGTATAAGCACAGGATTTTACTCATGGCACGGGGTCATACCCGCTGCCACCCCATGGATGGCACCGCGAAATTCTTTTGATTGCCAGCCACATCCCTTTAAAAACGCCATGTTTTTTTAAGGCATCGGCAGCATAATGGGAGCATGTGGGGGTAAATCTGCATTTCGGGCCAAGTATTGGTGAAATGATCCACTGATAAATTTTTATCAATGCTATAAAGGGTAAACTAAGGATGCGAAGAAATGTTTTCATCAGTTTTATCTGCTAACTTTTTCAAAGCTACGGCCACTTTATCTTTCACTGTTGTAAAATCAGGAAGCTCTTTACCTGTGTAAATAAAAAAAACATTCAATTGCCTGCCAGATGTTTTTATCTTTTCTTTTAATCCGACAGCTATCGGATCATTTTTCTGTAAACGCCAGGCTTCTCTTGTCAATCTTTTAATTCTGATTTCGATCAACCGCTCTTTTAAAATTTTTTGCGCTGACTCCAATCCCAAATTGAACATTGGCCGAAAGGACTCCTTTAGAGAGCATTGACCGTTGAGCATTGAGCATTTCATTAACCAAATAATAAATTCTAAATGGACCGACCACCATACTCTTTCCTTTATCAAAAAGTTGTTCGATCTGCTTCCGGCTTTTAAGCCTTTCATGTTTTCCAAATGTGAATTGCTTTCTCACAGTTAACGCAGATTTACACAGATATTTTTAAAAATAAGAATAGCCCCGAAAAAAGAGGCTATTCAAATATCTTGAAACTTCAAAAGCCCCCTTTAGGGGGTTTGGGGGTTTTATTTCGCGGTTCTTTCGCTGGAAACACTCAGTTTCTTGCGGCCTTTTCTGCGCCGTGCAGATAATACTTTGCGACCATCGGCAGTCTTCATACGTTTACGAAAACCATGCACCGATTTACGGCGGCGTTTATGTGGCTGATAGGTTCTTTTTTTACCTGGCATAATCTTAATTTTTTCCTTTTAAAGAATGCCCGCAGAGAAACGGGTATTTATTTCATTCAGAGGGAACACCACTTCCCACTGTTTGTGAAAGGACGGCAAAGGTAGGGGTTGACTTGCAGATTTTAGGTTTCGGATTTTAGATTTTTATGAGCCCGGCTTTCGAGCCCTGATTGACCTTTGCTTGCGACGCTCCGTTCATCTTCCAGTTCCCTGAGCATCAAAGTTTTTGGCCATCAAGATCAATATGCACAGATCTTATTTCGGCACCATAAAAATTGGCCGCATGCTTGTCAAAATCCTCAGTGGAATCGGTAGTATAAAAATGGTGGCTTCCTCCCAGGCTTAATTTCTTTTCTATTTCAGAATGACGTTGCAGATAATCTGCAAGGCTATTGGCTACAATCTCACCCTGCGATAAGATTTTTATATCGGCAGGCGTATATTCCCTGATCTTATCATGCATTAAGGGATAATGAGTGCAAGCTAATAAAAAGGTGTCGATCGCTGGTGACTGATCAAGCAATTCGTTGATATATTTTTTTATAAAATAATCTGCGCCGTGTGTATCGTATTCTTCATTCTCAACAAGCGGCACCCACATGGGGCATGACTTGCTGAAATACTTTCACCTCAGGAAAGAATTTTTTAATCTCTATTACATAACTCTTGGAGCTCACAGTTCCTGCCGTAGCGAGTATCCCTATATTTTTGGAATCGGAATAATTGCCAATAACTTCTGTTGTTGGTCTTATTACGCCAAGCACTCTCTTCTGCGGATCGATCTTCGACAGATCATTTTGCTGAATTGTACGCAATGCTTTTGCTGATGCGGTGTTGCATGCAAGCACTACAAGCGGACATCCCTGGTGAAAAAACCATTTTACACATTGCAATGTGTACTGGTAAACAGTTTCAAAGGAACGTGGGCCATAAGGGGCTCGTGCATTATCGCCGAGATAAATATAATCGTACCTGGGAAGCTTGCTTACAATTTCATGCATTACAGTTAAACCGCCATAACCTGAATCAAAAATGCCGATGGGTGTAAGTGAGGACATAATGCAAAAATAAAGAGGCTATTATATAATAGCCTCTTTCAATTATTTGTTTTGAACTTTAGTTCCCTGTTTTGCCGGCTGGCTTTGGTTGTGTTGCTTGTGTTTGTGTGCCCGGAGTAGGCATCTTTACTTTTAATTTTTCCGCTACCATTGGCAACAGGTTATCTGCAGGAGGGCCTACTAATAAAGCCTCCCTGTTGAATACATAAGTGTATCCTTTTTCTTTGGCAACTTCATCTATTGCTTTTAATACTTTATCATATACTGGCTGTAAAAGGGCGTTTTGTTTTGCTTCGATCAGTGATTGTGCAGATGATTGCCAGTTTTGCAATTCACCAAGATAATCGGCTCTTTGCCTTGCTGCTTGCTGGCGTACTACCGAAGTTTGTTTAACTGAATCGGTAGCAATGCTATCGTAATATTGATATTGACTTAAAAGGTAATTATATGTTCTTGGCAATGTATCGTTTTGATAACTTAAAAGTAAAGTATCAATCTTCTTTAATTCGGGCATTAGTGATACCATTTCATCGACCCGTATAAATCCGAATTTGTTTTGAGCCTGTACAGTGCCACTAACCAAACCGGCAGCCAACACAAAAATTGCAATGATCTTTTTCATTTTGATTTACGTTATTGTTTTTTATGAGTATTTCCTGAAGGGCAAAGTTGCCTGTTCAGAAATCTTTAACATTTAATGGCTGCCAGGTCTTTATTATTTTATTCCCAATTCCCGCAGCACATCTTCACTCTTGTCCAGTTTTGGGTCGGCAAAGATAACGGTAATTCCTTCACTTTTATCCAAAATAAAATCATAGCTACGTGGCTACTGCCATTTTCTGAACTGCATTGTAAACCTTATCCTGTATGGGTTTTACAAGTTCCTGTCTTTTTTTAAACAGATCGCCTTCAAAACCAAAGCGTTTACGCTGAAGATCACGCAAGTTCTTTTTCTTTATTGAAGAGCTGGTCTTCTCTTTTTTTCTTAAGCTCATCGCTCAGCATTACCTGTTCAGCTTCAAAATCCTTGATACATTTTATCAAGTTCGGTTTGCTTGGTCATCAATTTCTTTTTGCCAGTCGGCAGCAAAATCATCCAGTTTCTTTTGCGCATCTTTATATCCGGCATTTTATCAAGAATATATTTCGTATCAATGATGGCATATTTCTGCGCATTAACTGCAAATGATGCAAGCCATAAGCTGCAAGCTACAAGCAATATTTTTTTCATATTAGATATTGATTTTATGAATGATTGATTCAATGTAAATTATTCAATGCTATTTTTATTCCGGTTCATAAGCCCAGCATAAATGTAAACCTGGATGCATCCTTTCAAGCCTGCTTGCCTGGTTGTAATACGGTCAAAGCCGACACCATAATCAAATCCAAGCAAACCAAACATCGGCAGGAAGAACCGCATACCAACACCGGCACTGCGGCGCAAACGGAATGGATTATAATCTTTAAAATTATACCAGCCATTGGCTGCTTCAAAAAATGCCAGACCATAAATAGTACTGTTCGGGTTGGTAGCAAACGGATAACGCAATTCCAACTGGTATTTATTAAATATGGTAAAGAACTTGCTTGCGTTTTGCTGATCAGGGTTCACCGTTGGATCTGAATTTTCATAAACCGGATAACCGCGATGTGCAATGATATCATAACCCAACAAACCAAAATTATTAGTCAAACCCGCATCACCCACCTGGAATCGTTCAAATGGCGAAACATCAAGCTTATTGTTATACCTTCCCATAAAACCATACTTAGCAGCAAGCTTCAAACAAACTGCCTGTTCTTTTCTGCACCCATTGGTTTACCAATCGGCACATACCATTCTGCATTGAAACTCCATTTATGATATTCAGGATGTTTATATGTATCGTCTGAGTTAACCAGGTCAGGATTAAATAATGAATACGGAGGTGTAAACTGCACACTTAATAAAAAGTTGGAACCGCTCGTTGGAAAGATCGGGTTAGGACCTGCAGAATTCGTTGCAATGCAATTTTCAAACTGACGTTATTCGAGTTTCCATCTATCAACCCTGCGAATATTGGATAATTCTGCAGTTTATACTGTGTAAAGTTCAATGTATAAACAAGACTGAAATAATCATCCGGCCATTTCAATTGTTTACCCAAGAGAAACGCTTGCACCAAGTGTTTTTAAATAGTTTGATATCTGCTCTTTCTTTATTGAATACGCTGTGTAAGATAATCGAAGCCATTTGTGAATTTACTGTTGTACAAACTAAAGGTAAATGAATTTCTTTTTTTACCACCCAGCCATGGTTCAGTAAATGAAAAATTATAAGAACTGTAAGCTCTTCCGTTTGATTGAACACGAAGACTCAGCTTTTGTCCATCGCCTGTAGGCAATGGATCCCAGCGCTTTTTTATTAAAATATTCTTGATAGAAAAATTATTGAATGAAACACCCAGTGTTCCGGTAAGACCAATGCCACCACCCCATCCTGCAGAAAGTTCCAACTGGTCAGAAGATTTTTCTTCCAGTTTCCAATTAATATCCACTGTTCCATCTTCAGGGTTAGGAACAAGGATTGATCCATGTTTCCTGGTTGAAATAATTGAAGCTGGCCCAGTTCTCGTTGTGAACGGATAAGATCAGCACGGCTGAAAAATTCGCCGGGAATGGTTCTTAGTTCACGGCGGATAACATGATCTTTTGTTTTTTCATTCCGGCAATCGTTACATTCTTGATCCTTGCCTGCGGACCTTCAATGATTCTTATTTCATGATCAATGGTATCATTATACACTGCTGTTTCAACAGGCTTCGACACGGAAGAAAAGATAACCATCATCCATATACAAACCGCTGATATCGCCGCCTTCCGGCGTAAATTGCTTGCCAAGGCGTTTATTAAGGTTTCAATATTATAAATATCTCCTTTATTGATCCAAGAATAACATTCAGTAATGAATCAAATATTTTGTATTTCCTTTCCAGGTGATATTTCCGAAATAATATTTATGCCCTTCACTTACTTTAAAATCAACATTCATATTCCCGCTTGAAACCGGGTAAGGTTTTACATCTTCAATGATCGCATCACGATAACCAATGGAGTTATAATAATTCAATGATCTTTTCTTTATCTTCTTCAAATTTCTTTTCATTGAATTTAGCCGAAGAAATAATTTGAAACGGAAATAAGGATCAAGAAAGTTCTTTGTTTTACTAATGAAAGAAAACCCTTGTCTTTCATGTATTGCTTGAAAGTAATTCGGGATTTTCGCCAAACAATGTTGAATCTTTTTTAGGATAAAGTGTAAAGCGGCTTATTTCTTTTGTGCCTTTCAATTGCTTTTTCAGCTTAAGATCTGAAACAGTTTCATTGCCAAAGAAGTTGATATTATTCACTTTTACTTTATCTCCTTTATCTACGTCAATTAAAAGGAAAATGGAATTGACAAAGCTGGTATCCGGCGTTTCTGTTATTCTGACTTTTACATTCAGATATCCCTTTTCGCCATAATATTTTTTTATAACCTCATCGGCTGTACGGCGTGTATTTTCGGTTACAATGGTTTGTTTTGCCAGCGCAATTTTTCCACTAATTCTTCTTCTTCCGTTTTTTTTACTCCTTTAAATTTAAAATTGCCAAGCCTTGGCCTTTCCATTACATGGATCTCAATGTCGATATTATCTCCGGTTATTTTGGTAACGAATATCTGAACGTTGGAAAATAATCTTTGCTTCCAGAGATTCTGAATAGCTTTTGGAAAATCATCGCCGCCGGGATGTAAGATTTTATCACCCACCTGCAATCCGGAAATACTTGCTACAATAGCTGAATCAAGGAAAAAAACACCGGTTATGGTGATGCTTGTGATTGTATATTCTTTGGGACGTGTAGCGTCGCGAAATATGATAAGTTGGGGTCAACAGATGTAGGCTTTTTTGTAGTATCAGAACTTCCTGTGCATTTGCACTGATGAGGCAGGTATAAACCACCGTAAGCAGTAAACAAATTCTTTTTAAAATTCTTTGCATTGTTAGTTGATCGATTCAGTCAATATTACCGGTCCGGGACTTTGAAAAACCCGCACGATAGCCTGTAAAGGCGGCAAATTAACGGTAAAAAATTGAAGTGTTTGTTAAAGAAAAATGCAAATGACCAAAAAAGTTATACAGCCTTGTTTGATTTTGCCGGCCGGGGCAAGTTTATTTGCCCCGTCCATTAAAAAAGACTTGATATAAGGGCTTAATGACTGATTTCCTCAGTTTTTACCTGTTCTCCCGTTTTTCCAAACCTCCTTTCTCTCCCCTGGTAGTCGATGATGGCTTCGTATAAATGTTGTTTCCTGAAATCAGGCCAGCGAACATGGGTAAAATACAATTCTGCATAGGCCAACTGGTATAGAAGAAAATTGCTGATCCGGTACTCGCCGCTTGTTCTTATCATCAGTTCTGGATCGGGAAAATCACTGGTAACCAGGTGTTGCTGTAAGGTATCCTGGTCAATATCCTCAACAGCTAATTCTCCTTTTTTTACTTCATGTGCTATGCTTTTCACCGCATTTAATAATTCCCATCTGCCACTATAGCTTAGCGCCATAATAAGATTAAGACCGGTATTACTTTTTGTGTGAACCAACGCTTCTTCCAATTCTTTTTTTGCATATTCGGGCAGCATGTTCATATCGCCGATCACATGCAGGCGGATATTATTTTTATGAAGACTTTCCACTTCATTATGAATTGTAGTAACCAGAAGTTCCATCAAGCCTACTACTTCATATTCCGGCCGGTCCCAGTTTTCGGTTGAAAAAGCATAAAGGGTTAGATATTCAACGCCCAGTTCTGCACAGCCTTCTACAATATTGCGTACACTTTCCACGCCATGAAAGTGACCGAAGAGCCTGTCCTGTCCCTGTTCTTTTGCCCAACGACCATTGCCATCCATGATGATGGCGATATGGCGGGGAAGACGAGTTTTATCAACCTGGCTTAGAAGATCAGACATCTAAAAAAAATTAGCGAACAAAGTTAGGAAAAATGCAACTGTATCTTATATATAAATTACTCCTTCGAAGCTTTCGAATTATAGTCTGAAAGAATAGTTATTAATTCCGATTCATCAATTTCCTCATCAGAATTTGAAAAATTATCCGGAAGGACATCAATAAGTTTTTTTAAGTCTTTCTTTTTAACTGTTAAGGTTTTTGGATTAAACTGAATCATTATTAATGGATCGCTGCCTTTTTTTAGATAATAGATGCTTGCATTTACACTTTCCTTCCGTGTTGTTTGCTTTGGAAAGTCACCACCAAACGTAGATGGATAGCTTCTAACGACAGTTCGATCCAATTTATGTTCAAACAAAATGATCTTTCCATTGAGTACTCTTTTTAAAAAAAGGGTTTGCCCAAAATCATCTTCGACTTTAATACTCTCAAATTCGCCAAATACTGCATCCCCACGAAGACCAAAACCAGAGGCTTTACGCGGTGTATATTTTTGGGTTTTATTCAAACTGTCTATAAACGTAACTGAATTAGCAAGAGAATGGTAGTCAAGTTCGTCATCTGTAATGGGAATGGCAATCGTACCAATTATCGTATCGGTACCAAGAACAACATAACCCTCGACTTTATAGCTTCTCTTTTTTTTGAAAATCTCTGCCTGTGCCAAAGTACTTAAGGCAATAATTGTAGCTATGAAACCACAGAACAGCTTTTTCATATGAGCAAAATACTTGAAAAATTTATTTCGAATAGTCAATACGAATTGCCTCCGGCAAAAGCCTTTTGGATCAATCTCAAAATAAAATTAGATATGTTTGAGCCGTTCACAATTTCTCACCACAATACTTGCAGAAAACTGCATTGTCATCATGCCCCTCTCTTCCACAACCAGGGCAGGTCTCCGATCCTTTTTTCGATCGTGACATTAAAGCAATTTCAGTAGTTAGTATGCCGGTCGGCACTGCAATGATACCATACCCTATCAGCATTATTACGCTGGCAATAAATTTTCCAGCCGGCGTGACGGGAGAGATATCTCCATAACCTACAGTTGTGATTGTTACAATTGCCCAATATATACTTTCGGGAATGTTTGTAAATCCATTTTCAACTCCTTCTACTAAATACATTATTGAGCCGAGTATTACAACGACGGCAAGTACTACCAGCATGAATATGCTTATCTTTTTTGCGCTTGAACGTAATGCAGCACCAAGAAAACTCATTTCTGAAAGAAAATGCGTCAACTTGAAAATTCTAAAGATGCGCAGTAAGCGCAATGCTCTTAACACAAGAAGGGACTGGGCACCGGTAAGAAATATACTCAGGTACATTGGCATAATTGCAAGCAAGTCTACCAGTCCGAGGAAACCGAAAACATATAGCAAAGGACGTTTTACTGAAACCAGCCTAAGCAAATACTCTATTGTAAATAAAATTGTAAATACCCATTCAATGATAAAAAAAATTTCTCCGTAACGCAAATGAAGAGAGGCTACACTGTCAAGCATTACTACAATAATACTTGCAAGGATGGATATCAATAAACAAATGTCAAATGCTTTTCCTGCAGAAGTATTGGATTCGAAAATTACTTCATGCAACCTCGATCTCCACGTGTTAGTTTGCAAATTCATATTGCTGTTTTAAAAACTCTTATTTGCCTCCACGCAGATTATACTTACATCTTTATGCGACAACCACTGATTATTTAATTTGTCCGGTCTTATTGTCAAATTAAAATCAATACCGGTTGCCTCCAACGAAAGCTCTTCGCAGCAATGCCATAATAAGAGTAAATACAGCCGAGCCAATGATTGCCCATACAATTGGAAATGGTTTGCCTTCGATGTTGATCGTAAAAAGTTCCGGTAATCCCAGCTTGCCCGCGATCCATATACCAAGCCAGGCACCGATAAAACCAACGATGATCGATACGAGACATCCGCCTAAACTATAACCGGCTAATGATTGCCCGATTCCCCCGCAGATTGCTGCAACTGCCAGGAGAACTAAAAATCCAATAAGTGTCATGGTTTTGAGTTTACTTAAAGGTATCAACATTTATTATACCATAACTTATAATGGATCTTAATGTGGGCTAAAGCCCATTTCTACAGTGAGCGCAAATAAAAAGCCCGTCACGATTTAATCGTGCCGGGCACTTAAAGTAAATTGTATTTTTTATCTTCTGCCCCAAACCTGCACCCGGCCTCTCCCTTTTGAAAAGCCTTTTGTCTCATACCAAAATTCAATCTTTTTGATATTGCGGCTGCCGCCAGGAAGATCGATCACACGGCTTTCTCCGCCGTTTGCGAACTTTTGCTTTATAGCCACATCAAACTTATCGCCGTTCTCAAAATAAACATCCATATCCAGCATCTGCACAGGACCGTCTTTTACTTTTAATTTTATTTGCCGGTAATTATCATTTCCCGATACGTGAATTACATCCCGGTCAATAAGAAAGCTCACCTTCTTCTCCCCTATTAAATTCCATTGCTGAAATCCGTTGCTTTCAATTGTAGTAAAACTTAGCAGCGCAACAACCGATACAAATAATAATGGCTTTAGAAACTTCATAAAAATAATTTTTAGTGATAATGATTTCTGACTTCGAAATAAAAAATTCGTTTAACTCAGTACCAGGTTAAAAAAACAAAAAAACTACCCGAAGGTAGTTTCTATAAAAAATTAAACTGGTTAGTCAGCCGTGGGGCATCTATAGCTTTGCAAGTTGAATGAAATATAAAATATTGCAGTAGCAAATTGATCTTTCTGTGTGTGAACCCCGCGTTGCCTGCCGGGTAAACCGATTGGCTCACCTAATTCATAAGAACGATCATGTAATAAATAAGCAGGAGACGGATCGCCGTTTGGCAATGTGGGAAACACGGACGGATCAACATACGTTTTACTTACATCATCCAAATAATCGGTACCTGTAACACGGTGCACAATTTCAAAACCAACATTTATCCTGTCATTGATACAATATTTAACGCCTGCACCAAAAGGAATGCTGAATGCCATTGAGCCATATGGTTTGCGATCGGGATACAATGTGGTGCCCTGTCCTTCCGTATTCAACGGACGAAGAAAATGCTTTTGCCCCTGCAACATTGCAAAAGGATCATAATTAAAAACCCCAACACCAAAAGTGACATAAGGAGTAAAATTATAACCAGGTTCGCCAGGCATAAAACGGAAAAAATTAAAATCACCCTGCAGTGCTAATTCCCAAACATTGGAATTAAAACTAAGATTACGTTTCTGCATGTACTCATTATGGTCATTATAAATATCAGAGTAGCCTAGTTGTGCAAAGCTTGCACCTACTCTGACGGCGATATAGTTCCCAAAATTTTTACGGAAAAAGGCAGTGGCGGCAAGCTTGGGCCTGTTCACATGTGCTCTTGTATTAAGGTCCCCAAAATAATGGGCGGCACCTATGCCAATACCAAACTCACCTTCCTGTACCACAGCTTCCTGTTGGGCAGAAGTAAATAAGGATGATAAAAACAGAACCGTCAGAAGTAAGAAAGTCCGAAACATCTTGCAAATTAAGAATTCAGTCCCTTAAAACGAAAAAAACTATCGCGGATTGCGCAGATTTAAAATGATTTCACGGATTCTTTGCACTCATGTTTAGCTGTTCATATCTTATCCTGGAAATTCGTAACCTTTCTATGATTGGCGAATGGTTGAGATTAGTTGAATTAATCGCGAAATAACCGGACTTCCATCCGTGAAATCCGTATTCGTCCTTTAATTCGCGATCAGTTACGTTTATCAAGTCCCCAGGTAAGCTTATTATGCAATGTTTGAAGGAAGTTATTTTCTGTAAGCCGCAGCAGGTTAAGCAGAAACGATTCCTTTTTTACTGCGAGCTGTACATTTTTACTAACGATTTCCCGGCGGCTATCGAGTGCACAGATGATCTGGTCAGTGCGGCTTTCCACTTCAAAAGAAATAACATTGTCATCAGGAACCACGATGGACCTCACATTTAAATTATGCGGCGCAACCGGGGTAATCAAAAAGCTTCCTGAATCAGGAAAAACAATCGGACCATTACAGCTTAATGAATACCCTGTAGAACCGGTTGGTGTAGCAACTATCAATCCATCGGCCCAATATGTATTTAAAAATTCGCCATTGAGATAAGTATGGATCTTGATCATCGGCGCCGTATCTCTTTTATGAATTGAAAATTCATTAAGAGCAAATGATACGTTTCCAAACATTGAAATACTCGCATCCAAATGTATCATTGTTCGTTTATCGATGACATAGGTTTGTTTCTTTAATGCTTTTACTGCATCGGCTAATTGCTCACGGCCGATGCTTGCAAGAAAACCTAACCGGCCAAAGTTGATGCCCATGATAGGCATTCCTTTATCACGTACTAATCCCACCGTATCAAGCAAGGTGCCATCGCCGCCCAGGCTGATCACGAATTCTATTTCATTTGTCAGATCATCCGATAAATAAAAAGTGGTGGTATCTGCAGGAAGATTGATCCTGTCTTTTATTTCTTGATAAAATGGCAGAAAAACTGTTGCTGTAATTTTTTGACGGGTCAATTCATCAAAAAAAAATTGAACATCGCTTCGCTTATCTTCTTCGAGCAGCCTGCTGTAAATGGCAATCTTCATAAACGAGAAGGATCAGTAATAGGACTTTCTGTGTAAATATATACCGTTTTGCCCTAACAGGTTAAAACTCCATTCGAGCTTAAACGTAAAGTCGTAGTGTGTAATCACGTCAAGACCAATTCCCCACGAATACAGCATCCGGTTATTTAGCGAGTTTTCGCCGGGGTCATGATGATACATATAACCTGCGTTCACAAATGTTTTTGCATACACACGAAAAGGAACGCGGTAAGGTATTTCGTCTTTCTTTCGCTTTACATGGAAACTAAAATCCAGGATCTCCCGTAACAGCAGTGCTTTTGCATAACCGCCGGCTACTCCGTCCACCACATAATATTCATATCCCTGCATAAAAAAATCACTATAGCCAAGCAAACGCTGATTAAAATAAGGTTGGCGAAAAGGAATTTTTATTGCGCCGGCTACTCTTGCACTGAAATATGTTTTGTTTGCAATTTCCCAACTGCCATTTGCTTTTGCACTCAATTGCCATACATCTATTTTATTATTGATCCCTCTTTTTGCAAAGTAAAGCTCTGCGATGTATCCTTTTAACGGGTAGGGATTGTAGTCAACATCAATATAACTCATCAGGTAATAAAATTCGGGAAACGATATTCGGTTGCTTTCATTTTTAAAATAAGAAGGATTGAGTGCAACAATAGTATCGGTTACTTTTTCTATTGTATATGAAATACCAAACCGGTGTTTTGTTTTTATCGCACCCCGGTAAGATATTTCTCCATAGACTTTAAAGAATGAGCGGACAAAATTATTGGTATCCTTAAAAAACACCTGCTTATTATTGATCGTATTATAATTTACTTCCCTGTTCTTGCCAATGGCTATTCCTGAATTCAATCCCCATTTCAATGTTTTATCGATGTATGGCCTGTCGTAGCTAAGTGATATTTGTTTTGTATACCCATTGATGAGATATACATTCAGTTTATCATTACGACCCGTGGTATTGTTATACAATACTTTTAGTCCATAATTTACCCGGTCAAGCCTTGCATTTTGCTCCACCAGCCATTGATTAAGATTACGATCAACTAATTTGAAATAGGGAATTGGAAATAAGTACCATCTTTCTTTTACCTGAATCAATATGTCTACATTATTGCCTTCAAAACTTTTAAGCGCCACCAGCACTTCATGAAACATAGCGGTATTCATCAATTGTTTGCGGCCCACTTCAAATTTCTTTACCAGTTCGGATAGTGCATAAACATCTCCTGTCTTAAAAGGAAGTTCACGAAGGATGACTGATGCTCTTGTTTTCTTATTGCCCGAAATAGAAATGACCCGGACCGTAAAAACATTTTCTAATGATTGGAGTTTTTTTAAACCATTTATTGCGGTATCAGTAATAGCTGCATTTGCCAGTCCAGGCTGCGCATTAACAAACCCTGCAGACATAATTGTGGTAAACGCTACTAATAAATATTTCTCCATCCGCTGCATAAAACTCCGCTGTATAAAAACGATTCGTAAGATAATTGATTTTGCGGCTTGAAAAGTGAGAGAAAAAATTACATCAGAGTTTGAGATAATTCATCAGGTTATCGTAGTTGCTCCTTAATTCATTCTCATACAATTCCTCCCCAAAATAATATTTTACATTGTACTCATAGCGTTGAAAAGTGGCGACTATATCCGATATCTCAGTTTTATTGATCTTAATCGTAACCTGCATTAATCCGGTTTGCTGGTCAGTATGGGTATTTAATTGTGTTATTTGAGCATCGTTGGTTTCCACAAGCCGGCTTATTTCACTAAACGAGTAATTGCTATTTTCCATTTCCAGTACAATTAGCCCGCCAGGATCTTTGACGTTCATAAATTCAGATGCCTGCTTCAGCATTTCCCGGTAACTAACCACCCCAACCAGGTCTTTATTTTCATTAATAACAGGGACAACACTGAGCCTGTTCTCAACAGCCAGTTGCATTGCTTTCAGAAAATGGTCATTTTCATGTACAAAAAAAGAAGGAAAGGTTTCTTTAAACTCCCTGAGCTCAACAGTATCATCTTGTGCCTGCATTAGATCCTTCTTCACTCACCAAACCCACATATTTTCCCTCATCATCCACTGCCAGATGCGAGACATGGTAATCATTCATCATTTGCAAAGCCTTAAACACTTTATCATGCAAATGAAGAACCGGTAGAGATGGAGATATGAGTTCACGGGTTAACATGAATAGCGGCTTTTCAATTAGAGACAGCAACTCCTATGCTACTGTTGCAGGCTCGTTGAGTTTTTTTAAAAATTTATGCAATATGATATTGAATTCATCAGGCACCTCCATCATCGGAGCATGCCCGCACTTATCAATAAAATGCAACTCACTGTTGGGAATCAACTTATTGAACTCCCGGGCAACAAAAGGCGGGGTAATGTTATCATTATTTCCCCATATTAATAACGTAGGTTGTTTGATTTGATTGAGTTCTTCGCCCAAATTATTTCTTATTGCGCTTTTTGCGAGGGAAATTATCTTGATTGCTTTGATTCGGTTATTTACGATGCCATATACTTCATCCACCAGTTCTTTGGTTGCTGTTTTAGGATCATAAAAAGTAAGTTCGGTTTTATTCTTGATATATTCATAATCGCCGCGTTTGGGATAACTGTCTCCCATTCCATTTTCAAATAAACCGGAGCTGCCCGTTAATATTAATGATTTAATTCTTTCAGGATGCTTGAGAACATGCACTAATGCCACATGGCCGCCGAGTGAATTTCCAAGAAGATGAACATTTTTCAAATCTCTTGAATCCAAAAATCTATTTACAAATTTTGCAAGCCCTCCAACAGTTGAATGAAGAATATCAAGTTCGAATAACGGCAGAATTGGTACGATAACTTTATTATGCTGACGGAAATATTCTATTAGGTTCTCGAAATTGCTGAGTGCTCCAAAAAGTCCATGTAAAAGAACAAGAGGTTCGCCTTCGCCTTCTTCTACGAAACGGAATTTATCCTTATTTTTTATCTCGAAAGGCATAGCATTTCCAGCCAATTAATTTTTGCTAAAATAGTTGATTTACTGCAAAGTTCAGAGTTAATTGAATGCCATGATTCAAAAATTAGTTAGCAGGTGGAACTTGTTTTGAAACACCGTCAAAAAAATCTTCAAGGTCATGGAACATCCCCTTAAAAACCGGGATAATTTTTCCCAGCCCTTCCATCAATTTTGGCCCCCAGGGCTGAATATAAGCGTATGTTACAGATGCACTTTTTGTTTCCGGTTTTATAAATCCCAATTGATCGGCATAAAAAATCAGGATACTGAAAATCAAAATATATAAACCCGCATATAGTAAAATCCCGCCGAGCCTGTTAATCCAACCAAGCATGGCAAACTCAACAGTTCTTTGTATAAACCTGGCTCCTAACCTCACCAATAAAACGACAATTAAAAAAACAAGTGCAAAAGAAATTATCGGCAACCATTTATCGGAGATCTTTACTGCCTGGCCAATATAACCGGCAACAACAACTGAAAGCTTCAGTGCAGCAGCAAGACCAATTATAAACGCTATCACAGAAAAAAGTGCAACTATTAATCCTTGCCGGTATCCTTTGATGACAGCAAGTATTAAAATCACAGCAAGGATAATGTCAAGGATCATTAGTTGATGCTAGCTTTTAGATAAAAGTTCTTTTACCATTGCTGAAATCGTTTTACCATCTGCTTTCCCTGCCAATTTTTTTGTTGCCTGCCCCATCACTTTTCCCATATCGGCAGGTGATGCAGCGCCAACCTCACTAATTATCGCCAGTCAATTCTGATCTCAATTCGTCTGCAGAAAGTTGTTTTGGTAAAAATTTTTCAATTATTTCAATTTCTTCCTGTTCTTTTTGTGCAAGATCGGTACGGTTTTGTTGTTGAAATATTTCAAGTGAATCTTTTCTTTGTTTCACCAGCTTTTGAAGAATTTTGTTTCATCATCTTCCTTTAATTCTCCACTCGGCACCTTCAGAAGTTTTTGCCAATAAGATCGCAGCTTTGATAGCCCGAAGACTGCGCAATGCTTTTTCATCTTTTGCGAGCATTGCGGTTTTTAATTCAGCCATTATTTTTTGTTCGAGACTCATGGTCTTATAATTTGAATTGTCAATGTATTTGATAAGTCGGAAGTCAGAAGTATCAAGTCTGACTTCATACTTCAGACTTCTGACTTCACTTGCCTCATGCTTTATTCTCATTCATTTGCTTTTCTCTTGACCTATGATAGAATTCGTGTGCAAATTTTTTCATGGTCTCAACTAATTCTTCATGTTGCGTAGCCCGGTTGTAGGTATCAGCCATTGTCATTAATGTCTGGTAAAAAAAATCAGTCATTTCATCCACCATCATGTCTTTTGTCCAGAGATCGATACGCAATGCTGTTTTTTCAGCACCATCCCAAAAAGCCAGCATCATTGCCTTTGCCTTTTGAGCATTTTCAATTGTTGAATCGGATGCTTTCCATAAAATTGTTTCAGGCACCCGGTCATCGTTTAATTGCACATCTATTGAAATTGTTGACGTCTTCATTATTGTAAAATTATAAATGCCGGCAAAAATAACTTAAATCATTTTATAAGCCTTTAATATAGATTGCCACAAGAGTTCGGAAGCTTTTTCATGGGTGAACCCTTTCACCCATTCTTTTCCTTTTTCAATAAGGCCGGAACGAATATCTTCATTCGTGTATAGCTGTATCATTTTATCACCAATATCTTTTATTTCATTTTCAGCATATATGGCGGCATCACCGGCCACTTCATGTATAGAAGACTGTTTTGTTGCAATCACCGGTACTTCTGATCGCATAGCATTCAGCGCAGCGATCACATCGCCAGTCGTATTAAAAGGAAGTACTGCCGCATACGCAGCCGCAGTAATTGCTGCCTGTATATTTTTATCTTTTGTTGCTATGAATTTTATATCGTCCCTGTATTTATATGCAGATAAGCGTTTTTTCAAAATAAGGATTCGATTCCGCTAATAACAATAATTTAAAGTTGCTTTGCTGTCTTTTTTTAAAATGGGAAAAAGATTTTAGCAGGTCTATAAGATCTTCCTGTTTTTTAAACCTGCTATTATATAAAAAATATTCTTTGCTTTCACTGTACGATGCTTTTACATCTTCTCTTTTGTTCGCATCCGCAGGCGAATAACATGTGCCAGGCGCAGGATAAATAACGATAATTTTCTCGTGAGCCGCTTTATGTCTTTTTATCAATTGTGCCTTTATGGACTCGCTCATCACAAAAACTAACTGAACCTTTTTTATACAGGAAGACCTTAGTTTTTCTGCGTCATCAATCACAACAAACTGGGGAATAGCTGCTGTTAATGAACAATTATTTGCGAAGGAAATAAACAAGTGAGTCTTTATTTTTTTTAAGACAGCCGGTAATTTTACATCCCACCATAATTTATTAAGCAATGTATTCTGAGGTGGGGGTTTTGTAATCATGGTTTCTATATTGTCTGGAAAAGTCAGTTGAGCAGAGGGCTTACCATCCGTTATTATACAAAACCTGTTGTTTGGTTGTTGACGTATAACATGGGGAATTGTTTCAACAATGAAATCTTCAAAATCAGAATTCTCTTTTTTTAAGAACGGAACCCAAAGCGCTATATTCATAAGCGGCAAAGGTAATTTATGTGATTTAGCCTGTAATAGTCCGAAGCTAAAAGTTCAATATTGAGTAGTAAAATGCCTACATAAAACCGGTTCATTTTTTTACATTTTCCTGACGTTATTAATGATGGAAAGTTTTCACTTTATATAAGGTTATCAACAGTTAAAATAGCAGGCATATTTACAATTGTTACTGAACCCGTCACGACATACATTTGTTTAAAGATAGAAGCAAATGTTTACCAAAACACTGTTATATGATTCTTCCTTCAGTTACCGCAGCCTTGTTCAAAAAAATAATTGTGGTAAATTAAAATCATAAAACATCTTGGTATCATATTTGTTGCTCTAAGCAACGAAAATTTAGCGAAAAAAAGCTCTTTTTATATACATAATTGCAGCAGATCAGAGGATGACGCCAGTGCTGACCTATGAAGAGCCGCCGTTACAAAGCGAAAATGGAAATGCAGTTGGAAAGAATGTAACGAGTCCGCTGTCCAGTGTGTCAATCAACTTTATCATTAAATGACCTCTTAGGTGGAAGAGGATGGTGGCTTGTAAAAGGGGCCTTGGTTCGGGGCCCCTTTCTTTTTTTGCCCTTATTATCAGAACTTCTCAAACTACATCTGGAACTCTTTTTCTACATTTGTTACCTCACTAATTACATTCTCATGGAATATAATACTACACGAAACCTGTTGGTAATGCGGGAATATGGCCGGCATATCCAGAAAATGATCGAACATATACTTAGCATTGAAGATCCGGAACGACGCCAGCGAAATGCCCATGCAGTGATTGAATTAATGGGATTTCTAAACCCCATCTAAAAAATGTAGAAGATTTCGGCATAAACTATGGGATCATCTTTTCCTTATCTCTGATTTTAAACTGGATGTAAAATCTCCTTACCCCATTCCCACCAAGGAAACATTAAAGGCAAACCAGAGCCGCTTCCTTATCCAAAACGTTATCCCAAAGTATTCGCATCTTGGTAAAAACCTGGAAGTGATAATTAATAAAGCATTAAAAGAAGAAAATCCCGAAAAACGGCTTGGCTTTGCCAATGCTGTTGCCTATTATATGAAGCTTGCATACAATAACTGGCATAAAGAAATAGTGCATGATGATGCCATTCAAAGTGAATTGACAGGTATTACGGATGGTCAGCTGACATTTACCAATACACCATTATGTAAAAGCATTCCGCCCTCAACAGGAAAACGTGACAGGGACAGGGGTGGTTATGGAAAACCCAGGGGAGGAAAGTTTCAACAACGAGGTGGTGGTGGAAGTGATGGCGGCGGTGGCAGAAGACATGATAATCGCGGCGGAGGTGGTGGCGGTTACAAGAAGAAAAGATATTAATTACCTGAATCACAAGTTGAAAGGTTGAGAGCTTGCTGATATTTGTCAATCTATTATACTGTTAACAAGCAATTTCCTTTCAACTTTCAATCATAATCCAGTAAATCTTCATGCATTCCTTTGAAGTCAAGGGCGGCAAAAAATTAAAAGGAGAGATCATTCCGCAGGGTGCAAAGAATGAAGCATTGCAGATCATCAGCGCTGTATTACTAACGCCTGAAAAAGTTACCATCACCAATATTCCTGATATACTCGATGTAAACCTGCTGATAGAATTGCTTGGAGAAATGAATGTGAAGATCGAAAGACCGCAAACGGGATACCTGCATTTTCCAGGCAGATGATGTAAATATTGATTACCTGCACAGTGAAACATTTAAAAAAAAAAGTGGAAGACTTCGTGGATCGGTAATGCTTGCCGGTCCCATGCTTGCCCGGTTCAGAAAAGCATTTATTCCAAAACCCGGTGGCGATAAAATCGGAAGAAGAAGACTAGATACACATATTATCGGTTTTGAAAAACTGGGTGCAACATTTACTTATCATGAAGAAGATGGATTTTTTCATCTTGAAGCTCCCCATCTGAAAGGAACTCACTTATTCTTGATGAACCATCGGTAACAGGCACAGCCAATATCATCATGGCGGCTGTAATGGCAGAAGGGATTACAACGATTTATAATGCAGCCTGCGAACCTTATATTCAGCAGCTGTGTAGGATGCTGAACAGCATGGGTGCAAAGATCAGTGGCATCGGCAAGCAATATGCTTAACATTGAAGGTGTAAGTTATCTCGGAGGCACAGAACACAGTATGTTACCCGATATGATCGAAGTCGGTTCTTTTATCGGCTTGGCTGCAATGACCCAAAGTGATATCACTAATTAAGAATGCAGGCATCGAACATCTTGGTATTATTCCCGAAAAATTTCAGCAACTTGGTATCCAAATGAATTTTAACGGAGATGATATTCATATTCCCGCACAGGAGATTTATGAGGTACAACCTTTTTTGATGGTGCTGTACTTACAATTTATGATCATCCCTGGCCGGGATTTACTCCTGATCTTGTTAAGTATTGTTTTGGTAACGGCCATACAGGCAAGAGGAAGTGTATTGATCCATCAAAAAATGTTTGAAAGCCGTTTGTTCTTTGTCGATAAACTGATTGACATGGGAGCACAAATTGTTCTTTGCGATCCGCACCGTGCTGTAGTGATTGGCCTTGAAAGAGAACAAGAACTTCGGGGAATTACAATGAGCAGCCCGGATATTCGTGCCGGTGTTGCATTATTGATCGCAGCATTAAGTGCAGAAGGAAAAAGTATTATTCAGAATATTGAACAGATCGACAGGGGTTATCAGAATATAGATGAAAGGTTAAGGGAAGTTGGTGCTGAGATAAAGAGACTATAAATTCATAACTTTATTAAGTATGAAGCTAAGAGTCTTTTTCTTCATAGCTCTGGAAATCCTATTCCTGAATGTTTATTCGCAATTCAATATAAAGAAATTTAAAGAAGGATATATTATTCGCGGAGAGGATACGGTTCAATGTAAAATATTCAAAGGAATATCTGTGAATGAGTATGAACAGGTAGTTTTCAGGTATTCAGACAGTAAATTTGCAGAGCCAATAAGTTACTATGCAGGAAGTATTGTATCGGGCTACGGTATAAAAATCGATTCAGTTTACAAACACTTTTTCGCCTTTCCAAAGCCGAAAATTTCCTGATTTAAAAAAAGTCAGGAAACAGTTTATGGCCGCGTCGAAGTAGGAGGATATCTCAAGCTTTTAGAGTACGTGAAAACGACATATTCTCCCGGTGGCCTAAGGCCCGGAGGCGGGTTCAGTTCCGGAACGACAACTTCGTCGACTTCATTTTATTTATATAAAATAGGTGCAGACAGTGCTTACAACATACGTGGTGAAAATGGGATTTTCTTAAGTGGCATAGATGAAGAAACAATCATAAACTATTTTAGTGATTACCCCGAACTTGTTGAAAAAATGAAAACTAAATCAAAAATAAAATTCAAAGACGTAATTGAATATGTAAAAGAATATAACAAATGGTATGAAGAAAATAAAAATCGAAAATAATAATTTCCTTCGTCACCAGTTAACGGCAAAAATGCAAACCGGCGTTTGTGCAGCCACCATCACATCCCATTACGTATTTCCTTACGCCATGGCTCGTGTCCCCACGAGGCGGATTAAGGGTTCTTCGAATGGACTACCATCAGTTATACTTTTATACAAGCTCCATCCGCGAATGGAGGCCATTAATAAAGCAATTTAATTTTGAGCCAATCATTCTTAACTCACTGAGTTTTTTAAGCAAAAGGGAATGTATTAAGGTTTATGGTTTTGTTATTATGCCAAACCATATTCATCTTATCTGGGAATTGCTAAAGCCAAATGGTAAAGAAAGCCCGGTTGCAAGCTTAATGAAATTCACAGCACATCAATTTGAAAAATATTTATTACAAAAAGATCCAACCCTGCTAAATGAATTTGCAGGAGAATGGAATAGCCGCCAATTTAATTTTTGGCAACCGGATAGTGACTGGTTTTTATTAAACAATGAATCCACGGTTCTGCAAAAGTTGAATTATATGCATTCTAACCCTATGCAAAAACATTGGGGTCTTACTGGTGATCGCGTCAAATACCCATTCTCATCAGCGAAGTATTATGAAACAGGAATAAATGATACTGATTTCTTGCTTGATTTCAGAGATTATAGGTCTATGATCGGGCTCGTGGGGACACGAGCCGTGGCGTCCTAAAGATGAAGGAAGAATTTAAACATGATCAATTTGTACTTCTTCAAAAGCACAGACTATTTCCCTATCTTTTCCCAATGCTAAACCGGAGTATCAGCAAATGGGCAATGGTATTGCTTGTCATCAATGGTGTTATCGGGTCCGGCATATTTGGATTACCATCTAAAACATTTAAAGAAGTTGGCGTATACAGTATCGCCGCTTTTCTTGTTTGTGCAGTTGCAGTCTTTGTTATCATTTTATGCTTTGCAGAAGTAAGCAGCCGTTTTGATAAGACCGGTGGCCCTTATCTGTATGCACTATCTTCTTTTGGGCCATTGCCTGCTTTTCTTACCGGCTGGCTATTGTTAGTAACCAGGCTTATCACATATGCCGCACTGATCAATTTATTGGTTACCTACCTCTCTGTTTTTTCTGATTGGTTTGAATTGCGGTCATCACGCATCATCACCATTGTGTTGCTCACTCTTTTTCTTGCATACGTCAATCATGTTGGCGTAAAGAACAGTACACGGGTAAATAATTTTTTAACGGTCGCTAAATTGCTGCCGTTATTGTTGTTTATCATCGTTGGCTTTTTTTTCATCAAAGCAGAAAATTATGAAGTAAAATATGTTCCCGGTTTCTCATCCTTTTCATCTGCCGTGTTATTACTTGTATTTGCGTTTGGTGGTTTTGAATCTGTACTTGTCAATTCAGGCGAAGTAAAAAACCCGGAAAAAAATCTTCCTTTTGCTTTGTTACTCGCAGCACTGATCATCGCCGGTATTTATATGCTGGTTCAAATAGTTAGTATCGGCACATTGCCATCATTGGCTTCAACAGAAAAACCTTTAGCAGAAGCAGCCGGGTTGTTTATGGGTAAAAAGGGGGCGATCATCATTGCACTCGGTGCTGTGTTCTCAGTGGCAGGGACACTCAACGCAATTATGCTGGTTGGCTCAAGATTGCCGTTTGCTTTCAGTGAGGAGAAACAATTTCCCGGCGTCTTTTCTTTTATTCATCCGAAATTTAAAACCCCCACCTGGTCGCTCTTGCTCTTTATGGCAGTAACGATCATTATTTCACTTAACTATTCGTTTCTGTCCGCCGCATCTATCAGTGCCATTACAAGAGTGATGATCTATGGCATCGTTTGTATTACATTGATCATTCTTCGCAAAAAGAAATCAACGCAAACAGGTTTTTTTAAAATAAAATATGGCACCACGATCGCTATACTTGGCGTAATAATTACTATTTGGTTATTAAGCAGTGCAACATTTAAAGAAATAACACATATTGGTATAGCCATTGCTATCGGGTTGGCAATTTTTTTGTTGATGGAAATATCCAAAATCTTTAAACGGAGAAAATAAAAGATTTTATGGATGTCCAATTTCCATGATCTCATTTGTTATTAAAGTACAAATGATTTAATAACATTAAAATTTAAACAAAATGGAAGAGTATGCCTTAATTATGAGACATGAAGATGGCGCAAAGATCGCTTCACCCGAACAAATGCAGGAATGGATGAAACAGACTATGGACTGGATCGGCAGCATTGCAGCGCAAAATAAATTTGTGAGCGGTACAGGTCTGCCTTTCGACAATGCAAAAGTCGTCACTACAAAAAATTCAAAAGCTGTAGTAACAAACGGGCCATTCGGTGATATTAAAGAAACAATAGGTGGATTGATTATTGTTAAAGCAGATTCAGTTGAGGAAGCCGTTGAATTTGCAAAGGGTTGCCCCGTGTTGCAAGGCGAAGGAAATAGTTTAGAGGTAAGAAAAATTGCGAAGGGAGATGGAGTGCATTAAGGTAGATGGTGAATGGTGAGTGGTGAGATGCAGCTTCCATTACCATTTGACAATTATCGAATGAACAAAAAAATTGACGCTCATTCACGATTCACCACTCACCATTCACCATTCACGTTTCACTAATTAAGTTTATGCAGCAACAAGAATTAATTCCACATTTATTCAGAACGGAATTCAGAAAAATAACTGCTGTCCTCTGCAAGCATTTTGGAATAGAACATATTGAAACTGCAGAAGACATCGCCAGCGATACTTTTTTACTTGCCATTGAAACCTGGACGTACAAAGGTCTGCCCGTTAATCCAACTGCATGGCTTTATACAGTAGCAAAGAACAAAGCAAAAAACTATTTTCAACGTACTAAGGTCTTTTCTGAAAAAATTGCTGCCGAGCTGAAAAAATCTTCACCTGAAACAGAAGAACCGGAAATTAATTTATCGGAAGAAAATATTACTGACAGCCAATTGCAAATGTTATTTTCCATTTGTCATCCATCGATTTCAGCCGAGGCACAGATAGGATTGGCGCTTCGCATTCTTTGCGGATTTGGTATCAATGAAATTGCAAATGCTTTTTTAACGAATAATGAAACGATCAACAAACGGCTTTTCCGGGCAAGGGAAAAACTGAGACTTGAAAGAGTAAAAATTGAATTTCCCGGCAAAGCAGAGATCAATGAACGTTTGGAAACTGTTCTCACCACTTTGTATCTGCTGTTTAACGAAGGCTATTATTCTGAAACCGATAACACAATACTTCGTGAAGACTTGTGCGAAGAGGCCATGCGTTTGACATACATGCTTATTGAAAATGAACAAACGAACCTGCCGAAAGTAAATGCGCTGTATTCTTTGATGTGCTTTCATTCTTCACGGTTTGCGGCAAGAAAAAATGAAAAGGGTGAATTGATCTTATACCATGACCAGGACGAAACGCTCTGGAACCAGGAACTTATCATAAAAGGAGTTTATTTTTTGCATGAAGCAGCAAAAGGAAATGAAATCTCAAAATATCATATTGAAGCAAGTATTGGTTACTGGCACACGATCAAATCCGATACAAAAGAAAAATGGGATAACATTTTACAACTCTACAATCAATTATTGATCCTTGAATATTCACCGGTGGCGGCACTTAACCGGACGTATGCTCTTTCTAAAGTAAAAGGCAAGCAAGAAGCAATTGCCGAAGCGGAAAAACTGAATTTAACCGATAATCATTTTTACTTTACTCTTTTAGGTGTGCTGTACGCAGGTATTGACGACAACAAAGCAAAAGAAAATTTTAAAAAAGCTCTTTCACTCGCAAAAACACAAACAGACAAGCAGACGATCCAACAAAAAATTAATGCGGTTGACAGGTTAGTTGCAAAATGATCAATGAACATTTTTAACTTGCACAGTAATTATATGCTCCGGCTGTAAACTTCATCTGCATGGATAATTCTGATATTAAAGATCCTTTGTTTCGTGAGGCAGTAGACGCTATTGATGCAGGCAATTTATCTTCTCTTCAAAATCTATTGGAGAAAAATCCGCAACTTGTCAGCAAACGACTCGATTCACCTGAGGATGGTTATTTCAAACATCCTTATTTGTTATGGTTTGTTGCAAATAACCCCATCCGCAATGAAAAATTACCGGCAAATATCATTGCTGTTACTAAAATGCTTATTGATGCAGCACGAAAAAATGCTGCAGAAAGTTTCCATCAACAAATAGATTATACACTTGGATTAGTGGCTACCGGGCGAATTCCGCGGGAATCCGGTGTACAAGATGAATGGATCGATTTGCTGATCGATAATGGCGCAACACCTGAAAACGGGATTGGTGCATTAGCACATGGAAATATTGAAGCCGCCAAACATTTAATTAAAAGAGGCGGTAAACTTACACTGGCAACAGCTGTCGGTCTTGATCTCGAAGATGAAATCTTTCGTTTGGCAAACGGAGCAACGAAAACAGATTTGCAAGTGGCACTGATGATGGCGGCATGTTATGGTAAAACAAAAATGATCTCTTTTCTCGTTGAATCAGGTGCGGATGTAAATGCTTACTTGGACAGGCCAAGCGGATTTCATTCTCATGCAACAGCGCTGCACCAGGCTGTATTTTCGGGTTCACCCGAATCTGTTAAAATACTTGTTGATGCCGGCGCTGATCTCAATGCAAAAGACCGGATCTATGAAGGCACTCCTTTAGGTTGGGCTATCTATATGCAGACAGAAGAGCCGGATGAAATGAAAAAGAAAAAGTATAAAGAGATAGAAGAATATTTACGTGATAGACAAGATCGTCACAAAATCTATAATTAATTATATTACTAATGGTTTCCAGTTACCGGATTTTCAATCACAGTAGTCTTTATATTAAATAACAAGTGAAGAACGCCTCAAAACAAAATCATTCAAATAATATTCACGCAAAGGCGTAAAGTTTAATACATAAGACGCACCGGTTTACTCGCGACTTTGATCGTCAAATATTTTTTGAAACAAATTCTTTAAAATTTTTTACAGGTTATATTTTAAATAAATTCCGCCATAATAAACAGCTTTTGGCGGAGCCGGAATGTATGCATCCGGTAATTGGTTAACAAAAATCATTATCGGGTATCGAACTCCGGTAATATTATTTACACCAAAGAATGCATCGAGGTCAAAATGAGCAGAGAGATTTTTTCTGAACCGATTTTAGTATTCAGTAAATTATAACTGGAAGCGGTGCGTAAAGCAAAAGTTTCCGGATTATTGGTCAATCTTTCCAACGCAATATTCTGCGGGTCTTTATACAAATGTGAGAAGCTTGCATAAATTCCATATTTGGTTGACACATCAATACCCCATGCCGCCATTACTTTTGGAACACCAAAAACATTCAACCCGCTATAATTAACTGTATCAATACCTCCTGCAGCAGTAGTCGTTCCTGTTTTGTAAACAAAATTATCTTCGTATTTAAAATTAGAATAAGTGAAATTGAGAAAAGGAGTAACATTGGTGAACACACTACTGCCATCTTTCACAAAAGAATATTTCACCAACGCTTCAAGACCTTTATGATCTTGTTCTCCCGCATTTATCATATAACTATATGCAGTAGCCGTTGGAGGAGGTGTAGTAGTAGCAACCGGCACAGCAACAGCAGTCATTTTATCTTTAAACTTCAAAGAGAATATTGCAAGCTGATAAACTAGCTTGTTATTAAGTATGCTTCCTTTGGTACCAATTTCAAACTGGTCTCCCTTTTCCGGTTTTAAAACACCATTAACCATGGCTGTTGCCGGCGCTGATCCGGCGTTTGGAGGAGTACCGATTTGTGGTGTTGCAATAAAGAAATAGGAACTCACCGGTGCTTTATATCCCCTGCTGTAGGAAGCATAAACAGAAACATTCTTATTAATCACTTTATTGATGGCCACATGCGGCGACCACATATTCTTATAGCTCGTATCAAAATGAGCTGGTCTTGCAACAGTAGCAGTTGGTGAGTTAAACCTGTCATCAAGTATAATTCTTTGTGTACTCAACCCAATACCGGCAGTAATAGAAAGATCATGTTGTAAGCCAAGTGTCCATTCTGTAAAATATGCAGTTGGTGTAGTTACAAAAGCATTGTTAGAAGTCACGGCGTTTACTATCCAATAAGGACTTGTGCCGAAAACCCATGGACCTCCGGGATTAGGGTCAGAAGGATCAGCCTTCATATTGTAACCTGTTATCTGTGCATCCTGGCGTTGAACTTCCATACCGGTTATTCCACTCAATGCAGAACCATTTCCAACAGAAAACTTAGTATCGAATGAAGTACGGAAACCATAGTTCACAGATGTTTTATCGGTCCAGCCGCCGGCAGAGCTTACATCACTCCTGAAACCCATTCCAAATATTGACGTAGTATTTGATATTGATTTACCAAAAGCATATGTATGTGCCAACCCTGCACGGAAAGTGCTTACATGACTATGCGCATTTCTTTTGATGTATTCAATATTACCAGAGTAGTCCTTAGCTGCCCATTGTGCAAGTGTCAGTTCGCCTAATCTTTCATCATAGCTATCAGTATACCCGACAAAAGTAGTGATCGTTTGTTTTTCGTTTGGTTGAAAGTCACCGGCAAAATTCACAAAGTCTTTGTGTGAACTATTGTGAATGGAAAACCCGTCAGACTTTTGTTTACCATAAGATAATAATATGCCGCTCCTTTCATTTCCCGTTCTTAAAATAGTAGTGTATCGCTGCAAACCGTAATTACCCCACATTGCCTGCTGCTCCAATGAAGTTTTTCCTCTCTCAGGTGAAAGAACTTTTAAGTTGACCGCTCCCGAAATAGCTTGTCCATATAATGTACCGGCAGGGCCCTTTACAATTTCTGCGCTTCCGATAGATGCATAATCAACATCATCAAGTGTTGTGATCCCTTCTGCATCCGTTACAGGAATGCCGTTTAAGTAAACTTTATATCCCTGGCCATCAAAGTTGCTGTTGATACCTCTCGTGCCCCTTGATCCATTACCATAACCACGGATATTAAATTGCTGACCGCCTGAAACAGTTCTCCTGTTCATGATAACACCCGGCACACTTGTTTGAATTACATCATCGAAGAATACTCCTTGTCCTCTTTTCAGTTCTGCAGGAGTAAGCTTGGTGATCGATTGAGGTTGGTATAAAAGTTTTTTATTAACAGATGACGTAGCGCTGATCTCAACATTATCAAGAGTTCTTCCTGAAGATTGCAATGTAACTTTCAGTTCAGCGTCACAGTTTTTTATATTGAGAGAATAAGGTTCATAGCCAACAAAACTGATAGTGATCTTTTTTGTTTTGCTGCAGTCAATTGAAAAGTTACCGTCCTTATCGGTGGTTGTTCCTCCTGGGCCGGCAAATGTTACTGATGCGCCAACTAATGGTCTCCCTGTTTCTCCATCGGTCACTTTACCGCGAAGCGTTTGCTGCGCAAAACCGGTAAGCGATACAGCAAATAATAATATAGCAAATAGAATTATGTTTTTCATAATGTAAATTGATATCAATGAATAATGTTATAAATACAACACAGCATTATCCTGCAATCGCAGCATAATGTGATCTCAAAAAAATAAATTGAAGAAAAAAAAGTTATGCCTTAGGTGGTGGAATACTTATTTCTTTATAAGAAGTAACAAGGGGGAAATTTAAAAAAGTATACTCGGGAGAAACGGAAAAAATTGTTGGAGATTCAATTGAATTAATAAAAACCAGGTCGGGCAAAACCGGTTTCATATTCCTTCCGCGTTTGTTATCATGATTTTTATTTACTGCTTTTACAAGATTATCCAGCAGTTGCTTTTCTTTTTTATCATTGATACAGTACAAAAAAGTTTGGCCACCGGTTTTTTTGATATGGGCAACATCGTAGAGCACTCCATTAAGGGAAAACTCTCTGTCTTCTTCTTCCCATTTAATGCTATTCCCGTATTGTTCGGCAATAAAAACGTCAAGCGATGATTCAGGAATTTGCTTAAGCAGTTCCTTTTCCATTTCTTCCTTTATGATGTATTGATGAATGGTATAAATAAAATAATACCCAACCTGGCTGGTGAACAGTACGGTAAGCAGTACAATGGCTATTGCTTTTTTCAAATTGGTTTTTCGTTGAGCAGCTAAGGTAGATATTTTTCTTTATCAGTGATGTTCATAGGAGTGAATACGCATCAAGTAAAACTAACTTCCTATATTTATTTATTACAGAAATGCAATGAAGTGAGTCTTTAAATACTCTTTTATGAAAATAAAAAACCAACCGGAAAATTTGTTGGAATGGATCGCATTGAGAGCCAACCTTGCTCCTACTCCGCTTATCGACACCCAGGTAGCATTTAATGCTGCGAGGGCTATTATGGCTGCCGCAGAACTTGGCATTTATGAAACAATTGGGCGAAATTCAAAAACTGCTGATGAAATTGCGACCGCTTGCAACACGCATGCTGAAGCAACAAAACATTTACTCAATTGTCTTGTTGGAATCGGTTACCTGCAATGGAATAACGGTAACTATTCTTTAAAGACAAAATATTATAAATGGCTGCTGAAAGAAAGTGAATCGAATCTAATTGGCAAACTTCGTTTCCAGTTAATCGAATGGGAATGGATGGGTAAAGTTGGAAGAGTATGTACGAACAGGTAAACCATTAGACCTGCATGGCAGCGCCTCAGAAAGAGAATGGAAGCTTTACCAGGAAGGAATGAGAGATCTTTCAATAAATGCAGCAAAAGAACTGGCCCCAAAAATTCCCGTACCAAAGAATGCGACAAACATGCTTGATATTGGCGGCTCACATGGATTATTTTCTATTGAACTATGTAAGAAACACCCTGGCTTATCAAGTACGATAATGGAATTGCCGGGAGCCATTGAAGCGGCAAGTGCTATTGCTAAGAGATACGATACTACTCACCGTGTAAACTATGTTGCCGGTAATGCTTTGAATGATGATCTTGGAACAGAGAAGTATGACCTTATACTGATCAACAATGTTGTTCATCATTTTACTGATGAGCAAAATAATTTGCTTGCGGGCAAAGTAGCCCGTGCATTAAAGCCAAATGGTATTTATGCTATCGGTGAATTTATCCGTGCTGAAAAGCCCGGTGAAGGTGGCGTTGTCGGTGCTACAACAGGTCTTTATTTTTCATTGACAAGTTCATCGGGCACATGGTCGGTTTCTGAAATAGAAGCCTGGCAAAAAAATGCAGGATTAAAAATTGAAAAGCCGGTAACGCCAATGTCAATACCGGGGTGGAAGATTTTTATTGCGAGAAAAATAATAATAATTTAGTGCGATATAATTCCCTTATGAAAATGCCGGGGATTGCATATAAACTCAACTATGAAACGATGGGGTTGAATATTATTTTATGAATGTAGATGAGTTCATAAAAAATAGACGATTTTGCAATTGATAAAATCATTTTTTAGGAACGCTGTTGACCTTTTTGATAAATCCGTACTTTCCTATATAGATATTTCGGTAGTGTCCTAATTTGATGACAATTGGAACACGGATGACACGGATTGACCGGATTTTCACGGACAATTTTATTTTAATCCGTCTGATTCCCTTCATTGCACATTAGCCAAACAGACGATTAAAGACTGAAGTAAATCTTAAGAATAAATCCGTTGAATCCGTGTCATCCGTGTTCTATCCTAACCTAAAAATATTACACTACCGATATTTCGGTCAGGTTTTCGAATCCCGATAATTAATTAATTTCGCCCGCCGGCATCCTGATAAGAAGATTCTTGTATAATAACCGGGACAAACCGAATCGCAATAATTGCACGGAATTGAGTTTTTAATTACAACCTATAAGTGAGAAATTTATTAATAATCGATGGCCCTTCAGCAGTTGGAAAAACCACAATTGTCAATATTATTCTAAATAATTTCAGTCATGATTTTGAAGTGGCGAAACGTCTGACCACCCGTCTCAAAAGGAAGTCAGAAGAAGATCTTCTTTCTTATGATTTTATCACGCCTGATGAATTTGAAAAAAAGATACTTGACAAAGAACTGATCGAGTATAAACATTACTTGTTCGGAATGAGCTATGGATTGCCAAAAAAAAATGTGCTTGCCTGCCTGGAAAAGGATAAACATGCGATTGGAATTATTAATCTTGGAAACTTCAGAATGGTAAAAGAGACTTTTCCATTTGCATTTGGAGTTTTTCTTGATACATCACTTGAAACCATCAGGCGAAGACTTGACGAGCGAAACATTCATACGGAAGAGCAAATAAATGAACGCCTCGAAAATGCCAAAAAAGGTCTTGCCTTCAGAAAAGATTATAACCTGGTGATACGAAATGAAGGTCGTTCTCCGCTAAGCGTTACTGAGGAAATACTGAATAAATTCAATACATTTAATAAACAATTAGTCAGTCGTGAGGATCTTACAAGATGACCTTAAAAGTCGCGAATCATTATTGGCGCTTTATCAGTCTGTGCAGAATGATATTGCTTTTTACAGGAATTGGGAATGGAGTATTACTGTTTACTATGCCTTGTTAAGTACCGGAATAATCGGATCAAGCCCTTCAAAGAAAAAAATAATAAAGTTCTTACTGTCTGGCCCCAGTTAATTTTGACAATGGTGCAGGTCCTTGCTATTTATTACAGCATTAAACATCTTATTGATGCACATAAATACCTGGCCTGGAACCGGGAAATGAGAAATAAGATAGAAAACCTTCTGGGATTTTTTGAAAAGGATGTATATATACCAAACGCACCCGTCCTGCCTGAAGAAAAAAATAATATTTCCAGGTATTATCGTATTGGCTTTAACGACTACATTTTTCCTTTTGTGCTTTTCCTGGTTATCTATGAACTCTTCACAATATACCTGATATGGACGGTATAAGAGATGCCCGGCTGCCGGTATTAAACTTTCATTACCTTGAATGGCGGGAGAAAGAGATTTTCCGCGACAAAATACTGTTTGCCATACAGCCACTTTTTGAAGACAGTTGTAGTTTACTTATCAATCTTAAAAAATCCGGGTTAGAAATTTTTTCGGTCATCGGGCTTGATTATTCTTCAAAACCTGAGATCCAAAAAAACCTTATCGATAATGGCATCCCTTGTGAAATTGTACCAATCAGTAAAATAAATAAGGTTGTACAAGAACAACTGTCCGGAGTTTTTGAACAATGCAGAATGTCGGGGAAAAAATTATTGATATTGGAAAACGGCGGATATGCTGTGCCGATAATTCACGAAATTTTTCCTGACAAAGCAAATTTGTGCGCAGGCGCTGTAGAAGAAACAAAGCAGGGTCTTTGGCGTGACCAGGCAATAATTAAACTTCTTTTCCCCGTTCTTCAAACAGCTGATACTCCAATTAAGAAAATTGAATCGGGGCAATTAGGAGAACCAATCGTAACAGCTTTATCGACAATATTAAAAAAAGTAGGTCTCGGAATACAAGGCAAGAAGATCGGGCTTCTCGGATATGGATGGATTGGATCCTCCGTTGCCAGAAGTTTGAAGATGAGAGGCTCGCATGTATTGGCGTATGATAAAAATCCAATCAAAAATATTGAAGCATATTATAATGGTTGCATGCATGGCAACAGGGATACGGTGTTAAGCGAAAGCGATATTATTGTTGGCGCCAGTGGCCAAACTTCCATTGATGGTGAAGATTTTTTTAAATTAAAACCAGGTGTTTTTTTGGCAAGTGCGTCATCTAAGAGAATTGAGTTTGGTATTGAGTTTTTAGAAAGCCATAGTCATAACATAATCGAAATAGAGGATGCCAATGTAAAAGAATTTCATTTAAACGGATCAAATAAAAGAATTAATCTTCTTTCAAATGGTGAGCCCGTTAACTTTCTGGTGGAAAGCATGCCTCATGAAATAATGGACCTGATGATGGCAGATATGTACCTCTGCCTTGTAAAACTTTGCACAGAACATCTTTCACCAATGTTGTTGCCTTCAGATAATGAAACCGAAACGGCTATCGCAAACACGTGGCTCATGGAACGGAAAATTAACTAAGTATATTGAACAATAAATCGTGTTGACGACAGTGAATTTCTTTCGTTTAATCACTTGCCGCCTCGATCTTCTCTTTTTTTATCTTTACTGCCCATGTTTGAAGTTCGTATTGTTATATGGTTCATTCTTACCATCCTGCTGATGGGCTTTTTTGCCGGCATTGAAATGGCATATTACAGCGCCAATAAAATGAGCATCGAGTTGAAAAAAAAACAGGGAAGACCCAGCGGCCAGATACTGGACCAATTTATAGATCACCCTGTCTATTTTCTTGGCACAACGCTGATCGGCTTCAATGTTTTTCTTGTATTCTTCGGATTGCAAATAAGTAAAGTGATGGAACCACTTTGGACGCGGCTCGATGTCGCTTCTTATTCTTTAAGGATACTTATCGAGATTTTTTTATCGACATTACTTGTTCTGGTATTTGCAGAGTTTCTTCCCCGTGCTATTTTCAGAGCAAGAGCAAATGTGCTGCTTAGCCGGCTGGCACAGCTCATCGATATGTTTTATCAAATGTTTTACCCTATTGCTGCTGCCTGCATTGCGCTTGCCAATTGGCTGCTGAAATATGTTTTTAATGTACGCGTAGATGAAAAAAAAGAAGTATTTGGCCGCACCGATCTTGAACACCTGTTTCGACAGGCAAAAGAAGCAGAGGAAGAAAAACAACCCCTCAACACCGAGTTTTTTGAAAATGCTCTTGAATTGCCAAAGATCAGGATACGACAAAGCCTGGTGCCAAGAAAAGAAATTGTTGGTATTGATATAAAAGAACCGATCGAAGCATTACGCCGGCTGCTTATTGAAACAAAATTATCAAGAATAGTTGTTTACGAAGGAAACATTGACCACATAATCGGTTATGTTCATCAGCTTGATATGTTCAAGCGGCCAGCAAATATTCAATCTGTTTTGCTGCCCATTCCTGCTGTTCCGGAAAGCATGAGTGCTACCGACCTGATCAATAAATTTACCCGTGAAAGAAAAAGCATTGCCTGGGTAGTGGACGAATTTGGAGGTACGGCCGGCATTATTACTATGGAAGATGTTTTGGAAGAGATCTTTGGTGAGATACAGGATGAATATGACGTAGAAGAGTTTGTGGAAAAGCAGATAGCTGAAAACGAGTACATATTTTCAGGGCGGCTTGAGCTGGATTATATCAATGAAAAATATGGTTTTGACTTTCCGGTGGACGAAATGGAAACCCTCTCAGGCTTTATTATCAATTACAATGAAACCATACCCAAACAGAAAGAAAGGATCATCATTGCCGACTATGAATTCGATGTTATGAATGTGAGTGATACCCGCATCGAAATGGTCAAGATCAGGAAACTTAAGTGAGCCAAAATCACTGCCCTGTTTATACCTATCTTAACCCGTTTATCCAATTATTTTTTTGTACTTCCGGCCAGAAGTTTATCTTTCGTTTTCCAAAAAAATTTATACGAAAATGATACAAGCAAAAAAAGCGCTGCTTTTGATGGCGGCTGGTATGATTGCGGGGATTTGTGGCTTTTCACAAGGTACCGCTCCTAATACTAGCGCTGCAAAACCAGACACAACAAAAAAGGCCCCACCGACACCTCCCAAACCAACGGTGGCAGAGAAAGTGAAGAGCAGTAAAAAGTCAGACGGGCTTTTCACCATTTACCAGGATACGGCAAACGGAAGTGTGCAGATGTATGTAAAGAAAAACCAGTTAGGTAAAGAATATATCTACCAGAGTTTTTCGATGGGCGGACCTACCAGCTTATTCTTACACCAGAACATGATCCGCACCACATGGATCTTTAAGATCAGGAAGAATTTTGACAAACTGGAATTTTCACAAGTAAATACCAACTTCTGGTATGATCCGGAAAATGCAGTAAGTAAATCAGCAAATGTGGATGTAACGGAAGCTATTTTTTATTCGGCAAAAATTGACGGTGAAGATTCAACAGGTTTTATTGTAGCCGGTGATGGATTGTTCTTAAGCGAAAAGCTTGACCCGATAAAACCACTTGTTGCTCCAGGACCTGCTGCACAATTTGTATTTAATCTTGGCAGCCTGAATGCATTAAAATCCGGTTACAAAAGCGTACGTTCTTATCCAAACAATACAGATGTAATAGTTGAATTAGCATATGATAACCCTGCTCCGTTTAACCAGGGCGGAAAAGATATTACGGATGCCCGCTATAACCGTATTCGTTTCCAGCATAGTTTTTTGGAAATGCCGTCTAATGATTTTCGCCCGCGTCTTGATGACCCAAGGGTTGGTTATTTTACCCAGGAAGTAGAAAATCTTACAAGCATTAAAGTTGCAGATTACAGGGATATGATCAATCGCTGGAATTTAGTAAAGAAAGATCCTTCTGCCGCTCTCAGCGAACCCGTTGAACCAATTGTTTGGTGGATTGAAAACACGACGCCGGTAGAATTTCGCCAGACTATCAAAGAAGCTGGTGAAAAATGGAATGAGGCCTTTGAAAAAGCCGGTTTCAAAAATGCCGTTGTAATGAAAATAATGCCTGATGATGCAACATGGGATCCTGCAGATATCCGCTATAATGTTATTCGCTGGGTATCTTCACCCTATCCTCCTTACGGCGCTATCGGGCCAAGCTTTGTAAATCCAAAAACAGGGCAGATTCTTGGTGCAGATATTACAGTTGAATGGATGAGTGGAAGCTCCAGCCCAATTGCAGAAGAATTATATGATGTAAAATCATTGAATACCGACCTTCCTTCATTGCTTTTGAATCCACCTAAAGATGAAGAATTGAATATTCCCGGATACAAAAAATGGATGGCTTGTAATATCGGGACAGAACTTAAAGCACAATTCACTGCAGGTCTCACCACGTTGGAAGCAACCGGTGCCGATGCTGCTGAAATCAAAACATTACATAAGCAATTTTTGTATTACCTGATACTTCATGAAATGGGTCATACAATGGGATTGAACCATAACATGAAAGCGAGCCAAATGCTGAGCCCGGCTGAAGTGAATAATAAAGATATTACAAGTAAACAGGGATTGACCGGTTCAGTAATGGATTACCCTTCTGTGAATGTCGCATATGACCGCGCCAAACAAGGTGATTATTATACAACCAAAGCAGGGCCCTATGATGCATGGGCAATTGAATTTGGTTACACTCCATTCAGCCCGTCAGAAGAAGCAGCTGGTTTGAAAAAAATCCTCAGCCGCAGCACTGAACTTGGAAATACTTTCGGAAATGATGCCGATGACATGCGTTCACCAGGCGGTGGCGGTATCGACCCAAGAGTAATGATCAATGATATGAGTAGTGACATGATAGCTTATGCTGAAGACAGGTTTGCTCTTGTAAACTCATTAATGGGTAAGCTGAAAGAAAAATACAGCAAACCCGGAAGATCATATGCTGAATTGAGAAGCCGCTATAATAACCTGATGGGACAACGTAACCAAATGGCACAGTCAGTAAGCCGCTATATCGGTGGCGTAATGGTTGACAGAAGTTTTGTTGGCCAGGAAACAACCACTAAACCATTCACACCGGTTTCATCAGCCTACCAGAAAAAAGCAATGGCATTCCTGGCAAAAAATATTTGGGCACCTGATGCATTTAAAAATGATGCTGCATTATTCCCTTATTTACAATTGCAGCGTCGTGGTTTCAATTTCTTTGGCGCAGGCGAAGATGTAAAACCACAAAACTCGGTACTGGCAATACAAGTTGGTTTGTTTTCGCATTTGCTGAGCCCAAATACAATGACAAGGATCAACAACAGTACATTGTATGGCAACACATACACATCTGCTGATATGATGAGCGATATTACAAATGCAGTCTTTGCTGCCGATCTGAAAACAAATGTGAATTTATACAGGCTCAATTTGCAGACAGAATTAGTAAAAGGACTTGCTGCAATTGTATCCGCACCTGTTAGTCCTTACGACAATGCTTCAAAAGCAGCCATGTATAATACACTTAAGAAAATTAAAGGAATGCTGGTGACGGCTATTTCTACGGATGAACAAACCCGTGCACACAGGGCTAATCTTTTGTTCTTAATTGATAAAGCGCTGTCTGTAAAATAAAAATGTCTTTTTTAGTAATAAACCCCGTCTCGCCTAAGGCCTGACGGGGTTTTATTTTATCAAAAAGGAATCGCTGCAGGCGGTTACACCTACTTATATTTGCGATTCTAATTAATTGAAATGGCGTTGAGTTTATTTAGAAGAGGAAAAAAGGGACAGGAAGAAAAGGCGGAAATGTCTTTCGTAGAACATTTGGAAGTTCTCCGCGGGCATCTTTTTCGTTCTGCGTTGGCAATTGCAGCGGGGGCGGTTGTATTTATCGTGTACAACCAATTTTTTGTTCGTGAAGTATTGATGGGACCGACTCATGCTGACTTTCCAACCTATAAATGGCTTTGTAAAGCCGGGCATGCGATCGGGCTTGGCGATGCCATGTGCATGAAAGAGATCGGGCTGAAAATGCAAAGCACTTCTGTAAGCGGGCAGTTCAGTATGTATTTCACATTGATCTTTGTTGGTGGCATTATTGTCGCATTTCCTTATATCTTCTGGGAGTTCTGGCGTTTTGTAAAACCTGCTCTCACAAAAAAAGAATTATCTAAAACAAGAGGTGTTATTTTTTGGGTTTCCCTTTTATTTTTCCTTGGAATACTGTTTGGATATTTTGTTATTGCACCATACACGGTAAACTTTTTTGCCAACTTTCAGTTGGACGATAATATTGAGAACCGGTGGACCATCACAAGTTATATTGATACACTTGTTCCATTAATACTGGGTACCGGACTCGCTTTTCAGCTTCCGCTTGTAATGTTCTTTTTAGCCAAAGTTGGCTTAATGAGCCCGAGTTTTCTTCGTCGCAACAGGAAATATGCAATTGTGGTGATCCTCATTTTAGCCGGCGTTATTACTCCTCCTGATGTCATCAGCCAGGTGATCTGCACCATCCCGCTTATGTTATTATATGAAATAAGTATCTGGCTCACAGTAAAAGTGGAAAAACAAAAATTGTTAGAAGAAAAAGAAGAATGGAGTTGAAAAAGCATTAGCCTACCTTTGCTTTGATAATAATTATTAATTACTCATTATTAATTATTTTTTTATGTCATCTTCATTTGATTTAACGAAGCCAGTTGCCATCGGCAGCGATCATGCAGGGTACGATTTTAAAGAGGAATTAATTTCTCTTCTTGAAGCCAAAGATCTTTCGTATCATGATTATGGCACTCATTCTAAAGACGCAGTTGATTATCCTGATTTTGCTCATCCTGTGGCCAATGCTGTTGAAACTGGAGAAGCTTCATTTGGAATACTTCTTTGCGGCAGCGCTAATGGTGTTGCAATCACCGCAAACAAACATAAAGGTATCCGTGCCGCCATTTGCTGGGGCGAAGAACTTGCCAAGCTGGCAAGAGAACACAATAATGCCAATATACTTTGCATACCTGCCCGGTTTGTTCGTGAAGGAGATGCAGAAAAAATGATACAACTCTTTATAAACACTCCTTTTGAAGGGGGCCGTCACCAGCGCAGGGTAGAAAAAATTGCCCAGGGCTGCTGATCCCATAGCATTCTAAAACCTTTCATCCATTTATGGTTTCTTTAAAAACTATCGGGCTTATATTTGAGCCTTCAGAATTTTTTTTATGATAACCCCGGATGATACCGGGCGAATTCCGTGTATGCCGAAAGCCAGGCTTGGCCAAAATAAAAACTAAAAAACATCACATGAAAAAAGCTACGCTACTACTGGTTGCTCTGTTTCCACTCCTCATTGTTTTTGCCCAAAAGAAAAACAAATCAATAGAAAAGATTGCCAAATCAATTACCGCCGCTGATCTTAAAAAACATCTTTACATCGTCGCCAGTGCGGAGAATGAAGGAAGAGATACTCCCTCGCCTGGTTTGGAAAAAGCCGCTAATTATATTGAAGAACATTTTAAAAAACTTGGATTAAAACCGGGCAATGGCGATAGCTATCGTTTGCCTTACCCGCTTTATCGTGATTCCGTTGTGAGCTCATCAATAAAAGTAAATGGAAAGATCTATGAATTAAATACGGATTATCAAAATGGCAATGGCAACTATGCTTCTGAAATGCCGTTTTCAGAAGCTGTATTTGCAGGTTATGGAATTGTTGATGATAAGCTCGACAGCTATAAAGACCTTGATGTTCGCGGCAAAGCAGTTATTATACTTGATGGTGCACCCGCTGATTATAAACCGGCAGAGACAGGATTTCGCAGCGCATCAGGTACGTTTGGTAAATTAAATGCAGCCTCAAAGAAAGGTGCCGTTGCTGTGCTGATGATCCTTAAAGGGTTTCCAAAAAGACCAGCTATTATTCAAAGCAACTGGAGTTTGAATGGATATCGCTCAACGATCAATCCCCAAATATTCTATATCTCTGAGAACATTGCGGCGAGCATTATGGGTGAAGATGGAAAAGGAGTGTTTGATAAAATGACGGCAAGCTCTTTACCAAATAAAGTCTATAAAGCAAACATTGATCTTTCATTTCAAAAAACAACATTAAAAACCTCAGTAAGCAATGTAATGGGATTGCTTGAAGGAACTGATAAAAAAGATGAGTATGTAATTATTACCGCACATTACGATCATGTAGGTAAAAGAAATGACACTACTATTTTTTATGGCGCTGATGATGATGGCAGCGGTACGGTAAGTGTGCTTGAACTGGCTGAAGCATTCACTAAAGCAAAAGCGGAAGGCAAAGGCCCGCGGCGCAGTATTTTATTTATGACAGTGAGCGGAGAAGAACATGGCTTATGGGGTTCGGCGTATTATTCCAATCATCCTGTTTACCCGCTTGAAAAAACCACTGTTAACCTTAACATCGATATGATCGGGCGTATTGGCAATGACTATATGAAGGATAAAGATTCTGCAAATTATATTTATGTAATTGGGGATAATAAGTTAAGCTCAGATCTTACGCCGATAACAGAAAGCATCAATGGTACTTATACGAAACTGAAGCTGGACAGAAAATATAATGACCCTAAAGACCCGAATCGCTTTTATTACCGCAGCGATCATTACAATTTTGCTGAAAAAGGCGTGCCGATAATTTTTTATTTCAATGGCGTACATCCGGATTACCACAGGCCGACTGATACACCTGATAAGATAAATTACGATCTGATGGAAAAGCGGGCAAAGCTGGTATTTTTTACAGCAATGGAGATGGCAAACAGGGAAGAGATGCTTAAAAGAGATATTCCGCTTGATGGACGAGCTTTCTAAAGATTTGATCCAAACTGTTATAAAAAGAGAAAAATATTTATTTATTTCGTTGTTCTAAATCTGTGCAGGTTACCAATGAATCAAATTGAACCCCATCCGACCCTTTATAAGAAAATAGCCGACAATCATGTTGATTATTCCGAGATGTACCGCACACAGGAAACAAAGCAACTAAATAAAAGGCTTCGTAAAACCCGCAATATTTTATTGGTTTGCGCTTTGGCATTTGTAGCAGGCGCCGGTGCTTTTTGGGTAATGCCTGAAAGTTCATTTACAACCAAAAATTTTTTAGTGTATCTCGGTCTTGCAACCATCATGGTTCTTTTGTCCGTATATAGCAATAAGCAACCTTATTTTTCAATTTTCTCTGCGCTTATTATTTGCCTTGGTTTTTGGGGACTGGAAATATTTCTTAATACTATTGATGATCTGTTAATAGAAAGCTCCATCCAGAAATTATTTATTATTTCTTTATTGGTATCGAGTTTTCACTCTTCAAAAGAAGCTGAATTGATCAGAAAAGAACTGCATTTCTCCTGATTTTTTCTTGCAATCCGTCGTTGGTCGGGAGAAACAATCTTCTTAAATATTTTTCCTCTCGCCTAAGGCGAGAGGATTTTTTTATGCATTAAACCTTGCGGCAACGGCTTGGTCTATTTATTCGTTACTTTTTTACAAAACCCTAAAAAACTTATATGAAGACTAATCAAGCCCTAAAATCCGTACTTATTGGTTCTGTATTCATGCTGGCACTCTCCGTGTTTACAGATGCTTCAGCGCAAAGAAACCGATTCGACCGTATTGAAAACAGATTTGACCGCAGGGAAGACATCCGCGACAGGCGTGAAGATGTAAGAGACAGAAGAGAAGACCGCCGTGACAGACGTGAAGATGTAATTGACAGGAGACATAATGGTGGCAGAAGAGATCGTCTTGAAGATGTTCGTGACAGAAGAGAAGATGTGAGAGATCGCAGAGAAGATGTCCGTGACCGTCGTGAAGACAAAAGAGATCGCCGCGAAAACCGCAGGGATCGCAGACATTAGTCCTTACCTTTTCCTATAGAATAATAACCCTGGTAATGCCGGGGTTTATTTTTTTTATATATCGATCAGCTGATGCGATGGCTAAAACCGGTGCCACCCCGATTAAATCGGGGTGGCATGGGTTGTTGAATAGAATTGTTGCAGTACAAGTGTGCGACGCAACGGAAGCTTAATAGAATTACAAATGCTGGTTACATAAAAATCATCACCAAAATAATTTTTACCATCCCAACAACTAAGCAAATATCAACGGCGCAACAATCGTTGCATCACTTTCAACAATAAATTTTGGAGTATCAATTCCTAATTTACCCCAGGTGATTTTTTCATTGGGAACAGCGCCTGAATAAGAACCATAATGAAGTAGTGGAATCACTTATCTGGCAGAAATAACTCCAGAAAGGAACATCATGCCATTCAAGATCCTGGTACATCATCGGCACAACGCAAATCGGAAAATCACCGGCAATACCACCACCGATCTGGAAAAATCCAACTCCTTTGCCGCGCTGAATTATTCCTGTACCAGTCGGCCAGCCAACCATGTATTCAATACCGCTTTTCATGGTGGTTGCTTTCATTTCATTTTTAATAACATACGAGGCAAAAATATTTCCCATCGTGCTGTCTTCCCATCCGGGAACAACAATCGGAATATTTTTTTCTGCAGCGGCCAGCATCCAGCTATTTTTTGGATCAATTTCATAATATTGTTTCAGCACGCCACTCAACAACATTTTATACATGAACTCATGCGGAAAATATCGTTCGCCTTTATCATCTGCATCTTTCCATAGTTTATGAATATGTTGTTGCAATCTTCGGAATGCTTCTTCTTCGGGAATGCAGGTATCGGTAACACGGTTATAATGATTTTCCAGCAGGTCCCATTCTTCCTGTGGAGTAAGATCACGGTAATTGGGAACTCTTTTATAATGACTATGCGCTACAAGGTTCATGATATCTTCTTCAAGGTTGGCGCCGGTGCAACTGATGATATGCAACTTTATCCTGCCGTATCATTTCTGCAAGTGAAATTCCCAGTTCGGCTGTACTCATGGCGCCGGCAAGTGTTACCATCATTTTACCACCTTCAGCTAAATGTGTTTCATATCCTTTTGCAGCATCCACCAATGCAGCTGCATTAAAATGGCGGTAATGATGTTGGATAAATTGTGAAACGGGTCCTTTATTCATTTTTAAAAAGTTTTAGTTCCGCCTTCAGATCATCCGCCTAAGGCGGAAGACAATGCGGTAAGCGGCGCAAAAATAAATTTTTTAAAGACATCCGGATTAAAAAATAAAAACCCCGACGGAGAAGTCGGGGCCACACCACCTGAAAGAACTGTCTTTATTTAATTCTTTTAATTACTGTTACATTTCCAGCGGGGCTTGCTCTTAATAAAAATTTTTTATTTTTCTTCTCGGCCTGGAGCTGGTAAAAAGTTTCATTGTTACGGGTAACTTCTATGATGCCTGAAAAACCTGCGTCACTATAATTTTTTTCCAGCGACCTGATAACGGATAACGGCAATTGCATATAAAGTATGTTTCTTGCTGTGCTTACCAATTCCGCATTGGCATTGTACCAGGCTACGAACCCATGATCATTCAATGAAAAGTTTACCTGCGCAAAGTCTCCTTTCATTTCCCATTTTACATCTTTTGCAAAAGAGAATTCTTTTTGAAAAGCAGATAAGATAGTGGGATCAATATTTTCTTTTTCATTTGCAAAGGATGCTGCACCAATTGTCAAAAAAGCAAACAGCGCTACAAAAATCTTTTTCATAATAGAAGGTTTAAAGGTTAAGGTGATTGACGAATATTTTTCGGGAGTAGTGCTGTGCGGGATGAAGATCAAATGTAACATACGGTATAACCATCGCCAATTGAATTATGTTCAAAGGACTCCTTCGAAGATTGACGGAGCTATGTGTTAAAAGGATTAACGAACAAATTCAATTCATCATTTATTATAAGCATACAACATAGTATACCCAATACATAAAATAAGAAGCCCCCCGGCTACACCGGGGGACCGTCTTTATTTACCACACACCAAAACTAACTGTATATCAAATTTTCTTTTTCTTGCTATAAGTACTCCAACCGCCACCATTGCTTGAACGCATCATTAATGTAGTATCTGCTGTTTCAAGTGTTACATAATAATGAAGCCCTTCGCTGTTGCTCACCTCAAACAGGTCGCTGACCCAATATTTGCTATAATCATTTTTCAGATTGCTGAAAAGGTTGATAGGTAATTGAATGGTGCTGATATACCTTGCAATGCTTATCAATGCTCCCTCCACGCTGTAATAGGCGAACACTCTTTGCTCATTCAGGGAAAATGCAGCTCTGAAATAATTACTGCCTGTCTCCCACTCTACATTAGTAGCAGTGGAAAATTCTGATTTGAATGAGGCGAGCACTTTTGGGGAAACTTTTTCACTGGGATATGCATTGCTTACTCCCATAACTGCCAAAAGACCGAGGACAAATAGTATCTTTTTCATAATCTCAAAAGTTTATTGGTTTTAGATGAAATTTTTAAGGTTTAATATTTAATCGCTTTCGTATTAGTTTGACGATTCAAATATAGATTTGGTTACAGCCGGCAACAAGCCAATTGTGATTACCGGGCATGAATGTTAATTCGGGTGAATGAAACAAAATGAAGGTGAACATGTATCCGTTCGTAATGCCGCCGGAATGTATTAAATCCCATTCATCCTGTACAGGAGGAGCGTTCTGAAATGTGAAAGTTTTTATAACAAATGAAGATCGCTTTTAATCATGTAACAATCTTAGCTGTATTTCGTCTATCAGTTATCTTTAGCCTATGAATTACCTGGCGCATGCATATCTTTCATTTAACCGGCCAGGTATATTAGTTGGTAATATGATCAGCGACTTTGTAAAAGGCAGAAAAAAATATGAGTATTCAAAAGAAATACAGCAAGGCATTGCTTTGCATCGTGAGATCGACAGGTTTACTGATAGCCATTCTGCAACAAAAGAAGCTAAAGATATTTTCAGACCTGCTTACAGGCTTTATGCGGGCGCATTTATCGATGTAGTGTATGATCATTTTCTTGCCCTGGATGAAAATGAATTTACAGAGGAGAGCCTGAAAGGTTTTACTGCACATACTTATCGCTTACTTGACCAGTATGCCGATCAGTTCCCTGAAAACTTTAAAGCAATGTATCCTTATATGAAAGCTGCAGAACTGGCTTTATCATTACAGGTACACGGAAGGAATTCAAAAAAGCCTTGGCGGCCTGGTGCGACGATCAAAATATATGACTGAAAGTGATACAGCTTATCATTTATTTATCGTGCATTATGATGAATTAAGCCAATTTTACCGTTTGTTTTTCCCGGATTTGAAATTAATGACCCTGGATTTTCTAAAACAATTGGATGATTAGCGAACGATTCAGTCAATAAATTCGTCATAGAATTTGAAACTGTTATTTTTGTCATTTTTAAACAATGTTTATGCGCAAAATTCCTGTTCTTATCGTTCTCCTGATTTTCATTTTTATTTTCATTTTCACAAGCCGTTAAGCTTCCTGAAGTTGATAAATCGCCGCTGGATGTAAGCTATTACCCTGCTAATTATCCTATTCTTAAGATCCAGAATAAAGCGACAGATCCTTTAGTTGCAAGAGTTATTTATAGCAGGCCTCAAAAACAAGGCAGAAAAGTTTTTGGTGAATTAGTGGAATATGGAAAAGTTTGGAGGCTTGGAGCAAATGAAGCTACTGAAATAGAATTTTACCAGGATGTAAAGATCGGCGGGAAAGAAAATTTCCAAAGGCCGCTACACATTGTATGCCCTCGTAAGTGAAAACATGTGGACGATGATCCTTAATAAAGACACCGATACATGGGGCGCATTTAAATACGATTCTAAAAAAGATATTGTGAGAACAGATGTACCTGTGCAAAAAACAAATGATACAGTTGAAAGCATGTCAATGTGGTTTGAAAAAACAAACGGTGGAATTTCGCTGGTCGTTGCATGGGAACAGGTAAAAGTTAGTTTGCCAATCACTTTATAAAAAGCTATGAGAAAAAATTTATCAGCATTACTATTTGTTTCGATATTTATGTTTTAGCTGCAAAGAAGAAGAAGAAGAAAAACCTGCGGGTAATGATACACGCACAAAAATGGAAACGCCGGTAAAAGTGCTTCCGCCGATTACGCATTATACGGTTCCTGACCATTCACCAATGGATATGGTTTATTTCCCGTCAGATTATCCTTTGCAAAAAATGGCCGGTAAAATTTCGGGCCCGCCGTTTATGCGGGTTATTTATAGTCGCCCGCAAAAAGAAAACAGGAAAATTTTTGACGGCCTTGTAAAATATGATGCGCCATGGCGACTTGGCGCTAATGAATCTACAGAGATCGAATTTTTTTCTACTGCTACTATCCAGGGCAAAACGGTAAAGCCCGGCCGCTATATTTTATACTGCATCCCGCAGGAAACAAAATGGTTGTTGATTCTTAATTCAAATTTATACAGTTGGGGGCTTCAGCAAAACAGGCAAAAAGACCTGATGCAATTCGAAGTGCCCGTTGAAAAAAATAATACGATCATCGAATACTTTACCATTGCCACTGAAAAAAGATCAGAGAAAACCGCTGACCTCATTTTTCTTTGGGATGAAGTAAAAGCAAAATTGCCTGTAAGTTTCTAAATTTTTTTTGTTCCCGGCTTTTGTACCCTGATTAAGCTAAGTTGCGTCGCCCCGATTTGATCGGGATACGTTCTGTTCACTTATCAGCTGTTCGTGAATGGTGAATGGTGAAGGGTCAATTTTGAAACAGCTTATTCACCACTCACCATCTCACGATCACACTCCCGCAATCTGTTTACACCGCCTGATTCACCCATTAATTTCTTTACTTTACATCTATGTGCGGAATAGCCGGGATACTATCAAATAACAACTCACTTATTTCTGCAGAGCGAATAAAAAAAATGACCGATACACTCGTTCATCGCGGACCTGATGCCGAAGGACATTGGATAAATCCTGTAATTGCTTTAGGGAGCCGCAGGCTTTCAATTATTGATCTCAGCAATGCCGGTAATCAACCCATGCATTATCGCGATCGCTATACTATTATTCATAATGGTGAAGTGTACAATTATCTTGAGCTTAAAGAAGAGCTCCAAAAAAAAGGATATTCATTTTCTTCAAAAACAGATACCGAAGTAATAGCAGCCGCTTATGATTGCTGGAAAGAAGAATGCGTAGATCATTTCGATGGCATGTTTGCTTTTGCCATTTGGGATGAAAAAGAAAAAGAGCTTTTTGCAGCAAGAGACAGGTTTGGTGAAAAACCTTTCTTTTATTTTATAGATAAAGAGCAATTCGTTTTTGCATCAGAAATGAAGGCTCTTTGGGCAGCAGGCATCGAAAGAAAAGTAAATTTGAAATTGCTTTTTAATTATCTCACGATCGGCTATGTCGATAATCCAAATATTCCCGAAGAAACTTTTTATGAAAACATCTTCAAATTACCGGCTGCTTCCTGGTTAAAATTCAATTTTCTTCAAAAGAGTTCTTTCGGACAATTATCGATTGAAAATTATTGGGATATTGAAATTGAAAATGAAAACAAAAAAATTACCGATAGCGAAGCCATAGAAAAATTTGGTACGCTCTTTCAGCAATCAGTAAAGAGAAGATTACGAAGCGATGTACCTGTCGGAACAAGCTTAAGTGGTGGTTTGGATAGCTCGTCGATTATTGCAACTCTCCATCAACTCACCACTCACCTCCCGATAGCTATCGGGACACCACTCACTGCCTTCTCCTCCATCTTTCCCGGTTTTGAAAAAGATGAATCTGCATTTGCAAAACTCGTCGCCGATAAATTTCATTTACAGCATTTCACAACAACTCCCGATGTATGATCCTTACAAAATGATCTTGAAAAACTTTTTTACTACCAGGAAGAACCATTCAGTTCTGCCAGCATTTATGCCCAGTATAAAGTATATGAGTTAGCAAAGCAACACGGCATAAAAGTTTTATTGGACGGACAAGGTGCGGATGAAACATTAGCCGGCTATCATAAATACTATAAATGGTACTGGCAGGAGCTATTTCAGAAAAAGAAAACTATCATCAAGCAATGAATTGGAAGCAGCAAAAGGATTAGGGATCACCGAAAAGTTTGGCTGGAAGAACAGGGTGGCCGCTTTGTTCCCGGAATTTGCTACTATTTTTTTAGAACGACAATATTTATTGAATGCGTTAAGACATGAAGACCTCACAAAAGAATTTACACGGCTTCAAAGCAAAGAGGCTTATTATATCACTCCTGAAATTTTTACATTGAATGGGGTGTTGTATTTCAACACATGTATGCATGGCCTTGAAGAATTGCTGCGATATGCCGATAGAAATTCAATGGCGCATAGCCGCGAGGTCCGTTTACCATTTTTAAATCACGAACTGGTTGAGTTTGTTTTTTCACTTCCTGCAAATTTTAAGATACGGAAAGGCTGGACCAAATGGCTGCTACGGGAAACAATGAAAGATAAATTGCCGGCGGAAATAGTTTGGCGAAAAGATAAAACAGGTTTTGAGCCGCCACAACAACTATGGATGCAGAGCAACGATATTCAACAATTGATCACTGACGCAAAACAAAAACTTGTTGACGAAAGAATATTAAAACCTGAAACGGTAAATAAAAAAATTGAACCAATGCCCGCACATAAAGCTGCCAATTACGATTGGCGTTATCTTACGGCAGCGCTCCTGTTTAAATAAATAGCCGCTTCATTATTGAAACGGCTACTTACTTTCATTGGAATTCTATAGCACCGCAGTGGCTTATGCTTTTCTGAATTTTTTAGTTAGCTCAAGGCCGCCCCAATTATCTGCCTTAACCATATACCAGTTCTTTGCATCTTGAAGCGTTACATGATAAGCCACTTCATCACCTTGTGTTATTTCTGTTACACCGTAGACTGACTTGTCCGAATATTTCTTTTTCAACTTGGAAATAATATGAACGGGAAGATTCTCTTCGGAATAATAACGTGTTGTTCGAAGCAGGTTACCTTCGGTGTCATAAGTGGCCCTGGTTGTGATCTCGGATTGCTTGAAACTTGCCAGGTAAGAATTTTGCAATTCATGCCAAACAACATCTGTTGCCTTTGAAAAAGTTTCGTTAAATGCTTTCAACACTTTTTCATTTACTTCCGGAGGCGTGGTTGCTGCAGCGCCCAGTGCTGCAAACAGTACTAAAAAAATTACTAACTTTTTCATGGTATACTTTTTTGGGGTTAAGAATTTTTGATTGAACTAAAGTTATATTCATTTTAAAGCGAAGACAAGTGGTTATCTGTTACCGGCAAAAGAAGTTTATTATACCAACGCCTATAAATAAATCACAATACACCTGAAGCATTAAAAAGAAGACTTTAAAAATCTTTTCGATGTACTAAGGCATGATTAAAAGATATCTATCCCTTGAGTTAAGTGTTTGTTAAGTGAAACTTTGATGCTGATGAATGGTAAATGATGGTTTGCCTGATATTTCACATCTTTGCAGTCATCAAAATTTTAATATGAAAGAAGCAACGAAATATATTCATGCAGGCGCCGAACCCGATCCATCTACAGGAGCTATCATGACGCCGATTTTTCAAACAAGCACTTACGTACAGGAAGCGCCAGGTAAGAATAAAGGCTATGAATATGCACGCAGCCAAAACCCCACACGATCTGCATTGGAAAGAGCATTTGCGGCGATAGAAAATGCAAAATATGGTTTGGCGTTCAGCAGTGGTGTGGCAGCCACTGATGCCGTTATAAAATTGTTACAACCCGGCGATGAAGTGATCTGTGCAAATGATATGTATGGCGGCACTTATCGCTTATTTACAAAAGTGTTTGAAAAATTTGGTATCCGGTTTATCTATCTTGATACAACAAATGTTTCAAATATTTCAGCAGCAGTAACAGCGAATACAAAACTTGTCTGGTTAGAAACACCTACCAATCCGCTGATGAATATTACTGATATTGCTGCTGTAGCTGCCATTACCCAACCGAAAAACATTTTGCTGGCAGTTGATAACACATTTGCATCACCGTTTTTACAAAAACCGATTGATCTGGGAGCTGATATTGTAATGCACTCAGTAACCAAATATCTCGGCGGACATAGCGATGTTATACAAGGCTCATTGATGATGAATAGTGCTGACCTTAGAGAAAAATTATATTTTATTCAGAAAAGTTGTGGTGCCGTGCCCGGCCCCATGGATTGTTTTCTTGTGTTGCGTGGAATAAAAACATTGCATGTAAGAATGAAAGCGCATTGTGAGAATGGGGCGAAAATTGCTCATTGGCTCAGGAATCATTCAAAAATCGGAAAAGTATATTGGCCCGGCTTTGAAGATCATCCGGGATATGCTATTGCAAAAAAACAAATGCGTGATTTTGGCGGCATGTTAAGCTTTGTATTAAAAAATGACAGTACGGAAGAAGCAATGAGAGTACTTTCTTCCACAAAACTTTTCTCATTGGCAGAAAGTCTTGGTGGTGTGGAATCTCTTATCAATCATCCGGCGTCGATGACGCATGCTTCAATACCAAAAGAAGAAAGGATCAAAAACGGGTTAAGCGATTCATTGATACGTTTAAGCGTTGGAATTGAAGATGCAGATGATCTGATTGAAGATCTTAATACTGCGATCGGTTGATTTATTTTTGGTATGGGGATTGCAATTGGGAGGTATAAACTTTTAAAACTATGGGTTCCCTTTTATATGTAGTCGCCGTAATCCTTATCGTTGGTTGGATCCTGGGCTTTTTCGTTTTTAACGCAGGCTCAATTATTCATTTATTATTGGTAATTGCGGTTATTGCGATTCTACTGCGTCTTATACGCGGCCGAGATCCTGTCTGAAAATAACGCACTGGCATCATAACAGATTATAACTGTCATGTCATTAATGGCTGACTGATTAATTTTGTATGATGCCGGTGCACCTAAAAGAATTCCTGGATAATAAAGTCAATGAATACAATCGTCCGGAATTCATTAAAGACGATCCTGTATCGATCCCTCATTTCTTTACAAAAAAACAAGACATAGAAATCGCAGGTTTCTTTGCTGCTGTATTTGCATGGGGAAACAGGACAACGATCATCAGCAAAGGCAAAGAACTATTGCAACGAATGAATAATTCGCCGTATGCATTTATAACAGGTCATACTGCAAAGGATTTAAAAAGCCTGAAAGGATTTACGCACCGCACTTTTAATGAAGATGATCTTTATTATTTTATAGAATCCCTGCATCATCATTATTCAAAATATGATTCACTGGAATCCGCTTTCTTTCCGGGCAGGAATTATTCAGTCGCGCAGGGCCTGGTACATTTTAAAAACTATTTTTTCTCCGCTGAGCATTTAAAAAGAACGGAAAAACATATTTCTTCACCATTGCAAAAATCCACTTGCAAAAGATTAAATATGTTTTTACGATGGATGGTAAGAAAAGATAGCAATGGGGTCGACTTCGGTTTGTGGAAAAATATTTCTCCTTCTCAATTGATTTGCCCGATCGATGTGCATGTAGCAAGAGTTGCAAAAAAACTGGGGTTGTTAAAAAGAAAGCAGGTTGATTGGCTTGCGGCAACAGAACTTACCGGAGCATTATGCCAATTGGATAAAGATGATCCTGTTAAATATGATTTTGCTTTATTTAATCTTGGGGTGATCGAGAAATTTTAGAAATTGAATAATCTTTCCCTTCCGCCTATTCTTCTCTTTACTCCTGCCGGTCTTACATTATAGCTGAATGTTGCCATGAAGTATCGGCCCAGAATATTATTTTCCGTTGTAGTAATTGTATTTCGGTTAGCATTTACCCAAATACTTTGATTGCGGTCGAGAATATCATTTACTGCAAGCTTTAATACACCGGCTTCATTTTTCAGCATCGTTATATTCAATGCCCCGTTCCATCGGATCGTTTCCCTTGGATAGCCTGCCGGAATGCTTCCGTTATATGCATAGGAGATCTGTGTTTCCCAAATAAGATGCTTTGGCCAGCGCAACACAAATTCATTTCCCCAATCATAATTGCTCACTTTAAGTTCTTTGAAATAAGTGCTTGTGTACCTTGTAAAATTCTTTCCAAAACTGTAGTTCATGTTCCACTCAAATTTATCATTCAGGTTCATGCCAATGCCAAACCAATGATTATAATTGAAAGTAGTTTGCCATGCTTCTATGCCATTAAATAAAAGACGGCTTTTATTCACTCCCATCCAGTTACCTGTATTCCACATAAAGATCCTGTTCTGCTTATTCTTGTATTGCTTATTGATATTCCAGTTCATGCTGTAATTCCTGCTTCCGCTTGCATTAACGGGCATACTTGTTTGTGCGCCTCTTTGATCAACAGTAATACTTTGTACAATATCATTTTTGGTAAACCCGCCGCTTATATAACCACCCACATTAATAAATCGTTTGGCATCATTAAAATAATAATTCATTGAAATATTGTCTCGCTTTGAAGACAGGAGATCCGGATTTCCTTTAACAATAAAATACGGATTGCTCAGATCGATAACCGGGTTAAGTGAATTAAACCCCGGCAGAATAATGTCCCTGTTATAATTTATGTTTAATTGCTTGTATACGACGGAAAGGACAGGCAACGCATCAAATTGTTTTTGCTTTATAAAAGTATTTGCTGAGATCAACTTGTTATTTACATTTTGATTCAACAATCTTACCGACGGCGTAATTGTCAGATCTTTCCATTTATACTCAAGGCCAACGCCGAGAAAGGCACGGTGGCTGATCCTTCTGAAATCACTGCTCAAAAGCGTATTCAACACATCAAACTTATCATTTCCATTAACGCTGTTATAAGTGCTTACTCCATTATTCACCTTACTGAATTCATAACGGCCGGCAAGCCTCATGGTAAAATGTTTATTGAGCGGCTCGCTGTAATTGAACATATTCATGATGTCGGTTCTCGGTATTCTTTCTTTTCTTAGTTGCGCATACAGGCTATCATACGCAACAGGATAATAATAGCTGATATCTGACTCCGACATGTAATCATTATACCGGTTATTGATATCAACGTTATGATTGATATTGAAGCGCCGCCCTTTTTTCTTTTTGGATAAACGGGTAATTGCCACACCGTGACGATAAATATATGTTTTAGCATCATTGTATTGGTTCACATCTCCAATACTTAACGGACCGGTCTTATTATTGCTGCCAACAATATCGCTAAAGCGGTCTTCATCCTGTAAGCCGATAAGATAACTTGCATTGATAAGAATATTTGTAACCGAATCAGGTTTTAATCTTGCCCCTGCGCCGAAATTATGTGTATGCGTGATAAAATCACCGGTAAGTCTTGTCTTCGTACTGATAATCGTATCTCCATTGTATTGACCAAGGTGTGTATTCGTAAGCCGGTCACTGTTTACATTTCCATGAAAATATTGCAGGTACAATGATTGCTTTTTATTCGGTGCATGATTAATATTAAACCCGACTCCTTTGCTTGTCGATATGCCTCCAAAATTTTGTGAGCCGCCAAAGTTTATCCCGTTAATTGAAATACCACTGCCCCCGGGATTATTCCAGACACTTGTACTATTGCTTGCACTGTTGCTTCTTATCCTGTCAAAACCTCCTGCTGACATTAACTCTGAATAACTAAACCCAGTTCGGTTAAGATTATTCATATAACGCAAGCACACTTACCTGTAATGTATCGCGGTAAACATTTGCGATGCCGCCGGCTTCATATAATTCACCGGTGCCGCCACCGGCATACAGTTTACCAAACCATCCTTTCTTCACTCCTTTTTTCAATGTAATATTGATAACCTTTCCAACATTATTAAGATTATCATCGCCATTACGCATCAGTTCTTCTTTATCATCAGTTACCTGTACTTTGTCAATTACATTGGCAGGTAAATTTCTTGTTGCCATCTTTGGATCGTCGCCAAAAAAAGTTTTTCCATCAACCAGTATCCTGTTTACAGGTTTTCCGTTAACAACAATATTTCCTTCTTTATCCACCATCACCCCCGGCAATTTTTTCAACAGATCTTCTACCAATGCATTGGGCAAGGTTTTAAATGCAGAAGCGTTAAACTCGATAGTATCCTTTTTCATAATTACCGGCGGCCGTTCTGCGTACACTAATATTTCATCCAGTGTTTTTGCATCGGTAGGCAGCGGGACCATTCCAATATCTAACGTGGCTTGAGAAGCCGTGATAACAAATTCTTTTCTGAAAATGCTATAACCTGAGTAAGAGATCACAACCCTGCAGTTCACATCAAATGGAATACCGGGAACTCTAAAATCTCCATCAGGAGTACTAAGGCGGTAAGTAATGATTGCGGTATCGGCTGCTTTAAAAACAGTGACGGTAGCAAAACCAAGTGGCTTGGCTGTCGCTGAATCGGTGATCTTTCCTTTTAATATTCCCTGTGACCATGATGCGATGCAGAAAAAGAGAATGGCTGCTGCAAACAGGATGGTTTTCTTCATGTTGTTGGTTTATGGCTATACTCAACGAATTTATACGACCTGATTCGTATAGACGAAAAGCCGCAGTTATTTTAATAGATTTTTTGACCAGTGGTTAATAGCACGGATGAAATATAAGCAGCAGAGTAAATAGTAAGCTTGAATTTTTTTTGTTTACCAGCTGTAGTAACTCCGGTTAAACTTTACTTGCGACGCTCCGTTCATCATCAGTAATTCTATTTAGCTTTCACGATTTCCGCCGAAAGCTGAAATCTGATGTACAGTGATTCATTGGGAATAGAATCCATATACCTCTTTCGTGGTATTTTGATTTCAACACTTGCTAAATATCAGTTTCAGAAATAAAATGAGGTAAATGACTTCGCTTATGCGTGATTTAACGGTAAATAATTGGTTAAAATACTCGTTGTCAAAACACCCTCCAACTATAATTTCATCTCGTTCAATCTAAATACCGGTTAAGCACAAATCCTCAATACGGATTCTACCGTTCTTGCAGGCATTTTAGGGGCTGTGCTAAACAATGTATAAACCATTTTATTACGAAATTTTCTCAATCGTTAAACCTTAATTATATGAAAAAGTCTTTCATTCATCACCACATCATAACAGGAATCTTCTTTTTGTTTTTTTCACTGGCAGCATCTTCCCAATTTAACGTAGCTACATTTAAGCCATGGCAGGGGTATAGTATACCTAATGGTATATGGGTCACAGGTGATTTCAATGCAGATGGAAAAATGGATGTTTTTCATGGCGTTCAGAATTCAGATTATGCGCATGTATGGACTTCATCTGGAAATGGCAATTACTCGGTTAGCACCTTTCGGCCATGGCCGGGTTACTCTATACCTAACGGCCAATGGATCGCCGGTGATTTCAATGGAGATAAACGTACAGACGTATTGCATGTCGTAAACAATGCTGATTACGTTCATATATGGATGTCGAAAGGTGATGGCACATTTAGCCTCACAACATTCAGTCCATGGACAGGATATGCTATTCCAAATGGGGTTTGGAAAGTCGGCGATTTTAATAATGACGGCAGAACCGATATATTCCATGCAGTACAAGGTGGCGGCTATGCACATACATGGTTCTCGAACGGAAATGGCACTTTTAATGTAACTACTTTCAAACCATGGAATGGATATAGTATTCCCAATGGTTTGTGGGAAGTCGGCGATTTTAATGATGATGGGCGAGATGATATTTTTCATGCCGTACAGGGTGGCGATTATGCACATACATGGTTTTCTAATGGTAACGGCTCTTACAATGTGACTACTTTCAAACCATGGAATGGATACGCAATACCCAATGGCATTTGGCGTGTTGGCGATTTTAACGGCGATGGCAGATCTGATATTTTTCATGCAGTACAAGGTGGAGGCTATGCACACACATGGTTTTCCAATGGAAATGGAGTTTTTAATGTAACGACTTTCAAACCATGGAATGGATATGGAATTCCAAATGGTTTGTGGCTCACAGGTGATTTTGATGGAGATGGGCGAACTGATATTACTCATGCAGTTCAAAATACAAGTTACGTCCATGTATGGCGATCAAATGGCAATGGTAATTTTAATGTAATAACCTGGTCGCCTTGGCCCGGATATGCAATTCCAAATGGTATTTGGTTGACGGGAGATTTTAATAATGATAAACGAACTGATATTTTTCATGGCGTGTTGAATTCAGATTATTGCCATACCTGGTTTTCACAATTTCCTCAAACTGGTGTCGTGTCCATTGATGGCCTTGAAATTTTGCAAACAGTGCAATCAATAAATCAAACGGTACCATTAGTGGCGGGCAAAGCAACGGTAGCAAGAGCCTATCTAAGTTTTAATAGCACGTCTCCTGTTACAGTGAAAGGCTCGTTAGTCGTAACCAGGATTGTTGACGGAAGTATGGTAACAGTGAATTCAATCAATTCACTAATCATAAACCCTGCAGAGAATTTCAAACTGCAAATAAAAAGAGTCACGACAAACAAAGCATTGAATTTTGTCATACCGCCTGCATTCAATTCTGCAGGTGCTTATAGATATCGCCTCACCGTTATCACCAACGTCGGCTCAGGAACATCGGTCCCTTGCAGTAATTGCTTAACGCATATTGTACGTGATGATCAGGAAACAGTGGGAAATTTCAGGATCAGGGCAATTGGATTACAATATACAACAGGCACTCCCTCTCAAACATTTGCGCCAGTTGCAAGAGATTTTAATTTATTGGAATCATGGTTACAAAGAAACTATCCGGCCAACGCCGTAAATTATTCTCAGGCAACCGTTCCTGCAACTGCTGCATGGCCCTTTAACTGTGGAGATGCAAATGCTCAAATTGCAGCTATGCGTAACCTTGATATAGCCGGTGGCACTGATAGAAGAACACATTATTATGCATTGGTTTCAGACGGAGCTGGTTTTATGAGAGGATGTGCAACTATCGCAGGGAGTCCAGACCCATCCGCAGTAGGTTCCGGTCCAACAGGACCCGACACCTGGGGTTGGGATCTCGATGGATCTTATGGTGATTGGTATGGCGGCCATGAAATAGGACACACTCTTGGCAGGTTACATATTGGTTCTGGTTGCGGAGAAACTAGTGATGATCCATCATACCCCTTTACTGCGGGTCAGCTATCTAATATAGATAGTATGTTCATTGGATTTGATGTAGGTGATTCTCGTTATTCAATTCCTATGGCAGCATTACCCGGTACCCAATGGCATGATGTTATGAGTTATTGCGCCAGGCAATGGGTTAGCAGCTACACGTATGGAAGAATGCTCACCCGTATAAATGCTGAAAATAGCTTATCCCCCGGTGCGTCACCCTTTGCCGGCGTATCACCCGGTTCATCGAATTTCGTATTTACAAAAGACACTACACCGGATTTTGAAAGCATCGTTGCGGCATACCGTGGGCCTGCTCCAATCATAGAAGGATTAAAAGAAAAACCCCCGGTTTATATTGCTTTGAAAGAGCCTGTCACAAAAATTCAGGCCGCCGGCCACATGCCATCATTTACATCGCTAAAAGCAGCGAAAAAATTTACAGAACCAGCAAGTTTTACCTGCAATCAACCAGCTATTCTATTCGGCGTCTATGAGCCAAGGAAATTACCATTAAAGGAAAACCCATTCTTGAAATCAAATGATATTGTTTATAACGCACCATTAACAGACAGCAATTTCATTAATTTGATCGCTACGATTAATATCACACAACTAACAGGTAAAATTTCTTATACCAATAAGGTCAGTAAAGCTGTCGTGTATAATCCCGACAGGCAGCCATCAGCGCTTCTTCGTCTGTTTGATGAACGCAATAATTTACTAAGGGAAATTAAGGTGGCAATTCGTGTGAATACAGATATAGAAGCCGGGGAAGATACCACCGGTATCATTGATGCAATGATACCGGCAAATCCGGCAATAAAAAAAATTCAGTTGGTTTTCAGAGATAAGATTTTAGATACAAAGTCTTTTATCACAAATGATAATCTCGTAAAGTTATCCGACAGTGCAAGGATAGAAAGTAGAAGAATAACATCAGACGAAAACAGGAAAACAGGTTATCTCGTAAGTTGGGATCATAAAGCGCTTACGAATAATACTACTTATCATGTGCAGATAAGCACTGACAATGGGCAGTCTTGGCAGACTATAGGTTTCGGGCTAAAATCAAAAAATTTCTTGGTTGAAGACAGCCAGCTAAATGCTCAAAAAAATATTTTGATTAAAATACTCGCTAATGAAGGATTGGAAACTGTTGAAATAGGGAAAACAAATATTAGGAAGGAATAAGCTTTAGCAAACTGTATCGACGGGGTCTTTACAAAAAGACTCCGTCATTTTTTTAGAAACCACAGCGCCCGATTCATCGGGAATAGAATCCATATACCCCTTTCGTGGTATTTTAAATTATTCCGTTGCTAAATATCAATTTCTTTATTACAAAATTTTCCTCATCATTCTTTTAATTTATTTTTCAATAACCATTACCATTATCAAAGGCGACTCAATAGCAGGAAAAGTGCATTCAAGAGTTATTGTCCATATCTCGTTGTGAGTACCAGATTAGATTTAATCTTAAATTAAAAGATGCATAAATGTTTCTCTGATTTAGCCTCTATAATTCGTCAATACCCGAATTTTGAGAAATGAAAGATGAGGAGATTATAAACGAAGTATCAAAAGAGTTGGAAGTTTGTATAAATGAAAAAGATCATTCATTGGCGAGACAAATGGTGGCCGATAGGATAAATGAATTTATATAATAATGACTTTCAAAAACTAGTTTCAATTCTTTACAGAATGGATGTTAGCGAAACAAAATTGAAACAACTGCTTACCGATAATCCCGGAGCTGATGCGGGGATAATCATTGCCGATCTGATGATTGAGCGACAGGCTGAAAAAATAAAATCCCGTGAACAATATAGTAAACGGGATGAAAATATAAGTGATGATGAAAAATGGTGAGCCGATAACGTCAAAAGTGAAAGGTGAAAAGTGAAACGACGTTTTCACGTCTGACGTTTCACTTTTCACCAATTAAAATTATTTCTTAAACATCAGTTCCTTCACTTTCTCCTTATCTTCTTTTTCATTTTTCAGATCGAACATGGTACCGAATACATGATCCCAGATCGTGGAGCTTACACCAAAACCATTGTGTTCATTTTTATAATGATGCAGATGATGATTTCTCCAAAGCCCTTTCATCCATTTGAAAGGCGGGTTCCAGGCATGAATAGCATAATGCATAGTGCCATACATAAGATAACCGAATATAAAACCCGGGAAAGAACATAAAAGTATTCTGCCGCATAATAAGATACATTAATGCCGAAAATCGCTGATGCAATAATAAGGCTTGGCACAGGCGGCATAAACAAACGCTGCTTATCGCGGGGATAATGATGATGATTACCGTGCAGTGTATAAGCAAATTTTTTGCAATCGCGGATTTTCACTCACCAAATGAAAAAGAAACCGATGAGCAATGTATTCAAAAAAGGTCCAGAAAAACATACCTCCAAGAAAAGTGAGTGTAACTCTTGCAAGTAGAAAATCCAAGATTTGCATACGCTGTAATAAAGCATATAAACCATTACCGGCAGATACATTCCCCAGATAACCAGGGGATGTGTTTTGGTGAGCATTTCCAGGTAATGATTTTTAAATAATTGTGCCTGGCCTTTATTATGAATTTTTTCGAATTGCATGGCGCAAAGATAAGGAAACGTGAATGGTGAATGGTGAGTGGTGAATATGAGATTTGTTACGATTTAATTCCTGATTTTAATCGGCTTTAAGAGTTGGTCAACTGTTTGAAACTGATAGCCTTTTTGCTTTAAATATTTTATCAGTTCGGGAAGACGGTTATAAAATTTATCCGTTCTGCCCGGACCTGCTCCGATATGCATCAATAAAATAAAACCATTAAACCCGCAGGCTTTGATTTTTCATAGTCAATAATGGAATTATAAATCGTTTCACTGCTGCGGTAATTTTTATCTTTTGATGTTGTATAGTCAGCATGGCTAAGTGTACCGGGAGTATAATTGATGAGTTGTAATCCCAGCTTCTTTTGTCCATGCAGCAATGGTATCATTATACCATTCATAAGGAGGTAAAAAGTATTTTGTAAATGGTCTTGATGGTCAGCAGGATGCTTGGATCTTCCGCTAAATGTGCCAGTCGTTCAGTTGGCGTAAGAGATCTGAAAGAAATTCCTTTTGTTACCAAGCAAACTGTCTCTTTTATTCCAGTCGCAATACAACAAATGTTCATCGGAATGGTTGCCAAGAAAATTTCCATCCTTTACTAACCTGTTTATTAATTTTTCATTCGAATAATTATTATAAAAATTGCCTGTAAAAAAGAATGATGCTTTTATCTTTTCTTGTTGCAAAGTATTAGCAATAAAATTTCCACCTTCTGCAAATTCATCCCGGTAAAAACCAATGCAATATTTTTCTTTGTTGAATCGCCTCTTATAATTCCTCCATGACTGTATAGAAAGCTCAATCCAGGCTGGGACTGTTTGCTGGTGGCCTTCCCTTTGGGAAGGTTCGGGATACGCCTCCTTCGCTGCCAGCAAATAAATCAACGAAGCTGTTCCATCCATTGTAGGTTCATTGGTACTGTAATCGCCATAGTCATCATGATAAACTGCCAGGTCACTTTGAAATTCTGCATATTCATCCGGCTCGATAAAGTTTAATGCCAATAAGATTTTTATAAATACTTCCATAAACAGGTCCATCAACCAATCCGCCATCAATAGGATAATTTTTTAAATGAGTAAATGCAGAATGCGGATCAACGGTGTATCACCCCATGAAGGCAAACCATACACCATACTTGTTCCCCAGGGATTGCAGCCAAAGAGCCAATCGAAATTTGCCTGCTCCAGTTCATCAAAAGTTTTATCACCGGTTAATTGCCTGTACCAATAACATTGAATGGCAAATGAAGTTGTAAGATTATTACTGCACCAGATAAAAGGAATGCCGCGATAAAAAGCATTTTGTTTTGCTTTGTTCCAGACTCTTTCGAATTCCTTTTTTATAATAGCCGATAATTGTATCTCTTCTTTTATCTTTTAATTGTTTTGCCAATTCATAATGACCAACATTAATAAAAGGATACCATTGATAATGGTTTGCTGTATCTGTTCCAAGCCAGGGAGTAACTGGCTCTGCTGTCGCATAATGCATAATTGGCTTTTCGGATCTGAAAAAAATTCCATTTGTTTACCAGTTAACTTTTCGTAGGATTGAATTGCTGCCGCAGCAAGTTCCATATCATCATGTCCAATTATCTTCTGCATAGATGTATGGTGATCTTACAGAAGCAGTTTGTGTCACCCGCTTTTTTTTATCGCAAAAACAAATGAGCTGATGAGCTTTATTAATTAATAGTTTTCAGAATATGTTTTATCCTTATTCAAAAAAATTCTGACTCCTAAAGCAAAAGCACTTGCAAATTTGCCTGCCGTTGAAGAAGTACCTGTTGTATTATTCATAAACTTTCCTCGCTGCTGCGGTTCACCACTTACAAAATATACCGGTCTTTCATATCCTCTTCCATAAAATGTATCCTCCTTCGGTATGCGCATACCCATATGATCCCTGTCATCAGCAATCTGGTTAAACATCCAGTCATCTCTCGGATGCATTTTTAATAACCAGTCCAATCCCCATTTAGCTTCATCCAAGCACATCAGCCATTCCATTTTTTCCATCCAAACCATTCGCTAGTTTTTCATCAGTAAATACATTTGGAAAATCTCTGTAAGCCAGCAAGCAAATGATAAGTTGCATTTGCAGATGTAGTGCTGTATTGCAAATAATCACTTGCATCATGCCAGCCGCCTACAACATCAATATCGTGTACTGTCTTTTATTCCTGCTTTTTCTCCATACAACACATAGCCATCATGTGTATGACAACTATCTTTTAAAAAAGGATTAAAACCGGTTCGTTGCTGCCGCATATAACGCAAACAAAAATCTGCAGCGCCTTTATAAACATTTTCACCTATTTCAAATTCAGGAGATTTAACATTCGCCTGCCTGCAAATAATAACGTCCTGGTTTTTTAAATGAAGAAAAATTTAAACGGTAAGTTTGTTTGAATGGCCCATAAGCACCAAATGCTTTTCCGGGTTTTCCATTATAAACAATTTTTTTTGAAGCGGCATCTACCAATTGCCAATTACTAATTGCTGAATTGCTCTTTACTGCACCACACAGCTACTTTTACTCCATTTGGCTGATACCCGAGTTGATTAATGCGTATCCATGATGAAGTGCTTTCTTTTTTACCAGAGAATCCAAGTAACAATATGATCAGTAACCAGCGGTACATGCAAATTTTTTATTTGTCAAGATACAAATAAGTTTAATTGCTCTTTCTGACTTATCTTAATCTTTCAATCCTGCTTATGGCTGTTATTGCGCTTGATCTTGGCGGAACCAAACTGGCTGCTGCTCTATTCAGCGATAACGGAGATATTCTTTTTAAGAAAAATAGCCAACTTGAAAAACGACAAGGAGCAGAAGTTGGTAAACTCATTTCTCAACAGGTAAATGAAATAGTGAACAAGGCAGAAACGATGAATGAAAAAGTTTCGGCTATCGGAATTTGTGTTCCCGGAATTGCGCATGCAAAAACAGGAAAAGTTTGGGCACCGAATATTCCCGGATGGGATGATTATCCATTGCTGGAAGAACTGCAGGAATCGGTTAACGATAAAAAAATAAAAATCAAAATTGACAGTGACCGTGCCTGTTATATTTTAGGTGAAGTTTGGAAAGGAAATGCCCATGGTTGCAGTGATGCGATTTTTCTTTCAGTAGGCACAGGCGATCGGTGCAGGCATTTTAATTAACAACGAGGTATTCGTGGTTCAAATGATATTGCCGGTGCAATCGGCTGGATGGCATTGGACAGACCTTTAAAGAAAAGTATATTGCCTGCGGAGATTTTGAATACAATGCATCCGGAGAAGGGATTGTAAAAGTGGCTAAGGAAATGCTGAATGATGTTAACTACAATAAAAGTGCATTGAAAAAAATAAATGCTGACCAGCTTTCAGCAAAAGATATTTTTGATGCATATGAAAATGGCGATGAGCTTTCAAAAAAAGTAATAGGTAATGCAATTGAATACTGGGGAATGGCAGTCGCCAACCTGGTAAGCTTGTTTAATCCTGAAAAAATAATTTTTGGTGGCGGAGTATTTGGGCCTGCATTAAGATTTCTGGATGATATTTATGATGAAGCAAAAAAATGGGCGCAACCGATCAGTATTCAACAGGTGAAATTGCAAGGCTCTGCATTGGGAAATGAAGCAGGCCTGTACGGAGCAGGCTGGCTGGCATTGAAAGATTAAATTCTATATTCACACATCATGTATAAAAGAAACCAGGTTTTTGCTGCTGCCTGTATTGGTCTTTTATTATTTGGAATAATATTAATCACACTTGGTTCTATTTTACCATCTCTAAAAGAAAAGTTCGGGTTGAATGAGATCGTTTCCGGAAAATTGGTTTCACTTCTTCCGATAGGTATCATTGCAGGTTCTTTAGTTTTTGGTCCTATTGTGGACAGGTATGGATATAAGATAATGTTTATCATCACGACGCTGCTGATGACAACAGCATTTGAAGGCCTTGCATTTGCCAATTCATTTTTGTTGTTACAGGTTTCAATATTTGTTCTGGGATTTGGAGGAGGTATTATTAATGGAGCTACCAATGCAGTGGTTGCTGATATCAGCACGAAGGATAAAGAGGCGCATCTTAGTTTACTCGGTGTATTCTTTGGAATTGGTGCATTAGGAATGCCGCTTGCTTCTGGGTATATTATCAAAGCGATTTGATTACCCTGTTATCGTTTCTTCCGTTGGTGTATTAATGCTATTAACAGTTATTTATTTTTCGTCAATAAAATTTCCCGCTCCTAAACACGAACAGGGATTTCCGGTAAAACAAGCGCTGAAGCTGCTGAAACAACCTGCCTTATTATTGACCTCATTTTTTCTTTTCTTTCAGAGCGGAATCGAAGGGTTGATCAATAACTGGACAACAACTTTTTTACAAAGCAATTTAAATGCTCTTGAAAAAGATGCGTTATTTGCCTTGTCACTTAACCTGGTCGGATTAACCGTTATGAGATTACTGTTGAACAAGCTTCTCAAAAAAATTTCTTCTTTTAAAATCATGATCGCATCGTTATTGATAATGCCGCCGGCAGTATTCTTTTACTTTACGCCGGCTCTTATACTTTGGCACTGGCTGCATTGATTATTATCGGCGCCGGTTTTGCTGCAGGTTCCCGGTTATTCTTGGATATATCGGCCAGCTTATATGCAAACTTATCAGGCACAGCTTTCAGCATTGCTTTTGTAATTGCATTAACAGGCAATGCGATTATCAATTATTTTTTTGGATTTATTTCAAACGCATATGGCACAAAACAACTTCCTGTTTGTTTACTATCGATACTTGCTTGTTTATTCATTCTTATTTTTTCAATTAAACAAACAATTTCTTCCAAAAATTAAAAATGTAAATAACAATATGCTGGCAAAAACATGGTTGCAGAATGCAAGAAGCATAATGGATAAAATAGAGGAAACACAGATTGGAAAAAATTCAGAAGGCGGCGACGATCATGGCAGATACAATTGAAGCCGGTCGTTGGGTGCATACATTTGGTTGCGGACATGCTACACTTCCCATTGAAGAAATGTATCCCCGTATCGGCGGGTTTGTCGGCTTTCACCCAATGATCGAATTGCCGCTTAGTTTTTTTACAAATATCGTCGGTGGCATGAGTGTGCACAATTTTGTTTTTCTTGAAAGAGTGGAAGGATATGGTACAGAGATCATGAAAGGATACAATTTTGATAAGAGGGATTGCATGTGGGTATTTTCTCATACCGGTATCAATGCAGTGAATATAGATGTGGTGCTTGAAGCAAAAAAACAGGGAATGAAAGTGATCGTATATGGTTCTGCAAAAGAAGCGGAAGGAAAAAAAACAAGACATAGCAGTGGCAAAAATATTTTTGAACTGGCTGACCATGTTGTGGATACCTGTGTGCCGATACAGGATGCCTGTGTTCCATTGAAAAATCATGTTGACAAAGTTGGGCCTGTTTCCACTCTTGCATTTGTAACAGCAGTATGGATGACGGTAACAACAGTAGCAGAAATATTAGCCGACAGAGGTGTAAAACTTTACATTCATCCTTCACACAATGTGCCGGGAGATACTACAGCAAAAGAAAGATTGGCAGAAGCATTGGCGGAATATAAGAGAAGGATTGCGGGAGTGTGATAGTGAGTGGTGAATTGTCAATTTTGAAACAGCTTATTCACCATTGACCATTCACCATTCACGAAACAGCTGATAGGCGAACCGGACGTACAAGAGTGCGACGCAACGGAAGCCCAATAGAATTCCTTCAGTTTGGTTCATAATAAAATTTATCTTGCGCCATTAAATATTTATCCGATGAAATTAGTTTCTTATTTGCAGGATGGTCATGACAGGCTTGGTGTATTGATCGATGATCTTGTTTATGACATGGAAGTACTGCATCCTGATCTGCCAAACAGCATGGGATTGTTTTTAAATTATTGGGAAGAATCATTTCCTATAGCACAGGCCGGTGAATTGATGTTGCGTGAAGGTGAAAGAATTTCAAGCAAAGGAATGTTGTTAAGTGAGTTGCAATTATTGGCACCTGTTCCTTTTCCTACTTCATGTCGTGATGGCTATGCATTTCGCCAGCATGTGGCGGCAGCAAGAAGAAACCGAAAAGCGGAAATGATTCCGGAGTTTGATCAATACCCGGTTTTTTATTTCACCAATCATCATAGCATACAGGGGCCGGGTGATGTTCGTTGCATGCCTGATCATTTTGAAAAACTGGATTTTGAATTGGAAGCTGCGATTGTTATTTGCAAGCATGGAAGAAATATTAAAGCTGAAGATGCTGATGAATATATCGGCGGGTTGATGATCATGAATGACTTCAGTGCAAGAAAACTGCAGATGGAAGAAATGTTATTGAACCTGGGGCCGGCAAAAGGAAAAGATTTTTCCACTGCGATCGGGCCCTGGCTGGTAACATTGGATGAGTTGGAAGAATTTGTAATGCCTTGTAAAGAAAATCATATAGGCAAAAGCTGGAACCTTTCAATGAAATGCTGGGTGAATGGTGTACAGGTGAGTGAAGGAAATCTTTGCTGATATGGATTGGACATTTGCAGAGATCATCGAACGGGCATCTTATGGTGTTGATCTTTTTCCCGGTGATGTGATTGGCAGCGGAACTGTTGGCACGGGTTGTTTTTTAGAATTGAATGGCACCGGGAAATTAAATGACCCGAATTATACTGAGCAATGGCTGCAGGCAGGTGATGTGGTTGAAATGGAAATTGATGGGCTTGGACAATTAAGCAATACGATCGTTGCCGAAGAAAGTGATTGGAGCATTTTGAAGAATAAGAAGTCAGAACCCGATAGCTATCGGGTCGGAAGTCAGTCCGTCCAGACTCCTTCGGAGAAGTCAGAATGATTTCCTTTTAAGTAATACGATTGCACGACGAGAGTGCCTGGAGTATTTAAAAGTCAAAAGTCAAAAGCAGGAAATTCCATTTTTGACTTTTGACTTTTTACTTTCTTATATCAGGACCGTATTTTTTTCTTCGTTGTAGCACTTCCTTTATTACTTACTTTTCCAAGAAAAGAATCTGAAACTTTTAATTCTTTTTCAGCATTTACTGTTGCAGAGCCCACTCCATTATTATCAATTTCCATTTTTTGTACAACAAAATCTCCTGCCTGAACACTCCCCACACTGTTGCTTTTGATCACAGCATTATCAGCGCTGCCGGCGAGCCTTAATGTACCTACACTTTCATTTTCCAAATGGAGCGTTTGCAATGTCATGTTAAGATTAACTGAGCCTACACTCTGGTTCTTGAGCTTTAATTCACTAAACTTTAGTTTGTCATCTGATGAAGTACCGCCCACCATGCCCAGGTTCATACTTTTCAACGTTTTGAAAGTTACATACACGGTCATTTTCTTCTTGGTTTTGATGTCGACATCTTTTTTCATGCGTATCGTAAGCGTTGATCCTTCATTTTCCACGGTAAACAGATCCATCAGGTTATCATCGGCTTCAATTTTTACCTGCTCTTTGTCGCCCTGTGATAGTTGAAGATTAAAAACTCCGTTAGCAGTAAGTTCATTAAAAGATTTTACAGGTACTTCCTTAGTGATCACATTACCGCTGCCCTCAATTCTTTCCCTGTTGTTATCATTATGCTTGTCATTTTTTTGGGCCATTGCTGAAAAGCCCAGGGCTGTCATCGCCAGTATTATCAAAAAATTTTTACTCATGGCTAATTGATTTAAACTTTAAAATGATTTGAACGAATTCTTTCGTAAAACGAAGATGGGATAAATTTTGTTACACCTTGCTCAAAGACTTTATAAAAGGCAAACCAGGGGGTTAAAAGGATTTCAATGTTTCCGGGATTTCTGAATCCTTCTTTACGGATATTTGTTTTTTAAACCTGTTTATGATCCTGCACCTTAAAGATCTAAAGACTGCTGAAAAGCAATACTACCTGCAGCATGTGGTTGCGCCGAGACCTGTTTGTTTTGCTTCTACAATCGATAAAGCCGGGAAGGTAAATCTAAGCCCCTTTAGCTTTTTTAATTTGTTCTCTTCAAATCCGCCTGTCGTTATTTTTTCTCCTGCAAGAAGAATAAGAGATAATACTGTAAAACATACGTTGGAAAATGTAATGGAAGTGCCGGAAGTAGTGATCAACATTGTAACCTATGAAATGGTGCACCAGGTATCTTTGGCCAGTTGTGAATATCCAAAAGATGCGAATGAGTTTGAGAAGGCCGGATTTACCGCCGAGCCTGCAACAATTGTGAAACCACCAATGGTTAAAGAAAGCAAAGTAAAAATGGAATGCAGGGTAATTGAAGTAAAACCATTGGGCAATGAAGGAGGTGCAGGAAATCTTGTGATATGTGAAGTGTTAAGAATGCATATTGATGATTCTCTTCTTGATGAAAATAAGAAAATGGACCAGCGAAAAATTCATCATATAGCAAGATTGGGAGGAGATTGGTATTGTAAGGTTGATGAAACGAATTTATTTACCGTAGCTAAACCCAATACGGAATTAGGGATCGGTATCGATGCATTACCGGAAAGTATCCGCAACAGTAAGATCTTATCGGGAAATAATCTTGGACAACTTGCCAATGTTCATGAGATGCCGGTTATTGAACCTTCATTTGACGATGCTCATTTGAAAAGCATAATTCAATACTACAGCGTAAACCCCGATGAGATGGAGAAGGAATTACATACTGTATGCTAAAAAATTATTACAGGAAGGAAAGATAAAAGAAGCCTGGCAGGTTTTGCTGGCATTAAATTAAAGGTAGTGTCCTATTAGAGGTAGGATAGAACACGGATGACACGGATTCAACGGATTTATTCTTAAGATTTATTTTAGCCTTTCATCGTCTCATTGGGCAATTTACTATGAAGGGAGTCAGACGGATTAAAATAAAAAGTCCGTGAAAATCCGGTCAATCCGTGTCATCCGTGTTCCAATTTCATCAAATTAGGACACTACCAAATTAAAAAGCCCGGTGAACCCGGGCCTTCTTATATTAATTTTGGTTTCGAATTTATTTTCCTCCAAATACTTTCTTCAATAAGTCAGAAGTTCTTGCAGCAGGGTTACTGCGAATGTTTGCTTCTTCAACCGCAATCCTGTCAAATAAAGCAAATAAAGTTCTATCGGCAACATAATCTGAAAGATCAGGATTCATTTTTTTGGCAAATGGTACTTTATTATACCTGCTCACTGCATCGCCATAATATTTTGTAGCATTTGTTTTATCCAGTGATTGATTGATCACAGGCATAAACGCTGCTTTTAATTTAGCAGAAGTTTTTTCGCGGAAAAAATCAGTAATAGAATTTTTTCCGCCGGTTACCAGCTTCAGCGCATCGGTAACCGTCATTTGTTTAATGGCATCAACAAAAATCGGAGTGGCATATCCTACTGCATCTTCGGCCCCGCGATTAATAGCCTCAATAGCATCATCCGCCATTTTTCCCATCCCGATATCCCGTAAAGTCTTTTCCATTTTTTTTGCATCGGGTGGCAACAAGACTTTATATAATTCACTTTTGAAAAACGCATCTGGTTTATTGAGAAATGAAACTGCGGAAGTGATACCATTATTCAGCGCCTCTTTTACACCAAATCCGGCCTCTTCTTCAGTAACGTTTGAATTTTTACTGACTGTTTTTTTGACCTTATCCAAAATTGATTGCGCATTCGAAATGACAGTAAGATTAACTGCCAGGAAAATGAGTAATATTTTTTTCATAGTGGGTCAAATTTAATTCAAAATATTCTGCCGGGCGAAGCTCGTAAGACTTCTTTTGAAAACTATAACATAAGTAGCAAGTAGCTAATGGATAGCAAAAGGTTGCATAAGCAGGCTTCTTTGATAATCTTACACTCAACCAGTACCTTTGCCCCAATTTTTGAAAATTTTCTAATGACAAATATTTTACATCTTTCAGAACAGGAGCAAATTCGCAGGGAAAAATTGGGTGACCTGTTGGGCATGGGGATCGATGCTTATCCTGCGGAGTTATTCCCGGTAAATAACAATGCAGCGAATATCAAGAACCACTTTACTGATGATAATAAAGAAACATTCAAAGATGTATGTGTTGCGGGGCGTATTATGAGCATACGTGATATGGGCAAAGCAAATTTTGCGGTGATACAGGATTCTTCCGGCCGGATACAATTATATATAAAAAGAGATGATATTTGCCCCGGAGAAGACAAAACACTTTATGATATTGTCTGGAAAAAATGCATTGATATTGGTGACATTATTGGTATAAAAGGATATGTATTTACAACAAAGACAGGTGAAACTTCTATTCATGTACAAGAACTTTCTATTCTTGCCAAAGCATTAAAACCATTGCCGATAGTAAAAGAAGCAGAAGGACAAACTTTTGATGCAGTTACTGATCCTGAATTCAAATACCGTCAGCGTTATGCTGATCTTATCATAAATCCTGAAGTAAAAGAAGTTTTTACAAAGAGAACAAAGCTGATCAATGCCATTCGTGAATTTTTAAATGAACGGGGCGCACTGGAAGTGGATACTCCTGTTTTGCAAAGCATTCCCGGTGGCGCTGCTGCAAGACCATTTAAAACACATCACAATGCATTGGATATTCCGATGTATTTGCGCATTGCCAATGAACTTTATTTAAAAAGATTGATCGTTGGCGGATTTGATTGGGTATATGAGTTCAGCCGCAATTTCCGTAATGAAGGAATGGACCGAACACATAATCCCGAGTTTACTGTGCTTGAATTTTATGTGGCTTATAAAGATTATTTATGGATGATGGAAACAACGGAACAGCTTCTTGAAAAAGCAGCAATTGCCGTAAATGGAACAACTGTAGCTGCAGTGGATGGGAAAGAAATCGATTTCAAAGCGCCTTATCGCCGTATAACCATGACTGATGCTATTAAAGAGCATACAGGTTTTGATATAACCAATATGAGCGAAGAACATTTGCGCAGTGTTTGCAAGCAACTGCATGTTCATGTTGATAAAACAATGGGCAAAGGAAAATTGATCGATGAAATATTCAGCGAAAAATGTGAGAAACATTTTATGCAGCCAACTTTTATTATTGATTATCCGGTGGAAATGAGCCCGCTTACAAAAAAGCACAGAAGCAAAGAAGGATTTGTAGAAAGATTTGAATTAATGGTAAATGGAAAAGAAATTGCCAATGCATACAGTGAATTGAATGATCCAATCGATCAGCGTGACCGTTTTGAAGAGCAGGCTAAATTAATGGAACGTGGGGATGATGAAGCAATGTTTATCGATCATGATTTTTTAAGGGCACTTGAATATGGAATGCCGCCGACAGCAGGTATTGGTTTTGGCATTGACCGTATTTGTATGTTGCTATTGAATCAACCTTCGATCCAGGATGTATTCTTATTTCCGATGATGAGACCGGAAAAGAAAGATGAAGAGTAGGAATGCACAGTTTATCCAGATTACAGTTTGACCTGAATTTTTTGAACTTTTTTTTCTGTAGCTTTCCCTGTCGCAACCAAGGCTAAGGCTCATCACTATACAACATGAGGAAACATAACCCGGTATTTGTTTAGCCGGGTTTTTTAATCAACAAACAGATCCCTGTACAAGTTTGCGCCCGGCACTACACTGTAATGAGAGAGGTCATTGATACCTTCTTTCGCCAGCACCTCTTCATCGATAAAACAATTGCCGGTACAATCGGCAGAAGGTTTATTTAAAATAAAATATGCAGCATCTGCAAGTATATCTGGTGTACGGCTCATTTTAGCCAATGCTTCACCGCCCAATAAATTTCTTACCGCCGCTGTGTCAATAGTTGTTCGTGGCCAAAGTGCATTGGATGCAATACGGTATTGTTTCAATTCAGCAGCCCAACCGATTGCCATCATACTCATACTGTATTTTGTCAGTGTGTAGGCCACATGGCCCCCAAACCATTTTGGATTTAAATTTATCGGTGGTGATAAAGTAAGTATATGTGCATTGGAAGATTTTTTTAAATGCGGGATGCAGGCTCTTGTAACAAAGAAAGTTCCTCTCACATTAATGTCATGCATCAGGTCGAAACGTTTCGGTTCTGTTTGCTCTGTTGGCGTCAATGAAATTGCAGAAGCATTATTAATAACAATATCAATCCCGCCAAATTTAGCTACTGCTTTATCAATTGCATTTTGTATCTGATCTTCAAAACGGATATCACATTGAACAGGTAATGCTTTACCGCCGGCTTTTTCTATTTCTTCTGCGGCAGAAAAAATTGTTCCTCCCAATTTGGGATTTTCTTCTACAGATTTCGCAGCAATAACGATGTTCGCACCATTTTTAGCAAGTTGTAAAGCAATAGCCTTTCCAATACCGCGACTGGCCCCGGTGATAAAAGCCGTTTTATTATTTAATGACATATCAATGATTTAGGCAATGAAGATAAGTAAAGGGTTATCAAATGAGTTTGAACCCTTGGTAAATCTACGAGCAGTGCAGTAGAAAATGCAGTAGAAAAATGAAGCAGTTTTGCTCTTTTGCAATCCCTTAACGGATATTATGTTTGTACCAGAAGTTGATTGGTAAGGCTACTGCATCCAATATCCAATGTCCAAAACCGTCCAGAAGTTCTTAATCCATAATCCTGATAAACCAAAGTAAAATCCGTATCAATCAACTTTCTTCTTGTTCTTATTTATATGAAAATTCAGGAACCCGTTTTAATCCAGGGCCTGATGAAAAACCAAAATCGAAATCCCGTATCCGTTGAAACGCTTTAAGGTTAATTGAGCTTGAAAAAAATTATCTCCCGGCACTCCGCCGGGAGATTTTTTATTTAGTGCTCCGGTAAAATTGGCCGTGTTTGCATTATTGCATCTATTTCCTTCATACTCTCATCATCAAGTTGCGGATACAATTCAATCGCGGCAAGGTTTTGCACCAGTTGCTCCTTTTTAGTGGCTCCGAGAATGGCTGTAGTTACATTAGGATTGGCGATGCACCATGCAATAGATAGTGTTGCAAGATCAGTTCCGAGTTTATCTGAGACTGTTTTTAGTTTCCTCACTTTTTCAATCTTTTCATTTACCAGCACTTTTTCCTTTAGCCATTCAAACCCCGGAATACCCATGCGGGAATCTGCAGGTATGCCATCATTATATTTCCCGGTAAGCAGTCCGCTGGCCAATGGGCTCCATATTGTTGTCCCCAATCCTATGTCACTGAAAATTTTCAAATAATCATTTTCCATTTTATGCCTGTGAAATAAATTATACTCCGGTTGCTCCACCGATGGGCCGATCAAATGAAATTTCTCTGCTACCATATGCGCTTCCATGATCTCCTGAGCACTCCATTCGCTGGTGCCCCAGTATAAAATCTTTCCCTGTTGAATCAGCATATTCATTGTCCATACTACTTCTTCCATCGGCACTGTTTTATCAGGACGATGACAGAAATAAAGATCGAGATAATCGAGCTGCATTCTTTGCAATGCTTCATGACATGCTTCAACAAGATGTTTCCTGGAAAGTCCTTTTTGTGTTGGTTTATTATCCGGGCCATGCCAGCCCCAAAATGCTTTGCTGCTTACCGTATAAGAAGTCCGGTCCCATTTTTTATTTTTCAATACCCGGCCCATTATCTTTTCACTTTCACCGCGGCTGTACACTTCGGCATTATCAAAAAAATTTACGCCATTATCATAAGCAATGCCCATCAGTTCATCTGCTTTGCTATCATCAAGCTGCTTGTGAAATGTGACCCAGCTGCCATAAGAAAGTACGCTCAGCTGTAAACCTGATTTTCCCATTCGCCTGTATTCCATACATTGAAAATTTAAGCAGTAAAGATAAAACTGTTCAATGCAAGCTATTGAGGCGTACTTCCTTCTTTTATATTAAACGGCCCAGACGGATAATTGCAAATGAATCCTCTTAAATCCTGTGGCGCGGTAATACCATTACTGCAAAGTATATGTTTATCTATTCCATCAATTCTTGCGGGGCTATCAGTATAAAATCTTTGTTGATTCTGGTCCCACCATAGCTCGGGACAACGAAGTGTATCGCCTTCCTTGTTAATAACAGTAACACTATCCCGAAGGAATACTTTGTTTAAGTTGTCGTAATAGATCCCATAATTAGCCGTCAACCAACTCTCTACTCTTACACTATCATCATAAAAATCTACATGAAGTGTGTTGGGGAATTCGGTATAGACAGTATCCCGCTGGTACCGGAACATTAAAGGTGCTGTAAGCTTCGCCTTCATTACTCCTGACTGGCTGAGATAACTTTCAACGGTTTTCGCCTCTTCTATCAAGTTGGTCTTTTTTGTCCATAGCTCGATTTCGCGGGGATCGTTTTCGCAGGAAGAAAAAAGTAGAGGCACAAGGCACAAGGTACAAGCTACAAGTAATGCTGAATAGCGATAAGGACGTATAAGTGTGCGACGCAACAAAAGTTTAATAGTAGCAATGAAGCTGATTACCCAAAAAGATTTACCCTTATTTAAAGAGTCTGCCAATATGTAGTAATTTCTTTTCATGCAGACATTTTCAAAAGCTCCGCCTACGGCGGATCTGGGGTTCTACTCATACTTACGCTTGGTAAACCAAAGATCGCTTAATGTAAATCCAACCGAGACCCTGAATTGATTTTCATTGATCGGGTTATCATTATTTCCTCTTTTTATATACTCTGCTGAAAGATTCACAATGCTGAACTGTGTTCTGAAACGCTTGGCAGCCGAATTATCTTTAAGGTTAAGAATAGGCAAAGTAATGCCTGCACTAACTCCCCATACCGGCAGTTTCTTGTTGTTGAGATAAACATAATCATCACCGATAAAGAAACCGGCCCTGTAAGAAAGAAAGCTCTTGTAACTTGTTTTCATTGCAGGCCTCAACTGTGCGCCAATTCTTACCTGCCAGTTGCTGCGCACTTCATCTGTTTGCCCGTTGAAACGATATTTATCCCAGTTATTACTTAAAAAATCTACTCCTAAAAGCCATCCCGATCTTTTTGAATCCGGTAATTGCTCAACAATAAAACCGGCGCCAAGATTTGCAGGATAATCTAAATGTCCTTTTACGCCGAGTTGTTCATAAACACTATCGAGCCGGAGCTCCGAACCATCCGCCGGGTCCACATAATAAGTTTCCCTGATAATATCACTTTTGGTATCAAGCTTCTGCTGAACATTTCCAAAAGCGCCGAATTGAATATATTTTAGTTTGTCTTTGCTGAGATCGATACGGTATTGCATGCCGGCATTAAAAAATATCCCGCCAAAATTTGTTTTTGTCTGATGATTTGAAGCGCTGTAATAAACAGTGTCGTTAATAAACAATCGGCGGGTGCTATAATCTTTTTTACCAAACAAGTACCCGGCATTTATACCAATGCTGAAATTCTTTATTGCGAAACCGGTCCCGGTATTAAAAAGATAGGAACCTCCATCGCCCCTGAACTGGGTTTTTGTACTATCGAGCATGTCACCTGTCCTGGGATTATATAATCTTTCGTTTCTATCAATTTTATAACTGATGGTTGATAGCGGTCGCAAGCCAAGTACTAAACCCCAGTTTTTTTTGATGGGCACGGCAATCTGCATATAAGAGAAATAACCATTTGATGAACTGAAGCTTTGCGGATTGTTGGCTTCATGCAATGTGCGGCTACTGAAATTTACTCCTATATCAAGCATCATTCTTCCGTATTTCAGTTTGTTTGTAGTGCCTTCTTTGAATGCTAAGAAACGGGAATATGATGCAGGATTTAAAAAATTTATTGATGGATAATATTTCCCCATTCGCGGATCAGACTCGTTAACAATCGGCTGATCAGAATATGCGGCGCTAACGCCGGCCATACCACGGTTATAAATATTTGTATTGGGATGAAGATCACCAAGACCGTAACGTGAATATGGCGAATTATCCTGGGCATATAAAAAACCATCAGCAAAAAGCTGGAAGCTTAAAGCCATTACCAGGTATTGAAAAAATCTGAATGACAGTTTGTATCCTGAAGATTTTCGTTGAAGATTGAGCATTGAACATTGAGCATTTAGTCCCGGAAAATTCCCCTAACTCCCTGTTTGTCTTACTGGTTATTAACTTCACTGATGGCATAAAGCCCTTTGAAGATCAGCTCGGGGTCTGCAAATATCTGGTTTTTAAGATGGGGAGCCAAATAGACTAAATCACCCCCGGTTAAATGGACGTTAAAGTTGCTGAACTTTTCTTTGTATGCATTAATAAATCCATCGATCTCATTTGCCATTCCCATAACCACTCCACTCAAAATATTTGTTACGGTATCATAACCAATTAATGGCACATTACCATCAGGCTTTACAATAGGAAGCTTTGCGGTGAATTGATTCAATGATCTCATTCGCATTTCCATGCCGGGTGAAATGCCGCCGCCAAGGAATTCATGATCTGCATTAATAAAATTATAAGTAATACAACTTCCCATTCCAATTACCAGGTTATGTTGTTTGGGAAAAAAATAAACTGCGGCAGCGGATAAGGCAAGACGGTCCGCGCCGATCGTTTCGGGTTTACCAACAGGGGTTGTAAAGGGAAGTTGTGAAAGATGATTTAAGCTTATGAAATTTTGTTTTTGATGAAAGCAGCGTTTCAATTCCGGGATTATGATTGATTACTGATGAAAGAATTGTTTTTTGCGGATCAACCTTTTTTAAAAGCGATTCAATAGTTGCTTCATCATCGTTTTCAATGACAATTACTTCAATCAGTTTCGTGTCTTTAAAAAAAGCAGCTTTTAATCTTGTGTTGCCGAAGTCGAAGCAGAGTGTATTCATTAATGCTTTTAATTACTTACAATTCAAATTGGAATCCCGATAGATTTTTAAAATGCCCGTTCAGTTTTATTTTCTCTCTTAGTCCTTCCATCTCTGCTACTAATGGCAATACTTTGGTTAAATGGCGTTTTAAATATTCCTGTCGCTGCAATTCATCCAAAAGTCCAAGCAATTCATATTCTTCCTGCAAGGTAAGCCCCACATGATGGGCCACTTCATAGGTTCTTAATTCCTCATCCGGTTTCTTAAAATCTTTTGATACATTAAGCAACTTATGCAGTTCCCGGATGCCTTTCATTACTCTTCTCATCAATTCGATATCTCCCTGTTCTTTATTATCGGGATAATTTACAATCGCCCCGCTATAAAGTTTATCCGGCACTTCTTTAATTATTTCCAGCATGCGAAAAACCTTTTCCCCTTTTGTTTTAATATCCATTTCGCCATTATCGTACACTTTGCTTACTTCTGCAACGCTAACCAGTGTGCCTTTTTCCTGCAGGCGGTTATCAATTACAGCCGGAATACCAAAAGGTTTTTTGTTATCATTACATTCTTTTACCAGTTGCTTATAGCGTGGTTCAAAGATGTGAAGATTTACATCTTCACCAGGGTATATTACAAGGCCAAGCGGAAATATAGGAATGAAATTGGTCATACAATCAAAACGTAAATTTAAGAAGTCTTTTCTGACTGCGGACGATTGACTATTGACTGTTGATTGAGCTGATGCAGTCTTTTATATTTTTGAAAAGTGTATTCAGCGTTTACTTTGGCGCAGGAAAAACCCGTTGCACCGTCAAGAAATCCGAGTTTGAAAAAGAAATTGAACAGGAAAGAAAACACAGGTGAGAAATAGATCCTGAATATGCCGGCTTTTTTCCCTTGCTTAAAATATTTTTCTGCATTTAGATCTGCATATTTGTTCATTTTATTCCTGTACTCATCAACCGATGCAGCTGTTTTATGCAAAACATATCCCCGGATATTTATTTTTTTTACTTGTGCCGGCAAAATCAATGATTCATGCACTTCTGCGTCATTCCATTTTACTTGTTTCCTGTTAAATAGTCTTATATGTTTATCGTTGCCCCATTCGCCAAACCGAAGCCATTTATTACCTAAAAAATTTTTGAACCCGAACTCGTATACTTTCATTTCATCATCGAAGCCGTGTTGCAATAAATTTTTTTTCAATTCTTCATCTATTGCTTCATCGGCATCAAGACTAAGTATCCAGTCATATTTTGCCAATGCATTCGCTTTATTTTTTGTTTTGCCAAAACCATTCCATTCGCCTTCAAAAAATCTGGCGCCGTTTTCCTTTACTATTTCCGGCGTGCGATCGGTGCTGCCATTATCATAGATTAAAACATCATCAGTAAGCCCGGCAAAACTTTTGATAGTTTCCCCGATCACATTCGCTCCATTTTTACAAACAATGACAACGGATAGCTTTTGCATAATGCTAAAATAAAATTATTACCTGTATTCCATTGTCTTTCTGATAAAGAGTATTTTTGATCAATTCAATGATACAAGACTTATTATCAAAACTACAGCATAACGATGCAAAAGCATTAGCAAGAAGCATTTCATTGGTGGAAAATGAAACAAACGGTTATGAAGAATTACTGCAATCGTTACCAAATAATTTAAACAGGCCGGTAATCGGCATTACGGGTCCGCCGGGTGCAGGCAAGAGCACATTAGTTGATGCATTGATTGGTTTATTAGTGAATGCGGGAAAAAAAGTTGGCGTGCTTTGTGTTGATCCTTCCTCCCCTTTCAATTTTGGTTCATTGCTTGGCGACCGCATACGAATGAGCAAATGGTATGACAATCCAAATGTTTTTATCCGCTCATTGGCAACCCGTGGATCGTTAGGCGGCTTGCATCCGAAGATCATTGAAATAACAGAGTTGATGAAAGCTGCAGCTTTTGACTATGTGATCGTAGAAACAGTTGGTGTTGGGCAAAGCGAAGTTGAAATTGCGGGGCTTGCCGATATCACCATCGTTGTTGTTGTTCCCGAAGCAGGTGATGAAATACAAACGATGAAAGCGGGGTTGATGGAGATTGCAGATATATTTGTTGTGAATAAGGCTGACAGGCCTGATGCCGATCAGTTTGTAAAGAACCTGCGGTTGATGCTGGCGCCGGCTTTTCACAACCGGTACGATGAAGTGCCGGTGATAAAAACTGTTGCTTCAAAAAATGAAGGTGTAAATGAGCTGCTGAAAGAAATAGAACACCTGTTAAAGCACCATCATTCAAAAGAAAAAAAATACTGGCTACTGGCTGAAAAAGCATACCAGCTTATTCAACGAAATAAGATGAATGATATCGATAAAGAAAAGCTGAAAGAAAAAATTAAGGAGCTTTCTGATAAGCATTCATTCCAATTGTATTCCTTTATAAAAAATTATGCCTAGCATGGAAATTATTCCTAATGAAAATTTGCCAAGAATGGCTGAATGTGAACCGGCAATTGTGAAAGTGCTACCCGGTAAAGTTTATTCATGGTGCACATGCGGATTAAGTGTAACGCAGCCATTTTGCGACCATGCACATAGAAATATAGAAGGACGAACCTTATCGAAGCATTAAGGTAATGTTTGATAAAGAAGAAGAAGTTTATTTCTGCCAATGCAAGAAAACAAAGACCCCGCCCTTTTGTGATGACACTCATTTGACGTTAAAGAAATGATGTCCCCAATTTAAGTTCATCGCCATTTTTATATAGTTCATCGAAACAATTTCCTGACCGGCTGGTCGCAGGATACTTTTGACATGTAAAAATTATTATATGAAAAAAGTATCAATCCTCCTTGCCTTTTCATTCCTGGTTATCTTCTTAAGCAGTTGCTTAACCACACTGCATCCCATCTTTACCATAAAAGATATTGTATATGAACCAAAGCTGATTGGCACATGGGTGACTTCTGAGGCAGGCAGTAAGGGACCGGACGTAATGACCGAAAAGGGGCAGGCAGTTATCACGAATCTTGCTGCCGACAACACAATTGAACTGCCTGAAAAGATCGCCGCTATTAAGCACAAGGGGTATTTGGTATCCTACAGGGATAAGGCAGCGAATACCACGGAACAATACATTGCTTTCCTTGCCCGAATTGGTAAACATCTTTATTTCGATTATTATCCCTGCAGAAAAAAAGGATAATAAACCTGTGGATGAATTTTTTGCTGCACACTTTGTAAAAATGCATACTTCATACCGTGTCGATATTTCTAAAGACGGAGGCTTTGAATTAAGCCAGCTGGATGCATCCTATGTTACCAAACTTATTGAAGAAAAAAAGATTCGCATCAGCCATGAAAAAGACGCGAATGGTAATATTGTTATCACAGCATCTACTGACGAGCTTCAGCAATACATAATAAAATATGGTGATGAACCCGGCGCATATAGAAGTGAAAAAACTGTTTTCCACAAAATGAATTCATGATCTATAAAAACATTTATATGAAAAAGTTATTTATCGTTTTAATTATTTCTCTTGTTGTTATGCAATCCTGCGTAACATCCTTGCAGCCACTTGCAACTTATGATACGGCCATCGTCGACGATAGACTGGCAGGTACATGGAATTCTGATGGTCAGGACTATGAAGTTCAAAATTTTTTGACAGCGATCTGTATAAATACATCAAAAAAGAAATGGATAAATATAAAGGCAATGCCGATAAACCATTATCAGAAAAGGAAATGCAGGATTTCGCACCGATGCTTTACTTTAAATCCTATGTTATTAAGTATACAAAGGACAAATTAGAATATGTCATGTTTGGAAGCATGGTAAAACTCAATGGCCAATTCTTTATAGACTTCGCTCCAATAGATATAAATACTGATAAAAATAAAGGGCAGGCTTTTGAAACCACTTCAACAGACCGGTTAGCAACTCATACAATTGCAAGAGTTCAATTCACCAATTCTAATACAATTAAACTTGATTTTATCGATGGTGGATTTTCTATATGACCAGGTAAAGGCCGGCCGGATGAAAATAAAAAATGAAAGAGATGATCTTTATGATACATTCCTGATCACTGCTTCCACCAATGAATCTGCAACAATTCATTCAGAAATATGGAAATGACGATCGCTTTTTCAACAAAGAAAATTCTGTTACCTTGATCCGTAAAAGCTGAAGTGATGAAGAGAAAATATTGGGAACTCAATCATCCTTTATTAAGAATTTTACAGCACCTGGCTTTCTGGGTGCTTTCATTCATTTTATTTCTCCAGCTTTTTAAAACAGGAACCAGGCCCGAAAAAGTTGATTACGTCTATACGGCCTTATTCCAGTTAAGCCTGATGCCCGCAGTGTATATCAATCTTGAATTGCTGTTACCAAAATGGGGGACCAGGAAAAGAATTTTGCTGTATATACTTTCTCTTGCTGTAATTATCATTTTATTCTCCTGGATCAATTATCGTTTTTTTGCTGAATGGTCGGCAACGCTTTTACCCAATTATTTCTTTATCTCTTATTTTACTTTTAAAGAGATCGTATTCTTTTTCACCACTTACATTATTATTACTTCTTTGCTCAAATTATCCAAATCGTGGTTTTGGGTGAGTGAATTGGAAAAAGAATTATTGGAAAAAGAAAAACAAAAAACAGAAGTTGAATTGAAAGCGTTAAAAGCACAGATCAATCCTCATTTCTTTTTTAATACACTGAACAATATTTATTCAATGGCATTGGATAAGAATGAACGATTACCCGATACAATACTGCAGCTTTCAGACCTGATGCGATACTTTTTATATGAATCAAAAGACAATTTTATTCCACTGGAAAAAGAATTAGCGGTTGTGAACAATTATATCGCTTTGCAAAAAATACGTTCCGATGCATTATTGGATCTTGAAATGAAAAGTTCGGGAGAGATCAATGGTCAGCAAATTGCCCCGCTCCTTCTTATTACATTTCTTGAAAATGCATTTAAACATGGCGCTAAAGGAAATACGGAAAGAGCCTTTATCAGAATAAGTACAGAAATTGAAAAGAACAGGTTTATCTTTTCAGTTGAAAACAACAAAGGAGTAATTGATGAAATAAAAACCGGCGATCATGGCGGTCTTGGGCTTGAGAATATACAACGTCAATTGGAATTGCTTTATCCCAAAAAACATTTATTAACTATAAAAAACAGGAAAGATAGTTTTGCTGTGCAATTACAATTAGATCTATGAATCGGTACAAATGCATCATAATAGAAGATGAGCCGTTGGCGCAAAATGTTCTCAAAAAATATATAGGAGAACAGCCGGCACTGGAGCTTGTGGCTGTGTGTAATGATGCATTGGAGGCACAGCACATTCTAACGCAACAAAACATTCATTTGATCTTTTTAGATATTAACCTCCCTAAGTTATCAGGGATAAATTTTATAAAGACATTGGTCCATCCTCCCCTGGTCATATTTACAACCGCCTATCCTGAATTCGCAGTTGAAGGTTTTGAATTGAATGCAGTTGATTATTTAGTAAAACCTTTTTCTTTCGAACGATTTTTAAAAGCAGTAAACAAGGCTTTTGAAAAACTGAATGCTTCCACCACTCAAGACAACGATGCTGGTAAATACCTCGTTCATTTTTTTAAAGGCTGATAAAAAAATCCACAAGGTTGATCTTGATAGTATTTATTATATCGAAGCCATTGGTGATTATATGAAAGTGGTTACAGATTCAGGGCAACTTATTATTAATGAAACAATGAAAAAATTGCAGGAAGAATTACCGGTCAAATCATTTATCCGGGTGCATAAAAGTTTTATTATTTCCCGAAACAAGATAAAATTCATTGAGGGAAATTATGTGCAGGTGGAGGATAAAAGCATTCCGATCGGCGCCACTTACCGTAATGATGTTCTTGCAAGCCTTGATAAAAAAAACTAATTCAGCGTTGTTATCAGAGCCATAGTCCAATTAAAGTTGTGACATAAGTTTTGCAGGTGTATAAATACGTTTTCAGCCTTTACAATAATAAGGGGTATAATATATATAGGTCTTCGCTATAAAAATCGTATTTATCCCTTTTATTCATAAGAGTTACTCAGTATTTTTAAGGCTATTTCAGACTGCAGGAGAAATCAAACCCGATGAACCCAGTGAACTGCTTTTCGTGGAGGCCTTCCCTATTAACTACTTTTATCCGATCGTGGTTACTCATCATTATTTTATGTTTCAACTTCATTTGGGTTTTCCCAAACAACAAATATCAGTGGCATTGTTAACAGCTATCATAGTGTGATAGGTGTTTCGGCTACTGCCGCAGAACTGGATAATGTCTCCGGGCTTGCTTATGGCAATACGGTTTTGATAATACAAATGAAAGGCGCATCAATTAACACACGCAAATACATCTTCATTTGGCGATACAACTTCTTTGAACTATGCCGGCAATTATGAAGTAGCCACTATTTGCTCTGTAAGCAATGATTCAGTTTATTTTTTTAATGAACTTATAAACAACTATGATAAAGATTATAAAGTGCAGTTAGTAAAATTTGGCGAATATTATTCGGCGAATGTAATTGATACAGTAAAAGCACAATCATGGAACAGCGCAACAGGAAAAGGCGGTGTGCTTGCAATAAAAGTGGAAGCGGACCTAACATTGAATGCTCCATTATTTGCCGATTCAACCGGTTATAAAGGCGCAGCTTTTTATTTGCATAGCGGTACTTGTGGTTTTTTTAATCCTGTTGGCAACGGCTATGCGTATGATGCAACTTCAGGTTCTGCAAGCAATGGTGCTTATAAAGGAGAAGGTGTTGCAGATGTTCCTTCTAATCTTGATGGAGCAAGAGGTGCACCGGCAAATGGAGGTGGTGGTGGTAATAATCATAATAATGGTGGTGGCGGTGGTGCTAATTTAACTGCCGGTGGTAATGGTGGTGGTAATTTCAGTACAGGGCCAACTGGTTGTACCGGGTAATTACCAGGGCCGTGGTGGTAAACCATTAAGCACATTGGAGCAATACAAAAATATTTTTAGGTGGTGGTGGCGGTGCGGGTCATGCAAACAGTACTAACCAAACTTATGCAGGTGGCAATGGTGGCGGAATAATTATAGTGCTTGCAAATAATATTATCGGTAATGGTTATAAAATTTCTGCAAACGGGCAAAATGGAAAATCCACAACATATGATGGCGCTTCAGGCGGCGGTGCAGGCGGCACGATCATTATGAATGTAACAAATACTTATTCGGGATCATTAACCATACAAGCAGTTGGTGGTAATGGCGGAAATGAAGATGATGATAATAGTTCAGGCAGATGTTATGGCGCAGGTGGCGGCGGAAGCGGTGGTGCTATTTATTTTAATGGAACATTGCCTGCAATTACAAGTTCTGTTTCCGGCGGTACAGCGGGGATAAATATTGATGCTTTAAGCTGCGGAACTCCCGTGCCTGCAGTTAATGGAACAGATGGATCAAGAATTACTAATTATACATACAAGACATCTGTTACTCCTTCCGCGAACTGCACAATTGCTTTACCGGTAAGAATTATTTATTTCAATGCAGTACTCACTGCTGATAAAAAAGTGAAAGTGGAGTGGGATATAACTGATCCCGGGGAAGCAAATTCATTCACATTGAAAAAATAAATTCATTAAACAATTGGACCGATCTTTTAACGGTAAATGCACAGAACAATCTTCATCATTATGAAATTTTTGACAATAACCCGGTAGCCGGTGAAAACATTTACAGGCTTCGCATCAATGGAAAAAACAACAATGTTATTTATTCATTACAAAAAAGGGTTGTTGTAAAATATAATACTCCGTTTCACTGTTTATCCTAACCCGGCAAAAAATAAAGTCACAATAAGCGGTAAATTAAATGCAGGGACGATCATCAGACTTACTGATATAAGCGGCAGGTCCATAAAAGAAATAATTACTAACGCAAGTTTGTCTTCGCTTGAATTTTCGATTGCCCTCATTATCCCCCGGTATATATATTCTTAATGTTGACAATTATATTGCAAAAATTATTATCCTTTATTAATTTTAAAAATAACGAACCATAAAATGAGCCATAGAAGTTTTCGAACATCCCGATAGCAACCGGGACTATTTAAACCAACAACCACTAAAAAATATACAAATGAAAAGAAAGATCTTCTTCCCCACCATCTTTTTTATTTTACCATTTTTTCTTTCCGCACAATCCACCGCAAAAGAATGGTACACGAAAGGAATAGAATTAAAGAGTAAAAAAGATTGCAGCGGAGCATTAACCGCTTTTAAAAATGCTATCACTAAAAAAGCAGATCATAACAATGCATATTACGAAGCCGGTGTATGTTGTAATGAACTTGAAAATTTTGAGGACGCTGTTGACTTTCTTGTTAGGTATAATCCCGTTTCAAATACAGATAAGAAAAATAAATACAATGAACTTGGATACGCATACTACAGGCTCCGGAGAGCAAAAGATGCAATAGTAGAATATGATAAAACACTTGCTTTATTTGCAAATAACGGTACCGCATTGCGGGGGATCGGGAACGTTTATTATGAGATCGAGGAAGATCATGACAAAGCCATTTTCTATTTTGAAAAAGCACTTGCGGTAAATGAAGAAGAATCAAAACCCATTTATTATAAATTGGGATGGTTGTATAATGACAGGGAAAGATATGATGAGGCCATCAAAGTTCTTTTAAAGGCAATTGAATACGACAGTGAAGATTCCGGTTACAGGGAAGAGCTTGGATATGCATATTATATGAAAGAACAGTATGAATTCGCCATTACACAATTAAATAAAGCTATAAGCCTTGATGAAAATTCAAAACTCGGATATTATTATAAAGGCCTTTGCTTTATAGCTACTAATAAAAAAGGCGATGCAATGAGCATGTATTATAAGCTTAAAGAGCTTAGTGGCGAAGAAGCAGATGAGTTGCTGGAAAAGATAAATGGCATGAAATAGAGACCGCGGCCTTCACTCAGTGTGGTTACTTTTTTTCCACCGGTAAAAAACATAACCTGCAATAAGGAAAGGAGTAGCGGCAAGATAAATGATACCGGCATTCAAGCCTTTGGCCGGTTTTTCACCCAGCTGTTGCGCCGTTTTGGTACAAATAGAACATTGTGCGGCAGAATATTGGAAAAGGAACGTCGAAAACACAACAGTACACACCACCACAATCACCCGTTTTTTCATAATAGTAAATAAGGAAGCAAAAATACGACAGAATAATTTAGCAGTAAATGCGTTTTATTCTATTGTGAAAGTTGCTTACACAAAAATCTTTAAACCCGTAAAAATGAGATCTTCATACTTCTCTGATTATTATCCTGTTTTTTCCCGTCCTCGCTTATTGCCAAACCACGGCCCAGGAATGGTACGATAAAGGCGTTAAACTAAAAGGCGAAAAAAATCCCGGTGATGCCATCAATGCACTGAAGGAAGCAGTAAAATTAAAAAGTGATTATAAAGAAGCCTGGTATGAAATGGGCTGGTGCCAGAATGATATAAAAGATTACCCTGGCGCAATATATTCATTGACGAAAGCAAGAGCTTTATGGACAGGGAGTACCTAAAGTTCATTTTGAGCTTGGCTATGCATTTGAAAAGACGAGCAGTGTTGATTCGGCTATCAGTCAATATAACCAGGCTTTGCAATTAAATAATACGTACTCTTTGGCCTACAAGCAACTTGGATATATTTATTATAATAAAAGTGATCACCAAACTGCTCTTACAAATTTTTCGAAATATGAAGAGGTAGCCAGGAACCCGATAAATGATTATTTGTACTGGTACCGTAAAGGATATATGCAAAATGCACTGAAGCAGTATGACCAGGCCAAGATCAGCCTGAATAAATCATTGGAGTTTAAAACAGATTATGCCAACACTTACCTGGAGCTTGGATTTTCCTGTAAAAATTTAAAGCAAGATGATGACGCCATTGCGTGGTATAAAAAAGCAATAGATCTTGATCCCAAAAGTCATGTGCCTCTCAATGGGATTGGCGAAGTATACCGGGATAATAAAAAAGATTTAAATGAAGCAATGAACTGGTATAAAAAAACGCTGGCAATGAATCCCGATGAACGCAAAGCTAATTTTGGCGTAGGCTTTTGCCATAACAGTCTCGGCAATTATTCAGAAGCCATTACACATTTACAAAAAGCGATCCGGCAGGAGCCTACATATACTGCCGCTTATGTTGAGTTAGGTTACAGCCAATATAAAACGGGTGATAACTCAGCTGCATTGGAAAGCTTCAATAAGGCGCTTTCATTGAATCCAAAAAATGAAAATGCCAGGTACTATGCGACGCTGGTATATATCGTCCAAAACAATAAATCGATGGCTCAAAAAATGGTAGATGAACTAAAGGGCCTGAATTCGAAACATGTACCGGTCTTACAGGAAAAAGTAGATAAATTATAAACCCGATTGCTATAAAGAATACAATACTACCCCAATAAAAAAAACGAAGGCTGTCCTTTATATTGGACAGCCTTTTAATTTTAATTGTAGCTTCTGTAACTACAGCTTGTTCATGTCTATTTTGCCTCCGTCTGAAGAATTATTATCATACCCCCATGTTCCTGTCAACTTTCCCGTAGCAGGATCAAATGTTGCAGAAACAGAATAAGTACTGAATGGAGACCATACAATAGAATAAGTTGCCGTCAAGGTATTGCCATTCATTTGCCATGTTCCCTGACCAATAACGGCCCCTGAATTAGTGCCGATCTCCTGGAACACACCTCCTGCTTTAATATTGTATTTCTGATCTTCAGAAGGTACATCGTTGCCAAATCCAGACTTACCTGAATACATCCCTTCGACAGAAGAGGCTGCAGGTTTAACATCATTGTCTTTTTTGCAGGAAACAAAGGTGAACGTTGCGAGAAGCATGATTGTCACTACTCTTAAAAATTTTGTTGCATTAGCTTTTACGAGTTGCATTTTAAAAAGGTTTAATAGTTAATAATTTTTAATTACAACTCAAAGCTATGTTCGAACCAGGGCAAACAAAAGCAGTTATGATCAAACAGTAATATTCATTGAGAGAATTGCCTGACTGGGTTTTTATTTGCAATTTTTATTATGAGTTCCTGTAAAAGGAATGCGCAACCAATACTTTTAGTGAGTGATAAATTAAGCGTGAAGAATAAAAAAAATGCTGGCTCCCCGTGACAAGGCCAGCACAACTTCTTTCAATCATTGGTTGATTGCTATTCAGAACTTAGAGAATAATTCAACAAACTCTTGTTTTTTTGTACGGGAGATGCTCACATTTGATCCATCATCCATGATCACATAACCTCCTTCACCCCGGACATATTTTTTTATATGATTAAGGTTTATGAGAAATGAATTATGTATGCGGTAAAAATCCGGTCCTGATAACGTTTCATCAATTTCTTTCATTGGTTTTGACACCAGTATTTTTCTACCGTCTTTTAATACCACCCTGGTATAATTGCTGTCCGATTCACAAAAAATAATTTCAGCTGTCGATATAAATAACATTCCATCGGAGGTAGTAAGTGCTATCCGTGGAATAGTTTGTTTTTCCGTACTCCGGATATGCTGCATCAGCAGTTGCATCTGTTCTTTCATTAATGGAGTCCTTTTCTTTTCCGCTCTTTCGATTGTTTTAACCAGGTCATCCGGGTCCACAGGCTTTAATAAATAATTTAAAGCGCTATACCGGAATGCCTTAATAGCAAACTGCTGGTAAGCAGTTATAAATACTACATCAAAAAAAAGCTCCTCGAACTTTTCCAGCATATCAAAGCCATTCATATTTGGCATTTCGATATCAAGAAAAACTATATCGGGCTTAAATTGATTAATAGCAGCTATTCCCTCCCCGGCATTATTGCAGATCGCTTCAATCTTCACCTGCGGGCAATAGGTCTGTAACAACATTTCCATTACTTCGAGGCTATCGGCTTCATCATCAATTAAAATACAACGTATCATAGTCATAAATTTTATCTGTTCTTTAATTTGTTCGTGAATAGTCAATGGTGAATCGTGAATATGTTATTGACCATTGACGATTCACCAACCACGATCATATGGGTATTGTCAATATCACTTTAGTACCAGTTGCTTCACTATTATCATCATCAAGATCAATAATATTAATGCTTGCATTCAGCGAAGCATATTGATTCAGCATAGCAATTCTTTCTTCCGTCAGCTTCATGCCAAGCGATTTATTGGCCGTAGCAGATTTGCTTTTTAGTTCTTTTGCTTTAGCACGGCCAATACCATTGTCTTCAATTATACATTGCAGCATGTTATCGGATGTCTTTTTTACAAAAACGGAAAGCTTACCCCCGGTTTCTTTATGTAATAATCCATGCCAGATAGCATTTTCAACATAAGGTTGAATGATAAGCGGGGGCACTTGCAGGGTATCCGGGCTTATATTTTCATCCACAATTATTTCATAAGAAAATTTATTAGTGAACCGGAGAGATTCCATTTCAATGTAGAGCTTCAGGGCTTCGAGTTCACCCGACAGCGGCACTTCCCTGCTGTTTGAATTGTCGAGTATCAGCCGGATCAGTTTGGCAAACCGGGTTAGATAACGGGAAGCATTTGCATGATCATTTTTTAAAATATACTTGTTGATGGAGTTTAACGAGTTAAAAATAAAATGCGGATTCATCTGGGCCCGCAAAGCTTTCATTTCTGTTTCAGATATTTTTTTATTGTAAATGGTTTTTAATCTCTCGCTATACCGAACCCTGTTGATCCTGAACTGAACAATTGCGATAATAAACCCAATCAGTAAGATCGTTGAAACAAGAACAAACCACCACCGTTTCCAAAGTGGCGGAATTATTTCAATGCTTAATTTGTTTGATGCTGTTGTCCAGTTTATTTTGTCAATACTTGCTTTCACGATGAAATCATATTTACCCGGGGGTAATGACGGATAACGTACATCATGCAGATCAGTTCCTCTCTGCCAATCTTTATCATAGCCTTTCAGCATATATTCATAAGCAATATTGCGTGAACCCGTAAGGTTGATCGCCGTAAAGTAAAACTGTACACTGTTTTCCGTGTGTTTCAATTTTAGATCCTGTGAATTATCAAACCGGATAACAGAATTTGGCAGTGAGACCTGGTAAATATTTACACGTAGCTGGGCTGTATAATTCTTTATCTGCGATGGATCAAAATAATTAATACCGCGGTGAGTGCCAAAATAAAGATTACCATCTCTCGTTTTACAAGAAGCATCAAAGCGGAAACCATCAGTACTAATGCCTGCATTCTCCTCAAAGTATTCAAGGGTACTTTTAACGGGATCATATTTTACAAGACATTTATTATTGGCGATCCATGCGTAGCCATTATCATCAGTTATAATACTTTCACACCGGGCATAACGCATTCCATTTGCCTTTGAAAAAGTTTTTATTCCTCCGTTGGCAGCAATAACACTGAACCCGGTAAGATGTGCCGCATAAATATTACTGTACTTATCGGTTGTAATTGAATTGGCTGTATTGGTCAAAAGGCCATTCGCGGTTGTATAATTTGTAAGCTGACCTTTGCTTTTATCATAACAGTAAATACCATAACGCTGAGTACCCATCCATAATCGGCGTGAGCTATCTTCAAATAATGAAATAACAACCTTTACTGCAGCTTCTTTTAATACAAGATGATCATGAAACGTTGTTATATTAAAATTATCAGGATTGATCTGGTAAATTCCTCCAAAACTGCAGGCCCATATACTCCCATCCTTACTTTCCATCAGTACATTCACATATGTGTTTCGCACTTCCGGCCCTAATGAAGTGTCTTTTGTTATTAGGTCAAATACTCCCGTTTGCTTATTAAATAATGCAACACCTGCGCCAATTGCGCCAATCCATATCCTGTCCTTCCTGTCAATACAAATAGTCCGCAACTCAAGATTACGTGGCCCCAAAACAGGATCATTAAAAAAATAATAATAGAATTCGGAAATGTTTGTTTTTCTATCCCAGCGGATAAGCCGGTCAATTGTTGTGATCCAAAGATACCCGTGTTTATCCTCCGCCATCACATTAATATGTCCGTCAAAAATATTTCCATGCCTATCCTTAAATATTCTTTTATACACGGAGCTTTTATTATTGATATTTGAAATGCTAACCCCGGCCGACTGAGAACCTGTAATTAATTCCCCATTATTGCCGGCAAATACGCGGTAGAGTATATTAGCTGCAACTGTAGAAGTATTTAAGGGATCATGTTTGTAGGCAGTTATTTTTCCTGTTATACTATCTATCATCACTAATCCACCAAGCAAAGTAGCGATCACAAGACTTCCGTCAGATGTTTTTACCATCTCTGTAACCCGCGGACTCGATCTTTTTCCTTCCGTTTCGTTATATATAGTAAATGTTTTTATTGCCTGCTGTGCAGTAATGTCAATTACAGAAATAAAGCCATGACGTGTGGCTACTGCAATGCTATTATCATTATACCTGCAGGCCGTAACAGCATTTGGAATATTTTTTTCAAAAATCTTTACATGTTTTTCGTGATCTATAACTACCACTCTTTGCTCATAAACATAAATGGTTTTTGTTTTTGAAAAAGGCACTGCTATATTCACGTCCTTACTATCGATAAGCCCCGATAACCCTTCTATCCTTTCAAGCTGTTTTTTTCTTTCATTAAACGCATAATGTCCTTCCGCAGTAAACAACACAATTCCATAGCTATCCGTTTCAAAAACCGCATAGCAAAAAAATCTTTCCGTCTTATCCGGGAGCTGTAATGAATGAAATTTTCTTTCCTCATCAGCCCAGGCTACACTGCCCGGCGTTGAAACCCAAATACGATTCTTACTGTCACAGTATAATTGTCTTATTGTATCTGAAGGCAAACCAGCCTGGGAAGATTTGAACCAACTGGTAATAGTATACCCGTCGTATTTATTTAATCCATCGCCGGTACCGATCCATAAAAATCCTTTCTTATCAATTACAAGGCTTTGAATATAATTATCCGATAAACCGTTTGACGTATTGAGATGAGAAAAAGAAACGACCTGGCTGAAAACGGGTTGCTGTGTTAGCAATAAAACAATTATGCTTACTATGATGCCCTTACTTTTCAAGTTGATGTTTTAGCTATTCTAAATTTAAACAGATTATCCGGCTTTCAATGCACGGAACTATTCTCTCCGGTGCTAATGTCTTTATTTACAGCAGGATATTAAAAGAAGCAATGAGTAAATGGATATCCTTATTGAGAGATTGGAAGGGTAAAGTAAAGACGTTTTTATTCATCGGTTTTCTTCTCATTTGAATTTTAACGGATCTATCAATGAAAATAGCCATTTGCTCATCAGCATTTTTAATGAAGTGGTTACGATTATACTTTCACCCCGAAACAAAAAGTAACCATTAAAAAAAATTAAAATGAAAAAGCTATTAGTAACCGCAACAGCAATACTGCTTGTAAGCGCTGCATTTATTTCTTGTAAAAAAGAAAAAGAAGAAATACCTGCACAACAGGAACAACCTACAACCTTAAACCAGGGCAATGGAATTATGGAAACAATCCAAAGGGGACCGAATGGAACGAATGTTGTTTTTTCTAACTGGATCCAGCCCAAACAGATCCTGACTGGATATACGGGATGCTGGTTATACAATTCACACGGACATGCTTACCACAAGCGCTAACAGATGCTGTAAGAGATAAGGGAATGGTACTGTGTATTATTAATCAATTTTAATAGATATATAAGACTGCTACCGAATGAAAGCCTTGGTGAAGACCTGGTGTTGGATTATCGTTTTGAAACTGGAAAAATTACGGAAGATATCGAAATGTACGGAGGACGATCGGTTTACGGTAATAATTTCCTCACCATAAAATTCCGCTATGTGCTTGATCCCAAGTTCTGCTTTTGGTGGCACTGGAGGATGGAAGAATAAACAACCCTGTTGATTACAGTGATTATAATGCAGTGTGTGAATATTATGGAATTGAAAAATAATTTGCAATAAAAAAGCTGCCCCAATTAAATCGGGCAGCTTTTTCTATTTATATGATAAAAATTATACGGCTTCCGCACCCATCCTTTTGCCTTGCTTCTTTCTCTCATCTTCATCCAGGATCACTTTACGCATACGAATGAAATTCGGAGTTACTTCAATACATTCATCCTGCTGAATATATTCCATGCATTCTTCCAGTGTCATCAATGTTTTAGGAGCAATGCGTGTGGCATCATCACTTCCGCTTGCACGGTGGTTGGTCAGTTTTTTTGCTTCGGTAGCATTTACAACCAGATCACCTGGTTTAATATTCTCGGCAATGATCTGTCCTGCATAAACTTCTTCTCCCGGGTCAACAAAAAATGTTCCCCTGTCCTGTAATTTATCGATGGAATAACCTGTTGTTTTATCCTGATTCTTTGAAAGCAATACACCATTATTTCTTCCGGGAATAGGTCCTTTCCAGGGTTTGTATTCAGTAAAGCGATGAGCCATCACAGCTTCACCGGCGGTATTGGTAAGCATTTGCGTACGCAACCCGATCAATCCTCTTGAAGGAATTTCAAATTCAAGATGCTGCATATCACCTTTGGTTTCCATCACAGCATTTCACCTTTACGTCTGTGTTACAAGGTCAATCACTTTGCTTGCAAATTCCTGCGGCACATCCACCACCAGGTTTTCATAAGGCTCACATTTTTTACCGTTGATCTCTTTTACAATAACCTGTGGTTGACCTACAGTTAATTCATATCCTTCGCGGCGCATGGTTTCAACCAATATACCCAAGATGCAGAATACCACGGCCATAAACCATGAAGCTATCGCCACTCATCAGTATCTTCTACTCTTAATGCAAGGTTTTTTTCTGTTTCTTTCATCAGCCTGTCACGCAAGTGGCGGCAGGTAACAAATTTTCCATCTTTACCAAAGAAAGGAGAGTTGTTAATGCTGAACAGCATGTTCATCGTTGGTTCATCCACACTGATCACCGGCAATGCTTCAGGATTTTCAACATCAGCAATGGTATCACCAATATTAAAATCTTCAATACCAACCACTGCACAAAGATCACCGGCAATTACTTCAGTTACTTTTTTCTTTACCCATTCCTTCAAACACATACAACTCTTTTACTTTCGATTTTCTTTATCGATGCCATCAGCCTGCATCAATGCAACCTGCTGATTTTCTTTTATCACACCACGGCTTACTTTACCAATAGCAATACGTCCAAGGAAAGAAGAATAATCAAGTGAAGTGATCTGCATTTGCAAAGGACCTTCATTCACTTTTGGTGGCGGCACATATTTTAAAATACCATCCAGCAAAGGATTAATATTATCGATTTGTGTCAAGTGAATCATTGAACCAGCCATTTTTCCCTGAACCATAAAAGGTAGGGAAATTCAATTGTTCTTCTGTGGCATCAAGGTTAAAGAATAATTCAAATACGGCATCATGCACTTCATCAGGACGGCAATTTGGTTTATCAACTTTATTGATAACAACGATCGGCTTAAGATTTAACTGCAATGCTTTTTGCAACACAAATCGTGTTTGCGGCATTGGTCCTTCAAAAGCATCCACCAGCAGACAAAACACCATCGGCCATTTTCAATACCCTTTCCACTTCACCGCCAAAATCGGCGTGACCAGGCGTATCAATCACATTAATCTTAACATCTTTATAAACAACGGCAGCATTCTTACTAAAAATAGTGATGCCTCTTTCCCTTTCCAGGTCATTGCTATCCATGATCAGATCACCGGTTTCCTGGTTATCCCGAAATACTTTGGTAGCATGTAATATCTTATCAACCAGTGTAGTTTTACCATGGTCAACGTGAGCAATGATCGCAATATTTCTAATTTCCATACTCATTTTTAACGAGCGGCGAAGGTACGCTAATTCACCGGGGCAACGAAGAAATTGAGAAGGTTTATTATGATCACCAACTGTTAAACCTTGATTTGACTTCCGTTGCAGTCGCACTCTTTCTACCTTCGGTAATCCAGATAGCTATCGGATCTATTCAGCTATCTGTAACCGGGACCACAATCTTTACGTCTACTATTTACCCTTCCTTTGTAACCGGTTAATAAATTTTTAGTTTTATAAAAAATCGCCCATGCGATTTCTCAGATGGCTTGGTATTATTTTAGTCATTCTCATCATTGTTTATTTTCTTGGGCCGCAGCCGTCTTTACCAAAATACACGAACGAAGTACCAAACATACCATCCGGAGCAGCTCAATTAGAAAAATATATAGCCGATAATGAAGCAAGGCATAAACTAAAACCCGATAATGAAGCAAGGATCATATGGTTCAATGATTCTGCAAAAGAAAAAACAGAATATGCTGTAGTGTATCTGCATGGTTTTCAGCGCATCGCAGGAAGAAGGCGATCCTGTTCACTATGAGTTTGCAAAAAAGTTTGGATGCAACTTATACTTATCAAGACTCGCAGACCATGGAATTGATACAACAGATGCTCTTGCTAATTATACCGCAGAAAAAAGCTGGAGATCAGCAGTCGAAGCATATGCTATCGGTAAACAACTTGGCAAGAAAATAATTCTGATGTCGACTTCGACCGGCGGTACATTGGCATTAAAACTTTGCGCTGAATTTCCTGATATTGCGGCGAGCATTATGATGTCGCCCAATATTGCCATCAATGATGCAAATGCATGGCTGCTTAATAATCATTGGGGTTTACAAATTGCACATATTATTGTTGGTAAGCATAGAACAGTTTCTGATACTACAGCACTCTATGCGAAGTATTGGAATAATCGATACTCTACAAGTTCGTTAGTTCAGTTGGAAGAATTGCTGGAGTCTACCATGAAAGAATCTACTTTTAAAAAAGTAACACAACCAACTTTATTGCTGTATTATTTCAGAGATGAAGATCACCAGGATGATGTGGTAAAAGTATCCGCAATGAAAAGAATGTTTCTGCAACTTGCAACACCCGATTCTTTAAAAAGACAAGTAGCGATCCCTAATGCAGAAAGCCATGTGCTTGCTTCACCGATCAAATCAAAAGATGTACAAGCAGTGAAAAATGAAGTGGAAAAATTTGCAATTGAAATATTAAAGCTCCAACCTGTAAATAAAAGTTACACCCTCACATAGATCTTTCTCTTATCCAGTACATACCCCACCAGCCAGCAGAAAAGCATAACAGTTATTGCAAATAAAAATGAGCCAAAATACATTCCTGCCTTGCTGAATACAGTATCAAATAACCAGCGATAAAGTGGTTTATCTCCGACTGGAAAAAACCATAAGAGTATGGCGCCGATTTCAGAAACCAAATAAATAAACAATGGATTTCTGCCAAACACTTCAAAGAAATAATTGAACCGTTTTATTTGTAAAAAATCAATGAAATAAACCAAAGCAGCAAGCAATACACAGTCAATACCCACCGTAAGAAATACATAACTGCCTGTCCAAAGTTTTTTATTGATGGGATGAAAATTATTCCAGCAAAGTGCAAGAAAGATCAGTGTAACGCCGACTAATAAAAGTTTTGTCAATCCTTCAAATGTATTTCCTTTTTCTTGTATCCATTTACCTGCAGCATAGCCAAACGTTACATTGGCAATTGCCGGCAATGTACTTAGCAACCCTTCCGGATCAAAGGCTACACCTTCACCATGATACAAATGATTTGGGCCAAGCAACCAACAGATCTAATCGTGTGCCGGCATTTGTAAGCATATCATAAGGATCAGCGCTTCCCCTGAACAATAATAAGATAAGCCAGTAAATAAAAAGAAAGGCAACCGATAATCTTAGCACGGTGCTTAATTTCAAATAACGTATCATCAGCGCAGCTGCGCAATAACACAATGCTATTCGCTGCAATACTCCCATAATTCGTGTTTGACCAATTGGATTAAAAGACAATCCGCCATTGTCATTCCAATGCACAAAAGGAAACCAGTACATCAGGTAACCCAACAGGAAAATGATAATTGTTCTTTTGAAGATCTTCCACAACACTTCTCCATTCTTCATTGTACTCCATTTCACCATTACAAAACTCATAGCATTGCCCACGGCAAACAGGAAAGAAGGGAAAACAAGATCTGTCGGTGTAAAGCCATGCCACTTCGCATGAAGCAGCGGTGCATAAGTGGTATCACCGTTACCAGGCGTATTTACAATGATCATAAAACAAACAGTCATACCGCGAAAAACATCAAGGGCAGTAAACCGTGAAGCTGGTTGCATAAGCAGTATTTAGTTCCCGAATGTAAAAATTAAATTACAGAATATTAAACCACGGAGGCACAATGACACGATCTTACACGGGGATAAACTCCGTGTCCCTCTGTGAACTTAGTGTCTCCGTGGTTAAAAAAACAAATTAAAAGCGTAGCTGGAATTAAAGATTGATCCTCAACTAAAAGAATTTGCGGATCACCCAAACGATAAGAGTAGCTAAGAGGCTAAGTAAGATCATTGTTGTGATAGGAAAATAAAATTTGAAGTTTTCTTTTTCAATCCTGATGTCGCCAGGCAAACGACCGATCCAATTCAATTTATCATGAAAAAAATAAATGATGATACCAACTACTATAATAATGACACCGGCGCCAATGATCCATTTACCTGTTTCACTTGTCATGTTGCAAAGCTATAAGAAGAAATTTCCTCAGAAAGGATAACCAATACCAATATTATAAACAATATTCTCTCTCCGTAATTGCACATTGTTCAATTGCAATTGACTCATCACCCACGGATTTTTTTCCCATGGTTTGCGCAAAGGGAAACCAACATCAAACCGTATGACAAAAAGTGTAATATCAAAGCGAATACCGGCGCCGGCATCAACTGCCAATTGACTTAAGAATTTACTCGTGAATTTACCACCGGGCTTATGTGTGTAACTGCTGTCATTCATCAACCAAATATTTCCTGCATCAATAAAGAACGCACCGTATAGTGGTCCGTTGATCCGGAAACGGAATTCTGTATTCAGTTCCAATTTTAGATCCCCGGTCTCATCAGGTAAAAAATTAGCGGTGCCTGTATATCTATATGTACCCGGCCCTACTGTACGGCTTCTGAATCCACGAAGACTGTTATTTCCCCCAATAAAAAATTGTTTGATAAAAGGAAGCTGTACGGAGTTTCCATACGGAATACCAACTCCAAGAATTACCCTGTTTGCCCAGGTTGAATACAAACCAACCTTTCTGTAATAGCGGCCATCCAATTCAAATTTGATGTATTGTGCAAAAGGCACGTTTCGGATCGTGACTTCTTTACCGGCTTTTACATCTGCACCGGAAACCAGGCCGGCCACATTTCCCGAAAGATCAAGAAGCCCATTTAAATAATAAGCATTGGTTGGTTGTAACCCGGTTGCCAGTTCATTATAATTAAATTGATATGTTGAGCCAAGAATAAATTGTTTTTGAATAGCACGGGCCAGCAATGTATCCTGGCTAATAAGATTTCTATACTCATCAGTAACTCTTCCCGGTTGTACATAGTTTACACTAACAGGATAAAGCTCATGATGCTTTACAATACTTTCTTTCCATATATAACCATAGGCAGCCCGGAAGGAATTTAACGTATAAAGTTTTACACGATCAAGCATATCATATCCAAGCTGAATATTTGTGCGTGGCATATATCCGCCTCTAATTCCAAAATCACCAAACGGCACAAGCACCCTTGGTATTCCAAAATTTATTTCCCCTCCCATGCGTATTGCATTATAGCCACGCAATGCTCCGCTGAACTGCACATCGGAGCCGCTGTAAGCACTTATACTTATATGCTCGCCGCCCTTGAAAAGATTTCTGTCCTTCCATGTTAACGAGATCAAAGAGCCATTAAGATTATTTGATCTTGTTATTGTAGTTAACTCAACTCGTAACGATTTTCTTGGTAAAGGGGTGAGATAATAGTATGCATCCAGATACGCAGAATCTGTTGTTGGATTTTGCTCAAACCTGTTCTTTACAAATTTGAAAAGATCAAGATTGATCAAACGGCTAAGGGTAAAATTATGATTGGTCCGATTATATATATCACCCGGTTTAAATTTCATAGCATCGACAAACATTGAGGGCTTGAATCTTTTTCTTCTGTCAATGATATAATAGCCTTTATAATATTGTGCCTGTGCTTTACTGCTGTCAATTCTTTCCATGTTCAGGCTATAGCCTGTATAGATCTGAACATCTTTAATCCGGTAAACCTCTCTTGATTCAAATGGTGCATCAGGCTTTACAGTTACATACATGTTCACAAGATGGTTACCAATCGAAGTATCCGTTCTTATCAAAATAAATTCGGGGCTAAAAAAATAAAAGCCTCTTTCTTTCAGGTAACCATCGATCCGGATCCGTTCCGCCTTTATCACATCGAGGTCAAAAGGCTTTCCGGGAATTAATAAGGTTTCTTTACTGCTGCCGATAATTGTTGTGCTTAACACACTGCTGTCACCCGGGAATTGAACAGCCGCTATTTTATATTGTGCTCCTGCTTCTGCATTATAGCGGGCATGCGCTTTCTTTCGCCTGATAATCGTATCTCCTGTAACTTTTGCCCGGAAGTATCCTTTATTTTCCAAATGACTTTGCAATACTCTGGACGTTTTTCTGCAGATCGACCTGGCTAAGCAAAACCGGCGGCTCGCCATTTTTATCTCTTATCCTTCCCCAAAAAGAATTTTCTTTTTTATTCCTGAATAAATTATAAATATTAAGCTTAAGACGAAGACCAAGAAATTTTGTATTAGGTTTTGGTCTTGTTAAGCCTGCCAAGATCTTCCTGTAATACTTTTTTTTCACGGACAGTTGCGGTGCCATTAACATCTATCCGTGCACCGGTATATAATTTTTCGCCTTCAGGTAAATGTCTTGTACTGCTGCAGGCAGCTAATAAAAAATAACCCGTAATTAAAATGACAATATAATACTTGCTCATGCTCATCTGTTCGTCCGGTTATAATTCACTCCTTCCACTCTTTGATTCTTCCTTTTTCTTAATAATTCACTAAAGCGATTGTAGTCTACGCTGATAATAAAACTCAACCCTGTTTCAATGATATAACCATCAACAACGCCTTCATATTCATTCTTACGATAGAAGCGAAGTGCATATCGCCCATCCCTGCTTATCGCATAGTTGACATTCAGGTTCCCGATTATATTACTCGCCTTTTGACTGCTGTTCTTTGGTCCTTCCAATTCAAAATTGCTGCCGACCGACACCGTAAGCCTTTCATTCAGCAATCGCTTGCTTAATCCTATATTCAATTCGGTCCTGCTTCTTTGTTCACCTGTAGTGTAATCATCTGTTGAGGTAATATCAAAAGTAAGGTCAACACCATCAATAAGTCCGGCGGCAAGTTTGTTCAGTTGCTCAGTCATTAATTTGCTTACACTTTGTCGTGCATACGATGAGGCGCTAAAGCCAGGCGCATTACTTGCCAAAGGATTCTGGCCAACAAAACGATTCAATAATAACAAAGCAAAAACCTGCTTATTGATCTCGCCTGGTTCCTGTCTTAACTCAGCAAGCCTGCTATCAACCTGTGTGATGATATCATTAGAAACACCATAGTTTTTGTTTAGCGGTAATACAATATCAAATGAAAGAACGGGCTGCATCAATTCCCCGGTCATTTTTAAATGAACTTCAAATGGTAATTTTTGTAAATAAGTATTGCGGATCGCCTGTGAAGAACCCGCCACCTGGTTTTGTACCAGATCAATCGGCGATGTATTCGCAATGTATACAGCATTTACATCTAAGGTTGCTTTGGTGGGTTCATTCAACCATGTGATCCTGCTTCCTTTTTGTATCTCAAAACGACGATGCAGGAAGTTGAAAGTGATTTCATAAGCTCCTTTTTCCAATTCATAATTACCCACAAGAGTGGTCTTCCCGCTTGGGTCAATGCCGGTTGATAAAAGCGCCTCACCTTGTACATTAATAAAATCCCCGTTTGCTTCGTCAATAATAATATTAAAAATTGCTTCTTTTTTTATTTCGATATTGGAGATTATATTCATTCCCCTGAACGGAGAGATATTCAATGAATCATAGACAGCGAGGAAGAGTGAATCATTTTCCGGCGCATTCATATTAACAAATTCAACGATGCCTTCCCGTGCAATTACACCAGGTTCCTGTTGCGGGATCACAATAGAAAGATCAGTACCGTCATTCACTGTAATATTGCCATCAACATCAGGAGCAGTCTCTGTTCCGCTTACATGCATATTTGATGTGATCACCAATTTTCCATAATAGATCTTGTTATCTTTTTTTGTTGTATTAAGCACCTGGAAATTGGTAGCGTTTACATCCATATCGAAACTATAATTAGTGAAGTTTGGAGTTTGAATGGTTCCGTTTAACCTTAGTTCGTTATTGGCTGAATCCTTTATTACAAAGTCATCAAACTGAAAACCATTTTCTGTGACGTTGATCTTTTCACCATCTATTTTATATTGACTGCCTAGCATCGTTGTAGCAAAACTTGCTTTATCAAAATTGACCGGGCCATTGATCTTGGGTGCACTTGCCGTTCCCTGGATGGTGATATTTCCGTTTACACTGCCTGACGCATTTTTAATCATGCCGCCAAAGGCGCCTTCCATAGTGGCCAGTTGCATTTGGCGAACATTAAGATTAAGATCTAATGCAATATCCTTTTCACCTTGCGGAGCAAAGGAACCCGTTAAAGCAAGATCATTGCCCCTGCCTGTTATTGTCGCATTGGTGTTATAGCGATTGCCGGCCGTGTTATCAACTCTTATAACTGCGTTTCCAAGTCGTATCACCTTTCATGCTCAGATCAGCTATAGTAACATCGCTGGTGAAAACAGGTTGCTTCAATATATTGCTAAAGGTCACCTGTCCATTCATCGCACCATTCACCAGTAATGAATCTGATTTCATCATTGCAGTGATTGTAGACAATTGGAAATTGCTAAACCCAACATTCAGCTGTTGTCCCTCGCTTTGAAGAGATAATCTTTGATCATTCTTTTGCAGAATAAAATTGCTGGCAAAAATATTATCTTTTGTTATCGTAAGAGAGTTGTTGGGAGAAACGGTCCATTTATCATAATTCAGCAGTAAACTATCGGGTCGCAAATTCAACAGATAGTTGCCGCGTGTCGGTTGACTAACGATGCCGCTTAAGTAATATTTATCTCTGCCGCGTATATCATCAATATTTAAATTAAAATCAATTCTATTATTTAAAGCCACGGCATTGATTTGCGTATGATAAAGATTATGACCGATTCCTGTTATGTGTTGCACATCACCAATAAACTGTAATCCCTGGCTGGTGGTATTCACTTTTAGATTAATGCCGGTTATATCGCTTCCATTATAAGAAACAAACGGAGAAGTCATAGTAGCCGACAGTCCCTGATCGTTGGATGCTCTTCCATCAATATGTATTGGTTCAAATGATTTTAGCCCCGGAACAAAGGCCGTCAGTGCAGGTGCGTTTGAAACATCTGCGGTGAAAGTAAAATTGTAAGGCTGCACATTTGAGATCGACGCTACGGGTGTCACAGAAAAATAAGGCTCTATACTTTGTTGAAAGATTATTCCAAGATCAGTGTAACGGTATTGGCCACTTAATCTTGCATTGGCGACATCACTTCTTAAAGTCATGTATTGGGCCGTATCATTTCTGCCTGAAACAAACTGGATCGTATCCAATGGTAATCGCTGCTCGCCTGAAATCAATAATGCTTTTGTTACTAAAACGTTTGCTTCTAAATAATTTTCATTGATAACAGGTATCGTTGCATCTATCTGCCCTCTTGCTATCAGCGGCCCGGCTGTAAGATGTAGTGGAAATGTGTTCATACTATCAATCATTCCTATAAAACGATATGATGGATTTGAAGACATGTCTCCGCTGATTGTACCGTTAAAATGAATGTTGGGATCATTTATAACAGTTGCTGCATTAAACAAAGAACCCTGGAGAGATCCATCTACATTGATATTTCTGTACACGTAATCATTAAATTCAATTGCATAAACATCACCTTTAAATCTTGTATTCATTTTATCAGGAGTGAACCCTTTACCCGATACGGTAACATTCGCACTGATGTTTCCTAGCTGTTCATTTCTCAAAATAGAACCAAGGTTTAATGAATTTGTTTTTACCAATGCATTATATGTAGCTGCATCCGGATTGCTCAAATTTGTAAAGCGGCCGTTTACAAATGCAGTACCCACGGAAGAATTAATGGTAAGGTTTGTCGATAGATTATTCATAGAACCGGCAACTGTTCCATGGGCATCAAACTCTTCGGGTAAATTTATTTGAGCATTGGATAAGCGCTTACCGGTGAACAAAGCAATATCGCTTTGAGTGGTATGTAATCTTTTTATGGTAAGTGTAGCTCCTGTACGATTGGGGTCCGTGTTTGTTGCCAGCGAACCGCCTGCATCTATTTGTGTATTTTTTAAACCACGGAATTGCAAATTGGCAATATGCATCGTTTGCAATGTTCCGTTGCCCTGTAAATTGATGAACCATGTTGCATTAGGATTTGCAAACGCAGGTTGTGAACGTAATTGCGGGGCAAAAGCAAGTATGTCTTTAACCTGTACATGGCTGTTTGATATATCTGCATCGATTTGCGTACTTGGAAAATTGTCAGCAAGGTCTTTGAAAGATGAATAAGTAAGTGATGCAAATCGTTTCAGTTCTGTACCCGGGGTTTTGAGCAACAGATCTTTAATATAAGTTTGAGTATTCGAATAAAGAAAATCTGCCTGCAATTCATTTAATACAAACCCGCTTTGCTCCCTGAAGTTTGCTTTTTTTATTTTTCCCGCAATTGAATCATAGGATAATAAAAGATCATTTACTTCCAATGTCAGGGAATCACCTTTCATGTGGCCGTAATCGATTCCATATCCAATTCTCGGATTATTATCATTATCAAATTGAAAAGTATTATTTGCAATGTTTACGCTGGAGGCAAGTATATGCCAGCCTGCTTCTACCTGGCTCTTTGCTTCCTGCTTCACTTCTTTTATTACAACCCGCGCCGCTTCTTTCTTACCAAGCCTTATTGCAGCTAATGTATTTTGTAAAGAAACATTCTGCAGGTCTATAACCCGGTTATCCAAATCGATCTTATTTGGTTTTACATTGGCCGACCCAAGATCGATGGTTGTGTATACAGCCGACACATCATTGCGATAATCAACCTTGATATTTTTCAGGTCCAGTTCTTTAAAAAATAATTTCAATGCAGAAGGTTGCTGCGCCTCTACTATATCTTTTATTTCAGGTTCTAACGTGACCAATGGTTTGACCTGGTAGATCTTTGCGATCAATCCATTGATATTTGTTTTTGGGATATCGAAATACAGGTTTTCATAATCCATCTTGTCAATCTTTGTATCAAGATGTTCGAGCCATGCTTCCATATCACTGCCGCTAACGGTGTCTTTATATATTATCCTGATCTTATTTAATTCCACAGAAGGAATTGAAATAAAATAAGCCAGCGTATCATTTGGATCACTGGTGACGGTATCTTTCGAAGCAAACGCATCAACAATAAATTGAAAATTAAATACAGTATCCGGAAGCTGGCGTTTAATTTTTGCTGTGATGTTTTCCAGTGTTATACTTTGTATATCTATTTTATTATTAAAGATCAGGTCTATAAGATCAAGATTAGCTTCGAGCTTTCCTCCCGATAACAATGTATCTTTCTGCCTGTCTTCTATGTAAATATTTTCAAGAATAATATTTTTTGGAAGGCCTATATATACTTTTCCCACTTCAACTTTTGTTTGTAATTTTTTTTCCAGGTAGGCTACGGCTTTTACGCGAAGTAAATTTTGAACCGGGCCTGTCTGTACCAATAATAGAATGATGAGGAAAAATAAAATAATGAACAGAATAGTCTTAGCTGCTATTCTCGCCGGCTTAACCCAAATATTCTTTTTAGCTTGGTCCATGCAGTCCGTTGCTGTAGGATTTTTACTGAAGTCCTGTTCTAACATTAGAAAATATCATGCTATACTTACTTCATATAGAAAGAAAAAACGAGTGTGGCACAAATTGCCCATTTGGGCTTTGAACCGGCAACAATTCGCTTGAAATCAACACGCATTCACTTACCGCTTGCCCCGGCTTTGGCCGGGATTTGTTATCTTCCTTTTTAATTACTTATAGCTATGCTACGATCAAAGATTGCCGGTATTGGCATGTATGTGCCGGAAAATATTGTTACCAATAACGATCTCAAAAAATATATGGATACCACTGATGAGTGGATACAGGAACGAACCGGTATACAGGAAAGAAGATATGCTCATCGTACAAAAGAAACAACGGCAACAATGGGCATTGAAGCTGCAAAGATCGCCATTGAAAGAGCCGGCATCACTCCACAGGATATTGACTTTATCATTTTCGCTACTATCTGTCCTGATTATTATTTTCCCGGATGCGGTGTGTTGGTGCAACGTGCCATGAAGATGAAAGAGATTGGTGCATTGGATATAAGAGATCAGTGTTCAGGATTTGTGTATGCACTTAGCACCGGCGATCAGTTTATTAAAACAGGGATGTATAAAAATATTCTTGTTGTTGCCAGTGAAAAACATTCATTCGGATTGGACTTCAGCACCCGTGGAAGAAATATTTCTGTGATCTTCGGTGATGGTGCCGGCGCCGTTGTATTACAACCAACAGACGATGAAAACCGTGGCATTTTGAGTACGCATTTACATTGCGATGGAAACAATGCGGAGATACTGGCGATGTATAATCCCGGTACGCATGCTAATTATTGGGTTCCCGAAAAAAAGCTTGCTGATTTTGAAGAAGCCGAAATAGGTGAAATGTTTATGAGCCATGCCATGATCGATAATGCACAGAATTTTCCCAACATGGATGGGCAGGCAGTTTTTAAAATAGCTGTTGAAAAATTTCCTGAAGTGATCATGGAAGCATTAAATACAAATCGCTATCAGACATCAGACCTCAAACTGCTGATCCCCCACCAGGCTAACCTGCGCATATCTCAGTTTGTTCAAAAGAAATTAAAACTAAGAGATGACCAGGTGTATAATAATATTCAGAAATATGGTAACACTACTGCTGCATCCATTCCTATTGCCTTATGCGAAGCATGGGAAATGGGAAAAATAAAAGAAGGCGACCTGGTTTGTCTTGCCGCATTTGGCAGCGGGTTTACTTGGGCAAGCGCATTGTTGAAATGGTAAATGCAACGTTTTTTCCCCGAACTTCGTTTTACTGTAACTAATGGGCAAACTTATTATATATATTATTCCATTATTTCTTGGAATTTCTTTGCAGGCTCAATCCTACGATAGCTGGAATATTTATCATAACCGTAAAGAAGTTTCTAAATTCACTAATAAGAAAGAGCCAAAGGATGAACGAAAGGTTTTATTGTTAAACCGTTTCCTCGAAGGCCCCGGGTTTTTTATTATTGAATACACACCGGCAGCTGAACAATCAGAATGGATACGTACCATCGGTTTTTTTGATTCTTCCGATAAATCTATAAGAGAATACAGCAATACACTCTTTCTTCGTTTGCACAATTCAGAAATTGCAGGGATAATGGAAGGCAGGCAAAAAGTAAAAGTATATAGTTGGGCTATTCCAAAAGACCCCGCATTGGCTGCTACGGTTCGTGTACGTCGCATACTTTTGTGTACATTGTATACACGATGAGCCGAAAGATTATCTACATCATCAATCCAATTTCAGGAACCAAACCGGGAAATGATCTTCGAAAGATCATTGAAGACAAAACAAGGGTGAAAGGTTTTTGGTATGACATCTTTCCTTCAGTTGCCGATGGTAATTATTCATTTTTACATTCAATTATAAAAGAAGAAAAGATCACCGATGTAGTAATTGCCGGTGGTGATGGCACAATAAGCGGCGTAGTTGGAAGCCTGCTGGACCAGGATGTAAATTTTGGTATCATTCCCCGCGGCTCAGGAAATGGCCTGGCGCTCTGTGCAAAGATTTCAAAACAACCGGCAACTGCTTTGGATATAATTTTCAATGGCAAAGCTTCGGCCATCGACGGATTTTTTATCAATGATCGTTTTGCCTGCATGCTTGCAGGACTTGGCTTTGACGCTAAGGTTGCGCATGAATTTGCCGGTCATCCAAAAAGAGGATTGATGACCTATGCCCAACTGACGCTGAAACATTTTTTTTCTATTCAACCATTTCAATTCGAAATAAAACTGGATAAAGAAAAATTTGAGACAGAAGCATTTTTTATAAGCATTGCAAACAGCAACCAGTTTGGAAATAATTTTACCATAGCGCCAAAGGCAAGCTTAAGTGATGGGTTGCTGGATATAGTGATCGTAACAAGACAGAATAAAGTAAGTTTCCTCTTTCAAACATTAAAACAGGTGGCAGGCTGGAATGTCCTGAAATCTACCTCAATCGTCGCACAAAAACGCGGTGTTATTTATTTTCAAACTGATAAATTGGAGATCACTAATTATTCTGAAGCACCTTTGCATATTGATGGCGATCCCGCGGAAACTCCGGATAAGCTTTTAATAGAAGTAAAGAAAAAATGTTTCAGGCTTATTCAACCAGTTTAGCCAACGGCATATCTTTTTGATTAAACAGGCTATCGACCTTTTTAAAACTTTTAATGTTGAATAAAAAATCCGGTGAGCTCAATATATTTTTTTTCTCCCGTTGCGTAAGATGGAAGTTCAATGCCGCTTTGTCTTCTTGTTTTTCGGTAGCATATTGAAAAATTATTTTATTGATACGATGCCCTGCATGCTGTGTATAATAACTGAGCAGGTCGTTCTGAAAATATTCCATTGTCTTGAACCAGTTATGCTGCAGCATCAGAAATGGTTTTGTGGCATGGTCGCCGATATTCTCGGTAACATACGGATAATCCCATCCGCCTGTAGGCCGGTCTCTCACCTGGATGATAAGCACGCCTCTTGTGTTTTGGCTTATCCAATCTTCAAAAAATTCAAGAAATCGTAAACCAGTTTCCTGTCCATAATTATCTCTTAGCCCTGCATCCATTACATCGATGACCGGTTCTGAAGGAAGCCACACATTTGGCAGCACAAGAGGAAATGTTGCGTTCATGCGGAGCGCTGTCAATATCCTGATATTATAAGGATCTTGTTTTTCAAAGAAAGAAACAAAGTCAATAACATCGGGATCCATTTCGGGAATCGCCGTTGTATCATATTTGCTGCGCATCATAAATCGTATGGGCTGCGTGCTGATGATCATTTTACGGCTGTCGCGGGAAACAACTGAATTATAAAATATCAAAGGGATCACTGCATTTCTTTCATCGTCTTTATAATCTTTTAATTGTTTATTTAAAAAACCATTTGTGTTTTTATCCAGTTTGGATTCAAAAGCATAGGCCCTGTCTTTTACATACACATAAGGGCCCGACTTCAAATTTTAGTGATGGAGAAATAAGATCTCTGGCAACAAAAGATGAGAATAACGGATTCAACAAATCGCCGGCTATGTCATCAACATATTTTTTATCCTGCAAACGAATATTCTCTCCTTTTTGCTTTCGTAAGTATAATTCGCGGAAATAAGAAGCGCCCATCATGCCGCCGGAGGCGCCGGTAATGAGAAAAGTTTTTTTCATTGCCTCACCATTTGTCATGCTGTCGAGTCGTTGCAAAATATTCATGGTGAATGTTGCACTTCTTGTTCCCCCGCCGCTTGTATTGATAACAACAAATAAAGGTTTATCCTCACCCTGTTTTCTTTTCCAATTCTCCAGCACATGGATCATATTCAAGCTATCGGCAGCAACATTATTTGCGGCTGACATTGTTAATAAATGCTCCCTGCTATAAGTTGGCCGGTCTTTGGTATTGGTATATTTTAATCCAAACGCTTTATTTCTTGGATCGATCCAATCCCATGTATAAAAAAGATTAAGGATAACGATCAATCCAAGCAAATAAGGAACACTCCAGCTTTGCAAAAAATAAGTAAATGCGCCTGCTACTCCAATAAGTATTGCAAAGAAGATCGTAATACTTGCTGCAGCCGGTATCTGGAAAAAAGCAGAGTCTTGTAAAAAACCAATGCCGATAAGAAATAAGAACGCCGCAAATACGGTAAGCACGGCAGCAAAATGATGTCGTTTAAAAATATTCTCAATAAAATCACGGGTATAGTGAGAAACATCTCTTGTCTTCTTTACAGACCTTGGCGTTTCAAGATACCATTCTACTTTAATGATCTTTGATTCACTCGGTGGCAATTCTCCTGGTTTTAAATGACGGATATATTCTTTTGGATTTTTTATTACAGGCATCATTCGCCGGTAAATAGAGCGATCGGCCCTGAAAAAATAAATAAAAGAAATAAAAAGTATTAAAAGCAAGCCAAGTAAAAAGCCACCAGCCAGCATTAAGTATTCCGCTGTCGGGATCAGTTCTTTATACCTGATGAACTGCCATGCTTTAATAAAATAAAAGACCAGGAATGCAAAGGGAATGACAAAGTTGTTTAATGAGTATCTTAAAAAAGGATTGGTAGTAGCTGCCAAAAACCTGAAATGCCTGCTAAACAAAATAAAGCTGGCAATATTCCAGCTCATGATAAACATTCCGATGGCCATACCAACGATACCTGCGCCCAGAGCATTTACATTGCCAAGATATTCCGGCGCCAGGTAAAGTGAGTCGGCGCCAAAGGTTCGCATGAAAGTGCCGTTAATAGTGCTGAACAAAACAAACCAGAAAATAAGCAACACCTGGTATTTTCTGAAATGCAGAAATAACAGTTGAACAGGAAACGAGTAAAAGAATCCGCGGAGCCAGGCTTTCATAAGTAATGGAGACCAGGTTTATATTCTTTAAAATTAATATTAAACCGGGGTTATTTCAAGTAACTGCTATTTACTTTTTAGAAGATAAGTCATCCAGGTAAGTGATAATAACAAAAACATAGCAATTAACTGGTGAAGCTGTGCTGTCCATTCAAATATTCCCCAATGATTGGGTACGATCTTAACGCTGTTAAGAACGGAGAGAATTCCAAGAATAAGTTGTACAAGTACAAGTAAGAAAGGCAGCCATTTTGTTTTTGAAAACAACGTGTTTGCTTTTATTCTAAATGATCGCCATGTCCAAAAGATAATGAACGCAAAAAGAATGTATGCAAGAGAACGGTGAATAAAATGAATGGTGATCTTATTCTCAATTAAATTCAATAAACCACCAGCAAACATGTTTGCCGGAACAAATGCCCCGTTAATATCCGGCCAGGTAGGTGCAACCGTTGCCGCTTTATGCCCGGCCATCAATGCTCCAAATGCTAATTGTAAAACCAACACTACCAATATGAGCAACGTGAAATTTTTTAATGGCTTATTGATAAACCTTTTTTCATTGGGTACTATCAGTTGTAATGCAAACCAAAATGTATAACAAAGCAATCCTAATGCTAATACGAAATGAAGCATCAATCTTGTTGGTTTTACATAGAAAGCATCTCCCGTTAATCCGCTTACCACCATTATCCACCCTACTGCGCCCTGTAATGCTCCCAGGAGAAAAAGGATGATCAACGGTTTTATCATTTCTTCTTTGAATCTTTTTTGAAAGAGAAAAATGATAAAGGGAATGGCAAATACTACTCCTATTAATCTTGCCCAAAACCGGTGAATCCATTCCCAAAAGAAAATGAATTTGAAATCCTGTAATGTAAAATCGGAGTTTAGAATTGAAAATTGAGGAGTTTGTTTATACTTATTAAACTGTTCTATCCACTGTTGCTCATTTAATGGCGGCACAGTGCCTGTTATCACATCCCATTCAGTAATTGAAAGCCCGGAACCTGTAAGCCGGGTTACTCCACCCAGTAATATTTGAACGATGAGCATGGCTACACCAATCATTAACCAAATAGCAACCGGCTTTGTTGAACGCTGTGGAAAAGTTTGTGACATAGCGGCGCAAAGTTAGTTGCTGGACTTGCTGAAAATTATTTTTGTTCTCCGATATTTGTGCATCCCTCAAAAAATGCTGAATCCTTTTTTCCAGGACCAATTGACTGAAGCCGGTTGTGATGAAGCCGGTCGTGGTTGTTATGCAGGTCCGGTGTTTGCTTCAGCGGTTATTCTTCCCAAAGATTTTTTTCATCCATTGCTGAATGATTCAAAACAATTGACCGCAGAGGAAAGAGATGAATTGAGGGTTGTCATTGAAAAAGAAGCGATCAGTTTTGCCGTTGCAAGTATCAGTCATAAAGAAATCGACCGGATAAATATTTTGCAGGCATCGGTAAAAGCTATGCATGTTTCTGTGAGCCGTTTGAACCTGCAGCCCGAATTATTATTGATCGATGGAAATTATTTTAAACGATATAAAAGGATCCCTCATCGCTGCATTGTAAAAGGTGATGCCACTTATGCATCGATTGCTGCTGCAAGCATTCTTGCCAAAACTTACCGCGATGAATATATGCGAAAACTTCATGAAGAATTTCCACAGTACAATTGGGCATGCAATAAAGGATATGGCACACCGGAACATAGAAGAGCTCTTGAAGAACACGGTATATGTAAATATCACCGTAAAAGCTGGCGTCTTTTCAACGAACAACCCGTTCTTTTTGATGAAGAAAGCAATATTTAACATTATCACTTCAATTTCAGGCTGATACAAGTTTAAATTTTATCTGTTAGTTGACAAGCTGAATGTTAGCGATTAATATCTTTGTCAAAATTGCCTGCATGCAGTTGAAGCCACTTCCGGTTTTAGATACTATCTCACCTGAAGAATTCAAAAATGAATTCTATGATAAGAACATGCCGGTAATTATCAGGGATCTTTCACATCAATGGCCCGCATACACTAAATGGAATTGGAATTATTTTAAAGAACTGGTTGGCGACAAAAAGGTGCCTCTTTATAACAATGTAAAAAGCGATGCTTATACACCTATAAATAAAGCTGATGATTACAAAACATTTGGTGAATACATTGACATGATCAGCCAGGGGCCTGCCGGCTGGCGGATATTCTTATTCAATATTTTTGATCATGCCCCGCAATTAATAAATGATTTTACATGGCCCGAGCACATGATGAAAGGGTTTGTAAAAAAATACCCAATGCTTTTTACCGGCGGCGCTACTTCCATCACCCACATGCATTTTGATATTGATCTTTCACATATCCTGCATACGCAATTTGCCGGAAGAAAAAGAGTGTTGATGTTTCCTTTTGAAGAACAATACAAACTTTACCGAAAGCCTTATGAAGTTTTATCGCTTGCTGATTTTTCAAATTATTATATGCAGAATGGCAGTCCTGATTATGAAAAATTTCCGGCATTAAAACTTGCGCAGGGAGTTGAAGCAATACTTGAACATGGCGATACTTTGTTTATGCCTGCAGGCTAGTGGCATCATATGGAATATCTCGAAAGCGGTTTTGCCATGAGCTTACGGGCAATGCAGCCATCGATAACCGGGAAAATGAAAGCAGTCTGGAATCTGTTTGGAATGCGCAGCATCGATACTGTAATGAAAAAAACTGCACCGGTTTGGTGGTATGAAAGAAAAAAGAAAAAAGTGTTTGAAAATGCGGAAAGAGAATTAAAGGCCAGTCTTAGTTGATCATCCACACTTCATTTCCTCTTAATAGCTTATCAAGATCAGCAGGCTTCTTTGCTTTTGCATCTTTTATTTGTTGCTCCATTACATCTTCATAGCAAGTACGATCAGTTTGATAAAACACACCGAATGGTCTTGGTAAATGACCTTCAATATTCGGGTTATCAAAAATGCGGACAAGTATCTGTGCTTTATAAATATCTTTTTCATCATGCACCCAAAGATCATCAGCGCTGTAACCATCTGCCAGGTTTACAACTTTTGGAGTAAATCCATCGAGTTTAATTCCCTTTTCTTTATTAGCTCCGAAAGTTAATGGCTTGCCTTGCTCAAGGAATAATGTTTCGGCAGCTTTTGTTCCTTTTTCAGTAAAAATTTCAAATGCGCCATCATTAAAAATGTTGCAGTTCTGGTAGATCTCGAGAAATGAAGCTCCTTTATGTGCGTTGGCACGAAGCAGCATTGCCTGCAAATGTTTTGGATCACGGTCCATTGTTCTTGCTACAAAAGTTGCATCGGCGCCCATGGCAAGTGCCAAAGGATTAAACGGATGATCAATACTTCCATAAGGAGTTGACTTGGTTACCTTATTTTCTTCAGATGTAGGTGAATATTGTCCTTTTGTCAATCCATATATCTGGTTATTGAAAAGAAGAATATTGACATCAAAATTTCTGCGCAGCAAATGAATAGTATGATTACCACCAATGCTCAGACTATCACCATCACCGGTTACTATCCATACACTCAATTCAGGTCTTGAAGCTTTCAATCCGCTTGCCACGGCTGTTGCCCTTCCATGGATGGAGTGCATTCCATAGGTATTCATATAATAAGGGAAACGGCTGCTGCAGCCAATACCGGAAATGATCACAATATTTTCACGGGCGATGCCAAGCGTTGGCATCACTTTTTGCACCTGTGCCAGAATAGAATAATCACCGCAACCGGGGCACCAGCGAACTTCCTGGTCGGTTGCAAAATCTTTGGCGGTTAAAACAGGGGATACAGTAGCTTCACTCATAAAATAAAATTGACAGCAAATTTACACAATGACAGGCGAATGTTCAAGATTCAATGCTTTATTGAAAAGCGTTAACATCGAAAATTGAGCATTGCGCATTGATCATTGTCCGACAGGACTCCTTTAGATATTATCTGAATTCAATTCTTCCCAATACTCTGCTGCTCTCCTGGTATGCGGGATCACTATTGTTCCGCCAACAATATTGGCTACGGCAAATATTTCATACATCTGTTCTGTTGTAATGCCTAATTCATGAGATTTACCCAGATGGTACTTGATACAATCATCACAACGAAGATACCATGCTGGCAACCAATCCAAGCATTTCCTTCGTCTTCTTGTCCAGTGCGCCATCCTCATAGGTGTTGGTGTCAAGATTCCAGAGGCGTTTCATTACAAGATTATTTTTACTGAGAATGACCTCATTCATCCGGCTTCGGTAATCATTAAATTCTTTTACTAATGATGACATATTATATGATTTTTTTCAAAGTTACCGCGAAGAAATGATCCCGGTAAGTATCGGGAGATGACCGGCCATTCGATTGAAACTATTTTAACGGCAGCGCTTTGCTGATTGTCAAGCGGGGGTTGCATATCATAAATTTTTCTTGTTCCGCAGACGGGTTTGTTTATTAATTTGTAGCTGATTTGAAGATTTATAATAATTGAACACTCAATTCTCATTTATGAAAAATAAAGTGATCGCAATGCTTGGTTTGGCGGTGTTTGTTTTTATCGGTTTTGCTGCTATTGTGCCTTCAGTAAAGAAAGAAAGAAACCTGAAAGTACTTCCAAAAGATATTAGTAATGCTGACCTGGACTCCGTAATGGAGGCTTATTCAAAACAATTAAATGTCGGTTGTGATTTTTGCCATGGCGCCAGTAAGATCAAGCCAGAAGATCTTGATTATGCCAGCGACGATAAACCTGAAAAAGAAATTACCCGCCAAATGATGAGAATGACGGCGGCCATCAATAAAGACTTTTTCGATTACACTATTGTTTATAAAGCGGGGGAAACGATGGCTGTTTCCTGTTATACCTGTCATGACGGCTTCCCAAGGCCCGAAATGAAACATGAGAAAAAACAGTAGTATTACCTGCCATTAATGCTATAAAAGAACTCCCATCTGTCCCCGGGTATTATTACCTATTAATAAAGCATTTTTGCTCGATTTTCCTATAAATCAGCTTTTTATTGCACTAGTGCGGACAGCTATTCGTTTATTTGTTGTCCGGTATAAGTTATATTATACCTTATCCTATAAAAACCATTACTCTATGAACTGGCACGATGCCATAGGAATTTTATCAACCATTGCCCTTTTTGCGCCGGTTTTTATTATTGTAGTTACGGGGCTTATCCGTTACAAACAATATCTCCCTCTTTTCATTTACGTCACACTTGCATTTGGCTTCAACCTGATGACTGAGCAATGGGTCCATGTACCGAAAACAATTGAGCGTTATTATGGCATTATCAATAACCTTACCGACATGCCACTTATTTTATCGTTCCTTGCCTTCCAAATTGCTTCTTCAGTACAGGTAAAAAGAATGATGATAGTACTGGCAGCATTTATAATTTTTGAAATTGTCCTGATCATTATGTTTGGCATTACGGTGAAAACAATTACATGGACGATGGGCCCGGGGCTCTTAATTGTATTTGCGTATTCATTGTATTACTTCGTGTATACTGTTAAGCGAAGTTTCACACATAATAAATTTATCGGTAAAGCGATCGTTGCGTCAGGACTTCACTTTTGCGTACGGTTGTTTTGTTATCCTTTATCTAATGTTTTATGTTTTTGCGCTGCCTGATATACAAAATCTTTTCCTTATTTATTATTTCATCACGATAATCTATTGCGGGCTTTTGTCAGTTGGTCTTTACCTGGAAAGCAGAAGAAAAAAGAAGTTGGAAGAATTATTAATTACCCGAAAAGAACTGATGCGTTTTTTCTCCGACGAAAAAAGACCGGCTGCTCAAAACAGAATAACCGGTCAGTGGAAATTAAATTAACGGCTTAAAAACAATATCTTCTTTCACTGATCATTTTATCTGCAATTCTTCTTCTTGCATCCTTTGTATTGAAAGGTTCTGCTTTTGTAAATCGTTTCAATCCCATCAATATCATTCTTTGCTCATCGCCTTCGGCAAAAGCATTGATCGCATCTTTACCTGATTTATTTACTTTATCAGCTGCATCATACAGATAAGTACGCATAATATCGATATGATTGGCACAAGCTGCTTCTCCTTTTTGATCAACCATTTTCATCACCCGCAACAAAACACTTTCTGCATTAAATGTTTCAATGGCCATATCAGCAATATTCATCAATATTTCCTGTTCATTTTCGATCTTCATCATCAGTTTTTGAACGGCAGCACCGGCGGTCATCAGAATAGCTTTCTTCAGATTGGCAATCAAGTTTTCTTTCTTTTACAAAAGTTCCTTCATCTTCTGCTCCAAAATCAGGAATGCTCATCAATTCTTTTTGAACAGCCATGGCAGGGCCCATCAGGTCAAGTCTTCCCTGCATCGCTCTTTTCAATGTCATATCAAGTGTAAGCAACCGGTTGATCTCATTTGTTCCTTCATAGATCCTGTTGATCCGGCTGTCGCGATAAGCTCTTGAAATATTATACTCAGCGCTGAATCCATTGCCGCCATGTATCTGCACACCTTCATCCACTACAAAATCCAGTACTTCGCTGCCATATACTTTCAGCATGGCACATTCGATCGCATATTCTTCAGCAGCACCCAGCAATGCTTCATTAAATGGTTTGCCTGCAGCCAGCAATTCATGTTCTTTTTCATCGATCCATTTGCAGTACGGTACAATGCACTTTCGCCAACAAAAATCTTGATGGCCATTTCAGCCAGCTTATGTTTGATAGCGCCGAAATTTGCAATGGGTTGTTTGAATTGTTCCCTTGTTTTTGCATATTGAACCGAATCAGTCAATGCTCTTCTTGCTCCGCCAAGTGCTGCAGCACATAATTTCAACCGGCCGATATTTAGAATATTAAAAGCGATCTTATGACCTTTGCCGATTTCACCCAATACATTTTCAACAGGCACTTTACAATCCTGGAAATATAATTGAACAGTGGAAGAACCTTTAATCCCCATTTTATGTTCTTCGGGTCCTTGCGTAAATCCTTCCGTTCCTCTTTCAACAATAAAGCCAGTGAATTTATCGCCATCTACTTTTGCAAACACGGTATACACATGTGCAAAGCCGCCATTGGTGATCCAGCATTTTTGTCCATTAATAAATAATGTTTTCCATCATCGCTCAGTTTTGCAGATGTTTTTGCACCCAATGCATCACTGCCGCTATTCGGTTCTGTTAATCCATAAGCACCTGCCCATTCACCGGTAATCAGTTTAGGAATATATTTTTGTTTTTGTTCAGGCGTACCAAAATATAAAATAGGTAATGTGCCAATACCTGTATGCGCAGCAATGGCAACAGAAAAAGAATGCCCTGCACCGAGGTATTCATTAACAATTGTAGATGTAACAAAATCTTTTCCCAGGCCGCCATATTCTTCAGGAAAAGAAACTGACAACAATCCCTGTTCACCTGCTTTTGTCAACAAGATTTCATCAATCCCGGTTCCAAGGTTATCAATCCGGTCAAGAATCGGATAAACTTCTGTATCCAGGAACTGGTCACACATATCCCGGATCATCATTTGTTCTTCTGTAAAATTCTTCGGGAGTAAATGTTTCAAATGGCGAAGATTCTTTTACCAGCCATTCACCACCTTTCAGCGCTGCGCTTGTTTTACTTCGGTGCTCATAGTATTAAAGTTTAAAAAGTTTTCAATGTTATGTTTCAATGTCAATTGGTGAATGCTTAATTACAAACCTTCTTCATTACCATTCATCATTCACTATTTCAAATTATCATACACTATCTGCAACACTTCTTTACACACTTCAATTTTTTCCGCTGGCACAGTCTTCAATGCTTCATTCAATGTTTCTTCGGCCAGTTCCATTGTTTCTTCCTGTAATTTCTGTGCCTGCTTTGGTAGAAATATCAGGTTGATCCGCCTGTCATTTTCCGAGGCCACTCTTTTTACCAGGTTTAATTTTTCAAGATTATCAACCAACCTTGTAATACTTGGTTTATCCCGAAATGTGGCATTACATAATTCCTGCTGGCTGCTGCCATCTTGTTTCCATAAATGATACAACACACTCCATTGTTCAATAGTAATATTCATCCTGCAGTATTGAATTTTTTTTGCAAGCCTCCTGGCAATGGCAGTCGATGCTTTGCCGGTAATAAAACTGTAAAGTTCGCCTTTTTTAAATTGGTTGTTTGGCATATAGTTGTTTATGCAACTATTCAAAATTAATAATATTCCCCGTGTGTTCAAATAAAAATTCCCATAATTTTTTCAGCCTATTAAAGATAAAAGCCGGCGCCCTTTAGGTTTATCATTGTTTGTTAGATTTGCCCAACTAATGATCCTTCTTTATATAACTATTGGGTTACTTGCTATTTACAGTATTTTGATATTGTATTATAAAGCCGGCTGGCATGAACTGGAACCGTTTTTACCGAAGTATCACGAACCCGCTTATAAAGATCTCGGTTATAATTGCAGCAAGAAATGAAGAAGATAACATTGGGAACCTCCTTGCCTCCATTGAAACACAGACTTATCCCAGACACCTCTTTGAAGTAATTGTTGTAGATGATCATTCTGACAGATAACACAACTGACATTGTGAGAAACTTTGAATTCGTTAAACTGATCCAACTTCAATCTGATAGCATTAATTCTTATAAAAAGAAAGCAATTGAAACAGGAATAGCCGCAGCTTCAGGGGATCTGATTGTTACTACCGATGCAGATTGTATCGTTCCTGAAAACTGGTTAAAAACAATTGCCGCGTTCAAAAAAGAAACAGATGCGGTCTTTATCGCAGCGCCTGTCGCAATGGAAAACGAGGCAGGTCTTTGTTGCAGATATTTCAATCATTGGATTTTCTTGTGTTGCAGGGGATCACGGCTGCATCAGTAAAAAAAAGAGTTCATAACATGTGCAATGGCGCAAACCTTGCTTATGAAAGAAAAGTTTTTTACGAAGTAAATGGTTTTACCGGTATTGATCATATTGCTTCTGGCGATGATATGCTGTTGATGCAAAAGATAGCTCAACGTTTTCCTGGCAAGATTTCTTATTTGCTTTCAAAAGAATCTATCGTTACCACACAGAGCAGCTAAAACATGGAAGGAATTTTTTAGCCAGCGAATACGCTGGGCCAGTAAGGCAACAAATTATAATGATTGGAAAATTTTCAGTGCTTTGTTTCTGGTATATTTTTTTAATTGTTCATTGCTGGCTTTATTTATTGCCGGGTTTTGGAATCATGATTTGTGGTGGGGATTTATCGCCATCCTGTTTGTAAAAACATTATTGAATTTATTTTCCTTAATCCTGTGGCCAGGTTCTATAACAAACAACATTTATTAAAACTGTTTCCCTTTTTCCAGCCACTGCATATAGTTTATACAATTATTGCCGGTTGGTTTGGAGTATTTGGCAGTTTTGAATGGAAAGGAGGCAGGTAAAATAGTTTTGTATCTTCCCTTTCACATGAATATTGCATCAATTTTATTACAGAAGAGCAATATGGAAACGTCTTAAAAAAAACAAAGGCGCTGTAGCCGGGCTTATCATTATTATTCTTGCAATATTCACGGCTATTTTCTCCTATTTTATTGCCCCCGATTCTTCTCCTTATGCAAACCGGATCATCCTTGAAATAAGAAAACAAAAACCAGGATTTACCAAAACGTTTTTAAAAGTTCCGAAAGAAAATGTGATCAAAAGCGGATTTTTTCATCGCCTGCTTTATGGCACAAACGATGAATTTGAATTTATTCCGATCAATAGTTACAGGATACATTAGTAAGGATTCTATTGTTGCCTTAAAATTTATTGATGATGGGGTTGAAGAAGAAAAAATATTTGCAGTTAATAAACTACCTGCATCTTTTACCACAACAAAAAAATTCTGGTTAGGAACCGATAAATTCGGTCGTGATATTCTCAGCCGGATTATTATTGGCACAAGAGTAAGTTTAAGTGTGGGACTGATCACTGTGATCATATCCCTTTCCATTGGTGTGTTACTTGGTTCATTGGCTGGTTATTTCCGTGGCAGAATAGATAATATGATCATGTGGTTTATTAATATTATCTGGAGCATTCCGACTTTGCTTCTTGTATTTGCAATCACATTCGCATTAGGAAAAGGTTTCTGGCAGGTATTTATAGCAGTGGGTTTAACTATGTGGGTAAACGTGGCCCGCCTGGTCCGTGGCCAGGTATTATCAGTAAGAGAATTGGAATATATTGAAGCCACAAGAGCTTTGGGCTTTTCTCATTTCAGAACGATCTTCCGTCATATACTTCCCAATATAATGGGACCGGTTTTGGTTATAGCAGCTTCCAATTTTGCATCCGCAATTGTTATTGAAGCGGGCTTAAGTTTTTTGGGAGTGGGCGTACAACCTCCGCAACCAAGCTGGGGATTGATGATAAAAGAAAATTACAATTTTATAATAACACAAAACCCGGTGCTTGCATTGGCGCCGGGTTTTGCAATTATGTTGCTTGTTCTTGCTTTTAATTTATTGGGTAATGGACTTCGTGATGCGTTGGATGTTCGATAGTAACTATGGTTTTCTTGTATACCGGTAAGAAAGCGTTACCGTATTAGTTGCTTTTGTTTTAGAAGTAACCGTAACCGTTACTACGCAAACTACCCCAGTTGGTGTACCTGTAATTGTAAAATTATTGTTTGCTGCGGTCGAAGATCTTGATTCAGTAAAAAAATTTGTACTCGATCCATCAGGTGCCGCTTTTACATCAATAGTGACGCCTTGCGGAGGCATAGTAGATGTAATAGAAACTGTAAGTGGAAAATCGGTTTGCGGTGCTGCTGGTTGAGTAGAGCCTGCAGGCGGGTTCAGGGTAACAACAAGATTAGCTTCCGTGCCGCCACCTCCACCTCCGCCGCCGCCGCCACCCTTGTCTGAGCAACTCCAGATACCAAATATGATTGCCGGCACTATAAATACTTGTAACAAACTTTTCCTCATAAAATCCATTTTAAACAAAAAACTAAGGTAAGATTATTTCGTGTACTGTTGAAACTTAGGTTAGCTGACTTTAATCGTACGGTTAAAGCTTTCTTCAAGTGAAATAAAAGTTTCCGTACGTTCGATCCCTTTTATTTTTTGAAGCTGATCATGCAATACCATTCTCAATTCGTCAATATCCTTGCACACAACTTCGGCAAACATGCTATAGTTACCTGTTGTATAGTTTAACCGTACGATTTCGGGCATTTTCTGCAGTTCTTTTGCCACGGCATCATACATTGAACTTTCTTTCAGATAAATACCAATAAACGCGATAACATCATACCCGAGTTGTTTAAGATCAACATTGAATTTCGTACCTTTTACAACACCGGCTTCCTGCAATTTTTTAATACGTACATGAATGGTACCTGCCGGAAACAAAGAATTTTTTCCCGAGTTCAGCATACGATATGTTCGCATCATTCATCATGTGATGAATGATCTGGAGGTCCAGTTTGTCAAGATTTAATTTAGAGCCCGTTTCCATATATGATTTTTAAATAATATTCAGTGAATATGCAATTTAATTGAATAATATCTATATTTTTAAAATAATTATTGAATATTTTGGAATGAAACGGCTGATCCGCCTTATTTTTGTTCTATCAAGCTCTTTAATATAGCTGATTATACTGTGGGGTGATGAAATCTACTGGCAGACATGCCCTCTCGTCTCGGGGGTGGGGATAACAGGATAAACGAAAAGTAGAGCCGACGTTACCGATGGTAAGGCCGACCAGGGTTGACCACTAGATACTTTGCTTTTTAGCTAACTGCCCCGTGGAGGTTCGAACCCTCCCCCTACAGCTATTATTCTCTCATGTGATTGTTTGTCCCGCTTACGGCGGGACTTTTTTGTTTTTATAAATGTCGCAATCAATAGTAGCGACCCTCTCGTCCCCGTGGTCCGTCCACTGATTAAAATCGGAGCCCTTACATTAACTATCCTCTCATGTGATGTTTGCCTTTCTGAATTATACGGAAAAACTTTTTGTATAAGACAACTGACGTTAAAGCCGGCGGGGTGCTCCAGTCAAATAATGTAACTTGCTAATGAAAATAATTTTATGCGTGTTTTAGTATTTCTTTGTTTATCCTTAGTGGTAATTTTTTCTTGCTCCAACCTGGTCAAGAAGAAGAAAATATCCGAAAAGAAAATTAACGAGTTAATTCTCTATAATACGATGTCTGAAGAGTTAAACGCAGATTTAAAAGATTTGTCCGCTTATAAGAATAGATCCTTTAATGACTCCGCAACGGTAGCATTATTACAAAACGTTGTCCCGGTGTCAGGAAATTATGTTTGGAAAGGAGCGATTACAGGTGTTATTCGATTTGAAAAGGGTGACTCTACAAAAATTAAAGTCAGTCGTTATGGTGGCTTTTTCAAGTCGTTTTCTGATAATAAGTATTATTCCTTTTCTGATCAGCATTCCACTGAAAAATGGAAAAATTTAGTTGATACATTTATAGAAAGTACGATCAAATAGGGATATGTCTCTTTAGACTTTAGCCCAGCGTTGCTCTGTCGTATTAAAGTTACTGCGATTTCATCTGGATTTTGTTTGCTTTACATGGAACGCCTTTGGGGTTTCTGCTACCTTTGCTGCCCATGGGCCAAAAAAAACTTATTCGCTTTGCTGATTTAAGAACATTTTCCAATGTGCTTCAATACCCGGAAGACATTAAAGGAAAATGGAATGAGTTTTTTAATAATGACCATCCTATTACTCTTGAGTTAGCATGCGGCAAAGGTGAATATGCGGTTGGCCTCGGTCAGTTGTATCCTGAAAAAAATCTTATTGGCATTGATCAGAAAGGCAACCGGATTTGGGTGGGTGCAAAAAAAGCACTGCAGCTTCATCTCACCAATGTTGCTTTTCTGCGAATACAAATTGATCGCATCAATGAATACTTCGGCGCAAATGAAGTAAAGGAGATATGGATCACTTTTCCGGATCCGCAATTACGAACGGGCAAAGCAAAAAAAAGACTAACTCATCCGAAATTTCTCAGGCGCTATAAAGATTTTCTTGCTCCTGCAGGTTACATCCATGTAAAAACAGACAGCCCGCATTTATATCGCTTTACAAAACTTATTATTGAAAAATATAGTTGTACCCTGTTTGAAGATATCGATGATCTTTATAGCCACAGTCATATTCACGATGAATTGAGAATTAAAACACATTATGAATCATTAGATATTGCCGGAAGCAATCGTGTACATTATTTAAGATTTTCTTTGCCGGACATTTTTCCCGGCAAAGAAAAAGATAAAGAACTGCAGGAGTTTTTAAAAGAATATGAAGCCAAATGATTTAATAGAGGGGATTCATTTCTACATAAATGAGGATGGATATATCGTGCTTACCGAAAAATACCATCTTGAAAAAGGATCTTGTTGTGGCATGGGGTGCCTGCATTGCCCTTATAACTATGAAAATGTACCGGAGCCGCGCCGTTCATTATTGCTTTCATCAAAAGAAAAGAAAAGCTGATCACTATTTTCCCGGTTCAAACATCAGCGTAAAAACTGTTTTTATACAACCTGCAATCATTTTGTGCGTTTGGGAATGGCACAAAGTGTGCATTAATACCTGTAATAAAATGTGGACCTATGAAAAGGATTCTTCTGGCAGCAATAATGATTACAACTTTTACCATTACTGGTTTCAGCCAGCAAAAAAAATTAAAAGACCTTGTTGGCCGTTGGGAAATTGTAGGGGAACAAAATACCGGCGCTTGTCTTGACGTCATTGACAGTTCTACCCTGGTGCTTATCTATAATGGTGAGAGGAAAAAAATAATAGAATACAAAATTGATTTTTCCAAATCACCAATATGGTTTGATTTCTCAACAGGTGATAGCAGTTCGGTCGTAACGGTGAAAAGTCTTTTGGAAATTATGAATGATAATATGATCAAATGGCAGCTTTTTGTTGATGAAGACCGCACAGCACATTTCTCTTCTTCAAAAGGTGAATTGTTTTACCTGCGAAAAGCTATAGCCAGTACAAATACAGGAGTGGTCGCTAACGATTAAAGGATTTTATAAGAACATATGGGAAATACCAGTAAGAGTGAGCCGTGCCCGTGAATCTGCTATTTCTCTATCTTCACAAAATGCCTGCTTCAAAAAAATCAATACATAAACTTAAATCAGTAACGCCTTCCGGAAAAAAAGATGACAGTTTTTTTGAACTTGTTTATGAAGTGGCAAGACAGATTCCAAAAGGCAGAGTGACTTCTTACGGTGCCATTGCAGTAAGTCTCGGTACAAAGCTATCCGCAAGAATGGTAGGCTGGGCCATGAATGGTGCCGGGCGGGTAAAGCCGAAAGTCCCTGCGCATCGTGTAGTAAATCGAATTGGCATGCTTAGCGGTAAACATCATTTCTCTCCTCCCGGCTCTATGGAAAAGCTTTTAAGAAAAGAAGGAATAAAAGTAAAGAATGATAAAGTAGTTGATTTCGAAAAACTGTTTTGGGACCCGGTGGAAGAAATGGGGTTTTAAAGGGGATATTAATTACCGGTTTTTTTACTGAATACAACTATAAATACGATATACGCCAGTATAAGCAATCCAATTGTGGTAAAGGCTATACCTGCAAATACAAGATTTATGTTTAATAACTCCATTTTAGTGTGTGTTTAGCTATTGTAAGCATGCAAAACGATAGCCAAGAATTCAGGAAAATAGTCAGAGTTTATACACGCAGACCTTTCAAAGAACTTAAAAGCCCAAACACCTGCAATAGCCAGATGACAACTACAATGACGACTACTATGTTGAGAATATTCTTGATCTTACGATCCATCGGAATGTAAGTGTTTACCAGCCAGAGAAGGACGCCGACAACAATTAGTATAACTAAAACAGTAAGAACAGGCATAATAATGATTTTAGAATGATTGAAGACAAAGGTGAGCAGTTCTATGCCTGTTAATGTTATATAGCTTTAGAAAAAAGTTACATCATTCATACATTTAAAAACAAACCCGGGCAGTTGCGAAATAAAAACCACCCTGGGGTACTAACAGGGTGGTTACACTAGTAAGGATTAATAGTTAACTGAGTTATAAAGTCACTAAGTTATGATCGTATTCAGAAAGGGTGCGACATTAGTGAAGTATTCGGTATCCAAAACATTTTCGTCGGGTTTATTTTATTATTCATGACTTTACCGTCTTTATTCGTTTGTCAGCGCTTTGTCATTTATGCAGTTCAGTTACCTCCAATAATTCAGATAGCAAAGGTGCAGCGCTTCATTTATCTATTCATTATATGATTATTTAAAAGCTTTATATAATTCACACATTCCCCGGTTTAATTTTCAATTATATGCATTTAGCATTGATTACTCAACGTGTGAATGATGTAACATATAGGCATTGTTGTATAACAGTTATGAGTCTTATTACAACCATCTTTACAAATTGGTTTAATTAAAAATCCGCTTAACAAAGAATAAAAACCCTGGTAGTATTTTAAGCGTTCATCATTAAAAAAAATATAATGAAAAAAATAAAAGTTTTACTCGCCGGTTTTTTAATTGCAGCTATTTTTCTTGCTGGCTGTAAAACCATGAATAAATCACAAAAGGGTGCAGTAATAGGTACTGCAGGTGGTGCGGCTGCAGGCGCAGTCATTGGTAAAGTTGCCGGTAATACAGTCCTTGGCGCAATTATCGGTGCGGGAATAGGCGGCGTTACCGGCGCCGTTATCGGACGCAAAATGGATAAGCAGGCAGAAGAAATTAAAAAAGAAGTTCCGGATGTTGAGGTAGTAAGAGTTGGAGAAGGAATTGTAGTTGAATTTAAAAGTCAAATACTATTTGGCTTCGATCAATCAAATCTTACATCAGATGCACGGGCAAATTTAGATAAGCTAATAGTCATCCTTAAAAAATATCCTGATACCGATATTGAAGTGCAGGGACACACAGACAGTAAAGGAACGACAAGATATAACGAGTCATTATCTGAACGAAGAGCTTCCGCTGTTTCTTATTATTTATCCGGGAAAGCGATCGGTGCGTCACGGCTCACCACAAACGGATTTGGTGAAACTATGCCCAAGTATACGAATACCACGGAAGAAGGTCAGACACAGAACCGCAGAGTTGAGTTCCTTATTTCTGCTAATGAAAAAATGAAAGCAGATGCTGCTAAAGAAGCAGAAAAAAATGGGGGTAAATAATATAAAGATGTACAATCTATCATCGCTAATAAGTTAATACACTAAAAATAATTAATCAAACCAATAAAAATGAAAAGAAGAATCGGTTTAATAACAGCAATGGTTTTAGTTACAATATTTCTGCAAGCACAGCAAAAAGTAAACCTTCGTGGTACAAGCTTTGGCCTTCGTGGCGGAATAAATTTTCAGAATATAAATGGCAAAGATGAAAATGGTGATAAATTAGAAAATGATATTTTAACCGGTTTTAATATCGGCATCAATGCAGAGGTCCCGGTCGGAATTGATTTTTATTTTCAACCAGGATTACTGTATACAATAAAAGGCGCAAAAAGTAAAGACGTTATTCTTGGTCAAACCATTACCGGTAAGGTGAAAATTTCTTATGTTGAATTGCCTCTTAATTTCCTGTACAAACCCATGCTGGGAAAGGGACACCTCTTACTGGGCGTTGGTCCTTATGTGGCGTTAGGGATTAGCGGTGAAGTAACATATGAGGGCGGCGGATCAAGTCTTACCTCGGATATAAAATTCAAAAATAAAGTTATGAGTACAGATTCGGATGATGTCGTTTATATCAGGCCATTGGAAGCCGGCGCTAATTTATTGGCTGGTTATGAATTCAGCAACAGGGTATCTTTTCAATTAAATACCCAGTTGGGGCTTACTAAAATCAATCCTGAATATGAAAGTGCACCAGATGATAAAACATCAGCCAAAAACACAGGCTTTGGTTTCTCTTTAGGTTTCAGGTTCTAAATAAGTATTTATGAAAAAGTTTTTATTGCTGATCACCGGTTTCGCATTTAGCTTAACCACTATTGCACAGGGAAACAGTACTGACAAAGGAAAGGGAAAACCAAAGATTGAAAAATCAGTAACCACGAAGAACAGCGAACAAATAGCGAAAGAAAAAAGAGCAAAAGCCGAGCACAGTAAAAAAATATGGGAAGGCACTTTCAACAGCGGCAATAACTCGAAACCATCAATGAATCAACCGGCCAAAGTCAGGGATGCATTTCAAAGAGATTATCCCTATGCTGCAAACGTGAGCTGGAGTAAATACCGCGGCGACTGGACAGCTACTTTTGGAAACGGGTTATTTATGTCAACTGCATTGTATCATGCCAATGGTGACAGAAGAGATACAAGAACGCCGGTAACAAAAAATGAAATTCCGCGAAATATTTTGGACTCGATATTCCAACGCAGACGCGGTACATGGTTGGAAAATATTATTAAGATTGAAACACCGAACACCACAAATGATATATTCAGGATAAAAGATATCATAAATGGCAAGCCTCAATATTTTTATTATAACAGCAACGGTAACCTGGTAATTTATAATTATTGATTAAAAAACATAAAAATTGAGCTGTCCTGATTAACCAGGACGGCTTTATTTTTCATACAGGTCCGGTTATCTGAAAGAATAACCTCAATGAAGCAAATTATGTTTATATTCAGATAGCCAATATTTTCAATCACGGGCACTTCCCTGTATGTTCAGGATGTGCACCAGAGCAAGTGCATGCTGTTAAATAAATCTTTTGAAATTATATATTAAAAATATGGTTTGCATCCGCTGCAAGATGGTGGTGAGAGAGGAGTTAAAAAGACTGGGGTTGCATTATGTTTCAGTTGAATTAGGTGAGGCGGAGATCATGGAAGAAATTTCTGTCGAACAGCATGATCAATTCAAAGTGGCGCTACTGAAATCGGGTCTTGAATTGCTGGATGATAAAAAGAGTGTACTGATCCAGAAGATAAAAAATGTTATTGTTGAACTGGTCCACTATTCGGAAGAGCCATTGGCGATCAATTTTTCAGATTATTTAAGCCAGAAATTAAATCATAACTACACGTATCTCGCCAACCTGTTTTCAGAAGTGCAGGGAACTACAATAGAGCAATTCATTATTGCACACAAAATTGAACGGGTAAAAGAATTACTCGTATATAATGAGCTTAATCTTACAGAGATCGCTTACCTTATGCATTATAGCAGCGTTGCACATCTTTCCGCCCAATTCAAAAAAGTAACAGGTCTCACTCCCTCCCATTTTAAACAATTAAGAGATAAAAGGCTCAACATGCTGGAAAACCTGTGAAAGATGTAACTTTTATTTGCAGTTGTGTAACAATCATAATGATGAAATAGCCCAGCTTTACTACTTACTCATCGCAACACTTCCAATATCAATGTATGTTGTTTTTTCAATATACCCCCTTGTTTATGATATTTATAATTACCATTCTCGTGATCGGCTCTATTATGGGTAAAAAAAAGAATTTACCTCTCAGGTTATTTATCGAAGCGCAAAAGAACGAGAACGACGGTCATTTTGAAGAAGCCGTTGTCACTTATGAATCCGCCCTCGACGAGGTTAAGAAATTCAGGTTTCATGGCGCCCTGAAAAATAAGATCATTAATAAGCTTAAAGTATTGAACACGGCTATTGCGTATCAGAATAATCTTCGTTTTGTCAGGCGGTAACACAAGAAAATATATTTTCCAGCGGTCGGTTTTGGTTTTAAGTCCCTGTTTTTACGGGGACTTCATGTTTGCAGGCAATATAAGGTGTGAATGATATAACTCTTTTCCCTAATTGTATAATGTTTTCAATCAGTAAGAAGGTCACCTTTATAGAGTGAAAATTTTTCACGGCAAAATTCTAAAATGAACACAACAGAATTAAAGGGAAACTGGCTTGAGCAGAGAGGAAAGCTTAAAGAAAAGTTTTCCGTCTTAACAGATGATGATCTGTTGTATGACCAAAGTAAAAAAGAAGAAATGTTGGGAAAGGTCCAGGTCAAATTGGGTAAAACAAAAGAAGAGTTACAAAAAATTATTGAAGCATTATAAAGTTCCGTCATCTCGTTGAATACAGAAATTATTTTTTCAATTAAATAAATCATAATGGGAAATTTACTTTACATCGTTGCTGTCATCCTTATAATCGGATGGCTGCTTGGTTTCTTTGCATTTCATGCAGGAAATATCATTCATGTCTTACTTGTTATTGCCGTTATTGTCATCCTGGTAAGGGTCATTCAAGGAAGAAAACCGGTTTAAGATTTATCAGGAGCTGCGTCCGCCGTTGAAAACATGCCGTTTCCGGAGGAAAATTTGAATCTGTCATTCATGATATCAAACTTCAAAATCTATGAATTATATAACATAATTACAAAATCGTATAAGGGTCATCGGCGTGCCGCGCCGCTATCTTTAATCCATATTTTTGAGAAGTATGTGGAGATTAAATATGGGGCTGGATTTTTATCCCGCCCTTTTTAATTCTATAAAAAGTATAGAAAGGAACAGCACCCTGAATAAAATTTCTGTCATGGAAAACAAAATCATAGTTGAAAAAATCGGAAGCTCTGAGCTGGAAAAATCAAAAGCCCACATCATTGTTGAAATAATTGAGTATATGGCAAATTCCGTAGTAATAAAAACGATTATCAAGAAATCAACCGGCAATATAAGTGTCATGTCTTTCGACAGCGGCGAAGGATTAACAGAAAAGATCTCCCCGTTCGATACTTTTGTTCAGATCATTGAAGGCAAGGCTGAAATTGTTATTGATAAGATACCACATGTACTCGAAGCCGGCCAGGGAATCATCATACCTGCACATTTGTCCAATTTCATAAAGCCAAATGGCCGGTTTAAAATGATCTCAACCATTATTAAAAGTGGTTATGAGTAAATACCGGGGTATTTCAATATATGATTAAATTTTCTGGAACTAGCTATAATAAGGACTGATCATAACATAAACCGCCACTCCTGTCACCGCCACATATAGCCAGATCGGCCAGGTGATCTTCGAAAGTTTTTTGTGCTTTGCCCATTCTCCAATCATAGCACGATATGCCGTAAATAAAATAAAAGGAAGAATGATTCCCGCTAATACAATATGGGTTCCTAAAATAAAATAATAGATATACCGGATAGTTCCTTCACCGCCGAACTTCGTTTCCCCTGTAAACAAATGATGACAGATATAACTTACCAAAAACAAACAGGAAAGAATAATAGCCGTGATCATTATCCGTTTATGCAAAAGATATTTTTTGTTTTTAACGGCAATTAAGCCTGCTAATAATAAAATTGAAACAGCAGAATTTATTACTGCATTGATCTTTGCAAATAAATGTTCGTCAAAACCCAGTTGTACATTCAACTTAACTTTGCTAAGAACAACGATCGCCGCAAAAACAATTATTGAAACTGCAATAATCAGGCTTCTTGCCCGCACATCATTTTTTTTCCAAACCGCTTCAAGCATATTATTATCTGCCCCTTGTTTTTCTCAGTACAATTAAAAATATTCCTAACCCAACCAGCGCAAGTAAAAAAACTACTCCGATCAATTCAAGCTTGCCTGCAAAAAAGCTTTTCCTTTTTTTATCTTTCTCAAGCATCAGCAAAATAATATCTTCAGAAAGTTTCACCAGGTCTCTTTCTTCTCCGGCCCTGTATGTTCTTGGATTCCCAAATTCATCTCTTGGCATTCTTACTACCCGGTCCCTGTCGATCAGTACAATTATATCGGTATGAAAAAAACCGGTATCTACACCTTGCGGGTCTTGTACGGAAAGATTCATATGCTTTAATGAAAGATCATAAATTGTTTTCTTATCGCCGGTAAGTAACCACCAGGTTTCAGGATTTATCTGGAAACGGTCAGCCCATTTTTTTAATGCAGCTACTGAATCCCTGTCAGGATCGACACTGAAAGAAAGGAATTGAACAAAGTCTGCAGTACGATCACCTACTTTTTCTGATTTCTTTATTGACTCTTGCAATTTTTTTATGTTCATCGTCATTCCCGGACAAATAGTAGCGCAATGCGTAAAAAAGAAATTGGCCACGATAATTTTGGGAACGGTATCTCCTGTTTCCGGATCGATCCTTACCAGGTCATGCAATGATACCTGCCTGCCATCCTGGTTCGTAAATGTAAAATCAGGGATCTTATGCCAGATGGTTTCATTCTTTATCTTTCCATTTACCACTTTTGAGATCGTAGTATCCTGGTAAATGGGTTGCGGAATATGAATAGCATCCTTGCTGAGTTGCTTAATAATATAATAAGCTGTGAGTGGAACCAGGATCACCAACACTAATGCATATAAAGCTGTTCTGTTCACGGTACAACAAATTGTTTATAAAAAACACTGTCCCGCCTGAGGCGGGACAATGGTAGGTAATTATTTGAAATAAAATATTATTAATGTCCGCCGATCTTTCTTCTCAATCGTTCTTTCTTCAAAATGTTTATCATATTTATTACGAAGATTTTTATAAGAATTTCCATCCCATAAAAAAGCAGCGATGAACCAGATAAATAACATAAGCGGAACAGCGATCGTCATGATCATGTTCCTGATCTCATCACCAAGATGCATAAAAATAGAAACAATATAAAATGCTTTAGCCAGCGAAAGTATTACAATCAGCGCCTTTAATGCCTAACACAAGACCGTGGCTGTAATCAGGGTTTTTGTGAATGAAATAAATTGAAAATCCCATTCCCAATTCAATCACCGTGATGACCAGCAGCAGCCAGAATGTTTTCCATATCCGTTTTACATTGTCATCACCCGGAACGTGATGATGAAAAGTTACTTCTGACATTGTTTGATGTTCCATACTCATATTTTACTTGTGAGGCGCAGCCGAAGCAACCTCCTCTTTTTTCAATTAATTAAATAAGATAAAAACACAAGAACACAAATACCCAAACCAGGTCTACAAAGTGCCAGTACAAACCGGCTTTTTCGATCATCAGATAATGGCCCTTTCTGTCAAATACACCTTTCATTGTCATGATCAGCATACACAGTTAATGATAACTCCGGAAAAAACATGGAAGCCATGGAAACCTGTTATACCAAAGAAATATCCGCCAAATGCGATCGGTCCTTTTTCACGAATATGCGTTTCAGCAAGATTTATCATGCCGATCAATTCATCTTTTGGTTTTTTTACCAGGTCGGCTACAGCAAGATCGTGATTATGATCATGTACAATCTTCGCAAGTGTTTCCTGTGAAGAATTTTTCAATGCTTCAATAGCCACCGGCGCTTCAACCAATTTACCCCATGGATTACCTCCCATCGTTTGTCCTATCAGTTCAATCGTATTATTATCAGCAAGCACCGCATGTTCACCGGTTATCAGGTGATGCCACTCCCATGCCTGGCAAAGTAAGAATGCAATACCACCAACAATTGTCCAAAGCATCCATTTAATCACTCCTTGCCTGTTGCTGCGATGTCCTTCATGCACAGCCAGCACCATAGTAACCGAACTCATGATCAGTATAAATGTCATCACACTCACAAACGCCAAAGGAAGATTTGCATGACCAGTGCCGGGAAATGCATTGAACACTACGTTCGGATCGGGCCAGAAGTTTTGTGAAACGGATAGTACCATACGAAATAAGGAATGCTCCAAAAGTGAAAGCATCACTCATCAGGAAATACCACATCATTAGTTTTCCATACTCTACATTGAACGGACTTCTTCCCCCGCTCCACCATTTGGTTTGATCTGCTGTTGTAGTTGAAGACATGTTGGTTACTTATACTTTTCTTGTCAATTTATTTTTATGTACCCAGCTGCATTAATTCTTATCATCGTTCGTTGCGTCGCACTCTTGTACGTTCTGTTCGCTATTCAACTTTATCATGATCCTACCCTGAGCCTGCCGAAGGGCGATACATCTACCTAAGCCAAAATAAAAAACACAAACAAATAGATCCAAAGAATATCTACAAAATGCCAGTACGTTGCCATCACTTCAATCCCTACACTTCCATAAGTTTTTGTTTGACCAAAAAAAGCTTTTATAAACATTACTATTAAAGCTATTGCCCCGCCTAATACATGCAACGCATGCAATCCGAATATCACATACAAAAATTGTCCGGCCCCGGCCACACCTTTGAATTGCACTCCGCTGTTCCATAGTTGCATAAATCCTGTCCACTGCATCGCAATGAATGCAACACCCAGTACCGTCGTTACAGCCATCAACTGACGGTAACGATTCATCTCTCTTTGTTTAAAAGAACGTAATGCCATTTGTATCGTAAGACTGCTCAACAGAATGGCCACTGTTGAAAACCAAAACACCCGTGGTGTTTTTATATCGATCCAGCTGGCCTGGTTGCTCTTAACAATATAAGCACTGGTCAGTCCTGCAAACATCATAATGATGCTGCATATTGCTATCCACATCGTGAACTTATGTGGATGAATCTTCTTTTTCTGCCTGATTGTCACAGTTCCTGTGTTCATAAAATTCCAAATAAAAAAATTCCAAATTCCATGGCTACATTACACATCGTTCGAATCCAGCTTTTTTCTTATACTGGAAAATATTTTTCTTAATTGTGTAGCTTCATCAATAAGCTCAATCCTTTCCTTTTCCAAAACTTCATTTCCAAATAACTCAATTAATCCTAAAAATTGCATGCTCTCTTTCGACTCCTTTCTGCAAACCTTTATTCTATATTTTAAATCCCCTTTACCCACATTTTCATTTGCCTCAATATAATTAGCTCCAACCGATCCACTTGCTCTAACTAATTGTTTTATGTCTTCAATATTCGCTAAATCTTTCTTCAGTTTTCGACAATAAGCTCTTATTCTTTTTCCAAATTGATGACATCTTTCTTCTAGTGGATGCTCAAACATGGAATTTGGAATTTCGCTTTTGGAATTTAGTTTATTTTGTCACCAATAGTGCAAACAGCACTATTGGTAAATAAATATAACTGCTGAACATTACTCTTCTTGCTGCTTTCACTTCCATTTCCCTGTATAACCTTACACATTGCCAAACCATAAAAAGATTAGCAGCGGCAATTATAAAAAGGCTTACCAAACCGCTCATCCCGATAAAATAAGGAACAACTCCTACTGGCAATAGCAACAGTGAATAGATCACTGTTTGCAATGCCGTAAATTTTGTTGGTCCTTTTTCAGCTCGGCAACAGTTTAAATCCCGCCGTGCTATAATCTTTATATGCTATCCAGCAATCGCCCAGAAATGCGGGAACTGCCAGAAGAACTGTATACCAAATAAAACCCATCCGCCAATTGACAATACTTATCATCTCCTGCTGCCCAGCCGATCAAGACAAGGCAATGCTCCGGGAAATGCACCAACCAATACTGCAATTGCATTTACTTTTTTTAACGGCGTATAAATAAATGCATACAAAAAAAACTAAATGCAGCCAAGTCCTGCTGATGTCCAGTTGAAATAATAACCAAGAATAAAAATCCCAACTGCACCTGCAATAATTGCAAATACCCATGCTTCCTGTAACACTCATTCTTCCTGCAGCAACCGGCCGGTTTGCTGTCCGTTTCATCATAGCATCTGTATCTTTTTCCACTACCTGGTTAATGGCATTTGCACTTCCTGTTACTAGCATCCCGCCATGCAAGCAATATGGTCATCTTTAGCGGATTTACATATTTGTCTTCAATCCCGGCGCCAGCAAGTAACTAATCACACTGGAAAAAACACCATGATACTTAATGAAAGTTTTATCAGCTTCAAATAATCTTTTATTTTACTCAGCAATATTTAAAGAACTACTATTATTATCACTGCTTCATAAAGTCATACTCTTCATAAGTCTCCGCCTGCGGCGGAGGATTAAGGGGCTTTAATGTTCTTTTGTTTCATTCGGACCAACCGGTTCTGTTTGCGGAATAAATTCTCTTCCGTCTTTACCATAATCATAAGCCCAGCGATGAACTTCAGGAATTTCACCTGGCCAGTTACCATGTCCCGGATTAATCGGTGTTGTCCATTCCAGTGTATTAGCACCCCATGGATTTGGTGTAGTTACTTTTCTTCCTTTGAAAATGGAATAGAAGAAATTGAACACAAACATCAGTTGCACGGCAAATACAATGATGGAAACAATAGTGATCATTTTATTCAGATCTGCAAACTTGTTGAATGAATCCCAGATTGCTCTTATCCAGATAACGGCGTGGCATACCTGCCAAACCTTCATAGTGCATTGGCCAGAAAATAAGATAAGCGCCGATCATTGTTACCCAGAAATGAATATAACCCAAGCGTATTATTCAGATAACGGCCAAACATTTTCGGGAACCAATGATAAATACCTGCAAACATTCCAAACATAGATGCCACACCCATTACAATATGGAAGTGAGCAACCACAAACATGGTATCATGCAGATGAATATCAAGCGTTGAGTTACCAAGGAAGATACCTGTTAATCCACCGGAAATAAATAAGCTTACAAAACCAATTGCAAATAAGGTAGCCGGTGTAAACCTGATATTTCCTCTCCACAACGTGGTGAGCCAGTTAAATACTTTAATAGCCGATGGACGGCGATCAATAAAGTAAGCAATACAAAGAATGATCCGAGGAAAGGATTCAATCCCGTTACAAACATATGATGCGCCCAAACAAGGAATGCAAGAATAGCAATAGCAAATAATGAACCCACCATCGCCATATATCCAAAGATGGGTTTTCGTGAATTCACGACTAAGTATCTCCGACACCATTCCCATGGCCGGCAACAAGAATGATATATACTTCAGGGTGACCAAGGAACCAGAACAAATGCTGGAACAGAATTGCGCTTCCTCCTTCATTCGGTAATATTTGTCCGTGCTACATACAATATCACTCAGGTAAAAACTTGTTCCCAGGTTACGGTCGAACAATAAGAAGAATAGCACCTGAAAGAAAACAGGGAAAGAAATACACCCAAGAATTGCAGTAAAGAACAATGGCCCAGATAGTAAGCGGCAGTCTTGTCATGCTCATTCCTTTTGTACGCATATTCAGAATGGTAGCGATATAATTCAAACCACCAAGCAATGACGACACAACGAACAATGCCATACTGACAATCCAGAGATCCATTCCTATCTTTGATCCTTCAGATGCCTGGCCCAATGCACTCAATGGCGGATACAACGTCCACCCTCCCGCATGCAGGTCCTGTTTGAACAAATAAAGAAGAGAACATTACCACACTGGCAATAAAGAAGAACCAGTAGGAAAGCATATTCAGAAATGGCGAAGCCATATCTCTTGCACCAACCTGCAATGGAATCAAAAGATTGGCAAATGTTCCGCTAAGCCCTGCTGTCAATACAAAGAACACCAGCACCGTTCCGTGCATGGTAACCAAAGCATAATAAAATTCAGGTTGTATCTGTCCGCCTTTTGCCCACTTACCAAAAAAAGTTTCAAGGATCGGGAAAGTTTGATCGGGAAAACCAAGTTGCAAACGGAACAACACAGAAAACAAACCACCAATGATCGCCCAGACAATACCTGTGATCAAAAACTGCTTGCCGATCGTTTTATGATCCTGGCTGAAAATATATTTGGTAATAAATGTTTCCTTATGATGATGGACATGATGCTCATCATGATGAACATCATGATGAGTGATCACTTCAGCATGTCCATGCATATTTGCTTCGTTACTCATAATTCACTTTTTTAAGATTACCGCCTGTGGCGGATTATCAAAAAATTTATTTTTGGTTGCGGCGTTACCGCTGCAATTATTGTAATTGCTTGTATCTGCTTTTAGCTGCATTCGGATCCTTGTCTGGAAAAGCCAAGATAATATTGCGGTTTTTGCTTTGCCATCCAGAGATCAAATTCTTCCTGTGTTTCCACAACTATCATTCCTCTCATACTATAATGACCTTGCCCGCACATCTGGTCACAGGAAATTTCATATACAAACTCAGGATCATTTGATTCCTTTTTCATTTCTGCTGTTGTTTTCGTAGGCGTAAACCACATGGTTGTTGGTGTTCCGGGTACCGCATCCATCTTCATCCGGAAATGTGAAAGACCTACATCATGAATCACATCTTTTGCACTGATCACAAGCTTTACCGGTTTGTTTACCACCAGGTGCATGTTCACCTGTACTACATAAATATCATCATGGTTTGCAGGATCATCCCATAATTGTCCCAACGGATTATTTGCTCGCTTCATTGATCTTTTTAAAATATTTTTTTCCAACACTTTATCTTTTCCCGGATAGCGGAATTCCCATTTGAATTGGTTTCCCGTTATTTCTACTACCATTGCATCTTTTGGCGCTTCGCCTGTTATTTTAAACCAGTAATACAAACCAAAACCAACCAATCACTGTTAATACAATAGCAGGAATAACGGTCCAGATCACTTCCAGTTTGTTATTATGCGGATAATAATATGCTTTTCTTTTATCTGATTCCTGGTATTTAAATGCAAACCAGAACAAAGCAACCTGTGTAATAACAAATACAATTCCTGTAATGGCAATAGTGATGTACAGCATCATGTCAATATCCACACCATGATCAGAAGCCGGATTCACCCAAGAATTTTTCCTTTCAATCTTTCATTGCAATAGTAAACGCCGATCAAACCCAGTAATCAAGAAACACCAACAATAAAAATGCATTGATCCTGTTGGTTTGTTTCCTGGCTTTTTCTTCTCCCCGCAATACCGCTACATATTCACTGGCCTTGGCAATCTGGAAAGTGATCAGAAAGCCAAGCACCAAGATCGCTACAATGATAAAAGTCGTTGTCATATTCTTATTAATTCAATTATTTATCAATTCCAATCTTGTTTCACAATTTCAATTCACAAGTCCACATTAATTCAATTTTTAAACTTTTTAAACCTTTATAAACTTATTCAAACCTTACTCCTACGTATGATGAATCATACTTTCTTTAAAGAACGGATGGTTCTTTGCCAGCAATGGATGTTTTGCTCAATGTTCTTCCCGTTACAAACATGATCAATCCCACAAATCCCAATGCCAATACCCAAATCATACAACATCATCGGCACATGATCTCTGTGATGGTGCCGGAAATACCATCTGGTAAAAATCAAGCCAGTGACCGAATATGATCAGCACCGCCATAAATGTTATCGTTGTATAATTTCTTTTTGACCTCTTCTCATCAATATCAATAAGCGGAGCAAGAAATTGATAATGAACATTCAACCAGAAAATACCGCTGATAAGGTCCTTCTACTCTTGGTTTAAAATAAATTGTTTCTTCCGGTATGTTTGCATACCAGATCAGCATGAACTGGCGAAAACCAGAGATAAGTCCAGAAAATGGAAAATGCAAACATGAATTTTCCCAGGTCATGCAGGTGCTCTTCATTAGTGTATTCCAGGTAACCTATTATTCTTCAGGTAATACCACAAATAAAGTGATCAATGCAACACCCGCATACAAATGTGCTTGCAAAGGTGTACCAGCTATACATGGTGCTGTACCAATGTGCATCGATACTCATCAACCAAAGCCAGGGAATAGATGACATAACAGTCAGTGCAAAACAAACGATGAACAATGCCGCCCAAACCGTATTTGTTCCAGATGATATTTTTTTCCTTCTTCAACACGTCATGTTTTCCTCTATCAGTACTGCATGAAAACTTCCTGCATCTTTCCATCCCAATAAAGACCACAGCGCAATTGTTAACACGGTCCAGACTGTAAAAAAAGCTTTATTCAGAAATCCTGATTTCTATTTTAAGATTCGTATCATGCTGTTACATGTTCTGTATCAGTCCAGTGATAAATAGCATGATCATTTCCAAAAACATATTGCTAATAAAATAACACCGCAGATAACTCCGATAACAGGCACGCAGGATGAAATTGCTTCGGATACTCTCCTGAAGCTCATTTGCCAGCCACCCCAGGCCAAGTGTAGTGGCACAAATAAAAAACATAGCAGCATTTACCACCAATAAAAAATAAACACTGTTCTGCAACAAGCTTGCCCAGAATCTTGCTCTTTCATGTTCATGCTCAGCGCCGGTTTTAGCACCATGCGTTATATACAAGCAGTATGATTGCAATAAGACCGATCGCCATCAATGCATACGACCACATCTTATATCGTTTAGGAATTTCAAATTTTTCTCGAATTGACATCAGTTTACTTTTATTATTCTTCAAAAAAATCTTTTTATTTCGGTGCTGCAGTTGCTGAACTTGTCGTCGCCGCAGCTGTCAGCAAGAGCCAGTTTTGTTTTTCCTGCACCTTGCTTTTCTTTTATATAATGAACAATCATCCAGCGTTGTTTTGTGCTGAGCTGAGATGCATAACTTCCCATCTGTCCTTTACCATAAGTAACAGAATGAAACATTTGCCTTCCGGCATTTTTGAAACGACGGGATCACCAATCAAATTTTTAGGCGCCGCTGGATAAGGACCTTCTCCTCCTTTAAACAACGGACCATTACCATCTAATTTTGCTCCATGGCAAATACCGCAATTCACAAGGTATAATCTTTCTGCTTCTTTCATAGTCAACAGCACTTAATGCCGGTAAAGGATTAGCAATATTCTTCGATGCATCATAATTCGTTGAATCTCCAACCTTATCCTTCATTAATGGGAAGATTGCCAATTCACCTCTTGCCACTGTACCGGCTACCGGCATCTGTCATAATAAATTTTTCCACCTGCTAATAATGTATCATTCGTAAATCTTGATGAATCCAGGGCAGCATAGGTTTCATATGCACGGCTATAAGACATATCCGGCATATAAACATTTCCTGGATCTCTTTTACCCATTCTGCAACTGGTCATCAGCAAACCTATGAACCCTGTAATGATTACAATTTTTTTCATCCTTTATTTTTCTTTATACTGCTACACCTTCTGCTTTCTTTTCAAAAACTTTTGTCTCTTTATCATATCGTCCAAGCCACCACCTGTCTTCTTTATAATCCACTTTCACATCTTTAGCCCCAGGCTTTGTAAAAATGCTACTGCTTCTGTTTCATTTGTTTTATCCGTACATTCCAGCGCCATTACAAATATATCGTCAGTTGATCTTGGATTAAAATGATCCTTTTTTACAAATGGTGCCAACTGGCACAGATAACAAAATGTAAGCACCATTCCCACAGAAGAAAACAATACCGTCAACTCAAACGTGATCGGTATCCATGCCGGCAATGAAAAATATGGTTTACCACCAAAGTTCAATGGCCAGTCATACGTCAATGCCCAGGTAATAAAACCCAATGCTGTAGCCGTTCCGGTAATAGCATAAATAAACCCGGCAGTATGAAGGCTGGTATCACGAAGTCCCATTGCCTTATCCAATCCATGAATAGGAAAAGGAGTATACACATCATGAATCTTATATCCTGCTTTGCGAACTTTCTTCACCGCAGGAAACAACACCGCTTCGTCATCAAAACTGCCAACTACAAATTTTTTTACTGCCATAATATTTTTAGTTCAAAGTTATTAGTTCAAAGTTCATAATCCATGTCCGACTCCCGACTCTGAACTATTGACTCCCGACTGTCTTCTATGCTCCATGATCATGTGCATGCTCTTCAGCAAACTCTTCGCCTTCCTGTTCTTCCATTTTATCCATTTTTTCTTTCTATATTTCCCCGCTTCTTTTCAAAATATGTTTGATCTCTGCCAACGCAATAACCGGGAAAAATTTTGAGAACAGGAAATAACAGGTAAAGAACAACCCAAATGTTCCCAGATAAAATCCAACTTCCCAGATGGTAGGTCTGTAATAAGTACTCCATGATGACTGGCAAGTAATCACGGTAAACAGATGTAACGATGATCACAAACCGTTCGAACCACATACCGATATTTATCAAGTATTGACATGAAGAAAGTAACCAGCAGATTTCTTCTCATTTTCCTGAACCAGAAGATCTGCGGCGACAATACATTACAACCCATCATGATCCAGTAACTCCAGCCATAAGGACTGAACAGGTTCAACCTGTTTTCTTTAAATGCAAACCATTCATATGGATTGCGCCATACCAGGCAATGAACAATTCGGTGAGATAAGCAATACCTACAATCGAACCGGTCAGCACAATTACTTTATTCATCACTTCGATATGCTCGAGCGTAATATATTCTTCCAGTCTCAATACTTTTCTTGTTACCACCAACAGTGTTTGCACCATGGCAAATCCCGAGAAGATGGCACCCGCAACGAAGTAAGGAGGGAAGATGGTAGTATGCCATCCCGGAACCACCGAAGTGGCGAAGTCAAAGGATACGATCGTATGCACTGAAAATACCAGCGGCGTACTCAAACCTGCCAGTACCAATGAAAGCGCTTCATGTCGTTGCCAGTGTTTTGTACTTCCTGTCCATCCAAATGCAGCAACACCATAAAACAATTTTCTCCATTTCAATTTTGCCCGGTCACGCAGTGTAGCAAGGTCAGGCAATCAAACCACGAATACCAGAATAAAATGAAACGGTAAAATAAGTTGAGATCGCAAATACATCCCACAACAATGGCGAGTTAAAGTTTACCCACAACGGACCACGTGTATTTGGATAAGGCAAGTACAAAGAATGCCATCCACACACGGCCCATATGCCAGATCGGAAACTGGCCTGCGCACATTACCGCAAAGATGGTCATCGCTTCTGCAGCACGGTTCACACCTGTTCTCCATCCCTGGCGGAATAATAATAAGATCGCAGAGATCAGTGTTCCGGCATGACCGATACCGACCCACCATACGAAGTTGGTAATATCCCAACCCCAGCCAACTGTTTTATTCAGGTTCCACTGGCCGGTACCATATATTACTTCCATGGTATACAGAAACAATTCCAAAAACAGCAACGCAACTGAAATAAGAAAGCCGATCCACCATAGCTTGGCTAGGCTTTGCTTCAACCGGGCGGCAAATATCTTCCGTTACCTGGTGATAATCTTTATCGCCTTCTACCAGTGGCGGTCTTACCTGTGATTCGTATCTGAGTAATGCCATATTCTTTTAAAAATTACAAATAGCAGTTTATTCTATTCAAGCTCAGTTGTAATAATCAATAATTATTAATTAATAATTATTGATTATTCATGAAATGTTCTCATCAATGAGCTGCTTCAGTTTTCTTTTCTTCAGTATGTCCTTCAGTCTTTTTCTCTTCATGCATGTTCACTTTCTATGATCTCATCTGTGTTCCTGACCTTGGCCAGGTAGTTCACATTCGGCAATGTATGCAATTGTTCCATCACATAAAAAATGCCGTTCTTCGTTTTCAGCTCTTGTTTTTACAATCATGCTTTCTTTATCATTTACATTACCGAAAACAATTGCATCAGTTGGACAAGCCTGCTGACAGGCAGTTTTTACTTCACCATCATGCAGGATATCGCTTTCTTTCTTCGCATCCAGTTTTGCTTCCTGCAAACGCTGAACACAGAAAGAACATTTTTCCATCACACCCCTCGAGCGCACAGTTACATCAGGGTTCAATACCATTCTTGTAAGATCATCATTCATCTGCTCAACTACAGGATCCAAGTTTACCAATCAGCTTGTTGATCCTGGTTATCCGGGAAACTATCAGCTCCTGTATAATCAGCCCAGTTGAAACGACGAACTTTAAAAGGACAGTTGTTGGCACAATATCTTGTACCGATACAACGGTTATAGGCCATTTGGTTAATTCCTTCAGTGCTATGGTTGGTTGCAGCAACCGGACAAACATTTTCACAAGGTGCATTATCACAATGCTGGCAAAGCATCGGCTGGAACACAACCGCTTTCAGATCATCCGGATTTTTATCATCGGTTACAAAATACCGGTCGATACGCAGCCAGTGCATATCATGATAACGCGCCACTTCACTTTTACCAACACCGGTACATTATTTTCAGCATGACAGGCAACCACACAGGCACCGCAAGCCAGTACAACTGTTCATGTCAATGCTCATTCCCCATTTGAATCCGGGTTGCGCATGATCAGGATAAATGGTTGCTTCTTTGCGGAAATCTCCGGTCATACGGAGCAAAATCCGCAGCCAGCTCTTCACGAAATCTCTTGAACTGCATTACGGATCTTTTTTAAAAGTAGCCAGCGTATGTTTCTCTTACCACTTCCGTTCTGTCCTCGTAAGAATTATGTATCTGTGTTTGTGCAATTTTGTATTTTGGTTTGCCCGCTTTCGCAACCGTTACATCCGGAGCATAATAATCTCTTGTTGTTCCATTAGAAGAAGAAAGATGATAAACATTCTTACCCAACACCGGCAGCTGCTTTACCCAAGCTTTCATGTTCTTCCATAACCAACTGCAACTGCAATGGTATTTGGATTCATTCCCGGAATGACCAGTACCGGCAATTCAACTTCTTTTATTACCAACAGTTAATTTAATAACAGGTTTTTCAGGATAATATTCATAATCATATGTCTTTCAGATCCATGATATCAATCCCAGCAATTCTTTTGCCATTGGCATGGACATCATTGCATAGTTATCCCAGGTTGCTTTTGAAATAGGATCAGGTAATTCCTGCAACCAGGGATTACCAGCCTGTTTACCTGTACCAATAGAAACTTTTTGATAAAGTACCACTTCATCTTACCGCCTTTCTTTTCCTGAATGCAATGCTGCAGCAGCAGCCGCAATAACTACCGCTGAACAGTTACTGGCAACTGCCGTTTGATATCGGTCTGCCATGCTGTCATACGCTGCTGTTTTTGCAGCGTAGTTGCTGCAGTGACTGTTGCTTTTATCAATAACACCATCCTGCAATGCTTTATCAAAAGCATCGCCGGAGCCAAGTTTTGCTTATCCAGTAATTTTTAAAATAAGTTTCGTAATCAGTATTGTTACCGCTCCATTTTAATAAGGAAGTCTGGAAAGCACGTGTTTTGAATAAAGGATAAATAGTTGGCTGAATAAAACTTATATAACCTGATTTTGGTTCTGCATCACCCCAGCTTTCAAGAAAATGATGAGAAGGAATAATATATTTACACAGCTGCGTGGTTTCATCCATTTTTTCGTTAAAAGAAACAGTCAGTTTTCACTTTTGTCAATGCTGCTTTGAACTTATCTGCATCATAATAATTATAAGCAGGGTTAGCACCATAGATCAATCAAAGCACCAACCTGGCCTGCATTCATTTGATCGATCAGATCTGTTACATCTTTATCAATACCCTGGCGATAATTCAATGTAGTTGACCAATCAATCGTTGTACCATAAGCGCCGATCGCATTATTGATCGCATTTACAATCATCTGAACATTTACATCATTGCTGCCGCAAACAACCAATGCTGCTCCATTATTTGCTTTCAGATTCAGCGGCAGCTTTTGCAATTCCTGCTTTCAGTTTTGCATCAGCTTAATGGATGCGAAGCAGCATCGCCAATCAATAGCTGCATACAATGCTAATGCAACAGCACCGGTTTCAGAAGGACGATGAGTAAATCGTTCATCAGCACTGGCGCCGGTCGTGCTCAGATGGCTTTCAAACTGGTAATGCTTGCTCATCTCAGGATTCTTCTCATCCATCTTTCTTCCTTTTGAGCATACTGGCGTGCAAATTCAACCGGGCTCAACCATGTACCAAGAAAATCGGCGCCAAGACTTACGATCACTTTTGCATTTTCAAAATTGTAAGAAGGAATTGCTCTTTTCCAAACTGTTGCTTCATTGGCCAGCAACATTCCGCTATAAGAAACAGCATCGTATTGTACATGTTTCAGCTCGGAATATTTTGAAATAATTTCTTTTGTAGAAGGAGAAATAATAGTGCTTGTCAGTAATACACATGGGTCCGCCTGCAGCCTGTCATTGCATCACCAATCATTTTATCAAACTGTTCGAAAGTGGGTACTTCTTCAAACTTATCGCCAACTCTTCTTTTCGGATGCGTTAAACGATTGGTATCATAAAGATCCAGTACAGAAGCCTGTGCTCTTGCAGATGTTTCCGCCTGTAATAGGTGCATTCATCATTTCCTTCAATTTTAATCGGGCGGCCATCTCTTACTTTTGCAAGGATCGGCATCACATCTCCATCCTGCACATAAGTAGTAGCATAATATTTTGAAACACCGGGAACAATATTCTCAGGTTTGTTAGCATAAGGAATTGCTTTTCTTACCGGCATTTTACAACTGGCAGCAAGGTAGCAGCGGCAGTGCTGAAACCAAGATATTTCAAAAAATCCCTGCGGGGAGCTTTTGCATCGAGTCAATCCTTTATCATCCATATCTTCAAAAGGAATTCTTCCTGAAATTCATCCTGCGATCTTCTTTTGAAAGTTCTCCGGGTCCATTCAAGCTCTCCGAAACTTTGCCAGTACTTGTTACTCATACCCTAAACCCCTAAAGGGGCTTTTGAACTCTGAATTATGTAATCACTTTACAATATCTGAGTACTTAATTCAGAGACATTATAAAATTATTTTCACTTTTAATCAATCTCAAACATAAACTGACCTCAACCTAAGTCTCCCCTTTAGGGGACAGGCGGTTCTTAATAATGACATTTCTGACATTCCAATCCACCAATATCTTTTACAGTTACACTATCCATTTTCCCACTTTTAATATCATTATGGAATTTTTCGTAAATGCTGTAAAATTTATTTCCGGTTGCTTGTCAGCTATCAGTAATTGAAATCAACTTTTGTTTCGCGATGACAGTTGATACACCAGCCCATGCTTAATTCAGAGAACTGTTAAACTTCATCCATAGCTGTGATTTCACCATGGCAGGTTTGGCATTGAACTTTACCTGCTTTTATATGCTGTGAGTGATTGAAATAAACATGATCAGGCAGGTTATGAATTTTTGTCCATTCAATTGGTTTTGCTTTTGAAGGATCCCAGTTATCTGGGTTTTTAGGATCAAAGCCGGCATAAGCTTATATAGTTTCTCTATTTCTGCTGTTCCATTTACTTCATCTGCCATCTTCATTATACAATTTCGGGCTTGTTTCTGAATAAGCAGTAATGGTTTTATGACAGTTCATACAAACATTCACAGAAGGAATCGCAGCATGTTTTGCTTTCCCATGCAGGCCATGACAATAAAGACAATTGATCTGGTTGATGCCGGCATGCACTTTATGCGAATAATAAATAGGTTGAACTGGCTGGTAATTTTTCTGCCGGCCAAAATCGATAGCGCACTTGCAGTATAATAACCGCCGACAACAAAAAACAGAATGGCAACCATGGCTATATAAACTTTATTCCTATAAAAAGGAACCGGTTCGGGCCGATGAATACCTTCCGCATCATCGCTATTTTTTTCAGGTTGCTGTTAACCTGCATCAGGATCATAGCGATGATGGCCAGGATAAGAGAAATGACACCGAATATCAATCCTCCGCCACTGGGTGTTTTACCATTCCCATTATCTGTAGTATGTTGGTGGTCCAGCAGGCATCCATGTCATCAACATATTTTATCACAGCTGACAGTTCAGCATCGGTGATCTGTCCAACGAATTTCTGCATTTCCGTTGGCTTTAAACCAACGGCGACACCCGCTCTTTCATGCTTGTGCACATTTCGTCCAGTCCAATATCCACACTTTAATTGCGTCAGTATCTCCGCCCCATTTATCTAACCACACCTTGTAAGTTCGGGCCCGTCCACCATCCTTCCCTAAAATATGGCAGCTTGCACATTTAGCAATGAATACAGCTTTACCATCCTGGGCCGAAATTTTTATAAAAGAAAAAACAAAAATGAGACGAATAGTAATAAGCGTTTTGGTGCGAAAGATTTTACAGGAATCATAGAAGCTATTGATCTGAAAAATGTGGATAAAATCTCATAACCGGCCATCCCATACGGATGCCATCGGCGCAAAAGTAAGTCATGAACACTATAAAACTTCAACCCATTTAAATTTTTTTTGAGCCGCTACCAGACTGGATTTCACAGGAATTAAATCTCAACTTTGATAAAGCTGATTAATCTTTGTCATTGCTTTGTAAACACTGGCTAAACAAATTTCTTTTGTCACGAATGATTGTTGTTTTATCCGATTTTTGCACACTTCGAAAAAAATTCTTTGGTGCATGTTTGAGAAATTAAGACAGAAGTGGAAAGTAAACGTATTGCAGCTGGTGCTCATCCTTTGCACATTTGCGATCGGGGGCAGCTTGACCGGTTATGCAGCGAAGAAAATTATGAACCTTCTTTCAATCGGCTCTGACTGGCTATGGGTGATCATTTATTTACTGCTGGTTACTATCATTTGGCCGATCATGGTTTTATTGATAAGTATTCCATTCGGCCAGTTCAGATTCTTTTCAAGCTATACCCGTAAGCTCGGGGAGAAGATGGGGTTGCTGAAGGCAAGAAAAGTCAAAAGTCAAAATTAAAAAGTCAACCCTTCCAGCAGCATCTTATAGACAATTGCATTTCTAATTTTGACTTTGAAACTTATTTCATTTTGGCAAGCTCCGCTTCAGCAGCAATATATCCAAAGCTGCTCCATTGCTTGCCGGCAACCACTTTTTCAAACAACTCTTTTGCTTTGTCCTTATTGCCTTTAATTTGATAATAAGAGCCAAGTGCAAAACCAAGCGTCGCATTGCTCAGTGTTTCCTGGTTTTGAGTTTTTGCAAGCAGCTTGCTTTCTTCATTTGCTTTATACATTACTAATATATCGTAGTAATCATGATTCTCGATTATTTGCATATCACCTGAAACTTCTTTGAGGTGCTGGTCCGCATCTTTTTGCCTTCCCATTTTGCGCAGTGTTAAGTTTAGCCAGTTTAGCGTAGCCACTTTCATATCATCATTATCAGCAATATCAAGACATTTTTCCCATGTAAGCAATGCCTGCCGGTTATCGCCTTTTAAATAATACGCTAACCCCAGGTGATAATAGATATTAGTGTGCAGCGTGCTGGTCGGAAAATTTTTTTCATTGGGAATGCCATCCTGTTCTATTTCATCGATCTGGTCCCGTATAAGCTCCACGGCTTTTTTAAGATCAGCAATTGCGTTATCATAACAACGCAAAGTGATATAGCGATGTGCCCGGTGACGGTAAAACCTTGCATTATCGGCATGCAAATTTATTCCCTTTGTATAAATGGCTATTGCTTCCTTATAATTTCCCAGATAAGCCAGGCGGCGGCCATACCAGATTATATGCTCATCATTGCTGCTATCAGCTTTATATTTTTTTTCGGCTGATCGCATGTTTGCTTCAAATACTTTTTTTAATGAATCACTGAGCGAAGGGGCAGGGTATTGCTTGTCTTCGCAGCTTTGCTTTTGCGCAAAACAGGTACTGCTTATTGCCGCAAATAAAAATGGAAGAATAAATTTTCTCATACTGAAAAGTTACAACTTTGCTGCTTTGTCCGAATGGACTCTTCGAAGGAGTTCTTTGTGACCTTTAGAGAAAAATAATTGATGAAACAAATTGCCATTTTTGCCTCGGGTGCAGGTTCCAACGCAAAAAACATTATTGACTATCTTACTAAAACAAATAATTCTAGCTGTAAGGGTCAGCCTGGTCGTTTGTAATAAACCAGGAGCAGGTGTTCTGGACATTGCTGCAAACAATAATATACCATCACTTATTATCGATAAAGAAAAATTTTTTCGCGGCAATGGGTATGCTGATGAGCTTAAGGCTGCAAAAATTGATTTTATAGTGCTGGCCGGATTTTTATGGAAAATACCTTCGGCATTAATAAAGCCGTTTCATGGAAAAATGATAAACATCCACCCGGCATTATTACCTGAGTATGGAGGCAAAGGAATGTATGGCCGTTTTGTGCATGAAGCCGTGCTTGCAAACAAAGAAAAAGAAAGCGGTATTAGTATTCATTATGTGGATGAAGTATATGATAACGGGCAGATCATTTTACAGGCAACCTGCCTTATTAACGCAAATGATACTCCTGAAACACTGGAAAAGAAAGTCCAGGTACTTGAACACCGGCATTTTCCCGCTGCCGTGGCTTTTCTCGCCACACTTTAAATTACCATTTGCATTTTCTTTTGTTACTTGCCATGCTTGAGAAAAATCCCGGTATATATAATTATTCTCTTTGGCTGTTTTTTTATCACTTCAGAAACAGGTGCGCAATCTTTTAAACTGCGGGGAGTTGTTTATGACAGCACAAGAACGTATCCGCTGATCTCTGTAAGTGTTTTAACCTCGTCTGGAAAAGGAACAAGCACCGACACAAAGGGCCGCTATGAAATTGAAGTAAAGGAAACAGATTCTGTCTGGTTCAGCTACCTGAATAAACCCACTATTAAATATGCTGTAGGAAAGATCTTTGATGTTTCGAGTTTTGATATTGCCCTTCATATTAATGTACCTGTATTGAAAGAAGTGGTTGTAAAACCAAAGAATTATAAAATGGATTCAATACAAAACCGGCTTGATTATGCAAAAGCATTTGACTGGGAAAAACCAAAGCTTAAAGCAAATGTTTCGGGAGGCATGGGCGCCGCTGTTGGTTTTGACCTCGATGAGATCATCCGGATGTTCCAGTTCAGAAAAAATAAAAGTGCGGCTGCATTCCAACAACGTTTGCTGAATGAAGAAAGAGAAAAATTTATTGACCACCGGTTCAGCAAAGTACTGGTGTTGCGTCTGACAGGCCTGGTCGGCGATGCAAGAGACAGCTTTATGCTTCGTTGCCGGCCCAGTTATGAATTTTGTCTTTATGCAGGCGAGTATGATTTCCAACTCTTCATCAAACAATGCTACGAAGCTTATAAGCTTCAGAAAAGCGATGCGTGGTTACAAAAAGAAAATTAACTTCCCGGCGATTTTAAATTTCCAATTCATTCTTTCAGCATAAACCAGTCAGACATGAAGTTTTTCATTTCCTCAATGATCATTCTTTTTACATTATCTAATAACTCATTTTCGCAGACTCTGCAAACAGTTAGCCCTGAAGCAGAAGGCCTGTCATCTGAAAGATTGAAAAAGATCGATGATAATATTGTGCAATGGATAAAAGAAGAACAACTGAACGGCGCTACGGCAATTATTCTCCGCAATGGAAAGATCGTTTACCACAAGTCATTTGGCTTTGCGAACAATGACCAGAAAATTCCAATGAAGAATGACAATATCTTCCGTATCGCTTCTATGACAAAACCCATTATCAGTGTAGCTGCGATGATGCTTTATGAAGAAGGCAAATTTTTATTAACGGATCCAATTTCAAAATTTATTCCTGAATTTAAAAACCCTGTTGTACTGGATAAATATAATGCTGCAGATACAACTTATACAACAGTGCCTGCTAAAAGAGAGATCACCATGCGGGATGTATTGTCGCATACTTCCGGTATAGGGTATGCACAGATCGGTTCTGCCACCGCTAATGCTATTTATTTTAAAAATAAAATTAATGGTGGTATCGGTACTCCTTATTCAACATTGAAAGATGTAATTACAAGACTGGCTAAGCTTCCGTTGTTCGCTCAGCCCGGAGAAGAATTTTATTATGGATTAAATACCGATGTACTCGGCTATTTAATTGAAGTGATAAGCGGAATGCCATTGGATAAATATCTGCAGCAAAAAATTTTTGACCCGCTTGGAATGAAGGATACTTATTTCTTTTTACCAAAAGAAAAACAGGCAAGACTGGTTGCTTTGTATACGCAAGGCAATAATAAGATCCGGATCCAGGATTCACTGATAAGTTTAAACGGAATTTTCTCAAGAGATTTTCCAAAAACACCGAACGGAACTTATTTTTCAGGCGGTGCCGGTCTTAGTTCAACAGCTTATGACTATTCTTTGTTTGGTCAAATGCTTTTGAATGGCGGTGAGTTCAATGGCAAACGCATCTTATCCCCGGCAACTATTCAACTGATGATCTCTAACCAGATCGGTGATCACTTAATGTGGGGTGATGCAAATAAAACACGTCGCTTTGGTTTAGGATTTGGAATTCTTACGGACTATGCCGAAAGAACATTGATGATACCGGCAGGCGCTTATGGCTGGGATGGTATGTTTGCTTCGCATTTTTGGGTGGATCCAAAAAGTAAAATGGTAGTTGTATTTATGCGTAACATCTGGCCAACGGAACATTGGGATTATGGAGATAGAATAAAGCCGTTGATTTACCAGGCACTAAAATAAAACCCCACCAAACCTTCCCTAAAGGGGAGGCTTAATGATACTTTACTAAATTTGAAAACTCAATCTTTATTAATGGAACAAACAACACTTGGTATCGGCACCAGATTACAACATACTCACTATGGCCCCGGCGTAATTGTGGGCATTCGTTATGCCACTTATCTTATTTCTTTTATCAATCATGGTGTAAAAGAAATTGATAAAACAGATAACAAGCTGGACGAGATCATTCCGGAAAATGTAACGGCAGAAATAGAAACACATTCCGATATCGAAAAGTCTTTGTTGAAAATTTTAAGACTTTGGGGAGGCATTAATGAAAACGTTCCGCTTGGTGACAGATGGCAACATGGTATGGTGCTGCTGCAACCGGCCGATAAAAGCTTAAAGCCAAAAGAAATTCCGATTGAAGATTTTTTTCATAAGATCGTGATGCTAAGGGACAGGCTCAGGGTATTGGAACAAAATATTAACAGTAATAAAAAATTAAGTGATGAAGATAAAGTGGGCCTGCAGCAATATATTACGCGGTGTTATGGGTCGCTTACTACATTCAATGTATTGTTTAAAAATAAAGAGCATTGGTTTGTTGGGGATAAAGGAAGTAAAGAAGATTAAACAATATACATGAGCAATATTCTCCATCCTGGCAAATGGGTTCATCTTTATGGTGATTATCTCTTTTCTCTCGCAGTAATGAAAACGGGCAATAATGAGCTGGCTGAAGACCTTGTACAGGAGACTTTTCTTTCGGCAATAAAGGCAAAGGAAACATTTAAAGGTAACAGCAGTGAAAAAACCTGGCTGACCGCGATCTTGAAAAACAAGATCATTGATCACTACCGTAAAAAGAACATATTGCAAAATGCAGAGGATTACCTGGCGGATACACAGCAAAGTTTTCATAATTCATTTTTCAGCAGCTCACAGGATGACTTTGGGCACTGGACAAAAGAAGCTTCGCCACAAGAGTGGGCGAATGAAGCTGCGGATGCTTCCGTTAATTATAAAGAATTTTTCAAGATCCTTCGATTCTGCATTGATAAAATGCCTTCCCGGTTAGTGCCGGTTTTTCTTTCACGATTTATAGATGAAGAAGATGCGGAAAACATTTGTAAGGAGTTTAACATTTCCCCGTCTAATTACTGGGTGATAATACACCGGGCAAAAGTGTTGATGCGCAACTGCCTGGAAAAACACTGGTTTGTCGCATAAAAAAATCGCATGGCGTTATATTTATTCAGAAAAATAGTTTTCAATTGTGAGCAGGCCACTTTTCTTATGGCCAAGAAAACAGAACAAAAACTTTCCATGAAGGAGAGGTTAAGACTATTTTATCATCTGCTTTTCTGTGATCCCTGTAAAAGATTTAAGTTCCAAACCCAAATAATTGATAAGACGCTGCACGACTGCCGCGAACATCTTTCCCATCATGCCCCTCAAATGCTCTCACCAGAATCAAAGGAAAAAATTCAACGGACGATCGATTCGATAAACCAGTAAGCTTTCTCTGTTACGCCCGGTGAAATAAAAAAAAGCCAGGGTTATCCCTTATTCATTCGGCAATTAATAAAATTCAAAAGGTTTTGTAAGGTTTGATTTCTGAGCACGTCTATTAAAAAAATGAAGCGGGCATTATTAATCCGGGCTATAGTAGATGGCAAATTGTATTTCAATTGCAATAAAAAAGTCAACCCTGTGTGGGACAAAAATCAGCCTGTGCCCATTTAAAAAGCAAATAAAAACCGGCCGGCTATAAAAGACAAAGAATAACCATCATAAAATTAATATCATGAGTAAGACCAGGATTTTACAATGGGTACTGCGCTTTATAGCTGCTGCCATCATGCTGCAAACTTTGTATTTCAAATTTACAGCACACCCTGAATCTGTAAATCTCTTTACTACTCTCGGCATGGAGCCGTGGGGCCGTATTGGCACCGGCATATTTGAATTGATCGCCAGCATACTCATATTGATACCGCGTACCACGCTATTAGGTGCATTCCTGGGTTTGGGATTGATGTGTGGCGCTATTTTTTTTCATCTTACCAAACTCGGTATAAACTTCGGAGGCGACAGCTTGTTATTTACCTATGCAGTAACGGTATTTATAGCCTGTGGATTACTGATCTTAATAAACAAAAAAGAAATTCCTGCTCTTTTAAAATTAAAATTTTAAAGTTTAAAATGTTTAGCCGATCAATTCAAACGATTAATGAATTAATGTCCCTGTTAAAAAAAATACAGGATAGCGATAATTATTCCAAACCGGTTATTTCATTAGGCGGAGCTACAATAGGCCAACACACCAGGCATATCATTGAACTCTACCAGTGTCTCCTGGAAGGTTATGATTGCGGGGTGGTGAATTATGACAAAAGAAAAAGAGACCGGTTGCTGGAGACGAACTGTCACAAAGCATGTATCGCATTACATCTCATCAAAGAAAAGCTGAAGCAGGATAATAAAGACCTTCAGGTTGAGTTTGAACTTGGAGATGAATCAATGTGTTTGCTTTCCAATTATCACAGGGAAGTGTATTATAACCTGGAGCATTGTATACACCACCAGGCCCTGATAAAGGTTGCGCTATTAGAATTAAAAATCAAAAACGTGCCTGATCAGTTTGGCGTAGCTCCCTCTACCATTCAATACCGAAACAATGTGTACAGTAAGTTATATAACCAATAACGGGCATACATATTTTACATCCAACAGGGATGAAAACAGGAATAGAAAAGCTGCGGCCATGCCACAAACAGAAATCCGGAATGGAAAAAAAATTATTTTCCCTAAAGACCCCGCTGGCGGAGGAACCTGGTTTGCAGTTGATGAAAAGGGTACCGTAGGAATTCTTTTAAACGGAGCTTTTCAAAAACATATTCCACTTTATCCTTATCGGAAAAGCAGGGGATTGATACTACTTGATCTCATGGATGCACAAGATGGATCATACCATTTCCAAACAACAGGTCTTGCTAATATTGAGCCTTTCACTATTATATTTTTTCAGAACGAAAAATTATCTGAACTACGTTGGGACGGTCATCAAAAATATTTTCAGCAATTAGATAACCATTCCGATTATATATGGTCATCTGTAACATTGTATAGCGACAAGACCATCAGTAAAAGAAAGATGCTTTTTGAAGGTTTTATCGCCGACAAATCTGTTATTAACAGCAAATCTATCTATGGTTTTCACAGAAATGCCTATGGCGATCATGAAAATGGATTTGTAATCAACCGGCGAAACGGCATAAAAACACAATGCATTACACAGGCCATTTTCCAGCATGACAGTATTAAGCTCTGTCATCACGATCTTTTACTTGATCACCGTGATGAACAAACTATAGAAAAACGCTATGAAGAAATTTGCGAAACACATTAGCTTACTGGTCCACAAAATTTTTCATTGGGAATACTGGTCCTTTGACCTGTTATATTTTCCGGTTTATTTCGTATGGATGTATTTTTCGATCAGGTCAGGGCAATGGTTCTTTTTTTTACCTGCTAACCCTTCAATTAAAAATGCAGGATTTCTGCTTGAATCAAAAAAAGAAATTTATGATACAATTCCTGGTGAATTCATTCCCAAAACAATATTAATAGCCCCGCGTACATCAATGGCCTTTATCAATATAAAGAGGAAGGAAGCGGGCATTGATTTTCCCTGCATTGCCAAACCTGATATGGGAATGAAAGGACTTGGTGTTATGATTTTAGAGCATCCGGCAGATCTTGAAAAGTATTCTGAAAAGCTTCCGATCAATTTCCTGATACAGGAATACATCGCTTTTCCAAATGAGATCGGCATTTTTTATTATCGCATTCCGGGTGAACGAAGAGGAAGCATATCCGGCATCGTCAACAAAGAATTTCTAAAGATCACAGGGGACGGAAGCCATACGATAGAATATCTATTGCAGAAAGATCCACGGCACCGGTTCCAGTTAAAAGCCTTGCTAAAAACTTATGGTAATGGATTACAGGAAGTATTGCTGAAAGGTGAAACCAAAAATCTTGTGCCTTATGGCAATCATGCAAGAGGCGCAAAATTTACGAATGTTACGCATTGGGCTGACGAAGCATTGATCACATCAATTGACGAGGTATGCCGGCAAATACCCAACTTTTATTATGGAAGACTTGACATTCGCTATAATACTTTGGAAGAACTTAAACAAGGAAAAAATTTTAGAATCATTGAATTAAATGGCGCAGGTAGTGAGCCTACTCATATTTATGACCCCGATCATTCAATATTTTTTGCCTGGAAAGAAATAATCAGGCATTTAAACCTGTTGTATTCAATAAGCATTAAAAATAATAGATCAGGACATCCACACATGACCTTGAAACAGGGCCTGGGAATGCTGAAAGAAAATAAAAAGCTGGTCAAAAAATTGAAACTTATTCAATGAACAAAGTTTCAGTTAATATATTCCTGGTTGGCCCGTTTCACTTGTTACCTTTACCCAAAGCAATTCATGATGAAAAATTCATCTCTTATTATGAAATTATTCATGCCGAATTTGTTTTTTATAATTCTGTGGACGGGCCAGGCGGCGGCGCAAGATGATAGATCTCAAATCAATAATGCAGATACAGGTAGTTTCTTCAGATCGTTCGATAGCACAAAAATTTATTATGAAGTAAGAGGAACCGGTGAAGCAGTGGTGCTGGTCCATGGATTTATCGTCAATTGTCAATCGTGGAAAAGAACTGAATTGTATAAAGACCTGCTTGCCGGGGGTTATAAAGTGATCATTCTTGATCAAAGAGGAAATGGTTTCTCTGATAAACCACATACTCCTGAAGCTTATGAGAATGATGCAGAAGCTAAAGATATCATGGCATTGATGAAATTGCTTGGCATAAAAAAATACAGCGCAGTTGGGTATTCAAGAGGTGCAATTATTGTTTCAAGATTATTGGTATTGGATAAAAAAATTCAGAAAGGTGTAATGGGTGGCATGGGCGCAGAGTTCACCAATCCTGAATGGCCACGGCGGATTATGTTTTACAAAGCATTGCGCGGCGATTCAGTACCTGAACTTGAAGCAATGGTACAAAATGTAAAGAAGCAAGGACTCGATCAGCAGGCATTAGCATACTTGCAAAAAGCACAACCATCAACAAGCAAAGAGGAATTAGGTAAAATAAAACAACCTGTCTTAATCATTTGCGGCGATAAAGATTCTGACAATGGCTCGGCAAAAGAATTAGCAGATCTCTTTAAACACCCTGTATATAAGATAACTCCCGGCGATCATGGCGGGGCAAGCCGCACAAAAGAATTTTCAACAGAAGTGATCGCATTCCTTAAACGAAAGAACTAAAGTTCTTTTTCCATGTACACTACCCCTTGCAAAGGATTATTATAATAAGCTGAAATATTTTTAAACCCGAATTGCTCATATAAATGCACGGCTGCCTGCAGTTTTAAAAATGTATCGAGGCGCATTTTCTCATAGTTCCGTTCTTTAGCCGAATTCAATAATTCTTCGATCAGCAACCTTCCTATTTTATTTTTTCTGAACTCCGGCTTTACATAAAGTCGTTTCATTTCACAGGCACCTGCTTCTTTCATCTTACGTAAGGGCTATGCAGCCCGCAACCCGATAGCGATCGGGTTCATCATGCCAGTAGGCCAGTATAAGATCACCGTACGGTAATCCATATTTTTTTAATGGCGCCTGCAGTTCTTCCTCAAAACTTTGGAAGCATATATCCTCGTTCAATTCTTTTTCATACTCACGAAAAAGATCGCGGATAATATCCAGTTCCCTGCCTTCTTCAGCAATATGTTTAATGCGAAGCATATTTTTGTTGTATAAAATTAGTTTATCTACCTTTTCCGTGTAAAACCGTTTATGGAATGAGTATCCGTTTTTTCACTTTTGTTTTTGCGTTATTGATCGGCACGAATATTTTCAGCCAGAAGTACAAGAAAATTCATGATGCTGCCGTATTGGTAGATACGCATAATGATTTTCCCAGCGCTTCCATCGAAAAGAAAGTAAGCTTTGATGCTGAGCTTTTGGGCAAAACACATTCTGATCTTGCCCGCATGCGTGCAGGCGGAGTGGATGTACAGATATTCTCCATTTTTTGCGGACCCGAGCGGCAACAACCTTATGCATTTGCCAATCGGCAAATTGATTCAGTATATGAATGGGCCGCAAGAGCGCCTAAGAGAATGGTGATTGTAAAAACCCCTTTTGAATTAAGACGGGCTGTTAAAGAAAAAAGATTGGCAGCAATGCTGGGTGTTGAAGGCGGTCATATGATCGAAGATAAAATTGAAAACCTCGATAACTTTTATGTCCGCGGAGTGCGATATATGACGCTTACATGGAATAACAGCACAAGCTGGGCTACTTCTGCTGCTGATGAAACGAACGAAAGGGGATTCATTGCCACATAAAGGGCTTACCGATCCTGGAATAAAGATCATAGAGAGGATGAACCAGCTTGGAATGCTGATCGATGTAAGCCATAATGGTGAACAAACATTTTGGGATGTAATAAAATATACAACCAAGCCGATCATTGCATCGCATAGCAGTGTTTGGAATTTCTGTCATCACCGCAGGAATTTAAAAGACGACCAGATAAAAGCAATTGCAAAAAATGGCGGTGTGATCCATCTTAATTTTTATGCTGGTTTCCTTGACAGTACTTATGAAGGAAAAGCCATTGGCTTTCTTGCAAAACACAGACCGGAAGTTGATTCGATGATCGCTAAAGGTGCACAGCCTGATTATGCACAGATCATGATGATGGAAAAATATAAGGATGAAGTTGAATCATTTCGTCCGCCGCTTTCATTACTGATCGATCATCTCGATTATATCGTAAATCTTGTAGGTGTCGATCATGTCGGTCTTGGTTCTGATTTTGATGGCATCGAAGCGGGGCCAAAGGAATTAAACGGTGTGCAGGATTTTCCGCTGATCACTAAAGCGCTGCTGGAAAGAGGTTATAGCAAAAGAGATATCAGGAAAATTTTAGGTGGAAATTTTTTACGGGTGTTCAGGGCTAATCAACTCTGAGTGCTGATCTTTTCTTCTTCCTTCAATCTTTTATCAAAGAAAAATGTGCCGGTAGGAATGATAGCTGCTATAAATGCAGCAGCAAACCATTTTAGCGATTTGTTACGATCGGTTTTGTACTCCCAGGCCAGCAATAGAAATGCTACGAATAAAATGCCGTGCATCCAGCCAACAATCTTTACCGCGACCGGTTGTTGTAAAAAATATTTTAATGGCATAGCAATACAGAGTAATACTAAAAAAGAAATTCCTTCTGCGATGCCGGCTTTCCGAAGCCATGAAAGCTTTTTATTCATTTCCGTTTATTATCTTTTGCATTGGTGACGCAAGTTATCGAATGTTATCAGTGAAATTTTATTTTACAAAGGTTAAATTGCAGATGCTAAACACAAAACTGACGTGTTAAAATCTTTTCTTGTCTTTTTATTTTTAATTTCTCTTGGCCAAATTGTTTTTGCCCAAAAGAAAAATGAAAAATTCCAATTACATATAAAAAAAGCTTCCGGTTCCATAAAGGTTGATGGCATAATGGATGAGCAAGCGTGGAAGGAAGCTGAAGTGGCTGCAGATTTTTTTATGGTATTACCCATGGATACCAGCTATGCAAAAGTGAGAACAGAAGTACGAATGAGTTATGATGGCGAAAATCTTTATTTATTGGCAACCTGTTATCACAAAGCGCAACAAAAGTATATGGTTGAATCACTGAAAAGAGATTTTGTTTTTGGAAAGAATGATAATTTTCTTTTGTTCATGGATCCATTTGATGACCGGACAAACGGTTTTTCATTTGGCGCCAATGCAGCAGGTGCGCAATGGGATGGCATGATGTACGAAGGAGGCAAAGTGGATCTGAGCTGGGATAATAAATGGACATCTGTTGTAAAAAATTATACTGACAAATGGATATTTGAAGCAGCGATCCCGTTTAAAACCATTCGTTATAAAAAAGGAATTAAAACCTGGGGAATAAATTTTAGCCGGCTCGATATCATTGTTGCTGAAAAATCAAGCTGGGCGCCGGTGCCACGACAATTTCCAACTGCATCACTTGCTTATACCGGTTCGCTTGTTTGGGATGAGCCGCCTCCTGATGCCGGTGCAAATATTTCTATCATTCCTTACGTGCTTGGTGGCGTAAGTAAAAATTATGAAACAAGAAAAGCTGCAGATTATAAAAAAGATATTGGTGTTGATGCAAAGATCGCTGTCACATCTGCATTGAATCTTGATCTTACTGTCAATCCGGATTTTTCGCAGGTGGAAGTAGACAGGCAAGTAACAAACCTCGATCGCTTTGAACTTTTCTTTCCTGAAAAAAGACAATTCTTTCTTGAGAATGGCGATCACTTTTCAAATTTTGGTTATGCCACTATTCGCCCATTCTTTTCGCGGCGCATCGGCTTGAATGTTCCGATCAGTTTTGGTGCAAGGTTGAGTGGAAAGCTTAATAAAGATTGGCGCATTGGTGTAATGGATATGCAAACCGGCAAGAGTTGATTCAATGGAATTGCCCGCACAGAATTTTGCAGTGAGTTGCTTTGCAACGAAGAGTTTTTTCCCGGTCCAATATTGGTTTTTTATTTGTCAATAAGCAATCGGTGAATTATCATCCTGCGGACACGGCCAACTATAAATACTCATCATTCAACCGGAATTTTGGTTTTGAATACAACCTGGCATCGTTGAATAATTTATGGACAGGTAAAATGATGTTGTTAAAATCATTTAGTCCCGGTAACCCGGGTAACAATTGGGTGCATGCAGCCAATCTTCAGTATGCAAGCCGCAAATGGACGATCGGATGGCAACACGAATACATTGGAAAAAATTACACCGCTGAAGTAGGGTATGTGCCGCGAACAAATTATATAAAAGCAAGTCCTTTTGTTAGCCGGTTATTTTTTCCAAAAAAAGGGAAAGTGCTGAGTCATGGGCCAAGAGTCTTTCCGGGTTATTTTTTTTCACCATCAATGAAACAAACAGATCATGAAAATATCTTTCTATATCTGCTGAACTTTCGTAATCAAAGTTTATTTGATGTATGGTTTGGGGATGTATTCATTGACCTGTTACAACCATTTGATCCGACAAATTCAGGAAAAGATACATTGGCCCGTGGTACGCATCACCGCTGGAAAGCATGGGGTATAGAATATATTTCCAAGCCACAAAGCCGTTTCACTTTTGGTTTTAGTACAAGATTCGGCGGTTACTATGCAAATGGCGATCGCATAAATATTACAACTGATCTTGGTTATCGTTTTCAGCCATTCGTGAATATTGCTATCAATACAAGCTATAATAATATTGATCTGCCGTTGCCATGGGGTAAAACTGATTTCTGGCTGATAGGGCCAAGAGTTGATGTGACGATGACAAACAAATTATTCTTTACCGCATTTATTCAATACAACGATCAGCAAAAAAATATAAATGTTAATACAAGATTTCAATGGCGCTACCGCCCCGCTTCAGATCTTTTCATTGTATATACTGATAATTATTACACCAATCCATTGTATGTGCGCAACCGTGCAGTAGTAATAAAGTTTACTTATTGGTGGAATATGTAGTTTGTTATTTGATCGTACACAATGCGGGCATTATAGCCCACGGTTTAAACCATGCCTCCTTGGTCATCCATACTCTCCCCACAATTGGCTACATTTATAGTCTATACCTGCATGAAACAACATTACCTGCATTTATGTTTTTTTAAACTTCCGCACTCTGTTCTTAAGGGAATAATTCATTGCTGTGCCTATGTTTTTTTGTCAGGCATTTCGCTTATTTCATCTGCACAACTTTGTACTGGTAATCTTGGTTCACCTATTATAAATACCACATTTGGGGCCGGCGCTTCACAACCACTGCCACCGGGCAGCACTTCCTATACATATAGTCATGGTTGTCCTTCACCCGGAAATTATTCCATCGAACATTTTTTATTTGGTTGTGCTGCCAACACCTGGGTAACACTTACCGGCGATCATACCCATGACCTCAATGGCAATTATATGCTGGTAAACGGTGCGACAGCTCCCGCAACTGTTTTAGTTGATACAGTTTCGGGCTTATGCAGTAATACAACATACCAGTTTTCTGCATGGCTTGCAAATTGTATGAAAAGCAATGCATGCAGTGGTAATCCCGTGTTGCCCAACTTTACTTTTTCCATTGAAACTGTTACCGGTACCGTGCTCGCATCAACTGTTACTCCCGATCTCCCGATAACCGGTTTTAAAGATTGGATTGAATATGGTGTTTGTTATACTACTCCATCTGTAACACCCGGTGCATTGGTGCTTCGTATAAAATGTAATACCGGCGGACCATGCGGCAGCAGCTTTGTTATGGATGATGTTACTTTAAGAGCAGCAGGTCCATCTATTAATGTTACGGTGAATGGTGCTAATACCCCGGTTCTCGATCTATGCATGGGTTATACCACTAATTTTATTTTTAATGGAACGTATAGTGGTTTTACAGACCCGGTACTGCAATGGCAAAGAAGCCTGGATAGCGGCACAACCTGGAATGCGATACCGGGAGCCACAACAGCAACCTATATTATGCCGCATAGAAATGACAGCGTTATTTTATACCGGCTAAGTATTGCAGAACGAACGAATGCCGGCAATGCTAACTGTGCTATTAATTCGGGTGAAGTATGGACAAATGTTCATCCACTGCCGAATCACATTCCGCTTCAACAAGTATTGGGTTGCCTTAATAAAGATCTGACGCTATCTGCACCGGAATATTTTTTAGCATATCAATGGACGGGCCCCAATGGCTTTCAAAGCAATCTCCGGCAGCCGGTAATAAACAATTTGCAATATGCCGGTGCAGGAATGTATACTGTATTACTTACGGCAGATTTTGGTTGTTCTGTAACAGATAGCTTCCAGCTGAATGTTTTTCCAGGCACTACTATTTCTACCAATACACTTTATAATATATGTGACGGAAGCAGTGTAAATCTTTCAGCAACGGGTGATGGAAACTATGAATGGACACCGTCAATCGGTTTGTCAAATGCATTTATACCAAACCCGGTTGCAAGTCCACGGGATTCTATAGCATATAAAGTGGTGTTGACTAATATTTATGGATGCAAGGATTCGGCGCAGGTAGTTATTAATGTTTATAAAAAAGCACGAGTTGATGCCGGGCCCGATAAAGTAATATTGACAGGAGATACCGCGCTACTTGCGGGTTCCGTTTCCGGTACCGGGGTAAATTATTTTTGGTCGCCGAATAATACCTTAAGCAGTGTAACGGTGCTTCAGCCTGCTGTGTTTCCTCTTGTACAAACTATTTATACTTTACATGGTGTTTCCAATGTGGGTTGTGGTAATGCAAGCGATGATGTTACTGTAAGCGTGTATAAAGATGTTTTAATGCCCAATGCTTTTACGCCGAATAAGGATGGCATCAACGATGTTTTTCATGTATTGGCTCTTGACAATTATGAGTTGAGCTTATTTAATATCTATACCCGCTGGGGACAAAAGATCTTTAGCACAACGAATGCAACTATTGGATGGGATGGAACAGTAAAAGGAGTTCCCCAGGCAACAGGTTTGTATGTCTATTATCTTGAAATGAAAAGTAAAGCCGGTAAAAAGATAACGAGGAAAGGAACTGTCTTGCTTATAAGGTAGACATTGTCCATGTAAATTTTCCTTGTGAAATACCGGCTGTTAAAATGATTATTGTTTTCTTACCTGTATTGTAAAAGCCCTGGCAGGATTGTCGCTTATTAAATGATCAAGCTCTTCTTTATTGAATCCTCTTGCTTTCAGTGTCGGAAATAATTTGGTAAAAATATTGCTGTAGGGTTGTATCGTTTGCGTTTGCTTTTGCGGATCGTACCAACCCGCATCATGTGATATCAGGATTTTATCCAGTATGCCTTTCTCTTTTGCAAACACAAGCTTCTCCACATGTTTATCCAGGTCCCAGCCCAAACCATCAAGACTTATCCAACAACCTTGTTTAGCTGCCCGCAGATAATTTTTATTGTCTTTTTCATTTTGTGCATGCACCCAGATAAATGCTTTTGGTGAAACACCCATTTCTTTCAGTATTTGCAGTTGAGGCCATAATCCCTTTGCTTCGCCGGTATGGGAGGCAATCGTCAATCCGGTTTGTAAATGAGTAATTGCTGCTGCTTTTACCAGCTTCTGATCCATATCCTCAAGTGTGTCTGCCGCATCAACACTGATTTTAATAAAGCCAGGTTTTATAGATGTTCCTTCAATTCCATTTTTATATTCATCGATCCACATTGCAGCCAGTTCTTCAGGAGTTTTCTCAAACGCAAATGCTGGAATGTATTTATTATTTACTGCTCCATAAAAGCCGGTATTGGTTACAATAGTCAGCCCTGTTCTCTTTGCGATCTTTTCCAGCAGTAACACATCTCTGCCAAGATAAGCCGGCGTAGCATCAACAAAATATTTTACATTATGTGATCTTATTTCTTCAAGATAATTGAGTGTACTGTTTATTACATCATTATGATTCCATCTTTTGAGATCAATACTGTCAGCGCCGATAAAATCTACAAGAATATGTTCGTGTGAAAGCCATACATCTCCGGGCGATGGGTTGACCATACCCGTAACGGATTGTATCGAATTATTTTTTCCGGAAGAGCAACTTACAAGAATGAGGGATAATAATATATTGTATTTATGGAAGAACCTTTTCACCGATTCACTGATTTTTCGGAAAGTATTCTTTACCCGATATCTTCCGAAATAAATATCGCATTTGAATTGAGATCATGGAAAGCGAATTCATTTGTTCCCCAGGGAGTACCTGGCTTAAAGTCTTCGTCTTTAACGGTTCCTCTTTGTTTGAACTCTTCAAAAATAGGCTTGATGTTCGTTACATCAATGCGGATGACTGCGCCACCATTCATCGGATCGTCTTGTGTGCCGGCATGCCACTGAAGGTGTATTTCAAACCCATCCCGGTAAAGCCCTGCATACATTTTTTCATGAGAAAAAGAAACTTCAAAACCTGTTTTCTCTTTATACCATGCAACATCCCTGGCAATGTCGGCAGATTCAAGAACCGGTATTATTTTTACAAGTTCTGTACTCATTTGATTTAATTATTTGGTTTGTGACGCATTTATAACCAGTTGCACAAGCTCCCCGATTTTCGATGGTTCTAACCAACGTACAACTATTACAAGATCATGCTCATTATCTATTACAATAAAATTACCGCCAAATCCATCTGCGGAATAAATTTTTTTTGAAACATTGCCCAATCGATTCTCTTCATTTGTCCACCACATTAAGCCATAAGATTTATTGGCCGAAGAAGGCTGGCTTACTGAATTCACCCATTGCTCAGATACGAGTTGTTTATTTTTCCATTTACCTTTTCTTAAAAACAATAAACCAAATCTTGCGTGATCAAGAGTATTAATGAATAAACCGCCGCCAAAATGTCCGCCACCGCTTACCGATTCTATCATCTGCCCGTCCACATTCACAAAAGAATTATCATAGCCATACCATCTCCAGGTGGTGGATGCCCCGATAGGATCCATGATCCTTTCACGCAGCACCACGGGTAAAGGCTTTCGTATTACTTGTAATAATGAATACGCCAATAAATTTACCCGGACATCATTGTATTCAAATGTTGTTCCCGGTTCCAGTAATTTTCTGTTTTTCCATTCATCAATAGTTCCTTGCCGCGGAGGACGATCAGCCCAATCGCATATATCAAATAAACAACCTGACCAATCGGATGATTGCGTAAGTAAATGCCGCCATGTAATTTTGGAATTATGTTCTCCGTCAAATTTCCCGTCCCACACATATTCATTTACACGGTCATCAATATTTTTTATTAAATGATCATCGATGACGATACCCGCAACAGTTGAAAGATAACTTTTCGTAACACTGTAAGTCATATCCACTCTTTTTACATCGCCCCATTGGGCAACGATATATCCATTCTTTAAAATAATACCAGCGGGCTTTCCTCTTTCTCTCATTGGACCTGCTATTTTGTAATCCGGCTCATTTGCATACGCTTTCAAATTTGCGATACGAAGGTCATAATCGGTTTTTGTTTCATTGCGAATAGCAAAGCTTACAGCGCTGTCGATTAACGCACCATTCATTTTTAATTCTGCGGGTTTCTTTGTTTGCCAGGTCGAATCGGGGAAATAGGGTTGCTGGCTATAGCTTATGAGTAAAAGATCTTGAAAGATAAAAATGAAAACAATCTTATAAAAATTACGATGCTTCATTAACATGTGTTGCTTGTGAGAGTTAGAATCTGCCCCAAATGTCTGGCAACCTATTGGATATTCAACAACAAGTTATCATTCTTGTTCTATCAATATTTCATTCGGCGTTATTTTAAACATTCTTTCGTCTATCTTTTCTTTGGAAAACGATACCGCTGTTTCCATGATGATAAAGTTTGCATATTCAGTTTTGTGTTTCAGGCAAATTGCTTTTTCTTTCTGATCAATTTGATTTTGCCCGTCACGTATAAAATTTTTAAACCAATCCGGATTGATACCAAATAGATCCGAATTGTAGTAATCAGTTGTAATCTTGCCCTTATAATAGATTATAAGTTCATCACAATCGATGCCCAGAATTTTTTCCTTTTTTGGAGTAAATGAAAATTTTAGAATTTCATCCCCTTGCTTTCGACAGTCAACCCAATAAATGGTATCATTTTTATTCATTTTGAAATATGCCCTGTTATCTTCCTTTCTATAAGAATCTTGCATAATAGGGCCGTCATTATATTTGTGCAGGTAATTTCCTTCTTTAAAAAAAAGTGTCGAGCCGCTGCCGACAACTTCTTTTAATTGCATTGAATCAATGTCTGTATTCTTTACAATGAGATCATGTTTATATTTAATCCATCCCTCAAAATAATTAGTGTCTGATACACTATTTTGAAACGATAAAAAAGCTATAAATAAAAGTGCCCACATATTGTAAATAATTTGCCTTTTAAATTTAGTTCTTTTCAGATGCCATTTTCGAAAATTTTCTTCCAGCACTCAATAATCAATCACCTGCTCTTCGATTGACTCCGGCAAATAGGAATAATGCCGAATTAAAGCGAATTCATAGCTGAATAGGCACTTCACCTCCGGCATCCATCCAGGCATCTAAAAGGCGATCAGCCTTAGTGTCTTTAAACTTCTCTATATATTCCGCTACATAAAAACGTACAATGCTCAATTTACCTCTTTTCTGCAACCATAGACCTATTGAATAAAATGAATTCAGGGTTAAATCATTTTTACTAAGCCAAATTATAAATGATTTTTCTATGGCTTCGGGTTTGCCTCCTAATTTTAAATATGGTTGGAAAATATGTGAGGCCCTCGCATTATCTCCATGTATATTTAACCAATTAATAATATGGGTTTCAATAATATTTAAATCCCCTTGGGTTTCCAGCCATGCTGCTACAACAAAACTTGCTTCTAAGGTGCTTTCATGTTGTTTCAGCCAATTCACCAGGTGGTCTTCGACGATTGCCTTATCTCCTTGCACTTTAAGCCATCTTCTGATAACTAAACTTGCTTCGACAGTTGTCTCATGTTGTTTCAGCCAATTCACCAAATGGTCTTTGACTATTGCCTTATCGCCGTGTGCTTCAAGCCATCTTCCTATAACAAATCTTGCTTCTAAGGATGTGTCATGATCCTTTAACCAATTTGCCAGGTGGTCTTTGACAATTGCTTTGTCACCGCCAGTCTCCAGCCATGCTGCTACAACAAAACTTGCTTCTAAGGTTGTCTCATGTTGTTTCAGCCAATTCACCATGTGGTCTTTGACAGTTGCTTTGTCTCCATCAGCCTTCAGCCATGCTTCGATAACGAAACTTGCTTCTAAAGACCTCTCATGTTCTTTCAACCAATTCGCCATGTGTTCTTCGGCAATTGACTTGTCTCCTTTGTCTTCCAGCCATCTTCTGATAACAAAACTTGTTTCAAATAATGTATCATGTTGTTTCAGCCAATTAGCAAAGTGATCTTTGACTACCTCATTGTCTCCACCCGCTTCGAGCCATGCACCATAAATAAATTGTGCTTCCAATGATGTTTCATGATTTTTCAGCCAATTCACCAGATAGTCTTTGACAGTCCCTTTATCCCCTTCGGCTGCCAACCATTTTCCGATAACAAAACTTGCTTCTGATGATGTATCATGTTGTTGCAGCCAATTCACCAAATAGTCTTTGACAATCAATTTATCTCCTTCGGCTGCTAACCATTTTCCGATAACAAAACTTGCTTCCAAGGTATTATCATGTTGCTTCAGCCAATTCACCAAATGGTCTTTGACAATCGCTTTATCTCCTTCAGCTTCCAACCAATTCCCGATAACAAAACTTGCTTCTAATTTGGATGAACAATTATTTAGATAATCTTTAAGATCTTTTTCTTCTCTTGGATTAGGTCCAAAGAACTTTATGGAAGTAGAAATTATTTTTGAAACATAGCGATTTGATAAAATACCTTTTTCATTTGGTTGATACCACCAGTTGTAGAGATCACTAACCTGTTGATGCGTCTCTGCATTCACATCTTTTTTTGAAAAATCATTGAGCAAAAAACTTAGAGGGCCGGCAAAGGCAGGAGAGGTTATGAAAGGATTGAAAAAATCTTTATGCTCAAAATATAAATGAATCATAGCATCTTCAGAAATCAGGAGCGTCTTGACTAAATTGTAATACGATTCTTTCATTTGTTCAGGGTAGTCGCTGATTATCTTGCTAAATGCCGAAACAAAATCAATGTTTGATAAAAGAGGGGAATCGATTATCCGTTCAAAAGCCCGTGAACATCCATAAATGAGATGGTTCTTAGCGGCCAAATCAAAAAACTTTCTTACTACTACACCAATTGTATGCTTATTGCGTTCAAGATATTCGAGAAGTACTTCATCGGTTAATGTATCATGTATAACCGCTAGTTGTCTTTCTTCAGAATTATTGTACTCATTTCTATATTCAAACCATCCGTCATTAATCAGTATATTTATTTCAGAAGTATAGTTATTCTCAAGAAACTCCTTTCCTTTCCCGTGTGTTGGTAAACAACTAAAAAGTTTTGCTAAAAGCTCTTTATCCGGTTTTATATCTGCTAATTTGCTAAAAGAAAGCCCCAATCTTCTGATAATCCATGTGCGAAAATCTTCATCCTCCCTTAAATCAAAATCATATTTTTTATCCCTGTCATATAAATACCTTACAAATACAGCAAATGAAGGCCGGTATTTAAAAATTTTGTTATTAATGTTTTTAAGAGCCGGGATATCCCGTATAATTTCATTTACAACATTGCGGTAATAATAACGGGACGAATCAGTGGAATTTGAGATGTCCATCTTAATAAATTGGGACGATGAAAGAACTCTTACATTGGAAATATAGCTGCTCCGGCAGTTAGCAATAATCTTAACTTCAAAAGCCCGTTCTTTCTGGGTAAGATTTTCAATCCAATCATGAAATTCCGGCAATTCCTCAATGTAATCAAACAGCAAGATGTATTTGCCCCCAGGCCTTAAAAATGAAACCAATTCTCTGAAGTCAACTATGGCGCTTATTTTATAAGGCTGCCAGAATTTTCTTTTAGCTTTTAAAGCCAATTCCCACATCAGCCGTGTTTTACCAATGCCGCCTTCTCCATAAATAATTATTCCTCTATGATTCTTTTCCTTGTTATTAATTAATTCATCCAGGTATTTATTTTCGGATGGCAGGTCATTTATGTCCGGATGTTTGTTGAGATAACTATCCCGGCTGATATATCGAATTTTGTTAGAAGAAAGATAAGAACGATACCCTTCAGTGTAAGAGACCTCCTTAGAGATATATTCGACGCCTTCAATATCTGGTTGCACCCAATGATACATTACAAAAGCGGATCTTTCCATCCAACCTTTTAATTGTTGCCAACCATAAAGCTCTATTCCTATTGATTTCAAATGAGCCAAATCATCGCTGATAGAACCAATATGTTGCAGCATTTCCTTAACCGCGGTATTTAATTCTTCATATTCGGATGCATTAGACGGCCTGCAAGATGTACAGAAAATATATCGGCTTAAATTTTTATTGAACCATGGCTTATAAATAGAATGCATTGCATTTTTCCCATTAAGATTCCGACTTAACTTATCCTTTAACTTTCTGATTTCTTCAAGACAATTTTCAACGGAATTATTCTTTTTACATTCAACTATTGTAGTTTCTTTTTCATCGGTATAACCATAATGGTCAATAGCTCCGTCTCTGCCTTGTGTTGGAAATGATATAAGTTTTAGATTGAACCCAGATGATTCATTATACACCGGATCAGAGAGAATACTACCACAAATTTTTTGAAATGCGTCCGCTTCCGGATGGACTTTTGATAGCTTACTCTTTCGATCATCTCGAATCCAATCAAGGCTAAATTCATCAAGATTGAATGGAATCATTTGCTTGGTGGTGATAGTTAATACGGACATTAACTTTTTAAGAGATGCTGCAACTTCTAAATTTAGGCATCTTTTTTATGATAATATTCAATTATCAGCAGATAGAAACTCAAATTCTCATCTCAATAATCAATCACCTGCTCTTCAATAGTCTCGGGCAATTCCCTCCATTCATATTGCTGGTTGCGGAGTTGTGGTTCAAAGCCTGCTTCACGTATTGCCTGCTGAATGCTTTTATAAGTAAACCGGTGCGGAGCGCCGGCTGCACTCACTACATTTTCTTCAAGCATGATGCTGCCGAAATCATTGGCGCCGGCATGCAAGCAAAGTTGTGCCACCTCTTTTCCAACCGTAAGCCAGCTTGCCTGTATGTTTTTAATGTTGGGCAACATGATGCGGCTGATGGCGATCATTCGGATATATTCATCAGGCGTAGTAAGATTATGTACGCCGCGGATCTTTGCAAGCAATGTATCTACATCCTGGAATGTCCATGGAATAAAAGCAAGAAAGCCTTTTGCATTTTCCGGCTTGCGGCTTTGCACTTCTCTTATTTTTATTAGATGTTCAAAGCGTTCTTCAATCGTTTCTACATGACCAAACATCATGGTTGCAGAAGTGGTGATGTTAAGCTTGTGAGCTTCATGCATAATGTCGAGCCATTCCTGTGCCCCGCATTTTCCTTTGCTGATCAATCGCCGTACCCTGTCAATTAAGATTTCTGCACCCGCGCCGGGTAATGAATCCATCCCTGCTTCTTTCAATGCCATCAGCACATCACGATGATTACTTTTTTCAAGCTTGGTGATATGCGCTACTTCAGGCGGACCCAAGTGTATGCAGCTTGATAGTTGGAAATTCTTTTTTGATCTGCCGAAAAGTATTGACATAAAAATCCAATCCCAAGTTCAGGATGATGACCGCCTTGTAATAATAATTGGTCACCGCCCCAGCGAATTGTTTCTTCAATCTTTTTTCGATACGTGGGCATATCGGTAATGTATGCTTCGGGATGACCAGGTATGCGATAGAAATTACAAAACTTACAATTTGCAATACAGACATTGGTAGTATTTACATTGCGATCGATCTGCCAGGTAACTTTTCCATGCGGCACTTGTTTTTTTCTTAGCTCATCGGCAAGAAACATCAACTCGGTTAATGGTGCATTGGTAAATAAGAAAACGCCTTCTTCTTTGGTAAGAAACCCGAAACGGGCGGCCTTCTGGTATAGATCGGCTAATTGCATTTCCATTAAGAGCAAAGGTAAAGAAGGCAGAATCATTCAATTAATTGCCGCCCGTAATTATTTATTGTATTATTATAATATCTTGCTGCAACCAATGCAGCAAATAAGACAAACTATTCGTCTATTTGCTGAATAATGAACTAAACGTAGAAGAGTCCGCCGGAGGCGGAACAATTGCCAATAGTAATGCGAAAGCCGGTAACACAATTTTTATTTTGCTTTTTATTAGCTGTCTCAATTTCTGCAACGGCACAGGAACAATTTGTTGAACCGCCGTCAAGGCTTTTAACATCATTTCGTTTCAGGCAGCTTTCAGGCGGAGTTATTTTGCTTAAGGCACAGTTTGCCAACTTTGCAGATACTCTCAATTTTATTTTAGATACAGGCAGCGGTGGCATTTCACTTGACTCCGCAACTGTGGATTATTTTAAGATTACTCCTACACCTTCTGACATGACGATCCTCGGTATTGCAGGCGTCCGCAAAGTGAGTTTTATATACAATCAAAAACTGCGCTTACCCGGACTTACCGTGGATAGCCTGAATTTTCACATAAACAATTATGATATTCTTACGTCAGTATATGGTGAGAAAATCGATGGCATTATTGGTTACTCTGTATTGAGCCGTTATATTTTTTGGATAAACTATGATAGTTTAAAAGTTTCAATTTTTACAAATGGCCGGATGAAATATCCCCGCGGCGGCTGGCTGTACGAACCGATTTTGCGAACACTGCCTGTGCAAACGGCAAAGATCAGAGATGCAATTACCACCAACTCACGTTTTTTATTTGACATTGGCGCCGGTCTTTGCATGATGCTGAATAAAGAATTTCTTGAAGACAGTAATTTTCTTGATAAGAAAAGAAAATTGTATGCAAAAGAAGCCGAAGGGGTAGGTGGAAAAATAGATATGCATATGACGGTGATAAAAGAAATGAGAATGGGTCCTTACCGTTTCAGGAATATTCCTGTATTTGTATTTGACGATACTTTCAATCTTACTGCTTATCCTTACCTGAGCGGCATTATTGGCAATGATATTCTGCGCCGGTTTAACCTGATTCTGAATTATGCGAAAAAGGAATTTTACTTCATGCCCAATTCCCATTACCAGGAGGGTTTTGATTATGCCTACTCCGGCATCGAACTATATATGGTAGATGGCATAATTATATTGGGTGACGTTGCTACAGGATCTCCGGCCGAGGCGGCGGGTCTCAAGGAAGGAGACGTATTAATAGGCATCAACAATTTACTGGGGCAAAACATTCAAGCATTTAAGACGGCTTTGCAAGCGCCGGGTGAAAAAATAAAAATGATCGTGAATCGCAATGGCGAGCTGCTGGAGTATACATTCAAGATAAAGAGCATCCTGTAAACTTCTTGTATTTTAATTGACCTATTTTTGCATCCCGATAATCATGGGAATATTTTATTATTGAATAATTATGATACAATTTGAAAAATTTGTATTGGCAAATGGGTTGAGAGTAATTGTACACCAGGATATGTCCACACCCATGGCGGTGGTAAATATTATGTACGATGTTGGAGCAAGAGATGAAGATCCTGGAAAAACGGGCTTTGCACATTTGTTTGAGCATTTGATGTTTGGTGGAAGCGTTAATATTCCAACTTATGACAGCCCATTGCAAATGGCCGGTGGCGAAAACAATGCCTATACTTCAAATGACGTTACCAATTATTATATTCAATTGCCTGCAGAAAACATTGAAACGGCTTTTTGGCTGGAGAGTGATCGCATGCTTTCACTTGCATTTGGAGAAAAAAGTCTGGATGTACAACGTAAAGTTGTTTCTGAAGAATTTAAAGAACACTATTTGAACAAGCCTTATGGTGATGTATGGCACAAAATGAGAGAGCTTGCTTATAAAGTTCATCCCTATCGCTGGATGACGATCGGCAAAGAACTTTCTCATATTGAAAATGCAAAGCTGGATGATGTAAAAAATTTTTTCTTTAAACATTACCGGCCAACCAATGCAATATTGGTAGTGGCGGGAAATGTAACGGTTGAAAAAGTAACGGCCCTTGCAGAAAAATGGTTTGGAGATATTCCTGCCGGCGAAAAATATATTCGCAACCTGCCGCAGGAGCCGGCGCAAACGGAAGCAAGGAAATTAGAAGTAAAAGCCGATGTGCCGCTGGATGCATTTTACAAATGCTGGCATATTTATCCACGGACAGATAAAAGATATTATATCGCCGACCTGATCACAGAAATATTAAGCGGTGGCGGTTCATCAAGATTATTCCAGGCACTGGTAAAAGAAAAAAAATTATTCAGCGCTGTTGAGTGTTATCATACCGGCAGTCTTGATGCAGGCACACTGGTAATTGAAGGCAAGCTGGTAAAAGGAATAAAAATGGAAGATGCGGAAAATGCAGTAGAAGCAGAACTGGAAAAGATGAAAACAGAAAAAGTAACAACTACTGAATTGCAAAAAGTAAAAAACAAAGTGGAGAGCCTGATCGCATTTGAAGACATGAGTCTTACTAACAGGGCGAATAGTCTTGCATTTTATGAATTATTGGGCGATGCGGGGCAAATGAATCAAGGAACTGGAAAAATATAATGTAGTAACTGCAGAAGATATTTTAAACGAAAGCCGGATCATTTTCAGACCGCAGAACAGCAATACGCTTTATTATTTGTCAAAGAATTAATAATGGAATTGACTACTATTGACAGAAAAATCGCCCCACCGATCATTGATGCCGTTAATTTTCATCTTGAGCTAAAGCCTTATGAAAAATTTACATTGGATAACGGCGTTCCGGTGTATGCTGTCAATGCAGGTGCTGAAGAAGTGATGATGACAGAACTGGTTTTTTTTTCCGGCAATAGTTTTGAAGAAAAGAATTTAATAGCGGCAGCTACTAATTTTCTTTTGCGCAACGGAACTTCAAAAAAGAAAGCATTTGAGATCAATGAGCATTTTGAATATTATGGATCTTTTTTGAACCGTTCCTGTTACAATGAAACCGCAACGGTAACACTTCATTGTCTTAATAAACACATTGCAGAACTTTTGCCCGTTGTAGAAGAATTGATCACGGATTCTGTTTTTCCTGAAGAAGAGCTGGCGATCTTTAAGCAAAACCAAAAACAACGCTTAAGTGTAAGCCTGAAAAAAAGTGAATTTGTTGCAGGCCGCCTCATCGATGCATATTTATATGGCGAAAAACATCCTTACGGAAAATACAGCAGTCATGCGGAGTATGATGCATTGACCAGGGAAGAGTTGCTTTCTTTTTATAATAAATATTATAGAAATGGAAGTTGTGTCATCTTCACTGCAGGTAAACTTCCAAAAGGTCTTTTTGATCTGCTGAATAAACATTTTGGGAAACTCCCCCTCGGAAATGATTTTCAAAAGCCTGTTCATAAAACTTCATCAGCACATAATCCGGGTGAAAAATTCCGAATTACTAATGATGTAAATGGTGTACAGGGTTCCATAAGGATCGCAAGAGATTTCCCAAATCGTCATCATCCCGATTTTCAAAAAGTGATGGTGCTGAATAATATTTTCGGGGGATATTTTGGTTCAAGGCTGATGTCAAACATTCGTGAAGACAAAGGCTATACTTACGGAATTCATAGTTACCTGCAGGATCATATTCAGCAATCCGCATGGTTGGTAAGCACAGAAGCCGGGAAGGATGTTTGCGAAGCTGCAATTGCAGAAATCTATAAAGAAATGAAGCGCCTCCAGGATCATCCGGTAGCGGAAGAAGAAATGCAATTGGTAAGAAATTATATGATGGGCTCTATCCTTGGCGATCTTGATGGCCCCTTCCATATTATTGCAAGATGGAAGAATTATATCCTGAATGGACTTGATGGCAACTATTTTTACAACGCTATTAATACTATTCGTACTGTTTCGCCTGAAGAATTGCAGCAATTAGCAAAGAAATATCTTGAACCCTGAAGAATTTTACGAGCTGGTAGTTGTATAATTATTCAAATAAAAATTGTAACGTGAATTTTCTTATCCGCATATTGGTTGTTGCCGCAGTTTCTTTCGGGCTTGCACAGGTATTGAATGGAATTCACGTGGCTGATTTCTGGACAGCGCTTGTATTTGCATTTGTGCTGGCGCTTTTAAATATGTTTATCAAGCCGCTTTTAATATTATTTACGTTGCCTGTTACTTTTGTTACACTGGGGTTTTTCTTTTTGTAATTAATGCCCTTGTCGTGTTGCTTGCCAGCAAATTTGTTGATGGTTTCAGCATCGACAATTTCTGGTGGGCATTATTGTTCAGTATTATTTTATCAATTATTACTTCTGCAATTGATAAAAAAGAAAAAAAAGACCGACGGGTTTCCAAGTAGAATCATTCGATTTTCATATTAAATCTCTTTACCTGTTCTCTTATAATTTTTTCTATTTCGGTTTCTAAAGTTTGTGAATTATTATTGGCTTTCCTTTTTAAGCTTTTTCTTCATCGATATACACTTCTCGTTTTGTATTTATTTCCTGGATCTCTTTTTGTATGGCTGCCTCTTTCATTACTCTTCTCAGTTACGATCGCTTCCAACTCAGTTCTTTATTTTTATTTCTGCAAATCAGGAACGTTTTAAAATCCACTTTATCAAGAATCTTATTATCATCATTCTTTGCATCAACAAGGTCCCAACGCTATTCTTATACATGTTTTTGCAGCTTTATAGATACCGCTCCATGTTTACACCCACGTAATGAAGCGTTATTGTATCCATTGTTAGCCGCGTCAACAGAACCTTGCAATTCTTTCTTAGCCCTGCCGTTAGCTCCAAAATAAATATATGTTCCATTCAACTTATAATTTAAAGTGATTAGTGTACTGTCATAAGGTGTTGGTATATCTTCCGGCTTTTGCATTTGAATTAATATTTGTAAAACTCCCGTTGCCACATTCACCCAACAAATTCCAATGTTCTCTTATTCCCTGTAACCGGTCGCCGCAATAAATTGTATTTACAATCACTCCTTTTTTCTTTGCTTCACCACATGCCAAGAGTATAACGAATATTGCCTTGCAAAAAATCTTCATTACCTGAAATAAAGATCACTTTATAATTCGATGATGCTGTATCCCAATTTAACTCAGTCAATGAAGTGTGAATTACCTGGCCGCAATATTCCTCGCCGCCGTATGGTTGCTAACAGAAAAAGTGTTGTGAAAGTTGATCAAGGTCGGATGTAAAAGGAGATATTTGTTTTACATATCCTTTGCTTACATCGTTATTATTTCTTCCATATTCATAAAGTGCAATTTCAATTTGCGGCGTTTCGCCATTGCATTTTGTTTTTCCCATTACATTCACCATATTCCATAATTGTGCCTTTGCCTGTTCGATGAGACCATCCATACTATTACTTACATCAAGCAAAATAGCCGCCTGGATCTTTGGAGCATTGCTTAATTTATTTGAGCGTCCTGCAATTTTTGTTTCATGATTTGAAGGAGAGGAGAAACTAAGTATTAAATAGGAAGAAACAAAAGCAATGATTGGTTTAAAAGGCAGGTTCATGGCAAAAAGTTTTCTTTAAGATGCGAAGACTTTTTTATTTGCATAACCGGCCTCCATTCTTTTATTCTTGTTTTAACATTTTTAAGATGCCATACAGCTTTATTTAATAGGTTTGCAGCATGACTTTCGACCGCAAAGAGCTGTCCGCCGAACAACTTGTAAGTTTTTATCGTTCATTGCTTTGGCCACGAATGATCGAAGAAAAAATGCTGGTATTGCTGCGCCAGGGAAAAATTTCAAAATGGTTTAGTGGCATCGGGCAGGAAGCCATTGCTGTTGGGGCAACGTTGGCTTTACAACAAGATGAATGGATCATGCCGCTTCATCGTAACCTTGGCGTTTTTACTACCCGAAATATGCCGCTTCATAAATTATTTATGCAATGGCAGGGTGCAAAAGAAGGATACAGCAAAGGAAGAGAAAGAAGTTTTCATTTTGGAAACAGGGAACATCATATCTGTGGAATGATCTCGCATCTTGGTCCGCAGTTAGCAATTGCAGATGGAGTGGCATTGGCTTATAAACTTAGAAAAGAAAATAAAGTTGCGCTTGCATTTACCGGTGAAGGCGGTACAAGTGAAGGGGATTTTCATGAAGCATTAAATGTAGCAGCCGTTTGGGATCTGCCGGTAATTTTTATAATTGAAAATAATGGTTATGGTTTAAGTACACCTGTAAATGAACAGTATCGTTGCATTAGTCTTGTTGATAAAGCAAAAGGGTATGGAATGGAAGGAGTGATGATCGATGGGAATAATATCCTGAGCGTATATGATACGATAAAGGGAGTAAGAGAATATTGCATCAAAAATCAAAAGCCTTATTTAATTGAATGCATGACATTTCGTATGCGGGGACATGAGGAAGCAAGCGGCACTAAATATGTTCCGCAGGAATTATTTAAGATATGGGAATTAAAAGATCCGGTGAAGAATTATGAAAAATATCTGATTGACGCTGGTGTAATGAGCGAAGCGACTGTGTCAAATATTAAGGATGAGTTTAAGGTTAAGATTGAGGCTGAGTTGGCAATTGGATTTAATAACAATGTTATGGTGCCGGATGCGGAAGAAGAGCTTGAAGATGTTTACAGCCCACCCAAACCCTCCCGAAGGGAGGGCCTTCATCCGCACAGCCCAGGCTTATCGACAACTCTGCTATCAATAATGAATTTACTTTAAGCGGGGACAGTGCGATGGTGGCCTCCCTCACCGGGGGAGGTCAAGAGGGGGCCGTTTGATCGATGCCATCAGCGAAGGCTTGAAACAAAGCATGCAACATCATCCCAATTTAATTTTAATGGGACAGGATATTGCAGAATATGGTGGCGCATTTAAGATAACAGAAGGTTTTATTAAAGAATTTGGAAAAGAGAGAGTGAGAAATACACCGCTTTGTGAAAGTGCAATTGTTGGAACTGCACTTGGTTTATCACTGGAAGGGTACAAGAGCATGATGGAAATGCAGTTTGCAGATTTTGTTACTGTGGGATTTAATCAAATCGTAAATAATCTTGCAAAGATCAATTATCGCTGGGGACAAAATGCCGATGTAGTAATTCGAATGCCGACAGGCGGTGGCGTTGGCGCAGGCCCGTTTCATACTCAAAGCAATGAAGCATGGTTTACAAAAGTGCCGGGATTAAAAGTTGTTTATCCCTCAACGCCTGTTGATGCAAAAGGATTATTGATCGCAGCTATCAATGATCCGAACCCTGTAATGTATTTTGAGCACAAAGCATTGTATCGTGCAATAAGCGGACCCGTGCCTGAAGACTATTATGAAATCGAGATCGGCAAAGCAAGACATGTAAGAGAAGGAGATGAAATTTCAATTATTACTTATGGAGCCGGTGTTCATTGGGCCGAAGATTATGCAGCGGAACATCCTGAAATTTCAATTGATATTTTAGACCTGAGAACCTTAGCACCGCTTGATTACTTAGCGATCCGTGAAGCAGTGCAAAGAACAGGAAGAGTTTTGATATTACATGAAGACACATTGATTGGTGGCATTGGTGGAGAGATCGCCGCATGGATCGCTGAAAATTGTTTTTCAATTTTTGATGCCCCGGTAATGCGATGCGCATCTTTGGATACTCCTGTTCCTTTTAATATTGAGTTGGAAAAAAATTTTATGGCGAAGGCGAGGCTGGATGAAACTATTCAAAAACTCATTTCATATTAATAAAAATGCGGCTGTCTCAAAAGTTGATGGATCGGGGATCACAACGTACACAAAGAAACCACGAAGAACACAAACCTCTTATGATAAATGGAAACTCTTCAACTCATAGCCCACGGTTTAAACCGTGGGCTATGAGTTATGCAAGTTCTTTGTGTCCTTTGTGTGCCCTTCGTGTCCTTCCTTCGTGTTACTTATTTTTTTTGAGACAACCTTATTTTACTTTTAAAAACATCAGATCTTCTTTTTCTTCAGCGTTTGTAATAATTCCTCCACCGCTTTTTCAAGTTGCTGGTCCCTGCCACTGCTCATCAACCCGGGATCATTTTTTATTTTAATATCCGGCTCCAGTTGTGTGTTCTCCGCAAACTTACCATCCGGTGTACGCCAGCCGCCTTGTGGTATACCAAATACTAATGTAGGGTCGATCTGTGTTTCCCACCATACAAATGTTCCTGTTCCCGGCACCGGCATTCCCACTGTTTCACCGATCTCTTTTAGTTTATACGCAACAGGAAAAAGATGTGCATCAGAATAATTACTTTCTCCCATAACTACGATCGATGGCTTTATCCATTTTGTTTGCGGTTGGTAACCGATCTGTTGTCCATGCGGAATAATATCAAAATACTTTTTACCACTGAGAAAATCAGAAAGCTGCTCATGCAAATTGCCACCACCATTGAAGCGGGTATCAACAACAATGGCTTCTTTATCCAAATTTTTACCAAGCACTTCATCGATCACCACCCGCATGCTCGGATCATTCATTCCACGCACATGCACATAACCGATCTTTCCTCCGGATAGACGTTCAGTTTCTTTTCTCCGGTTCTCTACCCAGCGGCGATAAAGCAATTCATTTTCTTCTCCTAGTGTTATCGGTTTTACACTTTCTTCCCATCTTGTATTAGCCTGAGGATCGTATATGGATAGCAATGTTAGTTTTCCTGCTTTGCGATTCAGGAACTGGTAAAAGTCTTTATCGGCATTCAACTCTTCACCATCGATCGCTTCAATAATATGACCGGCTTTTATTTTTGATACTTCTTTATCCAGCGGGCCTTTGTCCACCACTTCGGTTATCTTCAATCCTTTTCCATTATAGTCATAGTCAATAAAAATTCCAAGTGCAGCCGTTGCATCTGTATTCACTTGCGGCGCAGCATAACGACAGCCCGTATGTGAAGCGTTCAATTCTCCCAGCATTTCACCAAGCATATCGGCAAAATCATAGTTGTTGCGTACATAGGGTAAAAACTTTTTATACTCTTTGTAATAAAATGACCAGTCCACGCCATGCAGATCGGGAACATAAAACTTTTGTTTCATCTGCCGCCATGCATGTTCGAATACATAAGCTCTTTCACCACCTGCATCATGGATCATTTCGCCATTGATGCTTACATTTTCCCGCTTTCCACTTTCCGGCTCCAGTTTAATGATCCTCCCGGTGGAAACGATAAACAATGATTTGCCATCACCCGAAAGTTCGAAGCTTGCCTGGTTAGCATCCAGTTTTGTTACCAGCTTGGTTTCTTTTGTTCGGAGATCCGTCATCCACAGATCGGCGCCGGTTTCAAAACGTGCCAGGTAATATAGTTTATCATTATTATTATTGATCACTGCATCACTCATCACGGATGTATGTGTGGTCAGCCTCACTCTTCTGTCATTAATATTTTCCCATTCTATTTTCAATGCGGCAGTTGCTTTATCAGACTTTGTAGTGTCTTTCTTTTTTTCTTTTTCTTCTTTTTCTTTCAGCAATGCAAAATCTTCTTTTGACAATTGGAAACGATCCAACGCTTCTTGCGTAAGAAACACGGCGTATATATCGCCGGATGCAGATTGAGTGTTTTGTGCACGATAACCATCGCGGTCACTATACCAGTAAACCATTTTTCCATCTTTGGAAAAGGAGGGTCGCACATCGGAATAGCCGCTTTGTGTAAGGTTGATCAGCTGGCCCTTCCCGTCAGATTGTACAATGCCCACATCACGGATAAAACCAAGACCTGTCATATAACTTGTAACGATCCATTTACCATCCGGGCTCCAATCGAAACCTAGATCGCCATCAGCATAAGAATAATTTTTATCTGCCGGAACGATCGTTCTGCTTTTTTTATCCGCAAGATTGTAAATCCGGACTGTAGCACGGTTTTCCAGGTAAGCCACTTCTTTGCCATCAGGAGAATAGAGCGGTTGAAATTCTTCTTTATCACCTGCAATCAATGCCTCTTCTTTCAACACGGTAGATGCATAGAAATAAGGCTCTTCTTTTCTTGTAATGCTAGCGGTGTAAATATTCCAATTATTATTTCTTTCAGCTGCATAAATAATTGTTCTGCCATCAGGGCTAAACATTGCAGTACGTTCCTGCGTGGGTGTATTGGTTATTCTTTTTGTCACGCCGCCTTCCACGCTGCTGACAAAAACTTCTCCGCGAACAACAAATACAACTTCTTTACCATTTGGCGAAACAGACATTTCCGTGATCCCTGCATTCACCGGCAGAATTTTTTCCTGGTTGCTTCTTCCATCAATCTGAATAGAAACATCCAGCTTTTTCGGAGTTTCCCCTTCCTTCATTGTATAGATCTCGCCATCATAATTAAAACAAATAGTATTGTTATCAGAAGCAGTGAGAAAACGAACCGGGTGTTTGCTGAACTTGGTCAATGCAACGGGTGAACCGCTATTGTTCAGCGAGGTCTTATATATATTGGAAGAACCACTTGCTTCACTCAGGTAATAATAATCATTATTGTTACTGCTAAATACAGGGTTCCGGTCTTCACCATTAAATTGAGAGAGTTGTGTAAACTTTTTTGTTTTCAGATCATAGGTCCACACATCTCTTGTTACTGATGATTTGTGATGCTTGCGCCAAGCATCTTCATATCCTTTGTAATCATGAAAAATAATTTTATCGCCGCTGCTATTGTACCTGGCATTGAGAGCAGGTTGTGTAATAACAAGCGTGGCTCTTCCGCCACTTACCGATACAGAATAAAGTTCATTCATTCCCGAACCGGGTATTTGTGCATTCGTGGAAAGATCAATGCGATTGGACGTGAACAAAACAGTTTTTCCGTCCGGAGAAAAATCCCAGGGAAGATCCGAACCGGAATAAAAAGTAAGCCGCTTTGCCTCTCCGCCTGAAGAAGGCATAACATATACATCAAAATTTCCGTAACGATCAGATGCAAATGCAATCGATTTCCCATCGCGGCTCCAGACAGGCATATAATCATACGCTTCATGTAGTGTAAGCGGACTGGCTTGCCCACCAGCTGAGGAAACTCTATATAAGTCACCCTGGTAACTGAACACTACTGTTTTCCCATCGGGAGAAATTGCAGGATAGCGGAGCCATAATGGATTTTCCTGTGTATTTCCTGCAAAGCCAAAAAATGCTGTAATCAGCAGCAGAAATATTTTTCTCATAACAATTGTTTTAAAGTGGAGACAATAAAGTTATTCACGCTTGTTTTGTATATTCTAATATAAGATTCTTTAGCAAGCTGTGAATATTTTGCCGGTCATTCTTTCTTTGTTTTACACAGGCGGCGAAAGCGTAAAGACTTTCATTTTAGTATCTTGACGAATGGAAATGGTTTTATTCAAGATGATACTCCTTCTTCAAATTTCCAATAACTCAGTGGCTTGTTTCAAAAGTAATCTTAGATCCCGCCTGTTTGCTTTGTTGATCCCGTTTAATCCATATATCCTGTAATTCCATTCCGAAAGCTCCCGTGTAGTATATGATTGGAAAGACGCATTATCCTGAGGCGGCCTGACCACAGTCGCATTTTCATCGATCATCTGTTAAAAACAAGCGCATCAAAAATTTTTGCTCCTGAAGTTCTATAATGTTCGATCTGGTTCTCTTCCACCGCATATTGTCCCAGTATATTTCTTACACTTATATCATATTTTGCAATACTGTCAACAACAGCACGATTGCGGATCAATCTTAATGCCCCTGAATTTTTTAGTTGTTGCATGGTGCCGTCATTAGGAACAAACCGGTAAGGAAGCGTACGGCCAATAAGCACAGCATAAGGATAGATTTGTTTAATAAAATCCATTGGACGTGAACTATTCATCATATTCGAAAGTGAATCGAGCATTATTTCCTTGGAGTTCTTGCGCCAATGATCTTTGCAATATTGGCAGTATCCGATTTTATATCATTGAACAATGATTTCATGAATTGTTTTTCCCGTTGATGTTCTATCATATGTTCCAATTGATATTCTGCCAGGAAACCGCAGAATACAGCCAGGAACAGCATTAGAAACTCCCAGAAATAATGTGTCCATTTTTTTCTTGGCGTGTGTGTATGCTGATGTACTTCCATAATTGATTTACTCCAGATGATATTCTTTTTTTAACAGCTCTATTAAACCTGAAGCCTGCGCTTTTTGTTTGAGTAAAGTTTTCCGATTGATAATACTCTGACTGTAGAGAAAATGAACAAGCGTACAAAGATGGTTGATCGTTTGTTTATTTTCTGTAATGAGTGGTTTTAAAAATGCGGGTGAAATTACCGTTTTATCCATGTCATCGCCTGTTGAATCGATCATGGTCAATAAAACGCTGGCATCAAAAACGTTTCCCACTGCATTTCTGTATGCAATTCTGGTTTCTATTTCAGTTTGCCGGTTTTCAGCATATGCTTCCATCGCCGCATTATAAGCTACAATGCTGTCGGCAGTCTTACTCTTTTTGATGAGTCGTAGTGCCCCTGAATTTTTTAACTGGTTCATGGTCGCATCTGTAGAATAAAAAATTGTGTTCATGCGGGGCATTTGTCGGGCAAAATAGTAAAGGTCGGCCAGGTGTTTATCTCTATCCGGAGAATACATCATAGTGATCAGCTGATATGCCTGCCTTTCTCTTTGGAGCCGTAGAGCTATTGATACGTTATAATTGACAGTGTCGCGGGCAAGATCGTGTAACAGATTCTGCATGTATTTTTTTTCCCGCTGACCTTCGATGTAATGCTCCCTTTGATTTTCGACAAAAAATCCAAGTGTGACAGCGAGGAATAACATAAAAAACTCCCAGAAATAATGTGTCCATTTTTTTCTTGGTGTATGTGTATGTGCATGTACTTCCATTTCTATTCTTTTAAATTCATGCGATTTGTTTTTAGCATCGGCTGCCATTTTTTATACGTAGCGCTTCGCCACAGCCATTCTACCGGTCCATAATTAAAAAACTTTAACCAGATGGTGCTGATGATCACCTGAAAAATAAATACGATTACCCCAAACAAGGTATAGTAAACAGGACCCACTTTTCCCATATATCCCAAACCGGCGCCAAGAAAAACAAAATTGCCGATCAATGATTGAATTATATAATTACTAAATGCCATTTTACCGGCCGGTGCAAGGAACGACAGTAATTTGTTTCCTGTAATTGTTTTAAACGCAAGCATAAATAAACCTGTGTAAGCTAAAGCAAGAGGGACAACTCCTACAGCATATGCAATCGTCTGGTACATTCCTTTTGCCTTCAGCATAAAATAATCTCCCATTGCAGTCGTCATATAATGCGACAGCAAATAATTAGCCGGCAACCCAATGATCAATCCACCGGCTATCACCCAATACACAAGTCGTTTATGCTGAGAGAGGTTTTTATAAAAATCTGTCCGGCCTATAACATAACCGATCAAAAACATGCCCAGCACTTTTGGAATACGGCTCACAAAAAACAAATAGCTATATCGAAAAAAGATGCCTCCTGTATTCGCTCCAAATACATCCCACCAGTTTCCATTGTACATTTTATTCATAAACTCTTCTTCGTTACTGATATTCATCATCACGCCGGATACCACCATGCCTGCTTCATTTAATTTGTCCGACGGATAAGTTAATACAGGGAACAGCATTTTTAACCCATATAAAAATATAGGGGAGAGGATGAGAATACCGCCTGTGATCAATAATGTTCTGTTAGAAAATTTTCTTAACGGTAATAATAAGAACCCGACCAATCCATAAAAGAATACAATATCGCCCGGCCATATCAGTAAATGAATAAAGCCCAGCAGCAACATAAACAATAACCTTCTTTTTATCGTCGGCAGCGCATCGGTCCCGCTTGCCATTCCTCTTTTTATTTGTAAAGCAATGCCCCAACCGAATAATAAACTGAAGATTGAATAAAATTTTCCCTCGATGAACATATGATGGAGAAAACTCATTTTATGGTCCCATGCGGGCAATAGGAAAGGACCCGTTGCATTTGAATCTTCGCGATACCAGCTAAAACCGCTGCCGAGGTTAGCAATAAAAATTCCAAGTATGGCAAATCCACGGAGCACATCCATGAAAACTTCCCTTTCTTTTTCCCTGACAGGTGATTGCAATGTCATAATAAGCGGTTCTTTGATTTCAACAGTCTTGATAAAAAGATAGTAATTACAGGGTCAGAAAAAATTATGACTAATCTACCATTTTATTCCTTATCAATTCGCGGATTGTTTATTCACGCCACTTTCTTAACTTGTAAATATTCTTACTCATCCATTATTCATCCTTCTGAATTCTTTTTGTTTACTTAAATAATTTTTTATGAAACAGAGATCACTGCTTATCGTTTTTGTTTTTATTTCAACAATTATTCTTGCTCAAACCAAAACGAACCCGATAGCTATCGGGTGGAGTGCCGAGCAATGTTTAAAGCTAAAAAATATTTCCGCTGTAGTTCCATCGCCCGATGGCAGCAAGGTATTATATACCGTACGTGAAGCGGTAATGACCGATGACCGCAGCGAATACGTGAACCAGGTTTTTCTTTGCAACAGTGATGGCAGCAATACTATTCAATTGACCAAAGGAGATAAAAATTCTTCCAACCCCAAATGGAGCCCCGATGGTAAATGGATCGCTTTTACTTCTTCAAGAGATGGAAAAAATAATTTATATATACTTCCTGTGGGCGGTGGCGAAGCTGAAAAAGTTACCGATGTAAAATCAGGCGTTGGTAATTATGACTGGAGTCGTGATGGTAATATGATCGCATTTGTTATGGTTGATAATGCCTCCGATAAAGAAGAAAAAGATAAAAAGTCAAAGAACGACTGGTATTTTATGGATGAGGTGATCAAACAAAATAAATTATATGTTTTATGGCCAAATGAAAAAGATACGAGTGGAAAAAGAAAACAAAAACTGGTGGTAAAAGAAAACTATAATGTCAATTCATTTGACTGGAGCGCTGATGGAAAAAGCATTGCATACAGTCATGGTAAATCACCGGAAGCAAATGATAATGTGTACAGCGATGTTTCATTGGTTGATATTGAAAGCGGAAAGATCAAAAGCATTGCAGCAACAGGTGCCGGTGAATCAAATCCATCTTTTAGCCCTGATGGAAAATTGATCGTCTATTTCAGCTCCACAGACCCGGTTGATTGGGCAGGACCACGGCACGCAAAAATCTATTCTCTTGCTGACGGAAAATCATGGCGTCTAAAAGCAACACCTGATGAAAATGGCAGTATTGTCGGTTGGACAGCTGACGGAAACAATATTTTATGGAGTGAGTCAAATAAAACACTGAACAGCATTTATGTGCTAAGCACAGATGGCAAATCGATCGTTGAATGGAATAAAGAATCAAAAGATCTGATAGGGGGCTTTACACTCAACAATAAAGGCACACATATTGGTTTTATTTTACAAAATACATCTCAGCTGCCCGAAGCCTATATCAGCTCATTAAGTAATTATTCTCCTGTAAAAGTTTCAAACCTTCATGCTGATAATGCAAGCAAACCTTTACCAAAAACAGAATTGATAAAATGGAAAGGCGCTGATGGAAAAGAAATAGAAGGTTTACTTACTTACCCTCTCAATTATAAACCAGGAACAAAAGTTCCATTTATATTAAATGTACATGGCGGGCCTGCCGGAGTTTTTCAGCAAACATGTGTTGCCGGTAACTCAGGCGCTTATCCAATTGCAGCATTTGCTGAAATGGGATACGCTATTCTGCGTCCCAACCCTCGTGGTTCTTCAGGTTATGGCACTGAATTCCGCACAGCCAACCGTTCTGATTGGGGTGGAAAAGATTTTATTGACCTGATGGCCGGCGTTGACCAGGTAATTAAAATGGGAGTTGCGGATGAAAGCAAAATGGGTGTGATGGGTTGGAGTTATGGCGGTTTTATGAGCAGTTGGATCGTTGGTCATACCGATCGTTTCAAAGCTGCATCTATCGGCGCACCGGTTGTTGATCTTGCCCATCAAAATCTTACTGATGATATTGAAGGTTTCCTTCCCTCTTATTTCAAAACAGATCCGTGGAATGACTGGAGCCTGTATGATAAACATTCACCACTTCGTTTTGTACAAAATGTAAAAACACCGGTCATATTACAGCATTGCGAAGGGGATCAGCGTGTGCCGATCAGCAATGCAATTATGTTTTACAATGCACTGCGCCGCAGAAGTGTGCCGGTTCGTATGCTTGCAATGCCACGCCAGGGTCATGGCCCAGTAGAACCAACAATGGTTTTAAAAACCATGCAAACGAATGTGGAATGGTTTGAAAAACATATTGGCAATAAAAAAAGTTTTTAATTTGAATTAGAAAATTCTGTGACGGACTTAAGTACTGCTATTATAGCTTCTGTTGCGTGCCCGCTTCTTTTCGTTCATGCTGAGCAAATCTGTATCTCAAAGACGCAAATTTTGAGACCCAAAATCACTTTGTGGCTTATTTTTTTATGGCATTTGTTGTTTGGAAAATCAACCCATGAAATTTATTATATGCTTGATGATCACAGTTGAGTGCTAACAGGTTAAAAATATAGTTCTCAGCGCAACGATAATGAATGACCTGAATATTCTTTGTTGTTCAGCTTATAAAATACAAGCCGAAGAAAGGCTAACTGTTTCTTACTTTTACGTATGCGACAACTCGCCGCAATATTATTTGCCGATATGACCGGTTATACTGCAATGATGCAGGAGAACGAGCATTTGGCCCGGAATAAAAGAAAACGTTTTAAAGATGTGCTTGAGTCAGCGATCGAGAAGTACAATGGAAAAATTCTCCAGTATTATGGCGATGGCTCACTCAGTATTTTTAACAGCGCCATCAATAGTGTTGATTGTGCGATCTCCATTCAGCAACAATTACAATCAGAACCTAAAGTTGATCTGCGCATCGGCATTCATACCGGCGATGTTGTGATGGAAGAAGAATCTATTTATGGCGATGGCGTTAACCTTGCATCCCGTATCGAATCGATGGCAGTGCCGGGTGCGGTTTTTATTTCAGGAAAGGTTCATGATGAAATAAAAAATCATGAAAAAATAAAAACACAGGAACTTGGCTTCTTTGAATTAAAAAATGTAAAAGAGGCCGTCCGTATTTATGCAATTGCCAATGATGGCATAGTGGTTCCTTCCGCTGCCGAACTAAAAGGAAAAACAAAACAGCCCGTTAACCGGCTTGCCGTTTTGCCTTTTGTAAATATGAGTGCCGATCCCGAAAATGAATATTTCAGTGATGGTATTACCGAAGAATTATTAAATGCACTGACAAGAGTGGATGGATTACAGGTTACGTCCCGCACTTCAGCATTTGCATTTAAAGGAAAGCATGATGACATAAGGGAAATCGGCAGAAAGTTAAACGTTGATAAAGTTTTGGAAGGCAGTGTACGCAAAGCAGGGACCCGTGTTCGCATCACCGCACAGTTGATAAATGCTGCAGATGGCTATCATATATGGAGTGAGAATTATGATCGTGACCTTCATGATATTTTCCAGGTGCAGGATGAGATCAGCGGCATTATTGCAAACAGGTTGAGGGAAAACCTTTCCATATCAAAACAAGCCGAGCATTTGGTAAAAGCACCCACAAAAAATGTGGAAGCTTATACGCTCTACCTGAAAGGAATGCATTTTTATAATAAGCTTACTCCATCCGATTATTTTAAGGCAATTGATTTTTTTGAGCAGGCGATCCAGCTTGAACCAAATTATGCGCAAGCGTATGCAATGATCGCCGGTTCCTATGCATACCTTGGAGTTACCGGCCAGGCCATGCCGGAAAAAGCATTTGATATTGTTAAACGATATAGTGAAAAAGCATTGGCGCTCGATGATTCAATTGCGGAAAGTCATGTAGCAAAAGCAACAATGCATTTGATGTATGATGGCGATTGGCAGCAAGGATATGATGCATTGCAGACAGCCATCCGGTTGAACCCAAATGCAACGGGAGCTTACCAGATGCTGGCAATGTATCATGTATTTACAGAAAATATTCCGGAAGCGGTAAAGGTGATGGAACAGGCCTCGCAATTGGATCCTATTTCACCGCAGGTAAATCATTTTCTTTCTGAGATGTATTTATTTGCTGAACGCTATGATGATGCGATACATGTTGCAGATAAGCTGCTTGAAATAAATCCGCAAATGCGTATTGCTATTGAAACCAAAGGATGGTGCGCCGGCATGAAGGGTGATTGGAAAAAAGCTTCGGAATATTTTATGGAAGTTCACCGGCTTACTAATCACCCGTTAAAGGGTTTGTCGCCACTCGGGTATTCTTATGGTAAGCTCGGCGAAACCGATAAGGCCATGGAAATAATTACCAAAATAGAACAACGCCAGCGGGAAGAACCCAATGTAGTGGTCGTTGGAGATCTATTGGTTGTTTGGATGGGCCTGGGCGATATGGATAAAGTACTTTATTACATGGAAAAAGGCATGGATAAACGATCCAGCTCCGTCAACTTTTTTTTAAATTTTCCACCTATGAAAGGAATTAAAAATGATCCACGGGCAATGAAATTGATCGGACAGTTGAGAGGTTCCGGCAGCGGTACTAAAGCCTGATCTCATCTTTTATAATAATATCAAACTATAAATATGCGAACTCTTATTTGCTTTTTAACGGCTATTCTCTTTATCTCCTCTAATCAAAATAATCTTTTCGGTCAAACTGCAGAAACCCGTTTTGATTCGAATTATCAACCCGCAACATTTAGTGATGCAAACCGTCTGGAAAAAATAAAGAAGACCTTTCCCGTGATCGATAAAATTTTCAAGGACTATGCTGATGCCAATCATTTGCCCGGTGTTGCATATGGTTTGGTAGTTGATGGAAAATTGGTGCATAAGGGAAATATTGGCTATACCGATATCGAAAAAAAAATTCCTGTTACGTCTTCTTCATTGTTTCGTATTGCAAGCATGAGCAAAAGTTTTGCGGCAATGGCAATTTTAAAATTGCGTGATGCAGGGAAACTGAATTTAGATGATCCTGCTTATTTATACATTCCTCAATTAAAGAATTTAAAATATCCAACTGCCGATGCGCCGCATATCACTGTTCGCCATTTGATGACACATGGCGCCGGTTTTCCTGAAGACAATCCCTGGGGTGACAGGCAGCTTGCCGATACGGATAAGGAGCTGATGGAATTTCTTGGTAAACAAATTTCATTCAGCAATCCGCCGGGAATTGCTTATGAATACAGCAATCTTGGTTTTGCATTGCTGGGGAAAATTATTACTAATGTATCGGGCATGCGTTACCAGGATTATATCAAAAAAAATATCTGGGAACCCCTGGGCATGAAAACAACTACTTATGAATATGCAGATGTTGCTCCTGGTAAATTAGCACATGGCTATCGCTGGTTAAATGAAAAGTGGAATGAAGAAGAATTGTTGCATGATACGAAAGATGGAAGCTGGGGCGCCATGGGTGCTATGATCTCTTCCATTGATGAATTTGCAAATTATATGGCATTTCATCTTTCTGCATGGCCGCCGAATAATGCAAAAGATGACGGGCCGGTAAAAAGAAGTTCGGTAAGAGAAATGCATCACCCGTGGAGATGGAATGGATTTAATCCGAATTATAAATATCCAAATGGAAGAACCTGTGCAATAACTGCAGCTTATTGTTATGGGTTAGGTTGGTTGAAAGACTGTGATGGTAAAACTTATATTGCACATAGCGGAGGATTACCGGGTTTTGGAAGTCAATGGCGCATTATGCCTGAGTATGGAATAGGTATTGTGTCATTTGCAAACCGTACATATTCGCCCATGGGTTTTGTAAATCTTCAAATACTTGACACCATTGTCAGGATCGCACAATTGCAACCCATGCAATTACCACCATCAAAAATTCTGGAGCAAAGAAAAAATGAGCTTGTAAAGATCTTACCTGACTGGAACAATGCGAAGCAAAGCGGAATTTTTGCTGAAAATTTTTTTCCTGATTACCCGGTCGACACCTTGAAAAAATATGCAAGAGAGCTATATGCAAAAGCCGGAAATATTATTGCTGTGAAAGAAGTAAAAGCGGAGAACCAATTGCGCGGATCATTTATTATGCAGGGAGAAAAAACAGATATTGAGATTTATTTTACGCTGTCACCGGAAAACCCGCCACTGATACAGGAGTACCATATAAGAGAAGTGCCAAAGCAAAAATAAAAACGGAAAGATTTTTGCTAGGAAAGCTTAATTCTTCAAATCTTTCTTTTATGAAAAAGCAACCTCTTGCAGTTATAAATGGAGTCATCCTTGCATTTATTTTGTTTGCATGCAACAGTAACTCTGAAAAAACAGATACACAAACAACGCAATCAACGGCCCCTGAAATTAAACGTGTTTTTATAAACGGAGATTCATTACACTATGTTGATGTTGGTAAAGGTGAAACCATAATTTTCATACACGGCACATTAGGTGATTACCGTCTATGGCTGCCGCACCTCGATACGTTCTCAAAAGATCACAGGGTGATCGCTTACAGTCGCCGGTATGCTTATCCAAATAAGCAGGTAATAAATGATTCGGCTGATTATACAGTTATACCACATGCTGAAGATCTCGCTGCCTTCATTCAATCTTTAAATGTTGGGCCGGTACATTTAGTCGGACATTCTTATGGAGCGTTTACAGCATTGATGACAACGCTAAAACATCCTGAGTTGGTAAAAACAGCTGTACTTGGCGAGCCACCTGTTGCTCCATTATTAATGAGTGTGCCAGGTGGTGATACAATTGCAGGGAAATTTTTTGCAATTGTTAAACCGGCAAGCGAAGCATTCAAATCCGGTGATGATGAAAAAGCAGTTTCGCTTTTTGCTGCCTGGGTAATAGGTGATAGCAATTTTTACAAAAGCCTGCCGCCGGAAGGACGGTCGGCTATGTTAGCAAATACACTTGAATTGCGAGGTTCGCTTTTGAGTGGTAAACCTTTTCCCGAAGTGAAATGCGAAGACATGAAGAAAATTCAAACACCGGTTTTATTAATGAATGGAGAAAGAACCACGTCGTTCTTTAGCACTATTGTAAACGAAGTGGATAAATGCCTTACCAATAAAGAGAAAGTTATCTTGCCCGGCGCTACACATGGGCTGCAGATGGAAAATCCCGGCGACTTCAACAGGATTGTGCTTGACTTTATTAATAAGCATTCTAATAAATAAGAAAAGATCACTCCTTCACTATTGCCTCTAGCTGCCGCAATATTGCATTGAAATTTGAATGAGCATTATTATTCAGCAGTATGATCGTTATTCTTCTTTCAATGAAACGGATTATCTGTGTTTTGTAGCCGGGATTATCACCATTGTGTGATACAACTTTTCCAAAAACAGAATCGGTTCTTAAACTCCAGCCAAAACCATAATTGGAAAAACTCCCGTCATTTAATTTCATGGGTGTAAATGCTTCCTGTAATGTTGATTGCCTGATTAATTTTTCTGTGTAAAGAGCTTTATCCCATTTTAAAAGATCCATAGCAGTGGAACTAATGCGACCCGGGCCTTTACGATTGCCCAGCCAGATAGTATAGTCGGAAGAAGGAAAAGAATCTGCCCGGATATATTTTTCTCTTTCCTGCACATAAATATGTCCAATAGCAAAATTGCTTGTGGCTTTCTTTTCTTCTAAAGTTCTTATATCCGTGCTTTTCATTTTAAGTTTTTTGAATATCCATTTGCGGCATAGTTCTATAAAATCTTTTCCACTCGCTTTTTCAGCAATACTTGCCAGTAAAAGATAACCGGTATTACTGTATTCATATTTTTCGCCGGGTTCAAAACGCTTTGCCGGTGCATATTTATTAAGGTATTCAATGCAATCAGGATTACCAGCTACTTTACTTTTATCCCAATACTTATCCATGATATCCTGGTAATCGGGTAAGCCGCTTGTGTGTGTAAGCAAATGGCGGATCGTAATTCCTTTGTAAGGAATTTCAAGATACTTACTGACGGAGTCATCATAATTTAAAAACCCTTTTTCTTTCAGCATCATAATGATCATCGCCGTGAATTGTTTGGAAACAGATGCCAGTTCAAAAATGTCTGAAGTTTGTAACGAAATTTTATTTTCAAATTCACGATAGCCAAATGCTTTATGATAATCGGCTTTTCCGTTTGCGGCAATCAATACAACGCCACTAAATCCGGTAGCTATCGATCCGATAGCTATCGATCCGATAGCTATCGATCCGATAGCTATCGGATCTTTTTCGCCGATAAACAAGCCGTCAAACCGATTTTGTTGCGCATTTACAGAAAAAGAAATAAATAATAAACAAAAAAGAATGGTCTTCATATCGTAATTGTTCAGGCTGGTTTTTTCTTAACGTAAAGCAGGTGAAGTACACGGCCGGCATTTACTTCGAACCCGGTAATGACACCTTTCTTATCACGGAGAAATGTTAAATTAGACATCCACCAATTGGGACAACTGAATTGATCCGGAGCAATAGTTGTTAGCTTTACATCCGCAAATTTGCGATGCTGCAGAATAAGATCACCATCCTTCACTATTACCGTATAGGCCGCTTCTGTTTCTTCATTGTAATAAGTTCCGGCATATGCTGCTGTTTCCTCCTTCTTTAATATTATTGCCGGGTGCCGGAAATAAAAAGTGAATGCATTCGGGTTTTCAAAAACGAGTCTTGCAACTGAATCACCAGAAGATGATGTTTCAACCTGCACGAATGGACCATCGTTCAATTGGTACTTATTGTTTTCTTTTACTGCCATTTTCCATTCAGTACCGCCGGTCGTTTGTCCTGGCTGCCTGTTCACCAATTTTCCATTACTCCAAAAAAGATTGAGAATGTTACCGCGGGGAGATACATACCTGCCAACCCATTTTTTTAATACATTACTATCCGCAAAAATTAATGCATTATCGGTTTTTTTTTCTTTCGCAGGCAATAACAGATCGGCAACCTGCATGGCCATACCATATGAATTAAAAGAGGAAAGATTGCTGAATACAATGATCCCAAGTTGCTGCTCAGGAAACCGCGTGGCATATGTCCTGAATCCAGCATCTCCACCTCCATGACCAATTTCTTTCCAGCCATTATAATCACCCATATTGAGAGCAAAAGCATAGGTTATCTTTTTCCCGCTGTTCAATATTCCCTGCGAATACATTTTTTGCAAAAGCTCTTTACCTCCAACTTTTCCATGCTCGTAATTCATCAACCATTTTGCTTCGTCTTCTACCGTTGTAAAAAGACTGGTGGCTCCAACCGTTGAATAACTTAATACACTGTGTGAATATCCATTTGGTCCGCCGGGTGAATAGGAATAAGTGCGGTTAGGAACTATTTCACGGTAATTATCATGAAAATGTGTGTTATTCATTTCAAGCGGTTTGAAAATAAATTTTTCGGTGAATTCACGAAGAGATAACCCACTTACTTTTTTAACAATCTCCGCCATTAAAGTATAACCTGTATTACAATAAAGTTGCTCTTCTCCCGGATCGAAATTCAATGCTTTTTGTTTTGACACCAGTTTAATAATATGTTCCTGCGTTATCACGTCATCCAGTTGCCAGCCGGCATTGGCAAGCAGCTGCCACTGATCCCTGAGGCCACTGGTATGGTGTATTAGATGACGAATGGTTATTTTTTTACCAAAGTCAGGAATATAATCAAGGTGTTTCCTGATATCATCATCTAATGACAATTTTCCCTGTTGCTCAAGTAATAACATACAAAACGCAACATATTGTTTCGATTCTGATGCAATATGAAATATGGAAGACGGCGTAATAGGAACATTATATTCCAGGTTTGACATACCATAGCCTTTTTTAAATACGAGTTTGTCATTCTTTATTATCGCTACGGCACAACCAGGCGTAGTAGTGGTGTAGCGGCTAAATACGCTATCGATTTTCCTGGTTACAGAATCGTGTAAGGTTTGTCCCATCAATTGACATGGAAAGAACAACAGGAAAAGAATATTTTTTTTCATATCAATAAAATCAGGATAAGTTCATTTGTTTAAGAAACATGGTTATGAATTTAGAATTATTTTATTTCAGGTGATATTCTTTTTTTAACAGGGCAATCAGGTTACTTGCTGCCTGCTTTTGCCTGAGATAAGCAATTCCCAATGCTCTTCTTGTGCCATTAAAATAATGAATCGCACCAGTAATTCGTGTCAATTGTTTTTTATCATACGTTAACAGTTCAGGATTGCCTTCAGGCATTGTAATATTATCATCTGTTTTATTAGCCAGCATCCATTCAAATATCATTGGATCAAAAATGTCAATTGTCATGTTGCGATAGGTTTCTGCCTGCTGGCTATTTATGCTTTTAAGCAGCTCTAAAAAATTAATGCTTGCATAATAATTAAGAATGGATGTAGATGCGGTATCACTTCTAATTAAACGAAACCCACCCGAATTTTCCATTTGTAAAATTGTCCTGTCAATCGGGGTAAAATATTCAATGCGCGGTGCCGATCTGCCTTTTAAATAAATCGAGGCTCCATTCTCTTTTATGCCTGGCGCATTTAAAAGGGTCATCAGGCTGTCTAACTCTTTCCCTTTATGATCGTACCCTGCAATCAGCTGATTTATTGCAACCGTATCCTGTGAAAGATCCACAATGATCGATTTGATGAATTGTTTCTCCCGTTGGTGTTCAATAAAATGCTCCCGTTGATTTTCTACAAAGAAACCCAATGTAACCGCAAGGAATAACATGAGGAACTCCCAGAAATAATGGGTCCATTTTTTTCTTGGAGTATGAGTATGGGCATGTACTTCCATAATTATTTATTTCAGATGATATTCCTTTTTAAGAATAACTATATGTTCGGCAGCTGTTTTTTTCAAACTTTCCTGTGCCCTTCTTCCCACCCGCATTACGTGTTGGGTTGTATGCAATGTAACAATCAATTCATTTATGGTAGCCTTATCTGTTTTTACAAATTGCGGGTTGCCGGGAGGCCGGTGATAAATTGGATCTTCCTTATCGGTGATATAAAAAAGAGTATTGCCGTCGAATAATTTCTTGATAAACTCACGGAATTGGATCCTGATGTCATTTTCTTCACTGATGATTTCCATTAGCCGTTTTGTTTGCTGATCATACGCCATTATACTGTCCGAAACAGGCATATTCCTGATCAACCTCATATTACCTGCATTCTTTAATTGCTGAATAGTGCGGTCATTCGGAAAGAACCGTGAAGGCCGAAGCACATTGTACGTCCAATAATAAATATTACTTCCTTGCTCAGAGAAGCCTGGAGAATTAAGTGTGAAAACCAGCGAATCGATCATTTGCTCTTTTTCCCAACGCCCATCTATGCTTATTGCAAGCTGGGCAGTATCAGATTTCAGATCTTCAATTAAAGTGAGGATGTATTGTTTTTCCCTTTTATGCTCAATCAAATGCTCCCGTTGGTTTTCTACAAAAAAACCAAGCGTTACGGCAAGAAAAAGCATAAGAAATTCCCAGAGATAATGAGTCCATTTTTTTCTTGGGGTATGAGTATGGGCATGAACTTCCATTTTAATCCTTTTTAAAATAACCATAGAGAAAGGCCGCAGCAAAACCGATGACTCCATAAATAACAAGCCGGATGATCCTGCTTTTTGTTTCCGGGTGCATAAAAGGAGATTTATTTGAAAGATACAGAAAGAAATAAAATCTTATTTAATAAATCCAGGACCTTTTAAAGTTGTTCCGTTTTTAACCCCGGTATGATTTTTATTATCTATTGTCACTTGTCCATTTACTAACACAAAATGAAATCCTGCAGAATATTGATGAGGTTGTTCAAAGGTTGCTTTATCGGTTACTTCATTCAGATCAAATATTACAATATCGGCGGCCATCCCTTCTTTCAATAATCCCCGGTCTTTTAACTGAAATTTTTGTGCCGCCAAGGAGGTCATTCTTCTTATCATTTCTTCCAGTGAAACTAATTTTTCTTCGCGTACATATTTTGCCAGCACTCTTGCATTGGTGCCATAAGCCCTTGGATGCGGCATTCCCTTTCCCGGCACAGGCACACCTGCATCTGCACCCACCATATTGAAAGGATATTTTATAAAATAACGAACATCATCTTCATTCATACTGTGATAAACCATTTGAGCACCGCCAGCCAGCATCATATCAAGGATTGTTTCTGCTTCATCTTTCATTTTTGGCTTGCGGCCTTTTAATTTATTTATTTCTGAAATATTTTTTCCATTCAGAGTTGAATCGGCTGAATGAAAAGCTACATACGCATAGCTGTAACTTTTGTATTTATACTTTTTCTGCATCTCCAGCATTTCTTTAATGATCTGTTTATGTATGCCGGCATTATTAATTCTTTTTTTTAATGAATCATTACCGCCGGCCATTGCCCAATCGGGTAAACGTATGCCAAGGTTAGTGCTGCTTGCTGAATAAGGATACTGATCAATGGTCACATCATATCCTTCCTTTCTGGCGGCTTCAATCAATGGAAGTGTTTCTTTACTTCGTCCCCAATTGGCCGGACCGCTTACTTTGAAATGTGAGATCTGTACAGGGATATTTGCCGCTCTACCAATATTGATCGCTTCATTGATTGCACCCGTCACTCCGTTTTCTTCATTGCGTATATGCGATGCGTACACTCCATTATAAATTGCGGCCGATCTTGCAAGACCAATTACTTCTTCTGTATTGCTATACATACCCGGCAAATAAATAAGCCCGGTTGATAAACCAACGGCTCCATCTTTCATCGCCTGGGCTACTAATGCTTCCATCTTTTTTTGTTCATCTGCAGTTGCCAGCTTGTTATCTAAACCCATTGTTAATCGCCTTACAGTATTATGTCCAACCAGAGAAGCAATATTGATGGAGGTCTTCATGCTATCAAGCCGCCAGAAAAATCTTTTCAGATCTTCATCCGAGCCACCGCAATTACCGGTGATAACTGTAGTAACACCATCATAAATATAATTACCGGCTGTCGGGTTTTCAAAAATGCCGCTTTCAATATGTGCATGAACATCAATAAACCCCGGAGCGACGATCAGGCCTTTTGCATTGATAACTTTTGCCGCTGTTGCGTTATTCGTTTTGCCAACGTAAACAATTTTTCCATCCTTTACAGCCACATCACCATAAAACCAGCTATTGCCGGTACCATCAATTATTTTTCCATTAAGAATAAGAACATCATACTGTGATCTTGCATAAAAGGAAAATAGAAATAAAATAAAAACAGTAAAAAAATATTTCATATTAAATAAATTTAACTCATTCCAAACGATATTCTTTTTCAATAAACCGATCATCACAGTTGCCTGTCTTATTTCAGTCGATACTCTTTTTTCAAAAAAATGATCTGGCGTTCTGCATTACTTTTTAATTCCTCTAACCATACACAATAAATAAACGAGGTGACCTTGAAGCCAAGTATACTGTTGAAAAATTCTCCAAGTTTTGCAGGATCTGTTGTAAGTAATTTGAATTTTGCAGGTCTTGGCACCAGGGTACGATTGATGAAGGGATTATTAGAGCTATTAAAATCAAAAATTTGTACTGTCAGGTTTGCAGCAGCCTGGTTAGCATTATACAAATCTTCTTTTTGTTCTTCAACGTCCTTAACCATGTTATCATAGGATATTATACTGTCAGAAGCCGCCTGTTTCCGGATAAGTCTCATTCCACCGGCATTTTTTAATTGCTGAAGTGTTCTGTCAGTTTGATGAAAAGCGAGAAGTATAAAAACATTGTTGACGTAATTCTCAAATTTATCGGGATTGTTTATAAAGCCTGGCTCCTTCATTACTCCCATCAGGCTATCTAACCCTTTACGATGGCCTATTGAAGCCTGCAGCACCTGGTTTATCTTCGTTGTGTCGGCTTTCAGATCTTCGATAAACGATATAATGTATTTTTCTTCCCGCTGGTTTTCGATTACATGCTCGAGTTGATATTCCGCCAGAAAACCGCAGAACACGGCAAGAAATAACATAAGAAACTCCCAGAAATAATGGGTCCATTTTTTTCTTGGAGTATGTGCATGATGATGTACTTCCATGTTTGTAAATTACTTTAAATGTAAATACCAATTACCAAAGAAATTGCACAAACAATTGTGAGAATTATCAGCAATGGAGTGATAAACTTCAGCCATGTTTTATAACTCACATTTACCAGTGCCAGCGATGGCAGAATCAAACCGGTAGGCGCCAGGAAAGACATCAAACACATACCATACATGTAAGCATTTACAATTTCACGTCCCGGTATATTTATGATGAGTGCTAATGCGCCAATGATGGGCATGGTTAATACCGCCATACCCGAAGTGGACTGTATAAAAAGTGAAAAGAAAAAATAAAAAGCCAGCAATAGAAGTATAAACAAAGCAGGCTGCATACCCTGCACGGCACTTGCAGTATAAAAAAGTATGGAGTCGCTAACATGTCCCTCGTTTAAAACAACCGTAACCCCCCTGGACACTCCAACAATAAATGCAACGGTGAGTAAGCTCCCGGCTCCTTTTATAAATTCACGGGTAAATATTTTTTCATTCATCCTGGTGATGATGGCAATGAGTATGGAAGAACCGAGGAACAATGCAGACATCTCCAATGTCCACCATTTTAAAAACACAACGCCTCCGATCATCGACAGAAATGTAAGCAAGTAGATCAGCAATAATAATTTTGTTTTTATATCAAGTGCCGCCGGAGTTGCCTGTGTGCTGATATTTGTATCGTAAGGTGGCTTTACATCACCATCAAATTTTAATACAAGCGAAGCGGAAGCATCTTTTTTTACTTTGGCAGCATACCGTAAAATATACCATACCATCAACCCGGTAACAATCACCCAAAGTATTAATCTTCCGTTGAGCCCATCCATCCAGTTTATTCCGGCAGCATTGGATGCAATGATCGTGGAGAAAGTATTGGAGAAAGCAGGTATACCGCCAATCATTGTGCCGCCAAAAATTACTGCAAACGGAACGAGCAGATCATACCCTGCTGCCAAAAAAAGCGGAACCAATATGGGATAAAAAACCAATGCTTCTTCCGCCATGCCATACGATGCGGCCGCAAATGAAAGGATGCTTGTAAGAATAGCGATGAGCCATGGCTCCCTGCCTTTCATTGTATAAGAAAGCCAGGTGATTCCTTTCACCATCGCACCGGTTTCATTGAACACAAACATAAAACCACCAATGATCAGGATGAAAACGATAACATCAATGCTGTCATAAATGCCTTTTATAGGCGCCTGCAATACTTGTATAAAGCCCTGCCCGTTTCTTTCTTGTTTTCTAAATGTACCTGGTACTGACACAGGTTTGCGTATATCGCCACCGGTAAATTTTTGCAGCGAAATACTCACGCCAAGGCTATCTAATGTTTTTTGAGTAAGCGGAAGATCTATGTCACCGCCCGGTGTTGTTAGTATAAAAGATTTATCAGTTACTGCCAGTTTATTATACTGCCCTGCCGGTAATAACCATGTACTGATAGCCGCAATAATAATTACGCCCATTAAAATTGCTATGGGTCCGGGAAATGATCTTTTGTTTGCCATTGTTTAATTTTCTTTTTCCAAATGCTACATTATCTTCTTAGCTCTGAACTACAGACTCCTGTACAGACAAAGCATGCCTTGTCTCTCCCGACTTCTCCTTCTTATTTCATGTGGTATTCTTTTTTAATATCCGCAATTAATTTTTTAGCCTGTTCCAATAATTGTTCTGACCTGATCAATTGGGCCTGGTGAACTCTTTTTACGTATTGAATCTGTCCTACATATTCATTTAATAATTCCGGGTCATTTGTGTACAGTTGAGGATTGTTTGTTGGGCGCCCCACAGTATCAGCAGCAATCATTTCATGAAAAACTTCTGTTCGAAATAATTTTCTTGCCAGTTGCCTGTATTCGGCTCTTATTTCAATCTCGTCACCCATTTCAAACAATACACTTCTCATTTTCTGGTCATATGCCATAATGCTGTTTGTAATATTAATATTACGTATCAGCCGAAGGTTGCCGGAGCTTTTTAATTGCTGAATGGTACCATCATTAGGAAACATATTAGCCGGCGGTGAGATGCTTCTTGCATAATAATAAATATCATTACCGTGTCTATTCCGATCTTGAGAGTTGAGCAGCACAATGAGTGAATCCATCATCATTAACCGGCTTTGCCTTACAGAAACATTTTTTTCAAGCATCAATGTGTCTGCGCCCAGATCTGCTACCATGGATTTCATATACTGGTGTTCCCGGTCTTTCTCAATCTTATGCTCCAGCTGATACTCTGCCAAAAATCCGCAGAACACAGCGAGAAATAACATGAGAAACTCCCAGAAATAATGCGTCCATTTTTTTCTTGCAGTATGAGTGTGAGCATGTACTTCCATATCAGTTGCTTGTTATTAGTTTTTGGTCTGACTCTTTTCTCATTTCAAATGATATTTTTTATGCAGGTAACTCATAATTTCTTCCGCGATTGTTTTAAGTCTTGGCGCCTGAACAGACAGCATAAAATAATTATTGGCTCTTAATTCATTCGCTATCGCTTTGAGGTTATGAAACCCGTCCGGTTTATAAAATACCACCCCGGTACCAACCGGCAATTTTTCTTCGAAAAATATCTCCCACAGAATTGAATTATCAAGGTTAAACGCCGTAAACTCTTTCAATTTTTCATTTATCCATATTAATTCTGTCGCTTCATCACTTTTATAGTCCTGTATCCAGAATTCATAATTGGATATATTTTTGATCAACTCGTTATCAGAAAAATAACGCAGGTATCCTGCATTTTTTAATTGGCTTATGGTTCCTGTGGACTGGCTGAATTTAAAAAAGGATGATGCTTGTGCAACAAACTTGTAAAAAGAATTGCGATCAATTTTTTCGGGCGGCTTTTGCAACAGAAGCATAAGACTATCCAGTATCAATTTTTTTTCTTCTCTTTTTTGTATCAGCATATTTAATTGAGCCGTGTCATGTTGCAGGTCATTTAATAAAGAGGCAACAAGTCCTTTGGCCCGGTTATTTTCTACCATATGTTCCCGCTTATTCTCCGCCAAAAATCCGCAGAACACAGCAAGGAACAACATCAGGAACTCCCAGAAATAATGCGTCCATTTTTTTCTTGAGCTGTGTGAGTGGTGATGTACTTCCATATAAATCTATTTTAAATGGTATTGCGTTTTTAATGCATTCATTAGATTAGTGGCCTGCACTAATAATTTTTTGGCTTCTCTCCTGTATGCTTTGTTTACATTTTTTACCGAAACCAACCTATAATTAAATTCATTTAATGAGCTTTTGTAACCGGGCATTAATGCCGGGCTTTTCTCAGCCCTGAACGGTAAATTATCATTGTCAGTGAAGTTAGCAAGCTCAAGCCCAATAAGAATTTTAGGAGCAATTTCTCTTTGTATATTAATAATATATTGTTCCTGATCGTCTAAACGGTTCAGTGATCTGATTGCATTATCATAATTTATTATACTATCAGTAATAGTATGACTCCTTATTAAACGCAAACCCCCTGCATTCTTTAATTGCTGCATAGTACCATCATTTGGGGTAAATTGAAAAAGGGTGATCCGGGGGATGACCGTTGCCAGGAAATATATATCCTTTGTATACCTGTCTGCATTTTCATTGTTAAGTAAAGACGTCAGAGAATCCAGCAATAATTCACGGGTAATCCTGTGTTCAATAAGGCTGTTAAGTCTTGCTGTATCAACTTTAAGATCATTGACCAGGGATTTAATAAATTGTTTTTCCCGCAGGTGCTCAACATAATGCTCCCGTTGGTTCTCGGCTAAAAAGCCTGCAAACACAGCGAGGAATAACATTAAGAATTCCCAGAAATAATGCGTCCATTTTTTTCTTGCAGTATGGGTGTGTGCATGTACTTCCATAAATTATTTTTATTTATATGACTATAAATAGCTCAACCACTTTTTTTCTTTATGGTTGGTTTTATAATTATCATACCATTTGCATACAGGATATAAAACAATTACAATTGCCAGCCAAATAATGTACACATATCTTAACTGAACTCCTTCGCCTTCTTTTATGAATTTAATGAATGGTGTTGACAGGTCCGCAGCATCTTCGGCAAAAGAATGCCCTCGTATAAAAAATGCAATAGCACTGAACAGGTGTATCAGGAAGAAATGCGTTAAGAAGTAAAAAAAAGGTACCCGGCCATACACAGAAACGATCTTTGTAAATCCATTTTGAATATTATCCCACCAGGCCATTAGCAATAATGCCGGCCCAATCGTTATGCAAATAAAAAATAATGAAGGTGGATATTTGCTTGCATTTATAAATGAAAGAAAAGAGTAAAATCCATTCGCTTGCGGTGACCAGCGGAACGGATCGCCGTATACATTTATAAAGCGAAGAATGATAAATAATGTAATGGTTGAAATGCCTGTGATCACTAAAAACTTTTTCCGGTAAGCGGCATTGTCATTTCGTAAAACTTTGCCAAGACAATAACCGAGTATCATCAGGCCTGTCCAGGGAAGAAAAGGATAAAGAATCAATAGTTGATGTTTTTCCGACAATGAATGAAATCCAACACGATGAATCAGATTATAGCCGGCGCCGAGTGTACCGCCCCGATCCCTTTCGTAAAAATCAAGTGTGTTATGTCCCAATACGATCAATAAACCAATTGCCAAAATGATTTCAAACGGAAGCCAAATTACCAATCCTAATATCACCATACTGATGCCGATAGCCCAGATTACTTCGAGTGCAATGGCAGAAAAAGAAATATCAAATGAAAAGATCAGATTGACAATGGTGATCTCAGCAAGGATCAGCCACAGGCCTCTTGTGATCAAAAAAATACTTAATTCCTTTTTTGATTTGCGTGCGGATTGCAAATAGGCCGATGTGCCCGATAAAAAAACAAAGACCGGCGCACAAAAATGAGTGATCCACCGGGTGAAAAAAAGTATGGGTGTTGTAGTGCTCAGATTAAGTGGATTGCTGGTCAGCGCTGCACTGTGAAAAAATTCTCTTGTATGATCCAGCGCCATAATGATCATAACTGCGCCTCGGAGCAGGTCAACCGAAGTAATTCTTTTTTTATCGGGCATTAATGATTGCATCATTTTAAAACTTTCCTATTTCAGCGAGTATTTTTTTTAATAACATCAACAGTTTTTCAGCTTTCGAATTTATTATATCCCGGGTTTATTTTAAACGATATTCTTTCCTGATAAGCGAATCAAGGGTCCGGTTTTTTTCAATTGCCTGTCTGGAATGTTCAAGTTTTATTTGATCTGTAAGCTGAGCATAGCGCTGGAGGTTAACAAATTCCTTAATGACCGTTTCGTTATAAGTTAAAAATGTTGGCTCAACGGGAAAATGAATACTGTCGGTTTGATCGATGAAACGTCTTGCTTCATCGTGGATATCAAATACTATTCGAATGTCAAAAATGGAAGCTGACTTTTGAATTGAAGGCGAAACAAAACTCCAGCATTCCGTGGAAGCGGCGTAATTCACAGCATCCCGCATCCACACATCATAATCGATCAATGCATTAGAAACATCCAGTTTTGTAAGCAACCTGAAACCTCCCGAATTACGGAGCTGCGAAACCGTTCTGTCATAATATTTAAAGGTGACACCTTCGCTGGCCAATGAATAAAAATGATAGCATCTTTTTACTTTTTCCTGCAATTGTTTTTTTGACAATTCATTGGTAAGTGAATCGCTGTAATTAACGATCCTTGGGCCCACCCGTATATTGTATGCAAGTGAAGCACTGTCTTTTTGCAGATCTTCCAAAAGACTTTTCATGAATTGCTTTTCCCTGTCTTTTTCAATTTTATGCTCCAATTGGTATTCGGCCATGAAACCGCAGAACACGGCAAGGAACAACATGAGAAACTCCCAGAAATAATGTGTCCATTTTTTTCTTGGAGTATGAGTATGTGCATGTACTTCCATAATATAATTTATTTCAGGTGATATTCGTTTTTCAATGCTTGAATGATCTGTTTTGCTTTTTCCAGCATGATCTCGTATTCAATCACGGCTCTTCGCTGTGTGCTTTGAGCAGCAGTCAAATAATTAATCCAAAGGGCAAGTGTTTCATTATCGATTGTGCGAAATGGTCAATCGATGGGTGACAGGTTTACCATCTTGCAATTGTACTAACGGCCTTAGGTCCAGGAACCTCATCATAAAAGGGTTTAAAAGGTTAGTGCCATAATTCATATGAATGTCTTCCCGGGCCAGTGTTTTTTTCGCCTGAACATCATATTGGTTGAGCAGGTCTGTCAATTCCTGTTTAAAATATCTCAATGAACCCGATGCTTTCATTTGCTCATAAGTACCCGAATTATGCCGGAAGGGCCTGCTCCGTCCCGGCGAAACCTGCCCAGATATATATCAATGTATCTTTCCATTTTTCCTTGAGTTGTTCGATTTCAGGTACCATGCTATCAATGGCGTCATTTTCCTTGGCCGTACCCAATCGCTATATGTAGAGCCGACGGTGTCTCCTGAAAGATCATTCACAAGGGAGATGGCAAATTGCCTGGCTCTTTTATGTTCAATCTTATGCTCCCTGAAATTTTCAGCGAGAAAACCACAGAACACAGCCAGGAACAACATGAGAAACTCCCAGAAATAATGGGTCCATTTTTTTCTTGCGGTATGAGTATGTGCATGTACTTCCATAAAAACTTATTTCAAATGATATTCTTTTTTCAATAATTCAAGCAATGTTGTTGCTTTCAACAACAGTTTTCTGGCATCACGCCTGAGTGTTTTATTAAATACGGTAAGCATGTGAATCCGGTAATTCAGCCGGAATACTGCATCTGCATTGAGCTTTAACGCAGGATTTCCTTCTGGCATAAAAACATTATTATCTGCATCCACACATTGCATTTAGAACCCGACCATCGAATACACCCTCAGCAATACTGCGGTACGTATCCATTATTTCCTCTTCATCATTATTGCCCCATATGTAAGCACGGGATGCTACATCATAAACCAGTATACTGTCACTCACATTTGTTTTTCTGATCAGCCGCAGGTTCCCTGCATTTTTCAGTTGTTGCATAGTGCCATCCACCGGTATGAACCGAAACGTAGCGCCACGGGTGGCAAATGAATTATAATAATAAAGTTTTCCGCCGAAAGATGCAGCGTCCGGTTTGTTAAGAAGAAACATAAATGAATCCAGGATTTCAGATCTTCGTTCACGATGCTGGATTATATCATTCAGTCTTGCTATATCTGCATTAAGATCGCTAGCCAGAGATTTAATAAATTTTATTTCCCGCTGATGTTCTACATAATGCTCTCTTTGGTTCTCTACAAAAAAGCCAAGTGTAACTGCAAGAAACAACATCAGGAACTCCCAGAAGTAATGTGTCCATTTTTTTCTTGCAGTATGGGTGTGTGCATGTACTTCCATAAAAATTTATTTCAGGTGATATTCCTTTACTAACATATCGATGATGTCTAAAGCAACTTCATTGGCCCGCGGATAATAAATTTCAACAATAGTATTTAATCGCCATTTCCGGTCGGTAATATAATTTACAAACGCATCCATTTCTGTTGCCGCACCCTTTTGCAGAGGAAGGGTCATGTTCATAAGCGAATCAATCGGCTGCGAGTAAATATGCCCATGCTCCTCCTTAACGATATTTAGTTGCGCAAATATTGAATAGTAGCGGCTTTGAAGAATCCGGTTGCGGCTTTCCATTATTTTATCCCGGTTCGCATAGTCACTCTGATTTTGTACGCTGATAATACCCTGCATGTAATAATAAAAGTTGATTGCCGCCACAAGATCTTTATTCCTGAAATACCTGAGATTGCCCGACTGTATCAGTTGATCGATCGTAGACTTGCTCCAGTCAATCCGAAACGCATTGAACATAAATTTGCTGTAGTAATAAAATATACCGGGAACGGTTTCATTTGTTTTCAGGGAAGATGTCATTGAAACGAGGCTATCAATTGAAGACATGATAAATTTAGTTTGGTGAATTCCGCGTCGAAGTTCACCGGTATCTTCCCTTAAATCATTAAGAAGGCTTTTTGCATATTCTTTTGCACGCTTATGCTCAACAATATGTTCACGTTGATTCTCTGCTAAGAACCCGCAGAATACAGCCAGGAACAACATGAGAAACTCCCAGAAATAATGGGTCCATTTTTTTCTTGAAGTGTGTGAGTGATGATGAACTTCCATATTGTTTATTGGGATTTAGTCTTAGTGTTCCCTGGATCTTTTGCGCTTTATTCCAGATCATAATCTTTTTTCAAATTCATCAGTAGTGTTTCTGCTTTTCTTAAAAGTTCCAGGTTCGCTCTTAAATTCAAAACATTATTTCCTTTCAAATAATGGATCATGTAGCGCAACTGGAAAAGCTTTTCTTTATCCGTGTTGAATGGAGGATTCCCTCCCGGCCGCCGGATTATCCCATAAGTTTCCAGGCTTTCTACATCCATCGAAACCATCGAATCCAATATTGATCCATTGAAAATTCCGGAAGCTACCTTCATATATTCTTCCCTGCTTGAAGACTCTTGTTCGAACAATGCCAGCACATTCCTTAGTTCTACGTCGTACTGTATAATAGCCACAGCAGAAGAAGATTTACGGATGAGCCGCATATTGCCGGCGTTTTTCAGTTGCTGAAGAGTTCCATCCTTGGGTATAAACCGAACATCATAAAAACGTGTTGCATATCGACCGAAATAATAGAGGTTGCTGCCCTGATTTTCCAAATTTGCGGAAGCAAGCAGAATAGATAAAGAATCGAGGAGATTAGCCTTTCTCCTCCTGTTTTGGATAATTGCTTTTAAACTCACCGTATCAAGTTTAATATCACGGTAGAGTTGTTTGATAAATTGTTGTTCCCGGTCTTTTTCAATTTTATGTTCCAGCTGATACTCTGCTAAAAAACCACAGAACACAGCAAGGAACAACATGAGGAACTCCCAGAAGTAATGTGTCCATTTCTTTCTTGCAGTATGTGTATGTGCATGTACTTCCATAAAAAATTTATTTCAGGTGGTATTCTCTTTTGATCAATTCCATTAATCCTATCGCTGCTTGTTTAAGCTCTGTATACCTGTTTATCTCCTGGCGGGCATAGGCTTTCTCCAGCATCATGAAATTTAATTGCTCATTCAGCTCGCCTGTGTTTATTCTTATCACCAATGAATCAGGAATATTCGCGACAATTCCCTGGCTTGTGTTAGCTATGTATAAATGCAATAGATCAGATGCGGTAAATAATTTTTCAAACTGCCTGTTTCCGATCTGGGAGTTCACTAAATAAAAATCGAAGTACAGACTTAACTGTTCAAAATGCAGATCATAGGCAGATATGGAATCTCCCACTTCTTTATTTCTTACCAATCGCATATTACCTGCGTTCTTCAATTGATCAATAGTCACCGTATTTCTCGCAATACGTATATCATAATTGGTCCTTCTTATTGTTCGAAAAAGTTTTCCCGAAATTGTTTTTGCGTCATGATTTTCATTAAAGAACATAAACACTGTGTCAATGGCCGCTATTCTTTGAAGTCTTGGCGGTATTCCATGATTGATATTCGCCGTATCTGAAGAAAGGTCACTTAATAATGATTGCATGTATTGTTTTTCCCTTTTGTGCTCTACCTGGTGTTCTCTGAAATTCTCGGCAAGAAATCCACAGAACACGGCGAGGAAGAGCATGAGAAATTCCCAGAGATAATGTGTCCATTTTTTTCTTGACGTATGAGTGTGAGCATGTACTTCCATAATAATTTATTTCAGATGATATTCTTTTTTTAATAATTCAATTAGTGATAAAGCAGACCTACGGATATCTTCTTTCATGTTGAGTTGTCTTATCCTCGACCCGTTAAGGTATTGCACCTTACCCGCAAACTCTTTTAACAGGGCATGGTCAGCTGATAGAAGTAACGGGTTACTATTCAAGCGTGTTACGGTTAAGGTTCTTGACATGTTTTTGAAAACTACAGGGTCAAAAATTTTTACTGCACACTCTTTATATGCAGATTGTTCCTCCGCATCATAACCTTCAATCATCTTTAACTCCGAAATTTTTCTGTAATACCGCATAATCTGGTTGGAAACATCCTTCTTCCGAATAAGCCTCAATCCGCCGGAGTATTTCATTTGCTCTATAGTTCGGTCGTTGTTATAAAAAAATACCGTCCTGTTTCCGATTCTTGCAAAATAGTAAAGATCATTCCTACTTACCTGGTCAAGGTTGGTGATATTTAGCAGCTCTATTAGCGAATCATTTTGACTTATTTTTTGTTTATGTGTTGTTATTTGTTCGTCTGCAAGGGCAATATCATCCTTCAGATCTTCAATCAATGTGGACATGAATTGTTTCTCTCGTTGATGTTCTATTGTATGCTCCAACTGATATTCTGCCAAAAAACCGCAGAACACAGCGAGGAACAGCATGAGAAACTCCCAGAAATAATGGATCCATTTTTTTCTGGACGTATGGGTGTGGGCATGTACTTCCATTGAATACAGTTTGATTGACTAATGAAAAAGGAAGTTTCCCGGGAATGGATGATGGCTGTATTTAAAGGGTGGAGATAATAAACTCAAAAGATAATTATTTTTCCGTCTATAGTTGTAACTTATTTCTCTATATGATGGCAAATACCTCATTTGATTTTATTGTAATTGGCGTTGGTTCTATGGGCTCAGCTACCTGTTATTATTTATCACAGCGGGGCTATAAAGTTTTGGGACTTGAGCAATTTACCATTTCACATGAGTTTGGTTCACATGTGGGGCAAAGTCGCATCATCCGTAAAGCATATTTTGAACATCCGGACTATGTACCGCTAATGGAAAGAGCTTATGAAAACTGGAGAGCACTAGAGCAGAATACCGGCGAGCAGGTGTATTTTAGAACAGGGTTGTTGTATGCAGGTAATTCAACAAATGAAATTATAAAAGGAGTAAAGCTGGCTGCTTCTTTATATAATATTGAATTGGAGAAAATAGATATTGATGGTTCTTCTAAACATTTCCCTCAATTCGTTTTTCCTGCAACTTTTGAAGCATTACTTGAACCAGAAGCCGGATTTATTCCTCCCGAAAAAGCTATCAGGCTTTATGCTACCGAAGCAACGAAGAAGGGAGCCACCATTCATTCAAATGAAAAAGTAATTGAATGGAAAAAAGATGGAACGAATATAATTGTAAAAACAGAGAGGCAAACATATCAATGTAAAAAACTTATCATTACTGCCGGTGCCTGGGCCGGTAAAATGATCCCTGGCTTTAGTGACAAAATAAAAGTGACACGACAATTTATTGCATGGATAAAAACTAAGAACGATGATCAGTTTGAATTAACAAAGTTTCCCTGCTGGATGATCGGCGATGATGATAAACATGGATGCTATTATGGATTTCCTTTGTTGGATACAAAGAAATTTGGTGATCCGGCGGGATTAAAATTGGCGCATCACTTTCCTTATCAAATAACCGATCCGGACAATGTGAACAGGCAAACGACAGAAGATGATCTTGAAAATCTAAAATATTGCCTGGATAAATATTTGCCCGGAGTTTTTGATTCGTTCCTTTCAACCAAAATATGTTTATACGCCAACTCGCCGGATGAAAATTTTATTATTGATAAACTGCCGGGCTTTGAAGAAAATGTTTCTATTGCCTGCGGTTTCAGCGGACATGGTTTTAAATTCGCTTCAGTAATTGGTGAAATTCTTGCTGATCTTGCGATTGAGGGAAAAACAAGGCTGCCCATTCAGTTTCTGAGCGCAAAACGTTTCTGATAAGTTACTTTCGTTTTCTGTAAATTCACTTTATAAAATCGTTGCTTATGACTTCCCGTCGCCGCTTTATTAAGAACACAACATTATTTACAGCTGGTTCTGCTTTCTTACCCGCAGTAAGTTCTGCAGGCTTTGCTTATTTTAAGAATAAAGTTTTCCCGAATGATCAATTAAATATTGGTGCCATTGGTATCAATGGCATGGGTTGGAGCAATCTTACGAGTGCAATAAAAGTTCCCGGGGTAAATGTTGTTGCGCTTTGTGATGTTGATAAAAATGTTTTGGATAAAAGAATGAATGATCTTTCAAAGATGAATATCGATACATCGAAAGTGAAAACCTATGGTGATTACAGGAAGCTATTGGATCAAAAAGATATCGATGCCGTTATTATTGGCACACCCGATCATTGGCATGCATTGATAATGATACATGCTGTTGAAGCAGGCAAACATGTATATGTAGAAAAACCCGTTGGTAATTCAATAGAAGAATGCAGAGCAATGGTGGCTGCACAAAAAAGATATAATAAAATTGTACAGGCAGGGCAATGGCAAAGAAGCCAGCAGCATTTCAGAGATGCTGTTGATTTTATAAGAACAGGGCAATTGGGAAATATCAGGACAGTAAAAGTTTGGTGTTACCAGGGCTGGTGTAAGCCCGGAGAAAAGATCCCCGATTCAGATCCACCTGCAGGTGTTGATTATGCAATGTGGCTTGGCCCTGCACCAAAAAGAAAATTCAATGCAAACAGGTTTCATTTTCAATTTCGCTGGTTCTGGGATTATGCAGGAGGATTAATGACTGACTGGGGTGTTCATTTAATGGATTATGCAATATTTGGAATGAATGCCGAGGTGCCAAAAACCGTTTCTGCATTAGGCGGATATTTTGCGTATCCTGATCTCTACCAGGAAACACCGGATACAATGGGTGCATTATATGAGTTTGATAATTTCAATCTGATTTGGGATCATGCCATGGGAATTGACAATGGTTTGTTTGGCAAAGATCATGGCATTGCATTTATTGGTAACAATGGAACATTGGAACTGGATCGCGGTGGATGGGAAGTGATCGAAGAAAATAGAAGCAAGGATAAGGTGAAGGTGGAGAGAAAAAAACCAACCGATAATCCATTACTTAAGCCATTGGGAAAATTTTGTTGCTGCAATAAAATCGGGAAAGCAAGACGATCTTAATTGTCCTATGAGTACCGGTGCACATATTGCTACTGTTTGCCAATTAGGAAATATTGCATACAGAAGCAAAGAAAAAATTACATGGGATAAGGCAAAACAGCAATTGACAAATGAAAAACTGAACCAGCAGTATTTATACGCACAATATCATAATGGGTACAAACTTCAAAAGGTTTAATGCTGTTGAAAAAAAAATTGCATACGAAAAAAAGATATCTACAGATTTAAGAAATAAAAAATAGATTTATCCACTTCTGTTAAACCCTCTATATTTTATCATGTCTGTTATAACGGTCACCAACCTGTAAGCACTCCTCTCTAAGAACAAACTGATTGTCAAATCGAAGAAACGTATTAACACGATACTCTGCTTATTGGCACAATTTTTTGTAATCATTGACCAGCAGCAGAGTCTATAGTTGAAATTTTTATTAATCAAAAACAAATCATCTATGAAGACGATGCAAAAAACAATCGCCCTGGCCGTTACAGTTCTTTTTTCAACCGTTGTTTTTTCCCAGGCAAATCTTGGTTTGAAAACAACAACACAGGCAGCAACAAATGCAGCTGTAAGCGCCAATGCTATTAACGTAAAACCCGTAGTGAATACAGCAACTCAATCTACAAGAGCAGCCGTATCAACAACTACAAACACAGGCGCAGCAGTAAAAACAAAAGCTGTAACTACTGCAGACGCAAAAACAACAAAGGCAGTACAAACTACTACCGAAGTAAAAAATGATGTAAAGAACAGCGCAGACATCAATGCTACTGCCGCTGCTAATGCACAAGCATCAACAAATGCATCCGCGCAAGCACAGGAGAATGCCGCTTCTAATTCAGTTGTTCATGCCGATGTAAATTCAAATACATCTGCAAAAACAGAAGTGAATGTAAATGGCAAGAACACAATTGAAACAACTGAAAAGGCTGCAAGCAATATCGAAGCTGCTGCAGAAAAGAAAGCAAGTGCAACTGTGGAAACAACTAAAGCGGTAAAAGCAAAAACAGAGAGCGAAGTAAAGAGCAGATGCAAAAGCTGCGAAAGAAACAGCAACATCAGTAAAACCTAAAGCAACTACTTCGGTTTCAGGTGAAGCAAAATCTGAAACGAAAGTAAAGGCTTCAAAGAATTAAATCCATATTCTGATTTCTCTCTTCATCCTGAAAGATTCTGTCTCGCCTAAGGCGAGACAGAATTTCTTAAAAAAATTTTAATGTATGAATAAGGTGAGACATACAGGATTTGTATTGCTGTTATTATTGATCAGTTGTTTATCAAACAGTCAATCGCAGCCGGCTGATGAAAAGAAAAAAACTGAATTTAAGATCAGCGCCAACTATAATACGGGTCTTAATTATTACGGAAGGGTGGATAGCCTTCACAGCAGCGGTTTTTTTCCATTGGCAGAGTTGTGGCTCAATGAAAGTTTTTATATCAATGCTGCGCCGGTATTTGTAAATAATTCTGCAGCATCATTTCAATATGCAGGTACAATTGCTTCCGTTGGCTATCAATTTAAATCAAATAATAAATGGCTGGGAAATATTTACCTGGTTAAACCTTTTTACCAGGAAAGCAGTGAGCTTGTACAATCAGCATTGAAAGCACAGACAGGGATGACGCTAACATGGTTGAATAAAGCAGTAAATGTAACCGGTGGTGCCGATGCAAAGTTTAGTGACAAAACTGATTTTGGAATTACGGCCGGTCTTGATCATATTTTCAGGTACCAAATAAATGATAAGTCTGTGTTAGTGATCGATCCTTCTGCTTATATCAATGCAGGCACACAACAATTCACTAAAAGCTATTTAAAAAGAACAAGTGGCTTTTTATTTTTTCCCGGCAATGAACAAGTGGTAACAGAGTCAGCGCAAAAATTTAATATTCTTTCATATGAATTTTCAGCCCCGGTGATTTTTGCCAGAGGAAAATTGCAACTGTTATTTACACCGGCATATGTAATTCCACAAAACTTATTGATCGTTGAAGGAAGACCCGATCTTTCGGAAAAAGGCGAGAAAATGTTTTATGCAACGATCGGGGCCAAAATGCGTTTCTAGTCTCGCAATAAGCCGGACAGCTCTATGAGAGCGGAGGGGCTGCATTTATTGCAGCTCCCTTTTTATGGCTGCTACTGTTTTCTTTTCGCTGCCAACAAAAATTTTACCCTCCATGATTATTACGGGGCGTTTTAAAAAAGTGTATTCGTCAAGAATGTATTGTCGATAATCTTTTTCATCCAGCTTTTTATCTTTTAGTTTCCATTCTTTATACTTTATGGCACGGCGGCTGAACAATGCTTCATAAGTTCCGGCCATTTTTTTCATTTCGTCCAGTTGGGCCGGAGTGATCTTTTCAAATTTTATGTTTTGAAGGGTAAACTCTGGCCCAATCAATTTATCAAGCCCTGTTTCTTCAAACAAAGCCAGGCTCGTAGTACAGTGACCGATAGTATAGATCTTTTTCATATTTATGTCGTGTTAATTAAGTAAAGTGATATCAAATTTGAGCTATTGTACCACAAAGAACACAAAGTAAACACGAAGAACACTAAGTTCGTAAAAGGGGTTGGAATGACTTTGTGTTCTTTGTGTGTTCGTTGTGGCCCTCGTGTAACTTACGCCCTTCCATGAAGATCATCTCAAATTTCAGGATCGATGTCTAATCTATGCCGATTAGCGATAAGAACTATGAACGGAGCGTCGCAAGGGACGCTCAATCAAGGCTCAAAAGCTGGTACCAAAATCTCTTTTCTTCATTCGTAAACGGGCCCGCAGTTTGCTTGTTATATTTGCACAATAATTTGTGAGACATGATTAAAACAGGAAACCCGATCATCAGCATTTATACGGAAATGACGCCGAACCCGGAGACGATGAAGTTTGTGGCAAACAAACTTTTATACCCGGGCAAGAGCATTGATTTTCCTGATGTGGAAAGTGCAAAGCCATCGCCACTGGCCATCGAATTGTTTGGCTTTCCTTTTATCAAGGCCGTATTTATTGCCAGCAATTTTGTAACACTTACAAAAACTCCAGATACCGACTGGAATGATGTGATCCCGACTATTCGCCAGTTTTTGAAAGAATATTTGGAAGAAGGCAAAGCTGTGATCAATGAAGAAGAAATGGTAACAATTAAACAAGAAAGCAGCAATGAGATAAGCGCCGATGACGATGATGTGGTAAAACGCATTAAAGAATTGTTGGAAAATTATGTAAAGCCTGCAGTGGAAATGGATGGCGGCGCTATTCAATTCAAAAGCTATGATGATGGTGTTGTGAACCTGATGTTACAGGGAAGCTGCAGCGGTTGCCCTTCATCCATGATCACATTGAAAGCCGGTATTGAAGGAATGATGAAAAGAATGATACCGGAAGTGAAAGAAGTGGTGGCAGAAGCTGAATAAGACATGACCTGCCGCCGGCAGGTTACATGATTACATGTATTTTAAGGAAAATATTTAGGCGGACAACGTGTTCGCCTTTTTTATTTTATGTTTACCGGATAATAAATAACTAATGAATGAACCCAATGCTTTTGCAATTGAAACTTCAGAACTGAATTATATGTTTCGCTACGGAAGAAAAGTAGTGAACAATGTAAGTCTGAAAGTTCCTGAAGGAAGTATATTCGGATTTCTTGGCCCGAATGGCGCCGGCAAAACAACTACAATACGATTATTGACCGGTATGCTTGAAAATGATCGTGACAATATCTCTATTCACGGCAACTCATTAAAGAAAAATCTTCCTGGCATTTTTGAAGGTATCGGTTCGTTGATTGAAACTCCTTCGCTTTATCTGCATTTGAATGCCCGTGATAATTTGAGAGTGATCACCCGCCTGAGAAAAATGGATGAGAAAAGAGTGGATGAAGTGTTACAGGTTGTCGGACTTTATAATGACCGTAAGAGAAAGGCGAAAGAATATTCACTCGGTATGAAGCAACGGTTGGGTCTGGCAATGGCCTTGCTACCTGATCCATCATTATTAATTCTTGATGAACCGGCAAATGGTCTTGATCCTGCAGGTATTATTGAAATTAGAGAGATGCTGAAAAGACTGAACAAGGATCATGGTAAAACAATTTTTGTATCAAGCCATTTATTAAATGAAGTCGAAAAAACATGTACACACGTTGGCATTATCCATAAAGGTGTAATGCAATTCCAGGGAACAATGGCGGACTTACAGGAAAGTGCCGGTCATGGTAAACAAGTAACAATAAAAGTGGATGATACAGCAAGATGGAAAAATTTGTTTACAGAAAAATATCCGCAGGCAACGGCTTTGGTAAGCAACGAATTTGTTTTACCGGTTGAGAATACTGATGATATTACAAACATTACCCGTGACCTGGTGATGCAGGGAGTTCCGGTAAGAGGGGTTCGCACGAATGAAGGATTGGAAGAATGGTTTATTAAAATGACATCAAACTAATTGTTATGAATTTCTTTTCTGATTACATAAAAGCATTTAAAGCAGAGTGGTTGAAATTGAGAAACTCCGGAACATTTTGGCTGGTATTGATCATGGCTGCCTTTATTCCTGCGATCTTTACATTGGTCGGCTTATTAACTACCGAAAGTGATTTTACATTTATTCCTACTGAAAATTCATGGAAAAGATTTGTCACCCTTTGTTTCCAGGGCTTTGGTCTTTTTTTCTTTCCGATCTTTCTTACACTTCTGGTAATACGTCTTACCCAAATGGAGCATCGCGGAGGTGGGTGGAAGCTGATAGAAGTACAACCAATTTCTAAACCTTCACTTTACCTGAGCAAATTCAGCATAGCTGTAGTGGTTGCACTCCTGTGTATCCTTGCCCTTATACTTATTAGTTTACTAGGTGGCACTATTGTTATGTTGGCAAGAAACAACCCCGGTTTCACCAAACATTCAATTCCATTTGAATTCATTACTCGTCTCGGGCTAAGATTACTTATTGCAGGTCTTGGAATATTGGGTATTCAATATTTATTTTCTGTTGTTATCAGTGGATTTCTATGGCCTTTTTCTATCGGGTTGGTTGGCACAATTACAGGAACAATACTTTTTGGAATGCGCCAGGCATTGTGGTGGCCATATATTGCCCCAGGTATGACAATAACAAACCCTGAAGGTAGCAGTGAAGGAAATTTTCTGATGTATTATGAATGGTTAAGTATTGCCTGGATGGTAACCGCATTATGGCTCGGCTATCAATGGTATGTGCGAAAAACTTTTAAAAGAGCTTTTTTTAAACCAGTTCTAAGAATTCTTTATATGCTTGTGCCAATAGCTCTGTTCGTCTTAGTTTTTATATATATAAATAAGCCGGTGCAGCTTCCTTCACATAGTCGTACTGTGATCGCAGGAACTGTTGAATCAAAAGATAAATTCCAAGTCGCCTATTTGTTTGCAGAGCCATTTATGGACACCGTTCTAGAAATTCCTATAATTGATAATCGATTTAGTGCAAGCACGGATAAAAATATTCCTGCGGGTGTTTATTCATTTAGATTAGGAGCAATCAATCAAAACGTTTTTTTTGGAAACAAGGATAGTTTGTTCCTTAAGGTAAAAATTGATGGCTTTAATAACCGGGTTAATTCATCAGGAACCAGGATCCCCGAAAATGAATATTTAAGAAATGGCAATGACAACGATAGTGATAGTGATAAATACATGCTGGAAAATTATGGTTCTGAAATGAAGCCAAAAGCATTTGCGGCTGAAGTTATGCGGCTTTGGAATGACGATGTTGATAAGTTGAATAATTATAAAACAGCAGATAATCTTAAACCAAATAATGATTTTATTGTTTTACAGAAAAAATTACTTTCTCTATACTACATAAAATTGCTCGATGGTAAATATGCGCAATGGTTCAAAGTATATCATCCAACTGAAACATTGGAATTTCCAAAATCGGTTGATGTGATCAGGAATGCAGTTAATTATAATGATAGCACCCTTCTAAGTTATGCTGTGTATCGTGATAACATTGCTGACTATTATCAGCAGAAATATAAACTGAATCCCTCCAACGATACGGCTTATATTTCAAAAGTAGCAACCGTATTACCAGCAAGCACATTAAGAGATTATCTTGTTTATAATAAAATAAAAGGACTTGTTGGCAGAACAAGGGATAGTGCAGGCAGGGAAATGCTGATCGCAAAATATCTCCCGGTCATTTCACAACAAAAAACACAACAGCAAATACTGGCGCAGCATTATATATTAAATAGTTTAACCCGTGGAAGTATTGCTCCTGATTTTACTACTACCGCATTAAATAAAGATACTTTCTCACTTAAAAATTTTAAAGGACGCTATGTGGTAATAGATGTATGGGCGACCTGGTGCGGAACTTGCCGTGTGCAATCTGCCATCTTTGAAAAATTTGCGGAAGAATACACAAGCCCTTCGGTTGCATTTGTTGCATTATCCATCGATGATAGCAGGTGGTATTGGCAAAACGAAGCAAGTCAAAGATCATTGCGTGTATTGCATTTGCGTAGTAATAATAAGGACCTGTTTAGCAGATCTTATGGCATTGATTATATGCCTCGTTATATTTTATTAGATCCGGAGGGCAGAATATTACATGCACAATTGCCCGAACCAAGTAACCCTGCATTTGTAGAGATATTAAGAAGAGAAATTCCTGGCTTGGAAAGCCTTCAATGATGAAATATTTCTTTTTTATTTTTTCATTCTTTAACGTTTATTGTTGTATAGCACAGCAGCAATATTCTATTCATGATCTGAAGTCTGGAAAATTTAAAGAAGACAGCAGTTATATTTATTCTCTTCCTTTTGAAAACAACAAAAAAGTTTTCTTAATACAGGCTTATGACAGCAAGATGAGTCATAAAGGCGAGTACGCTTTAGATTTTAAAGTAAAAAAGAAAACAAAGATTTGTGCAGCAAGAGATGGTGTTGTAATATCAGCAAGGGGCGATTCGGATAAAGGAGGTTTGAAGCCGGGAAATATTTCTGATGGAAATCATATCTCAATCCGGCATGCGGATGGTTCTGTTGCACACTACTGGCATCTTATTAAAAATGGCGCATTGGTAAAAGTTGGCGATAGAATTATAAAAGGACAAGTGATCGGTCTCAGCGGTAATACCGGTTATTCTGCATTTCCGCATTTGCATTTTGAAGTGATCGGAAATGATGGCAAAGGAAATTACAAACAACTTGCAACAAGGTTTAATACAAATAAGGGTATCGTTTATTTACGACCTGCGCATTTTTACCGGGCAAGAAATTGAATACTACATAAAAGGTTTGCCATAGAGATATTCAATCCGTAACTTTCAACAAACTTAAGGTTATGATCGTAGTATATATCATTCTTGGCATAATTGCTTTATTGCTGATCATCGCAGCATTATTGCCGAAAAATTATAATGTTGAAAAATCAACAATTATCAAAAAAAATCAGAATGATGTGATGAGCAAGGTTGGCGATCTTAATTATTATAGTAAATGGAATCCATGGCAGCAAATGGACCCGACTGCAAAATCTACAATTACCGGCACTCCCAAAACACCCGGTCACAAATATGCGTGGGAAGGGAAAAAAGTTGGTGTGGGCAGTTTAACACTTAATTCTATTGATGATAAGCATATTCATTTTCTCCTTGAATTTTTCAAGCCATTCAAATCAAAAGCAAAGGATAATTGGCTATTTGAACATTGGGGCGATGGCAATGAAACAAAAGTAACCTGGCAAAATAGTGGTGAATTTCCGTGGCCTGTCGCAAGATTGATAGGGCCAAAGATCGTTAAGGACCTGAATGTCCAGTTTGTAACAGGATTAAACAATTTGAAAAAGATGTGCGAAGGATAATTCTTTTAATCCGCATAGTATCACAGTAATCGACAAGGTAATGCCAGGTATACCTGGAGTGATTGGGTTTCGAAATTGTGAATTTTACAATTAGATTCACACTCTTTTTTTGGATACAGCAACATTTTTTCGTTTCCTTTATGCAAACACGCCGTTCGCCTCATCTCATTACTAACAAAACCACCTGTTATGATACGGGCAACATGCTTAAGCCTTCTAACCTTGCTGCTTGTTTTGTCTTGCACAGATGTAAAACAAGTATTGCATCGCCAGGATATTCCTAATGGAATACCGGTCTTGCGAGTTACAAATGATACCACGGCTTCACCGATACAAATTTCCTCGTTATCTATTGACATAGATGTTGCCGCAAATATTGCGATTACCACTTTCGATATTATTTTTTATAATCCAAATAACCAGATATTGGAAGGTGAGCTGGAGTTTCCATTGGCTGACGGGCAAACTATTATACGGTATGCGCTTGACATGGAAGGTAAAATGCGTGAAGGGGTAGTAGTTGAAAAAGCAAAAGCAAGAATAGCTTTTGAAAACACGATCCGCAGAAAAATTGATCCGGGATTAGTTGAAAAAACCAAAGGCAATAATTTCCGTACACGCATCTATCCGCTGCCGTCAAAAGGAGAAAGACATATTATCATCGCTGTCGAGCAAACACTTGAATTGTTGAATAAAGAGCTGTTTTACCAGCTTCCGCTGCAATCTGGCGAAACGATCGAAAAATTTTCAATCAAAGCTTCCGTAATTAAAAACACAGAAAAACCAAAGCTCGAAGAAAACAAGCTTGCCAATTTTGAATTTAATAAGCAGGAAAATAGTTGGCAGGCAGAATACAACCAGGATAATTTTCTTCCGGATCATAAAATAGCTTTCACCATTCCCAATTCATCAAAAGACGAAACAGTAGTGTTGACAGAAAACAGCAATGGCTACTCATATTTTTATGCGCATAGTCGAATAGAACCCGGCTATAAAAAGAAGACGAAGCCGCAAACTATCGGAGTTTTTTGGGACATATCGGCTTCCGGTGAAAAAAGAGATACCCAAAAAGAAAAGCAACTGCTTAAAGAATATCTATCACAATCAGGAACCACAAAGCTGTCGCTAATTTCATTTAATATTTTCGCCCAGGATAAAGAGGAGTTTACCATTAGCGCCGGCAATAGCGAAGCATTGCTGAAAAAAATTGATCAATTTATTTATGATGGCGGAACACAACTCGGGGCAATTGACTTAACCAAATATGATTTTGATGAAGCGCTGCTTTTTTCCGATGGTCTCTCAACCTTTGGCAAAAAAGAAATAGTTCTTTCTTCAATACCTGTAACAACGATCAATTCATCCCCATCCGCAGATTTTTCTGTATTAAAATTTATTGCGCAGCAAACACATGGAAAGTTTATTGACCTAACCAAATTAGAATTAAAAACTGCAATTGACGAAATAAGCAATCAATCGCTCCAGGTTATCAAAACGGAATTTAATCCTGCTGAGATCGAAGACCTTGTTATGCAAAATGGGCCGGTACAAAACTCCGGTCTTTCATTTGCCGGTAAATTAAAAACGACTGCTGCCGTAATAAAAGTTAGTCTTGGCTTTGGCAATCAAATTAAAACCACAAAAAGCTTCAGCATAGGCAAATCAGACAGCGGTGATTATAATGATATAAAAAGGATCTGGGCTGAAATGAAAATTGCACAGCTTGATCTGCAATTTGAAAAAAATAAAGAAGAGATAACGAAGCTTGGAAAACAATTTTCTGTTGTTACACAGAATACATCATTGATTGTGCTTGACCGGGTGGAAGATTATGTGGAGCATGAAATAACGCCACCTAAGGAATTACAAAAACAATATTTTTCGATGTTGAAAGAGAAACACCGCTCCCAAAATGATAATAAGGCCGAGGCTTTGAATGAAGCCTTAGCTGCAATGGATCATTTGAAAGAATGGTGGCAGAAAAATTATTCTCCTGTAAAAAAGATAAAAGATACTCTTGTTTCTGATAGCACCATTATAACAGCGACGGAGGGGTTGGAAGGGACGAGAAGGAACTACAGTAGAGGTTCTGTTGATAGTTTTGGTGCAAATGCTGATACAATGCATTTTTCTGTTTCAGCAGGTTCAGGCGCCTACTCGAGCTCAGATACTGACAGACCTTCTGTATCATACTCATTTACCCCGCAGAGAGCGCCAAACTCAGGCTCAGTGGAAATGAGACAGGATGCAAGTGTTTCCTATTCAAATTTGAGTTTAGGGAATCATCCCGTTGCAGACGGAGTGGATGATAAGCTTGACGGGAACAATAGTGCATTGATCATTAACCAATCACAAATTGAAGTGAATGAATGGAAATCTGACGCTGCTTATTTAAAAGAATTGGAAACAATAGCGGCAGATCAAAGAAGAGTAAAATATTATTCACTAAAAAGACTTTACCGCAATCAGCCTTCGTTCTTTATTGATGTTGCCAGGTTTTTTATTGAGAAAAATGAAAAACAGTTTGCTTTATTGGTGTTGAGCAATGCGGCCGAAATGAAGCTGGAAGATGCCGAATTACTTCGCATGGTTGCTAATCAATTGCTGGAAGCAAATGAAAAGCCGCTGGCAATAGAAACTTTCAGAGAAATTCTAAAGATGCGTGAAGAACAACCGCATTCCTACCGTGATCTTGCATTGGCTTTATATGAATCGGGAAATCATAATGAAGCTGTTGAATTACTTTATAAAGTTATTACCGGCAACTGGGATGCACGCTTTGGTGATGTTAAGTCAATTGTTATTAATGAAATGAATGCCATCATCAGCGCACATAAAAATGAAGTGAATGTATCTGCCGTGGATAGCCGTCTTATTTACCCAATGCCGGTTGATGTACGTATTGTTATTGGATGGAACACCGATAATTCAGATATCGATCTGTGGGTAACAGATCCGCAAAAAGAAAAATGTTCTTACCAGCATACAGAAACAGCAGCGGGCGGCACAATTTCACAGGATGTTACCGGAGGTTATGGCCCCGAGGAGTTCCGTTTGAAAAAAGCGTTGAAAGGAAACTACCAGGTAGAAGTAAATCTATATGGCGACAGCCGGCAAACGCTTGGCGGTCCCATTTCTATTAAAGCTGAAATGTTCACTGATTTTGGTAAACCAACACAGAAAAGAGAAGTGATCAACTTCAGAGTTACTACCAATAGCGAGGTAGTTAAGATCGGGTCCCTGAAATTTTGACCATTAACCATTAAACCTTTTTATCCAATTCACTTTTCTTTCTTTTAAGTACCCAAGCACAAAATCAAAACAATTTTTGTATTTACCTACCAGCTCAGGCGGAAATACGCCTTTCTCATTAAAAAGATTTTGTGCAAGCAGGTTCACTGCTGCGGTACAGGTATAGCCAGTAGTTCGTGCCATGGATGATATCTTTGTTTCATGATCATAAAAATCAAGCAGGCCCCATTCAACTGTTTTGGTTTCGCCATTATTTTCACCGGTTAATTTTACTTTCATCACGGTTAATTCCTCTTCTTCCAATCCAAGCTTCCATTCATTAAATAAAATTTGCGATGTTACTTTTAATGGAGAAATTTTTGTTCCGTTTATATCAATTGGTGTTTCATTAAAGAAGCCGCTTTCCTTTAAGGAAATAATTATATCCACGTGCCCGGGATACCGCATTGTTTTTTCTTTCTGATTTTTTATATGCGGCATTGTATATAATAATGATCGAAGACCATCTGTATTGAATGCTTCCAGCGTTCCGAGATTTTCAAAATGTATCCATTCTACTTCACTTAATGCCGGTCGTACAATTATATGCCCGTTTTCCATCAGCCGTGCTGGTCTTGTGTATTCTTCAATTACATCAGCAGGTGAGAACGGCGCTTTATATTGAAATGGCTTCTTTCTCACTTTCGGCAATCCTCCAACATAAATTTCCAATGCGTCTATCTTCATTTCTTCGTTATGTCGGCCAATAATAAAATTACTCATGCCCGGTGCCACGCCGCAATCAGTAATCACCGTTACTCCTTTTTTCTTTGCAAGTTGATCCAATTGCAAGACATCTTCCGGGAAAAAAGAAATGTCAACAATATTTTTTCCGCAGCTAATGGAAGCTTCCAGGGTTTTATATCCCATAAAACCCGGAACTGCGGTAACAACAATATCAAACGAAGAAAGAAGTTGCGGGTAAGATGAATAATCCCGGAGATCGGCTTGCTGTGCTTCAATTCTTGGGTTTCTTTTCTGCAACAATTCTAAATTGGTAGTGCTTACATCAAAAGCGGTAACATGATGGCGTGAAGCAAGATCGATTGCAATAGCACTTCCTACCATTCCTGCGCCAAGTACGGCAACTTTCATGAGTATAATTTTTGGACAGCAAAGATGCAAAAATTAAAATTTAACCACAGAGACACTAAGTTCACAGACCAGCGGCAGGCAGGGGTTCACAGGGTTATCGCCGTGTTTCTTTGTGTCTCTGCGTTCTCCGTGGTTTATTAAGCAAGTTTCGGGTTGATTTTGCTTTTGCTTCTAAATAGTTTTGTGTTAAATTGAAAACAATGACAGATTATGAACGCATAAAAAAAGCAATTGAATTTATCCATTCGAATTTTCAGCAGCAACCCGATCTTGATGCGGTGGCAAAAGAAGTTTTTTTAAGTCCATTTCATTTTCAGCGGTTGTTTAAAGATTGGGCCGGTGTAAGTCCAAAAAAATTTTTACAGTATATCAGTTTGCAACATGCTAAAAAATTGTTGCAAAACCATACTGTGACCGATGCGGCTTATGAGACGGGTTTATCCGGTTCAAGTCGTTTACACGATCTATTTATCAATATTGAAGGAATGACGCCGGGTGAATATAAGAATGGCGGAGAGCAATTACATATTAATTACAGCTTTGCCGAAAGCCCTTTTGGAAATATTATCGTTGCTTCAACGGCAAAAGGTATTTGTCATCTTGCTTTTGCTGATGATGAAAATGAAGTGTTAAAACAATTGCAATTACAATTTCCCAATGCTAAATTCAGGCAAGTAGTAGATACCATACAGCAAAATGCTTTATTCATTTTTACACAAGACTGGAAAAATCTTTCCAAAATTAAATTGCATTTGAAAGGAACGCCATTTCAAATAAAAGTATGGGAAGCATTATTAAAAATTCCAATGGGCGATGTATCAACTTATTCAGGCATTGCAAATACAATTAAAAATCCGAATGCTTCAAGAGCTGTTGGAACAGCTATTGGCGATAATCCTGTTGCATTCTTAATTCCCTGTCATCGTGTTATCAGGTCAACAGGCGAATTTGGTCAGTATCATTGGGGGAGTGTACGGAAAACTGCAATGATCGGTTGGGAAGCGGCGAAGGTGAATCCTGAGTATTAATCGAACGGTTAAGATCGGTTGTATGTTTTGATTGAATTTGAATTCATATCCGTATTTAAGTACATTTTATAGGTTGTCCGTCATTGATGTACCCACAATTGTTGTAACATTGCTGATGTTGAATGCTTCTGGAAAAAATTCATATTTACAGGATTACTCACATTCAAAACATTCCTTATGTTTTGAAAAGAGGTATTACGCATAAAAATTCTAAGAACGCAAACCCTAAGTTTGTTACGATTGGAGATGTGAGTTTGATTCACAGTAGGAACAATAAAGTAGTTAAGGTCGACAATGGCGACTACGAGAATATTCTCGCCCCCAATATTATTTTAGGAAACTACATCCCCTTTTATTTTGGAGTAAGAATGCCGATGCTCTATGTTATCCAAAACGGTGGAAATTTTGTTGAAAAGCCCACGCCGCCAGAACAGATTGTTTACATAGCTTGTTCCCTTATAAGGATTGTTAAGTCAGGAGTTACTTATTTTTTTTCCGATGGGCACGCAACGGACGGCTTAACTTCCTTTTATGATAGTTCAATGATTGAACATCTGCCTAAAATAATTAATTGGGATGCGATCCGCGCTCAATTTTGGGGTGGCAATGAAAACTTAAATACTAAAAGAAAAAAGCAAGCTGAGTTTTTGGTCGGTGAAGATATCCAACCCGAATTAATTAGCGGTTATGTCTGTTATAATGAAAAAGCCAAATCAACGTTGTTAGGTATGGGAATTAAAGAAAACACAACAAGGGTTATTCCAAGTGCATATTTCTAATTTCATTATGATCCATTATCTCAAAGGAAATATTTTAGAAAGTCCAGCTGACGCATTGGTAAATACGGTTAACACGCAAGGTGTTATGGGTAAAGGCATTGCCTTGCAATTCAAAAAAGCATATCCAACAAATTTTAAGGCGTATTTTGAAGCCAGCAAAAAAGGACAGATACAAATTGGAAAACTATTCGTAACAAAAGATCACAATATTAGTTCCGGTGAAAAAATTGTCATCAACTTTCCTACGAAAAAAGATTGGCGAAAACCTTCAGAGTATGAATATATAGAAGCTGGGCTTGATGACTTAATTAATGTCATTCTTAAGTATAAAATTGAGTCTATAGCCCTGCCACCACTTGGGGCTGGGAATGGAGGACTAGAATGGCAAAGAGTAAAAAAAATAATAAATGAGAAGCTTTTTGAACTGAAGATAGACATATATGTTTATGAACCAACTAGCGAAATAGTAGAACATTTAAAAAAAGAAAGAGTGCGACTTACGGATGCGAGAGCGCTGCTCCTATATGTTTTATATGATTTAGTGAAAAATGGTGAATATGTTTCAGAATTTTCAAGTGAAAAAGTCTGCTACTTTTTGCAACGCTTTGGTGCAAGAAAGTATTTTAAATTGACATACAAACCTAATTTTTACGGACCTTATTCGGGAAAAGTGAGATACTTACTTAATACACTAAATGGCAGTTATATTATGGGTTATAGCGACATGAATAAAAAACCATTTGAGCCATTGACATTGGTTAAAGATGGTTATGATACTGTTAAGGTTTATGTTGAAGCCGATAAATCAATATATCTCATTGCAAAAAAGACAACCGCTTTTTTATCAGGTTTCTACTCAGATTTTGCATTAGAATTACTTTCAAGCATTGATTACATTTCAAATAAAAATAAGTCTTTAGACAAAAATCTTATAATTCAGGAGCTTGCGGAGTGGAGTAATCGCAAAAGAACTTTATTTTCTAATCCGAAGTATTTGGACATATCAATTCGCCATCTCACCGAAAATAAGCTTGGAAAATGATTTATACTCGAGTTATTCTTTGCTGCAGCAATGATGAAGGATTTCAAAATCGAAAATTCCTAGTAGGTCAAAAACAATACTATTTGTTATACTAAACTCGGCTTTGCAAAACTCTTTCGACTCTCGCTATTAGTAGTGATGCCTATATAGGGTTAATCATAATCGCAACGAAAGACTAATTTAGACTATTGACCCAAGTCACCCCACTTTTGTATCCACAAACGGTAAAAAAATGCCAAAAATTAACTCCGCAAGTTCCGGGTTGTCTTCTCTTTTTTATTCAAGCAATTTTACATCATTAAAAAAAGTGAAATGAAAACGTTTATTCTCATACATGGTTCATGGCATAGCTCATGGAACTGGCATAAAGTGATCCCGTTGATAGAAAAACAAGGACATCGTGCAATAGCCATCGATCTGCCTGCAATGGGCAGGGATAAAACGCCGATACAGGAAGTAAAAATGAAAACAACGATTGAAAGAATTTGCAAGCTTATCGATAGCGTTGAAGGCAAGGTGATTTTAGTAGGTCATAGTAAGAATGGTATCATGATCTCGCAGGCAGCAGAATTCCGGCCGCATAAAATTGAAAAGCTTGTTTACCTCGCTGCTTATTTAATACCAAATGGAAAAACAAAAAGAGAGTATTCAATGCAGGATACACTAGGTGTATTGAAACCTTATGTAACGATACATGAAGAATTAAATGCGCATACGCTACAACCCGAAATTTATAAGGAGGGCCTTTATGCCGATTGCGATGATGATATAACCGGGCTTGCAAAAGTTCTATTGAGTCATGAACCTGTTGAATCCGGCATTACTCCTTTGCAATTGACTGAAGAAAATTATGGAAGCGTTCCAAGAGTTTATATTGAATGCACCGAAGACAAAGCCGTAACTCCGTTTATCCAAAGAAAAATGTATGCAGAAACTAATTGTGAGAAAGTGTATAGTTTACCGACAAGTCATTCTCCTTTCTTCAGCAGGCCACAAGAGCTTACGGATATATTTTGCGAAATCGCTCTATCATGATAAACCATAATGATATAAGCTCACGACTGCTTTTTACCAAAATAAAAAACAAACAAATAACTCTTGCAGGAAATAAGAAATTAAAGATCTATGGAATGCTTGATTGTGCTTCAGGTAAAAGGATGAAAAAAGAAAGTCGTGTTTTCTTTTCAGGTGAAGAAGAAGCAAGCAAAACTGGTTATCGTCCATGCGGTAATTGCCTGAAAATAAAATACAATGATTGGAAAAGAATGTTATCAAAGCCAGATCTCTTCTAATTTTTTTCCGTGTCAAATTTTTTCTTACAAAGCCCGGTAGTGTCTCAGTTTGTTTTTTAACCACAGAGACACCGGGTTCACAGAGAGACACATCGACTCCGTGTAACTCAGTGTCATTGTGTCTCCGTGGTTTAATTTTATTTCAAACTGAGACATTACTCAAAGACCCGGAAGCAAACTATCAATAAAGGTTCTTACTTTTAAGTAAGAATTGATCTTATGCGGAAGTTTTCAAAATACATTTATTTTCCCCTCACAATTTTTTTCCTCATATCGGCTATTAGTCTTTTGCTTTCAGTGTTGGTTTCAAAAGACAGCGTCTTTGAAAGCTTTTTTAGTGGTGTAAGTCTTTACGCCGCGTTAATTGGGGTTTTTCTCGTTTCTATTCATATAGTCATTTTGATCCTGTCCTTCATTGTAAAAAACTTAAGATACATTTATTTACTGTTGAAGTATACCTTCATCATTTCGGCGGCTAGCTTTTTGCTTGCATGGCTAGGCGGAGAAGACAGCTTCCTTGGACAATTTTTTAGCGGTATAAGTTTTTATGGAACGTTGATTTGCATTTACCTCTTCCAAATTCACCTGGTCGGGTTTATCTTGTCTTTTGTGGTAAAAAACAATTCAAAGACATAACGCGAAGTCTATTGGGGAACATAGCTCTTTAGATCTTCTCCAACTCCTCCAACGTCATCTCATTCTTTACATTTCCCGTATTCAAAGTCGTTCCCGGTTCAAATAAAACAACATGTACTTCTTCTTTTGCATTAGGCCGATGCTCAACACCACGCGGCACAATGATGAATTCACCTTCATTAATGGTAACAGTCTTATCACGAAATTCCATATCAAAACTTCCTTTCACCACATAAAATAATTCATCTTCATTATCATGATGATGCCATACAAACGGGCCCTTGAACTTTACAAGCTTTACCATTTGCCCATTCAGCTCTCCCGCAATTTTTGGGCTGTAATGTTCGGAGAACTGTGAGAATTTTTCTGTAAGGTTTATTTTATCCATAATCAAATTGTTTAACGGTCAAATTGTCAAATGGCTGGATAACAATTTAGCCATATAGCCATTTAATAATTACGTAATCGAAATTTTATCCGCCGTATTCTTTGCTTTTTTCCGCAAAGTAATTCATGTCCGCATTCAGATCATCATGAACCAGTGCCACAGCCATCCGGCGGTAAGGCCGTAGCGTCGGCTTTCCAAAAATTCGAATGTCGGTATTAATTTCTTCCAGGGCTTTGTCTATTCCTGTTATAGTAAAATGTTCTGCTGTTTTATTTGCGAGCACAACAGCACTGGCGCCTGCTTTTTCAAGATAGATATGAGGGATCGGCAATCCAAGAATTGCTCTTGCATGTAATTCAAATTCGGAAAGATTTTGTGTTCCCGCCAACGTAACCATGCCGGTATCATGTGGCCGCGGACTTAATTCAGAAAAATAAACGCCATTGTGTGTAAGAAAAAATTCCACTCCCCAAATTCCGGCGCCGGTTAATGCACCCGTTACATGTTTTGCCATTGCACAAGCATCATCAAAATCTTCCTTGCTAATCGTTACCGGTTGCCAGCTTTCCTGGTAGTCGCCTCTTTCCTGCCTGTGCCCGATAGGAGGACAGAATAACGTCTCCCCGTTTTTTTGTGTAACAGTCAGCAACGTGATCTCGGTATGAAAAGAAATAAATTCCTCAATGATTACTTCCTGTATATCACCTCTTGAATTATTGATAGCATACTCCCATACTTTCCTTTCGTCCTCTTTATTCTTCAGTACCGATTGTCCTTTCCCTGACGAGGACATTAATGGTTTTATTACACAGGGCAAACCAATTGCATCTACGGCTTCCGTAAATTGTTCAAATGTTGTAGCGTAAAAATATTTTGCAGTTCTTAATCCCAGTTCTTTGCTCGCGAGGTCCCGTATCAGTTTTCTGTTCATGGTAAAGTTGGCTGCTCTGGCGCTGGGCACCACTTGTATCTTTTGTTTTTCATAATTATAAAAGCGTTCCGTTCTTATTGCTTCAATTTCCGGTACGATCAGATCGGGTTGGTGTTTTGCAACTATTGCATCAAGCTGTTCTCCATTCAGCATATCGATCACTTCAAAGTCGTCAGCAAGCTGCATGGCGGGTGCGCCGGCATAACTGTCAACTGCAATTACTGTTTGTCCCAGTCTTTTTAAAGAGATCACTAATTCTTTTCCCAGCTCGCCGCTGCCCAGCAACAATATTTTTTTATGCATGCTGCAAAGTAATTTATTTATTATTTCGCTAAAGCTCTTTAGCACAAGTAAAATAAAAAAGTCCCGTGTGGCCTGAGGCCAGACAGGACTTACTAACCCAAAGAATTTTTCAATAAAAGAATTGTTCTTTTACAATCTTTCCGTCTTTTACTTCGTACACTGCAATTTCTTCCATCTTTTGCCTTCCCATTCCCTTATAAGTTGCGTCGATACCCATTGCAAAAGCGATATGATTGCCGCCTACAACGGGATCACCAACCCAGCCGCCATGAAACTCTTCCACCATGTTGTTAAAATCATCTCCTTTCTTTTTAATAGCCGCCAGTCCTTCTACTGTTTGTAAACCCTTGGAACCCGGAGGCTCAATACTAACCGCATTTTCAGCAAATAGCTCGTCTTGTACTTCTGTCCATTTGAATTCTTTGAACAATTCGTTCATTCGGTTGGCCACTTCTTGTGTGGACCTTACTGCTTCTAAAGTTGACATAGATTTTGGTTTAAATGTTAAAAAAAGCTCCGAAAGTCACAAAGGACTCGTTCGGGGGAAGAAAAAGCTACGAATATTTTACCGCCGGAAAAATTAAATAATTATGAACCCCGAAATTTGTGGTATGAATGCAGCGTTAAGAATTTCAATGAACCCTTTGTTTTCTACTATCACTATTTTATTTATTTGTAGTCTCTTTACAGGTTGTGCCGTCAGCAATAATCCTCTTCGAAAGGAGATCAAACAATTACAAAAAGGTGCTGTTAAAGATGATACCAGCTTTGTTTATTCGCTGCCATTTGAGAATGGCAGTGCGCATTTGCTTGTGCAGGGATATTTTGGAATTTTTTCGCATAAAGAAAGAGCGGCTTTGGATTTTAAAATGAAAAGAGGAACGAAGATCCTGGCGGTAAGAGATGGTGTGGTCATAAGAGTAAAAGAAGATGGTTCGAGGGGCGGATGGAGCAGAAAGTTCCGCAGCCAGGGAAATAATATTGTTATTCAGCACAGCGATAATTCACGAAGCGGTTACTGGCATTTAAAAAAAGATGGAGCGTTGGTAAATGTTGGTGATTCTGTAAAACAAGGACAAGTGATCGGGCTGAGTGGTAAAACCGGTTATGCAGCATTGCCGCACCTGCATTTTATTGTATGGAGCAATGACAGCCGGGGCCGGTGGCAACAAGTGGCTACAAGATTCCAAACTTCAAAAGGAATAAGATATCTGCGTCCATGGAAATGGTATAAGAATAAAAAAATGTCCGCACCTGCCGTTGCACAACCGGCGGAAACCGCGGCACAACAGTAGCAACTTCTAAGCGCTTACATTTGGAAAAAAATTGCTTTGAATTTAGCGGAGTTCTGGGATAAGCTTGTTTCGAATATTCAGCAAACAGGCTGGAAAGAATGGGTAAGCACCATTACTCAAATAGCAAGTGTTTGGTATGCCCGTAAAAATAATGTTCTTGTTTATCCTACCGGTATCATCGGCGTGTTACTGGCTGCTTATCTTTATTTTTTCGATTCACATCCTCCTTTATATGCTGATGGTACCCTGAATATTTATTATTTTATCATGAGTGTATATGGCTGGTACAATTGGATGCAGAAAAAGGATGCTGCACATTTTACTTACCCGATCAGTTGGTGCAGTAAAAAGGAGCTGTCAATTGGTGCTGCATTGTTCTTTGTTTCTTGGGGCGCCATTTATTTTACTTTGGTTAAGATCACCGATAGCAATACTCCAATCTTAGATTCACTGGTTTCTGCATCTGCAGTTGTAGCAATGTGGTGGATGGCAAAAAGAAAAATTGAAAACTGGCTGGCCTGGATATTCAGCAATATTGTTGCTATTCCGTTGAATTTTTACAAAGAATTTTATTTGTTTACTTTAATGTATGTATTGTTTTTCGGTATGGCCTTATGGGGATTTATTGAATGGAAAAAACAAGCTTCTAAGAATTAAATATGAGCTATTGTAAATACATCAACTCGTTAAATCCCGGTGAATACAATGTTCATCGTGAGTATCATGACAACTACTATGGATTTCCTATTCATGATGATAATGAATTGTTCTGCCGGCTGGTTTTAGAGATCAACCAGGCGGGTTTAAGCTGGACAACAATTTTAAATAAACAACAAAGCTTTAGAAAAGCCTATCACGGTTTTGAAATAAAAAAAGTGGCTGCATACAAAGAAAAAGATGTTAAGCGGTTGATGAATGATGCCGGCATCATCCGCAACCGGTTAAAAATTAATGCCGCTATTGAAAATGCAAAAACAAATCATTCAACTGCAGAAAGAATTCAGTTCATTCGAAAACTGGTTAGACCATCATTACCCAAAAACAAGAGAGGACTGGACCAAACTATTCAAGCAAACATTCCGATTTACCGGCGGAGAAATAGTAAATGAATTTTTAATGAGCACCGGTTATTTGCCCAATGCACATGAAGAAAGCTGTCCCGTTTATAAAAAAGTATTGAAAGCAAAACCCGCATGGAACAAAGGCCGCTGAAAAAAGTGGTTGTTATCGGGCCTGAATCAACCGGCAAAAGCACATTGTGTGAGCTGCTGGCGAAAAATTACAATACACAATGGTGTCCCGAATTTGCAAGAGAGTATTTACTTGCGCATGGAATGGATTATACTTATGATGATTTGTTGCATATCGCAAAGTGCCAGGTTGATTTAGAGGAAAAGTATATTCAGTCTTTAGTCGGGAGTCAGGAGTCGGGAGTCAATTCATTAACTCCGGACTCCGAACTCCGAACGCTGAACTCCAAACTCCTCTTCCTCGACACCGACATGTACGTAATGAAAGTGTGGTGTGAATTTGTTTTTGGCAAATGCCATGAATGGATACTTGAACAGATCAAAAAAAGAAAATATGATCTTTATTTACTATGCAATACTGATCTGCCCTGGGTAAAAGATGAATTAAGAGAATATCCCGACGTGGTAACAAGAGATAAGCTGTATGGAATTTATAAAGACACGATGATAAATCAATCAACACCATGGGTGGAGATAAGCGGCAACTACGAGGAGAGACTGCAAAAAGCAATAAAAGCAGTTAACAAAATTTTATAGCCCCATATGCAATTTAAATAATAATGCATCTTTATTATGGTATAAAAAACCACCACCATGAAACTGCTTCTTCTTCTTATCGGGTTGGCAGTTGCCGGTTACTCTAACGCACAGAACAACCGGGGCGAGTTTGCAACAAATTTAAACGGGTTGATGTACAGCGATGCTGATATGCGGCAACTTCGTTTTATTGTCGACTCCCTGAATCTTAAATTCAAAACCTGTCCTTTAAATAAAACATTTTATTCCCTTCCGCAGGCAAGGGTTTATTATGTTTTGTTTAAGAGCAAAGACAATGATCTGCGGGAAATAAAAAAAGATCTCGATGCCCAAACCGCATTTGCTGACGTAATTCAAAAATATTCTTCCTTCATTGAAATACTGGATACGGCAAACCTTTTGATAAGAACTATTTCTCATAAAAAAGAAGGTGATGAATATTATTACCTCAGCGGAGATCCTTATAGTGGATACGATGGCTTTTATTGGGATAAAAAATTCAGCAAAAAAGAAAATGCCTTTGTGAATAGGTGGATATACGATTACTCGGTTAAAAGAAAAAATGATGATAAATATGCACTCGAAGGTCATTTCTTTCCCGAAAAGCTAAAACAGTTGCCGATCCCTGCAGCTATTGGCAGCCTGATTCAATATGTAGATTGTATGGTCGATACAAATTCCGTGGTCTTTCTCACGGATAAATATTCAAGAGGATTTAGATATAATGAACCTCGTGAAAAAGACACCAGTATTGGAATTTCAGCAATAACAGCTTATGTAATTAAACAAATGGGGTTCGCAGGAAAAGAGCAGGATAGAAACTCTCTTGATGAAAAGCAGTTCAATTTTGCGATCAATAACCTTAAGGATGACCAGGCCTTTAAAGATCTGCTGGCCCGCACTATTGATGATCATTTAGCTAAAAAAATTTCTAACAGCCAGTTAGAAGACCTTGCGCAGCACCTGGGACTCTATGATAAAGCATTATTGCTGAAAAGGAGTTATCGGGTAATGGGATCCTGCAGCCAGGACATCTCTCCCCGCCTTCACGCAAAAGATATAGCTATACTGGCGGCTCAATCTCATGGGTGGGATATTTTTTTAAGGGCACACTTAGATATAATGAATGATCGCTTTGAGCGGGTAACAGACGGAAGTTATGCATATGGGGACAGGAAAACTTACCTGAAAGAACTCGAAGAATTAAACCTGAACATTGTCGACCTGATGATTGGTCTTACTTTACGGGCAGATAATGTTGCGAAGAATCATTATTATAATACAGTCTGGAGGACTGGCTGGGCATTAACCGAAAGCAAAGAAAAAGACCGCTTCGAAGAAACGGCGATAGCACTAATGAAAAATAATCAATTGGATGAGTTTAATCGTGGCCTGGTGTTTTTATTATTCCACATATATCTTAGTTACCTTAACGAAAAAGAACAACAAGAAAAAATTGATTTGTTGAAATCCGAAATAAATTCATTCCCATCATTTCTGCAAACATCCATTAACAAGCTTGAGATCAGAAAAAGAAGCGATTGATACTGCTGCCTCTTTGTTTCTATATTTGAAAAATGATTTTTCGGCTTAACGACACATTTCTCAAGCGTCATCGGTTACTTTTTTACAGCGCCTGGTTACTCCTTGCATTGGCGCAGTCTGCTTCCACCGAACTGATAGCTGATGAGGCTTATTACTGGGTGTATTCACGTTTTCCTGCCTGGGGTTATTTTGATCATCCGCCAATGATCGCCATCCTGATCAAATCCGGCTATGCGATCTTTAATAATGAATTGGGCGTAAGATTGATTTGTGCTTTGCTCAGCACAGCTACAATTATAATAACCGAATCACTAACGGAAAAAAGAAATCCATTTTTATTTTACACAATTGTTTTAAGCATTGGTGTTTTGCAGATCATAGGTTTTCTTGCTGTGCCTGATACGCCCTTATTATTTTTTACCGCTGTATTTTTTTACACATACCGGCTCTTTGTAAAAAAAATAAATTGGCAAAATGCGTTGTTGCTTGGCCTGGCAATTACTTTACTTTTCTACACTAAATATCATGGGTTGCTGATAGTGCTTTTTACCGTTTTATCAAATATTAAATTACTAACCCGCTGGCAAACATGGCTTGCCGCGCTGTTTGTTTTAATATTATATGCTCCGCATTTATACTGGCAATGGGAACATGACTGGATGAGTTTTCGTTATCATCTTTTTGAAAGCAATGTCAGCGCATATAAATTTTCCTACACTACTGATTATTTACTTGGACAATTATTGCTTGCGGGACCATTAGCGGGATTTATTCTTTTGCCCGCAGCTTTTATTTATAAAACAAAAGGTCAAACTGAAAAAGCATTAAAGTTTACATTGATCGGTGTCTATTCTATTTTTTTAATAAGTTCTTTTCGCGGAAAAGTAGAAACGAATTGGACAATGCCTGCATTGATTCCTTTAATTGTATTGAGTCATCAGTTTATTATTGATAAAATTTCCTGGATAAAACCATTGCGGATAATTGCATTTATTTCTCTTTTACTCATCATTGCCGGCCGTTTTTATCTTGTAATTGATATCGGGCCAGACAATCCGACAAAAGGAATATTCCATAACAATAGAGCATGGGCTAAAGCAATTGCAGAAAAAACCGGTGATCTGCCTGTTGTATTTAATAATAATTATCAGCGTGCTTCTTTATTTTGGTTTTATAGCGGCAAGCAATCGCATTCACACAATCCATATTGGGACAGGAGAAACAATTATAATTTCTGGCCAACGGAAAGTAATTTATTAGGGAAAAAAGTTTTTTTAGCTGATGTATACGGCATCCACACTTTTGCCGATTCAGTAAAAACGAAAAAAGGGATGGGTTGGATTAACATTGGATTCAATGTATGCAGGATTAGGAGCAATAAAAATCATTCCCCCATGAAAAAACTTTTGTGCTGAACTACAATTTTCTGAAAATAAATATTACAACTCAAAATACCGGGGCAATACCGGAGTTTTTTATTAGCACATTCAGACTTAGAAACTGAATTAATTGTTGGGATATTTGATGAAAAAGATCTTTTAAAGGAATATAAAACAGGAATTACCGCACAGCAAATGATAAAGCAGACCGTGCCTTTTGAAATTGACCTTATGAGCTTGCCGAAAGGCAGCGGCGAAATACAGGTTTGGTATCAGGTCAAAACAATATTTGATAACGCACAACAGCGAAACAATTCATCTTACAGGTCTTTGATCCTATTTCTTTTTTACGCTCGGTATTCTGTTGTCCAATTAAATCGCTGGATATCAGGATCGCCCTGAAGGTTATTCATTTGCTGCATTACCCATTGCCTCCTTCCCGCAACAGAATTTGATAATGGTTTTACGGTATAAATTTTAGGGTTGCGCAAACAAGAAGCGATCGTTGCTGCTTCCGCTCTCGTTAAGGATGACGCCGGTTTATTAAAATAAGATTGTGATGCTGCCTCGATCCCATAAATTCCTCTTCCCATTTCAATCACATTCAAATACACTTCAAGAATTCTTTGCTTTCCCCAAATCAATTCGATCATAAAAGTAAAATACGCTTCCAGGCCTTTTCGTATCCAGCTTCGTCCCTGCCATAAGAAAACATTTTTTGCTACCTGCTGACTGATGGTGCTTGCTCCCCGGGTTCGATTAGGTTTCTTTTTATTATATGCCATTGCTTTTTTAATGTTCTTCCAATCAAACCCGCTGTGATCAGGAAATAACTGGTCCTCTGCAGCGATAACTGCCAGCTTCGCATTCTCAGAGATCTTATTCCGGTTTATATAATCTCTTTTTAATCCGTCGCCGCTTACCCAGCTTACCAATTGTGTAATGGTGATTGGCGGATTCACCCATTTAAAAAGAATGATGCAGAAGAGGTGGAAGAAAAAAAGAAATATGAAAATTCGTTTCGTCCATTTCCAGATCTTTTTTAAAAGTAGGCGTGCCTTCATCAGCTGCAAAATAATCTTTAGATTTTATCTGCGTAAAAAATCAGGCCCCAAAGTAACACCAAGCCCAAAGCCAAGCAATACAAGTCCATTAATGCGACTTAGTATTTGTATGTTGTGGGGTGTCAATTTTTTCCTGATCTTTTGCGCCATCATTACTTTTAAAATATCTGTTGACAGCACAAACGCAAGACAGGTAACAAATACAATGATCGCGGTTTTCTCTTGAAAGTGTAATAAGTGTAGTGGAAGTTGTAAGCCAGAAAATAAAAACATTTGGGTTGAGTGTATTCATAAAAAAACCGGAGAGAAATGTTTTTACATAATCTTTTTTGCTAAGCTGTAAAACCTGCACCCCGCTATCATCCACTTTTATTTTTTTAAAAAAAAGAAAAAAGATGCCCATTGAAATCAAAAATACACTGCCGGCGATTCCGATAAAATTTTTATGCTGTTACCATGTAGGAAAACATTTGCGTAAAGACATTGCTGACCACTACAAGTGTAATATCAGAAGCAGAAACACCTAATATAAAAGAAATACCGCCGCGATGGCCGCTGTTCAGGCTTTGTTTTATAATTGAGAAAATAACGGGCCCTACCGATATGCTCAGTAATAAACCAAGTGTAAGTCCTTTTAGTAATGCTTCGAACATGAAACAAGGCTTGCCTGTTTTTAAAGATTACTTTATATTAATGCAATATTTCCTTTGCACAAAACAAATGAAAATAATTCTTACCACAACGCTGTATTTGCTATTTATAATTATGGTGATTCCTGTCGTCGCGCAAAAAAGGAAATCTTCAACCGGCTACATAATCACACAAGCAAATGACACGATTGCTTGTGAATTTGCCCCGTATAATTGGAAAAAGCAACCGGTTTCACTAAAGGTCAGGATCGATGGAAAGTGATACTATTTTCAACGCCGGAGCGATATCCGGTTTTATGAATTCATCAGGCGCTCAATTTGTATCCCGTAAGATTGAGCTCTTTAAATACAACAAGGAAATTCAAACAGCGACACCGGATGATGTTCCGTGGTCTCAAATTATTCCTGCAGCGTTTTTAAAAATCTTATACAGTGGTAAAACAAGGCTCTATTTTTATAAAGATGTTCTGGGTTATGATCATTATTTTATTGAAAAAAATTCCATATTGAAGGAGATCTATTTGCATCTTTATTCTACAGGAGGCGGACATGCTATTTCACCCAAAAATCCTTATAAGAAACCTGTCGTTATATATTATTTCCAATATTATTATGGGCTAAAAGAAATAATGCAGGATTGCACAGATATTTTTCCGGAAGTTGAGAAAACCGAGTTTACTGTTAAATCGATCATATCTCTGCTAAAAAAATATGATAAGTGCCCGGTTTTACCTGGTAATTAATTTTTATACGTTTTTTCCATTTTCTAAAAACCTGTTCCAGTCTTCCAGCATCTTTCCTTTCATCACTCTTGGAAATTTATGCTGGCTGCCCAGCTTTCCTTTCAGCTCCATAAATTTCATAAATTTTTCTTCCGGCAATTACTTCCAGAAAAACTTCTTTTAAAGCGCTGTCTCTTTCGGTAGCATAGTCGTCATTCAGTTTGCGCAGGTGTTGATCAATTTTATTTTTCAGCACTTCATGTATCGCAATTATCATTGCTGGCTATATACCATTTGTGAGCAAAAAAGTTTTGTATGCGGAAAACCGACAACTGTGTATTCCGGAATGCTGATATTCAATTCTTCACTTACCAGTTCAATGGCTTTATTCATATTTTCCACACTCAGGTGTTCGCCGGTAAGGCTAAGAAAATGTTTGGTACGACCGGTGATGACAACTTCGCATGTTTTCAACATCTACAAATTTGATCGTATCGCCGATCAGGTATCGCCATGCGCCGGCATTGGTGCTCATCAGCAACGCATATTCTTTTCCTTCTTCCACTTCATGGATCATTATTGCATCAGGATTTTCGATAATATTTCCGTCGTGATCAAAATTTTTATCATCAAATGGAACAAACTCAAAGAAAATATTATTATTCAAGAACAAGCTGCATTCCTTTAGCATGTTCTCTTGTTTTGTATCCAATAAATCCTTCGCTTGACAAATAATTCTCGATATAGACAATCGGTTTACCCAATAATTTTTCAAACCCTTTTTTATATGGCTCAAATGCAACGCCGCCATGAACAAAGAATCCGAAGTTGGGCCATATCTCATGAATGTTTTTCACTTTGTAATGTTCGATCACCATTTCCATACACATCTGGCACCAGGCAGGCACACCAACAATATATCCGATGTCCCATTCACGGGCATGCTCAACAATTTCATTCAGCTTTTCGTTCCAATCCTTCATTGCGGCAATTCTTCCTCCGGGTTTATAAAATGTCTGGAACCAGAAGGGTCGTTTCTTAGCAAGTATGCCGCTAAGATCACCTGCATACCAACCTGCTTTTCCTTTTTGCAGATCGGTAGCTCCGCCAATCATCAGAAAACCTTTTGTCATTGCGTTATATGGAAGCATCTTCATAGCTAAAAAGTGTCAACAATTGTCTTAAATAGTTGATCGTATTGCTGCGCAACATTTCTCTGGTAACAGGAATATATTTACTCGCTGCTTCTGATGTGCCGGAGCTAAGAGCATAATATTTTATTTTACCCGGCCATGCTACATCGGGCACTCCTTCCAGTGTTTTTTTCCACCATTCAGAATAAATTTTATTGTAATCATGCACGGGCACTAATTCCTGGAAATTTTTTGCCGGGATGCTTACTTAAAAGAATATCATCAAACCGGTATCGCTGGCCAAATTCAGTGAACCTTGCTTTGCGAAGGAGCTTTTTCAAAACTCTTATTTGCTGTCGGCGGGGATCGTTTTGCGGAATGCGTAATGCGGCAGCAATTGCTTTCGGAATTTTTATATCAATGATGTTGGCCATTCAGGTTTACTAAGTTACGATTGTTCACAGGATCGGGGCGAATATACTATGATGTGATGAAAAGTTCATCAATGCATGATCAACGGAAGAGCAGGCCCAGCTTTGCCAGCATTTTACGAAAGGTTATACCTGTTTTTAACAATAAAGTGTGCCCCGCCGATCTGTGGCTATAATGTTTCTTTACAAACAGGTCCATCGCATCGTAAAAATCCTCGATATATTTATTATTATATGTAGTGCTCCCGCCCTTTAGGTGTGTAACGCTAATAGCACCCAAATAATAATTTTTATACCCTGCCTGGTTAATACGGATGCTCAGGTCAATATCTTCTCCATACATAAAGAAATCTTCATCAAAGCCATTGATCTTTTCAAACACTTCTCTTTTTATCATCAGGAATGCGCCGGATAAAATTTCAACGGGATTGTTTTCGTTTTCGGGTAAATGACCCTGATAATATTTTGCAAACATTTTGGATGATGGAAAAATTGCAGCAAATCCAAATAATTTAAAAAAAGATGCCGAAGGTGACGGCATTCCTCTTTTCGATTCTTTTAAGAAATATTCCTTTGCTATTAAGCATTCTTACACCCACTGCACCGGCATCAGGATTTGTTTTAAAAAAAGAGAGGCAATCTGTCAAACACGTTGCTGTTAAAATGGTATCGGGATTTAAGAAAAGGATGAATTCGCCTGAAGAAACTTTAAATCCCTGGTTACAGGCTTTTGCAAATCCCAAATTTTTATCATTAAAAATAAATTCTTACATCAGGAAAATTTGCAGATAAATAATCTTTAGTTCCATCGATAGAATTATTATCAACAATAATTATTTCACTGTCGATTGCCGGCAAGAGCTTTCTTTACAGAAATAAGACATTGCCCGATCAGTAATCTTTGAATTATAGCCGACTATGATAACAGATAAAAGCATGATTGTTTCAATCAAATCTAATCCCGATAAATATCGGGACTAAAATCTGATCCCGAAAATTTTCAGGACTTAAATCGGCTATATCTTTGCCCATGCTTAAACAAACATTGCTGGAAGCGGTTCAGGCGGGCGGAATGGAGTTAAAAAGATTTTTTAATAGCAATTTTGAAATTTCACATAAAGAAGGAGTAAATAATCTTGTAACCGAAGCAGATCATGCGTCTGAAGAAGCGATCATTAAAATAATCAAGAAAAATTTTCCTGATCACCAGGTATTGGCTGAAGAAACCGGCGAACATAAACGTGATTCAAATTATAAATGGATAATTGATCCTATTGACGGCACCGTAAATTTTGCTCATGGCATTCCTTTGTGTTGCGTTGCGATTGCAGTTGAAAAAGACGAAGAGATCATCATGTCATCCGTTTATGCTCCTGTCTTAAACGAATTATACTTTGCAGAAAAAGGAAAAGGTGCATGGCTGAACGAAAAAAAAATTTCTGTAAGCGATGAGCCTGATGTGCACAAATCATGTTTGGTTACGGGGTTTCCATATACATATATACATATGCCAAATGGGCCATTGGAAGTTTTTGGCCGCTTAATAAGAAAAGGAATTCCTGTGAGAAGATTGGGTTCAGCCTGTATTGATCTTTGCTGGGTTGCCTGCGGCAGGTTTGATGGTTTTTATGAGCATAAACTGGAAGCATGGGATAGTGCTGCAGGTTATTTAATGGTGGAAGAAGCGGGAGGAAAAGTGACCGATCATGATGGAAAAAAATTTTCTATTTACCAGCATCGCATAGTTGCCACAAATGGGAAAATTCATGATGAGTTATTGAAATGGGTAAACGATGAATTGTAGATTGAATATTTGCAAGGAGAAGGCCCGTAACATCCGAAACCTAAAATCTAAAATGAAAATGGAAAATCGCACTGAAATATCATCTCTCGGTGAATTTGGTTTGATCGATCATTTGACCCAAAACATTGAGTTACAAAACGCATCTTCAATAGTCGGTGTTGGTGACGATGCCGCTGTTATCGATCATTTTGGAAAACAAACGGTGGTCACAACAGACCTGCTGATCGAAGGGGTGCATTTCGATTTAATGTACACCCCGTTAAAACATCTGGGCTATAAAAGCGTTATAGTTAACCTGAGTGATGTGTACGCTATGAATGCAACGCCAACCCAAATAACAATGAGCATTGGCATCAGTAACCGTTTCGGCGTGGAGGCGCTTGATGAATTTTATGAAGGCGTTTATGCAGCATGTGAAAAATATGGAGTTGACCTTGTTGGCGGTGATACGGCTTCTTCACAAAAAGGGTTTATTATTTCGGTAACAGCAATTGGAGAAGTAACTCCGGATAAGTTTGTAAAAAGGAGCACTGCACAAAAAGGCGATTTGCTTTGTGTAAGCGGCGACCTGGGAGCTGCCTATCTTGGCTTGCTTTTTTTAGAAAGAGAAAAAAAGATCTTCCTGGAGAGCCCTTCGGTACAACCCGATCTTGAAGGAGAATCTTATGTTGTAGGACGATTACTTAAACCGGAGGCAAGAAAAAACATTATAGACTTTTTAGCGGAACATTCCATCATTCCAACATCGATGATGGATATAAGCGATGGGCTAAGCTCGGAGATCATACATATTTGCAAGCAAAGCAATCTTGGTTGTGTGTTGTATGAAGAAAAGATACCGGTAGCAGAAGCAACGAAGAATGCGGCGTTTAAATTCGAGATCGACCCGACAGCATGTGCTTTAAGCGGTGGCGAAGATTATGAATTGTTATTTACCATTCATCAATCCGACTACGAAAAAATCGTTTTAAGTGAAGAAATTAGTGTTATCGGGCATATGACCGATGCTGCCGAAGGAGCAAAAATCATTACTAAAGGAAATAATGAATTCCCGATCACTGCGCAGGGTTGGGATGCCATTGAAGAAAAGTTGAATTCGTCTATGAAAATTCTATTCAATATGCAATGTGTGAGAGAGGATTGGCAATTGGCTCCCGATAGCCATCGGGATGGCAATTGGCAAACAGCGAATAGTTATTCCTTTGGAAAAGGCTTTTTCTTTTTGCCTATTGTCTATTGTCTATTGTCCATTGCCTATCTTCAGTTCTTGTTCCGTATCTAAATCTTCATTCTCTCCTGAAAAAAAATATTCTCCCGAACAGCTAAATAAAGACTATACTATTTTTCGCAGCGCATTGGAAGAATCTCATCCCGGCATCTATTGGTATACTTCAAAAGATGAAATGGATAAATATTTTGACTGGGGAAAAGACCAGATCAAAGATTCATTGGATGAAGAAGATTTCAGAAAGGTATTAAGCTATGTTATTTCAAAAATAAATTGCGGACATACTGTTACAAGAAGCTCAAAAGCTTTTATGAAGTATCGTGATACAAATATTAATAAGATATTTCCATTGAGTTTAAAGATCTGGCCGGGAACCATCACTGCAGGCGACACCGCAACGGTTGCCGCAAATCTTTTCAGGAAAGACTCGATTCTTACAAGAGGAGTTGTGGTTAAAAAAATAAATCATCAGCCTATTTCAACTATTCTTGATACGCTTTGCCAATATATTTCCAGCGATGGTCATAATCTTACACATAAATACCAGGCCTTAAGTAATCGTGGTGGTTTTGGCGCTGCATTTACATCCATATTTGGCCAAAAAGAAAATTATTTTATTGATTACCTGGGAAGCGACGGTGTCGAAAAGTCGGCCACGATTCCTTCATATAATCCAAAGGCAGATACTGCGAACCGGATCGCTATTACCCGTTTTGCAAAAGCAGACCGTGCTGAAAGAAAAAAGCAGATCATGCTTGCAACAAGAAACCTGCGAATAGATTCAACCAACCAGGTTGCTTTTATGGATCTTGGTTCTTTTGGGCGCAGTTTGAAACTCAAATCGTTTTTCAGAACTTCTTTTAAAGAAATGCGGCGCAAAGGAATACAAAACCTTGTTGTGGATGTTCGTGGCAATGGAGGTGGCAGCGTTACTAATTCCACATTTCTTACAAAATTTATCGTTGATAGAAAATTTAAAGTTGCCGATTCATTGTACGCCAATACAAGAAACAGCCGGTATAAAAGATATATTGATGGTTATTTCTTTAATCGCCTGTTCATGTTATTCATGACGTCAAAAAAGAAAGACGGGAAATATCATTTTGGTTATTTTGAACGGCACTATTTCAACATGAAAAAGAAAAATCACTTTGACGGTAATGTGTATATTTTGACAGGAGGAAATTCTTTTTCGGCCACCACGTTATTTACCCAAACTGTAAAACAGCAGGATAATGTAACAGTAGTAGGCGAAGAAACCGGCGGTGGTGCGTATGGAAATTCTGCATGGTTAATTCCTGATCTCGTATTGCCGCAAACACGGATTCGTTTTCGCCTTCCTTTATTTCGCTTAGTGATCGATAAAAACATTCCTAAAGACGGCAGGGGTGTGCAGCCAGAAGTAATTGCTTTGCCAACAACTGAAGCAATACGCCGCGGAGTAGATTATAAAATGGAAAAGGTGATGGAGCTGATCAGGTCACATCAATAAAATTCATTTCATTGTCAAATACAACAAAAGAAGCTTCGTAATTTCTTTCTATTAGTCCCGTTGTATTATCAATACCCAGACACTCGTGCAGGATATAATGAAGCCATGCGTAATGCTTCTTCGATGTCGATGCCAATATGATCAACACAATTTTTAACAGCTTTCATCATCGTTAATGACGATCCGGACAATGTTCCATTTGGTAAAGTGTACCTGTCGTTTTTAAAAACATGCTGATAAGGACCTGTTGTGGTTTCTGCAACTGCATCGGTGATCAGCCAGATCCTGTCCCCAAGAATTTTTTTGCTGATGCGAATGGCGGCATAATCAACATGAACCCCATCAGCAACAAGGCTGCAACGCACTGAAGGATGATCATAAATAGCGCCAACCATTCCCGGTTCACGGCTTTGAAACTGTGACATAGCATTGAATAAATGTGTCACGATTTTTATTTTTTCAAATCCTTTGATCGCTTGCTTATAAGTGGCGTTTGTATGACCGGCAGAAACAATTATTCCATTTGCCTGCAGGTGATCAACTATTTCTTCATCCACCATTTCTGGTGCAAGCGTTATCATTTTTACAACACCATCCGCTTCGTCCACAAGTTTTTTTGCTTCCTCAAGTGTTGGCTTGTGAATATATTCAAGAAGATGTGCCCCTCTTTTTTCAGGATTGATCCATGGCCCTTCCAAATGAAGACCGGGCAATCCTTTTCCGCCTTCATTTAAATATTGTTTTGCAACAGCAATGCTTTTACTGAAAACTTCAGATGAATTTGTAGCGGCTGTTAATAAAAATTTTGATGCGCCTCCCTGTAAACAATATTTATAGGTAGCTTCTATGGCTTCAATGCATGGATTTGCAGAAAACAAATAACCATTACCGCCGTATATCTGCAGATCGATAAATGCAGGCGCTATATTATTTCCGTTCAGGTCTCTCAATTCATAATCATCAGGAATGTCGGTGTCGTAAACAAAACCCACAATTACTCCGTCATCCACAAGAATGGCGCTCCCGGAGAGAATTTCTTTGCCGGTATAAATAGTTGCGTTGGTATATACTCGTTTCATTATGGTTGTATCATAAAATTATCGCCGTCTTTCCAGAAAGGAAGTTTGCTTCTCATATCTTCAAGCATTTCTTTGGTCAAAGTGACCGAAAAAACCTGTTCTTCATGATCACTGGTAAATAGTGCTTCTTCGATCGGATCAACTACCACACTATCGCCGCTATGATAAATATTGTTTCCATCATTTCCTACTCGATTCACACCAATAACATAGCACTGATTTTCGATTGCTCTGGCCTGCAGCAATGTTTTCCAGGCATAGTTTCTTTTTTCGGGCCAGTTAGCAACATAGATCAGCAGATCATATTCTGGTCCATCAGTTTGTATTTGTTGTCTTGCCCATACAGGAAATCTCAGATCATAGCAGACCAATAAATTTATCTTCCATCCTTTTACTGAAGCGATCAATCTTTTTGTCCCTGGAGTAAATTCTTTACCCTCGCCGGCATAGTTGAACAAATGTCTTTTATCGTAAGTTCCATATTGCCCATTCGGCAACATCCATATTAAACGATTGAAATAATTGTCATTTTCTTTTATAATAACACTGCCTGTGAGAATAACTTTCTTTTTAGCTGCAATGTCTTTCATCCACCTTACTGTTTCTCCATCCATTGTTTCAGCAAGCTCTTTTGGTTTCATACTAAATCCTGTACTGAATGTTTCAGGAAGAATTACGATCTCTGTTTTATCTGAAATGCCATTGATCTTTTCTTCAAACATTTTCCGGTTAGACGCAGGATCTTCCCAGTGAAGATATGATTGAATCCCTGTGATGGTGAGAGTTGACATGCTGTAAAGTTATCCAGTTAGTACATTCAATACATAATAATAAATCAATTTCTCCACCCATCACATTACCCTTTCCATCTCCCCGCATTTCTGTATTTTTCAGCTAAATTCTCTACTATGACTTCCTGGAAAAATGCAAAAAAATTCAGTCTTCTGATTACTATTCAATTTGTATTTATAATTCTTGTTGCTCAACCCGGCGTTCCATCCACAAAATGGACCGCTGACGGAAGCTCCTATTATGCGGTTGAAAAAAAAGAGATCGTAAAGATCGAATTGCCATCACAGGAAAAAACCGTTTTCATCAGCCGCAAGCAATTAATTACAAAAGTGGGAGACACGTTGGTACCCCGCAGCTTTCAGCTTTCTGCCGATGGTAAATTAGCATTGATTTATACAAATGCTCAAAGAGTTTGGCGCTTTCCAACCCGTGGTGATTATTGGCTGTTGAATCTTGCAACCGGTGATCTGAAACAAATGGGAAAAGGAAGACCGGCCGCATCTTTACAGTTTGCGAAATTTTCTCCTGATAATAAAAAAATTGCTTTCGTAAGTGAAAGAAACATTTACACTGAAGACCTTGCTACCGGTATTATAAAAAAACTTACCAGTGATAACGGAACAAAAAAACTTATCAATGGAACATTTGATTGGGTATATGAGGAAGAATTTTCCTGCCGGGATGGGTTTCGCTGGGGCCCTGATAGCAAAAGCATTGCTTACTGGCAAATCGATGCCAATAAGATCCGCGATTATTTTATGCTGAACACAACTGATTCGGTATACAGTAAAGTGATCCCGGTTGAATATCCAAAAGTTGGAGAACCTCCTTCGCCGACACGTATCGGTGTGGTAAATATTTCTACTGGGCAAACAAAATGGATGAGGGTCCCTGGCGAGCCCGATCAGAATTATCTTATCCGGATGGAATGGAGTGCTCCCGGTGAAATTATTTTACAGCAAGTGAACCGGAAACAAAATGAAAGCAAACTGATGCTCTGCAATACAACTACCGGCGATGCAAAAATTATTTATACTGAAACGGACAAGGCATGGGTGTCCACAATAAATGAATGGAGAAGCGATGTAAGAGGCTGGGACTGGATCGCAAAAGGAAATGAATTTATCTGGACAAGTGAAAAAGATGGCTGGCGCCATTTATATCGCATAAGTAAAGATGGAAAAAAAGAAACACTGATCACAAAAGGCAACTATGACGTAATAGACCTGTTGAACATCGATGAAAAAAATGGTCTTGTTTACTTTTATGCATCGCCGTTTAATGCAACACAGCGCTTTTTATATTTTGCCAGGCTCGATGGAGGTTTTCCTGCTGAAAGAAAGTCTCCGCCGGGAGAAGAAGGAACACATTCTTATGAAATTTCTCCCAATGGAAAGTTTGCCCGTCATAGTTTTTCAAATTATTATACCCCGACATTAACTGAATGGGTAACATTACCAGACCACAAACCTTTTAAAGAAAGCGATGATATAACGAAAAAAATAAAAAAAGAAAACAGGGAAAAAAGTAATGTTTCATTTTTCCAGGTAAAAACCGAAGACGGTGTAATAATGGATGGATGGAGAGTATTACCAAAGAATTTTGACAGCACTAAAAAATATCCTGTTGTTTTCTTTGTATATGGCGAACCTGCCGGCACAACCGTGAATGATAGTTACGGATCAGCCGGTAATTTTTTATATCCGGCGACATGGAAGATGATGGTTATATACAGGTTTCCCTCGATAACCGCGGAACCCCTGCACCAAAAGGAAGAGAATGGAGAAAGTCTATTTATAAAAAGATCGGGCAACTGAATATTCGTGACCAGGCGATGGGTGCAAAAGAAGTAATGAAATGGAAATATGTTGATACCACCCGTGTAGCTGTATGGGGATGGAGTGGTGGCGGGTCATCAACACTAAACCTCATGTTTCAATATCCTGATCAATATCAAACAGGAATTTCTATTGCCCCTGTTACAAGTTCTTTGTTGTATGATAATATTTATACGGAAAGATATATGGGACTGCCACAGGAAAATATGGATGATTATGAAAAAGGCGCAGCATTGACGCATGCAAAAAATCTGAAAGGAAATTTATTATTCATTCATGGCACCGGGGATGATAATGTACATTATCAAAATGTAGAGAAACTGATAAATGAATTAGTGAAAAATGGAAAGATGTTCGAGATGATGAGTTATCCGAATCGTACACATGGTATTAGTGAAGGCGAAGGAACTTTTGAACACCTTGCTGCCTTGTATAGAAAATATCTCAGGGAAAAATGTCCTCCGGGCGGAAGAACAGAAGAGCAGGTGAGAGCTGCTGCGCAAGCACAAAAACCATTTGTGCCGGTACCATAGAATTTATTTTTGCCCCTCTCCTTTGGAGAGAGCCTGTCCCGATTCATCGGGAGGTTGGGGTGAGGTCTTTACGAACCGGTACCTTTATTTTTTTCTGTAAGTGCTTTGATCTCGTTTGCTACCAATGCCGGCTCAAAACCTTTTAACGTAAGGAAATCCCTGGTTTTTGTCATCTTCACGAACAGGTTTGTTCCCGCACCCTTTATCGAGCTCCATCTTTTTATGGCCAGTTTGTGAAGAGTGTCTTTGTATTTAGCATCATCAATTTCTTCTAATGCCGCTGCAATACAATAACTGCTCACCTGCTTTTTCTTTAACTCGGCCCTGATCTTATTTCTTCCCCATTGTTTCATTCTGAATTTACCTCCTGCAAACGATCTTGCAAAACGTTCTTCATTCAGGCAGCCTTCTTCAATCAGCCTTGATGTCAATTCTTCCACATCGGCTCTTTTCATACCAAGCGAATAAGCTTTTGTTTTTAGTTCACTATGGCAGCGATCCTGGTAGGCGCAATAATGTTTTAACTTTTGGTAAGCTTGTTCTTTTGTGAAAGTTTTTTTCAGCATTGGGCAAAACTAAATGAAAAAGCCCCTGCCGGAGCAGAAGCTTTTTCATTTAGTAGATCATCGCCTATCGAATATTATTAATAGAATTCTTTACAGTATCGTGTTTTGTTTTTAAAACATTAGATACAGTTGCGTATTGTTTGCCTGCATCATTCAGCGATTCCTGTAAACTGGTAAATTGCTGATCGATCGTTGTCATTCTTTCCTGTAGCAAGGAGGTAGCTTTTGTCTTATCCATTGTCTCTAATGCACCGAGTGTTTGATCAAGGTCGTTCAATGCCTTTTGATGTCCTTTAATATTGCTTCTCGTTGTATTGATCGTTGCCTTCAACGTTTCATTATCCTTAGCAAGTCTTTGATCGATCTCATCTAATGTTGCCAGCATATTTTTAATATTGCTGTGGCTGTTATTGATGGCCATGATTGTTGCTCCTTGTTCATTGAGCGGATTTATAGCCAAATCCTTTTTCCGGGTATTCATTTCTTCAGCAGCACCATCTCCCACAACAACTATTGTCGCATCGCTTATAATAAAATCAGAAGTAACCGTCATGATGTAGGTATCCGGTTCCATATCTGGCCCAATAACTTTGATTCTCCCGTTTTCTCCCGCAACAAGTTTTTTTTCTGGTCCCCCGTTTTTCTTTTTTAATGTAATATCAATATCAGGTATTGGATCGCCTGGTCTCATTGCTGATGATAAAATGTTTCCTCCCGGGATCATATTTCCAACAACAAATTCTGCTTTTCCATCACCATCAAGATCGCCGGTAGATACAGCCAGATTTTTAATATTGGAGCGGGATGTGTTTATGAGTGCTTCAGGAAGTCCATCGCTATCAAGATCTGCTGTCATGATACGGTTGTTTTGAATATTTGATCTCGATTTAGTTATTTTTGATGTCTCCTCAGCCCGTCCGTCGCCATCAAGATCGCCAACAACTATTCCATACAAATCAATATTTGACTTTGGGCTCCATATCAAATTACCTTCAGTATTATTCATCATCCTGTCATTTGATTGATTCGATTTTGTTTTGGTTTTGATCACGCCAAGTGGTTCTTCCGCATCATCCCAATTGTTGATCAATCTGTCGTTCGATTGATTTGATTTGGTTTTTGTTTTTACAACTCCCAGGGGTTCTTCATCGTCTTGCCCATTACTAATCATCCTGTTATTTTGAATATTTGATCTTGACTTTGTAATTTTTGCTACCGCATCTCCAAAACCATCGCCATCAAGATCTGCAATAGTGATGTTGTATTGTTTTACTTTATAGTCCCATCCTCTAACCTGAACCGCATTTGTCACATCAAAGGTCGAACCATCGCTGAAAGTAGCCGTTGCTTTCAGATCAACATCATCTCTATTATCAATTATGATACTTGTAAGTTGAGCTGCTTTGGATGCAATGCCGGGTTTGGAATCGAAGGAGTTCATCTTCATTGCTGATTGCTTTATTGTAAAAGCATCAATTTTATTTACTCTCCTTGCTACTGCATCATTAGTAAGATCTCTTGAAGACCCGTCTGATAGAATTCCTGTCAGAACAAAAGAATCAAATTCTCCATCGCCATCAGTATCTGCATCAATAAGAGTGATCGTTTTTGTGCGGATATTGGAACGGGAAGTGCTGATGCCTGCCCGCTGTGTTGGCGCATTATCGTTATCGCCAGTAGAAATTGCGACTTGAATTGTTTCCCCACTTAAGGCAATATCTCCTTCCATCTCTGTTTTTGAGCTCATATAAAAATCATATCCTTTTTTTGCCATAAACCTCCCGGTCACCTGTACGGCATAAACACCCTGGGGAACATTTGCAAAAAAGAAATCACCATTTTTTTCTGATTGTGTTGTTGCAAGAACATTGCCCGTTGACATATCAACCAATGATATTGTAAGCCCTTCGATGCCGGGACTAAGGTCTGCCCAATCCTGGTTATTGATCTTTACTTCATTCTCATACATTGGATTGGTTCCTTGCATTCCTGATCCCTGGTATAGCGGATTATTTACGGTTACTAAACAAGGATTACAAACTTGTCCTTGTCCCTCGATGAAAACAGGTTCATATTGTCTTCTTCCTGTAGCCATTCCAGAGCCTGCTTCTCTTGCCGCAAGTCTAACCAATGTTCCAAATGAATTATTGGGAGTTGTTCTTGTCGCTGATTGCGATTCATTCATTCTTATGCCTCCACCTCTTACAGATTTATTTGTCACAATTCCATTACCTGCATTTGATCGTAACCACGTTACTTTCCCAATAAGAACATTTCTTGCGGCTATATCACGTTGGGCGATTCCTTCTTTCTCCAGGATATGTGGTATTACAAATGTTCTTTGTGACGAGGTCCATGTGGGTTTTTCTGTATAGTCGCCTTTTTGCTGAACATAATTTGCGGCGTCACCGGGACAGGCAAATGTCATCTCTTCAGTGCTTCCATCACCAAAGGTTCTTTTTACTGTAACGGGTCCGCAACTTTGATCTGTCCTTTTATCAACCGTCAATTCCTTTGGATTGAATTGAGCATTTGTTTTTCCGGTTGCCAAACCGCTTTGAGACTCTCTTGTGCTGATGTCTTCATATTTTGGTTTTCCTATTTGCCGGCCCGTTGCAAGCCCTGTTGCTGCATCTCTTGGCGATTTGATATTGTATTTAATGCTTAGCCCCGCCATAACGTTGGAAATGTTTTTGGAAAGTTTAAGGCCTTCAATAGCGCCACCTCTTCTCATATCATAGTTTATTACTTCTGTTTTTGTATTTAAATAATCTGTACCAAAACCAATTGTGAGCTGATCGGATAAATGGTAATCGATATTAACTCCGGTAACAAAACCGGGGTAAATACTTTTTGAAGATGGTTCATTTCTATAAACAGAATTAACGGCTCCTTGTCTTTTTATGTTTATAAATCCTCCATTGTTTATGAACAATCCGCCCTTGGCATGAAGACCTGCACGAATCCTATCCCCAAACGATGCATTGGGTCCAAGTAACACATACATATTTTGCTGAGTGCCGGTATTTATGAGCATCTGGTCAAAAGGAATACCATTGCGGGAAAGAAACTCATTGATCTTTGTTTTATCTGTTTGCGATGAAACAAATCCACTGCTGAAGCCAACACCAAAATTCCCAAACGAATAACCGGCATCCATTTTAAAACCGGGGCCGTTGCCGCGAAACAGTAATGAATCGACCTGGTCTCCTTTCATGTTTATACCATATTGCGGCGAAAGCTGGAAGTTAAACCCACTGGTCATCATTTTGGCATGGTTTGACCGGGCATTGTTTTGATTATATGCCTTAGTGGAATAATTACTGCGGGATGAGTTTTGATTGAATGTTGGCGTTTGCCCAATAACATTTGAAAAAATAAATAGAAGAGCGGTGGGGATTAACCCGGTTTTCAAGTGGCGTGTCATAAGATTGAATTTTACCTGAGTAAAATACAAATTGTTTTTCTTATCTCATAGCTATTCGTTTTTCCACCCCGATTGGGTAATTATTGGCTATAATCCAAAATTCATTAGCTTCGCCCAAACCAATTGCAAGATGAAGTTTATCGTTTCCTCTTCGGCTTTGTTGAAACAACTGCAGCACATTTCCGGTGTTATTAATGCCAATACAGTATTGCCTATTTTGGAAGATTTTTTATTTGAAGTAGAAAAAAATAAGCTGAGCGTTGTGGCTACTGATCTTGAAACCGTGATGAGAATTCAAATGGATATTGAAGCTAAAGACAGCGGTAAAGTTTGTATTCCTGCAAAGATCCTTTTGGATAGTTTAAAAAATATTCCCGATCAGCCATTGACTTTTACTATTGATAAAAATTTCGGTATCGAGATCACAAGCGATAATGGTAAGTACAAAGTGATGGGGGAGAATCCCGATAATTTTCCTAAGGAACCTTCTGCCGATGACACTACTTCATTTAAGGCAACTTCATCCGCATTGATCACCGCCATCAATAAAACATTATTTGCAGTTAGCAATGATGATCTGCGTCCTGCTATGACCGGTGTGTTTTTTGAACTGGATAAAAAAGGAATGCAATGTGTAGCTACCGATGCACATCGCCTTGTAAAATATAAGAGAACTGATGTAAGCTGTCCGAAAGGTGACAGCTTTATCGTTCCTAAAAAACCATTGACGCTTTTGAAATCTGCTTTACCCGCCAATGATGATGAGATCTCAATAAGCTATAACAGCAATCATTTTTTTGTAAAGCATGGAACAACACAAATGAGTTGCCGGCTTATCGATGCCCGTTTCCCCGATTATAAAGTGGTAATTCCTACTGATAATCCTTACAAGCTTGTGGTCAACAAAAATGATTTCCAGGGAGCCTTGCGCCGGGTTAGTATTTTTAGTAACAAAAGCACTAACCAGGTTGTGCTTAGCATTGCAGGCAGCGAGCTTGAATTGACCGCACAGGATGTTGACTTTAGCTTTGAGGGAGATGAAAGAATGAAATGCCAGTATGATGGGGAAGATCTTGCGATCGCTTTCAATGCAAAATTTTTAATTGAAATGTTAAATGCTGCAGATAGCGATGATATAAAAATGGAACTTTCAACACCAACCAAGGCGGGAATCATTAAACCAACCGAACAGGATGAAAACGAAGAGCTGATGATGCTGGTAATGCCGCTGATGCTGAATCAATAAATTTCCTTACCAATATTTTTGGAGGCTGACACAAAAGTTGATGAAGCAAGGATCACAACGAACACAAAGAAACCACCAAGAACACAAAGTGCTAATAAAAAATAGAAACTTCTTTGTGCCCGTTGTGTGTACTTAGTGTTCTTCGTGTTACTTATAACTTTGAAACAACCTCTTTTTTATTTTTATAAAATGGAATTTGTAACTCTTCAGTCTTTTAATAACTACATGGATGCTCATTTGCTGATGACGCGTCTTGAAAGCGAGAATATAGAATGTTGGTTAAAAGATGAAAATACTGTTACCATTATCCCGATATTGACAAATATGGTTGGTGGAATAAAATTACTTGTTAAAAAAGAAGACTTTGACCGTGCTGCAGAAATTTTCAAAGAAACTGAAAATAACCGCAGGCAGGCCATTCAATGTCCCAATTGCAAAAGCCATAATGTAGAATTGGTTAGCAGTCCCCGTAAAGTAACAAACTGGATCAGTGCAATCGTTACTTTTTTCCTGGGAGATTATGCATTGGGCGCAGGAAAAGTTAACCATTGCTTCGATTGCGGACGCGAATTTCCAAACAGTAACGAAACAGACACATCTGCTTAACTTTTTTTGGCGTAACTTTTCATCAAACAATCGCTATGTGGGATTCCTTAAAGGAATATTTTAGTACGCTTGAACAACGTCCGCTTGAAAGGCTGGCTTTTATTGTCGGCAGCCTGCTTATTCTTTGGATGATAGAAGGGGCTATCCCGTTATTGTCGCTGAAATATAAAAAGAATAAAACCCGTCATGCCGCTATCAATCTTTTCTTTACCGTTATACACCTGGTTATCCATACCGGCTTTGGTGTGTTAATTGTTTTTCTTTCTGATTTGGCGGCCACCGAAAAGTTCGGTTTGGTGTATTGGTTAAATGCCTCCGTGGTTGCATCAATCATAATTTCTGCGTTGCTGCTTGATTTCTTTGGCGGATGGCTTTCTCATCTTATAGAACATAAGATCCCATTGTTCTGGCGCATGCACATTATCCATCATGCCGATAACAATGTAGATGTAACTACCGGGCTGCGGCATCACCCGCTGGAAAGTATATGGCGTGGTTTGTTCTTTTTAATTGCAATTGTTATAAGCGGTGCTCCTATTTATGCTGTAATGATCTATCAGACACTGCTGACTGTTTTTACAGGAATTACCCATGCAAATATTTCTTTGCCAAAGCCGGTGGATAAGATCATGAGTTATATTCTTGTTTCGCCAAACATGCACAAAGTGCATCATCATTGGAAACAACCTTATACCGATAGCAACTATGGCGGCGTGTTTTCAATTTGGGATAGAATTTTCGGAACGTACCGGGTCCTTGATCCAAAAGAACTTCGCTACGGACTTGACCGTTATTATCCAAATGAAAAAGATGAGGACCTGGTTGCTTTATTAAAAAAGCCGTTTCAGAAACTGGATTATTAATTATTAATTACTGATTATTAATTATTCAAATAAGTGACAGCCTTAATAATTAATAATAAATAATGAATAATCAGTAAACTTGCTTCGTGAAAATTTTTGCCGTTATTCCCGCCCGCTATGCAGCTACACGTTTTCCCGGCAAGCTTATGCAGTTGCTGGGAGGCAAAACGATCATCCGGCATGTATATGAAAATACCGTTGCTACGAATTTATTTAATGATGTTTTTGTTATTACCGACAGCGATATTATTTATGGTGAGATAACAAAAAACGGCGGCAAAGCGATCAGGAGTAAAAAGGAACATGAAAGCGGGAGTGATAGAATTGCCGAGGCTGTTGCTGATATGAATGTCGATATAATTGTAAACGTGCAGGGTGACGAGCCATTTATAAAAAAAGAACCGTTGGAAAAATTGGTCCGCCTTTTTGATGATGCAAATGTGCAGGTGGCATCCCTGATGAGAAAAATTTCAAGAGAAGAAGCAGAAAACCCCAATAATGTAAAATGTGTTACGGATAAATCCGGTTATGCGCTTTATTTCAGCAGGAGTACCATTCCGTTTCAAAGAGATTTTGGGTTGAGCGCCAATTATTTTTTGCATGTGGGAGTGTATGCCTATAGAAAAGATATGCTGATGAATTTTACCCGGTGGCCGCAATCCGCATTGGAAAAAACGGAGAAGCTGGAGCAATTAAGATACCTGGAAAATGGGGTCCGGATAAAGATGGCTGAAACCGACTATAATAATATCGCCATTGATACACAGGAAGATTTAGAAAAAGCAAAAAAAATTTGGGGCTCGCTATAATTTTGGACTGTCTCAGTTTGAAATCAGATATTTATATAACCACAGCGAACGCAGCGAAACACGGCGTTTTATGCTGTGTTTCTTTGTGACCGCCGTGGTTTATAAACGAAATTGAGACACCACGATATTTTTTCGCTTTCTTTTCTAAAAAAAATCTTTACTAACTTACTGCTGTTATGAATGTAAAGCTGAAGCCTGAAAAATATCTTCGTTATCTCGTTCCGTTTAATTTATTCGGCACCCGGCGGACCCGTGAAATATTAAGTCAAAACCCTACAATTATTCCGCTTCGTGAAGATTCGAAGGAAATAAAAATTACGGTGTATGATTACAATGCTGAGTCTATGGACGTGCAGGAAACCGAAAACGTAACAGAATGTTTCAAATTTTTATCCCGCAATACCGTAACATGGATCAATATTGATGGCATTCGTAAAGCGGATGTAGAGACGCTCTGCAATTATTTTGGCGTGCACCCTTTGATACAGGAAGATATCATGAGTATAAACCAGCGCCCAAAAATGGACGACATCGACAATATCCTTTTTTGCCTGCTGAACATGCTATATTATAATCCGCAAAAGAACACTGTAGAACAAGAGCAGATCAGCATTGTTGTTGGAAAGAATTTTGTTTTGAGCTTCCAGGAAGATGCCAATCGCGATGTTTTTAATTCACTGAGAGAAAAAATGAAATTAGCCAATAGCCGGCTGCGGCAGGCGGGTCCAGATTATTTATGTTATACAATGCTTGACCTGATCGTGGACCATTATTTTATCGTAATGGAAAACCTTGGCGATCAAATTGAAGACCTGGAAGAAGAAGTAGTAAGAAGTTCAACCCAGCGATCATTGGCACAAATTAACCAGCTTCGTAAAGAGATAATTGTGTTAAAAAGAAATATATCGCCGGTTCGTGATCTTGTAAATGGTTTTATCCGCAGCGACAGCGAACTGCTTGATGATCGAAGCACCAAATATTTTAAAGACATCTATGATCATATTGTGCAGGCAAATGATCTAAGCGAAACATACCGTGATATGATGATCAACATGCACGATCTCTATCTTAACAATGTTAATTTGAAAATGAACGAGGTGATGAAGGTGATGGCCATAGTAACCTGCCTGATGGCGCCGGCAACTGTTATTGGTGGCATATTCGGAATGAACTTTGAAACCATCCCCTGGCTGCACAACCCTTATGGATTTTTTGGCGCCGTTCTGGTCATGCTCGCTATTCCCATTATAATGCTTTGGATGTTTCGGAAAAGAGGCTGGTTCTAAATATCCTTACGGTAGAAAAAATCTGTTTCTTTTATCCATCCGTTTTTTTCGTAAACCTTTTGTGCGGTAAAATTATCGGCTGCGGTTTGCAACAACAGCCACTTTGAATTTGTTTCTTCTCCAAATTCTTTTGCGGCATTTAATAAAGCAGTAGCGGCACCGGTTCCCCTTGCTTTTTCATCCACATACAGATCATTAAGCAGCCAGGTTCTTTGCATGCTTACAGAAGAAAAAATCGGGAAGAGCTGGGTGAAGCCGACCAGGTCCTTTCCTTCTTCCGCCACAAAGATCACCGACTCTTTTCTTTTCATTCTTTTTTTCAAAAATGATCTTGCGCTGCCAATAGCAGATTGCTGTTTATAAAAGATCCTGTATTTATCAAACAAGACTGAAAGCTGATCGATATCTTTTTTCTTTACCCTGCGAATAAGCATTGGCTTTTATTTTACCGGCTCAAATTTATACGGATATACTTTGCCAGAGTTCCATTGACACACATACAAGTTTTCTTCGTCATCCACCATTACATCATGCGGATGTTTAAAAAGTTTTTCTGTTTGATAAAAAGTTTTCAGCTTGTTGTTTTCATACGCTGCCGCCGAGCCGCAAAGCACGGAAACAACTTTATTCTCTTTATTGAGAACAATAACAAATCCGGAATCAACATTATCAAGATTGGGAGAACGCAGAACCGCCGCATATAAATAATTTCCTTTAATAACCGGCCGGCAGACACAAGCTCCCGGTAAAGAAATCGTTTCGATATATTCCCCTTTCATTGAAAACCGTTTAAAACAGCAGCGGGTCCGGTCTGTGATAATTAATGTTTCCGGCAAGGTGCGGCGGTCAATGGTAATTCCATGTGCATTATCCAAATATTTTTCTTCATTTCCCCTGCCCCCAAAAATGTTCTTTATTTTTCCCTGCGCATCATAATGAGTGATGTACTGCATGCCATAGCCATCAGCCAGATAGATCTCTCCATCTTTTGTGATCGCCGTTTCCGTTGGAATAAATCTCTTGGGATCAACATATTTTTCTGATTCAACGGGATATTTCCATGTTTGCAAGATCTTTCCATCCATTGTTGTTTTATAAAATTCATTCTTGTCCGTATCGGTAACAAAAAGAAATTGTTCTTTATCGCCCCAGATAGTCAATCCATGCCCGCCGGGAAAATCATGGCCCCATGTTTCTAATAATTTTCCCTTCTTATCAAAAAAGATGACATTGTTTTTTGTTTCATTGGTTAATAACACGATCCTGCCCCGGGCGTCCTGCACCATTTCATGACAATCTTTTACGGGTAGAGTTGCAGCATCTGCTTTTACCCAATCTTTCACGAGCTTATACCGCTTTTCATTCTGCCCGTATATTATTTCGTCATTAACAACGTCAAATAATTTTTCTTTGGCAATCATGCTGCCTGCGATCAGCAAGCTGCCGTTTTGTATAAATTCTTTTCTTTTCATCTGTCAATATTTATTGTTTTTTGGCCAGATGGATCTTACGATTCATATTGCTTAATTAAAAAATACTTCATCAATAAAAAACCAGCCTTTATCACCTTTGCCCGGGTGCCACGGCGGTAACTTACCAATATTCTTTGCAATTATTTTATAATATTTATGGGCCGCCGGTTCGAGATCGATTTTAATTCCTTCCACCCGCACAACATCTTTTTCTTCTTTAGTGGTCTGCGGTGGTGATAGTTTTTTCAACAACTTTAATTTGTCCTTATCATCACCACCCCATATTTCTATTTCCGCAGGTGGCATCAGGTAAGATTGAACGTTCTTATTATAACTTATCGAGATGCTGCTGATCGTTTGCACAGTATCAAAATTAAAGACTGCGGCAAAAGGTTTTTCCCTGAACCCAAGCCACGCAGCATCTCCAAAGTTATCCGCTGTTCCCTTTTTCAAATCGATCAGCGTCATTGCTCCATCGCCTTTGTACTTTTCGTTTGGTTGATTTACTAATTCTGCACCAGAAGGTTTAATTCCTTTTTTGAAAAAAGAAAATTCTGCTGTCGGGCTGCTGTACCATCCGGGTCTTACCGCTTTTGCTTTTATTATTGCGAATCCATCAACGGAAAGAGGCCCATTATATATTGGGGATGATGTGCTGTCCGGATCACTGTCATCTGTTGTGTAGCGTATTGTTACTCCTCCTACCTGGTGTTTTAATTCGATCTTTTCGTTTGCGTTCAAAATAAATTCTTCGTTCTTTATTGCCGGTGGCGTTAATGTAAGTATTTCGTTTGCATCCGGCACATAGCCGCTGTTAAACGTTATTTTTTTGCTTTGTTTCTGTAACTCTGTTGCTTCAGCGGCAGAAATATTTGTATTCCAAATAAAAACTTCTTTCAACGAATCAAGTTGTGAAAATGCCGGGGCAGCATTTTTATCAATCTTTGTTCCGGCAAGTGAAAGAGACCGGAGGTTTTTTAGTTTTTTCAATTCTCCTATACCATCATTTGTAATCGAAGAATTATTTAAAACCAGTTTTTCAAGATTACTGAATTGATTTATCGTTTTCATATCCGCGTCTTCTACAGGCATATTTCCTAAATTGAGTACAACAAGCTGTTCTTTTACTTTTAATAGTTCGTCCAGCTTCTTCCTGTCAAATTTTTCCCTGACAAAAAAATCTGCCTGCAGTGCCGGTGAGTTTTGCGATAAAGGAAATACCGAACAAAACGGGCCGCTCATCTTTTGCACCAGCGTAGCAGGAGCGGCGGCAAATGAATATTTTCTTTCTTCTAATTCTTTTGGTAAATGAATAAACTTCGATGCAAGGATCTTTAACGTATCATCATCTTCATAATCTTTCACCGGCTTGTTCATATCGGCACCGGATTGTACCCACGCAAACAGAAGATCGATCTCATCCTGGCTTAGCTGTGGCTTTCCTTTGGGCGGCATGTGCTTTTTATCTTCATCAGGTAAATTGATGTTTTGAATAATATGACTATTCAATGCATCTCCTGATACCCATATCGGGCCATTCTTTCCTCCCTTCAAAATTTTTTCGTCTGTTGTCATTACCAATTCGCCTTTTGCTTTCCTTTCATTATGACAGGAAAAACATTTTGATTTCAGGATCGGACGAACGGCTGCTGCGAATAAAGAACTGCTGTCCGTAATTTTTACTTCTTCTGTTTCTTCTTCCCCACGTACAGGTTGCCACACAAATCCTTCACCATGTGTAAGCGTAGAGCCGAAGTGGCTGCCAATGATCATTACTATCAATGCTACAGTGATCATTGCTCCGAAAAGTAATTTCTTTTGCGGCGCCGATTGAAAGATCATCAACAACGAATACGACAAGATCGCAGTTACAATTCCAAGAACTTTATGTTTTAAAAGAATGCTCTCATCATAGCCCCCTTCTCTTGAAAGAAAGAATCCCATCAATGCGGTAAGCGATGCAGTGAATGCAGTAACCTGCAGCACAAGAATAAATATATTTTGAAAAGAACCTGCATCAATATTTTTTCTTCCCAGCCATATTATAAAAGAGATAATAAGCAGCCCGATCGGTAAGATGAAGCAACAGCGGGTGCATTCTTCCTATCACTTGTAGTGATGGCGGCAGTGATACTTTGTTTTGAAAGAATAGCAAAAACAAAAGCATCACAATAATAAAAAAACTAAGATTGGATAAAATGCGCTGGAATAATTTCATTCTTCTTTTTTATGCAAGTATTCCTTTCACTACTTCGCCTGCAACATCCGTTAACCGGTAGCGGCGACCAAGATGTTTAAAAACAAGTTTTTCATGATGCAGTCCCATCAGGTGCAGAACTGTTGCATGAAAATCATTTATATGAACAGGATCCTGAACAATGTTATAACCAAACTCATCTGTTTCACCATAAGAAACACCTGGCTTAATGCCGCCACCCGCCATCCAAATGCTATAACATCTTGGGTGATGATCGCGGCCATAATTATCTTTGGTCAGGTCTCCCTGGCAGTAATTCGTTCTTCCGAATTCTCCTCCCCATATCACCAGCGTTTCATCCAGCAATCCTCTTTGTTTAAGGTCCATCACCAATGCTGCTGATGCACGGTCAGTATCTTTTGCCTGACCCGGCATTTCACCAACAAGATTGCCATGCTGGTCCCATCCCTGGTGATAAAGCTGAACAAATCTTACTCCCGCTTCCGAAAGTTTTCTTGCAAGCAAACAATTAGCGGCATAAGTTCCCGGCACCAGACATTCAGGGCCATACATTTTTATTATCTGATCCGATTCTTTTGAAAAATCCGTAAGCTCGGGTACTGCGGTTTGCATCCGGTACGCCATTTCGTATTGCTCAACTTTTGTTTTTATTTCCGGATCGCCGAATTCTTCAAATGACAATGCATTCAATTTTGCTAACTCATCAAGCATTCTTCTCCTGTCTACTTTATCCGCACCTTCCGGGTTATTAAGATATAAAACTCTTTCATCGCTGTTGCTGAACTGCACTCCCTGGTGAACGCTGTCAAGAAAACCATTGGTCCAAAGTTTTGAATAAACACCTTGCCCGTTTCCTTTTCCTCTTGAAAGCAACACACAAAATGCAGGAAGATTTTTATTCTCGCTTCCCAAACCATAGCTAAGCCATGAGCCCATGCTTGGCCTGTTCCCTTGTTGAGCTCCTGTTTGTATAAATGTCAAAGCTGGATCATGATTGATAGCTTCTGTATGCATTGTTTTTATCACGCAAATATCATCGGCGATCTTTGCAATGTTTGGAAACAATTCACTGATCCATGTTCCCGACTGGCCATGCTGCTTGAATTCAAATTTTGATCCTACCATTGGGAATTTTTCCTGGTTAGCGGTCATGCCTGTTAATCGCTGACCCATTCTTATCGATGCAGGCAGGTCTTCGCCCATTCTTTTGATCAGCGTTGGTTTATAATCGAAACTTTCCAGTTGCGAAGGGGCGCCATTTTGAAAAAGATAAATGATGCGTTTTGCTTTGGGTGCAAAATGCGCAAGTCCGACCGGCGGTAACATTTCGCCAGATCCGCTACTGAAAAGATCTTTTACCAGCAGCGAACCCAATGCAACACTGCCAAGGCCGATGCTCAGCTTACCAAGAAAATGTTTTCTTGTAATGTTCAGCCTGTTCTCAAAAAATTCGTTTGCCATGAAGTTTATTTTATCCATCGGGATCCCGCCTGAAGCGGGAGTCTGATGGTTATTTTTTCCATCGGGACGCTGGATGCGACCTGATAGTTATTTTCTATGAGCCCATCTTCATTACTACTGTCACCGTCTGTTGCGTCGCACACTTGTACGTTCGGTAATTCTATTCGCCAGGCCCCATCCTCCATCTCCTTCCCCAAAGGGAAAGGAGCGGTGCTTCAATACAATTCCAAACTAAACAACTTCCACTTCAACTTTATAACACATCCAAACAAACAAAAGTTTCTTCTTCCTAAGTTCCTCCGCCGCGGCGGAGACAGGAGGCCGGGTGGTTATGTCTTCGTAATCGCCTCTTCCATATTATAAATTGTATGAACCACCTGCATCAATGCCGCTGCTTCTGCTTTATTTGGAACCTGTTCATGTTTATATTCCCCAACTTTTAGAAAACTCTCTGCCTTTTGCGGTTGTTTTAAAAACTGTTCTTTTTCTTTTTTGTAATATTCAAAAAGTATTTGCTTTTCTTTTTCGGTTGCCATTCTGCAAATGATGCGGCGGAATGCTTTTTCAATTCTTTGTTCATCGGAAAGTTTTTCTAAGGATAGTTTTTCTGCTAACACTCTTGCGGCTTCCAGCACTTGCGGATCATTCAACAGAACAAGGGCCTGCAACGGCGTATTGGTGCGTACTCTTTTTACTTCGCATTGATCCCTGTTTGATGCATCGAATGTAAGCATGGACGGTGGCGGCACTGTTCTTTTAATGAATGTATACATTCCGCGGCGATACAATTTTTCATCATGGTCCTGTACATATCTTGCTAATTGACCGCGACCCGATGTAGATGATTCCCAAAGTCCCTTTGGCTGATAACTTTTCACACTTGGCCCGCCAATTTCATCATTCATTAAACCGCTGCTTGATAACACAACATCTTTTACAAACTCGGCCGCATATCTTGCTCTTGACGATCTTGAAAGAAAAATATTCTCGGGATCTTTTGAGAGTTTCGCTTTTGAGGCCACGGATGACTGGCAATAGGTTGAAGACATTACGATTTGTTTTACCAGCCGTTTTATATCCCAACCATTATTCATAAAATCCAATGCGAGCCAATCGAGTAACTCAGGATGCGATGGCGGCTCTCCCTGCATACCAAAATCGCCTGATGTTTTTACAAGTCCTCTTCCAAAAAATTCCTGCCAGATACGATTTACAAAAACTCTTGATGTTAGCGGATGCTTTTTATCAAACAGCCATTGAACCAGGCCCAACCTGTTCTTTTCAAGTTTTGTCGAATCAAATGGAAAAATCTTTGGCGGGGTATTAAATGAAACTTCATCTCCTGGTTGATCATACACCCCTCTTTTTAAAATATTCGTACATCTTACTTCGCTGCTGTCTTTCATGATCATCACCAGTACGGGTGCGGTATCTTTCTTATTGATGAATTGCAAGAGATTCTTTACATCATCGCTGGTGATTTTCATATTAGGAGGATCGGCAAGCGATGCAAGCTGAATATCTCCAAGTAATCCTTTTTCATTTACCTGGTTAAAAAAAGCAAACATGCTGTAATAGATCTTTGCGGAATCGGGTCAAACTTATGATCATGACATTTAGCACACTCAAATGTCATTGCCAAAAAAGTTTTTCCAAATGTGTTGGTGCGGTCCGTTACATATTCCAATCTATATTCTTCATCGATTACTCCGCCTTCCTGTGTTATTTTATGATTGCGGTTAAAGCCCGTAGCCAGTAACATTTCTTTTGTTGGTTCAGGAAGCAGGTCACCCGCAAGCTGCCAGGTAACGAATTTTTCGTAAGAATAATTTTCATTGAATGCATGGATCACCCAATCTCTCCATGGCCACATTGTTCGCAAGCCATCATCCTGGTAGCCGTGACTGTCTGCATACCTTGCTACATCAAGCCAGTGAAGCGCCATCTTTTCACCATAATGAGGGTTTGCTAAAAGCTCATCAACTATCTTTTCGTATGCATTCGCAGCATTATCATTTAAAAAATTTTCCTGCAATTCAATCGTTGCCGGCAAACCGGTCAGATCAAAACAAACTCTTTTTAATAATCTTTCTTTATCGGCAATATCATTAGGCGAAAGATCCACCGACTCCATTTTTGCCAGCACAAAACGGTCGATCTCGTTCTTTGGCCACTGCTTATTTTCTGTTTCCGGCAATTGCTGTGGCTGTGGTGTAATTAAAGCCCAGTGCTGTTTATATTCTGCGCCCTGCTTTATCCATTTCTCTATCAGCTTTATTTCATACGCGGAAAGAGAAACATTAGATGATGGTGGCGGCATTTGCTCTGACGTATCCGTTGAGGATATCCGAAGAAACATTTGAGAGTGCAGGGGATCACCGGGAACGATGGCAAATGAGCCCGGGTTTTCTTTTAATGCAGCAAATGCGCTGTCAGGTATATCAAGCCGCAGGCTTGCCTGCCTTTGCTTTGCATCGGGCCCATGACATTTGAAACAGCGATCGGAAAGTATTGGTCTTATATGAATATTGAAATCAACATGAGCAGGAAGTTTGTCCTTGGGTTTAGTTTTTCCATAGATAAATACGGAGGCAGCGCCCGCTGCAATAACGACAAGCAATAAAACCCAATACGCTTTTTTCATGTACACAGTTCTTTATGGCGTTAAGGTAAAATTTTTCTTTTTGATTACAGGAACCGGCAGAGGAATTATCGTTTTATTTTGCATAAGGGCTAAAGCCCTGTGAATATTATCTGTATTATCCTAACCCCAGCCTTAAGGCTGGAGCAATATGAAACCGCTAATTATTTCTTCTTATAAACAGGAACTGTACTGCAGGGTTCGCCATACATAATGCTTTTTGCCACAGGCAGAAGCACTTTTGTTGCTTCGGCATAAGCAAAGTCGTCGATCGGTGTTTCACCACAGCCTTTTAATACGATCCGTTTGCCTTCAAATTCACCCACATTTATTGAAGAAATGTTTTTAATGATCGTTGCCTTATACATTTCCTTTTCGTTTCCAACCATTGTTTGTTTTGCCAGCGGTTGCAGGTACGATATTACAAGCATATAAGCCCACACAGGAATAATAGCATCTGCTGAGCATGTAATGGCAACATTCTTATTTCTGTACTTTTCCCAATTGTGTTGTTTCAGTGCTTCCCTGAAATCTTTTTCCTTTAATATCATCCCCATAAAAAGAAAATCTTTCAGATCAAAGACGATCATATCCTCTTTATGCGGAAGGTATTTTTCCAGGTCAATTGTAATTAACCCGCTTTCAGCCACCTTATTTATAATTTCGTCGCTCATCGAATTGCAAAAATACCGCTGCTTTAAGCTTTATTGTTTACGAAAAGCGGCGCAAAAAAGCCCGGTCTCGCCTTAGGCGAGACCGGGCCACTACTTCTTAAATAAGCAGCTCATAATTAATAAAAATTTCGCCGGTTGTCTCTGACCTTCGACAGTTTTCTCATGATCGTAGCTGGCTGGCTTAGTTGTGCCTGCATATTCATGGTTCTGCTTCGCATTTGAGTTCTTTGCATTTCAATATCCGCGATCACCGATGTAGTGGTAACATCATCGACCCTGATTACATATACCGCATCTTTGCCCGCTATTGGCTCCGGAATGATTTTTCCCTTGTTGTTTGGATTAAAGATCGCTCCGAGTGCCTTCGCATCGCCAAACTGCTTGCCACCGCTTCCTATACGAACACTATCTACCACAACTATTGAATCTTTTAATGCTGCGGCTGCCGCTTCTAATGTGGTCACCTTGCCGATCATTTGTTTTATTTGTTCCGCTTTCTTCTTGTCTTTTATCACCCTTTCCACACTTGGCGTTGTTTGTGTTCCTGTTCTTGCTATATAAACAGGTTGCACACCTTCTTTCAAAACATCGGTAACCACAGCTACAATGAATTTATAGCCTGTCTGTATATCGCCGATCTTTTCATGCTTCAACACCTCTCCTTTATCTGCTTTGTAAATTTCTCTAACAAGCTGGCGGGTGGGACCAAAGACATTTATTCCCTGGATGAAAATATCATTCGGCCTGATATTGTTTGCATCTATCTTTTTATACCTGCCATTTGATTTTGCAATATTGGCATCATATGATTTCATGTCGTTGCTCTCGCTTGCAAATTTGCTTGCTTCTTCCTCTGCTGCCTGAAGCGTTTCCGGACTTGCTACAATATTCTTTGCGAAATATGCAATTTTATAATACGGCTGGAAATTTTTCTGATCAAGTATTTCGATCAGGTGATAACCAAAGATCGTTTTCACCACTTTCTTTTCGCCCGTTTTTCCTTCGAAAGAAAAATCATTGAATTCTTTTACCATTCTTCCGTAAGTAAAATAATTCGTAGCAGGATTATCGGGATTAGATAAAAGACCGCCTTTCAGGGCGCTGCTTTGATCGGACGAATATCTGATTGCAAGCGAATCAAATTTTGCACCTCCTTTTATTGCCAGCTCAATGCTGTCAATTCTTTTCTTGGCAACTGAATCATCAAGTATTTGCTGCCTGTTTTGCGGATCGTATGTTTGAATCAGAATATGCCGTGCCTTTACCGAATCGGGCATTGGTCTTGAATCAATGAGTTTTGCTAAGACATAAGTATGCTGATCAAGGTAAGGGCCGTACACTGCGCTTTTTGCAAGAGCAAAAATGCTGTCTTTTAAAGGCACCTGTATCTGTGATTTACCATTGTATCCGTCAAAATATTCGATTGTGCCTCCTTTGCTTGAAATAAACCTGGCAGGATCTGGTTCAGCTGCAAAGTCAGCTTTCAGTTCTTCCAGTTGCTTTTTAACCGATGCTGAATCAGCTGCTGTTGCTGCCGCATCAAAAAGTACATAGGAAATGCTGCGTGCTTCTTCTTGTTTATACAAAGATTTATACTTGTTCACATAATCTTCAATCTCCTTATCAGAAACTTTTATTGTGCTGTCAGGAATTTTTGAATACAGATACCGGACATAAGAAACTTTTGCCAATCCCGCAGATTCTGCATTTTGTTTTTCTATAAACCATTTTGGATAATATACAGAGCTCGTAAGAAGTGCGTTGAGCTTTTGAAGTTTTTTGTTGTATTCCAACGCGCCAAGAAAATCATCGAGCTGATCTTTTTGAGCTGGTTCGCCTGTCCTTTTTATATTATTGAATTGTGCCTGGACTGCCGCCCCATCATAATTTCCCGTTTGCGGATCGGAAAAGATCCTTCTCATTTCCTGGGGAGGGTTAGGCCCAAACAGCCAATCATTAAACTCTCTTTTTCCCACATCAATACCAATCTTTTTAAATTCAGGCTCCATAATAATTTGTTCAACCTGGTTATTCCATAGCTGTTCATTATTATTCTGAAGTTCTGCTTCTGAGATCTGGCGTCCCTGGCTTGCCGCATTTCTCTGCGCATCCTCGTTTATGCTTTTGAGTTTTGATTCAAAACTGACCCAGTCAATTTTCTTTCCATTCACTGTTCCAAGTGTTGAGGAATCTCCGGGCCCCATTCTTTCTTTTGCCTGGAAATAATCGGTTAGGATAAAACCTAAAAGTGCTAATGCGATAGCCACTACAGCCCACTTTGCATACTTTTCACGAATGCTCTGGATAACTGACATAATAATATTATAGGGTTATAAAAAAGCCCAAAGGACTCCTTTGGAGGACGGCAAAAATAGGGGAAAAACTGTGGAAAAGCAGCCTTTCTTTTGCCCAATGGTATTCTGCTGCTGATGGGCTGCCGGATGGTAGCGGTAGCTCCCGCCATCAGCGGGACTACAAGCGAACAGCCGGGACTGAAGGGCAATTATGTAATGACGTTGACAGCCCCTAAATTTTAGGACTGACCACAAGGTTCATTTCCTTGATAAGGTGTTTGGCGCCGGCAAACTTGTCAATAATAAATAACACATAGCGGATATCAACCATTATATTCCTGCAAATGGAAGGATCATAATTAATATCACTCATGGTACCCTCCCATACACGGTCGAAATTGAGACCGATAAGATTGCCATTGGCATCAAGTGCGGGGCTTCCGCTATTGCCGCCTGTTGTATGGTTGGCAGCGATAAAACAAACGGGCAGCTTACCATTGACCGCATAAGGGCCATAATCTTTTGCCTTGTAAAGCTCTCTTAGTTTTTCAGGAACATCAAATTCATAATCCCCTGGCTTGTATTTTTCCATCACACCATCTAGATAGGTATAAAAATCATAGTTAACCGCATCTCTTGCTTCATATCCTTTTACATTTCCATAAGTAATGCGCAGTGTGCTGTTTGCATCAGGATAAAATTTCTTTTCTTTAAAAACATCCATTTGCGCCTGCATATAAGTTCGCTGCAGCTTGTTTATCCTAGTTTGAATTTCATTGAGCTTTCCCTGTACCTGCGTTTGATACGTTTTTAAAATATCATTATATAATTTAACGGCGTTATCGTTGCGGATATAATTTATAACATCGCTGGTTGCTTGTTGTAATTTATCATTGACAGCCTTTGCATTCAAAATTCTTGTTTCTGTATAAATTTTTTCAGCCAGCTTATCATAATCATCTCCCTCCGAGCTCAGCATATCAGTCATCATTGAAGAAACATTTTCTTTTTGCTGGTCCATCACATACATCTTCATCAACACTGCAAAAAGTTTTTTATCTACTTCGGTATTATATTCGGTAAAAAAATCATTAAGAAACCCGCTGACCTCATTTTTCTTTTTTGCATAAGCCGTTTCGCCGCCCTGGTCAAATGCATTCACAAGAGAACTCAACTGTGCGGCCACCGTAAACAATTCTATTTTGCTTATAATCTCATTAAAATAATCTCTTGCATAACCATATGGTTTTATTTCTGCATACGCATTATTAAGATCCTGCAAAACCTTTCCATAAGATGATTTCCATTGCGGATTGGCATTTACTCTTTTCTGGAACTCGGCTTCATATACACTTTTTTTTCCAACCGCATCGGTACGTGTAAGCCCAAGCACTTCGCCCTGCCATTTTTTATAAGCGTTTTGAATGCCGGCATATTTTGATGCATACTGAATTTTTATTTGTTCATCTTTTCGCATGAACCCATCGATAATATTTAATGCTTTTTCGCGGATAGAAATTTTTGCCGGATCATTCACCGTCATTATTTGTTCAACAGCTGATCCGGGTAAATATTCTGTCGTTCTTCCGGGGAAACCAAATACCATTGTAAAGTCGCCTGCCTTTACTCCATTCAATGAAATAGCCAATGATTTTTTTGGAGTATATGGAATATTATCGGGCGAATAATCAGCAGGCTTATTGTCTTTGCCTGCATAAATGCGGAACATGGAAAAATCTCCCGTATGCCGTGGCCACATCCAGTTATCGGTATCTTTTCCAAAATTACCAATAGCAGATGGCGGTGCGCCAACAAGACGGACATCGTTATATGTTTCTGTTATAAAAAGATAGTATTGGTTATTCTCAAAAAATCCGCGGATCAATACTTTCTGATAGCTTTCTTTTTTAACTGTGTTTCTCAGCGCCTCCATATTCTTATCGACCAGTGATTGTCTTTCCGCTTCACTCATTGCTGGGGTGGCGCCATTCAGTACTTGTTTTGTTACATCTTCAATTCTTACAATAAATGTTACATATAAACCGGGATTAGCAAGCTCTTCACTATTGTTCTTTGCCCAAAATCCATCTCTTATATAATTATGCTCGAGTGTTGAATGATTTTGCACGGCATCAAATCCGCAATGATGATTGGTAAGAACAAGTCCTTTGTTTGAAATTATTTCACCGGTACAAAAACCACCAAGGCTTACAATCGCATCTTTTAAACTTCCGCTATTGATATTATAAATATCCTTTGCGCTTATCTTCATGCCCAGGCTTTTCATTTCGCTTTCATTCAGTTTTTCCAACAGAAGAGGCAACCACATGCCTTCGTTGGCAAAAGAACAGATTGAGATTAAGGTGGAGGATAAGAAAAGCAGGGTGTATACAAACCTTTTGAGATATTTCATATGTATAGTTTGAGAACCGTAAAGTTAGATTATTAATTTCTATCAAGTTTTTGCCGCCGTTTTATTTCGGGTAGTAAAGTTTTTCTCCCCAAAGGGCTGTTGGCAAAAGACTTTTACTGTTAATAACGGTTGGTGAAACGTTAGCATGAAATAGAAAGATTGGATGGTTGAAAGTTAAAAGCCCGAAACTAAAAACTGTTAGTGTTAGTTGTGCATGCGTAATTCATACTCTATTCACAGAACTTTTTATTTTTTTGGTACACTATTTTTCCAGAAGATGACACGCACAGGCATGTGGATATAACAGTGAGATCTGCGGCAGGCAAGGATATGACCTGTGGATTACCTCTGCTTTTAGTGTTAATAATATTAAGTAAGTAATTTTGTGTAGAATCTTTTCCACGAATCCACAGGTGTAATAATAATAAACTCTTTTTTATAAATATTATATAATACTATTAATACAATACAGAAAAAGGAATTTTAAAAATCCGATTGTGTAGTCGAACATTGCACCCGGTAATTACCGGGACCTAAAAAATTAGTGAAGATGAATTCAGAAACAATAACCGCCGCAAAAAGTGAAATTGAGAGAAAGGGTTTTCTCGATATTGAACTGGACCCCACACTCGATCTCTTTGCAGAAATTGAAAGATTGAAAAAAGAAAAAAATGCGATACTGCTGGCGCATTACTACCAGGAACCGGATATCCAGGATGTGGCTGACTATATCGGGGATAGTTTAGGGCTGGCACAACAAGCTGAAAAGACACAAGCCGACATGATCGTTTTTGCCGGAGTGCATTTCATGGCCGAGACGGCAAAAATTTTAAACCCAACAAAAAAAGTTGTTATTCCTGATCTGAAAGCCGGTTGTTCACTGAGCGATAGTTGTCCGCCACCATTGTTCAAAAAATTCAAAGACGAGCATCCTGATCATGTAGTGGTAAGCTATATCAACTGCAGTGCAGGAATAAAAGCATTAAGCGATGTGATCTGTACCAGCAGTAATGCAAAGGTGATTGTTGAAAGTTTTCCAAAAGAACAGAAAATAATTTTTGCTCCTGATAAAAATCTTGGCGCCTACATCAACAAAGTGACGGGGAGAAATATGTTGCTTTGGAATGGTGCCTGCATGGTGCATGAAATATTTAGTCTTGAAAAGATCACCAAATTAAAAGTAAGACATCCGAATGCAAAAGTGATTGCTCACCCGGAATGTGAGGACCCTGTTTTACGCATTGCAGATTTTATCGGCAGTACCACAGGATTGCTGAAGTATACACAGAAGGATGATGCAAAAGAATTTATTGTTGTTACAGAAACAGGCATCATTCACCAGATGCAAAAAGCAAATCCCAACTAAAACATTTATACCGGCACCACCTGAAAACAATTGCGCCTGCAATGATTGCCCGCACATGAAACGTAATACACTTGAGAAGCTTTATCTCTGCATGGAATATGAAGTACCGGATATTACAATGGATGAAGAATTAAGGCTGGCAGCAAAGAAACCGATTGAGAGAATGCTGGAGATAAGTAAGAAAGCGGGGCTATAAGGAATAAATTTTTTTTAGAAGATGTAAATTAAAAGATTTAAAATGGAGACCAGCGCAGAAATCTATAATATTTATTTTGATGCCGGGATCAATTCTGTTGTGATGGAATGGAACGGATATGCAACAAGTAAACAATTCAAAGAGGGGACGGAACTGATGTTAAATACGCTTATAAAAAATAATTGTTCAAAAGTTCTGGCGGACATAAAAGATATGAAGATAATAGCTATGGAAGATCAGCAATGGTTAAATGAAGAATTTTTGCCAAGAGCTACAAAGTTTGGTTTTAAAGCGATTGCTATCATTAAGCCTGATCACTATTTCAATAAAGTGGCAGTAGAAACAATTTCATATAAAGCCGATAAAGACAAACTCACAATCAATTTTTTTGACAATACAAAAGAAGCAAGAGAATGGCTGGATAAAATATGAGTAATGATAAAAAACATCAAACATGAAAAGCAAATGGATCTTTCTTCTCGGTATTTTTTTCTTTTCAATTGGACTGCAAGGCCAGGACACTATTAAAAAAACAGACAAAACAATTTTTGTTACCGGTGGTTCGTTTGGGAGGCCGTATATTCAATATTTAGCATCGCTTACAAATAAGCCCAATCCTAAAATCTGTTTTATACCTACCGCGTCTGCAGATAATGCGAATAGTATTGCTAACTGGTACGCCACGTGCGAAGATCTTCCTGTAAGGCCTTATGTTTTGCGAACCTTCATTAACTCTTCACCCAATCAAAAAAGCTTTGAAGAAATAATCTTGAGCATGGATGCCATAGTGGTGGGCGGCGGAAATACATTGAACATGATCGCTATCTGGAAGGCACAGGGAATAGATACTGTATTAAAAAAAGCGTATGACAAAGGAGTTATCTTATCGGGAGGCAGTGCAGGATCCTTATGCTGGTTTACAGGAGGATCTACTGATTCAAGACCTAAAACGCTTACGTTAGTTGAGTGCCTGGGTTTTCTGAATTACAGTCACTCACCGCATTATCATGCAGAGCCAGCAAGAAGACCATTATATCATAATTCAATTCTAAGCGGCAGCCTCAAAGCAGGATATGCCTGCGATGACAGGGCTGGGTTATTGTTTAAGAATGGAGTTATGAAAAAATCTGTTTCACTGGATTCTAATAATAATAATTATTTTGTGTCGGTAGTCGATGGAAAAATAAAGGAGGAATTGCTGCCGCCAGAGATAATTAAGTATTGACTAAGCGGCACCCCTATAATTCCTTACATTTATTTAGAATTGCATGGCGCATATTTTATGATACACTCCACATATCTATTGAAAACATAAGATTATTAAAGTTAAGGAGCTGGTTGCATTTACAAACAAAAACTACCCCCATGTCTAACATGAACATTGACGCATTTAAAGATTATGTCGAAACGAGGTATAAAGAGCAAATGGAATATTACAACAAGGCGTCATCAAAAAATCAAAAAAATTACCGGGCGTGCCAATGGGTATTGATTGTATTCTCTGCAGTAACTCCCGTGATAGCGGCACTTGATGGTAAATGGGTAAGCCTGCAGATACCGGTAGTAATTATTTCGGCTGTTGTAGCCATACTTACAGCCGGTCTTAAAACATTTCAATACCAGGAACTGTGGGTCAAGTACAGATCGACAGTTGAATTGCTTAAACCAGAACTTTATTATTACAATTTTGCAGTGGGGCCCTACGCCGAAGAAGGGGTTGATAAGGAAACACTTTTTGTTTCAAGAGTGGAAACGATACTTGACAAAGAACATATCAACTGGCCGGCAATAAAAAGGAGCCAGGAAGACCCGGTTGTTGTAGCAAACGAAACCGTGCAACCAAAGTAAAAAAGAAGACATTTTTCTTTTATTTGCCGCGAGACAATTGCAGAGAAACGGATAAATGTAATTTTTTCAGACTTCAGCAATTAACTTCATAAAAAAACTTCATGAAACAACTATTTGCCACGGCATTTTTATTTGCAACAATTATTTCATGCAACACCAAGACAGAAAATGATACAGGAGCACCGGCAAATTCATTACAGGGAACTTGGAAATTGTTAACAGGTACTGTTATTGAGAAGGGCGATACGACGATCACGGATTATGCAAAAGGCAAATCATTTATTAAGATCATTAACGAATCGCATTTTGCATTTTTATTGCACGATCTGAATAAAGGAAAAGATTCTGCATCTGCAGAATTTTCAGCAGGCGGAGGAAGCTTTTCTCTTAAGGGCAACAGTTACACCGAACATCTTGAATATTGCAATGCAAGAGAATGGGAGGGCCACGATTTTACATTTACCGTAACCATAAAGGGCGATACGCTTATTCAAAGCGGCATTGAAAAAATAGAAGCCGAAGGGATCAACAGGATCAATACTGAGAAATACATTAGGGTTAAGAAGTAGAGACAAGGCATGCCTTGTCTCTACAGGAACCTGTAGTCAGTAGTTCGGTGTCGTAGTCAATAGTTAGAAAGAGAGCTAATTTTTTCCGACAACCTCAGCCATTATCATTTCATCCAGCGTTTGTTTTCTTGTAACAGGATCGACAAAGCTTTTTTTCAACCGGGTAATTTCATAATCCGGAACTGAAAATGTTTTTCCGAAAACAAAACCGAGCGAATCAATTTGCGATTGCTGGGATCTTTCATAGATCAGCCAGAATTTTTTTCCTTGCCGGCTTAACGAATCATCATATACCTGCCTGTTTGAAGAAGAATAAAAATTATAAGTTGAGCTAAAAGTATTTTTCCAGAAATAAGCATCTTTTGGGTCGGCAATACCTCTTGTCATATCCGCCAAGGGTTTTCCTCCCTGGTAAGTAAGTAACTGCGGATAGAAATTGGTGTTTAGCAAAAAGAAAAACAATGCAATCGCAGCAACGGAAACAGTAATTGATTTTTGGATCTTTGAGAACGAGCCGCTCAATAAAAAATAAAATACAATTGCAAGCAACAGGATAACGCCGGCAAGTACAAATTGAATTTTTTACCGGGAAAGCCCAAACATTAATTAATGCTGCCGTGGCAAGTAATAGTACCGAGGCAAACAATTGAATAAAATAGAAGGGGTTTTTCCAGCGCTCATCATTCCATTTTGAAACAAAAAGATAGGCGACTATTAAAGCAGTAGCCGGCGCCAGTATTGGAAGATAATGAGGAAGTTTAAAGTTGGAAAAATTAATAAGCGCCGCAAGCATTACAAAAACAGCGGTGCTCAACCATTCTTCTTTTCTTCTGAAAAAATTCTTCACACGAATGACCAGGCCGATTAAAGCAACAAAACACCAGGGAGCAAATGTCCAGAGAAATGTATGCAGGAAAAAGAAATGATCTTCTTTGCCCACTGCGCCAAATCGCTCATGCCCTTTTATTCTATCAAAGCTGTGACTCCATAAAATATATTTTACCCCGTTCACGCCTTTTATTCCCTGCGAAATTTTTTCGGGATGAAGATTAAACTGCAGATAGTAGCAATAAACAACAGGTGAAATGAAAACGGCAAAAAGAAAAATAACGATCAGCCAATGCCAGTCAAACAAAAGCTTCCAGTCTTTTTTATACAGAATATAAAAAAAGATGGCTGCAACAGGCGTTACCAAACCTACATGCCCTTTTGTGCAAAAGCCAATTGCCACACCCTAATGCTGCGCCAACTAAAAAAATGAATTTCCGGTGATGAACGTATGCAACGAGCTGCCAGGTTGCAAAAGCAATGGCTGCGGTTAAAATCGCATCCATTCGAACATCATTGTTGGCGAGAATGTAACAGAATGAAGAGGCAGCGATCAATGCGGCTAGTTTCCCCGTTTCATGATCATATAACTCTTTACCCAAACGATATATGGACCATGTACCAAGAATAGTAAAGAGAAATGAAGGGAACCGGTAAGCAAAAGAAGTAACGCCAAATACATGATAACTCAATGCCGAGGTCCAGAAAAGAAAATGCGGTTTATCGATATAATCGCCTCGATGATCATAAAGCGTTACATAATCCCCGGTTAAGTACATTCTCAATGCGATATCTGCATGGTGCCCGGAGTCATTATCCATTAACGGCACAAATAGCCCGGCGATATATACAAGACCAAGCAGGGAAAACAAAAAGAAGTATACACGATTTGAAAGCAGCGGAGACGGCAACTAAAAAATTTTTACAAAGTAAACAAACCAAAGCCAGATTTATGAACGGAAAAGAAAATACCGGGTTCAATAGCTAACTTGAACAAAATTTAGCAGATGAAAAAGGTAGCAATGTTAGTTGTGATTATTTTATTTTATACAACCATAAAAGCAACTGCGTTTAACACAGATAGCATTCCTGCGGATGCTAAAGATGTATCATCACCGGAGGCGATTATTGCGGCTGTATATGATGTGATCAGCGGGCCGGCCGGACAAAAAAGAAACTGGGAAAGAATGCGAACATTATTTGTACCTGATGCAAGGATGATCCCTACAGGAAAACGGGCCACGGGAGAATCAACAAGAAGAGTATTGACAGTAGAAGAATACATTACTAACTCCGGACCCTTCCTGGAAAAAGATGGATTCTTTGAAACCGAGATAGGCAGGCGAACAGAACAATTTGGAAACATTGTCCATGTATTCAGCACCTATGAAAGTAAAAGAGCCGCAACAGATGCAAAGCCATTTATGCGGGGGATCAATAGTTTTCAACTTTGGTATGACGGCAAACGCTGGTGGGTAATTACAATTATGTGGCAAAGCGAAAGCAATGACACGCCGATCCCTGAAAAATATATAGGCAAAAAAGATTAGATTGAGGATAACAACTCTTTTACTTTATCCCTGATCTGATCTCTTACTTTGTTGAAATCGCCGGGCTCCAGGTTTTTCGGATCCGGTATTTCCCAATCAATAAATTTTTTTGCAGGCATCCATGGGCAGGCATCGCCACAACCCATGGTTACCACGGCATCGAAAGGAGCGAACTGTTCAACATCCTTTAGTGATTTACTTTTATGTTTGCTTAAGTCATAGCCAAGTTCTTTCATGGCAGCAATCGCTTTTGGATTGACGATACCGGAAGGATTTGAGCCTGCGCTGTAAGGCTTCTACATTTTCACCACCCAAAATTTTTGCGAAAGCCTGGCTCATTTGCGATCGATTGCTATTCTCCACACAAACAAAAAGTAATTTCTTTTTCATTTCATAAAATTAAAACGACTCCGTCCCGGTAGCAATGACGGAGTCGTTGATGTGTTAATCAACCATTGCACCTGTGCAACATCCATTACCACATCCGCATCCCGGGTCCCGATAGCTATCGGGATTCATTTGTTTTTTCATGGCTTTACTTTTTAAGATTAAATAATTATGATACAATTTTAAAAACCTTTTAGTCCCTTCACTTTTTTAATTTCTTCCTTGGCTGCATCGAAATCTTTTTTGAATTTTTCACATGCCATCAATCTTTTCACAAGCTGCCAGGCCAATACACGACCGCTTTCAGAATCACTTGGATAATGCACGCCAATAATTTCTCTTGAATGTGCCATGTCATAAGCGTCTTTTATAAAGAATGAACTGAATTCTGGTAAAAGCTCTGAATATAAATAAGCATTTACATAGGAGTTAGTAGCATGTCCGCTGGGATATGCTGCCCAATTTGTTTCTTCGAGATTTTGCAGTTTCGGCTCCAGCTTATACGGCCGGATCCGGATAAAATAATTTTTATATTTCCAGATAAGATATTCTGCATCTTTCCAAACGTTAGCAGCAAGAGCCGCAGTCAATGGCAATGAATCGGCATTGAACCAGGTGCCAATGCTTCTTCCTACATGAAAAAGATTGCGCTGAAATTTTTTATAATCATTATCTCCCGGCTGCACAGAAGTTCGGTAATAAACACCGGCATAAAATAGGGAAGCCCTCACATCTTCTTCGCTGCGCTGTTGTTGTAATTGCAAAAGATAATCAAGCTCGGCTCGGGTTTGCGGCGAACTATTTGCCGGAAAATCAGGAATGAAAAATTTCTCTGTTGCTCCCAAATAGTGTGGAGCTCTTTTTCTTCCATTGCCAATCAATTCTCCTGGTTGGCAAGCAGCGGGATCACATTTTGAGTCGGAAGCTTTTGCTTTTTCTGCAGAAGGGCCGCCGGTTCTTTCAACCTGCTCAACTTTTGTTTCACCTGCTGCAAGAACAAAGTGCAGAGTATCGAATGCCTCCATCCCCTTTGCGGGTCGTGTGCTATGCGTAGAAAGTTTTTTGTAATGACCCCATGACGCTGGGGCTTGTTTAGTGCCTTGTGAAAACGCAATCAGCGTTATAAACAATAGCAGTTGCAAAAAGATTGTTTTTTTCATGGTCATTTTTTTTATGCTAAAAAAATTTCAGGTTAAATATTTTTCACAACTTTCTTCATGGTATTTAGCAACATCCGCTGCCCGGTTCGCAGCATTTTCTTTCATCTTTAGAAGGTTTATCTGCATAAACGGTAATGCTTGTAATTCTCACTTTACCTTCTTTGTATTCATTTACTTCTTCTTCGTTTAAATATTCTGCAAGTATTTCATCCGGGATCACGATTGTTTTATCTTTTTGAAGTGTAATGTTTGTAAAACCAGCTTCTTCAATAATGCCGAGATATTCATTTTTCTGAATTGCACCGGACACACATCCTGCATACAGTTCTGCTATCTCTTTCCATTTTGAAGGGAGCTCTCCTTCGATAACAATATCAGAAATTGAAAAATGTCCACCAGGCTTTAGTATTCTGAAAATTTCACCGAACACTTTATGTTTATTTGGAACGAGATTCAATACACAATTGCTGACAACCACATCGGCTTTATTGCTGAATAGCGGCATGCTGTCAATATCTCCATGACGAAATTCAACATTTTTATACCCAAGCTTAGCTGCATTTATTTTTGCCAGTTCGATCATCTTCTCTGTAAAATCAATTCCAATCACACGGCCCAGTTCGCCAACAATTTTTCTTGCAACAAATGCATCATTACCGGCGCCGCTGCCCAGATCAACTACCGTATCACCCTCCTTTATTTTTGCAAATTCTGTTGGTAGCCCGCAACCCAAACCAAGATCTGCATCGGGATTATAACCCTCAAGTCCCTTGTATTCGTCTGACATAATGCAGCAAACATCTTTGCCGCCTGATGTAGCTCCGCAGCACGAAGAATGGTTTTGTTGTCTTGGCTGACTGGCGATCTCAGTATATTTTTCTCTTACCAGTTCTTTAATTGCTGTTTCATTTTTCATGACTATTGATTGTTTATTTTAAAAATAATTTCTGTTTTTATATATGCTTTATTTACCGGCGACCATGCATCAATTGCTTTTACGGAACAGGTTCCTGTCCACACTTCATGATCAATATTGCCGGGAATTAAAATGCAGTCGCCCACGGATAATTTGTAAATCGAGTTTTCAGATTTGAAAAACAATTCACCTTCGAGCACATAAGTTATTTGTTCGCTTTCGTGTTTATGGGTTGGAAAATTTGTATCGGCAGGAACATCGAACCAGGTAAATTGAACGTTGCTTCCTTCTATTGACCAAAACGACGCCCCTGATACAGCATCAATTTTTTTCTCATTAAAAGAATGCTCATTATTTCTATATCTGATATTATTATTCATAAACAAGCTTGCCTAGCAGCATTTAGCGTTTGTCGTCTTTAATTTTTCAAATAGAAAACTGAACTCACTATTGAATTTTTCAAAAGCTTTCCAATTAATGCAATAGCAACTGCGCGGGCCATCAATTGTGCCATCGATGAGACCGGCATTTTTTAATTCTTTCAAATGCTGGCTTACGGTGCTTTGCGCTAATGGTAAAACATCTACTATTTCACCACAGATACATTCATTCTTTTGTGCCAGCATTTTTAATATTGCAATTCTTGCAGGATGACTTAATGCTTTTGCAAAAGCAGCCAGGTCCTGCTCTTTCTGAGTAAATTCTTCTTTTTTATGTATCGCCATTTCTTTAATCGTTTTTATACGATGAGTCAGATCAAATAAAAAGACGGAACGCCGTCTGAAATCCTATATCGCAAATATACGATAAGAAAAATCACACCACCAAATATTTTTTAATAAATTTTTTTTAATCGTCGGGCAGCTGGCTTCTTTTGAACAAGGAAATAATAATGCCGCTGATAATGATGCATGTTATACCGGCCCAACTCATCAGGTCGGGAAAAGCATCTCCGAGTAACATGCCAATAAAAACAGAGTATATAATATTAGAATAACCAAATACAGAAACTATTCCTGCTTTATCTGCGCTATAGGCCTTCGTTACACAATACTGGCCGAATAGGGCGGCAACACCCATGAACAACATAAAGAACCATTCTTTGCCAACCGGCCATTTCCAATCGATGATAAAAAGACCGTCAGCCTGAATGCCAAAACTATAATGAATTAGCAGGGAAACCGAAGGAAGTAAAACGCCTGCAACCAGGAATGACAAAACAATAACCCGTGAATCATAATATGCGGCTAATCTTCCGAGCGTCAGATAGGCAATCGCAGAAATAATTCCTGATAGTAAACCGGTGACATGGTAGTACCATGGATAGTGCATTACCGGTTTATAAATAAGCAGCATGCCGGTAAAACCAAGCAACACCGCAAGTAAAACTCTTTTTCCATGATATTCTCCAAAAAATATAAACGAAAAGATCGCAATGAATAATGCCGAAGTAAGATTATAGCTCATTGCCGTGCCAAGCGGAAGATGAAGGATACAATATAACAAAGTATACAAAGCAAGCGCTCCCATCAATCCACGAAATGCAAGACGCAAAGGCTTGCCACCTTCTTGCCGCGGAGGTCTTATCAATAAACCGGGAACAAGAAAAATTAACCCGATAGCATTACGATAGAAAACAAGCTGACCGGCAGTAAAACTTTCTTTTAATGCTTTTGCAGCGCCACCCATTAATGAAAACCCCAATGCCGCCATGAGCATAAAAACAATTCCTTTGTATCGGGTATCCCTGATCATAAGGCCCCCAAAATTTCCGCCATCGGCGGAGAACTTTCGGGGAGTTTTAAATTTTGGTTAATCGTTCTACTGCTGTTTCAAGCGTTTCATTCTTTTTAGAAAAACAAAACCGGATTACCTTATTATCTGTTCCCGCTTTATAAAAAACAGATACGGGAATTGTAGCTACTCCATGTTCCTTTGTTATACGAATTGCAAAATCTCTGTCTGTTTCATCACTTATCCGGTTGTATTTTGCACAAATGAAATAACTACCGCTGCTGTTAAGCATATCAAACTTCGTGGCTTTCATCAGCTCAATAAAGTAATCTCTTTTTTGCTGCATCATTCCACTCAGCGATAAATAAGCTTCTTTGTTTTTTAAGAACTCAGCCAATGCAACCTGCGATGGAGTGTGACAACAAAAGCAATTGAATTGATGAACTTTTCTGAATTCAATCATGGAAGCAGGAGAAGAAATACAATAGCCCAGTTTCCAGCCGGTGCAGTTATACGTTTTACCAAATGAAAAACAAACAAAACTTCTTTCAAGAAGATCGGGATACCGAAGCATCGATTGATGCGGAATGTTATCAAAGATGAGATGCTCATACACTTCATCACTTACAATAAAAATATTTGTGTCTGCTAACGATCTCTCTTAGCTGCTGTATATCTTCTTCCTTTAGCACCGCCCCGGTTGGATTATGCGGGCTATTCAGCATGATCACTTTTGTTTTAGGTGAGATCTTTTTTCTCACTTCATTCCAGTCTATTTTATATTCCGGAAATTTCAGATCGATAAGCACCGGCACTGCGCCATTGATCTCAACATTTGGAATATAACTGTCATACGCCGGTTCAAACATGATCACTTCATCACCGGGTTGTAATACCGTTGTAAGCGCCGTATAAATAGCATACGTACCGCCGGGTGTAATGGTGATCTGTGTATCGGGAGAAATTTTTGTTTTATATAAATACTCAACTTTTTCTGCTATCGATTCCCGTAATGGCATATAACCCTGCATCGGCACATACTGGTTCCACCCTTTCTGCATCACTTCACTTACTTTATTCATCAGGTCCTCATTCATTTGATAATCCGGAAAGCCCTGGCCAAGATTGATGGCATTGTGTTGATTGGCCAACCCACTCATTACAGTAAAGATGGTGGTGCCAACACGCGGAAGCTTGGATTGAATAGCGGGAGTACTCATGCGGCGAAGTTATTCACGGTGACCGCAGTTGCTTCAATCTCGATTAAATATTCAGGAGCGATCAGGCCTTTTATTTCGATCATGCTTGTACATGGTTTAATGTCTTTAAAAAATTCACCATGCGCTTTTCCATATTCCTCCCAGCGGGAAATATCGGTTACAAACATTCTTGTTCTTACAACATCTTTTAGAGTAGCCCCGGCTTTTTCTAAAACTTTTTCGATTTTCTGAAGTATGAATTTTGTTTGCTCGTAAGCATTGTTGCCGCCAACAAGATTGCTATTATCGTCCGCCGCAACAGTGCCGGTTACTTCGATCGTATTGCCAATTCTTACCGCACGGCTGTAGCCAACAATATCTTCCCATTTTGCGCCTGAAGAATAATTTGTTCGTTTCATTTGTTTTAGTTTATGTGAACAAAAGTAATCTGTCTTCACCCAAATTTATCCGCTGCACAAATTGTAAATTCGCAGAATGACAGAATACCTGAGTGGATTGAATGAAAAACAACGTGAAGCCGTACTGCATATCGAGGGACCATTGATGATCGTGGCGGGGGCCGGCAGCGGAAAAACAAAAGTGCTTACTACCCGTATTGCCCACCTGATGGCGAATGGCGTGGATGCATTTAATATCCTGGCCCTCACTTTTACCAATAAGGCGGCAAAGGAAATGAAGGAAAGGGTGGAGAAGATTCTTGGAAATAATGAAGCAAGGAATTTATATATCGGCACATTTCACTCCGTGTTTGCAAGAATACTCCGATTCGAAGCACCCAAGATCGGCTATCCCAACAATTTTACCATTTATGATACAGATGATGCAAAGAGTGTGGTAAAAACGGTGATCAATGAACTGAATCTTGATGACAAACATTATAAACCATCAACAGTTTATAACCGGATTTCATCAGCAAAAAATGCATTGGTAGGTCGCAGCAGAATATGCCAATGACTATTATATCCAGCAGGAAGATATGCGCAGCAACCGGCCGGCTATTGGCCAGATTTATGATGCCTATGTAAAGCGTTGTTTTAAGAACGGCGCAATGGATTTTGATGACCTGCTGTTGAAATTTTATGAATTGCTAAAAACTTTTCCCGAAAGCCTCAGCAAATACCAGCATAAGTTCAAATACATTTTGATTGATGAGTACCAGGATACCAACCCTGCGCAATACGAAATAATAAAACTGCTTGGCGCCATGCATGAAAATGTATGCGTGGTGGGTGATGATGCACAAAGCATTTATAGTTTCCGCGGCGCTACCATCCAGAACATTTTACAGTTTCAAAAAGATTATGAAGAAGTGAAAGTGGTGAAGCTGGAACAAAACTACCGCAGCACACAAAGCATTTTGAATGTCGCCAACGAAGTGATTAAAAATAACAAGGGACAGATACCAAAAGATCTTTGGACGGAAAATGCAGAAGGAGAAAAGATAAAGCTGGTGCGAACAATGACCGATAATGATGAAGGAAAATTTGTTGCCGATACCATACAGGAACAAAAACTGCGCAATCATTATAGCAACAAGGATTTTGCCATCCTTTACCGCACCAATGCACAAAGCCGCGCTTTTGAAGAAGCGTTGCGCCGCATGGGTATTCCTTATACAATTTATGGCGGCATCAGTTTTTACCAGCGAAAAGAGATCAAAGATTATGTCGCTTATCTAAGGGTTATTGTAAATCCAAAAGATGAAGAAGCGCTGAAGCGTATCATCAATTATCCCGGCAAGAGGCATTGGTAAAACAACGATTGATAAAGCGGTGCTATATGCCAATGAGAATAATATCACCATGTGGGAAGTGCTGGAACAGGCAAAGACATTTGGTTTCAAAGCCGGAACGCTGGAAGCTGATCGAAGAGTTTGTGACGATGATAAAAAGTTTTCAAAGCATGCTGAAAAAACAGAATGCTTATGAAGTGGCTTTTCATGTAGGCAAACAAACCAATATTGTAAAAGAACTTTTTAATGATAAAAGCACCGAAGGGGTTGCACCGTTATGAAAACATACAGGAATTATTGAACTCTATAAAAGAATGGACGGAAAGCCCGGATAACGAAGATGGAGAGGTCGTTGATAAAAGTCTTGGTGCTTATTTGCAACAGATCACTTTGCTGACCGATGCCGATGAGAAAGATCCGAATGCAGATACGGTAAAACTGATGACGATACATGCAGCAAAAGGACTTGAGTTTAGTGTGTGTTTGTAGCGGGACTGGAAGAAATGCTTTTTCCGAATGCACTGAGCATAAATACAAGGGAAGAACTGGAAGAAGAAAGAAGATTATTTTATGTGGCGATAACAAGGGCCAAAAAACGATTATGGATCACTTATGCCAATACCCGTTATCGTTTTGGTTCGTTGGTACAAAATGAACCAAGCCGTTTTATTGATGAGCTTCCGGAAGATTTTTATGGACAGAAGTTTTGCCGGGGGCGGAGCAAAGAACCAGGGAACAGAGTATGGCAATGGAACAGCATTTGAAAGAATGAGAGGATGGGGAGGAAGTGGCAAAGATTGGACATCTGACAGCCGCCAATCAACAAAAAAAGAAACACCTTCTTATTTATCGCCTAAAACAACGATTCAGAAAGTAATTGAACATACCCCTTCTGCTGATTTTATAGCAAGCGATATTTCTAATTTGCAGGTGGGCCAAAAAGTAGAACATCAGAAATTTGGTTTTGGTGAAGTGATGAAAATGGAAGGCGCCGCACATAATCCTGTTGCGACAGTTAAGTTTGAGAATAATGGAGAAAAAAAGATAATGCTGAACTATGCGAAACTGCGTATTGTAGAAAACTAACCCCACTCAATTATATAAACAACAAAAGATTGTACTTCCATGGGTTAAGATGATCAGGCGAGATTGCGGCACGATATTTTATACTTATATATCATTAAATCTTAAACCTTAAAATATAATATTATGCAAAGGAAATTATTAGGCTTATTGTTCGCGGCCGCAGCTTATGGACTTTATAAGTATTCAAGAATGACGCCGGACCAAAAAAGTGATATTAAGAGGAGAGGAAAGGATTTCCTGGATAAGAACGTAGGTGATGTTGGGAATATGTTTGGTAAAAAACCAAGTACAGTTCCGGTCAATCAATCAAACGATTATTAAAAAATTTGAATAAACAGTCTTTAAGAGTTGCTTTGGCAACTCTTTTTTATTTCGTCTATCCGATCATTCCCCGGGATGATAACTTTTTTCGATGTGCTTCATCACATCTTCTTTGTAAAATAAAACATCTTTAAACTGACCTTTACTGTACATCAACGCCTGGTCAGAAAAATGTTTTGAATTTTCATTCCCGCTTTCGCCGCCGGTTAATAGGGATTTAGCTTTTATTTTTTTTCCGAATTCAACGGCACAGATAAAACTATTGCCGTTATAACCATACCGCTTTTTTGTGCCCGGGTAAGTTCGGCTCACAAAGGAAGGAAGCATTCCCCATGTTGAAGCAACAAAACCAACCGGAATACTTGGCTTGTTATCATCAAACTTATTCTCGACATCAGATGAAATTCTTTGAAAGCGATTTATTTCACCCCAGCGTATTTGCCAACTGCCAAATTTGGTTTGCAGCTCATTTATTGTCGATAAAAAGGGCTGTAGTAATTCTTCCGGTTTTGCGTTAGCGGCAAAATATTTTGCTTTATCTACCTGGTCTGTTCCTGTTGAACGATTAATAGCCTGTAAAATTTTTTGTCCCCATTCCATCGACAGCGTCGTTGCAATTGAATTTTCTCCGCAGCGAAAATCCCAGGACCTTAAAACAGCGATGGCTTCATAAAGTTTATTATAAAGAGAATCGTTGCCATGAACATTTTTTTCAAAGGAAGTTATTAATGCGGGAATTAATATCTCAAACGCGGATATGCGGGTATCATAGCCTGCTTTAATTACCTTATCGAGATCATATTTATTTTCTTCGCTTAAAACTCTTACGGCATTAATGCCTCTAAAATTTTCTCCATCGGGTGCCATATATGCCGGATAGTTTTCTTTTTTTGGACTGTTATTACCAGCGACGGTAAAGGGAGTGGAATTGCAATTTTGCAACCAGCCATTGGATGGATTAATGCTTTGAACAGTTTCACTGATATTGTGATATCCTTTCCATTCTGTTGCTGATGTACTGCCGTCCACGGCTTTGCTCCAATCATATGTTGGATCTCTTTTTGGAATACGATTGCCATGCCAGTAAGCAATATTTCCTTCTGCATCCGCATATACCGTGTTGTTAGAAATATTTCCCTTCAGGTCAAGCGTTTTTTTAAAATCTTCAAAACTTTTGGCTTTTATTCTTTGCCAGCATTGGATCAGGCCATTCATGATGCGGTTATCGGCCTTTACACTATAATATTGATCTCTTCTGAAGTCCATAATAGGACCGTGTTGAGTAAATAATCCTGTAAATGTTTTTGTTTCCCGCGAACCGGCCGTTGTCTTATAAGCAATAGTTATTTTTTTTGTGGCAATTTTTTTTTCGGCACCATTGTATTTATAATACCAGTCCCCATCTTTTTTAACCACTTTCTCACTATAAATATCAGCTGCATCCACATCACTGCTTGTATGCATCCATCCGCAATGCTCATTGAAACCCTGGTACACAAAAAACTGTCCCCACGTAACGGCGCCATAAGCATTTAACCCCTCCTCACTTACCATATGGACTTCCGGACGAAAATAAAAACTCACATGAGGATTGATATAAAGAATTGCATTGCCCGATTCCGTTATTTTCGGAGAAAAAGCAAATCCGTTTGAACCTGTAGCTGATTTTTCTTCAACGTTTTCATTTACGGATACCGGCGCATCTGCACCGGTATAGAAAGTTTTCAGGTGTCCGGCAGTGAGACCGGCAGTATTAATTGCACCAATACTTCCGTCTGTCCACAACAAAGGATACCACGGTTTAAAACGTTTTAATAATGCAGGGTTTGTTGCGGGATTTTTATACAGATAATAATTAATGCCATCCGCAAAAGCATTGCATAGTTTTTTTAACCATGCCGGCGCATTGTTATAATCTTTTACTGCATCAGCAGAATCGATCACCAACCGTATCAGCAGGTCATTATATAATTCTGTTTCGCCCTTTACTTCCGCCATCCTACCGAGCTTTTCGATGTAATTCAACTCTACTCTTTTAAAATCATCTTCACATTGTGCATATAGTAAACCAAATACGGCATCGGCATCTGACTTTCCATACACATGCGGAATGCCCCAGTTATCACGGATTATCGTCACATTCTTTGCCTGTTTTTCCCAACGGGAGATTTCTTCTTTGGAAAAAGATTGTGAGAATAATTGAATCGGGAGAAGTAAAAAGAGAAATAGTTTTTTCATGGTTCAATTTACAAATTATTCGACGTGGTATTCTTTTCTGAGTATTTCTAATAATTGGTGATTGATCATAGTATATGGAATATATTGGGTCTGTCTTGTTCCTCTCAACATCAACAAATAATAAGAAGCTATGTTCTCGGCCTCCTGCCGGTTGAACTTATCAGCGTTCACTATTTTTCCAACAATCGGCATTTGTATTTTTTGACCCAATGCATTTAATAATGTCAGCTTTCCATGCTGTGTTAATTCTTCATACCATTCGAAATCGTAATGTTTAATACTAAATGGTCGCAGATAGAATTCAATATAACTATATTCTTTTTCATTACGGCTTCTTACATTGGCTATCGACACACTTAATTTTCCTATCGTAGCCTGGAGTTCGCTGCTTTTAAAGTAACGAAGCTCACCAGAATTCCGGAGTTGATTTAGAATACCGTCATTAGGCTCAAATACTAATGTCGCCGATTGGAGGAAAGCCCAGGTAAAGGCCGGATAAAAGCGGTCAGAAAGTGTTGTCAAGCTGCTGTCCTTAACATAGTTAATAAAATAGGCGCATTCACTTTCTTTTGTATTTCTGAGGGCTATCTTTTGCTGAACAGTAATTGAATCAGCATATATTTCCTTATACAGATTTTTAGCCAAATGAATCGCTCTTTGATCTTCTACATAATGTTCTCTTTGATTTTCCGCCAAAAAACCCGCGAATACGGCGAGGAACAACATAAGAAACTCCCAGAAATAATGAGTCCATTTTTTTCTTGCACTATGTGAATGGTGGTGTACTTCCATATTAGTTGCCAGTGAGTAATTTCGGAAAGATACATCATTGAATTATTCAGTGTATGCACTGAAGATTATGTAAGTGAAATATGGTTAATTTTAAGAACTTTATTAACCGGTATGAACAGATCGTTGCAAAGAATGATCCTTGTGATATTGATTGTGTCTGCTTCGGCCAGGATCAATGCACAAACAAAGGAGAACATCCTTCACCAACTCAATAATCTTCTTATCAACACGGTGATGGATGATCTCTTTACGCCGCCCATCGCAAGCCGCATATATACTTATCCTAACATTGCTTTTTATGAATGTATACGATTTGATGATAAATCAATGCAACCACTTTCCGGCAAATTGAATGGATTAAAGAGATTGCCCTCGCCGGAAAAAGAAAATAACAATTTTATTTCTGCCTGTATATCATTTTCATTTGTTGCACAAAACCTCGTTGGCTCCGAATATAAAATTGAAGAATGGCGCGGCCGGTTTATCGATTCTATACAAACCACAATTGATCCTGCTGTTTATAAAAATGCATATGATCACGGAAAGAGAATAGCCGATAGCATTATTGCCTGGTCAAAAAAAGATAATTATCTCAGGAGCCGTGGCATGATGCGGTTTACAGCATCTGACAAAGCAGGAACATGGCAGCCCACCCCAAATGATTATGCACCCGGCCTGGAACCAAACTGGAATACACTACGACCGATGATCATGAAGTCTTGCTCGCAGTTTTCGCCGCCAGAAAAATTAAAGTATAGTTCATCGCAACAATCAATGTTTTATAAAAATGTGATGGAAGTGTATACTATTTCAAAAAAATTGGATAGTAACCAAAGAAAGATTGCTTTGTATTGGGACGATAATCCAAATGTTTCTGTCATCGAAGGGCATCTTACTTATTTCGTTCATAAGATCTCACCGGGTGGACATTGGATAAAAATTGCGGGGCAAGCCTGCAGTCAAAAAAATATTCCGCTTGTAAAAACTGCGCAAACTTATGCGCTAACTTCTATTGCGGTCTATGAAGCCTTTATTGCCTGCTGGGATGAAAAGTATAAGACCAACCTTATACGGCCGATTACCGTGATCAATAATCATATTGATGCCGATTGGCGACCATTGATCCAAACGCCGCCATTTCCTGAGTTTACAAGCGGGCATTCTGTTACATCAAACGCTGCTGCTGCAGTGCTTACTATTTTACTGGGAGATAACTTTTCTTTTACCGATGAAACAGAAATCCCGTTTGGTCACCCACCAAAAACTTTTACATCATTTAATACAGCAGCAAAAGAATCTTCAATGAGCCGTGTTTATGGCGGCATTCATTACCCGGAAACAGCAAGAATAAGCATATTGCAAGGACAACGAATCGGTAAATATGTGATGCAAACTTTGTACAGCAGTGTAAACGCAAAACTCAAGCCTTAATGAAAAAAATCTTTTTACTGATATTATTATTTACCACAGTTTTTTTTGTAACCGGCCAGGAAGTTGTTTCAAAAAAACAGTTTTCTCTTTTATCTCCAGATCAATCGGGTATCAGCTTCCGAAACGACATTGTGGAAGATGCCAATATGTTTTATTATAAATATGAATACTTGTACATCGGCGCAGGTGTTGCCGTGGGCGATATTAATAATGATGGTTTACAGGATATTTATTTTGCCTCAACGCTTGGAAAAAATAAACTATACCTAAACCTCGGTAACTTTCATTTTAAAGATATAACTGAGCAGGCAGGCGTAACTGCTGCGGCGGGGATGAAGACCGGTGTTAATATGATTGATGTTAACAGTGATGGCTTGCTGGACATTCTTGTTTGCAAATCAGGGCCCACTGATCCGGCTGCAAGGACAAAGCATTTATATATTAATAATGGTAACCTCACATTTACAGATAAAGCAGCAGCGTTTGGGTTAAATGATGCAAGCTTTTCTACGCAATCATATTTTTTTGATTATGACAAAGACGGTGACCTGGATGTTTACTTCGCTAACCAGCCAAAAGATTTCACCACTGCAATGCTGATCCCTGCAAAAATGGTAAATGGTAAAATGGTATATGCTGAAGATACAAGTACTGTTTATGTCAGCGACAGGTTGTATAGAAATGATAAAGGAAAGTTTACAGATATAACAAAGAAAGCCGGGCTGATCAATCATGCTTTTGCATTAAGCGCTGCCATTTATGACTTTAATAATGATAGCTGGCCGGATATTTATGTTGCCAATGATTTCAATAAACCTGATTTTATTTATATCAATAACGGCGACGGCACTTTCACCGATAAACTTTCCGATTATTTCAATCACGTTTCTCTTTCTTCAATGGGTTCTGACGTCAATGATATTAATAATGATGGTCTTGAAGATCTGTTTGTATTGGATATGGCCATTGAAGATCCTGTACGTCAAAAACAATTATTTGTTCAGAATCTTAATTACGATAAGTTTCAATTGTTACTCCGGTTTAATCTTTTTTATCAATATCCCAGGAACTGTTTGCAATTAAATAATGGCAAGGGAAGCTTTAGTGACATTGCCTATTATTCCGGTATGGCGCAAACCGACTGGAGCTGGACGCCGCTTATTGCCGATTATGACAATGATGGATGGAAAGATGTTTACGTCACCAATGGATTAAAACGGGATATCACTGATTGGGATTATAAAAACTTTGTCCTTGATTCTATTAAAAATCTAATGGCAAGAGGCCAATCGGTTAACCTTGATGAATGGTTTAAGCTGATACCGCAGGTAAAAGTGAAAAATTATTTTTACCATAATAACGGTTCGCTGCGATTTGACAACTATTCCGATACATGGTGCGATCAGCCTCCTTCTTTTTCCAATAGCGCTGCATATGCCGACCTGGATAATGACGGCGACCTTGATATTGTTGTAAATAACATTGATGATCCTGCATTTGTTTACAAAAATAATAGCCGGGAAATATTAAAAAGATCTAACTATCTCCGGTTTCGATTTCTTAAAAATAAAAATTCGCCGGAAGAAGTATATGGGGCTGTTGTAAAAATATATGACAGCAAAAATAATTTTCAGTTACAGCGGTATGATCCCCAACGCGGCTATATGGGCACAATGGAACACTTTCTTCATTTCGGTACAGGAACTGAAACCGTTTTGCCCAGGGTGGAGATAACTTTTTCTTCAGGCAAATCTATTTTTTTGAAAAACATAAACGTTAACCAGTTGCTGACTATTTATGAATCTGATGCGGCGGAAATGGCTACTCCATTCCCAACAGAGAAGACTTTGTTTGAAGTAAGTACCAACAAAGGCTTTTTGAAATATACGCATCGTGAAAATGATTTTATTGATTTTAAGAGAGAACCGCTGATACCTTATAAGTGCAGTCGTAAAGGTCCCTACTATGCTAAAGCAGATGTGAATGGTGATGGTAAGGAAGATATTTATATCGGAGGCGCAACGGGATATGAGGGCAAGCTGATGATGCAAATGGACGATGGATCATTTAAAGAAAAGATACAGCCGGCATTTATTGCAGATAAAAAATTTGAAGATGGTGGTGCGGCTTTTTTTGATGCTGATGGAGATAAGGACAATGATCTTTATGTGGCAAGTGGCTGGGGCAGAGTTTGAAGCAGGCTCATTGCTTTACCAGGACCGTTTGTATATAAATGATGGCAAGGGAAATTTTACAAAAAAGCTAAATGCATTGCCTAAGGAAGGTTACAACAATTCATTTGTGATCCCTTTTGATTATGATGCTGATGGCGATAATGATCTTTTTGTTGGTGGCGCCGTAATGCCGGGGCGGTTTCCTTTACACGATAAAAATTTAGTGCTCCAGAATAACAAAGGAATTTTTAAGGAGGTGAGTGATGCAATTGCCCCTGTACTTTCTACCACCGGCATTGTTAACTATGCAACATGGAGTGATATGGATGGCGATAAAAAAAATGAATTGATAGTTGTGGGAGAATGGATGCCGCCAATGATCCTGAAGTTTTCCAATGGAAAATTTGAAGTGGTAGACCCTGTTGTTTCGTTTAATAACAAAACAATTTCATTAAATGAATTAGGCGGATGGTGGAATGTTGTTAAAGCAGATGATATCGACAATGATGGAGATATGGATCTTGTTGTTGGTAACAGGGGAGTGAATTCAAAAATTACTGCCGGTATCGGTGTGCCCTGCACTGTTTATGGTAAAGACTTTGATGGCAACGGCAGTTATGATGCGGTACTCGGTTATTATCTCTGGGGTAAATGTTATCCCATGTACCATCGTGATCAATTAATAGATCAAATGCCGATGATGCGAAAAAAATTCATTCGCTACCGGCACTATGCAGGTAAAACGCTGGATGAGCTCTTTACCGATGACCAGAAAAGGGGAATGGATATTTTTAAAGCCAACTGTTTTGAGTCCGGTGTATTGATCAATGATGGGGATCTTAAATTTCGCTTTGTTTCTTTTCCTGAGGAAGGGCAATTTTCAACCATCAATGATTTTGCGATTGCCGACTTCGAAGGCGATGGCATTAAGGATATATTTATCGTTGGTAATTCTTATGACCCGGATGTATCGACAGGAAATTATGATGCTGCCGCTGCAGTATTATTAAAAGGTAATGGCAAAGGAGAATTCAACACTATTCCAAATAAGAAGAGTGGCCTTACTATCAACGGCGAAGTAAGGAAGGTGATCTACCTGCAGGATAAAAAGCAAATCATGCTACTAAAGAACAATGCTCCTGCTCAATTGCTTCTGCAAAACTGATCTCACCACTTTCTTTCTGTTTATTTTAACATTGCTGCTTATGCAGATAATTCATATTTGGTTCATAACTGAAAACCCTGGTTATGAAAAAAATATTCGCCGCTTTCTGTCTTCTTATACTGTTATCATGTGCAAATAAAAATGAAACAAATTCGCCGGACCAAAGCAATGTTCCGGAAGCTTTGCAGGAAAATAACGAAAACAAGTCGATCGGGTTTAAAAGGAGAGGGGCCGACGATCTTTTGGAGGAGCTTTATGAAGAAAAAGTAAAATCCACGCCTGTATTGCAGGCGATAGAAGCGATGATGGATAAACTAAAGGAAAGCCATGATGACTCACTAGAAATTTATAATGACTTCAACTCAAAAAACGTGGAGTATTATAATTCTGCGAAACGGCATGTAAGCTCCGTAAAGGACTCGTTGCTTGAAAAGGAAATTAAAAGTGTAGTCGAAAGAAGCATTTCGGAGTATGATAACAAAATGGCAAGGCTTAATAACCTTGTCGCGATTTTAGAAAGAAAACCCGGATCGGTCGCGGACCGCCATTCAATTTTGAAAATCCTGATTTCCCTGGAAATGATGAAAGAATACCAACTGCGAAATATGCCGTTAACCCAACCGGTGGAAGCCTTCATTAATAATTATGATCGTCTTATTCAAAAAATGGATTCAGTGATCAGTAAAAATAAATAGCGGATTAATTTATAATAACTCAGGCTCCCACAAAACGATACCCGATCCCTTTAATAGTAATGATCTCCAGTGAAGGATCTTCTTTTAAATAACTACGAAGCTTGGTGATGTACACATCAAGATTACGGCTATTAAAAAAATTATCATTACCCCAGAGGAGATTCAGGATGTCTTTGCGATCAATGATCTTATCACGGTTTTCATAAAGCACCTTTAATAATTCACTTTCGCGGTAAGAAAGCTTACGGTCTTCTTTCCCATCGTTCAATACTTGCCTGTTCAATTGAAAAGTGTATTTGCCCATAGTAACGCTATCGCCAGTGATCTTTTTTGGAGCTTCGGTTTTATTCCGCAAAGCATTTTGGATCCTTACAATTAATTCTTCCATGCTAAAAGGCTTGCGTATATAATCATTGCCGCCGAGCGAAAAACCTTTTACCACATCTTCGGTTTGTGTTTTTGCGGTAAGAAAAATGATCGGCACTTCCTCATTCAGATTTCTTATTTCATCGGCAATGGTAAAACCGTCTTTATTTGGCAGCATTACATCAAGCACACATATATCGGGTGCTGATTGTTTAAATGCTGGTGTTGCTTTTGCGCCATCGCTTTCCATTATTACTTCAAAGCCCCGGCTTTCCAGGCTTTCTTTTACGATCTTACCAAGAAATAATTCATCCTCTACGTATAAAACTTTTGTCTTGCTCATATGTGTTGTTGTGTTTATCCGCTTGCGCTATCCGTGCCACGGTTTAATCAGGATCATTGGTTCGGCGGATAGCACGAACCGTGGCACGGTTACGACGATATCGCGGCTAAACAGCCTTAGGCAATGTAATAATAAATTTAGAACCGAGGCCGGGTTGACTTTCCACTGATATTTTTCCTTTATGCCGTTGTATTACATGTGATACATAACTCAAGCCTAATCCATAGCCTTTTGTGTTATGTGTATTACCAAGCGGAACCCGGAAGAATTTTTCAAATATTTTATCCTTGTATTCTGGTGAAATGCCAATGCCGTTATCTGCAACAGACAATTCAACTTCTTTTTCCTTTTCTTTCAATTCAAATTTTATTGCAGTATTGCCATTACCGTATTTCAAAGCATTGTCGAGTAAATTAAAAACAACACTTAGCAAATGAAGCCGGTCGCCCTGCAAATGCGTATCGCCTTCCACATTTGTTGAAACAGTCGCATGGTGTTTTTCAATTTGCAATCTCATAGATGAAACTACTTCATCTACCACACCTTTCAGATCAACCAATTCATATTTCAGTTCAATTTCTTTTTTCTCGAACATCGAAAGCTTAAGCACTTTGTCTACTAGTAATGAAAGACGCTGCAATTCATTTTGCGAAATATCAAGATATTCTTTTGTTCGTTGCGGGTCATTGATGGCGTTAAAATTCTTTAGCGCTTCAATAGCCACACCAACAGTTGCGATCGGTGTTTTTAATTCATGTGTAATGTTTCCGATAAATTCATTTTTTATCGCTGTAAGCTTTCTTTGCCGTCGAAGATTTCGATAAAGCAGCGTAAATGCCAATACGGTAACCCCGACAAGGAACAGCGAGAACAAAATAGGAGAAGCAAGTTTTTTTATAATGTAGGGAAAAGAATTTCCAAGACTAAGCTCATAAGTAACAGGGTGTGCAAAGCCAATGGTAACCTTATTAAATGATGCGGGATCGTCGATCGGAACCCGTCTTCTCAAAACCTTGCTGTCATTTCTTGAAACAGAGATGGGAACATTCAGCCCTTCTTTTTTAAATGCAATACGACATGCAGAATCAATTTCTTTTACCCGCAATGAATCCTGCAACGAGTCAACACTATATAAGAAACGGAAAAGCTCTCCCGGGGGGCCCTTACGTTCAAATTCAAATCTGCGGTTTGAATCCCTGGAAAAAGATTCGCTCATTGAAATGATCATATTACCCCGTTTTGGACCGTACTGAATTATTGAATCATTGAATCTCTGCCCTTTTCCTATTGCCGCTTTAGGTTTTTTTACAATTATTTTATTGTTCAGCGAATCGGTAACCCGGATTGTAACATCATTCAATACATTCGTAAGTTCTGCCGGGTGACCAAAAGGAACAGGCCGGCCGTCTAACACCTCAATTCTAAGATCCCCTGTCGAATCATTAAGAATTTTATCAAGATTTAGTTTCTTTGACTGCAGTTTTCTCACGGTTTCTTTAAAAACAACATTGCTCCTGAACTCGAGGTTCTTTTTTTCCTTATAATAATTTTCACGGAGCCAAAAACCCTGGAAACCCGCGATGGCAGTAATTGCCACGATCATTAATATGGAAAGCCCCTTGAACATTATTGCCTCAAAAGTAAACGTAATATTGCAGGCGTTTTAACCCTGTTAACGTTTATTAACCTTAAACAAAGGTGGCTTAACCTCTGACGGAGGGCTGCAGGGTTAGCTTTGTTAAAACAATTTTTTATTTATGAAACGCTTATTGATTGCTTCAGCTATGCTAATAGCTATTTCATCGTCGGCACAGGTAAAAGAAGGAAAGATATTATACGAAAGAACAATGCAGATGCAGATCAGGATCAACGATGATAATCCTGCTTTTCAAAATATGATACCCAGGGAAAGAAAAGACAAGTTCGAATTACTTTTTACTGAGGGAAAAAGTTTATGGCAACCGGTGGAAGATGATGGCCAGGGTGATGAAACTAGTTTTGGTGAAGGTAATGGAATGAGAATGGTAGTTCGTATGCCGGGAAGTGATGATATTACTTATCACAATATTGCTGACGGTAAAAAAGTAGAGCAAAGAGAATTGGGCGGCAAAAGTTACATTATAGCAGACAGCATTCGCAAAATGACATGGAAGGTTGGCGGAGAAACAAAAGTGATCCTTGGGCACAATTGTATGAAAGCAACTTCACAGACGAATGCAGGAAAATTTTAGAATGACAATGGACAATGGTGAAGCTAAAAGAGAGAGAGTAATGGATACATTGAATATAGTAGCATGGTTCACTAATGAGATACCGGGATCATTCGGACCTGAAATGTACCAGGGTCAATTACCAGGAACTATTCTTGAGATCGATGTCAATAATGGAAGAAGTTCTTTTAAAGCAATTGAAATATCTCCAAAAGTTGATATAGCAAAAGTAAAAGAGCCATCAAAAGGGAAAAAAACAACCACAGAAGAGTTTGCAAAAGAAAGAGAAAAGCTTATGCAGGATATGATGAAAAATGGTGGCGGACCAGGTATGAGAGTTAATATCCGGAATTAATTACCCGGGACAATAAAAATAGAAATGAACACAAAGCGTCTGGAAATGATACTTTGTGTTTTTTGTTTGTCCAGGCTTTACTGAGGGCTTATCCGACTATCGTTTCCCGGCTTTAAATATTTGTACTTTTAAGTTCAAATTTTTTAACTGATGAAACGAATTCTATTTTGTCATTTATTGATCCCTGCAATACTTTCTTCGCAGCGGGTTGTTAATGTTGAATATCCTTCGAAAGGGAACATTGTATTTTCCAAAAAGACAAGCTACGCTAAAATTAAAAGTGGTTATACTTTATGGCTGCCAAAAGAGCCGAGTAAAGGAATGATAGTTTTTTTTGACGAATACAGGGACACTGTAAATAAAACACCAATAATTGACCTTGCCTTAAAAAATCAACTCGCAACGCTGTTTGTAACTACCAATAACCCTGTTGAATTCCTCTTTGACCAATCAAAAATGACAGAGCTTGAACGATATATTTATGAAGCTGTCCGCAAAAATCATATCCCAAAAGACAATATGCTTTATTGCGGTATGTCGCTTGGGGGCACAAGAGCATTGAAGATGGCAGCGTTCTCTCAAACCATACAGTCAACATATAAATTAATTCCGAAAGCAATTGCAATTTGTGATGCTCCGCTCGATATGGTTCGTAATTATCATGAATGCAAAAAAGCAAGCGACCTTAATCTTAACCCGGTTGGCGCCGGCGAAAGCGAAGCGGTTGCCTCTTACCTGAAATCGAAATTAAAGGGAACACCAGCGGAAAAAATGAATGCATATATAAATTATTCTCCATTTTGTTATACCGCAGTAAATGGTGGTAATGCGAAGGCATTTAAAAATATTTACCTGCGTTGTTACACGGAACCCGATGTAAACTGGTGGATAGAAAACCGGGGCAGGGATTATTATGGTATGAACGCCATCGATCTTGCCGCATTAGTAAATCAATTAAAAATTTTAGGCAGCAAGAAAGCGGAGCTAATTACAACAACCGGAAAAGGATTTCAGGAAGGCAGCAGGCATCCTCACTCATGGAGTATTGTCGATGAAAATGAATTGGTCGAATGGTTTGTCCGGTTGGCCCCCAAATAAACAATACCGTAAAGCCTTTCATCCGTCAAACCGGCAACTCTGCTTCGGTATTGTTCCTAAAATGATTAATTTAACCCGCTAATTCCAAGAAAGATAAATCATCGTATACTCAAATGATTTTTCATGAAAGCAAAATCGATTAAGGGAAGATCAGCGGAAGAAATTCAATCCGCTTTGCTGCAAAGCATGAGTGATGGATTCAGGCCAACCCTGGCGATTGTTTTTATTTCAGTTAAACAAGACAGAAATGCAGTTTGCGAAATACTCCATAAAGAAGACATTGATGTTTTTGGCGCCACTTCGTGTGGCGAATTTATTAATGGATACCAGGATGAAGGAGGCATTGCAATTTTATTAATGGATCTGGCCCGCGATTCTTATGCAATTTTGTTTGAACATGTCAGGGCCAGGAGCTTGCAGAATGTTGCAGAAGAATTAACCGAAACGGCATTGCAAAAATTTAAACGACCGGCATTCATCATTTGCAGCACAGGCGTTTCAGAGAAGGGAGAATATTTTGGCGGGGAGATTCTAGTCCATAGCATTGAAAAGATCGCCGGCCCGCAGGTAAACATTTTTGGTGGTATGGCAGGCGATGACGGTACTTTCACGGGTACTTATGTTTTTACTTATGAGCGATCAACAGATGAAGGCATTATAACATTGATAGTAGATGAAGATAAAATCGATTTAAAAGGCATGGCAATTTCTGGCTGGAAGCCGATAGGAACTGTAAAAACAGTTACAAAAAGTGAGGATGGCTGGCTATATACAATAGATGATCAACCTGCATTGGAAATGTATTTGAGATATTTAGGTAAGCAAGTTCAACCAGGTGAAGGTGTACATAAGATTTTTGAAGAGATAGGTTTTTATTATCCTTTTCTTACCATTGATGCGGGTGACCCGGTGATAAGAACACCGTTAATGGTCAATAAAGAAAAAAATGCTATCAAACTCGATTTCCATATTCCGGTAGGTAAAAAGATCCAGTTTTCAATGCCGCCGGATTTTGACATCGTTGAAAACGTGCTGGCAAATGCAATTGAAATAAAAAATTCAACAAAATCAGGCGCTGATGCTTTATTAATATTTTCATGTGCCGGCAGGCTTAGTGCATTGGGCCCGATGATAAGTGCAGAAAATGATGGCCTGCATGAAATATGGAAAGCACCGATGGCCGGCTTCTTCACCTATGGTGAATATGGAAGAGCTATCAACGGAAAACAAGAATTTCATTCAACTACATGTAGTTGGGTGGCAATAAAAGAAAAATAAAATTAAAACCACCACCAGATGATAGCAAAATCCGTAAAAGGAAAATCTTCGCAGGAAATTCAGGCAGCATTGCAGCAAAGCATGGTTGACGGGTTTACACCCACCCTGGCCGTTGTGTTTCTTTCCATAAGCCAGGATAGAAAAGCCGTTTGTAAAATACTTGATGAGGCGGGTATTAAAATCTTCGGCGCCACTACTAATGGAGAATTTATTGATGAGAATCCCGAGAAATTTTCTGTTGCGATTCTTTTGCTTGATATGAACCCGGAACATTTCTCTATTCTATTTTCTGAATATGCGGAAAAAAATTATCGTGAGATCGCAAAATCAATAGCAAGAGAATCAAAACGACTGTACCGTCATCCGGCATTCCTGATTGCGGGCAGCCATATGGAAACTGATGCCGAGCAGTTATTATTTGGCTTTGAGGATGAAATTGGTAAGGATGTAAATGTTTTTGGAGGTATGGCAGGAGATGATTATGCGTTTATTGAACAATTTGTTTTTACCAATAACAAAGAAAGCAATTGTGGAATGATAGCGCTTGCTTTGGATGAAGAAAAAATAAAGATAAAGGGAATAGCTACTTGTGGATGGAAAGCGGTGGGTACTGAAAAAACAGTTACCAAAAGCGAGGGCAACCATATCTATACAGTGGATAATGTTCCGGTGCTGGAGCTTACAACCAAATATGGAGGCATTGAAAATGTTTCTCCCGATAATAAAAATTTAATGCTGGAAGTAGCCGCAAATTTGCCTATACAATTGCAAAGAGAATTTGGCGACCCGGTTATGCGGCCCGGATTGGTGGTAGACTGGACAGATGGTTCATTCTATTGCAGCGGCACTATACCCCAGGGTTCTAAAGTACGATTCTCACTGCCTCCTGATTTTGATGTAATGGAAAAAGTGATCAAAGGAGTTGAAAAATTAAAAGCCACTGATATGCCCGATGCAGATGCATTGGTTGTATTCAGTTGTGCCGGCAGAATTCTTTCCTTTGGACCAATGATGAACCAGGAAATAGAAGGAGTAAAAAATGTATGGAACGTACCGATGGTAGGTATGTTCAGTAATGCAGAACTGGCAAGGGCCACAGGTGGTAATCTTGAAATGCATAACCTGACCACCTGTGCGGTGGCCTTAAAAGAAAAATAGGTGAATCAAAATTTACAAAACATATCAAATCTTATTGAGCAAAGCGAAGGCTTGTCGGCCGCGCAAAAAAAATCAATTGCAGATTGGATAAAGGAGATCGATAAAACTATTACGATTACTGAATTCAAACTTGACCGCACTGAAAAAGTAAAAAAGACTACGGCAATATTGTTAGAAGAAACCATACAGGAGCTTGAATTAAAACGAAAGGCGGTAGAAGAATCCCGTGCTGCATTGCAACGGTCATTGGAAGAATTAAAAGCCGCGCAGGCACAATTGATACAATCAGAAAAAATGGCTTCGCTTGGTGAGCTTGACCGCAGGCATTGCACACGAAATTCAAAACCCGCTGAACTTCGTGAATAATTTTTCTGAAGTAAGTAATGAACTGATCGATGAAATGACAGAGCAATTGGAAAAAGGAAATACAGAAGACGCCAAAGCAATAGCAAATGAGGTAAAAATGAGTTTAGAAAAAATTAATCATCATGGTAAACGGGCCGATGGCATTGTGAAAAGCATGCTGCAACATTCAAGGACCAGCAACAATAAAAAAGAACCAACTGATATCAATGCCCTGGCGGATGAATATTTCAGATTGGCCTATCATGGCATGCGGGCAAAGGACAAGGTTTTTAATGCGGCAATAAAAAGCGATTATGATGAAAGCATTGGCTTAATAAAAATAATTTCACAGGACATAGGCCGTGTCATTCTGAATTTAATTACAAACGCTTTTTATGCTGTCATGGAAAAGAAAAAGCTTCAATCCGCCAATGGCGGATATGAGCCAACAGTAACCGTATGTACAAAAAAGATTGACAATAAAATTGAGATCAGGGTTAAAGACAACGGCACCGGCATTCCTCAAAAAGCATTAGACAAAATCTTTCAACCTTTCTTTACCACGAAACCCACAGGACAGGGAACGGGACTCGGTTTGTCATTGAGTTATGATATCGTTACAAAAGGACACGGAGGAGAATTAAAGGTTGAAACAAGGGAAGGAGAATACACCGAATTCAGCATTATTTTACCAGTATAAATCATATATTCATCAAATGAAAATTCTTAGTAGTTGACGACGAAAAAGATGTCCAGGTTCTCTTCGAACAGCGTTTCAGAAAGGAGATCAGGAACAAGGAAATGGAATTTGCTTTTGCTTATTCGGGCGAAGATGCATTGAACTACCTTAACCAGCTTCATGAAGCGGTACTGATACTTTCTGATATCAATATGCCGGGGATGAGCGGCCTTGAATTGCTTCGGCATATAAAAGAAAAACACCATCAGCCGCCGCCGGTAGTAATGATGATCACCGCTTACGGCGATGCCGATAATTATAATACCGCAATGAAATTGGGTGCCGATGATTTTCTTACAAAGCCTCTTGAATTCAGCTTGCTAAAAGAAAAATTAAAAGCAATTCAATAATGGCAAAAATACTTGTGGTAGATGATGAGAGCGATCTTGAAGTACTGATCAAGCAAAAGTTCAGGCAGAAGATCCGTGAGCACAAGTATGAATTTGTATTTGCTGCAAATGGCAAACATGCATTGGAGCAATTGGAGCTAAATGCCGATATTGATATTGTGCTCAGCGATATCAATATGCCCGAGATGGATGGGCTTACGCTGCTTTCAAGAGATCAACGAACAAAATACTTTATTAAAAGCAGTTATTGTTTCAGCTTATGGCGATATGGAAAATATCCGTACGGCAATGAACCGCGGTGCTTTTGATTTTGTTACCAAGCCGGTGAATTTTGAAGACCTGGAATTAACAATGGAAAAAACCATTAAACATGTAAACCAGCTTCGCGAAACAATGAAGGCCATTAAGGAAAACAACATTCTTAAAATGTATGTAGACGAAACCGTGCTGAATTTTATGGGCGGCCGTGAGTTTGAAAATTCCTTAACTGCCAATGAAACAGTGGAAGCCACGGTTGCATTTATTGACATCTGCAGTTTTACTACCATTAGCGAAAATGAGCAACCGGATACTGTAGTGAAGTTGCTGAACAAGTATTTTGATGTAATGGTGAAAGAAATAATTGCACAGGGCGGATACGTCGATAAGTTCATGGGCGATGCGGTAATGGCTGTATTCCGGGGCGACTACCATCTTGACCGGGCGATTGACGCTTGTCTCGTGGTAAGAAAAAAAGTAAATGAGCTGCCAAATGAATCGGGTAATATTTTTTTCAAGCCGAATGTCGCCATTGGGATCAACAGCGGAGAAATGATCTCAGGAAATATTGGTTCTGCAAATTTGAAACGACTTGATTATACGGTGATCGGCGATGTTGTTAATACGGCCCAGCGTTTGCAAACAGCGGCAAAGGAAGGCCAGATCCTTATCAATGAATCTTCTTACCAAAAAGTAAAAGAATCTTTTAACTGCAATAAAGTAGGTGAGGTAAGTTTAAAAAATAAATCAAACCCTGTAATGATCTACGAGGTGCTTGACTAATTTCTATTTTAATTTTTCAGACCCGCAGGAAGAGAGGCAGATTTATTTTGCATAAGGCCTATGATTATCCCAATATCTTTTTATGGCTTTGTTGCCACAATGATCGGATCATCACAAAGCCCATACCTTTTATAATCTTCAGGAGAAAATTCGGCACCGTACCGCACTATTTTAGTGTCGAAGCCTACAGATTCAAGACGGTCTTTTATATCCAGCGCATACCAGCGGACATGGTCCCACTGTCCGAAATGTTTCTCACGTTCTTCCGGTGTTGTTATAGAAAAGTCTTCGTAAGTTTTATCAATGCTTTCGTCAATAGGCACCGTAATGATGGCGGTACCCTGTGGCTTCAACACCCGGAACATTTCTTTCATAGCCGTTATATCATCGGGTATATGCTCCAGCACATGATTACATAAAACATAGTCAACGGCATTATCCCCAATATCCAGCTTTAACAGATCCATGTAAGCTATACCATTCTGTTTACCGTAGCCTTCTACCATTTTATCACCCGGCAGATATTGGATGGTAGGCGTATTTTTCAATTTTTCCAGGTAACAGTATTCCGGCGCAATGTGCAGTAAACTGGATGGTTGTTTAAAAAGTTTCGTTTTATTTTTCAGATACAGCCAAACCAGCCGGTGTCTGTCTTTAGCGCCATTCGTTACAGTCATGTGCGTTTCCCAAATACTTTCTTTTTTTGTCACAAAGCAGCGGAATTCCCTTTCCGCGATCGGGCAATACACATTTTCATCATATTTATTACGCAGTATTTGCGTATAATATTTTCTTCTCCAGTTCAACTTACGCAAACCAAGCCTGAAGGAATAAGGCAAAATGGCTTTTGCCAGATTAGTAATAATGCGTTTCATTACCGGAATATCATTAGATGGCAATATTACAGAATATCGTCAGAACGGGACGTATGTGGTTATTTAATTCGAACTATCAAATACCCGGCATTAATTATTCAAATCCAGTAGCAGGAATGAAGATTTATTTTGCGTAAGGCATATGATTATCCCAATATCTTTTTACAGTGGTGTTCCAGTTGTCAAGCATATCAGAACGCTTTTTATTCACTTCATTGTTTACGTTATTGTATTCTTTACCGGCCTGGTTCACGTCATTAACGGCTTTATTGTAATTATCAATATCAGTTTGGCTGCGTTGTGCGGCCGGCTTACTATTAAAAGATTTTTGCAATTTTTGAAAACCTTCCTGCTTAAGAATAAAATCAGTCATCAAAGGTATTTTTTCACTTTCACTTTTATAAAATTGCATTGCTTTCTGACAGGCGGTTTTCAGCGATGCATCAGAATCAAAAGCCCGTATTGTATCCAGTTTTTCCAGTCCTTCATTAGCATATTTAAGCAGTGAGCTTTTACTTTGCTCAATTGCAATCACATTGTTTTTGTTCAGTGCATCTATCAAATAGGCTTCCTGTCTGTAACATTTGAAAAACATCAGGTATATTTCATTGTAATAATCGGTCACCCTTGTTGATTTTTTCACTTTCTCGTCCATCACATCTGAACTTTCCAGCAGATTTATATTGAATTTTTTTGCAAACTCTTTTCCTACGGCATTTCTTTTTAGTCCGGCTTCATCCAGCTTATCATTAGCCATTTTCTGGGCGAGCATATAGGCTTCCATCGCATCATAAGATTGTTCGGCGATCTCTTCCATGTTTACTATTTTGCCATAATCTTCATTGAATACCCGGTAGCAAAGCATCAGGTAAGCAACCGATGCATCTCTTAAGGTTTTATCTCCCTGGTATGCCGGTACACCCTGGATGGCGATCCTTGTTTCATAAATACTATTGATGACCTGCGTCCTTAACTTTTCTACTTTACGCAAGCTTTTACCATGCGATGCCGCACTGATATAATTCAAATATTTCTTAGTTACTTCTTTTTCCTTTTCGCCAATATATGACATGTAAGAGCCCGGGTTCGAAAGATCCTGGGCGTTGATGGACGAGGTTGTTGATAGAAATAAAATCAAACCCGCAATAAAATATGTAGTGTTTATTTTCATAACAACTAATTTTTAGTAGTAATCATTGTGATGTAGTCAGCAAGTATCCGGTATGCCTCCTCAACATAAATATCCATTTCCAGCCTTTTGATCCAATGTTTATTAATAAGAGAAAATAATTCATCGCTGCTCAGCCTGTTTTTATCGTAACTATGATTACCTGCTTTGTATGCAGTCACTTTTGTTTCAGCAGCATTCACATGGGGGAAGCCGTCGGCAAATTCTTTTTTCAATTGCATCTCCACTTCATCCCATTTTAGTGAAACCGGTTGGCTATGCTGAGATTCCTGCAAGATGATTTTTTGTAAAGAAATAATTTGATTAAACTTTTTATCACTGCTGATCCTTGCTGCGCTTTTAGCGCTGATCATTGAAACCGGTAACCGCCCCAGCGGTTTATAATATGCATTTCTTTTCACCGTATCATCGGTCATCGAATTTGGCATATCCTTTTCACGATAGGTCAATCCTTCAAAAATATCAGGGATCGGCACATCGGGTATCACTCCATTTCTTTGTGCTGCCTGGCCGCTTACCCGGTAGATCTTTTGCATCGTCACTTTTGCATAGCCTTTTTCATTTGTGATTACTGTAGTGCCTGATTGCAATGGGAAAATTTGTTGTGCAGTTGCTTTTCCATAGGTGGCATTGCCGGCAATAATAGCCCTGTTATAATCTTGCAATGAAGCAGCCACCAGCTCGGAAGCGGAAGCGCTTTGTCCATTAACTACTACCAGCAAAGGTCCATCATAGATGGTTCCGCGATTGGGATCTTTGCCCGTAATAATTTTTCCATCGCGGCCTTTTATCATACATAAAGGACCATCCTCAATAAATATCCCCGCCAGGTCGAGCGCCTCGCCAAGGGAACCGCCGCCATTGAAGCGGAGATCGAGAATCAATCCATTAATATTTTCTTTTTTCAGTTTTACAATTTCTTTTGCTACATCATTTGCACAACTGCTTCCGCCTTCATTTTCCCATTTGGTATAAAAGCCAGGTAAAGAAATATAACCGATCTTTTTTATACCATCTAACAAAAAACTTTTTACAATATCTTCATCTCCTCCTCCCATTTTTTCTTTACGCAACTGCACTGTTTTTATCTGGCCGTTGGTTTTTTTAACGGTAAGCTCAAGCAGATCATTGTTCGATGCATCAAGCAAAGAAGAAACCTCGCCCGCTTCCGCACCAATAAGATCGATGGGTTCTTTTCCCTCCCATTTCATTTGCAGAAATACATCGCCCTTGTTCAACTCACCTGTTTTCCATGCAGGGCCACCTGGCTCGAGATGCATAATCGATGGCTCCCCTTTTTCATTGTTATCTAAAATGAACCCGAAGTGATAACCATCTTTATTTAATGATGATTCAAAATTTTGTTTTCCTGTTTCGGGAAAAAAATTAGTATGCGGATCAAAACAAGTTGCGATAGCATCAAGATATATTGACTGTATGTAATTATCAAAGCCTTCGGCAGTTTGAAGAATGCTTTTGATATGGCGAACATGTCTTGCTTTTATCATTAGTCTTACCTGCATTTCACGACTTAGCACCGCTTTCTTATCAATCGCCTTTGTTTGATTAAGTTGAATGGAAGCGATATCAACCAATCCTTCCAGTGTTTCATATTTTAGTAGTTGATACCATTTGCTTCTTTTCTCTTTTTCCGTGGCCGGCCAGCTTGTATCTAAAGCCACCGATAGAAATTCGTTCAATGAAAAATCAAAAGGTTTCGCTGTGATATCTGCAATTGCGGTATCAGCCTGTAAAAGCCGCTTACGATAAAGCGGAATTATTTTATTAAGAAATGTCCACGACTTTCCATTGAGTTCATCGTCCAGCGTAGTTTTGTAAGCAGTCAAATCCGACAGATCGGTGGCCGTAAAAAAGAGCTTATCCGGATCAAGACTTTCAAAAACCCGGGTAAAAAGAAATCCCGAAAAATTGTCATCAACTGTACGTGGGCTGTAATGTTTGTCCTTTACTACTTGCAATAAAGCTTTTACCTGCTGCTGAGAAGAGCCTTGCGAAAAGGAATCTACTATTAAAATGAATAGAAAAACCAGTATCGATGAAGCAGTTTTGAGCATGTGGCGCAGTTTAATGGTTTTCCTTAAGTGAATTTAATAACCAATTTGCTTTGTTGCAAAAAAATTTAAACGAAAAAGCCCGGGGATCAGCCCGGGCTTACCTAATAAAAAGCTATGTTATCTCCTTATAATTATATTTTCTTTTCCTGGTCCACCTGCATTTGCACTCATTTTATTCAGGCTGTAAGTAAAGCTGAGCAGAAAGAAGCGCTTAAGCACCCGGTTATTCTGATCTTCGATATAATTCGAATTTGTGTTCCGGACTATCGCCTGGTTCTCATTCAGCAGGTCGTACACACTTAATTTTACTTCGCCACGATTATACTTTAAGAACAGTTTGCTGAATGCCGCATTCCACAAAGGGACTTTTGCATTGAAGCCTGCAGACCGCTGGCTGCTGACAGTATAATTGAAATCGGTAGAAAAATAAAAGTTCTTTGGTAATTGCCAGCCTATATCGATACCATAGTCCTGGGTCAAATAATCATTGTTGAGCGATGATTGTAAAGAATATTTTGCGTTGTTATAGGTGAACCCGCTTCTGATGGTAAGATCAAATTTATCCTTAAAGCTTTTTGAAATTTCCACGTTGGGGTCAATGCTTATATTATAAATATTATTTCTTACCGTGTTAATGAACTGAATTGTTTTGCTATAGCCAACACCCGTATTGAAATTCAGCGTTCCATTTATGAAACGCAACGGCCAGCCAACACTTATATCGTTCATTAGATCATATACACCGTCTACATTCACCGGTCGCGTTGTTTTTCTTCCAAAAGAATCGATCACATCAAAATTCACGATCCGGTTATTGGTAAATGAGTAACTGCTGAACCAGAAAAAGCTTTTATTGCGAAACGGATCCATGCCTGTGTAGCGGGCATTTATACGATGTGTAAATTCCTGTTTCAGGTCAGGATTACCCATTCTTATATTAAGCGGATTACTGATATCAGGAATAGGTTGCAATTGTGACACTGTTGGTTGATTGGTGGAGGCCCTGTAATCAAGCTGAAGATTCTTAAATCTTGTAAAGTTGTACTGGAACCTGGCATTGGGTAAAAGATTATAAAACGATTTGCTGATCACCGAATCTTTTATTCCCGATTTAATGGTTCCTTTCAGGTCTGCATTTTGCCATGTAACCCCTAATGAATAATTGTACTTTTTTCGTTGTGTGCGAATACGAAGACCTGCAGTTTTTGTACCGTACACATTCTCGTAGTTGTTTGTCAGCAAAGGGTTCACCATATCATGCTTACCCGAATTGCGATCATAGTCGTAAGTTATTTTATCAGAAACAGAACGGCTTTCATTTTTTGAAACGCTTAGTTCAAGCAGTGATCTTTTGAATAACGGCTCGGTATAAACGGCTCTTGAATTATATCCTCTTACTTCACTTTCCGAAATGCTCCGCTGATTAATAGAGTCTGTTTTTACCAACACCCCGCTCCTGTTATAAAACTGGTTCACCGATTCAAGCTCGCCGGTTCCATCACTGTTATTTAAAGTGCTGCCAAGACTAATTGAAAAAGTTCTTCCCCTTTTCTTGAATTTTTTTCTGAACAATAAAGTACCGGTAAAATTGTATCCGTCACTGGCCGAAAAATTATCGCTGAAACCTTTATTGCTGCGAACCAGCTGTTCGGATAGTGTTTCATAATCGCTAAGCGAACGGCTCTTCCTGTTTTGCAAACTAAGATTTGGTGTAAACTTCAACGAATGCATAGAATCTATCAAATAATCATACGTAAGATTAAAACGGTGCGAATAGCTAAGATTATTTGTTCTTGAATTTTGATTATAGAAATAAGTGGAGTCCGGCAAAATATATTGACGTCTTAGTTTTTGATCGGTGACCGGGTTGTAGCGACTGAAAAAATAATTGCTTTGCACTTCCATTTTTGATCCTATAATATTATTATAGTTAGCGCCGCCTGCCCACGATGTATTGATTGCATTATTGTTTCCGCCACCCATTGCTCCGGCGAACGCATCACTTGAACCCATGCTGATATTAATGTTTCCTCCATTTCCGCCACCCAATTGACTCATGCCACCTGAAAAACTCAAGATGTCCATAAAAGAGAATCCTTCAGCATTTGTATTATTGCCCATTCCTATTACCGACATCTGTCTTGCTCCTTTAAAAGAATTTACATTAAATCTTCCCTGGTAGCGGCCGTCAGTTCCTCCTCCTGCATTTACTTTTCCAAACACTCCTTTCTTTTTATCTTTTTTTAATTTCAGGTTGATCGTTTTCTCGCTTTGCCCGTCATCAAAACCTGTAAGCTGGGCCATATCACTTTGCCTGTCGTACACCTGCACCTTATCAACGGCGTCTGCAGGTAAATTTTTAGTTGCAATTTTGGGATCAGTTCCGAAAAATTCCTTCCCATCTACTAAAACTTTTTTTACCTCCTGCCCCTGTGCTTTTACCGTGCCATCTTTTTCAACCTGTATCCCAGGCATTTTTTTCAAAAGATCCTCAACCACGGAATTGGGTTTTGTTTTAAATGAACCGGCATTATATTGAACAGTATCGCCGATCAATGTTACCGGAGGGGCTTCAGCCATCACGACCACTTCTTCGAGCACTTTACTTTTATCACTTACTTCAATATTTGCCAGGTCAATATTTTTCTTTGCATCGTTTACGGCAAAAAATTTATTGACATTATGATAGCTGACATGTGTAACGAGCAAACGATAATCACCGTAAGGAACATTGGTTAAAGAGAATTCGCCCCTGCTATTGGTCATTGTAAATGTCACCAGTGAAGAATCGCTTCTTTGTAACACCGTTATTGTGGCAGCAGATACTGGTTGCTTTGCGATTGTATCAAAGACTATTCCTTTAATGGTCCCGCTTTTTTGTGCAAAAGAAGTAAGCCAAATAAACCCGGATAATGCGACCAGTAAAATTTTCTTCATAGCTCGGTTGGTTTTTTCCGCTACGAAAATATTCTTATGAATGCACACACCCGGTTAAGCAGAGTTGAAATTAGGTTAATGAAGGTTAATGGATTAGGAAATCACAAAAAACAAATTCCAAATTCCAACAGCATGCTCAAATTGGGATTTGGAATTTGATATTTGGAATTTTAAGAGCCATGTTGTGGCAGAACTATATTTTATGACACGGCATTTTTAAACCCGATGGGATAATCACTTACTACTTTTGCGATATCAGGTTGCAAAGCATTTTTGACTGAAATAACCCGGGCCGGGAGGGAAAAAATAAAAAAAATGAATAGAAGGTGGCAGTTAGTGGTCTTCATACGATGGAATTTTAACAGTAGTTATTGCAATATCTAGCGGATTTTTTTAACTTTATAGCATACTTTATCTGAAAATTAAACGTTTAATAAAAAAAATCCGAGTATGAAAAACAGAGTAATTGTTCATGGACATGAGGAGGCAAAAATCTACAAACATAATTATAAGCCTTCTTTGAGTATTGCGAGGTTGCTTCGTTCTGTGCTGGGTGTTATCGTTACTGGTCAATCACTGGCCGCTCATAAATACCATTATCGCAGAAAGTAGTTTACCCACTAACCCCCAAAATATAAAGGCGTGCTCGTATGAGCCGCCTTTTTTATTTGAAATTTTTGTTATTGGGTCCTGAACTGTTTTGCACCTCTTTCCATCATTCGCTGCATATTCTGCGGCATCTGGTTACGGCCCGCCATCCGATTAAGACTATAAACAAGGCTAACCATAAAATACCTGCGGATCACATTCGTACGGTTATCTTCAAAGTAATTTTCACCAACCGATCTTGTTATCGATTTATTCTGATTAAGAATATCAAGCACGGTCAGCTTAATCTCGGCGGTTTTCTTTTTTAAGAATTGTTTTGACAGGCTTGCATTCCATAAAGGAATACTTTGATTAAACCCATCCGCACGGCCCGTATTGATAAGAAAATCAAGATCCGTTGAGGCAATGATATCTTTTTTGAATGTATAGCTTAAATCGGCGGAGTACATTTGAGTAAAATAGTCGGTATTCCGATTTTCCTGTAATGAATAGCGGGTATTATTATAAGTTAAGCTGCCGGTTACACCCATATCAAACTTATTCTTATTGTAATTAAAGCCGAACGTTTGTGTAAGCAACCAGCGATTTGTAAGATTCTTTTCTTTATAGATTAGGCTGACATCGCGATTAAAATTTACAATTGTTGAGAAGTTCACGTTGCTGCCCTTAAGTTTTTTGATCGGGAACCCAATTGAAGTAAATGCATTTACATTATAAACGCCATCAACATTTTCTGGCATGGTGATGGTTACAGCCTGGTTCAAAGAATCGATACTGTTCACAATTTTATTTCCGGTCGTGCTTACGCTGAAATTGGATGAAAAAAATCGAAATGACATTATGTTGAAAGTGGTGTAATTGATGCTAAAGTTGTTGATGAATTCTTGTTTAAGGGATGGATTTCCTGTCTTAACCTGTAATGGATTACTTACATCCCGCACATCCTGGAGTTGTGTAACGCTGGGTGCATTGGTCCTTCCGCGATAATTAAACCTGAGATTTTTTGTTTTGTTTACACTGTAAGTAAAACTGGCCGTAGGGAAAAAATTTGTAAAGTTTTGAGTGATCGTTGTGTCTTTACCTGTGGAAGCCCGAATGCTCCGGCTTCCAAGCTCAGTAAACTGCATACCAAAGCCAAGCTGGTAGTTATATTTCTTTTCCTGCAACCGATAATTAAAACCAATTCGGTTTGAGGTGTTGGTGTTTTCAAAATAATTCGTCTGTTCCGGGCTCAAAGCATCATATTTCCCTGACGAAGAGTTGTAATCAAAGGTTTCTTTATCCGAAATATTCCGGTTATGCGTGTAGGCATAGTTTACTTCCAATACCTTGTTCTTCCCCAATGGTTCAGTATAAGAAGAACTGACTGTATTATTATTGGCTTTTGTATCCTGTTCGCCTATTTGATTCTGGCTGCGGGAGAAAAGTAAGCTGCCGTCGGGATTATAAAACATATTGGGAGCAACGCTATTATTTTCGGCTTCGCTTTCATTATAACCATTTCGCCAGCCAAGGGTAAATGTGCGGCCGGTCTTTCTGAATTTTTTCCGGTATAATAATTCACCACTGTAATTTATTCCTTCTCTTTTATTTTCATTTGCAGTTTTGCTTGTGATAGCGAGATAATCATTTATTCCATTCGAAAAAGTGAAAGCAGTATCGTTGTATAAACCGTTTGACTGTTGAAAATTCAGATTGGCTGTATATAAAACCGAATTCATTGAATCGATCGCATATTCCCATCTTGCATTGAATCGATGACTCCTGTTCCTGTTTCTCGATTCACTTTCGGTATAGGCATCAGTCGTGGAATCATTGGGAAAATAAGATTGCCTGTAGCTGCTTTCTTTTTTCAGATTATCGGATTGTGAAATAAAATAACTGCCGCGAAAATCAATTTTTTTACTCCATTCATCATTATAGTTTAGCCCAATTGATCTTGAAGTAGTGATACCATTGCTGCTACCGCCTCCGCTACCGCCACTGGAACCTCCAACAAAACCGCCGCCACTTACTATGGCTCCTTTCAAAGCTCCCAAATCAGGTAAGAGTTTACCGAATTGCGCCATTCCACCTTGTGAAGAAATGATATCGCTAAAGCTAAATCCTTGTTTGTTTGTATTGTTTGCTGCAGCGAGTAAAGAAATTCTTTGATTACCGCGAAAATGATTGAAGGATAAATTGCCTTCATAACGTCCCGCAGAACCGGCACCAGCTGTTATTTTTCCAAAGTCACCTTTGTTTTTATCTTTCTTAAGTTTGATATTGATCGTTTTTGAACGACTGCCATCATCTATCTTAGTAAATTTTGATTGCTCACTCATATCATCAAACACCTGTATCTGGTCCACCATATCGGCAGTGATGTTCTTTGTTGCCAGCTTGGGATCGTTGCCAAAAAATTCTTTTCCATCAACCAATACTTTCTGTACAGTTTCACCCATTGCTTTCACGGTTCCATCTTTTTCCACTTGCACACCGGGAAGCTTTTTCAAAAGATCTTCTGTAGTTGCATTCGGTTTTGTTTTAAATGCGCCGGCATTAAAAGAAACTGTATCGCCATTTACTTTTACAGGAGTTAGATCGGTAACAACTACACCGGGTAATGTTTTATAATCTTTTTGAAGAATAATTTCTCCCAGGTCCGTTGTTTTCTTTTCCTGGGTTATTGAAAAGGGCTTTGTATATGTTTCATAGCTGGTGAAAGAGATCATCAAGAGATAATTACCGGCATCCAGGTTTTTGATTTCAAAAACTCCTTTTTTATCAGATAAGGAAAAACTTACGAGGGAAGAATCTTTTATCAGCATTACGGAAATAGTAGCCTCGGATAATGGTTGCTTTGCTGTAGTGTCAAACACTTTTCCTTTGACCGAGCCATTTACCTGCGCTTGTGTAGCAGCTGCAGAAACGATTAAGCACAGAAACAGCACGAGTTTCTTCATAAACAGGAGATGAGTATACGAATTTAGACGTAATAGGCGGGAAAAACCAGTCGGGACATTGAAATAAAAGCTAAAAGGGGCCGAATTAGAGACGATTGAATATAAATTATTATTGGCTTCACATAATTACCCCTATCGCAGAAAGTATTTTACCTACAAATGCCCAAAATATAAACGAAGCGGTTTAATGGCCGCCTTTTATACTGTCAGAATATTTCTATTTGTTTGTCAAAGACATCAACGCTTCTTTAACTTTTAACGTATTGGTGATTTCTGTGTCTTTATGATATTCTCATATTTTCTAATAATTGAAAAAACTTCTTTAGTATCAGGGGGATTTACTTCGCGAATTTCAAAAGATATTTCTCTTTTAGGCAGAACAGTTTTGTTAGAACTTGAAAATTTGGAATTAAACAAAAATCTTGCTTTGAATAACTTCTTACCACTAATGCTATCCAGCTTTTTCGAAAAACTATATTCGATCTTATTCATCTTTTTTGAATAATAATAAAAAATGGTGTCTATTGACATTTCATCCCCTTGTTTCATAATACCATATTTTTCTATTACAACTCCTTCTTTATCTTTTTTAACTTCCATCAAGTGCCATACACTATCAACTGGAAGATCCATATCTTTTATCTTAAAGCCACGATTAAATAAAAAAGAATCGACACGACAAGTCATACCGGAGGAAGAATCTGTTATGGAATTAAATAAAATACCAAAACTGTCTTGTTTATTATAGATAAAATATGGTTCTGTTCCTTTAATTTTTTCATCCGTTTCAAATTTCACTGTCGGAGGTAGCCGGTATATCAAATAATCAGAATAGTAAAAAATTAATATTGTGTCTTTTAAAGTGTAGATTTTTATTTCGTCATTTTCCGGGTAAACGGTAGTCGGGAAACTATAAGATAAGCGTATGCATTTAAGAGAGTTTTTTTTTAAACATGTCGATGATACAAAAAACAAAAAGGAAATCATTAAAGCAGCGATAGTTGCTGCTTTAATGATAATTAAATGTTTTTTCTTTCTTCCCATAACAATAGACTTAGAATGGATTTGCATCCCAGATAGCACCAGAAGTGTAAGACCTTATTATTGGCGGGATCAAATTAACGATTGGAAGATTGGGGCAATTACACATAAACCGATAAGTTACATTATAGTTTAATGACATTCCACCATACAAAACAATAGTTGCGGCTGCTGTTTCTGGTGTAAATGACGGAGTACCGACTCCTTGATTATACTCGATATCAACCCCAGGTGTCGGTGTCCCTACCATGCTTATCGGACCATGCTCTAAAGATTTCCATGCCCATCGATTAGTTGTTTGATCAATAAGTTTTATTATGCCTTTTTCTTGAGATTCAAGATTCCAGCCACTCCACCCTTTAAGAATTCTCCATTTAGGGTTTTTGTTTTTTGTAATCTCATTAATATCACTAATAGTTATACTTTCTGTTTGGGACGCAACTTGTGCTCCATTAACTTCCTGTTGAAATTCAGATATAGCCGAATTTATACAAAAGTTATCGACATTACCATCACCACCACCAGAACCCCCTCCGCCACCTCCACCATCAGGACAAAGCGTCTGATTATTCGGATCATCACACACCCCTTGACAGATACTGCCAAGGTATATTGCTTCCTGGGCAACAACAACACCATCAACCCAAAAAGAAAGGATAAGATAATAATAAGTGCAGTCGGTTGAAGTTCTTCCCTGGTAGATATTATCTGCTCTTACATAACCAAATGAATGCAGCTTTCCATTCTTGTATTCTCTTTCGTATAGCCTTCGGCCCGTCGGGCTGAGAAACCGAAACAAACCGTTACAGTCCAGATCTTTTTCACTGTACATCTTTGAAAAGGTATTATCGGGAATTGTTTTCACCTGCGCATTATTTTCAGGAAAATATATAACCAGGTTCCCACGGACAATGCTCCCGGCATTATTCTTTACCAAAAGTAAAACAGTAACGGTGTTTTTGTCGATGTTTCTTTTCATTTTATAATTATCTGAGAGCGGAACAACGATAATCGTTTCCTCAGCGTTTAGGTTCTCAAATCTTAGTGCTGAAAAGTCAACACACTCTTTCAGCAAGTCAATATTGGCCGCTTTGTTCGGCTGCGTTGGCGACTTTTGTTTTTCTAACCAGCTATTTATTTTTGAGATCAATTGTGTATTGTCAGTTTGTTTTTCAACTCCTTTTTGACATGAGATCAACATGACAACCATTGCCCAAAATACGGGCTGTAATAAGAATGTTCTTCTCATAAAAATGGTTTAATTGGTGTGTGTCTTACTCTGTTAACGGTTTTCAGACAAAATCCGTGGCAACATGTTGGTATAATAAATATACCATTGGCGTTACCCCGTTTCCAAGATTAATGCACCGCTTTTTTCTTATTTTCTGGAGTTTTTTCCTCATAAGAATTTTAATGAGGAACAAGAAAAAATGTAGTAACCGGAGAATGTTATAACGAAACAAGAAATCCCGAAACTCAGGAATGGCTTCTTGTTTTTGTTTCGTCTATTAATTTTTTTATGGATATGGCCAGCAGCAGTAATAAAAAGAAAATAAAACTACGCCTTCCCTCTTTAATTGCATCAAATAGTAAGGCAAGACACAAAACAATTGCTACGCTATTTATGAGAACTGTATATGCCTTATATTTTTTTAGTTTATTTCCAAGGAGGAAAAATGCGATATACACAACCACAAAAATGGCCAGGGGTATAAGTATTGCAATTGGCATAATAAATTCTTGTTGCATTTTTATAGTTTGTGTTTACCAACGACAACGTGCTGCACCATGTAAGGTAGACTATTAAACACCACCATGAAGTAATTTCTTATACCCCTTTAGCAATAAGGATATTAACTAAACAAATATTCTACATCTTCTCTTGACAAAGATTTCACAAATGTATTATCATCGGCGATCAGGTCTTTTGCCAATGCTCTTTTCTTTTCCTGTAGTTGAATGATCTTGTCTTCAATAGTATCAACACAGATCATGCGGTAAGCAAAAATATTTTTATCCTGGCCGATACGGTGAGTTCTGTCAATCGCCTGTTGTTCTACAGCAGGGTTCCACCAGGGATCAACAATATAAACATAATCGGCAGCAGTTAAGTTCAAACCGACACCACCGGCTTTTAAAGAGATCAGGAACACCCTGTACGCTATCATCATTCTGAAAACTTTGAATGGCTTTTTCCCTGTCAGGCGCAGCGGTGCTTCCATCAAAGTATTCATACTTTACACCGAGCTGGTCCAGTCTTTCTCTTATCAATGCAAGCATGCCAAGGAACTGCGAAAACACCAGCGCTTTATGATTACCGATATTTTCAGCTATTTCCCTTGATAATTCGTCAAGCTTGATAGAATGATTTTCGAATTTATCCGTCTCATTTAATATAGCAGGGGAATCACAAATCTGCCGGAGCTTCATCAATCCCTGCAAGATCGTAAGCTGTGATCTGTTGTATGCCTTGTGATTCGATAGTTCCTAAAATCTGATTGCGGTAATCATTTCGATAAGCTTCATAAATACTTCGCTGCTCATCTTCCATTTCACAATAAAGAATCGTTTCGGTTTTTTCAGGAAGATCTTTTGCCACCTGTTCTTTTGTACGGCGAAGAATAAACGGGTACAGGATCTTCTTCAAATGATCTTTGCGGTCCTGCTCACCGAATTTATCGATCGGGATGGCAAACTCCTGCCTGAAAAATTCCATGCTTCCCAGCATGCCCGGGATTCAGGAAATTCATTTGCGCAAAAATATCAAATGTATTATTCTGCAGCGGCGTACCACTCATGCATAACCGGTGCTTCGCATTTAATAAAGAAGCGGCCCTGGTTACTTTGCTCAATGGATTTTTTATCGCCTGGCTTTCATCCAGCAATAAATAATCAAGCCCAATGGTCATCAGCAATTTTATATCGCTGCGCAATGTGCCATACGTGGTAATGATGACATCGTGATTTGCAAATTTTTCCTTGTCTCTTGACCTTGCAGCGCCATGATGAATGCAATACGTAAGTTTTGGCGTAAATTTTTTTATTTCATTTTCCCAGTTATAAATAAGCGTGGTAGGACAAACAACCATTGCAGTCAGCTTCCCATTCTCATTTTTAAAATGCTGCATATACGTCAATGCCTGGACCGTTTTACCCAAACCCATATCATCTGCAAGAATACCTCCCCATTTTACTTCGCTTAAATAATTGAGCCAATGATAACCTGAAACCTGGTAAGGCCGAAGTACTCCCTGCAATTGCTCAGGCAGATCGATCTCTTTTATCTTATTAAATTCTTTCAGATTCTCATATTTTTCTTCCAGCTTCAGCACCAGTTCATTTTCATCACGGTTTTCATAAAGCTCATCTATCACACTCATGTGATAACGGCTAAGCTTTAGCTGGTTTGTTTTTCCTTCACCAACACGGAACAGCAACGAATATTTTTTTAACCATTCTTCAGGAAGAATTCCCAGCGTGCCATCCCCAAGTTGAACAAATTGCTGTTTATTGGCCAATGCTCTTTTTACTTCTGCCACACTTACCTGCTGGTCACCAAAAACAATATCTATTCTTGCATCAAACCAATCAGTATTGCTGTTGATGAAAATCTTTGTCGATGGTCTTGCCGTATTAAACCTGAAATTCTTCAATGCATCAAAACCAAACACCGGCGTTTTCATTTCATTCATCGCATCCACAAACAAAAAGAACCAGTTGTTTTTTAGAACATCCGTTCCCTTCAATGCCAAGGATTGCGTGTCTTCCTGGTAAATAAAATTGCTGTGCAGGTTTTGCATCTTCGCAACAAACTCCTGTTCTACCGGGCGATTGCGATGTACAATTACAACCTTATCACCGGCAGGCACCACCACTTCGTCTCTTTCTCTTGCGGTAGTTGCATAACCTTTATAAGAAAAGATCGGTTGAAATAAAAGATAATCTCCTTTTTCTGCGAGATAAAGACTGATATCGGGTTTGCCATCTTTTATTTCCTGTAAAAGCGATTTATCAAAATTTACTTTGTACTCTTTTGTAAGTGGCAATACTTGTTTTTGTAATACATTGCTCCAGTCGGAAAAAGAAGTTTTTTGTGATCCGTCCGGGAAAAAGTTTTCAGCCACTTCATTGGCATGCTGATCTTTCCAGACAAACAATTGGTGATTGTATAAATAAAAAAGCGGTGTGCCGGCTTCGTTATCTTTCAAATCCAGTATAAGCCCGCCTGCTTTTACATTTGCTTTTATTTCAATAGCGCCATTATTTTTTATAATATCAAAAGATGGTTTTATTTCTTCAGCCGAAACACTTACCTGTTTAAGGTTAGCTGTTCTGAAAGTCTTGCCTTTTGCAAGCTGAAACACCAAACCTTTTCCTGCTATCATTGAAAATAGCTTTTTCAATTTTGGGAAAAGATATTCCCTCACTAATGCACGGGTGTCTTCCGGCAGGTCATCTTCTTCCTGGTGAATGATATTTTCCCAAATACCGGAGAATGGTGAGTTGCGGCTGATGTATTTGCTGATCTCAGGTTCCTGCAACTTTCTTATTGTATTCAGCAGGTTTTTATCGTCCTCATTAAAACTTTCTGTTTCCACATATTTTGAAAGATCAAGCTTTTCAACTTTCCCCGGAAATACATCTGCATTTTCATCGGCTTCCCCGCTAATTGCATCAATAGTGAAGTAGGGATAATTCTTTTTATTAAAATTAATTACCATGCCCAGGCGGTGAGTGATCACCGATGTGTCTGGTTTTGGAAGAACCTCCGTAAAAACTTCTTCCTGCACCACAACCGGTTTTGGCGGCGGTGCCATTGGAGAATTTATTCTTTTAATGCTTGTATCAAGCACCCGTAAAAATGGTTTGCCATCTTTATATGTAAATTCAAATTTGCCTTTAATGTCATCACTCAGTGAATATCCATACATTTCAAGCAGCTTATTCTTTTCTTTATCCCAGTTCCTGATACTATCAAAATAATGCGGGCCATAAGAATTCAATAACTGTAAAAAAACGATCACTTTTGGCAAATTCAACGGATGGTCGACATCCTCATAATCAGAGCTTGTGTCAAAATTTCTTTCTTCATTCTTTTTAATGATGACCTTATAGTTTTTTCCGTCAATCTCAACTGTTGCTTTTACAGTTTCGTCTTTTGCAGATTCAATAGTTGCTTTATTGGACCGTAAATAATGTTCCGCATCCTGGTAAGTTTGTTGAGATGAAAGCAGGCGCAACGTTTTAAGATCAATAACTTTCATTTTGGCAACGGTATGCCGCTGATCATATGCTGACACTCCTGCCTTAAGAAGATTTTTGTCAAGCATCTCCTGCAACTGGAATAACGAAGCAGCTTCATGCCGGCAAATATCACCAAGGTTGTAGGGGCAGGCACACCGCATTGATACATGTTGCGGGTCATTTATTTTTTGAATATAAACTTTGTAAAAAGTAGAATAGCTGTCGTCTTTTACACGAAAAACCGCGGAGCCAAAAAGATTATCGTATTCCACCAACTCAACAAACCCAATTGCATGAATTTTTTTTCCACGCCGGATCACTTCATCAGTTCCATGGGTATATACGTACTTTAATAAATGAGGTAAAGCCATATTTTCAATTGGCAATTGGCACTCAGGCAAAAATTTATTATTGGAAATTGCCATTGTCTGTTGCTCATTGCATATTCCTTATTGGTGAAAAGGCAATCTGCAAAAATAAAGGAATGTATTTCGGATTTCCATTGGTGAAGGAAGAAATAAATTATTTATGAATTATAGCAAACGGCTTACAAAAAACATTATCTTTATGGGTTTGTTCAGCTTGTAAAAAACCACTTTTGATTTTTTACTTTTTACTTTATTTCACGATCAACTTTCCATTATCATACACCGGCAACACATTGGCTCCATCTGCTGTTAAGCAATAACGAATATCTTTTTCCAGGCCAAACCCCATTAACCGATGATAGTGTGATGCGTCATTTTTTTTCATGAAGCCAAAAAGATCTTTTCCTGCTTTTTTATAGATAGTTTCTGCAAGATGCGAGGAATCGCAGTTGATAGAAAAATTATTCCGGATGTTTGAAATGACGGCACCGGCAAAAAGCATGTCTTCCATATTCACCCTGTCTTTCCATGCAGCGCATCCAAGCATTACATTTTGTTTCATTTCAATTAAATGATCGCATACTGCTGAAAGATTTGGAAATGATCCGGTGATAATTTCTTTTGCTCCTTTATCCAATGCCATTTGCAAAAGTCTTGTACCATTTGTTGTAGTAAGTACGAGGGTTTTTCCTTCAATAAATTCTCTTGGGTATTCAAATGGTGAATTACCATGAATAAGACCTTCTGCGACTTTTCCATCTCTTTCTCCTGCCGTGATGCCATGAATTTGCTTTCCAATTTCAATGCAACGGCTGACGGTGTCGACAGGTATTACAGCTTTAGCACCATTGTATAAAGCTGTAGCGATCGTTGATGTTGCCCGCAACACATCAATAATTACAACAATGCTGTTGCTAAGATCATATAAGTGAAGAAGAGCCGGTGAAAGAGAAGTAAAAAGAGTTGGCTTGTTGTTCATTGAATGAATTGCGGTTAAAGCAAAAATAAGTGTTTAAACCTACTACGAAAGACGTATAAAGGGTTGTTTTTTCTATTTAGCTTACGGTCTGCAAATTTTCTTATTACATTAAACTTACTGTTTGTGAAAAATTCACGATTGCCCAATATGTACAAATGGTATAATTTTCGGTGTAACAGCTTTGGTACCTACCAATTAATCTGAAAGTCATCAAAACAGATATTTTAACCCGACAAATAAATATTAAATGAGTAATAAATTATTGTTGCTTTTATCCTTGATATTTTTTATGTCTTGTAAGGGGCAAAAAAATTTGGACACAATTACAATACATGTTACTAATCGAAGTCATAATCCCATAGACTCTATAATTGTTCCCTACAAGCAAATTAAAGTTAAAGAAGGCGTGGGAATTGGAAAGACTTTTTCAATCAACATTGATGTTAATCAGCTTGGCAGTTACAGCGAAGGATATTTTCCAATCTTTATTTATCAAAAAGAAAGAAAATTCATTGGCCAGTTTGGCTTTCATGATTGGGGAACTCTCACAAAAAAAGAAGAACATGTTTATCTGTTCGACAAGGGAATCAATTATAAGGATGAGGCGCTTAAAAAACCAGTTGAACTACAACTATTCATTATTCCAAAAACTTCTTTGGGCATTGATTCTGTAGTTATATCCCAATCAGCTCTTAAAAAGAAAAATGTAGCTTCTACTTTCACAGAATTACTCCTGGATTATGAATCATTTGAAAAAGCCCCTGAGATTAAAATATATCAAAATGGGAGGTCTTATATTTTAAAAATCGATCACGACTGGGATAACTGGAATTATAACCAGGAATTTATCTATGTGTTGGACAATGGGATATTCCCAAAAAAAGAAATTTAACTAAATAGTTTATCGCCTGTTATTCAGCAATGCCCTCCACTTTTCACTCTCGGCATATTGTCTTATCACATCATTGCGATGATGGATCAGCTTTTCAAGATAAGAATGGAGATAAAATTTATTCACTAATTCACCCAACCAGCCATAAGGCGTTTCATAAGTAATGATATCGATAACGATAGTGCCGTTATCGACGGGTTTAAAAAAATGCTGGTGCTCAAAAGATTTAAAATCACCTTTGATCATTTTATCGGTAAATGTTTCGAACGGCTTCATTTCTGTGATCTTCGATGTAAAGAATCTTGTTTTGTAAAGATGTTTTCCTTTCCATGTCACCGTATCTTCTTTATTCATCAGTCCCGACCGCATACCGCCGACAACTTCTTCACCAAAATGTTCCATCGAAATTTTATGCAGACCGATATTCCGGTTAAGATCAAATACTCTGTCCTGAGGTGCAGCAATAAAAGAGGTTAAATGGATTGTTGGCATGACAAAGGCAAAAGTGAAAAGTAAAAATTAAAAAAGCAAATAGACGAAGCAAGAAACAGGCCCTTTTTATTTTTTACTTTTGATTTTTTACTTTAATTAAAAGGGATCTTGACAATTTTAGCTTTGAGCAGCTTATCCCTTACCGCAATGAAGATCTCCGTATCCAGCGCGGCGTTTTCAACTGTTACATATCCCATCCCGATCGCTTTTTGTAAAGAAGGAGATTGTGTTCCTGATGTTACATACCCGATCTTGTTTCCGGCTGCATCTTTTATTTCATAATTATGACGGGAAATTCCTTTGTCGATCATTTCAAATCCTACCAGCTTTCTTTTTATTCCTTCTGCCTTTTGTTTTTCTAAAATACTCTTTGCCGTAAATTCTTTTGTGAATTTGGTGATCCACCCAAGTCCTGCTTCTAACGGTGAAGTGGTATCATCAATGTCATTTCCATAAAGACAAAAGCCCATTTCGAGCCGCAATGTATCTCTTGCGCCAAGCCCGATGGGTTTTAGTCCCTGCGGGCCACCGGTTTCAAAAATCGCATCCCAAATTTTATCGGCAGCGCCATCCTTATCTTCAAAATAAATTTCTACTCCCCCGGCACCGGTATATCCCGTTGCACTGATCAATACATTATCCACGCCTGCAAATTTTCCTTTTACAAATGTGTAATACTTTAAATTAAGTATATCCATGTCTGTCAATGGTTGCAGGATCTTGGTAGCATTCGGGCCCTGTATTGCAAGCAAACATGTTTTGTCAGAAATATCGTGCATCTCTGCATTTTTTGAGTTGTGCTTGCTTATCCAGTTCCAGTCTTTCTCAATATTGCTTGCATTTACAACCAGCATGTACACTTTATTTTCTTCAATGCAATAAACCAGCAGGTCATCCACTATGCCGCCATTATCATTCGGCAAACAACTGTACTGTGCTTTTCCATTTGTAAGCTTAGCCGCATCATTGGAAGTAACACGTTGAATAAGATCAAGCGCATTTTCTCCTTTTAAAATAAATTCGCCCATGTGGCTAACATCAAACACACCTGAATTTTTTCTTACAGCCGCATGCTCATCATTTATACCGGTGTACGAAATGGGCATGTTGTAACCGGCAAACTCTGCCATCTTTGCACCGAGCGCAATATGTTTATTTGTAAAGGGAGTATTCTTCATAGTGTTGTTTGTGGGTGGCAAAGATAGTATTCATGAAAATAAAAGAGCCCCGTTAAAACGAGGCCCAATTTTCTCATCCCGATAACCCGGGAGGAGTTTCCAACTTCAACCGAGTTTAATTAAATATTTGAATAAGAGAAAAGACTGGAGATCCTGCTACATCGCCATTTTCATTATCATCCAGGCTTTCTTTTTTGCCGTTACCACTAATAGAGTCTTTCCTTCTTTTTTCTTCCATGTCTTTTAATCTTTGTTGTTCTTCCTGTACTTTCTTACGCTGTTCTTCTATGCTGTTCGTTGTTGCCGGCTGTGGATCCTCATAGCGATAGTCACGGGTAGTTGGAGTGTACGGAGGAGCCGGGGTTGTTGGCGGTCTGTTTGGATCCTGGAGACCTGTTTCAGTCATTACATAATCCACATTTGTCCTGTAATCGAACCAATGATCGAAATCTATCCCGTCACCACGTCTTATTTGAACAGTCTGTAATTTCCTGGTTATTGATTCATCGAATCTTAATTTTTTACCAACAGGTACTTGTATTATCAGCTCTACTGTTTGGCCGCGGAATTTGCTTTCTTTGCTGATTGCATAACCATTAGGGATGTCCAGTATGCTATCCTTACTTACAACAGTATATTGAATTTGCTCTGCTCTTGTTCTTGCATCCTTGGATGATCTTCCCCAGCTCTGTTTCACAAGTAATACGTGATAATCAGCATCAGGGCTTTTTTCTGTTGTAAAGTCAATCCATGAAAGTTTTAAAGTATCCTCAGTTATGTTCCATCCTTCTTTGTCACCATCGACCCACCAGAACCTGTCGGTAAATTCAAGCTTTGGTTGTGAAACCATTATCGTCATTTTATTTCCAGGTTGTGTAATGGGCACTACCAGGGCTTCTGCTTTTTGAAACGAACTCGTCTCTCTTACGATACTTGATACAAGAAGAATAACGGCAACCCAACCCAATGCCCACAGTCCGCCAAATACCCATCCGAGATAACTACTTTTTGATTTGACACCAATAATTCTTCTGATCAACCAAATAAGGAAGCCGATTAAAGGAACACCAAGAAATAATATCAATGTTCCCCATACATATATCGGCTGCCAATTGTTTGTCCATAAGTAATCATTAAAAGGCCACCATGCCACACCGCCAAATATTGCTGCCATTAAGAGGCCAAACAATACAAGAGCAATGGAACCCGCAATGAACAAAAAGAAAACTTTAAATAATACGCCAATCGCATGACCAAGTTTGCTACCCATTGGCCTCGCTGATTGTCGAACTTCTGCCGCAAAGGTTTTTCCCCTGGTTTCAGCAAATTCTTTTGCTTTTGTAGAAATATTCTGAGCTGTTGATTTTACTTCTTCACCAAAATCTTTTGCTCTTTCCTGTACATTTTGCTTGATAGTATTTACATCCACTTTTTCACCACGCATTTCCATTTTTTCATAAGGGCTTCTTGCTTCTGGTAAAACGATCCAAAGAATTATATAGGCGAGAAAAAAAGTACCGGTTAATGACCCAAGAGCAATATTTGGGAAGAAGTAAAGGATTGCCTCTTGAACCCAAGCCATTAAGCATATTGATCAATATGTTTAATATGATAGGTGCAAGAAAAATGATGCGTATCGTTGATGTGCTTTTATTAAAATATGCAGCCAATCCATTGCATACGCCGCCAATCATTTTGCCCTCAGGATTACGAAATAATCTTTTACCCGTATATCCTTCTACATCTCTAGCCGGTAAAACGATCCATAAAATTATATAAGCAAGAATACCTAATCCAAAACCCCCAAAAGTGATGATCGCAAATAATATTCTTACAATTGCAGGATCAACATTTAAATAAGCGGCGATACCACTACAAACACCACCCAGGAATTTATCACTTGTATCTCTGTATAATCTGCGTTTTGCTTTTGGAGGAGCTTCCGTGTACGCCGTTTGCTGACTTGCACTTGATGATGAACTGAATGCTGTTGATTGTTCTTTTACTTCCTCCCCTTCAAAATCTTCAGGGCGGCCCATTGAATTGGCAATCTCAATTACATCGTCATCGGTAATGCTATCGGCACCTTTCCGAACTTTTTCGCTCATCAACTCGGCAATCCGGCTTTCAATATCATTGATGATCTCATCACGACCTTCCTCATTGGCAAAGTATCGGCGAAGACTTTCAATATACTCCTGTAATTTTTCGTAGGCAGAATCTTCTATCGGTACTACTCTGCCGCTCAGGTTTATGTTAATAATCTTTTTCATTGCAAAAAATTTGGGGTTGAAGTTATAGGTTGGTTGGTAGGTGATTGGTTGTTTGCGTTAACGCATTTACTCCATTGGCAAGCTCTTGCCAGGTTTGCTGTAACTCTTTATAAAATGCTTCTCCTTTTTGTGTAAGAGAAAAATATTTACGGGGAGGTCCCGAATTACTTTCTACCCAACGATAAGTTAGCATCTCTGCATTTTTTAACCTGGTAAGCAGGGGATATAAAGTTCCTTCCAAAATATGAAGGTTGGCGGCTTTCATTTCCTCTACAATATCACTTGGATAAGCCTCAGCCCTGCGAATGATGGAAAGTATACAGAATTCCAGGATCCCCTTCCTCATCTGGCTCTGTGTGTTTTCAATATTCATAAACCTGTTTTATTAGAGAAAATGAAAGACGGAGGGATAAGGTTTCAATATGGTTCGATTCTCTGCTGCCATTTTCATGTTTATAAACCAAAGATAGGGCGATGTTTGGTACTATACAAAACATAGTACCATTTTTTTACAGGTAATGAGTTAAAGAATATCGATTAAAAAGTTGATAATAATGTAGTTACATATTAATTTTTTCCAAAAAAAATATTTTAAGTCTTTGTATGAACGGATTATTACATGGATAAAAGTGAGATTATTGATTAACTTTCTAATTAAAAAATTTTGAAAAAGGAAGAGTTTCTGATCTATTATTCCACTCTTTCTACCGTCGAATTATTGAAGATCATCGAACAGAAAGAGAATTATCAGCCGGATGCTATTGAAGCGGCAAATAAAATTCTGTCTGAAAGAAATTATAGCCATGATGAATTGAATACGGCACAATCGGAAATTAATTTATTAGTAAATAAAAAACTTGAACGCCAGGAAAGGATCAATAAAAAAATAAACAAATTCAATGAGTTTATTGATGACTATTTTGGAATAAAAGAAAGATCACCGGAAAAAAAATTAAACCTTTTTTGCACAGGATTATTTCTTTACATTTTTTTCAATGGCATCTTCAATGCCGGGGATCTTGCAGGCTATTATTATTCTACAGTCACAAGCTGGTGTATTGCAATATTGATTTACATGATCCAGTTATTTATTATTTATCTTTTATATATAAGAAGTAACTGGGGTTGGGTATTAATTGTTGGCGGATGTATTATTTTAGCTGTGGAAAACATCCAGGCCATTTTCGAGTCTTTTAGACCAAGGGATGACATTCTTGACTTCTTATTTGCACCAATTAATCCATATTACATAGCTCTTGCGTTTTGCATTAATACAGGCATTGTTTTGTTTTTAAACACTAAGAAGATCCACCAGCAGTTTACGATCTCAAAAAAAGGTCGTATTGCTACTCTTATCATTCCTGCCGGTATTTTAACCCTCATCTTTATACTTCAATACATTTTGAGATCCGGGATCATTATATGATGCTTGTTTTCTTTTTATTAATTTTATTCCAATGATCAATTTGAAAAACCTTTGTCCGCTCATTGCAGTATTTCTTTTTTGTTCCTGTTCCGATAAATATCTCGCTTATAAAAATCTTTACCAGTTTAACTCCGCGGATAAAAAACCTGATTATTCAAATCTCAACTACTGGGCGGCGCATCCATTGAAGTGGGACCCGTCAGACAGCATACCTAAACCGCTTAGAAAAGAAAAAAGAGATTCTGTTGTTGATGTTTTCTTTTTACATCCTACTATTTATACGGGGCAATTAAAAGACAGCACCCTGAGTGCTGATATTAATGACGCCTATTTGAATGCCAAAACAGATTATTCAAGCATCTTATACCAGGCAAGCGTTTTTAATCAGCATGCAAGAATTTATGCGCCGCGTTTTCGTGAAGCACATATCAGCGCCTATTTCACAAAAGATACATTAATATCGATAAATGCTTTTGCATTGGCTTATGCCGATGTTAAATCGGCATTTGAGTATTATTTAAAAAATTATAATAAAGGCAGACCGATCATTATTGCTTCCCACAGCCAGGGAACCACTCATGCACTGCATTTATTAAAAGATTATTTTGAAAACAAACCTTTGCAAAAACAATTGGTAGCTGCGTATCTCGTAGGCATGCGAATTCCAAAAGAATATTTTTCATCATTGAAAATGTGCGAAGACGCAACACAAACCGGGTGTCTTTGCGGATGGAGAACTTTTAGAAAGGGATTTAAGCCGGATTATGTTGAAGCCGAAAATGGAAATTCATTTGTTACGAATCCAATCACCTGGAAAACCGACAGCGAATACGCTCCCCGAAAAATGAATGCCGGCAGTGTGCTCTTTAAGTTCAATAAGGTTTACAAAAAAACTACTGATGCACAAATACATGAAAATGTAATATGGGTAAGAAAGCCCAAGTTCCCATGGAGTTTTTTATACTCTGCAAAAAATTATCATATTGGTGATATAAATCTTTATTACATGAACCTGAGGGGTAATATCGGAGAACGGATAGAAACCTATTTTCAAAATTTATCTGAATGAACCGGCTTAAAAAAATATTGGAGACACGCCTTGCCGGAATTATCTGTTTCTTATTCGCCATTGCAAACAGAATAATTTTTACAGGTCTTTATTCTCTTATCGGTACGGATACCAAAATCCAATTAACCTATGCACAAAATTTAATGGCGGGAAAGGGCATGGGGGTAACAAAATATTTTACACACGATCTCAATACACCCGTTTTTGATACACATCAGTGGTATCCGCCGGGATTTTCAATTTCAATTATCCCGTTTCTAAAATTATCCGGTGGGAATGAATTTAAAGCAGTATTTGTATTTGATATTCTAACGGCAATACTTTTTGTTATTGCAGTAAGAGCAGTAGGGAAAAAGGCGGGCTTACCTCCGCACTTAAAAAACATTGTTACGCTTATTGCAGGATGCTCACAATATATTTTTTTCATGGGTTGGTCATCAACAGATGCTATCAGTGTATGCTTTATATTGTTCGCGTTGGTACAAGCCATCGATATCATTAATAAAAGAGAAGTCATAACCTTATGGCGAACCATTGGCTGCGGCATTTTATTTTGCCTGCCATTTTTCTTTCGCTATATGTATTTGCCGATAGCAGTATTGCTGCCTTCACTTATTGTTCTCTTTGGTATTATTTCAAAAAATAGAAATTTAAAAGCTACCGGTCTGAAGCTTTTAGTTTCTACAATTTGTTTTTTAATTCTATTGTTTGTTTTCAATTTGTTGACTGCCGGCAATGCTTTGTATGTTCATAATGTTGGGCGCGGGTTTTACGTAAATCAGGTTGTTCACTATTATCCATTTTTGCCAGCATCATTTATCAATCTTGATTTTGCGGCTCAATTGATGGAAAGATTTTCAGGCCTTGACTACAGCCGCGTTATGTTTTATTTTAAGGTCATTAATGTTTTGCTCTTTATTTTTTTACTTATTTCCCTGTTGCGATATGCCGGGCTGCATAAAAAAAATTCATTGTTCACCAATCACTTTATTTTTATAATTACCGGTTCCGCCATTTCAATCACGATCATTTTATTGCTTGCTTATCTTTCGCTTACTTATAAAGAATTAACATGGGGTCTAACTAAATGGACACATGTTCAGCAAGCCCGTTATTTTTCTTATTTATACATTTTTATGCCGCTGCTATTTTTTGTAAGCCTGCATCATTACGCTTCTTTTTTCAAGCGGTCTTTTATGCGGATCGTTATTTTTATTATATTATGCGTTCTTGGAACGGAGGTGTTGCATGGCGTTTATTATAATACTAAGATCATCAGTCAGCATAAAGACCTTGCCATAATACGGGAGGCTGATAATGGGTATCGAAATTTTTCCGCTATCATTGCCAGAATAAAAAAGGCAAACCCCGAAAAGCAACTGATCGTATCCTCACCTGATCAATATTACCTTCATGCGGCTTCGCAGTTGGGCTGCAAAGCGATCTTTGATTACGAATATTTGTGGCAGGCTAAGCTGAAAGTGACTTCGAAAAGTCTTTTGATCATGCCGGTTCATACTGAAGAAGCAGTTATAATGAAAGACTATATCGAAAAGAAAAAACCTCAGTTGTTATTAACGATTGCCGGCACTTACTTTTACACGGAAGAAATAAATCCCGAATGAATCGTCTGAAAAAAATAATGGAGAGTCGCGTTGCAGGTATATTATGTTTTTTATTTGCGATTGCCAACCGGATAATTTTCGCAAGTCTTTATTCCATCATCGGTGTTGATACGAAAATGCAGTTGGCTTACACAAAAAACCTGCTGGCCGGAAAAGGTATGGGCATAACAAAATATTTTACCAATGATTTGAATACCGCGGTTTTTGACACGTACCAGGTTTGTCCTCCCGGGTTTTCTTTAGCAATCATCCCTTTTCTGAAGGTATTTGGCGGTGATGAACATAAAGCCGTACTGGCATACGATATAGTTGTTGCGATTCTTTTTGTTTTTGCTGTGAGACTGTTGGGAAAAAGGGCCGGCTTGTCTCCACTATTTACCAATATCATTACTCTCATCGCCGGTTGTTCTCAATACATCTTTTTTATGGCGTGGTCAACAACCGATGCGATCTGCGTGTGTCTTACGCTATTTGCAATAACCGCAACTGTGGGCATTATCAATAAAAAAGAAAGCATTGGTTTATCAAAAGTAATCGGCGTTGGTTTATTATTTACCTCGTCATTTTATTTCCGTTATATGTATTTGCCAATTGCGTTCCTGCTGCCTTTTCTTATTCTGCTGTTTGGATTTATTTTAAAAAACAAAAACCTGAAAATCGTTGGAGTAAAAACTTTAGGGGCGTCTGGTTTTTTTGTAATTCTCTTATTTGTTTTTAGCTTATCTGTTTCTGGCAATGCCTTGCATGTAACCGGCGTTGAACGTGGATTTTTCATTGAACAATTTGCGGAGTGCTATCCTTTTTTGCCTGCTTCATTTATCAATATTGATTTTGGGGCACAATTGATACAGCGTGGCTTTGGCATGGAATACAGCCGTGTCATTTTTTATCTTCAGATCATTAACCCGGTAATTCTTGTCTTGCTTATTTTCGTGCTTTGGAAATATCTTAATACACAGAAAAAAAACGTACAATTTTCAAGTCATTCCCTTTTTATTATTATGGGTTCATTTGTTTCCCTTACTATCATTTTCCTGCTGGCATACCTTACACTTACCTATAAAGAACTTTCATGGGGTTATCACCGGTGGACATTTGTTGGGGAAAACCGCTATTTCGCTTTTGTCTATGTATTTGTCCCGGTGGCATTCTTAATTGCACTTTATCACTATCGTTCTTTCTTTAAAAAACCAATCATCTTGTTGCTTGCTTTTATTGGATTATCCTGCCTGGGAATAGAAGTAATTCATGGCATTTATTATAATGCCAGGATACTTGTTGTTCATAAAGACCTGGCGTATATCCGTGATTCGGACAATGGTATTAAGCGTTTTCCCGCACTCATCACAGCAATAAAAAAACAATATCCTGGCAGGGAAGTGCTCGTTTGTTCTAAAGATCAGCTGTTTCTTCACACCGCATCGGAAATGGGATACAAAGCGATCTTCGACTACGACAACTTTTTAAAGGGCGATCTCAAAGTATCATCAAAAAGTATTTTGATAATGCCGATTAATACTACCGATGTTGTGGTAGTAAATGAATTTATTGAAAAGCAAAAGCTTCAATTAGTAAATACAATTTCCGGTATTTCTTTTTACACGCAGGAAATAGACCCATAATTAAGAATGTAGTTTATTTTTGTTTTGCATGAAAAATATTTACAATTTTCTTTCTTCAAAAAAAGCTGCATGGCTTTTTACGATCATTGCCATCGCATGCAGGGTTGTGAATATTCTTTACGCGTCATTTACCAGCAGGGATAAAATTTTTCTTGCCTTGCAAAGTAAAAGTTTGCTTAATGGAAAAGGGCTGAGTGTTCCTCAATATTTTACCACGGATATTCTCAATCCTGTTTATGATCTTACACCTAAATGGCCACCGGGTTATCCAATTTTATTGGCACCGTTTCTGAAGATCTTTGATTTTGATGCGGCTGCTGCTGCTACAGCAATTGACCTTGCCGGGGGAATTGCTCTTATTTTTATTACAAGAAGCTTTGCAAATTCATCTTAGGTTTCCGCCTGCTGCGGTTAATATTATTACACTCATCGCCGGTTGTTTTGAATATGCATTTATTTCGGAAGCATTGCCTACAGATATTCCATCATTTGCTTTTTTTCTCGGTGGGTTGCTTCTTTTGCTGAAAGCTGTTCAAAAAGAAACGTTACAAATAAATAAGATAATTGCAGCGTCATTACTTTTATTCCTGCCCTGTACTTTTCGTTATGCGTATCCTCCACTGAGCATTGCTGCGCCGCTTGCTGTGATCTTTATTGGATGGTACCTGCGAAAAAAACCTTTTATTAAAAAAGGAGTAGTGAGCTTATCCATTATTGCGCTGTTGATGGTACTTCTTTTTATCTTTTTAAAAACATCTACTGGTAAAGCGGGGTATATTGTAGATACCGGGAAAGGATTTTACCCGGAAAATATTCTTCATTGTGCACCGATAGTTCCCGGATCTTTTATCAATACTTTTTTTACAACAAGTCAATTAATAAATAAAACCGGGATGACCCTGTTTCAAAGCCATCAATTGTTAGAGATCATAAATGCAGTGATGATCGTTGGTCTTCTTATTTTGTTTTGCTATCTATTTATCCGGAAAAAATTTTTCAAACCGATCGATCCTTTCAAATTTTTCCTGCTGACCGGTTTTTTTATTTCGGCAGCTACATTTGTTTCTCTTGGTTACCTGGCAATCACGTATAAGCCGCAAAGCGGATATAATTATGGATGGAATTATTTTAACGAACCCAGGTATTTCATGTTTATCAGTTTTTACCTGCAGGTTTGTTTTATCGGGTGGGTATTTTTATATCATCCATGGAAAAGAAGCATGCCGCAAAAAATACTGGCAGCTTTTCTTTCTCTTCTTTTGTTTATCGAAGTAACCCATAATATTTATTTTAATGCAAAGGTCGCACTCGATCCGGTGAAATACCAGGTGGCTCCTTATGAAGAACCGGACTACACTTATTTTACACAAACACTTAAAACGCTTGGTAGGGAAAATAACAATGCAGATTTCTTAATTGTATCCGGAAGTGATGATTTCTTTCCATTGATGGCAGCGTATCTTGGCCATAAAGGAATATATGATGGTCAAAACATTGCTAACGCATTGCCTCAAATAAAAAAGAAGACGATTATCATTTTTACGTTGTATGACAATGAACTGCCGGCTTACCGGGAATTTCTGACAAAGCAGGATGCAGCATTGTTGAATCAAATTAATGGGGTAAATTTTTACAGTGTTATTCTTGAGCCATGAATTCTTTTCAATCTTTAAAATTTATCCAGTTAATAAATAGTACACTATTTTTATCATTCAATGAGTAGGATTAACTTATTTCTTTCGTCGAGGCTTGCCTCAATCGCTTTCCTGGTCATTGCTATTCTTTCAAGAATTATAAATGTGGTTTTTGTTTCTTATGCAGGCAGGGATAAAATGTTCCTCTTACTGCAAAGCGAAAGCATGTTGAAAGGAAAGGGGCTGGGCGTTCCGGGCTATTACACTTCGAACCCGGAGATGATAACCTATGATTATACTCCTATGTGGCCTCATGGATACCCGGTTGTATTGGCGCCCTTCTTAGCGATCTTTAACCATGATGTTTATTGGGCCACCACCGCACTTGATATTGTCGCATGTATTGCGTTGATCTTTATTGTTAGACGGATATGCAAACAAATAGGCTTTCCACCGATTGCGGTTAACCTGATGACTCTCGTGGCCGGCTGCTTTGAATATCCGTTTATCAATGATTCCAAACCTACTGATAACGTACCGATCGTGCTCTTTCTTTTTGGAATTAGCTTGTTGATCAAACTCGTTTCTTCAGAACGTTTCTCTTTATTATCGATCATTCTTACTTCATTTGTTTTATTTCTTCCAAGTACTTTCCGTTACAGCTATCCGCCTCTCTCCATTGCCGTCGCTTTTTCTGTGCTGCTTATCGGTTTTATTAAAAAGGAAAAACTGATAAAACAACAAGGGGCCTGGTTATTTGCCTTCGTTCTCCTGATGAATATATCCTTTTCTCTTGCTATGAAATTAATAACAGGTTATGCGGGGTATGCCGTGCCGACGGCCCGTGGTTTTTTTCCGGAACATCTTATCCATTGGTACCCGATTGTGCCCGGATCATTTGTCAATATCCCGTTTTTAACAAGCCAGGCTATAAAAATTACAGGGCTCTCATTGGAAACAACGATGCAATTGCTGGAAGTGGTCAATGTAATATCAATCCTCATTCTTGTCGCTCTCTTTCTTTATTTGTTTTTTAATAAGAGGTTTTTATCACAATTAAATCCGTTCAAGTGGTTTCTTATAACAGGGTTTTTTACCTCTGTTGCCACTTTTGCTTCGTTAGGTTATCTTTCGCTTACTTACGATCTTCAAAGATCACTCACCCACACATGGACCTATGTCTACGATCACCGGTATTATGTCCATACTGTTATATTTATTCAAATGATATTTCTCGGTTGGATCTTTTTGTACGGCACAACAATAAGAAGGTGGTTGATAAAATTCGTTGTTGCGGCTTTTTCAATGGCACTGTTTGTTGAAATAACACATAATATCTATTTCCATACTAAAGTGGCGCTGAATTTTAAAAAATATAAGTCAGCCGTCTATCGTGAACAGGACTATGTTTATTTTTTCAAATTAATAGATGAGCTCGAAAAGAAATATCCTGACCATCAAATTTGGGCGGCGGCACCGGGCGATGATTATTATCCATACGTTGCTACGTATAAAGGCCATACCGGCATAATGGATGGCGGGGCATTAAAAACAAAAAAGCCAATTGTAAAAAAGAGAACAATACTTGCTATTATGTTGTATGATCATGAAATACCTCTTTATAAAGATTTCCTATCCCACTCCAACATTAAGCTTACAAACAAAATAGCGGATTCAAATTTTTATATTATTGAGCTATTGCCCTGACTTTGTTTTAAGATAATTTGCCTCCCCGGCACTGGGTTCCATTATTGCATATTTTTTTACATCGTTGATCACCACTTCATCCAGTGCATCTATTACATTTTTGTATACTGATTTGGAAGTGGGTTTTATCAGCAACATCATCCCTTTTTTTCCATCTTGAAATTTTCCACTGGCATCAAGGTCTTTTTGTTTTTGCCTGATTATTTTTCCGATGCCTGAATATGTTGAATAATTGGTTTCAAAAATTTCATTTTTACTGGCTGCATTTTCAAAAATGCCATGATAGTAATAGATTTTATTATCATCGCCAAGCAGCAATGTTAATGCAAGATCATTTATCAACTTAGTTGAATCTTTATCATTCACCGGGTCTTTCGGCATATACAAGTCTGTCATAGTTGGAGCAGAAATAGTTGTAGTAAATACAAAAAAAGTTATCAATAGAAAACCAAGATCAACCATGGGCGTCATGTCGATTCTTAACAAATGCTTTTTGTGATGAGAAAAAGATCTCCCTTTCCGCTCATTGGCGGAGTTTTCAATTTGTGCCATAAACTGTGTTTTCTTTTAGATGCTGTAAATCAGTGTTTCCATAATATCAATCACTATTTCAGCTGACTGTGGTCAGTGCAGTGGCGTGGTTATTGTTCTACTTTTATTTCACTAATTATCACTATTATGAAAACGATAATTGTTCCCACCGATTTTTCTCCAATAGCTACCAATGCAATGAATTTTGCAGGGGATATGGCGGTAAATATCAATGCAAGCATTACATTATTGCATGTTTACCAGGTACCGGTTTCTATGTCGGAGGTTCCGGTTGTACTGGTTTCAACTGATGAGATGAGAAAGAACAGCGAGGAAAAATTACAAATTTTAAAACAGGAACTGGCACAAATGACTTCAGGAAAAATTAAGATTTATACGGAAGCGAGATTGGGAGATATATCAGATGAGCTCGAAGAGATATGCAAACACGTTGAGCCGTTTGCTGTAATAATGGGTACTAAAGGCGCAAGTGGCGTTGAAAGAATTTTATTTGGAAGTACTACGCTTACTGCAATCCGGCATCTTAAGTGGCCCGTGATAGTCGTGCCGCCGGGAAAAAAATATGGAAGAGGAATTAAAAAAATTGGATTTGCATGTGATTTTGATAAGGTAGTTGAAAATACACCGGTACAGTTTATAAAAAACATGGTTAAAGAATTTGGGGCGGAATTACATGTGCTGAATGTTGATCATGATAGCAAACATTTCAAACCGGAAACGCCGGAAGAATCAGTGATGCTTCATACATTGCTGGAGGAGTTGAACCCGAATTATCATTTTATCGACAATGCTGACATTGAAGAAGGGATCAACGGGTTTGTAGAGACAAACGATATCGATCTGCTGATTACTATACCCAAGAAACATAAATTGCTTGATAGTTTATTTAAGCCGAGCAGTACAAAACAACTCGTTACAAAATCTCATGTTCCCGTAATGTGTGTGCATGAATAAAGAGCTAAGAGAATAAAAGAGAAAAGGAGAAAAAGAGAATTCATTCAATCTCTTTATTTCCTTTTCAATTTATTTACGGGCTCTCTTGACTTAAAAAATCAGAGCTAAGAGTTTAAAAGAGAAAAGGAGAAAAAGAGAATCATTGATACTCTTTTTCTCCTTTAAGATTTATACTTCAATGAAATTATGTTTCCATATGACTCCTTATCTCTTTCTCTCCTTTATACTCTTAGCTTAAAACTCAGCATTGCCCGGTGTCCTCGGAAAAGCAATCACATCACGGATGTTGCTCATGCCGGTTACAAACTGAACCATTCTTTCAAAACCTAAACCAAATCCTGCATGCGGTACGGTACCATATCTTCTTGTATCGAGATACCACCACATTTCTGCAATGGGAATATTCATTTCTTTCATTCGTTGTTCAAGTTTTTCCTGCCGTTCTTCTCTTTGTGAGCCGCCGACGATTTCACCAATGCCCGGCGCCAGAATATCCATTGCCGCCACTGTTTTTCCATCCTCATTCTGCCGCATATAAAAAGCCTTGATCTCTTTTGGATAATTAGAAAGTATAACCGGTTTTTTAAAATGTTTTTCTACCAAATATCTTTCATGCTCGCTTTGCAGATCCATTCCCCACCCTGTGATCGGGAACTGAAATTTCTTTTTCTTGTTATGATTGCTTTCCCGTAAAATATCTATTGCTTCAGTATAAGTAATCCGTTCAAAATTGTTGTTTAAAACAAATTCAAGTTTTTCGATCAGTCCCATTTCACTTCTTTTATCCTGCGGCAACTGTTTTTCTTCATCGGCTAAACGCTGTGCAAGAAATTCAAGATCTTCCCTGTTGTTGTCCATCACATGTTTAATGATGTATTTGATGAATTCTTCGGCAAGGTTCATATTATCTTCCAAATCATAGAAAGCCATCTCCGGTTCTATCATCCAGAATTCAGCAAGATGTCTTGGCGTATTGCTGTTCTCCGCACGGAATGTTGGACCGAAGGTGTAAATCTCGCCAAATGCCGTTGCTGCTAATTCACCTTCTAATTGCCCGCTAACTGTAAGATTAGTTGCCCTGCCAAAAAAATCTTCTTTGAAATTTATGCTGCCGTTTTCATTTTTTGGAGGATTGTCAAAGGGTAATGTTGTTACCTTAAACATTTCGCCTGCCCCTTCCGCATCACTACCCGTAACGATCGGTGTATGCATGTACACGAAACCTTTGTCATTATAAAATTTATGGACAGCAAATGCTAGTGAATGACGAACACGAAATACAGAACCAAATGTATTGGTACGAAAACGCAAGTGAGCGATTTCCCTTAAGTATTCAAGCGTTGGTTTATTCTTTAATTGGATCGGATATTTTTCTGCATCGCAATCACCCAATACTTCAATTGACGTTGCATTCAGATCCAGTTTTTGTCCTTTGCCCAGGGACGCAACAAGATTACCTGTTACTTTTAATGAAGAAGAAGTAGTGATGCGCTTTAACAGGTCATCTTCAAATTTTCCGAGGGTAACAACTACCTGGAGGTTATTATTCGTACTGCCATCATTTAATGCTATGAACTGGTTGTTTCTAAATGTGCGGACCCACCCCATTACAATTACTTCCTGGCCTTGCGGTTCAATAGTAAGCAGTTCTTTTATTCTCGTTCTTTTGTTAAACATTGCAATTTTTTAAGAGGGGCAAAGATAAGATTCAACAGGGAACAGAACCCTGAACGGAGCGTCGCAATTGTCGCCTAATCAAGGCTCAGAAGCCCGCTACCTAAATCAAAATTTGCATTTTTGGGATTTTGCACTAATATTGTATTGGAAAAACCGTTAAGTAAAGTACGTCCTTCAGAATCAGTCCATCGTTGCTTCGGTTCCATTCAATCATAATTTCTAAATCAATAGTTATCATTCCCGGAAGAGAAATTCCGGCCAATCAATTAAGATTCAGTGTTCAAGAATATGTGCTTAACCTCAAGCTTTTTGTATGTATGACATTCTACAATTGAACGACATGCTCGTTCCCGAACTGCTGGATATTGCCGAGCAGCTAAAAATTCCAAATGCTAAAAAGCTCAGTAAACAAGATCTTGTTTATAAAATACTCGATGGCCAGGCCGTAAAAGCCAGCGAGAAAAAAGCCGGCAGCGATGGCGAAGAAAAACACAAACGTAAACGTATTATAAAAACCTCGACAGGCCTTTCTACAGAAGAGGCAATAGTTGCAGAACCCGATAACGATAATTCTATGGCAAAAAGCTCCCGCATCGGCGGTCCTAAACCCGCAATGAAAAAAGATGAAAAACCTGTTCCCAAACGCGGTCGTAAAAAAGATGAAGTAAACGTGGATATGCCACCGCCAGAAGTAAATATTCCTGAAGAAGAAGAAGAAGAAAATGTTTCTGTTCCTGATTCCCAGGTTCCGGCTGCAAGCAGTGAAGCGGAACAGCAGGCTCAACAGGAATCTATAACACAAAAATTTTATCCGCCCCGTCGTGACCAGGCATTTAATATCGAGTTTGATGGTGTGATACTTTCAGAAGGTGTGTTGGAAATGATGCCGGATGGCTATGGTTTTCTTCGTTCCTCAGATTACAATTATTTGTCTTCACCCGATGATGTATACGTTTCTCCTTCACAAATAAAATTATTTGGATTAAAAACAGGCGATACTGTTTATGGTGCCGTTCGTCCTCCTAAAGAAGGTGAAAAATATTTTGCATTATTGAAAGTAGATACGATCAATAATAAAAAGCCGGAAGAAGTTCGTGACCGTGTGCCGTTTGATTATCTAACGCCGCTTTTTCCATTTGAAAAATTAAACCTGTTTGATGCGCCGGATAATTATTCAACAAGAATCATGGACCTGTTTACTCCAATAGGTAAAGGTCAGCGTGGATTGATAGTAGCGCAACCAAAAACAGGTAAGACAATGTTGTTAAAAGCAGTGGCGAATGCGATTGCAAAAAATCATCCTGAATGTTACTTGATGGTTGTGCTGGTAGACGAAAGACCTGAAGAGGTAACCGATATGGAACGCAGTGTAAGAGCAGAAGTGATCGCTTCTACATTTGATGAGCCTGCAGAAAAACACGTTAAGGTCTCTACGATGGCTTTGCAAAAAGCAAAACGCCTTGTTGAGTGCGGACATGATGTTGTGATATTGCTTGATTCAATTACCCGTCTTGCCCGTGCACATAATACTGTTGCCCCGGCGTCAGGTAAAGTTTTATCTGGTGGTGTGGAGGCAAATGCGATGCAAAAGCCAAAACAATTTTTCGGTGCTGCCCGTAAAATTGAATTTGGCGGCTCACTTACGATTATTGCAACCGCACTTGTTGATACAGGAAGTAAAATGGATGAGGTGATCTTTGAAGAATTCAAAGGAACCGGTAATATGGAATTGCAACTTGACCGCCGACTGTCAAACAGGAGGATCTATCCTGCTATCGATCTTATTGCATCATCAACCCGCCGCGATGATCTGTTGCTGGAAAGAGATGTGTTGCAGCGTATGAATTTGCTACGTGTTTATTTAACCGATATGAATACAGAAGAAGCAATGAATGAATTGCTGAGGCGAATGAGAGGAACGAAAGATAATTCTGAGTTTCTTGCAAGTATGAATGGATAAACCACGATTTTCATGATTTAAATAAGATTATTACGGAAATATTTAAGTTCATCTAGTCGGGTGAACTCTTTTTATTGTCGGGATTTTCTTATTTTCATCAAAAATCATTTCAATCTTTAAATCCTGGTGCTGTCGATCGAAAAAATAAATATTGAGTACTTTCTTGAGCTGGCAAAGCATCATCCTGTAATTGATGTTCGCAGTCCCGGTGAATATAAACATGCACATATACCCGGTGCATATAGTTTACCATTATTTACTGATGAAGAAAGAGCCATCGTAGGAACAGCATACAAACAAGAGAGCCGTGAAAAAGCTATCAAACACGGACTGGATTTTTTTGGACCGAAGATGAAGGGGATGGTGGAGGAAGCAGAGGGAATCGTCAGTCAGGCAGTCGGCAGTCGGCAGCAGTGCAACCCCAAGACTGCCAACTGCCAACTGTATACTGCTTTATTGCTGGAGAGGCGGCATGCGCAGCGGTGCCATTGCGTGGTTGCTGGATGTATACGGCTTTAAAGTTTATACGCTTACCGGGGGCTATAAAAAATTCAGGAATTATGTGCTCGAGACTTTCAAGCTTCCATTCGATCTGAAAATTCTTGGCGGCTATACCGGCTCAGGAAAAACGGAAGTAATAAAGGAATTGAAAAGAAAAGGAGAGTTAGTTATCGATCTTGAAGATATTGCCAAACATAAAGGCTCTGCATTCGGAAATATCGGAATGCCAAAACAACCAACCCAGGAGATGTTTGAAAATATCTTAAGCGGCGAACTGCGATCGTTACGCTATGAGCCAAAGAACAATAAACAAAACTCCCTTCCGCAAATAATTATTCATCATTCGCCCATTTGGCTGGAAGATGAGTCACAGCGTATCGGTCTTGTTAATTTGCCAAATGAACTTTGGTACACAATCCGCAAATCGCCCATTTATTTTCTTGATATTCCTTTTGAAGAAAGACTTAAACATCTTGTAGAGGAATATGGCGGCCTTGACAAGGAAAAGATGATCGATGCGATTGTGAGAATAAAGGAGAGACTTGGAGGGTTAGAGGCCAAAAAGGCAATTGAATATTTAAATGAGGATAATACAATAGAAAGTTTCCGCATTCTTTTGAAATATTACGATAAATGGTATGCAAAAGGCCTGCACAATCGGGAGAGACATAAATTCGTTATTACATTTGACAAACTGTGAATCTGTATCTCCGGAAAATGCAAAAAAATTGGTCCAACAGCCTGTGTATCATGAAAAATCTTAAGTCTTTCCTGCTCATTTCTTTTTTTCCTCTTTTTGGGTTTGCACAATCATTAAACGGAGTTTATACAGGGGTTTTGTCAAATGATAGTACAACCGTGCGCCGCGACCAATCTTTTGAAATGGCGTTAACCGAATACAATGGCAAAGTATATGGTTATGCTTATTCAACATTTATTGTAAATGATACGCTTTATTATATTGTAAAAAGAGTAAAAGGAAAAGTAGAAGGCGATATCTGTGAAGTAGAAGATGATGAAGTGATCTCTCATAACTTTCCCCAAAAACCGGAGAAGAAAGTTTTTGTTACCTATACATTACGCCGCAATGTATCGGATAGTATTTGGAAACTGGATGGAAACTGGCAAACAAACCTTACCAAAAAGTATTATGCTATTTCGGGCAAAGTGGAAACAAAGGAAGAAAAGGATCTGAGTAAATCAAAACTGTATGAGCATCTTGGCGATCTTGATCTGCAAAAAACACTTGCATTCAATAAGCCTAAGGAAAAAAAGCCGGAGAAAAAACCGGCAGAAGGAAAATAAAGATGCTATAGCAAAGAATACGGTGAAAAAAGAAGAAAAGAAAGATGTTCAGAATGCGGATACGAAAACTGTCGATAAAAAACCAGATGCTTCGATCGCAAAAACAGAAACGAAGCTTCCCGAGAGTAAAACTACTTCGATACCCCAAAGAGATACATCTGCATCCACTATCAATGCAATTGACAAAAAGCCTGACGCTTCAATTGTTAAAATAGAAAATAAGGCTTCGGATAATAAAACAGTTTCAACCGCTGTAAATAATCAACCGCATCCCAAGCGAAAAGAAAGATATAGTCACAGCAAACACTACTCCGGTTGAAAAGAAACCTGAAAGCAATATTGCTAACAACGGATGCGAAACTTCCGGACAATAAAGCAACTTCAAACCCGGTGGTGAACCAGGCAACCAAAAATGAGAAAAAAGATATTCCTGCGACCAACACTAATGTTGTTGCTAAGACTGAGAATAAACCAACTGATAACAAAACTGTTCCTGCAACGAACACCACTACTGCAAAAACAGATTCTAAACAGCCGGATAATAAACTTGTTTCTGTTCCTGTAGGTTATCAACCAACCCAAAATGTAACTGCAACAAATAATACTGTGGTTGATAAAAAACCTGATAACAATATTGCTAAAACGGATAACCAAACAACAACTGCGGCAAATCAGCCAACACAAAATGTAAAGAAAGACATAGCGGCGTCAGCCAAAAAAACGGAAGGTGATTTCGAGTTCCAGGAATTAAAAAGAGACAGGAAATTAAAGCCGGCAGCATCATTGGTTGATGGAAGAGTTTCTGTTCCTTCTGAAACTATTTATTTCAAATCGGACAGCTTATCAATTGCACTTCTATGACAACGGTGAAGTGGATGGCGATACGGTAAGTGTAATTATCAATGATGAAATGTTCATACAAAAACAGGGACTGAAATCTTCGGCTTTCAGAAAAACATTTTATATACCTCAAACCATGGGTGATTCTCTGCTTGTAGTGTTATATGCAGAGAACCTTGGAAAATATCCTCCTAATACCGGTTTATTGCAGATAAAGGATGGCGAAGAAATTTTTTATGTACGTTTCAAAGCCGACCTTAATCAGAATGCTGCAATAGTGCTTCGCAGAAAACCCAAATAGAAATCCGCATTATATCCGAGATTTGCCGACTATGAACTCTGAACTTATAGCTCAGGATGCTGTCAGGCTTACTCAATATTCCCACGGCGCAGGTTGTGGTTGTAAAATTTCTCCAAAGGTCCTGGATGAGATCTTGAAAAGCAATCTTTCAATACCGGAGGATAAAAATCTTCTTGTAGGCAATAGCAGTAAAGATGATGCGGCCGTCTATGATCTTGAAAACGGGATGGCATTAATTTCCACTACCGATTTTTTTATGCCAATTGTTGATGATGCTTTTGATTTTGGAAGAATAGCTGCCGCAAATTCTATCAGCGATGTTTATGCAATGGGCGGAAAACCTTTAATGGCAATCGCTGTGCTTGGCTGGCCGGTTGAAAAACTTCCGACAGCACTTGCACAAAAAGTGATTGAAGGCGGAAGAACCATTTGCAAAGAAGCGGGTATTCCTTTGGCAGGCGGCCATAGCATCGATTCAACAGAACCGATATTCGGATTAGCAGTAACAGGTATTGTTGATAAAGGCAACCTGAAAAAAAATAATACAGCCGGAGAAGGGGATCTCATCTTTCTGACAAAACCAATTGGTGTTGGCATTTTATCTACTGCTCAAAAAAGAGGTTTATTAAAAGAGGAACATTTGCAGGTAATGATCAGGCAAATGACGACACTAAACCAGGCAGGCGAGGAGTTAGGAAAAATAAAAACTGTAACTGCAATGACGGATGTGACCGGCTTTGGTTTACTCGGGCATTTGATCGAAATGGCAGATGGCAGTGGATTAACAGCTGAAATCAATTATAATAAAATTGCTGTCATTGCTGGTGCGAAGGAATTCATAACCCGCCGTGTGTTTCCTGATGCAACTACAAGAAACTGGAATAGCTATTACGAAAAAGTAAGATTTGAAAAAGGAATAGATGTGATGGAAGCGTTTACCTTACTTCCCGACCCGCAAACAAATGGCGGATTACTGTTTAGCGTAAAAGAAAGTTCTAAAGCAGAAGTTGTTTCTTTATTAGAGAAACTCGGGTTGAAAGATTTTACTGAACCAATTGGCAAGTTTATTTCGAAAGGAGAAAAGACAGTTGAAGTAAAAAAATAGCCATGCAAATACAAGACAAGCCACAGATCATTTCCTCATTGAATGAAAAAGTCGATGCATTCAACAATTACATTTTGTCATTGAACAAAGAGCAATTCGAATCAACCCCCAATGGTAAATGGAGTGCGGGACAGAATCTCGATCATCTTATCCGGTCGATAAAGCCTTTACAACTGGCGTATGGACTTCCAAAATTTGCATTGCTGATCTTGTTTGGTAAAACCAACCGCCCTTCGAGAACATATGATGAGCTTGTAACAAAATACGAAACAAAACTTGCTGCAGGAGGAAAAGCCAGCGGTCCGTTTATCCCGCCCATTATCAGTTTCGAAAAGAAAGATGAGCTGATCAGGAAATATGCCGCTCACAAACAAAAGCTGATAACCAAAATTGAAAAGCAATCAGAACGGGATCTTGATAAATATATCCTTCCGCATCCATTACTCGGAAAAGTAACGTTAAGAGAAATGCTCTACTTCACTATTCATCATAATCAACATCATTTGGAGTTGCTTAAAAGCAGGTAAAGGAAAAAATCATTTTTTTTCTTTTAAAAATATCTCTGCCATCATACAACGCACGCTGCCGCCTTCAGTTTGTTCAATTACCGGAATGGGGATCGGCAATAAAATATTTCTTGCAGAAAGCTGTTCCTTCTGATCATCATACAATGTATCAAAAGCAGTTTGGCTCATCACCAGGAGCTTTTCTCCTTTAGTATTTTTTACCTGCAGCATATTGCCGGCAAAACAATGCATCTGTTCTTTTGTAATTCTTATCACATCATGACCGCTGCTATCCAGGAGCTGTCTTATCGCAATCAATTCCCACTCTTCTTCAATTGCTTCTTCGCATAGCACTGCGAAATCTTCACCAAGCGTCATTACCACATTTGTATGATACACGGGCTGCCCGTTTTTATCAGTCGCTAAAAATGCGATTGCCCTGTATTTATTCGCATTCGCAAACTTTTCCAATACTGAAATATCAGTTCGGGGAGAATGGCAAGTATAGATCACCTTGTTTTCATGATCGATGACCATACTCCCGGTTCCTTCCAAAAATTTTCCTTCTGCTTCAAACTCACTCCAATCCTGTACTCCCTTTATCACAAATTTTTCTGCGAGTAATTGTAAAATATCTTCTCTTTTTTCAGGCCGGCGATTGGAAGCATACATGGGAAATACAGAAACAATTCCTTCTGGTGATGTACTCAGCCAATTATTTGGAAATATGGCGGAAGGTTTCACGGGTATCATTGTATCATCAATTACGATAACATTTATTTCATGCTTTCGCAATATCCCGATCATGTTGTCAAATTCCTTCAGTGCTGATTGCTGAAGAAATTCAGTATTTAATTGCTGGCCCGGCGCTTGAAAAAAATTAGTTGTAGCAGTTTCTTCATTTGGCCCGAAAGCAGCCGGGCGGATCATTAGAATGGTGTCAGTTATCTGCATGTGTCATGTATTCGTGCCACCCCGATTAAATCGGGATGGCACGAATGTACGGCGTTATAATGCGTCTATTTGCTTTGCCAGTTCCCTGTCTTTATCTGTAACAACATTTCCGGCGCTGTGAGTGTTCAGCCAGATCTCAACCGTATTCCAGGTATTTGTCCACGTAGGATGATGATCCATTTTTTCTGCTTCAATAGCTACTCTGGTCATAAAGGCAAACGCTTCGCTGAAATTTTTAAAAGTAAATTTCTTATATAATTTATTATCTGCTTCTTTCCACATAAAGATTGATTTGATGTTATGATGAGTTGGAGATTTGGAAATGAGGCCACGATCTCACGAAAAAATTTTCCAATCGCCGTATTAAAATACTAAGTGCTCTTTGTTCTTTATTTTTTCATTCGTCAGTTCCATCACCAATTGTATGCCGTTAAGTGATTTGATGTTTTCTGTTTGTTGCTGCAGCATTTCATCAGTTACAACATCTCCTTTCATCAGCCATAAAAAATCAAGATGCTTGAACTCCGGCAACAGGTACTCGCCATCATACTGGTTGTTGTAAATATAATGCTCCAGCGCAGTGGCTGGTTCGTGGTATTCATACAAGCTAAAAAAATAATTCCTGTTCTTTTTCTTTAACTGTATTTCTATATCATTGTTTACACGAAAATCAACGCCAAGCATATTATTCAGTTGCCAGCAGAATTGGTAATCTTTCATTGGCGCCATGATGCCAAGCAACCGGGTATCCTCAAAAAAACCATCGGTAATATCCTGTGTATCTAAAATAAGCTTACTCAAAGTAGTTTTGGTATTAAATAAATTCAGAATTGAACTTCAGTTTCTATCTCTTCATTCCCTCTTTTAAATTTTACTTTCGCTTTTTCTCCTTTCTGAAATTTTCCAAGTGTTTGCATATACGTTTCCATGGAGCTTACATTGTATTCGCCGATCTTAACAATTACATCACCCGCTTTCAATCCTGCTTTTTGTGCAGGTCTGCCATCGGTTACTCCATCACAACGAACTCCGGCGCCGGAAAAAGTATAATCCGGCATAATGCCCATCGTAACTCCGCCGCTTCTCAATGAGGAAGTTGTTTGTGTTTCCCTTGTTTTTGTAAATGCTAATTTTTGACCAGTGCTTAGTGGAGAAAGTACAATGTTGCTGATATAGTGGATGATCTTTGTCTCTCCTATATAATTTATTTTCTCGGGATCATCGCTGGGCCTATGATAATCTGTATGCAGGCCGGTAAAGAAAAATAAAACAGGGATATCTTTTCTGTAAAAAGAGGTATGATCGCTGGGCCCCGTACCACTGCTGTCAATGCGGATTGCAAACGGGTTCTTTTTATCAGTCATATTAATCAAAGAGCTCCATTGCGGAGAAGTGCCATAGCCGCCGATTGTTACTGTATTGCTGCTATCATTCAATCTTCCGATCATATCCATATTGATCATGTAATTAATATTCTTAAAATCAATTGTCGGATGCTCTGTAAAAAATTTTGAGCCGTTCAATCCAAGTTCTTCAGCAGAAAAAGCGATAAAGAGATAATTATTATTTTTTTGTTTAGTGTTCTTTAAAATTCTCGCAAGCTCGATCAATGCTGCTGTGCCACTTGCATTATCATCGGCGCCATTGTGGATCAGTTTTTCTCCGGTACGCAACATTGAATTATTGTCTTCGCCATATCCAAGATGATCATAATGTGCACCAAGGACCACGGTTGTTGCTGCTCCGTTATCAATATAACCGACTACATTCCGACCGGTCCTTTTTTTCTCACCTACGTCAACCTTCATTTTTATATCAAGCGTTGCCGTCTGATCGCTGAAATATTTTTTCGCCGCCTCTTTAGAAACATAGATCACAGGTATATTGAGTTTCTCTGTTCTGTCCTTACCATCAAACTTTAATTTATCATCGATGGATGAAGTATTATAGAGAACAACTGCTGATGCCCCGCGGCTCTTTGCTTTTTTTGCATTGTCGCGGATATATTCATTTAAATCAAAATGCGGATTGTCTTTATTTTCTTCCAGCGTTTCTTTCAGATCATAGAACCAGGGCATATCTGCTTCCTGCACTGCAATAGCAGGCAACGCTTCAATGCTTATGTTCTCAGAAAAAGGAAAAGGAAAAAAATCTTTTTCTGCTGCAAGATGATTTTGATTGATAATAAGATGTGTAGCGCTGTTTATTTGCTTACCATCATAAATTTCAAATGATTGATAAAAACCATCACTGCCTTTTGGTTGCAGACCGACTTCCTGAAATTTTTGGCTGATATATTCGCCGGCTAATTTTTCACCTGCAGTACCGGCTCGCCTTCCTTCCAGCTTATCAGCGGCCAGATAACTTATGTGTGATTGAAGATTTGTTATCATCGCCTGGTCAGCTTTACTTAGCTTGGGAGATTTCTTTTTTTGAGCAAAGGAGACTTGAATAAAAAGAAATGAAGCAAACAAAAAAACCGCACGGATGCTATTCATAAGAATTTGAAATTAATTGGAGCAAAGTTATTGAATAGCTGAATTTGAAAGAGGTTAAAGTTTTGTGTTATGAATGGTCAATGGTGAATGGTCAATTTTGGGGGACCACAATATTCACCATTGACCATTCACCATTCACAAATGGGCTGATTAGTGAACCGGAAGATGAACGGAGCGTCGCAAGAAAAGCTAAATAGGAGCACAAATGTTGGGTACATAATGAGAATCAGCTTCTAAAAACCCGATTTCGTAAATGCCAACGAAGCCTAACTTATACATTTGTAAGTTACAGTGGCCGGGAAAAATCTACATATTGGTTTAGTTGGAAATCCAAATAGCGGTAAAAGCTCGCTGTTCAATTGCCTTACGGGTTTGAATCAGCAAGTAGGCAATTTTCCAGGTGTAACAGTTGAGTTAAAAGTTGGTGAAGCAAAAATCGATAATGATCTGTGGGCAGAATTCTTGGATCTGCCGGGAACCTATAGCCTTTACCCGCGACGACATGATGAACAGGTTACATATGATGTATTGATAAATGAAGAGCATAAAGAACACCCGAATATTTTAGTGGTCATTGTTGATGCATCGAATCTGAAGCGTAATCTTTTATTCGCTTCACAGATCATTGATCTGAAAATTCCGACAGTGGTGGCGCTAACAATGATGGACCTGGCCAGAAAAAAAGGAGTGGAAATTGATGTGGCCGGTTTGGAAAGAGAACTTGGCGTACCAATAGTTCCTATCAATCCACGAAAGAACAAAGGCATTTCACTATTGAAAAAAACATTGACGCAGTTGGCGACAACTCTTGCGCCGAATGCAATAAGAAATTTTGTTCCAGATGCATTGTGGGGAAGAGGAACGGTGCAGGCAATTAAAGAACGCCTGCCACAACTGAGCGATTACAAAGCCTTGCATCTTGCGTTTAATTACAAAGAGCTTACTATAAATCCTTCGGTTAAAAAGATCGTTGAAGAGTCAATAAAAGATATCCCGTTAAATAAGACATTATCACAAGCTGAAGAAATAACGGACCGCTATGCACGCATTAAAGCAATTATGCAGCAAACGGTGGTGGAGCCCGATCCGCTGCAAAGAACTTTATTTACTGACAAGCTCGATAATATTCTTCTTCATCGTCGCTGGGGTTATTTGATATTGTTTGCAGTTTTATTTTTGCTTTTTCAAAGTGTGTTCCTGGTTGCACAATACCCGATGGATTGGATCGAGTTAGGTTTTGCAAAGCTTAGCTCTGTTTTATCGGGATCACTGCCGGATGCGTGGTGGAGCGATCTTTTAATAAATGGTGTAGTGGCGGGATTAAGCGGCATACTGGTGTTTGTGCCGCAAATAATGATCTTGTTCGGGTTGATCACTGTTCTTGAAGATACCGGCTATATGGCCCGCATTAGTTTTCTTTCCGACCGTTTAATGCGCAGCGTTGGTTTGAACGGCAAAAGCGTAATGCCAATGATCAGCGGATTTGCTTGCGCGGTGCCTGCAATCATGAGTGCAAGAAGTATTGAAAACAGGAAAGAACGATTGCTTACAATTTTAATTACACCATTGATGAGTTGCTCGGCCAGGTTGCCGGTGTTTACAATCCTGATCGCATTGGTTATCCCCAATAATTATTTGCTGGGATTTTTAAGTATACAGGGCCTCGTAATGATGGGACTTTATTTACTTGGATTATTAATGGCGTTGGTAGTTGCTTCTATCGCCAGGTGGTTCATTAAAATAAAAGAGAGAAGTTTTTTTATCCTTGAATTGCCGACTTACCGTTCACCGCGTTGGGGAAATGTATTGCAGACAATGGTGAACAAGGCGAAGATCTTTGTTTTTGATGCGGGAAAAGTAATCATGATTATAAGTTTGATTCTTTGGGGGTTGAGTTCGTTTGGTCCCGGCAACAAAATGAAAGATGTGGCACAGCAATATGAAGCGCAGAAAAAACAACCGGGTGCAAATGAAGAAGAGATCGACAGGGCGTATTATACGGCCAAGCTTGAAAATTCTTATGCAGGTATTTTAGGAAAGTCGATTGAGCCGGTAATTGAGCCATTAGGCTACGACTGGAAAATCGGGATCGCATTGATCACTTCATTTGCAGCAAGAGAAGTTTTTGTGGGTACTATGGCTACGCTTTACAGCGTCGGCGAGCAGGATGAAAATAGTTTGCGGCTGCGGGATAAAATGAAAGCTGCAAAAAAAGAAGACGGAACACCGGTTTATACACTTGCATCCGGTTTATCACTTATGATATTTTATGTATTTGCCATGCAATGTATGAGTACGCTGGCTGTTGTTAAGAGAGAAACAAAGACCTGGAAGTGGCCGATCATTCAACTTATTTATATGACCGGGCTTGCTTATGTGATGAGTTTGATCGTTTACCAATTGTTTAAATAATACCTTCTATAAATAGAATTTTATTTTTTCTGATTCGGCAGTTTTGATCATTTTTAATTTATTACCATGTTTGTTTTTGTTGTAAATAAGTATATTATAAAAATCAGTTGATATGCTATCAAGCGAAGACTGACCTATATGGATAACCTCATTTTTAAGTAAAAACGTCTCTAGACAACTTGTATCGCCAAAAAAAGTATATTCATTTAAAAGCGAATCTTTTTTTGATATTAATGAATTTAGATCCTCAATAATACAACTGCAACGAATACATGAAATAACAATAGCTTTTGAACATGAAGAGCTTTCAGGAATTTTTGAGAATGAATCAAAGTTATTGTTGTTCCTGTTACAACTTAAAACTAACAATATAGATAAACTAATTAATTTCATAGTAAAACGCTTTATTCAGAGAATCTGATAATAGAATAAATCCCTTTTTGTATTCGTAAGCTAATCGTGGATAGACATCCCGTCTAATTGTATCGGCGTTGATTATCCTAAGATTTGAATCAAGCAAAAAATATTTATATTTTGCCTTTTGAAGTATATTTTTATTTGAAAGTTGTTTTATTATCAATACCCTTTCATTGCTAATCACTTTTAAATAAAGATTCAATTCCGTATTTGAAGAATATTTCCTGACATACGCCAAATTTTCTTCCTTGCTCCAATCAAAATCGATAAAATTGGAATTAGGATGAAGTCGACCTCTTGACAATATTTTACCTTGCTTGTCTATTCTGAAAATTGAGTCGTTCAAGTCGTAAGTGAAGTAAATAGACCCTGCTGTATCTGTGTCAAAAATTGTTCCCGTATAATATTTTTTCTTCTTAAAAAATTCTTTTGGATAAAACCCTATTTTTTGAAAAGTTTTTTTTGCGGGATCGAGAACAATAAGGTTATTTTCTTTATCAAGATAGCCAGTTCTTTCATTTCGCAAGCTTCCGTAATTGAATATCACTTTTGGAGACTCTTTATCTATTATGGCAAAAAAGCCAATTTCTTTGTAGTAATATGTAGAATCTGCGAAGTGAGGTAATTTAATGATTCTGGTTTTTCCATTTTGCCAGTTTAACAATACAAGATTGTTGAGGCTGGGGCGATAAATAAACAAAGTGCTATCCTTTAAAAGAATTATTTTTTTACCTTTCAACGAATCACTTATATTAATGCCAATTGAATCAATTTTGGACGAACTGCCAAGATTTGTCAAATAAAGCGTTTTTTTATCTTTCGCTAAAAAGGTGTACCAACTTGCTTCTTTTAAATTGATAATTCCACCTTTAAAATCAAAGTAATTTATTTTCCCGAGGAGAGATTGAATAATGCTTTCTTTATAAACAAAAGAATCTTTTAATTCCAAGGGGTTATAGAATTGGACGTCTTGCCTTAACTTTCTTTTATCGTTTTCGCAAGTAGAGGCAAAAATTGTTGAACAAACAATAAGCCCAACAGCTAAATGATTAGACTGTTTCATGATTTATTATCTTACACATTCAAGAAAAATCTCCATCTTAAGATAAAAAGTAAGAAGCCGCACGGCTACTTACTTTTTATTTTTGCCAACATAAAATTTATTTTCTATTGTTCATCACAAGGATGTTTCATCCGGTTAATAAATGCAAATAAAACGTTTGATGTATCAGTAATTAATAAATTTTTATCTTTAAATATAACAAACCCCTGATTGTCGGTAAATATTGCTTTGGGATTATAATATATAATAGAATCAACTACTGCTGGATAATTTATAAGTTCAGGGAATACATCTTGCCAGTTTTCGTTTATAAAAAACCAAGCGAGGCTATCGTGTTCAACGTATGTTCTCAATCCGCCGTTTGGAATATATGTTTCCACTTTTCTGTCAGCACAGTTTTTACCTGGATCACAACATCGGAGTGTTGTGCCAAATATGGAGCCGTATACCAAACCTTTATATTTCGCATTTTCCTGGTGCCAAGAAACTTCTTCTGGGCCACACCCGAAGGAAAGTACGATGCTAATAATCAATAAGCAAAAAATGATTTTTTTCATAACCATTAATTTACAAAGTGAAAAATCTCGTCTTGAGTGTTTAAAAAACACAGGGCGTACAGTGTTATTCCCTCACGGATCGCTCCGATCCTGAGTCTTATTTACTAATGGTAAGAGTCCCTAAAAATTGAGTACTAATGAGCGTCCTTGTGTAAGATATGCCAAAGATAATGACATATTCGTCATTGGCAAATTTTTTTCTCGTGCTAACCTTGCCCAAGTTTAATGGGTCAAATTAAAAATAAATCTCTTCTTAAAAAGACTGCGGCGGTACTTAAAGAACTTCGCGTAGTTCATAATTTGACGCAGGAAGACGTTTACAATGATACTTCAATTCATGTTGGTCGTATTGAAGCTCATAAGGTTAATCTGAGTATAAGTACATTATCCGCACTTTGTAATTATTATGATATTTCGGTTTCTGATTTTTTTAAAAGAGTAGAAAGCATTTAGCCGCTATTTTTTAACGGGCTCCCATTTATCTTTCTTTTCAAAATATCTCCACAGTATCAAAGAAATTTTTCTGGCTATTGTCCATGCTTCATTTGCATGCGTCCATTGCGTGTCCTTGTTATTTTTTGTGAAAATGCAAAAGATATATGGATTGTGCGGGGCATTCACCAATAACACTTCACTCCGGCTTGCATTTACACATCCATTTTTGCTGAACACTTCGATATATGGCGGTATTTGAGAGATCGCTTCATTCAGATCCCAATAATTTCTTCCAAGACTTCTCATCATACGATCGCAAGCAGGAGCGGAAAAAATTTCATTGCGATAAATTTTTTCAAAAATAATTCCCATCTCTTTTGGTGTGGTTTGACCCCATCCATATTGTGTCCTGTTGCCTTCTCTTCCGGGTGTTCTTGAATTTACTCTTGTAAAAACAAGCCCGAGGCTATCAAGTATCTCATTTATTCTTGTTCCTTTTCCTGCGAGGCTTTGTAACCATAAGCTTGCTGTATTGTCACTTGTGGTTAACATCAGCATCATTACTTTTTTCAGCAGAATTTTTTCATCATTCTTAAATGAACCCAGAATATCTACACCTTCATAAAGCAAAGAGTCTTTATAAACCAATGCCGAATCATAAGCTAACTCACCTCTTTGAATTTTATCCATTATTCCGATAAGGATCGGAACTTTTACAATACTTGCTGTAGGGAAAATTGTATCTGCATTGAAAGAAACAGTTTTACCGGTCCGAAGATTTTTTATATAAATACCGATATCACCATTAAACCCTTTTACTGTCTCCTCAACTTTTGCCTGTAGTTTTTTATCAATCTTTTGCGCAAATAAAAATATGGCACAATGCAAACAAAGAGTAATAAACACAAGTGTTCTCATATGAAATTTAAAATGGCTTCTTGTTTTGCGGAGATTGATTACTCGTCGATGGCATATTCATATAATCAAAAACAAGATTGCAAAAAGCTTTGATGCCGGTTTTCATCCCGCTTTCATCGATCCAAAAATCCGGAGTGTGATGCGGAAAAACTTTTGTTGGATCAACACCAATTTGTTTGCCTCCAATGAAAAAGAATATCGACGGCACTTTCTCGGCGAAATAGGAAAAATCTTCTGCACCAGTTACAGCAGGAACTTCAATCACGTTTTCGCTACCGGCTGCTTTTGCGAAACTTGGCAACATTTGTTTTGTTAATGCAGGATCATTATAAGTAACAAGAGTTTTTGTATCGATGGTAGTTTCTGCAGAGGCGCCTGATGCTTCTGCAATTTTAGAAGCGGTAAGTTTTATTTTATCATGAATGATCCTTTGCGTTACGGTATCCAATGTTCTTATCGTACCCGTCATTGTAATTTCTTCGGGAATAATATTCGATCTTACGCCGCCATTGATTGTGCTTACTGTTACAACTGCCGGGTTTTTTGTCAGATCAACCTGCCTGCTTACTATTGTTTGAAGCCCATTAATGATCTGTGCTGATACTGCAACCGGATCGATACCCGCCCAGGGTTGCGAGCCATGTGTTTGTTTTCCTTTTACTTTAATAGTAAACCAATCTGATGCTGCCATGATCCCACCGCTTCTGTATGTTATTTTTCCGACGTCTGTTTGCGAACTAATATGCAACCCGAACATTACATCCACTTTTGGGTTTTCAAGAGCACCTTCTTTGATCATTAGCGGTGCGCCGCCTTCCTCACCTTCTGGCGGACCTTCCTCCGCTGGTTGAAAAACAAACTTTACTGTTCCTTTCAATTCATTTTTCATTCCGGCCAGGATTTCAGCAACACTCATTAAGATCGCAACATGTGTATCGTGTCCGCAGGCATGCATTACGCCAACTTCTTTTCCATTGTATGTTGATTTCACTTTTGATGCAAATGGAAGATCAACTCTTTCAACTACCGGCAAGCCATCCATATCAGCTCTAAGAGCAATACATGGCCCCGGTTTAGCACCCTTAAGAACGCCAACCACGCCGGTTTTTCCAACGCGTTCTTTCACTTCGATTCCGAGAGAACGGAGATGATCGGCAATCAATTTTGCAGTTCTGTATTCATTGTTTCCTAATTCAGGATGTTGGTGAATATCTCTTCGCCAGGCAATACATTTTTGTTCGATCTTGTCAGCGGCTGCATTTATTTTATCATTAATATCAGTATTTGATTTTTTTTGAGCGTCAAGAGAAAGAAATGATGATGCCAGCAGCATTAAAAAGAATAGCTTCATGAACTAAAATTTCATGAATTTACCGGAAATAATTTTTCATTTGACCATATCGGCCGCTTGATTTATTTTTTTATTTTTAATTAACCATGCTGCTTCGCCACATTCCATTCTTAAAAGCCGTGTTTATTCATAGTCTGACTGCATTTGGCGGCCCGCAGGCACATATCGGAATGATGCTGAAAACTTTTGTGCATCGCAGGCCATATGTTACGCAACAGGAATTAATGGAATACACTGCCTTTTGTCAATTGCTACCGGGAGCATCTTCTACACAAACACTTACTTTAATTGGCTATAAAAGAGGCGGTGTGGTGCTCGCAGTTCTTACGCTTATTATTTGGATCCTGCCGGCAAGTATTTTGATGGGGGCTCTTTCTTTCTTATTGCATTATATAGATAAAAAAGCGCTGCATATAGATATTTTTAAATTTATTCCTCCAATGGCAGTGGGGTTTCTTGTTTATGCTACTGTAATGGCATTTGGTATCTCTATAAAAAATACTGTTACATGGATCATAATGGGAGTATGCGCTGTGGCCACTTTTATGTTATTCAAACAACCCTGGATTTTTCCATTGCTCATAGTTTTAGGGGGCGTAACTACCAATTTAAGCCGTAAGCGTATACCGCAAACAGAACAAAAGCCAAGAAAGATCAAATGGTGGAATTTCTGGCTGTTTGGAATCATTTTTATAACTGCAGGTTTTTTTAGTGAGATCGCAAGAAAAAATGATTGGCCTAATCGTGCTCCAATAAATCTTTTTGAAAATACTTATCGGATGGGTAGCCTTGTTTTTGGTGGAGGACAAGTGTTAATGCCGATGATGTATGAACAATTTTCAGTTCGTCCCGATGCAATATTGATGAAAGATTCATCCGCAGTATAAGAATCGATAAAGATGATATGTACACCGGTATGGGAATAGTAAGAGCGTTACCCGGTCCGGTATTTTCCATTGCTTCTTTCACTGGAGGAATGGCATTAAAAGATTATGGAAATACCCAGGAAGAAAGAACATTTATGCAGCTACTAGGTTGCATAATTGGAACAGTTGCAATTTTTTTACCGAGTGCCCTTCTTGTTTTATTCTTTTTTCCCATCTGGCATAATTTAAGAAAATACGCGGCGGTTTACAGGTCTTTAGAAGGTATTAATGCTGTTGTTGTTGGAATAATGATCGCTTCTACTTTTTATTTGATGAAGGATATTTCCTTATTGGATGTAAGATTGGGAAGCCTGATCAATGCAATTGTAATTGCCGGAACTTTTACTTTGTTACAATACACCAGGATACCTCCACCATTTATTGTAATTGCCTGCTTAATTCTTGGTTCTGTTTTCTAACCTTTTTGTTTGTAAAACTTTCTCGTTTCAATTTCTTCTCTTACTATTTCAGGTACCAGGTAGCGAATAGATTTTCCGGTTTTTATATTCTCTCTTATTTGTGAAGCGGAGATTTCGATAATCGGTGCATTCAAGATAACAGAGTTCTTACTAAGAGTTTTATTGATTTCGTGCCCCTCTCTTTTATAGACATAAATTAAATAATTTGAAACGATAGCTTCGAAGTTTTTCCATTTATCGAGATTTTGGTAACTGTCGCTTCCCATTATTATTGAAAATGTATGTTCGGGATATTTTTCGGAAAGAAAAGCCAATGTTTGCGTGGTGTATGAGGGTTTTGAAAGATTAAATTCTATATCGGAGCATTTCATCCTATTATCATCTTGCGTTGCAAGTCTGACTAAGTGTAGTCTGTCGAACTCGTTTAACAGGGATTTGCTTTCTTTAAACGGATTTTGCGGAGATACTATAAACCAGATCTTTTCAACACTTGTTTCATTCAAAATATGATTGGCAACAATTAGATGACCTATGTGAATGGGATTAAACGAGCCAAAATAGAGTCCAATATTCATTTAAATCATTGAATATCAATTAATTAATGTAACATTAATATGTTCTGCCTCATTGAGACGAAGACTAAGAGAATAACCTGAGATCTTCACGGAGATCGGATCACCCAGAGGCGCTATCTGCTCAAGATATATTCTTTCCCCAGGCACACATCCCATTTCCATGAGTTTTAAGAAAATATCGGTGCTATCAAATTCTCTTATGATTGCCTCCTGACCGGGTTTTAAATCTGATAGTTTCATATTTGATATTAGTTACAAAGCTAAATTCACTGAATTACATTTTCTTACGAATTTTGAAATTATGTCATCAGATTCAAGACCAAAGGCTAATTTCTTTTTTGATGCAGCGACTATAAACATTCGGGATCGGACAAAACTCAAACGGTTCATCGTTTCAATTTTCAGACAGGAGAACAGAAAACTGGCGTCAATAAATTATGTTTTTTCAAACGACAGGGCGGTGCGACGTATAAACAAAGAATATTTGAACCATGATTCATTCACTGATATAATCACATTTGAATTCTCAGAAAGGAATGAGCCCATAATCGGAGAGGTTTATATTAGCGTGGATCGGGTCAGAAAGAATGCAATAACCTATGGGACTTCTTTCGGGAATGAGTTGCACCGCGTCATATTTCATGGTGCCTTACATCTTTGTGGATTTGAGGATAAGACCACTACGGAGAAAACAGAGATGAGGAAGAAGGAAGGCTATTATCTAACAAAATACTTCAAATAGTGTTTCACGTGACACGTGTCTGTATAAAACAAACCACATGTACGCTGCGCATCCTACCGCCAAAGAAAATACCTTTGCCGACTCATGTTTCCAAATTATGACATAATTGTAGTAGGTGCTGGACATGCAGGCTGTGAAGCCGCCGCTGCGGCAGCTAATCTTGGCTCTAAAGTTTTGCTAATCACTATGAATATGCAAACCATTGCGCAAATGAGCTGCAATCCTGCAATGGGAGGTATAGCAAAAGGCCAAATCGTTAGAGAAATTGATGCGCTCGGGGGATATTCTGGTATTGTCACCGATGAATCTCTTATTCAGTTCAGGATGTTGAATAGATCCAAGGGACCCGCGATGTGGAGTCCAAGGGCTCAAAATGATCGGATGTTGTTTTCATCAAGATGGAGGGAATTGCTCGAGCAAACGCCAAACGTCGATTTTTACCAGGATATGGTTCGTGAATTAATTGTGGAAGAGGGAATAGTTAAAGGAGTAAAAACTGGACTAGGACATTTGATTTATTCGAATGCAGTAGTTCTGACCAATGGCACTTTCTTAAACGGTGTTGTGCATATAGGAGAAAAGAATTTTGGAGGAGGGAGAATAGCAGAAAAAGCAGCAACTGGTATAACTGAACAATTGGTATCGCTGGGATTTGAAACTGATCGACTGAAAACCGGAACTCCCCCAAGAGTGGATGGAAGAAGTCTTGATTATCAGTAAAATGGAAGAACAGCCAGGTGATGAGGAAATTGTTGGTTTTTCCTTTCTTGAAACTAAAAAACCCAAGGAACAAAAGAGTTGCTGGATCACATATACTGATAAGCGTGTTCATGACATCCTTAAAACCGGCTTTGATAGAAGCCCGATGTTTAGTGGTAAGATAGAAGGACGGGGCCCTCGTTATTGCCCAAGCATTGAAGATAAGATCAATCGTTTTGCCGAAAGAGACCGCCATCAGCTATTTGTCGAACCGGAAGGATGGAACACTGTCGAAGTGTATATAAATGGCTTTTCAACATCGCTTCCAGAGGAAGTTCAATACGAAGCTCTTCGTAGTATAAATGGTTTTGAAAAGGCCAAGATGTTCAGGCCAGGATATGCAATAGAGTATGATTATTTTCCTCCCACTCAATTAAAATACTCACTAGAAACCAAGCTAATAAAAAATTTATTTTTTGCCGGGCAAATAAATGGAACGACTGGCTATGAGGAAGCTGCTTGCCAGGGATTAATGGCCGGAATAAATGCACATCAAAAAGTAAAGAAGCTTGATCCGTTGATTTTAAAAAGAAGCGAGGCCTATATTGGTGTTTTAATTGATGATCTGATTAGTAAAGGAACTGATGAGCCATACAGAATGTTTACGTCGAGGGCAGAATTCAGAACCCTTCTCAGGCAAGACAATGCTGATATCCGTCTTACAGAATTAAGTTATAGACTTGGCCTGGCTTCCCAGGAAAGAATGGAAAAAGTGAGAATAAAAAAAGAAAGTGTCGAAAAAATAAAAACTTTATTAAATGAGATAGCAGTTTCACCAAGTGATATCAATCCATTTTTTGAAAAAATATCTTCATCTCTTATAATTGAAAAACAAAAAGCATCAAAGCTTTTATTGCGCCCCGAAATTGAATTGAATGATTTAATAAACGCTTTACCTGTTCTTCAAAACGAGTTAAAAGATTTTTCAAAAGACATAATTGAACAGGCGTCTATTCAAATCAAGTATGATGTTTACATTGAAAAAGAGAAAGAGCTTGTTGAAAGGATGAGTCAGCTTGAGAATTTGATGATCCCCGAAACATTCGATTATAAAAAAATCTCTGCATTAGGTAATGAGGCCCGCGAGAAACTCTTGAAAATAAAACCTTCAACACTTGGCCAGGCAAGTCGTATTTCGGGAATTAACCCTAGCGATGTGCAAATATTAATGGTTTATATGGGCCGTTGATTTTTTTGAAAATCCATCCAAGCCATCACCAGTCTTATTTCTCCAAAAGTTATTTTATCACCCAGCTTTTCTTTTATGGGAGTTAACGAATTTCCTGGAAACGTTTTAGCAACAGGCTCGATCAATAAAAATTTTTCGTTGCTTATAACCTCATTGATATTAATTTCTCCCATTGAAACATAGTGCGCAAGGTGTCCTTCTATCGTTTGCGCAGTCAATCCCCTTTCTTTTGCTATTTCCTCAATTTGTTTTCCTTCTTTATAGAGTTTGAATGATTCAGCTTTTGTATCGATCTTTTTATTTTTTTCGTCTGCGTTTTTCCGCTCTCTTTTGGGCGTCTTTTCATGAATTAGCGAAGAAAGATTTTTTTCTTTACAATATTCAAGAATGATATCCAGGAACTGTGGGCCATACTTTTCTGTCTTTGCATCTCCAAACCCGCTTATTTTTCTTAACTCGATTAAACTTTGTGGCAAATACCGGCACATTTCATTAAGTGTATTCGTACCGGCTACAATATAAATTGGCAAATCTGCTTTAGAACAAATGGCGTCCCTGAGCTTTCTTAATCGTTGATGCAGCAATGGATGAGGGCTTTCAGTTTTTTGTTGTGATGCTCCGGCATATGTGTTTACGCCAAACGGTGGCAGAATAAAACTTTTCTTTCTGCGATGGTATGCTGCTGTATCAAACTTTCCGGAAAAGCCTTGTAGCAAATGTTTTTTTATAGACAGGCCGGCAAAAATTTCTTTTACTCCTTCATTAAATTCTTTAGCATGAAGGCGACTGTCAGTAATAACAGGGCAGTTCAATATTGATTCGACAATGTTGCCTTGCTCTTTGATAAAATACTGAGCCCCTGCATCTATTCTTGCCTGTAACCGTTCGTTGACTTCAGGAATCTCTTCCTGAATAAAAATTTTTCCTAATTGCCCCTGGAATTTCTCTGCAGTTAATTGTAAAATTTCCAATGCTTTGAAAAGCTCAATCATCCAGCTTATTGCCTGATCATTAAAAGAAGATCCGTTGTCCGTCAGATATATATTCAATTCTTTTGCATTGTCCATAATCTGTTTGTAATCGAATAACGATAAGAGAATTTGGAGTTGATAATTTCTTTTTGACTGAAGCAGATCTTGTTCAATACTTTTTGTGGAATTTGATTTTGAAAATCTAACAATTTTTTCATCAGTAAACATTTTTGCTGACCTGATTTGGCTTTGTAATACAATCCCATTAAGTGTTGTGCAACGACTAAGTGCAACATACACTTGTCCCGGCGCAAATGCCTCACCTGCATCAATAATTACTTTGTCAAATGTCAATCCCTGGCTTTTATGAATTGTTATTGCCCATGCGAGCCGTAAAGGGTATTGCGTAAAAGAGCCTAATACTTCTTCTTTAAGCTGACGAGTTGCTTTGTCAACAGTATACCGGATATTCTCCCACTTTTCTTTTTTAACTTCTACCGCCTCTGGTTCATCTTTGCACACCACAATAATTTTTTCATCAGTCAATTCCTTAACAGTACCAATTTTACCATTAAAATATCTTTTTACTTTTTCAGTATCATTTTTAATAAACATAACCTGTGCGCCGACTTTCAATTGTAAATGTTCGTCCGCCGGATATGCTGATTCTGAAAAATCACCCTGGATTTCTGCCGCGTAAGAAAACAATTTTGATTCAAGCTTGTTTAACTCTGTTTCGTTTTTACTTCTTGCTTTTTCATTATGCGTTGTAAGAATTATGTAACCATCGTCTTTTGATCTTTGGAATTTTGTTGAAAACCGGTGCTCAAGTAAAGATCTTCCATCATCATCAAGTTCATTATTTCGTACCTGGTTCAGGACATTAATAAACCGTTCTTCATTTTGTCTGTATATTTTAGTAAACTCAATATAAACCGGAGGCTCTTCTTTTATTACAAGGCTATCAAAGAAATATGGACTGTTATAAAAATCTTTCAGCAAATTCCATTCGTGTTCTTTGATCACCGGCGGTAATTGAAACATATCGCCAATAAATAAAACCTGTACGCCTCCAAATTTTTCATGATAGCGCCGGCGAATATGCCGTAGTATAGCATCAACAGCATCCAGCATATCACACCGGACCATGCTTATTTCATCGATAACAAGTAATTCAAGTTCCTGTAAAATTTTTTTCTTTTCTGTCGTCATTCGCAGACGGCTAAGAAGGCTATTTCGATTTGTTACAGTTTCATTTTGCTCCCGAAAACCTCCTGCTTCAGGAATAAATGGGGAAAATGGTAATTGAAAAAAAGAATGCATTGTAACGCCACCAGCATTGATGGCGGCGACACCGGTAGGTGCAACCACAGCAATTTGTTTTGGACAATTTTCCCGGATATATTTTAAAAATGTTGTTTTTCCGGTACCCGCTTTACCTGTAAGAAAAATATTCCGGGAGCTTTGATTTACAAGCTCAGTCGCCAGCCGGAACATTTCATTGTCAAAATCATAGTTCATAGTGTTGCCCTACAAATAAAAATTGAACACAAGTATAATCATTCCTGCAAATTGTTGACGATACGTTTTATCTCTTTTTTAATTCAATAGTTACTTTCTATTTCGTTGCTTAATGAAAAAACCGGAGCATAATCTCCGGTCCCGAGCATTAATGCTCTCTAATCATCATTTGCCTGAATGTAGTTTCTTTCTGAAATAATAATCAGGGAAAAAAAACAGTAACCTGTAGTTTTTTTCTTTCCGAATTAAAGAATAATACCTGTAAAGCGGGATCGTATGTTAATTGATTGAGTAGGTGAAATGTTTAATCTTACTCTCATCATAAAAGCTGAAAAATGTTCTCCGGGGACCAAGTTGCTGTGCCTGGTCTACATACTAAAAAGCAGCTATGAGAATTTCTTCATAACTGCTTCTTTTTCTTCGTGGTGTGGGGCGGGATCGAACCGCCGACACAAGGATTTTCAGTCCTTTGCTCTACCGACTGAGCTACCGCACCTTTTAATCCCGTCCCGATTGCTATCGGGATTATTCGGGAATCCCTTATTGGGGCAGCAAAAATAATTGTTCTGCACCAAAGGCTGAAAAAACAAACCTGAAATTTTGCCTGGTTAGTTCTTTATTTCAATATTCTCTGGCTTTACTAATGATTCGCCCTGAAGTTTTAAAAGTATTTGAGCAACCGTAACTACATCTTTTTGGCAATAATGCACTATTCGTTTCAAATCTTTATCATTCCAATACACACTCCATACTTTGCTCCCATCAATATCATCCTTCGGCGTTGGAATTCCCAGTGTATGCGCTAAAAGATTTAAAGAAGTAAAACTTTTAAAATCCCCAAACTTCCATAATTCGAGTGTATCGAGATGACAAACCTCCCAGGGTTTTTTACCACTCGAATTGAGAACCCCCGGAATGGGAAGCTCATTTATGATCAGCCGCCGGCATAAGTAAGGAAAATCAAATTCTTTCCCGTTATGCGCACATAAATATCTCTGGTCTATCGTTGGCTGTCCATTTATTGATCATATCACAAAACTCAACAAGTAAAACACTTTCATTTTCTCCACAAAACGATTTGATAATAATTTTCTTTTCCGTTCCATTTCCCTGGATAAAGCCACAACTGATACAAATTATTTTTCCAAATTCAGCATATATACCGGCACGGTGGTAAATCGTTTCCTTTGTTTCTTCTTCATGATATTTTAAAAGCGAAGTTGCTTTTGTGTCCCATAATTCCTTCCAGTCTCTTGGTAAAGAATTGTAATCAGCATATTGAGGAACAGTTTCAATATCGAGAAACAAAATATTATTAACCGGGGCAGCCATAATTTTATTTACTAAAAATAAAAACCTTCAGCCAAACTTAAGATACCACTTACAGGTACTTATCTCCTTTATTTCTCTTTACTTCGGCTACAAAATCTTTTATCTCCTGTTCTTTTTCTTTTTTGCAGATCAGCAATGCGTCTTTCGTATCCACAACAATAAAATCATCGAGCCCCTGTAACACTGTAAGTTTATTATCTTCTACATGCACCATGCATTTAGTGGCATCCATGATCATTACATTTTTACCGGCGACCGCATTTCCTAAATAATCTCTTTCCATATTATCCCAGGCGCTGTTCCATGTTCCGAGATCACTCCAGCCAAATGATGAAGGGATGATGTAAACATTATCCGCCTTTTCCATGATACCAAAATCAATAGAGATATTGGTGCACTGTGGATATATCTGCTCGATCGCTTCCTTTTCCTGTTCTGTATTAAACTTGTCTTTTTCTGCTGCAAATACTTCATACATTTCCGGCAGATATTTTTCAAACGCGGTTACGATATTTTTTACTTTCCAAATAAAAATACCGGCATTCCAAAGAAAGTCACCACTTGCAATAAAAGTTCTTCGCCAGGTCTTCATTCGGTTTCTCTGTAAATGTTTTTACTTTAAAAATATCCGGTGCTGCAGCAGCAGTATCATGTTGAATATAACCATACCCTGTATTTGGATGTGTCGGTTTTATGCCAAGAGTTACAAAAGCATTTATGTGATTTACAAAGTCAAGAGCTTTTTTTGATGTTTTGATAAATTCGCTGGTCTCTGTTACCAAATGATCCGCCGGCGCCACAACAAGATTTGCATTGGGATCTTTTTTTAACAACTTAAAAGAAACATATGCAACACATGGGGCTGTATTTTTCCTGGAAGGCTCGCCAAGAATATTTTCATCTGCAACATGTGGTAATTGTTTTTTTACAATTGGAATGTATTCTGAGGAAGTGATGATAAAAATATTTTCTTCCGGTACCAGTTTTTTATATCGATCATAGGTGTGCTGAATAAGCGTTTTACCCGTGTTAAGGATATCAAGAAATTGTTTAGGAAACGCGGTGCGGCTCATTGGCCAGAAACGGCTCCCGATACCACCGGCCATTATCGCTACATAATTATGTTTACTGCTCATGTCTTTTAATATCAATCCTTCACGGATCAGGTCATGCAAGTGTATAAATCCAAGATATTTTCCGTTTTCAATAACCGCCAATTGTGTAATTGATTTTTTTCGCATTATATCCAAAGCATCTACCGCCAATTGTTCCGGCCCTATTGTTTTTGGGCTTGTCGTCATTATATCCATTGCTGTTATTCCATTTAACGAAATACTTTTTTCAAGCATTCTTCTCAGGTCGCCGTCTGTTATTATTCCCAACAAATTATTATCGCTATCTACAACCGCGGTAGCGCCTAATCGCTTTGAAGAAATTTCAACAATAACTTCTTTCAGTGATCTATCCTTTGCGAGTTTTGGTTTTTCATTCTTTATATAAAGATCAGCCACTCTTAAATACAATTTTTTACCCAGCGTTCCTCCCGGATGAAATTTTGCGAAGTCATCGGTATTAAATCCTTTTAATTCCATCAAACAAATTGCCAACGCATCACCCATCACCAATTGCGCGGTTGTACTGCTGGTCGGAGCAAGGTTATTTGGACAGGCCTCCTGTTCTACTGTTGTATTTAAAATGATGTCGGATTGTTTTGCAAGATAAGGAGTCTGTATTCCCGATCATTCCGATCAAAATGTTTCTAAAATTTTTGATCAATGGAACCAACACTTTTATTTCCGGGCTTTCTCCACTTTTGCTGATGATCATCACGACATCATCTTGTTGTACAATACCCAGGTCACCATGAATAGCATCTGCGGCATGCATAAAAATGGATGGTGTACCCGTAGAATTAAAAGTTGCTACGATCTTTTGAGCAATGACTGCGCTCTTTCCTATTCCACTAACCACAAATCGTCCCTTGCTGGCGGCAATTGCATTTACTGCTTTCTCAAAATCAGAGTTGATAAATTGAGCTAACCCGCTGATAGACTGTGATTCCAGTTCAATAGTCCGCAGAGCAATCTGTTTTAATGAAGCTGCCATTTGAGTCGCCAAAATTATAGGATTTGTGATGAAACAAACTAAGGTTTGTCTTTTCGTTTTTAGTAACCATTCATGCAAATGAATTTCGTAAATTCGCAGCTATCGTCTTTATGAGGTATTGAAAAGTAGCGACTACGGGATAATCGAAGGAGAATAATGATACTTCACAGTCAAATTCCCGCCATCCGCTGTTTAATAAGGATTAACTCGTGTGTAAAAAACATGCTCCGCAAAAGACCTGATTTGATATTTTCTGTATCTTAATCAGCTATACTTGTTTAAAGACGATGAAAAGATTTGAGTAATGGCAACTGCATCAGCAAAAAAAACAATCAAGCCTACAAACGGCAAGTCTGTAGTTAAAAAGAAAGCCGATAGCTATCGGCTTGACCTTCATGTGGCTTTACAAGAACATTTTGGTCACAATTCTTTTAAAGGAAACCAGGAAAAGATCATTGAATCCCTGCTCGCAGGGCATGATACGTTCGTTATCAAACCAACCGGTGGTGGTAAAAGTTTATGTTATCAATTGCCTGCCCTGGTAAGCGAGGGAGTAGCAATTATCGTTTCTCCGCTTATTGCATTAATGAAAAACCAGGTTGATCTAGTGAGAAGCTACAGCAGTAAAGATGATGTAGCGCATTTTTTAAATTCTACACTTACAAAAAAGGAAATAAAAGAAGTACACGATGATCTGACTGACGGGCAGAACAAAAATGTTATATGTTGCCCCCGAAACATTGACCAAACAGGAGAACCTGGAATTTTTCAGCGATCTTAAGATATCTTTTTTCGCTGTGGATGAAGCACATTGTATTTCCGAATGGGGCCATGATTTTCGTCCCGAATATCGCCGTTTGCGGGAAATGATGATCCAGATAAATCCAGACATCCCGATGATCGCGTTAACTGCAACAGCAACACCGAAAGTCCAAAGCGATATTATTAAGAATCTTGATCTCACGGACCCGAAAGTTTTTATTTCATCTTTTAATCGCCCCAATCTTTATTATGAAATAATTCCAAAGATCAAGAAAGATGATACCCTGAAGAATATGGCGAAGTTCATTGTTCAGAACAAAGGCAAAAGCGGGATCATTTACACTACAAATAGAAAAACGACCGAAGAACTTGCGGATATGCTGATGGCGAATGGCATTAAAGCGGTTGCTTATCATGCGGGGTTCGATAGCAAATTAAGATCGGATCGCCAGGATCAGTTCATGAATGAAGACGTGCAGGTGATCGTTGCCACTATTGCATTCGGAATGGGAATTGATAAACCCGATATTCGTTTTGTAATACATTATAATATTCCAAAAAGCATTGAAAACTATTACCAGGAAACCGGCCGTGCGGGTCGTGATGGAATGGAAGGGAAATGTATTCTTTATTATTCTCATAAAGATGTGGCAAAACTGGAACACCTGATGCGTGATAAGCCACTGAGTGAAAGAGAAGTTGGTTCACAACTGATCAGCGAAACAGTTGCTTTTGCGGAAAGTGGTGTTTGCAGAAGAAAAATTTTGTTGAGCTACTTTGGAGAAGAATATGAAAAAGACAAGTGTGGCAATTGCGACAACTGCCTTCATCCAAAAGAAAAGATAGAAGCAAAGGAAGAGGTAGTATGTGTACTGAAAGCCATTAAGGCTCTTGATGAACGTTTTGCTATGGAGTACGTGGTGAATATGATTTACGGAAGGCCTACTCCGCAAATAACAATGTATCGTCATGAAGGGCTTGATATATTTTCCAGCGGTTGTAATAAAGAACCGCATTTCTGGAATTCATTGATCAGGCAAATGTTGCTGGAAGGTTTATTGCAAAAAGATATTGAGGAATATGGGGTGCTTAAGTTTACGAAGAAAGGCACTGACTTTTTAAAGAAGCCAAAATCGTTTAAGATAGTTCTTAATGATACATATGAAGAAGCAAATGCAGATGATGATGAAGGAGCTGAAACCGTTGAAGGCGCTGCACTGGATGATAGATTGTTCGAAATGCTGAAGGAGCTTCGTCAAAAAGAAGCAAAGAAAAAAAATCTTCCGCCTTTTGTGCTTTTCCTTGAATCCTCATTGCAGGATATGGCGACGCTATATCCTATCACGCTTGCAGATCTGGAGAAATGCCAGGGTGTAAGTAAAGGGAAGGCGATCCGGTACGGAAAGCCATTCATAGACCTGATCGCAAAGTATGTGGAGGATAATAATATCGAAAGGCCCGATGATTTTGTAATGAAAAGTGTGGTGAATAAAAGCGGCAACAAAGTTTTTATTATTCAGAACATTGATAAAAAAATTCCATTGGAAACCATTGCCAAGAATAAAGGCATGAAGATGGATGAGTTACTGGAAGAAATGGAAACTATTGCAGGAAGCGGCACCAAACTCAATCTCGATTATGCTTTATCGCAGATCCTTGATGAATATGACCAGGAAGAGATCATCGAGTATTTTAAAGGCTGCGAAACATCATCATTGCAGGTGGCGCAGGAAGAATTGGCCGAACATAATTTTACATGGGAGCAATTAAAGATGATGCGAATAAAATTTCTTGGGCAGTACGGAATGTAATTTGATCCTTAAAACAAAAATGATATTTAAAAGCCCCGTCCCGCCTCAGGCAAGACGGGGCTAATTATTTTAGGTTTTTTTTGGTTCAAGAAGCTGGAAGAATTGATCAAGTTGCGGAAGGATCACGATTCTTGTTCTTCTATTGATTGCACGATTGTCACTGGTATTATTATCTATCAGCGGGAGATATTCTCCGCGCCCTGACGCTGCCATTTTTCTTGGATCAAGACCATATTGATTTTGTAAGATCCTTACAACAGCTGTGGCTCTTTTAACACTCAGGTCCCAATTGTCAAGCAATACACCGCTTTTGTAAGGAACATTATCAGTATGTCCTTCAACCAAAAATTCAATATCAGGCTGATTTTTTAATACCATCGCAACTTTACCTAATACTTCTTTTGCTTGTGGTGTTACTTCATATTTGCCCGTTCTGAAAAGCATTTTATCTGAAATATCAATATATACAACGCCTTTATCAACTTTGATATTAATATCCTGGTCATTCATGTTGCCGATAGCGCCTTTCAAATTCATGACCAGCGCCATGTTTAATGAATCCTTCCGGGCCATTGCGGTTTGCAGATCGACAATATAGGCGTCTTTAGCCCCGATATTATCCAATGATTTTTTAATGCTTTCAGCTTGTGAAGAAGTAATAACTGACAGGTCCTGTAACTGTTTTAATACCGTTGTATTGTTATCCTTTAAAAAATCCATCTGTTTGTTCATGTCGGCGATCCGGCCATTAAGATTTGCTTTTTCAGCTTCCAGGTCTGATTTGTCTTTTGCCAACTTTGCTTTATCATTATTGCAGTTGCTCAGATCACCTTCGAGCTGTGAGTGTTTAACTTGCAAATTCGCATAGTCCGCTTGTGATTGTTTATACTTTTTGCTGCTTACACAAGAAAAAAGAAAAACGGATAGAAATAATGAAGCGGTAATTAATTTGAGCTTCATAAAATGTGTTTTAATGAAAAATAATTTTTAGTAAGGGATAATGTCCAAACCGGGTGCCAACATTGACATTATTCAAAAAAATTGTTTTATAATAAATCAGTAACTTAGAACTACCTGAAACTAATGTATATGCAACGCTTGCTTACTTACTGCTGTTTTTCACTTCTTTGTTTTACTGCTGCTTCGCAAAAAACTGTTGATGTAGATAAGGAACCTGGCAGAACCGGCGGGGCAGTAAATTATCTGTATACGGTGGCCGGTACACCCTTTCTCAGCACCAAGTTTGCCAGGGTGGTAGAAGGTTCCCCATTTTTTAATGAAAAAATGATGCGTGGTGCCGTCATTTCGAGTGAAGGGAAAGAGTATAAGAACATATTGATACGTCTTAATCTTTTGGAATCCCAGGTAAATTTTTTAAACGATAAAGAAATTGAATTGATCGCTTCCACACCGATCAGGGAAGTAGTAGTTTGGGATACCATATTCAATAACGATCATCGTTTTATCTTCTCGGATTATATTGAATCAACGAATAAGCCCGAAAAAGGTTTTTACGAATTATTGCAAACAGGTAAAGCCGAACTGTATAAACAATATCAAAAACGAATTTTGGAAAACAAGCCATATGGCTCTGCAACAGTTGAACAAACTATTCAAACCCATTTGCGTTACTGCGTTCTGGTAAATGGCAAATGGAGCAAATTAAATAAATTAAAAGATGTCCCATCAGCTTTTCCTGATAAGAAAGATGAGGTATCGAAATTTATCAGTGAAAAAAAATTATCGGGAGACAACGAAAAAAACTTTGTAACGGTACTGAATTATTATAATAGCCTGGTAAGCCAGTAACAAATTATTTTACCTGAACGGCTATATACGATCATTAATCTCTTGTTTCCAATTGCCGGCTTCGCTACACGTGGTGTTCATTTGTACTTTGGTAATTCTATTTCTTTCAATGTAAAAATCAGACAGGGTTAACTTCCATTAACCCCACTCATAGTTACATATTTACTCCTTATCATTTATCTCTACGAAATGGTTCGTTTAAAGCTCATTTTTGTTGCAAAAGCTTCTTTATGCAAAAGATCATACTAACTCTCATCATATTTTTTATTTCATGTTGTATTGCTACCGCGCAGACCACCGGTCGAGGTAAGATCACCGGTAAAATATTGGATGAACAGCAAAAACCTATTGACGGAGCAACCGCCGAGTTATTGAGAGCAAAAGACTCATCACTAGTTAAAGTTGCGATCAGTAACAAATCAGGAGTAATAGAATTTGAGAACATTCGCTTCGGCTCTTACCTTGTAAGAACAACATCTGTTAATCGTGAAAGATCTTTCTCATCAGTTGTCACTCTTTCGGCAGAGGATAATGCTATTACATTAGCCGATATAGCACTTAAACCTGCAGCAAAGGAATTACAATCTGTACAGGTAACCGGTCGAAAGCCTTTTATTCAGCAAATGACAGATCGAATTGTGGTGAATGTAGAAAACAGTGTGATCAATGCGGGAAGTTCTGCTTTTGATGTGTTAGAAAGATCGCCCGGTGTTTTAATCGATGGAAATGATAACCTGAGCATGCGTGGTAAAGCCGGAGTTATTATTATGATCGATGGCAAGCCAAGTCCGATGAGCGGATCAGATCTTGTAAATTATTTGCGCAGTCTTCCGTCAAATGCTATTGAAAGAATTGAACTCATTACAAATCCATCTGCCAGGTATGATGCAGCCGGTAATGCCGGCATCATCGATATCCGTATGAAAAAAGATCAGCGATTTGGAACCAATGGTTCTTTTACTGCAGGGTATGGACAGGGAATTTATCCAAAAGCAAATGCCGGTATCAATTTTAATTACCGGAATAAAAAAGTAAACCTGTTTGGCGGATATAATTATAGCTACCGGATGAACCTGAACCACCTGCTTCTTGACCGTAATTTTTTTACCAACGGACAATTTGCCGGGCAGGATCTGAAAGATAACTATACAAAGATCCCCTTGTATTTGAATTCGCTTCGCTTTGGTGCCGATTTTTATCCAAACAAAAAAACAGTTTACGGTTTTGTTATCAATAGCAATTTAAATTCATTTAAGCCGTACAACAATAACAGCTCTGTAGTAATTGGAAGTAACAAGCAGCGTCTTTATACTTTTAATACACAAACAAAGAATGATAACCAAAACAAAAACATAGCCGCCAACTTTAATATCAAACATACATTCGATTCAACGGGGCGTGAGCTAACCGCTGATCTTGACTATGCCTATTTCAATACTGATAACTCTTCAAGAGTATCTACACAATATCATAAGCTCGATGGCAGCAGTATGCAACCTGATTATATTCTCGATGGCTTACAGGATGGCAACTTAAATCTTTCTACTGCAAAAGCTGATTATGTGCATCCGTTGAAAAAGAAGGCGAGGATCGAAACAGGATTTAAAACAAGTTTTGTAAGTGCAGATAACGATGCCCATTTCTTTAACATGAGCAGCGGCTCGCCGGTTGATGATGAAAATAAGACCAATCATTTTTATTATGATGAAAATATAAATGCGGCATATTTCATTTATAAAAAAGAATTTAAAAAATTTAGTTACCAGTTTGGCGTGCGGGCTGAAAATACGAATGTAAAAACAAGACAGGTGAAGGGCGATATTCGCTGGGACTCTTCGTATACTCAACTTTTCCCAAGTGCCTATTTTAATTATAGTATTAAAGAAGATCAGCGGATCGGCGTTTCAGTAAGCCGCAGGATCGATCGTCCCAATTATTCTCAACTGAATCCTTTTCTTTTTCTCATCGATGTGACCACTTATGCAACGGGTAATCCTTCTTTATTGCCACAATTCACCTGGGCCTATGAACTCAATTACTCCATTAAAAATATAAATCTTACACTTGGATATAGTCATACAAAGAAAAATCAAAACATTGTTATCGCCCGGTTCAAAGAAGTGTTTCCGAATATACCAGCAGAAGACAATGTAACCGTGCAGATACCGGTAAATCTTTCTTCATCTGATTATTTTGGGCTTACTATTGCGGCTCCAATCCGCATCAGCAAGTGGTGGAATATGATCAACAATGCAAATGTTTTTTATAATCATTTCAATGGCAGCCTTGGCGGCACTACACTTGATAAAGGACGAGCTGTTGCCGATCTTCGTACCAACAATACATTCACATTTAAAAAAGGATGGACAGCAGAATTCAGCGCTAGCTACAATACAGGTGGACAATATGGATTTATGGTTACAAGACCTCAATGGGCTGTGGGTGCCGGTGTGCAAAAAACATTCTGGCAAGGCAAAGGCCAACTGCGATTTAACATAACCGATATTTTCTGGACCAATTTACCACGAGCCACCATCACTTATGATAACTACATCGAGATATGGAGAGCTTACCGTGAATCAAGGGTCGCGAATTTAAGTTTCACTTACCGCTTCGGCAGCAATAAAGTATTGCAGGCACGCCGGAGAACAACGGGATCAGAAGAAGAAAGACAAAGAGCACAATAAAATTAGTATAGCCTTATTTTGTTTTCTCATGTGTAGACGAGCCGGTATTCTTACCGGCTTTATTTTTTCTCATGGCCTGCAGTAATTGTAAATGCGGTTTAATATGTTTCAATGTATCGTTATGAAAAAATTGTTTCAGGTGTTTATAGAAATGACTGAAATCATAATACCCGTAATCACCGGAATCAAAATTTTTTGGTGTGGAAAGAATAGCACTGACAGCTTTTCGAATTCGTAATATTTGTAATGCTGTTTTACTGTTTACTCCCGTACATGCACGGAAATATCGTTGCAGTGTTCGTGCAGATACATGATATTTTGCAGCGAGTTCTTCAACCGGTATGTTGTAACTATTTTTCTTTACAGCAACATCAAGAATAGAGGTAACGATATTTACCGGTTGTAGTGATCCCTCGTATTTGTCCAGTTTCTGTTCATAATAATCCATTAAGAGTTGTACCCGCTTTTCAAATGAGGATGCTTTTTTTATTTTGTTCAATATTCCCGGCTCTGCGAGGTAGCTTAACGGGAATATGGCACCACTATAATCTGCAAAATCAATTTTCTTTTCGAAGATCACAGGACTCACTTTGAATTTAATTCCAAACAACACATTGCCTGGCTGGTGAAAACATTCAATAAATCCTGGCCGTGGAAGAAACCCATCTGTCTTCATATTAAATTTCGAATCCTCTACCTGCATTACAAATGGAGTACCCAAATTGACAAGATATGTATATCCAAGATTAGGAAACAAGGCATCACTAAAACCTTTTGGATATTGCCGCCACAGCTTCTCAAATTTTGTTTGCCAGAAAAAATCAATGAACAATGATAATTTTCCGTGCACATGATGCCGGTAATAATTGTCTTCAAAGTGGTCAGTATGGATAAACTCAATATGCCGCACAACGGAAGATAACAAAGCTATTCATTGGTGAAAAATGAAAAAGGATGAGTGAACTTGATTCTATTTAATATAGGGGTTTGATTGCGATCATGCCAACAGGTCGATCCGCTTAAAAAAGAAATTAATTTGTCTACAGCACTTCTACGCTCCGTTGAACAAATGCGGTAAGATCAGCGCCTTTTAACAATCCCTGCGCAAGCATAGCAAGATCGAAAGCCTGTTTAGCCAATACGGTTTGCTGTGCTTCATCAGCAGATAATATTTTGCTTACCAGTTTATGATTGGCATTTATAGATACTTTATAGCTATCAGGCATTTGGCCATAAAAATTCATTCCTCCGCCAAGCTTGCTCATGTCTTTCATACGACGCATCCATTCTTCCATAGTAATGGTTACCGGCATTGCATCAGGATGTGGCTATCTATTTCCACTTTCATAGATGCATTGTTGATCGCTTTTTCAAAAATGTTTTTCAGGTTGGCCGATTCTTCATCAGTAAGTGTATGTTTCTGTTCATCTTCTTTTACGATCAGCTTATCCATCAGATCAGCATCCACTCTTTTCAATGAAGTTTTTTCCAGCTTCATTTCCAGGTGATGAATAAAATGCGTATCGATCGGTGAATTCATCAGCAACACATCATAATCTTTTTTATGCGCAGCCTGTACATAGCTGTCCTGTCTTCTCGGCATCAACGGTGTACAGGTATATAACTTGCCCGTTCTTGTCAGTTTGAAAATCCTTTACTTTGGCTGATATTCTTCCAATGTATATTTTTCATTGGTTGTGTTTTCCAGCAATAAAAACTCTTTGGCCTTTTCATAAAATTTTTCATCAGAGATAGCGCCATATTTTACAAATAAACCAATGTCATTCCATTTCTCTTCATACGCTTTGCGGTCTTTTCTGAACAGCTCACTTAGTTTATCTGCTACTTTCCGGCTGATATAACTATTGATCTTTTTTACATTGCTATCTGCCTGTAAAAAAGAGCGGCTTACATTCAGAGGAATATCGGGTGAATCGATAACCCCATGCAGCAGCAATAAGAATTCAGGCACAATATCTTTTACCTCATCGGTAATAAATACCTGGCGGCTGAAAAGTTTGATCTTGTTCTTCTGGTGATCTCAAAATCATTTTTCAGTTTGGGGAAATACAAAACACCGGTAAGGTTGAACGGATAATCAACATTCAGATGGATCCAGAACAAAGGCTCTTCGGAGAAAGGATAAAGCTCACGGTAAAAATCAAGGTAGTCCTCATCTTTTAATTCAGCAGGGGCTTTGGTCCAGATTGGCGAAGTGTTATTAATGATGTTATCAACTTCAACCGATTTATATTTTGGCTTACCATCTGCATCTTCTCCATCTGGTACCGATTCGGTCTTTGTACCAAACTGTACGGGCACCGGTAAAAATTTTGCATACTTATTCAGTATTTCACTGTATGCGATGCTCTTCCAAAAACTCTTCTTCTTCTGCATTGATGTATAGAATAACATCCGTTCCTCTTTCAGTTCTGTTGCCTTCAGTGATCTCAAAACCGGTGCTGCCATCACAGACCCAACAGGCAGGCTCTGCACCGTCATGATAAGCTAACGTTTGGATCTCTACTTTATCCGCCACCATAAATGCAGAATAAAAACCCAGGCCAAAACGACCAATGATCTCATTGGCATCGTTAGCTTCTTTGAATTTTTCCAAAAACTCAGTAGCCCCGGAAAAAGCCACCTGGTTGATATATTTTTTTATTTCATCTGCCGTCATTCCAATGCCGCTGTCAGAAACAGTGATGGTCTTTGCATTTTCATCTACGGCTACCTTCACTTTCAAATCGCCCAGTTCTTTATTATAATGACCCAGTGAAGCCAGCCTTTTTATTTTCTGTGTGGCATCTACAGCATTGCTCACCAGCTCCCGTAAAAAGATCTCATGATCTGAATAAAGAAATTTCTTAATGATGGGAAATATATTCTCGGTATTAACGGAAATGGTTCCTTTCTCCTGTACCATGGTAAAATGTAAGTTTTAGGTTATCTATTAGGTGGGCAAAGATAGCAAGGGTTATTCCAGTGAGAAGAATTTTGCCAGATTGACAGAGATATTTAGTGTCTCAAATGGTTTTTTAACCACAGAGGCATTGAGTTCACAAGGAGGCACGGAGAATATCCCCGTGTAACTTAGTGTCACTCTGCCTCCGTGGTTTAATTTTATTTTCAAACTGAGAATTTGTCCAGAAAAAGTGCCGGTAATTAGTACCGGTTGCCTAGGAATCCAATACTGAAAGATTCGGATTCCTAAACATTTTTAACCCGCCAAGTCCTTATTAGATGAAATACTTTCAATATATGCAATAATAGATGAGCGGCTTTTATGCATCACCTTTTCCAAACGTGATAGTAACTCATCTTCTTTTCCTGGTTCGTATTCAAGATCAGCATCGGTAAGATTTATATTGCTTTCCTTCATGCGTTCTTTCACTTTTTCCCAGGGAGATTCTAAATTTATTTTGATATCCTTTTCCATGTAAATAGTTTGAACAAGTAGTTCAAATAAGATACCAACCTTAATAATTGAAGGGTAATAGCGAATAGTTCATTTCCATTTGATATTACATCCGATGCTTGGCCGTTGAAATTCAGGTACTGGTTGATCACCGATCAAGCAATCCAAAGCATGCCGGATATCTTTTCCGGTTACGGGTATTTCATTTCCGGGCCGCGAATCATCCAATTGTCCGCGATAAACGAGTGTAAGATCTTTATCATAAATAAAAAAATCGGGAGTGCAGGCAGCGTCATAAGCTTTTGCTATATCCTGCGATTCATCATACAAATAAGGAAATGGATATTTCAATTTCCTGGCAACCAGTGTCATTAATGCCGGTGAATCATCAGGGTGATTAACTACATCATTAGAATTGATAGCTGCAAAACCAACTCCTTTGTTTATATACTCATTGGCCAGTTTTACAAGTTCGGCATTTACATGTTTTACAAAAGGGCAATGATTGCAAATAAACATGATGACTGTTGCCACGTTCCCTTTCACATCGTTTAGTGAAATATTTTTTCCTGATATAGTATCCGAAAGAGTAAAATCGTGTGCAGTTGTACCCAACGCGACCATAGTTGAAGGAGTTCTTACCATATTGTAAAGTTAGCGTAGCTTCAAAAAAATTAAAGCGATAAATTTTTTTAAGCTGCTTTTGCCAGCCTTCTCTTTTTCCTGTTCAGGTATTTTTCAAAGATCACTTCACCCATCGGTTTATTATAAACTTTGCTTTCTACCCATGAAATAACATCGAGGTAGGCAAATGATCTTGTTTCAAAACGGTTCTTCTCAAGGTGTTTTATTTTATCCAGGAATTTTTCAAGTTCCGGTTTGATCTTTTTTGGAGAAACACCGAATGATTGTCGGACAAAGCGGAAGATCTCTTCTTCCACCACTGTAAGATTTTTCATTTTTGCCATATACCGGTACACGGATTTTATAAGGGATTCAATGATCTGGTCATTACCCAATTCATAATGCGCCATCAGGTGCAGCAGTCGGGCATAGCATTGCAGATCTATTCGAAGGTCAACCGGGCCGTTGATGATCTTTTGCAGGTAATCGATCGCCGGTTCATATTTACCGGCACCAAAATAAAGTGTGGCAATTTTATAATTAAATACAAGTATGCGATGCTTGTCGACAAACAAAGCATATTCTTCAAGATTTTTTTCAATTGATGGAACAAGTTTCAACCCTTCTGAAAAACTCCCTTTCATCAGGTGCTGATTTATTTTAGCACTGTTGATATAGATAGAAGTATGTGTCCGGAAATTATCATGTCGTGTTGCAATATCGGTTTTTGAAAATTGCTCAAACTTTTTCAGCACCGTTTCAAATTTTTCAAAATAGCGCAGATCAAAAAAAGCATTCAGCAGTGTATGCATTCCTTTTATATAATGACCGGTTTCCACTTCTTTCATCACCGGTTGTTCATCAAAAAGGTCGATCCATTTTTGACTGTAGCGGTAATACATCAAAAAATCCTGGCGTATAAACGCATACCAGCAATAACTTTGATAGAGATAAAGCTTCTCATAAAAGCCATTGACCTTTTCAACATCAGCGGGCAAATAATTTTTAAAAAAAGTTTTTAATTCTGTTTCATCCTGCTCATTTCTTGCATGGCCATACAATACAAACCAACGGTATAAAAGCAATGCAAGATTGGAAAATCTTGTTACCCTGTCTATATGCCCGCTGATCTCCAACGCTTCTTCGGTGATCTGCTTTGTTTTATCAGTCGTGCTGCGGGTTATATGCAATGTTTCGATTTTCTTTTCCAGGGAAAGAAGCTGCACCAGCGTATTAAATTTTTGATTAGCCTCTTGCCAGCTCCTTTGCCTTTTCCAAAATGCGAAGGCTGTGAATCTTTAAACCCTTATTGTATAAAATACGGGCATTATCAAGATGCTCACTCAGCTGAAGATCGATATTATCAGTAGTTTTTAATAACCGGAGACTGGCTAATAATTGTTTGTATAAATGATTTTTCAGATTGGCCAGTTGTGTTTTGGAAATACCGGGCATCTTTTTCAGCAACAATTTATCGTCATACTCATCCAGTTTATCCAATGCATCAAAAAGCTGAATGATCTTAAGATCTTGTTTTGCCGAACTTCTTTTTATATAAAGCTTAAAATGCCGTTTTTCCGACTTTTCCAGCGAATGAACCAATTGAAATAATATATCTGAAAACCTGTTGGACATAATAATAAATTTTTACGGAACCTATTAACCCGCAATGAGTTACTCAAAATAACACCCGTTTGAAATGATAAAACACCGGGGAAGATATTTTCAGTAAGACAAAGCCGGGGTTTACTTTTGATCTGCGTCTTTGTTATTTCATAAGCAAGCAATCGTTGAGAGTAGACAAGCAGCAGAGAGGCCTAAAAACTTTTTTTACAGATTTTCATATGGCAAGCAATCGTGAGAGGTCAGTCCGTTTCTACGGAAGGGCCTTTTTTATATCCGCAAATTTAATTTGGATCGTCGGCATTCTATAAAAAATTTTATCAGCCTGTTTTCCTGGCGATTGTCATCACATGTGCACTCATTCCGATCATTAACGGATCATTTTCAGTTTGCTTTATATAATGCAGCATTTTACGTTTTGACTCTTCATCATTCCATCTTTCCATAAAACCAGGAACAAGCCAGCCGAAACCTTCTATGGCTATTTTATTGAAATCGGAAAAGCCTGCTTTCATGAATTCTTGTTCTATTTCTTTTTGGGAATGAAAATGTGCATCTGTAAAATACATGGGATGATTAACCGGATTAAAATGATTACCATCTTCAAGATCTTGTTTCAAAATATTTTCAAAGGCCGGATCATCAATAAAGCCTTGCCAGAACCCATCGAATAAAGATGCATGTCGTGATATGGTGGCAGCCAGTAATACGCCATCTTTTTTCAACACTCTATGTGCTTCAACTATGCTTTTAATGCGATCATGTTTGTCCTGCAAATGATAGAGTGGCCCGAATAATAATACAAGATCAAATTGCTCATCATCAAACGGAAGTTTTCTTGCATCCCCCAATGAAATAGATGCAAGAGGCTTGTTTTCTGTGATAGATATTTTTGTTGCGGTTTCAACATGAAATTCAGCTGCATCCAATAAGTGCACACGATGCCCCATATCATGCAGCCAGAAAGAATAAGCGCCGGTTGCACCACCAATATCAGCGATCGTCATTGATGGTTTTAAATAACGGGTAATTATTTCCTGTGTACGAACTTTTTCAAGTTGAAACACATGTTGACCTAAACGGTCAACTTCCATTTGAGTGCTGTTATAAAAGGTATTTATTGTATGTGTGGGCATGTTTAAAGTTACAAACAATGATAATATGCGTTAATGGATTTATGTTTACCCATTAATTTTTTTTAATTACTGACATACAGATAATAAGCCGAAAATTTAAGGCCATATTTCTTTTTGGCCTCGATGTTGCATATGCCTCTTTGAAATGTTCTTTTATAAACCAAAAACCGAATCATATGAAACAGGCAAAAATTTTTACAATTGGATCAATGTTATTTCTTGGATCAATCCTTTTTATGAGCTGCAGCAAAGATGATGGCAACCTTGCGGAAAGCGTGAATGGTTCAATAACTGCCACCGGGGGAAGTACAGACAACACAGGAAGTACAACTTTACTATACAACAAGAGTATTAATTCAAAATTCTGCGTTTACACCTGCAAGTGTAACGGTAATGGAAACCGGCTCAATATTATGGGTGAATGGCGATAGTGAGCAAGTTCATAGCGTTACCGCCGATGATGGAAGCTTTGACAGTGGTGATATACAACCAAGCGGATCTTTTGGCCGGCAGTTTACTATAATTGGACCACATTATTATCATTGCAAATATCATGGTGAAAAGGGCTTGGTAAAATGTGTTACCAAATAACATTCACTCATATAAGAGAAAAGATGTTATTGCTGATGGCCATATTTTGGAAACGTCAGTTTCAATAGATGCATTTGATTTAAATAAGTCAAATGCATTTTTTATTCCCAGTAATTTATCCAAATGTCCGCCGCCAGTCGGGTTTGCATGGGTAACGTATGCTCTTTCTTTTATATGGTGCGGGTATAAGTTTAAAAGCAATGAAATCAGTTTAACACCAAAGGAAACGGGTTGAATTGTTTTTTCATCCGTAATGGTAAGCTCGAGGCCGTTGCATTCTTCTCCTTTATATACACTGTCATCCGGTAGGAATGAACAGGGCTTTGTTTTGATACCGAAGATCAATTTATCAAGAAGCCCTTCATGCAATTCTTCCGCATTGATCCAGGGCGCACCGAATTTTAAAAAAGGTTTATCGGCTCCTCTGCCCTCATTTACATTAATACCTTCCAATAATCCCATACCTGGATAGATCAGTGCAGTTGAAATATTTTGAATGGCCGGAGACGTTGGATAAAAATCAAAACCAGGCGTTCCTGCTGTCTGATTTCGTCTCCAGTTTTTTACAGGAATAACTCTTAAATCGATCCCTTTTACTTTTTTATCAGAAAAATAAGTTGCCAACTCTCCCAACGTGCAACTGTGTTTTACCGGGATCGACCAGCGACCGATAAATGAAGAACAATTTTCTTCATCAAGCATCGGGCCCTCTGACATATCAAAATCTCCACCGATAGGATTTGGCCGGTCGAGAATGATGAGTTGCTTATTAAATTTTGCACAAGCTTCCATTACATAAGTCATCGTCCAGAGATAAGTATAAAAACGACAACCGACGTCAGGGATATCAAATAAAACAATATCAACATCATTCAAATCTTCTTCTGTTGGCATTAACCTATCGCCATATAAACTAGTTATTGGAAGATCGGTTTTAATATCAAATGAATTTTTTTGATAAGAACCATCTGCGCCTTTTACTGAAATGCCATGTTCAGGTGAAAAAATTTTTACCAGGTTAAATCCATTTTTAACCAATGCTAACCGGCTTAGAATTCTATCTGATGTAAATGCAGCATTATTTGTTACTATAGCATACCTGGGGTTTTTATCCTGTTTTGGATCTGCTAAAAAACTATCAATACCGGTTATTATTTGCTGCATGACGCTAAGTTCTGAATATTCGGATTGATTTTAACGGCATCGGCAAGATTCCATAATTTCACCATGCAAAATTTTATCGATGGCAATCCGCATTTTTATAACAGGAGGAACTTTTGACAAAGAATACAATGAATTGAACGGGCAATTATATTTTAAAGACACGCATTTACAGGAGCTGCTTAACCTTGGCAGAAGCCAGGTGCCCGTGGAAATAAGAACACTGATGATGATCGATAGTCTTGAAATGACCGATCACGACAGGGAGTTGATCGCTCATCAATGCAATAGTTGTGAAGAAGACAAGATCGTTATCACACATGGAACAGACACGATGGCTGAAACAGCACAAATGCTTGCGGCAAAAGTGAAAAACAAAACAGTAGTGCTTACCGGCGCCATGATCCCCATAAAATTCGGCAGCAGTGACGGCTTATTTAATCTTGGAAGTGCATTGGCATTTGCACAAACGTTACCCAAAGGAATTTATGTTGCAATGAATGGTCGCTATTTTCATTGGGATAATGTGAAAAAGAATAAAGAGACGGGAGTGTTTGAAGAAGTGAAATGATCATTTGTCATATTCTTTCAATAAATGTGCAAAGCCCTGTTCAGGATAATAACCTTTTAGCGGCGCAAAAAACTCAATGATCTTTCTGAAATCTGCAGCTTCGTCATCGGTTGTATAAAATGGTTCTGAAACACTCAATTCTTTTTTTGAATAATCCAGTCCAACCATTACAATCGGCACATTTGCTTTTTTAGCTATGTAATAAAAACCTGTACGCAGTTTATCAACTTTCTTTCTTGTTCCTTCCGGTGACAAGGCAATAAATAAATTATCGGTCTTATTGAATTTTTCTACCACTTGCTCCACTACGCCTTGTTTGCTAAACCGGTCCACACCCGTACCACCAAGCCAGCGAAATAAAAATCCAAACGGGCCATTGAACAGCTCTGCTTTACCCAGGTATTTTGCATTCTTTATTTTCAAGACACTTCGAAATGCGATACCGATTGTAAAATCCTTCCAATGAGTATGGGGGGCAACGATGATGACAGCTTTCTTTAAATGATTGGGAAATTCATTTATGGCCTTCCAGCCTTCCAACCGGGTATATAGCTTCCAGAAAAATCGCAAGGGTCAAAAATAAATTACATTAACTATTTATCCGCCTGATAAGTCAACCTGAATACTTCATGGTCTTAGTGGTGCGTAGTGTACGTGGTGATCCAAAATTTTCAGTAACACGAAGGACACAAAGTAAACACAAAGCGCACAAAAGATTTTCAACATTTCAATGATCACTAAATTCAAATAAGTTTATTTTAACTCTCCTGCCGGTTCAGAATCCTTGTATTGTTTTTTTACATCAACCAGCTTCATCCTCATTCTTTTTATTTCAGCCTGGTATTTTTGAATGTTGATCAAATTCTTTTGTTCCTGTGGGTCCGCTTTAAGGTCATAAAACTCCCATTCATTTGCGGTATAGAAATAAATAAGCTTGTATTGTTTTTCCCGGATACCTATATGGGGGATTACATAATGGTCAATCGGGTATTCATAATAGCGATAATAGACCTCTTGTCGCATTACTTCATTTTGTTTACCCGTTAAAATTGGTTTTAGGCTTAACCCCTGCATCCAATCAGGAGCTTTTATTCCGGCAACATCCAGCATTGTTGGAGCAAAATCAATATTCTGTACGAGTGAAGTATTAACCGAGCCTGGTTTAATTTTCCCTTTCCATTTTACCAAAAGGGGAGTATTCATACTTACATCGTACATAAACCGTTTATCAAACCATCCATTTTCTCCCAAATAAAAGCCCTGGTCGCTTGTATAAACAACCATCGTGTTTTCAGATAACCCATTTTCATCAAGATAATTCAATACTTGTCCGACACTTTCATCAACAGATGCAACACAAGCCAAATAGTCCTGCATGTACCACTGGTATTTTAATTTTAATAACTCATTTCCCACCGGTTTCAATTGCTGAAGCAGTTTTCCTCTTTCAGCAAATATCTCTTTCATTCTATTCCGTTGTTCTTCAGGAATGCTATTCATAAAGGCATTATAACTCCTTATCTCATTTGAATCAGGCTTCAGATGAGGAACGTCCATTATATATTGAGGGTCTATCTTCAGGTCCGTACAAAGCGTCATATCCTTCAGAATGCTCATTCGCTGATGTTTGAATGCAGTGCCTCTTCCAATTGTATCGGCATAAAGCGTGGGCGGCTCCGGGAACTTCTTTTTACTAAATATTTCCAGCCATTTTAGTTCAGGCACCCAATTTCTATGAGGCGCCTTATGATGCATCATTATAAAAAAGGGTCTTGCCGGATCCCGTTTCTCTTTTAGCCAATTTAATGTTTGATTGGTAATAAGAGAAGTGGCATATTCATCATAGCGAATGGTATCATTATTCATATTTATTAACCGGGTGGAATAATACGCTCCCTGTCCCGGTAATACGGTCCAATAGTCAAAGCCGGTTGGCAGTGAGTGAAGATGCCATTTACCAATAAGTACTGTTTGATAACCTGCTTCTTTGAGCAACTTAGGTAAGGTGATCTTATTGCCATCAAATGGGGTACGGTTATCTTTTATTCCATTCAAATGGGAATGCTGGCCTGTTAAAACCGTTGCTCTTACCGGGGAGCAGATAGAATTTCCAACAAAGCAATTGGTAAACCGCATGCCTTCTTTAGCGATCCTATCCATATTCGGTGTATTGATCAGCAGGGACAAGGAATACCTTGTCTCTACGACATGACCTGTCGTACAGATTGTTTGCGATATGCGCTGATAGCATCTGCATCATGATCATCACTCATTATATAAATGATATTAGGTTGCTGTGCATATGATGATACAGTCAATAAACAAAGTATAAGAAGCCGGTAAATCATGTTGAATCGTTTGATTGAAGTTAAATATTATCCACAATCTGGTATTTATACCAACAATCTTTTAAATAAATGGGTATGTATTGTACATTATATTAAGTTTATAATTAAGTTTACAGTGTTTAATCTAAAAAGATTAACTAATTCCATTGAATTCTGCATGATTGATGGATCGAAGCATACAAGTCTCCTGAAGGCTGAACCATATTTTGTTTGGATATTGGCGCCGCAATTAGATACGGATGATCCGAATCTGAAATACTATTACGACTTCGATGCTAACATAAAAGAATTTGCAAAAGCATTTGATGAATTAGGGCTTCCATGGAAATGGCAGTACGTAACTATTAACGATTATAAAACGATCATTGATAAAATTGCCGGCTCTGCAAATGGCCATATCCCGCTTGTGTTCAACTTATGCGATGGGGATGAAGTAAATGGCGCCCCTGGCTTATCTGTTATCCGGTATCTTGAAGAGAAAAAACTTATCTATACCGGTTCAAGAGAAAAGTATTATCACCTGACAACGTCCAAGATCACTATGAAGCAGGCATTTGATGATGCCCGTGTTTCCACTTCTCTTTGGAAAAGCATTACTAACCCGGAAGAAGAACTAAGCGGGATATGTGATTATATCGGTGCGCCTGTAATTGTTAAACCAGCTGTATCAGGCGGCAGCATGGGGCTTGGATTAAAGAATGTAGTGAACTGCGACAAGGAATTAAGAAACATCATTGATGAATTATACCAGGGTTATCATGGGTGGGATTTTACTTTTGGCGGGTTGGTAGCTGAAAAGTTCATTTGTGGTCCTGAGTTCACAACATTTATCACCGGCTCTTATGATCAGCCGGATGATATCAAAGTCTATCAACCGGTGGAAAGGGTTTTTAATGAGAAGCTACCCGATCATGAAAAGTTTCTTTCGTTTGACAGGCTTTGGGATACTTATGAAAGTGAAAAGCCGGTAGGTGAAAAAGACTATGAAAACCTTTGGGAGTATTTTAAACCCGATGCATCCTTAGAACATGCGATTAAACAATTGAGCATTGATGCTTATTGTGCGGTGAATGGCACAGGTTATGGGAGAATTGACATCCGTATGGATAAGTCAACAGGCAGAATGTATGTGCTGGAAGTAAATGCGCAATGCGGATTAAGCGAGGATGAGAATTACACTTCGATAGGCGCTATGGTAAGGCTGGGCAATGCGAAATTCAGCGACATGCTGGGGGCAATCATCGAAAATGCCCTGCAAACCAAACTGAAATACAATAAAGCGGCTAAACTCATCAATAAATAACAACCCAATAAGGCCGTTTCAATATTATTTATTAACGAAAACGTTTGTATGAAGATTTGTGTACTCCAACCTGACTATTCACATTCAAAAGTAGATTACCAGTACTATGATCCTATTCGCAACCTCTCTTCGCTGATGCCTGAAGCAGAGATGGATCATGTGCTGATAAGCAAGTTAACCACTTACAAACAGCTAAAGGAGCTAAAGAAAAAAGGGTATGATTGCTTTGTCAACCTTTGTGAAGGTTATCCCGATTGGGAAACTCCCGGTTATGATATTTACTTCAACGCCGATATGCTGAATATTCCTGTTACAGGTCCCAGCACAAAGCTTTTTGATGTTCCCAAAAGATTGATGAAGTATGTGGCCTATTGCGAAGGAGTAAGAATACCTGCCTATGCGATCATCGATACCTTAGGAGAAATTGAAACGGCGACCGCACATTTAAAATATCCATTGTTTGTAAAACCCGCACATGCCGGGGATAGCCTTGGCGTTGATGAACACTCATTGGTTCATAACCAGGAAGAGCTAAAGGCAAAATGTGCTGAGATCATAGAAGAGTATGGCCCGCTGATGATCGATGAATACATTGCCGGCCGTGAATACACGGTACTGGTGATGGCCGATCCTGATAATGAAAAAGAATGTATCGCATTCCGTCCTGTTGAATACAGATTTCCTGAAGGAAGAGAGTTTAAAACTTATGCATTAAAAACTTCAGAGCTTCATCCTGATTGTAATTTTCCTTGTGAAGATGCGGAGCTTGATAAAAAACTTCGTGCAGCGGCAAAGAAGATCTTCCTTGGTTTCGGTGCTGTTGGATATGGAAGAATGGATTTCAGGGTAAATGATAAAGGTGAAGTTTCTTTCCTTGAAGTGAATTTTACTTGTTCTGTGTTTTATACCGATGGATATGAAGGTTCAGCTGATTTTATTTTAAAATATGATGGCATTGGACAAGCCGGTTTTTTAAAATTGATCATTGAAGAAGCCATGAACCGCCACCAGCGCAAGCAAAAATGCTATGATGTAAAAGGAAATTCTATTGCAGGCTTTGGTATTTATGCCAAACGTGACTTAACAAGAGGCTATGTTGTTTTTAACGGCGAAGAAATGCCGCAGCGTCTTATTACCCGTCGTCATGCCATGGAAAACTGGAATGAGAATGACCAGGAGCATTTCCGCCGCTATGCATATCCAATAAGCAAAGAAGTTTTTATTATTTGGGACAGCGATCCCACTGAATGGGCGCCTCAAAATCATAGCTGTGATCCCAACTGTGCCTATGATGGATTAAATGTTGTGGCACTTCGTAAGATCAAAAAAGGCGAAGAGCTGACGCTTGACTATGCCCAGTTCCTTGATAAAAATATGGAGCCGTTCCATTGCAACTGCGGTTCGCCAAACTGCCGCGGACTCATCATGGGTATTCCGAATAATTCTGTTACTCACCGTGAATCAATACTTGAAAAGAACAGGAGAGAATTAAAATTACGGTCAGGGCTTAAAAGCAAAGGGACTGCAACGCCGGACAAGATAAAATAGTTTTTATTTTAGCTGTATGAAAACCATACGGCTTATCATCAAAGGAAAAGTGCAGGGTGTTTTTTTCAGGGCAACAGCAAAGGATATTGCTGATGAACTTGGCGTTAAAGGATGGGTAAGAAATCTTCCTGACAGGAATGTTGAAATAAGAGCTACTGCCGCTGAAGCATTACTTCAAAAATTTATTGACTGGTGTAAACAGGGCCCTCAAAAAGCAAGGGTGGATGATGTGATCGTTGAAGAACTCGTTCTTGAGGAGTTCAATAGTTTCAGGATAATCAGGTAACTTTCCTGAAACCGTTTGATATGCGTAATCTATCAATCCTTTCTCTTCTCTTTTTTTCTTTAACTGTACATTCCCAAAATCTTAAATCCGGCGGTGTTCTAAAACCCGAGCAAGCCAACATGGATATCCGGCATTATACAATTGCGCTGGATGTTGATCCCGGTGCGAAATCAATAAATGGATATACAGAGATTGATCTCAACCTTCTGCAACCCACCACTAATTTGCTATTTGATTTTTGGCATGGACTTGTCATCAGCCAGCTTTGGGTAAATGGAAAACCCCAGGTTTATACTCATACCAAAGATGACTATATAAAAATCCCGTTAGCACAACAATTGCCAGCAGGAAAAGTAAAAGTTAAGATCGCTTATAGAGGTAAACCTGCAATAGCAATAAGGCCGCCATGGACGGGAGGTTTTCAATGGGAAAAAGATGCAAAAGGCAATCCATGGATATCGATCACCTGCCAGGGAGAAGGAGCAAAAATTTATTTTCCATGCAAAGACCATCCAAGTGATGAACCCAATGAAGGTGCTGATATGATCATTACGGTTCCCAAAGGATTGGTTGTAAATGCACCGGGGCTTCTTCAAAAAGTAACCACAAAAAATGGTAAGTCAACCTATCATTGGAAAACAAATTATACGATCAGTAACTATTGTATTCTTTTCAATGTTGGGAAATACAAAGTGGCAAAAAGAATGTATACGACCGTGAATGGAAATAAAGTACCAATGGAATATTATGTACTGGAAGAAAATTTTGATAAGGCCGAACACTTACTCGATCTGTTTGAACAATCTTGCCGGATACAGGAAAAATATTTTGGAGAATATCCGTGGGTTAAAGAAGCAATACGGGCTTCTGAAACACCACATCTTGGCATGGAGCATCAAACAAATATTGCTTATGGAAATAAATACAGGTATGAAAAATTGGGTGATAAGGATTTTGACTGGTTGCTTCATCATGAATTCGGTCATGAATGGTGGGCAAATAAAGTGACCAACCGCGACTGGGCGCACATGTGGATACAGGAAGGCATCTGCGTTTTTGGAGATGCCATGGCAACAAGAGAACTTGGCGGGTGAAGAAGCTTATTTGAAAAAAATGCAGCAGACAGCAAGCAACACATCGAACAAGTTCCCCGTCGTCAGAGGCGAGCAGGTAGATTCAGACAGCGCTTACCAGGGAGATATTTATGGGAAAGGAGCCTTCTTTATGCACACCATTCGTTATGTTATGGGTGATGATAAATTTTTTCCAACGTTGAAAAAACTGGCTACTGATCCGAAATACACATACGATAATACCGTTATAACCGCCGACGTAGAAAAACTTTTTAGCGGAGCTTATGGAAAAAGTCTTGAACCCCTGTTTCATCTTTTTCTTTATACAACAAATAAATTAGAAGTGGATGTAAGGAAAACAAAGGAAAACGAATACCAGGTTAAGCTGCTGAATCTCGATATGTCAATTCCATTAGATGTTCAAACAGATGCCGGCATTCAACGTTTTACAGTAGATAAAAAAGGAACTACTGTAACCAGCAAGTCACTTATCATAATCGATCCAAAAGTTTTTTATCTGAAAAAAGTAATTATAGAATAGTTAATAGTCTTCGCCGAAAACGGGTTTGTTGTAACTTTCCGCAATGAGAAAAGGATTTTTTATCCTCCTGTTGCTTGGAGGTAAAGTGTATGCCCAAAATGAAAACTTGTGCAAGGCAATTGATGAAATTGCGGCAAGCGAAAGAATTTCAGCCCAGAGAAGTCTTTCCGTCAATCGTTCACAGGCCTCTTCCAATTTCCAGGTAACTTATTATCGCTGTGTGTGGGATATTGATCCCGCAGTTCGTTATATAAAGGGTGCAGTTACTTCTCATTTTATTACAAACAGTTCTGCAAATTCTATTAGTTATGACCTGGCCACTCAGCTTTCTGTTGACAGTATACATTATCACGGATCCAAAATTTCATTTTCAAGGCCAACTGATCTTTTGCAGATAAGCTTCCCGGTTAACATTCCGGCTGGGCAAAGGGATTCCGTAACGATATTCTATAAAGGAGTTCCTGCCAATACAACTTTTGGTTCTTTTGTGCAGGACGTTCATAGTGGCACTCCTGTGATATGGACTTTGTCTGAACCGTATGGGTCAAGAGACTGGTGGCCCTGCCGCAATGGAGTTGATGATAAAGCCGATTCGATTGATTTTATTATTTCTTGTCCAAATGCGTACAGGGCTTCATCAAATGGATCGTTGATAAGTGAAACCGATAATGGAATTACACGAACTGCTTTTTATAAACATCGCTACCCGATCGCTTCATATCTCGTTGCATTTGCAATTACAAATTTTAAGGTTTTAAATCATAGTGTACAATTGGGGTCTGTTAACCTTCCTATGATAACTTACTGTTATCCTGAAAATGAAAGCGCATTTCAACAGAATACACCAAAGGTTTTACAACAGCTATCACTTTTTCATCAATACTTCAGCGCATATCCGTTCATCAATGAGAAATATGGCCATACACAATTTGGTTGGGGCGGCGGCATGGAACACCAGACCAATAGTTTTATAGTATCACCCGGTGAAAACCTGATGGCGCATGAATTAGCCCATCAATGGTTTGGTGATAAGGTAACATGCGGCAGTTGGCAGCATATCTGGCTGAATGAAGGTTTTGCTACCTATCTTTCTTATTTCTATTTTGAAAAAACTGATCCTGCTGGTCATTTAAACCGGATAAAAAGTTTGAGTAATTCGATAACGTCGTTGCCCGATGGATCTGTATTCGTCGAAGACACTACCAATACCGGACGCATTTTCAGCAGCAGGCTTACCTATAATAAAGGAGCATACTTATTACACATGCTTCGCTGGGTTTTGGGTGATACTTTATTTTTTCGTGGAATAAGACAATACGTTAATGATCCTCTTTTGGCCTATGGTTTTGCAAAGACCAATGATCTGAAAAGAAACCTTGAACAGATTAGCAGTAAAAACCTTACAGAATTCTTTAATGATTGGTTTACAGGCCAGGGCTATCCATCTTATTCTGTAAAATGGCAACAGAATAAAAACAATTGGGCAAAGATCACGTTAAGTCAAATCACTTCTCATCCATCTGTTTCTTATTTTGAAATGCCATTGGCCTTGAAATTTAAAAATGCGTCACAGGAAAAAACCGTGGTGGTTGATAATACGAAGAACAACGAAGTTTTTTGGGAAGAAATAGGATTTATTGCTGATACGGTGCTCATTGATCCTGACTATTGGATCTTATCGAAAAACAATGTCTCTATAAAAGAACCTCCATTAACTGGTCCGGTTAATGAAATAAAAGTGTACCCGGTCCCTGCTTTATCAACCGACGTTACTTTGTCAATAAAAAACCCTCTTGAAAAAACAATGATGCTCCGGATTTTTAATACTTCCGGGCAACTTGTATGGCAACAACAGGTAAATACGCCGGGCCGCGATGAACAAATTCAAATTAACATTTCAAAATTTTCTGCAGGGGTATATTTGCTGCATATTAATGCAGGCAATCTTAAGACTACACGCCACATCATAAAAAAATAAATTAATTGCTTCATGGCCCGCCGCAAAAAGCCTGGTAAAAAATGGTGGATACTGCTGATTGTGTTTGCTGCAGGATTGGCTTTTATACTTGGTTACGACTGGTTCATGAATCGCAAGTCCCGGTTTGTGCGCTACCCGGCTTTTGGTATTTCAATCCCCGAAAATTATATAATACATGGTATCGATGTTTCAAAATACCAGCAAACAATTTCATGGGATGCTGTAAGGGAAATGAAAGTAAAAGATATACAGCTTGGGTTTGTTTTTATAAAAGCAACGGAGGGAATTATAAATACCGATCCGCAGTTTAAAAGGAATTGGAAAAAATCAAAACAGGCAGGAATGATCCGCGGCGCCTACCATTTTTTCCTTGCAACAAAAGATGGAAGAGAACAAGCCGAAAATTTTATCAGTGCAGTGGACCTTGAGAAAGGCGATCTTCCCCCCGTGGTGGATATAGAGCAAACTTATGGAGTGAATATAGCTTTGTTGAAAAAAGAATTAAAGGAATGGCTTGATGTGGTAGAATATTATTACGGAGCAAAACCGATCATTTATACCAATGTTGATTTTTATTCAAGATATCTTGGTAAAGAGTTTAACGGTTATCCTTTATGGGCCGCACATTATTACCAGTATGACACTCCCCGCATTGAACGCAATTGGGATTTCTGGCAGCACAGTGAAGAAGGAAGAGTAAACGGAATTCTTTCAAAAGTTGATTTCAATGTTTTCAATGGCGATTCGCTTCAATTCAGAAATATTCTGATGGCTAAATAGATTTCTCTCTTTATAATTGAATTACCTTGTCAATAATCAAACGGAAAGTATAATGTTTGGCATGGATCCGGAAGTGGCCAGGTATTTCAGAAAGATACTGCGTTCACTTTTTGCGTTTTTGATGTGGCTTTTTATAAATATTACTGCTGGTATTTATTTTAAAATAGCCTATAGCGAAAATTATTCATCTTTCATTCACATACTTTTTTTTGTATGGCTCGTGGTAAGTCTTGTATTATTGCTTTGGTATTTATATAAAGTCTGGAATAAGTGATCAATTAATTTTTTGCATCAAGAATCACCGGTGTGTTTCCCTTTCCCATAACAATGATCTTGGCGTTTGTTGAAGTTGCAATTTCTTTTAATGCCTTTATTTGCTCGTATTGTAATTGCTGATCAGTTAATCCCTGGTTTATTATGCGCTGGTAGTCTGCAATGCCCTGCGCCTCTACTCTTTTTCGCTCCGCTTCTTGTTTTTCTTTTTGAAGAATGAATTGCATTTTCTGCGCTTCCTGTTCAGCATTGATCTTTCCTTCAATAGTTGCTTTTACTGATTGGGGCAGTGTTATATTTCTAACCAGCAACTGTTCAAGGAATAATCCTCTTTTCCTAAAATCTTCTTCAATACTTTTAAATATCCTGTTTTGAAATTCATCGCGCCTGGAAGAGTAAAGTGATATTGCATCATAGTAAACTGAATTGTCCCTGATCTTTGTCCTGGTTAGCGGCCTTACAATTTTATCAACGTAATTAACACCTGTTTCTTTTACCAGCCTTGGTGCGTCCGCCTCTGTTAACCGGAACAAAACAGTAAGATCAATGGTTACTTCCAAGCCCATCGGCTGTTAATACCCTAATGGCATCATCGGTTGCTTTTGCGCCCTCATCATGAACGCCACTCATGGTATAGTTTTGAGTTTTTATATCAAGACGGGTTACTTCTACCAATGGATTGATCATATGAAGCCCGCTTTGCAGCACATCATTTTGCACTTTACCGAAAAGCTTTTTTACACCAACCTGTCCCGCATCGATTTGTACAACGGAAGACACCATTACGCCAACGATCATGATTAAAACACCTGCGATTTTTACTGCTCCGCCAAAACGCTGAGCAGGGCCTGGGTTGCGGGTAACGACGAAACCAATGATAAGTACGATCATTCCTACAATGATGAGTGCCATGACAAATTAGTTTTAGAATTAGTAAATAGATGTAAATCAACTACTGTGATCTGAAATGATCACCCACTTTCCATTTATTTTCCTGAATACAAGAGTAAAATGCCCGCTCGCATCTCCAATGGTTCTTGTCAGATAATATTTTCCGGTTACATGAAAATATTCAGGAGAAAGTTGTTTGAGCTGAATAAGTGTAAATGTAAGCTTTCCCATTGCAGCAGTGTCCGGATAATTCTTTTTATAAGTAGCTAACGTGTTTTTATATCCATAGGTAACACCGGACTTACCAATGAACATCAATGAATCATTTTCCCAATAACCTACCATAAAGGCCTCAACATCGCCGCGGTTCCATGCGGCATTTTGTTTTGCCAGGAGATTGCGGACTTCAGTTTCATCTTTTGTTTGACAAAAAGCAGAAACAGATAAAATGAGGAAGCAGGCAACAAACAGTGATTTCATTCTAACCTATTTTAAAGTCAAATTAGCTAAAGCAAATCAATAAACAATATTGAATGTATGAAATTCAAAAGCTGCTTTGCGGTCTAATGATTACAATCTGAGCTATGACAATGTTTTGCCAGGCGGCAATATCTCCAGTTAAGATAATATGCTGATAAAATAAGAATGGACGATGGTATAATTAACCAGATCACTGTTGCTGAAAAGTAATGTTTGAATATCAGCAGAAACATTCCACCAATAAAAAGAAACAAAGGAGTGAGACGATGATGATGTTTTCTGTAGCCATGCAGCAGGGTAAGGCCCCCGATCAAAAGAGCGATGAGTATCATGCCGGCTTCAAAATAAATATTGTCAAGAATGTTGATGCCGAATAACGGCAGCGTGCTGATAAAAAGAGGCAATAAAGCGCAATGGATAGCACAGGCCAGCGAGGCAGAAATACCAATAGCATTCCAATTGATCTGAAGTTTCATTGTTGGCAAAGATAACCCCATGCAACATAGTTGCAAAATATAAATTACCTTTGTTTCTTATTACTTAGAAGCAATCATAAGTAATTTTGATTTTCAGCTATGAACAGGAAAACTATTTTTTATATCGTATTCTTTTTGGTATTGGTCGTTGGCTTTTATGTTACCATGAGCCAGCTTGTACCCGGTTTTGGGAAATCAAAATTAGAACCTATAGGCAGAGTATTGCCTTTCGCTTTTACCAACCAGGATGGTAAAACGGTAACAGAAAATGACATCACCGGAAAAGTTTTTGTTGCAGAATATTTTTTTACCACTTGTAAAAATATTTGCCCCGTGATGAATGGTAATATGAAAACAGTGTATGATCGTTTTAAAAATGAAAAAGATTTTCTTATTCTTTCGCATACAAGCTTTCCTGAAATTGATTCAGTAAACGTTTTAAGAAAATATGCTGACAGCTTGCAGGTAAACACACAGAAATGGATCTTTCTTACAGGCAGGAAAGACAGCTTGTATAAACAAGCACGGTATAGTTATAAAATAGACGATCCCAATAATAACGTTATTGATATAAAAGAGGATTTTATTCATTCACAATTTTTTTCTTTAGTAGATAAAAAGGGAGTGGTAAGGAATATCTATGATGGTCTGAAGCCAAGTGAAGTGGAAAAGATGATGAATGAAATCGAAATATTGCTTAAAGAGTAATAACAATATGGACAGCAGGATCCACGATATTCTTCGACGTAATCAACTTAGTGTTACAGCCAGCCGGGAAAAGATCCTCAACCTTTTTTTAACTAATACAAGAGCACTTGCGCATGCTGACATTGAGTATAAAGCCGGCGAAAGATTTGATCGTGTAACCGTTTACCGCACTTTGCAAACATTTGTTGAAAAGGGAATATTGCATACAATTCCCACAGCTGATAATTCAGTAAAGTATGCTTTATGCAAGAATGATTGTTTTGAAGGTCATCATCACGATAATCATTATCATTTTATTTGTTCTGCGTGCGGTAAAACAGAATGTCTTGAAGAATTTATTATTCCTTCCGTAAAGCTTCCTAAAGATTATTTGGCAAATAATGTTGAGATCGTAGTGAATGGAGTCTGCAACGCGTGCCGGAAAAAGTAAGCCCCCATGTGGAAACAGGGGGACTTAGGTTAAGGCTCTGATTAGTAGCTATGTTGAAATGCTTTTTTTCGCATTTGCTATTCTGATGTAAAGTAAGACGACAAATGACTACGTTCCAAAAAAAAGGCATACCACTTTTGTGGTATTTTCTATTACTTTTTTGTTAACTGCTTCATTTCTGTGTGTACAAAGGGCATTAAACTGCCAACAACTGTTGGTGAGAAGTCAAAACGGAGACCGGCGAGCCGAAAAAGTTCAGGTAAGGTTTGGGTGCCCCCCTGTGCCAGTGCGGTTATATAATTATTCAATGCTTGCTCTTTATTTTCTTTGAATTGCTTCCAAAGCCCGATGGCTCCAAGTTGAGCAATACCATATTCAATGTAATAAAAAGGAACTTCAAAAAGATGCAATTGCCTTTGCCAGAAATATCGACGGTATTCTTCAAGTCCTGAAACATCAAGAACCGGCGAAGTAAATTCACTTAAAATCTCTACCCACTTATCAGTTCTTTCTTCATGCGTATGATATGGATTTTCATATACCCAATGCTGGAATTTATCGATGGTAGCGATCCAGGGAAAAATAGTGATCACTCTTTCCAGCTGGTGTTCTTTAGCTTGTTTTAATTCTTCTTCAGAATTAAAAAATACATGCCAGTGATCCATGCTAAAAAGTTCCATTGCCATACTGGCTACTTCAGCAATTTCCATCGGGTATTCTTTAAAGGCGGTCAGTTCGAGGTTGTGTGCAAGAAAAGAATGAACAGCATGACCGCCTTCATGCACCATAGTTGTTACATCATCCATTTGTCCGGCAGCATTCATAAAAATAAACGGAGCACCGCTTTCTGCCAAAGGACAATTATATCCCCCAGGAGCTTTGCCTTTCCTGCTTTCAAGGTCAAGATGTCCCATTGCTTTCATCTTATTCAAACAATCACCAAAAAATGGTTTCAATTCTTTAAAGCATGCAATTGATTTTTCAACCAGTTCATCGCCGGTTTTAAAAGGATTCAATGCTTTTTCATCTGCCGGCTCTGCTTCAATATCCCATGGCCGTAAAGTATCTACGCCAAGTCTTTTCTTTTTTCTTTCGTAAATCTCATTTACCAACGGCAATACATGTTCTTTTACTGCTTCATGAAACTGGAAACAATCTTCTTTCTTATAATCAAAGCGGCCCATTTCAGCAAACTTAAAATCACGATAAGTTGGAAAAACCGGCATTACAGCGATACGATGACGTTTTTCAATAAGCGATGAAAAAAGATCATTCAATGTTTCTTTATCCTGCAATCTTCTGTTCACTGATTTTTCTGTAAACTTCTTCCCGCAGGTTGCTGTCATTATCTTCCAGAAATTTTGCTGCCTGTTGTAAAGTATATTCTTTTCCATCCACTTCAACTGTCATTTTACCGGAAATCACCCCAAACTGCTGTTGCATTACATTCATTTCCGCAATAATGGGAATATTTTCTTCGCGAAACAGATCAATGTTTTTTTTTACAGTCCGCAGGTAAGTAAAAAATTTTTTCTGATCAAGTTCTTTGGTGAAAGGGCAATCGATCAGTTTTCTGTTCAGCTTATCAGCATAAGGCTGAACTTCGGCTGAATTTCCATCATAAAAAATGTAAAAGCCTTTCCAGTTCTTTATTTTCCGTATCGCAGGTCATCCTGATCTGCCGCCAGCATCCATCTTCACTTAAAACAGCTTCCAGCTCACTAATATCTTTCAGCCATTTTTCCAGGTCTTGTTTTGAATCAATTTTTCTTTCAACAAGATCAATAAAAAAAGGTTCAAGCTTATCCCATGTAGTAACTGTAAAATCCATGGGTAAAAAATGACGGGGAAGTTTTTTTATATCTGCAGAATGCATACTATGATAATTTGCTGACGCTCAATGTGCAAACAATAGGCCATTGACCTTTGCACATTTGTTTATCATCAATAAATAATTATTCAGATTTCTTTTTTCTTGTAGTTTTTTTCACGCCCTGCGAACGGGCAGCTTTCGGGGTCTTTTCGGCAGCAGGCTCTTCTTTCACTTCTTCTTCAACAGGCGCCGGTTCCTCTGTCTCTTCAGGAATTTCTGTAAGTTTTATTTCTACGTTATGTTTTTTAAGTGATTCAAACCATTTCACCATCTTTTTCATATCACTGGGATATACTTTTTCAAAATCCATATCAGGATATACTTTTTCAAAATATTTTTTTACTGCCGCATTATCATTTGAATTTGGCAAAGAACCGGTCTCTTTCTCCATAGCAGTAAACACATCAACCAGGTTTACATTCTCCCTCTGCGTATATACTTCAATACTTTCAAGATGAGAAAAGTTATGAACACGGCCTGAGACAAACTGAGTTTTGTTATCATCAAGAGAACGAAGAACCGCTCCATCCCCGCGACTACTGATCATTTCAAACAACCCCGGAAGGCCTGTAACAGCAACAAGTTTACTATACTCCATATAAGTTTAAAATTTGGGAGTGCAAGATAACCCGAAAACACCAATGAAAAATGGGCGGTTAAACATTCGCGGCTTTTGGATGCAGAAACCGGTTGAAGGAAACTTACAGCAGGCGGCGTAACAATATAAACAAGATGATTATTGTTTTGCAGGAACACCGACTCGATACAAGGCCCGTACCTGGATTAAACTTTAAAATAAAAAGAAGAGCTTTTTACATCAGGCTCTTCTTTTCAAATTTACTTTTTACTTGTGCGCCGGAATCCACCTAACAGAACTAGCGCCATAACGCTAAGTGTCGCTGCTAAAACACCTTTGCTTCTTTCTGGTTTGTTTTCAACCGATGGAGCAATAGCCGCATAAGAAGCATCGGCCGGCACATATTTTTCCTCTGGCTGCTCTGATACAACATCCCAATCACTATAATCTTTTCCTGTCAGGTATGTAAGCATTTCCAGTTCGTCCGCACGGCGTTCTTTTAATTCTTTTAAATATTTTTTTCCTGCGTCACAATTAAAATCACCGGTGGCAGGATGAGTGACCACATATCTTGCCTGGTAGTTATCTTTATTTGGCGTTACCTGGAACATCAGGTCTTGCGGAAATGATTTCCGGTTATAACGAACATGCAATCTTGTGAAGTAAACATTATCTGAGTAATCATCATTACCGTATACATCATCATAATTTGTCCAGTCACGTTTTAACCACCACACACCTGCCTGTACAAGGTCCTGCGCAGACGGAGCAGTAGCTACACAAGGATCGCATTTCACAAAATTCTTCGGGCTTACATCCCATGCATATTCAAGCATTGCAAGTGCTTTGCCTTCTTTATTCCATTGATTTTGGAAAAGATTGGCATAGAAATTCCCGAAATTATTTTTTACAAACAATGGAATATTTTTTCCTGTAGGTAATGAGAGTGTCCTGTAATTAGTAGTTTCAATTCTTCCTTTTTTTGTAAATGCATAAACGATCATATCCTGGTCGCCATCGGCATTGGCCATGCCAAGGCGAATCGGCAACATAAATTTTGGTGAAGTAAAACTAATTTGAATAGGGCGAAGAAAATTTCCCGGTAATTTTTTCTTTTCTGCTTCATTTACTTTCACCACAAAAAATTTCAGGTTGCTTTTGATGTAAGGTTCCAGCACTTCTTCTGCACCAGCAGGAATTTTATAGTCATTTTCCTCAAGCCATGTTTTTAAGCCTGAAGATTCTTTGGCCGAAAGAATAAGAATATCATATTCACCTACTATATATTTCGCTTCGATTTTTACATTATATTTTTTATCTGAATCATTCATGGACATTGAACCGCGAATTTGAAGCCCGGGAGCAACTCCGGATAAGGCAGATTCTTGTTTATAATTATACTGCATACAAGGATTTTGATCATAATATTCCACCAACCTTGGCTTGCTGTATTCATTCAGGGTATTAAAAATAGATTGTTCAACTACTTTAATATCTTTCTTTTCCAATACAACCGGCACCGGTACTACCATCGCAAAATCTTTCAGGTTGCCTTTAAAATCATTATACATCGTAATTACATTTCGATTGCCATCTCTTACAAGAATAACCTGTGATGTTTTGTTTTTCAAAGTACCATCTGCTTTGCTTACATAAAATCCGCAAAAGGCGGCGGCTTCATGACTTATCATAGCTGCCAGGATAATTACAGCAGCTCCTTTTTTCATTATTGGTTTCATGACTATATTTTTTAATTTATTGACAAAATCGAATTGGATAATAGATGAGGTCCATTCAAATTGTTTTGATTTGAAAATTCTATCCAGCAGCGGAACAAGAGGAGCAGCTGCTACCAGCACCCAGATGATCGTATTATATTTCCATTTAAAGGCAGCGAGATAAAATGAAATGACTGCAATGAGAATAGCCCAAACAACCCTCGCTACCGGGTGGTTGGGTGAAGTTCTCGGATCGCTGATCATAAAAAATGTAAATAGCAATAAGCTTCCTGTACTTACGGAATGAATAAAATGATCCATCGGCCAGCCAAGTACATATACCTGTCGCCAATAAAGCAAACCGATAAAGGTTAATAAGAAGGCGAGACTGACATCTAGCTTCTGCACTCTTGTTACTACAATGGTTCCAAGCGTAACAACAAAGAAAAAAATAACGGCATTGCTTCCCCATTGTCCCGGGCTTAGCCACGCATCTTTTGTAAGAAGTAATGTTGCAACAATGCCAAATGCTGAAGGGTTGAAAATATGTTTCTTGTTAAAACGGAAAATATATTTCGAAGCAACAGTAAAAAAGGCTGCAAGCAGGCTCACATACCAATCATTTGTTTTTAACAACAGGCATAAGCTCATGGCGCTGATAAGCACACTAAAACCCCATCGGTCAAATTCGTTTGGGCGCAGAAATCTCTTAGCTTTTAACGAATCGCCGGTATATTGAAAGAATAAGCATCCGACGGTACTAATTATATAATGCTGCCAATCGGCATTCCAATGAAGAAAAAGGATACCATAGCTAAGAAAGATGGCCTGGAAAATTACCTGGAAATATCTCGGGTCTAAGGCAAATGATAGTCGCTGCATAAGCATTCATTTGCTCTAAGGATGAAGGAGCCGGCACAATTACATAAGCTGCGAAGAATAAAAAAATAAAAAAAATCTTTATGGAATATGTCTCATTTTGCTTCGCCGCAAGTCAACGCCTGCTTAACCGGCTGACCTTGATTTGCATTACGATAATAATGCAGTATAGATGCAATAGCAAAAAGTTTTGCAGAGTTGTTTCAAACTATCGCCATTAAAAACCAGCCGAAATACCCACAACCCACACTTTATTTTCATTCCAGTTAAGCGAAGAGGTCCAATGGTACATTGCACCCGCATTCAAATAAATATAGAAAGAATGAAACAAATCTTTTTGCAATAGCTGGTTAAATAATATACCCGATTCATGATAACCGCTCACCGGAGCTTGAATGCCCATTGTGGCCGCCTTATTGGTATTGGTTAGAGTCCCATACATGAAATTATGTATCACACTTACAAATGGCTTGCTGAATTTTGATTGCCACAGGTATTTATCAAAATCATGTTTGTATAACAAGCTAACATACCTGTCGCTATAATAATCATAGGGACGCATGGTTAGAAATCCGCCCCAGGCGTAATAATTTATTCCATCTCGCTTAAATCCTTTTGATGCAAGCAGGAATGACCGTGACAATGGCATTCCGTTAAAAGCGTGAATGAACCCTGCTTCAAGCCTCCAGTTGTCGTATCCCCAGCGATTAATGTGCTTGCGGAAATTTACCGCAAATAGCATTCGCAAATAGTTCACTGAATAGTCGTAGTCATTTGCTGAATTTATTACTCCATATGCTGTCCGTAAATAAACAATCGGATATTTTGTCCCCACCGGAAAATAATATCCAAAGACCGGTGCCCTTTTTTCTCCATAAGCGTAACGAAGACCAATACTCGCCTCGTTTACCCGGAAATCGCTGTAGTTTCTTCCCAAAATCAGAAAATTGTTTTCATACAAAGCGGTCATCCGTTTTTTCCTGGCATCTAATTCAATTTCCCAATAATTTTTTTGCACATGACCTGTTATGCCATATTCTCTTTCGCGATCCGGCGCAGACAATAACCATGTACGGTATCCTTCCCCGTCAACATCGTGATGAATATGGATATTGCCGGCATTCTGGTAATCATCGTTATAAAACAAGCGAAGCCAGTTGTCCCTGTTTCCCCTCAGAAAACCGGTCGCTGAAATTCCGAATTTAAATTTGTTATCGTCAAATCCATATCCTCCCCAACCGCCCAGTTCGAAATACTTCGACAACTTATCATTGGTATAGGCCCCTAGACCAACCCTGAGATTTTCATAATCGTTGGTTGCAAGTATTCTCGTAATATCAAAGTCGATCTTTTTATAACCATATCTTCCGATAGCCAGTTTACCGATGCTGGAAAGCATGGCCTCCATTTTTCTTTTCTCGAACAAACTGTCCATTACATGATACGTGTTCGTTTCCTTTGTAGTAATGGTATCCATTCGCAGCCGTTGCCATTCCTTATCAGTATGCTTGTCCACCGAATCACCAAGTTTCACTGAATAAGCTTTTTCAATTTTGAAATCCGGACCCGGCGTGAATGAAACAGAATCGATCAATGAATGTCCATTTATTTCCAATTGAAAAAGCGGCGTAATGTATTGTTTGTAAATAACCTCATAATTTAATTCCTTTGGAAACCATTTCCCGTTTGTTTTTTCATACACCTGTTCGACGCGAATCTCGCGGTTGCTGGTTGTGTCACCCGTAGTAGAAATAAAGTGTGATATTGCGTACCCATCGCTATTTATATACACTAATCCTTTGAGTGAATTAAAGTCGGCATTTTTCTTTGGACTGAATGACAAGATATAAGTCGTATCGCTTTCGTTATAGATCTCATCTGCCAGCCGGAAACTATAGCGCTGTTGCCAACCTTTTGAGATCGGATTGATATAATCCTTTCCGTTCAGCGAAATATAATCACTGTAAACATGAAACGGCAGAACGTTTGTGACCAGGTTTGTGAAATAGGTTTTCTTTAGTCCTGAAAACCGGGAAGCAATAACTATTTCCTGTAACTGCTGCGGACGTTTATACATACGCTTGCTGAAAGTTTCAGAAAACACGATATGATTATCTGCACCTATGATGCTTCTTCGATTTGTGGTGTCCCTCAGCGTATTCCTGTTGGATGCTCTTTCTTTTCCTTTTGCCAGTTTATTGATCTGTGCCGAATCCCTGATCGCTTTGCCGGTTGGTAATACATCTGCCTTCATTTTATAATAGACGTTGCATTGATATAGCTCATACATATCAGGGTTATGTAATGGCTTGTTCCGAACGGCAGCATTTATAATTTTTCTGATCTTTTCAGCCTGCGGCCTTACAATCACTTCTTCCAACGTAGATGCGGATGGAAAAAGGAAAACAGTATCACTATTTCTGAAGTTTGAAAGATCAATGATTGTCGGTGTATAACTTATATACGATACCGATAGTTTATTTGTTCCAGAATTAGTTACAAATGAAAAATAACCGTTGATCCCCGAGATAAATGACTTTTCCTTGCCTTCAGGCTTGATGGTTGCAAAGGGAAGTGGTTTATGGCTAATGCCATCCGCTATGATCCCCCGAACCTGCACTTGTGCATTGGTGCAAATACTGCTAACTATCAACAATAAAATCCATGAAAGATTGCAGCCAAGACCACGGACGGGTTTCATATTGATGAAAAGGTACCGATTAATCACATTCATCAACCATCATTGATCCAAACGTAACGGCCGTTAAGCATTGTTTTGTCAGTTTGATTTTATCCAAAAAGGTGGTGTATCAAATACAGGATAAATGCGTTTACATCTTGCCAGGTAAAAGATTTTATTGGAATTGCCTGATCTTTATTTGCATGACTGTCGCAATACTTAATGCTCTTTCTTTTGCTATAGAAGCTACTTCTCCTTCAAACAATTCATCAACAGTTTCGTTAAAATAGCTAAGCCAGGTTTCGAAATGATGTTTTTGCAATGGCGATTTTTGATGAAGTATCATATGCGGCTGCATCGCATTTTTACGGTATACATCATTTTGAAATAATACACTGTCCCAAAAATTCACCAGCGTATCCATGTGATGCGGGAGATCAATCTTTGCAACATCAGTAAATAAATAGCTGATAGATTTATCGGTTAAGAGTTTATTATAAAAAAGAGTAAGGAGTTGAAACAAGTCTTCTCGGTTTGAAATGTCTTTTTTCATTTAATCGGGAAACAACGATTTGTCAATATTAGGAATGATCCGCAATGCGTTTTTGTAATAGATCTTTTTCAGGATAGGGTCCGGCAAGCCCATTCCATACATGGCCCAGAAAGCATGATATTTTTTATGATAAGGAAAATATTCATCTTCTGTTTCAAGCACACGGAAATAAGTAGCATATTCTTCCGGCACCCAACTGTCTTTACCAAATAAGATCCTGTCCTGGTATTTTTCAAAAAACTTTTTAGCAGCTTTTGGTTGCCGGCCAAGCTCGGCTATAACAGCGCCGAATTCAACATACATATTTGGCATTTCATCCATCAGTGTTCCCAGCTTCGCCAGATCATTTGGATACCAGCCAAAATGTGCAGCAATAAAAGTTGTGTTAGGATGTTTTTTAAACATCCGGTGTTGTTCATCCATCAATTGCTCCCAGGGTGCAGGATCGGTATCACTTCTTTTACGCCGGTCATGTGTAGCCAACTCCAGCCATCTTTCATTTTTATCATCCATAGGGTCCCAAAAAGGTTTCGGGTCGGCAGTATGAATAAGCACAGGAATTTTTAACTCACCTGCTTTTTTCCAGATTGGATCTAACCTCGGATCATCCACAGCAATTCTTTTTCCACTAATATCTTTCGATGACATGCCAAGGCTTTTATAGATCTTCAATCCATTGGCCCCGTTCTTTACATCATCTTCCAATTGTTTTGCTGCCTTCACACCCCAATCGGCTTCTCCAACTTTTGAAAAATCAACATTTGCAAAAACAATAAAATGTTTTGGGTAATTATCCTTGATATTTTTTGCTGATTGAATAATGCTGTTCCCGCTTTGGCCGCTCAGGTTCACCATTACTTTCATATTCAGCTTATCCATTTCTTTTACGAGTGTACCAAGATCCATTGTGGGCATATTAAATTGATGATTGTGCACATCGATGAATGGAAATTTTGCTTTTGTCAACTTGTGTTCAGGCACTACAAGAGTTGGCGTAGGATTATATTTTTCAAAATCCATTTTTTCATTTGACTGCGCAGCCGCAATGAAAGAAATAAAAACAGGGATCAATGCAAAGAGTCTTCTCATACCATTATACTTTAAGTACACAAACTAATAAATGATCAAAATAAAACTTAACCGTTTGTCCATTTAAGGAAATAATTATCACACACTCAGGAGGACTGGCAGATGCTTAAGGATTAACTTGAGGAAATTATCCGGGTTAAGAAACTATTTTTATTATGTCGCTGCAATGGTATATCAGCAACCCTAATTTCCTCCTAATCCTTTACATCCTGTAAATCGTGGTTTAATGTGCATCCAGCCAGTTCTTTCCTTCACCGCATTCAGCGATCACCGGAACCTTATTTGGTAAAATCATGGCGGCCTGCATACATTCGACAATTAAAGGTTTCAATTCTTTTACTTCATCTTTTGTGGCATCAAAAACGAGTTCATCATGCACCTGTAAGATCATCCGGCTTTTAAATCCTTCTTTTTTCATAGCGGCATGAACTTTTATCATTGCCAGCTTTATCATATCTGCTGCCGTTCCCTGTATAGGAGAATTGATCGCATTTCGTTCTGCAAAACCTCTTACGGTAAAGTTGGAAGAGTTTATATCTCTTAGCCAGCGCTTCCTTCCCATTATTGTTTGTACGTAGCCATGTTCCCTGGCAAAGTTGATAGTTTCATCCATATATTTTTGAATGCCGGGAAATTGCTGTTTATAACTATCTATGATCTCTTTTCCTTCCTTTCTTGAAATGCCAAGATTATCTGCAAGACCAAATGCACCTTGTCCGTAAATGATCCCGAAGTTTACACTCTTGGCTTTGTAACGCATTTCTTTTGTTACAGCTTTTTCATCCACGTTATATACTCTTGCCGCTGTTGCGGTATGAATATCCGTTCCGTCCTTAAATGCTTTACACATATTTTTATCACCGCTGATAGAGGCGACAATCCTCAATTCAATTTGTGAATAGTCAGCAGATAACAGAACATGTTTACTATCCCGCGGTACAAAAGCCTTTCGGATTTCTTTTCCACGATCAGTTCTTACGGGTATATTTTGCAGATTGGGATTGTTACTCGCAAGACGACCCGTTACAGCTACTGCTTGTCCATAAGTAGTATGCACCCTTCCTGTTTTTTTATTGATGAGCAAGGGAAGAGAATCAACATAGGTTGATTTTAATTTCGTCATTTCACGAAAAACAAGAATATCATCGGCAATTTTTTCTCCTTTCGCCGCCAGTTTCAATAAAACATCTTCGCCGGTCTGGTATTGACCTGTCTTTGTTTTTTTAGCCGAAGGATCAAGCTTTAGTTTATCAAATAACACTTCGCCTAATTGTTTTGGAGAAGCAAGATTGAAACGAACACCGGCTTGTTTGTAAACACTTTCTTCCGCCTTCTTTGCATCCTTTTCCAATTCTTTAGAATAATCTTTCAAAAACTCTTCATCGATCCTGATACCTTCAAATTCCATATCTGTCAACACCTTTACCAACGGATTTTCCACTTCATAAAAAACTTTTTCTACTTCTTTTTCTTTTAATTGAGGAAGAAGAATATTTTTCAACTGTAATGTGATATCCGCATCTTCGGCTGCATATTCTTTTATTTTTTCTAATTCAACATCACGCATGCTTCCTTGTGCGGTTTTCCCTTTCTTTCCGATCAACTCTTCAATATGCACCGGTTCATATCCGAGATATTTTGCACTTAGCTGATCCATTCCTCTTTTGCCATCAGGTTCTATTACATAATGCGCCAGCATGGTATCAAATATTTTTCCTTTCAATTCTATATCATACCATTTTAAAACAAGCATATCATACTTGGTGTTCTGGCCGATCCAGGTTTTGTTTTTGTCGTTAAAAAGCGGCTCGAACAAGTTTAGAATTTCTCTTGTTCCTTTTTGATCGGCAGGACAAGGGATATACCACGCTTCACCGGGTTTTACAGAAAAGCTCAATCCAACTAACTCCGCTTCATTTGCATCAATGCCCGTTGTTTCCGTATCAAAACAGATCTCATCATGCTTCTTTAATTCTGCAACCAATTTTTTTATAGCCGCCTCATCCTGTACTGCTTCATAATTATGCGGAGTGTTGTGAATGTTCTTACTCACCGAAATTGATTCTACTGAATCATTGCCGTTCGTTGATGCTTGCTCAACCGCAATAGTCGGCGGCGGAGCCTCAATAACATTTCCAAACAGATCTGTCTGTACGCCAACCGGCTGTTCTTTTTTAATAAAATCTTTATTGGCAACTGTAATGGCGAACTCTTCACCCAATATTCTTTTACCAAGTGTCTTAAATTCGAGATCTGCAAAAACATCTTTTAAAGCTTCTTTATTCATTTCTTTCACCCTAAAATTTTCTTCATGAAATTCAACCGGGGCATTTGTAATAATCGTTGCAAGTTTTTTACTGAAGTATAGCAAGATCTTTTCCGTGCAGCTACTTTCTCACCAAGCTTACCTTTTATGTTTGCTGCATTATTTACAACATTTTCCAGTGTTTCATATTCCGCAAGAAGTTTTGCTGCAGTTTTTTCTCCCACACCTGGTATTCCCGGAATATTATCAACTGCATCACCCATCAATCCTAAGTACATCGATCACCTGGCTTACATCCTTTATATTCCATTTCTCACATACTTCTTTTGGGCCCATTATTTCTACATCACCACCCTGGTACCCGGGTTTATAAATTTTTACTTTATCACTGTACCAATTGACCATAATCTTTATCAGATGTTACCATGTATACTTCATAACCGGCTTTTGCAGCCAGCTTACTTAACGTGCCAATTACATCATCCGCTTCATAGCCGTCAAGTTCCACTACCGGGAAATTAAATCCTTTGATGATCTTTTTTATATCGGTAAGGCAGCCAGCAGATCTTCAGGGGCTTCCTGCCGGTTAGCTTTATACTCTTCAAAATCGGTATGTCGTTCGGTGGGAGCTTGCTGTATCAAAGCACACAGCCAAATGAGTTGGCTTCTGATTATTGAGCAATTCAACTAAGGTATTGGTAAAACCAAACTGTGCATTTGTGTTTCTTCCTTTTGAAGTTATTCGCGGATTGCGGATAAGTGCATAATAGGCTCTGAACACCAGCGCCAGGGCATCGAGCAGAAATAATTTTTTTGACATGCCGCTAAGGTAAAAAAATCACAGCGAGCCAATAAAAAATGCCTTAAACGGATCACTTTCCCGTTTAAGGCATCAATTGTTTTCAGCAATTAATTACTGCTGGTTGCTTTTAGTAGGTTCGTCTTCCTCTTTGCGCATATATTTTTTCTCAGGATTCTGAACAAGTACCGTTCCGGTATAAGCAGCAGCGTTAGTAGACTGTGAGCTTACAACAGCAGCAGGAGCTATATCATTATTGGCCCTGTCTTTATGGATGAAGTTCAGATAGAGAGCAAAGAATAGCAGATTAAATGCAAAGAAATTAACGATTTTACGGATGCGTCTTTTCATAAAATTTGGATTTTAGATTCGATGGACTAAACTATAAAACGAAAAATGGGACTCAAAATTTTGTAAATGCTAAAAATTTAAATAGAGCAAATCTACCGTAGAGGGTTTCGTATAACTACGAATGATCTTAATGGTTTGTACTCATTTTTTCATTTCAGTAAGTTGCTTCTGCAATCTAAACATTTCATCTCTAAGCCTTGCAGCTTCCATGAAGTCAAGATCTCTTGCTGCTTTTTCCATTTCCTTTTTCATTTTGGAAATAGCTTTTTCCATTTGAGGGATGGTTTTATATTCTGCCTGTTCATCTGCCGCAACTGTTACCAGCTCTTCATCGGGAGCTAATGCATATGGATTCTTTGGATCATATCCTTTAATATCAAGAACCGATGTTTGTGCAAAAACATCTTTTGTGGTTTTCTTAATTGTTCTCGGCGTAATGCCATGTTCAATATTATAGGCAACTTGTTTTTCACGGCGGCGATCAGTTTCATCAATTGTTTTCTGCATACTTTCCGTCATCTTATCAGCATAAAAGATAACAAGGCCATCGACATTTCTTGCAGCACGGCCTGCAGTTTGGGTTAAACTGATTTTTCATTACGTAAAAAGCCTTCTTTGTCTGCATCAAGAATTGCGACCAAAGAAACTTCCGGAAGATCTAATCCTTCACGCAAAAGATTTACGCCAACCAGTACATCTATTTCACCTAGTCGCAGTTGGCGAAGTATCTCTACTCGTTCAAGTGTATCCACCTCGCTGTGAATGTATTTTGATTTGATATTAATGCGGTGAAGATATTTATCCATTTCTTCAGCCATGCGTTTGGTAAGTGTCGTTACCAACACCCTGTCACCTTTTGTAACCCGCTTGTCAATTTCATCCAGCAGATCATCAATTTGGTTTACACTGGGGCGAATTTCAATCGGCGGATCAAGCAATCCGGTTGGACGTACAACCTGTTCCACTACAACGCCACCGCATTTTTCCAATTCAAAATCATCAGGTGTTGCCGAAACAAAAATTGTTTGATTAAGCATTGATTCAAACTCATGAAAATTCAACGGACGGTTATCCAGGGCAGATGGTAAACGAAAACCATAATCAACAAGAATTAGTTTCCGGCTCCTGTCGCCGCCATACATGCCGCTAACCTGCGGAATGGTTTGATGGCTTTCATCGATCACACACAAAAAATCATTGGGAAAATAATCGAGCAAACAGAACGGTCTTGTTCCCGGTTTTCTCCTGTCAAAAAATCTCGAATAGTTCTCTACTCCATTGCAATAACCCAGTTCACGGATCATTTCCACATCATAATTTACCCGTTCACTTAGTCGTTGCGCTTCTATATATTTTCCTGAATTTTTAAAATAAGTCAACCTGTGCATTCATTTCATCCTGTATCTCAGCAAGGATCTGCTGGATCATATCTTTTGGTGCTAAATAAAGATTAGCGGGAAAGATAGCTGCATTCTCCATTGTGCTGATTCTTCTTCCTGTCACTACATCAAAACTTTCTATTTCTTCAATTTCATCGCCAAAAAAAGTAATGCGGTAACCAGTAATCTACGTAAGGAAGATTAATATCCACGGTATCTCCTTTTACCCGGAATGTTCCCCTTTTAAATTCAATTGTTGTTCGTTGAATAAAGAATATTTACCAATGAATGAAGAAAGCCCTGTCTTGAAATAGTTTGCCTTCTATGTATGCGTATGATGCCGTTTTCAAATTCAGTCAGGGTTACCGATACCATAAATACAACTTACAGATGCAACAACTATAATATCCCTCCGGCCGCTTAATAATTCTGATGTGGCCTGTAAGCGAAGTTTATCCAACTCATCATTGATGGAAAGATCTTTTTCTATATACACATCACTTACCGGCATATAAGCCTCGGGTTGATAATAATCATAATAAGAAACAAAATATCCAACAGCATTTTCAGGAAAGAATTGTTTGAATTCTCCGTAGAGTTGGGCTACCAGTGTTTTATTATGCGTAAGAACCAATGTCGGTTTCTGCACATTCTGAATTACATTGGCGATAGTAAATGTTTTACCGCTGCCTGTAACTCCAAGCAATGTTTGATATTTTTCGCCCTGCAAGATCCCTTGAGTCAATTGTTGAATTGCTTCAGGTTGGTCTCCTGCCGGAGGATATGGTATGTGGAGTTTAAAAGGCATAAATACAGGGGAACAAATTTACTTTATTACTTCAGTTTTCTGTTTATATAAATAGAATAATCTTCAATTAATTTAAAATAAAAATGCCTTACCATTTAGGAGGCAAGGCATCTTATTAAAGATACGATTTATTAATTCAGCTCTGCTGATACACTGATCTTTGGTTCACCCGAAACTTTTCCGGCAGTGATCGGCTGGCCTTCTACTCCAAAGTCCGCGAGTTTTATATTAAAGGCTGCGGTAGTTTTCAGCGTTTTTCCTGAAACAACAATAGTTGCCGGCGTGGTTACTTTTTGTGTTTTACCTTTTATTGTCAAATCACCTTCTACCGTCACGTTATAGGTTCCATCTTTGCTAAAATTTATTGCGGACGGGTTTGTGATCACACCATTAAAAGTTGCTTTTGGAAATTCATCTGAATTCAACCAGCCTTTTTGATTAAAATGTTCCTGTATTCTTGGATTAGCAAAAGCAAAATTTTTGATCGCTGCCTCAAACTGCACTGTATTCTTTGCAGGATCAATAGCGGCAATGGCAGTTTTGTTTTCTGCTTTTGGCAAATCATCAATTGCGGTTGATGCGTCGAAAGCAATTGTTGCTGAAGTGGATGTTTTCTTTTGTGCAAAACTCATCATCGAAATAGTAGTGATCGCAAGGAATAGAATTGTTCTTTTCATGTTGTCTTAATTTATTAGTTAAAAATTTATTTTAGTACTGTACTGCGTTTAAAGCTTATAAAATAAGTGCCCAGTATTTCACTGTAAACACCGTCGCTGCAGGAACCCTTGATTACAACAGGATCTCCTGGTTTTATTTTTTTCGCTTCTGCCATATGCTGTTCCTGGAAAGCAAAAATTAAGTAAGAACCGGTCGTTGTATCGGTCATCTTTATATTTATCGTTGTGTCAGCTGGTTCAGTTGCTGTTACGATTCCCGTTACTTCAATTATTTTCTCAGCATATTTTATATTGGCGGCTTTATAATCTTTTTCAAATTCTTTAATAAATGGAATCGCTTCAACGGTGTAATCAACTTCGAGGTTCGCCGTATCCTCATGTGTACGTGTGGCATAATAGAAATAAGCAGCAATTGCGATCACCAATAAGCTACCGCCACTGATCAGCAACCATTTCATAACTTTCTTGCTCTTAGAATTTTTCAGCATTGCTCAGAAAACTGTTTTGACGAGTTACTCTCACGGAACCTGTGTCACATAACCAATAAGTCGACGCAAAGGTTGATCCGTTACTGAGAACTTCGCTTGATATATGTTAATAAAAAAACCCGTCTTTAAATTTTAAGACGGGTTTCACTAACCCATGTTTGTTTAACGGCTAAAAACGGGATTATGCAGCTTGCATCTCCTTTATCTTTTCCCTGATCTTGGCTTCAATTTCATTTGCCAATTCAGGATTATCTAGAAGTAATTGTTTAACTGTATCACGACCCTGGCCGAGTTTATCATTATTATAGCTGAACCAGCTTCCGCTTTTCTGCACAATGCCCAGTTCAACGCTCATATCGACTATTTCTCCGCTTTTGGAAATCCCCTCGCCAAAAATGATGTCGAATTCGGCAGCACGGAAAGGCGGAGCCACTTTATTTTTCACCACTTTTACTTTCACACGATTACCAACTGCTTCTTCACCATCTTTTATTTGCGACATACGGCGGATATCCAAACGAACCGAAGCATAGAATTTTAATGCATTACCACCGGTTGTTGTTTCAGGATTTCCAAACATCACTCCGATCTTTTCTCGTAACTGGTTAATGAAAATGCAAATGGTATTTGTTTTTGAAATGGTTGCTGTGAGTTTTCTCAATGCCTGGCTCATGAGTCTTGCATGTAAGCCCATTTTACTGTCACCCATTTCACCTTCCAGTTCACTTTTGGGAACAAGGGCTGCAACTGAATCGATCACCACAACATCCAAAGCCCCGGAAAGAATAAGACGATCAGCAATTTCAAGAGCCTGCTCACCATAATCCGGTTGAGAGATCAATAAATTATCGACATCAACCCCCAACTTTTGAGCATAGGCGCTGTCAAAAGCATGTTCAGCATCGATGATGGCGCACATGCCTCCCTTTTTCTGTGCCTCGGCGATCACATGGGTGGCAATGGTTGTTTTACCTGAAGATTCAGGACCATAAATTTCCACAACCCTTCCCTTCGGTAATCCACCTATACCCAGCGCTACATCCAACCCGATGGAGCCGGTGGAGATCACTTCCATTTCATTGATCCCTTTTTCATTCATCATCATGACGCTGCCTTTGCCATAATCTTTTTCGATTTTGTCAATTGTCAGCTTGAGTGCTTTTAATTTTTCATTGTTGGTTGACATATCGGTAGTTTTTTCTTTTGCTGTTTTTGCCATGTCTCAAAATTAGGTTTTCAGGGGTGTGGGTGAAAAATATGTTGTGAACAGCGAAACTAAGCATTTTAGCAAATCGACACTAATTTATTTGGACATTTTTTTAAAAATTCCACTTTTAGGGTATAGCCGCCGGCGGAAAATCCATTTTAATACTGGCGAATTAATTCCGATATTTGATGCCCTAAACTTTTATAACTATGAAGCAAATATTCTCCCTGCTGGTGGCTTTCTCAGCAATGGTTATTGTAAATGGACAGGATGCTGAATCAGCTAAGCCCGGTGTAGTGTATGGCAAATACTCTGAAACCGGAATGACTCCTATAAGCGTTAATGACCTTGAAAAGAAAATGACCGATAATAAATTTGACGGCAAGATCCAGGGCAAGGTGGTGGAAGTGTGCCAGGCAATGGGTTGCTGGGCCAAGTTGAAAAAAGAAGATGGCACTACGATAATGATAAAAGTAAAGGACCATGAATTTGCAATGCCGCTGGATATCGTTGGAAGAACTGTAGTGGTGGAAGGCAAGGCAGAACTAAAAGAAACTACGGTAGCCATGCTGAAACATTATGCAGAAGATGCCGGTAAAAGCAAAGAAGAAGTTGACAAAATAAAAGAACCAAAGAAAGAAGTGATCATGATGATCAAGGGTGTGAAAGTGATTGAATAAAAAATAATTTATGTTACTGCTCCCCGCTAACTAATAGGTAGTTGGCGGGGATTTTGTTTTATCATGGTAAACTAAGTGAAATTAAATTTCCGGCATCAAATTCTCTTCGGTAACTTATGTAGGTAAACCATTAACCATGTCCACACCAAAACCTGCATTCGGGAAATTTCCCCATCACTATCTTTTAGTTCCGTTTATAGCTCTCATCCTAGTTATCTCCTGCAGAAAGATCGACCAAATAGTTGCAAGAGAAAAACCAATTGTTACACCGGAAACAAGATTTTTTACAGAACATGTGCCAAAAGATACTTTGGTGAAATCTGTTTTGGGCTTTGTGAAACGTGAAAACGAGAAGCATCAGTTTGTAAATAACCAAATAAAAAAAATTGGCTATCCTTATTGGGATAAGGCAATTGTTAAACAAGGAGGAAGCAGTTCCAATGGAAGAAGTACCTCCGATTCAACCAACACCGTTTTTATCCCGTTTGTACTTGATAATGCAAACACAGTAAACAATACTTTAATTGTAATAATCAATCCTTCTGATACTAATTTTCTTTTACTAGCCGATTGGCAATATGCAGACCAGTCTTTTGGCCCTCCCTCAGTGGATTCAACAGCTGAAAACGTGGCATTACTTTTTATGATGGAGGATAAAAATGTTTTTGGATATGACCGGTTCACTATTACTGATTCAAATTTGTTCCGCACAATAGCAACATCGCCAAACTACAACGGAAGAGAAATAAGATTTCCTGCTTCCAATGCCCGAACAATGCTTGAATATGAAGTTGAAGTTTGTTTTAATACTTATTCATGTCCCTACCCATGGGACTGTAGATTTGGTTGTGATTATTTAACTGGTTGTATAGCAGACGATGAGCCTTATTGTCAGTTGATTGTTTCCGTTTGCTGGTATTATACTTATGATGTAGGCATGGGCCAATGGAGTACCGGTGGGGGAGGTGGTCCTGAAGGTGGCGGAGGTGCCGGCGGAGGCTGGAATAGTTGGGATCCTCCAATTTGTGAGGAAGAGCCTCAAGGCAGATCCACTACTTACCAGGATTGCGGGCCTGGATGGACGCCGCCTGGAATAAACGTGCCGGTTGAAGCATCACAGGCATATAAGGATTCATTAATAGCAGAGGATTTAAAGAGGCTTGTTACAAAAATGCAAAATAAGCCTGATTCAATATACAATGCAGCACAACAAAATAATAGTGAAAGATGTTTTACTCTTGAAAAAATAAATGGGGATACAATTGTGAGTTGGATAAGAGTAGGAAATGCCCGTTCATCATCGCCCCTTTTAACAAACGCTGCATTTGGTTTTGCTCATACACATCAGCAGGATGTTCCGATAACAAATGCTGATCTAAATCAATGTTTTGATGGTGCAGATATTTATAAAATTTATAAAAACACATGTGTAGATGGATATAATCTAAATCTTTCTTTCTTAATTACAAAAGACTATTACTATGCATTTGTCATTACCGATCAGTCGAAATTTAAAAAACATATTGACTCAACAATTTCCAATTCAAAAAATATATATGTAATACAAGATAAAATAGATTCAATACATGTTGCGGCCTGGGATAATTGTACGGGTTGTTCCTGGCAAACAGGATCTGAAAGAGGAACCTTAGCAGTTACGGCCAATAATAATGAAACAATTTCAGGAGTTAGAGTTTTCAGATCACCTAGGCAAAACATCAATTTTACATTATTAACTCAATAATTTTCAATTATGAAAAAAATCCTTTGTATAGCTTTTATTTTAATCAGTGTAGATGTATTTGCTGTAGATACATCGGTAAAAAAGATAATCCAAGTACCACCGGATACTACAAGGTTATCATTAATTCTTTCTATTAACTTAAGTAGTTATATTGGTAAACCAGTAGACAGTTTATTAGCAGTTCTGCCTTTAGGATATTCCAACAGGGGATTTATGTCAGTCGGTGCTGGTTATACGAAGGGCCTTTATCAATCATATTTTAGTACTATATCAAACAATTGTGCTGTTGAAATTTACATTGATGCTTTTCAATTCCTACCAGTACCAAATCTTACGCCTAAATCAAATTGGAATATGAATTTGGCTAAACAGGAAACAATTGCCTTTATTAAAGTAATGAAGAATAATAATATTTGCGTATATGGGTGCAATAATCCAGATTATTATCAATGAGGGAATTTCTATTTATTAATATAAAAAGGATAAGCGTTTTTCTTACAGTGTCACTGTTCTTTCATTATGTTTATTGCCAGGATACTATGCCTGTTTCAAAAAAGTTGATCAGCAATTCAACATTTGCAGATTGTTATGTATATAAAAACGGATTAGCGGCTTTGGCAGGAAATGGAAAAATTTATCAGATTAATTTCCCTGAGTATTCTTTTTCAATTCTATCACCCTACAATTTTGCAACCATTTCAACCGACAGAAATGGCTTGTTATGGGCTGTAGATAGTTTTTCACAAGTTTTTACTTTAAGGGATACGGGTTGGCATAGAGAAAAAATGATATCAACGCACCAGGTTTGGGGAATAACCTTTACTCAGTCGAATACTCTTTTGTTAATAACTGACCTGGGCATATATAATAGTAAAACTGAAATGTTTTATGGTATAAATAAGTATCGACATTTTTCATCTTCTTTTTTTGCAAAATCGAAATATAGACCTGCTTGCTATTATATGGATAAAAAGGATAAATTGTGGATATCCGGATATTCCAGAATTATCAACGAACTCCATGTGTTTTCAGCAAAAAAAAATCATTTTATTACTTCAAAATTGAAAGGACTTGTTGGGTTGAGAGATACGAAATCAATTTTTGGGTTTAAAAACACAATTTTTTTTGCTAACCTGGAAACTATTGCAGGAATGAGTGCTATTTATAGCTATCATAAAGATACAATGCGGCGAATCCATCACTACGAATACGACACCATGAGCTATGGTCCGCCAAAGGGAATGGAAGAATATATCGGGGCTGCCTTTTTCGATGAACAAGATAGGTCAATTTATTATTATACAAATAAGGGTCTGCTCAAGGCTAAATACAACACAAGGAAAAATATTATTGAAACACCTAAAAGGATTGTACCCCCAATCTACATATGGAATGGTTATAACATGGAAAGTGATAGATTCGCCATGTTAGTAGAAAAAATATTTCGATATCAGGATTTGATAATTTATTTAAATAAGGAAGAAGGCATTTTTGTAACAGACGGGAGAAAAACAATAAACTTAAAATAGAAAAGTCTGATTTAAAGTTTTTATTTCTATTAGCCCTATAAGGCGATGGGGTGTTTTACTTAACAAAAGCCTTGCATAGAAAAGAAATTTGCTAAGCAATCATTAGTTAACAAAAGTGGTTTAAGTCAAAAAATCAGCAACATTCTCAAAGTTTCAAAACTCATCCAACTCATCGCAATCACAACCATCCACCCAACTACCTGCATCCATACCGGGTGTTTATAACCTTTCATAATAGAAGACTTTGTCGACGCAATTAGAATTACAACCAGCGCTATTGGCAGAATGATCCCATTTGCCCCACCCGCAAATACTAAAAGCTTAACAGGCTTACCAACAATAACGAATATAATAGTAGATACAATAATGAATAAACTGATAATTACCTTTTCATTTTTTAAAACAACCGGATGCAGCGTTTTCCAAAAAGATACCGATGTGAAGGAAGCGCCGACCACCGACGTAATTGCAGCTATCCAAATGACTACACCAAAGAATTTATACCCCAACTCTCCTGCTGCTGATTGAAAAACTGATGCAGCCGGATTTCCTTCAGCTAATTTTACACCACCCCATACAACTCCCAGTGCAGCAAGGAATAAAACACATCTCATTATTGCCGTTACTAATATTCCGCTTACCGAGCTTTTTGTAACCTGTTTAAGATGCTCCTTCCCTTTTATTCCTGCATCAAGCAAACGATGCGCACCGGCAAATGAAATATAACCGCCCACAGTGCCGCCTACCAATATCACAATTTTCATTGTATCGATTTTCTCCGGCCAAACAGTTCTGTATAATGCTTCGCCAATAGGAGGATGGGATACAAATGCAATATAAACTGTAAGCCCGATCATTATTATCCCAAGCCATTTTGAAAACCCATCTATCAGTCTGCCCGCTTCCTTGTACCAAAAAATCCCTAAGGCGATAACACAACTTATAATTGCACCGTACTCTTCTTTTATTCCTGTCAGTACACTCACGCCCAAGCCACAGCCTGCAATATTGGCGATATTAAATATCAAACCACCAACTGCGATAAGGAACGCAAGAAAAAATCCAAGACCGGGAAAAACTTTATTGGCAATATCCTGTGCACGATCCTCACTTACACTTACAATTCGCCAGATATTTATTTGTGCGCCGATATCTAATAAAATAGAAATAAGAATGACGAAGCCAAAACTTGCAAGCAGTTGCTCGGTAAACAAAGAAGTTTGAGTAAGAAAGCCCGGGCCAATTGCTGAAGTGGCCATCAGGAATGCAGCACCAAGTATGGCTGAGTTTTTTTTCATGGAATATATTCTCACAGATTTCACCGAAGAACACAGAAAAAAGAATCTGTGAAAATCTGTGTGATCCCTGAGAGCTTTACTTGCTTTTTATTTGAATGCCCTCTTGCCTCAAAGCACTATGAATTGCTTTTGCAAACTCTACAGCATGTTTACCATCGCCATGTATGCAAATTGTTTCAGCTGTTATCGGGATCTTTTTTCCGGCAACCGATGTTACAGTTCCTTCCTTCACCATTTGCAATACTTGTCCAACTGCTTTACTCGTTTCTTCGATCAGGGCGCCGGGTTTATTTCGCGGAGATAACATACCATCATCTTTATAAGTACGGTCTGCAAAAACTTCGCTGGCTGTTTTTACTCCAAGATTTTTTCCTTCTTTTATCAGGTAGCTGCCGCTCAAGCCATATAAAATATACTTACTGTCAGTGTCTAAGATAGCAAGCGCCACAAAAGGCGCCAGCATCTTATCTCTCGCAGTCATATTATATAATGCGCCATGCGGTTTTACATGATGAACAGGAACATCTCTTTCCTCGGCAATTTTTTCCAACAAATTAATTTGCTTCACTATCATCTCATAAATTTCTCCCGGGTGAAGCAACATATCTGTTCTTCCGAAATTTTCGCGGTCAGGATAAGAAGGATGTGCGCCAACAGCTACATTATACTTTTTGCAAAGCTCTACTGTTTGTATCATTGTGTTTTCATCGCCGGCATGATAACCGCAGGCAATATTAGCTGAAGAAATAAATGGCATGATCAGTTCGTCGTTTCCAATCCCTTCTCCCAGGTCACAGTTAATATCAATTGTTTTCATGTGTACATTTTATTTTTAATCATGGTACTGTAGTATTCGCCCGGTTCAACCGGGGTTCAACTCATCGTTATGATTTTCCAGTTTCAATCTGCACGCAATTTTCAGTTGCTGCAAGTGCTGGTGTTGCTGTATCAATAAACTTTCTGCTGTTTCATGATCAGTAAAATTAAATCTTATTTGTTCGCCGGCTTTCATTTGCGCCAGCATAGGCAACTGAACTGAAATAACATTACCCAACCGGGGATAACCTCCGGTTGTCTGGTGATCGGCCATTAATATGATTAGCTGCCCGTCGGGTAATAATTGTATTGAACCAAAATTCACCGCGGAGGAGATAAGTTCCATTTTCTTTGTCGAATACAAAGGCTCACTGTCAAGACGATAACCCATCCGGTCAGAATTTGGAGAGATAAAAAAAGGGTTTTTTAAAAATTTTTCCTGTGATGTTTTATCAAGCCAATCCCATTCATTACCCTTCAATATCATTAATTCTTCTGTTAGGTTAATTCCGGACTCCTGGTTCGCCTTCCAGGGCAAGACCTTAAACCCGACAGCTATCGGATCATTTTCATCTGGCAGCTTGTAATTATGGACTTCATCATTCAATTCAATTAAATCATCTTTCACTAATTTTCTTCCTGAAAAACCTCCGGCTTCAGCTTTTAAGTTTGTGCTGTAGCTGTTTAACCATTTCAATAATTTCACTCCTTTTTTTATTGCGAGATAGCAGCGGCTTTTATTCTTCAATGAACGAAACTGCAATATTCTGTTCCTGTTGATGATTACAGGTTGATAAAGTGGTATCGGGTTCCCTTCGATGTTTGCATCAAAGTCAGCACCGCTCAAAGCGATCATTACTGGTTCGTCAAAAGAGATTGATGGTGCAGGAAAATGCATTTCAATGACTGCATCATCAGGGTTGTTTCCGACTAAAATATTTGCGATAGCCGCGGAATGTCTATCCATCGCACCCGTTGGATTGATCCCAAATTGCTGATAACCGAACCGGCCCGGGTCCTGTATCGTATCAAGCATTCCTGTTTTTAATATCTTCAAACTCATACTTCATACTTTAAGAAACTGTCTCATATCTTTAAAATATGTAACATGAAGGGCACGACAATACACAAAGAACACCACGCATTGAGAATAAACAATGCTGCTTTGTATTCTTTGTGTTTTCTTAGTGTTCATCGTGCTCAATGTTACTTTTTTAAATAATTAAATTCTTCACTTGTTATTGAATAAAATTGCACATGATCACCCGATTTAAACAATACCGGGTTTACTTTTTCTTTGTCAAATAACTTCCATGGTGTTCTTCCTATTATTTGCCAACCGCCCGGAGAATTAAATGGATAAATTCCCGTTTGTCGCCCCGCTATGCCCACACTGCCGGCCTCAACCGGGGACGGCCGCTGTTTACGGGGAGAAGAAATTCTTTCATCAACCAAACCCATGTAGCTAAAACCCGGAAGAAACCCAAGCATATAAACACGATAAGTGGCCGATGAATGCAAATGAATTATTTCTTCTATCGTGATACTATTTTGCGAAGCAATAAAATCAAGATCGGTTCCATACTCCTTATCGTAGCATACAGGAATTTTGATGAGTACCTGGGGATCGCCTGTTTCAATGTTTTCGGTCGATATATATTTTTTTAAGCTTTCGCAAACCCAGGTAAACGCCGTAGGAGGCTTAGCTAATTTATTCCGGATAAATAAAACATCATAATAAATAGTGAGAGAGCTGTACCCGGGCACTGCTTCAGTCATTCCGGGAATGGGATCATTTTGCAACTGATAAAAGATAGAATGGACCAGTTTGTTGATCTGTTCATCAATAATGTTTCCAAAATCGAGAACAAGTGCATTATCGCCTAAGGATGAAATAGTATATGATGGCAATCGATCCATAAAATAAATTGTCAAATTAGAGAATTATTGCCATTGCCGCCTCTTGTTTTTTACCTTTACCGTTCGATGTCGCAGCTTAATTGGAATGATAGTGTCAACCTGTTTTCTAAACTCAGTGTCCGCCGTGCCTGGAACGGGGTTAAAGTATTAAGCAGTTATTATATCAGCAAGTGGTTCAAAAGACCGGTTCAATGGGGCATGCCGGTTTCTATTTCATTTGAGCCAACAACCTCCTGCAATCTTCGTTGCCCTGAATGCCCAAGCGGTTTACGGGCATTTACAAGACCAACCGGTATGTTGCAAAAGAATTTTTTTAAAGAAACGATCGACCAACTGCATAAGGAGCTTTTGTATTTCGTATTTTATTTCCAGGGAGAGCCTTATCTCAATCCTGATTTTTTGGAAATGGTGAAATATGCTTCCTCAAAAAAAATTTATACGGCAACTTCCACCAACGCACATTACCTGAATGATGAGAATGCAAGAAAAACAATCGAAAGCGGCCTTGACAGGCTGATCATTTCAATAGATGGAACTACGCAGGATGTATATGAACAATATCGTGTTGGCGGAAGACTGGACAAAGTGCTGGAAGGAACAAAAAATATAGTGAAATGGAAAAAAGAGATGAAGAGCAAAACGCCATTCATCGTTTTTCAGTTTTTGGTAGTAAAGCCCAATGAGCATCAAATTGAAGATGTAAAGCAATTAGGAAAAGAGATCGGTGTGGATGATGTTTGGTTTAAAACCGCACAGGTTTACGATTATGAGAAGGACCCTAATCAACTGATCCCAACAATTGATAAATACAGCCGGTATAAAAAAACAGGTAATGGCCATGAGTTTAAAGGTAAATTGGCCAATCATTGCTGGCGGCTATGGCATGATCCCGTAATAACCTGGGATGGATTGGTGGCTCCCTGCTGCTTTGATAAAGATGCACAGCATAAGCTTGGTGATCTGAAGCAAAAATCTTTTAAAGAAATATGGGAGAATGGAGAGTATAAGAAATTTCGTTCGGCAATCTTAAAAGGAAGAAAGAATATAGATATATGCTCCAATTGCAGTGAAGGAACAAAAGTGTGGGAGAAGGCCTAGATAGATAACTCCCTATGGTCATACTGAGCAATGCAATCAATCTTCTAATAGTAATAATGCCCTTAGTATGGGAAAATTAATCCACATTTAATTACACATATGAACAGACACTACAAGTTTTTTATTTCTTTATACAGCACAGTATAAAAGGAAACAAACCCCTCTAGAAAGTTGCGAATTGATTCGGTAATAATTTTCATGGTGGCTGATTTAAGGTTAATGAAACATAAAACTACAGAAAGCAAGTATTTTTTAAACAATTCATGCATACCACTTTAGTAGTATTTTTTCCACGGCTGTGCATTTAAGTTTTGCAAAAAATTATTTTGGTCAGGTTTTTGAACTTTTTAATATCTAATACCGACCAAATGGGAATTGACAAAGACATAAAGCAAGCAAAGTTTCGGAACACGCAAAACAAGGCAATGGTAAACATCATGTTTACTCATGCGTGGATGGTGGATCATATTAAGAACTTTGTAAAATCAGAGAACATCACTCCTCAACAGTATAATATCCTTCGCATCTTACGGGGTGCAGGTGAGCCACTGTCAACCCTCCAGTTAAGGGAAAGAATGCTCGACAAAATGAGTGATACCAGCCGTATCGTTGAACGGATGGTTTCAAAAGGATTGGTGCAAAAAGCAGTTTCCGAAAAGGACAAGCGAATGGTGGATGTTATTCTCACACCACAGGGCGCTGAGCTGCTGGAAAACCTTGACAGAAGGAATGAGGAATTGGATGCCGTCGTAAATCATCTTTCAGATGATGAGCTGGAAACGTTAAATAACCTCTTAGATAAACTTCGAAATAATCATTAATGTATCTTCGCTTTGAACTGACCTAAAATTCAAAGCATGAAATGAGTCATAAAAATTCTCGGGCAATCGCTTAAAATTTTTATGACTCTTTTTATTTGGCTAAGAGCCACAAAAGATATTCAAATGAAAATACCGAACCGCCGTACTATTCTAATAGTCTGCCTTTTTCTATTTACATCAACCTTGTTCGCACAAGCTTAAAACTGAATTCCGGGGCGTCTGGATCGCATCGGTTGATAATATCGACTGGCCGCCAAAAGGAATGATGAACCCGGATAGCCAACGAACCGAGTTCATTCGCCAGTTAGATATGCATAAATCAAATGGCATGAATGCCGTGATCGTGCAGGTGAGACCTGCAGCAGATGCTTTTTATCCTTCGCCATTCGAGCCGTGGAGCCAATGGCTTACCGGCATCCAGGGTCAGCCGCCCTCTCCTTATTATGATCCGCTTGAGTTTATGATCAGAGAAACACATAAGCGTGGAATGGAGTTTCATGCCTGGTGTAATCCGTACAGGGCTGATTTTAAGATCGGGGCTTCTTCTATTGCGCCTAATCATGTTACAAAAATTCACCCTGAATGGTTTTTGGATTATGGCGATAAAAAATATTTTGACCCGGCAAGCGGGCATGTACAAAAATTTGTGGTGAAGGTTATCGCAGATATCGTTCACCGCTATGATGTGGATGCTATTCACATGGATGATTATTTTTATCCGTATAGAATAGCAGGCAAGGAATTCCCGGATGATGATTCGTACAAAAAATCGAAAAGCAGGCTGAATAAAGAGGATTGGCGCAGAAGCAATGTAGATACGATCATGAAAATGCTTTCTATTGCTATTAAAAAGGAAAAGCCATGGGTCCAATTTGGTATTTCGCCTTTTAGTGTATGGAGAAATAAAGACAAAGATCCAAGGGGCAGTGACAGCAAAGCGGGCCAAACAAATTACGATGATCTTTATGCAGACATATTATTATGGTTAAAAGAAAAATGGGTTGATTATGTGGCGCCGCAGCTTTATTTGGAAATAGGTCATGATAAAATTGATTATGTAAAAATGCTGGATTGGTGGAGCAAAAATTCTTATGGACGTAATTTATATATTGGTCATTGGCATTTACCGATCAGGCAGCAACACGGCCTGGAAAAATCCTAATGAACTTCCCAACCAGATAAAACTGCTGCGACAAAATCCCAATGTGCAGGGGAGCATTTATTTCAGCAGCAAATCATTTAATAATAATCCCAATGGATGGAATGACAGTTTGCGAAATAACTATTACAAGGTTCCTGCACAGGTACCACAAATGGAATGGCTGCCAAAGAAAGGCAAATAAATTTCGCATGCTTTTTTCTGCATATATTATTCCGGTAATTTATTTTTCTCATCACTAAGTTGTAAGTCACCATCTGATAAAGATAAATCGTTGGAAAATTATTTTAAGAATGTTCCAGCCATTGCGGCGGAAACCATTATGTAAATATTTCAATACGATTGCGAAAAGATCACAGTATTTGTGATGAAAGCCGGACGGCGAATTAAAGAAGAGTTATTATGAAATGATTCTATTCTTACCTTTTTCCTTCCAATTTATTTACATATTCAAGCGAGCCAAATCGAAACCGGAAAGGAACAGAAGTGATCTTTTCTAATTGAATTTCTTTTTTGCAAAAGAAGCCAAGATGATCGGTATAAAACCGTTTTTCTAACAAACCTGGTTTAGAAAACAAATACTTTGGTGCAATATAATTGTTCCTATATTGGCCCGGATGTACAGATTTTAAATAAACATTTCTAAAATAATCGTTAGAATAATTTTTTTCTATGTTAAAAGCAGGGTTAAATTTCCCCCTTATTCTAAAAATTGAATCTGAGTTAGTTGATAAAGATTTTTCCTGCGAAAAAATCTTTCCGGTTAACATTAACAAGACAACAAGAATAATATTTATTCGTTGCGGCAACTTAAGTTTATTTGTATGTAAATTTACGGCCTGATTTTTGATGTTTGGCCCGATTTTTTCAAAAGGCCAATACTTAACCTGAGGAACCACAATAAGCAACCATGGCTCTGAGTCAAAGTTTACAGCAAAAGCTACTACAAAAACTATCTCCCCAGCAGATTCAGCTGATGAAACTGCTGCAGGTGCCTACGGCCAACCTGGAAGAAAGGATAAAAGAAGAAATGGAAGAAAATCCCGCCCTGGAACTGGATGAAGAAAAGCATGACGAATACGAGGAAGCAAAGGATGAGTTTTCAGAAAATGGAGAGGAGACATTTGATGAACCCGATGGCAGTGAAAATGAATATGACAATATAGATATCAGCGATTATGTAAAGGAAGGTGATGATGATATTGCTGACTATAAACTCCGCGATGATAATTACGGCAGCGACGATGATGACAAAAAAACAATCCCCTTTAAAACAGAGACAAGCTTTTACGAAACGCTGCTCGATCAGCTAGGCTTATTAAAACTGGATGAAAAGGAACAAAGGGTAGCCGAACAAATTGTAGGAAGCATTGATGAAGATGGTTACCTGCGCAGGGAAACGACATGCTATTGTGGATGATCTTGCTTTTCGCCAAAATATAATGACCACAGAAGAAGAAGTGGAAAGTATAATAAAGCGAATTCAGCAATTTGATCCACCCGGCGTGGCCGCCAGAGATCTGCAGGAATGTTTATTACTTCAATTAAACAGGATGCAGGATGAAGGGAAGAATGTGACCACTGCCATTAAAGCGATCTCAAAATATTTTGATGAGTTTACTAAAAAGCATTACGAAAAAATTCAACGGGGTCTTGATCTGAATGATGAGCAATTGAAGGAAGTAATGCAACAGATCATCAGGCTGAATCCCAAACCCGGTGGTAATGTAGGCGAAATAAACAAAGCGGAGAGTTATGTGGTACCGGATTTCTTTATAATAAATAATGGCGGTAAACTGGAGCTCACGCTTAATTCAAGAAATGCACCGGAACTGCGCATCAGCGAAGGCTATCGTGATATGCTGAAGGAATATGACCGCGGTACAAAAAAAGATAAACGTCAAAAAGAAGCTGTATTATTTATAAAGCAAAAGATCGATTCGGCCAAATGGTTCATCGATGCTATCAAACAACGGCAGCATACATTGCTTGATACGATGACCGCAATCATGAATCACCAGCATGACTTTTTTCTCACCGGCGATCAAACCACTTTGCGACCAATGATCCTTAAAGATATTGCGGAGAAAACGGGACTCGATATTTCTACAGTAAGCCGGGTGGCTAACAGCAAATTTGTACAAACTGAATTCGGAACATACCGTTTAAAGTTTTTCTTCAGTGAATCATTAAGCACAGAGAGCGGCGAAGAAGTATCAACAAGAGAAGTAAAGAAAATTCTTAGCGATCTTATAGAAGCTGAAAATAAAAAGAAACCGCTGAGTGATGAGCATCTTACTGAAATGCTTCAGCAAAAAGGATATAATATTGCACGCCGAACAGTAGCCAAATACCGGGAACAATTGAATATCCCCGTAGCTCGTTTGCGAAAAGAACTATAGTCATGCCCGACAGACTAATTATAACCGAAGAAAATCAAATAAAAGAAGTAAGCATACCCGAAACGCCTGATCAGCCGGCATGGGTAAGATTATTGGCAAAGATCATCTCTTATATATTTCACCCATTATTTATTCCGGTATATCTCGCCTACTTTATTATGCAGGTCCGCTCTTACGAATTTGCAGGCCTCGATGATTGGAACCGGACGTTAAAGCTGCTGGTTTTTATTGTATCATGTTCTTTTGTACCGTTAGTAACTGTGTTATTGCTGCGAGGGCTGAATTTTATAGATTCTATATTTTTAAAAACACAAAAAGACCGCATAGCTCCCTATATTATTTGCATGATCTTTTACTTCTCGGTCTGGTACTGGTTCAAAAAAAATCATGAAATAAAGGACCTGCTCAGTATGAGCATGGCGGTTTTTAATGCCTCCGTTTTCGGATTTCTTGTAAACATTTTTATGAAAGTAAGCATGCACGCAATTGCTGTTGGGGTAATGTGCACGTTCATCGCATTGCTTGGATTTACCGATACCGTAAGTTATTCCTTCTATTTATCTGTTGCCGTTTTAATTGCAGGTGTTGTATGCACTTCACGGCTTATTGTTTCTGATCACAGCCCTATAGAAATTTATTTTGGATTTTTAATTGGTGTCTTTTCCCAGTTAGCCGCTCATTATTTTGTAAATTCTTAAATAAAAAGCCTCCCGGTAAGATCGCGACCTTAATAAGCCATGGTTTAAAAATAGCCCACGGTTTAAACCGTGGGCTATTATTTTGTAAATCTTAAAAACAAAAAAGCCCCCCGATAATTACCGGGAAGCCTTTGTTTCATCCATCCTTATTATACGTCCAATTAGCCGTTTAATATTTTAGATCCAGCCAAATAGTTTTTACTTGGATGATAAATAAAGAGACAGCTTCCGTCTTTAATTGTATTGATAAGTATTTTGGATTGTCTCATTGGCACGGCAGGGCAACCAAAGCTGCGACCCATGTATTTTCCCCATCGCCTGTAATTATCGCCAATGTACTGCGAGCCATGGACAACGATCTTTCTTCTTTCGGCTTTATCATTAAAGCCAGGCTCAAGACCCGATAATGTCAATGCCAGGCCATGACCGCCATAATATGTTTTTTTTGTCCGGTAGAATCCAAGACTGCTCTGCAATGATTCAGGCCGGTTCGAAAATCTTTTTGCATACTCGCCCCCGGAATTCTTTCCATGGGCGACATATGTATTTAATAAAAGCTTGCATTCTTTCAGATCGATAACATAAAGTCTTTTTCTTTTTGATGATTGACTGAAATCGCAGATGGTGATTATTCCTTCTTTATTTAATTGCCCTTCCTCTTCTAATTTTTTGTATCCCAGGTATGCGTATTTAAATGCTTCCTTCCTTAATCCTTTTTTCTTAAGCTTAAGCGTTTCATATATCGAATCCAATTCGGCATCAGTTGAAATTGTTCCGGTTGAATCGACAACAGTAAATAGTGATTGGAATTTTACAGGGCTTGATTTATTTCCTGCAAATAATAGCGGCACGGCTATAAATGCAGCGGCAGAGAATGAGGATAATATGGCTTTTATAAACCTGGGCACGGGATACGGATTTCGGTTTTTTTAAACGGGCTTAAACGTAAAAATATTATCCCGTTTAGGAAATTGCAAGGGTAAAAAGTAATAATTGTTATGTATTTGTGGTAAATACTTGAGATGATTTACGGCAAATAGAAAATCTACTTACGAAATGAGCCGTAAAATTTTCGAGCGATTTACTTATCAGCGAAAAATCCCGCCATAGGCAGGACTATCTGGCCATAAAAAAATAAATGACGTCGGCATATATCAACCTAACTACTATTTAAACATCGTGGTGTCCTTTGTGGTTCGTAGTGTTCTTTGTGTTCCAATATTTATTGTAACACGAAGGACACAAAGCCTGACATTAAGAACACAAAGAATGAACAAGGTTTTCGATAACCGGATAGTCAGTAAAAAATAAATTACACAGATTAAAAATTCAGTTTTCCATGTGTTGGTGAGGATGCAGTTGTCTTTGTTTGGTAATAAATTCGTTACCATAAATTCTTAATAGCAACAGGAATAAAGAAATAAGCAAGGGACCAAATATTAAACCAATAAAACCAAAAACACTTAACCCGATGATGACACCAAATACCGTAACCAGCGGGTGAACGTTTCCGATCTTTTTTGCAAGAGTGAAGCGAAATACATTGTCAACAAGACCGATTATAGCAAATCCATATATCAGCATAGCTACTCCCTGCCAGTTTTGATTATTGGCAAAAAATATAATGGCAAGTGGCACATAAGCCAGCGCTGCTCCCACAACGGGAAGCATCGCAGTAATGCAAGTGACCACAAACCAAAACCATGGTTCTTTAACACCAATAATAAGGTAGCCGATCAATGCAACGATTCCCTGTAATACGGCAATTACAGGTATGCCAACTGCATTACTCAGCACCATACTTTTTACTTCTTTGCCAAGCATTACCACATTCTCATCTCTTAAGGGTATATGTTCATAAATATCATTCTCCATTTTTCTTCCGTTTACCAGCATAAAATAAAGAATGAAATACATGAAGAAGATGGTGCCAAGTGTATTAAACGTAGCGCTCAGCAATCTTGGAATACCCCCGCTGATAAAACTTCCAAGCTTGTTTATATTTTCATCGCTTGCGATTTCTATGTCGAATTGTTGCTCGATATCTGTAACGACTGTTTTCAACGCACTGACCAATTCATTTGAATGCTGAATGGCAAAAGTGATTTTTGAAGAAAGCATATTGACCAGGACTGCAATCGGGAGCAGGATAACAATTAAAGAAAGAAACATCAGCAGCGCGGCGGTCCATCCTTTCCGCCATCTTTTCTTTATGGTAAGATAGAACATCCATTTTCTCATTACAATATATAATGTGACAGCGCCAAGTAAAGCCGGCAGAAAAATATAGAGCTCAAGAAATAATAACAGGCCGAGCAATACAATGATTACAATAAAAAATATTTGCCGGATCCGGTTCTGGTGTATTACATTATTTTCCATTTACAGTGATGTTGTATTAAAGATAAATAAAAGACCTCTCCCTCGTTTCTTCTCCGAAGGAGAGCGAGGCCGCAGTAAGTCGGATTTGCAAATCCGATCTACTAAATCGGCATAACACTAAGTAAGTCGGATTTGCAAATCCGACCTACACTTTAACTTGTTTCCATTTTCCCTTATTAAAATAATACCAGGCCGCAAGTGCCAAAGCGGTTTCAGCAACCGGGATGGCAATAAAAGCACCCGTCGGTCCCATATCAAACCCTATTGCAAGAATATATGCCAATGGGATCTGGAACAGCCAGAATGCAAAAAAGTTTATCCATGTAGGTGTTTTAGTATCACCGGCGCCATTTAATGCCTGTATCATTACCATACCGATTCCATAAAAAATATAACCGGTGCCGATGATCTGCAAGGAAAGTGCACCATATTGCAAATCTTCCGGTATACTTGTAAAAATGCTAATGATCGGTTTTGCAAAAAAGATAAACAAGAGCATAACTCCGCTCATAAAAATGGCATTATACTTTGTGGTAAGAAATACACTTTTTTCTGCACGTCCGGGTTCTTTAGCACCAAGATTTTGACCTACCAACGTAGCTGCTGCATTGCTCAAGCCCCATGCAGGTAAAATAAAAAACATAACATTACGAATTGCGATCTGGTAACCTGCTGATGCATGCGTACCACCCGTTGTTGCTATCAATTGTGTAAGAACGATCCAGCTTCCGGAGGCAATGATAAACTGGAATGTAGCCGGCCACGCAATTTTTATCAATGATTTCATTATTGAAAAGTCAATAATAAAATGTTCTTTACTGAGATTGATAGCTCCCTTTTTGTTCCAGAATAAATAATAGCATTGATACAATACACCCATGCCACGGCCAAAAGTTGTTGCAATAGCAGCTCCTTTTAAACCCAATGCGGGGAGTGGTCCCCAACCTAAGATCAATGCCGGGCATAAAAAAATATTTATTAAGCTGGCAAGCCAGAGGCTGCGCATCGCAATTGCTGCATTGCCGGCCCCGCGAAAAATTCCATTGATAAGAAAAAGAAGAATGATAACAAAGCTTCCGCCTAACATGATGCGGGTAAAAACTGTTCCTTCTTTTACAACATCAGGCGTGGCGCCCATGATGCGAAGAATATCCGGCGCAAAAATTACTCCGGCTATGCTGATGAAAATAGTTGCAAATAATGCCATGATCAGCGCCTGCATGCCCGCATGCGAAGCAGCCGAAGGATCTTTTTCGCCAATTCGTCTTGCCACCATTGCAGTAGCGGCAACACTTAAGCCGATCGCCAGTGAATAAATAACGGTAAGAACGGATTCCGTTAAGCCAACAGTTTGTGTTGCATTTGATCCGATATGTTTGCTTACAAAAAATATATCGACAACTGCGAATACACTTTCAAGACTGAGCTCAAGGATCATAGGAATAGCAAGCAATACAATGGCTACACGAATGCTGCCTTGTGTATAATCATATTCCCCGCCACGAAGCGATTGCCCGATCAATGAAATAAAATGAGAAAATTTGTTCTTATAGACAGTTTGGTTCTGCATGATTGAAAATCTTTTGAAAATAAATCAAATAAGTGAAATAAATCGCAACAGGATGTTGCTGATAAAATGAGCTCCGGTAAAATTCAGGTTCTTAACAATTGGGGGCAGAACCTTTGCAGATTTTCATATTCAAAAATTAAGGAAGCGCAAAGCTAAGGGAAACAATTTAACCGGCAAATTGTAAAGCCGACAAATATTGATGGATGTATTTATCCTTTTGCTTTCGGCGGTATTGAAGAATAAAGCGTGGATGCGGTAAAGGGATTATTTGGTTGAACCATTTATGATCGGCATTCAGCCGGGATAAGAATTTAAAATTCTTTTCTCCGCCAATACAAAAGCATTTTTCAACATGAAAGCCCATAGCTAATTGTCTGTTAATGCAATCAATTATAAATGGTGTTACCGCGTCCGCTAAATTTTTATCGTCATAATAGTTGATGTTTTTTCCATTTTTAATAAAGCCAAGCGGGCAAACAGACCCGATAAACCAATCCTGGTAAAATTTTTTTGTTCCGCCATATGCAGCAATCATATCATAAATAAATTCAGCAGAAAGTTCTGATGAAAGCTTAAGATGATGATCGATACCGCAAAGCTCCTTTAATTGTTTGGGTGCCGTAAAGTTTACGCCTGTTATTCCTGCTCCGAACCTCCCGGGATTTATACCGAGCATTAAGCGGCGGGGACTATGATCATTAAAATATTTTTTTAAAAAATTCTTAACCAGCTCTATTACTTGTTTATCTTTTTGGGGAAATAATATTTCAATACCGGGCGGAAGGTTAAGCGGCGGTTTGATGGACAGGTAGAAGTCTATTAATTTATCCGCCATCGTGTGCATCAAGCAAATATCTGTCATTTGGTATTTATTTTTTTTGCCAACACGAGCATCCCGGGCAAACTGGTTGGGATTGGCCCTTATTGTTTATAGATTGAGTAATTGCTATTTTGTGTGTTAAACGCTATCCATCAGTTCAAAGGTTATGGTGTTATGGCAAAGTATTTTGAAAAAAGCCTTTGACGGAAAGTTGGTAACACGAGCAAATAAAAAATAAGGAATCACATAATAATAAAAAATCCAAAACGACCCCATGCTAAAAACATACGCCGGTTTAATTCTTGTTGTTGTATTAATGATATCATGCCGGGCCGTGAAAAGTATACCGGAGAAATATATGGAGTACCAGGATAAGAAACGGTCTCACATGATTGCCGTATTTATGGATGGTACCAGGGATCTGCCACACAAAGAGCGATGGAAAAACACTCATGTAAGAACTTCGCATACGCTTGCAGACACGAATAATATCAAAAGCCTGTATATAGAAGGAGTGGGAGCAGGAAACAGGATGAGGCATGCAATAAAAGCAATCACTACCGGTGAAAGAATTATGAGGGCTTACCGCTTCCTCACAGAAAATTACAGGAGTGCTAACGATTCCATTTGTTTATTTGGTTTCAGCCGCGGAGCTAACCAGTGCCGCATACTCTCAGGTTTTATTTATACAATAGGTATCATCAACCTTAACCCGGTAAAAAAAGATGCCGATAAGCAGCGACTGCTACGGAAGCTTTACACCGCTAATACTTCCGCCATTGGTATTGCAGCCAAGCGGGCAAAAATGATGGGTGTTCTTTCGGCATGGAGCCGGCATCACCCGGGTGAGCAGGTAACTGCTGATACAACGGGTACAACAAAAATCGAATTGATGGCACTATGGGATACGGTAGAAGCCTTTTCAATTTGGGACGATGAAGAAACTCCTTACCCGCAACCTCAATACCTTAACCAGCTATACAATGTAAAAAAGTTATTTCACGCTGCATCGCTTGATGATAACCGTGCCCTCATCTATACACCGATATTGGCTACACATAAAAATGTTGCATTGCATGATGGCCAGGATATAAATTCAATTGTAGAAGAAGTCTGGTTTAATGGCAGTCATAAAGATCTTGGTGGTGGTGTAAGCAACGAAGAAAGGGATCAGCTAAGCGGTATTTCATTACGGTGGATGCTGGCTAAACTAAAACCTTACCGGATCCTGAAAGATACACTGATTACAACCTGTTCATTTGGCAAGGTTAATAATTCGCGTCGTGACGCCATTGGCAAACTTTCATCCGGAGGTGATCGCTTACGCAGCATCAATAAATATTTGGACTCAATGAATGTTAACTGGAATAATCACCGCATCAAAGTACACCAATCTGTAATTGAACGATTAGAGAATGGATATGTACAGGATTTTAAAACGATAATAAAAGATGGGCCAGACAGAGCGGATTGGTACAATAGTGAGCCATTTAATAAGTGCTTTACAAGAGATACCGTTGGTAATAAAACTGTTTGGATCTTTGATAAAGTGAATTGCCGGTGTATTGAAGTGGTGAATGATTAGTGATGCCCGTGTGCTTTTCTTTCGTTCTTTCTTTTGCATGTGCAAAAGGAAGAACATATATCATATAAAACATATCACCTGAAATTTCTCCCCTCAGGAAATACATTCACAAACTCCCCTGTACCTAACCTCCTCAACATCCTGGAAAGATCAAAACACTTTTCAACAATAACATGGATCACTTCACCTTCCACCTGTAGTTTTCCTTCCACCATCATCAACCTAGATTGTAGAATTTCACGACGATATTTTTCAAACATATTTTCAAAGACCACCAGGTTGGCACAACCTGTTTCATCTTCAATGGTCATAAAGCAAATCCCTCCTGCAGTTCCGGGTCTTTGCCTGACCAAAACAAGCCCGGCAACTTTCACCGGATCACCATTTTTCAAATCAGCACAGATCAGCTAGTTGATACAATATGAAGTTGATCAAGTTTTTCTCTTAAAAAACTTACAGGATGTGCTTTTAAAGAAAGTGATAGTGGCAGCATAATCATGAACAACATGTTCAGGCATTGTCATTACAGGCAATGAAACATTTTCATGCTGTTGCATCTGCTGAAGGCTGTCCTTTAAATAAAGCAACAGGCCGGTCCTTTGTGGATACTTCCCATAATGCCTGCCTGCGATCAAGACCAATGGATCTGAATGCATCTGCATCAGCTAATTTTTCCAATGCAGCTTCAGGCAAACCAATATCACGCAGTTCATTAATAGCTGAATACATTTTTTTTCTGCCTGCTATTAATAGTTTCATATCTTCTTCTCTCAAACCTTTCACTTGCCTGAAACCCAAGCGCAGCGCAATATCCCTTATCCGGAATGTTCCTAAGCCCTCCTTTATTTCTCCAGCTTATTATCCCAATCCGAATAATTAATATCAACCGGCTCTTACTTCAACACCATGCTTTCGTGCATCAATAACAATTTGTGCAGGCTGATAAAAACCCATCGGCATACTATTCAGCAATGCACATGCAAATACATCAGGATAATAACATTTGATCCAGGAAGAAACATATACCAGCAATGCAAAACTGGCTGCATGACTTTCAGGAAAACCATAACTGCCAAAACCTTCCAATTGTTTAAATACACGCTGTGCATATTCAAGTGTATATCCATCTTTTCATCATTCCTTTGATCAGCTTTTCCTCGAAATTTGCTGACCAGTCCTTTTGCTTTAAATGTTGCCATACTGCGGCGCAGTTCATCTGCTTCAGCAGGAGTAAAACCTGCCGCCACAATAGCGATCTTCATTGCCTGTTCCTGGAATAAAGGAACACCCAATGTTCGTTCCTAAAATTTCTTCCAATTCCTTTGATGGATATTCAACTGGCTCTTCACCATTACGACGTCGTAAATAAGGATGCACCATATCACCCTGTATTGGCCCCGGTCTTACAATAGCCACTTCAATCACCAGATCATAAAAACAGTTCGTGGCTTCAATCGCGGTAACATGGATTGCTGTGCACGGCTTTCAATCTGAAAAACACCAATGGTATCTGCATGACAGATCATTTCATAAACAGCAGGATCATCCTGTGGAATATTCGCCAGCGTAAGATCAAGACCATAATGTTCTTTTGCAAGATCAAATGCTTTGCGGATACAGGTAAGCATTCCCAATGCCAGCACATCTATTTTCAAAAAGCCCAATGCATCAATATCATCTTTATTCCATTCAATGCAGGTCCTGTCTTCCATGCGTGCATTCAGTATCGGGCACAGATCAGACAGTTTACCACGGGTGATAACAAAGCCTCCTGTATGCTGACCAAGCTGCCGCGGAAAACCCATGATACTGCCTGGTAAGCTGCAACACTTTGCGCAAGATGTTTATCACCTGGATTCAATCCTTGTTCTGCAAATCGTTTGCCTTCAAACCATTCATCAGTGAAATTCCCAGATCGAACCTACTGAACCTGAAAGACGATTGATCGTATCAACAGATAATCCCATTGCTTTTCCAACATCTCTTATCGCTCCTTTTTGATGTTGCTGTGTAACGGTAGCAACAATGGCTGCCCGGTCACGGCCATATTTTTGATAGATATATTGTATCACTTCTTCCCGGCGTTCATGTTCAAAGTCCACATCAATATCAGGTGGTTCATTTCGTGCAGAGGAAATAAATCGTTCAAACAACAAATCAAATTTGGTAGGATCAACGGAAGTGATACCAAGGCAATAACAAACAGTGGAATTAGCAGCCGAACCTCGTCCCTGGCAAAGAATTTTTTGTTCTCTTGCAAAACGAACAATATCATAAACGGTAAGAAAATAAGAAGCATAATTCATTTGTTCAATAAATGCCAGTTCATGATTGATCGCATTGATCATTTTTTCAGGAACACATTCTCCATAAATGTTGCTTTAGCACCCTTCCATGCTAAATAAGTCAATTCTTCCTGTGGCGTTCGTCCTTCACTGGTGATCTCTTCAGGATATTCATATTCAAATTCATCCAATGAAAATTGACAGGCTTCAGCAATTTCCTGTGTTTTACGAATTGCATCAGGATATTGCCTGAACAAGCGCAGCATTTCTTCTTCAGGTTTCAAATATCTTTCTGCATTTGGATGCAAACGAAAGCCTGCATTATAGATCGTACATTTTTCACGGATGCAGGTTACAATATCCTGCAATTGTCTGCTGTGCCGGTATCATGATAATGCACATCATTTGTTGCCACCATTGGTATATTGCAGTTTTGCAGATAATTGTGCAAGACGATATAAATATTTACTATCATCTCCATGATAACGGCGTGATGCTGCGATATAAAGATTATTCTCCAAATGCTTCACGGTATTCTTTTAAAGCATTTTCAAATGATGGATCAAAATTGAAATGATCGATTCAATGTATCAGGCGGCACCACAATAAATTTTATTCCTTTTGCATATGCATATACATCTGCTTTATATAAATGACATTCTCCTTTTTCTGCACGAAGATTTCCTGTTGTAAGCAATTGACAAAGATTGCGAATAGGCATTCTTTATTAGTTGGATAAGCCAGCAGGCTTAGTCCATCCAGCAGATCAAGGCGACAGCCAGGAATGATCTTTATTTCTTTTTTTTTGCTGCAGCATGTGCACGAACAATACCGGCAAAACTGTTCCGGTCAGTGATCGCTATTTCATCATAACCATAGATCGCTGCCTGTTCCACCAATTCTTCCGGATGAGAGGCACCGCGTAAGAAACTGAAATTGGTTGTTACTTGTAATTCTGTATACTTCATCGCAAATTTTTTTTGAAACACGGGGTCATGATGTTCACTGAGAGACATGGAGACGCTCCATGTTACTTCGTGTCTCTGTGCCCCCGTGGTTTATTTATTCGTTTCAATTCGTGTGATTAGTGTTAACAAAAAATCCATGAATAAACCATTGATAAGTATACATCCTCATAATGTCCCAACCGAAACAAGCCAGTACCTGCATCCTTCTTCATCTTCCACATAATAATAATCGCGGTGTTGTCCCTGTTCGATCCACCATTCCTGTTCTATACGTTCCGGTCCATCTGCTTTAATTATCTTATGCAGTTTTCCTTTATACCGGAAATTCATCGGTGGATAATCAGGAACAGGTGCCGTCACTTCAATAGTTTCAGGTTTTGATAAGAATTGCAAAGGTCTTGGCCTGTCTACTTTCCATGTTGTGGTGGCTTTTTCATCCAATGAGTTAGCAGCTTTCACCGATCTTTCGGGCCAGTAATGTTCATCGGGTAAATAACGATGAATAGAAGAAGCACCGATCTTATTGCTTAAGCGATCCAGCAATTCTGAAATCCTTTCATCCTCTAATCCGCGTAATCCGTGATTCCATATTGTTGACTGTAATGAAACATGATCTTCAACTTTTGTTGCTTCGAGAATGAATAATTCAATACCCAATGCAGGTTCGATCGATGAGATCTTTAATTCAAACAACCGGAACAAATGCTCAACATGATGCGATGCACGGATCGTTCCGATCTCAATTGTTCGATCTTACCATCCACACGATAACATTTCAACACAGCAGTACGAATTCCTTTTCCTTCCTGCTGTAATCGCTTGCATAATGTTTCCAGCAATCGTTGCAATGCAATTTCAATTCCTGTTGCTGTAACAATCGGTTCTAAACAAGGCAATCTTTCCTGGTAAGGAGCAGGCGGATGAACAGGTTGAATGAATTCTTCTTCCAATCCCAACGCCTGGTTAATTCTTGTGATAATATCAATATCATACTTCGTGTTCCTTTGTGTTTTAGTGTCTCCGTGGTTCAAAATTTTTTCAGGTTTTGCGAATCTTCTTATCAACGCTGAACGTTGCATACCGATAAAATCTTTCACCTGCCGCAGTCCAAGTTTATTCAATCGTTCAACCGTATCATCATCCAATCGCAATGCAGCAGCAGGTAAGTCAAGCAATGCAGTAGATTGTTTCCCGGGTTCAATGATGAATTCATTGTTTCCATATCTGGATACAGCCCATGCAGCGCCGATCGTATCGGCAATCGCAACACGAACGGTATAGCCATAGTTGTTGAATCGTGCAGTAATATCTTTTACATACGGCTCATCACCTCCCCATAAATGCGTACAACCTGTTGCATCAAGAAAAAGCCCATCATCACCATCAATAGCAACGGATGGACTAAACCGTATACACCATTCGGCAATACGTTTCAATAATTTTTCAGCCAAACCCTGTTGATCATCGATTACGGTTAATAAAGGAAACATAGCTTTTGCATCGGCTGCTACCATACCTGTATGTATCGATTGTTCAATAGTCTTTTTCATTCGCGGCCGTGATCAGCATTCGTCCATGATCGGGAGCCGCCAGAACAAAAGGAACATCACGAAGAGAAGGCTGACGGATACTGAACCAATCCGTTTTCAGGAACGGGAACCATATGGCAGCAAAACGTTTCATACTGCCTGCCTGTGTTCATGTGTATGTAATGAAGATTTCGAAACAACAAGCTGGAATTTTCCATTGATCCATTCCAGTTGCCAGCTTCCGGGTTTACCATTGCGAACTTTTAAAAGTTCAATTTGCCAGCGGGGAAAACCAATACCGGGCAGGCCATCTGCTGTTTCGCTTTGTAAGGATTGGATCTGCCAGCGGCATGTAAAGGCAGTTGTGAAAAGTTGTTTTGGTTGATGACGAAGTAAAAAACCGGTTACCCTGCTTTGTTCTGCGGCTAATTGTAATCGTCTGGATATTGCCAGGTCAACGAAGGATATCTCTCCTACCACTGCTGACAACCCCTCACATTTCAATGCTTCTTCAATTGTCCAGTTAATTTCTTTTTGATTGCGGAGATGGATAAAGATGAGCTGTGATGGATCGATTCCGAAAGAAACCAGTGCAGGAGGAAAAATAATTTGTGAGGAACTGATCCATACAACTCCGCCGCTTTTTTGCAGCATAGATGATAAGATGCCTGCAATAAAACCGCTGCTCGCTGCTAAGCTTTCTTTGTTGCCACAAATAAATTCATGATTAACCCCAAGGGGAAATTGTGAATCAGGAAAGGAATGGTTAATGGTCCCAAGATCGATTTGCTGATGTGCATGCACCAATGGCCTGAACCCCTGCAAAGCAAGCAATTCTTTTTTCAGTTGAGTGATAATATCGGCTTTCAATGCTGGCATTGATCATTATTTGTGAACAGTAAGTTGGGTTAGTTATCACTATGCTCAGCAAGTTAGTAATATTTTACTAAATATATTGGCTTTTTATTATACCCTGATCATTGATTGATCTACATAATGTTGTGTCACTATCTACTTTTTGCCTTTATGCAATAAGTAATCCGCCAGGGTTACGGAAAAAAATCAAGGCGAAACCGAATGCTATTGCTTTTCTTTGGTTCTTTCTTTTGGACAAGCAAAAGAAAGTACATAAAACAATATTTATTCTTAAGAAGTTTTATCTACTTTTTGCCTTGATGTAAATAGGCAATCCGAAAGGATTGCGAAAAAAAAATCAAGCCCGGCCCGATGCTCCGCCGGCCGGGCAGGCCAGCACATGAACAGTCATTATAAATGGTAAATACATTATCTATTGAACTGATGGATTGAATAGCTTGCGTCGTGCTTTTCGAAACTCAAATAGACGCTGTCTTTTTCGTTTGTATTTACTAAGGATGTAATTTTTTTTATTAAGACGAAAAAGAAGGCGCTAATACATTCTTCAGAGATTGATGTGCAGTTCTAGTGGTTTGGGTGGTCAAGCGTCATGTGTACCAATAAAGGGATGTACATTGTCCCCCGCTGGCGGGGGAAGTGCTTCAATACGGAATACTATACAAGTGGGGGTGGATTTTTTAACGAGTTTTATTCTTTCACTTCTCTTATGGCGCGTCACTTTCTTTTATTTTTCTTAATAAAAGTAAAGTGCAAAAAAATTGCGGATCCCAAATAAGATCCGCAATCATAGTTTCATAAATTCACCACTCACAACTCACCATTCATCAATAAGCTCTCTTCTCTAATGTAGGTCTTGCCGGCGGCTTATATCCTTTTGTCTTTAATAAATTTTTTATTTCTTCAATCCCTTTTTCTAATTGCGGGTCTTTGCCTTTTGCCATCTTACTCAGGTCTTCCGGCACTGCAATATCCGGATCCACACCATGACCTTCCTGGAACCATGTACCATCAGGATTATACATCCGGAATGTCGGCACGGTAACTCCACCGCCATCTACCAAAGGCGGCACACCGCTGATGCCGATCAATCCACCCCATGTTCTTGCTCCGATCAATGGTCCTAATTTTTTTCTGCGGAAATAATCCGGGAATGCATCACCACCGGAACCGCTCCATCCATTTATCAGCATCACCTTCGGACCAAAATTTGCAAACGGTGGCCATGGCCAGTCACTGCCATCACGAATGGCCCAGAATGCAAGCGGATCACGATTCAGCATTTCAATAAAACGATCGGGGATTTGCCCGCCATCATTAAATCGTTCATCGATCACTAAAGCTTTTTTATCCCACTGCGCATTAAACTGTCTTGTCAATTCATTTTGTCCATCGATACCTGTGCTTGGTACATAAATGTAACCGGCTTCACCATTCGTGGCTTCATCTACTTGTTTGCGCATATTCTCGATCCATGCAAGATTGCGCAAGCGGTATTCATCATCCAGTGTTTTTACAATCGCTGTTTTAGCGCCATCCCATGAGGGAGTTGAATTATAAGTAAGCTCTACTGTTTTATTGGAAAGACCGGTGAATGCAATATAAGGTTCCTGTGAAGTAGTCAATGGAACTCCATTTACCGCTAAAATATAATCACCTTCTTTAATGGTAACACCCGGCTGATCGAGTGCTGAACGAACTTCTGCATCCCATGCCGCACCGCGTATGATCTTTTTGATTTTATAATTATCACCATCAGGCTGCCAGTCCACACCCAAATAACCGACTGCTTTATTCTTTGCTGCTTCCACATCACCACCACCCTGGTAAGTATGTGATGCATTCAATTCACCGATCAATTCACCAATAATAAAATTGGCTTCTTCGCGGGTCATAGCGCCATCAAGCATTTTCAAATAACGGTCCTTTGCCTGTTTCCAATCCACCCCATGCATACCGGCATCATAAAAATAATCCCGCTCGAAACGCCATACATCCATAAATATTTGTTTCCATTCCTGCACAGGGTCCACCATCATTTGCATATCGGCAAGCGCCAATGTTTTTTCAAACTTCTGGTTTTCGTTTGGCGGGATCACAACATAGGTACCGGATTTACCCACCAGTAATTTTTGTCCATTGGCAGATAAGCGGGCATTGTCGATACCATCAACAATGGTCTTCTCTTCCTTTTTTTCAATATCCCAATATTTCAGTGTGCCTTTGCCATCGGGTGCACCGGTGTTCGGGTATCGTACAAAAATGATCTTTCCTTTTGCAGCCGATAGCCAACTATAATTACCTGCAGGAGCCGGTAATAATTCCAGTCTTTGTTCAATGCCGTCAAAGTCTATCGTGGTTCCTTTTGCATCCGGTTTTTTTACAATAGCCGAATCTTTTTTGTTTTTATTGGGATCATCTTTTGCCACATCATCTTTTTTCATGGCCACTGTATCATTCTTTGGGGCAAGCACTGATGGCGTTTCTTTTTTCAATGTAACTACTGCGATCTGCGTGGCATTGGGATAAATAAAAGTATTGTCAATATCACTGTAATTAGGTTTGAACGATTGATTGGTGAAGAAGTATAAATATTTCCCGTCCGGGTCAAATACAGGATTGAAGCCGGCATAAAAGCCGCTGGTTATACTGTGATTTTTTTTATTGTTATAATCATACACATAAATAGCCTGGTGCTGGTTCTCGAGATCGCGACCATAAGCCATCCACCGGCTATCGGGTGACCAGCTGACTGTAAAACCTTCCAATCGTCCATGTGTATAGCGCAATGCCCTGTCAACATCCGTAGTTTGTTTGGTGGTGATATCAAAGATTTTTATCCGCATCGCTTTATCGATAAAAGCGACCTTCTTACTATCAGGCGACCAGAAAGGACGATAACGGTAACCGGCGCCATAGTCTGTCAGCTTCTTTGTTGAATTTTCTTTATCTGTTTCCATCAGCCATAATTCATACTCACCTGACTGGTCACTCCAGTAAGCAATATATTTTCCATCAGGCGACCATGCAGGATAACGTTCCGCCGAACCGGAAGTTCTTGTCATATCTTTTACATAGCCATTTTCTGCAGGCACAGAAAATATGTCGCCTCTTGCCTGTATCAATACCCTGTTCCCATCGGGACTTAGCGATACATTTTGTACCAGCCTGTCAACCGGTTCTATTTTTGGTTTCAGCATGGCCCTGTCGGTGATCACAGTGATAGGCACTGTTCTTTGTTTGCCTGAAGAAATGGAATAGAGATACATTTTACCACCAGCTTCGAAAACGATATCATCGGGTCCCAGCGAAGGATAATGCACATCATCATCCTTAAAATTGGTAAGCTGTGTATAGGCTTTTGCAGACAGATCATATTTCCAGAGATTCATTCTAAGCTCCGGTCCGCGGTCAGATAAAAAATAGATCGCATTGCCATGCCACATCGGGAATTCATTTCCTGCATCGGCTTCGGCACCGATCGTTTTTGATTCGTTGTTGACGAGATTGAAAAGCTGGATATCTGCTTTCCATCCGCCGCGGTAACGTTTCCAGTTACGGCCCACCTGCGAACGGAACACAACAGCGATCTGTTTGCCATCGGGAGAATAAGAACCAAACTCTGCATACGCCAAAGGAAGTTTTTCAACCATGCCACCACTGGCTGGCACCGTATAGAACTGGTTGAATCTTGCTTTACCGCTTTCACGGGCGGAAGCGAACAACACTTTTTTTCCATCGGTTGTCCAGTCAACAACACGGTCAGAATAACCATGACTGGTTAACCGCACCGGCACACCACCATTAACAGGAATGGTATACGCATCGTTGTTCCCATCATAGTTACCGCTGAAGGCAATGGATTTTCCATCGGGAGAAAATTTCGGATAGCTTTCAACACCGGCAGGCGAGCTGAGTTTAATAGCGGTGCCGCCTTCTTTGGGCATCACCCAAAGATCATTGGCATAAGTAAAAACGATCTGGGTTTGTGATACATCCGGGAAGCGGAACAGCCCGGCATCGACCTGGGCAAATAGGTTTGCTGCGGTAATGATCGCAGCAATGCAAGCAATTGTTTTTTTCATAAGCTATAATTTGATGTAAAGAATTTCGCAGAATTTATTGGGGATTTTAAAGCTAAGGAAAAAATGGATGCGGGAAAAGTGAATGGTATGGATGGGAGAAATTATTGGCCCGGCTGCATTGCTACTATTTAGCTTTTGTTGCGTCGCACTCTTGGACGTTCGATATTTCTATTCATCATTAATTGAAATACTTCATTGCAACTTTTCCAACCCAATTTCCCATGTGAACCGGAACTGCATTGCCTATTAGCTTGTACGAACTACGTTTAAATTCGAAATGAAAGTCATCAGGAAACCCTTGCAATCTTGCATATTCTCTAATAGAAAAAGGTCTAACGCCATACTTAGTGTTCTTATCTTTTACCAGTCTTGTACTTAAATCCTTAGAATAATGAGCTACACAGGTCGGCGCTAATGAATTTGAGACTTCCGGATCAACAATTATCGGTAAGTCTCTGTATTTTCCATTAATTCGTTTTATTACATAGTCGGGCATTTCAACGACTGGATTCTTTTCTAAAATATCTTTTAGTCGTGGCCGGTTATTTATTTGATTTGGGGAACTAATTGAAAATTGTTTTCTGGTTCCAATAAGGATTAATCTTTTTCTTCTTTGTGGAAGCCAATTTGCAGCGTCTACTGGACAAAAGACATTTACATAATAATCAGGAAGCTTTGTCATCGCTTCCATTACTACTTTAAATTTTCTCATTCCCGGAACATTTTCCACAATGTACATTTCGGGTTTTTCAATTGCAATGTGCCTGAAGAAGTGAAGAAACAAATCATCACCTGTTCTCGTTCCGTGTATATCAGCAATAGGGGAATATTTTGTGCAAGGGTAAGTACCAACTATAATATCAGTTCTTGGTTGCTCCAAAACTGTTTTGTCTTTTATGTCTGCGTTCAAAATCGAATGAGAGAAGTAATGACTGTTTAATTTCATGCAATCAGTTGCTTTTTTATCCAGATCGAGTGATTGAATTAACTCTACTCCTGATAAAACCAGTCCAAGTTCCATTCCACCACATCCTGAGAAATATCCTTTTGCTGTTGGTGTGTACATCTAGTTATCCTTTAAAAATTGTGTCAAGATGAAAATCCAAAAATTCTCTCTTTGGGAAATATTTTTTTGGCATTTGAATTTTTGAGCCAGATAGTTCGGCAAAATATTTTATGTAATAATTCTGTTTGGATTTTTTCTTTATCTCAGAAGATAGAATAATTTCAAATTTTTTATTTATGCTGATATATCCCTTATCATAAGCACAATCATACAACGCAGAAAGGCAAACTCCATTCTCAGGGTTTAATCTTTCTTTTTCATTTTTTGACCAAGGAATTATATGACTTGCTCTTAATAAGGAAGCTATATCAATTCCTGTAATAGCGCATTTGCCATCATAATTTGCCATTACAATGTCTCGGAAAACTTCTTGATTCACTCTTGTTTTAACCTCTCTTATTTTGTATTCACCTTTTAAATGTTCGGTTCCTTTTAATGTTTCAGAATATTTCTCCTCAAGTGAAATGTTCTCTCTGTCCGCAAGAATTTTTTCACTTTCAAAAATCAATTTCTCTTTATTATCAATAAACTCTTCCCAAATGGGTTTTACTTGTTTCATCCCTCCAGGTAAACCACCTATTCCTCTTTGCTGATGATAGGGATCTACACTTGCAAAATTGTTAAGTCTCATTGCAACAGCGTTCGCATTTCTTCCAATAAGATTTGCTAAATGAATTATTTCCGGAGTCCTGGAATGCAGTTTTCCAAATGGGAGTTTTAAATAAAGATTTAATGCAAGTATTAATTCTTCTCTTGTCCAAAGACGTTGACCTTCTTTCATAAATTAGAGTTTTGCTTCGGTTAATATACTGACTTCGTAGGAATGTTTTGTGGCTTTTAAGCCACATTGGATAACTCGTGAAGAATTTTAACAGGCAACAAAAAATCATAATTTTCTCACGAGCATTTCAGGCTTTGTATTCTTTGCCCTTATACGGCTCATATTGTAACTGCGGGTTTCTTTATCGTGTACATCTGTCACGCAATAAAAATAAATCAAATTCTATCAACTGAATTTTGAATTGGATTTGACTTATTGAAAAGAATGCCTATTTTAGTCGGCTATGAAAATCCTAAAGCCCCATAAAATAACCAGTGAAATATTTGATATTATTCATGAAGCAAAGGAGTATATTCTTATCGTTTCACCTTATGTAAATTTTAAAAACTGGGAACGTCTTGCATCAGAATTAAGTAAAGCCAAAAATCGTGGTATAAGAATTGATTTTTTTGTAAGAAACGAAGTTGAAAATGTTAATAGCTGGGAAGAAATTGAAAGTATAGGATTGAAGCCTCGTTTAATTAATAATCTCCACGCTAAATTCTATTTTAATGAAACAACTGGTATAATTTCGTCTATGAATTTATTGTCTTCATCAAATAGTAATTCGATCGAAATAGGGTGCAAGATTGAAACGAATGATGAACTGGAAGAACTAAAGCAATTTGTAAAGGACTTTATTATACCAAACGAATGTCAGGAAAAACCATCGGAGACGGACTTGTTTCTAAGTAAGGAGAAATTTATTATTGCTTTAGAAGAATACTTGTCAGACGAATTGAAAAAACCTGTTGAAACTCATTTTAGAAATGGAGTGATAATAATCAATACAGGTAAAAACAATTATACCTTAGTGATCGATAAGGTTTCAAATGTGGTTGAATTCGGTGGTATTTTATCTTCAAAGGAAGCCAAAGCTCTGGAACCTGACATGAAAAAATATTTCAAGTCTGATTATTTCAATTATGAATTATCAAAGGGAGATGGAAGCTATTATGATCAAGTTTTCGCCACTTCTACGGTAAAATTGTCGAACTCTAATTTAGATAGGTTGCGAGTAAGTGAAAAAAAGATACTTATACCAGAGATTTCAAATTTTGTAAAATGCGTTCAAGATTTTAAGGATTCAATTAGATATGCTGAATAGGATTGTTGCAGTACAAGAGTGCTACGCAAGAAAAGCTTAATAGTAGTAATACAGTTTAGTCCCAGCCTAAGCCTTTAATAAATTAAGCTTAGGCGGGGAAGGACAAAAATTTTTTTCTTAATTGTCATATCAAACCAGTCACTCATCGGTTTGTGTCCCGGAGGCCTCTGCGCCATATCGAATTTCCAAACACACAAATGATCATGCTAGACCACGGCACATTTAACATGATCAACATTCTTCGATGCACAAGTAATCATGCATGCAGCGGCCAAATACTTTGACTGCACTAAAAAAATTCACCAGCTAATACTACGATCTCTGTTCTGCAATTCTCACCGACCAAACCCTTTAATAAGATCAAGCAAACTGCCACCGTTTCTTTGCTGTTGTTCCTGCGCTCCACCGGCAAGAGTTTTTACAATATCCAATAACCCACCTCCATTACTTTGACTTCCACCATTAAATTGATTTAGCAGTCCGCCTATTCCGCCGCGTTGTGTAGCGACCTCATTACTTCTGCCACCTGTAATAGATGCCAACAGCTTTTCCAGTGAAAAAGTTGAATCATTGTTATCGTTGCTTTTGTTGATCAGCTTGCCCAATACATTGGGTATAAGATTGCCCGACAAATTATTGGCCTGGCTGGGACCGATACTGAATTTATTCATAAGCTTGGACGCAAAATGCCCCATCATCATCGAGACTATCGGGTTGCCGAGCAAGCTTTTCTTATTTGTATTGCCACCAAATAACGATAAAACATTTTGCACGCCGCCGCCGGCAACGAGATTACGCAAGCCTGATGCTACAGTATTGGTGGCTTCAGCCACAACCTCATTGTTGTATTGGTTAGGAACATCAGGATTATTAATTACAGTTTCTGTTGCTTCTCCCTTTACAAGGTCAAATAATTCTTTTAGCATGGTTAATGATGTTTTTAGGTAAAATAATGAAGATAGGCTACTAAAAGTGCGCCGGATTCTTCTACTTTTTGCCTTGATGCAAAAAGTAGCAAAAAAATCAAGCCCGGCCCGATGCGCCGCCGGCCGGGCAGGCCAACGCACATGAACACTCCGGCATTTTGTAAATGAACTTTATTATCGAACTGATAGATCGAAGATGTTGCTTCGTGATATTTGAAACATCGAAAGGCGCTGTCTTTTTCGCTTACATTCTTTAAATGTGAAGTTGAACTATAACAAGCGAAAAAGAAGGCGCTAGACCAACAAGAATTCTCGTAACAGGCTAAACGTTGTAAAATAAAATTGTCGATAATGAAAAAATGTGCCCCTTATGGTCGATGTCTATGATCAGAATTGTTTAGCTCAGTTAACAGTAGAACTGAAGCTTAATCAGGGCGTCCGGCAACGGCTGTCCCGATAGCTATCGGGATCGTTGCCGGTGTGCTTTTCTTTGGTACTTTCTTTTGCCCAAGCAAAAGAAAGTACATAAAGCAATATTTATCTTAAGAAGCCTTATCTACTTTTTGCCTTGATGCAAAAAGTAGCAAAAAAATCAAGGCGAAACCGAATGCTCCGCCGGTTTCGCCGGGCCCACGCACATGAACAGTCATCATAATTTGTAATTATATTTCTTATTGAACGGATAGGACGAGCAGCATGCTTCGTGCTCTTCGAAACTCAAATAGGCGCTGTCTTTTTCGTTTGCATTCATCAAAAAAGGGTCTGAACTATTGCAGACGAAAAAGAAGGCGCTGATACATTCTTCAAAGATCGATCTGCGGCCCTACTGTTTTTTTTAATGGTCAAGCGCTTTACTCCTACCGACAGTTTAATCTCGAAATAAAATGATTAAATCCCCAACTACCTTTACTGCAAATGCAATTAATCAACGATCTGTTTTATTCCGGAACGAGTGGAGTAGAACTCCCCGTGCCGCGTTCACAATACCCGGCAGAATTCCGGGAAAAGAGCAGGTTACATTATTATGCCTCCTTATTTAATAGTATTGAGGTAAACAGTATTTTTTATAAACTCCCACGACATTCCACAGTTGTTAACTGGGCTGAAGCTGTTCCGGATAATTTCAAGTTCACATTCAAAGTTTCTAAGTCGATAACGCATGTAAAAGATTTGGATTTTGCAGTAAAAGATGTTGAGGATTTTGTTAAGACCGTTGAAAATATTGGCGATAAGAAAGGATGTTTGCTGGCGCAGTTTCCGCCCTCGTTAACTATTGAAAAAATAAACCAATTACAAAAGTTGTTAGAAACGTTTGGCGAAGCAACGGATAACAGGAATTGGAACATAGCAATGGAATTCAGGAATTCATCCTGGTATGAACGGGAAGTGTATGAATTGCTTGAAGAATTTGATGTAACTATGGTCATTCATGATATTCCCAAATCTGCTACACCCCTGAACGAGGTAAGAGGTAATTTTATTTATTTGCGTTTTCATGGCCCTGAGCCAAGATACCGCGGGGATTACAGTGACAATGTTCTGAAACAATACGCCACGTATATAAAGGGATGGTTAAATGAAAAAAAGACTGTCTTTGCATATTTTAATAATACTGCAGGAGCTGCCATTAACAATCTGCAAACTTTGAATGGATATGTAAAATAATATATCATGTCCTGGTAAAGAGAATTAATCGGGCGATTCTTCATTACCAAACTTTTTCTTTAAAATGTCTTCAATCCTGTCGGCAAGAGAATCTGTTGTTTCACCAGGCTCATGAGTAATACCGGATAGGGCTTCGACGACTGCATGAAGTAAATAGCTGTAATGATTAAATCGTTCTACTAATATTTTCTCATCATTCGTTTCCCAATAAAATCCTTCATCATCCATTTCAAAAGTTTCAAAATACTTTCCCTTGAGATATTTCAGGAATTTCAATAAAGCAATATGAGTAGCAGGACCGGCATATTGTGTTTTCGTGCTTGTAGTATAGACCAACTCAGGATCTAATCCATCTGCCGCATAAGACGCCTGGTACTTAAGATTAATAGGAGAACACATTCTTCTGTTTCGCAAAAAGGTAAGGAAGACAGGCTCACAGTTTTCAGGAGAAAATACAATCCCATTTACCCCTTCATCACCCGTTTCCGTGATAACAGAATATTTCCATTGCATACTCTTACATACATCTGTCGCCTCTTCAATTAATGGTTTGACTAACGATATATGCCGGATCATTCCCGAATAATGGATCGATAATCCCATTGAATTGGTTTATCTCAAAGTAAGAAAACTTTAAATAAAGCTTTCGTGGAAAGACCGACAATTACTGGGCTTTTTCCTCAAAAGGCGTTGGAAAATTCTTCCTGTTCTTTTTGCCTTGATGCAAAAAGAACCAAAAAAATCAAGCCCGGCCCGATGCTCCGCCGGCCGGGCAGGCCAGCGCACATGAAGACTCTCATACTTTGTAATTACTTGTGCTTATTGAAATGATAGGACGACGTTGTTGCTTCGTGTTACTTGAAGCATCGAAAGGCGCTGTCTTTTTCGCTTGTATTCTTTAGATATGAAGATGATCTATAACAGGCGAAAAAGTAGGCGCTGGTAATTACACAAGAACTGAATAGATCTTACGAAATTATCGATAATGAAAAAACCGCCCCATATGGTCGATGTCGATGATAAGAATTGCTTAGCTGAGTTAACAGTAGCACTGAAGCTTAATCAGGGCGTCCGGCAACGGCTGTACCGATAGCTATCGGGATCGTTGCCGGTGTGCTTTTCTTTGCTACTTTCTTTTGCACAAGCAAAAGAAAGTAGAGAAAGTCGGTTGATAGAAGTGAAGGTGAAGCAATCCCAATCGTTATCGGAAAGGCAAAGGCAACGATCAAAACGCCTTCGCTGCCGGATTCAGCAACACCGGATCACCCAAACCAAGTTTTTTCAGCGGCTCTAATTGTGTTTTGGCATCACCGACTACAAGCCATACCATTTTATTCGTATCAAGATATTTATTGGAAAGCGATTTGATCTTTTCAATGGTCATGTTCCTTACGATCTTTTCACGCTGCAATACATAATCAGGACTCCAATTGTACTTGGTAACATTATCCAATAGATTCAGCTTGGCACCCGCTGTTTCAAATGCCCGTGTATTACTCTTTGTCAAAAAACTTTTTGTAGTTGACAGGTCAGCTTCCGTATAAGTGTCCCCAAATTTTTCAACGATATCTTTTATTAACTGTGACGCCTCATAAGTGACATTGCTTCTTACACCGCTTGCAATAGTAAATGGTCCAACCGCATGTGAGCCTGCAAAGAAAGATGAAATACCATAAGTATAACCTTTGCCTTCGCGCAACTCTTGTGTAAGTCGCGAAGCAAATCCGCCACCACCCAGGATATAGTTCATTACCACGGCCGGGTAATAATCTGCATCGGTGATCGATAATGCAGGATAACCAAATCGCAGCATAGATTGTTTTGCATCAGGTACATCAAAGAAATAAACTTTTAGCTCCCAGCCGTTGCTGTTGCGACCGGCCATGCAGGCACATCCACTTTTTTAGCCTTCCACTTGCCGGCAAGATCATTCAATGCTGCAGTGATCTTTGTTTTATCGAGTGGACCTACCACATGCATTCGCGTTACAGAAGGTGATATATTTTTATTGTAATAGTCCTTCAGATCATCCATCGTGATCGAATTCACCGATGCAGTAGTGCCCAACAAATTTCGTGAGCGGATATTTGAACGTCCATAGATCAGTTCATTGTATTGATTTTGTGCCAGCGAGTTTGGATCTCCTTCCTGTTGTTTCAACTGACTGATCACTGATTGTTTGATCAGATCAAATTCTTTTGCATCCCATCTTGGTTCCAGCAATATCTCTTCAACAAGATCAACGGTTGCCTGGTAATTTTTTGCAAGTGTGTTCACATTTACACGAATATCTTCCGTGCCGGCAGATACATTGATCGATGCGCCTAGTAGCTGAATAGCTTCTTCCAGTTCCTGCGGTGTTTTGTTTTTTGTACCCTGTGTCATCATCCTTGCCAGCAGATTCGATACACCCACCTTATCGATATTTTCAAGTAACAAGCCGCCACCGATCACAAATTCAAATTGAACAAGCGGCACTTCTTTATTTTCAATTCCAGCAATCCGCATCGAATTACCAAGTTTTGTCTGCCACACTAAAGGAATCGTCAGCTTTGGTTCTTTTCCATATGGCGGCTCTTTACTGCGGTCGAAGCTCGCTCGGCGTTTTTTCATAAGTTGCTTTTACATTAGGGTCCACCTGTTCATTCTCATTCGCAGCGATCAGTTCTTCCACCACATCGGCTTTTTTAGAACTCTCAAGTGCAAGGTCCATTTTACCCTTGGGTACAAAACTGGTAGCTACAAAGTTTTTTCCCTTGATGTATTTTTCATAAACACGCATCACATCAGCAGGAGTAACTGCCAGTATATTGTTGATGTCTTTTTCAGCATAGCCGGGATCGCCGGCAAAAATATTGTACTGCGCAAGTATCGCTCCTTTACCTAATACACTGGAGAGCCCATTATAAAATTGTCTTTCCTGCCCTGCTTTAATACGTTTCAGATCTTTTTCGGAAATGCCTTCTTTCTCGAATTTGGTAAATGCTTCATTCACTGCGGTCATTACTATCATCAAGATCTTTATCAGCGAAGGCGCGGATGGTCAGTTGCATATTTCCCGCAAGCTCTGATTCACGCTGAAACATAGAAGTGTTCGCAGCAAGTTTTTTATCTTCAACGATCACCTGGTAAAAAGGAGCTTTCTTTCCTTGCGTTAGATATTGCGCAAGTACAGACAGTGGATATGAGTCCGGATGATATTGTTCAACGGTTGGCCAGGCCATCGTGAGTTGTGGAAGACGGGCGAAATTATCTTCGTGATAAAGTTTGATCGTTTGCGGAACAACACCGGGTCTTTTTGGAATATCGTTCACCGCTTCACCGCGTTTGATCTCATCAAAATATTTGATCACCCATTTTTTTGCCTGTACAGGATCGAAATCACCGGCAACTACCAGCGTTACATTGTTGGGCACATACCAGCGACGGAAAAATTCTTTTACATAATCAAGCGATGCATTTTGCAGATCTTCCAGTGAACCGATCACTTGCCAGTTATACGGATGATCAGCAGGATAAAGATTTTTATCGATTACATAGGAATTATGTCCGTAAGGAACATTATCAACTCCCTGGCGTTTTTCATTTTTTACTACCTGCTTTTCTTTTGCAAGTACCGGTTCGGTTACGGTATTAATGAACCAACCGAGTTTATCTGCTTCTGCCCATAAGCATTTTTTCCAGTGCATCATTGGGAACGGTTTGTAAATAATTGGTGCGGTCGCGGCTGGTAGAACCATTTGCGCCCGAACCACCAATACGTGAACTCATTTTATCCAGTCCACCCTTGCCAAGATTTTCTGACTCGAGAAATAACAAGTGCTCGAACAAATGCGCAAAGCCTGTTCTTCCCTCTTTTTCACGGGCAGAGCCTACATGTGCGGTGAGTGAAACGGCAACTACAGGATCGGAACGATCGATATGAAAGATTACCTGCAGGCCATTTGCTAAAGTAAATTTCTCATAGGGAATTTTGAAGGACGCGGCTTGCTGACTATTTGCAAAACAGGTAAACAGCAGGCAAGCATATAACGATAGGTATTTCATTTGTGATGATTTGGATTTTGAAGGTAAGCAAGAGTGTTTTTATGTCAATGCCATTGAGCACAATTGTTTCAAAAGGGTTGAGGTTTAAAGTTTGGAGTTTGGACTCTGGCGAAACGGGCTCGTCTTCAAATGCAACCGGTCAGCCAAAATAGTGGACTATAATTTATCAGTCATTTACAACGAAATATTTTTAATACCTTGTATGAAACCTTAATCGTTCAGGTCATGAGTCGTTGTTCAATCATCTTATCACTTTTCATTCTTTTGGCAAGCGCATGCTCGAGAAAACAGAAAGACACGCTTTTGAAAGATGAAGATAAAATTCTGGGTGTATGGTTAATCACTCCATTGGGTCCGATCTCCCGACCTGCAGACACACTATACTTTACTAAAAAAGATGGCATTTATAAATTAAGTTTTGATTGTTCCGGTGCCCCGGTTTTTAACTGGCCGTCCCGTGCAGAAACATCTTACCGGTTTGAGAACGGCAAACTTTCTTACCTGAATTATTCTGATCCGGCCAATGGATTTATTGTTGCCAGCAGTTTTGAATGGATCACACCCGGTAAAGAATTCCAGATATTCCGGAGACATCTTCTGCTTTATATGGCTGCCGAGTATACAGTCAGATACACAAAGATCCAGTAGTTGTCGCGTTATAAAAGATAGCTCATGCATTTTCTCTTTATGCCCATTTGATCAGGCAAAAGAAAGAACGTGCAATTTTCAGCTGCAGTAATCGCTCCGTGAATCAAAATTCAAACTCCTGGTTATAGGTTACCTGTTGTTTCCTCAAAAAGTCACAGAATTGATGACTGCTTCCTCCGGGGTTTGACCTATTTCATTGCTGAACAGAACATGTTCACCGAAAAGCTTGCCATTATCATATTTGCTAATAACAATTTTTTTGGGAGTACCCTCAATGATCTCCTTGAGGTTGCACGGATAAACTACATTGTTACCAAAACAAACATAATAATCTGCGCCAACCTGTAGTAGCGGCTCTGTCCTTTTTGTATAATGAACGGGAGTTATTTCCTTATCAACTTTAATGATATGTTTATCACTTATCATAATACAAAGCTTTCTCGATAAATTTATCGAAGTTTTTTCATCCTTCATTGCTGTTCATGTAATAACCCTTGCTTCCATTCTTTTGTTTGTCTGGATACAAGAATAGAAACAAAGGAAAAATCAAGCCGGCCAGATGCTTCGCTGGGCGGGCAGGCAGGCGCATAAAAAAAGGTCAGCGATAGCCGACCTTCACGAATTATTTTAAAGTTCATTTACTAATAAATAAATTAATTCTTAACGCACCTTACCGACATTCCATAGCTCTCAACACCTCCCTCGTCTATTGCCATTTCGCTATCATTGTAATCTGTCACATAATAGATAGCAGATCCTGGCTCGGATTCCGTTGCAGTCCACCAATAACCATCAGAACCGATACTAACGCCGGGAAAAGCCTGGTTACGAAAGCCACCCGGTAATGCTGTAAAGCCGCTGCTATTTGTAGCACCCACATTAGGAAACCACCAATGTTCATATCCTGCTTCTTTCATTGCTCCTCCTGCCGGGACAGGTCCACCTAAACAATTAATTACTTGCTGCCATTCTGCATTGGTCGGGATATGCCATCCTTGTGGGGCCAATCCACGTGGATCATTTACAGCATACCAGTTGTATAGCTTACCATAAACAGCACCATTTGCCGGGTCGTTGTTATAGTAACACCAGGCACCTGTGGTCAACGAATTCCATTCATCCTGGTCGGTCACTTGTGGTATTATGTCTCCATTACGGTAAGTTGTTACATCCAGGTTTTTTTGCATCCATACCTGGTCACAGATAGTTACTACCGGTATACAATCACCTTCGTCGATACTTCCATCACAATCATCATCAATTCCATTTGAACAAATTTCCTGTGCTCCGGGATTTATCAACGCATTGTTATCATCACAATCAGCTGCAGTGCATGGATTTTGGCCGTTAAAATAACCGTCATCATCCATATCTACGGCATCACCATGTGCAGTGTGTGTGTTTAATGCGGCCTCATCAATTACTATTACAACACCATTTTGATGGCATACTTTCACTCTGATATGCGGAACAGAGCTACTGCTAAACTCTTCTGATACGGTTTTTTGTTGTTCTCTTTCCGAAGGCATTTGCTTTTGACAGGCAGTTAATAGTAATGTTCCAAGAAAGGATAATAATAATAACTTTCTCATAAAACAGGTTTTACTTGATAAAATATATGAAGGGGTAAAGATGCAAATTTTCATAAGGGTGGGGGCAAAATGTAAGTTAGAAGAATTTTTTGAAAAGAGATGAATGATAAAATTACTTTGCGGTATTAATCGTTGGTGTGGGGAGACAAATTTCTGTTTTATGTTATTTGCTGCATCGGCCATTGTACTTTCATTTGACATAAAAACAACAATCATTTTAGTAACCTTTATCTACTTTCCCTGTCTGCCGGCACGCAGGTTTGGTTCTTCTTTTGCACAAGGAAAAGAAAGAACGTAAAACAATATTCTTAAGAAGTTTTATCTACTTTTTGCCTTGATGCAAAAAGTAGCAAAAAAATCAAGGCGAAACCGAATGCTCCGCCGGTTTCGCCGGGCCAACGCACATGAACAGTCATTATAATTTGTAATTGCATTTTTTTATCAAAGAGATTGTATGAACAGCTTGCTTCGTGCTTTTCGAAACTCAAATAGGCGCTGTCTTTTTCGTTTGAATTTTTTAGACATGTTGATGAACTACAGAAGACGAAAAAGAAGGCGCTAATACATTCTTTAGAAATCGAGGAGTGTTGCTAATATTTAGGGCTGGTCAAGCGCCTTGTTCCGTTCCTTCTAAATAAATTTCAATTTTAAATGAAGGCAAGAACGGAACATAGCGCCTTTAGAGGTTGCGATTAAACACGACGCAAGATTTTTCATTCTTAAGATTGGGATATGTGGATGATTAGAATTGTTTAGCTTAGTTAACAGTAGCACTGAAGGTAAATCAAGGCGCCGGCAATGGCTGTCCCGATAGCTATCGGGATCATTGCCGGTGTGCTTTTCTTTGGTTCTTTCTTTTGCACAAGCAAAAGAAAGAACATAAAACAAAAAAAGAAAAATCTGGAAAGGTTTTAGGTGCGTGAAGGTTTTTGATCCCATCGTTTTTTTTAAACAATTACGGAATGCATATTTTAGACTTATGGGACAACGTAAGCAAATAATCAGAATTTTTCTCACCAGCATTTTTGCAATAGTCACTCTTTGGACTTTGGGTCAACAGTCTTCAACTTATGAATGGCCAACAGAACCAGCAGTAAAAGCCAGGCTGGAAAAATGGCAGGATCAAAAATTCGGTATCATCCTGCACTGGGGTTTATATGCTGTTCCCGGTATTATCGAATCATGGAACTTATGTTCAGAAGAATGGATCGAACGCGACAGCACAATTGCCTATGAAGATTATAAAAAATGGTATTGGGGATCAAATGAAAAATTTTAATCCTGTCAACTTTGATCCCGACAGTTGGGCTAAAGTTGCAAAAGATGCAGGGATGCGCTATGTTGTATTTACTACAAAGCATCATGATGGTTTCAATATGTTTGATACAAAGCAAACAGATTTTAAAATATCAGCCGGCCCTTTTTCAAACCATCCAAAAGCCGATGTGGCAAAATATGTTTTCGATGCTTTCCGTAAACAGGACTTTATGATCGGCGCTTATTTTTCAAAGCCTGACTGGCATTCTGAATATTACTGGTGGCCAAAATATGCTACAGCAGACCGGAACAATAATTATGACATTCGCAAGTATCCATGGCGTTGGAATAAGTTCAAAGAATTTACTTATAACCAGATCAGTGAATTGATGAATGATTATGGAACCATCGATATTCTTTGGTTAGATGGCGGATGGGTAAGACCAAGGGAAACAGTAAATGAAGAAGTGTTATCATGGGGTGCAAGAATACCCGAATGGAGCCAGGATATCGATATGCCAAAGATCGCAGCAATGGCAAGAAAGGCACAGCCCGGATTGCTTATCGTTGATAGAACAGTGCATGGTCGCTTTGAAAATTATCAAACGCCGGAGCAACGTATTCCTGCAACTCAACTTGATCATCCCTGGGAAAGTTGCATGACGCTGGCAAATAACTGGGGATATGTTCCAAGTGATAAGTATAAATCTTCTGCGAAAGTTATCCATACATTGATAGAAGTTGTAGCGAAGGGTGGCAGTCTTTTATTGGGCGTTGGTCCAAAACCAGATGGAACATTTACTGAAGAAGCTATACAACGATTAAGAGAAGTGGGGAAATGGATGAATAAAAATGGTATTGCGATCTATAATACAAGGACAACAAAGAATTACCGCGATCGAAATACATGGTTTACTCAAAATATAAAAACCGGTACTCATTATGCGTTGGTTTGTTTGCCGGAGAATCAGCCAATTCCTAAAGAAGTCATTTGGCAATTTAATATTCCAAAAAAAGGAAGCAAAATGATTCTGTTAGAAACGGGGGAACCGATGAAGTGGAGTCATGAAGGCAACAATGTACGAGTAGTTCTTCCGTCATCGGTTGTTAGTGTAAAAGAAAGTGTACCTGCTCTGGTGTTTTCATTTATTCCGGAAGGGTAGGTCTTCTGTACTCTTTGTGTCAAATTGCACAAATAGTTTTCTGTTTTTCCCGAAACGATTTTTCTCTATATTTGCTGCCCCAAAAGGAATTCCCCTTTAGCTCAGTTGGTTAGAGCATCTGACTGTTAATCAGAGGGTCGTTGGTTCAAGTCCAACAGGGGGAGCAAAAGGTCTCAGAGCGAGGCCTTTTTTCATTTCAGCCATCCAAATAACCCGCCCGGTTCTTCTACTCCAACAAATACTCCATCTTCTTTTATTTCTACCGGCCAGTGTTTCAAATAATAACCTTCACCACTTGTGTTTCGGCCATTGGCGATATTATATTTATAACGGTGTAATGGACAAACAATATTTCCCAATGCATCAATATAACCTTCGGCAAGAGTACCGCCGGCATGCGGGCATTTATACGCAAATGCAAAAACAGACTCATTAAATTTTCCAATACAAATATTCTTTCCGTTCAGATCAACTACTGCAATATTGTTTGAAGCAAATTCAATTTCACCCAAACTATCAGCAACCTTATGCCATTTGTATTTCTTTTCTGTCATGTTCGAATGATAAGAACAATTAGGAAGCTTCGAATCTAAGTCTCCCCATTAGGGGGACAGGGGGTATTGTGTCTTATAAGGATATCTTACCTTATACATCTCTCTTACTTTGTCAAGGATCATTTGCCGCAGCAATTCAAAATTCCTTTTTTCAATTGCAGAAATGAAAATTACTTTGCCCTCAGTTTCCCTTTCCCAACGTTCATGCAGATCTTCCAGTATTTCTTTTTTTACGCTTTCATCCAGCCATTCATCAAACACATTCTTTTCGTAAAGATCCATTTTATTAAAAATGACAACAATCGGTTTGTCAAAAGCTTTTATATCCTGCAATGTCTTATTTACAACACCCATCTGTTCTTCATACGCCGGATGTGAAATATCAACCACATGCAATAAAATATCCGCTTCTCTTACTTCATCCAGTGTGCTTTTAAAACTTTCAACAAGATGGTGCGGCAGTTTGCGGATGAAACCAACCGTATCGCTCAACAGAAATGGAGTATTTTCAAAAACAACTTTTCTTGTGGTAGTATCAAGTGTGGCAAATAATTTATTTTCTGCAAACACATCGCTTTTGCTGAGCAGAGTCATTAATGTCGATTTGCCGACATTCGTATATCCAACCAACGCAACACGGATCAATTCACCTCTGTCTTTTCTCTGTGTAAATGCCTGCTTGTCTATTTCGGCTAATCTTTTTCTCAGCAAAGAAATTTTATCACGAACAATACGCCGGTCGGTTTCTATCTCCGATTCACCCGGACCTCTTGTACCGATACCACCTCCCAAACGTTCAAGGTGTTTCCACATACCACGAAGTCTTGGTAATATATATTGATATTGCGCCAGCTCCACCTGTGCTTTTGCCTGTGCGGTTTTTGCCCTTCTTGCAAATATGTCGAGGATCAGGTCGCTCCGGTCGATTGTTTTTACATCGGTTGCTTTTTCAATGTTGGTGATCTGTGAGCCGCTTAGTTCATCATCAAAAATGAGAATACGTACATCTTTTTGCTCGCAATATTTTTTTATTTCTTCCAGCTTGCCTTTGCCAACAAAAGTTTTGCTGTCAGGGTGCAATAATTTCTGGGTAAACCTTTTTACAGCTACTGCACCGGCAGTTTCAGCAAGAAAAGCAAGTTCATCAAGATATTCCTGTACTTGTGTTTCAGTCTGGTCTTTGTGAATTAACCCCACCAATACCGCCTTTTCCTCTTTACCTATACTGTTTTTTTTGTCGAGCATTATACTTTAAAACAATTGTATTTGATGCAAAAATAAAAGCAATCCCTGCAGATTGCTTTAAATATTATTATTTGATTTTTTTTAAAGACCACTTATCGTCAGGCCGATGCTATAGGGTTTTACTTGTGGTCCCAATCCTTCTTTAATCAGGCTTCCGATTTGATAGGTGGCATGCAGTGAAAGATTGCCATAACCGACACGGAACATACCAACAAGGCGATTACCATTGAAGAAATATTTGTCTTTATTTTTCTGCACATATTTATCATCAAATCCTGAAATGTTAGTGCCGTCTTTATTTACCCATCTTTTTCCTTTTGTATGTGATGATACCTGCACACCGGCTTTAGCCCCTATAGCTATTTTAAAACTTTTGTTGCTGTTTTCAGGGTTTGATACAAAACGCAACTCAACGGGTAATTCCAAAAATGCATTTACCAATTTGTATTTATCAAAGTGATTGGTATCAGCCAGGTTTTGAAATTCCAAAGGTTTCAGGTGATTGGTTGTTGTGATGTTGGTGGCTTCAAAAAATATATTATCGGTGCCAATACCCGGGCCGAAAGCCACGCTAAAACGAGGATCGGTTTTAAAAGGCATATCGAGCATTATATAAAAATTAAAGCTGCGGGAAAAACCTTTGGTGTTGATGCTGTCAGGTTTACCCGACCAGTTGGTAATTCCATATTGAAGCATGAAATGGTCGTTAGCACGGTTTACCAGTTTAACTTTACTCCAGTCTTTTTTCTTTGATGTGGAAGAAGGAACATTCTGCGAGTGAAGGAACAATGAGAAAGAAAAAGCTACAGTTACAAATAAAAATTTTTTCATATCAGTTGTGTAATAGACAAAAGTATTTTTGTCGCGGTTAACAAAAGGTTAAAGAACCTTTCACATAAAAGAATAAAAAAGCGGAACTATGTTCCGCCAGTATCGTGGACCCTGTTGGGATCGAACCAACGACCCTCCCGATATGTACCGGGATGCTCATGCCGCTGAGCTAAGGGTTCGAGATAATTAAATCTCAATAAAATAAAACGAACGACGTTGTGGACCCTGTTGGGATCGAACCAACGACCCCCTGATTATGAGTCAGGTGCTCTAACCGTCTGAGCTAAGGGTCCTGACTATTGTTATAGTCAAAGTATTTTAAAAGAACTACGGGTCCCGTCCCGATACTTATCGGGATTAGCTCCGGGCGGCAAAAATAGAAAAATAAAATTTAGATAAGCAATTATTTCACTTCCTCAAAGTCTATATAATCACCACCAATTTGCTCTTTTTTATTTTCAGGTGTGGGACTTGCAGTTTGCTGATTAGCCTGCTGTTGATGTATGTGATCTTCCATCCGGCTATGCATTTCACGAAATTGTTTCTTTACTTGCTTTGTAGTTTTATAAATAGGAATAATTAAATGGAATACCAGCCTGTAGGCAAGGTAAATAAGGAATGCATAGAATAAGTACCGTAACATGACCGCAAAGTTAAGATGGCTAAAACCCAAATGTTAAGAAACAAGCTCCAAATAAATTATAAATATTATGAAGTACTGAATGAACGTGGTTATAAGCCTTTCAAAGCCCCGATTTGAAGCTTTAAAATATATTTGGTTTTTGAGATTTGTCTTTTGGAACTTATAACTTAATTCCGTTAAATTTGCAGCGGCAATGATAGAAAGAAGGGAACGGACTCGTTCCCTTCTTCTTTTAAAACCCCCGCCCCTTGCCGAAAGTCCAAAGGACTACTTTGGAGCATTTTTTCGGGAAAGGGGAGAAGAAGTAAGGTTATGAATATTGAAAATCAGGTTGAGGTTGTAGAAAGACGGGTAAATGAGCTGTTAAATGAGTTGCCCGGTTATTTTTTGGTAGAAACAAGCATAAGACCTACTAACAACATCAAAGTGTATGTGGATGCTGACCAGGGTGCTGCTATTGATCAGCTTTCGAAAATAAACAGGGCTCTTTATAAATGGATAGAAGAAAATCTATTTCCAAATGGTGATTTTTCAATTGAAGTATCATCGCCCGGCCTGGATGAACCATTAAAACTTGAAAGACAGTATTTGAAAAATATAGGCCGGTTTGTTGACATATTACTGAAAAACGGAATTAAGAAAGAAGGGAAGCTATTAAGTGTTTCGGAAAATGAAATAGTAGTGGAAGAGCAGAAGGGTCAGGGCAAAAAGAAAGAACTGGTTCAGCATTTAATATTAAAGGCAGATATAAAATCAACTAAAATTCAAATAAGAATCTAAGAACAACTCCATCTGGAATTTGGAATTTGTTTTTTGTTATTTAAAAAAAGAGATATGTCAAGTATTAACCTGATCGATGCATTCCAGGAATTTAAGGATGCAGAAAATATTGATCGTCCTACGATGATGAAAGTGGTAGAAGATGTTTTCAAAACGTTGCTGCGCAAAAAATTTGGCAGTGATGAAAACTTCGATGTAATTGTAAATGCGGAGAAAGGCGACCTGGAAATTATGCGCCGCCGCACCATTGTGGAGGACGGGCAGGTAAATGATCCGCTGGCTGAAATTGCTTATAGTGATGCCGCGAAAATAGAACCCGACTTTGAAGTAGGGGAAGATCTGTATGAGCCAATCGATCTTTATGATTTTGGCCGCCGTGCAATCCTTGCCGCCAAGCAAACCCTTGCCAGCCGTATCAGCGATCTGAAGAAAAATTCGCTGGCTAAAAAATACAGTGAAAGGATTGGTGAGATCATCAGCGCAGAGGTTTACCAGGTTTGGAAAAAAGAAATTTTATTGCTGGATGAAGAAGGCAATGAATTGATCCTTCCCAAAAGTGAGCAGATACCACAGGATTATTTCAAAAAAGGGGAATCGATACGTGCAGTGGTTAAAAAGGTGGATATGAGAAATAATACCCCGGTAATAATACTTTCGAGAACTTCGCCTGACTTTCTTGCAAAATTACTCGAGATCGAAGTGCCTGAAATTTTTGATGGCCTCATCGTAATAAAGAAAATTGTCCGTGATCCGGGAGAAAGAGCTAAAGTAGCCGTGGAATCATTCGATGACCGTATTGATCCAGTCGGAGCTTGCGTCGGCATGAAAGGAAGCCGTATTCATGGTATTGTTCGCGAATTGAAGAATGAGAATATTGACGTGATCAACTGGACAAACAATACCCAGTTGCTGATACAAAGAGCATTGACACCGGCAAAGATCACAAGCATGGAGCTTGACCAGGATAATAAGCATGCAAATGTTTACCTGAAGCCCGACCAGGTTTCATTAGCGATCGGTCGGCGTGGTGTGAATATTAAATTGGCGAGTGAACTTACAGCATATGAGCTGGATGTTTATCGTGATGACGAAGGCCAGGAGGAGGAATTCGATATCGATCTTGATGAATTTAGTGATGAAATTGAAACATGGGTGATCGATGAATTAAAACGGATTGGTTGTGATACCGGAAGAAGTGTACTGAATTTAACAGCAGCAGAATTGGAACGCAGAACAGACCTGGAGAAAGAAACAATTGAAGACGTAAGAAGAGTATTACAGGCAGAGTTTCAGAAAGAATAAAACACGTGCAATCCTAAATGGGTGAATTGGGAAAAGATAATAAAAGACGAACCATGAGTTATTTACAAGTCACGACTGAGGCGGATTGAGGTAAAAATATTATATGGCAGAAACAGCAACACCGCGATTAATGGCCGCAGCCAAAGAATTTAACATCGGTAAAGACACCCTTGTTGATTTTTTGACGGGCAAAGGATTTAGTAAAGATGATCTGAAGCCGACCTCCAAGCTTACAGAAGACATGTACCGTGCCCTGCAACAAGAATTCCAGAGCGATAAAGTGGCAAAATTGAAAAGTGATCTTATCGACCTGCCTAAAGGTGTTGCAGCTGATCTGAAGAAAAAGAAAGATGAAGAAGAGATCCTTCTTTTCAAAAAAGAAAAAGAAGAAAAGAAGCCGGTAAAAAAAGAAGAACCCAAAGAAGAAGCACCAGCACCACCAGTGGTTGTCGAACAACCTGTCGCAGAACCTGAAATAGTAAAGACCGAAGTGCCGGAGATAGAAGGTCCTAAAGTGATCAATAAAATTGATCTGTCAACTATTGACTCATCAACAAGACCTAAAAAAGAATCAAAGCCAGCCCGTACCGAGGTAGTAAAAAAAGAAGAAGAAGAAAAACCGAAAGAAGAAAAGAAACCGGCAAAAAAGAAAGGAAAGAAAGAAGAAGTTGTGGAAGAAGCCCCGGTGGCGGAAATAAAACAAGAAATGATTGCTGAAGAGCCGGTGGAAGAAGCGCCGCCTGTTATAGAAAATATTAAAGCAGATAAACTCGAAGGTCCTAAGATCCTTGGTAAAATTGATCTGCCGGTTGAGAATGATACAAGACCTAAACATGATGAGAAGCGCAAACGCAAGCGTATCCCGATTGAGAAAAAAGAAGTAAAAAGAGAAGATGCGATCAAGGATAAAGACAGAAGAGAAGATAGATTCAAAAGAGATGATCGTCGTGGCGGACCGGGCGGCGGTGGCGGTGGTGGTGATAGAAGAGGTGGGCCCGCTCATGGCCCGGGAACTGGTGGTCGCCGGGATATCAGGCCCCGTGAAGAAAAAGTAATTGATGAAAAAGAGATACAGGAAAAAATTCGTGAGACCCAGGCCAAACTTGCCGGTGCCGGTGGCCGTGGTAAAAGCTTAAAAGCAAAATATCGTAAAGCCAAGCGTGAAGAAATGGCCGAAGCTGCAGGAGATTCTGCCGATGGTAATAAGCTGCAGTTAACAGAATTTATAAGTGTAAGTGAACTGGCCAACCTGATGGATGTAAACTTTACCGAGGTCATCAGTAAATGTATGGGTCTTGGCATCATGGTTTCAATCAATCAAAGACTCGATGCGGAAGTAATAGAACTCGTGGCAAGCGAATTTGGATTTGATGTTGAGTTCATCGATATGGAAAAGCAGATGGAAATGGAAGATGTGGAAGATGAAGACGATGATGAAGAAGAATTACAATCCCGTTCGCCGATTGTTACTATCATGGGTCACGTTGACCACGGTAAAACATCTTTGCTTGATTATATCAGAAGAGCAAATGTGGTAGCAGGTGAAGCGGGTGGTATCACACAGCATATCGGCGCCTACCAGGTTGAGCTTCCCAATGGAAAAGAAATTACATTCCTTGATACCCCTGGCCACGAAGCATTTACTGCCATGCGTGCCCGTGGTGCAAAGATTACAGATATTGCGGTGATCGTTATTGCGGCCGATGATGCAGTGATGCCGCAAACAAAAGAAGCCATCAGCCATGCCCAGGCAGCAGGGGTACCAATGATCTTTGCTGTAAATAAGATTGATAAAGACGGAGCCAATTCTAAAAAAATATATGAGCAGATTATCGCAAATGAATTTGTTGGTAGAAGAATGGGGTGGTAAATACCAGAGCCAGGAAATTTCTGCTAAAAAAGGATTGAATGTAGATCAGCTGCTGGAAAAAATATTACTCGAAGCTGAATTGCTTGACCTGAAAGCAAATCCTGAACGTGAAGCAAGCGGAACCATTATTGAAGCCACATTGGATAAAGGCCGCGGGTATGTGGCCACTGTTCTTGTTCAAAATGGTACTTTAAAAGGTGGAGATCTGGTAGTGAGTGGTCAGAATTTCGGAAGAGTGAAAGCCATGTTTAATGAAAGAAACAAAAAAGTTGACGAGGCCCCGCCTTCATCACCTGTATTGATCCTTGGTTTGAATGGTGCGCCGCAAGCAGGTGAAAAATTCAGAGTGTACGATGATGAAGCAGAAGCAAAAGAAGTTGCTTACCGCCGTGCACAGATACTTCGTGAGCAGGGGATACGTACTAAAAAACATATTACGCTTGATGAGATCGGCCGTCGTTTGGCACTTGGTAATTTCAAAGAACTGAATGTGATCATCAAAGGTGATGTGGATGGTTCAGTAGAAGCGTTGAGTGATAGTTTACAAAAATTAAGTACAGAAGAAATTGTTGTACGAGTAATTCATAAAGGCGTGGGACAAATAACAGAAAGTGATGTAACGCTCGCCAATGCATCTGATGCGATCATTATAGGCTTTAACGTTCGTCCTTCTTTGCAGGCATCAAGACTTGCCGAAAATGAATCGATAGAAATAAAAATGTATTCTATCATTTACAAAGCCATCGAAGAGCTTAAGATGGCGATGGAAGGAATGCTGGAACCAACCATACAGGAAAAGATCGTTGCCAATGTTGAGATAAGAGAAGTATTCAAGTTTGATAAAACGATAGTAGCAGGTTGTTATGTTCGTGATGGAAAGATCAAAAGAGATTCTAAAGTGCGGCTTATCCGCGATGGCATCGTTATTTACCCAAGTGGTGAAGGGGCAAGTGCTGAACTTGCTTCATTAAAACGATTTAAAGATGATGTAAAAGAAGTACAGGCAGGAATGGAGTGTGGTTTAATGATCAAAAATTACAGTGATATAAAAGTGGGGGATGTGGTGGAAGCGTTTGAGGAAGAGGAAGTGAAGAGAACTTTGTAAAGGCGCAAGGGTCAAGGCACAAGGCTCAGACTGTATTACCTTGTACCTTGTGCCCTGTACCGTGTGCCTTCATCTTGAAACTTTTGTTAATAAAACCCATTCCCCCGCTTCCTCAAATAATCAAATTTACTTTTGGAGTTCAAATCCTGGTTATGAAGAAAATATTTACACTCGGCCTGTTTTTTTCAATTGCGGCAATAGCTGCACAAGGGCAATCAGCTAAAGTGGTCGCAGATAAAATACTCGCTATCGTTGGCGACAGGATCATTCTCTATTCCGATATTAAAAATACAATTGCAGATGCTGTCAGGAATGGTAACCAGGTTCCGGACAATGCTAATTGTGTGCTCATGGAGCAGGCACTGATCTCAAAAGTGCTGATGCTGCAGGCAGAAAAAGATTCATTGCCCATAACAGAAGATGAGGTGGAAGCTGATCTTGATAATCGTATTCGCAAATACATAAATGCATATGGTTCACAGGAAGCGCTGGAAGAGGTCGCCGGTAAATCCATTTACCAGATAAAAGAAGATGCAAGAGAAACAGTAAGAGAGCAAAAGCTGGCAGAAGCCATGCAAAGAAAAATTGTTGAGAACGTTCATATCACTCCCGCTGAAGTAAAAGCATTCTATGATAAGATTCCAAAAGACAGTCTTCCGTTTTTTGAATCAGAGCTTGAGATCGGGCAAATTGTTTTTTATCCAAAAGGTAACCGCGAGCTGGAAAAGTTTGTGATGGATGAAATGCTTAATTATAAAAAGCAGGTGGAAATGAAGGTGACTACTTTTGAACAACTGGCTCAGCGTTTTTCTGAAGACCCGGGAAGTAAAGAACGCGGAGGTTTGTACCAGGTTAACCGTAACGATAAAACATGGGACCCGAATTTTCTGGCGGCTAGTTTCCGGTTAAAGAATAAAGGCGATATGATTGGCCCGGTCAAATCAAAATTTGGTTATCATCTTATACAGTTAGAAGATCGTATTGGTGACGATGCAGTGATTCGCCATATACTGCGCATGCCTCCCGTTACAGATGTTGAAATAAAAGCGGCAATGGGAAAAGCAGATACTGTAAGATCAAAAATTATAAGCGGTCTTATGAGTTTTCCTGCAGCAGCTACCCGGTATACAGAAGATGAGCAGCAAAAATTCAGCGGTCCTTATTTTCTTGGCCGCGACGGCGGTCCCTATGTTACTATCGATCTGCTCGATAAAGATCTTGTTGCAATGCTTGATAAACTCAAACCAGGCGAATTTTCACAACCCGTGGTTTTTGATGATAATGGAAAAAAAGCAGTACGCATTGTACATTATAAAAGCCGTACCGAGCCGCATCGCCTCAACATGAAAGATGATTTCAGCCGCATATCGGCAATGGCGCAGGAGGAAAAAAAGCAAAAGGCGCTGGAAAAATGGATCAAAGAAAAAATCCCAACTTATTACATCATGATCGATGATGAGATCAAAACTTGTACTGATCTTACAAGATGGGTTGGTGAAAAGCAGAAAGGGTTTTAATACTCGCGAAGCAATCTCTTCAGTTAAAATAAAATTTTTTTATTACCAGCTGTTGTTCCCTGATTGAACTTCCGTTGCGACGCTCCGTTCATCGTTCTGTAATTCTATTGGACTTTGATCACCGGATTGCATCAAACCATTAAAATGGTTTAATGTACATAATATCATCTCCATAGCCCACGGTTTAAACCGTGGGCTATTAAACCGTGGGCTATGATGATACCAATTATTTCCTCTGATGGATTTATCCATTTGCCTGCTTCCGTTGCGACAGTTTATCCCGATACATCGGGACTCCGTTCATCGTTCTGTAATTCTATTGGGCTTTGATCACCGGATTGCATCAAACCATTAAAATGGTTTAATGTACATGATATCTTCTCCATAGCCCACGGTTTAAACCGTGGGCTATTAAATCGTGGGCCATGATGATACCAATTATTTCCTCTGATGGATTTATCCATTTGCCTGCTTCCGTTGCGACAGTTTATCCCGATACATCGGGACTCCGTTCATCGTTCTGTAATTCTATTGGGCTTTGATCACCGGATTGCATCAAACCATTAAAATGGTTTAATGTACATGATATCTTCTCCATAGCCCACGGTTTAAACCGTGGGCTATTAAACCGTGGGCTATGATGATACCAATTATTTCCTCCGATGGATTTATCCATTTGCCTGCTTCCGTTGCGACAGTTTATCCCGATACATCGGGACTCCGTTCATCGTTCTGTAATTCTATTGGGCTTTGATCACAGGATTGCATCAAACCATTAAAATGGTTTAATGTATATAATATCATCTCCATAGCCCACGGTTTAAACCGTGGGCTATTAAACCGTGGGCTATGATGATACCAAGTATTTCCTCCAATGGATTTATCCATTTTCCTGCTCAATTTGTAATCCATGCAACCTGATGAAATTTTCATATTCCCTTTGGAACGTTATTTTCTCATGATGTTTTTTTTGATTCTTTATGTAGTGAAAAACTTTTTCCGTGGCCGACTCACTTACTGAGTAAGCAGCATAACCTGTTTGCCACGCAAATTTTTCTTTGACTATGTTTAATTTATTAATCTCATGTGAGCAGCTTCCTTTCACCTGTTTTATTATCTCCGTCACTGCTTTGTTTGGATTAAGGAGGAACATGGAATGAACATGATCAGGTATACCATTGATGATTCGCACCGGACAACCAGCAGCGACAAATTCATTTCTCATCAAATCATATATTTTCCTTTCGGCTGCTGGTATTATTAATGGGTATCGCTCTTTGGTTGACCAGATAGCATGTATCCAGATTTTGCTGAATGAATGTGGCATATGAAACCCTTTGTAGTAAAATAAACTATTAAAATAGTCTTAAAAAAGGTTTATTTCCCATCATAGCCCACGATTTAAATCGTGGGCTATGAGAAAAACACGGAATTATTCATTATATGGATTTATCCATTTTCGGAACTATTTATCTTCTGATATAGAAAATTTCAATACCCGTTTTCTGCGCATCAACCCCTACCTTTGCGCCTTCTCTTCAGTGAATGATTCATGAGTGATCCGATAAAACACGAATGTGGTCTTGCATTCATCCGCCTGCGGAAGCCATTCTCATATTACCATCAAAAATATGGCACAGTGATGTGGGGTCTTAATAAACTCTACCTGCTGATGGAAAAACAACATAACCGCGGACAGGATGGCGCCGGCATTGCTACTGTCAAACTTAATGTTGAACCGGGTTATCCTTTTATGAACCGTATGCGCAGCAATGCAACACAGGCCATTGCTGATATTTTTCAACAGGTAGGTAAAGAAGTTGAAGAACTGGAAAAATATCATCCCGGTATTAGAAATCACCCGGGCTTGATGAAGGGGCATGTAAATTTTTTAGGCGAATTGTTGTTGGGTCATCTTCGTTATGGAACACAGGGAAAAAATAAATTAGAATATTGTCATCCTTTTATTAATCGTGATACAATACCTGCACGTAATCTTGCCCTTGCAGGAAATTTTAATATCGTCAATTCCGATGAATTGTTTGCACTTGCAGGTAAAGAGCCGCATGAGAATACACGTTTCAGTGACCTTGCCGCCATGATCGAGTTAATGCATACTTATCTCTGCCGTGAAGATGAAGCATCGCCGGAGAAATTAGATATTAAAAAAGTATTGAAGAGAACATTGCCAATATTTGATGGCGGCTTTCATGTGGCAGGTCTTACCGGCAATGGAATTGGTTTTGTTTTTCGTGATGCACATGGTATTCGCCCTTCTTATTATTATATAAATGATGAAGTGGTCGTGGCGGCATCTGAGAGAGCTGCGATACGAACTACTTTTAATGTTGGAGAGAATGAAGTACAGGAATTAATGCCGGGACAGGCATTGATCGTTGATGAAAAAGGTGATGGTTGAAATAGCGCAGATACTGGAACCAAAAGAAAGAAAAGCCTGCAGCTTTGAACGCATTTATTTTTCCCGCGGCAGCGATGAAAAGATCTACCGGGAAAGAAATGCAATTAGGGTATAATTTAACGTGAGCAGGTATTGAATGCGATCGACCATGATCTGAAGAATACTATTTTTTCTTTTATACCGAATACCGCCGAGACAGCATTTTATGGAATGCTGAAAGGAATGGAAGATTATCTTGAATAAAGTGAAAGTCGAAAGAATTTTAAGCTGGGGTAAAGAGTATGATGCGGAAAAGCTGAATGAGATGATCAATCGCCGCATTCGTATTGAAAAGATGGCGATCAAAGATGTGAAGATGCGGACATTCATTACTGAAGATGCAAGCCGCAGTGAAATGGTGCAACACGTTTATGATATTACTTATGGAACCGTAAGAAGAGGAGAGGATACATTGGTAGTGATCGATGATTCGATTGTTCGTGGTACAACACTCAAGGAAAGTATCATTCGTATGCTTTCAAGATTAGAAGCCGAAGAAAATTATTGTTGTTTCATCTTCACCGCAGATACGTTACCCTGATTGTTATGGAATTGATATGAGCAAGATGGGCGAGTTTATTGCCTTCCAGGCTGTAGCAGCATTATTGAAAGAAAGAAGGAAAGAAGGTTGCTTACAGGAAATATATGATCATTGTAAAGAACTCCATCGCAACAATCAATTGCATACAGAGAATGTGGTAAAAAGAATTTATAAGTTATTTACTATCGATGAGATCACTAATAAGATCGCTGAATTAGTTACTCCAAAAGATCTTGGATATTCCTGTCCAGGTTATTTACCAAACAATTGAAAACCTTCATAATGCTTGCCCGAGTAATCTTGGTGATTGGTATTTTACCGGCAATTATCCTACGCCGGGTGGAAATAAAGTGGTGAACAAAGCTTTCATGAATTATATGGAAGGGAAGAACGTTCGTGGCTACTAAGAAGTGTCTGTAGAAAGAATTCCAAGAACCAAATCACAAACCTCAAATAAATTCCAAAAAACAAATTCCAAATTCCAACAGGCACTGGCTTTATTTTTTTCTTCTTGATATTTATTTGGATCTTGTTATTTGGAATTTGTGATTTTCTCTCGCATGTTATTTGTAATTTTAATTAAATAAAATTTCAATGTTGAAAACCCTTTTACTTATCCGTCATGCAAAAAGCAGTTGGGATGATCCCGGGCTCAGTGATTTTGAAAGACCATTAAATGACCGTGGTAAAAAAGATGCACCGGCAATGGCCGACCGGTTATATGAGAGAGGAATAAAGATCGATGCCTTTATTACGAGCCCGGCAAGGCGGGCACGAAAAACTGCCGAACAATTTGCTAAGAAATACAAGAAAGAAAAAGATGACCTGGTTTTAAGAACAGAATTATACATGGCAAGTGATGAAGCTTTCAATAGTGTTGTTGAAAAGCTCAATGATGATCTTGATTGCGTCGCGGTTTTTTCTCATAACCCGGGCATTACGGATTTTGCCAATAGTCTTACTGACGCAAGAACAGATAATATTCCTACCTGCGGCATTTTTGCTGTTTCTATTGAGGCAAAGAAGTGGAATAAATTCAAGGAAGCGAAAAAGAAATTCTTATTCTTCGATTACCCCAAGGCTCTTGTTGAGTGAGCCTCTTTTAAAGCTCACCAGAAAAACGCCGCTAAATATCATGATGGCTGCAACAAGTTTTGTTGCCGTTAAATGCTCATGAAAGAATAGTACTGCAATAATAGCGGCAAATACCGGTTGAGTGTAAATGTATGACCCGGTAACTCCTGCGCCGAGATGTTGTATGCCATAAATATTAAAAAAGTAAGCAAGGAAAGTACCCGGAATTACTATAAAAAAAAGGGATGCTAAATGAGACCAGTCTAATTTTTCCCATGGCGTAGCAAAGAATTCTATCCAGCCAAATGGGAGGATCATCAGGAAGCCAAAGGTAAAAACCCATCTCACCACATGCAATGGCGGATATACCGCCATCAGTGGTTTTACAATAATAAAATAAATGGTATATGAAATGGCATTGACGACGATAAGCATATCGCCAAGAAAATAATTTTGGGCTGATGCAGAATGTTCTTTTGAAAGAATAAGTAACACCGCCCCGCCAATACCTAAGGCAAGCCCGGTGGCCTTCGCTATTGTAAATTTTTCTTTCAATATCCAAAAGGCAAAAACAGTAATTAGTAATGGCGTTAATAATATGAGCAGGGACGCATGAATAGCAGAAGAGTAAGTAAGCCCTTTGATAAAAAACATTTGATTGATCGCAATACCTGTTAAACCACATAGAAAAAATCTTGGCCAATGTTCTCTTTTGATATGTGGTTTTATATCACTCATTGTCCACAACAGCCAGAAAAGAATAAGACTGATGCCGACGCGTAAAATATTTATTGCGTAAGGTTTAATTAACGCCGGCGAAACATATTTAACCAAACTGAAATTGATGGCAAAAAAAAGATTGGTGCTCAGTACAGCAATATGTGCTTTGGTCCCGGATCTCAATTTTTTTTGGTTTAAAGACGGTATTCAAAATTTCTGGCGGCTTCAATATTTTTCAATAATGAAAGATCATTTTGTTTTACACAGAAAGCAAAATGTTTTTTCATAAGATAGTCTGCAAGATACTCCTGCTCTGTTTGACCTGCTGTTGGAATCAGGATACTTTTCTTTTGCAGAGCGGCTATGTCCATCACGGTGCTATAGCCACTGCGACTAATGATGAATTCCGCTTTCAACATTTCATTATTGAATTCACCCGACGAAAGATGGTTATAAAAATGAATTGTATTTGTTGAAGGGATGATATTTTTTTCAGCAGGTAATCCTCTTGCAATTGTTGCGGTGCCATTATAGCTCACTATTTGATCAATGATCTTATTTTCCAAAATGGTTCTTTGAGGCTCGGGCCCGGAAAGAATAATAAACAGGTGATTCTTCACTTCCTGAATATTCTTTATTTCTCCAAAAGTGACAAAGGATTCCTTCGGAGAGTCCTGACGGACAAACCGGGAGAGTGCACCGATGTATTTAACAGGTATAGCTGGCAGCGTAACCGGATGCGACAATTCTCCTGCTAAATTATTTTTTCCTTCTTCATCAGGGATCCAGCATTCATCAAAACGATCGATAAGTTTATAATTCCATTTTTGTAAAAACCGTTCGCTCCATTTTCCTAAAGAACTCTTAATGCAAAGCTGGTGTGTGATAAAAACAGAGAATATTTTTTCATGGTAAAGACCATAACGGTTATCGGAGATCACCGCCTCAAATTGATGCTTGCTTACCTGCTCCTTCAACCAATGGTTTTCTTCTTTGATTGATCTGAGGAGAGAAGGTATTTGTAAAAGCAGCTTACCGGTTAAACCGGTTTTTGCATATTTTATCCGGTAACCCCTCAATGGTAAAAAAGGCAATGATGGAAATTCTTCCCTAAGTAATTTTTCCTGTGCGCCTTCGCTTGCCAGCCAAACCTCACAGTCGTTATTTATCAGCTGCCGTATAACCGGCACACAACGAGTAGCATGGCCAAGGCCCCAGTCGAGCGGCGCCACAAGCAGCTTTTTACCAGTCAACGGGGTCATATAATTTTTTGCAGCCATTTATCAATTGGTATACTAAATTGCCCGTAAAATAGTTTAATTTAGAAATTCCATTATGATAAGATTGAACCGGATATTATTTGCATTGTTTTTGATCGCAATTATTGGAATGGGCTGTCAAAAAAATTATTATACCAGTAAAGCCAAAGGTACCGCTTGCGGCTGCCCTAAGTAAAAAGGAGATGGCTGGTTATTAATGTGTAAATGAAATGAAAACTCCGAACAGAGAAAGAGAACTGGTGTTGTTATTAAAAACAGCATTAATGAGTGAGAAGGCTCTTGAAAAAGAGTTGATCAGCCTCGAACAACTTTTTCTTTATGCAGAATCGGAAACAGCATTTTGCCAAACTCATCTATTGGTCCAGAGAAACCGGATCACTTCAAAGAAAGCAAGACTTATAAATATTTTCTACACTCACCAGTTAAAACCATTCTGGTTTTTAGTGAACAAAAACTGACTTTCATTTTTCACTAAAGTTTAAAATCTGTCACTTAGTCTTTTCACAAAAGACGGCATTATTCTGGCATTACTGTAAATACTTGTTAAAGCCTTTTTACAGTAATCATATCTGTAAATGCAATGGCGTTAGCAAGGTTTAAACACACACCATGCAGAAAAATTTATTTCTTTTAGCGTCAATACTTATTCTTTTTTCATGTAAAAAAAATGATGATTCTACAGGCAGTAATCCGGGAGATGAAGATGATTGTGTTATGAGGGTTTCATCGGGTAATGGTGAAATTGGCGCAACACAATATGTAGTTGCTTTTAGTCCATACCATTAACTCACGTACAACATCAAGGATAAGTCTTGATCAGGTAAGTAAAAATGTTTTACAAAGAAACACCATTGATGTTTCAGCTTTAAAACAATCTTATGCCGGAGAACCGGGTGGCTTTATTGCCAAAATTTCAGCAGCGGAAGCAGAAATGCTGCGGCATGATGAAGCGATCGAAGCAGTTGAACAGGATAGGGTCATTTCCCTCGGAAGTTGTTTTACTGTCGTTGAGCCAAGACTTATAACATGGAATGTGAGCAGGATCGGTTATGGAAATGGCATTGGTAAAACAGCGTGGATCATTGATTCGGGAATCGATTTCGATCATCCTGATCTTACAGTTGATCAAACAAGGAGCAAATCATTTGTGGAAGGCCAAACTTCAGCCGATGATCAAAACGGGCATGGCACACATGTAGCAGGAATTATTGGAGCAAAAAATAATACGATCGGTGTATTAGGTGTTGCTTCAGGTGCTTCACTTGTTGCGCTTAAAGTATTGGATGAAGAGGGCGACGGCAACTTATCCTATATCATCCAGGCATTGGCATATATAAATACAATGGCAAGTGCCGGTGATGTTGTAAATATGAGTGTAGGTGGTGAATCAGGCTCTGCTATTCTTGATCAGCAAGTTAAAAATACGGCGATAAGAGGGATCTATTTTGCAATCGCCGCAGGTAATGAAAATAAGCTGGCAAATCTTAGTTCACCGGCAAGAACAAATGGAGAAAATATTTATACCATCACGGCGGTTGATAGCCTTGATAACTTTGCCTCCTTTTCAAATTATGGAAATGACGTTGTAGACTATGCAGCACCCGGTGTTCGCATTTTATCAACCTGGACAAATAATCGCTATGCGTATGCAAGTGGTACTTCAATGGCAGCGCCGCATGTTGCAGGTTTGTTATTGCTAAGGGGAAGAAATATTACAAGCTCTGGCTTTGCAAAAAATGATCCCGACGGCACACCAGATCCTATTGCACATTATTAAAAATATAACCCATATAAAGATATAGCCCACATAAAAAAATAGCCCACGGTTGAAACCGTGGGCTATTTTTTATAGTCAAAAGAATTTTTATGGAATTATCCTCTGCAGCGATATTTATATTCGGTCTTTATTCTTTCACTGCAACTTGTTTTTTTAGTTCTTGATTGGCTTTTATGCTTGCCTGGTTGTTTTTCTGCAAGTGTAAATGGTATTCCAACTCTCAAACCCCAGCCTGAAGAATTAGATTCCAGATTAGCAACACTTGTTTTACTGCCTGATACAGTCGAGATAGTTTGTTTACTCATATTCCCAATTCCGGAATAGTAGTTAACACTTACATTAAGTAATCGTTGTTTGTTCCTTCCAAATTCAAAACCCATTCCTGTAGTTAATGCCGTGTTCCAGTTCCCTGCGCGGTATTCATAAGTAGTCAGGCCACCTTGAGTTTTTGAAATAACATCTGTTTTTGGGGAAGGAATAAATCCAATACCCACAGAAGGTTGTAAACGAACCCAACCTCCTTTGTTTTTATTTTCAACTTTTCTGGCTGCACTGTTTTTGCTTTGGCAATGACTTGATTTCGAAGAATAATTTTTTGAGCAACTGCTTCTATAGGTGTAGCTGCCGCAGGAACTCTTATTTTCTGATCTTGCTTTTGAAGATGAGGTGTTTGAGTTTTTAGTCTTATTAAATAAAATTGGATTAGTTGTAAATTGATAACCTGCTTCCATCCGAAGTTGCATGTTTGCTTTTGTTGCACTGTATACATTCATTCCATTTTCAAGATCGCTGAAACTATATAACACACCGGAACGGCTGGTGCTTATACCAAGATATGGACCAAAGCCCTGCTTGAATTTGTAATCAAGCCGCAAGCTTACTTGCGGATTAAATTCTCCTCCAAGCGGAGCAAATGATGGAAGATTGTTGTAAGTAACAGATGTTTTGGAATTTTCAAATCCCACTTGTGGAGTTAAGGATAATTTTTGGGCATTCATTGCGACCACAGAGGCAATGAATAAGATACCCGTTAAGGCAACACTTCTCATAGCAATAAATTTTTAGTATGGAGAAGTTAGGACAATTTTATTTGGGCAAAAAATTTTATGTATGAGCGGCAGAAACGGACTCGAGATCCTTCGGTTGGTCGCCCTGTAATTTTCTTAGCGCTTCGCCCAGTTTATCGATCATTTCGCTGATCTCTTCTTTTTTGCAGGTGCCAACGCTAAGGCGATACCATGGATTGCTGCGGCTGCTGCCAAATGCATAGAAAGGAACAACAGCTAACCCGGCCTGGTTCAATATATAAGCAGTTACATCGCCCTGGGTTTCCAATATTTTTCCATCCGAAGTTTTTCTACCAACTGCATCCACTTTTATGGTTAAATAAATGGCCGCCTCGGGAGTTATGCAATCAACCGGCAACCCTTCATTTTTTAATTTTATAAAACCGGCATGAATACCCCGCAATCTTTCTTCTAAACCATTTTTAAAATGCTGCAGGTAAATATCAATTTCATTTTTCTTGCCTAGAAATTTTGCAACGGCCTTCTGCTCTGCCATTGGGGCCCAGGCACCCACATGACCAAGTATTGCTTTCATTTTATTGATAATGGAAGAAGGCCCCATACTCCAACCAACCCTTACTCCTGTTGCTGCAAATACTTTGCTTATGGCATCAATAAAGATTGTGTAGTTGCGCATTTCAGGGCGCAATGAAACCGGGTTGTAATGTTTAATATCACCGTATGTCAGGTGCCAGTACATTTGATCATACATGATAAAGACTTTCTTTTCTTTATCAGTTCTTCTTGCATTTTCTTCCAATACCAGGTCACAAATAGCCTCCAGTTCTTTTTTTGAAAATGTGGTACCCGTTGGATTTTGTGGTGAGCACAGTGAAATAAGCGTAGCTTCTTTTATGTGCGGACGGATATCATTAGCCGTCGGCATGAAATTATTTTCTGCTCTTGCTTCTATTACCACATGCTCCCCTGCTACAAAATGAGTATAGTGATTATTATTCCACGACGGCACAGCGTAGATCACTTTATCACCTTTATCACAAATAGCACGGTAGGTAGCATAAATAAGCGGCCGGCCGCCGGAAGAAACAAGGATCTCGTTTAATGAGTAATCAAGTTTCTCCCATTCTTTCATAAATGAAACTATCGCTTCACGCAGGTCAAGATTTCCTTCGGCTGCAGGATAATTGGTAAAATGATTCCGGTAGGCTGTTACGATCTCATCTTCGAGTTCTTTTGGTATGGGAAAAATTGAAGGATCAAAATCACCAACGGTAAAGTTGTAGATCTTTTCTCCCTGCCTCATCTTTTCACGGATCTCACCACCGAGCTTTACGATTTCAGAACCAATTAATGTCTCAGATAAATGTGACAGTTTCATGTTCGGGTTTCTTTGCAGCAAATGTAAATGGAAGAAGCGATAACGGAACAGTCGTTAGGACAAAAAATAGGCAACTATATACGAGTTGGGACAAACTCCTAAAAATCGAATAATTCAGAAGGGTGAACTTCTAATCCTTTAGCTAATTCCATAATAGTACGAATTGTGATATTAAATCGACCGTGTTCTATTTTAGATATTTTACTTGGGTCAAGCGAACAATTATAGGAAAGCTGCGCTAATGATAGCTTTTTGCCTTCCCTGAACTTTTGCAGGCTTTTACCAAATTTCTTCTTAACGGAATTAAATTCTTGTTCAGTCATACCGTTAAGGTGCAAGATTTCCTAAAACTTTTTAGGGTCGTCAACGACCCTAGCGGCAAAATATTCCCTACATTTAAATAATGAAGGGTGATAAAGCCTATTGGAAAAACAAGTATTTGCAGTTGCTTGAAAAGCATGTACGATTAGGAGAAGCGATATTGAATGCACTGAAAAATATAGAACCAAAGAAGAAATCCGAACCATCTAAGGGGATTAGTAGCAGCCGGGGGAAATAAGCCTCCGGCTTTTTAATAGCTATCATCTAAAAAACGATTAATTTTATAGATACAAAACCGATTGAGGGGTCAATCGGCTAATAACGAGTTTATGTGAGGTTGCTGTAAAATTACAATTTTTAGCGACATGATAAAATATTTTTTAGCCCCGCTTATTGCCCTTCTTATTCACATGACCAAGACTATACCAGCAATTCGGGATAACTACACTGTTTATTGTGATTTAAAAGACAATCGAAAATTCGGTACAGATAAGGTAATCGACCTTTCCACACCCAAAAGAACAAATAAGAATTTCTTAATTAATGACCAGGTTTTTTTAAGGCATACCACACTTGAGAATAAGATTATTTTTATTTCAGAAGTTAAGGTGAGAGACTACAAATATTTTCAATTCAAATTGAGGTGTAAAGATTTTTGCGATCCTCCATTTTTCAGATATGACAGCGACGGAGACACTCATAGAAACTATGACGAAAATATTCCATTAAGAGAACAGCAAATAACTACTCCTCACTTTCATTATTTTAATTCTAAAGGAATTGAAATAGCATATAAAACTGAGAAATTGTTAGATGATAAGGAAAAGGCTGCATTAGAAGATATTAGTTTATGTGTTGTTCATTTTTGCCATGAGGGTAATATTAGAATTGACGATGAAGGTTTTCCAGAAATAACTATTCTATCAGGAACATTAGGGCTTAAACACACAGAAGATGACCCTAATTCCGGGGTCAATTTTATATGATATACGAAAGCATTTATAAAGATATTGTCTCGTCCTTTAACGAGTTATGGAAAGTAAAAGAGAGGGGTAAAAGCCTTGAAATAATTACGCCATTCGCTACTACTTCGCAAAGATTTGTGTCCTTATTTCTTACTGAAAAAGATAATGAGTATATAGTTACCGATGGCGGCTGGATTTCAGAAGGTCTTTATGATAATGTTTTTGATAGAGAGCAAAACTGTTTCGAGAAAATATTTCAATACTATATTAATTCTTTTAACATTAAGGTAGCCACGAAACAAAATGGTACTGTTGTTTTTTTCAAGAAAACTGATAAGGCTATTATCGTTCCATCATTATTGTTTGATATGGCAAATTTTGTTTCTTCTATTGTTAGTTTAACTAATGTTGAATATTCAGACAAAGAAAAAGAAACCGAACACACATTCAGAAGAACTGCGAGAAATTATCTGGAAAGGATTCGATTAAAAAAAACATGGAAGGAGTGGCACTTTGACGATTATTTAGATAATAAAAAAGAAGTAAAGCCAAGCGCAATTCTGAGAAAAAAGAATAATAAGGTTGTGCTATTAAACTTTATTACAGGGAGTGACTATCATTATTTCAGAAGTAATATCAGTAAGGCAAATATAGTTTTTGAATTAGCAGAAAATTCAAGGGAAAGAGTATTTATTGAAAATAAAATAGCGTTAATTGATAATAAGGCGGGCGGGTATAAACTTAATAAAGTAAGCATCTGGCTTCATCATTTAATTACAAATACACATGCTAAAAAGGTAGAATGGACTAAACGCAGAGAGTTAGAAAAAATATAGCTAATAGTAAGTGCTTATTAATTCTTTTTTTTCTTCTGTACTGGCTTTTCTTCTTCCTTATTTTCCGTCATGGGTGGCGGAGCTTGGGTTACAGATACCTTTATTACGTCCTCAAAGCTGCCATTAATAGATAGCTTTTCATCGTAGTGATCTGCTCTTTTCTTTTTCTTAGCTTTTGCCATAACACAAATTTACTAACTTTGGAAGAAAGGAAACCCCTGCACGAAAGCCCCTAATGAGAGGGCTAACCGATACAGGGTTCACAGCACATAGAAAATTTTTGGAGCATTTTAAAGCGTGGTATAATCGGAATTTATCATCAGGTTAGCCCGTGGCATTTACAACGCTACTGCGATGAATTTGCATCAAGATTTAATTCCAGACTATTAAGAGATGATGAAAGATTTACTTTGAGTTTACAGAATAGCGACGGAAGATTAAAGTATAATCAACTTATAGGAAAGTAGGTCACGGCCTACTTCCTATTGCCCCAACATCAATAGTGATATATTGCATCTCTTTAAGATACACAATCCAAAAACCCTTGCTTTCATTGCCGACAGTACTACCAATTAAGCCATCGCCAATAGAACCATGTGGATACCGAAGATTATATCCTTTGCCCTTTAGAAAGAAATAAACTTCACGAGCATATTTTCTTGCTTCTTCATTACCCATCGGACAGTTAACGGTCATCGGATAATTATTAGGTAAATTGTTTTGTTTTATAATGTCATTAATCTTTTTTACTAATCTTTCCCTATCAATAATAGTTAGTGTTCTCTGGCGAGTTTCTTGTAATGAATCAAGTTGCTTTTTTCTTCTCAGTTCTTCTCCTTTGTATATTGAGGTCATACTGTCAATAAGAACCTTTCTTGTACTTTCAAGTTCCACAGAATCGCTATGCCTCATGCCTCTTAACTGATCGGAGAAGTCCTTTTGTTGTTTTTCATTCTTTTGCTCTTGTGTGAGTCTTTCTTTATCTGACTTCGCATTTTCCCTCCATAGATTAAATGTTGCGCCAATTCCAGAGCAAACTGCTATTATCGCAAAGACTATAAAGGTGTTATGTACAGATTTTTTATTAGTGTCGTACTTCAATGGTATGTATGTTATAATGCCAGTAGATAATATTGAAATGGCGCTTAGAAAGAAGTCCCAGAAGGTCATGGTGGTATTTTAGGACAAAGTAAGAAAAATGGATTGCCTTGTCCCAACACGTATATAGTTACCAAAAAATAAAGAGTTTTCACGACGCCACTTTGCAGAAGCTTTCATTGATGATATTCAAATGTTCTGGAAAAACAATAAAAAAAGGATAAAGTAATAAGGTTGCTGTCATTGAAATTTTTGATCCTGCTAAGGTTATTTTCAACCTGAAGTATTTTAACCTAAGTAGAAAAGCTAATACAGTTATTCCTACCTTATTACCTTGTTCTATCTTTATTTTGACCAGCCTTCGATCTTCTATTAAATCGGCTTATAATCCTTAAACAAATTCACTTTTGTTCCTTCAACGAGGTTGCGGTAATCTTTCCATTTACCTTCAAAGAACGTATTGATCCTTTGCACTGCAATCATCGATTGCTTTTTCTGCGTTCGCAACCATTGTTTCTTCCTGCTGCCCCGGTGCTACCATCTTACTCCCGATTGATTGCTGCGCCTGTTGTGCCTGGGACATTACCGTTACTTCAAATGGATTCCTCGCCAGGCCTTGCCGGTCAGAAGTTTTACCACTAATAATTTCTCGGATGGATTTTATCTCATCCTGCATTTTTGTTGTGGCCTTTCGTATGGTATCAGCATCTTTTCCTTCTACACCTCTTAGTTGTGCCAGCATTTTTGTACAAACTTCTTCTGCTTCTGTAAGTCTATCCATTCCTTCGGTTAATTTATCGCCGCTTTTCCGAAGACGATCGTACATCGTTCGCTGCGCAATCTTTATATCATTTCGATTACCGAGTCTCGGATCATCTTTTACAGTAACATAAGTTGAATCGTATGATCTTGCATAAGTAACTATTACTTTATACGTGCCAGGTAAAACAGCAAAGCCAGCGGGTTCCGGTGAACCAGGAGTTGGTTTTGGTGAACCGGGTTGACGGAATCCTTTTTCTTCCATTCCCCAATACTGACGATTAAAACCGCTATCAACATTCCAGCGCAATGTTCTTATCAATTCATTCTTATCATTAAAAATTCTAACCATTGCACTATCGCCTCTTCTCACACTGCCTTGTCCTTGCCCGCCACCGAAACCACCACCACCACCGCGTCCACCACCACCGCCACCTTGTGGTTGTACAGCCGGCATTGGTTGACTTTCTGATTGTGCCTGTGGTATTGTTTGCTTTGGCCTGTTTATATAAAATGAAATTGCAGCGCCACGTCTCCTGTTCTCTGCATCCCATAATCCATAAGTGCTCCATTCATAACCATTGGCTGCTCTGTATTGTGCCTGGTATGCATCAGGCGCTGGAAAAACAGTAATGGCATTTGTCATCGCCATTCCTTTGCTTGCAGCCAATTTTCTTAATGGACGAATATCATCCAATACCCATAACGACCTTCCAAAAGTTGCAATAACAAGATCTGCTTCTCTTTCCTGGATAGCCATATCATAAGTAGAAACAGATGGATAACCATTTTTCCATTGCTCATAAGTAGCGCCATTGTCAAGACTTACCCATAATCCATTTTCCGTTCCAATAAAAATTAAATTTGGTTCAACAGGATCTTGTATCATACACAATGCATACCCTTTTACTTTCTTTTCATCCACCATGTTTGTCCATGTTTTTCCATAATCTGTTGTACGGAACATATAGGGTTTAAAATCACCCCGGCGATAATCATTTACTACAACAAATGCTTCTCCCGCATTATGCCGTGATGCTGTTACTTGGGGAATCCAACTGCTAAGCGGCATTCCGGGAATTTTTCCGCGGAAATTGGTCCATGTTTTTCCGCCATCTCTTGTCAATTGAACATTGCCATCATCAGTACCGATCCAGATCGTGCCCTGTTCTTTTGCGGAAGGTGCAATTGTAAGATAGTGCAATGTGTTTCTGCACCGGTAATATCCAATGTTAATCCCACCTGTAGTTTGAAATGCTTTGATCTTTACTGAATCATTGGTAGTAAGATCAGGAGAAATTGTTTCCCAGCTCACTCCTTTATTTGTGCTTTTATGTACAAACTGGCTGCCGAAATAAATTGTTTTTTTATCAAATGGATCCTGCGCCATTGCAGAGTTCCAGTTCCAGCGGAACCAATTGCTTCGGATCGAGGTCTGGCGGTTTTACAAACCAGCTTTCCCCTGTTTTCCAATTTCGTCTTCCAACATTTCCGCCCTGGCTCATACTATACACCCAACTCGCATCTTCTGCATCAGGCATTACATCAAATCCATCACCGCCACCTATATTATTCCAATAATAATTTCTTATACCGCCATTTATCCATGTATAAGCAGGTCCATGCCAGCTTCCATTATCCTGCATGCCACCCATTACATTATATGGCATTTCATTGTCAACATTGATATGATAAAATTGTCCCACCGGAAGTTTTTCATCAAATGTCCAGTTCTTACCGCGGTCACTGGTGATACCAATGCCGCCATCATTTCCTTCAATAATAAAATTGGGATCCTTCGGATGTATCCACCATGCATGATGATCAGGATGAATGCCGGAATAAGGGATCAACGTGGTGAATGTTTTACCGCCATCTTCACTAACTTCTATGGTCATGTATATTATATAAACGATTTTCATTTTCAGGATCAACACGAATGTCCTGGAAATAAAATGGACGGTTGGTCACCCATCTTGGCATCGCTGTTCACCAATTCCCATTTAAATACCGCCATCATCACTTTTATATAAACCATTTTTTGTTGCTTCCACCATTGCATACACTCTGCGATGGCATCGTTAGTGGCAAATGCCAGGCCAATTCTTCCATAATGTACCATCAGGCAAGCCATCATCTTTTCCAAGTTTTTTCCAGGTTTTACCGCCATCAACTGTAATGATATAAGCCACTGCCCGGTCCGCCACTTTTAAAATCCCATGGAGTACGGCGATGCTGCCACATATTTGCCAGCAATAAGTTATTTGGATTCGAAGGATCCATTACCAGGTCAGCACAACCGGTTGTATCATTTGTATATAAAACTTTTGTCCATGTTTCTCCGCCATCAGTAGTTTTATAAACTCCCCTTTCAGGATGTTCTGCCATAAGGATTTCCAATAGCTGCGGCATACACTGTGTTAGAATTAACAGGATCAATGATGATACGATGAATATTACTTGTTTTCTCAAGTCCCATTCGCTTCCAGGTTTTACCTGCATCAAGCGTTTTAAAAATTCCTTCACCAATGTTCAAAGAATTTCTCGGGATTGCCTTCACCGGTTCCTACCCAAACTATATTCGGATTAGCTTTGCTGAATTGCAACTGCCCCGATGTTTTGTATTGGCTGTTCATCAAAAACCGGCGTCCATGAGTTACCGCCGTTCTCGGTTTTCCATACGCCGCCGGAAGCTGCGCCGAGATAAATAATATTTGGATTATCTAATACGACATCGATAGTGGTGATACGGCCGCTCATACCGGCGGGGCCAATATTGCGGGGTTTCCAATTTTTAAATTGCTCAAGACTTTGTTTTTGTGCAGTAGTTAGCAAGCATATTAAAACACTGAATATGCCAAGCAGCGTTATTTTTCTCATTGCAAGTGATGTTTTAAAAAAATAAACTTACTTAAAAACAACCAGTGCAGAAAAAAAATGGTTGAAAGGAGGGCTAAGAGGTTAAAAGAGAAAAGGAGGCAAGGAGTTTTTGGTATAGAACTTAATATAATTGTGGTGCTAAGAGGATAAAAGAGAAAAGGAGGCAAAGAGTTTTGAGTAAGAAATTTGTTATCGTTGTAGAAAATAAAAAAGAGAAAAGGAATCTTCAGCCATCTCCTTTTCTCTTTCTCTCTCCCGATAGCTATCGGGATAATCTCTTAGCACTAAAATGGCTTCACTGTCTTTACTCCGGGTGTAATGTTTGAACTTTCGGGATAAAGAACTGCTTTTACCATGTTATTCAAAGTCAGAAATTTCCTGGCTGCATTTTGCAGGTCTTCGAGCTTGATCGCATCCACTCTTTTTTCATAATCTAAAAGATTCTCAGGATTGGTTTGATCGATCCATGCATTAGATAAACCGGTAAGCCACCAGTCATTGTTTTGCAAGTTTACATGATATTGTTTCTTCCAGGTTTCTTTTACCTTATCAAGATCTTTTTGCTCCAGACCTTTTTCCTGTGCATCTTTTATAATTTCAAAGAAAGCCTTAGTCAGCTTCTCAACATTCTCCGGTCCGCAGGGGAGTCGTGCTGAAATTGTATAATGTACATAAGGACGCTTTTGAATACTGCCCTGCAATCCACCGCCATAAATACCACTCATATCTTCACGAGCTTTTCAATGATCTTTATATTCAATACTTCTATCAGGGCTGCAAGATTTATTTTATCCTCGCGGTTATACTCTGTTTCACCTTCAAAAAAGATATTGATCGTGCTTTGCTTCTCTTTACCTCTTTTAAGCATTAGCTTCCGTTATTCCTTTAACCATCCTGACTCCATTGTCTTTGTACTTTATTTCTCCAGGTGTGGAGGTCAATGAACCTATATATTTTTCAAACAAAGGTTTTGCTTTATCCACATCAATATTGCCGACAAATGTAAAATGCATGCCATTAAGCATTGCCATAGATCTGCTGATAAATCGAATAAAACTTATCCAAATTCAACTTATCAAAGTCTTCAGTAGAAGGAACAGGGTTGTCAGCCCATGGATGGTTGTTATATAAGATCTTTGTTAGCGTATCAGCATACCATGCCTGAGGGTTTTGTTTGATGAATTGAAGCATGGATCTATTTTTTGTAACAAAAGATTTGAACAGCGCCTCATCTTTGCGTGGTTGGGTAAAATACAAATGCATCAATTGCAGAAAAGTTTCAAAATCTTTTACACTGCTGCTTCCTTCTATGCCTTCTTCATTCGCATTGATATAGGGTAATACCTCAACAGTTTTACCGGACAGGAATTTTTGCAGATCAGTTGGTGTCATATCTTTTACTCCCATTTCGGCATAATATGTAGCTGCATACTTTGCGCATTTTCTTTATCGGCCAGATCAAAGCGGCTGATAACCGCCCCATGCGCCACGCATCCATCATGTATTTCATCATTCTTTAATTGTGTCGGTTTGATCGTGACAGTAACACCATTGCTCAATGTGAGATCGGTTGTACCGAGTTTTTCATTTTTAGTTTCTGCCGTTATTTTGCCAGCTGCCGGATCTTTGTCAAGCAATGAAGAGGCAACGGCTTTTTCTTCATAAGCTGTTACCGGTTTTTTGTTAGCTGCCACAATTGAATTCAGCAATTCATCATTACCCGGTAATTTATCTTTCAATTTAGTGGGTGCCTGCAAAAGCGCAAATGCATTCGAAGTAGAAGGCATTTTTTTCGCTGCTGCATTTATTTCACTCAGTTTAACTCCAGGAAGTATTTTTTGTAAGAATTTAAAACGATGTTCAGGTCCGGGTATCGGATCATTCTGAAGGTAATGGTCTACATAGCTGCCAACGATCTGGCCTGATAAGGTTTTGTCTTTTTCTAAAAACGCTTTCTCGGCATCATTAAGCATGGCGGCTTTTGCCCTGTCTAATTCTGTTTGTAAAAAACCAAACTGTCTTGCCCTGCTGGTTTCAGACATCAGCGCATCCATTGCTTCCTGCATTGGATTATCGCCGAGCAATGCAGCAGAAATAAAAGTATTATAACCACGCAGGAAAGATTGGTAACCTGTATAACCAAAAACAAAAGGAGGGTCTGCCTTTTGCGTAAGCTCATTCAATCTTAAGTTAATGAGCGAGCTTATCAATTCTTCAACCAGGTTTTCACGATAATCTCCCCATGTTTTTATTTTCTTTGCCGGTTTAATGAAATTAAAGATCTGCAAGATCTCATTAGTTGCTTCGTCATCGGTCACCACCATTGCTTCGGGTTTTGTTCTTTGAACGATTGGAATTATGGAAGGTCTTACCGGCGCATTTGCAGGGTTTGTAAATTTTGAGAAGTGGGCTTTAATTTTTTTCTCGGCTTCTGCAGGATCAATATCGCCAACAACGATCACTGCCATAAGATTCGGCCGATACCAATTCTTATAAAAACTTTTTAATGTTTCATGTTTAAAATTTTTGAGTACATCGTCTTTACCGATCGGTAATCGTTCACCATATTTTGAACCATTAAAAAGCTTTGGAAAATACTGGCGGCTCATTCTTTCAAAAGAACCTTTACTTAATCTTGATTCTTCCAATACAACACCGCGTTCTTTTTCAACTTCATTTTTATCAAATAAATTGTTGAAGGCCCAGTCTTCCAATACCATGAATCCTTTTTCAACCACAGCAGGATCATCGCTTGGTATAGGTAAAATATATACCGTTTCATCAAAGCTGGTATATGCATTCAGGTCGGCCCCGAATTTTACTCCCGTCTTTTGCAGGTAATCTACCAATTCATTCTTGGGAAAATTCTTGGAACCGTTAAAACCCATATGTTCCATAAAGTGGGCAAGCCCACGCTGATCATTATTTTCAAGAACGGAACCCGCATTTACGGCAAGTCTTAGCTCCACCTTTTTTTCAGGCTTTGCATTTTTGCGGATATAATAAGTAAGACCGTTGGCCAGCTTTCCAATCTTCACATTCGGGTCCAATGGAAGGGGCTCCGTTAAATTATACTGACCAAAAGAAGCACTATAAAAAAATAGACAGGTAAGAAAGAATAAAGGCTTAAGGCTTTGTTTCATGAGATGATTTTTAGGACGGTAAATATACTTAGCTCATCTCGTTAAGGAAAATAAAAAACTCTCCCGGTGGGAGCTAATTATAAGCGGTAACAATAGATTATTAATTTGGCTTGGTCGATTTCATTTTTTTTAAAGGTCCCGGAGTATTTTGTAGATTCAGGCTGATAATCTTCAGATATGCGGAAATTTATTTTCTCAATACTGCTTTGTTTGTGGTCAATTTTTTCTTACTCGACAAAGGTAGTTTCCCAAATTGATTGTAAAGCCGAACAAATATTTATCACCTTATCCGGTACGGGTGTACAAATGAGTTTAGTGAAGTTTGTAAAATTAAAGCATAGGGAATACAAAAAAATCACAGGGATAAAACTATCCTTAAAGGAAATCCTGGCTTTAAAAATTGTACAGATGAAAACTAAAAAGGGATTACAAAAAGGGCACCTGATAGATTTGTGGTTTCATAAACAAGGACCGAGAAAAAAGCCCAAACTCGTTGTTGCCTTGCTGATCGTTTTAGGCATTACAATATTGGTTCTTGGTATTTTTTATATAATCGGCGCCACGGCTTTTTAGCTAACAATTTTTTAAAACAAATCAAGACCTGATCAGCCAACAAATAAAACCCTATTGATTTGGCTTTTCTTCTTTCTTTTCCTGGTATTTCTTTTCAGCCTCTTTTGCTTTTGCAAAATCAAGCACTACACCATTTATGCAATAGCGCAAGCCGGTGGGTTTCGGACCATCATCAAACACATGACCAAGATGTGCTTTGCAACGTCCGCATTGTACTTCGGTCCTTGCCATGCCAAGTGTGTTATCGGGAGTGTAAATGATACTTTCTTTGCTGATCGGTTCATAAAAACTCGGCCAGCCGCAACCGCTTTCAAATTTTGTATCGCTTTTAAATAAAGCATTACCGCAAGCCGCGCAGTAGTAAGTTCCTTTTTCTTTGAAGCCTTCAAACTTGCTTGTCCACGGTCTTTCGGTTCCCTTCATGCGGGCTATATAATAAACATCTTCGGGAAGAACTTTTTTCCATTCTTCTTCACTCAAATTCACTTTTGAAGTATCAGAATTTGAATAAACAGGATTGTTCTTTTTATTTACTGTATCCATTTTTGCAATTTTTGTTTTTGATGATTGGGAATAGCTGCATTGCTGGCAAACAGCAGCTACAATTAGTATTATGAGTATTTGTTTCATTTTGATAAAGTCTTTGTACAACAAATTTACGTTTTATATGTTTGGCTGGTTTGTCATTAAACAGACAGACGGGGAGGCTTAACAAAATCTTGAGACTAAGGATAAGGTTAAGGCTGAGATTGAGGTTTGAGCTAAGATTGAGTGCAAACGCCCGTTCTTATCCTTAACCTAATCCTAAACCTTAATCTTAACCCCATCATTCGCTTTTGCCATCTTCGCATTATATTTGTCGTTCACGGTTAGTAAGTACACATGTTCAATTTAATTTTATTTGGCCCCCCGGGCAGCGGCAAAGGCACCCAATCTGACAGAATTGTTGAGAAATATGGGCTTATCCATCTTTCTACAGGCAATCTGCTTCGTGAAGAAATTTCCAACAAAACCCCGCTTGGTAAAGAAGCAAAAAAGTTTATCGATCACGGACAACTGGTACCCGATGAAGTGGTGATCGGAATGGTGGATTCTTTTTTTGATAAACATAAAGATGCAAACGGTTTTTTATTTGATGGTTTTCCCCGCACAGTAGCGCAGGCACAGGCATTGGATAAACTATTGACGTTGAAAAAAACAGATATTGCGGTAGTGCTTGCACTTGATGTAACCGAAGCTGAATTAATAAACCGGTTACTGAACCGCGGAAAAACAAGCGGCCGCAGCGATGACACCGATGAAAATGTGATCAAGAAAAGATTTGCCGTGTATACAAACGAAACCTCTCCGGTAGCCGACTATTATAAAAAATCAAGAAAGTTCAAATCTATCCAGGGCGAAGGCTCAGTGGATGAAATTAATGCCGCATTGCGCCAGGCTATTGACAAAGCAATGGCCGTTCACAAGGATTGATTCTGACTCCCTGATCACCCGATTTTTTGTATCATCGTTTGGCATAAACTTGCGGGGAGCATCACTATATGAACTTTGAAAAAGAAAATTTTCTACGCACTAAATTCATTTTTCTTTTACAGAAACTAAAACCTGATACGCCACCGCTATGGGGCAAGATGAATGTTCAGCAGATGATCGAACACTTTAGCGATGTTATAATGTCGGCATCAGGCAAAATCAAATTGCCGGTAGTAACTCCACCAGACAGGCTTCCGAAGTTGCGTGAATTTATGATGAGTGAAAAACCATTTAAAGAAAATACAAAAAGCCCGGTGCTTGCTGAAGAACCTGCACCATTAAAAAAACATACCAAAGAAGCTGCTATTGGAAAATTACAAGAAGAGATCATTTATTTTTTTGAGGCTTTTGAAAAAACCCCCGGCTTAAAAACTAATAACCCTGTTTTTGGTGAATTGGATTTTGAGATGAATATCCAATTGCTGTACAAGCATGCACTGCATCACTTAAAGCAGTTTGGTATAGAAGTTTATTGATCTGCGGCGGTAAAAATTTTTTCACTATTATCCTGCCAATTCAGCCACCAACCTCGTTACTCCTCTGCTTATAAAATTAAAATACCTTTGAACGTAATATTATTTACATGTATAAACTTGAAAACTATATTGCTGGTAAATGGATTACCGGCGATGGCGACGGCCAGCAACTTTATAATGCAGTAACAGGCGAAGTGGTAGCGGCGGCAACAACAAAAGGATTGGATTTTAAATCTATGACTGAGTATGCAAGAAAAGTGGGCAACCGGCATTTGCGAAAAATGACTTTTCATGAAAGAGGACGATATGCTGAAAGCGCTTGCACTTCATTTACGAAAACACCTCGAAAAATTTTATACCATTCAGTTATCAAACAGGCGCAACCAAAGCAGATAGCTGGGTGGATATTGAAGGGGGTATTGGAAATCTTTTTGCCAATGCATCTTTGCGAAGAAAATTTCCGGATGAAACTTTTTGTATCGATGGCGAAAGTCATAACCTGAGCAAGCACAATACTTTTATGGGTACACATATTCTGGTACCTAAAGAAGGAGTGGCCATTCATATCAATGCATTCAATTTTCCGGTATGGGGAATGCTGGAAAAAATTGCCGTGAATCTTATTGGCAGGCATGCCTGCAATTGTAAAACCCGCAACCGTTACTTCTTATTTAACCGAAGCAGTAGTAAAAGAAATCATTGCTTCAAAAATTTTACCCGAAGGTGCATTGCAACTGATTTGCGGCAGTGCCGGTGATCTGTTGGATCATGTTACTTCACAGGATGTGATCACATTTACCGGCTCTGCATCAACAGGATTGATGTTGAAAAGCAATCCAAATATTTTGAATGAGAATGTTCCATTTAATATGGAAGCAGATACTTTGAATTGTATTGTACTGGGCGAAGATGTAACTCCCGATAAGCCTGAGTGGGACATTTTTATAAAAGAAGTAAGAAAAGAAATGACATTGAAAGCGGGCCAGAGATGTACAGGCATCCGCAGAATATTTGTTCCGGAAAATAAAATGGAAGATGTGTGGAAAGCGATCTGCAACTTCTTTATCGCAAACAACAATCGGCAATCCATTGAATGAAAAAGTAAGAATGGGTAGCCTGGCAGGTGAAAGTCAGAGAGAAGAAGTAAAGGCACAGGTTCAAAAATTACTGGCTTCTTCACAAATCATTTATGGTTCATTGGATAGCGTTGAAGTGATTGATGCAGATGCAAAGAAGGGAGCTTTTATTTCTCCGATTTTATTAATGAATGAAAAACCTTTTACTGCAAAGGAAGCACATGAAGTAGAAGCATTTGGCCCGGTGAGTACGATCATGCCTTATAAAAATATGGATGAAGCAATTGAGTTAAGTAAAATGGGCAAAGGAAGTTTATGTACTACCATTGTTACTGCTGATTATAAAATTGCAAAGCAATATGTGATCGGTGCTGCTACGCATCATGGAAGGATATTGGTGTTGAATAATGAATGTGCAAAAGAAAGTACAGGTCATGGTTCACCGTTACCATTATTGGTTCATGGTGGTCCTGGCCGGGCAGGTGGCGGTGAAGAAATGGGTGGCATTCGTGGTGTAAAACATTATATGCAACGAGTAGCATTACAGGGATCGCCGACAACACTTACCGCGATCACCAACGTTTACCAGCCAACATGCAAAAGGAAAAGACCCGGGCAAACATCCTTTTAAAAAATATTTTGAAGAACTGAAGATCGGTGACCAGATCATTACTGAAAAAAGAATAATTACATCAGAAGACATAGATAAGTTTGCTGATCTGAGCGGGGATCATTTTTATGCGCATATTAAAACAACTGATTTTACCGGGACAATGTTTGAGCAGCAGGTAGCGCATGGTTATTTTATCATGAGTGTTGCTGCCGGATTATTTGTGGATAGTTATGAAAAGAATCCTGTGTTGTTGAATTATGGTATTGATGAATTTCGTTTTACCAAACCAGTTTATCCCGGCGCAGAAATTCATATTCGGTTTACCTGTAAAGAAAAATTGCCCAATGATAAAAGAATGATTGAAAAGCCAGAAGATTTTAAAAGAGGAGATGATATTGAAAAAGGGATTGTAAAATGGCTGGTAGAAATGATTGACGAAACGGGGGAGATAACGGGGGTGGCGACGATATTGACAATGATTGCGAGAAAGGGCTAAGAGGTTAAAGGAGAGAAGGAGGAAAAGAGATAATTCGCCGCTAACTTGGTTTCTGTAATCGGTAACTAAAAACGCGGGGAAACATAGATCAGAAAAAGTGATTGTTCAACTTGACTCTTTATCTCATTTTCTCCTTTAATCTCTTAGCTAAAAATAAAATATGGACATAAACAAACTAACCGGAATTGTAGTGGATTTGTGTATAAAAATTCATTCCAAAATTGGACCCGGCTGTTTTGAAAGGGTGTATGAAGAAATTTTATATTATGAATTGATAAAGCTTGGTATAAATATGGAAAGGCAAATTCTGCTTCCGATTGAATGGAATGAATTGATAATTAAGGATGCGTATAAACTTGACCTCTTTCTTGAAAGCAACTGGTTCTGGAATTAAAATCAATCCATCCATTGCCTTCCGTTTATTTTAAACAAATTCGTACTCACCTGTCATTACTTGATCTAAAGCATGGCATGCTGATAAATTTTAAAGTTGACCTCATGAAAGATGGAATTCATCGTGTGTTTAATAATTTTGGCAAAGAATCTCTTTAACTCATTTTCTCTTTTAGACTCTTAGCTTATGTCAGGATATGTAAAAAGCGAAACCCACAAAGGAATTACAACAATTGAATTCTTTCATCCGCAAAGCAATTCATTGCCGGGAAAAATTTTACATGATCTTTCAGTGGCCATCAAGCATGCCGGGCAGGATCCGGATACAAGTGTTATTGTTCTTCGTTCGGCAGGGGAAAAAGCATTTTGTGCCGGCGCATCGTTTGATGAACTGGTTGCAATAAATAACGAAAAAGAAGGATTAGCATTCTTCAGCGGCTTTGCTCATGTTATCAATGCAATGAGGTTATGCCCGAAATTTATCATTGGTCGTATTCATGGCAAATGTGTGGGCGGTGGTGTTGGCCTGGCAGCTTCAGTTGATTATGCAATTGCATCGGAAGCCGCTGAAGTAAGATTAAGTGAATTGGCCATCGGTATCGGTCCGTTTGTGGTCGGGCCGGCTGTAGAAAGAAAAATCGGTGTATCTGCATTTACCCAATTATCAATTGATGCTTCACATTGGCGCAATGCAGATTGGGCAAGAAGAAAAGGGTTGTTTGCAGAGCTGCATACGACCACTGAAGAAATGGATGAATCCATTCACCGCCTTGCTAATACACTTTCTCATTCTAATCCTGATGCAATGGCAGAAATGAAAAAGATATTTTGGAAAGGAACGGAGCATTGGGACCATTTATTGATCGACCGGGCAAAGATCAGCGGCCGCTTAGTGCTAAGCGAGTTTACAAAAAATGCAATAGAAAAATTCAAGAGCTCGAAACCTGCTAAAGGCGATTAGTACATGCATATTACTTTTAACGAGAATAATTTTCAACAGCTTTGTGATAAACTTTTTCGTAAAGACAAAGATCTGCGAAGAATAGGCAAAGAACATGGCTACCCGCCAATGTGGACAAGACCTGCCACTTTTCAAACACTTATTCTTTTTATTCTTGAGCAACAGGTTTCACTGGCATCGGCTTATGCTGCATTTAAAAAATTAAGAGAAAAGATTGGATATGTAAAGCCGGAAAAAATACTTGCAATGAGTGATGAGGAACTTCGATCCTGTTATTTCAGCCGGCAAAAAATAGTTTATGCAAGAGAACTTGCAAAAGCAATTCAATCAAAGCAACTCAGGCTTAAAAAATTTTCCAATGCTCATGAAGATGAAGTGCGCATTGAATTAAAAAAAATTAAAGGGATCGGCGACTGGACGGTAGATGTTTATCTAATGCATGCGTTACAGCGATCTGATCTTTTTCCGCTTGGCGATATTGCATTAGTGAATAGTTTAAAAGAAACAAAGCAACTTCATCATGGTACAACTAAAGAAGATATGCTCGCTATTGCTGAATCCTGGCGCCCCTACCGTACAATAGCATCGATGATCTTATGGCATTCATACATTCAAAAACGAGGAATAAAATTGCAGGGTTGAACCACGATTTATGGGATTAAAAAAGATTAAGAGGAAATTTCGATATTTCCTCCTAATCCGGCCAAATCATGTTAATCGTGGTCCTGGGTCAGATATTCAATCCACCACAAACACTGATCGTTTGCCCCGTTATATAATTTCCCCAATCACTTGCAAGAAATAATGCTGTATTAGCAATATCTTCTCCTGAAGCAAAACGACCCAAAGGAATTCCTGCTTTGTATTTATCAGCAGCTTCGCCTTCTTTTAAATAACTTGTCATATCTGTTTCAACAAAACCCGGAGCAATTGCATTGCAACGGATATTGCGGCTGCCTAATTCTTTGGCCACTGATTTTGTAAAACCAATGATACCGGCTTTTGATGCGGCATAACTGGTTTGCCCTGCATTTCCCATTTCACCAATAATGCTGCTCATATTGATAATGGCACCGCTTTTTGCTTTCATCATCGGACTTGATCACTTGCTTGGTCATATAAAATACACTGTTCAGGTTTACCTGTATCACATCGTTCCATTGATCAGGAGTCATTCGGAGTAATAAATTATCTTTTGAAATACCTGCATTGTTTACACATATATCTACTGTACCAAATTCTTTCAACACATCATTTACAAAAGCTTCGCATTGTGCAAAATCACCGGCATTGCTTTTATATGCCTTTTGCTTTTACACCCATGCCCTGCAGTTTTGTCTTCCAATGCTGCAGCTTTTTCAGCGCTGCTATCACTTACATAAGTAAATGCAACATTAGCTCCGTGCTCTGCAAATTTTAAAGCGATCGCTTCGCCAATACCGCGTGCAGCGCCGGTTACTATAGCAACTTTTCCTTCGAGTAGTTTCATATACTAGTGAATTTGATGAATAACAATGTAAAATAAAATGAATTTATAAAAGTACTGCACGATAATCAGATGTGCTATATAAAATAAAATGGCAAAACCGATACTTTGCCATTTTGTTATTTTGTAAAATCTCCTCGCTCCCACACCTGCATATGTGCAAAGCACTGCATACGTTATGATCCCAAGTAAAGTGTCATCAACATTAAAGTAAGAATTCGTTACCAGGTAATAGACCCATTCACTGATGAATAACAGGACAGGTAATAGCAAGAATCCCCACAACAAATAAATACAATTTATCTCTGCGGAAAACACCATTTGGTCAAAAAAGTATTTTCTTTTTTTAAAAGTAAGAAGCCAGAAGAAAAGTGCAGTCAGGGGAAGCAGGATCAGCAATAAAAACTTAGATGCTTTTTCTGATTTGTGTTGAAATAAAGCAGTTAATTGTTCATCGGTCAGGGCTTTTTGTATCATGATCTCTCTTGCCTCTTGCATTGCATATTTGCCATATAAAATATGATGTGTGTGATAATAAAGCTTCATGTTCAGCCCTTCAAATACCGGGAAAATCAAGTAGACGACCACCAGTAATAAAAAGAGGGAAAGTGGTTTAAAATAGGTTTTTCTTTTCCCCTGGCAATAGTCAACAGATAACTGCCCGGGCTGCGCAAATATTTTCTTAACCGTATTGAAAAAAGTCCCATCGAAGTGAGTTATGAAATGCAAGCCTTCTTCAAAAAGGTGAAGAACAGACTTATCCTTTTCGTTGTACACTTTTTCACCACATCGGTTGCAGTATTTACCCGAAAAACTGTTATTGCAATTTTTACAAATGTGAACGACAGGTTGCATAGATGCTATGTTGTGAAAGTAAGAATTTCTTCCACATACTTTCTTTCATTACTCAATCTTGGTACTTTATGCTGTCCGCCCAGTTTTCCTTTGCTTCGCAGCCAGTCTGTAAACGTTCCTTTTTTAACTGCATGTACAATCGGCAAACGCAACGCAATATTTTTATATCGCTTGGCTTCATAGTCACTGTTGATGCTTTTTAATGCAGCTATCCAGTTCTTTTGTAAAATCATCAAGACTCGGCTGCTTCTTTTTCAAATTCGATCAGCCATTCATGAGCACCATTTGATGAATCGGAGAAATAAACGGGTGCAGCTGTATAATCATTGACGACAGCTCCTGTTTTTTCACAGGCAATGGCAATCGCCTTATCTGTATTATCAACAATCACTTCTTCACCAAACGCATTGATATAATGTTTCAATCTTCCGGATACTTTTATCCGAAATGGTTTTAGAGAAGTAAACTGAATGGTATCTCCCAGCAAATATCTCCACAATCCACCATTGGTCTGATTACCAACGCATAATTTTTATCCAGTTCAACATCCTGCAGCCCGATGGTTTGCGGCTGTCTTTTTCCATATTCACTCACCGGCATGAATTCCATAAAAATGCCATGATCGAGTAAATAACAACATGCCTTCTTCACCCGGAATTTCCTGACGCAGCAAAAAATCCTTCGCTGGCATTATACATTTCCAGGTAATGAATTTCTTTGCCAATGAGTTTTCTGAATTGTTCTTTATAAGGAGTAAAGGAAACACCGCCATGCATATACAATTCAAGCGATGGCCATACTTCAGCCATATTTTTTTTACCGGTGATCTCAAGTATACGTTTGAATAAAACAACGGTCCAGGTAGGAACGCCGGAAATAGAAGTTACATTTTCTTTGATCGTAATATTTGCCAGTTTTTCAATCTTGCTTTCCCATTCATCCATCAATGCAATACTAAGATCAGGTGTTCTTATCCAATGTCCCCAGAATGGAGAATTCTGCAAAACACAGCACTCAGATCGCCATACTGTGCTTCAGTGTTTACCTGGTTAATATTATGACTTCCGCCAATCACCAATCCTTTACCGGTAAATAATTCTGAATCAGGATTGAAATTGTAATACAAGGTCAGTACATCTTTGGCTGCTTTAAAATGACAATCTTGCAAACTTTCATCGCTAACAGGAATGAATTTGCTTTTATCACTGGTAGTGCCACTGCTTTTTGCAAACCAATAGATAGGAGTATTCCATAAAATATTTTGTTCGCCATCAAGATACGATTGATATAGGGCTTCATATCATCGTATTCATGAATGGGAACAGCTTCTTTAAAAGCCCTGATATTAAACAATTCTGAAAAATTATATTTCCTTCCAAACTCAGTGTATTGGGCTGAGGTAACCAGGTCCTGCAATACTTCACGTTGCGCATCGACAGGATTATTTTTCCAGGCATCGATACGCCAGAGACGCATACGGGCAAGGGATGATATGGCAGGGCTAAGAATCTTCATCGCTGGCGGGCAAGATAAAATTAATTACCAAAAGAAGAGAAGAAATCAATCGGCAGCAGCCTTTAAGTATACTGCGCATGTACCCAGGGCAGAATCAATTCCTGATAATTGTTCCTTTAAATCACTTACTTTTTCAAAATAGACTGCCGAGGTAATACTTCCCACTACACCACCGACAAGTGTGCTAAGGTCTTTAAAGGAAAATAACTTTTCATATTCCTTATAATTAAGATCGGGAATTTCCAGTGCTGCATGGAGTAATTCGTTATGTTGTTTATTATTTGCAAAACCAACGAGCGAAGTTTTCAACTCATTCACCTGCGTCATGTATTCATCCGCTTTCATATCATTTGCCATTGTACCCATACTACTTCCCACACGAAATTATTTATATGAGCAAGAATAGTTCGTGTTCTTTCAATGGTATGGTCTGTAAATTGAATCAACCTGCCAATATTGGTTTCTACATTTGAAGTTGAAGAAAATGTTCCCCTCGCTTCGTCATGCAAGTAATCTTTTCTTCTCAATTCAAAATTTCTTCCAAGATAAAGTCTTCTTACATCTTCATCTGCGGCTAACTCTTCAGCCGTACCATGTTTAAAAATTTTTCCTTCGATCAACAGGTAGGCCCTGTCGCAAATAGTCAGCGTTTCTGTTACATTATGATCGGTAATAAGGATACCAATATTTTTATATTTCATTCTTGCAACAATGGCTTGTATATCTTCCACCGCAATCGGGTCAATACCTGCAAACGGTTCATCCAGTAAAATAAATTTCGGATCAACTGCCAGTGCTCTTGCAATTTCTGTTCTTCTTCTTTCACCGCCGCTTACTACATCGCCATTGCTTTTACGTACATGCTGCAGACGAAATTCGCTGATAAGCGTTTCAAGTTTTTTTTGGCGTTCATCTCGATTCATATCAGTCATTTCAAGCACCGCCATAATATTATCTTCCACGCTTAATTTTCTGAATACGGATGCTTCCTGCGGTAAATAACCGATTCCCATTTTTGCTCTTTTATACATGGGCAGGTTGGTGATATTTTTGTCGTCTAAAAAAACATTTCCTTCATCAGGCTTTATCAAACCTACCACCTGGTAAAAAGTTGTTGTTTTACCGGCTCCGTTTGGTCCAAGCAAACCAACAATCTCTCCTTGTTTTACTTCAATGGAAACATGATTTACAACTGTACGCTGACGATAGCGTTTAACCAGATCTTTTGTCTTTATAGCGATTGGCATCTGCTGGCAAAAATAAGGGTTGACAGATTAATGACTGAGCAGCCTGATTGCTTTAACATCAATTTGCGTAATGAGCCCATCATGCTTAGCTTTGCACGTCCCGATAACGATCGGGACTAATAATATAAGGAATGAAAATTATCGATCATATAAACCAGGCAAAGAACACCCTGATCTCATTTGAAATATTACCGCCTTTAAAAGGAAAAGGAATTGCTGCTATTTACAACCACCTTGATCCGTTAATGGAATTTAAGCCTTCCTATATCAATGTTACTTATCACCGCAGCGAACATATTTTTAAGAAAAGATCCGATGGCAGTTTTGAAAAAGTAGTGGTGCGTAAACGACCAGGTACCGAAGCAATTTGTGCTTCTATCATGAACAGGTATAATGTTGATACAGTTCCTCATCTTATTTGCGGAGGATTTACTGTACAGGATACGGAGGATGCATTGTTAACACTTAGCTATCTCGGTATTGACAATGTACTTGTGCTTCGTGGTGATGCAGCAAAGAATGAAACATCTTTTGAATCCGAACCAGGTGGTCATAAATATGCGATTGAATTATTGAGACAGGTAGTCAACCTTAATCATGGAATTTATCTTGAAGAAGAATTGAAAGGAACGAATAGAACTAAGTTTTGTATTGGTGTGGCAGGTTACCCGGAGAAACATTTTGAAGCACCGAACATGCAAACCGACCTGGCTTATTTAAAAGATAAGATCGATGCCGGTGCTGAATATATAGTAACTCAAATGTTTTTTGATAACAGTAAATTTTTTGCATTTGAAAAGCAATGCCGTGAAGCCGGAATTACTGTTCCCATTATTCCGGGGTTGAAACCGATCACGTCAAAAAAACAGCTATCGATCATTCCAAGGACATTTTATGTAGATATTCCAACTGATCTTTCAAATGAAATTCTTAAATGTAAAGATGATACTTGTGTTGAACAGGTAGGCACCGAATGGTTGCTGGCTCAATCAAAAGAATTAAAAGCAGCGGGAGTACCCGTGTTGCATTATTATACGCTGGGTAAACCACATGTGGTTTGCAATGTGGTGAAGCAACTTTAAACCAGGATTTTCTGGATTAAATAGATTTTATAGGAAAAGGGAATCGAACGATAGTTTGCTATTTCTTCACTACTTAGCAATACTCTTCAATACTTCTTCATTCACCTTTACGGGATATTTCTTTTTTAATTCCGCGATCCATTTTTTATCAATGGAATCCTGGAAGTCAGAAATTACATCGCCGCGGGCATCTGCAAATGTTTTTTGACCTGGTGTTGGATAAATCTTAAATATCAAAGCGAATGAAGAGCTGTTATCATCTTTGTTTTTCATAATGCTGGTAATTGTTCCGGCTTTAGCAGTGGTTTTTTGTGCACCGGGAATTTTTGTGATCTCAAACCGGGCGGAATCAGAAGTTATCTTATCGCTGAAATTCTCAAGCACTTGTTTCCATTTGGATGGATCTTTTACGATTATATCCCTGAATGATTTTGCTGTTGCATCATCGCCACAATAAAATATAACTGCATCAGCACTGTAGTTCCACCTGTACTTGTTTTTATTCTGGTTGTAAAATGCGCTTTGACCTGCCGTATCAGATTGTGCATTCGACCACACTTCTCTCATCATTATATCAAAAAAAAGATTGCCATCTTTTAACTCTTTCATTTGTGCATTGAATTCTTCGTTGAACTCTTCAAGATGCTCGCGGTAATATTCCATTACCGCATTCCTTTTAAATTCTTCATTTAATTGAGTAAATGGTTTTAACCCGCTGCCGTCAATATTATACCGGTTGGAAATCGAATACGTAATAAGATCGTTTACAATTTTAGTATTAGGACCTATACTAAACAATGCCGTTGATTTATTTACCGGGTTACCTAAGGACGGCGGTCTTGATGCCAATACACTGTCCAAATACATTTGCAGCATTACCTGGTCAACATTGAATTGTTTATAACCTGATTTCTGAAGTATCTTATTGTACAATTTATCTTTCGCCACTTTTGTCCTGCTGTCTTTTTCTACAAGACTTCGAATTATATCAAGATTCTTTTTATTTTTTATTGATGGCGGCGCAGTCAAAGACATTCTTTTTACGATATGATAACCATGTTGGGTTTCGAATGGCTTGCTGATCTCTCCATCTTTTGTTAAAGAAAAAGCTACCGCTTCAAATGCAGGATCAAATGTGCCCAGGCCAAATTCAGGCATTAATCCGTTTGACGCGGATGACACCACGTCATTGCTGAATGCACTGGCAAGTTTTCCAAAATCATCACCTTTTTGAAGACGGGTATAAATTGAATCTGCACGGGAAGCAATTTTGGCTTTTGATATGGAATCACTGCCGGGAGGCACCGCGATCAGGATCTGGGAAACTTTTATTCTGCCAACAGCTTTTCTTTCACTACTATTTTTAAAAATATGATAACCTGAATTTGATTTGTAGGGAGCAGAAAATTTTCCAGGAGACAAGACTATAAATAACATTTTCGAATTGATAAGGAAGACTGAACACAGTGATGTAACCGAGATTGCCTTTGTTTGCGGCAACGGAAGGATCGGCAGAAAATTTCAACGCTACATCATCAAAACTTTTTCCTGATTGCAGCTCCATAAACGCTTCCTCTATTTTTAATCTCACCACCTGCGAATCCGAATAGTTTACTCCGGAATAATAAGGAATAAAAATGTGCTGCACTTTAATGTCTTTCTGACTTCTGTCGAAGGCTTCACTCACCAGTGCATTTAAGCTTTCTGTATCATTCATATAATTTTCAATCACCTGGTTGCGCAGTGCAGTAAATTCTTCAATGAACCCCGGCATTGTATCGTAACCCCTTGCAGTGGCTTCATGAATTTTCAACTTGGAGTTGATGTAGAGTTCAAGATATTCACGCATCTTTTTCGCCTTATCAGTAACCGGCGCAGGATACACTTTATTAAAAGCTTTCAGGTATTCATTTGCTGAAACACTTTTATCTGCATAGGTAAAAAGTGTTTGAGCAGGTAAAGAAAAAGAAGCTGCGAGCAGCAATGTGATAATGAATGGTAGAGGTTTCATAACAATGGATTTTATTGACCTTTTAACTTATAGTCGAGTACTTTATCAATTTGGTCAAAAGGAATTTTTTTGGCTAAGATGGATTTGTTTTGGTCAAGCAAATATAGTGTAGGTACCACTTGCACGTCATATAGCTGGTAATAGCTGGGAATATTATTTTTCACCCTTGCATCATTCGCCTCTTTGGAATAATAAACATGCTCCCAGCCTTTGAGCTTATGATCGCCGACAAAGTTCAGCCAATCTTTCTTTGTGCCGTCTGTTTCCTTGGCTATCGCATAGATCTTTACATGCATCGAATCCCATTTAGCCCGGAATATGGAATCTATTCTTGGCAGTGTTTCTTTGCAATGACCGCAGGTAGGGTCCCAAAAAACAACAACGGTGTATGGATTCGTTACGCTGTATAAACTTTTTGTTTTACCGGTACTATCTGGCAATTCAATATCGGAAGCTTTGGCGCCAAATAAGTTTGCCGCCATGCTGTAATAGCGATCAAAAATTGTTTTCCTTCCTTTTTCTGTAAGCCACGGATATTCTTTTTGAGAAAAATATTTTTCAAACAGGTGAACATACACTTTGTCTTCCCACATATACTGGGGATTAAGATAGCGGTTCACAAATTTTACAAGCAGGAAACGCTGCATTTCATCATTCGCAGTTGCATAAGCGAGCATCCAATCTATTTCTTTAATTACCGAATCAGGATGCGGATAAATTAACGTGGCAAAGTATTCATCCAATTTTTCTTCAAAGAAAGAAGTGCGGGCCAGGCGTTCATCAAAAAACCATGTATCATCCCAGTAATGATCTTTGAAATACCGGTAAGCAAATGTGGAATCATATTTACCGCCGGGATGTTTATCGGCCGGAGGTACTTCCGGGTTTTTCATTGCCTTTAGTAATGCCGCAATCGTGGCATCAGGGTTTTTTGTGATCAGTTCGTGCCTGTATTGTTGAATGTCTTTATCGCCTTTGATAATGGCATCCGTCCATTTTGTTGAATCAGCTTTTGTTTTGGAAGCCGCCAGTTGTTTTTTTGCACTTTCAATTTCTCTTCCTTTTATTGAAGCATAATTCTGGTAAGCTAAGAAAATGGTATTGTCGGGCGAGCCTTCAAATTTCATTGATGGAATAAGATTGGCGCTATCGGCAATCACGGAAAACTTTTGTTCTTTATCGATCAGCACTTCAAAATAACCTGCTTTACCGGGAAAGCCGATAAGATAAACTCCCTTCTCCAATTTTTTTGCTCTTTTAAAAATGCCAACACTATTATCATCCAGCATTACCGAATCAATGATCGGTTTTTGCTTGCCATAATGATAGCCAAGATAAATGAATTGTCTTTTGAAAGGCTTGAAAGTAACCTTGAGTTCAAATTCATTTTGTTGGGCAAAAAGATAGCCGGCTGCGCCAAGTAAAAACACCAGTGAAAATATACGCTTCATGGAGTAATGATAATAAAAACGGTAAAGTTATTCAAAAACCGCAACCGTCCTGCATTGCGGGGTAAAAAGATGCAAATGGCCTGTTAATCGTTGTATGATGGGCGCAGGCTATTTCATAGACGCGGTTAATTTCTGCTTACCAGGTCCACGGTGATGTATTCAAAGCTCGTGATCCCGGTGGTAACACCAAAATCTTCACCGGTGCAGGGGCTTTTTACATTTCCGGAAAACCAAACTGGAAAACTTTGTGATTGATTAGCTCCCTGTAAAATGGCCTTTAGTGAATCCTGGTTTGCATTACAGGGGAAATAATTCTTAAACGCCCCGCGACCGGGAGAATAGGAAAGCATCCATTTGCTTTTATATTGATTATATATCAATTCACCTGATGTTTTTGGTAAATAAGATTGTGCGTCAGCATCACATCCGCAATCCGCATCCTTTTTACAACTTGAACTAATGACCAGGATAAAGAAAATAAATATGCTTAATGAAGCAATGAATTGTTTCATATTGTAAGGTTTAAGTCTGTAAAATTAAACCTTTTGAAAGGAGAATTATTTAAGAGATGATAAATTTTAAAACTGTAACACAACTCACTTGTTTACAACTTAGTTTTGCGCCGTGAGAAGAAAAAAGAAAAATATTGTTCTTGAGAATGTGCTGGTTGAGGATTATGCAGCAGAAGGTAAAAGCATTGCCCGTGTAGATGGTAAAGTTATTTTTATAGAAAGAGTTGTTCCCGGAGATATAGTGGATATCAAGCTTTTTAAAAGTAAAAAAGATTGGGCTGAAGGTTATCCATTACAATTTCATTCTTACTCAACTGAAAGGACCGAACCTTTTTGCCAGCACTTTGGAGTTTGTGGCGGTTGCCAGTGGCAAATGCTTCCTTATGAAAAACAAATTTTCTATAAGCGACAGCAAGTAGAAGATAATTTAAAAAGAATTGGAAAAATTGATCTGCCTGAAATACCGCCGGTACTTGGTGCAGAAGAAACAAAATGGTATAGAAACAAGCTTGAATATACTTTTAGTTCGAAAAGATTTATTCCGGGCCAAGCCCCGGCCACGGCCCCCACCAAACCTCCCCCAACGGGGGAGGGTTCCATCGCACAATCCTCGCTTAAAGAAAATTCACTTAGTTGTCTTGACTCTTCGATAAGCGAGGTTTTGTGCGAAAGCAATTCTACCCCGTTGGGGGAGTTAGAGGGGGCCGGTGCCTCAGGCTTTCATGCCCGCGGTTTTTTTGATAAAGTAGTTGAAATAGAAAGATGCTGGTTACAGGCGGAACCGACTAATGCAATAAGAAAAGCATTAACAGAATTTGCGAGAAAGAATAATTATAGTTTTTATGATCAGAAATTGCATACGGGTTTTATGCGAAACGTTTTGTTACGCATTTGCACAACCGGCGAAGTGATGGTAAATGTGGTAATGGGAGAAGATGATAAAGAGAAAAGAGATCAATTACTTGATCACTTGCTGAAGGTCGTGCCCGGTATAACAACTTTACTTTATACGATCAATACAAAATGGAATGACAGTCTTCATGACCTGAACCCGGTAACAGTAACCGGCAAAGGATATGTAATAGAAAAGCTTGAGGACTTTCAATTCAAGATCGGGCCAGGATCATTTTTTCAAACCAATACAAGACAAGCAGAAAGATTATACAGCGTTGCGAGAGATTATGCAGAGCTTACGGGCAACGAAACAGTGTATGATCTTTATTGCGGAACCGGAAGCATTGGAATTTTTGTTAGCAAGATGGCAAAGAAAATTATCGGCGTGGAAATGATAGCAGATGCTGTTGCAGATGCAAAAGAAAATGCGATGCTGAATAATATTCATCATGCAGAATTTTTTACCGGGGATGTCATCAAGGTTTGTGATGATGCTTTTTTTGCCGCTCATGGAAAACCGGATGTTATTATTACTGATCCGCCGAGGGCGGGCATGCATGAGAAACTGGTAAAAAAAATATTGGAAATGGATGCACCAATCGTGGTGTATGTTAGTTGCAACCCGGCTACGCAGGCAAGAGACCTGCGATTGCTTGATGAAAAATATAAAGTAACAAAAGTACAGCCTGTTGACATGTTCCCGCATACACACCATATTGAAAATGTTGTGCAGTTAAAACTGAGGTAAGAGGCTTATTATACCTTTTTCTTATTTACCCTGTTAGCTTAATTTTACCGCATGGACAATTTTCCGCCGATAGTTAAGAATCTCATTTTTGTCAATGCGTTATTTTTCCTGGGAACAGAATTTTTATTCAAAGACCAATTTACACTTGAATATTTTGAAGAATATGGGTTGAAGGCAGTGTTTGCATTATGGCCAATCGGTACATGATTATTTTAAACCCTACCAGCTTTTCACTCATATGTTCACACATTGGGATTTCAAACATATTCTCTTTAACATGTTTGGTCTATGGATTTTTGGCAGGAGGTTGGAATACGTATGGGGACCAAAGCGGTTCCTGTTTTTTTATTTTATATGCGGAGTATTTGCCGCCATTGTTCATCTCAGCGTTCAGTATATTATGATGAAATATTATGGTATTCCGGGACAGTTTTGCAGTAGGCGCATCGGGAGCGGTGATGGGGGTGATGGCAGGGTTTGCTTACCTGTGGCCGAATACAGAAATAATGCTTCTTTTCCCTCCTATACCTCTAAAAACAAAATGGCTTGTGCTTGCCCTTGTTGCTTTTGATTTGTTTGGTGGTATAGGAAAAACGAGTACCGGGATTGCGCATTGGGCGCATCTCGGTGGTGCGGCTGCGGGTGCAGCGATGGTGTATATCTGGAACAAGACAAATAAAAAAACATTTTATTAGCTAAGAAGCTAAAAAGGATAGAATAAAAAACAAGAACTTTGTACTTCACCTCCCGGTAACCATCGGGAAGAGCATTGAAAATTCACAATTCACCCTATGGGTATTTACGAAAGAGACTATAAGATTTCAAAATTCACAGACAACCTGCAGAACAATGCACTGGTAATGCTTATTACCATTAATCTTGTTGTGTTTGTTTTGTTTCAGTTCGTTGGTGTCATCTATTATTTCAGCTTACCTGAGGGGGTTGCTGATGAAAGGTTCAGCCGTGATATTTATAATAATCTCGCAGTCCCCGGCACCTTAAAAGAATTTATCCGTAAACCCTGGACGCTTATAACCCACATGTTTTATCACCAGGGCATTTGGCATATTATCGGCAATATGCTTTGGCTTTGGATGTTCGGTTATATTTTTCATGATCTTACTGGCAATAAAAAAATCATCCCGGTTTTTATTTATGGCGCTATCGGCGGCGCCATCGCATTTATGCTGGCATATAGTTTTATCCCCAGGTTAAGTTCTATTAATGCTAATGCTGTTGGGGCATCAGCGGGCATTATGGCAATTGTAGTAGCTACTACTATGCTGGCGCCTGGCTACCGCATTTTTCCAATGATCAATAATGGCATTCCGCTTTGGGTGCTTACCGCTATTTATCTTATCATCGATCTTGCACTTATAGCAAGTGAAAATACCGGCGGACATATAGCACACCTTGCAGGCGGATTTACAGGTTTTCTTTTTATATTTTTTATGCGTCGCGGTTACGATTGGAGCATTGGCATCAATCGCTTCTTTGAATGGGTCAATAATCTTTTCAATCCTGACAAGCCGACCAAAAAAATAAAGGAAGAGCTGTTTTATAAAAGCGAGAGAAAACCATACACAAAAACTCCCAATCTTTCCCAGCAGCGGATCGATGAGATACTTGATAAGATAAACATGCATGGCTTTAACTCATTAACTACAGAGGAAAAAGAGCTGCTAAGAAAAGCAAGCAAAGAAGATTTGTAAACAGTTTGCAGTTAGCAGTCATGTGTTTAAAATATAGTGCCAGTTGTTCAAAGAAAAAATGCCACAAATCTACGATTCCCCCTTTAGGGGGACAGGGGTTATTCGTAACTTGCACGATGCCATCACGCCTCCGTATTATCACAAGACGCACCCTTGTCGTTCTCAATATCATCACGGCGGTATTATATTTACTTTCCTGCCTCGCTCCATATATTAAACCTCCCGATTCGTGGGTAATAGCGGTGCTTGGCCTTGCATTTCCTTTTTTATTAACCATATTGATCGCATTTATTTTTCTTTGGCTCATCCTTAAATTAAGAAGAGTATGGTATTCTATTATTGTTTTATTGATCGGGTATAAAAGCATTCTTGTGTTTTGGGCATTCAATGGTGCTTCGGGATTTCAATACCAGAAAAAACCGGATCAGATCCGCATTGCAAGCTGGAACGTGGCAAGGTTTCTTGAATGGAAAAGAAATAACAATGAAAAAAGCCAGACAAGATTGAAGATGCTTGAGCAAATACAGAAACAAAGCCCGGATATTCTTTGCCTGGAAGAATTTTTTCACTCCCCGGACTCTGTTTTTTATAATAACATTTCCGAGATCAAAGCAATGGGGTATCCGTATTATTATTTTTCTTATGATCCGGATGGGGATTACCAATACATTGGCTCGGCAATTTTTTCAAAGTATCCCATGCTTGATACAGGACTTGTTCGTTATTTCCGGCCCAGCATGCCTGAGGCGCTGGTACATGCCGATATAAAAGTGAATAATGACACCATAAGAGTTTTTACCACGCACCTGCAATCGGTGCAATTCAGGCAGCGGGACTATGAAGCCATCAGTGAAATAAAAAGCGCTGAAGACAGCTTGCTTACTAATTCTAAAAACGTGCTTGCAAAACTGCGCAAAGCCATGAACCTTCGAAGCTCACAAGCCGATATTGCGAGAAAGATATTGGATGATAGTCCTTATCCAACTGTTTTTTGCGGCGATTTGAATGATATACCCAATTCCTACACTTATTTTACTATCCGCGGCAATATGCAGGATGCTTTTCTGAAAAAAGGCTTTGGCATTGGGCGAACCTATTCGTCATTGTCACCTACGTTGCGCATCGATTATATTTTTACTGATGATAAATTCGAGGTAAAACAGTTTACCCGTATCGTTAAATATTTTTCTGATCATTTTATGATTATGGCTGATGTGCAGCTAGCCAAAAAATAATATCTTCACTTTATGACAAAGCATCTTCTTTTGATAGCGGCCCGATTCCGATGTTGTTGAATTCCCTTTCTCAGGGCAGTGCCCTATTTTTGCCAGAATTTTATTATTAACCAGGCTTTTGTCCCGATATTTATCGGGATACTATTGAGTCCCGATAGCTATCGGGATTGCGTCGCTCCGTTCGTCGTTCTGTAATTCTATTGATCATTTTTATTTCACGCAGCGTTCGCAAAGGAGCGGCGAACGCAAAGAATGATCGCCGCGTCACTTATCCGCTGCGTTCACTGGGAGAAATAGGTGAATAGAATTGACACAGTATAAGAGTGCGACGCAAGGGACGATGATAGTAGTACAAAAGCTGACCACATAAAAATTATGACCGAACTAAAAATATATAATTCGTATTCACGACAAAAAGAAGTTTTCAAATCGATCACTCCGGGGCATGTGGGCATGTATGTGTGCGGACCTACCGTGAGCGGCGAAAGTCATCTTGGCCATGCACGGCCATATATTACTTTTGATGTGATCTATCGTTACCTTATGCATTTGGGTTATAAGGTTCGCTATGTTCGCAACATAACCGATGCAGGGCATTTTGAAGAAGAAGGCCGTGAAGCAGAAGATAAAATTTCAAAGAAAGCAGTGCTGGAAAAACTGGAGCCAATGGAACTGGTGCAGAAATATACCAACCTTTATCATTGGGCGATGGAGCAATTCAATACACTGAAGCCAACGATAGAGCCAACTGCAACCGGACATATTGTTGAACAGATTGGAATGATCGAAGAGATCATCAAAGCAGGATATGCCTATGTATTGAATGGCTCGGTATATTTTGATGTAAAAAAATATGCAGCATCACATGATTATGGCAAACTGAGCGGAAGAGTGATCGATGATCTGCTGGAAACAACAAGAGAACTGGAAGGACAGGAAGAAAAAAGAGATGAAGCCGATTTTGCATTATGGAAAAATGCAGCGCCGGAACATATCATGCGCTGGAAAAGTCCATGGGGTGTTGGTTTTCCCGGCTGGCATATTGAATGCTCGGCAATGGCAACAAAATATCTTGGGGCACAATTTGATATTCATGGCGGTGGTATGGACCTTTTATTTCCGCATCATGAAAGTGAGATAGCGCAAAGCACTATCTGCAATCATGTATCGCCGGTCCGTTACTGGATACATAATAACATGATCACCATTAACGGAAAGAAAATGGGCAAGAGCTATAACAATGTGATCAGGCTCACCGAATTGTTCAGCGGCGATCACCCTGCATTGGAGAAAGCATATCACCCGATGGTGATCCGGTTTTTTATTTTGCAAACGCATTATCGCAGCACACTTGATTTTGGCAACGAAGCATTGCAGGCAGCGGAGAAAGGATTGAAGAGATTATGGGAAGCTTATGAGAAGTTGGGGCAATTAAAGGTACAGACAGGACATGCCCTGCCTGTACAACAACAAACAGCAGATGCAGAATTGGATTCGAAAGTGAAAAAACTTATTGAAGAGTTTGACGAGTTCATGAATGATGATTTCAGTACAGCGAAAGTGATGGCGAATATGTTTGAGCTGGTGCCGGTGATCAATCAGCATGAAGGATAAAACAATTCCTGTTTCGGCATTGAGCAAAGCAACTTTTCAATTGCTTCAAAAACAAATGAAAGTTTATATAGAAGATATTCTTGGATTGAAAAGCGTTACTGAAGCCGATAATGAAAAGCTAAAAGGAGTCATGGAACTGCTGATCGATATCCGCAAAGAAGCGAAAAGCAAAAAGGATTTTGCTACGAGTGATAAAATAAGAAATCAACTCGCCAGGCTCGGAATAAATTTAAAAGATGAAAAAGATGGAGGGATGAGCTGGACAATAGAATAGCGGCCTCATCCGGTCTTTCTGTTGGATTACCTTTCCTAAATAAATAAATCAATGAAAAAATTGATTTTTAGTGCCCTTGCCGTTATCGCTTGTATTCACTCCATTTCACAATCACCGCGAATATTGGTCCCATTCCGCTCGGGAAGCAAATGGGGCTATTCGGACACGCTGGGAAAAATAAAAATCCAGCCTGTTTATGATACAGTTTCTCTTTTTAACTATAATGCGGTTTACCATGGCGATCATGTAATGGCTGCTGTCCGGATCAAAGGAAAGCCAACGTTGATCAATGAAATGGGTACCGTGATGGTCTCACCTAAGTATGATAGAGTTCAGCTTGCAGAGATATTGGGGGAATTGAAAGACCTTGCCTTTTTTATATTTAAAAACGGCAAGGTTGGCATATATACAAAAGGAAAGGAACTTTTTCCACCCATATACGATTATATGGACATAACACCGGGCGTTCAGTTTAAAGTTCACCGCAATGAGAAGTGGGGGCTGATAAACAGCAAGGGCATAACTGTAATTCCTGTTATTTACGATGACCTCCGGGAGATCTATAGCAACAATAAACCTGGTTTTATTAGCTGGGAAGCTATTACCTACGGAAAAGAATCCAAATTATATTTGATCAAGGCAGAAGAAGGCTACGGGTCTTCAGAACGATTAGCGCTGGAGTCGCGAGCTGCAGAAAGGCACTTGTCAGAGGAAGAATTGAATAAAGCCATTGATTCGGTAAAAATAGAATATGGACTGGATAGTGTGCTGATCAAAAAAAATTCAGCGATCGTTTTTAAAGGAGCAAAACAAGGTGTGTTTGTGCCGGGAAAGGTTAATAGAGTTTATTTTTTTTCAAAAAACTATACGACTCATCACATAAAATATTTTGATAATTATGAAAGAAATACATGGAACAATTTTTCCGCTCTCTATATTATTGCAAGCCTGAATGGAAAATATGGGATCATGAATGAGTTGGAGAAACCGGTACTCCCATTTGAGTATGATAGCATTAAAGAACAGGATGGTTTTTTCCTGCTAAAAAGAAATGGGAAAATTGGTTTTCTTACCTGGAACAGCTTTTATCCTGTTATTCAGCCTGTGTACGATGAATATGTAAGTAAAGAATATATACCCGTGAACAATGACTGGAACTTTACTTTATTTAAGGTTTTTAAAAATGGGAAGGCAGGCTTCATAGGTGAAAACGGTATTGCCTTTTTCAACCATTAGGCTTTCTCAATCTTATCCTTTCTCTGCATCAAACAAAACTCTATATTTATTTCCTCTTAATCCGCAGTAATCAAATTAATCCTGGTTTATGCATTATGTATCTCACCTGTCAAAAGATGAAAAATTAAAAAAGCTTATCGAGCAGCATGGCACGTTCAGGCTCAATAAGCGAAAGGATCTTTATTTATACTTATGCTACTCTATCATGAGCCAGCAATTATCAACTAAAGTAGCAAGTGTAATTAAAAAACGGTTTCTTGACCTCTATGGCGGTGAACCAACCCCGCAGCAGATAATCGATACTCCTTTTGAAAAACTAAGAGGGATTGGGTTGAGCAACGCCAAGGTGAGTTATGTACAAAACGTCGCCAGGTTTGAAATTGAAAAAGGAATGAGTCATAAGAAGCTTGCAAAAATGGCCGATGAAGAGGTAATTGAATACCTCACCCAGATAAAAGGAGTTGGACGATGGACGACAGAAATGTTATTAATGTTTGCGCTTTGCCGTGAAGACCTTTTTGCAATTGATGACCTGGGATTGCAACAAGCAGTGATCAGCTTATATGATCTCAAACACCGCAAGAAAAAAATAATGAATGCTAAGATCTTAAAGATCTCAGAGCAATGGGCGCCTTACCGTACGTATGCATGTCTTTATTTGTGGAGATGGAAGGATAATCCACCGCCGGTAAATGAAAAGAGGAAATAATATTAGGTTACCTGAAGTGCCGGCGCTTTATACATTTTCAATTCTCATTTGCATCAAATTTCAATAGTACTAAGCTGTTATAAGTAGTTATTATTTCCAGCATCGGGTTTTTCAACGTTCCGGGCATTGCATCTATTTCTCTTTGTTTTTTTCGATACTCTTTTTCTGTTTGATATGAAGTTATTGCTACTAAAAGGTTTTTATCCTGGAAAACAGGTAACCGCGGGAAATCATTTTCGGACATCTCGCTGATCCAAAGTGAAATATTCTGTATATCCAGTTTTTTTAGAAAGGGGAGATAGGAAGTTTCAAACAAGTCAATTACTTTATAAAGTGTGCTGTTACAAATGTAAAAATCAATCACTGTAATGTCGTTACCTGTTTGCAACACATTGCTGTTAACAGGTCCGCTTTCTTCTGTATCTTTTTTGCCACTATGTAAAGGACGAAGAAGATATACATTGTCTGAATTTATCATCATATCATTGGCACCCGGCCCAAATTCTTTCCATACGTTGCTTTGAATATAAAAATCATTCAAAAATTTTATTCTTGTTTTCATATCAGTAAATCCACGAAGCCAAAGAAACCTGTCACTCAATCCATCAATTTTAAATTGACCCAAGGTATAGCCTCCCAACTCATTCATGGGTTTTACAAAATGTTTATTGAAATAGCTTGCAAACTCATCTGCCTTATTTGGTTTTAATAAATAATTCCGCAGTTCCAATACTTTTATTTTTTGATCGGCGCTTGATGCGATAATATTCATGACGGTTTAAGAAAAAGTGTTTTCAAGTTAAAATAGATTTGATCTTTTAAACGTCGGTGCTATCAAATAAGATAGCTTCTATCTCATTAGTTTTCCGATGTCATACTCTTTTAAAACATGATTATATCCGACGAAGTAAACTCTTGTGTCGCTGTCGACTTTTAAGTTGATGTCAAAGTCCCCTACCCGCAAAGGAAATTGTTTATAGCCCTCTTTATCAAGGTCTGCTACACCAAAGGACATGCGGGGCACTGCAACCAGGGTCTTATTAGAGGGTTTTGCCAGAAAAATATGTACGGCAAATAGGCCTACTGTATCTCCATGTTTTTTTCTCTCCATTGAATCTGGTCGATAACTATCGGGTTGATACACTCTGCCCTTAAGCCTGATTTCTCCTTTTTCCCTATTTAACTCAATAGAATAAAAAACAATTGCACATCTTTTACATTCTAGATTCCAATCGCACCCAATAGTTTTTCCTTTATTGTCAAAATAATTGACGCCAACCTGCTGTTCAATTTCAAGTTTGTACAATTTAGATATGAATGAGTCTTGTCCCCAACCGTAGATAGAGGCGAATAAAGATAGCAGCAATGAGTAAATATTGAGGGTTGTCATGTGCTTGCTTAACACATAAATTTACATAAACCCTTTGTTGTGGGTTCCCTAATTTTCAATAGAGCATGGAACAAGAAAAATGGATTAGCTACTATTATTAAACTCAAATCACCACTTTCTCGGATTTGTCAAGTTGCGATTGATCAATGGTTGCTTCCAATGCAGTACATCGGGTATCTTCGCTATTTCTTATTACTTGATATAATTTGGCGAAACACACTCTTGCCAATATTCAACAATTACCCGTATGGTCCGTTTCAGGTGTTCGTATTTTGCAGGTTTCACAAAGAATCCCTGTATAGATTTGGAATAAGCATCCACAACATGTTTTTGTTCAGCGCTGGTAGTAAAAAATAAATAGGGTATAGATTTTATTCTTAGATCTTCATTGTTGTGAACTTTTTCTCTTAATTCAACACCATTTAATTTAGGCATGTTTATGTCGGAAAAAATAATAAAAGGTTCTATGGCTGTATTCGTTAAAAAGTCAAGTGCGGATTCACCGTCACCAAAGAATATAATTTCATTTTCATAATTATGTTCTTTAAAGATTTCAGTTAATATTTCCTGGTCATCTATATCATCTTCTATGATTATTATTGGGCCGGTTTTATTCATAATTTCTTATTAATACGTATCATACCCGGAGAAGGTAACGTATTTACTTCGTGGTTGGAATTCTAATTAAGATTGTTCAGTATTAGTTTGGGAAAACAAGCAAATTCAATTAATTATTTGATAATTAAACTCAAATCACCATTTTCTCCAATTTATCCAACTGCGATTGCTCAATACTTGCTCCCAAACCCGGCACATCCGGTACTTTCATTACTCCATTTGCATGATACGTTAATCCGCCGCTAACAATATCTTCAGAAAACATTAAGGGTGTATCAAAATCACAATGAACTATATTATCGCTGCATAATGCAAGATGTGCAGAAGCGGTCATGCCTAATCTTGATTCAAGGAAGGCACCAACCTGCATATGCATTTTTGCTTTATCACCCAGCTTTACAATTTCATAGGCATTAAAAACTCCGCCGGCTTTTCCCACTTTTATATTGAACATATCACAGGCCTTCAATTTCAATAATCTTTCTGCATCATGTGCATCACCACAACTTTCATCTGCCATAATTGGTATGGGGCTATTCTTTTTCACTTTTCTCATTCGCATAAAATTCCACCTCGCTATCGGCTCTTCACAATGTTCAATATCATACTTATCAAGTTCTTTCAAGGTCTCAATTGCTTCTTTTACACTCCACCCCTGGTTAGCATCAATACGTACGGGAATTTTGTTGCCTACTGCTTCACGTATCATTCTTATCCTCTCTACATCTTTTTTTGTTGATTCGCCAAGCTTTACTTTAATAGCCGGATACCCCTGTGTTTTTATTTTCAATGCATCTGTCGCCATTTTTTCTGCAGTATCAAGACTTACCGTATAATCGGTTACCAACTCTTTATTGTTTTTACCACCATACAATTTATAGACCGGCACTTCCTTATGCTGACCAATAATATCATGCAACGCAATATCAAATGCGCTTTTAATACTTGTATTGGCATAGATCAATCTATCCATTGCTGAAAGTTTCTCTTTAATGTTCAGGGCATTTTTTCCTTTCAGCAATTTTGCAAAATATTGTCCCACTATAAAACAGGTATCGATGCTTTCACCATTCACAGGCATATACGGACTGCATTCTCCAAAACCTGTAATGCCTTTTTCCGTTCTGATTACAACGATCACATTTTCTACATGTGTTTCATAAGCAAGAGAAGTAATAAATGGTTCGATTAATGGAATGCGAAGCTTATAAATTTCAACCTGTGAAATGATTTGTTGATCAGCCATGAAGTTAATTTTAAGGATCAGCGTTAAATAAAACCCGGATACCAAGATTTATGCCGCCAAGGAATGGTGCATTTGAATTTTTCAAAAGATAACTGTTCGGATAGTTCGTCGTGGGTATGTGCATTCTTACTTCGGTGTATATAAAAACCTCGTACGATACAGGAAAATCGACGCCGCCGGTAATGTCAAGCGTTAATCGTTTGAAATCACCCACACCGTGTACTACATTATTCTGTATAGTATAAAGTGCAGTATCGATAAATCTTGAAAAAGTATTAGAAGCTGTACCGATGATGAGTCCAAAGCCGCCGGCAACATATAAGCTGAAGTTCTCCAACTTATCAAATGAGCCAATAACATATTTTTTTATTCCTAAGGAAAACTGGCGCAAACGCATTTCAGATTGATTGGTAAAAGAAATTGTTTGCGGTTGAGTAGACGGAGATTTAGCGCTGGCCAGCAGCGTACTTTTATATTTTCCATTGCCATGATAACTGAACCATGCATAGAATGTATTTTTTTTATCAAAATGCCATTGCGGGATCACACTCTGGCCAACAACGGTAAACTTTTGCTTGCCATCAAAATTGTGAAGGAATGAAATGTCTGAAGCTAAGCTGAATTTTACTTGTGCCTGCAGGCAATTAATGCCGAGTAACAGAAAAACAAAAAGAAGATTTCGAAATGACTTCACGGGAAATGTTGTGTTGCAATGTTAAGTAAATATTACTTATTAAATTAAAAGGGCTAAAGCCCTCAAATTATTGTATGCTTCAATTGCCCCGGCCTTAAGGCCGGGGCAAATCATTAGGTCACTGATCTTAGGGCTTTAGCCGTGAGAAGAATTATTTCACCAGTTTTAATTCCTTAATAAGATGCGAAGCACCGCCTAATTTATCAATACACCACAGTACATACCGCACATCGACACAAATAGTCCGGTTCAGATCTTTATCAAATGCAATTTTATGACTTAACGCTTCATAGTTGCCATCAAAAGCAAGCCCAAGCAAGTTACCATTTGCATCTATTACCGGCGAACCCGAATTGCCACCGGTAATATCATTGGTGGTGATAAAACCAACGACAAGGTCTTTTTTTATTTTATCTATGTATTGACCGTAATCTTTTTTCTTAGCCAATTCAATTTGCTTTGCAGGCAGATCAAATTCATAATCGCCCGGCTTATATTTTTCAAGCACACCTTTCATCGTACATACATAATCATAAAATGTTGCATCTCTTGGCCGGTAGCTTTTTACATTTCCAAAACTTACTCTCATTGTAAAAGTAGCATCAGGATACATCTTTTTTGCTTTTACCGTATCCATTTCCATAATTCCTTTCAGATACATTCTTCCATATTCAGAATTCCTTGTCGTGAACTGCTGGTACTTTACTGAATACTTACTTTGATAATTAACGAGAAAAGCACTTACATGTGCATAGGCCGGGTCATCCTGCAATATGGTGCCATCAGGGTTTTTTACAAAGGCTTTCCATTTGTCATCATCAAAGATCATCGTCTTTTCAAAAACATGCTTTGCATATTTTTTATAGGTCTGTTCATCATTTAATTTTCCCCATGCTTCTACTTGTGTACGGTAAAAATCTATCGGATGCTGTTGTTTGTCAACATCATTATAAAACATCATTGTCACTTCGGCCAGTATTTTTTCATCAGATGCCTTGTTTTCGTCCTTAACAAATTCTTCTCTTGCTTTTGTAGCCTGTTCAAGAGCTTTCTTAATATCGGCTGCAGATTTTCCTTGTTGCACCAGGGCAACTTCTATCTGTTGTAATGAGGATGCAAACATCATAAGAGGTGAACCTAAAATACCTTCGTTAATATACATCCTGTGTTTTGCATAAGGTCTCCAGGCTTCATATGCCTTTCCCCATTCTTCAAAAATTGAAGCGTAATCTTGTTTGCCTTTTGCCCAAGTGATAAATGTTTCTTCTGCTTTTTTCTTTTGCCCAAACACATCATATTTCAGCAATTGTTTGGTTTCGCCATCATAAAATTTCCAATAGTTGGCGATGCTTGCAAAACTGGATGCCAGTTGTAATTTAATAGCCGGATCTTTTTTCATTTCTTCAAGCATATATTTCAATCTTACATCACGCAGTTTTACCAATGTTGGGTTATCAATATCGGTTTTCAATTTTACACCATAAGAAGTTTCATAGCGATTGGTGCTGCCGGGATAACCATAGATCATTGTATAATCACCATCTTTAAAACCTTTGATCGATACAGGTAAAAACCATTTTGGCTTCAAAGGAACATTGTCTTCACTGTACTCAGCGGGCTTGCCATCTTTACTCATATAAACACGAAACACGGAAAAATCACCTGTATGCCGGGGCCATTCCCAATTATCGGTATCACCGCCAAATTTTCCTACACTTTCCGGCGGTGCGCCAACAAGACGAACATCCCTGTAACGCTGGTAAACAAAAAGCAAATATTGATTGCCTTTAAAAAGACTGCTGATCCTTGCTTCAATACTTTGCGAAGCATCGGAAAACTTTGCATTCAGATTCATAAGAGCCCTGCTTTGTCTTTGTATTCTGTCCGCGCCGGTTAATCCTTTTAATGAATCCATCACCATTTCCGTAACATCTTCAATACGTAAAAGAAACTGAACCGAGATGCCCGATGGAATTTCTTCTGCCTTGCTTTTTGCATAAAAGCCATCAGTGCAGATAATTATGTTCAAGTGAACTTGCAGAAGCGATAGCATCATACCCGCAATGATGATTGGTAAAAATCAAACCTTCGGCACTTACGATTTCACCGGTACAGCCACTGCCAAAAAGAATGATCGCATCTTTGATTGATGGTTTGTTGATATTATACAATTGTTCTTTGGAAAGTTTTAACCCTTTTTTCACCATATCATTATAAACCTGCTGACCAAGTAGAAGTGGCAGCCACATACCTTCATCGGCTATGGACTTTAAAAGAAAAAGAATGGAAAAGATAAAAGTGAACAGCAGCTTTTTCATGTGTGTGATTTTTGAAAGAACAAACCTACGTTAAAAAATAGCTGCAACAAATGATCTGCACCCGTAAATCTTGTTATTTTTATAAGTCAAACAACAAGTAAAATGATAACAACAACAACACCAAACATCGAGGGAAAAAGCATCGAGCAATACTACGGTGTCGTTTCCGCCGAAGTTATTATTGGTGCAAATTTTTTTAAAGATATTCTCGGGGGACTTCGGGATATTTTTGGCGGTCGAAGCGGCACCTATGAAAAAGTACTTGACGAAGCCAAACAAAATGCAATGCAGGAATTAATTCAAAAAGCGCAATCTTATGGCGCTAATGCCGTAGTTGGAATCGATCTTGATTTTGAAACGGTAGGAGCCAATGGAAGCATGCTGATGGTTGTTGCCACTGGTACGGCTGTCAGGGTTAATTAGGTTGAGATTAAGGTTAAGATTGGTTCAATGTTCTCCACAAAAGATCTTTTAATTCGATCAATCCTTTTTGTGTAAAGGAAGAAATGAAAACATGCGGAATATTCTTTGGCAATTCTTTTTTAACTGCAGTTATCAGTTCTTCATCAAGCATTTCACTTTTGCTGATGGCAATGATGAATTGTTTATGTAAAAGCTCAGGATTGTATTTTTCCAGTTCGTTTACCAGTATCTCAAATTCTTTTTTATGATCGTTGCTATCAGCAGGGATCAAAAAAAGTAAAACAGGATTTCGTTCAATATGACGAAGAAAGCGATGACCTAACCCTTTGCCTTCGGCAGCACCTTCAATAATACCCGGAAGATCGGCTACGCAAAAACTTTTTCCATCGCGGTATTCAACAATGCCTAATTGCGGATTGATAGTAGTAAAAGCATAATCAGCGATCTTTGGTTTTGCTGCAGTGATTACAGATAGCAATGTTGATTTACCTGCATTCGGAAAACCAACAAGGCCAACATCAGCAAGCACTTTTAATTCAAGAACTTTCCAGCCTTCTAGTCCCGGCAAACCGGGTTGTGCATATTCAGGAGCCTGGTTTGTTGCAGTTGCAAAATTTGCATTGCCCAAACCACCTTTACCACCTTTCATCCATACCAGTTCTTGTCCGTCTTCCATGATCTCTGCTTCTTTTTCACCGGTTGCTTCATCTCTTGCAATTGTACCAAGCGGCACTTCGATATAGATATCTTTTCCATCGCGGCCGCTCATATTATTTTTCATTCCGCCTTCGCCATTTTCCGCCAATACATTTTTAAAATAACGAAGGTGAAGCAGCGTCCAGAGATTGCGATTGCCTTTTAAAATAATATGACCGCCCCTTCCGCCATCGCCACCATCGGGCCCGGCCATGGCATTGAATTTTGTACGGGCAAAATGTTTACTGCCGGCGCCGCCATGACCGCTTCTGCAAAAAATTCTTATCTGGTCAACGAAATTTGTTTTTTCCAATTTGAAAGTTGTGGCGGCAAAAGTAAGAGTTATTGAATTGGTGATTCATTGCGAGGCCGGCAACCTGATTAATTTTCAGCTTAGGTAAACTAAGGCCGAAGCAATCTCCTCGTAGCTCGGGGTCTGCCCAAATCGCTTCTGATAGCAAATCCCTAAGCGGAATGAAAATAATAGTATTTGATTTAATGAATTCTTTAACTGTTTGGTAAGAAAACGCGGTAACTTTTTATTGATTATTCACAAAAGACGGCACCTGCTTTGACGTTCGAAGTTCATTCTTCACTCAAACTAATTGCTTATGAAACTCCTTTTTACTATTGCAACCCTGCTATCCATTAATTCTTTTTCATCTGGACAACCATTAAGGGATGAGGTCTCTGTTCATTTAGGGGCAGGGATTTTTACTGACGGGAACTTAAAGCCTATGTCCGGAAATTATAAATTGGTGTCTACGAAACCAGAATTCAACTTTGAAGCAGGCTTTCGAAAAAAACTACCCATCTCATCGAAATTCTTTTTGCAAAGCGGTATTAGTTTTAATATGCATCTGCATTATGTTTTTAACGGATACAGTGTAAGAAATGCAGATGGTACTAAATTAAAAGCTGTTGAAGAAAGAAAAGAATCGTCGGATATCGAATCATTTTCTTTGTTCCTGCCGGTCCACGGAGGTTATTCTCTTTTAGCAAATAAGAGATACAAGGTTGAATTTCTTCTCGGCCCCGGCTTATCACTGTATTGGACACAAGAAAAGTATGTTCCTAACTATAACCGCTATGAGGGAATTGATGACCCGTTCTTTACTTACCAGGTCAATTTTCTTTACAAAAGAACTGAAGGACTTTATCCTGGCGTCGAAGCAGAGAGTGAAATAAGAGCTTTCAAATATCTTAAAAGAAAAGGTAAAATAGGTGCCGGTATTGTTTATCATTTAGGATATCACGGGTTTGAAAGATCTACTTATATAATTTTTCCAAGCTTACCTGGTAAAACAAGTAGAGGAGAATTAAGTTCAGGAAGAAGTTACCTGGGTGTGCGGGTTTACTATTCATTCGGGAATTGATTATTTACTTCTAATTGCCAGGCTGTGCTTTTACATTTCTATTTCGTCAACGATGTTTGCCCGGAATTGTTTAACGCAACGAATTTTAAAGATAACTTGTCATAAAAGAAAATCAGAAGCAATGAGATTTGTTTTTATCTTAATCATAAGCGGAATTTTGGTGACAAATTGCAGCAAGAAAAATCTCAACGCACCTTCTTGTATCCTGGCCAAAATAGAGGAGCTAAAGTCCAGACAGGTACGAAATCCACCTGCTGCTGTTATCGAATACGAATACCAGGGAAGAAAAGTTTATTTAATTCCTGCGGATTGTTGCGACCAGTATGATTTGTTATTTGACAGTAATTGTAATCTAATCTGTGCACCATCCGGCGGATTTACAGGTGGCGGAGATGGAAACTGTACCGATTTTTATACACAAGCAATACTTATCAGGGAAGTTTGGAAAGATCCAAGATAAGATAGTTTATAGACGAAACTTTCGTGGGAACCAATGTTTACTGCCAATGCCGCCATGCCTGTTTCTGCAAAAAATTCTTATAATCTCCTCGTAGCTCGGGGTCTGCCAAATCATTTCGGATAATTTGTAAAGAGTTTATGGGCAAGACCCCGAGCGGATGGAAATTTGTTCTAAAAGCACATTATGGTAAATGCTTTTGTGCGTTACATTTCTCGTCTTCAAGAATTTTAAGTGTCCAGGATATTTTTTCCGCTAGCGATGTCTTTTCAAACTCATAGTATACATCCGTCAATTTTTGAATTACGTTATCTGACAGCAGCCAGGATTTAAACGCGACAATATTCCTGCTGCTCTTTTCATTTCCTCTTATATGGTTTTTCAAAAACAAATAAGAGGCGTTGTCATAAATGTAATTTGTCAGGTGTTTGATAGCGCTAAATGAATTCTCAGTCAACCACCGTTCTGTCAAATCATTGAAGTTTGGATAAAAATGTGCAAGTGCCGCAAAATAGTCGTCGAATTCCCACTCAGCTTTTTCACTATTGTCAAGTAGCAGATTTTCCCAAAGTGTTAAGCTAAACTGATTGATTACTTGTTGCTCTTTAGCATCCCATGTATGCCATTCAGCAGCTTCAAGTTTTTGGTATAAGATCCATATATCATAAGGAGTATCAAGAAAAGCAGTTAACTCAAATAATCTTGGTAAGAAATGTTTTAAATCGCTTGTGTCGCCCCAGGTTGTGATAACCTTACCGGCAAACCTTGATAAGTCTTCGCTTGTCAATTCCCGAAGAGGTTTACAAAACAAAGATTTATTCCATTTATCTAAGTCTCCATACAATGGGCTCCCTGTCATGTTTGGGTTACCGTGATACCTAGAGAAAGTGTCGTATAGATTTTCTATTCCTATTTTAAGTTTATCGGTCATTGTCAAAATCGCACACAACACATAAATATACGACGCAACTAAGCCCCATCTCAAAAAAATGAATACTGAATGACGTTTGATAATTCAATTATAACTGCAAAGAGATTATAATTAAAAGATATTTATATCCTAAGTCTCCCCTTTAGGGGCACAGGGGGTATAAAAAACGCCGGCCTTACGGGGCCGGCGCTGTAACGCAGTAAATGAATACTTACTGCACCACTAACTTTTGGTTGAAGACAGAGATTTTGTCTGCACCAATTACTTTCACAAGATAAACTCCTCTTGCTACTGTAGATCTTATTGAAATAGTTTCTACCTGGTCTTCGGTTTGCACGTTTACTTCACGCAGCATCACAACCTGTCCCATCACATTCGTCATTTCAATATTGTAATTACCGGCAGGTATTCTTCCAAATTGTAACGTGAATTGATTATTGGTAACCGGGTTTGGATAGATCTGAATTTTACTTGCAGCAATAATATTATCCGGTGCTTTACGCGTTACAATTTCAGACTGAGTTGTGTTCTTTGGTTTTGTTTGTAAAAAATTACTGTTAGCAAGATCAGAACTGCGGAAGATGCCGGCTTTGGATTCATACTGGGTAGCGGTCCAATCTTTTGGATCAACTAAAAAATAAGCGTTGCCATTTACCGCACTGCTTACTAAAATTTTTCCTTCAGCAGTTACAACAGCACCATTTGTTGTAAAATCCTGTGGCAATCCTTTTATATAACCTAACAACGTTGCCGCTTTAGTTTCTACATTTATTTTATAAACACTGTTGCGTGAAGAAAGAATGTAGAGATTACCTTCATCGTCTGCAACCATATCACCACCCCAACTGCTGCATTTGTTATGAATAGATACACCACCGTTTGAAGGATCATCAACCAACGAACCGAGTTGTGTGATTTGTAATTTTTTTCCTGTAGTAAAGCGAATAAAGGTATTGGCATCATTGGAAACGGCATAGCCTGTTCCATCAGGGTTAATTGTCATGCGGGTAATGATCTTTCCTTCATCATTGTGCATGCTGCCAAGTTTTGTGAAAGACTGATCAGTTACATAAAATACTTTCATTGATTTGAGATCGATATATCTCAACTGGTCAATTAACATTGGCGTAAAATAAAGACGGTTGGCCTTTTTATCATAAGCCATTGCAGCTACACCGGTGCTGAAAGGAGCTTGCATCAAGTCTCCAAATTGCATACCTGGCATTGCTTTCCATGCTTTCCTGGTGCTTACGTCATAAGCAGGCATTGCAGCATCTGAACCATTTAATAAAACAGCAGTGAATTCCCCGCTCTTAAGATCGAGCTTGCGCAATGCATTCCATCCGCTGCCGGTTGACTGCAGATCAGTTATTGCAAAAGCAAAGCGATCAGTTTGAGCGTTGATAATTGAAGTAAGGGTAATTGCTCCAAGCAAAAGGGTCGCAGAAAGTAAACTTTTTCTCATACACAAGGTTTTGATTTAGTAAAGGAAAATTAAGTTACGAAGTTTCCCGGTGAATCCGAAGAAAAAATTTTTGAAGAGAAAGTTATTTATTTCAGGCTTATAATTCTTACCAGCATTCGTGTTCTTACTAATACAGGCAACTTTTATTTTTTTGCTTACGATTTATTTGGTAATTGAAAAATCAACCCGTTTTTACCGCCCTCAACAACATGGATGATGCTGGTCCGTACTTCCTTTTAAAAGATCCCTGGAAAACCGCCGCATAGGCAAGCATAATATATTTGGTATCAATCATTGTTCTTTTCTATTCTTAGTATAAACCATATTGTTTTATTAAAAACATCGTCATGAAAACACCATTATTTACCGGCAAATATTTTATACCAGTGCTGACGACAATTCTATGTTTCCAGCTTTCAATTATTTTTCAAAGTTGTCAAAAAACAGTTGAGACAGAAGGAGTGAATGAAGAAATTGCAACTAAGAAAAAACCGCCGCCACCCCCGCCACCCCCGCCAGCATTTTTTTTCTGGGATTGCTATTATCCTTCTATTAACTCCGCTGCGTTTCCTGTCGGTGTGCCGACGAATAAAACAATTACAAAGAATTATATAAACAGTCCCGGTGGCAGTTATCCTGCTTTTACGAGCGCCACTGTGAATGGGATCACGTTCTCCGCGCCAGCCGGAACATTTAATGTAGGCAGCGGATCAATTGTATTCACTGCAACAGGCACACCGATCGCTGTGGGCTTTAATAGCGTTTGGATCAGTGTTGGCAACATTCAACCCTGTCTATGCATTTTACGGTAGTTAATGCTCCGGTTTCCGGACCAGACTGCAGATCCCGGTCCTACACCAGGATCAACAGGGATCATCAATTTTACTTACAAGGGACAAGCAGTAGCTCATCAAACTGTGAGAGCACGTGATGGAAAGATCTGGCTGCAGCAAAACCTCGGTTCCCCCCAGGTTGCATTTCATCATTCCGATGAAGCTTCCTATGGAGATTTTTTTCAGTGGGGACGCTGGGATGATGGTCACCAGTCTTTCACTAGCCCGATAATCACAGGGGGGCCTTCGCTGTCAAACCCTTCTCATATTCCATCAGGGAATCCAAATTTTATTACCAATTGGTGGGGAAGTGGTGGTTTGTCTACTGATACCTGGAGCGGAACTACGGCTACGTCTACAAATGGAAAAGATCCCTGTGTTGCATTGGGTCCCGGCTGGCGGTCACCCACTGCAGCAGACTGGGCGAATGTGAAAAATTATGAAGATCTCGAGGGCGCAATGACTGCCTTCAGTTCCAACCTGAAGCTTCCGATATCAGGATACCGGAGTGGCAATATAAATTTCGGGAATGGTGAAAGTTATTACTGGTCATCTACTGCCTCTGGTAATTACGCCACCGTATTACTAATTAGTGACAACACTTATTCCGCAGAACTCGGGGCAACATACCGTGGTTATGGAATACCGTGCAGGTGTATGAAGGATTAATAGTGTTGTTTTATCTGCGATAATCAAAGGCTGACGAAAGTCGGCCTTTTATTTTTTAAGGCCCATCAGTTTTTTTCCAGCGTTGATAAGTTTTATTCTGCATTGATAAACCATCAGGTATTGTTCTTAATGGTTCGCATTCCTGCCAGCTTTCAAACATTTCTTTTGGCAGTGCCTGGTAAAGTTTTGTTCCTTCCGTTTTCCAGGCGATCATTTCATCCGATACCTGTTTAATTATTTTTCCCGGATTACCGGCGACTAAACTTCTTGCGGGAATTTTTTCATCCTGTTTTATAAAAGTCAATGCGCCGGCAATACATTCATCACCGAGTTCAACGTTGTCCATGATAACAGCATTCATTCCAACCAAACAATTTTTACCAATGACCGCACCATGTATGATTGCGCCATGACCAATATGTGCACCTTGTTTTAATAATACAGTTACGCCGGGAAACATATGAATGGTACAATTCTCCTGCACATTACAGCCGTCTTCAATTATTATCTGGCCCCAATCTCCACGCAATGCTGCACCGGGCCCGATATAACAATCCTTTCCTATAATTACGTTGCCCGTAACTGCAGATTGCGGATGAATGAATGATGAAGGATCTATTACGGGAATAAATCCTTTAAAAGAGTAGATCATAATAGTTGAATTCAATTTACCTGGGACTCGATCCTTTTTCTTTTTTCCCTGTTTATGGATCGTATAATAGCAATCAATCCTAACGCGATAGCCGCGGCTCCTAATAATAATACCACTACTGCCGCTGCGTCGGAACCATTGCATGAAAGTGAACAGGCAAGTGCTGCCACCAAAAAGAACAATCCAACAGCGCCTATTATTGCAAGAATAAGAAGGCCCGCTTTATCTCCCGCTTCTTTGTTGCCTGAGATCTTTGCAAGTGTCCAGATCTTTAATTGCTTTTTAAATTCTGCTTTCAGAATTCTTTTCTCTGCGCGGGTCAATGAACTTTTATCGCGGTGTTTTAAGGAAGCGAGTATCTGTTCTGCAGTTGGGTCCTTTTTATTTTTATTTATCGTTGAAGGAGTGCTTGCATAAAGCGGCGATAATGACCCGAAAGTTATCTCGCCGGAGGCTGCGATTCCGGTCACCATTCCAAAAGTGGAAAGTGCCAAAAGAAAATCACAGGTTTTTTGTTTTGCATATGAATACACGCCTTTACTTTTCTTAACCGGGTAAGACAATGCGGCAATAATAAAAACTAGAACAAATATAATCTTTAAGTAAACGGGCAATTCATCACTCAGCCCGGAGATTTCACTGCCGGTGAACCATGCGAGTAATAAAATGAGTATATGCGATACAATAATGATGAGCCTGGCTATCCGGGGATTCTTTTTTGCCCAGAACGAAAGTTGTTTCATGCGCAGTGGTTTATAATTTTAAATAAGTGACTTGCCTGTCCGGAAACAAGTGCCTTTAAATAAAGCGACCTGTTCATTTTTTTGGTTAAATACCGTAATAAGATAAACCCCTGTACTTCTTCCATTGTGAACTTCTTTCGCTTCTGCCAGCAATATATCGCCGGTGTTCACAGGTTTTGTAAATGTAATGGTAACATCGAGTGCTACGGAAAGATTATTCCTGTTATTGCACGCAAATGCAAAAGCACTGTCTGCAAGAGAGAAGGGAATACCACCATGTACGATCCCAAATCCATTTACCATTTCCTTTCTTACGGTCATTTTTATTTTACTGTAACCCTCTTTAATTTCAAGAACTTCTATTCCCAGCCATTGACTGAAAAAATCATTTTCCATCATGTGGTTGACGACAGAACCGGGATTTACAGGATTCATGAGGATTCTGAGGAATTTAATTTTTATAAATTGATTTTCGATGATCAACGATTTCAAGCATTATCCATATTTCATCATAATCCCTTTCTAATCCTATTAATCGTGGTTCTATTCTCCTGTGAACTTAGGAATTCTTTTTTCTAAAAAAGCAGTTACTCCTTCTTTGAAATCGGCTGTAGCAGCTGCTCTTTGCTGGTAAATATCTTCATCCTGTAATTGCTCTTCCAATGTGCTTCTTGATGAATGACCGAGCAATTGTTTTGTATAGGCTAAACCTTTTGTCGGCATTTGTGATAAATAAGAAGCAATGCTCAAAGCATTTTCGGCAAACACTTCATCAGGAAAAATTTTATAGATCATGCCGATACGTTCTGCTTCTTCGGCAGGTATTTTTTCTCCGAGCATCATAAACGCACTTGCTTTTTGCCAGCCGATCAATCTTGGTAAAAAAAATGTACCGCTGCTATCCGGTATCAAACCAATTTTTGAAAATGCCTGGATGAATGATGCAGATTGCGCCGCCACAACGATATCACAACATAAAGCAATATTAGCGCCTGCACCTGCTGCCACGCCATTTACTGCTGCAATCACCGGTTTTTCCAATTTTCTTATTCTTATTACAATAGGATTATAATGTTCTGAAAGAATTTTTGCCATACCCGGTCCATCGGGATCAACTACTTCAGCAAGATCTTGTCCCGCAGAGAAACCCTTTCCGGCACCGGTGATATAAACACATCTTACTTCTTTGCTTTTGCATTCATCTAGCTTATCCTGCATCAGCAACGCCATTTCACGATTGAATGAATTCAATTTATCAGGACGGTTTAACGTAATGATGCCAACTGAATTCTTTACTTCAAATAAGATCGGGCTCATCTATTTTATTTTAATGGCTAAATTGTTGAATTGTTAAATGGTTAAATTGTTAAATGATAGAAACAGGCAGAATAACAATTTATCAATTAAACAATTTAACCATGTAGCAATTTAGCACTAGGTATATTTTGTTTTACCAGGCGTTGCGATCGCATAATAACCATTTTCATCAGGAACAACTGGAGGCATTGCATTCCAGGCAAACTCTTTTGGCATAATATCTATACCTGAATTCAAAACTTTATCCCAATTCAAAACCTGCCCTGAATAGGTTGCCATTCTTCCCATGATCGCAGTCATTGTACTTTTTGCTCCATTTTCTGTATCAGCAAATTTGTATTCACCTTTTGCAATGGCGGCAAATAATTCATCATGTTCTGTTTGGTATGGATCGTTCTCATCCTTCTTTTTGTCAAACTGGTACAACACTGTGCCTGCATTATCTTTTATATGTGCAGCGCCACAGAAAATTTTTCCTTTTGTTCCAATCAATAGCTCATCTACTTTACTCATGGTTCCGGGTATGTGACGACACTGGCTGTTTAATATAGAACCATCCGCATATTGAAATTCTACATAATGATGATCAAAAATTTCGCCATGATCTTTTCCTTTTCTTACTTGTCTTCCACCCATACCCTGTGCTTTTACAGGATAGCCTCCTTTGAACCAATTCATCACATCGATATTATGAATATGCTGCTCAACAATATGATCGCCGCAAAGCCAATTGAAATAATACCAGTTACGCATTTGATATTCCATTTCTGTTTGACCTGCTTTTCTTGGATTAACCCATACACCATCATTATTCCACCACACCTGTGCTGATGTGATATCCCCGATCATATCTTTCTTTGCATACAGTTCACGATAAGAATTCTGATAATGACGCTGCAATCCGACAACTACATTTAATTTCTTTTGCTTTGCTATTTCTGCCGCATCCAACACTCTTTTTATCCCGGCCGGATCAGTAGCAACAGGTTTCTCCATAAAAATCTGTTTGCCCTGTTTTACTGCTTCTTCAAAATGAATGGGACGAAAACCCGGAGGTGTAGTCAATATCACCACATCAGCATGTGCCATTGCTTTTTTATATGCATCAAAGCCGGTGTACTTTCTTTCTTCAGGAACATCGATCCGGTTTTTAATACTTACTTTATCTCCATCTGCAGTTAATTCTTTATAAGAGCTATCGATCCTGTCACGAAAAGCATCAGCCATCGCAACAAGCTTTACATTTTGTTTGGTGAGGCAAGCCTGCTTAGCCGCGCCGGTACCACGGCCGCCGCAACCGATCAATGCCACTTTAATTGTATCATCAGCACCGCTGAAAAAATTTGCTTTTGATAATAATGGCGCTGCCATTACCCCGCCTGTAAGCACTGCAGATGTTTTTACAAAATCACGGCGGGAGTTCTTATTTTCTGTATTCATAAAAAAGTGTTTTTTAATTTGAGAGATATAAGGTAAAGAATTTTTCAATCTCTTCAGCTGATGGCTGTTTTAAAGGCCTGGCTAGCCTGAAACCGGCAAACGGTGCATCGGTAAGCCACCATTTGCTTTTTGGTATTTGCGGGTCGCGGCGATTCCATTCGGGTAACCATTTTGTCCTGTTGGCACAACGTAATTCCGTGGCATTCATCACTATATGAGCCACCTTTCAAAAGCCTGGGATGCCGGGCGATGGGTTTTAATTCGGGATCAGAATTTACTTCTTTCATTTTGGTAAAATAATTTTCATCATACTGATCCATCACCCATTCGGCTACATTGCCAAGGATATCATACAAGCCAAAGGCATTTGGTTTCAATTGCCCTGCCTTATGATAGGCAGCATTGCTGTTTTTATCATACCATGCATATTTCTCCAATTCATTTTCATTATTGCCAAAAAAATATTTTGATGAAGAGCCGGCACGGCAGGCATATTCCCATTCCGCTTCTGTCGGCAGCCGATAAAAGATACCCGTTTTATTATATAGCCATTTACAATACATAACCGCGGTTCTTTGTTGCATACTGTTTACAGGAAAACCACCATCACGACCCATATCCCAGCTAAGATCGACATATTGCGGGCTGGGTCTTGTTATTGCATCTACATTTGAATTCTGACTTGTATTAGCATCTCTAAAAAAAATATCAAACTCATCATGTGTTACTTCAAATGCGCCCATCCAGAAGGGTGATATTGTAAATTTTTTTTGCGGGCCCTCATCAACATCTCTTCCTGTTTCATTTTCAGGACTGCCCATTATAAAGCTGCCGCCTTTGATGGGTACCATTTTAAATTTTAATGAAGAACCTGGAATTAATTGTTCGTATGCCTTGAATGACGAATCGGTTGTTTGTGATAGCAGGCCAAATGCCGGAAGAAAGTAAAAAGTAAAAATTAAAAAGTATTTGCTATTCATAAGGGCAAGTTAGCAAAGTCAAGGTTGTTTCTTTTCAAAATAGCGGTCGAAATTTTTTGTTTTATAAGTAATGATCTTTTCATTTTTTAAGGCAGCAATAAAAAGCTGCTGCTCTAAATTCCCTGGCTAATCTCAATGCTTTTCTTACCGGTAATATACTGAAGGCAGTTGCAAGCCAGTCCGCGGCGGCGCCGTTTTTGTATATTACTGTCACGTTCCGTTGCGATGTAACTCCATAACCGGTTTTAGGATCAATGATATGAGAATATTTTTTTCCGTTATGAATTGATATAACGATAAATATCTCCCGAAGTAGAAACGGCACAATTCTTTAATTCTAATTTTTTATCCCAAACTTCGATTTCATTTTCCGGAAGATTAATGCCAACGATCCATCCGTTTTTACCTGGTGGTGCATTGCTCATAACTATATCGCCGCTTGCATCGGCTAAAGCGCTGTTGATGTTTTTGCTTTTCAAAAGATCAATTACTTTTTGCGCCGCATGCCCGGGAACTATTCCGCCAAAATCAAGACGCATTCCCTGTTTTTTAAATGTTATTGTTTTTTTTGTTTGATCAAGTATAAGGTTTTTGAAGCCTGTTAATTGTCTTGCTGTTTTTATTTCGGTTTCAGAAGGAAATCTCTTTTCAGCTTTTGCTCTTCGCCAAAGCTGCGTTAATGCACCAATAGTTATATCAAATGTTTTTCCTGATCTTTCCCAGGCGTCTTTTGACCAATTGATCATGGCAAATAATCCATCAGAAACTTTTATACCGGCCTGATTTTTTTGCAAGGCCAGTTTGCCCACTTCGCTTTCTGAACTGTAATCACTAAAAATATCATTTAGCGAATCAACCAACGCAAAACATTCTTTTGCTATAGATACCGCTTCGATAGAATCCGTATGATAAAAAATAAGATTGAACGGGGAACCCATTTTGTTTTCGGAAAATTGAAACCGCTTCAGTTGTGCTGAAAGGGTGAATGGAAACAACAAAAGAAAAATCAATCGCAACATGAACGGGATGTCTTACATTTAAGTTCTCAAGATAAAAGTTTATGGAACGCAGAAAATTTATCCGTAATAGTTTTTTAACCAGCGCCGCAACTCTCACCGTGGGTCCATCGTTTGCTGAAAAGAATGTTAATCGGGGGGTCGTTAAGACACGAACCCTGGCACCAGAGGAGTTCGTGAAAACACAAACGCCGACAACAGAAAACAAACCATTTAATCTGGACTATGCTTTTCATGCCGGGATGTTTAAAGAGCATGCCGGGGAAGATTTTTTGGAACAGATAAAATGGGCCTACGATCAGGGTTTTCGCAGCATTGAAGACAATGGAATGATGGCCCGGCCGGTAGAGCTGCAAAAAAAGATCGGTGATTTGCTGGCAAAATTGGGAATGCGAATGGGTGTATTTGTCATTACTTCCGATAGCTGGCATTGGAAAACATCATTGACTAGCGGTAAACAGGAATGGATCGACAGGATGATGAAGGATTGTAAAGAAGCAATAGAAGTAGCAAAACGGGTGAATGCAAAATGGATGACGGTTGTTCCGGGAAATTACGAGAGAAGTTTGTCGCATGATATGCAAACTGCCAATGTTATTACGGCATTAAGAAAAGGTGCAGAAATTTTGGCACCACATGGATTGATAATGGTGCTCGAAGCATTAAGCGATAACCCTGATCTTTTTTTGCGCGGCACCCACCAAACATACATGATCTGTAAAGCCGTGAATAGTCCTGCCTGCAAATTTTTATTTGATATGTACCATATGCAGCGCAATGAGGGAAATATTATTGCGAATATTGACAGAGTATGGGATGAAACGCCTTATTTCCAGATTGGCGATAATCCGGGGAGAAAAGAACCCGGCACCGGAGAAATGAATTACAAAAATATTTTCAAACACATTTACAATAAAGGCTACAAAGGAATACTGGGCATGGAACATGGAAATGCGAAACCAGGAAAGGAAGGCGAGATGGAATTGATAAAAGCTTACAGGGAAGCAGACTCTTTTAAGTGATCTTTTGTCAACCTGAAATTATCCTGAGGGGATAAGTGTACCCGAGGCAGACATATTTGTTTCCAGAGCTTTAGATTCGAATTTTAACATTGATGAAGATAACGAGATAATTTTCATTATTACTTTATTCCCTTCTCCGTCTTCCATCATAATTTCTTTTTTTAAACTATCGTACGTCCACTTGCCATATTGACCCGATGTATCGTACTTCTCTACATAGGTCATATCGCCTTTAAATAAAATCCTTGTATTCTTTATAAAATCTTTTAATTCCTGTGAATTGTCATCTAAATTCTCCGAATGGCCATCCTTAAATTTCCATTCACGACAAATCATTTTAATTGTATCCTGACGTTGTAAAGATTGCGAATAGCCAAAAGTAGTTGTGAACAACAGACAAATGCTAAAACAAAGCCTAAGACAAGTCATATCATAGTTTTTATAAACGTCAAATTTAATGACATTTAAAATAATCAAACGGCTCTTTACAATCTATACATTGATATAATGCCTTGCAGGCAGTGCTGCCAAACTCGCTGATGCGGTGTGTATGGTAAGAATTGCAATGCGGACATTGAACGGCTTCAGCAGCCGCAAATAATTTCTGATCGCAAACCTGCTGCTTGGATTTGGTGGCGCAATTCCGTATTCTTTTAATTTTCTTTTTCCTTCCTCGCTCATCCATTCTGTTGTCCATGCAGGAGAAAGCACTTGTGTTATTTTTATTTTTTTAAATCCCAATGTGGCCAGTTGAATTTTAATGGTAGCGGTTATCATATCCATTGCAGGGCAACCTGTATAAGTTGGAGTAATGATCACTTCCAATTCTTCATCATTCATTTTTACATCTCTTACGATACCGAGATCAATGATCGACAACACGGGCACTTCGGGATCATTGATGCCTCCGAGAAAAGAATAAATTGTTTTTTTATCTATTGTATGTACTGCCATCATTTTTTTACCATTCACAGCCGGGATAGGCTCTTTGCAGGTATTGTAATTCTGTAAGTATATAACCTAGATGTTCTGTATGCTTCCCTTGTTTGCCTCCGCTTTGCATAAATGCTTTCTCGGGGATAGCTAATGTCGCTTCAGAAAATATTTCGTCCACTTTATTCACCCATGATCCTTTCAATTTAGAAACATCGACGCCGATCCCATCATTCACTGCTTGCGTTTCATAGCCGGCAGCGTCAAACAATTCGCCTGTATATCTCCATAATTCATCAATTGCTTTCACCATCCGCTGATGGCTTTCTTCTGTGCCATCGCCCAGCCGTATCACCCATTCACTGCTCCAGCGAAGATGATAAGTAACTTCTTTCAATGACTTTTCTGCGATGGCTGCAAGTTGTTCATCCTTGCTGTTCTGAAGTTGCTCAAATAACAAATACTGGTACTGGCTAAAAAAAAATTGCCGTAGAATAGTTTGTGCCCAATCACCATTGGGTTGTTCAACAAGCAAACAGTTTTTAAATTCTCTTTCATTTCTTAAGTATGCTAATGAGTCTTCGGTGGCGGCCCCCTCTACATCTCCTCCGCCGGAAGGCGGAGAGACTTTGGCAGCACGCTGACTATTGATAAGAGTTGCGGCATACTGATAAAAATTTCTTGCCTGTCCGATCAGATCAAGAGAAATATTAGTGATAGCGATATCCTGTTCCAGTACTGGTCCATGTCCGCACCATTCACTGTTACGTTGACCAAGTATCAGTGAATTATCTGCAAGAGTGAAGTGTAGTCAATTAATGTACTGTATTCATTCTTACTTTCCACCTTGTGCGGATTGGGGTTTACATATGGTTTACTTCATCCGGAAGATCATAAAAAGTAGGATAACGATAAATCTTATCAATGGCAGGTTCATATAATTCTCCTGCTTCATCAGGATTAGATGCATGAATATATTTTGATTCAACCACCCAGATGCTTACGCCTTCCATTCTTCTTGTATAAACATCTCTTGCATTTTCAATGGCCATTTGTGCATCAGCTGCATGCAGGCTGCCTACATGTTTATGATCAAGTCCTTGTTTACTTCGAATGAATACTTCCCACAACGGCCAATCGCTTTTTGTTTCATTAGAAACAATATTTCCTCCTGCATTTATCTTCAGGTATATCGCCGTAATAAAATTTTCTTAAGTAATTTTTCATTATTAATTATTAATTTTTAATTCTTAATTATGCAGCTTCCTGTTTCAGTTTCCTTTTCTCAGCATAAGCCGCTGCCGCTTCTCTCACCCACTCACCATCTTCCCATGCTTTTTTTCTTGCATCTAATCTTTCTTTATTACAAGGGCCATTTCCTTTTACCACATTCCAGAATTCATCCCAGTTGATTTCTCCAAAATCATAATGTTTTTTTTCTTCATTCCATTTTAATCATCATCAGGCAATTTCATTCCTAAAACTTTTACCTGTTCAGCACACATATCAACAAAATTTTGCCGCAGTTCATCATTTGTTTTTCTTTTGATCTTCCATTTCATGCTTTGATCACTGTTGGTGCTTTCACTGTCATTCGGGCCAAACATCATCAGTGATGGCCACCACCAGCGATTGATTGCATCCTGGCACATTGCTTTTTGTTCATCAGTTCCTTTGCTTAACACCAATAAAATTTCAAAACCCTGGCGTTGATGAAAACTTTCTTCTTTACAAATCCTGACCATCGCTCTTGCATAAGGACCATAAGAAGTACTGGTCAAGCATTACCTGGTTTAATATCGCAGCACCATCTACCAGCCAGCCGATGGCGCCCATATCTGCCCAGGTCAATGTGGGATAATTAAAGATGGAAGAATATTTTGCTTTACCGCTATGAAGGTCATTGATCATTTCTTCTCGTGTAATGCCTAAGGTTTCAGCAGCAGAATATAAATACAAACCATGACCGGCTTCATCCTGTACTTTGGCAATAAGAATCGCTTTTCTTTTTAAAGAAGGAGCTCTTGTGATCCAGTTTCCTTCCGGCAACATGCCAACAATTTCACTATGTGCATGCTGACTGATCTGCCTGATATTCGTTTTTCGGTAAGCATCCGGCATCCAGTCCTTGGGTTCAATCTTAATTTCGTTATCTATTTTATCCTGGAAAATTTTTTCTCCGAAGGATCCTTTTGACGAGATCCTGTTCAGACATTTCGTTAGAAATTTAGAAGCAAATCTAGCGAAAACCAACGGGTGTTAGTATATGATTCTTGTCATTTAATATCAAAATCAACCACTACTTTTTCAGTTTTAGGATGGACTTTGACAGGTAAGAATATAACCTTGTTCAATTTCTTCATGTTCCAATCCCCAATGAACATCCATTTCCACTTCGCCTTCCAAAAGTTTGGCTTTGCAGGTGCAGCACATTCCGCCTTTGCAGGCAAAAGGAAGATCGGCGCCTTGTTTTAATGCGGCATCAAGTATGGTTGTATCACTATTGAGTGAAAGATCAAAATCAAAACTTCTGCCATCTAATTTAACAGTGATCTTACTTGACGGACCTTCGTTAACTCCCGGCTCCTGACTCCTGACTCCTGACTTTTTCTTCTGCCCCGAAGTAGTAAATAACTCAAAATGAATTTTCTTCTCACTGATATCTTTTTGTTCTAAGAAATTTTTTACACAAAAGATCATTTCTTCCGGGCCGCAGATAAATATTTCATCCATTTTTTTATAATCAATCAGCTTTTCTAATTCTGTCAAGCTTACCAATATCGATCCTGCCAAAATTTATTTGACTATCCGTTTTTTCACGGCTAAGAATATTGATGAGATTGAACCGGTCAATGAATTTATTTTTTAATCCTTCCAGTTCTTCAAAAAAAATAATAGAGCTCCGGCTGCGATTACCATACACTAAAGTAAAAGTGCTGTTTGGCTCTGTTCTTAGTGTCGTTTTAATAATAGAAATAACAGGTGTAATGCCACTGCCGGCTGCAAATGCCAGGTAATTTTTTTTATTTGCAGGATCCAGTTCGGTGTAAAATTTTCCAACAGGCTCCATTACTTCCAGCACATCTCCTTCTTTTAAATTTTCATTTGCAAAAGTCGAGAATGATCCTCCCTCAACTTTTTTAATCGCTACTCTCCATTTATTATCCAGCGGTGAGCTGCATAACGAATATGTTCTTCGTACTTCTTCATCATTCAGCATTGTTCGCATGGTAAGACTTTGCCCTTGCTTAAATTGGAAGACTTCCGCTAATTTTTCCGGGACTTCAAACTCAACCGAGACACACTGATCTGTTTCCTTATTTATTTTTTTTATCCGTAACGGGTGAAAATGAATGGACATATTATTTTCTCAATCCATCAATCATTATTAAAACCATGTTGTCTTCAAGTTCTTTTGCAGTAATTTTTGCTGTGGAGCGATGCCAGCTTTCAATACCATTTACCGAATGCAGCATGATAAGAACAACAGTGGGGGCATCGATCTTTTTAATTTCACTTTTTGATATTCCTTCTTCGATGATTGCGGCAAAGCGCTTACGATAAGTGCGGCGCTGATTATGGAAGTTCGAAAGGTAAGGCTCGTCAAGATGTTTCCATTCACGATCGCAAACGATCACCTCTTCAAAATTTTCGATCATTTGTTTTATATGAAAACGAAGCAGCGTTTCTATCTTTTTAATAGAACCCTGGCTGGTCGTTTCTATTTCATCCATATACATGGTGAATCGGTTGGCTACATCAAAACAAATACTTTCCAGCATTTCGTTCTTGGAACGAATATGATTATACAAGCTGGCTGCTTCGATGCCAACTGTCTCGGCAAGGTCACGCATTGATGTAGCAGCAAAACCTTTTTCGCGGAACATCTGTGCCGCTTTTTTCAGAATGAATTCTTTCTTGGAAGCTTTTTTTCTTGTTGCTTTCATAATAAATCAAAGATAAGTTCAATTAACAAATGTAAGTTTAAAATGTAAACGTAAAAACCATTAGGTTTGCGGCCGTTAAAGTCAGTGGGTCAAACAAGTCATAAAGGTCAAATGGGTCATATGAGTCAGTAACCATTACTAAGATTTTTGACTTGTATGACATATGTGACCTATTTACCCAATAAATCTAAATCGTAAATCTAAAAATCAATGTCTCTTATCGTAGTTGGCTCCATGGCCTTCGATGCAATAGAAACCCCCTTTGGTAAAAGTGATAGGATCGTTGGCGGCGCTGCAACCTATATAGCATGGAGTGCTTCCAATTTTACCAGGCCTGTAAAACAAATCTCTGTCGTGGGTGGCGATTTTCCCAAGGAAGAAATGAAAATGCTGGAAGCCCGTGGTGTAATAATGGAAGCGGTGCAGGTAAAAGAAAATGAGAAATCATTTTTCTGGAGCGGCCGTTATCATCTTGACATGAATACGAGGGATACACTGGAAACTCAGTTGAATGTGCTCGGAAGTTTCAGACCGGTTGTGCCGGATAGTTACCAGGATTGTGAGTTCCTGATGCTGGGTAATCTCCTTCCATCGGTTCAGCTATCAGTGATCAATCAGTTAAAGAATAAGCCAAAATTGGTGGTGCTGGATACAATGAATTTCTGGATGGACAGTGCAATGGCTGATCTTGAAAAAGTTTTGAAAAAAATAGATGTGTTGCTGGTGAATGATGCAGAGGCAAGACAACTTAGCGGTCAATATTCACTGGTGAGTGCTGCCAGGGCCATCATGGAAATGGGTCCAAAATTTTTGATAATAAAAAAAGGAGAGCATGGTGCTTTATTGTTTAACGAGGATCAAGTCTTTTTTGCACCGGCCCTTCCGCTTGAAGTTGTGTTTGATCCAACCGGCGCCGGGGATACTTTTGCCGGTGGCTTTATCGGTCATATTGCCCGTACAAAAGATATCAGTTTTGAAAATATGAAGTCGGCAATCATTATCGGCAGCGCAATGGCAAGTTTCTGCGTTGAAAAATTTGGAACGACACGGTTGAAAGAACTGAAAAGAGAAGATATTGATGATCGCGTTCGAAGATTCCAGGACCTGACAAAGTTCGATATCCAAATTACGAGTCCTGAAGAGTGATTTTATTTTAACTTATTTATCCGGTCAGCCTGTCCCGAAATTATTGGGAAAGCAATCTCCTCAATGATTAAGATTTGTATTTACCCAACTTCATTACTACTATTTAGCTTTCGTTGCGTCGCTCCGTTCAGGGTTCGGTAATTCTGTTCATCATCTTGCTAAAGGTTGCTCTTTCAAGAAAAAGTTTATTTAAATGCAGAAGTGTATTATTTCTTTTTCTTAAGTAAATAATGATAAACATTTTGATTTGATACAATAACTGCATACGCCTGAACAAACTCATATCCGTTTGTTGTCATAAAGTTTAAAGCATCAATCATCGAATTGAATATCATGTTCTTTCCATTAACATCTTTTATTCTTGTGTCTTTATCGGAGCTAAAAAGTTTATTCTCTTGGCCAAAATCTATTTCAACTGTAAGTTTAGAACTTAGAACCCTGGAGGTTCCAACAATCTCAACGTAATTAACATCTATGTCTTTTAATGGAATGTCGTTGACAGTTTGTGATTGCGCACCAATTATAAAAAATACAGACATGCCGAGCATGGATAATAGCTTTTTCATTTTGAGGAGTTTTAATGAATTTAAATAATTTAGTTCAGCTTCCTTGCCAGTACTATTACATTCTTAAACACTTCTTTCTTCCCATTGAGATTAAAAATTTCCGTAAATAAAATATAAGTGCCTACAGGCAATTTACTTCGCTTATCATCCAGCCCATCCCAGGTCCAATAACCTTGGAGACCAAGCGTTCCATTTCTTACCAGGTTGCGGACAGGCCGTCCGTTTGCATCATAAATAGTGATGTTAGCAATATAACCGGGGTCTGTTGTCCTGTATTGAACGGTCGCAATATCATCACGGCCATCGTTATCGGGAGAAAAAACTTTTGGAGTTACTTCTACAGTGGCATCAATGCTTTGTAATAATTTATACTGTGAGTTTTTATAAGTCGGCGTTCCGTAGCCGGCAGTTGATGCCGCCGAATGCCAGTTATCCGCATTTTGTGATGCAGCATCCGGATCAATTCTTTCAAGCGATACACCATCGGGATTATCAAGCAATGCAAATTGCCAGTCATCTTTATATTTTACTTCATCAACAACTGCGCCCTGGAAATTCAAGAGTATCACATCTCCTTCATCATCGGGAAACGATGGCAATGAGGAAACAACAAACACCGCATCGGGATTTTGTACCATATAATCCAATGAAAGATTGACCGCATCTTCCGTTACTACAATATAATCTCCGGGAAAAATATAATAAGGAATAGAAGAAAGTAATCTTGTTGAACTAATAACCCCACTACTGTTGCGGTTAGCAACATACAGCTTGCTTGCGTCAAAAATTTTATTACTGCGATTATAAAACTCTGCATAATCGCTGCCACCGCTTTTAGGGTTAAATAAAATTTCGTTGATCACCATTTCCATTGCAGCAGCATCAACGGGCAACCCAACCTTTGCTTTGTTTCTTGTACCAATTGCATTGTTCCTGCAATCAGTTACATTATTTACCGTGATAGTATAAACAGTATTAGCTTGCATGGCTGTGTTCAATCTCAACTGAACTCTGTCAAACAAAGGGGAAATTGACGTAGCGGTTTGTATGCTTAATCCGCCATCGATAGAATAATTAGCAAGCGTCGCACCCTTTAAGCTATCTACCGGTTCATCAAATACAATAACAATATTTAAATTATCAATTGCATATGCATTTTTAATTGATGGACCTCCCTGGTCATTATTGACCGCATCGACAGAATTTTTTATTCCCGGACTTCCGCCTCTTACATCTGTACTGGCTTTCCAATTGCTAATACCTGCGCACGGATTTTTTGTGTCGATCATTTCCAATGTCCATCCGCCATCAATCTTTACTGCATTCTGATACCAGGATAACGAATAACTGACCGCATGAATAGTTAAACCCGTATTGCTTCTTAAAAATAACTGGTCGCCATCATTATCAAGCGAAGGAAAACTTGTTACTGAAATTACTCTTCCATAAACCTGCATGGCAGCAACTGCGCTGCCGGTACAAACAATTACAAAACTATCAGGCTGCAACACAAAGTTGGGCATCGGGCCGCTTTGCCCGGTAGCATCACCAATTCTCCAGTTTTGAAGATTTACCGGGTTCGCGGAAACATTTTTTAATTCTATCCATTCATTTGATGGTAAGCTAATTTGCGGAGTGGGGTCGGCCATGATCTCATCGATCACAACATCATACCTGTTCTGTGCCAATGAATACAATGGAGCTAACAGCAGGATAAGGAGCAATTTTCTCAAAAGCATTTTTCAAATTAATAAATCCCTCTCAAATAAACGTTAGTAGCATAATTAAATTCATTTAATATTTGGGATAAAAAGAATGCAGGCTTATCTTTGTTCTTCATTATGATGAATACCAAACATACAAAACGCACAACAAAACATTCCGCCTGAGGAAGGTTTGCAGCGTATGTATGTGATCATATAAAAGCTTGAGGCCTTCCAAATGGAAGGTTTTTTTATTTAAAACAATAAACCAAAAGCAGAAAAAATGAAAGTTGCAGTAGTAGGCGCCACAGGATTGGTTGGCACCAAAATGTTACAGGTACTTGCAGAAAGAAATTTTCCGGTAACGGAATTAATTCCGGTTGCATCAGAAAGAAGTGTTGGCAAAGAAGTAGAGTTTAAGGGAAAGAAATATAAAGTAGTCAGTATGACGGATGCTATTGCAGCAAAACCGGCTGTCGCAATTTTTTCTGCAGGGGGAAGCACTTCACTGGAATGGGCGCCAAAGTTTGCAGAAGCAGGAATCACTGTAATTGATAATTCAACTGCATGGAGAATGGATCCTACAAAGCCACTGATTGTTCCTGAGATAAATGCTGATATTCTTACTAAGGATGATAAGATCATTGCAAATCCAAATTGTTCAACAATTCAAATGGTAGTAGCATTAAACCCTCTGCATAAAAAATATAAAGCAAGCAGGATCGTCGTCAGCACGTATCAAAGTGTAACGGGCACCGGTAAAAAAGCTGTTGATCAAATGATGGGTGAAAGAGATAAAGCAGTAAAAGGCTTGAATGGCGAATACGAAATGGCATATAAATATCGGATTGACATGAATGTAATTCCGCAAATAGATGTGTTTCTGGAAAATGGTTACACAAAAGAAGAAATGAAAATGGTTTATGAAACAAAAAAGATCATGCGTGATGATTCAATTCGTGTGACTGCGACTACAGTACGTATACCTGTAATGGGTGGTCATAGCGAAGCAGTGAATGTTGAATTTGAAAATGATTATGATCTTGAGCGATGTAAAGTCATTATTGCAATCTTCGCCGGGAGTGGTAGTTGTGGATGATCCATCGACACAACAATATCCGATGCCAATGGATGCACATGAAAAAGATGAAGTGTTTGTTGGAAGATTTACGACGAGATGAAACACAGCCAAATACTTTGAACATGTGGGTAGTGAGTGATAATCTGCGAAAAGGCGCTGCAACGAATGCGGTGCAGATTGCAGAGTATTTACTTGCGAAAAATTTATTGGGCTGATTTGGACGACTATCAATTAAGCACATCCCAATAAATTTTGACGCAAGCCCCCTCAATAAGTTTTATGTTAGTGGCGGGGCTTGCTTCGCCCGGCGAAAAACTTATATTAAAAAATTTCTGACGGGGCTCGCAAGAAAAATAAATTCTTTTACTTTTAACCATGCATCAATACGGCTATTTCTACATAATGACCAATGCTCATAACACAGTCTTGTATTGTGGCGCAACAACTGATCTATATAAACGAATATTGGAACATAAAAATGGTGTGTTCCAGAACAGTTTTACATTAATGTATAATATTGAAAAACTCGTTTATTTTGAATGTTTCAGTATTGCCGGCGATGCTTTTGAAAGGGAGAAGCAAGTAAAAGCTGGATCACGAAAAAAGAAAATGGATTTGATCAATAGTATGAACCCTGAATGGAAAGATTTGTTTGAATTATTAAAACAAAATCAGGGAGAAGAGTTAATTCGTATTAAAGAGGCTTTGAGATAGGAGGAGATTGCTTCGCCCCGGCAAAAGAATTTAATTCTGGTAATTTCTGCCGGGGCTCGCAAGTAATTATCGTTTACGTTTCTTTTTATAAGGAAAATTCTCTCCAAACCAATTCGTGATCCATTCAACGATCACATGAGGTTGTGTATCGTAATCAGCTGCTCTTTTATAATTATCATTCCACAACGTCTGGTGATCGCTTAGCAGGTTGCATGTTGCATACACATCATACGTTTTACCAACAGAATTAGGAACCGGAACCTTTGAACCAATTCCCGTTCTGTAGATCACTGATTTTGCAACACCAACACCATACGAAGCTTCATCACTCATATAACGTTGCTTCCGTATGCTCATCCTGATCACCGCATCGACACCTAATAGCTTTGCTAACTCATTATCGTCTTTTTTCCAGCTGTCACGAACGGAGATATTATTTTGGTCAAGGATCTTTTGTGTTGTATTTATATCCTGGAAGTTTACGGTGGTTACGTACCTCTTTGTATTGGCATGTCTCAAAATGCTATTCATTAAAGCATATTGAAAATTTACACTTTCCGTCTCTTCGGCTTTTGCAATATCTTCTGGTGATAGGTTTTTCGGCAGTTTGCCAGCGAGAGTAATTTCTGCTGGTAAAATAGCCACCACTTTGTGGTCTTCTGTTTTTTCTGAAAAGTTACCTGCAGTGTAATACTTGTTGCTGCAGGCAAATAAGAAGAAAGCGAACGATGCAATAGATGCATAGAGTAGATTTTTTTTCATAAAGTCGGGTTTAGACACAATATATAACAACGATAATGCCTGTGTGAGTAGTATCAGCCCGTTTAACTTTTCTATTTGTAGATTAAAAGTTAATGAGAAGAAACACGAAGTAGATTTACTTTGTAAACTTATATACCCTTACATAATCGACTTCCATCGTAGCCGGGAAGACGGTATCATCAACACCCATAGCGCCACCCCATGACCCACCAACTGCAATATTCATTAAAAGATGAAAGCGTTTGTCAAAAGGCCAATAGTCAGGACCGCGCTCCCGGGTTCATGAATTCAAATATCTTTTCATCATCAATATATCCACGAATTCCATAGGAGGCCCAATCAACCCGGTAACGATGAAATTCATCGGAGGCAGTTGCAATAACTGAGCTAGCGCCTTTTTGTGTACCAAGTGTATGATTATAGGCTTTTGTATGAATTGTGATATGCACACGATTCTGATCATAACCTACATGCTCCATTATATCAATTTCACCGCTATTTGGCCAGTTGCCATACACCCAATCGGTTGGTAACGTCCATAACGCGGGCCATGTGCCCCGGCCTCTCGGAAGCTTTGCTTTTATTTCAAATCTTCCATATAACCAGTCGCCTTTGTTTTTGGTGACCATCCTTGCAGATGTATAGTCTTTGCCCGAATAACTTTCTTTTTTCGCTGTTATCTTTAATATGCCGCTATTGATATTTGCATTTAATCCATTGGTGTAATATTGAAGTTCATTGTTTCCCCAGCCATTACCGCCAATATCATAGCCCCACTTTGTTGCATCAGGTAATCCATCGGTTGAAAATTCATCTGACCAAACCGGTGTGCTTTCAAAAACCCATTCTTATGTTATTGGCGGAGGAGGTGGTGGTGGTGGCGGTGGAGGTTCACCCCCGGAACCACCTTTATTGCTGCATGAAAATAAAATCAAGCATAGCAATAAGTAAAAACTTCTTTCGATCCCCAAATTTTTCATTTACCGAATTTACTTAATAAGATCAGTTGAAGCTAATGTCAAATAAAATTAATAACGCCAGCTTGTAAGATCTGCTCCTTGCGGCGCCCGGCTTTTAACTTCTTCCGTCCATTTTGGAATAAACAACTGGTGATATCTTAACCGGCTTATCCAAATGGGATTTTTATGATCGCCATTCCAGCAATGCTCGGCACGGTCTCCATAATCCACTTCGCAATTGCATTTCGGGTTTTCTAATTTTTTGATCATCTCTTCTGCGGTATACACAGCATTGTTTAAATAATAATTATCCATGTCACCAACATAGAGATGAATTTTACCGGCAAGTTTATTGCCAATCTTTGGCCAGTCACGTTGAATGATATGAACGAGATCGTAATTGTCTTTCCAGTATTCGGCGACTTTCTTATTTATCTCGCCTGTGTATTTGTCAAAAATTCTTTCAGGATAGCCATCTTTACCAACAGGAGAATATACCGCCTCCCAAATATCCCATTGGTCACCGCTCCGGCTTTTTGTTCCGATCGCAAGCTCTCGATAATTCATATCTCTTACCATCGTATTTACATGCCCTAAATAATTTCTATGACCGGGACGCAAGACTTTTCTGAAAGGACCTTCCCTGTAATAAGCATTCTTATCTTCATAAATATTGAATGAAGTATAATGACGGAAATCGATCGGATCGGGGCATGCTGCATAACATCCATTGTATTCATCGGGATAAAAAACCTGTGCAGCGAGAACTTCCCAGCCACCGGTACTTCCGCCATACATAAACCTGGCCCAGCCCTGACCGATACCACGAAAACGCTTTTCAATTTCAGGTATCAATTCATAAGTGATCGCATCACCATACGGACCGATGTTAGCTGAGTTCACTGCATACGAATCATCATAATAAGGATTGGCATGTTGTATCTCTATTGCAATTACTCTTGGAAAATTTGCACCGGTCCATAGTTTATAAAAATTATAAGCTTCCTGCTGTACGGTTTTATTATAACCCACCAGGTTAAATCTTGTATTGGTATCCGGTTTTAAATTTTCATCCGGTGGTGTCGTTCTCCATCCGCCAAAATCATCGGGAAAGTGTCCATGATAAATTGCTAAAGGATATTTTACATCGGGATGAGCGTCCCAGCCTTCGGGTAATAGAATATGTGCGCCGAGAAACATTGGTCTTCCCCAAAACTCTGTGAGCAGCTTGCTTTGAATTTTTATATGCTTGATATATTTCGTGTCTTCCGGTTCTTTGATTGGAGGAATTATTTTAGTCAGTACAATGTTGTGAAGGATCTTTGCTTTGGGATTAAATTTCATTCTTATTGGTTCTGAATAAAAATTTCCGGGCGCCAGGTTCCAGTGCTGTCCTTCACCTCTGTCCATTGGCAGTTTTACAACATGGCCATCCTTGCGATGAAACGTTTCATAGACATGAAACACCGCTTGTATGTTGTAATCACCCGCAGGTACATCAGTAATTTTTTCAATAGGATACCCAAATGCACTTGCAGCTATCATTTTTGTTGTACCCGGTTGCCAACCTTCTGCATCTGCACCGAAAATTTGTTGTGTGTTCGGAGCGTCATTGATTTGAAAACGCGGTTCGCCGGAAAAATTTTTAGAGAAGATCAGAAGCAATCTTCCATCAAGTGGTTTTTTACTTAAGAGAATCCGGCAGCCGGATAGCAATGCTTTGTGAAAAAGAGAGAAGTGACAATAAGAATAAGCCAGTGATGAGAGTGATCTTCTTCATTGTTTATATTTTAGCTGAACGACTCATTTACGAAATCAAGCAAAGGCTGCAATGTTGCAAATGCATCGGTAGTTTTTTTTACCAGGGTTTTTGATGTCAGCTCTGCGTCACTGAGTTTTACAAATGCGATATAGCTTTTAAGTTTTAAATATTCTGCAGCGGGATTATCCGGTTCATAACCTTTCGGCACACGGCTTAACAGAAATTCAGCGCTTTTATCCAGGTCTTTATATAGCGACTTAAATTTTTTCGAACCAATGATCTTTTTAAAGTCATTAAAATTATAATCGATCTCCTGTCTTACCTTTTTCAATTCGTCCGGACCGGGCTGATAAATGCCGCCGCCAACAAAACATTGCCCGGGTTCAAGATGAAAATAATAACCGGCAGTTGAGAAGGCTTTCTTGCCGCCTTTATTAATGCTTGCGCCAAAATTTGTTTTATAAGGAGATTTGTCTTTACTAAAACGGATGTCACGATTAATGCGGAACAAGCAATCCTTTGCTTTGATAGAAGCTATGGTCTTATCTTTTTTACCATGCTGATCAATTACCTGCTGAATAAATTTTGCAAAATCAGCTTTCGCTTCCTCATATCTTTTTCTATTCGCATCAAACCAGGGTTTGTTATTATTCTTTTTTAGATTCTTTTAGAAATTTTAAAGTAGCAGGTTGAAGCATAAACAATGATTAAAACGATTAATAAGATTTTTTAGGAAATAAATTTAGCGAAGCTTTCCTCCTTAATCCAAAAAATCCTGAAAATCGTGGTTTAAATTCTTCCCCAGTTTTCGCCGCTTTTTATCCGGTAGATGGTCATCTCACTCACTTTATATTTCCGGGCGAGACGTTTTATGGTGATGGTTCGTTCGGGATCTTTCAGAATGTTTTTAATTTTTCTTACATGATCCATATTCAGCTTTAAACCAACAGTACGATTGGCCTGGAGAGTTTTATAAGCAATTTTTGCCGGGCTCTTTTGCTGATGTATTATCATTTGTTCCAACGTATACCAACGGAGATTTTGAACGTTGTTGTCAAGCTTATCATGATTGGCATGAATAACATAACGATGCTTTGGCGTAGGTTTTTTTAGAAATACTTTTGCGATCTCGCGGTGGATATACAATGTGCCTTTATTGCCTGGCCGGTGAAGGTTCAATGTTCGATACCCCGTGGTTAATGATCCACTCAGCAATTTTCCGTCTAGGATTTCTTTTTTATAGCTGGCAATGCGACCATGATTCGATATAGCATAGTTGTAACGAAGTTCCCTCCATCCCGAAAACCTCAGCGGCTTCCATACTTCACCTGGTAATTTGCTGATCATATCGCATCATTTTTATCAATGGGATGCGGATGAGAAATAACAGGGTACAAAAAGCAGGGCAAATCGACCATTACTAAGTTAGATAAATTATATGCAAGCAATTTTTATTTTTTTAATCGGTGCTGCCTCAGTTTGAAATTAGGTATTTATATAACCACGGCGAACGCTGCGAAACACGGCGTTTTACGCTGTGCTTCTTTGTGACCGCTGTGGTTTATAAAACCAAACTGACACAATACGTTTTAATGAAACCGTTCCCGCACAGCTTTTCTTCCGTTTTCAATCAACATAGTAACTTCTTCTTTTGATAATTTTCTTATTCGTGGCTGAACATCTCCATCACTGATTGAAACAGTTCGTTGCCAGTCTTCGTTTGTCAATCGCTGGCGATTCAGGTTCTCCATAATTATGGTATAAAATGCGCCGAGATATTCTTTAAGATTATTGACTGGCATTTCAGCAAGGGTTTTGTTTCCTTTATCATTCTCTATCTGAGCGTCGCGGTCGATCCTGAATCCAATGGTGTGCGGCGCCGCGCCCCGGGTATCAAAAATATGTATCGGAAAATTTTCAAGAAGTCCTCCATCTATCATCATATCTAATCCTTGTTTTTGTTTTGGACGATTGAATATATGGCCGATACTGTCAATATACACCGGTTCGAAATAAAGAGGAATGCTTACAGAGATCCTTAGGGCGTCTTTGACCCGCATTTTAGGATATGTTTCATAAGAAAAAATAACCGGCTTCTGTTTATTAAGACTCGTGCCAGTTATATACAGATCTTTAAAACCCCTTTTATGCATTTCTTCGAAGCTGATATTTTCATCCCCCGTTTTTTCTTTTATGATCTTTTCAAGCCATTGCTCTATTTTTTTCCCCCGGTACCAGCCATAATACTTATTTACCCTGATTATACCTCCGATAAAAAAACATTTTCCATCATTTAGTTTTTTAAAATTTGTTTGTGAAATGATGTTTTCAATTTCTTTGCCTGAATAACCAAGGGCAATGGTAAGAGCAACAACACCACCTGAAGAAGTACCGCCTACTTTTTCAATAGCAGTCATCATTTTTTTTGATTCCATTTCCTGCACGACTCCGCAATAAGCAATTCCTCTTATGCCCGCGCCTTCAAATACAAGATGCTTAATTACAGCAGGTGATTGTGCCAGTATAAATTGAAATGCCAGCAAAGGAAAAAGTAATAAACTCTTTTTCATAAAAAAGGATGAGGTGATTGAATGATAATTGAGAAAGATAAAGAGGGAATGTTTAATTGAGCATTTTTAAAAATTCTGTTTCGGATATTATTTTAACGCTGTTGATCTTTTTTGCTTTTTCTAATTTGCTTCCGGCATCTTCTCCCACCACCAGGTAGTTCAGCTTACTGCTTACACCGCCAAGAATTGTTCCGCCGTTTTTCTCCACCATTTCTTCCGCTTCACTTCTTTTCAGTGTGGGCAATGTGCCGGTAAATAAAAAAGATTGGCCTGTAAGATTTCCGCCTTTAGCATGTTCTTTCTTTTCATTTTTCAATTTCAATCCCAGGCTTTCCAATTGCTGAAGCATTTTTATATTATCCTTATTGCGAAAAAAATGATAAATGCTGCCACCCACTTTTGGCCCGATGTCTTCAAGATTTTGCAGGTCTTCCAATGAATAATTTTGAAAATCGAGCAAATGATTTACTGAACGTGATAATGTTTTTGCAGTTGTTTCTCCAACAAAACGAATACCTAAAGCATAAATGAGTCTGTGCAAAGGCTGGTTCTTTGAATTGCTTATTGCCGATTGCAAATTGCTGATCGATCTTTCGCCAAAGCCTTCCAGCTCGCCAATTTTATTAAAATCCAATTCATATATACCGGGAATATCTTTCAGTAATCCCAGGTCGAAAAATTTCCGAACATTCGCATCTCCAAAACCACGAATATCCATTGCATCTTTACTGATAAAATGGATGATGCGTTCAACCACCTGTGCAGGACATTCAATATTGACACAGCGCCAAACAGCTTCTCCTTCTTCTTTAAATAATTTGCCTTTGCAAACAGGGCATTGATCGGGAAAAACGATCTTCTTCTCTTTACCCTTTCTTACTTCGGGCAATGATTTTACAATTTGCGGAATTACATCACCGGCTCTTTCAATCAATACCGAATCACCAATCCGCAGATCTTTTTCTTTAATGTAATCTTCATTATGAATGGAAATGCTGCTGACCGTGACACCGCCGATTCCAACGGGTTCCAATTTTGCAACCGGTGTCACAGCTCCGGTTCTTCCTACCTGGAATTCTACGCCCAGTAATTTACTTGTTGCCTGGCGGGCTTTGAATTTACATGCAATTGCCCATCGCGGATGATGAGACGTCATTCCCAATTTATCCTGGAGCGCCACATCATTTACTTTGATCACCATCCCGTCTATCTCGTAAGGAAGATCATCACGTATTTCTTCAAATTCATTACAGTATTTTATTACGGCTTCAATTCCTTTTAATACTCTTTTATCTTTTTGCGGACTGCGAAAACCAAGTTCCCAAAGGATCTCAAGAGTGCCTGAATGCTGATCCAATTCCTTAGCAGCCTTTTTACCCCGTAGCGTTGTATAATAACTGATATTATAAACAAACGCTTCAAGACTTCTTTTTCCAACTTCTGAAGGATCTTTTATCCGCAATGTGCCTGCAGCTGCATTTCGTGGATTCGCCAATGGAGGCAACCCTTGCTCCATTATTTTCTCATTATATTTTTTAAAATTATTTTTATTGATCAGCACTTCTCCTCTTATTTCGATAACCTCCAAACCATAATCAGAAAATTTTGCTGAGAGCGGAATGCTTTTTATTTGTTTGATGTTGGTTGTTATATCATCTCCTTCCACGCCATCACCCCGCGTGGCGCCACGAACCAACAGATCATTTTCATAAATAAGAGAGATGCTTGCGCCGTCAAACTTAGGTTCTACGCAATATTCAATTTTATTTTCTCCAGTTAATTCCCTTGCCTTTCTGTCGAAATCGATAAGATCATCGGTGTTATAAGAATTACTCAGCGAAAGCATCGGTACTAAATGGGGAACAGTTGGAAAATCTTTTGTTAGTCCTTTAGCAACTCTTTGCGTTGGTGAATCAGCGGTTACCAGCTTTGGGTTTTCTGATTCAATTTTTTCCAACGCTTTATAAAGCTGGTCGTATTCAAAGTCAGCAATGAGCGGATCATTTAATATATAATAGCGGTGTTCATGAAAACGCAGAACATCACGAAGCGAGTCAATATCTTTCGCGGCAATGTCTTTTTTTTTGAGTAAGCCGGTTGTTTCGGTCTGTAGTTTTTTTGTTTGCTCTTTGCTATACATCGCTGAAAGTTAAGATTGTAAAAATAAAATTTTGAACTATATAAAATCGACCATGAGGAAGTTAAAAGCAGCCGTCGTGTAATTTATACACAATCCCTATCTTTAAGGTCCAAAACTTTCCAATGAAAAGAATAATACTGCTGCTGTGCGTTTTCTTATTTTCAATTTTTTGCCACTCACAATTATTAAGCTGGACACCCGAATTTCCAAAGGATAATGATAATGTAACGATCACTGTCGATGCAACGAAAGGAAACCAGGGCTTATTAGGTTTTGTGGGAAATGTTTATGTACACGTTGGTGTAATTACAAATTTAAGCACCGGGCCTACCAATTGGCGTTATTCAAAATTTACATGGGGCTCAACTGAAGCGGCTGCACTTGCAACTTCAGCCGGAACAAATAAATGGTCCTATACGATCAATAATATTCGAACTTTTTTTGGTGTACCTGCGGGTGAAACCATATTGAAAATAGCAATACTCTTTCGTGCGGGTAATTGTGCAGATTGCCAGGCACAGCGAAATGCTGATTTCAGCGATATGTATGTGCCGGTATATGATAATAGTCTTGCGGTTCGGTTCAATCTGCCATTGATGCAGCCTTTGTACAATCCCATCCCTGAACCGATCAATAAAATGGTTGGAGAAAATATAAATATAACGGGTGTTGCAAGTGCTGCATCAAATATGCGGTTGTTGTTAAATGGAAATGTCATTCAAACCGCAAACAACGTAACATCCATCAATGCAAATCCAACATTAACCGTGGCTGGCGCCCAAACTTTAGTTGTAGAAGCAGTGGTTGGAGCGGTTACAAAAACTGAAACAATAAATTTCTTTGTTGCCAACACACCAACCGTGGCTGCATTGCCACCCGGCGTAAGAGATGGAATAAATTATGAGGCCGGAAATACATCGATAGTTTTGGTGTTATATGCGCCGGGTAAAAATCGTGTTTCCGTTATTAGTTCTTTCCCCGGCGGCAGTTGGAACGAACAAACAACAAATCAATTAAACAAAACACCTGATAATAATTCTTGGTGGATCCGTATCACCGGGCTCACACCGGGAACTGAATATGCATTTCAATATTTAGTGGATGGGCAATTAAAAATTGCTGATCCATATTCAGAAAAGATCCTTGACCCGAATAATGATAATAGCATACCTGCAAGCACTTATCCTGGTCTTATGCCTTATCCATCTCAAACCACAGGCATAGTAAGTGTAGTGCAGACAAATGCGCCTGCTTATACATGGCAGGTACCCACTTTTACAAGACCTGATAAACGTGGCCTTATCATTTACGAATTATTGTTAAGAGATTTTTTGTCGGCGCATGATTGGAAAACATTAAAAGATACGTTGAGTTATTTCAAAAGATTAGGGATAAATGCAATTGAAATAATGCCATTTAATGAATTTGAAGGAAATAACAGCTGGGGATATAATCCTGATTTCTTTCTTGCACCTGATAAATATTATGGACCAAAAAATTCTTTGAAAGAATTCATTGATTCATGCCATTCAAAAGGAATAGCGGTGGTGATGGATATTGCATTGAATCATGCAACCGGGCTTTGTCCACTGGCGGCATTGTATTGGAACAATTCAACAAACCAGCCTGCAGCGAATAATCCCTGGTTCAATGTGTCAGCCACGCATCCTTATAACGTATTTAATGATTTTAACCATGAGAGTCTTGCTACGCGTTATTTTACCAGTCGCGTGGCGGAGCATTGGCTCACGGAATATAAAATTGATGGCTTTCGCTGGGACCTGTCCAAAGGATTTACACAAAACACTCAATGCGGTGGAAGCACCACCAATGAAGCTTGCATCGCAGCTTATCATGCAGACCGTGTCGCCATTTGGAAAAGGTATTATGATACGATGCAATTGAAATCGCCGGGCAGTTATTGCATACTGGAACATTTTGCTGATAATACAGAAGAGATCGAACTATCAAATTATGGAATGTTGCTTTGGGGAAATAGCAATTATAATTTTTCTGAAGCGGCAATGGGATGGCTAAGCAACTCCAATTTTGAATACGGAATATTTAAAGTAAGAAACTGGACACAACCGCATTTGATTACTTATATGGAAAGCCATGATGAAGAAAGAATGATGTATAAGAACCTGCAATTTGGAAATGCATCAGGCACCTACAATACAAAAGATCTTTACACCGCTTTACATCGAATGGAAATGAATACTGCATTCTTTACCATGATACCCGGGCCGAAAATGATCTGGGAGTTTGGTGAATTGGGTTACGATTACAGCATAAATCATTGTACCAACGGAACGGTTAATAACGCCTGCCGTCTCGATCCAAAACCAATTCGCTGGGATTATATGCAAAATATCAGTCGCCAAAGATTGTTTGACATTTATTCAGCATTATTAAAACTCCGGTTCCATCCTTTATACAAAAACGGATTTTTAACTGATAGAGTAACACAGAATCTTGCCGGCGCATTTAAATGGCTGCAATTAACAACGGATACCTCTAATATTTGTGTTATCGGAAACTTTGATGTGAATACAACAACGAATACAGTCACATTTCAAAATGCGGGTACATGGTATGATTATTTAAATGGAAATACTATTACAGCTACTGGTACTCCGCAAACTATAAGTTTACAACCCGGAGAATTTCATGTTTATCTCAATCGCAATGTTACCAATGTAGTGACAACACCGGTAACCAATATCAACAATCAACCGGCCACATTTAAAATAAATGTTTATCCAAATCCATTGATTGAAAATGGCATCCTTGAAATTCAAAACGAGGAAACCGGTACCGGGGAAATGCAATTATATAATGAATCAGGTCAAAGAGTCTTTGAGAAATCATTGGGAGTGCTTGTAAAAGGTGTGCACAAAATTCCGCTTGATAAAAATGAAAGAAAATCTTTTTCACCGGGAATTTATTTACTTCGCATTTCTGTAAAGAACAGCGTTCAGACTAAAAAGATTTTAATCTACTAATAGCCACGACTTATTGTTATGACTGCTGAGACATTAAAAAAACTGAAGACGGCCGAATCGGAAAAGATCAGTCATATTGATTATTTCAAAATTGCGATATCAGTTGACTGTGTAATCTTTGGTTTTGAGAAGAAAGAGCTCAGGGTGTTATTGATCAAATCAGATCTTGAAGAGTTTGCAGGAAAATGGTCGTTGCTTGGCGATCTTGTGAAGATCGATGAAGACCTTGATAGTGCGCCTTACCGGGTGTTAAGAGAGCGAACAGGTTTGGATGATGTATTTCTTCAGCAGGTAGGAAGCTTTGGCGCTATCAATCGCCATCCTTCGGGTCGTGTGATCACTACTGCATATTATTCACTCATCAATATTCGTAATCACAAATTAAAAATTACCGATAACGAAGCGCATTGGCATTCGCTTAAGAATCTGAAAGACCTTGCTTTCGATCACAAAGAGATCATTGAAGCCTGCCTGCAAAGATTGCGGATACAAATAATGGATGAGCCGGTAATTTTTAATTTACTTCCGGAAAAATTTTCATTGAGGGAGTTACAGGATCTATACCAGGCTATTTTAGGAATAAAGTTGGACAGAAGAAACTTCAGAAAGAAAATTGCATTGAAAAAATGGCTCGATGATCTTGATGAAATGGAAGATGATGTGCCTCACCGTCCCGGCAAACTTTATAAATTAAAAACCGGGTTGAAAAGTAATAGTCTTGAAGAAGTAGCAGAAAAATCTAAATGAGGTTTAGACTAATAAAATAACATAGCTAGATTTTCCCCTGTCGATAAATACTATCACGTTTTGGAGCAGCAATTAAAAGAACAAAGAGCTCTAATAGTTTTCAACCCATTTTTGCTAATGATTGTTTGTACTGTAAAGTCTTATAATTCGTTGAGGAGGTAAAGATTAAATAAAAAAAATAGGTTGGAAATATTGTTGAATTAATAATTGTGTCTAAATTACACACCCAAAGTGTATTTTTTTTATTCACGATAACTACTAATGCTTATGTCCTGCAAAAATCTGCTAAAACCAGCGGCTGTTATTTTACTGCTATTCGTATCGCAGTTAGTGATGGCCCAAGACCGAGTCATTACCGGTAAGGTAACTGACTCTAAAGATGGCACTCCTGTCGTAGGCGCTACAATTCAGCCTAAAGGCACCAGGACTGGAACTGCCACAAAAAATGACGGTACATTCAGTATCTCAGTTGGCCCGAATGTTACAACCCTTGTGATCAGTTCTGTTGGTTTCGCTACACAGGAAGTTTCTATTGAAGGTAAAACTTCCGTCGACGTTTCATTTGTTGCAACTGGTGGCAACCTTAATGAAGTGGTAGTAACCGGTTATGGAACTGCACGAAGGAAAGACCTTACTGGTTCCACTGCCAGTGTGAGGGAAAAAGATTTTAATAAAGGAGTCTATACTGCACCTGATCAATTAATTCAGGGTAAGGCTGCCGGTGTCATGGTAATTAATAACACAGGGCAACCGGGAGGTTCAACCACTGTAAGGATTAGGGGTAGTTCCTCCATTCGTTCTGGCAACCAGCCTTTGTTTGTTGTCGATGGAGTTCCACTATCCGGTGGTTCTGCCCGACCAGGTGGTAATGGTGCTGAGTATGGAAATGATGGTGGCAATCCTCTCACCTTCATCAATCCCAGCGATATTGCCAGCATCGAAATATTAAAAGATGCGTCGGCAACTGCCATTTATGGATCAAGAGGCGCGAATGGGGTAATTTTAATTTCTACTAAAAGAGGGAGATCAGGTGCTGCTACAGTAGATGTAAACGCTTCTGTAGGAGTTTCCAACGTGCTGAAAAAATTGGAAGTTTTAAATGCCAGTGAATACAGGCAGGCTTTAAAAGATTATTCTATTACCGGTGGTGATTTCGGCGGAGATGTGGATGCATTTGATGCCATTACCCGTACAGCCATCACACACAATTATAATGTGGCTGTTGGGGGTGGAAATGAAAATGCGCGGTATCGCATTTCTGCAGGATATCTTAATCAGGAAGGTGTGGTAGAAAATTCCAGGCTAAATAAGATATCAGCGAGCATAACAAGCAATTTCAGATTTCTGGAAAGTAAAAAATTGGGGCTTGAAATGAACGTGCTTGTTACGCAGGCCGATGAGAAAATAGCTCCCATTTCAGCTTTTGTTGGATTTACCGGTAACTTAATATCACAGGCACTTCAATGGAATCCTACACATCCTTTGGTTAAACCCGGAACAGATTCAGCATGGATCGATCCTGCAGTCGGGTCTACTACTATTAACCCGCTTGCGCAGTTAAGGTATTTCGACGATAAGGCAAAGGTTAATACTATTATCGCAAGCTTCGCTCCATCGTACAAAATAACAAACGACCTCGAGTATAAATTCTTATTCAGTATGAACCGCCAGGTCGGAAATAGAAAAGGAATGGTGAACAGGCTGTTGAATTTTACAGGTACAGTAGATCGTGGTAGTGCTTTTATAGGAAACCAGGAACAAACGAATACACAGATCACAAATACCTTAAACTTCACCAAACAAATAAGCTCGGATTTGAATTTGAATGCAGTTGCTGGTCATGAGTGGTTGACTTTTGATTCAAAAGGAAACGGCATAAGGGCCCTGGATTTTGCAAATGTTGGGTTAGCTTATTATAACATTATGCAATACTCAACCCAGACGAGCAGGGATGTGTTTTCTTTTGCCAATCCCACTACTGAATTGCAATCTTTCTTCGCCCGGGCTATTGTAAATTATAAGGATAAGTATTTGATAACAGGAACGTTCAGAGCGGATGGTTCTACCAGGTTTGGTGAGAACAATAAATACGGTTATTTCCCTTCCGTAGGCGTTGCCTGGAATATATCCAAGGAAGATTTTATGGCATCTAATAATCTCATAAGCAATTTGAAATTACGCCTGGGATGGGGACAAACCGGTAACCAGGAGTTTCCTTCCGGTGCGTCATTGGACAGGTTTGGGCTTGGTCAGCAAAGCATTTCCCAGACAAACTATGGTAATCCCGATTTAAAATGGGAAACATCAACAACAACCAATGTGGGAATTGATTTCAACGTTCTTAAAGATAGGTTGAGCGGGTCAATTGATTATTTTTACAAAAAGACTACCGACGTATTGTTTGAACAGAATATTGTTCAACCCGCACCCGGTGGAAAGATATGGATCAATTTAGACGGATACGTTTTAAATAAGGGTCTAGAAATAATGTTAACAGCTGCATTGAAAAGAAGCCAGGACGTTAATTGGAATCTCAGTACAAACATTTCGTTCCTGGATAATACTGTAAGCGGTGTAAGAGGTTTTTATGAAACCGGTGCACTTAGAGGACAAGGTTTTTCTAACGTGGTAGCTCAAAGAGTGGTCGCCGGGCAGCCATTAAATGTATGGTACCTAAGACAGTTTGAAGGCATTGATAAAACCACAGGTCAAAGTGTGTATACTGATGCAGGAAATACACTGTTTTACTCTGACAGCCCTAATCCTGACGTGCTTTTAGGCGTATCTACAGATTTTACTTATAAGAAGTTTACGGCAACCATTAATATGAATGGTACGTTTGGTCATTATATATTCAACAACACCGCAGCTTCGGTATTAGGAATAGGTAATTTGGGAACCAGAAATATTGCGAAAGATCTGCTTGGTGGCGACGTTAAAGAAGCTCTTTCCAATGCTCCTGCTCCATCTACGCGTAACCTGGAAAAAGGCAATTACGTTAAATTGACGAATGCAACGATTAGCTATAGGGTAGGTAATTTGGGAAAAAGCTTTAGGAACATTAATATTTCACTTACTGGTCAAAACCTATTTGTTATTACGAACTATACAGGTTTTGATCCGGAAGTTAATACAGATGGAGGTGTCGGCGGAATACCTTCAATCGGTATTGAGTATATACCGTATCCTTCAGCCAGATCTATTATCTTCGGGATAAGTTTTTCATTATAGTATAAAACGCTTTTTATATGAAACATAAAAAAATTATATTGAGTTTCTTAGTAGTTGCGCTGGTTACTTTTTCCTGCACGAAACTAAATGAGAGATTCAGAGGTGAGCTGCAGGGTAATGTGACTAATGTTACAGCCGCTCAATTGCTGACAAGTGCGTATCAATCCATTCAAGGTACCTTTCAGGGAAATGGTAATCTGATTTCTTCAGCGCAGGTTACTTCTGACGAAACAATTGTGCCTACCCGTGCAGGTGACTGGGATGATAACGGCCTCTGGAGATCATTGTTCCTGCATTCCTGGAATGCTGATCACAGTTTCCTGACAGGTGCATTTAATAGTTTATTGGGAGCACAGTTCGCTGCATCGAATGTATTGGAGTTTAGTCCTTCTCCTCAACAAGCTGCGGAAGCCAGATTTCTCAGAGCTTTATCAATGTATTGGGTGTTAGATGGCTGGGACCAGGTGCCATATAGAGAAGATCTGAAGAATTATAAAATACTTCCAAAAACCCTAAAAGGGACAGAAGCTGCTGACTTTATTATTAGCGAATTAAATGCTATCATGGCTACACTACCCGATGGCTCGCCTACAACTGCATTCGTGGCAAATAAAGATGGCGCACGGGCTTTACTGATGAAGATCTATTTAAACAAAGGCGTATATGGAAACAGGGCTACTCCTACTTTTCCTGCAGCTGATATGACCCAGGTTATTACGCTGGCCGACCAATTAATTAATAGCGGTAAATATGCATTGAATGATAATTTCTTTGATGGCTTTGCTCCCGATAATGATGTGAAGTCAAAGGAAAGCATCTACACGTTATTAAATACCGGCACTTCCGCAAGAGGTTCTGATGCAATGCGTGGGTTTACATATATGGTAAATCATTACAACATGAACCCGGGTGGATGGAATGGCTGGTCAACACTATCTGATTTTTATGATAAGTTCCAGGCAACCGATCAGAGAAGAGGAGTTGCTTATACCTACCCTGGGGCACTTCCAAATCCAGGGAACAGGGTAAATGCTGGATTTCTAATAGGACAGCAGTATGATTTAACTACTGGTGCAGCCCTCAATGCCAGGAACCCGGCTTCGGCTCCGTTGGTTTTTACTAAGGCAGTGAAAATAAGAGAAACCGATCCTAATACTTTGGAATTAGCAGGAGTACGGGCTGTCAAATATGTCTTCGATTATGGAACCAGTGGAGATTTTAAAAAGAATGATTATGTTATGTTCCGATATGCTGATGTTTTACTAATGAAAGCAGAAGCCATGTTAAGGTCAAACAATGCGGCCGGTGCTTTAATTATTGTAAATACCATACGTGCAAAGAGAGGTGCGACACCATTAGCAGCTGTTGATCTAAATGCCCTGCTTGATGAAAGAGGAAGAGAATTGTATTGGGAAAGCTCCAGAAGACAAGATCTTATACGATTTGGAAAATTCTTACAGGCCTGGCAGGAAAAACCAGCGGATGCAGGCACCAAGACTCTTTTATTCCCTATCCCCGGCAGTGCGTTGGCGGTTAATCCGAATCTTACTCAAAATCCCGGCTATTGATATTATCATAACATTTAAACTTTACTTAAAAAGGCCATTTGAAAAGATGGCCTTTTTAGTTTTCAGTTATACTGCTAGCTTGCAGCACATGCTCTCTTCCGTATGAAACGAGGTATTGTTATTTTTTGCATTTGCATTGCGATCACTCATTTTTTTTCTTGTAACGAAGAAAAAAAGCAATCAACTCTTTTTACCGTCGAAGAAAACACAGGCATCAATTTTATTAATAAAGTTGAAAACACCAAAGACTTCAATATTTTCACTTACCGGAATTTTTATAATGGTGGCGGAGTAGCTATCGGAGATATCAATAACGACAGCCTGGCCGACGTGTTTATGACTTCCAATATGGGGGCGAATAAGCTTTATTTAAACAGAGGAAATTTTACGTTTGACGATGTTTCAATAAAAGCAGGAATTGAAGAAAAAGGAAAATGGAATACTGGCGTAGTAATGGTTGATATTAATGCCGATGGCTGGCTTGATATTTATGTTTGCAATGCGGGTATTGATAAATGGAAGAACGGGGATGGCAATAAGCTTTTTATTAATAATCATGACCTGACATTTACAGAAAAAGCCATCGAATACGGATTGGATGAAAAGGGATATACTACCCACGCTGCTTTTTTTGATTATGACCTTGATGGTGATCTTGATTGTTATATTCTGAACAATAGTTTTATCCCTGTAAATACATTGAATTATGAAAACAAAAGAGAGCTTCGTGCGGAAGATTGGCCGGTAGAAGATTTTGTAAAAGGCGGCGGCGATAAATTATTGCGAAATGATGACGGGCACTTTCATGATGTGAGTAAAGAAGCAAATATTTATGGCAGTTTGATAGGATTTGGACTCGGTGTAACAGTGGGGGATGTAAATGGTGATCATTATCCTGATCTCTATATCTCAAACGATTTTTTTGAAAGGGACTATTTATATATCAATCAGCAAAACGGAACATTCAAAGAAGATCTTCCACAATGGATGGAGCATACAAGCCTTGCGTCCATGGGTGCCGATATTGCTGATATAAATAATGATGGTTATCCGGATATTTTTACTACAGATATGTTGCCGCCAGACGATTACCGGTTGAAATCAACTTCTGCCTTCGATGGATATGATATTTATCGCCGGAAAGAAATACAGGGATTCTATCATCAATTTCAGCAAAACGCTTTACAGGTAAATAATGGCAATGGAAAATTCCTGGAAACAGCTTACTTCAGCGGTGTTGCCGCCAGCGACTGGAGTTGGGGAGCCCTGATGTTTGACGCCGACAATGACGGGATGAATGATATCTATGTTTGTAATGGTATTTATAAAGACCTGATCGATCAGGATTTTATTGACTTTTTTGCCAACGATATAATTCAGAAGATGGTAATGACTGGGGAGAAAAAAGAAGTGCAGCAAATCGTTGACAGTATGCCTTCAGTTCCCATTTTAAATAAAGCATTTCGAAATAATGGCGGTCTTAAATTTTCTGACGAAGGAATGAACTGGGGATTTACACAACCATCATTTTCCAATGGTGCTGCGTATGGCGATCTTGATAATGATGGCGATCTGGATTTGATAGTGAGTAATGTTAACATGCCCTCCTTTGTTTACCAAAACCACAGCCGTGAAATTTCGGGCAATAATTATCTCGGCATTCAATTAAAAGGAAAAGAGAAAAATACTAACGCTATTGGCGCTTTGATAAGAATATTTACCGGCAATGAAATTATTAGTCGTGAAGTAATTCCCAACCGCGGATTTCAATCAAGTGTTGATTATAAAAATGTCATTGGCCTGGGAAATAAAACTGTTGACTCCATTATTATAACATGGCCTGACAGAGAAGTAACTAAAATTCCAAGACCGGAAATCAACAAAGATCATTTCATTCGGCAACCCGATAAAAAAGATTCAATTGCAGCACCAACCATTGTTGACTCTTCATCTCTTTTTGTAAAACAGGAAACCGTATTTGCAAAACATACGGAAAATGATTTTGTGGACTTTTATGTAGAAAGAAACATTCCCGTAATGCTCTCCAAAGAAGGGCCCAGGGCCGCCACTGCTGATGTAAATAACGATGGGTTAACTGATATTTTTATTGGCGGCGCAAAAGGCCAGCCAGGGAGTTTGTATTTGCAAACATCATCAGGATTTGTAGCCAAAAAATCCGCCGCATTCGAAAACGACAAAGAGTATGAGGATGTGGCTGCGGTCTTTTTTGATTGTGATAAAGATGGGGATGCAGATCTGTTTGTTGGCGCAGGCGGAAATAATCTCCCACCGCGCCACAATTATTTACCGCACCGGCTTTACAAAAACGATGGCAACGGAAATTTTAATAACGACACCACTGCTTTTACGGGAAATAATTCAAATATCGCAGTAGCGATTGCCGAAGATTATGACGGTGATGGTGATCTTGACCTGTTTGTCGGCGGCAGAAGCCTTTCTTATAACTACGGCGTGGAACCGGAAAGCTATATCTATGAGAACGATGGAAAAGGACATTTCAAAGATGTAACAAAGCAATTAAATCCAGCGGTCAGTAATATCGGAATGGTTACCGGTGCTGTATGGACAGATGTGACCGGCGATAAAAAAAATGAGCTGGTAATAGTTGGTGAATGGATGACGCCACGAATATTTTCATATATCAATGGGAAGATGAATGAACTGGCTACCGGCATGAATAACATGTTTGGCTGGTGGCAGTCTGTAAACGTTGCAGATCTTGATGGTGATGGTGATAATGATCTTGTGCTTGGAAATTATGGGAATAATTTTTATCTCCGTCCCGATCAACAGCACCCGGTTAAGCTTTGGATGAATGATTTTGATAAGAATACATTAACTGATAAAATTTTTTCAAGAACAATAAATGGAAAAGATGTCCCTGTCTTTTTAAAAAGAGAGTTTACGGACGCGTTACCATCATTGAAAAAAGAAAATCTAAAACATCATGAGTTTGCTAAAAAAACAATGCAAACTCTTTTTGAACCGGCTTTAGTAAAATCTGCAACTGTAAAAACATTTAATTACAGCAGTAGTGTGATTGCCTGGAATGAAGGCAATGGAAAATTTACAATAAAAGAATTGCCGTTGGCCGTGCAATTGTCGAGTGTAAATGCAATACTTTGTAAAGACATAAATAAGGATGGAAGACCGGATATTATTCTGGGCGGAAATAATACAGAATGTCTTCCTCAATTCGGACGATTGGATGCTAACTATGGGATTGTAATACAAAATAACGGGAACCGGCAACTTGCAGTAATTGATGCTGCGAGGACGGGTATCTCTGTCACGGGTATGGTAAGAGATATAGTATGGATCAATGGACAAAAGGAGAAGTATATCTTGTTTTTACGAAATAATGATGACCCGGTCATTTATCGGCTAAGAGAATAATGGAGAAAAAGAGATAAAGAGTGGTTTCGAATTAACGCTTTGCTTCCTTCTCTCTTTTAAACTCTTAGCTCAATAGAATTACAGAACGATGAAGAGTGCGACGCAACATAAGCTCAATAGTAGTACTAAAGTTGGGTACCTGATCATACTTCCAATTATCATGTTGGTCAGTTTATTTTTTTCCTGTAATGACAAGAAAGAAGAAGTGCAGCCAATATTTGAAGCGTTGGATAGTAAGTCAACAGGTATCGGTTTTACAAACAAGCTGACAGCGACACCACAATTCAACATGTTCAAGTACATGTATTTTTATAATGGGGCAGGCGTTGGTGCCGGGGATTTTAATGATGATGGGCTTAGCGATATTTTCTTTTCATCAAACCAGGGCGAGAATAAAATTTATTTGAATGAAGGAGCAATGAAGTTTAAAGATGTGACGAAAGAAGCAAACATACCACAAGACGGGGGATGGAGTACGGGAGTTTCTGTTGTTGATATTAATAATGATGGCTTGCTGGATATTTATGTATGTCGCGTTGGTAATTATGAAACATTGAAAAGCAAGAATCAATTTTTGATTTGTAAAGGAAAAAATGCACAGGGTGTGCCTTATTATGAAGATGAAGCCGGCGAGTTGGGCCTTGACTTCAGTGGTTTTAGTACGCAGGCGGCTTTTTTCGATTATGACCTTGATGGGGACCTGGACTTTTTCCTGATGAATCATTCACTCCGCTTTAATGGCACTTTTAATGAACGGTCCTCCTACCTGAATACATTTGATACACTCGCCGCTGATTATCTTTTTAGAAATGATAGCGGCAAGTTTGTTGATGTATCTGCTGCATCCGGAATTAACAGGTCAATTATCGGGTATGGTTTGGGGCTTTCTGTTGCGGATATAAATCTTGACGGTTATCCTGATCTCTATATCGGCAATGATTTTCATGAGAACGATTATCTCTATATTAATCAGAAGAACGGGACTTTTATAGATTCGCTGGAAGCCAGCATGATGCATACAAGCCAATTCAGCATGGGTACCGATGTGGCCGACATAACAAATGATGGATTTCCTGAAATTATTTCAATTGACATGATGCCTGAAGATCCCTACATTTTAAAAAGATCATTGGGCGAAAATGAGTATAACCTTTTTCATTTTAAGATCAGGCATGGTTATCATCCTCAGTTTGCAAGGAACACATTACAATTAAACAGGAGAAATGGCTTGTTCAGCGAAATTGGTTTTTACAGCGATGTGTATGCAACCGATTGGAGTTGGGCGCCATTATGGACAGATTTTGATAACGATGGCTGGAAGGACCTGTTCATCAGCAATGGTATTCCCAAACGGCTGAACGATATGGATTATATAAACTATGTGAGCAATGAAGAACTGCAGGAAAAAATCAGGACAAATCGTGTTGATGAAAATGATATGGCACTGATTAAAAAATTTCCGCAGATTAAGCTGGCCAATAAATTCTATTTGAATAAGGGCGAAGCAAAGTTTGTGGATGCAGCTTCGATGATCAGGAATAATCCAAAAACATATTCCAACGGCGCTGCTTATGCTGATTTCGATAATGACGGAGACATGGATGTGGTAGTGAACAACGTGGATGAGCCTGCCCTGATTTATCAAAATCTTTCAAATAACGGAATGGTAACAAGATCGTTCCTTGAATTAGCGCTAAAGGGACCTGCAACAAATTTAAATGCTATTGGAGCCAAGGCGATCGTATTTGCAAAAAATGAAATAAGAACGTATGAGAAATTTCCTGTGAGAGGTTTCCAGGGAAGCATGGAAGTACCATTGCATATTGGCCTGGAAAAAATACACGTCGATTCCATCCTTCTTGTGTGGCCGGATAATACCTATGAAAAATTACCGGCAATAAAAGATTCCATTTTGGCTGTTAGCTATAAGCCCGGGTTAACTAAGTTCAATTATAATATATTTCAAAAAAGTATTTTTAGTTCGACTCTGGCGGCAGAAGATATGACAAACCAAACAGGGCTAACATTCATGCATGAAGAAAATTCTTTTAATGAATTTGACCGGGAGCCGCTGATCCCGTTTATGACGTCAAGGGAGGGGCCGGCATTGGCTGTTGGAGATTTGAATGGTGACGGCCTTGATGATGTATTTGTGGGGTCCGGTAAATTTAAAAAATCGGGCTTATTTATTCAGCAGGCGAATGGTAAATTTTTACGATCAGATCAACCGGCATTAGATGCTGACAGCACTTATGAAGATGTGGCCGCAGTTTGGACAGATGTAAATAATGATTCGTTTACTGATCTTGTTATTGCAAGCGGTGGTAATGAATATTATGACAGCAGTGATTACCTGTTACCCAGAGTTTATTTAAATGATAATAAGGGAAATCTTCAACGGCTAACAGATGCATTTGATCAAAAAATAATGTTGACTGCATCTTGTGTGGTGCCTTATGATTTTACCGGTGATGGATTCATTGATTTATTTATTGGCGGCAGGGCTGTGTCAAATGAATATGGAACGGTACCGCAATCTTATCTATTAAAGAATAATGGAAAAGGAAAGTTTACAAACGTGACTGAGCAATACAGTAAGGAATTATCTAAAGTGGGATTTGTAAAAGGCGCTGTATGGGCTGATATGGATAAAGATGGTGATAATGACCTGGTGATTTCACTGGAATGGGATGGCATTGTTGCTTTTGTAAATGAAAATGGAAAGTTTGAGAAAAAATATCTTACTGATAAAAAAGGCTGGTGGAATTTTGCGTTGCCTGCAGATATTGATGGCGATGGGGACCTCGATCTTATCGCCGGTAATCTCGGTTTGAATAACCGGTTAAAAGCTTCCGGGCAGCATCCTGTTCGTCTTTATTATAATGACTTTGACCGCAATGGTAAAAAAGAACAAGTACTCACCTATTATCTTGGTGAAAAAGAAATTCCCTTTGCTACAAAAGAAGAATTGGTAAAACAGATACCGGAACTGAAGAAGAAATATCTATATGCACAGGATTTCGCCAAGGCATCATTGAGTGATATTTTTGGAAACGAAAAACTTCGCAATGCTGCAGTGCTTACCGCCAATTATTTTTCCAATTCTATTTTAATTAATAATGGTGGCTGGAATTTTACGTTAAAAGAGTTACCATGGCAAGCCCAATTAACTCCATATCGTGATGCTGTAATAGCCAATGTGAACGGCGATGATCGGCCAGATATTTTGCTGGCAGGAAATTTCTATCCCAACAGTATACAGATGGGGGAGTATGACGGAGATTACGGAACTGTGTTAATTAATAATGGCAACGGCAATTTCAATTGCGAATTGTTGAATGGATATGTGATAAAGGGCGAAATAAGAAGCATTAAAAAGCTTAACAAGGGTAATGAAGCATTATTCATTCTCGCCCGGAACAATGATAGTCTGAAGGTGATACGTTTCCGTTGATTAATACACGGGATAATATAAACGGGTTATCCATTTTGTTGTGTCTGGCTGTTTTGCCCTGTCGGTAACAAGCAGTTGATAAGGAATCGCCGGAGAATCGAACTTATAGTCTGCACGATAGTTCTCAAGTTCTTTCAATCCTTTTTCAATTGTATAGGGTCCGCCCTGTATCTCTGCCTCTAAAATATTTCCCCCTTTCAACATGAATTTAGGAGCAAACTCGCCGGTTTTTGCTAATGCTTTATCTACAGGTATTGCCGTCATTGCTTCATAACGGGAGTTGCCAAGCACAAACACGTTCAACATGGGTGAATTTTTTTCCATAGCCTTATGCTGACTAATATATTTTTTCAGGCTTTGTATCATCGAATCAATTTCTTGCGGACCCGGATAATGATCGAATTGACGGCGGGTGGAAATCAGCGCCGAATCATTGACCAGGGTTTCTTTTATGTCAAACCCATAAATGTTTTCTTTTTTTTCAAGAAATGTTTTCAAACCTTGCAGAATTCCATTCATATTGCGCTCGGTTTGCTTTGCATACCGGTACCGTTCAAATCGCTTAAAAGGATCGTTACTGCTTACTTGTTCTGCATTCCACATGATCGTCATTGTATTTGCATTTACAAGTATAAGCTCCATACGGCTGTCTATTGTATCCTTATCAGAATAAATATCAATGTCAAGTACATTAAAAAAATTTCCATTGATAGAATATGTTTGTTTATTATAAACAAAAGCAGTTTCGCCAGGCCACCATTTTTTCCAGTTGCTCTCATTTGCAAGTGTACGTGACACACCCGGCATAGCAGCATTCAAAGAAACTGTCGCTTCTATTTTTAATTTTCGCGGTATAAATAAATAATCTGCCGCTAACAGGAATGCCGCCGCCAAGACCAATCCTATTACTATTTTTTTCATGCTGTTTAGAAATGACTGGCAAAAATAGGTAGGGGAGTGTAATTAACTTACTAGTTTTATACGTAAGAAATATTTAAAATCCGGCAATTCATTGTTATTTTCCTGTTTGATTACCAAACCAACAAAAAGCTTATGAACCGCAACCTGATCCTTTGGTCCATCACTGTAGCACTCGGTGGTTTCTTATTTGGAATGGATGTAGCAGTTATTTCGGGGGCGGAACAAGTGATACAAAAACTTTGGGGATTAAGTAAACTGATGCATGGTACCGCTATTGCAATGGCTTTATATGGAACAATTGTCGGAGCAATCGTTGGAAGTATTCCTGCAAATAAAATTGGTCGCAAAAAAACCTTATTCTGGATTGGCGTCATTTTTCTTGTGTCATCAATAGGTGCAGCATTAGCGAAAGACGTATATACGTTTATGGTTTTCCGTTTCCTCGGAGGCTTTGCGATCGGTGCTTCCTCAGTAGTGGCCCCAATTTATATTTCTGAAATTGCTCCTCCAAAATATCGCGGCCGCCTGGCTGCTTCTTTTCAATTGAATATTGTTGCAGGAATTTTATTTGCTTACCTCTCAAATTACTTATTGCAGGGAGTGGGTGGTGAAGGCGACTGGCGATATATGCTTGGAGTTGTAGCAATTCCTTCTTTGTTATTTTCTGTCTTTATGTTGTTCACTCCTGAAAGTCCGCGTTGGCTGATACTTTATAAGAACGACGAAGCAGAAGCCAGAAAAGTTTTTGCAAAGAGCGGGGCACCGGCTAATCAACTGATTCACGAAATCAGAAACTCAGTGCAACAGAAAAAAGAGTCTCTTTTTTCGGGAAAGTTCAATCGCTATATCCTGCTTGCTTTTTTAATTGCATTCTTTAATCAATTATCCGGTATCAATGCGATCATATACTTTGCACCAAGGGTATTTAAAATGGCGGGCCTGGAGAAAGACAGTGCATTTCTTTCAAGTGTGGGCATCGGTGTTGTAAATTTTATTTTCACGTTGGTTGGCTGGTATCTTATCGATCGTCTTGGAAGAAGAACATTGATGTATATCGGCTCTATCGGTTATATTGTTTCATTATCATTGATCGCATTTTCTTTTTCAGGTGATACACATGCGGGTATAACCTGGTTTGTATTTCTTTTTATAGCTGCCCATGCTGTTGGACAGGGCGCAGTGATCTGGGTATTCATTTCAGAAATTTTTCCAAACTCAGTTCGTGCTGCAGGGATGTCGTTAGGAAGCTTAACGCATTGGTTTTTTGCCGCATTAATATCACAGACATTTACATTTTTTGCAGAGTCGCCATCGATAGGACCTGCAATGATATTTTCATTCTTTGCGGGAATGATGGTGTTGCAATTGTTATTTGTTTGGAAGCTGATGCCGGAAACAAAAGGCATTGCATTGGAAGATATGAATACAAGGATTGGACATTAATATTTTCAACCATAAAATTTGTAGATAAGCCTTCTCACCGGGGAGGTTTGGAGGGGCTCATGAAAAAAATCCTTTGCATCGGCGAAGCACTGATCGATATGATCTGCACTGATAAAGGAAGGCCATTATCGGAAGGAGAAAATTTTTTAAAAAAACCGGGAGGTGCGCCAACAAATGTTGCGGCCGCGATTGCAGCATTAGGGGGACAGGTAGAATTAGCTGCTAAAGTTGGCAAAGATCCATTTGGTCAACACCTCGTTGATGTGATGGGTTCATTTGGTGTAAATACAAAATGGATGTTGCGGGATGAAAATAATTTTACCACATTCGCTTTTGTTTCATTAATGGAAAATGGCGAACGGGATTTTTATTTTAACCGCGGCGCTGATGGACAATTGAATCGTGAGGAAGTGGATGCAATTGATCTTGGAGAATTTTCTATCGTACATTTTGGCTCCGCTACTGCATTTTTGCCCGGTCCTTTGCAAATAGCCTATCAAAGTCTTTTGCAAAAATCTTTGCAGCAAAATATTTTTATCAGTTTCGATCCTAATTACCGGAACTTGCTTTTTCAACATAATAAACAATCATTCATTGATCAAAGCTGGAATTTTATAAACTGCTGTCACTTTTTTAAAGTAAGCGATGAAGAAGCAATGATGCTGACGGGGCGTTCTACCGTTACTGACGCAGCCAATGATCTTTTGTTAAGAACAAAATCAGTTTTTGCAATTACACTAGGAAAGGATGGAGCGCTGTTAGGATTAAATGGCAAGACAAGAATTATTCCGGGCATAAAAATAAAACCGGTTGACACAACCGGTGCCGGCGATGCGTTTGTGGGAGCTGTACTATACCAGTTGATCGATAAAGCCTTAACTGAAATAAGATCACTGACAGGTCCGCAATGGGATAAAATAATTGCAAATGGTAATAAAGCCGGGGCACGGACCTGTGAATATATGGGCGCCATGGAAGCTTTTAAACATTTAAGCAGCGAGATATTTAAATGAATTTGGCTAAGAGAATAAAAGAGAAAAGGAGGAAAAAAGATCAGCATAACTCCTAATTCTTTTTCTCCTTTAATCTCTTAGTAAAAAAATCATTCAGGCTTACCATACTTCGCAATCAACGCAAGCAACACACCATTGGTCCAGCCAAATCCATCCTGTCCCGGATATTCACCACCGCCGGCTTCAAGGTGAGTGTCAACAACATTATACTTTTCCATCAGTTTACCTGTACGGCTGTACACATCAATGTTTAATTTCATCCAACGCATTCCAATATCTTTTGCCAGTTCTTTTTGGCCACACCGGTCAAGACCCCAGATGGTCATCCATTGCAAAGGCGCCCATCCATTTGGTGAATCCCATTGCTGGCCGGTATTTTTTTCTGTAGTTGTTACTCCACCCGGTTGCAGCAATTTTGATTTTATTGCTTCAGAAGCTTTTTTAGCCAGCAGGCTCAGGTAATCGGGATTGCTTTCAAAAAAACAAAATGGATACATGCCTGCGGGAGTAACTTCATTTAGTATTCGCTGTGTTTTAAAATTATAATCGCAGTAATAATTCAATTTTGCATTCCAGCAATATTTGTCAATAGCAACCCTGCGGCGATTTGCTTTTTTTCTATATTCATTTGCCAAACTATCTTTTCCTGAAGTTTGGAATGCTTTTGAAATTGTAAATTCAAGATTGATCAGCAGTGCATTTAAATCAACTGCGATATAATTAGTTGTTTGAAGTGTAGTAATATTTTTTCCGTCGGCAAACCAGCGATTACTGAAATCGATCCCGCTTTCTGCCCCGGCACGCAAATGTTTATACATCTCGATCTTATTTCTTCCCGATTTTGCAGCGGTTTCAAAATCTTCACGCCAGCTTTCCTGTCTTGGTACATTGCTGTCATCCCAATAACGATTTAAGATCGTTCCATCTTTTAGTTTTACAAGACGGCGATATGCCTGCCCAACTTTTAATTTGCCAGATCCATCCATCCAAAATTTATATTCCTTTTCTAAAGCCGGAAGAAAAGTTACATATACATTATCTCCTTTTATGCCGGCAAGCAACTGCACCATTGCAGCAAAGAACGGTGGTTGCGAACGACCGATATAATAACTCCTGTTTCCGTTAGGAATATGCCCATAGGTTTCGATGAGGTATGCAAAATTCTTTATCATGTTCTCGATCATATCCACTTCGCCGCTTTCCTTTAAGCCAAGCATCGTGAAATATGAATCCCAATAATAAATTTCCCTGAAGCGGCCACCGGGAACTATATAAGGATGTGGCAATGGCAATAATGAACTGCCTTCAATCTTCTTGTCAGGCTCACGTCTTAATGCGCCCCAAAGATTTTTGATATGCATCACAACATCTTTCTCTTGCTGTATATAATTAATAGTGGGCGGTGCAGGAGGCATATCAAAATTTTCTTTTACAAAACGTTCTAATGAAAATTTTATAGCAGGATTTTTTTTAACAGCGAGATAATCTTTTACTATGTCTTTTGGATCTCTTTTAGGTACACAATCCACAAAAGTTTTTCCATCAGGAAAAATGCGTGACATCTGTACATCTTTAAAAAGATCGCCATAAACCTGGTCGGGAGTTTGCACTTTTGTTTGTGCCGAAATTGACCCAAAAGAAAAAAGAGCGAGGAGGATAAGTGTAGTTTGTTTCATGCCGGTAAAATTCACTTTAAAGATACATGAACTGGCGTACAACCCCGGCGCATAAGAAACTAAAAACTAAAAATTCAAAAGTCAAAACTCATAAGACTTGTGAATGGATACCATTTTTTTGACTTTTGAATTAATGGAGTAAACCAGTGCATATAAAACGTTTAGTGAATGGTGCCGGGATTAAATGTTCGCCAGCTATGCCAGAATTCCTGGTAAGCCGGTAATGGTTTTAATGAAAAAGAAGTATCAATGCCTTTGCCATCAATCCTGAACTGATGATTGTTTAAAAACAATGTATCGTTATTTACAGCGAAAAATTTGCATTTTCGCCCGGTCTTTCAAAAGCAAAAAAACTTTTATCGTCATTGGATAAGCACAAGCAATACAGGCGTTGTCCCAATCTTATCCTGTATCAATTTTTCTTTTTTGAGCTGGTTCCAGTCATAAGCTTTACTTTCCTTACCAGCCTTCACTCCGATCACCCATGATTTATCTTTCCACGAAAGGCTATCGGTTCCGGTTAATTTGCTTTTACTGGCGCCACTTTCAAATTTAAATGTGCTGTCATACGATTTTATAAATGAGGAGTCGGCCTGCATGATAAGTGAATTTGGATTTAATTGCAACCAATTCGCCAATGAAGTTTGTGTACTGAATACTTCCGGTAATTGTTGGCCTTTTAATTTGCCGGTTATGGCTTCGCCGTTAACCTGCCGCCACCAGCTTTTAGTTGTAGCATCTTCAAACATTGCATTGAAATGATCCATTCCTACCAACCTGAATTTTTCATGTTTACCATTTACAACCGGTTCAAACACTCTGCCTGTTCTGCAAACAGTACAATAAGTAATGATCATTGGTTTGCCACCAACAGTATCCTGTACCTGGTGATGATAACCTAAAAATCGTATAGGATATGCTTTTGCTTCGCCATTATTTGAAACACCGATTACCAGCCTGTTTGAATCAACTTTATTTTCTGCAGCATTTACCATCAATAATTTTTTGGGTTGATAAAACATATGATCAGCAGCCATTACAAAATTGGTCATATATACAACAGCGGCAACAATGGCAAGTGGAAAAAACAACAGCCATTTTCTTTTCCAGTGTGATCTGAAAAACCCAATGATGATCATTGCAGCAAATAAAATCCTGAATACCCAACGCCATTTATAAAGAAAATAAGCAAGATCAATACTGTTCATTTGCTGGCTGCCCGGCATGGGCATAATGAAATACACATTTGCTATTTCAAATAAGAACAAACCGATGAAGCCAAGCCAAAATATTTTTTTCATGTTACTCAAAAATTAGGATAAAAAAATAACTCCTCTCGTAGAAACGGAAAGAGTTTATATGCTTATATCATGTCCTATTAAAAAAAATAAAAAATTATTCTGCTCCATCAGTTCTTGCTCTTGCTTTTGCATGTTCACCGATCTTATTACCGCTCTCTAATCCTTTTTCACAATCGCTTCGATAGTGAATAGCTGCATACATACGTGACACCGACGCTTCTTTTGCCATATCCGTATATTTAGTAGCATTTGAAGGAATGATATGAGCCAATATGGTTGCTGCGGCACCGCTGAATGTTGAGTGTCCTGAAGTATAAGATGGGAAGTTAGGTAAACCGGTTACTGTTTTTATTCTGTTGTCCATTTGCGGTGGTCGTGGATTGAAATAAACATATTTGGCATCCCAGCAAACAATAGCTGCATCCATCATCGCCATATTTAATAATGCCATATTTCTCGCCCATCTTACTTCACTGAAAGTTTTGTTTTACAAAATCAGCAGCTGCTATTTGATTCCAATGACCCGGAGGTGTTTGCGTACTAATACCATCAGCCCAAAAATGTGCAATCTTTCTTTGCTCTTGTGTTAAGCTTGTAGCGAAATGATGAACTTCTTCAAGCTCATCTTTAAATTTTTGTGATGATGTAGACGGAGGGGCAGGTGGACGAATTGTTGTAACCATTGTTAATGAATCGAACAACCATGTTCTTACTTTGCCAAATAACATTAGCATGCCAGGCCTTTTTGGGCTTTCCTGGCTGATCCACGGTATTTCACCCCTTGCAATGCAATCCTGTTCCAATTGAGACTGGATAACAAGGCTGCCACCTGCTGTACCAGCCCTGTCACCTCTTGCTCTTGTTACAAATTTTTGTGCAACTGCTTTTCCTAATGCTTCACCTGCATCCAGATCGCTGCGAACATTGGCGCCGGCGATCAATCTTGCTCTTTTATGTTCTTCGACTTTTTGCTGAATAAAATCCTGGTCGCCGGGAAAAAGTAATTTCATCATTTCACCAGCAACTCCTGCTACTACTGCATCTTCTGAAGGATAAGATGGCAGATCAGATTTTGGTATCAATGCATTTACTGTTGCATCTACTGTATACGGAGCAGCACGATTGTATAATTTTTTATAATGCCATGCTGCTACTAATGCATCATATTGCGCAGCGGCTACATAGGCATAAGCTCTCGATGCATAAGGAGGATTGGCAAATGGAAATTGAGGATAAGCTAATGGATTATTTGCGTTGGGTGCGGGATAAGTTCCATCAGGATTTTGATAAGGAGGTAAATTATGTTTTGCAACCAACTCTCTCATAATTTCATTCCAGCGAAGAACAGCTCCGGCACTCCAATATTTTACAATTCTCTTTTCTTCTTTTGAAAGATCGGCCTGCCATGTTTTTATTTCATTTACTTGTGCAATATAATCGGGTGTGGTAACTGCAATGGGAGCAGCAACAGGAAATTCAGTTGGCCCTGTTAATAATATCGGTTTCCATATCCCGGCATTAATATCTGTTGATGCGGGTTGTAATGCAGGAAATTCAAGGTTGCGTTCAACAATATCTTTTGAACAGGAATTTACCAGGACAGCAAATAATAGTATTGGTAAAAATATTTTTTTCATGTGTAATTTTTTATTTTAAAATAAGGTCACATGGAATTCGTCATAATAATTTTCATCGCGTTGGTGAAATTGCCCGAAAATTTTTATGACTCATTTCATTGTATTATTTTTTTGAGTCGTCAGCATCGGTTTTCTTTTTCTTTGTAAAATCAATTACATAGAATATACCAGCGTTGAAACCGGTGGACTGTCCAACATTTCTTCCGGCAACAGTGGTGAATGCATTGCCTGTTAATGACAGTTGCGGATAAAAAGGCATATCGTATTTGAAATTGAAACCGATCCTGGACATATCCATTTCATTACTGGGAAAAGGCATATTGTTTCTTGTAATATCAAAACCACCAAGTGTGTTCCAGTGGTCAAATACTGCTTCGGCGATCAACCCTTTGTCGCGATAACCAGCTCTTACATTAAATGACGCAACATCCGGCATTTTTACTTCATTGCTATAATGCATTTCAGTTGTATAGTAAGCATCACGATCGAGTTTGATATTGCTTCTTCTCATAAAAGTGCCGGATACAGTGCCAAACCATGAACCTCTTTGATAATCTGCCATGGCACGAAAAGAAAGATTTTTACTTTCAAGACCGATAGACATGGGTAAAAAATCAGCGGTGTAATCGGAAACGGGTAAAGAAAATCCTCCGATTGCGATTAATGATAAACGTCCTGAAGCGATCTTTTTACTGAATGGTTTCCATTTTACCCATAAAGAAAGATCTTGTACTCCTTCCTGCCCGTTTAATTGTCCTGCAGAAGCTTTTGTTAATACATAAGGCAAACCAAAGAGTACATTCAATTTATTATTGATGCCATAGTTGCCCATCACACTAAACATTTTGGTAGAAACAGTTCCCAAATTGAGATTCTCTCTTTTTAATGTTCCTTCCCAATAATTTTTCCAACTGCTATAGCCAACCATCGGCCCGATACATAAAGCATTTTTTTCCATCATCACCGCATCAATATCTGTCTGTGAAAGGCAAACTGACGAAATGCTCCATGCTACGCACAGGGTTACAAATAATTTTTTCATTGCAATTAGTTTATAAAATAGATAGCAGAAAACCCTTTTGTACTTAATACAAAAAGTCAACCGTCCGGTAATTAATTATTCCAGGGTTTAGAGATGAATAGAAAATCCAACATTGATCAGGTAGTCAGCAAATGCTGCATCGCCTTGTACATGATTGCCGGTTGCCTTCGTTCTTAGTTTATCAGAATAGCTTTGTGTACGATTGCGCTCTATTGCTACAGGAATTGATAAATAAAAATTTGCTTTCTTAGTCATAAAAGAAATTGTTGGCTCACCTGACAATACATAACCGGGACGACGAAAACCTTTATCACCGCCAATAAGATCACTTGAAGGAAGTGATTCCAGGCGGATACCGCCAGACAAGTTCAGGTTTTTTGCAATGCTGTAAGCTATACCACCACGAAGCATAAGCTGATCAGGTACACTCATCGTGCTGCTGAAATATTGAATATTGGTAGCAGATTGAGCACCGCCTCTTGACGTGGATACCCCATTTTGTTCTCTTGGATTTGCGAGGTAATAAAAATTACCATAGAACCCGAGCATAGCAGAAATATTATAATAACCATTCAGCTCAAAGGTTATTCCCGTTCCGCCATCACCCAATTGAATTGATTGATCAACCGGGCCAAGGATAACACTATCGCCGCCACTTGCAGTACGCTTATGGAAAAAATCCTGGTATTCAAAATCACCGGTTGGAAGTTTTACGCCTAAGCCAACCTGTAAATTTCCTTTATGAGATTTTGCCGGATCAAACATCCAGCGATAAGCTGAAAGGCGAACATCTCCAATACCAAATGATCTTGTATTATTTCTTGCATTCGGACTTGTACTGTTATTTCCATAATGCTCATACATTGAAGAACGAACATTGGAAATAAGCGGAACATTCACTGAGAACGACCAGTATTTGTTTACTGTTTTTGTCAGCGTAAAATCCCAGCTTAATGAATGATTAATTACTTCTGTACCTGCTTCGGTTCTTTCATGTTGTTCTTCTGTGCCAACAAAATGCTTGTATGATTTGAAATACCGGGTATTGAAGTTGAATAAAAGTCCTTTTGTGTCTCCGGCTTTCATTGAACTGCAGGTATTACCATTACTGCGAATCGCTACACAACCTTGTGCATTCGTTTGCTGATATGCAGCAGTGATCAAAATTGCGATGATAAAATAAATGCGTCTCATAATTTTAAAGTTAGTTTGCGTAATTAAATTATTTTTTAAGTTTCAAACGTGATACGATAAGTTCTCCAAGTTTTTTTCCTGCAGCAGCGCCGTTCTCATTATCAAAACGGTAATGAATACCACCGTATAATCTTGACATGGCAGCTTCGTCTGCTGCTGCACGGAATGATTTGATCTCGCGGTTCTTTATTCCAAACTCAAGCAATGATGTATCGGTAAAAGATAGTTTATCGCCAAACCAATGCGTCATTACCTCCGCAGCGGCAGCGCTATTGGTAGCATGACCGCTTGTATAAGATGGGAACGGCGGTGTTTGAATATAGGGATGCCAGTCCTCATCTATCTTATTTATCATTGTTTCAGGACGAACATAATTGCTTCTGAATTTTTCATCCCAGCAACTGATAAATGCGTCATATAAAGCAATGGCTGTTTCAGCATAAGCAGCAACAGTTGTTTTAAAATCTGCTTTTGCTGCTTTAGCACCGATGCCAACGATATTCATCCAATGACCGGGAGGAGAAAATTTTTTGGTAACAAAATTTACATGACCAACAACATTTAATTTAAAAGGATTGTCATCCCAAAAATCAGCAATATGTTTTTGCTCGTCAGTAAGATTGTCCCCAATTGTTTTTACCTCCATCATTGCTTTACAGAAATCACCGTTTTTGTTTTCAGGATCACACACCGGGGGCGGTGCCGGCCTGAATTGTGAAGCTGAATCGATCACCATCGTTCTTATTTCTTTCCAATGCGGTTCTACAGCAGTACCATACATTGGCGGCGTTGGTATCCAGCGGCCGGGCACATTATATAAAACAGTATATCTTTCCGCAGTTCTTGTTTGCGCATAATTATCTTTTTTACTCCAGCGCATAATTGCAGCAACAACACTATCGGAAAATGTCATTGTGTTTTTTAAAATATCAGTTGGCATACCGATGCTATCTGCCATTTTTTTCAGTCCATCATAATAACCCATCATGCTGCCTTCAGGAAAAGTAACGGCATTGCCCACTTTGGTAAATGCAAATAATGCAGCCAAAGTGAAATCAATATCCTTTCCTTTTTCTGGCTTTGGCATGGCAGGCATGTGTTTGATCTGCCCTGCAAGAGAAATATAATTATCATCACCTGCAGCTATGCATTCAAATGCAGCGATGCTTGCATACACATAATTGCGGGTAGCGATCATGGGAGGGAAATTATTTTCCAATACCACATCATTCAGCTTCTTTACTGTTTTGCAATAAAGAACCTGGTTGTCAAAAAATTTCAAATCAGTTTGTGCACCTTTTTCTGTGCAGCCTGCAATCAATAACACAGGCATTAAAAATCTTAATGCTTTCATTTTCTATTTTAAAATTGGGAATAAAATATTTCTGTCGTTGGTTGCGATTCAGAAAATATTCAGGCTTCGGGAGGTTGGGTTTCCGTAAGAGGAAAGAACAGATCTTTAACTGCGGCGTTCCTGTTTATGAATTGAAGGGATAAGGATGAAAAGATATTTTCATTGATCGCTGTTTCTTGAATCCGAAATTCAGAAGTGAGCAGTTTAATAAAATTATTTTTTTGCTGGGAGCCTTGTTTGTTTGCAGGAATATCATTTACTGCCTGTGTAAATTCATTCTCGGCTTTGGCAATATTTGTCTTTTCTATATTGGGAAGACATAACAAATACAATGTGTTGCCGCTAACTTTTCTTTTTACATAACGGTAGTGCTCACCGTTAAAATCCGTTTCGCCATATACATTTTCATAATCCTGATCAGTGTAATAAGGCATATTAAGCGGAATCCGGATCTCCACCAATTGTTCGTCGCTGTATTCGCCCGTTGAAATTTTTTGTTCAAGTTTTGCCGTTGCCTTTTTTTCGATAGCTGAAAAAAGCCAGCGATAACCGGCAAGATTAAATACCATTAAAGAAAGCAGTAATATAGCAGCAATTTTTTTCAAGTCGTTAAAGATACAATTCCTCTTTATTTAATAATGAATGTTTTTTTCTGAGTGCCAACACCTGTTAGCGTAAGGCTTTTCCATTGTTTTGGCAATGAAGTTTTTAATTGAACGATCCCATTTGGAGTAATATCAAGCCCGCCAAAACCCATTAATAAAGATTGAATGATACCGCCGGCACCGGTCGCAAAATAAGGGTTTGTTCCGCCTTTTGTTTCTGCAATTACCCGGAACGGAGGATTAAGATTAGGTACATAAGATTCTTTGAACCAGTGATAAGCTTTCTCAGCATTGCCCAGTCTTGCATAGAGTGTTGTAAAAACAGCTTGTGTCATCGCAGGCGTGCCTTCATTCGGTACTCTTGTTTCATAATATTCAAGATCTTTTTTTATCTGTGCTGCATCTGTAATTTGTTTCAATGGATATGACAATAGATTTACATCGGCTTGTTTTATTCCTTCGCCATTATAAGATGCATGTTCTCTTGTTACGCCATTGTCCATTTTTAATATAGGAATATTGTTTGCCACATTCATCCAATCGGGATCAGGCGGTATGCCTAAGATCTTTGCGGCTTCGTGTTGCAAACTGCAGATTTGACTTTGCGGCTGCATTTGTAAAGGCATTGTTATCTACATTCTCGGCCCATTCATCTGCTGCAACTACATTTTTTATATCATAATGTCCCGGGCCGTTTCTTTCAACACGGCTTGCCCAAAAATCTGCAGTGGCAGATAAGATCGGCTAGCCTTTTTCTCTGAGCCATTGTTTATCCTGCGTTACACAATAATAATTCCATGCCGCAATACCAACACAAGCTGTTATATGATGTTCGAATGGGCCGCTCAATGCCCATACCGGTGTTTCTTCCACTCCTGTTTCTGCACTTTCCCATGGATACATGGCGCCTTTATATCCTTTGCTGAATGCATTTCGCTTTGCTGCATCAAGTCGTTGGTAACGATACTCCACCATACTTTTTGCAATCTCAGGATGAAGAACGAGTATGGAAGGATACATCCATAATTCGGTATCCCAAAAAACATGTCCGTTATAACCAAGACCACTTAATCCCATTGGTGACGGAGACAATGCTGTTCCTTCTCTTGAAAAAGAATAAAGATGATAAAGCATGCTATGAACATCTTGCTGGCTTTGCGGATCACCTTCAATTATTATATCACTCTTCCATAATTCATCCCATGCTTTATGATGAAAGCTTAAAAGCCTCTCCCTTCCTTCGAGTTTTGCAAATATGGTAGCTCTTTCTGCTTCATTCAATGGATCATCATGATGCGCAGAAGTGATCGATGAACCCGCAATAGAAAAACGGTATGTTTCACCTGCTTTCAATTTTTTGGTAAACTTCATCAGGTGCATATTATTATCCCACATCTCATGGATCACCCTTGGTTCGCTGCCGTGTGTTTCGCTAAATAAAAAAGTATTGCTTGCACACATTAATAGTTTTCCCGTCGGACTTTTTGCGGAAGAAGTAAGTAAACTAATAACAACATGCGGACGATCTATTTCATTATAATAATTCTGAACATCCTTTAATGCATCGGGTGATTCCATTACACTGGCCCCCGTGATATTGATATCTTTCTTTGCAGTTATTGTTACATCCATTAATACAGTATATGGTAAATGCCGCAGAGAATAATAGGTATATGAAACGGAAGCTTTATCGGCGTAGTCAAACGTCGTTGTGAAAGAAGCTTTCTTCATATCAAGCTCTTGCTGCATGTTGGCAGCAGCCCTGGCATCGATCCTTTTTCCATCCATTTCCAGGTACATATTGAGCAAGTTGAAACTTTTCAAAAAGTTGCTGACCCTGCCGCGGCCATAAAGATCATAAGCACCCGCAAGTACTACATCTTTTACTCTAAATGGTTCCGGTGATGAAACAACGCCGATCATACCGTTGGCAACAGTGACACCATAATAATTAGCGGGATCAATCTTATCGGCTCTTATTTTCCAGGCATCCTGGGCCTGGCTTATGCCGGAAAAGAACAGAGTGTAGAAAAGAATTAGTTTTTGGATCATACGAAAACAATTGGTCAACAAATGTATTGAATAACAAGTTGTTCAACCGCGGCTCATAACGCTCAATTCCGTATTCTTTTCAGAACGCTCAATGTGCTGGGTTAAAAATTCTTTTGTTTGAGAAGGATAAAAAATTTAAACTTGTGTAAACGATTGCATAAACACCTTTGAGACTGCAATAACTTGTTCTGGTAAATGCATCGGATTACTTCCTGTTAACCAACTAAAGAGACACCTATTCCCCGACCGTATGTAAACGATTATCTTAATTTCTTAGAAAAATAATCCTCCGAACCCGAAACTAAATTTTGCAGAAATAAAAAAAAACACAACTTTGTGTCTCGGATACACATTTGATATATTTATTTTTTAGAACCTAACAACAATTACTGCTTATGTACTGCGAAAGATTGCTTAAAGCGATTGTCTTTCCCTGTTTGCTATTTTTTTCATTAACTGCATTCTCACAGGAAAAAACAATTACCGGAAAAGTTACTGATCCTAAAGACGGATCGCCACTGCCGGGTGTATCGGTTACTGCTAAAGGCAGTGCTGCCGGCACTTCAACAAGAGCTGATGGTACTTACAGAATATCGGTCAGCCCTTCAACAACTGTTTTAGTTTTTTCATTTGTTGGTCATGAACCCCAGGAAGTTTCTATTGATGGAAGATCTTCAATAGACGTACAGCTTGCTGCTTCAAATGCAACACTTGGTGAAGTGGTAGTGACAGGTTATGGTACTGCCAGGAAAAAAGATTTAACAGGATCTATTACTACACTTACTGCCAAAGATTTTCAGAAAGGACCGCAAACTTCACCGCTGCAACTTATACAAGGCAAGGCGCCTGGTGTTCAAATATCAACCGGCAATGGTATGCCCGGTGCGGGAATCTATATTCGTATCAGGCAAGGTGCTTCATTGAATGCAAGCAACGATCCTCTGTTCGTTGTTGATGGAGTTCCTCTTGAAACAGGTGGCATATCGGGTGTTGCCAACCCGCTTACGTTGTTAAATCCAAATGATATCGAAAGCATAAATATTTTAAAAGATGCTTCTGCTACTGCCATCTTCGGTAACCGTGCTTCTAATGGCGTTGTTATTATTACCACAAAAAAAGGAAATAGCGGCAGGCTGAAAGTGAGCTATAATAATAATGTAACACTTTCGACTGTCACCAAAACAGCTGATGTATTGAATGCCGATGAGTACAGAGCTCTTGTTATGGCTCAAGGCACCACTGCTCAAAAAGCATTGTTATCCCTGGGACGTACAAACTGGCAGGATCAAATCTTCCGTGATGCAATTACAGTAGATAATAATATCAGTTTTACCGGTGGCATCAAAAAATTCCCTTATCGTTTATCACTTGGTTATATGAACCAGGATGGTATTTTAAAAACCGATAACCTGCAAAGAGGAACAATGGCCATTAGCATCAATCCCAAGCTGATGAAAAATCATCTCAGCATTGATTTCAATATGAAGAATTCGGTAACCCGCAGCCGCTTTGCAAACCAGGGTGCTATTGGTGCAGCAGTTTTCTTTGATCCTACAAAAGAAGTATATGATCCCACTAAACCGCAATATGGAGGTTATTGGGAATGGGAGACGAATGGTTTACCCAATACTTTAGCTTCTAAAAATCCTGTAAGCATGCTTGAGCAAACAAGAAATGTTGGTACTGCTTACAGAAGCCTTGCGAACATACAGTTTGATTATAAATTTCATTTTCTCCCGGACTTGAGAGCCAACCTGAATCTCGGTTATGACGTTTCAAGAGGATCAGGTACTTCTAAAACACCTTCCACAAATGCATCAGCTTTTTATAACCAGGGTAGCATGAGCCGGTATTTACAAAAAAGATGGAATTATCTTTCAGACTTTTACCTGAATTACCAGAAGACTTTTAGCTCTATTAAAAGTCGCGTAGATGCAACGGTTGGTTATGGCTGGCAGGATTGGACAAATTATAGCCCGGGTTTTCCGACAATTAATGGTACAGGCGTAATTCCAGCGGGTCCTCCATTTAAATCACAACATACCTTGCTCTCCATGTTTGGAAGAGTGAATTACGGCTTTGATGATCGTTATTTATTGACTGCATCTATAAGAAGAGATGGTTCTTCCCGGTTTAGTGAAGATAATCGTTGGGGCTGGTTCCCTGCTGCAGCATTTGCATGGAGGATAAGCCGCGAATCATTCCTTAGAGATTCAAGAACTATTTCTGATCTGAAACTCAGGTTAGGCTGGGGTAAAACCGGTCAGCAGGATGTAGGAAGTGATTATCCATACCTGGCAAGATATTCTTTGAGCGACAGCAGTGGTATGTATCAATTCGGAAGCAACTATTACTTATTGCTCCGTCCTGAAGGATATGATGAAAACCTGAAATGGGAAACAACCGAAACCTACAATGGCGGTCTTGATGTTGGTATATTGAATGGAAGAGTTTCATTTAGTGTGGATGTATATTTTAAAAGAACAAAAGACCTGCTTGCTGTAATTTCAGTTCCTGCTGGTTCTAATCTTACTAACCAGATCCTTACCAATGTCGGTAATATTGAAAATAAAGGATTGGAGTTCTCAATAAATGCAACACCTGTTCGCGGTAAAAATTTCACATGGGACTTTGCTTATAATTTCACCTATAACGAAAGAGAAATTACCAACCTTAGCAAAATAAAAGATCCGAATGCGGTAGGTAATCTTGTCGGTGGCATCAGCGGCGGAGTTGGCAATACTATCCAGGTTCATACTGTAGGATATGCTCCAAGTACTTTCTATGTTTATAAACAAGTGTATGATCAAAACGGTAAACCAATTGAAGCATTATATGTGGATCAGAATAAAGACGGCGCTTCGAATGAGAAAGACAAGTACCGTTATAAAAACCCTCAACCGAAATATTACATGGGTTTCAGCTCGCAGTTTGAATATAAGAAATGGTCATTGAGTTTTGCGGCGAGAGCCAGTTTTGATAACTATATGTACAACAATTTTAAATCAAACAGCGGAACCTATCAAAATTTTGGTTTCCCTAATTATCTCGGTAATGTTTCAAGAGATGTATTGACTACCGGTTTTACTGTTCCAAGATTATGGTCAGATTATTACATCGAAAATGCATCTTACCTGAGAATGGATAATATAAACCTGGGATATAATTTGGGAAGAATTTGCAAGACTGCTACTTTACGCATTTCAGCCAATGTGCAGAATGTATTTGTAATAACAAAATATAGCGGACTTGATCCTGAAATTCCCAATGGCATCGATAATAACTTTTATCCAAGACCACGTATGTATTCTCTTGGCTTTAATCTTGATTTCTGATCTTAAAAAAATTGAATTATGCAAAATAAATTCATGAAAGCTTTTTTACTGGTAATGCTGGTGGTGATTTTTACCAACTGCACCAAAACACTTGACAGGAAGCCGCCGTATGATGTGACTTCGGCTACAGTGTATGATAAATTCAGTAACTACAAGCAAATTCTTGCTAAACTATATGCAGGGCTGGCAGTAAGTGGTCAGCAAGGTCCAAGTGGTCGCCCTGATATTTTTGGTTTGGATGAAGGTTTCTCCAGCTACCTTCGCCAGTACTGGCAGTTGCAGGAATTAGCTTCTGATGAAGCGGTCATTGGCTGGAATGATGGAACTATCAAGGACCTGCACAATATGACTTGGACCGCATCAAACGAGTTCATCCGTATGATGTACGACAGGATATTTTACCAGGTTGCTCTTTGCAATGAGTTTTTAAGAGAAACAACCGATGATAAATTATCGGAACGTAAAATAGCGGGCTCCGATCTTGTCGAAGCAAAAAAATATCATAATGAAGCAAGGTTCCTGAGAGCACTTAGCTATTATCATGCAATCGATATGTTTGGCAATGTTCCATTTGTTTTAGAAACAGATCCTATCGGTTCATTTTTCCCAACGCAGATAACAAGAGCTAATTTATTTACCTGGCTCGAAACAGAATTAAAAGCATTGGAATCTTTATTAACTCCGGCAAGACAAAATGAATACGGCAGAGCCGACCAGGGTGCAGTTTGGATGGTACTTGCCAAACTTTATTTGAATGCTGCAGTTTATACAGGTACAGCAAGACATAGTGATTGTCTTACCTATTGTAATAAGATCATTGGTGCAGGCTATTTGTTAGCTTCACAATACCGTTTGAATTTCCTTGCAGACAATAATACTTCTCCTGAATTAATTTTTTCTGTAAACTTTGATGGTCTTCGCACCAAATCCTGGGGAGCTATGACGTATTTGATCCATGCTCCGGTTGGTGGTAATATGAACCCGGCTTTATGGGGTATTAACGGAGGATGGAGCGGCTTGCGTTCAACAAAAGCCATCGTTAATCTTTTCCCGTCTGCTTCAGGTACACCAGATGGAAGAGCAATGTTCCATACAAGCGGACAGAATTTAGAGATCGTCGATCTTTCAACTTTTACAGATGGATACCCAATTACGAAGTATAAAAATCTTACTTCATCCGGTGTAAAAGGTTCTGATCCTGACGGAAATTTTCCCGACACAGATTTTCCATTGTTCCGTCTCGCCGATGTTTATTTAATGTATGCTGAATGTATATTAGCAACCAATGCTGATAAGGGACAGGCTGTTACTTACATCAATGCATTGCGTCAAAGAGCTTATGGTAATACGAGTGGTAATATTACGGCAACAGATCTCACTTATGATTTTTTATTGAAAGAAAGAGCAAGAGAATTGAATTGGGAAGCTCATCGCCGCCAGGACCTGATCCGCTTTGAAAAATATCCGGGCTTTGCGAATTATTACACCGGCGGAACTTATGTATGGCCATGGAAAGGAGGAGTAGCGGGTGGTGTTGGTGTAGGAACCTTCAGAACATTGTTCCCTCTTCCATCAACAGATATAGCTGCAAATCCTAATCTTGTTCAAAACACTGGATATTAAAAGTAAAAATTACTCCCGGTAGTCCTGAGTTTATCGAAGGACCGGGATCACCAAAATAAATTAAAGTTTTATGAGAACATGGTTAAATAAAATACTGCTGATAGGAGTTGCCGCCATCGCATTTTCATCTTGTGAAAAAGATGAAGTAAGAACAGTACTCAGCGCCGGCTCCGCCCCTGCATTACAATCATCGGCTGCTACTTTGGTTTTATTGCAAGCCAATGCAAACAATGATGCTGTAAAGTTTACATATACGCCGGCTACTTTTGGTTTTGATGCAGCGGTTACATATGTTTTACAAATTTCAAAAGGCGGGACAAACTTTGCCAGCGCAACGACCACTGAAGTTGGATTAAGCAATACTGCACCGCTTGAAAAATCTTTTAAAGTGGTTGACTTTAACAGGGAGCTTTTAAAAATTATCAATTATGGAGCCGCAACACCGGTTGAAGTAAGAGTAAAAGCAACAGTTGCTGCCGCTGCTCCGCCTTCTTACTCAAACGTGGTTACCATTACTGCCACTGCGTACCGCGACATTATTAAATATGCTTATCCCAATGCATTAAATCTTGCTGGTAACTTCCAGGGTTGGGATCCCGGATCTGCGCCGCAGATCGTTAAGCAAAATAATGGCGGCTACAATGGATTCGAAGGATATATTGTTTTTAATGCTGCTACTCCCGAATTTAAAATGGTGAAGGGAGATAATTGGGGTGCCGGAGATTATGGCAGTGCTGGTGCCGGAGCACTTGGTAATGGCGGTCCAAATCTTACGCTTCCAAGCGGTGGTGCCGGGCTTACCGGTTATTATCGCATAAGAGCAAGTGAAGCTACAATGACCTGGAGTGCCACTAAAATAAATACATGGGGAATCATCGGCGAGTTCAATGGCTGGAGCGCAAATGTACCAATGACTTTTAATGCAGGTACAGGCGTGTGGACTATCACAAGAGATATGCCTGCCGGTAAATTTAAATTCAGAGCCAATGATGATTGGGGAATAAACTTTGGTGATAACGGTGCAGACTTTAAGCCTGAGTATGATGGAGCTGATATTAGTATTACTGCCGCCGGGAATTATACCATATCACTAGATTTAAGTGTTGGTGGAAACTATGCATACACGTTGAAGAAGAATTAAAATAAGCAGTCAATTTGGATTAAACCGCTTCGCTTCATCGGGGCGGTTTTTATTTTATAGTGAAAAAATTTTTTCGATTAAATCTTTGACTTTGATAACAAAGCAAAAAATATGCAGTTGTAATAAGTCAATAAATCCTATTACTCGTAGAATCACTATAGGAAAAATGAATTCGTGAATTATTTTTGTACCCGATTACTGTCGTAGTATGCAATAGTAATTCTTCCATTTAACTTCCGGTCTCCTTCCGAACAACCACCAACATAATCCGTTTTTTAACTTTAAACCCTGCTTCAAATGAAAGCTACACGTACCCTTGCCCTGCTATTGGGCATGATTACCACCCTTGTTTTTATTTCCTGTAAAAAGACTGACCTGGCTGATGAAGATGTTACTGGCAAACCTAAAATTGTCCTTGTCACTGAACCGGCCCCGATAGCTGTTGCCGATTGCTGGTCAACATGTATCAATCCCGAAGGTCCTTATATTGAATCATCAGGTTCAAAAACACAGACCTGGGGAAATGTGGATCATCCACACTGGAAGACAGTAAACCATGTTGCTTACAACACACCCACATCATTTGTTGTAAAAGTAACTTTTACACATAGCGGAGGTAATGCTTCAAATACCGTAAGCGTTACTGCATTTGGAGCAACTCAATCAGTGGCAACATTAGCAAGCGGCGCTACTGCAACATTCACCTTTGCTTTGCCGGCAAACTGGAACGCATGTGATAATGTTCCTTTTTCAATTTACCAGGAAGGACAAAATTCGCCAATGAACTTGTCTTGTTCTTATAACCTTTACGGTATTTGTATTGCCGATGATGCTTGCACAACTTCTTTCAGCGGTGAAGCAATTGCATGCGGTAATCAGCGTGAAGCAGTTTATACATTCACTTCAAAAGATGCGCAGAGCTATATTAAAATACAAGGTGGTTTAACAAACTTTACCGGTGCCGATGCAGAAGTTATCGTTACCGGCGGAAGCACGACAACATCACAATGGACGCCGGGTGGAAGTTCAAATCGTGTGATCAAAGTGGAAGGCAGTGTTGGTGCTTGCGAAACTATCACGATCAGGATCAGATGGAACTCGACAAACTCAGGTGGAATTATTACAGGAAGCTGGTCAGTGAAAGATGGTAATGGTGTTGAAGTGGCTCCGGCTGTTGAAGGGTTGACATGTGACTAAGTATTGTTTTCATCTTTATTATAATTGGAAAGTCCTGCTTCGGCAGGGCTTTTTGTTTTCTATGTAGGTTGATTATTGTTGAATAGAATTGTTGACGTACCCCGATTAAATCGGGCGATGCAATTGCTCAATGATGAAAAGAAAGATGAACGGAGCGTCGCAACAGAAGCTTAATAGTAGTAATGCAGCCTGGTTCATAATTATAATTCATAAAAAAGCATATCTAACCTGGTGGAGGAGTTTGCTTCGTCGCTACGCTTCTCGCAAATAAAAGGCCGCCCATCTTTTCAGATGGAACGGCCTGGCTTTCGTAGCCCTGACTTCTTTAATTCGCTTTTATAAATATCTGGCTCGATAACTGGTTAGGCGATTGCACATACAATGTATATGCGCCGGCCACAAGCGCCGATACATCAAAATCCCAGGTGTTAGCGCCTTGTGTTGCATTTCGTGTCCATGATCTTACAACCACACCATTGTTATTTACAACTTTAACAACGACCGGTTCACTGTGTGTTGAATAAAACAACACATGCATGATATTAAGAACAGGGTTCGGTGTTACCTGCAATGCATGTTGTGTATTACCCGGTACATGCAGCGGTTTGCATATTCTTGTTTCGCAGCCCCGCTGGGTTTTTATTGTTAAACAAACTTCATAAGTGCCCGGCGCATTGTATTGATGTGTTACTTCTCTTCCTGTGGCAGCACTGCCATCGCCAAATGTCCAGCGGTAACCCACAACAGGATCATCAGGATTATGAATAGCAAATGCTTTGAACTTAAATGTGCGTGGTGAAAGAAGAGAATCAGTCATGAATCCACCGCACACATTTGTAGTTGGTCTTATCACTACTTCGTCGCAATCGGAAGCTATACATCCGCCTTCAAACAATACTTTTACACAAGCTCTATACACACCCGGTCCAGGATAAGTATGACGGATAAATAATCCAGCCAGCATAGAATTTTCCAGTTGTATACAAGTATCTGTTCCATCGCCAAAGTACCAGCATACTCTTACAGGCCTTTTATTTTCCGATGACCATGGGTGGGCAATGAATCCTCTTACAAGACTGGTGATCGACGGCGTTAATTCAAATAACTTAACACGACAATCTCCGGGGGCTTCCACTTTCACCAGTTCGCATTTCTTGGCTTCACATCCACCATAGTAAATGATCTTTACACATACTTCATAGTTACCCGGATGATCGTAACGGTGATGAACTACATAAGGGCCGTTATAATCTTCGCCGTACTGAATACAAGTATCTCTGCCATCACCAAACTTCCAGCAAATTTCTTTTGGCTTTTTGTTTTCAATATGCCATGGTGTTGCTTTGAACGCAACATGCAACGGATTGTTGACGGTGCTGATTGGAATTCTTTCAAAATCAGCTTTGCATCGAACCGGCTCACCAACTTGTATCGCTTTGCATTTGTGTGCTTCACAACCACCATAGTAAAGGATCTTTACACACACTTCATACTGGCCGGGGTGTTGATATTCATGTCTTACAGCATATGAGCCTGTATAATTTTCAGGATATTCAATACAGGTATCCCGTCCATCACCAAAAGTCCAGCATATCTTCTTAGGTTTTTTATTAAGACTATGGAATGGCAATGCCTTATAATGAACAACTAACGGATTGGCTGTTGTATTTACAAGCAGCTTTTCAAAATCAGCTCTGCAAAATTCACCAACATGGATCGCTTTACACTTGTATGCCTCACAGCCACCATAGTAAAAGATCTTTACACATACTTCGTATTGGCCAGGCTCGCGGTAAGTATGCCTTACTAAATATGAACCTGTATAATTTTCAGGATACTGAATGCAGGTGTCTTTACCATCGCCAAACTTCCAACAGATCTGTTTTGGCTTTTTGTTGTTATTATGCCATGGTAATGCTTTATAAGTTACCGTAAGCGGATGGTTGGATAACGATATTGGAAGTTTTTCAAAATCGGCACGGCAGTCATCAGGCCTTGTTACAACAATTGGTTTGCATTTTCTTGCCTCACATCCGCCATAATAAAGAATTTTTACACAAACAGTATAGGTGCCCGGCGCATTGTAGCGATGACGGACAACATAAGGGCCAGAAAAATTTTGTGCATATTCTATACAAGTATCCCTGCCATCACCAAAGCTCCAGCAAATTACTTTTGGAACCTTATGGTTGTTATGTGATGGGATTGCTTTGAACCCAACCACCAATGGATTATCCGTATTCGATAAAGGAACACGTTGGAAGTCTGCGCCGCATCTGTCAGGTTCTCCTACCTGGATATATTTGCATTTATGTGAATCACAGCCGCCGAAATAAGTGATCTTAACGCATACCTGGTAGTTGCCGGGTTCGCGGTACTCATGTCTTACAGTATAAGGCCCGGTATAATTCTCTGTGTAATGAATAAGGGTGTCTTTGCCATCTCCGAAATTCCAATGAATTGTTTTTGGCTTTTTATTATTGCTATGCCATGGCAATGCTTTAAATATTGCAGCCAGCGGATTGTTTGATGTAGTTAATGGAAGTTTTTCAAAATCTGCCTTGCATTCATCTCTTCTTCCGACTTGTATGGACTTACATTTACCGGCATCACAACCACCAGCATAAAATATTTTTACACAAACCTGGTAAATGCCGGCTTCCCGGTATTTATGTCTTACCAGGTAAGTGCCGGTATAGTTTGCGGGATATTCAATACATGTATCACGGCCATCACCAAAATACCAGCATATTCTTTTTGGTTTTTTATTCTCGCTATGCCATGGTAATGCTTTGAAAGTAACGTAAAGTGGATTTATTGTTGGGGATAAAGCAAGCTTTTCAAAATCAGCACGGCAAAACTCGCCGGCAATTACTGCTTTACATTGCCTGGCTTCACACCCGCCGGCATAAACGATCTTTACACAAACTTCATAAGTACCGGGTTGCTGGTAATGATGAATGACCGTGTACGGGCCGGGATTTGTGTTTGAATACTGAATGCATGTATCCGTACCATCGCCAAATTTCCAGCAGATATAAACAGGTCTTTTCTGTTCACTGTGCCAAGGTATTGCGGTAAATTTTTTTGTAAGCGGCGAAGTAGCTGCATTACTTACTTCAAAATTTGCACGGCATGTTTCTTCCGGTGAATTTGCGCCGGAATTTATTGCCGCTTCATCAACAACTGTAGTTATTGATGCAGCTTCAAAAAATAAATTTTGGGTGTTTAGCTGTGCGTTAGTTTTCGTTGCGACCAGGACAAAAAGCAGCCCGGCCAATAGGGCGTAGAGTTTCCTCATAACATGAGTTTTTTGGTGACACAATAGTTTTTTCGACAGGGTCAGGGAATACGCAGCCACTTTTTGTGACCGTTCACGCAGAACGTAGTTTAAGCAGAAAATAAAATTATTTTGAAGAATGAAAGGATCAGCTCACATCTTTCTGATGGTCAATAACGAACTGGATGATCTCTTCGAGAGAAATATCTATGCGGGAGATTGCATCGTGTATATCTTCACGGCTTACCTGGGCGGCAAAGGCAGGTGATTTCAATCTTTTTAAAACACTTTTTACTTCAAGACCCTCATATCGTGTAGGGCGGATAAGGGCAGCAGCATGTACAAAACCCGACAACTCATCAAAAGCATAGATCATTTTATCCATTGTGTTATTTGGTTCTACGCCAAAATAATTTGGTCCGTGAGAAGCGATACAATGAATAACATCGGGATCAATATTTCTTTTTTCTAATTCTTCAATGATAAGGCGGCAATGTTCCTCGGGATGTTTCTCCCAGTCAGCATCATGTAATAAACCGGCAAGCTCCCATTTCAACGCAGTTTTTTTATCCGCATTTTCTTTTTCAATGGCCCAGGCTTTCATTACCGCGGCTACTTGTTTCATATGCAGGCGAAGACGTTCATTTGGTACCCATTCATTTAATAATGCATAAGCTTCTTCAATTGACATAAGATTGCCTGTATTTGCAGGATCGCCAAAACTGTTGCGGCCAAGTTTATGGGACATGAGTATGAATTTTAAGTATAGCAAGATAAGAATTAGTATAAATCGTAATTCACCTGTTAAAAATGTTTGTTTACCGAAATAAGAAACTCCGTAACAAATGTGCCTGGTAATTTGCATTGAAATAAACCAGCGATACATGTCACTAAAGATCACAGGTAAGCTACCCTCCGGAAAGCATTTGGAGAAATTGAAGCAATCACCCAATTATAAAAAAAATGCATTCCAAAATTTGTCGCCGACGCCAATGAAGCCGGACGATATTTCTTATTGGAAAATGATGAGAGAGTTTATGAATAAGAATAAGAACACGGTGCCGCCGGATTTATTGCCTTCAGTAAAAACCGATCTTAATAGATTAGCTTCTCCACAACCTGTTATCATCTGGTTCGGGCATTCATCTTATCTTATTCGTATTGAAAGCAAAAATTTTCTGATCGATCCTGTTTTCAGCGGCAATGCTTCTCCTTTATCATTTATGATAAAGGCTTTTCCGGGAAGTAATATTTATAAACCGGAAGATATGCCTGCGATCGATTATCTCATTCTTACACATGATCATTACGATCATCTGGATTTCAAAACAGTAAGAAAACTGAGGAATAAAGTTGATAAAATATATTGTTCATTGGGTATCGGTTCGCATTTGAGCTATTGGGGTTTCGATAGTAATAAGATCACAGAATTGGATTGGTGGGAATCGAAACAATTGGAAGAAGGCATTTCTTTAACCGCTGCACCTGCACGTCATTTTTCAGGAAGAGGAATTAAGCGGGGACAAACTCTATGGTCTTCATTTATATTAAAAACAAAGGATCATAATTTATATCTCGGTGGTGACTCGGGTTATGATTCACATTTTAAAGAGATAGGAAATAAGTATGGCCCATTTGATATCGCAATACTTGAAGCTGGGCAATACAATACCATGTGGCCTCTTATACATATGATGCCCGAAGAAACTGTGCAGGCTGCCGTTGATCTGAAAGCAAAAGCATTATTGCCGGTGCATTGGGGAAAATTCACGTTGGCTTTGCATGCATGGAATGATCCTGTAAAAAGAGTATTGGTGAAAGCAAAAGAATTAAATATGAAAGTGCTTACTCCTAAAATTGGGCAACCGCTCATTCTTGATGAGAGTTTTGAGGTTGAAAGCTGGTGGGAGATGTAATTAATGAGTTACTCTTTTTTTCTTGTTACTTAGTCTGCCATGAGTTCTTGTCATCCTGGTTTCTTTTATTTTAATTTCAAGCCCGATCAAATCAAGAAACTTAAGCAGGTTTCTGAATGTAACTCCTTTGAAACTTTCTGATTCGTATCGTTGAAGTTGCTGCTCCTTGATGCCGAGCATTTCTGCAAACTCTTTTTGTGTAAGGCCAGATACAATTTTATATTCAGTGATTACTGAGGGTAACTCAGCAATTAGCCGTTCTTTTAATACACCTTGCTTGTTTTTCTTTAGCGACTCATAAAGAAGAATATCATTCTCAATTTCATTTTTGGAACTGTTCAAGGAAGCAAGAATCAACTGGTTTCTCAAAGGATTTTCTTTCGTTTCTTTTGTTGTATTATCAATATGCTCATTTAACTCTTTCAGCTTTTTTTTTGAAATGCGATATTGTTTTTCGTTTTTAATCATATAGCGTTATGTCATTCAAATTAATCTTCACCAAACCTCTTGGATTGTTGTCCCTGTCCTTTCTGAACAAATCAAGAATTTCCGAAGACCCAAAGTCAAAAAAAGCTACAAAATGAACATTATGTTCTTTTCGCATTTTATCAATTTCTTTTGGTTGCAGAAATTCAGGATAATCTTTCGTGAACTTTAATAGATCCAGATTTGTCATATCAACACAAACGTCAATATCATTAGGAAATTCTTTGTTGCTCACAAAGCTTCCAACTATGTACACATAGGTACATCCAAAAAATTTGAGAATTTTTAAAAATAATAATACTCTTTTTAGTTTTTCCTTTCTGGATTCATTGAATCCAAATTCGTTTGCAAATTCCTCATAAGACAGCGTATGGTTTTCATGAAGATTGCCATACCTGTCGATTTTTTTTCTCATAAGCTAAACAATTTTTTTTCTGAGGCCGAAAATCCCTGATTTTGGCCACCGGTGTAGTTGTTGTTGTTTTCATAAACAATTAGTGTTGTTTAAATAAATGGTTTAACTTCTCTTTTATTTTTCTTCCCGAAGCGTGAAGGAAGTAATAGCAAGATACAAAAAATATTAAACACAACAAAAATGTTGTGTTTATCTTTTTTGAAAGAGTTACTGAAGATGAAGGGAGTGTCACAACAAAAGTTGGTAGTAGCAATCAAGTTGATCAATAAACACATGCATTATTTTATGGACAAAGGGAGAGTATTAAAAAGTATGACAAAATCTTTACTGTAAACCAACCTCTTATAAAGGCCCGATAAAAAATACTTCCACTCTTTTTTGGAAGTACACTTCATTCAAACATATCTTCGCACCCCATTTAAAAAAACGGTTACGGGGATGGCCGTAACCATATAAACAAGAATTAAAAATGAGCAAACTACATTTCACAACCAAGCATGCAAATGCGGCTACCGTAAAACGTACATGGTATGTTGTTGACGGTACCAATCAAACCGTAGGACGTATGTGTTCAAGGATCGCAGCAGTACTGCGAGGTAAGAACAAAGCGTCCTATACTCCTCACGTTGATACAGGAGATTTTGTTATTGTAATTAACGCCGAAAAAGTTTCTTTCACCGGCAACAAACTGGAAGATAAACTGTACGATCACTTTACCGGTTACCCGGGTGGTTTAAAACAGGAAACAGCTAAGAATCTTTTAGCCCGTCGTCCTGAAGTAATTGTTGAAAGAGGCGTAAAAGGAATGTTACCCAAAAATCGTCTTGGCCGCAAAATGTATAAAAAACTTTTTGTGTATGCAGGCGCTGAACATCCGCATGGAGCACAACAACCAAAAGAGATGAAATATTAATTATTAATTAATAATTATTAACACTACAATAATCAATAAAAAATAATAAGTAATAAAAATAGTAAGATGGAAAAACAAAAAACAGGAGTTGGCCGTCGTAAAGAAGCTGTGACCCGGGTTTTCGTTTCAAAAGGAAACGGTAAGATCACAGTAAACGGCAAAGACTATAAAGAATATTTTTCACTTGTGTATTTGCAAAACCAGGTGAGCCGTCCATTAAAAACAGTTGATGCAGCAGATAAATTTGATATTAAGATCAATGCTGCCGGCGGTGGAGTAAAGGGCCAGGCTGAATCAGCAATGCTCGGTATTGCCCGTGTACTGCTTGAGATAAATCCTGAATTCCGGCCTGCATTAAAAGCAGCCGGTTTGCTGAAACGTGATCCGAGATCTGTTGAACGTAAGAAGTTCGGCCATAAAAAAGCAAGAAGAAGCTTCCAGTTCTCTAAGCGTTAATTATTTATTATTGATTACTTATTATTAAAAATAGTAAGCGGTCAATAAAACAATAATCAATAATTAATAATCAATAATACAATAAGAAATAATGGAAAATAATACATCCTTACAACAGCAACTTCTCGAAGCAGGTGTACACTTTGGTCATTTGCGTAAGAAGTGGAACCCTAAAATGCTTCCTTACATTTTTGCTGAGAAGAAAGGTATTCACATCATTGATCTTAATAAAACAACTGAATGCCTGCAGGAAACTGCTGCGGTATTAAAGCAGATTGCACGCAGTGGAAAGAAAATTCTTTTTGTTGGCACAAAGAAACAGGCAAAAGATATCGTCACCGAATGTGCACAGAAAGTAAACATGCCATTTGTAACCGAACGTTGGCTCGGTGGAATGCTTACCAACTTCAATACAGTTCGTAAGAGTGTAAAGAAAATGCAGAGCATTGAAAAGATGCTGGGCGATGGTTCTTTTGACAGCATTACTAAAAAAGAACGTCTTACCCTCAGCCGCGATAAAGACAAAATGGAAAAAGTATTAGGTGGTATTGCACAACTCAGCCGTATCCCTGCTGCTTTGTTTATTGTTGATATCGGTCATGAGCATATTGCACTGGCAGAAGCAAAGCGTCTTGGCGTTAGCACTTTTGGTGTAGTCGATACCAATTGTGATCCCAACAAAGTCGATTTTGCAATTCCTGCAAATGACGATGCAACAAAATCAATTGCGATTATTACGCAATATATTACTGCTGCAATTGCAGAAGGATTAGCAGAACGCCAGGCTGCAAAAGATGAAGAAGCAGAAGATTCATCACTTACAGATGAGAATCAAAAGAAGGCAGCAAGACTGGAAGCAGAAGCGCAAGCTGAAGCCGGTGGTGGTGGCAGAACACGTGGAGGCAATCAACCAAGACGCCGTACGCCAAGCAGCCCGAAGAGAACGAGTAACAGGTAAAACCAACCCCCTGTCCTCCGCCTCGGCGGAGAGACTTAGGTCGAAGGAACATTCAGTGAATCGTAAGTTCTTTAAAATCGAAAATGAGGATTGTGATACAAACTTCAGTACTACTATCATCGTCTGTTGCGTCGCACTCTTCAACTTTCTTTTCTTTATTGAGCATTTTTGAAGAGTAAAAGGAATGATCAATGAGGTGGAATTATTAATTCTTAATTTTTAATTTTTAATTTAAATGTCAACAGTAACAATAAGTGCACAGGATATAAACAAGCTTCGCCAGATGACCGGCGCCGGCATGATGGATTGCCGTAAAGCATTAACAGAAACCAATGGCGATTTTGAAGCCGCTATTGACTGGTTAAGAAAACAAGGTCAAAAAGTGGCTGCCAAACGCAGCGACCGTGAAGCAAAAGAAGGCGTGGTGATCGCAAAAACAACCGCTGATAACAAAACCGGTATCGTTGTTTGTGTTAGTTGCGAAACAGATTTCGTTTCCAAGAATGCCGACTTTGTTGCATTTGGACAGAGCATTGCCGATGCAGCAATTACTAACAATGTAAAATCACTCGATGAATTATTAGCTTCCAAAGCTGGTAATGCAACAGTAGCGGAATTAGTGAATGATAAGCTTGCTGCGATCGGTGAAAAGATCGGCGTTACAAAATTTGAAAGAATAGATGCAGAGTATGTTGCTTCATACATTCATGGTGCCTACCGCATCGGTGTATTGGTTGGTTTAAATAAAGTGGCTGCTGAAGCTGGTAAAGATATTGCGATGCAGATCGCTGCATTGAACCCGGTTGCTGTGGATGCCGCATCAGTACCTGCAGACGTAATTGCCCGTGAAAAATCAATTATTGTCGAACTGATGAAACAGGATCCAAAAATGGCAGGCAAGCCAGATGAAATGCTTACCAAAATTGCAGAAGGTAAGATGGGCGCATTCTTTAAAGAACAAACTCTCACTGCACAGGCTTTTGTAAAAGATGGCAGCAAAACAGTTGCTGATTATTTAAAAGAAAGTGGCGATGTGAAGATAACAGAGTTTAAGAGAGTAGCATTAGGATAAAAATTTTAAGTTTGAAATATTTAAGGGAGTCACTCGGCTCCCTTTTTTATTTTTATGATATAAATCGGTCGGGACGCTAAAGCGGCCTGACCGTTAATCGTAATAGAATTTTTTAACCCAGCACCGATGAATGAATACTTCGAAGCAAACAAACATCTCTGGAACCAGCGGACTGCTGTTCATAAGGATTCTGCATTTTATGACCTGGCAGGATTTAAAGCCGGAGTAAATGTTCTCACTCCAATTGAGTTGAACGAAATCGGTGATGTAAAAGGAAAATCATTACTGCATTTGCAGTGTCATTTTGGAATGGATACGATGAGCTTTAGTCGCATGGGTGCAAAATGCGTTGGAGTTGATTTAAGTGATGAAGCAGTAAAGTTGGCAAGAGAAATAAATGACGAATTAGGATTAGATGCGAAATTCATTTGCTGCAATGTATATGATTTGCTTTCCAAAACTTCGGAGTCTTCAAAAGTGTCTCCGCCGGAGGCGCAAGATTTAGTGGGGGCCGAACAATTTGATATTGTTTTTACTTCCTACGGAACAATTGGCTGGTTACCCGATCTTGATCCATGGGCAAAAGTGATTATAGAAAGATTAAAACCTGGAGGATATTTTTATATGGCCGAGTTTCATCCTGTAGTTTGGATGTTTGATGATGAGTTTACGCATATCAAATATTACTATGACAACAAAGAATTGATAGTAATGGAAAATCAACCAACTTATACCGGTGATAAAAATGAAATAACAGGAAAAGAGTATAGCTGGAATCACGGCATTGGTGAAGTATTAAATGCATTGATCAATGCGGGATTGAAAATTGAATTTTTTAATGAGCATAATTATTCACCTTATTCCAACTTTAAAAATTCAACAGAAACTGAAAAAGGCAAATGGCAAATAAAAGGAATGGAAGGTAAGATACCGATGGTATATTCATTAAAGGCAAGAAAAGCTGAATAAAGAACCGAACGTACAAGAGTGCGACGCAACGGAAGCCTAATAGAATTACCTATGCTGGCTACCAAATAAAAACCATTCAAAAAAATCGGCTTTCCCTATCTTCGCAACGCAACTAAAAAACACGTCGATACATGGTTCCAAAGTATAAACGCATCCTTCTGAAACTTTCAGGTGAATCTTTGATGGGGAATAAGAATTTTGGATTTGATAATGATGTGATAGCTCAATATGCTGCCGATATAAAACTGTTAACTGAGATCGGTGTAGAAGTGGCGATCGTTATTGGCGGTGGTAATATATACCGCGGCATGAATGAGGCAGAAACAGGGATCGAAAGAGCGCATGGGGATTATATGGGAATGCTGGCAACAGTGATCAATGGAATGGCGTTGCAGGCAGGGCTGGAAAAGATCGGTGTATTTACAAGATTACTCAGTGCTATTAAAATGGAGCAGATTGCCGAGCCTTATATTCGTCGACGTGCTATCCGGCATCTGGAAAAAGGCCGCGTTGTGATCTTCGGCGCAGGTACGGGTAATCCTTATTTCACTACTGATACTGCCGGCTCACTTCGTGCTATCGAGATCAATGCAAGTGTAATTCTGAAGGGAACAAGAGTGGATGGAATTTATTCCGCCGATCCTGAAAAAGATCCTGCTGCCACAAAATTTAACAGGATAACATTTGCCGAATGCATCAGTAAAAACTTGAGGGTAATGGATATGACCGCCTTCACTCTTTGCATGGAAAATAATTTACCCATCGTTGTTTTTGATATGAACAGGCCGGGCAACCTGCGCCGGGTAGTAACCGGTGAAAAAGTAGGCACATTAGTTACGGGTTAGTAAATCTTCTATCATCTGACCATAGGTTTTTGGGAGTTGTGAAGAACTTGCGGAGTTAAAACTGGCAGAATTTTATTAGTTTCCATTGTGGTTTGTATATGTTTTTAAGTATCAATTTACCTATTGTTGAGGTCATCATCCTTTTTGCCTGCGGCATTATTATTGGCGTGGTCATTCATTTTTTTTACTCCAGCCGCCGCGGCATGAAGAAGGACCTTCAGCAACCAACAAAATCAATCAGCAGCGGGCTCGATGAATGGAAGATAAAATATTTGAGTGAAGCAGAGATAAAAGATAAGGAGATCACTGACCTGAAAAACCGCCTGCATGATGCCACCGAAAATAAAAGAATTTATGAAATAGAAATTGAAGAGCTGAAAAGCCAGGTAAAAAAATTAAATCTTGATGTTCAGCAAACGAAATCGGAAAAGCCGTTACCACAAACAAGACCTGACTATTATGAACAACTTCGCCAGGCACAGCAAAGCCTGATGGACCATAATGCCAAAATAAGCCAGTTGCTTGAACAGGTAGATGTAATTAAAGAAACAGAAGAAAAAAGCCAGGAGATATTGCGAAGCAATGAAGAACTAAGCATGCAGATAAAAGATCTTAAATACATGCTGATTGAAAAAGAGGATGAGATAAACCATATAAAGCAAAAAGAGCACCTGACTACCGAAATGAGCGCAATGCTTGATAGTGCTTACAGTGAGTTCAATCTTTTACAAAACAAGATCCATAAATTAGAATCCCAGATCTCTTCATCAAAAATGGTGAATATAGAATATGAGGACCTGAAGGAAGCTTATTATAAGGTTGTTCGTGAGCTCGATGAATCAAAAAATAAAGCCAATCATTATTTACAGGAGAACCAGGTATTACAAATAGATCTTGCTAAAGTGGAGGATAAATTAAGCGAGTCCAATCACCAGCGGCAACAATTGCAAAAGAAAGTGGCTTATCTCGAAGAGCTTAATAACGACCTTCATCAAATGACTGAAGCGAATAAGAAACTGGAGGGCCAGATCAAGCGGCTTGGAGAATTGGAAAGCCGGCTGAATATTGTAGCCGAAGAAAGAGATAAGTTAAGAGAAAAGCAGGGAACCGGTTTGTAACTTACTAAGCTCATAAATAGTAAGCGGCTGTCTCAAAAGTAATAAGTAACACAAAGAACACTAAACACACACAAAGGACACAAAGACGTGCCTATTTATTATCTGCACTTCGTGTTTTTCGTGGTTTCTTTGTGTTCGTTGTGATCCCTGCTTCATCAACTTTTGAAACAGCCAGTTTTTTATTTTTTCAGGTTTACCTTTGTCGCGAAATTTTTTTTATGAATAAAAGTATTGCTGATATAAGACGGGACTATTCTCATAAAAGCTTATCGGAAAATGATGTGGACGCAAATGCCATTAAGCAATTTGAAAAATGGTGGCAGGAAGCTGTGGATTCAAAGATCGATGAGGTAAATGCAATGACACTGGCAACCGCCTCTATCGATGCATTGCCTTCTGCACGAATTGTTTTATTAAAAGAATTTAATGAGAAAGGGTTTGTTTTTTTCACCAACTATGAAAGTTATAAAGCACAGCAATTAGCTGAAAACCCAAAAGCATGTCTTGTTTTTTTCTGGAAAGAAGTAGAGCGGCAGGTACGAATAACGGGTCTTATTGAAAAAGTAAGCAGTAAACTGAGTGATGAGTATTTTCAATCACGTCCTGAATCCAGCCGTATCGGCGCATGGGCATCGCCGCAAAGCCGTGTAATTGAAAGCAGGAACTGGCTTGATGAAAAATTTAATGAGCTTGTAAATAAAATGGAAGGAAATTCAACAACACGGCCACCGCACTGGGGCGGATATATTGTGAAGCCAGTTGTTATTGAATTCTGGCAAGGCAGACCAGGCCGCCTGCATGATCGCATTCAATATACATTGGAGGAAAATGGAGAATGGAAGATAGAGAGATTAGCTCCGTGATATTGGAATTGTTAAATGGTTGAATTGCTAAATTGTTAATAGCAGCAACTTGTTCTTATAACAATTTAGCCATTTCAGCAATTTATTTTTTCTTCGCAGCTTTCTTTGGATTCGCCGGCCTGCTTTTGCCGAAACTTCCTTTGAATGTTTTTCCTTTTTTAGTTTTTTTATCGCCTCTTCCCATAATAAATGTTTTTAATTGATGAAGGTAGTATTATTAACAGAAAGCCCCGTAAGTACTTAACTGGTAAATGCGGGGCTTTCGAATAAGTTTGAACTTGTCAGAGCTTGCTTGCCAATTCTTTGCCTGCTTTAAAACGGGCAACTTTCCTGGCTTTGATCGTGATTTCTTCTTTTGTTTGCGGGTTACGTCCTTTTCTTGCTTTTCTTTTTGAGATCAAAAAAGTTCCGAATCCAACTAAAGTAACTTTTCCACCTCCTCTTAACGTTTTGGTTACGGCCTCTGTGAATGAATCGATGGCAGCGTTTGCCTGGGTTTTCGTGATGCCGGTGTCATCGGCAATCCTGTTAATTAAATCAGCTTTGTTCATAATGGTTTTTTTAAAAGGTGATAACGCCGACAAATTTAGAAGGTTTTGCTTTGCAGCAAAATTTTTTCTCTTCTTTTTTCACAAATATAAAATCACGCCGAAACCGCATGGGGAAAGGATTTTGCGTAATTTCATTTTTTGACGTTATCACAATTTATTACCGGCTATTGCACTGCTTGCAGTAAGCTGCGAAAGGCGACAAAGCGATCTTCCCACTTTTCAGAATATTTTTTTCTAATCCTTTCTGAATAAATAGAAACATACCGGTTATAGTCCGCTTTATTCTCCGCAAAATATTGCGCTGCATATGTCGGCCCTTCCGTTTCATCTGTTTCCAGCACACGAAATAGTTGAGATTGGGTAAAGCAGCCGGTATTTATCATTTCAGTAAAATGTTCATTCAGCATCCACTTCACCCACGCATCATGAATGGACCAGTCAACTTTTACCGTTACATTATAAATAAACATCAATAATAAATTTAAACTGGTGAAGGATTGTTTTCAGCTTCATCTATAATTATTCTTTTCAACCGCTGGTACATGAACGATACGGTGAGCAATAAAATTCCTAACAAAATAAATGCAGCGATCTTTCCGCCTGGCGGTATGTTGCGAATATCGTAAGCAAATAATTTTATCAGCGTGATCGTAAAAAGACTTAATGAAATAATTCGTAAAGGGCGGAACTTATAATGCATGCCAAGCCACATCATGATAAATGAACAAATGCTCCAAAGAATGCTCAGCCCTGCTTTGTAATATAAATTCTGCCACCATGTCCATTCGTCCCTGTAATTAAGCCATAGGTTTAACTGGTAGATTTCTGCACTCAATAATATAAGAAGTCCAATTGCAGATAACCAGGTAAATGCCGGCAAATAAGAAGCCCAGTTCTTATTTTCTGTTCTTTTAAAGTAAATAACCAGGTCTGCCAGCAGCCATGCTAATAACAGGGAGCTTATCCAATGTGCAAGAAAAAGACTGCCGTCATTTTTTTGCAGCAATGCTAAAGCAACATCATAGTTAGTATTTATATTGCTTAAATAAAGCCCAAGGCAAATAATTGTAAACGAGAACTTGAAAACAGGAAAGACCGCTGACTTCCTGAATGCGAATAATACTGTAACAGCAAAAATAAAAGTATAGAGCTGCAGGTAAATAATATACAATGATTCAACCTGGCTCCTGGTACTGAATTGATAAAAGATCTCCAATGCGCCGGATAAATAAAGTACAATTATAAAAGCGCCAAGTAAAAAACTTTTTACAGCCTGGTTAGTAATATTGCTTCGATAAATCGTATCCGCTTCTTTATACATTAGACTATAAAAAATAAATAATGAAGCGGCAACGGCAAGTGTAGTGCTAAACCCTTTATTGAGCACAACCGGGATCAGTTGATTATCCGAATAAACCTGCACCCATGTCAGGCTTAGACTTATCAGCATCAATGCAGCTATAACAAGTGCAGCAATCTTCAATTGAACATTTCTTGTCTTTTGAAACAGCCAGAACAGGATCACTGCTTCTGCCGCCCAAAAAAGCGTAACATGATTTCCTTTGAACTGCACCGGGGCAGTGAGAGAAATAAATGTGATGGCCAGGCCCGTGAGCAAGGAAATAAAATTCGGATCAATTGTTTTCTTTTGTTTGAAGCCAATTACAAGTAATAAATTAAATATGCCCAGCAATGCAGTGAATATCCCTTTATAATTTCCATCATTCCAATAAGCAAGAATAAAAATGCCGGCGAGATAGAAAAGAAAATTTATACTCAGCACAATTAAAAAATCAAAAGCAGTAAAAGCTTTCTTTTGCCGGATATTATTTACAATGTTCATGGTAACGAACTGCAAATAAAACAGGCTGCTGAAAAGCATCGCATTTTTAAAAGGCACAGTTGGCGCCGGATCAAACCATAATGTACTTACTAACCAGCTTCCATAAATTAAAGTAGTGAAAGATAAAGCGATAACATTTATTGATGGCCATCGCTTAAACCACGCAAGCACCATTAAGCCGGAATTCAGGATACATAAGTAGGTGAAGAGTGCGACATAATTATCTTGTTCACCACGAACAAGAAAAGGAGTAATAAAACCACCAATGGTGGCTAATACTGCTAACTCGAGCCTGTCGTAATAAAGAGCAAGCAACACTGCGAAAATGGTGATCAACACCATTATACCAAACGCCACTTTTTGATCAATAAGATGATACTGGTGAAACGCGAATGCGATGGTAAAATAAAATACAGTAAGACCACCGCCCATTAAAACAGAACTGAATGAACGATAAGAATGTCTTATGCGATGTGCGATCCCGATTAATATTCCGCCGGCAATAAGACCGATAATAACACGGCCGGCTTCTTTGATCCAGTTTTTATCGATCGCAAATTTTACAAAAAAGGAAATCCCTAAAACCAAAACGGCAATGCCTATTTTGCTTAAAAGATTTTCTCCAATAAATTTTTCAAGATCAGTTTCGGGTTTTGACGAAGGCACAATAATTTTTGGTGGCGCTTTTCTTTCCGTAAGGATCGCCTCTTCTTTTTTAATTTCAATAACCGGTTTGGGCATCTCCGGTTTTTTTATTTCATGGATAACAGTAAGTTTTATTTCTTCTTTTGGTACGATTGCAGTTACCGGTGGCGCCGTTTTTTGAATTGGCTTTTCTTCCGCTATTATTGTTTTTACTTCAGCAGGTTGTTTTAAATTTTTGATCTCTTTTGAAAGCCCCGCTATTTCATCACTTAAATGTTTGATACGATCGTATAATGACTCTGTAAGTTTTTGCTGCTCGGAAGTGCGGCTTAAAATTGCAATTAGTATAACAAGAGCAGCGAGTGGAATAAGGATGAGCAGAACAATTAATCCAGTCATCATGAGTTGGGTTTGGTGAACAATAGCTGCGGAGAATTAAAAGGTTAGTAGCGGAAGAAAATTGGTGTGCCGCAGCATTTATATTTCGATATCTAAATATACCGGACAATGATCAGAATGCTTTACATGAGGATAAATTTCCGCGTCCTTTAACTTGTTTTTTAGCGGATCTGTAACATTTATATAATCAATTCTCCAGCCTTTATTTTGTGCTCTTACAGTGGGAAAACGCTGGCTCCACCAGCTATACCTGTGAGGCTCAGTGTGAAACTCACGAAATGTATCTGTCCATCCGTTTTCAAAAAATTTATCCATCCATTTTCTTTCTTCCGGCAAAAAACCAGACGAATTTTTATTTCCTTTCGGATCGTGAATATCAATTTCTTTATGGGCAATGTTATAATCACCGCATAAGATAAGCTTTGGATGTTTGTTTTTCAGATCATTGAGCCAAATAAAAAATTCATCAAGCCATTTGTATTTAAACGTTTGGCGTATGTCGCCGCTTGTTCCGGAAGGAAAATAAGCGTTGATCAATTTTACATCTTTAAAATCAAGTTGAATGATTCTTCCTTCATCATCACTTACCTTGTGTCCATTTCCCATTTCAATTTTATCAGGCATAATTTTGGCAAATACTGCTACTCCGCTATATCCTTTTTTCTGTGCACTGAACCAGAAATCATGATAACCTAAGTCATTAAATAATTTATGATCTACATTTTCTTTCATGGCCTTCGTTTCCTGCATGCATATCACATCGGCAGGATCTGTTTTCAACCAATCAAGAAGACCTTTATTAATCGCAGCACGTATTCCATTTACATTATAAGAGATGACCCGCATCTGAAAAATTTAGTGTGACAAGTTAAAGGAATTGAATAAATATCATTGTTATCCTTTAATAATAATAATTGAGCGGTCTAAAGCCCACGCCTGTTTTGGAAATTCTTAAGAGGGTGTCTCAAAATAAGTAACACGAAGGACACCAAGTACACACAAAGGACACAAAGACGTTCCTATTTATTATCAGCTCTTTGTGTTCGTTGTGGTTTCTTTGTGTTCGTTGTGATACCTGCTTCATCAACTTTTGAGACAGCCTCTTAATTCTGAAACACGCTTCTCGGACTTTAGCCCACTTTACTCGGATATTATAAATAAATAAGTATAAAAGGATTAATTATTTTTAACACAAAGAAGAATTGAATGAAACCAGAAGAACATCTTATCCCGCCTAAATCGCATGTCTATCTTGATGGTCCAAAAAGCAGGGGCTTTGAATTGTCATTTGCATTCAGAGTTTTTTGGCAGTTTATTTATGGCTTCAGAAAACTTCATTTTATCGGTCCATGCATTACTGTATTTGGTTCTGCCAGGTTTAAAGAGGATCATAATTTTTATCAATCAGCAAGAGAATTCGGTAAGCGAATTGCGCAATTGGGTTTTGTTACAATGACCGGCGGCGGGCCCGGTATTATGGAAGCTGCTAACCGCGGTGCATATGAGAACGGCGGTATTTCTGTCGGGTGTAATATTCAATTAGCTTTTGAGCAAATGCCCAATCCTTACATGAACAGATCGATCACATTCGAGCATTTTTTTGTTCGTAAGGTTTTGCTTGTAAAATATTCTTATGCCTTTATAATTATGCCGGGTGGCTTTGGCACGATGGATGAATTTTTTGAAACCCTTACGCTAATACAAACAAAAACCATTACACAGTTTCCCATTGTATTATTTGGAAAAGAATATTACAAAGAACTTTGGGATGTGCTGGAACATATGGCTGCAAACGGATCAATAGCAAAAGAAGATATGGCACTGGTGCTGCTAACAGATGATGTGGATGAAGCAATGTCTCATATCCGTACATACATCAGTACGAACTATGAAATAAAGCCACGCAGACGTTCTTTATGGTTAATGGAAAGACGATGAGTGCTTATTTTTGACAACTAAAATTGAAACACAAACAGCATGAAAATTAATACTGTCATTTTTGATCTGGGCGGTGTACTGATCGATTGGAACCCGCGATATGTTTATCGTACAATTTTTAAGACGGAAGAAGAGATCGATTGGTTTTTTGAAAATGTGGCCACACATGACTGGAATGAGAACCAGGATGCCGGTTATCCAATTGCAAAAGCAACTGAAGAGTTAGTGGCACAACACCCTGAATGGGAAAAAGAAATTAAAGCTTACTATGGCAGGTGGACCGAGATGCTTGGAGGACCCATACACGAAACCGTTGAGATATTCAGGCAAATGAAAGAAACGCCGGGATTAAAAACCTACGCTCTTACTAACTGGAGTTCGGAAACATTTCATATTGCGCTTGAACGGTATGATTTTTTGCATTGGTTTGACGGACGAGTGGTAAGTGGAGAGGAAAAAACAAGAAAGCCATTTCCTGATTTTTATCAGCGGCTATTGAGTCGCTACAATGTAAATCCGGCACAGGCATTATTTATTGATGACAATTTGAGAAATGTGAAAGCTGCTGATGAACTGGGAATTCATGGAATTCATTTTCACAGTCCCGGGCAATTGAGGGAAGAGTTAAAAAAATTTCTTTAAAACCCCGATCACATGATATACATTTTGGTTACGATTGCAGTGATCTTACTCCTCGCATTCATCATTATTTATAATAGTTTGATCCAAAAGAAAAACGCGATCGACAATGCCTATTTTTCAATGGATGTAATGTTGAAGAAAAGATACGACCTGATCCCGCAACTTGTAGAAACAGTGAAAGGTTATATGAATCACGAAAAAGAAACATTGATACAACTGACAGCGCTTCGGCAAAAGGTACTGGTAGAAAATCTGAATACGAATGAAAAAGTGGAGCTGGATAATAAGATCAATACGGCTTTGCAGAATGTATTTGCAAGTTTTGAAAATTATCCGCAATTAAAGGCAAGTGAAAATTTTTTGAAGCTGCAGGGAGCTATCAATGAAACAGAAGAACAGCTCGCCGCTTCCCGGCGGTTTTATAATGCAGCAGTGAATGATTATCATAATGGCATTGAAATGTTTCCTTCCAGTTTAGTTGCTTCCTGGATGGGGTTGAAAAATAAAACCTATTTCAGTACAACCGACGAACACCGGCAAGTGCCTTCCGTAAATTTTAAATAGTTTGCAATGGCCGCCGCAAAGGATTTTAATGAGTTTTGCAATAACGAGCTGAGGGAATTCCTTCTGCCACTGGAGAACGAACGAAAAAGTGTTGTAAAGACAGGTGTAACAGGATCTATTCTTTTTGGCCTCGCTGCTGTCTCCGTTTATATAGCGGTACAAGATCAGCCATTGGTTTTTATCATTGCTTTTATCTTTTTAATTCCTGGAATAATATTTTTAATAATTTATTACAAAAAAAAGAGGAATTACGTTGGCAGATTTAAAGACGAGATCGTTCATAACATTATCAAATTCATTGATCCCTCACTGCATTACGATCCTGCCTGTCACGTACATAAAAATGATTATGAGCAAAGCGGTTTGTTCCTGGAAAGCTTTGACCGCTACAATGGCGATGATTATGTGGAAGGTAGGAGAGGTAAAACTATTTTTTGCTTTTCCGAATTACATACTGAGCAGGAGGTGAGATCGGGAAAGAACACTTATTGGGAAACTATTTTTAAAGGAATATTTTTTATTGGAGACTTCAATAAAAATTTCCAGGGCCGCACATATGTATACAGCGAAAACAATCCGCAGCTTGGCTTTTTTACAAAATTGCTCACTTCATTTGCCCGCAACCTTGAGAAAGTAAAGTTGGAAAGCATAGAATTTGAAAATAGATTTATTGTTTATAGCAGCGACCAGGTAGAGGCCCGTTATATTCTTACGCCGTCTTTTATGGAGCGGCTTGTAAAGCTTCAGGACTTAATGGGAGACTGCACCTCTTTTTCTTTTGTAGATACGAATGTATATGTAGCAGTACCGATCCGCGACGCATTATTCGAGCCGTCTGTCTTTTCACCAAATGACTACAACAAATTAGGCGACTATTATAATACAGTGCATATAGTTTTTGATATCATTGATGAACTGAATCTTAACCTGCGCATTTGGAACAAAGAATAACTTTATTTGAAAGAGATGAGTTCAACTTCAAAGATCAACGTACTGTTTGGCCCTATCTCCCGGCTGATGCTCCTGTTACCATACGCCAATTGCGGTGGAATAAACAACTTCCATTTGCTTCCGACAGGCATTAATTGCAATGCCTCGGTCCAACCTTTAATAACTCCGTTCAATGGAAAACTTGCGGGCTGCCCTCTTTTTACCGAGCTGTCAAACACCTCACCTTTTATAGTGGTGCCATGATAATGACAAGTTACCGTATTATGTGCAGAAGGCTTTGGCCCATCACCTTGTTTGATGATTTCGTATTGCAAACCGCTGGGTAATGTTACCACGTTTTCTCTTTTTCCATTTTCTGCAAGAAATGCTTCACCTGCTTCCATATTGTTTATTTGTTTTTGTCGGCCCCCTGTCCCCCGAAGGGGGAACTTAGATTTGAGTCGTTGCCCTTTTAAATAAGTTATCTATTAACAAGATCTAAGAGTGTCTCAAAGATAGAACTATTTCTCCCGGCCCCCTGTCCCCCAAAGGGGGAACTTAGATTCGAATTTTTATTATTGTTTTGAAATTTTTTTATCACGACAGTGTACTTGTTTCACAAACTAAAATTAGAATGTCACTCCCCTTCCCCTTGGGAAGGGGCTTTAGCAGGGTCATCCTTCAAAAGACTGGTTTGTGGGGTTGGGCTCACTGGTTTGTGGGGTTAGGCATCCAGCACCGGTCTTAACCATTTTGTTGCCTCTTCAATGCTCATGCCTTTTCGTTTTGCATAATCTTCCAGTTGGTCCTGCATTATTTTTCCAACGCCAAAATAATGACTTTGCGGATGGGCAATAAACCAACCGCAAACAGATGCTGGTGGGTTCATAGCAAGGCTTTCGGTTAATTCAACTCCAATATTTTCCTGTGCATTTAACAGATCAAATAATTTTATTTTTTCCGTATGATCAGGGCAGGCCGGGTAGCCGGGTGCAGGGCGAATGCCTTTATAATTTTCTTTTATCAGTTCTTCATTACTTAGATTTTCATCTTTTGCATAACCCCAGTATTCTTTTCTTGTTTTTTCATGCAGACATTCCGCAAAAGCTTCAACCAAACGGTCGGCAAGAATTTGAACCATGATCTTATTATATTCATCATGCTCATCTGCAAATTTTTTAACCCATTTGCTTGCACCGAATACACTTACTGCGAATGCGCCTATGTAGTCTGAGCCGGCCTCGGCCGGGCCCCCTGTCCCCCAAAGGGGGAACTTAGATCGTTATTTTCCTTTACACTTAGTTGATTGTTTAATGTTGAGAGAATTTTATTGAGCACATCTTCTGTTTTATTTATTACTTCCTCATTCTTGAAACGAATAACCTTAAAACCTTTCATACCAACCAAAGAGTTCGGGCTTCATCTGAATCCATGTTTTGAGGAAGCTGATGTTGCAATCCATCAATCTCAATTATTAAACTTCTGTCAAGACAAACCAAATCCGCGATATAGTTTCCAATTATATGTTGTCGCCGGAATTTAAAACCTTCTAATTTTTTTGCCTTTAACCAAATTCCAAAGTACGTCCTCGGCCTGTGTAGGATTAAAGCGATGCGTGATTGCAAACTCTTTCAGCAATGGATATGTTACCGCGTCTGCCATCATATATCCAGGTTCTGGCTCCCCTTCCCTTTGGGAAGGGGCTTTAGCAGAATCTTCATTTATCGGGATGGTATTGTGGGGATGGGCTTGGTTTTATAAAGTCTGCAAGCGAATAACTCGGTTGTCCCACCGCTTTCTTCAACTGTTGGCGAAGAGATTCCAGTTTCACTTCACCATTTTCTGTTTGCAGTGTAATAGTATCTGCATTGTTACTTGTTGCCGGCCAAAAACCAATTACCCCATTTGCGGTAAACCACTTTTCGTCGACGACTTTCTTTAAAAGTTTTTGTGCATCATCAAAAATTCTTTTGGCTTCAGCTCCAAAAATTTTATCGGATAAAACTTCAGGAAAGCGACCCGGCATTTCCCATGCAATAAAGAATGGTCCCCAGTCAATATATTTTGCAATAGTGCCAAGATCAAATTCTTTAAACACTTTTACTCCTTCGGTTGCAGGCTTTACCGGCTTATAATTTTTCCAGTCAAAATATTCTTTAGTTATTACTGCTTCAGCATAGGGAATAAGAGACTTTGTTTTGTTCTTATTTAAAAACTGCTCACGCAGTTGTGCATATTCTTTTTTTGTTTCGGCAAGAAAAGATTGCTTTTGTTCATTACTTAATAAAGAACTTACAGCAGTTACACTGCGACTTGCATCAAGCACATGCAAAACTCCATTATCATATTGCGGAGCAATTTTTACGGCCGTGTGCATTCTTGAAGTGGTTGCACCACCAATGAGTAATGGTTGTTTCATGCCGCGGCGTTTCATTTCATGGGCCACATGAACCATTTCATCGAGCGATGGAGTAATTAAACCGCTAAGCCCAACAATGTCGGCTTTTTCTTTTTCGGCTGTATCAAGGATCTTATCAGCATGCACCATTACCCCGAGATCGATAATATCATAACCATTACAACCAAGCACAACACCAACAATGTTTTTACCAATATCATGAACATCACCTTTTACAGTTGCGAGTAAAACCTTTGGCGCACTGGCTGATTCTTTATTTTCAGTACCAGCTGCCAAATGAGCTTGTTTCCGTTGTTCTTTTTCAGCTTCAATGTAGGGTGTCAAAATCGCCACCGATTTTTTCATCACCCTTGCACTCTTTACTACTTGTGGTAAAAACATTTTACCGCTGCCAAAAAGATCACCAACCACGTCCATGCCGGCCATCAATGGCCCTTCAATTACATCGAGCGGCTTGGGATATTTTTGCCTCGCTTCTTCAGTATCTATATCAATATAGTCCGTAATTCCATTTACTAAAGCATGTTTTAATCTTTCTTCTACGGAATTATTTCTCCAAGCTTCATCTTTAATTTCAACTTTACCTTTTGCTTTTACCGTTTCTGCAAATGCGATCAATTTTTCGGTGGCCTCGTTGTTGTCATTGTTGCGGTTGAGAATTACATCTTCACACAGTTTTTTTAATCCCGGTTCAATTTCATCGTAAATAACTAATTGACCTGCATTCACAATTCCCATATCCATCCCGGCCTTGATAGCATGGTAAAGAAAAACAGCATGCATAGCTTCACGTACATGATCATTGCCGCGAAATGAGAAAGATAGATTACTTACGCCGCCGCTTATTCTTGTCAGCGGCATCAGTCTTTTTATTTCTTTTGTTGCTTCAATAAAATCTACGGCGTAATTATTATGTTCTTCCAAACCCGTAGCAACAGCAAATATGTTGGGATCGAAAATTATATCCTGCGGATCAAAGCCTACTTTTTCTGTAAGTATTTTATAGGCACGATGAGATATTTCAATTTTTCTTTGTTTGGTATCAGCTTGTCCTTTTTCATCGAAGGCCATTACAATTACTGAGGCGCCATACATGAGGCAGGTTTCGGCCTGTTGTATAAATTTCTCTTCGCCTTCTTTCATTGAAATGGAATTCACAATGCATTTGCCCTGTACGCATTTCAACCCGGCTTCGATGATCTCGAACTTCGAGCTGTCGATCATGATCGGGATCTTTGCAATATCGGGTTCGCTTTGTAAAATGTTGAGAAAGGTTGTCATGGCCTGCACACCATCGAGCAGTGCGTCATCCATATTTACATCGAGCACCTGGGCGCCGCTTTCCACCTGTTGTCTTGCAACACTAAGTGCTTCTTCATATTTATTTTCCCTGATAAGGCGTGCAAATTTTTTCGAACCTGTTACATTGGTTCTTTCGCCGATGTTCACAAAATTTGTTTCGGGTCGAACGACTAATGGTTCTAAACCTGAAAGACGCAAGTATGGTTGAATGATAATTTGTTCCGGCATTTAGGAATTCCTCTTCACCAGCAAATTCCGGATAACTGAGAAGTTATTAACGATGAGAATTAATACAGCTATTATCAATAGGGTCTTTTCCATCCGCTCCAAAATATATAGCTAAGATAATACTCATATCGCCAATTCTTTAGTGGTTTCCGGTAATTTTCTCGGTGAAATTTTTTTTACTTGTTTTGCAATGTGTTGAATATGATCAGGGGTAGTGCCGCAGCAACCACCAACAATATTTACAAATCCTTCTTTTGCCCAATCTTCAAGGAAATGAGCAGTTTCTTCGGGTTTTTCGTCGTATTCTCCCATAGCATTTGGTAAACCTGCGTTGGGATATGCCGATACATAACAAGAAGCGATCTGGCTCAATTCTTCGATATGCGGCCGCATTTCTTTTGCACCCAATGCACAATTCAAACCGATGCTTAATGGTTTTGCATGCATTACTGAATTATAAAATGCTTCCAGCGTTTGTCCGCTTAATGTTCTGCCTGATGCATCGGTAATCGTTCCGCTTATCATGATCGGAAGAGCCCCCTTCTGTTCCCCCAACGGGGGAAAGTCCCGGCTGTAGTGGGATTCTCCCCCGTTGGGGGAGTTAGAGGGGGCCGTATCTCTGAAATATTTTTTAATCGCAAAGATGGCAGCTTTTGCATTTAATGTATCAAAGATCGTTTCGATCAATAGCAGGTCAACACCACCTTCCACTAACCCTTTTGTTTGTTCATAGTAAGCATCCACCGCTTCATCAAAAGTTAACGCCCTGTAACCAGGATTATTTACATCGGGTGATAGTGACAATGTTTTGTTTAACGGACCTAAGGCACCGGCCACGAATTTTGGATTGTGAGTTGTGTCCCGATAGCTATCGGGATGTGAGTTGTGAGTAAAATCAGCAACCGCTTCTTTCGCAATTCTTGCTGCAGCCAAATTCAATTCATAAGCCAGCGACTGCATTCCATAATCAGCTAATGAAATTTTTTGCGCATTGAACGTATTTGTTTCAATGATGTCAGCGCCGGCATCGAGATATTTTTTATGTATCTCTTTAACGATATGCGGTTGTGTAAGAGATAGCAGATCATTGTTGCCTTTGAGATCTGATGGCCAGTCTTTAAACCTTTCGCCGCGATAATCTGCTTCACTGAGTTTATACTGCTGGATCATAGTGCCCATGGCGCCATCGATAATAAGAATGCGTTTTTCAAGTTCTTTTTTAATATCCATAGTAAAAAGATTTAGGCTGTGTCCGAAGCACTCCTTCGGAGGCTATAAGCTTTGAGCTGCGGGTATGCTCAATAGAATTGACTAAGATGAACGGAGCGTCGCAACAAAAGCTTCATAGCAGCAATACAGCTGACTTCAATATCTTAACTATCGAACTATATAAACGTTGGGAAACAGTAGTGAAGTTTCTTTGCGTTTATTAGTTCCGTATCAGGCCGAACAATAAACAAATCCGCCTTAAGTGCAAATATAAAGATTTTATTCAATTAAAGTCAAGGCAAGATTAAGGCTAAGACTAAGGTTAGGCAGTGATCAGCGTTGTTAACCTAAACCTTAATCTCAATCTTAGCCTACTTATTAGCAACATAACTCTCAACCGGCAACCGATTCTGAAGACTGCGGGCCAATGTCATTTCATCTGCATATTCCAGTTCGCCGCCGAATGCAATGCCTCTTGCGATGGTGGTGATGCGAACATTTAAATGCTGAAGCTTTTTTTGTATATAATAAATGGTAGTATCGCCCTGTATATTCGGATTCAATGCAAAAATGATCTCTTCCGTTTTTTCTTTTTGCACACGATGAACGAGTGATTCGATATTCAGCTGGTCAGGACCGACGCCATCAAGCGGTGAAATGATGCCGCCAAGCACATGATATGTGCCATTAAGCTGTTGTGTACTTTCAATGGCAATTACATCGCGTATATTTTCAACAACACAAATGATTTCCTGCTTGCGCATACTATTGGCACAAATAGAACAAATATCGCCATCGGCCACATTGAAGCAACGCTGGCAAAATTTTATTTCATTGCGCATCCTGGCGACTACTTCGCTGAACTGCTGCACATCATTTTCATTTTGCTTTAATAAATGAAGCACGAGCCTCAACGCTGTTTTTTTACCAATGCCCGGAAGCCTGGCAAATTCGTTTACCGCATTTTCAAGAAGTTGAGAGGAGAATTGCATGGTGCAAAGATAAAGGTACAAGGTACAAGGAACAAGGCACAAGGCACAAGGCACAAGGCACAAGGTACAAGGTACAAGGTACAAGGTACAAGGAACAAGGAACAAGGAACAAGGTACAAGGTACAAGGAACAAGGTTCAAGGTTCAAGTCTGAGAATACACTTTATAGTATTTTGAATCTTTTTGTGCCTTGTTCCTTGTTCCTTGTGCCTTTACAATATTACTTCAAACTCATTATCCCAATTAGCCCTTATAGTTACTTTTTTATTGAGGGGCCTGACCAATTCCGGTTGTTTTTTCTGTCCAAAAAATTGACCCGGGTCCCAATGTCCATTTTTATTTTTGTCATAAAGAATACTGAGCTCATATTCCCCGGGAACAAATAATTGCTCGTAAACTTCAGTGGTTGTAAGCGGAAATGATTTGATGAGCTGACCACTCTGGGAAAATTGCAACACGGGATTTTGTGAAAGGTCAATATTTTTAAAACTCACTTTTACAGAACCATAATCAGCCAGGTTTTTTGTGGTAAAGTTTATGGTATCGGTCTTTAATAGCTTGCGGCCTAAACTATCTTCTGCAAAATCCTTCTCAAGAATTAAGTTGTACAAAGTATTTTCTTTCCAGTCAATCTTTAGCGTCAGCTTCTTTTTCAAGCTGTCTATTTCCCATGCTGCTAATGCGGGATTGAATGTTGAATCGGTACTTAACTTTAATTTAGTTGTATCAATATTTCGTAACGGTCGTTCAAAATTTAAAGAGAAATCACTAAGAAGGTCTTGCACGTTTGCGCTGAGATTGGTAGAAAATCTTAATCTTCTGTCTTCAGGTTTTGCTCCGGGCCCACGGTTTCCCCCGGCAAAATTAAATGTAGCCCCGGCAGGCGGTGCCTCCTCTTTCTTTTCTTTAAATGCATATAAAGTAACAGGCAGAGCGCCGGGCTTAATTTGAACAGCACTATCGGCAAACGCAAAAAACTCCTGGTCGGAATATCTCCGGCTGTCATCCATTGCATATATATAATATGTGCCTTCCGGCAAATACAGAAAACGGAAATTTCCTTTGCCATCCAGTTTAGTAATATATCGTGCATGAGGATCTTTTACGATAGCGGAGTCCTCACCGCTTCTGAACAACATAACAACCATTGTGGTGTCGATACCGCCAGTTTCCGCAACAACAACATTGCCGCTAAGTTGAAGCGTATCTAATGTATTACCTGTTGTAAAGATGTACGAAAAATTATTTAAAATATTTCTTTCATTTACGTCTTTTATTACATCACCAAAATTGAAATAATAAGTTGTGTTTGGTTCCAGTGAATCTTTAAGCTTTACAGTAAGTGTTCTTAGTTTTGATTCTATAACCGGAAAAGTAACCGGGTTGGGAGAGATCATTACATTTTGATAAGGATTTTGTTGCTGAACATCTTCAATAAATTCATCAAAAGTAAAAGTGATGGTCTTTGTATCAAAGTTCTTGCTTGAATCAGGGGGTGTTACTTTTACTAAAAGCGGGGGAAGTGAATCTACCGGGCCGCCTGTTGGCGGGATCATGTTGGCGCAACCGCTTAGAACCAGGATTTTTGGGATTAAAAGGATTAAGAGGAAAAATGGGAAAATAACTTTTATAAAACTGGGTTTATTCATAAAGTGAGCCGCAAACTTAAACAGTTTGTATCGATAACATGCTCCAATTTTCCTAATAATCCTAAAAAATCATGTTAATCATGGTTCTTTAATCCTGGTTCTTTAATCATGGTTCTATTCGTTCTCCTCTTCTTCCATTTCATGCAATGCAACGGCAAGGTTATTAGTTTTAACAAAATTGCACCAGTGGCAATCCGGGTTGCCGCAGCCGATATAAAATTCTCGATCCTGGATCTTTTGCCATACGGAAGCTATTTGTTGAGTTACCGTTTCAATATCAGCAGGATTTATTATCAATTTTTCTTTTCTGTAGTTTTTCTTTTTATCAGGCTCGATAAAATCAAATTCAGTGCTGACGACCCTCCAGTCTTTTTGTCCGTAATTATCAACGAGTATTTTATAAAACACACCCTGCCGCCAGTAATCACCGCCATTCGGGTCTTTATCAGATGGCCCTCTTAGTTTGGGGATCGCTTTATCAGGATCGCCTGTTTTATAATCTACTACATTTACCGACTTACCATCAAACTCCAGTTTATCGAGCTTGCCTTTAATGGGAATTCCTTTCACCACAACGTTTCGAATATTTCTTTCTATCGTAACTATTTTATTAAAGCCATTAATTCTTTTATCATAATAATTACTCAGCACTTCCTGTCCGTATTCCAGTCGTCTTTCAAATTGTTCTTTGGTAAAACTTTCGCGGTGGCGGTGCAAATACCATTCAAAATCTGCAATAAAAATTTCTTTGGAAGGGAATTGCCCGCTGTTGCCCCGCATATTATCGGGCCCTAACATTTTCCTGAACAGTTGCTCCAATGCATAATGAACCGCCGATCCAAATTCAGTTGCTTCATTTTTTGGCGAAGGAATACGGATCAGGTTTTTAAAATAAAATTCTAAAGGACATCTCAGGTAATTGTTTAATGCAGTTACATTCATCACAAATTTCTCAAGCAACCTGTCAATAAATTCTTTTTCCAGTTTTTCAATTTCAGGAGCTTCGGCTTCTCCAAATTGTAACGCATTGAATTCCGATAAAACTTCTTCACTGATAAAAACTTTTTCTGCAGGCAATAAATGCAGATCGAGTATTTCAGCAATGAACATTGAAGGCTCGAGGTCCTTTCCATCATTTTTAAAACGACTGAAAGAAATAAAAAGATGTTTTTCGGCTCTTGTTAAGGCAACATAAAATAAACGCCGGAGTTCTTCATCGTCTTTTGATGCTGGTTGAGAAGAAAACATTGTATCAGGCAAACTATAACCACCGCCCGGTTTTCGTTTCTTTTCCCAGAATGATGCATTGCAGCCTGCAAAAAAAACATATTCAAATTCCAGGCCCTTTGAACCATGTGCAGTTAATAAATTCACAGCCTTATCGCTTCCGCTTACCTGTACCAATGGCAGGGAAATTTCTTCATTCTCCATCAGCTCAATAATGTTTATTAAATGCTGAAGTCTCATGGAAGGGTTTCGACGTGTTTCTTCTTTTACAAAATCAAACAGGCCTGTGAGTATTTGCAATTGCCAGTGTTTATCGCGGCTTTGCATGATGTAACTGAGTATCCCGGTTTCCCGTATAATATTTTCAAACAATTGCTGCAACGTAACGTTAGGTACATCAGCAATAAATTTTTCCAATATTGCAGATGCTTTTTTTAGACCTTCATGTATGCCCTGGCTAAAAAGGTCTTTAGGGATTGCTATTGACTTTTCATGCAATAATCTTCGCAATGAAGTTTTTTCATCAAATTTTTTGTCCGCAGCTTCAACGCTGAGTTTGGCAATTTCCACAGCAGGAATATGAAACCAATCCAGGTGTAAAATTTCAAAAAGCATTTCATCGCCGCCATAAGGCACATCATGCTCTGCGGCCAGGTATTTAAGAATAAGAATGATCTTTTTTGCAAGCGGCAACTCAAAAATATTTATGTTGCGCCGGGTGAAGACGGGAATATTTCTGAGTTTAAAATATTGCGCCAGCTCTTCCCCGTATTTATTTTCTTTATAAATAATAGCGATCCTTCCTGCAGGAATTTCTTCCGCCAGTAATTTTTGCACCTGGAGTGTAATGTCGATCATTTCCTGCCGCTGCGTTTCATATTCTTTTATTACCGGTAAATGCGTTAACGTGCTGGTATGATGGTGAGATGCTTTAAGATTTTTGGTAAGGTCAGGCAATTGTTTTACCAGTCTTTCTTTGTTTCTATCGATGAGTGTTTTTGAAATATCAAGGATTGGTTGAGTAGAACGATAATTATTTGTAAGCACAACCGTCAGCAGATCATTTTTATAACTATCAGCAAAGCTTAACATGTTCTCTACATTAGCTCCCTGGAACCGGTAAATACTTTGATCATCATCACCAACAACAAACACATTAGGTTTTTCCCAATAATTAATAAGCAGCTCAACAATACGATTCTGCGTACCGCTTGTATCCTGGTATTCGTCTACCAGTATGTAAAGAAATTTTTCCTGGTATTGCGCTAATAAATTTTTGTTTTCCTCAAATGCTTTTATCACCCAATTGATCATATCGTCAAAATCATACCGATCCCTTTTGCGCATCATTTGCTGGAAGCGGTCAAACTCATTTACCGCAGCACGGAGCTTTTCCTTTTTTTCTTTTTCTTCTTCTATCCGGTCTTTTTTCAGATCACCGGGGTTGAACTCTTTGAATTTTCTTTTATAAATAAAATCTTCACGGGTGGTAAGGCTTGAAATATATTCATCGATCTTTTGATTAATATAAGCCGGTGTCCAGCCTTCTCTTTTCATCGTGCTGAAAAGCTGCTGCAGGTTGTTGATTTCAAAATATACATCCCCACGGTACCGTTTCAGCGGATGATTTTTCGGAAATGAATCGATCAGTTCTTTGAATAGCTCAATTCTTTCAAGATCAGAGATAGGATCAAGTGCGGTTTTTTCAAATAGCGAAAGATTTTCCTGGATCACATCATTACAAAAAGCATGGAAAGTATAGATGTTTACTTTATATGCATCGGAACCTATGAACTGCAACAACCTTTTCCGCATTGCCACCACACCCGCATCTGTATAGGTAAGACAAAGAATATTTTCAGGCCGGGCGTCTGTTTCTAATAAAATTTTTCCAACCCGGCTGGCTAATATTTGGGTTTTGCCGGTGCCAGGCCCCGCAATCACCATCACAGGACCCTCAATAGTATCAACCGCCAGCCGCTGATGTTCGTTAAGTCTTTGGTATTCTTCAGTGAATTTCTTTTCCAGCTTTTCTTTTTGAAATGACATTGCTTCCGGAGTTTTCAAAATCGTTTATACCAACGAATTTAAACTATTAATTCTTTGCCTCGAAAAAGGCGTGTAAGTAACAAAATCTTTATTCACAGAATTACGTGGTTAGAAAACTACTTTCTATATTTGGCTCTGTGCAATAAAGGAGTCAATGACAGCGCTGAAACGAACCTACACTTTACTTTTTTTTTCATTATTTCATTTGGCAGCCAATTCCCAATTACGGCAGCCGGTATATAATTTTCAAAAGGATGACACCGTTTTACGGAAGACGTATTATGAGCAGGCATTGCAAAACAAGAATAAGCTGATCGGTTCTCTCGCCACAACACATAAAAAAGACTACCAGGAAATTTATGAATCCCGTTTTGCAACAATTGCTGAACTATTGCAAAGCAGCCGGCCGGTAACAGAGAAAGAAGCAAATGATTATTTGCAATCTGTACTGAAGAAGATAATTGACGTGAACCCGGAATTAAAAGGCAAAGAGATCAGGCTTCTATTTTCCCGCGACTGGTGGCCAAATGCCTATAGCATTGGTGAAGGAACATTGGTAGTAAACGCAGGGCTGATGATCTATCTCAATAATGAAGCAGAACTGGCATTTGTCCTTTGCCATGAGCTGGCGCATTATTTCCTTGACCACAGCAATAGTGCAATTAAAAAACATGTGGAGACGGTCAACAGCGACGCATTTAAAAAAGAAATAAAAAGACTTCAGAAAGAAGAGTACCGTGTGAACCAGCAATTGGAGGCGCTTTTAAAACCCATATTAATGAGCAGCCGCAGCCATCGCCGCGAAAACGAAGCAGAGGCTGACAGGTATGCTTTTATTTTTATGAAAAAAACCGGCTATGATTGCAATGCAATAAACAGTTGCCTTGCTATGCTTGGGCATGTTGATGATACTTCATCATTTAAACCGCTGGATATTCAGCAGGCTTTTAATTTCAAGGAGTATCCTTTTAAGAAAAGATGGATACAAAAAGAATCAGTACTTTTTAGTGAGATGAAAGAAGACGATTCACCGTTGAGTAAAAGAGAAAAGGATTCTATGCAAACACATCCTGATTGCGACAAAAGAATAGCGCTCCTTAAAGATTCAATTGCACGATTAACAGCGACCGGTCAGCATTTTTTAATAAGTGAAGAAATATTTAACCGCTTAAAGAAAGATTTTTATGTGGAGATAACCGAGCAGGAATACAAAAATAAAAACCTGTCGAAGAACTTATATTACAGCCTGCTTATGCTGCAGCGTGAAGACTACGCCCCGTTTGCCCTTTTCTCAATTGCCAGGGCTTTAAATAACATGTATGAAGGTCAAAAGGATCATCGCCTGGGGGCAATGACAGAAGGAGAAACCCGCGGATATAAACAAGATTATAACCTGTTGCTTCGAATGATAAGCAGGCTAAAGCTTGATGAGATCGCACAACTGAGTTACCAGTTTTGTAAGCAATATAAAGAGCAAATGAGCCGTTATATCGGTTTTGAAGAGGAATATATTAAAGCTAAAAAGAGAATTCAACCAGAGTAATTTTTAAACACATAACTACACAAAATGAAAAAACCAATTTTCGCATCCATCCTCGTGTTACTTGTAACATTCAGCATGCTTGCACAAACTGTGAGCATTGAGAATGTAAAAAAGCCATTCAGAACAACTACAGGAGCTATTGAAGAAAAGACAGATGTAAAAGGATATTATTTCTTTTGGGCAAATGATAAAGTAGATAAAAATACTTTTGAATGGACACTGCGTATATGTGATATAACGCTTAAGACGCTTAAAGAGGTCAAGATCCAGGGCTCAAAACAGACGACGGTCCTTGAATCATCTTTTAACGGCACCGATCTTATCTTACTTCTTTATGATGGCAAAGAAAGAACATTTGATTACCAGGTGTATGGTGCAGATGGAAATAAAAAACACAGCTACCCGAGGCAGTTGACAAAGAAAGAAGAGAGATACCTGGAGATGAGCTACCTGGCTATTGATGATGAGGAGGAAACTTATAAGGGACTTTACCCGATCGATGGCAAAGGATTTATTTCAAATATGCCGAGCCGCGAAGACAAGGATTATACCTTCCAGATCGATTATTTTTCCAGCGAAAAAAAGAAGCAGTGGACATACATTCCAACTTCAGGCGCTAAGAGATTCATTGGTGACTATCTCGGCACTTTTAATGGTGTTGTTTTTCTCGAAGTTTTAAAATTCGGTGGCATGATGGATCAGAAGCCAGATTCATATATTACTGGTCTTGACCTTGAAACCGGCAAACAGCTTTTTGAAAAACCTACGGATTCGAAATATAGATTCTATCCTGCTAGCTTGTCAACACTTAATGATGGCAAGGCCTACATATACGGTGAATATTTTGATCTTAACGGGAATATTTCAAAAGATAAATCGCTTGGCTTTGCTTTCTGGGGTATAGATGAGAAAGGAAAAGTGTTGAGCGAGAAGTACAATTCATGGGATCTCGAGCTGGGTAAATTTCTTGATGTGAACTCAAAAGGCAAGATCGATGATTTTGGATTTATGTATTTACATAATATTATGCAAACAGCAGATGGAAACATTTTTGCTATCGGCGAAGGCTATAAAAAGGTGGCAAGTGCATTGGGGATATTATCAAAAGTAGCCAGTGGCGGCAGATCAGGAGTAAGCACCGTAAAAATAAAAGTAACTGATATGATCATGATCAAGTTTGACCAGGGCTTTAATGTAAAAGAAGCAAAGATCTATGACAAAAATTCGAACAACATTGAACTGCGGAGCGGGATGGAATTCGTGAGTACTCCATTGATAGGTAAGATGATAAAGTATACTTATGGCCAGTTTGATTATGCGTACACCCAAATGAGCGGTGACAACAGTGCTTTTACAGTTTTCTATGGAGATTATGTAAGAGGCAAGGATTATAAGGGGAGCACCTTTAATGCAATTAACTATGCTGATGGAAAGATCACAACCGATAAGATCAATACAAAATCCGATGCCACCTGGGCTTCTGTGTTGCCATCAAGACAAGGTTCAGTTTTACTGATTGAGATCTATAGAAAGAGTAAAAAGATCGAAGGGCATATTGAAAAAATGAATTAATAAAACGAATTACCAATAAAAAAGGGTTGAAGATTATTCAACCCTTTTTCTTTTCCACGAAATTTTTTTTATCCGGGAATTCGTGTTATATATTTTTCCAGTTGTTTTATTTGATCAACGATCTGCGGCGTAGTTGGCCTTAATGCTTTTGCTTTTCTGAAAAAATCCTTGGCAGCACGAAACTCTCTTTTATTCATCATGATGCTGCACATCTGTAAATAAGCGGCCGATTCATTTTCTTTATCAGGCAATCCTTTGCGTATAGCCTGGCGGATATAGCTTTCAGCTTGCCTCAGGTCATTTTTTTGCATGGAAAGCATTCCCATTTGCAACATACTGGCGCCTTCGGCTTCTTTCATCGGCATGCCAAGATCCAAACCTTTCTTCATCATTTTTTCAGCGCCATCATAATCCTGTTTCATCATTGCCACATTTCCCCGCAAAGTATAATAGGCAGAGCGGATCGGTTTGTAAAGAAGACCGGGAAATTTTATGGAGTTAAGAATTTTTTCTGCGCCTTCCATATCGCCTGATTCAAGATATTCCTGTATCAAACGCAGGGGACCAAAGAAAAAATGTCCGAATATGAGAATAAGGCCTACAAAGTATAATGGAAAAGCCGGCCAAAAACCGGAAAAATAATTCGTAAGTCCGCCGATAATACCAAGCGCTATTCCCAGTTGGAGCCGGTATTTAATAAGCACATTGTAAAACTTCATACTTCACTTTTTGAGGAGGGCAAAGATAAGGTAGATAAGTTAAGAGTTCGGAGTTAAGAGTTCAGAGTTCGGAGTTCGGAATTCGGAGGAGTATTTAGGTTTAAAAATTAAACCCTGGAGCACAATGACACTAAGTACCAAGCTCTGACTCCGAACTCCCGATTCCCGACTCTGAACTTATTCCTTGGCATCGTTTATCTCGATCCAATAACCATCAGGATCTTTAAAATAGATCTGTTTAACACCATCAACACGGGTAGTGATTTTCATTTTTGTGCCGGGCCAGTCTTCATATTCAACATTATTTTTTTCCAGCCTTTTTACAAAATCATTTACCGATGATACCGAAAAGCACAAGTGTGTGTTCTTATTATGATCTGTTTTTGTTGCAGCACCGGATATAATATGTAAATGACTTTTTACGCCGATACCAAACCATGTATGCCGCCCGTCATGGAAAGGCTCGGGAATGGTGTCAAGCCCAATTACATCTTTATAAAAAGCCGTGCTTGTTTTGAGATCAACAACATATAACGCTATATGATTAAGGCGGGCTTTGGAGCCGTTTCCCTGGGCAAGACTCTCCTGTCCAAAAACGGATGCGGCTATGTATAAAAAAATTAAAGTGATCTTTTTCATGAAAAAAATTTGTGTTGGGGAAGGTAGGAAAATTTAATCACCAAAGCCGTTTAATGCTAAAGGATACTTACGGCGCTTTCAGGGAAATTGATATTCACGATCGATGTTGTTCAATTATTTTCATTGTTTGTTTTGGCGATAATGTTCCGAGTGGTTTAAAAATTTTATCCTGCATGGAATTATAATAGATAAAAAACTTTTCGATCTCCTTTAATTTTTCTTTTTGGATATCTTTCAATGATTCATACACAGGGTAAAACCCTTTAATTTCAGGAGTAACAAATATCCGGTCGTTGCGAATAGTTTCTTTGCCCTCAGTTTGCTCGGCTTTCATGCTGCCGATGACCCGGCATTCGATCATGGTTCCGTGTAAAAATGAAAATTCAGAAAAGATCAGTACATCAAGCGGATCACCATCTTCACCGGTTGTACCAGGAATAAATCCGAAATCATATGGAAAGACAAGGCCGACAGGCAATGCTTTATTCACTTCAAACCTTTCATTTATTGCATCATACTTATACTTGAACTGACTTCCTTTTGGTGTTTCTACAATTACCTCAATAGCATCCATGCTTTTTCATCTAGTGGTATAAAATCTGTGCCAATGAAGTTTTTAAGAAACAATAAGAAAACAATGTTTAGCTCCTGTCGTAAAATGCGGGGGGTTCAATGCCGAGTGAACGCAAATAAACGTAAGCCTGCCCGCGGTGATGGATCTCATTATCGATCCAATAAGAAATAAAACTATATACAGGACCTTCCCATTGACCAAAAGCCTTATCCATTTCTGTAAAACGTTTTGATGGTATCTGCGGCCATAGCTTGTTTATCTTTTCAGTTACACGATCCCATCTTTCAAGCAATTCTTTTTTTGTTTTGGGCCAATTATTTTTTGCATGATGCGGAAGATCGTTAACAGTATTCGAGTTCCCGGTTGCAATGCCATCGATACCTGGTTCGGCCATTCCGATAAATTCCATAACAAGATCAGAGAATGGCCGCATGCCCCCGATAGAATAAGTAAAAAGCTTGTCTTCGGGAAAAGCTTCGATCATCCGGCGGGTAACGCGACGATGCCCCTGCCAATGTTCAAGTAGGGCTTCTGGTGTGAATATTCCTGGTGTTTCAGTTTGTGTACTATTCATTTTATAACATTTATTGGTTTCAATACAAAGAAACTAAGACCGGGTGACAACCCTATGTCAGCAGCATTGGCTTTTTTTAAAAAAAGAAAAAATAAAAATTTCTTCTTGCAACCCAGGAGAAAGTTCTCACTTTTTGCTGACTCATTGAATTGTTGTTTTTTGTGCCCGGGTTGCCATCTGCTGGTTTTTTCTAACCGGTCATCCAAAAAAAGCACATAATATTTTGTTCGTACGAAAAATTTCCTACCTTAAGTTATGAAAGAAAATAAAAAAGGAAACATGGTGCCTGAACCGACAAAGTCAGAACTGGAAATTTTGCAAGTCCTTTGGCAGCATGGTCCTTCTACTGTACGTTTTGTAAACGATAAGCTCAATGAACAAAAAAGAGAAGTGCAATACACCTCTACTCTCAAATTGATGCAGATAATGTCAGATAAGGGATTGCTGACACGCGATGCAACCAACATGAAGCATATCTACCATGCTGCCGAAGAAGAAAGCAAAACAAAAGAATTCTTGTTGGAAAGGTTTGTCAATACATTATATAATGGCTCTGCCAGTAACCTGATGATGCAGTTGCTGGGTAATAAGAAAACATCTAAGAAGGAAATAGACATCATCAAAGAGCTGATCAAAAAATTGGATCAATAAACTACCTATAAACGAGAGTTTATGCAAGACATCGTTAAAGCACTCACGTGGACGTTCATCCACTCCCTTTGGCAGGGTTTGCTGGCTGCATTGCTTGCGGCTATCATTCTCGGCAGTACCAGAAACTCAACCGCCAGGCTGCGATATAATTTATTGAGCGTTGTTATGGTCTTATTTATTGCCGGGTCTGTTTTTACATTTATTAATCAATACGGCCAAGCAAAACGATCTGCTTCCGTCGTGATGTTAGAAAATGTACAGGTAATAAACAACAACGATGGCCTCATGGATAAGTTCATGGCCTGGGTAAATACAAATTCGGATACTATAATAATGATATGGACATTCTTTTTCTTACTAAGTTCTATTAGATTGGTTACGGGACTTGCTGCAATCAATAGGTTGCGGCATTACAAAACCCACCCGGTAACTACCGCTTGGAAATTTAAATTGGAGCAATTGCAGCTGATGATTGGTGTACGGTATTCAGTTTCTTTATTGCAATCGGAATTGGTGAAAGTTCCTACGGCAATTGGGATATTTAAACCGGTGATCTTATTACCACTTGGCCTCCTTACTCATTTACCTGCCGAACAAGTGGAAACAATATTACTTCACGAACTGGCACATATACGCAGAAGAGATTATCTCGTCAATTTATTGCAACATATGGCAGAAGCTATCTTTTTCTTCAACCCTGCCATGCGCTGGATATCTTCCCTGATGCGACAGGAACGAGAAGCCAGTTGTGATGACATGGTGGTCGCAAGTTGTGACCAAAAAACTAATTATCTCAAGGCACTTATAAATTTCCAGGAATATTCAGCTAATCACAGTTCCTATGTAATGGGTATTGTCGGTAAGCGTCATTACCTGCTCAACCGGGTTAAAAGAATGATCACTAATAAAAATAAAGGGATCAATTTTTTTGAAAAGCTCGCCTTGCTTTCCGGCGTGGTTATATTTTCTGCTTTTAATTATGTAATGAAAGAACCGGACAAAAAGATTGAGCCTGTCAAACCCGGCAGCTACCAGGTGCAGCAGCCAGCGACTGCAGTTTTGCCAATTGTTGTGAGCCAGCAAGACACACAACCTTTAGAAAAGAAAAAGATCACCCTTTTGAAAAAACCGGATAGGGTTACCGTTCCGGCAAAAAAGGGTGCAGTCATTAAAAGTAAAAACATTAACGCCAAGGATTTTGTTACTAAACTGAATGAACACGAGCAGGCAAAGAAGGATGCGGATGCGACATTGAAGGAGATAATACAGTTAAAAAATCAGATTGGATCAAAGAAGGAGAGCATAGGCGTTAAAAAAGAGCAATTAAAAACGACAGATGGAAAAGAAAAAGAAAAGATCTTAAAAGAGATTCAACAGGAGCGGGATGAACTGGATGGACAACGCCGGGAATTGGATAGGAAAAGGGAGCAGTTGGAAAACTTAAAAGAGAAAGTAAAAGAGAAACAGATGGAAGAAAGACACACTGATGGAAAAAAGGTAATTGATAAAAAGTCAGCAACTATTAAAAAGGACGAACCGCAACAGTGGGATAAGAGTGCTGAGCCCGATAAAAGTGATCAATGGAATAAAAGTGACCAGTGGCAGAAAAGCGATCAGTGGGATATAACTAATGAGCAAGAACGTGACGTTAAAAAAAATCCTGTTCCAACTGATCCCGGGAAAAAGAATGTGCAGGCGGATAAAAATAAATGGAACAAACAGGAATACCCGTACAAAATAAATTTACCACCAAAAGGTCCGCCAGCCGTTAAACCGGCGCCAGGCAATCTGAAACCCGAAAGCCCGGCCAAGAAAGCACAACCAGTAAAACCAGGTACTGGCAATTAGAACTAAATAAAAACAAAGAGTTGTTTTAAAAAACCATTACGGTTTTAACAGGTTCTCTATGCCCGAAATGTAAAAATAAATGCCATGAAAAAATTAATATTGATCTGCCTGCCAATTATTCTCACGCTAATAGTGAATGCGCAAAATGCTTCAACCATCAATAGCAAAGGATTCCGCCAGGCAAAAAAAGGCAACTATACAAGGGCCATTGAATTATTTACAAAAGCAGTGCAGATAGATCCATTCTTTACAGATGCCTGGTACAACAGGGCGCTGGCTTATTCCAGGCTACAGGAATATTCGAAAGCCATCGAAGATTACACACAGGCAATTACCTTTCGTCCCCATTTCAAAATGGCTTATAATAACAGGGCAGCAGACAGGAATGAATTAAAAGATTATTCCGGCGCCATTGAAGATTACACAACAGCGATCAAATTGGATTCCGGTTATGCCAGGGCCTGGTATAATAGAGGAATAGTTCACATGAATCTGCGTGAATATGAAAAAGCTATTTCAGATTTTACTAAGGCTATTCAACTCGATCCCGGCTACAAAGAAGCTCAACTTAACAGGGAAATTGCAGAGAGAAAGAGAATGAAGATTGACCGTGGTTAATCGCTGGTTGTTCTGTTCATTTAATACGGAAGTATTATTTTTGCCGTCCGCTTTGTCAAAGCTCTCACGTCATTGCGAGCGGTTTCAATTGGCCGATTGATGACTAAAGAATTATAGCGAAGCAAGGTCCCGTAGTTCAATGGATAGAATAGAAGTTTCCTAAACTTTTGATACAGGTTCGATTCCTGTCGGGACTACATAATTGTTCTGCCGAAAATCCTTCATAGCTGGGGTCTTGCCGGGCCGTGTCAGACCTTTAAATATTAACCAAACCGTGTCTTATTGCATACATTGCCAACCCTACACGGCTTTTGACTTCTAGTTTTGTAAACAAATTATCACGAAGATTATCTACTCCGCGGGGGTTTAACTTCATTTCCTTCGCAATTTCTTTGTAGGTCATTTCACGGCAGGTCAGTTGCAAAAAAAGGATCTCGGTTTCATTCAGCATTGTTTTTTCCAGCGTATGCGTAAATCCGGATTTGCTTCTGAAAAGATTCAGCAATTTGCCAGTGGCGCTGTGAGAGTAATAGTATCCATTTTTCATCACTGAATGGATTGCAAATTGAAGTTCCTTTGGATGAATATCTTTTTTCAGAAAACCCTTGACCCCTGCCTGGAGAAGGCGGATAATTGACAGTTCCGAATCATGGGTCGTAAGCATAAGCACATTTATTGACGGATGATTATCACGTAACCAACATGCTGTTTCAAACCCATTCATTTCAGGCATATTCAAATCAAGCAATACAACATTGGGAAGGGTTCCTCTGTTAATTTCTGTTGTTAATTCCTTTCCATTGCTTACCTGGATTACAGTTTTGCAATTATCAAAATTGCTGATCAAAGCTGCGAGTGCAGCTCTTAACAATACATGCTCGCCTGCCAACGCCACTTTAATTCTATTGTCACTATTCATGGTTATTTATTTGGAATTATAAATGAATAGCAGTTCCATTATTATTTTGCTGATGGTCGCACAGCTTCGATTAAGAAGATTTGCTCATTTTCATAATTGCAGCGTGGATTTAGGATTTGACGCAATGAGCTTTTAAACCGGACTCAGTGCTGAATTGAGTTCGTTTAAACCAAACACGGATGTAAGCCTCCTGTACTACGGCATTATCAGTGTTTTTAGTGTATGGATTTGCAAAGTAGCAAAGGGGTTTGTACCAAGGGTCGAAATAATGATTAATACCTTCTTCTTTGCCTTCATTGAAGGCAACTAGGATAATCTGAATTTGATAAATGAAACATTTTGAAAAAGCTGACTTCTTTGACCTGAAGCCGAAGTCAAGGTAAGCAAAAAAACAATTGTAAACAAATCCGTTGACAATGGTTTAGAAAGTTTTTTCCACTTTGCCCTTATAATGACAATTGATAAGGCTAAAAATAACTTCCTGAAAAAATTAGGGGACAGAATTGCTTTTTTGAGAGAAAGGAATGGTCTAAATCAAACTCAGTTGGCGAATGAGTGCGATAAGGATCGACAAAGTATCAACAGACTCGAAAAAGGAAATGTGAATCCCTCGGCTTATTACCTTTTTCAAATTGCGCAAGCTTTGAAAGTCCCGATTAAAGACTTACTGGACATTTAGGCTTACCGGCGAAGATAGAACGGTTTTCATAGAATAAACATTTGAAGGTAGATAGAGTGGATTGTGCTAATAACAACACAAAACGCATTATGTTACTATATTGATTTTCACGCTATGAAAATTTTAAAAGTCCCAGCTTATATCATAAATTAGAGTGTTGAACCAACATCGCCTATTCAGGCGCTGAGTTTTTAGATTCTTATATCTTGTAGTTTGTTTTTTAATTTATAAAACTATAAGATCATGGAAAAAAAACATTAAGTCCGCAGGCTATTGCGGCATTAGAAAAAACCAGTCAGTATCTATCAATTGGTCATTACAGCCCACTTACCATTCGTAATTATCTTTCTGAGTTACGCTATCTGTTCGTTTATTATGCTGACGTCAATCCGCAAGATTTTACCGAAGAAATGACACTGCGGTATTTATTGTACCTGGCAAAGACTCTTGGATGCAGCCGTGTAAAATGCAGAATGGCTGCGCAAAGTATTTCTTTCTTTTTTCGTCATGTATTGAAGCTACCTTATGTAGTTCCTTCTCTTATTTATCCACGGCAGAGCAGCAAGCTGCCGCCGGTGATGAATGCACAGGAAATAAAAACACTCATTGATTCCATTAAAAACATCAAGCATCGCACAGTTGTAATGCTTTTATACAGCACCGGTATGCGTCTGAGTGAAATTGCTTCTTTGAAGATTACTGATATAGACAGTAAGAACATGCGTATTAAAGTGGTGCAGGGCAAGGGAGCTAAAGATCGCTATACTATTTTATCTGAAGCGGTATTGCAGGAACTCAGGGCTTATTACATTATATACAAACCCGTAATATATTTATTCAATGGCTCCCGCAGAGGTTGCCCTATCAGTCACCGCAGCATACAGCATCTTGTTCAAACCGCATTGGCAAAAGCCGGGCTTGACAGTAAAAATTTTACAGTACATACTATCCGACACAGTTTTGCAACACATCTTGTAGATCATGGCACGGATCTGCATACCGTAAAAGAACTTCTGGGACATAGCACTTTGCAAACCACCATGCGCTACATGCATCTTACTACCACACGCAGACAGGGAATCATCAATCCCTATGATGCTTTACCGCAGGGAAAAGAAAACACATCAACATCACCTAAAAAAACAAATCCGATAGCTATCGGATGATGCTGGTATGTTATCTTATACAAAGCCCCGTGCTACAGTGCAGCAGATATTAAAGCAACATGCAGCATCAGCTACAGCCACAAATGTTCACGTGCAAAATGTTTTGCATCGTTTAAGAATATGCCGTACACCGGCACTTGGTTATCATGTTTACCGGTGCAGTGATGATCAATGCGGGCATATAAAATATCAATACCATAGTTGCAGAGACAGACATTGCCCTAATTGTGGTGCCATAAAAAAACAAGAATGGATAGAAGCACGAACACAGGAACTGCTGCCCCTAAAATACTATCACGTAGTATTTACATTGCCTCTTGAGTTGAACAGTTTAGTAATGGGTCATCGAAAGATTTTATATAAACTCCTCTTCGATGCATCCGCTCAAACATTGCTCTGTTTTGCAAAGGATCCAAAATATCTTGGAGCAACTCCCGGCATCATCAGTGTGCTGCATACTTGGGGGCAGCAATTGAGTTTTCATCCGCATATTCATTGCATTGTAAGTGGTGGAGGTATTACAGGTAATAATGGCTGGAAGAATGCAACAAAGAATGAATGGCGCTTTTTGTTTCCTGTTAAGGCAATGAGCATTGTTTACAGAGCAAAGTTTTTACAGGCATTAAAACAAATGATTGATAATGGTGAAGTAATACTGCCAGATAAAACAGGTGCAAAAAAATTGTTCGACTTACTGTATCATAAAGACTGGATAGTATATGCCAAAGCCTCTTTCGGCGGACCGCATGCCGTCATTGAATACTTGGGAAGATACACGCATAAGGTAGCCATCAGTAATCATCGGATAGGCAGCATTAATGACGATGATACCGTCACTTTTGCCTATAAAGATTATGCAGATGATAATAAACAAAAGCAAATGACGCTTAGCAATGCTGAATTTATTCGTCGCTTCTGCCAGCATATATTGCCTAAGCGGTTTACCAAAATAAGAACATACGGCTACCTGAGTAACAGAAATCGTCACCAACGCATTAATCAAGTGCTCAAAAAAATGAAACTGCCTTTGCATAAGGGACTGGTGAAAGTGCCACTGCAGATGCGTCTGCTGCGTCAGTTCGGTATTGACATAAAGCAGTGCCCCTGTTGTAAAAACAAAACCCTGCAACTGGTGCTGGCTTATTATCCGTGGAAGCGATCCGATGATAGTTGAGCAAGAAAAAATGCCGACAAACCGTACCCTGTCAATCAACGTTGATCGACGTAACAGGATAACTATACCTCTTTAAAAAACATTTTAGGCAGACTCAGAAACAGAAATGAAAAAAATGTAAATTTAATCATCCATTGATCCTGTACTTGATAAGTTAACACCACAGCAATGGTTGAATAAACAAAAACAAATCTTAAAACATAAACAAATTGAAAAGATGAGGTTGATACTTACTTCCCAATAAGCAAGCTTACGGCGAAGTCGGTCAACCCAAAAGTATACCACAATGCCCCGCAAAATATTCTATACGGCGGGGCCTTATCGGGGGGCATTGCGGATACTTTTCTATTTGTTAGGCGCAATTAAACAATCTGCTTATGGAAGGAAATTTAAGGATCGGTGTCTTTTATGATGGGTCGCATTTTTCTTATGCACAAAATTATTTCTATGGACGGAAACTTGGCTGGTTAACTTTTCAGCCGTTTCATCATCTTCTTGAGTCGTATGTCCAGAAACATTATCAAGGTTTTGCTGATTATAAAGTAGTTTATGCTGCCTGGTATCAAGGACTATTTACCTCGGTTAATGCAGACGAAAAACAATTGAGGCGTGACCGCAACAGGCATCATGATTTAATGCATGCTGGAGTTGAAACAAAGTTTTATCCCATGAGCCAGTCCTTAGGAGAAAAAGGGATTGACGTCGCAATGGCTATCGATATTCTGCAAGTTGGAATGGAAGGAATAATGGATGTGGCCGTGCTGGTCACTGGAGATGGCGACTTTGTTCCACTTGTTAGAGCCTTGATGAAAAAGGGAATAACTGTTATCGTCGCCTATTTTGGATATGAAGATAATGGCAAGAAAAGTTTCGCAAATGAGAGGTTAAAAGAGGCAAGTAACTGTGTGCTTGACATTAATAGCTTAGAACATGACCGTGACTATAAGAATCAATTCAAGCATCTTTTCAGGGAATTTAAACCTGACACGTGACAAATGCGCCTAACGTTGCATTGCCAAACTTTGATAAGTAATCGGGTTCATCAACATATATATCCAAAAAAACCTCGAACTTTTTCATGTAGAATAATGTAGGAAAATGTTGTCATATTCCTGCAAATTCCTTCAAAGCTTCTATGATGAGGTTCGAGTCTGAGACCCTCGGGGCTACTTATGTAGGTTTTTGTCGAATTATGTAGGACATTGTAGAAGTATAACTTCATTTTCCTGGACAGCATAATTAAACTTGACTTGAAACCGGATGATCTGACCCGGCTAAAAGCGGGTAATCCAAGCAAGTCATTCGTATTCATTTGCCAGAGGGTAAATTCCGGGCAGCCAATACTTTCCAGCATGATGTGGATGTGGTGATTGAAGTGCCGGAAAAAGGAAAGGCAGTGCAAATGTAGGATTTAACCAATTTCTTTAACTTTGCATAAAAGATTAGTCCATGGATAAGATAAAGGTGCAAGTCAATGAGTGGAAGAATACAAATGTTCAAGTGTTTTGGGGAGAAGTCGCTCCTTGCGACCACTTAGTTCAGATTTATGAAGAAGATAACCATTTTCTTAACACGCTGGAGGGTTTTGTTGGTTCTGGCTTTCTGTCAGGGGACAGCGTAATAATCATTGCTACGCCCGCACATCTTGACGGTTTAAATGAGCGGCTCAAGAGACAAAATTTTGATCTCGACAATTTAATTAAAAACCATCGTTACTTTCCACTTGACGCAAACGAAACGCTGTCAAAATTCATGGTAAATAATTGGCCCGATGACACACTTTTTGAAAAATACATTTCATCTTTAATAGCAACTGCAACCAAAGACGATAGAAAAGTACGTGCTTTTGGAGAAATGGTTGCGATTTTGTGGGCACAAGGATTAAATGGCGCAACAGTCCGACTTGAGTATTTATGGCATAATCTTCACAGCAAAAAAGCGTTCTGTCTTTATTGCGCATATCCCAAGACTGGGTTCACTCAAGCCCATAGTGATTCACTAGACAGCATCTGTAACAGCCACTCAATGATTATTGCCGGACACAATCATCCTTCAACAGAAATTTACTACTACAAATCCGCTTAAATCAAAGCAGACAGTAAATGAAATCCAATCCACGCCATCAATGCCTGATTTATGAAGGCTCCCCCTCTCGCAAGCTTTCCATGTTAGCTGCTATTATAAAGTGTAAATTGGATGAAGGCTACCGATGCCTGTATCTCAATAGTGCCCCAATGGTTACAGGTATGCGTTCCACGCTCGCCGCTATGGATATTGACGTTGCATCCGAGATAGCAAAAGCACGCCTGGTTATGTCTTCTGAGCCAGTATCAGCAGGTAAAGATTTCGATGTGGAACTGATGTTGTGCAAGCTTGAGGATTCTTTAAATCAAGCTTTGAATGATGGCTATAAGGGATTGTGGGCCTCCGGAGATATGACATGGGAATTTGCACCGGGTAATGATTTTTCCAAATTACTGGAATACGAATTGCGACTTGAAGAGTTGTTTAGCAAGCGAAAGGAATTGTGTGGTATATGTCAGTATCATAAAGATACATTACCGCAGGATGTAATGCGGCAGAGCCTGTTAGCACATCCCCACATCGTTATAAACGAAACGCTTTCGCGCCTAAATCCGCATTATTTGCAATCCTCGTGGCCTGCCGATCTAAATACAAGTTATAAACTCGATGAAATGCTAGCTGGACTCTGCGCAATGTGAGATATTGTAGTGATTAGTGAAATCAGTTTTTTAAAGTAAATATTACTTTAAAAATGGTATTGAAAGCTCCGACAGGGAGTTAATATTGAAAATGATGAAACGAACTGTCCGCTCTTTGGAGTAGAAAATTTTATAAGCCAATATATCCCAAAAACCTCGAACTTTTTTATGTCGGTTTTTGTCGGAAACTGTCATCAAATGCTGGAAAATTCTTTCAAACCGTCCAGTATAAGGTTCGAGTCTAAGACCCTTGGGACTACATCGTCTGCCCAAATTTTAGCGTCAACGGGCTTTTCTTTTTATTAAGTATGACAAGAACTACCAGGTTGGTCCTGAGACACGGCTCAGGACATCGGTCGTCCAGGTCATTATTCTATTGAACACTTATGACAGCCGGGGTTTGTATCGCTACAAACATTTCACTCCTCGTAATCAGTGAAAACACCCTTGGCATTGATACGTTTGCTATTTTTCTTTGTGGTGTTAGCGACTTTATGGTCGCATTAAATCAAACAAAAAATATCCACCATGCCAATTATTACATTCAAAGGAGATGTCCGCGATGCGTCGGGTGCAGCCACTATCTTGTCTGTGACTGGTGAAGATTTCGATTTCAGTGACACATTCGATGGTACTTTTTCAAAGGCCCTGAATCTACCTAAGGGCGAATACCTTGTTATTGTGAATTGTTTAACTGATGGAGAAATGGAATTAGATATTATGGGTAACCACACTTCTGTGAATCCTGACGTGCCTGAAACTTTTGATAAGGACAACACTGGTAACACATACGATTTAACCGTTTAAACTTTTGCCATGAAAAAAATATTAGTATCGCTTTTCGTATTGCTGAGCATCGGTAATGTATTCGCACAAACGAAACAGTTTGAATTTGAAAAAGAAATAGCCAACAAAAAAACAGGTGATGATAAAGCCAGCTTTTCATCTATTCTAAATGCATTGGGAAAATTTACTTCGCAGGATGGCTCTACGATAACGTTTCAACCAACATTATATGGTCTGGGATCAATGTTCAATCCAAAGCTAAAAGAACAGGACAAATTTGTTAACGCTACTTTCTTAAGAAATTTCCAGCTCAACCTCGGCATTACTCCCAACGAAGAATCAATATTTCACATCGATGATTTTCAATCAGGATTTAGTTATGCGATTCTGAATAATAAGAAGCTGACACGAACAGATTATAAGAGCCTCGTAGATTCAGAGCCTGCACAACAGCGAAGATTGTTTAACGCGGCCCTTGGCCGGTTTATATTCGATAACAGGAGAACTGCAGCGGGTGAACGAGCCAGGAAATACGCTAATGAAGCACTTTCTGCTGAGGATGTAAAGAAAATGGACACCGTACTGAAAGTTTTTCTAAAAAACAAACTGGGCGTGTCAACCGACACTGAACTGGCAGCGATGTCATCCGGATTCAGTAAAGCTTACAAAGATCTCACGACCAAATTGTCAAAGCGAACTTTGCTCACTTTTGACTTCAAAAGCACTTACAGTTTTGCAGATAAAATGTGGGGTGAGTTGAGTTTTACGCCAATAAATTTGTATTGCTATTTCAATAAGAAAAAATTAGGCAGTCCGGGATTAAATGCAACGCTGAACTATACAATGGGAACAGATACCTCGACAAAGGAAGCACTAAAAAGACGTACGGTCGAAACTGAAGTGGGAATGAACTTTCCAATTAAAGTAAATCCTGATACGGAGAAAGCGATGGTAGAAATTAAACCGGGCATTAGCTATAAATATATTGCGCAAAGATTATATAAGGACGAAAACCGGTCTAAATTCGATCCTACGCTTACCATTCGCATTCGCATAAACGATGATTTCTATCTGCCTTTGAAATTGGAGTATGATACGGAGAACGCTGAGCTATTTGGTTTCCTATCTATCCAGTTTTCATTAAATTAGTTTTCTACCGATCGATTGCTTCATTACTTACTTTCAGCCTGGGATCTTCGCCTGAAAAACTTTCAATATAAATTACATCCGCGTGAAACCCCAAGCATTGAGATATCCACGATTTTTAACAGATCGTCATAAAAGTTCGAACTGGCTCTTGCCGGGACTAGATAGTTAATGTATGGTAATCCTTCAAAGCTGGGGTCTCACCAAGGCTTGTTTTATTATTGTCTCGTCCTGAAATAGATTTACGCAAGGTATCGTCCGGGTTTTACTTTACAGTTTTTTAGAGTTATTATTAATAGTATTTCTCTTAAAAATAGTTCATTCAAATATAGTTTCAATATAAGGTTTGATTGTTATTCTGTATTTGTTCCTTGCTTTTTAAATAATTCTTTCTGGTATTTTTCCAGCGTTTGATAAGTGGCTGATCTGTTAAGTGAGCGGCAGCTGGTGTAAGATAATCACAACTCATATGTGGTCTAAGATAGTTGTAAGCTTCTATACTGCCTTTAACCGCCAGGAGAGCTTGTGTTCTTGACTTGAATATTTGATTGAGCTTAAACTCGGTTTTCAATATTCCATTGATTCTTTCTGCAATGGGATTTTCGTGAGCTTCACCATTCTCAGTCATGCTAATAGATATTTGAGATTGATTTAAAAGCATCACATAATCAAAACTGCAATACTGAACACCCCGATCTGAGTGATGAATGAGTGAAGCAGTAGAGGATCTATTCGACACAGCCATTTTAAGTGCTTCAATACAGCCATCGTTGCTCAAAAAGGGATGCAGGCAATAGCCCATTATTTTTCTGGAGTAAGCGTCTGTGATCAATGACAAATAATTAAAATCATAGCCAATGCAGATATAAGTAATATCAGCTACCCATAACTGTTCTGATTGTTTGATTTCTAAGTTTTTTGTCAGGTTGGAGTACCTTCTGAACCAGTGATTAGACTGAGTGGTCTTTGGATTGCGCCGTTTTCTTGTTATGAGCAAACCATACCTGCGAAGCAGGCTGTTGAGTTTATCACGACCCATTTTTATTTGATTGTTTCTAAGTGGCTGATAAATGCATTTGTACAGTTTATGCAGACCAAGTCCTGGTAGCTCTCTTCTTACTTGTGCTACCAGTTCCAGAACAATCAATTCCTGCTGCTGTTGATCAGAGATGTACCATTTTTTTTGATAAAATGCTTGTCGGGTTTTGCCAAACAGTTTACAAAGAGGACCGACTCCCATCCTTGTAATATGCTTTTCTTTAATGAGCATCACTGTTTGGTGCCAGGCTTTTTTCGGATGGGAACTTTCATTTCTTTTTCTGCATAGTCAATCATTGAGTTCAAACCATAAATGAGCACATTGGCTTTCTCGAGTGATTTCTCCAGTTGTTTAATTCTTTTTTTGAGTGCTTTCGTGTCCTTACGTTTTGGCTTTTGCATGGGAGGCAAAGTTATAGCTCCCTTTTCCAGTTTCTTTTTGTAAATCCTTATCCAATTAGCAATGATGTGAACATTGGGCAAATCATACTTCTGAGCAACAACTTTAGCCGGTTGCCTTTGATAAAGTACAAGACCTACAATTTTTTCTTTCAAATCTTCGGAAAACTCAAATTGCTTCAGCATTTTTTCCTTCATAAAGCTTTAGTTTTTCTCCGAAAACTGTAAAGCTATATCCGTATAAGACCCAAACTGACAATTATAGTCATACAAGACCCTTTAGGTAAGTTAATACGGTGGCGTGCAACAACCGAGACTTAAATGTTAACCAAACCGTGCCTTATTGCATACATTGCTAAACCTACACGGCTTTTGACTTCTAGTTTTGTAAACAAATTATCACGAAGATTATCTACTCCGCGGGGGTTTAACTTCATTTCCTTCGCAATTTCTTTGTAGGTCATTTCACGGCACGTCAGTTGCAAAAAAAGGATCTCGGTTTCATTCAGCATTGTTTTTTCCAGCGTATGCGTAAATCCGGATTTGCTTCTGAAAAGATTCAGCAATTTGCCAGTGGCGCTGTGAGAGTAATAGTATCCATTTTTCATCACTGAATGGATTGCAAATTGAAGTTCCTTTGGATGAATATCTTTTTTCAGAAAACCTTTGACCCCTGCCTGGAGAAGGCGGATAATTGACAGTTCCGAATCATGGGTCGTAAGCATAAGCACATTTATTGACGGATGATTATCACGTAACCAACATGCTGTTTCAAACCCATTCATTTCAGGCATATTCAAATCAAGCAATACAACATTGGGAAGGGTTCCTCTGTTAATTTCTGTTGTTAATTCCTTTCCATTGCTTACCTGGATTACAGTTTTGCAATTATCAAAATTGCTGATCAAAGCTGCGAGTGCAGCTCTTAACAATACATGCTCGCCTGCCAACGCCACTTTAATTCTATTGTCACTATTCATGGTTATTTATTTGGAATTATAAATGAATAGCAGTTCCATTATTATTTTGCTGATGGTCGCACAGCTTCGATTAAGAAGATTTGCTCATTTTCATAATTGCAGCGTGGATTTAAGATTTGACGCAATGAGCTTTTAAACCGGACTCAGTGCTGAATTGAGTTCGTTTAAACCAAACACGGATGTAAGCCTCCTGTACTACGCTATTATCAGTGTTTTTAGTGTATGGATTTGCAAAGTAGCAAAGGGGTTTGTACCAAGGGTCGAAATAATGATTAATACCTTCTTCTTTGCCTTCATTGAAGGCAACTAGGATAATCTGAATTTGATAAATGAAACATTTTGAAAAAGCTGACTTCTTTGACCTGAAGCCGAAGTCAAGGTAAGCAAAAAAACAATTGTAAACAAATCCGTTGACAATGGTTTAGAAAGTTTTTTCCACTTTGCCCTTATAATGACAATTGATAAGGCTAAAAATAACTTCCTGAAAAAATTAGGGGACAGAATTGCTTTTTTGAGAGAAAGGAATGGTCTAAATCAAACTCAGTTGGCGAATGAGTGCGATAAGGATCGACAAAGTATCAACAGACTCGAAAAAGGAAATGTGAATCCCTCGGCTTATTACCTTTTTCAAATTGCGCAAGCTTTGAAAGTCCCGATTAAAGACTTACTGGACATTTAGGCTTACCGGCGAAGATAGAACGGTTTTCATAGAATAAACATTTGAAGGTAGATAGAGTGCTGTAATTGATAAGTTAACAGTGCAGCAATGGTTGGAAAAACAAAAACAATTTTTAAAAAACAAACAAATGGAAAAGATAAGGTTGATACTTACTTCCCAATAAGCAGGCTTACGGCGAAGTCGGTCAACCCAAAAGTATACCGCAAAGCCCCACAAGCAATCTTCAAGTGTGGGGCTTTAATGGGGGGCCTTGCGGATACTTTTCTATTTGTTAGCGGTCATTGTAGAGCGACACCCAACAAACTTTAAATAGACAACTTAAAATTAAAAATTGAACGAAAATAAGAAATATGGACAAATCAAAAATACTTGGATTAAGAACTACTATTTATAAAGTTGGCGACATTGAAAATGCGAAAAATTGGTATGCAAATGTTTTCATGACAGAGCCATATTTTGACCAACCTTTTTATGTAGGTTTTAATATTGGTGGTTATGAACTCGGACTTCAACCCGAAGAGACCCCATCGACTGACAAAACAGAAAGCGTTGTTACTTATTGGGGTGTAGAAGACATTCAAAGTGTTTACAACGACTTCATAAAAGCAGGAGCAACAGAAAACGAAAAGCCATATAATGTTGGTGGCGACTTAATGACAGCTACTGTTAAAGACCTTTGGGGTAATTTGATCGGTTTTATTTATAATCCAGAGTTCAAACTAAAGTAAGTTATAGATGGCATCAGAACAGAAATTTGTAGATTTTATCATTGATCAAATTGGCTTTTCAGAGCAAGTTACAAACAAGAAAATGTTTGGTGAGTACGGACTGTATTTTGACAACAAATTATTTGGTCTTGTTTGCGACAATAAATTATTCATTAAGCCAACTCAATCGGGACGAGAATATATAAAAGACGTTGTTGAAGCATCGCCATATCCAGGAGCAAAACCAAGTTTCCTCATTGAAGAAAAATTGGACGATAGAGAATGGTTGAGGAAATTAGTGAAAATTACAGTTAATGAATTACCAGAACCAAAACTTAAAAAAAGTAAACTCAAAGACAAAAAATAGAATTCACTAACAAGACACAAAACAAAACAACGAACCGCTAACAAAAGGTTTTGTGCAATTGGGGCATGACGTTGAAGCAATCATCGGCAGTGCATATCCAAGCTTTATATTCGGCGGACGGAATTCTGCCGGGCAGTAGTTCTAAACTTCGGCTTTTAGTTATAAATTTAGCTTCAGTTCCGGGCAGACAGTTGGTTAATTCCCCAACTGCACAAAGCCTCGAACGTTGGCCGCAATATAAACCTTATGAATTGGGATGACATTCCGGAAATTGATCTCTACTCAGATGGTGGTGCTGAACCGAACCCCGGAAAGGGCGGGTTTGGCGTAATCTTGTCCTATAAAGGAATTAAAAAAGAGTTTAGTCAAGGCTTCCGTTTGACAACAAATAATCGCATGGAATTAATGGGTGTAATTCATGGATTAGAGCGACTAAAAACAAAGTCGAGCGTAAATGTCTATTGTGATTCAAGGTATGTTATTGATGGAATTACAAAAGGTGGGGCTGAAAAGTGGAAATCAAATAATTGGTATCGTACCAAAACAGAAAAGGCAATAAACTGCGATCTTTGGGAACGACTATTGGTTCTTATATCAAATCAACAGGAGGTAAAGTTCAACTGGATAAGAGGGCATTTTGGACATCCTGAAAACGAAAGATGCGATGAGCTTGCTAACATAGCATTAAATAGTGAATCTTTAATTGAAGATACGGACTATGAAGAGAATTTATTTAATGAGACGGGTCTCGAATTTAATTCATTATTAACCAATTCAACCATAAAAAGCGCATTCCAAAATCGTAAAGACAATATCAAAATAAAAAGCGAGGGAGACCCTTGTAGAAAATGTGGTAGTGCAGTAATTCTTAAGCCCTCCAAAAAGAAAGAGTTGAAACCGGGTCAGACTTATTATTTTGAATACTATTTCCTATGCCCAAAATGCAAAACCATATATCTGGTAGAAGAAGCGAAAAAATTCGTTTAAGACAATAACGTATTAAAAAAGAAATACTGCGGCCACCATGCCACAACCATCGACATGAATCAAATACAACCATACTCATTGAATTAGAAAAAAAAGAAATTCATTTTCTTTGGCAAGAAGATAAACGAAATAAGACTTACAGAGAACGCGTTTATATACAGACTAAGTGCTGAAAATATAAGTGAATCCCCAAATGTTAAAATCCGCCCGGATGCGAAAAAAATTAATTCCGTTTTCAGTTTTAAATTTAGCTTTGCTCCTGTTCTTTGAAAGATTTGAGTTTTAATAGTTCAAGCAACTCGTAACGCAGGTTATTCTGCAACCGCAAGGTCTCTTCGGGACGGCATCGTCGTTGGAATAAGATGATATCTGTTTGATCTGATGTGCGTGAATTGAGGAAGCCGCAGATAATTCTTTTTCAATTATGTAATCAATTACTAAGTGCTAATGGGCAGTTAGCTAAATGCTAGCTATTAACTGAACAAGTAATTTGTTTGTTCTGATTATGCTTTCTTTTTTTAAAGCAGGAAGATTAGAGGATTCATGAACATCGGATATGCTTCGGAACTATTCGGCAATTACCGATTGCAAAGCAGGACGGTAATATCGCCGTTTTCATTTTATAATAGTTCCGAAATGAAAAAAATTCGAAAATTAGATAGCCTGATCCAAGGAAAAAACTTTAGGCCTGTCGGGTCTACTCTATTAATAAAAATGGCCAATCAAACGACTGGCCATTTAAATAACACGACTACTCAAAGCTTCACTAATTTTTTCACCACCTTACTACTTCCTTGCCGCAATTCCACAAAGTAAATACCTGACGTAAGATCTTGCCCCAAAGAAATTAATTGATTGGGTGTGATATTTTTATTCGTCTCAACCGTTCTTCCAAGTACATCGATAATACGCATTTCAATCTTGTCATTTACATTATCTGTTTGTGCGATTATTGTAAAAACATTTCTGCCCGGATTCGGATACAATTTTATACCAAAAGAATTTGCCTGCTCACCTTCAGGAACATTTCTTCGTATTGCAATTGTGGGACTGCAATCTCCCAGTGAACAACCTTGTGCCAGGTGCGAAGCAACTGCGGCCTGGCCAACACAAATATCGATTGGGTGATTTGGATCGTTTGTAAGATGGCATATTGCTACTTTGCCATTGCCACAATTAACATCAATAACACTTATAGTTTTACTTGCTGTTACCGTACAATTGTTTCCATCTGTTATAGTAACAGAATAAGTTGTTTGAGTTGTCGGGCTAACGGTAATGCTTTGCGACGTTGAACTGTTACTCCATAAGTATGTAAAGCCATTTCCTCCCGTAACATTAGCAGTTAATGTAATGGAGGAAGCCGGCGAATAACCCGGGTACACGGTATTAGCCTGAACACCTTGTGGTAATGCTAACGCATCAGGAATTGAAACCTGCAGGTTACAATAAGTTTCATCATTATTAAAACTGGTAACCTCCATATCGATCGCACCTTCGGAATCAGTTGTAGAGCCGACTACAAATATTTTATTATTAAAGAGTTTAATATCATAACCAATATCGTCGCCGTTGATTGATGCTTTTGCAATTCCATTATTGCCAAAAGTATTATCTAAACTTCCATCTGAATTATACCTTGCCAGCGTGATCTCGTGAACACCCTGATCTGTCGAATGACCTGCTGCAATAATTTTCCCATCGGTTTGAATAGCCAGCGAAAGTATCTCTCCGAACGAGTCGCCGGTATTTGTTGATACAACCCCACCAGTTCCAAAGCTATTATCAATAGTTCCATCGGAATTGAAGCGGGCCAGTCCAAAATCGATGGTACCATTATCATCCAGAGATGAAGCGACAACAATTTTACCATCATTTTGCAAGGCAGCCGTTACCGGTCCAAAATCATCGATAGCGGAAACGATGCCCGCATTACCAAATGTGTTGTCTAAACTGCCATCAGAATTATATTTTACAATTGCTACTGTAGTTGGACTGCCATTCGGTATGCTTCTCCCGGCAACAATGATCTTATTCCCGGAAGCAATAAGGACCTTATAAGCGTCGTCACGGTTGTTGCTGATGGATGTTATTACCTTACCTGCACTTCCAAATGAATTGTCCAAACTGCCATCCGAATTATAGCGTACTACTCCAAAACTCGTGATACCTGTTGTTAAGTCACGAGTGGGCCCGGCTGCAAGGATCTTTCCATCGGCTTGAATTGTTATAGAATAAATTTGATCCTCCGAAGTATTTATATCCGTAAGAACAATCCCACCCGTGCCGAATGAATTGTCTAACGTACCATCCGAATTATATCTCACTATAGTAAAATCCGTACCGATATCGAAATCCTGTGTGCTATAGCCTGCCGCGATTATTTTACCATTGCTTTGAATAGCTACAGCAAAAATTTCTGATGCGCTTATACCAATGGAAGTAACAACTTTGCCTCCACTGCCAAACAAATTATCAAGGCTGCCATCAGGATTAAGCCGCGCAAGAGAAAATGCATAATCCGTGGTGGACGAATTCGAAGAACCTGTTGCAATAATTTTTCCATCAGGTTGAATAGCCATTGCATACCCATAGTCTTCCAGGTCACCGAAGCTGATCGTGACAAAACCTGAAGAACCAAAAGAGGTATTAAGACTGCCAGGTTGGGAGATTGCACTAAGCGTAAACAGTAGAAGTAACAGCGATATGGTTATTGCTTTTCTCATAAGTGTAGTTTTATGAAATTTAATGAATTTTTTCCTGGCAATAAATGAATTTAAGAGGAAACTTTTCATTGACACGCCATTGATAAAAGGAATGAGACGTTTCCTGACAAAACAGGGTTTTCTAACTTTTTCTATAGCTTCGATCCTGTTGTGTAAAGAAATTTTGAGCCGCCTTTTTTTAACATCTGCTCTTATGATTTTCATATATTAAGACCAATTAGATCCTTCTTTATGAACTATTCAAGTATAATAATACGCTGAACATTTCTTCCATTTTGCTTGTTCGTGGACGTTTCATGTTGTTCTTACAAATACCATCTTATCAAACCTCAATAAAGCGACAAAGAATTTTTTTTAGTTCACCAGACTAATTAAATTTGATTTACGTAAACGATTACACAGTTGCGTAAATAATTGCTTATGAGCTTAAAGATAACTATAGCCGATATCGCTAATGAATTGAATACAACCCCCGCAACTGTCTCCCGTGCATTGAATGATCATCCGTCGATAAGCGTAAAGCGAAAGGAAATAGTTAAGGAAGCTGCGGAGCGGTTACAATACAAAAGGAATAAGATCGCCTCTTCGCTCCGGCTCGGACAAAGTGGTATAATCGGTGTCATCATTCCCAGCGCAGAAATTAATTTCTTTGGCTCTGTTGTGCATGGCATAGAAAGCATTGCCAATAAAAGCGGCTATAATATTCTTATCTATCAATCAAACGAGTCAAGTGAACATGAAGCAAAAGGAATTGAAACATTTTTATCTGCAAGAGTTGACGGCATCATGGTGTCAATTGCGAAAGACACAAAAGAGTATTCACATTTCATCGCCGCTAAAAAATCTAATATACCAATCGTGTTTTTTGACCGGGCAAATATCAACCTGGGAATTCAATCCGTACTTGTAGATGATTACAAGGGTGCTTTTATTGCTACAAAACATTTGATCGGGCAAGGTTATAAAAAGATCGCTCATATTTCCGGTCCGTCACATTTAAAAATATTCAATGATCGCTTGCAGGGATATATTGGTGCACTAAAGGAACATGATATGAATGTCGACAGCGAATTAATTTTCCATGGTGATGTTTCTGTCGAAGCTGGAAGAAGCGGCATCCGGCATTTCCTGAAATTACAGGACCGGCCTGATGCGGTATTTGCGGTAGAAGATTTTACCGCATTAGGCGCCATAAAAGAATTAAAGGATAATGGAATAAATATTCCAAATGAATTTGGAGTAATCGGATTTGCTAACGAGAAATTTGGTGAACACATTACTCCGACTTTGTCAACTATCGATCAGCAGACCGTACAGATGGGTAAAGAAAGTTTTTTATTACTGATGCAATTAATGAATGGTGATCCCGCAAACCCGGCGATCGATAAAAATGTGATCCTCGATCCGATTCCTATTTTCCGCAACTCTTCTATGAGAAAACAGCCGTAAAATATATTATCGCAATAGTCATTTTCCAATTTTTACCTAAGTGTTACCCAAATTTATATAATTGACTTGCCTGTAATTCTTTTAACCGGCAAGGACATACACCGGCGTTCATTTGACCATATAAAAACCAACTGTATCATGCAATCACGGTATCATCTCTTTGTAGTCTTTGTTTTATTAAGCTCACTGGTTTGCCATGGGCAAACTCCTGTCAGAAAAAAAATAAGTCTTGATGATAACTGGAAGTTCAAATTTGGTCATGCGGCTAATCCTGAAAAAGATTTTAATTACAGCATTGCAACTATTTTTTCCAAATCAGGCGGCGCTGCAAGAACAGCCATCGATGCAAGGTTTAATGACAGCGCATGGAGAACATTGGATCTTCCGCATGATTGGGCAGTGGAATTGCCTTTTGTAAACGTTGATAACCGTGATGTCGAATCGCATGGATATAAACCTGTCGGTGGACTTTTTCCCGAAACAAGTATTGGCTGGTATCGAAAACATTTTACTATATCAAGTGCAGATTCGGGAGCCCGTTTTCAAATCCAGTTTGATGGAATTTTCAGAGATGCCAATATCTGGCTCAATGGTTTTTTTCTCGGCAATAATATGAGCGGTTATATCGGTGCATCTTATGATGTTACTGATTTTATAAGATTTCGATCGGGATAATGTATTAGTGGTAAGGGTTGATGCCACGCAATATGAAGGATGGTTTTATGAAGGCGCAGGCATTTATCGTCATGTTTGGTTAAATCAATATGATAACCTGCATATTCCCGACGGATGGTGTTATTTGTTTATGCTGATGTACAAAATAAAAATGCAACTGTTAATATTGAAACAACAGTAGAGAATCAAAATTATTCAACTGCAAATTGCACTGTTTATTCTTATATAACAGATCGCGATGGAAAACAATTAGCACAAACAAAAGAGCAGCCGCTTTCTTTAACAATAAATGGAAAAGGAACAGTCAAACAAAAGATTTCTTTACCTAATCCAAGATTATGGTCGCTGGAAGATCCGTATTTGTACAGGGTCGTATCAGTTGTAAAATCAGGAAATAAGATCGTTGATATTGTAAAAGACAGGTTTGGTATAAGAACATTACGATTCGATGGTAATGAAGGATTTTTTCTGAATGGCAAACATGTAAAAATATTATGGCACCAACAATCACCAGGATCATGCAGGAGTTGGAAGTGCATTGCCGGATTATTTACATTATTACAGGGTAAGGCTTATTAAAGAACATGGGTGTAAATGCTTACCGTACCAGTCATAATCCTCCCAACCCGGAATTACTGGATGCCTGTGATAGTTTGGGTATGCTGGTAATGGATGAAACACCGTTTATTAAACAGCAGTCCTGAATACATCGAGCCAGTTTGAAAGAATGATCATGCGTGACCGTAATCATCCTTCTATTTTTATGTGGTCAATCGGAAATGAAGAAGGATGGATACATACAACAAGTTTTGGAAAACGCATTGCACAAACATTTATAGCAAAACAAAAAGAATTGGATCCAAGCCGTACCTGTACTTATGCTGCAGATGTTGCCAATGTATTTAATGGTGTCAATGAAGTGATCCCTGTTCGTGGATTTAATTACCGGCAGTTTGCTGTAGCAGATTATCATCGTGATCATCCTGACTCAACCGATCGTGGGTACTGAAATGGGCAGCACGGTAACTACAAGAGGTATTTATGAAAAAGATAGCATCAGGGCTTATGTTCCTGACCAGGATATTACTGCGCCATGGTGGGCAAGCACTGCAGAAACATGGTGGAAACTTGCAGCAGAAAATGATTATTGGATGGGAGGATTTGTATGGACAGGTTTTGATTATCGCGGTGAACCAACTCCATATAAATGGCCAAATATCAATTCGCATTTTGGAATTATGGATATGTGTGGTTTTCCAAAAAATATTTATTACTACTATCAAAGCTGGTGGACAGATAAAGATGTCTTGCATATTTCACCGCATTGGAACTGGAGAGATAAAAGAAATCAGCCAATTGATGTTTGGGTAAATACAAATGCAGATAATGTTGAATTATTTTTAAATGGAAAAAGTCTGGGTAAAAAAGATATGCCACGCAACAGTCATTTGCAATGGACGGTGAATTATGAACCCGGAACATTGGAAGCAGTGGCATATAAAAAAGGAAAGAAGCTGACAACAAAAGTAGAAACAACAGGTACGGCCTACCGAAGTAGTGATGACACCATATAAAACAACAATGCTTGCAGATGGTAAAGATGCTATGCGTAGTTAATATGAGTGTTGTTGATCAGCAGGGCCGTGAAGTTCCCGATGCTGATAACATGATCAAATTTGTTATTAAGGGACGATGGAAAAATTATTGGTGTAGGCAATGGAGATCCAAGCAGTCATGAACCGGATAAATGTGTTGATGGTGCATGGCAAAGAAGTTTATTCAATGGTAAATGCCAGGTGATTGTTCAATCAACAAAAGAAACCGGCACTATTCATTTTGAAGCACAGGCTGCGGGGTTATGGACAGGATCAACAGATATTGTTACGGTTTCACCTGGCAGTGCGTCCACTATCAATATTGATAAAACATATACTGAATTAAAAGGTGAAGCAGCAAAACCAAGAGAAGTAACAAAATGCTTGGCGCTGATATTTCTTTTTTACCACAACTGAAGACAGGGGAATGAAGTTTACCGATAATGGCGTGCAGAAAGATGCCATACAATATTGAAAGATCATGGCTTTAATTATGTACGGTTAAGAATTTTTAATGATCCTGCAAGAGATAGTGGTTATTCACCAAAAAAAGGTTTTTGTGATCTGGAACATACAAAGCAAATGGCAAAAAGAGTAAAAGATGCAGGAATGAAATTCTTACTTGATTTTCATTACAGTGATTACTGGGCCGATCCCGGCAAACAATACAAGCCAGCTGCATGGCGCAATTTATCTTTTGAAGAATTGAAAAAAGCATTGTATGATTATACAAAAAAAGTAATACAGGAATTAAAAGACCAGGGCACGACTGCCTGATATGGTGCAGGTTGGTAATGAGATCAATCATGGAATGGTATGGCCCGAAGGTAATGTGAGCAATATCGATAGCATGTCGCAATTGATCGATGCAGGTATTGCTGCAGTAAAAGCAGTTGATCCTGCCATTATCATGATGCTGCATGTTGCATTGGGCGGGCAAAATGATGAAACAGTATTTTTTTATGATCAAGATGATGAAAAGAAAGATTCATTTTGATGTGATCGGGCTTTCCTATTATCCAAAATGGCATGGTACATTGGATGACCTGCGGGATAATATGAATGACCTGGTAAAAAGATATGACAAGGATATTATCGTAGTAGAATATTCGGCAAAAAAACAGGAAGTGAACAAAATTGCATTTGAATTGCCTGGTGGTAAAGGAAAAGGAACCTGTATCTGGGAGCCGTTAAATACATGGGAAAAAATTTTTGATACCGATGGCAAGGCCAATGATTTTATGAAAGTGTATGATGAGATCAGTAAAAAGTATTTGGGAGGAAATTGAGCCGTTACTTTTTTGTCCGACTAAGTATATTCTTTTGGGCGACGAAATAAGTAACACAAAGGACACAAAGTATACACAAAGGACACAAAGAAGTTTCTATTTATTATCAGGCCTTTGCGTACTTCGTGGTTTCTTTGTGTTCGTTGTGGTCCCTGCTACATCAACTTTTAAGACAGTCTCTTAATTAAGCTCAAAACCTTGGACGGGCCTTAGCCCCCCTTAGTTAGACAATATAATTCGTTATCTTTTGCTTTTTAAAATACAACAACAAAATTTCTTTAAATGAAAAGCATTGTTCAGGGTTCATTCTTTCTGCTTTTAATAATTTTGTTTTGTCATTCATGTAATAATGAGGGAAATAAAGAAATCAACCAGGAAAACTGGGAGCCACTGTTCAATGGTAAAGATCTTACAGGTTGGGATATTAAGATAAAAGGTCATCCTTTAAACGAAAATTATAAAAATACATTTCGTGTTGAAGACAGCATGATCCGTGTTGTTTATAGCGATTATGAAAAATTCAATAACCAGTTCGGCCATCTTTATACGCAAAAGCCATATTCTTATTATAAATTAAAACTCCAGTACCGTTTTGTTGGCGATCAGCTGGCTGATGCACCAAGGTGGGCCGATAGAAACAGCGGAGTAATGCTCCATTCACAATCCGCACAAAGCATAAACCTTCACCAGGATTTCCCGGTTTCGTTGGAGATGCAATTTCTTTGCGGAAATGGAAAAGATACAGTTCCTACCGGCAATGTTTGCACTCCAGGCACTTTTATTATTTATGATGGAAAGCCTTATTTAGCACATATCAATGAATTCAAATAGTAAAACGTATTTAAAGAATGAATGGATAAATGCAGAGGCGGAAGTTTATGGCGATTCATTGGTGCGGCATATTATTAATGGCGATACTGTTCTCACGTATACTAAACCTATGATCGGTGAAGGGTTTGTCAGCAAATCAACTAACTGGACAACATGGCTAATATAACAGATTCATTATTTTGGATAAACAAAGCAAATACTCCTTTGAAAGAAGGACATATTGCGTTGCAGGCCGAAAGCCAGCCTGTCGATTTTCGCAGGATAGAAATACTCAATCTTGTTGGCTGTACTGATCCCAAAGCAAAAAATTATAAAGCTTATTATATCAAATCAGATAACAGTCAATGCAAGTATTGAGGTAAAAAGTATTTAGATGAAACGATCGATACATACGATCATGTTACAATTAAAACATTAATGATGCATTCAGCTGCTGCTTCACGATACGATTCAATGAAATACAACCGCTGTGGTCAGAGTGGTTTATTGCTTCCTGCCGTTTCATTAGGTCTTTGGCACAACTTCGGCAATGTGGATGAATATGCTAATATGCAGAAAACGATTCTTTATGCATTTGACAATGGCATCACTCATTTTGATCTTGCCAATAATTATGGGCCGCCTGCCGGCGAAGCCGAACGCAATTTTGGAAAAATATTGAAAAATAATCTTTCTGCTTATCGTGATGAGATCATTATATCTTCCAAAGCAGGATACTATATGTGGCCCGGGCCTTATGGCGAATGGGGCTCCAGAAAATATTTGATCGCAAGTCTTGATCAAACCCTGAAACGGCTCGGTGTTGAGTATGTAGATATTTTTTATTCTCATCGTCCCGATCCTGATACCCCATTGGAAGAAACGATGATGGCGTTAGATCATATTGTAAAAAGCGGCAAGGCATTATATGCAGGGATCAGCAGTTACGATGCGATACAAACTAAGAAAGCAATTGATATGCTGAAAAAATTGGGTACTCCTTGTTTAATACATCAACCTAAATACTCCATGTTTGTTCGTTGGGTGGAAGATGAAAATAATGTGATGAAAAAAAGCCTGATGGGTGTATTGGGGGAAGAAGAAGTGGGCTGCATTGCATTTTCGCCACTGGCGCAAGGTTTATTAACTGACAAATATTTAAATGGCGTGCCTGCAACTTCAAGGGTAGGAAGAGGATTGAGTAATGGCGCTATTCAACAAGATGATATTTCTCCCAACACAATCGATAAAATAAAACAACTGAATGAAGTAGCGAAGAAACGGGATCAATCGCTGGCACAAATGGCTATAGCATGGTTATTAAAAGATAAAAGAGTAACATCAGTACTGGTGGGAGCAAGCTCTGCCGCACAATTAGAAAACAGTCTTGGATCATTAAAGGATCTTTCATTTAACAACGACGAGTTGATGTCGATCGAAAAAATATTAAAAGAAACCTCCTAAACTCCGAACTCAGCTTTATTGGTAAGTAAAAGATCATGTCTTCTTAGCATGTAAGGATTTTTCTTTTCAGTAACTTGAATTAAAATCATAAAATGAAAACAGCAATTGTAACCGGCGCTTCCGGTAATATGGGACAAGCCGTCGTGAAGAAATTTATTGCTGAAGGATATAAAGTGATTGGAACCGTTATACCCAATGACCCGGTGCCGATGGACCCGGCAGCTACCGGGTTTCATGCAGAAAGTTTTGAGAAAGTAGTTGTCGACCTGATGAACGAAGAAGAGTCGGAAAAATTTATTGCTTCAATTATTTCGAAGTACGGTTCGGTTGATGCAGCCATATTAACCGTGGGCGGTTTTGCAATGGGAACAATCGCCGAAACTAAAACAAGCGATATTGCCAAACAATACAAATTGAATTTTGAAACTGCTTATAATGCGGCAAGACCTTTATTTATACAAATGCTAAAACAAAATAGCGGGAGAATTTTTATTATAGGTTCCCGCCCGGGTTTGGATACAAGGAACAGTAAAAAAATGGTTGCTTACGGTTTAGGCAAGTCACTCATCTTTCGCCTGGCAGAATTAATGAATGACGAGGCAAAAGGAACGAATGTGGTTACTTCGGTGGTAATCCCAAGCACCATCGATACTCCGCAAAACCGGAAAGCAATGCCCGATGCTGACCCGGCAAAATGGGTGAAGCCCGAAGCCATTGCAGCTATAATTCATTTTTATTGTACAGATGAGGCCGCTGTTTTGAGAGAACCCCTCATCAAAATATATAATAATTCTTAATGATTCTGATTAAAGAAGGCCGTCATATCATTAATTGTTGACCCTTACTCTTACCCGGCATCACTTTTGCAACGCTTACGCTAAATAGGCATTATGAAAAAAATAATTCTTTTGATAGCGATTGGTCTTTCGATATTTACGATACAATCTTGCAATAACGATACAAAAGACAAAGAAGACAAAACAATATCTGCCAATGACGTTCCTGCTTCTGTTCAATCCGCATTTAGTGCAAAATATTCCACAGCAACAGAAGTAAAATGGGAAGATGCTCATGAAAATAATATCCAGACATTTAAGGCCAAGTTTGTGGTTAATGGCAAAAAGATGAAGGCTGAATTTAATAAAGATGGCGGTTTTGTAAAAGAAGAGGAAGATAATTAAGTAGTCAATTTTTGAAATAAATACACCGAATCCTATGAGCAGTAAGGACTGTATAGAAATATACAGTCTTTTCTTTTTTATAGGCAACCCTTAAGCAAGATTTATATTCTATGTTCTGTATTTTTGACTTCCAACTTTTATCTAAATCTTTAGTGATGCGAAAATCATTTTTATTTACCGGTTTTTTTATATCGGCAACTTTTTTAGTTTTTACAAACCAGGATAAGAACCTGCAGGAAAGTATGAAGCGGGGAAAGGAAGTTTATACGCTTTATTGTCAGAACTGCCACATGGAAAATGGGCAGGGAATGGAAGGAGTGAATCCACCGTTAGCAAAAACAACTTATTTAAAAGATGCTAAGAAAAATATCGGTATCATCCTTAATGGACAAACAGGCGAAGTAGTAGTAAATGGAAAGAAGTATAATGCTATCATGAACCCGATGAATTATCTGGATGACAAGCAAATTGCCGATGTATTAAATTATATAAGGAACAGTTGGGGAAATAAATATCCGGTTGTGACTCCTGCGCAGGTAAAGGCATTGAGGAAGTAAGGCACAAGGAACAAGGAACAAGGAACAAGGGACAAGGGACAAGGCACAAGGCACAAGGCACAAGGTTCAAGATGCAAGACATTAGACTCGTGTATCAAACTTGTACCTTGTGCCTTGCACCTTGTATCTTCTCTTTAAACTTCATCTATATTAAACGGAAGCTTTCTTATTCTTTTTCCTGTAAGATCAAAAATTGCATTGCATAATGCCGGTGCAAACGGAGGTAAACCTGGTTCACCAACGCCTCCCGGCTTTTCATCATTCTCCATTATATGAACTTCAATTTCCGGAATATCACTTATTCGCGGCATTTTGTATTGATGAAAATTTGTTTCCACGGCTTTGCCATCCATGAAATGCGTTTCATGAGTGACGGCTGCACCATACGCCATTACAATACTTCCTTCTACCTGTGCACGAATGATATCAGGATTTACATACCAGCCACAATCCATCACTGCAAACACTTTATCAATTTTCAATTTACCAGCTGCATTCTTAGAAACCTTCACTGCTTCACCTACCACACTATTAAAACAAAACGTGATCGCTACACCCCAGCCATCGTTTTTCTTTTTCGTTTTCCAATTCGTCATCTCTTCGAGTTTTTCTAATACAGCCCGATAACGTTCACCGAGATGCTGTTTCCTGAATTCAAGCGGATCTTTTTCTGCTTTATGTGCTAATTCATCTATAAAACTTTCATAAGCAAAACCGTTTGTTGATGAATAAACCGAACGCCACCACATCACCGGTATTGGTGATTCGGTTGGAATATCGCCAAAGCTATAATGGGGAATTGTTTCAAAATAAGTTTCAGGAAAACCTTCTATGGTGCTGTCATTAAAAGCAGTTTTATCAGGCGCCGGCGCCCATTGATGATTCATATTTTGCGCAGCCATCTTTGCTGCGAATGAAGTTATTCTTCCACCACCAATACTTCCTTTGCATTCATACACCGCACCCGGACGGAAAGGGCCTTGTGTTGTATCGTCTTCACGGGTCCATACAACCTGCACAGGGGCATTCAATTCTTTTGAAAGTAATACTGCTTCGTATGTATAATCCATAAATGCTTTTCTTCCAAAACCACCGCCGAGAAAGGTCATATTCACTGTAACATTTTCCGGCTTCACTTTCAATCTTCCACTTACATCCTGTTGTATCCAATCGGGAGCTTGTATGGGTCCCCATATTTCAACTTTATCTCCTTTTACATGTGCAGTGCAATTCAACGGCTCCATGCAACTATGCGATTCGTATGGTGTTTCATAAATGGCTTCAACTTTTTTCTCTGCTTTTTGAAATGCAGCTTCCGCATTTCCGCCGGTGCGTTGTGATAAAACCGGTTTTTTCAGATCTTCTTTCATGCGGGCATACAATTGTTCTGTGCTTAAATGTTCGAAACCCGAATCATCCCATTCAACCTTCAATGCTTTTCGTCCTTCCATTGCGGCCCAAAGAGAATCGGCAACAACAGCCACACCTTCGAATTCATAAGCGAAAACAGGTCTTGATACTTTCACTACATTCCTGACGCCAGGAATTTTCTTCGCGGCAGTATCATCAAAGCTTTTTACTTTTCCACGGAAGCGGGGACTGCGTTCAACAACCGCATACATCATTCCCGGTATTTTTACATCCAATCCGAATTTTGCTTTACCATTTATTTTATCGGGATTATCTTGTCTTGCTAATGGCTTACCAATAACTTTATACTCTTCACGTCTTTTTAATTTTACATCTTTTGGTGGCGTAAGCTTTGACGCATCCTCAACCAATTCGCCATAGCCCAATTTTTTACCACTTGGTTTATGTATTACAAAACCATTTTCCGCATAACATTCATTCTTGCTGACATTCCATTTTTTCGCGGCGGCTTCGATCAGCATTTCTCGTGCAGTAGCTCCGGTACGAAGCAATGTTTTATAAGCGCCGCGAACAGTAGAACTTCCGCCGGTGAGCTGGCTGCCAAATTTACTTTGATGCCCTGGTGCAAATCCAATGCTTACATTGTCGAGAGATACTTCCAGTTCTTCAGCGATCATTTGCGGTACTGCCTGGAAAGAACCTTGTCCCATTTCAGAACGATGGTTCAGTATAGATACTTTACCCGTTTTATCGATCGATATCCATGCCGTGAGTTCAATACCTTGTTCAATGGCTTTTTGCGCTGTAAAAATTTCTGTTGCTTCATTTGCTAATGCGGGCATTGCATAACCAATGGTTAATGCAGCACCGGTCATGCTGCTAAGCCGTATAAAATTTCTGCGTGATAAATTTTTATCTGTGGTTTGCATGTCAATTCAGTTTTTAGATTAGTTAGAAGCTTTTGCCATGATCTGTGCAGCGGTCTTAATCGCCTTGCGAATGCGGGGATAAGTTCCGCAACGGCAAATATGTCCCACCATTGCATTATCAATATCCTGGTCAGTGGGGGTTGGATTTTTTTTCAGCAAAGCGGCTGCTGCCATTATTTGCCCGCTTTGGCAATAGCCGCACTGGGGTACCTGCTCTGCCAACCATGCTTTTTGTACTGCATGAGTATTATCATCTGAAAGACCTTCAATAGTTGTGATGGTTTGTTTTGCAGCTGCTGAAACAGGTAATGTGCACGAACGAACAGGGTTTCCATTTACATGTACGGTGCATGCGCCGCACTGCGCCATGCCGCAACCATATTTTGTTCCATGCAGACCTGCCAGTTCACGGATCACCCAAAGCAAAGGCATTTTGGGATCAGCTTCTACTTTGTGAGTTTTTCCATTGATAGAAAGATTGTAAGATGCCATAAGAAATTAGTTTGATAAAAAGAGGCTATTAAGTTACGGATTTCAGGCCCATCCCCAAAACGGGCCATCCCCACAAACTGGCCCATCCCCACAAACTGGCCCATCCCCACAAACTGGCCCATCCCCACAAACTGGCCCATCCCCACAAACTATTTTGAATTAATGATGACTCTGCTAAAGCCCCTTCCCAAAGGGAAGGGGAGTTACATTCTGATTTCAGTTTATGAAACATCAAGAATAGTATTTGTGTGTTTATAAAGTTTATTTTCACCAACATCTATATTTTCTTGATAAAATAATTTCAAAACAATAATGAAAATTCAAATCTAAGTTCCCTTTCGGGGGACAGGGGCCGTTCTATTTCCGAAGGGAGAAAGCCCATCCCGACAAACTATTTTGAATTAATGATGACTCTGCCAAAGCCCCTTCCCAAAGGGAAGGGGAGTTACATTCTGATTTCAGTTCATGAAACATCAAGAATAGTATTTGTGTGTTTATAAAGTTTATTTTCACCAACATCTATATTTTCTTGATAAAATAATTTCAAAACAATAATGAAAATTCAAATCTAAGTTCCCCTTTCGGGGGACAGGGGCCGTTCTTTTCCCGAAGGGAGAAAGCCCATCCCCACAAACTATTTTGAATTAATGATGACTCTGCTAAAGCCCCTTCCCAAAGGGAAGGGGAGTTACATTCTGATTTCAGTTTATGAAACATCAAGAATAGTACTTGTGTGTTTATAAAGTTTATTTTCACCAACATCTATATTTTCTTGATAAAATAATTTCAAAACAATAATGAAAATTCAAATCTAAGTTCCCTTTCGGGGGACAGGGGGCCGCTAATTGACAATTCAAATCTAAGTTCCCCCTTTGGGGGACAGGGGGCCGGAAGAAATAGTTTTATCTTTGATGAGATTATTCAATCAATAGACATCGTCGATGATAGATTTATTTAAAAAGGTATAATCAAATCTAAGTGCCCCCTTTAGGGGGACAGGGGGTGTTATGAAAGAGATCCGCGATATATTAAAAGCATTTGACGAAGCACAGCAACTTGGAAAACAAACAGCGTTAGCTACTGTTGTACATGTGGAAGGTTCATCTTATCGCAGACCCGGCGCCCGCATGCTGATCGAAGATGATGGGCAACTGACCGGCGCTATCAGCGGCGGATGTTTGGAAGGAGATGCACTAAGAAAAGCGTTGCTGGTAATGACGGAAAAAAGATCCAGGCTGGTGACGTATGATACGATGGACGATGACGATGCAAAGTTTGGTGTTGGATTAGGATGCAATGGAATTATACAAGTTTTGATAGAGCCTATTGATGTTTCCGATCCGCACAATCCTATTGAATATTTAAAAGCGGTAAATGGAAAAAGACAGAAAGCTGTTTTAGCTACATTATTTTCTTTACAGGATAAAAAAGATCCGCAATACGGAACCTGTTTGTTATTGAAGGAAGATGGGAATCTTATCGATCATACGCCTGTCCTAAAAGATGTTTTGATTGCGGATGCAAACGAAGCGCTGACAAATCAAACTTCTTCTTTTAAAAATTATATTTCTGAAAAACAAAACCTGACTGCTTTTATTGAAGTGATAAAGCCACCTGTTTCTGTTATTATTATTGGCGCAGGAAATGATGCGATGCCCGTCGTTGATATGGCCGATATTCTTGGATGGGAAACAACCGTTGTGGATGGCCGGGCTAATTATGCAAAAAAGGAAAGATTTGCGAGTGCATGTCAAATATTGGTTTCAAAACCAGAACAGGCGCTGGAACAAATATTGATTGATGAGCATACGGTTTTCTTATTGATGACGCATAATTATAATTATGATATGGCAATGCTGCGTCAGTTGCTGCAAAAAAATGTAGCCTACATTGGTATGCTCGGCCCGAAGAAAAAAAGAGAAAGAATGCTGAATGAATTAAAAGATGAAGGCCTGGTTTTTAGCGAGCAACAACTTTCCATTCTTCATAGCCCGGTTGGTTTGGATATCGGTGCCGAAACTTCAGAAGAAATTGCTTTATCTATCCTCGCAGAAATAAAAGCGTTGTTTGCAGGAAGGGACGTTCAATCTTTACGAACTATAAAAGAAGTAATACATCCACGGTCCGCCACTATAATTGAGGAAGTGAAATTATCTTCTAAATCATAAATTAGATTGTTATCTGCGGATTATATAGTGAACAGTTGTGGCATCATTCTCCTGGCGGGAGGCGCATCAACCCGTTTGGGACAGCCAAAGCAGTCGCTGCAGTATCATGGAAAAACTTTATTGGAACATTCAGCGGATGAAGCCATAAATGCAAAAGCTGACGCCGTGGTTGTTGTGCTTGGTAAAAATGCTGAGTTGTTTAAAGATGCGATAAATAAAGAAGATGTTCGGGTAGTTATAAATAACGATTGGGGCGAAGGAATGGCTTCTTCTGTTCGATTGGGTTTGGATGCGATATTAAAAAGTAAACCTTACATCGATGCCGTGATCTTTATGGTTTGTGATCAGCCGCACATTTCTTCATTGGTATTAAATGAATTGATCACAACCCAACAAAAAACAACAAAGCAAATTGTTACCTGTGACTATGGAGGATCCATCGGGCCACCTGCTCTTTTTCATAAAAAATATTTCCGCGAGCTGATGGAATTAAAAGGAGATATAGGTGCAAGAAATATCATCCAGCAAAATATGAATGACGTAGCGACCATATTATTTCCCGATGGTAAAATTGATATTGATACAAAAGAAGATTACGAGGCGCTGAAAAAATCATAACCATCTTCCCAGTTTTTTTAAACTCTCCACATTATGCACCGGCGCAAAGACATCAATAAAAGGTAAGGCCGCTTTCATAGCAGATACATGCGGTTTATAATCTTCAAAACCTGCAAGGGGATTTAACCATATAACTTTTTTTGATTTGGCATGTATAAATTCCATATTAGTTTTTACCAGGTCGATATTGCCGGTATCCCATCCATCACTCAGGATAATAACAATTGTTTTGGAATCAATTAATTTTTTTCCAAACTCATTTACAAACCCATCCAGCGATTCGCCGATCCTTGTTCCGCCACTCCAGCCGTTATTCTCATTACTCAATAACTGCATGGCTTCGCTAAAGTTTTTCTGTTTCAGCAAAAACGTAATTCGTTTTAATGAAGTACTGAAGACAAAAGTTTCCATTCTTCTGTACACTTGCTGAAAAGCATACATGAACTGAATTAAGAACGCGGAGTACAGTTCCATTGATCTGCTGACATCGCAAAGCAAAACCAGTTTTATACGATTGCGTTTTGGTTTGCGATGAACAATGTCCAATAATTCTCCCCCGCGGCGCAGGTTTTTGCGAAGCGTTTTTCTCAGGTCCGGCATATCTGCTTTATAAGAAGACTCGTATCTCCTGTTTGTTTTGGCAGCTAATCTTTTTGCAATAGACTTTATTGTTTGCATTAACTCTTCCACTTCATCTTCAGGGACTGTTGAAAAATCTTTTTGTAAAAGAGTTTCCTGTACACTATAGGTTGCCGTTTCTTCTATTTCTTTATTTCCGTTTCCATGCAGCCATTTATTTATTGTTTTGTAAGAAGGCTGTTGCTGAAATGCGGTTTTATTTTTGGGGTCTTCTTTTGTTTTGGCATCGATCGCTTTGTCAAGTTCATTCCAGTATTCATGAAATAAATTATCAAACTCGTCTAATTGAGATTTGCTATGACACAAAGTTGCTTTTAATGTTTGCAGGAAAACTTCGTTGTTATTGTAATCGATGAATTGTAAAGCTTCCAGCGATAAGATTTCTTCTTCTATTGATACGCCAAATCCTTTTTGCCGCAGAAAACGGCAAAACTGTACGATGTTTTTTGAAAGAGAAGTTTGTCTTTTGATCATTTATCAATTTTAAGAGAATGCCCAATTTTACTAATCTTGCCATTGGAACAAACCATGCAAATATTGGTTGCCGAAGTTCAGGTTCTGATCTGCGAGGTTTACGGCTACTTCTTCCGGCAAAGGTTTGCAGGCGAAATCCTTGTCAATTAAAGTGAGACTCTTCTTTTTCAGGATATTTACGATTTCCTTTTCAAGCTTTCTTAATTGCGTATCTGTGACCAATCCAACTGAATCAATGGTTATAAAATTGTATCCTTGTGAGTTAATTGTTTTTTGAAATGTTGTTTGTCCATATACCGCAATTGGAGCACATAAACTCACGCAAACCATAATGGCAGGTCCATCGTATTCTGTGGATCCGATTGGATAGCAAATGAATTCAAGATAATTGGTCATGCCACCGTCCTGAGAATAATAGGTGTCAAACAATTTATTTTCTGTAAAATTTTTGATTAACTCTGTATAATAAACAATTACATTATCGATTTTGTGATTGTTGTGCTCTGGCCAATCCGTCCTGTAAGGAAGCCATGAAAAAATTCTATTTAGTTCTTGTTCCGTTAACATTATAATTTGGATATGACACCCGTCTTTTCCATCAATTCACTCAATGACATCTGCACTTGCCTGGTATCTCTCCAGTCTTTTAGTACAACACCCAAGGTTTGTTCGACAATGTTTTTATCAAGATGATCGATATGCAAAGCAGATAAGGCGGCGGCCCAGTCGAGTGTTTCCGCAATGCCGGGAGTCTTTTCAAGTTTTATAATACGCAGCTGTTGCATAAAGCCGGTGATCTGTTCGGCCAATTTTTTATCAATTCCGGGGACTTTATTTTTTACGATCATCCATTCTTTTTCAAAATCGGGATAATCGATATATAAATACAAACAACGCCTCCTTAATGCCTCACTTAATTCTCTTGTTCGATTGCTGGTTAATATTACTTGTGGAATATGTGTGGCTTTTATTGTACCGATTTCAGGAACTGTGATCTGCCAGTCACTCAACACTTCCAGTAAAAAGCTCTCAAACTCTTCGTCGCTTCTGTCTATTTCATCAATGAGTAGCACCGGTCTTTTATGATGTGTGATCGCCTGGAGCAAGGGGCGCTTCATTAAGAAGCTGTCGCTGAAAATTGTTTTTTCTTTTTCTTCAACCGGTTGCTGATCGTGTTCTACCATTTTTAAATGCAATAACTGGCGCTGGTAGTTCCATTCGTATAAAGCATGGGTGGCATCAAGACCCTCATAACATTGCAGCCGGATAAGATCAGTTTGCAATGCATTGGCCATCACTTTGGCTATTTCGGTTTTTCCAACGCCGGCGGGACCTTCTATCAACAACGGTTTATTTAATTGTAATGAAAGAAAAACAGACATGACAACACTATCATCGGTAATGTATCCTTGTTCGTGCAACATTTTTTTTATGTCATTCAATTCGGGCATACATAAAATTATTGAGGAGGGGCTAAAGCCCCGGAATTTTTTTATCCTTTAATTGCCCCAGCCTTAAGGCTGGGGTTAATGAAACTAATATCGAACCAGGGCTTTAGCCCTTTTATGACGAACTGGTATTTTATAACCCCCGGCCTTAAGGCCGGGGTAAATCATTAGCTACGGCTTATTCAGTTGCAATGAAAGAAATACTGACATGGCAACACTATCATCAGTAAAGTATCCTTGTTCGTACAATATTTTTTTTTCTTTCAATTCGGGCAGTTTAAAATTATCGAGGAGGGGCTAAAGCCCCGGAATTTTTTTATCCTTTAATTGCCCCAGCCTTAAGGCTGGAGTTAATGAAACTAATATCGAACCAGGGCTTTAGCCCTTTTATGACGAACTGGTATTTTATAACCCCCGCCCTTAAGGCCGGGGCAATTTTCGTACAACATTTTTTTTATGTCTTTCAATTCGGGCATAGATAAAATTATTGATGAGGGGCTAAAGCCCCGGGAAATTTTTTTATTCTTCATTACCCCCGGCCTAAAGGCCGGGGCAATTTTCGCACGGCATTTTGTTTATGTCTTTCATTTCAGGCATACATAAATTATTGAGAAGGGCTAAAGCCCCACAAAGTTATTGTATGCTTCAATTGCCCCGGCCTTAAGGCCGGGGCAAACTATCAGCTACGGCTTATTCAGTTGCAATGAAAGAAATACTGACATGGCAACACTATCATCAGTAAAGTATCCTTGTTCGTACAACATTTTTTTTATGTCTTTCGATTCGGGCTACATAAAATTATCGAGGAGGGGCTAAAGCCCCGGAATTTTTTATCCTTTAATTGCCCCAGCCTTAAGGCTGGGGTTAATGAAACTAATATCGAACCAGGGCTTTAGCCCTTTTATGACGAACTGGTATTTTATAACCCCCGGCCTTAAGGCCGGGGCAAATCATTAGCTACGGCTTATTCAGTTGCAATGAAAGAAATACTGACATGGCAACACTATCATCAGTAAAGTATCCTTGTTCGTACAACATTTTTTTTATGTCTTTCGATTCGGGCTACATAAAATTATCGAGGAGGGCTAAAGCCCCGGAATTTTTTTATCCTTTAATTGCCCCAGCCTTAAGGCTGGGGTTAATGAAACTAATATCGAACCAGGGCTTTAGCCCTTTTATGACGAACTGGTATTTTATAACCCCCGGCCTAAAGGCCGGGGCAATTTTCGCACGGCATTTTGTTTATGTCTTTCATTTCAGGCATACATAAATTATTGAGAAGGGGCTAAAGCCCCACAAAGTTATTGTATGCTTCAATTGCCCCGGCCTTAAGGCCGGGGCAAATCATTAAGTCACTGATCTCAGGGCTTTAGCCCTTTTATTAATAAACAAGGCGGCATCACTACCGCCTTAGTTCTGTAAAATATTTTTTATTATGCAACAACCTGCAACGCTTTTTTCAAATACACTTTTGCCAAATGTTTGCGATATTCTGCTGATGCAAAATGATCGCCTAAAATATTTACACCCTCCGCAGCAGCATTCATTGCCGAACCAATGGAATCATCATTGATCGGTTTGCCTGATATAGCACCTTCCGCATTGCCATCGCGAAATGCATTATCGGAAACACCGGCGAATGCAATATTCGTTTTACCATCCGGAAAACGCATCACTGCACAACCAGCAATGGCAAATCTTGATGCAGGCTGTGAAAATTTCTGATAAGTTGCTTTTGTTCCTTCAGGTGGAATGGGGACGCGGACGGCAATAATGATCTCATTTTCCTGTAATGCAGTTGAGAAAAGGCCGGTAAAAAATTCAGTTGCTTTTATTCTTCGCTTTCCATTTTTTCCCTGTGCTTCAATTACAGCATCAACTGCTAAAACAAGCGCAGGCCAATCGCCGGCAGGATCAGCATGTGCTAAACTGCCACCGATGGTGCCATGATTGCGGATCTGTACATCTCCGATCATAGACGCTCCTTCTGCAAAAACAGAAAGTTTGCTGTGAATGAGTTTGTCATTGGCAATATCTGCATGCGTAGCAGCGGCACCAATTACCAGTTCACCATCTTCTTCTTTTATTCCTTTCAATGCAGTAATGCCATTGATATCGACAAGCTTTGACGGCTGACTTAAGCGGAGCTTCATAGCTGGTAATAAGCTATGACCACCGGCTAATATTTTACTATTACCATTCGATAAAGCGGCAATAGCTTCATCAACGGTTTTTGCTTTTTGATAATCGAATGCGACTGGTATCATATGAATTAAGAATTAATAATTAACAATTAAAAATTGACATCATCATTGATCTTGTATGCCGAATAGAGATTCAACAGTACAAGAGTGCGACGCAACAAAAGCTTAATAGTAGTACTTAAGTTGGGCCCATAAAAAAAAATTCATTTACAAAGAACTTTTCCAAAGCCTCCGCCTAAGGCGGATTGGGGGTTAGTTTTTCATTGCCCTCCACACTCTTTCAGATGTCAATGGCATGCGGATATCTTTTACTTTATGTCCACCACTCCATAACGCATCTAAAACAGCATTCACAATCGCTGGTGTTGAACCTATGGTTCCGGCTTCGCCGGCTCCTTTTACACCAAGCGGATTGTGCGGACAAGGAGTTACCTGGCTGGCGGTTTCAAATATTGGGAAATCATCGGCACGCGGCATGCAATAATCCATATACGATGCGTTGGTAAGCTGACCATTGTCATCATACTCGGCGCCTTCGAATAATGCCTGCCCAATTCCCTGCGCCACGCCACCATGTATCTGTCCTTCTACGATCATGGGATTGATAACATTGCCAACATCATCAACCGCAATGAAACGTTTTAATTCAACCTTACCGGTTTCTTTATCCACTTCAACCACTGCAATATGACAACCGAAGGGATACGTGAAATTAGCAGGGTCATAAAAACTGCTGAAGTCGAGTCCGGGTTCAAGATCTTTTGGATAATGATGCGGCACATAAGCCGTGAGTGCAACATTGCCAAATGCAATTGATTTATCGGTTCCTTTCACTGTAAAATTACCGTTTGCAAAATCGATATCATCAGCGCTGGCTTCAAGCAGGTGTGCAGCTATTTTTTTTCCTTTCTCAATTACTTTTTCAATACTCTTTACAATAGCGGTTCCGCCCACTGCAATGCTACGTGAACCATAAGTGCCCATACCAAACCCAATGCTTTCTGTATCGCCATGAATGATCTCAACATCATCCATACCGATACCAAGCTTATCAGCCACAACCTGTGCAAATGTAGTTTCATGTCCCTGGCCATGCTGGTGTGCGCCCGTATATACGGTTACTTTACCGGTAGGCTGCACACGGACTTGTCCAAATTCAAATAAACCAGCTCTTGCTCCCAATGATCCTACCACTGCTGAAGGAGCAATGCCACATGCTTCTATATAAGTAGAGAAACCAACACCAAGGAGTTTACCATTACTGGCAGCTTCTTTTTGTTTATTGCGGAAATCCTGGTAGTCGAGCATTTCCAAACCTTTCCTCAAAACACCTTCATAATTACCGCTGTCATATTGCAATGCCACTTGTGTTTGATAACCGGGTTGGTTTACTCCATCAAATGGAGGAATAAAATTCTTAAAGCGCAGTTCTGCAGGATCGACATTCATTTCATGTGCAGCAAGATCGATTAATCTTTCAAGAAGATAGGTGGCTTCCGGTCTTCCTGCTCCGCGATACGCATCCACTGCTGTTGTATTGGTAAATACCGCCGTAACATCAACATTTATTTTTGGCGTCGTATATAATCCCTGCAATAATGTACCATGTAAATAAGTAGGAACACAACTACCGAATGTTGAAAGATAAGCGCCGAGGTTAGCATAGGTCTTTACACGCAGCGCAACGATTTTTCCATCGCCATCAAAACCCATTTCTGCTTTTGTTATATGGTCGCGGCCATGCGCATCGAGTAAAAAACTTTCTGTTCGTTCAGCTGTCCACTTGATCGGGCGGCCAATTTGTTTTGTGCACCAGGTAAGCAATGCTTCTTCAGTATAATGAAATATTTTACTGCCAAAACCGCCGCCAACATCATAACTTATCACTCGTACTTTATGTTCGGGAATACCTAATACAAATGCACACATCAGCAAACGGATCACATGCGGGTTTTGTGTGCTGGTGTATAAAGTGTATTTATCGTTGATAGCATCATAAGAACTGTTATAGCTACGGGGTTCAATCGCATTGGGAACCAAACGTTGGTTTACAAATTCAAGTGTTGTTACATGCGAGGCACTATTCATAGCTGCATTTACTTCATCAATTGGATTTCCTAATGCCCAGTCGTAACAAATATTATTTGGTACATCATCATGCACCAGCGGGGCATCTGGCTGTGCTGCTTTAAATGCATCAACAACGCAAGGCAATTCTTCATACTCTACATTCACTGCCTGTGCTGCATCTACTGCTTGTTCTATTGATTCAGCGATGACAATTGCGATTGCGTCACCTGTATGTTTTACTTTATCTGCAACCAGCAATGGATGCTTTGGCTCTTTCATCGCATTGCCATTTTTAAAATTCACCTGCCAGCCGCAAGGCACTCCATTTACGGACGCTACATCTGCGCCGGTATAAATGGCAACTACACCATGCATTGCTTTAGCAGCACTGGTATCGACATTTAATATTTTTGCATGTGCATATTGACTGCGAACGAAGGCTGCATAAGTTTGACCCGGTAATATTATGTCATCAGTGTATTTGCCATGACCCATGGTGAATCTTTTATCTTCAACCCGCTTAACGGATTTTCCGATCAGGCGTTTAGGATCTACGCCATTTCCATTATTTGTACTCATACTGTTGCCTCCTTTTTGCTTTTACGAGCTTTAGGTGCAGACATTTTATCCGCAGCATATTGAATTGACTTTACAATATTTTCGTAACCGGTACAGCGGCAGAAATTTCCTTCCAGCGCCACACGGATCTCTTCTTCATTTGGTTTCTTGTTATTCTTTAACAAGTCAACTGCCGTCATGATCATTCCCGGCGTGCAAAAACCACATTGTAATCCATGACACTGATTGAATGCATCCTGCAATGGATGCAATTCACCACTCGTTGCCAGTCCTTCGATCGTTGTGATCTTTGATTTATCGGCTTGCACGGCAAGCATCGTGCAGCACTTCGTCGCTTTGCCATTCACAAGAATGGTACAGGCGCCACAGCTGCTGGTATCGCAGCCTACATGAGTACCGGTAAGCCGCAGCACATCACGCAGATAATGCACCAGCAATAATCGTGGCTCCACTTTATCGGTGTGTTTAACACCATTAACGGTTACGGTGATCTTAATGCTCATGGAATTGAGTTTTTATTTTAGCAGAAATATTTTTTTAAATTCCAGCTTTGGTTTTTCATGGCATCGTCTGTTGCGTCGCAATCACTTCATCGTTCCGTTTTCATGGCATCAGACCTCACCCTCTTATCTCTCTCCAAAGGAGAGGGAGGCCGGGCGTTTATATTTTTAATGAACTTTAGCAATTAAGCATTTCATCTTTTGTTCTTTATTCAGCTATCAACATTAAATCAGCTCCTAATTATATTTAATTATCTGACCTAAGTTCCCCTTTAGGGGACAGGGGTTAACTCTCTATCCAAATTCGCAAAGAACTGTTTAGTGAGCACATTTGCCGCACTGCCTAAAATTCGTTGCCCCATCGAAGCCAATAATCCCGCTACTTTAACATCGCCATCAAAAGCAACTTCCGTTTCATTAGGATTAAGCGGGATCAGTTCAATCTTAATTGCGGCGTTCGCATTTCCGATACTGCTGTTTTGTTGCACCTTCAATGTAAATCCTTTTTGTTCCTCTATATTCTCCATGTGCAAGGAACCGGTAAAAGAGCCACTTACGGGTCCCATTTTTATCTCGAGAACTGATTTGTATGAATTATCGCCGGTTTTTTCCAATCTTGAAATACCGGGTACAATTTTGGAAAGGGTATCCGTATCCATTAACATGTTCCAAAGAGTTGCGGGAGTTGCGTTTACTGTGTGCCTGCCTGTAAGTTCCATACCGATCTGAATTTGAAACAGAAGAAAAGAACCCGCTGGTCACATTACGTGGTTTGCGGGGAATTGTCCCTTAAGGTATAGAAAAATCTTTTACAATATATTTTTTGTTTTTTTTAAACCACAGGGGCACAGCGTACACAAAGGAACCTTTAGGTCAAAAATGGTCCTTATTAAAGTTCTTTGACAACAACTGAATAGCAGATAAAGTAATTGGATTAAATTAGAAAGGAAAGTGGGTGAACTTTACTTAGGCATAGACTGAAGGTCTACTCTGTGTATTAGTCCCACTCTCCCTTCACTGTTGCTTAGGCCCATTTAGAATAGTAAGTCCTTAAAGACTAATTAAAGGTCTTAGGCTAGGCAACGATTATTTGACCTTAAAACTAAAGTTATGAAAGTTCTTCAAATCGTAGGTGCTGATCTCTCTAAAGATTCTATCGACCTTTTTCATCATGATTCAAACAATCATGTAAAGATCAAGAACTCGGCTTCAGGCTTTAAGGAGTTAGTTTATTGGCTTAGTAATTTGAAACTGGATAAAGCTTGTATATTCCTGGTGATGGAACATACAGGTCTTTACTCTTTCCAGTTGGAAAAATTTTTACACCAGCACCAGATCCAATTTGCCAAAGTATCAGCACTGGCGATTAAGCGATCACTGGGTTTGATCCGAGGTAAAAATGACAAAATCGATGCCGAGCGAATTGCCAGATTTGGATTTGAAAAAAAGGATAAGCTTGTGGCTGAAAAGCCCGCCCATCCTGTGCTTCAACGTCTCCAAATGCTGCACTCAACACGGGCACGACTAACCAAGTATCGCCAGTCTTTGGCCTGTGCACTCAAAGAGTATCGAATAGTGCTTTCATCAGCAGACCCCATCATCAAAATCCAATTAACACTGGTCAAGGAGGTCGCACAGAGGATCAAAGTGCTCGATGATCAAATTAAACAATGCATTGACAAAGCAGATCAATCTGTGAATCAGAACTTCAAACTGCTGACCAGTATTAAAGGAATTGGTGATGTAATTGCTACTGCAACTTTGGTAAAAACAAAAAATTTCATTGCCTTTAAAAATGCCAGGAAATTCTCTTGTTTTTGTGGATCTGCACCCTTTGATCACACTTCCGGAAAAAGTATTCGGAAAAAGACGCGGGTCAGCCAACTAGCTGATAAAACAATGAAAACGCTGCTTACTATGGGAGCCCGAACTGCTATTCAACATGACAAAGAACTAAAAGCTTTTTATGAAAGACGACTGGCAATGGGAAAGTCGAAAAACAGCACCATTAACATCGTCCGAAATAAATTAATCTTTAGAATGTTTGCCGTGATAAATCGTCAAACACCATTTATCGAACAATATTCTAAAGCTGCATAAATTAAATTTGGACAATTAAAAACCTTAGAATACACGGAGCAACGGCTGTGAACTCCGGGTTTTCATAATGGTTTTGTGATTTCTCATTTTAATAATTGAGGTATGCTGCTCAGGAATCGATAAATTTGTTGTTCGCCCAAACTCAGGAAATGATAGTTGATAAATATAACAGGGTTCATAATTATCTCCGGATTTCACTCACGGATAATTGCAATCTCCGTTGCTTTTACTGTATGCCGGAAGAGGAGTATGAGTTCACCCCGGCATCAAAACTGATGCAGCGGGATGAGATTGAAACATTATCAAAGATCTTTGTCGATCTCGGGGTAAATAAGATCAGGCTTACCGGTGGTGAACCACTGGTAAGAAAAGATGCCGGTGAGATCATAAGATCTTTATCCAAACTTCCGGTAAAGCTCACGATCACTACCAATGGTTCAAGATTGCATGAATTTGTGGATATACTGGAAGAGTCAGGAGTTAAATCTCTTAATATCAGTTTAGATACATTGCAACCCGAAAAATTTCAACTGATCACAAGAAGAAACCAGTTTGAAAAAGTGTATGAGAATATCCAGCTTTTATTGAAAAGGGATTTTCATGTAAAAGTGAACATGGTGGTGATGAAAGGTCTTAATGATAATGAGCTCAATGATTTTGTGGAGTGGACAAAAGATCAGCCTGTTCATGTCCGGTTTATCGAATTCATGCCTTTTACCGGCAACTGGTGGACAAGCAATAAAGTTTTTACCATGCAGCAAATGCTGGAAGTGATCGAAGCAAAATATAAAGTAGAACGTTTACAGGATGAAAAGCATGATACGGCAAAAGGATACCAGCGTGGCCGGTCACCAGGGAACATTTGCTATTATCAGTACAATGAGTGCCAACTTCTGTGGCGATTGTAACCGCATGCGGCTGACAGCTGATGGAAAAATGAAGAACTGTTTATTCTCAGAAAAAGAAACAGACCTGTTAACGGCATTACGAAAAGGCGAAGACGTGGTTCCTTTAATTCATCAGAGCATACGAAGCAAAGCAAAAGAACTTGGCGGGCAGTTCACGACAGATTTCGAGCATCTTCATCCGGAAGACATTCATAACAGGAGCATGATAACTATTGGAGGATAAACACACCCCCTGTCCTCCGCCGCGGCGGAGAGACTCAGATCGGATAAACTTCTTAAAATGATTTCTGTTTCTGAAGCAAAAAAAATAATTAGTGAAAATGTTTCTTCTTTACAACCTGTGACTTCCTCATTGCAAGTCAGCAGGGTTGATATTAGCAGAAGATATTCATGCCACAACAGATATTCCAGCCTTTCCTCAATCATCAATGGATGGATATGCATTTTCTTTCAATGGATGGAAACAAAACAAAAAATTAAAAATAACAGGTGAAGTTGCAGCAGGAAGTAATGAAACTTTTACTCTTGCTTCTCAAAATGCCGTTCGGATTTTTACCGGTGCAGCAGTTCCTGCCGGAGCAGATACAGTGATAATGCAGGAAAAAGTTCAAATTGAAAATGGAGAATTGAAAATTGAAGATGAAAATTTAAAAGAAGGAAATAGCGTTCGCCCAAAAGGTTCTGAAATTAAAACCGGCGCACTAGCATTAGAAAAAGAAAATATTTTATCTCCGGCCGCAATTGGTTTTTTAGCTGGCATTGGGATCACAGAGGTAAAAGTTTATCCCAATCCATCTGTTAGCATAATAATTACAGGGAATGAATTGCAGCAACCAGGAAAACCACTGGCACATGGACAGGTGTATGAATCCAATTCTTATGCATTGAAAGCAGTTTTACAGCAATTGCATATTGAAATTATTCAAATCTTATATGCAACAGATAAACCCGAGATAGTAACAAGTACTTTACAGAAAGCTTTACAACAAAGCGATGTTGTTCTATTAACAGGCGGTATCAGTGTCGGTGATTATGATTTTGTATTGCAGGCAGCAACCGCATGTGGTGTTAAAAAATTATTTCATAAAATAAAACAACGGCCGGGTAAGCCATTGTATTTTGGCAAAAAAGAAAACAAATTAGTTTTTGGTTTGCCGGGCAATCCATCTTCCGTACTCACTTGTTTTTATCAGTATGTAATTCCTGCATTGGAGAAATTATCAAAAAGAAAAATCGGATTGCGGACTTTACAGGTTCCTTTGGCAAAATCATTTCAGAAAAATAGCGGGCTTACACATTTTCTCAAAGGAATTTATGATGGCAAAACTGCAACTCCTTTAGATGCGCAGGAATCTTACCGTCTCAGTTCTTTTGCCAGCGCCAATTGTCTTATACAAATTGATGAAGATATAACATCATGTAAAGAAGGTGAATTGGTTGATGTATATTTATTGCCATAATAATTACAGGTGGAAAGTCTTATTCTTTTTTACATATTATTATTCCTGGTTGCATTTTTATATTCATCTGTCGGGCATGGCGGCGCCAGCGGTTATCTGGCATTGATGGCGATCTTCAGCATTACGCCTGATGTGATGAAACCAACCGCATTGCTGCTGAATCTTTTTGTGTCACTTACATCGTTTATCCAGTTTTACCGCGGCAAACATTTTAACTGGAAAATATTTTTGCCTTTTGCGATCACCTCGGTGCCGATGGCTTATGTTGGCGGATTAATAACGGTTGATGATAACATTTATAAAAAAATACTGGGCATCTTATTAATAATACCGATTATTAGATTTTTATTTTTTGCAAATATTAAGGTGGAGGAAATAAGAAAATCGAATTTTATTTTATCCTTGTTCATCGGTGCGGCTATTGGATTTCTTTCCGGTCTTATTGGCATCGGCGGGGGAATTATCTTATCGCCTGTTTTTTATTGCTGAAATGGTCAGACATGAAACAAACAGCAGCTATCAGTGCACTGTTCATATTTGTCAATTCATTGTCAGGCTTGGCGGGGCAATTACAAAAAGGAATTAATTTCAGCCCGGATATGTATGCTTATGTTGCCGTTGCTTTTGCGGGAGGACTATGCGGCGCCTGTTTTGGTTCATTGAAACTCAAACAGAATTTTTTAAAATATTTGTTGGCGGTAGTGCTGATAGTAGCAGCCTATAAATTATTATTTACATCAGCTTAAATTAAATTTTATGAGACCGATCCTGGTTTTGTTTTTTGTGACCATAGTTTTTTCAGCATCGGCGCAAAAGGAAGTGATACCGACAACTGAAAATTTCTCTATTGAAGGAAAAGTAAAGAAAAGCCTGACTGTTTCATTGGCTGACCTTTCATCGCTATAAATCTTATTCTATTGACAGTATTGTCATCACTAATCATCTTGGAGAAAGAAGAAGCAGTTTGAAAAAAGTAAAAGCTGTTTTATTAAAAGATATACTTGATAAAGTAGAAATAGACGCAGAAAACCACAAAGTGCTTAGCGAGTATTATTTTGTTTGCATTGCTTCTGACAATTATAAAGTTGTTTTTTCCTGGAATGAAATATTCAATAGCGAAGTAGGGAAATCGGTTTACATAATAACCGGGCAAGATGGAAACTGGGCATATGTGCTAGATAACAGGATCGCCCTTGTTTCATCGAAAGATCAAATGACGGGCCGCAGGTATGTAAAAGGATTGCAGAAAATAGTTATTGAAAGAGTTAAGTAAACATGGTTGCAATTGGAGCAGGTAAACCATCCATACTAACCATATTTTTTTCTTTCTTGTATTCTTCAAGCCCGTCCTCACCTTTCTTTTCCGCCCATTTAAATGCATGATCTCTTTCGCCACTATGCGTATATAATGGAACACCAAAACCGCAGGATGATTTTACCATGAAAATATCGGCAACAATGATCTGTCTTGTTGCAGGAAGAATGGTAAACTGTTGAGACAACTCATTCCATTCTGCATCACCAGGTAAAATGGTTTTTCCTTTTCCATACAGCCTCAAAATTTTTGGCGGCCCATCAAAAGCACAGAACATAAACGTGATGCGGCCATTTTCCAATAAGATGAGCCGATGTTTCATTACCGCTGCCGATGATATCCAGATAACCTACCCGGGTGGGAGAGAGTATTCGAAAGCAATCAAATCCCTTCGGTGAAAGATTGATATGGCCCTCAGCACTTAGCGGCGCAGTGCAGACGAAAAACATCCGTTGATCTTCAATAAAAGCCCGGTGATCTTCTGTAATATGATTCATGTTCTTTACCCATAGATTTAATTTGCCCAAAGATAAATTTTAAATATGCGATTAGGAACAGTATGAGTAAATTTGTTGTCCTGTTATTATTTTATGAGCATTAAAATTATTTTGTTTGGCAAGCTTGCAGATATAGCCGGCGGTTCCGTTTCCGTAGATAATGTGTCAGATACCGATAGTTTGATAAATGCTTTACAGAAAAATTATCCTGCATTAACGGATGCAAAATATATAATAGCAGTTGACAAGCAGGTGATAAATGGCAATACGGCGTTGAATAAAAACAGTACTGTGGCTTTATTGCCACCATTTTCAGGCGGATAAAAATGAGAAGATCAGAATTTATATGAACGTTATCATCGCCAGATCATCTTACCGGAATTTGGCGAAGAGGGGCAGCAAAAATTGTTGCAGGCAAAAGTATTGGTGATCGGTGCCGGTGGTTTGGGTTGTCCTGCTTTGCAATATCTGGCTGCTGCCGGTGTTGGTACAATTGGTATTGTTGATGATGATGTGGTGGCATTGAACAATCTTCACCGCCAGGTATTATATTCAGTAAATGATATTGGATTATCAAAAGCAGAAAGAGCAAAGCAAATTTTGCAACAATTGAATCCTGAAATAAAAATCATTTCTTACAATGAAAGGCTTACGACTCAAAATGCATTTGATGATAATTGATGAGTTTGACATCATCATTGATGGCACCGATAATTTTTCTACACGATATATGATCAATGATGCTTGTGTGTTGTTGAATAAACCGCTTGGTGTATGGAGCCATTTCACAATTTGAAGGACAGGTAAGTGTTTTTAATCCCCAGTCCTAAATGGGAATGAAGAAGCTGTTAATTACCGGGATTTATTTCCTGATCCGCCAAAGGATGGTGAAGTATTGAATTGTGCAGAAGCCGGAGTGTTGGGAGTGTTGCCGGGAATCATCGGTACAATGATGGCAAATGAAACAATTAAATTGATTACCGGCATCGGAGAACCATTGATCAATCAATTATTAACCTATAATGCTTTAAATAACCAGATATTACAAACTTAATTTATCAGCAAGAAAAGAAACAAGATCATTGATCCCTAAGGATGAAACTGAATTTTTACAAACAGATTATGAATGGCTTTGTGCATCACCGGTGCAGCATGGCAGAGATCGATGCGGATGATTTTTAATGAAATGATCGCAAATAGAAGATATTGATGTGATAGATGTAAGAGAGCTGGATGAAATGCCAGCTGTAAATGAATTCACGCATATCAAAATTCCATTAGCACAACTCGGAGACAATACTGCAATGATCAAATCTGAAAATGTTATTGCTTTTTGTCAATCAGGCAAAAGAAGCTTACAGGCTGTCAAAATTTTATCTGGTATTTTTGGAGACACAAAGAAAGTATACAGTCTGCGTGGAGGAATTGTTGAATGGAAAAAGATCAGGCAAAACAAACTGTATGAAACGTAAGTTCCGCCTGACTAAAAAACAATAAAAATTAACAGGTGAAAGAAAGAAAACCAAAGAATATATTTGTGCAGGGGCCAATTGCTGCATCTTTTATTGCTGATAGTATTCAAAAACACAGCAGCAAGACGGATATTGGCGGGCACAGTATTTTTTTGGGACAGGTAAGAGCTGATAAGATCGATGGCAAAGAAGTAACTTCAATAGAGTATACAGCTTATGAAGACATGGCCCTGGAAAAAATGTATACTATCCGTGAAGAGATTTTTGCAAAGTATGATCTTACATGTATGCATGTGTATCATAGCTTGGGTATTGTAAAAGCCGGAGAGATAAGTTTGTTTGTATTTACATCATCTGCACATAGAAAAGCGGCAATTGATGCCTGCGAAGAAACGGTGGAAAGATTAAAAGCTGAATTGCCGGTTTGGGGAAAAGAACTAGTTGACAGATGAAACGTATCATTGGAAGGAAAACAAACCCTAAATCCCTAAAGGGACTTTAGAGTCTGATGCGAGAAAGAGTTCTTATAAAAAATAAGAAGAAAGTTTTAAAACTAAAACCTCCTTCAAATAGTCGGAGGGTAAAAGCCCTTTTAGGGGGTTTGGGGGTTCTATGGTCGACATCACATCCAAATCAAATAGCCTTCGCAAAGCAATCGCTACTGCAATTGTTTCTGTTTCAAAACAGGAAACGATTGATGCAGTAAAAAATAAAGCCGTTCCCAAAGGTGATGTATTTGAATTTTCAAGAGCCGCCGGTTTATTAGCTATTAAAAAAACAAGTGATGTAATTCCTGATTGTCATCCTTTGCCTGTTGAATTTGCTGCTATCAAACATGAACTGGATGGTTTAAATATAATTATCACAGTTGAAGTTCATACCATTTATAAAACCGGTGTTGAAGTGGAAGCAATGCACGGCGCTGCTATCACCGCATTGACGATCTATGATATGTTGAAACCTTTAGATAAGGGAGTTGAAATTTCGACAATTAAACTGGAAACAAAGAAAGGCGGCAAAACAGATTTTAAAGATCAGCAATCAAATGATCTTCGTTGCGCTGTTATTGTTTGTTCCGATGGAGTTGCTGCCGGAGTAAGAGAAGATAAAAGCGGTAAAACAATTGTTGAAAAATTAGAACAACTCAAATTGCCTGTCAGTCATCATGAAATTATTCCTGATGATTTTTCCACTATACAGGAAAAAGTAAAACAATTGAGTAAAGAAGAATATGATCTTGTTCTTTTAACCGGCGGTACAGGTCTGTCGCCAAGAGATGTTACACCAGATGCAATTGCGCCATTGCTTGACAGGGAAATTCCCGGCATCATGGAAGCCGCACGCAATTATGGTCAGCAACGAACCCCTTATGCAATGCTATCCCGCGGCGTAGCAGGATTTATAAAAAATACATTGGTTATTACACTTCCTGGTTCTCCGAAAGGAGTTGCGGAAACGATTGATGCCATATTTCCTTATGTACTTCATGTGTTTCGTGTAAAAGAAGGCGTAAAGCATGACGGCTAGCACAGAATAATATCCTTAATTTGTTTTTCTGGCTTTTATTTTGTGGTAGTGATCTAAACAAAAGAACTTTTTCCAATAAAAAGTCTTTAAATTTATACAGCATTTCAACGATTCTTCCAATTGATTCTTCCTTTCGAACCTGCTCTATGTCTTACAAGTTGTTTGAAAGGTGTTATGGTTTCTGATCACAAATCCTAATTATAAAAATGAAGGAGAAAACTTATGAGTGAACAAACTACTTCCAGCCGTCGAAAATTTTTGCAAACAACTGCCGTCATTGGTGGCGGTCTTGTTATCGGATTTCATTTACCGGCCTTTGCAAAAAAACTAAGGAATATCGGAGTTCCTGCTGCTGAAAATTTTGCGCCCAATGCATTTGTCCGCATTGGTAAGGATAATATGATAACTGTAATCGTTAATCACTCTGAAATGGGACAGGGCGCTTATACTTCTTTACCCATGATCATTGCTGATGAATTGGATGCAGACTGGAGCAAAGTAAAATTTGAAGCTGCCCCTGTTGATCCTGTTTATAATCATCCCGGTTTTGGAATGCAGGGCACAGGAGGAAGCACCAGCACCTGGGTTGAGTGGGACCGTTTCCGTAATGCAGGCGCTACCGGCCGTTTTTTATTGGTTGCCGCGGCAGCGCAAACATGGAATGTTGATCCTTCTACTTTACGTACAGAAAAAGGATTTGTGATTCATGATGCTACCAGTCGCAAAATTTCTTATGGCGAGTTAGTGGATAAAGCCGCTACCATCACTGCGCCTAAAGATGTAAAGCTGAAGGATGCAAAAGATTTTAAGTTTATTGGTAAACCCGTTAAAAGATTAGATACTCCTGAGAAGATCGACGGCTCAGGAATTTTTGGATTGGATGTAAAAATTCCGGGACTATTAACCGCTGTAATTGCAAGAGCTCCGGTGTTTGGCGGTAAAGTAAAAAGTTTTAATGCTGATAAAGCAAAAGCAATCGCCGGTGTAAAAGAAGTTGTGCAGATCGATCGGGGCATTGCTGTAGTTGCAAATGGCTTCTGGCCGGCAAAACTTGGTCGTGATGCATTGGAAATAGTTTGGGATGAAGGCGCCTTATCGACACTTGATTCAAAAGCACAAACAAAACAATACGCAGATCTCGCAAAACAAACCGGCGCCGTTGCAAAAAAAGAAGGTGACGTATCTGCAGTAAAAGATAAAGCGGTTAAAAAATTTGATGTAGTTTATGATCTGCCTTACCTCGCTCATGCACCAATGGAGCCGCTCAATTGTGTGGCCGATGTAAAGGCAGACAGTTGCGAAATATGGGTAGGCACGCAATTTCAAACTGTAGATGCAATGACTGCAGCAGGCATCACCGGCTTAAAACCAAATCAAATAAAATTACATACAACATTATTGGGCGGCGGCTTTGGTCGTCGTGCTGTGTTAGATGCACATTTTGTAAGTGAAGCAGTGCAGGTATCGAAAGCAATAAAGTCACCTGTGAAAGTTGTATGGACAAGAGAAGATGATATTCGCGGTGGTTATTATCGCCCAAGAGCATATCATACGATCAGTGCAGGACTTGATGCTTCGGGAAAACCACTTTTCTGGAAACAAAATATCGTTTGTCAATCTTTTGCTGTCGGTACTCCGTTAGAAGCAATGATGGTACAAAATGGAGTAGATGGAACTGCAGTAGAAGGAGCATCTGAAATTCCTTATCATGTTCCCAATCGCCAGGTGGAATGGAACATGGCGCCGAATGGAGTGCCTACTTTATGGTGGCGTTCTGTTGGTAGTTCGCATACTGCATTTGTAGTAGAAGGTTTTATTGATGAGTTGGCAAAAGCAGCCGGCAAAGATCCATTTGAATATCGCCGTATGCTCATGGAAAAACATCCGCGTCAGAAAAAAGTATTGGAGTATGTAGCCGCGAAAGCCGGTTGGAAAAATCCATTGCCTGCCGGAAGGGGAAAAGGTATTGCCGTGCATGAATCATTCGGCAGCGTGGTGGCAATGGTGGCAGAAGTTTCGATCGTAAAAAATAATTTAAAAGTACATAAGATGACGGTTGCTGTTGATTGCGGACAGGTAGTAAATCCCGATACGATCAAAGCACAGATGGAAGGTTGTGTTGTTTTTGGTCTTACGGCTGCATTGTATGGTGAAATAAGTTTTGAGAACGGAAGAGTGAAGCAACGGAATTTTCATGATTACAAAATGGTTCGTATGAATGAGATGCCGGTGGTGGAAGTGCATATCATGGACAGTAAAGAGAAAATGGGTGGCGTTGGTGAGCCGGGCGTTCCACCGGTTGCACCTGCAGTAATGAATGCACTCTTTACGCTCACAGGAAAAAGGGTAAGAACTTTGCCACTGCAACCTGATGATTTAAAAAAGAAAGTTTAATTTTTTTATGAGGTCAGCGACATTGCTACAATCATCGCCTGTTGCGTCGCACTCTTGTACGTTCGGTAATTCTATTGAGCATTTTTGAAAAATAATGAAAGTCGAATATATCAACCAATTTGTGAGTTTGAAGGCGTCGTGTCCTTAGTGGTTCGTTGTGTCCTTTGTGTTCCTTAGTTTTTTGTAACACAAAGGGCACAAAGTATACACGAAGAACACAACGAATTTTACAGGGTGTAACAACCGATTGATCTAAAAAATAAAAGAAACTATTTATGATAAATTTAAAAGTAAACGGTAAAGAGCATAGTGTTGATGTAGATCCATCAACACCGATTCTATGGGTATTGCGGGATGCATTGGAGCTTACAGGTACTAAATTTGGTTGCGGTATGGCGCAATGCGGCGCCTGCACCGTTCATCTGAATGGCGACGCCATTCGTTCATGCATCACACCTGTAGCAAGAGCAGCAGGACAGGAAATAAAAACTATCGAAGCGTTAGCCAATGATCCAATCGGTAAGCGTTTACAAAAAGCATGGATCGAAGAAGATGTTCCTCAATGCGGCTATTGCCAGAGCGGGCAACTGATGGCTGCGGCTGTCTTGCTTAAAGAAAAACCGAATCCAACAGACAATGATATCGATCTCGGCATGTCGGGTAATATTTGCCGGTGCGGTACTTATCAGCGTGTAAGAAAAGCGATTCACAGGGCGGCAGCAATGAAATAGAAAGACTGGAAAACCATTAAAGAAATTTTATTATGACAACCACAACTTTTAAAAGCATATTCAGGCCTGAAAAAAATAATTTATGCTGTAATGATATTGGGATTTATTACTGCTGTTGCAACTCCGCTTAAGAATAATAATAAAATTATTCAGGCTCCAATAGAAATCATTGCTGCAAATACTGAGATCATTACTCCCATAGTTGATAAAGAACAAACACAAGCTGATAAGATCAGGGAAAAAGAGTCGGCAGAAGCTTTTAAAGAAGCGTATAAAGTTCTTATGCATCCAAGGTGTATGAATTGTCATCCGTCAGGAGATGCTCCGTTACAGGGCGACGATAGTCATATACATGCACAAAATGTAACAAGAGGCAAAGATGGCAAAGGTGTGTATGCTATGAAATGTTCCAATTGCCATCAGAAAGAAAATACTCCGGGGCTAAACATGCCACCCGGTGACCCCGAGTGGCACTTGCCACCTGCAACCATGAAAATGGTATTCCAGGGAAAAACTCCGGCACAACTTGCCGCACAGTTTAAAGATCAAAAGCAAACGGGTAAAACACTTCAGCAAATGCTAAAGCATGTGGAAGAAGATCATTTGGTAATTAATAGCGGATGGAATCCCGGTGAAGGCAGAACGACGCCACCACTTAGTCATGCAGAATTTGCTGCGAAATTCAGAGAATGGATTGAGAAGGGAGCGGTTATTCCAAAATAAATTTCATAGAATTCTTTATTGGCAGGCATTCATTTTCTTAACGATAGCCACTCGCCTGCAGATCGAACAATCTTGCATACGTATTTCCGGCAGCTAATAATTCATGGTGTGTGCCCAATTCTTTTATATGCCCTTCATCAATTACCGCAATCCTGTCCGCAATGCGAACAGTTGAAAAGCGATGTGAGATCACAATACCGATTCTGCCTTTCAAATTTTCTTTGAGCTCAGCAAAAATGCCTGCTTCCGCTTCAGGATCGAGAGATGAAGTAGGTTCATCCAATATCCATATATCAGCATTGCGGTACATGATCCTTGCCAATGCTAACCTTTGCCATTCGCCGCCGGAAAGATCATGACCACCTTCAAATAATCTCCCCACTTTTGAATCAAGACCATTTGCCATTTTTTTTACCAGCCATTCGCTTCGTGAATCTTTCAAGGCTTTCATCACTCTTTCATCATTAGTCTCTTTATCATAAGGCCAGCCCAGCATTACATTTTCTCTTACTGAAAGTTCGTAAGTAGCATAATCCTGGAACAATACCCCGATGCGGCTTCGTAAATTTTCAGGGTCCATATCTTTTACATCCACACCGCCAACTTTAACCGAACCATTTTGTGCATCATAAAAGCGAAGTAATAATTTAACCAATGTACTTTTTCCCGCACCATTCTCACCTACTAATGCGATCAATTCACCACTGCGAATTTTTAAACTTAAATTTTCAACGGCTTGTCCATGGCCGCCCGGATAAGAGAAACTGACATTTTCAAAACTGATACCATCAACCGGACCTTCCGGAATAGGAACAGGATCAGCAGGCACCGGCAGTAATGCTTCGATCTTAAGAAATGAAAAATAATCTCCGAGAAATCTCGTGTGCTGATCAACCGCAACAAATGTGCTTGATATTTGTCCAAGTGTTCCTGCTACGGATGAAAAAGCACCAATCACCAATACAACACCACCGGGATCGATCGTACCTTCTATACCGCGTAATCCTACAAAGAGGTAAGCAAGTGCCAATGTCGTTCCGGTTACAAGTCCGCTGATCATTGAGATCCTGACACCGGATTGGTACATTTTTTCTCGTTGTTTGAAAAGATGATCTGAAATTGTTTTATGTCTTCCTAAAAGATAATCCGCAAGCACATAGGCTTTCACCTCTTTAATTGTTCTTGGCTGGATCAATAATTCACCGATATAATTCCGTTCTCTTTCTTCAGGAGTTTCCTGGTAATAATATTTGTATAAACGTGATGTAACCCTACTTTCAATTATTAATGATAATAATGATGTGGCTAATGCAAGAACAACCAATAACCAATGAAGGCTTGCCAGTAATCCGGCCATTAAAAAAATGGTAACAATATTTCCCGACAAACCAAGTACCGACCACGTAAGGTCACCGGGTCTCCATGAAACATCCCGTTTTGCCCGTGCCAGGCGATCATGCCAGTCAGAATTATCAAAATGCCCGAGATCGACTCGCGATGCTTTATCAAGCAAGCGGCGTTCGGCTTCCAATTCAACACGTCTTACATAGAGATTTCTTCCATAGCCAATGTATGAACCGATCGTTCTTTGTATGATAAAGCATATCCACAATCCGGCAAGGATGGGTAAAAGATCATTGAACGTAAGCGGATGAACTTTTGCTTCGGCAATTTTATTTACCAATAAGGCGCCGAGCCAAACCGTGAACGGAGGAATGACGGAGTTGAACATTCCCAATAATGTGTAACGAATAAGAAGCCGGGGAGACGCTGCCCATGCAAGAGACATGCCTTGTTTTAAATTCTGCCATACCCTGGCAGCACGGCCTTTTATTTTTATAAATCCCGGCGGCATCTTTAAAAATAATCAGAATAAGGGATTTAAAAAAAGGAATGATAACTGCTAGTGAAGGATTAGTTATTAACCTCATAGATTTTCGTTGCAAGACCTTCACCGCAATCTATAATGTCATATTTGAGAACAATTAATCGTTGAGGGTCAAAATACAATTCATCTGTTACCAATGCTGGATCATCCCCACGTGCAACAACTTTATATACCAAAACTCTTACACCATTAACACCATCTATTCGCATAGGAATATATCTTACATGGATGACAAAAAGATCTTTTGTTGGCTTTATTGCGGTTTTATCATATAGGGCAACTGTATCTTTTCTATGAAAGCTTTTCTCACTTAAAAAAGCACAGAGCTTTTCGTTTCTCTTGTAAAAAATGTCGCCTTTAATTATGTAAAATTTTTCTCCTCTCGATTTGTATTTTCCTTCAAATACTTTATCAATAAAAGTACTATCATTAATCCAGGTACGTTTTAATGTTTGAGGATTGCAACTCCTGAAGTTGTAGCTGACTTCTTTAACTTTCTGCGAGTTTGAAATCTTTGTGATAAGTAAGGACAAAACGGTAAAGCATAAAAATATTAATATACTATTCTTCATCAAGCTCTTTTATTAATAATTGTTAAATCCTCAGGCATGTATCCTTTCAATCGCATCCCTATATTTTTCCAATATTACTTTTCGTTTGAGTTTTAAAGTAGGAGTCAGTTCGCCGCCTTCCACGCTCCATTCCCTGGGTAATAATTCAAATTTTTTTATTTGCTCTACCTGGTTAAAGTTTTGATTGTACCGTTCTACTGCATCTTTAATTAATGCCACTACTTTTTCATTCTTAATAATACCTTCATTTCCATTAAACTCGATCCCCTGCTCTTTGGCCCATTCTTTTAATGCATTGAACGCGGGAACTATCAAAGCGCCGGTATACTTTTCGCCAGCACCCGTCACCATCATTTGTTCTATCCACTTCGACTCTTTCATTTTGTTTTCGATAGGCTGCGGTGCAACATATTTCCCGCCGGAAGTTTTAAATATTTCTTTTTTGCGGTCAGTGATCTTTAAAAATTTATTATCGATCATTACACCGATATCGCCGGTATAAAACCATCCGTCTTTCAAAACTTCTGCGGTAAGATCAGGCCGTTTGTAATATCCCATCATTATATTCGGGCCTTTACATAAGATCTCACCGTCTTCAGCAATTTTTACTTCTACATTTTCTATCAATGTTCCTACGGTTCCAAACATCCTGTTTTTTGGATTCATTCTATTCACACTAATAACCGGTGATGTTTCTGTTAAACCATATCCTTCCAGGATCGGTACTCTCGCTGCGGTAAACACTCTTAATAGTTTTACCTGGCAGGCGGCTGAACCGGTTACAATGGCTTTTACATTAGCACCTAATGCCTCTCTCCATTTACTAAAAATTAATTTATTGGCGAGGCCTAATTGCAGGTTATACCACATCCCCATTTTCTTATTAACATCGTATTTCAATCCAAGACTCAGCGCCCAGTTAAATAATTTTTTCTTTGTGCCGGTAAGTGTTGCAGCCTTTGCCATTATTCGCTCATATACCTTTTCTAATAGGCGGGGCACGGTGGTAAAGATCAATGGCTTTACTTCTTTAAGGTTCTCACCGATCTTTTCCATATTCTCTGCATAATAAACAGCCACACTATTATATATATAAATGTAACTGACCATTCTTTCGAAAACATGATTCAATGGCAAAAAGCTTAACGCTCTTTTTCCTTCCACACCAATTTCTTCAAACACACAATTGCTGTCGCATACATTGCTTACAACATTATTATGGCTTAACATTACTCCTTTTGGAGTACCGGTGGTTCCCGATGTATAAATTATAGTTGCCAGGTCTGAAGGAGTGATGGCAGCGCTTAGCTGTTCTATTTTTGTTAACCGTTCTTTTGTTGCCGGCAGCAAACAGTCTTTCCAATAGACGGCATTTGGCACATGTTCAAGGGTAAAAATATATTGCAATGAAGGCACACTATCTTTTATGCTCTTTACTTTCAAATACAATTCTTCATCATTAACGAAGATTACTTTGGCTTGTGAATCATTTAAGATAAACTGTAACTCGTTTACATTGATGGTTGGATAGATAGGGGCTAATACGGCACCGATTTTCTGAACAGCAAGATCGATCATCAGCCATTCGGGACGATTTTTACTAATGATCGCAACCTTATCTCTTTTCTCAACTGACATGTCATTCGGAGAAATGCCAAGATGAAGCAAACCGGAAGCAAGCTGGTTCACCGTATCAGTTACTTCACTTGTGCTATATTTTTTCCACGTGCCTCCTTCTTTTGCTGCAAACATATCAGGCAAGGGAAGCACCTTTAATTGATAGTCGAGGCAATCAAACAATCGTGTAGGCTTTTGCATCAGCAAAAAATTTACGGTTCAAATAATGGCAGGATGAATTCTAAACAAATTAGGCAAAAATCCAAAGAATAAAAAAACAGGATTATGTCAAAAGTTAAAGTAAGGCAACAAGTCACACCAAGATGTATGATTACCTTAATAAAGTATTGATATAAAGCAAACCTGCCTTATTAGCTTATCTTAATTTTTATTTTACCAATAATAAGGCAATAAGGTATTCCACTTTTAGTTCCCAATTGTTACTGAGTGATAAGGTACTTTGTAGCAGTGGAGATTTATTAAATATTCCTCGCCTGTATTACTAAATTTATTACTGATAACTTCCTTTGAGGTTTTTTATTTTGCCTGGTAGTACTGCCCCGCCGGTATCCGGAAAACCCGGGCCTTTTGAAAGGCTACAAAACCTTTGTATTCGTCAGCATGAGTTTTTGTCCAGCTATCGTATGCAGTTAAATTTTCAACCGTGCCAAAAAGCCATTGATTGTATGCGTCAAACATTCCTTCTCTTAATAATTGCTGGTGATAATCAAAAAGACGATGCGGATATTTTGCTGCATTTGCTTCGTACCAATCAAGTATGAACCTTGTTCTTATCATAGTAAGCGTTGCAGTGGTCACACCTCTTGAAACTAATGAAGATTGCTTATTCATTGCTTCTAAAAAAGCTTTTGCAAAAGCGCTTTTATTATTTTCTTCGCCCTTCAGCAGGTTCGCTTCTCTAAAAAGCTTTTCCTTATATCCTTTAAATAAAAGTTCTTTCATAGCGGCACCACGCTGGCTCAGGCTTTCCATGTTCACAAAAATTTCACCATAGATAAGACTCCACACTTTGTCTTTTGTATAAAAATAATAGAGTGCTGCATTGTAATAGTTGCCGCTGAATGCCGGATCAATCTCAATACCTTTTTCCCAGAGATCAATAGCACTGTAATCTTTTTTTTGCCAAAGCAATTCGCCATACTCACTGTATATCGGTCCGCTTTTTGGAAATTTTTTCAAACCGGCTTTATAAACTTTCTCACATTCTTTCGGGTCTTCCAGTGCTTTATAAACGTTGCCGGCTAATTGGAATGTCATCACATCTGCATCATCACGATTAATAATTGCTTTTACACCTTCCACTGCTTTTTCAAAATCTCTTTTGAAATAATAGCACTGGATCATGTCTTTATTATATTCAAGATTATTTTTATCCGTTTGCAATAAACGATTCAATACGAGGATCGCATTATCCCAGTCGGCCTCCGCCATAAATACACGGGCAGTTTGGTGCAAAGTTTTCGGATCATCCTGTGCAGTAACTGCAAATGAGAAAGCAAAAAACGAAAAGAGAAAAATTAGTTTTTTCATTTGAATATTATTCATAATACAAAGTAAAATAAAAGAGGCATGGCGGAGAAGCCTCGGGTTAAAAGATTATAATATATTTCACAGCTAAATCAAATGCGTCAATAAACCATCACGCAGTTTTGGTTCAAACCAGGTACTTTTCGGCGGCATCACTTTTCCACTGTCGGCAATTGCAAATAGTTGTTCGATAGTAACAGGATATAAGCTAAATGCTGCTGCCATTTCCCCGCTTTTTACTCTTTTTTCCAATTCTTCCAACCCTCTTATTCCCCCAACAAAATCCACCCGGTTATCCGTTCTCGGATCATCGATATCAAGTATTTTATCAAGAACATTTTTTTGTAAAATAGATACATCCAAAATACCGATCGGGTCCTTGCGATATGTTCCTTCCCTTGCCGTTAAAATATACCACTCATCTTCAAGATACATACCAAACTCATGGAGCACGGCAGGTTTTACCGGTTCAGGGCTGTAAGTGATCATGAAATCTTCCTGCAGGGCACCGATAAACTCCTCTGTTGTTAAATCGTTCAGGTCCTTTACTACACGGTTGTAATCAAGTATTGCCAACTGGCTTTCAGGGAAAATCGTTGTAAGAAAAAATTTTGCAGCATCACTGTCCGGCAACTGCTTGCTGATCTTAGCCGCAGAGGCTGCACGATGATGACCATCGGCGATATAAGTATTGGGGACTTTTGTTGCAAATAAATTGGTGATAGAATTGATGACGTCATCGCGATTGATCACCCATACTGTATGTTTGATCCCATCACTTGCAGTGAAATCATATTCAGGAGTATTTTTTGCTTTCCACCCGTTAATGAGAGCATTTATTTCCATCACATCACGATAGGCCATAAAAACATTTCCTGTTTGTGCATGGATCGTCCGCATATGATCGATGCGGTCTTTTTCTTTTTCCGGTCTTGTTAATTCATGTTTTTTTATAACATCTTTAAAATAATCTTCTATTGAGGAAACACAAACCAGGCCTGTCTGGCTTTTACCATTCATTACTAATTGATAAATATAATAACAGGGTTTTTCCTCCGGGAAAAGAGTACCGTTTTGAATAAATAATTCAAGATTAGCTTTCGCCTTATCATACACTTGCTGGCTGTGCGTATCAATGCCGTCTGGCAGATCGATTTCTGATTTTGTGATACGAAGAAATGAATAGTTATTCCCGGCTGCTTCTTTTTTTGCTTCCTCAGAGTTGAGGACATCATAGGGTCTGGAAGCTACTTTTTCTGCTAATTCTTTCCTGGGTTTTAGGGCCTTGAAGGGTTTAATGATTGCCATTTATGGATTGATTATTTATTATTTATTATTAATTATTGATTATTAGGAAAACGTTACTTCATTACAATAATTAATAATCAATAATTAATAATTTCTTTGTACGGAACTACCGTGATTGAATTTATCCTCTTTTTCTTGCAAAATCTTTCATAAGATCCGTTATTGCCACCACACTTTCATGTTGCAAAGCATTATACATAGATACTCTGAAACCTCCTACGCTTCTATGTCCTTTTACACCAACCATTCCTTCTTGTTTGCACAGGTCAAGGAATTCTTTTTCCAATGTGGGGTCGTTCATTACAAACACTGCATTCATATAGCTGCGGTCTTCTCTTGCAACAACGCCTTTAAAAATGGGCAGGCTATCAAGTGTATTGTAAAACAATTCAGCCTTTGAATTATTTATTTTTTCAATGGCTGCCACACCTCCCAGGTTTTTTAACCAGCGCAACGTGAGCACTACCACATGCACAGCAAATACCGGCGGTGTATTCATCATGCTTCCTTCTTTAATGTGACCGCGATAATCAAGTATCGAAGGAATCGGCTTTGTTATTTTACCCAGTACATTCTTATTTACTACAACAAGATTTACACCGGCTGCACCCATATTTTTTTGTGCTCCTGCATAGATAATATCAAACCTGTTAAATTCCAGGTTGCGACTCAATATATCACTGCTCATATCAGCCACCAATGGCACACCGCAGTTGTAAGGAATATTTTTCCATTGCGTACCTGCAATAGTTTCATTCGATGTAATATGCAGGTAAGCTGCTGTTGGGCTTACAGACAATTCTTTTGGGATCGTAGTATAGTTAGTTTCTTTTGCGGAGCCTGCAATTTCAACATGCCCAAACAACTTGGCTTCTTTAATTGCTTTTGATGCCCACGTGCCTGTATCTGTGTAAGCAGACAGTTCATTTTCATTTAGCAAATTCATCGGTACTTGCATGAACTGCGTAGTAGCACCACCATGAAGGAAAAGCACTTCATGATCATCATCCAGGCTCATCAACTCTTTTACGAGTGCCCTTGCTTCATCCATTACCGGTTGAAATAAAGCGGTGCGGTGACCGATCTCAAGAATAGATAGTCCTGAATTATTAAAATCAATAATAGCGCGGCTCGCTTCTTCAAAAACTTCTTTAGGTAAAACAGAGGGACCTGCACCGAAATTATGGATCATTGATGTTGTTGTATTCACGGGTTTAAAAATTGAAGATGCAAAGAAACAAAATTGCGGCGGGATGCCCCAAAGAAAAACCGGGTTGTTTTGGCAACCCGGTTTAGCTGATCTTATAAGATTCTAATCCATTACTACTATTTTTTGAATTACAGCTTTTGGCTTTCCCTTTAATCTGACAAAATAAACCCCGGCTTGCAGGTTGTCGGTTCTCATACTTATAGCCTGGTTCACTTTAAAATTCCGTAACACCGTTCCATTAATATCTATCAGCGATATTTCGACGGGTTTGTCATAACCGGTTTTCACCAATACAGGCTGACCCCGGTGAACTAATGTAGGAATTACCCTGAATGCCTCATTTGACTTTGCTTCAGGAGAGGTTTCCGTCAAACTATTCTTTGCTCCCCCGGTTACAGTAATATTGAATACATCGGTGATGCAATTAAGGTTATCAGTTACGGTATAAGTTGTATTAGTAGTTGGCGCAACAGTAATCGACCTTGTTGTTTCAGAAGTGTTCCAGCTATAGTTGCCGAGCCAACTTGCATTGAGCTGCGTAGGTGTGCCGGAAGGAATAGTAAGATTGGTCGTTTTGTTTATATCTTTCATTAGGGTGAACTGGTCACGGATCACTCCATCTGCGCATACCCATTTTGCATCAAGCCGATTTTGTTCTACTTCAAAAAAGAATGCACCGCCATTGCTCACATCGGAATAATACATTGCATTATGCGGATAACCCGAAGATGTTCCGTCTAACTGCCCCGCAGAACCAGCTACTACAAAAACGATCCCGTTGCGGACATCAGTTGGATTCTTAATATAAATACATGAATTGGCTGTTCCATTATATTTTGCACTTGATGTACTTAACGCATGCGCTGCTGGGTTAAATGTGCTTTCGACATCGTAATGACCATTTAACAAGAAACTTCTTTCATAGCCATGACTATGGCCATTCAATACAAGGTCAACTTTATACCGTTCAAAAATTCTTACCACGCGTTGTCTCATATTTATCAGCTCGGTTTCGGTATCGCTGTTATGCGAGGTTTTTGTATAAGGAGGATGATGGAAATAAATAACGGTCCATGGTTGTGTGTTGGCTGCAAGGTCCTGTTTTAACCATGTCATTTGCGGACCAAGCGTATCATACAATCTTGTGTTACCGGTTTCCCAGCCATAAGAATCTAAAGAAACAAAATGGATATTGCCATAGTTGTAAGAGTAAAAAGCTTCAGTGTTAGAGGCCACACCACCCGCCTGTCCATTTGATGGCAATGAGAAAATATTGTAGTAAGCAATATTGTGATCGGCTTGCCTTGCAGAACTATTAGCATAATCATGGTTACCGGGTGATGGCCACAACACATGATTTTTTGTCAAATTACCCTGATAAATATTGAAGAAATTGGTTTGGTATTCATTGTCTAATCCATTTTCATACGCATTATCACCCAATAATAACCATGCGTTGGTATAATTACTACCATTGAAATTCAGGTACGCATTTCTGACATTCACCTGGTTTGCAGAATTATCACCCATGTCACCCATTGCCAATACTCTTATCTTTTCCGTGCTGCCAACTGCCGGCATTGTTTTAAAATAATTATTTGCATCCCCTTGCAAAGTCTGTGTTGCAGAGCCAATACTATAATAATAAAGTGTGTTGGTATTAAGACCTGATAGTGTAACCATATGTTCTGTGACATTTGTATTATCAGTAAATGATTCTGTAAGATTACCGGGTGAAGTGCCATAGCTTACTTTGCTATTTGTGGCAATGTCGGTTTTCCATCTTATGACAATGCTGTTTTGCAAAGCCATATTCATATAAGGTCCGCGGGTTAATGTAATACCATCATTTCCGATCAATTCAAGATCAAAGCTAATATCAGTACTTGTTACTGAATTCTGGTGAATTTCTACGGCGATCACATTATTGCCGCTTACAAAAACGGAAGGACTAAAATTAAAGGTTTGCGCCGTAGCGCCATCATCACTTGCAAGTGTGCCCAATGTATTGTAAGCTGCACCCGCGGCTAAATTATTTCTGTAAACTTCAGTTCCATTTACATAGATCGCAACACCATCGTCTCTTTTTACACTACCTAAAATGGAAGTGAATGAGGAAGGATTGGTTATTGAAATTGTTTTGCGGAAATAAGTAGTGATATATTTATTGCTGGCATTTCCCCCGTAGCTTACTACCGTTGCTTCATCTCCATCTCCGTATCCAAGTTGTGCATTACCCGACGCCCATGCAGCATCGTTAAATGATGTTCCTCTCCATGCGGTACCCTGGTTAGTACCGTTATCAAGGTATTTCCATGATGCTCCATAAGCAACTAAAGTTTGCGGCCCGACCGGTGGAGAAGCCTGTACAGTAAAGTTCCATGTAGTAGCATCGGCAATACCTGCATAGTTATTATTATTAAGATCAGTGAATGCGCCGGCTGCTATTTCAATATTCACAGCAGCGCTATAAGTAAAATCAGTTGGATTAATTGTAGCAGTGTTTCCTGATACGGTCACCGTCGCCGATGTTACATCAATTGTTTGAGTAACCACACCGCCTTCTTTTACTAATATATTCCCCGCTCCTTTTTGAACATTCTCACTAAAAGTAAGAACGAGGTTGGCGTTGTTGGCAACATTGGTTGAATTATCGGTTGGTGAATAAGCAGTAACAGTCGGCGGTGTAAGATCAGGAGTAATTATTGAGAAATTCCATGTTGTTGCATCGCTGATGCCTGCATAATTATTATTAAAAAGATCTTTAAATACGCCGGCTTCAATTTCAACATTCACAGCGGCTCCTAATGTAAAATCAGAAGGATTAATTGTAGCGGTGTTACCGGAAACAGAAACTGATGCGGATGTCACATCAATTGTTTGTGTAGTTACACCACCTTCTTTAATAAAAATGTTTCCGGTACCTTTTTGGATATTCTCGCTAAAAGTAAGAACCAGGTTTGCGCTGGCGGAAACATTTGCTGAATTATCAGCGGGTGAATAAATAGTAACTGTTGGCGGCGTAATATCAGGAGGAATTATAGAAAAGTTCCATGTAGTTGCATCGCTGATACCCGCATAATTATTATTAAAAAGATCTTTAAATGCGCCGGCAGCAATTTCAATATTAACAGAAGCTCCCAATGAAAAATCAGCGGGATTAATGGTTGCTGTATTACCTGAAACAGAAACTGATGCCGATGTAACATCAATGGTTTGTGTTGTTACACCGCCTTCTTTAACTAAAATATTGCCGGTGCCCTTCTGAATATTCTCGCTAAAAGTAAGAACCAGGTTTGCGCTGGCAGAAATATTAGTTGCATCATCAGCAGGCGAATACGTGCTAACTGTTGGAGGGGTTATATCAGCAGTACCGTTTAATTGCAGATCAAAGAAAATGTCAGGGCCATTGTTCGCTGCCTGGTGTATTTCAACTGCAATTACATTGGTGCCGTTGACCAGGCTGCCTGCACTCAATGTTGTAGTTTGTACAGCCGTACCATTATCTGTTGCTTCTGATGAAGCTTTGGTATTATAATTAATTGTACCGGTCGGCATATTGCTTCTATAAACTTCGGCCCCATTAATATAAACCACGGCGCCATCATCTCTTTTCAAATTCAACGTAAAGCTTGTATATAAAGATGCATTGGCAACGCTGATCGATTTGCGGAAATAAGTAGTCGTATGTTTTTTGTTGGCATTGTTTCCATAACTCACTGTCGTGGTGATGCCGGCAGTGCCATATCCAAAGGCAGCCGTACCTGTGGCCCATGAAGCATCATTAAATGATACGCCACGCCACGCCGTTCCCTGGTTGCTTCCGTTATCAAGATACTTCCATGAAGAGTTGTAACTGATCAGTGTAGTTTGTGCATTAAGTAAACAAGAAAATAGAAAAGCAGCGAGCAGTAATGTAGAATTTTTCATAAAGCGTAGGTTTGTGTTAGCTTATAAATGTACAAAAAGAGGGGCAAGATGGGGGTTTTAGTGGAAAAATCAAATCGTATAATTACTGGCTATTCGTGATCTCTTCCTTTTAGAGTCCCTTTTTTCCAGGCATTGTTCAATTCTTCAAACTCTTTGAGGTCATCGGCAGAAAGTACTTTGTTTGAAAGTGATTTTAGATCCGGTTGACCGGCATTTACCCAGGCAGTGTACCAGAAAGAAGCTATTGCATAAATCGATTGACGCATTCTTCTTTCAACCATTCCATTTAATTTTTTATCGAATGCAATAGAAAAAGCAGAGGAATATTGCCGGATAGTTATACCGTTCCTGTCTTCAAAGGAAAATTTCTGATCTGCAGGAAAACTTTTACTCAATTCTTTTTCAAAAAGCAAAACCGAATCGGATGCTTTTGCGCTTTCTAAAACCCGTTGCCATATAAACTCACCCGGGCTTTTTATATAGTCAGCTTTACCAATAAAAAAGTCCCATTCTTTTTCTGCAAGCAATTCTGGTATGCGGCTTTCCCAAAAACCATGAATGCCTTTTTGATCGGTGAACTGCCCATTATGATTACTGTTTGCATGAAGCGGGACATGTGCATCTGCAATATAATGCCCGATCTCAGCAGATAGTTTCAATATCTTAGCCTGGCTTTTTTCTTTGAATGCATCTGTAAGTCTATAAAGCATCGTTTGCACCCACCAGGGCACAATACCATATTGCATCAACGTATCCTCAGAAAATTTTGCTACTGCATCATTCCATCTTCTCGGCAATTCAGTAAATGGATAGCTCCCATAATGATCGATATCGATATAATGTCTCGGGCCTTCTTCAGTTATTGCATAGCGTCGCATATCAGGATCAACAGCATGTTCGGTAATAAAGTCTATTTGGGATTTATAAAGCTGTATCATTTCAGGAGGTAATAAAAAAACGGCATAGTAGTTTATTTTTTTATGGCCATAGAAACCCCAGCAAAAACTGTGAACAGAAACAGACAGAAGCAATATAAATAGAAAACTCCTTTTCATTAGTTTGGTTAAATGGTTAAATTGTTTTCTGATCGCAACATTCCGATAGTAATAGCCATTTGACAATTTAACAATTTATCAATTCAAGTCTTTCAATTCAATCTTTTTTTCTTCCGTCAGATCAACCACGCCGCCGGTTACAGCATACTTCATCGCCTCGCCTGAAGATATCTTGTCAATCTTTCGAACTCTGTCTCTTGGCAAAATATATAGCTGCCCTGCAAAATTGTATGACTGCGGCACATACACCGCTACTTTATCGACACCCATTTCAAATTTTTGCATCTCTTCATCTGTAAGAAATCCAACGATCCAAACATCTTCAGAAAAAACATTTGCCAGCACAGCTTTATTAAATCTTTTTTTATCACCCGCAAATGCTTCAAAGAAATCACGTGTGCTGGTATAAATAAATTTGATACCCGGAGTTTTTTCGAGCCAATGATCAAAAAGGTTAAACAAACGGGATTGAATAAAAAACGAACTCAAATAACCTATAATAATTATAGCAGCAAGAATGATCAGGAAACCCAGCCCATAATTTTTTACATCGTAGCGGATCACATTTCCCTGCGCATCTCTCACCGCTTCGCGAAATATTGGAACCCAACCATCTACAGTGGATATAACCCAATAAATAGCGTATATGGTAATTGCCAGGGGAGCGATGATCAGCAAGCCCTGTAAAAAATATTGAATGATTTTTCTCCACCTGAAGGGCTCTCTTGGAAGAATACTTTTAAGCATAAGAATGGTTTCCCGGCGTCAAATTTAAGATAAAGAAAACTGGAGGGATGGTAAAATATCTGGATGGAAACTTTGGCAACGTGAAAAGTTTCCTTAGTTTTGGCCCCCCCGATAGTTAGCAGGAGGATTGTGAATATGGAAATACAAGAAAGAATAAGACAAAAAGCGGATGAGTTGTTCCGGCGCTATGGTATCCGCTCAGTGACAATGGATGAGATCGCTGCACAGCTTGGCATGTCAAAGAAAACGATCTACCAGTATTATACCGATAAGGATCAGTTGGTAGATGCAGTGGCGGTGGATGAAATTCATTATTCGCAGGAATGCTGTATGAAAGATGTCGCCGTTTCAGCAAATGCCATTGAAGAAATATTCCGTGTGATGGAATTTGTGGAAGTGATGTTCAGGAATATGAATCCGTCCATGCTGCATGACCTTGAAAAATATCATCCACTCGGATACAGGAAGTTTCTTGAGCATAAAAATAAATTCCTGTATGATATGATCAGGAAGAACATTGAAAGAGGAATAAAGGAAGAACTATATAGACCGGAAATCGATATTGAAATAATGACGCGTTACAGGCTGGAAGGTTTGATGCTTGGCTTTAACACGGAACTGTTTCCTTCTTCCAAATTCAATCTTGTAAAGCTTCAAAAGGAATTATTGGAGCATTTTTTATACGGGCTTGCCACTTTAAAAGGATATAAACTGATCTTAAAATATAAGCAACAACGATTAAACAGATGACCTATGAGGTATATAATGAAAACCATTTTTGCCCTTTTTCTTTTAAACCTTGTTCAACCGGGTGCAAATGCACAACAGGTTTATCAGATCACGGCAAAAGATGCGGTAGATATTGCATTTAAAAATGTAGCCGATCTTAAAAATGCAAAGCTTGATTACAAAATATCAGAGGCAAGAAATAAGGAGATCGTCGGCCTTGCGCTTCCGCAAGTAACAGGTTCTTTGCAGGGAACTCACTACTTATCATTGCCATTGATTCAATTTCCGGATGCAACGGAATCTTTTATCTACGAGGTTTTGAAAGAGAATGGCGTAAAAGATGGTAACAATATGCCTATTATAAAAACAGTAGATCCCACAATCCGGAATGTTAGCTTTTTTACTCCGTGGAATGTAACTGCAGGTTTAGCAGTGAATCAATTATTATTCGAACCACAGGTATTTGTGGGTTTGCAGGCAAGAAAGGAGTTACTCACGAGCAGCGGTCTTCAAATAAAGGTAGCAGAAGACAAAGTAAGAGAAATGGTATACAAAAGTTATTATGCCGTTTTGATCTCTCAAAAGCAATTAGTATTTATACAGGAAAGCATCAAGCGATTACAGACACTTGCCAGTGATCAGAATGAAATGTTTAAGAATGGTTTTGTTGAAAGATTGGATATCGATAAAACAACAGTTACATTAAATAATACAAAAACAACGGAGACGCAGTTACGTAATGGTGTAATTATCGGGCTTGCTGTTTTAAAAATGAACCTTGGTTTGGCGCAATCTGATAGTCTTGTATTGAAAGATTCACTTACAGCAGATTTCATCAAAGAAAATATCCTTGATGATGCATTTAATTATGAAGACAGGAATGAAGTAAAATTGCTGAATAGTGCAGTAAAATTGCAGAGCTTTGATGTTCGTCGTTATAAGTTATCGTACTATCCTACCGTATCTGCATTTTACAATTTTCAAAAAAATGGTCAACGCCGGGCCATTGAAACCGGTAATGATAAACCGTGGTTTTGGTATAACACTAACCTTATCGGCCTTTCAGTGAATGTTCCCATCTTCGATGGCTTTCAGAAAAAATACAAGATCAAACAATCTCAATTCACGTTAGAAAAAGTGCAGAACACACTTGATCAAACAATAAAAGGAATCGACCTGGAAAGAACTGTTGCAAAAAACACACTGACAAATGCTATCCTCACGATGGATGCCCAGGAAAGTAATATGCAATTGGCTGAGCGGGTCTATACAACTGTAAAGAAAAAATATGAGCAGGGGGTAGGGTCAAGTTTTGAAATATTGCAGGCGGATACTGAATTTCAACAAGCGCAGTCAAATTATTTCAGAGCATTGTATGATGCTATTATTGCTAAAATCAGCTATCAAAAAGCACTCGGAAAACTATAATGAACCAAACAATAATATTTAAAATGAAACCGGATACCATGAATAAGTTTTTGACGATCCTGACAATTGCTGCCGCAGTGATCATTACATCTTGCGGCAGAGGGGCAAAAGATGTGAAAGGAGATGTAAATGATAAAAAAGTAAAGCTCGAAAAGCTGAAATCTGAAAAAACAAAAATTGAAACAGAGATCCAAACATTGCAACAGGAAATTGCAAAACTGGACCCTGCATCTGTGGTAGTTGCGCCAAAGCTTGTTGCTGTTACTGCTGTAAGCATGCAGCCATTCGAGCATTACATAGATCTGCAGGGAAGAGTGGATGCAGATAATATTTCTTACCTGACGCCCCGGGGAATGCCGGCACAGGTAAGAGCATTGTATATAAAGAAAGGTGACTATGTAAGAAAAGGCCAGGTGCTGATGAAACTTGATGATGCAGTGTTATTAAAACAACTGGAAGGATTAAAAACACAAAAAGCATTTGCGGAAGATATCTATAAGCGTACAAAAAATTTATGGGACCAGGGTATTGGTACAGAAGTACAATTAAAAACGGCAGAGAATACTGTAAAATCTTTGAATGACCAGATAAGTACGCTGACTGAAAGCTGGCAAACAACCAATGTGAGATCTGAAGTAAACGGATACGTTGAACAATTAAACCTTCGTGTTGGTGAAACGTTCACCGGTTATGTAGGTAATCAGCCGCAGGTAATGATCGTGAATTCTTCAGCATTAAAAGTAGTGACAGATGTGCCGGAAAATTATTTAGACCGGGTAAAAAAAGGCACGCCGGTCAATATTAAACTTCCTGATGTAAATCTTGAATACAACAGCGTTATTTCACTGATGAATCAAACTATCGGAGTGAATAGCCGTTCCGTTTCAACAGAAGCAAAGATCCCATATAACTCAAGTGTTCATATCAACCAGGTAGCGCTTGTGCGAATAAAAGATTATGTAAACAAGAGTGCTATTGTCATCCCTTTGACTACCCTGCAAACGGATGAGAATGGAAAATATGTGTATGTGCTGGCAACTGAAAATGGAAAGAAAGTAGCACGAAAAAAACAAGTATTGGTTGGTGAAATTTATGGTGAACAAATAGAAGTGACGAAGGGTTTGAATGAAGGTGATCAACTCATCACACAGGGTTATCAAAGCTTGTATGAAGGCCAGGGTGTGACCACTTCAGATTCACGGTAACATTGCTAAAATAAAAACTGCCCTTCGCTCAGGGTGACAAATGGTACAGTAAAATAAAGATGAATAGTGAACAGAAAGATGAATGGAGCGTCGCAACGGAAGCTGAATAGAAAATCATAAGCCGGTTATATAAAAAAAATTTGTATGAGTCTTAAAGAGAAAATTGTAAATAAATTCAAAGAATTCAAGCCAACGAGTTGGGTGATCGATCATAAAACCGTTACGTATGTAGCTACATTGGTTATAACACTTTGGGGGTTGAATATTTTTACAACACTTCCAAAGGAATCGTATCCTGATATTGTAATTCCGCAAATATATGTTTCTACTGTGTACGCCGGCACATCGCCCAAGGATATGGAAGAACTGGTAACAAGACCAATTGAAAAACAAATAAAAGGTATTACCGGTGCAAGGATCAGGAGTATAAAAAGTACGTCGATCCAGGATTTCAGCAGCATACTGGTAGAGTTTGAAACAAGTGTGAAAGTGGATGAAGCAAAACAGAAAGTGAAAGATGCAGTAGATAAATCAATGACTGACCTGCCAACCGATCTTACTGTGGAACCCAATGTGATCGAAGTTGCTTTTTCAGATTTTCCGATCATGTTTGTAAATGTGAGTGGTAATTATGATCCGATTAAACTAAAAGATTATGCGGAGGATATCCAGGACAGGATCGAGACACTTAGCGAGGTAAGCAAAGCTGAAATCGTTGGTGCCCCGGAAAGGGAGATACAGATCAATGTAGATAAACTGAAAATGGAATCAGCCGGTATTAGTTTCGGTGATATTGCCCAGGCCATCGGCAGCGAAAATATAGACATGAGTGCCGGTAACATTAAGATCGGTGATATGCAACCGACCATACAGGTGAGGGGACAGTATAAGACAGCCTATGACATGCAGGACATGGTAGTGAAAAGCATTTATGGTGCATCGGTGTACCTGAAAGACATCGCACAGGTGATTGATACTGTAAAAGAAAAGGAAAGTTTTTCACGGCTTGAAAATAAAAATGTGGTAACCCTTCAAATAGTTAAACGAGCAGGCGAAAACCTGATCAATACTTCGGAAAAAGTAAAGGCAATTGTAGGTGAAATGAAACTGGGTTCATTGCCAAAGGATCTTGATGTAGTAATAACCGGTGATCAAAGCGTACAGACAAGAACTTCCTTTAATGACCTTATCAATACTATCGTTATTGGATTTATTCTTGTGTTGTTAGTGCTGATGTTCTTTATGGGAGTGAACAACGCATTCTTTGTAGCGCTGAGCGTGCCGTTGAGTGTGTTTGTTGCATTTATTTTTTTACCAATTGCCGATTGGATCATCGGTACGGATGTTACACTAAACTTTATTGTGTTGTTCGCATTGCTATTTGGTCTGGGGATTATTGTGGATGATGCTATCGTTGTTATTGAAAATACTCATAGGATTTTTGCCAATGGAAAAATGCCAGTGATTCGTGCCGCGAAGATGGCGGCTGGTGAAGTATTTGTTCCTGTATTATCAGGAACGGTTACCACGCTGATGCCTTTCTTTCCATTATTATTCTGGCCGGGTATCATTGGTAAATTCATGATCTACCTGCCAACAATTTTAATTCTTACGCTTACTGCATCATTGATAGTAGCATTTTTCATAAACCCGGTATTTGCAGTGTCATTTATGAAGCCGGAATATTTTCCTGCTAAAGAACCAAAGGTTGCTTTATTTAAGAAACCTGCGTTCTGGTTTTTTGTCGTGCTTGGTTTGTTACTTCATTTGATGCAGTCTCACGGCCTTGCCAATTTTATACTGGTCATGGTTGTGCTGGTTATCTTCAACCGGTTTGTATTAAGAGATGTTATTCACCGGTTCCAGGAAAGATTTCTTCCCCGTATTATGAACCGTTACGAAAATTCATTACGCTGGGCGTTGAAGGGTAAAAGGCCGGGTTGGCTGGTAGCTTCGGTATTCGGACTTTTTGCAATATCATTAGGCGCCTTGTACATAAATATTTTTGTTATTGGCAGAATTAAAACAGACTTCTTCCCGGTGGGTGACCCTCCCATTATTTATGTTTATTTAAAAATGCCTGTTGGTACAAAAACAGAAACTACCGACAGCGTTACCCGTGTGATTGAAGGCAAAGTATTTAAAGTAATGGGAGAAAATAATCCGATCGTAGAGTCTATAATTTCAAATGTTGCTGTTGGCGCTACTAACCCATTTGGCGGAGAACAAGGTACACAGCCAAATCTTGGCCGCATACAAATTTCATTTGTAGAATATGAAAAAAGACACGGACAAAAAACAGCGCCATACCTGGATTCGCTTAGAAAAGAAATAAAAGAAATTCCCGCGGCTGAAGTCAGTATCTCTCAACCTCAAAATGGACCAGCATCAGGGGCGCCGGTAAATATTGAAGTAGTAGGAGAGGAATTTGATGACATTGTAAAAACAGCACTTGACCTTAAGCGATTTTTAGATAGTGTGAATGTGTTTGGTGTGGAGAAATTAAAATTGGATGTAGATGTAAGTAAACCTGAACTAACATTATCGATCGATCGTGAAAGAGCAAGAAGAGAAGGGTTAAGCACCGGGCAAATCGGTTCTGAAGTAAGAACGGCATTGTTCGGTCGTGAAGCAAGCAAACTGAAATTGGGCGAAGATGAATTCAAAATACAAGTCAGGTATACTGATCAATTAAGAAATAATCTTACCGACCTGCAGAACATGAAGATCACTTACCGTGATTTTAATACCGGCCAGGTAAGGCAGGTGCCGATCAGTGGCGTTGTAAAGTTTGATTATAACAGTTCATTGGGTGGGGTAAAAAGGAAGAACCTGAAACGGTTGATCACTATTTATTCTAATCTTACTTCACCGAAAATCGACCCCAATAAAGTAAATCTTGACCTCAGTAAGGCAATCGCTGAATTTAAAAACAAGCCGGATAATATTACTATCAGGCAAACAGGGCAACAGGAAGAGCAGGCAGAATCATTAGGCTTTCTTGGTACAGCGCTTATCATTGCGTTGGGTATGATCTTCGGTATTCTTGTTTTACAATTCAATTCACTCAGCAAACCTTTTATCGTACTCAGTGAAATTTTCTTCAGCATCATCGGTGTGTTTCTCGGGTTTTCCATCACCGGTATGGGTATGCCACTGATCATGGTAATGGTAGGCATTGTCGGGCTGGCGGGTATTGTTGTTAAAAATGCAATTCTCCTGATCGATTTTACCGATGAATTGCGTGGCCGCGGTATGCGGACAAGAGAAGCGGCGGTAAAGGCGGGTAAGATCCGTATCATACCTGTGATGCTAACAGCACTTGCCACCATTCTTGGGTTACTGCCGTTAGCCGTCGGGTTCAACATTAATTGGATTTCTTTGTTCCAACGTTTTGAGCCAAATATCTTCTTTGGTGGAGACAGTGTAGTGTTCTGGGGGCCACTGGCCTGGACCATCATTTATGGATTGGCCTTTGCTTTCTTTATGACATTGCTGCTGGTTCCAGCCATGTACATCATTGCCGAAAGGTTAAAGCGGCCGATGGAGAAGTTTTATGGAACCAAATGGGTTGCCCTGCTCGGATTTCTTGGCCCTTTCTTCTTTATTTTCGTAGGAATCATGTTTTTGGTAAGGAGGATCCAGGGAAAACCGGTGTGGCTGGGAAAATTGAAGCAGCGGAAATTAAATTAGCGTTGTCTAGGTAACATAGTTGGTTTTATCCCCCGATTGAATCGGGTGAGCCCGCCGGGTAATCTTATCGGGCAGGCAAGGTGAAAATAAAAGCGGCTCCCAAATTTATTCTGACTGCTTATGTATACTCGGGGGCCGTTTTTTTTATGTCTTCTCTCTTCAAGTTTACCTTCTGATATTGTTATAGCATCAATGTTTTAAAGTCCGCAGATATTTTTATTTTCACGCCATATTAATTTAAAACCAACATTCAATCCATGAGATCTATTTCACCATTTATCATCGTAACTTTTTTGATCATTAGTTGTGGTAATAAGAAAACCACCAGTCTCCCGCCGGCACCTGCTGACGTAAATTCTGTTGTAACCGCCATAAAGGGCAAAAACTACAAAGCAACGCAGCTTGGTCTTATCTCTATACTTATTTCCGATAAGAATAATCCCTACGAATGGTTTGATGAAATGAAAGATACGACGGCGTTTTTTATGAATTATGAAAAGCAACAGATGAAGTTCGCCATCCATTTTATCAATGACACTGTTGCCGAAGTAATACAGGATACTCTTGTAAATAAAGCTATATGGAAAATAGATAATGATCCTAAGAGCAGCGAAACGCCAGGCATCTTTATGCGGTTGTCAATAGAAAAGGAAGAAGCAATAGTTCCGGGTCAAACAGCAATATACACAAATACATATTCTTATAAAGTTTTGGGTTTGGATGATAAAAAACTTTTCCTCGAAACACCCAACATGTATAACAACAGGAAACTGGCTGTATTGATGAAAGCAGAATAAGCGACCTTAATCATTCATACTCCCTGTAAGCGCCGAATGTTGCAAGCCGGTCTTCGCCTAATTGTGAAGGGATCGGATCGCAATTAATATTTAGTTTTTCACAGATCTGCATCCATAAGCCGCTACGTGTATATGTTTGATGAACTTTTTGAAAACTGGTTGATAGTAACAATTCTTTTGCCTTGAGGTGTTCACCCTTATCGATAAGCAGCTGCACCCTGCGTTCAATGATCCACTCGTCTTTTAATGCTTCAACTTTTGAAAGCCAGCTTTCACGTTCGGTAAGAAATGAAGGGCCCAATGCTTTTAATACTTTATCTCTTTCAACGACAACTTGCGGATGAAGTTGCAGCCATTTTTCTTCGATAGCATCATAAGCTTTTTTTGCTCCTGTCAGATCGCCTTTTAGTTTAAGTAACCTGGCAAGCAAGGCTTTTGCAAGTACTGTATTTGTTTGTGAAAGTATTTTTATGGCTTCTTCTGAATTTCCCCTTCCTGCAAGCCAACTGCCATAATAAAACGTCCAGTTGTCTTTATTGTCTCCGGTCGAATATTGAATTGCTGATTCGAAATGGTTCATCTAAATTTTCCATTCCCGATGGTGGCCAGTTTGGTTTATAAATATCCGGCGCAGCCCACCCGATAGCCATCGGGTTCATTATTTTTTTTGATTTGTAAGAATTGATCAACATTTCCCAATCCTTTACTTCTTCTTTTCTTGCCCAACTGAACAATGGAATTTCATTGGTTGATCGTAAGACAGGAGACGGCGTTTTCAATTTTCTAATTTCTATTTCTTTATCTGTCGGGAACCAATACTCAACATGCCATCTTTTTTGCTTTGGTTTCATTTCCAACTTTATTGATTGATCACCGATCGGCCCTCCCTGTATTTCAATATATGTCTGATGTTTTGCCGTACTTAAAACGGACCATGCACTATCATCTGCTGTTCCATAACTCCACAATTTTATTCCGGAAGCAATTTTTTCTTCAGCGATATGATATAATCCAGTTCCCAGTGAAGGAGTAAAAGCACCAAATGCATTTACATCTTTTGTTTTCCAGAAATAACCGGTCATTTCTTTAATCGCCGATTCGGTTTTGGGTCCTTGTTTTTCCCAATCGATCGTATCGATCTTTGATGAATGTGATAAAACTTTTCCATTGGGAAAATCATATCGTGTATCCGGCGCTGAAGGCAGGGCAGCATTTGACCATGACATCCACGGATAGGAATAAATGCCGGGATTATAAAAGACTACTCTTTGCGTTAAAAAATTATCATTTACGCCAAGAGAATATTCTACTGACCATTGCATGCCAAATCTTAATTCCCTTTCACCGCAGGTAACATAGATCCTGTCTTTTGTTTTATCAATTTTATATAAAACAGTTTCGTTTTGAGTAGGGGAATGTGAAATAGGAAAGCTGACTTCTATTCCACCGGCTATAAAATAAAACCGTGGTAAAATTCTTGTATAACGAATGACATCCGGTACATATAAAACTTCTTTGCCTGACGGTTTATGAATTAATGAAAAAACTTTTCCGCCAAGATCAGGACAGATTGTTGCTTTTACATGTTCATTTTGTAAAACAATAAACCTGTATTTCTTCGCCACCGGTCTTGCGGATGTTTCCGAATAACTCATGTATGGATAAACGCCATTGGGGTCAAATGCCGTAGGAATAGGGCCAGCAGGGGTTAATGAATGCGTAAGAAGGTGATCATTGTATTCATAGACGGTGAGCTTTTGATTTGCGGATTGTGCTATGCCTGGAACATTGAAAAAATAAACAGCAACAACTATGAGGATTCTTACTCGCATTATTTTCAGGTGGATTAATTCTTTAACTTTTCACTCAATTCATTCACTAATGTTGTTCCCTTTTGCAGATGTTGCTTTAATTTATCTTCAATAAATTCTTTTTCGGCAGTGAATACTTGCAGATGATCGTTTAATTCCTGTAATAGTTTTTTTACGCTAGGATTCATTGACTTTGCCGCGATTGTCTTCAATATTTTTAACTTTTCATAATCAACAATCCCTTCTCTCATTTTTTCAAAACGGATACTTGATTCACCGCCAGGGATAGATCATATAAGAATCGCCGGCCGGCCATAATAAATGACGTGCATCACGAACAGGATCTGCTGGCCATGCATCATACGCCCATCGCAACATACCATCATAAGCATGTGCCATCGTATACCATCCCAACCAGCGACCTTCAACAGGCGGTGAAAAAACAAAAGTATTAGGATACGCCGGTGTGCAACAGATATAATAAGTTGAAGTTTGTTTTTTTGCAGAACGATTGTTTACTTCTTTTACAGATGGCTCTTTATAAAATACACAGGAATAATCATCCAGTAAACCATCAAGTTCAGCATGCCAGTCACCCGCATACGTTATCTTCCATTGTTTTGAATGGTCCCTGATCACTTTGATGGCGGCTAATGTTTGTTCCATTGCATTTTCATTAATACCGAGGTAAGTTTTATTTAACCATCCTTTGCTCTCCAAATGTTTTTTAAGGTCGGTAAGAAAAATATTCCAGTTAGTTTTAAATGCATTTGAAGTTGCCTGCCATTGTTCAGTCACAAAATTTCCCGTCGCTTCATCTATATAACGAAAGCGATCACCCCAGGGAATGGGAGTATAAATAGTAATTGCCTTATCAATACCTGCTTCTATTGCCAGTTGAACATATTGATCAAAAATGCTGTAATCAAATCTCCAGCTTCCATTTTTGGTCTTTATCCATTCGATCATGTTCCCTTCGATCATATAAGAATTATCGGCCCATGGCGAATGAACTGCGTACGTAGTAATATATTTTCCACCTGCATCAGCATATAGCCGCATATGTTTTTTCAAAAGTGATTTATGTTCATCACCCCAGGGCTTTACTTTATAATATTCAGCGATCACCCAAGGGTTTTGCCAAAGATCAAGCCGGTATGACCAATCATGCGGTTTAGGCAATACATGATTTTGTACATTGATCGAAAGTTGCAGTTTGAAATTTTGTTTTTCAGACCTGACTTCAATTTCACCTGAATAAATTCCTGCAGCAATACCAGAAGGTATATCCAGCGAAAGCCAAACAGGTCTTACAGTTTTACCCGGCAATTCAAAACGATCAAAAGCTTCTAACCTATCCGGCATCAGGTACGCTTTATCATCAGGACCTACACCGCAAGTAACTTCTCTTGCACCATATGGATAATTTGAAATAACATAACGCACCAATTGCGCTTTCAAATTATTTTTTCCGAGCATTTTTCCATTTGCAGTTTTCAGGTCATTCAGCAATATGCGAACCTGGTTAATTGTATCCGCAGACCAAACAAGTATCATTGCATTCAAACGTTCACCCTTCCAACCACTGAGTGTCCACTTTTGAGTTTTAGAAATTCCGGGAGCTTCCGTTCTGAAATAAGATGCATCTGTTGAAGCAAACGAAACATTTAAACCGGGTGTCTGCTTTTCCCATCCTTCTGGATGCATGCTTTTATCAAAAGCATATTCCTGCTGATAATGCAGAAAAGGTTTTGGGATTAAAGCAGAATCAATAAACCCTGGCTGAGAATAAATGATTGTTGCAAATAAAAAGGACAGGCTAATCAAAAGGAATTTCTTTTTCATCATTTTTCTTTTTTAATTCTTACATCACAATAGCTAATGATGGCGGAGGCTTATGGAATAAAAGTACCTAACAATACTATATGAAAGCCTATTTAATTTATCTTTTACTCAATCGATTGCAGCCGCATTAAGAATCCGCCTCCGGGAGCTAAATGAATAGTTTCAACGCTTGTTTTTTTGAAAGCCTTTTCCATTAGTTCATAATCAGCACCATAGTTATGTGCATTCAATCCGTCCTTGCAAATTGTAGTTTTATAATTACTACTACTCAAAAAGTCAAAATGCAAAGTGATATCTCTTGGAATACTATTATTTAATGCTGCTATATACCAATGTTCACCCTTTCTACGGGCCGTTACTATGTATTCACCAACTTTTCCATCCAGGATCTTTGTTTCGTCCCATGTAGTAGGAATGCTTCCAAGCAACTGCATGAATTCCGGTTCTTTCAACCCCTGGCTGATATTACCGCTGAAGATCTGCAATGGACTATCATAAACAAGGAACATTGCAAGCTGGTGGCATCTTGTTCCAATACTCATTGGATTTTTTCCAATCGGCCTGAACTGATCTTTTTGCGCATTTAATAATAAGCCCGGTTCATAATCCAATGGACCCGCAAGCATTCTTGTATAGGCAATGGCAACATTATGTTCCGGTGTTGCCAGTTCACTCCAGATATTCCATTCTGCACCCAGCACACCTTCCTGTGTAATGGCATTTGGCCAGGTACGATTAAATCCTTTAGGCGGATATGCACCATGAAACATGATGGATATTTTATGATCAGCGCAAGCTTTGGCTATGCGATGATAAAAGTTTACCATCTTTTGATCATCACGATCCATAAAATCCGTCATGATGGATGCAATACCCCATTTACTGAATTGTTTTAATGCGCTGTCGAGTTGTTTGTCAAGTGTAGAGCAAAGCGTCCAAAGCATCAATCGTATATTATTTTTATTTGCATAAGCCACTAGCTCATTCATATCGATATCGGGGTTGATCTTAAAAAGATCTTTTACTTCACTCCATCCTGCATCAAGCATCACCTGGTCAAACCCAAATCGCTTTGCAAAATCAATATAATATTTATAGGTAGCTGTATTTAGTCCTGCTTTAAATGGTATGTTGAATAAATTGATACCTGTTATCCATTCATCAGTTCCTTTACCATACCTGATCCACGAAGGATCTTCAATTTTTGACTTATCGCCCAATAACCACAGCAGGTCATTATTGGGTAAATCGATATCTTTTTTTGCAACCAATACCGCACGCCATGGAAACATAACTGTTCCCTTTATCTTAGCTATATAATCAGCTCTTTCTTCCACAACATATTGTGGAAATTCTCCTTCCATCAATTTTTCTTTTATGGGGTAGGGTGCGAACACCCCTTGTAAACCCTGGTTTGTTTTTTGTAAAAACATGCCGGGATAATCAATGAGGTTTGCATCAGAAATAGCAAGATGATAGCCATTTGGTAAGGAAACAGTGACAGGAGAATAAGTAAGCATCGTATCGGCGATCTCACTTAGTTGTTGTTTCTTATAGATCGCTTCAAAGCTTGTATGAAAACGGTCAACATTCTGTCGCTTGTCCATGTGTGCAAACCATATATTGGCTTTATCATCCAATTCAAACAAGGCTGTTTCGTTTTTTATAAAAGCTGAATCATAAGATCCGGGATCTCCGCCAAAACGATAAGCCATTCCTTCATTATACATTCTGAATTGAAGAACATGAATGTGTGGGCTCCGGAATGAAAGCAATAGTTGATTGAAATGTTCGGTTATTTTTTTCTTTCGGTAAGGAACCGGAACAGATATTATTTCTTTGGAAGACCGGATACTAAAATCCGATATCATCAGCCTATCGGATAACTTGCCGTGGCCGGTAACTTCAATGTCAAGTGATGAAGACTTTGTTAATACATTTTCTCCCGCATATAAGGTCCATGAAATCTTTTTGTCAAAAATCACTACAAGCCGCATTGAGGAATCAGGAGAATAAAGCAAGAAAGATTCTTGATTTTCAAAACTGCTTAAGCGGCTTTGCAGGTTTACCGGCATTTCATAAAGCGGTTGTGCCTGCAGAATAATTGAGAGGTGAAGGCTGTATATAACAAGTATAAACTTCATTGTTTATTTTGTCCAGTTTATCTTTTCTTTTTTTACATCCCTCGAATTTCCACCGATCATAATTTCAAACTCACCAGCTTCCCAGTCGTAGAGTAAGCTATTGTTGCCGGTATTGGTTTGATAATAATATTTCAGGTCATTTGGAGTGATACTAAATGAGACAGTTTTAGTTTCACCAGCCTTCAATTCTATTTTCTGAAAACCTTTCAATTCCGTAAGAGGTCTTGTGTTTGTGCCTACAAGATCTCTTAAATATAGTTGTACAACTTCTTTCCCATCATACTTTCCATTGTTTGTAACGGCAATGCTGGCTGTCAATGTTTGATTGCCTTTTAATGAGGCAGAACTTAATTTCAGGTCACCATATGTATAGTTCGAGTATCCCAATCCAAAGCCAAAAGGATAAAGAGGATCATTGCTTACATCAAGGTAATTACTCTGGAATTTCTGAAACCATGGCCCGCTCAAAGGGCGGCCGGTATTTTTATGATTATAGAATAGCGGAACCTGTCCTACATTTTGAGGCCATGTCGTGGTAAGCTTGCCGGAAGGATTTACATCTCCGAACAATACATCAGCGATTGCATAACCGCCTTCGCTGCCACCAAACCAAACATTCAGGATGGCGGGAACATTATCATTTTCCCATTTGATCGTTAAAGGTCTTCCTGTAAATAAAACGAGTATTACCGGTTTTCCTGTTTTTAATAATGCTTTTAATAGATCTTTTTGTGTTTCAGGAATATCAAGATTTGTACGGCTAGATGCTTCACCAGTCATTTCTGCTGCTTCACCTAATGCAGCAACAATTACATCAGCCTGGTTTGCTACACTCACCGCTTCAGCAATTATATCCGCAGCAGGGCGGTTATCTCTTTGCAATGATTTCCCAAACATGGTCGCTCGTTGTTCAAAAGCTGCATCTGCATCGAGATTAGAGCCTTTTGCATAAACAACTTTTGCTTTGTCGCCTGCTACTGAATTTATTCCTGCCAACAACGAAGTTGCTTTAGAAAAATTTGCTGCTACACTCCAGGTACCAGGCATATTCTCTTTGCTGTCTGCCAATGGACCGATCAATGCAATAGTTCCTGATTTTTTCAGGGGCAATATATTGTTCTGATTCTTTAAAAGAACAAAGCAATCAGCAGCTATCTTTCTTGCTTCATTTCTATTGGCGTCAGTAAATACATCTGTTTTAGCACGGTTCTCATCACAATATTTATAAGGATCATCAAACAAGCCAAGTTTGTACTTTGCTTCAAGGATAACGCGACAGGCATTATCTATTTCCTGTTGAGTTACTTTGCCTTCCTGCAGTGATTTTTTAAGTGTATTCAAATATCCTTCTCCGACCATATCCATATGCACGCCTGCTTTCAAAGACAATGCAGTCACAGTTTGAAGATCACCCATACCATGTGCTATCATTTCATTATTCCCGGTATAATCAGTAACAACAAAACCTTTAAAGCCCCATTGCTTACGCAACACATCTGTCATTAAATATTTATTTGCAGTTGCCGGAATACCATTTATATCATTGAACGAAGCCATTACAGAGCCAACACCTGCTTCAACAGCAGCTTTATACGGTGGTAAATGTTCATTATGCATTCTTGTTAAACTCATATCGGTTGTGTTATAGTCACGACCAGCTTCTGCAGCGCCATATAGTGCATAATGTTTAACGCACGACATGATATTGCGATTTGTTTTCAGATCACCCTGGTAGCCTTTCACCATTGCTTTGGCAATCTGAGATCCGAGATAGACATCTTCACCACTGCCTTCGGCAATGCGGCCCCAGCGCGGATCACGTGCTATATCAACCATGGGAGAAAATGTCCAGCATATTCCTTGCGAACTTGCTTCGGATGCTGCGATCTGTGCACTCCGTTCAATTGCTTTCATATCCCAGCTGCAACTTAAACCAATTGGTATTGGAAATACAGTTTCATATCCATGGATCACATCCATCCCAAATATCAGCGGGATTTTTAAGCGGCTTTCTTCAACCGCAACTTTTTGCACGGCTTTTATTTTATCGACTCCTTTGATGTTAAATAATCCACCCACTTTTCCTTCCTTGATCTTTTTACCAATATCTGAATTGGACGCCTGCCCTGTTACGATATCGCCGGCACCAGGCAAGTTCAACTGACCAATCTTTTCTTCCAGTGTCATTTTTTTCATTAATGCATCAACGAAGGTTTTCATCCGATAGCTATCGGATTTTGCATCTTGTGTTTGCGCAATAACAAAATGTGTAAACAGAAGAGCTGCAATAATTATAATGTTTCGTTTCATGTATGTGGTTTTTATTTTTTTATTTTATCCAGGATGATGATATTTCCGCCTCCGGGTGCCATTGTTAATTTCAGAATAGTGGTTTTATCAACAATTCTATTTTGTTTGATCAAATGGTTTGCATTTTCATTGGCATCGGGTGCATCACTATAAATTTCTGCTTTATATTTTCCCGGTGGTAAGAATTTAAAAGCAATATTTATTTCCCTTGCTTTATTATTGGTAATGGTGCCAATATACCATCTATCGTTTTTACGACGGGCAATTGAAATATATTGGTCAAGTTCTGCTGCTACCACATGAGTTGCATCCCATGTTCCGGGTATTTTTTTTATTACTTCAAAGCCCGGCTGCCCAATATATGCATCAGGATAATCACATACCATTGGCAAATAATTTTCAAGAACAACATACATCGCCAGCATGTGGCAACGGGTTCCCATTACATAAGGCCGGATGTTTTGTACAATGAATTTATCAGTTGGCAATGCATTGAATCCGCCCTGGTGATAATCTGTAGCACCAGCCAACATTCTTGTAAAAACAATATTCAGATCTGCATCCGGGGTTATAATCTTATCCCATTTATGATATTCATAATTCATGGCGCCTTCACGGGTAAATTCATTTGGATACGTACGATGAAGACCTGTTGGTTTATAGGCACCATGAAACTGTATATGCAAACGATGCTTCGCTGCTTTTTGTAAAATTTCTGTTTGAATATTCACCATTTCCTGGTCATCACGATCCATAAAATCAACCATCATTCCGCTAAGTCCCCATTTTTCAAACAAGGCAAAAGCAGTATCCAGTTTTGGATACAACGCTTTCCAATGCGTCCATACACGAATACCAACGCCTTTCTTTTTTCCATAATCACAGATCTGTTTCATATCTAAACCGGCGACTGGTTTTGTTATATCCGCATTTTTGCCCGGTTGATAACCTTCTCCATCATTCGTGTACCATTCATGTCCGCCGTATTCGACCACTGAATGATACCTTATATTATTAGCAGCGCAAAAATCAATGTAATATTTATTGGTTTCAAAATTATTGCCGCCGGTAACGGTGTCCGGAATAACGGTACCATTCCACCAGGGAAATGTACTGGTGCCCGGTTGTATCCAGCTCACATCCTTAAGAGAGGATGGAGCGTTTAAACTGGTAATGATATTTGATTCTACCAATGCGCCCAACCTGTCACTGATTAATAATACACGCCATGGACTATTGTGCGGAAGTGTTGCTTTTACTTTTATAGCGCCATCCTTTAAAGACGAGTTAAGTTGCTGGTTTGGTAATGGTGATAATTTACTTCTGAGAATACCGTTTTTTTTTGATAAGTACATGCCGGCATAATCCAGCAATGCTGCTTCCGTGATCGCCATATATGTTTTATTCGGAAATTGAAATAAAGCCGGCATATCCATTAACGTGTCTTCTTTGATCTCACTTAAAGGACCGGTCGTATATAATCCTTCATGTGAAGTAGTAAAATTTGGAAGCAATAGTGCCTTTACAACAGGATTGGTTGTAAAACGGAATTGTGTTATTTCATCAAGCAATGTAAAAGAGGACCGGTTAACTTGTTTTGGAAAGGAATACCTGAAAGCCACGCCATCATTAAAAACCCTCACTTCAATATTGAACTTGTAATTTTTATTTAGTTTATCCTGCAGTGAAATTATGGCTTGCCGGTAATGATTTTTTACCGTGCTTGCTTTGCCAACTATCAATTGATAACTTTCATTTACTTCTTTATGAACAGCCGGTGCGCTGATAAACGATTGCTTCAACATGCCCATTCCTTCAAGGTTAATGTTGAGCGAGGAATTTTCTATCAGGAATTTTTTTTTAAAAGCGATGGAATAAACGGGAACGTCTTCATTTGCCTTCAGAATAAATTGGATCCGGCCATCTGGCGATGTTACGCGAACATTATTCTGAGCAAAAAGAAGCGCTGGGGAAAAGAAGGAGAAAAAAAATAATATGGACAGGCATTTTCTCATCACTTACTTTATCAAATAAGGCCCGATTTCTTTTTTCCAGATCGCATAACCTTTGGCATTCATATGCAAACTATCTTCTAAAAATATTTCCGGAATTGGTTGACCCGATTCGTTCAGCATTTGTCCATGTACATCGATAAAAGCGGTATTTTTTTGAGTGGCAAGAAAATCTTTGATCAGTTGATTACCCTCCCGCATTTTGGAAAATAAATGACGCCTGCTTGGACTGGGTTTCATTGAAACATAGGCGACCGGCACGTCATTAATTTTTTCTCTTATTATTTGAAACAATTCTTTGAATCGTTCAAATACCATTGCTGATGTTACCGTATCAGAAGATGCCAGGTCATTTTCACCACAGTAAATAATTATTTGTTTTGGCTGATAAGGAAAAATAATATCCTTTGTATATCGTATTTGATCTAATAAGATAGAACCCCCAAAACCTCTGTTAATAATCGTATAACCCGGAAAATAATCCTGAACATCTTTCCAGTTAGTAAACGAAGAACTGCCGATAAAGAGAATGGCATTTTTCGGAGGGAAAGCAACAGAGTCCTGCTTTTTGAAGTTTTGAATATCACTCCAAAACGGAGGAGGAGGTGGTTCGGGTATTTCTTTTTCTATGGTAACCTTATTAACATTCCTGCATGCTGCCAAAAAGAAAAATAATAAGATGTATAAATAAGTTTTCATTTTACTTCAATGATTTTAGATCTTTCTGAGACGCCATTTTCATTAATGGCTTCAATGCAATAATAATATGTCTTTTGAGAATCCATTGCTTTCATCCAGTATTCATTATTGGCATGTACCATAATGCTTGTATACAATTTATCTGGATGTGTGCCGTAATAAATATTATAAGCAAAAGCATTGTCAACCGGTTTCCATTTTATAAAAGCGCTGCGTTTATCTTTTTCTGTACGCAATACAATAAAACCTTTTACGGGATCTGGTTTTGCACCATTGCCATTTCCAAATACCCGTAAACCACTGATGGCAAATTTGCCGGTGGGCATATGAATATTTTCAAGCTTGATAAATCTTGCCTGTACAGGTTTTTCTAATTCTACATAATCATGCGGTACATCTTTTTTATTGGCGCTTTTATCTGCTAATACATTCCATTTTACTCCATCAATTGAATAATAAAGTTTGTACTGATGATAAAGACCCAATGTTTTCCCCAAAAAAATTGTATCCATTTCTTTGGGAAATGATACATCCTGGTCGGCATAGTTAATTTGTATTGCATTCACTGTTGATACATTGCCAAGATCGGTTTGTATCCATTCACCTTTATTAGATGTTACAGCACTCCAGTAAGTTTTCGCTAATTCATCTACTGCATTATTTGCATGATATCCACCCAGCGTAGAAGATACCTGCACTGGTTTGTTATAGTTAAGCAACATCCAGCCGGTAAAATAAGGAGAGGCCCCCTCCCGACCTCCCCCGTAAGGGAAAGCGACTTCTTTGGGACGGTCGGGATGGGCTGGTAAATAATGAGGGTAATCGCCAAATGTAGTATTACACCACATCATACCATCCTTATCAAAACCTGTGGGCCAAATACCCAAGTCTTCGTTCAAATGTATTTTTTACAGAGATGACTGTAGTGGATATATGCCAGTAATTTTTATACCTATCCTGGAACGTAGCACCATGCCCTGCACCACGAACAAAACCACCAAGCTTAAAACTTAAAGGATCGGACATTGCTTCAAACGGTCCAAGCGGACCATCACCCATTAATAACCCATCAGCATAACCACTGAACTCTGTACCCGGTGCTCCATATTGCAAATAATATTTGTTTTTATATTTTGTCATGTGTGATCCTTCGATAAATGGATCTAAGAAAGTATTGTCCATGTGCTCGCCAAACCGTTGCCAGCCGAAACGCCAGGGCTCGAGCAAATACATTTCTTTCCTGGTACCGATTGGTTGAAATGTTTTTCGATTCAATTCTATGCCATACATCGGGAACTTATTGCTGCTGCCGTTATACATATATAAACGACCATCATCATCAGTAAAAAATGATGGATCCCAGCCGCCGATCTCAAATGAATCAACCAATGGTTTCCATTCATTGGCTTTTGGATTGGTGCTCATCCATATTGTGAACTTGCTTGTGTAAGTGGAACCGAAAACGATCATCGTATCTCCGATTATGCCAACAGCCGGAGCACATAGCTCATCATAAGTATTGGTATTCCATGGCCGCAAAAATTTTTTAGAAATAAAATTCCAATTAAGCATATCGCTGCTCCACCAATAACCCCACTGGTTTGTACTGAACAAATAATAATCGTTCTTGTATAAAACAATTACCGGGTCGGCTGTTGCACGATGGCGACCCCATTCTGAGAAATTTGGAATAGGAGTGTAACCGTAATCTATATTGATTGGATTGCAGTATGTGCGCCCCCTGTCCCCCGCAGGGGGAACCTGGGAAGAAAGATTCTGCGATAGGGAGAAAATGTACAATAGTAGCAATGCAGTTGATCCGCCTTTGGCGGACGCAACGTTGTTCAATCGAAGAACAAAAGCTGGTAACCAAAATATTTTCTTCATAATCCTTTTAATCATAAAAATCCTGGTTTAAAGGTTTCCTTTTTTCATTTCTTTTACTGCATGCTCAACTGCCCTTGCAGTAAATGCCATGTACAAAATAGACGGGCTTTGACTCCCGGTGCTTGTCATGCATGCACCATCGGTTACAAAAACATTTTTGCAATGATGCAGTTGGTTAAATTCATTGAGCATCGAAGTTTTTGAATCGCTGCCCATGCGAACGCCGCCCATTTCATGAATATCTAATCCCGGTGCCTGGTGATTATCATAGGTACTTATATTTTTTACACCACCGGCTTCAAGCATTGCTTGTCCCTGTTCCAAAAAATCTTTCACCATCTTATCATCATTATCGTCATAACCAACTGAAGTGATCAGTAATGGTATTCCCCACTGATCTTTTTTATCTGCACTTAAGCGAACATGATTGGTTGCTTTAGGAATGGTTTCGCCCTGCATATACATATATACTCCCCATTGGCCGGGCTCACTCATAGCGTCTTTGAATTCTCCGCCTATTGCCGTTGCATTATCGTTTGGTTCGTTCTGACCCCTGCCTGCACCTGAATAGATCACATATCCACCAAAGAAATCAGTATCCCGTTTTTCTACATTGCGAAAATTGGCAACAATACATTCTGCAGGTCTTGAACCTTTATAATAACGATCTTCAAATCCATCTGCATTGCCCCACATGCTGCCACGATAATTATGAAAGCAAATGTATTTACCGAGTACGCCGCTATCATTACCCAATCCGTTGGGAAAACGATTGGATGTGGAATTCAATAAAATCAAATTACTGTTCAGCGCAGAGGCATTGACAAAAATTATTCTTGCAAAAAAATCGGTTAACTTTTTTGCATTAGCATCGATCACCCGTACACCGATCGCTTTTTGTTTTTGTTCATCATAAATAATTGAATGCACTACTGAGTGAGGTTGCACTGTTAAATTACCTGTTTTCTTTGCCCACGGCAATGTACTGCTGACCGAACTAAAATAACCACCGAGCGGACAGCCACGCATACATGCATTCCTGTTCAGGCATTGGGTGCGTCCCTGGTCGATATGAATTTGTTTTGGCTCAGTGATATGCGCCCATCTGCCGGAAACATAATGGCGGTTGAATTTTTCTTTTATCACTTTTTGTAAATGCTTTTCAACAGCATTTAATTCATACGCAGTAAGAAATTCGCCATCGGGCATTGAAGGAATTCCTTCCCTGTCGCCGCAAACACCAATGAATTTTTCTACATGACTGTACCAGTCTTTAATATCATTATACGTGATGGGAAAAGATTCGCCATAACCATAACGCTTTGGCGCTGTAAAATCAAACTCACTCCACCGGGCACATGCCCGTCCCCATGTTAATGATTTGCCACCTACCTGGTAACCACGTATCCAGTCAAATGGTTTTTCCTGTATGTAAGGATGATCGGTATCCTTTACAAAAAAATGTTGTGTAGATTCATCGTAACCTGAAGCTTTGCTTATAAGCGGATTATTTTTTCTTGTTTCCTGAGTAATGTCTCCGCGATGCGGCAATTCCCATCTCGAAAGATTAGCCGTTGGATAATCTTTGATGTGTTCAATATTTCTGCCGCGTTCCAGTACTAATGTCTTTAAACCTTTTTCACAAAGTTCTTTTGCTGCCCAACCGCCGCTAATGCCACTGCCAATCACAATTGCATCATAGCTGTTTGCTTCAGTTCCTTTCGTGTTAAGATTTGCCTGAGTAGTACCCGGCATGATTAGTTATGTTTTTTTTAAATAATAAATGATCAACGCTTATTCTGCCGGCACCGGTAAAAAAGAAAACCAATGCAAGAAGCATAAATAAAAATGGATACTGATCTTCATACCAGATCAACCCTTTGCCAAGCATAAAAGTAATATAGAACATGATGCCGAGTGTGAGCAATGAAGCTAACCTTGTTAAAAACCCGAATAGAAATAATATTCCTGCGATCAACTCAGATGCTTTGCCGGCATATACCAAAAACTTTCCAGAGCCATTTTTAAACATATCCCATTTCAGGTATTCATTCATTTTTGATTGTGAAAAAACTTCCCAGCCATGATAAATAAGAAATGCCCCAAGAATACATCTTATCAACGTAAGTCCGGTCGTTTGCCAAAGAGGGCCCGATGAAAAAAACTTATTCATTGTACAATTAGTTATTGGTGAAAAGGCCACCACCTTTTAATACTCTATATTCCTGACCAATCTTTTCTGCTTCTTTTATAAAATCATTTACATCAGCCGTATTAAAAGTGAACATATCATAGTGACATGGAATTACGCAACCGGCGTCAATCGCTTTTCCTAATGCAGCCGCTTCTTTGCAATTTAAATTTCCTGCTACCTTTCGTTCCGGCTTATTTCCATTGATAGGAAGAATTGCCACATCAACTGCAAATGGTTTTAAATATCAACCATTCCATCAAACCAAAGCGTATCACCGCTATGATAGATCTTATTTTCTCCGAATTCAATCACATATCCCATGAATTTGCAATTTCCATTCTCATCTCTTTCAATTTCATTATGTTTTGCCGGAATACCATGAAAAGTAAAATCATCAATAGTTACAGATCTTCCGTCATTCAATCCAACAGGAAAATCTTTTTCACATTTTACTCTTTCCGCAACAAAATCCCTGTTTGCTTCAGGAATAATAAATTTTATTCCCGGATTATTTTTCAAAACAGGTATCAATGTTTCTGCATCCAGATGATCAGTATGATTGTGACTGGATGTAACAATTGAAATATTTTTTAACAATTCAGGCTTCACCACCAGTTCACTCATTCTTGTATGTGGCTTATCTGTTGTTGAATATTTTTTTGTCAAAGAATCTGAGAGGTATGGATCGATCAAAACTCTTTTTCCTTTCCATTGTAATAAAAAACCACTTTGTCCCAACCACCATAGATGAAAATGAGCTTCATCATTCAAGAATGAATCCATTTCATTTATTAATTCTTCATCTTTTTTTATCGCTGCTATCATGGCCTCACCCTCCATCTCCCTCTCCTTTGGAGAGGGAGCGGTACTTTTTATCTTTACTGTGCATTTTGCGCTACCACCTCAACTTTAGTTCTTTAATCACCAATTGTTTTCACAGCCTTTAACAATGCTCTAAAATTTTTGAGTTTCCCTAAGTCCCCCTTTGGGGGATTTAGGGGGCTTCGCCTCTTACTTTCTTTGCTCCCTTTACCATATTGATCAACTTTTGTCTCGATGCCCATCTTGCTGTTTGGCTCAACCCGCAATCCGGCGCCACTGATAATTTTTCTGCCGGAACATATTTTAAACATCTATTTATTCTTTCCACCACATCATCTACTGTTTCGATATAATAATTTTTTACATCAATAATCCCGACAGCCACATTCATTTTTTCTGCAAATGGTTTCAGTAATTCTATCTCTGCAAATTCACGGTTGGCCATTTCAATATGAATTTCATCAACAGTCATATCCAAAAAATCAGGCAGCATTGGTTTAATACTTCTATAACCAACCGGTCTTCCTTTAAAATTTCCAAAACATAAATGCGTACTGAGATTGCATTTGCCAACAATTGGCTTTACTGTGCGATTAAAAATATCAACAAACCTTTTTGTGTCTTCTTTATAAGCATAACAACTCATGGAAGGTTCATCAACTGTTATTTCTGTACAACCTGCTGCCACCAGTGCTTCCAGCTCATTGCGAATAATTGGAAATAAAGCTTCAGTAATTGCATAGCGATCTTTGTATTTATCGTTTGGCAATAATCTTCCGCTTAAAGTATAAGGACCGGGCACACTTGCTTTTAATATTGGCCCTGCAGGCGCTAATTTTTTTAAACGTAAAAATTCTTTTACTGCACCTAAACCATTTGGTGCAGTTAATTCACCAACAATATTATTTTTTCCCCGCTGATCATGTGCAGGTGGTCCAAATTTTCTTGTTTCGGTTTCATTGTTTTCAATTCCTTTAATAAAACCATAAAACGATAAATTGAAATCAAGTCTCGTTTGTTCGCCATCGGTAATTACATCAAACCCTGCAGTTACCTGGTCATGAATGGCAGCGATCACTGCATCTTCAATCATTTCTTCAATATCGGCAGCCCCAAACTTGTTTAGATTTTGTGAAGCAAACTCAAGCCAGCCCGGAAAAGGATAGCTGCCTACTACAGTTGTTCGGATTGGGAATTGTTTCATTTATCTTTTATTCTTTTTAAGAGATTATTGATTACAGATTATTAATTATTGGGCTCACTAAATTGGAAACAAGTTTTTACTATTAGAGAATAATCAATAATTAGTAATTAATAATTAATAATTTATTTCCCTGCATTCTTAAATACTTCCGCCATTCGATGTGCATGTTCATCATAGGCTGCTTCAAATATTGATGCTGCTTTTTCTTGCCCGATCACACAGGCGGCTGTCAGTACTTTTGGTGGTTGTCCTGCTTCAGTCAATCGTTTTGCCAGTTCTGCTTTAATACTGTTGATGATCATAATGCCACCCACAGTTGAGCCCGGTGATACTGGTGTTTCAAGTTTATCAATTTTGATCATTGAATCACCGGCAGGTGCGCCGCTGTCTAAAACCAGGTCAGCAAAGTCAGAAAGTTTTTTTCCATCGGCCCTTTTGCTTTTGCTTTTTTCCGAATGATCTTTTGTTATAACGGCTACAACTTTTATTTCTTTTTGTTGAAATAATTCAGCCATTTCAATTGGAACTAAATTGCAACCGCTTGATGAAACTATCAACGCTGTATCTTTTTTATCCAAGCCAAAATTTCTAAGAATTCTTTCGGCAAAGCCCGGAACATTTTCCAGGTACATTGCTTGCCGTTGTCCATTTGCGCCGGCAACATTGTTGTGATAGGTAAGTGATAATTCAACGATCGGGTTAAATCCTGGAAATGATCCATAACGTGGCCACATCTCTTCTACCATAATCCGACTATGACCGGTACCAAAAACATGTACAACCCTTCCTGAAAGAATTGATCCGGCAAACCACTCCGCTGCTTTTTGAATTTGATTTTGTTGTTCCTTGATCTTATTAATATGCCCTGGCACTTATTTAAGTATTCTTCGGTGAGATTCATTTCTTCAGCTTTTACCGGCAATTTTCCGGGGAGAATGAAGTTATTAAAAAGGTTGATAATTTGTTGAATTCCAGTAAGATTTTTATAACTTTTCGGATTAAATATTTCTACCGAAATCATGAAACTTAAACGCTTTAAAAATTATCATGAATTATCTGATTTTGCCGCTGGTGATATAGCAAATTCGATAAAAAGCAAACCATCGCTTGTTCTTTGCCTGGCATCTGGTGATACTCCGAAATTGACTGTCGACTTGCTGGTAAAAAAATTAAAAGAAGAAAAGATCGATTATTCAAATATCACTTTCATCGGTTTGGATGAATGGGTGGGTGTGCCACCAACAAATAGCGGAAGCTGTCATTATTTTTTTCAAAATAAATTGATCGGCCCTTTGCAACTAAAACCTTCGCAATATTTTTTATTCAATGCCTTGGCAAATGATTTGAAGTATGGAATGTGCCCGGATGGACCGGGTGATCAACGGACAGGGATATTGATATTATGGTTGTTGGGATCGGAATGAATGGCCATATCGGTTTTAATGAGCCCGGAACTTCTTTCAATAACTTGTCACATGTTATCGAGCTGGATGAAGTAACAAAATCTGTGGGGCAAAAATATTTCAATGAGAAGGTTGAGCTTGGTAAAGGAATTACAATTGGATTTAAACATCTGCTCAATGCAAAAAAAGTTTTTTTGATGGCGAATGGATTGAAAAAAGCAGAAGTAATTAAAAAGACGGCAGAGGGCCCCGTTACAGAAAACTTTCCTGCAAGCATTATGCAACAACATGAAAATGGATTTATACTTATTGATGAAGAAGCGGCCTCGTTATTAAGTAAACCTCATTAATGTCAAAAGCGACTGCACTGCGTATTGTTTATTTTTTAGTGTTTTGTTGCACAGGGGCATGGCTTCCCAAATTGTATGATTACTGTATCTATCATGGATTAAGCGGAACTCAAAGTGCTTTAATATTAAGTGTCACACCCATTATGATGTTTGTGGTGCAACCGCTTTATGGTTTTTTGGCAGATAAACTCGGATATAAAAAGACATTATTATTATCAACTCTTCTTGCATCGATAAGTTACCTGGGTTATTTATACAATGGTGGCTTTACCTGGTTGATCATCGTTACGATTATCATGTCATTATTTTATAACACTATTCAGCCGGTGCTCGATAGTATGGCGCTCCAGATCGCAAAACACAATTCAAAATTCTCTTATGGTACGCTCCGGTTTTTTGGAGCGGCTGGTTTTGCTTTCACTACTATTATTACCGGCCAGGTGATCGATGCTGTGGATATAACTGCGATTTTTATTGTTTCTTCCGTCACGATGTTTATTGCTTTTATTTTTTGTTTTTTCCTGGAAAATGAACCGGTTGAAAAAAATACGGCCAACGCTTATAGTGGTGTATGGAGTGTTATTAAGAATCCTTCATTATTGTTTTTATTGTTCTGTGTGTTCATGGTTTCTATGGGCGCAACCACCATCTGGAATTTTTATTCTACTTATTTAAAAGATAATGGAGCATCAGATTCATTGGTAGGTTATGGTTTATCTTTCCAGGGATTGTGCGAACTGCCGATATTTTATTTTTCCGCCAGGATCATTCTTCGCCTGGGATTAAAAACTACATTAGTAATTACGGTGCTTGCAACAGCCATTCGAATGACGCTTTACCATTTTATAAATAACCCGATCACCACACTTACCGGTCGAGCTGCTGCATGGTTTTTCATGGAGTTTGTTCTGGGTAGTTTGCGTTGAGTATGTAAACAAACTTGTTGATGAACATTGGTTGGCAACAGGTCAATCACTTTTATACGCCGCATATTTTGGTGCCGGTGCAATTGCCGGTAATTACTGGACAGGTTATTTCATCAATCGTGGAATGACAGTACAGGAAATATTTTTGTTGAATGCCGGGATTGTTGCAGCAGTTGCTGTAAGCATTCTTTTATTTATGAGGAGAAAAGTTAGTTATACAGAAACAGCAACATGAACACCATCTCTTAATTGTTTTACACACCAATCCACAAAATTTACAACCTGGTCTTCTACCGGCGCATAAGGCCCGGGCTGATAAGCATTGCTTTGTATTCCTTTAAAATTGTTTTCACAAAGTTTTCCATCCTGGTCGCCGGTTATTTCCCAAAACTCTGTAAGGTGTTGTAAAGTATAATCTTTTCCTTCCACCGCATTTGCATCCACCAACCAGCAAAACTGCACATCTGTAGTTGATGCATTCACCGGAGTTACCCGCATCGTCCACATATAATCACTTACGGCATCCATCCAGAAGTTTGGATAGTTCACCAGTCCAATTACGCCTGCATCATGATCCGTATGTGCACCCATTGGCATTGAAACTTTTTTTCCATCCACGCTATAACTTTCAATGCCCGGCCGCAACGGATAACGAATAGCATACGTCGTGGTTCCCTCAGTTACTTCCACTAAAGTTGTTGCCAGGCCTTTTTCATTCCAATTTTTTTGTTTTGCAAGTGTCAATTCATTTGTATCTTCTCTCAGGTTTGCCCCGATAACTGCATTGCAATATTCAGGATGAGCACCTCCGCAATGATAACATTCACGAAAATTTTCTGCGACTAATTTCCAGTTCGCCCGCAGAGTATAATTTTTTACAGAAGCCAGTTTTGCTTCATTGATCTTGTATGGTTTTAAATATGGCGACAAACTTTTATGGATCGGGGTAAAGTCGGGAGCAGTTTCCGCAAGACAAATAAATATGAGCCCTTCCACTACCTGTACATGCGCTGAATGTAAATTATATTCTTCCTTGCCAAAATCATCAGGCATCATTCGTGCATTTAACAACCTGCCGTCTTTGTCGTATACCCATTGATGATAAGGACAGATCAGCTTTGCAGCATGACCTGAATCATTTAAACAAATTGCCGAACCGCGATGCCTGCAGGTATTGTAATGAGCATGCAACTCATTATTATTGCCGCGAATAATTATTATCGAATCGTTTTGTAAATGGTACAGAAAATAATCGCCGGGCTTTGGTATTTGGGCAGTGTTACCGGCATAAAGCCAATGTTTTTTAAAAATGAATTCCCACTCGGCTTCAAATACATCATTATTTGTATAGAAAGCCTGTTCCAGGCTGAACCCGGATCTATAATTTTTGATCAATTCCTGAACAAATCTTTTGTTCATAAAAATTGTTTATTCCTTATTTTGAAAATGCAAAACATGTGCCTGCTTCAACCATGTGCATTCATTGATCGTTATTTCAGTTGTGGGCTTTCAAACCCTAATTTCTTCAACCCGGTTTTTATTTCAGGACAACTCATGAATAAATTCCACAATAAACCACTGCGATAATTTTCCATCATCACAACGATCGGTCCCTGGTCAATGGCAAGGTACCGGGGTGTGTACCAATTAGCAGTTTCACTAAAGGCATCATAAAAACCAAATGGCCCCCAGAGTTTATCTTTCATATCATTATACCAATGTTTCATTGCTGCCATTGATTGTTCAGGTGTATAGGGAAATGACGATAATGCTGCTGTTGGCGAAATAACTCCCAGATCCCTTTTATCGTTAGGCGCATGACCTGCATAACCTTTCATTGAATACCTTGAGGTTAGCCCCCAGCTATTTGGGCCATAACCTTTAAAACCTTTTGTATTATTGACACACCACTTGTAATGTATTAATGTATGATTCATATTATCTTTCCAGTAATCGGCATACTTATCTTTCAATCCTCTTGGATCAAGACCGAGATATGAATAATGTGCCCAGAATAAAGGCCCGCTGTTTCCTGCTTCTCCCTGGTGATTCATCTGAAGTGTAATGCCATCATAGTTGGCCGGCAATTTATTGATCTTCCCATTTTCTGCCCAGCCTTCATGATATACTTCAGCAGGAACACTATGCGTGGGTGATGAAGCAGCCAACACATACATGATCAGGCATTCATTATAACCATGTACTGCAAAATTCATTTTCCATTCATGATTCGGGCTCCAGTGCCAGTACAAAACATTTTTTCCATTACGATACCAGTCAAACTCTATCTCCTTCCAAAGTTTATCGATCCTTGCCGCTAATGATTTTTCTTTTTCATTTCCTTTTTGAAAATACTGCCTTACACAAAGTAATCCCTGCGCCATAAATGAAGATTCAACAAGATCACCACCATCATCATATCGGCTGAATGGATAAACTTTACCTGTTTCACCCTGCCACCAATGCGGCCATGCGCCATGAAAACGATCTGCAGTCTCAAGGAAGCGAACGATCTTTTCAAATCTTTCTACACCTTCCTCGCGGCTGATAAATCCTCTTTCAATTCCAACAAGTATGGCCATTACACCAAATCCTCCTCCTCCGCTTGTTACTATGTTTTTATTATGTACTCCATAAACATCATCCGCATGAAAACGTTCCCGTGCAAGTCCGCTGTTGGGTTCAGCACCATCCCAGAAATACTGGAATGTTTTTTCCTGGACTAAACGGAACAACGCTGTATCCGCTGGTGCAACCGGGCTTCTTTCGGAAGATGTGATCTTTTTTCCCGGATTGCATGCAATAGTTATAAAAAAAGAGATGATGAAAGCAACATGGAGCGTTTTATTCATATTCTTTCTTTTTGATCGCAAATATCGAAAGATGATCAGGTAATTGAAAAAAATTGGAGTTGCTGAAAAACAATGCAACCCCAATTATACTGCTTACTATAAAAACTGCTTTTTAAGTCTCGTCTAAATAAAATTTACAATGAGTACTGATTTTTATTTTCCTGCTTTACCAAGATTATACAACGCCTTGATAAATGCATCAGGCAATGTTTTATTATAAATACGCATCTCATCCAATTGGCCTGTCATAGGTGCAAAGCTGACATCAGCTGATACGGGCATACCCGCTGCATTATAGTTGGCGCCAATCAGCACTTCGCTGGGTTCCCAGGCTTTAAATGAATTGTTGCCTGTTCCCCTGTTTGGAAAATTACCCACTTTTACTCCATTCATCCAGTTGTTAAATACACCGGTGCTAAAATCATAGGTAAGCACAAGATGAACCCAATTGTTCAGGTTTGTTTTATCTAAAACATTGTTCAGGTTATCCTGTGAGCCTCCACCCACTGTAGCAAACGTAGGTTGAATACGTAAGCACTGAATCATTGGTGGCAGGATAGCCATTTGTGTTTAAAGCAAAATTGATGTTGCCGTTAAACATGGTTGGTCTTGCCAGTTGGAAAACCATAGTTCGCTTAGATCCGTTGTTTTTTATTTTAACCCATACACTGAGCGACCAATTTTTCAGCGAATCAGTTTTAAATTGCTGGAATTGCACGGGATAATATAAAAAGCCTGCCGCAAGACTCAATGCTTTACCTCTTCACACCGCCAGCTACATAACTATCATTGGAAGATGTAGTAGGAGCAGTGCCTCTTTTCAGCTCATTCTTTGTATCATCAAAACTCCAGTAAGCTATAAGATTTGCGGGAAATATTTCATCGGAGCTTTTAAAACCATCGATCGTCCCTTCATAATCAGCCCGGGTTAACTGGCGGAAGATGGTTTGGATTCCCATCTTTTTTACATGCCGTAAAACAAGTAAACATGAATAGGGCAGTCAATGCACCGGCACTTATTTTTTTAAATTTATATATAAGCATATCATAATTTTTTTAATGATGGATCAATACAATGGATTTTGAGTTAATCTTCCCGCACTTAGATCAATTTGAGTTTGCGGTATTGGTAAAACAACATCCCTGTTCTGATTAAAGTTTGTTTTTCCTGCGGCGTGGAGAGCATCTTGTGAAATTCCCCATCTAACAATATCAAAGAAGCGGTCATGTTCCATAGCTAATTCAATTCTTCTTTCCTGGCGAATAGCAATTCGAAGAAGTGCCTGGTCAGTTGTGGTTACATTAGGTAATACGCCACTATTGCCTGCTCTTGCCCTTGCTCTTACAGAATTTAATGCACTCAGAGCTGCAGTAATATTGGCAGCGCCTCCTACTTCATTGGCTGCTTCAGCATACATTAAAACAACATCAGCATATCGAAGCAAACGTATATTCATCCAATAACCAAACCTATTGCCGATAGATGCACGCATTGCCGGATTGGTATACACTTTATTATTATACCTGGGATTGGGTAAGCCGGTTGGCAGGTTTTCACCATAAATAGTTTGATAAGTAGTAGTGGGAGTACTTGTATATAAGATGGTCCTGTTTTTTCTTGGATCACCTGTTTCATAAGCAGCTTCAAGAAATGTAGTTGGTGTGTTCCATCCCCAACCAAGATCCCACACACCTGCGCCTCTTACACCCATGATCTGTGCATATTGTACTCCATTTGCTGTTTGTATATTGGGAGAAGCGGTTGCCTGAACTTCAAAAACCGATTCCTTACTGTTTTCTCCTTCTTCTCTGAATATTTTATCATAAGGAGTTGAAAGATCATATTGAGCCGATGTGATTACAGCATTTGCTGCTGTCATAGCTGGCGCCCATTTTTGTTGCGTCAGGTAAACTTTGGCCAATAAACCATTTGCTGCGCCCCTGGTTGCACGTCCTACAAATTTTGCATCCCAAGTGAGAGGCAGGTTAGCCGCCGCAAATGTGAGATCACTTTCAATAAATGCATAAATCTGTGCAGCTGTGCTTTGCGCAACATTGTTTTGTGCCGCCGGATCTGTGAATAAAGAATCGATCAATGGAACTCTTCCAAAAAAGCGAACCAACATGAAATAACCGTAAGCTCTTAAAAACCTTGCTTCACCAAGAGTTTGCGTTTTTCACCTCTGTAGAGGCTACAATATTTGTGTTTGTATTTACTTCTTTTATTGTGCTGTTGCATTTATTAATAAGAGCATAATATCCTATCCATAATCCATTGGTATAACTATTGCTCGGGGACACCGGGAAATTATCCATATCAATTGCATTAGCGCCACCATCTGCCGGGGTACTTCCTTTATCAGCATCATCACTCCGGATGCTCGTTGCTGTAATGAAGAATTGGCTATGTACATTAAAAGAACGCAATTCATTGTAACCGCCAAAAATGTATTGGTCATAAGGACCTGACCCGCCGGGATAAGGATAGTTCTCTTCATCATAACCGCCCTGGCGTTCGGTATCTAAAAACTTTTTACAACCGGTAAACAATAACAACACTAATGCAACCAGCAACTAATGCCGGGTAAGTATTGCGTGATATTTTATTAAAGTATTTCATATAACTTATATTAAGTATTAAAAAGTTAAGTTGATACCAAATGAATAAATTGCCGGTACGGGATAAGCGCCATTATCGGCACCGCCACCCAAGTATACTTCCAATCAAAGGTTCCGGTGAATAGCCGGTGACTCTGCTCCATGTTTTAATATTCTGGCCACTTACATATATCCTGGCTTTTTGAATGCCGATATTGCTGAAAAGTTTTTGATCAAAAGTGTAGCCCAGTTGCAAAGTTCTTATACGGAAAAAATCACCAGGCTCCAGGTAATAGGTGCTTACCAAAAAATTATTTCCTCTTGTATTATCCAGTATAGGTTCAATATTGGAAGATCCGGGAGCGGTCCATGCATTTAATCTCATCGCTTCATAATTCAAAACCGCAAATGTGGCTGTGCGTCTTTGTGTATATATTTTATGACCTGAGGAACCCTGCCCGGCTATTTCAAAATCAAATCCTTTGTATTCCACTGCAATGCTGCCACCATAGTTATAAGGCGGAAAAGGAGAACCAATATATCACTCTGTCAGCAGGACCGATCACACCATCATTATTTACATCCAGATAAGCAATATCACCCGGTAATGAGTTTGGAAAAGCTGGTTGTTTAGCAAGATCAGCCGTTGACTGATAAATACCGACTCTGTGATATAGCCATAAAAATAACCGATAGATTGATCTGTGGTTGTAAGGTTAGCACCTCCATTGCCAATAAGTTGATAATTTATATTATCACCAATTGAGTTTACAACATTTTTATTGAAGCTGAAGTTACCAGAGAGAGTATATTTCAGATCTTTTCCAATCTTATCATTCCATCCTGCACTGATCTCGATTCCTTTATTGGTGATCTTGCCAAGATTAGTAAAATAACTTCTTGTTTCATTAGGTAGTGTAACTGGGGTAAGAAGATCTGTAGTGGTCCTGTTATAAAAAGTGATCTCTGTATTTAATCGATTGTTTAAGGTCCTGAGATCAAAGCCGACATCAATACCTTTTACTGTTTCCCAATGTAAATTCGGGTCAGGTATATAAGCAGCCTGGATAGATGAATAAATATTATCTCCGAAAATAGCGGTCGATGCATTTTGCACGCCGGGTCTGTATAAGTTGTCTGCAAAACCATTCGCATTTCCCGTTAATCCCCATGCTCCTCTTAGTTTTAAATAATCTATCCATTTCATATTATTTAAAAAATCTTCATCACTTACCACCCAACCTGCACCAATACTTCCAAATGTTCCCCACCGGTTTTCAGGTGCAAATTTTGAACTGCCATCTCTGCGGATAGTGGCATTCAATAAATATTTATTCTTATAGGCATAACTGATGCGGGCAAACGTACCCACTATTGAATTTTCAGTACCACCTCCGCCATTGGAAAGCGGATTATTCACATTGATGATACCTAAATACCAGAAATCGGGATCATCCGGCACATTCAACGTCGTGTCTCTTCTTGTACCATTAACGAAAGAACTGATATTATAAACAGTAGTGAAACCGGCAAGAGCATTGAGGGAATGTCCTCCTGCTAATTCTCTTGTCAAATGTCAAGTGTATGATCCTGCTGAAATCTCCGGGATTCACTTTGCTCTTGTGTAATAGATGTTCTCGCCGAGTTGTCAAAAGTGGTTGTAGTAGGAGCAGCGCCTTCACCAAGATTTATAAATGAGTAAGGAAGCCGTGAATAGCTTCTTGCAAAATTGAACCCGAGATCTGTGTACACTGTGGATCTCCATGTGAAAGCTTTTCAGAAATCTTATTTCTGCAAACAAACTTCCGATCAACCGGAAACCTTTATCAAGTTGAGTTCCCCTGTTGCGATTCACATTTGCAATAGGATTACCCACCTGTGCCCTTTGAAATGATGGCATGCTGTAATAAGTTTTTTCATCAGCCTGGATAGGAACAATGGGTGCAGCCCAAAGTGCATTTGTAATTAAATTACTTACCGGTGGTTTATTGATCCAATGATAGCCCGGTAATATCACCGCCTACTTTAATATTATTGTTGAATTTGATCTCTTCTCTTAACCTGACCAGAAACCTTTCATAGTTATCATAGATCTCCACACCTTCCTGGTTGGTATATCCAAGGTTAATTAGTGTAGTTGATTTTTCACCACTGTTTGAAATACTAATACTGTTTGAAGTAATTATTGCACTTCTTAACACCAGGTCTTGCCAATTGGTATTGGCTGTATAATTAGTATAATCAAATGGGGTTGCATTCAGGTTGGCAAGCTGCGCAGTATAAAGTTTTTTGAATCCGGCTGCATCCACCATTTCTATTTTATCATTTACTTTTTGAACGCCTACAGAACTTACAAGATTAATACTGGTTTTTCCTCTTGCCGCTTTTTTTGAAGTAATGGCAATTACACCATTAGCTCCTCTTAATCCATAAATAGCAATCGATGATGGATCCCTGAGAATATCCACTGTCTCAATATCTGCAGGGTTTAAAAAATCAATATTATCATGAAGCACTCCATCGACCACATACAACGGCCCGGCACTATTAGGACTATTAACTCCCCTGATCCTTACTACCGGTGTAGAGCCTGCCCTGCCTGAGTTTGAAATTGTAAGACCTGCAACTTTCCCTTGCAACGAAGAAATAGGATTTGTTGATGGCAATTTAGCCAGTTCATCTCCTTTCACTGATGAGATAGAACCAGTCAGGTCTCTTTTTCTTTGTGTGCCATAACCTACCACTACCACCTGGTCCAATACCTGTGTTGATGCCTGCAGCGTAATATTAATAACAGTTCGCCCGGAAACTTTTTCTTCAATGGGTGTAAAACCTACGTAACTGAATTCAAGCACAGCATCGTCGGGTACGGTAATGGCATAATTACCACTGCCATCAGTTGTTGTTCCGGCAGATGAGTTCTTTACCTTGACACTTACACCTATCATAGGGTCGCCGGATGCTGAGGTTACTTTGCCAGTTACCCTCAATTCACTTACAGTTGTTTCACCGGCAACCTGCAGACAAATCAAGGTCATTAAAGCAATGATTAGGTTCCTGACTTTTATGAACTTTAGAAAATCTAAATTCATTAATAGGAGAGAACGCTTGTCATTTTTTCTCATAAATTACAGTTGAGGAGTTAATGAAATTTCAGCCTGTTATAATGACTGATTACTCTTGTTTCGCGGGTTATTAAAGGTAGGTTTTTTGGTATTGAATTTTTCAATAATCATTTTTACTCATAGCGAAACATGCGGCACCAATTGCTCCTGCCAGGTCTCCATGAATTGCTTTTACAATTCTTGGCCGGATACCTCCGGGCTGCCATTCAAATTCATCAAACCATTTATTCAATGGTATAAACAAATCTTCATTCGCTTCAGCAATACCGCCACCTACTACAATTGTATCAGGCGAAATAAAATTACTGGCCGATGCTAACCCGATCGCCAATTTTTTTACTGATGTAAGCCATACCTGCATTGCCAATTCATCACCTTTTTTATATGCTTCCAATAATTCATGGGTGGAGTTAAACTTTCCATTACTTCTTTTTTCTATTGTGCAATTACCAATACATTCTTCCAAACTTCCCGGCATATTTGTAACATCTGCATCGCCATTACTGTCAATTACGGTGTGGCCAATATGTCCCGCTTTATTAAATGAGCCCTGGTAAGGTTGCTTGTTTATTAATAAAGCTCCGCCAACTCCCGTGCCTAATGTTATCATGATCGCATTTGTACTTTCTTTTGCGGCACCGGTTTTTGCTTCTGCTACTAATGCAGCTACTCCATCATTCAATACCCAGGCAGGTGATTGCAAAAAATCTTTCCAAATAAAATTTTCCAAGCCTTCCAATCTTCCTGGCATAAATGCAATCGTTGTATTTTCTTTATTTGGTAAACCCGGTGCAGAAATACCCACTGCAGTTTTTTGAATGTTCAATTTTTGCTTTAAGTCTTTTACTGTTTTTGCGACAGCTTCTTTCCAAACTTCTCCTTCACCATCATTGGTAGCAGTATACGTTTGATGCAGAACATTTCCATCAGCATCAATAGCTACACCTTTTATCCGGGTGCCACCAAGGTCTATTCCGATAAAGCCCCATCCTCCTTCTCCTTCTTCGCCAGTTGGCGGAAAGGAGCGGTGCTTCAGCTCATCTCCAAACAATTTATCTTCCATATCAGCTTCAGTTCGTTATTCAACATTAAAAAATCACTCCGATTGTTGTTACGCACTTCAAATAAGTGGGCAATGTGTACTGGTGGCCTTCCCTATTGGGGAAGGTCGGGATGGGGCTGTCCCTCACTCAAGCTCCAGCCTCCATCAACTGCAATCACCTGCCCCGTTGTAAACTTTGACTGGTCACTCATAAAATAAACAGCTATTCCATCTGTGTCTTCCGGCTTTCCGATTCTTCCGCCATCCAATGGTTGTTTTGTTTTAATAAAGGATAATATTTCTTCATCGTTTGCTGCTCTTTGGGCCATCGGAGTTTCTACTAATGCAGGAGCAAGTACATTTATCCTGATGTTATCTTTTGCATAGTAGGCAGCAATAGATTTACTGAAACCAATGATCGCTGCTTTGGATGCTGCATAAGCATGCGTAGAAAAATATTTTGGCGAAGGAGAAAAACCAAGCACCGAACTCATGTTCAGGATCGTACCGCTTTTTTTTAGTTCCAGAAATTTTTTAACGGCCGCTTTGTTGGAAAGCATCAATGAAGTAAGATTTAATTCCAATGTTTTATTCCATCCTTCCAGCGTTAATTCATGCAAAGGACCATCACCCATTTTTCTTCCGCTGCCGCCGGCGACATGATATAAACCATCAAAGCTTCCGAATTTTTCTATACAGGTAATGATGCTATTTGTTGCTGTTTCAGCATGTGTGGCATCAGCGGCAAGAGCTTCTGCATTTTCGCCCAGAATTTTCTTTGCCTGTGACACACTATCCGGATTTCTTCCTACTACAACAATCTTTGCTCCTTCAGAAATAAATGCTTTTGCCGCGGATAAAGCCGATACCGGTTGTACCGCCGATGATTACAATGTTTTTATTTTCTAATTGCTTACTCATTTATTGATGCCATGAAAATATTTAGTACAAGAGCCGATAGCTATCGGCTGCGACCCTTCGCTTTGCTCTGGGTAAACTGCGACGCTATTGTTGAATAGCGAACAGAATCCTGAACGGAGCGTCGCAAGGGACGATGCCATGAAAAACAAAAGCTGGGAACCCACCCCAATTTCCTAAACTTGTTAATGAACTAAATCCACCCCTCCCGAAGGGAGGGGGAGGCCTACTTTACAATCGGCCACGGAAATTTACTTTTTAATTTTATTCTTGTTCCTGTTTCCTGCGATTTTCTTGCCGCTTCAATTACTTCCAATACATGCAATGCATGTTCGGCATTGATGCGGGGCTCGATTCCTTTCACCAATGACTCGCCAATTACTGTTGCGCCTTCCTGCCATACATAGGTGCCTTTATCTGTAGCAACCAACTGTGGTGGCTTATCCCATGATGTATCCATCATTACTCCATTGGTTTCCCAATCATAACCGATCAACCGCATATTGCCTGCATCACCATAAATCTGAATTGAATGCAATGTTTGATTACCTGCTTCATGTCCATGCGGATCAAAAAAATTAAAGCCGCACATTACATGGCTAAGTACATTATCCGATGTTCCATTAATATATGCGCATTATCTTCTGCTTCTACTTTTATTTTTCCTTTATCATCTACAGTTCGTTCAGGCTTCACGATACTCAACATAGCCATTACTGATTTTGCAGGGCCAAGCAATCCAGTCAATGTTGCCATATTATACACGCCAAGGTCCGGCATACTGCCACCGCCTTTTTCATAAAAGAATGCGGACCATGTCGGGCCTGTATGTCCATATTGTCCATGTGCACTTGCCAATTTTCCAAGCTTGCCTTCCTGGATAGCTTTGCTCATAAATGCAAACTGCGGACTATTGACCACGGCAGGTGCACCCCAGATTCTTAATTTTTTACTTTTTGCAAGATCATATAATGCTTTCCCTTCTGCATAAGTGTTTGCCATTGGTTTTTCACTCCACACATGTTTGCCGGCCATTAATGCTTTTTTATTTAATGCACCATGCACCTGCATATCAGTAGTCGTTACCATCATATCAAATGGAACACCTTTGCAGCATCGCATCAATGTTCGGATATGTTTTTGCGTTTACTTTATATTCCTCGTTTCGTTTTACGGCCCTGTCATATTTTATATCGCAAAGGCTTACGATCTCAATTAATGACGACGTTTGGAGATGCGGAATATAACGGCCGCTAACACTACCGCAACCAATCAAAGCCACACGTAATTTTTTTTGCGGTATTTCCAATGCAAGACCTTCTAATGATGATAACAGCGTAGCTGCACCGGCAGCAGCCGTATATTGCAAAAATTTTTGTCTTGAAATTGTGTTACTCATAACTATTAATTTAAATATTATAGGCCCCTTCCGATCCCGCCTGGAGCGGGACCATAAGCGCACAGCCCAAATTATTGATTATTTATTCGGCCCCCTTCCGACTTCCCCAAAGGGGGAAGCCACCCACGCACAAACCCCCATTCGCAAATTCATTTATTTTATGCATAATCTTTATTCCATAATTATTTATTAATCCATGGTGATGTAAATCCAAGTTTTTTTAATCCATTTTGTATATCCGGTATTTTCATAAATAATTTCCATAACAATCCTGTACGATAATTTTCAATCATCATAACAATCGGTCCCTGGTCAATGGCCAGATGAGATTTTGCATACCAGTTATGATGAATACTGAACCCATCTACAAAACCATACTTACTCCATATTTTATCTCCAAGCTCATAATAGAAATAGCGAAGTGCTTCCATACTTTCTTTTGGTGTATAAGGCATGGAAGAAATAGCTGCGGTTGGTTGAATAACGCCAAGATCATTTTCCGGGACTATGTGCTACATAACCTTTATAACTATCACCGGCAGTTAATCCCCAGCATTTATCACTATATCCTTTATATTTTTTCGGATTTTCCATGCAATATGCCCGGTTGATAAGCGTATGATTTTTTCCCTGTTCAAAATAATCATTACCTAAAGAATCTTTTAAACCATTCGGATCAATTCCCTGGAAAGTGTATTGCTCAAAAAACAAAGGCCCTCCTTTATCTTTATCATAATTACCTAATGGCAATATATAACCATAATATTCTTTTCCATTTTTAAAACCCTGGCTGCCTGCCCATGAACCATCATATACTTCTTTTGAAATACCATGATACGGGCGAAGATGCTGCCATGATATAAGTGATCAGACATTCATTGTAACCCCACACAGGAAAGTTCATATCAAAACCATTATTAGGGCTCCAGTGCCAGAATAATTTATTTTGTTTATTCGTATGCCAGTTCCAGTTGGCAGCGCCCCACATCTGATTGATGCGTTTGCGTAAATAAATTTCTCGTGGAGTTTCTTTATTAAAATATTCCCTTGCACATAAAAATCCCATCAGCAAATAAGAAGTTTCCACAATATCAGCTCCATCATCCAGCCTGTCGAATCTTAATCGTCTTGCCGGTTCGTCCATTCATGAAATGCGGATAAATGCCATGATAGCAATCTGCATTGATTAAAAAGTCGGCGATCTTTATCAATCTTCTTACCGCCGTATCCGTCCTATCCAGCCTCTTTCCACTGCAACAATGGTGACTCATAATACCAAAACCTGTTCCGCCAATAGCGCCGGCATCGGGACCAAATGTTGTTTTACTGAAATTGGGTTCATCCCATGCTTCATTGATATAATCCCAGTAATGTTCTGCTAAAACTGTATTGCTTCTTTCCAATGCCAACCCACTTACGGGATGTGCGCCATGCCAGAAGAAACGAAATGTTTGCTTTTGCACTGTTTCCAATAATTGTTCATCGCTTAAGCCTTTGATGACTCCAACAACCGGCACATCATCGGGGCCATCACCGTATTTCCCTTTTTTCGTTTGCTGTGCAAATGAAAAACTAATTAGCAATAAAGCCGCAAGTGAGCAAGTCAATCGTTTCATTGTAATTTCTATTTTACCGTCAAATTATTTCTTAACTATTATCCACCTGTTTAAAAAATTATAGGGCATTTCAATAACTATTTTATAAAAACCAGATGGAATATTTTTTACATCAATTTTCGCTGAACCATTGGCAACAGGGACTTCAGTCATTAATTTGTAATCATCTTTTCCACCTGTTTTAAAATTATTGGTTGTTGCGAGCCAGATCTTTGCATTCCCTTCTTTATTGATCACATTCCACTTTATTTCTATCATTCCATCGTTCAGATCAGCTTTTGCATCGATCGCTGAAATTTTTCCTGTCAATGAAATACCATCTATCTCCATCAATCTTTCTTTTGGAATGCTGATGTTAAGATAAGAAGCAATGGATGGCATGATATCAACAATAGCCGGTTTGTTTTTAAATCTTTCATTGAGTCCTTTTGCATTGGTATATATCCAGGTTGTTCTTTCGCGATCGGACTGGCCACCATGATTATAACCCTGTGCTATCGCGGCCATGGTCTGTCGTAATATATATTACCCATTCTTCATTAAAATTTTTTTCCCGGTATTGCATCGCCTCCCAGATCCTTTGCATTTGCTTATCCATTATCATCACTGCATCGTCCAATTGTTTGCTGTTCCCATAATGTGTGACCCATATCATCGGTATATTCAAGATAAACCCATGACAGATCGGGAGCTACCCGTTTGATAACGGCAGCAGCAGTATCTGCCACTAGCCTCATCAATCAAATGAATATATTTCGCAACGTGTATCATGCGGATAGCGGAGAGTATCCAATTCCAATCCATCGAAATAATAATCAGGCTGAAGATTTCCTGCATCTTTTGCTTCGCTGCCAATAAGTTTTGTCCGGTTATCAAGCCATGTTGAGAAAATGGCGGTTTTCTTTTCAGGATATTGAGCTTTGAACAAGCGGAAAATATTCCAGTAATTGTAATTAATTTTTGAAATGCCCTCGTTATAATTATCCCACACATTGTGTTTATTTACCCAGGTCCCGGTAAGTAAACTATTATAACCAACGGCTGAAATAGTTGGAGTTTGGGAATAACCATCTTTTTCACCGCCAACATAAGCTCTTGTATAACCACCTTGTTTACTGATGGCGTTCAATGTTGGCGGATTTAATCTTTCAATTACATCGGCAGGGATCCCATCGGCTATAACAAAAATTGCTTTTCTTGTTTTTGGTATAGAACCTTTTTCGCTACAGGATAATAAAAACAGTACTGCAACTACCAGGTTAACCGCCTTCAAACTTTTTTGTATGTATGTATCAATTGACATAGTAATCATTTTTTGACCCATGGGCTTTGAAACCCAAGTTTTTTTAATCCATTTTGTATTTCAGGACAACTCATAAATAATTTCCATAATAAACCCGTACGGTAATTTTCGATCATGACAGGTATCGGTCCCTGGTCAATAGCTAAATATTTCAACGGATACCAATTCTCTGTTTCACTAAAAGCATCATAAGGACCAAACGGCCCCCATATTTTATCATTCATATCATAATACCAATGTTTCAAAGCCGCCATTGATTGCCCAGGCGAATAAGGAAAAGAGGATAATGCAGCCGTTGGTGTTATTACTCCACGGTCATCTTTTGGATTGGGAGCATGCGCTGCATAAAACCGGGTAGAATAACTGGCCGTTAATCCCCAGTTGTTTTTGCCATAGCCTTTATATTTTTTGGGATTGTTTACACACCATGTATAATTAATAAGTGTTTGGTTCGTGTTCTCTTTCCAGTAATCGGCATACTTATCTTTAAGCCCTCTTGGATCTAAACCAAGATATGAATACTGTGACCAGAATAAAGGCGCTGCATTCGGAGGATTGCCCTGGTAGCGCAACTGTAATTGATACCCCAATGCCTTGTGCGGAAATTTTATTTTGCCAGCTTCCGCCCAACCTTGATGATACACTTCTGCGGGAACCGCATGCGTAGGAGAGGATGCCGCAAGTACATACATTATCAAACATTCATTATACCCACGAACAGCGAAGTTCATCTGCCAGTCATAAGTCGGACTCCAATGCCAGTACAAAACATTTTTACCATTTCGAAACCAATCAAACTCTACGTCTCTCCATAGTTTATCTATTCGTTGCGCCAATGCTCTTTCGTTTTCATTCCCGTCTTTATAATATTGGCGAACACAAAGAAGTCCCTGCAGCAGGTAAGATGTTTCCACCAAATCGGCACCGTCGTCTTTTTTGCTAAATGGTTTTACTTTTCCTGTTTCGCCATTCCACCAATGCGGCCATGTGCCATGAAAGCGATCTGCCGTTTCTAAAAAATGAACGATCTTCTCCAGTCGTTGTAATCCCTCTTCTCTTGTAATAAATTTTCTTTCGATTGCAACGATCAATGCCATCACTCCAAAACCGGCTCCGCCACTTGTTATAATATGTTTATCGTTTTCGGGATAATCATTGTCAGTATGAAATCTTTCACGGGCCATACCGCTTACAGGTTCTGCACCTTCAGTAAAATATTTTATTGTATACCACTGTATTGAATCCAGTAATGCAGAATCAGTTAATTTTTTCTGTTGAGAAAAAACTGAGCTGGTTACAAACAAGAATGTTATCACCAAAAAAGATCTCATCATTATTTTATTTAAATCCCGCTTTTTTTAAATCAGTAGTATTGATAGATCATCTTATTAATGCGCTGGTTCCTTTCAATGACATCCTTTTTTTTGAAGGATCAGTATATTCTAAAATCCAAACATAAACACCTGCAGTTTGCTTAGTGCTGCCAATGGTTCCATCCCATTTCCTATTCCAGTCTCTCGTTTCAAAAACCATTTGCCCCTGCCGGTTATATACTCTGAATAAAAGATCAGTGGCTTTATATGCATTTAAAGGCCCAAGAAAATCATTGAGCCCATCGCCATTTGGTGTAAAAGCAGAAGGCACCGCTATGTAACAATTACCAGCAACATTTATAATATGATAAGCAATATCAGTACAACCTGCAGTATCGGTAATGCCCAGGCTTGCAACAAAACTGTTTTGATTTGCCGCTATGCTATAATATTGTGTGGGAGGATTGGCTGTCGTATCTGAAAGTCCATTATCAAAATTCCAAATACGTTTAGTTATCACACCGGTGCTTATATCTTTAAACGAAGCCGAATCATAAAAACGACATAAATAATCTGCACCATCGATCTTTGCTTTTACCGGCACGGAATTCAAAATTTTTATTTGCACTTTAGCCGTGTCACTGCATCCATAACTGTCTGTTACTTTCACCGTATATTCGGTTGTTACATCAGGCCTGGCTACGGGGTTAATAATATTTGCAGATGATAAACTATTTGCCGGCGTCCATTCATATTTTATTCCTGTACTTGCGAAAAGCCGGACCGAATTTCCTTTACATATTGAAGTATCAGGGCCTGCATGTACATCTGTGCCGATCACTGTAGCATAAGTACTGTCTGTAGTTTTGCAGCCACCGAGGCTATAAATTTCTGCATAATACCAACCACTATCAGCTAATGAGGAGAAAAATATATGGGGGTAAGGTATGTTGTCATAAAAACCATTGGGCCCTGTCCATATATATCTTGCGGCGCCGTCACCGTTAAATTTCAAATCCTGGCCTGCACATACAGGCGAGTTATTGGTAATTGAATAATTCTTTGGAATGTCATCTACTTCAATTTTCATTGTATTAGATGCTACCCTGCAAAAAGGATTGGCGATATTTATTGCTTCACCCGCTGTCAGCCTGAATAAAAAGGTATCAGGAACGGAAAAAGCTCTTGAATAAGTTAATGAAGTTGCTCCCGGAATATCTGTCCAGGTAGTACCGTTGTCTGTAGTTTGCTGCCATTGCAATGCTGTATTTGAATAATAAGCGTCAACAGTACCCGATATTGATACTGTTGTGTTATGCTGAAAGCAAACGCTTTTGACTATTGTAGTTGAAGGTTCGTTATCAAATTTAATTACTGCATCTGGACCGAGTGGTCTTAGCTGAATATCATCGATCGCAAAGTCTTCAGCACATGCATAAGCTAAACGCAACAACGTTATTTTAAGAATAAGCTTATTTATACCGGCAGGCATAATAAAATTAAATCCGTCCTGCCTGAACTTATAATCCATAGGATATGGTGGTGCAGCATACGAAGTAAGGGGAGCAGTAGTATCTTTTTTTATTATGTTTCCTGTTCCATCTTCCACCCTAAATTCAAATATCGGGTAATCGGGACCATTAGGACATAACAGCCATCCATCGATTAGATCCAAATTGATGACAGCTGCAGAAAAACGATATTCTCCACCTGCGCACATCGGCTGATTCACGGTATCAACATAAACGATCCTATGATTTGCGTTGTAAGTATTATTTATCATCATCATCATTCCAAAATCAACAGTAGCGTTGCTATTGTCATGACCAAGATCTATCCATTCATTGTTAAAACAATTTGCTACCGGCACTCTTCTCGCAATTGTATATTTGCCAGGCGATGGACAAACAGAATTTTCAAAGGTGAAGAACGTTCTCCCTGGCGGCAAAGGAGTTCCAATTGTTGCAGGATCGTTATTGCCGATGCCAAAATCCTGTCTATAGACAGGCGGCCCATAGCCATTTTGTGCCATACCAATCATGCTGACTTGCATAAGGACCATTAATAGGAAATAATATTTAAATTTTTTTATCGGCACCGCGCAAAAAAATTTCCAGTTATAAATATGGTGCGCTAAAGCTCAATGATAACATTCCTGCTTTTACTTCCGGGCAACTTGTAAATAAATTCCATAATAATCCACTCCTGTAGTTTTCGATCATCACAATAATGGGTCCCTGGTCGATAGCCAAATAGGAACCAGCGAACCAGGGATCGTGTAAACTAAATGCGTCTTTAAAACCATACTCGCCCCAGATCTTATCACCTAATACATAATAGAAAAACTTCAGTGCTTTCATACTTTCCGTTGGCGTATATGGCAACGATGAAACAGCGGCTGTTGGCGCAATCACACTTACATCATTTGTTGGCGAACTGGCAGTATAACCATTTTGAATATCACTTGCCGTTAATCCCCAGCAACTATCGCTGTAACCATAAAAATTTTTCGGATTGGCTTTGCAATATTCATAATTGATCTTTGTATGATTCAACGTTTGTGTTTGGTAATTAGCATACACATCACTTAATGAATTAGGATTAATGCCAAGAAAAGAATAGTGGGAAAAGAAAAGCGGTCCGCCGAAAGGAGGACCCAGCGGCAGTGTTAATCCATAATAACTATTACCATTTGTAAATCCATTACTGCCATTGGCTGTCCATCCTGAAGAATAAACGACAGCAGGAATTGAATAAGTTGTTGATGAGGCAGCAAGCACATATGTTATCAAACATTCATTCCATCCTCTTATCTGATGATTCATTTGCCAGTTAAAGCCGGGGCTCCAATGCCAGTACAAAACGTTTTGATTGTTTTGCCTGAACCAATTCCACTCTACTCCATTCCATAGTGTATTAATATCGGTTCTCAAATTTGTTTCTGTTGCACCAGCTCCATTGAAGTATTGTCTAGCGGTAAGCAATCCCATCATCAGGTAAGAGGTTTCAACAAGATCGGCTCCGTTGTCATATTGACTAAAGGGAATCACGGCCCCGGTTGTTCCATTCAGCCAATGCGGAAATGCACCATGAAATTTTTGCGCCGTGTTTTTCAGAAAAGAAACAATAGTTTGCATTCTTGTCAATCCCTGTGATCTTGTAATAAAGCCACGGTTTATTCCGGTAACGATTGCCATAACGCCAAAGCCGGAACCGCCGGATGTAACGGTTTCAGGAGTTGCGTTGCTTCTTTCTCGTGCAAGACCGCTTACAGGATGACCATAATCCCAGAAGTATTTAAAAGTTTGTTGTTGTACCAGGTCGAGAAGCGCATTCTCAGAAACGGCTGGAAATTTTCTTGATGAATCAATTTTAGTAATGAAAGTTTTATTTACATCTGTAAGAAACGACCCGCCGGTAGATGATTTAAGATCGGATGTAATTTTAAAATTGTATTTAGAAATATAGTTCAATGGCGCTGTTGACTGAACAATCAAAACAGAATCCTTATTCTGAAGAGTTGCAGATATTGGCGCCTGAACTCCACTTGCATCTGTGAATTTAACTGCAGATGTAATGGTGGATGAATTGACAGGTTCAGTAAATTCAATCCTTATCACCGCGGAGGGAGTAACTCCATGAATAGTGTTATCAAAGGGAATTGAATTAATAGAAATACTTTTTACTGCTACTTGTTTTGGTGCAGGCGGTGGTAGGTCAGGCGGTTTGCCTTTGCCGCAAGCAAAAAGAATAAACATCGACAGCACTAACCAATTACTATTTTTAATATCCTGCTTCACAATTGATATTTATTTGATGACATAAGTATTGATAGAATGAGGAAGTGCTGTTGTTTCTGCTGCGTTTCCATTTATCCATAAAAAGAACGGCGTTTTAGCATTTCCCTGGTTCATTACAACTACAACAACTGTTCCGTCTTCGTTTTTGAAAGCGGTCGTAAGCAGTTGGCTGCGGCTCGGGCTACTGATAATTCTTTTTGCACCGGGCTTTATGAATTTTGAAAAATGACCAATGTAATAATATGAATTAGTATAAATAAGTTTACCGCTTCTTGTATCTGCGTGCATTGGTGCAAAGCAAAAATTTTGTACATGGTTGGGTCCGCCGGTTTCATCAAGTAAAATATTCCAGTCGGTCCAGCCCACTGCGCCGCTATTAAAATCATAGATCATTGACCGGCCATATTCTTCTCCTAAACTCCAGCGATCATAGCGTGTGCTGTCAAAACTTTCTGCACAACCTTCGGTAAACAAAATATTTTTACCGGGATAAACTTTATTTACCAAAGCAACATTGTCAAACATCTGCTGGCCGCCGCTCCAGTCTTCATACCAATGAAAACCGATACCCCATGCATACTTTGCTGCCAACGGATCATCAAAATAGGTCTGTGCCCTTTGATAAATCAGGTCGCGGTTATGATCCCATACGATGATCTTTTTATCGGCCAAACCTTCTTTATGCATTGTTGGCCCGAGAAAGTTTTTGAGAAAATCTCTTTCTTCTTCTGCAGTGTATATGCAACTTTCCCAACGCTGAGTTGCCATTGGCTCATTCTGAATAGTAATTCCCCAAACAGGTATTCCTTCTTTTTCGTAAGCCTTGATAAATTTTGTATAATAGTTAGCCCACGGTTGAAAAAAATCGGATTTCAATTTCCCTCCCTTCAAAATATTATTGTTGTCCTTCATCCATGCAGGCGGGCTCCATGGACTTGCATACAATGTCAATTTTCCACCAGCAGCGATTATTGCTTCTTTTATAAAGGGAATACGGTACTTCCTGTCATGATCGATGTTAAATGACTTTAGTTCTTTGTCACCATCAGTTACATAAGTGTAGCTGCCGCTGCTGAAATCGCAGCTATGAATATTTGTTCTTGCAATGGTATAGCCAATTCCATTTTCTTTATCAAAATATGCTTTCAGAAATTCCTGCTGCTTGTCTTTTGATAATTTGGCAAAAGTTTCTGCTGAAGCGTCAGTCAGTGCAGCACCAATGCCAAGGAATTGCTGGTAAGTTTTTGTCGGGTCGACAAAAACGGAGACTTCATTTTCGAATGGCTGTCTTTTTTCTTTAAAGGTTAGTGTTCCGGCAGAAGATAAACGATAGTCTGTACTATCGGCAGTTGTATAAACGAGAACGGTCTTGCCATCAACAGTATAGTCAGTTGGTGTATCATCAGCAGTTCCAGCCGTTTTCTCCTGCGAACAAGCCCCTGTTAACAATACAATTGCAGTATAAAATATCTTTTTCATTTATTTTTGTTTATAAATTTTTTTATTTCATCCTTGTATATGCCGATATAATGAGAACGCAATTGTGATGTCTTTGGCGTTTCTTCTCCCTGTAAAAAAACTGCGATCGATTTTGAAGGCTGTGACGGCATGTGACAATCAATACAATTTTTTTCTATGGCAGTGATCTGTGTATGCGTTGGTGTCTTAAATTTTTCATCTGCAATATTGTGACACTTCATACATCGTTGGGAAAACAATTCTATTCTGCCTCTTTCGTTTTCATGTGTATTATGACAGGTGCTGCATGTCATTGCCGAGCTCATTTTAAAACATTTGCTTGCTTTCAATAAGCCAACCTGGTTGCCATGCACATCAATCTCGCTGCTGTTGAGTACAACATTCTCGTGTGCTTCTATCGAAAAATACTCTGAAAGATTTTCTCCGGCCGTAAATTCAAAAGAAGGTTTTGTTTTTTGAATATTACCACCATGACACAAAGTGCAGATATCTAATTGCTGTTGTCTTGAAAGCTTTGCAGGATTTACAATATACTTTGCAGTGGTGTCAAGCGGATGCATTGATTGATACCCCACATGTTTGCCGGCAGGGCCGTGACATTTCTGGCAGTCTACTCCATAAATAATTTTATCGCGATCAAAGCCTGTTGGCTCTAAGGCAGGACCGGAAATTCCCTCAGCATATGAAACATGACATTCAAGACAACGAGAAGTTGCCGGGCGATCTATTAAAACTTTATCATTTGGAAAACCCGGACTATTTGACCATTGATCGGCTGCAGTAAAATAAGTTATGGGCAATTGATACAACTGGTTGTTTCGCCATGTTAAAAAAGATTGGCCCATCACACCGGAACCGATCACCATATCGAAACGCATCGCTTTTTTTTCTTCACCCTTGAAATAAGCAACCTGGAATAAGCCACTATCCCTTTTTTCCATCGCTAACAATATTAAAGGCGTATACGAGTATGTGTTCTTTCCTTTTTGAAAACTACCCAGTACTGATCCAAAGCTTGCCGGCTGCCCGGTCAAGTAATGTGCGGTCTTCGTGTGACTTTCATAAATTTCTTTGTGACAACTGATACAATGTTCAGAAGTGATATAAGAATTAAATGTTTTTAATACTTTGTCAACTTTAATCTCAGCAGTTTTATCTTTCTCTTCGTTACTTACACAACGGGCTAAAAAAAACACTATGCTTATAATTGTAATGAGCACTAAAGATGAACGATGATATTTAAGTTTTATCCGCATGGTAAACAGTTAACCCGCTGATAATTGACAAGTCAATATTTTTTTTCTTCAATCACCATATATAAGTTGCTGCCGCTCCCGGCGCAAGCGTTGCCACAGCAATTTGTCCCTTAAACTTAATATTGAAAGTTGCGGCCGTAGTTCCGTCATTTATTGCGATCAATACTTTTTTTCCTTCGGGAGTTTTAAATGCGACATTATAAATTGTACCCACGTTATTACTTTCTATTCTTACAGAACCCGGGGCAACAAATTTTGATGCGTGCGCAACAATATAATAAGCAACATTCCTGTTAACAGCGCCATTTAATGTAAGCGCACCTTTACATTCAGTACATCCGCCGGGTGTATGGGGGTTATAGCTGCCATCGCTTGCGAGATTCCATTCAAGTGCAATCCGGCTCCAGTTTCTCATAGAACCAACAATAACATTTCTTAAATGCCATTTCAAATCACCATCAAATGAACCGCTGCCTGCCGTCCATTGCTCGGTAAAATAAAGATGCTTATCAGGATGGGCCGCACGGACCGTTGATAAAGCGCTTATGTTCCCTGCGTATAAATGAAAGGCAGAGCCATTGATATATTGTTTTGCTGCCGCATCATTCAAAATAGTGATAGGATAAGTCGGGTTATCACAATTATGATCCCATATTATGATCTTCGTTGTAATAGCTGCCGCCTGGAATGCAGGGCCAAGATGATTTTTTATAAAGTCAGCCTGTTGCGTAGCAGACATAACCATGCTTGGATTATTACCGCCATGCTGTGGTTCGTTTTGCGGAGTAATAGCATCGATAGTTATTCCTTTTGCCCGCATGGCCAGTATATACTTTACAAAGTATTGTGCATAGACACTATAATATTGCGTTTGCAAGCTTCCGCCAATTGAGTTTCCATTATCTTTCATCCATACAGGAGCACTCCATGGCGATCCCATTATTTTTATATTCGGATTAATCAATAAAATCTCTTTCAGTAAAGGGATCACATCTACAGTATCTTTTGATAAATTAAAATTGGCAAGAGTAACATCGGTTTGTCCTGCAGGCATATCATCATAGCTAAAGACCTCGGCATTAAGATCAGAGGCGCCAATACTTACCCGCAAGTAGCTGACACCAATTGAAGTTTCACTGCTGCCAAATAATTCCTGGAGCAGCGAAGATTTTTGTGATGCCGTCAACCGATTAATATGATATGCACTGCCACCTGTCAAGGTGTAGCCAAATCCATCAATACCCTGGTATGTTATGGTGCTATCTACTTCTACGGTGGGGTTAGTATTAGTTGATGAAGTAAAAGCTATCAGGTTAGATTGTTTTTGCAGCAAATTTGCCCTGTCACCCGTAGTGATCCATGCGGTAATACCGGTTGTAACGGGAGGAACAGGAGGATTGGGAGTTGGATCGGGTTGTTTTTTACTCGAGCAATCAGCATTTATACACAGGTATCCTATCACTACCGCCATTATAATTTTATTTTTCATATGCTGGTTTTAAAAAAATTAATGGTTGATTGTTTCTTGCTATTATTAAAACTCTACCACCCCCGGCATAGTTTATCCATTTTGCATCTCTTGCCTGTCCCATAATGGATGCAAGCTCCGAATCATATTTAAATGATGCTTGCTGCTTGTTGTATGAAAAGAAAGTTGGTTGCAACGCATCATAACGTCCTTCGTATGGAATAACATTATAAAAATTTCCGCAGGCCAGCCAGCTATTTGATTTATTATAATCAAACGGGGTAAAAGAAAAAACAGGCGCCAACTGTAATTCCTGCGGCAGGTCCATCCGGCTAAAATTTCCTTTGCCATCATTAATAAAACAAGAAGAACTTAATACTTCAGCTTTCAGTTCACTATAATCTTTGAACAGATCATAGAAGATGTACTGTACTGTTTTGCCGGCTACCTCATTATATTTTAAATATGCTTTCTTTAAAACAGGTAATGCTCTTTCCAATTCATCTTTTGCAAGGAATGTATATTCTTTCCCATCGACAGTATAAGCAAGGATCTGTTCGGTGGAGCCATTGTTGTCAAAATCTTTTACATATAATTTTAACGGGCCATTCTTTCCTGACCAGAATTTATTATTCCATCCCCAGTTGCCGGCAAGAATATCAGCAAAGCCATCTCCATTTACATCTGTTGTTTGTACACTTTGCCATAGCCCTGTTGAGCCAGGTATATTGGCAACGGAAAATTTTCCTTTATTATTTTTAAAAATTTTTACCGGCATCCATTCACCTGATACGACCAGGTCTTTCCAGCCATCATTGTCAATATCAGTAAAAGATGCTGCAGTTACCATACCCAATTGATATAACGGTATAATATTATCTCCGGCCTTTGTAAAATGAGCATTGCCGTCATTGATATATAGATAAGATGTTGTGGGCATTCCGTATTTAGCGGGGCTTGCAAGGTTTCCAACAAAGATGTCCTGGTCACCATCATTGTCCACATCAGCAACTGAAACACAAGATTTATTTTCGTATACCACCGACATTGCATTTTCTTTTTTTGTAAAATGACCGGTGCCATCATTTATATACAGCCTGTCCAGCAAGGCAAGTTCATTTGCGGGAATTTCATTACCACCGGCTAATACAAACAGGTCAGGAAAACTATCTCCATTTGCATCGAAGAATATTGCGTCCACGTCCTCACTTATTGCATAGGTGTTAAATAAAGCGGTGTCGCTTTCTTTAAATGTTCCGTCTTTTTGCTGTATCATCATAACACCCGGTTGAAACTTAGCGCCACATGCATAAAAATCATCCAGTCCATCTTTATTTACATCGGCTACTGCCAGTTTAGGACCTCTTGCCGACAATCCATGAGGAATGAGATATTGTACATTGTAATCAACGAAATCATTTTCTGTGTGAGACCAGTTACATTTCACCTGCGCAGTGATGTCCTGCATCCATTCATCTTTTTTTGGGAAAAAATTATTGTAAACAAAATCTAACCGTGCATCACTACTATTTACAGTAAGATTTTTATTTACAGCAGGATCTTTTATCACCTGGTATTTTTGATTTGGCCAAACAATCAAAATGCTGTCGATATGATTTATTGTATCTAAACCAAAATGCAATTGGTATGGAGTGGAAGACATAAATCCTCTTGTTGGCGCTAATTGCTGGTATTGCACCCGATAGCTATCGGGTTTTGAACCAGTAAATAAATAAGCTTTACATCCTACACCCATGGTGTTAATACTGCTTTTACCAGAGAAACGTTGACCGGCTGTAATCTCAATGGTGGTCGGGTTATCTTTAAATGATATAGAAATATAATTTTTCTTTGGAGAATTATTATTCAAAATAAGTGCAGGGGCATTTAAACAATTTAATACTAAGTCGAGGTCACCATCATTATCAAGATCAGCATAAGAAGCACCATTAGAACAACCGTGAAGTTTTTGTGTGCCCCAATCATTACTTACATCTTTAAACGTCATATTTCCATCGCCTTTAAATAAGAAAGGATGAGAATCGCCACCGGGCATAGCATCAATTGTTTCCGCATCAAACCGGTCTGTCGTATCCATGCCTTGCGCTTTTCTTTTATCGGCAAAGCGAATAAAATCGAGATCAACCGGCCGTTTTACAATACCACTTGAAACAAACAAATCTTTATTACCATCGTTGTCAAAATCCGCAAACAACGGGGCCCAGCTCCAGTCAGTTGCTGCCACTCCGCTTTGTAAAGCCGTTTCGCTAAAGCTTACTCCATTCCCATTATTACGATGCAAACAATTTTTTGAATATTGATTTTGATAACCTCTTAACTCCAGTTTTACTTTGTAGATATCAGGATTTTCATCACTGCCATAAGTTTTCAATGTTTTTTCATCAGGCGGCAACATATCAACGGTTACTACGTCCGGTTGTCCATCATTATTATAATCCGCTACATCATTGCCCATGCTGAAACGGCTATAATGCCTGAAATGATTTGCCCCGCTTTCAGAAAAAGTGCCATTGCCATTGTTCACATAGTAATAATCATTTTCATGAAAATCATTTCCTATATAAATATCATCCCACCCGTCGTTATTCAGATCGGCAACTGCCAGGCCAAGTCCATAACCAAGATTGCTTTGATAAATGCCTGCCTGCGCAGACACATCTGTAAATTTTCCGGCCGCTGTATTCCGATCATTTCTATATAGCCTGTCTCCGGAGAACGGATCATATTTTTTCCGGTTATTCGTATCAACGATGTTTTGATGCGGATGATGTGATTGATTAAGAATGTAACAATCAAGATCGCCATCGTGATCATAATCAAAAAATGCAGATTGTGTTGTAAAACATGAAGTGTTCAATCCGTATTCTGCGCTCCTTTCTGTAAACGTGTTGTTCTTGTTATTAATAAAAAGCTCGTTATGCCCTGTCAATCCATACCGGTTACTTACGGTTGAAACATAAATGTCAAGATAGCCATCACTGTTGATGTCGGCCATGGTTGCACCGGTGCACCAATCGGCAGTGCCGGAAACTGTTGCTTTTTCAGTAATGTCTTCGAAAACAAAATTTCCTTTGTTCAAATAAAGTTTATTGTTGCCTTTGCTGTTTGCAGTAAAATAAATATCAACAAGGCCGTCGTTATTTATATCACCAACAGAAACACCGCCGCCATTATAATAGTAGAGGTAATAAAGTATGTTTAATCCTTTCTTCTCTTTAAGATCATTCCTGAATGTAATATTTGTTGTTGAAGAAGGAACTTCAGTAAAAAGACTTTTTTTCGAATTACAGTTTGTGTTCGTGAAAAAACATACAATGAGCACTAAAAAAAATATCGAATTGATCTTTATTGGAGCCATTACCTGGTATTGTTTTTACAGATTAAAAAGGGCTGAAATAAATCCAGCCCTTACTGCTTGCTATGTAGCTCGAAATTGAAAAGACTCTTTTACAATCTGCTGTTATAAAGCGCCAATACTTCAGATGCCGTTAAAGCTTTTCCATAAAGCCGGAATTGATCCATCTTCCCGGTAAAGCCGCTGATCCAGGGATCTGTAGGGCCACTTATATTCGCTTGTTTATTCCATCCACCCACAACTAAATTGGTTGAGCTTACTAAATTTAGCTTACCAAGACCCAAATTTCCCGAGGTTCCGGGTGTGGGAACTTCAACGCCATCAAAATAGATTTTTAATCTGGAAGTGGTCTCATCATAAGTAAATGCAAGATGATGCCACTGGCCGTTAAACAATGGTTTTGTAAATGTTTGATTATTGTATTCCACCCAATGATCCTGTAAGGCAAATTTAAAAGTACATTTATCAATAGCCGCATGTTCTACCAACAGGAACGCAGCACTCTCATGCCAGTAATCTTTGCTTACAAGGGAGAAATATAGTTCTGTGTTAGGATTAACAGTATTATTTACCCACATCGATATAGTGCAACTTGTCGACGCTTTAAAATCATTTGCGGAAGGATATTTTATTGCTTTTGCACCATCACCTTGTACGGCTTTTCCTGTAATACCTGCTGCTGAGGCCAATGGATTCTCCGAGGGAAAGTTTGCCCTTATGCTGTCAACTGCATTCATCAATGGATCACTGGTGGTACCATCAAAAGCAACATAGAACTTTAAAGGGCCGCCAGGCGGGTTGGCATCTTTTGGATAGTCGCTAAGGGCAGGACGCACCTTTTTTGCACACCCGCCAGCAATCACCAAAGCAGCTAATAGTATGTGGAGGTGAATTTTAATTTTCATTTTATTGTTTTTAATATTAAACTATCTGTTGTATAATAAATATTACCATTCAGGATTTTGGACCAACACCCCGGCAGATCTGTCAATGGCCGGTTGCGGTATTGGATAAAATCTGCATCTGTGCTGATACCCTAAAGGACCAAGTACTGATACAGCATCGCCCCATCTTACAAGGTCAAAAAATCTTTCACCTTCCAATCCTAGTTCAGCTCTTCTTTCTTTTTTAATTGCGGCACGCATAGTTGGCTGGTTTACATAAGTAACAGCACCAAGACTTACTCTTGCACGGACCTGGTTTACTAAATTTGCAGCTTGTGTACCACTACCTGTTTCATTAAGACATTCAGCTGTCATTAATAATACATCAGCATAACGGATCACTCTTTGATTTATCCAATAAGCACCGTCAAGCCAACCTGTCGATGCACGGACAGCCGGATCGGCGTATACTTTTTTGTTCCAATATTTTTGCGGAAGTATAGTAGGATAAGGAGGAAGAGTTCCGCCATATCCGCCAGTAGCAGGATCATCTGATTGTCCTGAAAAAAGTACCGATGAAGGAAGACGCGGATCTCCTGCATCAAAAGAATTTACAAATGCATCTGTTGGTGTATTCCAACCCCAACCTAAGTTCCATCCGGTTGCATTTGGTGCACGAACGCTCTGGCAGGTTGCATACCATGAACCATGATCATCTGTTCTGTTTGGTCCCATATAGTTTTGCCATTCAAGAATTGACTCGCTGCTATTTTCTCCTGCATCTTTAAATATGCCAAAGTAGCTGGAGAATAAAGAATACTGACCAGAACTAATTATCTGTTGAAGTAAAGGAAGTGCAGATGCATAATTGCCTCTGAACATATATGACTTAGCCCATAAAGCTCTTGCTGCACCACTTGTCAATCTACCGGGATATTTTGAACCCCATACAAGTGGTAAATGAGTAGCCGCGTATTGGAGATCAGCATCAATTAAAGCATAGATAGCCGCAGACGGAGATTTTGCTACATTGGCCTGGACTGCACTATAAATTCTAAAATCGATCTTAGGCACATCACCAAAAGTTCTTACCATATCAAAATATGAGAAAGCTCTGAAGAAACGGGCTTCAGCAATATTCACTTCTGATTCAACGCCGCTAAGCTTCAACGAATCGGCTGTTTGCAATGCGGTATTGGTCAGGTGTATTAATGAATAGTGTGCATCCCAATAAAAATTAGAAGCCCACAAGTCTTTTACATATTGAAAATTATCAAATGGCGCTACCCATTCAGCACCATCAGAAGGTTCACTTCCTTTCTGAGAATCATCTGACCGGAAGTTATGCATGCCCTGCCAGGGAATACCACCAAACACCTGGCCGATATCATAGTCTTTTACGGCGCTGTATATTGCAAATATCTGGCCCTCTATTCCTCCTTGCTTTAAGTCATCCAGGGTAGCAGTTAATGGTTTACGGTCAAGAAATTTTTTACAGCCGCTTACCATAAACAACATAGGTATTGCCAGCAGAAGAATATTTAATAAAATTCTTGTACTCTTTTTCATATCTATATGTTTATTTATTTAATTATTTATATTAAAACGATACATTAATTCCAAAGGTTGTTACCAGGGGCAATGCGCCACCTGCATCATCAACGCCAAATCTTATTGCATTGCCGCCAAACTCAGGTGAATATCCCGAATTGTTTTTCCATGTTTTCAGATTTTGCACGTTTACAAAAAGACGAATGCTCTTTGCACGGACCTTAGCTACTGTTTGCGGACTAAAATTATATCCAAGCTGAACATTTCTGATCCTGAAATAGCTTCCATCTTCAATTCCGTATGTTGACGCTTCATAATTGATCCTATGGTCCTGTCCCAAAATAGGATCCCAATTTGAAGTACCTTCTCCATGCCACCTGTTTACTTTAAACGCTGCATAGTTTACTCTTTGAAACGGAGGCTCTGTTCCGCCCCAGTTCCTGTAAATCTCATTTCCATAAACACCACCTACATCAACTGTAAAATCAAAGCCTTTAAAATTGACGCCAATCGTTCCGCCGTATGCAAAGTCAGGAGTTGGGTTTCCGATAAATGTTTTATCTGCAGTATTTATTTTTCCATCTCCATTTATGTCCTTGAACTTTAAATCTCCGGGGCCATAAGAGAATTCAGTATTTACCGGTGAAGAAAGTTTATCAGAATAGGTTTGATAAAGACCCTCGACTACATAGCCATAAAATGATCCGACAGGTTGACCAACCACAGTTCTGTTATATCCGTTTATCACCGCGAAATCTTTTGTTGCCAGTTCAAGTACTTCATTATTATATGTGGTGAAATTACCAGAGATGTTCAACGTAACTCCGGATTTGAATTTTTGTTCCCAGCTTGCTGCTAATTCGATACCGTTATTCTTAATGCTGCCCACATTAGTTAAACCATCGGAAGCACCACTGATGCCCGGTATTAATGTCATTAAGTCTTTAGTCACTTTACTATAATAGCTTGCATCTACATGCAGGCGGTTTTGAAATGCTGCTAATTCAAAACCTGCTTCTTTAGCATGTACAGTTTCCCATCTCAGGTTTCGATCAGGAAGATATACCTGGCGATATGCAGTGTAGATATTGTTTCCAAATACGGCTGCTGCGCCGGTGGCTAAAGTGGGATAAAAAGGATAATGTCCCGAAAGACCGGGCACATCAATATTCTGGTTTCCTAATACACCTATCGAACCTTTTATTTTTAAGAAATCAAAAATTTCCTGGCTGCTCATAAAATTCTCCTTCGTCATTTCCCAGGCAACACCTACAGCCCAGAAGTTTTGCCAGCGTTTTTCAGGTGATATTTGAGATGATGCATCACTTCTGAAGGAAGCATTCAGGAAATATTTTCCCTGGTAGTTATATAATGCCCTGAACAAGCCCGACACTGTGGTACGTTCATACTGGTCAGATGATGATCGTTGCGATGCTGCATCACCAAATCCATTAGTGATATACCAAAATCTTTCATCATCAGGTATTGCAGAACCAGTTGAACTTTGATTTACCGAAGCTGACCTGCCGAAAAATGAAAAGTAATATGTGGTAAATCCTCCGGTTGCGGTCAGGTTGTGACTGCCACCAATTTTCTTTTTATATGTAAGAAGATGGTCCTGCTGGAATTTTCTGTAAGTGTGATCATCTTCAGTTATTTTGGTTGCAGGGCTGTATAAGAATACTGCATTAACAGACGGATCATAGGAATTATACAAGGGTGTATATCTTCTTGAATTTATACTGCTCATGTCAGTATACAAAGTCGTTTTCCAGGTGAAATCTTTCAAAATAGTTAACTCAGCAAATACACTTCCCACCATCCTGTATTCATGGCTTCTTGATTTGTTCCATTCATTTTCTGTGTATAATAACGGATTCACGACGCCTGAGGTTTGCAGAATAGGAAGCTCGGAATAAAGATTTTGATTCATACTATCCAATCCATATGGATTTTTTGTATAAACAGTTGTAGTGCCGGCTGAAACAATTGGCGCAACTTTGCGGGCTGCATCAAGTATCCATCCTGCATCATAAGGATTCTTTTGTCTTACACCATTAAAATTAATTCCAACCCTTATCCCCTTTGTTAATCTGAATTCATCATTAAATGATAAAAGCATTTTCTCCAGCTTTTCATGTCTTATCAGGCCTTCATCAGATGTATATCCAAGACCCAGTGTAAACTTATTCCTGTCAGTACTTCCAGATACACTCAGGTTATTGGAATTGAATTTTCCTGTTCTTGTTACTGCATCGATCCAGTCGGTATTGCCTGTCCATGGTGTATAATCAAACGGCGCAATTGGTGTATTCAGGTTTGCTTTTTCTTCTTCAAACAATGTTTTAAAGAGAGCAGCGTCTGCTAATTCAATTTTATCAACCAATTTTTTGAAACCATAAGTAGCATTAAAGTTGATCACTACTTGTCCTGTTCTTGCTTTTTTAGTTGTTATTGCTATAACACCGGCAGCGCCTCTTACACCAAAAATTGCCAGCGACGAAGGATCTTTTAGTATTTCAATTGATTCAATATCGTTAGGATTGATATAATCTATATTATCATTAAACACACCATCCACTACATAAAGCGGAGAAACAGACCCGATACTAATAGTACCGCGGATACGAATATCCGGAGCTTTACCCGGCGTACCGCTGTTTACTACAGATAAGCCCGCAACCTTACCCTGCAATGAAGCAACGGGATTTGTATTAGGCCTGTCAGCTACTTCTTTACCGGAAATTTTTACAATAGACCCGGTAAGGTCTCTTTTTGTCGCGGTACCATAACCGATCACCACTACCTGGTCCTGTACCTTTACGGAAGGAGTTAGTCTTACATTAATAGCAGATTGACCGCTTACTGAAATTTGTTTTTCATCGTAACCAACATAAGAAAAGATAAGCACTGCATCATCAGGTACTGTAATGGCAAAATCTCCTTTTGAATCGGCAGATACACCAAGATTAGTTCCTTTCACCCGGATGCTTGCTCCAGCTAATGGATTTCCATTTTCATCAGTTATTTTTCCGGTGACTCTTATTTCGGGTGCTAATGTAACTTTAGAAAAAAGTACAACAAGATTATCCGGCATTACTTTGTAGGAAAGTGATGTGCTGAGCAAAAGTTTATCCATTACTTCCGGCAAATCAGCATCACGAACAACCAGGTCGATCTTTTTATTGATTGGCGCAATATCAGAACTGTACACAAAGCGATAGCTTGACGCTTTTTCCACAGCCGTTAATGCTTTTGACCACTCCGTGTTTCTAACAACGACAGTGATCTTGTCCTGGCCGTTTGCAAATACTGATAATTGTACGCATAAGACCATCAGAGCTAAAGTGGTTACTCTCATAATCCTCAGGATTTTTTCCCTTCCAAAGGGCGTTTTCAAAAAGCAGCTAAGAATTTCCCGTTTTGGCATAAATTCGGTTTTAGGGTTAAGCAATATCAACTCAAACACAGAGTTTTTTCTTGACTCAGTTTTTTCTAACGGGGTTCCGCGGGGGCGGAGTCCCGTTCTTATTAATAAATAACTACGTTATCATTGCCAATTCTGAAATTAAATGACTTTGATAACTTCAGGTATGACAATACATCTTCCATTGTTTCATTTTCAAAATTCCCGGTGTAATGAACACTCTTCAGCGACTCATTTGCTATCGTTACTTTTTTTCCAAACCATCTTTCGATCAGGTGCCCGATATCTTCAAGGGTTTCATCCTCAAAGTATAATTTGTTTTGAGTCCAGGCTATTTCACCAATAATATTATAAGTTGGGTTGGGTTTTATTTCTTTTACTTCATATTTCGGAATGCGAACAGAGTTGGATTTTACCAGGACTGTTTTTTCCGGTTTTATCTCTGCTTTGGGCTCCTCGTTGGCAACACTTATTTTTTCATTAGGGTTTAAAACTATCTTTTGATCCCTGTCTTTCAGTGTAACTTCTATTCTGCCCTTTATCAGTGCAGCTTCAGCAAATTTTTCGTCGCTGTAAGATCGGACATTAAAAGAAGTTCCTAAGACTTTTATATCCATCTTTTTTGTATGGATTATAAAAGGCTTATCTGCATTTTTAACTACATCGAAATAGGCTTCTCCATTAAGAGAAACCTCCCGAAGCCCTTTGTTGAAGCTTGAATTATTATAATCAAGGTTTGAACCTGCATTTAACCAAACCTGCGAGCCATCCGGTAATACGATCTTACTTCTGTTCCCGTTTTTGGTTGCCACTGAGCTTATTGCTTTTGAAGCGATCGCCTCTGTGGTTTGCTTTTTAGAAAAAAAATAAACCGCACCCGTTAAAAGAAAAAGGAAAAAGGCAATAGAAATGACCACTACAGCTTTTCTTTTAAAAATTGAACGGGGAGACTTCTGTTTCTCCTCAAACAGCGATTCCTCGTTTACTATTTCTTCCGGATTTTCCTTTACAAAGAATTCATCCTTGTACTTCATTACATGACGCATATAAGCCGCCTCATTTCCCGGAGCTGCAGTGTTTAGCTGCTCCCACATTTCCATAAGCATATCTGCGTGGTGATGAAGATTCGGATTATTCAATAAGATAGAATGAAGTTCCTGCAGTTCTCCGGCGGTAGCTTCTTTAGACATCTTCTTCGCAAGCAGGCTCCAGAATTGGTGTTGAGACGGGTTATGTAGATCCATCACATTAAAGGACAATATTTTGTTGTCATTCCCCCAAAGAGATTGAAAATATTTTAATTATGCCGGAACGTGTAGCGAATGGCACCGCTGATCTTTTTCAGCGCAATGGAGATCTGGTTATCCACGGTACTTTCTGAAATGCCCAGGAGCTGGGCAGTTTGTTTATAGGTAAGGCCATCTTCCTTTATAAGTGTATAGATAAGCTTACACCTTGGCGGCAGGGCATTTATTGCCGTTTTCAGTTTCATATTCATCTCTCTCGTTATCATTGCAGCGCCGGGATCTGCAAACGGATCCTCAGGCTCTATTTCCACTGCATCAAGATCGGTGAGGTTTTCCCGGTGAAGCTTTTTGAGATAATTGAATGTGATATTTTTGGCAGAAACGTACAGGTACAGCTTCAGGTTTTTTATTTCTTCGATATTTTTTCTGCGCCGCCAAATATTAATAAACACATCGGAAACGATTTCCTCCGTTAATTCTTTGTTTTTGGTAAAGCCCATAACAAAGCGTGACAGTTTATTGTAAAACTGAATGAAGAGCTGACGATAAGCAAGCTGGTCGTCATTAGCAATCCGTTCGCCCAGGCGGGCAAGATCATCCCATTTATCCATAGCAAGCAGGAGACTAAGTTAGAATTATTAAATGAATCAGGAACATGTTTTTTATTAGCGGCACGGATTGAAAAATCAAAATTTCATTTATCATTTTATTTAGGAAACTGGTATTTTCTTCCGCTTAACTTTGTCTCAAATAATTTTAAAATGAGCACAGCTACAAGAACCAATCATGAAATAGATTATCTCATTCGCGGGCGAAGAAATGCAATGCGTGGAGATAGAACTCGACCCCACTGAAACAGCCATTGCCGAAGCCGGGGCATTTATGATGATGGATGAAGGAATTCAAATGGAAACAATTTTTGGCGACGGCCGGGGACAAGAGAAAGGTTTTTTTGGAAAACTGATGAGTGCAGGTAAACGGGTACTTACAGGCGAAAGTCTTTTCATGACTGCATTTACAAATACAGGACAGGGAAAGAAAAAAGTATTATTCGCTTCGCCTTATCCCGGAAAAATTATTCCGATAGACCTGCAGCAGCTCGGCGGGAAAATGATCTGCCAGAAAGATGCGTTTTTGTGTGCAGCAAAAGGCGTAGCAGTTGGAATAGAGTTTCAAAAAAGATTGGGTACAGGTTTGTTTGGGGGTGAAGGATTTATTATGCAAAAACTCGAAGGTGATGGGTTGGCTTTTGTACATGCGGGTGGTCATGTAATGGAACGTGAACTGCAACCCGGTGAGCTTTTAAAAATTGATACAGGTTGTATTGTTGCATTTACTCCAAGTTGCGATTACGATATTCAATTCGTTGGCGGAATAAAAAATACTTTGTTTGGTGGTGAAGGGTTATTCTTTGCTACACTTCGCGGTCCCGGCAAAGTTTGGATCCAATCATTACCGATCAGCAGGCTCGCAAGCAGGATACTTGCTTATGGAACTTATAAGCGTAAAGACGAAGGAAGCTTGTTGGGCGGGTTGGGTAATTTACTGGACGGTGATGGAGTGTGATAGTGAGTGGTGAGCGGTGAGTGGTGAGTAGACGGTTCGAAATATATTAATTAAGAATTGGAATAATAAAGAAGCGTCCCGATAATTATCGGGACGCTTCTTATTAGAATAGTTTATAAGAAAATTAAAATGCTTTCGTTGCTCCTTTTACTTTTCCATCTGCATCAAGCTCCACAATTTGATAACCTAATTTCTTCACACCGTCTTCTGTCTTTGTCTTATCACCTACAAGCAAAATATTCATTTTAGATGTATTGATCCATTTTTTAGCCAATGCATCTATTTCGGCTTTTGTCATGCCGGCTAAAATTTTATTTTGCTGATCAACATAATCTGCAGGCAGATTGTACTGAAGAATTTGCCCGATAAATCCTGCTTTTTGGAAACCGGTTTCATAACTCAGGGCATCACGCTGACCCAATGAGTTTTTCATAAACGTTATTTCATCTTCAGTGATGCCTGATGTTGCATAATCTTTTAATTCTCTCATTACTTCTTTCAAAGCACTGTCAGTGGCACCGGCTTTAATGCCTGAGCTAAATTCGAATTCACCACTGTATTTATCGGCAGTAAACGCACTGCGTGCACCGTATGTCCAGCCTTTATCCTCACGAAGATTAATATTCAAACGACCATTGAAACCTCCGCCAAGTGCATAGTTCATCAATCTTGTTCTGTAAAATTCACCGGTTGCATCATATTTCAAACCTGTGTTATAGCCAACACGGAATTCAGTTTGAGCAGCCTTGGGCACATCAACCATATATACTCTTGTCATATCAACCGGTTTTGCTTCCGGTACAGTTGGCAATTCAATTTTTTTATTTGGTAAATTTTTCAGGAAGGCAAGCTTTGGAAGGATCTCATTTTCTTTTACATCACCAACCACAACCACATTCACACCCTGGCTGGTCATATAATTATCATAGTAATGCTGAACGTCCTGCAGTGTAAAATTTTTCACTGTTTCTTCATCTCCGTCTTCCGCTACTCCGAGAATATGTTTATCACCATAATTCACTTTTGCAAAAACCGCACTCGCTACGGTTGCAGGTTGTGTCTTGGCAATTTTAAATCCTTCGATGGTTTGTTTTTTAATTCTGCTGAATGCATCTTCAGTGAATTTTGGCCTGAACATTTTTTCTTCCAGCAGTTTTAATGTGGCGTCGAGATTTTTTTTCAGCGATTGAACAGAAAAAGTAATTCCGTCAAGACTGCTTGAAACATTTACAGAACTTCCCAGCTTTTGCAATTCACGGCTCATTTGTTCAGCGCTGTAGTTCTTTGTGTCCTCATTCATCATGTCAGCAAAGAAGGAGGCAATGCCTGCTTTTTCAAGATGGTTGGTTTCTAACAGATGTCCGCCCGGAATTTTTATACTCAATGTTACGATTGGCAGTTCTGTATTCTCAGTACCAATTGCTCTCGTGCCATTACCGATATCTGCTTTCCAGAATGCAGGAACTTTTACCATGGGATTTGCTCCGCTGGCCGGCATTTTAGCCCTGTCAAATTTATCCTTTGCTTTTACATATTTCAATCCTTCATATCCATAACCCGGAGCAACATAACCTTGTTTATTTATTACAAAATTAGTTTCAGCGGTTGTCAATTTATCCTGTTCTTTAGGTAATACACTCAGCACAACCGGGTGCTTCAATTTTATGTATTGATTGTAAACCCTCATCACATCTTCTTTTGTTACTGCCTGGTACATTTTTATCAGCTTACTGATCATATTAGGATTGCCGGTGAAAGTTTGAAACTGCGCTAACTGAGATACTTTACCAGCAACACTTTGCAATCCGTTGATCACTTGTGATTCCATTCCACCCTTAAATTTTATTACATCTTCATCAGTAACGCCTCTTTTTTCAAAAGCTTCTAATGCTTCGGTTAAAGCCAGGTACATAGCCGCGAGTGATTTACCCGGATATGGAGCAACCTGGAATGAAAACTCTCCCGATAATTCAGACATTTGACTGAATGCGTTTGCCTGTAAAGCAATTTGCTTTTTTACCAATTCCTGGTATAAAATAGAATTGTTTCCCTGTCCTAATACTTGTGCAAGACAAGCTAAAGCTCCCATGTCTTCATGATAAGCCGGAACCGTGGGATATGATTTAAACAAACGCGGAACTCTTGCATAGTTATCGGTATACGAAACAAAGCGATGACTATTTAATTCAGGAACAGAAGGAGGCATTTCTTCTACTTTTGGTCCGCGGGGAATAGCGCCAAAATATTTTTCAACCAGTCTTACAATCTCTTTTGGGTTTACATCGCCACCAATCGTTATAGCTGCATTGTTAGGGCCATACCAGCGAAGGAAAAAGTTTTTAAGATCATTTACATTCACACGGTCGAGATCTTCTACATATCCAATCGTAAGCCAACTGTAAGGATGCCCATAAGGATACATATTCTTTGCAATATTTTCCTGCGCAAGTCCATAAGGACGATTATCATAATTCTGTCCCCTTTCATTTTTTACAGTGGATCTTTGTACTTCAAATTTTGGTTGCGTTACTGCATCAAGCAGGAAACCCATCCTGTCTGCTTCGAGCCAGATCATTTTTTCTACCTGGTTACTTGGCACCGTTTGAAAATAATTGGTGCGGTCGCGGTTTGTACTTCCGTTCAGCGTACCGCCGCTTTCAGTTACTATTTTAAAATGTTGTTCATCGCCCACATGGTCACTTCCCTGGAACATCATATGCTCAAAGAAATGGGCAAAGCCTGATTTACCAATCTCTTCTCTTGCTGAGCCGACATGGTAAGTAATATCAACATGAGCCACCGGATCGCTGTGATCTTCGTGAATAATGAGTGTTAACCCATTGGAAAGAACATATTTTTCGTAAGGAATAACAAGTTCATCTCCTTTCCTGGTAACTTTTTCTACAAGTTTTGTTTGAGCAACTGCCATTCCGCTGAAAAATAAAAACAGCACAGCAGCTATTAGTAGTCTTGATTTCATAATTGAATTTTTTAGAGGACTGGAAAGTTAAAGAAATCCGCTATGGCGACAGATGCCGCCTATCAATTTAAAATAAAAGCCGCCCTGATGGGTGGGTTGGGGGAGACTTAATGGCCTATTGCCTATGGAAACACCCCGGTAACTGTTTGCTGGTTGAGGACTAGACAGTTGTTGTTTCTGCCGGGCAAGCCCTGGGCGAACTTAAATCTGATTTTCAATTCAGGTAAATTATAGAATGGATAAATTATTTCCCGGGAAACAACAATTCCCGGTTTCGTATATGCTATGCCCGGTCTAAATCAATAGTTGATTTAATATGATAATGTTGGCTGACAAGAGCTGTTACAAGCTGGCCGGCCAGGAACCCATAAGCAAGACCTGTATTATTATCTCTTGCCCCTTTTATCACACCAACCACAGCAAAGGTTGATACAAACCTTAAAATAACACTGACCGTTTTGTTATTTTTTGATTTTATATACAAATCGAATGAGGGTGACTTACTGTTAAATTCATTCTGTAAATCACCAAATGACAATTTATTGCCGCCTTTCATAAAAGAAGAACCATACCGGTAGATAAACTGCTGATCATATTTTTTTAGCACCGTGTCCGTAGTTTGGCTAAATGCTTGTGCGTTTATAAAAGCAAAAATAAAAATCAGTTTACATTTCATGGGATTCCTTTCATGTTGATTAACGAATTCAATATACGTTGGGCAAATTGATCAGGGAGCTCTGACTCTGAATATGTAAAAATCCAATCACGGAATTTCCTTGCATTCGGCGAATTCGATCTCCTGACATTTATATAATTTATGCCGGAATCCTTTTTCAAAAAAGATAATTGTAGTTGTTGTGCAAAAGGGTCCGCAGATTGAACTTTATTGACATAATAATTTTTATCGGATTCGGTCTTAGCAACGAATTCTCTCATCCCTTCCAGGTTATTCCATGCTATTAACTCATTTAATTTTGTCTTAAATAATTGATAATAAGCCAAGCTATCAAGATACTTATATTTTTCCCGCTTAAGCAATGCAATTAAAGAATCTGCTATATCAGGTTGTGTGAAATTATTAGTGTACGATACATATATTGGCAGGGAATAAACTATGAATAAAGAATCGATATCGGCTTTTTCTGCTTTTTTAATAGTCCTTGAATCTGTAACGGATTGTGTCGCCAGAGGTGGCTTACACGCTATTACGAAAAAACTAATAATTATCCCTATCCAAAATTTCATGACCGTATTTTTTTTAAAATATCCGGTTTGGGTATTTAAAACAAATTAAGATAATTCTGAAAGACAATAAAGGTAGGTAGCCATCACGGCCGCATAGCAAGCCAGTAAGTTCGCCGGAAAATAAATTATTTGCTTAATTCACTCAATTTAACTTTTATATCCGGAGGCATTCTCCAACTGAAATCTCTAAGTATGTCAGCATACGCTTTTTTCCAGGCAGCCGCATTTGTAGCATCTTTTAACTCTGGTCTTTTTCTTAGATAATTCCAAATATCATATACCATGTGGTACCCGTTTGTCTGTTGTTCAGCATTATTAAATGCAGCTATGGCTCCTTCTGCATCTTTTTGTAATAAGAACTCAAATCCCTGTCTTTCAAATTTTGCAGCGCCTTCATCGGGTTTCGCTATGCTCGAGGTGCTGGTAATTAATTCCTGATTCAGATTTTGTATTTTTTGATGGTTGATCTCACGTTGTTCTTTTAAAATACTATCGTCCTGGTATTTTGGAAGCTTCGATAAACTATCCAGTCGTTTTGCTTCGGCAAAAAGTTCTGCTTGTTTGTGCATTGAATCCAAATATTCGGATTCAACTATTTTAAAATAATCACTCCAGCGGTCTCTTAATCTTTCAGAAGCAGTGACTTTAGAGAAATATTGCGCCAGCCTCCATCGTTGTCCAATACGGTCAGCCTGTATCACCAATTCTACATAGGTATCATATTGTTTTATTTCGTTGATCCCCGCCTCCCGGTCTTTCAAAGAAGAATCAACGACATTTGCAATGATTACTAACGCCACCGATACTACTATCCATTTGGTAAAATCCAGGTAAGTAGCAAGCTTTTCACCCTCCATGTTTTTAAATAACAATCTTACCAACCCGAGAATTATAACAATTGTTACAATAATGAAGACGAGCAGCTTAAAAGCATCGGAAAATTGCCATTGCATAAACAAAGATTTGGTTGTCCTCCAAGGTATTCTATTTTGAAAGGAATATAAAAAAGGATTCAAACATTGGCTAAATCAGTTTGTGCTATTTCAACTTATCTTAACTTCGCAGACCAAATTTTCTTTCATGACCCGTAAACAGGAAACTCTTTCCGACGTAGTAATAAAATTTGCCGGTGATAGCGGTGATGGTATGCAGCTTACCGGTTCTCAGTTTACCAATAATACCGCTATGCTCGGTATCGATCTGGCTACCTTTCCCGATTTTCCGGCCGAGATCCGCGCCCCGCAGGGAACCTTGCCGGGTGTGAGTGGTTTCCAGCTTCGATTTTCCAGCAACCCGGTTTTTACACCCGGTGATCTTTGTGATGTGCTGGTTGCAATGAATGCTGCCGCTTTAAAAACAAACCTTAAGCAACTGAAAAAAGGAGGTAAGATAATTGCAAATACAGATGGCTTTGATGCAAAGAATCTGCGTTTAGCCAACTATATGGAGGGAGTGAACCCACTGGAAGATGGCAGCCTTGATAATTATGAAGTGATAAAGATGGATGTAACGAAGATGACCCGTGAGGCTTTGAAAGATATAACGATGGGAATGAAAGAAAAGGACAGGGCAAAAAACATGTTTGTGCTTGGCTTTCTTTACTGGATGTATAACAGAAGCATGGAAGGCACTATTAATTTTCTGAAAGAAAAATTTGGAAAGAAAGACGAGATACTCAACAGTAATATCAGAGCATTACAGGCTGGTTATAATTATGGCGATACCACAGAAACTTTTACCACAACTTATAAAGTAGAGAAAGCAAAGATGGAAGTAGGTGAATACCGTTCCATCATGGGTAACCAGGCATTGACATTAGGATTAATTGCAGCCTCGCAAAAAAGCGGCTTGCAATTATTCCTTGGCTCTTATCCTATCACGCCTGCATCAGATATTCTTCATGATCTTGCCAAGTATAAGAATTTCGGTGTAAAAACTTTCCAGGCAGAAGATGAAATAGCAGCGATCACATCTGCAATTGGCGCTGCGTATGGCGGAAGTCTTGGTATCACCACATCAAGCGGACCGGGAATTGCATTAAAGGCTGAAGCAATGGGGCTGGCTGTAATGTTAGAAATTCCATTGATCGTTATAAATATTCAACGTGGCGGTCCTTCGACGGGATTACCAACAAAGACCGAGCAATCTGATCTATTGCAGGCATATTATGGAAGAAACGGTGAATGTCCTATGCCGATCGTTTCTGCAAGTACACCCGGTGATTGTTTTAGTGCGATCTATGAAGCCGTAAGGATTTCGGTACAACACATGACGCCGGTAATATTTTTAAGTGATGGATACATTGCCAATGGTGCAGAACCATGGCGTTTTCCAAAAAGTGCCGATCTGCCTTCCATAGAAGTAAAATTCAAAACTACATTGGATGAAGGCGAAGCACAACTGATGCCTTATAAAAGAGATGAAAAGCTCGTCAGGCCGTGGGCCATTCCCGGAAGCAAAGGTCTTGAACACAGAATTGGCGGATTGGAAAAACAAGATGTAACAGGGAATGTTAGCTATGATCCCGATAATCATCAGCACATGGTGAAAACAAGACAGGCGAAGGTTGATAAGATTGCTGATTATATTCCTTTGCAAAAAATTGATAACGGTCCTGAAAAAGGAAAACTGCTTGTGCTTGGCTGGGGTTCTACTTTTGGCGCCATTAAAAGTGCAGTTGCCGAATTGTTAGCCGAAGGGAAATCTGTTGCTCATGCACATCTTCGCTATATGCGCCCATTTCCAAAAAATCTTGGTGAGATAATAAGGAATTATGAAACAGTATTGATTCCCGAGATCAATAATGGCCAATTGATAAAAATTATCCGTGATGTTTACTTTGTAGATGCAAAGGGATACAATAAGATCATGGGCATTCCAATTACTAAAACTGAACTGGTTGAAGAATTAAAGAAACACGTTTAAAAGTTTTAACCATAATTAACTGCCATCCACCTGTTATCGCGGGTGGATCTTTTATTTTTAGATCATCAGTTCATGCATTCATTAAAACATTTTTATGAAAAAGAAATTTTACAGCATATGCGCCTTGACAATTTTTTCCTTTTTAATAAGCGCAAACAGTACTGCACAGGATAACAACATTAAAAAAGAAAAATGGCATTGGGGCAATGCGTTGCAGCAGGATACAAGTGCAGGTTATGTGCAGGTGGTTAAAGTTGATAACGTACTTTATATATCAGGTGCAGTAGCAAGAGATGTAACTCCTGAAGGAATCACAAGAGTTTACCAGGCATTGGAAAGATCATTAAAAAGTTTTGGCGCAAGTTTTCAAAATGTGGTGAAAGAAAATTTATATACTACAGATATGGAGGCTATGAAAACCCATAATGCTGCCCGTAAAGCTTTTTATAAAGGCGACTTTCCGGCAGCCACCTGGATGGGAGTATCGAGATTGTTTATGGCGGATGCCAAATTGGAAGTAGAATTGGTGGCTCATTTACCTAAATGATCTATTGCGGCGGTCCGTATACTTCGGTTGCATCGGGGATCAGAATTGCTATAACAAATGCGATCATCGCAAGTATCAACCCATACATAAATATGTTGTAGGCCACCCTGAGGTACCGATATTTTTTGGCAAGCACAATGCCGAGAAAATAGGTGTCCTTAATCATGCTGCTGTACAAGTAATTTTTATCAGACAGCAGCTCTGTCATGGCCCAATCATAGTCTGCATATCCCATTTTATGAAAATTGCCGAAGAACAAAAGATTGGTTTTTTTATTGGCGATATCCTCTTTTGTAAAGGTGCCGGATGTAACGTTAGGACGGGTGGCAAGGATGCCAAATACGATTGCCAATACGCAAACTGTAACGATCATCATTACCGGTATCTGCAAGTTAGGATCCGTAAGAAGGTTGTCGAAGATTGTACCAATGATGACGGAAAGAACGATAGCGTTTACAGATATCAGGATGTTCGCTTTTGAATCAGCCATTTGGCTAAGATTATTCTGGCTTTGCGCAACAATTCTAAAAACGGTGGAAATCGCCCTTTCTGATTGTGTTTCTTTTTCTTTTTTCTTTTTTACTTCATCTAGTTTTTTCTGTTCATCGGCGCTGAGTCCTTTATCTTTTGCCTTTTCATTTTTGACTACTAATGCCGGTTTGGGTACTTTAATGTCTTTTGGGTTTTTAACTTGTTTTTTATCAGTCTTATCATCCGCACCTGCCTTTTTATTCAGTTCCTGCAGGTAAACCTGTTTTAGTGGATCAAGATTTTCTTTAGCAAATGATGTGAAATATTTGTGCTTAGTGAGAAACTCTATATTTTTTTTTCTCCAATCTTTCTTTGACAGCTCCATATTTCCAAAATCATTCAATTCTTCCCGAAGCAATTTGTTTTTTTCTCTAAAATCACTTGTGCCAAGATGAAACAGGTCTGCATCGCACATGATCTGTTCAATAAGCGAACTTGGATTCTGAGGCAAGCGGGTTGCATTGATACAACCCACTACTTTGTTGATGACGTTTTGATTTATTTTATGCTCAGCTAAAAATCTTGTGGCAAGGTCAACACTTACAATTTCATGCCCCATTGCTTTACCACTGCTATAGCCTGTATCATGAAACCATGCAGCAAGCAATAATGCAAAGCGGTCTTCATCTTCCAGGTGATAATAGTCGGCCATTTTCTCACATCCGGCCAGCACTTCCTGCGTATGTTGCAATGTGTGAAAATGAATAGCTTTATCAACTTTATTTATAAACAGATCTGAAACAAAATCCTGTGCTGCAGATAATATCCTAAATTGTTCTTCGGTCATGCTATAAAGATATAATTTTATAAATTTACTTAAAGATAAGAGATGCAAAGATTTAAATTCCCAGCCCTGGCATTTTATTTCCTTTTTATATTGTTCGTTTTTCTTTTTAGCTGTAAAGCCAAAAAGTTCATCTATAAATCACCACCACATTACAATTTTGCGGTGAACGTTACTTTTAAATTGGATTTAGCCATTAAAGAGATATCGGGAATTGTATGGGATACTCAAAAGGACCAATTCATAGCGCATAATGATGAAAAGGGACAGATTTATTTTCTTGACAGGGGGGGCGGCGCAGTTGTTGGAGCACCGTATGTATTTAACCCATCGAAAGGAGATTATGAAGATATTGCAATGATCGGCCAGGATGTTTATGTATTAATAAGTAATGGCACCATTTATAAAATAGGGATCGATAGCTCCGGTAAACGCAACAGTACTGATTTAGGTAAAATAGGATTATCAGGTAAAAATGATTTTGAATCGCTTTACTACGATGCTGAGAGAAGAGCCCTGGTCATGGTATGTAAAAATTGCGAAAGTGACGATAAAAAAACTGTAAGCGCATTTGCCTATTATCCCGATTCCATCGGGTTTGTTACCGAACCTCTTTATAAGTTGGACGCGGCGAAAATAAAACAGCTTTCACCAAGAGAGACTTCAAAATTTCAGCCTTCATCAGCAAGAATACACCCGATACTGAAAAAAATATTTATCATTTCCTCTGCAAGCAATCAACTTGTTATTGCCGATACGAGTGGTGAAGTGGAAGGCGTTTATATGCTTGCAAGAAAATTATTTCCCCAACCGGAAGGTTTGACATTTAAAAGCAATGGGGAAATGTTTATAGCAAATGAAGGTGTGACCGAGAAGGCTACGCTGCTGAAATTTATTTATATCCCCTGAGCATTGCTCTGGCAGAAGGGATGACTCGTCTTACTCCAATCCTTCCGCTTTCAGTGTTCTTCGTGCAACAAATCTTTTTTCAATACGGTGAATAATATTAAGTGCAAGCACTAGCCAGATAAACCCAACGGCTATTCCTGCGATCACATCACTTGCATAATGGACCCGCAGATACACCCTGCTGAATGCGATCAGGACAATAAGGATAGAAAGAACAACTATCAATACAATTCGCAACCATTTAGTTTTTACTTCGTGCCAAATCATATGTATAAACAAGCCATAGAAGACAACACTCATCAGGGCATGCCCGCTTGGAAAACTATAGCCTCGCACATCGCCGATCACAGGAAGATCAGGTCTTGCTCTTTGGAAAAACAGTTTCAATGTGAACATTAATAAAACACTGCTTAATGATAAAGCGGCGATCCTTGTAGCAAACCATTTCTCTTTCCGGTAAATGAAATAGAGTATGAGTACGAAATTCAATGGTATCAGCAGATCGTGCTTTCCAAGAAATGTAATAATCAGCATAATGCTGGTGAGACCCGGAGTAATAAGCGGAGCAACTGCTCTAAAAGCATTTTGATCAAAACTTGAATTTTCTGTAACAAACACTATCCGGATGGCATAGATAAATATGATCAGCGCAAAAAGCAGGAGCAATACAAAGAAAAACTCAATGGTTAAAATCGAAAGCCAATGCTTTCTTTTTTTTGTTTCTGTTGCCATAACAGATCAAATTTTTAATGCAAATAATTCAATTTCCTCATTTTTTCCTTTTAAATCTGCATTTCCCATACTTTCACTTTGCCAGTCTTTCATTTCAAGCAGCTCAATAATATCATTTGATACAAGGAATTTTTGATTCAGGTCTGTACAGGCACTGCGTATCCTTGATGCTGTATTGATCGTGTTGCCGCTCATTACTAATTCTTTTTTAGAAATACCCACCTGACCAACAGTAACCGGCCCGGTATGTATGCCTGCTTTATATTCCGGAACTATATCGTAATTCCTCATAAAAACATCGGTGTTTGTATTTAATATCTTTCTTGAGGTGATCAGGGAATCAACTGCTTTTCGTGCATTTACTTTTGAACTGGGCCACCAGGCAACAATTTCATCGCCGACATATTGATATATGCGGCCATCATGCTCCATAATTCCGGCAGAGATGCAAAAAATAAAATCACGGATGAATTCGAAATAATCTACGTTTCCCAATTTTTCTGCAATGGGGGTGGAGTTTCGCAGGTCTATAAAAATTATTATCCGGTTCTCTTCTTTGGGTTGCAGGTACCTGCCAAGCATGATATCAACAAAAACTCCGGGAGAATATTTTTCATTTACTTCAATGGCAAGCTGTGTTAAAATATAAAGCGCACCCCATTCCGCCATTTTTGGAATGATCCACCCTGCCTGAAAAGTATTGTCTAAAAATCTTTGTATTGATTGACCAAAAGTCCGGTGGCCGATAATAATTTCATAGGTTATATAGATGAAAAAGCTCATCAGCAGACCAGCCAGGATAAGAATAATTGTTTTGATAAGAAAATGAAACCAGGGGGAAGTATGCCTGAGAAATCTTCTTAATACAGAAACAAGCAAAAAACCGATAATAAAGCTCATCAGCAGTACATTCACTTCTCTTAATAAGATCGCTTTAAAAGTGATTGAATCATGTTCCTCATATTTAAAAGAAAAAGAATCGGAGCTTAATTTGATGAGGAAAATAATAAAATCAGCCAGCGTCCAGCTAATGGCGATTATTAAAATGATGGGAAGCTTCCGCTTGTTTACGATCGATCCGCTTGGCACTATCAGTCTTGAAACACTCATGGTAAAAATCTAATCTATCATACTTCACACAATTAATCTTTTAAAAGATCAGAAGCTTAAATTTATTTTCGTTCCCAATGTCATATTAAATACTTTTTCATTGCCCGCAGAAAACCCAACAGAAGCCGCAACGAGAAACTTGTTATAAGGAACAAAGAAGAAGCCGCCACCAAATGCCGTATGCCAGCCATTTGAATTTTCACGGTCTAACCAAACTCTGCCGATATCATAAAAACCAGTAAGACCAACAGGACCCGGTATCAAATAAGATTTTAATTCAAATAATTTCCATCTTAATTCTGTGCTTGCATACATGGATGATTTGCCCAGATACCTGTTTGCTCTAAAGCCATGCAGATTACTTCCCCCAAGATTCGAAGCCTGGAAAAATTCAAAGTGCCTGTTAAATATCCTGCTGCCACCAAATGAAATGACACCAATCAGTTTGGCAGGATCGCTGAGACTTGCGTAGATGGTCATATCCGAAGTGAACTTTGTATGATTGCTGCTGTTCTTAATACCTGCTGCCAGGATAAGCTCATTCGACCAACTAATGCCCCGTGTTGGAAATACTTCATTGTTACGGTTATCAAACTTCATTGCCAATTTTGCGCCCAACCATACTTTATGGCTATAAACATCATCATACGAAAGATTTACCAGTGAAGGATTTTCTAATACTTTTCCAACATTATCAGATAGTTTGTTCCAATAGTTAAAGAAGTACGGACCGACCATTAAATGCAAACGTTCAAAAAGCCTTTCACGGAATAACACTTGCAATTCGACCGATCTGAAACGGGTGCGGTAATAGTTATAAGTTTTTCCATTGTCACGGTCGATCTTAGTTCTGTTTCCTAATCCAAAGAAATTATTTACTTCGGGATATCCGATGTCTCCTTTTATTACGAGGTCTGTATTGCGTGTAATATGATTGAACTCTCCCTGATAATTAACACGAAAGCTTCTGCGGCTTAACGAATACAATGCTGCAAATTTCTGATCAGTTGCATAAGGTTCATTTCTAAAGCCGTAAGTTCTTTTTGCAAAACCGGCGCCCACAACAAAACCATCATCCGAGTTAGCTCCTACCTGTATACGGGGAAACTCAAGCGTGTTGTATTTATAACCAAGAATATTATACGTGTTCACAGTTGGATCCCGGGAAAACCTGTTCTTTGTGTTACTCATCTGCTTTATGTAATTTCCTTCCACATTCATATCATAAAGCAGGTTTTCTACATGCCCTTTGATATTGAATGTATCGTTTCCTTTACCACCAATAATGCGCAGCTTGATTTTTGATTTTGCCTTTTCATCGATCTCAAAAAGATCATCACCGTTCAATCCATACAACCGTATTTCCCGGGTAACAGGGGTTTGAAAAACCCTGTCATACATTATAAAGCTTGTGTCATTGCCTTCTTCCCTTGCATACACCCTCACCTGTAAACCATCGGGATGATCGGTTATTTTAAAATATTCTTTTTCATTACTGCCCACAACGTTTACTTCCCTTGAAAGAAATCTATAGAACTTAACTCCTTCACTGGTTAGTGCAGCCCGGCGGCTTATTAGTTTATCGGCAATTATTTTTCCATGCATCGGGTAAACTTCGGGGGGCAATTTTCTTACAGCCCTTGCGATTATGCTGTCGTTTAACTTTTGCTGCACTTCTGCAATTGTTTCTTTCCATTCTTTTTCATCAAGGTCTGTAAGATATACCCGGTCAAAATCTCGTGCTGAGTAACCCAACCAATTTACATCGGGGATATTGCTTCTGAATCCCTGGAGAAATGGTAAAAGATTTCTGCTTGATACCCGGAGTAACTTTCCATCGGAATAAAAGAATGCCTGGTCCCTGTCTCTTGGAATAGGAAAATACAATTTGCCTTTTCCGGTATCGGTTGTTATCCATTTCCACTGATCAAAATGGCGGTCAAAATCACCGATGATGATATCAAGCAATCTTGCACGCAACACGGAAAATTGATCTGTCCGGTGATCGTGCTCTTCCACCAACTTATTAAAAACTTTGGCGGTGCTTCTTGTATCTGAAGCGTCAACGGTAGGATCTCTCTCCTCAAGCATGCACACCCTGTTTGCAAAAAGTGGTTGATAAAAATCGAAAGCAGGATCATCAGGCACAAAAAATAATTCAGGACGTGGCGCGACAATACCCAGGGGTTTCGCCAACTCAGGAACTACAAGTGGGGCATAGGGATGCGCCGCTGAATTGAATTCCATTACAAGATCCTGGGCAATAGTTCCTCTGAATTCAGGCGGCAAAGCCCCGGTTGGAAGTTTATCAACTGCACGCAATGCCCATTCTTTACCCGTTTTCTTATTTACTAACTTTAATGACATGGTTTGCTTGCTGCCACCTAAACTCACAATGTTGAATCCTCCTTTCTCTTCATTCAGTTTAAAGACTTTCATATTAACGGGTGCCGTCCATTCATCCCGGTAATTTTGTCCAAGCACAAATTTTCTGAAACCATGGATCGGCTGGTATTTATCACTGGCAGAAATATTAACCGTGTCTTTATATTTTGCGTTTACAATATTGACTATACGTTTTGTGGAATCGCCACCAACTGAATCGGGAAGTGATGCAAAATTTAAGATCGTAGTGCCAAAGGTGCTTCGCACCGAATCGCTCACTGAATAAAAATTAACAGTAACATTTTTATTTATAGAAACGTCCATCACCACAAAACCCCTGATCGATTCTGCATACAGGCTTTTCCTGCTTTTTGAAACCCGTTGGATCTTGCAACCGCCACCACTTACTATATAGCTGTGACTGCTGTCTTGAATTAATTGTAAACCGTGGTCATGCCCTGCTACGAAAACTACATGCGGGTGTGCCTTCATCGCATTCGTTACCTGGTTGATCATGTTTGCATAAGTAGGATGGCTAAGGTCCTGCGGCGAGCCAAAAACACTTCTTGCAATAGGATAGATGGAACCTAAACCAGGAAGAGGTATATATAAATTTCTTTTTATTTCAGTAAAAGGAAAGATGTGTTGCTTCAATGTAAAAAACCCGCCATGAACACTATTGCTTTTAAATGGATGATGACATGCAAGCAATACCAGTTTTTTTGAATTTCGTGTTACAATGTCTTCAAGTTGCGTCAGCACTTCCTCATTTGTCTTACTATCACAATCTGATTCTATACCCGGCTTTTCAAAAGGATGTATCCACCATTGGCTGTCAAATATCACAAGTGTGACGTCTTTGCCAAGACTCACTTCAACGGGTCCGGGGCAACCATCCTTTGGATAAAATTGAACATTTGGCTTATTCAAAATGTCAACATACACTTGTTCACGGATGACAGCCTCATATCCATCACGTCCTCCATTTTTCCAATCATGATTCCCCGGCAACAGGATTGCCCTTGCCTCTGTATTTTCCACTACAGATAATTGGGAATCGAGCACTGCCTTTGCCGCTACATATTCGGGTAGTTGATCATCAGGCAGACCTGTTCTGTATAGATTATCTCCCAGGAAAAGTACAGTAGTTTTTGTGTCAAGGTTTTTATTAAGCTTGATAAAGTTTTTTATCGCTTCAGCAACAGGGTGTTTTTTATCGGCAGTCAATTCTCCGCCATCACCAACAAGAATTATGCGTTGGCTAATTGTATCGGCTTGCGGCTTGCGGGTGGTATCTGTTTGTGCAGTTAATGAAAAATGAAAGCCTAATAGAAGGAAAAAATAAAGCCCGGTAATTTTTTTCATTGCCATTTGTAAAATTAAGCCTGGTTATGGAATTGCTCCGGCTGTGCCGGACGTCGCAATAAAATTCTACTTAAAAAACCGTGCCGTTGATTCATGACGGCAGTAATAAAATCTCTGTGTTAAACAGAATGGATTTCACAGGCTATTTAAACAGGTAAGTTACGTAAAAGTTCAGCTCTTATGGCATGATTTTATATGCTTTACGATATAAAATCAATTTGACTGTTGCTGAATTGACGACAAAGCCCCAGCTTTTTATTTTTACTAAAAACATTGTACATTTAATCGCAATAAACCTATTGATATTCGCTACCCTATTGTAAGCCCTTGTATTATCTATCCTTAAAACCAACATCATTCCATTATTTAATTAAATTTTTTACATGAACTGCTTAAACAGACGCTTATTTAACGCTGCATTATTGTTTGCTTTTCTCTTGTTGTCTTTTGCTTCTTATGCTCAAACAGATTCGATGACCGTTGCGGGTAACCCCACATTTAAAACAAATGGGTCAAAAAAATTCTGGATGGGCAATAATTACCGCCTTGAGTGGAAAACTCCGATCCGTGTCCCCGTTATAAACCTGGCAACAGAGTATGGCGGGTTAACCCCGGTGAAACGTGGCGGAGGAAAACAAACAAAGAGTCTTAGGCTTGAGGATCCAAACGGAAGAGAATATTCTATCCGGTCAATAGAAAAATTTATCACAGCCAAAACTTTGCCCGGCCAGCTTGAGAGTGAAGCCGCGGCCGACCTGGTTTCTGATGGAGTATCCGCATCCTATCCATATGCTAATTCATCCATATCTGTATTGGCTAATGCAGCTGGTATTCCCTCGGGCAGTATCAGGCTTGTATATATTGGTGACGATCCGAAGCTGGGAGAATTCCGCGAGGATTTTAAAAATATGCTTGCCATATTGGAGATAAGACTTCCGGACTCAGTAAAAAAAGACTTTGATACAGACGAAGTAGTGGAAAAATTAAAAGATGATAATGATAACGAAGTGGATCAGCTAGGCATGCTGAAAGCAAGGATCCTGGACATGTTTGTAATGGATCTTGACCGTCATGAGGACCAATGGCTTTGGGGAGCAGTTGATAAGGATAAAGGCAAATTATATTACCCGATACCGCGTGACAGGGACCAGGCTTTTTATGTTAATCAGGGTCTCATACCAGGTATAGCAAAATGGCCGTGGCTGGTACCACAGCTGCAGGGATTCAGACCGCAGGCCAAAAACATCAAACGCTTTAATTGGGCAGCACGTAACGTGGACCGGTTTTTTCTTAAATGAATTAACTGAACAAGATTGGAAGCAAGCTGTTGATCTGTTTGTTTCGCAGATGACGGATGATGTTATTCAAAAGGCACTTGACAAACAGCCAAACGAAATCAAACACCTTAGATGGAATGAGATCATTCAAAAACTAAAAGACCGCCGCCAGTTTCTTGCAGATGAAGTAATGCAGTACTATCGTTTTCTTTCTGAAAATGTAGATGTAGTTACAAGTGATAAAAAAGAATTATTCGATATTACCCTTAATGACGATGGTTCTGTGCTGTTACAGATATTTAAGATCACCAATGAGGGCGAACAATCAACAAAGATGTATGAGCGACTTTTTGATCCTAAAGTAACAAAAGAACTTCGCCTGTACGCTATGGGCGGCGATGACAAATTTACTTTGAAAGGCAGGGAGGATAAAATCAAAATAAGAATGATTGGCGGGGACGGTGTTGATGAATTTGTGAATACAACCAACACCGGAGAGACAGGCATTGTATACGATATGGAATCGGACAACAACAAAATAACTGGTCAGCTAAAGAATAAAATAAGAAATGATACGCTTGCCAACTTTTATGACAGGCTTGGTTATAAGTATAACACGGTGGCGCCGTTCGTTAATATAGGGTACAATAAAGATGATGGCTTATTTCTTGGTGCTTCCCTGAAACTTACCAACCACGGGTTTAGAAAAACACCCTATAAGAATCTGCATGAGTTTTCCGTCAATACCGCTTTATCGACCAGTGCCTGGAATTTCCGGTATTACGCCGAGTTCATCAGCACATTTGGTCATAAGTCTGATCTATTGTTCGATGCGGATATTAAGGCACCGAACAATACCACCAACTTTTTTGGTTATGGGAATTCGGTATACGACGAATCAAAGCCTGGAAAATACAGGTATTACAGGGCACGGTATGAATTGGGCGATATTTCATTATTGCTGAGAAAGAGATTTTCTGAAAAAGTAATTGCCACAATTGGTCCTACGTTCCAGTTCTATAAAATGGATCCAAATGAAACGCTGAATAAAACACGATACATCGTTTTAACCGCGCCTTTCACTGATCTTAACCCGGCTACTTTATTTGCCAAGCAATCTTATGTGGGAGGTAAGTTCAGTTTGAATGTTGATCTAAGGGATCACCCAATAATACCGACAAAGGGGAATTAATTGGGCAACTACGTTGCGGCATTTGTCCGGATTGAATGATGCCAGTTATAATGTAACACAACTAAATTCCGAATTCACATTTTACCTGAGCGTTATTCCGAAATGGATTGTATTTGCCAATCGCTTCGGAGGCGGTCATAATTTCGGTGATTTCGAATTTTACCAGGCCCAGTACCTGGGTACTGAGGCAAACCTTCGTGGTTACAGGAAGTACAGGTTTGCAGGCCGTTCGAAATTGTACAACAATGCAGAGCTAAGAATAAGGATTGCCAATTTCAAAACCTATCTTTTCCCCGGTGCGCTTGGCATTATTGGTTTTTATGATACAGGGCGGATCTGGTCTGATATCAATGAGACTGATAAATGGTTCAGCGGCTATGGAGGAGGATTGTGGTTTGCGCCGCTCAAGAGACTTGTAATTACGTTTACGTATGCCGCGTCCAAAGAAGATAAATTGCCTCTTGTTGGTTTGGGATGGAAATTTTAAAGAAATTAATTTATAAAAATGAAAGGTCGCCGTAATGCGACCTTTATTATTTAGCGAATACAGAATTTATTTTCCTTTTAGTAATTGCTCATCGGTAATGGAAGAAAGCGGGGGATTTCTGGCAACGTGTCTTCTTCGAACTGCACATCCACTCTCAATCCTTTTAATCCAACCACACCCTGCAATTCTTCAAGATCATGATGTTCGATACCCGGCTTTAATAATTTTTGATTTTGTAAAAACTCAATGTATTCTGCATATTCTTCGGCATCTTTCGGTTGGCTATACACAATGGAGATCTTACCGGGCTGAGTAAATCTTTCATTGGTATCTTTTATATGGACCTTATCAATTCTTTTTTTGATGATCTCATAACGGATATTGCCGGCGCCATCCACATCAAATTTTCTTTCATCTGCACGGAAGCTGATAGAGATCGGCGTGCTGTGTGCAAGGATCAATTGTGTTGTTTTCATCGGGTGGCTTAGCTGCTTGCACAATTCATTCGTAAGCCGTGATGCTTTCGCTAATGTTGTCAATTGCCACATCTTCATATTGCGCAGGTATAGTTCATCGAATTTTTTTCTTGGCGCCAATGACTGCCCGATATAAATATTGAATTCTACTCCATCGGTTACATATCTTTCAAAATAATGCGGGAAAATTTGCTGAACGGAAGTTTGTTCCCTGTCTACAAACCGGCTAACCTGTTCATTTATTGTTGCAATGCTTTCTTCAAATTCTTTCCGGTGATGATAGATCATCCCGATATTTTTATCCAGCACAGCAAAATAGTTATCGATATCTTTTTGTATGGACGGTGTTGTTCCTTTTAAATGTTTAAAAATGGAAGCCACCTGGTTCTGTAAAAAATCATGAATAGCAGTTTCTTCATCGTTCAGTAATACATCGCTGGCTGAAGAAATATGCTTGTCAATTTTAAACTGTACTTCCTGCAGCAAAGGAAACTGCATATTGTCCTGCGCTTTTTTTATCACCGTTGCACGCCATTTGTAATTGTTCAATAAAATCAAGTTGAATTGATTGCGACCTTTCAACGGATGAGTTACGAATATCGATGGCTCCATATAACGGGTATACAGATTCAAATGCTATCCGTTCCGCCTTAGGATCCTTGCCCTGTTGTTTTTGTATAATAAAATTGTAAGCCGATTCCGTAAACTTCCATTCAACTGATGGCTGCACCGCGGTAAATTGTTCTTTAATTACTTTATCGATCTGGGTATCTAAAGACTCAGCGCTTTTTTCAATAGCACGGGTAAACAAAGGAATAGCGATATCGAGCCTTGCTATATGTTTATAGTTGAGTTTTCCTTCATGATCTGATCCGATCTCAAGTATACCCCACAGGTCTCCATTGTGTTTTAACGGTGCCAATATCAAACTCCGGTAGCCCTGGTCAAAATAAAAACCTAGGTAGTCAATCTCTTTTACTATGTCTTCATCAACTTTCTCGTAAATAATTGGCTTGTCTGTTTCCATAAACAATTCACGGCAGCAATCATTCACACTGTCTCTCTCCATTACTGCTTTGTAATGTTTGAACAAAAGACTGTTGCTGTTATGCAGTTCTGAAAAAACATAGTGGCCATTTACTTTAAAAAATGGAGTAATGCCTATGCGTATATCTTTTAAACCAATAAGTGATTGAACAAGATCCTGCAGTTTGTGATAAACTACTCCTTCAGAAAATGCATTCAGGTTCAGTAGCTCTGATTTCATTTGAGAGATCACTTCTCTTTCCGTTACATCAATTACACGGCCGATCACAATACCTTCAAAAGCGAACTGGTCGATCGGAATATTGCGTTGCAATTCTTCTAATGATAAAAGACCATGATCTTTTTTATTTATAAAATCTTCCGGGATAGGAAGATGACCCCCGATATATCTCACATCGATATACCGTGTGTCTAATTGCAGCTCCATGTATTTTATCAACCCGGAATGCGGATCATGATAAGGATGAACAGAAGCGACAAAGTCAGGCGCATGGTAGTTACAATATTTTCTCAATATAAGATTGTAGGCACCGGTTGCTCTGTCCCGTTCAATATCTTTCCCTGTTTCATTGTCAGGAATTTTTATATCATTTGTTCCCGGCTCAAGAAATAACATCCGGAAAAGACGAGAGGTATAAATAGTTTTATAAGAGAAAGGAAGCCCGACAGAATAAAGCATTTCATGTTCATTCGCAGTGGGAGGGAAAATAATGCTTAGCAACATTTCGATCCATTCACGATGCGGTTCCAATGCTGCAAGATCGGCAATGGCATTTTGCAGTTCGGGGTGCTGATCGGCATATTCTACAATTCCCGAATAGAGCTTTTTAACTCCTTCCGACGAACTATGTTGCAGTGTTCTTCTTAATACATTAAGCAGCGGCTGAAACGACACTTTGCTTTGATAATGTACCGTTATATAAGTTTTATTCTCCATTACAATTAACTAAGGTTATAAAAGGGATTATTTCAGAGGAAGTGCGGACGGGTGGATAGTCAGGATGTAAATACGTAAAATTAGTAAATGCAGTTTAGTTATTCTGCTTTTTTGATGAAGAACTTAGCGACTTGTTTTTTGGAGAAATAACAGAGTTAAAATAACGGCATACAGGTCTTATGCCACATTGTTCGCACTTTGGATTGCGGGCCACGCATATATAACGGCCATGCAGGATAAGCCAGTGATGTGCTTTGTGAATTAATTCTTCAGGAATATTTTTTATCAATTCTTTTTCAACGGCGAATGGAGTATTAGCTGTTGCCGGCGCAAGCCCGATCCGTTTACTTACCCTGAACACATGTGTATCCACCGGCATGTTCGGTTGATTTTCTACCACCGATGTGACAACATTTGCCGTCTTTCTTCCTACTCCCGGCAATTGCATCAGTTCATCAACAGTCATTGGAATTTTGCCATTGAATTTTTCCATCACCATATTGGCCATGGCAATAAGATGTTTTGTTTTATTGTTCGGGTAAGAAATGCTTTTAATAAAAGGAAAAAGCTCGTCGAAATTTGTTTTGCTTAATGAAGCAACATCAGGAAACTTTTTGAATAACGCAGGTGTTGTAAGGTTCACTCTTTTATCAGTGCACTGTGCTGATAAGATCACTGCCACTAATAATTCGTAAGGCTCTTCATAATCTAATTCCGTTTCTGCATCTGGTAAATGTTTTTGAAAATAATCAATGACGAATTCGTATCGTTCTTTTTTGGTCATACTAACCCCCTGTCCTCCGCAAAGCGGAGAGACTTAGTTTGTTACAGTTCTTTTGAGAACAAGATAGCAATAGATTTGATTGACCGATTATCCGGGCTGTGTGTTGGTGGTCCCGATAGAATCGGGATCGGGAGGGTGTTAAATAAAAAAGCATCACAACAGTGACGTCATGATGCTCATAAATTTTTTTCGTAGGATCTTAAACTGTTTGTTCTGATTGCTCCTTTGCGTAGTTCAAAACATTCAGCACCACTTCTGTGCGGGGCGATTGTTTGATCTTATCTAACCGCTGCATTGAAGTTTTGAGTACAGAAAGCTTTTCACGTAATGACCAGCTTTTCTTTAATGCTTCTTCAATAGCTACGGTTTGCTCCGGAGTCGTTTCCTTGTACAAATACAATAAAAGATCCTCGGGGGTAAAGTTTGTCATTGGCGATCCAATTGATGTCCTAAAATTTTGTTTGTCCTTGAAAGAATGAATTCGAAACGTCCGCTATTTAAACGGCTCATAAGTTGCCATATTGTGCCGCATCTGCTTATTTATTCTTAACATCGGGTTTTTCCGGTACCAAAAATATGTCCTCATTTTCCCTCTTCATCAGGTAATTCTCACGGGCATATTTCTCAATTGTAGCCGGGTTCGTCTTAAGTTGTTCAATTTCAATAGCTTCCTTTTCAATTTCCTTTTGATACCAGGCTTTACTCACTTGTAATTCCTTCAACTCCTGCTGGTGTTGAATTTGGGTAAAAACATCTTTTGGATCAAAAAAAAGCATCCACGCAATAAAGGCCCCGGCGGATAAGAAATACTTGTTTTTAAGCCAGGCAGGCAGCAGGTTCAGCGGCCTGCCCAAACCCTTCCGAACGAATGGCTTTTCGGAGATTGTTTTGTCAGATATGTTTTCCATATATAGGATTTTTTTAAGTCCTTCCTTTCGGGAAGCCTGCCTGTCCGTCAGACAGGGATTTAGATGGGCGTCCAAATTTAATCTTTCCTTTCGGATAAATCGCAGACATCGCCCAGCAATTCTTCAATTCTTATCAACTGGTTATACTTTGCCATGCGGTCTGTTCTTGATGCAGTGCCTGTTTTTATTTGTCCGCAATTCAATGCAACAGCAAGATCAGCAATCGTTGTATCTTCTGTTTCACCGCTGCGATGACTCATGATCGTATTGTACCCATTATGCTGCGCCAGTGTAACAGCATTGATCGTTTCCGTGATCGTTCCGATCTGGTTTACTTTTACCAGCAATGCATTGCCGATCCCTTTATCAATTCCTTGCTGCAATCTTGTTACATTTGTTACAAACAGATCATCGCCTACCAACTGGCATTTGCTGCCGACTGTTTTTGTCAACAGCTTCCAGCCATCCCAGTCATCTTCAGCCATTCCATCTTCAATGGAAGCAATGGGATATTGTTTTACCCATTTATCCCAATACTTCACCAACTGCTCACTGCTCATTTCTTTGCCACTGCTTTTATGAAAAACATATTTTTTCTTTTTGCCATCCCACAATTCACTATTGGCAGCATCCATGGCAATCACAATTTGCGAACCTGTTTTATACCCGGCAGCATTAATCGCAGTCAGCACGGTTTCAATTGCTTCTTCATTGCTTTGAATATTCGGAGCAAAGCCACCTTCATCACCCACATTGGTGCTGAATCCTTTTTTCTTCAACACAGTTTTTAATGCATGAAAAATTTCAACGCCCCATCGCAAACCTTCACTGAAACTTGATGCGCCAACAGGCATCACCATAAATTCCTGGAAGTCTATTTTATTATCAGCATGGGCACCGCCATTCAAAATATTCATCATTGGTATCGGCAGTGTCTTTGCATTGGTACCGCCAATGTAACGATACAAAGGAAGCGCCGCTTCTTCAGCCGCAGCTTTTGCCACTGCCATGCTTACAGCAAGCATTGCATTTGCGCCCAGCTTTCCTTTATTCGCGGTGCCATCTAATTGTATCATCATTTCATCAATACCTGTTTGATCAGCCACATCATTGCCGATCAATGCCGGGGCAATTTTATCATTTACATTTTTTACTGCTTTCAAAACTCCTTTGCCACCATAAATTTTTCTTATCATCATCCCGCAATTCCACTGCTTCGTGTATGCCGGTGCTTGCGCCACTGGGCACTGCTGCCCGGCCCAATGCACCTTCATCTGTCAATACATCTACTTCCACTGTAGGATTACCTCTTGAATCTAAGATCTGTCTTGCAAAAATTTCAGAAATGTAACTCATGACTTATTCTTAATTTTTAATTTGGTTACCAGCTAATGGATTTCTATTCGGCTTCCGTTGCGACGCTCCGTTCATCTTTCTATTCCACCTTCAACAATAGCGTCGCAGTTTATCCTGAGCTTGTCGAAGGATCGCACTCTTGTACACCTGGAATTCTAGTGAAAAAAATCTCCTCCATCTTTTTCGTATTGGTAAAAAAGCCGTTTACTGTCTTTAACTATTACCAACAATATTGAAAAAAACAGGATTAACCAGAAGCCAAAATTAATAGTTGAAAAATATGCTTCACTTTCATAAAAACTATTTTCAGCATTTCCTTTTGAAAATCTCATGATAGAAATAAGTACCAGGCTAAGCAGTGGAATCCACGAAAATATTTTCCTGTTAAAAAAAAAGCTGCGTTCATCCGGGATCTCAAATAAAATGAGCAAGGCCGCAAACGGTGCCAGTAACAAAAAATATTTGTAAGAAGGTATTTGGCTCGATAATATATAGTTTAACCCGGTCATCTCAAGCGAATGCCATTCAAAAAGCGGCAGGAAAAAACTACATAGTATGGCAACGGATAAAATTTTCGTAGCTGTTTTTCTCTTCATAAAAATATCTTTAGACATTTTGTGTTAAAGAACGAAACACATCTTCCAGGCTTTGACTTTCGCTTTGCAAAGAAACGATGTTGAGATTATGCTGCAATGAGAGCTCAAAAATTTGTTTGCGAAGTTGTTCAGGATGATCGGTCGCTAACTGCCAGTTGTTTGCATCGATTTTATTCACTGATTTTGCAGCAGGCAATTGTTCCAGCCATTCATTGTCTATTGATTCTTTAAAACTCACTTTCACAGCATTTGTAGAAGACGATTGCTTACGTAGATTACTGAGCTTATCATCTGCCACTAATTCTCCTTTATTAATTATAATTACCCGGTCACACATTGCTTCCACTTCCTGCAGGATGTGAGAAGAAAATAAAACTGTTTTATCCTTTCCCTGTTTTTTTATCACTTCACGTATTTCAATTATCTGGTTAGGGTCAAGTCCTGAAGTGGGTTCATCTAAGATCAATACTTCCGGATCATGGATCAGTGCTGCTGCCAATCCAACTCTTTGTTTGTATCCTTTCGATAGCTGTCCGATCTTTTTCCTGCTTTCAACCGTTAAACCGGTAAGCCCGATCACATTTTCAATTTTGTTTTTTGAATGTTGAATTCCATGTACCTCTGCGACAAAAGCTAAATATTCCCTTACATACATATCATAATATAACGCATTTGCCTCGGGCAGGTAACCAATTTTCTTTTTTGTTTCCAGTGGCTCATCATTTACATTCATTCCGGATACATAGGCGTCACCACTTGTTTGCTCAAGATAACCCGTGATAATTTTCATTGTAGTGGATTTCCCTGCACCATTGGGACCAAGAAAACCAACGATCTCACCTTTATTTACTTTGAAAGAAATATTGTTTACAGCTTTTTGCTCACCATAAACTTTGAGGAGGTTTTTCACTTCTATTGACATGATGCAAATTTAAGCAGTGTACATTCCAATAATCAATAATTATAAATAATTATTGATTATTATTTCACAGCTACAGCGATCTTCGAATCCGCAGTTCCATAATATAAAAACCATTTGCCTTTATAGTTCACCAGTCCTTCAACGAAACAAACATGATTTACCTGGCCGGTGATCTCATAAGGTTTGTCGGGTTTCATGAAATAAGTATCCATTCTGTCAATAATCTTTGCCGGATCGTTTTTATCAAATAATATTTCCGAAGCTGCATAAGTACCTTCTGGTAACGTTGTGTCACCATTTACTCCTAAATTCATGCTATTATAAATAAGAACGATCCCACGGTCGGTAAGCATGGCCGGCGGACCGGATTCGACCAAACGACTGTCGAATTTTTTTGGTCGCGGTTTTATTACGGAAAGCAAACGATCAAGAGCGTCAATGAATGGATTCCAATGAATCAAATCATCAGATGCTGCAAGAAAAATATCTGTATCCCCCCAGTACATCAAGTAATGGCCATCTATTTTAACTGCAATCGCTTTTCCATTTTCATATTTGCATACAATCGAACCCGATTTGCTCCATGTATTCAGAAACATTCCATTTCTGCCCTCTTTAAAAACAGGCCCATGCTTCGTCCAATGATAAAGATCTTTTGAAGACGCAATCAATAATCTTGCTTTATCACCATCATAAGCTGTATATGTCATATAATAAGTTCCATTTTCATCTTCTACAATCCTCGGATCCTCACATCCTCCTTCCCATTCATAAATTTTTGAGGAATCATTATCAGGATATAAAACCGGGACAGGATGTTTTGTAAAATGTAAACCATCCGTGCTCCACGCAATACCAATTCTCGATGTGCCGGCAAATTTTCCTATACTATCTTCAGCTCTGTACAACAGAAACACGGTATCATTTCTTACAACAGCAGCGGGATTAAATACATCTTTCTCTTCCCATTGCACCGTATCTTTTCTAACGGGACAATAAAATGTGGCGTTAGTGTCTGGTAATAAGATTGGATTTACTTCGTCTGCTTTCTGGAAAGGCAACAAAGCCCAGCTATAACTTTTGCTTAGATCATCAGCATCCTTGTTATGATCTGCAGTAGAATTACAGCCTGCGAAAAAAGCGATAACCAGTAAAATAAATATGTATTTCATGAAACGAATTTATGGTCTTAAAGCTAATTCTTATTTTTAGACCGTAATGACAATAATTGTTGCTATCATATTTATTGCCGGGTATTTAGCCATTGCATTTGAACAGCCATTAAAAATAAATAAAGCCGCTTCGGCTTTGCTTACAGGTGTTATTTGCTGGTCAGTGTATGCCTTATCAGGAAACGTAGGTGAACTGGTTTCTGAAAATCTTTCCCATCATCTTTCTGAGATCGCGGGCATTCTTTTCTTCTTGCTTGGTGCCATGGTAATTGTTGAATTAATAGATGCGCATGATGGGTTTGAAATAATTACGGAAAGAATTCAAAGCACGAATAAAAAGAAATTAGTATGGATCATTGGCTTTATTACTTTTTTTCTTTCTGCTATACTCGATAATCTTACCACCACCATTGTAATGGTTTCATTGCTTCGTAAGCTCATTCCTTCGCATAAGGAGAGGTTAATATTTGCAGGATTGGTAGTGATCGCTGCCAATGCCGGCGGCGCCTGGAGCCCGATTGGCGATGTTACCACTACCATGTTGTGGATAGGTCACCAAATAACATCTTTAAATATTATCATTAAAACATTTCTTGCTTCGCTCACTTGTTTTGCAGTCCCCGCTTTTATTATCAGTATGCAATTGAAAGGATCCATAGAGCAGAACGAAATAAAAAAAGAAAAACTGTATTCAACAGGATATGAAAGAAAAACTGTTTTCTTTATCGGCATTGGTAGCTTATTGTTTGTTCCCATTTTTAAAACAATTACTCATTTGCCTCCTTACATGGGTATTGTATTTGGCCTGGGGTTAATGTGGGTGCTAACGGAAATGGTGCATAGCGGTAAAGATGAAAGTGAAAAAGGATTGCTTTCCGTTAATCATGCATTGCGAAAAATTGATACACCAAGCATTTTATTTTTTCTTGGAATTTTATTAGCGGTTTCTGCATTGCAATCAACGGGCATTCTCACTTCAGTAGCTGCATATCTTGACAGATCGATTGGAAACATCAGCCTCATTACTATCATTATCGGTTTTCTTTCTGCTATTGTTGATAATGTTCCATTGGTGGCAGCAGCACAAGGCATGTATAGTCTTGATCAATATCCCACCGATCATTTCTTCTGGGAGTTTCTTGCGTATTGCTCCGGCACGGGCGGAAGTATTTTAATTATTGGATCAGCAGCAGGCGTTGCTGCCATGGGAATGGAGAGAATTCAATTTGGCTGGTACTTAAAAAAGATTGCCTGGATGGCGATCATGGGTTATCTCGCGGGGGCCGCCGTATTTTTATTGCAGAATTACTTATTGAAATTATAGGTCATCGTATTCATACAACTCATCAATATGAGTTCCTGCTTTCATTTCATATACCGGTTTTATAATTCCGTCTTTTAATCCATATACCCAGCCATGCAGGTCCGGACGTTGCTCTGCCTTCCATGCTTTTTGAACAATAGAAGTTTTTGCAAGATTAAAAACCTGTTCCTGCACATTTAACTCTGTTAATCGATTTTCTTTCTCGTCAGAATTATTTATTTTATCTAATTCTTTTCGATGAATGCGATATACATCTTTTATATGCCGCAGCCACATGTTCAATACGTGTTTGAAATCATGATTGGTAATAGACGCTTTAATTCCACCACATCCATAATGGCCGCAAACGATCACATGTTTTACTTTTAAATGATTGACTGCATAATCCAATACGCTAAGCAAATTCACATCTGTATTCACTACCAGATTGGCAACATTTCGATGAACAAAAATTTCTCCGGGCTGTGTGCCTGTAATTTCATTTGCAGGCACGCGACTGTCGCTGCAACCGATCCATAAAAATTCCGGGGTTTGAAGATGAGATAGCCTGTCGAAGTATTCGGGATCAACAGCAAGCTTGCTGGTTGCCCATTCCTTGTTTTCGTGTAAAAGCCGTTCGTACGATTTCATCTGTTAACTATTTTTTTAAAGGTCAGCTATTATTCGAGGCTGTCTCAAGAGCTGATGAAGCGGGGATCACAACGAACACAAAGAAGCCACGAAGAACACAAAGTGCTGATAATAACCAGAACTTTCTTTGTGTCCGTTGTGTGTCCTTAGTGTCCTTCGTGTTACTTATTACTTTTTGAGATAACCTCTGATTTCTTTCGCCGAAATTACTTAGCGGCGTTCATATTTCTCCTTTTTTAAAATCAATAAAAAACCCGCCGGTAAAAACCGGCAGGTACGATCACGGACCCAAAACTAAGCATTACGCCACTTTTTCCTCCCTGCTGTCATCCATTGCAATTTGCACAGCAGGCTTTTTGTTTATGATACGATGCAAAACCGCATAGATAACAATGGCGGAAACCACTGCTGTCATGAACCCCATTGCAGGAACCATTATTGCAGTGTAAACCATTAATGCAATATGATATTTATTCATGCCCAGCACCTCTTTTATTTCTTTCACTTTCACCATACCGGTGGCTACATATAAAAGAATGCCGCCAATACATGCCATTGGAACCTGTTCGAGATAAATGGCGAGAAATGCAGCCAGTGAAAGTTTGAAAACAAATTTTGCAATACCTGCCAGCGGCGATACAGCGCCAAGACGAATATTCACGGCTGTTCTTGCCAGTGCACCTGTATGTGGAAATCCATTGAATAAAGGAGTGAAAATATTTACCATACCCTGGCCCCATAATTCTTTGTTGGGATTAAACGGAATTCCTTTGTTGTTTGCCATTCTATCAGCCATTCTTGAGCATAATAAACTTTCGATAGCTGCAACGATGTAAATAGCGAATGCGTAATAGAAAATATCAAAAACAATTTTGCCGGTAAATGTTTCAGGCAATAATGGCCCGGTGATCTTTGAAAAATCTGTTGGAATACTACCGAACTTATCGCTGATCTTTATTAATCCTGCACCCGACCAGAAAGTATTGACAGCGAAATAACCAAAAGCTAAAGCAATAAGCGGTCCGGGAACAAAGCTTGAGATTTTTAATGATCCTTTACAAATAATAAAAGTGATCAATGCAAGTAACACAGCATAAATATTGGCGACGCCAATTTCATTTACCAAAAAATTTAACTGTGCAATAATGCTATACCCGACTTTTTGTTTACTTCCCAACACTTCACCGATCTGCGACATGGCAATTACTATGGCAATGCCGATAGTAAATCCAACTACAATGGAGTGTGGAACTTTTTCAACCACCTTTCCCATTTTAAATAAACCGGAGCACATGAGCATAATGCCGGCAATGATCGAAACAAGAACTAAAAAACCATGACTATAAGTTGCCATCAATCCTGCAATGACAGGAATAAATGCAGCGGTGGGCCCATATACCTGGTATTTGGAGCCGCCGAATAATGCACCGAATAAACCGGCGATAGCGCCACCCACAATTCCCTGCTCCGGCCTGAGACCTGAAGCCATTGCAAATCCCATTGCTAAAGGAATGGCAACGGCAGCTACTATTAGTCCCGCTGTCAGATCTTTGAAAATGTTTTTTGTCAAACTTCCTTTGCGAAGATCTTCATAACGGCCATCGTTAGGATTCAGAAAAAATTTTAATCGTTGTATTATTGTTTGATTTGTTTGCATAAATTATTTATTTAAATATTAAGCGGCAATATTTTCATTGGGTGAAATGCTTTTTTGTGCCGTCGCCTCAGTAAACATTTTTTTTGTAAAATGGACCTTGCCATTTTGGACACTGTACATGCCACCGACAATTCCGATCTTTCCTTCTTTATAAAGTAACCGGATGATGGAACTTCTTTCCAGTATTTCATCCATACTGTTCAGCACATTGGCATAAGCCACTTTCTCATTATGAATTGCATGATGAGAATGATCATGATTTCCATTGGCTTTATCAATTGCAGGTTTTATTTTTTCTAACAGACCTGTAAGATTTCCCATCTCTACACCATCAACTGCGCCTGCGATAGCACCGCAACGGCTGTGTCCGAGCACTACTATCAATTTTGATCCGATCACGTTGCACGCATATTCCATACTGCCCACTATATCATCATTCACAACATTGCCGGCAATGCGGATGCTGAAAATATCACCAAGTCCCTGGTCAAAAATTAATTCAGTAGAAGTGCGGCTGTCCATACAACTAAGCACCACTGCAAATGGATACTGACCATCCTGTACCTCATCCAATTGTTGCAGGAGGTTACGGTTCATTTTAAGGTTATTGATAAATCTTTTATTACCTTCTTTCAGTACTTCAAATGCCGTTTGCGGTGTAAGTGTTGCTAAAAACTCTTTTGTATGCGTTTTCATTTCATAAGTTTATTCATTAAAAAAAATGATGTGAAGGTGATTACGGAAAAAATTTCCGCAATACAGAATTGCCCGGATATGTTTATATCACAGCCATTAGCATATCATTACATGCTATATGCTAAAACAAAACCGGGAATATTTAAGAAAGAAAATTCGGAGGCGGGCATTGTACTTCTCCATGATATGCTACATACACATCATAAGCGTGACGGTTGTCGTGACTTAATGCGTAGCTGAAAAGATAATTGTGGTCGTCTGTATGATGAAGATATTCTTCAGAAACTGTGGGAGCTTTTTCTTCAGTTGAATTTGCTAACGGGTTTGATTCCTCATTATCAACCGGGGAATCAAAAGGAGCAGATCTTGATTCCTGCTTTGCTAACTCCTTCTGAAATGAATACACATAAGGCAGGCTGACAGTAAGCCATGCCAATGCAATAAACATAACGACGGCAGCTACAACATTTCTTGATTTATAAGCAGGAATATTTTTCATGCGGGGCACAAAAATAAGGCATGACAATGAAAAATAAAACCATTCGTGGATTAAAAAATGATTAATGACAAACAAATGTTATTTATAACTCCTTAGAGCTTTCCGGCAAATGATCATACTCGCCTTTCAGTGCATACCAGCCAAAGATCATGAGGCCAATTGCAATCGGAATAAAAATAACCACAAAAACAAGCCATTGAATTTTTGTATCGATTACTGGCTTTTTTGCAATTTCTTCCAGCGCAGTTTTGATAAGATAATAAATAGCGGCCGGCCCCATCAATATCCAAATAACACCCGCAAATCTTTTAATTGTATTCATAAAATAAATTTAATCATTAATATCAGGATCGATCCTGTTTGAAACATATAGAACACCAATTACCAGGCAAACGGCTGCAATGATGATCGGGTAATAAAGACCCACCAGTTTATCACCGGTGTAAATGGTGGTGAGCAATGTTGCGATGAATGGAGTCAATCCGCCAAAAACTCCATTACCGATATGATAAGGCAGGCTCATTGATGTGTAACGGATCTTTGTTGGAAACAGTTCAACAAGAAAAGCGGCAATAGGTCCGTATACCATCGTTACATACAGGATCATCACGAAAATAATAATGATCATCCAACGATAGTTTTCATCATTTAATAGTTTTGATGTTTTAATATCGGGTTTCAACGTAACTTTTCCTGTTTCCGCATAAAGTGTATCCGTTTTTATTTCTACGAGCCGTATTCCTTCTTTGTAATGACGAGTGCTGGTTACTGTTCGCAAAGAATTCCCCGTATTACTAATCGGCGTAAGCTTTGTTTTTATTTCTTGCCTTGCAATTAATTCTCTTTTATTGGTGGTGTCTGAAATAGAGAACAATTGATTGAAGAGCGGCCGGTAAGTAATAATGGCAAGCAGCATCCCGGTAAGCATGATCCATTTTCTTCCCACCTTATCGCTCCATTTACCAAATACGACAAAGAAAGGTGTGGCAAAAAGAATTCCCCAAATGAGAATAGTTCGTGATTGTTCAAAATCTATTTTACAAACATTTTCAATAAATGATTGCGCATAAAATTGACCGGTGTACCAAACAACTCCTTGTCCCATGGTGGCGCCAAACAAAGCAAGCAATACCATTTTTAAATTTCTCCTGCGGGCAAAACTTTCTTTCAAAGGATTTACAGAGGTTTTTCCTTCATCTTTCAATTTTGAAAACAATGGAGACTCTTTCATCTTTAACCGTATATAAATTGAAACGGCTACAAGTACAATTGAAAGAAGAAAAGGAATGCGCCAGCCCCAGTCATTGAATTTGCTTATAGATTTTGAAAGATCAGCATCAAGACTGTGACGGGTTATTAAAATAATTCCGAGGGATAGGAATAAACCAAGTGTTGCTGTTGTTTGTATCCACGATGTAAAATAACCGCGGCGATTGGCCGGTGCATGTTCAGCAACATAGGTTGCAGCGCCGCCATATTCTCCTCCTAATGCTAACCCCTGTAATAATCTCAACAACAAAATAATGATCGGTGCAAATACGCCAATGCGTTCATAAGAGGGAATAAGACCGATGGCAAAAGTGGAGCCACCCATAATAATAAGAGTAAGAAGAAAAGTGTATTTGCGGCCGATAAGATCACCCAGTCTTCCAAAAACCAACGCACCAAACGGGCGGACGATAAAACCTGCAGCAAAGGTTGCCAATGTAGAAAGTAATGCGGCCGTTGGATTTGCCTTTGGAAAAAACTGGCTGGCAATAACTGTAGCGAGGCTTCCGAAAATGTAAAAATCATACCATTCAATGAGTGTGCCGACGGAAGAAGCAAGAATCACTTTTCGGATGCTCGTTGGTTTCATGTGTGTATTTTAAAATTTATTTTGTCCATCCCGACCGTGTCGGGACGATTAAGATAATTATTAATAAAACATTGCCGATATTTTTTTATTAGTAAAATTGTTTTGATACTATCACTCATTAGTGAATTGTAATAATGCTTTATAGCCCACTGTTTAAACCATGTGCTATAGAAATGAGGGACTATAAATTTAGGAAATAGTTTTTACCATTTAATTCAAATCGGGACGACGCAATTGCACAATAATGAACCGGAAGTTGAATGGAGCGTCGCAACAGAAGCTAAATAGTAGTAATATAGCCGGGAGCATAATCATTGATCCAATAAATAATCATGTTTCGTACTTTTAAACCTCAAATGATCCTTGCTATGAGTTATCCTTTCCAGATCAAATCACAGGAGCAATATGAAAAGGCTTACCAGGATAGTGTAAATGTGCCGGAACAGTTCTGGGCAGCTGTTGCTGAAAATTTTCAATGGCGAAAAAAATGGGATAAGGTTTTAGAATGGAATTTTAAAGAACCGAATGTAAAATGGTTCCAGGGCGGTAAACTTAACATCACTGAGAATTGCATTGACCGTCATTTGGAAACAATGGGTGAAAAGCCTGCTATTATTTGGGAGCCGAATGATCCTGAAGACAGAACAAGGGTGGTTACTTATAATCGTTTGCATAAAAGAGTTTGCCAGGTTGCGCAGATGTTAAAAAATAATGGTGTAAAAAAAGGCGACAGGGTTTGTATTTATATGGGCATGGTACCTGAGTTGGCGTATGCAGTATTGGGTTGTGCACGGATCGGTGCAATTCATAGTGTGATATTTGGCGGATTTAGTGCACAAAGTATTGCCGACAGGCTGGAAGATGCGCAGGCAGAATATATCATTACTTGTGATGGAGCGTATCGTGGCGGAAAAGATATTCCGTTGAAAAGTGTAATTGATGATGCGTTAATTGGAAATAAAAAAGTAAAGAATGTAATTGTTTATACAAGAACAAGAATTCCTGTGTCAATGATAAAAGGAAGAGATCTGTGGTGGGAAGATGAAATGGAACATGCGGAAGCACAGGTGGAGAAAGATGGCGTTGTTTCATTTCCTGCCGAAGAAATGGATGCGGAAGATCCGTTGTTTATTTTATATACATCAGGCAGTACAGGAAAACCCAAAGGCGTAGTACATACCTGCGCGGGTTATATGATCTGGGCCGACTTATACTTTTGTAAATGTATTTCAATACAAACCTGGCGATATACATTTTTGTACTGCTGATATCGGTTGGATAACAGGTCACAGTTATATTGTATATGGCCCGTTGAGCAGCGGGTGCCACTTCAATTATGTTTGAAGGAATACCAACATGGCCTGATGCAGGACGTTTTTGGGATATTGTTGATAAGCATAAAGTAAATATTATTTACACAGCGCCAACAGCGATCAGGAGTCTGATGGGTTTTGGTTTAGAGCCATTAAAAGGAAAAGATCTTTCTTCATTAAAAATTTTGGGAACAGTTGGTGAACCGATCAATGAAGAAGCATGGCATTGGTATGATGAGAATATTGGGAAAAAGAAATGCCCGATCGTAGATACATGGTGGCAAACAGAAACAGGGGCCTGTCTTATTTCAAATCTTGGCAGGAGTTACTCCTGCAAAACCATCCTGGGCAACATTGCCGCTGCCGGGAGTGCAACCAGTATTGGTTGATGAAAATGGAAATGAAGTAACAGCAAAAAGATGAGCACGGCTATCTGAAAGGAAATCTTTGCATCAAAGCGCCGTGGCCCGGTATTATAAGAACTACTTATGGCGATCATGAACGATGCAGAAAAAATTATTTTGCCACTTATGAGAATTTATATTTCACCGGCGATGGAGCATTGAAAGATGACAAAGGTAATTACAGGATCACTGGCCGGGTGGATGATGTATTAAATGTAAGTGGTCACCGGATCGGAACTGCCGAAGTGGAGAATGCGATCAATATGCATGCCGGAGTTGTAGAAAGTGCAGTAGTTGGCTATCCGCATGATATAAAAGGGCAGGGAATTTATGCTTACGTAATTTATAACGGCAAACATGGTGATGATGAAATGACAGAGAAAGGATATTTTACAAACAGTAACAAGAATAATCGGGCCAATTGCAAAGCCCGATAAAATTCAATTTGTAACCGGGTTACCAAAAACAAGAAGCGGAAAGATCATGCGAAGGATCTTAAGAAAGATCGCAGAAGGTGAAACAGAAAATCTGGGTGATACTACTACATTGCTTGATCCAGCAGTTGTTGATGAAATAAAAAATAACAAGCTATAAGATTTTTCATCGGGCCTTATTCCGTGATTGCGAGCGGAGCGAAGCAAAAAAAGTAAAGCAGCCGGGTCAGCTGCTTTAAAAGGTTTTTCGAAATATGTTGAAGGGTTAGTAAGTAAAACTGGCAGCGAATTTAGTCCCCAAACATGTTCCATAGCATTTCTGATTAAAAAAGCTATCAAGAAAATATCCACAGCTAATTAAGATTTTCAGAAATGAAAAATTACTTTTGAGGTGGCTCAGTTCTTTTTGTAATTCTATGAAGAACCAAAAAACCAATCGCAGATCCGTTCGTATTCTTAAATGGATCGTTCGTGTGTTGCTTGTCCAGTTGATACTAATCAATATCAGCGCAGCATTTCATGCCTATCGTTTTACACATTATTATGATGACGACAATATAAGGAACCAGGGATCATCGCAGGGAAAACCATTGTTAAGAACCTGGCGATTGATGACCGGAAGAAAACTCGCTAAATCACTTATTCAATATTATCCAACCATTCCATATGATACGGTTCAGCTAACTACCAACAACGGAATAAAGCTTGAAGCCTGGTACATGAAAGCCGATTCAGCAAAAGGAACTGTTATCCTGTTTCATGGTTTGAATTCAAATAAAGGAAATGTGCTTGCGGAAGCTTTTTCATTTATTTCTTTTGGATATAATACAATGCTTGTTGATATCCGGGCGCATGGGAAGAGTGAAGGCATTGCAAATTCTCTTGGATATAAAGAATCGGAAGAAGTGAAGTTGGCGTATGATCATGTTGAAAAAAAAGGTGAAAAGAATATTGTGCTTTGGGGTATGTCATTGGGTGCGGTGATCATTACAAAAGCAATTTGGCAATACGATCTGCAACCTCAAAAAATTATTTTAGAGATGCCATTCGACAGGTTGCAGGATCATATAAAGGCAAGAGCAAGAATAGGCGGTTTTCCCGGCGAGCCGTTTGGTTTCCTGGTAACTTTTTGGACAGGTGCTGAAAAAGGATATTGGGGCTTTGGTCATAAAACATCCCGGTATGCTAAAAAAATAAATTGTCCTGTTTTGCTTCAATGGGGCAACAGCGATGAATATGTTTTAAAAAAAGAGACCGAAAATATTTTTGCTGCGATCGCTTCACCTAAAAAGAAATTGGAAATTTATGAAGATGCAGGGCATGGGCCTTTGCTTGCCGGCAACGAAACAAAATGGGAGCAAACCGTAAATGATTTCTTAAATAATTATTAGCGACGGATAATGATCTTAGTTCCTACCTGGGCATACCTGTAAAAATCTTCCACATCTTCATTTTTCATTGAAATGCATCCCAGCGTCCAGTTTTTATAACGGTCGATCTGGAAATCTTCATGTGGCCATGTGCCATGAATACCGATGCCACCACCGATGCGTGCATACGACGGAATTTCTCCTCTTGATTTTCGCGTGTTAAATTTATCCCAGCTTTCTTTTGTGGGATAATCAAGAGCAAGAAAACGGTGCCACTTATCATGCACCCTTTTTGAAGCTATGCGGAAACTTCCTTCGGGAGTGTTTTTATCTCCTTCCATTTTTTTGTCGGAAAGCGAGCTGTTGCCAAATACAACCGGGTAAGTGGCATACCAGCCTTTATCATCGTACACACTCAGCTCGTAATCAGACTTGTCAATTATTACATAAACGGAGCCGATAGGCTGGGAATTCTTACTGCGGTTTTTGTCGGGGTTGTTGTCTGTATAATTGTGTGTAGCAATAACGCCGCTACCAGCGATGATTGATGCAAGCACCAAAAATGTTTTCATTTCCATTATCCTCCAATTGTCCGGGTGAGTTGTTTTCAAACGACGTGCCGTAAGCTTTTATTACGGTGGGTGGATATCTTTTAACGCTACGTTTACAAAACAAACCAATTTCCGGTTAGCATCCAACTGGAAATTACTATGGAAATATGTTAGGTGAAATATGTTAAACGAATGTGAGTAAACCGGAGAACTTACTTATGTTTTTTTCTGTGAATAAAAAAACCATCCGCCTTAGGCGAATGGTCATATCATGAGAATGTAAAGAACTCTTACCAGTTGCTCAACCTGAAGCCAACATTGTATGGTGTATGATCAAGACCTTTATCCCACATATTTTCAAATGCATAACTTCCATATAGCTTTACCGGGCCCAGGTTTATTTCGCCGATATAAGAGAGTTTCCATCTTTTCAAATCAAAATCATTGCGAACCTTATCTTTATCACCATCCATTTTTGTTTTTTGTCTTGCGGAATATAAATAACCTGCACTTACGCCACCGCTAAAACCAAAACCATTTTTCTTGTTTGGTGTGAAATTGAAGTTCAGCATCATCGGCACTGTCAGGTAATCGGTGGCCAGTTTATTCTTTCTGGCATCTTTTAAATTATTATCCATAGTGATCAAGGTCGGGTTCTTTTGAAAACGGATCCTTTCATCATCAAAGAAATAATTATTCAGCTCAAGTCCCAGGCCGTATTTAAGATTAACGACATGCTTGATCATGTTCAGCCGCTGCATAAAGAACCAGACATTCACATTTCTTGATTTGCCGCCGCGAAGGTCAAACCAATCTTCCGTGCTTCCGGGTGCAAAAGCCTGTGCGCCGGCAGATGCATAATTTGTTTTATCCTCAAAACCGGAATAGCCGATATCGATGATCCACCAGTTGGTAGTTATATTTTCATTTTCTCTCTTGCGGCTGGGTATTTTCACAGTCCGGTCGCCGGTAATAATCTCACGTTCATTCGTGCCGGCTTTTTTTATAATGATCATTCCGCCGATACGGATAGTGTCATTGTTTTCTTTTTTTCCTGTCGTATCTGTCTGGGCCATGCCAGTGGTAAACAAACAAGCTGCCACGCATACGAGTAAAATACTTTTCATCTGTATAAGTTTTAATTTTTTAGTCAGCCGAATCTTACCTCGAAAAAATTTTCATTGTTTTTTTTAGTGTAATGAAATTCTTTCACGGACGATTCATGCAAATGTTTTTCCTGTTTCGAATTTATTTTAATGATACTGCAAAAGCTCCCACCAGCAGTTTGTTGTCTTCAGTTGTGGTTTGAATTTTTGTACGGCGTTCAAATACCCGGGCTGTTTTCCTTAACAATTCTTTTAATCCGCCGCCATCTTTTTCTTTGTGTTTGAATTCATCTTTTTCGTTCCTGGTAGGGTCCCCTATTACAATGTCGGACGTAAACGAAGCTTTATTTGTTACAGAAGAATTATCTAAAAGTTTATTTGGCTTTTTTGATTCGGGCTTGACAGCATCATTGTTTGGCACATCAACTGAAGTAATAGAAGCATCATTGTTATTGCCTTGCTCATTTGATATTTGATCAGGTCTCTTACGTTCTATGGGCAAATTATTTTTATTCTCACGTCTGGAAGCGATCAAAGGACCTGATGAGTTATTTTGTTTAACAGGATTTTTAATATCCGTATTTTTTGCTTTTTGTTCCGGTGTTGATTTGTCATCAGTTCTTGCAAGAGCTTTTTGAGATTCATCTTTTGATGGAATTACAGGCTCTGGAGTTTTATTATTTGCTGGCTGGTCTTTTGATTTATCGATAGTTGCAGCCGTAGGCTTATCTCCGCTTTTATTTGTATTCACTAACCTGAGCGTAACAAATCCTGCAATAAGAATAATAACAGCAGCCACGGCTACCCTGAACCATGTCATGCTGATAACACGTACCCGATAGCTATCGGGTTTTTCTTCTCTTCTGTATAAAGTTGATTTATCAGGGAAAATAACCTCTGCTTCGGGATGAAGTTTTGTTTTTTGCAAGAGTGCCAGCTCTTTTTGAATAGTTGGATATTTTGAGGCAGATCGTTCTACTTCTTTTCTTTCGTCACCGCTTAATTCATCATCAATATAGTTGAGAAGCTGTTCTTCGTAATTAGTAATATTTATAAATGAGTTGTTCAGCAAAAAATCTTTTTCTTCAAGCTGAACATTTTTATCAGGAGTAAAACGTGTTTCGCCAAGAAGCTTAAACTCTTCCTGCAAATCGGTATTTCCTTTTATAAAATCTTCAACCGCCTGTTTTTGCGATGCAGTAAGCTCATCATCCCAGTAAAGGATAAAAAACTCTTCACAATTATGGCGGTCTATTTTCATCTTTTTATATCTTTTAAGGACCGAGGTCTGAGGTCTGTAGACAAGGCATGCCTTGTCTCTACAGACCTCATATTACGTTATCCACTTTTACTAAATATTCTTTCAATTGAACCCTTGCACGATGCAAATACACTTTTACCTGGCTTTCACTCAGGTTAGTGATTTGTCCAATTTCCTCATAGCTATAACCTTCGTAATCTTTTAAAAGAACTAATGTTCTTTGGGTTTCACTAAGCCTGGCCAGCGCTTCATCAAGTATCTTCTTCAAATTATTGGCAGGCTTGTTCTGCACCTTTGCGTTTTCGTTGAATTCTTCTTTTAACTGTATCCTTTTCACTTTTCTTATATGATCTATCATTTGCCTGTAAGCCACGGTAAAGAGGTATGATTTGCTCTTTGAAGCGTCAACCTCATCGCGGTGCCGCCACATTTTTTCAAAAGCGGTTTGCACTACGTCACGGGCATCTTCTTCATTCCTGAGGTTTTTCAGGATAAAGCGATATACATTATCTGCATACGTGTTAACACATTCGTTATACTCTCGTTCGGTCATAAACAGCAGGGATAGCAGGCAAAGGTAGTTAACAGCCTTGCTTTAAGTATTACGGTTAGTGAAGAAAAAAGTTACAGTGATAAAAGGATATTTTTTAAGCCCAATAGCTTAACTGCCAGTGCTTAATTAATTGATGTAGAAATGAATTGGCGGGAGAAAGTGTCCCAGATCATTTCACCGGAGGCGTCTTTGTCAGACTTTTTTTGGCAGCATTCTTCCATGCTTTCAGTGCAGGTCTCTTTGGATGCCGGGGCCTTTGTAGCGGACCAGAGAACAAGATAACTACCTGCTATCAGCAGAAGTATCAGGGCGGCTCTTAACAGGTATTTGTGTTGCATAAAAGTCAGTTTCATGATTTGACGAAGGTATTCTTACAAATGTTACAGCAAATTTAATTTTTCATTAAGTAGCAGCCTAGAACAATCTGACAAAATGTGTCATTTACCCGGCGAAATGCAGAAATCAGGGTGTGAGTTGGGCAGGAACGTGGAATTAGGAATTAGGAATTTGGGTTTTGGACCAAAACCGATAACCGGAACGCAATTCCCTTCTAATTATATTTGTACGCCAAATATGATTCTATGAATAAAAAATTTGTCAACCGAATTGCCAAAGAGGTGGAGGATATAAAAACTTCCGGTCTTTATAAAAATGAGCGGATAATCAGCAGTCCCCAGGGTGCAGAGATAACAGTGAATGGAAAAACGGTTTTAAATTTTTGTGCCAATAATTATCTCGGTTTGTCATCGCATCCCGAAGTGATCAAAGCAGCACACAAGGCTATTGATTCGCATGGTTATGGCATGAGCAGCGTACGATTTATTTGCGGCACCCAGGATATTCATAAAGAACTGGAGAAAAAACTTGCTGAGTTTTTAGGAACAGAAGATACTATTTTATATGCTGCTGCATTTGATGCAAACGGTGGCGTTTTTGAACCTTTATTTAATGAAGAAGATGCGATCATTTCCGATGCCCTGAATCATGCCAGTATCATTGATGGGGTTCGTTTGTGTAAAGCCCAACGTTACCGTTATGAGCATAACAATATGGCGGACCTGGAAATGAAATTGCAGGAATCAGCACATCTCAGAAGCAGGATCATAGTAACCGATGGAAGTTTCAGCATGGATGGAACAATTGCTCAACTGGATAAAATTTGCGATCTCGCTGATAAATATGATGCCATAGTGATGATCGATGAATGCCATTCATCAGGATTTTTAGGTAAAACAGGAAGAGGCACCCATGAATATCGCGGCGTTATGGGCCGGATCGATATTATTACCGGTACACTTGGTAAAGCATTGGGTGGCGCAAGTGGTGGTTTTACCAGCGGAAGAAAAGAGATCATCGATATGCTTCGTCAAAAATCAAGACCTTATTTATTCAGTAATACACTGGCGCCATCCATTGCCGGCGGTTCTATTGCCGTATTGAATATGCTTACTGAAACCACAGACCTGAGGGATAAACTTGAATACAATACAAAATATTTTCGCAAAAAAATGACTGAAGCCGGGTTTGATATAAAACCCGGAGATCACCCGATTGTGCCAATCATGTTGTATGATGCAGTGCTTGCACAAACAATGGCAGCAAAACTTTTGGAAGAAGGCATTTATGTTATTGGTTTCTTTTTTCCCGTGGTGGCAAAAGGGCAGGCAAGGATCCGGGTACAGTTGAGTGCCGCACATGAACAACACCATTTAGATAAAGCAATTACTGCATTTACAAAAATTGGAAAAGAATTGGGAGTAGTAAAAGAAAAAGTCATTCAATAAAAAAAGCCGCCCAAGGAGCGGCTTTATAAACTATTTTTTTGGTCGATCAATTTGTTTTCAAACTGAGATTGCTGGCGACCTGCTTTATACCATCGATCCCAATTTTTTCGCCATCTATTTGTACGATAAAGCGGTCATTTCCAAAATAGGTCAGTTCATAACGGTCGTTTGATTTTGTATATTTTTCAATTGCTTTTCCACCATTGAAATCAATTGTTTTTTGATAGCCGTTATCGTCTTCCTGTTGAAAATTCCAAAGGGCGAAATAACGCATGGTGTACCAGCTTGCTCCCACTTCCCCGGCGCAATCTATTATCTCGATGTCCAATTCTTTATCACCATCACCCTTATACGTTCCTTTTCCAACGCTAACACCCATTGCAGAATTGGCGCTAAAGCTGCTTCGCGGCATACCCAGTAATTCATTTGGAATAAGTGCTTTTACCTGGTCAATAGATAAAGGAGTAAGTTTTTTAAGCTTTTCAGCTTCGTCGGCACTCTCCTCCATTTTTTTTGCCGCCTCATTAACGCTGGATACATCAATGGTAGCTTTATTGCCTTTTTCATCTTTAATAGTGATCTTATCACTACGGCCTTTGCAAGCAGCAATTACAATACAAATAACCAAAAGGGAAATAAATACTCGTTTCATAAGCGCTAGTTTATGGTTTAAAAAAAATCATTCTTCAGGAAAGTTAGGAGATTTACTAGTTCCCGCCTTGATTTCGGTGAATTTTCTAAATAGAACTTTAATTATTTTAATCAAAGACTATGAAATGCAATTTCGGCATAGTATTTTCGTTTTCTCCTTTGAATAACCGCCTTCCAACTCTCCTTTGAATACCAGTTTTAATTCACCCTTTTTAAACTTATTAAAAAACAAGTATGAAAAAACTGTTGTTCATCCTGCTTGCAGGATCAGTAATGGCGATGACCTTAAGCTCTTGTGCGGCAACAAAGAGAGATTGTAACGGAGTAAGACATACAAAGCTTAAAAACGGCATCTATTTATAATCGTATTTCATTGTTCATTTTTTAAACCCGGGCAGCACCGGGTTTTTTTGTTGCCTGCAGTTGTGGTCATGCACCTAACTTTGCCAGCAAATTTTACAAAAGATGCGGGTCGTTGTGGTTTTCCTTATCATTGTTATAACTGGTTTGAATTCCTGTTCCCCAAATAATGTTGACGAGGACCAAAGCCTGGAAAAATATTTTACTGAAAATAAAGTCACAGGTTGTTTTGGGATGTATAATAACTCCACCAATCAATTTACTTTTTATAATAAAAAAAGATTTACAGACAGCAGCTATTTGCCGGCATCAACATTTAAGATCGTCAATTCACTTATTGGCCTGCAGACAGGAGTTATCAGCAGTGACAGTATGATCATAAAATGGGATAGTATAAAAAGAAATGTTGAAGCCTGGAACAAAGACCTGTCAATGTATGAAGCCTTCCGTGTTTCGGCAGTTCCGTATTACCAGGAAGTAGCGAGAAGAATTGGCAAAGAAAGAATGGAATTTTGGATGGACACTGTTAACTATGGAGCAGGTGCAAAAGACACTGTCTTCAGAATAAGCACCGCTATTGATACTTTCTGGCTTGACAATACATTAAAATTAACTCCCGATGAAGAACTTGGTCTTGTAAAAATGCTGTACTTCAACCAGCTTCCTTTTTTTAAAACCTACCAGGAAAAAGTAAAACGGGCAATGCTTTTTGAAAACACTACCGCGTACAGGCTTGCATACAAAACAGGTTGGGGTAAAAAAGAAAATGGAAATCATCTTGCATGGATAGCAGGTTGGGTAGAAGAAAATAATCACCCATATTTTTTTGTATTGAATTTCGAATCTCCGGATGCTAACGCAGATATTCCGACCATAAGAATGAACATACTAAAAGGGATACTGACTCAACTTGGGTTTTTCAAGGGTAAAATGTAACAGTTGCTTTTGAAATTTATCAAATCTTACCACTCTTTCTTTGTTAGTTTTGCAATAATTGAGGCGCTTTTATGCAATCCTATTGTGAATCATTGACGGAATACCAGCGGTTAAAGACCAGGGAAGTAAAGATCGGAGATCTGTTGCTGGGAAACCCCAATCTTCCGGGCCATCCCATTCGTGTGCAGACAATGACAACAACGGATACGATGGATACAATGGCAACGGTCGAACAATCTATTCGTTGTATCGAGGCAGGTTCTGAACTGGTACGCATAACTGCCCCCTCAAAAAATGATGCGGAAAATTTATTGCATATAAAAAATGAATTAAGAAAAAGAGGCTATCATACGCCACTTGTTGCCGACATTCATTTTACTCCGAATGCCGCTGAGATCGCTGCAAGAATTGTAGAAAAAGTAAGAGTGAACCCCGGCAATTATGTTGACAAGAAAAAATTTGAACTGATCGAATATACCGATGCCGATTATGCAGAAGAGATCGATCGTATTCGTGAACGGTTTACACCCTTAATAAAAATTTGCAAAGAATACGGAACAGCCATGCGGATCGGAACAAATCATGGCTCGTTAAGTGACCGGATCATGAGCCGCTATGGTGATACGCCGATGGGAATGGTGGAAAGTGCCATGGAATTTTTGCGCATTGCAAGAAATGAAAGCTATCACAATATTGTGCTGAGCATGAAGAGCAGTAACCCGCAGGTGATGGTACAGGCTTACCGGTTGCTGGTAAAAACAATGTTTGATGAATTTGGTGAATGTTATCCATTGCATCTTGGAGTAACTGAAGCAGGAGATGGTGAAGATGGAAGAATAAAAAGTGCAGTAGGTATTGGCACATTGCTCGAAGATGGTTTGGGCGATACGATCCGTGTTTCACTAACCGAGGATCCTGAATTAGAGATCCCGGTTTGTAAGGATTTGGTGAAGAGATATGAGTCGGGAGTCGAGTAGAGTCGGGAGTCGGGAATGACTCTGAACTCCGAACTCCGAACTCCGAACTGAAACCGCAAAACACAAACTTTGAAGTTTCTTACGATCCGTTCAATTATCAACGACGAGAAAGTTTTGAAGTAGGAAATATTGGCGCTAAACATGTACCTGTAGTGATCGCCGATCTGAGTAAGATTGAAAAGATTACTCATAAACATTTAGAAAGTGTTGGATATACTTATGATGAATCAACTGATAAATGGAATATCAGTGATGCTGCGGCAGATTATATTTTTACGGCAAATCAAATTCTTGATTTTGCATTGCCGGGCACGTTGAAAGTCATCGTTTACCCGGAAGCCTGGACAAGAGCAAAAGATAAAACGAAATATTTTCCAATTTACCAGGATAGTGGCTATGCCGATACAGTAATAAAAAGCGATCAACTGAATTTTGTAATGGTTGATTGCTTTAACGATGGTGCTGACTCTTTTATCTATCTTGATCAATTAGCAAATGATCCTACAGTAGTTATTTGCCTGAGCAGTACAAATAAAAATGCGATGCAATCGGTAAGAAGAATGTATGCTGAATTGATAGCCGTGGAATAAAAAATCCAGTGATCAATATTACTGACAGTAACTGGCAAACAGCCGATGAGCATTTAATCCATTTTGCTACCGAAACCGGTGCATTGTTATTAGAGGGAATGGGAGATGGGATCTGCCTGGGAATGACAAGTGAAAGTTATAAGGTGCAAGGCACAGGGGACAAGGAACAAGGGACAAGCATTTCGGGGAGAAATTATGCTGACAATTTAACCATTGAACAATTTATCAATAATACTTCTTTCGGCATACTGCAGGCAACAAGAACAAGGATCTCAAAAACAGAATATATCAGTTGTCCGAGTTGCGGAAGAACACTTTTTGATCTGCAGGAAACAACTGCAAAGATCCGTTCAAGAACAAATCATTTGAAAGGAGTGAAGATCGCTATCATGGGCTGTATTGTTAATGGCCCGGGAGAAATGGCTGATGCGGATTTTGGATATGTAGGCAGCGGGCCCGGCAAGATCACGCTGTATAAAGGAAAAGAAATTATAAAACGAAACGTAAATAGTGAAGTAGCCGTGGATGAACTGATCAATTTGCTAAAAGAAAATGAAGCCTGGGTAGAACCGTGAATGGTCAATGGTGTCCCGATAGCTATCGGGGGGTGAATGGGATTCACAAAAATGAGTCACAAAACCATAAATGAAACATACATATTGGATAATTCTTTTTGTTGTTGTTCTTCTTACAGATTTAATTGCTGTTTATTTTGGTAATGAGACGCTCCGCTATGTAACCAAGCCGCTGTTGATGCCATTACTTGTTATTTATTTTGTTTCTGCAGTAAGATCTTTTTCTTCATCATTAAAAAAATGGCTGATACTTGCCCTTGCATTTTCCTGGCTTGGAGATGTATTGTTGATGTTTGAGTCAGCCGATGACAGCTATTTTATTTTTGGGTTGATTGCTTTTCTCCTTGCAGATATTTTCTATATAATCTTATTCGATCAGATAAGATTAAAAGAAAAGATCAAACAAAGTCTTTTGCCTCTATTGCCGATTGCTGTTTACTATATTCTACTGATATCTTTATTACAACCATCCCTTGGCAATATGCAAAAACCTGTGAGTGTTTATGGGCTCGTGATCAGCATTATGCTGAGCTTTGCGGTTGATCTGTGGAGATTAAAAAACCGGGCAGCATCGTTTTTTATTATTTTGGGAGCAATACTTTTTATTACCTCTGACTCGCTTATTGCCATAAATAAATTTTATCAGTCATTTGAACTAGTCGGCATTGCAATAATGCTTACTTATGGACTTGCTCAACTATTAATTACTCTTGGAGTGGCTCGATACATTAGTTCGGTATCAAAACAATAAATTTGCTGAATAAGATGCCGCAGAAACACGAAAGCAAAAAGATCAATTTCACAGAGATGACACGGATTTTCACAGATCTTTTTCTGCGGACACCTGTGAAATCCGTGAGATAAAAAAGCTGAGGTAATTGTTGTGGTACAAGAGTGCGACGCAACGGAAGATGATTAGAATTACTTAAGCCGGGTACATAATAATAAAACAAATGCAACAAATAGACTTCCTCGTTATCGGTTCAGGTATTGCAGGACTAACCTATGCGTTAAAAATGGCAGAACGGTTTCCTGATAAAAAAGTATTGGTAATGACGAAAGCTGCTGCTGATGAAACAAATACCAAGTATGCCCAAGGCGGAATTGCGGTAGTGAATGACCTGGAGAATGACAGCTTTGCAAAACATATTGATGATACATTGATCGCCGGCGATGGATTGTGCAATCCAAAAGTTGTTGAGATCGTAGTAAAGGAAGGACCGGAAAGAGTGAATGATATCATTGAATGGGGTGCAAGATTTGATAAAGAATCCGATGGTGATTATAAACGGGCCGTGAAGGCGGTCATTCAGAATTCAGGATACTTCATCATAAGGATATTACCGGTTGGGAAATGGAAAGAGCGTTGCTGGATGCGGTGAACAAGCAAAAGAATATCGAGTTCGTCAAACATTGTTTTGTGATCGATATTATCACGCAGCATCATCTTGGCTATTTGGTAACAAAAGCTACACCTGATGTAGAATGTTATGGTGTATATGTACTGAATTTAAAAACAAATCAAATAGAAAAAATTATTTCAAAGGTTACGTTGCTGGCAACCGGGGGCAATGGCCAGGTGTACAGGACAACTACCAATCCTTCAATCGCAACGGGTGATGGCGTGTCAATGGTATATCGTGCAAAAGGAAGGATTGAAAATATGGAGTTCATCCAATTTCATCCAACGGCATTGTATGAACCGGGAGTTGGCGGCCAGGCATTTTTGATTACAGAAGCTGTGCGTGGTGATGGTGGCATTCTCCGCAATAAAGATGGCGAAGCATTCATGGAAAAATATGATGAACGAAAAGACCTGGCGCCAAGAGATATTGTGGCAAGAGCCATCGATAGTGAAATGAAAAGAACAGGTACGGAGCATGTATGGCTCGATTGCCGGCATTTCAATAAAGAAAAATTTATTGAGCATTTCCCCAATATTTATCAAAAGTGTTTATCAATCGGTATTGATATTACAACGCAAATGATACCGGTAGCGCCGGCAGCCCATTATAGTTGCGGCGGAATAAAAACCGATGAATGGGGAAGAAGCAGTATTAAAAATTTGTATGCATGCGGTGAATGTGCATCAACCGGTTTGCATGGTGCCAATCGTCTTGCAAGTAATTCATTGCTGGAAGGATTGGTTTTTGCGCATCGTTGTGCAATTGATGCTGCAGAAAAAATAAACAGTATTTCTTTTCAAAGTGAAATTCCTGATTGGAATGCCGAAGGAACATCACAACCGGGTGAAATGATCCTTATTACACAAAGTTTGAAAGAACTTCAACTGGTGATGAGTGATTATGTCGGTATTGTTCGCAATGATATTCGTTTGCAAAGAGCTATCACGCCGTCTTGATCTGCTTTGGGAAGAAACAGAACAATTATATCAAACACAGTACATTTTCTCCGCAATTGCTTGAACTTAGAAATATGATCACGGTTGGATACCTGATCGTAAAGGGAGCAAGCTTTCGAAAAGAAAGCCGCGGTCTTCATTATAATACAGATTATCCGGGTAAGAGTGAGCTGGTTCAGAATTTTGTGTTGTAAGTTTTTTTATGTAGCCAGCTACAGTAATTCTATTTAGCGTCCCTTGCGTCGCACTCTTGTACGTCCTTATCTTTGCTCATCATGTACTATGTAGTTTACGGATTACTATACGCCGTTTCTTTGTTGCCCCTGAGAATTCTTTATATTTTTTCCGACTTTGTATACGTTCTGCTTTACTATGTTTTTGGCTACAGAAAAAAAGTGGTAATGGACAACTTACTGCATGCTTTCCCTGAAAAAACCCATAAGGAAAGAAAAACAATTGCAAAAAAATTTTACCGCAACTTTACTGATAACTGGATCGAAACCATCAAGCTGCTTTCGATCAGCAAAGCCGCTTTAAATAAAAGAGTGAGTTCAAATGTTGATGTATTTCATCAATTACATAAAGAGGGGAGGTCGGTGCAATTGAACCTTGGACATTTTTTTAATTGGGAGTACATGACACTTTACACCGGCATCAATCAACCTTATACATTCCTTACTGTTTATCTTCCGCTGTCAAGCAAAATAACAAACAGGTTATTCCTGCATCTGCGGTCCCGCTGGGGTAATCCTCAATTGCCGGCAACAGATATGGCAAGAGCTATCATACCCTGGCGAAAGAAACAACATTTATTGGCATTAGGTGCTGATCAAAGTCCGCCGCTTGGAGAGTACGCTTATTGGTTATACTTTCTGAACCGGCCTACAGCATTTTTAAAAGGCCCTGAGAAGTTTGCACGGCTTCAGCAGGTTCCTGTAGCAATGATGACGACAACGAAGCCCAAAAGAGGTTATTATCATTTTGAATATTTTTTGCTGGCGGATCATCCAAAAGATTTGAATGAAGGTGAACTGATGCGCCTGTACGTAAAACATCTGGAAGAGAATATCAAATTGCAACCTGAGATATATTTATGGAGTCACAAACGATGGAAGCGACAATGGAAATCCGACTATAAAGACCTGTGGGTAGATGATAGACCGATGCCCGCTCCTGCTATGAATTAAGCGGCCCCATCCCGACTTTCTCCGCCTGAGGCGGAAAGGCCATCTATTCATAAGGCCCAATTTACTCAAAAGCTTTACAAAATTTTGTACAATGCCATTTTTGATTGCGTGCATTACAAGCCCTACTCTTGTTTTTAAATTCAATTTTTTTATAGATCATACAAACAAAGAGCCCCCACTAGAAAGCAGGGGCTGTTTTTCATCACTACACAAAACTACTCAGTTTTTAATTTTTTTCTTTTTCAGTTGCAGGTAATCCAGGAAGTATATTACTTTAAGCGAAATATTATTATTCTGATCAGCTTCCATGGTGTTGCTGAAGTTCTTAAAATATCTCTCACTCACTATCCTGTTGAAAGCTTCGGCATTATTTTTCCAAACCAGGTTGATGAAACTTCCCGGCGCATACTCCCATGTAAAAACAGCATCTACAGTAAAATAATTGTAGTTCTGATTAGCTTCTGAAGGGGTATAATTATTTTCTTGCAGCTTACCATTATCTAACAAATTAAACAGTTGGTCATATTCCACCTTTCTCCAGTAATGACGGACCCTTGTATTGATGTTCATTTTGCTGCTGAAACTATATTTAAAGGTTACCGTATTTTCAACCGTAGCAATATCCCGTCTTCCAAAAGAATAGGTTGGTATGTACTGTTGCAGGATCGGGTCATTATAATAATGATCAGCAAAGCCAACATTTCTTTTTTGAGGCTCCAGGGTCATTCAATGTGATATAGAGAATTTGTCACTAAAGCGAAATCTGTGATTAAAATCTATTTGATATCGCTTGCTCTTATAAAGATCTCTCGAGATGAACATCACTTGTGCAGAAGCGCCGTATTTCTTCGAATAGTTTGATTCAAACCATGCCATAGCAAAGCGGGTTTCCCATCCATTAAATACTTTGCCCTCGATCCGGGGTTCATTAAAATCATTGTAATGCGGTTCATACCCAAGAAGAGCACCTACAAACCAAAGACTTTTCAACTGCCCGTTTACATTCATATTGAAATTGGCATTTCTATAACCTCTCTTTGTTCCGTCCTGCAGTTCGATTGGAGTAAGGGTCCGTGAATAGAACGCATTTAAATTAAGACGAAAATTATTATACCAGGTGGTGGGTTTTAACCATTGCCACCCCATCCACATTGAATGATTCAGGTAATTGTTGAAAGTAAAATAACCAAGATCGTTGCTGTTGAATTTTGTGTCGGTGAGGTCCTGGTTAATATTAAATCTCATTGTGCCGCTGCTTTTTCCAAAATAGATATTATGACTGTAGCCGGTTTCTGTTTTGCCACCCGGTAAATATCCAACCAGGTTGCTGGTAGCTAGCTTTCCACCAACATTCCATGTATTTTTTTTGTCATTGAAATCAAACAAGCCGGCAGTTACGTTTGCATCATAATCAGGCCCGCTTCTCCACACATTTGTATTTATAAAACTTACACTTGAATTATTTTTTAATGATTGGTTAAGCACAATGATATTGTAATTGGTTAACGGGTTCGTTTGTATTTCCCGTTGTTTGCCGACATTATCTTCCACAACGGCATGTTGTGCCGTGGTGATTGCGTTAAAAAAACCAATCCCCAATCCGCTTTGCAATCTTCCGGAAACTTTTGTTGCATTTATAAGTTTTGTTTCCCTTGGATTTTTTACAAGATGTTCATTAGCGTTCATATAATTTCCCACATCATAAAAATGCAGTGGCGTTCCGCCAACACGTCTTGAATAAAAAAGATTTCCTTTTCCAAAAAGCTCGGTGCCTTCCATAAAGAAAGGCCGGTAATCATTATACTTTACTTCGAATGGTGTAAGGTTCAGCACCTGGTTATCACTTTGTACCTGTCCAAAATCAGGGATCAATGTCATATCGAGTGTTATTGCCTGGCTGATGCCATACTTAACATCCATACCACCATTTACAGAAGATGTCCAGTTGCTTTTATCCGGGAACATTAGAAGGATAATGATTTACATACGTGGAGAAATAAGGAGAGAATTGCAAACGTAACGGCGGTTTGATATTTGAAATGCCTGTCCAGAAACCTTCTTGCGTAAGAAATCCATTTACATTCGGGTTGATCGGGTTCCAGGTAAATTGTTCTTCTGTTTTTCTTCTGCGTCTTGTAATATTCAGTCCCCAGGTTTGTACTTCCTGTTTGCCAAAACGAATAGCGGAATAAGGAATAAACATTTCAAAGCTCCAGCCATCTTCATGGATCACGGCTCCGCTTTTCCATACGGCATTCCATGTAAAATCTTCTGAATCGGTATTGGGAGAAGGCGGCGACATTTTTGAATCCCATTGTTCATTAAGCGGGGTAACGAAATATTCAAAGCCATTCAGCTTGTCATTATAAGTATCGAAAATAATTCCTATATAATCATTGGTACCAAATCCATCACGGCCGCTGAGCTCTCTTGCAATACTGTCCTTTGATCTTTCGTAACAATAGCCACCAAAATAAATTCCTTCATCATCATACATCAGGTATGTTACAGTCCGGTTTGCAAAATCTTCTTTATCGCCAACTTTAGGGCGGAACTCGATGAGGTCTGTCATCGTAGCGGCATCTTTCCATGCGGGGTCATCGATAAGCCCATCAATTTTTACACGTTGAATAGTTCTTTTAGCGGGTAATTCTCTTGGTACAGGAGGAGCTTGTGCATTTGCAGACAAGGCAAAAAATAATATGCACGCAAAGGCCAGGTTGGTTTTGTGGTTCATGGTAAACAGTTATGCCCTAAACGAATGAAAAATGTAATTTGTTACAGCTTGAATGTTATTATTACTAAAACATTCGTAGAATAAAAATAGCGGCATAAAAGATGTTATCCGAATCAATTAGTTAAATGGCATTCCCTGCTTGACGAGTGGTTAAAAATCAGGGGCGTTAACTTTTTATTAGGAAAATAAAAAAGAGCTGAGGTGGGCAGCTCTTTTTGGGGTGGAGAAGGATGGTGAATGGAATTGATTAAAATCTGAACACTTCGGTATTAAATGCAACACCAACATTAGAATTGAAACCTTTTAAATCTTTCAGGGGTAATTTCTTTTCGTCTCCAAATACATGTCGGACGTCTGCAAAAATTTGGAATCCATTGAGCTCAAAAGAAACTTTTGCTCCTATTAAAAAGAAAGAGTTATTGGTGGCTTTTAGTTTTGTAAGGACTTCAAAATTTGCGTGGTCTTCATTGGGTATATTAACATGTGAAGCAAATATTGAAAGGTTAGCACCTATTTGATATAATTTTCCTTCGATAAATTTCTGTTTAGAATATCCAAATCTATATCCAGCCGTATAATGTAAAGTATTAATTGATAATTCTTCAAATTTCGGATCCGTAGTATCTTTTTTATTAGTTATTTTTTTGAAAACAAATTCAAAAAATGGGCCTGTATACTTTACTAATCCCTTTTCACCATCGATGGGTTTTTCCTTTTGCCAGATTACTGAAAGCAATGCGGAATGATTCCCGGCCTCAGGAAATACAAGCATTGTTGAAATAGCTGAGTCAATATTGGAAGCGTTTTTATTGAATGAAACAAAATAATTTGCATGTAATTTTTCGGAATTTGGGTTAGGTATGAACCCCACAGCTAATTTGCCGCCAGCATTTAAACTTTTTAAAGTCTCATCACTTAAGTTTCCTATACCATAAAGCCTGAAATGCAAAGAATCTTTTCTTGCAGCTTCTTTTTTAATAAAAAGAGCTTTTATTGAAGATTCTAATTGAGTTGAAAGTTGACCTTTTTTTTCAAAATCGGATTTATTTTTTGCTTGAAATTCTTTGTAGGCAACAGAATCAAAGACTGATACTGCTTCATATTTATAAAAACTAATTGGCAGATTCTGTTGAGCTAGCAACAAAAACGGGGAATAAAAAACTAATAGTATAAAATTTTTTTTCATAATAAAAATTTTATACCTCAAATATTCAAAACAAAGATCTTGCACAGAAGAATGTTATAACCCAAAATAATACCGTGAAAACACCCCTTGTTGTTTTTTTATCTGATTGTAGTATTGTATCTGTCCATAATTATTCTTTATGAAATATGATGTGATTTGTCTGCCTATGAAACGAACAAAAAAAACGATGCGGCTTATAAAAGAAGAGCTGAATTCCCGTATTGAGATACAACAGCGGTCATTGCAAGCCTATTCGAAAGAGATCTTTGAAAATATCGGGCAAGTGTTAAGTCTTGTAAAGCTCCAGTTACAAACAGAAAATAAAAATTCGACGAACAAAATTTCTGATCCGGGAAAATTATTAGGAAAAGCGATTGCCGATCTTCGGAATCTTACAAAACAACTTACTCCTGATGAAATCATCAAGAATGGTTTTGCATATGCAATTCATTGTGAATTGAAACGACTCAGTGAAGCAGGATTTTGCCGGATAGAATTTTCTGAAAGGGGAGAGCTTATTAATCTTGACGAGGTGAAAGAGCTGGTAGTTTTTTGTGTTTTACAGCAATTAGCTTATCCCGTATTAGATATTTATCAGCCCGGATCTATCCGTATCAATATTGGTTACCAGGAAAACAAAATTGAAATTGAAGTTACAAGGGAATTTAAAGAAGAACCTTTACTTTTAGATATAGAAGAAATGGCTAAATTTAAACAACGATTAAATACAATAAACAGTTCGATATCGTATAAGGACTCAAATTGGACCACATTACAAATAATAATTAATAATTAAAAATGGCAAGTATCGCCTTAGCTGATGATCATGTTCTATTAAGAAATGGCTTAGCCAGCTTAATAAGGAATTTTGGGCATGACGTATTGTTTGAAGCAAACAATGGCGACGACGCGATCAAATTAATAAAAGAAGGAAAAGTGCCCGACCTGATCCTGATGGATATTAATATGCCTGTGAAAGATGGTTATCAAACCTCGGCCTGGTTAAAAGACAATTATCCTGAAATTAGGATTCTTGCATTAAGTATGCTGGATGATGAGAATGCTATAATCCGCATGATAAAGAATGGAGCAAGAGGTTATGTGCTGAAAGAATCAGAACCTTCGGAACTAAGATCAGCCATTAATGCTGTGTTACAAAAAGGGTTTTATTATTCTGAAATGGTAACGGGCCGGCTTGTTCATAGTATTTCAGGAACTGATGTTGAAAGTCACTGCAGTCAGCAGGTGATGCAACTTACTGACAGGGAAATTGAGTTTTTGAAACTTGTATGCACTGAAATGACCTATAAAGAAATTGCCGCCGAAATGCATTTAAGTCCCCGCACTATTGACGGATACAGGGATGCTTTATTTTTGAAGCTTGACATAAAAACAAGAACCGGTTTAGTGATCTATGCAATTAAGAATGGTCTTGTGAAAATATAGATCACTTTTTTTCCAAATAGATCAGCGTTCCATTACCAGGTGAGGAATTGATCTCAGCGTGATACCCGATTTCTCCGGCGCGGCGTACAATGTTTTTCAGGCCATACCCACTTGTTGTTTCATTTCTGTCAAAACCTTTTCCATTATCAGAAATAGAAATGCTTAGCGTGGCTCCCTTATTTTTAATAAGCAGCTCGATGACGCTGCAATCGGCATACTTGATACTGTTATTAATTGATTCTTTAAAGATCATGTACAAATTCCTTTTCTCTTCTTTACCCAATTTATAATTTTCATTTCCACCGGACTGTTGTTTATACGAAATACCGGCAGCTTCACACAACGGTTTTGCAAATTGACTGATACGGGATAACAAATGATCAAGCGTATCTCTTTTATCATCCAGCACCCAGATGATATCCTTTACTCCTGCGATTGCAGTCTGTGCAGCTTCTTTTATTTTTTCAAGATGAGATGTGTTCTCTTTTTCCATCATGGCAAGATTAGTAAACAATTTGACACTATTTAAAGTACTGCCAAGCTCATCATGCAGGTCACTTGCCACCTGGATGCGGATCTTTTCTTCTTTCTTTAAATGATTGATGCGGAATTTATAAAGCCCGTAAAATATTGCAGCTAGAATCAAGCCTATTAAAATTTTAAATCCCAATGTTTGGTGCCATTTGGGAAGGAAGATGAGGGTGAGTTCTTTTATTTCGCTTGGAACACCATCTTCGTTGAAGGCTTGGACTTGTAGATGATAAGTGCCAGGGGTAAAGCTAATAAACTCAATAAAATTCTTAGAACCCAAATCAATCCACGCTTCGTGAATCTCTTCAATTTTATAGAAGTATTTATTTCTGCTATTAAAAGGGTAAATAATATTCTGAAAACTTATCCTGGTTTGCGTGATAATATTTTTTATAACGATCCTTTCTTTGTCCAATAGAGTAAACTCCTGATGGAAATTATTGCGATCAATAACCTCATAGCTTAGAAAAGTCAGATTGTTTTTTGGGGTCTTAATTTTTTTCAATTCTTCTGGATCAATAATAGAGACGCCTCCATTTCCTCCAAAATATAGTTTTCCATCTTTTTCCAAAGCACTAAATTCTTCAAAAGTATTGGAATGCAAACCCTGATCGGCGGATATTACTTTTATTATATCCGTCTTTATATTAATAAGATTTATTCCATTATTAGTGCTTACAAATATTGATGTATCACCTACAGAAAGAATTCTATATACACCATTATTCGAAAGGCCATTAGTTGTATTGAAAACCTTGGTTGTATTAAATGAAGTATCAGTACATATAACTCCGTTATCGTAGCTCGAAAAATAATATTTGTCTCTAACCTTTAGCATATCAAACAATAATCCCTGTCTGTTTTTTACTCCTTTGTCATAAATGACAACTTTATTCAAAGAGTTGTCGAGGGTATTGTATTGAAAGATCAAAGAATCAGTTAGAATGAAAAGTTTATTACGATCAAAATATAATCCATTTGACTGTTGCAATTGCACAGAGCTACTTATTGTTTCTAATAATGGAGTTACTTTATGCGACTTGTAATTCCATCTAAAAATTCCTTTTTCATTTTCTGTACTTAGAAAAATCAGTGAATCATTGTAATACTCGAAATCGTTGAAAGAAAGATGAGGGTAATTATTGAATTCTTTAAAAACACTGTTGTATGGAACCCAATTCATTCCCTTTATTATATAGGTTGAATTAATGCCGGAAACTATGTGGGTGTTATGAGGACCTGTAAAATTCAAAAAGAAAGTAGCATCGTCTACAATGCGCTCCAATTTACTTTGATTTGTCCATTGATAAAAGCCGTTTTCTGTTGAAAGATAAAGTTGCTCATTAAACGTCCCTAAATGATAAACGTGATTTAAATTCCGGTTATCCTTATAAGTATTAATAATTTTATAAAAAGGGCTTATATCGATGGTGGCTAATGCAAGCCCATTTTGTGTGCCCAACCACAGGTTGTCGCTGTCAACACTCATGCTATAAATAAGGGAAAGCCAATCGTCACCTAAATCGGTGGAATTAATAAATATCCTGTTTATATTTCCCGCAATGTCAATTTTGTACAAACCATTACCTGCGGCAGCAAACTTATAATTACCAGCTGTTGTAATTGCATACACTGGCTGATCAGGCAACCATTCATTTTTTGATTTTCCAGATTTATCTATTTCGTAAAGTCCCTTGTCGGTTCCAATAAAATAAGAGTTACTATTAACAGATAAAAAATATACTTCATTAGTTCCTCCGAGGTTTTCAAGCAAATTAACTTCCAAAATCTTTTGTATTCCATCCTGTTCGGAGATTTCATATTTTTGTAATTGCCCGAGGGGTGTATATATTACGAAATTATTAGAACTATATTTTGAAAAGAGCCTGGCATGGACATCATTGAAAGATTTTAGAACCGTTAATGAAAATTTTTCTTCGGTTTCATTGTATGTTAATTTTAAATAATGAATTCCCTGAGTTGAAGTTATCAGGTAATTATCCGCAAATAAAGCAATATCTGTTATCTCTATATTTCTTAAATTAATTGGTAATTGTAGAGGTTGAAAAAATGGTAGTGACACTTTATGATTAAGAATGGCAAGACCTTTGGTCGAAGAAATTGCAAATAATTTATTGTTCGTGCTGTCATAAAATATTTTTTTGATAGCGGTCCAGGGGTCTTCAGATTTATCATTACTGCTTATTGGAACCTTTACAAAAGTCTTACTATCAAATCGGAAAATTCCATCCTGTGTCGAAACCCAGATAAAGTCCTTATTATCTTTAGTTATTCCGGTAACATTGGTAATTAAATCATTTGAGAACTTGTATAATTGAATTGTTTGCCTTTCCTGTGATAAAGTTGAATTAACAAAAAGGATCCCAATAAATAATGGTAAATAAACTTTTAAATCATGAAGCATATAATTCTGGTAATTTTTGATTCTACAAAGTATGATAAACATGAGTTATATATAAAACATGTCGAGAATGCTTTTGTTAATCTTGAAATTAAAGATAATTTTCAAATTTATTATTTGAAGTTGGTAACAAAAGATGAGGAGATACCTCATGATATTCTTTATAGGATCATACCTAAATCAAACAATCCATTATTACCAATTGAAGATAATTTTGACTTTGCCAAAGTGGAGTCACTCAAAATAAGTTTAAAATATATACTTCCTTCAGAAATATCTTCTGCTAAATATTATTTTATTTCGATTGGACATGGAGCCGGGTTCGGATTTTTCAAAAGAAATATTACGGAAAAGACTTCCTCCCCAATTTTTATTGAAAATTGCAGCATCGAGCATAAAACTGTTCCTGACTTTGAAATTTTATGGAATGTAGAGTTTTTAGAAGCTTTTGAGGGAATTAAATTCGAAGTAGGGATTTTCAACAATTGCCAGGCCACACTTTTTGAAAATTGCGTTTTGTTTTCAAAATCGGTAAGATTTATTATCGGTACAGAGAATTATTTGTCTGTGGATATGATAGATATTAAATCGATTTTAGAAGGCTTAATGCGGAGAACACAAGCCAGAGGTTCAGATCTTGAAATAGCACAACTCCTGTATGATAAATATTTAATAAGTATTTTGAATAGGCTCAGTAGGTCTAGCCTTAATATGGAGGGAACATCATTGTTTCTTATTGATCTAAAAAATTTCGTTCAACACTTCCTTAGTTTTGAACAAATCATAGAAAAAATTAATTATTTAATCGATAGTCATTGTGGCTGGATTGAGCGAATGAGATCTAACCAAACGAACATTTTTTCATCGCCCATGATGATTGATATGATAGATTTTTTAAATAATTTGAAAGATGATGTAATAGTTTCAGAGGATACAAAAATAGAGCTTGAAAACTTTTTAAAAACCCTAAATCAAAGCATCTTAAGTAAGTGGGTTCACGAAAACAATGAAATTCTGAATGGTATATCGCTTTATTTTCCCGAAATCGACGGATTTGATCATGCTGAAGCTTATAAGTTCAACAGAAATCTACTTTGCACAACTAAAACATTTAAGCCTTCAAATTGGGATAAGCTTTTGGATAGAGTTTCAGCTAATGTTACAAAATAACAAGTTTATTTATAGAACGTTATTTAACTAGCATCAAGCAATCGGTATGATTACTTCCGGATTTCGAGGCGGTACTTTTGCGGCTATGGAAATTGCTCTACCACCACCGACAGAAATCGTGTGTGCATCTGACGCATCCCTTGTTACTACGACAGAATCACCTCCTGGCGCAATATCTTTTCCAACAGAGATCATCGACACAATTGAATTATCCTCAGGGTTGCCAAGCAAAACTATTTGATCAATAACAAGTGGATCAACACCTGCTTTAATTAACTCGTCCCTCAATTCTGATTCAAAATACATAATGAAAATCATAAAAAGTTTTTTTGGTGGTTAAGTATTTTTTAATTCTTGATACAAATATGTAATAAAAGATATAGCGAATCCAACTCCTTTTCACCCAAAATAAAAAGGTGTTTTCACGGTCGCCCATAAAAACACCTTTAAGATAACGGAAAATATTTTTAATTCAACACACTCTTCTCCTTCACTATCTCCACTTTCTCCTGTGCTTTGATTGCATTCCATCCGCCGGAGATATTGCGAAGATTATGTATGCCCTGGCGTTTTAATAATGAACAGGCAATAACACTGCGATAGCCGCCGCCACAATGTACATATAAGTTATGCCCGTCTTCAATATTTGCCATCGTAGCCGGATCGATCATTTCACTTAGCGGTAAATTCATTGCATCCGGTAAATGACCTTCAGCAAATTCATTTTCTTTTCTTACATCAAGTACGATAAGGCTTTCATCAAACTGCATATCCATTAAAAGCTCATCGGCTTCCACTTCCACGATAATATCGACTTTTTCTCCGGATTTTTTCCAGGTCTCAAAACCCCCGTCAAGATGCCCGTCAATTTTTTCAAATCCAACTCTTGCTAAGCGAATGATCGTTTCTTTTTCTTTGCCCGGTTCTGTTACAAGTAATATCGACTTATCAAAAGATAAAAGACTGCCTGCCCATTCGGCAAAGCGACCGTTCAAACCAATATTTATTGCGTCCGGAACAAATCCTTTTACAAATTCTGTTTCTGCTCTTGTATCAAGAATGATAACGTCATCATTTAATAATTTTTTAAACTCGGGAACAGATAATTTTTTCAATCCCTGCTCAAGCACTTCATCCAAACTCTCATACCCTTCTTTATTTATCTGTGCATTGATAGGAAAATATTGCGGTGGCGGAGCAATGCCATCCGTTACCACTTTTATGAATTCTTCTTTTGTTTTAGCTTCTAATGCGTAATTATGTTTTTTCTGTTCGCCAATGGTGCTGAATGTTTCTTTACTCATGTTCTTTCCGCAACTGCTGCCGGCTCCATGTGCAGGATAAACGATCACATCGTCAGCCAGTGGAAATAATTTATTATGAATGCTGTCATACATCATGCCGGCAAGGTCCTCCATGGTAAGATCAGCACCTTTTTGCGCTAAGTCGGGGCGACCAACATCGCCAACAAATAATGTATCGCCGGTGAACACACAATGATCTTTCCCATTTTCATCTTTTAATAAATAACAGGATGATTCAAGTGTATGCCCGGGTGTATGCAATACTTCGATCGTTATTTTACCAATCGAAAATTTTTCACCATCCTTTGCAACATGTACGGGAAATTTTGTTACGGTATTTGGTCCATACACGATCGGGGCGCCGGTAACATTGCCAAGATCAATATGACCGCTTACAAAATCAGCATGGAAATGTGTTTCAAAAATGTACTTGATCTTTGTTTTGCGTTCATTGGTAAGATGAAGGTATTCATCAATATCACGAAGCGGATCGATGATAGCTGCTTCACCATCACTTTCAATATAATATGCAGCTTCGCTAAGACAACCGGTATACAACTGTTCTATATACATTATTTTGAAGGTTTGGTGCAAAGATAATTGAGATAAAAGAAGCTATGAAAGTAAATGAAAATATTAACAAGAATCGCCTGTTTATCCAAGCAATTCGCTTATAAACTTATTGAGATCCAGCAATCTTTGCCTGTTCACTGAATAATAAATGAATTTTCCTTCTCTTTTTGTTTTTACAAAACCTGTTCTTCTTAATATGGCAAGTTGCTGAGATGCTACTGCCTGCTCGAGCAGCAGGTGCTCGAATATCTCAGTTACAGTTACTCTTTCTTTTTCTCCTATATATTTTAAGATTATTTGCCGCAATTTATGATTAACAGATCTGAGTATGATCGCTGCTTTCTTTATATCAAGTGTGTCGATCGTTAGATCCGGCTCAGATTCTGCAGCCGGAATAATAGTAATAGTATGGCTGTTCATGACAAGTTGTTGGTTGTTGTAAGGTGACTCTCCAAAGAAATCTGTCGGACAAAAGTAGCAATTACTAAAAGATCATTTTGCCGGCCTATGAAATTCTTTCAGGTATAGGGGCTCTGCATAGGCAAGGTCAGCGAATTCTTTTTGTTTAAATTTTTCTTCTGATAAGGAGATCATCGATGCTGCATCTGAAATTATATTACTGAAAACTGCATTTTTGTTTTTTTTGACGGGTTGAAATTTACTGCTGCCATTTCCAAAAAAACAGATTGTGCTGGTGGAGAGTTCTTCCTCAAAACTTTTTTCATTTATTTCAATTGCCGCCGGTTCTTTTATTATTTGCAGCTCGTTTGAATAGATCGCTGCAAACACTTCCATTCTCCTTGCATCTATCATCGGGCAAAGCAAATCGGCTTTCTCTCCGAAGGAGTCTTTGCGGACATTCCTTGCCGCATTTGCCATTACCTGCAACGTGTTCAATGTGATCAATGGTTTATTCAATGCAAAACAAATCCCTTTCGCAGTTGCCATCCCGATTCTTAAACCAGTATACGAACCCGGTCCTTCCGTTACTGCAATTGCATCAACTGTTTTTAACTCCAAATTATTTTTCTCAAACATTTCTTTGATAGCAGGATGGAGCCACGCAGCATGATCTTTTTGTCTTTGATTTTTTTCAATGGATAAAATTTCGCCATCTTTTGCAAGACAAACAGAAGCAGTATCAATCGCTGTATCGATATTTAAAATCAATGCCATTACTCTTCTCCTGATTCTTTTAATAACAAGTTTGCCGGCTGATATCTTTTTTCAGTTAAGCTTAGTTGAGTCAATAACCCAGCAATATTTCGCAAGCCAATTTTTTTTGCCCATTCAAAAGGACCGTACGGATAATTTGTTCCCAGTTTCATAGCGGTATCGATATCTACTTTTGAGCTTACATTTTCTTCCAGCGCAAAATAGGCTTCATTAATGATCATACTCACAACTCTTGTTGAAATAAAACCTTTTACATCAGGCACCCATTCAGCTTTTTTGTTTAAAGCGATCAAAATTTTTTCAACTTCTTTTTTATCGCCATCATTACCGCAGGCAACTTCAGCAATATTTCTTTTCAAAAAACCGGGCCAGCCATTTATGCGAATAAAAGGCAATCCTATTTCTGATATGGTTTTACTGACCGAATTGATCAAAACCGGTTTTGCAAGAAAAGATTTCAAATAAGTCGTGTCATAGCCATTCTCTTCAAATAGCAGATCGATCACAGCATTTGCATCCGTATATGATGGTAATTCCGATGAAGACCTGGTCCAAACAATTTCATGCGCATCATTTATTGTACCCGGTAAAAGCTCTTCTTTTAATTCATCAGTAGCCACAACAACAACCTTCATACTTTATTTTTTGCAAAGAAAGGGCATAAACCTAAATTCGTTACCGGTAAAACTAAATGAATGGAAAAACAAGTAATAAATACACCATCTGCTCCCGCTCCGATAGGTCCATATAACCAGGCCATAGTCGCCGGCGATATGCTTTTTATTTCAGGACAAATTTGTATCGATCCAGTCACCGGTACATTGAAGAACCAGGATGTACAACAGGAAACTCACCAGGTAATGCATAATCTGCGTGCAATACTTACTGCTTCCGATATGACATTTCATAATGTGGTAAAGACAACAATCTTTATCACAGACATGAATCGCTTCTCAGAGATCAATGAAGTGTATGGAAAATATTTTGACAGTAACAGCAATTTCCCTGCAAGAGAAACCGTGCAGGTATCAGCGCTGCCAAAGTTTGTGAATGTTGAGATCAGTATGATCGCTATGAGATAGAACCCCTTTTTCCACCTTAGCAGAACTTAAATTTGAAAAAACGAATGCATTGTGCAGAATTGTATTTTAAGTGTTTTTTATGTAGCCGGCTGTTATGCCACCATTAGGCTTTTGTTGCGTCCGCCTACGGCGGATCAACTTACTGTTCTTTGTTGAGCAACCACGTCGCTCCCGATAATTATCGGGACTACCCCAGAGCACAAATGAGAAATAAGCGAAGCTCATTTGACACTTGCGGACGAAGTACCAAAGGGTAACGTTTAATTTCTTCTGATTAATTGCCCCGCCTTTCAGGGCGGGATGAACTGAAAATTGTAATTTCCAATCCAGGGCTTTAGCCCTTTAAACTATAAGACTATGACTTTTATAAAATTGTTGATCCACGCAGTTCGCACTCTTATACGTTCTTCGCTAATCATCATAATCAGTAATTCATGCGCCGTTTAGCACAAATAATCTTTTTGAAACCGATCTTATGGTCCTCAAGAAAATTTACTTCCCTGCCTGTGCGATCAAAAATATTCAAAGCGTTGTCCGGATTATTCCGGAACATCAAAGAAGAGCCGGGAAAAAAAGGAGTTAATTCTTACACTAAAAGAAAATGACCGCATCATTGTTTTTTCTGACCAGCACCGCGGCAGTAAAAATGGTGCCGATGATTTTATGAAAGCAGAAGGAAGTTACCTGCTCGCTCTTGAATATTACTTTCAAAATAACTTTCAATTCATAAGTCTTGGTGATAGCGAAGAGCTTTGGGAAAATTCACTGGCAAGTGTAAAGAAGAATAACCCATTAACCTTTGAAGCCGAAAAAAAATTTATTCTGCAGGACAAGTTCCTTAAAATTTTTGGCAATCACGATCTTTATTGGGATAACAGCCTGATCGCTGCGCAGCAATTAGACGCAATTTATGGAAAGAAACTCCAGGTATTTGAAGGGGTAATCCTGGAGATCGAAAACAAGAATGCGGAAGACAAGTTGCATCCCGATAACCATCGGGAGGCAACTGGCAATAGGCAGGCAGGAGCCCGAAAGAAGTATTTGTCATTTCAAAAAAAGAGTTCAGGATCAGAAGACGAATCATTGCCAATTGCCGATTGTCCATTGACGATCTTCCTCACTCACGGCCACCAGGGCGATGCGAGCAGCGATGGTAACTGGTTCAGTAAATTCTTTGTGGCAAATATCTGGGCGCCGCTGCAGTCTTATTTAAAAATGAATTTTAATACACCGGCTTATGATGAAGACCTGAAAACTGCACATAATCTCATCATGTATGAATGGTCGGCAAAGTATAACAACCTTGTGTTAATTACCGGCCATACGCATCAACCGGTTTTTGAATCACTCACACACCCGGAAAGATTATATAAGAAATTAGGCGATGCGTTGAAGGCAAATCGCCTTGACGAGGCAGACGCTATTGAAGCGGAAATAAAAAGAAGAGGCAAGGATTATAAAACAACCCCTGCGCAATTTTTGGATATAAAACCTTCTTATTTTAATACCGGTTGTTGTTGTTTCCGCGACGGCGATATCACCGGCATTGAGATCACCTTTGAGAAAATTATGCTGGTGAAATGGAGCGTTGCAAAAAGCAGGGAAGTGCTTGAGGAGATTTCACTTGATAAGTTGAAGGCTTTAATTTGATCGTGAATTATTAATTATTAATTATTAGGAGTCCTTCAATAATCAATAATCAATAATTAATAATCAATAATCAATAATCCATCAACATTTCACAGTCTTCTTTTTCTTTCCAATATTTCCTTTGGCTTCCAACTTTTTTATATAATCTGTGGCTGAAGGAACTTTGCAGGCAGTGCCTCCCATATCAACATACACATCTCCTGTTTTTTTTGCAGTTTCAATTGCTTCTTTCGTCAGTTCTTTTATATAGCTGCCAACACCAATCACAAATCCATTCATTGTATAGCGAACACGATTAGGTGCAGCATGAATTTCTTTTATGATCCTTTGCAATAACTTTTTAATGGTGGCAATGTCAAGTTCATTATCCGGCTTCATGGCAATAACACCAGATAGGGTGTTCCAGCCGGCAGAAGCAATGCTTTCTTTTGATGAATCGATCCACTTCATTCCAAGCTCCCAGCCATAATTACTTTCTGCAGCCACCCATGCTACCGTGTATTCGCTAATACCATTGCTATGAGATTTTTCAGCCCATTGCTGAATATCATTCTTACTCATCTTCGATTCATCAGCAACAAGACCTGCCAGGTACATAGCGTCATAATTCCCGGTGGCAAAAAGCCCCATAGCAAGTTGATGATCTTTTTTTACTTTTTTCTGTATCACTTTCAGATCAGCGATTTTTACTCCATACATTGGTTCATTGGCGCCATGATTTAAAAAAATTTTCTTTATTGATTCTGAGCCTTTCTTTTTAAGCTCACTCATTACTTCGTCTTTGGTCATAACATATTTTTTATACAGTTAGATAATTGCTATTTAGTAGTTACGCCGCCCATTGCGGTGAAAACGCTGTCAACAGGTTCCCAAAGTTCGATCTTGTTCCCTTCATTGTCCATTATATGAACAAACTTTCCATATTCATATTCCTGGATACTGTCTACGATAATCACTCCATTATCGCTGAGCTTTTGTACAAGTCCTTCAAGATTGTTTACCCTGTAATTGACCATAAAATGATTATCAGATGGTTTAAAATAATCCGTTTTTTCATCGAAAGGCGACCACCTGAGGTAATTGATCTCTTCAGGTCTATTGGCATTTCTGAATTCAAATGGTGAACCCCACTCATCGATCGCTAATCCCAAGTTCTTGCCATACCATTCGTTCGTTTCTTTCGGATTTTTAGAATAAAAGAAAATGCCTCCTATGCCGGTAACCCGTGGTGTTGTATTATTATTTTTTTGATCTGTTGTCATAAAAGTTTTTTTTAAAGGTTAGTGAAAGGCGAAATTTGATAAAACCTTTTTATTGAAATTTCGAACATTTTTTGTTTTTTTCAAGTTATGATAATTAGAATTACAGAACGCTGAAGTGTCCGCCGGAGGCGGAACAGAAGTTAAATAGGATTACTATAGCTGGTAACACCAAAATTCAACTATAACTATAAAGAACTTATCAAACTAAATAATGAATTGTGCATCCTGAGTTCCTCCGCGGCGGCGGGACCAGGGGGTCTTCACGCAACGGCTGCCTTACTTCTGCGTAATGTCAATGAAGAAATAATTGTAACGATAAAACCGATGATAAATACCGTTCCGCCCATTAACAGGAATTGAAATACAGGGTTCGAAAACATTTCTTTTTCTTTCTCCGCTTTTCTAATGGCTGCATCAAGTTTATCAGCCGCAACAGATTTTCTCAGCCCTTCAATGTATTTTGAATAGTAATCTTCTTTCCATGTAGGGTTCAATACTTCCGTATATAAAATATCGAAAAGACCAAATGCAACAGCCGGGATCAAAACGATTAATACCCCAATTTTTAATCCCTGGCCAAAAGTGAGGTAGCCTCCATTCACCCGGTCCCGAAAGTGACGGATGCCTAAAAAAATAAAGATCATTGCCAGCAGCATGGTCAGGTATCCGGCTACTTCCTGTAAGCTTTGATCTAAATTTTTTAGAAGAAAAAAAACAATGTATGACAACCCGACAATAGTTAAAGTGGCATAAATGCCGTAGCGAAAAACAGTTGATTTCATAATTAAAAATTTTATGCAAACTACGATCACACGCTTCGTTCGTCTTCATCCGAAAGAATGAAATAGCTCATCCTTTCGTCGGGAATCAGCAGTACTTTAAGGATTAACATACGATTTTCAGTTTTTTTGCGGCCTGAACAGCCTGCGTTCTTCTTTTAGCATCCAGCTTAAAAAGTATATTAGATACATGAGTTTTCACCGTGCTTTCGGAAAGAAAAAGTTGCCCGGCAATTTCCTGGTTGCTTAATCCATCTGCCATTTTTACCAGCACATCATGTTCCCGTTGGGTAAGCCCCACTTTTTTGATCTGGTCATAATCTATTTGTGATGAACCTGGAGGTTCGGCAGCAGGTGCAACCGCTTTCCTCTGTGCCTGGTTATTAAAGTAAAGCCCGACAAAAAAGAAGATAAATGCAACAACGGCTACGATCACTTCCAGTTTTACGTTGCCTTTGGTAAAATTCACTTCGCCTATCTTGAACAAGATGAGCAGGCAAAGAATAAGTAATCCAAAACCAATAATGATGGGGCGCATAGATTGCAAATTATGAAAAAGAGGCTGTCTCAAAAGTTCAAAATTCAGGGTAACACAACGAACATAAAGAAAACACGAAGTGCACAACGCACTGGCAATTGGTAACAACTTCTTCGTGTCCGTTGTGCGTACGTTGTGTTCTTCGTGCTACTTAAAACTTTTAGACAACCTGTATTTTTTAAAAAGGCTTTTCTTTCATTTTATTATTGTTCCTGTTGATGTCCGGGAGTTTTTTATCAGGATCAAGTATTACATCTGTCACGTTACTTGTTGTGTTTACATGAAACGTCCAGGAAGAGCCACGCTGCCATATCTCTACCGGCAGTTTAAGATCATGTACTTTTCCATTTTCTTCTTTTACCTGGATAAGAACAGGCATCACCATTTTTTCCATGTTCTCAATGGTAATGTTAACTCCGTTAGTGGGATCATTGCGGATATATTTTACCTCTCTCACGGCCTGGTCAAGTTTCCATGTATTCAATACCCATCCGCGCCAGAACCAACCGAGGTCTTCACCCGAAACATTTTCCATTGTATGAAAGAAATCCCATGGAGTTGGATGCTTGAATGCCCAGCGACTTACATATTCACGAAAAGCAAGATCGAATCTTTCCTCGCCTAAAACAACTTCACGCAACGCATTCAGCATAACTGATGGTTTTACATAAGCTGCAATTCCAAGATCATTTTGTCCGATTACATCAGGCGCATTAAATAATCCATCCATATCTTCATTGAAAACATAATTCGTCATATCACCGATAGAAGTGGCCGATGTAAACTCACCTTTATTAAATGCTGCGGTGGACAGGTCATTGATAAATGTATTAAAGCCTTCATCCATCCATGCATATTTTCTTTCATTATTTCCTACTATCATCGGGAACCATGTATGGCCAAACTCATGATCGGTAACGCTCCACAATGGTTCACCGGCTGCCGTATAACCACAAAAAACTATACCCGGGTATTCCATGCCACCCACAATCCCTGCAACATTTGTTGCAGCAGGATAAGGAAATTCAAACCATTTATTTGAATAATGTTCAATAGAACCTTTTACAAACTCTGTACTGCGTTGCCATCCGTTTTTCTTAATGCTTTCAACAGGATAAGCACTGATGGCCATTGATTTTTTACCACTCGGTAAATTGATTTTAGCTGCATCGAGTACAAATGCTTTTGATGCGCCCCATGCAACATCTCTTGCATTTGTAATTTTAAATTTCCATGTACAGTTGGCTTTACCTGGTCTTGATGAAGCTTCTTTCAATTCTTTTTCACCGCGGATAATAACGGTTTTATCACTGTTCTTTGCTTCAGCCCAGCGTTTTTGTTGTTCTGCAGTATAACAATCCTGCGGATTCAATAATTCTCCTGAGCCAACAACAATAAGATCGGAAGGAGCAGTGATCGTGAATTCCAGGTCACCATATTCAAGATAAAACTCTCCTTGTCCTATATAGGGTAACGTATTCCATCCTTGTATATCATCATATACACATAAGCGGGGAAACCATTGTGCCACTTCATACACTACTCCGTTTTTTGTTTTCAGTCTTCCCATGCGATCGGTTCCATATTCGGGAACTGTAAATTCAAAACTGATCTTCAATTTTATTTTATTGCCGGAAGCTTTTAATGCATCATTGAGCCATACCTGCATTCGCGTATCGGTAACAATATATTTTGGAGTGTAGGATTTTGCCGCCTCAACCGTTATTGATTTTATTACATCTCCTTCGGTAAATTTTGTATTTGCCCACCGGCCGCCGGCCTGTGTTGTTGTTGCAGAACCACGGGAGTCTTCACGATAAATGTTCTGATCGAGCTGCAACCAAAGAAATTTTAAATTATCGGGACTGTTATTGGTATACGTGATTTCCACATCACCAATAACTTTATGAGAGCCTGTATCCAATGTTGCAGTGATCTTGTAATCGGAACGGTTCTGCCAATACTTTGGGCCCGGTTCGCCGCTTGCACTGCGAATATCATTTCCGGGATAGGGATAGAACTGCGGGTAAAATGCTTCTTTGTTATCGTATTTTGTTTCCTGGGCATATTGCGTAAGAGCAATTACGGATAGAATAAATCCGGTAATAAATTTCTTCATGTAGATATTTTTTAAATCGGCGTGTAAATTACTTTAAAATTATAAGGCAACCACGCCGTTGCTAAAACAATGTTCAGTTTTATGTAAATGGTTTATTAAAATCATGGCATGGTAAAGACTTATCCCGGTGAATTTTGCAATGAATCCGTGCCACTGCTCAATGATTATATTATCATAAAAATTTGTTTAAGCCGCGGCACGGTTATGGAAACACCGATTCTGCAATGGCAATACTATCGGGTTTACCCACATCAACCAGCTTGTCGCCCGTATGGTCATAACCAATGATAAGATGTTCAGCGGCTAAGGCAAGATAGACATCGATCAATGAAAATTTACCGGTAAACCCTTTTTCTTCCATCAAGCGGAAGATTTCGTATTCAAAAACGACGACGCAACTATAGGCTTTTTCAACAATGGTGTTTTTTGTTACTTCCCCTTTCGGGTAATTTAAGATGGGGCCTTTATCTTCTCCCGTTTTCACATTGCGCCAACCACAAAGACGATCGTTCTCATCAAATAAAAGATAGCGGGAAGTTTTTCGTTGTGTAACTCCAAATGTGATCAATGCTTTTTTTTCGGTGTGAAATGAGATCAGGTTATTAATATCAAGATCAGTAAGAATGTCTGCGTTGCAGGTGATAAATTTTTCTCCGGGAATAAAAAACTCTTTTGCTTTCAACAATCCACCACCGGTATCGAGCAGTTCATCTCTTTCATCACTGATCGTGATCTTACTTCCCCAACCTTTATTTTTCATTATCGCTTCAATCAATTGGTCGGCAAAATGATGAACATTTACAACAACATCTTTAATTCCGTACTGCTGTAGATATTCAATATTTCTTTGCAATAATGATTTACCATTTACTATTGCCATAGCCTTCGGATGTTTGTCGGTCCATGGTTTGAATCGGGTTCCGAGACCAGCAGAAAAGATCATTGCTTTCATTATAATGAATTTAAACCACGGAGACACGGAGGCAAGGAGTAACACAGCGTATGCTCCGTGTTTCTTTGTGTACTTAGTGTCTCTGTGGTTTTAAAAAGCCCAATAGTATTACTGAACGTTGAAGAGTGCGACGCAACGGAAGTAAAATAGTATTACTAAAGCTGGGTTACACACTCTTTGTTTCGAAATTATTTTGCTCCCGGTGATCTAATTGAATTTTCACTTTGAATTTATTTCTTAGATGTCTTGCCAGCGCATCGGCCGCATATACACTGCGATGCTGCCCACCGGTGCAACCAAAACTGATCATCAAACTTTCAAAATCTCTTTTCAAATAATCTTCAACAGTAATATCTACAATATCAAAAACACTGTTGAGGAATTCGGTCATTTTAGTTTGTTGCTCCAAAAAATCTTTTACCGATTTATCACGCCCGGTTTGCGATTTAAATTCTTCGAAACGGCCGGGATTCAAAATCCCACGGCAATCAAAAACAAAACCGCCACCATTCCCGCTGCTATCTTCGGGCAATCCCTTTTTATAGGAGAAACTATTGATCTTAACCGTTAATGGTGTTTTTTCGTTTGCCTGCACAGGAGTGAACTGCTGAATGATCTCATCATCTACACAGATGTCAAGTACTTTTTTAAATTCCGGCAATGAAATTCCGATGCTTTGATGATTGATAAACCATTTCAGGTTGGTTAATGCCAACGGAATACTTGTTAAAAAATGTGCTTTGCGTTCAAACAAACCACGAAAGCCATAAGCACCGAGCACCTGGAGGAGACGGATCATCACATAACCATTGTACTGGCTTTTGAAAGTCGCTTTACTGATCTTTGAATCAATTATTTTTTCCAGAGAACTGATATAATCATTCAATAAATTTTCTTTCCATTCATCGCTTAGATTGGCCCTGGCCTGCCAAAGCATACTGGCCACATCATATTGCGGGGCGCCTTTCATTCCGCCCTGGTAATCGATAAAATGTATCGAGTTATCTTTTTTTACCATTATGTTCCTGCTTTGAAAATCACGGAACATAAAATATTTGTATTCGGTATGGGTAAGATAATTACTCAATGCTTCAAAGTCATCGATCAGTTTTTGCTTATCGTAAGGCTTTCTTAATGCATCTAAAAAATAATATTTGAAATAAAGAAGATCAGCCATGATCGCTTGTTTTCCAAATTCCGTATTGGTGAGGCAGCGATCATAATCAAGTCCTGCGTCACCTTTTACATGAAGGGTTGCAAGAGTTTGTAAACTATTTTGAAAAAGAGAATAGATCTCATCAGTATAACCTTCGGACTCCAATCGATCGATTAATGAAATATCTCCAAAATCTTCCTGTAAGTAGAACATGCGATCATCACTGATAGCATGAATATTTGCAACAGGTAATTGTTGCTTAAAAAATTTTTCAGAGAAATAGAAAAAAGTTTCGTTTTCTTTTATGTTGGCGCCAAAGGTGCCGATAATGGTAGAACCATCTTCCTGATGAATACGAAAATATCTTCTTTCACTGCCCGACCTTGGTAATACATCAATAGAAGCAGCTTCTTTTCCGCGCCAATGTTTATACAATTCCTGGATTGATTGAATGATATGCTGCATGAAGCAAATGTAATAAACCCCATTCAAACCTTTGAAAGGATTGCTTTTGGAGGAGTTTGAAATCAATAGCTTGTGTCACTAACAGACATTAGCTTTTTCAACTATTTTTGTAATTCGTATGGCGTATACTCCCAAAAATAAAGTAAGGATCGTTACTGCAGCTTCATTATTTGATGGCCACGATGCTGCTATTAATATTATGCGCCGCATCATGCAAGCAAAAGGAGCTGAGATCATTCACCTCGGTCATAATCGTTCGGTAAAAGAAATTGTTGAAGCTGCGATCGAAGAAGATGTACAGGGAATTGCCATCACCAGTTACCAGGGCGGACATGTAGAATTTTTTAAATACATGAAAGACCTGCTTGATGAAAATGGTTGCGGCCATATAAAAATATTTGGCGGTGGTGGCGGAACTATTTTACCTGAAGAAATTGAAGAGCTGCATAAATATGGTATCACAAGAATTTATTCGTCCTGATGATGGAAGAAAGATGGGACTGGAAGGAATGATAGAAGATGTGATCATGCAATGCGATGTTCAATTAAATGGAAAAGCAGATTATAAAACAGCGTTGAAGCTGGAAGAAGTGAAAGATGTAAGAGTAATTGCGAGAGCGATCACGAATGCGGAAAACAATGGTAAGTCAGTGGGAAGTCGGGAGTCGAGACTCAGGAGTTCGGAGTCGGGAGCCTGGCCAACCCCTGTATTAGGAATTACAGGAACCGGCGGTGCCGGAAAATCTTCTGTTACCGATGAGATCGTTCGTCGTTTTCTGAACAACTTTACCGATAAAACCATTGCAGTTATTTCTGTTGATCCATCAAAGAAAAAAACTGGTGGTGCATTATTGGGCGACAGGATACGAATGAATTCGATCTCTCATCCCCGGGCTTATATGCGATCAGCTGGCAACAAGAGATGATAACACAGCATTAAGCAGTGCATGTGCAGGAAGCGATTGATATCTGTAAAGAAGCAGGATATGATTTTATCATTTTAGAAAGTGCAGGTGTTGGGCAAAGTGATGCATCTATACTTGATTATTGCGATGTAAGCATGTATGTGATGACGCCGGAATATGGCGCTGCATCACAACTGGAAAAAATAAATATGCTTGATTATGCCGATGTAGTTTGTATAAATAAATTTGACAAAGCCGGTGCACTGGATGCATTGAGCGATGTAAGAAAACAATACAAACGAAATCACCAGTTATTTACAGCAAAGGATGATGACCTGCCGATAATTGGTACCGTTGCCAGTAAGTTCAATGATGATGGCGTGAATCAATTGTTTGAAATGTTGCTTAAAAAGATTGAAGAAAAAACAAATATAAGTTTTGGCAAATACCATTTTCCTGAAACAGCAAAAGTTACACAAGCCATTATTCCTTCTAACCGGGTACGATATTTAACTGAGATCACTGAAAGCAACAGGAGCTATGACCAACTGGTAAAAGAACAGTCGGCCATTGCTTCCAAACTTTATCAATTGCAGGGTGTGTTGGATGAAATGAGGAATTTTTCATTTGCGCAAGGCTCGCAAGGTTATTCATCCGCTGTATTGGAGAAAATGAAATTGTTTTATGAAGAACAATTAACACCCGTTGCAAGAAAATTGATAACAAACTGGCCCTCGAAAATAAAAGCATACGAAAAAGATTTTTATGAATATAAGGTTCGTGATAAAGTGATCAGGCAGGAAATGTTCAGTAAAAGTTTATCCGGCACAAGAATTCCAAAAGTTGTTTTACCAAAATATAAAGATTGGGGTGATATCTTCGATGGCAGGCACAGGAAAATGTGCCGGGCAGTTTTCCATTTACTGCCGGCGTATTTCCATTGAAAAGAGAAGGTGAAGATCCGACAAGAATGTTTGCAGGAGAAGGTGGTCCCGAAAGAACCAACAAACGATTTCATTATGTAAGTGTTGATCAGCCTGCAAAACGATTATCCACTGCATTTGACAGTGTAACTCTTTATGGTGAAGATCCTGATCATCGTCCTGATATTTATGGAAAGATCGGTAATAGCCGGTGTAAGCATTGCAACAGTTGATGATGCAAAAAAATTATACAGCGGTTTTGATCTCTGTGATCCGAAAACATCTGTTATCATGACCATCAATGGACCTGCGCCGATGCTGCTTGCATTTTTTATGAATGCGGCGATCGATCAGCAATGTGAGAAATGGCATTGAAGGTAAATGGTAAATGGTCAATGAGTGAATGATGTATCTTAAAAAGAAATATGCTGATAAAGCTGGAAAACCGGTATACTAATAATACATCATCGCCGGATAGTTTGCCAAATGGAAATAATGGGCTTGGGTTTAAGATTACTTGGATTAAGCGGTGATGAAGTTTTACCAAAAGATATTTATGAACAATTCAAAGCAAACAGCCTTACAACGGTACGAGGAACGGTGCAGGCAGATATTTTAAAAGAAGACCAGGCACAGAACACCTGTATATTCTCAACAGAATTTGCATTGAAGCTGATGGGTGATGTGCAGGAATATTTTATTAATCAAAAGGTCAGGAATTTTTATAGTGTAAGCATCAGTGGTTATCATATTGCAGAAGCGGGAGCCAATCCAATTACACAACTTGCATTTACATTATCAAATGGTTTTACTTATGTAGAATATTATTTAAGCCGCGGAATGAACATCGATGATTTTGCTCCCAATCTTTCTTTTTTCTTCAGCAATGGAATGGATCCTGAATATAGTGTGATCGGCAGGGTGGCAAGACGAATCTGGGCAAAGGCAATGAAATATAAATACAAAGCCAACAAACGCAGCCAGATATTGAAATATCATATTCAAACATCGGGCCGAAGCTTGCATGCACAGGAAATAGATTTCAATGATATACGAACAACCTTACAGGCATTGTATGCTATTTATGATAATTGCAATTCACTTCACACAAATGCATATGATGAAGCGATAACAACACCGACAGAAGAAAGTGTGCGACGGGCAATGGCAATCCAATTGATCATCAATCGTGAATTGGGAACTGCAAAAAATGAAAATTTTAACCAGGGAAGTTTTCTAATTGAAGAATTGACTGACCTTGTGGAAGAAGCAGTGCTGACGGAATTTGACCGCATTACAGAACGAGGTGGTGTACTCGGTGCAATGGAAAGAATGTACCAGCGAAATAAGATACAGGAAGAAAGTTTGTATTATGAACATTTGAAACATACCGGTGAATTCCCGATCGTTGGCGTAAATACATTTTTAAATAAAAAAGGTTCTCCTACTATTATTCCCAATGAAGTGATACGAAGTACAACGGAAGAAAAAGAACAACAGATAAAAAATCTTCATGCTTTTTGGAAACGTAATGAAAACAGATCGGAAGAAATGCTGAAACGATTAAAGACCGCTGCCATCAAAAATGGAAATCTTATTTGAAGAATTGATGGAAACGGTAAAATATTGTTCGCTTGGGCAGATCACTCATGCGTTATATGAAGTGGGCGGGCAATACAGGAGAAATATGTAATCATGATAAAATCTTTTTTTTATCTTTTATTAGTTTCCATGCCTGTATTTATTATTTCCTGTTCAAAGGGAAATGGTGGTAGCGGTAGTGGAGGTGGAAGGGGTAACAACGCCTCGCTAGATACTTTTGCCGTAACGATCATTGAAAGAAGTTATAACAAAGCTATTATCAGGTGGACGAGCTCAGTTGCAACGGATACACAGGATACTGTTAAATACAAGGTCAGGCTGGATGGAATACTGAAAGATTCAAACCTTACAAGATTAACCGATACACTAATTCCAGTTCAGTTTACAAGTACTTACCAGGGAACAGTTACTGCTTATACAGCTGGCGGGCTTTCTCAGACAGCGACTTTTACAATTGAAAGTGAGCAAGGCAGACTTTACTTTTCAGAGTTCAACAATAACACTTTAACCTGTGATAATATTTTTTTTGATGGAGTCAATAGCCCGGTGATCTGGAGCAAGCCAGGCCTGCCTTATAATACTTCTACACCCACTATATCGAATGATACAGTTTTCCATGCAAGCGGGACGACCACATTTGGAAAGATATCTGCTTTCAATGCATTAAATGGAAATTTATTGTGGAATATTTCCCCTAATTATTCAATAAGGGAAGGGTCAAGCATGACCTATTATCAAGGTAACTTATATGCATCTACAGATTCAGGATTGATCGCTTATAACTCCAAAAACGGCAATCAGCTTTGGCGTTACCGACGTCCAATTCCTTCAGAGTTTCCGAGGACAAACCCGGTAATTGCCAATAATAAAACATTTGCGGGAACAGTGGGCAACTCGCCGGTTATCATGGCTTTTAATTTAGCTAGTGGTAATGTTTTGTGGGAACATACACTCAGTGGCCAGTTAAGTCCCACTCCTGTGTTAAACGGGAACCTGATAATATTTAATGCAGGAAGCAATACTATCGCATTGGATCAAAACACCGGTTCTGTTGTGTGGCAACGTAATAATATAGGAAGCAATACTATCTCGCCCATACTCTCCGGTAATACACTTATCGTTTCTGATGACGCCGGAAATATTACTGGAGTAAATACCAACACTGGAACTACAATATGGTCCAGGTACTTTGAGAAAGAAGGTGAGACTGCATTGGCAGCTGGAAATGGTATGATATTTATTTCTGTGAGGGCCCATGTTGGCAGCAATACTTTTGCAAAGCTTACTGCCATACGGGCGAGTGATGGTATTTTTCAATGGGAATATCTCACTTTTTTTTCTTCATTGCGAGGTCTTCTATTCGCCAATAACAGTATATACGGATATGACTCCGGGCCTTATAACAAAATATGGAAATTCAATGCATTTGCAGGGAATTTCGAAGCGGCATACTCTTTTATCTGGTTTACTAAATATTCAGTGATTGTAAATAATGTGCCATATTACAATTCAGAAAATGGCAATTACAGATAAAGACGGAAATTTTTCCTGGATGGAAACCGGTTCATCATAAAACGAATTACCTGATCAATTAATTAATGAGTGGGCGCCATAGTTCTTGTAACAGGTGAATGTTGTCCTTCTTTAATTTCTTCGATCATCTTTTTATTGAATGCTTCAAGATCCTGTGGACTGCGACTTGTGACAAGACCATTATCAACTACTACTTCACGATCTATCCACAATGCACCTGCATTCATCAAGTCAGTCTTTATTGAAGAATAGGAAGTCATGTTTCGCCCTTCCAGCAATGCTGTTTCAATCAATAACTGGGGCCCGTGACAAATAGCTGCGACTGGCTTTCCTGATTGCAGAAAATGTTCAGCAAATTCCACACATTTCTCATTTAATCGCATTTTGTCGGGATTCAAAACACCACCAGGGATCATCAATGCATCATACTCATTTGGGTCAGCTTCTTCAATATTAACATCAACAGGTAATTCGATAGACCAATGATCATGAGCCCATGCTTTTACGTTTTCTTTTTGTGGTGAAACAATTTCCACTTCAGCTCCTGCATCTTCGAGTGCTTTTTTCGGACTGGTAAGTTCCACTTCTTCAAAGCCGTTTTCTGTAAGAATTGCGACTTTTTTTCCTGTCAGTGTTGCCATAAAATTTTTTTATTTGATAAATAGAATAACAACTCATGTTTCAAAAATGATACCACGGCCCCGAACATGGCGGAAAACTCTTTATTTTACAGTTGTAAAATATTTTCATGAAACACTTTTTCTTATACCTCATCATTGGTTTTGTTTTTATATCTGCATGTTCTTCCAATTTGTACAGGTCAACCAATCACAGTTATAAAAGACAAGCAAGGAATTATGCAAAGCTTTTGCGTGAATATCCGGTAAAAGACTCTGCAGGCTTATTTTATGCTGACAATTGGGTAGGAACTACAAACTTTACAATGCGTCGTCCCAACTTTGTTGTTATACATCATACTGCACAAAACAGTTGTGATTCGACATTGCGAACATTTACATTACCAGGAACCGCTGTTAGTGCACATTATGTTATTTGCAAAACTGGCACAGTGTATCACATGCTTAACGACCTTTTTCGGGCACATCATGCGGGGCTTGGTAAATGGGGAAATGTATCCGATATGAATAGTGGCAGTATTGGGATCGAGATCGATAATAACGGAAACGAACCATTTACTGAACAACAGATCAATAGCTTATTGCAACTTTTGGAAAGATTGAAAAAAGCATATAATATACCACAGGCAAATTTTATTGGTCACATGGATTGGGCACCAGGGCGAAAAGTTGATCCCAGTCGTTATTTTTCGTGGCAGCCATTGGCCGAAAAGGGATTTGGCTATTGGTATGATACAAGTAATATCGAAGTGCCGGTTGACTTTAATCCATTACAAGCGTTAAGAATTATTGGGTATAATATTAATAAGCCGGAGATAGCGATCCAATCCTATAAAATTCATTTTGTACCGCAGGACACAACCAGGGTGATCAATGAGGCAGATAAAAAAATTTTATTTGACCTGATGAGAAAGTATCAATAAAATTATTGTTATGGAGTTTGGAAGAGTCGAAGAACATGAATTGAACAACATTGATTTTTCATTGGCAAAAGAACCCACCTTCAATAAGAAGATACTAACCGGTAAGGCTGCCAAACATCCGAAAGTATATCTCGGCTGTGCCAAGTGGGGCAGACCGGAATGGGTTGGAAAAATTTATCCGCAAAAAACAAAAGAGAAAAATTTCTTACAACATTATGTAGAGCATTACAATTGCATTGAATTAAATATAACACATTATAAAATATACGGCGCAGCCGGCACAGGCAAATGGAAAGACAAGGCAAAAGGAAGAGATTTTCTTTTCTGTCCTAAAATGTACCAGGGAATTACTCATCGCGGAACACTAAAAGGAAAAGAATTTTTGACAAGAGAGTTTCTTCGTGGTGTGAAAGGTTTTGAAGAACATCTTGGTCCCATCTTCGTGCAGGTAAGCGATACGTTTTCTCCGAACAGAAAAGAAGATCTGTTCAAGTTCATGTTATCGCTGCCCAACGAGTTACAATTTTTTCTTGAAGTACGGCATCCTGCGTGGTTTAGTAAAGAAAAAGAAAGAGAGGAACTGTTTGAATTTTTACGTGCAAATAATATGGGAGCTGTAATTACTGATACCGCCGGTAGAAGAGATTGTGCACACATGCGCTTAACTATTCCTAAAGCATTTATTCGTTTTGTAGGAAATAGTTTGCACCCGACGGATTACAACAGAGCTGACACATGGGTTCAAAGAATGAAATATTGGCTGGATCACGGGTTGAAAGAGCTCTATTTTTTTATGCATATGCACGATGAAGCCACTTCACCGGAACTGACGGTTTATTTGGTAGATAAAATAAATAAAGAGTGCGGTTTGAATTTAATAAAACCAAAGTTTATTGACGAAACACCGCTTAAAAAGAATATACAGAAAGGATTATTTGATTAACTTACTTGATACAGCTCATCCCATCTTGTGGTATACCTCGGGCTTCTCAGTTCTTGTCGCATCTTCCAGTCTCTTGTTGTGCCGCTTGCTGCAAACTTTAATACATCGTCCCGCTGGCTGAAGTTGATATTATCGATCATATCCATAAGCTTTCTTTCACAGTTTTTATTTTCTGATAAAAATAGATTGCCCTGTATCGACATATCAGGAACAATACCACTTAACACGACGCCTGCCTTTTTATAGAACCTGCCTTTTTCATATAATTTATCAACAAGTGCAACAGCAGGTTTTATTAGTTCATTGGTAAACGAAGTTGCCGTTGGCAGTGTTGTATAATCAGAATGAGTAGCGCCGCGGAAATTAACGTTGTGGTTTTCTTCTTTTGCTACTACAAATACATTTATGATCCTGGCAGCACTGTGTTGTCTTCTTAATTTTTCTGCAGCTCTTGAGGTGTACGTGGCAACGGCTTCTTTTATGGAATCAATATCACTTACAGGGTTTCCAAACATTCTTGTCGTCGCTATCATTTTTTTATTTATCAATTCATCCTCCATTTCTTTGGGAGCTGATACCCTTTAATTCACGCACCAACCGGATGCCTACTACTCCACCAAGATGTGTATGAGCAAATTCTTCGCTAAGATTTCTTAATTGCCATGCATCATAAATGCCCCACACTTCTTTTAGTTTATTTGCATATTGATAACCTACTCCCCAAATATCGCTTACCGGTGTTTTGTGCAAAGCCGCACTGATCTTTTCTTCCGTATCAAGTACCATTACGCAATCTGTTATATGTTTATTTTTTTTTGCCATGCGATTTGCCAGCTTTGCTAAAACTTTAGTAGGCGCTACCCCAACGGAAACTTTAATTCCTGTCCAACTTTCTACAGTTGTTCTTATTTCTTTGGCAATTGCAGGCAGGTCTTCCAATGGAAAAATGTCGAGATCAACAAAAGCTTCATCTACTGAATAAACCTCTACATTTTTTTTACCCAGCATTATTCGCAATGTTTCCATTACCCGCCAGCTCAGGTCGCCATATAAATTATAGTTGGAAGAAAAAACTGCAACATCATGTTTTTCTATCAGTGGCTTCGCCATGAAATAAGGGCCGGCCATTTCAACGCCCAACTTTTTTGCTTCGTCACTTCTTGAAACAATACAGCCATCATTATTGCTTAATACAACAACGGGCTTCTTGTCAAGATGGGGCTTGAATAACCTTTCGCAGGAACAATAAAAATTATTACAATCAACAATTGCTTTCATTGTAATGAATGAATAGAATAAACAACAACTCCCCACATTTTGAAATCACTGAATTCTGCAACATTAATTGGCTTATACCTGTTGTTATCAGGGATCAAAAATGCGGAAGAAAAATTTTGATGATACCTGCGCACCAATAACTCTCCATTCAATATGGCAACTATGATTTTTCCATTCACCAGTTTCAATGAACGGTCAACAATTAAAATATCACCATCAAAAATGCCGGCTTCCTGCATCGCATCGCCTTTCATTCTAAAAAAATAAGTAGCAGGTTTATTATGAACCAACTGCTCATTCAGATCAATGCCACGTTCCATATAATCATCAGCGGCGGCGCCAAACCCGGTGGCATTTGCTGTTTTCACTTCTTTTTGGGTGAATTGCTTTGTTCCCTTATAAGCAGCCCCATAAAATTCTTCTCCTTCCATAAAAAAATATTTTTCTAAAATAAAGTTGATAAAATTTTTTGATATAAACTAAAAAGATTAGTAAATTTATACTAAATAATTTTGTACCAAAATCAGGAGGATGGGTTATGCAATTACAATCAGTTACCACGTTACGATCCCGGGTTACCGGATCTTTGAATACCTGCTGGTATTAAATCCGCATGAAGAATTGCGGAACAAGATCATGAAAGTGAAGCAGGAGTTTTACAATGAATATAAAGCGCCGTCAGCCTTAGGTGGCAAGCCGCATATTACATTGGTAAATTTTCTTCAGTATGAAATGATGGAAGAAAGATTAGTGAACCGCTTAAAAGTTGTAGCGATGGGTTTTCACCCGATCAAAGTGGAACTAAAGGATTTTGGGAGCTTTCCAAGTCATACTATATATATAAATGTAGTCAGCAAAGTTCCCGTGCAAACTTGGTAAAAGAAGTGAGAAAAGAAACGCAGCGCTTAATGAAGCTGAATGATGAGAATAAACCTCATTTTATTCTTGAACCATATATCACTATTGCAAGAAAATTACAACCCTGGCAATATGAAAAAGGATGGCTTGAGTACAGCAATAGAAATTTTACCGGGAGATTTATTGCTGATGGAATGTTATTGTTAAAAAGACCGCTTGATGAAATGAAAATACCAGGTGCTGCAAAGATTCGAATTTCAAAATTTGCCGGTGACAACGAAGCAGGGAGAATTATTTATGTAACCAGCACTGTTATACATACTATCATGCGTTATGTTGACGTCAAGGACACTCTTGTACGTTCAGTAATTCTATTCACCATTAACCATTAAACCTTTTCAACTTATTTCCCATGTCAGAAAAACTTAAACAAGATCACTATCAAAGTAATTCCAAAGGATCATGAATCTCTCAAAGTCTCCACCACAAGGATTTAGAAGACGGCATCTCAATACTTGCAAGGCAGAGGAGCACAGATCAATACAAAGAATAAGTTTACTGAAAAATGAAACAACAAAAGAACATATTGAAGCATAGATGATTGGGAAGAATCAAATGTGCCAACTCAATACCTGGAACAGGAATCAAAAACAATAGTAAACAAAGTGGAAAGCCCTGATGTAGGAATGATGTACAGCATGAATCCTTATGCAGGTTGTGAGCATGGATGTATCTATTGTTATGCACGAAATGTGCATGAATACTGGGGTTATAGCGCCGGACTTGATTTTGAAAGAAAGATCATCGTAAAAAAAAATGCACCGCAATTGTTGCGAAAATTTTTAATGCATCCGAAATGGGATGCAACACCCATCATGCTGAGCGGCAATACGGATTGTTACCAACCGGCTGAACAAAAATATCGGTTGACAAGAGGGTTACTGGAAGTATGCAATGAATTCAACCAGCCGGTGGGTATTCTTACAAAAAATTCATGGATACTAAAAGACAAAGATGTGTTGCAGGAAATGGCAAAAAAGAAAATTGTTTCAGCCATGGTTTCTATTACTTCTTTTAATGAAGACCTGAGAAGAGTGATGGAACCAAGAACAACAACGGCCAAACAAAAATTAAAAGTGATAAAAGAATTAAGCACTGCCGGTGTACGCATGGGCATCATGATGGGGCCAATGATACCGGGATTGAATGAACATGAAATGCAAAGGATCATGAAAGCAGCAAAAGATAACGGGGCAACATTTACTGCTTATACTTTTATCCGGTTAAATGGTGCTATCAAATTTTTATTTCATGACTGGCTGTATAAAAATTTTCCTGACCGTGCAGATAAGGTTTGGCATTTGATTGAGAACAGCCATGATGGAAAAGTGAATGACAGCCGTTGGGGTGTACGTATGCGTGGCGAAGGAAATATTGCACAAATGGTTGCGCAACAATATAAAAAATATGGAAAGCTGTATGGCATGAATGCGGAGGAGTGGAGTTTGGATAGAAGTATATTTAGAAGACCGGGAGGACAGGGGAGATTGTTTTAAAATAGATAATTTTATATTAGTAACTAGACGGCAGCATGAGTAAAGCTTCTAATAAAAAAGTATTTCGCCTTCCAGATCATTCGTTAGCAAAGATTGCCCTTTATAAAAGATATTTAGCTATTTATTTTAACGTACTTGCAAATACTCCATTTAAAAATATCTACTTGCTAGACTTGTTTGCCGGAGAAGGTCGGGATATTGACGGGAAAGCATGCAGTTCAGTTGCTGCAATTGAAGCATTAAAAAACCATTTTGAAACTGCGAGATCCGTTTGCAAAAGCGTTATAGTTTTTTTTAATGATTTTGGAAACTCTGTAATTGAAAAAGATCAAAAAAAAATTGATAGAGTTAAGAAATTCACCGAAGAATTGAAGTTGCCCAATCAATATAAGGTTATTTATTCGTCTGAAAATTTTGAAACTATTACAATCAAAATAATACAAAGACTTAATAAGCTTGAACCGGATGAAAAGGCCTTTTGCTTTATTGATCCTTGGGGTTATAAGTATTCGAAACCTCAAGTGCTAAGAGACTTTTTATCAAACGGTAGGACAGAAATGTTATTATTCATACCAATTTGCTTTATGCATAGATTTGCAGCTAAGGCCTTGAAGGATGAGGATTATACTGAAGGCCAACATATTGAAGAATTTATAACTGAACTATATGAAAATGAAGTGCCAGATATAAAGAATCAGGTCAGGTTTATTAAAGGCATCCAAAAACAATTTAAGAAATATCTGAAAGTTGAATATGTAGATGTATTATTTATTGAAAAAGAGACTAACCAGTATTTTGCTTTGTATTTCTTTTCAAATAGTAAAAGAGGATTTCAAAAAATGTTAGAAGCCAAGTGGTCTATTGATGAAAAGGATGGAAGAGCTTTTTCAGTTAATAGGAGTCAATTGAGTCAAGATTTGTTCAGCAGTATTGACCATGAAGATTATAGTTACTTGCTTTTCGAGGAATTGAAGAGAAAAAAAATTATGACAAATCAACAAATATTTGATTTCGGATTAGAAAATAATCATTTGCCTAAACACAGTAAAAAAGTATTAGATGAGCTTAAAAGAGATGATAAAATTAAAATAGTGACAGAGAGCGGAATCGATGCTCCTGGTTACTATTTGGAAGATAACCATTTGAAAAAAGTATTTATTAAGCTGATATAATCTATCATTATGGCTCAATCATCTATCGAATGGACTGAAATGACCTGGAATCCAACAACAGGTTGCAACAAAATTTCAGCCGGGTGTAAGCATTGTTATGCAGAAGTTATGGCCCGGCGCTTGCAAGCAATGGGTATTGAGAAATATAAAGATGGATTTAAACTTGCAATTCATGAAGATTCAGTTTTAACTCCATATAGCTGGAAATCGCCAAAAATTGTTTTTGTAAACTCTATGAGTGATTTATTTCATAAGAATGTACCAATGGATTTTATAAAAAAGGTATTTCATACAATGAATAATATGTCCTCAACATACATTTCAAATTTTGACAAAGCGTTCTGATATTTTATTACACCATCATAAAGAGCTTAATTGGACCCATAATATCTGGATGGGAGTATCTATAGAAGATAAAAGAGTTAAATATCGGATTGATGATTTACGGAGGACAAATGCAAAAACTAAATTTCTGTCGTGCGAACCATTAATTGCGCCGTTGCATAGATTGAATCTTAAAAAGATAGATTGGGTAATAGTAGGGGGTGAAAGTGGAAGAAAACCAAGGCCAATGGAGGTTGATTGGGTGTTAGATATTCAACAGCAATGTGAAAAGGCAAAAGTGGCTTTCTTTTTTAAACAATGGGGTGGAACTAATAAAAAGAAAGCGGGAAGGACTCTAAATGGAAAAACTTATGATGCGATGCCTGCTTTAGATGTATTAGAAGAAGTATCTTATTAAGTTTTTTAAAATTAGTGCGGCTTCCCTATCCTTAAGTCTAATGGACATTTCTTTTATCAATTCGTCATAAGTTATGATTTTTACTCCATCATTATTTATTGCAATCAGATGCCGCCATTCTTTTAATGAAATAGACGGGGTTCTGCCGATAACAAGCCTCAAAGATGGCTCAAAATATTCTATTCCACTCTTAGCAAACTTTCTTTTAACGGAATCATTATCCAATATTTTTTTATAGTTTTTAAGCTGTTGCTTTGCGGCAAAAACTTCATTGCAAAAAACAGGAATATCTCTATACGTTCTTGCCAGTTTTAAATTGGCCTTTTTGATTTCAAATAATTCCCAATCATTTTCAATACTATTTCGTAGGAAAACATCTAATCTTCTATTACTCCCTTTTATATCAATTTCCGGGAATTTTAACCAGATTTGTGTTTCAATTTTGTCATAACGTGGGCCAAAAATTTCGCGGTAATTGTTTCTTAAAAAACCTTCTAGTTGATCCTCCCTATTACTTCTTTCAATTAAGGAAGAAAATTCAGACAGTATGCTAGATTCCTTGGTATTTACATATACTGGTTCATACAAGTGTTTTCCTTCTTTAAATACGCCGCTAATTAAGTTTTTTTCTTGTGTGAAGTAATTTGCTTTTATGCCTTCTGCATTAAGGTTGATTGATAATCCATCGGTATATGAAGAAAGAAATTTTTCGAATAAGCTCGCAGCCTTTCCAAAATCGCGGTCAATAAAGGAATCATACGAACCAACAAATAGTACATGTGGTTTTATTTTAGCTGTTGTAATCAGCTCTTTATATTGTGGAAATAGAATCTCACGATAATCGTCTTCTGTAAAACCTGAAAAGTTCGTTAAGAAACCTATGGACTGGAGCTTTCTGTCCTTTTTTAACACTTCAGATACTATACCCCAATATCCCGTTTGGTTTCTATACTGCTTGCTGATTTTATCTAGAACCGCTTTTAGTTTTTCCTTTTCAATTCTTAATTCCTTTACTTTATTCAAAATTTCAATCGGCTGATAATTAAAAACGTAAACGCTATGTAAGCTCTCTCCGTATGAATCAATTAGAGGGTGAAAATAGACATCTTCGTCATGAACATTTGGAAGAGCTTCTAGTTCTTCTCCTGTTTCTTCAAAAAAGCTTTTAGTGAATGATTTAAAAGCGGATTTGTCAAATCTAGAAAGGAGTGTTTGTAACAGCAACTTATCCATTTTACTAATGTACGTAATCGAAAAGAAAGAGTTTTTAAGTGAACTAGGTGTAGCAAAAAACACTATCCTGAATACTTTTTTTAAAAATACTTCCCCAAAAATTTGGCAACATCAATAAATTATTTTCATCTTTGCATCCGCTAAAGTAAAAAACATGTTACGCAGACAGCTACATATTGAATCAGCGAATTGGTTTAGTTCCAAGGGCGACTATACTAATTGCGGGGCATGTTCTGAATAAGTGTAAAAACGAATTCGATATAACACAGGCCCCGCAAGAGATTGCGGGGTTTTTAATGTCAGAACCAGGATTTGATTGATTAAAAAAGATTATTAGGAAAATGGGAAGTTTGTTTATGAAATAAACGTCTTTACTGAATCTAATAACTTAAATAACTAAAAGTGCTGAAACAAATACGACATAAACGATTTAGAACGATGAATGAACTATCATCATCGATCAGTTGCCAATGGTGTGCGATGGAGCAGAAGAGCATTGTGTCCACAGGTATTGATTATAATGATATTCATAAGCGGCCGGATTGTATCTATACATAAACATCTTACGATGCTTGAATAGAACCCGGTCGCAACACGACCGGGTTTTTTTATTAATTGATCTTTAAAAATTACAGACATGTTTTTCAATTTATTCAGAAAGGATCTGTCAAAAGTGAGCACCCTTTTTTTAGGGTACTATGTTGACCCAAAAGTATTTTACACTGTGCAATTCAATAAAGTGCCATGTATAAGCTTTATCGGTGAGCTGGATACAGGCAAAACATTTGATTTTATTCAAAGCACTTATCGTAACCAGGTAACCGGTATTTACCAGCATAATTATTTTGATCATGATAAACGGCAGTTCTTTTTCAACAACACATTGTTTGTATTGAGGAATAAGCGACTGATCGAGCTGGGATATAACTATTGCCAGGTATTGCATACAAAAGATCAATTTGATTGGGGACAAACAATGATAAAGGAATTGTCTGTGTTCCATGTAACCGGCGATGCAAATAAAGTGATCGGGTTTGCATGCAGCAATCATGTGAATTGAATTGATATAAAAATATCAGGTGCAGAAGGAGGAATAAGCGTTCCCCGTGAGATGCAGCGGGGACGCTTTCTGAAGCAGAACCAGGATTTATATGATTAAAGAACCAGGATTTATAGGATTAAAAAGATTATGAGGAAATAAGGGAGCAGGCTCTCCTAAGATAGCCCCGTTCGTTTAATGGTTGAGGACTTCACATTTCAAATGTGACAATACGAGTTCGAATCTCGTACGGGTGACAAACGGTTCGTTGGTGTAATGGTTAGCATCCCAGATTGTCGATCTGTTGATATGGGTTCGATTCCCATACGAACCGCGAATAAATCAGGTTGCTGACTATACATGTTGGCTTTAGCTTATCGGTAAAGCATCCGTCTGTGCAACGGAGGAACAGGGTTCGAATCCCGAAGTCAACCGGCAAACGGAAAATAAATTGGCTTATAGTTCAACGGATAAGAACACTTCACCACGAATGAAGAAATGAAAGTTCCCTGTCTGCCGGCAGGCAGGGAACTTTCCAAGCCAGCATAAATGATGGCTCGTAGCTCAATTGGAAGATGTACCCGGCTTTTACCCGGGGGGTTGTGAGTTCGAATCTCACCGGGCCAACTAAATGAAAAGATTGGCTTATGGCTTTACTGGTAAAGCGCCGCGATGGAGATACAAGTTCGAATCTTTTTACGTCAATTGATTTGAAATTGACCCGTAGCATAACGGAAGTGCATTAGCCTTCTAAGCTAATTGGTAAGAGTTCTCCCGATAGCTATCGGGATTCAGGTCAACAATGGATGAATAGCTCAATGGCAGAGCGGCGGTTTGTTAAGCCGTGGGTTGAAAGTTCGAATCTTTCTTCATCCGCTTTTATCCAACGAAGCTTCAGCATCGTTGGCAATTGTGAGTGCGACGAAGATGGAGAGTCGTGGCAGACTGTAAATCTGTTGTTGTAAAACTGAGTTGGTTCGAATCTATCCACTCACACAATGGAGGGAGTCCGGTTGGTCATGGAAGCTGTCTTGAAAACAGACTGTCCGCTGAAGGCGGATCAAGAGTTCGAATCTCTTTCTCTCCGCTGCTGATGGAAGTACTGTGGTACAAGAGTGCGACGCAAGGGACGATGAACAGAATTGATGTTGTTGGGAACATAAGATTGCTGCGGCTTCGCCTCACAAGGAGAGTTGACAGAGCGGTAATGTGCAGGTTTGCTAAACCCAGGCTCTCGCCTTAGGCGAGACAAAGGTTCGACCCCTTTACTCTCCGCAGTTTGTTGATGAATGCATTCGGTAATGAGGAAAAAGATATCAGCCATATTCATCACAAACAAATGGCGCTTTGGCAGAATGGATACATATGCGTCCCGATTAAATCGGGAAGATCGTGGTTCTCCCGATAGCTATCGGGACCACGGGGCGCCACCAAAAAAGTAAAGAGTAAAAATGGAAAAGGAACAACAGCAATGGCGCAAATTAAGCGGTGAAAGGATCAGGATCCCGATCGCAGATGAGGTGAGCAATGTTTTGAAACGTGAACGCGAAGCCGGACATGAAATGAAAGTCTGTATTGGGACCGATAGCCAGGTAAAAGGAAAAGAAACAGAGTTCGCGACAGTGATCGTATTCATCCGTAAAGGAAAAGGAGGTTTCATGTATATACATAATGAAACAACCAGGCAACGGATGAGTATTAAACAACGGATGCTGATGGAAGTAAACAAGAGTATTGAAGTGGCGTATGCATTGTGTAATATTTTTTCACGGTACAGTGTGGATATGGAGGTGCATGCCGACATCAACACAAACCCAAACTTCAAAAGCAATGATGCGCTGAAAGATGCGATGGGTTATATCGTGGGAATGGGATTCGCATTCAAAGCAAAACCGGAAGCATTCGCAAGTTCGAATTGCGCAAATAAAGTAGTACAATAATAACCGCCGTGGCAATGATTGTTGCGGCGGCTTTAAAAAATGAATTATGAAAAGGTTACAAATGAACAAGAGAGCAAGTATCAGGCAATATTATTTCTATAGTAGAAAAATTTATTTCTGCTTAACGATTTAAGTAGGATTGTTATGTCAAAGAAAAATAAAAAAATAAAAGATCAGGAACTATTGGCGGCAAAGCAGAAGGAAGAAGTCATCAATAACGTATTGAAGTTTTCAAGAAAGCGCTTCAAGAAATTTGATGAAATAATCCTCCGTTTGTACAAGAATGAAGATCTAAGTTCATTTTTTGCCGATCGCAGGATTTGGAAAGTGCATGAATGCTTTATGAAGTTTTCTACAAAAACCAGGGCCGCAGAAAGAGCGATCATGAAGAATGTGTTTATACACCTGCAGAGTCATTCATTATTGTTTTCGGATGAAGACTATATTCAAACGGTATACAACATGATACAGTTCAGGGCTTATTGGAGGAGCGATGTTTTTGAATGGAACCCATTATCCAATCGTGGAGCTGAACAGGTAAATGAACTGGCATTTTATCTTTTTTGCTCGTATCCTGTTCCGGGTTTTTTGTATAAGGCGTTTTTTGAAACGACCAATATGCTTTTTATCAATTGGTTTATTCATATTGGTGCCGGCAGGAAAATAAAGGAGCTTGTGAATATGCCGATACCTTTTACACAGAAGATGGGGCATTATTTTCTGCAGGCACCAGATAAATTCAGTATTGAAGAGGCATTACGCTGGGCACAGGTGAAAGGGTTGAATGGAGATGATAAACTGGCGGAAAGGATCGCTTATTCATGGATAGGAACAAAGACATACGATGATGAAGATTTCTGGGAAGCATTCATTCGCATCATCGTTAACGGAGGAATGTTTGATCATGAGCAATTAACACAACTGATCGACTATGTGAGAGACGCCAGGAACGAAAACAGGAATTATGCATTGAAAGGAAGGACACTGCAATCATTGTTAAGACAGAGTGATGAATGGCATGAAAGATGTTTGTTTTTACGCGGTAGCCATTTCTGGGCGGCTTCAGGAATGTATGGGTACAAAGCAGAAAAGAAAATGGAAGTAGTAACGATGGAAGAACTGACAGGTTCGAAATTACTTGCAGATGAAGGCAGGACCATGAAACATTGTGTTGCCACTTATGCGCATCTATGTGTGGCTGGTAAAACTGCGATCTTCTCTTTGCGGAAATATTCTTTCGGCTTACTGACTGAAAGAATGGCGACGATAGAAGTGAACTTATCGATACGAAGAATAGTTCAGGCAAAAGCGAAGATGAACAAAAAGATATCAGACGAAGCAAGAAAACATTTGGATGAATGGGCAAATAAAAATGAATTGTCTGTAAATCCATATTTATAAAATAGTTCTTTACACTATTGTTGATGCGAAGCATCAATACCGGGTGTTTTTTATTATGTACTAAGCGCCGGCGCTACTATTGAACTTTCGTTGCGTCGCACTCTTGTACGTTCGGTAATTCTATTGGGCAAAAATTGAAGTAGCTTTAAATTAGTTTATGATACAAGATGTAATTAGCAGGATTAAAAACGAATTGATCAGAGCTTTTGATGATCTGTTCTATTGGTTTAAAATTGATAAGCAATTACTTGATCATTGTCCTTCAAATCAAGGATGGACTATCAGGCAAGTATTAGAACACATTTCTTTGACAAATCATTTTTTACTAATCCTGATCAGAAAAGGAGTTATTAAATCAATTGAAAAAGCAAGCAGCACAGATTACGTTGATTTACTTATTAACTATGATTTAGATTGGGATAAATTGAAAGAGATTGGAGAGCACAGATCTTTTAAGTGGAACAGGCCAGAACATATGGAGCCCACTAATAAGACTTTATTGAGTGATGTCAAAATATTGCTGGAACAGCAATTGCAAGATTGTATATCATTGATTGATCAGGTACCGAATGGAGAAGGTGTGCTTTACAAAACAATGATGAGTGTAAATAATCTTGGCAAGATCGATGTATATCACTATATATATTTTTTGGTTCAGCACATCAACAGGCATTTGAGGCAGATGGAGAAGATAAGATCGGGATTTAAAAATTAAAACAATGAGCAAACTAAAAATACAAGGAAAAGAACTGCGTGCCCTCGGCTACCCGCAAGGTCCAGTGATCAGCATTGCAATGAATGTGATGGAAAAAAATTTCAAACACCATTCAAAAGAAAAAGCATTTGATATACTGAAAGAAGTGTTGCAATCACCGCAGGATTAGCAAGCTGATGAAACATTGGGACCGATCGCAAAGCAGTTGCTGCCCAAAGTCTCTCCGCCAACTGGCGGAGGAGATTTAGAGGGGGCTGCTGAGGTTATTTCTTTAAATCAATCAGGTATTCAATTCAATGTCTTCGGACAGGAACATATTGAAGAAGGCGCCATGCATCAAATGTACCAGGCTGCTAAATTGCCGATCAGTGTTGCAGGAGCATTAATGCCCGATGCGCATCAGGGATATGGTTTGCCAATTGGTGGAGTGCTGGCAACAGAAAATGCTGTTATTCCTTACGGCGTTGGCGTTGATATTGGTTGCAGAATGTGTTTAAGCGTTTTTGATATCGATCCAAAAGAGTTGACACAAAAAGAAAATTATTTTACAAGAGAATTACTGGAAGCAACTTTATTTGGAAGCGGCGGACAATTTGACCAGGCAGAAGATCATGAAGTAATGGAGAATGAATTATTCTATCAATTGCCATTGCTGAAAAATTTGCATGGAAGAGCATGGAAGCAATTAGGTTCTTCCGGTTCAGGTAATCATTTTGTAGAATTTGGAGTAGTTGAAATTGATGAAAAAGATAACGTGTTTGGTGTTGAACCGGGAAACTATGTTGGGTTGTTGTCGCACTCAGGATCAAGAGCATTGGGTGCAAACATTGCCAATCATTATACAAAAATTGCGATCAGCAAAAGACGTTTGCCTGCTGAAGCAAAGAATCTGGCATGGTTAAGCCTGGATGAAGAAGAAGGAATTGAATACTGGAATGCCATGAACCTTGCCGGTGATTATGCATCTGCCTGTCATCATGTAATACATGATAAGATCGCAAAGCAGTTGGGAAGGCAACCGGTGAAGATGGTGGAGAACCATCACAACTTTGCATGGAAAGAAAAATATGACGGCAAAGATCTGATCGTTCATCGTAAAGGCGCAACACCTGCTGGTAAAGATGTGTTGGGAATTATTCCCGGTTCAATGACCGCACCCGGCTTTATTGTAAAAGGTAAAGGTGAAGTTGCTTCCATTAATTCTGCATCGCATGGTGCAGGAAGAAAGATGAGCCGTACCAAAGCAATGGTATCGGTAACGGATAAACAGTTCAAAGAAGAATTGCAAAAACATAATGTAAAATTGATCGGCGGCGGATTGGATGAATCACCTTTTGCTTATAAAGACATTGAACTTGTCATGCAATCACAAAAAGCATTGGTTGATGTCGTAGGTAAGTTTACTCCGAAGATTGTAAAAATGGATGGAGCAAAACACAAAAGCTGGGGAAGAAAGAACAAAAACGAATTATTGGGAGAATAATATGAATATAGAGTTTGTCTCACCGAAACAGTTCCGATTTTATTCATCCAAAATTTTAATCAGGTAAAACTGCGAAGTGGTCCGCACGGAAGTAAGGCGTATTTTATTTTTACCAAGCCCCATAAGAATCGCGTCATCCGCAATACTCTCTGCAAAAAAAGGGTCGAAGTAAAACGTACCGGGTGTATTGGGGTTTAAGATCTTTCGGTTTATCTGTCCATCGTTCTCCACGACTGCTGCCACCACTACATTTTTCTTTCGCGAAGTAAAATGGGTTACTTCTCCTTCATCAATGGTTTTGGAAATATTTTCTTCAAGGTCTGCATAAAGCAATACGGCTTTACTCCCCCATTTGTGGAGGTAAAAATTGTTACTACTGCCCATTATTTCTCGTTTGGGCAGGCGGGAAATATGAATATCATTTTTGCTGATGGACAATACAAGGGATGGACCATATACCGGGTCAGGACTTGCGTTTGCACCCATATTTTGGTAACGCACTATATCGCCTGCCATGATGATGTTACCATCATCCAGATCTTTGGTAACAAAATATATTTCCGGATAAACACCATAATCTTTTTTCCTGGTTTTGGCGTATGAATCTTTATCGAACTTATTCATCAAAGTTTCGGGTATAGGCTTTTGCAATAAACCTTTTACTAAAAGGCTTTTCTTGTCAACAGTGCAACTGAAGCCCCCTGTAATATAATATCCATCGTTGCTATAAGTTCCATACACCCTCACATGGTCGTCGGCAAAGCCGGCAGATACATACACATCATGCGGGCTGGCTCCATCTATGGTAATGGCTACTTCTTTTGTTACCCCGTTAATAGAAGTAACCACCCCTGAGTAGTATTTATCTTTTTTCCTGTATTTATATCCCATAAAAAAATTACCGGCATTATCAATAATACAGTTATCAACTAATAGGTCAGTAGCATTTTGAATGGAACCTGACACACTATTAAGTTTATTTAGCTTATTATCAGTAACGGTGAAGAAGAAAGTTTCGTTCACTCCCGGTATCCATAGAAAAAGAAATTTTGATTTATCCGGTGATACTTTCACAACAAAATCGTATGATGAATAAAGGCTCATAATTCTAAATAAGCCGACATTCTTCTGGTCAATCGTAATCACCTTTTTTAACGGGCCAGGTTTGAGGGATATTGTATCTGTTTCTGCGGCCGAAATTTCTATACCGGTGCTTTGGGTGTAGCTGTAGCTTATGTAATACAATTTGTCATTAATCACCTCCAGGAACGAGGAGAAAGGCCCAAATAATTCTTTTCCGCCTTCAATTTCTGTTTCTTTATAAAGGTTTACCTGCTCATCATATTCCAATAATTTGTTGCTGTATTTTATTTTTTCCAGTTTAAGTGTCCAGCCCATTCTTGATTTGGCAGTATTAATAACTCCGTAGTAGCGGTTGCCATATTTTACTAGGTCAGGTGTGTTTTTCTGGTCTTTGATGATGCCTAGAGTTTTGACTTCATAACGCTGACCATGAGTAACAATCGACAGCACAAGGAAGCAGGCGAGAAGGAAATGTTTCAAGTGTTGCATATGATCAAAGGTAGAAATTTCTATTACAGGTCTTTCTTGCTTACATGTTGACGTTGTAATGCAATTATTAAATGAGTTAATGGAAATTGGAGGCAATTTCATTCCGAAAATTGTAAAGATGGATGGAGCAAAATACAAGAGCTGGAAAAAGAAGGGAAGAGATGAAATAATGGGTGAGTGATGCAATGGTTTTCATAATTACATAAAAGACTGGAAAATTTTTCCGGTCTTTTTTATTTATGCCGCTTGTGTAAAAAATTTGCCGCTTGCATCTGGTATTTTATAAACCAAAATTGATCATCGTGAAAACACTGCTATTAATATTATTCTTACCGGTTACCGCGGCTGCGCAATTAGTTGATCCCATTATTTCTAAAGACTACCTTGACCGGCTTAAAGAAAATTCTAAAGCGAAAATTTTTCTTACAGATACTACTAACAATGCAAAGAATGCTTTCCTGTTACTCACCAGCCAGTATTATGGCTATGCAATTGAAAGAATAACTGTTAAGAAAGGGTATTTACGTATACGGCCTGCATCCACCAAGGCGCTATACTTCTCAGGAAGCTTTAATTCGGGTGTTGAAATAAGAAGGATCAATCAATTACCGGCATTACAAAATAAATATGCACAGGGAAGATCGATCAATGGCAATCTTGTTTGGCGTGGCGCTGAAACAAATGAACTTTTCAGTTATGGCCCCGCAATAAATACTCTTGAATTTGACGGAAGCAACTATGCATACGATGTAAATGGCAAACTTGCTCCTGCCGGGTCGGGTAACGGGCAAAAATCAAATGTATATAAGAATAATATTTTCAGAACGGCAAGCTTGTTATCTCAGTCATTAACTGTACAAGGCAGGTATACGGCGAAAGGAAATCAGTATTTGGGGAAAATTAAATTAGGACAAAGCAGTGAAAACACATTTATAAAATACAATAAGAATGTTTCTAAAAACTTGTCAACGTTTTTTGAAGCAACGATCAGGAAAATTATTGTTTCGGCCACATACAACAATTTAACGGACAGGTTTTCTAATTCTAACAGGAATGGATTTTTGAACAGGGTTTATCTGAATTCAATTCTTACACCAATAAGCTTTGATAATAGCCAGGGCAACCTGGTTGGCAACGTTCAACGGAGCTACAGCAGTGCCGCAGACAATCCTTTCTTTTTATTAGAAGGCAATGGGAATTCTTTTTTTCAATCCCATAACATGGGTAATGTGGTAATAGAAAAAAAATATGGCGATTTCAGATTCAGGATCGCTCAATCAGCAGATAAGACAAGAGAAAATAGTAAAGAAGGCTATAAACCGGGAACTGCTTTTTTTCAAAATGGAATATTTGTCAACAGGAAAAAAACGAATTCAAACTATGTGTTAAGTGCTGGCAGTTCTTATGAGGTGAAATACAATAACCATGATTTCCGGTCAACGGCTTCGGTTAATTACATATTTGATCAGGCGCAATCTAAAATTGATTATCAAACCACCGCATACAATTATCGTCGTTCTTCTCATGACCTTGAGCTGAATTACCTGACTATATTTGATGGCGATGACGTGGACGCAGGAATGAGACTTAGCAATAAATTGTATGCTTCCAACACTTCTTTAAAAAATGATTTTTTTCTTCCCGGAGTATCTGGCTACATAACCTTCAATAATATTTTCAATGCAAACGGGTTGTCGGCAAAGCTTGTTTCTAATTACAGCAATTTTAATGGTGAGCTGCCACTCAGTGGTTCTTTTGCTCAATATAATTTAACAGGGTACTCAGCTGAAGAAGCATTTCAGTATTTTCCAATTACTGAGGTAAACAGCTTTAATAATCTTTTACCGGTCCGCCACAAAGAATGGACAGCCAGAGCGGAAATACTTTTCAGAAACAAAATTTCATTTGAAGCTGAAATTTTTAACCGTAAAATAATTGATGACGTTTTTCCTGTTTATGAGAACGGGTCGCCGGTACTAAAAAATATTGCGGATCATAGGAACAAAGGAGTAGAGCTGACTTTCACACATAATGTGTATGGTAGTAAGATCACAACGAATAATTCAGTATCCTTCTTTCATTACAGGGATATAGTAACTGATGTAAAAGATGGCTACAACTTTACGCCGTATGCAGGTTTCAGCAACATAAACAAAGCAATTGTAAAAGGAGATGTATTAGGTGCGATCACCGGCAATAGATTTTTAAGAGACGGAGCCAATAACATTATTATCGGTAATGATGGTTTTCCTTTGGCAGATCCAAACCCGGCAGTGATAGGTGACCCCACTCCTGATTTTGTAATGAAGATCAATAACGGTATTGGTTGGAAAATGTTTTCAGTGAATCTGGATTGGGAATGGAAGAAAGGTGGTGATGTATGGAATGGCACACAAGCCGTGCTTGATTATTATGGAAGATCGGCCGCTTCTGCACAATTAAGAAATACAACCGGCTATATTTTCGCCGGCGTATTCGATGATGGTCACCCAAACAATATCCCGGTAAATTTCTATGATCCTAATTCACCATTTGAAAATAACCGTTGGGTAAGATATGGACATACCGGCATTGCCGAAGAATATATTCAGCGAGGCGACCATATCAGGATCAATAATATCGGGTTGAACTATAAACTAAAAGCAAAAAAATATATTCAAACTATTGCTTTCACTTTATCGGCAAACAACATAATTGTATGGTCCGCTTATAGAGGAGCAGATCCTAATCAACTGTTATATGATCAGCCGGATACAAACGGGTTGGATTTTTTCAATCTTCCATCTGTAAAAAATTTTGGCTTTAATATCTCCATTCAATTTTAATATTATGAAAAAAGCTATTAATCATTTTGTTTTGGTTTCATTGTTAGCTTGTATATTTTCTTTTCATGGCCGTGCACAGGTTGACTATGCATCCCATAAAGAGAAAATCTATATACAAACCAGTCATGTATTTTTTAAACAAGGTGAAACCGTCTATTTTAAAATATATGCAGTGAGTGCAAAAGACCAGACGCCTTCTGCACTAAGCAATGTAGTGTATGTGGAGCTTATCAATCCATCTGGAAATGTTTTGCAGAAATTCAATTACAAAATAAATAATGGATATGCCGAAGGTTCTTACGATTTTAATGAGCAGGCAGTGGGAGGCATTTATAAAATAAGGGCTTACACTACATGGATGCGAAATGAAAATGAACCTGCATTCTTTACAAAAGAACTTACGCTGCAAAAAGTAATTGCACCAAGAATTTTGATGAAGCTTGACTTCCCTGAAAAAGGTTATGGTGCAGGCAGTGAGGTAACTGCAGATTTTTCTATGCGTAATCTTAGTGACAAGCCAATTAAATTTTATCCCGGGAAGTTTATTGTTTCCCTTGCCGGCCAGGAATTACAAACCGACAATTTCAAATCAGATCATGAAGGGAAAGCAAAAATTAAATTCAGGCTTCCTGCCGATCTGAAAACAAATGATGGATTGCTGAACGTTACGATCAATTATGATTCATATACGGAAGCTATATCAAGAAGTATTCCTATCGTATTAAATAAAATCGATCTGCAATTCATGCCCGAAGGAGGAACGCTTGTTGAAGGAATAGCAACCAATATTGCATTCAAAGCATTGAATGAAAATGGAAAGGCAGCGGATATCAAAGGAGAAGTATGGGATAATAATGGGAACATAGTTACCTCATTTGAGAGTTATCATTTTGGCATGGGTAAATTTTTATTCACTCCGGAAAAAGGAAAGATCTACAAAATAAAGATCACTTCGCCTGCTAATATTTCACAGCAATTTAAATTACCTGCAGCCGCAGAAAGCGGAGTGGTGATGAACTTTTCAAGAGCCGATAACGGCACCAGGGTTAAAATAATTTCAACAGATCAAAGATCGGTGAGACTGACTGGCCAAACTAAAAGCATAAATTTTTATGCAAAAGATATTTTGCTTAAAAAAGGAGAGAATTATGTTGAGATAGATGAGAATTTATTTCCCGTTGGTATTGCGCAGTTTACTTTATATGGGACCAACGATCTGCCATTGGCGGAAAGACTTGTTTTTTTAAATGAGAATAAGCATCTCCGTGTAAGCATCACTGCAGATAAAAAGAAATATTTACCAAGGGAGAAAATAATGCTTACGATTAAAACTGTTGATGAAAATGATAAGCCCGTTCCTTCCAATTTTTCATTGGCAGTAGTGGATGATAAGCTATGGTCATTTGCAGATGACAAGCAGGAGCATATTTTATCATGGTTGCTGATGAGCTCGGAGCTGCATGGAAAAATTGAAGAGCCGCAATTTTATTTTAAGAAAGATGAAGTCAAAGCCATGCCCGCATTGGACCTTGTTATGCTGACACATGGTTACCGCTATTTCGATTATATCGATTATGTAAAAAAGGAAGGGCAACTGAAATTCACGCCTGACCAGGATAATATCTTAAGCGGAGTAATTGTTGACAAAAAAGGAGTGCCGGTAATAGCAAATGTTTTTTTAGCAAGCGCATTTCCGGGCGGTAAAGGCATGCAAATAAGAACGGATGAAAATGGAATATTCTTTTTCTCTAACCTCGAACCGAATGCAAATTATTATGTAATTGCGCAATCATTAGATAAGGATAAAAATATTTCGATAAAGATTTTACAGAATGGCACGGGTTATAATCCGCAAAATGCTTCCCTGTTTGGACGATTGGATTCGGTAGGAGGAAACTTCGTGGTTAATCTGCCTCCAAAACATTTCATAGAAAAAGAAATTGCCGAACAAATACCTATCGATAATGAAAGAGGAGACATGGCAGCTTTTCGTAAGGTAGGTGCATTGAATGAAGTAGTAGTAGTTGGCTTCGGGATGGCAAAAAAGAAGGACATGACTGGTGCGTTGGCGGTGATAAGAGCAAATGAATTGAAAGCCGCGAATAACCTGGGGTTTGCATTACAAGGAAAAGTGGCCGGTGTGCAGGTTGTTAATAATGCAAATCCGGCTGACGATCAGAAAATCAGGATCAGGGGATTTCGATCTTTCTCGGGAGTCGATCAACCGTTATTTGTGATAAATGGAATTCCCGTAGAGAAACCAAATCTCAATGCATTTAATCCGAATGATATTGAATCGATATCAGTGTTGAAAGATGCGACTGCCGTAGCACTTTATGGCGCAAGAGCTGCGAATGGCGCAGTCCTTATTGAGTCAAAAAAATTCAGGAATGAAAGGATCAAGCTCAATGTTGGTAACAGTTATAGTTATGCCTCCCAATTTTTAAGGATCAATGGGCCTGCGTATTCAGTTTCCAGAAAATTTTATGCCCCAAAATATGAAGATGTCAATACAGAAGAAAGAACAGATTTCAGGGAAACTATTTATTGGAACCCTACCGTTCAAACAGATAAAAACGGAAAAGCTGTTGTTGAATTTTATAACTCTGATGTATCTACCACATTCAGGGCTATTGCCGAAGGCATTGGATGGAATGGAAAATTAGGAAGAACAGAAGCTACGTATGCGGTACAAAGCGCAATGAGTGTGGATGCAAAAATTCCGCCTTACCTCACTGTCGGCGATCAGGCATTAATTCCATTGGTTATAAAAAACAACAGGGAAGATGACCTCGAAATTTCAATTGATGTCGATGCGCCGGACGAATTCAAGATCGGCAAGTATAGTAACAAGCTCACTTTAAATGCCGATGGATCTCAACAACTACTGATACCATTGGAAGCAACAGGAGAAGCAAATGGTACTATAGATTTTATCATTAAGAATCAGTTTGGCAAAGAAAAAATTTCTTTACCAATATCTGCTGCTGATAAAGGCTTTCCTGTTGTTGAAACTTTTTCAGGCAATAAATCGCAGCAACATAATTTCACGATCAACAAAATGATCCCGGGTACTTTAAAAGCAAAACTGAAACTTTTCAAAAACCTGGAAGGACAATTGTTAGATGGAATTGAATCGATGCTGAGAGAGCCTTATGGATGTTTTGAACAAACATCTTCCTCCACCTATCCCAATATTTACGTGTTGAAATATTTAAAAGAATCAGGAAAAGCAAATCCTGAAATTGAAAAGAAAGCTATGGGTTATCTCAAAAGAGGATATGAAAGACTGATAGGCTTTGAAACTTCGGAAAATGGATTTGAATGGTTTGGTAAAACTCCTGCACATGAAGCATTAACCGCTTACGGTTTGCTTGAGTTTACCGATATGAAGGATTTTATTAACGTAGATGAGCAAATGCTTGCAAGAACAAAAAACTTTTTACTGAAGCGAAGAGATGGACAGGGTTCTTTTAAAATGGTATCCGGTGGTTATGATCAGTTTGCCGCCGTGCCGAATAAGATCGCCAACATCTATATTGTATATGCACTTACACAAGCTGGCATTGGTAAAGAGATACAGTTGGAATATCAAACAGCCGTTAAAAAAGCGCTGGAAAGTAATGATGGATACCAAATGGCTTTGATGGCATTAGCGGCAAGCAGTATGAAAAATGAAAAAGATTACCGGCAACTGATGAATTCACTAAACACGCTGTTTCAAAAATCAAATTTATCTTCTGAAACCAGTGTTGTTAATTCACGTGATGCTTCGCTCAGGGTAGAAACCGTATCGTTGTATGCGTTGGCGTTGATGAGAGATGCCTCACCAAACATTGGAACGGTAGCAACTCTTATTACAAAAATACTTTCAGATAAATCTTACTACGGATATGGGTCCACACAAGCTACTGTGCTTGCATTGAAAGCAATTGTTGAATATTCAAAGGTTGCAGGAAAAATAAGCGAGAGCGCAAAAATAAATTTTGCCGTAAATAATAAGGTGATAAAAGAGGATCTTGACGTAGTAGCTACGCTCCAGGAAGGGAAAAATGATTTTGCCGTAAACTATACTCCGCAGGAAAAAAACATTCCTTATAATCTTGAAGTTTCTTATAATACGTTAACGCCTCCGAATAGCGATAAAGCAGAACTGCAGTTAACAACAAATTTGAAAGCAACTCATGCCCGCGTTGGTGAAACCGTAAGAATGGAAATTGAAGCAACGAATGCCAAATCAACCTTACAACCGATGGCTATTGCCAAGATCGGAATTCCGGCAGGATTGTCTGTGCAGCCATGGCAACTAAAAGAGATCATGGAAAAGAACCAGGTTGCCTACTACGAGATATTTGATAACTATCTCGTGTTTTACTGGATGGGTTTTTCTGCTAATGAAACAAAGAAGATCAATCTTGATCTCAAAGCTGATGTTGCCGGAAAGTATAAGGGAAAAGCAAGCACTATTTATTTATATTATACACCTGAGTATAAAAATTGGAACGATGGGGCAGAAGTTGAAATAGAGTAAATGACTTCCAAAGAAAGTAAAGAGGTTGTCTCTAAAGCAATAAGTAACACGAAGGGCACAAAGAAGTCTCTGTTTATCATCAGCTCTTTGTGTCCTTCGTGTTTCCTTTGTGTTCGTTGTGAACGGCCTGTTTCATCAACTTTTGAGACAACCTTTTCTATTCGGCTAAAAATTCCAGGAGCTTTTCTTTATCGTGATAAAGGAATAATGTTTTATTCTTTACTTCAAACCGGTTTGCATTTTCAAGCCGTTTTAAAAAATCGTTTTCTATTTGTTGTACCGCTTCGCAATACATTTTAGTGGAAAAAATATTTTTAAAACTCACTTCGCTGTTATTGATGATAAAGTTGCTGCCAAAATTGTTACAACTGCCATTACCACCGGCACTTCCTTTTTCCTTGTCGAATCGAAGGAATGCTTTGGTTTCGACCGTTTGCGTGGCATTACCAGCATAAATTTTTTTCAACAACCATTTGGTATTGTAAAGTGGTATCGTTTCCGTCGTTGTTTCCTTGCTTGAACTGCAGGATAACAGCATAATAGCTGCTGCGTAAGAAAAGTAAACTGCTCTCATGTTTATTTTCTTTTAAGATGCTGAACGAATGTTGGTGTATGCTACGGAAATGTTAAGGTTAATAAAAAAAAGAAACCTCTGTAGAAACAGAGGTCGCAACCAAAACTAACTGCTTATGAGAAAATATTTAATATTATGTAGTAACTGTTTTAAAATTATATCTGCCAAAATACCCACCTTCTCTCTCTTCCTGTTCTGTGATCACGAAATCCTCTTTATAATACGTAAATCTGAACTTTTTAGTCTGCGCATTCTCTCTTTTTTGCTTTTTCTTCTGAAGATTCTTTTTCATAACACTGGTTTTAGGTATAGACATATCAGTTTCCAATTACCGTGCCAGTTGAAATAATGATTATAAAAATTGCGTGAACGCAAGCAGAGCAGGGAGTTAAGAACCAGTAGATTAAGCCTGGTTTGTTTTTTTGTGATCCTATATGTTCAATTAAAGCTACACTTTCACATAAATGCTTTTTTTATCCATTATCCAGCAGATAAACCACATAAAAGTGATAATACAAATCGCATAGGCAAGCGACCCATTTTCCGGTGCACCGGGAATGTGAATGAGGATTTTTTTGTACAACCAGTTCCACGGATTTACTCCATCACCCAATTTTATTAAGGCAAGTGTTCTTGGCAAAAAAGCACTGAGGGCAAAAACAAACAATGCATTTTTTCCAAACACATCAAAGAATTTACTAAGCCAGCCTCTTGCATTTCTATATTCAATTAAATAGATCATGGTGGCAATTGTGATGGTAGCGAGGCCGGCAGTATAAACCGTGTATGAGCTTGTCCATATTTTTTTATTAATGGGGAAAACCATATCCCAGCAAAAACCTGTTACGATCATGGCAACGCCACCAACAAATAAGCCGGTTAGCATTTGATAAGGACCTGAAGAACTGATAGCTGGTTTCTCAAATTCAAACCCGGTAGCCATCGGTTGAGGAGTGTCAATCGTTTTACTTTTCTTTTGAATATAATCTCCCACAATGTATCCGAATATCACCTGTACAATTGCAGGTATCGTACTCATCAATCCTTCCGGATCAAAAGGAATTCCCTCCCCTTTGTAGATGTGTGGTATGCCAAGGATCATTTTGTCTATATCAGTGCCGAACCAGCCTTTCAAGCTGTAAGGGTCAGATGGATTTCCAATATAGCAAAGCACCCAATAAGCAAGGAGCAAGATGAGCCCCACAAAAAAGGCCTTTCTTACTTTCAGGTAATATATAATAATGGAAGCAAAAAAATAACAGATGGCAATGCGTTGCAGCACACCCAATACCCTTACGCCTTTTATTACTTCTATTATTTCACCGGCTTTGTTTTTTGTGTAATCGGTCCATGTAAAGCCTTTGAAGATGGTTACTTTTTGAAATTCCGTTGTCCCTTCAATCACCCGGTTCACTTCGGTAACAAATGGCCACCAGTTTAAAAAGAGCCCGATAAAAAAGATAAGGATAGATCTTTTCAGGATCTTTTTCCAAAACACGGCATCGCCACCTGCTTCAAGCTTTGGCATTATAAATGCAAGAGCATTGCCCACTGCAAATAAAAAAAATGGAAAAACAAGGTCAGTTGGTGTAAGTCCATGCCAGGGTGCATGTTCCAGCGGGGCATAAATATGTGACCATGTGCCGGGATTATTTACCAGTATCATCAGGCAAACTGTGGCTCCCCGAAAAACATCAAGTGAGTAGAATCGCTGATTCAAGAGTTGTTGGTTTTGCGCTAAAGGTAATTTTTAAAAAGAGATGGCTTAAACTACAATTTGGATATTAGAAAGCCGAATCCGAGTTATTAACCCGTGGGGACAAATCACTCAGAATCCGACAACTTTGCTTTATCCTCAGTCACATTTCACCCTATATTTGCAACCGAATCGTAATTATCCGTTATGATTCAATAAAATTCATTCCTGGAAACCAGTCATATGAAAACTTATTGATGTGACTGAGATGGCGAAGCCGTCAAAAAAAGTTCTTGTGAGCATACGAAAATGGTTAGCCGTTTATACACGGCCAAGATGGGAAAAAAAGGTAAACCAACTGCTGGCAGAAAAAGGCGTAGAGAGATATTGCCCCCTTAATAAAGTAAGAAGAAAATGGAGTGACCGGGTAAAAGTGGTAGAGGAACCTCTTTTCAAATCTTATGTTTTTGTGAAAGTAAATGATGAAGACCGTACGGATGTTCGAATGACACCAGGCGTCATCAACTTTGTGTACTGGCAGGGCAAACCAGCAGTGATAAAAGAAAAAGAGATCAACGCCATCAAAAGATTTTTGGATGAGTATGAAAATGTAGAAGTACAGGCCAATTGATGTAAAAGTTAATGAGCGAGTAAAAATCACAACCGGCCCTTTAATGGACCAGGAGGGCCAGGTGCTCGAAGTAAAAAACAAAAAAGCAAAGGTGGCAATTGATAGCCTTGGATATATTTTAGTCGCTTCTGTTGAAAAAACAAAACTGGCTTCCGTAAAAACAAAATAAAACAAGCCTTATATTTGAAAAAGGAAATCCACTAAAAACCAATATTGCCTTCATGAAAATCCTTTCCATCCTGGTCTTGCCTATTATTGCAATTACATTTTTACCATCCTGCAGAACACAAAGGACATTCGGTTATCTCGAAGATTTTACTGATACATCGGGTAAAGTACAGGTAAATTATCCTGAGCCTGTGATCCAGAAAGGCGATGTTTTATCTATTGTTGTTTACAGTGAAGCTCTTGATGGCGGGCAAACAGACCGTTTGTACAATCTTGCAAATGCAGGAACCGGGGGCACAACGACACAGGGATTTTTAGTAGACAATGATGGCAACGTTCAATACCCAAGAATAGGTAAACTAAAAGCAGGCGGAATAACAAAGCCGCAACTTGCAGAAGAAATAAGAAAAAAATTGGAAGGAGAATTGAAAAACCCTTCTGTGATCATCAGGCTGATCAATTTTAAAATTACAATGCTGGGTGAAGTTGGCCATCCCGGCCCAATATCATTACCCAGTGAAAAAGTAACGATACTTGAGGCTATCGGTCTCGCAGGAGATGTATCTCTGTATGGAAAGAAAGATGATGTGGTTATACTCAGGGATGTGGATGGAGCTGTTGAACACGGCAAAATCGATCTTTCATCAAAAAAACTTTTTGAATCGCCGTATTATTTTCTCCGGCAAAATGATGTTGTATTGGTTAATCCAAATAAGAACAAAGCAAGATTAAGCGACCAGGTGTTTAATCAACGGCTTGGCATTGCGTTCAGCATCATCAATACTATTGCGTTATTATATAATGTATTCAGATAAAAATTTCATTAATTAATGGAGGGCAATCAATCCGGCAATAAAGATCTTGGTACTCTTTCGATAAAGGATCTTTTCTTTAAGTATGTCAGGTTTCTACCCGTATTCCTGGTATCCGTTGCGCTTTGCCTGCTTGGAGCTTATTTATATCTCCGTTACACTACTCCGATCTACAGGGTTACCGGCACGCTTAGCTTTAAAACGGATAACGAAAATCGCGGCGGCAAATTCAATGATATCTTTCTTGCAAAAACGGTAAGTGATGTACAAACGGAGATCGAGATTTTAAAATCACAGGAGTTAATGCAGCGGGTGGTGGATTCTGCCAAACTTCAAACAAGTTATTTTGCCGTTGGTAAGATCAAAACTCTGAATATTTATAACGCCTGCCCCTTCCGTTTAAATATTTTGAGCCTCACGGATTCTTTTACTGCATTCAGAATGAATTTCACTTTTCCTTCCGAAAATGAATTCAGGGTAAATAAAGAACCAACCAAATACAAATTCGGAGATGAGTTTGCAAATGCGTATGGTCATTTTACACTGACACGGGTCCGTAATGGAGTTTCGGGAAAAGAGTTTAATGTTGAATGGAAATCAACCCCTGAACAAGCGTCTATTTATGCACCGATGGTAAGAGTGGCGCCAAAAATTGCGGGGTCAAATATTTATAATGTGCAGATCGATTATACAAACTCTGCACTGGCTGCCGACATCATTAATAACTTAATGATCCGCTATAAGGATGCCAGTATTGAAGATAAAAATGCTACGATCGATCAGCGGTTGAAATATATCATTGGTCAGCTTAAAAGAATTGCCCAGGATCTTGACAGTATTGAAGCCCGTAGAATATTTTATATCAATGAAAACAACCTCTCAGGTTACCAGGAGCAACTCGGAACTTTTTTCAGGATTCAAACTGATATGAATCTGCGGGTCAAGGATGAAAACCTGCAGCTGGTTGTCATTGATCAGTTGCGAACCTACCTGGAAGACGGGATGAATAATTTTGAACTAACACCGTCTATTCTCAGTCTTTCTGATGTTACATTAGGCACCATGGTAGCTGGTTATAATGCAATGCAGTTGGAAAGAAAAAGAATGCTCGAGCAAAAAATACCTGAAACAAATCCCCAGATACTTGCAAAAAATGAGGAGTTAGAAAAAATAAGAAAGAGCATTCTTGAGTCGCTAAAAAATATCAGGATAGCCTATAATTCATCGATCAATGATGCTTACAAAAGAGCTTCTTCTGCTTTGAGCAGCCAAAAACAAATGCCGGCTAAAATTCAACGACTGCTTGAAATGGAAAGAGACCGGGATAGTAAGATCGCATTGCTTACATTTTTAAATGAACAGTATGAGGAAACAGCGATGCAACAGGCAGCAACGGTTTCCAATTCAAAAGTATTAACAGGCGCCTATCCCACTGATACGCCAATAAGACCTAACAGGAGAGCGATTCAATTATTGGCCATCATTATGGGCATTGGTTTGCCTGCCATGTATATTTTCTTCCAGGAAATTATTAATGATAAAGTAAACACCCGTTATGATATTGAAAAATTAACGGATGCTTCCGTGCTTGGAGAAGTTGGTCACTCCTATAGCAGTTCATCAATGATCGTGAGCAAAACAAACCGTTCGATGGTTTCCGAGCAATTCAGAATTATCCGGTCGAATCTCCAATATGTTTTAAATAAGATTGAGAAACCGGTAATAATGATCACTTCTTCATTCAGTGCGGAGGGTAAATCATTTATTACAACTAATCTTGGCGGTGTGATGGCCCTGGCCGGAAAGAAAACTGTAATGCTTGAATTTGATATTCGCAAGCCAAAACTTTTTTCAGGAATGAAATTGACCAGCAAGCAGGGTATCACCAATTATCTTGTAGGTAAAGCGAACATGGAAGACCTGCCGATAAAGATCCCCGGCTATGACAATCTTTATGCAATCAGTTGCGGACCTGTGCCCCCAAATCCTTCCGAGCTTTTATTGGACTCAAGAGTAGCCGATATGTTTGTCTGGCTTAAAGATAATTTTGATGTCGTTCTTCTTGATACGGCGCCTGTGGGTATGGTAAGTGATGCAATGACGCTTGGAAAATTTGCAGATACCACTCTTTATATCGTTCGCCAGGGTTATACATATAAAAAACAAATCTCATTGATCGATGAATTTTATCATGAGAACCGGTTACCAAAAATTTCCATTGTTATTAACGATGTGAAATTGAAACCAGGGTATGGTTATTATGGCTATGGACGATATGGTTATGGTTACGGATATGGCGGCGGTTATTATGAAGCTGAAGAAGGACAAGACACTCCAAAGCGAATGTTTTCATTTGAAAAGGTTAAAAAATTATTCAGCAGAAAATGATCTTACAAAATTCAGCAGTATAAATGAAGGTATTGGTTACCGGCGGGGCAGGATTCATAGGCTCGAACCTTGTACATGCGTTAATAAATGATGACCGGATCACTGCGGTAAAGGTTCTTAGACAATCTGGAAACAGGAAGATTTGCCAATATCTCCGCATTTAAAAATCACAGCAAGTTTGAATTTATCGAAGGCGATATAAGGAACTACGCAATTTGTGTTGGTGCAGCGGAAGGAGTAGATATTATTTCTCACCAGGCAGCATTAGGATCCGTGCCACGTTCGGTTAAAGATCCCGTGACTACGCATGAAGTAAATGCAACCGGCACATTTAATATTTTTAACGCAGCAAGAGAGAGCAATATAAAAAGAGTTGTGTACGCTGCCTCTTCGTCCACTTACGGCGATCATCCCGATCTTCCAAAGGTGGAAGATAAAATTGGTGCACCGATTTCACCTTACGGTGTTACTAAACTGGTGAATGAGCTTTATGCAAAAGTATTTGCAGCGTTGTATGAAATGGAATTTATCGGGCTGCGTTATTTCAATGTGTATGGACCGCAACAAAATCCTGCCGGCCCTTATGCAGCGGTAATACCTTTGTTTATTAAATCATTACTTGAAGGCAATGCTCCCGTGATCAATGGCGCAGGAGACAGCAGCCGTGATTTTACTTTTGTAGAAGATGTAGTGCAGGCAAACCTATTGGCTATGTTTACGCATGAAGCACAGGCTGTAAACCAGGTATACAATATTGCAAAAGGGGAACAAACATCTTTGAACCAGCTTTTCGAAATGCTTAGAGAGATCTCGGGAAAAAATATTAATGCCATTCATGGTCCGGAACGGGATGGCGATATAAAACATAGCCTCGCCGATATTTCGAAAGCAAGAAAATTGCTTGGTTATGATCCGGCCACGTCTCCCCTTGATGGTTTAAGAAAAACTTTTGATTGGTATAAAAAAAATTCACTCATTTTCGCAGCATGAACTTTGAAAAAAATATTTTAATTACCGGCGGCGCAGGATTTATCGGCAATCATGTCGTAAGGTTATTTGTAAATAAATATCCATCATACCGCATCATTAATCTCGATGCACTTACGTATGCAGGCAACCTGGAAAACCTGCGTGATGTGGAAGACAAGGCCAATTATGTTTTTGAAAAAGCAAATATTTTAGAAGTAAGCGAATTGGACAGGATCTTTGGTCAATATACTATCGATGGAGTTATCCATCTTGCGGCAGAGTCGCATGTAGACCGCTCTATTCTTTCTCCGCTTGATTTTGTGTATACGAATATTATAGGAACAGTAAACCTGTTGAATACAGCGAAGAAGTTTTGGAAAGACCTTCCGGGAAAATTGTTTTACCATATTTCAACTGATGAAGTATTTGGCAGTCTTGGCGAAGAAGGCTTCTTTACAGAGACCACTCCTTATGCTCCCAATTCGCCGTATTCTGCATCTAAAGCTTCTTCCGATCATTTTGTAAGAGCTTATGGTGAAACATTTCATTTGCCGGTTATTATTTCTAATTGCTCTAATAACTATGGCCCTTATCATTTCCCCGAAAAATTGATCCCTCTTTTTATAAATAATATCATTCATAAAAAACCTTTACCTGTTTATGGCGATGGCAAATACACACGTGACTGGTTATATGTAAAAGATCATGCAAGAGCTATCGATACTATTTTTCATAAAGGCAAAACTTTTGATACATATAATATTGGTGGTTTTAATGAATGGCAGAATATTGAATTGGTAAAACTGCTTTGCAAAATGATGGATGAAAAGCTGGGAAATGCTGCCGGCACAAGTGAAATTTTGATCACTTATGTAAAAGACCGTCCCGGTCATGATAAACGATATGCGATAGATGCGACAAAGCTGAGCAACGAGCTTGGCTGGAAACCATCTGTTACTTTTGAACAGGGATTAAGTGAAACAATAGATTGGTATTTGGAAAACCAGGAATGGTTAAATAATGTTACTTCAGGAGAATATCAGAAGTATTACGCTTTACAGTACAGTAAGAGAGATTAAAATTTTATTATAATTAAAAGCCCTTTTAGGGGTTTGGGGTTTATGAAAGGAATAATTCTAGCAGGCGGATCAGGCACAAGGTTATACCCGATTACAAAAGCAATTTCAAAGCAACTGATGCCGGTTTATGATAAACCAATGATCTATTATCCCCTTTCTGTATTAATGCTCGCAGGAATAAAAGATATTCTAATCATTACAACACCTGAAGACAACGCACAGTTTAAAAGATTACTTGGTGATGGCAGCCATATTGGTTGCAATTTTCAATATGCAGTGCAACAAGTTCCCAATGGACTGGCACAGGCTTTTGTAATTGGTGAATCCTTTATCGGCAATGATAAAGTAGCGCTGATATTGGGTGACAATATTTTTTACAGCGCAGGTTTTTCTTCTTTACTCGCTTCATTGGCCGATATTGAAGGTGGTTGTGTGTTTGCTTATCATGTTTCCGATCCTGAGCGGTATGGCGTTGTTGAATTTGATGAGAACAACATGGCTATCTCGATCGAAGAAAAGCCAACACAACCGAAATCTAATTATGCAGTTCCGGGATTGTATTTTTATGATAACTCGGTGATCGATATTGCAAAAAAGCTAAAGCCATCGCCCAGGGGAGAATACGAGATCACCGATGTAAATAAAATTTATTTAGAAAAGAGTAAGTTGAAAGTGGCTATTATGGATCGGGGCACCGCATGGCTTGATACCGGTACCTTTGATTCACTTAGCGATGCAAGTGAATTTGTACGTGTGATCGAAAAAAGACAAGGTAATAAGATCGGCTGCATTGAAGAAGTAGCTTATCGAATGGGATTTATTTCAAATGAAAAATTGGCCGAAATAGCAGAGCCTCTCAAAAAAAGCGGGTATGGAAATTACCTGCTTGGACTTGTAGACAAAAAATAATAATCATGATTAACAGTAGTACCAAGATCCTCGTGACAGGCGGAGCTGGATTTATCGGAAGTTCATTAGCAGAGTATTTATTAAATAAGACGGAAGCTCAGGTAGTGGTAGTAGATAATTATTTAACAGGCAGGCCGCAGAACTTACCTGGATCAGACAGGTTCCGTTTTATAAAAGCTGATGCGAATGATTTTAATGATATCGCTTCCATTTTTCAAACCTTTGGATTTGATTATGTATTTCATTACGCCGCTGTAGTAGGCGTCAAGCGTACTTTGGAAAATCCCGTAATGGTGCTCGATGACCTTCTTGGCATCAGGAATGTTCTTAAGCTTTGTAAGAACACAGGTGTAAAAAGGGTTTTTTATGCATCATCTTCAGAAGTGTACGGAGAGCCGGTACATTTACCGCAGCATGAACATAACACTCCGTTGAATTCCCGGTTGCCTTATGCTGTTGTGAAAAATGCAGGAGAATCTTTTTGTCGTTCTTATTTCCAGGAGTACGGGTTAGCCTATACCATTTTCAGATTTTTTAATACCTATGGTCCAAAGCAAAGCCCCGACTTTGTTGTTTCAAGATTTATCAATGCTTCATTGGAACATAAGCCTATTACTATTTATGGCGACGGGCAACAAACAAGAACATTTTGCTATATCGATGACCACCTCGAAGCAACCGTAAGTTGTTTAATTAATAAAATGTATATCGATGATGTAGTGAATATTGGTAATGACCAGGAGATCTCTGTTCTGGAATTGGCAAGAGTGATAAAAAAAATTACCGATTCAAGATCCGAGATCGTTCATTTGCCTTCCTTACCCGAAGGAGATATGACAAGGCGGCAACCAGATATTAATAAAATGCAATGTCTTTTGAAACGTCCTTTTACTTCGTTGGAAGACGGATTGAAAAAGATCATTGAGTTAAGACAAAAAACAAAATGAGCAAAAGCGCATTAATAACCGGTATCACTGGCCAGGACGGAGCTTATTTATCATCGCTGTTATTGAAGAAAGAATATATTGTACATGGTATTAAAAGAAGAGCATCTTCTTTTAATACAGACCGCATCGATCATCTTTACCAGGACCCGCATGTTTCAAGCCGTAATTTTATTTTACATTATGGCGATCTGACTGACAGCACAAACCTTATACGAATTATACAGGAAGCGCAGCCGGATGAAATATATAACCTCGGTGCGATGAGTCATGTAAAAGTGAGTTTTGATACGCCGGAATATACAGCAAATGCCGATGGCATTGGTACACTCCGGATACTGGAAGCTGTTCGTTTATTAGGTCTTACACAAAAAACAAAGATTTACCAGGCGTCTACTTCAGAGTTATATGGATTGGTGCAGGAAATTCCTCAAAAAGAAAAGACACCATTTTATCCGCGTTCGCCTTATGGTGTAGCTAAATTATATGCCTACTGGATGATCGTAAACTATCGTGAAGCATATAATATGTTTGCCTGTAATGGAATTTTATTTAATCATGAAAGTCCTTTGCGTGGCGAAACATTTGTAACAAGAAAAATTACAAGAGCTGCTGCACAGATCGCATTAGGTATGAGCGATAAATTATATGTAGGTAATCTCGATGCAAGCCGCGACTGGGGACATGCGAAAGATTATGTTGAAGCAATGTGGATGATGCTGCAGCAGCAGGAACCCGACGATTTTGTAATTGCAACCGGTATTACAACCAAAGTTCGTGACTTTATAAAAATGACATTTGAAGAATTAGGAGCAGAACTTGAATTTAAAGGAAGCGGTAAAGAAGAAAAAGGATTTATTAAATCATGCGATGATATTTTCAGTTTCAAACCGGGGCAGGAAGTTGTAGCGGTGGACCCTAATTATTTTCGCCCCACTGAAGTTGACCTGTTGATCGGTGATGCGACAAAAGCAAAAGAAAAACTAGGATGGCAGCCAAAATATACTTTACAGGAAATGATAAAAGAAATGGTTGTTTACGACCTTGAACTTTTCCGCAAGCATAAAACGTTACTTGAAGCCGGCTTTCATGTATTGCCACGTTATAGCTGAAGTCTGAGATCGTAAATCATAAGTCAGGAGTTTGAGAGCGCAAGTTAGATCTGATTAAAGACAGCTCATACTAATTCAATTTGAAATTCTGTCTTCAGACTTCACACTTCATACTTCAGATCTCATCACAACTATGGAAAAAAATAGCAAGATATACATCGCCGGTCATCGCGGTATGGTGGGCAGCGCTATTCACCGGCGGTTGAAAAAAGAAGGATTTGAAAATTTTGTTTTCAAAACTTCTGATGAACTTGATCTAAGAAATCAGCAGAACGTTGCTGATTTTTTTTCTGAAGAAAAACCGGCTTACGTATTCCTGGCAGCCGCAAAAGTAGGCGGCATACTTGCTAATAACATTTACCGTGCAGAATTCCTGTATGACAACCTGATGATCCAATCCAATGTTATTGAAAACGCATACAGGCAAAAGGTAAAGAAGTTATTATTTCTCGGTTCATCCTGTATCTATCCAAAGCTTGCACCACAACCGTTGAAAGAAGAATATTTACTCACGGGATTATTAGAACCTACAAATGAGCCTTACGCCATTGCAAAAATTGCAGGTGTAAAAATGTGTGATGCATACCGCAGCCAGTATAGCTGCAATTTTATTTCAGTAATGCCCACCAATCTTTACGGGCCGAATGATAATTATGATCTGAAAAATTCACATGTATTGCCGGCATTGCTTAGAAAATTTCATGAAGCAAAAATTCAGGAGCAACCGGAGGTAACTGTGTGGGGCAGTGGCACACCCCGCCGTGAATTTTTACATGCTGATGATATGGCAGATGCTTGTGTGTTCCTGATGAAAAATTATAGTGAAGAAGGATTGATAAATATTGGCGTTGGCGAGGATCTTAGCATCAAAGAACTCGCTGAAATGATAAAAGATATAGTTGATTATAAAGGCAAAATTGTTTTTGACTCATCAAAGCCTGATGGTACTCCGCGAAAATTGATGGATGTTTCTAAATTGTCTTCTCTTGGTTGGAAAGCATCTATTTCTTTAAAAGAAGGAATTGCACAGGTGTACAAAGAAAAATTTTCAGAAGTAATAAAATAAACCACAGCGGCACAGTGATACACAACGCTGTGTTTCCCTGCCTGCCGGCAGGCAGGTTTGTGCTCACCGTGGTTAAATTTCACTATGGCTATTGAAGTTTTTATAGAACCCGGTCGTGCCGAACGCAATTACTGGAAAGACCTTTGGCGCTACCGGGAATTGTTTTACATATTAAGCTGGCGTGATCTTAAAGTACGTTACAAGCAAACGGTTATCGGCGTTGTGTGGAGTGTGCTCCGGCCATTGCTCACGATGATGATCTTTACATTTGTATTTGGAAACATTGCAAAATTTGAACATCCGGATGGAGTAAAATATGCTGTACTTGTTTTTGCCGGACTTTTACCCTGGCAGTTTTTTGCTGCAGGTTTAACGGAATCAAGTAATAGTTTAATTGGAAATGAAAGACTGATCTCCAAAGTTTATTTTCCAAGAATGATCATCCCCGCAGCATCCGTTATCACAAGTCTTGTTGATTTTTTTATTTCACTGGGTTTGATGTTTGGTTTAATGATATGGTTTGGGACAATGCCTTCCATTAATCTTATTTTTCTTCCTTTGTTTATCATATTGGCCTTCTTTGCCAGCTTTGGTGTTGGACTTTGGCTTACTGCCCTTAATGTAAAATACCGCGACTTCAAACATGTAGTTCCTTTTCTTGTTCAAATAGGCTTGTATTTATCGCCGGTTGGTTTTACTTCTCAAAAAGCTTCTGAGATAATTCCTGAAAAATTCAGGTTGTTATATTATTTAAATCCAATGGCCGGAGTGATCGATGGTTTTCGCTGGTGTTTCTTTGGTGATAAAACGCCGGTCAACTGGAATGGAATGCTTATTTCGGTAGCTGTAATAATTATTTTTCTTCTTATCGGCATCCGCACTTTCAGGAAAATGGAAAAAAGTTTTGCCGATCTAATTTAAGGTTAAGGTTAAGATTGAGGTTAAGAAACAAACTCAAGCTGCTCAATCTTAACCTTAACCTCAAACTTAACCTTAAGACTCTTGCAATTCGCCATCATCGGTTGCGGAAATATTGGAAAACGTCATGCTGAGCAGATACAGACCGTAGGAAAATTGACGGCTGTTTGTGATATCATCAAATCAAAAGCTGAAGAGCTCGGAAAAAAATACGGCGCCGACGTGTTTACTTCTATTGAAGCGTTGCTTGCAGGTAAAAAAGATATCGATGTTGCCGTTATTTGCACACCGAATGGCTTGCATGCACAACACTCGATAAGGTCATTGAAGGAGGGATGTCATGTGCTTTGCGAGAAACCGATGGCGATTAGATCTGCTGATTGCACAGCAATGATCGCGGAAGCCAACAAGGCAGGTAAGCATCTTTTTATAGTAAAACAAAATCGTTTTAACCCACCTGTTGTTGCTGTAAAAAAATTAATGGATGAGAATAAGCTGGGTAATATTTACAGCATTCAGCTGAATTGTTTCTGGAACCGTGATGCAAAGTATTATGAGAACTCCTGGAAAGGATCAAAGGATCTGGATGGAGGAACTCTTTTTACTCAATTCAGCCACTTTATCGATCTTCTTTATTGGTTGATCGGTGATATAAAGCAGGTAAAAGCGTTTACAAAAAATTCAGGCCATAAAAAAATTATTGAGTTTGAAGACAATGGTGTTGTGATCCTGGAATTTGAAAATGGAACCATCGGAACTATAAACTATACAGTGAATAGTTATAAAAAAAATATGGAAGGGTCTTTAACGATTTTCGGAGAAAAAGGAACAGTAAAAATAGGCGGACAATACTTAAATGAATTAGAATATCAGCAAATAGAAGATCATGTTATTGCCGGATTGCCACCCGGTAATAAAGCTAATGAATACGGATTCTACCAGGGCTCAATGAGCAATCATGATAAAGTATATCAAAATCTCATTGATGTTATCAACAATAATGCAGTGATGGCGGCAAGCAGCCATGATGGATTAAAGACCGTGCAGATCATTGAAAAAATCTATGCGGCTGCTGAAAATTTGGATTAAACCATGGGCATGCCAATTACTAAACATAGCGAGATAAGGGATGTGCAGTTCGGAGAAAATGTAACCGTGGTGGAGCCGGTAAACCTTTATGAATGTAAGATCGGCGATAATGGGTTTATTGGCCCTTTTGTTGAAATACAAAAAGGCGCAGAGGTTGGAAGTAATTGTAAAATTCAATCACACAGTTTTATTTGCGAGTTAGTAACTATCGGTAACAATTGCTTTATCGGCCATGGCGTCATGTTTATTAATGATACAATGAAAGCAGGCCCTGCCAATGGCGATAGATCAAAATGGCAAAAAACAATTATCGGGGATAATGTATCCATCGGTTCGAATGCAACGATCCTTCCGGTGGAGATATGTAACGATGTTATTATCGGTGCCGGATCTGTGGTAACAAAAAACATCGATGAGCCGGGAATATATGCTGGCAATCCCGCAAAAAAAATTGAATGACTTTAAATTGTTTTAATGAAACAGTTAAGATATTATTTTAATTATATCGATAAATGCAACATGTGTGGCAGTTCCGCTGATAGGCATAAAATTCTTGGTCAACGGTTAAATCAATCACAGGGCTTTAATCCAAAATCCAAAATCGGAATTTCTACTACTGTCATGAAGTGTAAGAACTGCGGATTGATCTTTTCAAATCCGCAACCGGTGCCATTTGATCTCCAGGATCATTATGGTGTTCCGCCTGAAAATTATTGGAAACCGGAATATTTTACTATCGATAAAAATTATATCGCCGGCCAGATAGAAAGAACGAAAAGTCTTTCACAGTTTCAGCAAGGCATGAAAGCACTTGATATTGGAGCAGGCCTTGGAAAAGGGATGATCTCACTTAAGAATAATGGCTATGATGTGTATGGCTTTGAGCCCTCGGTTTCCTTTCATAAGATGGCAATTGAAAAAATGAATATACCTCCCGAAAAATTAAAATTAGGAATGATCGAGGAGGTAGATTATCAGGAGAATTTTTTTGATTTTATTAGTTTCGGCGCCGTGCTTGAGCATCTATACGATCCATCTGCAGCATTACAGAAAGCTTTTAAATGGCTAAAGCCGGGAGGATTAATACATATAGAAGTACCTTCTTCAAAATACCTGATACCAAAAATTTTCAATTTTTATTTTAGCTTGAGAGGAACGAATTATGTAAATAATATTAGTCCGATGCACCGGCCTTTTCATCTTTATGAGTTTGGTATTGATTCTTTCAGATTTCATTCCAATGCCAATAACTATGAAATTGCCCACCATGAATATTATGTATGCGATATTTATTTTATTCCTAAAATTTTTCATGGCATATTAACATGGTACATGGCCAAAACAAATAAAGGGATGCAGTTGGCGGTATGGTTAAGAAAAAAATAGATGGGGATATATAAATGAAACAGCTCTTAGCAAAAGCCTATAAGTTAATTCCGTTCAAAAAGCATTTATTTGGGGTGATAAAATTATTCTGGATACCACCTCATTCTGTTTACAAGCATTTACATTTTACCGGAACAATAAAAATAAAAGCGGACAATGCAGCTTCTTTTTACATGAAGCATTATGGAATGGAAATTGAAAATGATTTTTTCTGGAAAGGATTAACTGGTGGCTGGGAAAAAATTTCGATGAAGTACTGGATACTGTTATGCCGGAATGCAAAAGTGATAGTAGATATTGGCGCTAACACAGGTGTTTATTCATTAACGGCAAAAGCGATAAATCCTTCAGCCAAAGTATACGCCTTCGAACCTTTAAAGCAAATGTTCAGAAAGCTTACTTTAAATAACGAACTAAATAAGTATAACATAGATTGTATCGAAAAAGCAGCCTCAGACAGAAATGGAAAAGCCATCATATATGAAACCGGGACAGATCATGTGGCAGCCGCATCATTAAATGCTGAAACAAGACAATACGGGGATCTTAATACGGAAACGGAGATCGAGGCAATAACGTTGGATACTTTCATCCAGGCAAATGATATTGGTAAGATCGATCTTATTAAAATGGATGTGGAAACCCATGAGCCGAATGTACTGGAAGGATATAAGCAATTCATGTCATTGCATCGTCCTGATTTTTTAATTGAAGTACTTAATGATGGAGTTGCTGAAAAGCTTCAACCATTATTTGACGGCCTGGAATATTATTATTTTAATATCGATGATAAACAGGGAACGATTAGAAAAACAGACAGGATAATGAAAAGCGATTATTTCAATTATCTGGTTTGTACAAAAGAATCGGCGCAACAACTCAAACTCATTTAGAAATTTTTGATGTCAGACATTGTAATCAGGACCGAAGGGCTGGGTAAAAAATATATAATCGGGCACCAGGCCACCCGTGGTTATAAAACTTTCCGGGAACAAATGCTGCAGCATGTTCATAACTTTTATTCACGCACAAAAAAAATGATCAGTGGCCAGGAAGTTTTGGAAGGAGATGAGACCGAAGAGTTCTGGGCATTAAAGGATTTGAATTTTGAAGTAGAAAAAGGAGACAGGGTTGGCATCATTGGAAAAAATGGAGCAGGGAAAAGCACTTTATTAAAAGTGTTAAGCCGCATTACCGAGCCAACAACAGGTAAAGTTTTTATTAAAGGCCGTGTTGCAAGCTTGCTGGAAGTAGGTACTGGTTTTCATCCTGAACTTACAGGGCGTGAAAATATTTTTTTGAATGGCGCTATTATGGGTATGAGTCGTGCTGAAATAAAAAGAAAGTTCGATGAGATCGTTGATTTTTCAGGCGTGGAAAAATTTTTGGATACACCTGTAAAAAGATACAGCAGCGGCATGTATGTTCGATTGGCATTTTCAGTAGCTGCGCACCTGGAGCCTGAAATTCTTGTAGTGGATGAAGTGCTTGCGGTTGGTGATGCAGAATTTCAAAAAAAATGTTTGGGTAAAATGCAGGACGTAAGCAGCAGTGAAGGAAGAACTGTTTTATTTGTTAGTCATAACCTGATGGCATTATCGAGTCTTTGTAATAAAGGAATTTATTTAAGGAACGGGCAGGTTAGATCACAGGGAGAAATTGAAGATACACTTTCACATTATACAAGAGAAGGTTCGGAGTCGTTAACAACCGCATGGAAAGGCAATGTTGGTGATGAGTATGTAAGAATTTACCTGACGAAAGTTTTTTGTGCAGATTCTCCTGATGGATTTTTTACGCATAAAGATATTGTCATTGAAATCGAAGGTGAAGTATTGAAACCCGTTTACGGATTGATAATGGGCTTTTGGTTGTATTCACAATTCGATTATCAATTGGGGTATTCACTTTTCGATGATACCGATCCTTCGGTTGATATTAAAACACAACAGCCGGGAAAATTTATAAGACGTTTTATTATTCCTGCCAATACATTGGCGCAGGGAAGTTATCGTGTGCAGTTTGATTTTGGCATTCATAACCTGAAGCTGATTGTACAGAATAAAGAATGTGATCTTGAATTTTCCGTAGAAAATATTGCAGGACTTGGACGTAAATACCTGATCGATCAAAAAGGCTTCAGAAGTTTATTCAGGGCCGGCTGGTCGCAGGAAAAATTTTGATGATTATCGATGAAGATAGGGTTGGTATTATCTGGTAACTTACGTAGTTACAGGAACACACTTTCATCTTTTAACAAGTTAAAAGAAACACTTCAGCAATCAGGGCAGGTTGATGTATTCTGTCATACATGGAATATTGAAGAATCCGTTACTCCATCATGGTGGAAAGAAAATAAACCGGGTAATCCTCCGCCTGCTACAGTTTCCAAAAAACAGATTGAAGAATCATTTAGCCCGGCAGGATTTATCATTGAGCCATCGCGGCAGTTTGATGACAGTGGTTATAATTTTCCCTCTTCAGTTCCTTTCGCCGGCGTATTGTCAATGCTTCATTCGCAGTATGAAGCCTATCGTTTGCTTGAAGAATATGAACAAAGCCAGCGTTTTCAATATGATGTTGTTTTAAAGAGCCGTTACGATTTACTTTACGAAGTGGCTGCGGACTTTAATAATCTTGTTAATGATAGTGCGACAAACGATGTTCTTTATATTCCATCCTCTAATCCATATGAATTAATAGGATCGGGCAGCGATATTTTTGCAATCGGAAGCCGGCATTCAATTGAAAAATATTTTAGTTTTTGCAACAATTTTAAAGAGGCTGTTTCAAACTATGCAAGCAAAGGGTATCGTCAATTTCTGCCGGAATTATGTATGTCAGATTATCTTGAGACAACAGGTGTGAAGAAAAGAGAATTGGCAGGCCTGCGTTTGCATATTCTTCGAATGAATGGAGATAAGTTCCAGATAAACTCAGATAAAAATTTTTCCGATAATGGCCCGTTATGTTTTTTCCGGGGCACAATTGAGCTTAGCTCAAAAATCCTTCCTCCACATTCAGTAATTATAAAAGAACATGCCGAATTTTTAGTAAAAAAGTATATGAGTTGGATAGATCCTGCTGCAGAAGATAAATTGCTCCAACGTTATGCGGATTTTTATAATGGCAAATGGATAGGCATGTCAACAATCAAAAGGCTGGCATCGCTGGGAAGAAATAATTCTGTTTTCAGTAAAAACGTAATGAAGAATTTTTTTGAAGAGACTATGCGCAATGCCCGCTATGGGGTAGTTAAAAAATCTTTTTTAGCCATAATTTTATCTTTAAGAGCGGGATATGGTTTTTTCTTTTCCAGGGTATTCATAAGTCATTTGAAAATGAAAAAGGTTAAACAAGTAAAACAGTGATCGGGATTTGAATAATAAATTCATGAGCCGTAAAAAGCTTTTTATTAATAATCTTTAATACTATAATATGAAAGTGTTGATTCTTGCAGGAGGATTTGGAACAAGATTAAGCGAAGAAACGGGAATCGTTCCGAAGCCACTTGTTGAGATTGGCGGACGACCGATTATCTGGCATATTATGAAATCGTATAGTCATTATGGGTTTAATGACTTTGTTATTCTTTTAGGATATAAGGGTTATTATATAAAAGAATTTTTCGCCAATTATTTCTTACATCAGAGTGATGTAACGTTTGATCTGGGTACGGGAAAAATGGATATTCACAGAAATGAAAGCGAACCCTGGAAAGTAACGTTGTTAGATACCGGCCTACATACTATGACAGGTGGCAGAATTAAACGTACGGCGGCCATTATAAATAATGAACCATTTATGCTAACCTATGGAGATGGCGTTGCAGACCTGGATATCGGCGAACTGGTAAATTTTCATAAGAGCCATGGAAAGTTTATTACAATGACCAGTATTCAACCAGAAGGAAGATTTGGTGCAATAGAAATTACGGGAGATAACATGGTTACCAGCTTTCGTGAAAAGCCCAAAGGCGACGGCTCCTGGATTAATGGCGGTTATTTTGTATGTCAGCCGCAGGTGCTGGATTATATCAGCGATGATAAAACGGTTTTTGAAAAAGAACCATTGGAAGCTCTCGCAGCGAAAAAACAATTAGTTACTTATAAGCACAATGGGTTTTGGAAATGTATGGACACGTTGCGGGATAAAGTACAACTAAATGAAATGTGGGATAACAATAATGCAAAATGGAAAGTGTGGTAATTATTAATTCTGAAAACAAGCCAAATGATGTTCAATGATGTTTATCGCGATAAAGTTATTTTGATTACAGGCAACACGGGCTTTAAAGGAAGCTGGCTTACAACATGGTTATTGAAACTTGGAGCAAAAGTTATTGGGCTTAGCGACAGGATACCTACTACACCAAGCATGTACGAAACGTTGAAACTGGGCGATAAAATAAATCATCATGAAATAAACGTTGCAGATGTTCAAAAAGTAAAGGAGCTGATTGAAAAAACAAAACCTGACTTTGTATTTCACCTCGCTGCACAGGCGATCGTGGCTGCCAGTTACCGGGATCCGTTGGAAACTTTTCAAACAAATGTATTGGGTACTGCCAACCTGCTGGAAGCTTTACGCATCACAAATCATAATTGTATTGCCGTCTTAATAACAAGTGATAAATGTTATGAGAATGTCGAATGGACATGGGGCTATCGTGAGAATGACCGGTTAGGCGGTAAAGATCCCTATAGTGCAAGTAAGGCAGGAGCGGAACTTGTTATTCATAGTTATTATCATTCTTTTCTCAATAATAATTCTGCAATACGATTAGCCAGTACCAGGGCCGGTAATGTTATTGGTGGTGGTGATTGGGCTGCGAACAGGATCATTCCTGATTGTGTAAGGGCATGGGCAAATGATAAACCAGTGGTGATAAGGAGGCCGTCTTCAACCAGGCCATGGCAACATGTACTTGAACCGTTAAGCGGCTACCTTACTACCGGGCAGCTTTTATTTGAAGATCCAAAACTTTCTGGTGAGTCATTTAATTTCGGACCTTCTTCTGATCAAACATTCACTGTATTGCAAATAATTGAAGCGATTGCTAACAAATGGTCTTTTAAAAAAGATCATCAACATGTTATTGTGGAAGATGAGCCGGGTTTTCATGAATCGGGATTATTAAAATTAAATTGTGACAAGGCCTTGCATCAACTGAAATGGAAACCAGTATTAAGTTTTAACGAAGCGGCAGATTATACCGCGTTGTGGTATGACAAATTTTATCATTCCCCCGGCAGCGATTTATATGAGTTTACATACTCACAAATCGATAGCTATACCGCAGCTGCAAAAAAAATAAAATTAGAATGGACTCATTGATAGCAGGTGTTTCATTAACGGAGCTTAAAATAATTCCCGGTGAAAATGGAAATGTGCTTCATGGGCTTAAGGTAAGCGACCCGTCTTTTGCCGGCTTTGGTGAAGCCTATTTTAGCACTATAGTAAAAGATAAAATAAAAGGATGGAAGTGTCACCTGAGAATGACTCTAAATCTTGTCGTTCCGGTTGGGAGTATACGCTTTGTAATATATGATGACCGGCCCGAAAGCCAAACGCATAAAAAATTCAATGAATTCTACCTCGGCCCCGCTGCTCAATATAGTCGTCTGACAGTATCTCCAAATCTTTGGATGGCTTTCCAGGGTGTTGGTGCCGATCTCAATTTACTAATGAATCTTGCAAGCATACCTCATGATCCAGCCGAGGTTAAACAACTTCCGCTTTCAAACGATCATATACCAAATTATAACTGGTAATGCGATTACTTATCACAGGCGGTCTCGGTAATTTAGGTTCCTGGCTTACGGAATTTTTTGTTGAAAAAAAATTTGAGGTCACTACGTTTAGTATGAAGCCTCGTGAGGTGCTCAATGATTTATCTTTTGAAAAAATCTATGGTGATATTGCAAATGAGAATGATGTTGATAAACTCATCAAGGAAAGGAATTGGGATGTAATTATTCATCTTGCCAGTATAAATGAAGGTAATGCGCCGGGCTATGCAAAAAAAGCACTTGATATAAATGCGTGGGGTACCCGGAATTTATTGCAAGCCTTAGTTAACAATGGGAAAACTGCAACACATTTAATTTATTTTTCCACTTTTCATGTTTATGGTATTAATGCAGGAGATATTGTTGAAGATACAACGCAGCCGCAACCAAAAAATGATTACGGTACAACACATCTGTTCGCGGAATATTATATCAGGCAGTTTCATTCATCTCATAAAATCCCATTTACTATTTTCCGGCTCACAAACAGCTACGGATGCCCAAAGGAGATGACCAGCAGTAAATGGTATCTTGTATTAAACGATTTGGCCAGGAGCGCAGTCGAAACTAAATTGATCAAATTGAACAGCAATGGGCGGCCTATGCGTGATTTCATTTGGATGGGTGATGTTTGTAATATAGTAGATAAATTTATTACCAAAGGCCCGGCTAATGACGTGTTTAATTTAGGAATGGGCAGAAGCATCAGCATGATGGACGTGGCAGAAATAGTTCAACAAGCATGGCTTGAATATTTTTCGGAACCAATACCTATTCAAGTTAATACCGCCGACACTACAGCCTATGATACATCGTTGAAGGTTTCAGTTGACAAATTAAAAAACCTGGTTGGCTTTTCGCCGACAGATAAAATACTTGACGAGGCCAAATCCATATTCCGATTATTGACGAATAAGAATTGATACTATGAAAGCTTTTGACATTCCTGTTCTTTTGATAACCTATAAAAGGCTTGAAACTACCGAAAGAGTTCTTGACAGAATTGCACAGGTAAAACCTTTGAAATTATACATTGCCAGTAATGCACCAAATCCTTCAAATGTCAGTGATGAAGCAAAGGTGCTCCAGGTTAGAAACATGATAGATAAAAAAGTTAGTGAGTGGCCATGCGAGGTGCATAAATTATACAGGACAGAACATCTCAATGCAGGAGAATCAATTTCATCAGCCATCACCTGGTTTTTCGAACATGCAGAGGAAGGAATTATTTTAGAAGATGATATTGTTCCATCTCAAAGCTTTTTTGAATTTGCAAAAGAACTGCTGCGTCTTTACCGGAATGATACTTCTGTATGGCATATTGGGGGCAATAGTTATAACCCTTATGAGATGGGATCTGGTTATTATTTTTCAGCATACCCGCATATATGGGGTTGGGCAACATGGCGCCGCGCCTGGAATAATTACCGCTTTGAGATAGATGATATCGATACCGGAAAACTCTTTGCAAACATTCGTGAATTATTTCTTACAGAGTCAGAAAAAAAATACTGGATTGATTTTTATAATGAATATTCCAATAAGAAGATCAAAAACACATGGGATTATCAGTGGACCTACCGGATGTGGTATAATAAAGGACTTGCCATTTTACCCAAACATAATTTAATAACCAATATTGGCTTTGACGAGACAGCTACGCATACGATAGATAAAGCTTCATGGCTTGCTGATCTGACGGCTCATGAAATTGATATTCCAAAGCAGAAGGAACCAATAAGGCAAAATAAAAAGGCCGATCTTTTTACATCAAGAAAAGTATTTTACATAAGGTCCGCAGGAAGAAAAATTTTGAGCGACATAAAAAGATTGCTATCCGGCACAGGCAAAGCAAAAAATTAATTAAACTATTCCTATAAGATGAAAGCAACTCCAATAGTTTGGGATGAGAAGCTGGTGATCAAATTCTGGGATTATTATTCTCAATATCCTGAATTGTATTTTACCTACCAGTTTGGAGCCAATATTGTTAATGTTTTATCGCAGTATGTAAAACCCGGTGGTGCAATACTTGATTATGGATGTGGCACAGGATTTATTATAAAACATTTTGTCAGCAAAGGGTTTGAAACTTATGGAGCCGACACTTCATCGCAATCTGTTGAGTTTGTAAATAAGCAGTATAAAGGCGAACCAAATTTCAAAGGGGCCTATTTGTTAGATGATCTTTTTAAACTTAACAAAAAATTCGATGTGATCTTTGTTGTCGAAGTCATCGAGCATCTTACTGATGAGTTTCTGGTTCCGCTTGTTGAAAATGTAAAGAGACTGGGTACTGCCGGCAGTAAAATAATTTTTACGACTCCTAATAATGAGCGACTCGATGAATCCGTGGTGTATTGTCCTGTATGCGAGCATACATTTCACCGCTGGCAGCATGTACGAAGCTGGAACATTCAATCGCTCACTTCATTTATGGAAAAACATGGTTTAAAAGTAGATAATTGTTTTGCTACCGATTTTTCAAGTACTCCGCCGGATGGTATGCTGAAAAAAATGAAACACTCAGCCCGCAATTTCTTCTATTCAACTTCACAGCCGCATCTTGTGGCCATTTGCAGCATCAGGAATTAAAAAATAATTTTTTTAAAAGGGATCTTATAAATGAAAGTTCTGGTAACAGGTTGTGCAGGGTTCATCGGTTTTAATATCGCCAGGAAACTGGTGGATGGAAAACACGAAGTTTTTGGGATTGATTGCATGAACGACTATTATGACATCAATCTTAAAAAGGCAAGACTGCAGGAATTAGGGATAAAAAAAGAGGATGCGGAAAAAGAAGGCAAAGAAGCGCAGGGTAATAAACATTCGAATTTTTGGTTTACAAATCTTGATCTCACGGATGAACAAAGCTTGAAAGATTTTTTTTCTCACCATCAATTTGATGCAGTCTGTAACCTGGCTGCACAGGCCGGGGTGCGGTATAGTATCGTCAATCCTGCTGTATATGTGGACAATAATATCCGTGGTTTTTTTAACCTGCTTGATTGTGTTGCGCATAATAAAGTAAAGCTGTTTGTATATGCAAGCAGCTCGAGTGTATATGGAAATTCGAAAGAAATGCCTTTTCGCATTCAATCGGAAACAAGTAAGCCGGTCAGTTTTTATGCCGCTACAAAAAAGGCAAACGAATTGATGGCATATACCTACAGCGAGCTGTATAAATTAAAAACGATAGGGATAAGACTATTCACGGTGTATGGGCCATGGGGAAGACCGGACATGGCCTATTTTGATTTTACAAATAAGATTTTAAAAGACGAACCGATCACATTGTATAATCATGGGCAACTACAGCGTGACTTTACTTATATAGATGATATTGTCAACGGGTTTGTAAAAATTATTGAAAGCCGTGGAAACTTTACCGAAGAGAATTATAAAATTTATAACCTTGGAAACCATGATCCCGTTACTTTAGAGCGGTTTGTAAATGCAATTGAAACGGCAATCGGAAAGAAAGCGATGATCAATTACCTGCCGATGCAACAAGGCGACGTGGAAAGCACTTATGCAGATATTTCTGAAAGCACTAAAGATTTTCAGTTTGTACCATCAACTTCCATTGAAGACGGTATAAAGAAATTTGTTGATTGGTACAGGGACTATTATAAAGCCTAACTATGAAACTATCGCATTATAAACGTTTTTTTGAGGATAGGTATCGGCTTGAGATCATCGAATCAAACCTGGATCCCAATAATGCTTATGATAAGATCATCAAACAAGGGAAGCTTATCGATCATAAAACTGGAAAAGAATTCAAAATTGTAAATGGTATTCCCCGGTTTCTCGATTCCGATAAAAATTACTCTGATAATTTTGGGTTGCAATGGAACAAATTTAAAAAAACACAATTTGATAGTTATACCGGGCTTCCTTTATCAGGAAAAAGATTTTGGGAAAATACAAAATGGACGAAAGAAGAATTGAAAGGAAAGGTAATACTCGAAGCAGGTTGCGGCGCCGGACGCTTTACTGAAATACTTATTTCAACAGGAGCTACCATTATAAGTTTTGATCTTTCAAATGCCGTTGAGGCCAATTATGAAAATAATAATAGCAAAGGTGACCTGTTGATCTTCCAGGGAGATATTTACAATATTCCTTTTCCTGATGATTATTTTGATTATGTTTTTTGTTATGGAGTGTTACAACACACTCCCGATCCGGATGAATCATACAGGCAAATTTTTAATAAGCTAAAGCCGGGCGGTAAGATCTCCATCGATTACTATCTGAAATTTTCTTCATCCACTCCGTGGTCAACACCTAAATATTTTTGGCGACCGGTGGCAAAAAAAATGGCACCACAAAAATTACTTAACATCATTAAGTTTTACATACCAATTTGGCTGCCCGTGGATACACTTATTAGAAAAATTCCACGCTTTGGTGATAGGATACTTGCGTTTATGCGGATACCATGCTGGAATTATCTTGATATGGGTTTGAATTATTCCCAGCGAAAGCAATGGGCCATACTTGATACGTTCGATGCATTGGCACCGGCCTATGATTTTCCAAAAACGTTAGATGAGGTAAGCAAAATGATCCACAACGATCGGAATGATAAGACAGAAGTTTTCTATGGCAGCAATGGCGTTGTTGCCAATGTTATAAAGAAATAAAAATATGTGTGGCATAACTGGCTTTGCAGGTATTTATAATAAAGAGCTTTTAAAACAAATGAATTGTGTGCAGACGCATCGTGGCCCGGATGACCAGGGATATTATTTTGATGAAGCTGCAGAGGTGAATATTGCCATGACACGGCTGGCTATTGTCGATATACAGGATGGTCATCAGCCAATGAGCAGTAATGATGAAAACTTATGGATCGTATTCAATGGCGAGATTTATAATTCGGAAAATCTGAGAGCAGAGTTAAAACAGTCAGGTCATATTTTTAGAACACATCATTCCGATACGGAAGCATTGATCTATATGTACAGGCAATACGGCAAATCCATGGTGCAATATCTTAATGGAATGTTTGCCTTTGCTATTTATGATAAAAAGCAAAAAAAACTTTTTGCTGCAAGAGATCATTATGGCATTAAACCGCTTTATTATTCTGTAAGCGGTGATAAATTCGCTTTTGCCTCTGAGATGAAATCGTTACTGGCATTGCCATGGATCACTAAAGAATTAAATCACCAGGCGGTTTATGATTATTTTTCGTTCCAGGCTGTTCCCGCGCCTTCCACTGTTTTTAAATCAATACAAAAACTTCCATCTGCTTCATGGATCGAATATGATGTAGAAAGCAGAACGATTAAGACTGACTCTTACTGGTCGCCTAAAATGTCAACAGAAAAGATCACGAAAGCTGATCTTCCGGAATATAAACCGTTAATTAAGAAAAAATTTTTAGAGGCCGTTCAACGATGGACATTGAGTGATGTTGAAATTGCATGTTCTTTGTCAGGTGGCATCGACTCTTCATCTATTGTTGCCGCCATGGCACAGGTTTCACCGTATAAAATTAAAACCTATACGGTTGGGTATCTTGATGCACCTGATATCGACGAAAAAGAGATGGCAAAGAAAGTTTCTCAAAAATGGAACACCGAACATCGTGAGATAATTGTCAGGGCAGATGATCTCTTAAATTATCTTGATAAGATGGTGTATTATCTTGACGAGCCTTATGCCGGTGGCTTACCCTCCTGGTTTGTATATGAAGCAATGAGTAAAGATGTAAAAGTAGCAATGACAGGAAGTGGTGGCGATGAATTGTTTGGCAATTATGGAAAGTGGAAATTCTATGAAAATAAGCGTTCGCATTTTTACCGGATCAGGCAATTCTTAAAAAATGGCGGCAAAATTGGTCATTTGATAAAGTATCCTAATGGCATCCACCATTATCCCTATTTTACTGACGGATATAAATCATCTAAAATATTCTCCAGCGAGTTTATAAAAAATGTAACGCCATCAGCCGCATACATTCAGCAACTTTGGCCCCATGCCAATCCAAGAGATGCCGTGCCTGCTGTTGATACCAAATTACAATTGCCCGAAGAGTTCTTATTAATGACAGATCGTTTCTCCATGGCTTATTCTATTGAAGCAAGAACTCCTTTTCTTGATGTGGAATTCTCTGAATTTATATATTCCATTCCTGCTGAATTAAGAACTTGCAATGGTCATTTGAAATATCTTTTCATAGATGCCATTCGGGATTGGTTGCCAAACGAAGTTATTGCCGGCCCCAAGAAAGGATTTACTTTGCCATTGTCTTCCTGGTTAAGAAACCAATTAAGAGAAAAGGTAGAATCATTGTTAAGCAAAAAATTCATTGAGGAGCAAAATATTTTCCAACCTGATATTTATAATTCAATTGCAAAGCCGTTTTATAACAATCAACGGAATTCCGATTGGGAATTATGGGAATTCCTGATGTTCCAAATGTGGTATAAAAAGTTTTTTTCATAAACAGACCTATGAAAGTTGTACACCTCAGTACCTTTACTGCACAGGGAGGCGCCGGCATTGCAACGCTTCGTATTCATAAAAAACTTCTTGAACAGGGCATTGACTCCAATCTTATCGTTTTTAAACCTTCAGGTTCAACGTCTCCGGGTGTTACAGAAGTAAAGAAGGGTTTGTTGTACCGGGCTAGAGAATTTTTATTCTATCGCCTCGAAAAGCATTTCTTCCGCAGCAAAATCCGTCCCGGCTCTCAGCAATTTTCATTCAATTATTTCAGAAGGATCAGCATTAAACGTAATCCATTAATAAAGCAAGCCGATATAGTTTGTTTATACTGGGTTGGTTCAAATTTTCTTACACCTGAACAGATCGGGGAGATCGACAAACCGATTGTATGGAGGTTATCGGATAAATGGCCTTTTACCGGCGGTTGTCATTATTCCAATGATTGCAAAAGATATGAAGAGCATTGCGGCAGTTGTCCACAGCTTATAACAAATGAAAAAAAGGATTTCACATGGGTTCAATGGAAGAGAAAAAACAAATCATGGCGAAATAAAAATATCACATTAGTGGCGCCCAGCAGGTGGATAGCAGACGCAGCGGCCAGGAGCTCTTTGTTCAGAGATAGGCCCATTGTAAGAGTCGGCACCGGAATTGATCACACTATTTTTAAACCAACGGATAAGAAACAAGCAAGAGAAGCTTTAAACATTCCGGTAGATGCTAAAGTAATAGTGTTTGGAGCTCATTATGCGCTTGAAGTTTCAAATAAAGGCGGAATTTTTTTCAGGCAAATGATTGAGCAACTTACTGAGAAGGGTTATATTTTTATTCTATTTGGTTCCGATAAAAAAAATCATATTGACGATATTTATAAGAAAGTAAGATTTTTAGGATTGTTGCGTGATGAAAAGGATATACAACAGGTATATAGTGCAGCTGATATTTTTATTTGTCCGTCTACGGAAGACAATCTTCCAAACACTGTGCTCGAATCCATGGCATGCGGCACGCCTTGCATAGCTTTTAGAGATAGCGGCGGCGTTGTCGATGTCATCGATCATAAGGAGAATGGTTATCTGGCAGAATTTAAAAATGTTGATGACCTGGTCAATGGAATAGTATGGATCAGCGAAGCAAACAACGACGGAAAAATTTCCGAAAAGGCAAGAGCCAAAATTCTCAATGAATTTACATTGGAAAAGCAGGTAGATAGTTTACTTGCTCTTTACAAATCAATAGTCAATAAATAAATTGAACCGCCTCGAATCCATCCAGCATCTTAGAGGTATTGCTGCCTTATTAGTTGTATTTGTTCACTTTCCTACACCGCTTGCCCGTTTTTGCGGATCGATTGGTGTTGATATTTTCTTTTTTATAAGCGGGTTTATAATTTTTATAAGCATTGATAAAAGCGGCTATTATAATAAACCGTTTACTTTCTTAAAGAAAAGGCTTCTGCGCATCATCCCGCTGTACTTCCTTGTTACTACTCTTTTTATTTTAATGAATGTTACGCTCAATAGTTTTCATGCAGAGAGAGAAGCCAACATTCCGGTTGACATGAGCTTTGCCACTGTATGGAAAAGTTATCTGTTCATTCCGATTACGGTAGATGGGTATTACAGGGATCCGTTGGTTTTTCTTGGCTGGAGCCTGAATTTTGAAATGCTGTTTTATATCCTGGCTTTTGTATTTCTTATCATTTTCAAAAAGAACTTTTTTACGCCATTGGTGATCCTGCTGTTTGCATTGGGTAGTGTTACTTATGTTATTGGCGATTTCAGCAATGTGTACCTTGATTTTCTTACATCCCCGTTCCTGTTATACTTCGCCATCGGTCTTTTATTGGGCAAGTACCATGAATGGATAAGGAAAAAGATTTCTTCCTTTGTTGAGCCTTTATTGTTTATCGTTCTTTATGTATTTTTTATTGTAATGATCGCAAAAGATTCCGGATATTTTTATGAAGGTATGCCAAGAGAAACAGTAGTTTATAACGGGAAAGAAATTCCCAGGATATTGATCTGGGGTGTTCCATCTTTTATCCTTCTTATCTCTTATTTTGCCCTGGCATCAAAGTATAAGATCACCAACACATATTTGAGCAAGCTCGGCGACAGGAGCTATTCGATATATCTGCTTCAAATATTTTTCATTTATCTATTGTACGAAGTTTCATTTAAATTCAGCAGATCGGAGAAAATTTGGCTGTCAATGCTGATGATCATAATCCTGGTATGGATATCCGGAAGAAGTTATAAATATTTTGAAAAGAGATTTCATAGATAAAAAAAACCACAGCGACACGGCGATGCACAGCGCCCTGTAACGCTGCGTTCGCTGAGGTTAAATAAAAATTATTTTTTTAAAAAAGCTTCCAGTTCTTCCGGTGTGCCGAGTATATTCACTTCATCAGCCATATCCACAATAAGGCGGCGTCCTTTTTTAATTACGTAATTATAAAGCGGGGCAATATAAAACTCACCTTTGGTAGTTTCATTTTTGGAGAAAGCAGATTCAGCCGCTTCAAAAAAATCTTCAGGATGTGTAAAATGATAAAGGCCCGTAAGTGCATTGGACGAGATAACTTCCTTTTCGGCTGTCTTTGTTACAAAACCTTCCGCACTCAACGATGCAAAACTGAATCTCGGGTCTTCGGAATAAAATGCTCCAAGCACACCATCAACATTTTTCTTCAGCAGGTTTTTTTCAAGTGAAGAAGAAGAAAATTGTGTATCGATATTAAAGATCAATAATGGCTGAGAAAGATCAACAAGATGTTTTGCAAGGCAGGCAGTTTCTGATTGACCACGGGTAATGATATCAATAAACTTAAAATGCAAAGATTTAACGCGGTTGCTGTAAATAGCAAGAATTTTTTTCGTTAATTGAAACTCGTCTTCGTGTTTTTGCTGGCCAACAAAAATGAGACGGGTACAAAGATTTAGCGGCAATGAATCGATCGACCACTCAAGTAATGTCTTTCCCTTTGCCTCGATAAGCATTTTAGGCAGATCAAAACCAGCTTCACGAAAGCGCCGGCCCTCACCGGCCATTGTAATAAGGAAATTCATTTTTTATTTTTTTCTGCGAACTGTTCTTCCTTATAAGCCGGGAAATTCGAACCATCACCATTGATCGCATTCCAGTTCTCAAAACGGAATGCATTATCGTCAATATAGATCTGTGCCCATGGTTTACCAAAATAAATTTCGTCGTATGGTACTTTGTTTTTTTCCAGCCAGTTTAGAGTCGCAGCACCGATGCGAGCCTGCACGCGGCCAATATTTCCTTCGCAGGTTTTCATGTGTCTTGCTGTTTGAATGATGATATAGTGGCCCGCTTCTTTTAATTGGTTTAATTTTTCAATGGCGCCCGGTACCGGTTCAAGCTGATCATAGGTTTGTCCTTCTTTTTTCAACTCGCAAATAACGCCATCGAGGTCAATGCAGATTCTCATAAAAATTATGTTTAACCACGGCAAACACAGAGAAACACGACGCTGTGCATCGCCGTGTCGCTGTGGTTATATTTTTGTTTTAAAATCATTGTAAACTTTTGTTCAGCAAATATAATCCATGCGCATACATCAGTTTTTGTCTTCTCAAACTATCACTATGCAAAGGACACATGGAAATAAATAACAACGCAACAAGAATGTTGATCTGCTTTGGATCGAACCCCATCTTTCTTACAAGTTCAAAACTTAATGAACCAAGCAACTCATGATTGGGACGAAGATTAAACGAATAGTTGATCTTGTTTCCGTTTGCATCAAAATGCGAAAGATCGTTTACAATATAATCATAGCAATAAACCGATGAATGCAACAGCTTGGCAAGATCATATTTAATGTCACCATAGATCCCGGGGAGATTTTCGCCAAAGCTTCCCCTTGGATCGATCAAACGAATAGTACCGCTATAGCTGTCATAAAGAATGTTATTGAAGCAAAAATCGCCATGCATCACACAAAAATCTTTTTCAGTAAATAGATTCTCGATAGCTTTTTCTGTTTGAGGCAATAAGGTATTGAACGAAGAACATTTTTGATCATTAATAACAAGACCATCTTTTAATAAGAACTGAAGCTGGTTGTCCGTGATCCATTTTTCATTTTCAGCTTCGCGTTTACGTGTTTTACCGAGATAAAAATCAAGAAAATCTTTTTTACTGATCGTTCCACTATTCGCCTTGAATTTTTTCAACACAAATTCAAACGCATCAAAGATCCGGTGCCACTGTACCTCTTCTAAATTCCGGTAGAGTTGTAATTCGGCAATATTCGGATAAGAGAAATAATCCATTTTTATTGAAGCATGTGTTTTATTTGTTTTTAATGCTTCAATAACCCTGGGAAAAAAAATTTTAAGATCAGCAGGCAGCATTTCAACATAGCTGGTTTCGTCAATGAACTTTTGAATGTTGGTGCTTTTCTTTTCAAGAATGCCTGAGATCATCTCGACACTGAGTGAGTTGAATGAACGGCTGGATAACAATTTTGCTTTTGCTTCTGTATAATTTACTTCGTGACCGCAATCGATCCATTCAGTTTTTTTAAAAGAAAGTTTTCCGTCTTTGTAAATATGTTCGGCTACTTCAAGCAGGTCATTAGTGATACATTTTTGCAATGCAGCTTTCAGATCTTCAAGACTTGTTCTGATGACACCGGTAAAAGGATATCCAAAATAATCGGCGCCGCTGCCGCGATGAAAGAATTTCGGATTGCCATTTTCTATTTCTGCCACAGCAGAATAAAAATGACAAAACTCCTGGCGGCCGGACAACACAATTGAATTTGGCGGAGGGATTTCAGAAGGAATAGTAGTTACAACACTCAAGATAACATCGTGATGAAGTTTTGGATTTTTTTCCAAAAAAACCTGCAGCGTTTCAATTATGCTTTTCGTATTGTCAATAGTTACCAGTTTAAAATCATAAAGCGGTAATTCGTTTTTTAGCAGGCTTTCATCTTTCGAATTTGCGATAACAATTACCTCTGTATCCGGCTGTTGACAGTAAAAATCGAGTGAATAGCTCAACAGGCTTTTAGAATTTACCGGGAACAAACCGGCCGAAGAATATTGAGGACGGAGCGAGGTAAACTTCTGGGCTATAGAACCTGCTGCCGGAATGACCACTGATATTTTCATAGTCAATTGGTGTGAAATGGGTTATCAGCAGCGAACTTAATACAATTTCTTAAATACTTTAAAGGTCCTTTTTGCGTTTTAAGTCTGATCCTGACCCGCAAAACTGTTTTTTAAGAATTTTGCGTAAAATCCAATACTAATGAAAGTCATCCTCTTTGAACTCAATGAAGTTCCCTATAAAGTCATTCACCACTTCTGTAAGCTTTACCCGGAATCAAATCTCGCCCAGGTTTTAAACAAAGGAAGAAAATACGAAACATATTCTGAAGACCAGGGTCATCTTTCGCCATGGATAACCTGGCCAACTGTTCACCGGGGTATCACTAATGAAAAGCATTTTATCTCTGATTTTGGACAGGATCTGAATGAACAGGAAAAGCAATATCCCGCTATCTGGAATATGCTTGCAGAAAAAGGTGTGAAGGTGGGCTTGTTTGGTTCATTGCATACTTACCCGTTACCTGAAAACGCCAGTAACTTTTCTTTTTATGTGCCGGATACTTTTGCAGCGGGCAGCGAATGTTTCCCTAAAAAATTAGAGTCGTTTCAAAAATTCAATTTGGCGATGGCAAGGGATAACAGCCGTGTAGTAAATAACAAAATACCTGGTAAAGAAGCAATACAGTTTTTGATGAGGCTGCCTGACATGGGTATGAGATTTAGAACAGCAACTGATGTTGCTGCGCAACTGGTGGATGAAAGAATAAATAAATGGAAAGTAGTTAGAAGAAGAACCTATCAATCCATTATTGGCTTCGATATTTTTTACAAACAATTGGAAACACATAAACCTGATTTTGTTACTTTCTTTACAAATCATGTGGCTTCATCGCAGCATCGCTATTGGGCAGCCGCATTTCCTGAAGATTATGAGAATTTGAAACTAGGAAGAGAATGGGTGGAAACATACAATGGTGAGATCGTTTATACAATGAAGAAAGCCGATGAAATGATCGGCCGTCTTAAAAAATTCATAGAAAAAAACCCGGAATATTCTCTGTGGATACTTTCAAGCATGGGGCAGCAAGCAGTAGAAGCAAATGAAATTTATACAGACCTGTTTGTTACCAATGCAAAAAAATTCATGAACAACTTTAACCTGGGTTCGGGTTATTATGAATTAAAGCCATCCATGGTTCCCCAGTTCAATGTCCAAATTCATGTGGATAAAAGAAATGAGTTTGAAGAAAAGCTGGCCACATTCCGGATAAATGGACAGACTATACAGTCACGTCAAAAAGCGGAAGGGTTTTACAGTCTTGATATCGGCCTTCCTAATCTTGATGAAAGCAAAATAAAGATCGAATTGATGGGCCAAATAATTCCGCTGGACCATTCGGGCATGAAGAACGTGAAAATCCAGGATCGTTGCGGCGCCACAGCTTATCATATTCCGCAGGGCTCGCTTATTATTTATGCGCCGGCAAAAGGGCTGAATGGTAATGATGTTGCCACCGTTTCAACTACTGATATTGCGCCGACCTTATTAAGGAATTTTAATGTAGCTGTTCCTGATTACATGAAGAAAGGAATATCGCTTTCGAATTGAAATTAAAACCTATGTTATTTTCCAACCTAAATACCAGATATTTGCAGCCAATTAAAAATTCCTTATCCCCTCGCTATGAATTTGCCGAAGATAAGTATAGTGATTCCCTCGTACAACCAGGGACAATTTTTAGAAGAAACAATTCTTTCAGTAGTCAATCAGCAATATCCAAATCTTGAATTATTTGTTGTAGATGGCGGTAGCAATGATAACAGCGTTGATGTTATAAAAAAATATGAACAACATCTTACGTGGTGGGTAAGTGAGAAAGACAAAGGGCAAAGCGATGCGATCAATAAGGGATTTGCAAGAGCAACAGGCGAAATAATAAGCTGGCTTTGCAGCGACGATTTGTATACACCGGGTACGTTACATAAAATTGCCGGTTACTTTTCGCAACAGGATAGCAGTGTTGGTTTGATCTATGGAGGTATTACCGTTTTTAAGAACGGTGTTGATATCAAAGATACCTGGGGCTATAAGACCTCACCTGTAGAAAGATATCTTGCGGGAATGGCTTTTTCCCAGCCTGCTGCTTTTTATAGAAAAGTCTATCTTGATAAGGTCGGTGGCAGTGTGAATGAGCAATTGCATTACGGGATGGACTTTGATCTTTTTTGCAGGCTTGCTCTCGTTTGTGATTTTGTACCCGTCAATGATATTTTTGCAAAATACCGTTTGCATAATCAAAGTAAGAGCGTTTCGCAGTTTGACAGCTTCATGGCGGATTGGAGCAAAACCTTTGTGAGTCTTTGCAATAACATGGGCTGGCATTCGTTAATAGATACATTGAAGGCCACCGGGATAGTTGACCCTTCTGTGTTTACATGGAATTATAAGTTCAGCTTTATTCCCGAAAAAAAGATCGTTGAAAAAATAGATACAGAGAAGTTGCTTTTTTTTCATCTCTGTTATGTGTTGAAAGATCTTTATTGGAATGCTCATAGGTCCGAAGCAAGACAGTTGCTTGCGTGGTTGAAAAAACATTATTCCGTTACCCGACTTAAGAATGAGGAAAAGATCCTCCCGATCATGAACAAATTAGCGTTACCTGATCCGGTGTTACTCCTTCTTAAGAAACTGAACAGGATCAAAAGACGAATTCTATGAATATCCTATATGCGTTATCGCATATCAACAAATCATTGCAATGGCAATGGTTTGCTGAAGAAATGAAAAACCGTGGTGTCAATCAAACTTACGTTATCGTTGATGACGGAGTTGGTAAAAGCAGTTACCTGCACGATGACCTGTTGAAAATGGGTGTTAAAAGCTACTTCCTTCCTTACATGTATAAGCTTGCCCATGCTACCAACGTTTTAAAAACGGTTTCCATCATTAAAAAATTTAAGCCTGATATTGTTCATACCTCATTGCCTTATGGCAATGCAGTTGGGCAAATAGCCGCATGGATAGCGGGTATTAAGAACCGGATAACTACTTGTGAGAATGCAAGCTGGGCGCATGACTTTGATAACAAAAAACAGGAAAATATCGATAAGCTTACTTATAAATTAAGTAAAAAAATTATCGCTGTTGCTGATACTGCCAAAGAATACTTAAAAGACCATTATCATCTCCATGACGAAAAACTTTTAACCATTTATCACGGTTTAAAAGAGAGTGAGTATAATGATGTTTCCGCAGATAGAGTTGTAAAAATTAAAAATAAGCTTGGCATTAATGTAAATGATTTTATAGTGGGAGTTATTTCCCGGTACGAATTTTGGAAAGGACATGAATTCATAAATAAGGCAGCAGCTATTTTAAAAGAACGCAATAAGCATGCAAATGTAAAGATCCTTATTTTTGGAAGCAAAGGTTCATATTATGAAACAGCGATGCAACAGGTGAAAGATCTTGGAGTTGAGGACGTAGTTATTTCTAAAGGATTTATTGATGACCCTGTGGCTTTATTTAAAGTTTTTGATGTGCATCTGCATGTACCGATAAATAAGTTCGTAGAAAATTGCGGAATAAATATAATTGAAGGAATGATCTCTGAAAAGCCGCAGATACTTACGAAATCAGGTTATGCCTGGCAGTCGGCAGAGCACATGAAAAATGCTTATGTAGTAGATTATCAAAACGCCGAAGCTATTGCCGATGCCATTTTATATATGAAAGAGAATTACGGCAAGGCGCAGATGTTGGCTTCACAGGCCCACACAGATGCAATAAATAATTACAGTCTTAAAGTAAAAGCAGATAAACATATTGCACTTTATAAAGAGATGATTAAATGATTTTTTTTTCTATAATTATTCCTACTTACAACAGGAGTCATTTAATAGTTGATACACTTGATTCAGTACTCAATCAAAATTACCCGCACTTTGAAGTAATTGTTGTAGATGATGGCAGCACTGATAACACTGCTGAAGTTATCAGGAGCCGTTATCGGGACAAATCCCAGGTGAGATATTTTCATAAAGAGAATGAAGAACGCGGCGCCGCAAGAAATTTCGGGTTAACAAAAGCCGTCGGTCAATATGCATTATTCTTCGATTCAGATGATATCATGCATTCAAATCATCTGGAATGTCTTAATAATAGTATACTTCAAATAGGGAGTGTTAATTTAATCGCCACAAAACATGATTGGCTTCATAATAACAAAAGAAAAAGCTCAACCATTCAGAAGATAAAGGAAGGTTGGTATGGTAAAGAGTTGTTTCTTGATGGAAACGGTTTGGCCTGTAACTTTTGCATTAGGACCGGTAATCCAACCTTGAAAGTATTCCGTGAAAGCAGGGATTTGGTAACTATGGAGGATTGGATATTTTTATTAGAAAATACAATAACAGATAAACTATATTTAATTGACCAAACAACACTGACCCTGGTAGATCATAATGAAAGGTCATTGACGAAAAATCTGCAGGCCACTATAAAAAAACGACTTTACGCTACTCATTGGATCGAAAAAAATATTCCCTTATCAAAAGATGAACTTGCAAACCTTTGGTCCAGTACTTATGTTTTTTGTGCTGTGTTTAATTATCTTGATTTAAAAAATATTCAAAGTATAAGCTATTTGTCCAAAGCAATTAAAATCACGGGAATTGATAAAAAGAAAGCGCTGATGTTGATAAAAAACTTATTATTGGTAAATTGGATAAGACGATATACATAGAATGTGTAATCTAAGATTATGTTGCAAAAACTTCGAAGAATTTTTTTCAGAACACTTTATTTTACTGGTATTGGTCACCTGCTGAAATATTTTAACAGAAGAAATTACCGCGTTCCGATACTCCTTTTTCATAGAATTTCAGACAACCCTGATCCATATTGGTCTCCCCTTTCAAATCGTGCTTTTGAAAAAATCCTGGTTTTTTTTGGCAAAAAGTACAAGTTTCGTCATTTGGATCAATTATTTACTCAGCCTGTTGAGGAATTAAAGGATTCATGTTTTATTGTTTTTGATGACGCATACAAAGACTTTCTTGAAAATGCCCTGCCATTACTTTCAAATAACAACATACAGGTCACAATGTTTGTTCCTGCAGAAAGCGTGGATACCGGCATACCTGTTTGGACGACGTGGTTAAATATGTGTATTGACGAATCGGGAATAACGCATCTGGATATCATTTCTGATAATGCCGCAGGGTATGCATTATCAAACAAGCAAACCAGGATTGAGACGGCAGCCCGATTAACGAAATGGTTAAAATCGCTGCCGTACAAAGAATTTAAAAGTAGTTTTAATGAAATTATTCATCAAACAGGTAAAAGCAAGAGCAGAAATGATATTGAAGTGATGAACTGGGAGCAAATAAAAAGGACAAAAACAATAGTAGACTATCAAAGTCATTCCATGACGCATCCTATGCTTGGAAATATTAAGGATGAAGAAGATTTGAATTTCGAAATTGGTGATTCCAAAAAAATATTAGAGCAGAATATCGGAATCAACATTAAATACATTTCTTACCCAATCGGGTCATATTCAAAGCCGGTTATAGAAGAATCAAAAAAGCATTATCATGCAGCTTTTGCAGTAGATGGAGAATTAGTTAAATTAAAAATGATAAATGATCCGGATTATCGATATAAAATCCCCCGGTTTAATGTTTCTGATAGCGATCCTTATGAATTATTTTTTAGAGTAAATGGATTTCATAAATTATTAGGAAGATGAAAGTGTTACTTCTTACCAGTAATAGTATACAAAATATGGCCTTGTCACATATGTTGGCAAAGCATCATGAATTGACGGGCATAGTTTATGAAAATAGATTTTCTATGGAGGGAAGATTGTCAAACTACCTGAAAAAAATAAAGTATAACCCAATTAAAGTTGTGCAAAAGCTATATGAGAAATACCGTCTCCGTGGCCTGGAAAAGGACCTTGTTAGCTCAATTAATAAAGGGTACAGGGCTTATTCCTCTTTTTATGATACGGCTATCCTGGAAGTGACAAATATTAATCAAAAAGAATCTGTTGATTTTATTAAAAATAATGTTCACGACATTATTATTGTTTCAGGTACAAGAATGGTAAAAAAGGAAATACTTTCTTTAAGACCAACTTACGGAATAATTAATATGCATACAGGACTTTCACCGTATTATAATGGCGGTCCTTCCTGTACCTTCTGGTGTTTGTATAATGGGGACGTAGAATTCATCGGTGCTACTGTAATGTTCATTGATGAGGGAATAGACAGCGGTAATATAATCTTAACCAATACTATTTCGTTAAGTCCATCTGATACTTACGGAGAAATGGAATTTAAAGCTATTGATCTCGGAAATCATTTAATACTTCAGGCTCTTGAAAAATTACAAAGTGACAAAAATTTTAAAGGGTTCAAACAAAATGATATTGCTAAGGGATACATTTATTTTAATAAGGATTACACTTTCAATAAAAGATTGGAAGTGCAGAAAAAAATAAAGAATGGGACTATTGCCGCGCTGATAAGAAAAAAGGATTTTGCACAGAATATTAAAAAGTTTGTTGATTAAACATGAATGGTAATATTCTTGTTTTTACACAATGGAGTTTTAAAGATGCGCTGGTGCAAACATACACATTGCCCTACATCAATATTATCAGAAACATAATTTCGCGGGATAAAAGGATTTTTTTAGTTACAGCTGAGCAGCCACACATGGCTTTAAGCAACGATGAGGCAATTCAGATAAACCATGAATGGGAAAAAATGAACATGCGGTTGCTGCCTGAATCTTACAATCGATTCGGTATAAAAAAAATGCTGGCAGCAACAGGAAATCTTGCCAGGCTTATACGCATTATCAAAAAAGAAAAAATAAAAACAATTCATGCTTTTTGCACTCCCGCAGGAAGCATCGCTTACATGCTCAGTAAATTCACAGGTGCAGAACTTATTATTGATAGTTATGAACCGCATGCAGAATCGATGGTCGAGAACGGAACATGGAAGAAAGATGGAATGGCATACAAGATTTTGTTTTCCCTGGAAAAAAAGCAAACACAACGGGCAAGGGCATTAATTGCCACGACAGCAGGAATGAAACAATATGCGTTGGGCCGGTATGGTGTGGAAGTAAAGAATTTTTTTGTGAAGCCTGCTTGTGTTGATCTCGAAAAATTTTCACCATCAGAAAAAGATATTCCACTTCTAAGGGAACTGGAATTAGAAGACAAGATCGTTTGTGTTTATGCCGGTAAGCTTGGTGGTATATATTTAAAAGAAGAGGTGTTTAATTTCATAAGAATGTGTCATGACCGGTGGAAGGATGATTTCCGGTTCCTGATGCTTACAAATGCAAGCAAGGCTGAAATCGACAGCGAGATAGAAAGAGTGGGGTTGCCGGGAAATATCGTTACAAGAAGATTTATTTATCATCATGATGTGCCGCGCTATCTTTCATTGGGAGATTTTGCTATAAACCCGGTAAAGCCTGTGCCTACGAAAAAATATTGTACGTCAATAAAGGATGGGGAATATTGGGCAATGGGACTGCCGGTTGTAATTTCTCCGGGCATATCAGATGATTCAGACATAATAGAAAACGAAAATACCGGCGTTGTTGTTGATTTTTCTGATAAAACTGAGTTGGCGGCATCAATTGATAAAATAGAAGATTTGTTAAAGAGAAAAGCTGAATTAAAAGAAAAGATAAGGCAGATTGCTGTTCGTTACCGTTCTTTTGAAATAGCCAAAAAGATATACAAAGAAATTTATAATTAAGAGTTGAGCAGCGATAATAAAAAAAGACCGACTATTCATTTTTGGGTGCCATATCCTACGGGTGTTGCGCCTTCACAACGTTTCCGGGTAGAATTATTTTTACCAAAGCTTGAGCAAGATGGCTTTTCTTTCAAGTTGTTAACTTTTCTTGATAAAACTGCATGGGATATTTTATACAAACCAGGCAACAGGATTTTAAAAGCATGGGGCACTGTAAAAGGTTTTTTCAGAAGGATTGATCACCTTTTTCAATCGACAAAAGCGGATTATGTTTTTATTCATCGCGAAGCAACACCGATTGGCCCGCCCGATTTTTGAATGGCTGCTTGCAAAAGTTTTCAGAAAAAAAATCATTTATGAATACGATGACGCTATCTGGATCCCTGGCGGAGAAAAAATTTCGTGGGTCAAAAAATGGGTGAAGGCAACATGGAAAATAAAGCACATTATCAAATGGTCCTATAAAGTGGCCGCCGGAAATAAGTTTTTATGTGATTATGCAAAGCAATATAATTCTTCAGTGTTTCTTATTCCAACAGTTGTAAATACACAGCAGGGGCATTTTAAACAACGTGATCAGCAAGAAGGAAACAAAATAGTGGTAGGATGGACAGGCACACATACCACCTTGCATAATCTTGAAGTAATAGAAGGAGTGATCCCTGAATTAAAAAGCGAAGTTGATTTTGATTTCCTGGTAATATCTAACAAACGACCCCAATGGGACTTTGATTTTATTTATAAGCAATGGGAATTGGAATCAGAACAGGATGATCTGTTAAAAATGCATATAGGTATAATGCCGGCAAAGCAGGGCCCATGGTTTGAAGGTAAATGCGGATTCAAATTAATTCAATATCATGCTTGTGGTATTCCTGCAATTGCGTCACGTGTTGGAGTGAACGGATTGATCACACTTCATGATAAAACCGGTTTTATTGCAGGTGACAAAGAAGAATGGAAAAAATATCTTAAAAAATTGATCTCCGATGCCTCACTTCGATCTGAAATGGGAAAAGCAGGAAGAGAGCATATAGAAAAGAATTATAGCTTACACAGCTTGTTTCCTGCTTTTATCTCTTTGTTTTCTTAATACCAATTCTTGTTTTGGCGGATAAAACAAAATAATCAGAAAGGCTGTATAAAATGGCAAACAAGGAATTTTATAGCGCACCAATGAACCGAAATTAGAAGTGAGATAGACCAACTGCGAATGCAAATATTAGTGTAAATATCAGGCAAAACTGCAGTGTTTCATCGGCAAGAATACGTTGCACCATCCGGATGGGATTATTTCTTACGATGGCAACAATTGTAAATATGAGATAAAGCAATGCTTCCAGTGCCGAGATCATTACAATCGGTTTTCTCGCTTCCCATAAATATGGCCGGAATAAAGTAACATTAATACCAGCCGGTGCTTTTTCAAGCATGCCAAGCAGAGTGGGGTCCATATCGCCAAGTGAATAGCCTGAACCATCCTGTTCCATTGAAATACGATACAGATAATCCCTTGTTACAAAAGATTTATAAGCTACACTTTCTACATTGTACTCGCCAAACATTTCCGTTTGTAATCTTCCACCGACTACTACAAGACCAACAATAGCTGAAGCATATAAGAAATAGCGAACAAAAATAATTAACCTTGTATCTTTTATTTTATAAGAAAGCAAACCAATACCCCATAAGCAATACGGCTGGTAAAAATGCCATAACGATATAGGATTTAACAATAAAAATGATATAAAGAAATAATATAGCGAAAGCTGAATTAAGAACAACTTTTTTGTTTTCGAAAAAAATCTTGTAAAAGAAATGGGTAACCCATCCAATACAGGTCATTGTTATAGTATCTTTCATAAAACCCGAGCCCCAGAAAATAACACTCGGGATAAACAAAATGGCGAAAGCCATATGTTTGGTAAGTCTTGGATAAAGTTTTGTAAATACAATATACATTTTCCATACACCGATAAACGAAATAGCAGCAAAGATGACGGATGTAGGCAAATAGGTGGTCATCGTAAACAAACCAATCAGGGCGCCAATCATGGAAATAAGATATTCAGGGGATGTGGATCCGTACCAATAATAGTTGAGTTGTGTATTTATAAACATCCACATCATATATATCTGCTGATGCCGTTACCATTCGAAACCATGTAGCAAATGACTGATCGAACGCTGAATTGATTACAGTGGTTTGATGCCAGTAATTCAATGTATCACCACCTTTATAATAGAATTGATAAATGATACCCAGAAGTATTGCGCCGATAATTTTTAGCGTGAACGCCGGCATGAAATAAGGCCTCAATGGATGACCTTTTGGATAATATTTGTTTTTGAAATAAGACGCGAATATAAAGACGACAAAAAGATAAATTGGAAGTAAGAGAAAATCAGTTATAGTGATATATTGCACCAAAATTAAGGATATTGTATGTGTGGCATTGCGGGTATAGTTGCTTTGACAGATAAGGGTCGGCAACAAGTTTCGAAATTACGACAATCCATCCGAACTTTACAGACAAGAGGGCCGGATGACGAAGGCATCTTTCTATGCGATGATATGGGGTTGGCGCAACGAAGATTAGCGATCATCGACACCAGCGCCGCGGCCAATCAGCCCATGTGGGATAAAACAAAACGGTATTCAATTATTTTTAACGGGGAGATATTTAATTATCAGCAACTCCGTAACAAATATTTTTCTGCTGAAGAACAAAAGCAACTTCATACAAGTTCAGACACGGAAATCTTACTCGAGCTTTTTATAAAGCAAGGTGCAAACTGCCTTCCATTACTGGAAGGTTTTTTTGTTTTTGTTGTTTATGATACGCAAAGCAAGGAATTATTTATTGCAAGAGACAGGTTTGGAAAAAAGCCACTCAGCTTTTTTATCGATGATGACAGGTTCATTTTTGCTTCAGAGATAAAAGCGCTTTATGATTTTGGAATTCCCAAAGAATTAAATTATGAGGCCCTGCAGCTTTACCTGCAGTTATCATACATTCCCCAGCCGATGAGCATGCTTAAGCATGTAAAAAAGTTGGGACCAGGTTCATATTTAACGCTTAATGGAAAAGATATTGTCGAAAAACAATGGTACGAGCTTACACCTCCTTATGATTACAAAAATGCTCCTTCGTATGAGCAGGCGCAAAAAGAACTGGTGACGCTGATGGACGATGCAGTAGTAAAAAGATTGATAAGTGATGTGCCGCTTGGCGCATTCCTCAGCGGAGGCATCGATTCTTCAGTGATTGTTGCATTGGCAAGCCGGCATCAAAAATCATTAAATACTTTTTCAATTGGGTTTAAAGACGAACAATATTTTGATGAAACGCATTTTGCAGAACTCGTTGCCGAAAAGTTTAAGACCAACCATGCAACATTCCGTTTAGGCTTTGATGATTATCTCTCCCATATATATGATGTGCTGAATTATTTTGATGAACCATTTGCAGATTCGGCATCGCTGCCTCAATTTATACTTTGCATGGAAACACGCAAACATGTAACAGTGGCGATCTCAGGCGATGGAGGCGATGAAGTATTTGCAGGGTATAATAAACATTATGCAGAATGGCTGGCAAGAAAAAAATCGTTGGCCGGTACTATTGTAAAAATGGGTTATCCACTCTGGAAGATGATGCCGAAAAGCAGGAACAATCGTTTCTCTGATCTCTTCCGGCAATTGCATCGCTATGCCGAAGGCGCCGGGCTTACTGCTAAAGAACGTTACTGGCATTGGGCATCTACATTTTCGGCAGCAGATGTAGATAAATTGTTAGCCGAACCTGCACGCAACAAGATCAATAATTCGATCATTAATTCCGTGAAGGAAAAATATCTTTCCAACATCAATGATGACTTTAATTCTGTACTGAAAACCGATCTTGATCTTGTGCTTATTAGTGACATGCTCGTTAAAGTTGACCTGATGAGTATGGCAAACAGCGTGGAGGTCCGTTCTCCGTTCCTCGATCATCATGTAGTGGAATTTGCTTTTACACTTCCATCGGAATATAAAATAAATAAGGCGGGAAGAAAGAAGATCGTAAAGGATGCCTTCCGGGATATATTACCGCCGGAGATCTATAACCGCGGAAAAAAAGGATTTGAAATTCCAATGTTGAAATGGTTCAGGGAAGAATTACACACTTATATTTTTGATGACCTGTTAAATGAAAAATTTATAAAAGAGCAAGGCATCTTCAATCCTGAGTTTATTGGCTATATGAAAAAACAATTGTACTCAAGTGCGCCTGGTCATATCGTAGAGCAACTTTGGGTATTGATCGTTTTTCAGCACTGGTATAAGAAATATTTTATGTAAAAACCTATTGTGAGTAAAGGCATCTTTACCATATCACTCGACTTTGAACTTTTCTGGGGTGTAAGAGATCACCGCACACTGGAAAACTATGGTGAGAATATCCGCAACGTTCACCTGGTTGTTCCCAGGTTACTTGAATTATTTACAAAATACAATGTGCATTGTACCTGGGCCACCGTCGGTTTTCTTTTTTTTAAAGAGAAACAGGAAATGCTGTCTTATTTGCCTGCTCAACGGCCCGGTTATTATAAAAAAGAATATGACCCGTATCCATATCTTGAACAAAACGAGCTGGAAAGTAAATATCATTTTGCACCAGCCTTGATCGAGCAAATAAAAAAAACGCCGGGACAGGAAATTGGAACACACACATTCTCTCATTTTTATACGCTTGAAAAAAATACAACGATCGGGCAATTCAAAAGTGACCTGCAGGCCGCCATCAACATTGCAAAAGAAAGAGGAATTGAAATAAACAGCATCGTGTTTCCACGCAATCAATATTCCGATGAACATATTAAAGCATGCCTGCAGGAAGGAATAAAAATTTATCGCGGCAATGAGTTATCCGGAGCATACAAGCCGATATCGAGAGAAGATGAAAATATTGTCAGGAAAGGAATTCGTTTTGCCGATGCCTATATAAATATGACAGGTAATCACTGTCACCCGGTTCCTGCACCTGGCGCTATTATTAATATACCGGCCAGCCGCTTTCTCAGGCCATACAAACCAAAGTTGAAAATGTTTGATGGCTTAAAGCTTAGCAGGATAAAACAGGGAATAAAATTTGCGGCTGACCGTGGATTGATATACCAACTGTGGTGGCATCCGCATAATTTCGGAAAGTATATGGATGAGAATTTTAATTTTCTCGAAAAGGCGTTGAAATTTTATGAGCAGTTAAACCATGAAGAGAAAATTGAATCATTAAATCTTATGGAAATCTATTTAAGAACTAAGAATCCATGAAACCAAAGATCATTATACTTGCGAGGGATTGCGACTCAACCAATGTAGTTTACAGCTACCTGAAAAAATACTTTGATATCGATACAGTGGTATTTGAACAACCAATTCCGCGAAAAAAACAATTTTTAAACAGGGCTAAGCGGCTTGGCTATATAAATGCGATGGGCCAGGTAATATTTTTTCTTTGCATTGCTCCAATCATAAAAAGGTTTTCACATAAAAGAAAAGCAGAGATCTTTAAAGAGTTTGATCTTGATGAGACCGGTCCGCCTGAAGCAATAATAAAAAGAATACGATATGCCAATACGGAAGAAGGCCGTTTATTGCTGAAGCAAATAAATCCCGATCTTATTATTGTAAACGGAACAAGGATCATTTCTAAAAAAACACTGGAGTCGGTGCCGGCTACTTTTATAAATATTCATACAGGGATCACACCTGCATTTCGCGGTGTGCATGGCGGTTATTGGGCTGTAGCAAAAGGTAAAAAAAATCTCTTTGGCACTACAATTCATTATGTGGACACAGGAGTGGATACGGGTGGGATCATTGAACAGGTATTTACTGATCCTCCGAAAAAAGATAATTTCTATACATATCCTTATCTGCAATACGCTACAGTTTTACCGGTGTTAAAACAGGTAATTCAATCTTTTATCGATGGCAATAAGCCTCCGTCAAAACTTCCTGTAACTTCTGATTCTGAATTATGGTTTCATCCCACAATTTTTCAGTGGCTGGGAAATCTGAAAAGAACTTTTATTTTCATTCTCGCATCTTCTTTTATTCAATTCTGAGCTAATTTGCAGCATCAATGCCACGAGTATTAAGAATTCTCAATCGCCTCATTATCGGGGGCCCTTCGAAAAACGCTGTGTACCTGACCCGGTACATGCAACCTGATTTTGATACGGTACTTGTTATTGGCGGTAAAGAAGATCATGAACAGGATGCAGATTTTTTAGCCAACGCAAATAATATTCAGCCAAGATGTATTCCGCAAATGAAGCGGCCAATTTCCCTGCGGGATGATTGGGCTGCGTATAATAAATTAAAGAAGCTAATTAAAGAATTCAAACCGGATATTGTTCATACACATGCTGCAAAATCAGGAGCACTGGGAAGGTTAGCTGCAAAACATTCAAATGTCCCCGTGATCGTTCACACTTTTCATGGACATATATTTCATTCTTATTTCAATTCGTTAAAGACAAATTTTTTTATACGAACAGAAAGATATCTTGGGGGTTTGAGTGATGCAATAATTGCGATCAGTGATGTGCAGAAAAAAGAATTGTCAGGTGATTTTAAAATTGCAGCGCCTGAAAAATTTAAAGTAATACCGCTTGGTCTCGATCTTGATAGCTTTACAATTGACAAGGATGAAAAAAGAAATAAATTCAGAAGTGAATTTGGACTGGATGACGAAACCGTTGCTATAGGAATCATAGGACGATTGGTGCCCGTTAAAAATCATTCTCTTTTCATCACGGCCTTGAAATATGTAATAAATAATTCTTCAGTCAGGATCAAAGCATTTATAATTGGCGATGGCGAAAGCCGGGCATTAATAGAAAAATTGGCGACTGCGCTTGACATAAAATTCTCTCAGCATACGGATAAAGGACATCTTCATCCTTTGGTTTTTACTTCATGGAGAACAGATGTCGATACCATTTGTGCCGGTCTTGATATTATTGCATTAACATCTTTAAATGAAGGCACCCCGGTAAGTTTAATTGAAGCACAGGCTGCCGGAAAACCGATCGTGTCAACAAGGGTTGGAGGCATCGCCGATGTAGTATTAGAAAATAAAACGGCCTTGCTCTCAGATATAACGGATGAAAAAGCATATTGCAATAATTTATTGCAGCTCGTCAATGATATTTCAATGCGGCAACGATTCAGTAATGCCGGGCAGCAATATGTGTTGAATAAATTTGGTTATCAAAGATTGGTAGCCGATATGAGTAGTTTATATAGTGAACTGCTTGATAAAAAGAATCACCGAAATAAATAATAGAAGCTTATGAAACTGTGGGGAAAAAAAGAAGATGCATTTGATTATGGGCTTCTCGGAGCAGATATGCATTCTCATTTGTTGCCCGGAATCGATGACGGCTCTCCGGATCTTCACACATCGGTAAAGCTGATAAATGGATTAACAGAACTTGGATTTAAAAAACTTATTACTACTCCGCATATCATGCAGGATATGTATCCCAATAAAAGAGCGGAGATCCTGGAACGCTGTGAAATGCTGAACAAACATCTTGAATCAGAAAATATACCTATTAAGATAGATGCGGCAGCTGAATATTTTCTTGATGACAATTTGAAAAAACTATTGGCGAACAAGGAACAGCTATTAACCTTTGGTGATAATCTTGTATTGGTAGAGTTTTCAATGGCAAGTGAGCCCATTGATTTTAAAGAACTGCTGTTTGAAATGCAAATGCAAAACTATCAGCCGGTGATTGCACATCCCGAACGTTATGTTTACCATGAAAGAAATAAAGAATTCTTTGAAGAATTGAAAAGCGCCGGTTATCTTTTCCAGTTAAATATAATGGCACTGGCCGGTGCCTATGGTAAATCTGTAAATGAGCTGGCGAAATATTTTATCAAGCATCAGTATTATGAGCTGGCCGGCACTGATCTTCATAATCCACACCAGCTTGCACACCTCCACAATCATTCCATTGTTCATGGTTTAAAAGAATTGCTTGATTCCGGAAAATTATTGAACCCGGATCTATAAACCGTTGAACTTTTTTTGCTGTTAATTGTAAGATAAAATGAATGAAAATGGATAAATTCTTTCAACCTTTCTTTACTACCAGGCCAACAGGACAATGAACCGGTTTGGGTTTATCACTGGGTTATGATATTGTAAAGCAGATGGAGACGAGTTGAAAGTCGAGACGAAAGAAGGGGAGGCGGTGAATTTACTATTTTGCTGCCGGCTTAATTGAGTGGTTGCAGAGGCGTAGCCTCGGTGCATTTTGTAACAACGGATTTTAATCCCTTGTATCTGTTGGCACTTTAGACAAAGTGCCGTAGGCACGGTACATTACCTGCAATTATAATAAAAATATGCGTCGTGCCTACGGCACGCTCTTCAATTTCATTGCGCTTTACAACGGATTAAAATCCGTTGTTACAAAATAATTCGAGCCTATGGCTCTTAAATTAATAAGCATGACCAGGTTTACCATAAAGGATCTTGAGAATCTTTCGGGTATTAAAGCCCATACGATCCGTATTTGGGAACAACGCTATTCTTTTCTTAGGCCATCCCGCACAGAAACTAATATCCGGTATTATAGTAATGATGATCTGAAAACCATCTTGAATATTTCCATTTTGAATAAATATGGATACAAAATATCTCACATAAATAAGATGTCGCTGAATGATGTACAGGCGAGGGTTGCAGAACTGAATATAGACGGCGCACCGCAGGAACGCATCGTGAATGAACTGATACAGTTAATGGTTGATCTTGACACAACAGGTTTTGAAAAATTAATCAATAAACAAATAGCAACCGGCGGAATTGAAAAAACTATCATCCGCATTATCTTTCCTTTCTTTGAAAGAATTGGAATACTTTGGCAAACGGGTCATATCAACCCGGCGCAGGAACACCTTATTTCAAATATTATCCGGCAAAAATTGATCGTAGGCATTGACCAGGCTAAGCCATTGATAAAAGTTAAAAAGTCATTCCTGCTTTTTTTACCGGAAAGAGAACATCACGAGTTAGGATTACTCCTTGTATATTATTTATTAAAGAAAAGAGGAGCAGAAGTGTTTTATATAGGCGCCAATGTTCCGTTAAAGGATGCGCAGTTTGTTGCTGAAATTAAGAAGCCCGATTTTATTTACATACATCTTACTTCTTCCTCACCCGGATTCGACTTTCCAAAATTTCTTTCACAAGCCTCCCAAAAAATTGCAAGACCAAAGATCATTTTATCCGGTTATGTAACACATGAGTATAAAAGATCACTTCCCAAAAACGTCGAATTCAAACATTCGCTTCTTGAACTGGTAGAATTTATTTCCTCTCTCTGACATCTGTTCCCGTTTACAAATCGTATTTTCTGTTGAGCGTTTTTAGAATAATTCTCTGCTATTATTAAACAAGAGCTCATTTGACATATATTCCTGTTTAATTTTATCATGGTGAAAGTTAAACAGAAATTTTATGTCAACAGCCGAGTTTAATGAACTCTTGTTAAGTAATGCAAATTTGCTCAAACCATTTGCCGTAAGCCTGACACATGACCAGGAGGTTGCAAAAGATCTTTTCCAGGAAACATTGTACAGGGCATTAGCCAACAAGGATAAATATAGCACCGGCACAAACGTGAAAGCATGGTTGTTTACTATTATGAGAAATATTTTTATAAATGATTATCGCAGGAAAGCAAAGCAAAAAACCATTTTTGACAATACAGCAAATAAGTCATTGATCAATTCAGGTAATACGGTCGTTTATAGCGGTGCTGAGGAACATTTACATTATAAAGAGATCAACTATTCAATTTACCAGCTGCCACAAATTTTTAAAATACCTTTTTTGTTGTACTTTGAAGGGTACCGGTATCATGAAATTGCTTATTCGCTCGACGAACCGCTCGGAACTATTAAAAGCAGGATACATTTTGCCCGAAAACTTTTGAAGGAACAAATTACACGGTATTAAAATTTTCTTATGTCTTCATCTGTGATAATTGTTGGCAGTGGGTTTGCAGGTTTGTCGGCTGCATCTTTTATGGCAAAGGCAGGTTGGAAGGTTACGGTGATAGAAAAAAATAATACTCCCGGCGGTAGGGCAAGACAATTAAAAGAAGATGGTTTCACTTTCGACATGGGCCCAAGCTGGTATTGGATGCCGGACGTGTTTGAAAGGTATTTTGAAAAATTTGGAAAAAAAGTTTCTGATTATTATTCGCTGCATCGCCTCGATCCTTCTTATCGGATTTATTGGAATGATTGTTTTACTGACGTGCCTGCCGATTACAATGCTTTCAGGAATATGGTGGATGAATTTGAGCCCGGCGCAAGTGAACAACTTGAAAATTATTTAAAAGAAGCTGCATTTAAATATGAAATAGGAATAAAAAAATTAGTTCATAAGCCAGGCAGGTCGCTTACCGAGTTTATCGATAGCGATATTTTCAAAGGAGTTTTTCGACTGGATGTTTTTACATCAATTAAAAAGCATATCGCTAAGCATTTCAAACATCCGCGGCTTCGCCAGCTGATGGAATTTCCTGTTTTATTTCTTGGTGCGCTGCCGGAAAATACGCCGGCTCTGTACAGCCTGATGAATTATGCAGATATTAAAGGAGGCACATGGTATCCCAAAGGCGGAATGTATTCGGTAGTGGATGCGATGTACAAGCTTGCGATTGAGTTGGGTGTAGAATTTCATTTCAATGAGGAAGTGAAACAAATTTTTGTGGAGGATAATGTTGCAAAGAAAATTGTTACTGACAGGCAAGTGCATGATGCCGATATAGTGATCAGCGGAGCCGATTATCATTTTACCGAAGAGAATCTCTTGTCAAAAGAATATCGTAGCTATAATGATACTTATTGGAAAGAGAGAGTCATGGCGCCGAGCTGTCTTTTATATTTTGTTGGCTTAAATAAAAAATTAAAAAATATAATTCATCATTCCTTATTCTTCGATGTGGCATTTGAACAACATGCAAAAGAAATTTATAACGAACCCCAATGGCCGGCTGACCCGCTTTTTTATGTAAGTGTAAATTCGGTGACAGATGATAGCGTTGCTCCACCAGGTTGTGATAATATGGTTGTATTGATACCTGTTGCTTCAGGCCTTGAAGGAGATGATGAAAGCATAAGGGAGAAATATTTTCAAAAGGTGATCACAAGAATGGAGAAGCATACCGGTCAGTCAATACTTGATGCGGTGATCTTTAAAAAAACATTTTCTCTTTCCGATTTTTCAAAAGAATACAATTCTTTCCGCGGTAATGCATATGGTTTGGCAAATACATTAATGCAAACAGCATTATTCAAGCCATCATGTAAAAGCAAAAAAGTAAAAAATCTTTTTTATACAGGGCAATTAACAGTGCCAGGTCCCGGTGTACCGCCATGCCTCATCAGCGGTGAAGTAGTGGCAAAGGAAGCATTGAAAGAATATAAAGCATCCGCTAAATACAAAGTTGAACAATTAATTAACCAGTAAACTGAGTGATATGATCTGGAAATTTCATGAAGTAAGCGCTAAATGCAGCGAAATCACTACAACGGCTTACAGTACATCATTTTCGTCCGCTATTCGGTTGCTGCACCAGGATATGCGCCAGCCAATTTATAATATTTACGGCTTTGTCCGTTTTGCTGATGAGATTGTAGATACTTTTCATGATCATGATAAATCTTTGCTGCTGGCGGATTTTAAAAAAGAAACCTATGCTGCCATTAAAAGAGGCATCAGCCTGAACCCGATATTGAACAGCTTTCAGCAAACAGTGAACGAATACAATATCGATCATGGGCTGATCGAAGCTTTTTTTCATAGCATGGAAATGGACCTCACGCAACGGGCATACGATACCAGGAATTTTAATGAGTATGTTTATGGCTCTGCCGAAACGGTGGGTCTTATGTGTCTTTATGTTTTTTGCGAGGGCAAAAAAGAATTGTATGAAAAACTGAAAGTGCCAGCCAGGGCGCTTGGTGCTGCATTTCAAAAAGTAAATTTTTTACGCGACATAAAAGCTGATTATAACAGTTTGTCAAGAATGTATTTTCCAGGTTGTGATTTTAATAATTTTACAGAAGGTGATAAAAAGCAAATAGAGGAGGATATTTATAACGATTTCAAGGCGGCGTATGATGGAATCATAAAATTGCCATTGAAATCAAGATTTGGCGTATATGTTGCTTACAAGTATTATTTGTCGTTGTTTAAAAAAATAAAAAGCCTGGAGCCCGCAAGAGTATTGGAAGCAAGGATCCGCATACCGGATTATAAAAAAGCAATGATCGTTTTACGGGCGGGTGTTAAAAATCATTTAGGATTAATAGGATGAAAGAAGAAGATAAAGTTATACTGGTGAACGAGCATGATGACATGGTTGGCATCATGGATAAAATGGAAGCGCATAAGCAAGGCTTATTGCACAGGGCTTTCAGCATTTTTATTTTTAACAGTAAAGGCGAGATGCTGTTGCAGCAAAGAGCGATAACAAAATATCATAGCGGCGGATTATGGACGAATGCATGTTGCAGCCATCCCATGCCCGGTGAAAAAACAAACGAGGCAGCCGTGCGAAGACTGCAGGAAGAACTGGGTTTCGAAACGCCGCTTGAAAAAGTTTTCGACTTTGTTTACAAAGCCGAATTCGATAATGGATTAACAGAATATGAATTCGACCATGTATTTACCGGGGAATATGAAGGTGACGTGAATATAAATACTGAAGAAGTAAGTGAGTACTGTTATAAGGATATTCCGGAAATAAAAGACATGTTGCAAACACATCCGCAAAAATTCACGGCATGGTTTCATCTTGCATTTCCGAAGATCGAAGAATGGTGGACAACACGCTATCAAAAAATTCCGACTGAATGACCTGGTTATATTACATACTTGTTCTTATTGCAACTTTCATTATTATGGAAGGTATCACATGGCTGACGCATCGTTATGTGATGCATGGCTTTCTTTGGTATTTGCATAAGGACCATCACCAACCGGAGCCCGGTTTTTTTGAAAAGAATGATGCATTCTTTATCATTTTTGCTGTGCCCAGTATTTTGCTTATCTATTTCGGCACATTTAATAATGTATGGTGGATGCAATCGATCGGTTTTGGCATCATGGCTTATGGCGCTGGGATATTTTTTAGTGCATGATGTAATCATTCATCAGCGCTTTAAATGGTTTACCCGCAGCAATAATCGTTATGTGCGTGCAATTCGCTGGGCGCATAAGATGCATCACAAGCATCTCGATCGTCATGATGGTGAAAGTTTCGGTATGCTGCTTGTTCATAAAAAATATTGGGAAAAAATAAAACGCGACAAAAAACTTATTGAGGGTAATAAGAAAGTGAAGTATATACAGGAGAATTGAATGTTTTTTGTGATACCAGCTTTAGTAACTCCGATTAAGCGTCCCTTGCGTCGCAATCCTTTCATCGTTCCTATCTTTAATCATCAATTTAAGACTTGCTATCTTCTTCCAGATACAATTATATTTTTACCGGTGCAGGCTGTGCCGCCCTCAGTCTTGTTATGAGAATGATCAAAAGCGGAAAATTTACTGATAAAAAGATCCTTCTCATCGATAAAGAACCAAAAACAACCAATGACCGCACCTGGTGTTTCTGGGAAAAGCAAAATGGATTTTTTGAAAACATTGTTTATAAAAAATGGAACAAGCTTTCTTTTTTTAGTGATGATTTTTCAGATACAATGGATATTTCTCCATATGAATATAAAATGATAAGAGGCATCGATTTCTATGATCATTGTTTTTCTGAGATAGCGAAGCACAAAAATATTGACATTTATTACGGCGATCTGAAGAGTTGGCGTTATCATAAAGAAGGATTCACTTTTTTCATCGATGATCAGCAACTGGATTTGCCGGATGCTCCTATTTTTAATTCAATTTATGAACCGGTTGAAAACAATTCCAAAACAATAAACCTGCTGCAGCATTTTAAAGGATGGGTGATAGAAACTGATGAATCAGTGTTTGATCCTGCTATCGCCACACTAATGGACTTCAGGGTGCCGCAGGAGCATGGAACTTCTTTTGTTTACACAATGCCGTTTTCCGGCGCCCGGGCATTGATTGAATATACTTTGTTTTCAAAAGAGCTCTTGCCTCAACAGGAATATGACGATGGATTAAAGAGCTATATTAATAGTTTTTTAAAGATCAAAGATTATCGTGTGATCGATACCGAATTTGGCATCATCCCTATGACAACAAAAAAGTTTGATTTTTATAAAAGGTTCGCTTATAACATCGGGGCAGCAGGCGGACAAACAAAAGCATCCAGCGGTTATACATTTCAATTTATCCAGAAACAATCACAAACTATAGTCGATCATTTGATACAGGCTAAAGACCTGCAAAGTATGCCGCGTACACCAGGCCGTTTTCGTTTTTATGATAAAGTATTACTTGACGTATTGGACAAGAAGAGAACTTCAGGTAAAGAAGTATTTACTACAATGTTCAAAAAAAATAAACCTCAGCAAGTATTAAAGTTCCTGGACAATGAAAGCTCGCTGGCAGAAGAGCTAAAAATTATTTCTACACTGCCCACACTTCCTTTTTTAAAAGCCGCTTTCAAACAATTTTAAGGTGACAAAGCCCTTCAAAGGGTTGGGGTTTTTACTGATCAGGATCCAATTGCATGAACTCTCTCTTCACTGCTTTTAGCATGCTGAATAGCTGGGCTACCTGGATCAATAATAAGATCGCTAATGCAAGGATCACATACCATGGCAGCCTTACTGTTTTCACTCCCGGGATCTCCTGGAATTTATAAATATGATACCCCGTAAGCGCTGATCCTATAGCCATGCCTGCTACTAAAAATGAAAGCAGAGAAAAGAAAACTTTCAGGAACATGATCCGCATAGTAGAATAACCAACTTTGAAATTTTCAAGGATAGCGGCAGGAATAATTAATACCAAGGCGATCCAGCTCCAGTTCTTATTAAACCACTCATCATTCAAAGAAAGGCTCAGTACCAGTACCAGTACAATGGAAAGTAATCCCCATGGGAATATTAAAAATGAAGAGGATTTTGTTGATGGTGCCATGATAAATTGTTTATTAAAGAGAAAGATAAAAATAATTTGGCGATGATTGCATACTTTTATTACACATACTTACACATGTTATTTACAAAACCAGGTAAATTGGAAACCTGATATAAATTATTCTGCTATGAAAGTTGCTACTGGTGCAAAACAATTTTTTCCAGGCGTTGGAAAAATCAATTACGAAGGTCCTCAATCAGATAACCCGCTTGCTTATCGCTGGTATGATGAGAATAAAACGGTGGCGGGTAAATCAATGAAAGACTGGCTGCGTTTTGCCTGCGCCTATTGGCATAGCTTCTGCGGAAGCGGTGCCGATCCATTCGGTGAGCCTACGCATTTGTTTCCATGGAATGAAAAAGCCGATGCGGTGGAAAGAGCAAAAGATAAAGCCGATGCGGCTTTTGAATTCATCACAAAGCTTGGCCTGCCTTATTATTGTTTTCATGATACAGATGCAGTGGATTATACAAATGATATTAAAGAGAATGACCGGAGATTACAGGCAATTACAAATTATCTTGGCGAGAAGCAGGCAGCAAGCGGAGTAAAGTTATTATGGGGAACAGCCAATCTGTTTTCGAACAGACGATATATGAATGGCGCTGCTACCAATCCGGATTTTCATGTATTGACACATGCCGCTGCACAAGTGAAAGCTGCATTGGATGCAACAATTGCATTGGGTGGAGAGAATTATGTTTTCTGGGGCGGCCGGGAAGGATACATGAGTTTGCTGAATACAAATATGAAAAAGGAGAAAGAACATTTCGCCATGTTCCTGCACAAAGCAAAAGACTATGCAAGAAGCAATGGATTCAAAGGAACATTTTTCATTGAGCCAAAACCATGCGAACCCAGCAAACATCAATATGATTATGATTGTGAAACCGTGATTGGTTTTTTAAGACAGTATGATCTTATGAATGATTTTAAAATAAATGTTGAAGTCAATCATGCTACGCTGGCCGGTCATACTTTCACTCATGAATTGCAGGTAGCAGCAGATGCCGGTTTGCTTGGAAGCATCGATGCCAATCGCGGCGATTATCAAAATGGATGGGACACGGATCAATTTCCTAACAATATAAATGAACTTGCTGAAGCGATGCTGGTGATCCTGGAAGCAGGTGGTTTTAAAGGCGGCGGAATAAATTTCGATGCAAAGATCCGGAGGAACTCTACCGATCCTGAAGACCTGTTTCATGCCCATATCGGCGGCATGGATGCATTTGCAAGAGCATTAATTGTTGCCGATAATGTTTTGCGGCAATCGGATTATAAAAAAGTAAGAAAAGACCGTTATGCCTCATTTGACAAAGCACAGGGAAAAGAATTTGAAGAAGGAAAATTATCATTGGAAGATCTCAGAACTTATGCAATTGCAAACGGTGAACCGTTGACAAGAAGCGGCAAGCAGGAATACATGGAGAATATTATTAACAGGTTCATCTAAAAATCGTAATGAAAGACCGCCAGCTGTTATTGAATAATTTTATAGCCCATCAACTTTCATGAAGCAGATCAGTGGAACAGTTAATTGGGGGATCATTGGTTGCGGTGATGTGTGTGAAGTTAAAAGCGGCCCTGCATTTAATAAAGTTACCAATTCAAAATTGATTGCCGTAATGCGCCGTAATCCGGACAAAGCAAAAGATTTTGCCCGGAGACATGGCGTTCCCAAATATTATACTGATGCTCTTCAACTGGTAAATGATAAAGAAGTAAATGCAATTTATATTGCTACGCCGCCTTCTTCACATGAAGCTTACCTTGAAATGGCGTTGCAAGCAGATAAACCCGTTTACGTTGAAAAACCCATTTCTGTCAATTCCGCCTCAGTGAAGCGAATGATGGGAATGGAAAAACACTACGACTGCAAAGTAAGCGTCGCCCATTACAGGCGGGGATTACCGTTGTTTAATAAAATAAAACAATTAGTAAATGATGCGGCAATAGGAAAAGTGAAATTGATCTTGTTGAGAACACTGCAACCGCCAATAAGCAAGATCATTACCCAGACAGATGATAATTGGCGTATTAACCCTGACATATCAGGCGGCGGTTTATTTCATGATCTGTCGCCGCACCAGCTCGATATTATGTACTGGATATTTGGAACGCCGCAACAAGTGCATGTGCAGACTGCTAACCAGGGAAAACTCTACAACGCACCCGATCTCACAATGGTTCAGTTGAATTTTACCAATGATATTTATTTTAATGGTGTGTGGGATTTCAATGTTGCTGAAGCCGCTACAACTGATTCATGCGAGATCATTGGTGATAAAGGATGGTTGCGCTTTAGTTTTTTCCGTGTAAGTACAATTGAATTAATTACAGGTTCCGGTACCGAAACATTCGAAGCCGAATACCCGGTAAATATTCAACAACCTCATATCAGTAATGTAGTAAGATATTTTCGTGGCGAAGATGTTAACCCTTGCACATTGGAAGATGCATTAGTAACCATGCGGGTAATGGATAAAGCAGTATAATAATTATCTAAGAAAATGCCCCGGCTGCTTTAGTTACATTATCAACAGGCTCTTTGAGGCAACTAAAAACTATTTTGTAAAATTCAGGATGTGATTGCCATGTTTTCCCTGTAACAATTTTTCCATCTTTCACCGCTTCATCCGGAGTTATATAATGACCGCCGCAAGCTTCCACTTCAAACTTTACATGTTCGTAACAAGCAATATTTTTATTAGTAACCAATCCCGCAGTTACTAATATCTGTACGCCATGACAAATAGCAAAAATGTATTTATTGCTCTTGTGAAATTCCTTTACGATCTTAATCACTCTCGCATCATTTCGCAGGTACTCCGGCGCCCTGCCTCCCGGCATCAACACTGCTGCATAGTCTGAAGGATCCACCTCATCAAATGAAATGTCCGATTGAATTATATAACCCATTCTTTCTACATAAGTATCCCATCCCGGTTCGAAATCATGCATCACGAGGTTCAATCTTTTTACAGAAGCTGCGGCAATTACCGGAATATAACCTTCTTCCTTTAAGCGATGTGACGCATACAAAATTTCAAAACTTTCACCGGCATCGCCGGTGATGATCAGTATCTTCTTTCCTGTTGCCATAAAATGATATTTAAATGAGCTTAAAAGTTAGTAAGAACTTTTCACATTATTTCCAGGTGCGCTTTGGCCAATTTTTTACAATGACAATTTAACCTTCTTGCCCGTTTTAATAGCCGCATAAATTGCATCAATTATTTTCAAGTCCTTCAATCCTTCTTCACCATCAACCGGTACGATAGGTTGTTTGCCTTCTAAAATAATTTCCGCCATTCTATCCATCTGTACGGTTTGATGCGTTACATGAGGATGCTCCAACTCGCCTTTGTTCGTTCTTCCTTTTATTGGCCCGTAACCTGTAGAGGGTAACATTTCTGCAAATCCTTTTTCAGCAGTTAAGAAAAAACGGTCAAGGTTGCTCATACTATAAGTAGATAAACAGGAGGCCACTGCTCCGCTCGGAAATCCCATTTCAAATTGAATTGTTTCATCAATACCTTCTTTAAATTTTTGGTTGTCTGTTTTCGTTTCATGTGCTGTCACCCATATTGGTTCTTCGCCTGTCATATACCTTGCTCCATTGATTGAATAAATTCCAATATCCATCATGGCACCGCCACCAGCCAATTCTTTCTTTAATCTCCATTGTGTTGGATCCCCAATTCGAAAACCGGATAATCCCTGGAAGAATAAAATTTTGCCGAATTCTCCATCCTTTCTCATTCGTATTATTTCCAGTGTCTTTGGTTCAAAGTGCATACGATAACCAACCAATAATTTCACATTTGCTTTTTTGCAGGCGACAATCATTTCCTTTCCTTGTTTTGCATTTATGGCCATCGGTTTTTCACAGATCACATGCTTGCCGGCTTTGGCTACTCTTATCGCTGCATCTTTATGCAACGCATTTGGTGTAATGATATACACCGCGTCGATATCAGGATTGCTTTTTATGCTATCATAGTTTTCATAATTGTAGCAGTTTTTTTCAGGAATGGTGTACTTTGCCTGCCACGCAGTTATTTTTGATGGAGTACCACTTATTACACCAACTAACTTTGCTTTCGTGCAATCTTGCATTGCATCTGCAACACGGGTTCCATAACTGCCAAGCCCCATGATCGCAACACGTAAAACGGGTCCTTCATAGTTTTTATCTTTTATATCGTTCGGGCCTTCCAAATTATCTTGTTTTGATAAAAGTGGTAATGCAATTAATGAACCAGTAAGTTTCTGTAAAAAATTGCGACGAGAGTTCATGTTTAAAGGTTTTAATGTTCATTATTCAAAAAAAGGTATTCCTGGAATTGCATATTTCTTCATTCCCTCTTCATTTATTTCAACACCGATTCCCGGTTTTTCGGAAAGAGTTATAAAACTATTTTTAACCCATTCGCCATCATACTTCACGATCTCTTTGAACATTGGGTCAGTATGAAAATAAGATTGCCACTCCAGGATTAAAAAATTTGGAACCGATGCACACACATGTGCTGAAGCCATCGCTCCTAAAAAAGATGCGACCATGTGCGGGGCAAAAGGCGTATAATATAAATTAGCAAGATTGGCAATACGTTGTCCTTCGCCCAATCCTCCCGCTTTCTGCAAGTCGGGCATTACAATATCCACGGCGCCAATTTCCAGCAATCTTCTGAATCCGTGTGCGAGGTAATGATTTTCACCGGCGCAAATTGGAGTGCTTGTCGATTCAGTGATCAGTTTGTATGCTTCAACATTCTCTGCCGGTATGGGCTCTTCAAGCCACATCAAATTCAACGGTTCCATTCTTTTTGCAACAGCTTGTGCTGTTACCGCATCGTAGCGCCCATGCATATCAACACAAATATCTATGTTGGGTCCAACTGCTTCACGGGCCGCTGTCATTTGATCAACCATGCGTTGCAGCTCCGCCGGACTTGCTGTCCAGTTATAAAGATCATACTTGTTAGGATCATTTGCCTGGTCAAGATCAAATTTGATCGCATTAAAGCCCATGTCTTTTGCTTTCTTTGCTGCTTCAGCAAAATCTTTTGGTTGCGGCAAGTTGCGTTGATACAAAGCTGTATCGCAATACACTCTTACCTTATCACGAAACTTTCCGCCGAGCAATTGATAAACGGGAAGATTCAATGCCTTACCCGCAATATCCCATAAAGCAGTTTCAATGGCAGACAAAACAGCAACATACATTCCTGATTGTGCACCCTGGAAAAAACCTGACCTGCGAATATTCTCAAATAACCGGTGAACGTTCAAAGGATTCTGTCCTTTAATTCTATTACCAAAATTTTTTACTAAATGATACGTGCCGGGAATTGCATCTACACCTTCGCCATGGCCAACGATATCCTGGTTGGTATAAATTTTTACCAATACGCTGCCACGTATGTAACCGCATTTTACATCTGTGATCTTCAGATCTGACGGTGCAGAACGCTTTGGTGTTTTATCAATTGCTTCTTCATACCCTCTTCCAAAAGTGGTTAATGATGCAAATGGCGTCATTGCAGTTGCGATAGCTGCTTTGGTCAAAAATTTTCTTCGTGACGATGAGGTTTCCATTATTAATTTTTAATTATTAATTATTAATTTCTTTACCATGTACGATCTTTAAGATACTTCTGTATTTGTTCTTTTGGAACAGGCAATTCATTAATATGATCGTTCAGCCATTTTGAAAAATCTCTTTCGATCTCATCAGACCATCTTGCATCAATTTGCCCTGCGGTATATTTTCCTTCTTTCAATCGTTGATGACCAAACATATCACGAAGCCGGACGATCTCAGAAGTTGTTACCACTCTTTCTGCTAAATGCGGAGGAATAAAAACGACAACTCCCAATTTACCCAATACAACATCACCGGGCATAACAGTTACTGTGCGTATCCTTGTTGGTTGATTGATTCCAACGATCATAGTGGTCAGATCTCCCGTTGGGTTATGATAAGAAGGATCATAGCTGCTATAAAAAGCAGTAAAGCCTTTGATCTCTTTTAATCCTTCAACATCTCTCAGCGCTCCATCATATACAATACCATTACCTGACCTTGCAAAAATTGCATTGCCCACATTATCACCTATCGTTGGCCCGTTGCGATGTGCGCCAAACTGATCGGCAACATAAACATCTCCTTTAACCAGGAGATCCACTGCCCAGGTATTCTGTCCCCGCTTACCCTCTTTTTTTCCTGCGGAATCAATAGCTTTCCAAACATCGGGACGACCGGGCATGAATGTAGCGGTCACTGCACGACCTACCAACACACTATCAGGATTTATTACCTGCCAGCCTTCTGCTACCTGGTAACCATAGCCGGCATTTTTCATTACTGCCCATGCTTCTTCCACACTCACAGATTTCATTCGTTTCATAATATCATCGGGAACTTTTGGACGGCCGTCAGGAAAACGATCGCCGGTCCACAAAGGTGTTAATGCAATAAGTTGCTCTTTTGTTATCTGTACCTGCTGACTTTTTGATTGCTGATAAAATACGATCACTATTGAAAAAAGTAGTAAGCATTTCAATTTTGACATAAATAAAAGTTTATAGTGATAATTAATTTTTTAATATGCCTGGGGCTCATCTTTAATATGGGTCTCCAAACTTCCTACTGCTGGCTCATGACTTTTTTCTTTTGGTAAACGACCATGCCACCAGCTGGCTAATGCTGATCCGGTAATATTCATTAACGGTCCAAACACAGCTGCTGCCAAACCAACAGTTGCTATCTTCCCCATTTCTTTTGCAATGCCTGAGGCAAGACCTGCATTTTGCATACCTACTTCTATTGCAATAGTGCGGCAATCTCTTTCTTTCATTTTAAATAAACGTCCGCTCCAATATCCCAGTAAATAACCGAATGTGTTATGACAAAATGCTACTGCAATTAACAGGGCACCTATTTTCAATAAGCTTTCCCTTCCTGCGGCTGTGATAATAGTAATAATAAAGGCAATGCTGAACATAGATACAAAAGGCATCGCTTTGTCAAGCCATTTTGATCTACCGCTTAGTATCTTATTAAAAATTAATCCCGCCGCAATAGGAATGATGATCATTTTGGAAATATCCCACATCATCTTCATTATATCAATTTCAACTAAGGCCCCTGCAAAGAATTTCATAAGTAGTGGGGTGACAAAAGGTGCGAGCAGCGTTGTAATAGAAGTGATGGTAATTGATAAAGCAAGGTTGGCTTTTGCCAGGTATGCCATTACGTTCGATGCAAGTCCACTTGGAGCACACCCGATCAGGATAATGCCTGCAGCAATTTCCGCCGGAAAATTTGTAATGGTTGCTAAAGTAAAACCAAGTAATGGCATAATGGTGAACTGGCTGAGCACACCGATCACCACACCTTTAGGAGATCTTACAACTCCTGCAAAATCATTTACACTCATAGAGGAACCCATGCCAAACATCAGCAGCTGGATGAGAGGAATGATTAGGTTACTTAATTTGAATCCTCCCCATTGCTGAAAATAGCCGGGATGATACATAGCCAAAACAACCGCAGCAAAAATGATAACAGTAAATGAAAGGCCTTTTAGAAATTTATTACTGCGGAATGCAATGGCAAGGCTTATAAAGAATAAAACGCCAAACCAACCCCCGATGTCATGCTGTTCCCGTATCAGGAAAATGATAAATAATAACAAGGCAACTGCGGCAAGCCCATAAAAAATAAGAGATGTTTTTTTTGAAGTCATAAGTTTGATTAAAATTATTTAGCTGAATATCCTGTCATGCGAACGTTTTGTATCCCACTGGGTCGTTGGCTCGAAATATGTTTTATCAGAAGCATGAAGGTGCTGCTTCACTACATCTTCATTTAACTCAATTCCAAGTCCCGGCGCAGTAAGTGGAAGATTTGCAAAACCTTTAGTGATCAGTTTTCTTCCATCAGTAGTTTTTACTAAACTTTCCCACCATGGCAGATCAACAGAATGATGTTCTAATGCCAGGAAATTTTGAGTAGCTGCTGCACAATGAACGCAAGCCATAAAAGAAACTGGTGTACCTGCCTGGTGCATGGCCATCGCTATTCCATGTTCTTCTGCATAGTCACCAATTCTTTTTGTTTCCAATAAACCACCGGAAGAAGCAAGATCAGGATGCACAATATCTACTGCTTGTGCATCTATCAATGGTTTAAAATATTTGAGCAAGTAAATATCTTCACCAGTTAATACCGGTGTTTCCAACGCATCAGACATTTTTTTGTATTGATCTGTATATTCCCATGAAACAATATCTTCCAGCCATGCAAGCCTGTATTTTTCCAATGCCCGTCCAAGACGTATTCCATTGTTGTAATCAAAATGTCCGTAATGATCGGTAGAAAGTGGAATTTCATAACCCACCATGCTCCGTACATTTTCAACAATTTTTTGTAACTCCTCCAATCCTTTATCGGTGATCTGTATTTGTGTAAACGGATGTAACGTATTTCCATAAGACATCATATTGGTTTGATCACCCCATTGCGCCAGGTTACCTTGTGCATTCTGCCAGAACTTATCATTTACCAGCATACCGGGCTTGCCTTTTAATTCACCAATCGATACATCCATTTTTAACCAGGTGTATCCCTGGTCTTCGGTTCGAAACCTGATCAATTTCTTTTGCTCTTCAGGTGAATTCGACTCGGGTGTATCGGCATACATTCTTATTTTATCACGATAACGTCCCCCTAATAATTGCCAGCAAGGGACATTGTATGCTTTACCGCAGATATCCCACAAAGCCATTTCAACCGCACAAACACCACCGGCTTGTCTTGCCTGTCCGCCAAACTGTTTTATTTTTTTAAATATCAATTCAACATTGCAGGGATTTTCTCCAAGTATCCTGCTTTTTAACATCAGGGCATAACGAACATCAGCAGCATCTCTTACTTCGCCTAAACCATACACACCCTGGTTCGTGTCAATGCGAATGATAGCTGTACCACCCATCACAGCGGTGAGGCAATAACGGATATCTGTTATTTTTAGATCAGAAGGTGCGCCATAGCGGGTTACTTTTTGAGTGCTTTGTGCAACAATATCTTCAATTGGTGAAAACATAAATGCGCCGCCTAATGCGATGCCGCCCATTGCTGATTTTTTAAAAAAAGAACGACGGCTATTTTCATTTCCTTCTTTTTTATTGGTTATACCAGGTGCTTCAATTGTGTCCTGATCTTTTAAACCAAGTTTGTTTAAATATTTTTCTGAAGGTGTCATGTTGTATAATTTTAAGTGTTAATAGAATTGTTTAAGCAAACCAATAATCAATAATTATTGAAAGGATTACCAGTTTCTGTCTTTCATGAATTTGTCTAGTTCTTGTCTCGTCATTGGAAGTTTGCCGGGATTTTCATCCAGCCATTTCAAAAAATCTTTTTTGATCTCCTCTGTCCATTGGGTATCTATTTGTCCCGGTGTATATTTTCCTTCACGCAGGCGCTGATGCCCAAATTGATCCCGGAGCGCAATGAACTCAGCATTCAGCACAACCGTATCTAAAAGATGTGAGGGGATAAACACAACACCGCCTTTTTTTGCCAACACAGCATCGCCCGGCAATACAGTAGCTCTTCCAATACGAATAGGAACATTAATTCCGCCGAGCATCATCTGTTGTATGTACGAAGGATCATAACCCTTTGTCCATGCATTAAAGCCTTTTATTTCAGCAAGCCCTTCAATATCTCTCACCGAGCCATAAAAAATTACACCCCGCAATGATTTTGCATAAATAGCATTGCCAAGATTATCGCCGATCAATGTACCATCGACAATTTTTCCATAACTATCGGCTACATATATGTCACCATTCTTCAATACATCGATTGGCCATGAATTGGTAGCACCAATGCGTTTTTCTGTTTTACCAATATCTTTTATGATCTTATCTACATCAGGTCGCATCGGCAGGTATTGAGCAGTAACTACTCTCCCGGTCATTGCTGAGTCGGGATTCAATACCATCCAATCACCTTCGAACTGATTTTGATAACCTTTGTTACGAAGAACTCCCCAGGCTTCTTCCAGGCGAACTGCTTTTAATCTTTCCAGCATTCTATCGGATACTTTAGGCCTGCCATCAGGAAACCGTTCGCCTTTCCATTCGGGAGTATAGCCTTTGATCTGATCGGGAGTAAGTGTTACCTGCTGTGCTGTTATTGTCAATGATAGATACAGCAGCACGGTCATTTGCAATATTCGTTTTTTCATATAGCGTGGTTTTATTAGTTGAATTTTATTTGTTCATGATTGAAGATTTGCGATCTCTTCAAACTCAGGCGCCAACTTAGTGCTGAGCCGTTCAAATATTTTAAAGTACTTCATATAAGTATTATGATTTTGTTTTTCGGGCAGGTATTCATCCGGCAACCTGACTGTTTTCGCCGCTTCATCTAAATTTTTATAAAGACCCATTTCCGTTGCTGCAACAAGAAAAGCTCCGAAACTAACACTATGAAAATTTTGTCTTAATTGTACAGGTTTATTAAAAATATCAGCGATCATCTGCGTACAGAAAGGAATATTGGCAAAACTTCCATTGATCGAAAGCCGCTTAATGCCCCGGTGTTCTTCTAAGGTTTTTCCAATGCTGTAAATCTCATAAAGTATTCCTTCGATAGTCGCTCTTATAAAGTGTTTTCTTTCATGTTTAATATTCAAACCGAAGTAAACACCTTTTGCATTGGCATTCCATATGGGTGCTCTTTCCCCTAACAGGTAAGGAAGAAATAATAAACCTTCAGAACCGGCAGGAACTTTTGATCCTTCTGTTATCAGGTCCTGCATACTGTATTCAATGTCAAACGGGGATTTAAAATCGCCGAATTGCCGTGTGAACCATTCGAAAATTATTCCACCATTATTAGTTGGGCCGCCGGAAACATAGCGATCTTCAGTCAGCAGGTAATTAAAGAAACGCTGTTTATCGTCTTTTAAAACTTTATCACCCATCACTCTTACCGCGCCGCTATCTTCAATAGTTATTGTTGCTTTTCCTTCTCCTTTCACACCATCGCCAAGGATGGCCATGCAGCCATCGCTTGAACCGACAATTATTTTTGTATCAGCAGGAAGACCAAGTGAACTCTGGTATGCTTTTTTTAACTTATTCAAGGGTGTAAAAACAGGAACAAGATCGGGCAACATAGCAGCATTGATCCCTGCAAATTTTAATGCGTCAGCATCCCATTTTATTTTATGAATATTCAACAAGCCGGTTGCAGATGCAATGCTGTAATCGATTATATACTCATCAGTAAGCTGTTTGATGATATAACTTTTGATTGACAAAAACTTGCTGGTTTGCCTGAATCTTTCTTTGTCATTATTTTTTATCCAGGCTATTTTCATTAATGGAGACATTGGATGCAATGGCGTTCCGGTGGCTGTGTAAATAGATTTACCAAGTGCAGATGCTTTTAACTTATCTGCTTCTTTCTTTGCCCTGTTATCGGACCATGTAATGGCATTGCCCAAAGGATTTCCATTTTTGTCAACCGCTAATACACTGTGCATCGATGCGCTGAAGCAAATTGACGCGACTTTATATTTCCTGGGATGAATATGTTCATTCAACAAATTCTTTAATGCATACAACATCGTAATAAACATCTGGTCAGGATCCTGTTCACTGTAATCGGGTTCAGTGTGAAAAGTAGGATAGTAGCCCCGCTGCGAACCAATGACATTGCCTTCCAGGTCAAATGCAAATACTCTTACTGCATTTGTGCCAAGTTCGATGGTAATTATACATTTCATATGATGACAATTAATCTTGTGACAAATTATTCTTCCTAAACTCACTCGGCGTATAGCCTGTAAGTTTTTTAAATGTTGTTGAAAAATGCTGTGACGAATAAAACCCGGTGTCTAAAGCAATGTCAGTTATGCTTACATCTTTTCTCTTCAAAAGTTTAATAGCTTCTGAAATACGGATGTTGATAAGATAATTCAGCGGTGTAAAGCCAGTATAATTTTTTACTTTTTCATTAAATAAAGTACTGCCCATTCCTGCAATGGCCGCCATTTCTTCTACTGTCCATTGATGGGAAAGATTTTGACGCAATGCCTGTTCGAGCTGCATGAACATTTTTGGAAAATCTCTTGCCCGGTTATTTTGTTTTGTAAGATGTCTTGTAATGATGATAAATAATTCGTCGATGAGTTGATTCGCTCTTGTTGAATAGCCGATCTCCTGGTTAAATATTTCATCATGTAAATACCGGAGTATTCTTCCCACTTCAGGTAATTTTGAAAGCACAGGCATATTATTCATTAAAAGAATGTTGCTGATTGCCTGGCTTTCAGTTTCTGAAAGACTGCTCCACTTTCCGGACAGCAATTCATTATTGCCGTGGTTTTGGATCTTAATATGTATCCATGAAATACTGCCGATTTCCAATACTCCTTTTTCGCTGCCAAATTTTTGATTTTGCATAATGAGTGAAACATCCCCGGGAAAAAGGATATATGATTGGTCGGCAACATTCCATTCAAATTTTCCTTCATTTATATAATAAATACGAATGCACTCAGAAACAGATTGGGGAAATGAATGCAGATGAATTGCCTGATTTTTTTTTGCACCAAGCTCTATGATGTGCGGGAATAATTCTAATTCCCCCGAAAGCCCTTGTTGAAATACAAATTGGTGCATGCAGCCGTTTAATTAAGCAATCGCTCTTGCTGCTATAAAGAAAGGGATTTATCTTAATTCAACCTGTACAAAATTCATCACTGTATTTTTTTGGAAGTTTTTGAGTAGGGAGTCAAATACCTTGGTTTCCGGATTATTCGATTAATCCATTTTTCCAGACTGCTATTGTTAATCAAAACAACTTGCTATTATGAAAGTAAATGTAAAGCCGGGGTGTAATCCTGGGTTCAGGAAGCTAATACTGTCGGTATTGGCTTTTTCTTTTTTTACAGTTGCTCAGGCTCAAACCGTTTCGGGCACAGTGTCCGATGAGAACGGGAAATCTTTATCAGGCGTTTCGGTTACTGTTAAAGGAACGACAAGCGGTACTACCACCGATGCTGCCGGTAAATATTCTGTAGCGGTATCTGCGACTGCAACTCTTGTTTTTAGTTATGTCGGTTATACAACATCTGAAGCTGGTGTTGCAGGCCGTACGATTGTGAATATATCATTATCTCCAGATGGTCGTAGCCTGGGTGAAGTTGTTGTTACCACCGCTCTTGGTATCAATAAAGAATCAAGACGCTTAGGTTATTCAGCCACCAACGTAAAACCGGAGGAACTTACTCTTAATCGTACACCCAATGTGATGAATTCGCTGCAGGGAAAAGTAGCTGGCGTAAATATTTCTTCATTGGGCACAGGGCCCGGCGGAACATCTAAAATTCGCATCCGGGGACAATCTGCTATTATTGGTGGTGGCAGCCCACTCATTGTTATCAATGGTGTGCCAATTGATAATAGCAACTTTAACAATAACACTGTTGGCGTCAATGGTGGTGGTATATATGCTGATGGTGGTGATGGTTTATCCAGCATTAATCCTGATGATATAGAAAGTATGACTGTATTGAAAGGTGCTCCTGCCGCTGCATTGTACGGTAACCGTGCAGCCAACGGGGTAATTATGATCACAACAAAAACAAAAGGTAAGGCAAGAGGCATTGGTGTAACTGTCAATACAAATTATACTAACGAAACACCCTTAGATTACACAGATTATCAAACAGAATATGGACAGGGAGAAAATGGAATTCGGCCGACAACACCTAATCCTACATCGGGTCAATGGTCATTTGGCGAAAAAATTCAGCCGGGGATGACACATATATTGTTTAATAACCTCACCGTTCCATATATAGCACAAGGCAGTCGGATAAAAGAATTTTACAGGCATGGAGAAAACTTTGCGACAACTGTAACGATGGAAGCTGCAGGTGAAAAAGGCGGACTCCATCTTTCATTAAATAATACAGACAATTCAGGTATTACACCTAACAACAAGCTAAGAAGGAAGGTGATCAACCTTGGGTTTAATTATAATCTTTCTGAAAAATTCAGTTTTGCAGGCAATGTCAATTATTCAAGGGAGAATAACCGCAATCCACCCAATATTGCCAACCAGGACAATTCAATACCTACTACATTATACGCAATGTCAACTACAATGCCTTTAGATGTGCTTGAGGCAAACAAGTATAATGCAGCAGGCAATGAATACATCTATTCAAGATTTATGAACCGTACTAATCCTTATTGGGTATTGGCAGAACAGTTTCATATTATAAACAGAGACAGGATCTATGGAAATATATCTGCAAAATATAATATCCTTCCGTGGTGGTGGATACAAGGCCGTGCTGGAATGGATTATTTTAGTCGTGATGAAGATGTAAACAATTTCCCAACTGGTCATGCCTCCCGTGCAGCTGCGCCGGTTGGATTTGTCAATGGGGTTTTCACCCAGGAATCACGCCGCAACAGGGAAACAAATTTTGATTTCTTAACGAGTGCATCAAAATCTTTTGACGACTTTGAAGCAACGCTTACTGCTGGCGGTAACCAGAGACGTAATCGCCTTGATATAAACAATGTGCAGGTTACCGATTTTGTTGTAAGAGGTCTTTATACTGTGCAAAACGGAAGAGCAAAAAATCCTGTTTACAGCCTTTTTGAATTTGGGGTTAACTCTTTGTATGGTTCTGCAGAACTTGGCTGGCAAAAGACGATCTATCTCAATGGATCAATACGGAAAGATTGGTTCTCGACTCTTTCCGAGGAAAACATGGGTATTATTTATCCATCTGTTTCTGGTTCTTATATTTTCTCTGAAACTTTAAAAGGCAAATTCGATTGGTTGTCTTTCGGAAAAATAAGAATTGGTTATGCTGAAGTAGGGAGTGATGGCGATGTTGGCGCATCTGCTGATCAATTATTTTATAGTGTTAATTCAAATACGATCAATAACCCGTCAGGCGTAGCAGTTACAGTTGGAAGCAGTGGCAATACGTTGCCGAATGCTGGTTTACAACCAATGAGAATAAAAGAGATCGAAGCCGGCCTTGAATTAAGGTTATTCAAGAACAGAGTGGGTTTGGATTTTGCCATTTACAAAAAGACAACCTTCGACCAAATATTCTCCGTTCAAATATCCGATGCTTCAGGTTTTGTAAATACACGAATTAATAGCGGTGAAAGCTATAATAAAGGATTTGAAGCACTGTTGACGGTTACTCCTTTCTCAACAAAAAACTTTAAATGGGACTTCACTGCAAATACTGCATACAATAAAACAAAAGTGATCAGCATGAGCAGTACTACTCCGGGCGAAAGAGCTACGATCGGCAGTCACCCATTCAACGGTGAAGTAAGAGTAGTTGTAGGCGAAGAACTGGGCCAGATAGCAGGATTTGGATATCTCAGAGATAAAGGTCAAATGGTGTTTTCGAGCCTGGGTATACCTGTACGAACTCCTGATCTTGTTTTATTCGGAAGTGGTTTGCCTAAATGGACAGGTGGCTTTTTGAATAATTTCAATTATAAGGGGATCAACCTTGCTGTATTCATTGATTACAAACTGGGTAATAAAGTATTGTCAGGAACGAACTTTAATGCAGTAAGACATGGCCTGCATAAAAGAACATTGGAGGGTCGTTCGACAGGATTTGTTACAGGTAATGGTGTAAATCAATCCGGGGGAGTTAACACAGCCCAGGCTCCTGTACAAACGTATTGGGAGCATTTGCGTACACAACAGATTGTTGAGTCAATTATTTACGATGCCGGTTACTGGAAACTTCGCCAGGTCACACTTGGATATGATTTTACAAGATTTATTCCTGCCAGGTGGCCGATCAAAGGTCTCAAGCTGGATCTTGTAGCAAACAATGTATTGATCATTAAGAAATGGATCGATAATATAGATCCTGAAACAGTTGGTTACGGAGTTGACAATATGCTTGGTTTAGAATCACCGGGAGTGCCGACTACAAGAGGTTTAGGTGTGAACGTAAACATTAAATTTTAAAGCAAACACTTATGAAAAAGATATTCAATTATAGTTTATTCATCTTACTCGTTGGCGTTGTTGCTTCGTGTACAAAAGGACTTGCAGATCTTAATAAGAATAAAGTAAATCCGACAACGCTTGACGCAGCATTTTTATTAAACAATGCAATTATCAATACATCTTATCCAACAAGGACCGTAATATATGAAATGTGCATTGTGCAACAAATGGTCACTCCAAACGGTGGAGTGCTGGCAGGCGGTAATTTCAATGTTGATAGTCGCGATGCTACCAATGCATCAACATGGGCTGCCTATTATCAAAACGTCATCAAGTACACACATGATGCGATCGTAAAAACAAAAGATGTTCCTGCAAGAGCCAACTTGTATAACATGGCTCGCATATGGCAAGCCTATGCATTTATGATACTGACAGATACTTACGGCGCTATTCCATATACTGAAGGTGGTGCTGGTTATACTGACCAGATATTTTATCCAAAGTACGATCAGCAGCAGGATATTTATCCGAAACTAATACAAGAACTGACTGACGCTTCAGCGGCGCTTAATGCATCAGGAACTATTGAGGTTTCAGATGTTTTGTATGCAGGCAACATTGCTAAATGGAAAAAATTTGGTTACTCATTGCTTTTAAGAGCTGGCATGCGTTTAAGTAAAGTTGATGCAACCAAAGCCCAATCAACCGTACAGGCTGCATTTGCTGGTGGCGTGATAACTGATAATGCAGATAATGCATACCTGAGACATGATGCAAACTACCTGAACCCAATTGGCAATATGCTAAACAGCACAGAAGCTGCAAACTGGTATTTGGCCAAACCTTTTGTTGATACTTTAAAAAATAATAATGATCCAAGATTATCTGCTATTGCTATTCGCTATGTAGGTGCTACATCAGGTCCTGCCCAAACTGTGGCTAATGGTAATACGACCGCTGCTGTGCAGATTGGAATGCCGATGGGATATGACAACGGAACTATACCGGCCCGCGCAACTGCTGACGGTCTTGCCAGCTTTTATGATTATAGCCAGGCTGACAGAAGGAGAATAGCAAAGACTACTGCACCAATGTTTTTTGTTACCGCGGCACAAACAAATTTATTATTAGCCGAAGCAAAATTCAGGGGATGGTTAACTTCTGCAACGACTGCCGCCCAATATTTTTCTAATGGCATTGCAGCAAACATGGACCAAATGGCAACTTATGATGCGGGTTCTGCAGTGTCTGCGGGTGCAAGAGACGCTTATATCGCAGCCAATCCACTTACTGCAGGCAGGGAGTTAAACCAGATCAATACGCAATATTGGATTGCGTCTGTGTTCAATGGACCTGAGGCTTTCGCCAATTTCAGACGTTCAGGTTTTCCGGCGTTAACGCCTAATGCTTACAACCAGCCTAACAATCCGGATGTACCTAACGGAACATTTATAAGAAGGATCGGGTATCCTACTTCCGAGTTATCAGTGAATACGGCCAATGTAAGCGCAGCAATTGCAGCCATGGGCCCTGATAAATTAAGTACCCGTTTATGGTGGGATAAATAATTTTTCATATGGCAGACATAAGCAGTAGGAAAATGAACCCTTGTTTATACAAGGGTTTTTTCCCGTTTTGATAACTATAAAACAATATATAGTGAATTGAATATTGCGATCCTTATAATTGAATGCTGATTGATCAGAAATTAATTTCGTGTAATAAAAAACCAATAGTAACTTTTTGAATTAACGTCATATCTTTCACAATTAACACATGAAAGCAAATAACAAATTGAGAAGCCAGGACTGGTTTGGAAAAAAAGATAAGGATGGAATTATCTATCGCAGCTGGATGAAAAACCAGGGAATGCCTCCTGATCATTTTGACGGAAGACCAGTGATCGGCATTTGCAATACATTCAGCGAACTAACTCCCTGCAATGCACATTTTCGTGAACATGCGGAAAGTGTTAAACGTGGTGTGCTGGAAGCTGGTGGATTTCCTGTTGAGTTTCCAATTATGAGTTTGGGCGAAACATTGCTGAAACCAACAGCAATGTTGTTTCGCAATTTGGCGAGTATGGATGCTGAAGAAAGTATTCGCGGCAATCCAATCGATGGTGTTGTATTGCTGACGGGTTGTGATAAAACAACTCCTTCGACGGTGATGGGTGCAGCGAGTGTTGGACTGCCGACGATTGTTGTTCCGGGAGGACCGATGCTGAATGGACGATATAAAGGACAAACCATTGGAAGCGGCACTCATGTATGGAAGTTTGATGAAGATATGAAGACGGGAAAGATGACGCAGGAAGAATGTGAGTTTGCCGAAAGTTGCATGAGTCGCAGTATTGGTCATTGTATGACGATGGGCACTGCCAGCACGATGGCATGTATGGTTGAATCGCTTGGATTGACATTGAGCGGCGCTGCTGCGATACCTGCTGCCGACTCAAGAAAAAAAGTAATGGCGCAATTAAGCGGCAGAAGAATTGTGCAGATGGTGAAAGATAATTTGACGATCGATAAAGTGTTGACCCGTGAGGCTTTTGAAAATTCTATAATGGTAAATGCTGCAGTTGGCGGCTCTTCCAATTTTATTATTCACCTTTTGGCGATCGCAGGAAGGATCGGTGTAAAACTCGAGTTAGAAGATTTTGACCGGATCGGAAGCTGTATGCCCTTGCTGGTAAACCTGATGCCATCTGGAAAATATTTAATGGAAGATTTTTATTATGCAGGCGGGTTGCCGGTTGTATTAAATGAGCTAAAAGATCAATTGCATAAAAACGTAATCACAGTTACCGGAAAAAATCATCATGAAAATATTAAAGGCAATACAGCATGTTACAATGAAGAAGTAATTGCCGGATATAATAATCCATTAATAGCGGAAGCCGGTTGTGTAGTGGTGAAAGGTAATTTGGCTTTAAATGGCGCAGTAATGAAACCATCTGCCGCAACACCATCATTAATGAAACATAAAGGCCGGGCAGTTGTATTTGAAACTATTGAAGATTATCATGCACGCATCGATGATCCTGATTTGGATATTGATGAGAACTCTGTGATGGTATTGAAATATGTAGGACCGGTTGGATACCCGGGCATGCCGGAAGTTGGTAATATGGCCTTGCCCAAAAAAATATTAGAGAAAGGAGTAAAAGATATGGTGCGAATAAGCGATGGAAGAATGAGTGGCACTGCTTATGGAACCGTTGTGCTGCATGTTTCTCCTGAATCTGCTATTGGCGGTAATCTTGCATTGGTGCAAAATGGTGACATGATCGAACTCGATGTTGAACAAAGAAAAATTCATTTGCATGTTTCAGATGCAGAATTAGAGAAGCGGAGGGCCAGGTGGACGCCACCGAAACCTGCAGCAGAAAGAGGCTATGTTAGCATGTATATTAAACACGTGACGGGCGCCGACAAAGGTGCTGACCTGGATTTTTTGAAAGGAAGCTCCGGTTCAGTGGTAACGAGGGATTCACATTAAAGGAAATGGCTCACAGATATTCACAGATTATCTGTGTGAATCTGTGTTATCTGTGAGAAATAATATCTTCCCTAAATAAATCGTTTTAAAATGAAACGTATCATTGCCTCTGTTTTCACAATTTCCATATTAGCCTGCAACAATAATCCTTCAGATAAAAAAGAAGAAGCAATGTATAGAACTATCGGAAGCATTGAGCGATTTGATCCGGTGTTGGATTATATAATTTCAGCGAATGCTAAAATAGAAGTCATTGCAGAAGGGTTTGATTGGAGTGAAGGTCCATTATGGGTTGAAAAACATAACATGCTTTTGTTTTGTGATATTCCACCCAATACAATTTACAAGTGGACAGAGGAAAAAGGTAAAGAAGTTTATCTTACTCCATCTGGATATACCGATACCGTAAAACGCCGCGGTGAGGTAGGGAGCAACGGATTGATACTCGATAAAGATGGCAACCTGGTTATGTGCCAGCATGGTGACAGAAGAATGGCAAGAATGGATGCGCCCTTAGATAAACCTGTGCCAAAGTTTATTACACTTGCTGATAAATACAATGGTAAACGTTTCAGCAGTCCGAATGATGCCGTGTACAATAGTGCCGGCGAATTATTTTTTACTGACCCGCCTTATGGACTGGAATCACAAAGTGATAATGATCCTAAGAAAGAGATCGCTTTTAACGGCGTTTACAAAGTAAAAACAAATGGTGAATTGATTTTGCTGGTTGATTCCATCACCAGACCAAATGGTCTTGCTTTTTTACCCGGTGAAAAGAAATTGATCATTGCTTGTTCAGATCCTGCAAAGCCTAATTGGTATATCTATGATGTGAATGGAGATTCATTAATTAATGGGAAAATTTTTTATAGTGCAACAGAAGAAGCTAAAACAATGCCTGGCTTGCCGGATGGCTTAAAGATCGATAAGAATGGAAATGTATTTGCAACCGGCCCTGGCGGTGTAAATATTTTTAACAGCGAAGGAAAAAAACTAGGGTTGATAAAATTTTCCGATCCAACAAGTAACTGTGCCTTATCTCCCGATGAAAAAACTTTGTATATAACAAATGATATGAATTTAGTAAGAGTGAAATTGAGATAAGAAATTAGAACACGGATGACACAGATGCCTAGGATATACACAGATTTTATCGATTAAATCCGTTTGATCCGTGTCATCCGTGTTTCCCAAAAACGTAAGTAATGAAGCTATATAAAACCAGGTCAGGAATTATAATTGAGAAAGACAATAAATTTTATTTAACCAATGAAGATTGGAATTTATTTATCAATGATGACAACCTATTTAAAAAAACAGAACAAACATTATCATCATTGAATGCGGGAGATAAGAGTTTGATACATGAATTACTTCCTCCCATCGGGAGCAACCAGGAGCTTTGGGCCTGTGGTGTTACTTATCTCAGAAGCAAGGTTGGAAGGCAGGAAGAAAGCAAGACGTCGGGGGGTGCCGACTTTTATGCAAAAGTTTATGAAGCAGAAAGACCCGAAGTATTTTTTAAATCGACTCCGCACCGCATAGTGGGAAATAACGCATTTGTAAGAATAAGAAAAGATTCAACCTGGGATGTGCCCGAACCGGAATTAACCCTAGTTGTTACCTCATCAGGAAAAATTGCTGGCTATACGATCGGCAATGATATGAGCAGCCGCAGCATCGAAGGTGAGAATCCATTGTATTTACCGCAGGCAAAAACCTACGACGGATGTGCAGCGCTTGGTCCCTGCATTTATGTTACTGATAAACCGCTTGACAGTAATACAGTGATAGCTCTTGAGATCAACCGTGATAATAAAAAAGTGTTTGAGGGCTCGGTTGCCATCGATCAAATAAAAAGAAAATTAGAGGAGTTGGTTTCATTCGTTTACCGTGAATGCAGCTTTCCTTATGGTTGTTTGATTATGACAGGTACGGGGATCGTTCCCGGCAATGATTTTACTTTACAAAGCGGGGATCAAATAAAAATAACAATCGATAATATCGGGGAATTGGTAAATATTGTTCAATAAATTATATGCAGCTTCTTATTATTGTTCTTGCAATTGGCTTGCAGATATTTCTTACTTATAAAAAAGTTAGTCCCTTTCTTTCTTTATTGATAGTTGCTTTACTCGCGGGACTTGCTTTTGGTATGCACCCCGAGACATTATTAAAAGCAGTAAAAACCGGGGCGGGTAATACACTGGGTGATGTTGCATTGATCATTTGTCTTGGCGCTATTCTTGGAAAAATTTTAGAACTAAGTGGCGCCGCAAGCCAGATCGCCAACACACTGATTCGATCCTTCGGAAAAAAAAATATTCAATGGGCAGTGTTGCTAACGGGTTTTTTAGTCGGCATACCATTGTTTTATAATGCAGGCTTCATCATTCTTGTTCCCCTCGTTTTTTCAATTGCAAGAACCGCGGGCCTGCCTTTATTATATGTTGCCATACCGATGGCAGCAAGTTTAAGCACCACGCATTGTTTTTTGCCACCGCATCCCGGCCCAATGTTTTTAGTTGGCGCATTCAAAGCTGACCTGGGTAAAACATTAATGTATGGACTTGTCATTTCAATACCTGTAGTGATCATTGCCGGCCCACTGTTAGGCAGGTTTTTAAAAAGGATGAATATTGAAATTCCTGCCCAGCGGACAAAAGAAATAGAAGAAAAAGATCTGCCCGGAGTATTTGAAAGTTTTATGCTGGCATTATTGCCCGTGGTATTAATTGCGCTTGCTGTAATTGCAACTACTTTTTTTCCCGGTGAATCAATAATAAAAAAGGTAATTCTTTTTATTGGTGATGCTACGGTTGCCTTATTACTTTCTGTTTTGTTTGCTGTTTTTGTATTAGGCATCAGGAGAGGAAGAACAATGCCGCAAGTAATGCAATGGCTGAATGATGCAGTTGCCGGCGTTGCGGTAATATTATTGATCATTACTGCGGGCGGGGTATTTAAGCAGGTGTTGGTTGACAGTGGTACTGCTGCTTATATCACTTCGTTCAGCAAAGAATGGAGCATTCATCCTCTTGTATTCGCATGGGTGATTACGGCGCTGTTGAGAGTAGCTATCGGTTCGGCAACAGTTGCGGGTATAACAGCAGCAGGAATTGTTTCACCATTATTGGCCACCGGAACAGTATCCCCGGAGTTATTAGTATTGGCGGTAGGCACGGGCAGTGTATTTGGGTCGCATGTAAATGATTCAGGCTTCTGGATATTCAAAGAGTTTTTTAATCTCTCACTCAAACAGACATTTCTTTCCTGGACGGTGATGGAAACCATTATCTCCATTTTAGGGTTAGCGGGAGTAATGGTGCTGAGTTTTTTCGTTGGATGATCTTTCCGCAAGGGGAAAAAGATTCTCATCATCGGTAAAATTGAATATGCCGGTTTCTTAAGTGCATCGAAACGTGGAAAGTAAAATCTGGTACGATTTTTTGAATATACTTAGTATGCAAAACCAATCTACATCAGACACAATGAATACCCTGGCCGATTGTATAAACAAGTTGGTTGCAGATGGATATACAGGTAATTATAAAGTAGATGAGCAAGGATTATTGTCTGAAACGGGTAAGCATTATAAGCCAAACCAGGTGCACATTAAAAACTTTTTCCGTTTTGAGGGCGCAAGTGATCCTGCTGATAGTTCTATTCTGTATGCAATTGAACTGAACGACGGGACTAAAGGAACATTGACGGACGCCTATGGATCGTATGATGATGCTTTGATAGGAAAATTTATAAAGCAGGTAGAAGATATGGAAAAGAAAACACCCAATGAAAATCACTAATCCTACCGATACTATGGAAAATGAATAAGCAGGGTAATTATATCCTGCTTATTTATTTTGTAAAAGATAAAGTGAAATTAGCTTTAGTAGTCCCGTCCAGAATCGAACTGGAATATCAGGTTCCGGAGACCTGCGTACTATCCATTGTACTACGGGACCATATTCAGTTAGGAGTCGATAGTCATTAGTCGTGAGTCAGACTCTGAACTCCCGACTCCCGACTCCCGACTCCGAACTCAACAGCCGGTAAATTTACGTCAAAAACACAGGCCGTTTTTATAAAAGTAGTTATCTGAAAATATATTTCTCTTTAAACAAATTAAGCTCGACCGATAAATGGGCAAGACAATTCCTGCAAAGACAATCATCATATCGCTGTTCAAGAAATGCTTTCAACTCTTCACTTATAATAAAGCCATAACACTGGCATTGTGTGATGTTGCCGGGTTTACATTCGAATGCTGTTCCGCATCTCGGGCAATTCTTTTTTTCGTGTTGACACATAAGAGGAGGGTTTTTTTATCGGTGCTATGTTAACCGTGCCACGGCGCAAAGCCTTGGCACGGTTAATCCAGGAACATCGGAAGGCTCAAAGCGGTGGCATGGGTATCAAAAAGATCAGAATGTAAACCTTACACCACCATAACCATTAAAACCAAGTGTATTGAAACCGGCAGTTTCATTGTATTTACTATCGGTGATATTTCTCAGGTCAGCAAAAAGTTTGATCTTGTTTTTGTACAATGCATATTCGGCATAAACGTCCAGCAGCATATAACTATCTAATGTCACATCCACAGTTTGAAAAATCATTGCATCAAAATAAGCGTCCTCTCTTTTACCAAACCACGAGAGATTGCTGCTGACAAATAGTTTTTCATTTACCCGTATTCCTGCATTTAATCCTGCACTATGCTTTGGTCTCCGGATCAGGTTAAAATAAGTTGTGTCTTTCCCGTTTTTAATCGTCGTGATCTTGCCATCCACAAAACTGTAAAAAGCTTTCAGCGAAATATTTTTTGTTGGCTTGTATGACAGCTCCCACTCAGCTCCATGATCTTTTTGCTTATCCTGGTTTATATATTGCGATTGAAACGTTGAGGGATTGAAATAAAAGAAAATAACATTTTTTACATTCCTGTTAAATACGGTAAGCCGGCTCATGATCTTATTGTCACCCGAAAAAAATTGAACGCCTGCCTCAGCAGTAATTGCCGATTCGGGTTTCAGATCTTTATTTCCATATTCAGAAAACAGTTGGTAAAGCGATGGCGTACGATAACCTGAGGAAATATTGGCAAACAATTTGAATTTTTTATTCAGCAAATAAGAAGGATTAATATTGAAAACATAAGTGCTTCCAAATGACGAATGAATATTAAAACGATTTCCCGCCTCAAGATTAAATCCGCCTTTTACATGTATGTTCAGCGCAGCATATACTCCCAATTGATTATGGTGCAGGCTATCCTTGGAATATCTTGTTTCATAAGGCCCAAAAAAACCAACGGATGAATACTCCTGGCTGGTATTGGAAGTCCTGAAATCGGCACCTGCCGTGAATTTTGATGAGCTGCCACCAACCGGTGTTGTTATATACGCATCTATAAAATGTTCACCTCCTTTGTACGCTCCACGGGAATAAATATCAAAGCCATTACGGCTTTTTACTGAATCATCTATATACAACCTGTCAATATGATTATAACTGTAAAGCAAATTCAATTTTGTTTTTCCAAATGCAAATTCATTGCTGACACCAGCCTGGTAACTTTTTTGTGTATAGCCATAATCAAGCTCATCGGTAAAAGATCCCTGGTCAATTTCACCATCAATTTTATTGTAACGGAAATACGGTTGAATACGAACATGTTTTCCGGCTTGCAAGCCAAGGCCGGCCTGAAAACTATTTTGCCGGTATCCATCTTTATCTGCATTTGCAGAGCTGCTGATTGCTTCATTAATTCCTTTTGTATCGAAAAATGAATAGCCAAGATTATAATCCACAATACCAGTTTTTCCATTGACACCTGCATTGGCCCTGGTACTATTATTACTTCCATAACTCAGCAAACCATTTCCTGAAAATGATTTTACACCAACTTTCTTTGTAATAATATTAATTACACCGGCAATGGCATCACTGCCGTATAAAGTCGATTGGCTTCCTTTTAAAATTTCAATTCGTTCGATCTGGTCAACAGATAAGTTCCGGATATCAAAATTGCTGCCGATACCACTTGGATCATAAACAGGAATGCCGTCAATTGTTATCAATGTGTGATCAACTCTTGCACCACGCAGGTACAGACTTTTGTCTTTTCCCGCATTGCTGTTGGCCCCGCCGATATAAACACCAGCCTGCTCAGTTAATATTTGCGCAAGATCTTTTCCGCCGCTTCGTTCTAATTGTTCTCTTGTAATTACGGTAACTACTTTTCCCGTCAATGAAGTTTTGTTAGGGTACTTGTTTGCCGTGATCACCACTTCATCAAGTAATGATGTGTCTTCCCGGAGGATCGGGACAAGTTGTTGCGCCTGTAGCTGACTGCCAATAAATGCAGCAGCCACGATCAAAAATTTCTTTTTCATGTAAAAAAGTTTTTGCGTGACTGCTTCCGAGAAAATAAAAGATGGAAATATAAATGTCCCTCGACGTTTACATTTCAGCTTTTCACCCGAAAGCATGATGTTGTTTATGACTTGGCAGGTCTTCTGGCTTAGCATTTTACTGAACACCTTCCCGTTGAATTTGCATCAAGAAAATCAACAGTGGTATGAAGATTCAGCTTTGTGAATGGTGAGTGGTGAATGGTGAGTAAACTCACAACTGACCACTGACAACTCACCTGCCTTACAGCTACGGGGATAGCGTCAGATTCTGACTGACTTCCCTTTTAATCTTTTAATTATTTTGTAACCAACACCAGGAATTCTTTTCAGCGTCCCTTGCGTCGCACTCTTTTACTGCATTAATTCTACGCAGCAATAATTAACGTAAGAACCAAATCGCCAGCAAATGTAGGAATACAGGTTTTGAATACAAGAATAATTTTCAACACACTAATTCTTTAAAGACATTTATTTAAAATTAAAATGCAACGCAATGCCGCCGGCGAAATTGAAAGGTGTTGCGGCATTATAATATCTTCCGCCAAATGCATTTATATCATTTCCCAGACTATACTTTACGTCGAAAATATTGTCGGCGGCTATAAAAAGTTCCAGCACCACTTTAGGATGAAGATGCTTTTTCCAGCCTGTTCTTGCTCCCAATAAATTATAAGAAGAAGCATATTCTGTGTTCGCGTCATTCAAAGGAATACGGCCGGCATAATAATAATTTACATTTAAGTAAATGCCAGGTCTTGTTGCGAAATCAATTCCTGCTGCAATTATTTGTGAAGGAACACTCGGAAGTTTTTTACCAGAGAAATCACTGGTTACTTGTTTGAAATCTTTATAAGTAAAATCATTCCATGTGTGACTTAGAGAGATTTTAAAATTTGGTATAGATCCTTTTGCATTATTAAGAACCTGCCACGATAATAAAGTCTCTATTCCTATTTGTTTTGTTCTGCCTGCGTTTACAAAATAGTCAGCGCCCCCGGCATCTCTTCTTTGTACAATTGTGTTTTTTAAACTAAATCGAAATGCATTCACATCAAAATAAACTTTTTTAAAAATTGTACCGCGAATGCCCGTCTCATAATTAATTCCTTCTTCTGCATTTAAACCTGTAGCAATGATGCCACTTGAAGGCAACAACTCTGCAGTTGTCGGTGGTGAAAATCCTCTTGCCATACTTGCATACACCGAAACAGGTTTTGCCAATTGTTTTAAAATGGCAAGCCGTGGTTCCACTTCGGTTTTATATTCTCTTTTTTGTTCAATAACTGGTGAGGTCGACAAACGGGTAATGCCCAGGTTTTGTGAATTAATGCTTGCACCAGCTGTAATGAACCAATTCCCCGGTAGTTGAAGTGTAGCCTGGGCAAAAGAAAAAAATACTTTATTGTTGATCTCATCATCTGTTTGCAATGTATCCGGGTTGCCGTTTTTGTTTGAATAAATTCGTACGGAAGAAATTCCTTGTTGAAATTCCACCCCTGTTATAATATTCAGCTTTGTTTGTTCACTAAAATTATTTGTGAATTGAAAAAATGTTCTTCCCCCGGTATGCGGCTCATTTGTTCTTCCATAATTGCGTGTAGTAGGATTTAACAAACGGGTGGATGCTCCATAAAACGAAGTTGTATTTTGCCAATGCTCAGAAAATTTTTGATTGAAACTAATGCCTGCTAAAAATATTTTTTGATAAATAGCTGCTTTATTTTCTATTGAACCGGGTGTTGTTCCTGCCCGGGGTCGTGCGGCTTTTGGATTCGCGATATATTCGGCAAGCGTTAATGCACCGGGAGTTTGATAAAACAGATCGCCCCACAGAAAATGAGTTGTTATTCTTCCTTTATCGGAAAGATTTGCATTCAGGTCCCATGTAAAAACTTTGCGGTCAAGTTCTGCATTATCACGATAACCATTGGAAGACAGTTGCAGGTAATTAATTGTGTTTTGAAATGCATTGGTACCAAGCCGGAGATTTGTGTTCAGGTTATTTAATCCATAACTTCCGGCGCTGAAATCAAACGAAAGCCCCGGATGCCAGTTTGCGTGGTTTGTTTTTAATAACAGAACACCACCGGTACCTGCACCATATAAACTGCTGCCCGGTCCTTTAATTACTTCTGCCGATTGAATATTATAAAACCCCAGTTGATTCAAATAAGTATTGCCGCCGGGATCGGTGTAAGGAATATCATTATAATAAGTTTTTACATTTCTTACTCCGAAAGGTGAACGCAGTGAGCTGCCGCGGATATTTAAACGGTAACTTCCCGGAGAACGTTCTTCCATTCTTATCCCGGGATTACTATTCAATGCAGGTAAAATAGTAGTGTTTGTAAAACGTAACAACTGTGGTTTGGTGATTACAGCAATTGCTGCCGGCACCTGCATCAGCTTCCTGTTTTCTTCGTAAGCTTTCACGGTTACTTCTTCAAGTGTTTGCACTGAATCGTTACCCGGTTGCTGAGCAATTAAAAAGTTTGCTTGCAATAAAAGCAATATGGGGATATAAAAATTTCTCATAAAAAGCGGAAGGTAAAGTTAGTTGCATTATCAATATTAATTGCTAATTGTGTTGGGGCTAAAACCCATGTACACCTCCTGTTTCATTAGCCCCCTGCCTTAAGGCTGGGGTTATGTTATCATACACTACTGTTGGGGCTTTAGCCGCTATCTGCTTTGCCTTACCCAAAACATATAATCACTATAGTTTCTTTATCTTCCATCCATGAAGCCGAATAAATTGAATCTTTTTGATTTGAGCCTTATAGTTGTGAGCCTGGTAATTGGGATGGGGATTTTCAGAAATCCTGCTTCTGTTGCAGCAACATCTGGCACCAGCACAATCTTTTTTTTATTATGGTTGGCTGGTGGCTTAATTGCATTATGCGGGGCTCTCACTTATGCGGAGATAGGTTTACGTCTTCCGGCTATGGGCGGCTATTATAAAATATTTGCTCAATGTTATCATCCATCTATCGGGTTTTCAGTGAATGCAATTATACTTATTAGTAATGCCGCCTCACTTGCGGTCGTTGCATTAATAGGTGCTGATTATGTCAGTGATCTATTGTATGGTAAGCCAAGTGGAATAGTATTTAATACAGTAGTAGCTATTGTTGCCGTTGCTATGTTTTTTATTGTTAATTTATTTGGTTTAAAAACAAGTAGTCGTACACAGAATGTACTCATTATTCTCAAAGTTGGATTAATTGTTTTGCTTATTGCCAGTATGTTTAAAGGTGTCGTCATAGAACCTCATGGTTACGAGGAAGGATCGCCATTATTTACACTTTCCGATAAAAATGCAATCTCATTATTCCTTATTTCACTTATCCCGGTTTGTTTTGCTTACGGAGGTTACCAGCAAACGATCAATTTTGGCGCCGAAGTTAAAAATACAAGAAGTATTCCCAAAGGAATTGTAATTGGAATTATAATAGTTATTTCACTTTACTTACTCATTAATGTTGCATATACCCAGGTTATCGGATATGATAAAATGAAAAATGCTTCTGCCATCGGAGCCTTACTATGCGAAGCATGGTTTGGCAACGCCGGAGCAAAAGTTTTTGATGCCTTAATGTTTTTATCAGTGCTTGCTTATGTAAACATTTTGCTGATGAGTAACCCAAGGGTAATGTTTGCGATGAGTGAAGACAAAGTATTGCCGAAGATGTTTTCTTATCGCCACCCCAAAACGGAGGCATTAGTCACCGGCCTGACGGTTTTTTCACTTATAACCATCATTGTTACATTTTTTGGAAAAGGAGTAGATAATATTTTAAACTTTACCATGTTTCTTGACAGTATTGGCATGAGCACCTCAGCTGCCACGCTTTTTATATTACGAAAGAGAAAGCAAAACGAAGCCATGATAACTGGAATCTGGAATAAGTTTACTCCGTTGCTTGCTGGTTTTTTTGTATTCAGTTATTTTATGATAGCTGTAGGTGTTGTAATAAAAGATATTAATGCCGCTTTAATTGGGATCGGCTTGCTTTCTTTTTTTCTTTTGCTTTATTATTTCTTTTACTTTAAGAAAAAATCATAATGGATCTTTCGTATATATTAAATGAGTTAGGAGAAGAAAGGGAAAATTATTTCAATGCTATTTCACCACCGATAGCCCAAACAAGCAATTTTGCATTTAAGAAAGTAGCTGATCTGAGTAAGGCTTTTGAGGATGAAATGGGCGGTTACCTCTATAGCCGTGGTTTAAATCCTACGGTGGAGATAGTAAGAAAAAAATTAGCTGCATTAGATGGCGCAGAAGATTGTCTTGTTTTCAATAGTGGCGCAGCAGCCATCTTTGCCGGAGTTTTTGCGAATATAAAATCAGGAGATCATATTGTTTCTGTAAATGCTCCTTATACATGGGCACAAAGAATGTTTGATGTAATTCTCCCAAGATTTGGAATAACGACAACATATATTAATGGAACAAAAATCAGTAACTGGGAACAGGCAACGAAGAACAACACTACATTATATTATCTCGAATCGCCAAACAGCTGGGATTTTGCATTGCAACCGATAAAAGAAGTGGCCGCTTTAGCAAGATCAAAAGGCATTACAACTTTTATTGATAATAGTTATTGTACGCCGCTTCATCAAAAACCGATCGGGATGGGAATTGATATGGCGATGCAGACTGCAACGAAATATATCGGCGGCCATAGCGATACACTCGGTGGCGTTTTAAGTGGAAGTAAAGCCATGATGAAAAAAATTTTTGATAGTGAGTATTTGAACATCGGCAGCGGTATTCAGCCATTCAATGCATGGTTGCTCAATCGTGGATTAAGAACGTTACCTGCCCGTTTAGATCGCATTACAAAAACATCACTTGAAGTTTTAAAATTTTTAAAGCAGCATCCAAAAATTGAATCAGTGATATTTCCCTTTGATGAATCATTTCCTCAATACGCATTGGCAAAACAACAGATGACCGGTGCCTGCGGGTTGATGACAATGGTGTTGAAAACAAATAAAAGAGAGGAGATCGTAAAATTTTGCGAGAGCCTGCAGCATATTATGATGGCCGTAAGTTGGGGCGGGCATGAAAGTTTGGTGATACCAAAATGCTCAGGTATTCCTGTTGCGGACTTTGATCCTTCAAATGCTGAACATCGGTATGTGCGTTTATATATTGGCCTGGAAGATGCTGATTATTTGATAAAGGACCTGGACCAATCATTCAATGGGATCGCTGAATAATTTAATCGTCAAACAAAAATTTTACTGTCATTTTGCCGTTTTGTATAAAATTATTTATGAGACAATTTATTTTACTCTTTCTTATATCTCCTTTGTTATTCTCCTGCTCAAACAAATCGCCAGATGTGCAACCAACCCCGGTGGATACACTCGCAACGGGGTGGAGAAAGATCGCAACGCCAACCGGTGATTTTGGAGATATATTTTTTATCAACAATAATACTGGCTATGTAACTGGGAATAGTAGTATTTACCGGTCAACAGATGGTGGAAATAATTGGCAAAAAGTGTATCAGACAGCAAACCCGATCACGAATATTGCAATGGGAAGCGAATCAAATGCTGTCTTTATACCCGGTGGTCCTAAAATCATTTTTACCAAAAATGCCGGGTTAAGTTTTGACAGTGTTACTATTAACGACGTGATATCTGATGCATATTTTGTAAATGCTACAACGGTCTATGCAGTTGGAGAAAAATTCTGGAAATCAACCGATGCGGGTTCAACCTGGACAAAGGTTTATGATTTTGCTTCAGGCACCGGTGGCTATAAATCCCTTCATTTTTTGAATGATCAATACGGTTGGATGGCGAATTCAAGCGGCCCGCAAAAAACGATAAATGGTGGGGTGACCTGGGAGCCAAAAACAAATGCAATATTTAATTATTCGACAGGAAATGTTTTTTTCACCGACGTTAATAATGGTTATGCATCTGATGGATTTATCATCGGCAAAACTACAAATGGTGGTAACACATGGAGTCGTGTGTTTACAGGCACATCTGCATACCAGGATCTTCATTTTGTTACGGCAAACGCCGGCTATGCAGCGGATGGAAATTATATCTTCAAAACCGTGGATGGAGGAAATATATGGACCAAGGATGTCGCCTTACCTCAAAAAGTCATTATCGAGTTGCATTTCATTGATGCTTCGCATGGCTGGGCATGTGGCTCAGTAGGCATACTTAAATACCAGAATTAAAAATTAAGTTGGCCGTAATCAAGGGAGAGCTTTTAGATTAATTTTTACAGTCCGTTGGTCATAAACCAGTGTTGAGACAAATCATTTCTCCTATTTTTGCGACATGTTTAAAAGTTTCGTCGCTACATTAATTACTGTAGTTTTTATTACAACTGTTTCGGCGCAGGAGAAATGGAGTTTGCTGAAATGTGTTCAATATGCAATTGAGAATAATATTTCCGTAAAACAAGCCGATCTGCAAACAAGGTTTTCCGAACTTACCTTTAACCAGGGAAAGCAATCAAAATTACCTACTCTCAATTTTAGTAACAGCAACGCTTTTCGTTATGGTCGTGCAGAAAACCCTTCTACTGGTGTTCTTGAGGATGCAAATATCTTCACTGTCAACTTTGGTTTAAGCAGCCAGGTTGATATTTTCAATTGGTTTTCCAAAAAAAATGCAATTGAAGCAAGCAGGTTAAGCAATGAAGCAGATAAGCAACAGGTAAAAAAAGTTCAGGATGATATTTCATTAAATGTTGCAGTGGCTTATCTCCAAATCTTGTTAGCAAAAGAACAAGTAAATATTTCAAGAGTTCAGGTCAATACGACGAAAGAACTGTTAGGCAATACAAGGAAAAGAGTTGATGCCGGCGCGTTGCCTGAGTTGAATGCGGCAGAGCTTGAAGCACAATTAAGTCGCGACAGTTCAAGCCTGATCACAGCAGAAGCAAGTGTTCAGCAATTTTTTTTACAAATGAAAGCGTTGTTGAATATAGATGCGGGAGTTGCTTTTGATGTAGAAACGCCGCCAGTTGATAGAGTGCCGGTGGAATCACTTGCTGATCTGCAACCGGAAGCTGTATACGCTTTAGCTTTGGCAAACCTTCCGCAAAATAAAGTGATCGATCTTCGAATACAATCCGCCAAAAAATCTGCAGAATCTGCAAGGGGAGAAATGTATCCAAGCATTGGTGGTTTTGCAAGCCTTGGCACCAACTATGTAACCTTTAAGGACAAGCCATTTTATGAGCAGGTGTTGGTTGGTTATGACACACTCTCACCGATCAAAGCCAGAGCCCGTGCCGGCGGAGGTGTTTTTCTTCCCGTAGAAGTTCCGATTACTCAAACAAACCTGAACAACATAGTCGGATATGTAACGCCCGATAAATTTGGCAGTCAGCTTAACAGAAACTTTGGTCAGCAAATTGGCATTGGGGTGAGTGTCCCAATTCTCAACGGGGGCATATTGCGCACAAACTGGCAGCGGGCCAAATTACAAGTGAGACAGTGGGAGTTAACAAAAGAATCAGATAACCAAACACTGAAGCAAAATATTTACAATGCATATAATGATGCTACATCTTCAATGCAGAAATATTATGCTGATAAAAAAAGTGTGCAGACGTCAGCAAAATCATTTGAATATGCACAAAAAAGATATGATCAGAATCTGTTGTCCACTTTTGATCTGATCAATAGCCAGAATAATTTATTGACAGCGCAGATACAGGCTTTATATTCTCAGTATGATTATGTGTTTAAGATGAAATTGCTGGAGTTCTATAAAGGGCAGGGAATAAAATTATAAAGAACCCCAACCCCTGAAGGGATTTTTGGGACAATCTATATTTGAAATAATTTTTAACTATCAAAACTCTCCGCCTGTGGCGGAATGGGGGTTAATAATATGAGTAAAACAGTTAAATGGATTTTGTTCGGTTTGCTGGGAGTGATCGTATTGCTGGTTGTAGTTAAAATGGTGGCCGGTAATAAAGATGAAGGGCTAAAAGTTTCAACCGAAAAAGCAAGCCGCCGGACAATTATAGAAACCGTGAATGCAAGCGGAAAAGTATATCCGGAAGTAGAAGTAAAGATAAGCCCGGATATTTCCGGTGAAATTGTGGAGTTGAATGTGGAAGAAGGCGATAGTGTGAAGCGTGGCCAGATCCTTGCGAGAATTTTTGCAGACATCTACGCATTGCAAAGAGATGAGGCTGCATCCCGTGTATCGCAGTCGCGGGCAATCGTCGCTAACAGCGAGGCATCGCTTGATGCATTACAAGCATCACTTGACCAGGCAAAGCAGGCATATGATCGTAATAAAAAATTATTTGATGATAAAGTGATCTCCCGTGCAGAGTTTGAAAACTATGAAACAACTTACAAATCGGCACAGGCAAACTACAATGCCGCAAAACAAAACATAAGAGGGTTGGAAGCCGGTGTGCAGACTGCGCAAACAGGATTGAGCTCGGCTAATAAAAATCTTGGAAGAACAACGCTGGTGGCCCCGATGAATGGAGTGATCTCTTCTTTATTAGTAAAAAAAGGAGAAAGGGTTGCCGGTAATAGCTTCAGCATCGGTACTGAAATGATGCGTGTAGCTGATATGAGTGTGCTGGAAGTAAGAGTTGATGTAGGAGAAAATGATGTAGTAAAAGTTCATCTTGGAGACAGCGCCGATGTAGAAGTGGATGCATATAATAACAGAAAATTCAAAGGAGTAGTAACCCAAATTGCGAGCAGTACAAAAGGCGGGCTATCGGCAAGTTCTTTAAGCAGCACGGATGTAACACAATATGAAGTCAGGATCCGGCTGGATAAAAATTCTTACAGCGATCTGATCGATCCTTCAAGACCAAAGAGTTTTCCGTTCCGCCCGGGGATGAATGCAAGCGCCGATATTAAAACAACACGCAGTGAAAACGTATTGGCAGTGCCTATCAATTCAGTAACAACAAGAGTGATCGGCAGCGATAAAACGATTGCCGATAAAAAGAAAGAGGAACAAAAGAAACAAACCGTAGAAGGAAACACAGATGATGTTGTTTCCGTAGATAGTGATGAACTGGAGGAAATTGTTTTTGTAGTGCAGAAAGATGGAAAAGTAAAAAAGGTAAAAGTAAAGACCGCGATACAGGATATCAATTATATTGAAATAAAATCGGGTGTTACCGAAGGCGATGAAATAGTGACCGGTCCTTTCAATGCTATCAGTAAAACATTGAAAGATGGAACTGTAGTAAAAGTGGTACCGAAGGAGAAGTTGTTTGAGAATTAAACAGAACCACGATTTACATGATTTAAGGGATTTATGAGGAAATTTGGAAGAGCCTTGCGGAAACAAGACTCTTTTTTATTTTGATACTTAAAATAAGAATTCACTTAATTTTATTTCGGAAACTCAGTTGAAGTTTTAAATCTGTATTTTTTCCTCATAATCCTTATAATCTTATTAATCGCGGTTCTATTATGTTTGGAATCATCGGCAGTGGTAGTTGGGCAACGGCATTGGCAAAGATCCTTACAGATAATCATCATCACATCAATTGGCTCGTAAGATCAGGTGCAATGACCGAAGCCATCAGCAAACACCGGCAAAATCCTAATTATTTAAATGCTGTTGTTTTTGATATTTCCCTGCTTGCTCTTGATACCAATATTTCAAAAGTATTTGCAGCGTCTGAGCATATTATTATTGCCACGCCATCGGCTTATGTTGCGGATACGCTGAAACCGTTATCAAAAAAAGACTTTGAGGGAAAAAAAATTATCTCAGCTGTTAAAGGAATTATTCCGCAGCAAAATATCTTGCTGAATGACTACCTGGAAAAAGAATTTAATGTAGAGCTGAAAGATTATTTCACCATCATGGGCCCCTGCCATGCGGAAGAAGTAGCTGCAGAAAAGCTTTCTTACCTCACATTTTCAGGAGCCGATGAAGAAACTGCTGTTGAGATTGCTACTTATTTTAAGAATGATTACCTCAATACTGTTGTGAATGATGATATATATGGCGTGCAGTTTGCCGCCATTCTTAAAAATATTTATGCGCTTGGCGCCGGTATTGCACATGGCCTGAAGTATGGTGATAATTTTTTAAGTGTGCTGATTGCTAACAGTGCAGATGAAATGGCTGGCTTTCTCAGGAATGTGGGCATTCATAATATAGAAGTAGGAAAACATGAAGGTGAAGATCCGGTCACTCACAAACGCAGGGCAAACTATGCGGCCTCAGTTTATCTTGGGGATCTGCTTGTAACTTGCTATTCATTATATAGCCGTAACAGGACCTTCGGGGGTATGATCGGCAAAGGTTATTCAGTTAAAGCGGCACAAACGGAATTGAACATGGTTGCTGAAGGATATAATGCTTCAAAATCCATTTACATAATTAATAAGAATGTAAAATCAGAAATGCCGATCGCAGAAACTATTTATAAAATTTTATGGGAGCAGCTTTCACCTGAAGAAGGGTTTAAGCAGATTGAGGAAGCACTGGTTTGATTATTAATTATTGATTACTGATTGTTTGTCCAAGACACCTGAGCTGCATTTCATAATAATTAATAATCAATAATCAGTAATATTTAGATCACAACGACATTAACTAACAAACAGCTCCGCCGCAATTCCATCAGCAAATAACTTTCCTTCCTTTGTCAGTATTAATTTATTTTCTTTCAGGATCATTTTACCGGCATCAATAAATTTTTGAGTTCGAACTCCGAACCCGGTAGCTATCGGGTCCGGACTCTGAACTCCGAACTCCGAACTCTCAACTCTCTCCAGGTCCAATCCTTCAACGGTTCTCAACGAAGTCATGATATACTCATTCAATTGTTGAGCCGGCGTAAGCATTTCTTTTTCAAACGGGATTTTATCCTTTGCAAGCGACTCTATATATATGGTGTTGTTAGCAATATTCCATTGCCTGATTTTTCCGTCAAACGAATGCGCGGAAGGCCCTAGCCCAAGATATTTTTTTCCCTGCCAGTAAGATGAATTATGACGGCTGCGAAAACCCGGTTTGGCAAAATTTGAAATTTCATAATGTTCATAGCCTGCATCTTCCAGCCATTGCATCAACATCAAAAATTGTTCTGCCTGTTTTTCCTGTTGAACATCTTCTCTCTTTTTTTCCAATATCATTTTATGTAAAGGAGTTTTTGGCTCAACAGTAAGAGCATAACAGGAAATATGCGGAATGTTCAACGCAATTACTCTGTCTGCATTTTGTTTCCATTTTTCATTTGTAAGCAATGGATGGCCATAAATAAGGTCAATTGTTATATTGTCAAATTGTTTAATTGCCAATTGTAAATTGTCAATTGCCTGTTTTGCGTTGTGTGCCCGGTTCATCCACGCAAGGTCCTCTTCAAAAAAACTTTGAACGCCAATGCTCAGGCGGTTGATGCCAATTTCTTTCCATCCTGTAAGTTTTTCTTCTGTTATATCATCGGGATTTGCCTCAAGTGTTATTTCAGCGTCGTTCAAAACATGGAAAGTCTCACCGACCTTATCAAGCTGAGATTGTAAATCTGAAATCGTCAATAGCGACGGGGTTCCTCCGCCGAAATAAATAGTTTCCACGATTTCGCTGCTCAAATAATCTTGTTGGAGTGCCGTCTCCTTCAATAAAGCTGCCAGTAATTCGTTTTTATACCGCAATGAGGTGGAAAAATGAAAGTTGCAATAGTGACAGGCTTGTTTGCAAAAAGGAATATGTATGTAAATCCCGGCCAAATAAAATATTTTTGAATATCCTTTGAATGACTAACCCGGCAAAAATACAAAGCCATCTATCTGCAGCGTTGCTGTTTTTTGTTATTATTTTATCGCAAAACAATTTATCCGGACAATCAGCCTATTTTCTTAATGCAAGATGTGTTGATAAAACTCCAGAGTTTTTAAAAAATGAAGCCGGCCTGCAAACAGAATTTTCTTCAAGATCAACTTGTATCGATTATGTAAACAAACTGCCTTCGTTACTCCAGGCAAAAGGTTTTGTAACAGCTTCACTGGATAGTATTTTGTTTGACACGACTTCAGCGAAATTGGTCATTTATCTTGGACAACAATACAAATGGGCGCATATAAAAACGGTTGCAGATCCGCAGGTGCTCGCAGTTTCCGGCTGGAATGAAAAGTTGTTTGCTGATAAGCCGATCAATTTTGATCAGCTTAAAGCGCTGCAGGAAAATATGCTTGTGTATCTTGAAAACAACGGCTATCCTTTTGGAAAAGTTTTTCTTGATAGCATCAACCTGATTGAAGATGGCGTTACAGCAACTCTTATAATTGATAAAGGCCCTCTTTATAAAATTGACAGTATCCGCATATATGGCAATGCCAAAATTTCGAATGAATTCTTACAACGTTATCTTGAAATTCCTAATGGCAGTATTTACAGCAGGGAAAAATTACTTCGCATATCGAGAAAAATCCAGGAGCTCAGCTTTGTGCAGGAAGAACAGCCATCTAACATGAGTTTGCTGGGTACCGGCTCAGTGCTGAACTTATATTTGAAACAAAGACGCAGCAGCCAGGTAAATGCACTCATTGGTTTTTTGCCAAATAATGACCAACTTTCATCAAAGAAGGTTTTAATAACCGGAGAGGCAAACATACATCTTCGAAATGCATTCGGCGGAGGCGAGGCGCTGGGGCTTAACTGGCAACAGTTACAGGTAAAATCGCCGCGACTGAATATTTTTTACAGGCATCCTTATTTGTTTCATTCTCCATTCGGAATTGATTTTTCATTTGACATGCTTCGAAAGGACAGCAGTTATCTGAATATAAATCTGCAATTTCGGCACCAGTTATGTGCTTTCCGAATCAGAATCAGGAAAAATTTTTCTTCAGCATTTTCAAACCATCATCAGCCAGGGTGGTGTTAATGATGCAAAAGTTATTGCCACAAAAACATTACCCGATATTGCCGATGTTAGTTCTTTAAGCATTGGGGTAGAATATGACAAGAATAAAACCAACTATCGCTTTAATCCGAAAAGCGGCTACGAGTTTCGGATAGGTGGCTCGGCCGGCACAAAGAAGATCAGGAAGAATAATGAAATACTGGAATTAAAAGACCCATCTGACCCGTCATTTGAGTTTGATAAATTATATGATACGGTAAAGTTGAAATCCTATCAATTAAGATTGATAAACTTTATTGCCAAATACTTTCCTGTCGGGAAACAAAGCACCATTAAGACGGCCGTTAACAGCGGTGTTCTTTTTAGCGATAATATTTTTAGAAATGAACTATTTCAAATCGGCGGCTATAAAACGCTGAGGGGTTTTGATGAAGAAAGTCAATACGTATCGCAGTATGCTGTCGGCACACTGGAGTATCGTTATCTTATCGGTCTAAATTCCTTTTTCTTTGGATTTCTTGATGGCGGATGGGCAAGAAACAGCAGCCGGGATTCAAAATACACACATACTTATTTTGGGACAGGGCTTGGGTTGGCATTAGAAACAAAGGCTGGTATTTTTAATTTGGTGTGGGCGGTTGGCAAAAGAGACGATATACCTTTTAACCTGCGGCAATCGAAGATTCATTTTGGCTTTGTAAATTATTTTTAGAGAACTGCGCTTTCTTTTTAAACCATAAAACACTTTAATACTTTTGCGTCTCGCATGAAGCATCTCTATCCACTCTTATTTTTTATTTTTTTGTACCCGGTGGCGCTTTTTGCCCAGGTGGATTCTACTGCTGTTCAACAAGACACCTTACGGGAAGATTCAGTAAAGCCAAAACCCAAACCGCGAATAAACAGGGATTCAACCCGGCAAAAAGATGCATCAATTTTACAAACTCTTCAGATCGATAGCGCAGGGAGAAAGGATTCAATTCGCATACACGATTCGTTGAGATCGGTACAACAAATTGCCGACTCGGTTCAAAGAAAAATAACTGAAGCAAGACCTGCGGAAATTTTAAAAGAAGGAACAAAAAAGGTTTTTATCGGAAAGGAATGGCTTTTTTATTATTTGATATTGTTGTTAATAATATTTGGATTGCTGCGCCGGGCTTTTGCAAAATATTTTTATGACCTGTTCAGAGTTTTTTTTAAAACCACATTAAAGCAGCGGCAAACCCAGGAGCAATTACTTCAGTCACCCCTTCCTTCCGTCTTCATGAATGTTTTTTTCATTTTGTCTGCAGGTCTGTATGTGAATTTCCTGCTTCAGCATTTTCAACTAGTTATTGCCGAAAATTTTTGGCTGCAATATGCTTATTGTGCAGCCGGCCTGGCTTCTATTTATATTGTAAAATTTATGGGGCTAAAAATTACCGGCTGGCTGTTGAATGTAAGCAATGCCACGGATGCGTACATTTTTATTGTATTTATTATAAATAAAATGCTGGGCATATTCCTTTTGCCTTTTCTGCCTTTCTTAGCCTTTAGTAACGAGCCTTTGTACAGCACGGCGATGATCATTTCCTGGTTTGGTATTGGTTTGCTTCTGATTTATAGATTTATTTTATCATATGGAGCTATACGTAAAGAGGTAAATCTCAACTCTTTTCATTTCATTTTATATATTCTGGGTTTTGAAGTTGTGCCACTTTTACTGATTTACAAGTTGTTATTGGTCATTTTTTAAAAAGAACTCATTAGCTTTGCGGACAATTTAGCCGAACCAGTATGGTAAAAAACGGGAAAGCTGTTACCACAGCTACACAAGTGAAAAAGATTTTGATTACCCAACCGAGGCCGGAAAGTGACAAATCGCCTTACTATGAGCTTTCAAGAAAGTATAGTTTGGAGCTCGATTTTCATCCATTTATCAAGCTTGAGCCGATTCCGGGAAAAGAATTCCGCAAGCAAAAGATAGAAATACAGAATTATACCGGTGTGATCTTTACAAGTCGCAACGCTATCGATCATTTTTTCCGTACTTGTGAAGAGCTTAAGATCAACGTATCGCAGGATACAAAGTATTTCTGTATCACGGAAGCGGTGGCGCTTTATCTTCAAAAATTTATTCTTTACAGGAAAAGAAAAGTTTTTTATGGCGCAGATGGTTCGAACAAAAGCTTGTTTGATGTAATCAACAAACATAAGAGTAACGAGAAATTCCTCTATGTATGTTCAGAAAACCAGCAGGATAACGAAATAGTGAATTGGTTAAAAAACAATAGCTGCGAATTCGTACTGGGCTTTATGTATCGCACCCGCAGCAATGATATAAAAGTGTTTCTTGAAGAAAAAGAGTATGATGTTATTTGCTTTTTTACTCCGAGTGGTGTAAAGAGCCTTTTCGATAACATTCCAAAGTACAGGCAGAATGGAACCGTGATCGGCGCATTTGGAAGCAATACCATGAGAGCCGTAGAAGAAGCTGGCTTAACGCTTGAAATAAAAGCACCTCAGCCACAAACCCCTAGTATGGTCGCCGCTTTAGAACAATTTATTTTGGCGCACAAGAAAAAATAAAGAAACAAGAATTTGGTAGAATAATTGAAGGCACTTAATTGTGCCTTTTTGTTTGCTTACTTTACTTAAATACGAACTTCACGTCCTTTAACGCAATGCATCAATTCACAAATAAACTTATTGAAGAAACAAGCCCTTACCTGCTTCAGCATGCGCATAATCCTGTAAACTGGTTTCCGTGGGGAGAAGAGGCCTTGAACCTGGCCAAGGAAGAAAACAAACCTATTCTTGTCAGCATTGGTTACTCGGCTTGCCATTGGTGTCATGTAATGGAAAAGGAAAGTTTTGAAAATGAGGAAACGGCAGGCATTATGAATACCCATTTCATCAATATTAAAATTGATCGTGAGGAGCGACCGGACCTCGATCATGTTTATATGGATGCGGTGCAGGCAATGACCGGAAGTGGTGGCTGGCCACTGAATGTTTTCCTGACACCTGACGCAAAACCATTTTATGGTGGCACTTATTTTCCGCCAAGGAGAGCATTTAATCGCCCTTCATGGCAGGAAGTGCTGCAGGGAGTAAAAGAAGCATTTACACAAAGGAGAAATGAGATTGATGCACAAGCTGAAAACTTGACTGAGCATTTAACACAGTCAAACAGTTTTGGAATTTCGGCTCCGTCAGAAATTGATTTTTTTACAAAAGAAAAAACCCAGGAAGCGTTTGGCAACATGATGAAAAATGCTGATAAGAAATGGGGAGGTTTTGGCAGTGCGCCAAAATTTCCTCAATCATTCATTATTCAGTATTTGCTCAGGTTTTTTTATGTCTATGAAAACAAAGAAGCGTTAGACCAGTCATTGCTTAGTATTGATAAAATGATCGACGGGGGAATTTATGACCAGGTTGGCGGAGGCTTTGCCCGGTATTCAACAGACACCGAATGGCTGGTACCCCATTTTGAAAAAATGCTTTATGATAATGCGTTGCTTATTTCAATAATCAGTGAAGCATACCAGCTAACAAAAAACAAAAAATATAAAGAAGTAATTGAAGAAACTGTTGAATTTATACAACGGGAATTAATGCACCCGCAGGGAGGATTTTATGCTGCTTTGGATGCAGATAGTGAAGGAGAGGAAGGGAAGTTTTATGTTTGGAGTTATGAAGAAGTAAAAGATCTTTTAAAAGATAATGCAAATGTTTTTTGCGATTTTTTTGATATCACTGCTCAAGGCAATTGGGAAGAAAAAAACATTCCACGAAGAAAAAGAACTGAAGAAGATTTTTGTAAAGAGAAGAATATTTCATTGGAGAAATTGAAAGAAATTATTCAGGAAGGAAAAAAAATATTACTGGAAAAACGAAGCGAAAGAATAAGACCGCAAACAGATGATAAAATCCTTTTGGGTTGGAATGCGCTGATGAATACGGCACTTTGCAAAGCGTTCGCTGCAACCGGAAATGAAAATTTCAGGCAACTGGCGATTGACAACATGCAATTTTTATTAAGCAGGTTTTCAAAAAATAAGGCAGGCGCATATTTTCATACATGGAAAAATGATATAGCAAAACAACCCGCATTTCTTGACGATTATGCGTTTTTAATTCAGGCTTTGGTACAGTTACAGGAAATCACCGGGAACACTGACTATCTGGAAAAAGCCGGAGTTTTGATCGACGAAGTGGTTGCAAATTTCAGCGATACCGATACAGATTTTTTCTTTTACACCAACAAAAAACAGGAAGATATTGTTGTAAGAAAAAAGGAAGTGTATGACGGTGCGCAGCCATCTGGAAATGCAGTAATGGCGGACAATATGTATCGGTTAGGACTTTATTTTGACAAACCCGAATGGCGGGAAAAAAGTCTCCGGATGATCAATTCCCTCGGTAATGCCATCGTTCGTTATCCAACATCGTTTGGTGTGTGGGCTAATAGTGTTCTCGAACTAACAACAGGGATAAACGAAATTGCAGTTATTGCAGCCAATTCGCAGCATATTCTGTCACAGGTTCTTAAGGAGTACATTCCGTATAAAATAATCATGTCAGGAATAGAAGGAAGCAACTCTTTTCCACTTTTATCCGGTAAAGAAAAGGCTGAAACAACGTTGTATTTATGCCGGAATTATACCTGCGAAAAACCTGTTTCTACTATTGCCGAGTTAATGGTTCTTATCAGGCGTAATAGATTAAAAATTAGTTGATAGGCCGTACAATATTAGAGTCTGAAACCCGTTAGAACTTTTACCTCGTAAATGAGGCTTGTGATTCAAAAAAATAAATATTATCCTTGTGATTCGGTTATACTCAAAATCTTATATTTGTCCTTTACCCTTTAAGTGTATGAAAATGAAAAACCTTTATAGCTTTCTCCTCGTGGTAGCGACAACACTAGCGCTGACCAGTTGCGGAATCTTTGGAAAGAAGAACAGCAAAGGTAGTACTCTGCCTAATGACGGCCAGGTGCATGGTATTGCGCCAGGCAGCAAGTACGTTTTGCCAAAACCTCCTGGTATGGTTTACATACCACAGGGAACTTTCCATATGGGCCCCAGCGATGAGGATCCTGCTTATGCATTCAGTGTAAGGAATCGCTCTATCTCTATCAGCGGTTTTTGGATGGATGCTACTGAAGTTACCAATAATGAATATCGCCAGTTTGTATATTGGGTCCGTGACTCAGTAACTGCTGCCGAATTAAAATACGTTAAACAAGGAACCGACGGAAACGAATACATTGACTGGCAAAAAATGAAAACCGTTAAATGGAACGATCCTAAATTCCTTGAGCAGTTAGGTCAAACAAGTTTGATACTTCCTCCCGATGACAGGATTTTCGGGAAGATTGAACTGGACCCAAGAAAAATAATCTATCACTCAAAAGTGTTTGATCTTAAAGAAGCTGCTAAAAGAGAAAATGCAAGTCAGCCGCGTTCAAAATTTATCATCGAAAAGAAAACTCCAATTTATCCTGACACTTTGGTTTGGATAAGAGACTTTGCATATTCTTATAATGAGCCGATGACCAAGCGATATTTCAACCACCCTGCATTTGGAAATTACCCGGTTGTTGGAGTAAACTGGCATATGGCCACTGCATTTTGTGAGTGGAGCACGCATTATTTAAATTCCTTCCTTAATTCTAAAAACAGACCACAGGAATCTGATTTCCGCCTGCCTACTGAAGGGCAGTGGGAATATGCGGCTCGTGGTGGTCGTTCACAATCTATGTTCCCCTGGGGTAACTATTACCTGAGAAATAAGAAAGGTTGTTTAATGGCAAACTTTAAACCAGGCCGTGGTAACTATCCTGAGGATGGGGGCTTCTATACAGTAAGAGCCGATGCTTATTGGCCAAATGATTTTGGACTTTATAATATGGCCGGTAATGTTGCAGAATGGACATCATCAATTTTTTATGAAGGTTCTTTCACCTTCCAACATGATATGAACCCCGATGTTCGCTGGAATGCAAAAGAATCTGATCCTCCCCTGATGAAGAGAAAAGTGATTCGCGGTGGAGGTTGGAAAGATGTTGGCTATTACCTGCAAACAGGAACCCGCACATATGAGTACCAGGATTCAACCAAGTCTTATATAGGATTCCGCAGGGTAATCGATTTACCAGCTGCACCGCAAAAGGGCCGCAAAAAATAAGTAGAGGACAATATCTGCTTTGTTTTTGCGTCTTACTTCCAAAACTGACTTACCAAACTTGTACAATCTTTAATAACCTATAAAACGAGCCTTTTATGCTATTCTTTAAAACACAACGAGGTCAGGTAGTCCTCAACTTTATTTTCGCATTCTTTGCTGCCGTAGTAATTCTCGGGGCATTATTTAAAATTCGTCACTGGCCTCTTGCCGATGAAATGATCACAATTGGTCTTTTATCAGAGGTAATTGTGTTCTTAGTGATGGCCTTTATGGTTCCTCCTCCTGAAGAACCACATTGGCAACGTTATTTCCCTGATATCAATTTGCATCCTGACATTGATCCAAACTTTAAACCAACTCCGCTTACATTACCTGGTTCTACCGGTAACCCGGCTTTGACGAAACTGGAAGATATGCTGTCAGCAGCTGATATTACTCCTGTTAATCTTGGTCGCCTGGGCGAGAACTTTAAAAAGCTTGGAACAACTGTAGATAAAATGAGCGACGTTAGCGATGCTATTTCAGCTACTAACGATTACTCTGCTAAAACCCGTGAAGCAGCTGTTGCTCTCGGTCAAATGAAAGAAGCTTATGTGAGTGCATCAAACTCAGCGCAAAGTTTCAATAACGCTGCAGAAGGCACTAAGCAGTTTCATGAGCAGGTACAAGTGCTCACTAAAAATCTTTCTTCATTAAATACTATTTACGAACTGGAACTCCAGGATACCAACAATCACCTGAAAGCAATGAACAGGTTTTACAATAACCTGGTACAGGCTTCAGATGCTATGTCAGGCAGTGTGGATGATGCTAAAAAAGCACATGACCAGATTGCAACACTGGCAGGAAATCTTGGTAAACTGAACCAGATCTATGGTAATATGCTTAGCGCAATGCAAGGCAGAGCATAAAGAAAGAAAGTAAAAAAGGTTTCGTTTTATAGAATACGAAATCCGTATCCGTGATTTTTTGTCACCATTTAATAACCAGTCTCGCCTGAGGCGAGACGAAAAAATATAAACGTCATGGCTTTACCTCGTGAGCCCCGGCAAAAGATGATCAACATGATGTACCTGGTGCTGACAGCCCTGCTGGCACTCAACGTATCATCCGAGATCCTTAATGCCTTTAAAACGGTTAACAATAGTCTTGAAGAATCCAGCAGGGTAGTTAATCAATCTACCACTGATGTAATGACTTCGCTTCAGGAAAAATTGAATGATCCTGGTACCAAAGAAAAAGCAACTATCTGGCTTGCCAAAGCGAACCAGGTAGTTAGTTTAACTGAAAGTATGAATAAACAAATCCAGGATTTAAAGAATAAAATTCTATCTGAAGCTGGTGCCGATTATTCAAAGCGCACAAAGGCCGATTCAGCTTATAAAGATGACAACCTTGATATTGCGACAAGATTGATGGTCGAAAAAGGTGCAGGCAAACAACTGCTTGCAAGTTTGACTAAATACAAAGATGATGTTTTGAAGGTTGATCCTGCAATTTCAAGTGAGTTTTCAAAATCTCTTCCTATTCATTTAGAGAAGCCAAAAACTCAAAACAGGGGAAATAATACATGGGAGGCTGCTTATTTCCGAATGGTACCAACTGTTGCGGCTCTTACTATTTTAAGTAAGTTTCAAAATGATGTAAAAACTGCAGAAAATAAAGTTGTTACTTTTTGCCACGAGCAAGTTGGTAAGATTAAATACAGACAGGATGCATTTGCAGCATTAGCAATTGCCAATACAACAAACGCATTACCCGGCCAGGAAATAGAAATTACTGCCGGTGTTGGTGGTTTTAGTAAAGCAATTACTCCAAAAATCACTATCGGTGGACAAACTGTTGCTTTAGGTGATGACGGTGCTGCACATTATAAATTTAAAGCAGACAGACTAGGCAGTAATTCAATACCAGTAGTGATAAGCTATACAGATCAGGACGGAAAAGTTCAAAACATTACAAAAACAGTTGACTACGTCGTTGGTCAATCCAGTGCTGCTGTTCAGCTTGATAATATGAACGTATTGTTTATTGGAGTTGATAACCCGGTTACAATTTCTGGTAGTGGTAGTATTGACCAGGTAAAAGCATCAATTAGTGGTGGTGGTGGTACAATGAGCCCGGGTACTGCACACCGTACCGTACGTGTAACACAAGAAACAGATGATTGTTTTATTTCTGTAGTTACACCTGATGGAAAAACAACGAGGATGCAATTCCGTGTTCGTTCAATTCCTGATCCTGCACCGATGATCGGTAATTTTAAGAGTGGCAACATTCCTGCTGCCCAATTCAAAGGCCAGCAAGGTGTTCGTGCAATCGTTGAAAATTTTTACTATAAAACACAGTTTAATGTTGTCAGCTTCCGTATGACTGGTGATGGTCCCGGTTTTGATGATATTATGGAAGCAAATAATACAGGAGCAGCATGGAACGAGTGCCAGAATATTGTAAGCAGATCAAGAGCCGGATCTTTCATTACAATCGAAGATATTTATGCCGTAGGACCTGATGGCAGAAGAAGAAAACTTACGCCACTTATTTTATATTTAAAATAATAACAGAGCAATGCAAAATCATTTTTTTAAACCCATAATTCTTTGTGCAGTTTTGTTGTCGGTTGTTGTTGCAGCAGACGCTCAACGCAGAAGCAGAACAGGCCGGGGCAATACTACTCAAAGGCCGGATACTACAACACAGCAACAGAATGTACAACAGAATACAAATCCTGCCGCAGTATCGGGGTACAACCCATATGCGAATGTGCCAATTCAAATGGCTCCGCAGACAGGTGGGTTTAATGATACTCTCAAACCTTCATTACGAAGAGATGCCGCGGTTGAAAGGAGTATGTTCAAGGATCGTATTCCCCTGGATTATGAATACCTGAGAGCTGATGATGCGTTGTATACACAAAGGGTGTGGAGAGATATTGACATTCGTGAAAAGATAAATCTCCCCTTCCGTTACCAGGCACAGGATGATAATGGCGATCAGCGTTTCGTAAGTATTTTAGTAAAAGCCGTAAGAGATCAATTAAAGAATGGTAATGCTATTGCCTTCAATGGAGATGATGACAGGTTCACAACTTTTCTCGACTCAACTGCATTTGAAAGAGCAATTAGCGGAGGCAGTCAGTGTGACACGGTGCCTCAATATTGTATTGATGATCCTACGAGGATCTGTAAGTACATGGTAATTTGTAACAACATAAATCCTGATGATATTGTTAAGTTCAGAATTAAAGAAGAATGGGTTTTTGATCGTGAGGCGAGCCGCATGTTTGTAAGAATCCTCGGCATAGCTCCAATGAGAACTATAATGGGACCAGACGGAGTTACCGAAAGAGGGAATGTACCTTTATTCTGGGTTTATTATCCTGATCTGCGTGGCGTATTAGCAAGGTATGAAGTATATAACCCGAAGAATATGGGTATGAGCCGTATGACCTGGGAAGAATTATTTGAAGCAAGGATGTTCAGTAGCTATATAATTAAATCTACAGTTGATAACCCGATGAATAAATACATTCGTAGTTTGATTAACGACCCGATACTTCGTTTGCTGGAAGGAGATAATATCAAGGATAAGATGTTTAATTACGAACAAAATCTTTGGCAATACTAATCTATAACTTTAGTAAAAATACTATAAACAGTCCCGCCTTAAACGGGGCTGTTTTTTTTGTTTCAACAACTAATTATCACAATATTGATAAAATAAAAAATACCCGGATGCGGGTATAGGAAATGTCAATAAATGTTGTACTTTTATTTCGGTTTTTCATAGGATATTGGATTTTAAAAACGGGGCTGGATTTCTATCCGGGCCCCATTTTTTTTAGCTCATTAAGCAACATTGCTGCTTTTGTTTTCCCAATAATTTTTGATAGCTCACTCACATCTTTCTCTTTTATATTTTTTACTGATTTAAATTCCTTCAATAAGCGATCTGCAGTTTCTTTTCCTATACCTTTTATCTCTTCAAGTTCATTTTTAAAAACACCTTTCGCTCTTCTTTTCCTGTGATGTGCAATCCCGAAGCGGTGTACTTCATCACGTATACGGCGAATAAATTTGAGACTTGCACTGTCATAAGGTAATTTAAGTGATTGCTGGTCGCCTGTAAAAAAGATCTCTTCTTCATTTTTTGCGAGGCCGGCTAACGTGGTCCTGCCTGTAGCATCTAGTTCTTCCAGTGCTTCTACAGCAGCGCTTAATTGACCTTTCCCGCCATCAATGATGACAAGCCCCGGCCACGGAAGCGCCTCTTCAATAACCCTTTTATATCGCCTGTAAACGGCTTCTTTCATGGTGGCAAAATCATTTATGCCTTCCACGGTTCTTACATTAAAATGCCTGTAATCTTTTTTGCTGGGTTCGCCATTCTTAAAACATACCATTGCAGAAACAGGATAGGAACCCTGGAAATTTGAATTATCAAAACACTCGATATGAAAAGGAATTTGGGGCAGCCTTAGATCCTCCTGTACTTGTTGCAGCAATTCAAGTTTATCAGTACTTGCTTTGCCAAGTTTAAGACGCTGCTTATTTTTTACTTCATCGATGAAATATTGTGCATTTTTTTCTGACAGGTCCAATAGCTTTTTTTTATCACCACCTTTAGGTACGGTAACGGTCACTTCGTTTTCAGGATACGTAATCGCAAAGGGTAAAACGATCTCCTTTGCTTTGCTATTAAATGTGCTGCGAAGTTGGGCAACTGCAAAGGCCAGTATCTCTGCTTCTGATTCATCCAGGAAATGCTCCGTAAGAATCGTTTTTGTTTGCACGATCATTCCGTTCTGTACCATCAGGTAATTGATATAAGCTTTTTCTTCATGCTTTACAATTGAGAACACATCCATTTCCGATAAACGGGGATTTGCTACTACAGACTTTGACTGATAGTTGTTAAGAAAATCGATTTTCTTTCTTATTAAATCTGCTTTTTCAAATTCAAGCTGTTCGGCCAGCTTTTTCATTTCATCTCTGAAATGATTTATTACCGGATTAAGATTGCCTTTTAAAAGATTTTTTATTTGTTCTATTCCTTCTTTATAGTCTTCTTCATTTTGCAAACCTTCGCATGGTCCTTTACAATTTCCCAAATGATATTCAAGACAGACTTTAAATTTTTTTCTTTCAATATTTCGCTGGGTGAGATTTAGAGCACACGTTCTGATCGGAATTGTTTGGCGGATAAAATTTATCAGCTCTCTCACCCGGTGCACTGACGTATAGGGACCAAGATATTCCGAGCCATCCTCGATCCGCTTGCGGGTAAGAAAAACTCTTGGAAAAGGTTCATTTTTTATAATTATGTAAGGATAAGATTTGTCATCTTTTAAATTGATATTAAACCGGGGTTGAAAATTTTTTATCAATGAATTCTCAAGGAAAAACGCATCCTGTTCCGAATTCACAATAGTAAATTCTATATGATTTATCCGGTTTACTAGTTCGTGAGTTTTATAGCTGGTAAGATTTTTAAGGAAATAGGAGCTTACTCTTTTACGCAGGTCTTTTGCCTTTCCTACATACAATAATTCATTCTCTTTATTGTAATATTTATATATCCCAGGTTCACGGGGAATAGTTTGGGCAATATTTTGAAATTCGGAACTAGTCATTTGAGCCTGCGCATTAAATATTTTTTATACAAATCAAAAGGCAAAATTATTGCCATGTAACTTTTGTAGTATGGATTTTTTCAGGCTGGTTTTCTTTCCCTATGATACTCCCAATAGAAAAATACTTGTCGATTTCCCATAACAGCTTTTGTTGAATTGTGCTATCTCCTATTGATATATACCGGTCGATAAAAATGCTTTGTACTGTACTATTTGTAGTTGAGGAAAGGCTAATAATAATAATTTGCTTTTGCACTTCTGCCGTATCACTTGTTGACAGCGAAGTAATGTTAAGCGTATTTTGTTGAGCATCTATCAGTCTTGTTTCGGTATACTTTTCATGATAGTTTTCGTCTGCAATTTCGGGTACGGAAAGAAATGGTTCAGCGACTTTTCTAAGCTCACCCGGTTTCAAATAAGTACTGTCAGTTATTTTATCGGTTGTTTCAAATTTTTTCACCTCGTAGATCGTTGTGTCAAGATGATTCAATTGTCCTTTAATTATCGACAAAGCCGAGAGAGGCGCTTCTTTTGTTTCCTCTTCTTTTTTTGAATCTTTCTTTTGGTTGCAAGCGGTTAATAAAAAAATGCTAAGAACCGCACCGGTTAAATAGTTTTTCATGCCATAAATTTAAAGGAAAACAGGTGCTGAAAACAATTATCCCGATCGAGCACAATGCGGGACCGGGATAATAAAGCGAAAATGTACAGTTAGTATCGGTTAATTATTTGTTGAGGGAAGCTCCCACTTTCAACCCAACTGAAAATAATTTCTCTTTTACGGTCAACTCACTTACAAAACTTGAAAGATGCTGATATCTTACATGCGGGCCGGCCTGCCATTTAATTCTTCCCGTAGAATAAGAAACAAAAGTACCAAAGCCCGTGCTCAGGTTCCAACGCCGCATCAGGTCGGGGAATTTTGCATAGTTTTTATAATCACTGGAAATAACATAAGCCCTGTCGCCAATAACATAGGTGGGTTGAATAGTTCCGCTAATGCCCCATTGGAAATTCTTTTTATTACTTAATATAAGCTCTGCACCAACCGGGATAGCTGCCTGGAAATAAAAATTCTCAAGCCAGTTTGGCGCATCACCGCTGTAGTTGCGATAATTGCTAAGCGATGCTAATGAATCGAACCCATATCCGCTGTTCAGCGCTACGGTCGCAATTTCAGTGGGATGAGAATAGGCACGAATATCATAGCGGTTGATATTAAACTGCAAGCCTGTTTTTAAGAAAAACTTTTCACTCATCTGGTATCTTCCTTCAATGCCAAACTCAAGACCCATTGCAGGCTTGTGCTTTACAAGATTGTCGAGATCGATTACAGGAACATAAAAACTGATGTTATTATATACATTCTTATTTTCAGTAAGCTTCCTGTAGCTAACAGTGGGTGTAAAATAGATCTGGGCGGTAATCTTTGATTGTTTTTTTGGTTTCATGAGAGAAACACTTTGCGAAGCAAGCGCAGAAATCATGTTGCTCATTTCTTTCTCTGTATCCAGGTTCACAGAGCTTTCCTCTTCTAAATTTTTTCGTTCTACATAGAGCTCATTATTAAAGCTGCCTTCAGATTCTGCTTTATTATGATTTTTTAAAATACCAAGGCTGATCAGTAATTGCTCATCAGTCGAAATCGCGTTTTTATCAGGTACGGCAAGTTGAGCAGGCTCTGCTGCATTTATTTTATTAGAATTATCCAGGCTTGCGATTGTTTGCTCATCCTTAGCAGGCAAATTAAAAACAGGACCGTCTAAAGAAGATTCAGTAATATAAACCGCCCGCTGGTCCGCCGGTTTTGCGTGTTTTATCGCCGGCGTAAATTTCTCTGACTTATTACTTACAGGTGCTGAAGTTTCTTTTTGAACTGTATTCTGAGTGCTCTTGTGTTCTGCTAAATTGTTTTTTCCTTGTTTGTCGCTGAAAACAAAAATAGAAACAATGGAGCCGGTAACTAAAAACATAATGGCTGCAGTGAGGCCATACCATCTGCGGCGTGTGTGCAAAGCGGAGTGAATACCTTTCCAAACCTTTTCCGAAGGGTACATCCGGTATTGGTTGGCATTATCTCTCAACAACTTTTCAAAATCCCCATTATTGAATTGTCTCTCCATAAACCAGTCAGTGATTTAGGAACGGATTAATTATTATCTGCTGCCGGCCAACGCAATCCATTCAGTCTGTTGCCTTGGTTTCTGCAAAATCTTTTTCCTAATTAAAATATCTTCAAGCATGGCCTTGGCCCTTGTATACTGGCTTCGGCTTGTGCTTTCTTCTATATCCAGCATTTTTGCAATTTCACGATGACTGTAACCCTCTACTGCATATAAATTAAGAACTGTACGATAACCCATCGGCAACATTCGTATACATTCCACCACTTGTTTGGCCTGAATGATCGATGGTACACTTTCTTCTCTCACCTGTGCACCTGTTGCATGAATTATATCAACACTGTCATTGAACTTTTTATTTCTCTTTAGAATATTAATGCAAGTATGAACAATGATCCTTCTCACCCATCCTTCGAAGGCTCCGCGGTTTTCAAACGTATGTATTTGTAAAAAAACCTTGATGAAACCTTCTTGCAACATATCCTCGGCATCTTCCCGGTTATGGGCGAAACGATAACAAACAGCCAGCATTTTGGGACTATATTTATTGTATAGTTCCCGCTGAGCAGCAGCGTCGTTTTTCAAACATCCTTGTAAAATGGCCTCCTCGGTCATAGTCGCCCTTTGGTTGCCTGTAAATTAGACAATTTTTGTATTCAAAAGCTGCACAGAATTGTAATTTTTTGGGAATTAAAAAACCACCCCGGCCTTTTCCACAATAAGACAGGGGTGGGGAAAGAATTAAGCTTAAAATGAGATTCTAAAAGCGACTACATAGTTTCTTCCCGGAGCCGAAAACCCGGAAGCAAAGTACCTGTAGTTACGGTCAAATATATTCTCAATTGCCAATTGGAGTTTCGTCATTTTAGTGATACGAATGCTATTGCGCCAGTTTAGCGTAAACCAGGATGGCATTCCATCAGGTGTGGCATACTGCTGGTTGTCTTCGCCCTCAAGATTGTAATCTTTGATCTTCTTCGCTCCATTAAAAAGAACAAAAGCTTCACTCTCAAATCGTGTATGTGTGTATTTCAACGAACCTTTTCCAAATACCGGCGGTATATGATCCTGCGGTGTTTTTGTTCCATTGGTGTTTTTAAATCTTCCGTATGTGTATGTAACCGTTCCAAAAAATGAAAGTTGCTTAGTAAGATCAACACTAATGTTTGTATTAAATCCATAGGTATATGCTTCCTTTACATTCCTGTTTGCATACACAGCAGAAGTAACACCATTGTATAAGATTGAATCTTCACCATTCAATTGATATGGCGCCAATCCGATTGCATTTCTAAACAAAGTATAAAACCCGGTAACGTCAAATTTTATTTTTTCAGCAATTGTTTGTGTAACGCCCAAATCTAGATTGTAAGTGTATTCCGGTTTAATATCAGCATTGGGAACAATCACTCTTTTTAATGCAGTACTTGATTCAAATACTCTTGCCAGGTCATCAATGTTCGGGTTCCTGAAACCTGAAGACAAGCCAACCGTCAGCCTGAAGTCTTCAGTTGGCAAATAAACAAGGCCAAGATTGCCGGTAATGGCAAAAGTGTTTTGCTCAATATCTGTAACCGGCAGATTAAAAAATGAATTATCTGCAATTGTTGAATGAAGATCTACAACCTGGAAACGGATTCCATCATTTATGATCAGCTTATCATTTTTCAACTTGATTAAATGCTGGGCATACACACCAAAATAATTCACGTTGTTATCGCCGTTAGGATATCTTGAATCAAGTTTGCTGACAACGCCGGTATTGCGGTTTGTTCTTCTGCCAACTGAAGTCAGATCATTCAACTGGCCATCAGCACCAATGGTTATTTCATTTGCGTTCCATTTTTTTCTTGCGTCAATAATAAAACCCATAACGTTGAGTTTTTCAACGCGGCTGTCAAACCTGTCATACCGCAAATACTCTCTTTGCTGCCGGCTCTCTTCAATTTTTTGATAGTTCAGGTTTACCCTGAATTGATTAAAGAACCCATCGGAAGAAGCATTGAATTCATAAGAACCAAGCCATCTTGTTTGCGGCCCATAAAACCATTCTGCATACCTGAATGTAGTACCAATGCTGCCGCCAAAATTTCTTTTGTCCTGCAACCTGTCATAACGCGGTACGTCACTGGAATTTGAGTATTGAAAATTTAGGCGATGAGATATTCTTTCACTTTGTTTAAAAAGAAATTTCTGCATTACATCCCATTGTTTGTAACCGGAATACCGTTGTACCCTTTTATCATTATTTGCCGTTACAATATCTACACCTCCATTTATATTTATAAACGAGTCCCTGCTGCCAAAGCCGGGGTATTTATCATGATAATTATTCCCCATTTTCATGTCGCCGAAATAACTGTACGTGTAAGATTGTATCCATGCAAGCTTTTTTCCGCCAAGACTCATGTCGAAATGGGTTGTCTTTTCGTTGTTGGCCGAGCTGTATCTTCCAAACAAAACGCCGGCCGTTCTAAGTTTATCATTTGTCGAAAGCAACGGCGATTTAGTTCTTAAATGAATAACGCCACCAAGCGCATCGCTTCCGTAAAGAGTAGAGGCAGGTCCATATAACACTTCCACTCGTTCGAGCATGTTTTGATCTATCGTTATTACACTTTGCAAATGACCCGCACGGTATACCGCATTGTTCATTCTAATTCCATCAACTACTAAGAGAACACGGCTCGCTTCAAAACCGCGAATGACGGGGCTGCTGCCACCTTGCTGACTTTTTTGTACAAACACATTGCCTGTATTTATCAGAAGGTCCCCGGTATTCTGAGCATTTGTGGCTGCAATTGTCCTCGCAGTTATTATATCTATTTTCTGGCTTACATTTCTTTTACGCTCCGAAAATTTATTTGCAGATATTACAACTTCGCCAAGTGTTTTTTCAGACAATGTATCTTCCTGCGCATTAATAGAGAATGATGCATACAGCAATGCTGTAAGCATTAAAGTTTTTTTCATAAGCTATTTGTGATTAGAGTTTATTAATAAAGTTTCCTTATTGAACTGCCGTCATGCCTGCGGGGGAGGAGTGAGGATATTTATAAATGGAGAAGATATATGCTGAAGGATAGGAAAACAAAAGATTTTATTGTGACCGCTTACCAGGTAAGAATCAAAAGCAAGACCTGTGCAGGGGGACTGCAGCCATTGAAATAGTTGTGAATATTCATTTCCATTTTTTTCATCCGACTCTTTTTCCATGAGCTCATTTAACGCAGTCTCTTCCGCATCATATAGTCCGAGAAAGATGTACATGCCATTTTTTTCCGAAAAAGATTTAACATCAAATAGTTTATTTCCGACGCTGATCTCTTTATTGTATTTCACCCATACTGCTTGCTCTTTAGGAATAGCTATGGTGTGCAGTAATTCTTCCTCCAGCTTTTCTTTCATTTCATGACGGATGATTTGCTGCTGAATTAAAAAGAAAAGTGTAAACAGAAAAGGCATACAACTCGTAAGCAATAAAAAAAAGGCTAATATTTTTCTTATAAGTTCATTCATGTCGCCCTTTATTTCGGTGGCGATGGTGGCGCCGGTCGTTTCAAGCTGTCGATCGGGTGGTTAGCTTCCAAAGTATCCATTATTGCTTCTGCCCAATTTACCAGTTTCGATCTTTCATCCGAAGTGAGTCTGGCATCTTTATGTGTCCACGTATAAGAGTCAATGGGCATTCCACCTTCCTTAACCAATTCAATTACTTCTTCCATTTTATGATATTGATAGCGCAGCCGCTTATTGGTATATTCTGAAAAATTTACCCCGCGTTTTCCTTCTTTAATATGATTATCCATCCAGATGCCTACGGGTTGAATATTAAAATACCACGGATAGCGGGAATTATTCGAATGACAATCATAACATGCTTTATCCAGTATGGAATTTACATCGGGTGGTATGGAATATCTAGTAGAAATGTGATTGGCAGAAATTCCTTTCTCTAAATTTTTTGCCGGGCGAAAGAACTGCATAACGACCAGAGCTATCAATACCAGCCATCCAAAAGCTCTAAAAAATTTTCTCATGAAAGCATTTTTCAGCCGCTAAATTAAGACTTCTCCCGTCATTTCCTTAGGAATTGGCAATTGCATCATAGTAAGGATCGTTGGTGCAATATCACCGAGCTTGCCTGGTTTTATTTTTCCTTTCCAATCTTTATCGATGATAAAAAAAGGAACCGGGTTCATCGTATGCGCCGTATTTGGCGAGCCATCTTCATTTATCATATAATCAGAATTACCATGATCGGCCGTGAGAAAAATTGTATAACCGTTTTCTAATCCTGCTGTCACTATTTGCTGAACGCATTTATCAACAGTTTCCACAGCTTTGATAGCTGCTTCCCATATACCGGTATGGCCAACCATATCGGCATTTGCATAATTCAAGCAAATAAAATCTGCTGTTTTGTTTTTTATTTCAGGCAATAACGCATCGGTAACTTCATAAGCACTCATTTCAGGTTTTAGATCATACGTAGCCACTTTAGGTGAAGGGATCATGATCCTTTTTTCGCCATCAAACGGATTCTCTCTCCCGCCGCTAAAGAAAAAGCTTACATGCGGATATTTTTCTGTCTCCGCGATCCGGATCTGTTTTAAGCCATGTTGTTGTAAAATTTCGCCAAGTGTATTATTTAAATTATCTGTGTTAAAAATCACATTTACATCCTTATACGTTTTATCATATTCTGTCATGGTTGTATAATGCAGCCAAAGTTTTCTCATGCCATATTCCGGCATGTCTATTTGTGTCAGCACCTGTGTTATTTCCCGGCACCTGTCTGTTCGGAAATTAAAACAGATAGCGACATCGCCATCTTTTATTACCGCCAATGGTTTTTGAGCTTCATGCAATAACCACCGTTGGTTTTATAAACTCATCGGTTACATTTTTACTATAAGAATTTTCGATTGCGGCAATAGCATCAGTTGCTTTTTCTCCGGCACCATTGACCAATGCATCATAAGCCAGCTTGATCCTTTCCCATCTTTTATCCCTGTCCATAGCATAATAGCGGCCGCTCACTGAAGCTATTTTTCCTGCTGAATTGTTTAAGTGAGCTTGCAGATCTTTCATAAAACCAAGACCGCTTTTGGGATCACAATCACGGCCATCTGTAAATGCATGAATGAATACATCGTTCAGGTCCTCTTTTTTACACACATCCACTATTGCTTTCAGATGATTGATATGTGAATGCACACCGCCATCGCTTACGAGCCCTAAAAGATGAAGCGGCTTTTTATTCTTTTTTGCAAAACGAATAGCGTTTAACAACACCTCATTTTTTGCAAAAGAACCATCCTGAATAGCTACGTTGATACGTTGTAATTCCTGGTAAACAATACGACCGGCGCCAAGGTTCAGATGACCCACTTCAGAATTACCCATTTGACCATCCGGCAGACCTACCGCCTCACCACAGGTGATTAACGTCAGTATGTGGATATTTTGAATATAATGACGTAACAAATGGCGTATTGGCATTTTGAATTGCATCGGCCGATGCCACCTTTCCTAATCCCCAACCGTCCATTATAACCAGAATTACTTTTTTTGCGGCCATTATAGAAAATTAACAATGAGAAAACCACTCATTTTCAAGGTAAAAATGGCAACAAAGCTAAGTGTTTTACCGTTACTTCTCTGTAATGCCATTGGCAAGTAGTAACTTAGCTAAGCGAGCGGTTTAACTTACTGTGGCATGTTTTTCGATTTATCACCTGTGAAAACTATAAATTATGAAAAGAACCTTACTCTTATTACCTGTTTTTTTAATCGCAATTTCAACCTTTTCCCAGGGAGGAATTGATGATGTTATTTCTGCTATGAAAAGCGGGAATGCGTCTGGCGTTACCAAATATTTCGACAGTTATGTCGATATAACGATTGATGATAAAGGCAGTAATTACAGCAGGAGCCAGGGTGAATTAATTCTTAAGGATTTTTTCTCCAACAACGGCGTAAGAAGCTTTGAGCTAAAACACAAAGGGAATAATGACAACGGTGATTATTGCATTGGTACGCTTCAAACAAAAAACGGAAATTACCGGGCTACGGTTTATATGCGCTTAAAAGGAAATAAACTGGTAATACAGGACATTCGAATCAAACAAGAATAAAACTTTGACTAAAATTGTAAAGCCCTGCCTATTTATGGCGGGGCTTTTTTAGTTTTGAGCAATGGAATATAACCAACGATTTTATCATTTTATCGATGAGGCGCTTGCAGAAGATGTTGGGGATGGCGATCACTCTACATTAAGCTGTATACCTCCGGAAGCAAGAGGAAAGGCAGTGTTAAAAATAAAACAGGAAGGAATACTGGCAGGAGTTGAAATGGCGGAGAAAATTTTTCACTACAAAGATCCTAAGGCTGTTTTTAATACATTAAAAAAAGATGCGGAACCAATGAAGGCCGGTGAAATGGCTTTTGAAGTAGAAGCGTCGATCCATACGATACTGCAATGTGAAAGGCTTGTATTGAATTGCATGCAGCGTATGAGTGGCATTGCAACGTTGACCCGTCAGTATGCAGACAGGTTATACGGTCATAAAACAAAATTGCTCGATACAAGAAAAACAACCCCCAATTTCCGGTTGCTGGAAAAAGAAGCAGTAAGAATAGGCGGGGGAGTAAATCATCGGTTTGGATTGTTTGATATGATCATGCTAAAAGATAATCATATTGATTATTGCGGAGGAGTTGAAAATGCAATTAATGAAGCATGGAAATATTTACAGAAAAAAAAGCTGGACCTAAAAATAGAAATAGAAACGAGGAACCTGGAGGATGTACAAAATGTAATTGCTATCGGCAAAGGAAAAGTATTTCGCATCATGCTTGATAATTTTACGCCTGAGCAAGTTGCGGAAGCCTTGAAATTAATTGGCGAGGAATTTGAAACAGAAGCAAGCGGAGGAATTAATCTTGATAATATTGAAAATTATGCTGAAACAGGAGTTGATTATGTAAGTGTCGGTGCATTGATCCACCAGGCCAGGAGTTTAGATCTTAGTTTAAAAGCAGTGATCGTTTAACCAGGCTGAATTGTTAAATGGCTGCATGGCTAAATGGTTTTGCCTGAACAATTAATCAATTTAACCATTTAACAATTTTACAAGTAAAGAAGTAATTCCATGTCAAAGAAAAATAAACCCGATAGCAGGGGATTTGTTTACAGTACCGATCCTGATTTTAAATTTGAAGAAGAAGGAACTTCAGGTGAAACATTTTTACCGGCGCAGCAAAAATTAAAAGTAAGGTTGGATACAAAACACCGGGCTGGTAAAGCAGTGACATTAATAGAAGGTTTTATCGGTACAGAAGAAGATCTCGAAGAATTAGGAAAGAAATTAAAAACCTATTGCGGCACCGGTGGTTCGGCAAAAGACGGTGAAATAATTATACAGGGTGATCAACGGGAGAAAGTAATGCAATGGCTTCTGAAGAATGGATATAAAAATGCAAAAAGGATTTAACGGCTATCCGGCATGTCCATCGTATTGTTCTATCCCCGGCCTCAAGGCTGGGGTTATTAATGGGCGTTGTGATGACAGTGCCTTCAGCGCCAAAAACAAATCAATCAGAAAATTAATATTTCCTTTCTTCAATTGAATCCAAAATATTACAATAGCTGATATACCGGTCAACATTTATTTCTTCGTTCTCCAACGCTTCTTTAATTGCACATCCCGGTTCATTTATATGCAGGCAATTATTGAATTGGCATTCATTTATTCTTACTCTCATCTCAGGAAAATAATGAGACAGTTCCTGTTTTGAAAGATCAACAAGACCAAACTCTCTCATTCCCGGCGTATCAATTATTTTTCCACCAAATGGAAGGTCATACATTTCTGCAAAAGTTGTTGTATGCAAACCTTTGCCGCTCCACCCGCTTACATCCTGTGTCTTCAGCGTTAATTCCGGGTAAATAATATTAATGAATGAAGATTTGCCCACACCACTATGCCCGCTCAATAAAGAGATTTTATTTTTCAAATGATCTTCTATTGCTTCAATTCCCATTTTTTTTTCAATACTGGCAAGAAAAACTTTATAACCTATTTCTTCATACATCTTTTTCCATTCAAAAAATTTCTCATCTTCCTTTTTCTTATGCAGATCTGCTTTATTAAAAACAATGGCTGCCGGCACATGGTACATTTCACAAGCACCAAAAACCGGTCAATAAAACCCTGCGAAGTTCTTGGTTCTTTTAATGTGGCAAATAAAACGGATTGATCGAGGTTAGCAGCAATAATATGATGCTGGTGTTTATGCCGCGGCGATTGCCTGTTTACATAATTTCTCCGGGGAAGAATATCAATGATAATGGCCGTATTCTCTATTTCATTTTCAAGCTCAATTTCCACTTCATCACCAACAGCCACGGGGTTTGTAGATGTAATTTCATCGATCTTAAAAATTCCTTTTATTCGGGCATTTAAAAAGCCCCCGGCCTGATTTTTGACCCAGTACCAACTGCCTGTGGATTTGTAAACGAGTCCCTTCATAAACCACGATTTCCGGATTTTAAGGATTAGGAGGAAAGATAGGAACAAATATATTGTTGAGTAAAATTTAAAAGACTTGAAAGCGTTATTTACAGGTGCTAATTACAAGGCTTTTGAACACAATAAAATTTGAGTATTTTTCAAGAATTAAATTCAGAACTATGAACAAACTAATTCTCTTTGCAGCACTTTGTTTTTCTACAATATTATTCAGCAGTTGCGATAAAACCGATGATGCACCGCCTACCAACACGGATTATGTTACAAAATCATCATGGAAATTCAGCAGTGCTAAAGCAAGCGGCGTGGATGTTACGGGAAGGTTCCCGCATGTTTTAAGGATAATACGATGACCTTTGCCATAAATGGCACCGGAACAATTTCTGAAGGCGCCAACGTATGTGCATCGCCTGCTCCGGCCACTTTTACATGGACATTTCAAAATAATGGTTCAGAAATAAATTTATCGACCCCAATTGTTGCAGGGGGCTCAGGGTTATTTACAGTCGTTACGTTAAACGATGCAACATTTGTGGTTGCCCAAACCATGACCATTGCGCCAAATCCGGCAACTACGGTAGAGCTTACATTCATTCATTAAAATATCAGGAAAGATATTTTCCAACAATCGGCATCCTTCTGCCTACGCCAAATGCTTTACAACTGATGCGAATGATCGGGCAAAATTGGTTGCGTTTATATTCATTGGTATTTACCAATTTTAAAACCCTGTCGACAAGGGCGGGATCATATCCTTTTGCTTTAATTTCTTTTGGCCCGTTACGCAATTCAATATATTCATACAAAACCCTGTCAAGCGTATCATATTCCGGAAGACTATCGCTGTCTTTTTGATTCGGTCTTAATTCAGCAGATGGAGCTTTATTAATAATATTTACAGGAATAATTTCTTTTTCACGATTGATATATTTTGCCAAAGCATATACCTGCGTTTTATACACATCACCCAAAACACTTAATCCTCCGGCCATATCACCATATAAAGTTCCATAACCGGTAGCCAGTTCACTTTTATTGGAAGTATTTAATAAAATATATCCAAATTTATTGGCTATTGCCATTAATAAATTTCCTCTTATTCTTGCCTGTATATTTTCTTCTGCAAGTCCGAATGGCGAATCTTTGTAAACTGGTTTTAATTCTGTAAGAAAACTTTCAAAGATATTTTTAATCGGGAATGATATCATACGGCATTACCAAGATTCTTGCTTAATTGTTCTGCATCATCCACTGAATGCGAAGATGAAAATTGTGAAGGCATCAAAAGTAGCACTTACATTTTCTTTACCCAATGCATGTACAGCCAGTACCTGCGTTACGGCACTATCAATTCCGCCGCTAGCACCCAGTATCGCCTTATTGAAACCCATTTTTTTGAAATAATCCCGAATGCCGAGGATCAAGTGCATGGTAGATCTCATCAATGTTTTTATCATTGGTGAAATAAGCAAGGATATCTTCACCTGTTCCCACTTCTGCTGCAGAATAAAAATAGGCCTCCTCTAAATCTCCCCCGATGGGGGAGACTTTAGAAGAGTTTGATTTTTTGCAAAGTTCATCCAGCTCGAATACTTCAAAATCTTCTTCAAAGTATTTCATCTCTTTTACCTTATTTCCATTACTATCATAAACAAGACTGCCGCCATCAAAAACGATCTCTGTTTGTGAGCCGATGACATTGCAATAAAGCATCGGCATTTTATATTTTAATGTATGCGCTTTCACAATACTGTTGCGAACAATATCCTGCGCATAGTTATAAGGTGATGCGGAAAGATTGATCATTACATCGGGTTTGAAAGGCATCAATTTTTCCATGGGGGTAACGCGATACAATGGATTATCTCCCATATTCCAGATGTCTTCACAAATAGTAACTGCTAATTTTTTTCCTTTGAATTCAAGAACATTCCATTCATAGGCCGGTTCGAAATAGCGATACTCATCAAACACATCATAGTTTGGTAAAAGTGTTTTATGTATTTCGCCTTTTATTTCTTTTTCATGCAGTAAAAAAACAGCATTGAAAAGATCTTTTCCATCTTTTTCGGTATTCCGTGCAGGCGAACCTATTAACACACCAATTGTATCAGCATGTTCTTTAATGCGATCAATCGCTTCATAACATTTATTGATAAAGTCGTGGAACTCAAGAAAATCGCCGGGAGCATAGCCGCAAACACAGAGTTCTGAAAACACAACGAGATCGGCGCCTGCTTGTTTGGCCTTGTTAATTCCTTCAATGATCTTCCGGGTATTGTCTTCAAAATTGCCGATATGATAATTCTGTTGCGCTAAGGCGATCTTCATACTGCAAATTTACAACGACCGCCTTTACAGCCGTTAAATTTTTCTTTCCATTATCTTCGTACGCAACATATAGTAATTACAATCGTTTACAATTCCTATGCGCATAACTGCAGTATTATTTTTAAGTATTTTTTTCTTTTCGTGTTCTAATGACAGTAAAGGGCCGGATGTTTCAAAAATAAAAGTCGAAGTACCTGTTGAGCGATTCGATAAAGATTTTTTTTCATTAGATACTACCGGCATTGAAAAATCGCTTGCTGCATTAGCTGTAAAGTATCCAACTATATTTCCCGTTTTTGTAAATAACATACTGGGCCTGGATGACACAACGCAAGTTAAAGGTGTTCCACTCTTCATCAGGCAGAATAAATTTATTGCTGACGCTGCTAATAAAGAATTTGAAAATATAAATGATATCAAAAGCGATTTTGAAAAATCGTTTCGCTACGTGAAATACTATTTTCCCGATTATCAGGTCCGAAAGCTCATCACCATTGTAGGGCCACCGGATGCATTGGCTCAAACGGTTACCGGGGAACCTACTCCTAATTTTATTCGCCCGGATTTTCTGGGTATTAGCCTGCAGTTTTACCTCGGCAATGATTTCTTTCTTTATCATGATCCGTTTTTTGTTGCCAATATCGCCCCCGAATTTCGCAGCAGGCGATTTGATAAAAAATATATTGTAGCCGATGCTATGAAACTGGTGGTCGACGATATATACCCGGACAGGAGTGCAGGCAAAGGACTCATAGAACAAATGATAGAAAAAGGAAAACAATGGTGGTTGCTGGATAAATTTTTACCCGCAGCACCTGATTCAATTAAAACGGGCTATACAAAACGACAACTAAACTGGTGCAATGAAAATGAAGGATTGGTCTGGCAGGAGATCATTACCACCGAAAAAGATATTTATACCAAAGAGCCATTGACCACACAAAACTATATAGGCGAGGCTCCATTCACTCAGTCCTTAGGCCCATTTTCTCCCGGCAATATAGGTCAGTGGATCGGTTGGCAGATCGTAAAAAAGTTTGCGGATAAAAATTCTTCGATGAATGTGGGTGATGTTTTGAAAACAGATGCCCGTAAAATTTTTGAAGAAGCGAAGTACAAACCGAAGTAAGAAGGACGGCCCCCTAAATCCCCCAACGGGGGACTTGCCAACACACATTCCCCAAAGATTGAATCTCCATTGTTGTTTTGAATTTTCTATCATTTGGAATTGTGCGATGATGGCCTTCCCCGTTGGGGAAGGTCGGGATGGGCCGACTAATTATTCTTAAACGGAACAAACATTTCAAAAGCAGGAATATTCACATCGAAGAATTGTTTGTTATTGAGATTTTCCATTTGATAAGTGCCATGCATTCTTCCCATTTCTGTTCGAAGATTACAGCCACTTACATATTGATATTTTTCGCCGGGAGATAAAACAGGTTGAACGCCTACAACTCCTTCGCCTTCTACTTCCCTGTATGTTCCATTGCTGTCAAATATGTGCCAGTGCCTGCGATGAAGTTTTACAGGAAATGAATTGTGATTTTCAATGGCGATGCGGTAAGCAAACATATATTCTGATTGAATCGGGTTGCTGTAATCCGGCTGGTAGAATGTTTCTACACTCACTTCCACACCCTCTGAGATCATACTAATCATTGAATTCACTTTAGGTAAAAATAGCTAATTAATATTGCATTTTGCTCAAATAATTTCACAACAGAAAGTAGTTATACTAATTTTGCGCCACGAGAAAAAAATGAGATTATGAAAATAGCTGTAGCAAAAGGAGATGGCATCGGCCCGGAAATAATGGAAGCAGTGTTAAAAATTTTTACGGCAAATAAAGTTCCGCTTGAATATGAGTATGTGGACATGGGTAAATGGGTTTTTGATAAAGGTTTTTCCAATGGCATGACACCAGAAGCAAAACAAACCATTGAAACACTTGGCATTTTATTTAAAGGACCGATGGAAACACCAAAAGGAAAAGGAGTAAAGAGTGTAAATGTAACTGCCCGCAAAACATGGAATACTTATGCCAACAAAAGAGTATTTCAAACACTTCATGGAGTTGATACCGTTTTCAGTAAAGCCGGAATACCGATCGATATAACTATCGTAAGAGAAAATATTGAAGATACTTATGGCGGCATAGAACATATGCTTACACATGATGTGGCATTAAGCCGCCGGTTTATTACCCGGCCTGGAAGTTTGCAGGTGATCCGGTATGCGTTTGAAATGGCAAAAAAGAAAAATGCAAGACGCATTACCTGCGGTCATAAAGCAAACATCATGAAGATCACTGATGGCCTTTTTCTGGAATGTTTTTATGAAGTAGCAAAAGAATATCCTGAATTAAAAGCAGATGATGTTATCGTTGATGATCTGTGCATGAAACTGGTGACAAGACCAGATACATTTGATGTAGTAGTGCTCACCAATCTGCAGGGTGATATTGTTTCAGATCTTTGTGCTGGTCTTGTAGGCGGATTGGGTTTTGCACCGTCCGCCAATATTGGTGATCATATTTGCATATTTGAAGCGGTGCATGGAACAGCGCCGGATATTGCAGGAAAAAATATTGCAAATCCAACAGCGCTATTGCTAAGCGGTATTACAATGCTGCGTCATCTTGGCGCTATGGAAAATGCTGCTGTTATTGAAAATGCATTGCTGTATACTTTAGAAAATGGAGTTCATACCGGTGATTTTGGTGATAAATCAATTCCTGCAGTAAACACTACCCAATTTGCCGATGCCATCATTAGCAATTTTGGTAAAGCACCATCAGTGGGAGCAAAGCCGATGTTGCCCAACATGCCTGCTACCCCTACGCATTTTAAATTGGAAAAAAATCCGATGCTGGTTTCAGCAGAAATGGAAGAAGAAAAAATTATAGGCGTTGATATGTTTATTGAAAGTGATGAGCAGCCATTGGTGATCGCAAAAAAATGTGAGCGGCATGCAGGTGTAAAATTCAAGCTTGTAAGTATCAGTAATCGTGGTACACAAGTATGGCCAACGGGTTCGGTGTATACCAATCTTGTCAACCAATACAATGTCCGGTTTGAATCACTTGATGGAGAACCGCTTTTTCAACAGGATATCATAGGGCTTTATGTAAGTCTTAGTGGCAATTTTAAGATCTGTTCATTTGAGCTGCTGAATATGTTTGGAGATAAAAAAGCTTACTCGCTGGCGCAAGGTCAGTGATGGCTTTTAAAAAAATGGATGAGATCCTCAGGCTGTGTGCTTCTTGTCCAAATCGATATTGATCAGTTTCCCCTCCAATACATTGGCAAGTTCTACTACAGCTTTATTCTCATTCTTCCTTGCATTTTTAGTATGCGTAGGATAAAGAGAAACACCGGTGTAGATATTGTAATGCAGCGTAAGAGAATTGCCATGGAAATTGAAATCCCAGTCGATGCTGTCGAAATCATCTTCCTTGCGGCGGAAATCGATATGAAAATCTTTGCTGAGAATATCGGCAACCTGGTAGAATCGTTTCAGGCCGCCATCATCATCAAGAATGGCTTCGGTGCAGCCAAGGGCAATGCGTAGGGTAAGGCTCATAGTTTGTACGTTTTAGGTTTAGAAAAGGATATTGGGACTTGGTTTAAAACTCGGACTTATAATCGTTACGACTTAAACTTCTTTGCTTTTTTTGCAGCCTTTTCAGCTGCAGGATCGCCGGTTGCTAACTTTTCTGCACCTACATTTCGCCCATCTGTTTTGCAACCATACTTAGGTTTAAAAATATTTCCCCAAAGCTTACACGATGAAAGCACCAGCATCAGGCTAACACAAATGAAGAGAGTTCTTACGGCTTTCATGTATTGCATTTTTTCTATCAACGAATCTACGAAGGAAAAATTGCTTTTGCCAGAGTAAATGTACTATCCAGTCAGCAGTTGGCAGTCAACAGTCTGCAATCATCTCAATGGCAGTCGCGGACTGCCTCCTGCCTATTGCCTATTGCCGACTGATGGCCTGAACCAATCAGCATAGCGAACATAATTATTAGCGATCCTGTCGATCTCTCCGCTGATCATTTCCTGCGGAATATCCTTTATTTTTTTTGCAGGGACACCGGCATAGATGCTGCCCGGCTTCACAAATTGTGCCTTCAAGTACCACAGCGCCTGCAGCAATGATGGTAGTTGCTGTTTACAATTGCCCCATCCATTACAATAGCGCCCATACCTATCAATACATTGTCATGCACAGTGCATCCATGTACAATTGCATTATGCCCGATAGAAACATTATTGCCGATCGTTGTTCCAAATCTTTTATACGTACAATGAATACATGCGCCATCCTGTACATTCACTTTATTTCCCATCCGTATAAAATTTACATCACCACGAACCACGGCATTGAACCAAATACTGCAATCATCACCCATTACCACATCACCAACAATAGTGGAGTTAGGCGCCAAAAAACAATTGCTGCCAAATTCAGGAAATTTATTTTCTACAGGAAGTATTACAGGCATCGATCAGGTTTTAGTTGCGAGGGGAAGCCGAAGCAATCTCCTCTTTTATTTTTTGGTTACCGGCTTCAGTAATTCTTATCATCTTTTGTTGCGTCGCACACTTGTACGTTCGGTAATCCTATTCATCTTTCGTCAATGGTGAATGGTCAATGGTCAATAATGATATTCCGAATCGGGCATTCACCATTGCAAATTAGATAATTTCTTTGCCTCTTTGCATCCCCTTTGCGTTCTTTGCGTGAAATAATATTGCAGTGACCGAAAGAGAACTTTTCTTAAAACATATTGCACAAACTTCACCAACACCCATAGCATTTGAAATTGCAAAAGCCGAAGGTTGTTTGTTATATGATGTAAAAGGAAAAGAATATATTGATCTTATCGGTGGCATCAGTGTAGCCAATATCGGTCACCGGCATCCCAAAGTAATTGAAGCCATAACAAAACAACTGGATGCCTACATGCATGTCATGGTGTATGGTGAATTCATCGAATCACCACAAGTGCAATATGCCAAACTGCTTACAGATAATTTACCGGCTTCACTCAACTCAGTTTATTTTACTAACTCTGGTGCCGAAGCAATCGAAGGCGCAATGAAACTGGCAAAGAGAGTAACAAACCGAACACAGATCATTGCATTTAAGAATTCTTATCATGGTTCAACCCAAGGCGCATTAAGTATAATCGGAGATGAATACTGGCGAAATGCATTTCGTCCTTTATTACCGGATGTTTTGCATCTCAAATACAACCGATAGCTATGGTCGTTTGAATCATTAAATGAAATTTCTGAAAGAACTGCTTGTGTAATTACTGAAACAATACAGGCCGAAGCGGGAATCATTATTCCGTCCAAAGAATGGATGCAGGCATTAAGAAAAAAATGTACTGAAACAGGAACACTTTTAATTCTTGATGAAATACAGGCAGGCTTTGGAAGAACCGGTAAGCTTTGGGGCTTTGAAAATTTTGAGATCATTCCCGATATTTTAGTTCTTGGAAAAGCATTAGGTGGCGGAATGCCACTCGGAGCGTTTATTGCTGATAAAAAAATAATGGATTCATTTACTGAAAAGCCGGTGCTTGGTCATATCACAACATTTGGCGGCCATCCTGTTTGTTGTGCTGCAGGCATGGCTGCGATGAAGGTCTTGTTGGAAGAAAATATAATGGATACGGTAAAAAAGAAAGAAGAATTATTTAAATCATTGCTTGCTCATCCAAAAATAAAAGTCCATTCGTTCTTATGGTTTATGGATGGCTATTGAGTTTGATTCTTTTGAAACGAATAAAAAAGTGATAGATGAATGTATCGAGAACGGAGTTATGACTGATTGGTTTTTATTTGCTTCAAATTGTTTGCGTATTTCACCGCCATTGACTATTTCAGAAGCACAAATAAAAAAAGCCTGCAGCATTATTTTGCAGGCTTGTGATAATTTATAGTTATTTAATCTTCTATTTCCACGATCACCTCTACTTCTACGGCAATATTGGATGGCAATGCATACATGCCAACTGCTGATCGTGCATGTTTTCCTTTTTCACCGAAAATTTCGACCATCAGGTCGGAATAGCCATTTACAACTTTTGGCTGATCCTTAAAATCTTCCGTGCAGTTTACCATGCCCAGCACTTTTACAATTCGTTTTACTTTATTCAAACTGCCAAGCTCAGCTTTTAATACTGCAAGATGATTAATAGCGGTCAATCTTGCGGCTTCATAACCTTGTTCAATGGTCAGGTCTTTTCCCACTTTACCCGTAATATTAGTGCCGTCCGGTTTTGTTGGTCCTTTGCCTGCAAGGTATAAGAGATTACCGACACGAACAGCATTTACATAATTCGCTACCGGCTTGCCGGGAGTATTCAATACAATTCCTTTTTCTTTTAATCTTGCCTCTGCATCCTGGGCATGCAGAAGAGTTGTATGTAAGCCTATAGTTACTAAAACAAGTAGTTTTTTCATTTTCAATTATAGTTTATTTGATAAATAAAAAGATCAGAGTTATCGCCATTCATTATATAATAATTATTCAATATCACAATTTCTTTATACCCTCCAACTATAATGTCAAGAAGCATATATTTTAATCCTTCAAAATACCAACCATAAATTTCAATTTCAGATGTTTGTTGATCGTCGGCAACACAAAGATTAAACTGATTGTACCCTCCTATGTAACACAATTCAACAACAAGCTTTTTTTGCAGAGGATCAGTTAGTGTAAATAAAGCGTTGCGGTGATCATAATCATATATTTTGCATGAATCAAATTTCTTAAGTAACAGCTCTTCGTTTTTGTTTATGAGGCCAAGACCTTGAAATGTCTTAACCAGGATGGTGTCGTTAAAATAATCTGGTTCGGGATTGCTCCTTGTTATACTTTCTAACTCTGCATCGCTCATTTCTCTGTATTGAATGGCAGCATACGATCTTCTGAAACGCAATACACCAACCTTTTTAACCGATAATCTTTTTACCGTATCTGCTTTGATTGCTGGTTTTGTTTGTGCAATGGGTCCACTCATTTGTCTTTCTTTACATCCGCAAATGACAAGGGTTATAAAAACAAATGAAACCAATTTCATTCTCGTTGTTTGAAAGAATTAAAATATCGTATAAAGTTTAGCAGCAATCAATGCCCCGATAATTGGACCAACAACCGGTATCCAGCTATATCCCCAATCACTGTCTCTTTTATTTCTTATTGGTAAAATAAAATGCGCAATGCGTGGCCCCAGATCCCTCGCCGGATTTATTGCATATCCCGTAGGACCGCCGAGCGATAATCCAATTCCCAACACAAGTAAAGCAACAGGCAATGCATTTAATGTTCCCAGCGCATCTGTTGGTTTTGACATCGCCATTGCACCAAGAACTAAAACAAATGTTCCGATGATCTCCGTGATCGTGTTGAATGCAGGGTTCCTGATAGCGGGCCCGGTACAGAAAACAGCGAGCTTTCCATCTCTATCATCGGTTGCATCAAAATGTTGTTTATATGCAAGCCATACTATAATTGCTCCTATAATGGCACCGGCAAATTGCGCCGCGATATAATTTACCATCAGCGATGAATCAAAATCAGGATTAAAGGCTGCCATCGCTATTGTAACTGCAGGATTAAGATGTCCACCCCCGCCAAGCGAATTGGAAGCATATACACCAAGAAATACGGCCATTGCCCAGCCAAACGTAATAACGATCCATCCGCTGTTGTTGCCTTTCGTTTTATTTAAAACAACATTTGCTACTACTCCATCACCCATGATGATGAGGAGCATGGTACCAATAAATTCGCCAAGAAAAGGACTCATAGAATTAATAATTAGTAATTAAAAATTAATAATTGGGAAGATAGTTCTTTGCTGTTAAATTAAAATCAGCGATTTGGTTTTTTATCCAGTCATTATCCTTGCCCATTTCTTTTGTCATCAGGCTTGCCACCAATGTCGCTGATTCCATCGCTGCTTTTGCATCCAGCAATAAAGCTCTTGTTCTTCTTGCCAGGGCATCTTCAACCGTCATACACATTTCATTTTGTACAGCCCATACAATTTCTGCTTTGATATATGGCAGGGACGGGTGGATCAATTCAGCAAGTGAACTATCTTTTTTAATGAGATCTTTAATGGCGTCTTCATCAGTTCCATAATAATACAACGGCTTTGTGTAATCATTGCTTTCTTTGTATCCATGTATATGCAGGTTCTTAGTTACACATTCCTTTTCGCTCATGCCTGCTTTATGAATAGCAATTTCCATTACATCCTCAGCCATTTTTCTATAGGTTGTCCACTTGCCGCCCGTTATAGAAATTAATTCCGAATCAGAAATAGAAATATGATGATCCCTTGAAATAGCCGAAGTGATCTTCGAATTACTTTTTACCAGTGGCCGCAAGCCAGCAAAAACACTGCGCACATCATCATAGGAAGGATCTTTTCTTAAATAACGATGTATATGTTGCATCACAAATTCTATTTCTTCCTTGAACGCAATTGGCTCATGCATTTGTTGTAGAGACAGGGCATGCCCTGTCTCTACCGCATTATCATTAACAATAACCGGCGTATCTGTAGTGCCTACGATTATCTTATTATGCCATGGAACGGCAAACAATACACGTCCATCATCTGTCCTCGGGATCATGATCGCAGTATCGGATAACAGAAATTCTTTATCGAATACAAGATGAATGCCCTGGCTGTGAGAGATCAACGGCTCCGCTTTTGGATCATCCAATTTTGCAATAGTGTCAGAAAAGATCCCGGTTGCATTGATAACTGCTTTGGCTTTTATTTCATAAGGGCTTGACGAAGCATCTTTCAATCGATCTTTTGCAATTACACCGCAAACTTTTCCGTTGGCCTTTATCAATCCTTCCACATTCATATAATTAATAACAACAGCACCATGGTCTGCTGCCGTCATGGCAAGGTGAATGGCCAGTCTGGCATCATCAAATTGCCCGTCATGATAAAGTACGCCTCCCCGCAAACCGTCTTCATCGAGATTAGGTGCGAGTGCCAGCGTTTCTTCTTTGTTTAACAATTTTGAAGGACCTAATCCTAAACTTCCTGCCATCCAATCGTAAACTTTCAAACCAATTCCATAAAAAGAATTTTCCCACCATTTATAATTTGGAATAACGAAAGATTGATTTTTTACGAGGTGTGGTGCATTCTTTTTCAACAGCCCCCTTTCCCTCAATGCCTCCATCACCAGCTTGATATTTCCTTGTTGTAAATAACGTACGCCACCATGCACCAGCTTCGTGCTGCGTGAAGATGTTCCTTTTGCAAAATCATATTTCTCCAGCAACACGGTTTTACATCCTCTTGATGCAGCATCAACAGCAATACCCAAACCGGTAGCACCACCGCCGATGATGCAGATGTCAAATTCTTTTATCCCATTAAGCTGTCCTATCATTGTTTCCCGTCTCAAATTCTTCTTATTTGAATTGCGTAGAAATGTTCAATGCTCAATGTTCAATCTTCAACTCTCAATTTTAGATAACACTATACTTGAACATTGAGCATTGTTAGTTGAGCAATGAACATTTTTTATTTTGTATCTGCCCATGCAATCGCCCCTTTCACCGCTCTTTGCCATCCATTCACTAATTCATTTCTTTTATCGGCATTCATCGTTGGAGAAAACTCTTTATCCACCTGCCATTGCTTTTGTATCTCATCAATATTTTTCCAGTAACCAACGGCAAGCCCGGCCAGGTATGCGGCGCCAAGCGCCGTTGTTTCCGTTACTTTTGGACGGATCACTTTTGTATTCAGAATATCACTTTGAAACTGCATTAAGTGTATTATTGATTGTAGCGCCGCCATCAACCCTTAATTCGGTAATAGATATTCCTGCATCTGCTTCCATTGCTTTTAATACATCATAAGTTTGATAAGCAATGCTGTCAATCGCAGCTCTTGCAATATGCGCATTGCTGCTGCCTCTTGTCAATCCGAAAATACTTCCGCGGGCATGTTGGTTCCAATGCGGTGCGCCGAGCCCTGCAAAAGCAGGCACAATATAAACACCATCGCTGTCTTTTACCTGTTGCTGCCAATGCTTCCACTTCTGCAGAGTTGCGGATAATTTTTAAACCATCTCTCAGCCATTGCACAACTGCGCCGGCAATAAATACACTTCCTTCCAGTGCATATTCTGTTTTATTATCGATCTGCCAGGCTATCGTGGTCAGTAAATTATTTTTTGAAGTGATCGCTTTTGTCTCCCGTATTCATCAGCATAAAACAGCCGGTGCCATAGGTATTCTTAACCATGCCGGGCTTTGTGCATATTTGACCGAATAATGCTGCCTGCTGATCACCGGCAATACCTGCTATAGGGATTTTTATTTCAGGAACTGCGCTGGAAGTTGTTCCATAAATTTTACTGCTTGCTTTTACTTCAGGTAAAACCGATCGCGGAATATTAAAAAGCTTCAATAGTTCATCATCCCATTGGCAAGAATGAATATTCAACAACATTGTTCGTGAAGCATTGGAAACATCGGTAACATGAATATTGCCACCGCTCAGTTTCCATACCAGCCAGCTATCAATGGTACCAAATGCCAGTTCACCTTTTTCTGCTTTTTCTCTTGCACCACTTACATTATCCAGTATCCATTTCAATTTTGTAGCAGAAAAATAAGCATCGATGACCAAGCCTGTTTTTTGCTGAATAGCATTTGCATGACCTGCCGCTTTTCAATTCATCGCAATAAGCAGCTGTTCTCCGGTCCTGCCAAACAATAGCATGATAGATTGGTTTTCCTGTGCCACGTTCCCACACAACGGTCGTCTCCCGTTGATTGGTGATGCCGATACCCGCCACTTGTTTCATCGTGATGTTAGCTTTTGCTACTGCTTCAGCCATCGTACCAAATTGAGTGCTCCATATTTCTTCGGCATCATGCTCTACCCAACCAGGCTGCGGAAATATCTGTTTGAATTCTTTTTGTGCAACACTGACAATATTTCCATGTTTATCAAAAATAATACTGCGGCTGCTGGTAGTACCCTGGTCGAGTGCAAGAATGTAATGCGGCATTTGAAAAAAATTAAAAAGTAAAAATTAAAAGTTAAAAAGGAAGGTAGTAAAAAGTTAGAAAGGAATGATGATGAACTTAGCTGCATTGCTACTATTGAGCTTTCGTTGCAATCGAAGATTTGTTAATTTATTTTCTTCCGGTGGAAGAGAATAAATTAATCACACTTGTACGTTCGGTAATTCTATTCAACTTTTTTGTCCACCCCCACTTGAAATTATCTTATGATCGAAGTACTTCCCCCGCCAGCGGGGGATAATGAAACAGTTTGTCATTTGAACAATAAAGATCAACTTCATAAGAGTTTCTTTACGCCAGCATAAAATCAGGATGGTCATTGTCCCCCGCTGGCGGGGGCCGGATCTACAATTAAAAGGAAAAATTCAAATGGGGGTGGACAAAGCGCTGACGAAAACCAGAACTGCACAAACAAATAGATTTAGAAAATAAGGAGACTTAATCCATTCTTGTGTGACTGCAGAAGCGGCCACCATACAATTCAGTACATTCGCATTTGAAAAACATTTTTTAAAAACAAGCAATGACAGATATTCAACCACCAAAGAAGCGCGGAGCTGGAAAGATCCTGCGATGGATGCTGATCATTTTTTTCGTGATGATCGCTTTTGTTGTTTGGTGGAAATATTATTTTGTTTTTGGCGAAGGCGTAAAGTCGGGTGAATTAAATTATGTAGTGAAGAAAGGCAATCTTTTTAAAACTTATGAGGGTAAGCTGATTCAATCGGGCATCCGTTCAAAAACACCAGGTGCGATACAGTCTTATGAATTTGAATTCTCCGTAGTGAATGACAGCATTGCCAACATACTCATGAATAACAGCGGCAATCATTTTGACCTGCATTATAAAGAATACAAGGGAGCTCTTCCCTGGAGAGGTTACAGTCCGTTTATCGTTGATAAAATTGTTTCAATGCGGACTGTAGATAATTAATTATTATTTCTGTTCATTGATAGTACTCTTATTTTATTAAACTACGGCGGACACAGGGATACACAGCGCCGTGTTTCGCTGTGCCGCTGTGGTTTAATTTCTCTTTAAATGAATGTTACTGAATGGTAGCAGAAAGAATTACGTAAGATGAACGGAGCGTCGCAACGAAAGCTAAATAGAATTACTGCAGCCGGCTACATAATAACCATCTTCATCATAAGTACTGTTCCATTAAAAAGTAAGCCGGAAACTTCCAAAGACGCCAAACCTTCTGTTTGACTCTTTAGGTAATGGTGTAGGTAAAAGTCTCCAGATAAAATCAACACGCAGCACTTTTAAAATATTATCGATGCCGGTGCCGAGTTCAAGATATGTTCTGCCATCAAGCGTTTCAAAATTATAACCTTGCTTAAAGTTCAGGGTTTTGTTTGCTTCACTCAGGCTGCCCCATAAAGTTTTAATTGTATACAACTGCCGGAACTTAAGCTTAGGCAACCAGCGAAAGATGCCATTGCCAATATTATGTTCGAAACTCATACCGGCATATTTATCATGAATAAATTCATATTTATTCATCAGGCTGAAAGAATATTTGTTATAATAATAAAGCTCATTGCCGGGTGCGATATCAAGAAACGTATAAGGCAATGTGCCGAATGTTTTTCCGGCATACACATGAAAATCAAAACTGCCGTACGGAGGAATTTTTATATAATCATGAATGCTCGCCATGATCTTGGTATAATTGTAAGCACTTTTGCCAACACCTGAAATACCTTGTGTAATTTTTAATTCAGGAATTGGATAAGGACTGCCAAGGCTGCTTCGGAAAAAATTTGTTTCCAGGAATTTTTCGAGATAAGCAAACCGGAGTCGCAATGATATTTCAAACGTTTTTAATGGCTTGCCACCCGCAACAGTGAATGAATCTTTCGGCGGAATATTTTGCAGTGGATTAAATTGTTTAAGTACCGTGGCAAACAATGCTGAAAAACCGGATTTAGTTTCATGAAAAAACTCGAACCTGGATTCTTCTATCTTCATAAACTTGATCGGTACTCCATTTTTGCGGATCGCTAATGCAAAGATGTTATCACTTGTTACTTCACCAATATAGCTTTGGCCAAAATCAAGATCGTTTGTGTACGAGCCATACAAATAAGTTCGCGGATGTTTTGCCGGAAGAAAAAATAATTCTGCCTTGCCTTTCACTTTCTTATCCCTGAAACCATAAGCAAGGTAAGTATGGTACCACCACTTCCTGTCAAATTTATAATTGGTGCCAAAGTCAAAACGAACCCGGAAGCCTTCCCATGAATTTCCTGTGATCCAATTATACCATGGCCCTAATTGAAAATTACCTTTATTCAAATACCCGGTGCCGATAAAATTGAGTGTATTGGTAAATTTTTTAAATACCGGCGCATTCGTCAGTGTATCGATCATTTTAATAATCCCTTTTTCATTCTTCGATAGCTCTTCATGTCGTGCATCTGCCCAATACTCCTTTCCTTTTTCAGCAGCCCCCGGTAAAGTGATCACTTCTTCAACCAGCTTGTTCTTATTTAATTCATGTATAACTGAAGAATCATTTATCACGATATTTTTATAAGTAGTGGTTTTCCGGCCGATAAAACCGAGGTTTTGTTTCCCCATCGGAGTAAGGTCAGCAACGAACTTATCTTTTGCTAAAAACCATGTAGTAGAATCATCAAGCAGGCGATATTCCTGTATAAGACTCAATGTTTCTAAGAAATTTACATTGGCATCTTTCCCAAGCCGTAAATTCATTTTCTGTATAGCATAAGTACCCGCATGTACCCAGCAATCACCTTCAAAAGTATTTTCACCCCTGCGCTTTGGTGTAAATACAAGGTGATAGTAGCGGTTTTGATTTACTAGCTGGGTATCGGTAACCCGGTAGTTATAATAGGCATCGCCATTATCGCTCGCCGGACTTACAAATTGTTTATTCATTACAGGAATAAAATTTCCATACACACTTACATTCTGGTCCATGTTGCCGAGGAACTGTGTCATGCTTTCATTTTTTACTCCATTCGTGTTCACCGCCCGTATTACTTCTCTTCTTCTTAAAGGTTTTGGCTGGTAATAATAATCAGAGATAGCTTCAGTAAGATATGTTGGTAAAAAAGGAAGTCCTTCGGTAGTATCGATACTCGCATTGATAAGGTCGGTAACCGGTCGCAGCGGCTTAAACTTTGAGATTTTTCCGAAATTGATATTTTTAATATCGAGCTCAAGCTTATTGTATACTTCATAAGAGAAATTCTGAAACCGGAATTTATCGTTGCGTGGTTTGTTTTGTACAATTTTTCTCCAAAGGAATAAGCCTTTATTTACTCTAACCTTGACCCTTACGCCTTCATTAAAAGTTCCTCTTTCCATTATAATATTTATAGTAATGGAGTCGCGGATTGATTCAATAAGTAATTTGTAAGGTTGATAGCCGACACAAGTAACTTCCAGGGTATCAGATGGCCATTGGGAAAGATTGAATTCAAATTTGCCGGAAGAATCAGATAGTTTGCCTACGTTGGTGTTGAGAAACTGCAATGAAGCAAAAGGAATGGGCTCGTCACTATGGGCATCCTTTACAATTCCGGTAAGGATCTTTCGCTGTGAAAGAGCATACATGCCGGGTAACAAGAGAAACATCACAAAAATGTACAGATTCCGGGTTTTCATCATCAGCCTGCAAATTTAAGGAACAAGCGGTTGATGAAGAAGGCCGGAAGAGGTAATAGTGCTTAATTTGAATAATAATTGCAGGTAACCATAACCGCAAAACATAAAAGATACTGCGATACCTGTGTTTTCTGTGTCTCCGCATCACCTTGGTTTAAAGAACCAATTCGGATGCCAGTCAATGATCTAAAGGAGGGCGACAAAAAAGATTTGGAATTATGAGATTCCAGTATTTACTTTGTATTACAAAGTGCTTTTTTATGAACGAACAGAACCAACAAACTCTCGACACACTCCAGGATATAAAGCGTATAATGGAACGATCGTCGCGGTTTATTTCATTAAGCGGATTGAGTGGCATCGCAGCCGGAATTTGCGCTTTGGTGGGAGCATGGTTTGCCCGTAATGAGTTTAAGCCTTACTATAAAAATTATGATTACAGGGGTGGTTATGCCGCAGATGATTTTCGTGAATTGAAATTCCGCTTACTTGTTATCGCGGGTGCAGTATTGGCTGCAGCATTGGTTTCAGCATTTTATTTTACCTGGAGAAAAGCAAGGCATAATAAATTGCCGGTTTGGGATCTTACAGCAAAGCGGCTTACTATAAATATGTTGATCCCGCTTGTTGCAGGGGGCTTATTTATTATGGCGATGTATCAGTATAATGACTGGAAATTTATCGCACCGGCCTGTCTCATCTTTTACGGCCTGGCTTTAGTGAATGCAAGTAAATACACATTAAGTGATGTCAGGTACCTGGGACTATTGCAGGTATTGCTCGGATTGATAAGTACGCAGTTTGTGGGATATGGTCTTTATTTTTGGGCAGCCGGATTTGGCGTGTTGCATATTATTTATGGTTTTGTGATGTGGTGGAAATATGAGAAAGAATAGGTCAGTAAGTCATACGTGTCAAATAACAAACTGTTATTATTTGACTTTTGTGACCAGGTTGACTAAATGACAATTTATGAAGAATCCAATAATTGGTTTAAATAAAATTTTTGATAACCGTATCCGCCTTGGCATTATGAGTGTGCTGATGGTGAATGAGGAAATTAATTTTAATGATCTGAAACAAATGCTGGAAGTAACCGATGGAAATCTTGGCGACTCATTTACTGAATCTTGAAGAAAATGGTTTTTTAAAAGTTAAAAAAGGATTTGTGGGTAAAAAAACAAATACAACTTATTCTGTAACAAAAGCAGGCGAAAAAGCTTTTACCGATCATATTGCAGCGCTTGAAAATATGATCAAGGGAGTGAAATAATTTTTTTTGTACATACACTTTGAAATGCAAAGTACTTTTTATGAATAAAGAAAAAAAAATAATCAGGAATTGGCTCAGGTTTTTTATTGTCGCGCTGTTCATCAGCGGGTTTACAGCCATACCCGTAGAGACAGAACTTACCTATATCATCAGTCATTTTCCTTTTGATGGGTCTATCAAAGGATGGTTGCAGGAAGTATTGATAGGAGTGCAACGCATGGCCAAAGATCATCCGTTTCTTTTTTATGGCTACGACTGGCTTGCCTTTGCTCATTTTGTATTGGCCATTCTTTTTATCGGGCCACTCAGAAATCCTGTAAAAAATAAATGGGTGATCGAGTTTGGCATCATTGCCTGCATCCTTATTATTCCATTCGCATTAGTGGCCGGCCATTTCCGCGGTATGCCTTTTTGGTGGAGAGTGATCGATTGCTCTTTCGGAATAATTGGCATGGTGCCGTTGATCATTTGTTTAAAAAATATAAAGAAGCTGGAAACAGAAGAAAAGAATGAATCAGAAAAAAAACAATCTTTTGAATTGCTTATTGCTTAATCATAAAAATTTAAAGGCATGAAAACAATAACATTTAAGAACAACTGGTTAACAGCAACAGGACTGCTGCTGGTATTGCCTGCTGCTTATTTTATTCTAATTGGTGTGTTAAGTGAATTCAACATAAACGGTCCGTTAGAAGCTATACAACCACTCGCAGAGAAATGGGGGATTAAAGATCCGCCGGGTTTGAATATTACATCCGTTATTCTCTTTGGACCGATGGTTGCTTTTTTATTCACCATTTTCCAGTTTTTAAAAATAGAATGGCATTTTTCAAAAGAAGAGTTTCTGCTTCATCTTTCTTTTCAAAGAAGATGGTTTCCCATGCTGGTCGCAGGTGCAAGTGTTGGTGTATTGGCTATGCTTTTCTTTTATATGATCGTTGAAAATTGCCGCTGTTAATTATAGTAATATGAAAACCCCATTTATTATTTACATAAGAGCAGTCGGTATCTATGCCTTACTGACTATTCCGGCCTTATTCTTACCAATCATGTATATCATTTCAATGGTGTATGTATTGTTTTATGGCTGGTTTGCATGGGCAGTTTTTACACTTATTTACCTCGTTACGGTTTTTTGTAACCCAGGCTATGCTGTAAAAATGGGCATCCTTACGGTTGCAGTTGTTGTTGCGGTATTGTTTGCATTTCAAATGCTCCAAGTATTAGGTGTAGAAGATAACATCTGGTATTCAGGACCATTTCTTCTTTTTCCACTTGCAGCTGTTATTTCCGGGTGGGTTAGCTTAAATACATCCCGGGAAAGAGTGAAAAATGTAAACAGGGATCTGTTACTGAACTTTCCTGAAGAAGGAATAACCGATAGGAATATTTCTTAATAAACAATAAAAATCATTTACACAAATGAAAGCATTTTCAAAATCATTAATGTTTGCGCTGGTGGGAGTAAAACAATTTTTCTCCCGCGACAGGAATGGTAAAATTCAAACTGTAATAGGGATCACGGCAATTGTGCTTGGCTTTACCGTTTCGCTTTCGTCTTTTCAATGGCTGCTCGTATTGTTTTGCATCGGGCTGGTCATTTCGTTGGAGATGATCAACTCGGCCATTGAAAAATACTGTGATCTTGTTACCACGGATTTTCATCCCGGCATCAAGATCATCAAAGATGTAGCAGCCGGTGCCGTATTGGTGGCATCCCTGATGAGTCTTGTCATTGGCCTGATCATTTTTATTCCTGCACTGGTTAAATTTTTAAATGCGCTGCAATGAGTTTTAGCAAACGAATAATCATTCCGCTTGGCTTTACTATATTTTTACTGGCAACAAGGATCATTTTCACCGGTCAGCTTTATTTTGTTTTCCTTGCCTGGAATTTATTTCTTGCCTGGATACCGTTTGCTGTCAGTCAAAACCTTTCTAAGGTAACGGGCCGATGGAAAACATTTTTCCTGGTTGGTCTTTGGCTTTTGTTTTTACCAAATGCGCCTTACATCATTACCGATTTTTTACATTTAAAACCGAGACCACCTATCCCTTATTGGTATGATATTCTTCTTTTATTCAGCGCTTCGCTAAACGGATTGCTTCTTGGCATCCTGTCTCTTTTAGCTGTTGAAAGATTTTTGCTCAAACGTTATGGGAACAGGATCTCAGGACTGATCATTTTAAGTTCATTCTTCCTTTGCTCATTTGGGATCTACATGGGCAGATACCTTCGCTGGAACAGTTGGGATATTATTACCAATCCTGGTGGCATAGCTGCAGATATTTTAGAAAGAGTATTTAATCCTTTTGATCATTTCGGCGCATGGTCAGTTACCGTTTTATTCGGTGTCTTTTTCTGCACGCTATATTATTCCATAAAAAATTTTATCAATCCTAAATCAAAACAATTTTAATATATGGAAGCAAATACACTGGAACCAACGATCAGTTCGTTATACAGTAAAGGAAAACTTTTTATAAAAGCCGTGATCATTTTCGTGATGGCATTTTTTCTTTGGATCCCCACCAACTTAATTCGCGGAGTAATTAATGAAAGAGAAGACCGCCAGGAAGAAGCAATAGAAGAAGTAAGCAACAAATGGGCAGGGCGGCAAACTGTAACGGGGCCGATTCTCATGATACCATACAATGTTGTTTCCAACACAGTGATCTACCAAAAAAAATATGCATGGTTCATGGCCGACCAGCTTGATATCAATTCTTCGGTGTCACCGCAAAAACGACATCGTGGTATTTATGATGTCGTGGTGTACGAGGGAAATATTTCCATTAGTGCTAAATTCAACGAAATAAAATTCAACCAACTGAATGTGCCGGCGCCTAATCTTTTATGGTCGGAAGCTAAACTGCTATTACAAATTTCTGACCTGAGCCGCGGTATCAATGAGGAAATATATATCAAATGGAAAGACAGCAATTTTATTTGTCAGCCATGGGCGGAAACAACAGCAAATATTGGTGATGCCTTGTATGCATCCATTCCGTTAAAAGAAGAAGATGCCAATTTAGCCAATACATTCACCGTACAATTTTCTTTGCATGGTTCGCAGCAACTGATGTTTTCACCGGCGGCAAGAGAAACAAAGATCCAACTAACAGGCAACTGGCCCGATCCGAGTTTTACCGGCATAAAAATTCCAGAAACACCCAATGACTCCGACAGCGGCATTAATGTAAAATGGAAATACCTGAATCGCAACAACCCCATGGTATGGAACAACCAATTCATAAACCTGCAGCCATCTGCCATGGGCGCCAATCTTATTATCCCTGTTGATGGATATGATAAAACTGAACGTTCTGTGAAGTATTCATTGCTGTGCATCATTCTTACTTTCGCTGCTTTCTTTCTTATTGAAACGATCTATAAAAGAAGTCTTCATCTTGTTCAATATGGATTAGCGGGGTTGGCGCTGGTTTTATTTTACACGTTGCTGTTATCTATTTCTGAATATATTGGATTCAATCTTGCATATTTAATTGCAGGCATTGCCACTATCGGGTTGGTTACATGGTTTGTAGGCAGCATCATGAAATCACCCAGGCTGGCGGTGTTCATCAGTTTTGTGCTTACTGTTGTGTATGGATACATTTTCACCATTATTCAATTGCAGGATTATTCATTGCTGATGGGAAGCATCGGTTTGTTCATTGCATTGGGTATAATTATGTTTTTCACAAGGAAATTGCAATGGTAAATAAAAGAGCATGAAAAAGAGATTAATAAAAATAAGGGAATCCATACTTGTCTTTCTGACGCATAAGATTGCTTTACCGATGTTAAAATTTGTAAGAAGGCCAAATGCTTTTACCTACAACGAAGAAGAGCTAAAAGCATTGCCGGCAGGAACATTGGGAAATGACCTGTATGTTTTTCTTCAGCAAAGGAAATTGCCATTATTAAAACATTATGCACGGCATGATCTGAAACATGTATTGCTTGGATATGATACAACGGAACAAGGCGAAGCATGTTTGCAGAGTTTTATGTTAGGCAATGGAAGAGTTTCTTTCCCGGTATTGGCAACGGTTATTTATAGTTTTCTTACAATGCCTGAATACTGGGGACTAATGCGAAAGGCATTCTTAATGGGAAAACAAAGCAACTCTATTCATTCATGGCGATGGAATAAAATAGTAGTGATGCCAACTGAAGAGTTAAGGAAAAAGATCTTTATGAAAAACAAAAGCAACAACCATTAACCTTTTTTGTTGAGTTGGTTTTAGTTCGGAAAGCCTCACAGTGGTGAGGCTTTCGTTTATTAAAAATGTATTATATGCAAGTTTAAATCGTGCAACTAAGTATAATGAATGAAGAAGGAGAAGTTATTTACAAAAGTTCATAAATTTGAAATTCTCCCGGTATATTTTTTATATCATTTATCACACCTCTACTTGCAAGGGTAAACTTATCTGATATGCGTTTATGAGTTGAAGAAGAAACTAAGATTTGACTTTTACTTGTCCTTGATTCAATTCTTGAAGCAAGATTTACATCTGCTCCTAATGCCGTAAACTGATCTCTTATAGGAGTTCCTACATTTCCGACTAAACATTCACCCGTATGAAGTCCACAGCCTAGACCAATTTCAATTACCTGAGCAGAATAGAGTTTCCATCTTTCAATCCATTGACTTAATAAAGTATTAAACTCTTTTTTTAATTCTAAAGAAGCAGTCGCAGCAAAAATTGCGTCTTCTATCCCGGCAGAATCTCTGCCATTTAATGCTCCAAAAATTGCCATCACGCCATCACCAATGAATTTATCTAAAACGCCATTATTTTTAAAGATAATATTCGAAGCTAATTCAAAGTAGTCCTTCAAAAACTCAGCAATTGCTTGTGGATGTGCTTTTAGTATTTCACAAGCTTTTGAAAAACCTCTTATATCCCAAAAAGCAATGGTTACAGTTCTATTTTTTAAGTTTAGGACATCGCTATTATTTTCAACTTTTGTAAAAACTTTTGGATCGAAATACCTCTTCATCACTGCGATTTTCTTTTGTGATTCAATTTGGCCTTGTAGCATTGATCTAAAAAATAAAGCAGTTTTGGTTTTTGCTACAATTTCATCGGGCGTTTTTAAGCCTGGTGTTGATTTAGCAATACAATCAAAAGCCCCATTTTCAAAAGCTGCATATCTATCCATTTTATCGGCATATGCCGTTACAATTACAACCATTACCAATGGGTCTTTCTCTTTAGCAGTATTTAAAACCCGCATTCCGCTTTTTTCATCTATCATCGCCAAATCTGTAACGATTACATCAAAAATTTCGTTTTTTATTAGTGCTTCCGCCTCAATTTCATTAAAAGCCATTTTTACATTATGTAAGGGCATGTTCAATTGTATTGCCCTTCTGTAAGCATTTGCATTTGCAACTTCATCGTCTACAATAAGTATGTTTGCCATGTACTTTAAGTTTTAGGCATCTTATTCTGAATTGTTGGAAGGAAAATTTCAAACGTTGCTCCTTCGTTCGGTTTACCAATTTCTCTGATCTTACCTCCATGTTTTTCAATCATACTCTCGCATATTGCTAAACCTAAACCTGTTCCATGGACATAGCTAGTTTCAAAAGCGTTGAATATTAATTTCTTTTTATCAAAAGGAACACCGCATCCATTATCAGAGAAAATGATTTTTATATATTGCTTTGTTCTATCTATTTTATCAGGAAGCTCGTTCGTTTTTCCCATCGCTGTCGAAATTGTTATTTTAGGGTTTTCTCCGTCAACAAAATGCAAAGCATTCCGAACTAATTCACTGAAACAATCAGATAGTTTTTGGGAATCTGCAGAAATGTTAGGCAAATGCTTTAAGTCAAAAGTCACGTCAATTTTCTTATCTGTTGCTTGTTTAGCCGCATATCTGATTAATTCATTTAAGTTTTCCGACGTAAGTAATTCAGGTTTTATTTCTTGTGAAATTGATAAAGACCGGAATTCTGATACTATCAATTTTGCTTTCTCTACTGGTAAATTCATGCTTTCAATAATCTCCTTAATGCTTTTAAATTGTCCTTTTTCTAATGCAACCCTCAAATTTGATAGTTCTGAATCAATTGCATCTATTGGATTTCCAAGCCTGTGAGCAGCAATAAATGAAAGTAACTTCCAGGCAGCATCCCTTTCTAATGATTCAATCTTATTTCGTTCTGATATCAATAATTGATTAGTTTTCTGTAATTCTTCATTCATATCAGCATATTGCTTATATAGTTCTTCATAGGAAAGCCGAACGCTTGACCCAACAAGTGCTTCAGAAGAAAAATATTTACGAGCCAACGGTAAATTATTCTGAACAAGAGCAGTTATCATTTGTTCATCCCACCATCTGATTCTAATTGTAAAAGGATAACCTCTCTTATTCATTCTAAAATCCCGTCTTGAAATCTCTCTAATGAGTCGTTTCGGATAATTTTCCTTCCCTCTTACAATAAAAAGTATTGTAACAGGAACGTCACCGCGTTCCTGCATCATTCTACTTCTGCTCATTGTGTCACTATCCAACATATTACGATATATGCGTTCGATAAAATACTCGGGTTCATGGATAGCAACGTCAAATATTTTATTTTTTATTAATTCATTCATGAAAGAAATCAGCCAAAACTCTTCATATTCAAAGCCATCTGGATCCTGTTTTCGCAAAGTAGTAATTGCATCAATAAATTCATCTTTCATTTGCCACTCAAGTTTTTTATAACCCAATCTCGAGAGCAATTCAAAACATAAATTTTCGAAATCGCGCTGTTCTAGTTTTTCTAAATCGACAATAATTTGTGAATTCGACTCGGATTCAATTAAGCGCCGAGGAGTAAAACGCTTGGGGTTTTTTAAATACTCTTTGAAGAAATCCTTTAAGCTGACATCAAGTTCATGTTTTTTTGTGTAAACAATAAAATATCCCTGCCTAATAAAGTCGGGTAACTCTTCAACCAAAAAAAGATTCTCGGAAATAAATACTATGGGCTTTCCAATTGCACGAGCAACTCCAATTTCAAAAAAAGCTGTAGATGGTGTATGGGCTAAATCAACTAATATCAAATCAGTTGATGTTATTGTTTCTACAGAATCCTTTGCTCTAAGTCTACCATGAGTAATAATATTTCTATCGAATTGTGAGTATAAATCAAGTTGGATGTCAGCTTCTGTAACCTTTATTACCTCATTTAATATTGGTTGTAACAGGTCTATCCCTTTTGGTGAGGAGATTAAAAGACATTTGATTTTCGATTTTCTTTTTGCCATTTTTCATGTATCTCGAAATCCAAAAACCAAGTAAAAGTAACCAATTACTTTTACCGTTGAAATCTATACTAGTATTACTTAATTGTGAAATCCTTTATTAATTAGCCCGTGATTAAAAATCCAGTCCCATTGCAAAATACCACATTGGTTTGCCTTTAAAGAAGCCATTCATTTCCCAGGCCGAATCCAAACGAAGGAAATAACCAAGCAATGTGCTGCGAACACCAAAACCATAACCACCGGCAAAAGGACCAATGCCTCCTGCTTTAATTTTTACCACAACAGGATTACCAGGAATGCTGTAAAGAACAGATGGCCTTTCTATTTTATCATAAGCGCCATTCCATGCCGTGCCAAGATCAAAGAATTGAACCAACTGGAAGTTTCTTAAGAATGCATTATTGATCGGTTTGTTAAATAAAGTAGAGAACACCGGCAAGCGGATCTCACTATTGATCACCGCTGCATTATTTCCGTTGGCAACATTCTGATTAAAACCTCTCAGGTTAACAGCAAGAGATTGAAAAGCATAATCCACATCAGGATCAGGTGTGTTGGCATCATTAAATTTCGGGAATAGCCAGTTATCAACACCACCGAGATAATAAATGATCTTTTGCGGTCCCCAGGAAATATCAAATGCGCCGCGTACTGCCCAAATGCAATTGCGGTAAATAGGCAGGTAATACCTTCCGTCTCCACCGAAATTAAATGAATAAGGATTATCAGCACTAGAGCTGGAAGTTTTGTTGACTTTTGCATTCCAGTCTAAATAAAATTTATAACGCAGCCCATTCCAGATATTTTGTGCGGGATTGATAGCATCGTCATGAACATATTCAACATGTAAAATGCCATAATGTTTTTTGCTGTCTTCTTTTTGCAATGTTAATGGCGGCTGGTTAATATCATCAGCAAGGATCACCACTTTATCGGAACGAAAAGCTGCATTAAAGCGAATACTTCTTACCCGGTCAAAAGGATAAGAAACACTTGCCTGGTAGAGGTTGCTAAATAATTTACTGGTAAATGTTCCCTGCAGATCACCATACAATACTCTTTGCGTACTCCGGTAATAGGTTATGCCATAATCAAGTCTTTTTTTCAGGTATTGCGCACTCATTATATATTCATTATTCTTAAGGTCCGTACTCAAACGGATGCCACCTGCAAATTTCCAGTCTTCCATCAGGTCAGACGTTCCTACTCTCAGCATGCCATTGAAAGGATCGCCATTACTAAGATTAATCGGCCCTGCGCCTCCTGCATAGGTTTGATAACGGGTAACGAGTACATTATTATTAAATCCGCTTACCACATAATCATTGAAGAATTTGGGCGGACGGTATTCAAAAAGTTTTGCTTTTCTTAAAACGGGTTCTTTGCCTTCTACTATTTCCGATTCAACAACATTTCCAACTTGTGTTGTGTCCTTTTTCTCATTCTTAAATTCATTTTCGAAAAAGTCATTTTGTTTTTTTGTTGAATCGGCACCCGGCTCGTCAATATCCGATGCGCCTTCTGCAAACTTCTCTTCTTCCATTACCTTCTTCATATATTCGGTAGGTCTTGCCGAAATATTGCGGCGGCGCAAAGCATTTTCATCTACTTTCAGCCGGTAAAGGAATTTATAATCGCCCTGTCTTACTACTTCACTTACCTGTTGCTTATCGCCTGCGGTTCTTGTTTCCAACAAACTGCTTTGATAATTGGTAAGCGGAAATACATAGGTAGAATCATTGGTCACAGAAACAAAACCTACTGAATCAATATCCGTCTTGTCCCATTCTTTTAACAAACAATCGACATCTTCCAATGACGGATTACGCAAAACATCATGTGCCAATAAACACCAATGTATCCAAACCCGCTCTTTCAGTTCTAAAGAAACCGGCATAGCGATTTGTGATGCCATTTTCATCACTAACAAATGTAAAATGCGAAGTATTGTATTGAGAAGGGAAACGGGCATTGCCCTGTTTCATATCCGTTAACTGTGATATTTGTTTGAATTCAGATTGATTCCAGTTGTCAACAAGAAAAATATTAAAATGATTTTTCGGTAATGAATCATCGGTGCTTGCAGCAGTAGCCGATGGCCTGTTGCTGGCAAAAATGATTCCGGTTTTATTAGGGAAAGCCACAAATGATGCATCGAGGTCATCATACACATCATTCGTAATTTGTTCAACAGTTCCTTTATCGATTTTATAAACGAAAATATCTGTCTGCCCGCTTTTAACAGCACTGAAGATAAGTGTATTTGCATCCAGCATATACTTCATATCCTGCACCTGGTTGAACTGGGTGAGATCTGTTTTACGAGCTTGACACGGTTCACAATATCATACACAAACAACTTGATCTTTCCTGCTTCCCAATACAATACAGCCAGCCTGGTTCCTTTGCCATCCCAGGCCATTATCGGGTAGTTAGGATTTTTTTCATCTTCTCTTGATCTTGCGCCAAACTTCAACAACACTTTGCGGTTGACAAAATTTTCATTCAGCACCACATAATATTTTCCCTGCTTGAATTCAACAACGGCATAACTCAAATTCCTCGGAACCGGGTTTGCATTAAAGCGTATGAAATCTTTTTTCTTTATGTATTCAGTTACTGCTAACTGACCTCTTGGCGCCACTCTTCTGCCACGAATATCTTTAAGGTACTTTTGGCTTTCTTCGGTCATGAAGTCACTCAGCAGTGTTTTGAATTTTTTCTTTTTGGTTACACGATTAACAGCCGCATTCATGTTACGGTAAATACGGGCCAGGTAAAGCATATAAGTTGTTTTGCTTTTACCATATTTATCGCCGATATATCTCCAGAAAGCATGGCCGGCAAGCAATGGTTTTTCAAAAGCAAACTGGTAGAAATTATTATAGCGGCCGCTCAATAAAGCAGATTTAAGATCATCATCAAGCTTAGCACTCCAGTTTTCACCTGCATAAGCAATATATCCATCAATTAGCCATTGCGGCAGATCGAGCAAAGCCTGGTTAGCGGCAAACTCGCCAAGATCATCACCAAACAAAACATTATCGACAAGCACTTTTGCAATGCCCTGCCTTATCTGTCTTTTCAGGTTTTCATGATTGCCATCGAAGTATAAAACAATTTTATTGTTTACCAGCTTTGTAACGCCACCGGTATTTTGCCAGTCAATGCCGAGCCCGATATTGCTTTGCTGGAATTCATCAAAGTTGTTATAGACTACAATGTTGGCACGGCGCTGCAATCCATATTCAACAAACTCTTCAATGCCGGCCAATTCTTCTTCCGCCACCTGGGCTACATATTTACCCAGCGCCAATCCATCCTGGCTGAAATAGGTATTGAAATTTTCTGTCTGGTAAAATTTCCAGCTGAATTTCTGGTATTGCACCCGGTTTTTTCCAAATTCCACCGTGTTCACCTGCGCATTTGTTTTCAAAGAGAAAAAAACGGCTGTAAGGAGAATAAGTCTGTAGTCTTTCTTCATAAGATTCTGTCCTCGTTTCGTCAAAAAATTAAAAATCGGATTTAAGTCAGGTATAGTTGCTGCAATAGACTTATAGTTTTTATGTTGCGAGGCGAAGCCGAAGCAATCTCCTCAAATTATATGATTATGTTGTCAGCAATGAAGCCCTGATGAGACTTCCGTTGCGACGCTCCGTTTAACGTTCTGTAATTCTAATCGGCCGGGCCTCACCTCTCAGTCTCCTCTCCGGTGGAGAGGAGAGGCCGGGCATCCTCTCATATTTCAACTTCGGTAATCAAGCATTTCAACTTTTTAAATCCTAATCAGCTATAATTTTCATTAATCATTACGATAAAATGAAATGCTATTAGCTTAAAAGAGCTTCGATCAACAAATCTATTCCTCAATTATGAAATCTCCTGATAAAAAAGTCATTTCATATTTTTGGGCTGTGCATCAGCAAGCCTCTCCCGCCGGAGGGGTTTGGGGAGGCCTTTAAAAGTACGGAAAACCCTTCATGTTAAGCGTTAAGACATTTACATTTAATCCCGTTCAGGAAAATACCTACGTTTTGCATAACGAAACAGGGCAGTGCTGCATTATCGACCCCGGTTGTTATTTTCAGCAGGAAAGGGATGAGCTTAAGAACTTTATTGAGGAGACAAACCTTCAACCAACCTTGCTGCTTAATACGCACTGTCACCTCGATCATGTATTTGGCAACAAATGGTCTGCCGAAAAATGGGGATTGATGCTTCATATACATGAAAAAGAAAAACCGGTATTGGATTTTGCTCCGCAAAGCGGGGAAATGTGGCAGATGCCTTTTGAAAATTATGATGGCAAGCTGATCTTTTTAAAAGAAGGAACTGCTATCAGCCTTGGACCAGATGAGTTAGAAATCCGTTTTACACCAGGCCACTCACCCGGCAGTGTTTGTTTTTATCATGCGGCGGGTGGCTTTGTAATCGGCGGCGATGTATTATTTAATGGAAGCATTGGAAGGTATGACTTACCAGGAGGTGATTTTAAAACGCTGATCAATAGCATTCAGACCCAGCTCTTCACGTTGCCGGATGAAACAAAAGTTTATTCCGGGCACGGGCCCATGACAACGGTTGGGTTTGAGAAGATGAATAATGCGTATGTGAAGATGTATTGACTTATTTAGAGGTGCTCTTAAATTTTTTAAAAAGCTCAAGAATTTGTTCTGAGTTTTTGATCTCTGGTTTTCTGATCTCAAGTAGCAATTCCCGTCGTGGGACATCAAACGCATATTTACCTTTTGGAATCGGATTGAATATAATTCTGAATTTATATAGCTTGCTCCTCTTTTTAAGATCCAGGCTTTTTGCAAAAGAAAAGTTTACACTTTCCCAGTCGCTTCTAAAATATAAAAAGCTCGAATCAGGGGTTGTTTCCATTTTTACTTTTGGAACATATTTTTCCGTGAAGGAATGGTCAGCCGAATCTGTTATTTTCTCAAAAAGTTGATAAGAGTCCAAAGAAATTCCTTGCTTAAAAGAAGTTTTAGCATCAATGAGTGAATCAACTTTAAATTTACTGCTGGCATTGCTTCCTAAGGAATCGAATCTTGTCCCTGTCGAGTCACCAGCTTTGAACACCCAATAATGGGACTTTATTTCTGAGCGAATAAATTCCTGATCTATAATATTACCGCTAGAGTCCGTTTTAATGTTTGAATATTCATACATTTCTGGACATTGATATAAAATGTAATCTTTGTAATTATATATATAAAAGCTATCGATTAACATAAAGATTTTCCCATCATCTATATCAACAGTCGGTATTGACGAGAATACCATTATAGAACTCATCTTCGCATTCATTTGGGTGCGGGACGATTTGCAACTCTCCTGAGAAAGCGGTATAGTAGATTATTGCAACTAAAATACCTACTATACCTTTAAGTGAAATAATATTAATCATTGACATTAAAATAATTTACGCTAGTCTTAGTTTGTGACGTAGAAGATACTGGGGAACCTTGGCAAAGCACATCTGCTTTAATTTTATATTTCAATTCCATTGCCGCCCAAAACTGGCCGAGTGTTGGCGTTGCCGTAACCAGGAGGCAGTCTATGCTACCTCCCACGACTACGCCTGATCGGGTGATCGATTCGTGAGTAAGTGACTGCCATTTCCAAACGTTATTTACTTTGACTTGAACTCCTTTTTCCGCACTTTCAAAATACCACAATCCCTGATTTTGTTTATAAAATTTCCAGGTATATGTTTTAGTTCTCGTAATAGGGCCTTCACTTAATATATTTACAGCCGCAGGTTCTGATAGAGAACTGCCCTGCAACAATGCTGCTAAAGTATTACTACAGGGACTACTTTCACCGCCACCACCTATATTTGGCGTCGTACAAAAAGATCCTACAATTGTTGACTCACTCCAGCTATACGAAGTTCCATCGGAAAAATATTCGGTATATGTTGTTGTAAGTACAACGTACCAGCAGTCTTCTCCCGAAGGATTAACTCTTGATCCTCCCTGATCTAATGAGACAACTGCGACTCCAGGCTTACTATGTCGTTTACCATATGTAAAACCTGCTTGATGCTTTTTATTCTTATCATATATAATAATTGAGCCCTCAAAATCCTGGATCATCCTTTCGGATGTAGTTTTGTCAAAGGATATAAAATTTGAAATTACGCGGTTCAAGTCGTTCCCAGCAATTTTGCTGGCCGTATAAACTTCTACGAACATGGGATTGTTAATTGTCATCATTAAGAATTAACATTCTGCGACTAATTTGATCCGATCTGACAAGTTGTGATTCATCAAAGGGTACAATTGATAATTTCCCTTTTGCGCCCGCCGAAATTGATTGCGATCGGTCCCAAAATGGTGTTATTTGAGTTTCTCGCGACAACATTTTTGGCGTTTGATCGACGGATGCTTGTGCAACCTGCTGATTGATTATCTCATGTTTGTTTTTTTCGCATGCGGCTAACGTTAATAACGCCAGCAAGGCAAGACTAGTTTTGTAAGTTGTCATGGTGATGGTTTTGTTGAAGATAACATGACGCATTATGCAAAACCAAGTTTTCTGCGTGAGGTTTTTCGGATTTCAGATAGTATTTACACCAAATGAAATCAGAATTTTCCCGGCTGCGAAAAAGTTAGAATCATATTGAGTTTTAAACCGTCTATCAAAACCCAATTGAAACCTTTGAATAAAGAAAAAGAACTCCGGTTCCATTCACATAATCTTTGTATTTGCGTGCAGGAAAAGATCCAAGACCGCCACTAATCCTTGCTGCCATTCGATTACTCTTGAACTGGCCTCCAATAGAAATATCAAATCCAGGCGAAACTTCTGAGCTCGATGCTATATAATAATTACCCGATGCATCAGAGGCTTCGTGTTCCCATTTAATAAAATTCACTCCTGCTGCCAATGATAAAAAGAAACCGCTTGCTTCATTTTGCTGGCCGGTAAAGAAATAGGAAGTGGCCATTATTTGAGTTTGCCTGTTTCTTTGAAGTGATTCATTTGAAGAAAAAATATAATTGATCGTTTTGCTCGGAAAGATATGATGGGCTTTGGCGCCGATCGCAAATTGATTTTTTATATACAGCCACCTTTCATATTCCAGGCCACATCCAAGAGCAAGCCTGTTCAATTCTCCAATGCCTGAAACGCCAAAATAATTCTTAGGTATTTTTTCCTGGGCATTGAGATACGCAGAAAAGCAAATAATGAAAAGTAATAATAAGCAACTAATTTTTTTTAAAAAGAAAAATGATCTTGTTTTCATGGCATAAGTTTTTAGAAATTTACATTAGTTTTTTTCCCCGCGGGTTGTGAACTGAATTCCAAGCCTGAAAATTAATTGCCCGAGCTGAAGTGTTTCTTTATGTACACTTACATACGCCCCCTGGTTTGTAGGAGCTGTATCGGTTTGAATAGCAGAAGGACTCGATATTGGAACAGAAAGACCACCTTGAAGAACGAGCTTAAAGCGTTTGTATTTTATCCCCCAACCCGAGATCAATTCCATGTTTGTTCCCTTCATTCCTTCAACAGAGCTTGTGGCATAATATGAATAAGGACGCATTTCATAAAATATAAATGAGCCGTATTTATAATTAGTAATGCGGCCAGTAAAAGAAAGTTCAAAACAACGTGTTGATTCAAGTATTGCATCGGCTCCGATGAATACGGCGTTATACTCTGCTTTCGCATATTCCGCATACGCCGGATTAAATTCGAGAAAAGACCAGTAGTTATCAATTTTTGTGCGGCAATAACCAAGATAAATTTCAATCTTATTTATCCAGGGTTTTTTTATGTTCTTAAAATATCCCAGCCGGGCTGTCTTATGGCTATTGTTATTTTGAATCCCATAAACATCAAGAATAGTATTTCTAAGCTCATAAAGATTATTTTCGCCATAAGCAAGCAGGATACATAAATAGTCAGTGATTGAATAAGAAACGTTGATGTCGTAACCATTCCCCCTCGCAACAGAAAGGCTTAATTGTCCCCCGTTATCATGTGCAGAAACCTGGTAGGCTGAAGGAGTATAATATCTTTTTTGAGCAAAGCTGGTACAAGAAAAAAATAAAGCCGTCAGCGTGCAAACCAACGTACTGATCATTTGCGGGAAATTTTTCATCATTCTGATTCATTCGGTACATAAATTTCAGAATGATGGCTGAATTATTCTTTGACATATGTCATGATCTTATGACCCTTTCTTTGCAGCTTTGGCACGTACCCTGCTCAGGGTTTCCTCATTCATGCCAAGATAAGTGGAAATATTTCGAAGCGAGGTCCGTTGTAAGAGATCGGGATGCTGCTTGATAAAAAACTGGTACTTTTCTTCTGCGGTATGTTTACGCAGCATTTGAGTACGTTGCTCAGATAAATAAAAATAATATTCAGTAAGCTTGCGCCCGATGATATTGAATTCCGGAATATTCGAATACAGCTGCTGAATGTCGTTGTAATGAATGCAAGCAAGGGTGGAATTTTCAAGTGTTTCAATGATTTCATAACCTGGTTTCCGTGTAAAAAAACTCAGCCAGCTTGTTATCATAAAACCTTCATCCATGAACCGCCCGGTAATCTCTTTACCATCGGACATATAGTAAGCTCTTGCAAGACCGTTTAAAACAAAGCAGGCATAATTGGCCACCTGTCCTTCTTTCAGCAATATTGATTTTTTAGGATAGTCTTTCACACTTGTTACTGCTATAATTTGATCCGTCATTTCTGTTGAAAGAGGATAATAGCCCTTAAATGTTTCAATCAGTTTTTCAATCATGTTAATATTCAGAATGAAAAAATCAAACCGGATTTGGAGAAAAATATTTTCCTATATATGGTAATCTTTGAAACTCTTTTTTTTCTACATTTAAAATAAGCAATGTAAACAACCCGATAAGGAGCAGCCCCACTCCGCGATTTATCCAGGCATTCAGACCCAATAGCAAGAATGCCTGGTGCAAACCGAAAAGCAGAATGCAAATAACAATATAAGCGACCAATTTTTTCCAGGCATAAGGTATACGGTAATGCTTTTGCCCCAGCACATAACTTGTTACCATCATAAAGCCATAACATAAAACAGTAGCAATGGCGCAGGCCACATAGCCCCAAATCGGAATAAAGATCCAATTAAATAAAATTGTAATCACCGCTCCGCCAACAGTGATCCATGCACCCGTAAGATTTCGGTTGGTAAGTTTATACCAAACAGAAAGATTATAATAAGCGCCAAGAAAAATTTTTGCCACCATTAATATCGGTACAACTTTTAACCCCGTATAATATTCAGGATGCCTTGTTCCCATGAAATATTTCCAGATGTCAAGAAAAAGAACAACGACGAGAAAACAAAAGCAGCAGGCGATAATAAAAAATTTCATTACCCGGGCATAAGTTCTTGGTGCATTTTCACTGGTTGATTGTTTAAAGAAAAAGGGTTCGGCCCCCATCCGGAATGCCTGTATAAATAAAACAATCAGCACTGCCAGTTTATAATTGGCTGAATAAATTCCTGATTGAGAAAAAGCCTGTTCTGTAGTTCCAGGATATAGCTTCAACAACATAATGCGATCTATGGTCTCATTGATCATGCCACCAAAGCCAACAATTATCAATGGCCATGAATAGCGCATCATTTCCTTCCAGAAGTTTGGATTCAACTTAAAATTGAATTGAAAAAATTCTTTTGCCAAGAGCAGCAACGTAACGCCACTGGCAATAAGATTGGCAATTATTACATACCCTAATCCAATTTTCGGATTGTAGATAACTGCAAAAAATGTATCAGCATTTTTTTCATAATCATTTTTACAAACAACAAGGAAAAAAATAACCAATCCCACATTGATCAATATGTTCAGGATCTTTATGGCGGCAAATTTTCTCGGTCTGCCAGTATACCGGAGTTTTGCAAAAGGCATTACGCTGAGTGTATCCAGCGCCACAATAAATATTACCCATAAAATAAATTCAGGATGATCGGACAGTTCAAGGAAAACAGCAATATTATCAGCAAGCAACCATAGCAACCCGGTAAGCAAAACCGTTGAGATGATGATGGATGAAGAACAAGTGTTATATACTTTCGGCTCCGGCTCCTGCGATGAAAACCTGAAATAAGATGTTTCCAAACCATACGTAAAAACAATATTTAGAAAAGCAGCGATGGTGAAAAGAGTCGTGATCTTTCCATATTCTGCCGAAGCAAAGATGGTGGCCAGAATAGGAGTAAGCAGGTAGTTAAGAAATCTCCCGAAAATGCTGCTCAGCCCGTACCAGATTGTTTGTCCCGCCAGTTTTTTAATGCTGCTCAAAGGAATTGGAATATTTCAGCAAATGTAGTCTTTGACTCCTGATTAAGCAATGCCCGGGCACCCAAAGGATGCAACGCATTTTGGCTTTATCGTATCTTTAACCAAAATAACTGCTATGAGAAAGTTTACTCTCTCCCTTATCTTTTTATCCATATCATTTTTTTTGAAAGCGCAGGCAGTTGAAGATAAAATTGAATACAATAAAGTAAAGCAAGCCTGCATTGTTATGGAATACGATTTTCCGCCACAGGCCGTAGAAAATGCAATTACCGCCAGGTTGAATAAGCTTGGATACAAGGGCAAAGAAGAAAAAGGAATGTTTAATAAGGATAAAGGTTTTCGTGTATATAAGGAAGCCCTGATCGGAGATATAAGCCCAAGCCGTTATGACTATATAATTAATATAGACAGGAAGAGCAAAAAAGAATCTGACGCCGCCGTGTTATATCTTATAATAATGAAAGACGATGCAAATGCATTGTCGCGGTTGAATACGGAAGAACTTGGCAGCGCAAAATCTTTTCTTTACAATTTATTGCCGGAGATCGAAGCTGCAAATCTTGAATTACAGATAACGGCACAGGAAGACGCAGTGGTGAAGGCTGAAAAAAGATTAAAGAATTTGCAAAGCGATAAAGATGATATGGAGAAAAAGATAAGAAAGCTGCAGGATGATATAAAGGCAAATGAAAAAGACCAGGAAAAACAAAATGCCGAAATAGAAAACCAGCGCAAAGCCCTCGATGCGTTGAAGGCAAAAAGAAAAACTTCGGCTTAATTAATGCGTTTGATAAAAGCGGAGATCTTTTGTAAGAGTAGAATCAGTCAATGCCCGGAGAAAAGCAACAAGATCGATAATTTCATTATTATTAAAATGAAGCCCGTTTGTTAATGAAGGATCAAGCGTGGAGCTATGCTGCACATTATTTCCATAATGCTCGATACATGCCCGTAAACTTTTGTAGCGGCCATCATGCATGTAAGGATAAGTAATAGAAACATTTCTTAACGAGGGCACTTTGAACTTCAATGAATCTTCTTTTTTCCCCGTAACAATGAAACGGCCATAATCTTTTAAATTAGGATCAACCGAAAGACCGGTATTTCTGTACGAGTAATCAGTGAACATTGGTTCCGGATGACAGGAAGCGCAATTTGTTTTATAAAGGTCATAGCCTCTTTGCTCATAATCGGTGTAAACGTTCTGGCCTCTTTTTACCTGGTCATATTTTGAATTGGCGGTGATCATTGAAACCGTGAATTGCGCCAATGCCTTTTGCATTCTTTCAATTGTTATTTCTTCAGTACCAAATGCAGCCTTGAACATTTGAAGCGTATGCGGATCGCGGCGCAGTTTTGTCAATACGTTGCCGATCTCTTCTGCCATTTGATTTGGCGCCTGGATCGGGTCAAGACATTCATCTTCCAGACTTTTATATTTTCCATCGGCATGAAATGCATCTTTCCATGCCAGGTTAAACAGCGGTGTTGCATTCCGGTTTGAATGCTGGTCATTATAACCATGGCTCAGGTCATGATCATACGTACCAAATACAGCCACCTGGTGATGACAGGATGCGCATGGATAATTTCCATCTTTTGAAAGACGGCCATCATAAAACAACATTTTGCCGAGTTGAAAACCTTCTTCCGTTAATGGGTTTTGTGAAAAATTATAAAGAGGTGCGGGAAAACCAGGAGGTACGCTGAATGTCAAAGCCGTTTTGCCGGGAACATCTTCCTGTCCTTTTCTGCAGGCATTAATTAAGAAGCTTCCGGAAAGGGTTAGCAGGAAAATTATAATGATCAGTCTCCACTTCATCAGGCAGTAAATTTAATAAATATCACGCAGTATCACATATTGGTAGTGTCCTATTTTTAGGTTAGGATAGAACACGGATGACACGGATTCAACGGATTTATTCTTAAGATTTATTTTAGTCTTTAATCGTCTGTTTGCCTAATGTGCCATGAAGGGAATCAAACGGATTAAACTAAAATTGTCCGTGAAAATCCGGTCAATCCGTGTCATCCGTGTTCCAATTGTCATCCAATTAGGACACTACTCACATGTTATGCGGGTCAATTCTTCGACGGGCTTCCTTTACTTCGCCTTTCTTCTTTTTTGATTCCAATCTTTTTTCTTTTACCGCTTTACTTATCCTGGTAGGTTTACGTTTTTTCTTTTGTTCCAGGGCTTTTGTTACCAATTCATTCATTTTGCGGATCACTTCATCTTTATTTTCCAGTTGCGTGCGATATGTTTGTGATTTAACGAATAACATTCCTTCATTGTTGACACGATTGGATAGCTTTTCGGTAACAAGCAATTTTTGTTCTTCAGTAAGAATTTGAGATGCACTTACATTAAAATAACCAATAACAGCGGTTTCCACTTTATTTACATTTTGTCCGCCTTTGCCGCCGCTGCGGGTGGTTTGAAAAGTTATTTCCGGTGAAAGGTCGATCATGTTTCTGGTTGCTGGTTATTAGTTACTCGTAAAATTAATTGCAAATGTACTTTGTTAAATGAATGAATTTATCTTTATCAGAGGCCCGTACCTAATAACCAGTAACCAAAAACCAGCAACAAGAATGAGAGCAGTAATTCAACGGGTAAGCAAAGCAAGTGTAACTATTGATGGCAAAATTCATTCGCAGATCAATGAGGGATTGCTGGTGTTATTGGGAATTGAAGATGCAGATACAGATGCGGATATAGAATGGCTTTCGGGTAAAATTATCAACCTGCGAATATTTAATGATGAAAATGGAGTGATGAATGTTTCGGTAAAAGATATAACGGCGATATTCTCGTGGTAAGCCAGTTTACTTTACATGCTTCTACTAAAAAAGGAAACAGGCCTTCTTATATAAAAGCAAGCAAACCTGAATTTGCAGTCCCGATGTATGAAAAATTTATACAACGATTAAGCAATGATCTTGGTAAGCAAGTGCATGCCGGTGTATTTGGCGCAGACATGAAGGTGGAGTTAATAAATGATGGACCTGTGACGATTGTAGTAGATACAAAAAATAGGGAATAAAAATAGTTGATAAACTTCCTATTCACCATTCACCACTCACTATTTCACCCCCATCTTCTCCGTAAATCTTTTCCCTTCCGCAGTTTCAATCACGATAAAGAAAACTTTTTCTTTTGCAGGGATCGTAAATGAATAAGAATTTGTGGTCAGCTCTTTTTCTTCCACGATACGATGCCCGCTTGCGGTCCATACCATTAATGATTTTAAATTCTGTTTGAACTGGATGGTTATTTGTTTGCCATTTGTTAATACTTTAAATGGCTTTGGAGAAGAAACAGTGGTTACTTCTGACTTTGGAGAAAGCTTTGACTGCGCCTGTATCAAATAAGTGACATTGAATAGGGCAAAGACAAGAATGGCTTTCCGGATAAAAGGCTTCATCATGGGATACTAAAATTGATAAATAGAATAATTGGTTTTGTCGTATCAAAGGGTAGGTGATAACACGAAAAAGGGAGATGAAAACGTCAAGAATGATGCTAAATTGCACAAACTCAACAAAAATTTTGTTATGACTATAAATGAAGCGCAGCAGCAGGTGGATGGATGGATAAAAACAGTTGGCGTCCGGTATTTCAGTGAGCTTACCAATATGGCGATCTTAACAGAGGAAGTGGGAGAGCTGGCCCGCATCATGGCCCGTACTTACGGTGACCAATCTTTCAAGAAAACAGACCTGGATAAAAACCTTGCTGATGAAATGGCTGATGTGCTTTGGGTATTGATCTGTCTTGCCAACCAAACAGGTGTTAACTTAACTGAAGCGTTTCAAAAAAATATTGAGAAGAAAACGAAAAGAGATGCAGAACGGCATCAGCAAAATGAGAAGCTGAAATAAATAGCTGAATAGACCCGATAGCTATCGGGTTGATGCAGTACAAGAGTGCGACGCAACGATAGCCCAATCAGGGAATTATAGGTGGGAGAATAATTTATTTCAACCATTAACTTTTAAGTTTCAACTACGTTTTGGCATTATGTATGTAAGTTATTTACGTCAGTAAGCTGTTTATATGACTATTTTTCCATTTATGGCACCAAAAAGACTATGGAGTATATTAAAGAGATCTGTGTCTGACTTTATAGAAGATGATATTCTTAAGCTAAGTTCAGCGCTTGCCTTTTCTACAATCTTTTCTTTACCGGGTTTGCTGATCATTATTATCTGGTTTGCTACCATGTTTTACGGACGTGAGATCATTGAAGGGACAATTTATAAACAGATAGAAGGATTTGTGGGTCCGGCGGCGGCACAAAGTGTTCAGGCAGACAATGCAGGCATCGATGTTTGCTGATTCCAGCAAGCTGGCTACTATTATCGGGCTTGTTGCACTTATTATTGGCGCCACCGCAGTGTTCAACGAGATACAGGATTCTATAAATCTTATCTGGAAATTAAAATCAAAACCCAAAAAAGGCCGCGGCTGGCTTCGGTTGATTATCAATCGTCTTCTTTCTTTTTCAATAATTGTAAGTCTTGGTTTTATACTTCTTGTTTCGCTGGTTATTAATGGTGCCCTGGACCTGTTGTTAAATCATTTATTAGAAAAATTTCCTGATGCTACTGTGGTTGTAGTATATATCGTCAACCTTCTGCTTACCTTTTTTATTACTGCGTTTATTTTTGGTATTATTTTTAAAGTGTTGCCAGATGCAAAAATCGAATGGAAGCATGTAAGAGTAGGAGCATTTACCACGGCATTTTTCTTTATGGGAGCAAAATTTTTGATCAGCTATTATCTTAGCCATAGCCAGATGACAACTGCATATGGAACAACAGGCTCTATTATTATTGTTTTGTTATGGGTATATTTTTCATCAATGATCCTTTATTTTGGCGCTGCTTTTACACGACAATATGCTATTGAAATGGGCTCCAATATTTATCCTAACAGATATGCGGTTTGGGTAGAAAAAGTTGAAGTAGTATCCAAGCAACCATTACCTAAAACAACCGATGGGCAAAAAGTAGAAGAAGAAAAGATACAGGAAGAAAAAGCACATGAAGAAAAGGTACAGTCGGAAAAATCATAATTGTCAAATTGATCATAATAGTCATATAGGGCATATCGGTCTTATAGGTCAAACAGGACATTTAGGTAAACTGCCCATGATTTATTTGACTAATCTGACTATATGACTATATGACCTATATGACCCATTTATTCATCTGACTTTCGCCTCTTATCTTTGCCGCTATGGCAAACGATCAGAATAAATTCCAGGCAATCATTTCCCATTGCAAAGAATATGGCTTTATTTTTCCCAGCAGTGAAATTTATGATGGACTGCAGGCTGTATATGATTATGGTCAATGGGGCAGTGAATTGAAAAAAAATATCAAAGATTATTGGTGGAAAAGCATGACCCGCATGCATGAAAATATTGTGGGTATTGATGCTGCCATTTTTATGCACCCGACCACATGGAAAGCAGCGGCCACGTGGATAATTTCAACGACCCGATGATCGATAATAAAGACAGCAAGAAACGATATCGGGTTGATCATTTGATAGAAGGACATGCAGAGATTTTGAAAAACGAGTGGAAAAGAAAAAGAAGCAGGCGAATTGCTGGCAGCGATGGATGCATTTATTTGCCAAAGATGATTTTGCAGGATTAAAAAAACTGATCGAAGATAATAAAATAAAATGTGCTGTAAGCGGCACAAGCAACTGGACCGATATCCGTCAGTTCAACCTGATGTTCTCAACAGAATTTGGTTCTACAGTTTCAAGTGAAGATGAAGACAATAAAGTTTATTTACGACCGGAAACTGCACAGGGAATTTTTGTAAATTTTTTAAATGTGCAGAAAACAGGCAGAATGAAAATTCCTTTTGGTATTGCACAGATCGGTAAAGCTTTCCGAAATGAAATTGTGGCAAGACAATTTATTTTTCGCATGCGGGAGTTTGAACAAATGGAAATGCAATTCTTTATTCGTCCCGGTACACAAAAAGAATGGTATGAATACTGGAAAGAGGAAAGATTGAAATGGCATATAAGTCTGGGAATTCCAGCAGAAAAATATCGTTTTCATGATCATGTAAAGCTGGCACATTATGCCGATGCCGCCTGTGATATTGAATATGAATTTCCGATTGGTTTTAAAGAAGTAGAAGGCATTCATTCACGAACTGATTTTGATTTGAAACAGCACCAGGAATACAGCAAAAAGAAAATGCAGTATTTCGACAATGATATTGATCCGGCTACAGGCAAGGCTTATGGAATTATATTCCTTATGTAATTGAAACTTCAATTGGTTTGGATCAGGATGTTTTTACTGGTAATGAGCGCATGCATATGAAGAACAGGATCTAAGTACTCCGGAAAAGCAAGACAGCCGTGTTGTTTTAAAATTTCCGCCAAAACTGGCGCCGATGAAATTGGCTGTATTGCCATTATTAAAAAAAGATGGCTTGCCGGAAATTGCAAGAAAGATCATGGATGATTGCAAATCTTCATTCCGTTGTTTTTATGAAGAAAAAGATACAATTGGAAAACGTTATCGCCGCATGGATGCGATCGGTACACCATTTTGTGTAACGGTTGATCATCAAACAAAAGAAGATAATACCGTTACTATTCGCTACCGGGATACGATGCAGCAGGAAAGAATTGCTTCAGATAAAGTGAAAGAAACAGTTTTAAAACAATTGTCCTCCTGAGCAAAGAATAGGATTTAATAAAGTTTCATTCATCCCCTGGAAATCACAACACCGATAAAAGCAAGAACCAAAGAAAAAAGAAGCAGAACCGGCCCCGTCCATTTTGCGATCATTTTTAAATTTTGATCGCCCGGCATTTCAGTTCCTGTTTTTTTGTCGATAAGCAGATCATGAAATAAACTAAGCATCATCATGGTAACGAATAAAATTATCTTCAAAGTCACCAATGCTCCGTAGCGGGTTTCTGTAAAAGACTGCGATGAAAAAATAACACCCCTGAAATAGATGCTTAATAATCCTGTTACAAACACTATCCCTAACACCGTGTATCCATAAAAGCGAAATTTTAAACCTATTGACGTCAATAATTTTTTGCGATCAGGATGATGTTTAATTCCCGGTAATAATACCAGCGGAACAAATAATAATCCACCGATCCAGAAAGTTCCACCAATAATATGCAGCCAAACAGAGATATAATACCAGGAACTCATTTGGACGAAGATAGATGAAGGGAAGAATAGTGATGCTGCTCGTAAGTAAAGAAAAAATAAGTAAAACTACCATCAATCACCGTTTTGTCGTTGGCGCTGATATAAGGATATTAAAGATGATTTCCTTATCATCCGTTGCTTATCGAAGGATGGCATAATTTTTTAACTAAATAAGAATTAATTAATGTTATGCCATCTTCAGTAGTTGCGGCAATACAATATGATGTAAACAGCTCCACACTTCGGGTAGTGTATGTTTCCGGAGCGGTATATGATTATAAAAAGGTTCCTGAAGCTGTTTACAAAGAAATGAAGAAGGCTTCTTCCAAAGGGGAGTTTTTGAACAAACAGATCAAACCCAACTACGGTTTTGAGAAGATCAAGTGATGAGTAATTCTTAAGTTTGAAATAAAATAAATGAAGATCGCAACTTATAATGTAAATGGTGTTAATGGTCGCTTGCCTGTTTTACTTCGCTGGCTAAAAGAAGCAAAGCCTGATATAGTTTGTTTACAGGAACTAAAATCACCGAATGAAAAATTTCCTTTGAATGCAATAAACGATGCGGGCTATGAAACGAAATGGCACGGGCAAAAAAGTTGGAATGGCGTCGCTATTCTTTCAAGAGTGGGCGAGATCCGGGAAATAAGAAGAGTTTTACCGGGAGATCCGGAAGACAGTCACAGCCGCTATATTGAAGCAATTGTAAACAACATGATAATCGGATGTCTTTATCTTCCGAATGGAAATCCATGGCCGGGTCCAAAATTCGATTACAAATTAAAATGGTTTAAACGCCTGACTGCACATGCAAATAAATTATTGGGCGAAAAAGTACCGGTTGCCCTTATCGGTGATTTTAATGTAATGCCAACTGAACTTGATGTATATAAGCCAGAGCGATGGATAAATGATGCATTGTTCAGAATAGAAGTTCGTGACGCTTATAAAAAATTAGTTGACCAGGGATGGACAGATGCAATCCGTAAATTGTATCCTAAAGAAAGGATATATACCTTCTGGGATTATTTTCGAAATGCGTATCAGCGTGACGCCGGTCTCCGGATAGATCATTTCTTGTTGAGCCCTCAGTTAAAACGCAGGCTTGTGAAGGCTGCGGTTGATAAACATGTACGAGGATGGGAGAAGACAAGCGATCATGCGCCGGTGTGGATCGAATTAAAAGATAAATGAGGAATTATCGTCACAGTTTGTGATGATGGAACAATAATAATGATTGCATTTATTTTGTTATTGCACCAGCAGGAATTCTTTTTTTCTTTGGCTTCTCGTCTTTCACCTGATTATTTGTATCCTCATTTATGTCCGGGCTGCCTTTAAATTTATTTTGCCGTCCACCGGATGCAAGCTTACGGCCCTGGCTTGATGTACGACCGGTATTACCTTTGCGATTTTTTGCTGATTGTTTTTTCATAATCCATTCTTTGGTACTGAAAACAGGATTAAAAAATCATGCCGGATAGTAATTAAAATTGTGAAGTTGTGACAATCATTTCCCGGTGCCTTCAGATATGCACGAACGGTTCCTATGATTCTTTGCTTTCATTAATTTTTAAAAATGGTTTCAGCAAATCAATAGGAACAGGGAAGATGGTTGTTGAATTATTTTCTGTAGCGATCTCTCTTAGTGTTTGCAGGTAACGCAACGTTAAAGCGCTGGGCTCCCCCGCAAGAATTTTTGCTGCGTCCGCTAATCGCTGCGATGCCTGGAATTCTCCTTCGGCTGCAATTACTTTCGAGCGGCGTTCTCTTTCTGCTTCCGCCTGCTTGGCCATCGCTCTTTGCATTTCCTGTGGCAGGTCAATTTGTTTTACTTCTACATTGGTAACTTTTACACCCCATGGATCCGTTTGCGAATCGATGATTTGCTGCAAACGGTGATTGATCTTGTCCCGTTGTGAAAGAAGATCATCCAGCTCCGATTGTCCCAGCACACTCCTCAAAGTAGTTTGTGAAATTTGAGATGTAGCCGCTAAAAAATTCTCCACTTGCACAATGGCTTTCTGTGGTTCTATTACACGGAAGTATACAACAGCATTTACTTTAATGGAAACGTTATCCGATGTGATAATGTCCTGCGGTGGCACATCCAGTACTACGGTCCGCAGACTTACTTTAACCATTTTATCAATAACGGGTATCAATAAAATAAGCCCCGGGCCCTTTAAGCCATCACCGCCAATTAAGCGTCCCAGCCGGAAAATAACTCCGCGTTCATATTCACGCAATACTTTTATAGCACTTGACAATATGATTATAACAAAAAAAATAATGACGACTGCTATCGTTGGAAATTGTTGCATGATTTTGATTTTAACTATTATTAATTTTTTCTACAAAAAGTTTTAGACTCTTCATTTCTTTTATTCTTACTCTTTCTCCCTTATCAATTGTACCACCTAGCGATTCTGCATTCCATATTTCTCCCTGTACTCTTATGGTTCCGGCAGGCGACAAAGTTTCCAGTACTACACCAATATCTCCTATTAATCCATCTTTTCCTGTTACAACTTTACGTCGCTGGGCCCTCATGCCAAATCCGACAACAAACAAAAAGAAAAGAGCAGACACGATCGTTGCGCCAATAATCACACCGCGGGAAATTTTTACAAACTCCATCGATGAGCCGGACCTGATCAGCATCATCGAGCCAAGCAGCAATGAGATCACGCCTCCGATTGCAAGAAGTCCATGGCTCACAATTTTTATTTCCAGCAGAAACAGGATGATTGCAAAAACGATCAACGCAAGCCCTGCATAATTAATAGGCAATGTATGCATCGAATACAAAGCAAGTACCAATGCAATGAAACCAACAATACCCGGCAGTATAGCACCGGGGTTATATAATTCAAACATGAGTCCGTATAATCCCAGGAGGAATAAAATATATGCAATATTGGGATCGCTGATGATGTCTAAGATTTTTTCCCATACACTCATTTTATGTTGTTTCACCGTTGCAGATGCCGTGTTCAGCGTTTTAGTGCCAGAACTAAGCTCTACCGTTTTACCGTGGATCTTAGATAACAATTCAGTTTCATCTTTAGCAATAAGATCGATCGCAGTATCTTCCAACGCTTCGGTTTCTGAATAAGAAAAACTTTTACGTACTGCATTTTCCGCCCATTCAATATTATGATGTCTTTTTTCCGCAATGGTTCTTATAAATGCAGCAGCATCATTGGTAGCTTTTTCATTCATAGTGCTGTCCATTTGGTTTTGCAGGGTAACCGGGTGTGCTGCGCCAATATTGGTACCTGGCGCCATTGCAGAAATATGCGCTGCCAGTGTAATAAAAACTCCGGCTGAGCCTGCGTGTGCCCCGCCAGGCGATACATATACAACAACCGGCACAGCTGATTCCAGTATATCACTAACAATTACTCTTGTTGATTTTAATAACCCGCCGGGAGTATTAAGATGAATGATGATGCATTCGGCTTTTTCATTGACTGCTCGTACAATGCCATTATGAATAAAATCTGCTGATGCAGGATTGATGGTCCCGTCAACTTTCATGGAGATCACCGTTTGTGCATCAGTAATTAGCGGGAATAAAAAAAGAAAAATACAATATGATAATATACGCTTCATAAGAAGCCTGGGGTTGAAAAAACCTTGTCGTAAGTTACTGAAATCGGCGGATAATGAATGAAAGATATATTACGCCATCGTTCCTGAAAGTATTTTAATCAATTTCTCGGCATCAATATTTCCGCCGGAGATCACGCAAACAATTTTCCCGGTTCCTGCTTTACCGGTTAATGCCGCTGCAAGTGAGGAGCCGCCAGCTCCTTCTGCAATCACACGGCTTCGTTCAATCAATAATCTTATTGCATCAGCAATTTGTTTCAGGCTTAAAACAATTGAACCATCAACGAGCTTACTGACCAACGGCCACATTTCGGTAAGCAGTCCACCGCTTCCCATTCCATCCACAAAACTTGGCGTGTATTCTATTTTCACAGGCTCACCCGCAGCCAGTGATGGGGCAAGCGGTGCCGCCGTTTCCACTTCTGATGCAAAAACTTTTACACCAGGTTTTATTGTTTTTATCGCAGTTGCAATACCACTAATAAGTCCGCCACCGCCAAACGGTACGATCACGGTATCCACATCCGGAAGATCTTCGAGTATTTCCAAACCAATTGTTCCATTACCGGCAATTACCGGCGGATCACTTACAGAATGCACGAACAATCCTTTCATCCCTTCAGCTCTTCTTGTCACAAGTATCTGCCACCAATCATTAAATGGGACCTTTATAAATTTTGCGCCAAGCCTTGTAATAGCATCCAGTTTTGTTTGCGGTGCATGATCCGGTACGATCACGGTGCAGGGAATATTCATCGCTCTTGCGTTCCATGCTACACCTTGTGCCATATTGCCTGCACTGGCCGTATACACTCCATCTTTAAGTAAAGATCTATCAGCAAGGATCATCGCATTACAGGCACCTCTTAATTTAAAAGAACAGATGGGTTGAAGATTTTCCAGCTTTAAATAAATTTCACCCGGAAAATTATCGTCATAAAAACGGATCAGCGGTGTACGATTTACTTTGCCTTTAATGCGTTGTTGTGCATCTTTTATCTCCTGCAGCGTAACTGAGATGATCTTCTGTTCGGTAACCTGATGCGTTTGCATTTGAATTGTTTTTATTTGTCGTGAATCGTGAGTCGTCAGCCGTGAGTTTCTTTTACGTCTCGCGTCACACGTTTTTTATCTTCTCATAAATATGATACGCCGAAAAAATATCTTCCGCCGAAATGCCAAGTGATTTAAAAACAGTGATCTCATCGTCATGCTCTCTTCCTTTTTTGGTTCCCGCTAATACTTCACCAATTTCAGCTTTTACATGTTCATCCGTTACGGCTCCTTCTTTTTTAGGAATTAAAAAATCACCCGCTTCATTAAAAAGAGATTCATAACGATCGGCAAATAATTTTGATTTTACAATTGCTGCTGTATCCAATTCCCTCGCAAAAGGTGTGCTGGAGCCAACAGCATTGATATGTGTTCCCGCAGCGATCCATTCACCCATCACGACAGGTTCTCTTGCTGAAGTAACTGTGCAAATAATATCAGCCTTTTCCACTGCCTGTTGAACGTTTTTCTTTAGATGAAAAGGCAAATTGTATTCTCCGGACATTGTATTAACAAGCTGCTTTGCATTTTTTTCGCTACGGCTCCAGATGTTGATCTGTTTTATTTTTCTTATGATCAACATGGCTTCAATATGTCTTTTGGCCTGCTCACCAGAACCAATGATGGCGAGTGTTGACGAATTTTTTCTTGATAAAACTTTTGTGGCAACGGCGCTGGCGGCTGCAGTACGGATAGCAGTGATCTCCAATGCATCAAAAAGCATGAGGGGTTGTCCATGCTTTGCATCAAACAACATCACTACTCCCTGGTGAGAAGGAAGACCAACTTCACTATTGGAATGAAAAACAGTGATCACTTTAATGCCCATCACGCCAAGTTTGCCCGCATGGCCGGGCATCATACCCAACACACCGGTTCGATCAGGAAGCATCATAATATTTCGCAATGGCTGCAAACATTCTCCTGCAGCTAATGACAGAAACATTTTTTCCATTACCGCGATACACTCTTCCATTGGTAATAAGCGATGCAATCCTGTCTTTATTGACAAACAATGGTTCCATCTGGCTTATTTATACTGAAAGATTATAAAGATAGAATTTTTGATTGTTTGACAGGGAACAACACGAGGAAAAAACCGAAACGGAGGTGAACGATAAAATTAATGTAGCAAACTTTTGTCCCCGATAGCTATCGGGATTCTATTTAGCTTTTCTTGCGACGCTCCGTTCAAGTTCCTGTTCGCTAATCATCTTTGTCCCTGATTGAAAAGGAATTTATACTTTTAAAATATGAAAAATGTAGTTTACGGCATAAGCTTTTTATTATTTGCGGGAATTACACTCCCATCACATTTTATAAAACCAAAAACAAAACCGGTTATCATCGGTTATGTGGGTGGCTTTCGCGGATTGATCGCAACCGATTCTATTGATGTATGGCGCCTTTCACATATCAACTATGCATTTATTGATATTAAGGATAACCGTGCATGGCTGCATAATGAAGTAACAGATACAGTGAACCTGCGAAAGTTAAGTGAGCTAAAAAAGATAAATCCTGAGTTGAAAATATTGATTTCGATCGGCGGATGGAGCTGGAGTAAAAATTTTTCTGATGCAACGCTTACTGATACTTCAACAAGAAATTTTGCTTTAAGTGCAGTGGACATCGTTTCAAAATATAATTTAGATGGCATAGATATAGATTGGGAATACCCGGGTATGATCGGCGATAACAATGTTTTTCGACCCGAAGACAAACAACATTATACAAATCTTTTTAAAGAGTTGAGGCAAGGTCTCGACAGTCTCAGTCGCACAACCCAAATGAAATACTATGTAACAACGGCTGTTGGTGGGTCTCAGGCTTTTATTGATCATACAGAAATGGAAAAAGTGCAGCAATACAATGATTACATAAATATAATGAGCTATGATTATGCAGGGGGCTGGAGTGCTGTTACAGGTCATCACACTAATTTATATACTTCGTCAGGTGACAGTAATCAATCGTCAGCGCACAGATCGATACAGGCATTTATAGCGGCAGGTGTGCCAGCTGAAAAAATTGTTATCGGAATGGCTTTTTATGGTAAAGGTTGGGAAATGGAATCAACTGATAATAATGGCTTATATAGAAAAGCGTTGAAGTCAGCCCGCGGTGGCGGGTTTACCTATTTGAAAGACAGTCTTGTTAACAAAAATGGTTATAAAGAATATTGGGATGCTGCTGCGAAGGCGCCTTATCTTTTCAATGCAGAGAATAAAATATTTATCTCTTACGATAACGAAAGATCTGTAAAAGAGAAGTGTAAATATGTAAAGCGGCACCACCTTGCGGGTGCTATGTTTTGGGAATACAATAGTGATAAAAAGAAGTATCTTCTTAAGGTTATTGCGGATAAGTTTAAGTATGTAGGGAAGAATAAATAAATCATCCTTTACGATAATCGCGGCCGGCCTTATACAAAAAAAAGCGGCCGCTATTTGCGACCGCTTACGAAACGTAGAAAATATAGATGGTCCTGGTTCAGAAATTATTTTTTTTCCTCTTTCCTTCTCCTTAAGGAGAAGGTGTCCCGATGAAATCGGGACGGATGAGGTTAATCAATACTCTTCAGCGTAACATACTTCTGCAGCTTATCATAATTAAATCCCTTTGCTCTCATATCCTTAATATATTCAGGAGTAACACCGACAGCTTTTACGGCAACAATATCATCCAGGTCAATATTTTTAAATCCAACTGATTCAAAACTTTTAATGAATTCAGGAGTGATGCCTTGTGCTTTTAGCCCGGTTACATTATCAAGATCTGTGATCTTATAACCAGCCGTCTCAAAACTTTTTATATACTCAGGAGTAATACCAAGGGCTCTGAATGCAACAAGATCCTCTGGCTTTACATCTTTATACCCAAGAGAAGTAAAGCTCTTCATATATTCGGGAGTTACATTCTGTGATTTCATTCCAACAAATTCTTCCGGATCGATATTCTTAAAGCCCATATCATGCCAGCCTTTTATATATTCCGGGGTAACACCTACTGCTTTAAAAGCTACCAATTGATCATGCGGAATATTCGTCATACCAACAGCTTTAAATGAATTGATAAAAGCTGCATCGATGTTCATTGCTTTAAAACTTACAATATCGTCGGCATCATCATCATTGTCCTTGTCTTTGTCTTTACCTTTTAATTCACGAACTGATTCTGATATATTCCTTATCAATACCCTGCGCTTTAAAAGAAACCAGCTGCTCGGACGTTACATTTTTATAACCCGCACTGCGGATCTCTTTGATATATTTCTCATCAATATCCAATGCTTTCAAGGGAACCAGGTTTTCCAAGGATACATCTTTGAATCCTGCATTCCGAATAGATTGATATATAAGCTTCATCAATTCCCATGGCCGCCAAGGAATAAGATCGTCTTTAGTTACATCTTTATATCCTTCGCTTCGCAACATCTGCAAAAATTCTTTTTTGATATCGATAAAGAAGAAAGCCATCTGGTCATCATCATCAAGCGTTTCTTTCAGTTCTTTGTTCATGTAATCGACATATGCTTTATCGGCAACGAATTTGTAAGTGCCCATACCGGTATTGCCTTCGAATTTCCCCGTCATTTCCATCTTGCCGGCTTCGCGGGTGATGGTGAAAGTTCCCGATGTTCCTTTAGGAATATTTCCCAAATCGGATAATTTGAAGGTCGTGCCATTAAAAGAATGACCCGATTCAATTTCATCATCCATTTTTTCATCACTGAACCGGATATTCACTTTATCATCTTTGATCACAGCGAACCAATAACCTTCGGTTTCCATACCGTGGTTATGTAACGATTCGGTCTTTTCGGTCTTCCCGACTTTTTGATCATTACTGGCCATAGGCCATTGGCTCATTCAGCAGGCAGGCTAAAAAAGCAAATACGGGCAACAGGAAAAAATATTTCCATGCCGTGTGCAGGTTTGATCTTTTTGTGTTCATCATGGCTATACGTTTTTTAAGAATTGACTGGTTATAGTTTGTTGTAAGGCTCAACGGGAAATGCGGCGCCGATACTTTCACCAGGCTGATTTGGTAACGTTTTTTTATCGACATTCTTTTGTTGCACCAGCTGGTCATCGGTTAAGAATTCAAGATTGCTTTCGATCTCGCGGCGATAGATCCATGCAAATGGATTGAACCATTGAAAGATCAGCAACAAGCTCGGCAATAATAATATCAACAGTATGTTTTTGACGGATATGAATTTTTTCATGCAGCAGTATCTGGTTATAGGTTTCCCATTCATATTTTTCAGGGTTGATAAAAATATTATTACCAAAAGAACAAGGCGCTTTATCACCGCTTACTTCAACAATCCGGTATTTACCATCAATGATAACCGGGTTGCGATAGGCACGCCATTAATAATAACACAAGCTGGAAAAGAAAACTGCCGGCAAAAATAATCACGCCAAACCAATAGATCCAGAATAACCAGGTCATGAATTGAGTAAAAGAAAACTTTGCAGAAGAAGATTGCGCCAGGTTATTTCCTGTATCGGAAGTTTGTGCATCCTGCTTTACGGCGGGTGTTACGGGTTGATTCGCGTTCAGAGGTTCATTTTTCACCGTTGACGTTACACTATTCACGACTGACGACTCCTGACTCACGACCGACGGCTTCCGCAACGAGAATGCTCCGGTACCTGTAACAATGGCAATGCAAAAGAAATGCCCAGACAAACGATCAACATATAGCGGTTCACTTTATAAAATGTTTCGCTGCGCAGCAGTAATTTATAAAAAGCCAGGCAGGCGAGCAGGATCACGGCGACATTAATAATATATGGCAGTATCATTGATTGTCTGTTTTAATCATTTGAAGAATTTCTTTCAGTTCGTCTTCGCTCAGGTTTTGTTCTTTGGCAAAGAAGGCCAGCATTCGCGGATAGGAGTTATCGAAATACTGGCTCACGATATCTTTCATCGCATGCTTTTGATAATCTTCGCGGCTGATGACGGGAAAGTAGCGATAGAGATTGCCGACGCTGTCATGATCCAGGAAACCTTTTTCTTCCAGGATCTTCACCATGGTGGCAACACTGTTATAATGAGGTTTCGGATCGGGCAGATGAGGGATCACTTCTTTAATAAATGCTTTACCAAGCTCCCAGTATACCTGCATGATCTGTTCTTCTCTTTTTGCAAGTTTTATCATTGATGATATTTTATATTTTGTTATTCAATTGTCAACCTTTCACTATTAACCTCAACACTTATATTCACAATTTCGTTTGCAAGGTTACTACTAATTCATTAGGAGTCCAACTAATTTATTCGGAGTACATGTGATTAGTTTAGAAAAATTCCATTAAACTTATTCATTCATAAAGAGTTAAATGAAGAAAAAAATTTTCTTAAAGCTGCCAAAACCAGGGATGAGCGGGATTTTTTATGGGCTGAGTTAACGAATACAGCAATTTAAGATCTCAAGTTTTAGACTTCGAATTGATATGAGAAGCTAAATGCTTCGGCATTCAAGGGAAAGGTTTGAATAAAAGAATGCAGGGTTACAAATCAAATTCAATTGAACAATTGCAACGTTCAACGAAGCAAATCAGATTTTATTAAAATGCTACTAACAGAGCCCTAACAAATCGAAGAAAGATCAGAGGCCTAACCTAGACCGGGTTCTTTGCTTTTGAGCAAATACGTTTGCAATTAATGCAATGCCTTGTTGACGTACCGAACTTTCATATTCGCAGGGTTGGTCCGCTTAGAGTCTATATGAAAGTTCCTATACTAAAAAACTATAGGCGTGGAACTGCAACTTACCGTCTTAGAGGCCCTCGGTAAGCCCGGACACGAATAAGAAGAGCCCACGCCGTAACGTGGGCATTCAACTTATCATCTCGTGTCCTGAAATTCCGAGCTTTCTAAGACGAGACTCTAAGCGAATGCTTCAATAAATTTTGAAGTATCGCAGGATAAAGGATCCATGTTTTTCTTATCATAGAGCGGATCATCTATAAAAGTGAACAATATTATACATTTCTTATTGAATTCTGTATAATTTATGTATCTTTTTTTACACATAGTTCTTGATTTCTTTACCCTCGGTGACGCGGAAAAAAACCAAATTAAACCGGGGGCAGGTATTAGCTGCTGCTGTGGAAGCTTCAGGACTTGGAAAAGAAGAGGCTGCTAAACGGGCGGGCTATACACGTTCGGCTTATTATAAACATATTGAAAATCCTAACCTGGATGATCATATTTTAATTGCTTATGGCAAAGCGATCAAATATGATTTTACAGAAGAATTTCCCGGTATGCCTAAATATATGCTGGAAGAACCGGATGATGCCTATGGAAAACCAAAGTCATTGGAAGAAGCAATTAAAATGATTGACGTGTGGAAACATAAATACCTGGAGTTGCTTGAAAAATATAACCGGTTGATCGAGGAAAGAATGGAGAAGAAGAGTTGATGAAAAGAATACAGAACGTCCACACCGGCATAGAATGAAAAAGATAACCTATCTATTTTATTAAAAAATAAGGTGAAGAATAAAAAAAGCTGATGTATCTGCAATGGGGCTTATTAAAAGAAGCGTTTAGTAATTAAAGAAAAGTATAAGCGGATAAATGGAAAAGCAATGTTATGGAGAAATACATTGAACAATTACTTGCCGATATTGCTTACGCCACTCAAAATGTGAGCTGGCCCTTTGCTGAAAAGCAACTAGAACTACATGATTGGATACCCGCTACCGAAGAAGATAAAACCGCTCCTGTTTGCAAACTGGAGGAATGGACAAATATTAACAAAGAGATGCTTCCACCTGAAGACATGTTGAGTGATGTACAGTTGAATCAACTTCTTGAAGCATTAAAAAGAATGCTGGATGCACATAACTGCTCATTTGTGTTGCAAACACAAGTGCCGGAAAGAATTCAATATGAGACCATCCGCGACAATTTTGATCAGGAGGTAAAAATAAAAAGATGGCATCTGGGATTTTTTGACCTTTGCCGCCCCGGTACTGAACATAAAAAATGTGCCCTGAAAGAATACTGTCAGTGTGCATTTTATGCTGAACTCTTTTCCGGATTTATTGATGAAGATTTAACCCCTGAGGAAGAACGGGCAAGAGAATTAGAATTTGAGATCAAACACCTTAAAAAAAAATATGGTGATGAATGGATGAAATATTATCCTTATCACCTTGATGCAAACTATGATGATGAAAATGGTAATCCCTATGACTATGGCTTTGGTGACGACGAAGATGATGATGAGGATAACTGGTGGCGTAAATAAATGATGCTGCAATGGCCCACATATCGGGAATCAAATTAAAGTGATACTAAATAAAAAAGGAGCCGGCATCGCCGGCTCCTTAATAATTATAATTCCATGCGCTTATTAATTATCATTTATAATAAAATAAGTTACTGATACATTTTTTCTATATTATAAAAAAAGGAAGTGGGTTTTCCTTCTACACCGGCCTTTTCCATTTTATCTTTTAGATCTGCCGACTGAAGAAATGCTTTTGCTTTTGCCATATCAGTTACAGCAAAAACCAGCACTGCCTGGTGGTTATCATTAATGTCATGACCAATGAGCCTGTCTATAAGACCGGCATCTATTCTTAGTTGTTTGTGAATGTCAAATTCTGTTTTCCATGCATTCCAATCTTTTACCTTATGCATCATTATTAACCTGTTTGTTTGCGGAATGGTTGAATTATCATCCATTACAGTTTCCACGTAATTAAAAGTCGGTGTGCCAGTTACACCAGCTTCTTTCATTCTGTCTTTCATGCCCTGTGACGCTGTCAATTCTTTAGCCTTATTTGCATCTTCCATTTTCAAAAAAACGATAACCTTTTTGGGATCATCCAATCCTTTACCTGCTACATAATTGGTTAAGCCATATGGCCGGCGAATTGAATCTCTTGACTCAAACTTTGATTGCCATTTAGCATAATCAGCTACTTTGAACTCCATCAGCATTACATTGGCCGGCTTGGCAGGAGTTGTGGTTTCCGGAGCCTGTTCTGTAGTTGCGGCCGCAGTTGCAGTGGTGTCTTCAGTTTTTGTATCATCAGCCGAACCACAGGAGGATAATAAGATAAGCATGCTTGCAGCAAACGTTGTTGGCAAAAATCTAACTTGTTTCATTGTAAGAATTTTAAAATTTAGAAATTAAAAATCAATAGAGAACGGGGAAGTAATGCACAGGGCGAGACTGATGTGAATTTTGAATTACTGATGCTGCACGGCAAATATGATGCCTCGTCTTGCATCGTGCATGCAGTTCGATAGGCAGCCTGTAATAAAGTGAGAATATACTTCCATTTCTTTTTTCCTTTTGCTTGCCTCGAAGAAACGCTTGTGTTTTTTCTTTAAAAAGACCAGTGAACTCTAGAAGTCGAAAAAAAGGCAAGGTTACTCCTTTCGATGGGGAACATATTTGGAAATATATTGATAGTCTGGCGCCATGTTCTTCCGGCAAAATCGAAAGATAATTACTACCGGCCAGAAGGTTCCTGTCATAGGAAGTCAGCTTCGCATGGTTCTTGCTTTATCGTTCAGGCAATATATCATAAATCCAGTCCCCAACTAACCCCTTTCCGACAAAATGGTAATAATACGAGGCTAGACATTATTCGTATCATTTTAAAAAAGCTTGTCTTTTGTTTTATTTTGTAAAGTCATGAACGCTTTTATCCGCCTTGTCAAGACTCTGCTTGCCCTTTGGATTGTATTGCTATATCATCCGGACCTTGCTGCGCAGGATTCAATTATTTCGATCATCAAAAAAGCAAATGCAGCACCACCTGTCAAAAAGTTTCCCAATTCAGGGTTTGTCGAAAGACCCGCTTCAAACCTGCCATTGATACAAGATTTTAATCTTTATGGAAATTTTTCAAAGTTGCTATACTCACCGTCTGAAAGAGTGCAAGCCGCGTTGAATGTAAGCTGTCCCGATTCATCTTTTTTAAAAGTATTTGAATCCAATGACCGCGCTTATTCTTTTTTTACTTCTGCAAAAACAAAAGATGGTGGTATCGTATTGGGAGGATATGGACGTAACAAACTCCTCGGACCGCCTTACAAATGGTATGGTGTCATCACAAAATTCGATAGTATTGGTCAGCATATCTGGTCTAAAGAATTGCAAAGTGATGTGATCCCCGGAGTGGGAATGTCTATTGAAGGCATTTTTGTTTTATCGGACGGAAGCATTATTGTATCGGGATCGCATAATAATCCTTTGTCGACCACAGCGCCTACACCCACTGTTGATTTTTTTGTTGCAAAGCTGACAGCAGCCGGTACACTTGTATGGCTGAAAACATTTCATTCATTGATGGGCAATGGTTGTGCTACAAGTAATATCCGTTACGTATGGACAGCAGAAGGAATTGGTGGAGAACTATACTTCGGTGGCACGATACCCAACTGTCCTGATCCAAGATATCTCGTGGTATTTAAATTAGATAATGCAGGAAATCTTATATGGAAATATAATTTCACCGGCCATTTTACAAAATCCTATTGCATGGGCATTTTTTATAACGGCAGCACTATTACTGTTATCAATCGTGGTGAAGGTTCTACAACAAACAGTGTGAGTATTGACTTTATACAATTGAATTCAACAACGGGTGGTTATCACTCACATAAAAGCTGGGAACCTGATCTTCCGTTTCCGGCAAGTTTTTATGCAGGCTTGTTAAACTGGTCGCCGGCAGTAGTGAGACTAAACAATGGAAATTATTGTGTGTACGGAAATACATTCGGCGATCTTTTTAATCCTTTCAGCAACCTGCTTCCGCATTTTTCTGTAGTTGAATTCAATAGCAATCTTGATTTCGTAAAAGGATATACGATCAATTCTGCACTGGCAACAAATGCTTATGAAAGCAAAATCAAAGTTGACCGTTTTGGCAAAGTGATATATGGAATGACGGTACAAACGACTTACCCTGATGAGATCAAATATTATGGAATTGCAGATAATGGCGTCATCCTGCACCAGCGAAAGAGAGATTTAAATGGTTTTGACGTGTTCTATGATAATGCTGAATTGTTTGATGATGGCTCAGTGGTTTATATAAATAACCTGGCAACGCAAGGGCAAACTAATTTTTATCTGCATTATGCATTGATGCATGTTTCTGATACAGGCAGTCAATGTCTCGGGCTTATTGATAATTTTTCAAGTATCACCCCGGTAACTTATAAACCGTACCTCTTTGCATGGACCGCTCCCAATCCTAATCCACTTATTAGTACCAGCAATCAAAATAACAGCGTGGTTCCGTTAGTATACACAGATAGTCCTCCTTGTTATCAAACCACGTATTGTGATACATTGAAAATTCATGGTGATACTATTTCATGTGATATCCAGCAGGATCTCAATTTTACTGCGTTTAAAAACATTCAATGTGGTGCAAGTGTGAACTGGTCGATCGATACTTCTGTTGTTCAAACGTTCCAGGTTATCAATGACACATCATTATTGATCCGGTTCGGACAGCAGTGGCAGGGATGGTTACATGCCAGTATCAGAACATCATGTGGTGAACTTAGAGATTCGCTGTGGATCACCATCGCACTTTCACCCGGGCAAGTAAATATCGGTCCTGATACAACGATTTGTGCATCGAATACGATCAGCCTGAATGCACACCGTGGTTATATGAGTTATCAATGGAACAATGGGGTAACGGATTCAGTGATTTCCGTTTCTGCACCAGGTTTATATTATGTGGATGTAACTGATTCCTGCGGAAATGTTTTTTCTGATACGGTAACGGTATCGCTTGCACCGCCAATTCCAATTTCAATTGGCCCGGACCGTACAAAGTGTAATGGTGATACAATCCATCTGCAGGCGCCGCCGGGTTTTATCAACTATCAATGGTCACCGAATTATAATATCAGTGCCTTGAATGCTCAACAGGTTATCGTGAATCCTATTGTCGATACGTCTTACATGTTGAAAGCAGAAAAGACACCTGGATGTTTTGCTTTCGATACGGTCCGGGTGTCTGTATTTCGTTCTCCGCCGATACAACTTGGTGCCGATACTGCTATTTGTTCAGGTGATAGTTTGTTACTTGATGCGGGAACTGGTTTCAATCAATACCAATGGAGCAATGGAATTAACGCACAGCAGGTTTACGTCAAAACAACCGGCATTTATTCTGTTATTGGTATTACATCTAATGGATGCAGGTCTTATGATACATTAGCAATAACTCAACTATTCGCACTGCCGCGGGTTGCTCTTGATCAGGATTCTACTCTCTGCACCGGTAACATCAAAACTTTAAATGCAGGAAGCGGATATGCAAGCTATAGCTGGAATACAGGAAGCAACTTACAATCCATTATTGTAAATGATACGGGGCAATATGCGGTTGCAGTTATCGATAATAACGGTTGTAAAGGAGGGGATACAACTTTTATTACACAGATGTTGCCGGCACCATCCGGATTTCTTGAAAGGGATACCGCAATTTGTTCCTATGAAAACCTGCCATTGAAAGCAACTGCCAGTTTTAATCAATACACGTGGAGTACAGGCAGCACTGCCTCAACTGTTATTGTTAAACAACCAGGCATCTATTGGTTACAGGTGAAGGATTCGAATGGTTGCACAGGTAAAGACAGCATTATTGTAAATTCTAAAGTTTGTCCGAACAAGTTTTTTATGCCGACGGGCTTTACTCCTAACAATGATGGCAAAAATGATCTTATAAAACCGATATTATTAGGTGATGTGGTGAAATACAGGTTTTGGATATATAATCGTTGGGGGCAACTTGTCTTTGAAACGACAGATCTGGTCAAAGGATGGAATGGATTGTATAAAGGACAGGCACAACATAGTGGCGCTTATGTTTGGGTTTGTTCCTATCAATTTAAAGACGAACCGGAAAAAATACAAAAGGGGACATTTGTTTTGATCAGGTAATAGCGTTGTATAAAGAAATCCTAAGCACCCAATTGTTATTGCAGCACAGTTAAAATTATTCTGACGCTCTTACCTGACCACATCATTTATTCCTTCGCATACAGACCTGATCTTTAAGTAAGCTTCATCTGTGTTTTTCTCTTTGTCAAACTTTATAGTAAGATAGCCCGGCGATTTTTTTATGTAGAAGGTTGCTTTATCGTCCAGTGTAATCTCTCCATCTATACGCGTATTGATAAAGGACATATCACCATTTGATAATTCTTTATCGAGGTATTTGTCAACCTCAGTTGTTTTTTCGGGATTGAACTTTGCCGTCATTTCGTAATAATGGCTGTATTGGCTGTGCTTTATACTGATACTTCCGCCTGGAAAACCACAGGATACGATGGTTATGCCAGCTAATAATGCATTAAACAAGGCGACGATCTTTTTCATAATAACAATTTGACGTAAATAAACTAAAAATGTTGCAATGATCCTTTTCGTCCTTACAAAAAGGGCATTGGTAAAAAAGATTTGGCACTATGGATTGACGGCACTTACTTTGCGCCTCAAAGTGCTTTGCATAGGGTTCGCAGATGAAAAGCGAAAGAAGATTAACATTCAGGTTTGACGTTTGACATTTCACTTTCGACGAAAAATATAATTTACATTACAGAATACTAAACATAAAGTGATGATGACAATTTTAAATATTCAAAACCTGGGCAAAACTTATCAAAGTGCAGGCCGCACGTTGACCGTACTGGAGAATATTAGTTTTTCAGTTGAAGCAGGATCAACTATGGCCATTGTCGGTCCATCAGGCAGCGGCAAAACAACTTTGCTGGGATTAGCCGCCGGACTGGATCGTTCGAGCACGGGTTCAGTGGAATTAAATAATATAAAACTGGATCAACTGAATGAAGACCAGCGGGCAAGCATAAGAAATCAACACGTGGGATTTCTTTTTCAAAATTTCCAGTTGCTTTCCTACTCTTACAGCGCTTGAAAATGTTATGGTGCCTTTGGAACTCCGCGGGGAAAAAAATGTAAAGCCAAGAGCAGTTGACCTGCTCAACAAAGTGGGACTGGCAGATCGCGGACATCATTATCCTTTACAGCTGAGTGGTGGTGAACAACAACGGGTATCAATGGCAAGGGCCTTTATCAATAAACCTCAAATCCTATTTACTGATGAGCCAACAGGTAACCTGGATGCAGAAACAAGTCGCGGAATCGTTGAACTGATCTTTAACCTGAATAAAGAAGCCGGTACTACATTGATCATGGTAACACATGATCTTGAACTAGCCAATAAAACAGGTCGCATTATTAAACTGAAAGGCGGAAGAATTGTGAGTGACGAAGCGACAAATAATTAATGATTATTATTTAATAATTATTAATGATAAAGACGATAAAATGAAAAAAAGCAGCAAATTAAATTTTCCCTGGTTATTAAAGATGGCATGGCGTGACAGCAGGCGCAACCGTTCAAGATTATTCTTGTTCGTCTCATCTATCATATTGGGCATTGCAGCGATGGTTGCCATTTATTCTTTAGGTGAGAATATGAGCAATGAAGTGGACAGGCAGGCTGCTTCTTTATTAGGCGCTGACCTTATGCTGGGCAGCGGTAAACCAGTAAGTCCTGAGATCAGGAAGATGGTTGATTCATTGGGTGACAGAAGATCAGAACAGCGGATGTTTCCATCCATGATCTATTTTTTAAAATCAAACAAAACAAGATTAGTACAGGTTCGGGCACTCGGTGGTGAGTTTCCATATTATGGTATATTGGAAACAGTGCCGGCAGCTGCGGGTAAAGAATTCAGAAACGGACAGGCTGCATTGGTAGATCAAACGATGATGTTGCAGTATGGTGCAAGTGCTGGTGATAGCATTAAGATCGGAAACGTAACCTTTGTAATTGCGGGCACATTAATAAATGCGCCGGGACAAACTGGTTTATCTGCATCTGTTGCACCACCTGTCTACATACCACTTCAATATTTGGAGCAAACAGGTCTTGCACAAAAAGGAAGCAGGATCGTTACGCAGTTCTTTTTCAAGTTTGATAAGAAGGCTGACATGAAAAAACTTGTGGATGATATCGAGCCAAGGCTTGATACAGAAGCCATGAGTTATGAAACGGTGGAAACACAGAAAGAAAATACCGCAAGATCACTGCAGGACCTTACAGATTTTCTGGCCCTTATCAGCTTTATTGCTTTATTACTTGGTTGCGTTGGCGTGGCCAGCGCTATTAATATTTATGTACGTGAAAAGATCAAATCAGTAGCGATCCTGCGTTGTTTGGGTACAAAAGGATGGCAGGCTTTTCTTATTTATTTGATACAAATTGTTGTGATCGGTTTCCTGGGTTCAGTAGCAGGAGCTTTGCTGGGAACGATCATTCAACAATTTTTACCGATCGCATTCAAAGATTTTTTACCAATAAAAGTTACCGCTGATCTTTCCTTTAGAGCGATAGGCCAGGGAATACTGTTAGGCGTTGTGATCTCATTTCTTTTTGCCTTATCGCCATTGGTAGCGATACGCAAGATATCTCCTTTGAATACACTGCGGTTATCATACCAGAAATTCAGTTTCTTTAAAGACCCGGTAAAATGGCTGGTTTACTTATTGATCTTTGCTTTTGTTTTTGGATTTAGTTATTTACAAATAAAAGAAGTACCGGAGACGATCGGTTTTTGTGTTGTTATTACAGTTGCGTTTTTATTATTAGTGGGAACTGCTGCATTACTGATGTGGGCAGTTCGTCGTTTCTTTCCGAATAGAGCAAGTTATTTATGGCGGCAGGGGTTGGCAAACTTATACAGACCCAATAATCAAACTACCATTTTAATTGTTGCGATTGGTTTGGGTACTGCGATCATCTGCACGCTGTTTTCAATCAGGGCTATTTTATTGAAACGGATAGAAATGACGGCACGGGATAACCGGTCGAACACAATATTGTTTGATATACAACCACAGCAAAGAGATAGTGTCGTTGCATTAGCTAAGCAATTCAATTTACCTGTAGATGGAACAGTGCCGATCGTGAATATGCGTTTGGAAAAAGTGAATAATATCACGGGCGAAACGTTGAGAAAAGACACCACCATTAAAATGTGGAAAGGAACATTTGATCGTGAATACCGTGTGACATTTCGTGATTCGACTATCAGTTCAGAAAGAATAACAAAAGGGAAATGGTCCGGTAAGGTGGGTTCCGATGGCAAGGTATTTATTTCACTGGATGAAAATTTTGCAAAGAACAACAGTATTAAAATCGGGGATACGATGCTGTTCAATGTGCAGGGTAGTCCTGTTACTACAATTGTTGGAAGTTTCCGTAAAGTAGATTGGGGCCGTGTACAAACGAATTTCCTCGTTGTGTTTCCAACAGGAGTACTGGAACAGGCACCGATGTTTCATGTATTGATTACCCGGATCGATGATAAAGATCAGTCTGCAAGATTTCAGCAACAACTGGTGCACAAGTTTCCGAATGTGACGGTCATCGATCTGAGTGCAGTGCTGAATATTGTGAGTAATATTATTGATAAAGTTGGATTCATCATTCGTTTTATGGCCGCTTTTTGCATAGTCACAGGTTTGATCGTATTGATCGCTTCTGTATTGATCAGTAAATACCAGCGAATACAGGAAAGTGTTTTGTTGCGGACACTGGGTGCAAGCCGCAAACAGATCTTTTATATCAATGCACTTGAATATTTCTTTCTTGGCAGCCTGGCTGCATTTACAGGAATGTTTTTGTCATTGGGTGCAAGCTGGCTGGTTGCTAAATTTATTTTTGAAACAGCATTTGTATTGAAATGGATCCCTTTGCTGATCGTTTTTGTTTCAGTATGTTTTCTTACCGTATTTATTGGATTGATCAATAGCCGTTCTGTAGTAACGAGACCGCCGCTGGAGATATTGAGAGAAGAAGTGTGATTCAGATGATTGTGAATGGTGAATGGTGAGTGGTGAATCGTAGCTGCAGAATAGATAGCCGTGCCTCTTTGTCCTGGTAGCTATTGAGAATTCAATAACGATCGTTTTTTTTGTGTTAACCTTTCAAACTTGCCACAACTCTTTCGCCGGCACATGAACATGAGCACCTGATTAATTATTATCTTAGGCTTCACCAAATCATTAGAAACATATGTTCCGGAGTATTTTATTGCTGGTTTGTTTTTTTATTCTGACTGGTTCAGAGAAAAGACCAAAATGGAAACCTCTTTTTAACGGGAAAGACCTTAAAGGCTGGCTGGTAAAAATTGCCGGCTATCCATTGGGCGAAAATTTTGGAAATACTTTCCGTGTTGAAGAAGGGATCCTGAAGACAAGATATAATGCGTACGATAGTTTTCTATCACGGTTTGGTGCATTGTATTACGAAAAAAAATTTACTAACTACAGGTTAAAAATTGAGTACCGTTTTACTGGTGAATTAACAACCGGCGCCCCATCATGGGGTTTTCGTGATGGCGGAATACAATATCATTGTCAATCGCCGGAGTCAGTTAAAATTGATCAGCCTTTTCCGGTTTGCCTTGAGTATAATTTGCTTGGTGGAAATGGAAAAGATGAAAGACCAAGTGGTGATATTTGTTGTTCCGGAATTTATGTGTTGATCGACGGTAAAAAGAATTCCTCTTATTGCACACCACCGACGTTAAAGAAAACTTTTCATGGTGATCAATGGGTCACGCTGGAAATTGAAGTGAGAGGCGATTCCATCAGGCATTTTGTAAATGGAGAAGAGATATTGCATTTTGAAGCGCCCCGGTACAATCCTGACCATCCGATTGGCAAAACATTTATTGTAAACGGTAATGATAAAGTAAAAGAAGGTTATATCTCGCTGCAATCAAACAGCCATCCGATGGATTTTCGGAAAATTGAAATTATGGAGTATTAAAATATCCAGTCGCGGTTGTTATCTATCTTTAATAAATGAAGGACAGTTACCGGCCTGTAAGAACAATCCTTTCTGTTGTTCTGCTAATAACAGTGGTGAATGCCCATGCACAAAACATAAAGGTTTCCAAAAAAAATAAAGCCGAAAGACTACAACTGGCGGAGGAGATAGACAAGTCAATCCGTACCGAATTGTTGAATAAATGGTATCCCTATTGCGCAGACAGTTTGTATGGCGGTTTTCTTACAACGTTTACTTATAATTTTTTACCAACCGGTGAGCAGGATAAAATGATCGTTACCCAGGCAAGACATGTATGGTCAACTGCGTTGGCTTCACGTCTGTACCCGGGTGTGGATTATTATAAAAAATGTGCAGCACAGGGTTTTAGTTTTTTAAAAAATACAATGTGGGACAAGACCAATGGCGGCTTTTATACGTTGGTTGATCGCAAAGGGAATGTAAAAGATAGTACAGGAAAAACGGCATATGGAAATGCATTTGGCACTTTATGCTTCGGCGGCATGGTACAAGGCTTCGGGTGATAAGAATGCGTTGCAATTAGCAAAAGATTGTTTTGCATGGCTGGAGAAACATGCATATGATCCTTTATTCAAAGGTTATTATCAGAATTTGTTGCGGGATGGAACACCTGCTAAACGTACAGCTGCCCATCCTTCCACCTCAACTGTTGGTTATAAAGATCAGAATAGTTCTATTCATTTACTGGAAGCATTTACAGAATTATATTCAGTGTGGCCCGATACGTTAGTCCGGCAGCGTTTACAGGAAATGTTGTTGCTTGTCAGGGATGTGATCACTACGGAGAAAGGCTCTCTTACACTTTTTATGCAACCTGACTGGACACCTGTATCATTCCGGGATTCATCAGAAGCAGCGATCTTACATCACCGGTATCTTGATCATGTATCCTTTGGTCATGATGTGGAAACGGCTTACCTGATGCTGGAAGCATCGCATGTACTGGGATTAAAAAATGATACAGTAACCATGAAGATAGCTAAACACATGGTGGATCATGCATTGCAAAATGGTTGGGATAAAGACAAAGGTGGTTTTTATGATGAAGGATATTATTATAAAAATAAAAACGACATCAGCATAATAAAGAAAAGTAAAAACTGGTGGGCACAAGCCGAAGGATTAAATACATTATTGCTGATGGCAGATCATTTTCCAAATGATCCTGCGGGTTATTTTGAAAAATTTACAATGTTGTGGAAATATATTCAAACATACCTGATCGATCATCAATATGGCGACTGGTATGAAGAAGGTCTTGACAACAGCCCGGAAAAAAAAACTGCATTAAAAGGCCATATATGGAAGGCTACATACCATCAGCTGCGATCATTGTCGAATTGTGTGGAAAGACTTCGGAATAATGAATAGATATGTCTTCCTGGTTCCCGGAAAATCCTGTTGTTGAGCTTCATCAAAGAAGTTTTTCCAATTCTTTCCAAACATTCTCTGCAACGATGCGATGGCCTTCAGCTGTTGGATGAATTCCATCTTCCTGGTTCAGGTTTGCTTCACCACCAACTCCTTCTAATAGAAAAGGAATAAGCGTCATCTCGTTTTTGTCCGACAGGTCAATAAACACATTCCGAAACTCTGTAGTATATGTTTGCCCCATATTAGGTGGTATCTGCATGCCGGCAAGAATCAATTTAGCGGCAGGGTATTTTGTTTTTACTTTATCAATTATATCCTGCAGATTTTTTTTGGTTTCTGAAAGCAGAATACCACGCAGCCCATCGTTAGCACCAAGTTCAAGGATAAATATATCAATGGGTTCACGCAAGATCCAACCGATGCGTGTATTACCGCCGGAAGAAGTTTCGCCGCTTACGCCTGCATTGATCACCTGGTAAGGCAGCCCGAGTGAATCGATCTTTTCCTGAATGATTGCCGGGAAAGCTTCTGAAGAGCTCAATCCATAACCGGCAGTAAGACTATTGCCAAAAAAAACTATTGTTTTCTTTTTTGTAATGGTGTCGTTGTTCTTTGCAGTATTGTTTTGATTATTATCTCCAGGTTTGTTATTACCATTAGTGCAGCCTAAAAAAAGTATGATGAGACTGACTATAAAAATTGTGCCCCCTGGTCTCATAATTTGAAATTGTTTTTTAAAGTTCGCAATAAAAGTTCCCATTCTGTTTCTTTCTTTTGTTTGCTTAAAAGAAAAAACCCCAACCTAAAGTTGCTGTCTTAATCTTCCCTTAGAAAAAATATTATTCGTCAGGCCAATTAAGAAAAGATAATGATCAGTCATTATTTTGCTGACGGGGCTAAATTATCATTCACTTTGTGTAAATGTAACTGGTTGCCGCCTGTAAGCTTTTACCTTACGATTATGCGCAAAAGCAGGCAACCATGCGGGGCTGTTTTTTATGATCTTCAATGCTATCTTATCGAACTCTTCATGAAAGGGCATAGATACTTCGGCATTGATTACCTTCCCATTTTCATCTATTACAAAACTGATCCCAACCGTGACGGCAGCAGGCGTGGTGAATTTAAGTCCGGGCGGCCAGTATAAATTTTTTTCCAAATATTTTTTCCATGCTGCTTCACCGCCTTTTATTATTGCTTCACGGTTCACTGAAGATGTATCGGTTTGTAAATTCCCCGCTTCTTCAAAATAGTCAACACTGATCATCTTTCCCTTGCTATAAATTTCCGATGCCGACAACTGTCCGTTATGATGATAATATTTCCATTTACCATCTGCTTTACCATTAACCATGTGTCCTGCAAAGGCCAGTGCACCATCATCAAACCATCCTACATGCACGTATACGCTGTCATTTAACCGGCTGATTGAATCAGACAAATAGCCATTGCTATGCCAGCGAAATCTTTTATCTGCTACCGCACCATCATGAAACATACCCGAATCCGACATCATACCATTTGAATGATACCTAACACAGATGCCCTCTTGTTTGCCATGAATACTGCGGTCCACAATGGAAGGACGGCCATTTGCATGAAAATAATAGCTGTGACCATTTTGGATCTTACAGGCCTTGTCTTCAAATAATGCCTGCATTTGCAACCGTCTCGAGCTTGTATAATAGTCACGTCGCAACCACCCGCTATCCGTTTTTTCTATTGTGCTGTAATATCTCGCATTTTCAGGTGAGCAGGACTGCCAGAAATAATCATAATATGCTTCCGTCTTCTGCGCAAAAGACCAAACATTCATGCTTATACAAAAAATGAACATCGGGATTTTCATGCAATCAATTTTAGGCTAAAATAAAAACAAAATCTGTCTTACATATTTGTTCTGAAACATGCAAAATTTCATCGCACTCCTCCAATACCAAACTGATCACCTGCCTTCACTGCTTTATTGCCTGCAAAATCTATCTCTACCATTTTTTCACTGGCTACATTATTATGAAACTCGTCCTGCAGCGTAGTAATTATTTTTCGTGTTTTGGTTTCAATTACTTCACCACTGGAAGGATATACATATTTTCCATCAATACTAAAAGTGATCCAGCCGGGCATATCCTGCACGGGTATAGTAGTTAATTGCTGGTAAGGCGCAGCAGCGCTGAAAACATGCAGCCGCATATTATGTCCATCGGCTAACCAGATCTCTTTTTCATCTGGTGTAAGTGCAATGCCATGACTTGGATTGCCATGTCTTCTTACAGGTCCCATGTTCCATCCTTCCACTTCTACATGTGCCAGTTTTTTCCCGGTTATAAGATCTCCCACTTCAAAACCCAACAGACTATCTACTGTAACATAAGCAAGTGTTTCCTTTCCATTGATAGTAAATGGACGAACGAAATTGGCAAAGGGACCCACTTTATTTACCAGCTCATGTTTTTTTGCATCGGCTATATACAACCATGGCGAAGCAATATCATCTAGGTAAACATGTTTGCCCGAAGGTCCGTAGATAGTGTTATGTGCTCTTTTGTGAACGTCAATTTTTTTAATGATATCGCCGGTGGCGCAATCCACCACGTTCCAGAAACTTTTTTCAAAAGAAGGGAGATACATGGTTTTGCCATCCGGAGAAATAGACATGCGGTCGCAACCGCCTTCAAAAGTTTTTTCCCAAACCAGTTTATCAGTGGCAAGGTCTATCCGCTGCAGTGATTCGATAGTGCTGATAAAAATACTATTGAGCGCAACACTTACGGCAATCCCTTTTACATTGGAAGGAGTATTATCAGGATGAAAACCTTTTGTAGCGATCCGTTTAACAAAGCGATGATTGTTATCGATATCAAAAACAAGGATGCCATGTCCGCCATAGCCGAGATAATCACGAATGCCGGGAACGGCTACATACAAATATCTTTTTGTAACTGCATGTTCAGTAGTGTTTGCCGTTTTATGTTTTGCAGAAATATATGCTGACGTGAAAATGAATATGGTTGCGATAACCAGGAAAGTTAACGCTGTGATTTTTGACTTCATAGCAGTGCAATTGTCGCTTAAAGATAGAATAAGTTTATCCTTTTGGATTGAAGCTTTCCGATGACAATCGGGACAAATCTGAAATGATAGTTTATTTTTTTACCAATGCCTTTATTTTTTCAACAAGATCTTTAATATCAAAAGGCTTGCTGAAGAATGCATTCGCTTTTGATTGGAAAATAGAAGAAGTAGAAATATAACCTGCAGAATATAAAATAACCGGTATGTCCTGGTACTCAGGATCTGTCTTCACAAGCTGGCAAAGTGTTCTGCCATCAGTGTCTCCTAAAAACACATCTAAAAGAATAATGTCCGGTTTAATGATATTCACTCTTTCAAAAAAAGATTTACCACTTGCTATGGTTGAAATTACAAAACCTGCACGGGACAACAGCATTTTTACCATATCCAGAAGATCCACATCGTCATCCGCTATCAGCACTTTTTTCATTAAATGAGTTTAAGCATTAAAATTGCTTCTGTTACAAAATAACGTTAGCAAATATGTCACCAAGTATTTTTTATCGCCCGGAAACGTCTATTGCTTTATGAACTATTTCTGATATATTGCTTTATCAAGCTGGCACTTGTAATATAAAAGTCTATGATTGAAGGCGCCCCGGAAAAAATGGCAATGCTTGCAGCTATCATTGATTCGTCAGAAGATGCGATCATTAGCAAAAATCTTGATGGGATAATCACAAGCTGGAATAAAGCAGCAGAATTAATGTTTGGCCATTCAGAAAAAGAAGCGGTAGGGAAACATATTTCGCTTATAATTCCAAAAGACCGCTTGCAGGAAGAAGAAATGATCATTGCTTCGTTGCGCCGCGGCGAAAGAATAGAACATTTCCATACCATCCGCGTTACAAAGACGGGTAAAGAACTTCATATTTCACTTTCCATTTCTCCCATTCGAAATGAACAGGGTAAAATAATCGGGGCTTCCAAAATTGCCCGTGATATCACCAGGCAAAAGGAAGCTGAGAATACAATTGCCCAATATGTCCATAGGCTTGAAATGATCAATGCTGCGGGTAAAACACTTGCCGCTGAACTTGACATCAATGAAATTCTGCAAAAAACTACAGACGCTACTACAAAACTTTGCGGAGCCGCATTTGGCGCTTTCTTTTATAACAAAACTGATTCTAAAGGTGAATCATATATGTTATATGCACTTTCAGGTGCATCAAGAGAAGCATTTGAAAAATTCGGAATGCCACGGAACACGGATGTATTTAAGATAACTTTTAGCGGGCAAGGTGTATTGCGTTCTGATGATATTACGAAAGATTATCGCTATGGGAAAAATTCTCCGCATAAGGGAATGCCCGAAGGGCATCTGCCTGTGGTCAGTTATCTCGCAGTCCCTGTAGTATCACAAAACGGATTGGTGATTGGTGGACTTTTCTTTGGACATCCGCGCCCTGCAATGTTTAAAGAAGAACATGAGATACTTGTAGAAGCTATCGCTACACAAGCGGGTATTGCATTGAATAATGCAAAACTCTACCAGGAACTGCAAAATTTAAGTGCTAAAAAAGATGAGTTCATTGGCTTCACGAGTCATGAATTAAAAACACCATTGACAACAATGTCAGGCTACCTGCAATTGATCGAGGAAACACCTGAACTGGCAAACCAGGTCTTGCCAAAAGTTAGCAGGCAGGTATCCCGCTTAACTACTATTATATCAGACTTGCTGGATATATCAAAAATATATGCCGGTAAATTCGAGCTCAATGTTAGCAAGACCAGTGTGCTTTCATTGATAAAAGATAGTGTTGAGTCTGCAAAGCAATTGGCAGCGGATTATAAGATTGAATGTGATCTGCCGAAGGAAGATATAATGTTAATGATCGATGCCAACAAAATGCACCAGGTATTGGTCAACATTCTTTCAAATGCAATTAAGTATTCTCCCGATAATAAAAAAATAACAGTGAAAGCAGAACGTCTCGGCGGCGATGTACAGATCAGCGTCCGGGATGGAGGAATAGGAATAGCACCGGAACACATGGATAAAATATTCACACAATTTTACAGGATCATGAAAGATGGAAATAAAACGCAGGGCCTTGGACTTGGTTTATATCTCTGTAAAGAATTTGTAGAGGCACATCATGGTAAGATATGGGCCGAAAGTGAACATGGTAAAGGAACAACTATTCACGTTATTCTTCCAATAAAGAATTTACAGGAATAATTGTTACACATACACTGGTGAAGAAAGCATGAATTTTTGTTTGCAACTAGTCACGATGGTTGTTAAAAGCCGTCGCCGGCGCTTCTCCTTTTATTAATTTAACCTCGCCTTTTCTTGATTCATAATTTGAATTATACATATCCAGTTGAGCGCTGAATTTTACACGAAAAGATTCGCTGATCTCAGGTGCATAAATAATAGTATTCACAACATCCGGATTTTTTAAAATATCCACAAACGTAATCGAAGGAGGACTTGTCTCCCATACCATGCAAAAATATCTGCCTGCTGTAAATACTCCTGATGCTTCCGGATCAAACCTGTTTAATAAGCCAAGATTATAAGAGACAGATAATCTATTTGCCGTTATGCCTAATGTTTCGGCCCCATTCAGCGAATCCACATAAAGCTCAATTGCCATAAAGCAGTTGATTTAAGTAGTGATGCATTAATTAAACTTGGCAGCAATGTATGCAGCCAGGTTTTCGTTGCTCATTTTATTTGCAGTGCTTTCTTGTGTAACGGTATTTTTAAACTGCGGTGTTCCTGCCATATAACGCATTAACTGTTCCTGCGCGGTACCAGTACCCGTCAAATGCACTTCTTCGGCATTTTGCATGTGCGATAATATTTCTTTAAAAAATTTGTGCTGTGATGATTTTTCATCATGCTGTTGATTCTTTTCACCGGTAGTATGTTCAGCCCCGGCATCGCCTGCAACAGCAAGTACAGTAAAATCTTCCGCCGATGCATTTGCTCTTCCAACTATAATTGCCTGGTGAGTATCCATCCATACACCGAATTGTTTTTTGATCTTTTGTGTCATGCTTAAAGATGTATTTTTTTATCACGATAACTATTATATGCTTCTTTGAATTAGTTATATAATTCACACATTATTTGTTCTTGTTATGCGGGAAGCCTTGCTATTGAAACATAGAAAGCTTAAAATAACCCAGGTGTATTTCATCCTCAGCGACTGGATCGGCGGGAGTAACTGATATGCTGTATTTGGCTTTTGCATCGGCTGAGAGTATATCCGTTATTTCATAAATATCATCTACATCTACGCCGAATTTATCATCAACATGTGCAGTGGCACCTTTAAAACCTGTGTGCCGGAAGAAGGCAGTTTTTTTGGAAATGTTTATCGCTTCTGCTTTATCAGCGGCTGCAATTACCATTTTATAATGAAACTCTTCAAACTCATTTTGCTTATAACCGCCAAGATTTATAAAGAATAATCTGAAAGGACTGCTTTGTTTGCTATCGTCATTTAAAATGACTTCCACCTTATATCCATTCACATTGTTTATTTCGCGCCATGCATCAAAATGGAGTTTATTATTACCCGGCCAGAATGCCAGAACATCGGGGATGAGATCTTTGAGCGTTTCACCAATGCCAAAAAAAACATCATGCTGTTCGATATTGCGGCCTGGCGGAGTGGCCCCGATCAGTAACATAAAAAGTTTTGGCATGAGTATAAGTTTATGTTTGCTAAAATACAAAAGACGTCGCGTGTAACGAACTGGAACTATTTCTTTTCGTGGTAAACTATGTCATCACAATTTGTGATAACATAAAATTTTTTTAGTTGACAAAAGAATGAAAATTTATGCGGTCGCAAATTGCGATGGCATCAGAAAGGAAAAACATGCGGCCGTCTCAAAAGTTGACGGAGCAGGGATCACAACGAACACAACGAAATCACGAAGAACACAAAGTGCTGCTAATAAATAGAAACTTCTTTGTGTCCTTTGTGTGTACTTGGTGTCCGTCGTGTTACTTATTCCTTTTGAGACAACCGCATCTCAAAAGAAAAGAAATATGAATGTATCTCTTTATGCCTTTACGGAAAATTGCGGATATCAGTATATAAAGCTGAAAAGAATTACCGAACGTACAAATGAGTGACCTTTAGCTGCGCTCTGGGTAAACTGCGACGCATTTGCTCAGTGATGAAAAGAAAGATGAACGGAGCGTCGCAACAGAAGCTAAATAGAATTACAAAAGCCGGTCACATAATCATTCCTCCTCCAAAGAAGTTGTTGCAGGCAAACCTTCCACAGCGGGTGATTGTGTAACCATTCCGAAATCAAATTGCATATCGTTGAGTTTGCGGTAGAGGCCATTATGGCTCATGAGCTGGGCATGTGTGCCGGCTTCGCTTACAATGCCTTTATCGATAAGCACAATTTTATCTGCGTTGCGAATGGTAGAAAGACGGTGTGCAATAACAAAAGATGTACGTCCTTTCATCAGGTTGTCAAGCGCATCCTGCACCAATTGTTCACTCTCGCTATCCAGTGAAGAAGTGGCCTCATCTAATATTAAAATTGCAGGGTCCTTTAAAATAGCACGGGCAATAGCAATACGCTGTCGCTGGCCGCCACTTAATTTAATACCGCGTTCTCCAACGATCGTATCATATTGCTCGGGAAATCTTTCTTATAAAGTCATGTGCATTTGCATTTTTTGCAGCGGCCATAATTTCTTCATCGCTTGCATCCGGTTTTCCATAAGCAATATTTTCTTTGATGCTGCCACCAAATAAAATAACATCCTGCGGAACAAATGCCATCTGCCGCCGTAATTGTGAAAGCGGAAATTCACGGGCCGGCCGTTCATCAAAGTATACGTTGCCGCTGTCAGGTTCATAAAAATGGAGCAACAAAGATGCGATGGTTGATTTGCCTGCACCACTTGGTCCTACGATCGCTATTTGTTCTCCATTCTTTGCAGTAAGCGAAAGATCTTGTAATACCTGTATGTCTTTGCGACTCGGATAACTGAATGCTACATGTTCAAACCGCACATTACCTTTTAATTCATATTGCGGCTCCACTATAATTGTTTCAGATCCACAGGTTCACCATCGCTGCGCAAAATTTCTCTTACACTTTGCGTGGCGCCCAATGTTTTTTGTAATTGTGAAAACATATCAGCGAAGCCGGCGAATGTACCACCGACAAACATGGAGAAGATAACAAACATGATAAGTGACCCAATGGTAAATCCGCTTCCTTCTTCCTGGATCATCCGGCCACCAAACCAAACAACAAATGCCAATGTACCAAAGAGGCTAAAGATCATGAATGCTACAAATGCGCCACGATATCTTGCATTGCTGATCGCAGTTGTTACAACGGCCTTTAAACTTTTTACATAACGGCTGATTTCATAAAATTCACTGGTAAATGCTTTTACTATCGAAATACCATGGAAGGTTTCTTGAACTATCGTGCCGCTGTCAGCAAGCTGGTCTTGCGTTTTGCGGCTCATTTTGCGGATCCGTCTTCCAAATACAACTGCAATGATCGCAAGCAATGGAACTACAGATAACATAACAAAAGCAAGTTTGGGACTGATCCAGAAAATAAAAAACAAACCGATGACAAGCGTGAAGACACCGCGTAAAAATTCTGCCAGTGTAAAAGAGATCGCATCTTGTATCTGCGACAGATCGGATGAGATTCGATTGCTTAACTCCCCGACCCTTTTTTCCGTAAAAAAACTCATGGGCATGGTAAGCAGTTTACTGTAAACATCTTTGCGCATATCAGCAAGGCTTCTTTCACCAACTGCTGTAAGCAGGTACACTCTCATGAATGAAAAAAAAGTTTGCACCGTCAGCTGACCGAAGATGAGTAACAATGTTGTATTTAAACTCCAGTGAATATCTTTTAAGCCAAAACCAAATTGTGAATCACCACTCATGCCTGGTACTGTGGCGCCGGGTGAAGCTGCATCTATCATTTTTCCTAAGAATAACGGAAACAAACTGGTAGTGAATGCAGAGAGTGCAATGAACACAAGTCCAAGTATAAACTTGCCCCGGTAAGGTTTTAAATATTTAAATAGAACAAGAGCCTGCCGCAGATTTTCCCTATTGATCTTTGCTTTGGGTGTTTTTCCTTCTGTTGATGTGCTGAGATGTCGGGTTGCGGTAGCCATTTATTTGAGTTGATCCCGATAGCTATCGGGATTGAAAGTTAAGAATTATGAGTTATGAATTTTGACAAAGTGTAAGATTTAAATGCACGAGCCTCTATAGCGATAAAAGAGTTGCCTGTTTGGGCAACTCTTTTAATTTGATATATACTTCCTGCTATTATTTAATATTCTCTTCCAGCTTATCAAGAGATTCATTCCATCCTTTGATGCATTCTTCACGCATTTCATCAGGTACACCTTCATGCATGAGTTTCAATTTTGTGGCACCATCTGCTTCTTCAAGTTCAAAGGTGATCAAAAGTTCTCTTGGCCAATCGCCTGGCATACCATACTCGGAAGCTGATTTAATATTTCCTTTTTTGTCTGAAAAGCTATCTGTAACTACTAATCTTTTCTCCGGCGTCAATTCCTTTACTACACCTGTAGACCAGTATTCTTTTCCATCAGGCCCACGCATGCAATTCAAATATTTACCCCCTACTCTTGCTTCCATTTTACTTGATGGAGCGGTGAATCCTTTAGGTCCCCACCATTTCTTAAAATATTCAGGCTCTGTCAATGCTGCCCAAACGAGTTTTTTAGGCAAATTGAAAACCCTGTATATAACTATATCATTCTGCATAGCAACATCCTCTTGCGATGCACCGGGTTTATTTTTTGTTTTTGTTTCCATTTGATTTGATTTTGAAATTAAATAATCATGTCACTGTTTAGCCTTATAAAAGTCTAAACTGCGACGGCTCTTTTATTCCCCAAACTTTATGCCCTAACCCAATCCTTGTTTAAGCAATAAAGTTTCGAAGTTGGCTTTTTTGTTTGGCGGGTTTATTTTTTTGCGATGAGTTACCAAACCAGCAGTCATTATTCAGCAGGTAAATAAAATTTTCCTTCATGTAACTGTTCTTATTTCGAAGCCCACGGTTTAAACCGTGGGCTATCCCCAAAATTATTATCGTAAAACCATTTTAATGGTGTGCAACAGTGCCTGATAGAAATTTCTAATGGTAAGTTATGAATTATATTATCACCGAATCCATCATGTGCATTACGCCATTCATAATTTTTGCATCGCGGGGTTGAATAGGAATATCGCTGACGCTGACGGTGCCATTGGTCACCTGTACTTTTAATTCGCGGCCATTAACTGCAGTTAATTTGTCACCGTCTTTCAATTCCCTGTACCCTATTTTTCCATTTACAATATGATTGCTCAACAGGTCAGCAAGCAAACGGCGATTTTGAGGCTCGAGGAGTTTATCTATTAATCCTTTTTCTAATTTTTGAAAAGCAGAATCTGAGGGAGCAAAAAAAGTAAAAGGACCACTGCTGCTAAGTAATTGATCAAGGTCAGATGCGTGTACACTTTTTTTAAGTGTTTTCAGGTTCTTGTCCACATTCACCACCTGGGTAAGATTTGACATTTAATTTAATTTACCTGCAGGTTGTATTACCGGCAGAGTGGGAAGGTAATCTTTAAAGCCCAGAACGGTAGTTAAAGTTTCCATCATTGATGAATTGCTGTCAACTAATAGCGTCCATACTTTACAGAATTTTTTTCTGTAAAACCCGCATCCCCGCTTCAGAGAAAGCGATGGCTTTTATCATTATCTTTCCTTAAAATCAGTTTTTCTACATGGACAATTCAAAAGACCTTCGGCTTGCTGTTTTAATCGATGCAGACAATGTGCCGAGTCGTCTTATAAATGGCATACTCGAAGAGATAGCCAAGTATGGCGTACCCACCTTTAAACGTATTTATGCAGATTGGACAAAACCACATGTAGCAGGTTGGAAGGCCGTACTTCTTGATCATGCGATTACTCCCGTGCAGCAATACAGCTACACCACCGGAAAAAATTCTTCTGACTCCGCACTTATCATTGATGCGATGGATATTTTATATACAGGTCGCGTGGATGGCTTTTGCGTCGTTAGCAGTGACAGTGATTTTACAAGACTTGCGACCCGCTTACGTGAAGCAGGAATGAAAGTGTTTGGAATGGGTGAACAAAAAACACCATCGCCATTTCGTGCGGCTTGTGATAAATTCATTTATATAGAAATACTGGATCAGACCGAGGCCACTACAAAACAAATCAAGCTAAGTGATCTGCGTAAAAAAGAAAAAGTTATAAGCAAAACAGATAAGAACTTAGTTAATCTTGTTACGTCCAGCATTAATGATATTGCTGATGAGAATGGGTGGGCGTTTCTAGGTGATCTTGGTAATATGCTATTAAAAAAACGGCCGGACTTCGATCCGCGTAATTATGGTTTTGAAAAATTATTACAGTTGATCAGGAGTCTTGGACTTTTCGAGATAGATGAACGGGAATCAGGAAGAAGAAATATAAAACTTGTGTACATACGGGTAAAATAGTTTTTACGGTATCAGTCTATTTTTTTGGAAATAAAGAGGTGTAGTTCAGTAAGCAGGTTTTTTATCCTGCGATGGGTAAAAAATTTTTACCAGCAACTCATATAACTCCGGATGCTTTTCTTTCAGCAACTTTGGCCGCTCAAAAAAGTATTCAGATACCACCGCAAAAAATTCGGCTTCGTTTTCGGCGCCATAAGGATTGATATCCGAACGATCTTTCAGGATCAGTTCAATTTCTTTGCGCATCAGTTCCAGCCATGGCAAAATATATTTTCTTTCTAAAATGAATTCCGGAATTCCATCAATAGATCCATCGGTCTTATCGACTAAATGAACAAATTCATGAATAGCCGTATTGGTTTTTCCGGTTTTATTAAGAAATGCCTGCCGTAATTCATGTTGCGATAAAATCATAACATGGTTCATTGCACCACTGCCAACCATGCCAATGATAGAACGATGGCTTCCTTCTTGCTGAAATTCGTGATCAAAAGAATCGGGGTAGAGCAACACTTCGTGGAGATTCACATATTCCCAACCTTGAAAATTAAAAATAGGAATCACGGCGCTGGCAGCGATAAGCACCTTGTCTATATCTTCCACATTTGTTTTTACACCAGTGATCCTTGTTGTAGCCAGGAAATGCTGAACACGATTTTCAAATTCTTGTTTTCCGTTCTCATCCAATTGCTGGTAAAAAGGAACCTGTGCTGAAAGAATTGTTTTATAGTCTTCGGAAATAGGACCAACCACCGGGTTTTTCTTTTTTGCCCGGAACAAAAATGAAAATATCAATCCGGCAATGGCTAACACTAATATAGTCTGCAGAATAAAATCCATACTTGAAAATAGCAATTAAAGCGCAATAGCTTTTTTACCCACACTTCGTTACACTTTGGCTTCATCAAATGAAAGTTCAATAGATGCGATATTTGTTTTTACTTTCCGATATTTTACGCCGGCCGAATCCAGCATGATCTTCGATGCTTTAAAAATATCATTGCCATGATACTTATCCGATAAATAAATAACTTCTTTGATACCTGACTGGATGATCGCTTTTGAGCATTCGTTGCAGGGAAATAATCCTGTATAAATTTTACATCCATTTAGCTCCATGCCAATATTATTTAATATAGCATTCAATTCCGCATGACAGACAAATGGATACTTGGTTTGCAGGAACTCTCCTTCTTTGTACCATGGAAACTCATCGTCGTTGCAACCGATCGGTAAGCCATTATATCCTGCACCGACGATCTTATTCTTATCGTTTACTATGCATGCACCAACCTGGGTGCTTGGGTCTTTGCTTCTTTTGGCAGATAATAATGCCACTCCCATAAAATATTCGTCCCATGAAATATAATCCAGGCGCTTTTTCAATTGATGATGTTTAGCTACAAAGAAATATAATTTTCTAATACATCAGAAGATATGCAGGGAACAATACTACCCGGTGAGTAGAAAAATTACTACAGTTCGAAAATCCTAAAGCGGAATTAAGGGTTTTCATGTAAAACAATTATTATTTTACCATTACCGAATCCAACCTTGAAAAACCATGGAGCTAAGTCACCAAAGAATACTGCGTTTGCCGGGGAAATTTGCATTACCCCACATTAAAAGACTACACATTTCACTGAGGCGGTCTGTAGTTAGCTTATTCCGAAATGTTAAAACACTTGGTTATACCGAATCACTTGATGACTACGAATTCCTGAAACTTGGCATCTTCAACCAGCTTAATTTTTTTCAAATAATTGTTGGCTTATTTATTTCTCTTACCTGTGTATTTAGTAAGCAATTTCCGGCCTGGGCAGGTATAGTTGCAATGTTGCCCGTATTGGCCAGTGTGCTGGTGTTGCATTTAAACAAGCAATATAAGCACCAGGCTGCCCGGAACGCTTTTTTTACTTTACATCCTCTTGCTACCAGTTTTGTTTTCATGAACGGTATGCATCTCGGCTTAGACCTTTATTTTATTTTGTATGGGATACTTGCTGTATTCTTTTTAAAAGAAATAAGTTTCATGGTCTTTACGATCTGTTTTTCAATGCTCAATTTTTTCCTGCTATCCGTTGTATTCAAACAGTTTCTTTACCAGCTCGAGAATATTAATAACTTCCTGTACCTCGTTAATGAAGGCATTTCTATTGTATTTATTTTCTATGGCCTCTACCTGATCAAAAATGAAAACACAGGTTACCAGGCGAAAATCCTGGATAAGAACAATGTGTTGCAGCAAAAGAATACACAAATACAATTGCAAACAGATAAAATAAAAGAGAACGCAGCTCTTCTTGAAAAGCAAACCAAAGAGCTGACCGAATTAAATACCTTAAAGAATAAGATGTTCGGTATTATTTCTCATGATCTGAAGGCACCAATGCATGCAATTCGAAATTTGTTTAGCGATGTTGAGCAAAAGAAAATATCCGCTACGTACTTAAAAAAATTATTGCCTGAAGTAGTAAATGATCTGAATTATACGGTAGGCCTGATGGATAATTTGCTGCAATGGGTAAAGACACAAATGCAATCGGAAGTGGTGTACCTGCAAAGAGTCGATATTGGTCTTTTAGTTGAAGAAACAGTTCAATTAGTTCGCCTGCAAGCTGAAAGAAAGCAGATCAAGATAGAAGTCAATGTACAGGAAGAAGTGTATGGCATTATGGACCGGGAAATGATAAACCTTGTATTGCGCAATCTCCTTTCCAATGCTATTAAATTTACGCCGGAAAAAGGAACTATTTCTACCGGTGTAAAGTCCAATAAGTCTTTACTTGAAGTTTATGTACAGGATACCGGCACAGGTATCAGTCATGATGCGTTACAAAAAATAAGAAGTAATGATTTTTACACCACGAAAGGCACATCCAACGAATCAGGCACAGGCTTAGGCTTGATGCTTTGTAAAGAATACCTGCATAGAAACGATAGCCAGCTTCTTATCGAAAGTCATTTAGGAAAAGGAAGTGTCTTTTCTTTTACTCTTCAAAAATCGGTTGCGACTGCTAATAAAAAGGTTGCTTAAGTCAGTAGTCGGGAGTCAGGAGGTTTAGATTCTGAATTCTGACTACTGAATACCGAATTCTTGACGAGATAGGTTCAGACTTCAGACTTCTGAATTCCTGACTTGAATTTTGTTTTATTGAAAATCATTTTCATCAGCGCTGGGGCCATAGCTGCCGGGAATAGGAACATTCAGCAATCTTAAATACACACCCAATTGTGCACGGTGGTGTATTTGCTGGCTGAGTGACATCCGGAGCACATCTATTTTCGGGTTGGTTGCATAAATGGTTTCCCCGTTTCTTAATGTCCATGGCTTATTCAGTTCCTTTTCATTTTCGGCTGTCAACGCTGAAAGGCCATCATTATATCTTTTTTCAAAATAATCGACCAGTTCTTTATTGTTTGTAATATCAGGTTGTTCATATGCTTTTTGAAAATCGAGCTCATCGGTTGTCAATGTAAAATGGACCCAACCGGGCAGGTCGGCAATATGGGTTACCAGGGATTTCATCACCATTGATTTTTCGTGGGGTTTGTAACTCAACCGGTCGTTTGGCACACGAGCCAGCATTTTGCGGGTAGTGGCGCCTTCTTCAATGAATTGCTGCTTAAAAAATTCAATAAATGTCATAGTGTTTTGTTTTATTAATGTAAAGTAACAACCCACCAGTGACAGCCCTATGTCAGCAGCATTTGAGTTTCTTCAATCTTTTTCAAAATATTTTCTGCGATCCGGGAGATCATGTCGTTTAGCTCAACGGGTTCTACAATTTTAGCATGATCGCCAAAAAGCATGAACCAGCGGGAAAAACCCATGAGTGAGCCGCTTAAAAATGTCATGCGAACATAATCGCCGGCTTTTTCTTCTTTTACAAAGCCATTGTAATATTTCTGCTCACCAAGATATTTTACAATTCCCGGTTCTACATCAATTACTACTTTTTGCACTTCCCTTTCTGCGGACATCTGGCTGATAAAACTTTGGAGTGGCGGATGTGTTTTTGAATTCGTTTCACCGGTAATTCTTAACTGTGTGATCTTATCGGTGCGAAAATTCCGGTAATCATTTCTCATTTGACAAAATGCAATGAGATACCAATGACTGCCGAGGTAATAGATGCCCACGGGCTCTACTTTGCGGCGGGTGCTTTCATTTTTTTCAAGGGAAGTATAATTTATTTCGATGACTGAAGAACTGCCGATAGCTTTTAATATGGGTTGCAAGTGTAATTCTGATTGCGGCTGATGTACAATTGCGGGGTGATTCATTACAGCAATATGCTCATCGATTTCCTGTATATGATCTTTTTCAGAGTGACGGAGTATAGCCCGAATCTTATCCAATGCTGCAGTATAATGTTTGGAAATACCGGCATCTGTTTTTGATGCAACTAATTTGGAAGCGGTTAATAATGCAGTTGCTTCATCCATATTGAACATAACAGGAGGAAGCTTATAACCTTCCATCAGGCGATAACCTGTTCCCGCTTCACCAATCACGGGTACGCCGGCTTCTTCCAACGCCTTTACATCACGATACACCGTGCGAAGACTAATAGAAAATTTATCAGCAATATCCTGTGCTCTCACTAAAGACCGTGACTGAAGTTGAATAAGAATTGCAGCTAAGCGATCAATACGATTCATAGGGGATAAAGTTAGTGAATGGTGAATTGTGAATCACCATTACCAGCTTGTTCTTCTGTCTTTTGGAATTTCAACAAGCCTCCTTCTGAAGAATTTTACAAGTATTAATCCCGCAATGAATCCTCCAATATGAGCCGCATATGCCACACCACCTGCAGCTTCATCGCCACCGAGCATACCCATTCCATTGATCAATTGAAAAACAAACCATATACCCACTACCAATATTGCGGGCAATGATGATATTCCAAAGAGGATCCACACATGTACAGTGCGACGCGGAAATAAAAGCAAATAACCGCCAAGCACTCCCGAAATAGCACCGGAAGCACCAAGACTTGGAACCAATGTGCTTTGGTTAAGAAATGAAGCACTGAAAACATGGGCCAACGATGCAATAATGCCACATAACAAATAGAAAATTAAATAACGCCTGTGTCCCATTGCGTTTTCAAGATTGTCGCCAAATATCCACAGGAATAACATGTTACCGCCAAGATGTGCCCAGCCGCCATGCATAAACATAGAGGTGATCAATGTTAAATACACAGGGATAGGTGTTGGCGCCAGCCCCGGTAATAAAATCTTTTCGCCGGTGACAGGGTGCTCGAGAAATTTTGAATCGGTGACGATATCGTGTCCCTGGAGTATCTCCGCAGGTACTGTGGAGTAACCAAAAGTAACAGGAATACTGTCTCCCATCTGCTGCCAAAAAACAAAAGCTAAAATGTTTACTACGATTAAAATATAGTTTATATAGGGTGTAATGTGCCGGTCTCGGTTGTCATCGCCTAATGGAAGGAACATTTTTTTTAAAGAGATCTGCAAAAGCCATACCCTGTATATTAATTTTGACCTGTATACTTGAGGAAATGCGGTAAAAAATATTTCCGTTCATAGTCGGTACATTGTTTGTATCAAAAGAGAAAAAGATAAAATGAAAACAAGATTATTGACTACAGCAATATTGGTTGGGTTATTTGCATTCATTTCATGCACCAATGCTCCTGAAAGTGATGAAGCAAAAACAACAGGGGCGAAAGATGTGAACGAAAATAAGACCGGGGAAAAATGGAACTTAAATGTTTCAGACAGTAAGATCGAATGGATCGGCACGAAGGTTAGCGGTTATCATACCGGCATTGTACCGCTGAAGAACGGGGAAATTATTGTAAATAACGGGGAAGTGACCGGAGGCAAATTTGTAATGGATGTTGCGAATATGCAAGTATCCGGCCCGAAGGGTTCTGATACGGCACGCAATACTAAATTGCTGGGTCATTTAAAGTCTGCAGATTTTTTTGATGTAGCAAAACATCCGGAAGGAACTTTTGAATTAACTAATGTGAAAGCCTACACCGGTGATGCTGTAAAAGACACAAATGATGTAAGACAGGATGAGATCAGTGAATATAAAGTAACTAATCCTACACATTTGGTTAGTGGCAATCTTACACTCAAAGGAGTTACAAAAAATATTGAATTCCCTGCACGCATTACTGTTTCAGGAAATACAGCAGAAGCGATAGCAAAATTCAACATTGATCGTAAAGAGTGGGGGATTGTTTATCCGGGACAGCCAGATGATCTGATCCGGGATGCTATTCATCTGGGTATTTCCATTAAAGCGGCGAAATAAAAAACTAAAATCAAATAAGAAGGCTTTATTGTTATTGACAATAAAGCTTTCTTATTCTTAAGAACGATTATCGTTCTTTAATTACATATTCTCTTCTCTTTTTTTATCAGCCTCATCCTTTGAAACCTTGTCGTTTTTGTTTGCTTCCTCTTTAATATTTTGCATAGTAGAAGAAACGGGTCCCTTCATATGCTCCTGCGGATCTGTTGTATGCAAAGTTTCCGGATCTGGCGCCAACCCAGTGCCTTTTTTATCTTTCTTTTCTTGTTTGTCTTTGTCTTTCTTGTCGTTAGTTGTATTTGCCATGATGATATGTTTTAGCTAACGAAAGAAAGTCAAATATCAGGCCGTTCATTTGTGGATTAATCTCCCCAAAAGAGTTCGTATTTTTAATGCGAAAATTTATTGCGGATATTTTTATGAAGATTTTTGATGTAATTATTGTCGGAGCAGGTTATTCTGGTTTATGTGCCGGCTATCATTTAAAAAAATATGGCCTGGATCATATCATTTTTGAACGAGGTAAAATTGGTGAGTCCTGGCGTTCGCAACGTTGGGATAGTTTTCGTTTTAATTCCACCAACAAATTAAACGTGTTGCCCGGAGAAAAAGAAGCAGATGATCCGGACATGTTTGGTGTGGTACCGCAATTTGTTTCTTCATTGGAACAATATGTAACAAAACATCAATTGCCTGTTGCTGAAAATTCAAAAGTAATTTCAATTGAAAAGCCCGGCGAATTATTCGAGGTCACTGTCGTATCAAATAATAAGAGTGAAAAACATTTTTGCAAACAAGTGCTCATTGCATCCGGAGCTGCTAACGAGATCAGGGTTCCTTCGATAGCAAAAAACATTTCAAAAGAGATTACCCAATTACATACAAGCGAATATAAAAATCCAAACCAAATACCGGCAGGTGCTGTATTGGTAGTGGGTGGGGCGCAATCGGGAATTCAAATAACAGAAGATCTGCTTCATGCGGGAAGAAAAGTTTATTTGTCTACAAGCAAGGTTGCCCGCATTCCAAGATGGTATCGCGGAAGAGATATTTTTTATTGGGTAATGGATGCAAAATTTTATGAAATAAAAGCTGAAGACATAACAGATCCAGACCTGTTAAACCTGAAGCCTCCGCATGTTTCAGGCACCGGTACAGGCAAGCACAGCTTAAGTTTACAATCGCTGGCAAAACAAGGTGCCGTTATACTTGGTAAACTTGACCGCGCCGATGAAGGCAATGTATTTTTTCAAACCAATGCAGCGGAGCATGTGAAATTTGCGGATGAGTTTTCACAGAAAATAAAAAAGATGATCGATGATCATATTAATGAAAACAAGTTGTCTGCGCCGCCACCACATTATGATGAAGCGGATATTCCCGACGTTAATGCAAGTTGTGCCAGCCCGCTAACAACTTTTAATTTAAAAGACAATAAGATCAATACCATTATATGGTCCACCGGGTTCAACGCAGATTACAGTTATATTAAACTACCGGTGTTTGATAAAGACGGTAAATTGAAACATAAAGATGGGATACCGGAATTTCCGGGTCTTTATTTTCTTGGATATCCGTGGTTACGCAGCCGCAAGTCACCAATTCTTTTTGGAATAATTGTAGATGTAGAATTTGTTGTTGACAACATATACAACTATCATAAAATAAATTCAAAGCCTTCGCCTGTTACAATTTCCTGAACAGCGGATCTATCTTTATATGTCACGTATTGATCAGCTTATTAAACACTACAAACTGCAACCACATCCGGAAGGCGGCTGGTATTGTCAAACTTATAAAAGCAATGAGCAAATAGCTGTCAACGCATTACCAATACGATTTGGTGCAAGCCGGGCATTTTCAACAGCAATTTATTTTCTGCTTGAGCGAGGAAATTTTTCTGCTTTTCATCGTATTAAAAGCGATGAATGCTGGCATTTTTATGCCGGTGATCCTTTGCATATTTATATCATTCAGCAAAACGGAGAATTGAAAACTATTTCTTTAGGGAGTGATCCCGAAAAGGAACAGACATTTCAATATGTGGTGACCGCCAATTGCTGGTTTGCCAGCCGGCCTGCACCTGGAAGTGAATATTGTTTTGTTGGCTGTACAGTATCTCCCGGTTTTGAATTTGAAGATTTTGAATTGGCTGATGCCGCTGCATTGTCAAATGAGTACCCGCAACATGCAATTATAATAAAAGAATTATGCCATTAATTTTTTTAAAATCTACAATTGTTTTACTTTATCATTAGTATTCTTCTTAAATTGAGTTGAGCACAGGTTTACAAAATTGAAATTGATATGGCTGCTTATGAAATTGAAATAATTTTAAATCGTCAATTGGCCGATTGTCTTTCTATTCCCGTTTTTATTACTGATACTGCAGGCAATTTGATCTTTTATAATGAACCGGCTGAAGAAGTATTGGGTAAACGTTTTGAAGAAACCGGTGAAATGCCAGTGGAGGAATGGTCAACTGTATTCAAACCGTTGGATGAAAAAGGTAATGTCTTAGCTCCTGAAGAATTGCCTTTAGTAAAAACATTAAAGGATGAATTTCCTTATCATAAGAGTTTCATAATTGAAAGCTTAAAAGGCCAATTGCAAAATATCTCTGTTACTTCTTATCCTATTATAAGCCGCACAGGTAAATTTCTTGGCGCTGTTGCTATTTTTTGGAAAAAGAATAATGAAAATTAAACTTTGGGGCGTACGTGGATCCATACCCACTACAGGTCCCGAAACAGAATATTATGGAGGCAACACATCATGTGTAACGGTAGCTCATGATGATTATGTATTAGTGCTTGATGGAGGTACCGGAATCCGGCAATTAACGGGTGGCGCTTATCCTGCCAACAAGCGAATAGATGTTTTGCTTACGCATCTTCACCTTGATCACATACAGGGTCTTGGTTTTTTTAGTCCGCTTTTCGATGCTTCAAAGGAAGTTCATATATGGGGACCGGCCAGCAGTTCACAATCGCTTTTTTCAAGACTCAGCCGTTATCTTTCGCCTCCTTTATTTCCTGTGCTTCTTCGTGATCTTCCCTGCAAACTACATTTGCATGAGATCGGTAACAGTCATTTTGAAACAGGTCCGTTCCATGTACAATCAAGCTATATCATTCATCCCGGTCCAACGGTAGGATATCGGATTAAAGGAAAAGATGCGGTGTTTACTTTTATACCTGATCATGAACCGGCTTTAGGACAACAGGGAATAATTAAGGAGCAAAAATGGGTTTCAGGTTTTGATCTTGCTGAAGGCGCCGATATTTTATTGCATGATTCACAGTTTACCCAGGAAGAATATCTTCCACGCAGAGGCTGGGGCCATTCAACTATTACCGATGCCTGCCTGTTTGCATCAATGGCTGAAGTAAAAAAAATTTTGCTATCGCATCACGATCCGTCGCATTCAGATGCATTCCTCGATGAAATGCTGGCTACATTTAAGAAAGGCGCAGGTAATATACCGCCGGCAGTTTTGGCAAAAGAAGGATTGGAAATAGAACTGGAATAAAACCGGTCGTTTATAGATTTGTATTTACTATTCAAAATAAAAAACCGTCCCGATATATCGGGACGGTTACATAAAACATAACTCTAGTTGATCACGATCTCTTTCTTCTCATTGTCTTTTCCTGCAATAATAGGAAGACTGATCTGCAACACACCATCTGCATATTTAGCAGCAATGGCTGTTGTGTCAACGCTTTCATTGAGTGTGAACGTTCTTTCAAATCCACCACGGCTATATTCTCTTAAAACCCAATCGGGCTTTTGAAAACCTTCCGGCGGTGTGTAAGAAACTGTAAGCTCATTTCCTTTCACATTAATGTGAAAATTTTCTTTAATGCGGCCGGGAGCAAACACCAGCATTTCATAACTGTTTTCAGTTTTGTAAATGTTTACTGCAGCCCTTTGCATAGATCGGATAAACTGGCTTTGCCTGTTTCCGTAATTGTTGCCTTTTGCGGCACATGACTGATTGTAGTACATGTTTTTTCTTTTTTGATTAAAAAATAGATAACAAGGATGAATGCATAAAAAATATGCCGGGAGAATTAACATGCTATTGTGTCACGTACAAGCTTCGAAATGATCTGTAACGTATACATATTTCCATTATAATTATATTTGTTGTCCTAATCATTAAACGGCCATGAAAAAAAGACTGCTGCTCCTGGTCAACGTTTCATTTTTGTTTTTCATTAAAAGTTATTCGCAGGCCCGTGACAATCAACTAAGCGTTTCAATAGGTCCGTCTTTTCCTTTAGGGAGCTATGCTGATAAAAATCTAAGTGATGAAAAATCAGGTATTGCCGCTACAGGTGGCGCATTTTACCTTTCTTACATACGTAAAACTCAAAAGAAAATAAATTTTGTTGCGTCTGTGCGCGGACAGATCAACCCGCTTGACAGACGTTCTATAGAAAAATCGTTTTCGGAGTTTAAAATATCTTTTGGGTCATTTATCGCATGGTCAGGTTCAGGGCCACCGCCGGCAGTTCCTCAAAACGGTACTTCTTACTCGAACTGGGAATTTGAAGAGTCATCATGGGACATCGCCGCATTATTAGTAGGAGGGTATAAAGAATTTAACACAGGATCTTCACGAATAATCATCACCTCAAAATTGCAGGCAGGGCCGGCTTATGTCTCATCTCCGAAGTTAAGTGGAAGCAGTATTACTGATACTACCATTATTTCGGTAAGTCAAACGAGTGCTTCTTCGTTTGGTTTTGGTTACTTAGCTTCAGCCGGTATTAAAATTAGATCGGCGGAGAACGTTTGCGTTCTTGCAAGCCTTGAATATTTTGGGACTAATAATATCACTTTCAAAAATATAGCAGCAAAAATGATCGGCGTGAAGAATATGTCCAATCCTGCTACAATGGTTACTTTTCAAAACACTGTTACTTCAAATAGTAAACAAAAGATTAATTCAATAAACTTTTGTATAGGTATCGGCGTACGATTATAGTATGTTTCACTATGGAAAGAAATTGACCTAAACAAGTGGCTGAGTAAATTTTAAACCTGAAAGAAGTGGCCGTTGTAATCCTTTTTGCTGTACAAGTACTTTAATTTTTTTTCCCATTGACATAAGCAGGTTGTGGACCAGCAAAAGGTTTTTTCTCATTTCAAAATTCGTCTTTTCATTTTCTTCTATTTTTCTTAAATGTTCTGTCAACCCAAGCCCTAAAAGAAATTGTGATTGGTTCGTAAAACCGCAATTGACTAAGCCATTCTTTGTTCCCCATACTTCAAGTGCTGAAAAATTTACATGCGCCGTGATGTCTTGCTGGCCGATATTTTTATAAGGAAGATCATTTACACTATGTTTATTATAGCATACAATTGTTCCCAGCCGCCGGTTTGATTGATATAATTCAGAAGAGGGATAACCATAATCAATAGTAAGCACAAAACCTTTATGTAATGAAGCGGAAATATTTGTTATCCATTCAATGGCTTGTAAATTCACTTCTGTACAAAAGCCAACGGGCAATTCTATTTTTAATTCTGTAAAATAATTTTTCAGGTCATGCTGCGCCGGTTTCAGCATTTCAATAAACCCATTGTCATAACCTACAAAAACTTCCATTAACCCGTTTTCCGTCATTACAACTTTATGCACCGAAAAATTATCGACAACTTCATTTGCAATCACACAACCTGTAAATGAGGGGATCTCTTCAATGGAATTATGCCAATGAACCTTTTCCTTTATTGTGGTTTTAGCAATAGCACTTTGTTCCTTTGCCCGCATTGTTTCACTTTTTTCAATGATACAATACTTCAATTTTTTATAGAACCCCGCATTGTTTTTTAATTGATCAAGTATATCGATGCATAAGGAGCCCATGCCTGCGCCATATTCTACAATGGTAAAATCATTTTTGCCCGTTAATTGCCACATTTCTTCAAGTTGCGTGGCTATAACATTTCCAAATATATTCGTTAAATAAGGACTTGTATAGAAATCTCCTTGTTTACCGATTTTGTCAGGCGCAGAACTATAATATCCGAGTTCAGGATAATACAGCGCTATTTCCATAAAATCATGAAAAGATATCACGCCTTCTTTATGGATCTTGTTCTTTACAATTTCTTCGAGAGGCGATTCCATTATAAAATATGATCTACTTCAGCGGCATTGTTAGTTAGCAGCAATACCGAATCCATTAATGCAAGGATCGAATGATCGACCAATTGATGAAAAGCCATCACCTGGTTTGCCTGCATATCAACATCTCCGTCGGGAGTTGTCACTCTTATAATTCCTTCCAGAACCTGTAGGGTGAAGATGCCATCAACCAGGTTGTTTTTTAAAACGGCTTTTGCATGCAGGCATGTCACCACCATTGTTACCCTGTCCGTCTTAAATACCGTAATACCATTGCGATCATTTTTTTGCCACGCTTCTTCCGATTTTAACTGGCGTATAAATTCAGGAATATTTATAAATACATAGGGAGCATCTAATACACGGTCACCTTCGGGCCGGTTTTGTGTCGCTTCATTTCTTTTGTTTTCCATATTTCTTTTATGAAAGTGTATACAAGAACCATACTATAAACGCAAGGGTGTATGTATTTAATTTTAAAATGGTAAATGGTGAAATCTTTACCCAAAATGATGAACCGGACTGGGTAATTATGATTGCGCCATGTAAAAGAAACCCATTTACAGCTTTATAAATTTCAAATAAACAGACGCCCCGGATTTTCTTCGCAATACAACGATAAATGGACCGGCAGGTAAATCGGAAACATTGAGCGTTATTGATCTGAGGTTATTAATTTCTACTGCTGCAATTTGCTTTTTCCCATCAAATGAGTACAAATTAAGTATTTGCCATTTATCAGAAAGCTTAAGACTGTCAATAAACAAAGTAGTTGTTACAGGATTTGGAAAATATTTGATACCATAATTATTCCCGGAAATTGGATTTAATCCTGTAACAGCATTAACTGTGAATTGCATTATATTGCTCGTAACAGTTCTGATAGTAACGCATGGTTCTCCACTTGTCATAATACACCTGAGTTTGTTACCGGTTAAAGTTGGGGAATAATTGATCGAAGCCGATGTAGCTCCGGATATGTTCTGCCAGGTGTGGGTATTGGTACTGTCTTGCCATTGGTAAGTTGGTCCGGCACCACCGTTTGTGATAGATGAACTAATAGTTGTGCTTTGTCCTGTTGTAACTGTACTGTTGCCACTGATGGTAATAGTTGGAGTAACGTTATTGTTTACTGTTACTGTAATAATGTTACTTGTATCGGTCGGGGTGGTCACACAATTAGAATTACTTGTCATTATTACCTGCACCTGGCTTGTCGCTGTAAATGCACTTGTGTAGCCCTGAAAGTTACTACCAACATTTACTCCATTTACCTGCCATTGATATGATGGTGCAGTACCTCCGTTAACGGCCAATGCGCTAAAACCAACAAGACCTCCCGAACAAACAGATGTCGCGGATGATGTAATAGTTACAGAAGCTGCAGCTGGAGTATTTACCGCCATTGTAATTATATTGCTCGTAACCGGAGAAAGATTGCCACAGCTTGTAGCAGTCGCGGTCATAATGACTTTTACCTGGGCGCTATTGGTAAGAGTGCTTGTTGTAAATGTATTGCTGTTCGTACCCGCATTTACTCCATTTACCTGCCATTGATAAGAAGGTGAAGCACCTCCATTGACTGGGGTGGCTGTGAACGTCACTGAAGTACCGGTACAAATTGTTGTAGCAGGTGTTGAAATGGTCACAGAAGGTGGCAGACCATTTACTGTCATCGTAATTATATTACTTGTTACTGTATTTGGATTTGAACATGCGTTGAATACCATTGCTTTTACCTGTGCTCCATTCGAAAGACTATTGGTCGTGAATACCTGGGACGTTTGGCCCTGTACAAGTACGTTGTTTATATGCCATGAATAAGATGTTGCCGGGGTTATAGGAGTACCTGTGGCCGTAAATGATACGATATCGCCGGCGCATATCGTGGTAATGGGAGTAGCAATTGCAACGGTGGGTGCAACATTTGAATATGTCTTTAATTCAAAACTGCTGCTGTATAGATTACCATCCACAATACAGCGATAGAGATATCCATTCCAACTGAAAGGAATGCTGTTAATGGTAAGTATTGAAGTTTGTGTTCCGCCAAAAGAAGCATTATCAGAAATATTGACAAAACCACTTCCTGAATTTTGCTGCCATTGGTAAGTTGTCCCTGTTAGATCCGATGCCCTTTGTTGCGTGGTACCGGCACATATATAACCCGAGGAAAAAGGCACGGGCTGACCCATCCAGTTTCGGAAAATAGAGGTCATTCCATCGGCGGCGCTGCTGGTTACAATATCTATCTTTCCATCTAAATCAAAATCTCCTGTATTAACATATTGCGGCATTGAGGTATTGTAGATCTCGGTAATATTGACAATACTATCGTTGATGACAGAGCCCGGTACCGATCTATTTCTTATAAGCCTGAAGTAGCGTAACCAATCATTGCCGATAAATATATCCGGCTTGTTATCACCACTCAAATTTGACACACCCGAATGCCAACCGGTATAAGGAACCAGGGTAACAATCACGGGTGCAAAACTAATATTACCACTACTTGTTGTGTTTCGGAAAATGCAAAGGTTCTGATCATTAAATATTAAAACATCAAGCTTACCATCATTATCATAATCCGCGATGGTGATAGCAGTTGAACTGACTGCGCTTCCGGGTACTTCCGTGTTCACTGCTGCATCAAACGATATAGAACCGGACGAACCTGCATTTCGAAATAAGCTAAAGCTTGAGTTGCCGATGCCTGTATAGTTATAACTAACAACATCTTTTTTTCCATCATTGTTAAGATCTCCGACTGCCAGTCGTCGAGTAGTGTTACCGGCACCAACGGCATAGTTTATTGGTTGACCAAAAGAAACATAACCGGGAACACTGGTGTTTCTAACTATTGTTATTCCTCCGCTGCATAAAACAATATCATTTTTTCCATCATTGTCCAGGTCGGAAAGTAGTTTCTCAAGATTACCTCCATTGATTGGCGGCAGCAAGACCGGGTTAGCAAAACTAATAGAGCCGGGAGTGCTCGTATTCCTTAATACACTAAGATTAGAGCCGAGAGTGGATGCAAGAATATCAGGTTTGCTGTCGCCATCCACATCATTGACATCAAACATCCCGTCTGAAAAATTATTTATAGCAATGAGTGCCATTCTTTGACCAAATGAAATATTATTTCCAACAGTGTTATTTCTAAATAGGAGAATGGAATCATACGGCCCTTGACGCCCAATAACGGTAGCAAGATCAGGTTTTCCATCTCCATCAAGATCTTTACCAATTACATATTTGCCAACACTAGCAGGTCCATGCATTATATTAAAAACATTACGGAAAGAATTGCCGGTGAAGTTTGAGCTATCGGCAAATGTTACCCCAAAGGGTTTAAAGGATTGCCCCAGCAAATTATTTGTTTTGTTTAAGATAGTGAAAGGCTCGAAGGTGGCACCCGCAGGCACAGTGCAAACGATCTGAGTGGGCGATGAAGAAGTAATGGAAGCTTTGACGGCCCCAAAATAAATTGTATTATCAGTTACTGCTGGCCCAAAATTATTTCCGGTTATTGTTACAGTTGTACCTATCGGGCCCGAAGCAGGACTAAACCCGGTGATAGTGGGTGGCCCTGATAAAGACGGTGCAAAATAAGTAAAGCCCGGAAGCGAATATCCACCAAAAGGATTATTTACCGATACACTACCGGATGAACCATTACCGACGGTAAGAGTGATCTTTGTGTTGGATACAATTGTATATGAAGCAGCCGGTACACCTCCGATCGTTACTCCTGTTACACCGGTAAAATTTGTACCGTTGATAGTAACGAAAGTGCCTGTGCTGCCGGTTACCGGTGAAAAGGAAGTTATAGTTGGAAGATTAGGCACTGAAAAGTATTGGTATTTTTTTAATGTATCTGATAAAGCTCCGGATGTAACAATTAAAACAATACTATCTACCGGGCTAAATACATTATGGGTATATGTTGTATTATAAGCTGTACTTATAAGATTGTTATTTACATACCATTTGAATTGGTAACCTGGTTTTGAATAATTCCAAAGCTTTACAACATTATTAGTGTAAGAATTAGTTGTATCAATTTTAAAAAATGCTTTGGGAAAAGGAGTACCTCCTCCGTTTGTGCTTAGCTCTAAAAAATCCTGTGCACCACCACACCACAATTGATTTTCATTCCGCACCTGCATGTCATAGTGAGAATAATAGAAATACTCAAAACTATTGTTCCTTGGCAAGGGTTGCCATACTTTGCCGGAATCGGTGGTTTTATAAGTGGTAAAAAGCCCGCCGGTTGCAAACCCGGTACTATCATTCACAAATTTCATTTTGAAACATCCAAAAGGAGATGCTTCTGCATGATTCTTTTGTACCCAATTGGTGCCGCCGTTTGAAGTATAATATACTCTCAGGCTGTCGCCATTATTACTTCTGATATTCAGCCAGCCTTTGTTGGCCGTAAGAAATGTTGAATAAAAAATTGTAGCACCTGTTGCAGCTCCTGGTAGTGTCAATGCTTGCCATGAATTTCCCGCGTTGGTAGTTTTTAAAAGCTTGCTTGCATAGTATTCATTAGAAAATGTGACCAGGTTATTATTATCGACTGCTTCTATGTGATTAAAAAAACTATTGGGATCCGTACGAATAACTGACCAACTGAATCCTTTATTGGTTGTTTTCAAAATCCTGTCGGCATCGATAGCATACCCGGTATTGTTGTTTTCGGGAAATACCATGTCTGTTACGCCGGTGCTGAGGTAGTTGGGACTGAATTGAGAATGATATACCAGCAGGTAACTTAAACCGCCATTTGTTGAATATAATATGGCAGGCACTAATCCATAATCTCCGTAAGCGATGATGGTATCCTGGCTAAAAGCTTTAACTCCTCTTATGTCAAAGCCAAACGTAAGATTGACATAATATCCATTATAATTTACGTTTCCAAGGGTAATAAATCTTTTGGTGAAAGTTCTTCCGCTATCAGCTGTAAAACCTATAAAAGCCGGTCCGTTGTCAGATGATGCGATATATCCATGCGAAGCAGAATAGAAACTGATCTTTCGAATTATCCTGTAGTCGCCACCGGGATCCACATAGATCTGTCGCATTTGCGCAGTCGACAATAAAAAAATAAACAGGCAAAAGCAGGACAAAAAAAATATTTTGATTCCCTTAAGCATTTAATGGTTATTGATCAGCTCAAATTTAGGTGAAATCAGCTTGCAAAAGAATAGCTTATCAATGAGTTCCGGTGAACCGATTATTCGAAGCTGTTATCGTAAATATCCTAATCAAGTGCCCGAAAGGCCTTACTTTTTTCATCAACATTTTTTCTAATTGAACTCAGGCGCTGTTATTAGCGAAAACTCAAACTCCAAATTGCTTCAGGTGATGATCGAGATGTTTCCAGGTAGCCTTGCTCCAATTCTCTTTCGTGAGCTTTCCAAATACCGGGTGCTGTTCACCGGCGATATTTTCATTGCTGAATTTATTTAATAGTTCAAGCACTGCTGATTTTTCTTTCTCAAATTCTCTTTCACTACCCGTCATTATAAATGTTGGATCCGTAGGCAAGCCTTGCTTATAAGGTTTTTCATCCCACAACTTGCTTTTAAACATGGGACCAATTAATCGTAACAAAAAACTTCCTTTGGGTTGGTGTGTGCCAAATGCAATGAGTATCGGCATTTGTATATGTGCGAGCATTTGTGACACATTCATTTTACCCCATAGTTGTTTTGTATGCGGGGTGAGTTTATTGATGCGTTCAATGATCTCCTGCTTAACAGCGGGATCAAACAGGTTCTTTACTTCCATGATAACTGCTTAAAGTTTTTGCTCGTAATAAGGAATGTCATCGTGACTTGTTGAATCTTTTTGATACCAATACGCTTGTGTAACTATATGCCCGTCTTTTGTTTTTAGTAAACGGCCAAAGATAGCATTGGTAGGATTGAATGCAAGGTTGGTGACGCCGATCGAAAATGTTTCCGGTGGTGGAGGAGAGGGAGGTAAAGGTTGAGGCTGAGGTTGAGTCCCGATAGCTATCGGGAGAGGTTCAGTGGCTCCTTCTGTTGGCGGTGCAGGTTTTGGTGGTGCTGCCGGTGTTGGTGGCGGTGCAGCTTTTGGTGGTGGAGAAGGCACGACGACAACTTCGAAACTATTATACTCCAATAGATCTTTAAGAAAAGCAACTCTTTCTTTAGAAGCATTCTTTTCAACGATGGCGCATTTTATTCCACCCAGTTCTTCAAATTCGTGATTTTTATTGATAGCCATTTTTTATTATAAGTTTTACCGCAAAGGCGCTAAGTGAAGCAAAGCCCGCCATGAAAGTCTTATAATGCTTTGCGAATTCTTTACGTCTTTGCGGTTAAATTATTTTATAAGCGAATAAATATAATTATACGCTCCGCTTGCCAAACCTGTAATAATAATACCTGCCACACAAATGACCATTGCCAGTTTTGGTGACCAGCCTGCTTTTACATTTTCAATCGGGTTATCATTTGCATCCATGAACATCGCTTTAATTATTCTTAAATAATAATACAACGAGATAACCATGTTCAATGCTGCAATACTGATAAGCAAATAATTTCCTTTGCCTGCACCTGCAAGCAATAAAAAGAATTTACCAAAGAACCCTGCTGTTGGCGGAATGCCTCCCAATGAAAACAAAGCAATTGCCAATACCCAGCTCAAACCAGGATTTGTTTTGTAAAAACCTTTATAATCATCCACATTTTCCCTTCCTGTTACAGCACTTACTAAACCGATAACTCCAAAAGCAGCCAGGTTAGAGAAAATATAGATCAGCTACAAAATAAATAACTGACGTACTGCCTTCTGCTGATTGACCTGTGATACCGATCAATATAAATCCCACTTGTGCAATGGAAGAAAATGCAAGGAAGCGTTTCATATTCTGTTGCCGCAATGCAAACAGGTTACCGATGATCATGGTGAGCACAGAAATTAGGAAAAGCATGTTGTACCAGCTCTCACTCAAGGTTGCAAACACATTGTACAAAACAGAGACAAGTACAAACAATATTGCGCCTTTTGAAATAACCGATAAATAAGAAGTAACTGCAACGGGTGAACCTTCATATACATCTGCGGTCCATAAATGAAAAGGAACGGCGGAGATTTTAAATCCAAATCCGGCAATCAGTAAGATGAATGAAAATATCTGCAGTGGATCGCCGGTTAAATGAGCAGGTAATTCTGTAAGACTTAATGTGCCGGTGCTGCCATATAACATGGAAATACCAAACAACAACAATCCTGAGGAAAAAGCGGAAGAGATGATCATTTTAAATGCAGCTTCCGAGGAACGTTTTTTCTCCAGATCAAAATTGGCAAGCGCCGCCAATGGAATCGTGGAAAGTTCAAGTGCCAGGTAAAACATCAACAGGTTATTGCTGCTGATCATAAAGAACATGCCAAGCAGTGTTGATAACAACAGCATATAAAATTCCGTCACATGTTTATGTTCTTTTAGCCAGGTATATGATTGAAGCGATATGATCAGCGTTCCTAAGTTCAATAAGTTTTTTTCGAACGTAAACAACTGCGTGGTGCGAAACATATCACCAAATAAAATCCCTGATTGCTGAAACAAGAAACCGGAAATAAGATTGAGGGTAAGCAGGATATTTACAAAGTTGATAAGGGTTTCATTCTTCGTTTCTTTGTTACTCAATTTTACAAATAACAAGACGAAGATGATAAAGGTTATCACCAGTTCCTGTTTCATCAATATGAGAAAATCGTTCACCATTGATCCAATTAAGAATGAATAATTAAAAATTAATGATTATCTCCCGGTCATGGCCCCCATTTTTTGCATTATCATTTCTGTTCCCGGATTGATCAGATCATTTAACAGGAACGGAACTATACCAATTATAACAATTCCAAAAATCAATAAACCAGCAGCTACTCTTTCATTCCAACTTGCATCGCCAAGCGATAAGTGTTCGTTGTTTACAATTGGTCCCATGATCGCTTTGCCAGTTGCTCTTAAAATATAAACTGCTGTAACCACAATGGAAGCACAGGCAATAATAGTTGCGATCCGATAAAATGCATCTGCATTTTCCCATGAGCCCATGAACACCGTCATCTCTGCAACAAACCCGCTAAAGCCCGGTAATCCGAGTGAACACAAACCCGCAATTACAAATACGGTTGAAATAAATGGCATCATTTTCATCAATCCTCCCAGTTGTGCCACTTGTCTTGTATGTGTTCGGTCATAGATCATTCCGATAACGGCGAAGAAAAGAGCTGTCATCAATCCATGAGAAACCATTTGCATCACGGCACCATTGATTGCTGTTTTTGTCAGCATGCCGATACCCAGTAAAACAAATCCGCAATGGCTTACGGAAGAATATGCATTGATATATTTCAGATCGGTCTGCATCATAGTAGCGAATGCGCCATATAAAATAGCAATGCATGCCAGCACAATAATAATTGTAGAATATTCATGTGCTGCATCGGGCATTAAATAAGTGGCCACACGCAAACATCCATAACCACCAAGTTTCATAGAGATGCCTGCAAGAAACATGGATGCGGCTGTCGGTGCAGATGAATGACCATCGGGCACCCAGGTATGAAAAGGAAATAACGCAGTAAAAATTCCAAAGCCAATAAATGCAAATGGGAAAAACAATTTTTGTACTTCAACCGGAATATTCATGTTGGCGATCTGGACAAGATCAAAACTATGTGCACCATTTACATCAGTATTAAAATAGATGCCTGCCAGCCCCACAAACACCAAAGCAGAACCACCCATCAGCATCAAGGCAAGTTTCATGGCGCTGTATTCTTTTTTACCGCTTCCCCAGATACCGATGAGTAAGAATTTCGGTATTACTGCAACTTCAAGAAAGAAGAAAAGAGTGAACAGATCAAGTGAAATAAAAAATCCATAAGCGCCAAGACTTAAAAATATAAGCAGGAAGAAAAATTCTTTGTTTAATCGTTCCATTTTCCATGAAACCAATACACCGGCCATTACAACAAATGCAGTGAGCAAGATCATGGCAATGGAAATGCCATCAACTCCAACATGATAATTAATATTCAGCGGAGCGAACCATGTGTAATTATCTTCAAACAAAAAATTTGCTCTATTACCGTTGGCTCTCGCCTGCCGGTAGAAACAAAATAAAACAAAACAAAGGATCAATTGTGCAGCGGAGCCGATCAATGCAACTGTTCTTACTTGTTTTAATCCTTTCACAAGCAATAGAACCAATGCAGTCAGTAATGGAACAAGTATCAGTAATGAAAGATTCATATTTATTTTATCAACTTAAGTAATTCTATTCAACGTCCCTGTGCACATTACATCCTGTTCCTACAATTGCTATTGCAGTTCATAATTATGTTAACATCTAATTCATCAATATTCATCATTTACAACATCGAATTTACTTAATTGATTATTATTTCCACAAATACAAAAACACAATTGCCAGTGCCACTATCCCGCCAAAGAAATAAATGGCATAACTCTGCACTTTACCCGATTGAATTCCTTTTATCCAACCCGAAACTGTTGCTGTTGTACCGGCAATTCCATTCATCAACCCATCTACAATATTTTTATCGATCCACGCTGCCGGCCTGCCAATGAGATTGAAAATTATTTTTTTAGTGATGAAAAGATATATTTCATCAATATAAAATTTCTTATATGCTGCTTTGTATAATCCGCCTAATGAATTTGCAGATTTTCTGAGGCTTGTTATTTTCTTTTTTATACATCCATGCTGCCAGTAAAATTCCAATTACTCCGAATGCAACAGGTGCAATTGAAAATATAAGATCAAAATGTGATTCAAGTGTTTTCCATCAGATGAAACATATTTACCAAAAGGAATAAAACCCGCAAAAATTGCACAGAAGGTCAGTATGATCAACGGAAGTTTCATAGAAACCGGTCCTTCACCATGATGCGTCATGCACTTCTGTATTCTTTATTCCAGAAAATAGAAAAATATAAACGGAACATATAGAATGCTGTGAGCCTGAAGTGAACAAAGCAATCCGATAAACTATTTTATTGAATGATAAGCGGCTAAAAAATTTCTTCTTTACTGAAGAATCCTGCAAACGGCGGAATGCCTGCAATGGCAAGACAGGCAATAAGAAAACTCAGATGTGTGACCGGCATATATTTTCTCAAGCCACCCATATCTTTCATTTCATTGCTATGAATAAAATGAATGACAGCACCGGCACCAAGGAATAATAATGATTTGAAAAATGCATGAGTAAATAAATGAAACATGGAAGCTGTATAACCAAGACCATTTTCACCACCATATCCCGATACACCAAATGCAAACATCATATAGCCGATCTGCGACATGGTGGAATAGGCCAGTACTCTTTTAATATCAGTTTGTGTACAGGCAATAATAGCAGCAAGAAATGCAGAAACAATCCCAACAAAGGTAACAATGCTTAATGCAGCATGTGTAAGTGAAAACAATGGAAATAATCTTGCAACAAGATAAACACCGGCCACAACCATCGTTGCTGCATGTATCAATGCAGAAACAGGAGTGGGGCCTTCCATTGCATCAGGCAACCAGATATGCAGCGGGAACATGGCTGATTTACCTGCACCACCAATAAATACCAATGTCAATCCCCATGTAAGAACACTTACACCAAGAAAAGATGCAGTTGTGATTGCAAGGAATTGCGGTGATTGCTGATCTGTTAATCGTTCAATGAGTGTATTGAAATCAAGTGTGCCGCCATAAAAAGCAAGAATTAAAATACCAATCAGAAAACCGAGATCAGCAAAACGTGTAACAATAAATGCTTTTTTAGATGCAGCAACTGCAGAGGGCTTATCATAATAATAACCGATCAGCAAGTAAGAAGAAACACCCACCAGTTCCCAGAAAATGTATATCTGGAAAAGATTACTTGAGACAACTAATCCAAGCATGGAGAAAGTAAACAAAGCAAGAAAGGCATAATAGGTTGCAAATCTTTCTTCACCTTTCATATAACCAAGACTGAAAATATGTACCATCAGTGAAACAAATGTCACTACCACGAGCATCATCACGGAAATAGGATCGAGAATAATGCCCATATCAATGCTGACATTCTCAGAAAAAGAAAGCCAGGTGAATTTTAATGCCGTAATAGTTTGATAGGTATCACCAACTTTTCCATCAATAAAAAAATAATTGTATGCCGTGTATAACGATAGTATAGTTGATACAAGCAATAATCCCGTTCCAATGATTCCCGAAGAGTTTTTAAAATATTTTCTGCCAAACAGTCCAAGCAAGACAAATCCTGCTAAGGGCAGAAGCGGAATCAGTGCTATGTAATTATAATTATTCATTTGACCTCACCCTCGTTCCCTCTCCTTTAGGAGAGGGAGGCTGGGCTCTCGTTTTTTAATTTATCTATTGTAATTAAGCATTTCAACAATATTAATTCTGTTCAACATCTTTAAACATTTCAAATAAGCTGGCCTTGTGCGCCGATGGCCTTCACCGTTGGGGAAGGTCGGGATGGGGCCGGTCTTAATATTTCATTTCTTCAGCACTTTCCACATCAATTGATCTGATGACTGCGATATAAATTAATAATGATCGCAATAGCAACCGCTGCTTCTGCTGCCGCGATCGTAATAATAAATATGGTAAAGAAAATGCCATCGAGTTTGTCAGGGTACAGGTATTTATTAAATACCACGAAATTGATATTCACACTATTCAATATTATTTCAATCGACATCAGCATCGTGATCATGTTACGGCGGGTAAACAAGCCATACATGCCGATAAAAAACAATGCAGTGCTTACAAATAAAATATGTGATATCGGTATATCAGTCATAAAAGCATTTCCCTCGTTCTCCCGATAAAATCGGGAGAGGTTGGGCAATTTTTTTCTATTAAACAATTGTAATTAGCATTTCATACTTTGATTTTCATTCATCATTTATTGAAGTGTTTTGTTTTCGTTGTCGATCTTCAAATTAGCTGGCTCCTGTGCGTCGGTGGCCTTCCCCGTTGGGGAAGGTTGGGATGGGGTCATGGCCAGGGCCGGGGCCTTTATCGCAATTACAATACAACCCACCATTGCTGCCAATAATAAAATGCTCACCACTTCAAAAGGCAATGCATAACCATTTTCGCCGGTGGCGAGCATTTGGTTGCCAATTTTATTTACACTCGCGTCAAATTCTTTATCACCTGCCTGGAAATTATTTTTATATACCAGGAAATATGTCAAAGCAAAGCCGAAGAAAACAGCAAGTATTGATGCAATGGTTCTGAGCACGGGCGGTTTTTGCATTTCTTTGCCTGCCTGTTGCGTAAGAAAAAGAGAAAAAATAATAAGCACGACAATGCCACCTACATACACCACTATTTGCACAGCTGCAATAAATTCCACTTCCAGCCAAAAGTATAAGCCGGCAATGCCAATCAATGAAAACAATAACCATATAGCCGAGCGGAAGATCTTCCTGGTAGTAACAGAAAGTATACCAGTGCCTAAAATAAAGGCAGCTATAATGTAGAAAATTACTTGTGATGCAGTCATAGCCTCATCCGGCCCCCTCCCAACCTCCCCCAACGGGGGAGGAGTAAGGCCAAGCTTTGGTTTTTTAATTTATCTATAGCAATTAAGCATTTCAACTTTCGATTCCTTATTCAACATTTTTTACTCGCATTAAAATCAATCAGGCATTTCAGGTAAGTTGGCCGTGTGCGCCGATGGCCTTTCCGCCAAATTCCAAAAAACAAGAAACAAAAATCAAATAAATTCAAAATGATAAACCAGGTGGCGTCTTTTTTAATTTTGTTTTTTGATTTTTATTTGGTTCTTGTCAATTGTCTTTTGTGATTTATTATTCAATTCCTTCCCTGATCTTACTTCCCGGGTTATTTAAAATCTTTGTCAAATTTGTTCTGTCGAAAACACTGTGCTCGAATGTCTGTGCCATTTTAATGGCATCGGTCGGACAAGCTTCGATACACAAGTTGCAAAACGTACATAACTCAAGGTGATATACAAATTTGTCAATTGCTTTTTTCTTTTTACCATCAGGTTGTATATCAAACTTAGTGACAATTTTAATAGTTGCATTCGGACAAGCTAACTCACAAGCGGTACAGCCGGTGCATGCATGTTCATTTTGTTCATCATGTATCATCACTACTTCACCACGAAAACGTTCCGGCAATACCAGCGTGTCTTTATTATCAGGATATTGCTGCGTGATCTTTTCTTTTCCATGACGCAAAGCATAGCCCCCCGTTACTTTCATACCGGTTGCGAGTGATTTAACACCTTTGAAAACTTCTTTTATGTATTTTACTATGAACATTTGGCCTCATCCCTCATTCCCTTCTCCTATAGAGAAGGGAGGCCGGGCTTAGGTTAATAATTTATCTTTTGTAATTAAGCATTTCATCTTTTGTTTTCTAATCAGCTGAATAGAATACTGAAAGTACAAGAGTGCGACGCAACCGAAGCTTAATAGTAGCACTTCAGCTTGTAACATAAAAACCAAAATTCGATTAAAAGAACTTTTCATATTCATCACTCACCATTCACCTCTAAAAATGCCATCCCAATATTGCAATCAATGTCACCAATAAAATATTAAACATACTGATTGGTAACAAATATTTCCATTCAAGATTTAATAACTGATCGATGCGCAACCGCGGGAATGTCCAGCGAAACCACATGATAACAAATATTAAAAAAAATGTTTTTCCAAAAAACCAAATGACTTGATGGAATATAATCCATGATCTCGATTAAACTTTGTTCCGGTGCCGATATGCAATGGCATCCACCCGCCAAGAAACAAGGTAGCCCCGATTGCACACACAACAAATATGTTTACATATTCGGCCAGAAAGAACAATGCGAATTTCATTCCTGAATATTCAGTATGAAAGCCTGCCGTCAATTCTGATTCTGCTTCTGCAAGATCAAATGGTGCACGGTTGGTTTCTGCAGTTACTGCGATCATAAAAATCACAAAGGCGATCCATACAGGAATATGTCCTTTGAATATCCACCAGCCATTTGCCTGTGCATCAACGATGGAAGAAATTTTCAGATCACCGGTGAGCACAACGATAACAAGAATAGCAAAGCCGGCAGACAATTCATAACTCACAATCTGTGCGCCACTGCGCATGGCACCCAGCAATGAATATTTATTATTACTTGCCCAACCTGCCATCAAAATACCGATCACTGACACAGATGAAACAGAAGCGACAAACAAAACTCCAATATTGATATCCCACATCTGAAAATCTTTTGCAAACATCAGTGGCGCCATCATCACCATCGCAATGATCATGACAATAAATGGCGCTAGATTAAATAAAAATTTATCGGCACCATCAGGTGTCATTCCTTCTTTCACCATCAGCTTTAATGTATCAGCCGCTGTTTGAAACATGCCGCCAGGCCCGACACGATTTGGGCCGAGCCGCAATTGCATCCATGCTGAAACTTTTCTTTCCATCATGATCAGCACCAGGCCAAGCAATGCAAACAAACTAATGATGCATACACCTACGATGACAAATTCGATCAGCATAGGCCAGGGTTGGATTGAATGTTATTATTCAGCCATTGATGAATACTGTTTGCTATGTTTTCTAAACTTGGCATACCCCCTGTCCTCCGCCAGAGGCGGAGAGACTTAGATTGTTATTATACTATTTAAATAATTGTTTTCTATTTGTTGCATGTACTTTTTTTATTTTCCAATCTGCATTACTACTATTAAGCTTCCGTTGCGTCGCACTCTTGTGCGTTCGGTAATACTATTCAGCGGCCCCATCCTCCATCTCCTTCTCCTTCTCCGCCAGAGGCGGAAAGGAGCGGTGTTTTATCTCTTTAATCAATTTTAGTTCTACCACATCATCTTTGAATCTCAGCTCTACATTTATCAACTATTCCAAATTATTTCAGCTAATTCAAATTAGCTGGGCTTGTGACAGGATAGCCTTCCCCGTTGGGGAAGGTCGGGAAGGGGCCTGGCCTCTACCTATCAATATCCGGTATCACCAAATCCAACATTCCCATCATCGCAACCAGATCACCGATCTTTCCTCCTCTTGCCATATGATCCAATGCAGACAGATTAGAAAAACCAGGTGAACGGAATTTAATCCTATATGGCGTAGTGCCGCCTTCACTTACAATATACACTCCAAATTCACCTCTTGCTGTTTCCACTCTTGAATAAAATTCTCCTTTTGGTAATTTCAAAACTGCTTTTGTTTTTGCCTGGAAATCTCCTTCCGGAATATTATCGATCAATTGTTCAACAATTGAAAGTGATTGCTGCATTTCTTTCATCCGAACCATATAACGGGCAAAACAATCACCGCCTGTTTCAATTATTTCATCAAATTGCAATTTGCTATATACTTCATAAGGATATAATTTCCTTATATCACAACTTACACCGCTTCCTCTTGCAGTTGGTCCTGTGCAACCATAAGAGATCGCATCTTCTTTTGAAAGATAGCCAACACCTTTCATCCTGTTTTGAAAAATAATATTGCCGGTCACCAGTTCATCATATTCATCGATCTTCGTTTTGAAATGTGTAATAAATTCTTTTACTCTTCTTTGAAAATTTGGATGAAGATCAGCCATCACACCACCCGGTACCATATAATTCATCGTTAATCTTGCGCCACAGGTTTCTTCCATGATATCATTGATCATTTCTCTTTCCCGAAAAGCATGAAAGAAAGGAGTGAATGCACCAATATCCATTGCCACGGCTCCCCACCACAGCTGATGTGATGCAAGTCTTGTTAATTCATCCATCAATACTCTTATCACCTGTGCTCTTGGCGGAACTTCTATCTGCAATCCTTTTTCCACACATAAAGCACAACCATGATTATTGATGTGTGAAGAAAGATAATCCATCCTGCTGGTAACATAAATGAATTGACGGTAACTTAAACTCTCACACATTTTTTCAATAGAACGATGGATATAGCCAAGATGTGGTTCCACTTTTTTAATGGTTTCTCCATTCAATGTAATAACCAAATGCAAACACCATGAGTAGAAGGATGCTGAGGACCGATATTAATGATCATATCGCCAAACACATCGGGTTCGCCGACACCAGGTTGTTTTAATATTTCGGTTTCTCTGTACATTATGTTGGCCTCACCCTCTTATCCCTCTCCAAAGGAGAGGGACGGTGCTTCATATCTTTAATAAACTAATTAATTTACAATTCAACTTAAGTTATTTAATGAGCATATTATCCTTGTATTTCAAATAAGTTGGCTTTGTGTCCAGCAACCTCCCTTTAGGGGGATTGGGGTCTTATAGTTTTATCATATTAACCGGATCTTCAAAATCTTTCCGCATCGGGTTTCTTCCTTCCCATCCATCTGGTAATATCAATAATCGCAGATCAGGATGATTCAAAAAATTTACACCAAACATTTCATACGCTTCGCGTTCATTGAAATTCTGCTGTTCTCCAGATATGCGATACTGTTTCTATTTCAGGTTTATTTCTGTCAAGTTTTGATTTTACTACTAACTGATGGCGATATGTTGTTGACGTCAAATGATAAACCATGGTAAGATGTGTTTTCCAATCAACACAGGTCAGGCAAAACAGATAATCAAAACTGAGTTCAACTTTATTCCGAAGGATCTCTGCAACAGAAATCCAATCGCCAGGAGCAATATTTATAGTTAACCATTCGCCGCTTTCTTCAAGAGTAGCGGAAGGAAATAATTCTGTAATTTTTATTTTTAATTCTTCATTTGTCATTTATAAAATGCTTCTTGCTCTCCGCTGCCGGCGGAGGTGTAAGTTTACTTTCTTCTCTTATTTGTTCTCTTGTCAATCCTCTTTTTATTTTTTCCTGTAATGATATCAATGCATGTTATCAATGCTTCCGGTCTTGGCGGGCAGCCTGCAATATACACATCAACCGGTATTATATGATCAGCGCCTTTTACAACAGAATAAGTATTATAAAAAAAAGGGCCGCCGCTGGTAGCACAGGCTCCCATTGCGATCACATATTTCGGATCAGCCATTTGATCGTATAATCTTTTCAGCACAGGCGCCATTTTATTTACAATGGTTCCGGCAATAATAATTACATCTGCTTGTCGTGGTGTGGCTCTTGCCACTTCAAATCCAAAACGGCTCCAATCATATTTGGCAGAAGCGGTGCTCATCATTTCAATTGCGCAGCAACTGGTACCAAATACCAGTGGCCATAATGAATTTGACCTTGCCCAATTGATCACATCATCCAGCTTGCTTACCAATACTCCACCGGAAGGAGTTTGATGAACTTCTCCCGGAAAAGCAAGCGGTGAATCGGATTGGAATTTACCCTCCCCAATTTTCGAAGAATCATTATTTGTCGTTACATCATTGGACATTTTATGAAAATGATACTTGTTAAATAAGTTGGCATGTGCCAGGCAAAGCCCCTCCTTGGAGGGGTTTAGGGAGGCTACTGCCATTTTAATGCCCCTTTTTTATGTGCATACAGAAAGCCCATAAACAGAATGAAAAAGAAAATCACAATTTCTATTAAGGCGATCCAGCCAACACTTTTAACAACGACAGCCCAGGGATATAGAAATATCAGCTCAACGTCAAAAATTAGAAATATCAACGCAAAAAGATAATAACCTACATTGAATTGTATCCAGCTTGGCCCCTTTGTTGGAACACCGCATTCATAAGGCTCACCTTTTTGTTTATTTTTTGTTGCTTTTAAAACAACTTTTGAGATAAGAATAGCGATGCCTGAAAAGGCAATCGCAGAGATCATTAAAACAATGAGTGAAGATGCACCCATAGGGAAAAATAGGTTTTTACGAATATAAGAAGGAAATTATTAATTAATAATTATTAATTAATAATTGATGTGCAAATCAAAATATACATTAACCATACAATTCCTGGTGAATTGATTTTTTATCATAACCCATTGCAAGGATCCTTTGTTTGGCTTCGTCGATCATCACTTTCCATCCGCAAAGAAGGAATAATGCCGGTTGTTTATTGGCGCATATTTCTTCATAAATAGGATGCACATAACCCTTCCGGCCATCCCATTCTTCGCGGGAAAGTGTAGGGATATAATGAAATTTTTCCAAGCCGAAGATTTTTCATTTCTTCATAATATAAAAGATCAGTTTTTTTCCTGGTACCGAAGATCAAATACATATTGTTATGAGGAATATCATGCAATTTGATGTAAGTGGCCATGCTGCGAAATGGCGCAATCCCTGTTCCCGTGCAGATCATAATTATTTCTTTTTGCAGATCGTCGTCATCCAGTGTAAAAACTCCCTGCGGACCACGCAGCGTCAATTCACTGCCGACATCTATTTTATTAAACAGATATGTTGTTCCCAATCCTCCTTCGAGTAACACAATAACAAGCTCAACTACATTTGTGCCATCGGGCCAGCTTGCAATTGAATAACTTCTTATTCTTTTATTTGGCTTTTCATGAATAGGCAGGTCAAGCGTGATGAATTGCCCGGGTATAAAATCAAACTTTTCCAATTCAGGGATTTGTATCCAGAATCGTCTTGTATTGTGAGTTTCATTTTCTATACGGATCACCTTACCGGTTCGCCATGGTTGCAGCGCCATAAAAAAAATTTATTTAAAGTACAAAACAAACGGCAATTACAAAATGATATTGAATCAGAAATGAATAAAACAAAAGCGGCCTCCCGATAGCTACCGGGACACCGCCTTTTGCCTTAATGGCAAGCAATCGAACTTTTAAAAGTAAAAAAAAATCTGGTAGTGACAAATATATTTTACTGCCGCACATCGGGATTGAGCTCTTTTATCTTTTTTATTGTTGTGTAATGTGTTTTGCCTTTCGATGTATACCGGATCACTAATTCATTTGTTCTTGCAAAATTTAACGCATATTTAGAATCACCTGGTATTTCACCGGAAGGATAAACAAGGATTATTTTATTACCTGTAGCAGGCACCATTATCGTTGTATCATTTTTTTCAAGACCTGTAAAAACGATCTTCTTTACGGGCAAGTTGGTTACTGTTTCAGATTTTATACCATGCTGTTTTCCCGATATCCAAAGACCGGTAATACTGATGTTTTCTGTTTTCGGCAGTGATAAATAAAACCAGTAGTTATAATTTTGTTTCCGTTCTGTTTTTTTTGCTCCATTATTTTCTTTTATATCATTTTCGTCCGAAGCAGGTAGTATACCCGGGATACTTGCCTGTTTATAGGCATAAACTTTTTTAACCGGCGGCTTTACCTGGGTAAATCCGGGCAGAATAATAAATAAAAGAATTACCGGTATAAATACATTCTTCTTCATGAAATCAAGATGCAATAACAAATCAATTGACACCAAATAAACTGTTAAGAAAAGAGGCTGTCTCAAAGGTGAGAGTAACAGGAAGTCACGAAGAACACTAAAGGTTCCAGTTGGAAAAATTTTTACACCAGCACCAGATCCAATTTGCCAAAGTATCAGCACTGGCGATTAAGCGATCACTGGGTTTGATCCGAGGTAAAAATGACAAAATCGATGCCGAGCGAATTGCCAGATTTGGATTTGAAAAAAAGGATAAGCTTGTGGCTGAAAAGCCCGCCCATCCTGTGCTTCAACGTCTCCAAATGCTGCACTCAACACGGGCACGACTAACCAAGTATCGCCAGTCTTTGGCCTGTGCACTCAAAGAGTATCGAATAGTGCTTTCATCAGCAGACCCCATCATCAAAATCCAATTAACACTGGTCAAGGAGGTCGCACAGAGGATCAAAGTGCTCGATGATCAAATTAAACAATGCATTGACAAAGCAGATCAATCTGTGAATCAGAACTTCAAACTGCTGACCAGTATTAAAGGAATTGGTGATGTAATTGCTACTGCAACTTTGGTAAAAACAAAAAATTTCATTGCCTTTAAAAATGCCAGGAAATTTTTTTTTTTAAAAACCTTAGGAATACACAAAGAAGTTATCTATCTTTGTGCACTTTGTGGTTTCTTCGTGTGATCCCTGTTCCTGATTATTGTGACAGCTTTTTTATTTATCGAATGATCTTTTGAATATGACGATATTTCCCGTTATCGCTGTAAATACTCAATATATAGGCGCCTTTGGCAAACCGGTTGATATTTACATTTCCATTCTGATAACCTGATTCCTGTCGATAAATTTCCTGCCCCTTCATATTATATAATTGCACAGAAATCTTTCTTACATCAGTTTTGTTCCCTATTCTGTATTGAATAATATTTTCACTGATAGTTGGATAAACCATTGTAATAAAATCCTTGTCATTTACTACCGGGTTATTAATTCCTGTAACAAGGTTAGGTGCACCAAGAAAAGCATAATAAAGCCCGTTGCCATGCGTACCCACTGCCATCACATTATCAACAGGGCGATAAGCAAGTGAGTTGACTACGGCAAAATTTAATGTTGACGAACCTTCACGTTGCCATGTTGGAGAGCCGCCTCCTATTAAAGTTGTTCCAAGATTTTCAACGGCAAACAATCCTGCCGCTGTGCCCACATAATATTCTGTTACCGGGTTGCCGGCCCCATCTTTTTTTACAACGATCATACAACTGCGGGCAGAAATAAAACCGGTAGTGTTGGTACCGGCAAGATTCCCCTCCGCAACTCTCCATGTAGGGGAAGCACTTTTGGCATCATTAGTCCAGAGTATATTGGTTACATTATTAAATGCAGCACCAACCGTTCTTCCATAGTTTGTTACTACGGCCATTATTTCATTATCGTTATTTGGATTCACTGCAATGTCCTGGATATTTAAGCCTGTCAGGTCTGTAACTGTCGGCGTAATATTTACGGGTGTAGCAGTTGCTGAAGCATTTCTTGGATCATCTAACCTGAATATTCTTCCATCAGTTGTACCGAAATACATTGAATGCAGGGCACCATAATTTCCGCGACTGAATGCAATAGCACGAATGGCGATATTAGTTCCGTTGCGTTGCGTTAACAGCAGTGCCTACTCCCGGTCAATTCGGTCCATGCATGAAGAAGTAACTGTTGAAGCACTTGTAGTGCGGAACATGCGATTGAAATTAATGTAAAAGAGATCTTCCGTATTATCAGGATTGAGTTTGAAATTGGTGACGAACTCTCCAAATTCAGTTGTTGAACCCGGGAAAGAAGGAGTCAATCCATTAGGCCGGATCTCCGTAGCACTAAATGAAGCCTGCAGTTGACCGCGCCGTATACTTCCTAATTGCACTCCTCCATATAAATATTGAATGCTCCCATTCTTTTTTGAAATTCCTACGGAAGCGCCATCACCACCGATCAGCCTGCGATGATTATTACTATCAGCAATCGGCACACCTGCTATACCAGTTTTATCTCTGAACTGAGTTCCATTATCCTGTGATCCGCCTGCAAAATTGTTTGCACCTGTTTCCGGATCGATCGCCTATTCTGTAATACTGGAGCGTTTGATAGTTGTTGAGATGTGTCCATACAACGTTAGAACCGGCCGTTGTTATATTTGTTGTCATCTGCATACCACCATCGTTAGAACAAATAGCCTCATTCGGATTTGATGGATTAAAAGCTACATTATGAATATCCGGATGACTGTTTGGATAAAAAGTTAGCGTTGGCAAAGTATTTCCATAACCCCCGATCCAACTTAATGTATTATTATAGTTTGCTGTGCTAAATCCATCTGTTGACCTGTATAAACTCGTTCCGCCAAGCAATACAAAATTTGGATCATTTGGCTTTACTGTGATAAACATGTCATAGCCGCCTTGTATAGTAAAAGGATCGGTTGCATCATGATCGCCACCGGGGAAATCAGGAACGTTTGCGGAAAGATTGGTCCATACATTTCCCGAAGTCATATTTAATTTGAACAGATCGGCTTCCTTATTACGTGACGAACTTGTATTGGTAAGCCCGTTCTCATACAATACATAAAGTATGTTTTCATTTGAAGGAGCAAGTGCAAGTAATGTTCTTCTTGTATCATAGAAATTTGAACCGCCTACATCTGTAAACGTATACGCATTACCACGCCAGCCATCAACTGAATCAACTCCCAGCCGTTTGCCCACCTGCTAATCTTGTGTAAGAATTCAAATTACCGGTTACTGATTTCCAAACGCCTCTTAATGCAAGATCAGGCGCTGCACCAGTAAATGCGATGTATATTTTACCTGTTGGTGATATAACAACATCGCCTTGTCCACCCGCAGCAAAGGCAGTAACTGCACTTCCAAAAACTGTTTGAAAAGTTGTGCCTTCATTTGTTGAACGAACGATCCTCCTGTGACATGCTACATACACATCCCCATTTGCTGGATTGACAGCAATTTTATGAACGTAATCAAATGGATGATCAAATCTTTCAGGCAGCACCTGTAGCGATTGCACTGCCATTAAAATCCGTCATGTTGGTTAAAGAAATTCTTGTCCATGTCACGCCATTATCGGTAGATTTAAAAAGACCATGGGCAAGATAACCTGCACCGGTTGCATCGGTTGAACTACCCACATATTCCCCACCACCAGCATACCATTTATCCTGGTGACCATCTCTCGGATCCTGTGCGATGCATGCAACATTATGAACTTCATTTAAAGGTGTCACTCTTGTCCAGTTGCCACCACCGTCTGATGATCTGAAAATTCCACCACTGATACCACCGGCCATTAATAACCCTGTTAGTGGTTCCGTTATATCGTACATCATATGCAACTGCTCTTGTTCTGCCACCATTGGTTATTAGGCCCGGCAGGTAAATAATTATTTTGAATGGTTAGTCTTGCAAGTGCTGATGAAGTGTTGCGCTGAGGAATTGTTTTTGCAAACTCAATTTCCTGGTCACGCAGACCAAATAAAGCTTCGCCGGTTGTTGGATCTTTGACCATATCAGCTTCATATTTCCAGCGCAGATAATGATAGGCCGCTTCGTTCTCTTCATTCTCTTCATTCTCCTCAGAAAACTCATTGTGAGGTAGTTGTTGCCTGGTGGACTTATTTACCAGCAATAAAAAACTGAACGCTGCAATGAAAACCAAAGTGACAGAAACGATAACCTTTCTTTTCATATTTGACTTTTAGAGTATGGCAATTTACTTAAATAAATCTTTCTGCTATTTTTACGTTACAGGCGGCGCGTTTTTTATATTTTTGTTTTGGATGAGTGCACGGGCTTTGCTGGATGTTTTCATTAATTCCCCCCGCCTTTTTCAACTGGCGGACAGGCTCTCTTTTTCCCACCCACAAAAAATTTATCTTGAAAATCTGCAGGGCAGCTCACCGGAATTTTTCAGCGCCGCCATATTTGAACATCCTTCCTGCTCACAGTTTAATCATCTTATCGTACTAAATGATGCCGAAGATGCCGCCTATTTTCATAATACACTGGAAAACCTGACCGGGGCACTGGATATTTTTTATTTCCCGGCATCATTTAAACAACGAAAGAATTTCGGATTGCTGAATAGCAGCCACGTGATGTTGCGCACAGAAGCGCTGACAAAGATCGCTTCGCAATTAAATGCCGCCGGTTCTGTAAATAAAAAAATTCTTGTTACATATCCCGAAGCTTTATTTGAAAAGGTAGTGGTGTCCGATACGCTTTCTTCAAATATAATTTTTATAAAAAACGGCGATACACTTGATACCGGTTCTTTGCTTTTAAAACTTGCTGATTTTGGTTTTGAAAGAACCGATTTTGTGTATGAGCCGGGACAGTTTGCAATCCGCGGTGGTATACTTGATATTTATTCATTTGGAAATGAAAAACCTTATCGAATAGAGCTTTTTGGAAATGAAGTTGATTCAATAAGAATAGTTGATCCCGAAACACAGCTCAGCGAAAGAAGATTATTGCAGGTAAGCATTATCCCGAATATCGAAACGCAGTTTGCCGATAAAGAAAAAATTTCACTGCTGGAGTTTTTACCTGAAAATACTATTGTGTGGATGAGGGATGAAGAATTATTGCAGGAAAGATTAAAAGATTGCAAAGAGGAATTGGATTATTTCCTGGCCAATAAAAATACAGATGCCGATAGCCATCGGAAAAAAGAGTATAGTTCTGAACAGGCGGCCCAGGTAAATTTCACCGAAGCAGATTTTATTTCGAAGAATGATTTTGTAAAACAAATTGAAATCCGTTCCTGTGTTTATTTTGGAAATGAGCCGGCCGATCGATCTTCTCTATTGACAATACAATCAACCACCCGTACACAACCCGCATTTAACCGGCGCTTTGATTTATTGATTGCTGATCTAAAAAACTGGGAGCTTAAAGGATTTGAAGTATACCTGTTTGCAGAAAATCCAAAACAGCTTGAAAGATTACGAACCATTTTTGAAGACCTGAAATCAGATATCGTTTTTAACCCGATCACTGTTTCTATTCATGAAGGATTTATAAATGAGGACCTGAAAATTGTTTGCTATACCGATCACCAGGTATTTCAGCGCTATCATAAATACCGGGTGAAACAAGCTTATAATAAAAACAAAGCACTGACATTACGAACACTCCGCGAATTGCAGCCCGGTGATTTTGTAACGCATATCGATCATGGTGTAGGCACATTCAGCGGTTTGCAAAAAATTGAAGTGAATGGAAGATTGCAGGAAGCGGTAAGGATCATTTATAAAGATTCAGATATTCTTTATGTCAATATCAACTCGCTTCATAAGATTGCAAAATATACAGGTAAAGAGGGAACCATCCCCAAAATAAATAAACTGGGAAGTGATGTATGGAATAAATTAAAGGATAAGACGAAGGCTAAGGTTAAGGAGATTGCTTTTGACCTGATAAAACTTTATGCCAGACGGAAAGCGCAACAAGGTTTTCAGCATACACCGGATAATTATTTACAAACAGAACTGGAAGCTTCTTTTATTTATGAAGATACTCCTGACCAGGGCAAAGCAACTGCCGATGTAAAAAAAGATATGGAGTCGGCTTCCCCAATGGACAGGTTGGTTTGCGGGGATGTGGGTTTTGGTAAAACAGAAATTGCAATTCGTGCCGCTTTCAAAACTTGTGTTGATGGTAAGCAAGCCGCAGTATTAGTGCCAACAACCATTCTTGCTTTTCAGCACTATAAAACTTTTAGTGACCGGTTAAAAGATTTTCCCGTAACTGTAGATTATATCAACCGGTTTAAATCGGCAAAAGAAAAAAAAGAAACGCTTAAAAAATTAGAAGAAGGAAAGATCGAGATCATTATCGGTACGCATGCTTTACTTGGAAAAGATGTGAAGTATAAAGACCTTGGCCTGCTGGTGATCGATGAAGAACAAAAGTTCGGCGTTGGTCATAAAGAAAAAATTAAAACAATTAAGACAACAGTTGATTGTTTAACATTAACGGCAACACCGATCCCAAGAACACTCCAGTTTTCATTAATGGGTGCAAGGGATCTTAGCATTATCAATACACCACCACCGAACCGCCAGCCAATACAAACTGAAGTGCATGTGTACAACCAGGACCTGATACGTGATGCGATCTATTATGAAACGGAAAGAGGTGGCCAGGTATTTTTTATTTATAACAGGGTACAGAGTCTTCCCGAAATGGCAAATATAATACAGGCGATTATGCCCGGACCTAAGTGTTGGCATTGCGCATGGGCAAATGGAAGGACATGAACTGGAAAAACATATTCTTGATTTTATCGATAGAAAGTATGATGTGCTTGTTTGCACCAATATTGTTGAAAGCGGTGTTGATATTCCCAATGTGAATACCATCATTGTAAACAATGCGCATCAATTTGGATTAAGCGATCTGCACCAGTTGAGAGGCAGGGTAGGACGCAGTAATAAAAAAGCATTTTGTTATTTGTTAGCGCCGCCGATGAGTACACTGCCTGATGATTCAAGAAAAAGATTGCAAACACTCGAACAACATAGTGATCTTGGCAGCGGATTTCAAATTGCAATGAGAGATCTTGATATTCGCGGCGCCGGCAATCTGTTAGGTGGCGAGCAAAGTGGTTTTATGGCAGATATCGGTTTTGAAACCTATCAAAAGATCCTGGATGAATCGATCCGCGAGTTGAAGCGTACCGAATTCAAAGAATTATTTAAAGAAGAAATTTCAAGACAGGATGATTTTGTACATGACTGTACAATCGATACCGATCTTGAGATCCTGATCCCTGATGATTATGTTGAAAGCATCACTGAAAGATTATCGCTTTACCAACGATTGGATAACAGTGAATCAGAAGAGGAGTTACAATTGATGGCCGGAGAAATGAAGGACCGTTTTGGTGCTTTACCGCAAGCTGTGAATGATCTTTTTATTACAGTTCGTTGCCGCAAGCTGGCGGTTGAGCTTGGGTTTTGAAAAAATGAGCCTGAAAGATGAAACACTGCGATGTTATTTTATAAACAGGCCGGACTCTCCTTATTTCGAGTCACAAACTTTTCAGCAGATTCTTTCGTTTATACAAACTGGAACTAATAAGGCTAAACTAAAGCAATCGGGCAGGTTGTTTATTATGATCGTAGATAACGTTAAAACAATGGAAGAGATGCACCGGTTCCTGACTATTATGCATACGTATTGCTTTAGCGCCGATACAGTGAAAGCCTGAAAAGTGGTTTTACTAAGACGTGGGTAGTAAAACCTACCTGTTTTATTTACGTAAAAATGTTATTTTTAAAGATAAATCTGGCTATGAGAATCCATCCAATTCCTTTCACCATCCTGCTTTGTTTTTTTTCGCAAATTTCCTTTTCACAAAAAGATACAAGTAGTGCATTGCAGCTTCGCAGCGGTAAAATTTTTACCGAAAAAAATATTACTGCTGAAAATGTAAAAGCATTTACCGAACGTTTGCAAAAAGTAAACGGCAAATCATTTGCGGTTCTGCAATTTGATCAATTGCCTTCCGAAGCAAAGAAACAAGAGCTTGCAAGTGCGGGTATTCAACTGCTTGAATACATTCCCGGTAATGCTTACACAATCTGCATTACAAAAAATATAGATCATACTATTTTGCAAAGTGCCGGAGCAAGATCGATTCTTGAATTATCAGCGGAACAGAAAATGCATCCGGCAATGGCCAGAGGAATATTTCCGTCATGGGCAAGAAGAACACCCGGCATGGTAGATGTATGGATCAGTTTTCCTAAAACAATTTCTTTTGATGAAATAAAAAAGTTATTAAGAGAAAGAAATATTGAGATCACTTCAGTTGAATACAGCAAGTATCACATCATTGGCTTACGAATAGTCCGCGATCGGCTGAATGAAGTTGCTTCTTTTCCATTTATTGAATATATAGAACCTGCGCCTCATGGAGCTCAGCCATTGAATTACATTGCAAAACAAAATTCCCGCGGCAATGTTTTAAATGCAGCAACAGGAGTTGGAGGATATAATTTAAAAGGTAATGGTGTAGTTATAGGTGTTGGCGATGATGCGGACCCACAGTATCATGTCGATTTCACAGGCAGGCTTATCAATTTTGGCCCTGCAGGCTATTTATATCACGGCACACATGTGTATGGTACTGTTGGTGGCGGTGGTATTGCTGGTGAACAGTATTCAGGTTATGCGCCGAAGTCAACTATAGTTGCACAGCATCTTTCAGGAATTATCAGCAATGCGCCAACTTATGTTACCGATTACGGAATGGTAGTTACAAATAATTCTTACGGCGATATAACCGGCGATTGTGATTATATGGGATATTATGATCTGCAAAGCCGCTTGCTTGACCAGCTTGCAATCGATCAACCAAATTTGCAAAATGTTTTTGCAGCAGGAAATGATGGCGGCCTCACTTGTTTAAATTATCCTTCTTCATTTCGTACCGTATTAAGCGGATTTCAATCAGCAAAAAATGTTTTGACGATCGGCGCTACTGACAGAACAGGAATGGTTACATCTTTTTCAAGCCGTGGCCCGGTAAAAGACGGACGTACAAAACCCGAACTAATGGCTGATGGTTTTTTTACAACATCAACCGTGCCTACACCAGATGATGGTTATGGACCACAGCAGGGAACAAGCATGGCTTCACCGGCAGTTGCCGGCGGACTTGCATTGCTGTATGAAAAATATCGTTTACAAAATAGCGGCGCTAATCCTAAAAGCGGCTTAATGAAAGCATTGATCTGTAACGGAGGCGCTGATCTTGGTAACACCGGTCCTGATTATACTTATGGTTTTGGATGGATGAACCTGTTGCGTTCGGTGGATATGTTGAGTAATAACCGTTATTATATTTCAACAATTAATAACGGCGGAAATAATCCTCATTCAATTGTTGTTCCTGCAAATACTGCCCAGCTTAAAGTAACACTTTACTGGAATGATCCTGCTGCTGTTGTGTTTGCATCGCAGGCATTGGTAAATGATCTTGATCTTGAAATTACTGCTCCGTCGTCAGTTTTGCCATACAGATTAGATACGATACCTGGTAATGTCGATAACGATGCTTTACCCGCAGCCGATCATATTAATAATATCGAACAAATTGTAATTAATACTCCTGCTAACACAACGTACACAGTGAATGTAAAAGGAACTGCAGTTGCAGCTGGTCCGCAGGAATATTTTGTTGTGTATGATATCATCCCAATTGAAACAAAGATCGTTTATCCAATAGGAAATGAAACATTGGTTCCGGGAGAAACTGAAACCATTCAATGGGAATCTTATGGCAACCCTGCCAATACTTTTTTAGTTGAATATTCTACAAATAATGGAGGAAGCTGGACAACGATCAATGCAGCAGTTGCAGCCGATATCAGAAGACTAGATTGGATCGTGCCAGCAGTAGCAAACAAGCCAGGCTTTGATAAGAGTAACAAGAAATGGATCCGGCTATACAAGTACAAGTTCTGCATTTACAATTCTTGGCATGCCAGCCTTATCATTATCATCGACACAATGCGAAGGGTATTTTGCTTTTGACTGGACGCCTGTTACCGGCGCTACAGATTATGAAGTATTTCAATTACAGGGAAATGAAATGGTGTCAATAGGAACAACTGCTTCTGCAAGTTATACGCTGAGCGGTTTATCATCCGGTACTGAATATTGGGTTACAGTTTGTGCAAGATTAAGCGGACAACGCGGAAGAAAAGCTTTTGCAATAAAACGTATTCCCAATTCAGGTACATGCAGCGGTAGCATTTCAAATAATGATATTAAATTGGATTCAATCATTGCGCCGGTTTATGGCAGGCTAAATACATCCACTGCATTAACAGCGACTACTACAGTTTCAGCAAGAATAAAAAATCTTGATGATGCAAATGTTACCAGTTTTAAAATGCGATATTATGTTGGAGGCACATTGGTAATAGAAGATGTGGTTTCAGCTACAGTTACTCCGGGCTCCGCATACACTCATAATTTTTCCGTTCCCTATAATTTTTCTGCAGCAGGGAATTATATCGTAAAAGCAGAAGTGGAAAATACAACGGGTGCTGATCCGGTCGCTGTTAATAATTCAATTACCGATACAGTCCGGCAATTAAATAATGACCCGCTCGTCACTTCCGTTTACTGATAATCTCGAAACCGCAACAGCACGGCACTATTATAAAAACCGGTTTGGTGTAGAAGGAATCGATCGTTATGATTTCACCAACACTGACCCGCTCGGAAGATTAAGTACTTTTCTAAATAGCGGCATGGCGTATTCAGGCAACCGGTCGCTGATCATGGATTATAATGGATGGAATGATGGCATAGGCAGCAATAATTTTGTTTACGGAACTTACAATCTTACCGGCATTAATGCTGCGGTAAAAGATATGCGACTTGATTTTCAATTTAAGTCACATGGTGACAGTGTTGTTAATGCCATCAATAAAATTTGGATACGTGGTGATGATACAAAGCCTTGGCTGGAAGCATTTACTCTTTCTTCGAATGGAAATGAGCCCGGGATTTTTAAACGTACGCCAAGCATTGAAATGTCGGATCTGTTAATTGCCGCTTCCCAAAATTTCAGCAGCAGCTTCCAGGTTCGCTTCGGACAATTTGGAATTGTTCGTATCAATGATAATGACGGCTTCCAGGGTCATAATTTCGATGATATAAGAATTTATGAAGCTATTGATGATATACAATTACTAAGTATCGATGAGCCCAGGAATAATAGTTGTGGTTTAACTAATACAACTGCTTTAAAAGTTACCATAAGAAATGCGTCTGTAAATTCAGTCAGTAATATTCCGATAAGGATCGTTGTAGATGGCGGTACTCCGGTTATTGAAATAATTCCGGGTCCTCTTGCTGCAAAAACAACGGCACAGTTTCCACTTACAACTACTGCCAACCTCGCAGCATTGGGCGATCATACGGTCCTTATAAATGTTCAATACGGTACTGATAATTTCCGGGATAATGACACTGTAAGTATAAATGTTTTTAACGCGCCATTAATTACAACATTTCCGCATGTTGAAAGTTTTGAAACGAATGATGGCTATTGGCGGAGCTCGGGTACAATTAATTCATGGCAATACGGTGTGCCTGCTTCAGGCAAAATAAATAAAGCAGCCAGCGGAACAAAAGCATGGAAAACGAATTTGACTGGCAATTATCATAACCAGGAAACATCTTACCTGTATTCGCCATGTTACAATATCAATGGAATGACAAACCCGACGCTGAGCCTGAATATTGCTCTTGATCTTGAAGATTGTGGCGGCACATTTTGTGATGGTGCTTATATTGAATATTCAGGTGATGGAATAACATGGAACCGGCTTGGGGATGTTGGTACCGGCACTAACTGGTACGATAAAAATTATAGCGGCAGCAAGATGTGGAGTGTGCAGGATTATACAAGATGGCATGTTGCCACAACACCTTTGCCAACCGGTATCCCCACAATAAGATTCAGAGTTGTAATTCTATCGGATCCATTTGTAAGTTTTGAAGGAGTGGCTATTGATGATGTACATGTTTATGATAATACAATGGGAGTGTATGACGGCATAACCATGGGTTCACCGGTTTCTCAAAATATTGCGGGCGGCACTGCATGGATAAATTTTGTTTCTGGTGGAAAACTTGTCGCCTCTGTTCAGCCCAACAATCAAAATCTTGGCAACACTGATGTGCAGGCATATATAAATACCGGCGGCGTTCGCAATGATGGCAAACAATATTATCATGACAGGAACATTACCATAAAACCGGTTAATACAAGTTTGAGCGATTCAGTTAGCGTTCGTTTTTATTTTCTTGATACAGAAACAGAGAATTTGTTGAATGCCACCGGATGTGCAATTTGTACCAAACCGTCCATGGTGACTGAATTAGGAGTTACAAAATATTCTGACCCCGATGATATTTTTGAAAATGGAAACCTTGGTGATGATATACAGGGAACATTCAGTTTCTTAAGTGCCGATTGGAATTATAAAATTCCATTTGATAAAGGTTATTATGTAGAATTCAAGACAAAAGATTTTTCAGAGTTCTGGTTAAACAATGGCGGTGTTGACAGGCAAACTCCTTTACCGGTTGAACTCGTAAGCTTTACTGCAAAAAAGAAAGACAGCAAGGATGTGATCGCAGAATGGAAAACAGTAGCGGAACATAACGTAAGTCATTTTGAAATAGAAGTAGCAAAAGGAAATGTTGATTATCCAAAATAGCCGGTTTGTAAAAATCGGTGAGGTAGCAAGCCCGGGAAATTCAAATTCAGAAAGAACTTACAACTTCATCGACAATGAAGTTGGCAAAACCGGAGTACGTTATTACCGGTTAAAAATTGTTGACAGAGATAACACATTTGTTTATTCGCCGGTACGGCCTGTTGTATTCAGCAATGAGGTGCAGTGGCAGGTGTATCCAAACCCATCAAATGGTAATTACAATTTTGTTTATCAATTAGACCAAAGCGAAAAACTAAACCTAAAGATTTACGGTGCAGATGGCAAGCTTGTCAAACGAATGGAATTTAGCGGAAATGGTTTTGTGCAAAAGGCACAGCTTGATTTAAGAGCCGCGAAAATTGCTCCGGGAGTCTATCTTCTTTTGGCAGAATCTGGTGAAAAGAAATACAGCATAAGACTGATAAAGCAATAAAATAAAGGGGCTCACGAGCCCCTTTACTATTTTGCGCTACTAATTACCATCCTTGTTTAGCAATTCCGGCTTTAATAGCCGCCATCGCTTTTTCTTCGTTTACCAAAGTTGTCAGCTTATTTCCCTTACCATCATGCCCCTGCACCATATAGGCACCTTTGGCAGTTTTGGTGATCACGGCATCCATAATCGGAACTCCTTTCTCTTTGGTTTTTACATTGTAGGCTGTTAGTTGAACTTCACTCATGATATAGGTTTTTTGATTAGGAATGCCTGAAATTAGGACTTTTACGCCTTTTAGCATAACCAGAAATAAAAAAGCTCCGGGCTTTCGGAGCTAATCATTTTATTTTTAACGACTTAAGATCAAACATCAATTTTAGCATACCGTGCATGGCTCTCAATAAACTCACGTCTTGGCCCTACTTCGTCGCCCATCAGCATACTGAAAACACGGTCAGCTTCAGCCGCACTTTCAATTGTTACCTGTTTTAAGGTCCTTGTGTCAGGGTTCATCGTCGTGTCCCAAAGTTGTGTCGCATTCATTTCACCCAAACCTTTATAGCGCTGCACATTTACACTATCTTCCTTACCTCCGCCAATTTTTTCCACCGAAGCTTTTCGTTGTTCTTCAGTCCATGCATAGGCTTGTTCTTTTCCTTTTTTAACCAGGTAAAGGGGCGGTTGGGCAATATAAACATATCCCTGCTCTACCAGTTCTTTCATGTACCGGTAAATAAATGTGAGGATAAGGGTGGCAATATGGCTTCCATCCACATCGGCATCGGTCATGATAATGAGTTTGTGATAGCGAAGCTTTACAAGATTCAATGCTTTCGGATCTTCAGGGGTTCCAACGGTTACTCCCAAAGCCGTGTACATATTTCTTATTTCTTCGTTTTCGTAGATCTTATGCTCCATTGCTTTTTCCACGTTCAAAATTTTACCGCGCAATGGAAGAATAGCCTGGAAACTTCTGTCGCGGCCTTGCTTTGCGGTACCACCGGCACTATCACCCTCAACCAGGTACAATTCACATCTTTCAGGGTCTCTGTCTGAACAGTCGGCAAGTTTGCCTGGCAATCCGCCACCGCTTAATACAGATTTTCGTCTGAACCAGTTCTCTTGCCTTTCGTGCAGCAGCCCTTGCCTGTGCAGCAAGGATCACTTTATTGAATAATGTTTTTGCTTCTCTTGGATTTTCTTCAAGATAGGCTTCAAGAACTTTTGAAACTGTGGAGTCAACAACCCCCATCACTTCACTGTTACCGAGTTTCGTTTTTGTCTGTCCTTCAAATTGGGGCTCCGGAACTTTTACAGAGATAATTGAACTAAGTCCTTCACGAAAATCATCACCTTCAATTTCAACTTTAGCTTTTTCAAACAAGCCCTTGTTTGTCACCATAACTTTTAAATACTCTTGTTAATGCACGGCGAAAGCCAGCCACATGGGTACCGCCTTCAATGGTATTAATGTTATTTACATAAGAATAAACATGCTCATTGAAAGAATCATTATAGATCATCGCTACTTCCACGGCAACATTTGTTGCTTCATCACGGCCTTCACAAAAATTACTTTTGGAAGAAGAGGACTTCTTCCTGCATTTTTATCCAGCATTTCTACAAACTCAACAATACCGCCTTCACTGTAAAATGTTTTTGAATAAGTACCATTTTCATCTTCTTTTTCCCGAAGATCATTTAAAGTAATAGCTTACTCCTTTATTTAAAAAGGAAAGCTCACGAAGACGGCCTTCCAGGATATCTTTTTTGTAAACGGTAACAAGTAAAAATGCTGTCATCAGGCCAGAAATGAACTGTCGTTCCTGTTTTATCACTTGTGCCTAGTTTCACGAACAGGATATTGCGGTACACCGATCTTATATTCCTGCTCAAATATTTTTCCATCACGGCAAACTTCAACATGAAGATTTTTACTTAATGCATTTACACAACTTACACCCACACCATGCAAACCACCCGAAACTTTATACGAATTCTTATCAAACTTACCGCCGGCATGCAATACCGTCATTACAACTTCCAATGCACTTCTTTTTTCTTTCGGATGCATATCGGTCGGAATACCGCGGCCATCATCTTCTACTGATACGGAATTATCTTCATGAATAGTAACGATAATATTTTTACAATAACCGGCCAATGCTTCATCAATTGAATTATCGACAACTTCATAAACGAGGTGATGTAAACCTTTTTCACTGATATCGCCAATATACATTGCAGGACGCTTACGAACGGCTTCCAGTCCTTCCAAAACCTGGATGCTATCAGCACCATAACCAGCCCCCTCCTGACCTGCCCCAATAGGGAGGAAATCTGCGCTGTTTTTGCTTTGATTTCTTCGCTCATAAATTGATAAATCCTTCTGTAAAATTGAGTAAAATGAAATGCCTGCGAATGTACGTAAATAAGGCCTCTTTAGGTGATTTATCAGGCTAATTTTTGAGCACTTTTCAGCACGATGGTGGATAAAAAATAAAGGCTGAAAAATTCCTTTTTCAGCCTTCCAAATGCGATCATTTTTTATCAACCACTACGCTTTACAATCTGCGCCACCAGGTCAGCTTCGGTGCAAACCTTATTACCAACATATACTGTTCCTTTCATTTCACATATACCGCGGCGTATCGGTGTGGAAAGCTCCATTTTCAGGATCATCGCATCGCCGGGTTTTACCATTTGTTTGAATTTGCAATTATCGATCTTGAGGAAATAAGTATCGTATAGTCCTTCAGGGCTCATGTTCATTGCCAGTATACCGCCGCATTGCGCCAGTGCTTCAACCTGTAATACGCCGGGCATAACAGGATTTCCGGGAAAATGTCCCTGGAAAAACCATTCGTTAAAGGTTACGTTTTTAATTCCCACAATATGCGTATCGCTTAGTTCGATGATCTTATCAAGCAATAAAAAAGGATAACGATGGGGTAATTTTTTTTCAATATAGGCAAGATCAAAAACCGGGGGCACTGTTGGATCATACACCGGAACTCCACGGGTATGTTTATTCTTCTTTATGAATTGCTTTATTTTTTTTGCAAACTCTACATTGCTGCTATGCCCGGGCCTGCTTGCAATAATTTTTGCTTTGATAGGATAGCCGACCAATGCGAGATCACCTACCACATCAAGTAATTTATGACGGGCCGGCTCATTCGGAAATCGTAATTCAAGATTATTCAGGTACCCTTCGCTTTTTACTTCGATCTTATCTTTCTTAAATATTTTTTTCAATCGTTCGATCTCCACTGCGCCCACAGGTTTATCTACCACCACAATTGCATTGTTTACATCACCGCCTTTAATAAGATTATTATCGATCAGCATTTCCAGTTCATGTAAAAAACAAAAAGTGCGGCAGGGAGCAATTTCGGTTTTAAAATCAGACATTGTTTTTAACCCGGCATGTTGTGTACCAAGAACAGGAGAATTAAAATCAATTAAGGTAGTAACCGAATATTCAGCTGCAGGCATAGCTACCATATCAACTCTTTTCTTTTCATCCTGGAAATAAATATTTTCATCAATGGTATACCATGTTTTTGCTGCGTCCTGCTCTGCGATCCCGGCTTTTTCAATGATATCTACAAAAGGCTCACTGCTTCCGTCCATGATCGGCATTTCGGGTCCGTTCACTTCTACAAGGCAATTGTCAATGCCCATTCCCACCAATGCAGCAAGCACATGTTCTACCGTACTTACTTTAGCGCCATTTGCTTCAAGAGTGGTGCCGCGACTTGTATCTGTCACAAGATCACAATCAGCTTTTATTATTGGTTTGCCCGGCAGATCGATACGTTGAAACTGGATTCCGAAACCTGGTGTTGCCGGTTTTAGTGTAAGATCAACGAGTACACCAGTATGCAGGCCCGTACCTGAAATACATGCTTCGGTGTTTATGGTATGTTGCCTGTCGGGATTAAAAGGCGCAGACATATTCTCGGCAATATAATTCTTATTTTCTGTGGATGAGATCATGCGGGCAAAGATACAGTTTGAGAGGAAAAATTGAGATTTATGAAGCCGGCATTTATAATTCTTTTCAACACCCGTTGCGAAGTTCCACTTATGAATTAGTAATTCTACCCGACAAATAAAAAGTATCAGGATACTCTTTCACTCATTAATTGTTTCACCAATGCTTCCAACTCTTTTATTCTTTTTTCCAATTCCGGTAAGTTACGGGCAATAGCCTGGCTGCGTATCGCTTTATTATAATCATAAGCGGGAGAACCGGTAACAGCACTGCCGGCCTTTAACGATTTACCCAAACCTGCCTGTGCATTTATTTTTGAACCATCGCCAACTTGTAAATGGCCGGCAAGTCCTGCCTGTCCACCGATCATTACGCCATTGCCAATTTTAGTGCTGCCACTTATTCCGGCCAATGCAGCAATCACTGTACTATTACCAACTTCTACATTATGTGCAATCTGTACTAAATTATCAAGCTTTGCTCCTGATCTGTATTATCGTAGAACCCATAGTAGCCCTGTCAATAGTTGTATTAGCACCGATCTCAACATTGTCTTCAACAATTACATTTCCAATCTGCGGTACTTTTTGAAAACTTCCATCAGTTTGCGGCGCAAAACCAAAACCATCACTGCCAATAACAGTACCTGCATGAATAATGACATTACTTCCAATAATGCAATCATGATAAATTTTAACACCGGGATGAATGATCGAGTCATCTCCAATTTTCACATTATTTCCGAGATAAGCATTTGGATAGATCTTTACATTATTGCCAAGCTTTACATATTCTCCGATATAGGCAAAAGCACCAATAAAAACATTTTGTCCATGCGATGCGGAAGAAGCGATATAAGAAGGCTGTTGTATTCCCACCAATTGCTCCTGCATCATTTGCTGGTATTTGTTCAGCAATGTTGCAAAGGCAGTATAAGCATCAGGCACACGAATTAAAGTTGCCGTGACAGATTGTTTTAATTCCAAACCATCGTTAATAATGATCACCGATGCCTTGGTACTGTATAAATATTCTTCGTATTTCGGGTTGGCTAAAAAAGCAAGCTGCCCGTTTTGTGCCTCTTCGATTTTTCCAAAAGAATCTACAGAAGCATTTGAGTCGCCTTCTGTTTTGCCATTGACAATTGCTGCTATTTGTGCTGCTGAAAATTGCATAATCAATAAGTCGTGTTACTGGTTTTGTGGTTTCTGGTTTCTGGTTTGGGACAACACTTAACCAGTACTCAACAACCAATAACTAGAAACTGAAGGTAACAAATGTACTGTTTTTTAACCGGGCTGGAGAGATGCTGATGGATCAAAGCATTGTCAACATTCGAAATATCTTTTACACTTCCATCTTTAAATAAAATATTTATTCTTTCATCCAGCAGGTCATAGGTTGTGTTAATTGCTTCCCCGGTAAAAACGAAATAATCAGCTTCGTCATTGTTGATACCAAATCGTTTTACCAGTTCTTTTTTCTTTTCATTAACAAATGCATCATCAAAAGCATCGGCCTGCAATTTTACTTTATAAAGTTTACGATCAACAAGACCGCGGCAAAGTATTGATAAAATTTTGTCGGAATGACCGATCCAGTTTTTAACGGTAGCCATTACATCAAAATCATCAAGACTGCAGAAGGTGTCAAGATGTTCTTCTGTTTTATGATCAACGGGAGGGTTTTGTAAAAAATAATTCAATGCGGATGTTGCAGCTTCTGTTTTTATTCCTTTTGCGATCAGCTCCTTTGCTCTCCGGATAATATTTACCAGCATCATTTCTGCACTTAGTACGGTTTTATGCAAATACACCTGCCAGTACATCAACCGGCGGGATACTAAAAATTTTTCAATGGAATAAATCGCTTTTTCTTCTACCATTAATTCACCATTATGAACGCAGAACATTTTAATAATGCGGTCATAGCCGATAACTCCTTCTGAAACGCCTGTAAAAAAACTATCCCGGGTTAAATAATCCATCCGGTCAACATCAACCTGGCCGGCAATTAACTGGTACAAAAATTTTTTCGGATAGTTATTGGTGAAAATATCAATGGCTGTTTGCAACCGGCCATTAAATTCCTTGTTCAGCACTTTCATAATAAGAATGGAAAGTGTTTCATGATGCACATCTTTGATCAACTCTTTTTCAAGTGTATGCGAATAGGGACCATGACCAACATCATGCAAAAGAATAGCGATCTTGGCGCCAAGTTCTTCTTCATGAGTGATCTCAATTCCTTTGTTCTTTAGCTCCTGCAATGCATTACACATAAGATGATACGCTCCAAGAGAATGATGAAGCCGTGAATGCACTGCACCGGGATAAACAAGATGAGCAAATGCCATTTGATAAATGCGCCGTAACCGCTGATACTAGGGATGTGCAATAATATCCAGTATCAACGGGTGATCTATCGTAATAAAACCATAAACAGGATCGTTGATTATCTTTCTGCTGTTGGACATGTTGCTTTTTTGTTAAAGGGTAGCGGGCAAAACTACAATAGCTGAAGTTATTAAACTAAATTTGGACACTTCCCGTTAAAAAGGGGGATTAGAATTGTTGTCGTACAAGAGTGCGACGCAAGGGACGATGATAGTAGTAATGAAGATTGGAAAATAAAAATAAACTAACCATCAGACCGCTTTCAGCGTTCCGATGGAAAAAAATCAACAAGAATGGCTTTACCAAAGATTCTCTGGGTGGATGATGAAATAGAAAGTTTGCAATCCCAAAAACTTTTTCTTGAAAGCAAAGGCTACGAAGTACATACACTGACGAATGGATTTGATGCGATCGATTATGTAAAAGAAAATCCTGTTGATGTAGTGTTGATCGATGAAACCATGCCCGGTATTACCGGGCTGGAAACACTTGCAAAGATCAAAGAGGTGAACCAGCAAATACCGATAGTGCTGATAACGAAAAATGAAACGGAGAACCTGATGAATGATGCTATCGGTTCGCAGATCAGTGATTATCTGATCAAGCCGGTAAACCCGAACCAGGTATTGCTAAGCCTGAAAAAGATACTTGATAATAAAAGATTGGTAGCTGAAAAAACCACAACGGCATACCAGCAACAGTTCCGCAATCTTTTTATGGCGCTGAACAGCAGTCCCGATTATAACGAGTGGATGGATATTTATAAAAAGCTTGTGTATTGGGAATTGGAAATGGAAAAAAGTGATAGTCCTGAAATGCAGGAAGTGTTGCATGCACAAAAAAGCGAAGCGAATACTGAGTTCTTTAAATTTATTTCACGCAATTATGCATCATGGGTGAAACCGAAAAGCGGAGATGGCCCTGTAATGTCACATACACTGATGCAGTTTAAAGTGCTGCCGCATATGGAAAAAGGAACACCGCTGTTTTTTATTTTAGTGGATAATCTTCGTTTCGATCAATGGAAAGCGATACAGCCAATGTTTGCTGAAAGTTTTCGCATACTGGAAGAAGATAGTTTTTATAGTATACTCCCAACAGCTACGCAATATTGCCGTAATGCAATTTTTGCAGGAATGCTCCCGGTTGATATTGAGAAACAATTTCCGGTAGCAATGGAAAAATGATGATGAACAGGGTGGAAAAAATTTGTATGAAGAAGAATTTTTCCGGGCGCAGTTAAAACGATTGGGCAAAGGTGACCTGAAAGTTTCCTACACTAAAGTGCTGAACAACCAGGCAGGTCTTGATCTGCAAAATAATATTCATAATCTGTTGAACAATGATCTGAATGTTATCGTTTACAATTTTGTGGACATGCTTAGCCATGCAAGAACAGAAATGGAAGTGCTGAAAGAACTGGCAAGTGATGAAATGAGTTATCGCAGCATTACACGCAGTTGGTTTGAGCATTCGCCGCTTCACCAGGCATTGAAAAAAATTGCTGATAAGAACATTAAAATTGTTTTAGCCACTGACCATGGAAGTGTGAAAGTAAAAACCGCTTACAAGGTGGTGGGCGATAAGCAAACAACTACGAACCTTCGCTATAAACATGGCCGCAATTTGAATTATGAAGCAAAAGAAGTGCTTGCCTTCCGTGATCCCAGGGAAGCGGGGTTGCCCGTGCCCACTGTAAATTCATCTTTCATCTTTGCAAAAGAAGATGGCTTTTTATGTTATCCCAATAATTACAATTACTATGTGAATTATTACCGTAATACTTTTCAGCATGGCGGCGTAAGCATGGAAGAAATGATCGTGCCGGTGATAAAGATGCAAAGCAAGTAGAATTATTTTTTCTTCTTTAGTACGATTTGATCACTGATCACCCCGTAAATCTTTTTAAAATATTCTTTAATGCCTGAATATTCATCCTTTGAATACATGGTACGCAGTATTTCAAATGAATTCCGAAAAACAAGAATATTTCCCTCCTGCAACACCTGTCTTTTAAACAGCATACTTGAGTCAATCGATCTTATTAAAATATTTTCGGGAAGCTCTTCAATGAAAAAATCGGCAGGCACTGTTAAATGAAGATACATGGAGTAATACTGGTTACTTCCCATATCTATATCCGTGTGACGCAGAGAATCACCGAAAGGATTTTTTCTAAAGCTTGAAAGAAAAAATGGATCAAGGAAAAAATAATTGTCAGTGGATGATAATTTATAAGTAAAATTAAATTTATGAACAAGAGGCAACAGGTCATCCTCGGCATTTTCTTCTACGAGGCTATCGATGTTGAGATCTAAAAAATCTTTTTGAATAAATTCTTTATCCTCTTCTTCTTTTTCTTCATCAGTTTTTTTCCTGTTTTGGTCCTCAAGTTTGTTTGCTTTTGAATGATCGAAATAAGAAATAGTAGCGTCCCCCTTTAATTCTCCCTTATTATTTAGTTCTGCTTTTACCGTAATATTTGTTTTCGTCAGGGGCCGGTCATCAATAATATTTAACCATTTATGGTTTAGGGTATCTATCAAAAACACATCACGATTCAAAATATTAAAAGGTGGCGTTTTGTAAGAAATATATTTTTGAGTGCCGTCGAGCATATAAAAACGGGCACTGTCAAGGATCAGCACATCTACTCCATCAAATTGTCCAAGGCTGACAAAATCGGGATCAGGCTTACCATTTCCTCTTGTGCTTACCAATACAGGATAGCAAGCGATACCGGATTTTCTTAAAAGGTTTAAAATCGTAAGATTGATTTCAGCACTATTGCCCGATTTCAATTTCCATGCTTCTTTAATATCATCAGCATAAAAACTCTGGATCTCGTCCCAGCCCAGGTTTTTCTTTACCGATTGGTAAATGAAGTTGATCCTGTCAGTTTTTTCAACTATTTTTTTAGCAGAGTCAATTATGATTTCTGTACCAGGAATTGTAGTTGCTATTTGCCATCCAAAACCAGATAATAAAGAAGCATTATAAATCCCCCAGCGAAATGCCTCATTTGAAAAATCAATAAAACCAAGGCGGGGTAAAAAAGCAAATTCGACCCTTTGCAGATTATCTTTTACAGAGCTCATCATGGGTTCGGGTTTGAAAGAATGAATATTATTTAAACGAAAAGTCTTGGTGACTTTTACAGTGTTGGTAGAATGGTCATTGCTGACATTATCAGCCGTAATAAAACGAAAGTCAAATTTTACACCTTCCGGGTAAATGAATTTACAGATGGAGACAGCTGTCGGCATTGCATCCTGGAAAAACCATGGTTCAAGATGCATAACGTTTTTTTCTGTATGTGTAAACCGGTATTCGATAACACTGCCAGGCCGTACATTGGGAAAAGTAAAAGCTACTTTGCTAAAGCCACCTGATGACTCCTCTCTCAGGATATGTTTTTTTTCAAGCTTTTGGGTTATGATCTTACCTGCAGAATCAAGATTGTATATATAGGCAGTGATGTCATCGATCTTTGATTTTCTGTTTCTTTTGATATAAGGTATGATGACATTAGCAGCATGAGCCCCCTCCTTGGTAAAAATCTTGATCCGGACCCGCCTGTTGATCTCAATTTTCAGTTCATAATGTAGTTTAATTTCTGTTTCCTGGAAATCGAGCAGTTTCATTGCATCTGCGCCTTTTTCGAAAGAGCAATCTTTTAACATTAGCTCTTTCAAATCGGCTTTACCAAAAGCGGGCAATTGCTCCTGCGAAAAAGCAATGAGTGAACCTAAAGAGAGGCAGATGAAAATAAATAGTCTTTTCACCAGTAGGTGGTTTGTTTTTAAAGATAGAAAGAACTGCGGATAATAGTAAGTCAAAATCCAATAGCTATCTGATCAAAAGTAAAAATTCAAAACTTGTGGATAATTACAAGTGAATACCCCGGTTGTTATTTTTACTTTTGATTTTTGAATTTTAGCAAATGAAATACACCCAAACAACTCTTGATAAATTAGAATCTATTGTTGAAGAAGCCGGTTATGTACTTAGGTATGAAAGAGGCACATTTCAAAGCGGCTATTGCATTTTAGAAGATAGGAAAGTCGTTGTTTTAAATAAATTTCTCCAACTCGAAGGGCGTATTAATACCATGCTTGACCTGATACCGCAACTTGAAATTAATTCAGGCATCCTCAGTGAGCAAGGCAAGAAGATCTATGAAGATGTCATCGCTCAGCAATCTGCTTCAAAGTAAAACAGAGTTTATGCAATCCTTATGATCGGGGCATCTGGAAATTATGAGAATAAAAATTCTTCTCCTGTTATCATTTATTTCTTTGCGCTTATCTGCGCAGTATGACACTTCTTTGATCAGTAAAGCATTTGTATTTATCAAAACCGATGAATTCAAAACGGCTTTGAAAAACTATACCGAAGCAGAAATTTCCAAAAATATTCAAACATATCCTGCCATTAGAAAAAGAGCAAACCGGTATAAAAAAGATATAAGGACCAGGATGAATTTCTGGATCATAAACACATGCCTTGTTCCGGAAAACTTCTATTTTATTCCGGATACGAGCGGGAGATTTGATTTTTCAGATTCTGCAATTCACAAGCGGTTTAGTAAACATGATTATAAAAGATCATCCTTAAATTGCGATAACAGTATATTAGTCACACCGATATTTTTAGATTATCAAACGATTCAGCTACAACATTTTTCTGGTCATATGCCATTTGGTGAATCCAATATAATAAAGCTAAAGTTTGTAGCGGATCATTTTCAATTTGTTTCGAGGGGAGGAGTTATTTACAATTGATCCGCCCGTTAGTTCTTCTTTTTCTTTCCTGTATTTTTGTTTAGTGACCTATCCTTCTATTAAAATAACTTTTCTTGGTTCAGGAACCAGCAGTGGCGTTCCGATGGTTGCCTGTACCTGTGAGGTTTGCACGTCGGCAGATATGAAAGATACACGTCTCCGGCCAAGTATAATGGTCCAATCTTCAACCACGACGATCGTAGTGGATACAACACCCGATTTTCGTTATCAAATGCTTCGCGAACATGTTATGAAACTGGATGCAGTTCTTTTTACGCATCCTCATAAGGATCATATTGCCGGGCTTGACGATGTGCGGGCTTTTAATTTTTTTTATAAACCTGTGATGCAGATCTATGCAAATTCACTGACAGAAGAAGCGATCAAAAGAGAATTCAGCTATGCATTTGCAGATAAAAAATACCCGGGAGTGCCTGAGTTAAATCTCAATACCATTACTAACGAACCATTCATGATCGGTGATATTCCCGTTACACCTGTTTTGGTTTGGCATTTAAAAATGCCCGTGCTCGGTTTTCGTTTTGGAAAATTTACCTACATAACTGATGCAAACAGGATCGACGAAAGCGAGAAAGAAAAAATAAGAGGAAGCGAAGTGCTTGTTTTAAATGCGTTGCGCAAGCAATATCATATTTCTCATTTTACATTAGCAGAGGCAATAGATCTTGTCCAGGAATTAAAGATCCCTGCAGCATATTTTACACATATGTCTCACCAGCTCGGAAAACATGAAGAGATTGAAGCCGAGCTCCCTGATGGCATTCATCTTGCTTATGATGGACTTGTGTTAGAGTTTTCATGAAACGGCAAAAATACCGGCGAGATCGGAGCTAACAGATGTTAGGTCTTCGGAAATTCTAACTACCTTGCAGCGCTAATTAATTTAATAAGTCTATTTAAAGAAAAGAAAGTAAGGATATGAACTTTCAGCCAAGTGAAATAACACAACACATTGCACAAACAGCCAGAGATTTTGCACAACAATATATCCGGCCGCATGTAATGGAATGGGATGAAACGCAGGAATTCCCTGTCCAATGTTTTAAAGAAATGGGTAAGCTGGGCATGATGGGAGTATTAGTGCCCGAACAATACGGCGGTGCCGGCTTAAGTTATTTTGAATACAAAACGATCATTGAAGAAGTAGCAAAGGTTTGCGGATCTATTGGATTGAGCCTTGCTGCACATAACTCCCTTTGCACAGGCCATATTTTAAGTTTTGGAAAAGAAGAACAGAAAAAAAAGTACTTGCCAAAACTTGCATCCGCAGAGTGGATAGGAGCATGGGGTTTAACGGAACCCGGTACCGGCAGCGATGCAGGCAATATGAAATGCACAGCGGTAAAAGATGGAAATGATTGGGTCATTAATGGCACAAAAAATTGGATCACTCATGGCCGGAGCGGTGATATAGCAGTATTGATTTGCAGGACCGGTGAGCCAAAAGCAAAAAATAATGCGACTGCGTTTATAATCGAGCGGGGCACTGCAGGTTTTAGTGGGGGTAAAAAAGAAAACAAATTAGGAATGAGAGCCAGTGAAACTGCCGAGATGATCTTTGATAACTGCAGAATTCCTGATGCTAATCGTTTGGGCGAAGTGGGAGACGGATTTAAACAATCATTAAAAGTTTTAGATGGCGGAAGAATATCAATTGCTTCCCTTGCATTAGGAATTGCAAAAGGAGCCTATGAAGCTTCATTGAAATATTCACAGGAACGTTACCAGTTTGATCAGCCTATTTCAAATTTCCAGGGCGTATCGTTTAAGCTTGCGGATATGGCAACGGAAATTGAAGCAGCAGACCTGCTCACTTTGCAGGCATGTGAATTGAAAGACCGGGGTGAGCCGGTAACCAAAGCTTCGGCAATGGCGAAATATTATGCCAGTGAAATAGCAGTGAAAGTTGCCAATGATGCGGTGCAAATTTTTGGCGGGTATGGCTATACAAAAGATTTTCCCGTTGAAAAATATTATCGTGATGCTAAACTTTGTACGATCGGTGAAGGCACAAGTGAGATTCAGAAGATCGTTATTTCAAGAGAAGTGTTGAAGGGTTAAAATTCTAATCGTTGAATCCCTTTGGTATTTATTTGAAAAGCAAAAGGAACAGATTCATTGACGATGCTTTCTTTTAATTCTTCCCATTTGTTAATAAATGATTTCACAATATCCCAATAGTTCAGTTTTCCTTTTGAAGACCTGAATATTATAACACCTGTTTTATACATTGTGTATAAAGCAAAATAATGCTTCATATGCCTGAAATCTTTATCCATTGTGATGATGATTCCATTATTCTTACCAGCGGCTTCTATTATTTCTTCATCTGTCTTACCTTCTAAACCTAAGAATTTTACATGTGTGATTTCTGTCGGGACTTTGCTTTTAAGATTTCCTTGTTCAATCAGATTCAAACCTTGGGCTAAGCGATGTAAAAAATTTTCGTCAAAAATAAATTTCATTAAGCCCTTATTTGTTTATAATACAATAAAGCATCAGATACTTGTTTAGTAGAGATGTCATATAAAAAGCAAATGCTTTTTTTATTTTCGCCACCCTGATACAACTTAAAAATTGTATCCGCCTTTAGGTTAGTTCCGGGAATAGTAGGTTGTCCAAATTGATGTTTTGGATCTATTACTACGCTATGTGTTTTTCCAAGTGGATAGTATCTTTCTGCATGAAAGTTTTCATCAAAATCAATCTTTTCAAGAAATGGTTGAATTATTTCTTTTATATTGATTTGTATCGTACCATCTGCATTTATGATTTCTTGTAGATGCTCATACCATATTTTATTTCCGTCAGTTGAAACTTTCGTAGTGGCAAACGGATACTTGCTATTTAAACTCTTTGCAATATTATGATGTGCCGTTTGTATTTTTTGTGAACTCACTCCTTTTTTTCTAAGTTGGTAAAAGGTATAGAATTCAATGAGTGTTAAAAAGTCAATAGCTTTGTTTCCTTTATCGCCAAAAGTATATTTCTCGTCAGAGTTTTTACTAAAACGGCCGTCCCAAAATTCAAACATCCAATACCGCACGCTTGAATAAGGAAGATGTAATATCTCCGATACATCTTTTGGTAAAAAGACTCCTCCTGAGACATAGGATTTTTTTTCAGTATTTGTAAATGCCCTTTTCACAGGTCTAAATTATGATATTTAAGCAAAAAGGAAGTCCCAACTTTTCTACCTCGTGTTCCTATATTTTAACTACGGTTCCTTTAAAATAGTACTTTAACTTGCATTACTAACGATACTTCTCGGTGATCGTATAGCAGATCCGGTCAGTGATCTTATAAAACACTTGTCCTTTTATTTTCCTGACCCGTTTAGTGCGCCTGTTATCCAACAACCTTCCTTTCTCGTCAAAAGATTGTGCAGTTCTGAAATACCCCAGCGCAATATATTTAGGAGGAGAAAAAATATATCTTATTGTAACGGGCTTTATGCTCAGGTAGATTAATTGCTGCGGCAGATCATTTACATAATAATCAACACTGTTGATCCAGGTAACTTTTGTTCGCTGCATTTTACTGACCAGGTAACTTATTCCGGCAGTGTCATAATTATATTTCAACAATGTGTCAGCAAGTCTTTGTTCAGTTAAATTGAACTCGTATATACGGGTTAAGGTATCAGAAATCATCTCGAGTGACAGGATATTAAGATCTTTATCGGTAAAAGCAAGAGCAAAAGGCTTTAACGCATTTAGTTTTTCATAGCGGCTTTCAATGCTATCGACGGTTTCTCTTTGTTCCTGGTAATATTTATTTGAAATGATTCTTGTGCTGCATGATGAGGTCAGCAGTAAAACGATTAGCGAAATAGAGAACACTACGCGGTTCATTTATCAATGGTTATAATTCCAAATATTATTTTTTTCAACGTGCGGTTAGATATCTGCATTTCAGTTTCGCCGCCATAATCCCAATAACGAAGTGTTATTTTGTTGCCTTGTTTACTTATTTGCCGCAGGATAATAAAATGAGTGGGTATTGAAAACTTGATCTTATCATGATTCTTTTTATGAATGATCCGGTTATTGATATAAAGGCTTACAATATTGCTGTCAATTCTTTTTTCTAAATAACTATAAACATCTTTTACCCACGGTTTGATAAGGTCACTGCCAACAGCCTTTACATGAACGCCACACATTCTATTCACCATCCGGTCGAATTTAGCTAAGTTGGTAGCGGCCCAAAAAGTATTTTCATCACCTTCATGATATCTTTTGTCAAAGAAATTGAGATAGCCTTTGAATTTATCGGCCAATACAAGAAACCACATTTGTTCTGCATGTCTTATATCCAAAACACCTTTGAATTTTAATGTGCCGGCAGCCTGCATTACGGCCTTTGAAGGCTTGAATTTATTGTTATTAAATGTTGCTTCCCCTTTATCATACAGATCGTTCATGAATTTTACATAACCTAAGGGATCTTTTTCCATTACCAAATAAGAGAGTGCTCCATAGGCACAAAAATTTGTACTGCGGCCCGGGTAAAAGCTTTTTGGGTTTTCAAGGTTTAGCTTAAGGTTATCATAAAACAATTTTGGTTTTACATTTGGCCAATAAGTGCTTTCTTTGGTTTGATCTGTTTTATCAAGAAATGCTAAGGCCTCTTTTTTTGTAGAAGATATTCCACCGAAAAAATACTCAGCGCGGGTCTTTTCAACAAAAAAAATCAAAGGCACGAAAAGGAAGAATGAAAATTTGTAATGTATACGCAAGATTATTTTTTCTTGATTATACAAATATCAGACCCTTTGCTGAAGTGTAATAGAGTAAAACCCCGATTTAACACCGGGGTTTATAGATTTAGAAAGGTCTGGCCTGTTGTTGTGATGGTTGCCAGAATTGTTCCGGCATCGGTTTCTTTAATAAATACTGGTAATAAAAATTATAAGCTTCGGTTCTGTTGTGTTCACCTTTTGCCCTGTTATTTCCGCCAATGCCATGTCTTTCGCCCGGGTAAAGCATAAATTCAAAATGTTTTTTCAGGTCCTCCAGTTTATTTACGAGCACCAGGCTGTTTTGCATATGTACATTATCATCAGACGTGCCATGTACAATGCGAAGCAATCCTTTTAGCTTATCCGCATACGTCATCACGGATGTCGCTTTATACCCTTCAGGATTTTCTTTTGGTGTATCCATATAGCGTTCGGTATAATGCGTATCATAAAAATGCCAGTCGGTAACCGATGCATTTGCCACACCATGAGTAAATACATCAGCACCGTACGTCAACGCCATGCATGTCATGTAACCACCAAAGCTTCCGCCGGTGATGGCAAGACGATTGCCATCTATAAATGATTTTTCCTTCAGCCATTTGCCGCATTGCATGTAATCTTCAATCTCATATTTCCCCAATTGGCGATGGATATAGTTCATTCCCTTTTTACCAAAATGTCCGCTGCTGCGATTGTCAAATACAACCTGTATCAATCCTTCCTGTGCCCACCAGATCTCTGTGGCGCTGCTTCCCCATGTATCCATAATACGACCGGCATTCGGCCCGCCATAAATACTTACAAGCACGGGATACTTTTTATTCGGGTCAAAATTGATCGGGTAAGTAATTGTTACAGGCAGGTCAAACAGACCGTCGGCAGATTTTACACGATGCAATTCTTTTTTTGGTAATTCATAGTTTGCAAATTCATCTCCTTTCACATTGGCAATTTCTCTTACCAGTTTTCCTTTCATATCCATTATTGCAACAGTCGTCGGCGTAGTAATATTTGAATATGCAGTAACAAAATATTTATTGGTTGGAGAAATTGACATGCCGGCAAAAGAATATTCACCGAAAGAAAGACGTGTCATTTTCTTTCCATCAAAAGAAGTGGAGTAAAGGTCCCATCTCGCAGAGTTCTCTTTTCTTGCATTAAAATAAATTGTCTTTGTTTTTTCATCAACTTTATAAATGGCGCCAACAGTAAAATCTCCATTTGTGATTTGATTGATAAGCTTTCCTTTCATGTCAAATAAATAATACTGCTCCCACCCATTTTTATCGCTGCGCATGATGAAACCCGTGTTGCCTGGTAAGAATTCAATTCGATTGCCACGGTCAAGATCGATCCAGGTGGTTTGTTTTTCATCATACAATTCCGTTTTAGCGCCGCTGCTCAGATCAACCGCATAAATTTTTAAATTATCCTGTCCGCGATTCATCCAAATGGCCCATAGCTGGCCGGTTGGCGTCCATACCGGTGTTCCGAAATACTGGTCATCTTTTTCATTAAAATCTGCCCATGTCGTTTTCTTCGTTTCAATATCAACAACGCCCAGTTTTACTTCAGGATTCTTATCACCCGGTTTTGGATAATGTTCATTCTCTAAAAAGCCACGCTGGTCTTTGATAACATAAATAGGAAAGGTGGGCACTTGTGAATCATCAAAGCGCATATAGCAGATATTTTTGCTATCAGGACTCCACCAAAAAGCACGGTAGCGGGTGCCGCGACCGAGTATTTCTTCCATATACACCCATGATGCATAACCATTTTTTATTAATTCATTTCCGTCTTTCGTTAATTGAATGTCCTGATCGGTTTCTGTATTGCGAATAACAAGATTATTGTCTTTGTTAGTGTAAGCAACCCATTTTTCATCTGGGCTCCATGTTACATTTTTCGCATCGGTGATCAGTGCTGCGTAATCTTTTTTTGGTTTGGCGGGTTCTTTTTTTTCCTCATACAGAACAGCTTCACCCGTTTTTACATTTACAGTAAACATTTTGGTTTTACCATCGGTTTCTCTTCTTGACTCTATGTAGTGGTCATCATCGATCCATTTGGTTACTTGGGGCAGTTGCTTAGTAATGTTGGTCGGCTTATTTGCAAAAGCCTGTTCGTAACTAACTTGTTTTTTCTGTGCATTGATGAATAAAAAACAAGTAGCGGTAAAAGCTGTGAGCAGTAATAGCTTTCTCATTTGCTTGTGGGGTTGATGAGGAGGAAAGATACTAAGGTTCGCAGACAGATAATTTGACAAGGGTGAAAAAATTGATGAATGGTTCGAGTATCAATTTTGTACAGAGTTGAAGGGTCAAAAATCAATTTGTCATTGCAGATTTTCAATATCACCAAGATCCTGATGCCGGCCACTTGCTCTTTTATTTTTAATCAAATCATTATAGCCAATAAAATGCACCGGTAATCCATCAATAGAAATTGTTTTTTTATTTGGATAACATTCATTGAAACTTACACCGTCAATCGAAGTAAGCAGAACAATGCGAAGTGGCGGATGACCAAGTTGTATAACAGACTCTTCTTTAGTTAAGTCATCTTCCGTTATATTAAGTGACGCAAAACCCAATTCCCGGATACTACTAAGAATTTTTTTGCATTTTGTTTTTCAGGAAGTAACCAAATATCGAGATCCCCCGTATAGCGGGGATGACCGTGAATACCGACAGCATAACCACCTACTATCAGGTATTTTACCTCATTTTTATTTAATAACTGAACAAATTCTCTGAAATCTTGGCCCAGCATCTGGATATTTAAATTTGATGTATTGTTGGCGGAGCAATTCTATAGCTTCTAATCTTTCTAATTCTGTTTTCGATTGCCAGTATTGAAAATCATTTTTCCTTTCTTTTAATGATTTTATGGTAATGACTTTTTGCATTAACCAAATTTACAAATATAATTCGCATCAATGGATTTATCTCACCTCCTGCATCTCCACTAATCTTTTATAAAAACCATTTTGAGAAAGCAACTGATCATGTGTGCCGCGTTCCACTATTTTTCCTTTTTGTAAAACAATGATCTCATCGGCATGACGGATCGTACTCAGCCGGTGCGCAATCACAATGCTTGTACGGTTTTGCATCATGTTGTTGATAGCGTCCTGTACCAGTCTTTCGCTTTCTGTATCGAGTGACGATGTGGCTTCGTCTAAAATTAATATCGGCGGGTTTTTTATCAGGGCCCTTGCAATAGTAAGCCGTTGTCTTTCGCCGCCGCTAAGCTTAGTGCCGCGGTCGCCGATATTCGTTTTGTAGCCATGCTCTTTATGCATAATAAATTCATGAGCATTGGCAACTTTTGCTGCCTCCATAATTTCGTCATCGCTTGCTGCCTGTTTTCCTAACCTTATATTGTTTGCAATCGTATCATTAAAAAGAATTGGTTCCTGCGTTACAATGCTCATTAGGCTTCTTACGGAGTGTAAAGAATACTCTTTGATATTTATCCCATCAATTAATACTTCGCCGCCGGTTACATCATGGAATCTCGGAACAAGATCGGCCAGTGTTGACTTACCTGCACCCGATGATCCAACCAATGCAATCGTTTTTCCTTTCTCTATTGTAAGGTTGATGTTATCGAGTATCACAGCATCATCATAAGTGAACCGAACATTTTTAAATTCAATTTTATTATTGAACGAAGGGATCAGTTTGCCATTTACATTATCATCGACAGTGATCGGCGTTTTCAGCACTTCCTCAATTCTGCCAATAGCAGCGCTGCCTTTTTGCATATTGCTAAAGGCAAGGGAAATTGATTTTGCAGGATTGATGATGTTATAAAATAAAGCGAGATACCCGATAAATGCAGAACCTTCCAATGGAATAGTTCCGCTGATAATCTTACTGCCGCCATACCAGAGTATGGAAGCAAAAACCACTACTCCTAAAAATTCAGATACCGGCGAAGCAAGATCACGGCGATAGCCTATTTTATTTTTTGCTTTTAGCAGCTCATCATTGATCGTAAAGAATTTTCGCTTTAATAATGATTCAATATTGAATGCCTTGATTACACGAAGACCGCCAAGCGTTTCATCAAGAACCGATACAGATTCGCCATATTTTATTGCGGCTTCCAGCGATTGTTTTTTCAACGATCTTGAGATGCGGCCAATTACAAAACCAATAATGGGAATAAAAATGAGAAGAAACAAAGTGAGCTGCGGGCTTAAATAAAAAAGAAAAGCAAAGTTGAGAATGATCGTTAACGGATCACGAACCCATCCTTCAAGCGTGCCCACGACAGAATTTTCTACTTCGGCAATATCGATCGTGATGCGGCTGATAAGATCTCCCTTTCTTTTTTCAGTAAAATATCCAATGGGTAAATGAAGGATCTTGTGATAAAGGTCGGAACGCAGGGTGTTCACTATTCTATTCTTTATTGGATTTAAAACATAATAAGAGAGATACAAAAAAAGATTTTTTAAAAAGATAGAAACGACAATTAATATACAGATCAGTCCAAGGGTATTTAACAGGCCTTCAGTTTTACCTTCTTTACTCTTATTTATCATACTTTTTAATGCATCACGAATATATTTGATAACCGGATTGCTTGAATCAACCATGGTGCTTTTATCACCGTTGAATATGAGTTCCAAAAAAGGCATGAGCATGCCAACAGATACGATAGAAAAGGCAACAGATAAAATGATAAAGAGGAAGTAAAGAAAAATGCCGCTCTTGTAATTGCCGAGATAGCCAAAAATCCGTGAATATTTTTTCATTGTATAATAACTGCTCCAAAGAAGCAGCAAAAGTAACTAATTTTACCCCGAACTAAAGAAGGAGGGAATATGCAGGAGAACAAAAGACAAAAGCAAATTGCAGGCTTATTAAATGAAGAAATAAATACGATCTTTCAAAAGTTTGGATTAAATATGATCGATGGCGGTATGGTTTCTATTTCATCCGTTAAAGTAACTCCTGACCTGCTTGAAGCAAGATTTTATTTAAGTTTTTTCCAGGTAAAAGATGTAAAAGCAGCATTGAAAAAAATTGAAGATCGTCATCACGATATAAAAAAAGAATTGGCGGCAAAAGTGAGACACCAGCTGCGAAGCATTCCGGTATTAAAATTTTTCCAGGATGATACGCTGGACCAGGTATTTAAAATGGAAGAATTATTTAAGAAGATAAGCGAAGAGCGTTCTCCGGATGGTGATGTGAAATGATTATTAATTATAAATTATTGCCGTAACAGACAGCAACGGCCCAATAATAAATAATTAATTATTCTGTTGAACTGCACTTTAATTGAATTGATTTCAACATAAAAACCGAATGAATATACTTAAAGGAGTACCCTTTCTTTTTGCCTGGCGTTATTTCAAAGCAAAAAAATCTACCAATGCTATTAACATCATTGCATGGATCAGTATTCTTGCCATGACGTTTGGCACTACAGCATTGATCCTCGTGTTAAGTGTGTTCAATGGCTTTGAAGGAATGGTGAAATCGCTGTACTCCGATTTTTATACCGATCTTAAAATTTTTCCTGCGGAGGGAAAGGTGCTCAACTTAACACCGGAACAAATAAAAAAGATCCGCGGCGTGGCAGGAATAAAAAACGTTTCATTGGTGGCTGAAGAACAAGGATTGCTTCAACATTCAGGTCTTAATCGTGATACTACAGAATATAATTTTCAACGGGCGGTAACGATAAAAGGAGTGGATGAGAATTACAAAGATGTATCCGGTGTTGCGAAAAATGTTCCAAGAGGCGAGTTCAATACCGGCAATGAAGAAATTCCTTATGTTATTCTGGGCGTCGGTGTGGAGGATGCACTTCATGTGGAAGCGGATAAGAACATGCCGGTAAAAGTATATTTACCTAAAAGAGATTCTTCGGTGCTGATCGATCCGCTTCGTAATGTCAGCGTTGACAATGTAACTACTTCCGGTGTTTTTGTGATCCAGCAGGAGTTTGATTTTAAATATGCGATCACCGATCTTGGATTTGTAAAAAAATTATTAGGTTTCAATGCCGATGAATATACGGGTGTTGAACTTGCAATAAATGCAAATGGCAATGCCGATGATGTTAAAGAAAATTTGCAGCAAGCCTTGGGCAAAAATTACCTGGTGCAAACGAGATATGAGCAAAACCGGAGCCTGTACTCAATAATGACCGCAGAAAAATGGTTTGTATATGCCGTGCTGGTACTTATCATGTTTATCTTTTCATTTACTATTGTCAGCTCTCTTACGATGCTTGTTTTAGAAAAACAAAAAGACATCAGTATACTGCATGCGCTTGGCGGCAATAATAATTTTATTCAAAAAATATTTTTGAGTGAAGGATTACTGATCGGCATCTTTGGTGGCGTTGCCGGGATCATTCTTGCATTGATTATTGCATGGCTGCAGATAAATTATAAACTGATCCCATTACAAGGAGGTTCTTTTTTAATAGATTATTACCCGGTAAAACTCAAATGGCCGGATTTTGTACTTGTTGCATTTACAGTTTTGTTTATTGCATTACTTGCATCATGGATACCGGCAAGAAAGGCAGCGAGGCAGGAATTTTCGCTGAGGGCGGAATAAACCAGGACTTTCAAGATTAAAAAGATTAGGAGGAGAAGTGGAAGGTTCATTACATATCTGATTCAATGAGGACATACCGGTATTTCCTCATTAATCCCCCAAATCCTGTGAATGTGGTTTAGTAATCACCTATAGTCTCCGGCAACTGCCCCAATGCTTTTGCAAGTTGCTCATCATTCGGTGCCACGCCATGCCAGTTATGATCGTTTTCCATAAAATCAACACCTTTACTCATTATGGTATGCATCATAATAGCGATCGGCTTTCCCTGGCCTGTTAACGACTTTGCTTGTTCAAGAGTTGAAACGACCTCATCCATGTCATTCCCATTCATTTCAAGAGTTGTCCAGCCAAATACTTCAAACTTTTGTTTGATATTTCCAAGTCCCATTATTTTATCAGTAGGTCCGTCTATTTGCTGACCGTTCCAATCAACAGTTGAAATAAGATTATCCACTTTATGGTGAGCTGCAAACATGATGGCTTCCCAAACCTGGCCCTCATCCAATTCGCCATCGCCATGCAAAGAGTAAACAAATGATCTTTCATTATTCAGTCTTTTTGTAAGAGCCGCGCCAATAGCAACACTCATACCCTGGCCCAATGAACCTGAAGCAACACGTATTCCGGGCAAATGTTCGTGTGTAGCGGGGTGTCCCTGCAGTCTTGAATTAATTTTTCTGAATGTTGCTAACTCAGTTTTATCGAAATATCCGCTACGGGCCAGTGTGCTGTAATATACCGGCGAAATATGTCCGTTTGATAGTAGAAAAATATCCTCACCTTTTCCATCCATAGTAAAATCACTGTTGTGTTTCATTACCTTAAAAAATAAGGCAGTAAAAAAATCTGCACATCCTAATGAGCCACCGGGATGGCCGCTATTTGCTCCATGAACCATTCTCAAAATATCTCTTCGAATTTGTGTAGCGATGTTTTTTAAATCATTCATAATTAAAATAGTGAGCTTATTAAACTTGTTTGGGAACTCTGTATCCAACGGCCCGTTAGCAACCTTTAAAAAATCCGGGCAAAAGTGCAATCTTTTTTAATACAAAATCCAAAACACCTCTTTAATTTAAAACAAGGTCAGGCAGGTTTTGGCAACCCGGCCTAAAGATTGCCAACAAAAAGTTGACTTTAAAATGGAAACATTGAATATTCTACACTATTTTTGCCCGCACATTCGGAACTCCACAAGTAAAACACTATCCGAAAACCTAATAACTGTTCTTATGAGCACCTTTTTGATTTGTTATTTATTCATCGCTATAGTTTTGTCTCTTGCAATTAACTACTTGCTCCTCAAGTTCTCGTTTAATCTTGGTTCCAGGGATAACCTTGCGTTTAAACAGGTTCGTTGGACGGCACATGTAAAACCTTCGATTGGCGGTATTTCCTTTTTTATCATATTCCTGTTGTCATGGGGAATTTATGGCTTCATCTCCCAGGAAAAAGGCATTGCCCCGGATAAACAGATCATCGGCGTTGTGGCGGCAACCAGTCTTGGTTTCCTGGCCGGTCTTTATGATGATGCTTTTAATACCAACCCTTTGCTTAAATTCTTGCTGCAGCTAACATGCGGAATTATATTAATCAGCTTTAATGTTAAGATCAATATTTCAAATCTTGAGTTCGTCAATATCCTTTTTACATTGGTATGGGTAGTGGGTCTGATGAATTCGATAAATATGCTGGATAACATGGATGGTGTGACCGGGTCCATTTCAGCTTTCATTATCGTCGGCCTGATAACGGTGCTGGCAATTACGGGTCATGCCGCTTTTGAATTTTACATGTTGATCCTTATCGGCGTATTGGGGGCATTGATCGGCTTCCTGAGATTTAACTGGAGCCCTTCAAAGATATTTATGGGTGACACCGGCAGCCAGTTCCTCGGTGTTTTTCTTGCCTCTACAAGTATTCTTTTCTTATGGCAGTTTAATGAAGGAAACCAGGGCTTATTGCAAGTAAAACCTTTTGTGTTGCCTGCTTTATTTTTTATTATACCGATCATTGATACCACTACCGTAACGGTGAGAAGGTTGTTGCGTGGCCAATCACCTTTTGTAGGAGGTAAAGACCATATTACTCACCACTTTGCTTATCTTGGTTTAAAAGAAAAAAATATTGTGCTCTTGCTTTTAGCAACCACGCTGTTCTCTTTTCCTATTGCTTTAATGCTTGTTACAAATCCCGTGGCCTGGAACTTCTATGTTTCCTTTGGTATGCTGGCTTATGTTGTTACTCTCTTTTTTGTATTCCAGTATTTTTATAAAAAAGGTGAGCTGCAGCAAAAGAAGAAACGCCACGAACAACGGCCTATTCCAAAAATCACCAAAGAATCATTGGCGGCATTTAATGAGAAAATGCAGGTCAATAGCTGATCTTCCTACTCCTAATTTTTGTGATTTTCAAATGATGCTGTTTTATTAGATTTGCTGTTCGCAAAACTAATATTATGAATCCCGATGATATTAAGTCCATACAGCAGCATGCTGAAGAGCACATGAAAAAGGCAATCGATCACCTTGAACTTGAGTTGATAAAGATCAGGGCAGGCAAAGCAAATCCCCAAATGGTAGATGGAATTACTGTTGATTATTATGGCTCCCCGATGCCGCTTAACCAGGTATCCAATGTAAGCGTAATGGATGCCCGTACTCTCTCTATTCAACCCTGGGAAAAAAATATGCTGCAGCCGATAGAAAAAGCAATCATTGCCGCCAACATTGGCATTCATCCCCAGAATGATGGCAATATTATTCGTTTGTTCTTACCGCCACTTACTGAAGAAAGAAGAAGAGAGCTCGTAAAAAAATGTCATGGCGAAGGAGAGCATTCAAAAGTGGCAATCAGGAATATCCGCAGAGATGCGATCGAGCATATTAAAAAACTTCAGAAAAACGGGCTGAGTGAAGATGCAACAAAAGATGCCGAAGCAATCGTACAGACATTAACGGATAAATTTATTGCCGCAGTTGACAAGCATCTTGCTTCAAAAGAGAAGGAAATAATGGCCGTATAGACTCAAGATTATTTTTTAGTTTCAAATTCAAATTCTGAGTTATCAGAAATTTCTTTTTTCCCAGGCATATTGGCAAGGTATACTCCGCATAAAATAATTCCGAGGCAACAAACCTGAAGTATTGTTATTTTTTCCCCATATACAAAACCCCAGGCCAGAGCAACAAACGGAATTCCATAAGTAACAAGAGAAGCAAAGAGGCCGCCTGCTTTTTTTACCAATACATAAAAAAGTGCCGTGGCAATGGCGGTGCCCACAATCCCCAGCATCACTGAATAAATTACAGCAAGCAATATGTTGTCATCATCAAAAGACAATTGTAAAAAATTCTGCTGCCATAAAACAATGCCGGTAGGTATGATCATAAAAGCGATTGATACGGCAGCAAGATGAATGGGATTAATATCTTTAAGATAATGGCCAACGATGTTTATATTGAACCCATATAAAATAGTAGCGAGCAGTATCCACAACGTGTACTCAACATTTTCAAAACTTATTCCTTTTTTGCCCGCAAGTGTCAGTAACGTTAATCCCGCGAAGCCAATAAGAACGCCAAGAATTTTTTTGCTTTGAATTTTTGATCTGAAAAAAAGAATACCGGTAACAACGACACAGATCGGCGTTAATGAATTAAGGATACCGGCAAGACTACTATCGATATTTTTTGCAATAGCGCCCGCAAAAAGATAGGCAGGCAGCAGGTTGCCGCAAATTGCTGAAATAATTACCCAGCCCATTTTCTTTAGTGGAATCTTTGAAAAAAGAAATAAAGCAAACGGCAGCATTACGATGCCGGCGGAAAAAATTCGTAACGATGCGATCTGTGCCCATGTCAGTTCTTCTTTGCTGGCCTTCATCAGGATGAAAGAGCTGCCCCAGATAATGCATAATAAAATAAATATTCCCCAGCTTACGAGCCTGTCATTTTTCATATTGATGCGCAAAGGTCATTAAATCAGCACCAGGAACAAAGCATTTTTTTTAATCGATCCCCAAGGTTTTGCCGAAGTAGTATATTGCGAATTATTCAAAATAAGTTATGGGAAAAATTTCATTAAAAGAGATCAGTACAAGAGCGCCAAAGGATTTTGAAAAAGATGCTACAAAGAAGAAAACAACTGAAATTCTCAACAAACTGGATGACCTGCAAAATCTTTTATTCGCCGGGGGCAAACATTCTGTGCTTATCGTTTTGCAGGGACAGGATGCAAGCGGAAAAGATGGGGTGATAAGAAATGTATTCGGCGTAATGAATCCGCAGGGAGTAACGGTGAAATCTTATAAAGCGCCAACAGACGAAGAATTATCGCATGACTTTCTTTGGCGCATACACCATGCTGCGCCCGCAAAAGGATTTATTCAAATTTTTAACCGCAGCCACTATGAGGATATTCTTATCACCCGTGTACATGGCTGGTGTGATGACAAAACTGCAAAGAAAAGAATGAAGGCAATTAATGAATTTGAGCAATTGCTCGAAGAGCATAACAATACACATATTCTCAAATTCTATCTCCATATTTCTCCGGAAGAGCAACATGAACGATTAATGGAACGGATGAAGGAACCCGGCAAGATGTGGAAGTATAATGAAAAAGATTTTGAAGAATCCAAATTATGGAATGATTACAGAAATGCTTACGAAGATTGTTTTGAACATTGTAATAAAATACCGTGGACAATAGTACCTGCTGACCAAAACTGGTATAAAGAATTTATTATCGCAACAGCTTTATATGATCTGTTGAAAGGTCTTGACATGAAATACCCCGGGTTAAAGAAATAGTGTTGCCGTTTGATAGATTTTACATACTTTACCTAATACCATTTTTCACCAAAACATTTTTTATGGGAATGCTAAAAGAGTTCAAAGAGTTTGCCATGAAAGGCAATCTGGTTGACATTGCAGTTGCTTTTGTTATGGGCGCAGCTTTTACAAGGGTTGTTTCTGCTTTTACAGGAGGACTGATTGCGCCCTTGGTTGGGATGTTGACAGGAAAAGATCTTTCACAAAATAAATGGGTGATAAAAGAGGAAGTAAAGGATGCTGCGGGAGTTGTAACGCAGCCGGAAGTAGCTTTGTTATGGGGAGCTTTTCTTACAGCAGTAATTGATTTTTTAATTGTTGCTTTTGTGATGTTTTTAGTTATAAAGGGTATTAATAGTTTAAAGAAAAAAGAACCACCGCCGCCGCCAGCCGCAACTCCTGAAGATGTTATCCTGTTGCGTGAGATCAGGGATGCATTGAAAAGATAATAGCATAGTATTTGTACAGCATATGGGTAGGGATGAATGTAGAATTCATTCCTGCCCTTTTTTATTTAAAGCAAATGCTTATGAGGAAATTAATCTCCATCTTAACAATCACATGTTTGATCACAGAACTAAAGGCACAGGATGATGCTGTAAAACAAATGCAGAATGCCGGTACCAAAGCAGTCAAAAGCCTTGACAGTAATGGATGGAAAAAAAGCGGCGTATTTATTTTGAACCTGAACCAGGGAGCCTTAAGTAATTGGGTGGCCGGAGGAGAGCAAAACGTTTTTGGTATCAATGGCATTTTAAACTACAGCATTAATTATAAAGGTGACCGGAATATTTGGGATAATTATTTTGACATTGCCCTGGGTTTTCAAAATGCTACCAGCTTTAAAAAATTCAGGAAGATCGATGACCGGATAGACATTACGAGTAAATATGGCCGGATGATCAGTAAGAAATGGTACTATGGAATACTTTTTAATTTTAATTCACAAGCGTTGCCCGGGTATGATTACTCAACCGATCCGCCAACAAAAATTTCCAGCTTCTTAACACCAGGTAAGATCCTTTTATCGCCGGGCTTTGATTTCAGACCCAATGATAAATTTTCGGTGTTTATGTCACCTGCAACAGTGCGTTGGGTATTAAAGAGCGATGAAGACTTTTATAACATTGCAAAATTCGGAGTTGATTCTGCCAAAAAAATAAATACGGAGATCGGCGCTTTTGTAACGGCCAAGTATAAAGTGGCTATTACCAAATGGGCTACCTATACAGGAAGGCTCGATCTTTTCAGTAATTATCGACGTAATCCGCAAAATATAGATGTGCTGATGAATAATTTGCTCACGATGAACTTCACTAAAAATTTTGCAACGAATCTAAGCGTTGATCTATTGTATGACGATGATGTTTTAAGAAGATTACAACTAAAAGAAATCCTTGGCATCGGGTTAACGATGAAATTGTAGGAAACGCTTTCGTGATCATGCGTTAGCTTTTTTATCGATGCGTGACCACACACGTTTGCGCAAATGAAATGATCATATAAGAAATAATTTTTAGACATTTTTATGAGAGTGCTGTGTGAATCCTTTGCATGGTACTTTTATTTTTGTTGGAATGAGAAACACCACCTTTTTTATTTGCTGCTTAACCGCTTTCAACTTCAGCTATTCACAAGACAGAACAGTAAAAGAATTACAAATCGCAGGAACAAGACCGATTAAAAGTCTTGATAGTAACGGATGGAAACTTAACGGAACATTTATCCTGAATCTTAATCAGGGAGCATTGAGCAATTGGGTATCTGGTGGAGATGAAAGTGTTTTAGGGATCAATGCACTTTTTAATTATTCCATCAATTTCAGACACGGAAAAAATACGTGGGATAATTATTTTGATCTTGCTCTTGGTTTTCAAAATGCAACAAGTTTTGGCAAATTCAGAAAGATCGATGATAGGGTAGATATAACAAGTAAGGTCGGGCATTTGATCAATCATCATTGGTATGCAGGTGTGCTTACCAATTTCAATTCTCAAACGTTGGCTGGCTATGACTATTCAGAGAAAGGAGATCTGAAAGTATCAAACTTTCTTACCCCTGGTAAAATAATTTTGTCGCCAGGATTGGATTATAAAACCAGCCAGCGCTTTACTTTATTTACTTCTCCTGTTACTATTCGTTGGGTGTTGAAACATGACGCGGATTTTTTTGACAAATCAAAATTTGGGGTTGACTCAGCCCGAAGATCCAATACTGAGCTTGGCGCATTTATTACAGCAAAGTACAGGGCTGCATTTACAAAATGGGCAAGCTATACCGGCAGGGTCGATCTGTTCAGTAATTATAAAAGAGATCCTCAGAATGTAGATGTGTTGATGAACAACCTGCTGACAATGAAATTCACGAAGATATTTGCTACCAGTCTTAGTGTTGACCTGGTATATGATGATGACGTAAAAAAAAGATTACAGCTGAAAGAAATATTAGGTGTCGGGCTAACTGTAAAACTATAAAATTCGAGGTATTTTCTTTACAAGATGAAAGATTTGTGATTTAAATCTTACATTTCTCTTTCTCTATTTCATTAATTTCCCGGTTTTTATCTGGCAATTTTTTCCGTCAATAATTCTGTACGAAAATTGAATTAAACTATTATCTTTGGTTGCACCGTATTTCATACGTGCCTGCATTTTTAAACCTACAACTAACTGGTATGAGAAAACTCATCTTTACTCTTTTTGCTTTTACTCTCACTTTCACAGTTTTTGCACAGACCAATACTGCTCCTAAAGTCACCAAAAAAATCTGGAACACGCAGGGTTTTTTCAGTTTTAATGTTGGGCAAGGAGGCAGTCGTAATTGGGCCGCAGGTTCCGAGAAATTTACTTTACAAGCTGCTGCATATTTGAATTACCAGGCAAACCGTAAATGGAGAAAAAATATTTGGGAAAATAATCTTGATCTTTCTTATGCTTTGATCAACACAAATAAATTAGGATTTAGAAAAACTGATGATAAGATCGATTTTGTTTCTATGTTCAGGCATTCGGTCACAAAGAAGGATAATGTAGTTGGCATCGGCGCCTGGTTTAATGTACGTTCTCAGTTTCATCATGGATATGATCACAGCGAAACTCCAAAAAGAAGAATTTCCGGATTGATGGCGCCGGGATATTTGACATTAGGCCCCGGCTTTGATATCCGTGTAAAATCAACAAGTCTTTTTGTTTCGCCGCTGGCTCCCCGTATGATCTTATTTACAAACCGTCCCTATAGTTTCAATTACCAGGGTGGAGTAAAACCAGATGGCTCATCTGAAATTCCACTTTCATGGCATTACAATGTTGACCCCCAAAGAAAAGTTCGTTTTGAACTCGGGGCATTGGTTTCTGTAAAACACAGATGTGAGATCGCTAAAAATATTACATACTCAACCCGTGCGGATTTCTTTTCTAACTATGTTGATGACCCGCAGAACATCGACGTGTTCTGGACGAATGTGTTTCATTTGAAAGTAAATAACTGGCTCGTTGTTAATTATAATTTCGACCTCATCTATGATGACGATGTAAGACTGTTTGGGATCAACCATAACAAACCGGCTACCCAGCTTCGGTCCCAGTTGGGAGTAGGCTTCGCTGCAAAGTTTAAATAGAGAATATTTTTATAGTAGGCTAAAGTCCCGTTATTTTGTAACGGGATTTTCTTTTTCATCGTTTAAACCTATACCGTTTTGAATAATGCCTCGTACCAAATAAAGCTTCCGCAGTTCGAAGGCCCTTTTGATCTCCTTCTTTTTTTCATTGAAAGGGACGAGTTGGATATTTATAATATCCCTATCACAAAGATCACAAACGAATTTCTCGATTACATACATGGACAGGAGTCGTTGAATATCGAGCTGTCAAGCGAATTTATTTTATTCATCTCCACGTTAATGCGGATAAAAGCAAAAATGCTTTTACCAAGAAAAGAATTAGATCCACAGGGTAATGAGATTGATCCGAGACAGGAGCTGGTGAATAAGATACTGGAGTATAAAAAATTCAAAGAAGCATCGGCACAGATGGCAGAGATGGAAGCAAACCGAATGCTGATGGTTAAAAGAGGTAACCTGCAAAAAGAGTTATCAAAAATAGGAGAGGAAGCTGCGGAGGGAACGGAGATACAAACCGTCACAATGTTCAGACTGATGCGTGCATTTGAAAGGGTGATGCAGCGCTATCATGATACGAAAAATAAGCCGGTTCACACCGTTATCCGCTACGAATACACAATGGAGGGAAGTCGTGATTATATGCTTTCAAAAGCACAGGAGGAAAAGACATTGGCTTTTGAAAAAATATTTGGCAACTGTGACAACAGGGTGCATGCCATTTTTCTTTTCCTGAGTTTGCTTGAACTGGTGCAACAAAAGTTTTTAAAGATCGTGTTGGGTGAAGGGAAAAATAATTTTATTATTGAATACAACGAGCCGGAAAACCGGCTCGCTGAAATGGAGGATCAATCCCGATAGCTATCGGGACAACCCGTATAATATTTTCACTATGCAGCTAATAGTAGTTGCATGAATTATTAACTACAAAACTAAAAATTTACACATGAAAAGGTCAGCAACCGCCAACTGGAAAGGCTCTGGTAAAGAAGGAAGTGGTAAACTCCTAACGCAGTCCGGAGCTGTTAAGAATAAGCCGTATGATTATAGCAGCCGCTTTGAAGATGGAAGCCTTACAAACCCTGAAGAGTTAATTGCTGCAGCGCATGCAGGCTGTTATTCAATGAAGCTGAGTTTTGTATTAGGCGCAGCCGGTTTTACTCCTAGTCGTATTGAAACGAAATGCACAGTGACACTTGAAGCCGGAGTGATAACAGGCAGTCATCTTGATGTAAGAGCTAAGGTGCCAAAGCTAAAAGCTAAAGATTTTCCTCAGTATGCAGAAGAGGCAAAAAATACCTGCCCTGTTGGCAAAGCGTTAAGTATAAATGTTACGATGGATGCGCAATTGGTTAAAAGTTTTAAGGCACAGGGAGCATCTGATAGCGGCGGTGCCGAAGAGGAAAGTAATGATGGAGGTGAAGAGCAATAAATAAAATAGCCTGACAATATAATCCCCCCGGAACCCGGGGGATTTTTTATTCAAATGTCTTGTCCTGAAAAAAGTTGACCACAAAGTCAACAAACATGCAACAGGTAAGGATTAAGCTTCGAACAGGCATCCCCGTTGTTCAGTACAGTGAAGCTTTCAAAAAACAAGTTGTTCGGGAATATGAAAAAGGGGCTTTTAACAAAAGGCAGATCCAGGCGAAGTATGGCATTAAAGGCAAAAGCAGACTCCTTGATTGGTGTCGCAAGTATGGTAGATTTGCTTATCACGAACCCTCTACAAATGGCCGTCCAATGAAGGATCCTCAAAAGCAACGAATCAAAGAATTAGAGAAGAAGCTGAAGGCAGCGGAGCTTAAGTTAAAAGTCTACGATAAGCTTATCGAAGTAACTAACCGGGAATTAAGCATCGATGTAATAAAAAAAATCGAGGCCAAGTTGTCCGGGAGCTTGCAGCAGAAAAAAAAGTAAACATAACTTCTGCGTGTTGTCAACTTGGCTATAGCAAACAAGCTTATTTTAAATCCAGACGTAACAAGCAATACAAGATCTGTTTCGAAGAAATTGTAAAGCACAAGGTATTAGCCATTCGCAGGCAATTGCCCAGATTAGGTGTTCGCAAATTGTTTTATATGATCAGGGTGGAACTGATAAAGGAAAAAATACCGATGGGAAGAGACAGGTTGTTTGCGTTATTACGAAGGGAAAATCTATTAGTAAGACCTAAGAAAAAATATACAAGAACAACCTATTCAAAACATTGGATGCATAAATATCCTGATCTGGTGAATCCACTTAAAGTGAATCGACCTGAACAAGTATGGGTGGCTGATATCACTTACCTAAGCATCGGTAAAGACTTCTGTTACCTACATCTATTAACGGATGCGTACTCAAAGAAAATTATAGGGTATAAAGTCAGCGCAGATTTATCATCCTCACATACTCTGGAAGCATTAAAACAGGCATTAAAGAATAGACTATATGGTGGACAACTAACTCATCATTCCGACCGAGGGCTTCAATACTGTAGCGCAGGATATGTTCAGCTTTTGGCTAGAAATAACGTCCAAATTAGCATGACTCAAAACGGCAGTCCATATGATAATGCTATAGCCGAAAGAGTAAATGGTATTCTCAAAGATGAGTTTGGCCTAGATGATACTTTTAATAATTTACAAGAAGCTGAAGTCCAAACAGTAAAAGCAATTAAACTCTATAATGAAACACGTCCACATATGAGTTGTTCAATGTTAACTCCTATGAAAATGCACAACCAAACAAAACTTGAAGTAAAGGCCTGGCACAAAAAATCCACAAAAACTTTAAAGGGTTCTTGTGGATTTTTACCTTCGCTTCAATATTAATTAACCGGTCAACCTTTTTTAGGACTAGTCAAAATATCCAAAGCAATATTGGCTTGCCGGATTGATTAATTAGCGGCTTTAGTTGTTGCAGAAATTGTGGCGATACAGTGGGGCATCCATCACTTTGGCAAATCTCATCCTGTACCTCGCTTTCCGGTACACATTCATGCGAATGTAAAACAACAAAGCGTTTAAGTGCATTGTTGTTCGTTTTATCCAGGCCATAGAGTTTGTATGCCAATCCAAATGTTCCGTTGTAAGCGTAACCGACTTTATATCTGCCTAATGAAGAACAACCACAACCCGGTTCATTCGAGTATTTCCTTCCTTCCAGCCACATTTGATTGCAACGACCGTGAGTAACAAGACCCGAATTCTGAATGGTGTCTTTCACAATATCATATACAAAAAATCTGTTTTGCCCTGAGGGTAATGTCATATCAATAAAAAAGCACACTGATTGATTGTATCCATTCTTCTTTATAAATGAAACAGCATCCACCGATCTTAACTTTAGTTTTTTAATTGTGGCATTTTCGGGATTATATTCCTTTTCACTGTGGATTGATTTGTTTGCTTTTGTTTTTTTCCAAACAGCAGAAGAGCTAAACCATGAAAATAAAAGCAGGAAAAGAAAGAATAAAAGTAAACCTTTGGCTCGGAGCATAAACAATGGTTAAGCTTGAATGGGATACTTAACCAACGAAAATCCACAAGGATAATTTTTGAATAGTAGTTAAAAGTTTCTGAAAACAAGCGATCAATCAATTCCAAACGCAAAAATTGTAACACTGCAAATCAGTTTCATTCTCTTAAAGCTAATTTTTTTGTAAGAAATCCGGGTAAATGTGTTATTCACTTTTTTCATTCTTCTTTTTCTCTTTAACCTTTTTCTTTTCCCCGCCAAACTTCCAACCCGCGAAAACCTGGAAAACATTATTTTTTACATCTACGTTAGGGATAAAGGATGGTGACTCGCTTGAGGTATAGGAACTGAAATCATATAATTTACTTAAACTAATATTTACTCTGGCGCCAATCAGTAACCCGCGTACCGGGTGTATCTCTATCCCTCCGCCATAGCCAAAATCAAATTTGTTATAATAGTCCATCATTTTTCCATAGGGATTACTGCTTGATGTACCATTACTGCTGTCTGCTTTTGCATTCAGGAGATAAGCCATTTGCCCGCCAAACATGAGCGAAAAATATTTAGTGATATTTATCGACATGTATTGCGGCAGCATGATATAATCAAGATTTACGTTACCGGTGGTGGTGCCGGATTTATAATTGTAACCCTGGCGGGAAAAGATAAGCTCAGTTCTTGAGCCAACAATTCCCCGGGATGATCCAAGAAAAACACCTGCATGAAAACCAGAACGACTGCTGTTATTGATAGAAGAAGCTTTAGTTACATTGGCAAAATTTAAACCTGCCTTGAGGCCAATTTGCGCAAACATGTAAAAAGGTGCGATCATCAGGAAACAAAGAGTAATCTTTTTCATATTATTTATTTTAAAGTTTGTAAAATTTAGTTATGATAGAATTAAGAAATCAATTACTGCTTTTCCAGTTCATGTCGGTGCCAAAAGCGAAAACAATAATACTTTTAGTTTTTCATGTTCCGGTAATCTTTAGTTTTAATAATATTCAGCAGTTTAAAAAATCTTCCGGCTTATTCAGCCGGAGATTTTTTTCAATATGGCGGCTTAATTGATATCAAACTTCATCCTATTAATTAATAAATCTGTTGGCGGGCACTGATCGTTTTTGTTAATCGGTTATCAGGATTTTCCCTGTCTTTCTTTGCGGCTCTCCTTTTAGATTGAGGTAGATCAATTGATAGATATATATTCCAGGCGCAAGATTCCCGGGAGTCCACGTATCAGTAAACTGTTTCATTTGTACCATTACCACACCTCTTATATCCATGAGGTAGAAACTATTTTGTGTATTCGGAAGGCCTTTTATTGCTAATGGCTGATAGCGGTGTAATAAAGAAGGAACTTTAATATTCAATTCTTCAAAATTCCGTACGGCATCTTTTCCATCAGTTCCTGCTCGTGCACCTGCGTTTAAGGTTTCCTGTTGCTGGTCGTCATCAATGATCAGTACCCGGCTTGTTTTATCATCCGGAATAGTAACATTCATGCCATTACTGAACTTAAGATTAAAGATCTCATTATTCTCTCTTATTATGTCGCCGATAATAGTAAGTGTTATTGTAGCCTCTTTTTTTCCCGGGGCAAATTGTATCAGGCCTTCGGCGTATTTGTAATCAATACCAGACAAAGCAGTTCCATTCTCAGTAACATATCGTACGGTAATAGTTTTTTTGGAGGCCTTGGTGATCATAATTTTTAAATCAACCGTATGCTCCCTGTTATCCCCTTCCTTTTCAGGATAAGTTCTGAGTACAAGCTTCGGCAAATGATCATCGCTAGTTGGACAATTTTCATCAACCTCTCCATTACAATTTTCATCCAACCCATTTTCACATATTTCAGCTGCTCCGGGATGTATCGACGCATTGTTATCGTCACAATCCGTGTTGCTGGTAACATATCCTGTTGGCGCAATGCATGCCTGGGCGGTACCAGAAACTGCATTACCATAGCTATCTCCGTCCAGGTCACGGTAAAAAGTTAGCACTGATTGTACCGTCATCGTAATTGTATTGGAAGTAGCCGTTACAGGGTTTGCACAAGCAAGCGATGAAGTCATCAAAACTGTTACAGTATTTCCATTTGCCAATGATGAATTTTGATACGTTGCGCTGTTCGTTCCGACATTTGCACCATTCAGTTTCCATTGATAAGCAGGTGTACCGCCATTGGTTGGTGTGGCTGTAAAAGTAACATTGATCCCGGCACATATTGTTGTTACTGATGCACCAATGCTTACCGATGGTATTACATTAGGATTTACAGTTAATGTTTTGAAAGAACTGACCCCGCTTACAGTATAAGTAATATCGGTTGTTCCTGCACTTACTGCTGTTACTGATCCTGTTGTTGCATTCACTGTAGCAATCGAAGTATTGGTACTACTCCATGTTCCGCCTGCATCACCGTTAGATGAATAAGTAGCAGTTGCTCCGATACAAAGCGGAGAAGTGCCTGATACTATTCCTGCATTGGTTGGTGCATTTACAGTAAGTGTTTTAAATGATGATACAGGACTGCCACAACCACTGCTCACTGTATAGGTAATATTTGTTGTTCCTGCACTCACTGCTGTTACGAATCCTGTTGTTGCATTTACAGTAGCAACAGAAGTATTGGTGCTTGACCATGTACCACCTGCAGTTCCATTACTTGTATAGGTAGCTGTTCCGCTAATATTGAGAGATGAAGTGCCACTCACTGTACCAGCTGATACATTTGGAGAAATAGTTAATGTTTTGAAAGAACTGACCCCGCTTACAGTATAAGTAATATCGGTTGTTCCTGCACTTACTGCTGTTACTGATCCTGTTGTTGCATTCACTGTAGCAATCGAAGTATTGGTACTACTCCATGTTCCGCCTGCATCACCGTTAGATGAATAAGTAGCAGTTGCTCCAATACAAAGCGGAGAAGTGCCTGATACTATTCCTGCATTGGTTGGTACATTTACAGTAAGTGTTTTAAATGCTGATACAGGACTGCCACAACCACTGTTCACTGTATAAGTAATATTTGTTGTTCCTGCACTCACTGCTGTTACGAATCCTGTTGTTGCATTTACAGTAGCAACAGAAGTATTGGTGCTTGACCATGTACCACCTGCAGTTCCATTACTTGTATAGGTAGCTGTTCCGCCAATGTTGAGTGGTGAAGTGCCACTCACTGTACCCGCTGATACATTTGGAGAAACAGTTAATGTTTTGAAAGAACTGACTCCACTTACTGTATAAGTAATATCTGTTGTTCCTGCACTTACTGCTGTTACTGATCCTGTTGTTGCGTTGACTGTAGCAACAGAAGTATTGGTGCTTGACCAGCTACCACCTGCATCGCCGTTAGATGTATAGGTAGCAGTTGCTCCAATACAAAGTGGAGAAGTGCCTGATACTGTTCCTGCATTTGTTGCTGCATTTACAGTAAGTGTTTTAAATGATGATACAGGACTGCCACAACCACTGCTCACTGTATAGGTAATATTTGTTGTTCCTGCACTCACTGCTGTTACGAATCCTGTTGTTGCATTTACAGTAGCAACAGAAGTATTGGTGCTTGACCATGTACCACCTGCAGTTCCATTACTTGTATAGGTAGCTGTTCCGCTAATATTGAGTGGTGAAGTGCCACTCACTGTACCAGCTGATACATTTGGAGAAATAGTAAGTGTCTTGAATGATGACACGGGATTGCCACAACCACTGGCCACTGTATAAGTAATGTCTGTTGTTCCTGCGGCTACTGCTGTTACTGATCCTGTTGTTGTATTTACTGTAGCAACAGATGTATTGGTTGATGACCATGCACCACCTGATGTTCCATTACTTGAGTAGGTCGCTGTTCCTCCAATACACAATGGCGTTGTGCCACTCACTGTACCTGCATTTACATTGGGTGATACTGTTAATGTTGCAAAGACTGATACAGGTGATCCACATCCGTTGTTTACTGTATAAGTAATATTTGTTGTTCCTGCACTCACTGCTGTTACTAATCCTGTTGTTGCATTGACTGTAGCAACAGAAGTATTGGTACTTGACCATGCACCACCTGCTGTTCCATTACTATTATATGTTGCAGTTGCTCCGATACAAAGTGGAGTAGCACCACTCACCGTACCGGCTGATACATTTGGAGAAACAATTAATGATTTGAAAGAACTGACCCCGCTTACTGTATAAGTAATATCTGTTGTTCCTGCACTTAGTGCTGTTACTGATCCTGTTGTTGCATTCACTGTTGCAATCGAAGTATTGGTGCTTGACCAGCTACCCCCTGCATCTCCGTTGGATGTGTAAGTAGCAGTGGCTCCAATACAAAGCGGTGAAGTGCCTGATACTATTCCTGCATTGGTTGGTGCATTTACAGTAAGTGTTTTAAATGCTGATACAGGACTGCCACAACCACTGTTCACTGTATAAGTAATATTTGTTGTTCCTGCACTCACTGCTGTTACTAATCCTGTTGTCGCATTTACAGTAGCCACAGAAGTATTAGTGCTTGACCATGTGCCACCTGCAGTTCCATTACTTGTATAGGTAGCTGTTCCGCTAATGTTGAGAGGTGAAGTGCCACTCACTGTACCAGCTGTTACACTAGGAGAAACAGTTAATGATTTGAAAGAACTGACTCCGCTTACAGTATAAGTAATATTTGTTGTTCCTGCACTCACAGCTGTTACTAATCCTGTTGTTGCATTCACGGTTGCAATGGAAGTACTCGTACTACTCCATGTTCCGCCTGCATCGCCGTTAGATGTATAAGTAGCAGTGGCTTCAATACAAAGTGGAGAAGTGCCCGATACGGTTCCTGCATTTGGGGCACTGGCTGAATTTATTTGAAAAACTGAAACTCCTAATGAAGTACTTGTAGCACCATTAGCTACGGCAATCTCAGGAATCCCATCTCCCTCCACATCAACGATTACAGCAGAAACAGGACTAGCTCCTGCAGTAAAATCTACTTTAGCAGCAAAAGAAGATGCAGTGATACTGCCTGGAGTGGAAGTATTGCGCAATACAGATATATTATTAGAATTCATATTAGCGACTACAACGTCTGGTTTACCATCTCCATCTAAATCGCCAATTGAAATAGAGCGAGGGGCAGAACCTGCAGTAAAATCTACTTTAGCAGCAAACGAAGATGCAGTAATACTTCCCGGAGTGGACATGTTGCGCAACACAGATATAGTAGTAGAAATCGAAGGAGAAGTAGCGTTATTAGCAACCACAAGGTCAGGGTTGCCATCGCCATCTACATCACCGATAGCAACAGAGCGGGGAATAGGTCCCGTAGCAAAATCTACTTTAGTGCCAAAAGAAATAGTACCCGCAGTAGTATTGCGCAGTACCGACACTGTATTAGCAGAAGCAGCAGCATTACTCGTCACAAGGTCAGGCTTACCGTCTCCATCCACATCACCGATAGCAACGGAAGAAGGAGTACCCCCAGTACTAAAGTCAATTTTAGTGGCAAAAGAAATACTGCCGGGAGTGGAGGTATTGCGCCGTACTGAAACAGTATTAGCGCCTGCATTGGCCGTCACGATGTCGGGCTTGCCATCTCCATCCACATCGCCTAATGCACCAAAAACAGGACCAGTGGAACTGGAAGTAAAATCTATTTTAGCGGCAAAGGAAGAGGCAGTGATACTTCCGGCGGTGGAAGTATTGCGCAACACTGATATATTAGCATTAGTAACAACCACAAGGTCAGGTTTTCCATCTCCATCCACATCGCCGATTGAAACATGTTCGGTAAATGTTCCGGAAGCAAAATCAACTTTAGAGGCAAAAGAAGATGCTGTGATATTGCCTGGAGAGGAAGTATTGGCTAGTACTGATATTGTATTAGAGCTTCCATTAGCAACCACCAGATCTGCTTTCCCATCTCCATCTACATCGCTTGTTGCAATATTGCGGGGATTGGTACCCACAGCAAAATCAACCTTTGGCTTATAAAAGTTAGCAGGGATCGCTGTGCCAAAAGGGTTTGTAAAAGTAGTTATAAATGGTCCGGACGAATAACCGGTCAAGCCGGTAACATTATCAAGTACAGATATTGGCTGGTAGGTGGTACCCGCAGGTACATTCACCGTTAGGTTGGTCGTGCTACCCGATGTGATCGTTGCCTTTACTGCACCAAAATATACAAGGTTATTGGCAGGCACTGCATTAAAATTTGTACCGGTGATAATTACACTTGTACCCAACGGCCCGCTGGAAGGGGTGAAAGAACTGATAGTTGGTTGCGCTGTTGTTTTTATTGCAATAAAGAGAAGAACGGCAAGTATTGTTTTACGGAAAGCAGGTAAAGAATAGATCATGGTTGTAGGTTTTAGACATTTATATGATTAAGCGATTTTGAAATATTGCTTCAGTGTTTTTTTCAACAAGGGTCTTTAATTCATCAATTTGTTTTTATTGTTTTTTGTATTAACCAAGAAAAATATCGACACTGGTTATTTTTTCACAACGTATTTTACAGGATAGGATAAGCGAATTCGAATGTAGCAGTTCAAGAACCTGCATCTATCCCCCGAAACAGTGAATCTTATTAAATTGAACAGGAATCACCTGAAACTGGTATTTTATTTAGATTGTTTGATTTTGTGCGGGAGAAAAGCAACCTTTAAGGATTACTCGCATAATTTAATTCAATGTCTGTTTTAAGGTTATATTTTTTTCCCCTGCTGATTACAATATTTATATGTAAAAATTCTTATGCGCAGGCTGAGCCTGATACGCTATTGAATAAATTAAAAAACCTATCAAATGATTCTGCAAGAGTGATTGCTCTGTTAGAAATTGGAGAATCAATTGAAGCAACTACGCCATCGAAAAGTTTTACCTATTATCAGCAAGCATTAACCTTAAGCAAAAAAATAAAAAATGACCGGTGCATCTTATCTTCTATGCATGATATAGGTGTTTGTTACATTGAACTAAATAAACTGGATAGTGCAATTATTACATTTGAGCAGGCCATTCCTTTTGCCAAAAAATTAAATGATACAGTAAGGATAGCAAGGATATTAGCTAATATCGGGAATGTATACCTCCACAAGAAAGATCGCCTTAAGGGTATAGATTATTACTTACAGTGTATTCGTTTATGGGAAACTGCTTCAGATCAAAAATGGTTGCCCCTGGTGTATGCCAATATTAATGGACTATTAAACGAACAACAGGAATATTATAAGGCCCTTGAGTATGGCAATAGAGGACTGGCATTAGCCAGTAAGCTTGGAGACGAAAATTCGATTATAAATGCTTTAGTAAATCTTTCCGAGACTTATAACTTCCTTGATAAATTGGACGAACAATACAAATTATTAGAAAGAGCCTTGCCACTGGCTAAAGCGAAAGGATCTATTGAGCAGCTTGCTGCAGTATATGAAAATCTTGGCGACTATTATTATCAAAAAAAACAATATCAGCAGTCTTTACTAAATTATCAGCAAAATCATGATTATGTATTGCAAATGGGAAATAAATATGCATTATCCGGATCATTTTCTATGTTGGCCGTGGTAAATAATAAGCTCAATCAAAATGATAAAGCACTGGAATATATTTTACAGGCTGAAAAAGTGGCAAAAGAAGTTGGAGCGAGAGCAGATCTAAAACAAATTTATTTAACAAGGGCAAGGCTGGAGCAACAATTAGGTAATAACAAACAAGCAGCAGAATATTTTTCAAGAACATTAACCCTTACTGATTCTTTATTTAAAGTGGAAACCAGTGAAAAAGTTGCTGATGTGGAAGCAAAATATCAAAATGAAAAAAAGCAATTGGAAATTCTGCAATTGGAAAAAAATAAAAAAATACAAACACTGTCTATCAGGCAAAAGTCAACGCTTAACTATTTTTTATTCGCATCCGTGATAACCTTGTTAATTGTTGGTCTTTTGATTTATAGGAATCTACTTAATCGTCAACGATTGGCTAAGCAGCAGGAGGAATTACAAGAACAACGTATACGTGAGTTGGAAAAAGATAAACAATTAATAGCTGTAGATTCATTGCTCAGGGGACAAGAAGAGGAGCGAAGCAGGTTAGCAAAAGATCTTCATGATGGCCTTGGCGGGTTATTATCAGGTGTAAAATTTTCTTTAAGAAATATGAAAGACAATTTAATAATAACCCCGGAAAACATGACAGTGTTCGAACGATCACTGGACATGATCGATACATCCATTAAAGAACTTCGCCGCGTGGCACATAATATGATGCCCGAAATGCTTACAAAGTTTGGATTGGATGAAGCACTAAAGGAATATTGCAATTCCATAAATACAACAAAGTTGCTTAATGTAAAATATCAGTCACTTGGAATGGATGCGAGAGTAGATAAATCGACTGAAATAATTATTTATCGCATTGTGCAGGAGCTGCTGAATAATACCATAAAACATGCTTCAGCTACAGAAGCTTTGGTGCAATTAATAAAACAGGATAACAGGCTGAATGTGGTGGTTGAAGATAACGGTAAAGGATTTGATACAGCTTCACTGGAGAATAGCAAAGGGGCAGGCTGGGCAAACATTCGCAGTCGTGTTGATTATTTAAAGGGTCGTGTTGATGTTCATGCTGAACGAGGCAAAGGAACTTTGGTAAATATTGAATTCAATTTATGATACGGATATTTATTGTAGATGATCATCCAGTGGTAATTGAAGGAATACATTCATTGTTGAAAAATGAAAAAGATATGGAATGGGTGGGCCAGGCAATGAATGCTCAATCGTGTCTTGGTTTTTTTGTAAACAATACCGCCGACGTAGTATTAATGGACATCAGTATGCCCGGGATCAGCGGAGTTGAGCTTTGTGCTACGATGAAAGAAAAATATCCCGGAATTTTTATACTTGGTCTCAGCACTTTCAACCAGGGGCTTTATATTAAAAAGATGATGGAAAATGGGGCTTCCGGTTATATTCTTAAAAATTCATCAAAGGAAGAATTGATCACCGCAATCCACACCGTATACGAAGGAGGAATTTTTTTTAGTGGGGAGGCAGGACAAGCATTAAAGGAATATCAAAGGTCTTCATTATCCGAGTTACCTGCATTGACTGAAAGAGAAAAAGAAATATTGGGATTGATCGCAGAAGGGTATACAAATCCTCAAATTGCCGAGAAAATATTTCTCAGTTCCTTTACTGTAGATAGTCATCGAAAAAACCTCCTCGCAAAATTGAATGTAAAAAACACAGCTACATTAATAAAGCTGGCTGTAGAAAGAAAACTGATTTGATCTTTCAGGCAAAGAGTATATTTATTCAGCATCAAATTATCTCTTAATGAAGAAGATACTGTTGTGTAACCCCGTTTACACAAATAATAAAACAGGAACACGGATCATTCTCTATATGGTGTGACCTCTATAATAATTTGAGCTCCCCCGGCTAATTTAACAGGATAAACTTGTGCTGTACCATTTGCGATAAAAGATAACCCGTTAGGTAAATGATTTTCAAATATAGCTTCCGGGGCATCGTTGGGACCTCTTGAACAGTCCCAGTAAAATTTGAATAATAAAACCTTGTTCGTAGAAAATTCAAGATTTACCTCGGGTGGATAATTTTTGAGTGTATATTTCTTATAATCTTCAGTAATATGAATTGATCCGATTGCCCCATCTGTTAGTATCTTCAATTCACACCCTGCAATTTTTTTCCCTATTTCAACTAGTTCCGGAACCTTGTTTTGTATGTCACCGATCTTCGCTCTAAGTGGATAAAGTGTAACCGAAAAAGTAGCTTTGTCTCTGATCTTATATCCCATGCCTGCCCGGTAATCACGGGTATGTGTGATTTCGATCTTATACATATCGTAAACATCAATATAGGTTTTCAACCTTTTCAAAAGCACTTTTCCTTTTCTTGTTCGCTTGTAAATTTCAGCCCAAATAGCAACAGAATTTATCTCAGGCATGATTGCCGGTGCTGTGTATTTGGCGGTCATCATTTTAGTTTTTTCAAGAAATGGCAAGGTCTCCCCATGTATTTTCCCGGTTTTTGAATTTCCGTTCCGTTCCCCATTCGCATACCATATTGTAGTATTATTTTGATTTAGAGTTGCCATCTTGAGATCGACATCCCGTGTAATATCGACTACATCAATAAAAGTAAAACCACCGACAGGGATAAGGTGTTTCTCTGGCTTGAGTTCAACATCATTTATATTTGAAGCCCAGGAAAAATGATGAATAAAACCTTTGAGTATCCTTTTTGTGCTGTCAAATTCCTCGTAATCAAAAAAAACCCATTTGCCTTTATGATCCTGTAATGCCAAACTCATCCAGTCAGGTGGGCAGGTCTCCGCTTCTTCATTAGTGTAATGAAAAATAATTTGCACGGGTTTTTTAAATTGAATTCCTGATGGCTCAAACTGGTATGCTTTGCCTACTCCATTCGGTGCCATGTTAGAAGTAGGCTGAATACTTATCGTTGTTGTCATCGTCAATGCGCCGGCAGGAAAAATCAATTCGACTCTTCCATCGTCTGAAATAATTGTTCCTCCTGTTATCCCTATTTCTTTACTTATAAATTTTCCATCAGGAGCTCCGATAGCAGTTGAATCCGACGGTTCGGCAAATTGAGTTGATGAAGTATCTTTTTGGGCGTTTGATTGCAAGGAGCATAAAAGGAGGAAAGCCACGAACATTTTCTTCATAACAATTGTTTTAAAAATAAAACAGTATTTCACTTTTCCTGTTTTTCATATAACGATTCATTTTCTCCGTAAGCATCTTTTTTCAGCAGGTAGATCCTGTCCTTCCAGCCTGCGCCGCCATGGCTTACTTTTTCAAACCTGAATTTTACCAGTGCTGGGCTATTGACTCCACGTTGCTTTAAACTAATTTGATTTCCTGTAATGGAATAGGCGCCATCCCCCTCAAAGGGATAAGCTCTATTATAAATGTATTTATAGTACATGTCAGAAGTTGTTGTTGAAGAACCTATAGCTCCTCCATATTTATAGTTGCCATTGGCAGCAAATACATAATCCGCCGAGACAACTCCTGTGGCATCTATTTTCCACCAACCGACAATGCGTTTGGCGATATCTTCTTCGTCGCTTTTTACAGGCAAGACATTTTTAACAGTAAAACTGTTTAAGAATCTTCGCCAGGTATTGTAATTTTTGTAGCAATCATCATGACCCATTGCACTGCTGTTATGCCTCACTGAAATGATCACAATCTGGTTATCGGCTTTTACGACGATTGCGGAGCCTTCTTCAAGATTATAGCGGCCATCGGCAGATGTTCCGGTCATCGCTGCAGCTTTCATAAAATACTCCAAACCTTTCGGTAAAAAACCTTTTGCCAAATCATATTTCTGCGCCCCGTTCTTTTGAAATTGCCAGCCCTGGTACATCATATCAAAAACGGCGTTGACATCTTGCTCCAAATTCCCGGAAGAAGGCTGCGGTTCAAGAATACGGATCGTACAACCTGACTGCATATTTTGAATAAGCAAGTGGTCTTTATTTTTTTGCAATTGCCATTTATCCGGGAGTATGAAATCATAATCATTCAGCTTGATGATCCCATTTACAGTTGTTTGATTATTTGAAATGGTAGCCTTATTGTCCAGATCTAAGTCATTAAAAAATCTTTCAAGTGTTGCCTGGTAATCGCCACCAGTTGTATTCACTTGCACATTCATGGTTTTTCCAAAACCAGTAATGGACGACACCATACTGTTATAATTCAGCCCCTGGAAAGTAACATTAGCTGCACCGGTAACCACGGTCCATCCATCCGGAGTCTTCCCTGTTTCTATGACCGGCTTAGCTTTTGACTTTGTAGGAATAGCGACCAGGTTTTGCCAGGCAGCATTAAAATTTTTATTTGCATTGTCCTGGCTGTTTCCGCTTGGGTATAAAATGATCTGGCAAAATCTCGTAAGGCCATTTACGGTTTTGGATTCAAAAAAGGCAACTGTGCCATTGGTGTCAATACGCTGCCAGCCTATTGGCGGAATAAATGTAGCTATGTCAAATTTTTCTTTTTGCGAGAATACTTGTGCGATCATTGACATAGCGAATAAAAAAGCAAATGTCTTTTTCATGGCAAGTTTTCTTTAATCAATTCCAAAAGCAAAGATTGTAACACTGCCATCCATACTGGCCATACCCATTCCCATTACAGTGAAAGCATATTCTCCTTTCGGAAGTGGTTTATCAATTATCAGTTCCCAATAGCCATTACGGATCTTTCTTACGCTGAAAGAAAATTTATCGCTTGTTTTATTCTTCTTGCTTGCAAAGGGCATGGCGCCACCCGTTTTCATCAGGTAAACTTTTCTGTTGCTCTTATCGATGTCTGTTTGATAAAGCGTAATCATTTTAGACGGGTCCATCATTCCATCCTGCATCATTCCCATCATAGATGGGTCCATACCATTTGCTTTCATCATCGAGTCCATTTGAGGTGAATTTTTTTTCCCTTGTTCAGCTCCGGTAGAAAAAACAAACGACAGGTCTTTGCCACTTGTTACCCTTACAGGAGATATTTCACCATCGATCGAATAACTATTTTCGGCTCCGCCCATACCGCCGAGCTTAGTTTTTGTATCCATTTTTGAAGCGCCTTTCTCCAGGCGAAGCAATTTATTGATGCTGTCCTTTCGATACATATACACTTCATTGCTGAATTCAGGCTCGGGGTATTTTGATTGATCGGCTTGTGACCACGCCAAAAATGCCATCATCGATCCGCAAAAAAGCAGAAAAATCTTTTTCATAAAAATTAGTTTCATCTTTTAGAGATAATTTTCATAAGTAAAGTCCGCGTAAATGGATTATTCACTTTTATCATCCTTCTTTTTCTCTTTTCCTTTTTTCTTTTCTCCTCCAAATTGCCACCCGGCAAAAACCTGGAAAAGATTATTTTTTACATCTACTTTCGGAAGAAAAGATGGTGACTCGCTTGAAGAATAAGAACTGAAATCATATAATTTACTTAAACTAATATTTACCCGTGCGCCAATTAATAACCCGCTTACCGGATGAATTTCTATACCGCCGCCATAACCATAATCAAATCTATTATAGTAGTCCATCATGTTTCCATACGGGCTACCACTGCCATACGGAAGACTGCTGCCTGCTGTTTCGTTACTGCTGTCAGCTTTTGCATTTAACAGAATTGCCATTTGTCCGCCGAGCTGGATGGAAAAATATTTGGTGATGTTGATCGACATGTATTGCGGCAGCATGATATAATCAAGATTTACATTGCCGGTGTTGGTACCGGATTTATAATTATAACCCTGGCGGGAAAAGATAAGTTCCGTTCTTGAGCTGATAATTCCCCTGGATGATCCAAGGAAAACCCCTGCATTAAAACCGGAGCGGCTGCTGTTATTAATGGAAGAAGCTTTGGTTACATTGGCAAAATTCAATCCTGCTTTTATTCCTATTTGTGCAAATAAGCTGAAAGGAAAACTTAACAACAGGTAGACAATCATTTTTTTCATAAAAGAAAGTTTAAGAGTGAATGATAAATATTTAATAATAAATTAATCGCTGCTTTTCCAGTCAATACCAAAAGCAAACACAGTGAATTCTTTCAGCTCCATATTTTTTACCCAAACAAATCCATATTCACCTGCCTCTAATTGCTCTGGTAATTGTATTTGATAATTATCCTTTGAGATCATCTTTACACTGAAGCTCATTAGTTTTCCTTTTGCTTCGTCCTTATCAGTAAGCATACCTTCTTTGGTATTAACCGTAACTTCTCTTTTTGTGCCATCAGGTAAAAATTGGTAGAGCTTGATATAAGAAGTAAGGTCGATCACATCGCCGCTGGTTTTAATAATAAAAACAATATCCTTTTTTTGAGTAAAGCGAATTTTTGATGAAGCTGCATCCATGCTCAGGAATTGTTTGGCGCCTTTCAAACCAAGCGTTTTCTTTTTAGTGATCATTTGTGCTGTTACATTTTCCAGCCTGATAAGCTTGTTATCATCTTTATCATAATAGTAAGGCTGGTTGATGAACTCAGGAGTCGGGATTACAATTTCAACTGGCGGTTTGGGTGCGGGTTTTGGTTTTGCTATGTTTTTTGCCACAGGATTATCAACATGTTTTTTTATAATCGTATCATATTTTTCTCCTTTTTTTACAACGGTCTGTGCTGATGTATTTATTGCGGGGAGATATACAAGTACTGTCGATAGCAATAGAATGGGAATTTTCTTTTTCATCTTGTAAGGTTTTTGGTTGCTTGAAGCAGTGATCTGATAATTCAGGAAGACAAATCTCAGGTTACTGGCAGAAATAAAAAATCCCCCATTTGTTATAACACAAATAGGGGATAGATAAGTCACGAATTCTCACTAAAATTCTAAGGTCATGGTTATTTTTTTACATAAATTTTATTGATCGCTTCTGCCTTATTTGTTACATGCAGTTTTTCATAAACACGGTGTATGTGTTGCTTTACCGTATTTACAGTAATAAGAAGCTGGTCGGCAATTTCTTTGTATAAAAAACCTTTTGCGAGCAGGTCCAATACCTCCTTTTCTTTTTTTGTCAAAGATTTTTCTTCTTCGCTGATTACCTTACTTCGTTGAAACGCCTGTATCACTTTCCTGGCGATCTGTGTGCTCATAGGGCTTCCGCCTTCATGAAGCTCTTTCAAAGATTCCAGGATTTTTTCTTTTGGAGTTTTTTTAAGTAAGTAACCACTGGCCCCGGCTTCGAGTGCTTCAAATACTTTTTGATCATCTTCAAAGATGGTGTACATGATAAACTGCGTGTCGCCACATTTTTCTTTTATTTTTTGTAAACATTCAATACCAGATTTGCCGGGCAGGCTGATATCCATGATCACAATATCAGCTTGTTCATAAGGAATGCGTTTTTCAGCCTGCTCGGCATTGGTAAATGATGAGATCAAAGCAAACTGATCAGAGCCCTGGATTAGTTTGCCGACACTTTCTCTTACCTCGTCAATGTCTTCCACTATGCTTACTTTGATCTTTTCCATTTGATAAAAATAAACCAAGAGGATAAGCTTTTACATCCCCCTTTTGTTAGAGCGGCGCAGTAAACGAGATCAATGTACCCTCATGGTTGTTGATCATAATTTTGCCGCCAATATTTTTTGCCCGCTTCTGAATATTGATAAGCCCATTTCCCTTTTGTCCCAGTTCTTTTATTTCAAAACCATGGCCGTCATCATGTATTTTGATTTCAAATTCAGGGTGAAACCCGATAGTGATAAAAACATTTCTGGCTTTTGCATGTTTTACAACGTTGTGGAGGCATTCTTTCAGGATGAGAAAAATATTCCGCCTCACTTCACCGCCTGCAAGCGTTTGCGGCAGCAATTCAGGAATTTCAAACTGGCAATTCAATTTATTTTCGTTACAATATTCTATGGCATAGGAACGGAGATAAAAAACAAGATCTTCCCAACTATCATTTTTTTCATTCATTGCCCAAATGATCTCACTCATTTTTTCTACCAGCTCGTTCGCTGAATCTTTTAGCTTTAATAATTGTGTCTTCTCAGTATTTTCCTGCAGTTGTTCGCTGATATTCTCCGATAGAAATTTTATTCTGGTGATACCTGCACCAAGATCATCATGAATATCCGTGGCAATTCTTGTTCTTTCTTTTTCAATGGCCTGTTGTTTTTCCAGGCTGGCTTTTTGTTTTTCCAATTTGCGACGGTAATAAAAACGGATAATAGAAACAAAACCGGCAACGGCAACTAACCCCACAGGAATTCTAAACCACCAGCGTTGCCACCACGGAGGTAAAATTGAAAATTTATATTGGAGCAATTGATCAGGATAGCGGGCGGCCGGAAATTTAGCTTTTATATTTAATGTATAATTGCCCGGCCGCAGATCAATAAAAGAAGCTGCCGCATTGTTTGATGGTTCCGTCCAATCATTGGTTGTGCTTCCTTCCAGTTGATAACTATACAATATCTGTTTTTCATCCATAAATGATGGAGCAGCGAACTGAAAGCTTAAGTTGTTTCGCCTGTAAGAAAAAGAACTTGTTGTTTCATTGATAGTATCGGTGCCCGAGCGGATTTGAGTAAACATTAATTTTGGCGCATATGAAAGTGCTTTATCGTTTTCAGGAATTATCCGGATGACACCGGACGTAAATAAAGCCCATGCAGTTTTATTTTTATCAATAACTACTTTTAGAATGCTCTGGTAAATATTATTCTGGCGGGTAAGGTTTTCAATCACCGGGTTTCCATTTTTCATAATGATCTTATCGAGTCCCGATGGCGTGCAGGCCCACATAATATTGTCGTCATCACAAATAAGGAATGAGACGAAATTTTCCGAAAGCCCGTTTCGTGATGTAAGTTGATGCAACAGGCTAAGGTTTCCGTTCTCATTTTTGAAAATCAAAATTCCTTTATTACGGGTCCCTATCCAGATATTGCCAGGTTTATCCAGCGCAATTGACCGGGGAGCCATCCCTTTTAATTCTTTACTGTATACTCTTTCCTGCTGAAGGTAGGCTGATGGGTTTTCAGGATGTATTTTGTAATGGACCAATTCTTCAATACGATTGGCAACCCAGATGTTTTCTTTACCATCAGAAGCAATTTGGTCAGCAAGATAATTTACAGGTATGCGGAAGACAGTTTCTCCCATGATTGATGTCAGGTAATTATGGCCTGCTACTAAGAGATTGCCTGCAGGATCAGTAGTAGCATATCCAAAACCCTTTGGCGACGAATCAGTGAATATTGTTTCCGGTTGCCAGGACGAGTTTTTTTTATGAAGCCGGAATATCTTTTTAAGCCCGACTCCATATAATCCATTTGGTGTTTCAACCAATTGAACTATTTCATTAGCGTTTTCAACAAAAAAGGTTTCTGCAACATTATTGTCGGCAAAGCGAACTATTTTTTTGTCATGGTATGAATAAAGAAATACTTCTTTTTTGGTGGTTGAAAGAAATAGATCTGCCGGTGCTGCAAGACCAAATGGTTTTTCAATCACTGAAAAATTGGTGTGCATTAATTTATCTGCGCCGCCGCCGTTGCTTGCAATCCAGGTGATCCCTTCCCTGTCATGAAATACAAAATCAATAACTGGAGTACTTAAGCCGGAAGCGGAAGTATATACAGATGTATTTCCATTCTTATCACATTTTATCAATGCCTGGTTTCCTTCCGCCAACCAGCAATTATCATCCCTATCAAAGAATATCAAACCAGTTTTATCAGCAATACTATTGAACACAACCGGTAATTCCTGCAAGATGATTTTTCCTTTGAGTAGTTCTGTCATATCCAGTTGCCTGATGCCTTTGTTGGTGCTGACCCATAACTTGCCACCTTTTGATTGTGCGATGTTCAGCACAATTGTATTGTTTGTTTGCGACACGATCTTTTTTTGAAGACAATCATACAGGTAAAGAATATGCGATCCGCCCAGTCCCGGATCTCTCAGGCACAATAAAAAATTTTCTACCGATACAATCGATGCTATATAGCTGTTGATGTCCTTTCCTTCCGGGTCTGTAAAAGGAAGCTTTATAAAATCGTTTTGCTGAAACACGAACAATCCTTCATCGGCTGCTGCATATAAGTTACCATTATTACGACATAGATAATTGATGACTGGAGTGGAAGCGCTGTTGAATGAAAGTGTTTTCAATTTTCCTTTTATAACGCAATTGATCCTGCTTGTATTGGTAGCTACCCAAATTGAATCATCACCCAATTCCATTACGCAATTCACAATATCATTCTCCAGCCCGTTTTCTGTGGTATAATTTGTAAAGCGGGCACCATCATAAATACTTAAACCATTCATGGTAAGAAAATACATTCGTGCTTTGCTATCCTGGTAAATACTGCGTACCCGGTTGCTGACAAGTCCGTCTTTGGGGGAATAATGAACAAAAGGATATTGTTGTGCAAAGCAAGGTACACTCCCGATAGTTCCGATAATTAGCGGGAGGATAAAAAAATATGCAAGAATAATGGCAGTTCGTTGCATACTTAAATTTACTTCAAAAAAGGGGAATCATCTTTGTTTAAATAAAACAAAGCTCACTGTAAAAAATACAGCCAGCTTTGTAAAGCCGGCTGTTGGACAGGTTGCTGGATTGTAAAATTTCTTTAGTCACTTTCCGTTATATGGCATAGTTAATTCTTGTAAAAAAATCAATAACGATCTTTTATCCCGGCAGGGATTAACCTTTTTTCAAAATTGAAATTTTCTTTTTTAATGAATCTGCTTTTGTTTTTGCTTTATTAATATTTACGGGTTCGCTTAATCCCTCGTTAGTAATATCCAGGGTTTTAATACTGACTTCGTTAGCATCGCTTTTCAAATCAGTGGATTGAACTTTTTGCGGCATTTTGTTGGAATCATTACTTGCACTTTGTGTTTTAGTTTTATCAATCGGAGTTTTATCCCAGGGAAACAATCTTCCGCTACACCGGCCATCGTTATTGCAACCTGTTGCAGTAAAAATAGAAGCAGCGCCTGCATTGGTTATTGCATTCTTATCTTCTTCATCTGTTTGATCGACCCACGAAGTGCCAATGATATTGCAATCACTTATTGCCACAGCATGTCCAAAACCATCCAGGTTATGTTTCAGGAATGTAGAAATCTTATCGGATAAAATCCAGTTTCCGGATTTATCTAAATAATAAACATAAATAGCGCCGGCATCTGGCATATAATTTCCAAGACTATCTGTATCCTGGCCTGGTGCACTTACAATTAAATAATTGCCGCTAATTCCCACAGATGTACCCAAAAAATCCCTGTTTGTTCTGTCATCAGGATCTATTTTCATTTGTTGAGTCCATCCGCCTCCGGCATTGCGTTTAAAAACATACGCATTACCAGTGTAAGGGGCATTATCTTCATCTCCTCTTTTTTCTGTTACACCTCTTGCGCCAACCACGGCATAATCGCCACTGATGGCAACGGAGAATCCAAATTCATCATGAGGGGTACGGTCGTCGGCAGCAAGCTTTTGGGTTTGGACCCATTTACCCCCTTTGCGTTCAAAAATATAAGCATTACCCGCGGCTTCCAATCTGTTTGCCCGATTGGCATCATAATCGCCACCCCATGCACCAGCAATAATATTATTGCCACATATCGAAACAGAATTGCCTAACCATGAACCAAGCTCGCGATCAGATGCGACAATCTTTTGTGTTTGTACCCAACCGGCGCCTGAACGCTCAAAAACATAAAGGGCACCTGCTGCTGTGATGTTTGATGCTGGTGAATTCGTGACATCTTTTGCATGATCGGGAGCAGAGACAACGATCGTATTACCTTCAATAGCTACAGCAGTGCCGAAGTACTCCTGGCCACCGCGGCTTTCGGGATCTGCAGTAATTTTTTTCACCATGTACCAGGTCCCGTTTTGATTTAATTCAATGATATAAGCTGAGCCTGAAAGGTTGTTATCCTTTATGCCAGCTGCATTCTTGTGATCACGATTGGAACCAACAACGATATAACCACCGCTTATACCAACTGAGCAACCGAAATTATCACCAGCACCCCTGTCGCTGGCAACAATTTTTTGAAGCTGTTTCCATTTGCCACCATCATCCAATTTAAAAATATAAATAGCACCGGCGCCGTTTAAAGGATTTTTTCCATCGACATCTTCGTGCTCTAGAGGAACTCCAACTACAGCATAATTACCACTGATGGAGACAGATCTTCCAAATTCATCATTATGTGTTCTGTCTTGCGCAACGATTTTATTTACTTCAATAAATGCTTTTTGTGCCGAAGCATTTTTTGGAAGTACAATTGGAGGTGTGGTGACAATAGGAGGAGTAGTTGTAGTGGAATCGGGTGTAGCAACCACCACTACTTTATGGCATGATGAGGTACCGATACATCCACTTTGATCAATCGTTACTTTATAGCTTCCATTTACTGTAGCGATAAGACTTCGGGTCGTAACATTTATCGGTTGATTAGTGGCACAATCTATCCACTGATAAGTTGCATCTTTTGCATTAGCCGTTAAAACATGACCTTTCTTAGTTACTAATGTATCTGCTTTATTCGTGATAGTAAGATTAATAGTGATGATGCTATCACAGTCCGTTTTGTTTAACAAAGTGTCTTTATACACTCCGGTTTTTGTCCATGTATATTTTTTACTTGGACTTGTATACGTTTTACATACAGCGACCGAAAGGGAAGAGGTAGTGGCTATGCAAGCGGGCCTGGAAAAAATATACCCGGCCCCGGCATTTTCAGCTTCAAGACGTGTATTGTTTCTATCCTGGAAAGGAGCACCAACGATTATATTATCATTGTCAATGCCAACAGAAAAACCGAACCAATCATTTTCGGCTCTGTCGGTTGCAACAATTTTTTGGGAAAATCTCCAACCTGAAGATTCATAGGTATCAAAGAATCTGAAAACATAGGCTGCGCCGGCATCTTTTAATTTTATATCACCGGACATTTCATCCCCGGTTGCAGTGCCAGCTACTATCATATTTCCGCTGATGCCAACTGATATTCCGAAATTATCGCCCGCCGCCCTGTCACCTGGTACCAGGACATTTGTCCAAAACCATGTTCCATCAATTCGTTTAAAAAAAACATGCACGGAGCCGGCCGAAATAAGTGTATTTTCCAGTTTTGCATCTTCATCTTCAAATGGAGCACCAATTACCAATTGTTCTCCACTCAAAGAAACGGAATATCCAAACTGATCTCCTTCTGCTCTGTTCCAAAAAACGATCTTATGATTAAACATTTTTTTCCAATCATCAGATGCTCCTTTGTACATATATGCGGCCCCGGCAGACTGTAAAGGATTTTCACCTCCTCCGGTTAGGGTGACGTTAGTTGTATCTTTCTTTGCCCCCGGAGCGCCGATCACCAAATCTTCACCGCTGATAGAAACTGAGTGGCCAAATCCTGTCCCTGTCGGTTCGTCCGGAGCAATTATTTTGCACCAGGCCTTCCAGTTGCTGGCATCGATTCGTTCATACAAATAAGCGGCACTCTGACCGGGAGCTCCAATAAGAACTCTAGTATTTGATATGGAAACAGAATAACCAAACTGGTGAACTGCTCCACGGTCTGTACTGATCAGTTTTTTTGTAAAACTCCAGGCACCTGTATTGTTTCTTTCATAAACATAAACAGCCCCGGCAGCTACTAACGGGTTACTGCCTTTATCATCCACTTCTTCTGTGGGAGCACCAATTACAATCCGGTTTCCGCTAACGGCAACTGAAGAACCAAAACCATTATTGCGAAGATCAGGAGAAGTTAGTTTTTGAATTTGTGTCCAGGCACCGGATGAGTTTTTTTCAAATACATAAGCGCAATTACAATCTCCGGGAAATCCTTGTTCTGACACACCAGCAGCGCCAACGACTGCGTAATTACCACTTATTGCAACGGCATTTCCCAATTGATAGTTTGGAGCCCGGTCAGTAGCAAACAGTTTGGTTAATTGCTCAAACTTTTGTCCATGAAGGATAGTTGCTGCGATCAATAAATAAGATCCAATAAGTATTTTTTTCATAGCCGATATTTTATCGGGGCAGAGAAAGGAATTCTCAAAATTTTTTAATTGGTTTTGTTTGTTGGAGCTTTCGGAACCTGCTTTGGCGTTACCGGGTTTGCTTTTCCACCGGGTTTATTATCGCCACGCATGAATATATATGCGGCTCCAGAATTTGTCAATTCATTTTTGCCTTCAGTATCTCTCCATTCTATATGTGCGCCCGAAATAATAAAACCTTTGTGTATGGCAACGGGGTCGCCAAAATTGGAATACGTTCCTTCATCCAAAGAAGAAAATTTCTGTGTCAGGATCCATTTGCCTTGCGGATTTTTCCAATAAGTATAAATGACACCGACATCGGGCTTTTTAGTATCGCCACGGGTAGAACCGATGACGACATAGTTGCCACTTACTCCTACACTGGCGCCAAAGAGATTTCCGCCCTTCCGATCATCAGGAAGTATTGCCATTACTTCTTTCCATTCGCCGGTTTCATTTCGGGAAAAAATATACGCTTCACCGGCATAACCATCATTATTTTCATCGGATTTATTTAGCGTCACATTCCTGGCACCCACAACTGCATTGTCGCCATTAATAGCAACCGAATAACCAAATTCATCATAAGGTGTGCCGTCACTGGCAACCAACTTTTGTGCTCTTGTCCATTTCCCATCATCCATACGTTCCCAGATATAAGCAGCACCACAAGCTTCCATTCGCTCCTCACCTTTTATACCGTAGTCATGTGCCCATGCACCTGCAATAACAAGGTTTCCGCTTATAGCAACTGAATTTCCCATGCTTCCACCATGTTCCCTGTCACTTGCTAACAACTTATAAGTTCTTCTCCAACTAGTCCCTTTTCTTTCAAAAACAAAAACAGCGCCTGCATCACCCACATAGCCTTCCTGCCTTTCGGTAGAATCCCTTGAGTGGCCCGGAGCTCCGACAACTATGATATTACCATCAATACCTACTGATGTTCCAAAATAATTATAGCCTCCCCTGTCTGATGAAAGCAATTTTTGTGTTTGCTTCCATACACCATCGCTGCCACGTTCATATACGTAAGCAGCTCCTTCGGAAGTTGACTCATTACGTCCCGTTGCATCAGCACGTTCATAGATAGCTCCAACAACAATTGTATTGCCGCTGACGCCGACTGACCAGCCGAAGTTCGCTCCGGCTGCTCTATCCGCTGCTACAATCTTTTGTACTTGTTTCCATTTGTTGTCCGACCCACGTTCATAGACGTATGCCGCACCTGCATCTGATTTTGGATTTTTTCCTTCAGCATCTTTATCTTCTAATCTTACGCCAACTACAGCATAATTGTTAGTAATGGAAACAGCCCGGCCGAATTCAGTGTTATTTATTCTGTCTGATGCTACCACCTTACTTACCTGGTTATAGGGTTGCGATGAACTGGAAACAGTCATCGGTTTCATTGAAACCATTGTTTGCTGATCAATTGTTGATACCCTTGCGATATAGTTGAAGCTATCTTTTTTAATAGCATAAAAATCGGTGCCACTATACCTGGTGATAGTAAAGTTGTTTCTTTCCAATCTTGCTTTTAATGAATCGAAGGTTGGTATATAAAAGCTTTCCGTTGTGTATTTATTTAATGTATAATCTTTCAGAACAGTAAATGAATCAAGTAGTCCTGTTGTCATCCTGATACTATCAGCGCTTCTTTGCCTCACCGTGCCCACCGGCATTTTCATTTTCAGTAACGATGATGTAACTGAATCCATAAGTCGTTGCGAATACAAAGAAGTTGAAAACAATGAGCAGGTAAATACCAGGGTGGTAAAAAAGCGGCGCATAAAATTTTATTTGAAATAAATGTACCAGTACTAGTAAGGCGGAACAATAGAACAAAAGTTAGTGAGTGTTTATTCGAATGGGAGATCGGATCTATAGAACAAAAGTTATCCGCTGATCATATAAAAGGCCCTAACTGAAATGTAAGGCCTCTTTATATATAGAAAGGTTAAATGGGGAATCAATATGCTAATTTGCCTTCTGGAGTTTTTTGCCTCAATTTACTTTCGTACAACCATGCCCCTGACATAGGGTTTATATTGCACCCTGCAAATAGTGTAAAAAAAAATGAAGACTCCGGTTAGAATTACCGAGTTATACCTATTGTTTTATTAACCGTTCTGTCATTTTTACTCCTGCCCCAAAATCCGCAATAAGCATATATGTACCCGAAGACAATTTACTCATATCTATAGCCATGACATTTTTGCCTGCGGATAAATTTCCCTGACGCATTAGAATAAGCAAACCTGTTGCATCGTATAATTTTAAACTGATCGATGAAGTATTGTTTACTTCAATACTAACATTTACCAAATTCAATACGGGATTTGGCCATACAGATAAGTTATTTTTGCTTGCTGAATTCTCTCTATCCGGAGCCATATAAACGGAATTCACTTTGGTCAGTGCTGAATTAACTGCACCGGATAGTGTCCATCTTGATAAGGCGCCAATATTTGTCTTTTCCACATAATTATCAACTGCACTACGAGTGGTATAGCCTTCATTGCTCCAGGTTTTTTTACCCTGCTTCCATAATTCCAGCGTAGATTCATTGAGATTGTTTAGTTCTATGTCAAAGTATTGAAAACGTAAGGTTGCTTTCAGGCCATTGTCATTAGCAGGCAGAATATCGTAATACCGCAGAATGCCGGGTGTGCTTCCTGAAACATTAGGTTGGGCCAAATGTCCCCGCCTGATAGTAACACTTCCCAAATTTTTAGTCGAGGTTATAATGGCGCCAAGGTTTCCGGGGTTGGCAGATACAGGAGCGTTCAATGTACTAAGTACCTGCACATAGCCATTGCCAAAAGTAAATATCCTGCTTGTTTCCGTTTCTCCGATTAACGTGGCGGTTGTACCCAGGTTCAGCACTGAATTATTAAGATCCAGTAAACCTGATGTAAAGGTTACCTGCCCGACAATGTTTACATTTTGCTGAAGCGCCACTTTAAAGTTTGTTGTTTTGGCAATAGTTACTTTATCAAAAATTGGAATGTTGCTTCCGGAAATATTTACATCGGCGTTGCCTGTAAATTTTATTGTGCCGTCTCCGGCAGCCTGGACAAAACTTCCATTGTTAACCAGATGCATATTATCGAGAACTATAAAAGAATTGTTTGCAGTTTTAATAGTAGCGCCTGATGTAGCTTGCAATGATCCCTGCGCGGATGATCTTGTGATACAACCCATCAGCAGGAGAATTATAAAAATATTTTTCATACTGATGTTTTATTTGTGAGTCAATGTGTCAACTACTTTTGCAAGCGCTTCAATTCTTTCATTCATTTTTTTAATTTGTTCGGCTTGTCTGTCTATTTTTTTATTTTGATCTTCGATGATTTGCTGCTGCTCCTGGACGGATTTTACCAAAGGCATTATGAACTGGCTGTAAGCAAGACTGTAATGGTCCTTGTCATTTGCCGGTGCATGAATGCCATCAAAATTGTAACCTAACTGTCTGGCTATTTTTTCGACATCCTGTGCAAGAAAACCTGTGTGCAGTTTCTTTTCTCCTTTGTACGATGCAGGTACCAGAAAACTATTATTAATAATACCGGTTTTTGTGAACTCAGTCAATTTTTCTTCATCAAAATAATAAGTGACCGGTTTGAGCTTTTTAATAAAGTCAAGACCAGGTACGTTGTCTTGTATATCGTATTTAAATCTTTTATCAGAAGGTGTGATTACAGCGTTTGCATGCAATACTGCCGTACCATTTCCAAAGTAAACATCGGTAATAAATGCGTCACCAATTTGCGCTGTATTATCGGCATTTACAACTGCATTACTGCCAATAGCAATTGTATTTGATAATGCATCAGAACTAGTACCTGCTGCAAAGCCCAAAGCAGTGTTGAAGTAGCCAAATGCATTTCCTGCAAGTGCACCATTGCCTACCGCGGTATTTCCGTATGCATCTCTATTGGCAGAAAGTGCGCCCGAGCCAAAAGCAGTATTGTTTCCTCCTGACAGATTATTTTGGAGAGCAGAGACCCCAAAAGCTGTGTTCACATGCCCCTCTGTATTTGAACGAAGCGCATTATATCCAAAAGCAGTGTTGTAATCTCCTGTTTGATTTGCTTTAAGTGCTTTAGATCCAACAGCCGTATTTTGAATACCTGTAGTATTATATTGCAAGGCAGAATCACCTATGGCAACAAGGTTAGAGTTTGTAGTATTGGAGTACAAAGCATTAACTCCTACCGCTACATTACTATATCCTGTTGTATTACTTGCAAGAGCAAGATAGCCAATAGCGGTGTTGTTGGCCCCTGCTGTATTCTGAGTCAGTGCCAGCAAGCCATTAGCGGTGTTATGATATCCTGTTGTATTTGAAAAAAGTGCCTGAAAACCATTAGCGGTGTTGTTGAATCCCGTTGTATTAAAATAAAGTGCAGAAACACCATTAGCGGTGTTCTGGTATCCTGTTGTATTCCAATAAAGGGCACTTGAACCTGTAGCGGTGTTATGGAATCCTGTTGTACTTGAAAAAAGTGCCTGGTAACCATTAGCAGTGTTGTTTTCCCCTATTGTATTTGAATAAAGCGCATTCATGCCATTAGCGGTGTTATAGTTCCCGGTTGTATTCAAATAAAGTGCCCTCCTGCCATTAGCGGTATTGTTGAATCCTGTTGTATTTGAAAAAAGTGCCGCAACACCAATACCGGTATTATCGTTTCCTGTTGTATTAGAAGTAAGTGCAGAAACACCATTAGCTGTATTATTGTTTCCTGTTGTGTTATTCAATAGTGCCTGGTAACCAGTAGAGGTGTTGTAACTTCCTGTTGAATTAAAATAAAGTGCCTGGTAACCGGTAGAAGTATTAGAGCCTCCTGTTGAAGTAAAAGTTCCCGCCTGATAACCCCAAAAAGTATTTCCTAAGGTATTATCTATCCTTCCTGCTTTTTGATTATTTACTCTGATATTAAAAGGTATATTATCAGTGGTGCCAATAAAGTTTGTTCCGTCTACTGTTCCGGCATTTCCTGTAAGTAGCCAGGGTGTTCCTGATACCGCACCTGTATTAAGCCTTAGCCATACACTACCACTCCAATAGTAGTAACCAGGAGTAACAGCTGTAGCACCGGCACCATTTGTTGCCGTGTTATAAACGAGTAAAGACGTGGCAGGCGAAGGAATGGTAGCAACATCCCCCGTTCCCGTAAGTGTTACTCTCGGTACCAATAATCCTTTGTTGGGATGCTTTACATCCAGCATTGCGCTCGGGTTTGGTGACGAGCCATCATTATTAATGCCGACACTTTGTGCGAATGAGAAATCAAAAAATAAAATTGCGATGATCGGAAGTAGTAGAATCTTTTTCATTTTGTAAGGTTGAAGTGTATAAATTGAAAAATCATTTTATAGTCAGATGATATAAAAAGTATAGCCATTTTATCAACTAAATTTTATTAGTACGGACAACTGCTCGCTTCACAGAGAGGATAATAACCTTTGCCGTTACAAAGTTTTTACTATGAAAACTTTTCACAGGGAGATGGAGGGTTCTTGTATAGGATTCAGAAAAGGTAGGATGAGGGAATTCGTAACTTAAACGAAAGACACAAACTTAGACTTGTCAACGCAACTTAACAATAGCCCAAAGGTTAGATCGAAATAGAACAAAAGTTATTGGCTAGCTGAGATTATTGATTATTTATTATTAATTATTAAAGGGAAGGCTGATACAAATAGTAGTAATCAATAATCAATAATCAGTAATTAAATAACAACTAATTACAGACTAATTTTTCCCAAACGCCTTGTTAATCGCTTCCGTTCGGTTTTGCACATGCAGCTTTTCGTAAATGTGATGAATATGCTGGCGTACTGTGCTTACAGAGATGGAAAGTTGATCAGCAATTTCTTTATATAAAAGTCCCTTGGTGAGCAAATGGAGAATTTCATTTTCCCTCGTGCTGAGTATCGCTAAGTTTGCCGTTTCTTTTTGTTCGCTCCTGAATAGTGTTACCAGTTTTCGTGCAATGTTTGCACTCATGGGGCTCCCGCCATTGTATAATTCTTTTAATGATTCTATCAATTGAACAAGCCCCGTGTTTTTAAGCAGATACCCGGATGCTCCTGCTTTCAATGCTTCAAAAACCTTTTCATCATTTTCATAAACCGTGAACATCATAAACTGGGTAGCGGGAGTTTTATTTTTTATTTCCCGGATGCAATCGATACCATTCATGCCGGGAAGATTGATATCCATGATCACGATATCCGGTTTTAATTTTGGGAGATCATTCACCGCCTCTTCGGCGGTTTTAAAAGTATCGAGTATTTTGAATTCAGTGCTAAGGGAAATAAAATTTTTTAACCCATCTCTAACTTCATCAAGATCCTCTACTATCGCGATTGTTATACTCATCTGTTTCGAAAGTAATTTTCTGTGTATTACGAACCAATAGAACGAAAGTTATTCCGGCAGTGGTACGTTTATTTTTATGGTAGTTCCTAAACCATTTACGATCTCAAACTTGCCTTTAATATCATGTATCCTTAATTCCATATTCGATAAGCCATTACTGAATGATCTTATTTTGGCTCTGTCAAAGCCGGTGCCGTTATCGTGGAGTTCAATTTTCAGTTTTGCGTTCACATCGATCTTTAAAACAACAGAAGAAGCCTGTGCATGCTTTACTATATTGTGCAACGCTTCCTTTACAGTTAAGTAAATATTCCGGCGAAATTCTCCGCTGACAAATGTAGTTGGGAAATGTTCCGGTGCACGTAACAGTACAGGCAATTCCATTTTGCGACAGGTATTCAACAGCATACGAACGGGTATACGAAAGCAGATCGCTTAACGTATCATTCTTTTCATTCAGTGCCCAAACAATTTCACCCATTTTATCTATCATTTCATGACTATATTCCCTGATCTTACCTATATCGTCATCAAAAGATTGCTGTTGCTGTTTTTTTATCCCAATCGTTTCACTTAAAAATTTTATACGTGAAAGACCTGCGCCCAGGTCATCATGCATATCGGTAGCGATCCTTGTTCTTTCTTTTTCGATGGCTTGTTGTTTTTCAAATTGAAGTTTTTGTTTTTTTATCTGTTTCATTCAAATACCATTTTGAAAATAGCCATGCTACAGAATATTAAAAATCCAATGACGATGGCTTTAAAAAAAGTGGTTTGCCAAAAAGCCTTTGCAATTTCTATTTCCACTGATTTTATAAAGGGCTCACTCTTCCCATGGCATCCAGTAACACGCAGAATGAAAAGTATAATTTCCTGGCGGAATTTTGCTGTATCGTGTATAATTGGCAGGCCCGCTTTTCACCCAATCTTCATCATAACCTTCCAGTTTGATATTCAAAGTTGCATTCGGATGTATGAGTGAAAGCGATGGATGCAAAATCAAATGAAAATGTATTTTGCTTTAAATGAGAGATTTATCTTTTTTGTTTCAGTCTGGATTTTTGACAGACGTGTACAAAACATCATTGATATAAATATTATTGATCCTCGTGCCCTGGGAGGATAAATTCGAATCCTGTTTTTAATATCGGAGGAAAAAAGAAACAAGACCATTTGAACTGCCGGCTACACATCTGCCATCTTTCGTATAAAAAACAAGTGGCGGATAGAGTAAATTCATTTGCCGGTAATCCATCTTCAACAGTATAATGTGCGGCCTTTCATTATTTTTTTCATCAAAAAAATAAAGCCCTTTCTCTCCAAATATCCAGAACTTATCATCTTTCTTTAAATACAGCTGCTGACATTTATGAAAATGGCATTCTGTTCATTCAACTTATCTTTTGTTAATTGAAAATTATTGCTATTAATATGATAAAGACCATTATCGGGCAGCGAGGATAAATGACTGAATCACCTGGTTCATTGAAGAATTGGTTGATCTTCCGGCATAAAATGCAATGACTCTTGATAAGATCAAATTCTTTCCATTTGCCGTAAGGTTTCAGAATATATAATAGAATCACTAAGCGATTTTACATACACAATCCTCTTACTTATCCTGGAATAGCTGACCAAAGCCGATTAAATGCTCCGGGTTTAAGAAAATTAATAGGTTTGAACACTGTGTTTGCCTGATTCCTTTGTTAACATGATAAAGCCCTGCAAATGTTGAAAAAAGAATAGAACTGTCATTATAGCCGAATGATATCCTTGATCCAGATACTCCCCTGTACTTCTTCACTGATCAGTTCATATTTCACCGGCTCGCATTTTGTTGGTGCGGAAATTATAATTAAATAATCCTTTGTTTGTAGCAGCACCAGGCTTCATCATTTGTTTCAAAAAGCAGCTTGATAATAAACCGGTTGAATAGTTAGCCGTCTTCCGTTACAGGGTTCCGGTATTGCAGTATTTTAAAATTTTTATCCAGTAATCCAAATGCCATGTATGTTTTCAAATGAACACCAAAGTATTTCCTTGCAGATTAATATCCTAAGCGAGAGATATTATTATTGCCTTTCCAGGCCTGCGTTTCGTTTTTAGAAATATGAGAATTTGAAAAACAGACTATTGCGTATTTGCATAACTGCTTCCATTGCCATAACTGCCGCACCAGATATTTCCCGTATTGTCAAAATAAAGAGAAACAATATTATCACTGCAAATACTGAAAGGGTCTAATTTATCATTTCTGAAATTATCAATGAATTGATTTGTATTAATATCAAAAGTATAAATTCCATCCGGACCGGTTCCGACCCATAACTGTCCTTTTTGTGACAGAGCTGCATATCTTAATTCTCTTACTGTTTGTTTTTGCCATGATTAAATATCTTGTAAGTTATTTAGTACAGGGATTCAATTTTACAAGTCCTTTGTTTGTAGAAAGCCAGACCGTGGTATCATTTTGCTGAAGAACATGGATGATCTCCAACTGCAGGTTTTGAATGGTGCATTTTTGCCATCGAAATAAATTTCTTGCTACAATTAATTTCGTATTTTTATAAACCTGGTGGATCGTTCCTTTATCATAAGCTGACCAAATGTGAACCGTTTGACCGGAACCTTTATATAGAAAATGCATGAGTGGCATTGAGGTCACTGAAATAAATGAAGTTTTTTTTGTTTTGGTATTTAAAGATCGAACTGATCTTGTTTTTGTATCAAGAAACCATAATTCATTTGCAGAAACAAATCCAAGCAGCACACAATAGGTATTGTCTTTTGTGCCATTCGGGCCTGTCAACACCAAAATGTGATAAACGAATTGTCGGTGCGGTTATAGAGATCAATTCCGTTTTCATTACCTATCCATACCTGTTGTGCTGAATCTTCCAGTATGCTGTTAATGAAATGTTCCGGCAATAGAAGTGTTATCCTGTTCATTATGCAAAAAATTGATAGTCCTGATACCATCATAAAGCGTAAGACCGTTATGGGTGCCGATCCACATATATCCATGGCTATCCTGTAAAAAATGATAAACGATATTTTGAGACCAGCCCATTTTGTACATTGAGATGTTTAAAATTATAACCGGGTGTAAATGGCCGATCTTGTGAATAGCCGTTTGCACAAATAAACAGACATGCAAGGATGATGGCGGTTCGTTGCATGCTTAAATTTACTTATAATTATTCCAATAAAAATGCTAGCCGGGAAATTCATCAAGCCATTCAGGATTGCTCATCTGGGCCAATATCCGGGTTACGTCGCCTGAAAACGTAACTAATTGATCATTACCGTTTGCATTTACCAGATCTTCTTTGAAATAGTTTTTAGAATAACGTTGTTGCAGGTATATTCTGCCATTTGCCGGCCAAAGTTGAAAACATTAAGGCGTTTCCCAATCCATTTACTGAATCAATGGCTATCAGATTTGCAATTGATGATGAATCATCGGTAAAACTGGAAATATATAATAGTATGGGGCAAAAAGTTGCAGAATTATTTAATGCGAGAGTGAAAGCAAACCAGGTTTATACGATAGAATTCAAAGGTCAGGGGTTGAAGAGTGGCGTCTATTTTTATAAGCTTAGTACGAAAAATAAATTCTTTACAGGAAGAATTATGAAACTGGAATAAACGCAAACTTTTTTCAGTGCAATCAAGAGGGTGATGCTGACAAAAGCATCACCTTCTGTTTTTTTTAAAATAGATCACTGGATCAATGAAGATACATTCACTTTCCCTTTCATCATTTCAAGCACCGCTTCTCTAATTGACTGTGCATCATACCCGCATTCATGATGAAGTTCTTTCGGAGTTCCGTGTTCAACAAGCCGGTCGGGAATGCCCAAAATTTTTATTTCTGCTTTGTAATTATTTTCATTCATGAATTCAAGCACAGCAGAACCAAAACCACCAACCACTGTTCCGTCTTCAACGGTAATTACCTTTTCATATTTGCCGAACACTTCATGCAGTAATGTTTCATCCAAAGGTTTTGCAAAACGCATGTCGTAATGTGCCGGATTCAAACCATCGCTTTTCAAATCACGAATGGCAACGGCGGCAAAATTTCCAGGATGACCAAGGGAAAGAATTGCAATATCATTTCCTTCTTTCAGTTTTCTTCCCGTTCCAATTTTTATTTCTTTCATCTCCGTTTTCCATTCCGGCATCACACCTTCACCGCGGGGATAACGGATCACAAATGGATTTTTTGTCGATTCCAGTTGTGCCGTGTACATCAGGTTGCGCAATTCACTTTCATTCATCGGGGCACTTACGATGATATTTGGAATACAACGCATATAAGGTATATCATAACAACCGTGGTGTGTAGGGCCATCATCACCAACCAAACCTGCCCTGTCCAAACAAAATATTACCGGGAGTTTTTGAATAGCTACATCATGCACTACCTGGTCATAAGCTCTTTGCATAAAAGAAGAATAAATATTACAGAATACTTTCATGCCTTGTGTCGCCATTCCTGCGCTGAGCGTTACTGCATGTTGTTCTGCAATGCCGACATCAAAGGCACGATGCGGCATTAGCGCCGGAGTCATCAGGAGTACCAGCGCCGTTGCGATCAGCATCCATGCCGAGCAGCTGCGTTCATTCGTTCACCTCGAAGTGTCAAGAAAATGCGGGCGCCGACGGCCGAACGCGCCGCCGACAGCCGCCGTCATCGCTCGCACGAGCGACGACGGAGTGGGTAAGACGGCATGAGCGGCTCAGATTCGCAGAACGATCGGACAGACAGAGCGGGTGAACGAAGCGGGTCGCCAGGGCGCCCGAGACCCGTGCGGCAGGGACCGGCGCGATGGTCGCCCCGGCAGCGCAGCAAGCCGTGTCGGTGTCGGCCGGTAGCGCGCGGCGCGCGGTGGCACCGGCACCGCCGGAAACATCGAGGCACGAGTCAAGGCCGCCGTCGGTGCCGACGATGAGGGCGTCCTCATGGAGGCAACGCTGTGCCCGGATAGCCGGCCGGCGTAATCGAACAGCGCGAACGGTGCTGCCGACGGCAGCAGCACGAGCACGATCAGCCAGGAAGCGCAGACCTTGTACAGCATGAGCGTCGGTGGACGGTCCAGGTGCAAGTTCAGTGCTAGCGCGGCCGCAGCGCGCCACCAGACGCGGATCGCCGCTTTTACGCCTGAATTCTCACGATCCAGGCGCCGGACCGATGGCTGGGCGAATCGTGATGCGCTACATTAATGTATGACTTTCACAAAACAGCGACTCTTTGGTAAGTGTCTTCCCCCCAGGAGATTTC
>CAVZBF010000005.1:0-89715 GCA_963773465.1 uncultured Bacteroidota bacterium
GATTGCCTTCCCCCTTCACTTCATTATCATTTTCCTTTCCATTAAACCCATAGCGATAACTATCTCCGGCCGAATACTTGCGACCCGGTTGTATCATCCCGAAGGGATAGTAATCCAATTTTATATAAGCCGCAACAGGCTCACCTCTTCAAAGAACTTCTTACCTTCAAATTAAGCCAAAATACTCAATAAACTGCAAATATTTTATAGCAAAAACTACAAATTATGCCAGGGATTCAAACAAGAACAGAACTCTCATTCAATGAACTTTTTCTTCGATTTATAAAGGATAATAAACGTGGCCGAAGGCTGCAACCAAATGGTAAACGCATTTCAACAGGCACAGTTAAAAATTATGAATACACTTTGCAATTGATTCAACGCTTTTGTGCAGATAGAAATTTATCGTTACGCATTCGCCCGGCCCGTAAACTAAACCACCGGGAATTGGTAACAGAAAAAAATTACTGGAAAAAATTCTATAAACGATTTACCGATTATCTCTATGATGATTGCGGCTTTTATGATAACTATGCTGGTCAGCATATTAAAAACCTGAAAGTATTTTTTAATTATCTCAACAAAGAACTGCTACCCGGCGCCGGTGATTTTCACAAACAGTTTTATGTACGCAAAGAAGAAATACCAATTTTTCCATTAATGCCTGAAGAGCTTAGCTTTCTTATTTATAATAAAGAATTTGAAGCATCTCTGAAACCCCGCATGAAAGAGGTAAAAGATTTTTTTGTATTTGGTTGCACCGTCGCTCTTCGCTTCAGCGATCTGGTAACATTGCGCAAGGCGAATATCCGTGTGATCAATAACCAACATTATCTTTCTGTTCGGTCTATTAAAACCGATACCGATACATTAGTTAAGTTGCCTCCTTATGCTGTAGAAATTATCAATCGTTACAGCAAATTGAAAAATCGTTTGCTTCCTTTATTTAATAAGGTAAATCTTAATAAATATATCAAACAGCTGTTGGATGTTGCCGGTTTCACACATCCGGTTATGGTAACAAGAGGCAAAAGAGGCAAGCGTTATGAATTAAAGAAATTATTGGGCGAAACCAAACAGGCATTACGATTTTGTGATGTGGCAACTACGCATACCATGCGCCGCACAGCTATCACAACTATGCTCAGCCTTGGTGTTCCGGAACCGGTGGTAAGAAAGATCAGCGGTCATGCACCGGGCAGCAAAGAATTTTACCGTTATGTTTTATGGGCACAAACTTACCAGGATATGGAAACTGAAAAAATGTTTAGCAAGCTGCATGAAAAGAGTATTGAATTGGCTGCGAAAACCTGAGCCTGTTATTCTTTGAAAATTTTCAAATAACCAATGTAAGTTGGAATAGAAATGATATTTACAATTATCTTTGAAAAAAAATAAGATAATACCTGAACAATTTTTACAAATTGGCTGAGAAATAATTTGAAACCCTATTTACATTAATATCATTATGCAAAAACCAAATCTAACGGATAGAATAAGCCATTTAGCAAAGAGAATATCCAATAAAGGGAAGTACTATTTTTCAAAAATGTATTTCAAGCTATTCAAGCCCCGGGTTGTATGTAATATTTGCGGCTGGGGTGATTTTAATTTCCATAGTGATAGCTGGCATCCTCACACAGTTTGTCCCCAATGCCAGTCCCAGGTCCGGCAACGATTATTTTGGGCAGTAATTGATGAGCATAAAAAATATAATAAAGAAAACCTGCTGAAAGATAAAGGCATTTTACATGTCGCTCCGGAAGAAAACCTGAGAAGGCATATAAGTAAAATGAGCAAAGATTATAAAACGGCTGATTTTTTTACAGAAGGTTATCAATATTCCGGCATTGATTACAATATTGATATCACTGACATGCCCACTATTACCAATGAAACTTTTGATTGCGTAATCGTGTTTGATGTGCTTGAGCATGTAAGCGATGACAAAAAAGCGCTAAAAGAATTAAACAGGATCCTAAAACCCGGAGGTACAGTTATATTAACTGTTCCTATGAAGGATAATCTAAAGATCACGTATGAAGATGCCACGATAACAGATCCAAAGCAAAGAGAGCTTGCGTACGGACAGTTTGATCATTTACGAATTTATGGAGAAGATTTTGTCAAAAAAGTTTCCGATCACGGGTTTGACGTCGACGTAGTTGATCACACTCTCTTTGATGAGGCAACAATAAAAAAGCATGTTTTGTTTCCCCCGGTTCTATCGTTGCACCCTCTTGCCACCAACTACAGAAAAATTTACTTTGGAACAAAACGATAATTGTGAGAACAAGGAATTATAAAATGATATTTATTTTCTCCCGTCACTTGTCCTGCGGATAGTGTTATAACTTTTGCGCTTTAAGAATTTGAATTTATAGTAAAGGCTCACTCTCACCAATACCACAAACGAGGCATTCTAGCGCAATACGAATTTGTAATGAACATTGTTTAAAAAATATACCTCCTAAGAGGTATAGAATGTTATTTTACTAAATCCTAATTTCAACGTCCCCATTAAATTCCCAGTATACCTGTGGTGAAAAACCCAACACATCCATTAACCAATTCTCATGAATTAAGGCATGCAGTCGAGCCTTCATATCAATATTCATTCTCCTGTAAAACCTGACAAAGAGGAAATAAAATTATTTGAAACCGAAGAATGGTCTGTTAATTCTGAAAAGCAGCTGATCGCTAAGATCCAGGATATTTTTGCTATAGCCCGCAAACTGAGTAAGTCTGCACAAATTTCCATCACCCTCGAAACCGATGAAGTAAAAGAATTATCTTTTTTAGTGCAAAGAAAAATAAATGCACCGATCGAAATAAACAATCAAAAATTAAGTATTCGTGAGATAGAAGTGCTCGGATTGATTATGCAGGGACTTACCAATAATGAAATTGCTGAAAGACTATTTATCAGTTATGAAACTGTAAAATCTCACCGGAAAAATATTTTAGAAAAAACAAAAGCGAAAAACACCGCAGCACTTATTAATCATTATCATCAAACCTTCTTTGAAAAATAGAATTATAAAATTCCCCCTTTAGGGGGATTGGAAAGCGCTTTTACAGGAAGGTATATTTGGCTAAATCATTTTCACATAATTTCTTTTTTATGGAAAAAACCGGAATGAACGGTAATGCTACCGCTTTAGCTCAATATGAAACTCCTTTTGCAGATATTCCTGCAGTAAGGGAAGCCGTACAACAGAATTTGTCTGTTGAAAATTTTTTCAATGATTATTTTAAAGAAGCTGAAAGTCCTTTTTCCAGGACATATGAAGCAACATCTGTTTCTAACGGAGTAACACCGGCAGGTGAAGAATATGTGGATCTTCTTGCTGAATTGCATGACACAGAATTCCAGGAAACATTGTATGAAATGGCAAATGAAGTAGAAGATACATGGAGAAATAAAGTATCAAACGAATTAGCAATGGGAGAGAACTATATCCCCTTTGCTTCTCAGCAAGCCCGGGACTATTTTGCTCCTGTTATTAAAGAAACAGAAGCCATGGTTGACCGTGTTACTCAACATTTTTCCGGTAATAATCTTGCAGATCATTCAGAAGCCTCTGTTGAAAGTTTTTTTGAAACGCTTGAATTTGGTCAGGCACAATATACCCCGGCCCAGGAACAATTCTTCGGGAAAATATTTAATAAAGTAAAGTCTGTTGTAAAGAAAGGAGTTTCTTTAGCAAAGAAAGGTATTGCTGCCGTTGGTAAAATATTGCCTATTGGTATTGTGCTAAAAAAGATCAAAGGGCTTGTAAGACCTTTATTGGATAAAGTATTAAAATTTGCCATTGGAAAACTTCCAAAGAATCTGCAACCACATGCACAAACTTTAGCAAACAAATTTTTAGGTCTTAAGCCAGCAGAAAGCGATGCATCAAAAACAACACCTGCAAAGCAGGCCGACACTGCTCCAACTGATGCAGCGCCTGCAGATACGCAGCCCGCAGGCGACCTGGATGCCGTTCAATCGGAGCTCGATAATTACATCGCTCAACTTGTGTTTTCCGATAACGAAGGCGATGCCGAAAGCACTGTGATGAATTATGAATCATCTGATGAAACGCTTGAGCGGCTCACCAGTTATGAAACAGGTTATGTAACCACACCTTCACTTGATGGAGCACGCCAGCAATTCGTTGACGAATTAAAAAATCTGAGGGATGGCGAAAGTCCTGCGCCGGCAATTGAAAGATTTTTACCTGCTGCAATTTTAGCGCTTCAGCCTGTTATCAAAATTGCGATCGGTATTATTGGAAGACAAAAAGTAATAAACTTTCTTGCCGGGTTGCTTGCAAAGCTTGTAGGTAAATATGTACCGGAAAATGTAGCCAAGCCTTTAGCAGCAAGTATTATTGATGTTGGCATGAGTGCAATCGGTTTTGAAGTGCATGAAACAAATAAAGCTGATCTGGCGTATGAAGCAATTGCAAACACGATCCAGGAAACCGTTCAGAATATGACAAACCTGAATGAGGCCGCAATGAATGACACCGAAACACTCAGCATGAGTTTATTGGAAGCATTTGAACAAGCAGCAGCCAATAATTTTCCTTCTCAATATATAAAAGAAGAAGTAAGACCAACAAAACAGAGAGCAGTATGGATCGCAATGCCAAGAAGTTTGCCTGTTAAATTCTATAAGAAATTCACTCATGTTTATGATATCACAATAGATCCGCAGATGGCGGCAACTGTTGCTACTTTCAGAAAGTTACCATTGGCTAATTTTTTAAAGGATAAATATGGCCTGGATGTATCGAAGCCTGTAAAAGCTAAAGTGCATTTGTATGAGATCCTTAAAGGGGGCCGCCTCAACCTCATCAGTAAATTCGAACGGCTTCCCGGGTTAAATGCAAAACAACCCAAAGCATGGGTACAGTTACTTCCATTAACCAAACAGGCAGCTTCTTTATTATTAAAAGAACCCAGACTCGGAATGGATGTTCTGGCAAAAAATTTATCTACACGATTTAAGACAACACCGGGTCAACGGTTCTATTACCTGGAAATTGAGGGAGTAAAGCTTCGCATTCCGCCGGTAAATCGTTCCAGGCACAAACGTGCAGACAACGGGCAACAAGGATCAGGAATAGAAAGCAGGTCTGCAGATATACAAGGTGTGATCAATTTCCTCAAATCTGAAATCAGGCTTAACTACTATTTCAGTGAAGAAGACGCAAAAGAAGTAGTTGAAAAAATAAATAAGAATGATTTTCTCGGCGCTGCTATCAGTATCCGTCAATCCGTAAAAAAAGTTTTAAATGATATCCTGGTTAATAATGTTTCTACCAAAGTAAAAATTGTGCATGAAGCAATTCCCGGATTATACCTTGATCGTGAAGATGCAGTGCCGGGAGGTGATCTTGGTAAAGTGGCAGGCAATGAACTTATTTCAAAATTGGTAGAAAAAATGATTGACCAAATTGCCGCTGATGCTTATGAGGCCGTTGTAAAATTCTTTAAAGAAAGAGCAAACGAGTTTAAAGAAGCACAAGCACAACCACAAGATGGAGTTACTATAAAACTTATGTGGAATAATGTAGCCGGCATGTCAACACTCAGGAAAGTAATCGGAGCAATCAAAGGTGATCAGCCAATTGGAAATCTTTCAGATCTCAGTTTGCCGAACTTACCTGCACCGGAAATCAAAATTGCTGCCGATAAACAATTTGATTAAAAAAAATGCAAACGACCACTTCAATATATTATTCATTGGCCCGCCAGGTAAATCACTGGTTACAGGCAGCGTTGCGGTTGTCGAAGCTCGAGAACCTGGCGTCAGCAAATGCATGGCAGGGTATAGATAATAAGATGGGTGTTTTAATTAAAGACTCTTTGAAAAAAACAATCGATGATGTAATAACATTGGCAGAGACTTTAAAAAAACAATTGGAGAATTCTTCAGAACAGGAAAATTTAAGGAATATCAAAAGAGGATTGCTTCAATTAAGAAATAAATATTTGAAAGCCGAAGAAACCATTCACTTTTATACGATAGCGATCAATTCCCGTACTACACCCGGTATTGCAGCATTATTAAGAGCATGTGATATACTTTGTTTGAAAAGCATGCAGGAGTTATTGCAACCCTTAGGAAAAGAAACGCCGCTTGTGTTAACCTATGTCGATAAAGGAGTGGGTGCTTCTATATTGAAAGCAGGTTTACGATTATGGCATGGAGGCATAAGCCCTGTCGCTGCAATAAAAGTTACACAACACAATCTTTACCGTCCCACCGCTATCATTCATGAAACGGGGCATCAAATGGCTCATATATTAAATTGGAATGATGAGTTGTCGGCAGCGTTAAATAATGATTTAAACAATCATCCTAGTGTTGTAGGAGCAGCATTTGCAGGTTGGTCAAGTGAAATGGCGGCCGATGCATTCGCATTTGTTCATACCGGATTTGCTGCCGTTGCAGCCTTGCATGATGTGATCAGCGGAGTGCCGCAATCGGTATTTGCATACCATCAGCATGATCCGCATCCGATTTCTTACATCCGTGTATTAATGAATATCGAAATGTGCAGGCAATTTTACGGGTCCGGTGCATGGGATAATTTAGAAGAAGCTTTCAAAAATGATTATGATATAAACCTGGTGAACTTTCCTTCAGTAGGATTAATTAAATTATGTGCTGCAGCATTGCCGGATGTGGTTCGGTTAATCTTAAAAAAACCATACCGTGCATTTAATAACAGGTCATTGGCACAGATCATTCCGCCCGAAAGAGTAAGTCCTAAGGAACTGGAAAGACTTGAATACCTTGCAGGCCCTGCATTGTACACTTCTCATGCATGGGTATGGAAAGAATGCCTGCGTTTACTTGCGATAAATGCATATAAAATAGGGATAGGAAAAGGTGATTTACCGGCTTTATACAAACAACAGGAAGAATGGATGATAAAGTTGGGATTTGCAGTGGAGTTAAATTAAATTATATAAAATAAAAATTTAAATGTATGCCAAAAACTGAAGAGCAATACGACGAAAGAAGGCAATCAGGTCCTCCAACCATAACAATGTCAAATGAACAACTGCAATTGATGATCACAGGGATTGTTAACGGGTTGCGTACGACTAATCAGGGCCCGGTAGGGTCAACTAATCCCTCAAGTGGTCAACAAACGAAAACCACAGCGCCATTAGACAAATCGGCAAGACCGGGGTCAATGAGTTTACGACCTGTAAGAGCAAATTTCGCCAGCTCAAACTTGTACAAGAGACGAAAAACTATTGCTGAATTAAATGCTTCCCAGGTGGCAACTCAAGGACGGCAACCAGGCAGCGCGGCACAACAACCAGGCAACACTGCACAGCAGCCGGGTAGCCCGGCACAGCCAACAGTATAAACAAAAAGATCGATCATTAATAAACTTATAAAAAAATTGTTATGGATATTCTAGATAACCTAATTTATGCGTCTCTTAATAGTCAGGTATTTTCAGGAACACCACTGCCCGGGACAACACCCACTCAAAATATTTTTAGCGACTATATACCTCGTTTTACCGTGCAGGTTGCTAATACTCCAAGAAATGTCGGTTTAACAAATGATCCGGTATTTGTTTATGACGGAGTAGACAGAATGAACTTTTGTGCATACCCGGATCCTGATATTATTGAGACAAGTATTCTCAGGCATTGGCATGATGTCAATAACCAGGTATGTTATGACGCAGACAATATAGTTCGTGCATCAGGTCCTCCACCGGGCACCACAGCTCGTTTGTCATCGTTCAGGGAGTCGAGCACTTATCATCTTATTTTCGCATATCTCACTGAAAACACAAGGTTGCTTCAAATCTTTGAGCGGCTTTTGGAAAAATATCTTTATGATGAAGAATTTGGGATAGCAGATGATCCATTGGCATTTAACTGGATTCAAAATACAGAGCGGTTATTTTTCAAAAATGATAGCTATCGTCCTTCAAATATCAGGAGCCTTATCAGGCCCAGCTCAGATTCATCCAGAAGAAATGCTTATTGGAGAATGTTTGGAATGGATTTAGCCTTTGGAGATATTAATTCACAAGTAAACGCGTCATCGTCTTATTTTAAAGCCAAATCCTCGAACCAGCAATTTGTTCCATTCTTTGAAAAATATCTTTCTGAAGTTTGGCAAGCATATATGAATGCAAGAAACACTTCAGGGCCTAATTCTTCAGATATTAATATACTTACTGATCTGGCTACTGACCTGCAGGAATTGCTTCGTGCAAGACGAGGTAATACAGGTACGAATTCATATGCCAATCTGAATTTATCAAGGGAAGAATTTTCATCCGTATTATTGACATCATGGTTTACATTTATTATTTCAGATGATACTCCAATAGTTCAATTCTTAAATTGCCAATCAAGCACGATAGGTGAACGCTTACAAAAAATCGGCGTCAAGGTTGGAATTCCGGCTCATGGCAAATGCCAATCATTATTTGAAATGGCCGGTGCGGCTGCAAACATATTGACACGAATTGAAGATGGAAACATTTTGGACGATCAGGCACGGATGAATGATATTCTTGCAAGCCTGGATCCAACAACACCTGGAACTGATGAAGACGTCAACCTGATGTCAGATTTACTTACGCTAATTAACAATTGGGAAAAAGCAACAGGACATAAAATTAAAAATCCCGAAGGAAATATTACAGGTACCGTTAAGATACAGCAGAATGGTGTACAAAGATCTCAGATTGCTACGCGGAACTAGGGAAATATTTTCTTGATTCGTTCTAAACTTACGACAGTTGAACACAGCTATTGATAATATAGTAGGGAGAAATCCTTTGCTTAGTCCCGAAGACATTAGTCATCGTTTCACTTACGGGGAAGCACCAGGTACTCCGTTATACTACGGGCCAAATGAGGAAGTTGCCGAAATGGAAGAGGAAATAAGTGAGAACAATGCAAGAGACGCTACCATAGAAACTATCATTACAGCTCTTCTCACCGGAACAGCAACCGGACTGTCGTTCTCTAATGTGACGGCTACAAGACAGACTGAAGTAACAAGATTAGTAAAATGGTTAACGCTGAAACTGTTTACCAAAATAAATAATCAAAGTCTCAAAGCGTATTTTATAAATTTTACAAATAGTTTTACTACATCCACAATTCTTTCTCCCGGTTTTATTATTCCTATCATCAATTATGCGTTTGATTTTAAGAATCGTATTGTATCAAAAGCAAAAACTGAATACCAAACCTGGTTGTCTACAAAAACAAATAGTGTATGGGCCATCAAAGAATATGAACCGGGAGCACTTCCGTTTCTTACAAAATACTGGAATGTGCTTCCGACGCCACCATCACCGATTAACAGCCGCACTCCATGGAGTGCTGTATTTATTTCATGGATCATCAGAGAGGCCGGGGCAGTGGATTATTTTTCTTATTCAAACGCTCATATTACTTATATAAGGGCCGCACGAAGAAATAGAAGAGACAATGTTCAGAATCCATTCTGGCTTTATACAATTAATGAGTTTATTCCGCGAATGCAACCAGGAGATATGTTATGTAAAGCAAGAGATAATAGCGGTCTTACTTTTAGCAATGTACTCACTCATCAGTCAACAGCTGCACACGTTGATATTATAGCGGAAATAGACACAGTGAATAATAAGATCAGGGTGGTAGGAGGAAATGTTTGTGATAATGTCGATCATAAACTGTTGAATATTGTCGGAGGAAACAGGATAACAAACTCCGACAACGAAGATTATTTTGCAGGCATCGGGATCGGCAATGCGTGATCCTGATAAGCCTGTTTTATCTGAAATAATTTTTATAAAGACTCATTTTAATTTTATGAATTCTCCATTTACTGATTTCATCGATGTGGCTTCAGAAACCCTAACAGGCAATGTAACTGATGCTGAATTAAAAAGTCCTTTAATAGATCATGCCGGGTTAAATTCTGAATTCATGAGTGAAGAAGAAGACGAAAACATTGTAATGGAATCAGAATTAACGGGCACCCAGCTAAGCAGGGCTGTTGAGTATAATGAAAAATATAAGAAGCTTTATAAATGGGAAGGGTTTATCGCTCCGATACTTACAATGATGGGTGTTCAGGCTGCGGATTTCGCCGGCGCCATGACAGATCCAAAAAAATTTGCACAGGTGTTTGCAGCCTGGCAGGAAAAAAACGGATTTAAGACCACGTTGCCCGGTGTGTTAGGAATAAATAACTGGACTTATTTTCAGAAACAACTTAAGTTTCATAACCTGAGCAATAAACATAACATCAACATTTCAAAAGCTATTTCCGATAATAGCTATTATTCAAAAAAATTATGGGGGAGTGACAAGGAAAATGTGTACCGGTATTTGCAGAGTTTTAAGATCCTCGCCGGACCGTGGCCCTTGAACGATGAGTATTTTGCGTATGCAATTGCAGATTTCCAGGCGTTGAAAGGGTTAAAGACTGATGGTATATTGGGGCCGATCACATGGACATCTTTGAAAAATACTCCGCGACCCACACCTTTACCTTCTACACCAACTACACCCAGCACCCCATCAAAATGGCAGAATATTTTTAAAGATGCTACCAGGTGCGCAGCATCCCCGTTGTTTTATGGCGAAGATACTTTCGCAAGAATGAGTGAGGCAATAAAAGCCACATCAGGTGCAAATGATTATATCTATATTATGGGCTGGACTCTTGATGTTGATTTTAATATGACACCCGATGATACTTTATTGCAACTTTTGCAAAAAGCCGGAAGTGGTGTCGAGATCAGGGTTTTGATCTGGGATAATCATCTTACATCGTCAGAAGTAATTGCCGACTATCATGGAAGAGTGAATGCTGCGTTTGTGAAGATCAATGCCCTTAGGAGCACTAAGAATATCGATGTCATTATGCTGAAAGATAATGCTACGTTTGGATCACCGCGAATAAAAGCGGCAGTACAAGAAATCCAGAAGACAATTTCAGGTATACCTTCTATTTTGGAAAGAAATGATACATGGCGTAATATAAAAAATCAAATTACCAGTCTTAGAAATGAAGGAAGCCATCATGAGAAGATTGTTATTGTAAAAAATAAAGACGGCCTCACAGCATTTTTCGGCGGCATTGATATTAATCATGATAGAGTTTATTATCCCGATCAAAACGGAAAGAATCAACAATTGCGTGATGTTCATTGCATGGTAAATGGAGACGCCGCGAGGGACCTGCTAAAGAGATTTAAGATGCGATGGGATGTTTACACAAAACACACCAGGAGTACCAATTTCTTAAAATTGAGAGGAGAAAAGGATTTAACGGGTACAAGTCTAACCTCTTCTACAGTGCCGAATAGTGTTTCAGCATTTGTAAAAATAAAGCATACATACAATCACCCTTCAGAATATGGCAAAGACAGATCTATACGTGATGCGCTGCAGGTTGCAATTCAAAATGCAGAAAGCACAATTTATTTCGAAGACCAATATTTGATTTCCCTGGAAATTGCCGGTTGGTTAAATAAGAAATTGAAAGAGCCAAACTTTAAGTACGTCTATATTGTAACCAATGATGATTCGACCGTGCAAGACCTGAAGTTCCCCTCGTACTTGCGGAAAAGGTTTATTGATAAAATGTGTGAGGGACTGTCTCAGCCGGATAAAGACAAAAAGGTAATTGTTAACATGATGAATGCGAATGGGATTAAACATGAACGGCATTATGTACATTCAAAGCTTTACATCATAGATGCGAATATAAAGGGGAAAGAACTCGTGATCATTGGATCGGCAAATTGTAACAGGCGATCTATGACGAATGACAGTGAAACTGCCGCTGTAATTTTTAATAGTCCTGACGATCCGCAAACATTTGGAGAGAAGCTCAGGGTAAAAATGAATTATGGGAATGTTATTCCGAACCTGGTTAAATATGTTTCAAGCTCTCTTGATCTGGATGTTAAGATCCTGGCTGTTGCCAAGGCTGAATCATCTATTCTTCCTGCGGGCTCTTTAATTTATTCTGCGGTAGAGGCTTTGGTAGCTCCGCTAAAAGCAGCTATGATCGATGTGATAGATCCCCAGGCCGACGACACCACCATACAACGGGAAACATATGAGGATCTGTTACCAGCTGCAGAATTAAATGAGAATCTTGTTTCGGATTTTGAAATGATGGAAAATGGGCCATTTGCCTACGAACATAACCCTGTTATATCGGCTGGCATATCGTATCCACCTGATGTGACCCGTGAACCTGAAACTGAAAATTTTTCGGGTTTCAGTTCCCCCGGCATCTTATCAGTAAAAGGTTATGAAGATCCGGGCAATTCGGGAGTGCTTCTAAAAAAGGTTGATGACAGGAATGCTGCCCTCTCGAAAAATTTCACTGTGGGAGAATTCGCTCAAAATGTTGAGGGCAAATATAAGTGGGACTATTACAGGTTGGATAATGATCTGATCACCGAATTGCAGATATTGAGAGATATGGTAGGAAAGCCAGTGATAATTCTCGATGGCTATTATCCTCCCAAGTATCAGACGGAAATACTCAAAAAACCTTTGAATGTAAATGATCCGCACTTCAGTGGCAGAGGAGCGAGAATACGAATAGAAGGTATGACAGGACTTCAAGTTGCTGAATCGATCGTTCAGTTTTGCGACCAGGCGATATCTGTATCGTTCGGCGAAGCTACAGCAGCCGTCTATGTTAAACAGCCGCAAATGCCGCGGATCACTTCTTATATGGCAGACCCGGTGCGGAAAGAACAATCCCTAAAATCATTGGAAGCATTGGATAGGAAAGTAAAAGCAAGCATTATACAAGTGAAGGATATTGTGGAGGAAACCATACCTGATGCGCTTGTGAATCTGCTTTCACCTGCAAATGATATTCGGATTATAGATCAGGCAATGAAGGAATCACGTACAATTCTGGATGAAGCCCTGGCTGTGATTGACAGATTCCTCCTTGGAAAACCTGGTACTGATCAGGCCGCCGGGTATATGAAAATGATGAAGAATTTCACGAAGCTTAGTGAAGATATCTACAAGATGAGCCCTGGTTCAGACACTCAAAAATTTGCCGACCTGTTAAAATCTGATACTTCCGGACTGGACTTTCTTACAAAAATACAATTGCTAAAAAACACCTTTGGAATAATTGAGTCTATTACAAAACTATCGTCGATAACTGAAAAGAAGAAGAAGTATGAAGAATTTTTGAAAAGCACTCCCGGAGCATACTTTTATTTATCTGTAGACATTCTTGAAGGTGCTACAAAATTAACAAGTGATACAGTAAGCCTGGGATTTGCCATAGCAGCATCGTTAGCCGGTGATGCGGCAACAAAAACAGAATTGATCAGCAAGGCCATCAATTTCGAAAAAGCTTTAAAACCGGTTGTTATTTTTATTGAGGGTTTAAAAATTATACGCAGCATTGCCAATATAGTTGTGGCGATTGGACGCGGAGATTACAAAACCGTTACTGCTAACTTGATTGATATAGGGAAAGCACTTGCTACAATTTATACTATTGTAAGATTCGGTGGTGGTGTGGTTGCAGGAATAACATTCATTTACGAGTATTATAAATTCATGCTGGTAACACTTCCCGGTATGGTAGGCGATGTTGTGAGGAACATTGCGCAGGGTTCAACAATAGTTGCATTAAGGGAGCTGAATGCTCAATTCAAATTTGTGACAAGGAAGTATTTGCAGATATCACTTAACTATGAAAAGATACTCAAGAGCCTGGATTACGATGACAGTAAGTTGGTTGAGTATAGTAATCTGCAATCTAAGGCGTATTCATATTATACCTTCCTTCATCGCACATTATATGATTTTGATAAGTATGTGAGGGAACTCTATCACACTACCCGTTCAAGCATGCAATATTATTCCTCATTTCCGTCAATACCGATACGTTTCTATACCACAGCGGGGCAAAGCAAACTGATGTTTATTAATACAGTTCTGCAAAATTATCCAAAGAGACCTGAGCAGTTAGATTTTGTATATATAAACGCTCTTAATGAATACTATTCATTTTTATACGAAGGAGTAGTAAAATGTAACCTTGAAGCCAAACCAATATATGAGGAAAGAGTGCAGGTAGGATGGGGTAACGATCCTTATAATTTAGAAGTCGGAAAAAGCTCCTCTGAAATAAGTTTTGAAGGTGAAGCTAACGAAATGGATCGGTTGATTGGCCAAGAGGCCGGCATCCCGGTTTATGAAATGGAACCGGAGACTGAAGATCTTTCAGATACATCAGGTTTCTATAAGGAAGATGAGCATTCGCACAAACCCTGTCGCTGCCGTAAAAAAACAAGCAGGCATTCAAACCATGAAATGGAAATTGCAGAAGCCATCGAACACCAGGTAGCTGTTGTTGCGAAAACATGTGAATCGCTTAACTGTTGGGCAAAATCAGTACTGAACCGGGAACTTAGTCTCAATTTACCTGATACAAATACAATGGGTGAAGAAGAAAAAAAAGCACTCATTGCATTCCAGGTAAAAAATAATTTACCGCAAACAGGTAAACTGAATTTTGTTACTGAAAGAGCATTACTTGAAGCGGATGCAATACAAAGAAGCAAGGGTACAGCTACTGAAAGTGCTGCACTCAATATCATTTCTTCAGCAAAAACAAGAGTAGAAGATTGGACTGCAAAAGGTTTATCAGGAGTAAAAACCAAACCACAATATATTCTTAACAGTTTCCGCGATCCACGAAAGGTATGGGCCTTTGTGCTGCATCAAATGGCTTTTAAACGAATGGGCCGTGTGAGCCGCAAATACAGCGACCCCGAGAGTTATATAAATACCGGTGCACATTTTTGTATTCTGCTCGACGGCCGTATCATTCAACTTCATCCTTTATCAAGAATGATCTGGCATGGCAACTGCGTAAGCCCACGCAGTGTTGCCGTTGAGTTTGAAGGAAACTTTCCAAACGTTCAAGGCAGATGGTGGGTAGACAGCACTTCATCTGTTCAAAATAAAGATGTTCCTACGCAAGCGCAATATGATTCAGGAAAGTTTCTTACCAGTTATTTAAAAGTTGTTCTGGGCACAACACATATTCTTGCTCACAGGCAAAGTTCTGATTCAAGAGAAAATGATCCGGGTCCAGATATATGGTATAATGTGGGACAATGGGCTATCGATAATTTAGGACTCACTGACGGCGGGCCGGCATTCAAATGCGGCACCGGTAATCCAATTTTACCAGCATGGAGAACTTGGGGAAATAAAACAGTTCCTGTAAAAGAATTTGCAGAATATAACGAAGAATCCGAAGAAACGGAATGGCAAAGTGAAGATGAGAATTATACCGACGATCTTACTATTGAACCAGAGACAGATTATGACTCATACCTATCCCCTGAAATGGATAGTTATGAAGAATCTTTTGCTGAAATGGAAGAACTGTTAAATGATCTTCCAAATGCAGTAGCAAAAAACCGTTACTATGCAGACAAGCTTGGCTGGAATCAATATCAATATAAGATCAATGATCTTTTACTTCCTTATTCAGGACAACAAAATGTAAGCCTGGGCGAAGAAGCCTTTGCACAAGCGGTAGCAGCATGGCAACAACAACAAGGATTTGCTTCAAAAGATTGTGATGGTATTATTGGTCCCAATACGTGGGCAAGAATGAAATCACTTTTATTTGCGCAGCCAACAATTACAACGTCACCGACGCCAGTAGGTACTTTGCCTGCAAAAATTGATTCAAACGTTTTGGCGAGACTAAAAGGATTCAGCACCGACATAGAAAGTGTAAGTAAACAGCATGGTCTAAATCCAAATATTGTAAGAGGAATTATAGCAGCTGAGTCAGGCGGTAATCCTGACTCAGGCAAGGGAACAAGCGGCTACAAAGGCCTGATGCAAGCAGAAAGAACAATCGATCAATTGCAACCCGGCACAAGTATACAGACCGGAGTTGCAAAATTTATTCTATTCCGGGATAAGATTCTTAATCCCTGGCTAGTCAAACTTCAGATATCTATCCCTTTGGCTGCGGATGAAATTTATTTGAAAGCTTGTCTATCCTGTTACAATGCAGGACCTGTGACTGCGATGAAAGCAATACAATATGCACATGCGGCCGGTAACTGGAAAAATTGGTTGTCTGCAGAATATTATTTACGGGCTCTGTTGTTTTCCGGAGGATATGACAAATATTCAAAGTGTAATCAGGGGTTATCGACTACTGAAATCAACGCAGCAAAAACCGAAGGATTAAAATACAAATTTAAAACCAGTGGCTGGCGAACAGAACCCGATCCACCGGCATGGAGTTCGGTTATTGCAGTGCTGAACCCCGTTACCCGTTGCTGGATAGAAACGAAGTTCACTAATACACCAGGTTACCTTGACAGGTTTATAGGTTATTTTAAATATTTTGAAAACAACCCTCAGCCACCACAACCGGAAGTTGCAGACGAATTTTCAATGTACGAAGAGTACGACACGCCTGTTGAAAACTTTGACGATGAAGATTTAGAATTAGAGAATTCAGTTTCTTTTGAAGAAGAATCATTTCCTTCGCAAGCAAATTGGGTTGGGCAAGATAATGAAGATGTCTTTGGTCATGAAGATTGGGAACAGGCTACCGAAACACCATCAACCGATCACGAGAGTTTCGTTGAACAAATTTTACAATTTCTGAAGCCTGGCGTTATTGCGGAAAAAGTAAAACAATTCCTAAGCGAGAATTATTTTAACCTTTCGCTGATATCAAAGTTTGCATCAGGCCAAATTTGGAACGAGGATCACATCGCATTAGAAATTTTATTCCATCGTAATCCCAAATTAAAACCGGCGAAGCTGGACAAATTGCCGGAGACTGAGCGTTTAAAAGAGCTTCACAAGTTAGCATTTAAACATAGGCGTGTATTGAAGCCACTGGTAGATAGTATTGTTCGGCCTTTATTTGGTAACCCTGCTAATTTCCAAATACCGCCAATTGCGGAACCTTGTCAAATACAGAATTTGCGACCCGACGTTACGAAGTTGGGCCCACTTGAAGGAGGTAAAATCAACGGAGTTGTATGGTATAAGAGAGACGCAAGAATGTCGCCCAGGGATTTATCAAAGATTGATTCCATCATAGTTCACCATATGGCTTATAACCTGGGAAACGACGTGGGACTTTATAAAAAAGTGGGAGCACAATATATTGTTACTGCGGATGGACAAATTGCACAACTATACGATGATCTCGATTACCTTAATTCTTCAAATGGTTTCAATCCTCGTTGTATTGCTATCGAGTTTGCAGGAAATTTTCCTGACATCCGTTATAATTGGTGGCCAACGAAAAAAACCACACCCAGCCGCTCTTACCTGACGCCATCACAAATTCAAGCGGGAAGATGTTTGTTAGCGGAATTGAAGGCACGATATCCGGGCATAAAATACTTGTATGCTCACCGGCAATCATATGCAAATAAAGAAGGCGATCCCGGACCAGATGTATGGTTTAATATTGCTGAATGGGCGATCAATAAATTTGGGTTAACCGACAGGCTTCCTTCACCAAAAGTCGGCTCGGGTCAGCCCATCCCTGATAAGTGGCGGCTGGCTAGGCCTATCACTTTATCTGCGGGCACATCTGCACCAAAATTAATTTCCAAAGAAGATGAGTATTGGAACGAAGCAGAAGAAGAGGAAATAGAATCAGAAGAATATGCAATGCAATCAGACGAATCAATAAATGAAGAATGGAATTATACTAATGAAATGCAGGAAGAGATGTTTGATGAATCCGGAGAATCGTTTGAAATTGATGAACAAGTTACAAATTGGTCAAAAGCGATAGAATTAAATCGAAGTTATGGAGTGCGGTTGGGTTGGAATCAATCGCATGATCAGATCAATGATCTCTTACTCCCATATTCAGGTCAGCAAAATGTTAGCCTTGGCGAAGAAGCATTTGCGCAGGCAGTGGCTGCATGGCAACAACAACAAGGCCTTACTGCTGATGGAGTAATTGGCCCAAATACATGGAGTAAGATGAAGGTAATGCTTATTTCAGGCACGCCAACTCAACCTGTTCAGCCGGCACCTTTGCCAACAGGTATAACTCCGCCGCCTGTCCAAAATATTTTTGATTTCAACAGGTGGCATGCAAAAAGAATTGTGGATACAATGAATGCCGGTATAATTGGAACCAATTTCAATTCAAAAGATCAATTAGAAAAAATTGTACGTGGAGAACAGGTGTTAAATGTAAACCCGCAGACAAAAATTATACAGATACTTCCCATTATGTACCATATTGCCGAACAAGCAAGATTAGAAAATTACAGGGAAATAATTTTTGGCAGCTTTATCCGTCCGCCGTCTGGCGGCAAATGTACCGGGCATTGTGTTGGTAAGTGTATAGATATTAATCATACCAAACGCAGTTTTGAAACTAGCGATTCAATACAGATGGTCACCAGGATATTGAAATATCTGCTTTCCTTACCTGTGAAATACAAATCAAGCATTGGATTTGGAATGCCTTTGCAGGGAAACTTTTTTGGTCATAAGAGCTTAACGAAATTCAAAGGAACAGACCCATCAAATCTTATTGATTCGGGACTACAGTCGCTGGTCCGTCAGCTTGGTTATATTTTCCCGGATAACGATAATCATATACACATACAGGTCAATTGGCTTACCGAAGGTGTGGGATCCAAACATGAAGTTTGGGGAGCTGATCCGAAAGAGCCCGAAATGGAGAATTTTACATTGGCGCAAAAAATTGATATGGTCAGGAGTTGGAAGGATCTTCTTCTGTACAAAGTCCCGGATACAATAGTTCAGCAATTAAGAAAAAGGAATATGTATGTTCAATATGCGCATAATCAATCTTACAGTGGTGATTTGAACACTGATTTTTATAGCGTGCGGATCCTTCAATATCCAACTATCAATGGAGTTCAAATGAATGCACAAAGCCTGATCAGATTTATAAGACTCAATATTAATGTTTTCGTAGACACTTCTTATTGCGATTTTCAACCTTACAACGCCGCAATTGATGCTCCGTTGTGGAAAAGTGATAATCCTTTAGGTGCGGTATTAAAACTTGATATTAAAGGACCCGATAACGCAGCTGTAGTAGTGAGTTGGGTTGGCAAATATGGTTGGCAATTTTCCACCATCTATGCACCTGACACGGGTAAACATCCGGTCAGTGGTCAGAGAGAATTTTATATTATTAATAAACCATCAGATGGAAAGGCGCCTATGTTTGCCATTAAAGGACTTGATGCGATGTCTACGGGAGTAGCAGGACTTGGTTTCCCAATTCTTGGAGCATGGGGATTTGCTCAAGGTGATGCATTATGGAAAAGCATGCAAGCTCGTGTTCTTTATTTTATAAATAAATATGGAGGAAAAGCGATAAAAGATGAAACTTACTCTGAAAGAGTAGAATGGAGGTTTGTTTATCGCCAATACAAGAATGTACTCGAGCAAACATTTGGAAAAGGGGCAGGGAGTGCAGAAAATAGCTCCTTCTTTAATTTTCAATTAGAAGACAGCGAAAGGTAATTTTTAAAACTTACAGGACTTTATTATGTTGATTATTTAAACCAAATGCAATGAAGCTGTTTGGAGTAATATTATTCACGATTTCATTTTGGAGTCTGCAAGCGCAAACTTTAAGAAAAGCTATTGTTACAAAAACCGATATTGACAGCATTATAACTTTTGAAAAGGAGTTTGCCAGAAATGATTCAACACCGGCTCCACCCGGCAAAAACTGGTTTGAGTTTCGCAAAGGATCAAAGAAAATACTTATTATAGCAGGGCATGCAACTGCCCAAACCAGAGATGGAGAAATAAAACAACCCGATGGCGGAACCGGTTCGCTTGCAATTCAACTTTATAAAGAAAGAGGGGTATCGATATTGTATACAACTTATTTATCTCCTTCTGACCCTAACTACTATAACAACAATGCCTTCAAAGATTCATTAGCAAAAATTGTTGCAAAGATAAAACCTGTATTCGTTATTGATTTGCATGCTTCGCATCCTTACCGGCCTTACGATGTAGATTTCGGAACAATGAACGGCAAATCATACCTCGCAAAATTGAGCGTATTCAACAGCCTGAAAACAATGTTGAAGAGTGAAGGTTTAATAAATCAATCCCAGGATTATTTTTCTGCAACAACAAATCAAACAATAACAAAATTTCTGTATAACAAATATGTTCCTTGCATTCAATTGGAAATAAATGCAAATTATTTATCACCCAGCCTCGGCGATGTATATGGGCAAAAGACAGCACAATTATTACAGGCGCTGATGCGATTTATTGACTCTTTTTAATTTTATAATGACTTACCAGGGAGGCAAGCCCCTAAAAAATTTGTCTGTTCAATGAAATAAAAAGGGCTGCCACATAATTGCAACAGCCCGGTGTTCATATAGCAAGCAATAGTTAGAACCAAAAAGAAGAGGACATAGCCGCCGGAATTCTTTTCCACCTTTTCTGGGTGGTTTTTTTATAAATATTTTTTCCCGAAAACTTTAAAATGTTGCCTTGTTCAAAATGCAAGTAGCCTATGCCCGGAATTTCTACTTCAAAGCCCTGGATCAATAATTCCTTTATAGAGCCGATAAAACTACTGAGGTCCGAGGCAGTGATACAACTTTCGATCTTCATGTTGTTTGAAATAAACGCAACCAGTTCGGGATCGGTTGCCTGGTTTTTATCCGCTGAGAATCTCACCCATATCGTTGAAGATCCATTTTCTGGAGCTAGCGGGTTTTCGCCTACCACTTCAAACCTTCCTATTTGAGGCAGATGCAGGTACTGATGTCCTTCCAGGAATGCACGGAAATGTTGTGCAATTTTCATATAGCAGTTGTTACTAATCAGACAAATAAAGAATCACTGAAAGGTTTTTTGAGGGAACGGCAAAAATCTAGAATAAGGAGTAGTAAGTAATGGGGCAGGTGCCGGAGGTTTCTCAAGAGGGGACGGCAAGGTTAAGGAGAATTTATCAGAATATCAACTCTTAGTAAGAGTTTTTTAAAAAATTAATTGAATTCAATTGTGGTTTTGCCGCGGGTGCCATACAATCGCTGAAGCGAATCCCTTTTATGCGCAGTGTCGGCAGGCGCCGATGGTAACAGGAAGTAAAGTTTAAATAGTACCGAGTCTTTGGTATCCATTTTCACATCGATGAAGTTGCTCTTTAAATAATCATACCTGTCAAAAGCTCTTTGCCTTGCTGCTTTTTCTATTACAAAACGATACATGCCGGTATTGGTACCGGCGCCATCTAATCGTTGTGCAACCGGAGGAATTGAGTCTTTACTTTTTGACAAGGTGTCTTCCCGGGTTATGTTGGGTTCCTGCTTTTTTACCAACGTCGCCTTCTTATTTTTTGACTTGTTATAAACGATATAGCCCCCGTAAACAGCCAGTGAAAGACCGGCAATTGCTATGACCCAGGTCACGATCTTTTTTGTTGCGGGGCCCTTAGGTTTCTTTGGCGAAAACATTTCTTCATAGTCTGTAAAGGAATTCTCAGTTGTCGAAGTCATATCCCTGCCTTCGCCCATGCCATCTTTGCCTTTTTCAGTTGAGGTATTGGTTTGGGTAAATTCATAATTCCCGGATTTGTTTTTTGAAAGCGTGCCAATTCCTTCAAATAAATACGGTTTTCCAATATTTAAAAACTGGCGGGCAAGTTCCAGCGATGAATCGAGATCGGCTGAAACCAGGCTTTTCATTTTACCTGACTGCTCGGCAATAAAGCTTACCAGTTCGGCATCTTCTTTTACCGTAATATCTTGCTGAAAGGCTATACCACCTGAATCATCGAGAATAAATCTTCCAAGACCCGTAAGACTGAGCTGTTTGTTGGCGGAAAGATATTGGGCTAATAGTGGCGATAGTTTCAAGATATTTGATTTTAACAGCTTACAAGATAAATATTTTAATGCGCCGCCGCAAGTTGGTGGCAATGAGTTGTAATTTTGCTGATGTTTTCAAAAGAAGAGCAGGATTTTATTAAGTATTGGGAAGAAAACCGGGTTAAACAGAAAAGGTTTTTCAAACAAATTGCGATTGGGCTGCCATTCGGAGTACTGTTTGCGGTAGCAATGTTCCTGAATTTTGCCTCCGGTTGGGATAAAAGGGTTGCGAGCATTACCAAAACCTATCCTTCAGTCAAATCTCTGATAATTGTCCTGATGATCGCCATTTTAGCAATCGTGATCTTTATTTCGGTATTTTCTGTAAAAGTGAAATGGGAAAAATATGAACAACGCTATCGGGAACTTTTAAGCCGCTCCGAACCTAAATCTCAATCTCAATCTCAATCTTAATCTAATACCTTGTCACACGAAGCCATATCGGTTTTTGATATTCTTAAAATAGGAGTGGGGCCTTCCAGTTCACATACGTTGGGGCCATGGCGGGCTGCGCAAAAATTTGTACAGACATTATCAGATAGAAATTTATTACAGCAAACAACAGCTGTGCGGGTATTGCTTTATGGTTCATTGGCAAAAACAGGCAAAGGGCACGGTACAGATATAGCCATACAATTAGGTTTGTGTGGTGAAGATCCCGTGACTTTTGATGTGCACTCGATAAACAGCCGCATAGCAGATATCGCCGCAATGAAAGAATTGCTGCTCGGCGGGCTCCATGAAGTGCAATTTGATCCAAGAGAAGATATCGAATTTCTATTCAGTGAGTCGTTGCCCTATCATCCCAATGCAGTTACTTTTTTAGCGGATTGTAAAAATGGCGAAGCTGTTTCGGAAACTTATTATAGTGTGGGTGGCGGTTTTGTTGTAAAAGAAGGAGAAGAAAAATCCGGCAGTTCCGATATTCAATTGCCATTTCCAATTAATGATGCCAATGATCTTTTGCATTGGTGCATGAAAACAGGAATGTCGATTAGTGAAGTAGTAATGGAAAATGAAACGAGCTGGCGGCCGGAAAAACAAACACGTGAAGGCCTTGTAAATATCTGGAGGGTAATGAGCGAATGTATTTATCGCGGTTGCCATGCAGAAGGAATATTGCCCGGAGGATTAAATGTAAAACGGCGTGCCGCTGAATTGAATAAAAAATTACTGGCCGGTAAAAAATACAATGACTACGAAACCTGGATCGCCACGATACGAGCCGGTGGAAATTCATTCAAGTATACACTTGATTGGGTAAGCTGTTTTGCATTGGCAGTAAATGAAGAGAATGCCTCATTTGGCAGGGTGGTAACAGCTCCAACAAACGGCGCAGCGGGAGTGATACCTGCAGTGTTGCAATATTATATTGTATTCGGTGATGGTAACAATGAAGAGAAGATCATTCGTTTTTTATTGACGGCTGCTGAAATTGGAAGCATATTTAAAAAAGGCGCCACATTATCTGCAGCGATGGGCGGTTGCCAGGCGGAGATCGGTGTATCATCTGCAATGGCTGCGGCTGCATTAACTGAATGTATGGGCGGCACGCAGAAGCAGGCAATGATGGCTTCTGAAATTGCAATGGAGCATCATCTTGGTCTTACTTGTGATCCGATCGGCGGTTTAGTACAGATCCCATGCATTGAAAGAAATACAATGGGTGCTATAAAAGCAATCACGGCATCGCAACTTGCATTGCAGGGCTCACCTGATTATGCAAAAGTTTCTTTGGATGCAGTAATAAAAACAATGTGGGATACTGCAAGGGACATGAATACAAAGTATAAAGAAACTGCTGATGGTGGATTGGCAATAAATGTTCCTCTTAGTTTGCCTGAATGTTAGGTTTGTTAGATATCGGACTAATAATTACTGATTATTAATTATTGATTATTGATTATTTCGAATCCCTGAATAATTAATAATAAATAATCAATAATTCAACTTCAGGCTGCCATCTTTTGACATTCTTCCGCACAAAGCTTACAAGCACTTGCACACTCCTGGCAATGATCTGTTTGATGTTTACTGCATTCTTCATTGCATTGCCAGCAAATATCTGCGCAAATTTGACAAACAGCCTTGGCCATTTCACTTCCCAAACTCATTAGTTGAGCGGATGCATAACAAATAGTCGCACACTCCATATCTAATTGAATGCATCGTGCCATCATATGAACATCTTTTTCCTGTGTGCAGGAACTTGCACAATGATTACATGCATCAGCACAACGAAGGCAGGCTTTGATGCACGATTCGTATAAGGGATAATTATTGGTTTGTTTCATATTTATGGTTTTATGACTTGCAGCAAAAGTCAAACCAGCCCATCCCCAAAAACTATTCATCAAAATCTTAAATGGTGCTAAAGCCCCTTCCCAAAGGGAAGGGAAATTCTCCATGACTATAATGATACAATTCTAAAGACTGTTCAATCAAATAGTAAAATTTCGATCTAAGTCCCCTTTGGGGACAGGGGGCTTTAGGCAGGATTAAACAACTTCTCATCAATAAAAGGCTGATTCTTTACCCGAATACCCGTTGCTTTAAAAATTGCATTGGCCACAGCGCCACCGGTAGGAGGTAAGGCAGGTTCACCTAAACCTGTCGGATCAATTCCATTATCAATAAAATGTGCTTCCACATCAGGAATTTCTTTCATTCGTATCATGCGGTAATTATGATAATTTGTTTGTTCAGGTGCTCCATCTTTAAAACTTAGTTTACTAAACATGGCATGTCCATATCCATCTACAATCGCACCCATTACTTGCTGTAATGCGCCGCTTTTATTAATTACTTCACCGCAATCTGAAACTGCATATATTTTTTTTACGACTGGTTTACCATCTTTCATTACTGCTTCGCAAACCTGCGCCACATAACTTTGATGAGAAAAATAAACACTGAATCCCTGTGATACTCCTTTTTTTGTTCCCCAACCTGATTTTTCTGCAGCAGTTTTAATCACTGTTTCCATCCTGTCAATATTATAATTAAAAGTGCCCACAGGTTTTGTTCTTGCTTTTTGCAAAAGATCAAGCCTGAATTGCACAGGATCTTTTCCTGCAGCCAGAGCAACTTCATCAATAAAACTTTGTTCTGCATATGCAAGGAAATTTGTAACAGGAGCTCTCCATGCGCCGGTAGTGATCGGAGATTGATGATCCACCGATTCAATTAATAGATTATCCACAGCTCCGGAAGGAAAATTATTTTCCCTTGTTGAATTGCGCTCATTTATCCCGGCACCCCTGAGTTTATAGCCAATTAAATTTCCTGATGCATCAAGTGCAGCTTCAAAACGATAACGAACAGCAGGGCGATAACTTCCACCGGTCATATCATCTTCTCTTGACCAAATGAGCTTTACAGGTTTTTTAATAATACTTGATAATCTCTGCAGCTTCAGTTACAAAATCAAATTTCAATCTTCTTCCAAAGCCACCGCCTAATCTTGTGATCGTTACTGTGATTTTATCTTCAGGGATATTCAACAATTTTGAAACTGCTGTTCTTGCACTTCCCGGTGTTTGCGTAGCGCCAATCAATTCAACAGCATCAGGGCGAACATCAGCAAAAAAGTTCATTGGTTCCATCGGGCTGTGCGGAAGAAACGGGCACTGGTATTCACTCTTAATAACCTTTGCCGCATTTTTAAATGCAGTTTCCACATCGCCATCTTTTCTTCTCACATTGGGCTTATCGCTATTCAGCATTGAAGTGAATAGTTGATCATGATCTGCAGTGCTTTCAATATTCCCGTCTTTTTCATATTCAACCTTCAAAACTTTTTTGGCCTTCATCACTTCCCAGGTCGACTTGCCAACTATTGCTACATTATTTTTAAATGTAATTACATCTGTAATACCCGGCATTGCTTTTGCCGCTGCATCATCAACAGATTTGATCTTTGTTCCAAAGGCGGGTGGCCGCTGTATCATAGCAAACACCATTCCTTCACGGTAAAAATCCATACCAAAGATCCCTTTGCCTGTAATGATATTTTTATTCTCAACATTCTTAATTGCCTTGCCAATAAGCTTAAAATCTTTTCGATTTTTCAATGGCACATCTGTTGGTACTGGAATTTTGGATGCTTCTTCAGCCAGTTCGCCATAGCTCAGTTTATTTCCTGTTTTAGTATGTATAACAAAACTATTTTCAGCAGTACATTCACTGGCATCCACATTCCATTTTTTTGCGGCCGCTGCGATCAATAAATGCTCTTGCAGTTGCGCCAGCCGTTCTTAATCTTTTCCATGAATGAGGAATAGCGCCGCTTCCGCCTGTCACTTGCCTGTCAAATTTTTTGATCTAATGGTGCCTGCACTGCTTTTACTTTATTCCAATCGGCATCGAGCTCATCTGCAACGATCATCGGAAAGGATGTCATTACATTTTGTCCCAATTCTGGATTTGGAGAAAAAATAGTGATCGTGCCATCAGTTGCTATTGATAAATAGCTATTAAAATTCAGATCAGCCGTTGCTTGCATTTATAAGAACAGGAGCCGCTTCGCTGCCAAACCAACTAAACCCAAGTACAAGACCACCACCGGTTAAAGAGGTTATTTTTAAAAAATCTCTTCTGTTTGTTTTATTTAAAGTTGACATAGACTAAAGTTTTTTGCTTGCTGATTGGATAGCTTCACGAATGCGATGATAAGCGCCGCACCGGCAGAGATTGCCATGCATCGCATCATCAATTTGCTGTTGAGTTGGTTTTGGATTTCGTTTTAACAACGCAGCAGCAGTCATTATTTGTCCCGCCTGGCAATAGCCGCATTGAGGCACATCCACTTCATCCCATGCTAACTGTACAGGATGATCACCATTTTTCGAAAGCCCCTCGATCGTTGTAACTTTTGCAGACTTTGATCGCTGAAACGGGCAATGTACATGAGCGGACAGGATTACCATCGATATGAACCGTGCACGCACCGCATTGTGCAATGCCACAGCCATACTTGGTTCCTACTAATCCAAGATGATCTCGCAATACCCATAACAATGGAGTATCGGCGGCAACATCAGTCTTGTATTCTTTGCCATTAATTTGAAGTGTGAAAACAGCCATTAGATTTTGTTTTTGGAGAAATTGAAGTTACGAAAAACCAATTGAGGATATAAATCAAAAGTAAAAAGCAAAAATTCAAAAATTTTTCTTTGTATTTTTTATCTATTTGGCGCAATGCCACCCTAAAAATCAAAAACCAAAAGTAAAAAGGGAATTCAAAGAAAATTCCATGGATTGAGAAACCATTTTGAGATGACTTTTAAATCTGGAAATTAAGAGAAATATCGTCTTTAAATGTTATACCCTACCAGGTACATAATGAGCACAAAATTCCACACCTCTTTTACAACAATGGACAAATAATGTTTGATCAAATTTTTCTCTACCAACATTTAACTTTTCTTCCGCTTTAATCAATGTGTTTTAGCGAAGAATGTTGTGGCATAATTCTTTATAATAAAATACAAAAGAAATTCATGGTCCCACCTTCAAAGAAGAATTCTGATCTCTTATGCTTCTCTCATTTGCGCTGGAATTTTGTTTATCAACGCCCCCAGCACCTGATGAGCCGCTTTGCGCGGGACCGCAAGGTCTTTTTTTTCGAAGAACCTGTTTACGATGCTCCTTCCCAATACAATGAAATTTTTGACGATCCTGAAAGCGGGGTCTGTGTTGTAACACCCCACATTACGGGTGACACTGAAAATAGTAACGAAGCTTTACGTCACCTGCTTCAACTATTTATGGCATCAATGAATATTAAGTCTCATGTTGCCTGGTATTATACTCCGTTGTCACTCGCATTCAGCGATCATTTGAGATCTGAATTAATTGTATATGATTGTATGGATGAGCTTTCATCGTTCAAGTTCGCTTCGCCGCTATTAAAGGAATGGGAAAGAAAACTTTTTGCAAAGGCAGATGTTGTGTTTACAGGCGGCATGCATTTATATGAAGCAAAGAAAAATTTTCACTCAAATATTTTTGGCGTTCCAAGCGGAATAGATGTAAATCATTTTATACAAGCAAGAGAGTTTACAAAAGATCCGAATGACCAGGCTTCAATCCCTCATCCGCGAATCGGTTATTATGGAGTGGTTGATGAACGGTTTAATATAGAATTGCTGAGATCGGTTGCACAACTCAAACCTGATTGGCATTTTGTAGTCGTCGGTCCAACGGCTAAGATCGATCCGGCAACTTTACCAGCGAATACAAATATTCACTTCATCGGCATGCGGGATTATAAAGAATTGCCATCTTATCTCGCCGGTTGGGATGTTGCCATGATGCCTTTTGAATTAAATGAAGCCACAAAATATATAAGCCCTACAAAAACGCCTGAATTTCTCGCTGCCGGAAAACCGGTTGTGTCCACTTCAATACATGATGTTGTGCATCCTTACGGCGATAAAAGATTAGTAAGCATTGCAGACACTGCCGGTGAATTTGCAGCGGCAATCGAACAATACTTATCAACTGAAAGAAGTAAAGGATGGTTGAAAGAAGTCGATGCGTTATTAAAAACAATGTCATGGAATGATATCTGGAAACGAATGAATGATCTTATGAACAAAACTTTAAAACTTAAAACTATTACGCATGAAAATGAATCACAAACCTATGTTTGATTACCTGGTCGTAGGAGCTGGGTTTGCCGGGGCTGTCATTGCAGAACGGTTGGCAAGCCAGGCCGGCAAGAAAGTTCTAATTGTTGACAAAAGAAATCATATTGGAGGAAACACTTACGATTATTATAACAGCGATGGTATACTTGTACACTTATATGGGCCGCACATTTTTCACACCAATTGTAAAGAAATTTATGATTACCTGGGAAAATTCACATCATGGCGCCCTTATGAACACCGTGTATTAGCAAGTGTAGACGGGATGCTTGTTCCTATTCCGATAAATCTGAATACAATTAATAAATTATATGGCACACAACTTTCTTCACCTGAAGTTGAAAAGTTTTTGGCAGACAGGGCAGAGAAGAAAGACAGGATCATTACATCTGAAGATGTGGTGATAAGCAAAGTGGGAAAGGAGTTGTACGAAAAATTCTTTAAGGGCTATACAAAAAAACAATGGGGATTAGACCCGAGTGAATTAGATGCCTCTGTTGCAGCAAGAATTCCAACACGTACCAACCGTGATGACAGGTATTTTACAGATACCTACCAGGCAATGCCTTTGCATGGGTATACAAAAATGTTTGAGAAAATGCTTTCGCATCCGCACATTAAAGTAATGCTGAATACAGATTATAAAGAAATAGAAAAAATTATTCCTTATAAAGAAATGATCTATACAGGTCCTGTCGATTATTTCTTCGATAATTGCTATGGTAAACTTCCATATCGTTCATTAGAATTCAAATTTGAAACTGTAGAAACAGAAGTGTTTCAGCCAACAGGAACGGTGAATTATCCTAATGAACATCCATATACAAGAGTAACTGAATTCAAATACCTGACCGGTCAAAAACATCCAAAAACAACAATGGTATATGAGTATCCAACAGAAGAAGGAGATCCGTATTACCCTGTACCAAGACCCGAAAATGCAGAACTCTACAAAAAGTACCAGGCATTGGCCGATGATACACCGAATGTTCATTTTGCAGGAAGATTAGCCACATATAAATACTACAATATGGACCAGGTGGTGGCGCAGTCCCTCACGTTGTTCAGAAAAATAATAGGAACGAAAGAAAAAACAAATGGAACACAAATCAATGGACATAGAATACCCGCTATGCAAACCTGAGGTTTGGGGAGGAATTGAATGTACGATCAACAGGGTGCAGGACGACTTTCGTGATCAGCTTCTTTATTCAGGTCATTATACAAGACCGGGAGATATTGAACAGTTTGCAGAATTAGGAATAAAAAAGTTGCGGTATCCTGTATTGTGGGAATTTCATCAGCCTGTTGAAAACAAATCTATTGATTGGAGCTGGACTGAAAAACAGCTTCAATCAATTCGGGATAATAATATTACGCCGATTGCAGGCCTGGTGCATCATGGCAGCGGTCCTGCATTTACTGATTTACTGGATAAAAAATTTCCGGATAAGTTAGCGGCTTATGCAAAAGCTGTAGCAAAAAAATTTCCATGGATTGAATATTATACTCCCGTCAATGAGCCGTTAACTACTGCCCGGTTCAGTGGCCTTTATGGTTTATGGTATCCTCATAGTAAAAATGAAATAAGTTTTATACGAATGCTGCTTAATCAACTCAAAGGAGTTGTGTTAAGCATGCAGGCTATTCGAAAAATAAATCCGGAAGCAAAACTGGTACAGACTGAAGATCTTTCTAAAACTCATAGCACAGTGCTGCTTTCTTACCAGGCAGATTTTGAAAATGAGAGGCGATGGCTGACATACGATCTTTTATGCGGCAAAGTAGATCAACAACATTTTTTCTGGAACTATTTTATTTCAATGGGGGTTGATAAAAAAGAATTAGAATTCTTTTTAAAAAATCCATGTCCGCCCGATATCATCGGGTTTAATTATTATGTGACATCTGAAAGATATCTGGATGAAAAAATAGAGAACTATCATTGCTCGACACATGGCGGCAATCACCAGCATAAATATGCCGATGTGGAGGCAGTAAGGATTATTGAGTTGGCTGGTTTACCAGTATTATTAAATGAGGCATGGGAAAGATATAGGTTACCCATCGCCATAACAGAAAATCATTTAAGCTGCACCCGTGAAGAGCAAATGCGATGGTTCAAAGAAACATGGGAAGCTTGTTGTGATGTAAAAAAACAAGGAGTCAGATATACAGGCCGTAACAGTTTGGTCATTACTCGGAGCATATGACTGGAACAGTTTGCTTACCCAAATAATAATTATTACGAGTCAGGTGCTTTTGATATCGCCAATAATAGATTTCGTAAAACAGCTTTAGGCAAAATGGTAAATGCTATTGCTACCACCGGCAATTATCATCACCCAGTGCTTAATGCAAAAGGATGGTGGAATAAAAACAGGGATATAAGTCAAATTATGAAAACTTCGAAACAAGAAAACCAATTATTGATTATTGGAAAGAATGGGACATTGGGAACTGCATTTATGAAAATATGCGAGCATCGTTGCATCCCATACATTGCGTTAAGCAGGAAAGACCTTGATATTTCAAATGAACGGGAAGTAAGAGGCGATAATCGATATGTACAGGCCGTGGGGAGTGATAAATACTGCCGGGTATGTAAAAGTAGATGATGCTGAAATAAATTTTAATGAATGCTTTTCGGTAAATACCGTTGCGCCGGGAATATTAGCAAACACATGCAATATCAGGGGCATTCGTTTTATGACATTTTCATCTGATCTTGTATTTGACGGTTCTAAAAAAACTCCGTATCATGAAACTGATGTTGCAAAGCCATTGAATATTTATGGCATCAGCAAAGCAAATGGTGAACAGGTGGTTCAAAAAGCAAATCCAGGTTCTTTGATCATTCGTACCAGCGCATTCTTTGGCCCATGGGATAATTACAATTTTGCATATACCATTTTAGATTCATTGAAAAATGAAAGATCATATTCTGTTGTAAAAGATGTGATCGTATCGCCAACCTATGTACCTGATCTTACAAACACTGCACTCGATCTTTTTATAGATGAAGAGCAGGGGATATGGCATTTAAGCAATGAAGGAATGGTAAGCTGGGCCGATTTTGCTTGTGCCATTGCTGAAAGGGCAGGATATAAAAAACATAATCTTATTTTAAAAAGCCTGGAAGAAATGAAGTGGAAGGCTCAGCGGCCATTATATAGCGCTTTGAAAAGTGATAAGGGGATAAAACTACCGGTGCTGGATAATGCTTTGGAACGATTTTTTGAGCATAGAACCGTTTAATTAGAAATTACATATATGCCCGGAAATAAATTCATGTTTGCGACTGGAATTGAAAACAGTTATCCTACAATTCTGCTGCCCAATGGCAAAACAAAGCGCATCGATGAAATGGAAAAGGCCCATCATTATGATTATTGGAAAAAAGATTTTGAGCTTGTAAAAGAATTGGGGCTTGAATTTTTAAGGTTTGGCCCGCCTTATTATAAAACACACCTGGCTCCGGGTAAATATGATTGGTCTTTTGCAGATGAAACTTTTAATTATCTAAAAGAATTACACATCACACCCATTGTCGATCTCTGTCATTTCGGTGTTCCCGATTGGATCGGAAATTTTCAGAACCCTGATTTCCCGCAACTATTTCGCGGAATATTCAAAAGCATTTGCAGAAAGATTCCCTGATCTGCAATTATATACACCGGTCAATGAAATATTCATTGCGGCCATGTTTTCTGCGCAATATGGATGGTGGAATGAGAGACTAAAATCCGATAAAACATTTGTTACGGCATTAAAACATCTATGCAAAGCAAATGTAATGTCGATGCATGCAATTTTACAGGTACAGCCGGAAGCAACATTTATACAAAGTGAGTCTTCGGAATATTTTCATGCGATGGATCCGTTAGCGGTGCCGCTTGCACGATTTCTTAATCAGAAAAGATTTCTTTCACTTGATCTTACTTACGGCTATCCTTTAAATGTAACCATGTATGAATACCTGCGGGCAAATGGAATGACAAGCGATGAATATTACTGGTTCACAAAAAACCAGGTAAAGGCAAAATGTATAATGGGTAATGATTATTATGTGACCAATGAACATTTAGTTTTTCCCAACGGGCATACGCAGGCGGCAGGAGAAATTTTTGGATACTATGTGATCACCAATCAATATTACAGAAGATACAAGCTGCCGATCATGCATACGGAAACAAATATAAAAATGCCGGCTTGTAAAGAATGGCTGTTGAAACAATGGGCAAATGTTCACCGCTTAAAACATGATGGCATTCCAATCATTGGTTTTACATGGTATAGCTTATGCCACCAGGTTGACTGGGATTCTGCATTACGCAACGATGCAGGAATTGTAAATGAGTTAGGATTGTTTGACCTTAATAGAAAAATAATGCCCGTAGGCGAAGCGTATAAGACGCTTATTGAAAATTGGAAAGAAGTATTGAATACTGAAAGCTTTGGGCTTGTTTTTGACAACTGGTGATCAGCGAACGAACTGTGCGTCCTCTTTGATTATATCCGCAGTAAATAATGAAAATAGCTCAGATGCCTCCATCTCATTATTTTTTTTATCCTTGTTTAGGACGTCCGAAGGCTTTTCTTTAAAAGGAACGATCGAGTCAATTTTGAATTTGTTCAGCACTTTGCCCAGTTTTGATCTTTTGATTGTCTTTTTCATGTTCACTTTATCCTCCATTTTTATGCCTAAAACTCTGTTAATGAAATTTATTCGCTTTGATTCGGACTTGTTGTAAATATCCATTACAATAAAAAATTTACAATCACAGGAATGTAATTTTTAATTCAAGTAAAAACTTTTTTCAAACACTTGTACGTAAATGGTCAAACAACTTTTAATCTGTAATTTTTTGTGGCGCTAATTGCTCATCCAATGTTCAAATTCAAAAAAGGCAGTTGGTTTGAGTTCAGTTTTTTAAATATTTATCCAGGAATTGGAGTATTTGTCCATAGCCTTTTATTTCATTTTCTTTTTTAATGAAGCCATGACCTTCATCCGGGAAAACAACATATTCAACAGGAACTCCATTCTTCTTTACTGTTTCCACCACTTCATCGCTTTCCTTTTTTTGCACCCGCGGATCATTAGCTCCCTGCAACACCATTAATGGCTTCTTAATATTAGCAGCATGCAAAAGAGGAGAGAATTGCTGCAGCCGAACGGAGTCTGCAGTATTCGGATCGCCGAGTTCCTGATATAGTGCTTTCCTGAAAGATTCCCAGTAGGGTGGAATTTCTTTCAAGGTCCTTGGCCAGTTTACCACGCCAAACAAGTCTACGCCTGCTTTGAATTCATCAGGATGAAAACAAAGTGCTGCTACCGTCATATATCCTCCATAGGATCCGCCTAGTATTCCAATTTTGGAAGAATCGATATATGGTAATGATGCAAGATATTTTTTACCCCAAACCACATCCTTCAGGTCTTTATTGCCATGATCACGGTCATCCATCTTATAAAATGTTTTTCCATAACCACTGCTGCCCCGGTTATTTACATCTAGCACAGCATATCCATGATTAACGAGATATTGAATAAGTGAAAAATAATATACGCCTGCCTGTCCTCCAGGGCCACCATGTACAAATACTATTGCAGGAACTTTCTTACTTGCACTTGCCTGCTGTGGTTTATAATAAATCGCCGGAATTTCCAATCCATCAAATGATTTATATCTTACCACTTTGGCGGCGACAAGATCAGCTTCCTGGATATCAGCATTAAGCGTATTCGTAAGCTTTTTTATTTCTTTAGTATTAAAATCATATACATACATATTATTAGGTGCTTTTGAACTTCCTACCGTTATACTCATTTTACTTTCATCGCTGGAAATGTTAACGCCCTGGATAGTTCCATCCTGTATTGCAGGAAAATCAAGCTCCTTGCCTGTAGCATGATCGAAAAGATGGAGTTTGTTTTGCCCATCTTCATTTACATATATCACGCGGTATTTTTCTTTGTCGGACAAAGCCATCCACGCAACATCCCAGTTTGCTTCATAGAATTTTTCTTTTTTACCGGTGGCAATATCATATTTCATTACATAAGTAAACTCCCCGCCATCATTGGTGAGGTAATAAAGTGTATTGTTATCAAGAGAGAATTTAAGCGGGCTGGTTGTTGCCTCCACGCTGTCTGCATTGATCTTCGTAGTGGTTCCGCTTTGCTGATCAACTAAAAAAGCATTATTTGAGGAAGTGGTAAGATTTTCAACCAATACAAGGAACCGTTCATTAGGTGAAATAGCGCTTACATCAAAACCTTTATCATTTTTATAGATCAGCTGAGACATCCATTTTGCCGTGTCCATTTTATAGAGATCAAAAAACCGGGGGTCTCTTTTATTGGAGAAATAATAGAGATATTTGTCATCACGGCTCCATCCCCAAAACTGTGTTTTTTCTTCTTTACCTGGTGTCAGGTCTTTTACTTCACCGGATGTTTTACGCAGGTACAAATGAGATATCTCATTTCCTCCTTTATCAGAATTGTAAATAATATTTGTTGTGCCCGGCACATAACTGTTTGCAAACATTGATTCTTTGTCCGAGTTCGTGATGGCTTGTTTCTGCCCGCTTGCGATATCGATTTCATATACATTATAAATGCCGCTTTCATTGGTAGTCACAAGCATTTTTTTATCATCGCTGGAAATATCACCACCAAACACTTCCGAGCTTTTATAGAACTGTTCGATAGTATATTGTTTTACATCTTTGGGCGCTTCTTCTGTTTCTCCCGCAGTGTTATTACTGTTACAAGCAGACAGCAAAATTGAAATGCTGACGAATAGCAAAAATATTTTCATATATTTTGTTTTGATATAAATGAATGGCAGGAAGATACAATTAATTCGGATATGCAAGAGAAATCATGAATAAGAGTAGTTCTCAGTTTGGAAATAAAATTAAACCACGGAGACACAATGACACTAAGTTACACGGGATAATCTCTGTATTTCTTTGTGACTTCTGTGCCGCTGTGGTTAAAAAAAACAAATTGTGACAGTACCTGATTAAGCTGTTCTTAGTTTGCATTTACATCAATATCTTTTACATCTGTTGCAGAATAATCTTTAATGATATTATATAGCGTACCTCTTTCAACAGGTTTGCGTTTTACTTGTTTTATCAAGGCAACTAACTCTTCGGTTGTCATTGACGGATTTTGTTCTTCAGCGCCGGCCATGCTGTAAATTTTTGTAGTATCATCAATCGTTCCGTCAATATCATTTACACCAAATGAAAGACTAAGTTGTGCATTTTGCCGGCCAAGCATGGGCCAGTATGCTTTCAGGTGAGGGAAATTATCCATGTAAATACGTGCAACCGCATACATCTTCATATCCTCTACAATGCTGCTTTCATTTACATTGCTCATATCATTATCCTTATTGCGAAACTTGAGCGGAATAAATGTATTAAAGCCGCCGGTTTTATCCTGCAGTTTTCTTAAGCGGCTCATATGATCGATGCGATGATAATAATTTTCAATATGTCCATAAAGCATAGTGGCATTGCTGTGCATTCCAAGTTTATGCGCAGTTTCATGAATGTTCAGCCAGCCTTCTGCATCTACTTTATCTGCACAAATTTTTTCTCTTATTTCAGAATGAAAAATTTCGGCGCCACCACCGGGTAAAGAATCAAGCCCCGCATTTTTTAAATACGCCAGCCCTTCTTCATTCGTCATTTTTGCTTTGCGAAACATATAGTCAAGCTCAACCGCAGTAAAGCCTTTTATGTGTAATCCGGGCCGGTGTTCTTTTATTTTTTTTAAAACATCTGCAAAGAATTGCAAATTCATTTTTGGATGAACACCACCAACAATATGCACTTCTGTTACCGGTTGCCCATCATATTTTTTTACCATGTGCAGCATTTGATCTGCAGAAAGTTCCCAGCCTTCTTCACGATGTGCATACAGCCGGCTATAGCTGCAAAAATTGCAAGTGAAAACACAAACATTTGTCGGCTCAATATGAAAATTGCGGTTGAAATAAGTGGTGTCGCCATGTTTCTTTTCACGTATATAATTGGCAAGTGCAGCCAAGAAAAGGGAGTGAGCCTTTTTCAAAAAGCGTTAATCCTTCTTCGTCGGTTATTCTTTCTCCTTTATAAACCTTAGCCTGTATGTTATTGAGTTCTTTTGGTAAGCTGTTTAAAGTTTCTTCTGCTATTGTTGAAAGCATTTGAAATGATTTGTTTGCAAATTTAGCCCATAAAAAAATAACCCCGGCTTATTGCCAGGGTTATCGTATAAAAAGGAGGACGGTTAGAATTTCACGATCTGCACATTCACATTTCTGTTACTGTCTTCGTATCCAATGTTCACCGTATACATACCGGCAGCTCTTCCGGAAAGATCGATCTGGAAGAATTTGTCGCCACCACTTGGGAATTGTTTGCTGTATACCAATTGACCCACGGAGTTGTAAACATTGATATATCTCAAAGTAGTTGGAACCTGGTAATGCCATACACTAAATGTATTTCTGAATGGATTTGGCAGGATCAGGTAACCATCATTCTTCAATCTTGCAGGCAACACCTGTGTCCTGAGATTAACATCATCCAGGTAAAAGTTGTTTTCCATATTACCGCTGAAGCGATAGGTGATCTGGAACAGAGGCTCTGTAGCTCCCAGCCATTTACCAAGATTCAATGAATCTTTTCTCCATTGTGAAGGAAGCGGAGTAAAGTTGTTCATTGAGATCTGGAAGTTAGGATCATTTACCGTTTGCAGCTCTTCACCATATTTTTTATAAATAGTAGTGAATGTATTACCGCAGTCCTTAGAAAGCAATATGGTCAATGTATCCAATCTTGCCCCTGTAGTACCCGGTAATGTTTTTGTAATATGAGCAAGATTGAATGTAAGGAAGATCGAGTCAATACCTGAATAACTATAATTTGGCATTGAAAGATCATCAATACGATCAACTGATGTATTTACAAAATCGTTGAAATAAGCTGAACCCGGATTCCTGTTGCCAACTGCACTATTGCGTGTCCACGTAATATCGGCATTAGGGTTATTGATCAGCCAGTTTGTTGGCGGGAATGTAGCGCTTGAGAATTCTTCAGTAACTGATCCCGGTAAAGCAAATACCTGGCTTACGTTATAGGCTTTTACCAAACCATCATTGCTTGGATCTTCATCAGCTACGTTATTTGGCAATGTGGTATATACATTGATCGTATGGTTACCTACAGCTCCTAAATTAGCAGTTGCAAGTGTAACAGTAGCTGTCTGGTTTCTTGCCAGGTTACCTGTCCAGTTAAATGTAGTTACCGCACCGGTTCCATCGATCTGGTAATTGATCTTTACAGAAGTAAGCGCAACCTTACCATAGTTTTTAATTGTTACTTCAGGGGCTATTGAATTTACACAAACCCTGCTTTGTGGTTTATTAATTGCAATAACACCGGCGTCATTATTCGGGAATATTTTCTTATCGATATTGATATCATCCAAATGCATATTATTTCCAAACTGGTTGATAGCACGGAATTGCACTTGCAGGTTGCCTCCTGCTATAAAGCTGCTCAGGTCAATTGATTTTCTCACCCACTCATTGATATTAGTAGGATAATATCCGCCACCGCCAAATGTTGGCGATGCTCCATCTGGCGCAACAAATGCAGTATCATTTCTTGCATTATAAACAATTTGGAATGTTTGTCCGCAATCTGCTGATACCATTACCTGGAAGAAATCAAATGGGAACCCCGGGAAACCTCTGTAAGCACCCCAGAAGCTAACCCAAAGTGAATCGGCTTGACCAATTGCATAAGGTGGCGTTCTCAGATCATCTGTATTTCCTGCAGCCACATAATTGAAATGATCTACAAAAGCTTTTGCTGTGCCTGAATGTGCAACACCTAAAGTTGTTCTTTGCCATGTAATGCCACCATCAGGATTATTTCTTATCCATCCCGCAGGCGGGAATGTCGCACCTTCAAAACCTTCAACCAATGGCAATGCGCCTCCTGCGCCACGGGTGCCAGAAACGGTCATACAGTCATTGGCTGGATCTGAATCAGCAGCTCCATTTGGTAATGAAGTGCATATTTGTATTGAGTTTGCGCCTAATACTAAAGGAACAGCATTTAACGTAACTGAAGTAGTAGCAAGCGAGGCAAGATTACCGGTCCAGTTAAATGTTTGTACCGTTGTCGCGTTACTTGTTACTGTTATGGTTACAGAAGTAAGTGCATTTGAACCGGCATTTCTTAATGTGACAGTCAAAGGAATTGTTGGATCGCAGGTAACAAAACTTGCTGCCGGTGTATTGATTGCGGAAATACTTGCATTGTTTGGAGTTAATACAGGTGGCACACAACCATTCGATGTTTTTAATGAAGCGAGACAGTTGTCGAGTATGTATTGCATTCGGTCGACTTGCTTTAAAGTGAACATTGAATAGCATGCATCATTTGTATAATCCATATAGTTCTGGTAATTGTAGCCTGGGCTTACACCGGAACATGCATCAGTTTGTAAACCTGAGGGACAACCACCCGTTGCCCCAGCCTGGTTAGGAGTATCTCCATTTGGAGTAACGAGTGAAGCCGGCAATTGACATGTGCTAACAGCAGGCATTTGACGAAAATCATCGCCTGTATTTCCTGCAGCTGCTTGTGAACAACCACTTTCGTCACCCCAAATATGAAAAAGGCCAAAGCAGTGACCGGCCTCATGGGGAAGAGTGCGACCAAGATTAAATGAAGGATCAACATAAGCAGGATTATTGCTAAATCCGTCAAACGCCAGTAAAACGCCAAACTCATTGAAATTACCAGTGCCGGGAAATTGGGCAATGCCCAGTAAGCAAAGACCGGCTTCACCTACCCAAACATTAAAAAATCTTGATGGGTCCCATGCATCGATGCCACCTGATGCGGTATGCTTAATGATATTTGTGTTATTACAAATTGCTGTACCTGTTAATGAGCTTAAAGTTCTTGTGATACCAGGTGTTGTTAAAGGATTATTGTTCGGATCTCTTTGTGCAAGGCAAAATTGTATTTGACAATAGTCTTTGTAAGCACGTATGCTTTGGAAAAGCGGAGCATTTACACTATCAGCATTAGCGCCTCTGAAATCTTCATTTAATTTATTAAGCTGCCATAGTACATCTGCATCGGTTACCTGGGCCAGCCTTGTTGAATTACCTACAATATGAAATACAATAGGGATGTTTACCACAACATTTGTCCTGTTGGTTCTGTTGTTTGCCGGTTCGGGAGCAAAACGATTTTGATTTTGTTCAGCCAGCACTCGTAATGTGGGATTTTGCTGGTACCACAATTCAAGACCTTCCATAGTGGCACAATGTAACCGCTGACCAGAGGGACTAATTGATGTCGGCTTTTGTTGAGCAAGTGAACTAGTGAAACTGAAAAGAAAAAAAGCCGTAAATGCCAGAAAAGTAAATTTTTTCAAAGCAGTATTGTTTTGGGTTAAGAATAAAGTTTTTACACGCTCAAATTATCGCTACAAGTTTACAGAATTATACCCGAAAAAGAAAAAATTGTTTTTCCCGGATTGTTGGAAACAAGTTTTATGGACGCTTATAATTTTTTTACTTGATGAGCGGTTTTCTAAAATCAATTAGAAAAGGATTTTGAGAAAGAAAATACGACTAAAAGCGTATAGGTATCGGGTTAATTGAACTGTACCTTCCCAGTATTCATTAACCATAAAATTTTTTCTATGAAACCTACAATCAAAACGCTTATCACTGCGGCTTTATTAAGCTCAATGATCTTCTCACTTCAATTTTGTAAAAAGAAAGACGTAACGATGAACCAAGATCCCAGAATTGCGGAACTATCAAGTAAGCCTCAATTGGTTTTTCAGAGAACTCTCCTTACTACTGACCAGGTAAAACAACTAATAGCGTCAACGCGAAGCCAGGCAGCCAAAACGATGGCCTGTCCCGGAACTCTTTATAGTGCTGTTGTTGGTTATCAACTTACATGGCAGGGAACAACATGTAATAATGGTAATTATAAAGTGTCAGTTACTTACATTATGTGGAGTGATGCGCAAACCGATGACGGCCCACGAGATCATGGCAATCCGGATCCCACCGTTTCGGGAGTTACATTGACTATAAACTCAACCACCCTTTATCCTGACTTGCTAGCATATAATGTTGCGGATGATATGGCATGGTGGGCTACATTTGAGTTTCGATATTCAGATGTCGGACTTTCTCTTGGGTCGACAAGTATTGCCACAACTATCTTCGGGACGTTTACGTGTGCAAATAGCGCTACGGCAAATGTGAATAATAACCATACCTTACCGCTTACTGCATGTAATTCGGTAGGAGTTATGTACCCAAATCAGGTCACAAGTGGTCAAATTGACTTTTTCTTCCCCTGGACTTTATTTTGTTATCCAGGCTTAACTCCCGATAACGGATTTGAAATTAAATACAGGGTTAGTGGAAGCGGTGGTTCGTGGACAACAGTCTCAAGTTCTACTCCAGTTACAGGCCCCTTTATTATTTATAACCTAACACCCAACACACTTTATGAATACATGTCAAGATACTTATGTAGTACTGGCTCAACATACCTTTGGTATTTTGGCACGTTCACGCCATCATAAAATCATATCCCGGGTTTAAAAAAACAAGTAGAACGAGTTTTACTCGCAGGAATTTTAAAATCGAATAGTGCTTCAGCCTATTCGATTTTTTTTTGATTTAGCCCGTACAATATCTGAAATAGTTATCTTCCCTTAATTATTCGTCATTAAAAAGGAATAGAATGAATCTAAAACTTCGTTTAACCGTGATGAGTTTTTTCCAGTTCTTTGTTTGGGGCGCATGGCTAATAACTATTTCCACCTATTACTTTACCAGCCCATGGGTGCGGGAATGGATGCGGGGCAAAAGTTTGGTGCAATATTCTCGACTCTCGCAATTTCTTCTATATTTATGCCTGCTCTCACAGGTATTATCGCCGACAAATGGATGAATGCCGAAAAGCTGTATGGAATATTGCATATTCTTTATGGCTTGATATTGTTTTATGTGCCACAGGTGGATGATGCAGACACCTTGTACTATGTAATATTAGGCGCAATGATATGTTATATGCCAACCATTTCTTTGTCTAATTCAATTGCCTATACTATTTTAAAAAGAGAAAATTATGATGTGATAAAAGTGTTTCCGCCAATTCGTGTTTGGGGAACGATTGGTTTTATAGTGGCTATGTGGATGACCAACCTGTCAGGGAGCAAAGCCAATGCTAACCAGTTTTACATTGCCGCGGTGGCAGCAATTGCATTAGGTATTTATTCCTTTACATTGCCCAAATGTCCGCCACAACGATCCATTTCCAAAGGCGCATCGATTATTGAGCAATTAGGGTTAAATGCATTTAAGTTATTTGCCAAATATAAAATGGCTTTGTTTTTTATTTTCTCAATGTTTCTTGGCGCGGCGTTACAATTGACAAATATGTATGGCGATACTTTTCTGGATGATTTTAAAAAAATTCCGGAATATGGGCCGGATTCATTTGTGGTGAAACGTTCAACTATCATTTTATCTATTTCCCAGATATCTGAAACGCTATTCATTCTTACGCATTCCTTTTTTCCTGAAACGATTCGGTATAAAAAAAGTAATGCTATTTTCAATGCTTGCCTGGGTGTTGCGCTTTGGTCTTATTTGCGTATGGCAATCCGGCAGGAAGGATTATGGATGATCATTCTGTCTTGTATAGTTTATGGAATGGCATTCGACTTCTTTAATATTTCAGGTTCATTGTTTGTTGAAACCACAACTGATCCGTCGATCAGATCAAGTGCACAGGGATTGTTTATGATGATGACAAACGGAATAGGCGCATTTTTGGAAGTAGGATCAGCGGATGAATAATTGATAGATTATTATACGTTGCCAAACGGTGACAAGGAACTGGCATGGTATCTGGCTTTACTTTTGCAGGATATGCATTGGTTGTTGCAATACTTTTTACAATTTTCTTTAAACACAAACATGATCCGGCTAAGCTGAGTACTATACAACATTAAAACTGAATAACTTATTATAAATAAAAAACCCCGTCACTGTAACGCAGCGGGGCAGTTTTTCTAATCAGGGTTTAATTATATATGTGCTTCGATCTTTTTTACAAAATTTCCTTTTGGCTGTGCACCTACTAATTTATCAACTACCTGTCCGTTTTTGAAAAACAGGATCGCAGGAATAGAAGTGATACCATAGTTCATAGTAACATGTGGATTTACATCCACATTTACTTTACCTACATTTATTTTACCATCATATTCTTTAGCAAGTTCTTCAATAACCGGTCCGATCGCACGGCAGGGACCACACCATTCTGCCCAGAAATCTACTACCGTTAATTTATCTGCGCTTAAAACTTCATTCTGGAAATTGCCATCTGTAAATTCTTTTGCCATAATATTTTGCTTTTTATTTTTTCTTTGATAAGGGAACAAAAATACAACCAAAATCTTTACAACGAAGTTATGACACAATTATGTGACAAACTTGTCACAAAAACGACCTGATATAAATCAATTCCTGCTAAATAGCCAGTCGTTAAGTTGTTTTAACAGTTGTAGAAAATTTACTTAATGTGTCATTACTTGCACCTCCAGTTCGGGGTTTCCTCCAGAAAATCACCATTTCATCATTCATTTCAAAGCCGTTATCCATCGTAACTAAACTTATTTTTAAATTTTCTTTTGGCTCTGAAAGATTAAGTTTCAATGTGAGTTCTGCCGGGAAATTTTTTCATATTTCCTTCAATAAATTCAATTACGTCTTTGGAAATATCTTTTGGATGAACTTCAATGGTCAGTTGTTTCGTAAGATTTCGTTTAATTGTTTCACCAGTCGTAATGCCATTAACTTTGAATTCAAATTCGGGTTTATTAAACCGTTGTTTGAAAAACCCGTAATAAACAATGATGATCCCTGGTTGTAAAAACGGTGTGAACTTCACATAATCATCTCCCCATAACACAAGTTCGGTTTTACCGGAATAATCTTCAATTATAAAATGATCCATATTTATTTCCTTTTCTCGAAATTTTATGTCGCGCAATCTGCAACCAGCCCAACCAACCTGAACATCCTGTTTGAATTTGGTAAAAGGGCATCGCTTCTTTGAATTCATTGAACTCTGCAACGGAGTAATGCCATAATGTTTCATTTCAAACTTATAATGATCCAGTGGATGACCGCTTAGAAACATTCCCGTTACTTCTTTTTCATGATCCAGTTGAACGATCAGTGGCCATGGCTCACATTCCGGAAGGGTAGGAGTACTTATTTCCACTGCTAATGGAAGATCACCAAACAAGGTATTGTGTTCGACGTATTGATTTTGCTGGTAAACCTGCCCGAAACGAATGATTTTTTCCAGCCAGTTGTTTCATCTTCCGGTACGTATGAAAATATTGTGCCCGGTGATGTTCTGTAAAACAATCAAAGCGCCTGCATAGGCAAGGCTTTCCAATGTTTTTTTATTAACTGTACGCTGATTGACTCGTTTAATAAAATCAAAAATGTTTTTAAATGCTCCGTTCTTTTCCCTTTCTTCAATAATATTTTCAACGGCTGCTTCGCCACACCCTTTTAATCCGCCAAGACCAAAACGAATTTCACCTTTTTTATTTACTGCAAATCCTTTTAACGATTCATTGATATCAGGACCAAGCACTTTTAATCCCATGCGCTTACATTCTTCCATGAAGAAAGTGATCTTTTCAATACTGCCTGCATGATTCAAAACCGCCGCCATATATTCAGCAGGATAATGTGCTTTTAAATAAGCAGTTTGATAGGCAACATATGCATAACAGGTAGAATGTGATTTATTAAATGCATATTGTGCAAATGCTTCCCAGTCGGTCCAGATCTTTTCCAAGTTTTTCGGCAGGATATCCTTTTTCTGTTGCACCTTCAATAAACTGGCTTTCATTTTATCGAGCACCGATTTTTGTTTTTTACCCATTGCTTTACGCAATACATCTGCATCGCCTTTACTAAAGCCTGCAAGTTTTTGCGACAAGCAACATCACCTGTTCCTGGTAAACGGTAATGCCATAAGTTTCTTTCAAGATATTCTTCCATTTCAGGAAGATCATAAGCGATGGCTTCACGGCCATGTTTACGTTCAATAAAATTGGGAATATAAGCCATCGGACCCGGGCGGTACAAGGCATTCATCGCAATCAGGTCATCAAACTTATCAGGCTTTAATTCACGCAGATATTTCTGCATACCCGGACTTTCAAACTGGAAAGTTCCGTTGGTATCACCATGCTGGTAGAGTTTAAAAGTTTTTTCATCATCAAGCGGAATCTTATCAATATCAATTTCAACTCCATGATTTTGTTTGATCAGTTCAAGTGCATTCTTTAATGATGGTAAGTGTTTTTAAACCCAGAAAGTCCATCTTGAAAACACCTGCTTCTTCAATAATGTTTCCTTCAATCTGTGTAACCCAAAGATCAGAATCTTTTGAAGTAGCAACAGGAATCAATTCAGTAAGATCTTTTGGTGCAATGATAATGCCTGCAGCATGAATACCTGTATTGCGAACAGAACCTTCCAGACTTTCAGCTTCATGCAAAACCTCACTCTGCATATCCTTTGCTGTTATAAATCTCCCGTAGCTTTTTTATCATTTCCATATCATCCGGTGCCAACACCTTCTTTTTCTTCAAGTGATTTTTCACCATCCTTTGCTGTCAGCGGCGCATGCAATACTCTTCTCAATTCAATACCCGGTCGTTCAGGAACCAGTTTTGCCAATGCATTTGATTCCGGCAATGGAAGATCCATTACCCTTGCCACATCTTTAATACTCATCTTGGCAGCCATGGTACCATAAGTAATGATCTGCGCTACCTGGTTCTTGCCATATTTTTCTACCACATAATCAATCACTTTTTGCCTTCCTTCATCATCAAAGTCCGTATCAATATCAGGCATTGATTTACGATCAGGGTTTAGAAATCTTTCGAACAGTAAATTATATTTGATCGGATCAATATTGGTGATGCCGATGCAATAGGCCACCACAGCAACCTGCAGCGGAACCACGGCCCGGGCCAACAAACACACCCATTTCTCTGCCTGCCTTGATAAAATCACTTACAATAAGAAAGTAACCTGCAAAGCCCATCGTTTTAATGGTGAACAATTCAAACTCGATCCGTTCTTCTATTTCATCGGTGTAGTTCACTATAACGTTTTTTTGCACCTTCGTAGGTAATATGTTTCAGGTATTCCCATTGATTTATGAATCGGCTTACTGCCTTGTCAATTTTCGCTTTGTATGCATCTGAAATTTTTCGGGATCGGGAAAGCAGGTAATAAAATATCTTTTTTAAGATTCAGCAGTTCAATCTTATCAACAATCTCATTGGTATTATCAATCGCTTCAGGAAGATCATTGAAAAGTCTTCTGTCATTTCTTCCGTCGTCTTGAAATAGAACTGGTCGTTGGGAAATGCAAAGCGTTTGTTTTTTACATGTACATCATCATCAGAAAATTCTCGTAATGCCAGGCGTAGCTTATTTTTCGCCGGTATTGATGCAAAGCAGAATATCATGTGCATTGAAATCATTCTGATCTACATAATGTGAATCATTACTTGCAATAATTTTTACATTATATTTTCTTGCAAATTTTACCAATACTTCATTCACTTTATCCTGTTCGGGCATACCATGCCGCTGCAATTCTACATAATAATCTTCCCGGAAAATATTCAGCCACCATTTAAATTCATTTTCTGCCTTCTGCTTCGCCTTTTTTTAAAATAGTTTGTGGCACCAATGCACCAAGGCAACAGGTAGTAGCAATCAATCCTTCATGATATTTAAGAATAAGTTCTTTATCAATACGGGGATATTTGCTGTACATGCCTTCAATAAACCCCAGCGAAGTAAGCTTTACAAGATTCTTATAACCTGTTTCATTTTTTGCAAGCAATATCTGGTGATGACGCGGATCTTTTTCTTCTTTTGTAAAATGTTTTCTGGTGCCGGTCTGTCGTAATATAAAATTCGCAACCAACAATGGGTTTTACTTTTAAACTTCCATTTTCATTTTTATGTTTATATGCTTCTGCTACAAATTCAAAAACACCAAACATATTTCCATGATCGCTGATGGCCAGGGCAGGCATTCCATCCGCAATTGCTTTTTTATACAGCTTTTGAATGGATGCGGCTCCATCAAGCAGGGAGAATTGGGTATGTACGTGGAAGTGAGAGAATTTCATTTTAAAATTTAATGATCTGTATCAACCGGTTTACTTCCTTTATTATCAAAAATTATTGCAAATAAACGCGATTGGCAATTTTCATCAGCAAATTTCGTTTAAATAATATCCACAGAGATTGGAAAAGATTTTTATTTTTGTTAACTAGTGATGGCCGAATCTTAGCGTATAGGGCTCCACTATCTATTTTCTGTAATATCCATGCTGAAACAGGTATCTATTTACTCAATTTTGCTCGTGATGCTGGCAAGTTGTTCCAGTTTAAAAACTGCATTCACCGGTAACCGGGAAATTGCCTCCACTCCGAACTCAACTACTGTTAAGAAACAGACAAAATTTCTTGACCAGATCGATGTGCCTGTTGAATCTTCCAAATCAAAAAAAGATGATGAAGCAATAGTTTCTGCCGTTAAAAAAGAAACAGCAGAAACAAGAAACCGGAATTATAGAAAAGATGAAGCAGAAAATTTATCGCAGCTCCAGGTGAAGTATGCTGTGTTACTTAATACTCCCGCTGAAGAAGTAAAGAATAAAAAAATGTTTGAGTTCATCGATGACTGGTATGGTACGCCCTATCGGCTAGGAGGAACTACAAAGAAAGGAGTTGATTGTTCTGCTTTCTCACAGTTTTTATTTGCGGCAGTGTATGGTTTTAGTATTCCAAGAACCGCAAGAGAACAATATAATTTAACCGATCGCATATCAAGAACACAATTAAAAGAAGGTGACCTTATCTTCTTCAATACCCGGGGCGGCGTTTCTCATGTTGGAATTTATCTTCAGAACAATAAGTTTGTTCATGCGTCTACCAGCGGCGGTGTAATGATCAGCGATATCTTTGAGGAATACTGGGCAAGAAAGTTTGTTGGTGTGGGAAGGCTGAAGAGTCCGGAGTCGTTAGTCGGGAGCAAGTAGAGACAAGGCATGCCTTGTCTCTACGACAAAATAAATAATCAATAAATAATCATTAATAATTCATCTCCCAATTCTCTTCTTCAAATTTCCCAATACAATTTTCAGATCGGGTGTAAGATTCATCCAATACGTACCGGATACAAACAGTGTAATAAAAAATAAACTTCTTAACACCAGCCATTGAATTCCTGTTTTATCATTAAAAATAAAATAGCAAATACCATAACAGGCAAACGCCAATAAAATAGCTAACAATGATTTTATGGTAAATGGTTGCATGTTGAATTTGCGCAGCAAGAAAACATACCTGATCAGGTTATAAATTGAAAAAGCGATAAGGTTTGCAATTGCGGGGCCAATCAAACCCAATTGCTTTGTCAATACCCAGTTTAATGGCAGCATCAGCGCAAGCAACACAATCCCTGTAATAAAATCAAAGCGCCATGAAGTAGAAGTCGCAATGATCTGGCCACTGACTCCTGTACCCATATCCACAATTCTCATCAATCCCATAAAAATAAAAACAGGAATAGCATATTTATATTCGGGCTGTAACTTCAGGGAATCGATGGCATCATTGTAATTAAGCCAGATCAAACAATACATAGCTGCAGAAAAAATAAGCTGGTTGATTGATGACCGCTGGTAAATGCGATTGATCTTTCCATAATCTTTATCCTTCCATGCCTGCGAGAGGTGAGCAACGGAAGCAGCAACAATGCTTCGTTGGGGAGCCTGTATCAGGCTTGTAAGGTATTGGGCAAAAGTGAAAAGGCCAACCATGCCGGCTCCATTTGGAAATACACCTGCAATAATAATCGTGTCAGCAACAGCTGCAAGATTGTAGATTAGCGTGCCTCCCCAAACGAAACTAAGAAGCGTCACAATTTTTTTGAATAATCGCCGAGTTACTTTACTGATGGAAAAAGTAAAACTGATCCGGCCGGTACGATACAAGTAAACAAAAAGTATAAGCGCCAGCAAAAGATATAAGAAAGCATAGATCTTAATGAACAGATCAAAGTCTTTTATAATTCCAGTGCTCATTAACACGATGAGTATTGTAACAAAAACACGAAACTGTATTTCCCTGAAATAATTTGAAAGGACTGATTTGTGATGATGCCAGGCGAGTATTTCCAGCACATAAAAAAAACTGAGCCCGAAACCAAAGGGAAATAACCAGTAATAATAAGTTACCAGTTGCGGTGAATTGTCAAATAGCTTTGATGCAAGCCCTTTTAAAAATAAACCAGCAATACCAACGATAAGACAGCCTGCAAAAGTTACAAGCAATGCCCAGGTTACCTGGTCATTTTTATTTTTCGGAAGACGGTCTTTATAGTAAGGAAAAAACTTGTTGATATAGGCGGGCATACCCAGTGTAGCCACCGACATCATGATAGAACCGACAGCCATAAAAATACCGGTCAGCCCATATTCTTCTTTTGTAAAAGGTCCACCTTCTCTTGTAAATAAGTAAGTATTCAAAGCGCCGAATGCAAAGCCAACATAGATCAGTATTGAAGAAATAATACTTTGCCGGCGAATATTACTCATGCGATAAAGATAGTGAGTTGTGAGTGGTCGAATGGTGAGTGGGCAATGGTCAATGCCTAATCAACCTTTTTAACGGTTATATAAAAATTCCTGTCGATCTTTAGTCCTTCTTTTAAAATATCTCTTGTTACTGCAACATTTTTCCATTCAGTTAGTTGCTTTTAACCACGCGATAGCTATCGGGTCATCTTTTGAGCCGGCGACTTTTACAGGCATATCAAATCCTTTTACACAATTGCTCCAGCGATAATACATATTATCACCGGTAAATTTATATTCAAGTACAGGTATCATCGTTGTGCGCAAATACTGATCAAAAATCTTTGAAAGGTCTTTTCCTGATTGCTTTGACATATAATCTTCAACATCTTTTGTCGTAATCGTTTTATGATAAAAGGTCGAATTCAATCCTCTTAATATTGCCCTGAATTTTTCATCATCATTGATCACCTGCCGGATGGTGTGCAGCATATTTCCGCCTTTATAATACATGTCGCCACTTCCTTCCTGGTTTACACCATAAGGGCCAATAATGGGTTTATCATTTTGAATCAGCTTTCTTGTACCAATGCAATAATCGCTGCCGGCTTCTTTGCCATAATAATATTCTGTAAATAAGGTTTCAGAATAATTGGTAAAACCTTCATGCACCCACATATCGGCAATATCTTTTGTGGTAATATTATTGCCAAACCATTCATGACCCACTTTCATGTACAATAATAAAATCCCATTTCAATCCCCAGCCGCTGCCGGAAAGATCCCTGCCGCGATAACCATTTTGAAAACCATTGCCATAAGCAACGGCACTTTGATGTTCCATTCCAAGATGTGGTGCTTCTACTAGTTTAAAACCATCTTCATAAAAAGGATAGGGGCCAAACCAATGTTCAAATGCTTTTAATGTTTGTGCAGCTTGCTTAAATTGTTCTTTTGCTTTTTCTAGATTATAATCAAGCACCCAATAATTGCATTCTAATTTTCCTTTTTCACCTTCATAAATTTCTTTCCAGTTTACATATTTGCCGATGTAAGGAATGATGTTATAGTTGTTGATGGGATTTTGACGTTCCCAAACGTAAACTGCCTAAGTTCTCAGAATTAACGGATGGAGAGCGGTTGACCCCGTTTGAAACCGCCACAAGAGTATCGGGAACTATATAATAAAGATACTCGCACTCATCTGGTTCATCACCCTGGTAATCTTTACATGGATACCAAACACTTGCTCCCAGGCCCTGGCAGGCAACACTCATCCATGGTCTGCCCTTTGCATCTTTTGTAAAGATCCAACCGCCATCCCATGGAGGTCGCTTCGCTTCCGTTGGTTTGCCATCTAAATTGAATCATAATTGCATTAGCACCTTTATTGTCAGTTCTAAAATCTTTATTCCCGAAATCAATCCAATAAATATTTTTTTCTCTTTTAAACTTAAGACTGTCTGGTGAATCAATGGCTTTAACAGCGAGTATTTCCATTGGCTCCTGGAGATCTATCTGCATCAACTTTTTCTTTCCAGGTTTTATTACATCAAAACTGATGGAACATATTCCGCTTATCTCTTTTTTATTATAGTCTGGTGTAATTCGAAGTGTGTAATTCATTACATCCCACCAATCTCTCCCTGGCCCATTGCTGCCACGCAACGTATCTTGTTTTGTAAATTGCGCATTAACGGAATTAATAATTAACAATGAATAATTAATAATTAAAACTGCTTTGAAAATCTTTTTCAAATGTTGAAATTTTGAATTGTAAATTTAACCGTTCGCCTGTAAATGAGATATAAAAATATATACCTGGTCTTGTTCCTTGTCCCTTGTTCCTTGTGCCTTATCACTTGTAGCAACGAGCAACAAAATTCAAAACAAATATTTCGTTACAATGAATCCACCGGTATTGCTTCCCTTGATCCTGCTTTTTCAAAAAACCAATCCACGATGTGGCCCGTGCACCAGTTGTTCAATACACTTGTCGAAAACGATGGCGATACCAAGACCCGGGGATCACTGGCAAAGCACTGGGATATTTCATCCGATGGCACAGAATATCTTTTTCATTTAAGGACAGACGTTTTCTTTCATGATAACGATGCATTTGCCGGTGGAAAAGGAAGAAGAATGGTTGCGGCCGATGTCGAATATAGTTTTAAGAGACTTGTTGATCGTAAATTGGCAAGCCCCGGCTTTTATATTTTTAACAATGTAGTTGACAGCATTGATGGTTTTAAAGCAATTGATGATTCTACATTCCGGTTGAAATTGATCAAGCCACATGCACCGATCCTGCAGATACTAAAGATGACCTATTGTTCAATAGTTCCTAAAGAAGTGGTGGAAAAATATGGTTCGGATTTTCGAAGCCATCCATGTGGCACCGGGCCATTTCAATTTGTTGCATGGGAAGAGGGCCTGGCATTGATCTTTAAAAAGAATGAAAACTATTTTGAAAAAGATCCGGCAGGGAACGGCCTCCCTTATCTTGATGGTATTAAGATCACTTTTAATGAAAGCAAGGCAACAGAGTTTTTATTATTCCGGCAAAAGCAACTTGATTTTTTAAATGATATCGATGCTTCTTTTAAAGATGAAATTCTTACACTCAAAGGCGAATTAAGAGATAGCTGGAAAGATAAAGTGGTTTTACAAATTCATCCTTACTTAAACACAGAATATTTTGGATTTTTGGTGGACACCACAAATGAGCTGTTAAAGAATTCACCCACTCGTTTAAAGAAGTTAAGACAGGCAATGAATTATGCGATTGATCGCAGGAAGATGATCCTTTATTTAAGAAATTCATTAAGCTCACCGGCTGAAAATGGCTTTGTACCGGAAGGTATGCCCTCATTTGACACTTCAGTTAAAGGATATAACTATGATCCTGTAAAAGCAAAACAGTTGTTGAGTGACGCAGGTTTTACAAATGATAAAAAAATACCACTAATAAAACTTTATACGATCCCTATCTATGGCGAGATCGGAAGTTATCTTGCCAAACAATTTGAAGAAGCTGGTATTCCTGTAACGGTTGAAGTTGTGTTGCGCTCTTTTTTGTTTGAGCTTACATCCAATTCAAGAGCTCCTTTTTTCCGTGGCAGTTGGATCGCTGACTATGCTGATGCCTTCAATTATCTTTCGTGTTTTTATTCTAAGAACCCTGCACCGCCAAACTATACACGATATAACAACCCGGAGTTTGATAAGCTATTTGAGAAAGCGACTGCAGAACCAAATGATTCTTTACGCTACATCTTATACCGGCAGGCTGACCAGGTATTGATCAATGATGCACCAATAATTCCTTTATGGTATGATAGAGTGATCCGGTTGGTACAACCGAACATTTCAGGCTTCGAGCCAAATAATTTGAATTGGCTGGAGCTTCGTCATACTGTAAAAACACGATAATACTAATAAATAAAAGAATTTTAAACGGAAAACAGATTGATGCGAACAATTACGATTCAAATAATTGTTTCATTGCTTGCATAAACAAAAACTGATTTTTATTTTTACCTCCTGCTTTGAACAATATCCTTAGTGAGCCACTTCCAGTACCAGTTAAACCATGTTAAGTCTGATCCCGTTGAAAACGTACCTTGAAAGCTGTATGAATAGCTTCTGTGTTTTTTCCTTCTGATTGATTTTCCTCGTATGTTTTATCCGGGTTGACACTAATTCACATGATTTTGTTTTCATATGTAGCGTAATATTTACTCATCACGATAAATAAAATATTGATGTAATTATAATTTATAATATTAAACCCCTATGTCAACTCAATATCCAATAGCCGCAATGAAGAACTGTAAAATCCATGTGCCTGGAGACCGTTTGATACTTGTATGAAAGCAGACTCAAGCTCTGTAACCGAAATCCATTATCTGTAAAACCGATCCAGGAAAACCATTCACTTATTACTTAACAAAAATCAAAACTATGATTTGAATGGTACTCAAAAAAAAGTGGGACAACTGTCCCACTTTTGCTTTTTAGTGTTTCTTCAACTTATTCTTAAATACTTTTTCAAATTTTTCAAGCTTGGGCCTGATAACGATTGAACAGTAAGGATTGGAACTCTTATTAATCTCATAGTATTCCTGGTGATAATTTTCTGCTGTATAAAATTTGGTAAACGGTTCCAGAGTTGTGACGATCGGGTTATCATATGCACCGCTCTTATCCAACTCTGTCTTATACTTTTCTGATTTCTGCTTTTGCTCGTCGTCATGATAAAATATAACACTGCGGTATTGTGTACCTGCATCGGCACCTTGCCTGTTCAATGTTGTGGGATCATGCACCTGCCAGAAAACCTCAAGCAATTCATCAAAGCTGATCTTTGAAGAATCATAAACGATCTGCACGCATTCGGCATGACCCGTTTCCCCGGTACATACATCTTTATAGCTTGGGTTTGCAACATGTCCGCCGGCATAGCCGGACGTTACGGATATTACACCATCGAGCTGTTCAAAAATTGCTTCCGTACACCAGAAACAACCAGTGCCGAAAGTAGCGGTGTCTGCTTTGCCTGTGAAAGCGGCTTCAGTTTTTTCAGATGCTTTTGTCGTATTCATTTTTAAATTTTGATTATTGTTTTGTGCACAGGAAATTAATGCGGTGGCGCCGGTAAAGGCGGCCAGCCAAAATGTTTTCATGATAATTGTTATTTGATTAATTCGTTTCACCGTTGTTCCAAAAAATCCCTTTTGGGAATTCTATGCAATTTACGATGATTTGGAATGGATGGTTTGCAAACTGCTGGCAGCGACTATAGATTTAGGGTTTATTTATCTGTTACACCGCCGCTGGAATGAAATTGTACAAGTGACCTCTTCTATGTTCCTGTTTTAAACATTATGTACTCTTAAAGAAGAATTTATAATGTGATAATAAATTTCATAACAAACAGATGTTTGCGGATATATGATGAAAGTTTCTGAAGCGAGTTAATCTAGATGAAGTAAAATACCACTTTTAGGGTATAGGCATCACTTAAAAACTTATGTAAATTCAAGCAGCTATTTTGAAAAGGATTTTGTCAACTCCTTAGATGCGTGACTCACATTGATAGTTCTTTCGGTTCTAAATGAATTTAAGATTATCTAAATGAGTGATAGAGAAAAAAATATCGCCAAAACTGAGTATGATAAAGAACTTATTGCGGAGGGTTCGCAGGATTGGTAGCATTCATAGCACCCGAAGGTATATGGCTAAAGGCATGTTTGATAAGAGAAATGAGCAAAATGATGAGAAAGAGATTGTGATAGTGGATACAAATAAAGTGGATACACCTGGCAAGAAAACAAACAACACATCCCTAAAAATCCCTCAGAAGAAAAGTAGTCAAATCAAAATACCTGGCCGCAATACGGAAAGTCAAAAATATGAAAAGGCTGATTATTTCGTCTATCATCTATCTTTTAATAATGCATTGTACCAACGCACAAGCGGAAACTGCCCGCAGTGTATTGATCATTGAGGAAAATTACTGTAATGGATGTTCGGGTGAAATAAAAAAGAGTTCAAAATTGGCATCCATGGAGCAAATCGCGGAGACTGAAGATTCTCTACACGTACCGGATACATTGAAGATAGCAAAGCAGGTACATGTTCAAGTTGAACGAAAGCCAGAAGGAACTTTATCGGAGTATGGCGGATTGTGGAAACTAACATCAAAAGTTACTAATATCAATACCTATGAAATCGATTTCCAAAAAAGTAGCGCATTGAGTCGCAAACCCAATATCACAAAAATAGAACCTAAGATTCACCAAAAGTTAAATGAGGTTAATCCAAATAAATTCTTTTCATTTAAGACACCCTATCCTTATGTTATTTTATCAGTTGGCCTTGGGTTCGGAATTTCCGGACAAATACGTGCGCAAAGCATTTCTGATAAATGGGATGAGTATCTTTCAAACAATCCGGGTGATATTGAAAGAAGATACACCCGGGAAAATAGCAATTATAAACGTTATCAGGCCTTGCGAAACACCGGTATTGCAATCATTGCTGCATACAGTTTAGGCATCATATTAGATAAAATCCCCAAATCGGGCAAAAAGAATGGTACCAGTAAAATAACATTCGCGGCCGGCGCCAATATGGCAAAAATCACAATTAACCTGCAGCACAAATGAAAACGATAATTTTGATTTTTGGGGTAAAGATAATTTTGATTTTTTCGGTTTTAGCTAATTCTTGTAGTCGCTTACGAGAACCAGATAGAGCGGCAGAATTTGTAGGCCGTTGGAAATTTACATGGCATTGGCCAACACAAGGTCCAGATTATGATACATTCCAGGTTACCGAAATACGGCCCAACGTATTGAAGGCTATTTACAATAATGGGATGACATTAATTGAAGGTTATGTTGATGATAATTTTGTCTGGTCTGCAAAAGAAACAACAAATGGGATGGCAAACGGAGATTACACCCTCAATCTTATAACACGGGATTCCATGTATGGAGTATTCAAAAAGAGTCCAATTGACACTGCAAAAGTTACGGCAAGGCGGCTATAAATGTTTTGTGATCATACTTTCAGCAGGCATACTATTATTATAGCCTTGCATAAGATTTTGCATCAATCCTCAACAAAAGCATTGTAATAATTGACGCTGATAAAATAATGCCAGAAATCAGACCGTCCTCAAGCTGTTTTAATGCTGATGAAATTCTAAATCTCAGCCTGCAAATTTTAAAAACGTCATGTTTGTTAAATATCCCAGCTGGCTAGATGTTGGTAAACATTCCAACTGATACTCTGCCAGTCGTCATAACAAATAGCAAGCCCGATTAGAACGGTACGACGCATTGCTGAGCGAAGAGAAGATAGATAAACGGAGCGTCGCAAGGGACGATGATAAGAATTACCTTTGTTGACTAAATAAAAATAAAAGTCCGCCATTGGCGGATTTGAACTTTATATGAAACTTTTTCCGGAATCGGCATATATACAATTGGAGTTTGATAAAGTGAAATCTTTATTGGCAGAGCATTGCCGAAGTGAATATGCAATTGAAAAAGCCAGGGCGTTGCGAATTCATACCGAAATCGAATTTATTGAAACGGAGTTGCGGCAGAGTTATGAATACAAGCAACTTTTGCAAAACAGCATTTATTTTCCGAATGATCCCGTTTTTAATTTGTCAAAAGAGCTGAAGCTTCTGTCTATAGACGGCGCTCTACTTTCAGGTGATGAATTTGTTGAAATAAGAAAGCTTGCAGAGTTAATGAAAAATATATTTCGCTGGTTTGATGCGGAACGAAAAAATGTTTACGGTGGGTTGGCAAAGATCATTGCCGGCACTTATTACGAGAAGGCGATTGCTGAAATGATCGATGATGTGTTGGATGAAAGCGGGCAGGTAAAAGACAATGCATCAAATGAGTTACAGAGCATCCGCATGAATTTGTACAGGAAAAGAAATGAGTTGAGAAAAATGTTTGACAGGATCATTTCAAAATTAAACAAGCAGGGTTATCTCGCAGATATAGAAGAAAGTTTTTTGAATGGCAGAAGAGTAGTGGCCGTTTATGCCGAACAAAAAAGGATAGTGAAAGGAATTTTGCATGGTGAAAGCGAGAGCCGCCGCACATCTTTTATCGAGCCGGAAGAAACCATTGAACTCAATAATGATATTTATTCGTTGGAAAGCGATGAGAAAAGAGAAGTGTATCGTTTGCTGAGAGAATTGACCGCAAAGCTTTCTGTGTATTCATCATTGTTATCAACTTATCATTTTATTGCGGGTGAGTATGATTTTATTCGCGCCAAAGCAAAGTTTGCGCTGGATGTAAATGCCGAGTTCCCGATCGTTGAGGATAAAGCCGTCGTTCATTTGGAAAAAGCACTTCACCCTTTGTTGTATTTATATAATAAGAAAACGAATAAACAAACAATTCCCGTTTCGTTAACGCTTGATGAAAACAACAGGATACTTGTTATCAGCGGGCCGAATGCAGGTGGAAAAACTGTTACACTAAAAACGGTGGGTCTTTTGCAAATGATGGTGCAAAGTGGTTTGCTTGTGCCGGTTGACCCATCGTCAAAGTTTGGTGTATTTAAACAATTGCTGATACATATTGGAGATACACAGAGTCTTGAATTTGATTTGAGCACCTATAGCAGTCATCTGAAGAACATGAAACATTTTATGGAAGTGGCAAGCGGTAAAACACTTTTCTTTATTGATGAGTTGGGCAGCGGCAGCGACCCCAATCTTGGTGGCGCATTTGCAGAAGTAATATTGGAAGAATTGGTGAGAAAGCATTCTTACGGCATTGTCACCACGCATTATTTGAATTTAAAAGTAATGGCGAGTAAAACGCCCGGTATTTTAAATGGCGCCATGGCATTTGATGAAAAAAGTTTGATGCCGCTATATAAACTTAATATTGGCAAACCCGGCAGCTCCTACACTTTCGCAATTGCTGAAAGGATCGGGTTGGATAAACAACTCATTAACCGCGCAAGAACAATGGTGGACGAAGAACATTTCCGGCTGGATAAACTTTTAAACAGGACCGAACAGGATCTTCATAATCTTGAGAAGAAAGAAAAAGAACTTCATCAGTTGATGCAGGAGAATGAAAAATTAAAAAAGGAAATGAAGCATACGATGGACAGGGAAAAGCATAACCAGCAAATAGAATTGTTAACGCATCAGAATAAAGTATCCGAAGAGAAACTGGCTTACCTGAAAGAAATGGAAAGAAAACTAAAGCAGATGGTGATTGACTGGCGAAAAGAAGAAGATAAAAGTAAAGTGATAAAAAATATAAGCGCTTTATTGTTTAATAAACATGAAAAGAAGGCGGCAGGCAAGATGAAAAAGCAGGTCGAATCAAAGTTTGTTGAATTAACAGGCGAAATAAAAGTAGGGGAGAAAGTAAAAATGAAACGGAATCACCAGGTAGGCGAAGTAATTGAGCTTAGAGGAAAGAAAGCTGTTGTAAAAATTGGTTTATTGCCAATGCAGGTAGATATAAAAGATCTCGTGCTTGTAAAAGCAAAACAAGAAGAGACGGATGAAAAATAAAACATCACAAACGCATAGCCCACGGTTTAAACCGTGGGCTATGCGTTTGTAAAAGCAAAACAAGAAGAGAAGGATAAAAAATAAAACACCCCGCCAAAATATTCTCTTAAAATATAGCCCACGGTTTAAACCGTGGGCTATATTTTAAAAATAAAACATCCCGCCCGGATATTCTCTGAGCGGGATGCTTAGCTTGTGTTTTTAGTTGTTTACAAATTTAAGAGAAAGAAAAACATTCTCGCGATATATAGCCCACGGTTTAAACCGTGGGCTATATATCCTGGGCTATAATTTAAAGTCCTGAATGTATATAACTCTCCAGGTGACTGATAGTTTCTTTTTGTTGTAAAATAGTTTCTTTTACCACATCGCTCATGCTTACAATTCCTGTTAAGCGATTGCCTTCAAACACGGGCAGGTAACGAATGTTTTTATCAGACATCAATTGCATGCAATGTTCTACAGTATCGTTTGGACTTACGGATGGCAAATTAGTGGTCATGATCTCAGAGACTTTTGTTTCCACGGAGCTTTTGTGCTTAAGTGCAATTTTCCGGGAATAATCTCTTTCTGTTATTATGCCAAGATATTCACCTCCATCCATCACCAATACAGAGCCGATATTTTTTTCAGCCATTATACTCAGCGCCTCGATCACTTTTGTATCAGGCGTAACTACTACAGCTGAAGCTCCCTTTCGGCCAAGGATCTCAGAAACTTTACGCATAGTTGGTTGTTTTTGGTATTGAAAGTTACAAAAAACCGGCACCCCGGTCAAAACTAATTATTGTACAATTTATTAACGCAAAGGCTTTCAATAGTTGGGGTTGTGTCTCGGTTTGCAATAAAATTAAACCACGGAGGCACAGGCACACTAAGTTACACGGGAGCAATCTATGTGTTTCGCTGTGCCTTCAGTGTCTCTGTGGTTTAAAAAAGTAAAATGAGATGCTGCGCGGGCTGGGGTTGTGCGTTATGTCCTTTTAAGAAGTATTACCTTTATCGCCGACTAACTGCAAATAATGGTAAAGAAATTGCCGACTATCAAAGAGATCGCTAAGCGATTGAATGTATCTGTTTCGACAGTTTCAAGAGCTTTGCACGATCATCCGAGTATTGGTTTGCGAACAAGAATGCAGGTGCAGCAAGTAGCTAAAGAAATTAATTACGAACCCAACCAGGCTGCAATTTTTTTTAAACAGGGTAAAACTTTTACACTTGGGGTTATCATCCCGAACCTGCAGGAACAATATTTTTCAATTGCGATAGATGGTATTGAAAAAGCGGCGATACAGGATAATTATAATGTATTGATCAGTCAAAGTCATGATGATCCTAAAAGAGAAAAGCAAATTGTAGAAACGATGCGGCGAAACAGGGTGGATGGTATTGTTGTTTCCATATCAAAAAACACAAGTGACTACGAACATTTCGTTGAATTAGAAAATTTCAATATCCCTGTGGTTTTCTTTGACCGTGCACCGCACTTGCCAAATGCCTATACTGTTACCTGCAGTCTGAAAAATTGTACGATTGCAATGGTTGACCTGTTTGTAAAAAAAGGATTGAAAAGGATTGGGTTTATCAATGGCCCGGGACCTATCACACTCACACACGAAAGAGCAGAAGGATACAAAGAAGGATTATTGAAAAATAATTTGAAAGAGGAAAAAGAATTAATTGTACAAACCGATCTTACAACCCCTGGTACAGAGAAGGCTATGGGTAAATTACTGGCATTAAAAAAACCACCGGTTGCTGTTATTGTATTTAACGATTATGTAGCATTAGATGCCATACGATATGCACGGAAAGAAGGATTGCAAATAAATAAAGATATCTTTTTTGGCAGCTATGCAAATCTTCCGATCACGCATTATCTCGATAACCCGCCAATTGTATCTGTTGAGCAATTTCCATTTGAGCAGGCTGAAAAAGCAACAAGTATTTTACTGCAGTTGATAAATAAGAAAGAAAACGGGAGTACAATTTTATCTACTAAAACTATTCTTGAAGGCCAATTGGTTTTTCATGAAGAGTAAACTCACCGGGAGTGGAGAGTGCTTTTTTCACCGATGATTCCCTGATCTGAAGTTCCGGAGTGAGTATCCTTTTTTCAAATTCTTTGATAGGTCTTTTACTTTCGATAAGTTGAAGTAATAATTCAATCGCTGCTTTTCCCATTTCAAGTGCCGGTTGACGTACCACAGTTAGCGGTGGGTCTATCAACTCGGCTATATCAGTATTGGAAAATCCTGCCAGCGAAACGTCATCAGGAACTTTTAATCCCCGCCTGTTCAGAGTTTTTAAACAACCTGTAGTTAGCTTATCGCTCGTAGTAAATATTGCATCGGGTTTATTCCGTTGAGTAAATAATTTATTCACCGCATCTTCGATCTCTTCAAAGATCATTCCTCCATAAAAACAATGCTGAATGTAATTTTCGTTTATTTTATATCCATTGGCGATCAGCGCTTCTTTATAGCCCGCTACTCTTTCATGAGTTATCGATAGAAATTCAGAATTACTGATAACTGCAATTCGCTTATGGCCGTTCTTTATAAGATGCTCTGTAGCATCGTAAGCACCTCTGAAATTATCAACGATCACTTTATGGGTATCGATCTCATCTGTTATTCTGTCAAAAAAAACAATCGGCAATCCTTTAGCGTGAAGACTCTTCAAATGACTCAGATCATTGGTTTCGGTAGAAAGGGAGATCAGTAAGCCATCAACGGAACGGGATGCCAGGTATTGCAGGTCGATAACTTCCCTTTCATAGGACTCATTGCTTTGAGAGATTATAACGTTATAGCCACGATCATAAGCGATAGATTCAATGCCATTAATAACCTGCGAGAAAAAATTGTTGGCAATCTCACAAACCACAACACCGATGGAGCGGCTTCTTCTTTCTTTTAAACTTAATGCTATGGGGTTGGGACGATAATTCAGCTTTTCAGCGCAATCGAGCACTAGTTGTTTTGTTTCAGGACTTATTTCATGACTATCCCTAAGCGCACGGGAAACAGTAGAAGTGGAAATGCCCAAAGCACGGGCAATATCTTTAATAGTAACGGCTTCGAATTTCATAATACCGGCAATTACGTTTAAAGGTACGTTTTTAGTACGAGTGACCGTTGCATCGAATACCCGTCAATCAATTAAAAAAACATGTGTACAAAATCATTGATCGGCTTGCAGCATTCAACAACTAATAGAGCTCTCTTTTTAATAACAACACATGACTGAAATTTCGTGATCGTTATCGGGAACGATTGCGTAAATAAACACCTAACTCATTGATTTAAATATGATAAATACTGTTTAGCATTGATAAGAATTTGAGGACGGACAGAATAGTTTAATCACGATTCGGCAAACATCGCGGCCCAATTTTTTTTTAAAATTAAAAAACGCCATATGAAGCAGCTTGCTTTTTGTTTCTCATTCCTCTTTCTTTCTCTTATCACCTTTGCCCAGGAAAGGGTGATCAGGGGAAAGGTAACTGATGATAGCGGTGCACCTTTGCAAGGAGTAAGTGTTATTCCAAAAGGCTCCAAAACAGGAGTTCAAACTGATAAAGATGGGAACTTTAGTATTTCGGTTGGAGGTTCAGGCAATGTTACTCTCACTTTTAGTTATACAGGTCATAAGCCAGCGACTATTTTGGCTGATGGAAAGACTGCTGTAGCTGTTCAATTGGAAAAAAATGTTACCTCACTTAATGATGTAGTGGTGATCGGTTATACATCGGTAAAAAGAAAGGACCTGCTTGCATCTGTATCTTCAATTAGTGCAAAAGATCTTAAAGATGCTCCTATCAATAACATTGCCGAAGCACTTAACGGACGTCTTGCCGGAGTTACCGCAACTACTTCTGAAGGTTCTCCCGATGCTAATGTTCGCGTTCGCATCCGCGGTGGTATGTCAATAACAGGAAGCAATGATCCGTTGTACGTGATAGATGGAGTACAGGTAGAAAACGGATTGACGGCCATCTCTCCGCAGGATATTCAAACTATCGATGTTTTAAAGGATGCAGCTGCTACATCTATATACGGTGCAAGAGGTGCTAACGGTGTTATTATCATCACAACTAAATCAGGCAAACCGGGCAGAACAATAGTAAGCTATAACGGGTTTGTTGGTATAAGAAAAATTGCCAGAGTATTGGATGTATTGAATCCATATGATTTTATTGTTTACCAGGCTGAGAGATCAAGATTGCAGGGTGGATCAGATAGTATAGGTTTTTTAAACTCTTATGGAACAACCTGGGATACGTTGAACGTTTATAAGAATTATAAGTTTGTTGATTGGCAAGAAGAAGTGTTTGGAAGAACCGGTATCAACCAAACACATAATGTAAGTGCATCCGGTGGAGACAAAAAACTTACTTTCAATATTGGCTATACATACAATCGTGATAAGGCAATTGTAATAAACTCAAGTTATAACAGGCATCTTTTCAATCTCAAAGCAGACTATAAGATCACTAACAATCTGAAAGTAGGTACCAGCAGCCGCTATTCAAACTTAAATGTTTATGGTGCAGGGGTTTCAGCCGATAATGGCTCCTCTTCATTAAGCAGGCTTCGTAATGCAGTTAAGTATCGTCCATACACATCAAATTCACAGGAAGTAGAGGATTATACCGATCCCAGTGTGGCTGCAGGTATTGGTAATGGTTTAAATCTTGCTAATCCAATTAAACTGGCAAATGCAGAGTTCAGAAGGAAGACCACCAATACTTATAATGTGACCCTATATGCTCAATACACAATTTTAAAGAATCTAATTTTCAAATCGACTGTAGGTATCGACAGGAATGAAAAAGTTGACCGACAGTTTTATGATACTCTTTCGCCACAAGCCAAATCTAATAACACAAGGCCATTTGTAAGTCTTGATACCACGATCGCAAGAACACTTACCAATACAAATGTGTTGACATACGCGTTCTCACCATGGCAAGATCACAATTTTGATTTTGTGTTAGGTGAAGAAACTTTTGAGGTTAAGACAGAATCACATTTAAACCAGGCCCGTAATTTTCCATATTTTGTATCAGCTAACTACGCATTTGGCCATTTAGATTCTGGTGCAGCATTGCCAACATATCCGCGACTTAACAAATCACGATCAACACAATTGTCTTTCTTCGGTAGAATAGGATATAACTATAAGGACAAATACCTGTTGTCAGCTAATCTGCGCAGAGATGGCTCATCCAAGTTTGCACCGGAAGAAAGATGGGGTTATTTTCCAGCTGGTTCTATTGCATGGCGTCTGAGCAAAGAAAAGTTTCTTACCAATGTTAATTTCATTAATGAAGCCAAATTGCGTTTCGGTTACGGTGCAATGGGTAATAACCGCATAAGTGATTATTTATACTTAAATACTTTTATCAATAATACGCGGTTCTATGGTCTCAATGGCCAGGTGGTAAATGCCTATGTGCCCTCATCTTTACCAAATGAATCTCTAAAATGGGAGGCGACCGTCAATCGCAACTGGGGTTTAGATCTAAGTCTTTTCAGAAATCGCCTGAACATGAGTATTGATTATTATATCAACAGTTCAAAAGATTTGCTGTTGCAGGTAAATATCGATCCAACCTATGGGTTTACAACACAATTACAAAACATTGGTAAAACCGAAAACAGGGGATGGGAATTTCAATTCAATGGAGACATCATGCGTAAAGCACAGGGATTGAACTGGACTGCAAATTTCAATCTTTCATTTAACAAGAATAAAGTCGTTCAGCTTGGACCCGGACAAACTGAAGCACCACAAACAGCATACGGACTTTCCGGGGCTTCTGATTATATGTTGCGAATAGGTCAGCCATTAGGAACAATGTATGGTCTTGTTACGGATGGTTTTTATACGGCCAATGACTTTAACCACAACCCTGCTACATTGGAATACACATTAAAGAGTGGAGTGGTTGATAATGTTGCGATCATTGGTGCTCCGATAAGGCCAGGTTCTATTAAGTTCAAAGATATTAGTGGGCCGAATGGTATTCCTGATGGAAAGATCGATCTGAATTATGACAGAACTATTATTGGCAACCCGAATCCTAAAATCAGTGGCGGTCTTAGTCAACAATTCAATTACAGGAATTGGGACATGAGCTTGTTTGTAAACTTCATGCTGGATTTTGATGTTTACAATGCAAACAGAATTGAATTCACCAATTCATATTCGCCGAGCTCCAATTTGCTTGGCATTATGAAGGACCGTTGGACAAATATTGACCCGGCAACCGGGGAGTCTCTTATCTGGATAAACAGTGGTAAAGTATATGGAGTCGCTCCTGATCGTTTGTCATCAGTTAATGCTAATGCTGAAATATGGCAACCTTTGATCAGCACAGGCGCATTTACTCCGCATTCATGGGCAATCGAAGATGGATCGTTTCTTCGGTTTAATAATCTTACGATCGGCTATACATTACCTGTAAAAAGTGTAGGAACTTTCCATATGAGTAAACTGCGTTTCTATTTTACAGCAAATAACATGGCCATTATTACAAGCTATTCAGGTTATGATCCTGAAGTAAGTGTAAGAAATGATGCCCGTACACCAAATCTTGATTATTCCGCTTATCCAAAAAGTCGTAGTTACATTTTTGGAGTAAACGCAACCTTTTAATTAATAAACGACTTGTATATGAAATCGAATTATATGAATAAGATCGTAACCGTTGCAACAGCATTTATTCTTCTAAGTATCGGCGGTTGTAAAAAATATCTTGACCAGCAACCGATAACTGCTGTTGGATCTGAAATGGTTTTTAAAGATGTTCCGACCACGTTGCAGGCTTTAGCAGGTGTTTACGGCAGGCTGGCAGGTGATAACGCTTATGGTCTAAAGCTGGCATTGCATTATCCGGTTGATGATGACATATTGATGGGGCCAAGCGGAAATAATGATGATAGAAGAGGAATGGCACATTTCTCCCTCACTTCATTGAATGCAGAACTGGCTGCACCATTCAACCAACTTTTTGAAGGTATCATGCTCGCAAATATTTGTATAGACGAGATCCCAAAAATGGATAAGTATTCAGGTGGTTCTGAACAAGAGAAAAAGCAATTGCAGAGAATGTATGGCGAAGCATTAACACTAAGGGCACAATTTTATTTTGAAGCAATTCGTAACTGGGGCGACTTGCCTGAACATTTTATACCATCATATATACAGGCGACTACAGAACCATTTCCATCAAGAATTGATAAAAATGTTTTGTATGATCATATTCTTACCGATCTGAAAGAAGCTGCTGACCTGGTTCCATGGCGGAATGAAGTAACTGGTATAGGTGACCAGGTTGATGAAAGGATTACAAAAGGAACTGTTAAAGCATTGCGTGCAAGAATTGCTCTGGCTCGTGGCGGCTACTCACTCAGTCAAAGCGGAACAGTTTCCCGCCCGGCAAATTATATTGATTTTATTAAGATAGCCCGCGATGAAACAAATGAGATCATCACTTCAAATCAACATTCATTATTTCCCGATTATAAAGGTCTTTGGAAAGATATTGTTTGCGGTAAGCAAACGGTTGATCCAAACGGTGAATTAATGTTCCAGGTATCAGCTATTGGCGGCGGTGGCACTGCTGATTCAAAATTCGGTTATGCTAATGGCCCGAGAGTGAATGGTGCGGGTAACAGTTTTGTAAATCCATTACCTAGTTATTTGTATTTGTTTGATTCAACAGATGTGAGAAGAGATGTTACAATAGCTCCTTATGATGTGTATGTAGATAATGACAAAAAAATCGGTATGGCTATTACGGCGATGCGGGATGGTAAATACCGTAGGGACTGGATTAAGCCTGCTATTCCGGGAACCAGTGCCGTTCAATATTTCGGCCTGAAGTGGCAGATCATTCGCTATTCGGATGTGTTATTGATGTACGCGGAAGCTGAAAATGAAATTAGTGGCCCCAATACAGCTACCTACAATGCTGTCAATATGGTAAGGAGACGTGGTTATGGTTTGCCAATATCCTCGACTTCTCCTATTGATATACCAGCCGGTTTAAGTAAAGCTGACTTCTTCAAATATCTTATAAGGGAAAGAGCATTAGAATTGGGCGCAGAAGGCATAAGGAAATATGATCTGATCCGTTGGAATTTATTGGGCCAGGGTTTAAAAGAAGCCAACGATAATATGGCTTTGATGGGACTTCGCAGTACAACGGCTATGAGTTATAGCTATATGGCAGGACCTCCTGCTTATGCGGCTGTTGCTGCTAATTTGCCATCTAATATGTATTATAGAGGCACTGCCAGTGCACCTCTTTCAACTGGAGATAATTCTTCAATTTGGGTTCATTCATATTATAAGACAAATACAAATCCCGGAACTGGTAATACAAGTGTTGCATGGGTTAATTCATCATTGACAACAACAATGATAACACCGACCATTCCCCGTTATGGGTATATAAATTTCAGAACAGGAAAATCGGAATTGTTCCCTATTCCGCAATCAGCAAGGGAATCCAATAAAAATTTAACCCAGAACCCGGGATATTAATAAACTTTTTCTTTAGGTTGAAGAACTATTAGTTATCGATGAAGCGGCTGCTGCTTATGCAGCAGCTTTATTTTTAAATTACATTATGATCTCATTACAACGTTGTTTTCTATTAATAGTAATTGCTTGTTCATTTTTAAAATGCAAGGCGCAAAAAAGTGGAGTAACCAATTCAGTTAACGAGTCGGTGCCAATTGCATTTCCCGGAGCTGAAGGCTATGGTAAATATGCGAGTGGTGGCAGAGGTGGTAAACTCTATATTGTAACAAACTTGAACGATGACGGTGAAGGAAGCTTCAGAAAAGCAGCTACTGCAAATGAACCAAGAATAATCGTATTTGCTGTTTCCGGAACTATTCATTTGAATTCATCTATTTCTATAAAAGCAAATGCAACCATTGCCGGACAAACAGCTCCTGGTGATGGGATCTGCATTGCCGATAAATCAGTTGCATTGGGCGGTGATAATATTATTCTTCGTTACGTTCGCTTTCGTCTTGGTGACAAATGGCAGAGGCAGGCGGGAATGGTAGATGGTAGCGGAGGTGAAGATGCTTTTAGTGGCGGTGGTAAAAAACATATTATTATTGATCATTGCACATTCAGTTGGAGCAATGATGAATGTTTTTCTGTTTACAACGGAGACAGTTCTACTCTTCAATGGAATATTATTTCTGAGCCGTTGAATTACTCTTATCATTTTGAAACAGGTGATAAAGATTGGGAACATCATGGGTACGGTGGTATCTGGGGTGGTAAACATTTATCGGCGCATCATAATTTATTTGCGCATTGTAACAACCGGAATCCGCGATTCAATGGTAACCGGCAGGGCATACAGGAATTTGTTGATTATACTAACAACGTTATTTACAATTGGGGCGGCAATAATATTTATGCCGGCGAAGGAGGCGATTATAATATCATAAATAATTATTTTAAATATGGACCGTCTACAAATAAAAATGTGCGGTACCGGATCGTAAACCCTGGTAAAACGGAAACGTATTGGTTTTGGTAAATGGTATGTAAATGGAAATCTTGTTGATGAAGCAAAAGATGTATCTCAAAATAACTGGTTGGGCATACACATGGGTAATGGAGGAACGGATGATGATAAAAAAATAGCCGTTGTTGATAGACCATTTCCCGCAGATCAATTAAATATTGAAACAGCAGAAAAAGCTTTTGAATCTGTTTTAAAATATGCAGGAGCCAGTTATAAAAGAGATACACTGGATGAACGGGTTATTAATGATGTAAGAAACAGAACTGGTTTTATTATTGATGTGCAGGGACGATATCCGGCATCACTCACCCTATGAAATGACATTAAATGCATGGCCTGCTTTAAAATCATTGCCTGCTCCGGCAGATAATGATAAGGACGGAATACCTGATGAATGGGAGAAAAAGAATGGTTTAAATCCTTCCGATGCATCCGATGCGATGAAAATTTCGTCACATAAGTTCTATACTAATATTGAACTTTATATAAATAGTATAGTAAAATAGAAAACGGATGACACGGATTGAATGGATTACTACGGATCAAATGGGCAATCCGTTTTATCCGTGTCATCCGTGTTCCCGAAAAAGCTAACATGAAAAAACTTGTTTACATAGGATTACTTTTCTCATTGTTTGCTTTTGCATTACCCGAGAAATAAGAAAATTACAATTTGGATGTGTGGTGACAGCACCATGAGCATAAAAGAAAAAAAAGCCTATCCTGAAACTGGTTGGGGAATGCCCTTTGTTTATTTCTGGGATTCAACCGTCCTGATTGAAAATCTTGCAAAGAACGGTCGCAGTACAAGTTCATTCAGGAATGAAGGCTTATGGAAAAAAGTATTGGATGGTGCAATTGAAGGCGATTATGTTTTTATCCAATTTGGGCACAACGATGAAGTGCCCACAAAAAAAACGTACACCACGGAAGGCGAATTTAAAAATAACCTGAAACAATATGTATTGCGAAGCAAGGAGCAAAAAGACAACACCGATATTGCTTACACCCATGGCACGAAGAAAATTTGATCATAACGGAAAAATCGAAGGCACTCATGATGTGTATTCACAAATAGTGAGAGATGTTGCAAAAGAAGAGAAAGTTATTTTATTTGATATGGATAAGAAAACTCAACAGTTGTATCAGCAGTTTGGAGTAGAAAATTCAAAATTGCTTTTCCTCCAATTAAGACCCGGCGAACATCCTAATTATCCTGATGGAAAAGAAGATAATACACATTTTAGCGAATTAGGCGCAAGGATGGTTGCGCAATTGGTGTTAGGAGAGATTAAAAAAGAAATTCCGGAACTTGCTGATAGGATCGTCAAGCCTGAAATAAAATGATGAAAAGAAATTTGTTTATCATATCCTTTTTGCTGATTGCTTTTTGTGGAAATGCTCAATCAATAAAAGGCATTACAGGTACGCCGGATACTTCATATACTATCCATAGCGCTTATGCCGGTACAATTAAAACAAATCCTGAAGCACGGATCGCAGAAGAGATAAGTTTTTCAAACCTGGCCGAAGAAAAGAATATCAGGTATTGTAAAGTTGGTGATCGTAAACTGTTGATAGATGTGTTTTATCCAAGATGGAAAGCTTCACCCAAAAGAACAGCGATCATTATCATTCATGGCGGCGGTTGGAGATCAGGAAACAGGACATTGCATTATCCACTGGCACAGAGACTCGCAAAGCTCGGGTATGTTTGTTTTACTCCTGAATATCGTCTTTCGACAGAGGCTTTATACCCGGCAGGTGTTTATGATATCAAGGCTGCAATCAGATGGGTGAGAAAGAATGCTGCGAAGTATAATCTTAATGAGGATAAAATTGTTGTCGCTGGTCATTCGGCCGGTGGTGAATTGGCTGCAATGATGGGGGCTACAAATAATATGAAAGAATTTGAAGGAGATGGCTGTCATAAGAGTATTTCAAGTAAAGTAAATGCTGTGATCAATATTGATGGCATTCTTGCTTTTATTCATCCCGAATCTGGCGAAGGTGATGATAGCAAAAGAATTTCTGCTGCTACAAACTGGTTTGGTTATTCAAAAACTGAAAGCCCGGAATTATGGAAACAAGGCTCTCCGTTAACTCATGCAGGAAAGAAGTCAGCTCCAACATTATTTGTAAATAGTAATGTAGCAAGAATGCATGCCGGGAGAGAAGATTTTACTGATGCTTTAGGCTGGTGGAATATTTATTCGGAAGTCAAAACTTTTAATGCTCCCCATTCATTCATCCTGTTTAATCCATGGCTTGATTCTTCTCTTGCTTACATAGATAAGTTTTTAAAAAGGGTTTTTGCTAAAACAAAAGATTCACCGTTTCCGCCTGACCCGATCACAGTGGCGCAAGATGGCAGCGGTGATTACAAAACGGTCCAGGAAGCTTTTAATGCTATCCCTTCTTTCCTTTGGAAGCTGACTATTATAAATGTAAAACCTGGCATTTACCGGGAAAAACTGTATCTCGATTCTTCAAAGCGAAAAGTTCAATTATTGGGACAAGATAAATTCAAAACTATTATTATTTACAATGATCATACAGGCAAGGTGACTTCGGATGGTGATACAATAAATACACGGACCTCATGGACATTATTGATCCAAGCGGATCGGTTCATGGCTTATAACATAACCTTTCAAAATGATGCTGGCTTTACCGCAGGGCAGGCAGTTGCAGTGGAATCGGATGGAGATAAAGCAGAATTTATTGATTGCCGGTTTATCGGTAACCAGGATGTTTTGTTTTTAAATAATGAAAAAAGCCGTCAATATTTTCGGAACTGCTATATAGAGGGAACCACTGATTTCATTTTTGGTTCTGCCACAGCATGGTTTGATAGTTGTGAAATTTACAGCAAGAAGAATTCGCATGTTACGGCTGCATCAACACCTCAAAATAAAGAATGGGGTTTTGTATTCAATAAATGCAAATTGACTGGTGATACTTCCTTACATAATGTTTCCCTGGGTCGGCCTTGGCGACCTTATGCATCGGTGGTTTATATGAATTGTTATATCGGGTCTCATATAAAACCCGAAGGATGGAGTAACTGGAATAACACCGAGAATTATAAAACGACCCGGTATGCTGAATATAAAAATTATGGACCTTCATCTGATCCGGCTAAAAGAGTGAATTGGTCAAGACAATTGACTGATGAAGAAGCAAAGACATATGACAGTCGAAAGTACTTAAACAGCTGGAATCAAAAAACCGTTAACTAATGAAGAATCTTTTCTGCATTATAACCATTTTGTTTACAATAAATGCCAATGCGCAATCAATTGCTGAAATTGAATTGTATAAAGGCAAAGTTCCAAACTCTACCAATGCACCTGACAAGGAAAATACAGTAATAGGAGATGACAAGGTAATGCGTGTCGCTAAAGTAAGTGTCCCTTCGATCACAATGTATAAGCCGGCACAACAAAATGGAATGTCAGTTATTATTTGCCCGGGCGGAGGTTATTCAATTCTTGCATGGAATAAAGAAGGAACCAAGGATTGCAGAAGAATTCAACAAGTGGGGCATTACTGCATTTATCTTAAAATACCGTTTGCCGGATGATACAACCATGATCGATAAAAGCATTGCCCCATTGCAGGATGCACAACAAGCAGTGAGAATGGTTAGATCAAACGCCGTTGATTGGGGGATCGATAAAAATAAAATTGGCATCATGGGTTTTTCAGCAGGCGGGCATTTGGCTGCTACAGCAGCAACGCATTTTTCTAATAAAGCCGATCCGAAAAACACTGATACAACTTCTGCTCGTCCTGATTTTGCAATTCTTGTTTATCCTGTTATAAGTTTTGATACAAGCTTTGCTCATATCGGTTCAAGAAATAAATTGATCGGAACGAATCCGCCAGCAGATAAGATCGCTTTTTTCTCAAATGAATTGCAGGTAACAACAAATACTCCTCCCACTTTTCTTGTTCATGCAGGAGATGATAAAAGTGTTCCTGTTGAAAATAGTATCCGGTTTTACCAGGCATGTATAAAAAATAAAGTGCCGGTTGAAATGCACCTGTATCCAAAAGGCGGACATGGTTTTGGATTAAATAATACAACAACAACAGATAATTGGATGGAGCGATTGAAAAATTGGTTAAGTTCAATCAAATAAATTTTATGAAACCGATCAATACGGCATTATGTTCTTTTGGAATGAGTGGATGGGTTTTTCATGCGCCATTTATTACCATTCATCCCGGGCTTTAATTTTTATGGTGTTTGGGAAAGAACAAAAAACCTGGCACAGGAAAAATATCCCGGGTGTAAAAACATTTCGTACACTTGAAGAGTTGCTTGCTGATAAAAATGTTGAGTTGGTTGTTGTAAATACGCCAAGCGTGACTCATTATGATTATGCAAAGCAGGTGATCCAGGCAGGCAAACATTTGATCGTTGAAAAACCTTTTACCGCAACGGTTGAGCAGGCAGAAGAATTAATTGCATTGGCAAAAAAGAAAAAAGTAAAACTTTCCGTGTATCAGAATCGCCGGTATGACAGTGATTATAGAACGTGAAGAAAATATTGGATGAAGGATGGCTGGGAAATATTATTGATGCAGAAATTCATTATGACAGGTACGTACCTGCATTGAGTTATAAAGCACATAAGGAAACACCGACACCTGGTGTTGGATGTTTGTATGATCTCGGTTCGCATTTGATCGACCAGGCATTGCAATTATTCGGAATGCCGTTGGCTTTGTTTGCTGATATTACGATCAATCGTCCCAATTCAAAAGTGGATGATTATTTTGATCTGAAATTTTTTTATCCTGATCACCGCGTTACGCTTAAGTCAAGTTATTATGTAAGAGAAGCATTGCCGGGCTTATCAAGTTCATGGCACAATGGGTTCTTTTATCAAACATAAAACTGATGTGCAGGAAACCGATCTGCAGGCACACAAAAAACCAGGCGGTGATGATTGGGGTATTGAACCGGAAGCCAAAAAGGATTATTGCATACAGAAAAAGATGGAAAGGTTATAAAGGAATTTATTCCATCGTTGAAAGGGAACTATGGCGATTATTATGATGGCATCTATAATGCCATTCGCAATAATGCGAGCAGGTTACCTGTAAGTGGTGAATGAAGGAATGAAAGTGATAAAAATTATTGAAGCGGCATTTAACAAAGCAATAAAGAAAAACAAGTTATTGAATCTATGAGAATAGTTTGTATTTCCGATACTGTCTTTTTTGTTCATTGCAAACTGGTCTGCACAGCAAACTGTTTCGAAAGTATGGGTTGCAGATAATGGAATGGACATATAAAAACCCGGTCATTCATGCTGATTACAGGATCCCGATGCAATAAGAGTAGGCGATGATTATTATATGGTATCGTCCAGCTTTACACATATACCCGGTTTGCCGATACTTCATTCAAAAGACCTGGTGAATTGGACAATTCATCGGTCATGCATTGAAAAAGCAACCTCCTTATGATCATTTATGATAAAGTGCAACATGGCGATGGTGTATGGGCGCCAGTCATCCGTTATCACAATAATGAATTTTATATCTATTATCCCGATCCTGATTTTGGTATTTATTTGGTCAAAGCAAAAAATATACGGCCCATGGAGCGAACCGGTGTTGGTAGAAGCAGGTAAAGGATTGATCGATCCTTGTCCCTTTGGGATGATGATGGAAAAGTATATCTGGTTCATGCTTATGCAGGCAGCCGTGCAGGAATCAAAATCAATTATTGTTGTGAAAGAATTGAATAAAGAAGGAACAAAGATCATTAGTGATGCGGTAATGGTATATGATGGTCATGAAACAGATCCAACCATCGAAGGCCCGAAGTTTTATAAACGAAATGGATACTATTACATTTTTGCACCGGCAGGTGGAGTAAGACAGGATGGCAAACTGTTCTTCGTTCAAAAAATATTTATGGCCCTTATGAAAGAAAAGTAGTGATGGACCAGGGAACTACTTCTATCAATGGCCCGCACCAGGGCGCATGGGTAACAACCCAAACAGGTGAAGATTGGTTCCTGCATTTCCAGGATAAAGAAGCTTATGGAAGAGTGGTGCATCTGCAACCGATGAAATGGATAAATGACTGGCCGGTGATCGGAGTGATAAAGATGGTGATGGAAAAGGAGAACCGGTTCTCAGTTTATAAAAAACCAAATGTTGGAAAAACATATTCCATCGTTACTCCACAGCAAGACTGATGAATTCAATTCAACTAAATTAGGATTGCAATGGCAATGGCAGGCGAATCCAAAAGAAGGATGGGCATTTACCGCTCCGAATGGTACGTTGAGAATGTTTTCCGTTTATCAGCCTGATTCAATTAATAATTTATGGAACTTACCCAATATACTCGGCCAAAAATTTCCCGCCGAAGAATTTACGATGACAATTAAAGTTTCATTTAAACCAAAGTTTGACAATGAAAGATTTGGTTTAATTATCCTTGGAACTGATTATGCAACATTATCTATTATTAAGAAAAACGACAGAGTTTACATTGCCCAGACCGAAAGCATCAATGCGGATAAAAATAATATTGAAAAACTGATCTTAAGTTTTCCTGTTACCGGCACCGAATTTTATTTGAAAGCAAAGATCAGTAAAGGCGGTGTGTGCGATTTTAGTTACGAAACGGAGTTAGGGCAGGTTCGTCTTTTGAAAACATTTACGGCAAAACCCGGCCGTTGGGTAGGGGCAAAGATTGGAATGATTTGCACAAGAACAAATATTACCAATGATGCTGGTTATGCAGATATTGATTGGGTACATTTTGACAGACTTTAAAAATATAAACTATGACTAAGAAATTTTTGTTGGGAGTATTTACTCTTCTTTTTTTAAATGCAATTGCATTTACACAAACAAAAGATGAAAAAGAGGTAACTGATGCAGTTGAACAATTGCGAAGTGCTATGGTCAATGGCGATAAAGCTATCTTAGAGAAGTTGTCTGCTGAAAAATTAAGTTATGGCCATAGCGGCGGGCATATTGATGATAAAAAAGAATTTGTCGAAAAAATTGTAAGCGGCGCTTCAAATTTTGAATTGATCGAGTTAGTTGAGCAAACCATCAGCATAAGTGATGATGTTGCTATTGTGCGTCACGTTTTAAATGCAAAAACACATGATGCTGGCAAAGAACCCGGAGAGGTTCATTTAAGAGTTTTATTGATTTGGCAAAAACAAAAAGGCGGCTGGAAATTGCTGGCAAGGCAGGCAGTGAAGATATAGTTCGGAGTCGGGAGTTCGGAGTTCAGAGTCGGGTCGTTTGTGTTTTGATGCCCGATCACAGACCTCGAACATCTTGAGCCCGAAGTTCGAAGTTCGAAGTTCGGAATTCGGAGTTCGGAGTCGGGTCGTTTGTATCTTGATACCAGATCATAGGTCTCGAACATATTTCTTTTGACGACTTCTGATTTTGAACTCCAGACTCCGGACTGCCAACTGCAAACTGCCGACTCCGAACTCCGAGCTCCCGACTCTGAAGACCTGACTCTGACCGAATGACTGACGACTCCGAACTCTGAACTCCGAACTCCCGACTGACTTCCCGGCATCGTTTGCGTAAATAATAAATCTGAATATCCTGATTAGCAAGGAATAATGAAGTAGAATTGTAATTCAAAGCTTGTCCATGAGAAAGATTTCTTTCTATATACCTCTTTATATTTTTTTCACTTCTGGGTGTTGCTCAACAGACGCCTCGTTTTGTTGTCTCTACCCCAAAATTTAAGAAGGATACCATAAGTATAAAAAAATTTGGAGCAATTGCTGATGGAAATTTTTTAAACACAAAAGCCATCAACGGAGCTATTGCGGCAATGAATAAAAAAGGCGGAGGTGTCGTGCTTATTCCGTCGGGTTTGTGGTTAACAGGACCGATAGTGTTAAAATCGAATATCAATCTTCATCTTGCCAATGGCGCTACTTTATTATTTACAGCAGATAAAAATGAATATCCTATTATTAAAGCAAACTGGGAAGGATTACCGCAAATGAGAAATCAATCTCCTGTTTCAGCAACCAATGAAAATAATATTGCCATTACCGGCAAAGGCATCATTGATGGCAATGGAGATGTATGGAGAGATGTGAAAACAGATAAGCTACCGAAAGCCAATGGAAAAAGAAATTAGCGTCAGGTGGAGTATTGAGTGATGATAAAAAAACATGGTATCCTTCTGAAAGATTTATGAAAGGAAGTCAAGATGCCTGCGAATCCCGGCGCTATTTGCTCCTGAACGTGATGATGCCTTTTATCAAAGTATTAAAGATTTTCTCCGTCCCAATCTTGGTTTTGTTTACCAAGTTGTAAAAATGTTTTACTGGAAGGAGTTACTTTTCAAAATTCTCCTGCATGGTGTCTGCATCCGTTAATGTGTGAGAATCTAACGGTAAGAAATGTATTTGTAAAAAATCCCTGGTATGCACAAAATGGTGATGGTATTGATGTGGAAAGTTGTAAAAATGTATTGATCGAAAATTCTGTCTTTGATGTTGGCGATGATGCCTTGTGTATGAAAAGCGGTCGTGATGCGGAAGGAAGAAAAAGAGCAATGCCAACAGAGAATGTGATCATCCGTGGTTGCACGGTTTATTCTTCACATGGAGGTTTTGTAATTGGAAGTGAAATGAGTGGTGGCGCCAGGAATATTTATGTAAGCAATTGCACATTTATCGGTGCTGATATCGGTCTTCGTTTTAAAACAACAAGAGGCCGTGGCGGCGTAGTAGAGAATATTTTCATTAATGATATTTACATGAAAGATATTCCTGCCGAAGCGATCTTGTTTGATATGTATTATATGGCAAAAGACCCGGTGGCATTGGCAGGTGAAAAAAGAGAATTGCCCAAAGTAGAATTTAAACCGGTAGATGAAACAACTCCGGTCTTCAAAAATTTTCATATCAGTAATGTGTATTGCAATGGTGCGGAAAAAGGGATTTTTATTCGTGGCTTGCCGGAAATGCATGTAAAAGATATTGTGTTGGAAAATATGGTGCTGCAGGCAAAAAAAGGAATTGATGTGCAGGAAGCAAGCGGCATCACTTTTAAAAATATAAAGATCATCAGCGACGAAACCGAACCCGTTGATCGATATCGTGCACAGCGACGAACTCGTTTTTGATAATATCACTTATAAAGCCAATGCTGAATTGTTGTTCCGGATCAGCGGGGAAAGAAGTAAAAATATTTCCATAAAAAATACAGATGCTTCCAAAGCAAAAGAAAAGGTGGTGTATGAATTAGGCGCAACAGAAAAAAGTGTAACACTTAAATGAAAAAATATCCTTTCAATCGCACTGCTTGTTTGTTTTTTGCAAACATCTGCTCAGAAAAAATTAAGTGAGCAGGTGGCTGCAACAGTAATGAATATTTGGAAAGATTCTTTTGCCTATCGGCAGTCAAACCAAATGGAGTTATGATATGGGTGTAGTGTTGAAAGGATTTGAAGGTATATGGATGAATACCGGAGATGTAAATTATTTCAATGCTATTCAGAAGAAGATAGATTTTTTTGTAAAGGATGATGGAAGTATTAAGAATTATAAACCGGAAGAATATAATATTGACCATGTAAACAATGGTAAGCTGGTGTTGTTCTTTACCGTGTGACTGGGAAAAGAAAAGTATAAAAAGGCAGCTGATCTGTTAAGAAGCCAATTAAAAACACATCCACGTACAAAAGAAGGTGGCTTCTGGCACAAAAAAATTTATCCTAACCAGATGTGGCTGGATGGTTTGTATATGGGAGCTCCCTTTTATGCTGAGTATGCTATGCTGTTTCATGAGGAACAGCATTTAATGATATCGCCAACCAGTTTATCTGGATGGAGAAACATGCAAGGGATGCAAAGACCGGATTGCTGTATCATGCATGGGATGAAAGCAAACAACAGAAATGGGCGAATAAAGAAACAGGCGCTTCGCCGCATTTCTGGGCAAGGGCAATGGGTTGGTATAGCGATGCACTTGTTGATGCACTGGATTATTTTCCTGAAACACATCCGAAAAGACAGGCATTGATCGATATCCTGAATCGCTTGGTAAATGCGATAGAAAAGCAACAGGATAAAACAACCGGCCTTATGGTATGATGTAATGAATTATATCGGACCAGGAAAAGAAAAAAATTATTTTGAAGCATCTGCATCCTGCCAGTTTACTTATGCTATTGCAAAAGGTGTAAGAAAAGGATATTTGCCTGCTGCAAAATTGGCTATTGCTAAAAAAGGATATGATGGAATTGTAAAACAATTTATAAAAGTAGAGAATGGCCAAACAAATTTGCACGGCACAGTAAAAGTTTCGGGTCTTGGCGGCGATCCTTATCGTGATGGAAGTTTTGAATATTATATGAGTGAGCCGGTGATCGTAAATGATCCTAAAGGAGTGGGTGCATTCCTGCTGGCAAGTAATGAAATGGAAATGCTGCCAACACAATCTGCGGGCAAGGGTAAAACAGTTTTGCTTGATCGTTATTTCAATAGTGAAAAAAGAAAAGATGCAACAGGAAAAGATGTGTACTGGCATTATGTGTGGAATGAAAGAAGTCATCCGGGCTTTTATACGCTGGGATGGATCTTTGAAAAGCATGGCGCAAAACTTTCTTCCCTTGATGAAGCGCCAACTTCTGCAAATCTTAAAAATGCATCTGTTTATATTATTGTTGATCCTGACCATACAAGAGATAATCCCAATCCGAACTATGTTGCAGCTAAGTGATGTAAAAGCAATTAGTGATTGGGTAAAAGCAGGCGGTACTTTATTGCTGATGGCGAATGACAGTAATAATTGTGAATTGAAAAATTTTAATGCACTGGCAGGTGCATTTGGAATAATGTTTACAGACAAGAGCATAAACATGGTGAAGAACGACAACTATGAACAGGGAGTTGTTTATCCCGGCGTTAAACAATCCAATTTTCAAAACTCCGTCAAAGATGTTCCTTAAAGAGCTTAGTGTATTGAATATTAAATCTCCTGCAACAGCAAATACAATTAAGGATGGCGATATCATTATTGCAACCGCTGCACTTGGTAAAGGAAAAGTATTGGCGGTCGGCGATCCGTGGTTGTATAATGAATATGTAGATCGAAGAAAATTGCCCGCTGAATATGAGAACTACAAAGCTGCAGAAGATCTTGTGAAATGGCTATTGACGACTACAAAGTAAAATGAAAAGAGTATTAATAATATTATCTATTCTCTTTTCAATACAAGTGAATGCGCAGACGAAAATTATTGTGGATGTAAATGGTAAAGGTGATTTTAAAACTATACAAGGAGCTATCAATAGTTTACCTGATTCATCTGAAACTGCAAGGACAATATTTATTAAGAAAGGAATTTACAGCGAGAAGCTATACATCGAAAAACCAAATATAATTTTTGAAGGAGAAAACCGCGAAGCAACTATTATTATCGCATCGATCGCAAGAGATGAGTGGCGTTGCGGGCATACGGATGACTGGGGTGTTGCTACCATGAATGTTGGCGCCAATGATATTACGTTAAAGAACCTGACCATCACTAACAATTTCGGATTTGATTTTAAAGAAAGAACGATTTGGTGTGCTTCCGATACGACAGCAAATAAAGAAAAGAAGCTAAGAAAAGATGGTCATCAAATGGCGTTGCGAACAATGAATATGGCAACAAGATTGAAAGCGATCAATTGTCGTTTCAGTGCGTATGGCGGTGATACCGTAAGCCCATGGGAAATATATAATGGTATGTGGTATTTTAAAGATTGTATCATGGAAGGCGGAGTTGATTTTTATTGTCCGCGTGGTTGGGCATGGGCTGAGAATTGTGAATTCATTGCACGTACCGGGCCTGCGGCCATCTGGCATGATGGTTCGGGCAACCAGGATTCAAAAACGGTTTTAGTGAATTGCAAATTCAAAGGATACGATGGATTTTTATTAGGACGTTATCACCGGGAGGCGCAGTTTTATTTGATCAATTGTGAGTTTGCAAAAAATATGAAAGACACGCCGATCTATCGTGTACAGACAACGAATGTTATCAATGGGGTGAGAGGATCTATTATTATGATTGTAAACGGGAAGGCGGAAACGATTTTGCATGGTATAAAAATAATCTTCCTGCAGGTGTAAATGCAAAGGATATAAATGTGAATTGGGTTTTTGGTGAAAGATGGAAACCTGCCATGTAGGAACACGGATGACACGGATTAGATAGATTTTCACTGATTTTTTTAATCCTATGTCTGCAAATCAAAAAAGATCCGTGAATATCCGTTAGATCAGTGTTATCCGTGTTCTGAAAGCTAAATAGGAGGAACAAAAATTTTATAAACGAATTATATGCAGTTATCGAAAAATAATATCGGAAAAATTTCTCCACGGCCGGGATTGGATATTCCGGATGAGAGAATTTTTGAATTGCCTGAAAAGGTTTTGCAATTTGGTACAGGCGTTTTGTTAAGAGCTTTGCCTGATCATTTTATTGATAAGGCAAATAAGCAAGGCATTTTTAACGGAAGGGTGGTGGTTGTTAAATCAACTGATAGCGATAGCTCGGGCTTCGACAGGCAGGATGGCTTGTATACAATTTGTGTTCGTGGCGTGGAGAATGGAAAAACTGTTGAGGAAAATATTATCAATGCATCGGTCAGCCGTGTGCTGGGTGCAAAAACTGAATGGAACAGAATATTGCAATGTGCACATAACCCTGAAATGAAGATCATAATTTCCAACACGACCGAAGTGGGAATACAACTTGTCGACGATGATATTAATGCCGAACCTCCTGTTTCATTTCCTGGTAAATTGCTGGCGTTTTTATTTGAAAGATTTAAAGCCTTTAAAGGAAGTGAAGAGAGCGGAATGGTAATTGTGCCGACTGAATTAATTACTGATAACGGCGCAAAACTTGAAAGCATCGTCCTTGAGCTGGCGCATCAGAATAATCTTGACTATAAGTTCTATCGAGTGGTTGGAGAATCATAATACATTTTGCAATTCACTTGTTGATCGTATTGTGCCGGGAAAACCCGCTGCTGATGAGACAAAAAAAATAGAGTCGCTTCTTGGATATGAAGATGAATTAATGACAAAGAGCGAAGTGTTCAGACTTTGGGCAATTGAAGGCGATGAAAAAGTGAAAGAAACGTTATCATTTTATAAGATCGATGAAAGTGTAGTGATTGCTCCGGACATTACTTTGTTTAAAGAATTAAAGTTGCGTTTGCTGAACGGTACGCATACTTTTAACTGTGGTCTTGCATTTTTAAGTGGGTTTACAATTACAAGAGAAGCAATGGCTGATCCTGTGTATGGGAAATTTACGAAAGAGATCATGCAGAATGAAATTGCAAAAGCAATTCCTTATGATATTGATGAAGCGGTGAAAAAAGATTTTGCAAACAGGGTGTTTGAAAGATTTTGCAATCCTTTTATCGAGCACCAGTGGCAAAGCATCACAGTTCAGTATGTTTCGAAAATGAAAATGAGAAATATGCCGCTTTTGCAGCGTCATTATGAGTTGTTTGATACAGTTCCGGTTCGCATGGCAACAGGTTTTGCCGGGATGTTGCTTTATATGAAACGCGGTAAAAAAGGAAAATGGAAAATATTTTGGAGAAAGAAATGGTGAGCCGTATGAGATTAAGGATGAATCAGCAGAATATTTTTACCAAATACATCAGAATAATAGTTTAGAAAGAGTGGCAGAAATTGTGATGCAAAACGAAGAACTTTGGGGAATTGATTTAACAAAATTTCCGGGGTTTTTACAAACAGTGCAGGAGCAGTTGGAAGAATTCTTGTCAGCAGGTGTTCTAAATACAATTGCCCGGATAGAAACAAAAAAAGTAGCAGTTTAAATGATTTGAAATGAGGAATAAAATTTTCAAGGTGTCTCAATTTGAAATAAAATTGAACCACGGAGCCACAATGACACGGTGATCCACGGAGTTTCTTTGTGTTTCTCCGTGCCACGCTGTCTCCGTGGTCAAAAAAACAAATTGACACATTACAAAATTTTCAAGCGATCTGCCAGCGAAAAAAATAGTAGTTGAATTTCATGTGACAAAAAAAATATAATTGTACAGATGAAACATAAAGTTTTAAAGGTTCATCCAAAAGATAATGTGATCGTAGCCCTGGCTAATCTTTCGAAAGGTGAAAAGATTTCTTTTGACGGTGACGAATATGTTTTGCAGGAAAATATTACAGCGAAACATAAATTTTTTACAAAGGATATGAACGAAGGTGATGAAGTGATCATGTATGGCGTATTAGTCGGGAAGGCTCAAAATTTTATTCCACGCGGAGGATTGATGACGACTTCGAATGTAAAGCATGCGGCTCAGCCTTATTCTTATCGGGATGCCAATTATGAATGGCATGCACCTGATGTATCAAAATTCAAAGGAAGAACTTTCAATGGATATCATCGCAGTGATGGAAGGGTAGGGACTGCGAATTACTGGTTATTTATTCCCACTGTTTTTTGTGAGAACAGAAATTTGGATGTGATCCGCGAAGCCATGCATAACGAATTGGGATATGCCGTAACGGATAAGTATAAAAAATTTACGCATCACCTGATCGAAGCGTACAATAGCGGTGAAGATATCAAGGACTACGATATTTATTCTGTTTCATCAAATGGTCATCAAAAAAGACTTTTTAAAAATGTTGACGGCATAAAATTTTTAAATCACCAGGGAGGATGTGGTGGCACAAGACAGGATTCAGGCATACTGGGCAAATTACTGGCTTCCTATGCCGATCATCCGAATGTGGCGGGTGTTACGGTGTTAAGTTTGGGTTGTCAAAATTTGCAGGTGCAGGATTTTCTAAATGACCTGAAACAACGCGTAACCAATTTTGATAAGCCTCTGTATATTTTCGAACAGCAACAATCACAAAGCGAAGAGCAATTAATTTCAGATGCAATTAAAAAAACTTTCCAGGGATTGGTTGAGATAAATAAACAGGAAAGGAAACCTGCTCCACTTGATAAGCTATGCATTGGCGTAAAATGTGGTGGCAGCGATGGGTTCAGTGGCATCTCGGCAAATCCTGCTGTTGGTTATTGTGCCGATCTTGTTGTTGCATTAGGTGGAAAGATCTTGTTGGCCGAATTTCCAGAACTCTGTGGCGTTGAACAGGAGATAGTTGACAGAACTATCAATAAAGAAGCGGCGGAGAAGTTCATTCATTTGATGAAAACATATAGTGAGCAGGCCGCACGGGTAGGTTCCGGTTTTCATATGAATCCTTCGCCGGGAAATATTAAAGATGGTTTGATTACAGATGCAATCAAATCTGCCGGTGCTGCAAAAAAAGGTGGCACTTCGCCTATTGTTGATGTATTGGATTATACAGAACCGGCAACAAAGCCGGGTCTTAGTCTTGTTTGCACGCCCGGTAATGATGTAGAAGCAACAACAGGTAAAGCAGCAAGTGGCGCTACGTTGATTTTATTTACTACCGGGTTAGGCACGCCAACGGGTAATCCTGTTTGTCCTACTATTAAAGTAAGTACAAACAGTAACCTGACTAAAAGAATGAATGATATTATAGATATTGATTGCGGGCCAATAGTTGAAGGTGATAAAACGATTGAGCAAATGGGAGAGGAGATATTGGAATATTGTATTAAAGCCGCCAGTGGAGAAGTGATCCCCAAAGCCGTTCAGCTGAATCAAGATGATTTCATTCCCTGGAAACGTGGAGTAAGTCTGTAAAGTATGAAGAGACAAGGCATGCCTTGTCTGTACAGAAATATAAAATTTGACTGTTCCTTGTGCCTTGTCCCTTGTGCCTTGTCCCTTGTCCCTTGTGCCTTGTTCCTTGTGCCTTGTCCCTTGTGCCTTGTCCCTTGTACCTTGTGTCTTGTACCTTGTGCCTTAATAATCATCGGACTTTTTCAGAAACTGTACATCACCGGTTATCTTCACTTCATCACTTACCAATAAACCACCGGTTTCAAGAACAGCATTCCAATTTAAACCCCAGTCTTTGCGATTGACTTTTCCACTTATGGAAAAACCTGCTTTTTGATTTCCCCATGGATCTTTGTTGATACCGGCAAACTCTACATCAAATTTTACTTCTTTACTAATGCCTTTCATTGTAAGATTGCCGGTCAGTTCATAATGATCGCCTTTGATCTTTTTAAATGATGTTCCGTCAAATACGATCTTTTCATGATTTTCCACATCAAAAAAATCGGCGCTTCTTAAATGTTTATCCCGGCCTTCATCATTAGTAGAGATCGAATCTGTATCAATCACAGCATGCACGTTAGCAGTGGAGGGGTCATCACCGATCGTGATACAATCAGCATTAAATTTTTTAAACTCACCCTTTACATTTGTTATCATCAGGTGTTTTACCTTAAATGAAATTTCGCTATGAGAGGGATCGAGTACCCATTTTGTTTTTCTGGCGGTTGTTGTTACTGGTTCCATATTTTTGGTTTCTTGAGTAAATAAATGAATGAATAAAGGGTGCACAGCTTTTCGGCCGGCATCTTCCAGATAGATGTCCTCAATCATCAAGCCATCTTTAATGGTTTTCCCGGCAACGATTGCGAAGATTTTACTGCTTTCACTCAATAGATTCCCTACATTTAATACCTGTTTTAGAAGCCTTTATAAACCTCACTTCAATTTGTCATATGGGAAAGTTTCTTGACGAGAATTTCTTGTTACATAACAAAGCTGCGCAGCGTTATATCCTGAGTTTGCCAAGGATATGCCGATTATTGATTATCACAATCACCTGCCGCCTGATGAAATTGCGGCGGATAAAAATTTTGAAAATATTACAAGAGTATGGCTTAATGGTGATCATTATAAATGGAGAGCTATGCGGGCTAATGGTGTGCCTGAGGAATTTATTACCGGAAATAAAAGCGATTGGGAAAAATTTCAAAAATGGGCCGAGACTGTTCCTTACACATTGCGAAATCCGCTTTATCACTGGACACACCTGGAATTACAGCGTTACTTCAATGTGAATGACATTTTAAATGGCGATACCGCCAAAAAAATTTATGATGAAACATCTTCTAAACTGCAGGAAAAGGAATTTAGCGTAAGGGGTTTGTTGGAAAGAATGAATGTAAAAGTTATTTGTACCACCGATGATCCTGTTGATGATCTTGAGCATCACAAAAAAATAAAGAATGATAATTGGCAAATAAAAGTATTACCTGCATTTCGCCCCGATAAAGCAATGAATGTGGATGATGTGAATGTATTCAACAATTATCTCACACTGCTTGAAAAAAGCATCTGATATTTCCATCAGCACATTCAATGATTATATAGCAGCATTAAAAAAACGTCATGATTATTTTGTTGCAAATAATTGCAATGTCAGTGATCATGGCCTGGAAGAAATTTATGCGGAAGATTATACACAAACCGAGATAGTAGGCATATTTGCAAAGATCCGTTCCGGCGGTGATTTGAGTTTGGAGGAAAGAAAGAAATTCAAATCCGCCATGCTGGTAACATTTGCTGAATGGGATTGGGAAAAAGGATTCGTACAGCAATATCATCTTGGTGCTTTAAGAAATAACAATAGCCGGATGCTGAAACAACTTGGACCCGATACCGGTTGGGATAGCATCGGAGATTTTTCACAGGCAAGAGCATTGTCAAAGTTTTTAAATAGGCTTGATACAAATAACAAATTGGCAAAAACAATCATTTATAATCTCAATCCGGCCGATAATGAATTATTCGCAACGATGATCGGTAATTTTAATGATGGCACTGCCGCCGGAAAAATTCAATGGGGCTCTGCATGGTGGTTCCTCGATCAGAAGGATGGAATGACCAAACAAATAAATGCACTCAGCAATATGGGATTGCTAAGTCGTTTTATCGGGATGCTTACTGATAGCCGGAGTTTTCTTTCATTTCCCCGTCATGAGTATTTCAGAAGGTTACTTTGCAATTTATTTGGCGAAGAAATTGAAAACGGTGAACTTCCCAATGATATTAACTGGATCGGAAAAGTGATACAGGATATTTGCTATAATAATGCAAAGAATTATTTTGGATGGCAGAATATTGACGAGGCAGTTCAGAAAACTGTAAAAGTTTGATAAGTGATTGTTTAAGATATTTCTAAAAAAATGATTGAATATGGGAAATCAGAACACGGATGACACGGATTTGAAAGATCTGTCTGGATTTTATCTGTGAATATCCGTTTGATCCGTGCCATCCGTGTTCCATCTGCAAAATTTAAACAGGACTAACTAAAAATTATTGAAATACTATAAACCAAAAGCAAAAAGATGTCAAAGAAAGTAGTAACGCTGGGTGAAATTATGTTGCGGTTGTCAACACCAGATTTTAAAAGATTTGTTCAGGCTGACACATTCGACATCACCTATGGTGGTGGCGAAGCAAATGTAGCTGCTGCATTATGTAATTACGGATTGAACGGAACCTTCGTAACAAAAGCTCCTGACAACGCGATCGGTCAGGCAGCTATTAATCATCTTCGTCGTTATGGAGTGGATACACAATATATAGTACGCGGTGGTGAAAGACTTGGCATTTATTTTTTAGAAACAGGTGCATCAATGCGGGCATCACAGGTTATTTATGATAGGGCAGGCGCAGCTATTGCTGATGTAAATACAGAAGAGTTTGATTGGGATAAAATTTTTGCCGGTGCAGATTGGTTTCATACCACAGGTATCACACCAGCTTTGAGTGATAAAGCAGCCGCATTGACTGAAGCTGCATTAAAAGCTGCAAAAGCAAAAGGGATTACAACAAGTATTGATCTTAACTATCGCAAAAAATTGTGGAGTAAAGAAAAAGCAAGAGAAGTGATGACAAGACTTTGTCAATATGTAGATGTATGTATCGGTAATGAAGAAGATGCTGATACAACACTAGGATTTAAAGCGGCACATACCGATGTAACAAAAGGTGAATTGAATCTTGAAGGATATAAAGATGTATTTAAACAAATGAAAGAAAAGTTCGGATTCAAATTCATTGCTTCATCATTGCGTGAAAGCCATAGTGCCAGTGATAATGGCTGGAGTGCATTGGTGTATGATGGTAAAGATTTTTATCATACAAAAAAATACAATGTCCGTATTGTTGACCGTGTCGGTAGTGGTGATTCATTCGCCAGTGGTTTGATCTTTGGATTGGTTACTGGTATGTCAATGCCTGACGCTGCTGAATTTGGTGTAGCGGCAAGTGCAATAAAACATACAATACCTGGTGACCTTAATCATGCTACACTGGGTGATGTAAAAGAATTGATGAAAGGTGATGCGAGCGGAAGGGTGCAGAGATAAAACCCCCCTGTCCCCCAAAGGGGAAACTTAGGTCGAACAATCTTTACTTGTTTAAAAGTTCTTTAAAGGAGTAAGTTGAATGATTATGTTACCAGCTTCATTGCTACTATCATCATCTGTTGCGTCGCACTCTTCAACTTTCTGTTCACTATTGAGCAAATAAAATGAGTTTCGATATTTTGATAAACAATAATAATTAACAGAATTAAATCTAAGTTCCTCCCTTTAGGGGAGACAGGGGGTGTATGATAATAGATACACTCAAAACGCACCAAAATATTTTTCAGCACATCCACTATTTGCCCAGGCATTTAAATACATACGTGATACTGATCTTGCAAATGCTGCTGATGGTAAAGCAGATATTTCAGAAGGCTTAAAAGCTATATTCAGTAATGCGCCAGGTAAAACAAAAGAAGTAAGCTGTGCAAAGTTTGAATGTCATAATAAGAATATCGATATTCAACTTTGCATTAATGGGCTTGAAACCATCGGGTGGAAGCCAAGAGAAAAATGTGTAACACCCAATGGCGAATACAATGCCGAGAAAGATGTACAGTTCTATAACGATGCACCTGATACATTTTTTCAATTGACAGATGGACAGTTTGCGATCTTCTTCCTGAAGATGTGCATGCACCAATGATAGGAGAGGGAAGGATTAAGAAGTTAGTGATTAAAGTAAAAATATAATACAAATGGAACACGGATGACACATATGCTACGGATTGAATAGATAAAATCTGTGGACATAAGATAAATCAGTGTCTATCCATGTTCTATTAAAATAATATAAATGAGTAAGACACAACAAATATCAGATGCAATAATAAAACAGGGAATGCTTCCTTTATATTTTAATTCAAGTGAAGAAGTAACTCTTGATGTATTAAAAGCAATTTACCGTGCAGGAGTAAAAGCTGTTGAATATACAAATCGTGGTGATGCAGCATTGGCAAATTTTAAAAAGATGGTTGCATTACGTAATGCAGAAATGCCGGGATTATTATTGGGAGTAGGAACGATCAAGAATATGCAGCATGCAACTGATTACATGGCTGCAGGCGCTGATTTTTTGGTCAGCCCTGGATTTGTTCCTGATGTAGCAGCATACTGTGTAAGCAATGATATTTTTTATGCACCCGGATGTATGACGCCGAGTGAGATCATCGCTGCTGAAAATGCGGGCATCAAATTCATCAAGTTATTTCCGGGAAATATGCTGGGCCCTGAGTTTTTGACAAGTATAAAAGATATCTTTCCAAAACTCCTTTTTATGCCAACAGGTGGTGTGGATACAACAAAAGAAAATATTGAAGGATGGTTTAAAGCAGGTGTATGTGCTGTGGGAATGGGCAGCAAACTCATCAGTAAAAAACTGATGGAAGCAAAAGATTACGGAACCATTGAATCCGAAACTAAGAAAGTATTGGAATTAATCGGATCAATAAAGCCAGCTAAATAGTAGTACAGAAGTAAAAGAGTGCGACTAACAGACGATGATAAGAATTACTTAAGTGGTATCATAAAAATCTACGATGCAACAAGCCATAGGAAAATACAGGTGGACGATTTGCGCCTTGCTATTTTTTGCTACTACAGTAAATTATCTCGACAGGCAAGTGTTGAGCTTATTGCAGAAAGATCTTTCAGAAATGTTTGGCTGGACAAATTCAGATTACGCAAACATTACTGCGGTGTTTCAATTTGGCTATGCGATCACCTGCTCTTAGCGGGAAGGATCATTGACAGGCTTGGAACAAAAAAAGGTTATACATGGGCAATCATTATCTGGAGTATTGGCGCTATGATACATGCATCAGCCATTCCTATAGGTGAAGGATTGAATCTGTGCTGGGCTTGTTTGGAATTACTGGGTTTGATGTTTCTGTTGCGGGTTTTATGGTTTGCACGTGCTGTTCTTGCATTCGGCGAAGCAGGAAACTTTCCTGCAGCAATAAAAGCTACCGCAGAATATTTTCCTAAAAAAGAAAGATCGTTTGCTACAGGTATTTTTAATTCAGGTGCTAATATAGGTGCCATACTTGCACCGCTTACTGTTCCATGGATAGAAGCATTGGGGCTGGGAAGCTGCGTTTATTTTAGTCGGTGCTGATTGGTTTTCTCTGGTTATTTTTCTGGCTTGTTTTTTATGATAAACCACAGAACAAAAAAGATTATCGGCTGCTGAATTGGGTATATCAATTCGGATAAAGAAGACCAGGTAATTACTGCCGGGACACAAGAAAAAGTTTCATGGGTAAAATTGTTGGGTTATAAGCAAACATGGGCTTTTGCAGTTGGTAAATTTATGACTGATGGTGTATGGTGGTTCTTTTTGTTTTGGTTGCCG